>NZ_CM169317.1:5102500-5826245 GCF_057063165.1 Paenibacillus sp. JL3B1040 | reverse complement strand
AGACTGTCACTCCTTTTAAATCTTCCAATTGTGGCTTAAGCCATGCAGAAAGAGGTCGAGAAAACATAAATAAAGGGGAATTCTATCCCCAGTGTTAAGTAAAGTATAATCATTATAAACAGGTGAATATTCGAATTGTTCACAATGTTATCCACAGGCTGTTAATAAATAAGCCGCTGGACTTAGATATTCACAACGAAAACAATTTAATCATAGCAAAAGAAGGCCTGTTTTTCAATGAGCTGTCTGCTTTTATCCACAAATTCAATAACTTGTGCATAAATATCATTCACACCACTACATATTGTTTATAATTTGTTTAGAATTCGACAGGGACCCCCAAAATCTCAAAAAAATTATGCACAAGTTATTACAAGAAACCTCAAACTTCGAATTTCAGTGTGCATAAATCAACCGGCGGGGATAGTGAGTAAGTCCTCGTATTTATCGCGGCAACACAAAAAAATCCGATCGCCCTTGAGGGGCAAGTCGGATTTTTTTATAAAACCGAACATCTTATCGCTCGGCTTGTTGCTGCTGAAACTTGGCGATTGCCTCGTAATCTTCCTCCAGCTTGCGCGAAATGCGGATGTAAATCGGCAGCAGCTGCTTATAAACGGCCGCATGCTCGGGGATCGGCGTATGCTCATGGGTGCCGCCGACCATGTCTTTAACGATCTCGAAAGAATCGATTTCGCCCAAAGCATACAGGCCGAGGACCACCGCGCCGAGGCAGGAGCTTTCGAAGCTCTCCGGAATGACGACCTGCTGATCGAAAATATCGGCCATCATTTGCCGCCATAACGGGGAGCGGGCGAAGCCGCCCGTCGCCTGGATTTTCCGTGGCCGGCCGATCTGTTCCTCCATCGCCAGAAGCACGGTATACAAGTTGTAAATCACGCCTTCCAGCACGGCCCGGATCATATGCTCCTTCTGATGATGCAGCGTCAACCCGAAGAAGGAGCCGCGCGCATGAGGATTCCATAGCGGTGCCCGTTCGCCGGCCAGGTACGGATGGAAGAGCAGCCCGTCCGCGCCCGGACGGACGCGCTCGCCGATTTTGGTCAGCACGTCATACGGGCTGATCCCCAGCCGTTTCGCCGTTTCGACCTCGGAAGCGGCAAATTCGTCCCGCACCCAGCGGAAAATCACGCCGCCGTTGTTGACCGGCCCCCCGATGACCCAGTGCTTATCCGTCAGCGCGTAGCAGAAGATCCGGCCTTTGGGATCGGTTCTCGGCCGGTCGACGACGGTGCGGATCGCACCGCTGGTGCCGATCGTGACGGCGACGACACCGGGGTCGATCGCATCGACCCCGAGATTGGACAGGACGCCGTCGCTGGCGCCGATGACGAAGCGGGTGGAGGCGGCGAGTCCCATGGCGCTGGCATAACCTGGCGCCAGTCCCTGCAGGATGTGCGTCGTCGGCACAAGCTTAGACAGCTGCTCCGGCGTGATGCCGGCCACCTGCAGCGCTTCTTCGTCCCAATTCAGGCGTTCCAGGTTCAGCAGGCCGGTGGCCGACGCGATCGAATAATCGACGACGTACTCCCCGAACAGCTTCAGAAAGACGTATTCCTTGATCGACACGAACTTGCGGGCTTGCGCGAAAAGTTCCGGCCGCTCATGACGAAGCCACAGCAGCTTGGTCAGCGGGGACATCGGATGGATTGGCGTGCCGGTACGCCGATAAATCTCGTGACCGCCCAGTTCGTTCTTCAGCTTCTCCGACCAATCCGCGCTGCGGTTGTCCGCCCAGGTGAGACAGCGCATCAGCGGTTTGCCTTCGCCGTCCAGCGGGACGACGCTGTGCATCGCCGAACTGAACGAGACGAAGCCGACTTGTTCCGGAGCGATTCCGCTGGCGTTCATCACTTGAGCCACGGCCGCGATCACCGCGGCAAAAATCTCCTCGGGATCCTGTTCGGCCACGGAAGCGGAGGGAGTATACAGCGGATATTCCTCATTCGCCGTGGCGATCATCCGGCCGCTGCGTTCGTACAAGACGGCCTTCGTGCTGGTCGTCCCGATATCCAGGCCGATCATATGCGTTACGGTATCCATTTCTTCCCTTCTCTCTGCGTCATTTTCGTATTTCCATTGTAATGAGTTTTGCCTTAGAAAATAAAGCTCAGCCCGAGGATCAACGCCAGACTGACGACGGACAGGAGCGTTTCCATGACGGTCCAAGACTTCAAAGTTTGCGGTACTGTCATATTAAAGAATTCCTTCACCATCCAGAACCCGGCATCGTTGACGTGGGAAAGCACGATGGAGCCGGCGCCGGTGGCGAGAACGGCCAGCTCGACGTTGGCACCCGGGGTCAAGGCCAGCACGGGCGCCACGATGCCCGCCGCCGTCGTCATCGCAACTGTTGCTGAACCGGTCGCCACACGGATTAACGCCGCCACGAACCAGGCGAAGAGGATGATATTGACGTTCGCGCCGGTTGCGATTTGCGCGATGGCATCGCCAACGCCGCTGTTGATCAGCACCTGCTTGAACGAGCCGCCGGCGCCGATGATCAGCACGATCCCCGCGATCGGTGCCAGGCATTCGCTCGTGAATTTGGAGAGATCCTGCTTGCTGAAACCGCGGCTGTAACCTAGCGAGAAGAAAGAAAACACGACGGCGATCAGCAGCGCCATGATTTCGTGGCCGATAAACTCGCAGAACAGCGTGATCGGACGGGTGGCCCCCGGGTCGAGGATATCGGCGATGGAGCCGATCAGCATGAGGATGACCGGCAGCAAAATCGTAAACAGCGTAATGCCGAACCCCGGCAGTTGGCGTCCGCCTTTAACGGCAAATTGTTCGGCCAGCTCGGCCGGCGGTTCCAACATAATCCGCTTACCGATATATTTGCCGAAAATGGGGCCGGCCACGATGGCCACCGGCAGGCCGATCAGAATCGAATACAAAATCGTACGGCCCAGATCGGCCCCGTAAGCGTTAATCGCGATCATCGGCGCCGGATGCGGCGGGACGAGTCCGTGTACGGTGGACAAACCGGCCAAAATCGGAATCCCGATTTGCAACAGGGACATTTTCGTTTTTTTGGCAACCGTAAAGACGATCGGTATCAACAAGATCACGCCAACTTCAAAAAATACCGGGATCCCGACGATAAAGCCGACAAGCATCATCGCCCAGTGCACTCTTTTTTCGCCGAACCGGTCTACCAGCGTGGTCGCGATGCGCTCCGCACCGCCGGATTCGGCCATCATTTTGCCCAGCATGGTGCCAAGTCCGATCACGATCGCAATCGTACCCAGCGTTCCCCCGAGGCCACCGGTGATGGAACTGACGACGTCAAGGGGCTTCATACCGGCCAGAAGACCAAGCAACAGCGCGGAAATGAGCAGCGTTACGAACGGATTCCATTTATATTTGGAAATCAGTATGACCAAGAACACGATGGTGAGCAGCGTCCAGAATAATAGCGTAGCGTTATGACTCATGCCAAACAGAGTATCCAAAGTGATTCCTCCTTCTATTCGGTAACCTGATGCGGGTAGTGCAGCGCTTTCATTTTATAACTGTATACTTGTCGACAACAAAACAACCAAAAGGGCCCGGCGTCCCGTCCCTTATTGGTTTATTGAGGGATGCTCGTATGCAACGTGCGGTGCGAGTCGGCGAAGTACTCCTTCACGTTTCGCCCGATGATTCCGGCATCTCGGGACTCCAGTCCCTGCAGCAGCTTACGGTGCTTGCCGATGACATAATCGATTTTGTCCTCGCCTTGCGACAACACTTCCCGCGTCGTAATCAGCATCACCGTCATCACGATTTGGCGAATGCTGGTCCATAGGTGCAGGATGCGCGTGTGCTTGGCTCCGGCGATAATCGTTTCGTGAAAACAGAGATCCTGATAAGCGAAATCGACGATGTCCCGGTGCTTGCCGGCCAACTCCATTTTGTCGATGATTTGCGCGAGCGGAGCGAGCAGCGTTTCGGGATTTTCGGCCACCCGCTGCGAGGCGAAGCTTTCGATCAAATAACGGACATCGTACAATTCGTCGACGTCCTGCAGGCTCAGGCCGTTGACGACCGCACCCATGCGCTGGAGGCTGATCAGTCCTTCACCGGAGAGCGTTTTTAGCGCCTCGCGTACCGGGGAGCGGCTCGTGCCGAAATCCGCGGCGATGCGGTTCTCCGACAGGACGGCGCCCGGCTTGATTGTGCCGCTGATGATTTGCAGCCGCAGCTCCGCGGCGATCGCTTCGCCGAGCGAACTGCTTTTTAACCAGGAAGAAGGGTATTGCATGCGATATTTCTCCTATTCCAAGGGATATTATCCCGCTTGGTGATCGTGGAAACTTAAATACTTCGATCATAGCATGAAATTCGCCGGATGGGGAAACTCGCTGCAGGTTTTGTTGAATTTTCAGATGAGGAGCAGATGATTATTTGGACGATTCTACCGCATGGCCGCCGAACTCGTTGCGAAGTGCTGCAACAACCTTGCCGTGGAACGTGTCCTCCTGGAGCGAACGGTACCGCATGAACAGCGACATGGCGATCACCGGTGCGTTGGCCTGCAGGTCCAGCGCGGTCTCCACCGTCCATTTGCCTTCGCCTGAGGAGTGCATGACTCCGCGGATGCCTTCCAGCTTTGGATCTTTGGCAAAAGCGTTTTGCGTCAGCTCCATCAGCCAACTGCGGATGACCGAACCGTTCGACCACACCCGGGCGACCTGTTCAAAATCGTAGTCATACGGACTTTTGTCGAGCAGTTCGAAACCTTCGGCGATGGCTTGCATCATCCCGTATTCGATCCCGTTATGGACCATTTTGAGAAAATGGCCGCTGCCGGACGGACCGGCATACAGATAGCCGCCGGATACGGCGATATCGCGGAAGATCGGCTCCATCCACCGGAAAGCTTCTTCTTCGCCGCCGATCATGAAGCAGCCGCCTTGCTCCGCGCCTTCGACGCCGCCCGAGGTACCGACATCGAGAAAGCGGATCCCCCGAGCCGCCAGTTGCTCCGATAGCTCCAGCGAATTCTTATAATGCGAATTTCCCCCGTCGATAACGACATCGCCTGGATCCAACAGAGGAGCCAGCGTATCGACAACCGATCGCAGCGGGGCGCCGGCCGGAACCATGATCCAAATCCGTCTTGGCGTTTCCAAAGAAGCGACAAGCTTGTCCAGGCTGGCGGCGGGAACCGCGCCTTTCTCGGCCGCGCCCGCTACGGACTGCGGATTCATATCGTAGACAACAACGTCATGTCCATGTTCCAGCAGATTCAGAACGAGATGGAAGCCCATTTTTCCAAGCCCAACCATGCCTAATTTCATCGAAAAAAGCCCCCTTTTTCCACTAATGTATACTTGTATACAACTTATAAATTTAAATATACACCGATTCGAATCGGCTGTAAACTTTTTTTGTGAAAGCGTTTCTTCAACCCGTCCCGACAGTTAAAAATACTTTTCCACATGTGCATAACTTATATGCGGAGTGGTTTTTCAAATGAGGAAAGCTGTGGATTGTGAATAATTGAAAGCGAGAAGCGGAGGAAGGGGCGGAAGTTCGGTTGACTTTTTCTAGGCGGTGTGATTAAATGTATAAAGGCATTTTCTGTGGATCTGGAATTGTAAACATACAGATAATGATATTCCTGTAAGGGGGTGCGATAGATGAAACCAACTTTCAAACCGAATGTGAGCAAACGTAAAAAGGTTCACGGTTTCCGTAAAAGAATGAGCACGAAAAACGGCCGCAAGGTTCTCGCTGCTCGTCGTCTCAAAGGCAGAAAAGTACTGAGTGCGTAAAGCGTGCGTAAAGACCACCGCGGTGGTCTTTTTTTTATACTTGATCGTTGCGGCGACGTTTGGTCTATACTATTTAGAAGTATGAATCAAGGAGATAGCTCGTGCATAAACAACTTCGTTTGAGAAATCGCGCCGATTTTAACCGTATCTACCGGTTTGGCAAGTCTTTTGCGAATCGCCAACTGGTGGTGTACTGGTCCAACAAACCGGAAATCGAACGTTTTCGGCTGGGGGTATCGGCCAGTAAAAAAATCGGAAACGCCGTCGTTCGCAACCGGATGCGTCGTATGTTGAAGGAGATCGTCCGGCTGCATGAAGCGGAGATTCGCGACCATGTCGACCTGATCCTGATCGTGCGGAGCGGGGCCGTTGGAATGGAGTACAAAGACCTTGAAAAAAGCGTGCTTCATGTGCTTCGGAAAGCGTCGCTGCTGCGGGCTCCCGGGCGTTAGGCAGGCTTGTTTTCTTTGTCCCTACAAATATGTTATGATTTACGATGAATGGATAGGTTAAGAGAGGGGTTTTGAAGTGTCGCGATTGATGACTAACCGAAGAAGATGGCTTCTTCTCCTTCTGGCGGTCGTGATGGTAGCGGTTCTCGCAGGCTGTGCTCCGCAGAATGCACATCAGGCAACCACGACGGAAGATATGAGGGCAACTGGATCGTGGTGGACCGCAAATGTGGTGTACTATTTCTCACTTGCGCTGGATACGTTTGCAGAATGGTTTAACGGTGCTTATGGCATAGCGATTTTAATTATGGTGCTGATCGTGAGGACCTTGATTCTGCCGTTGACCCTGAAGCAGGTGAAGAGTTCGAAGGCGATGCAGGCCATTCAGCCGCAGCTCCAGAAGATCCGTGAACAATTTAAGGATAATCCGGAGAAACAGCAGCAGGAGACGATGAAGCTATTTCAGGAACACAAGGTTAATCCGATGGCGGGTTGCTTCCCGCTGATCATTCAGATGCCGGTGTTCATTGCGTTGTATAACTCAATTTACTACAATTCGGCGATCCGGGAGCATTCCTTCTTGTGGCTGCAGCTCGGGGAGCCCGATAAATTGTTCATTTTGCCGGCGGTCGCGGCATTGACGACGTTCATCCAAACGAAGATGATGTCGAGCATGAACCCGCAAAGCATGCAAGGCCCGATGGCGTTTATGATGTGGGTTTATCCGGTTTTGATTTTTGTCATGGCGTACAATTTTGCCGCAGCGTTGCCGCTGTACTGGATTTTCAGTAACCTGTACACGATT
The DNA here is from genome assembly GCF_057063165.1 of Paenibacillus sp. JL3B1040. Lineage (NCBI taxonomy): Bacteria > Bacillati > Bacillota > Bacilli > Caryophanales > Paenibacillaceae > Paenibacillus > Paenibacillus tiangongensis. The sequence goes on along the minus strand of NZ_CM169317.1, from coordinate 5,819,202 downwards.
GCGCAAAACTTCTTTATCTACCGCAAGAAAGATCCGGTTATAGCTACGGCTGCCGCGACGGCAGGCGGAGGCGGCGGTTCTACTTCCGGTTCCGGGAAGAAGCGGGGCGGCTCCAATCTAAAAGCCGGTCATCCCGGTAAGGGTGCCAAGGAGGCCAAAAAATCGAAATGAATAAAATCGTGACGTCGGGAAAAACCATTGAAGATGCTGTTAGACAAGGATTGGCCAAGCTCGGCACCACCGAGGATAAAGTCGCCGTGAACGTGTTGGAGCAGCCGTCAAAAGGATTCCTGGGACTGATTGGGGTAAGGGAAGCGAAGGTTGAGCTTACTTTGCTTGAAGACCCTGCACCTGCATCCGTGCCCACCCCGAATAGGACCGCACCGGTACCCTCTTCGTCCGCTTCCGAGATGAAGGGGGAGGCGAAGGTGGGCGAGAAGGATCCCTATGCGGAGGCGGCGTCATTCATTCGGGAGGTCGGCGAGAATATGGGCTTGGACGTCAAAGTCGAAGTCGCCCATGGCAAAGACCATACCGTGCTTAACATTTCGGGCCAAGATTTGGGCTTAATGATCGGGCGGAGAGGGCAAACCCTCGACGCACTGCAATATTTGGCGAATATCATTGCCAACCGTTATTCCGACAGCTTCATCCGCATCGTGCTCGATGCCGAAAACTTCCGGGAACGCCGGAAAAAAACGCTGGAGGAGCTTGCTGTCAGATTGGCCGGACGGGTCGTGCGTACGCGTAAAGAAGTCACGCTCGAGCCGATGTCGCCGCAGGAGCGCAAAGTGATTCATTCCAAACTTCAGGATCACCCGGAGGTCAAAACTTACAGTAAAGGCGAGGAGCCCAACCGGCGGGTCGTTATTACTCTGAAGCACAGCAAATGAATGAGACGCAGGTGACGTTTGCTCGGCGTAAGCTGGGGGGGCGTCATTTTTTTTGATCTCAACCCTCCCCATCCCTCCCTTACCGTAAGGGAGGGCGTCCGAGGGCCTGCTGCCCTCTGGGCTCCCGCAAACTAGAGGAACGTTGGAGGGAAAGAGGCGCTCCTGCCCGCTGTCCCCTTCGGGGATGCGCTCTACGTTGGTGCATGGAACGCTTTTCCCCCCTTCGGGGTACGTCTTACTTTGGGAGCACCCGGGATACCTGGTAAACCGTGCTGCTCATGACTGCTTCTGTCGGTTCACCCGAGGGACTTTGGTGATAGGAGCCGGCTTCTCGCCCCTGTGGGGCCCGCCTCTACTATAGGTGCTCCTGCCGAAAGGGGAGCGTGAGAGGCTGCGTGCGGCTGAGGAGTGACTACGTGCAAGGAGGCGCTGTCTCCTACGGAGATGCGCTTAGGTTGGAGCAAAGCGTGAGGGCGGATGCTACGAAGGAGAGCGTGGATAGGCAGTAGGCGGTTGATGTGTGACTACGTGCAAGGAGGCGCTGTCTCCTACGGAGATACGCTTAGGTTGGAGCAAAGCGTGAGGGCGGATGCTACGAAGGAGAGCGTGGATAGGCAGTAGGCGGTTGAGGCATGACTACGTGCAAAGAGGCGCTGTCTCCTGCGGAGATGCGCTTAGGTTGGAGCAAAGCGTGAGGGCGGATGCTACGAAGGGAGAGCGTGGATAGACGGAAGGCGGTTGATGTGTGACTACGTGCAAGGAGGCGCTGTCTCCTACGGAGATGCGCTTAGGTTGGAGAAAAGCGTGAGGATGGATGCTCCGAAGGTGAGTGAATTGGGGGCGGAGAGGGGCGTATGAATCCGAAGAAGCGGAGCGTTCGCCTTTGTGAGCGGATTTCTACAACTTTTGAATTTAGTCCAATCCAAGAAATCCGCGAACAACAGCGATCGTAGGATCATACGACCAGCGGAGCTGCGAAATTCACGAATATTCTTCATTGAAATACAACAAACAACTAGCGAGGTGAAGCTAATGCTTAGCGATACAATTGCAGCGATAGCGACGGCGGTGGGCGAAAGCGGCATCGCCGTGATCCGCGTCAGCGGGCCGGAGGCGATCAGCGAAGTGGGGCGGCTGTTCCGCGCCAAGACGGCGCTGCCGGAGGCGGAAAGCCATACGGTACACTATGGCTTTATCGTGGACCCGGCGACGGGCGACAAGCTTGAGGAGGTGCTCGTCAGCGTCTTTCGCGCGCCGCGCTCCTTCACCACGGAAGACGTGGTGGAGATTAGTACGCACGGCGGGATCATCTCCGTCAAACGCGTGATGGACCTGCTGCTCCAGCAGCGCGGCATTCGCCTCGCCGAGCCGGGCGAGTTCACGAAGCGCGCGTTCCTGAACGGGCGGATCGACCTGTCGCAGGCGGAGGCGGTCATCGACCTGATCCGCTCCAAGTCGGATCGGGCGTTCTCCGTGGCGCTCAAGCAGGTCGAAGGCCAGCTGTCGCGCCAAATCGGCAAGCTGCGCCATACGCTGATCGAGACGCTGGCGCATATCGAAGTGAACATCGATTATCCCGAGCATGATGTGGAATCGATGACGATGGCGTTTATCAAGGAGAAGTGCGCGGAGGTGTCGGAAGGCATCGACGCGCTGCTGAAGACGGCGGACCAGGGCAAAATTTTGCGCGAGGGGATTACGACGGCGATCGTCGGCCGCCCGAATGTCGGCAAATCCTCGCTGATGAACGCCCTGTCCCGCGAGAACAAAGCGATCGTCACCGATATTCCCGGGACGACGCGGGACGTGATCGAAGAATACGTGACGATCAACAATATCCCGCTGAAGCTGCTCGACACGGCGGGGATCCGCGAGACGATGGATGTCGTTGAGCAGATCGGCGTGGAGCGCTCCAGAGCGGCGGTGAGCGAAGCGGACCTGATTCTGCTCGTGCTCAATAGCGCCGAGGCGCTGCACGAGGACGAAATCGCCTTGATGGAACAACTGAAGGGGCGGTCCACGATCGTGCTTTTGAATAAGATGGATTTACCGCAGCAGTTGGATCGGGAGGTGGTCCGGCGTTATTTTTCCGAGGAAGCGATCGTCGAATTGTCGGTCAAAACGGAGGAAGGGCTGGATCATCTGGAGGAGGCTATCGCCCGTCTGTTCTTCGGGGGGCAGTTGGAGTCGAACGACCTGACGTATGTTAGTAACGTGCGGCATATCGCTTTGCTGAAGAAGGCCAAGCAGTCGCTGGCGGATGCCTACGAGGCGGCGGATAGCGGGATTCCGATCGATATTCTGCAAATTGATGTACGGTACGCTTGGGAGCAGTTGGGCGAGGTGGTCGGGGATTCGGCGCCGGATGCGCTGATCGATCAGATTTTTTCGCAATTTTGTTTGGGGAAATAAGCGGCCTCTGGTATCAGCAGCGCTTGTTCATGGTATGATGATACGGATAGAGTTTGAATGGTGTAGGGTAAAGGAGGTTGACGATACATGGGTTACGCTGCCGGAAACTATGAGGTGATCGTGGTTGGCGCGGGACATGCAGGCTGCGAGGCGGCATTAGCGGCAGCGCGGATGGGCTGCCGAACGCTGATGGTGACGATCAATTTGGATATGGTTGCTTTTATGCCGTGCAATCCTTCGATCGGAGGTCCGGCAAAAGGCCATGTCGTGCGCGAGGTTGATGCCTTGGGCGGCGAAATGGGCCGCAACATCGACAAAACGTTCATCCAAATGCGGATGCTTAATACCGGGAAAGGCCCGGCCGTTCATGCGCTGCGCGCGCAGGCGGATAAATTTTCGTATCAACACGCGATGAAGGAAACGGTGGAGAAGGAGCCGAATTTGACGATGCTCCAAGGGATGGTCGAGGAGCTGATCGTTGAAGACGGCCATTGCGTTGGCGTGATCACGAAGACCGGCGCGGAGTATCGGGCAAAAGCGGTCGTGCTGACGACCGGTACGTATCTGCGCGGAAAAATCATCATGGGCGAGCTGATGTACGAAAGTGGTCCGAACAATCAGCAGCCGTCGGTGCGCCTGTCGCAAAACTTGAAGGAGCTGGGCTTTGAGCTGGTTCGCTTCAAGACGGGAACGCCGCCGCGGGTGCATAAGGACTCGATCGATTTCTCGCAAACGGAGATTCAGCCGGGGGACGAGAAGCCGAAGTTTTTTTCGTACGAGACGAAAGAATCGGACAACGAGCAGTTGCCTTGCTGGCTGACGTACACCTCCGAGGAGACGCATCAGATTATCACGGACAATCTGCATCGCGCTCCGATGTTCTCCGGTGTAATCGAAGGCACGGGGCCCCGTTACTGTCCGTCCATCGAGGACAAAATCGTACGGTTTAGCGATAAACCGAAGCATCAGATTTTCCTGGAGCCGGAAGGCAAAAATACGTCCGAATATTATGTTCAGGGCTTTTCGACCAGCATGCCGGAAGAGGTCCAGTTGAAAATGCTGCGCTCCGTACCGGGTCTGCAAAACGTGCAAATGATGCGGACCGGTTATGCGATCGAATACGATGCGGTCGTGCCGACGCAACTGTGGCCGTCCCTGGAGACGAAACGATTGCCCGGCTTGTTTACAGCGGGGCAAATCAACGGAACCTCCGGCTATGAGGAAGCGGCGGGACAAGGCATTATGGCCGGGATCAACGCGGCGCGCAAGGTACAAGGCAAGGAGCCGGTTGTGCTGGACCGCTCGCAAGGCTACATCGGTGTATTGATTGACGATTTGGTGACCAAAGGGACGAATGAGCCGTACCGTTTGCTTACATCGCGCGCCGAATACCGGTTGCTGCTGCGCCACGACAATGCCGATTTGCGGTTGACACCGCTGGGCCATGAAATCGGGTTGATCTCGGAAGAACGGTATGCACGGTTCCTGGATAAGAAACAGAAGGTCGAGCAAGAGATCGAACGGTTGAAGTCGACGAAGATTCGTCCTGCGGAGATCAATCCGCTGCTGGAATCGATTGGTTCCGCGCCGATTCAGGACGGAAGCAATTTGCTCACCATTTTGCGGCGTCCGGAAGTGACGTATGCCCATATTGCTTCGATTTCTCCATCCGAGCTCGAGCTCGATGAAGAGATGCGGGAGCAAGTTGAAATTCAAATCAAGTATGCCGGTTATATCGAGAAACAGTTGCTCCATGTTGAAAAGTTACAAAAAATGGAAAAGAAGAAATTACCCGAATCGATCAACTATGACGATATCCAAGGTCTGGCGATGGAAGCGCGGCAAAAGCTGTCCAAAATCCGGCCGATCTCAATCGGGCAAGCCTCGCGGATTTCGGGGGTCACACCGGCGGATATTTCAATTCTGCTCGTATATTTGGAGCACTATAACCGGGTCACGGCTGCGGGAGGGTAACCATTGGATTCGATACAAGCCCATTTTTGCACGTTGCTCCAGAGTCACGGCATCGAGGTGTCGGCGCAGCAGTTGAAGCAATTCGAACGATATTACGAGGTATTGGTTGAATGGAATGAAAAGATGAACTTGACCGGGATTACCGAACGGGAGCAGGTCTATATTAAACATTTCTATGATTCGCTTACCTTGGCTTTTCATGTTCCGATCGGGGAGATCGGTTCTATGGCGGATATCGGCTCGGGAGCGGGGTTTCCCGGCCTCCCCTTAAAAATCTGTTTTCCGCATGTGCAACTCACGATCGTGGACTCCCTGAACAAACGGATCCAGTTTTTGCAGCATGTGGTGAATGAATTGGGCTTGTCGCAGGTTCGCCTGCTGCATGGGCGTGCCGAAGACTTGGGGCGTCAGGAAGAGCTTCGGGACGCTTTTGACCTGGTTACTGCCCGAGCAGTTGCCCGTATGGCGGTCCTTAATGAGTTTTGTTTGCCGTTTGCTCAACCCGGCGGGTTATTCGTTGCGATGAAAGGCAGCAACCCGGAGGAAGAAGTGAGAGAAGCAACCCGAAGTTTAACCGAACTCAAAGGGAAATGGATCGATACACCGGAATTTTCGCTGCCATTGGAAAACTCGGAGCGCCATTTAGTGATGATCAAGAAAATAGCCCCTACGCCCAAGAAGTACCCAAGAAAAGCGGGTATACCGCTCAAAACACCGTTGTTATAACATGAGCCTTATTCCCCTTAGCAAATTGTTCCACGTGAAACATAGCTAGGGGGATTTTTTTGTCCTTATGCAGAAAAAACGACTCTCTTTTCTACAACTTCTCATCATAAGAGAATAGGATTATAGAGGAAAAAGTGGTAGAATAGATATATCGGATTTGTTTACGATGCATTTCGTTTAGAGCAATGTCATCCTGCGGGGATGATCCGTAAGGCTTGGCCTTATGTCACTATGAAACTAGGTGGTAATTGACGGAATGAAAGAACAATTTTCTAAATTGTTTGGGTTAACCGAACGAAGCAGCGGAGATGAAGTAAGACAAATTCCGGTGGAGGAAATTGTCGGCAGTCCTTATCAGCCGCGGACGATCTTTGACGACGAGAAAATCGATGAGCTATGCCAAACGATTCGTACGCATGGCGTGATCCAACCGATTGTCGTTCGTTACCGGAATGAGAAATACGAAATTATTGCCGGTGAACGTCGCTGGCGAGCCGTCAAAAAGCTGGGTCTTGAATCTATTCCTGCTATCTTGCGTGATTTCAACGATTCACAGGCGGCTTCGATTGCCTTGATTGAAAATCTTCAAAGAGAAGGCCTGACCTCGATCGAGGAGGCCATGGCTTACCAAAATTTGATCGATTTGCATCAGTTAACGCAGGAAAGCTTGGCTCAACGGCTAGGAAAAAGTCAATCGACGATCGCCAACAAAATCAGGCTGCTGCAGCTTCCGGATGGCGTAAAGACGGCGCTGATGGAACGGAAAATTACAGAACGTCATGCGCGTGCTTTGCTGTCTTTGGACTCGGAAGAGGTGCAATTGAAAGTCCTGAATGAAATCATCGCAAAAGAGTTGAATGTGAAACAAACGGAAGCTCGAATTGCCTTCTATAATGAAGTGGCTAAGAACAAGAAGTCCACATCAAAACGAATATCCTTTACCAAGGATGTTCGTCTGGCCCTGAATACGATTCGCCAATCCATTGACATGGTTACCGGCTCGGGCTTGCAAATTAAAACGGAAGAAAAGGATCATGAAGATCATTACGAGATTGTGATTCAAATTCCGAAACGTTCATAAAACCCACTCGCTGACCTTAAACCGCGAGGTTGCAGGTCAGCTTCTTTTTCGGTCTTGAACGATAGGCCGGAAAATGGAGCCGACTCCGGATCTGTTATACACATGTGGATAATACGGTGGTGGATACAGATCGGTAGATGCTCGAATTCACGGTTTTGGATTGTCGATTTCGACCGGCAGGTGAATTCACCACGCATTGCTATTGGTCTTTTTGTAGCGACAGCCTAGAATGCGTACATGAGTACTACAAAGAGATTCTTCTATTATATTGAGGTGAACTGGATTGTCTAAAATCATAGCCATAGCTAACCAAAAAGGAGGCGTCGGAAAAACGACGACTTCCGTCAATTTGGGAGCGGGACTAGCTGCCATCGGAAAAAAGGTACTGCTGATCGACATTGACCCCCAGGGGAATACGACGAGCGGTGTTGGCATTAATAAAGCGGATGTCGCAAACTGTATTTATGACGTGCTGATCAATGAGGTTCATCCGAAGGAAGCCATCGCACATACCGAAATCGAAAATTTGCACATTATCCCGGCTACGATTCAACTGGCCGGTGCGGAAATCGAGTTGGTTCCAACGATATCTCGCGAAGTGAGGCTCAAAAAGTCGTTACAGCCGATTCGGCACTTGTACGATTACATTTTGATCGATTGCCCGCCTTCGCTTGGCATCTTGACGATCAATTCGTTGACCGCAGCCGATTCCGTGCTTATTCCTATTCAATGTGAATATTACGCATTGGAAGGACTGAGTCAATTGCTGAATACGGTTCGATTGGTCCAAAAGCATTTGAACACGTCCCTGCAAATCGAAGGGGTGTTGTTGACGATGTTTGATGCCAGAACGAATTTGGGGATTCAAGTGATTGAAGAGGTGAAGAAGTATTTCCAACAGAAAGTGTACAAGACTGTAATTCCGCGTAATGTACGATTAAGCGAAGCGCCGTCTCATGGTCAATCGATTATTACGTACGATCCTCGTTCAAAAGGCGCGGAAGTTTATCTTGAGTTGGCAAAGGAAGTGGTATCTTATGAATAAACGATTGGGTAAAGGATTAGATGCCCTAATTCCGGCGCTGTCCATCCAGGATGATGATAAGGTGATAGAAATCCCGCTCAATCAGCTTCGTGCCAACCCGTACCAACCACGTAAGACCTTCGACGAAGAAGCTATACGGGAATTGGCCGAATCGATTCGGCAGCATGGGGTTATTCAACCGATTATTGTACGCAGCGTACTAAAAGGTTACGAGATTATTGCCGGGGAGCGGCGATTCCGCGCCTCGCAATATTGCGGAAATGCTACGATTCCTGCGGTGGTTCGGAGCTTCTCCGATCAGCAGGTGATGGAAATTGCGCTGATCGAGAACCTGCAGCGGGAGAATTTGAACGCGATGGAAGTGGCTGTAGCTTATCAAGGGCTTATGGATCAATTCCAGTTGACGCAGGAAGAACTCTCGATGAAGGTTGGCAAATCCCGTTCTCATATCGCTAACTTTTTGCGATTGTTGTCCTTGCCGGAAGAGGTTAAAGAATATGTTTCACGTGGAACATTATCGATGGGACATGCTCGGGCTTTGGTTGGACTAAAGGATCCAACCACGATCAAACAGTTGGCCCAGCAGTGCATCGAACATGAATGGAGCGTTCGGGATCTGGAGGATGCGGTACAGCAACTGGATCGCAAAAAGCAAGAAAAACCGAAAGCGGCCGGAAAGAAACGGGATCCTTATATCGAAGAGGTGGAAGAAAGTTTGCGAGAACGATATAAGACGACCGTCAAGATCAAAGCGAACAAAGACAAAGGAAAAATTGAAATTAACTATTATAGCCAGCAGGACTTGCAACGAATTCTTGATATGCTGAGCTAACGGATAAATGAAATGACATATCCATCTTTTGGATAGCCTGAAGCGGAGGGGCTTGAGAAAGAAGGGTATGTCATTTCTTGGTCTGTCATCCGGACGTATGACAGGAGATATGAAACTTAACTATCCGAGGGAGGGAATCATGTTGGTGCGCGAAACGAAATCGGTCATCTATCTGGATCATGCAGCCACATCTTGGCCAAAACCTCCTAGGGTAGGGGAAGTGATGTTGGAAATACTAAACGGACCAGCCGCCAATGCGGGGCGCGGAAATCATGGGATGGCGCTGCAGGCGGGAAGGGTGCTGTACAACACCCGTGTTAAGCTGGCGAAATTGTTTGGGGTTGCCAATCCAAACGATATCGCGTTGATGTCCAACGCCACGACGGCTTTGAATTTAGCCATAAAAGGCTGGTTGAAGCCGGGAGATCATGTGGTGGCTACGACAGTAGAGCATAATTCGGTAAGGCGTCCGTTGGAGTTCTTAAAACGAACTTTGGGGATCAAAGTCGATTATGCAGAAGTGGATCGCCAGGGCCAATTGGATTTGCGGCAGGTGGAGAAACTTTTTCAGTCTCGTACACGTTTACTTGTATGTTCTCATAGTTCGAATCTGCTCGGATGTATTTTGCCGATCCAAGAATTAAGCCGCATGGCTCATGCGAACGGAGCCGTTATCCTGGTCGATGCCGCACAAACGGCCGGATGTTATCCCGTAAATGTGCAAGAACTGGGGATTGATTTGCTTGCCTTCCCGGGTCATAAAGGATTGCTGGGTCCTCAAGGAACAGGAGGATTGTATATTCATCCGGATATTGATTTGGAGCCGCTGCATCATGGGGGGACAGGAAGCCAGTCTGAGGAAAGTGAGCAGCCGGCCGTTCGGCCTGATCGATACGAGGCGGGGACGGTGAATACCCCGGGAATTGCCGGTTTAGGTGCCGGAGTAGAGACGGTCCTGGAGCGCGGGGTGGAGCGGATTCACCGGCACGAGTGGGGACTGACGCAATATTTAATGAAAGAGTTGCAGGCAATTCCGGGAGTTCGTCTGATCGGCCCGGAAATCGGTAAGCCGCGAACGGGCATCGTGGCATTTACGATTGATGGACGAGATGCCTCCGAAATCGCATTTACGCTGGATAGGGAGTACGGTATCGCCGTTCGTGCCGGTTATCACTGCACGCCATTGGGTCACCGGACCGCCGGGACTCTGCAAGGCGGAGCCATCCGCGCTAGCGTAGGGTATATGACGACAGAGGCGGAGCTTCAAGCATTAATCGACGCAATTTTAAAAATGATAAATTGATCTCAAGCATGGAGGAGTAGACAGTCGCATGCAGGAATGGAATGATCTCATCTTTGAGCAATTGAGCTGGATCGTTGGAGGTTTAGTTCTCCTGATTCTATGGCTGTTGGTTTGGAATCTGATTCAAGGAAGTAAATTGCGCAAGATGAAGAAAAGATATGAGCTTATGATGAAAGAGACCGGTATCGACGATCTGGAAAGCTTGCTGATCGATTTGAAAATGCAACAGGGTAAAATTGAAGATCTCCAAGATCAGCAAGGGCAGCAGCTCGCACAAATTCAAAAATGGATCCCTTTGCAAAAGTCAAAAATCGGTATCAAACGATATAATGCGTTTGGCGAGAAAGGGAACGATCTAAGCTTCTCGATTGCGTTCATCAACGATCGGCAAGACGGTGTGGTCATTACGGGACTTTATAATCGCGATGGTTCCTTTGTATATGCCAAAGGCCTGGAGAAAGGAGAGTCGACGCATGCGCTTTCTCCGGAGGAGCGCGAAGCTATAGCTCTCGCCGGGCAAGGGAAATTGTTCCCCGAGTCCACTCCTTGATCGCTGTATACAAGCAGGTTGAAATGATTTCTGAAAGTCGCATGACCAGACTTAAACGCGTATTTTGCAATACGAAGTATTCCATGAAGCCGCCGACATTGACGATGCCTGTAAGATGGATATCGCCGACCGGCGGTAATTCTTTATTCACCCCTGCACCGGGGCGCAACGGGCCCTGGACGACTTGAATGGAACCTACGCTGGACGTTTGGCCGAGACAGGCGTCAATGCTGATAATATAAGGATCGACGAATCGCGCATGAATCTGCTCCAGCGTTTCTTTTAAATTCATGGCATGTACCGGCTCCTCCAAGGTGCCGTAAAGGTAAAATTGCGAGCTGCGATATTTGGCCAATGCGCTGCCGACCAGCGGTCCCAAGCAATCGCCGGTGGAACGGTCTGTCCCGATGCAGATGATGACGATCTCTTGCCCGGGGGCAACCTGTCCAAAATGCAGAAGCAACCGGTGGATGATCGCCGAATGAATGCCGGGTTCGGTGTGAGGGATTTTCAAATAAGGAATTTCTTGCTCTGGAATCGTCGGTTGAATCTGTGACATGGAATCTTCCTTTCCGCGTAGGTTCAAGTGCGAAACGGTCCGCACCTCCAAGAATTAGTAGATAGTATATGGAAGAAACGCTTATTATATACTCGTACGAAAGTCTCATTAGGCAAAAAGGAGAGGGATCAGCGTGGAAGAAGATTGGTTGGTGATGGCTTTTGATTCAACACAACAAGCATTACGTGCCGAGATGCTGTTGGAGTATGCCGAGATCGAGATCGATCTTTGTCCCACTCCAAAAGAAATCACCGCTGGGTGTGCGTTATCGATTCAGTTTCCGCAAACGGCTTTAGGGGTCGTTAAAGAAATTGTCGTTTCGGAATCGGTAGAGATTCGGGGGATTTACTCCCGACAAGGGATGGGCTATGATAGCATCAAGCTCTAACAAGTCGAGTTAGGAAATCTTAAAAAGGATTGATAGATATGCTGGGGGCGAAGGCCAACATCTGGAGAGACAATATATGGAATTGGTTTACAGATATGGATATGTGGATGAATGTGTTTTATGCGGGGATCAAAATCATCCTTATTTTTGTGCTGATCCGTTTGTTCGTTCGTGTCGTCTTCCGTTTAATCGATCGGTCGTTGCAGAAACGGGAAAAAAACCGATTGCAGATGAACCCGCGGCGATTGGTTACGGTTGGTGAGTTGCTGAAAAACGTGACCAGCATCACCAGCAACTTCATTATGGTGATGCTAGTGCTGGGCGAGCTGGGCTTTCAGTTGGCACCGCTGCTGGCGGGAGCCGGAGTCCTTGGACTTGCGATTGGTTTCGGGGCCCAGAGTTTGGTGAAGGATGTCATTACCGGTTTTTTCATTATCCTGGAGGATCAATTTGCCGTCGGTGACGTCATCCAAACCGGCAACCTCAAAGGGACGGTGGAAATCATCGGTCTTCGTTCCACGCGGCTCGTGAGCTGGACGGGAGAGGTTCACATTATCCCTAACGGGATGATCACGAACGTGACGAATTTTTCGGTGGGGACGGCATTGGCGGTGGTCGATTTACCGTTTAGCAACACCCGGAAGCTGGAGGGGTGCGTAGAGCTCCTGCAAGGGGCCATGCAGCGCTTGAAGGATGAGCAGGGGCAAGTCCCTCAGGTCCCGAGCGTCTTGGGCATCCAGTCGCTAACGGCCAGCGAATACGTCATTCGAATCGCCGTGGAATGCCCGCCGGCTCTTCGGGCCGACATCGAGCGGCTGATTCAGACTTATGCGAAGGAAGCGCTGGAGCAAGCCGAGATGAACGCTTAGCATCAGAAGGCCTAAAATGTAGATTTAGGATGGAGAGTAATATGGAATAAGATCGGGGGAGTAAGCTATGGAGCGTAAATCTTTTCAGTTGGGCGATATCGTGCAAATGAAAAAAAACCATCCTTGCGGCAGCAACGAAATGGAAATTATTCGGATGGGCATGGATATCCGCATTAAATGCGTCGGATGTAAGCACAGTGTGTTGGTACCGCGCGCCAAATTCGAGAAAAATATGCGTAAGGTGCTTCGTTCTGCGGAAGCTCGTGAACAAACGGAACGGACGGAATCCTAAGATCCAAGGCCGTATTTTACAAAAAACAAACAAAACTCCGACATTCTTCTGATATATGAACGTTATACTGAACACAGATCGGCTAAAGAGGTGATCATCATAAGCGACTATCCCATTATCGCCTCTATCACTCAAGATGACATGATTTCTGCGGCGGCCGACAGCAAGGTCAAGCGAGTTATTCTGATGGCGGGAAACATCATGACGCTGGACGATATCGTTAAGCAATTGCGTAAAAAAAACAAGCAGATTTACGTGCATGTTGAAATGGTGGGCGGGATTGGCCGGGACACCTCGGTTATTGAATATTTGGCTGAGGTATTCGCTGTCGAAGGAATCGTCACAACGAAAAGCAATATGGTCGTAGCAGCAAAACATGCTGGAATCAAGTCGATCCAACGGGTGTTTGCCATTGATACGGCAGCGGTGGAAACGGCGATTCGAATGATCCAACAATGTGAGCCGGACGAGGTCGAACTCATGCCTGGACTTATGCCGAGAATCATCGGCGAATTCAAGAAGAGAATCGACAATCCTTTGATTGCGGGCGGATTGATCCGAAGTCAGGAGGAGATCGGTACGGCATTACGCAGCGGGGCCGATTATGTTTCTATCGGCAATCCGGATTTTTGGAATGATTTCGGCAAAGGCGGCATGCAGGAAAACGTTAGTTTGAAGATGAATAGTGCCTACGGGTGGAGACGTTGAGAAAACCCAGAAGCAGCCTTACCGCGTATTGATGCGTGGATTTGGGTTGTTTTTGTCCTCAGCGTCTCCTTTTTGCTGTCTTTCAAAAAGCTTGCAAGATAGGAGAGAGAGTCGTTGAGCCGCATACGTCTTGTTGTTAGTGATTTGGATGGTACGCTTCTCTCGGAAGAGCATCGGTTAACCAGAAGGGTACTGGAAGCTGTGAACCGCTTTCGGGAACAGGGAGGGTTATTTACTTTGGCTACGGGGAGGCCGCATTTGACTGCTTATCGAATCGCCGAAGAACTGCAGTTGGATATCCCGTACATCGCCTGCAACGGTTCCATTTTGGCCGGAAAGGAAGGGATTATGCAATCGCATTTGCTGCCTCTCGCCGATTTGGCGGTGCTGCTGCTGGAGGCGGACCGCCAAGGAACGGATGTTCTTATGTTTCGGGAAGAAGATGTTCGGGTGTTTCGCCGAACGCTTCAGGTCCAGGAATATGAACGCAAAGAGTCCGTACGATGTCGTCTGGATGATATTGGAGAAGACAAGTGGACCGCCCGCCATGTCCATAAGGTTATTCTTATAGGTCCAATGGAGACGGTGCGATCGCTTTGGGAGAGGCATGAACCGTTTCTTCGGGACCGGTATGCCGCTCTTCAGTCGGAAGACAATTATTTGGAGATTGGAGCGCGCCAATATACCAAAGGGGAGACCATGCTGAAATTGGCAAATTCTTTAGGGATTGCCCGCAGCGAGATCATGGCCATCGGAAACCAGATGAATGATCTGGACATGCTGCAGCATGCCGCCATCGGAGTGGCGGTGAACAACAGCTCTCCCGAACTGAAGAAACAGGCCCAATACGTATCCGAGGGGAATTACGGCGATGGGGTTATTGAAGCCTTGCTGCGGTTTGCTTACCCTCGCCCCGGCTACACGCCGGGCCAAGAAATGAGTCGCATCAGCCCAAAAGGAGTTGAACTTGTATGAGCACAAAAGTGATTGCCCACAGAGGAAATCCGGTCCGATATCCGGAAAACACTTTATCTTCTTTCCGGTCGGCCCTTAGCTTGGACGTTACCGACCTGGAATTGGACGCGCAGCTCAGCAAAGATGGGGTTCCCGTCGTTTTTCACGATTACACGGTGGACCGAATGACTGACGGAACGGGGAATATCGGGGATTATCCACTGGCTGAATTAAAGCGACTTCAGGTAGAAGGGAAGGAGGAAATTCCCACTCTGGAGGAAGCGTTAAGGTTGTTGAAGGGACAGGTGCAAATTCATCTGGAACTGAAAAAGCAGGGAGTCATGTATCCGGAGCTCGAAACCCGTGTGCTCCATTTCATTCGAAAGCTGGATATGGCGGATCAGGTGATCATTACTTCGTTTGATCATGATTCGCTGGTTCGGGTGCGACGGCTTAATAGAGAGATTCCGATCGGGCTGATTGCCGGCAACAGTTCTCCTGCATTCTTGCCGTTCATAAAAGAGCTTGGAGCCTGTTCTCTTGAGATGAGGCATACCTGCATTACGGAACCCTACATCCAATGGTGCGAAGCGAATGGAGTTCAGCTTGCGGCCTGGACGGTTAATGACCGCGAAGAGATGGAAAAATTCCACCATCAGTATCCTTCCGTACTCGTTTGCACCGATCGGGTGGAGGACTGGATAGTACTGGCGAGGGAGCATTTGTGATGGAGCGGGTCAGATATCCGGTCCGGGAAAGCCATACCCGGTTATCTTCCGGAAATACATGGACGGCAAGAGCAAACCAAAGGCTGAGGAAGGCCGGTAAGCGAATGAGCCGGCACTGGCAGCTCTATCTGCTCATCGCTCCGGTGCTGCTCTATTTTCTCATTTTCCATTATTGGCCGATGTACGGATTGCAGATTGCGTTCAAGGACTTTATCGGAACCAAAGGAATATGGGACAGCCCCTGGGTGGGCTTGAAGCATTTCGAGCGTTTTTTTGACAGCTACTTTTTCTGGAGATTGATCGGCAATACGTTGGGCATCAGTTTGTATGAGCTTATCGCCGGGTTCCCGCTGCCGATTATGATCGCTTTAATGATTAACGAAGTACGTCAGCAACGCATGCGCAAGTTCGTGCAAATCGTGACTTATGCCCCCCATTTTTTGTCTACGGTTGTGGTTGTTGGCGTGGTCATCATGTTCTTATCCCCTACGACCGGCATCGTAAACACGGTGATCCGGGCTTTTGGAGGGGAATCGATCTATTTTATGACCAAGCCGGAATGGTTTAAATCAATCTATGTCTGGTCCGGGGTTTGGCAGCAGATGGGGTGGAACTCGATCATTTACATTGCCGCGCTAGCGGGAATCGATCCCCAGTTGCACGAAGCGGCGCGGGTAGACGGAGCCTCCAGACTGCGGCGGATTTGGCATATCAATCTGCCCGGCATTCGCTCCACCATCGTTATTCTGCTGATCCTGAATACGGGATCTTTGATGGGTGTCGGATTTGAGAAGATATTTCTGATGCAGAACTCCCTTAACAAGGAGAGCTCCGATGTCATTGCAACCTATGTGTACAGCAGCGGCATCCTGGGTTCCCAATACAGCTTTGCCGCCGCTGTCGGATTGTTCAATTCCGTGGTCAATTTTATTTTGCTGCTTCTGGTGAACCGAACATCCAAATATCTGAACCAGGCCAGCTTGTGGTAAGAGGGGGGTCATCATGGAACTAAGAACCGCAAAGGATAAGTGGTTCGATGCCGTTAATATCACTTTGCTCATGATTGTTTGCGCGATCATTCTCTATCCGCTCCTGTTTGTCATCAGCGCGTCCATCAGCAATCCTTCAGCCGTGCTCGCGGGGGATATGTGGCTGTGGCCGGTTGATATAAGCCTGACCGGTTACCGAAAGGTACTGGAAAATAGGGAACTTATGAGGGGGTATGCCAATACAATTGTTTATACGCTGGTTGGTACGGCCATTAATCTTGTGATGACAGTGCTCGCGGCGTACCCGTTATCCCGCTCCGGCTTTTGGGGACGGAATGCCATTACCGGAATATTCGTCTTTACAATGTTTTTCGGCGGCGGTTTAATTCCTACGTATATGGTCGTCAAATCGCTCGGGCTGACCAATACCATGTGGGCGCTCATTCTTCCCGGTGCGGTGTCGGTCTGGAATATTCTCATTATGCGCACGTTTTTTCAGTCCGGCATTCCCGGAGAGCTTCTGGAATCCGCAGCGATCGATGGATGCTCGGATCTCCGTACGCTGTTGCGGATCGTTCTTCCGCTGTCCGCTCCCGTTTTAGCGGTGATGGTGTTGTTCTATGCGGTCGGCCATTGGAACGCTTACTTCAATGCGCTTATTTATTTGACGGATCCCGGCAAATATCCTTTGCAGCTGTTCTTGCGGGAAATTCTGATCCAAGGCCAAATGGAACAGATGGTCAATACGTCCGACTCTTCTCATGCCCAGGCGATTATGGACGAGGAGGCCGTCAAATATGCGGCGGTCATTGCAACCAATCTACCGATTTTTCTGCTGTATCCGTTCCTGCAAAAGTATTTTGTGAAAGGCGTTATGATCGGTGCGATCAAAGGGTAATCCATAACACAGAAAAGGTGGGGAACCAATACGATGTTGAGGAAAAGATGGATCCATGTCATTATGTCGCTTGTCATTATTGCCGGTCTGCTCGCCGGTTGCGGCGGAGGAGAGGCCGAAGGTCAAAATAAGGGGGAAGGCTCGCCGAACCCAGATACCCCGAAGGAAGTAAACCTTAATGAAGCGGGAATGCCTATCGTCAAAGAACCCATTGAACTTACCTTCTTTACCGGACTGGCTGGAACGAACGGAAATACTCCCTTTGAGGAGCGTCTGGTCTATAAGGAAATGGCCGCGATGTCCAATATCAACGTTAAATTTCAGTTCATTCCTTTTGATAGTTTGACGGAAAAACGCAATCTTGCCCTGGCGAACGGAGATTACCCGGACGCATTTTTTACGGCCCGGATGCCTGCTGCGGATTTGATGAGATACGGAGCTCAAGGAAGCTTCGTCCAGCTGGACGGCCCGATGATGAAATATGCGCCTAACCTGCAAAAGCTGATGGATAAATATCCGGATCTAAGAAAAGCGCTGACGATGCCGGACGGGCATATTTATTCTTTCCCCACCTTCTACAGTCCGGAATTTTTGCCGATGCTGATCGGGACGCCGCTTTGGGTGAAGCAGGAATATTTGGACAAGCTGGGGTTGAAGGAGCCTCAAACGATCGATGAGTTCTACCAGTTTTTAAAAGCCGTCAAAAGCACCGACCTTAACGGAGACGGTGAAGCGAATGAATTGCCGTACAGCGGAACGGGCATCGGACCGCTCATGGATCAGTTGAAAGGGGCCTGGGGCCTCGGCAATCGCGGTCTTGGGCACAAATATGTGGATATGGATCCGGCTAGCGACAATCTGCGTTTCTTCCGTTTGACGGATGCTAATAAGGAATTGCTGGAATTCCTGAACAAGCTGTATAGCGAAGGACTGATTGATAAGGATATCTTTACTCAGGACAGTAAAACCTTATATGCCAAGGGGGGCAAAGGGTTGTTGGCCTCGACAATCAATCCTAACCCGAAGACGCAATTTAACGGAGAAGGGTATTTTGGCCTCGGCGCTCTAAAAGGACCTCATGGAGATCAAATCTATAGCCACATTAAAGTACCGATGGTATGGCCCGGCGCCTTCGTCATTACGGATAAGAACGAGCATCCGGAAGCGACGATCCGCTGGATGGACTATTTCTTTAGCGATGAAGGGGCACAGCTCTTTTTCATGGGCAAGGAAGGGGAAACCTACACGAAGCAAGCCGATGGAACGCTTGAATTTGTGGATGCCATTAAAAATAATCCTGAAGGGCTAACGCTCGATCAGTCGCTGACCGACTATGTTTCCTGGATGGGCGGCAGCTACCCGGGTTACGTGCAGCAAAATTATTTCAAGGGCTCCGAATCATTGCCGGAATCGACAGCGGTTGGCGAAAAGGTGAAGCCGAATATCGTCAAAGAGCTGTGGTATAATTTCAACTTTACGGATGAAGAGACGGAATTTATGAGCACGGTCGGAAAGGATATCGAAAGCCTCATCACGGAAATGGAGGCGAAATTTATTACGGGCGACGCGAAATTTTCCGAATGGGACAAGTATGTCAAGCAAGTCCAGGGAATAGGCGTTGACCGGTATTTGGAAGTATACCAAGCTGCTTATGAACGTTATCAAAATAGCTAAAGGCAGCGTTTAGCTCCAATTCGCCATACTGTCCTTCCGCTAATATCGGGAGAACAGTATGGTTTTTTGCGGACTTCTATGCGGTTCATGTAAATAATTGTAAAGTGTTGCATTGAAAAAAAAATCATGGTACAATCATTCTTGCTTGCTGTGGAGAGGTACCCAAGAGGCCCAAGGGGGTTGACTCGAAATCAACTAGGCGTCGCAAGGCGTGCGTGGGTTCGAATCCCACCCTCTCCGCCATTACTGATTCAAAGACGAACTCTTACGTTTACGTAGGAGTTTTTTTGTTGTTGCGAACATGGACATCCAAACGGAAAGAAGGACCCTTGCGGGTCCTTCCATGGTTGACGGCGAACTGATTTGGGAATTCTTTTCTCAGCGACAAACAGAAACATTTCGATGTTTGCCTAAGCAAGCACGAATCAGGGAAGAGGGGTCTTCACTAACCCGTGATCTGACGCTTCTACAAGTCGTGAACAAGATCTCCTTGCGGTTTGTTTCTCGCGGAACCCTTTAAACGGACCAACGGAACCACACCTCTCTTGCTCGCCGTCGATTGTATTATGTGCATGTATCGTTTTTTTATACTTCCTTACAGCGGAACAAAACCAAATGGTTAATGCACGCGGGCTTTTTCTTCCTTTTTCCACTTGCGGTCCTTGTTGGACGTTTCCGGAAATTTCTCGCCCTTCTTCAACGTGATCCGCTTTGGATTCTGAATTTGCGTATGAAAGCTTCGCGCCTCGCCGACTTCAACATATACCCCCGGGTTTGGAGCACGCATGCCTTCTTCGAATTCCGTTTGTTCGCCCATTCCGATTGCCTCCTTTGAAGTCATGATGATGAATCGTTACTTAGGTTATGTGATCGGATTTTGATTTACACCCGTAAATGGATTTACAAATTATAGAAAAGGGAGTATGATATCTCATGGAAACTGAAAATGAAAAATGAGTTTCCGAAAGAAGAAGGAAGCGAATGGAATGGAGGGGAGACCATCTGCGGGAACAGATCATTGAAACCGCCTCGCAGCTCATCGGCCGGCATGGCCTGCGGAGGTTTACGCTTGACGATTTGGCCGGGCAACTCGGAATCAGTAAGAAAACCCTATACAAGTATTTTACGGGCAAGGACGAGATCGTCTCCGCCTTTTTTAATGAAGTGCTGGAAAGTGATCGAACCACTACGCTCCGGGAAATGGACAAAGCTGCGGAATGGCGGGATCGGTTTCGCGCGGTCGTATTTTCGTATCATAAATACAAATTGCCTTTATCCGTCATAGAAGAAGCCCGTACGCTGTATCCTGGGGAATGGGAGAAGGTGGAGGCGTACCGCCGATTTAAAGTGGGGCTGCTTACCGATTTATTGAACGGAGCTTTGCGGGAAGGATTGCTAAGGCCGACGATCCGTCCGGAAATTGTGATTTTTATGATCGAAAAAACAAGTTCTATCATTTATGAGCACCAGTTTCTTCAGCAACACGGTTTGACCCTAAAACAAGCTTGGGAAGAAGTGTACCGGGTTCTGATGGATGGAATCGGCGCATAAGTCACGGATAGTCAATCGAGACATACCGCTAGGTAGGGAGCGGACAACTCAATGAACGAAATCAACGAACGATGGAGCGAGGGCTTTACAAGAGCGGAACTAGCTTTTTTGTGCATATTGAGCATCGCCGTCAGCATCCGGCAGGTCGCGATGACGATGGTCATGCCGTTTATCTCGGTGTACTCCCAATCGCTGGACGGTTATACGCCGACGTTTGCGGGGATGGCGCTGGGCGTATTTGGCCTAACCCAGGCCGTTTTTCAGATTCCGTTCGGACTATGGAGCGATAAGATCGGAAATAAAAAAGTGATTTTAATCGGATTTGCGCAGGTTATCGCGGGGCTAGTCATCGCCTATTTTGCCACCGATATTTATTGGCTGATCTTGGCCCGTGCGCTTCAGGGGAGCGGCGCGGTGATAGCCGTGGTATTTTCCTGGGTATCCGCCGGATTGAACGAACGGTTGCGGTTAAAGGCAATGAGCATCGTAAGCGCCAGTATCGGGTTTGCGGCTGCGGCTTCGTTTGCCTTCGGACCGTTGGTTCATCATGTAATGACTGTCAACGAAATGTTTCTCGTTTGCGCCTGCATTATTGCGGTCAGTTGGCTGCTTATTTTGCTTTATTTGCAGGAGCCGCAGAGCCGGGGGGAGTCCAAGGGGGCGGAGATCGGCGCGGGCCCGGAAGAAGCAGCTCCGGCCGGTTTCAAACCGCTGTTGGCCCGTTTGATGAGAAATTCGGCTTACTTGAAATTGAACGCGGCTGCCTTTGTCAATAATTATGTGATGGTATCTGTTTTTTATATTGTTCCGATGAATTTGCAGACCATTACCGGAACGGACGGGATGTGGAAGGTGTTTATGCCGGCGGTCATCCTAGCGATTATCGCCTTGAAATGCTCCGCCCGGGCTACGGCGAAAGGTTACCGTTATCTTTTGTTGCAGGTAGCGTTTCTGCTTGGCGCGGCCGGCATCGCGCTGTTTTATGAATCGAGCTATGGGTTTATTTTGGCGGGAAGCGTGTTGTTTATGATCTGCTATATCTCCGTTTCCACGATCGCCCAAAGCTGCGTTAACGATATGGCCGATGCCGGCTACCGAGGAACGGTCAACGGGATATTCAACAGCATCCAGTATTTGGGGTCGTTTATCGGCTCGCTCGTCACGGGGTTCGCCTGGGAAATCAACCCTCGTCTCGCGCTGGGCATTACGCTGGCGGCCGCCGGTCTGGGGGTTGCGGTGATGCGGGGAACTTACGGCACGAAGCTGGGGCGATTTAAAGATTTACCGGTTGGGGGAAAGGCGGAAAGCAAAAGTGGGCGGTAACAGGGCTTCTTTCTAGCTTCCACTTGCAGTCGCCCGGCCGATTTGATATATTATTATGGTGCGAGTTTACGCTCGCTCCTTGCTCCCAAACGAGATACGTGTTGGGGGCCATAGTCCAAGAGGAGGTGAATCAGATGCGCAAATACGAAGTGATGTACATTATTCGTCCTGACGTTGAACAAGAAGCTGTTCAAGCTACAGTCGAAAAATTCCAAGGCATCATCCAAAACGGCGGTGAAATTACCAAACATGACGTGTTGGGCAAACGCCGGCTTGCGTATGAGATTAACAAGATTCGTGATGGAATTTACGTGCTCGTGAATTTCACAGCTACTCCTGAAGTAGTTGCCGAGCTGGAACGGATCTTGAAGATTTCCGACGAGGTTATCCGTTATCTCATTACGAAAGACGTAGCCTAATTCAAGTTTGAGTATTTGCCCGAAGGAGGGGATTTGATTGTTGAACCGTGTCATTCTCATCGGACGTCTTACCCGGGATCCGGAGCTGCGATATACGCCAGCCGGCGTAGCGGTAACCCAGTTTACGCTCGCCGTGGACAGACCGTTTACCTCGCAAGGGGGCGAACGCGAAGCGGATTTTATCCCGGTCGTAACTTGGAGGCAGCTTGCCGAGACTTGCGCAAACTATTTGCGTAAAGGACGGTTAACGGCTGTGGAAGGACGTATTCAAGTACGGAACTACGAGAATAACGAAGGCAGACGCGTATACGTAACCGAAGTTATTGCCGATAATGTCCGTTTCTTGGAATCGAACCGCGAAGGCGGTGCAGGTGGTGGCGGCGGTACGCGGGAGGAGTCTCCGTTCGGAGGCGGCAGCGGCGGCGGCAACAGCCGTGGCGGCGGTTTCTCGCGAAGCAATCAGGACGATCCTTTCTCCGACGACGGGAAACCGATCGATATTTCGGATGACGATTTGCCATTTTAAACACGGAAAGGACTGAAAAGCATGAGCTTCAAGCAAAGAGAAGGCGGAGACGACAAAAGACCGGCGCGCCGCGGCGGCCGCAACAAACGTCGTAAAGTGTGCTACTTCACTGTGAATAAAATTACTCACATTGACTATAAAGATACGGAGCTGCTGAAGAAATTCATCAGCGAACGCGGCAAGATTTTGCCTCGTCGTGTTACCGGCACCAGCGCGAAATACCAACGCCTTTTGACGATTGCGATCAAACGCTCCCGTCAAATCGCATTGCTTCCTTACACAACGGAATAAGCATTAGTAATTTTGCAAAAGCGGCAGCCGAACCTAGGGTTCGGCTGTTTTTTTATTTTTTTACGTGAATGTCGGAACAAATAAGGTGCCGAGGAAATCCGACAAAGTCCCAGCAAACCGATAGGACCTTACGTCGATATTTAGCGAGATGGATAAAATTAAATCGAAAATTGATGACATTGTTAGTGAATTACGAGTTAGAAAAATTAACGTTCAACTTTTTGTAAACGCTTCATATTAGAAAAATCTATAAATTATTAGTAAATCAGGGGTTAAAAGGGTCCGATAATCGTTTGAAAAAGATATTGACGTGAGATATTTTCACATGTATTATGAACAATAATTCAAATGTTATTTTCCTCTATATTTGGGATCACCAAGGCTCTTATTTAACCGATGGTTTATACTGAAGCTTTGACGCTTTACCTTTATCAAGCGCTCAGTTCTGCCGTACTTTTCCTAGAGAGCAGAAAATCAGTACCAAAGGGAATAAGATCTGGTAATTCCGAGCCGGCCGTTTCGGCGGAGCTCCAATTCATTAGAGAAAAGAATGCTTGTGTAAAGAGAGCCGAGAGAACTATTGCACAGCAGATTTTAGGGGGGATTTACGAAGAAAAGCGGAAAAGGTATTTGACAATAATTCTTATCTTTCGACTTACATATTAAACTCCCGTGATGACTATTATCGAATTTACTTCCAGGTGTCTGCATAATACCAG
Organism: Paenibacillus sp. JL3B1040; assembly: GCF_057063165.1. Taxonomy (NCBI): domain Bacteria; kingdom Bacillati; phylum Bacillota; class Bacilli; order Caryophanales; family Paenibacillaceae; genus Paenibacillus; species Paenibacillus tiangongensis. The sequence goes on along the minus strand of NZ_CM169317.1, from coordinate 5,795,498 downwards.
GTTCCTAATTCCTAAGAAAGTAACAAGAGGAGGAGTAAAAATGAAAAAAACATGGTGGGGGTTTATGGTACTGTTGCTGGTGTTCTCTATGGCACTTACCGCATGCGGAGGCGGCAACAATGCCGCTGAAACGGCAACGACAAACAACACGGAGAACAGTACGAATACTACAACGGAAGAACCCGCGGAACCAACAACGCCGACTGAGGGCGAGACCACGGATGGTTATATTGAAGCGGTAGACATCTCCCTGAATCCACCGGCTGCGGCAAACCGCACCGATACGATGATTATTGGGATGACAGATCCCAAAGGGGTATTTAGTCCTTTGTTTATGGAAACGGCCTACGACTTCTATGTGAACTATACATTGTTTGACTCTTTTATCGAGGTGAAACCTGACGGTACTTATCAGAACAGTCTGGCCGACAAGGTGGAAGTATCCGAGGATGGACTCAAATATACGTATCATTTGAAAAAGGGTGTCACGTTTACCGATGGTACGCCAATGACCGTAAAGGACTATTACTTTACACTTAAAACGTTTATGGACGCAAGTTATGATGGTCAATCGGACCCGCTGAGTTGGAACATCGTAGGGGCCAAGGAATATAACGAAGGCAAGGCTAAAGAGATTTCCGGGGTGAAAATCATCGATGATCATACCGTCGAGGTTAGTTTGACAGAATACACAGCTTTGACGCCCGTGGAGCTCGGAGGCATTTATATCCTGCCGGAACATTATTATGGCAAGGACTATGTGCAAGGCAAACTGGACGGCGTAAAAAAATTAAACGACAAACCCCTAGGGAGCGGTCAATATAAGCTTGTAAGCTTCAAACCGGGCCAAGAAGTGGTGTTTGAAGCGAACGAAAATTATTTCCGCGGTGCACCTAAAGTAAAAAATCTCATCTACAAAACAACGACCAACACAACGAATTTACCAATGCTGCAACAAGGCGAAACCGATATGGAAGAGGGCGTATCTGTTTCCGAAGATAACGTGGAAGCTTTGAAAGCCATGGGTTTTGTGGATATTAGTTTACTCCCTAACAACGGGTACGGCTATATAGCATTTAACCACAAGTTATCGAAATTCCAGGACGTGAAAGTTCGTAAGGCACTGGTATACGGGCTAAATCGCAAGGAAATCGTAGAGGGCATCTATGGTCCTTATGCCGATGTGATCAACATTCCGGAATCCACGGTATCCTGGGCATTCACGTCGGAAAATATCGAACCCTACGACTTTAGTTTGGATAAAGCAAAACAACTGCTTGATGAAGCCGGATGGAAACTGAACAGCAAAGGCCAACGCGAGAAAGACGGCGAAGTATTCAAAATCAATTTCTCGGCAACGGCTGATAATCCGGTAGTAGAAGCCCTGCTTCCGATCATGACGCAAAATTATAAAGAACTGGGTATCGAAATCGCTGCTGAAACCTTAGATTTCAACGCGATCATGGATAAATCCAATACCGGGGATTTCGATATGTACTTTGCTGCATGGGGGTTAACTCCTGACCCAGACAATACAGTTTATATTACGAACGGTTCGCAAAATGACTACGGTTATTCTAATCCGAAAGTAGACGAACTGATGGCTAAAGGTAAGAAGACACTTGATATTGAGGAGCGCAAGCAAATCTATAAAGAGATGTACCAAGAATTGAACAAGGATGTACCGGTAATTTTGATGTACCAAAGAAAGAATATGCTGGCGATCAATGGCCGTCTCGATGGATTCGACGTTTCCCCATATAAAGACTTTCCGTTCAGCTTGTACCAAGTGCAAATCGCCCAATAAGCCTGAATGAAGTCAACCCAGCGGAAATACCCGGCCAACGGCCGGGTATGCCCGCATCCATAAATCAGGGGGAAGTCCGATGAGAACGTACATTATCCGAAGATTGTTGCAAATGATCCCCACGCTGATCGGTATAACTATCATCGTTTATGCCATTTCCGCCTTAATCCCGGGCGATTATATCACCGCCTTGAACAACCCTAATATGACAGACGAAAGAGCGGATCAGTTGCGGGCGATCTATGGTTTAGATCAGCCGGAGTACCTACGTTACGTTACTTGGGCCAAAAATATGCTGGTTGGTAATATGGGGGATTCATTTCAGCATAAAAAGCCTGTGATGGAGGTTGTGAACGAATATGTATGGAATTCGTTCATTATCGCCTTCGCCAGTTTGGTTCTTAGCTGGACTATTGCCGTGTTTACCGGCGTGTTTTCAGCAAAATTTCAGTACTCGTTTTTTGACAAATTGATTACCTTAATCGTCTTTTTTTGTATGTCGCTTCCGTCTTTTTTTATTGGACTTTTATTAATTCGTATTTTTGCCCTAACGTTAGGGTGGTTCCCAGTCGGGGGAATGATTACCGCCGGTTCCAAAGCGGGTGGTTGGGATCATATAGTGGATGTTCTCAAGCACGGATTCCTTCCGGTGATGGTGTTGACGATGCTAAGCACGGGGAGTTTGACCCGATATTTTCGTACCAGCATGCTTGAAGTCATCCGCCAGGACTATATTCGGACCGCGCGTGCCAAAGGGTTGAAGGAAAGCACGGTCATCTTCAAACATGCGTTGCGCAATGCCATGATTCCGGCCATCACGTTGTTGGGTTTTGAGTTGCCCGCCTTATTTGGCGGAGCGATCATCACCGAGCAAATTTTTGTTTGGCCCGGTATCGGACATATCTATTTGAACTCCATTAATATGAGGGATTATCCGTTTATGCTCGGGTTTACGATATTGTTAGCCGTTTTGACTTTACTGGGGAATTTACTGTCGGACGTCCTGTATGGTTTGGCTGATCCGCGAATTCGCTTGAAGTAGGAGGAGATCAAATGGCCACGGAAATCGCTACACTGACGAAGAAACCGGCAGCATCGGCCATGGTATCGGAATCGCCTTGGCGGATGGCGGTGCGGCGTTTTAACCGCAACAAGCTGGCCTTGGGCGGACTCGTGATCCTGGTATTGATGTTCCTGATCTGTTTTATCGGTCCGTTTTTTTCACCATATAACTTATATGATTACTCTTTAGTCGACAAAAATCTGCCACCGTCCTCGGCTCATTGGTTTGGGACGGATAAGCTTGGCCGCGATATTTTGCTGCGGGTTATGCTGGCAGGGAGAATCTCTCTATTGGTAGGGATTGTTGCGACGGTGATTACCGTTATTATCGGCGGGGTCCTGGGGGCTCTGGCAGGATTCTATCGGAAAAAGGTAGACACGCTTATCATGCGGGTGGCCGATATCTTTATGTCACTACCCACGCTGCCGATTCTGATCATTCTTGGAGCCGTCATGTCAGACTTAAAGGTTCCTCCGCCTTCAAGGATTTATTATTTGATGTTTATTATCGGCCTATTGAGTTGGACAACGTTGGCCAGGTTGGTTCGGGGACAAATCCTTACTTTGCGGGAACAGGAATTTATGTTGGCGACCGAGGCTTTAGGACTCCGGGACCGCCGCAAAATATTCCGTCATCTTCTTCCTAACACGATTCCGATTATCATCGTGACGGCAACTTTGAGCGTTGCGAGCGCCATTTTGTATGAATCATCACTGAGTTTCCTTGGTCTCGGGGTTATCCCCCCCACACCGTCTTGGGGGAACTTGATTTCGGATGCCAATAATTTGATTGACTTTCGGAAACGTCCTTGGCTCTGGATACCGCCGGGGATGTGTATTCTAATTACGACGGTAGCGATTAATCTCATTGGTGACGGGCTGCGCGATGCCCTTGATCCCAAGATGAAGAGATAAACCGGAAACGCAAAATAAGGAGATGCGAGTATGGCTAAAGATCTTGTGCAATTCCGCAACTTGGAAACTCATTTTCATACTTCGGCCGGCGTTGTCAAAGCTGTCGATCAAGTAAGCTTCTCCATTCGCGAGGGAGAAACGGTAGGCGTTGTAGGCGAATCCGGGTGCGGCAAAAGCGTAACGGCGATGTCGCTCATGCGTTTAATTGAAGGCCCCCATGGCGTGATTGCCGGTGGGGAGATCATATATGAGGACAAGGATTTGCTGAAGCTCAGCAAAAGGGAAATAGGACGAATTCGAGGGAAGGAAATTTCTATCATTTTTCAGGAACCGATGTCGTCCTTGAATCCGGTGCTGACGATCGGGGATCAGATCACAGAGCCACTCATGTTGCATCTGCTGTTGGACCGAAAGGAGGCGAAGAAACGGGCCATTGAACTGATTGAGCTCGTAGGAATTCCGCGGGCAGAGCAGATCTTCGACGCTTATCCGCATGAATTAAGCGGCGGGATGCGTCAGCGCATCATGATTGCGATCGCGCTCAGCTGCAACCCGAAGCTATTAATCGCCGATGAACCAACAACTGCGCTGGATGTAACCATCCAAGCCCAGATTCTGGACTTGATGCGTGAAATCAAAAAGAAACTTGGAACGGCCATCATGCTGATTACTCATGATCTCGGGGTGGTCGCCGAGATGGCTGATTATGTGGTTGTGATGTACGCCGGAAAAGTCATTGAGGAAGCCCCGGTGTTGGAGTTGTTTAAGGATCCTCAGCACCCTTACACCAAGGGATTGTTGAAGGCAAAGCCAGTTATTGGGCAGTCCCAGGAAAGATTGTATTCTATTCCGGGTCAGGTGCCCAATCCGATTGAATTGGGAGACAACTGCCACTTTCACGATCGATGTGAGTTTTGCATGGAAATCTGCAAGCAGCAGCAACCGCCTTTCCGGGCCCACGGCGATAATATGCATAAGACCGCTTGTTGGCTGTATGAGGAAGAGAGGGAAGTCTGATGAGTACATTAATTGAAGTCGAACGGCTGAAGAAGTATTTCCCAATCACTGGCGGCGTATTTCAACGTACGGTCGGTTATGTTAAAGCGGTTGATGACGTATCCTTTCAAATTGAACGAGGCGAATCCTTCGGGCTAGTCGGCGAATCCGGCTGCGGTAAAAGCACGATCGGACGAACATTGCTGCGCCTCAATGATAAGACCAGTGGCCGGGTAGTGTATCAAGGTCAGGAGATATATGAATTGTCCAAAGACGAACTTCGCAAACTGCGGCCGAAAATGCAAATTGTCTTCCAAGATCCGTTCAGTTCATTGAACCCGAGGATCAAGGTTGGCGAGGCGATCGGCGAAGCGTTGTTCGATCATGGGATGACCAACCGCCAAGAGGTAAAGAAGCGTGTCCTGGAGACGATGGAAATTTGCGGGTTGGCCAGTTATCATTACGACCGATATCCGCATGAGTTCTCCGGCGGACAGCGGCAGCGAATCGGAATTGCCCGCGCGCTCATTATGGAACCGGACTTTATTGTGGCCGATGAACCGGTATCCGCGCTGGACGTGTCAATTCAAGCGCAAATCATCAATCTCCTAAGCGATTTACGGAAGGAGAAACAAATTACCTACTTATTTATTTCGCACGATCTCAGTGTGGTGGAACATCTGTGTAATCGTGTTGGGGTGATGTATCTTGGCTCCATGGTGGAGCAAGCCAGTACACAGGAACTATTCCGGAACCCGCTGCATCCTTACACGAAGGCGCTAATGTCCGCAATTCCGGTCCCGGACCCAACGCTGAAGCGGGAGCGGATCGTCCTTCAAGGTGATATTCCAAGCCCAGCCAATCCACCTTCCGGTTGCAAGTTCCATACGCGTTGCCCGATTGCTACGGATATTTGCATGCAGAAGGTGCCGGAGTATCGCAACAAAGGGAACGATCACTTTGTTGCTTGTCACTTGGTTTAGTGGTAATACAATTGTTTATTATATCTCTACATCAATTTACAAGTAGTAGGTTGGGCTCTGCAAAACAGAGAACCGCGTTAGGCACAAATTCTAATAAGACTATGTCTTCATTCCCAACAGTAAGGCAAGAGCTTGCAACATAAAAAAACAGTCATACTTCTATTTGAATATATTGCTAAATATGTAAAATCAATGTATTATATTCATATAATATTCTATTAGTAGGAATATTCAATTATATTAATTGGAGGTGTGAATATGAGAAAGTTTTTTTCTATCATTATTGCAGCCGTTATGATTTTATCAGCATCTAGTACTGCTCTAGCAGATGGTAGGGGGGGCGGTAAGGACATTCCTGGTGGTAATCCCCCTCCTCCACCTGCCTATTGCCCTAACGGAATTCATGGTCCGTGTTACTTGCCCTGACGGAATTCGTTCTCCGTGTATCGCACTTGACTAGTTTTAAAAAGAGAACGAGATAAGAACTGAAAGCATTGATTTCTGAGGGAGGGAACATAAATCAACATTATGTTGTTTGATGAATCTTGTAATTTTATTTGAAAGGAGGGTTAGTATGAAGAAGATTATTGTATTCACTCTTGCATCACTTCTTTTTGCTCTATCCACTGTATCAATTAATACTACAACTGTTTCTGCTCAACCTGACCATCACAGCCATCTTTAAATAAATTGCTTTGTTTAGCACACTTTGCTCATAAAACAACTGATAATCTGAATGTTCTTGATTCTAATGGCTTATCGAGTCCTGCCTCTAATTAAGAGAGCGGGCTTTTTTTGTCTTAACCCAGAGTCGACGTCTGGCCAAACTTATTGCCGGGTAATCGATCTAGATAAATTCAGCTTTGTTGAACCCGAATTCCCCAATGTGTTATAGTACGAAGCGGTAGAGTTGTTATCCGGATGATAGATAGAGAAGGATCGAAAGAGCAGATTCGCGGTGGAATTATAGATGGATCGATGCGAATTTAACCAGATTGTCGATGGAGGCGTAAATCAATGGTCGAACGACAGAAGAAGCAAGTGAAAAACCCGAAGAGCGGTCGTAGAAAAATGAAAATTGCGATGATCACGCTGGTCGTCTTATTGGCGGTGGGGGCAGGAGGGTATTTGTTCCGTAAGCCGCTTGCCGTGATGGCTTTTGATCTGTTTCTGTCGGGCAAAGTCGAGGAGACGCTGGAACGCTCGTATTCTCCGCTGGAAGGGGAAGAAGCTCAACCGGTGCAGCCGCAGAAAGAGAAAATGGAGCCGTTTAGCGCGCTGTTGCTCGGCGTGGATCAGCGAAGCAACGAGCCGGCCCGTTCGGATACGATGATTTACGCGGTGATCCGGCCGGAGGATGCGAAGGTGCTGCTGATCTCGATCCCCCGCGACACTTATACGGAGATAGTCGGCAGGGATAAGGAAGACAAAATCAACCATGCCTATGCCTTCGGCGGAGAGAAAATGGCCAAGGACACGGTGGAGCATTTCATCGGCTATCCGGTCGACTATTATGCGGCTATCAATTTTCAGGGCGTGCGGGATATCGTAGATGCGCTTGGGGGCGTGGAGCTGCCAATCACCCAAGATATCGTCAATAAGCAAGCCGATCATGAGAAGTTTACGATTAAGGCGGGCAAGCCGCTGTACGACGGTACGGAGGCGCTGAACTTCGTCCGTTACCGCGAGGATAGCGGTTTTAACCGGACGAAGCGGCATCAGGAGTTTCTGAACGCCATGGTCGATCGGATGTTAAAGCTGAACCAAGTGACAAAAATTCCTGAATTGATAAACGTAATGGGCGATAATTTTAAAACGGACCTGCCGCCCGGCCAAATCATCGATTTATCCAAGCAGGTGCTGTTGGGCGATACTTCTCCGCAAATCAGCGGGTTTACAATCATGGGCAAAGGCATGCGGCTAAACGGCATTTATTATGACAAGGCGAACGAAGAGGACGTCGACTTTGCCCAAGAGATGATCGGCAGTTGGCTCAATCCGGAGACGGAGGCAAGCGCGCTGATTACGCCGGAATCCCGTGATGCCGCGAAGACTGAAGCGGAGCCAAATGGCGCGCAGGGGGCGGCAACAAACGAACAAGGTAACAAGAATGAGTGATCTTGGGGCATCATAGGTTAGATTAGACCGCTTTATAGAATTCCTTCAGCTCTCGGCAGTCCGGTATTCCGGCTGCCGATTTCACGCGATAGGCCGGAACATATCCCGTTTCGAAACGTAACAAATAGGGGAGTCTGAATGAAGGATGGGGAGGATTTTGTTCTCATGAATATAGCGTTTTTTTTGCTTCCGAAAAATGACGTAGTGACCGTGACGTTGGATTCCACTTTGCGGCAAACGTTGGAGCGTATGGAGTTTCACCGTTATACGGCGGTGCCGATCATCGACCGGGACGGCGCGTACGTCGGCACAGTGACCGAAGGTGATTTGCTCTGGCATATGAAGAATTCGAACGGCAAAATCAGTTTTGAGACCGCTTCAAAATTTCTGCTCAAGGATGTTCCGCTCAAAATGGACATCAAGCCCGTGCGAATCGACGCCGACATGGAGGATTTGATCAATCTGGCGAAGGTGCAGAACTTCGTGCCGGTGGTGGATGACCGGGGCCGGTTCATCGGGATCGTCCGGCGCAGCCAAATCATTGAATATTGCGAGAAATTCGTGACCAAGGACGCATCACCGTCGAATCTGTGATCGAAAGAACGTTGGATGAAGCTACGGTTTGCGTCCATTGTCGCGTTTGCTATATGCTATAATGAAGAATAAAGCTTTGAAGTAGTGCTTCCGAAGCGAGTTTTGTGCGATGCTCTCTCGTGGAAGCCTTGCCCACAAAACTTATAGGAGGGTGGAAGCTGTCCGCCATGCAAAGGGAAATGGATGTGGCCAAACGTGCCAAGGTGATTGAATGGCTCAAAACGGAAGTAGTCGATCACGTATCCCGTTTGTTTAAGGCATTATGGGAAGGCAGCACGACACGGGTAACGGACAGTCTTGCCAGTCTGATTGTCAGCAGTTATATTCTGGGACGAAGACTAGGTGTATCCTATCGGGATATGGATGACAGCATCTTGGAAAAACTGAAAAAACATAAACAGGAGGGTCACCAGCTCGAGGACTGGTATCAAGATATCTCTACCCTGGAAGAACATATGCGTAAGAGGTGAACCCATTTGAAGTTACGCTGGACATCGGTGGCTTGGAGCGCCGCATATTTGCTGCTTCTGCTATCACTTGCTACTCCGCTTACCGTGATTACGATGTTTGTGCTCATCGTTCCGGGCATCTTGCTGTACACCACCTTATCGACAAGGGCGTTTCTCGTGCACGTGGCGGCGGTCTGGCTGGCGGCTTCGCTGATCTTCGGACCGGTCATTTTGCTGCAGGCCCTGTATTTTATCATTCCTTCGATCGTGATGGGCTATTTATATAAGAAAAGAAGCCCGGCCATCCGCACGGTGATGGCGGGAGCCGGCACGATTCTGCTGGAGTTTCTGCTGATCCTTCTGATCAGCACGGTCTTCTTCGATTTCAACCTGACCACCGCGATCGAGGACCTGGTCAACTCGGCCATGGCCCCGTTCACAAACGTCGCCGACAGCCCGCTGGCGGGCGGCATCGTCTGGTCGCCGGAGATGAGCCAGCAATTTTCCAGCCTGACGGTGCGGGTAATTCCGTTCACGATGATCGTCTGCTCGCTCCTGATCGCAGCGGTGGCCCACGCTGTTTCCCGGCCGACGTTGTCCAGCTTGGGGCATGCGGTACCGAAGCTGCCGCCGATCCGCGATTGGCGGCTGCCGCGTTCGCTGATTTGGTATTATCTGATTGGCGTGCTGTTGCAGTGGTTCGGCGGAGAAGCCGTACAGCAAGGGTTCATGGGCACGATCCTGCTGAATTTGATGCCGCTGCTGCAATTTTTCTTCATGGTGCAAACGGCAAGCTTTTTCTTCTTTGCGGCCTATCATCGCAGGTGGAATCCGGTCATTCCGATTCTGCTCATCGTGGCGATGCTGTTTATTCCGCCGCTGTGGATCGTGGGGATTTTGGACATTGCTTTTCCGCTACGTGACATGATTACGAGATCAAGACGATAGGGTGAGAAGGCATGCCGAATATATTGCAAAAACGTTGGTACGGTTACCAGACTGTATGGATGTTCATGCTTCAGTTGCTGCTCGTCATCTTCGTCTCCTACTTTAACTGGATTTTGGGGCTGGTTTGCTTATGTCTTGTCGGCGTGTTGACTTACAGCATGCTGCGGGCGGAGCGGCAGTTCCGCAAAGAGCTGATCCGCTACGTGACCGATTTGAACTATCGGATCAAACGGGTGGAAGGCGAGGCCGTCAGTAAGCTGCCTTTCGGTCTGATGCTGTACAGCGAGGAGCGGACGGTGGAATGGCATAACCATTTCGTGGCCGGCATGTACGGCAAGGAGTCCGTCGTGGGTCAGCCGTTGACCGAGCTGCTGCCGCAGCTTCCCGTGCCAAGCCGCGACAAGAAGGACGGGAGCGGCACCCGGACAACCGTGGAAACGAAGGTTGGGGAGCGTTACTACGAGCTAACCGTCGACGCCAACGAACGTCTGATTTACATTCACGATATGACGGAGCTGGCGGTGCTGCGCAGCCGGTACGAAGATGAACGCGCCGCGCTGGGCATCGTGTTGCTGGACAATCTGGACGAAGCGACCCAAGGCATGGACGATCAGCAGCGAACCGCCTTGATCGCCCGCGTGGCGACGGCGATTACGGAATGGGCCAAACAGTACCGCGTTTATCTGCGGCGGCTGTCCTCCGAGCGATATCTGATGATCCTGAATCAGAAATCGCTGGACGAACTGGAGCAAAGCCGGTTCGTCATCCTGGACGAGGTCCGCGAAATCACCGCGGACCTGAAGGTGCCGATTACGCTTAGCATCGGCCTCGCTTTCGGCGCCGAGCGCTTCAGCGAGCTGGGCGAACTCGCCCAGTCCAGCTTGGATATGGCGCTCGGCCGCGGGGGCGACCAGGCCGCCGTCAAGGCCGGTCAGCGGTTGTCCTTCTATGGCGGCAAATCCGGCGCCATAGAGAAGCGGACGCGCGTTCGCGCCCGCGTCATCGCGCATGCCCTGCGCGATTTGATGCAGGAGAGCGACCGCGTCATCATCATGGGCCATCGCGTGCCGGACCTCGACGTGATCGGCGCCTCCATCGGCGTGCTGAAGGCCGCCGATATGTACAAGGTCGAGGCCCACATCGTGCTGGATGGCTCGAACCCGGGCATCGAGCGCCTGATGGAGCGCATCGGCAAAGAAGAGGCCTTGGTCCGGCGGTTTATTTCCCCGGAGCAGGCCATGAATTTGATGACCGAGCACACGCTGCTTGTGCTGGTCGATACGCATAAGGCCTCGATCACGATGGAGCCGCGGCTGGTGGAGCAAGCGAGCCGAGTGGTTGTGGTCGACCACCACCGCCGCGGCGAGGAATTCGTGGCCGATGCGGTGCTCGTCTATCTGGAGCCTTACGCCTCCTCGGCCTGCGAGCTCGTCACCGAGCTGCTGCAGTACATTCACGAGAAGGTGGAGCTCAGCCCGCTGGAGGCGACGACGCTGCTCGCGGGCATCACCGTCGATACGAAGCATTTCGCGCTCCATACCGGCTCGCGGACGTTTGAAGCCGCCGCGTTCCTTCGCCGCAACGGGGCGGACACCGTGATGGTGCAGCGATTGCTGAAGGAAGACCTGCAGGAGTACATCGCCAAGGCCGACATCATTAAGCATGCCCGCATGATCCATGGGCATATCGCCTTGGCGGTGACGGAACCGAACCGCAAGATTCCCCAACTGCTGATTGCCCAGGTGGCGGATACGCTGCTGAATATGACCGGCGTACTCGCCTCGTTCGTGATCAGCGAGCGGCCGGACGGCCTGATCGGGATCAGCGCCCGATCGCTCGGGAGCATGAACGTGCAGGTGGTCATGGAGCGGCTCGGCGGCGGCGGTCATTTGACGAATGCGGCCGTACAATTGGAAGGAACCCAGGCGGAAGCGGAGAAGAAGCTGCTCGCCGTCCTGGATGAAATAGAGAAGGAAGAGGGGTTGTTCGAATGAAAGTGATCTTTTTGAAGGATGTCAAAGGCCAAGGGAAAAAAGGGGAAATTAAGGACGTTTCGGAAGGCTACGCACAAAACTTCCTGATGCCGCGCGGGCTGGTTCGTCCGGCGACGGAGGGCAACGTAAAGACCTTGGAGCAGCAAACGGCTGCCGAGCTGAAGCGCAAAGCCCAGGAGAAGGAAGAGGCGGTCCAGCTCGGCAAGAAGCTGGAGGAAATGACTGTACAGCTGAAAGCGAAAGCCGGCGAAGGCGGTCGTCTGTTCGGCGCGATTACCAGCAAGCAAGTCGCGGAAGCGCTGGAGAAGCTCGGCATAAAGCTGGATAAACGTAAAATCGAAATGCACGATCCGATCCGGACGCTGGGCGTCACGCAGGTGCCGGTGAAGCTTCATCCGGAAGTGAAATCGACGCTTAAGGTTCACGTCACGGAGGAATAAGATGAGCGGAGATCTGTTTTTTGACCGGATCCCCCCGCAAAACCTGGAAGCCGAGCAGGCGGTACTCGGGGCGGTACTGCTGCAGTCGGAAGCGCTCATTTCCGCGATGGAGCGGGTGCGGACCGAGGATTTTTACGATAAGCCCCATCAATTGATCTTTGAAGCGATGGTTCAGTTGGGCGAGGAAGGCAAGCCGATCGACCTCGTCACGTTGACCGCCAGGCTGAAGGACCGCGGCGAGCTCGAAGAGATCGGCGGCGTCAGCTACTTGGCCAAGCTGGCCCATGCCGTGCCGACGGCGGCCAACGTGGATTATTACGCGCGGATCATCGAAGAGAAATCGATGCTGCGGCGGTTGATCCGTACGGCGACGCAAATCGTCAGCGACGGTTATACCGGCGGCGAAGACGTGGCCGACATGCTCAGCGATGCCGAACGGCGCATTTTGGAGATCTCCAACCGCCGCTCGGGCAGCGGGTTCATCGCCATTCGCGACGTGCTGATGGAAGTGTTCGAACGCGTCGAGATGCTGCATCAGAACCGCGGAACGACCACCGGGATTCCGTCCGGGTTCGTCGATTTGGACCGGATGACGGCGGGATTCCAGCGCAGCGACTTGATTATTGTAGCCGCGCGCCCTTCCGTAGGTAAAACGGCGTTCGCCCTGAATATCGCACAGAACGTGGCGGTACGCGCCAAGGAGACCGTGGCGATCTTCAGTTTGGAGATGTCCGCGGCCCAACTGGTTCAGCGGATGATCTGCGCCGAAGCGAATCTCGACGCCAGCGTCATGCGGACCGGGGATTTCAAGAGCGATGACGATTGGTCGAAGCTGACGATGGGCATTGCCGCCTTGTCGGAAGCGGAGATTTATATCGACGACACCCCGGGGATCACGGTGGCCGATATCCGGGCGAAATGCCGACGGCTCAAGAAGGAACGCGGCCTGGGCATGATCGTGATCGACTACCTGCAACTGATTCAGGGCCGGGGCAAACCCGGCGAGAACCGGCAGCAGGAGGTCTCGGAAATTTCCCGGACGCTCAAGCAGATCGGCCGGGAGCTGGAAGTGCCGGTCATCGCCTTGTCCCAGTTAAGCCGGGGCGTCGAGCAGCGACAGGACAAGCGGCCGATGATGTCCGACCTTCGGGAATCCGGTTCCATCGAGCAGGACGCCGATATTGTGGCGTTTCTGTACCGGGACGATTACTACAACCAGGAGACGGAGAAGAAGAACATCATCGAAATCATTATCGCCAAACAGCGGAATGGCCCGGTCGGGACGGTCGAGCTGGTGTTCCTGAAGAACTTCAATAAGTTCGCCAATTATGAGCGGGCGCACGCCGATGCCTTTGCGGGTTGACACGGTGCGGCATTCCGGACCACAAACCAGGACTCATTTTAAATCAACATGAAGTACCGAATTCTAAGGGCTGACGGAATGCGTCGCCCTTTTTTGCTGCGTTCCATTTAGTAATTCCGAACATTTGTAAAAATAGATAGAATTATCGTTCGCTTTTCAATTTGACTTTGAAAATAGAGACTGTTAAACTGGTATTGCTGCGTTAAAGCAATAGATCGACCGCGGTTTGACGTCAGCTCGCGTTTGTTAGTCGCGTACAACAAGATGAAATGTCACGTCGGCCTAAGGTTTGCAGGAAGCAATCGGAAGGCTGTCTTTTGCAATGTTCAAATACAGGTGCTTGACGCACCGGGCGGGGGAATGTACATGTCAACGGTAGTCGTTGTAGGAACGCAATGGGGAGACGAAGGTAAAGGAAAAATCACGGATTTCTTGGCGGAAAGCGCCGATGTGGTGGCCCGTTATCAAGGCGGTAACAACGCCGGTCACACCATTCTTATCGACGGCAAGAAGTACAAACTCACCTTGATTCCGTCAGGCATCTTCAATCAAAATAAACGTTGTGTCATCGGGAATGGCGTGGTGATTAACCCGGCCGCGTTGATCGAGGAGATCCACTACGTGGAAGAGAACGGATTCAGCGCGAAAAACCTGGTCATCAGCGACCGGGCGCATGTCATTTTGCCGTATCATTTGGTGCTGGACACTTTGGAGGAAGAACGTAAGGGTGACAACAAGATCGGGACAACCCGCAAGGGGATCGGACCGGCTTATATGGATAAAGCCGCCCGCAGCGGCATTCGGATCGCCGATTTGCTGGATGCGGAGGAGTTCGAGAGCAAGCTGCGTCAGATCATGAAGGAGAAGAACCATCTGATCGAGACCGTCTACGGCGGGCAGCCGCTCGACGTGGAGGAAGTGTTGCAGCAGTACCTGGAGTATGCGGAAATCATTCGGCCTTACGTAGCCGATACGTCCGTGATCTTGAACGAGGCGATCGATGCGGGCGAGAAGGTATTGTTCGAAGGGGCGCAAGGCGTTATGCTCGACATCGACCAAGGCACCTATCCGTTCGTGACGTCGTCCAATCCGTCGGCAGGCGGGGTCTGCAACGGCAGCGGCGTGGGGCCTACGAAAATCCATCAGATCATCGGCGTGGCCAAGGCGTACACGACCCGTGTCGGCGACGGTCCGTTCCCGACCGAGCTGTTCGATGAAGTGGGCGACATGATCCGCGAAACCGGCCACGAATACGGCACGGTAACCGGCCGTCCGCGCCGGGTGGGCTGGTTCGACAGCGTCGTTGTCCGCCATACGCGCCGCGTCAGCGGGTTGACGGGCCTGTCCCTCAACTCCCTGGACGTGCTGACCGGGCTGAAAACCGTGAAGATCTGCACCGGTTATAAGTACCGCGGCGAGATCATCACCCACTACCCGGCCAGCCTGAAAATGCTCGCCGAATGCGAAGCGGTGTATGAAGAAATGCCGGGCTGGTCGGAGGACATTTCCGGCGCGAAAACGCTGGAGGATCTCCCGGAGACGACGCGCAATTACGTCCGTCGCGTGTCCGAGCTCACCGGCGTGCCGATCGCGATTTTCTCGGTAGGCCGCAACCGCAGCCAAACCAACCAAGTGCTGCCGATTTACGAATAAGCAAATCATAGACGATATCGCTATAACCGAGCCGCTGATAGAGGATGGGAACATCGCTCTGCCGGCGGCTTCTTTTTCCGGTTTTGGCCCTTAGCCAAGGTTGAAATCTCGTTTCGCCGTCCATACTGGTGGTTGAGAGACTAGATTCTTAGGCGGTAGGAGGACAAAACGATGAAATGGCTCGGATGGATCTTGAAATTATGCGTAACGATCGTAGCGGTCAGCTTATTGACCGTTGCAACGACGGGATACATCGTCAATTCGTACATCCAATCGTTAATGAGCAGTTATAACCTTCCGATGACCGGGCAGGCCCCCGGCTTTGGCGGGATCGTGAAGGGGATGCTGGGGTTCGGCGGCGCTGCGGGCCACGTAGACCAAGCGGAGGGACAAGGCGATCAAAACGGCAGCGACTCCGTCACCGACACCAATTCGGGTAAGGCCGGGGATGAATCGGACGGCGCGTCCGGCCGCGGCGGGTCGAGCAATGGAACCTCTGATGGACCGGCGACGGAAAACGGCGGGAACCCGGCCGACGGTAACGGTACGGGAGTAAACGAAACGGATGCCGATACGGATGCGCCGGAGGACGCGTTGCCGGTTATGGGCGGGATGAGTGGCGGTGAGGCCTTGGGCGAGGACCAGAAGGTGGTGGTTACACCGGACGATCTCGTGGCCAAGAAGCAAGAACTGCCCGACCAGCAGAAGGAGGAGATTTTTGCGATCCTCATGAAGAAGCTGCCGCAGGAGGACATGCAAATATTGACCGTCGCCTTGGAAGGCGGACTGACCGAGGCGGAAATGATCAACATCGAGCAAATGCTGTCCAAGCATTTGGACAAGACGGAATACGCCAAGGTTATGGAATTGTTAAAAAAATAACGCCAAATTGCTCATTTTAGGCAATGTCAGCGTTATCATTCACAGGATTGTAAATTTAAAAAGTTGGCCCGGATGCCGCGAACATCGCGAGAACCCGCTTCGTAAGCGGGTTATTTGCATTTGGGCCGAAGGTTGAAAACCGTTGCCCCGCTGTGTTAAAGTAAACAATAGCGGCAAAAGGTTAAAATTTTGAAACTATTTTAAGTCGAATCGAGTCGATTAATAAAGGAGATCGGTATGAAAGGTTTTACGGGAAAACATTGGCAGCTGTGGCGCGGTGACGCTTCTCAGACGCAAGAGCAACACAGCCGCCCGGAAAACGATTCAGAGATATCCGAACCGGAGAGCGGGCGAGGATGGCCCAATCTTCTTAAATCCCGCAAGATCGCCCTGACCGGGGCCGCCGTCGTATTGATCGCCGGTACGGTCTATTTGGCAGGGCAACAATATGTTAAGGCGAATACGGTATCGTATTACCGGGTATACGTTGGCGGGAAGGAAATTGGCACGATCGCGAGCGAATCGCAATTAAAAGCTCTGATTGAACGCAAAGAGCAGGAATATAAACAGAAATATCCGGAGGTGGAGATGGCGGTCAATACCGAGGTCATCACCACCAAACCGGAGCAAGCCTACAAAGCTGAGGTCGCTGCCGAATCGACGCTGAACGAGTTGTACGGCATGCTAACCGGCTATGCCAAAGGCGTGGAGCTGAAGGTGGACGGCAAAGTGATCGCCGTCGTGAAGGATCAGGCGGCGGCCCGGGAAGTTCTGGAGCGGGTCAAAGCGCAATATGCGCCGGAACCGGACGTGGCCGCCAGCACGCTGGCCGTCAAAGTGAAACGGACCGGCGGAAGTGCGTCGGCAGGGGCCAAAACGAAGGCTTCCAGCTCGACGCTGGAAACGGTGGAGATTGCCGAAAACGTGGCGCAGGGTGAGGTCAAATCGGATCCCAACAAGGTGATAAGCTCCGAGGAAGCCGTGCGGAAGATCCTCCAAGGGGATGAAGCAGCGATTCAATATGAGGTACAGGAAGGGGACACGATCTCGTCGATCGCGGCTCGTTTTGATGTGTCTCAGGAGGAATTGTTCGCGAATAACCCGGGGGTTGAAGAGCTGACGCTGCAGATTGGAACGCTGCTGAACGTGAAGGCGTTCCAACCGGCGCTGACGGTTCGCACGGTGGAGCACGTAACGGAGGAGATCGTCACCGAACCGCAAGTGATCGTCAAGACGAACGCCAGCATGCGGGCCGGGGAGACCAAGGTAATTTCGCCGGGCGCCAGCGGTCTGAAAACGATGGAGTACCGGATCACGAAAGAAAACGGCTTGGTCGTGGATGAAGAATGGTTAGGCCAAGAGGTGACGAAGAAATCGGCGCCGAAAATCGTTGTGCGCGGCACGAAGGTCGTGCTGGGCGAAGGAACTGGGCAGTTCGCCTGGCCGGTCGCCAGCGCCAAGATGACCAGCAGCTATGGCGAGCGATGGGGGCGTACGCATAAAGGGATCGACCTCGTGTCCTCGAAGCGCAACATTCTCGCCGCCGATGACGGGGTGGTTTCGTTTGTTGGGACGAAGACGGGTTACGGCAACGTGATCATCATCGACCACAAGAACGGTTATGAAACGTTGTACGGCCATCTGAGCAAGATCAGCGTAAAGAAAGGCCAAGTCGTCGAGAAGGGCGATAAAATCGGCGTCATGGGCAGCACCGGGCGCTCGACCGGCACGCATCTGCATTTCGAAATCCACAAGAACGGGAGCGTTCAGAACCCGATGAAATATCTATAAGGCTATTCCCGCAGCCCGTGAGGGAGGCGGGCTTTTTTTTGTCTCTCCCCTTATTTACCCCAACTGGCGTGCTGTCAATCGTTACCGGATCCGCGGATAGCTGATGCGGCGTCGGATATGGTAAGATAGAGGGAGCAAAAGCCCATGGCTGAAAGTTGGGGTGACCTGATTCATGCAAGGAAAAATTCTGGTCGTGGATGACGAGAAACCCATTGCGGATATTTTGAAATTCAACTTGGAAAAAGAAGGGTACGAGGTTGTGCTCGCTTTTGACGGGATCGAAGCGACCCGGCTGGCGTTCTCCGAACAACCGGACCTGATCCTGCTCGATTTGATGCTGCCCGGCAAAGACGGGATGGACGTGTGCCGGGAGGTACGGGCGAAGCTCGAAACGCCGATCATCATGCTGACGGCCAAGGACGGGGAGATCGACAAGGTGCTGGGGCTGGAGCTGGGCGCCGACGACTACGTGACCAAGCCGTTCAGCACACGCGAGTTGCTGGCCCGGGTCAAGGCGCAGATGCGTCGTCAGCAGAAGGCGGCGGCCGAAGGCGCGGAGGAAGCGAAGCAGGGCATCAGCTTGTTCGAACTGTTCATCGACACGGACATGTACACGGTCCATAAGAACGGCGAACCGCTGGACCTGACGCACCGGGAGTTCGAGCTTGTGCATTACCTGGTCAAGAACGCCGGCAAAGTCATGACTCGCGAACACCTGCTGCAAGCGGTATGGGGCTTCGAGTATTTCGGCGACGTCCGCACGGTGGACGTGACGATTCGCCGGCTGCGCGAGAAGATCGAGAAGGATCCGAGCAAGCCGGAGTACATTTTGACGCGGCGGGGTTTGGGGTATATGATGCGGAGCTCCAAGGCGGGTGGACTCTAGGATGAATCTGCCCTCCTTTTTCCGCACGATCCAGGCCAAACTGATCATCATTTACGTGCTGCTGATCCTGATCGCGATGCAGCTGATCGGGGTGTATTTCGTGAGCGCGATGAAAACCTCGCTGACCAGCAACTTCACCAAGGAGCTGCAGGAGCGGGCGGAGCTGCTCTCCGTACTGGCGGCGCAAAACCTGGGCGTGACCGGAGAGTCGGCGGAGGAATCGCTGGACAACCTGCGCGTGCTGGTCAACAACCTGTTTAATATCGGCGGGGCGGAGATTCAGGTGCTCGATGCGAGCGGCAAGGTACTGACGACGTCCAAGCCGTCGCATGCCGATTACGTCGGCACGAAGAATACGCAAACGGTCGTGAGCCGGGCCCTGCAGGGCATTCGCGACAATGAGGAATACATCATCGATGAGGATAACGTCCGCAAGAAGGTTGTCGCCAAACCGGTGGTCAGCGGCGGGAAAATCGTCGGCGCCATTTACATCGCGGCGTCGATGAGCGAGTTGTACAGTACGATGGAGCGGATTAATAATATTTTTATCTCCGGGATCTTGTTGGCGCTGGGGTTGACGGCGGTGCTCGGCGTCATTTTGGCCCATACGATCACGTCGCCGATTAAGGAGCTGACCCGGCGCGCAACCGCGGTAGCCGAAGGGGAGTTCCACCAGAAGATGCCCGTGCTCGGCAACGACGAGATCGGGCAGCTCAGCAAGGCGTTCAACTACATGACCAGCCGGCTGCGCGATGCGCTGGCGCAGAACGAGGAAGAGAAGGAGAAGCTCGCTTCGATTCTCACGAACATGAGCGACGGGGTGATCGCGACGGATGAGACCGGCCGGGTGATCCTGATGAACCGGCGCGCCAGCGAGATGCTGGGGACGCCGGATACGACTCTTGATCGGGCCGATATCATGTCGCTGCTGCATCTGCCGGATGAGGAGAGGGATGTGCTGGAGCAAGGCACGATGCACTCGACGATTCTCGAAAATACCGGGCCGGACGGCGACGTCTTCCTGATCCGGGTGACGTTTACGCCCATTCATCGGCGGGAAATCGGGATCATCGGTACGATTGCCGTGCTTCAGGACGTTACCGAGCAGGAGAAGCTGGAGGCGTCGCGGCGGGAGTTCGTGGCCAACGTGTCGCACGAGCTGCGAACGCCGCTGACGACGATCAAAAGTTACACGGAGGCGCTGGAGGACGGCGCGCTGGAGGATCCGGAGCTCGGGCCGCGGTTCGTGTCCGTCATCCAGAACCAGACCGAGCGGATGATCCGCCTCGTCACCGATTTGCTGCATCTGTCGCGCTTCGATTCCCAGGAAGCTCAGTTGCGCAAGCAGCCGACGAATGTAATGGAGATGCTGGAGGAGGTGGCCGACCGGTTTTCTTTTCAAATGCAGGAGAAGGGGATCAAGCCTACGCTGTTTATCGCCAGCGACGTGGACGCGGCCTGGATCGATCGCGACCAGATCGACCAGGTGCTGGACAACCTGATCTCCAATGCGATGAAGTATACGCCGGAGGGCGGCGCCATCACGCTGGAAGCGCGCTTGACCGAAGACCGTCAGTTGGCGATTTCGGTGCAGGATAACGGGATCGGGATTCCGAAGAAGGATCTGGACCGGATTTTTGAACGTTTTTACCGCGTCGATAAGGCGCGTTCGCGGAATATGGGCGGGACGGGCTTGGGCTTGTCCATTGCCCGGGAAATTGTGCGGGCCCACGGCGGGACCATATCCCTGCAGTCGGAATTCGGTAAAGGCACCAAGGTTACCTTTACATTGCCGGCCGAGAAGCAAGGAGGCGAAGCGCAGTGAAGGAGAGGGTTAAATCGCTGGCGCTGGCCTTGCTGGTCGCGTGCAGCCTGGTGCAGAGTTATTTTCTGATCTATCAATTGCCGGGGAGCAATCCGGTGGTTAAATCGGAGAGCGACTACATCCGCACGGAGAACATGGGGACGACCCTGGAGGCGGATGCGCTGCTCTTCCCGGCGCAAATCGCCGTGCATATGGGCGAAGAGCGGCACACCGTATTTTACCCGGACTCGACGTTCTACAATTTGATCTACAACCGGCTGAAGGGCCGTCAGTTCGACGGGTTTCAGCGGTACGACATTGACAATATCAACTGGTCGGACATTCGCGCCAAGGATATCGGCGTTGAGCTGGTATTCGGCGGGGGCGTTCCGGTCGAGCTGCTGCAGAAAGTGATGCAGATTGAGCCGGATCCGCTGTTCGACGCGGAAAACGTCAACCGGCTGCTGATTTATAACACGGGAGCCGATGACCAGGTGCGCGTCTTCTTCTTCAGCTCGCGCGGCGACGTCGTGTACGAAGCGACCAAAGCCGACTTGACGGTGCAGGACGTGCAGCAGCAGGTCGATTTCGGCAAGGATTGGGTGCCGTATACTTTGACCGATGGCTATTATATCCCCGAGGAGCCGATCGATCTGGTTGAAACCGGCTTGAACATCGGGTTGTATACGACGGAGCAGATGCAGAGCTTGTTCTTTGACCCGAGCATCACCCGCTATATCCGGGAAAAAGACGGCTCCGAAATATACACGGACAGTAAACGCAGCCTCCAGGTCAAGCAAAACCGGAACTGGATCAACTACACCGATCCGGCCGCTCCATCGGCAGGCGAGAACAGCCCGAGCAAGAACGTGCTGTCCGCGATTGATTTCGTCAACCAGCACGGGGGCTGGAACGGGAAATACCGATTGGAGCAAACGAGCGACGGCATCGAGGAAGACCAGCAGCGGGTGGTGTTTCAGCAGTATTACGGGACCGGACAGTTTGGCGCCTTTCCGATCATCGATCTGCCGACGTTCCATTACGGGGCGATCACGCTTGAAATGCGCCAAGGCACGATCACCGGCTATGAGCGGTCCTTGATATACGGTTCCGGCGGCAGTTGGGAGAAGAAGGTCGTTACCCTGCCGGGCGGCAAGGCGCTGCGGGAGAGCATTGCGGCGCTGAAGGCGGAGGCGCGCATCGCCAGCTTGTATCCGGCGTACCTGCCGTCGCTCACCGACAAGGGCCTGCTGCTGAAGCCGACGTGGGTCGTCGAACTCAGCAACGGCGCAACCCGGGTGCTGAGCCTGGGGGCGGTGGAGAAGGTGGGTGCGGGTACGGATGAGGGGACCCGCGCCGAAAGTGATGCTGGTACAGGTACGGGTACTAGTGCTGGTGCTGGTACTGGTATTGGTGCTAACGCTGATACTGACGCTGGTAGGTAAACTGTTGCAAATGCAAAGGAGTAACCTTAGTAGCCTAATAGCTTCTTCCGCGCTCCAAGTCACTTCTAACGGACTCAGGTGACGTTATTGATCCAAAGTTGTTGGGTTCCTCGCGCTAACAGACCCAGGAGACGTTATTTGGCTAGGGCGATCGCAATTTGTTGCCATAGGGTGCGAATAAGGTCTCTGGAGTCCGGTAGGCTGGGAAATCGCCGGGAAATACAGCATTAACGTTACTACGGTCCGTTACGGTAAACGATGGTGGCTAAATCCGAACGAAAGGGGGATGAATCATGGATTGGGGTCGGGCGAAGAATGTGATGATTTACGCTTTTTTGCTGCTGAATCTGGTGCTGAGTTATCAGCTGTGGAACGATCTGCGCGAGCAGGCCGACTCCAACCTGGATATCACCGCCCTGGAATATAATACGCAACTGGCGATGGAAGAGAAGAACATTCGCGTGCTCGCCAAAATACCGTCGGAAACGCCGGAGCTGCCGAAGATCGCCTATCGGTTTGTGGAAGATGCGCAAACCGGCAAAATGACCGACCTGCCGGTGCCGGTCGACAGCAGGCTGATTTTTTCGCCGCGGGATTTGGCGGCCGCGCTGAAGGACAGCCTGCCGGATCTCGGCGATTACCGGTATGACGAAGCGGTAAGCAGCTCGGACGTGTTTGTGCTGCATCCGCTGGTCGACGGGAAATGGCCGCTTTTCAAAATCGAGCTTAAGCTGTTGGGTAGCAATCAGAAGATCATTTCGTACCAGCGCCGGGCGATCGAGATCAGCTATCCGGAGGAGGAGAAGCCGCAGCGCGTGCTCTCGGCCTCGAAGGCGCTCGGCAACCTGATCGAGAACTTTCTGCCGGAAGGCTCGGTCGTGACCGAGGTCGAGCTGGGCTATTACGGCGAGGTGTTCGATTCGGACGCCCATCTGCCGGCCGTACCGGCATGGCGCTTTATGCTGGAGAGCGGCAAGGAGTATTACGTGCAAGGGATCAGCGGCGATGTCATCAGTCCGAACACAGAGAAGACGAAGGAGTAATGGGAGATTATGGGGATCCAATTTTCGGTGCTGTCGAGTGGTTCGACAGGCAATGCAACGCTCGTTGCGAACGGGGAAGTGACGCTCATGATCGATGCCGGCTTCAGCGCCAAACGCATCGACGAGTTGATGATGGAGCGCGGGGTGACCGGAGCGGAGCTGACGGGCATTCTCGTCACGCATGAGCATTCGGACCATATCAAGGGCTTAGGTGCGGTGGCGCGAAAATACAATCTGCCGATCTATGCGAACGAGAAAACGTGGGCGGCTATGGAAAAAGCGATCGGAAATCTCGCGGATGACCAGCGCTGTATTCTGGGCACCGGGGAAACCCGCGATTTCGGCTCGCTCCGCGTGGAGTCGTTCGCCATCTCGCATGACGCCGCCGAGCCGGTGGGCTACAACTTCTACGACGGCAAGGAGAAGCTGAGCGTCTGCACCGACCTCGGGTACGCCAGCGACAAGGTGAAGGAAGCGATCTGTGACGCCGACGTGCTGGTGCTCGAGGCGAACCACGATATCGAGATGCTGCGGATGGGACGTTACCCGTGGAACATCAAGCGGCGCATTCTCGGCGATCTGGGCCACCTGTCCAACGACGCGACCGGGGAGCTGATGAGCGAGATCCTGAACGGCCGCCTGAAGCGGACATATCTGGCCCATCTCAGCCGCGAGCACAATATGCTCGACTTGGCCAAGATGTCCGTACGCGAAGCTATGGAGGACCGCGGCTGCTTCTTCAGGGACAGCGAGTTCAAGCTCTGCGAAACATATTACGACCGGCCAACGCCGTGGGATGTGTTGAGCGAGCGGTAGGTGGAAAGGCTGCCGGGGATGCCGAACTCCCGTGCGGTCTTTTTTGTTGTGCGCCCGGCATGGGCGATAATGAGTAGAACGATCCGGCCTTATTTTTCAATAAATCGTGCAAAAAGTAGCTACTAGTTCATTGCACACGTTGGTAGAGGGAGAAGATTGGGCATGGTATGCGGTAGGGTGGAGGAGGGAAGTAGCGTTCCAATCGAGTGGCATCGGACGGCTAGGAGGCAAGACGAAGTGGAAAAAGCACATCTATTTCGAGCGAAAAGTGAAATATTGAGGGAACTAGTTGGAAATCCTCCACTTATTTTGCCTATTTATAGCCGTTTACAGGGAAATCCCCACAATTTGGGTGTAGAAAATCCACTTAGCGTCTGCCGATGGTCTAAATGGAACAGATTGAAGTGGAAAATTTCCAATTAGCATGGCAATTTCCAACAAGTCGATCCTCTGCTGCAGTTAGAAGCCCGGGCGTACAAGCAGGTCAAGCGCAACCACGGAGCGCCTGGGATCGATGGGATGACCGTCGTGTCGAGGCGGCGTTGCCGTGGCTGCGGGAACACAGAGACGAGCTTCTGCAAAAGTATCGTGAAGGAAGCTGCAGGCCAAGTCCGGTACGGCGCAAGGAAATCCTCAAACCAGATGGATCCGGCGAATCGGCCTGCAGAGCGTTTACGTCAATTGCATTCTTAAGCGGTTGAACCGCCGTGTACCGAATGGTACCTACGGTGGTGTGGAAGGTCGGCTACCCAACTAATGGGTAGCCTCCTATCCGATCTACAATTCCCACCCCGGCAAATACGCCTTGGTGTTGTTCAGCATCGTCGTGAACAGCTCCTCCGCTTGGTCCGGCGTGAGGCCGGAGAGCAGCGGGTCGTTCATGAAAGCGCGGAAGGCCAGATCGCGGTCTTTGGTAATGGCCGCCTTGAGAATGGCTTCCTGGTTATAGACGTGACGGGTAACGAGATTGTTGATGTCCTCCGGCAGGCTGCCCGCCAGCACCGGCTGGACGCTGTCCGCGCCGAACACGGCGTTCGTCTCGACGACGGCGCCGAGCGGCAGCGAGGCCATCTGGCCGCGGTTCGGCAGGTTGACGTTAGTGATCAGCGGGGCGCTGGCGCCGGTCAAGCTGCGCAGCATGGCGATGCCTTCCTCGCCGCTGGATTTGAGCGAGAACGTCTCTTCGCCGGAGACGAGCCTACGGCTGCGTTCGCGCAGCTTCTGCAGGTTGTCGATCCGCCAGGCAACGGTCGTCAGGCCGAATTTCCACTGCTTCACGTGCTCGGGGCTGCTCAAGTACCAGGTATTCGGCATGAATTCGGCCAGATGGCGGTCACCGGCGGCGGCGATCAGCCCGAAGCGGCGGAACAGGTCGAAATGGATGCGATTCGCCGACGTAAAGCTGTTGTTCATCCAGTGGTCTTTTTGCCCATGCGCGCTAAAGCCTTCTTCGGCATACTTCTCGGTAAAAGCCCGGTAGATCGGAAACAGGTCGGTGCCGCGGTAGGAAGCCCGGTCCAGCCAGGTGAAATGATTGATCCCCAGCACGTTCACTTCGATATCCTGACGGCGGACATCGGTTAGCCCCTCCATGTCCTGCAACATTTCGGCGAGCAGCTCCTGGGTGCCGAAGACCTCATGGCAGCAGCCAAAGGCTTTGATGCCCGGGAACACCTTGTACAGGGTGCGGGTCAGCACGCTCATCGGGTTCGTGTAGTTGATGACCCAAGCGTTCGGCGCGTGGTCACGGATCGCTTCGGCGATCTCCACGTACATCGGAATGCTGCGCAGCGCGCGAATCGCGCCGCCCGGGCCGACGGTGTCGCCGACGGACTGGTAGACGCCGTAGGCTTCCGGCGCATGCACGTCCGACCGCATTTCCTCGAACGTTCCGGGCAGGATGGAGATGATCACGAAGTCGGCGCCCTTCAACGCCTCCGGCAATGTCTTCACGGCCTCGTAGCGCCAGCGTCCCACCGCATCGGGATGGTCCTGTAAGCGGTTACCAATCGTCTCATTCGCTTGAGCCGCCGGATAGTCGATATCGTATAAAGCTACATGCCCCGAAAGCGCCGGTTCCAAAGCCAAATCGCTCATCAATCCCCAGGCCCAGCCGCGTGAGCCGCCGCCGATATAAGCAATTTTTAAATTTTTGACCGTTGTTGCTTCTTGCATTTCTCGTTCACTCCCTTGAATGATGTTACAATAAACATAGAGCAAAAATAGAAAAGTTACCGCACGAATTTTGTTGATTTGGACCGTTACTCTACATTTTTTGCTGTCTTGAGACGGGGGTTGTAAGGGAGGGAAGCGAAATGACGATGGAGGGACAATTGGAACCGATTCGCCGGGCGCTGTTCATCGAGGCGGCCAAGCAGCCGGGACGGTTCTCGATGGAGGGGCAGCATTTTCACGATGCTTGGGAAATTTATTATCTCGTGTCCGGGGAACGGTGTTATTTCATCAAAGATCAAATCTACCGCATTTGCGCGGGTGACCTGGTGCTGGTCCCGATCAATGCGCTGCACAAAACATCGCCTTCGGGGAAGCTGTCGCAGCCCCACGAGCGGCTGCTGGTGAACTTCCGCACGGAGGCGGTGAGCACGCTGCTACCGGGAAGGGTAGAAGAGTTGGAGCAACTCTTCGAAAAATACCCGGTCCTGCGGTTAAACGCCGAGGAGCAGCAACTCGTGCAGCCGCTGCTGGCGCGGCTGCTGACGGAGCAGAAGCAGCAGGTCAGCGGTTACGAGGATTACTGCCGATTGCTGCTGGCCGAACTGCTGCTCACCCTGCTCCGCATGGCGAAGGGACGGCCGAGCCACGATGGGGAAGAGGGGGGCGGCAAGCGCTCTTACCGGGAAATCGCCGAAGTGGCCCGGTACATCAACGCGCACTACGATGAGAACCTCAGCCTGGGCGAACTGGCCGGCCGCTTTCATCTCAGCCCGTATTACCTCAGCCATATTTTCCCCCGGGTCACGGGGCTGACGCTGGTCGCCTACATCAACCGCGTCCGCATTGAGGAAGCCTGCGCGCTGCTGCGCGAGACGGAGCTGCCCGTGACCGACATCGCGTACCGCGTCGGTTATCAAAGCGTGACCCACTTCGGCCGCGTGTTCAAGAAGGCCAAGCTCGTGTCGCCGCAAGTCTATCGGCGGGAGCAGCGGATGTTTAACGGAAACAACCGGGCGCGGTAAATGGGCGGTTCGCCAGCCCTCACTCGCGTTCGGCCGGTGGCCGCTTCTCGATAGCGGGCACGGTCAACTCCACCATCGTGCCAAATCCCGGCTTGCTGCGTATCCGGAAGGTAAATTCGTTCTCGTAGGTCAGTCTTAACCGCTTGCACGTGTTGTACAGACCGACATGTTCGGTCCGCTCCTCGTCGGAATACAGCCGCCGGGTGAGCTCGCTCAACTCTTCCGGCGGGATGCCGCAGCCATTGTCGATCACGGTAATGCTCAGTTGATCCTTCCCTCGTTTGAACTTCACCTTAATCAGGCCTTGTCCGTCTTTTTCCTTGATGCCGTGATAGATGCTGTTCTCGACCAAAGGCTGCAAGACCAGCTTGATCGTGTACAGACGGGTAATTTCCTCCTCATAGTCGAACCGGACGTCGAACTTGTTGTTGTACCTTTTTCGCTGAATATTCACGTAACTGACGGTGTTGGCGATTTCTTCGCCCCAGGTGACGACTTTGGTCGGGTCGCTGAACGAGTAGGAGAGGATGTCGGACAAGTCCTCGATCATTTCGCTGGCTTTGTTCGGTTTGCCGGTCAGGGCAACGGACTCCCAGTACACCGAATGAAGCGTATTGTACAGGAAATGCGGATTGATCTGCGATTGCAGCGCAAGCAGCTCCATGACCTGAAGGCGGTATTTTTTCTCCAGCAGTTGGGTTTTGATGTACCGGTGCTCGATGAAATGCGTGATCATGTTCCGGATGATGTAGGAGTATTCGTCCCTTACTTTCAAAGGCGGCTTCAGCGGCACGCGGTTGTCGTCGGCGGATTTGATCAGCGTTCGGATCATATTGAGCTGCTTGTAGTTGCGGCGGATCAGGTAATAGGTCAACGCGAATCCGCAGGCAACCGAGACGGCGACGAACACCAGGGTATAGTTCAAAATACGCGTCGGCGTTTTGTAGAGCTCGCGGTGGGGGATGACCGACACGTATTTCCACTTGTACCGTTCGGACTCGACCTTGGTCACATTCACCTTGCCCTGCGGCGTGTCCATATCGAAGAAAGACGCCGGATTGCCGGCGATCGTCAGAATCTCCGTCTCCTGCAGCCGCCCGCCGTGGCGGTTGGAGAAAATCACGTGGTTCTCTTCGTCCAGTACGAATAATTGCTGATCCGGGTATTTCGTGATGTCGTCCAAAATGCTCTCGATATACTTCGGCCGGATGTTCAAAATGATAGCGATCTTCTGCGGCACCAGGACGTTATAGAAAGTGACGATCGGCGTCGCGTCCGACTCGAAGTCGTAGAATTTGACGGATCGGCGCGAAGTCCACTTGGCGGGCAAGCCTGAATAGTCCATAAAGGCCTCGTACCAGGCGGTATCGTAAAAATGATCCAACGTCACCAGCCCGCCCACCGACGATAAAAAGCGTTGATAGGGGTTGTCGACGTACAGGTAAAAGGACTGGATGTACGGCTTGGAGCTGGTGAACCCGTTCAGGTAGCTGGAGATGATCCGGTATGAGACCGAACTTTCGTAAGTGTAATACGGATTTTTCAGCACGGCCGACACCTCGTTGAAAATCGCCGTATTGTCGTACAGCGCCAGATACAGCGTATCGAGCTCGTTCAGGATCATTTCCAGCTGGGTTTGCGACTGGTGGAGCAGAAAGCTGCTGTTCTGGTTGATGTCCTTTTTGATATCATGCTGCGCGGTCAGGAAGGACAGCGAGCCGAGCAGGACGATAGGCACGAGCAGCGGAACAAGGAAAGCCGTAAGCTGCTTGACGAAGTACTTTTCCCTCATAAGCTTGCGGCGCCGTTCCGGTATTCGCTGGGCGTCAGGCCATAATAGCTTTTGAACGTTCGCGTAAAGTTTTTGGCGTTACTGTAGCCGACCATTTCGCTGATTTCGTAGGTTTTGTAGCTCACGTCCCGGAGCAGGCTGACGGCCGTCTCCATCTTCTTTTGCAGCAGGTAGTCAGAGAAATTCTGCCCGGTCTTCTGCTTGAAGAAAAAACTCAGGTAGTTGGCGTTCATGTGCACGAGCCGGGCCGCTTCCTCGAGCGAGGCGTCTTTATAGTTGGTTTTGACGTATTCTTTAATTTTCTGAATGATCAGGCTTTCGCTCCCTTGGCCAAGGGATGGGGCCAAATTCGGCGCCGGCTCGGATCCCGGCTTCTCCGCAGCCGCTTCCGCATCCATCTCCTCCTTGATTTTACCGAAGACGTCCAGGAGTACGTGGTATTTGGCTGGCTTGAGCACGTAGTTCTTGACCCGGTAATGCAGGGCTTGCTGGGCATATTCGAAATCCCGGTAGCCGCTGAGAAAGACCATTTTGATATGACGCTGGTGGTTGTACAACTGCTCGGCCAGCTCGACCCCGGACATGACCGGCATTTTGATGTCGGTCAGCACGATATCGACACGTTCGCCTTCGGCGATCAACCGGAGCGCCTCCCGCCCGTTATTCGCCTGACCAACGACCTGGAAACCCACTTCGTTCCACGGAAAATAACTCGACAGCGCTTCGCGCGTTTCCGCTTCGTCATCCACAATCAACAGGTTGTACATTCTCTCACCCGGCTCCTATGAATTAAATGTAACGGCTTACACCAATTATAGCAGATCGCTGGAAAATGATTGTAAGCGATTTAACACTAGCGTGAAAATAGCTGAAAAAACGATTCTTTTTACAATTTGAGGATACCTTGGGCGAAAATTGCGCGAAAAATGATACCTTTTTCTAAGAGCAGCTACCTTATCGGGCGACGGGATTCGACTTTATACTAAAAGCGCTTACAAATTTATGGTTGTTAAAGGGGAGAATGAATGATGAGAAGAAAAAAGATGTGGTCGCTTGGCCTGGCCATGGCACTCCTTCTTGCGCTCTTGAACGGCTGTTCTTCCGGGGGAAACGACAAGGCGGTTCCTTCCGGCAATAATGGAAATTCCGAAAAGGGCGGGGCCGCGGGCGAGCAGGTGACCTTGCGCTTCAGCTGGTGGGGCGGCGAGGACCGCCATGCGGCTACGCTGGAGGCGATCGAGGCGTACAAGAAAATCGCGCCAAACGTCACGATCGAAGCGGAGTACCAGGGCTTTGACGGGTACGAGCAAAAGATCAAAACCCAACTGACCAGCGGCACTTCGGCCGACATTATTCAGTTGGACCTGCCGTGGGTGCAAGAGCTGGTGACGAAAGGGGACTTCTTCGTTGATCTGAAGACGACGGGGGATTTCGATGCCACCGGGTTCGACCCGACATTTCTGGACAACTTCGGCGTTTATGACGGCAAGCTGGTGGCGGTGCCGACTGGTGTCAACGCCTACTGCTTGATCATCAACAAGACGCTGGCCGACCAGCTTGGCATCCCGACGGATATTCAATGGGATTGGGATGCGCTTTATGAGCATGGCAAGAAACTGCATGAGGCCGATAGCGGCAAATACCTGCTGCTGGCCGACCATGCGGCGTTAACCCAAGATTTTCGCACGATGCTGAAGCAGCGTACGGGCGAGCAATGGATCAAAGACGATTACACGGTCGGCTTTACGAAAGAGGACGCCGCGGCCAGCTTCGAATGGCTGCAGAAAGCAATGGATGCCGGCGTGTATCAACCGATTGGCGAAGCCGATTTGTTCTTCGGCAAGCTCGACCAGAACCCGAAGTGGATCAATCAGGAAATGCCGATGACTACTTCGATGAGCAGTACCCTGCCAACGTTGAAAACGGTACTTCCGGAGGGAACCGAAATCGTGACGGCGCTGCCGGCGATCGCCAAGGATGCCAAAAACACCGGCGTGGTCGTCCGTCCGTCCCAGCTGATCGCTGTCAGCAAGAAGAGCCAACATCAAGAAGAGGCCGTGAAATTCCTCGATTGGTTGATGACCGATCCGGAAGCGGCGGTCATTTTGGGCGGGGTCCGCTCGATTCCGCCAGTGAAATCTTCGCAGCAGGCCGCCGTGGAAGCGGGTAAAATCGATGCGGTGATCACGAATGCGGTTGAACTGGGGCTGGAGAACGCGGGGCTTGTGGATAACAGCATCTCCAACAACTCGGAGGTCTCCAAAATCCTGGAGGATGTCATTCAGAAGGTGAGCTATAACAAAGCGACGCCGGAACAGGCCGCCGACGAGCTGATCGCCAGCTTAACGTCCAAATTGGCCGAAATCAAAGACCGTACCCAATAAACAGGTTTTACGGTAGGAGGGGAGGGGTCCGCCATGATCAAACGCAAACGGAACTATCAGTATGTCGGACTGCTGTACATTTCGCCATGGATCATCGGGTTGCTGCTGCTCCAGTTGTATCCGTTCTTGTCTTCATTTTATTACTCGTTTACGAATTACAACATGGTCAGCGCCCCAGTTTGGACCGGGTGGGACAATTACGTCAAGATTTTCACGGGGGACCCGGAGTTCTATCAGTCGCTGAAGGTCACCGGCATTTACGTCGTGCTGGCCGTCCCGGTCAAGCTGGCTTTCGCTTTGTTTATCGCCATGCTGCTAAGCGCGAAGCTGAAAGGCATCAACTTCTTCCGCACGGTATATTATCTCCCCTCCATTCTGGGGGGGAGCGTGGCGGTCTCCGTTCTGTGGCGCTTTCTGTTCATGAAGGAAGGCGTCGTCAACGCCCTGTTGGCCCGGCTTCATCTGGGCCCGGTCGATTGGCTGGGGAGTCCGGACGTTGCCCTGTATACGCTTGGCCTGCTGACCGTTTGGCAGTTCGGCTCTTCGATGGTGCTGTTTCTGGCCGGCATCCAGCAGATTCCGAGCGAATTGTACGAAGCCGGATCGATCGACGGCGCTTCGAAAACGCGGATGTTCTTCAAAATCACCGTGCCGCTGCTTACGCCGATCGTGTTGTTCAACCTGGTCATGCAGATGGTCAATGCGTTCCAGGAGTTCACCGGGGCGTTTGTCATTACCGGCGGCGGACCGCTGAAATCAACATACTTGTACGCGCTCAAGCTGTACGAGGAAGCTTTTACCTTCTTCAATATGGGGTATGCATCGGCGTTGTCCTGGGTGCTGTTCCTGATCATCATGGGCGTGACGGCGGTTATTTTCAAGAGTTCGGGCAGTTGGGTGCATTACGAGGATGGGGGGCGATGACATGAGAGCAGGCGGAACGTTAAAAAGATCGTGGCCGAATTACTTGTTTCTGATTGCATTGGGTTTCATCATGGTTTATCCGCTCTTGTGGCTGTTCGCCTCCTCGTTCAAGACGAATGCCGATATTTTCGGCTCCACCAAGCTGCTGCCGAGCAGCTACGTGTGGGACGCGTACGCGCTGGGCTGGCAGGGCACGGGCCAATACGGGTTCCAGGATTTCTTCGCCAACACGTTTATCCTGGTTGTGCCGACCGTGTTGTTTACGATCCTTTCGAGCGTGGTTGTGGCGTACGGGTTTGCTCGTTTCCAGTTCCCGCTGAAGACGCTGCTGTTCTCCATCATGATCGCCACCTTGATGCTGCCGAACGCTTCGATCATGATTCCCCGCTACATTTTGTTTAATAAGCTGGGGTGGCTGGATTCGTACCTGCCGTTCATCGTCCCGGCGGCCTTTGCGACAAGCGCGTTTTTCGTCTACCTGATGATCCAGTTCATCCGCGGCTTGCCGCGGGACCTGGACGAAGCGGCGACGATCGACGGGTGCAACTCGTTTACGGTGTTGACCCGGGTGCTGCTGCCGCTGTGTAAGCCGGCGATCTTCTCGGTGGGGATCTTCCAGTTCATGTGGACGTGGAACGACTTCTTCAACTCGATCATCTACATTAGCAGCGTACGGAAATTTACCGTATCGCTGGGGCTGCGCTTATCCCTGGACGCCTCCTCGGCCGTCTCCTGGAACCAGGTCATCGCGATGTCGGTCGTCAGCATCGTGCCGTGCATCCTGCTGTTCTTCTTTGCCCAGAAATACTTTGTCGAGGGCATCTCGACGACGGGGTTGAAGGGGTAGGGGCCGCGCTGACTTCGCTTCGAAAAACTCCCCATACGGCAACGGAATTTTGCCTGTATGGGGAGCCTTTCACAGGCCGCGCCTTATAAAAGACCTATGCAGTCAATTATGGCAAGCTTATCCCGCGGGAGCTGACGTACAAGGAGTACCATTCGTCACGGCTTAGCTGAACGTTTTCCGCTTCCGCGCAAGCCTGAATTCGGGAAGGGGAGGTAGTTCCGATGACCGGCTGGATGGCGGCGGGATGCTTCATCAACCAAGCAAGCACAATCGCCTCCCGCGAAGTTTGTTTCTCTTCGGCCAACCGACTCACAAGCGCCGCCGTACTTCTTACTTGCTCGTTTGCGTCCTGAAGGTCGGCGCCCGAGTACAACCCTTTGGCCAGCGAACCCCAAGCTTGCAGTTGAATGTTCTCCGTCTGGCAATATTCCAGCGTACCTTCGGGAAAAATATTGTTTCGCGCCGCATCCTGATTCACATGGACGCCGGTTTCAAGCCAACCGATCTTGTGCAGGCTCAGTTCCAGCTGATTGACGACCAATTTTTCGCTGAAATGCTGCTGCAACAGACGAATCTGTCCGGCGCTCATATTGGAAACCCCGAAATAACGGGCTTTTCCGGACGCTTTCAATTGATGGAAGGCTTCCGTCACTTCCCGCGCATCCATCAGCGCATCCGGGCGATGCAGGAGCAGGACGTCCAGGTAGTCAATGCCCAGTCTGGATAGAATGCCGTCTACGCTCTCCAAAATGTATTCCTTCGAAAAATCATACCGCGCCGGAATTCCGGCGGCTTCATCCGGGAAGCGAATCCCCAGCTTCGATTGAATGATCATCTTTTCCCTTAAGTTCGGTTTTTCCGTCAATACTTGACCAAAGACCGTTTCGGCCTTGCCAAATGCATAAATATCCGCATGATCAAACATATGAATACCGTTGGCCAAAGCGGTTTCCACCGCTTCGTGCGCTTGCTTTACATGTTCGGCTTGGATCGGATCCCGGCTCCAGCCTCCGCCGAGCCCCATACATCCCAAAATAAGCCGGCTTGCGTTCAAACCGTGATTGTGAATTGGCAATACTGTCATCTCAAGCACATCCTCTGTTATATAAAGTATTGTTGAATAGCCCCGTTCTCGTCCACATAGTCGATGACCGACCGACTGCTATTAAGGTCTACGATCAAGGTGCATCGCTTGTCATCTTTCCGCCAAGCCAGCCGAACTTCGTCCGCGGCGGTATCCAAAACTTCGAACTCCCCGTCAAATGCCGCGTAATCATTGCGAAACCGGATCAGCTTCAGCAGTCTTTGCACCACCGTTTTTTTCACCGCTTGTTCGATTTCGCCAAGGGTGAAGTTGTGGCGGTTGATTTCCCGGCCTTCCCCGGTTTTCATGACATTTTCAAGATCATTCTCTCCGGCCAATAGCCCGACATAATAGACCTGAGGCACGCCGGGCGTAAAGAACTGCAGGGCGCGGGCCGCCAGATAGGCATCATCGTCATGATTGAGCACCGAGTAGTACGAGCATCTGATCTGATGAACATCGAAACCGTCCGCGGCTTTGTGCTCGTCAGATAAGATCAGGCTAAGATTCGCGCCTCTTTCCAGGCAGGTATCCACCAGTTGTTTGGCTTCCTTGGTGTCGATCAAATCATCCAGATCCGGCTTGACAGGAATGCCGTCATGGCAATCGAGCATCGTAAACTGCTTATGCGGCCGAGTTCTCAGATATTGCTTTAAAGAGTCGCCGGATTTGGTAAGGAGCGTCTCCAATATCCGATACGGCAGGATGAAGTCGTAAATCCAATAGCCGCGTTCCGCAAGTTTATACTGAATCTCGTAATGAGCGTGCACTTCGGGCAACAGTTCAATCCCCATGGAGTCGGCAAGCGCTTTGATCCATTCGAGGAAACCATAGATTTCCGGCTCCACGAAGAAGCAGCTCGTCCCCATTTTTTTGATGACATAACCGACCGCGTCAAGCCGGACAATTTTCACCCGATGTTGTTTGAAATGGGCGAACAAGTCGGTAAACCACTGCTTGACCTTCGGCGAGTTCACATCCAAATCGATTTGTTCGGAAGGGTCGGATTTCCCGAATGTTGTCCATACCACTTCTTCTTCCCCTGTCTCTTTGATGGTGAACGTCGAATACGGCTTCGGTCTACGCAGAAACATTTTTTCGATATCCGCTTCTACCGGATTCCCGTCCCCCCAAATCTTATTCAGCGTAATAAACATATCAACGTACTCGGATTTGCGGCCGTGGTTGAGAAAGTCCTGAAAATAGGTCGACTGCTGCGAAATATGATTCACCATCAAGTCGACCAATACGTCGAAATTATCGCCGATCCTCTTCATGTCATCCCAGGTGCCGAAGTTCGGATCGATGTCCAGATACGTC
Source organism: Paenibacillus sp. JL3B1040 (assembly GCF_057063165.1). Lineage (NCBI taxonomy): Bacteria > Bacillati > Bacillota > Bacilli > Caryophanales > Paenibacillaceae > Paenibacillus > Paenibacillus tiangongensis. Next base: position 5,759,961 of record NZ_CM169317.1, on the reverse strand, counting down.
AGCGGAGCAAACCCCCGGTCGCCCGAAGAAGGAAACGGCGGTAGGATATGCACGCCTCCTTTGAAAACATCGGCAAAATGCATGGCAAGAACGCGATGAAGCGCCTTTAGATCACCTCCCAACGAATCGGGATATGTGATCAGTTGGACTTGATTTTTTACCGCCATATGAAATCCTCCTATAGTCCATATATCGCTTGTATCTCTTCCAGTCTCGGCAAATCGACGGTGGCACCGATGTATTTCAATTTGAAGGCGCTAACCGCAAAACCTAAAGACAAGGCTTGGCGGATCGTATATCCCTTTACAATCGCCGCGTAAAATCCCGACCAGAAAGCGTCTCCCGCTCCCGTCGTATCCGCAACCTCCGTAGCCAAGGTCTTAAAGCGGACGATCTCCGTACCGTTTGAAACCATGGCGCCGTCTTTTCCCATGGTGAGAATCACAAGCTTAACGCCCAGTTTCAAGAACATATTCAAATATTGTTCATGAGTTTGTTTTCCAAACAATCTTTCCGCATCGTCTTCGGAAGGTTTAACGATATCCACCTTCCCGATGAGTGACTTTACGTATTGGACGCCATCCTCGCCCTCTTCCCATAACATCGGATGATAGTTTGGATCAAAGCAAACCAATATTCGATTCATTCGGGCTTTGGAGATCACTTTCTCGATCGTATCCCTCGCTGGTCTCCTCGATAGGGGCCAACAAGAAAAATGAACGATTTTGGAGTTTACCAAAGCCTCTTCAATCCGGTTGGTATAAGACAGACGATAATCCGCGCCTCGATAAAATATAGGTGTCGGCGTGGCGCGGCTTTTGGTTACGACAACCATGCTCGTGGGGCTCTTGTCTATCCTCTGGACACAGTTTGTATTGATTCCGGCCGTTTCCAATTCATGGATCAGGTAGGAGCCAAAGCCGTCTTCTCCCACCGCCGAAGCGATAACCGCCCGAATTCCCAGTTTCTTCGCGTTCACTGCTATATTGGAGGGAGATCCGCCAAAAAACCGATGATAAGTGCCACTGGTAAAATCGTCGCTATATTGCGCGGATATCATATCAATTAAAATTTCTCCTGCCATGAACAAATCGTTACTACGGTCTTGAAGCTCAATTTTTTGATCAAAGATCAACATGTCAGCCCTCCGAATCCGTTTGCTGAGCCCATATTCTTGTCGAAGTCTTGACTTCCCGATTCGGTTGCCTAAGCGCTTCGTCCATCGCCAAAGCAATGTAAGTATCTTGCAGCGCTTCTTTCAAGGAATAGAAATCAACCCCGGTGGCCAAATACTCGCTCATTCGGTCCATGCAGGTGGCCACGGCGATTTCATCGTCGTTCAAGCGAACGTTCGAAAACGGGTTCTTATAGACGAACTCTTCGCCCAGCATAATTCCATAGTGAGACCACTCTTGGTTACCGTATTTCCCCAAGTCAATACGGTTTAATTGTTGTGTCACCGGCACGTTGCCGGACGCAAGATAACGAATGGTCAGGTCATCGATTTCGCCCCGCACCCCCTGCACGGTTAACTGACGGGTTCGGATGAAGGAGTGGTATTGCGCCGGATCCGAGAAGTCAAAAAAGGCGACTTTCCCATGGTCAAACTCCAACGTCAAACGGTCTCTGTTACAGAAAAAGGTTTCCCCGTCATAAGCCATTCCTTCACGGCCATAGGTTTCAGTCACTTCAAAGGAAAACCTTTTCCCGCTGATCGTGCAATTTTCGTAGCCTAGATTTAAAAACTTTCGGATGATGCTGACGCCGTGATATCCATGCAGGGACGATATGTTTATGTTGCTGATTTCCCCCAGCTTGCCGTCCCGAATGACCTTTAGCCAAGCGGCATACAGCGGCTGTACAAAATATTGTTCAGCAATCTGCAGCTTAGCGTTGTAATGGACCGCTTGCTTCCATAACTCCTCCAGTTCCTGGATCGTCTCCCCCGGTGGGGTCTCGCACAATACGGGAATCCGCTGTTTAAACAATTCCACCAAATAACCGGTGACAAATCCTCTTTTGACGGATAATACAACATAATCGGGCTGGCTCTTCACCAATTCTTCGAGCGAATGTACGACATTTACCCCGAATTCTGCAGCGAATCGTTCTCCTTTCTCCCGATTTCGTATAACGACCCCGGTTAATTCGAATTTTTCGGGAAGAGCTTTGGCAATCCGAATATAAAATTCGGCCCTCCAACCCGAGCCTATAAGTCCAAATCTGATTTTGCTCATTTTTATTCTCCTCTTGGCGATTTACCCTTTAATTCCTCCCGTGGTCAACCCGGCAATGATTTTCTGCTGGAACACTAGCACCAAAGCAATGAGCGGAACCGTAACGACAATCGACGCGGCCGCCATGTCGCCCCACGGGAGTTCATAATTGCTGGGGAACAGAGCGATTCCGACCGGTACCGTTCTCATGAGGTCGTCCGTCATAAACGTCAAACTGTAGATATACTCGTTCCAGGAGTTGATGAAGACCAACAGGCCCACCGAGAAGGTCGCGGGTTTGATCAGCGGCAGCATAATTTTGATAAAGGTCTGCAGTCTGGAACAACCATCGATGGTCGCCGCTTCTTCGAAGCCTTTTGGCAATTGTCCGAAGAAATTCGTCAGCAGCCAGATGGAGAAGGGCAAAGCGAATGTCGTATAAGGGATAACCAACCCGGCATACGTATTCAACAAATTCATGTTCTTCAGAATCAGAAATAGCGGGCTTACCGTCGAAATCGTCGGAAACATGGAAATCGACAAAATGGACAGCAGGACGACTTTTTTTCCTTTAAAACGTAATCTGGCCAGGGCATAGGACGCCGAAGCCCCGATGAATATACATACGATCATCGTCGTGGTGGAGACGATCGCACTGTTCAATAAATATCTGGCAAACGGGTGTTTCTGGAAGACATTAAAGTAATAATCAAGATTGACGGTGCTGGGTATCCATTTGGCCGGTATGGCCGAGATCTCCGCCAGAGGCTTAAATGAAGTTAAAAATTGCCATAGGTAGGGCAACAGAACAAAAGCCAAGAAGAGTACAACCAGCACGTAAAATAGAGTAGACTTTAAGGTGCGAGATGCTTTAAGATCCACTGGATTTCCCTCCTCTCCGGATGCATCATGCAAGATCTTTGCTGATGGATTTCATGTAAATTAGGCTGATGGCGAAGACGAACAGGAAGATGAGAACCGATACCGCCGAACCGTATCCGAAGTTCAGGAATTTCATCAAATGCGCATAAGCATACATCGATACGCTTTCCGATCCGTTGGCGCCGCCGGTCATGACGGACACCAAATCGAAGACCCGGAAGGCATCGATCGTTCTGAACAAGAGGGCGACAAGCACGGTGCTTCTTACCATAGGCAACGTTATTTTGAAAAACGACTGAACCGCATTGGCGCCATCGATTTTTGCCGATTCGTACAAATCTCCTGGAATCATCTGGAGCCCCGCTAAAATTAGCAGCGCCATGAACGGAGCCGTCTTCCAGACATCCGCAATCACCAGAGCCATGAAAGTGCCGCCTTCCGTGCTTAGCCAAGCTTTGTATCCGTCGATTAAGCCGAGCTTGGAAAGGATATCATTAAACAAACCGTACTGGTCATTATATATAAATTTCCACATCAGGGCGGATACGGTAGTCGGAATCGCCCATGGAATAAGAATAGCCGCTCTTACCAAACCTCTGCCTTTGAATGTTTTATTCATGATCATCGCCGCTGCAAAACCGACGATCAATTCCAAAATAACGGTGGCGATCGTAAATTTGAAAGTGAATAAGATGGAAGCTCCCGCTCGTTTATCCCGAAATATATCAACGTAATTCTTAAATCCGATAAACGGATATCCCGAGCCGGGGTCCGTTAATACCATTTCATGAAGGCTCAACCAAAATGTTCTTAAGATCGGATAGACCGCAATGACCAATAAGACGACTAACGCAGGGAGCATCATCAGCCAGGCATCTCTGGTTTCCTTGGTTTGCAAACTCTTCATCCCTCGATTACTCCTTCTGATGGCTCATGGACTGCAATACAAATTGAACGGTTCATAAACAGGGGAGCTCGTCCAGTTCAACATGTATCTTTTGCAGTCCATGTCCTCTTCAATTTCTTTATTCGCTTAACGCTTCGAGATCACTTTGAATGGTCTCCAAAGCCGTATTTATGTCGATGTGCTCGGATAATGCAGCATGGATATTACGTTGAATCGAATCGGATACTCTAGCGTATTTCGGAGACATCGGTCTGGCTTTGCCGTTCATAATAATGTCGTAGAAGTCGGCATAAAACGGATTCACTTCCAGCACTTCGGGATCCAGATATACGGATTTTAGAACCGGCGGTTGAGCCGCAATCAGGTTCATCTTCTTCTGAACGCTTTCACTGGTCAAATACTTGATGAAATCGACGGCAGCTTCTTTATGCTTATCATCGATGAATTTATTAATGACCAGGTTCAGGCCGCCGAGGGTGGAATGGGATTCCGTACCTTTTGGACCGATCGGCAACGCGGTAACGCCCACTTTGTCTTTAACTTTGGAGCCTTCTTTATTGGCCTGGCTCCAGAAACCGGACCAATCCCGGATAAACAACGCTTTGCCGTCCAGGAATACTTGTTCGCTTTCCGGCTCGTTATAGGTCGTTACGCCTTCAGGTGCGTAGTTTTTGACCATATCCAGCATGATTTGGGTCGCTTCGATATTATTTTCCGAGTTGACTACCGGTTTGCCCGAAGCGTCCAAAATTTCTCCGCCGTTGTTCGCCACATACTCAACCCAGTTGCAAACCAGCGCTTCGGATAGAGCCGCCTGGAAAACTCCCGTGTATTGAACCTCGTTCACGCCCTGGACTTTGCTCTGGAGATCGATCCAACCTTGGTACGTTGTTGGCGGTTCTACGCCCAATTGATCCAGGACATCTTTGCGATAGAAGAGAGCGCTTGCATTTGTGAACCATGGAAACGCGACAAGCTTATCGTTGTACGTTGCCGTTTGAATGGTGCCCGGTAAATATTTGTCTTGCGTCGCCTGGTCGAAATACGGCGTTAGATCGGTTAACCAATCGGCTGCCGCAAACTCCGCCACATAAACAACGTCCAAAGCCATCACGTCCACGCTTGTGTCGCCCGAGGCCAGTTTATTGACAAAGTCATCGTGGACAACATTAGCATCCTGCGGTAAGACCTTCGTTTTGACAACATACTTGTCCTGGCTTTCGTTGTATTCATCGACAAGCGTTTGCGCCGGTTGCCCGATCCCTTGGTCAAACGAAAACGTAATGGTAACCGGTTCGTTGGTTTCCGCTGAGTTTGCCCCTGAGTTCGTCGAAGTCGAGACTCCTCCGCAAGCGGCCAGCGAAAGAGCAAGGGTACTCGCAATCAACGGCATCCCAATTTTCTTTGCTTTTAACAGGTTCATGAAATAACCCCCTCTAGTTTAATGTCCTTAATCTCAATACAGGAAAACCTTTTCCTAAATTCCAAAAAACAATCTACTATTTCCAGATTCCTCCTTATCATTATTTTTAGTTTTTAAAACTCACATCAGGAAAACGTTTTCCTGATGTGAGTTCATTATACCCTGCGAATGATTCAAAATCAATGCCTCACTATATTTTTTTTACACTGATTCTTCTAATAATTTTGTGAGGGACAAATTGGGTGATCGGAACATTTTGCTGATTAATCAGCTTGAAAAGCGTTTTGACCGCTTTAAGCCCCTCATCGAAATAAGAGATTCGAACCGTTGTCAATTCGGGACTAATGTACCGAGCAAAATCCGAGTCGTCAAAACCCATAATGGAAATATCGGCAGGTACTGAAACTTTGACCGTTTTCAAATAGCGTATAGCCCCGATCGCCATAGCATCATTGCAAACCATGACCGCGGTTGGCAGTGCATTGTTTTCTTCATAAATTCTTCTCATGCATTCATACCCGGAATCGAAAGAAAAATCTCCGTGTTCTATATAAGAATCCGGAACTTCTATATTCTGCTCTTTCAAAGCCAGTTTATATCCTTTTAAACGCTTTTGTCCGGAGGAATAATCGTTTTCCGGCCCGCAAATCAGGGCTATTTTTTGATGCCCGTTTTCAACCAAGAAGGATATCGCATCATATGTCGCCCTGATGTTGTCATGAGTGACCGTGTGAATGACCTCTTCTCCTGTCGAGGCTTCCTGAGTAACCAGGACGATCGGGTATCTTTTTCTTTTCATAGCTTCGACCAAGGCAGCATTTACGTCCACACCCGCAAACAATACTCCGTCAACTTTCTTGTCCGCGAGTACTCCGAGCAATTCCATTTCCTTCTCTTGTTGCCCTCCGGATTCACAGACCATTAAAGTATATCCCTTCTGCTGGCAGAAGCTGTTGATTCCCCTGGTTAATGCCCCGAATACCGGGTTGGAAATGTCCGGAACGACAATTCCGATGATGTTGGTTTTCTTCATAATCAAACCTCTTGCCAGGGAATTCGGCTTGAAGTTTCTTTTTTGAATGACATCATTTACTCTTTTTTTCAGTTCAGGACTAACCGCTTTGGAATTATTGATAACTCTTGAAACGGTTGCGACCGAGACCTGGGCCTCTTTGGCAATATCTTCAATCGTAACGGACATGATAACCACTCCTAGAAACTACTAACTCAATATTACTGGGTCGTATGATACTTACAAAAATATTAACATAAATTCAACATTAATTCATTTGCGGGCTCCTTGAGTCTTGACGCGTTGCTCTAAAGCCGCAAACTTCATAAGCGCATCCAACGAAACAAGTTCGCTTCATGGCGAGAGCCTTAGGGTTAATTCCAGTTATGATTAGTTTTGACTTACACGGTGGGGTACGGAGGCGGGGTGAGGAAGCCGTCGATCTCCAGCGCTTTTTTCTCAATTTCCTCGCGGGTCAATAGCCCCTTCTCGATGAGCAGCTCCATGAGGGCGCTTAGGGTCACCAGTTGATGATAATGCTCTTCCTTCATATCCGCCAGCTTGGCGAGCACATTCACTTCGTTCATCGGCGTCGAGTAATGGGAGTCCATAATTTACCTCCTTATTATAGGTTTATCGTCCTCCGGCCTGCGGGTGGGATGGGGGCGATGGGAGGACTGCAAATATCCCGTTAATTCCCTGATCAAATTCTGCTTCTGGGCCATCAAAATATGGTAAAATAAATCTATCAATCTATCGCTTTAATATAGTGTAGTCATGGATGAGGTCAAACATTCCGATTTTCAGAAAAAAAGCGGCAAACTTCTCAAAATTCTGGCAACCTAACTTCGGTTCATGACGTTAATAAATATAAGGAAACGCATGAATATGGCTTTGCCTTCGCGGCATAAAGTTGAAGGGGACCTTTGCCTAAGGCGGATGGCATGGTGTGCGATGCCGAGGACGTTTTGGGAAGGCATGATGGAGGGGGAGAATAGAGATGGGATGGTTTGACGATGACTTTTATTCCACCAAGGTTTCGGGGCGGCGCGTGCGCTTGTCCGAAGGCGGCGGCCTGCGGCGCTGGCGCGGAGGTCCGCGGAAGCACCGGCCGGTGCTGTCCACGCTGCAGATCTCATTAATCTCTTCCGTTCTTAGCGCGGTGGTGGCCGTGCTGTTATTCAGTTTTATTACGGGACTTCCTTCCTCATCGACCCGCCATGTCGCAACCGGCAGCACCGTTTTGCTCTCGGATACCGGCGATCCCTATGACCGGATCATCTCGGCGGCGGCTAAGGTCGCACCCGCTGTGGTGAGCATCCTCAATCACGGCGAATTGTCGGACGGCGATCCGGAGCAGGCGGTGCTGGGTTCGGGTGTGGTTTTTAAGAAAGAAAAGGGCAAGGCCTTTATTATAACGAATACGCATGTCATCAGCGGTGCAAGCGATCTGGAGATTGTATCGAGCGACGGCGTCTCGCGCGAGGCGGAGGTTGTCGGCCAAGACTCCATCAACGATATCGCCGTACTTAAAATCGAAGGTCAAGGCATCGACACGGTCATTGAACTGGGAGACTCGCAGAAGCTGCGGGCCGGGCAGACGGTTATCGCGGTCGGCAATCCGCTGGGGCTTGGGGGGACGTTGACCTCCGGGATCGTAAGTTATACCAGCCGGATGATTCCGGTGTCGCTGAACCAGGACGGCGTGTACGACTGGGAGCAGGAAGTGATCCAGATGGACGCGGCGATCAACGAGGGCAACAGCGGCGGGGCGCTGGTCGATTTGAACGGCCGGCTGATCGGGATCAATACGATGAAGATTTCCGATACCGGTGTGGAGGGACTGGGCTTTGCCATCCCGGTCAACGAGGTGATGAAGACGGTCGACGATCTATTGCTGCACGGTAAGGTCGTTCGTCCATATATGGGCGTGTATACGTTGGACCTGAATAACCGTTTTTCGCCCATCACCGACGAGCAGCGTCAGGATCTCAACCTGCCGAGCCATGTCAAGGCCGGCGTCATCGTTCTTGAGGCCCACGGCCCGGCGCTGGATGCCGGTCTGAAACTAAATGACGTGATCACCCAGCTCGATAAGCAACCGATCAAATCGACGTTGGAATTGCGCCGGTATCTGTATGAGAACAAGAAGATTGGCGATGACTTGGAGGTCACGTATTACCGGGAGGGCAAGCTGGAGAAGGCAACCCTGAAGCTGGCCGATAAACCGTCCGAAGCGGAGATCGAACAAGGATTGGACGAAGACAAATAAACAACTTTCGCAGGAGAGATTCCGAAGACAGGACAGCCGTAGACAGAAACGACTGGATTGGGTCGGGGTCTCTTTTTTTGCGGGAAAACGAAGGAGGATTGGGATGGGCGCAACCTATCGATTTTCGGGCAAGGATCGGCAGCACCTGCTGGAGCAAATGGCGAACCCGGCCAAACCGCTGGATCTGCTGGTCGTGGGCGGCGGGATTACCGGGGCCGGAATCGCTCTGGATGCAGCGGCGCGGGGGATGCGGGTTGGCCTTGTAGAGATGCAGGATTTTGCGGCCGGGACGTCAAGCCGTTCGACGAAGCTGGTGCATGGCGGCCTGCGTTATCTGAAGCAGTTGGAGATCGGCGTCGTAGCGGAGGTGGGGCGAGAGCGGACGATTGTGTACGAGAACGGCCCGCATGTCACTACGCCGGAACGGATGCTGCTGCCAATCTATCGGGGCGGGACGTTCGGCCGGTTCAGCACGTCGCTGGGGCTGCGCATATACGACTTCCTCGCAGGGGTGAAACGCGCAGAGCGGCGCAGTATGCTGACGGCGGCGGAGACGCTGGCGAAGGAGCCGCTGCTGAAGCGGGACGGTCTGCTGGGCGGCGGGTACTACGTGGAGTACCGCACGGACGACGCCCGGCTAACGCTCGAGGTGCTCAAGGAAGCGGCAGCCCGCGGAGCGATGGCGGTCAACTATGCCAAGGTGACCGGGTTCCGGTACGAAGACGGGCGGCTGATTGGCGCCGAGGTCGCGGATGTGGACGGCGGGCGGACGTATGAACTGCGCGCCCGCAAGATCGTCAACGCGGCGGGCCCGTGGGTGGACGCGCTGCGCGAGCTGGACGGGTCAAAGCAGGGCAAAATGCTGCAACTGACCAAAGGCGTGCACCTGGTGTTCGATCAGGGGCGGTTCCCGCTGCGGCAGGCGGTGTATTTTGATACGCCGGACGGCCGCATGGTGTTCGCGATTCCGCGCGACGGCAAAACCTACGTGGGCACGACGGACACGGTGTATCACGGCGAGCTTGCCCGTCCGCGCCTGACGGAGGCGGACCGCGATTATATCCTGGATGCGGTTAACGGGATGTTTCCCGGGCTGGCCATCACGGCGGAGGATGTGGAGTCCAGCTGGGCCGGCGTGCGGCCGCTCATCTATGAGGAAGGCAAATCGCCTTCGGAAATTTCCCGCAAGGATGAAATTTGGGAGTCGCCGTCCGGTTTGATCACGATTGCCGGCGGCAAGCTGACCGGCTACCGCAAGATGGCGGAGCTGGTCGTTGATCGCGTGGCCGCCAAGCTGAAGCGGGAATCCGGCCTGCGCTTTGCGCCCTGCTCCACCCGGACGCTGCCGATTGCCGGCGGGCAGGCAGGTGGCTCGCAGCGACTGCCCGGCTTCGCGGCGCAAAAAGTGAAGGAGGCGGCGGAGCGCGGCATCCCGCAGGCGCTTGCCGCCAAGTGGGCGGCCCGATACGGAACCAACGTGGATCGGCTGATGGTTTTGGCCGCCTCGGCCGGTTATCTCCGCCTCCCGCTGGAGGTGGCGGTTCCGCTCCAATATGCCCTGGAAGCGGAGATGGCGATGACACCGGTGGATTTTTTTGCGCGGAGAACGGGGGCTTTGATGTTTGACATCGCTTGGGTGCGACGCTGGAAGGCGCCGGTCGTCGCCGAGATGGCCCGGTATTATGGCTGGCCGGAGGAAGTGAAGCGGCAGCGGGCGGAGGAGTTGGAGCAGGTACTGGCGGAGGCGGTCCTTCCGGAGGAGGCCGAGACCCCCCAAGAGAAACTTAAAATTTAAAGGAATTGAAGGGTTTTTTGTCGAATTCATGAACGTTGCTTTTTTTCATCTAAGAAGAGAGGATGGGGATGACGTTGATGAATGGGAACAAACGAATCGGAAGGCTGGCGGTGATCGGCATCGTTAGTGTGGTCTTGGCCGGGAACGGGCTGCTTGCAACGGGGCAGGTCCGCGCGGAGGTATCGGCCTTTAAGGATGTGCCGCGCTCGCATTGGGCGTATGACACGGTGATGTGGTCCAAGGCGAATGGGGTATCGGACGGCTATCCGGACGGAAGCTTCCGGCCTGCGCAGACGGTGACGGAAGCGGAATTTTTGGCGATGCTGCTGAGGGTTTATCCAGAAATTGCGCTCCCGGGCCCACAGGCAGGGGAGCCTTGGTATGGGCCTTATTATAGTGTGGCGAATGCGTGGAATTGGCCGGTGTACAAGGCACCGACCCGACAGGTGACGCGGGGGCAGGTGGCACAGCTGCTTGCGGCCACCCACGGACAAGCCTTGGGCGAGACGGAGGCGGTTCGGTTTGTGTTGGAACAAGGGCTGGCCAAAGGTAAGCAGGGCGGTGACGGGCTGGACGGCTACGCTCCGAAGGATGTGCTGTCCCGGGCTGAGGCGCAGACGTTCTTGTATCGGTTGAAGCAGATGGTGCCGGAGGTGTCGGCGGAAGGGATCACGTTGAAGGAGAAGCCGGTACTGGCGGGTATGGAGAACGACCGCGTTGTACCCGCAGCTCCCGGTCAGCCTTCTTCAGGAACGGGGCAGGAATCGCCAACTTCGCCCGCAGAAGCGGGAGGAACTGCCGCTCAGGAGATGAGCGGGATGCGGCTGCAGGGAATCGCGATCGGGGATTCCGCGGATCAGGTCATTCGACTCTTGGGAGAGCCTGACCGCCAGGACGAAGCGGCCGCCGGCATGCTGTGGTACGTCTACAATAAAGACGCTGCGCGTTACGCTCAAATCGGGGTTAAGGATGGCCGGGTTGTCGCGCTCTTTTCCAATGGGAAGGGGTGGCAATTTGCGACCGGCGATACCCGCGGCCTGGATGGGTTGCGAACGACGGCTGCGGCGGACAAGCTGTGGGGCAAACCGGTGAACGATGCGGATTATTTTGTCGGTTACCAAGCGGAGGGCAAGGCCATCTATCTGTATGTGGATAAGTATGAGGCGAAGCGGGTAGACGGGGTGCTCGTCATCGACAAGGAGTTTGATGGCACTTACCGGTTGGCGGTTCCGGGGAAAACGGCACTTCAGGCGACGGAACGGCAGGTCTTGGATCTGGCGAACACGTTCCGGGTGGCCAAAGGGACAAAAGCGGTCTCCTGGAGTGACAAGGCGGCGAAGGCGGCGCGGCTGCATAGCGAGGATATGGCGAAACGGAACTATTTTGACCATCGCAGTCCGGAAGGGACCTCGGCCGGTGATCGTATGAAGGCGCAGGGCACAGGGTTATTGTCGATTTGGGGCGAAAATATCGCCGTTGGGTTCACCGATGCGATTGATGCGCATTACGGCTGGGTCAATTCCATGGGCCACCGGACGAATATGTTAAACGCTTCTTTTAAGTACCTCGGTGTCGGTGTGGCCGATGGCGGGGACAGCGGAATTTATTATACGCAGAATTTTTACACGCCGATATAAAAGCAAAAGCACCACTAACAGATCCTGGGATGCTCATGTAGGAACAAGGGATTTATCTTTTTTTGTCGAACTACATCCAAAAGAGCAAGCTAGGATATCGATGAAAGAGGGCAGAGGTTCATGAAGATCGGGTGGAAGCGCGGAATTCGCGGATTGGCGATTCTCGCGGGATTGGGAGCGGCCTGGCTGGCCGCGGGATCGGCGGTGCAGGCGGCGGGTGCGGAATTTACGGATGTCCCGGCCTCCCATTGGGCGTATGACAAGGTCATGTGGGCGAAAAGCAACGGCGTGACGGACGGATATCCGGACGGGACGTTCCGCCCGGCTCAGTCGGTGACGGAGGCGGAGTTCCTGAGCATGCTGGTGCGGGCTTATCCGGAGATCAAACTGGGCGCGGCCAACGGGCAAGAGTCTTGGTATACGCCGTATTACGACTTGGCGTTCGAATTAACCTGGCCGGTGAGCGATAAGCCGAACGAACCGATCACGCGCGGGTCGGTGGCTCGCTTGATGGCGGCTTTTTACGGGCAGAGCTTGAACGAGGATGAGGCGGTTCAGTGGGTGCTTGCCCAAGGCTTGGCCCAAGGGAAAAGCGGTGCCGGCGTACAGGGCTTCGCGCCGAAGGATGCGGTGTCGCGGGCGGAAGCGCAGACGTTCCTGTACCGGCTGAAGCTGACGCTGCCGAAGGCAACGAGCCCGGATTTGATCAAGCCGGAGATCCAACTGCAGGGCGTGGGGATCGGCGATTCGGCGGACCGCGTGATCGAGCTGCTTGGCGAACCGGCGCGCACGGACGCGACCAATTTCGGAATGGAATGGTACATCTATAATAAGGATTACAAGCACTATACGCAGGTTGGTGTCGCGAACGGCAAGGTGCTCTGCTTGTTCGGCAATCATGAAGAATGGCGGTTTGAGGCTGAGGCGGAGAAAGGGCTGGAGCGGTTGCGGAGCAGCCTGAGCGCCATTTGGGACAAGAGCGAGCATCCGTCGCGGGAGTATGTGGAAACCTATACGCCCAGAGGATTGTACATCAATCTGTATCTGGACAAGCACGAGAAGAACCGCGTGGACGGGGTGCTGCTGATGGACAAGAAATTTGCGGAGACCCATGTGTACAAGCCGTCTACGCCGGAATCGCTGAAGGCGACGGAGCGGGAGATTTTTGACCTGACCAATGCGTTCCGCGTGCAAAAAGGCCTCAGTGTACTGAGCTGGAGCGATTCCGTGGCTGAGGTGGCCCGCTCGCATAGTCGGGATATGGCGGAACGGAATTATTTTGAGCATGATAATCCGGAAGGCAAGTCGGCGGGCGACCGCATGATGGCTCGCGGCATTCCGCAGTTCCGGGCTTGGGGCGAAAATATCGCCGCCGGCTACCTGGATGCGATCGACGGGCATTACGGCTGGCTCAATTCTTGGGGCCACCGGGAGAATATGCTGGAGCCGGCGTTTACAATGCTGGGGGTTGGCGCCGTGGACGGAATGGACAACAGCGATTACGATACGTATTATACGCAAAACTTCTATACGCCGCTGTAACCCGGCCGGATGAGCCGGATCGCTGGGGCTGGGTCGGGAAGGAACAGGAACCGTCTGCCGGATGTGACCGGGGCGGTTCCTTTTTTGCGCGGAGTATGGTAGAAAAGATAAAGGACAACCTGTTAATACGCAACCCGGCCGCGGGAGTGCGGCGCAGAGAAAGGATGCTTTTGACTATGTACGTCGTATGCAAAGATCATGTGGAACTGGCCATCGATATGTTCGTGGATGAGTTTGAGGAGGCCCCCGATGTGGTGGATTTGGAGCACACCAAGTTTATTGACTGGGAGCCGCCGGTGAAATGTCAGGAATGCGACCGCGAGGCGCGGTTTTTGGTGGTGTAAGGGTAAGGGCGATCAGGCCGTAACCTTAGGCTCTTGAATATGTTTCATGACGAGTATCAGAACAGCGATGCTTATTAGATTAAACGCCGGGAACAGGAGGATTTCCGCCGCTGCCATGGTGATGCCGGCCGCCAGTTGGCCGATGATCATGGCCGTGAGCGCGGTCAGCATCGTTACGGCTTTGATGCAGATGATCGACGATAGCAGCAGTCCCAACGGTTTTCGCTGCAGTAGCCAAAGGCCGGAAAGTACCGCCGCCGGGACGACAAAACCCAGATCCAGGGCTTGAATGACCAATGTCGTGTAATGCTCCAACCCGACGGGAGCGGAGCCGCCGAAAACCGAAGGTGCGATTCTCCCCAGCCACATGAGCCCGATCGCGGTTGCGATAAAGAGCAGAAATCCGCCGACTGTTCGGACCGGAAGCTTGGGGCTGAAGCTTTGCTGCAATAGTTTCAGATCCAGGGATCTCATGGCGAGGACGAAAGCGAAAAAACTCAGGGACATCAGTCCGACATCGATCAGAAACAGGTCGTTGGACATCGATGTGAATGAATAGGACGCGTAGGTATACAGAAAATAGGCCAGCGTTCCCGCGAGCAGGAGCTTGCCTTTAAGCCGGCCTTTTCTTGATAACGTAAGGGAAACGGCCAACAGCGGGATGCCCAGCAGAATGGTGACGACATCCTGGGCTATGGCTTGCGACGCCATGGATACGGAATCGTTCCGGTATAACCCTTCGCCATAAATCTCAACGGTTTCGCCGCGAATGGACGTGAATTCATGCCTGCCGGGGCCGCCGCTTGAACAAATCCCCGTGATGGCCGCCGCAAAAGACAACGCCATGATCAGCAGGACCAGAAAAGTCATTTCCTTCCGAAATTTCATGACAAACCCTCCCAATTTGATGGTTGTTGCGGTTATTGACTTTGCAAGGTACGGAGCGTGAATTCCAAAAAACGATCGATCAGCCGCTGCTTCTGTTCTTCTCCTACTTTCTCCGCGATTAGTCTTAGGATAAGGCCAAACATCGATGCCCAAATAACTTGTGCGGTAAGCTCAACCTGGTGATCCTCGATGGGCTGGCCTTGTTCATGCAAGAATTCCCGCAGGCACCGATGCAGCATTCCCAGTGCAGGGCGGACAGCGGAGGCCCCTTGAAACAACACGGAGGTGTGTTCCAGGATTACCGGCGATTCGCTCAGCATCGTGACTTTATATTCGTCCGCCATCCCGGTCGTCAGTTCGATGTAGGTCCGGATGCTTGCTTTCAATTTTTCTTCAGGGGAACCTGTGATGGATAGAGAGGCGGACAACTTTTCGGCGAGTTCCCGGTATGTGCTCATGATGATTTGGTTGATGATTTCCTCTTTATCTTTAAAATAATGGTAAACGATAGCAGGAGAATACTCGATTCTGTCAGCGATTTTGCGAACGGAGATGGCGTTGGCGCCTTCGGTTTTCATGATTTCTGCAGCGGCTTGAAGGATTTTTTCGCGTTTCTCTTTTTTCTCGCGTGCTTTACGTTCTGGCGTGCCGATCGTGATCCCCTCCGGATGATCATTATTGGGTATAACGTTGAACAGTGTTCAATATTTGAACGATGTTAAATTTAAACTAAACTGAAACGGCATTCGCGTCAAGGCAAGTATGGTGGAATTGTGTGTTATTTTGCAGGTAAACGCAAAAGATTTTGAAAGATGTCAAAAATCACGCGGCGGCGGGTCCTTGCGGGCTGTGCAACACCGGCAGGGCTGATGCCAAACGGCGTAATTGGAGGGCTTGCGATTGCTGATTCAGATCATTGCTGTCGGCAAATTGAAGGAAAAATATCTGGTGCAGGGTATTGCGGAGTACGCAAAGCGCCTGGCGCCTTACGTCAAATTTCAAATTGTGGAGGTGCCCGACGAGAAGGCGCCGGAGACGATGAGCGAGGCGGAGCTCATCGGCGTGAAGGAGCGCGAGGGCGAACGCATCCTCGCGCAGATCAAGAGCGATGCGCATGTCATCGCGCTCGCGATCGGCGGTCAGCTCTGGAGCTCGGAGGAGTTGGCCGCCTGTCTCGATCAGCTCGGCACCTACGGGACGAGCCATGTCGTGTTCGTCATCGGCGGCAGCCACGGGCTCGCCGATGGGGTGCTCCGCCGTGCGCAGCAACGGCTGTCGTTCGGGCGCATGACGCTGCCCCATCAGCTCATGCGCCTGGTGCTCACCGAGCAGATTTACCGCGCGGTGAAGATTAATCGGGGGGAACCGTATCACAAGTAGGACGAGGATATGCCTAACCATACGATTTGGTCAGGGCATTGAGAGATACTCACATATTCTGCTTGAACGAAACAAGAAATCCTCGGAGAACCGTCAAGCGATCATATCCCAAATGTTCGATTGAGAATACGATCAAACATTTTATCCGACAAGACTTTCCGCATGAATAATACGGGACGGGCATTGCCTGCCACATATCTTGTTTTTGGTTTTTTCGATCGGATCGCTTCTGATACCAATCGTGCGACACGATCAGGAGGATAAACAGTACTCGATTTTTCTAGCTTTTCAAATGTTTTTATAAAAGCATGGGCTATTTTACTGTATTCAGTATTCCCGGAAGTTTTCTGCACATGTTGGAATACAATCTTTGACCATTCACTTTCAGTAGCCCCTGGCTCAATAATAATGACATCAATACCGAACGGCTTGACTTCCAGGCGCAGACAATCGGAGAACCCTTCCAGGGCATGTTTGGCTGCATGGTACCAGGCACCGAGCAGCGTATAAACCTTGCCGCCAGCTGATGAAGTATTGATGATCTTCCCTGATTTTTGCTTTCTCATCACGGGAAGAACCAATTGCGTTAGACGACTCAATCCAAAAAGGTTCACTTCAAATTGGCGTCGTGCTTCCTCCAGTGGTACATCTTCGACCGTCCCATAGGAACCATATCCTGCATTATTGAATAAAACGTCGATTCTGCCTTGTTCCTTCATGATTTGGTTTACACCATTGATCATGGATACATCGTCGGTTACATCCATTGCTATAATTCGCGCACCTTTGGATTCAATATCTCTCATTTGTTCGACGCGTCTGGCGGCCCCATATACAATAAATCCTTCTCGTAAAAGCAACTCCACTGTGGCTTTACCTATGCCTGCCGATGCTCCTGTGACCAAAACAACTTTTGGCTTATTCATGTACATGCCATCCCTTTCCGGATTTGCGTTTTTTAAGTAACGTGACGTCACGTTAATTTACAGTTATTATAAATTGTTATTGAAGGTTACGCAAGTTATATATGCTATAATTTTTTCGAAGGGGGTACTAAGGATGGAATTTGATCGAGTAAGAAATGATGAGCAACGAAAGATCAGAGTGGAGCAGATTAAAAATGCAGCGATTAAGCTACTTGATACAGAGCAATTCCATAAAATTGAACTGGCCAAAATTGCTAATGAAACCACATTTACGCGCGGTAATCTATATAAATATATCTCTTCAAAAGAGGAAATTTATCTTTTGGTAGCTCTGGATGAATTCACAGATTGGTTAGAAGACATACGAGGGACTTTTGTCACTGAAATGACTCGCGATATTCAAGGTTTTTCGCACCAATGGGCACAAGTTTTGTACCGGCATCAAAGGTTTTTAAAGCTTATTTCTATTCTCTTTACGATGATTGAGAGAAATGTTTCTCTCGAAAAGCTTGTTGATTTTAAAAAACAGTATCTTAATATAATGTCCGAGGCGAATGATGTACTTAAAATCGTTTTTCCCGCATGGGATGATAAAACCATTGATAAATTCTTTCAGTTGCAATCCTATTACGTGATAGGTTTATTTCCTTATACATCGCCGGCACCGATCCAAAAACAAGCTATGGAGCAAGCCGGAATCCCTTATGAGTCTTTTGACTTTGTTGACGACGTTTCTGAATTCGTAGCCTACACGGCAAGTTATTTGAACAGCAAATTAAAGTGAGAAACTGAAGTGTTAAATTCAAATTTTATAGTGGAAAAGGTATGCTGTGGGCAGGATAAAATGGATGTATAACTACTTATTGTTCTTACACATTATCCCCGGTAACGGCGCCAGTCCCCGTTGTCGGGTATCCGCTCATCACATCATCTGAATCAGTGGAGTAAGCCAGTTCTTTCTGTGCTTCCAGAGCAGCCAGTCTGTCCAGCAGGGCTGCCCGGATTTGCTTATAGGCGTCACTGCCCAACGCCATACGTATCGGACCCTCTCCCTGGTCGACACGACGGATAATCTGCTGCGCCATTTTATCCGGATCGCCGACAACCATTTGATTGAACATGCTCATATCTATACCAGGCAGTTCTCCCTTCATCAGGCTAACGAATCGGCCCGCCTCCGTATCCCGGTATTCGTCCATCCGCTCGCCGAATACGGCGTTGCTTGTAATGAAATTCGTTCGGATTCCGCCGGGCTCCACCATAGTAGCCTTAATATTGAACGGAGCCACTTCCTTAGCTAGCGCTTCAAAGGCTCCTTCGACGGCCCATTTCGAAGAGCAATACAGTCCCATACCCGGAATAGAATAATGACCCGCCATACTCGAAATCTGTACCATGTGACCGCCGCCCTGCTTGCGGAAAAAGGGCAGGACTGCACGCGCTGCACGCAGGGAGCCAAGTACATTGGTCATAAACTGCTGCTCAATTTGTCTGTCGCTTGCTTCTTCGACTGCGCCATACAAGCCATAGGCTGCATTATTGACAAACACATCGATCGTGCCCAGTTCTGAAAATGCACGTTCCACGACTTTAGCAATTTGTTGAGGGTTTGTCAGATCTAAATTAGCCTGCCATAGCCCAGAGCCATACTGTGCCTGCAGATCATCCAGCACACCCGGCTTGCGTACCGTTGCGGCTACACGGTCCCCCCTATCCAGCAACCGGCGAGTTATACGTGAAGCCAAGCCTCCTGACGCTCCTGTAATGAACCAAGTTTGCATACTAAATACCCTCCAATCGTTGTCTTCTTCCACTGAATCATACAAACAACTGGAGGGTGCTAGCCACAGCACGTCTATTCTATTAACAGGAGTAACAGTCTACGGGAGCTGCCTGTCCTGCTCAAGTAAACGTAATAATCTCTCCTCCGTACCTGAACCGGGCACCGGAACAAAGAAACACCAGTGCAGTCCCGGGTCATTATCGATTAGAGCCGCGGAATGGAGCTCGAACTCCATTTCCTGTGCGTCAGGAACACGGAATAAAGCGGTGGCTACGCGTTTTTTTATGAAAATCAAAGTGGGTGAGAACGCCGAAAATATGCACAACAAAGTAGGGCTACCGATTCGGCAGTCCTAGAGGGGTGGTAGATACGGATGTTATGCAGTACGAGTCACAATGTAACCTTCAGCTTCAAGCTGCTTAATCATTAAAGATTGTTTGCGCTTATGACTCTCGGATTTATAGCGGTCCAAGTAATCAGGGCCAATCTCCAAATAAGGACGTTTGTGGAGCAACATGTGGTAGATAATGCGTAACAACGTATGACCAAGTGCAACTAGGGCTTTCTTCTTGCCGAGGCGTTTCACCCACGACCAGTACCTTGCAGACAATCGTGTGTTTCGTGTCATGGAAGCAGCCCACGCACATTCGCATAGCACAGCTTTTAACATGCTGTTTCCGGATCGGGCTCGTTGCCGTTTTTTTTACCCGCACTTTCATGGTTTCCCGGACTTACACCGGCCCATGCGGAGAGACTGTGTTCATTCTTAAATTGGCTCATGTCAGTGCCAATCTCAGCAAGAATGATGGAGGCCGCTTGTTCGTTAACGCCGGGGATGGTCACAAGAAGATCCACTGCTTCCTGTTTTGTAGCAAGGCGTTCTCGAATTTCTTGCTCTACATCTTTAATGGACTGTTCGATGAACAAGAGATGGTTCCAAGACATGCGAATGAGATCCCGATGATGCTTGCGAAGTCTGCTGTTTAGGGATTGAAGAAGCTTCGGGGATTTATGCTTGAGTGTTCCTTTCATGTGCTGCTCTAGGAACGACAGAGTGATGACCTCACCGTCAACGACCTTCTGCAGTAGAATGCGTCCGGATGTACCGAAGATATCTGACATATGCGTCGTCAGTTTGACGTTGGCATCTTGGAGAAGCTTATGGATTCGATTCTTCTCTGCGGTGGCATCGTGAACAAGCTTCTTGCGATAACGAGTCAGATCGCGCAATTCCCGGATTGCGATCGGCGGTACGAAACTTCCTTCAATCAATCCGCAACGCAAAAGCTTAGCGATCCATTCGGCGTCCTTCATGTCAGTCTTCCGACCGGGTAGATTCTTAATGTGATGGGCATTCGCAAGTAACAGTTCGAGTTCAAAGGCTTCGAGGACGTTCCACACGGGTTTCCAGAAAACGCCCGTACTTTCCATGGCGACATGCGTGCACTGCATGTCCGTTAGCCACTCGCCAAGAGAAAGCAATTCGTCAGTCATCGTTCCGAACGTACGAATCTCCATCTTGGGAGACTGATCTAGTGTCCCGAATAACACGCAGGCGACAACCGTTTCTTGATGGACATCCAGACCGGCACACCGTTCGAGAATGGCTTCCATCATGAGACTCAACTCCTTTACGGGATTTATGAACCAGCGGGACAACCTGAATCATGAAATTTTTTTATCCGGACTCTCGGTCCAATAGCCTGTGCTTCGAAGGTTGTCCATTCAGTTTTGTTTTCGGGGTAAGATCCACCGCAAAAAGCCTGGAACTTGTGCTGGTAATTTAAGTATGCAAGAAGGAAAGAAAAAAGGCTACGACGAAATTTTCATCATAGCCTGTGACCGGGACGGTCATGAAAGTTTTGTTTGATTTCATATAGCTCCCAGAAATGTACGAACTCCACGCTTTCCCGCGTTAAGCGTTCAAACCGTTCCATATATAACGGGTTGTTCTTGTAAAGATCGAAGCCTGCCCGCAGAACGGCTACAGAGTAACGGGCAGTGGCTTCCCAATTCACCAGTCTGTTGCGGTAATCCGGCTTTAAAAACATAATGTCCATCATATTCCGTTCGTTGTCCGGCAGACTGCCGAAATCGGCTACGATCAGTTCCGCTGACCGATTCCAAGCGATAACGTCCGTACCTTCGTCCGTGATAAAAGAAGGATAATAAAGTTGATCTACGATTTTTTGCAAAACTCCCGCATCCGGCCCACCGTTATTTGGCACTGTGACGACGCTCGCCACATCTACATTGGCCAGATCGAATAGATGCTTCTGCTCGTCTTCGTCAAGCTGAAGCGCTTTGCTGATACTTAACAGCACTTCCGGCGAAGGATTCACCTCCTTGCCTTGCTCCAGCCAGGCATAGTAAGTCGCGCTTATATTGGCAAGATAAGAGACTTCTTCTCTTCGAAGTCCCGGAGTGCGTCTTCGTCCGGGCAGCGGCTGGATCCCTGCCTCTGAAGGCTGCAAGCGTTCTCTGCGCGATTTTATGAACTCACCCAATGCGGATGAGACACGATTTGTTTTCAAGTAACTCACCTCTAATTACTTATATGGAGGAATACGTATCGTAATTAACCAAATGGACTCAAAGCTCTTCGTATACGATCATTATAATCTCTGTTAAGGTCTCGTTGCCACCAAAGAGAACCATAACGAGTACCGATGCTGTTACTCCCGTTAATAGGATAGACATACTGTGGCTAACCCCTCCTGCCGATAGTACGATTAAGATAATTTACAACAGTACAGTGCTATCGATAGGAGGCTTTGATTCTTGAATAAGTATGCATATAGAAACAAGCTGGCTGTAGTCACCGGTGCTTCATCCGGAATCGGGAAAGCGTATGCCAAAGAACTGGCGGCACGAGGCTGTCATGTCGTTCTGGCAGCGCGCTCCAAGGACAAACTGGATGCAATGGCAAGGGAAATCAGCCGCCAGTACGGCGTACAGGCTTATGCGCTCGCTTGCGATTTGTCCAAAGCGAATGCCCCGCGTCAACTGGTCGAACAAATATCCGAACTGGGCTTGTCGGTCGATATTCTCATCAACAACGCAGGCGTTGGCACCTATGGCCGTTTCGAAGAAATAGACCCGGAGCGCGAGCAGGAGGAGATCATGCTGAACACGGCTGCGTTAGTCGATCTTACGCATCGGTTGCTGCCCGATATGCTGAGGCGAAAGGACGGAGTCATCGTTAACGTGGCATCGATGGCCGCGTTCATGCCTTGTGCTTATTCAGCCGTTTATGGGGCTACCAAAGCATTTGTATTGTCCTTCTGCGAGGCGCTATGGGCGGAAACGCGCGGGAGAGGCGTTCGCGTGCTCGCACTGTGTCCAGGTGCAACAGAGACGGGATTTTTCGATGCGGTCGGCAGCGAGGAGATGGGAGCAGGTCAGAAGCTCTCGACCCCGGAAAAGGTTGTACAGGCCGGATTCCGCGGAATTGACCAGGGGCGCAGCTATATCATCGATGGCCGTAGCAATTACTTTATGGCTCTAATGATCCGACTTTTCAGCAGGCGCAGGGTGGCTTTGATCATGGAACGTATGTCAAAACCAAAAAGGCACGGATAGCGTGATCCGGTTCTAGACTTAGAGTCTCGATCCACTTGAAGATCACCAACAGTAAATGCGGAGAACATTATAAATGACAATATAAGCTCTATAATAAGACCACTCCATTGTCAGCAGGAGTGGTTTTGTCTATGCGGAGGGGCCTAAGTGTCAATAAACATCTCAATCTTCGCAATTGACCACTTTGGTCATTTCATGTAGAATAAGAAATGACCAAAGTGGTCAATTGATTCGATATACTAATAAAGAAAAGAAGTGATGATCATGAATTCACAATTTTATAGCCTAGAGCCGAAGAAACGGGAACAGATAATTAATGCAGCAATTGAAGAGTTTGCACGAAGTGGGTATGAAAGGGCTTCTACGAATGAGATTATCAAAAAAGCCCAAATATCCAAAGGGTCGTTATTCAACTATTTTAACAACAAGAAAGAATTGTATTTGTTCTTGCTTCAAAATGTGATCGAGGTAATTGAAAAGAAACTCGGGGAAATCGATTTGAATGAACGGGATTTCTTTAAAAGAGTAGGGGAAATAGGGCTAATAAAATTTCAGATTTACAGCACATATCCGCAAGCCTTCTTTTTCTTAAAATCGGCAGCTGACGAGATGTCCGCAGAAGTGAAGTCGGAAATTGATAAAGCCGGTAAGAATTTTATCGGAAGAAGCTTTGAAAAGATTTACGACAATGTAGACATGACCAAGTTCCGTGATGACATTGATATCAAAAAGGCAATGGATATCATCAATTGGACGGCGCTTGGTTTTGCTGAGGAAAAAAGAAATACAGTGGCTTCCTTTAAAGATGTCGATACGGATTTCCTAAGGGAATGGGATGACTATATGGAGATACTACAAAGTTGTTTCTATAAAAGGGAGGGAAGGTAATATGTATGTTACAATTTCAAACTTAAAGAAGAGCTATACATCCGGGCTTGTTGTAACAGAAATTCTGAAAGGAATCGAAATGAGGCTTGGAAAAGGGGAAGTCGGTGTCATTCTCGGGCCGTCAGGCTCAGGAAAATCTACGCTGATGAACATCATCGGCGGTATTGATCGCGGTGACAGCGGCAGGGTTATTGTGGATGAGGTTGAGGTAAACCTCTTGAACGACCAAAAGTTGAC
This sequence comes from Paenibacillus sp. JL3B1040, assembly GCF_057063165.1. Lineage (NCBI taxonomy): Bacteria > Bacillati > Bacillota > Bacilli > Caryophanales > Paenibacillaceae > Paenibacillus > Paenibacillus tiangongensis. Next base: position 5,736,247 of record NZ_CM169317.1, on the reverse strand, counting down.
CGATTATCGACGTGAGCACATCGGTTTCGTCTTCCAGTTCTATAATCTCGTTCCTAATCTTACAGTGGGAGAAAATATCGAAACAGTCTCCAATATTAGTAAATCCAGTTTAAATATAGATGAGATTTTGACGTCAGTTGGCATGCAGGATAAAAAACACCGATTCCCCAGGGAGTTGAGCGGCGGCGAACAACAACGGGTTTCCATTGCAAGAGCGATTATTAAGAATCCGAAGCTGTTACTTTGCGATGAGCCGACCGGAGCGCTGGATTACGTTACGTCCCGAAATATTTTGCAACTCTTGCAGAACATAAACAAGAGATACGGCACTACCATTTTAATGATCACTCACAATACTGCAATAGCCGATATGGCGAATAAGGTATTTAAACTGCGAAGCGGGGAAATCGTGGAAGCGTCGATCAATCCGACACCGGTTCTGGCGGATAAAGAGCTATTGAAGGCGGCCTTTCGGCGTAAGGTGGCCAATCTCGTGGCGGAGACCGATCATTACACCGAAAATGTGGGACATCGGCCATCTCGCTTATATCGTAGAAAACTGGAGGAATAACGGATGATTTACAATCTCGATGAGCTAAGAAAAGCGTATACCGGTGGAAAAACATTCAAGTTTATATTTTTTTGGGGTCATACGCCGCCTAAGGACGGGAGCGTCGACAAAAGCTGCTTCAGCCAGTGGTGGATGTGCCCGTTCAGGGTAGAGGGGACGGAGTATTCCTGTGCCGAGCAGTTTATGATGGCTGAGAAGGCAAGGCTGTTCGGAGACCACGAAATGCTGGAGTCGATCCTTACGGCCAAGCATCCCAAGGAGATGAAGGCTTATGGGCGCGTGGTCCGAAACTTTGATAAGGATACCTGGGACAAGGAATGCTACGGCATCGTCAAAAGAGCCAGCTTGGCCAAGTTTTCGCAGAATCCGGAGCTTGGCGATTATCTTAAGTCGACGAAGAACCGCATCCTCGTTGAAGCCAGCCCGCGGGATCGCATTTGGGGGATCGGTATGGGTCAGTCCAATCCGGATGCGGAGAATCCCTTGAAGTGGCGAGGCCGAAACCTGCTAGGGTTCGCGCTGACTGAAGCGCGGGATGATTTGTTGCATAGATAGTAGATCCGAGCTTGGAACTAATTTCCTATCCGGACTTGCGTGAACCATACGGAAATCTCTATAGTAGAGGAGAACGACATACGAACGGAGTGGTAGAGGAGATATGGAGAGCGAACGCGTACTTCAGCAAAATTTAGACGAAAAAAGTGAGTTTCAGCGGTTGTTTCAAATGTATTTGTTGTTTGAGGAGGAGACGGAACGACCGAATGCGGAGGCCATCCGGAACGCGATCGAAACCCGATGTGGAAAAACGGATACCGTGTCGTCAGCCGACGCCTTGTCCTCGTTTGCCGTAGAGGCTTATAAAGTAGCCTACAAGGAGGGAGAACTGCCAGCTCAGGTGATGATGGCCGATGTGACTCCTTTTCAACCGGAGACGATTACCGACTTGGAGCGCACCCAGTTTTGGACGATGCCGGATGCGGAGGAGGTCCTGCATAAATGCCGCTATAAGCTGCTGATCAGCGACTTCATGGCGGCGGGGCTGGACTATAAATCGCGCAGCGCCTTGCTGGCGGATTGGCTGGAGGTCGCCATTAGCCTGTTCCCAACCTGCAAAGCGATTTGGATTCCATCGAGCGGGAAATTGCTGCATCCGGCCGAAATTGCGAATAATCCTTACGAAGGAGCCGCGAGGTTCTTGCAGTTCGGCATGAATATCCGCTATTTTACCATTCAAGGGACCGAAGATAGCTTGGTCGATTCGCTTGGCCTTTTTGCACTTGGACTTCCGGATGTCCAGTATCATTTTCATACCCTGGATCCGAACGACGTGTCACGGCATGCATTCGCTGTTGCAGCCTACTTGTTTGAAGCGGATGTGCCGGTGAACGACGGCGAGACGATCGCCGGCTTGCAGAACGGGGAGATGGCGCCCGAGGTGCATTGGCCTTGCAGATTCGAAATGGCATTGATCCAGCCTTCCAGAGAAGTGATGGACATCTGTCCAGGCGAGTATGCGGCAGGAGAACGAGAATAAATTAGGCCGACGTAGGACCAAACACTCCAAATTGCACGCAATAGTAGCATAGGATTGCAAAAACTGCCCGTGGAAGACGCACGTCTCCTTACGGGCGTTTTTTCTTGCAAGTATGCTTTACTTTAAAATGACGTCATGACAAATTGGCAGCCATTCATTGAGTGCTTTGCGCAAAGACAAATCCCAAAAATCCCATTCATGCGCGTAACCCGGGACTTCGTCATACTCAACGTCATAACCATATTCCTGAAGTAGGTCCCGGCTGGCACTCGCGAACACTCGGATAAAATCATCTCCGCCGCAGGTCATAAATATCTTTGGCAACGGTTTGCCTTCCTGTGCGTTTCGTTTGGCAGTTTGAAATAGCTCACTGTCTGGATCTGCCAAGCGTATTCCTCGTGCGGACAGCTTCTCTACATCAACATCGAAGTTCGTGTCGCCATTGTTATCCTGATTGACCGCAGACATGATCGAAGCCGTATCCATCCCGCCGCCTGACATCACTAGTGCTGCGCTGCAACGCTCGGCTCCATAAACGGCCCACTTTGTTGCAGCCATAGAACCCATTGAAAGCCCCGCCACAAAGGTGTCCTCGCGTTTGGTGGATATAGGAAACATAGAGGCACAAACGCGCGGCAATTCTTCGAAGATATAATCCCAATAGCGACTAGGCCATGGCAAGGCATCTTCTGCCGAATTCTCATATCCTGAGTTGTAACCGCAAGGCATAATCACGGCTATCTTATGATCCTCGGCATATCGTACGATGTTGGTGAAGTTCACATAATCGGAATCATCCCCTGTACCGCCATGGAACAAATACAGGACTTGAAATTTGCTACCCGGCAGGTAGCTTTCGGCTTTACCTTTAACTTCATCAAATAACGTCCAGGAGGGGAGGATCATGGTTACATTTGTTTGCTTCATCAATGCCTTAGAGAGAAAATTGAATTTAACGATCATTTTAATATCCACCTTTCTTTAAACGGTATTGTCAATCGTTATCCTGGTCAATGCCGCTGCGGGACCATATTTTTCAGCAAGCTGACCGTCTGCTTCTTCCTTTGTTATTTCGCCATTATTGTATTGCGCCATGATCTGTACATCTTTGTCGCGGAGCTTGTAGAATCATTTGTTTCCGGCAACATTGCCAGAGCAGCCACCCCCGTAAAAGTGAGACCGCTTACAAACCAAAAAAGATTTTGTCCCAAATAATACAACCAATAGCTGCTACGTTCCGACTTGGTGGTATGGTATTTCAGTGTTATGCCCTTTTCCATAGAAACCACCTTTTTAGTAAAAGTTTAAAGTTAATCCGCAATCGCTATTTTTCACCTTCCTCTATTTAAAATGATTGCCAAGAACTCAAACTTGCTTTATCATCTTAACATCATGCGTGTATCATTTTTCTGTTAGGTGGATGGTTTTGTGTATTAAAATTACACTTTTTGGAGAGCGCTATGGAAAATGATCGCAAGAATTACATCGAAATAGAACACTCGTTTGGCCATGTCTACGGTATGAAAATTCAAGACAAAATTTATCAGAATTCGTTGCCGGATGTAATTGTAGGCAATAATCCTGTTGAATTGCAGGAGGTCTATTTTTCTCCCCAAGGGAAAGGGCGCAGGGACTCTTACAGTTACCGGCCTACCGTGTCTATCATTTTTGATACCCACCTTCGTTCTCTCTCTCCCCTCAAAAGCAAGCTGCATAAGCATGATTATTTTGAGTTGATGTTGATCGCTTCGGACGAATTTGAAATGCAGATAGAATCTCAATTATGCCAATTTAACAAATGGGATGTATGTCTATTAAACCGTTCTACCCGCCATGCGGAGCATTTCATGCCCGAAGCGAAAGTCTTTTATTTGGCTCTAATGCCGGACTATCTATTGAACTGGCCGAGGGAAGAAGGAATGAGTTTACCGAACTCTATATTGTTTACGAGGTTTTTCAGCAAAGTGCTGAGAGATGCCTCACAGCACAGCAAGGATTTTATTGTTGCCAGATACACCGACAGGACAAGATTATCGCCTTTATACGAGATCATCGAGGAGATCCGCAAGGAGTTTGAGAATAAGCGGCCGGGCTATCAATTGTTTATACGTGGATTGATTTTTCGCTTGTTCAGCAACTTGGTGGATCCGGAATATTATGAGCCCGAATATATTGACCTAGGCTTTGATGAGGGGTTTTCGCTTGCATTTTCAGCAAAACAAATATTGGATAAAAACAAGCGGAGAATGACCAAGCTTCAATTAGCGGAGAGATTGAATTACAACAGCGAGTACATCAACCGGGTATTCAAAAAACACTACGGTTATACCATCCCGGAATATAACACGAAGGTTTGTATGCGGGAAGCCGCCTCCATCCTGTGCAACACCAATCAACACATACACAAGATATGCCAACAACTTGGCTTTACAAATCGAACCCATTTTTACAGCCTATTCGAAAGAGAATTTGGCTGCACTCCATCCGATTACCGGAGAAAGGGTACGGGGAATTAAAAAAGAGACCCGTAGTATAGTTCGTCGATAGCCCGTAAAGCGTCTCATGGCCAAGCTTCGTCGACCCCTTCGAGCTCCGGAAGCCCCTCCTTGCGCCGCTGCTCAATAATATATTGGACGTACCACTCCGGATTCTCAGTATTTTTCCGGATCGAACGGATTGTACCCAGCCAGCGGTCATTCCAACTCATGCCGTCGGAGTTCACGTGTCCCCGCTTCTCCATCTCGATCGTCTGGTCGTACGCGGAGGCGGCACCGATACGCATGCTGGGCGTATCGAGCAGGATCAGGTTGCCGTTCTCGTCCCGCCTGGTGTCCAGTCCGTTGCCTCGTCCCTTCAGCACCGCATAAGTTCCCACTGCCGCCACGAAAAGGATTGCGGCTGTGGCGATCGAACCGAGTATCCACAGAATGACGTTCATCTTCCTGCCTCCCTCCCGAAGGATGCTTTCTCCTATAACGGATTGGTAGTATAGCTTTTATTTGTAGGATACCATATCATGGATTTATCAATGAACATGAGAGGTTGATCCTTGCTTATGGACGACAATAAACTCACCTGCCAATTCAAAGTAAGAATGATGCGCCTATATCCTTTGCTGCTTGTCCTGGTCGTTGCCCTTGTAGCCGTAAGCCTTGCCGCTTGCAGCAATTCTTCCCCGGATAAAACGGCAAATCCGTCCGCGCGACCGACCGAAGAAACCGCTGTGGTGACGCAAGCCTCCGGCAGCATTTATCTGTACGGCGAAACACACGGCAATAACAAGATTATCGATAAGGAATTTGAATTGTGGTCGAACTACTATCATAACGAGGGTATGAGACACCTGTTTGTCGAGTTGTCCTATTTTACCGCTGAATATTTGAATCTTTGGATGCAGGCGGACAATGACGATATTTTGGAGGAGATTTATAATGACTGGAAGGGAACGGCAAGCCACAATCCATCTACCAAAGCATTCTACCAAAAAATAAAAAGCGAGTGTCCCGACACGATTTTCCATGGCACAGACGTGGGGCATCAATATGATACTACCGGGAACCGATTCTTATCGTACCTTGAGGCAAACGATCTGTCCGAATCGGAAGCGTATACGTTAACAGTAGAAGCGATCCAGCAAGGTCGTTTGTTTTACAGCAAAGAGGACGACGTATATCGGGAAAACAAAATGACCGAAAACTTTATCCGCGAATTTGAAAAGTTGGGCAGCGAGAGCATCATGGGCATTTACGGCTCAGCCCATACCGGGCTTGATGGCATGGACTATGCTACCCAATCCGTCCCTTGTATGGCCAATCAATTACAGGAGCCTTATGGCAATAACCTTTATTCCGAGGACTTAAGCTGGATTGCCAAAGATATTGAGCCATCGAGAGTAGATAACATCCCCTTACGGGGTAAGGAGTATGCGGCATCCTATTTTGGGAAAGAGGATCTGAGCGGGTTCAAGGATTATGCCTATCGAGAATTTTGGCGATTGGAGGATGCCTATGAAGATGTGAAAGACCTGCCGCTGCTGGACAATTGTCTTCCTTACAATAACTACCAAGAAAATCTACGTTTGGCTTGAGGCCGTCAGCGGTTATCTGTCCGCAAGCAAACAATGGGCGAGGCAGACTGGCGGCAATTGGGAATCCTTTTGGTCGGACGAAGAGAAGGATCTAACCGCGTATTATATTCATGGAAAGGACAACATCCCTTTTCATACCCTGATTTGGCCAGCTGTGCTCTTGGGAGTAGGAGGGCTGCATTTACCGGATCGTATAATCTCATGCGAGTACATGACATTAGAAGGAAAAAAATTCTCCACAAGCCGTAATTGGGCAGTTTGGGTGCCGGACATTCTGAAGAGGTACCAGCCGGACTCCATCCGCTACTTTCTGATCGCAAACGGACCAGAGAAGCGGGACACGGATTTTTCCTGGCGAGAATTCATTCACAGTCACAATGGGGAGTTGCTTGGCGCGTTCGGAAACTTCGTTAATCGGACGTTGGCCTTTATCGACAAATCCTTTGGAGGACGTATTCCTTCAGGAGCACTAAGTGAGGAATGGAAAAGGGCAACTGAAGATTTGTATCGAGATGCTGGAGCCCGTATTGAAGAAGGCCGTCTAAAAGAAGCGATTGAATTGATTTTCACTTACGTTCGTCAAGCTAACAAATATTTTGATGAACAAAAACCATGGGTGCAATTGAAGCGAGAAATAGGGAGTGTGCGGACACTCCCTTTGTTATGTAAAATATAGAAACATCATAGACCCCTTAATTTGCCGTCTTATTGACAAAATCAATCTCATTTCTGATCCCTTTGTGGGCGTCATTCCACAGCCCCTTGGTCAGGCGAATGCGTAGCAGGCACGTGTTAGGATCTTCGTCGTTATTGGCTTCGTTATACCACTCGGCGAATATTGTGCGCAGCTTTGTCATCATCACCGCGTTTTTCTCGTCACACACCCATCCCAGGTTTTCACCGATACCATCGGCCGTAAAGTTTTCGACGATGATACAAATGGCGACTTCGGGGTTTTGGGCGATCTGCTGCATCTTGTTTGAGGTCGCGTAGGTGACGGTGTAGAACGCGCCGTCCTCATAATAGGCGTCCACAATGCGGGCCGCGGGACGGCATTTGCCATAGGCGCCCGGTTCCAACGCGATGGTGGATAGAGAGATCAGGCAGTCCTTGTTGCCCACTTGATCTTCCAGTAGCTTCATGGCTTCGTCGTACTTGCTCATTTTATTACCTCCTTAAAAAGTGTAATAAGGCATTATTTAGCTTATCATTGTAAAATCTTTTTGCATGTGAAGAAAAGTACGCTAAAATAGCGAGAAACTCTGGTATCTGAATCGGAAACTCGTTCACATGCTTCTAAGGCAGATAACCAGAGAGGACAGCAGCAGGCTGTTCTTTTTGTTAATGGCTTAAGCCAGTTGAGTACGCGAAGCGTGCGAAACAAATAACCACCCGCTATACGGGTGAAGGGATCGAGGGTATGACCAACAAGACCATGTCGATAAATCAGGCTCAATAATGAAAGGAATGGTCTTAGGTGGCAAAATTAATTACTTCGAAATAAACTCCTCTACATGACTCTCTCTGATGTCGATCGCTTTTTCCGAATGATCGGCTTTGACCAATCTAATATATGCAGGTTTATGCTTTGGGCTGTTTCCACCAATAAGAAGAGAATAGGTTTCATCGATCTCATAACGCAAAATATAAAGACCGCTGCCTATTTCCTTACTGTCATAACGTTCAAAATCATCCCATGAAAGTTCTTGTCCTTTATGGGATAATTCGATCACTTTTTCTAAAGTTAATGGCTGTTTATTACTACAGGATGTCATTGTAACCGTGAGAACAAATATACAAAGCCAAACGATTTTCTTAGGTATAACCATCTCCAACCCTCTCCCGTCAAAAAAATACTTCCTGCTTAGCGAAGCCATGCCGTTTCAGTATAATAATTATATATATCCTGCAGCATATCCTGCAGCGGCACGGACTAGGAGGACGGCATGCTTTTTCAACCAATTTATGACAATGGGAAATTACTTCTGCCGAAGATCGAATTCAATATGACATTGAACCTATCGGTCGGCATTATCACGGACTTGAAGCGAAAGCAGCTTTTAATGAGTCAATTGGAGGATCCTGCCCGATATTATTTATTTCGAGCGGGGCAGAACGAGTACTTGCATTTAACGGTGGAAGAGCTGATTACTTTTCTGGTCCATGTAACGGAGCGGCAAGACCGGGTCGCGCGGTTATTGGATTATTTTGCTTTGAAGGAAGAACGAAAGACAAGAGTCAAGAATCTAAGCTCATCGAAAAGGACGTATGTTACTCTGCTGCGCGTCTTTTTTGCGCATCAGCCTACACTTGTCCTGGAGGAGCCCTATTTTTACTTGGAAGAAGAGGATCGCCGTCAATTTAAACGGATTTTGGATGACCTTTCGAAAGAGAAGCGAATTTTAATTTTAACCGCGAATTTAGAGGATGCCATGATTTCCTGTGACGCCATTTATCGATTGAACGAATTGGGCTTCCATCCACTGGATATTCGGGATTCGGAAGAAGGCCAACCGGAAGAGCCGGAACAGGATCGGGCCAATATTACCTTGCAAAAAATTTCTACGAAAAGAAATGACAAGGTGATTTTATTCGATCCGCCTGAAGTCGATTACATCGAAAGTTTGGACGGCTCGATCCTCGTCCATGTAGGTGGAGAAAATTATGTCTGTGCCCTGACGCTCACCGAACTGGAGCAGAGATTGAACCATTTCGGATTTTTCAGATGCCATCGGTCCTACATCGTTAACCTGCAAAAAGTCAGAGAGATTATTACATGGACGAAGAATAGCTACAGTCTGCGATTAAATACGGGGGAGGACGCGGTGGTTCCTTTATCCCGTTCCAAATTGCAGGAATTAAAGGCCCTTCTTCACATTTAAAATATCCCATTGCCGGGGTCATTTCGATCCAATCAAGTATTCCAGGGTACCGTTCAGGCGGGAACGGCTACATTTCGGCGGGATTTGATGGCTGGAAGCAAGCAATCCTTATATGCTAAAGGCATCAACCCAAAGGAAGTGATGTTCATGAATGTGATTCAAGTCGAACGGATTCGAAAGCGATTCGGAACTAAGGATGCGTTGTCCGACGTGTCCTTTTCTATACCGAAGGGAGAAATCTTTGGGTTCCTCGGTCCGAGCGGCTCGGGAAAAACGACCTTAATCAAGATTTTAACGGCCCAATTCAATCCGACAAGCGGGCAAGCCCGTGTGTTTAATCAGCCGGCGGCGTTGTTGCGGCAGTCCGCACAGAAGATGCGTTTTGGCATTTTGACGGATAACAGCGGCTTATATGAGCGATTAACGATTGAAGAAAATCTGGAGCTGTATCGCAGGTTGTATGATCTTCCGAGGTCTTCGATTGATCAGGTGCTGCAGTTTGTTAATTTAAGCGGGGAGAGCAAGAAGAAAATCAATCGCTTGTCGAAAGGGATGCGTCAGCGTGTGATGTTGGCCTGCGCGGTCATTCATGAGCCGGAGCTATTGTTTCTGGATGAGCCGACTTCGGCTTTGGACCCCGTAAACTCGGCACATATTTATAAAGGCTTACGCTACTTAAATGAGAAGGGGACAACGATTTTCCTAACGACGCATGATATGAACGAGGCGGAGTTGATGTGTAACCGTGTCGCGATATTGTATCAAGGGGAAATTCAAGCGATCGGTTCGCCCAAGGAACTTAAAAAACAGCATCGGGAAAACGTAGTTCGTGTTGAGTTCATCCATGGGGAAGCCTGCGAGCTTCCGATCGATGGGGGCACGGCCGATCAGATCGCCGATTGGATGAAACGAGGGCTCATTGATCGACTGGAGACCAAAGAGCCAAGTTTGGGTGATATTTTTATAAAAATGACGGGAAGTGAGCTACAATGAGCCTATCATTCAAACGTGTGCGGGCGATCTTTGTGAAGGACTACAAAGAGTTTTCACGCAATTATGCGGTCTCCATCATGTTGATTATTCCGATTGTTCTCGCCCTTCTGATTCGGGGGGTAGATTCGTCTTTGCCCTTAGCTTCCGTGGCCGGGACTTTCGCTACCGTTCTTAATCTTTCGTTTGTAATGCTGACCTGTTTTGCTCAAGCCTGCTTGTTTGCGGAAGAGAAGGAGCGCAACACGTTAAGATCCTTAATGATGACACCGGCCACGACCCTGGATGTTTTAATTGGCAAGAGCAGTCTGGTCTTTGTCATGTCGGCTGTCGATCTGGCTATTTCTACGTATATATTCGGTTATAAGCCGGCCCATATAGGGGCTTTTGCGGCAGTCGTTGTTCTTTCGCTGATTCTCTACATCGCGGCCGGAACGATCTGCGGCTTATTCTCCAGGACGCTGCTGGATGCCTCGTTATCCATACTTCCTGTAGCATTCGTATTCACCGGGGCGCCTTGGGGAGTGTTTCTGGAGGATGATTATCCGATCTTCAAAGCGCTGGATTACGTACCGAGCAGTCAGCTTGTGCACTTGCTGCGTTTAAGCGATGTTAGCTATACGACGGGGGATGTATTAAAACCCCTCCTCATTACTTTGGCCTGGACGGTTGTACTTACGATCGTATCTGTCGTTTTGTATCAACGCCGGTTAAAGGATGAGTAGGAGGGGCAAGCGCTGATGAAGTTAGCCGTCAAGTTCATGCAAGAATTCAAAGACTGCGATACCCGACGTAGGCTGAAAGGCTATCGGGACAAAGCGGAGCTTATCCGAGAACGGAATTTGGGGGCGTGGGACGATGGGCAGCTCCAAGCGGAATCCCTCCGACTGCGACAAGAAGCAAAATCGGGGGCGTCTTTAGACAAGCTGGTTGTCGACGCCTATGCGCTAGTCTGCGAAGCAGCGAAGAGGACGGTCGGATTACGGCCCTACGATGTGCAGATCATGGCGGCCATCGCTCTGCACGAGGGATATTTGATCGAGCAGCAAACCGGCGAAGGAAAAACGCTCTCTGCCGTAATGCCTGCCTATCTTCATGCGCTGACCGGGAAAGGCGTTCATGTGCTGACGTTTAACGATTATTTGGCCAACCGGGATGCGGAGTGGATGGGCCCGATCTATCGTTTTCTCGGGTTAACGGTGCGATCGGTACAAGCGGGTATGAGCTTGTCCGAGAAACGGGAGGCGTACGCTGCGGATATTACTTATGTGACAGCCAAAGAGGCGGGCTTCGACTATTTACGCGACACGATCGCACTAAGCGAAGCCGATACCGTGCATCGTCCTTTCCACTACGTCATCGTGGACGAAGCGGATTCGCTGCTTCTGGATGAGGCGCGGGTGCCGCTGGTCATCGCCGGCGAGGCGGGCGACTCCGAGAGCGACGGCCATCGTATCACCGAAGTGGCTCGACAGCTCAAGCAAGCGGAGCATTATGACTTCGACGAGTTCCAGCGGAATGTTTATTTGAATGAAGCGGGTGCTGCGAAAGCGGAAGAACTGTTGGGATGCGGCAATTTGTACGATAGCTATAATAGTGAGTTGTTGTCGTCGTTAAATTGCGCGTTGCATGCGGAAGCATTATTGAAAAAAGACGTCGATTACATCGCCCGGAACGGTCAAATCGAACTGATCGACGAATATACCGGCCGCGTGGCGGAGAACCGGCATTTGCCGCAGGGGCTGCAGGCTGCGCTTGCGGTCAAAGAAGGGCTCCAACCTGTAGCCGGGGGGAAAATACTCGGGACGATCACCCTTCAGCACTTCCTTAGCCTGTATCCGAAGATTTGCGGAATGACGGCGACCGCGCAGGTTTCCGCCATGGAATTCGAAGCGATCTATGCGCTGCAGGTCGTGCCCATCCCGCCCAACCGGCCCAACCTACGGATCGACCATCCGCACCGGATCTATACCCATAAAGAAGCCAAATTCAAGGCGCTTGTCCAAGAAATCTCGTCCGTTCATCGGACGGGACGTCCGATTCTCATCGGTACGTCAAGCGTCGGGGAGTCTGATAGGCTGGCGGAGAAGCTAGTGGCTCTCGGCATCCCTTGCCATGTTCTGAATGCCAAGAACGATGCGAAAGAAGCCGAGATCATCGGCAAAGCCGGAGAAATCGGCGCCGTGACGGTATCTACGAATATGGCGGGACGCGGCGTCGATATTCGACTCGGCGGCGGTAACCCCACGCAAGCGGAAGCTGTCGCCAAGCTGGGTGGGTTGTACGTCATTGGCACACATGTGCACGAGAGCATGCGGATCGACGACCAGTTGCGTGGGCGTGCCGGGCGCCAAGGCGACCCGGGGACTTCCGTCTTTTTCGTAAGCCTGGAAGACGAGTTGTTGCTTCGGTTCGGCATCGATCAAGCGATTCCGCGCGCCTATCGCAGGCTTCGGCAGGATGAGCCCCTCGAAGAGTCGGTGCTCCGCGGCAAAATTACGCATATTCAGCGCGTGATCATGGGTCAGAACTTCCAGATCCGCCAGGAGTTGAACCGTTATTCGGATATGGTGGAGGAACAGCGGCGTATCCTATATGAGATGCGGCTCGGCCTTTTGAAAGGCGAGATGAAGGTGAGTCCTTCGGAGCAGCGAGTACGGCTTTATTATATCGACAGGTTCTGGGCGGACCATCTGGAATACGCTTCTTACATTCGCGAAAGCATCCATTTGACGAGCCTGGTTGACCGGCATCCGATCGACGAATTTCATGCGCAAATCATCCAAGCCTTCGAGCAGCTTCCGGATAAAATAAATCGGGAGTCGGCGAAAATGCTTGAGCGGCTCGGAGGTTCGAACGATCCGGCGGTGTGGGAAAAGTTCGGGCTGAAGAACCCTACTACCACTCGGACTTATATCATCAACGATCAATACATGGAGTACTTGCAGAATCCCAGCACATGGGGCGCAGGGACGGTACTCGCTTATTGGATGCGCAAGATGTTGAGACCGGTATTCGGGTGGTCCGAATTTTGAGGTAACCGAGTATCCAAAAAAGGGCCATCCCACAAAGGATGACCCTTAAAATTTGCCGTTTCGGACAGCCTTTCCCTACACCTCGTACTGCACCTTCATCCCTTCCGCATCCAAATAATCAATGATCGTCCGGTTCGTGTTCAGATCAATGTGAAGCGTGCAGCGCAGCTCCCCCTTGGCCCACTCCAGCCGAACCTCATGACTCGCCGATTCCAGCACGCGGAATTCGCCGTTAAAGGCGTCGTATTCGTTGCGGAACCGGATCAGCGCAAGCAAGCGCCAGACGGTGCTTTTGCCAAGCGCCTGCTCAATCTCGTCCATACTGAAATTATGACGGTTGATCTCCCGTCCTTCTCCTGTGCGGCGAACCCCTTCTTCGTCATTCTCTCCGGCCAACAGTCCGACATAATACACCTGCGGGATGCCCGGAGTGAAGAACTGAATGGCCCGAGCCGCCAGATAAGCGTCATCATCGTTGTTCAGCACGGAATAGTAGGAGCAGCGGATCTGATGCACATCGAATCCATCTTCGGCTTTATGCTCGTCGGAGACGATCAAGCTTAGATTGGCGCCGCGTTCAAGACAAGTATCGACCAGGCTGCGCGCTTCCTTCGTGTCGATCAATCCGTCGAGATCGGGTTTGACGGGAATGCCGTCATGGCAGTCCAGCATCGTGAACTGCTTTGCGGGACGCGTAGTCAGGTATTCCTTCAGCGCTTCCGCATTTTTGTTGACGAGCGTATCGAGGATGCGATAAGGCAAGATGAAATCATAAATCCAGAAACCGTGCTCCGCCAGTTTATATTGAATGCTGTAGTGGGAATGAACCTCCGGCAGTAGCTCGATCTCCAGCGAATCGGCCAGCTCCTTGATCCAGTCCAAAAAGCCGTAAATCTCCGGCTCGACGAAGAAGCAGCTCGTCCCCAGCTTCTTGATGATGTAGCCCACGGCATCCAGCCGTACAATCTTGACGTTGTTGTTGCGGAAGTTCTCAAAGATATCGGTCAGCAGACGTTTGGCCTGATCCGAGTGAACGTCGAGATCGATTTGCTCCGAAGGATCGGTTTTGCCGAACGTCGTCCACACTTTCTCCTCTTCTCCCGTTTCCTCGATCGTGAACGTAGAGTACGGCAAGGGACGACGGAGAAACATTTTGTCGATATCGGCTTGAACGGGTTGTCCGTCCGGCCAGATTTTGTCCACGGTCAGGAACAAATCCGCGTAAGGGGAACGCTTGCCCCGTTTCAGGAAATCCTGAAAATACGCCGACTGCCGGGAAATATGATTGACCATTACATCCAGCAGCACATCATGTTTTGCTCCGATCGCCTTGATGTCTTCCCAGGAACCGAAGGCAGGTTCAATCTCAAAATAAGTAAGCGGAGCGAATCCCCGGTCTCCCGAGGAGGGAAAAGGGGGGAGGATGTGAACGCCGCCCTTGAAGATATCCGGAAAATACTCATTCAGCACACGGTTTAAGGCTTGCAGGCTCCCGCCCAGCGAGTCGGGATAAGTAATCAGTTGCACTTGGTTGCGAACGGCCATTTCTCTCGCCCTCCTAGATTTGGTACTTCGTTTTGAAAGCTTCAAGCGCCGGCAGTTCTACGACCGCTCCCGTATATTGCAGCTTATACGCGCTGACCGCCAGCCCAAATTTCAGCGCTTGCCGAAGCGGGTACCCCTTGATGAGCGCCGCATAAAAGCCGGACCAGAAAGCATCTCCCGCCCCGGTCGTGTCCGTTACTTGCGTAGCCAGCGTAGGGAATTTCACGGTCTCCTGTCCGTTGGAGACCAGCGCCCCGTTCTTGCCCAAGGTCAGAATGACCAGCTTCACGCCCCGATCGAGAAACTTCCGGATCTGATTCTCCGGAGTGTCTTTTCCGAACAGCCGCTCGGCATCGTCTTCCGACGGCTTGGCGATGTCGACAAGGGGGAGGATAGATTGGACATACTTCACCCCGTCCTCGCCTTCCGCCCATAGCGCCGGATGGTAGTTAGGATCGAAGCAGACGAGAACCCCGTTCCGGCGGGCGTCCCGGATCATCAGTTCCACCGCGGCTCTTGACGGCTGCCGGGACAACGGCCAGCAGGAGAAATGGACGATTTTTGTTCGAAGCAGGGCGGTGTGCAGTTCCTCGGTGTAGGTGAGCCGGTAGTCGGCGCCCCGGTGGAAGATCGGGATCGGCGTGGACTGGCTCTTGGTCACGAGCACCAGGCTGGTTGCCATGTTCACCTGTTGTACGTAGCTTGTATCCATCCCGGCTCTTCTTAAATGCTCCACCAGAAATTGCCCAAGCCCATCCGTCCCCACCGCGCAAGCCACAAGCGGCCGGATGCCCAGCCGCTGCGTATTCATCGCGATGTTGGCCGGCGAGCCCCCGAAATAGCGGCGGTAGCCGCCGTTGTCAAAGGAATCGCCGTAATCCTCCGAGATCATATCCACCAGCAATTCCCCGACCGTTAATAGATCCAGGTCTTTCTCTTCAAACTCTATGCTTCGCTCGAAATCAAACATGGGAATTCCCCCATTCCTTTTCGGTTATTCCGGTACTGGCGGCCGGCGTTTAAACAGTAGAACGTACCCATCGGCTATGGGTCAGCGCCCCTGGTTATGTTTCTTGTAGAACATGGGAGAGGTCCCCGTTACATTTTTAAACAGCTTGGAGAAATAAAGGGAATCCGAAATGCCGACGGAAGCCGAAATCTCCTGAATGTTGAGGTCGGTCTCCTGCAGCAGCACCTTGGCGTTCTGAATGCGGATTTTGCTGATATACTCCGGGATGGACATCCCGGTGATCCGCTTGAAGTGCCGGGATAGGTAGGAGCGGCTGTAGTTGACGTGCTTGCACAGCATATCCACATCAAGATGCATGTAATAATTTTGCTCGATAAAAAGCACGGCCTGCTGCACCACGCTCTCGGATCCTGTCCGCAGCCCGGTTTCGCCGTAATGTTTCGCGCCCTGTTCCACCAGGTGAAAAATATGCAGCAGATAGCTGATGCACAGCAGTTGTCCGTCCTTCGCTTCCGGGAGCTCCTGGATCAGCAGCAGCATTTTATTAATGATGGTATGCGTCGTAATACCAGCCAGGCAGCAATGATTGATATCCAGACCCATCAGGCTCAGATAGTAAGGGATAGGCTGGCCGTTGAAGGAAACCCACATGATTTCCCACGGATCCTCCGGGTCGGCATAGTAAAAATGCTTCTCCCGGGGAATCAGAATAAACATATCCCCCGGGTTCAGCATTTTATTGACGTGGTCGCCCTGGGTTAAATAACCTTTGCCGCTGAGGACGAACACCATCTTGTAGTTCTCAAGAACGCGCGGGCCTACGACATGGTCTTTGCCGCACTTCCGGTGGCCTGCCCAAGTAATGTAAGGGGACTGATCCATTTGTGTTTTTGTCGGTGAGTGAAAATGCTGTACGATGTGATCTTCCATCTCTGTCCACCCCAAAAAGTCGCCGTAAATTTAGGTTATCTCACTGTACCGCACCGCTTTTTCTTTGTCAATTGAGCGGAAAAAGCCCCAAAGGGGCTGAACCGGTCGGCCCCCGGTTATTCCGCGCCGATCACCCACTGCTCCGTAAAGGAGACGAACTTCATCGTGCGGCGGTTGCCGAAGGAATAGGCCGCGTGCAGAGTTCCGTCCGCAGCCTGCATCATGCAGGGATACTCGTAGCGGCGGTTGCGGATTAAGTTTTTGTGGCCGCTGAAGCCTTCACCGGTCTCCACGTGGCGGCGGTACGGCCACGTTCTGCCTTCGTCCTCCGAAATCGCCACCGTAACCGGGCAACGTTCAAACGGCCAAACGGTAATATCCGGCTTGTCGTTGAAGCGCAAATCATTGTAGATGATGGCGAGTCTGCCGCTGGCCAGCTTGATGGCGGAAATGCTGGAGTTGTTGTTCGGCAGTTCGGTCCGCACCGGTTCCGTCCAGGTTTCTCCGTTGTCGTCCGATTTCGCATAGTATATATTGTCCGCCGCACGGCTGCGGAAGAGTCCGATCAGCTTACCGGGCTCCATCTCGATCACGTTGCAATGCACGCGACCGCGGCTGCCGGGAACCTCAACGCTGCGCCACGTGGCGCCTTCATCGTCGGAGATGTTCATGACGGTAATATCACTGCCGTTGCGGGTGTCGTCATTGAAGCAGATCCAGTTCTCAAAGATCCATCTTCCGCTGGAGAGGATCTGGATTTTCTGGCGGCAGAACGAGCCTTCCCGCGGAAACATCACTTCCGCCTGGCCCCAGGTATATCCGTTGTCCTTGGATACCTTGCGGTAAATCTTGGAGGTGTACTGCAGATTGAACTCCGGCGGCTCGGTGGCCGTACGGGCCCGCTGGGCCGTGTACATGACCCACAACTCGCCGTTCGGATGAAGGAACAGCGACGGATTTTGCTCGCTAAAGCCGTTATCGTCGGAAATTCGCACCGCGGGGGTCCAGGCGTCGGCCCCTGCATTCAGACGGGACATCACGATGCTGACATCCGAGTTGCCTTCGTCCGAGCCGGCAAACCAGACGCAGAGCAAATCGCCGTTAGGCAGCTCCTGCAGGTCACAGGCATGGCTTGTTTCGAAATCGCAGGGTAAAAGGGATTCCACCAGTCCAAGGCGGCGGTTGAAATACAGCTTTCCGTCCTCCGTCAGGTCATTTAATTCGATCATTGGATGGTTTAACATAGCGCGCTCCTTTTGTTTGTAAAATTGGGAAATGGTCGGTCGGCTTCCGGAAGGCAAGGCAAGCTTACTTCACGGAGCCGATCAGAATTCCTTTCTGGAAGTACTTCTGGACGAACGGATAGATCAGCACGATTGGCACCATCGCGACAAAGATCGCGGCGGCCTTCAGATTGCCGGGATTCAGCATAATGCCGTCCTGGATGATCGTGCGGAATGCCGTATTGGAATCGCCCGAACTGATGACCAGCCTTTTCAGCATCACCTGGATCGTCTGCAAGTCGGGATTTTGCAAATAAATGACCGGCATCAGGTATTGGTTCCAAATAAACACGGCGTAGAAGACGCCGATGGTGGCCAGGATCGGTTTGGAAACGGCAAGATAGACGCGGCTCATAATTTGGAAATCGTTGGCGCCGTCGATTTTGGCCGCTTCCTCCAGTTCAGGGGGCAGACCATCCAGGAAGGTCTTGGTAATGATCAGAAACTGCACATTGATCGCGTTGGGAATGATCATGACCAGCCAGTTGTCCACGAAGCCCAGCTTATTCAGGACCACGTAGGCCGGAATAATTCCCGCTTCGAATACCCAGGTAAATACGAACAAGCTCATGATCAGAAAACGACCTTTAATCTGCTTGCGGGACAGGACATAAGCCGTCATATACGTCAGCAGTAGCGCAACAACCGTGCCGACTGCCGTATAGATGCCCGAATTCAGCAGCCCCTTGAAAATCCCGAGGCTTGGATTCGTCAAAATATATTGATATGCCTCCAGGTTCGGGTTCTTCGGAAAGAACACAACGTCCCCTGCGGCAATGCTTCTTCCGTCACTGATAGATAAAAAGAATATATACAGGAAAGGGTACGTGCAGACAAGAGCGATCAATAGCAGAAATAGATTGTTGCAGATGTCAAACAGACTGATCTTCGTTCTCATCATCCCACTCCTTTCTCAGAATAGTCGCGTATCGGAATATTTAGTGGACAACTTGTTGGTGCCGACAACCAGAACGTAAGCGACAACGGATTTCAGCAGATTGACCGCCGTGCCGTAGCTGTATTCCGGGAATCCCGTGCTGGCGAAGGCCAGGCGGTATACATATGTCTGAATGACGTCGGCCGTCTCATAGACGCTTTGATTGTACATGAGCAAAATCCGGTCCAGATCGACCGTAAAAATGTTGCCGACGCTGATAATCAGCATGATGGCAATCGTCGGCTTAAGGGAAGGCAGCGTGATGTGAAGCATTTGCTGAAAGCGACTGGCGCCGTCCAGCGAAGCCGATTCATAAACCGAAGGATCAATAGCCGCCATTGCGGCAATATACACGATGGCCGAATAACCGAAGGTCTGCCATACCTGAAGCAATACATAGTTGGTGCGGAACCATCCCGGTTCGGCCATGAAATAGATCGTATCCAGGCCAAAGCGGTTGAGAATGTCATTCACAAGGCCGGTTGAAGGCGAGAGCAGCGTGTACAGAATGCTGACCATGACAGCCGAAGAAATAAAGTATGGCAAAAAGCTCAGCGATTGCACGCTTCCTTTGATCCAGCGGACCCGTACCTCGTTCAGCAGCAGGGCAAACAGAATCGGAATGGGAAACGTGAATAAAAGGGAATAGAAGGCGAGAATGACCGTGTTTTTGACGAGGGTCCAAATATAAGGGTCCTCAAAGATACGTTGAAAATGTTCCAGACCGACAAAGGGACTGCCCGTCACTCCGCGGAAGGCGCTGAAATCTTGAAAAGCGATAATCATGCCGCCCAGCGGAGCCAGTTTGAACAAGACCAGGCTGATCAAACCGGGCAACAGCATGAGCAGCAGCAACTTGTTCGTATTCAAATAGGCGAGAAAACGGCGCATCCTTGTTTTCTGGGGAAGCTTCGTCATTCTTTCGCTTGTTATCACTTTCTCCACCACCATTTTATCTGTATTTGTACCCTGTATTTAGGAGCCGCGCCGTCCTACGGGAGGATGGCGCGGTCGGTAACTGCCGTTTATTTATACATTGCGTCGTAAGCCTCTTGCTGGATTGCGACGATGTCCTTGTATCCAGCCGCTTCCATTTCGCCGAGGAAGGCGTCCCATTCGCTCATCGGGCGTTTGCCGGTGACGAATTGCGTTACGCCGGAGGTAACCGCCTCGTTGACTTTGGCGGAAAGGTCAGCCAATTGTTTGGCCTGATCCGCTGTGTAGGTCACCTGTACGCCGGTTTTCAAGTTGACATCGTTGAACAGTTCGTGTGCGGCCTTACGTACAAGATCGGTGTTCCAGGAGTAGAACGCGTCGTTATCCATCGGCTTGACGAAAGTGAGACGGTCGTTAAGGAAGGACCAGCGCGGTTCGCCGGCAGGCGTTGCTTCCTGCTCCGAGAAGTTTACGATATACTGCTTCTCTCCGCGCACTTCTTCATAGCTTTCGCCTTCAACGCCCCACGATACGAGCGTTTGGCCTTCGTCGGAATAGAGATAATCCAGGAATTTGATGATCGTTTCCGCTTTGTCTTCACTGTCTTTGTTAACAACCATCGCTCTTAAGATGTTGTACTGGGTTTCTGTCGTCTGCACGGAAGGATTGCCGTTCAGATCTTTCAGATAAGGCAAGATGGCAATACTATAATCCGGATCGTTCTCCGGTCCGCCATTGTCCAAGAACCAGGATGGACGAGTCAGGTAGTCATAGCTGATGGTTCCTTGTCCCGTCAGCATTTTCGACTCCCAGCTTTCCTCCGTGCCGGAACCCGCTACCCATTCGGGGTCGATCAAACCTTCATCATATAAGGTTTTGTACCATTCGACCATTTTCTTGTACCCTTCGGAGTACAGGTCCGTACCGGTTTTGCCGTTGCCATACACCCCTCTGGATACGCCGTCATCGTAGTTGGCGGCCGCATTGAACGCGCTCTGGAAGCGGATGTATCCTTCACGGCCGACCATCGGATAGTAGTTCTTGTCGTCTTTGCCGTAATGCGCTTTCAATTTGCGCATAACATCGGTCAGTTCATCAATCGTCTGCGGCACTGTGGTAATGCCGGCCTTCTCGAAGTGGTCGGCGCGGTAGAAGATAAAGTCCGCAAACCGCGGAGCCTCGGAAACCAATCCAAAGATTTGTCCTTGTTCATTGGTAATCAGTTTTTGATAAGTCGGATTCTCTTCGATATAGCGTTTGATATTTGGCCCGAATTTATCGATGTAAGGAGCCAGATCGACAAACGCGCCTTGGGCGCCGTAGACGGTTGCCTGCGAAACGGAGACGATGCCCGAATCAGGGAAAGTGCGGCTAATGATTTTTTGGTCGACGGAAGCGTAGTACTCATCGTCGTTGGAACCGCCGGGGACAAATTCGACGGTCGTGCCGGTCGCTTCCTCCACGTACGGATACCACTTGTTCTCGTGCAGCCAGTTAACAAATTTATCATGCATCAAATAAGAAAAACTGCTGGTGCTTCCTTCCGCGCTCCCGTTTCCGCCGCTAGATGTGTTCGTGTTGGCGTTTGACGAGCATCCGGCCAGTACAGTCCCTGCCGTAAGCAAAGCGGCAAAGACCAAGTTAAACGCTTTCTTTTTTCTCAACATGTGTTCCCCCTCATTCGTGTGATTTGAGATTTTGAATTGTCTCTATGCCTAGTATCTCACGAGCCAAGTAGAATATTAATGCAAAAATAGCTATAACTCATGGAAAATTGCGCACGAAATCTTTTTTGTGCTACTTATTTTTAAAATGAGTTGCAATTTGCAATAATTAGGCTATGAAATTCACAATAAGCCTTTCTTGGTGTAAGCGGCAACCATCCGGCGGACTTCCTCCAGCGCCTGAGGGGTTAACGGAGCCACGGGCCGCCGAGCCGGACCGGCTGACAGGCCGATCTCGTCCAGCACCGCTTTCAGCACGGAAGGCAAGGTGCCCAGGGCAAAGGCCGCCCGCAGATCGCGGAGGACGCGTTGCGCCTGCTCTGCCTGCTCATATTCGCCGCGGCGCCAATGTTCGTAAATCGCCACTACTTCGGCCGGGAAAATATTGGCGGTCGCCGCAATCGCTCCCGTACCGCCGGCCATGAGCGTGGACAGGATGAGCGAATCCGTTCCGGCAAGCACGGAGAAGGATGCCGGCGTGCGGTCGATCAACTGCAAAATGTTATCGAAGCTGCCGCTGCTGTCCTTGATGCCGGCCACATTTGGCAACTCCGCCAATTTGGCCACCGTTTGCACGCTGAGCGTGTTGCCGGTACGGGCCGGAATGGTGTACAACACGAGGGGCAGCGCCGTATCTCCTGCCACGGCTTCAAAATGGTATTGCAGCTCCGCCTGCGTGTAAGTCAGAAAGTAGGGCGTAATTACGGAAAGCGCATCCGCTCCCGCTTGTTCCAGTCTTTGCGCCAGGCGGCGGGTTTCGCCCGTTCCGGCACAGCCCGCCCCGGCATATACGGGCACGCGGCCGCGCGTCTCATCGATAACGATTTGCGCGACCTCCAGTTTTTCTTCAAAAGAAAGATTGAAAAATTCGCCGTTGGTCCCCAGGCAAAAAAGTCCATGCACTCCCGCGTCAATATACCGGTTCACCATCCCGCGCAGCGCTTGCTCGTCGATTTCCTCCCGCTGATTCAGCGGAGTGACCATGGCGGGGATAATCCCCTTCGCATCCAACATTGTCCTCACCCTTCCTGTTATTTCAACGGTTCTTAAATCGTTTGCTTCGGGGCAAGCTCAACCGCGGAGCGGATCGCCTCCAGCATGCTTTGCTCATCCGCAAGGCCGGTTCCGGCAATATCGAAAGCCGTGCCGTGATCCACGGAAGTACGGATGATGCCTCCCTTCAAGCCCACGGTAATGTTGACGCCGGCTTCAATGCCCAGAACCTTGACCGGCGTGTGCCCTTGGTCATGGTAGCAGGCGACGACGATATCGAAATCTCCCCGCATGGCTCGATAGAAAAGCGTGTCTGCCGGGGCCGGGCCATAAACATTCATCCCTTCCGCCTGCGCTTTCTCTACGGCCGGAAGCAGCTTCTCTTCTTCCTCCCCGTTGCCGAACAAACCGTTCTCTCCCGCATGGGGATTGATGCCGCACAGGGCGATTCGCGGATTCGCGTTCCCCGCGGTTCGCAGCACTTGATCCGCGAGCTTCAGCACCTCGTACGTCCGCTTCGGCGTAATCATCTCTACCGCTTGAATTAAGCCCACATGAGTGGTCAAGTGAATCACCTTAAGGCGATCCGTGGATAACATCATCGAGAAATCTTCCGTTTCCGTCAGCTTGGCCAAAATTTCGGTATGTCCGGGATAGAGATGCCCTCCCTTGTGCAACGCTTCCTTATTTAGCGGAGCGGTACAGATGGCCGCGACTTCACCGGCCTTGGCGAGTTCAACGGCCTTGGCGATATAGTGGAACGCCGCATTTCCCGCCGCCGCGGACAATTGCCCAAAAGGCACGGCCTCCGGCAGCAGCTTCAGATCGATACAGTCAATGATGCCGTGCCGGAACTCCGCATCCGAGGCTTTCTCGACGGAACGAATGTCCATTTCATCCCGACCGGAGACGGCGGCGGCCCGCTTCAAAATTTCAGTATCCCCGATAACTACGGGCCGGCATACTTCGTAAATGTGAGGGTGCGATAACGCCTTCACAATAATCTCGGGACCAATACCTGCCGCATCTCCCATCGTAATGGCAATAATCGGTTTCATGATGTCACACCTTTCTGGAGTGCATTCACGGAGCGGACCAGAACCTGATCGCTTCCGAAAGCCCCTGCTTTTGTAATGATATATCTTCCGGATTCGCCCGGCGTCCGCCCGAGCGGAACCCCATTCTCCACCTCATCGATGAGCGTGATCTCGACATCTCTTAAATGGCGGCAGACCTGCTTCGCGGTATCGCCGCCAGTTAGCACCATATGGCGGATTCCGCATTCGGTGATAATCTCGGCAGCCAGCCGCCCAAGCTCCGCGCTGATGCGCTCGCCCACTTCCGTAGCGTTCAGGCCGCTGTCCATCCCAAGCTTGCGGACTCGTTCAACTTCGTCCGGATCGCCCGAGGTATAGAGCGCCACATGTTTTCCCTCCCGGGAAATGACGTTGATGGCGAGATCCCGGACCCGGTCCAATTCCATCCCGGACGAGCCGGGAAAAAGCAGCTTATCCGAATCAACGGTGATCGCATAGACATTTTCTTCTTTCACCAGTTCCGTTAATTGGCGGCGCGACCACGGGTTCACGCTGCCAACGACGACAATCACACAATTCTGATCATAATACACGGCATTATTTATGGGTTTCGCTTCTTTTCGCACAGGCTCCTCCAGTGCAACCCCCGCTTGGTCCGAGGCTTCGTTCATGCTGCGCATCATTTGTGCCGTCAAGGCACCGGCCAAACCCGCGGATCCGGCCCATACGACCTTCGGACGTCCCGGTCCTTCGGGAAACAACGAAGCGATCAAGCTCAAATCTTCTTCCCGCTCCGCATCAAACACCAGATAGGGAATGCCGGACCGACGATAGCCGGCAATCCGTTCATCCAGCCGAGTCCGCTCTCCTCTTAGTAACTCCAGTGAAATCAGGGCATAAGGATAGCGGCTTTGTCGTTCAAGAATGGCGGAGAACGCCGATTCCGTTGCGGGGTGCTTGGGATCATAAGCCATCTCGGTCTCGTGCAGCGGCCTCCCGTTCACGTACATCATTCCGCCTGTCAGCGTGCGCCCGGCCCTGGGAAAAGAAGGGGCGATAACAATAAAATCGGGCTGCAGGGTTTCATAAACGGCGTCCAGCTCGCTGCCAATATTTCCGCGAAGCGTGGAATCGAACTTTTTGTAGATGACCGGAGAGGAAGCCTCTCCGCCGCGTCCCAGAAACAGGCACACATCTTTCACTTTCTGATAAGCCTCCAAGGGAGGAAGAGAGCGACTGTCGGTATCAAACACAACGGCCTCCCGCTTCCCGCCGCCCGTCTTCAGTTCAAGCAGTACGGAAGTGGCCAGGCCTTGTCGGGCCATTTGCACTCCCGTATCGTTCGCCCCGGTCAAATCATCCGCGATAACGGCAATGTTCATTTTCTATCCCCCTCCATACAACAGCAATCACTACCGTACGGCTGAACACTGCTCCGGAAGCAACTGCTGTTATTCTTTCTCTTTTAGTTTGCGCCAGAGGGTCGAGCGGTTGATTCCAAGCCGCTTGGCGGCCAGCGACTGGTTCATGCCCTCCTGCTCCAGCACGGTCCGGATGATGTCACGTTCAATGTCCTCCAGCGGTTGACGCAGGTTCAGCTCTTCCTTGCCGGGTGCCGGGACCCACTTGTTGCGGGCTTTTCGGCTTCCCTCCTCCAGCATCGCCAGCGCCTCCTGTTCAATGAACGGCCCTTCCGCCGTCGCTACAAAGAGGTCCATCACCGTGCGCAACTCGGTAAAATTACCTTGCCAAGGATGCGCAAGAAGCGCCTCCATCACTTCTCCCCGGATGCCGACAATCTGCTTGCCCTGCCGTTCGTTCGTCCAGATCAGGCAGGTGCGGATGCTGCGCTCCAGCCATGGCGTATCCCGCAGGGCCGGAAGCGAGGTGCTCCGGTTTTGAAAACTGCGCAGCAGCTTACCGGCCAGGCGTTCCTCCATCGCCAGCGTCTCCGGGTTCCGGTCAAACAGAAATACCGCCTTCATCTTGCGCTTGTTCACGAACTCGGCCAGTTCTCTCTGTTGCTTGGCGGACAGCAATTCCGCCCCCTCTATGGCGGTGACGCGACCGCCGCCATACAGCATCAACTCCATCATGGCCTTCAAGACCTCTTCCGACGATCTGCGGATGTTGAGATACAGAATGCCTTCTCTGGATTCGGAGAGCGCGGCGTTGATGACGTAACGTTTGCGCCCGCTGCCTTTCTCGCCGAATACGGCTGCGGGATAAGCCGGAAAACTCATCTCTGGCCCGCTTTCCTCTTGGTGAAAGAAAAAGGGGGCTTCCGCTAGAAGGTAACTGGCCGTAAGGCCGCTGCGCTCCGGCTCTTCCTCCGTAGCGTGCAGCATATACAACCGGCGATCTTCCTCGGCAGGCAGCCTTTGCGCCCGTAGATACAACCCCTGCTCCGGCTCATAAACGGCTGTGACTCGGTCATAATCCGCACCCCGGCCGACGTCCCTGAGCATTTCGCGCAGACCCGGATACAAGGTATACAGCGTATCCGCCGTCTCCGGCAGCTTGAGCATCCGCTTGAACGAAGGGTTGGCGAATTCCAGCTTACCGCCTTGGTCCGCGGCCGCATATCCGCCCTGCAGTTTGCTCAGCATCGCCTCGTACATTTCGTTTTTTGTCTTCAGCTTCTCGGCCGATTTGTAGAGCTGGCCCGCCCGCGAGAACGCTTCCATTAAAGATTCTTTGCCGGAGGTGATTAGCACGCCTTGCAGCCCGCTCTCCGCCGCCATTTTGACCGTGATGCTATCGCCGATGACCACCTGGATGCCTCTAGCCTTGGCGTCTGCCAGGGCAGCGCCGACTTCCTGCTCCTGATGGATCACCGTGTAGGAGATATCAACCTCCATCAAGCTGGATACCGACATAAAACCTTCGATGACATTGGGAAATCCAATCATTTCGCATTTGGCGTTGTATTCTTTGACCAGCGTTAGGATCCGCAAGATGTCGAATCCGGAAACGGGGATTTCGACGACCGGCAGGTAGGAATGCTTCTGCAGCAGCTTAGCCGTTCCACCTCGGCTAATAATGACATCATAGCCTTCCGTATGAATGCGGCCGATCAGCGGCAACACCCTCGACAGATCTCCGTGCTCCACGACAATTTCAAATTCCGGCAGCTCCGGTTGTAAGCTCAACGTTAATTCGGATAACCCCGGGTAAGGAGCAATGACGATTGTTTTAATTTTCATACGAACATTCATCCTTGTTTTTAGAGGTTGTTCAAAAAGTCGTCTTTTGAACTTTTAGTGTCATTATAACCCAGCCATCCTTAATGGAATAGCTTGCCGTAAACGGCCCCGATATCCTCCAGCGTCATCCCTTTCGGGTTATTGCCCATCAGTCGGGTAACCTGCGAAGCCGCAACCGAAAGCTCGGGAATGTCCTCGCGTGTCGCCCCGAAGAACGTCAAATCCTGAGGAATCTCCATCTCTTGCGTCCATAGCCGGATTTGCTCAATGACCCGCTCCGCGTCGCGCTGTCTCCCCGCTCCTGATTGAAGTCCCATCGCCTCGGCAACGAGAGCCAGCCGTTCCACAATCGCATCGAAATTAAATTCCATCACATGCGGCAAAAGCATGGAATTGGCCACTCCGTGCGGCACGTGGAATTTCCCGCCGATCGGATAAGCCAAAGCATGCACGGCTGCCGTCCCGGCGCTGGTCAATGCCATTCCGCCGTACATGGAACCGATCAGCATCTCCTCCCGCGCTTTGCGGTCGTCTCCGTGGTGATAGGCTTGCAGAAGGCTTGCCGAAATATTGCGGATGGACTCAAGCGCAAACATGTCGCTGAAACGGTTGGCTTTATTGGAAATGAACGATTCCAGCGCGTGGGTGAAGGCGTCCATGCCCGTCGAAGCCGTAATATCGCGCGGCAAACCCAGCGTGAGCAGCGGGTCCAAAATAACTAGCGCGGGCAGCAAGTAGCTGCTGACAACGCCGATTTTCAGCTCTTCTTCCGGCAAAGTCACAATGGCGTTCGGCGTCACTTCCGAGCCCGTGCCCGAGGTGGTAGGTATCAGCACCGTCGGAATGCCTGGATTCGGGATCAGATCGGTCCCCAGCATTTCCCGGACAGAAAGGCGATTGGTTTTCATCACAGACAGCAATTTTACAACATCCAGCACACTGCCTCCGCCGATCCCGATGATAGCATCGCAAGGAACCTCGGCAATTGCATTGTAGAGCTCCTCCAGTTGGGCAATCGTCGGCTCCGGCTTCACATCGGTATTCCAATGGACGGCGATTCCGCCGTTATTCAAGAGACGGGTAACTTCGTCCAGCGTGCCGCTGCTTTGAAGAAAGGGTTGGGATACAAGCAACACCGATTTTAAAGACCCCAGCTTCTGCAGATGATCTGCAATCCGCTCTAAGGAGCCGCAGCCCGCGATAATGCGGCGAGCCGTTTGAAAGAAATATTGTTCCATTTTATCTTCTCCTCTGGATGTCTTAATACATCAGCTATCGAATTAAGTATAGCATAGTGTTGCTGTATTACAACATTTTATTGTTTTTGCTCCAAACAAATTTAATTATTGTTGCAATATGCATCAATAATATAGTGTTTACTTTAGTCCTCATCGTCAAAAACATCTGTTTGCGAGTGGTTAGTTATGAAAATACACTGACGCTACTGACATCGCGTTGTCAGTAGCGCTTTTTTATAATTGGACATGCAATTGTAAAAGAGATAAATTAGGAAGGGATGATTCTTAACCTCTTCGAGCCGGTGACCGAGAAGGCGATAGATCGGTTTAGAGGCAGACATTAACGGGCAGTAAAGGGAGGCCTTCAAACTTGCCGTTACAGACAGTGCGGTGAACCGTATTATAAATAACGGCAAGTTTTCAATCAATTCAGGCCGTACAATCCGGTGCGATAAAGTTCTTTACGTGGAGGAAAGGCCATGCATTTGAAACAAAAGCGCAAAATAATTGTTGTCCTCACTATACTCTATACCCTGTTTATTCTTTACTTTTTGTTTTTTGCCTTCGGCAGAGCGGGGAAGGCCGATCAAACCTCCGAATACACCTTCATGTTTCTGCCGGACAGTTTTTTTAGGCTGCCCGATCTATCCGATCTTCTGCATCCTACGCAGATGGACTTTGTGGGTTTTGGGAACGTCGCGGCCTTCATTCCTTTCGGTGTACTCATTCCGTTGCTATATCGGATCCGCTTTGTTCGTTTTATGTCGCTGTTCCTCCTGTCGATACTCGTGCTCGAGGCCATTCAGGCATTTACCTTGCTCGGCAGCTTCGACATAAATGACGTCATACAGAATTCATCGGGTGCTGCCATCGGATTCGGGGCGTACAAACTGGGTTTTCGTACGAAGAATGTCGCGAGAAATATCGCCCTAGCGGGCATTTCCGGCATTGTCTTGTTGATTGGAGTGTGGGGAGTCTTTGGAGTCCTTGATCAAGTGTTCACAAAGGAAATGGGCCCCTTTGTGGCGATCAATGCATGGGAGGAAGGTACCGGGGTTCCGGGAACAGGTACCAAGCCTGCCCCGCTTAAAATTGGAGGTCAAGAGGTGCAGCCTCAGTATAATGTGTACGGTAGCGAGGGCAAAAACAAAGAAACGTACACGCATAAGCTGGGCGATAAGAAGGAGTTGTATCTTTTCTTTAACTATGGGGTTCCGGATCATCTGGACTCCCTGGGCAGCATCAAGATTACTGTCGATGGACAGGAGGTGCTGTCCGTATATGCGGAAGCCGGGCGCCATGAGCCGGATGAGAGCTCCGTTTTTCTGCAGGAGGCAAACGAGCTTACAATCACCACGGAGGGAAATGTAACCCTGTGGGATGTGGGATATCGAGAGATGGCCTATCCTTGGAAATGAGCATTAAAGCTCGATTTGACGTAACAGATAATAATGGTTAATATGGATATGTGAAATCCCTAATTGAGGTGACTCCAGATGAAATACTCAAAGGCAACCGATTATGCTCTTCATATCATGCTTTTTCTCGCTGCGGCGACTCCGCAGAAGCCAATAGGGGTGCAGCAGCTGGCTGAGCGGCAGAAGGTGTCGCCAACCTATTTGTCCAAAATCCTCACCAAGCTGGTGAAGGCGGGTATGATTGAATCGGCAACGGGCGTCAATGGGGGATATCGACTTAAACGAAATTGGGAAGATATTTCGTTCTTGGATATTATTCATGCCATTGAAGGCACTGCGTCGTTATTCGATTGCAGCTTTGAACATGGACCCAACTGTCCGATTCAGAAGGTGGTGTTGTCGGCGGAAGAGAAGATGGAGGAACAGTTGAGAAACCAGAAGATGTCGGACCTGGTGAAGGATTTAAATCTTGTGATATAACCGGTCTTTTTATAGGCTAATTATAGATAATAGATATCTTTAAAGGTGATAATAGGAGGCCAAGAAGATGGAGGTATTCAAAAGCCAGTATGCCTTAATCCAACGCACAAGGGAATCGTTGTTTCGCTACTGCGAAGCTATGTCCCCCACGGATTATGTGAAGGAAATCGAAGTCTTGGGAGGGGGGTCCATTCGGAGTCTGCATGCTCATGTTGCGGATTGTTATCGGGTTTGGTTGGGAAATCGCGCCCTTGGTAAATCACTTCCCAAATTAAACCCGGAGTCTATTGGCGATGTGGAGAAAATGCGTGGAGTATTCCGGAAAACGGATGCCCTGGTTGTTGAATTTCTGAAGGAGTATCAGAGCGACAACTCGGAATCCAACAAGTTGTGGCTGTTTACGCACACCATCACCCACGAATTTCACCATAGAGGACAAATTGTAAAAATGGGCCGAATCCTCGGGTACATCCCCCCGAAAATGAATCTCGCCAATCTTTAAAGTCCTTAAAACAAACTCAAACAAAAAATAATGAGAAATGGGTGGGTGATCATTTCATGAGCAAGGACCTGTTTGATCCGTCGGTATGGGAAACGGCCTGGAGGGAAGATCAAAATACGAGCATTAACAAGATGAAAAGGGCGGGTATGGATCCGGCCCATTCGCTTGACTCCTCAGCCGGGTCGTTTAATCAGGAAGTGTTCAGTGAGGAAGGCCGGCGAAGAGCAAGGCGAATTATGGACTGGATGCGGGACCAGGGCGTTGAGTTTTCGGGATCCTCTATTTTGGATATCGGTGCGGCGTCGGGAGGATTTTCCGTTCCTTTTGCGGAACAGGGAGCGGAAGTAACGGCGGTAGAAACCTCGGAACCCTTAGTCCAGCTCCTCAGGCAAAATTGTGTGGGCATGAGTAATGGGTCGATCAAGGTGGTGCACGAACCCTTTGAAAACATCGATTTGGAGGAAAAGGGATGGAAACGAGCCTTTGATCTCGTGTTTGTCTCCATGTGCCCGGTTCTTGTCGATTGGGCGAGTGTAGAGAGGGTGTTGAGCTGCGCGAAATCGTTCTGTTACATGAGCTTGGCGGTGGGTTCCAGAGAGCACAGCCTGGTCGACGAGGTATGGCCGCTTGTCAGCGATTTCCCCCGCAAGGAGGAGCGTTTGGAGATGTTTTACCTTGCCCAACTCCTGTTGCTTAAGGGGTATTCTTATCAATTTCTGGTTACCCGGGAAATGAAAACTACGACCGTGTCCAAAGATGCGGCATTCCATGACACGCTCAAGTGGTTGAACCTGCACGGGATCACGGTGGATGAGAAGGTTCGCGAGATCGTCTCCCGCCATTTGGAAGCGCGTTATCCCGGCGAGCAGGTGAATATCCGGCAAGGCGGCCGATTTGGCAAAGTGCTTGTTCATCTGCAACGGGAGCATATGTACAGCAAGGAAGATCGGATGTAATCCACGAAGAGCCGCAGACTCTAACTTGATCGGTTATGTACGGGAGATTGCGCAGGTTCTCGCCATCTCCTTCCCCGATCAGGGGACGCAGCCACGACAGTAATGCCAAGCGAAGCTTCTCCGCTTAATGGATGAAGAAAATTCCCATGATGGAAAGCAGCAATATCCCGACGGAGATCATTTCTACTTTTTTATGATCCTTTTTTTGTTCCAAGGAGTCCGCCGCCAGCGCATTTTCAGCAGCCCTGCTTCCCAATCGGGCATCGATCGTTTGTTTTATCAAGAAAAGAAGGACCAGAACCACCGATAAAGCGGAAGAAAAAATCTGAAAGTGACGGGTAACCGTTAGGGTGATTCCTTGGATGAGCAGCAGAATGAGAGCCGCTATGAACGAGAATTGATTATAGGTCTTCCAAACGCGAATGTGCAAGGCTTCTAGTTCGTTTACAGCTTTCGATTGAATCATGGCTTTGATGAAATGGGGGCGAAGTCCGTGGAATTATGACAACCCTACTAAACGCCACCAAATTATATACTCCTGCGCCTCGTACGAGAATGGTTGACCGCAAGCGGTTAATTGACAAACTGAACAAGGGCTTGCACCGCAAATTGACCCTGATCTCTGCCCCGGCAGGCTACGGCAAAACGACGCTAGTCTGCGAGTGGTTAGCTTGTTGCGGGCGACCGGCCGCCTGGCTTTCACTTGAGCAGGGGGATGTCGATCTTACGCGCTTTTTGACGTATATGATTGCCGCTCTTCAGACCCTGCCGGAGAAAATCGGAGAAGGCTTGCATTCTATTCTCGGCTCACCTCAATCCATATCCACCGAGTCGATCCTAACGACACTTCTTCATGAAATGGCGAGCCTTCCGACGCCTTTCCTCCTTGTTCTGGATGATTACCATGCGGCAAGCTCGAGAGAAGTCAACGAAGCCTTAGGTTTCCTGCTGGATCACCTTCCCCCGCAGATGCACCTTGTCCTCACCTCCCGGGAGAATCCCGCCCTTCCTCTGCCGCGGCTGCGAGCACGAGATCAATTAACCGAGCTGCGCGCGACCGATTTGCGATTTTCGCTTGCCGAGGCGGAAAACCTCTTTAACCGTGTTTTGGAGTTAGACCTTCCCATGGACCAAATTGCCGATTTCCAATCGCGTACCGAGGGATGGGCTGCGGGCTTGCGCCTGGCTGCGATTTCTGTACAGGAAGACCATGGGGCGGAGCGGCTGCTTCAGTCTTTCACGGGAAATCATCCTTTCGTGTTGGATTATTTAGCAGAAGAGGTTCTGCAACGTCAGCCTCAAGCGATGCTGGAATTCTTGCGGCGAACTTCCCTCCTCGATCGAATGTGCGGATCATTATGTGAGGAGATGATGCCGGAACTTGGGGTTTCCGGGCATGACATGTTAATGGAGCTGGATCGGAAAAACTTATTTGTCATTCCTCTGGATGCGGAACGACGGTGGTATCGCTATCACCATTTGTTTGCGGACATCCTTCGCAGACGGCTGCTCGAAAGTACGAAGGGGAGCGATATCTCCCAATTGCACCAACGCGCGAGCATCTGGTATGAAAGCCATGGCTTTGAAATTGAAGCCTTTCATCACGCCGTAGAGGCCGGCGATATCGAACGCAGCTCACGCCTGCTTCAAGGCGGCGGGATGCCGCTGCATTTAAGGGGGGCGGCCAGGCTGACGCTCGATTGGCTCGAATCGTTGCCTTCCAAGGAGCTGGATGGGAGACCGGAGTTATGGGTGTATTACGGTTCGGCGCTTTTGATTTCCGGTAAACCGACAGGCGTTGAACAAAAGCTCCAAGCGGCTGAGGCTGCATTGGAAGGGGGGGAGCAAGACGCCGGCGTGCGTGACCTCGTCGGATGGATTGCGGCTACTCGTGCGACCTTGGCTTCATTGATGTTGACGGATCCTCGCGACATTGCTGACTCCCATCTTCATGCGGCGGAAGAGGCGATGCAGCTGTCGGACGCGGAGGACAAGACGGAGGAGCTTGTCGGACTCATTACGCCTTCCTGGGATGCAGGAAGGCGTGCAGCGGACGCAATGGACCAGGTGATTGCCCAATCCCGCCGTGCGCTTGCCTACTTACGGCCGGATAATCTGCCGGCACGGGCGGCGTCCGCCTGGATGCTGGGCGTCGCCTGCCAGCAGCGGGGAGATTATTCCGAGGCCTGCCGCACCCGGCTACGCAAGAGGCCCAAGCCGGGCTGGACCGCGTTCGACGCATCCTCGAGACCGGAATCAAAGCGAATCGGATCGAACCGCTAAGCCAGCGCGAAATCGAAGTGCTGCGGCTCATCGCCCAAGGGCACTCCAACCGGGAGATCGCCGAGAGGCTCTATTTGGCCCTGGATACGGTCAAAGGGCATAACCGCAGGATTTTTGAGAAGCTCCATGTGCAGCGGCGCACCGAAGCAATCGCTCGCGCCCGCGAATTGGATTTGATATAACCCCCAAAACCACACTTAAGTGTCTACAGAAACGCTCCTTTCCGGGCTATACTGCGATTAGTTAGCCAAAGAGAGGGGATACGGCATGAGAAGCGTGGAGAGAATGGTGGGGGTATTCTTTTTATTATCGACAGGGGCGTTCTTGGCGGGGAGCGGGATTCTGGA
Source organism: Paenibacillus sp. JL3B1040 (assembly GCF_057063165.1). NCBI lineage: Bacteria > Bacillati > Bacillota > Bacilli > Caryophanales > Paenibacillaceae > Paenibacillus > Paenibacillus tiangongensis. The sequence continues at coordinate 5,702,363 of NZ_CM169317.1, read as the reverse complement.
CCCTATCTTGCACCGGACGGACTTGTTGGAAAGTGTTGATTCCAATCGAATGAGCGTGATGACCGGATGGTTCTTGGAACTGCTAAACGCTATAGCGGTTGTAGGAATTGCCATGCTGCTGCAGCCGTTGTTAAAGAAACATCACGAGGCGTTTGCCTTTGGGTACTTCGCTTCCCGGGTCATGGAGTCGGCACTGCTGATCATCAGTTTAGTTGGTCCGCTTCTCCTACTTGCGTTAAGCCAGCAGACCGTGTTGGCGGAAGCTTCCGGTGTTTCCCATCTGCAAACGCTAGGGGAATTGGCGGTACAGGCTCATGATATGCTGTTTGATATGGCCATGCTTGTGCTAAGTTTAGGCAGCTTGTTGTTTTGTTCTATTCTCTATCGATCGAAGCTGGTTCCACGATGGATGTCCGTGATCGGGCTTATCGGGTATACGGCTCTGTTGGCAAGCAGCTCCCTGTCCATTGCCGGCCTGGATCCCGGAGAAATTCTTTACATCCCCGGAGCGATCTTTGAAATCGCCTTGCCGGTATGGCTTATTGTGAAGGGATTTCATCAAAATCCGCCGGTTTCCGCCAAATAACATAAATATCGCAATCCCGTGTAGGCTGCCGGAGGCGGAAGCCCTTCGCATTTCAGCCGGGAATACGCACGCTAGTTGGTTTGCCCCCAGGGAGAGATATCCGGCAACTGCGCAAGACGTTGGGGGGTTGGAATGCCCCGTGAAGCGGGAGCCTCGGCAAAGCTTGTCCATTTGATGCCCCCTCCTGTCACAAATCGCAACGCTTCCTCGTCTTAATCTCAGATTAAAAGATGAAGGAGGCGGGGGCTTCCCTATTGCACCAAGGCTTCTATCTCCGGCTGCATCCGATTGGCAGCATGATCTTTAATTTCGAAGGTAGGAGCTTTAAACGGCCCGTATTTCCGTGCCGTGAAGTTTAGTACAATTAAATTCGTAAACACGAATGAAAACGCTTACTATTAATTGTAACGGACTAGGAGGTCATACGATTTGCAGATGAACCCATTGGCCCATCGCATGGCAAACAAAACCATCCGGCTTGTGGATGCGTCCGGAAATCCCGTTGCTGAGCAGGCGATTGCGATTCGTCAAACGAACCATAAGTTCCTGTTTGGCTGTGGAATTTTTGATGTGATCGAGCTCGCCAATCGAACTGTGCCGGAGGACCGGCTTGTTCATCTGGAGCAGAAGCTGGAGTTATTCCAAAGCGTATTTAACTTTGCTACGCTCCCCTTTTATTGGGGGATATTCGAGCCGGAGAGAGGCAAGCCGCGGACGAAAGAACTGCAGGCCGCTGCCCGGTGGTTAAAGGAGAGACATATAACGGTAAAAGGACATCCGCTCTGCTGGCACACCGTCACGGCGCCGTGGCTGCTCGACTTGAGCCGTGAGGAGATCCTGCAAGCGCAACTGCACCGAATCGAACGGGACGTGACCGACTTCAAAGGCTTGATTGACATGTGGGATGTCATCAATGAAGTGGTGATCATGCCGATTTTTGATAAATACGACAATGGGATTACCCGGATCAGCAAGCACCTGGGGCGCGTTGGTATCATTAAAGAAATGTTTGCACAAGGGCGGGAATGCAACCCCGGCGCAACGTTATTATTAAACGACTTCAATACCTCGATCAACTACGAAATCTTGATTGATGGATGTTTACAGGCGGGGATACCAATCGACGCCATCGGCATCCAGTCGCACCAGCATCAAGGGTATTGGGGGCGCGAGAAGCTGGAGGAAGTGCTGGAGCGCTTCTCTCACTTCGGCCTTCCGATTCATTTTACGGAAAATACATTGATCTCCGGACATCTCATGCCGGCCGAGATTGAAGATCTGAACGACTATCAGATTCCGGAATGGCCCTCGACACCGGAGTTTGAAGATCGGCAGGCCCGAGAGGTCGAGGAAATGTATTCGATCTTGTTCCGGCATCCTCTGGTCGAGGCGATTACCGCCTGGAATTTCAGCGATGAGGGGGCTTGGCTTGGCGCTCCCGCCGGAATCGTCCGAGCGGACAACACCCCGAAACCGGCCTACAGCGTGCTGAAGCAGCGGATAAAAGGCGACTGGTCCACGCAAGTGACGACGCGCACCGATGAGGACGGGACCGTGTCCTTCGAGGGGTTCCTCGGAGAATATGAGCTGGTTTGTGGAGGCGCAAAAGTTACTTTTATAATCGAAAAGGACGGGGAGCCGGAACGGCTGATTATCGAGCCTTAAGAGGGTTACCACTTATATCCCCGCCGAAGCAAAGGCCGTCCCGCAAGGGCGGCCTTAAGCTTTCCGTCGCTTCCTTACCGATTCCCCAGCTCCAGCATCCAGCTCCCTCTTAGACGCAACCCTTCCATGACTTCATCCGGCACTTTACTAAATTTCACATCCTCACCCAAGAACAGCAGCCAATGCAACGTCTCCGACAATTCCTCAGGCTGATCGACGGGAACAACCATTCTCAGCATGGCGGTGGTTTGATAGGGATTCGTGTAGGAAATGAATGCTTTTAAGGGATGATACTTTTTGTATTGGGCGATGGCCCGGGGGCCCAGTTCCAGAATAAGGTTTGGCTCCTCCTCCTGCTTGCTAAGGTACTCGAGAATCTTTCTCCGGCTCATTATCTTCTTGGGGGTATAGGGCTCGACATGGGTGAGCCGGTCGACGGCGAGCAGCTTCTTCTTCTCTTCCTGCAAGTCGAAGACCTCCATGAGCCAGAGGCTTTTTTCATGATAGAGCTGCAGGAGATAAATCGGATAAGACCTGATTTCCTTCTCTTCTTCAAGGGTAATCCATAAGTAGCTGTCGAGGAGCAGATTCCGGATCAACTTCTCCAGCATCGGATGAGGGAGGTCCGTGAGCTCCAGCAGATCGGGATTATGCGGGTTGGTTCCTTCAAACAGCAGGATTTCATCCAGGAGCAGGAGATCATCCTGCTGGTTTTTGGAGATGAGTCCCAGCAGTTTTTCGGCTAAAGATCGACGGCTCGTGAGATACGGAAGCTGGGCATTTCGGGTGGCCATGAAGGCGATAAATAGGGCTTTGACTTCGGTATCGGTAAAACGCACGGCGGGCAGGATCGAGTTGTGCATGACGGAATAGCCGCCATCCCTCCCGACTTCGGCGACCAGCGGCATGCCCAAGGCTTCGATTTCCCGAATGTCCCGGATCGCCGTTGAACGGGAGATGTTGAATTCCCGCATCAGTTCGGTGATGGTAAAGTGGGAGCGGTTGTTGATATACCGCATGAGCGTGTTAATGCGTTCAACTTTTTTCATAGGGGCTCCTAAACAGGTTCATTTTTTGACATGGTTTAAAGTTATGATAAACCCATCAAGCACAGAAAACAAATTTGAAAGAAGGCAGGGATGAAACATGGCGAATTATGTTTTGGAAGAGAAGGACAGCTTTACCGTATTTGGACTTGGCACGGAATTGAAAAGCGACTACACGGACTATGCCGGCATCCACAAGGAAAAATCGGACTTCTGGCAAGCCGTCACCGAGGATGGCCGACTCGATCGGTTGAAAGCGATCGCCGAAAACGACTACGTTTTTGCCGTAAATGAAGCGGTCAATAACAAGATGATGTATTACGCCGGCGTGATGAGCCAAGAGTCGCTGCCGGCTTCGGAAGGCTCCCGGGTCATTCAATTCCCGAAGGGGGAATATTTGATCGTAAAAGGGGAAGGGACGACGGCCGATGAATTAAGCAATCAGCTGGCCGGGATCGCCTTTGGTCAAGTGTTGCCGGAAGTGAGTCATGTCGCCTATGTCGGAGGACCCAATGCCACGGTATTGATGGAGCAGGAGAACGGCCGCGTCGTAGGCGAAATGTGGATTCCCGTCGTACGAAAATAAAGAAGAAGAGGAGGGGCAAGCATGTCCTATATCGTTGATTTCAAAAATGTATCCGCCGTCGGCCTGGAATCCTCTCCTGTAGCGGAGGCGCTCGCCGGGCTGCGTGCCAATGAGGCACGGTATTTTATGAACAAATACAAACATGTGTTTACGGTGGAACCGGCCAGTGAAAGCCAGGAAACCCTGGACTATGTGAACCGGATTCTGAAGGAGGAACGCGGCATCGAGTTTGCCGCCAAGCCGCTGGAAACGTCGCTGTTCCAAGTGGAGAACATCCGGTGGGCCTTCGTCTTCTATGAGGATGGTCTGGGGGTCAACGTCCTGTACACGTTGGATGACCCCAAGAAACGGGCCGTTGGGTTTAAGCTGTCCGAAGGGATGGAGGTTCCCAAGGAGCTGGAGGAGAAGAAGTTTAAATTCGCCCGGCAGAAGTCCAAATTGGCCGGAACGATCCGGGGCTCGTTCTTTGTGATTAAAGGCGAGTATTCGTCCCCACCACTTGAATCAAATTCTTCAATATAGGTTCTTGCCTCTCTATGTCTTTTAAAAGATGGGCACGATGGTGTAACCGGTGCGGAAGCGGCGAATAGGCGTTGGCAGTTGGGGAAATAAGGTGAATGAATCACCTTATTTCGCTAGCGGAGGCTTAAATCGGGCAAATAAGGTGATATTATCGTCCTATTTGCCTGGAAAGTGGTGATTTCAGCCGTAATCACGGCGCATAAGATGATTTTATAACGCTATTTCGGCTACGTCCGAGCGAAATGGAGCCAATAAGGTGATTTCATCACCTTATTCAGCCTGTTGAAAAACCTTCAACAGGCTTATATTATATTGCAAATATTTAGTCAATCACCGCGTTAATGTGGTATAATATAACTATACTATTTAGGTGGTGGTAGACATGCTCCGGTCCAATCCCAACGTACAAAATCAATATGAATTTGTTTGTATTGAGGATCTCGTTTTGCCTAATCATCCTCTCCGTAAAATCCAGAAATATATTGACTTCTCCTTCATTCTTGACCTCGTCCGTCCTTACTATTGCGAAGATAACGGCAGACCTTCCGCCGATCCGGTCATGCTGTTCAAAATGCTTTTCATCGGCTACCTGTTTGGGATCCGTTCCGAGCGGCAACTGGAACTGGAGGTGCACTCGAACAACGCGTATCGTTGGTTTTTAGGTCTTGGTCTTACCGACCGTGTTCCAGATCACAGTACGCTTAGTTATTTCCGCGAGCGTCTTCGTGAAGGGGATGTGCTGCAAAAAGTATTCGACGAAGTGGTACTACTGGCCATCAAGCATCGCCTGGTGGCAGGCCGGGTACTCATTACGGACTCTACGCATCTAAAAGCAAATGCCAACAAAAAAAAGTTCATCAAAGAACAAGTAGCCCAAAGTACCAAAGCCTACGTGGATGAATTGGATGAAGCCGTCCGAGCCGATCGCGAGGCCAACGGAAAAAAGCCTTAAAACCCCGAAAGGAGGTGCAAGAGCAAAAAGAGATCAAAGTGAGCACGACCGATCCGGACAGCGGTTATATGGTGCGCGACGGCAAACCAGAAGGTTTCTTCTATCTGGATCATCAGACCGTTGACCATAAGTATAACATCATCACCGATGTATACATTACTCCTGGCAATGTCCATGATTCTGTCCCTTACATCAACCGCTTGGAGCATGTCGTTCAGAAGTTTGGATTCGAGAAAACGCTGGAAGCCGTCGCGCTTGACGCAGGATACTTCACCTCGTACATTTGCAAGAAACTTCACGATAAACACATTTACGCGGTTATCGGCAGAAGAGCGTTCACGCCAGTCAAAGGAATGATCGCGAAGTGGCGTTTCAAATATGATGCGGAGAAGAACGTGTACCTCTGTCCTCAAAAGCACGAGTTGAAATACAGTACCACAGACCGCGAAGGATATCGTCAATACAAATCCGATCCCAAACATTGCGCCGGATGCCCCATGCTTAAGGAATGCACCAAGTCTAAAAATAAAACGAAAGTGATCACGAGACATGTTTGGCAATTAAGCAAGGAATGGGTCAGTGCCAACGGCAGGAGCAGGTCCGGTAAATACTTGTACCGATTACGCTATCAAACCATAGAGCGAAGCTTCGCGGACGCCAAAGAGCTCCACGGGCTTCGCTATTGCCATTTCCGCGGTCGCCAAAAAGTACAGCAACAAGCGCTGCTGACCGCAACTTGCCAGAACATAAAGAAGATCGCCAATATCCTGGCCAAGAGGGCGGGATGAAGGGCGATCTTCCTTTTTTACTCCTTACAGCTTTCAATACTCGTTTTATTCAGGATCCATAAGCAGAAGCCCCGAAAATATCTGGACTTTGCCAACAGTCTGAATAAGGTGATTTCATCACCTTATTCCACGTGTCAAAGGGGCTGTCCCTCAGCCATGATAGCTTTGGGGACAGCCCCTTGATATTGATGAATGGCAATGCAGTTGACCCGCCTTGCCGATGATCTACTCCGGCGTTCCCTGCGTCACCCCGTGAATATAAGTTTGCCAGGGGGTATCCAGTGCCCCTTGCCCGGGGTTGTAGGTGAAGAAGTATTCGACGGTATCCCCTTGGCTAAGGTTGTTGACCGCATAGGTATAGTTGCCGTTCCCCGCCGGGGTCATGGCTACATTCAGTTGAACGCCGTTGTTGATTTTATAGTGCAGATCGGCGAACGTCGCGCCATTGACATAAAACAGCAGATTGTCGCCGGTCTTCTTCAATCCCTTCACTTGATCGCCGATCACGATCGTAGAGGGCGTGCCGGGGTTCCCGGGATTCGGACCGCCGCCGCTGCCGTTATCTTTATAGACACGCACATAATCGACTTGCATCGTTGCCGGGATATCGCTTGGACCCGGGGCGATGCCGCCGTCGAAGTTCCCGCCGATCGCCAAGTTCATAATAAGATAGAAGGCTTGATCGAAAGGAGCGTTCGGATTGTTTGGCGCCGCCGTGGAATACCATTGATCCCGGGTCGCTTTGAAGAAGAACTTGCCGTCCACGTACCATTTGATGTTATCCTCTTCCCATACGACGGAATAAACATGGTAGTCATTCGCGATGGTTTGCCCGGACGGGAAATGGTATTCGCCCGAAAGATGCGTATTGGCCGGCCATTGCCCGCCGAAGTGAATCGCGCCGGATGTCATGCCGGGCAGACGCCCTCTGGCCTCCATGACGTCGATTTCGCCGGAAGCCGCCCAAGTGCCGTAGGTTGAATCTTGCGGCAGCATCCAGAGGGCCGGCCAGATGCCGTTGCCCGTAGGCAGCTTCGCGCGGAAGTCGACTCTGCCGTATTTGAGCGAGAAGTGATCCTTGGTGTTGATCTTCCCGGAAGAGTACTGCGCGTAACGGTTGGGATCCTGCGGGAAGGATTTGGGATCGTTCAGGGCCCGGATATTGAGCTTCCCGTCCTGGACGAAGATGTTTTGCGGGCTGTTCGTATAATGCTGCAGCTCCGCATTGCCCCAACCCCAGGTGCCCGGGTCGTCATTGAGGTAATATCCCTGTTCGTAATTCCATTTGCTCGTATCCAGTTGGGACCCGACAAATTCATCCTGCCAGATAAGCGTCATGCCCGCAATGGCCGGATCGCTTGGCGTGCTGAGCGGAATATCCTCGTGGTCGCCTTCATCCGGCCGCGGTGCATTCGGATTGCCGATCAATGTGTAAGTGACGAAGTTATTGCCGACGTTACCGCCCTTTTGCCCATTTAAGGGATATCCGATGCGGATTTGCATATCTTGCTGGATCGGCTGGAACCACAGCCCATAGATGTAGTCGACCCAATACCCCCATTGATTGGCGCTGGACAGGTTATTGTAACCGTTCGCGGAGTAGACGAATCCGCTCTGTCCGGAATCCGCTAAATCAACCCATTGCCCGTTGAGGTTGATCTGGTAAACGAAATTCCCCAGCTCGCCGGCGATGGGGGCGCCCCCGTCGATTTTAGGCAGAGGCAGGCCGATAGCACCGCTCTCATTGGCGGTGAACGTAGTTCCCTCAAAAGGGGTGAGAACGTACGAGTTTCTTACGGGTTCATTAAAGAGGATGGTATATACGACGTTCACCAACGAGGTCTTCGATTCCAATTTGACGTTGATCGACTCCGTGACGTTAAACCAGTAACCGCCGCCTCCATCGGTGAATTGGCCGAAGTTCTGGTCATAAATCCAGCCGCTGGCCGCATTATTATCGATATCGATCCAGGTGCTGCCGTTCACCGGCTTGACGTATACCTTCAAATCATCGGCAACCGCCGCATACGGAATCGCCGGATCATGGTTAAAGACCGGATAGGTGAAGCCGGCCCCGCCCGTCACCCCTGCTGTGATGACCGGTCCTTGCGTCGGCGTCATCGCGGTAATGGTCGTTTTGTTGATGTTTTGAAATACAAGCTTATAGTCAAGCGTAACCCCGTTCGCCTTGGAGTACAATTGAATGTCTGTCGTTGCGGAAAGCACGAACCAATAGCCGTTAAAGCCGCTGTCGTGCCAGTGGCCCCAGTTTTGATTGTAGACAAAGCTGCCGACGCTGTCGATATCAACCCAACTGCCGTTCACTTTCACTTTGACGCCGAGATCTTGCACCACCTCGCTCCAGGAGGCAGAGCCGCCATTAAATATCGGCATGACAAAGCCGTAACTGGCCTGTCCGACTCCCGATTTGGTAATGATCGGCCCGTCCGCCGCCGAGAAGTAATTCATCGAGGTTATCGTTGTTCCGGCCGCTTGCGCCTTCGGCGCCGGCAGCAGGTTGACACCCGCCACGATCATGACCGCCAGGAATAAGCAAAACGCCTTTCGAACGAGCCGCCTCTCCGTAAAGTAAGCTTGTTTCATAAACACCCTCCCTTAATTTTTGGGTTTCTCCCAACCTATGCACGCATAGGAAAATACTTACATAGGAGAACGCTTTCATTCTACCAATTCGGGCATTTGATGAATAGGCTTCAGATTTCGGGTGGGGTGCACATTTTTTAGGGAAGCAAGCAAAATAACAAAAATTTAAAATATTCGCGGAAGAGCGTGCGCTTCAGACAGGGATTCGGTGCTGGGAAAAGAATATAGTAAAAGTCGCATTTTCATACCCATCTTACTACTCAAAGGAGGCTACTATGGACGGGACCCCCCTGGACCTGCAGTTATTAGAAAAGATGAAGCCGGAGCTTACCGCGTTCTGCTACCGAATGCTTGGATCCATCGATGACGCGGACGATGCGGTTCAGGAGATCCATATCCGCGTTTGGCAAAGCTGGAGCACGTTCCGGCAGGAATCCTCGCCTAAGACGTGGATTTATCGGATCGCCTCCAACTTGTGTCTGGATAAACTGAGGCAGGCCAAACGACGGGTGCTTCCCGTCGATTTGTCCGATCCCGCGGGTTCCATCATCGAACCTCGGGAGACGTTGCCCGATTCCGCCTGGATCTGGCTTGCTCCCGACTTTGGGGAGAGCCCCGAGGAGGCGTTCCTCCGCAAGGATACCCTGCAGCTCTGCTTCATCGCGCTCCTGCAAACCCTGCCTCCCCGTCAGCGAGCCGTATTGATACTGAAAGATGTCTTCGACTGGTCCTCCAAGCAGATTGCGGAGACGCTGGGGATGTCGCCGGCGGCCGTGAACAGCGCTTTGCAGCGAGCCAGGGAGACGATGAACCGGACCCGGCTCCGTTCCGACGAGCTTAGCCGGATGGAGACCGAGCCGGACCCAGAGCTGTTGTCACGGTATGTGGACGCCTTCGAGCAATTTGATATCGATAAGCTGGTTGCCTTATTCCACGAGGAGGGCTGCATGTCCATGCCGCCCTTTCCGATGTGGGTGCGCGGCCGGGAAGACTTGTCGCAGTTTTTTACGCTTACTCGCTGGCATTGTGAGGGCTCCCGGTTTGTGCCGGTCAAGGTTAACGGCGGGTATCCGGCACTTGCGCAGTATATGCCAAGCAAGGAAGGCGCTCGCCTGGTTCCTTGGGGGATTCATGTCCTCGAAACCAAGGATCGTCAGATTCTCCACGTCCAAAATTTCATTAATGCAAAATTATTTTCCCGTTTGGGGCTGCCGGAGCAATTGGACCGATGAATTTCGAATTCGGGCTGCGTCTATAGGGATGTAAAGTGAACAAACCATCCTATTGAAAGAGGTGCCTTTAAAAAATGGAAACCAACCAACCGACGAAAGTAACCGTTCAAGCGGTGATTCAAGCCCCCATCGACAAAGTCTGGAGTTATTGGACGGAGCCGGAGCACATTACGAAGTGGAATCAAGCTTCCGACGACTGGCATGCGCCAAAAGCGGAGAACGATTTGCGGGCCGGCGGCACCTTCCTGACCCGAATGGAAGCGAAGGACGGCAGCATGGGTTTTGATTTTGGCGGCGTTTATGATGAAGTCAAAACGCATGAACTCATCTCGTATACAATGGGAGATGGGAGACGGGTGGAGATCACCTTCGCCGCTGAAGGCCAGGATACGAAGGTCGTGGAGACGTTTGACGCCGAAAGCACGCATCCGGTGGAGTTCCAGCAAGCCGGCTGGCAGGCGATCATGGACAATTTCAAGAAGTATGCGGAGGAATCCTAAGGAACGGGCGCCCAAGCGGGCGCCTATTTTCGTTAAGGAAGCATATCGAATTTATTCTCCTGCGCGCGGGAGAAGAAATATATCGCCACCATGAGGACGGAAGGGATAATATCTCCATAGACGTAATCGCCCGTTGGCGCTAAACTAGGGAAGGCGACACAAGAATCTGACCTAGTAGGAGCTTGTTCAACGTGACCCTATCGGATCGTATCCCTTCGTGGAAGAAACTTAGCCTTTTTGCCGTGACCTGGCCCATATTCATCGATTCGGTATTAAGAATGATGTTAGGCACCGTGGACGTGTTTATGCTGAGCCGGATCTCCGATACGGCGACAGGGGCGGTGGGCTTGGCGAATGAAATCATTTATTTCTGCATTTTGATGTTCGGTTTTGTCGGGATCGGGACCAGCGTTGCGGTATCCCAGTATATCGGCGCCGGGCGGGAGAAAGAGGCCAGCCGCGTCTCGGCATTGGCGATCTCGATGAACCTCATTTTCGGGATTCTCGTCAGCCTCGTCCTTTTTGGCTTCGGGGAGTCGCTCCTGCGGCTGCTCAACTTGAATCCGGAACAGATTGGAATCGCAAGCCATTATTTGCAGATCATCGGCGGCTTTATGTGGATCGAGGCGCTGTCCTACGCGGTTTCGTCGGTGATCCGTTCGAGCGGCAATACCAAAAGCGTGATGTACGTGACCTTGGGGGTGAATCTCCTCCATGTAACCGGGAATTATTTGCTGATCTTCGGAAACCTGGGCTTTCCGGAAATGGGCGTTACCGGCGCGGCCGTATCGACCGTCGTCAGCCGTTTTATCGGCATCATCGTGCTGCTCTTCATCTTGTACCGCCGGGTTCCTGCGCCGATTCGCGGGAAGGATTACGTCAGTTGGAACGGGATCTATGCCAAGCAGATTTTAAGCGTCGGGTTGCCTGCGGCGGGCGAGCATCTCGCTTGGCAGTCGCAGTATCTTATGATCATCGGTTTCGTGAATATGATCGGCATCACGGCTTTAAATACGCATGTTTACGTCATGAATATCTCGAACTATTTTATGGCGCTGGCCGCGTCGATCGGGGCGGGGACGGAGATCATCGTCGGCCAAATGGTCGGTGCGGGTGAAATGAAGGCGGCCTACAGGCGACTGTTAAAAAGCGTACGGATCAGCTTCCTGTTGACGTTGGCCATTGTCGGCGCGGCTTCGATCTTCCGCCACGACCTCATCGGTATGTTCACGGAAGATCCCGCGATCATTGCAACCGGAGCCAGCATCTTCCTGCTGTCTATCGTGCTGGAGCCCGGCCGGACCTTCAATATGGTTATCATCAATTCGCTGCGCGCGGCCGGGGATGCGCGTTTCCCCGTTCTGATGGGCGTATGCTCGATGTGGGGCGTTTCAGTTCCGCTGGCATATCTGCTGGGCGTTCACTGGGGGATTGGCTTGATTGGCGTATGGATTGCGTTTGCCGTGGATGAATGGCTGCGCGGCCTCCTCATGCTGCTTCGCTGGAGAAGCCGGGCTTGGGAGAAGAAGGCGCTTGTCAAGCCGGTTTCCGCCACAGAAGACGGACTCGGGGCCGGAGCTTCTGCCTAACGAATAGGTATGGATTTTCGCAGCTATAATCGGATTCGATGGATGGGAAGCCGCTTCACCCGGAAGCGGCTTCTTCAATGTGCGCATCAGCCTCATTACTTAATGGAGTCTTTCGTGGCCTGATACAGCTTCTCTGCGTATTCGTCGACTTCATCCCGGGACATACGCATACGCTCCGCCGATGAGCCGTATCCGATTTCCTTCTTGCCCTCGGCCAAACCTTTGAAAATGCCGTCCGTGAAGGCGTCCAACGGTTCCCCGTGCGTATGCAGTCCGGCGCCCCCGAGATCCGTGTTCACTGCGGGCGGAGCAATTTCAATCACTTCCACCGAGGTGTCGGATAATTGATGTCTTAAGCTGACGGTGAAAGAGTGAAGCGCCGCTTTGGTTGCCGAATACACCGGGGCAATGGCAAAGGGGGTAAACGCCAATCCGGAGGTGACGTTAAGAATCGCAGCCGTTTCTTTTGCGGTAAAATACGGAGCAAACAACATGGACAAATGGACGGGCGCCTCGATATTCGTGGCAATCTCCTTGCTGTAGTCGTGCCAGCGGTCTCTTGCGTCCGATTTGAGCAGGTTGTAGCGCAGCTGGATGCCGGCATTATTGACCAGCACATTCACGTCCGGATAGTTTGTCGTCACCCAATCGAACAACGCCAGACGCTCACGTTCCACCTCCAAGTCGCAGACCCGGGGGATTAAGCCGGGGAATTGTTCCCGGGCTTGCTCCAGTACGCTTTCCCGCCGACCGCAAATAATGACGGTATTTCCGGCTTCCACAAATCTTTCCGCAAAGGCGCGCCCGATCCCGGAGCCGCCGCCGGTAATCAATATCGTATTTCCTGAAAGTTTCATGTTCTTTCCTCCTCAAGTTGTTTTCGATAACGTTCGATTTTCTCATCAATCTCCAGCAAGTGCTCGTTCATCAAAGCGATCTCATCCATCACCTTCCGCTTGTGTTTCACCAGCATATCGAGCCGATTCTTGGCGGAGGCATCCCCTTCGACGACCCATTCCATGTACTGCTTAATGCCGCTGATGGGCATGTTGGTGTTCTTGAGGCAGATCACGATTTGAAGAAGCGCCAATTGACGTTCCGAAAATAACCTTCTGCCCGCTTTGTCCCGTTCGATAAACGGCAGCAGTCCTTTTTTCTCATAATAACGCAAGGTGGATTCCGGTATGTTGCAGGTCGCTGATGCTTCGCCGATGGAATAATAATTCATTAGGAGGCCTCCGATTCTCATATTTCTTGTCGACATGACTATGATACGACTTAAACTATGGTTTAAGTCAACGTGCACCTTTAGCATTTCCTCCAGCCCGTCCGGTTACAGTATAATGAGGAAGGAGTGTAAAACCACTAAAGAGAGGAGCCAAGGGAAATGGCACAATCTTTAAAAGGAAAAGTCGCGATCATCACGGGAGCGGCCCGAGGAATCGGCAAAGCAACGGCGGTTGCCTTAGCGAAGGAAGGCGTCAACGTCGGATTGATGGCAAGAACGGAGTCGACCTTGAAGGAAGTGGCCGCCGAGCTGGAAGGGATGGGGATCAAGGTCGCTTACGCGGCAGCCGACATTGCCTCGAAGGAACAAGTGGAGACGGCCGTCGAAATGTTGAAGAACGAGCTGGGTCCGGCGGATATTCTGATTAATAACGCGGGGATTGCCACGTTTGGGACGGTGCTGGAGATGGACCCGGCCGAATGGAAAGGCATGATCGATACCAATGTATTGGGCACCTATTACGTGACCCGAGCGGTCTTGCCTCAATTGGTCGAGAAAAATAGCGGAGACATCATCAACATCTCCTCGACAAACGGATTGAACGGTGCAGCGACCTCGAGCGCCTACAGCGCCTCAAAATTCGCCGTGATCGGGTTTACCGAGTCCCTTGCCCAAGAAGTGCGCCGCAACAACATCCGGGTTTCGGCGTTAACCCCGAGCACGGTGGCTACCGATCTGGCACTGGACTTGAACCTGATCAAGGACAACAACGAATCCAAGTTCATTCAAGCGGAAGATTTGGCGGAGTTCATTGTGGGTCAATTGAAGCTCAGCCAACGCGTTTATGTGAAGACAGCCAGCTTTATTGCGACGAATCCGTTCTGAGGATATGGCCAAATGGGATAATCTGTTGTCCATGTTATGGATGCTGCGTTTCGGCAGGAAGCTGACGGCGGCCCAGATCGCGGACGACCTGGAGATCAGCGTCCGCACCGTGTACCGGTATATCGATGCCTTATGCGCCAGCGGTGTGCCGGTCGTTGCGGAATCGGGCCACGACGGAGGCATACACATCCTGGACAGCTTCAAAGAGACGCCGTTGTTCTTCAACACGGTAGAGCTAAAAGCGCTGGTGGACGCGTATAAATTTGCCCAGGGTGCAGGGTATCCGTTTACGGAAGAACTGGAAAGCGCGTTGAAGAAGGTGGAGAACAGCCTGCACGAAGAGCAGCGACAGGACCTTTCTGCGCAAACGAGCGGCCTGGACGTGATCTCTCCGGTGCGGGCTCCCTACTTGACCGAGGCATTGCGGGACTTGGAGCAAGCATCGAAAGAGGGGCGAACGGTCCGCATCCTATACCGCAAAGCCGACACGGAGCGGGAGGAAGAACGCGACATTGATCCGTACGGGTTGGCGTTTGACCGAAACGAATGGTATGAGGTGGCGTTCTGCCATCGATCGCAAGCGATGCGGACGTTCCGCGTGGACCGCATCGCGCGGCTTACGCCGACCGAGGCGCGGTTCGAAAAGCCGGAAGGCTTCTCGGTATCCGACTATTTCCGTGACCGGTCCGAGCAGGGACGGGAAGCGGAAGGGCCGCTGATCGGCGTTCGTATCGAAGGATTGCCGGACAAGCTGAATGAGGTGTGCGGCCATTGGCACCTTCGCCATTATTTGACGGAACGCACCGATCGGGAGGCACGTTTTGTGCTCGACGTTCCGACGATGAACAAGTACCTTCCGAAGTATCTAATCACGTTCGGGACGGCCATCCGAGTACTCGAACCGCCGGAGTTGAAACGCCGAATTCAGGAAACCGCCTCCGGCATCGCCAAACATTACTTGGATGAAACCGATTGATCTTCGCTGACAGCGTTTGTCATGGAACCCGGTATACGATAGGGACACGGCTGCAGCGGGAGCGGCAGCTAAACGACAACGAGGATAAGGAGCGTGAAGAGATTCATGCAAAGATCGGCGGATCAATGTTTGGCCTATCATGTTTGGGCGAATGACCGACTTTTCTCTCATCTGGAGCAGCTTCCGGAGGAGGTATTCCACACGGAAGTGACGAGCGTATTCCCGTCCGTGGCGGACGCGGTGGGACATATTTACCTGTTCGACCAGCTCTATCTGTCCGTGCTTGAAGGGGTTCCGAACGAGGATATTTTTCCGAAAATGCCAATCTGGTCGGAGGAAGCGAAAGGCAAGTCCGTAGGCGAGATACGGCAGCTGTTCGCCGGCGTCGCCGACCGCTTCCGCGATCTGCTGCGGCGTACGCCCGACCCGGACAAGGCGATAACGATTCATCACCCGAAGTATGGCAGCCTGGATACGCGGTTCTCCGACATTCTGCAGCATGTGGTCAATCACGGGACGTATCACCGGGGGAACGTGACCGCGATGCTGCGGCAGCAAGGGTATGCCGGGGTCCCTACGGATTATTTGTTCTTCCTGCTGGAACGGCAGGCGAAATCGATTGACAGCAACAAGAAGATGTGATAATTTCGCTGTAAGAAAATAAAGGCAATGCAACCTTCGGGTTCAACCTCGCTGAGAAGTGGGTTGGACCCTTTTTGCATTCCAAAATTAGGGGAGGATTCGTAATGTCGAGAACAGAATTGCTGTTGCAACGGCTGGGCGAGATCGGCAAATCACTCGAACGCAAGGGGGGAGCTCTTCTGTTACTAGGAGTTGGCTCCGTTGGGGTCGAGACAGAACGGTTGGATGAATATTCGGATTTGGATTTTTTTGTCATTGTCAAGCCCGGGGAGAAGAACAGATATATAGACCGGTTGGATTGGCTAGAGGATGTACACCCTCTTGCCTATTCGTTTAAGAATTCGGATATCGGCTATAAAGTACTGTTCGAGGACGGTATTTTTGGGGAATATGCAGTATTCGAGGAATGGGAGTTGGCGAACGCTACCTATACAGAAGGCCGGGTCATATGGAAGGACCCTATGTATGCCAATACGGCAATCGCGAAACCTTCCAACCCGGTCCCCAGCCCCAAAGCGGAATCCTTAGACTTTCCTTTGAATGAAGCCTTAACCAATCTATACGTGGGGCTCGGTCGCTATGCTAGGGGGGAGTGTCTATCCGCGACGAGGTTTGTTCAAGGTTACGCAGTGGACAGGATTTTATCCGTACTCCATTTGCTGGAGCAAGAGGTGGACTATTTTCCCGACCCATTCGGGAATGAGAGGCGGCTCGAGAGGAGGTACCCCCGTTTTGCAGAAATCATAGGAGACATGATACAGGGATACGATCATGTTCCCGAATCGGCACTTCGTATTTTAAATTTCATAGAAGAAGTGTATCCAGTCAATCGAAGATTAAGCGATGAGATACGGCGATTGGCTATTCTAACTTGCCGATAGAAGCAGCGGGGGAACTATCTCGTTGACAAAAAATTTCATTGCGATTAATATTGAAAAATAATTCACATTCCTTGTTACCATCGAAAAATTAAATCATTCGCAAGCTATGATGGCTATGGATCACACTATAGCCGGAGCAGCTTCTGGAGAGACCGCGATTCCGCGGCGCCGAAGGGTTCACAATCTCAGGCAAAAGGACAGAAGAGTATAAATACGTCGATTTGGCAGGCGTTTCGCCTAGTATGCCAAGTCCTATTTATTCTTTTTACGTTCCGGAGATTGGAGGGCATCCAGTCTCTTTTTTTATGCCTAATTTGTTCATTATTTCATATGAGGAAGCTCATGACTTTAAGGGGGAATCAGGTATGGTGCAGCAGGAATTAAAAAGGGATTTAGCGAATCGGCACGTTCAGTTGATCGCCATCGGCGGCACGATTGGGACGGGATTGTTCCTTGGTTCGGGCAAAGCGATTCAACTGGCCGGGCCGTCGATCATTTTTGCCTATCTCCTTGTGGGGATTGCCGTGTTCTTTGTGATGCGAGCGTTGGGAGAGCTGCTGTTGTCCAAAGCCGGCTATTCATCGTTTACGGACATTGCCGAAGACTATCTGGGGCCGCGGGCCGCGTTCGTTACCGGATGGACCTATTGGTTTTGCTGGATCATGACGGCCATGGCCGATGTGATTGCGGTAGGGGTTTACGTTCAGTATTGGTTCGATATCCCGCAATGGGTTCCGGCGGTCATCTGCTTGATCATCCTGCTGGGACTTAACCTGTTGACGGTGAAGAACTTCGGCGAATTGGAATTTTGGTTTGCCTTAATCAAGGTCGTCACGATTCTCGTATTGATCGGCCTCGGCGTCGTTTTGCTGGTCATCGGATTCAAGACGGATGCGGGAACCGTGTCGGCGAAGAACATTTGGGGACATGGCGGCCTCTTCCCGAACGGAATCCAAGGTTTCCTGCTCTCCTTCCAAATGGTGGTATTCGCTTATGTCGGCGTGGAGCTGGTAGGGGTGTCGGCGGCGGAAACGTCCAATCCGGAGAAAAATATCCCGTCGGCCATTAATAAAATTCCGCTGCGCATTTTGTTCTTCTACGTTGGCGCCTTGATCGCCCTCTTGTGCATTAACCCCTGGACGGGGCTGACTCCGGCGGAGAGCCCGTTCGTGAAGACGTTTAGTCTGGTCGGCATTCCGGTTGCCGCGGGGATCATTAACTTCGTCGTCTTGACTTCGGCCGCGTCCGCTTGTAACAGCGGGATGTTCTCGACCAGCCGGATCCTCTATAATTTAAGCAAAAACAAGCAGGCTCCCTCCGGGATGGCGACACTGAACAAAAACCATGTGCCCGGCAACGCGCTGCTGGTTTCCACGCTGGTCATCTCCGTAGGGGCGCTGTTAAGCAAGCTGATTCCGGGGCAAGCTTTCGGCATCGTGACGACGATTAGCGCCATTTGCTTTATTTGGGTGTGGGGCGTGGTGCTCGTGTGCCATATTCGTTATAAGCGCACGCGGCCGGAGCTGCAGGTCAAGTCGACATTTAGGGCGCCGTTTACGCCATTTGTCAATTATGCGGTCCTCGTGATGTTTGCGGCCATTTTGCTGATCATGCTGTTTGCGGAGGAGACCCGTCCGGCTCTGTTGCTGACGCCGCTGTGGTTCATTCTCCTGTTCGGATTGCATGCGATAAGAAAACGCAAGGAGCGGGCAACTCACGTCCCCCTTGAGCAGACCCATCTCTAACGGCGGTCCCAGCTTTGCAACTCGAATCAAATTTGCGGGGTTTTGCTTATTCCCGACGCCCCTTCACCCGCTTCAATGCGGCGACGATCAGGAAGCTGATAATGACGAGCAGAAGCCAGGAGCTGATCTTGCCAAGACGGACGAGGTGCCAGCCGTCGGATTGGTTCGGATACCTCCAGGCGCTGAAGAACGTGGCGACGTTTTCCGCGACCCAGATAAAGAAGCCGATCAGCACAAAGGAGAGGGATAACGGCATCCGGTAGGGCTTGCCGCCTACCTCGTAGGTCACCCAGGTTCGCCAGAAGACGAGCAGCACCAGCGCCGACAACCCCCAGCGAACATCGATCCAATAATGGTGGGTGAAGAAATTCAGATAAATCGAGGCGGCCAGCGGGACGACCAGCCAGAGCGGGGGAAAGCGGATCAGATCCACTTTCAGACGCCGCCAAGCTTGACACAGGTAACTGGCTACACTGGCATACATAAACCCGCTGTAGAGAGGGACGCCGTTCACTTTCGTCCAGGCTTCCTCCGGGTAGGACCAGGACCCCATATGAACCTTGAACATCTCCAGCGCCAAACCGATCAAGTGGAAGACCGTAATCACCTTCAGTTCGTCGCGGGTCTCCAGTCCGAACCGTACCATCCAGACCTGCATGGCGAGGCAGATCAGCAGCAGCCAGTCATACCGCGGCAGGAAGGGAAAGGGAAGCCACTGCGTCAAAGCCAGCGATGCAAAAATCACCACGGGAAACACGCAGGACAACGCCTGCTGCCAGCCGAAGCGCACCAACTGCCGAAGGGCATGCTCAAGGCGTTTAAGGCGGTTACCCACGCGCAACTCCCCTTTGTTCAGAGATCGACTCAGGCTACTCCTCATCGTTTCGGTACTCCATAATGTCACCGGGCTGGCAATCCAGCGCCTTGCAGATCGCCTCCAAAGTGGAGAATCGAATGGCTTTGGCCTTCCCGTTTTTCAAAATGGACAGGTTCGCCATCGTGATGCCGACCTTCTCCGAAAGCTCCGTGACGCTCATTTTCCGTTTTGCCAGCATGACGTCAAGATTGATAATTACGGGCATGGATTCCTTCACCTCAGATCGTTAAATCGTTTTCCGATTTGATGTCGATAGCATTTCTTAAGAGACGTTGAAGCACGGCCGCAAAGACGGCAATCACGAGGGAAGCGAAACAGATGACCAGCCCGATCGCGGCGAGTCCCGGCGCATCGTCCTTCTCCGCAATGATGAACAGGATCGGCAGGATGACCGTATACAGAATACAGATGGCGACCGCGCAGTTTCTAATGCTCTTTAGAGCCCTTACCGAAGCTTCGGAGAAGGCGGTATTCTTGTCGATATAGCTTAGCAGCTTTAGCGTCTGGTAAAGCGCAAAGAAGAAAGGAATGGCCGATGCGTACATAGGAATGAGCACGGTCAGGTAGAGGAAGGGCGGATAATACTCCACCAAATCTTTGGCTATCGCGGGTACCCCCAGCGCGCATACGGCAAGGATCGCGATGCCCATCAGGAAAACGACGCCCCTTAAGAAAAGGGTAGAGCTTTGTTCACGTTTCATATCAACATAGCACCTCGCGTAGGATTAGTGTCGAAGTTAATTTACCACGTTTTTTATCGATAATCAATAAATATTTATTAATAAATGGGATGTATATATCGAAAAAGAATAATTTCACCGGGCATACCCGATAAGTTCTTTTTGGATGGCTTAAAAAAATCAATTATTAATATCTAAGAAATAAATATTTCAATCCCTCAGTATTGTTGATACACTAAAATCAATCAATCATTACGGAAAAGGTGTGGGCCAGCTCGTCTCCAGACTTGTAGCGAGAACAAAACGAGAGCGCTTACATCCTTTCAGCAAAATAAGGGCATAAGGGACGGTAAACATGAATCACGGACAAACAAGTACAGACGTTATTTTGATTGGTGCCGGAATTATGAGTGCGACGTTGGGGACCCTGCTGAAAGAATTGGCGCCGGACTGGAACATTAAGGTGTTTGAACAACTTGCCCGGGCAGGGGAGGAAAGCTCGAACGAATGGAATAATGCGGGAACCGGTCATGCCGCTCTGTGCGAGTTGAACTATACGACCGAGCGGCCGGACGGAACCGTCGATATTGGCAAAGCGGTCAAGGTGAATGAACAGTTCCAAGTTTCCAGGCAGTTCTGGTCCTATCTGGTTCAGCGCCAACTGATTCGAAATCCGCAGGATTTCATCATGCCGCTGCCTCATATGAGTTATGTGCGCGGGGAGCAGAATGTCGAATTTCTGAGAAGACGTTACGAGGCCTTGTCCGCGCATCCTTTGTTCCAGGGGATGGAGTTCTCCGACGATCCGGGGCAACTGAGAGAATGGGTTCCGTTGATGATGAAGGAACGGAAGAACTACGAGCCGATCGCGGCAACGAAGATCGATTCGGGGACGGACGTGAACTTCGGCACCTTAACGCGGATGCTGTTGGATCATTTGAAGGAACAGGGCGTGGACATCCGCTACAAGCATAGCGTGAAGCAGCTGAAGCGGACGCCGGACGGGTTGTGGGAATTGAAAGTGAAGGACTTGAATAGCGGCGTGTCCCAACGCCATACCGCCAGGTTCGTCTTCATCGGCGCCGGCGGCGGGAGCTTGCATTTATTGCAAAAATCCGGCATCCCGGAAGGGAAGCGGATCGGCGGCTTCCCGGTCAGCGGACTGTTCATGGTGTGCAACAATCCGAAAGTCGTCGAGCAGCACCATGCCAAAGTATACGGCAAAGCTTCGGTCGGGGCTCCGCCGATGTCCGTTCCGCATCTGGACACCCGGTTCATCGACAACCGGAAGGCGCTGTTGTTCGGGCCGTTTGCCGGCTTTTCGCCGAAGTTCCTCAAGACCGGCTCGATGTTTGATCTCATCACTTCCGTTAAACCGCATAACCTTCTCACGATGCTGGCGGCCGGGGTGAAAGAGCTGTCCTTAACCAAATACCTGGTTCAGCAGCTCATGTTGTCCAAAGAACAACGCATGGAGGAGCTGCGGGACTTTGTCCCGGGGGCCAAGAGCGAGGATTGGGATCTGATCGTTGCCGGTCAGCGGGTGCAAGTGATCAAGGATACGGTGGAAGGCGGAAAAGGCACGCTGCAGTTCGGCACCGAGGTGGTCAGCGCCGCCGACGGCTCGATTGCCGCCTTGCTTGGCGCTTCCCCGGGGGCTTCAACCGCAGTGCACGTCATGCTGGAGGTTATCGAGAGATGCTTCCCGCAGCAGCTTGAAGCCTGGAAGCCGAAGCTCAAAGAGATGATTCCTTCGTACGGCTTGTCGCTGGCGGAGCACCCGGAACTATTCCGTTCCCTTCATCGTTCAACCGCGCAGGCCCTTGGATTATCGAAAACCCAACAAACCGTTTCGGTATCATAAGCTTATCCATTCATCTATTGAAACGGAGCTAAGCGGCCTAAGGGCCCGCGCTTAGCTCTTTTTCATTTGGTTCGACAAGGTCGCGGCCAACCAAGGTTTAATTAATGGCAGTACGGTCTCGGGCTGCATGGCTTTCGTGTGGTCCATCTCGTTCCCCGGTATAAGCGCCACATCCCAGCCGAGCTGACGCAAGGCTTGTTCGTTCTTGCGTAATCGCCCCGCGATATCGACGGTTACGCCCCCGAAATTCTCGCCATACTCGATTCGGTCCGCTTTGCCGGCGAAGGCCAGCCTCGGAAGCGTTAATTTCTGCTGTACGGAGGTGTCGTCGAAATCGGACAAGCTCTGGTATAGGGTCAGAAATTGCTTCGTTTGCTTCGGATCTAGTGCCACTTGAACTTGATCCCAATGGATTTCTTCCGGGCTGCCGAAGTCCTGCATTTGTTCCTCAGGGGACGGGGAGGGGTGCAGCGCCTGTTCATGGGTTTTGGCGGTGACCGTCAGCATTTCCCGGTAGGGTCCCTCATATGGCGGAAATCCTCCCATGATCAAGCTTTCCAGCCGATTTGTCCGAATCGCCAGATGCAAGCCGGCCAGGGCTAACCAGGAATAGCCGTAGTAGCTGAACGTCTCGACCCGCATTTCGTCGGCGATCTGCAAGAAATCGAGCGCTATGCTGTCAGGTGTCAAAAGATCGGGCTGGGGATGCTGAAACCGGTGGCCTTCGTAGTCGAAATGCAGCACCCGGAACAGCTCGGACAAGCCTTCCACGAAGTGCTTGCCCAACTCGGGGTCGACGCCCCACATTTTGAGACTTTCCGCCTCTTGGCCGGAGACGGATTTTTTGGCTATAGGCAGCATGATGATTTTGCCGCCGGGTTTCCCGGTGAGCCCGACTTCCAATGTCGAACCGTCGGCTAAGGTGACTAACTTGGATGGATTCATTCAGATCGCTCCCTTACATGTGATACCTTCAGCATATAACATTCATGCAATCTTCCGGTTTGGAGCCGAGATTACCCGGTGTTATGATGGTTTTAACGGCATGATGTTAACGTAACACTTCAAGGTTTTACTTTATATCAGGGAGAGTGGGCATATGCAAGAGGGCTATACGCCTTCACAAATTGCGGAGCGGCTGAAGGTAAGCACAACCACGTTGAGGAGATACGAAGAACAAGGGCTGATCCCGGAGGTGTTGCGAACGGCGGGCAACCATAGAATCTACACGACTGCCCATCTTCAAGCGTTTATTGCGATCCGTTCGTTGTTGGCGGGGTACGAAATCCCTATAGTTTATGAGGTGATGCGGAACATTAAACAGGGCAGCGTTACGGAGGCGCTGTGGTTGTTAAACCATCAACTGTCTCTTGTCCAGGAAGAGAAGCAACGCGTGGAAGAGCTGTTAACCCTGATCCGGCAAGCGGATTTCCGTTCCTATAAAAATCGAAAGCTGACCGATGCGATGACGATCGGGAAGGTGGCGGAGCTGGCGGGGGTGAATCCCTCGGCGATTCGGCACTGGGAGAAGGAGGGGTTGATCACCTCGACGCGGCACCCGGTGAGCGGATATCGTATCTACTCCATACCCGAATTGCGGAAGATCCTGGTGATCAGCAGTTTGCGCAAAACGGTTTATTATATCGAGAACCTGCGCGACATCTTGCAGGACCTGGAACTGTTCCGTTTGTCCAAAGTCGACCGTTCCTTTCGGCTTGCCCTCGAGAAACTGAATCAGAAGCTCATGATCCAGTATCAAGGAATCGCGAAGCTGATGGCTTATATAAAAGAAGTCGGTCAGGAATAGGACATCCTGATCGACTTGGGTTCATGAACTACGGTTCTATAAAACCGACTGCAGCAGGAAGTTGGCCAGGAACAGGAACGAGATGACGAACATGGAGATCGACAGTTGTTCCCGTTTCTTCGAAAACATCTTGAGCAGCGGATATGCGATAAAGCCAAAAGCGATCCCATCAACAATGCTATACGTTAAAGGAATCATCAGAATCACGAGAAACGCGGGAAACGCTTCGGTAAAATCGCTGAAGTCGATCCTCGTGATATTCGTCAGCATCAGTCCGCCGATGATGATCAGGATCGGCGCGATGGCGGCGTCCGGGATGATTTTGATCAAGGGCATGAAGAACAACGAGCCCAGAAACAACAACCCGGTCGTTACCGAGGTTAACCCGGTTCTGCCGCCTGCGGTAATGCCGGCCGCAGTTTCGACCGTCGAGACCGTCGGGCTGGTGCCCAACAGGCCGCAGGCCACTGTGGATATCGATACGGCTTTCAGCGATTTCCCGTTTTTCGCCGGAGCCTGAAGCATCCCGTCTACTTGGGAGTGGACGAGCCCGATATTTTCGAAGACCAGAACCAGGACCAGCGAGAAGCTGGCCGTCAAGAACGGAATGCTGGCCATATGACGGAAGTCCGCGCTCATCCAGACGTCGCCGTAGCTCTGAAACGAGATCGACGCGGGGGCGAACGAGCCCAAATCGACGATCCCGAACAACCAGGCAACCAACGTTCCTGCAATAATACTGATAAGAAAATTCCCGGGAACCTTCTTCAAGAACAGGAACAATGTAAGGACCAGGTTGAGGATCGAAGCCAGAACCAGCGGTGCCGACAGATCGCCGAGCGCCACAAAGTGGCTGGCGTTGCCGGTGACGATGCCGCTCTTCTGCAAGCCGATGAAGGCAATGAACAGACCGATTCCCACGGAAATGGATTCCTTCAGGGAAACCGGAATCGCCCTGGAAATCAGGGAGGACAAGCCCGTAAAGGCGACCACGACGAACAGGATGCCCGCCAGCACCGTTGCGCCTAAGGCTTCCTGGTAGCTGAGTCCCATCGAACCGACAATCGTATACGTGAACAAGGCGTTGATCCCCATGCCGGGGACGAGAATTAGCGGCGCGTTCGCCACGAACGCGACCAACAAACAGCCGACAAGCGAAGACAGCACGGTGGCCAAAATGCCGGCCTCCAGCGGAATCCCCGCATCCTTCAGAATACTGGCGTTGACGGCGATAATGTAAACGATGGAGAAAAACGAGGTCAACCCTGCGACAAGCTCTCTTCTCACATTCGTTTGGTGTTGCTTAAGCTTAAATACTCCTTTCATGAATCAATCACACTTTCAAAATCTCCCTCTCCCACCCGCATCAAACGAAGTGAACTTGATTTCTTTCGTTGATGCCAGAGGCTATTATACCACGGTTCGTGACGGATTGCCTTTTACAAGTTGTTCCTAGGGGTTGATCGATTCATCCATTAGAAATCGTCCTATTCCGGTGTAAAATCTATGTTATTATACCTCAAGGAGAACCGATGTGCTGGCCGGCGGGACCAAATCCCGGATGGGCTGCATGATCGCTGTTTGGTAGAATCTGAGGGAAGTGAAGAGAGATGAAGTACGGGGACATTGTACAGGGGCGACTGCAGCGGCGGGTGAACCGGTTTATCGCTGAGGTTGCGGTGGACGGCACCGTGGAACGGGTGCACGTGAAAAATACCGGCCGGCTGAAGGAGCTCCTGTTGCCGAATACGAAAGTCCTGTTGGAAGTTTCCGACCGGCCCGAGCGGAAGACGAAATATTCGTTGATCGCGGCGGCCAGGGACGGCAGCTGGGTGAACGTGGATTCGCAAGCGCCCAACCCGGTGGCGTTCGAAGCGCTGAAGGCGGGGCGGATCGCCGAGGTTGGCCCGGTCACCTGCGTGAAGCGGGAAGTCACGTATGGGGATTCCCGCTTTGACCTTTATTATGAGAAAGGTGCGGAACGAGGGTTCATCGAGGTCAAAGGCGTTACGCTTCAGCAGGGAGGCCTCGCGATGTTCCCGGACGCCCCGACGGCGCGGGGAACCAAACATGTGTTGCAGCTGGCCGAGGCGGTTCAAGCGGGATACACCGGAGCGGTTCTGTTCGTAGTGCAAATGAAGGGCTGCCACGGGTTTACCCCTTACCGCGAGATGGACCCCGCATTTGCGGACGCCCTGGAAGAGGCCTCCCGGCAAGGCGTACAGATTTTGGCTTATGAAGCCGCCGTGACGGAACAGGAGATCGTGCTGGGTGGCAGCCTCCCGGTCCATCTATGAATTTTGTCCGTAATAAGCGGTTGGAATTGCATTATTCTTGACTTTATGGTGAAATTTACGAAGGCGGACTTTTCGCCGGTTAGGCATACTTCGAAACAGGAAAGGGGAGCCCCCATGAAACTAAGAGTATCCGCTGTCCAATATCATCTGCACACCATTGGCAGCTTTGAGGAGTTCACCCGTCAGGCCGAACATTATATCAAGACCGCGGAGGAGTTCAGCGCGGACTTCGTGCTGTTTCCCGAGTTTTTTACCACGCAGCTCATGTCTATCGGATCACCGGACGGCCGAGCGCTGACCATTCAGGAGCTGCCGGATTTTACGGAGCAATACCGCACCCTGTTCAGCGGGTTGGCACGGCAAACCGGGATGCATATCATCGGCGGGACGCATGTGCTGCGCAAAGGCGATCGGTTATACAACGTGGCCCATCTGTTTTATCCCGACGGGAGAGTCGCGGAGCAGGCCAAGCTGCACATTACTCCTACCGAAGTGACCGAATGGAACATGACGCCGGGCGACGGCTTGGAGGTGTTTGAAACCGAGAAGGGCAAAATCGCCATGTTGACCTGTTATGACATCGAGTTTCCGGAGATCGTCCGTATGGCTAGAGCCAAAGGCGCGGACGTCATTTTCTGTCCATCCTGCACGGACGACCGCCATGGCTTCCATCGGGTCCGCTACTGCTGTCATGCGAGAGCGGTCGAGAACCAGGTGTACATCGTCACCACGGGGACGGTCGGTTCGCTGCCGACGGTGGATTTCATGCGGGGCAACTTCGGGCAGGCGGCGGTAATCACGCCAAACGACGTTCCGTTCCCGCCGCGCGGCATCCTGGTAGAAGGCGAGATCAACGACGATATGATCGTGACCGCCGATCTGGATTTGGAGCTGCTCTATCAGGTTCGCGAGAAAGGCTCTGTCACGACCTGGCGGGACCGGCGGACGGATCTGTACACCGACTGGAAATAAAAAACCTAGAAGAACGCAAGCAGTCCGGGGAGGCTAGGCGCGATGTATCGCAAAGAATGGTATGTGTTTGATCAGGGCCGGCCTGCGCCGGCCGTGATACGGAACTACGAGGAGAAGGATTTTCCGGGGTTGATCCGCATTCAGCAAGAGAGCTTTCCGCCTCCCTTCCCTCCGGAGTTATGGTGGAACGAGGAACAGCTGAGCAACCATGTGCGGCTGTTCCCGGAAGGCGCATTGTGCGTAGAAGTGAACGGGGAACTGGCCGGTTCCATGACCGCGCTTAAGGTCGACTTCGACCCCGGTAAGCCGGAGCACGCCTGGGCGGAGATTACCGACAACGGGTACATCCGCAACCACCGTCCTGACGGGAACACGCTGTACGTCGTGGATATCGGCGTGCGTCCGGCTTATCGACAATGGGGCCTGGGCAAGTGGCTGATGTTGTCCATGTATGAACTGGTGGTTCACCAGGGCCTCCAGCGATTGCTGGGCGGCGGAAGAATGCCTGGCTACCATAAGCACGCAGCGGAGATGACGGCAGAGCAGTATCTGAGCGCTGTCGTGAGCGGCGAGCTGAAGGATCCGGTGATCACCTTCCTGCTGCGCTGCGGCCGCACGCCCGTCACGGTTGTACCCGATTATCTGGAAGATGAGGAGTCGCGGAATACCGCCGCATTGATGGAATGGAGAAATCCGTTCCTCCCACCTCAATTATGAATAGGAGGCGTGAACGCTATGGAATTTACCCGAATCACGAATATCCAGGATCCTTTGTTTAAATCGATGCATCAGTTGATGCAAAACGTGTTCCCGCCGGAAGAAGTGCTGGAATTCGATCTATGGAAAGAACCGCTGGAAGACCCCGGTATTCGCGTGTTCGTCGCGGTGCACGAAGGTCAGGTCGTTGGGGCGACGGAGTACCGCTACTACGAGGACTTTAACGTGGCGATGACCGACTTCACGATCATCGGGCAAGCGGGGCTGGGCATTGGCCCGTTCTTAGCGGATCATCGGCTGCGTGATCTGCATGCTTTGGCGGAGGCAAACGGGAAGAAGCTGCGCGGCATGTTCGCGGAAATTTACGATCCTTACCGGGTGGAGCATCACGAATTCGGCGGCGTGAAGCCGATGGACCCGTACGTTCGCCGCGAAGTATTATCCCACCTCGGTTACATGCGGCTGGATTTCCCGTACGTGCATCCGTCATGGAACAATGACGGAGAGGCGGTCAGCGGGCTGGACCTCTGTTTCCTGCCGATGAACAGCAGCGACGATAGCCTGGAAACGGCGCTGATCGTGCAATTCCTGCAGCGATATTACACGGTGCTGCCGAACAAGCCGCAAGCGTGGTACGACATGGTGGAAGCCTTAAAAGCGCAGGATCGCGTCAAGCTGCTGCCGATTTAATAGCACAAATCCTGCAGGTTGGGGCCGTTTTGAACGAAAATTCGTTCAGGATCTGCTCGGTTGACCCAAAAAGTCGGTCAGGAATCTCTCTCCTGACCGACTTTTTCATATCATCCCGTTGCTTCAGGAAGGGATGTTCAGCGCGATATCGATGTTTTGCAGATCCCGTCCGATTTGATCTTGAACCTCGTAGGGCTGATAGAAGCCGCGCTTCATCATGTAGCCCATAATCATCTCGTGGGCGTCGATGGATTCCTCCAACTGCTTGGTCAAGACGTTCCGAACCTCGGGCGTGGCGCACTCCGTGACGGCCATGGCGTAGTTTCGGACGGAGGTCTTCGCATTCAGCAAGTAATCCATGGCCACGACTTCGTCGGTCAGTTTATCCAACCCCATCAAGCGTTCCAGCAACGGATTCATCGGCTTGTCCCTCCCTCCGGAGCCGGGGACAGAAGCCCGCTTAGCTCGTGCAATTGCTGCGTCGAAACCTGAACGTCATGCTGCAAAATTTGCTTCAGCTCGGGGTCCGAGACCAAGAGCTGCATCGCTTTGGCTTTGGTTAAGGCAATCGTTTTGGAGGCGGCCAGTTCATGGACCTCCAAAGTTTCGTGCAAAGCTTGATTCGCTATATTCATGGTTTTTCCTCCTGCTCGGGTATCGTAAAGGTTACGGTTTCAAAATCACTTTGATGCATGCGTCGGTTTTCGTATCAAATACTTCGTAGCCGCGTTTGGCTTCGTCCAGCGGGATCACATGGGTGATGATGTCGCCGGGATCAACCTTGCCGGAAGAGATCAGCTCGTACATCTGCGGCATGTAATGAATAACCGGGGCTTGACCGGACCGGATGTTCACGTTGCGCTGCATGATGTCGCCGAGCGGAAAACCGTTGTATCGGCCGCCGTACACGCCGGTAATTTGAATCGTACCGCCTTTGCGGACCGCCTGAGAGGCGATTACCAGGGCGCTCATGGCTCCCCCCTGCAGCTTCAAGCCGCTGGCCAGGAACTCCAGGTTGGTCATTTTTCCGTCCATGCCCACCGCATCGATGACGACGTCCGCGCCGCCTTGGGTGATTTCTTTGAGATGCGAACCGACATGATCATATTGTTCAAAATTGACCGTTTCCACCTTGTTCGTCCGCTTGGCATGCTGCAGCCGGTAGTCCACGTAATCGACGGCGATGACCCGCTTCGCACCCTTCAGCCAGGCGAACTTTTGCGCAAGCAGTCCGATCGGCCCGCACCCGAGTACGATCACGGTGTCCCCTTCCTTTACCCCCGCGTTATCCACGCTCCAGTAAGCCGTCGGCATCGCGTCGGAGATGAGGGACAGCTTTTCGTCCGGCTGCTCGCAGCTTTCCGGAACTTTAAAGTGGGTGAAGTTGGCATAGGGGACGCGCAGATACTCGGCCTGCCCGCCGGGGTATCCGCCCGTGTTGCCGGAATAACCGAAGTAAGCGCCCATATCGCCGTGTTCGTTGGCGTTGTCGCATTGGCTTTCCAAATGATTTTTGCAATAAAAACATTCCCCGCAGGCGATCGTAAACGGGATAATGACCCGATCCCCCTTCTTGAGATGGGTCACTTCGGGGCCGACTTCCTCCACGACCCCCATCGGTTCATGGCCGATGATATAGTCCTCATGTAAATTCGGGATCATCCCATGGATCAAATGAAGATCCGAACCGCAAATCGCCGTACTGGTGATTTTGACGATCATGTCGCCGGGCTTTTCGATTTTCGGATCCGGTACCTCTTTGACGGTTACGTTTTTTAGTCCCTGATAGGTTACGGCCTTCATGCTTGGCTCTCCTCCCTATGCTCGTCCGGCGTCCGGTCGAACATGCCGATTCGCCGCGTGTCCGCAGGGAATAAATCCATTTGTCCGATCAGGATGGTATTCTTGGCCGAGAGCTGGTCCAACTGGTATTGCTCGGTCAATTCGTAGGGGTGGAACCATTTTTTGCGCATCATCAGTTCGGTAATTTCCTGATGCATGGCGATGCCTTGCCTGAGCAAGTTGCGCAGCAAAATCCGGGCTTCGGGCGAGGCGGTCTCCGTCAGGGCGATCGCGATATTGCGCACGCCTTCCTTGGCCCGCATCAGGAAGTCCGTGGCGAAGGTCATATCGGCGATTTCCGGCATATTCAGCGCGTTAATCGGGTCTAAGTAATCGTTGTTCATCTCGGCTCTCCTTCTATTGAATTATCGGCTCGGGCCGGCTTTCGGGAACGGGGACTTGGAAAGGAACCTGGCTATACAAGGCTTGCAGATCCTGGAGGGCTTGAATCGTTTGCTCCACGTCTTTTTGCATCAGGTCCTTCAGCTCTTGGTCGAACACAAGGCCTTGCATCAACTTGGATTTCGCCAGGCACAGCGTCTTGAAATTAAGGATTTCGTGGAGATCCACGGATTCGTGAAGCGCTAAAGCTTGCTGCTTATTCATGGGGCGGGCAACCTCCTGTTTTTAAGGGATAGCTTTCCCAGGAGCAGTAGAGTTATGCCGCTGCCGGACAATAAAAAAGGCGGCACCGGTCATGAACCGGCACCGCCTCGATCGGAATCACCAATTATTGCCCGGTCCCCGGATGACGCGGAAGTTCGGCGATGGGTTCTCGCCGTAGATGGCCATGATGCCCGGGTTATTTATTATGACATTGGTGAAGCGGGCTTCGCCGACGACGGGCCCTTGCCCGTCTTCGGCTTTGACGACCAGCTTAATGCCGTACCGGGCCGGGCTATTTATTGTAATATTTTCCAGACGAACGTTCTGCATCGGCAGATTCTCCGGCGACTTGGATTGGAACATCAGGCCGAAATACACCGGGTTGTTAATGTCCACGTTCTTCACCACAATGTTTTTGAAGTCGCGGTCGCCGCCGTAGAACCAAATCGCGCCGAAATTCTGGTAATCGTTGATTTTGTCGTCCGCGCCGACGCTGGTCCAGAAATCCCCGCCGGTACGGTCCAGCGTAACGCCGTCAATCACGGTGTCTTCATCGCCGAAGCCCAGCGTATTATAGCCGAAGCTTAAGCTGCTGATTGTCACGCCGGGATACGTGAGCGTATCGGCGCCGTACAGGTTCTGGAACAGGTTGTTCTGGCCGCCGTAGACGGCGAAAGCCGCGGCGCGGCGCACGTTGACGGCGGTGAGATTCGTGTATTTGTTGCCCACATTGTAAGAGCCGCCGGCGTCAATCGCGCTGAACAAGGCAAACGAGTCGTCACCCGTACCGCGGGCATAGTTGTTGTCGATCACGTTGTAGGAGGAGCCGTTGGTCATGTTGATGCCGTCCGCGAACATATTTTTAATCCGGTTATTCTTGAACGTATTGTACGAGGAATTTACGCCCCAGTACAGGCAGACGAAATGCTCGGCCCAAACGTTCTCGACCGTCACGTTCTGCATGCCGTTCCCGTCAATGAACTTGCCGGGGCCGTCTTGACGGTAGATGTAGTTGCCCCAGGCGGACAGGTTCTTGATGGTCGATCCGTTGGCGGCGGAGCTGATATTGAACCCAACGTCCGTGTTTGTTTGGTCTTGCGGAGCGACCAGCTTGGTGTGCCAAGGACCAGCGCCGATGATCTCCGTCGCCCGGCCGTATAAGAAGATCTTGGAGGAAATCGTCCATTCTCCCGCGGGAATGAAAATCCCTATCTTGGACGAATCCTGACGGAATTCGTTCAGCGCTTGCTCAATCGATTTGGTGCCCGAAACTTGAACGTATTTGCTGGGATCGGGATTCGACGCAGGGGGAGCGACGTTTTCCGTCTCAATCATGTCCACGTAGATCCACGGCACGTCCCCGGCGTCCTTCTGGATTCGAATCTTGGTTCCGGCCGGATAAACTTGGTCGAGCAACAGCTGGGAATCTTCGTACAGCCAGTAAGCCTTGGAGCCCGAGTTATCGTAGCCAAGCCGCCCGAGCGTGGAAGGCGTTGCATATAGATAAGAAAATTTGGAGGTTACGGTAAAGTCGCCTTTGTCCACCCCGTTTGCATAAATGCTGATCGTGCCGGTGGTATTCTCAGCGACGGCATTACGCAATACGAAAGCGTTGGCCGGCGAGGTTAGCGTAAATTCCACGTACTCCCCCGTGGCATCCAGATAAACGGCCGACCGTCCGGAGGCTTCACCGGCGAAGTCGCCCGGCGTAAAGTTCGGCGCGAGCCTTGTGCCGTTGGTGCTGTTCGAGGAGGCCTCGGCCTCCAGGACGGTGAACGGCATATGGGCGCCGCGTCCGGAATACAAGCTGGCGGTGGCGGTGTTATTGCTTCGTTTCACGGCGACTTCGTTCGCATCTGCGGCTACCGTCGTTGTGACCGTATAGCTGCCGTTTACCGCCGTCCAGGTCCCCATGGCAACGTTAGCCGATGCTCCCGGCGCGAGGGACCCGTTGTAGGAGCCGTTATACGTCTGCACGGTCGTCCCCGAGCCGTTCTTCAACTCCAGCGTGACGGCGTGAGCGCCGCCGGCCGAGGCGATCGTGCCCTGGTTTTTCAGATTTACGGTAAAAGTGACGGTGCTGCCCGCGCTCGGATTGGATGGCGTCCAGGCCGCCGTCGCGATCAGATCGGAGCTTTGCACCTGGCCGATCGTCAACTGCGAGGGATGGGTGTAGCTGTTGTTGGCGTCATTCGTTTCGATGACGGCGTTCTGCTCATCCACTTTGGCGGTGACGGTGTAAGAACCGGCTTCTTTCGCCTCGATATTCGCGGAGATTGTGGACGCAGCGCCAGGAGCAAGCGCACCGACGGGAGCTGTTCCGACCAGAGTGCTGCCCAAGTAGAAGTTCACATCCGTAGCTCCGGATGCGACAGTCCCCGCATTGCGAACGATGGCGTTCAGCGTAACGGCTTGCGTCTCGTCCGGTGTGGCCGGCGACCAGGAGATGCCGGTCACGGTCAGATCCGGATTGGGTGCGGGCGTCCCGATGATCTGGAATTCGGCGACTTGTCCGCCCGGCGCCCCGGAATTGGCCGTAAATCGCAGCTGCACCTGACTTACCGTGGCGCTCACCGGAATCGTGACGGTGTTCTGGGAAGCGGGATTAAACGTATAAGAAGCCGCCGAGACCAGATTCGTGAAGCTTGTGGAGTTCTGGTCATGTCCCAGCACTTGGATCGTTTGGGTGCGCGTCGCCCATTCGCTGGAAGGGTTCAGCTTGAGAACAATCGACGTAATATCGGCGTTGGCTCCCAGGTCCACGCTGAGGGTGCTCGGGTGGCCGTCGCCTTCCCAATAGGTGGTCGTGTCGTTATCGTTGGCGTTGGCGGCAACAAAGGTGAACGTTGACGAGGAAGCGGTTATCGCCTTGCCTAGGGCAAGATTCGATCCGTCTTCCCCGCCCGAGCCGGGCCGCGTCACGGGATTGCTCGGCGTCGACGCGTTGCCGGCCGCATCCTTGGCGACGACGTAATAGGTCACCGTAACGCCGGGGGGTTGCGTGTCCGTATAGGTCAGCGTCGATCCGTTAACGCTGCCGCGAAGCTGGCCGTTGGCGTAAACGTCGTATCCGGTAACACCAACGTTATCGGTTGCGGCGCTCCAGGTCAGCTTCACGGAGCCGGAAGTCGGCTGCGTGAACGCCAGGTTGGCCGGAGCGGTTGGCGGCTGCGTATCCGCGCCGCCGGTTTCGGGCGTAAACCTGATCCAATTGATATTGAAGTCATGCCCGCTGGCATAGACGCGCAGGGTTTGCGTCCCTGCATTTAGCGTCACGCGGGCCGTCACGGTCTGCCAATTCTGCCAGCCGCCGGTGTTCGGCACCGCGGTCGTTGCCAGCGTCGTTCCGCCGGATTGCAACTGAATCGCGCCCGTATCGGCATGGCTCGCAACCCGGTATTCGACGGTATAGGTGCCGGCGTTGACGACGTTTACGTCATAATCCAGCCAATCCCCGACATGAATCCAGCCGACGTTCAGCCCGCCGCCCGTATCCGAGGTGGGTTCCGTTTGGATGCCGTTCATTGCGCTGTAGTTCTCCGCTTCGATCTTGCCCGGAATCGCGGAAGGCGCGGCCGGAGAAGCGCCGTACACCTCCACTTCGGAGAGCTGACCTGCCGGCCAGACGGAATTGGCCGTGATCTGGATCCGCACGTACCGCGTGCTGGCGGCCGTAAAGTTGATCGCCACCGTATTGCCCGCGTTCGGATTAAACATGTAGCTGGCCGAGGCTTTCAGATCCGTGAAGCTCGAGCCGGTCGTGCTCCCTTGCACGGATAAAGTCTGCGACCGGCTTTCCCAACCGGACGGCAGCTTCAGGACGACCCGATCGATCTGGACGGCACTGCCGAGGTCAACTTGAACCCACCCGGGAAAAGCGTGATTCGTACTTTCCCAATACGTTGCGGCATTCCCGTCGGTTACGTTTGAAGCCGCGTATACGTCGGCGTGGCTTGATGCCGCCGCGGGCTTGCCCGCGGCCAGGTTCGGGCCGTCAGCCGCCCGGACGGGAGCGGTCCATCCAGCCGAGGTGAAGAAGGTTGCGGTGAACAGGGTTATGACACAGATCCAGGCGATGATGCGTCTGTGGCTTTTCACGATTTCATTCTCCTTTCGGAATAAAAGATTGACCCATGTAAGCGGTGTCACAAAAAGGCGCATTCCCCCTATTCGCGTTCGCGAAATTCGGTACCGCAACCCCATCATAATTCAGGATTAACTTCCAAATAAAGGTGTGTTTCTATGGAAATGGTGTGCAGGATTAAGGATTTGGACAGAAAAAAGGAGACCGCCCGCAGGTCTAATGACCGGGGCAGTCTCTTTGAGTTCAAGCGATGGTTTACGCCAACCGCATTTTGAAATCCTCATATCCAAACTCATGCAGGATTTCGCAGTCGCCGTCTTTATGCTGCAGCACGAGAGCGGGAAGCGGCATGCCGTTGAAGGTGGTGTTCTTCACCATCGAGTAGATGGCCATGTCGCCGAACACCAGGCGGTCGCCGGGCTTCAGCGGCTGGTCGAACGAGTAGTCGCCGATATTGTCCCCGGACAGGCAGGTTGGCCCGCCCAGCCGATAGGTGTAAGGCTTCTCGCCGGCTTCGCCCGATCCAAACAGCGGCGGACGGTAAGGCATCTCCAGCACGTCCGGCATATGGCAGGAAGCCGAAGCATCCACGATAGCGATGTCCATGCCGTTCTTCAGCGTGTCCAGCACGGTCGTGATCAGGTAACCGGCGTTCAGCGCTACGGCTTCGCCCGGCTCCAGATACACCTCAAGGCCGTATTTGTCCTGCATCCGACGAATGCACGCCTCAAGCAGCGGAATATCGTAGTCCTCGCGCGTGATGTGATGGCCGCCGCCGAAATTGATCCATTCCATTTGCGACAGCCACGGTCCGAACTTCGCCTCGACCGCATCCAGCGTCGTCGCCAAATCGTCCGAGTTCTGCTGGCACAAGGTATGGAAATGAAGGCCGGATACGCCATCCAGCAGCTCGGGACGGAAATGCTCGATCGTTACGCCAAACCGCGAGCCGACCGCGCAAGGGTTATAGATGTCGTGACCCACCTGCGTAGAGCATTCCGGGTTGATGCGCAGACCGATTTTTTTGCCGGCCGCCAGCACCCGGTCCCGGTATTTCTCCACTTGGGAGAACGAGTTGAAGATCACGTGATCGCAGAGGTCGATGATTTCGTCCATCTGATCGTCCCGGTAGGCCGGGGCAAAGACGTGATTCTCCTTGCCCATCGCCTCGCGGCCGAGCCGGGCTTCATACAAACCGCTAGACGCCGTGCCGCTCAAATACTGACCGATCAGCGGGTAGGTCGTGTACATCGAAAATGCTTTTTGCGCCAAAATGATCTTCGCGCCCGTCCGTTCCATAATGCCGGCCAGGATTTTCAGGTTTTGCTCCAAAAGTTTCTCGTCGACCACATAACAAGGTGTTGGCAGTTCCTCGAAGCGCATATTATCTAACGTACTCCGTTTCTTTGCGCTCTGCGGAGGTCTCCTCTTCCGGGAACGCGTCCACCAGCTCCGGATTGAAGCTTTCTTGCCAAGGCAGGCCCCACTTGTTCAGCGCATCCATGAATGGATCCGGATCGAACTCTTCGATGTTGTAAACGCCCGGTTTGTTCCAGGTGCCGTTCATCAGCAGCATCGCGCCGATCATCGCCGGTACGCCGGTCGTGTAAGCCACGGCCTGGGAGCCGACTTCCTTGTAGCATTCTTCGTGGTCGCACACGTTATATACATAGTACAGCTTATCTTTACCGTCTTTTTTGCCTTTGAAAATACAACCGATGTTCGTTTTGCCCTTCGTGCGCGGTCCCAGCGAAGACGGATCCGGCAGCACGGCTTTCAGGAACTGCAGCGGCACGATTTGCTTGCCTTCGAATTCGATCGGCTCGATCGAGGTCATGCCGACGTTCTCGAGGCATTTCAGGTGCGTCAGGTAGCTTTGGCCAAACGTCATGAAGAAGCGGATCCGCTTGATGCCCGGAATATTGAGGGCCAGGGATTCGATTTCCTCATGGTGCAGCAGGTACATATCCTTCTCCCCGATTTCCGGGAAGTTGTAAACGCGTTTGATCTCCATCGGCTCGGTTTCGATCCATTCGCCGTTCTCCCAGTAGCTGCCCTTCGCGGATACTTCGCGGATGTTGATCTCCGGGTTGAAATTCGTCGCAAACGGATAGCCGTGGTCGCCCGCATTGCAGTCAAGGATGTCGATGTACTCGATTTCGTCGAAGTAATGTTTCAGGGCATACGCGGAAAATACGCCGGTAACGCCTGGGTCAAAGCCGCTGCCCAGCAGGGCGGTGATGCCGGCTTTTTCAAAACGCTCGCGGTATTCCCACTGCCACTTGTATTCGAATTTCGCCGTATCTTCCGGCTCATAGTTGGCGGTATCCAGGTAGTTCGTCTTGGTCGCCAGGCAGGCGTCCATGATCGTCAGATCCTGATAGGGCAAAGCCAGGTTCATGACCACGTCCGGCTTAACCTCATTGATCAGCGCGATCAGCTCGTCGACATTGTTGGCATCGACCTGCGCCGTCGTGATTTTCGTTTTGCCGCCGTCCAGCTTCGCCTTCAGCGCGTCGCATTTCGACTTCGTGCGGCTCGCGATGCAGATTTCTTCAAAAACCTCGCTGTTTTGAACGCATTTGTGGATGGCCACGGAAGCGACGCCGCCGCAGCCGATGATCAGTGCTTTTCCCATTGTTCCATCTCCTAACCTTCTTTGAATTTTTGCATAGCGGGCGTGAAACGTAAAAAAAAGCAAGTGAATGCACGCATACCTTTGCGCATCACTTGCTTCCGATATAGTCAATATTAAGAAAAGCTCCATAACGACGGACGAACGCCCGTCTGCATCGTCGCACGAAACCATCGTACGAACGCACGTAGTGGAAGTCTTAATATTCAATATATCATGCTTTGATCAGAGTCTATTTAGCAAATAATTCGCCTTTACCACTCTTATTGACCGTTTCACAAGTTGATGTGCATATGCACTGGTTGTAAAGTAACCAACTTATAAAATTTGAGCTTTTAACTCAATCAATAAGGCAACTAAGTTGCCAATCGGCATTTGACCCGGCTGTCCGTATGGCCTTAACTCTCCTGAGGAAAGTGGTCAAAATTATCTGCTTGGAAAGACTCAAGATATATTGAATACAACCTTTCCAAAAATCATGCTCCTTAATATTAGCAGGAACTGATTCGAAGGGCAATAGCTTATTTAAAATAAATTTTGGATATCGGATACCGCGATGCTGTGCGGTTTGTTTGCGCTAACGCTTGCCCTGAACCTTATTTGGCGAAAAAGAGGAGGCTACGCGTTCTAACGCTTGTCAGCGCGCTTATGGGAGGGAAAATCGCGGCACAACCAAGAAAATCGCCCCATTAAGGT
Source organism: Paenibacillus sp. JL3B1040 (assembly GCF_057063165.1). Lineage (NCBI taxonomy): Bacteria > Bacillati > Bacillota > Bacilli > Caryophanales > Paenibacillaceae > Paenibacillus > Paenibacillus tiangongensis. Next base: position 5,664,169 of record NZ_CM169317.1, on the reverse strand, counting down.
GTCAGGCAAGCGTTACATTTGGAAACCCCCTATTTTGGCGCAAATAGCGTTTGTCACAAGCGTTACATGACCTTGGCGTCATCCCGTGTCCCGCATCGGCCCTTCGCGGCAGGATGGCGTACGGCTTGATCCCTACTTCGTCCCCGACTTGACGCGAATCAAGGAATCCCTTTGGCAGCAGGGTTACGATGAAGCCATCGATAACCGAAAGGGGAGTTGCCAAAATGATCACCGTAAAATGGAAAGTCGAAGAACTTACCTGCCCGAGCTGCATCAAGAAAATCGAAAGCGTGCTGACGAAGCAACCGGGGGTCGAAGAAGCCCAAGTGTTGTTCCACTCCAGCAAGGTGAAGGTCGTGTTTGACGAGAAGCTGGTACAGGAGGAACTGCTGAGAAAAACGCTGGCGAAACTGGGTTATCCGGTGCTTGCGGGAGGAGGGGACGGCGGTGGCCGGGCATCGTAAAGCGGCGGCGCTGTTGACGTCAGGACTGCTGCTGGTCCTGGCGGGGTTGTTCCACCTCCCGGGATGGGAGGCGGCTCAGAGCGGGGCGTTGTTGCTGGCCGCGGCGATTTCCGGGTGGAGCATCGCGGCCAAAGCGCTGCAAGCGCTCCGCCTGCGCACCTTCAGCATCGAGCTGCTGGTGACGATTGCCATGATCGGGGCGGTGATCTTGGGCGAATACGTCGAGGCCGCGGCGGTGGCTTTTTTGTTTCGGCTGGGGGCGTACTTGGAGGCGATTACGATAGGAAAGACGCGCTCCGCCTTGAAAGCCTTGATCGATCTGGCGCCAGCGGAGGCCATCGTGCTTCGGGATGGCGCCCAGGTCAAGGTGCCCGCGTCCGAAGTGGCGCGGGGAGACCGGGTACTGCTGCCTTCGGGCAGCAAAATTGCGGTCGACGGCCAGGTCGCTTCCGGTCGGGCCTTGGTCAACGAAGCGGCGATAACCGGCGAGCCGATCCCCGTCACAAAGCGGGTTCACGACCGCGTGTTCAGCGGAACGACCGTGGATACGGGCTACCTTGAGGTTATCGCCGAGCAGGTTGGGGAAGATACCACTTTTGCCAAGATCATCGAGCTGGTGGAAGAAGCGCAGGAGTCCAAAGCGAAGACGCAAAAATTCCTGGACCAATTCGCCTCCTACTATACGCCGGGCATGCTGCTGTTGGCGGTTCTGGTCTACTTCGTCTCGCGGAATCCCGAGCTGGCGCTGACTTTTCTGGTGATCGCTTGCCCGGGTGCCCTGGTGATCTCCGCTCCCGTGTCGATGGTGGCCGGGTTGGGGAACGGAGCCGCGAACGGCTTGCTGGTTAAGGGCGGGGAGGTTCTGGAAAATCTGGCGAAGGCCGACGTCGTCGCATTCGATAAGACGGGGACATTGACGGAAGGCAGACCCGCCGTCGTTGCGGTACGCGCCTATGGCGGCACCCGGGAACACGAGCTAATGGCGCTGGCGGCTGCGGTAGAATCCGTATCGGAGCATCCGCTTGGACAAGCCATCGTGAACGCCGCGCAGGCGCGGCCGGGGGAGCGTCTCGAGCGGCCGGAGCAGGTGGAGGTTCACAAAGGAAACGGGATTCGCGGTAAGGTTCGCGGGCAGATTGTCCTGGTCGGCAAAAGGGATTGGCTGGAACGGTTGGGCGTCACAATGAACGGGGAGGCACGGTTGGAGGCGGAGCGTCAAGAGAAGCAGGGCTATACCGTAGTATTCGCGGCAGCCGACGGGACGCTGATCGGCTTCATTGCCATCGCCGACCCGGTGCGCCCCGAAGCGCAGGAGGCGATTCGGGGACTGAAGCGGCAAGGCGTAAAGCGGGTGCTGATGCTGACCGGCGACAACCGGCATGCCGCCCGCCATGTTGCCGCCCGGGTCGGGATCGACCGGGTGTACGCCGGGCTGCTTCCGGCCGAGAAGGTGGCGCACATCCAGGAATGGAAGCGCCAGGGGTACCGCGTCGCCATGCTCGGCGACGGCATTAATGACGCCCCGGCCATTGCCGCCGCCGACATCGGAATCGCGATGGGAGGGACGGGAACGGACATCGCGATGGAAACGGCGGATGCCGTCATCATGACCGACCGGCTGGATAAACTGGTTTACGCCCGCCGGCTGGCGAAACGTACGGTCCGCAACATGAAGCAAAACCTGTGGTTTGCCGTGGCGGTAGTGGCTCTGTTGCTGGCGGGCGTATTAACGGAGCATATTTATTTGGCCTCGGGCATGTTTATCCATGAATTCAGCGTGCTTCTGGTGATTCTGAACGCGCTTCGCCTGACGCGGCGCGGACGCGGTTTGGGTCCCTAAGTCACTTGCGTTTTTAGAAACATATGTTACTATTAACATAGGTTAACGAAAACAGGAGTGAGTCGGATGTCGATCAACTATGCAATTCTCGGAATGCTGAGCGCCCGGTCCCTGACCGGCTACGATTTGAAGAAGATCATCCAGGATTCGCCGTTCATGCCTTGGTCGGGCAACAACAATCAAATTTACAAAGCGCTGGTCGAGCTGCTGGAGGAAGGTTGGGTGACGAACGAGGTTCATCACCAAGACAGCGCGCCGTCGAAGAAGATTTATACGATCACCGACGCCGGGCGAGAGGAGTTGAAGGCCTGGGTGCTCTCCCCGCCCGAACTGCCGGAGTTCAGGAATACTTTTCTGGTCCGCCTTGCCTGGGCGGATTCGCTTGGCCCGAGCGAACTGAACGCCTTGCTTGCGGGGTACGAGCAGGAAATCAGCCTAAAGATCGCCGCGGAGGAGGAGAACCTGCGCCGAGGCGAATTCTCGCCGCGCCGCACGCCGAGGGAAGCGTATCTATGGGATCAAATCCATGGCCGCGTTCTGGAGCAATACCGAAGCGAACTCGATTGGATCCGCCAACTGCGCGAGGATTTGGGGATTCGCCATCCGAAGGAAGGGGAGGAACTTGTGAACTATGAACTTGCAGAAAAGAACGGCCAAACCATCGTTGTCGTAACGTCGGCCGAACCGCCGGCCCGCTCCGGGGAGGACGTCATTCGCATGATCGAGGTCTGCATCGAGCATAACGCCGGGCGGCTCGCCATTTATGCCGAGGCGCTGTCGGAGGACTTTTTCCAACTGAGAACCAGGGTCGCCGGGGAAATTCTGCAGAAGCTCGTCAACTTCTCGATTAAGACGGCGGTGATCGTCTCCGACGAAAGCTTGATCAAGGGCCGGATGAAGGACTTGTTGGCCGAGTCCCGAAAAACCAACTCGTTTCGCGTATTTCCCGGTCAAGCCGAAGCGGTGGAATGGTTGGCGGAGTATAGTTAATCTATGCTCCAGCCGCTGTATTCAGCCTCGCTGGTGATGCATGTCCTAGAGATGGTATAATTTGCTTATGGACAAAGCGCTTGGGAGGCCAATCGATGAGAGAAGAACTATTGGAGCAGTTGCAGACCTGGCATGAGGAAGATGAATATGAACAGATCGTTCAAGCCGTCATGGACGTGCCGGCGGAGGAAAGAGACTATGAGCTTGTCAGCCATTTGGGGCGGGCGCTGAACAATCTGGAGCGGTACGACGAGGCGGTCGAGCAGTTTCTGACCGTTGCCGAGGAAGGTCGGGAAGACCCGCTATGGCATTACCGCATCGGCTTGGCGTATTACTATTTGGAGCGGTACGACGAAGCGCGGACGGCTTTCGAGAACGCCGATCGGCTGGAACCGGGCGACGAGGATACGCTGGAGTTCTTGAGCTGGATCGAGGAGAAGACCGCCGGGGCCGATGCCGGGGATGCGGCGCCGGACGCGGCATCGACCGAAGCGGAAGCGACGAAGGCGGAAGCCAAGCGAACCGCGGCGGCGCCGGTCGCTTTCGAAGGTGACTTCGACGCGGCGGGTTTCTGGGACGACGGGAACCCTGCGGCGGAGAAATATGTATCTGCACCGCCAACGGATGCGCTGATCGAGTCCGTGGAGGAGTCGCTCGTATTCCGACTGCCGGCTTTTTACGTCAACCTGATGAAAGTACATAATGGCGGCATCCCCCGGCGCCGGTACTTCCGGAGCGAATCCGGAGAGACCGTGGAAATTCTGGGTCTCATGGGCATCGGGCGGGAGAAGCCGCATTCGCTGTGCGGGGCGGCCGGAAGCCGCGCGACCATCGAGCGGGAGGGGTATCCCGAATTCGGCGTCGTCCTCTGCGATACGCCGTCCGACACCGGCGTGGTCATGCTCGACTATCGCGAATCCGCCAACGACGGAGAGCCCGAGGTCGTTTACGTCGCGAAGGCAGGCAAGAAAGTCACTCGCCTGGCGCCCAACTTCGAGGCGTTCGTTCGGGGATTGACGAGCGAGAAGTGAGCCTCGCCAGCGATAGCCATTGAGCCATTGATCGTGAAGCAAGTCCGGATTAAAGCCGCCTGGATCCCATACCCGGGCGGCTTGTTTTATGCCGGCAACCGGTTTGGCGTTGGTCAATACTTACTGTTCGGATGCTTTGCATGATTATCCCTTTTGATCAGATCGCAGAGAAACAGATCGGTTGCTCTGTCTCCTCTCCCCTCCGGTCTGCTTCACTTCCCCTAACCCCAAACCTTGCTCCCTTAACGAAAGGGATAATGGTGCAAAGCCGTAATGGAGAGACAACCGGACGCAATGTTTGCACGGGAATCACTACTCCGCACCGCTAAAAAAGGGTAAAATGAGTAGAGAGATGAAACTCGAAGAGAGGTACCCCATGACACAATTGGTCTATAAACAAATCATCGACGACCTGAAGAACAAGATTTTCTCCGGTCAGTTTGCCAATATGAGATTGCCGGACGAGCGCAGCCTGAGCGAAACCTACCAGGTGAGCCGCAGCTCGGTGAAGCGCGCGCTGACGAAAATGGAGCATGACGGCATTATTTTTAAGAAGCGCGGTTCGGGCACGTTCATCAATCCCTTGTACATCAAAAACGAATCGATCTTCAACTACGAAGGCTCGAATCTCGGGGTCACCGACAACTTCCAGATGCACGGCAAGAAGCCGAAGGTCAAGGTGCTCAGCTTCGAGGTGATTCCGCCGACGGAGGAGCTGCAGCGCGATTTGTTCCTGGAGCCGCATGATTTCGTGTACAAAATCGTTCGGCTGCGCCTGTTCGACGAGGAGCCGTTTATGATCGAAACGGGATATATCCCCATCAAAATCGTGCAGGACCTGAACCAGACGATTATCGAAGGTTCGATCTTCAACTATTTGGAGGATTCGCGGAACCTGGCCGTGACCAAGTCGTTCCTGTCGATCTTCGCCGAGCCGTCCAACCCGCAGGACCAGGAGCTGCTCCATTTGGCCCCGCACGAGCCGGTCAGCATCATGGAGGGGATCTTCTTCCTGGATAACGGCACGCCGTTTGAGTTCTCCCATATGCGGCTCCACTACAAGTATTCGAAATTCAATACGTTTGTTTCGGTGCAGGAGCGGTAGGCCCGGAGCGGCCCGGAAAATATTGAAGTCAAATTTCATTCTGCGTATTTAATCCTGACAACCATGTTGTCAGGATTATTCTTTTAACCTAGGACACAGATCATCGTACATTACGGACCCAAGGGGGCTGACCGCATGAGATTGGATCGTTTGCTTGGAATCACGCTGGAACTGATGGCCAAGAAAAGGGTCACCGCAGCGGAGCTGGCTGAGAAATTCGAAGTATCGATACGGACCGTCTATCGCGATGTTGATCTGATTAATCAGTCGGGCATCCCGGTTGCATCTTTCTCCGGCGCGGATGGAGGGTTCGAGTTAATGAACGGTTTCTTCTTAACGCGGCAGCATTTCTCGGTCGATGACTTGTCGGTGATCTATACGTTATTAAAGGCGATGGAAGGGACGATGGGGAATGCCGTGGTACCCGCCATGCGAAAGCTGGTTAGCCTCAGTCCGGGACTGGCGAATGAAGCACAACGACTCGGTTTCTTAACGGAACGAGACGGCCTTTTTTCATTCGGCGGACCGGTCAATTTTCAAAGTATGTTCAATATTTCACATAATTGGACCGTATCAATTTTAAAAAAGGACGCTATTATATAATTATAGGTGAAATTATTCACAATATGGATTGTCGAACGAAATCGGAAACAGACAAACACAAAGGAGTGGAAGAAATGGCATTTACGGTGTCGCAAGTCGATTATTCCTCCAAAACGTATTTGGCCAAGCTGGACGCTTATTGGCGTGCTGCGAACTATATCTCGGTGGGGCAGTTGTACCTGAAGGACAACCCGCTGCTGCTGAAACCGTTGAAGGAGTCGGACGTGAAGGTGAAGCCGATCGGACACTGGGGGACCATTCCGGGGCAAAACTTTATTTACGCCCATCTCAACCGGGTTATCTGCAAATACGATCTGGATATGTTCTATATCGAAGGACCGGGCCACGGCGGGCAGGTGATGGTATCGAACTCCTACCTGGACGGCAGCTACACGGAGATCTATCCGGAAATTACGCAGGATCTCCAGGGGATGAAGAAGTTGTTCAAGCAGTTCTCCTTCCCGGGCGGGGTTGCGTCTCATGCCGCGCCGGAAACGCCGGGTTCGATTCATGAAGGCGGGGAATTGGGGTATTCGCTTTCCCACGGCGTGGGGGCGATTCTGGACCATCCGAACCTGATTTCGGCGGTGGTCGTCGGCGACGGGGAGGCCGAAACCGGCCCGCTGGCGGCATCGTGGTTCTCCAACCGATTCATCAACCCGATCACGGACGGGGCCGTGCTGCCGATTCTGCACCTGAACGGATTCAAGATCAGCAACCCGACGATCCTGTCCCGCCAAACGAATGAAGAAATGACCGCTTACTTCAAAGGCATGGGCTGGGAGCCGATTTTCGTTGAAGGCGAAGATCCGGAGTTGATGCATCCGGCGATGGCGAAAGCACTGGACACGATCGTCGAGAAAATCCAAGCCATCCAAAAGCATGCGCGCGAAACCGGGGATGCTACCCGTCCGGTATGGCCGATGCTGGTATTCCGTTCCCCGAAAGGCTGGACGGGACCGAAGGAATGGGGCGGCGTGCCGAACGAAAATTCGTTCCGTGCCCACCAAGTGCCGATTCCGGTAGACCAAAAGAACATGCAGCACGCTCCGGCTTTGCTGGAATGGATGAAGAGCTACCGTCCGGAGGAGCTGTTCTACGAGAACGGCCGCTTGAAAGACGAACTCGTCGAAATTTTGCCGAAGGGCAACCGCCGCATGGGCAAAAATCCGGTCACCGACGCCGGACGTCTGGTGAAGGATTTGCGTCTCCCGAATTTTCGGGACTTCGCGCTGGATAACTCCGTACCGGGCAAGGTGGTCGCCCAAGACATGTCCGTGCTGGGCAAATACGTGGCCGAGGTCGTGCGGCTGAACGAAGCGAACAAGAACTTCCGCATCTTCGGGCCGGACGAAACGATGTCCAACCGACTTGGACCGGTGTTCGACGTCACCAAGCGCCAATGGCTCGACGCCGTGAAGGAGCCGAACGACGAATTTCTGGCTTCCTACGGCCGCGTCATCGATTCGCAGCTGTCCGAGCATCAGGCGGAAGGCCTGCTCGAAGGGTACGTGCTGACCGGGCGCCACGGCTTTTTCGCCAGCTACGAAGCGTTCCTGCGTGTCGTCGATTCGATGATCACCCAACACTTCAAATGGTTGCGCAAAGCGACCGATCATGGCTGGCGCGGGAAGATTCCGTCCCTGAACGTCGTGGCCACGTCGACGGTGTTCCAGCAGGATCACAACGGCTACACGCACCAGGATCCGGGCCTGCTCGGCCATCTGGCCGACAAGAAGCCGGAGTTTATCCGCGAGTATTTGCCGGCGGACGCCAATACGCTGCTGGCCGTGTTTGACCGAATTCTGAACGATCGTCAGAAGATCAATCTGGTCGTCTCCTCCAAACATCCTCGCCCGCAATGGTTTACGGCCGATGAAGCCGTAGAGCTGGTGGATCAAGGCTTGAAAATCATCGATTGGGCCAGCACCGATCAAGGCGGCGAGCCGGACATCGTGTTGGCTTCCTCCGGCACGGAGCCGACGATGGAGAGCTTGGCTGCGATCAGCATGTTGCATGAGAAATTGCCGGAGTTGAAAATCCGTTACATCAATGTGGTCGATTTGCTGAAGCTGAGAAGCCGGAAGCTCGATCCGCGCGGCTTGTCCGATGACGAATTCGACGCGTTCTTCACCAAAGACAAGCCGGTCGTATTCGCGTTCCACGGTTATGAAGGCCTGATCAAGGACCTGTTCTTCGACCGCCGCAACCATAACCTGCATGTCCACGGGTACCGGGAAAACGGCGACATCACAACGCCGTTCGATATGCGCGTAGTGAACCAAATGGACCGGTTCGACCTGGTCAAGGAGGCGGTACTGAGCCTGCCGAACGCGGAGCAATACGCTTCGATTGCCGCCGAGATGGACGCGATGGTGAAGAAGCACCATGCCTACATCCGCGAGGAAGGCGTCGACCTGCCGGAAGTGGAAAACTGGGTTTGGAAACCGCTGAAATAAGCCGCGTTGCAAGGAGAATGAGGAAGCCCGCCCCCTTTTGGGAGCGGGCTTTTTGGTGGTGTTGCTGGCGTTGTTGCTGGTGGTGAACCGGCATAGGCGGCTAAGAGGCCGACAAAAGGATGTAGTAGCCGGCGGCAGGTTGCCGCTTGGCCATTGTTTATTTTTTCCGTCATCGGTTCAACCTAACAGGGGAGCCATGCCCCCCAATAACCCATATGGAGTGAACTAGTCATGACAAACGACCAGGCTGCGCACCGGGAAGCCGTGGAGACGGTCCGGAAATTGATCAAAGGCATCGACATCGCTATGCTGACAACCGTCACGCAGGAAGGTCTGGTGTCGCGTCCGATGAAAACCCAAGAGGTTGAATTCGACGGCGATCTGTGGTTCCTGACGAAAGAGGAGACGGATAAATACACCCAGCTCAAGCAACATTCAAACGTCAACGTGTCGTACGTGGGGGATTCCTACGTATCGGTACGCGGAACCGCGGAAGTGGTCAACGACCGGGAGAAGATCCGGCAATTCTGGAACCCCGCTTACGCCAAATTCCTGCACACGACCAGCGACGACCCGAATCTGATTCTGATCAAAGTGAAAGCCGAAGCGGCGGAATACTGGGAAACCGGCAATCTCGTCAAAATGATCAAGCGTATGTTCTCCCAGTTGACAGGAAATGAGACGGAAACCGAATTGAACAAAACGGTGAAGTTATAGGGCGGTGCGGAAAATTCAAGGCACGGGCAGCAGGCAATCGGTTCCTGCGGCTCGTGCCTTAACTGATATCCAAGGGCAGCTAAAGGCAGGAAGTAAGGGCCAGGCCAAGGCGTACGGCTAATTGGCGATGCTCACGCTGCCGGGCCGGGATTTGCAGATTTTCTTCATTCGGGTAGCTTCCTCAATGATGTGCTCGATGCTCTCGAAGCTGCGGGTTCGGTTCGTCACCACCGCGATGGAGATGGATACGAGGGGAATCGGGCCGTAGACGCCGGAACGCCCTTCGCCCAGGACGTAGTTGTTCTTCAGGTCTTCTTTGCTGTAGTAATCCTTCTTCATGGCTTCAAAGCCATCGATGATTTTGCTGCAGGCGAACGAATAATTGTGATGGTTCAAGATGGCGATGAAGTCGTCGCCGCCGATATGGCCGAGGAAGGAACCCTGCCCGGAAAACGGCTCGCGCAATAAATTGGCCGTCGCTTGGATCAGCGCATCGCCCATTTTGAAGCCGTAGCTGTCGTTGTAGGATTTGAAATGATCGAGATCGATGTAGAGGACGCTGAATTGCTCTTGCCGGGAGGATTGCTGCAGGCGGTCGTCGATCAGCCGATTGCCGGGGAGTCCGGTCAGCGGGTTAAGGAAGCTCGCCATCTCCGCCCGAATGTTGGCCACTTCCAGCAGCAGGCGGCGGATGCTGACGAATCCGTGCAGCCGGCCGTCCCGTAGGACCAGAACGCCGTCGTACAGTTCTTCCTCGGACCGGTTCATCGCGCGGATGCTGACCTCCGTAATCGGCTCGTCCCATTCCACGACGAGCGGACGAGGGTTTACAACGAGCTTGACGGGGCGGCCCATATAGATGTGGTAGCCATATTGAGTGCCCAGCAACTGGTAAAAGCGGGCTCGCATCAACAGCGCCGGACTATTGTCTTCGCCGACCGCCGCAATGCCCTCCAGATGGGGATGTTGTTTAAACAAATTGTCGACCAATCCGCATTTCGTATCGGGCGCGACGATCGGGATCGTCTCCGCGATTTCGCCGATGTTCGTCAACAAGTCGTACACCTCCCCCTCAACCTGCCATTGCCGTACCGGTATGGCAGTCCCCTATGGCTTTTGCGGTAAAACGTCGTTTCCCATTTCCGTAGCGGGTTTGCCGAGCGCATACCCTTGCCCGTATTCGATTCCTTCCCGCTGAAGAAACGCGAGTTCTTCCGGTTCCTCGATGCCCTCGGCGATGATGTGCGTGCCGGATTCGGCCGCAAACTCCTGGAGCAGCTTCACGATGCGTTGTTGATTGGGGTGAAGGTGAAGATGCCGGATCAGGGACTTGTCGATTTTGATGAATTCGGGCTTCAAGCTGACGATTGCCTTCAGGCTGTTATAGCCGGAGCCGGCATCGTCGATCGCGATGCGAAATCCTTGGGAGCGGTAATGCGACAAAATGCGTTCGAAGGCGACATAGTCATGAACCGCCTGTTTCTCGGTCAACTCGAACACGACCTGCTGCGGCGATAAACCGTACCGGGACAATAGCTGGATCGTTTCGCCGCTTCGGTAACCGGGGTCCGACAGCACCTGCGGATGGATATTGACGAACACGAGGGTGTCCACGGGTTTGCGCGACCGGATCAGGGCGAGCCGGAACCGGTTGAAGGAGATGTCGCGGCAAAAACGTTCGAACGCAAACACTTGGTCCGTATGCCCGATGAAGTCGTAAAAAGACTCGGTATGGGGAAATAAGGGCGTTACCGGCGGACGGTTCAGCACTTCATATCCGAGACAGGTTCCTTCCTGCAGGTTCAGAATCGGCTGGAAATACGTCGTCAGCGTCTGGTTCCGGATGATCCGCTGCAAGGCATGGAACCTCCGGCAAGATTTCCAGTACAGCCGTGTGGCGCGGTAAAAGTAGGTCATGTAGTGATACAGACCGCTATTCGCCTCGGAGGGAGAGAGCGGCGTTTTCATGTCGGATTCATCCTTTAGGCCCATATAATCGAGACCGGGACTTCGCAAGGCTTGTCTCTATAGTCCGATCGTATCATGATCCGGGCATTTTGGCGTAAACGGCACGTTAACGCGATGTAAAATCTGACTCGTTTTAGCCCGTGAACATCGAATAAATTCATTGAATATCCGGGATAGGGCATAACCAACCCGAAAAAGGCGCCCGGGCCCGGAGATGGGGGCCGGTCGCCTTCACTTTAGGATTCTTCAACGGGGTGTGATACCGTCTCACTAATTTTTTTCGGGCCGGCTTCTCCCTTTCGGTTCGGTATGAAGATCGTTACGGCGAGAATCAAGACGCTTAGGACGGCCATGCAGAGATAAGCGTCGTTCGTGCCGAGGATCGATGACATCTCCTTCACTTGAGCTTCGGAAAGCGCCTGGCCGGATTCCATCAATCCGGCGGCGTGGACTTTCGTTCTTGCCGTATAAATCGTGACGATCAATGCCGTCCCCATCGCCCCCGCCACTTGCCGGACCGTATTCGTTACGGCCGAACCGTGAGCATTCAAATGCTTTGGAAGTGCATTCAGTCCGGCCGTATTGAGCGGCATCGTCAGGAAGCTTAAACCGATTCGCAAGAGGATCGTGCGCACGACCAGATAGGTGTACGTCGTCGTTTCGGTTAAATGTGTTACTCCCCAGACGGCGGGAACCGTAAACAGCAGCCCGATGATCGCGATGGGCTTCACTCCGAATCTATCCAGTAAACGTCCGGAGACCGGCGACAATAACGCATTGATCAAGGCTCCCGGCAACAGAAGCAAACCGGTTTCCAGCACCGAAAACCCCCGGCTGGCTTGCAGGTACATCGGCAGCAAAATCATGTCCGCGTACATAACCATCATGATCAAAATGCTGATGATCGTCGTGATCGTATACATTTTGTCTTGGAACACCCTTAAATTCATGAGCGGGGCGGAAGAGGTCAATTGCCGCCGGCAGAACAGGACCAGAAACAGTCCGCCGACGATTAAGCAGGACAATACTTCCGCGCTGCCCCAGCCTTGATTGCCCGCATTGCTGAAGCCAAACAGGATGCCGCCAAAGCCCGCGGTCGAGTAGATCATGCTGACGAGGTCCAGCTTCGGCTTCGAGGTCTCCGAGACATTGACCAAATATTTAAGGGCCAACGGAATCACGATCGCGACCGGCGGCAGCATCCCGATAAAGATCCACCGCCAGGAGAGGTGTTCGATGACGAAGCCGGCCAAGGTCGGGCCGATGGCGGGGGCAACGATCATGGCGAGGCCGATGAGGCCCATGGCCGCTCCGCGTCCTTCCCTGGGGAACACCACCAGCACGACCATCATCAGCAAAGGCATGATAATGCCGGCGCCCGCCGCTTGAATCAGCCGCCCTGTCAAAAGAAACGGAAAGCTGGGTGCAATGGCGTTGATGAACGTGCCAACGAGCAGCAGGAGCATGGAGCTGACAAACAACTGCCGGGTCGTAAACCGCTGCATCAGAAACGCCGTGACCGGAACGAGAATGCCGTTCACCAACATGAAGCCGGTAATCAGCCATTGAACGGTCGTAGCGTTAATCTCGAATTCCATCATCAAGTCGGGTAAGGCGACATTGAGAATTGTCTGGTTCAAGATCGATAGGAATGAGCCCAGCAGCAGAACGGGCATCAGGATTTTTTTATTCACCTGCGGGGTTGAGGTATTCAAGGGTGTGCTCCTTTCGAGGCTGTCAACTAATTGACGAGTCGTCGAGTAATTGATATTCTGTCGATAAAAAATAGTACCATGCAACTGCGCAAAAGACCATTTACACTTTACGGAGAAATGTAGACTAAACGACATATAAACAGGAAGATGTCGAATATGTGGAAGATGATCATCAAAGGAGAGATGAGATGTCTACTAATCGCGAAGAGAAGGTGGATCCCCGGATCACCCGAACCAAACGGATGTTCAGGGAGGCGCTGATCGCGCTGCTGCAAGAGAACGCGGATCCGCGTAAAATCACCGTGCAGGGGTTGGCGAGTCGTGCGGGATTAAACCGGGCTACGTTTTATTTGCATTACCGTGACGTGGAAGATTTGCTGGAGCAGTTGACGAAGGAAGTGCTGGACGAGTTGGCCCGAAGAATGCGTCCGCTCACCGAGAACGGCCCGTCCAAGAACCCATCGCCGCTGGTTTCCTTTTTGGAGCAGATCTACGAGAACGCGCCGTTATTTCGGGTATTAATGGAAAATAAAGAGTTTCGCCATCGGTTGTTTGCGATCCTCACCGATATCGTTTCGCTTCGCCGGGAGCGGAGGAAATCGGTGGATCCTGCGAAGCAGGTTCCTATCCCGATCGTTGCCGCCTCGTCGCTAGGCATCGTCTCGTGGTGGATCGAAGAAGGTACCCCTTATAGTCCGAGCTACCTAGCCAACCAAATTAACCAGATATATAGAAAGAACGGTAACATCAAGGTTTAGCGTAAAGGAGAGAATCAGGTGGCATATATCGAATTCAATCAGGTGATTAAGGAATACGATTCCGAAGGGGTGGCCATCCGGGCGCTCGATGGGGCAAGCCTTTCGATCGAACAAGGGGAGTTTGCGGTCATTTTGGGCGCTTCCGGCGCCGGCAAGACGACGGCCTTGAATATCTTGGGCGGAATGGACACCGCTACGTCGGGCGATGTCATCGTGGACGGTGAAGTCGTCTCCAAATACAACCCCAAGCAGTTGGTTGGGTATCGCCGGACGGACATCGGCTTCGTGTTCCAATTCTATAACCTGGTGCCCAATTTGACCGCACTGGAGAACGTGGAACTGGCCGCCCAGATTTGCGAGCGTTCGCTTGACGCGGGCGAAACGTTGGCTAAAGTCGGGCTTGCGGATCGAATGAACCATTTTCCCGCCCAGTTGTCCGGCGGCGAGCAGCAGCGCGTATCCATCGCGCGCGCCCTTGCCAAGAATCCCAAGCTGCTGCTGTGCGATGAACCGACAGGTGCACTGGATTACAATACCGGAAAGCAGATTTTGCAGCTATTGCAGGATACCTGCCGCCGGGAGCGTATCACGGTTCTTCTGATTACGCACAACTCCGCGCTGGCCCCCATGGCCGATCGGGTCATACATTTCAGAAGCGGCAAGGTTGTAAAGACTGCGCGAAACGAGCAGCCTGTACCCATTGCGCAGATCGAGTGGTAAGTCATGAACAAAGCATACTACAAGGATATTTTGCGCTCCGTTCAAAAGGGTTGGAAACGTTTCTTGTCCATTATGCTCATCACGGCGCTGGGTGTGGCCATGCTGACGGGCTTGTACGCGGCTTGTCTCGATATGTACTACTCGGCGGATCAATTTTATGACGAGCAAAAGTTGTTCGACATCCGGGTCTTGTCCACGCTGGGGCTGACGGAAGAAGACGTCCGGGCCTTGGCGCAAGTAGACGGCGTCGAAACCGCGGAAGGCGGATACAGCGAGACGGTCCACACGGATGTGGATGGAATCCGCAAGAGCGCGGAAATGACCGTGCTGAGTCCGAGGGGGCTCAATGCACCTTACTTGCTGGACGGAGCTTTGCCAAGCAAAGCAGGGGAGATCGCCGTTACCCAAAAATACTTGGACGAAAGCGGCAAATCCATCGGCAACGCCTTGACCCTGGATGAGGAAACCGAGAAAGACAACGGCGAACCCGGCGGAGATTGGGATCTGGAGATGAACTTGGGGGAAGAGAAGACTTCGGCCTTTGCCAATACGAGGTTCACCGTTGTTGGTGCGGTGCTGGACCCCATGGACATCCAGGGAAGCGGCGCCAAGAATATTTTCCGTGCTGCCGCATCCTCGGACTATACGTTTTTTGTCGCGGCCGCCGACGCAAGCAGCGATATTTTTACTGCGGTACATCTTGTGTTGGATGGAACGCGGGAGATGGACAGCTACTCCGATGAATATGAGTATACGGTCCGGACCGTCATCCGTCAGATCGAAAACCGTATCAAAGCGCCGCGGGAACAAGCGCGTTATGATTCCGTCATGCTGGAGGCGCGGAAGAAACTCGAGGCCGCCGGGGCGCCCATGGACGCGAAATTTGCGGAGCTGGACAAGATGGAGATGACCCGCTGGTACATCCAGGACCGAACCTCGATCGACAGCTATTCCAGCCTGACGAACGATTTGTCCTCCATCGAAGCGGTCGGAAAAGTATTCCCGGTGATTTTTTTGCTTGTGGCCATCCTCATGAGCCTTACCGCAATGACCCGGATGGTAGAGGAAGAACGTGGACTGATCGGGACTTACAAGGCCTTGGGTTACGGAAACGGCGCCGTCTACCGCAAATACCTGCTGTTTGCTTTTATGGCTTGCCTGCTAGGCGGGATCTTGGGTGATTTGTTTGGCTTTGTGTTCATGCCTCAATTCGTATCGATTATTATGGAGGAATTGTACAGCCTCCCTCATATTAATCTGCGTTTTGACCTGCCCTATGGCGTGGGGGGCGTCCTGCTGTTTATCCTGGGGATCTTGGGCGCAACGGTGCTCGCCTGCCGCAGCGAACTGGCCAAAATGCCTTCGGCGCTCATGCGCCCTAAGGCTCCGCGTGCAGGGTCCCGCGTATTTTTGGAACGCATCCCCGCGGTCTGGAGCCGCCTTAAATTCCTGAACAAGGTGACCGTTCGGAATTTGTTCCGGTACAAAAAGCGTCTGTTCATGACGGTGGGAGGAATTATGGGCTGCACCGCCCTGATTCTCTGCGGTTTTGCCATTAAAGATTCGATTGAGGACTTGGCGCCAAAGCAGTATGAGAACATCTACCAGTATGATTTGATGGCCGTTTTTGCAGACGAGGCGAACGACGACTTCGTCCGGCAGATGTCCGGCGACAGCCGAATCGATGACGTTCTGAATTTGCGGATGGAGAGCGTGAAGGTGATCAATGCCGATGAGGATGGCGAAAAGGTGCAGTTGATGGTGATCCCGGACGAGTCAGCTTTCAACGATTACATTCACATCGAGAATCTGAAGGGCAAGCGGGTCGCTCCAGGTGAAGACGGCATTTTGATCACGCGGAATGCGGCGCGAATTCTGGGTCTTAAACCGGGCAGCTCCGTTTCATTGCAAGATATGGGGCTTGTGGAGCGCGAGACGGTCGTCTCGGATGTGGTGCAGAATTACTTGGGCAATAACGTATATATGACGCAGAATCTGTATGAGCAACTGTTCGGCAAGTATGCTCCGAATGGCGTGCTTGCGCATCTGTCGGTCGACGAAACGGAGCAGGCCGCTTATGCGGAGGCGCTTCTCCGGAACGATTCCGTGCTTTCCGCCGTCAGCACGGCCGCGTTAAGGGCGGATTTCGGCTTCGATCTGATCAATGCGGTAGTATTGTTAATCACGGTTATGGCGGGAGGACTCGCGTTTGTGGTGCTGTTTACGCTGTCGAATACGAATATCTCGGAACGCGTTCGGGAGCTTGCGACCATTAAGGTGCTGGGCTTCTATGATAAAGAAGTGCACCAATATGTGAATAAGGAATCGCTGATCTTGACGCTAATCGGTATTCTCATTGGATTGCCGGTCGGTCGGGTCCTCAGCGGATTCCTCACCACCGCGCTCAATATGCCGGCGATGTATTTCGCCGTGCACATCGAGCCGGTCAGCTATCTGATTTCAGCCATGATCACCTTCTGCTTTGCCGTCGTCGTCAATTGGATGACAAACCGCACGCTTAACCGCATTAACATGGTAGAAGCGCTAAAAAGTGTGGAATAAAAGCAAGAATAATGGAAAATCAAGAAGGACCGCAGGATGAACTGCGGTCCTTCTTGGCGTAGTGGAAGGCGAAACGCCAGTAGCCCCTGCAGTGAAGCAAACTTTAACGCAGGATAGCGCGCTGTTGTGCCAACGTCCAATTTTTGACGACAAAATGCCCGTAACATTGTGGACGGGTAACAATGTCGAGAAGTTGACGGAAGTGTATAGTTAAGCTATGCCGCAAATGAGCAAGTGTACCTCGCACCGCATCAAAGAAACGATCTTCCAGCGTGCAGATGATTGAAGTGCGGGGTGGTCCGGATGCGTGTGATGACGGGAGACCGAAAAAGGAATGAAACCAGCACATATGTAAGCGCCATCAAGGATGGCCATGGCAAATCGGTGCCGGGTCGTTTTCAGGCAAAGAGGATCGGTAGGAGTGATAGGATGAACATTTTAATCGTGCCCGACTCTTACAAAGGGAGTCTCAGCTCCAAAGAAGTGGCGGATTGCATGGAGCAAGGCATTTTGGAGGTGCTGCCCGAAGCGATGGTGCGCAAAATTCCGATCGCCGATGGCGGGGAAGGCACTGTGGAGGCGATCCTCAGCGTGACCCGCGGGGAGTCGCGCCAATTGGAGGTCATCGGTCCGTTTGGTGATCCGGTAACCGCGGTGTACGGAATATATGACGAAGGGCGCTCTGCCGTGGTGGAAATGGCTTCCGCATCGGGCCTTACGCTCGTGACTAAAGATAGATTGAATCCGTGGCTAGCGACGACTTACGGTACAGGGCAAGTCATTAAAGCGGCGCTTGAGGCCGGCGTGCGGAAGCTGGTGATCGGCATCGGCGGAAGCGCCACCAATGATGGCGGCGTCGGCATGGCCCAGGCGCTCGGGGTCCGCTTCTTGGATGAAGCGGGAGAGGAGATCGGATTCGGCGGCGGGGAGCTTCATCGCATCCGCTCGATTGATACGAGTCGAGTTCATCCGGCCGTGGCGGGTTGCGAGGTAACGATCGCCAGCGACGTGACGAATCCGTTATGCGGAGAGAAGGGAGCGGCCCAGGTCTTCGGCCCGCAAAAGGGGGCCACTCCGGAAATGGTCGTCAAGCTCGACGCGGGCTTGAAGCATCTGGCTTCGATCATCCGGGAGCAGCTTGGCATCGACATTGAAAATATAGCGGGAGCGGGAGCCGCCGGGGGACTTGGCGCCGGACTCATGGCTTTTCTGAACGCGAAGATGGCCCGGGGCATCGATATTGTGCTCGAGGCCGCGCATTTTGACGAGGTGGTTCGGGATGCCGACCTCGTATTCACCGGAGAAGGCCGAACCGACGCCCAGACGGTGTTCGGGAAGACGCCGGCCGGGGTGGCCAAGCTGTCCAAAAAGTACAACAAGCCGGTCATCTGCATATCCGGAGGCGTTACGGCGGAGGCTTTCGAAGTCTACGGCTTCGGCATCGATGTGGTTGTCGGAGCGACGCAGGTTCCCATGACGCTGGAGGAGGCCATCGGCAGAGCCCCTGCCAATATTCGCAATGCCGTCTCCTCCGTATTGCGGGCCATTCTCATTCCGGAGAAATACGGAATCGGAAATTTCATGAGTCTGCCTAAGGTCGGAGCAGATCGCTAATCTATTATTTTTGAACACGGAGGCTCTTACCATGATGAACGAGGCATCTAAACAGGAACAGGCTTCACCTACGGGAACGCCGATCATTACGGATATGACGGTCATTCCTGTGGCGGGTCGGGACAGCATGCTGCTGAATCTCAGCGGTGCGCACGGCCCCTATTTCACGCGCAATATCGTGATTTTGAAGGATAGCTCGGGCCAGACCGGCGTCGGCGAGGTGCCCGGAGGGGAAAACATACGCCAAACGCTGGAGGATTCGCGCGACTTGGTTGTCGGTCAGTCGATCGGGAGATACAACTATATCCTGAATCGAATGCGGATCGCCTTCGAGGACCGCGACGCCGGCGGCCGGGGATTGCAAACCTTCGACCTTCGCGTGGCCATCCATGCCGTCACGGCGGTGGAAGCCGCATTGCTGGATCTGGTCGGCAAATATCTCGGCGTTCCCGTGGCCGAGTTGCTTGGCGAGGGACAGCAGCGCAAAAAGGTAGAGATGCTGGGGTACCTGTTCTATATCGGCGACAGGAACAAAACCGATCTCCCCTATGCCGCCCCTAGTGAAAAGGGCGGAGCATGGTACCGTCTTCGCCGCGAAGAAGCCATGACGCCGGAAGCGGTTGTGCGTTTGGCCGAAGCCGCTTATGAGAAATACGGGTTCAACGATTTCAAGCTGAAGGGCGGGGTTCTGCGCGGGGAAGAAGAAATCGAGGCGGTCACCGCCTTGGCCGAACGCTTCCCCGACGCGCGGATCACCCTTGACCCGAACGGCGGATGGCTGCTGAAGGATGCCGTTCGGCTATGCCGCGACAAGGGGCATGTGCTTGCCTATGCCGAGGATCCTTGCGGAGCGGAGGATGGATACTCGGGACGCGAGATCATGGCAGAGTTCCGAAAACAGACGGGACTTCCGACGGCTACGAATATGATCGCAACGGACTGGCGCCAGTTAGGGCACACCCTTTCTTTGCAATCCGTCGACATTCCGCTGGCCGATCCGCATTTCTGGACGATGCAGGGTTCGGTCCGCGTGGCGCAGCTTTGCCATGAGTGGGGGCTCACCTGGGGCTCGCATTCCAATAATCATTTCGATATTTCGCTGGCGATGTTCACGCATGTGGCGGCGGCGGCGCCGGGCGTCATTACGGCGATCGATACCCATTGGATTTGGCAGGAAGGGGAAGAGCGCCTGACGAAAGAGCCTTTGCCCATCGTCGATGGCATGGTGGACGTCCCGGATCGGCCGGGATTGGGCGTGGAAATCGACATGGAACAGATCCTGAAAGCCAACCGGTTGTACCAAAGCATGGGACTTGGTTCCCGAGATGATGCGGTGGCGATGCAGTACCTGATTCCGGGCTGGAAGTTTGACAACAAGCGCCCCTGCATGGTGCGTTAATTGTAATTTATTATTTTGGAAGGGTAAGAGGAGGAGTCTATCAATGAAAAAAGTAGGATTTATCGGACTTGGCATCATGGGAAAACCGATGAGCTTGAATTTGATCAAAGCCGGCTATTCGTTGGTCGTGATGGATCGGAATGCCGCGGTGTCGGAGGAACTGAAGGCCGCTGGCGCGGTTGTTGCCGGTTCTCCCCGGGAAGTGGCCGGACAAGCGGAAGTCGTGATTACGATGCTGCCGAACTCGCCGCACGTGAAGGAAGTCATTCTTGGCGAGAACGGGGTGATCGAAGGGGCTAAGCGGGGCACCGTTATCATCGATATGAGTTCCATCGCTCCGCTCGTCAGCCGGGAAATCGCCGCAGCGCTCGAAGAGCGAGGCATCTCCTTCCTGGATGCTCCGGTCAGCGGCGGAGAACCGAAAGCGATCGACGGCACCCTGTCCGTCATGGTGGGCGGGGACAAGAAACTGTTCGACGCGCATTATGACCTCTTGAAAGCGATGGCGGGGTCTGTCGTGCATACCGGCGATGTCGGCGCAGGCAACATTACCAAGTTGGCGAATCAAGTGATCGTCGCCTTGAACATTGCCGCCTTGTCCGAAGCGCTGGTCCTGGCCAATAAAGCCGGGGTTGAACCGGAGCTGGTATTCGAGGCGATTCGCGGCGGCTTGGCCGGCAGCACGGTTATGGAAGCGAAAGCGCCGCTGATGCTGGATCGGAAGTTCGACCCGGGGTTCCGGATCGATTTGCATATTAAGGATTTGACCAATGCGCTGGAGACTTCGCACGGCATTGGCGTGCCGCTGCCGCTTACCGCGTCGGTGCTGGAAATGATGCATGCGCTCAAAGTGGACGGATTGGGAACCGCTGACCATGGCGCGCTGGTTCGTTACTACGAGAAGCTGGCCCAAACGGAAGTCAGACGCTAAAAGCCTCCGGCAAGCTAACGGACACCAGAAACGCTATTGGCCCGCTTTTGGGCCGTTTCCGATTCTATCACGGACCGAGGAGACCTTATTTCGGTCAAAAGCGGCTAAATGGTCGCCATGAGAGCCCAATAGGGTCTCTGGAGACCGTTACGGCGGGAAATAGCCGGGAAATGGACAAATAAGGTCATTACGGTCCGTTACGAAGTCGCGCTACGCGCTTCGGTGCTCATAACCTGACTTTTTGAACGCTGACTAAAAAGGAGATGCCGCTATGGATACCCGTTTTATACGCGGGGTGATTCCCCCGATCGTAACGCCGGTCGATGACCGGGAACGCCTGGATGAGCCGGGCTTGCGCCGCATTGTGGACCACGTGATTGATGGAGGGGTTCACGGGATTCTTGCGCTGGGCAGCAATGGAGAGTTCTTCGGCCTGGACCCGGAGGATCTGGAACGGGTTGTAGCCGTCACGGTCGAGCAGAGCGCGGGGAGGGTGCCGGTTTATGCCGGCATCGCCGCGATTGCGACAAGGGAGGGGGTCAAGCAAGCTCGTTTGTACGAAGAGCTTGGCGCTCAGGCCATTACGATTTTGCCTCCCATGTTCGTGACACCGAACGAGAACGAACTGCTCCAGCATTTCAAAAGGATCGCGGAGGCCACATCGCTGCCTGTCCTGCTGTATAACAATCCGGACAAGGTGGGCAATAACATCACGCCGGGGATGCTGGAGCGGCTTGCCGAGATCCCCAATATCGTCGGCATGAAGGACAGCAGCGGCGATCAGACGCTGACGGCAGAATATATCCGTCGCACAAGGGACAAGGGATTCAAGGTGCTGTCCGGCAGGGACATCATGATTTTAAGCACGCTCGTTTACGGCGGTGCCGGCTGCGTGGCCTCCACGGCTAACGTTGTTCCTAAGCTGGTTGTGGAAATATACGACAAGTACTTGGCCGGCGATATTGCGGGCGCTTTGGAGGCGCAATACAAGCTGGCGCCGTTGCGGACGGCCTGGAACCTTGGCAGTTTTCCCGTGGCCACCAAAGATGCCGTCAATTTGATTGGCCTTCAGGCAGGAAAACCCATACTCCCCAATACAAGTTGTTCTGAAGAAAACCTGGATAAAATCCGCAGAATCTTGGAGGAGATTGGCGATGAGTATGTCTAGCCGTCAACCCAAAAACTAATATCAATGAGCTTTAATCTGCGATATGATGAGCAGAGGTGGCCGGCTACGCTATCGTAGTCGGCCATTTCTATCGCTGTCAGGGGGGATTCTTGATGAAAATTACTACCGAGCTGGCATTGCCGATTGTAAGCCAACTGATGTCCGTCATGGACTTCAATGTCAACATCATGGATGAACAAGGCATCATCGTCGCCAGCGGGCAATCCGACCGCATCGGCCAGCAGCATGAAGGCGCATTGCAGGTCTTGTCTACGCAAACCCAACAATTGATCGGCGAGGAGGAGTGCCGGAGTCTGCCGGGCTCCAAGCCGGGGGTCAATCTGCCCATTGAATTTCAGGACAACGTGGTGGGCGTCGTGGGGATTACGGGCGACCCGGCCGAAGTGTACAAGTTCGGAACCATCATCAAAATGAACGTGGAGATTCTGTTGGAACAAATTCATATGAACAAACAGCTGCATTTCCGGAAAATGGCGCTGGAGGGCTTCATAATGGAATTGATTGCCCCCCATGACCTTCGGGAAAAAAAGCTGACCATGACCGCCCGTTCGCTCCAAATCGAGCTGAACCTGGAGCGGAGCGTGATCGTGGTGGAAATCGAGGAACTGAAATGGTCGGAAGAGACGGCCGGCGGCGACTTGCTACAGGGAATCCAGGAGCGGAAGGAACAATTTCTGAACGGTCTCAAAGCCCTTGTCGGTTTTCAGACGTTCTATGCCTATATCGAAGACGGGACGTTTTTTATCGCGGTTCCGACGGCGGAGCAACTGCACAAACCGACCTACTCCAAAATCGAGCAATATCTCAAAAAATTAGGCTATCGTTACTATATTGGTGTCGGACAACCTCGCAAGGGTCTTGCGGGTTATAAGGCATCTTATAATGAAGCGCGCTGCTGTATCCGGTTAAGCAGAAAATTTGCGCAGGAACCCAAGGCGACCTGCATCGATGACTGGGGAATCATTCCTTATCTCGATACGATCCCCCAGCCGACGCAAAAGGAATTTATGCAGAAATACAAATGGTCCGGGCAACTGAACGAAGACTACAAACAGACGCTTCGGACGTTTATGGACTGCAATCTGGACGTGAAAGAAACAGCGGCCCTGCTTCATGTGCATCGAAACACGCTGTTTTACCGGCTCGACAAAATCTCGCAACTGCTGCATATGGATTATCGCAAATTTAATGACCTCGTCAAAATCAAAATGCTGCTGACTTTTGAGCAGTTGCAGAAGTAAACGGAGCGAAGTTGTGCTGTAGTACAATTTTCCCGCGAAAAATGTCGCTGATTTTGGATAGGCAAACGATGTGGCTGCAGGAACCGAATGATATATTTTATCTATCGGGAAGCACGCTTACACCCGACGGTACTCGGCAGCACGCTCTTCGATGCGCGGTTGGCGGAAATGAAATCGGTAACAAAGGGGAGGAGCTCATCCCCGTGTCCGTGCCTATGCTTATAGAAAAGAGTGGAAGTGCTTTCATTCCAGCGGGGGTTGCGGAAAGCGTCTCATTGAACTTATTAACGGGAGGGACATTCTTTGAAAAAGACATTCTCAAGTCTACTGGCGGCAGTGATGGTATTTACGGTTTTGCTTACCGGATGCGGCTCTAAAGATAACAATAATGCCGCCGAATCCAATGCACCGTCCAATACTCCGGCAACGGAAGGGGCCGCCGACGGCGGCGATATTACCAAGAAGGTTCCTGAGGGACCGATGCTCATTAGTCCGCAGTTGATCGGCTATCAGAACGCCGAAATCGAAATCACCTGGCAGCCGAATCCGAGCCAGTCGCTGGAAGCGACATCGCCGGCCCGGGTCGAATACCTGACCAACAAAATGAAAGCCTGGATCGATGAACACCCCAACGTCAAAATTACGCCGATCAGTACATCCAACAACTCGAGCGACAATATGGCCAAGCTGCAGCTCAAGCTGTCCGAAGGCACCGCTCCGGACGTAGCCGCGGTGGATTCGTTCATGATGCCGACATTCGCCGAATACGCGCAGCCATTGAACGACGCTTTCGAAGCCAAGGGCATTTCGATCGACGATTATTTCCCGTTCATGCGCAGCACGATGCAACCGGGCGGGGAAGGCACGGATATTCTCAGCGATTGGTATACGACGGATGTTCGCGCTTTGTATTACAGAAAAGATTTGATCGACACTCCGCCGAAAACCGTCGACGAGCTGATCAGCACGGCCAAGCAGGTTCAGGAGAACAATAAAGGCGTGACCGGCCTGATTTATGTAGCCGGACGCAATGAAGGCGCCGTCAATAACCATCTCGGCATTTATTGGAGTCAGGGCTTCCCGCTGCTGAACGAAGACAATAGCCTGGCCTTCAAGGACGGGGAAGCGAAAACGGCGATGCTGAATTTCCTCTCGTTCTTCGAGAATACGGTGAAGGAAGGCGTGACACCGCAAAGAGTCGTGGAGTTTGATAAGGAATCGAACATGTTCGGCGATCTGACCACCGACAAATACGCGATGTTCATCGCTTCCAGCTCGGCTGTACCTCAGCTCAAGGAAATCATGGGCGCAGGCAAATTTGCGGAGAAATGGGGAGTCGCCGAACTGCCTGTGGTGAACCCGGGCGATGCCAGCACTTCCTCGGCGGGCGGCTGGACCAACGTGGTGTTCGCCAAGGATAAAATGAAAGCCGACCTGGCCGCGGATTTCGTCCTGAGCCTGTATTCGGACGCTTCGGCCGCCGGAGTGTGGTGCGAGATCGGAGGGTTCCTCCCGACCAAACGTTCGGTATTCGAAAGCACGCCTTCTTTTGCGGAGGACGAGTACTATAAGAGCTTCGCGTCCTATCTGGATCAAGCGCAAAGCCGGCCGCCGGTACCGGAGTACACCACGCTCTCGAGCGAACTGCAGGTAGCCATCGGCAATATCGTGACCGGCGCCGCAACGGCGGAAAAAGCGTTGCAGGATGTCATCAACAAAGCAGGCAAGTAATTTCAGGGAGTGAAACGCATGCTTCAAACCGCTACAGAACAACCCAAAAGGGGAGCTGGGCGCAAACTGCTCCAAGGACCGTTTTTATGGATTGCTCCGCTGGTCCTGGTGTTGCTGGTCACCTTCGTGTATCCGGCCTTTGAGGTGATCCGCTACAGCTTTACCGATGCATCGCTGACGGGAAAAGAGTATTCCTATACGTTCAGCTCTTACATGGATATTTTTCGCGATAAACAGGTCTATCAAACGTTGTGGACAACCTTTGTCTTCGTCTTCTTCAGCGTCGTCGGTCAGACGGTTTTGGGGCTTGCGATTGCGCTCGCCATCGTGAAAGGAGAGGAACTGAAACTTCGCGGCACGGTATTCGTAAGGGTGGTCACCTTGCTGGCCTGGGCCATTCCGGGCGTCATTATCGGGGTGATTTGGAAAATCTTCCTGAACGAGTCCGAATCCGGAATTTTGACCTCCATGCTTCACGCCGTCGGCATCGAAAACGTGACGTTCCTGACCGCCGCCGGCTCGGCGCTGGTCTGCACGATCATCGCCAACATCTGGAGAGGCACGGCCCAGAGCATGATTCTCTCCTACTCCGGACTGAAGACGATCTCCAAGGATATCCTGGAAGCGGCCGATATCGACGGGGCGTCGTCCTGGCAAAGATTGATTCACGTCACCATTCCGTCGATCATGTCGGTCATCTCGATCAATGTGATTCTGAACATTATCATGACGTTCAATACCTTTGACATGGTCATGTCGCTGACTTCCGGCGGTCCGGGCAATGCCACGGAGGTTCTGGCTTTAACCGCCTATAATCAGATTTTCGTGCATATGAATTTGGGCTCGGGTTCGGCTTACGCTACGATTCTTCTGTTGATCAACGGATTGATGGCGGCCTTCTACTTCTGGTTCCTGAGACGAGGCGGCGAAAACACCTGAATACTTAATCCGCGGGCGTGTGTATCCGAAGGGCTTCTTTCGGGTACACACGGTCTATGTTAGGAGATTGAATAATGAACAAGAGCGCTAAAATCAAAGCTTCGATCGGGTTGTACCTGGCGTATATCCTGATCTCTATCTTCTTCTTGCTTCCGTTCCTTTGGCTCGTATCCTTGTCGTTCAAGACGGTGCCGGAGCTGTTCGCCGCTCCTCCCAAGCTGCTGCCGAATCAGTTCAATTTCGACAATTACAAATACGTCCTCTGGAAGACGGATATTTTCGGTTATTTGAAAAACTCGCTGCTGATTGTTTTGGCTACGGTAATCGGCACTTTGCTTCTGTGCTTGCCCGCAGCTTACGCTTTTTCCAGATTCGACTACAGGGGCAAAAAAGCGACCATGCTGGCCGTTTTGTTCTTTCAGATGATTTCGCCCTTGATCGTGGTGATTCCGCTCTATAAATATTTGAGCCGTTTGGGGCTGTTGAATAACTACGCCAGCCTGATTTTCGTTTACATCGCCGTCGCGCTTCCTTTTGCCGTATGGTCCATCAAGGGCTATGTCGATACGGTTCCGAAGGAGCTGGACGAAGCGGCCGCGATCGACGGATGCAACAGATTTCAAACGATGTGCATGGCCATTCTTCCGTTGGTCGTTCCCGGCATCGTGTCCGTGGTGATTTTGGTCGTGGTAAAAAGCTGGGCCCAGTTTATCGTACCGTTCATCCTGTTGAACGACTCCCGCATGTATCCGATCTCGGTGGGGTTGGTTAACCTGCAATCCACCGCGGATTCCATTACGACCCATTATTTGGCGGCCGCCGCGGTGATCGGTATTTTCCCGACGTTGATCATTTTTGTCATTTTACAGAGATTCATCGTTTCGGCGATGACGGCCGGTGCGGTCAAAGGATAAGGAGACAAGCTAACGATGGGGGAGGAAGAGGCGTTATGGAACTGGCCAAACAGATCGAAGACATCATTATGAACGAAATCCGTCCCAAAACTCGGGTGGACGGCGGAGATATCATTTTTGAAGGTTTTGAAGACGGCACGATTATTTTGGGCGCTTACGGAGATTGTGCCGCCTGTCCATGCTGTGATCCGGAATTGAACGAGTGGATCCGGGAGCGGGTATCCAAGCGGTTTCATACCGACTTTCGCGTGAAAATCAACAAACACATTCCTTACTACGCTAGATAGAACGGAGGATACGCAGTGGCACACATCGCGGTAGAGCGCAGAAGCGTCACGATGCAAAAATGGTCCAAGCTCGTTTTCGAGCAGGTGGATCAAAGAATTTTCAAGGAAATGCATCCCTTGGACAACTGGCAGGTACGCAACGGCGAATATCATCCGGAGGCTTACGTATGGGAGGACGAGTTCCATCCGATTCGGGAAGGGGACAAATGGGGCGGACCCGATGTTACCTGCATGTTCAAATGCGAATTTACGATTCCCGAGGCTCTGGACGGCAAAAAAGTGTATCTGTACATGTACACGGCGACGGAGGTAATCATCCAGGACAACGGGCGTTACGTGGACGGGCTGGACCCGAACCGCAGCTGGTGCGCGTTTCTGGAGCGGGCCAAGGCCGGCGAACGGCATGAAATGATCCTCGAGTGCTACACCCGCTCCAAGCCCGATGACGACCGGGGGGTCGCCAGAAATCTGAAGGGTTGCATTCAGACGTTCAAACGTCCGTGCCTGGTCGTGATCGATGAAGAAATGCTGGGTCTGAAATACGACCTGGACATGCTTTACCAGAGCGCCTATGCCGATTATATGGAAGAGGGCGCCAAGTCGTTCTACGCCAGTCACGTGGAGAAAATCCTGAAATTGTTCCCGTTCTTCGAGAGCGGCGACGACGAGGAATTCAGACGGGCCGCGCCGGCTATCCGGGAATACATCCAGCGCAACGTTTTTGAGCCAAGCGCACGCTTCGGCAAGAACGGCAAGCTGGCTTGCGTAGCCCATTCTCATCTTGATCTGGCGTATCACTGGACGATGGGGCAGACGATTCAGAAGAACGCCCGAACCGTTCTGATTCAATTGCGTCTGATGGACCGCTATCCGGAATTCAAGTATTCCCATACCCAGGCCTGGGCTTACGAGATGCTGCAGAAGTATTATCCGCCGCTCTTTGAGGAAGTCAAACGGCGCGTGGCCGAAGGGCGTTGGGAGATCGTCGGCGCAATGTACGTCGAGCCGGATTGCAATCTGGTCAATGCGGAGAGCCTGGCGCGGCAAATTATGTACGGCAAGCAGTATTTTCTGAAGGAATTTGGCGTGGACGTCGATATCGCCTGGCTGCCTGACGTATTCGGCAACAGCGCAATCATGCCGCAAATTTTGAAGCAGGGCGGCGTGAATTACTTCGTCTCCAACAAAATGTCGACCTGGAACGATACGAATACGTTCCCGCACAACAATTTTCTGTGGCGGGGCCTGGACGGGACGGAAGTCAGCGCCTGCGTGCCTCCGGTGCACTTCAACAGCTGGATGGACCCGAATCAGTTGATCGGAAGCTGGGAAGCGTTCCAGGACAAGTCCTATTGCGACGAATCCCTGCAAATGTTCGGTTACGGCGACGGCGGCAGCGGCATCACCAACGAAATGATGGAATATTATTTCCGCGAGCAGCAGATGGGCGGCATCCCGCAGATGCGCCTGACGACCGGCAAGGACTATTTGGACACCGTCTTTGCGGACACCTCCGAATTCCCGGTATGGGACGGCGATTTGTATCTGGAAATGCATCGGGGTACGTTTACTACGAAAGGCGAGTTGAAGCGGTTTAACCGCAAAGGGGAATTCCTGGCGCAGCAAACGGAAGCCGTCTCGACCCTCGCCGCGCTGCTGACGGACCGCATCGTTGTGACTCAGGAAGAATTATCGGTGCCTTGGAAGAAGCTCTTGTTCAACCAATTCCATGACATTCTGCCGGGCAGCCACACGCATCCCGTAGGCATCGACGCGGTTCGGACCTATCGGGAGATGAACGAGGAGTTCCACGCCTTGAACGTCAAAGCGCTGGATACCCTTACGAAACCGGACAGCGGCAAGTTCGTGGCGGTGAATGCCTTCTCCGACAAACAGACGGTTTCCTATTTCGATCAGCCGGTAACCGTGCCGTCCGTGGTAGATCGGGACAATCGAGTCTATCCGGTGCAAAAGCAGGTCACGGTCGAAGGCGGCGAACGGTATTGCGTCGAGCTTGATTTGGATGGGTTCAGCCTGGGCGAATATCAAGCGTCCGACGTCGTGATGAACAAGCCGGCCGATTTGAAGGTTTCTGCCGAATGCCTTGAAAATGCCTGGGTATCCGTTCGTTTCGATGCCGAAGGCAATATCGTGGAAATGTTCGACAAAGTCCGCCAGATCCAGGTCAACGCGCCGGGAGCGCTGTTGAACCAGTGGCAATTGTTCGAGGACTGCCCGGGGCTGTACAATGCCTGGGATATCGTAAAAACTTACAAAAACCATCAAATCAATTATGACGGATGGACGAACATTACGGTCGTCGAAGACGGCCCGATCTCCGCGGCGATCCGCATGGAGAAATCGTTCAGCCACAGCCGTGCCGTCCAAATCGTCCGGCTTTATGCCAACAGCCCTCGCGTCGATTTCGAAACCTGGGTGGACTGGCAGGAGAAGGAGAGACTGCTCAAAGTGGCGTTCCCTGTGAACGTCAAGGCGAGAACGTACTCGACCGATACGTCGGCGGGCGTGCTGGAACGGATGAATAACAAGAACACGACTTGGGAGCAGGCGCGTTTCGAAGTGCCTTGTCACAAATGGGTGGACCTGTCGGAAGGCCTGTTCGGCGTATCCGTCCTGAACGATTGCAAATACGGCTGCGACGTGGAGGAGAACGTCATTCGCCTCAGTTTGCTGAAGGCCCCGATTCGTCCCGACCGGACAAGCGATCGGGGGACGCATGTGTTCACGTACTCCATCTATCCGCACGGGCCAAGCGGCATCGCCGAAGGTCTGGTGGAAAGCGCCTATCAGCTCAACCGGCCCGCGCCGGTGTATTCCGGCCGCAAGCTGACCGTCGCCGAAGGCGCCTTGCTGAAGAACAGCGCGTCGGCGCTGAAAGTTCAGGCCTTCAAGCTGGCCGAGGATGGCAGCGACGACCTCATTCTCCGCTTGGCGGAAGTGTACGGCTCGCGCGGAACGGCCCGGATTCAACTGCCGTTTGCGATTGAATCGGCACATGTGTGCGATTTGATGGAGAAGGCGGGAACGCCGGTACCTTTTGACAAGGATACCCTGGAGCTGGCTTATGCCCCCAACCAAATCATTAGCGTGCGGGTAACGCGGAAATAAAGCGCGCCCATGGAGAACTAAACCTGTTGCTTCTTGCTGAAGCAACAGGTTTTTCTTTTTTGGATTGCAATCCGCAACAAGCAGGATTAGCAGAACTAGGCTGCAGAGAGACAGATATTTTGCCTATTAGAACGCACTTAACATCCTAGGCCTAGCAAACCCGGTATAATTTACGGTATAAAGGGGGAGCAGACATGTTTACGATTCAACAAATCAAGTCATTCAATCCCATGGAGATGGAACTGTACGATTATATTCTGAGTCATCAAGAAAAAGTGACCTACATGACGATTCGTGAATTGGCGGCAGAGGTGGGGACTTCTTCGACAAGCATCCTCCGATTTTGCCAAAAAATCGGCTGCGACGGTTTTATGGAATTCAAAGTTCGTTATAAACAATATTTGGAACATGCGGAGGTCAAAATATCGTATGCCGACGACAAGGTGAGCATATTCGAGGATTTCTTGGCTAAAGTGAAGACGCCGCCATTCACGGAAAGAGTGGACAAAGCCGTCAAGTTATTAAAATTGAAGGACAAATTGTTTTGCATTGGCGTTGGCCCGACCGGGAGCATTGCGGCTTACGCTTCGGCCTACTTTTCGGCGAACGGCTGCTTTTCCGTTTATTTGGACGATCATTTTCTTTCCCAAGCCCGGCGTCTGTCCGAGGATAACTATATGATCTTTTGCGTTAGCGGAGAATCCAAAGAGACCGAACAAATCATGCGTAGAATCCATGAGGATGGCGGGCACACCCTCTTAATTACGAATAGTGTAAACTGCCCCCTGGCCCAATTCGCCGATGCCGTCATTCCTTATAATTTGTATTACGCAAAGAGCATACAGGAAACGGCATGGCAGAAACCGGACAGCCCCCCCTCGGTTCTTGACGTTCTTTCGACCCAACTGCCAACGGTATATGTCATTGAATTGATCGCCAAGGCTTTGAGGCAAAGGCTTGATTCCTCGGCCGATCCGCTAATGGAATAGGGGGACTGGATAACGATGCTGGCTACGAAGGATTTAAGGTATCTCAATGAGATTGAAATGGAGATTTATCGCTACACACAGAATCATATGGACCTCATTCCGTACATGACGATCCGGGAATTTGCCGCTTTGGTGCATTCTTCCCCTCCCAGTATTCTGAGGTTTTGCCGCAAGCTGGACTACCGCGGGTTTACGGATTTCAAAGCCGCTTGCAAACAAGAGCTTGAACGGGCGCAAACGCTGGATTATTCGGATGATAGTACTGTATTGTTTAGGGATTTTCTTGCGAAAGTGCACACATCCGGCTATCAGGAGAAGTTGAAGGAGGCGGCCGGCTCCTTAGGAGCTTTTGATCGAATCATCTGTATAGGGGATGGAATTTCCGGAAGCATTGCCTATTATGCGGCCATGTATTTTACGGCTTCCGGTTCGAATGCGCTGTATGCGGACAGCCGGTATGTCCAGGCCCTGCGCGATTTCACGAAGGATGCCTATGTGCTGATCAGTGTGAGCGGCGAATCGGAGCCCATCGTTGATCTGGCTTGTAAAATACGCAAAAGTCAGGGAAGCTGTTTGACGATTACCCCTAGCGCCCACTCCACATTGGCTAAGCTGAGCCGGTGGAATCTGCCGTATCGCAGTTATTACGCGCACCCAGTTAACAACCAGCACAAAGCGATGAAACGAACGGACGAGAGCCGCGGCCGGGCGGCGGTGGAGGAAGAGGCCATGTCCTCGCAGTTACCGGTGGTTTTTCTCGTTGAAACGCTGGCAAGCCTCATGGATGCATGGAGAATGAACGGGAAATCGTAACATTTGTTTCAGCTGTGTAACAAAATTTATAAAAACGGAACAGGCGAGAAAAGGGAGACACTCCTATTATTTATATGTGAAATAATGCACATGAGTAAAAGTGTATATGTGAAACATTGCACAATTATAGAAAACTTAACGCTGCAACTAGTAACAACTTGTTCTGCGCATGGAACGAATTCTTGAGCAAAGAATGCTGAATCCAACTTTTACAGAGGCATATTCAAAGGCCGTTTCCTGAGCTAAACTGAGTCCGAAGGTTGGCTTAGCCAAGCTTTCATTCCAAGAGAACAGGACAGGGAGGTTATCAAGAAATGGGAGTAACACGCAAGACATCTTTGAAGCTGGCACTTATGTGTTTAGCAATGGCAATGGTGCTTTCCGCATGTTTTTCGAGCAACAGTCCGGAGAAGGCGGAAAATGCATCGAACAAAGCGGAACAGGCAGAGGGCTACAAACCGGGGACCTATACGGTATCCGCTAAAGGGAATAACGGCGATGTCAAACTCGCGGTGACATTCTCGGAGGATAAAATAGAAAAGATTGAAATCGTGGAACAACATGAAACGGAGGGCCTGGGCGATGTGGCGTTGCAAAAGGTTGCTGACGAGATTCTCGCGGCCCAACATCTGAATGTCGATGCGATTTCGGGAGCATCCGTCGCTTCCCAAGCGATGATTGACGCCGTAGCTGCTGCGGTCGACCAGGCCGGCGGAGATTCCGCGGCTTTATTGACGGCGGCAAAGGAAGAGAAACAAGGCGTGGATGAGGAAATCACCACGGATATCGCCATTGTTGGCGGCGGTGCCTCAGGTACGGCCGCCGCGCTTGCCGCGTTGGAAAAAGGAAAAAAGATCGTGGTCATAGAAAAGGGCGACACGGTTGGCGGTGCCGGCCGCTACTTGGCGGAGGGCTTGCTGGCTTTTGAAAGTGACCAACAAAAGGCCGCGGGGCATAAAGAAACTGCGGTAGAAGCCTTTCAATATTTGAACAACTACACTCATTATTTGAACAACGGCGACTTGACGAGAGAAATTTCGGAACAATCGGGATCTACCATTAGCTGGCTTGCAGGATACGGCATGGATACGCAGTTGATTGCCAACACGCAGGAAGCGCATGCGGATATCCCGACGACCTATCACAAATATGTGGATCGAAACAAGGCTTATGATAATATGTATGAGCATATAACGAAAATGGGCGGTACTTATTATACCCAAACCTCGGGCAAGGAATTGATCGTGGATGACAGCGGTGCCGTCAAGGGCGTGATTTCCGAGAAAAAAGACGGCGGCAAACTTACGGTTCACGCGAACAGCGTCATCCTGGCGACGGGGGGATACGCCGGCAACGACGAAATGCTGCGGAAATACTTGAACGTCACGGATTATACGTCGATGGCGTATGCCAATAATAAAGGGGACGGCATTCAAATGGCCCTGAGTGCGGGGGCGGACGAGTTTAATATCGGCACGGTAGCGGTTCACTCCGCTTCGATCCCGAGCCGTGATCCCGAAATCTGGCAGGGCTCGGCGGGAACCTTGTTGAACCTGCCGTTAATGTGGATCAATCGCGAAGGGAAACGGTTCGTCGACGAAGGTGTCGTCTATGATTATGCTTTGATGGGGAATGCTCTATTGGCTCAAGGCGGGGAAATCTTTGTCGTGCTGGACGATGCAACCATGAAGGAACTATCGGAGAAAGGCAGCGACCTCCCCAACTCGTTCGAGCGAACCTTCATGATCGCCTTAGGCGTGGATACGGCGAATGCGACAGGCAAAGTGGCCCCGATCGCCGACCTCTATGATGCCGTGGATAAGACGATCGCTGCCGGCGCAGCGTTTAAGGCCGATACGTTGGACGATTTGGCCAAGGCGTTGGATGTTGATGCCGCAAATCTGAAGGATGCCGCCCAGCATTACAACCAGGCCGTGAAGGACGGCAAGGATTCCCGGTTTTTGAAGGATGCCAAGTTCTTGAAGTATAGTGTGGAAAAAGGACCGTTCTACGCCATTAAAGCACAACCGACCGTGGAAGACTCGATCGGCGGCCTTCGGGTCAATAGCTCCCTGCAGGTGCTTACCGATCGACTTAAACCGATTCCCGGCCTTTATGCTGTTGGCTGTGACGCGGGCGGTCTCTTTGGAGATTCCTATCCCGTCTATGAAGGCTTGTCTTTATCCTTTGCCTTCAACTCCGGGCGTCTGGCCGGATATTCGGCGGCAGAGAGCATGGAATAGGCAAGTACAAATACAGCCCCAAAGCAGCTGCAGCGTTCATTCCGGACGTGTTGCAGCTGTTTTTTTTGGCCGGCGGCGGGGAGAATCCTTGCTCCAAATGGCGGATCGGCGCGGAAGGGGCCATCAAAACGCGAGGTGTCTATTTTTTGTATAGAAGGAGCGGGTATACTAAGGCTTTAGGTTTTGCCATTCCAAGCTGCGCGCACGCGCTGGTTGTATATAGTGGGGGTTGAGAACGTTGAATGCACAAACGGTAACGAACGAGCTGCTCATGAGGGCGATGGAGAAGAATCTGGCGATGATCCGTTTTGACGTCGATCGCAAGGTGACTTATGTTAACGAGGTGTTCGCCAATGCGATGGGGTATTCAATTGAAGAAATCCTGACCCTGCGGCACCGGGATTTCTGCTTCGATACCTTTGCCGACTCGCCGGCTTATGAGCAGTTCTGGGATGATCTGCTGTCCGGACAAAGCTTTCAGGATAAGATTGAGCGAAGAAATGCCCGCGGGGAAACGGTGTGGCTGGAGGCCACTTATATGCCGGTCTACAATGAACCGGAAACCGAGATCATCGGCGTCTCCAAAATCGCGACGGATATTACGGCGCGCCAATTCACTTTGAGCGAAGTGGTCAAGGAATTGGAGACGACTTCCCAAACCTTGAACCGGAGTGCGGAAGAGGGGATCAGCCGGAGTCGGGAATTGCTGTTGAGCGTAGACCGGATCGCCGAAGTTTCGGAAGAGAACACCCTAACCTTGGAAGGACTGCAGGAGCAGGCCAAGTTGGTCCAAGGGATTGTGCATACCATTCGCGAAATCGCCGCGCAAACCCATCTGCTCGCCCTAAACGCGGCCATCGAGGCGGCCCACGCGGGCCAGCATGGCAGAGGGTTTGAGGTCGTCGCGACGGAAGTGCGGAAGCTGTCCAACGAGGTATCGGAATCCGTGGCGAAGATTCAAGGCACGATCGGCGGTATCACCAAGGAGATCACCGAGATTTCCGAAGGCACCGGGCGCGTCCAGTCCTCCATCGCGGAGAGCCAGCAACAGATCCGGGTGACGATGGAAGACTTCAACGATATTTTTTCTATTGCGCAAAGGTTGGACGAACAAGCGCGCAACGTGGCCGATAATATTTGAACACGGACTTCGGCCCGAAATCCTGATTCAACCACGGCCAGAGCATGGCCAATCAAGAGACGACAAGAGGCGGATTCCTTCTTCAAGGGGGAGAGCCGTCTCTTTTTTGCGTGGTTAGAAATGAGTGCAGACGTTCCCTTCGAGTAATTAACGGAGAGGCGGAGAGGAATTTGCTAGCATGAGGCGAATTTAACTTATATAACGAGTACCGGATGAGCAAACAAAGGAGGAGAGTTTGATGTCGGTTGGGATTTTGGCGCATTTGCTCGGGAAACGGCCCTTTCGGGAGCTGGCGGCGAAGGTGGCCGCATTTGATTTTCCGTATGTGCAGTTGGCTTTGTCCAAAGCGGTTTCGGACGTGGATTTTTCGCTGGGAAAAATAAGCCCGGGCTTGGCTTGCGAGGTGGGCGGCGCATTCGCGGATCAGGGCGTGCGGATCGCCGTGCTGGGCTGCTATGCCAGCCTGATCGATTTGGATGAAGAGAGTTACCGGCATAATGTGGACCGGTTCAAGGAGCATCTGCGCCATGCGCGGTATTTCGGCGCGCCGATCGTGGCGACCGAGGTGGGGAAGCCGGCGGATGCAAGTCGTCTCCCGGAATATTGGGAGCGCCTTCATCGCGCGCTGGAAGAGCTGGTCGAGGAAGCGGAGCGCTGGGGCGTAACCATTGGCCTCGAAGCTGCTCAAGGGCACTTGATCGATTCGCCGGAGACGATGGCGCAAACCCTGGAACGCTTTCCGTCCTCCTGTGTCGGCGTCGTCATTGATCCGTGCAATTTAATGAACGCCGGTAACTTTTCCCGTCAGGACGAAGTGATTCAAACGGCTTTCGACCTGTTTGGCCCGCGCATCGTCAGCGCCCATGCCAAGGATTTGCGGCGCGGCGCGAACGGTGAGCTGTTCGAAACTGCCGCCGGGCTTGGGGAGCTGAACTATCCGCTGTTTTGGAAGCTGCTGGAGCAGTACAAACCCCGCGGCTTCGTGACGTTGGAGGCGGTGACGGAGGCGCAGTGCGCCGCTGCCGCGCAGTTTGTGCGGGAGGGGCGAGCTGCGGCGGCGAACCCTACGATTCAGGGCTAGGAACATAAGCGGCATTCAAATGATAACGCCCTTTGGGCACCACAAGCGGAGACCCCGATACGGGGTCTTTGATCACCGTGCAATCCAGTCCGAAAATCTCCTTCACCCGCTCGCTGGTAATGACCTCCTCCGGCTTGCCCTCGGCCACCAGCCTCCCTTGATGAAGGGCAAAAATATGATCCGCATACCGCGCGGACAAATTGATATCATGAAGGACCATCACAATGGTCGTTCCCTGCTGCCGGTTCAGATCGGTGAGCAGATCGAGAATCTCGACCTGATACGTAATATCCAGGAACGTGGTTGGTTCATCGAGAAACAGGATGTCGGTCTGCTGCGCCAGAGCCATCGCAATCCAGACGCGCTGACGCTGGCCCCCCGACAGTTCATCAATATGATGGTTGGCATACTCCGTGATATTCATAATCCGCATCGCCTCGGCTACGGCCTCGTAGTCCTTTTTCGTCCATCCGCCGAACAGGGATTGATGCGGGAACCTTCCCCGCCCCACAAGATCCGCGACAGTAATGCCCTCCGGAACGATGGGGGATTGCGGTAGCAGCCCGAGAATGCGGGCCAGCGGCTTCGGCGGGATTTTCGCCAGCGGTTTTCCGTCGAGCGTAATGCTGCCCGAAGCGGGTTTGATCAGCCGGGCCAGCGTCTTCAGCAGCGTAGACTTACCGCAGCCGTTGGCTCCGATCATCACGCTGATTTGATGGCTGGGAATGACCAGGTCCACCCCGTGAATGACCGTCTTGTTCTCATACCCTGCAACCAATTGTTCAGCCTGAAAAAGATGTGTCGGTTTCATTACAATTCTCCCTTTCGATTCATCCGGATCAGCAAGTAGATCAGATACGGCGCTCCGAGCAGTCCGGTAATAATGCCCACGGGGAAGCGGTACGTAAAGGCGAATTGCCCGACGAGATCCGCCGCCAACACCAAATTCACGCCAACGAAGCCTGCCGGAAGGACGTTGGAGAAGCCGGCTCCCGTCAACCTTCTCGCGATCGGTCCTGCCAGGAAAGAGACAAAGGCGATGGGCCCTGTGGTCGCGGTGGCGATCGCAAGCATGAAGACGGAGCTCAAGATCAGAAGGATCCGCGTCTTATCTGTGGCTACGCCGAGGGAGGTAGCCGATTGTTCGCCGAGTTCCAATAGATCCAGAGGTTTGCCCAGCAGGATAAGGACGGGCGCAAAAATGAGAACCGCCGCCACAAGAGGAGGCAGCTCCTGCAGTTGCGACCCGTTTAGACTTCCGGTGAGCCATCTCAGCGCAGCGGGAATATCTTGCTGCGCGCCAACGAGCAGCAGATAGGAGATCACCGCATCCAGCATGGCTTGGAGCCCAATCCCGATCAGAATGAGACGCCCGATGGAAAAGGATTTGCCTTTCGATAACAGATAGATGATCGTGACCGTAGCCAGCCCGGCAAGAACGGAAGCGACTGAAACCAGCGTTTCGCTGGCATGCAGCACAACGATGCAAAATACCGCCGCCGCGCTGGACCCCGAAGTGATGCCGATAACATTCGGGTTGGCCAAGGGGTTGCGCAGCATGGTCTGGAAGGTGTACCCGGCGATACCGAAGGCAAATCCGGCGAAAAGCCCTGCCAGCATACGCGGCAAGCGTATCGTGTTCACCGCGAAGGATACGCCCTTGAGCTGTTCTCCCAAAAGTGCGCGGATAACCTCCTTCACCGGGTAAATGGTATTTCCCAGCAGGAGCATCGCGCAGCATAGGGCAATCGCCAAAACGGCCAGAAGACAGGTGACAACCATCCAACGGCGGCGTCTTTGACGCCGGCCCGCCATAATCAATTCAAGCGCTTGATCTCTCATAATGAACGCACTTTCGCTTTCTTCGCTAATAAGATAAGGACAGGTGCCCCGATAAATGCCGTAACTACGCCGACCTCAAGCTCCCCAGGGCTGCCGATCAGCCTGCCTAGAACATCGGATACGGTTAAAATGATCGCTCCGGAAATGGCGGACATCGGGATCACCAGCCGCAGGTCAGGCCCAAGAATCAGGCGGACGAGGTGAGTCGATAGCAGGCCGATAAAACCGATCGGTCCGGCGAGCGCCGTGGTCACACCGCATAGCAGAACACCCGCAAGCGCCGCGATTAGCCGCAGGGTTCCCGTCCGAACCCCAAGTCCGGTGGCCACATCGTCTCCCAGGGCCAGCGCATTCAAGGCGGGAGCCGTCAGGAAGGCCACCAGCACACCGAGGATCAGAAACGGCAGAAATGCGCCAATGGCCCCCCAGGTCCCGGATCCGACACTCCCCACTTGCCAGAATCGGAACTGGTCCATGGCGTA
The DNA here is from genome assembly GCF_057063165.1 of Paenibacillus sp. JL3B1040. NCBI lineage: Bacteria > Bacillati > Bacillota > Bacilli > Caryophanales > Paenibacillaceae > Paenibacillus > Paenibacillus tiangongensis. The sequence continues at coordinate 5,625,272 of NZ_CM169317.1, read as the reverse complement.
CGAGCGCGGGATCATGATGGCGGTGACCAGGGAGGACAACGCCGCACTTGTGGCGGCACCCGCCAAAACAAGCTTAATGGGCGTGGCTCCGCCACGCCCCATCGAACCGATCCCAAAGACGAACACCGCCGTTATGGCGGAACCGACCAAAGCCAATCCAATATATTGATTCGCGGTGCTGATGTTCAAGAACGCAATGCCGCAAACCACAAACAGGGAGGCCCCGGTGTTGACGCCCAGGATGCTCGGGTCCGCCAGCGGATTGCGGGTAACCGATTGCATGAGTGCCCCGGCTACCCCAAGCGCCGCCCCGCAGAACAAGCTGAACACGGTTCGGGAAATGCGCTTGCGTACGATATTGGCATCAAACGAATCGATATCCGGATGAAACAACCCGTCGATTAAAGCTTGTCCATTTACGGCCTTGGACCCGAGGACCAAGGAGGCGATGACGCAGACGCCGAGCAAGGCCAGACAAATCACCAGAACCGCGGTAAAATACCGCGGCAGGTGCAAGGCAGGTTGTTTGTTTTTTAGCTCGGAATGACTCATTGTACCTTATCGGCAGCGGCGCCGATTAATTTCAAGTATTCGTCGATCGTATAAGCGATCGAGAGCGGATTGGGAGTTCCGGCAGCCACGAGCGGCGTGTCGCTGTCGATGAACGCAACGGAACCTCTGGCGACCGCAGGGATTTTGCCAAGCAAAGGATCGGCTTTAATCGCTTGGTACAATTCATCGTTGCCATATCCCACAATCAGGTCGGCATCGTTAAGGGCTCCGGCGTTCTCCGCGCTCAAATTCAGGGAGTAACTCGACGGATCCGTGATTTGTTGGGTTACACTTTCCGGATAGGTCATCCCCAGCTCATACAAGAAAGCAACGCGAGAGTCGACAGGCGTATAAATATGCAATTGCGACATATCTTTAGCCGAGAAGTTGACCCATACGACTTTCTTCCCTTCGATTTGCGGATATTGGCTCAGCTTCTCCTTCACCATGTCCTCGGTGTCTTTAATAAGCTGTTCCCCTTCCGCTTCCATGCCCATGCCGGTTGCATTAAGCATAACTTGCTCGCGCCAAGTGGTGGCCCAAGGGGCATTCGGGTAGGCGACCACCGGAGCGATTTGGCTCAGCGTGTCGTAGTCTTCCTGGGTGATGCCGGAGTAGGCGGCCAGAATAACGTCGGGATTCGCATCGGAAATCGCTTCAAAATCAAGTCCGTCCGTATCCTGGAACACGTTCGGATCCGTTACGCCAAGCTCCTTCAGCTTCTTCGCCGTCCAAGGCAGCAGTCCGCTGTCGTCCTGAACGCCAAAGTTCGCCGCCGAGAAGCCTACGGGAACCACCCCCAGCGCAAGAGCTACGTCATGGTTCGCCCACTGAATCGTCACGATCCGCTCCGGCTTCTTCTCAATCACGGCTTCGCCAAGCGCGTGCTTGATCACGATCGGGTATTCGGAGGTTTCCGCCAGAGCCGCCGCCGTCGTGTCGGCAGTCGTGGAGCCGTTTGCCGCAACCGAATTGGAAGCCGGCTCATTCGCCGCTGGATTCGAGGAACAGCCAACCAACGCGATGATCAGCAGAACCGGAAAAACTAGTGATTTAAATGAGAGCTTGCGAGTTGCGTTCATGTATAACCCCATCCTTTTATGTATGATGTACTTACAAAGGTTGATTTGATAATGATTCTCAATGTCATTAAATATATCGTCTCGCTTGGAGGGTGTCAATAATAAAATGGAAAAAATCGCGTCAGCAGGCCTTTTGACTTTATATCGATCTCATATTAACGTTGAAGTAGAACGACCGTTGGGGTGATTTTAGGTGCGACAATTGATGGAGGGGGAAAAGTAAATGCATACGAAAGAGAGTTTGCTAAAGCAACTGGAGGCGTTAGGCCTGGACGGTACGGGAACGGTGCTGGTCCATTCCTCCATGAAAAGTTTGGGCGAGGTCGAAGGCGGCGCGGATACGGTTTTGGATGCTTTTACTGCGTATATGGAGCAGGGATTGCTGGTGTTGCCTACGCATACCTGGTCGTACATCAATAAGGATCAACCCCGGTTCGAGGTAGAGCATTCGCCGGTCTGCGTCGGCATTCTGCCGGAGCTCTTCCGCCAAAGACCGGGGGTCGTACGCTCGTGGCATCCTACTCATTCGGTGGCCGCGTTGGGGCGGGAGGCCAAGGCGTTTACGGCGGATGACCATCTTTTCGATACGCCTTGTGCCCGAGGCTCCTCGTGGGGGAAGCTGCTGGACCGCAAAGCGACGATTTTGCTGGTTGGGGTCGATTTGAAACGCAATACCTTCATCCACGGGGTCGAGGAATGGGTGGATATCCCGGGGAGGCTCACCGACGATCATGAGATGCTGTACACGGTCACCCCGGACGGCACGGAGATTCCGGTTCCTTCCCGCAGGCATTGCGGGCTGCCTTGGTCGGAGCATTTTTGGAAAGTCGAAGAAGTTCTTGAGGATCGAGGCGCGATGCGCAAGGGGACGCTGGGAGATGCGGTGGTTAGAATCTGCGATGCCGCCGCCGTGGCGGAAGTCCTTACGGAAATGCTGAGGGAGGAGCCCGATTTGTTCTCCGATAACGAGCCGCTGAAGCACCCGGGGCGATGGATGGGAAGCCACTTGCATCATTAAATGACAGGAGGAGAACGAGATGAAGACGATCACCGTACAAAGGCTGGTGGACACGTTTCGATTGGAAGTCCTCGCGGGCGAGGAGCGCATGGATCGCGAGATTGATCGTCCCCGGGCGCATCGGCCGGGGTTGGAATTTGTGGGATACTTCGAATTCTTTCCGATGAATCGGGTACAAGTGCTCGGCCGGAAGGAAATCAACTACTTATTGACGTTAAGCGTCGAGGAACGCAAGCTGCATATCGGGAACATCGTTAAATATCACCCGCCGTGCTTTATCGTGACGTCCGGGCAGCAGGAGATTCCTTATCTGGAGCTGTACTGCGAGCAGGAGGGCATTCCGCTGCTGCGTACGGAGGAGACGGCGACGGAATTTATCGCCAAGCTCGACGGTTTCCTGGTCAAGGCGCTGGCTCCGGAGATCTCGATCCACGGGGTGTGCGTGAACGTCTCGGGGATCGGCATCCTGCTTCGCGGCAAGTCGGGAATCGGCAAGAGCGAAACGGCGCATACGCTGATCCGCAGAGGGCACCGCTTTGTCGCGGACGATATCGTGGTGCTGAAGAAGCTGAGTCCGACTACGCTGCTCGGAACCCATAACGAAACGACGCGCGAATTCCTGGCCTTGCGCAGCATCGGGCTGATTAACGTGGTGCGCCAGTACGGACGCCGGGCTTTTCAGGATGAGACGCGGATCGTATTGGATATCGAGCTGGTGCCGTGGAAGGAAAACGCCTTAAACAATGAACTGGAGACGGTGCCGCAGTTTACGGAATACTTAGGCGTCCAAATCCCGCATATCGAAATCCAGCTCCAGCCCGGCCGGGACGTTGCGGGTCTGATCGAGGCCGCCGCCAACAACTGGTACCTGAAGCAGTTGGGCTACAGCGCCGCGGAGGAGTTCATGAAGCGGATCGAGGGGGAGATGGAGCCGTAGGGGCGGATGGCTCCTATGTCTCCATCGAACCCTATCCGCTCTACATCGCGTTTTTAACGTTATGCACGGATCTTGGAGCTAGTGAGCCCCGTTAAGTTTACTTTGCCAAGCGGACTTTTTTCCATTTGCGAATTTTGCTGCGAAAAGATTTAAAGGGCGCCACGGTATTGATGTGGACCCATTTCCAAACGGGCCAGTTGGAGGGGGTCGAAGCCGCCCAATTTCTGCCTCCGGGCGCAAACAATTCTTCGTCGCTGAACCCCTCAAGCCATGGCGTCAGCTCATCGACGGTTGCCTTAAACAACTCCATGAGTTGGGACAAGGAGGGGTCCTGATACTGGTGATAGAAGCTTTGATATAAGCCACCCAACTGATTCCACTTATATCCGGGCGCAGGCGTAACGACCTCTTTGCCTTCCAACTCGTCCCGATCCCAACTCCGGATGAGGTTAATCCATCCCAGTTGATAGGCAATCATCTCCTGCGGCGTGCGGTCCACTTCCTCCAATCGCAAAGCTTTCTCCGTTTCGGGGATTCCCTCAAATTCTGCGATAAAGAGCTGAGCGGTTTTCCGAATTTCGGAAATTAGTGCATGTTTATTGGCATATCCTTGCATGGCGTTGGATTCCTCCATTGATCTTCATAAGATAGCGGGTTTGTGAAGAGAGAATTAAGGTAAGGGCAATTTTTTGGATACCCTTAAGGCTACGCGTATCGTTTCCAGTACGGAGCACATGTCCCGGAAGGAGAAATTGGATAACCTTCCATGACTCGTCTTTTGCGGTGTGGGTTGGTCATGCTGATGAAAGTGCTTGGTTGCTGGCCAGTACGCTTCCGTATGGTAAGTATCGTAATGGAACTTCCAACTGCCATTCGGGTCAGCGGGGTCATACTGCCAATCATATTCAAACCGAATCACACGAGGGGCTTCGCCTTTACGATCTTGTATGTATTCAGATGCATGAAGGGTACCCCCGCCATATTTGATTTGGATGGTTTTACGGACTTGGGGGTACCGTTCGGGTCCTTCCTTATTTCCTGCAATGATCGAACCATCAATAATATCATCAAACTCATGACGCACGTAATCCCAATCGGTGGGGACAAGGGGAGGCCGAGGCACGTGCTTCTCGACGTATTCACTATAACGGCTCATGAAAGTTCTTTCAGGCGCGCCAAGTAGAACCGCCAACGTGAGGCATCGCTTTCCTGTTCGCTAGTCAGATGTTCAGAATTAAAAGCTTCATCAAATTTCTTCCCACCGTATTTTTGTTGAAGAAATTCAATTTCATTTAGAAGCATAGCCTTTTCATCCTGATCGGCAAATGACTCATGCTTCTGCTTCTGTTGCGTGTACCTTTCTACAACTAATCCCAAGGGTTCCACGCTTCCGTCCCGATGCTGAAATGGTGTAAAGTGCGGAATTCTCGCGTGTTTGCGCGGTTGTCGTTGATATCCGATAAAGCGTCCTTCATCGATCCAGTTGTTTATTGCAGTGACGGAAACTCTAAAAATACGGGCGAGATCCGTGGTTCGATAGGTAGGGGTTCCGGCTCGGTGACTCGCCTTCTTGTCGTTAATATCCACATAGTCAACTAGTGAATCCACGACTGTCGTAATTTCGGCGTCCGAATTTGTCACGTGGGTAAGGACGGCGTAATCTCTCATTAAGCCAATGAGGCCTTTAAGAGAACCTGCGTCAATCGTGATCAATTCTTGGTCGGGTTTTTGTGCGATCTCTCGAACAAGCAGCTGGGCTTGTTTTCGAATCTCCATGGTTGTCACGAGGCTCCCCCCTTCTTGCTTCATGTATTTCCCCTCCTAGCATATCAAACTGCAAGTTAAATTACAATTAAACTGCAACTTAATCTACAAGTATTTTATGTTTCAATCTTATCCAATATGAGCCGAACCATACCCCCCAATTGTTTAGACTATCTTAAACGAGGAGCGTCTCATCTTTCTAGAGAAGTCACCCTACGGGTTAAAATAAACTATTTACAAACCAACGGTCGGTATTTATAATGAAAATACATAAAATTTGAAGGGTTGACTGGAGGATTGACTTTGAAACAGGAGGAGCGCAGACAACGGACTTTAAGACGGCTGATCGATGCGACCAAAGCGTTGCTTCAGGAAAAGGGATGCCATTCGATTACGATGCAGGACATCATGGGCAGATCCGGCCTGTCCAAAGGCGCCATTTTCCATTACGTCAACAGTAAGGATGATATCTTTGTGCTGCTTCTGCAGGAAGGGCTTGAAGAAACCAATAGACGCTTCATGAATGAGATCGAGGAAGGGCGACGGAACTTTGAGGATCCGATGCAGAAAATCAAAGACAGTATTGTCGAATACGAAAATCCGCAGAACGTGACCAACAAAGTGCTCGTGTACTTGTTCGGCAAAGAGGAAGATCCGGCGGTTGCGGAGGCCTTGAAGCAGTATTACGACCGAACCGTAATTCTATCTCGCCTTTGGATTGAAACAGGTCAGCAGCACGGCGTCATTCCCGAAACGGTTGAATCGGACAAAACAGCGGAGTTGTTCACCCTGATGACCCTCGGATTCCGACTTCGCGCAAGAATTCCGAATGTGCAAGCTTTTGTTAAAGCGCAGGACTTAACCGCGCTGATGACGGACATTTTGAACCCCGGCAAGAAACGGGAAGAGAAAGGATGAGCGGACGTGGGATTTTGGTTAACCTTGCATTTGATCGGTGTCTTCCTGATGGTTGGAAATATTGTAACGGCGGCATTTTGGAAAATTCGAGCCGATCGAACCGGGAATCCGCGAATTATGCACCATGCGGCTAAAAATGTGATGATCGCCGACTATGTTTTTACGATTCCCGGGCTTGCCCTGATCGTCCTAACCGGCGGTATGATGACGGGGAGTTTGGGCTACTCCTTGACGGGTCTGAATTGGCTGACCTTCTCTTTGAGTTTGTTTGCCGTGACCGGGCTGATTTGGCTGCTCATCCTCATTCCAATGCAGCGCCAAATGATCCGCCTGAGCGCCGACGGCATCGAGAGCGGCAGCGTCCCGGCGGACTATCATAAGGCTTCTCGGAACTGGGCGGTCTACGGCACGGTGGCTACTTTGCTGCCGCTGGGGATTCTTTATCTGATGGTCACGAAAGGTTTCTAATACCGGGGTCTGCAAAATTTGAAAATTAAAGGAGGTCTGCAACATGGAACCCCTGATCACTCTTATCGTTGTGACGCTGGCGATCCTAGCCCTGGGAGCTGCGGGAGTCAAACGTCTGCGCGCTTGGCCCGTTGCCCTTCGGGGCGGGGTTGCAGCGATGTTTGCATTGACCGGTACGGTACATTTTATTGGGATGCGGGAGGAGCTTATAAATATGGTGCCGCCCATTATGCCTTACCCGGGTTTTATTGTTACGCTCACCGGTGTGTTGGAATTGGCCGGAGCAATTGGGTTGCTGTGGCGTCCGACGGTCATCTGGGCGGCGGGGGGCCTCTCGCTTCTCCTCATTTGCATGTTCCCGGCCAATGTATATTACGCCCTTTCCGGCATGGCGACGGACGCGCACCAAGCTTTGCTTCCTCGCACGTTGATGCAAATCGTTTTTTTGTCGGCGACGCTTGCCATCATGGTATTCTACTTCCGTCATCGATCTGTGCGGCGAACACAAAAGGGGATTCGAGAGGTTATAGTTTTGCAAAAACACGATAATAAATAAAATAAAAAAGGAATCGGACGCGTCCGATTCCTTTAGGTGTAGTCCGAAGACATTCACCGCTATTCTCTATATATAATATACACTTAGAGCATAAATGATGCAAATATTTCAAGTGCCAATAAATGACTTTAATAAATTCAGCTTATTTCTGGTATCGGTGTGGAAGATTTGATTGTAAATGCTTATTGGGACCTGGGTTCGAAAGTTGTTAATCAAGATCTCAAATTTACTGACAACTTTGTTTAATTCCGTCTTGGTAACATGAAAGTTTTTGAGGAGATAAATAACAAGGATAAGATAATCAATTATAGTATGGAAGTTTATGTTTGTAATTTGAGTGTCCAGTCGTAGACATGCTAACAAAGACCCACTTGGATTACTACTCTTGAATCTTGTATCAAATACGACATCATTATGTGCAATTGAATTTCTTAAGTCTTTTATAATATAGATAATGCTTTCAGTTAGTTTTCCGTTGGCATCACAAGACTGGTTCAAATTTAGTGATATCGAGATGTTCTTCTTAATGTTGATATTTGAGCAAGAGACGAAATTTCCAAACTCCCCAAGACTAATAACTTCGAATATAGCCCAGATAGGGACTGATTCGTCTCTATGATAGAAATGTTGAACAACTTGTCTGTTGTTTGTGTAATCACGTGTTAAAGTGTTATAAATTTTTTCTCGCAGCCCAAGCCTTTTTTTCAACGCTTTCTTATATTCATCGGATCCGGTTGAGAAAGTCTTATAATAAGTTAAACATTTATCGAATATTTCATTAAAGTTTTCAGTATTTGAGTGCTGTAAGGTTACTTCAAGAACATAATTTTTTAGTACTGTTTCAATGAACATGATGTGAGGGTAAAAAATTGATTTCAACTCTAAGTCAAAAGAATTAATCGCTAAAACTTGATTAAAATCTGTATATGCAATATTGCGTGAAGGTGTATTTATAAAGCGATAACCTTTGTAACCATGATAGTAGCCGATATTTCTTAGTCTTCTTTTTTGATGACTACCAGAAATTGCAATGTGATGTTTGTCTCTAAGGTATTTCATAAGTGAATCTATACTTTTAATTTTCGACACAATTCAACTCCCCCCTCACATCCAGATTATACCACAAAATGTCAGTGAGGATGAGAGGTTCCTGCTTCGTTGCTTAGTATTATATGTGCTTGAGCCGTACTACAAGTGAGAGAATAAGTACTCCAATTTGACGAATCCCCCGTTCCGTAATAAGTTGGAGGTAGGAAGATTGAACCATGGGCCAAAGCATGGCCACACCAAGAGACGACAAGAGGCGGGCCCCGGATCAAGGGGGAGGACCGCCTCTTTTTTGCGCCGTTTGCGCGCGGGTTTAAACTCTATTACAAAAGAGATAGGAGCACGAACATGAATGAAGAGCTGATCCGGATGCTGCTCGCTTTTCGCGAGGAACGGAACTGGGGGCAATTCCACAATCCGAAGGATTTGGCGATTTCGCTAAGTCTGGAGGCATCCGAGCTGTTGGAGAATTTCCAATGGAAATCGTCCGAAGACGCGGTATCGCAGAAAAGACAAGACATCGCCGACGAACTGGCCGACGTGCTGATCTACTCGGTGTATCTGGCCGATGCGCTGGACCTCGACATCGAACACATCATTCGGGACAAAATGCGGCGGAACGGCGCCAAATATCCGGTGGACAAGTCTTTTGGGAAAATGACGAAATATAACGAGCTATAGGAGTGCGGCAGCATGATTATTTATAGCAGCAATGCGTTGCAGTTCCGCGAGTCGGTGGACCGCAACCGGATTACGGTGGAGATTGAGCAAGCTTTTATGAACAAGATGGGGATGAGACCCAGCCTGGGCGAAAAAAGAGCCTGGAACAACTCCATGCAGTTCATGGAACGCGTCATCCGAAACTCCAATATTGCCGACGATTGCGGCGTCATGATTGAATACAACATCCCGGCGACCAGCAAGCGTATCGATTTCATCGTGGCGGGGCAGGACAAAAAGCTGTTAATATAGTTGAATATTTAAGTATATAATTGGGAACATACTCAAAAGCATAGGCCTGTGACTTATATCACGGGCCTATTATTTTTAATTATTGCGTACACTAACAGTGTGGAAATGCAAGATCAAACTGATTACGGGGTAGACTGTATCTTCTAAAGCTAACTAGAAACTTGAACACCAACAAGCCAATCATGCAATGATTTAATAAATAGGTAATCATTCTCTGAAACACTATAATTAGCCTTATTATGGTTGTTTGACAGAGTCGCCAATCTTGTTATCCATGCTGTTTTTGCTGACTTGCCTCCTGACATTTTAGTTTCTTCAGGTCTGGTGCATATAGACTCAAATAATTCGGTCCAGTTAGGACCAAAGGTTGCTATCTCCTTACACTGCGCAATAGTTACGCAATCCCAGATACTAACTTCTTTTTCTATCCCACTTTTGCTGTATTCATATTTCTGTGCACCCATGTCCGCATTAGCCTGTTTATAAACTTTGGAAGGAAGACCTGCCGTTAACCATCTTTGACCATACTTCTCTTTCAATTTTGTTTCAAAATTTTGTTTAATTGTATGTTGAAGACTAAGAATCATTTGATAAGATTCGTAATTGAATTGTTTCGTATTATCTTTGATCCATTGAGAGAGACCTTCGGGTTTAAAATCAGCTCTTGCATCAGCTATAATTTTTTGATAGTTTCTCCAAACTTTTAGAGGCCCTCCGCTTCCGTAGTTAGTTTTGATTTCTTTTCTCTCCTCGTCAGTAATTGTATTAAAATGATTAATTAGTGGAGTAAGATAGTATTCAACTTCACTAGCGACTTCAGATGGAGAGTCATTTTTTGGGTCGATGTGCTTTAAGGGTTTGAGATGGTTTACAACATCATTAATAATTCTAATTATTGCGTTAATACTATTATTATTTGTTAACACACTTGAATTACTTTCGTCTTTTTCCCATTCCTCTGGTGCCCCTTCTTTAAAATAATTAAAGCACTGGGTAATGAATGGAAGAAAAATCTTTAGAGTTGCATCGTTATTCCCCTTATCAAATGTTCCGTTATTAATTATTGAATTGCCTTTACTATACTTGGTAAAGAAATTTGTCGCTTTAAGTGCAAGATCGATGGTTTCCATAGAAATATAACTTTTTGACGAAGTTTCATTTTCACCTATCTTAATCCGACCGTAGAGGGGAGATGTTGGTTCTTCGCCTAACCTTTGGGCAATAAACAATCGCAGTGCTTGTCTTTGTTTATTCCAATCTTCAGATTCCCATAAGCGATCAGCATTAAGTGTATTTTGCAAATTTTTTGGTACGGATTTTTGATTTTCATTGATTTCCATAAACAATTCAACTTGCTTACTTTTTTCGAGATTAACAAATGCAACAACAGGAATAGAGTTTGTACTTGCATATTTTGTGTCTGCATAGCCATATAACCGATGCTGGCCATCAATTATGTAAGCAGAACGATATAATTGTGGTAAGTGTAGAATTCCAATACGTGAAACAGAATTTTCGACTTGGGGAGAGGCAATATCGAACCTTAGATCTTTTGAATCGATACTAATGATTAGTGAGTTTGGAAAAAACCCACCTTTTTTTATAAATTTACGAATTTCACTTAATCTGCTTTTTTTGATGATTCTTTGATATGTGGGCATGAAATCGTTATTAGCCTCGTTCCGATGTAAAACATATGCAATCTTCAGGAGTTTTTCAGGCTCAATAGAAAAAGAATAATATTTGTTCCCACCCATGCTACCTTCAATGGCTGGGATCTTGTTCTCCATTGCGCTGATCTTTGTTCCTTGAAACAAGTTGCCTAATAGTTGGTATTTAGCCGATTCGCCAAGATGTTTTGTTAGTTCAGTAAAATACTTGATGGCAGATTCGTCGAAATGGTGAATTTGAAGGTCTTTCATTCTAATCTTATCATTTTCGGTGACTTCATAATTTTTTGTTGCAAAAATATACTTAGGTTTTCTACCGGGAAATAATTTTCTTGACTGAGAGTATAAACCATTTCGAAAACCAGAAATAGCTTCAAGGTCTTTTTTAAAATCGCCTTTCTTTTCACTCTGTGCACATTTACATTCAACAAATAACACAGTTTCATCATCAACTGCGAAAACATCAATCTGTTTAGTGGTGCCTATTTCACTTGAGCCATAGGAAATTTCCAAGTGGCGATCTTTATTCATATATTGAAACCCTAAATTAGCAAAGAGAATCCAAACCTCGTCTTCAAATTGTTCATCAATAGGCTTTAACTTTTTCATTCGTACTGAGGTCTTTAATGCCTTATCTAGTATCCAGCCTTCGCTCTCTCTTTTTTCTTGGAGCTCTGGTTCAAATTTTGAAAAGTTATAGGTTTGTCCCCGTCTTTTTTTTATACCAATTAATTCCTTGCCGGATACTAACTTCTCTTTAAAACTCATATATCCGCACCCCTTGGAATATTTGTAAAAATAACTTCTGTTACTTTTTCACGTTTTGCGTTACCTCCACCTATTAAACTTGCGCGGCTTAACTTTATACACCTATCATTTTTTTCAAAAATTTCAAAAACTATTTGATGAGCAGCATTAGTCAGTATATAGTAGGCTCCTTTCTCTTTTATAAAATCGATAAAATCACTTAATCTTTTTTGATCATCCAGAGAGAATAGCTTTTGATTATATTTAATAAATCCATTGTTATTATGTGAAACTGTATAAGGAGGATCTAAAAAAACTAAGTCCCCTTCTGTTATCTTGTCTTTATTACATGTAAAGTCGCCATGAGTGAGAGTAGCTTTCTTCAGATACTTACTTGCTAAAATTAGTTTATCCTCTTCAAGAAAATTCTTTGTACGGTGTCCAAATGGAACGTTATATTCGCCACGTTGATTTACACGGTATATTCCGTTATAAGAGGTCTGGTTTAAAAAAATAAATCGAGCAGCCTGTTGGAATTTGTCAGTTGGAATTTGGCTCCTGATCCAATAATAAAACTCTTCATTATTTTGGTAGGTTCTCAACAACTCGATAATATGATATGGATTATCTTTTAAAGCTTGATAAGTCTCAATCAGCTCCTTATTAAGATCAGAGAGATAAGAATGCCCTTGTGGTGATATGGCAAAGAATATGGATCCACCTCCCAAAAAGGGTTCGTGGTAGGAGTTGAATTGTGTATCTCCTATAATTAAATCAAGAGATTTGATTAGCCATGATTTTCCGCCCGCCCATCTTAAAAAGGGCTTAGCTGATTCAATTGTAGGGAATTTATGCATTAATGTGTACTCCAAACGATATATTTTTTATCCTAATAATAGGCATTAGGTCATATAAAAAATTCGACACTTTTTGTAACTAATCCTTCTTATGATAGCTTTAAAATTACACGGGAAGTTTGATATATATAAGGGCCCTGATATTTCGCTCTGGGAAAGTTTCTCACAAATGATTCATATTATATAGAGTCATTTGATTATGCTTTGATGCAAGACTGTGAAAAGGCTATTTAAACGCCCTCAAAACCTCCTGATTCACCCGTCGCAAAATCTCGATCTGCTTCTCACTCAATCCCTCAGTACTCGCAATGAACTGGTCAACAGCTTCCCAGCGCGCAGATTCCTTTTCACTCTGCTCTATACCCAAATAAGCAAGCTCGAATAGTGAAATTTTTAGTGCTACAAGGACCTTCTCCAAGGTATCGATAGAGAAATTCCGTTCTCCCCGTTCAATAGCTCCGATGTATCTATAGTCCAAACCGGACAAATCGGCCAAGTTTTGTTGGGTGAGGCCTTTTGCATTTCGGATGGCTCGGACTCGGTTTCCTAGAAAATTGCGCAATTCTGCCATTTCATCACCTCAGTATTAGCTTAGGTGACTTGGAAAATATTATGCAGGGCATTAGAAATAGTTTTTCATATACAAAATACTATTTATATGTAGTATAATAGAATCAAAAGTGGGCTTATATGGATGAACGCTCAGTTTCTGTATCGCTACTTGGCGTAGGTTTCCGTCTGTAAAGGAGGTATTCCCATGAAACCTGCAACCACGGTCAGACAGGAGTTGGAGAACTATTTAAGGCGAACGGAGATGACGCTCCAGCAATTCTCGGAAATCTCCGGTATCAATCCGGGGACGATCAGTGCGATGTTGAGCGGGTATCGGCAAATTTCCATACATAACTTGGATCTCATTACGGAGGGAATGGGGCTAGAGGAAGGGGGGCTGTACGAAATTTACTTAGGGGAATGTTTGCGCGGCGTGCCGCTGCATTGGCGGCGGTTGGGGCCGTTTCTCCGGCGGTGCGCGGAGCTGGACAAGTTGAATTGCCTGGAGCGGCTGGTGCAGGCGGTGGCGGATCGGTTGGCGTATATGCCGTTGTTGTTTGATTTGGCGGAGCAGTTTTTTCGAGAGGGAAAAAGAACGGCGGCCGCTCTGCTATACCACTGCGTTGCCGAATGCGAGAAGTACCAACATTCCGAGCGATTGGCGCTTAGCCGGTATCGCTTGTTTACGATTCGTCTCGGGGAGGATCAAGAGGAGAATTTACGTGCCGCCGTGTTGTTCGAGGACTATGTAGACCGATTGGAAGAGGGGGTTCAGTTGGATGCGGTTAAGGACTTGGCGGATGTGTACGCTTCTTTGCATCGGTGGGATCGAGTTCAATCCCTCGCGGAGAAGCTGCAGCAGAAGGCGGCGATTCAATACCACCAACGGGTAAATCGAAAACGGAAGGAGGAGGTAGACAAGGGGGCGTCTCGGCCGGAGCTTTTTTATCTGCTGTATGCCTATTTGTTGAAGGCAAATGTATGCGATGCCAGGCAAGAGTACGCTCGGGCATTGGAGTACGTTGCTATGTACAGCGACGGCGCTCTACAGGGGATTGGGGAAGGGAACGAAGAAGAGCGGCGGGTGGTGGAACAGTTTCGGGATTGGGGCCGGGCCAATGCCTATTTGTATCGCTTACTGTCCGGTGAGGTACAGGTGTTGACGGATTATGCGGAGTGTATCGCGGCGAATACGCAGGAGATCGTTCCGGCGATGTACCGGATTTTGCAGGCGGCGAACCGGTTTGGGTTGAGCGTGGATGCTCTACTGGATCGGTTCCGGGAGCATCTGACGTATGAGGAACGTCGGTGTCGTTTCGGCCAATACAACGCGCAGATCGTGGCGGATCAGTATGTTCGTTATTTGTCGGAGCTGGCTCATTACTATTTTCTCACTCGGCGGTATGAGATGGGGTTCAGGCGGCTTTTGGAAGGAATGGAGCTTGCCTTGAGGTTCAACCATGAATCGATGTTGATTCGTTGTGCACGGTTGTTTGAGCAGTTCAGGCATGAGGCGTCCGGGGAGGTTCAAGAGCAGTACAAATATCTATTCTGTGAGGTGGAAAAGAGTTATGAGAAGAAGAGTGTTGTCGTGGATCGTGTTTAGTGGTTGTATGGCTGTAGTGGTGTTTGGGAACAGTCCGATCGTGCAGACTTTGATTCATGGGTTAGGGGGCTGAAAGACGGAAGAGTGACTTATCACAAAGGGAATATTATACATTTGTGGTACAATAGAAACCGATCCTATCTTTGAGCAGATAAGATCGGTTTTTCTTATATCAAGCCATATCTTGGGAAGTGAAATTGTTGAGAGGTGGATAAACATGGCTCAACTGCAGCAAAGCCCCTTGCTGGATGAAGCAAAGAAAAAATACGATCAGCTTTGGGAGCAGCTCTTAGGTTATGAGGAGAAAGAAGCCAACGAGCTGATCGATTCGTTTGTTCAGCAAGCGGATCTCCGGGATTTCAAGAAGCGAGAAGCAAGGGAGTTTAAGGATTACCTTAGAACTCCATATCCCTACATTGCTGTTCTGGTGGGAGTTGCGCTTCCCGTGAGCGCGTTTCTTTTCGTGCTTCTTTTACCGTGAAGGTCGGTGCTTAGGGAACGGGTATTCTTGATTCGCTGGGTTAACTCGTAAATTGCAGGAATGAAACAGCCTTGATAGGATTAGGATAGAAATAAGGAGCCGGACGGCCATCCGACTCCCCGCACAACATTTTGGGTGGGAAACCTCCAAAGTGCTTGGATCAATAACCCGCACCCTTGGCGCTAACCTGGGCGGGTTATTTTCGTTTATGCGGATAGTGAGCAAAGCCAGCACGAACATGCCGAGCATAAGCACTTCCGATAACGAAAATTGTATAAGCATCACCCCCGCTCTGGAGGCAATACTTCCCCACCCAATGACTCAATCGATAATTATCCCAATATTGCCCAATTGCTCGCCCTGTTGCATTCGCTGAAAAGCGCGAAAGGTGTCATGTAAAGGATACACACTATCAATGATAGGGCGTATCGAGTGAAGTTCCATAAATTGAAGCATAGCCATAAACTCTTCGCTGCTTCCCATCGAGGTGCCGATGATGCTGATTTGGGGGAAAAAGATGGATCGTGCCGCCAATTCCATTCGGTCGCCCGAGCTTGCGCCAAACGTGACGATCCGGCCATTCGGCTTAATGATATCAAAGTACTGTTGGAACGTAGCCGGCCCGATACTGTCCAGGATGAGATCCACTTTTTCTCCTTTCAACTCGTCCTTCCAATCACTATGACTGTCAAAGGCATGATCTGCCCCATATGCAAGAGCGGCTTGCCTTTTAGCTTGACTGCGTGAGGTGACACTGACGCGTGCACCCGCCGCTGAAGCCATAAGCATGGCATAGGTGGCCACACCGCCACCAATCCCCGGAATAAGGATATGTTCGCCTCGCTGTAAGCGGCCTCTCGTGAACAACGCCCGATAGGCCGTCAGGGCAGACAGGGGCAACACTCCAGCTTCTTCCCAAGACAAGTAAGCGGGTTTGCGGACGGCGTTTTGTTCAGGGATGATGATAGACTCGGCGAACGTACCATCCGAAGGTCCGCCTACTATAGCCGGAACGGTCGGGA
Source organism: Paenibacillus sp. JL3B1040 (assembly GCF_057063165.1). NCBI lineage: Bacteria > Bacillati > Bacillota > Bacilli > Caryophanales > Paenibacillaceae > Paenibacillus > Paenibacillus tiangongensis. The sequence goes on along the minus strand of NZ_CM169317.1, from coordinate 5,609,023 downwards.
CATTGTGGGTGAATTCCCATCCGATACACGGATTAATGATTACATCGGAACCTACGGTAAGGTTCGTTACGCCTTCACCTACCGCTTCAATCCTTCCCGCGCCGTCAGAACCGAGAATCAGGGGAGCCTCCTCATTTGTTCGATCCGCCATGAGAAATAAGTCTCGGTGATTCAGCCCTGCCGTTTTCAGCTTTATTTTTACTTCACCGAAGCCTGGCTGTCTGTCAATAACATCTTCATATGTCAAGCCCTTTAAGCCGTTCATCCCGGCATGTACGATTGCTTTCACCCTAAATCCTCCAGTCATTCGTATTTTGATGAATCAATATAATTGAATTGTACAGAGCGGGAATCATACAGTAAAATGAACAAAACCGAATGTGAGTATCATTACTGATCATACCAAGCAGGTGACGCCGAAATGGAAAGCGGAGACTTAAGAATATTTCAAGCCGTAGCTCGAGAGGGGAGCATTACCAAGGCTGCGCAAAAGTTGAACTACGTACAGTCCAGTGTGACGATTCGTATTCAATACCTCGAGGCTCAACTGAGAGTCCCTCTGTTTCGGCGATCCAATCGAGGGATGACGCTAACTCCGGCTGGCGAGAATTTACTGGAATATGCGGATAAAATACTGAGTCTGCTGGACGAAGCCGTGAAAACGACACAATACAACGACCATCCTGCAGGGCCTCTTCGGATAGGTTCTATTGAGACGACCGCGGCCATTCATCTGACCCCTCTATTGGCCGAATATCGATTACAATACCCGGATGTGAAATTATCGCTCACTACGGGTGTTACACATGAGCTCGTGCAAAAAGTGTTGAATGACGAACTTGATGGAGCGTTTGTCTATGGTCCGGTTGACGATCCGGATCTAGAACATGCAGCGGCTTTCGAAGAAGAGTTGGTGCTGATCTCGGAGCCGGGAACAAGCGACATGCACGAGTTGCTTTCGAAGCCGATGTTGTTTTTCGATGTGGGTTGTACGCATCGGGCAAAAGCAGAGAGCTTTCTGAGAGGGACGGGCCTGACCGCCTATCAGATTATGGAGTTTGGAACCTTAGCGGTTATTCTGGACGGGGTTTCTTCGGGACTTGGCGTGTCTATGCTGCCACGATCGTCGATTGCGAAAGCGGAAGAGGCAGGCAAAATCGCTTCCCACCGTTTACCTGAAGAGTACCGGAATTTGGAGGTATGGTTTGTGCACAGACACGGCTCGGTATACTCTAGTGCGCTGTTAAGATTCGTGCAATTTATTGAAACGAAGCGGCAATCGTTTGGAGTCAGGTAGAAACAATGGTAAAGATAAATATATCTATTATTTACCTTCGGACAGGGGTTCGACTCCACACCACCAATACCATCAGAAAAGCGACCTCGAGAGGTCGCTTTTCTGATGGATTGCCTTTCCACGTCCATCACTCCGTCAGAGGATTTACTGTAAAGTCCGATAGACGCCTAGTCTAGTATTCCGTATTATTCGCTTCGGTCACATGCCGGACATTGTACCATTTTTGTCCGACATTCGAGTAGAGCGTATTGGTCATCGTTACGTTGCTGGTGCTGCTGTCCGTTCTAAAGATCGCTTCGTCCATATTGGAGATGTCGCAACTGTCGATGAAGACGTTGACCTTAAATGTGGTGCCGCCATTCTGGCGAATCAGCTTGCCTGCGTTACTGGCAACAAAATTATACAGGTTAAATGTGCTCGCTGCATTAATCTGAAACACCTTGTCGCTGCCGTTATAGGCCGCGCCTCCGTTTAGCGTAACGGTACCCGGCGCTTTAATCGTGAGCGCGTCCTCTCCGATATCGGTCCAGACGATATTGGACAGATTAACGTTGCCGTACGTATGGATGCCGTCCGCAGCAGGCGAGCCTAACACAACATTCTTCAGGGTGGCGCCGTCCTCCAATCGGAAGACGGGCTTTTGGTTCTCGTCCTGGCTGCCGTCGCCAAGAGCGGGACCGGCAATAAACGTCCTTCCTTTTCCGTCGTACACCTGTCCTTGGCCTACTACGATGGTGGAGTTGACCGTCGTTGGATTAGGCGATATTTTAACAAGCGTCCACTGTTGGTTTGTCCCCTCAAGGTCCGTCCATTGCACGATATTGGCTCCAGGGGTCGTGGAGTATTCGTAAACTTCCACCACTTTATTGCTGAAACGGTTTTTCAACTGCACGTATCCGCCGCTATCTTCCAGCTTCCAGTGTTGGTTCGTATTATTTAAATTTTGCCATTGCACGATGTTACCGCCATCCGCGGTCGACCATTCGTGTACTTCTAGAGCGCGGCCGCTGTTGGCGTTAATAATCTGATAATATCCACCGCCGACGCTGACGAACCGCCACAACTGCTTGTCTCCGCCAAGATCGGTCCATTGGGACACAGTGGCGCCATTCTCATGTGCCCAGTTATAGACTTCCAGGGCTTGTCCGCTGTTTCGATTAATAATTTTGTATAAGCCTTGATGAGACGCTGATGCGGCCTCCGCTTTTCCTGAGAATGAGGCCACTGACAGAATAAGCGCAAAAACGGTGAGCAAGGCGAACCATTTCTTCATTTGAATCCCTCCTTAAATTAATAGTATAAAGCGCTTTCAATAGATGTGTTTAACGCTCCTCCTTTCATTTAAAATCAGGTTTATTTTAGCCAAAAATGTAAATTATGTATATTGCATTTGGCCAAGATCCAATAAAATGATTATTGTGTAATCGGTACGCGTTGAAGTTCACGAAATCATTGATTTCACGAGAATCGCAGCGGGATTTCAATGCTCACCTCACCGCCGCCCGTCACCTTAGAATTGGCGATGTGGAGTTCGCCCCCATGCAAACGGGCAACAAAGTCGGTGATATAGAGGCCCATGCCGTAGTGGCCGTTGGATTGGCGGGACGGGTCGCCCATGTAGAACTGTTCGGCCGCGTGTTTGAGCGCTTCGGGCGAGAAGCCCGGACCTTCGTCGGTCACGCGGAATCGGATCCGATCGTCCGCCGCTTCGACCGATAACGTAACCTTGCTCTTTACCGGGGCGTGATCCATGGCGTTAACAAGGATGTTCATGAGAGCCCGTTCCAACAGGACCGGATCGGCATACAACTTGTCCGGCAAGCCCTGAGCAGCGACGACCGGGGAGAGCTCTTTGACGGCAGCCAAGGCTTGCACCTGCCCTTCGATCGTGCGGATGAACTCCTTCAGATCCAGGTTGACGGGCTGATAGGAAGCGGCAGTCTCCGTGTTCGTCATTTCGATCAAGGTCTTGATATAAGCTTCCATCTGGCGGGCGCTATGGGCGATATAATCGGTGTACTCCCGTTGCTCCTCGGTTTGATCCGTTTCGGAGAGGAGCTCGACATTGCCGCGAACGATGGTGAGCGGGGTTTTAATATCATGGGCGAGCGCCGAGATTTGAGCCCGGCGGCTGCGCTCCAGGTTCCATTGCTGCTCCAGCGAGTTTTTCAGGGCATCCTTCATCTGATCCACGGACCGGAGCACCCGGTCAATCTCGGCAATCCCGCTGTATTGCATCGAGAAGTCCAGCTCTTGCTCCTGAATTCGCCGGGTTGCTTCCTGCAGCCCGTTCATTTTGCGAGCTAGCTTCCGACCGAACGAAGAGGCCAGCAAGCTGGTTCCTAATAGAAAAAGGACACAGAACAGGACGAGAAAAGACATTTCTACACCGGGCAGAACGCGGCGCAGCGCAGCGTTGCTAAAGCGGGCGACAATGGAATATCGAAAAATATAGACTTCTTCGCCATAGGTGACTTTCATATAGGAATAGGGATAGGTATACGAAGACAGACTCCCCTCCATCCGCTTCCACGCCGCATTTCCTTGCTCGACGGTTAAACTGTGTTCCAGCAGCCTCCCATCCAGCGTATATTTCGCATATTTGTACAAGGCAGACGAGGTGTTTAACGGAGGCCTTTGCCCCTCCATGATCCGGTTCTTGGCCTCCATCACCTGCTTCTCGGCATAATTCGCCGGAAGAACAGCTCCGGTGTTCAGCAGCCTCATCAAGGTCAAGCCCAGCAACAGGACGATCCCGATCGTTCCCAAACAAAAGGCAGCCAAATATCTGAGGAACAGCGTACGGAGTTTGGTTAATTTAGGCTCAGACTTCACGCGGGCTATTTCCATCGGTATCCTATCCCCCATACGGTTTCGATCGGAGTGGCATTCATTTTGCTCAGCTTCGCCCGGATATTCTTGACATGCTCCACAATGGTGGAAGCCTCGCTTTCTCCGTCGAATCCAAAAACGGATTCATAGATCTGATCCTTCGAGAACACCTGCCCCCGGTTTAACGCCAAAAACTCGCAGATGGCATATTCGCTTTTGGTTAACGGGATGACGGTATCTTGCACGCGGATCTCCTTGCCCGACAAGTTAAAGTGAACTTCCCCGATACAGTGTATGGTGCGCCGTTCCCGGTTTTCCCGGCGGAGATGAGCGCCAATGCGCGCGCGTAACTCTCCTGCCCCAAACGGCTTGACGATATAATCGTCCGCTCCGATGGCCAGGCCCTCCACCACATCATTCTCCATGGACTTGGCGGTCAGAAACAGCATCGGACAGTCCACCATGCCGCGGATTTGCCGGCAGAGGGTGAAACCGTCCATCTCCGGCATCATCACGTCCAACAGAATGAGGTCGTATTGGCCCAGTTGCAGACTCGGTACTTTGGATGGAGTGGAGAGGGCCGTGACGACATGACCTTCTTTTTGCAAAATATTACGAAGCAAGGCCAGTACGGCGGGATCATCGTCAACAGCAAGTATGTTGGCCAAGGTATATCACTTTCCTTTGCATAGCGCTTCTATTCCTGCGACTTGATTCCTTCCCATCGCCGGAACCAACCTCCTAATAATACCATGACTGCGACTGTTCCGCTTAAGCAGAAGAGAACCCCCGGCCGAACCCATTGTTCTGCCGAGACGGCGCCCTCTCCCATGCTCTCGTGTTGCATCCAGAGGGTGATAAACCGGGCGGCCCAGGCGTAGGGGATGTAGATCCAGTTCCGATCGCCGAGACCGGTGAGCAGCAGGGCCGCCGTCAGGCTTCCCAAGATCCCTAAACCGATGGAAGCGGCTTTGCCGAATCGCAGGCTCACGTACAAATGCAGCGCATAGAGAAAAATGCAGCTACCGAACAAGATGCCAGCGGCCTTTACGTAGAACTCAAGCGAATAAAGAGACTGATTTAACAGATACAGGAAGCCCGCCCCGAATCCTACGGAGGCCAACAACGTACTGCCAAAGCCCAAAATCAGAAGCAAGGTCAGCTTGCTGGCAAGGGGGACAAGTCGGCTCGGCAAGGTTAACAGCTGCTGGTACCCGCCTGCGGCGGCCTCCTGATCGGTGGCGATCGCGCAGACCACACCAATCAGGGTAGGAAAAGCGATGGCAAGCACCTGTAAATAGCCGCTGACCTTAGCGTCCGGCGAGTACGGAGTATAAGCAAAGTAACCCAGGAAAATGCCCAGCCCCGCCAGCGGGACGAGAAGATGCACCCATAGCATCGGTTGTCTTCTCAGTTTGATGAGCTCCGATCGGAGACTGCGGGAGTACGAGAGCATATTACTTGACCTCCCGGTTGCGAAAAGACAGCGTCGTCAGCCAAGACAGCATGAGGAACAGTCCAAGCGTAATGAGGACGCCCGGCAGGATGACGCCTTGATCCAGCAGTGCATTGCCGTCCGGCACGGGCAGCCCGTTCGGAAGCACGCCGATTGTAGCGCACATCAGCCGGGAGGGGATCGCGTAAGGAACCGACCACCAGCTTTCTTTGGTGGCAAATACGATGTTGCAGGCTACGTTGCCCAGCAGGTTCAAGATCAGGGTCGCAAACAGGCCGATCCGGTCCGTCAAGTACAGACAGAGCGGGATCTGCCAGAGAAAAGTGAGAAAGAGCAGCAAGCTGCCCGCAGCGCTGGCCGCCAAAGTCAGACCGGCCGGGAAAACCAAACCGCTGAGCGTGACGCCGATGAACAGGACGAGGATGGAGGCGAAGAGCATGCCTGCGGCAACTCCGATTTTGCCGAGCCAGATGTTGTACTGGGGAATAGGAAGTCCCAGTACAGCACGGTATTTCAGCTTCTTCCCGTCCTTCTGAACGACGCCGGCACACATCAGTGTAAGTCCCCCGGGGAGCAGCATCGTATACCACCAGTTGTAGCTGGCGATCTGAAAGAAGGGGCCGGCCATCAGTCCGCCACACAGCAGCAAGGTTAGGAGGGGAGCCAGCCAGATCAGCTTTTTCGTAAACGTTCGTTTGATTTTTAACCATTCCGCACGGATACAGACCGTCATCTTATTCCCCTCCTTTGCGGTGCTCGCGGGCAATTTGCATAAATAGGGACTCTAAATCTTCGCCAGGGGTTACCGCCTCTTGATAAGCCAGAACCCCCTCCGCGATGATGCCGATGTGGTCGGCGATTTGCTGCACTTCGGACAACACATGGCTGGACAAAATAACGGTGATTCCCTGCTGCGGGAAAGAGCGAATCAGCTCGCGCAGTTCCTGAATGCCAATAGGGTCGAGGCCGTTGGTCGGCTCGTCCAGAATTAACAGCTTGGGGTGGTGAAGCAGGGCGATGGCGATGCCGAGCCGCTGCTTCATCCCCATGGAGAACTGGCCGGAGCGTTTTCTTCCGGTGTTGGTCAATCCCACGATTTGCAGAACTTCATCAATGCGCGAGTTTGGCAAGCCGAGGAGCGTTGTCCGAACCCTAAGGTTCTCTCTCGCCGTTAAATTCTCGTAAAGCGGAGGGGACTCAATCAGGGCGCCGATTTGGGATAAGTCCGTCCGCGACCAGGGTTTCCCTTGGAATATAATCTCGCCGGAAGTCGGGCGCAGCATACCGGTCAGCATTTTCAGCAAGGTGGATTTTCCGGCGCCATTCGGACCAAGCAATCCGTATACGGAGTTCTCTTGTATAGACAGGGAGACGTTGTTTACCGCCTGCTGGCCTCCAAACGTTTTGTTTAGGCTCCGAGTCTGCAGAATAAGGGGGTTGTTCATGTTTCTTCATCCTTTTCTTTCATACTGGAACCTAGTTTACAAAGCAATTCTAAGAATTTGATAAGGAATTGCGGTTACCTTTAATACAGAGATATTTTACGAATTGTTTATTTCTTTTAATGTGGCAGTTTAGATCTGTACTATAAGATGGGTTTATGCAGTACAGGAAGATACAAATTGGAGGAGGGAGATTCATCAATGATTAGAAAGAAAAAGAAGCTATTAAGTGTTTCTATCCTGTTGTTGGCCTTCTTGTTGAGTGTGCCTTCGGTCTATGCGGGTACGTCCACGCTATCGAAGGAACAGGAACAGCTCATCAAAATGTTGCGAAGCGATGAGGATAAAGTCAGCGAAGCGTTGATGAACAAATTCAAGGTCGGCAAGACGGAGGAAATGATGGTTCCGACACGCGACGGGGAAACCCATATTTACGTATATTATCCAGATTCGGATCAGGAGACAGTGCTTTTGTAGACGAAGAAAAGGATCTCGATCCGACGGCGTATGCGCGGCTTTCTCAACTGTATTACGACGCTTATATTGACGAGGATTACAGACTGGACCCCACAGCGTCTCCAATCTTTGCACCGGACGAAATGCTGATCGGATTACCTGAAGCTATAATTATTACTTGTTGGGATGATTACCGTGGAGAAGATGCGGAAAAGTATGCATACAGGTTATTACAGGCAGGTGTATCCGTTACGGCAAGAAGAATGACCGATAGCAGCCATGGTTTTGTAGTGAGCCGCGATGACCAGTTTGAAGAAGCGGAAAAAATGATATTCGATGCACTGGACAGGGTGTATAGAAATTAATTTGCCGGTGATTTACTCGACAGCGCACCCCCTCTCAAAGGGAGGTGCGCTATCTCATGTTTCGGCGGAGGTTCTCCTTCATTCTCCGCTTCAAATGTCGTCCTCCTTTCCCTAATCCGCTACGGCTTCCTGGCTAAGTACAAATCGATGGTATCGTATAAGTTGACCTTTCCGCCGTAATGGTTGATAGCCTCGATCATCTCTTGCTCTAAGCGCACGCGTAGCTCCTCCGGGAAGGCCCGATGGTCCGAATACGTATTGAGGAGTGCGATGTAGGCTGGCGCATCAAAGGTTCGGTTCTGATGATACCATTTGAAGTTCACATTGACGAAACCGTATTGTTCAAGGGTATGAACCATTTCCAAGCTTTTCTGTTCGGTATGCGGCTTAGGTTCTTTCGAGGAGGGGACGTATTTCGCATAGATTTGCTGCATGGCCTCATGCAGGTCGTCTTTCCGGGCCGGGAACGGACGATTCCAGAATAACGCAAGTACGCCTCCGCTTCGCAAGAGTTGATGCACTTTGGGATATCCGATCTCTTGCGGGATCCAGTGGAACGCCGTGGCGGAGTAGACTAAATCGTATTGCTCAGGCTCCAATCTAACGCTTTCAAAATCACTCTGAATCACGTTGAACTGAGGAAACCTTGAAAACTTCTCCGCTGAAAACTTGGCCAAATCCTCCCCCAGTTCGATGGCGGTCATCTCGCAGCCGGTGTTCAAGAAAGGAAGGGTGGCTTGGCCCGTTCCGATGCCGACTTCCAGGGCCCTCTTACCCTGGTTGAGGTCTGAATACCGAATCACATCCTGAAAAAGCTCCTCCACATACGTGGGGCGCATCTTCTCATAGTTCACAACGTCTTCATTAAACTTCAGACGCAAATCCATGAATAACCTCCCCCTTCACACCCTCGTCTCGACTTCGTTCTTCAAAAAAATATAACTTCGGTTGGGAAGCTCCATCCGAGGCAAAAACGAGTAGGTATCATAAACGCTCCCATTGAAACTTTCCCTCTTCTTGCGGTCCAATATGATATTGCTGTATTTATGCATCCGGCTCACGACCTCCCAAATATTAGGAATCTCAAATCATTATAAGGCAATGGCGAATTTATACCAAGTCATTAAGTCTCCGCCGAAAACCAAGAGGGACTCTATTTGTTATAATGGTCATACATATGTAGGGGAGGTTAGGCGAGCGAAAACCCCATAATGCAACCACCGCTCTCGTCGAGTATGATTCGCGTTGGCCGGAACTTTTCGACCGGGAAGCAGACCGGGTGCGTTCCATACTAGGCAACAAAGCATTGCGGGTGGAGCATGTCGGCTCGACCTCGGTGCCAGGGCTATGCGCCAAACCTATCATAGACATGTTGTTGGTGGTGGCGGACTCGGCCGACGAGCCGTCCTATGTTCCAGCTATGGAGGCGGCCGGGTATACTCTGCGGATACGGGAACCGGAGTGGTTCGAGCATCGGTTGTTCAAGGGACCGGAAACCGACATCCATTTGCACGTGTTCAGCGAAGGCGCGTCCGAGATTGAACGGATGCTGCTTTTTCGCGATTGGTTGCGAGCCAACGACGCCGACCGTGACAATTATGCCAGCGTCAAGCGGAGTTTGGCTCAGCAGGTGTGGCGTCACGTGCAGCACTACGCCGACGCTAAAACCGCAATCGTTCAGGAGATCATGAGCCGGGCGATCGCGGCGGAGTAGTAACTCCAGTAGAAATGGCGATGCAGGAATACCCCTCGCATCGCCAGTGAATCTCCTAGCCTCTCGTATACTTCTCAATCAGCCTGGCCAATTCCGCCCAATGCTCGCACCGGTCCCAATGGAACGAGGCGGGAAGCTCCGCGATCTCCTCCCAGGAACGCTTCTTAAGGAACGGCTTCAGGTTCTGCTCCACGCAGATGACCTGCATCAGCGTACGCATGCGGAATTGCAGCGGGTAGCGCATCTCTTTGGAGATGGGCTTGAAATAAGTCGCGGCCATATAGTCGACGAGGGCCTCGCCTTTCTCTTGCTCCTGATGCTGGTTCCACACCTGTTTGATTTCGTCCGTTAACCGGCGCCAAGGCGTGTCGGCGCGCGGGTAGACGATGCCCATCGTGGCGGCGTCTTTATACGTCCAGAGCGCCCAGGATACGTCGTTCGCCTCGCACAGATCCAGCATGTCTTCGATGATCTCCATCTGGAACTCAATCTGTTCTTGCTCGAACACGAGGCCCAGCTCGCCGCACCAGACGGGCCGCTTGTATTTGTCGCGAATCGCGAGGAGCTTGCCGAACGCCTCCGCGAAGATCTCCTTGCGGCGTGCGCGGTCCATCTCAGGCGTAAGCACGGCCGGTTCGTCGACAAACGGATAGAAGTGGAACTCGTAAGCCACCTGCGGATCGTCAATCGGATCGATCATCGAGAAGTCGGTCGTAAACGCATTGCCTTCAATGAAAATAATATGCCGCTCGTCGTATTTGCGGATTTCCGCGATCACCTTGCGGTAGAACTCGTTAAACACCTCCGCGTTGGTGACCATGGAGGGCTCATTGACGATGTCGTAGGCCGCTACCCATGGTTGGTCCTTGTAGTGTTGGGCAATACGCCCCCATAGCCGGATCACGGTATCGCGCAGCGCGCCGTATTCCCAGAACAGCGGCAGACCGGAGGCGGTGTCGCAATGCCAGTCCGGGTTCTGCCCGCCCGGCACGGAGTGCAGGTCAAGGATCGCATAGATTTGGTGCTTCTCGCACAAGCCGACGACATGATCCAGATACTTGAAGCCGTCTTCCTTCAACACCTCCGGGTGCTGGTCATCGATAAAATATTTGTAGTTGAACGGCAAACGCAGATGGTTCACGCCCAGTTGCTTCAGAAATTCGAAGTCCCGGTCGTCGACGAACTCGAGCAGGAAGCGGTCGAAAAACGCCCGGCTCCGTTCTTCGCCGTAAACCTCGGCAAAAGCCCGCTTGATCATCGTATCCGTTCCCGGCAGTCCGATCATAAAATGCTCCAGGTTCATCCAGGAGCCGAGGCCGAAGCCGCGGAACAAGATCTTTTCCCCGTCCGCGACAAAGTCCTCACCTGATACTTGTACATAATGGTCCAAAGTTGTCATGACGAATCAGCACCTTCCCTTCCTATCCCTTATAATGTTAGTTTTTCATACCCGTTGTCGCAACGCTTTGGATAAAAAACCGTTCCCCGGCGAGGAACACCGCGACCATCGGAATCGTGGCAATAACGGTGCCGGCCATGAGCAGGCCGTAATCCGTCGTATGCTCGGTTTGGAAAGCCTTCAAGCCGAGCTGCAGCGTCTTTAAGGCGTCGTCGTTCAAATAAATCAACGGCGCCAAATAGTCGTTCCACATGTACGTGAACGTAAAAATCGTCAATGTCGATAACGCCGGCGCCGATAGCGGAAGCATGATTCTCCAGAAGATGCGCCATTCGCTGTAGCCGTCGACGCGAGCAGCTTCGTTCAACTCGTTCGGCAAGCTGAGGAAAAATTGGCGCATCAGGAAAATGCCAAAGCCGCTGAACAACTGGATCAGCATGTAGCCGGTGTGCGTGTTGTACAAGCCGAGTCGGCTGACGACGGCGAACTGCGGCACCATGATCGATTGCCAAGGCATCATCAGGTTGGCCATGAACAGGATGAACACGGCGCTTTTGAACGGCACCTTCAGCTTGGCGAACGCGTAAGCGGCCATAGAGCAGATCAGCACCTGCAAGACGGTGATGACCACCGACAGCTTCACGGTGTTTAACACGTATTGGCCGAACGGAATGGCCTGCCATACCTCCCGGTAATTGTCCAAATACAACGTTTGCGGAATCCAATTCGTCGGGTTCTTGAACAGGTCGACGTCCGTTCGCAGCGAGGTCGAAATCATCCAGAGAAACGGAAACAACGCGGCGACCGAGCAGATCACCAGGACGGCAAGCAAAACGTAATAGAGCGGACGGCCTTTATTCGGAGTAGCCATATCAAGTCCTCCCCCCTTCTAGTAAGTGACCCATTTCTTTTCCATCCGGAATTGAATGAGGGATATGACCATAATGATGAGGAACAACACGGCTGACATCGCTGCGGCGTAGCCCATGCGGTAATGGATGAACGCTTCCTGGTAAATGCGGAAGACAAGCACGTTGGTCGAGCGGCCCGGCCCCCCGTCGGTCATGACGGACACCAGATCGAACACCTGGAACGAGTTGATGATCGTCAGCACCAGCACCATGAACAGGGTAGGCGACAAGCTTGGCAGGGTAATGTACACAAACTGCTGGAACTTGTTGGCCCCGTCGAGTTTGGCGGATTCGTACAGATGCTCCGGGATGCCCTGGATACCGGCCAGCAAGATGATCATATAGTAGCCGAAGCTCTTCCACACGGCTACGAGAATAACCGCGAGCAGCGCCCAATGCGAAGACATCAGCCACTCCGGCGGATTCGCGATGCCGATCCCTTTCAGCACCGTGTTGATCGGTCCGGACATCGGATTGAACAGCAGGCCCCACACGATGGCGATCGAAACCATGGATGTGATCTGCGGAAAATAAAACGCCATGCGCAAATATTTGCGCAAATGCCGCACGCCGTTCAACGCGACCGCGGACAGCAAAGCGAGCAGCACCGTAAGCGGGACGAACACGAGCGTATAGATGATGTTATTTTTGAGCGAAATCAGGAAATAATCGTCATGGAACAGCTTGGCGTAATTGCCCGCACCGACGAAGTTTGCCTTCAGGTTAAACCCGCCGTAATCGGTGAAGCTCATGCCCAGGCCATAGATTAACGGAATAAAAATGAATACCGCGAACAAGACGAAGGCCGGGAGGATGAATAACGTCCCCGGAACGTATGACTTGAAGCCGCGCAGCCGTTGGCTGATCATCAAGGCCACCTCCTGTAAGTTGTCTTAACTCCCGCGAAAAGAGGCTCGGCCTCCGTGACGGATCGCGGAAGCCGAAAGTCTTGCCATATCCAACTCGACGCGGTCATCGGTTCAGCACGGATTGGCGTTCCTTTGCGAAGTTTTGGATCGCCGTGGCCGCATCCTGCTCCTGGAACAGGAAGAGGTCGCGCTGTTCGTTGTAGACGCGGTTCACTTCGTCGATTTGCGGAACCGGCTGGTTCTCGACGACCGTGTTTGCTTCGAAGAAGTAGCCGCTGCCCTGGGTTCCGGTGGCGTTCAGGAACGCTGCCTTCGTCTTGTCGCTGGCGTATGCCGGCAGCACGCTCGACTCGGCGATGATCGATTCGCCTTCCTCGCCGGCGACGAACTGTACGAATTTGAACGCGGCGTCGCCGTATTCGCTTTTCGGGTTGATGCCGATGAAGGTGCTCACGCCGCCTACGGTGATCGGATCCTTCATGCCTTCCGGCAGCGGCAGCGGGGCCATGTCGAACTCGATGTCGGTTTTGCCGGCGGCGATGTCCGCCTTCAGCATGTTGAGCGTCCATTCGCCGTTGACGAGCATGGCGACGTTGCCGCTTTCGAATTGCTTGATCCAGTCGATGCTTTCCGCCTTCATTTGCTTGTAGCTCATATGGGAGCCGTCCGTGTAGTAGAGCCGGTTCAAATAATCGAGCCAGTTCGTAACCGGGGACAGATCGTCGTCCAGGATCGTGGCGCCTTCCTGCAGCGCGCCCAACGGAGCAACCAGCCAATCGGCAAAATAGCCGCCCCATTGCTTGTCCGACCCGTCGCCTTTAGTGAGGCTCTTGGCCAGTTCGGCGTATTCGTTCCAGGTTATTTGCTCGGGATAAGGGACGCCGGCGTCGTCGAACAGCTTCTTATTATAAAACAAAGCGTACTCTGAGGTGCGGTAAGGGAGGGCGTAGTATTTGCCCTCAGTCAGCACGTTGCTAATGTCCTGGAAGCTGGGCCCGTAAGCGCCGACGTCCAGATTGGCCGCTTTGACTTGCTCGGTCAGGTCGACCAATTGGCCCTTGGAAGCGTAGAGCCCCAGGCTGGAGGTTCCGTTCATGCTGTAGACGTCCATTTTGGAGCCGCCGGACAAGTTGTTCATGATCTTCGTGTTGTATTCGTCGGCATCGTTGCTGATGGTGGTCATTTTGACTTCGATATCGCCGTTTTGCGCGTTGAACGCGTCGACGATTTTTTGCATGTAATCGGCCTCGTCGGTCCAGGTGTAGTAGTCGAGGACGACCTTATCGGACTCGCTCGGTTTGTCGGCGCTTTCATCACTGCCCGAGCCGCAGCCGACCAGCGTGAGCATCAGCGCGAGCGCTGCCGCGATACCAATGCGGGTTTGCTTTCGAATCATTCTTAACCCCTCCTATGTCTGTGTTATATTTACAGTCTAAGCGGGTGAGTCTATTCTCGTAAGGTTGAACTTTTATCGTCGGCGGCATACCGGCGAAGCCATGCGATTGGGGGGTTCCCGCGTACTCCAACGCAGCCCGGGCCCCTACGGTTGTACGAAATTTCAACCTTTACATTCGGAGGGCCTTGGACTACAATGAAGTACTTCGAAGAGGGAGGGGACAAGCTTTGTTCATTTTCCTGGTATTCATACTCTTCATCGCCATCGCCGTCTTCTGCCTGATACAGCAGCGCTATACCAAGGCCACGTTATTTATGCTGCTCATGGGCTTCTCCTATTTGGTCGTTGTCTCCTGCCTCATTATATACATGTCCAAGGATGCGTACTATTACTATAGCCTGGAAGACTACTTCGGCATCAGCCGCGATTTGCAGAACCAATTTATGTTTTTGCCGATTTCCCGACTCAGCCTGATCCGCTTGCTGAATCTCTCTACGGTTGTGTTCGTGTACGCAAGCTTGTGCTCGGCGATCTATTTCGCCTTCCACGTGCATTTGCAGCGAGGGGTATGGCTGTTGGCGGGGCTGGCGGTGCCTTGTTTGATCCAGGTGATCGTATACGATCCTTCTTTTTACGCGAACCTGTACTATAAGCTGTATCCCGAGATCATGAGCTCCCAAGCCATCGTGTCGATGTACGAGACGCTGCATGCATTTACTTTCATCTTGAACACGTTATACCTTGCGGCTGGTATCGTGCTGCTGGTTTATGCCCTATACGACGCGCCGAAAGTACGGCAAATCCGCAGCAATATCGCGATGATCCTGATTTCTTACGTCTCCGTCCAGGTGACGTATTATTACATCAACTACTGGGCCCCGGACGTGCTCGTCAAAGTGTCCAAGGCAGCTCATTTCGTGCACTACAAGCCGATCAACCTGGTCGGGAACCCGTCCATCTACACGCTGCTTCCCTATATTGCGGGACTGTGCCTGCTGATCAGCTTGTACGGTATCTATCAATATACGCGCATCCAGAACAGCATCAAAA
The DNA here is from genome assembly GCF_057063165.1 of Paenibacillus sp. JL3B1040. Lineage (NCBI taxonomy): Bacteria > Bacillati > Bacillota > Bacilli > Caryophanales > Paenibacillaceae > Paenibacillus > Paenibacillus tiangongensis. Next base: position 5,593,836 of record NZ_CM169317.1, on the reverse strand, counting down.
ACCAGGAGTCGGTCATTTCCACCAATATCGATTCCGCCCTGATGACCTCCCGCGTATTCAGCCATTACATGAAAAACGAGCTGCTGGCAATCATGGCGCAAGCTGAATTTCTGGAGAACATGCTTACGCAGTCGCCCGAGGCGGTCGCGGAAGTCCGCGTGATCGAGCAGCGCTGCCGCAAGGTATATGAGCGTCTGGATTCCGTGCACCAGCAAACGCTGAAATCAAAAATCGAGCTGCAGCCGGTCGCCTTGACCGAGCTGTTGGACAAGCTGCTGCTAGAGATGCAGTCCGAATTGAAGCAGATTCAGGTGGGGTATGCTCCGCCTGTGAAGCAACCCGTGATTATGGCCGATCCCTATTATCTGTCGCAAGCGATAGGAAATATCGTGTCCAATGCTGCGGATGCGCTGGAGTACGTGCCCGACAAGGCGAGACGACTGACGATCGAAATGATCGTGAGGAACAAATGGCTGGAACTAACCATTTCGGATAACGGGGCGGGCATGACGGAGGAGCAGGTGCGGCAAATCTTCAAGCCGTTCTATTCCTCCAAACCGACGGCCACCAACTGGGGGATGGGGTTGTCCATCAGCCATTCGATCATTACCGCCCACGGCGGGAAAATCCATGCGGAGAGCCGGCCGGGCGAGGGCAGTACGTTCCGAATCGTTCTGCCGCTGCTGTCGGTAGCCAAAAGCTGAAGGAGAGGAGGAACGACATGAGTAGACCGGCAATCAAAGTGTTGATTGTGGAGGATGATCCATTGATCGCCAAGCGGTATCGGATGATCTTGTCGAAGGATAAGGACTTCGAATGCGTGGGCAGCGCATCGAGCGGATATGAAGGCACGATGCTGGCCGCGTTGAACAAGCCGGACGTAATCTTGATGGATATCGAGCTGGAAGACAAGCAGGCGGGACTTCGGGCGACCGAGGAAATCCTAAATTACATGCCGGAGGTCAAAGTGGTGATGTTGACGGTTATGGATACGGACGAAGCCGTGTTTCGCGCCTTCGAGCTCGGGGCTACCAACTACTTGCTCAAGAACATGCCCGCCGACGCAATTTTGCAAGCGATCAAGGATGCGTACGAAGATCGTCCCTCCCTCCACGCCAACATTGCGGGGAAAATCACTCGCGAGTTCCAGCGCATCAAGAAGACCGAAGACAGCCTGCTTCACAACTTTTATATTCTGTCGCAGCTGACCTCGACGGAACTGGAAGTGCTGGAGCTCCTGATGAAGGGCTACACGCGCCAGGAAATCTGCAAGCTGCGGCACGTCGAGACCTCGACGCTCAAATCGCAGATCAACAGCATCCTGAAGAAGTTCGGGAAAACCAGCGTTCAGGAGATCGTGCCCATCCTGCGCGAGCTGCACATCCCGCAGATTTTGGCGCAGCGGAGAGGGAAGAAGGAATAGGAGGGCGCATTCGCGTTTACTTGCCCGGTTCACATTTTTGCGACCCGTCCGGTTCATTTGATCCCTTGTCAGAAATCGTTTAAAGTGAAGATGGATCGGTTCTGTTAGCGCCTTTGCCGACAAAAAGAAGCAGGACGGCTCTGCCAAGCCATCCTGCTCTTAAGGGATTTGGTTCTAGGTTTTAGGTGTTAGAGAGCGGCAAACTGCTCGCCCAGCACGTAACCCCAGGTTAAGCAACGGCCGTGGGAGTTGCCGGGAATGTTGATCGGGTAGTCGACGGCGTAGGCGCTGCCGGACGCATTGCCTACCGCGTATAGACCTTCGATCGGATTTCCGTCTTTATTCAGGCATTGCAGCTTGTCGTTAACGGATAATCCGCCAACAATGGATAACAGGGCCGGTCCAACCTTTGTGGCATAGAAGGGCGCTTTTTGCACTGAGGTCAGGAAGATGGAATCTTTATAGAAGTCCGTATCCTTGCCGGCTGCGCAAAGCTCGTTATAGTGTTTTACTTCCGCCAGGAAGTTCTCCTTATTTACCCCAATCTTATCGGCTAGCTCTTCCAAGCTGTCGGCCTTGAAGGCAAGTCCTTGCTTGATATACCCATCAAGGGTGTTCTGCTGCTCCTTCGTATCGAATTCGGCGCCGACTGGCCGGAAGCTGTCCCAGAACATCCCCCCGCCTTCGGGAAGTCCCTTCACCAGATCCTGCAACCAATTGGCATCGAATATAGAGTAGGCTACGTTGCCGCATTTCTGTGCCATGATGTTCAAAGATTTGGCCTGAACCCAGGTTGCCTCGTTAAAGAATCGTTTGCCGTCGTTGTTTACGAACATGAATGGCCCGTGGAACCAGGCATAAGCTTGCGGATGGATCATGGTCGGGAACGGTCCGTCCTGCATTTCGGCGCCTACCCAAAGCCCCATCTTATGGCCGTCTCCTGTATTGACACCCACCGGCGTGTATTGGGACTCCACGGCTTTCTGGGCGATTGGAGCATAGTAAGCGACCATATCCGGGTCGGCGGCAATGTCGCCTGTCGCAATGACCACGCCTTTGGAGGCGTTATAACGCACATAACCCTCCGATGTCTCGATAATGGCCCCTACGACTTTGTCCCCTTCCTTAACCAACTGCTTGGCCGGCGCATTAAAGACGTATTCGGCGCCCGCTTTGACGGAATCGTTGTATAACAAAGCGACGGAGGCAAAATCGCCCTCGGCAACATGATCCCCGCCCATGATCATATGGTAACCGGGCTCGTCGGGATACATTTTGCTCTTGGAATAGCCGCCCCAGATCATGACCATGGCATTGTCGGCTTCTGCTTTATCCAGCAGCCAGTCCATAGCATCGCCGGAGCGATTGAAGAATAACGAAACCAACGCTTCATTAACGCGGCTGCCGCAGGTGCGGATCCATTCCGCTTGGGCGGCTTCTTTGTCGATGGACAGTCCCATTTTCCGCATCAGCCGCGAATCGGCTACGCCGGAGCCGCCGCCCCGACCGTTCCAACGGGCGCTCTTCTCCACAACGGTGACTTTAACGCCGCGCTCCGCCGCGGAGCAAGCCGTGGCCACGCCGGCGTAACCGGCACCAAGAACCAGCACTTCCGTGTCGAGTGTTTTCACGATTTTGCTGGACGGAATCGGATCCGGCGGCGTCATCCAGGCCGGCGTGCCTCCGCCTGCGTTGCCAACGACAATTTTGCTGCTTCCTTCTGCGCTGCCGCTTGCAGCACTGTTGGCGTCCGTGTTTTGCGGCGCCGCTTTGTCTTCCTTGCCTCCGAAGCAGGCGCTTAATACGCCCATTGTGGCAAGGCCCATCGCACCTGCAGCCGCGCCTTTAATGAAGTCCCGCCGCGTTACACCTTTGCGTGGTTTTGCCGTTTTGCCGTTCTTGGGTTCCATTTGGTTATTGTGATCGAGTTGGTCTTGTTCTTGATAATCCATATTCTGCTCCTTTCGCTTCTCTCAGGAATAATGCATGAACTTTCTCGTTAAACCGCTTCGGTCTCCGCGATCTGTCGTTGCCGCTTGCCCCGCTGCAGGATTCGTCCCAGCGTGATACTGAGTTCATACAGCAAAACCATAGGCACAGCCACGATGGTAAGCGAAATGGCGTCGGGCGGCGTAATGATCGCAGCGAGTATAAAGATGACCACGATGACGGTTCCGCGATTCTTGGCGAGCCATTTTGGCTGCAGCAGCCCAATTTGAGTTAAGGCCATGACCAGCACCGGCATCTCGAAAATCAGTCCAAAGGTCAGCATGTTGGAGGTGATAAATCCGATATAATTGGCGATGGATATCATCGGTTCAACCCTTAGGCCGGCTGACGAACTGATAAAAAAACGCAGCATGACGGGAATGATGACAAAATAGGAGAATACTGCCCCTGCGATGAAGAAGAAGAAGCCGGTAAACAAAGCCATGCCTATCGCGGTTTTCTCCCGTTTCTTTAATCCCGGACAGATAAATTTCCATAGCTCGTACAGAATCACCGGCGCCGTCAGGACGATCGCGGCGATCACGGACAGCCATATGAATTGCATGAACAGCTCGGACGGAGACAGGTACACGAAGCGATATTCTTTGCCCAGCTCCATCAGCTTGTCGGCCATCCCGTTGACGAACTGAAAGCTTACAAGCGTTGCGATCAGGAAAAAAATCACTACGACGATGAGTCGCTTACGCAGCTCGCCGAGATGCTCGACCAACGACATCGTCTCCTGCTGCTCCTCGCCCGGATCAGTGGGGTTCACAATCAGCCCTTCCTTTCTACCTTGCTTATTACGCACCGCTGACTCAAAGCGCTTAGGCATTGTTCTCTTGTGGTTCTTTCGCTTCGTCCAATCCGGAGTCCGCTACGCCCCGCTTGAAATTGGATATCGTTTTGCCCACCGCTTTGCCGAGCTGAGGCAGTTTGGTAGGACCAAATACGAGCAAGGCGATGGAAGCGATGATGATGATTTCCATCGTGCCGATTTTCCCCATGACGTTCACCTCCTTTCAAGCAACCACCTCTTGGCATTCCTACGCCCTATCTTATGCCGTCTGCGATCCGGGTTCCTGCTCGTCCTTTCCCGCGCTTGCTGCTGGGGACGAGGGTGCATGATCCGCTGCAGTGGCCATCGATGGAGTGGATTGGGTCGTAGCTCCCGTTTCGGCAGCCTTGTCCAACTGTTCCAGCTCCTCTGTGATTGTGCCGGCGTAGGACTTAAGCTTACCCGTCGTTCGGCCCAGCATTCTCCCCAGCGCCGGCAGCCGCGACGGCCCGAAGACGATGAGAGCAATCACCAGGATCACCAACAGTTCGCTCATTCCAATTCTAGGCATTGGCGTTCCTCCTTTCATCCCTAGCCTCACAAGAAATGTGGTGAAAATTTTCACAACCAAGGATTTAATATAAACAGCATCATTATAAAGCTATCGATGCCATTATTCAATGAATTAGTGACCGCGGTCAGTGAAATTGTTGGGAAGAGTGCATTTTCGTTGAAAAACCTAAGCGAACCTATAGCGGAAGAAAATGGCGCTATTTTAGAAAAGTTAAGTATCTCTGAATTATGGATGGCTGAAAGGAAGCACCGTTTTTCGGGTTGAGCCCTAAGTAAAGTCTTTTTTGCTCCCCGCATACCTGTCCGCTAACTGTCCTCCTCTTGTCCGCATATAGGCCGATGGCGGCCGCCGAACCGAGATACAATGATAGTGTCGAAGAAGATAAAACTTCATCCATAAGCAGAGCCGTGAATGAGACTTTCGCGGCCCTGCTTTTTTCTCGACGGTTTCAGGAACCCTACAGCCAGTCATCGCTTCGGACGGGCCCCTTGCATGGGTTGAAGAAACCAGGTAGGCGCTATAGAGGAAGGGCGTGCGAACAGTGGGCAAGCGGAGGTTCGCCGAAAAAAGAGACGGTCGGGTGGTCCCTGGAACAAGGGCGGGAAAAGCAAAAGCAAGCAAAGGCAGGTGAGAAATTGACGCAGATGACCTTGAATGACGTGGTGCGGCGCGTGGCTGCCGCGCTCACGGCCCGGTTTCCGGAGCTGCCGGTTTACACCGAGCGGAGCTCGGAACCCTTGCCGGCGCCGAGCTTGTTCGTGGAGCTGTCGAAGTCGGAGCAGGTCCGCGAGCTGAATCGCCGCTTCAAGCGGACGTATTCGCTCGGCGTGCAGTTTGTCCCTTCCGGCGAAAGCCGGCGGGAGGCGGCTTATGACATGGCGGAGCAGCTCTATGAACTGTTCGCCGACTTCGCGTCGGACACAGGGCTGACCCCCGGAGCGGGCATGAGCGCCGAATGGAAGGAGGGCGGCACGCTGCACCTGGATCTGACGTTCACCCAGATCGTCTGGTCGCCGGCCGGCGAAGTGGTGAAGATGGGGACGCTCCGGCAGGAGGGGGAGATCAAGCATGGGGTTTAAGAAGAAAGCGGACAAGCCGGCAAAACCGGCGGAACGGACGTTTTCCAAGGCGCAACTGCTCGCGGCCAAACGTTTCAATGGCGTGGAGAAGGACATTTTGCACGTCGCGTTGGCGGACGGGGCGTTCTATACGGTGGCTCAGGCCGAGCAGGCGGTACAATCATTTATTCGAAGAGGAGTGAAGGAACATGGCTAACGGCACATGGACAACGCAAAACAAAGTATCTCCGGGTACGTACATCAATTTCAAATCGGCGCCCCGTGCGGCAAGCACGGTCGGCGAGCGCGGGGTGGCGGCTTTCCCGGCGCCGCTGCCTTGGGGCCCCGGCGGCGTGATCAAGCTGGAGGCGGAATCCTTTTTGCAAAACGCCCTGAAGTTATTGGGTTATCATGCGGCTGACGCGCGAATTCGCCATATCGGAGCGGCGATGGCGCACGCCAGTAAGGTGCTGATCTACCGGTTGGGCGCGAAGGGTTCCGTACAAGCGACCGCCGCGATCGGCAATTTGACGGCGACCGCCAAATACGGCGGGACGCGCGGCAACGACCTGCAGATCATCGTACAGGCCAGCGTGGATCTGCCGAACGCCTACGAAGTGCGCACGCTGCTGGAAGGCGAAGAAGTGGACGCGCAAACCGTCGGCACAGCCGAGGAACTTGCGAGTAACGACTTCGTCACATTCGCGGGCAGCGGCGAGCTGACCGAAACGGCGGGAACGATGCTGGCAGGCGGCAAGGAAGGCACCGGCGGCATCGGCGACTGGACCGAGGCATTGACGGTCTTGGAGGCGGAAGAGTTCGACGTGCTGGGCTTGCCGAGCGACGATGCGGCGCTGAAGCAGTTGGCCGTGGCCTACACGAAACGTCTGCGTGAGCAGGAGGGCAAGAAGATCGTCACCGTCCTCTATAACTACCCGCAAGCCGACTACGAAGGGGTCATCAGTCTGAAGAACGGCGTCGTGACGAAGGACGGGTTGACGGTGGAGCCGATTTACCTGCTGTGGGAAATCGCCGCGATGGAAGCGGCGGCGGCCATCAATGAATCGCTCACCTATGCGGAAATTCCGAATGCGGTCGATGTATCGCCGAAATTCACGTACAGCGAGATGATCCGGGCGCTGCAAAACGGCGAACTGGTGCTGACGGCAGCCAACGGCAAGGTGCAAATCCAGCAGGATATCAATACGCTGACTACGTTCACGGCCGATAAAGCCAAGCACTTCAGCAAAAACCGTGTCGTGCGGGTGCTCGACACAATTGCGCGCGACATTCAGCGCACGTTCACGGCAAGCTACATCGGGAAAATCGGCAATCACGCGGACGGCCGCAATTTGCTGAAAGGCGAGGTGCTCAGCTACCTGGACGGCCTGCAGGGCATCGGGGCGATCCAGAACTTTGACGCGGAGAGCGATCTCGAAGTGCTGCCCGGCATCGACGGGGATGCCGTCGTCATCAACCTGAACGTGCAGCCGGTGGACAGCATCGAAAAAATCTACATGACCGTCACGGTCAACTAAGGAGGACGAAGCGATGGCAGGTTCTTTTTTTAATGTGAAAGATGCAGTTAGCGGGAAACAAGCCAAGGCGTTCATGAAAGTCAACGGGCGGACGGAGGAATTGTTCTACGCCAAAACGCTGGAATCGACGATCGAGAAGACGAAGGTGGACGTCCCGACGTTGGGCAGAACGAGCACGCCGCAGCGGTCGGCCGGCTGGAAAGGCACGGGCACGCTGACGATTTATTACGTTTCCTCGGTTTTCCGCAATCTGATGAAGGACTACGTGAAGAACGGGACCGATTTCTGGTTCGACCTGATGATTACGAACGAGCAGCCGGGCAGCGGCGCGGGCAAACAAACCGTGTTCCTGCGGGGCTGCAACATCGACAGTATCATCGCCGCCAAATTCGACGCCACCGCCGACGATATGCTCGACGAGGAAATCCCGTTTACGTTCGAGGACTACGACATTATCGAATCGTTTAATACGGTCGCGCCGACCAACTAATCCAATAAATAACCGAAACAGGAGGAGATTCACGAATGAGCTCTTTATCTGCTTTTTTTGCGCAAAATGCCGCCGCCGGCCTGGTGGAGGAAGTCGTCGTGTCCGAGCGTTTTAAGGACGAGCAAGGCGCGCCGGTGCCATGGCGGCTCCGCAGCATGACCGAGGAGGAGAACGAGGCAATCCGCAAATCCTGCCAGCGCAAAGTCAAGGACAAAGGGATGGTCAGCTTCGAGACGAACACCGACGAATATCTGGCCAAGCTGGCGGTCGCCAGCGTCGTGTTCCCGGATTTGAAAAACGCCGAGCTTCAGCAATCCTACCAGGTGATGGGCGCGGACCAATGTCTCCGCAAAATGCTGCTCCCCGGCGAGTACGCCACCCTCGTGCAGAAGGTGCAGGAAATTAACGGTTTCGACAAAAGCGTCAACGAACTGGCGGATGAAGTAAAAAACTGATCGACGAGGGCGACGGCGAAACGGTCTGCGCCCTCTTTGCTCTGAATCGCTTCAACTTGATGCCGTGGGATTTTGCCGCACTGGGCCTGAAGCAAAAAGCGGCGCTCATTGCGATGATTCAAGAGATCATCAAAACCGAGAAAAAAGCGGCGAAGAAAAAGTGAATTTCCTGCCGGGAAAGAAGGTGAAGCCTTGGCAAGTGCAACATCCATGCTCAAAGCGTACGACGGGATGAGCAATATGCTTCCCCAAGTCATTCAGCAGACCGAGCGGACGGTCACCGTTTGGAACGCCTCCGAGCAAGCGATGAACCGCGGCGCATTGGCGATGCAGGCGTTCGTAAAGGCCATCCAGCAAGTCATATCCTCCGAAATGCAGGCGCATCGGGAGATCATGCTGGCGACGAAAGCCCAGCGAGAATTTAATCAAGCGGCGGATGAGTCCGCCAAGAAGAGCAACAAATTTGTTCAGGCATTGAAGAACATTGATTTGAAGAAAGTTGCGGCAACGGGCAAGTCGTTTCTCGGTAGCATCCTCGGCGATGGAGCCAAGCAGCAAACCGCGCTGGATCAAATTTCATTGCGGGCCGGAAGCCCGGCGGCGGGTCAGCAGATTTTCGACCGGACGGCGGCCCAGGCCTTGAAGTATGGGCAGAACGTCAACGCCGCCCTGGCCGGCACCCAGCAGTTTATGACGAAAACGACCGATCCCGCGCAGTTGGAGAAGCTGAACCTGCTGGCGATGCGGCTTTCGCAGCTAAACCCCGGGAAGGGTCTTGAGGGAGCGACCGGCGCGCTTTCGCAAATGCTGTCCGGCGATACGAAGGCTTTAAGCTCGGACTATCAGATTCCTGCAGCCGCGTTGGATAACGGCGCGGTCCAAGCGGCGGTTAAGCAGGGAGACGTAAGCGGAATGATCGCGGCGATGGACGGGCTGTTGAACAAACAGCAGATGACGCAGGCCGCTTTGGAGTCGATGATGGACTCGCCGGCGGTGAAGTGGAAGCGGGCGGTGGACACCTTGAACTTCCAACTCGGTTCCATAGGCCGTCAAGGCCTGAACGCCCTCGGTCCGATGTTTGACGCCATGCTTGCGGTTTTCAACAGCGATGCGTTCAAAAACTTCATCAGCGGCTTGGGAGCGGGGCTAAGCATCGTGGGGACTTTTTTAAGCGACTTGGTTCAAGGGGCGGCTTCGTTTTTCGAGATGCTGACCGCAAACGGGTCTTCTGCCAACATGATCCTTCTCGGGATCGGCGCTGGCTTGGCTCTGATGGGGGTGCTTCTCTGGTCGATGGTCGCGCCGATCGTGGCACAGGGGATCGCTTGGCTTGCCGCCTATTGGCCGGTGCTGCTGATCATTGCCGTGATCGGGATACTCGTGGCCGTCCTGATGAAATTCGGGGTGTCCGCCCAGGAGATCGTCGGGTTTGTCGTTGGCCTGTTTTACGGCTTGTTTGCCTATTTGCACAACCAGGTCGCGTTACTCTACAACTTGCTGGTCAGCTTCGTGGAGTTTTTGTTGAATCTGTTCATCGACCCGGTTTATGCCATCCAAAAGCTGATTTACGATTTGGCGATGACGTTCGGCGGGTATATGTACAACATGCTGCGTTCCGCCGAAGATTTTGCCGGCGGGTTCATGAGCGTGATCCTTCAAGCGATCAACGGGGCTTTAAAAGGCATCAACAAGTTGATCGAAGGATTCAATAATCTGTTTGGCACGAATGTAAAGCAAATGGAGCTGTTTGACGAGACCAATATCCATGCGCTCAGCGACAAGCTTAAAAGTAAGTTGGACGGCTTAAAACCTCCGGACAAGTCCGACAAGGTCTTTAGTCTGGGCAGGATGGAATATAAAAACGTAGCCAGTGCTTTTAATCATGGCCGTGACGTCGGGGCGAAGGGGTTCGACAAGATGGCGAATAATCTGAACTCAGCCAAGTCCGGCTTCGGCAAGACGCCGGGTAAAAATATGACATCGGCCGCGGGGCAAGGGGCGAATGTCGCCAATATCGGCAGCGTCGGGAATGTCGGCAGCGTGGATCGCATCAATGAAACCGTGGATATTTCCTCGGAGGATCTCAAGATGATGCGGGAACTGGCGGAAGTAACGGCAATCCAGAACTTTACGACGCTGACGCCGACCGTCACCGTAAACACCGGGCCGGTTGCCAAAGAAGCGGATATCCACAGCATCGTTACGCAGATCGAGCAGATGCTGGAAGAGGAAATTGCCACCAGCGCAGCGGGGGTGTACGCATGAGTTATTCGTTGGAGCTTTTCTATAACAATCGGGAAGAAAGCATTCTTTTTCCTGTGTTGCCGGAGAAAATCGAAGTGTCGCAAGCGGGGAACAGCAAGACGTACGAAATTTCCCGGCTTGGCGAAATCCATGTGCTCACGGGGCACAAGCTGGTGGAGATTTCGTTTTCCGGGATTTTTCCGGCCCAACCGCTATATGCCGGCGAGCGGGCAGCCGAGTCTTTTCAGGAGCCGATCCATTATTATGAATCGATTGAACGCTGGCTCTCCTATCAAAAGCCGCTGCATCTCGTATTTACCGGCTCAACGCTCAATCTGAATTTACCGGTCAGCATCGAGAGCTTCACATACTCGGAATCGGGCGGGGCCGTGGGCGATATCAGCTATGACCTTAAATTGAAGGAATACCGTTACTACACGCCGCAAAAAGTACTCACCGGGCAGAAGGGGAGCGGCAAGGCCGCGGCGGGCGGCGTTCCGACCCGGCCCGACCCCCGGGTTCAGCCGAAGACATATACGTTGGTGTCCGGCGACAGCCTGTGGAAGGTCGCGCAAAAAGTGCTGGGCAACGGCGCCAGATACAAGGAAATTCAGAAGCTCAACGGTATTCAAGACAGCGAGCTGCGCCGGCTGCCGGTGGGCAAGGTGTTGAAGCTGCCATGAGAAGAGGTGAATCGCTTGCTGCAGATTTGGCTTGACGATAAGCTGGGCACCGTGTGGGACATTTCCGGCCTGGTGACGGAGGCCACCTGGAAAACCTCTCGCGCCGCCCAGCCAAGCAGTTTGGATTTCCGAATGGTCGCCGTCCCGAATATTACGGCCGCGAACGGCAATGTCGTTTGGGCCAAATGGGAGGATCGTCCGCTTTTTTACGGGTACGTGTTTACCGTGAATCGCGGACAGGGCGAAGAAATCTCCGTCAAGTGCTACGACCAGATCCGTTATTTGAACGCCAAAGATACGTACGTGTTCAAAAATATCACCGCCGCCGCGGTCGTGAAACGGATTGCCGGCGATGTCGGCCTTAAATGGGGGCATATCGCCGATACGAAGTATGTCATTCCCGCATTGGTGGGGGACGGGAAGAAGCTGCTGGATCTCATTTCGGAGGCGTTTGACCATACGTTGATCCATACGGGGAAAATATACAACTTTTACGATGAATTCGGGGCGCTGGCGGTGCGCGACGCCGCCGAGGAAATGCGGCTCGATCTGCAGCTCGGCGACGACAGCCTGCTTCACGGCTACTCGTTTGAACAAAGCATCGACAGCGACACGTACAACCAGTTCAAGCTGGTGCAAGACAACAAAACTACGGGGCACCGCGATGTTTATATGGCTAAGGATGAAGCGGCGATCGCCAAATGGGGCCGGCTCATTTATTACGACAAGGTCGACGACAACCAGAATGCCGCGCAGATCGGCAAACTGCTGGATCAGCTTCAGAAGCTGAGAAATCGGGAAACCAAGCGGCTGAAGCTGGAGGCGCTCGGCCAGCCGCAGGTGCGGGCGGGCTGTTACGTGGCGGTGAAGATCGGCGCGCTGGGCATCGACCAGTACTTTTTGATCGACGAATGCTCCCACCAATTTCGTGGGGGGGATTATACCATTTCCATAGATTTGAAGGTGATTTGATGGGGTTGGCGAACAGAATCCGCCAGCTCGGCGCCGGGGCGGTCGATGCCGCAAGCCCGGTGGCCGTGCTGTTCGGCAAAGTAACGAATACGGCTCCGCTTGAAATCCTAGTCGACCAGCGCTTTACGATCGATCGGGATTTTTTGGTGGTCCCCGCCCACCTGACCCGTTATGAGTTGGATTGGCCGCCGGAAGTCGCCGGGCCGTCGGCCCCGAAGGCGGTTATCCGCGAGGGTCTGGCGGCCGGCGATAACGTGCTGCTGCTGCGCATGCAGGGCGGCCAGAAATACGTCGTGTGGGACAAGGTGGTGAGCGGATGATTCCTCAGGGAGCGAGCCTGTTGCCGGATACGGTCCCCGTGGCGATGCCGGGCCGCACGTACAAGCTCGATGTGCGGCAAGGGCGGATGGACGGCATGACGGATGGGTTGGACGCGGTGAAACAGGCGGTTTACAAAATATTGCATACGGAGCGGTTCGCCCATCTGATTTACACGGGCGATTACGGCTTTGAGCGGGAAGGACTGATTGGAGCAAGCCCCGGCTTGGTCCGCTCGGAGCTGCAGAGGCGGATTCGCGAAGCGCTGCTGCAGGACGACCGCATCTCGGAAGTGGCCGATTTTGCGATTGGCGTACAGGGCGACGAGGCGGACGTCAGCTTTACGGTGAACTCCATTTACGGCGATTTCCGCATGGAGGTGAATGCAAATGTATGAACATCAGACCTATGAAGCGATTTTATCCCGCATGCTGGAGCGGGTGCCGGATACGATCGACAAACGGGAAGGAAGCGTGATCTACGACGCGCTCGCCCCCGCGGCGGCGGAGCTGGCGCAAATGTACATTGAGCTCGATACAAGCTTTAATCTGGCGTTTGCCGACACCGCCAGCGGCGAGTATTTGTCTCGGCGGACGGCCGAGTTCGGCATCGAGCGGCAGCCGGCCACGAAGGCGCGCCGTAAGGGGCGATTTTACGGTGCACAGGACGTGCCGGTCGATGTGGCGGAGGGCAGCCGGTTCTCGTTGAACGATCTTGATTATACGGCGGTTAGCCGGATCGGCATTGGAGAGTGGGTACTCGAATGCGAAACGGCGGGGGCGGCCGGGAACCGGCAGTTCGGCGCTTTGCTGCCGATCGATTATGTGCCGGGCTTGGTGCGGGCGGAGCTGGCCGACGTCATCGTTCCCGGCGAAGACGAAGAAAGCGACGATGCGCTGCGGGCGCGCTACTATGAGACCGTCAACGAGCCGGCTTTTGGCGGGAATGTCTCCGATTACGAGCAGACGGTCAACGGTATAGATGGCGTTGGGGCGACCAAGGTGTTTCCGGTCTGGAACGGCGGCGGGACGGTGAAATGCACCGTAATCGCCTCCGATTGGAACGTGCCGTCGGAAGCGTTGATCTCCGAGGTGCAAACGGCGGTGGACCCGACGGCCAACCAAGGCAAAGGCTATGGCACGGCGCCGATCGGACATACGGTAACGATCGCCGGCGTTAGCGGTGTTCCCGTCAACGTGGCGACGACCGTCACGCTGGACGCGGGGAGCACCGCCGGCCAGGTGCAGGGGCCGATCGAGGAGGCGATTGCCGCGTACCTGCTGGGACTTAGGCAGGGCTGGGCGGCATCGGAGCAAGTCATCGTGCGCGTGGCATTGATTGAAGCGGCTATGTTGAACGTGCCGGGCGTCATTGATGTGGCGAGTACGCTGCTGAACGGGACGACGGGCAACTTGACGCTGTCCGCCGAGGAAATCCCGTTAATGGGGACGGTGACCGTTCATGCCTGATCGCGTGCTGCCGTATTTGCCGTCCTACTACGGGGAAGTGTTGGATTTCATTCAGCTCGCCCGCACCGAAGACGCCGAGCTGGACAGCCTGGAGGCGGCGGTGGAGCAACTGTTTGACGACCAGTTCGTGTTAACCTCCGGCGTTCAGGCGATCAAGCGCCGCGAGCGGATGCTGGGGATTCAGGCGGATCCGGGCTTGGAGACGCTGGATTTTCGCAAGCAGCGGATCTTGAACCGCTACCGAACGAAACCGCCGTTTACGGTGCGCTGGCTGCAGGAGCAGCTCGACCGCCTGGTCGGTCCCGGCATGACCATCGTATCGGTCGACGCGGAGCGGTTTATCCTCTACGTCACCACGAACATCGAAAATGCCAATGTATTCAAGGAAGTCCAATACACGGTGCAAACGGTCAAACCCGCGAATATCGTCTACCAGCAAAATACGGCACTGTACGACCGGATCGGGCTGGAAGAACATATCACGGGGCGCGGGATCGCCTGGAACTACAAGCTGGACGGTTCGTGGCGGTTAGGGGAAAGGCCGTTTGCAACGTTGGGAACGGGGGTACAAGTGTTATGATTACGGCGCCTTTTAAGCGGGAGGTCGCGGAATACGTCAATTCGCGCATCGCCAAGGTGGTATTGAACGGATCGCTGGAAATTACCGAGTTTCAGCAAAAAGCGGTGACCGACTCCACCGTGGCGCTTAATTATATTATCCCGGCAGCCGAGCTGCCGGTGATTCACCAAATCGAACTGCGGGACGAGACCGACGGCGTCATCTCCAGCAACGCGGTAAACGTACCGGTGCCGTCGGATACGCTGATGCTGCAGACAGTGGAAATCAAGGAGGTCAAGAACTGATGGCGAAATCGGATTGGACGTTATCGGATACAGTAAAACCGGAAGACCTGAACGCCATAGGCGAGGAAATCAACGAGCTGCGCACCGAGGTGGACAATATTGAGGTTCCGCCGGCAAGTCTGACGACCCCGGGGATCGTGCAGCTCTCCAGCAACGCGAACAGCAGCAACGAGAATTTAGCAGCTACCCCGAAAGCAGTCAAGGTGGCATATGATGCAGCTACGGCAGCACAAAACACGGCGAATGCGGCCAATAGCGCGGCGGCTACGGCGCAAACCAGGGCAGATCAGGCTTTTCAGCTTGGCAATGAGCGGAAATCGGAAGTGGTTGCCGCGCTTGTTGCCAAAGGCATTTCGGCATCCACTTCAGAAAGTTGGGATTCGTTGATTGCGAAGACGGCGGCGATCATCAAAGCAACCGGGAATGCGACGGCGGGGGATTTACTGGCAGGCAAGACGGCATCAAACCAAAACGGGCCGTTTACAGGCACTATGCCCAACCGAGGTGCAGTAACTATCACACCAAGCATTGCTAATCAAGTGATACCAGCGGGTTATCATAATGGATCTGGAAAAGTAACTGCGATGCCTTTACCTAAATCGCTCTTATTAGGCAGATTTGCATTTGAACCTATATGGAAGAATAATCACAATAACACGGGACGAGACATTAATAAGGGCGTGTTTATTAACGTATCAACAAGTTCACCAGATGATGATTACTCTTATGTAATTTATCAAATTAAAACAAAAGGAAATTTTACGCAAATTGCCTATACTGGCGCCAAGGATTATGCTTCGGCTGCATCAATGGTGAAAATGATTTTTGCAGCAGAGGATATTGACAACTTAATTTTTTGGGTAGCTTACGAAAATAATGTTTCAAAAATTAAATTGGATAAGACTACTTTTTTGAGTTATTCTCTTTTATCAACATTTAAAGTGACTGATGTTAATTTTGGTTCGCTTAGTTCTTCTAATTTACTTTGTATTTATGCCGGAGAGATTATTTATCTTGTGAAATCTGGCTCAAATTTAACTATACGTCGTTGTACCGAAACTGGGACTCTTTTAGGTAGCCATACCGTCAACCTACTAGAAAGTAGAGCAAGTGTTAATATGATTCCAAATGGGAAAATATTAGTCCTATATTCTGCTCTAAACCGATATCAAATCTACAATGTATATGGACAATTGATCGAAGATTTTAACCCATCAGTAAAAGACGCACTTGTAGATATAGCTATACAAATTTTGGGGGGTGCTACTTATCTTAAAGCTGCTGATGGATCAGCAAACTATCGTTTTAGTTACTTCAGTGCCAGTTTGAAAAAAGGCGTTTATGAGCAACTAATTGAACTTTAATATCAAAGGGAATGGTGAAGATGAAATTTATTAAAATGATAGAAGGATTCAAGGAGCAGTATGGGTTTTCAATCAAGTACACATATGGCGGATTGGACTTAAACAAAATTCAAGGGTCATTTATCACCACCGAAAACAATACCGAGGTTGTTTATTTAGCCTATGATGGTAATGAGGAAGATCTGCCATCTAATGCAGTGCAAGTAACTAAAGAACAATTCGATACCGCTTTACAGCCAAAGAAAGAGAAATTGGAGAAAGAGAAAGTTGCTTTGGAACAAAAGAAACTGGAAAATGAAACTTAAAAAATGCAGTTGCTAAACTGACGATGATGATCACTGTTGCGCCGCAGAAATAAGAGGTGGGTTAAAAACCATTAAATTTACACAAGATAGTGGACTGATCGAGGTCGGGTCAGATTGATTATGACCGGGGCATATATAGTCGATCAGGTACTGCAGTTGTATAACTTGAAAAAGTTGTAACAGGAGTAGTAAACGTGGAACGAACTTCAGAAAATGCCGAAAGACAAATTGTGCGTGTCATTTTTTAGCTTCGCATAAATAGCCTTACGGGGAGGGGGGGGTTCCCCCCTCTTTCTATGTACACTTATGCCTCTCCGTGATGATCTAATAATGAAACAATTATTGGATAATAAGTCACAAACAGTGTGAAACTAGCCAACAGCAGTGTTACCAGCTTTCTTTTCATTTTTGTACACCTCTGCTATTAGTTTTTGGTAGGCGATAGTAGCTTCAGGATCGCAGTACTCTCTGAAATTTTCAAACAAACCTACACACTTAATTATACAATTTTTTTCGTTTATTAGTAATGATTTTTCCAAGGAACCTATCAAGAAGGTAAAACCATCAGTATACTTACCCTTGTAAAGGGTGTAGTACGCTAATTCATAATAAAAGCGAGCCAAACGCTCTCTCATCGTTTTTTGGCTATAAATGTTGTTGGAATAATCCTCTATGGTCACTACCGATAGATCAAAACGTTGAAGAATATTATCAACATCAAAGTTATAACGATTGGCAGTTTCAACGACGTTTAATAGAAAGAGTAAGAGTTCATCCTTATTGGATTCAATATATGCCATATAAGTAGGAAGTACACTTATGTCGCCTGATGTTAACCTGGTTACTATCGTGTTGATTTTTGCCCAATTTAGAAATTTTTCTTTCCAGAAAAGAGTCTCTTCATCATTTTCTGTTACCCAACCGAGATCAGCGTATTCTCCAATACATTGGAGGGTCTTTTCAAAATCCCCTTTGTTTTCATAGACATTCCCTAACAATAGATAGGAGTATGCCAAATAGACGAAAAGAGGACGGGATGGTTTATGACCGGTATCAAATCTTGTTCTTTTATTATACTGGAAATCCGCCTTTTCCCTAAGCTTCTCGGCCATTTCCTCAACCTTGTCCCATCGGCGTAATGAGCGATAGGTGTTCGCCAAATCCTTTAACGCATCCAGTTGATCATATTCATCCAATCGGTCGACGAATAGCTCAAATTGAATGGCTGCCTGATAGTTCTTTTCCTGGTTATTCGCAAGCTTGCACATAAATAAACGGTAATGACAAAGGGCTAAGCGTTCCGAGTGTTGACTTTTTTCACTGAGCGCCACATTTTCGTAGAGAATAATAGCCGCATCCTTGTTGCCGTTGTTGCAAAGATCCTCCGCTACTTCAAAAAGAAATTGGGAATACATAAGATTGTCCAACAAGAGTTGAACGGTTTTTTGGATGCAATTGAGGTTGCCGACTTCCGCACAGCTATATATAAAAGGTTTGATTCTCCGCCAGTTAGGGATGGCCGGGGCTACTACCTCTTCGTAATATTGGTCATAGAAATAGCCTTTAGGGAGACCTATACCTTCTGTGATATGGTCCAGTTGCTCGCAGTTCATGGTTCTATTTCCACTCAAAATATAGCTCAGCGATCCGGCATTTAAACCGATTTGTTTGGCGAATTGGCTTAGACTCAAATTCTCCCGCTTCATGTACTCGTTCAGTAATGTAGTAATCGTGGCTGTCGAGTTCAAACTAACCACCGACCTTCGAACTTTATAATATTTCAATAATATCCATTTTTTGAATGGTGGTCAATTATCTTTGCTCCTTCCCCTCCCCCACCAACAAAGCTATACTGAAACAAACAAAAGCGAAACGGAGCGGTGCCAATGAACGAGGAACGGAAGGACGAGATCGGGCGGAGATTTCTGTTAACGCCGGAGATTTCGCAGGAGGAGCTCGGCGGACTGGAGATCCAGGAGCTGATCTTTTTGGTGCATGCCGCCAAGCGGTTTAAGGCGGAGGAGGCTTTTCCGGACGTGTATCTGGACGAGCGGATCAAGGGGTTTACCGGCGTGCTGTACGAAAAAATAAAGAATGCCGACGCGCTGTATCTCGCGTACGACAGGGCGAACGGATATCCGTATGTGGACGGGGAAGACCGGGTGTGGATGTTCTCGCAGGAGACGTATGCCGCGAACGCGGAGGATTATTTTCGGCAGCAGCTTTTAATGCTGGAGATGAAACCGATCGGCGGGGAGGATGTGCTGAAGACGTTCGGGCAGCTTCATATCCTGGGGCTGACGAAGATCCTCGTTGACAACGGGCAATATCATATCGAGTTGAACCGGGACGACGTATTGCCGCCGCCGGATTGGACCGGCACGCCGGAGATCAGCATACCCGTGACGAATCCGGGGCTGCAGCGGGCAATGATCCGGTTCTTCCAGACGCTGCATGCGCCGACAGGCGATCAGGAGGCCCGGGGAAGGGAACTGAACGCGCTGGAAGCCGAGATGCTCGATGAACTCCTGCGGGCGAAGTTTTTGCTGCCCATGCAGTTGAAGGAATCCGATCCCTCGCCCGCGGATGAGCAAGGCAGGAAGACGTTGAAGCAAGGGGCCGTCATTCAGTTCGGCGTGCTAAGCGCGGAGGACGGATCGGCTTGGCTCCCGGCGTTTACGGATTGGCCGGAGTTCGAGAAAGTATACGATAAAACGGCCTGGAGCAGCAATATTGCAACCTACGACGACCTGTTGGCGGTATCCGGAAACATGGACGGCATCGTCCTCAATTGCCGGGGTCTCTCGCTGCGTATCGACGCGAACAACCGGGAGCGGATCGAGGCTTATCGCCAGGAGCGAGGCCATCGACGGTAAATTGGCTATTGCATAAACCGCCGGCTTTTGACACAACCTTCCTGGATAGAAACCATTCGTTCAGAGGAGGCGGTCCCGCCTGATGACGTGGATATTTGTCCTGATCTGCCTGGCATTGCTCCTTGCCGTCGGATTCGTTATATTTCGGAGGCTGTACCCGCCCCTTGGCGGAAAGCCGTCCCCCGATGACATGAAGCGGTACCGGCAGTCGCCGAATTATAAAGGATCGAAGTTCGAATATCCCTTGGAGACGAAAATGTTCAAGCCTTCACCGGGCAGCATGATTACGGCGCTTCGCGAATACGTGCAGCGCAAACCTCAGTTGAAGCCGGATCGGCCTCTGCCTCAGGTCAAGTTGAGCCGGCAAACGATCGAAGAGATTCGGGAGGATACAGCCATCTGGTTCGGCCATTCGACCCTGCTGCTGCAAACGGGAGGAACGCGTCTGTTGTTGGACCCGATGTTTGGCATCACTTCGTCACCGATCGGGGGCGGAAAAAGATTCAATCGCGAGCTGCCCTTCGGCAATCTGGGCGAGTTCCCGCCGATCGATGCCATCATCCTGTCGCACGATCATTACGATCATTTGGATTACGGGACGATTAAGCAGTTGAAGGATCGGGTAGGGAGGTTCATTGGGCCGCTGGGCATCCGCTGCCATTTGGAACGTTGGGGAGTGGCCCCCGGACAGATTGACGAATACGATTGGTGGGATGAGCTGGAGATCGGAGGCGTTCGGTTGGCTTGCACGCCGGCGCGGCATTTTTCCGGTCGGGGGCTGTTCAGCCAGAACGGGGGATTATGGTGCTCCTGGGTTATCGCCACGCCGGAGTCGAGGGTTTATTTTAGCGGGGATAGCGGGTATGGACCCCATTTCAAGGAAATCGGCGAAAAATACGGACCGTTCGACCTCACGTTCATGGAATGCGGGCAATATGACGACCGATGGTGGGATGTCCACTTGCTGCCGGAGCAAACGGCGCGGGCCCATCTGGACGTGAGGGGGAACGTGCTGCTCCCCATCCATTGGGGGGCGTTTTCGCTGGCGATGCACAGCTGGTACGATCCGGTGCGTCGGCTGACCGAGGAATCCAAGCTGCGGGGGATTCCGCTGGCGACGCCGAAAATCGGAGAACCCGTTCGAATCGGGGCGTCCGATTATCCGACGGAGGCCTGGTGGAAAACGGCAAGCTCGTCGCGTAAAGCGCCCGGGTTTCGCGGCACGCGCCCGTCCAGCACGATGAAGTAATTACGTCCTGCGGGAGACCCGGCCGGGACGATAAACCGACAACCGATACGAAGGAGAAGCCGATGAGTCAATCAAACGAAAATCCGCAAACCGGATGGAATTTCGATAACACCTATGCCCGTTTGCCAGAGTTCTTCTTCACGCGCCAGGAGGCAAAGCCTGTCCGATCGCCGAAGCTGGTCGTGCTGAACGATCCGCTCGCGGCTCAGCTCGGCTTGGACTCCGCGGCGCTGCGAAGCGAAGAGAACGTCGCCGTCTTCGCCGGCAACCGTCTGCCGCCGGGGGCGGAGCCGCTGGCCCAGGCTTACGCGGGCCACCAGTTCGGGTATTTCACGATGCTGGGGGACGGCCGGGCCCTGCTGCTCGGCGAGCAGATCGCGCCTGGCGGCGATCGCTTCGACATCCAGCTCAAGGGCTCCGGCCGGACGCCGTATTCGCGCGGCGGCGACGGGCGTGCCGCGCTGGGCCCGATGCTGCGGGAGTACATCATCAGCGAGGCGATGCACGCGCTGGGCATTCCGACGACCCGCAGCCTGGCGGTGGTGACCACCGGCGAGACGGTGGTCCGCGAACAAGGCTTGCGCGGGGCGATTCTCGCCCGCGTCGCCGCCAGCCACGTGCGCGTCGGCACGTTCCAGTACGCCGCGCAATTCGGCGAGCCGGCGGATGTCCGCACGCTCGCCGACTACGTGATCCAGCGCCATGACCCGCAGTTGGCCGAGCTCGCCGACACCGGCGAGTCCGGACGCTACCTGGCGCTGTTGCGGGAGGCGATCCGGCGCCAGGCCGCCCTGATCGCCCAGTGGCAGCTCGTCGGGTTCATCCACGGGGTGATGAATACCGACAACATGGCCCTGAGCGGCGAAACGATCGACTATGGGCCTTGCGCCTTTATGGACGCCTATGATCCGGCGACCGTATTCAGTTCCATCGACCGTCATGGCCGCTATGCCTACGGCAATCAGCCGCCGATCGCGGTATGGAACCTGTCCCGGTTCGCCGAAAGCCTGCTGCCGCTGCTGCACGACGAGGAGGAGCAGGCCGTCCGGCTTGCGGAGGAAGCGCTGCAGGGCTTCGCCGGACAGTTTGAAGCGGCTTGGCTGCAGGGGATGAGGTCGAAGCTGGGCCTGTTCGGCGAACAGGCGGAGGACGCGACGCTCATCAAAGACCTGCTCGATCTGATGCACCAGCACCGCGCCGATTATACCAACACGTTCCTCGCCTTGACCTTTGGCCGGCTGGAAGAACCGCCGATGGCCGGCACCTCCGAATGGTCGGGTTGGCTGGAGCGGTGGCAGGCGCGGCTCGCTGGACAGAGCGAGCCCCAAGAAGCGGTCCGCGAGTTGATGCGCCGCAGCAACCCGGCGGTTATCCCGCGCAACCACCGGGTGGAGGAAGCGCTTGAAGCCGCCGTGGACCGGGACGATTACAGCGTGATGGAACGCCTGCTGGAAGCGCTGGCGCAACCCTTCGCCCACATGCCGGAGCAAGCGGAATACGCCGAGCCTCCGGCGGCCTGCGATCGGCCGTACCGCACGTTTTGCGGGACTTAATCGTGAATCCCCGGTGGGCCGGCGACTTTTTCGCCAACCCTGGAGAAGTCGCGGCAGGCGCCGGACGATATCGTGACCTGGGTGCGGTAACCGCCTATCCTTCGACTGCGCCTTGTATAAGTTTGGCAGGATGTGGTTATCTACAAAGAAAACCAAGAATCGAAACAGAAAGCCGAGGATGCGGCTAACATCCTCGGCCTTGCACACGATATAACGCCTATAGGCGTTCGGCTGCATTCTTGGTGCTGCACGATCAGAAATAGACCGTTTCCTTGGTGAGTGGGCGGTCTATTTTTTTTGAAATCATACCATAATCAAACCAAGTTTGTCCTATTTACCCATAATCCCCGCACGTCTACATTTGGCAATGCCCCCGCCATGCAGTATACTCTGTTTGAATCCATCCATTATCCACTCTTCATACAAGAAAAGGCGGTATTGTACATGTATATAGCATTAGGTATCGTTTTGGTTCTCTTCATTGGCATTATACTGTTTCTATGGCTCTACCCGGCCTTCGGCGGGAAGGCTTCGCCCGCCAGACGGGCGCGTTACGCGCAATCTCCCCAATGGCAGGGCCAAAAATTCGCCTATCCCGAGGTCACCCGGTCGTTCCAGCCTTCGTCGGGCAACATGGCTTCGCTGCTTCGGGATTACCTGCGCGGGAATCCGCGGGTGAGACCCGACCGGCCGCTCCCGGTCGTGAAGCCGGACCGCCAGACGCTCCAAAGCCTCGACCGCGATATGGCCGTTTGGCTGGGCCATTCGGCATTGCTGCTGCATCTCGGGGGCAAGCGCCTCCTGCTCGATCCGATGCTCGGCCCGTCACCCACGCCGGTCCCTCCGTTCGGGGGTAAGCGGTATAGTCGACAGCTGCCGATTGAGCCGGAGGACTTGCCGGAGATCGATGCGGTGATCCTGTCCCATGATCATTACGATCATTTGGATTACGGCACGATCAAGAAGCTGAAGGATAAGGTGGGGCGGTTTTTCGTCCCGTTGGGCGTGGGGAGTCACCTCGAGCGGTGGGGCGTGGCGCCGGAGCGCATCAGCGAGCATGATTGGTGGGAGGAGCTCGATTGGAACGGGTTGCGGCTCGTCTGCGCCCCGGCCCGCCATTTCTCGGGCCGGGGGCTTGCGAACCGGGACGGCACGTTGTGGTGCTCCTGGGTAATCGCCTCGCCGGAGCGGAAGGTGTTCTTCAGCGGGGACAGCGGGTATGGCCCGCATTTCCGGCAGATCGGCGAAAAATACGGGCCGTTTGATCTGGCCTTGATGGAATGCGGTCAATACGATCCCCGTTGGAGCGACATCCATATGCTGCCCGAACAGACGGTGCAGGCCCATTCGGACGTCCGGGGCAGCCTGCTTCTTCCCATCCATTGGGGGGCGTTCACCTTGTCGCTGCACGATTGGAACGATCCGGTCCGCCGCGCGACCGCGGAAGCCGAACGCCAGGGCGTACCCGTCGCCACGCCGAAAATCGGCGAGCCGGTCTATATCGGGAGCCCGACCTACCCCAAGACAGCCTGGTGGGCTTGACCGGCGACCGTATCTATGAAGTTGTCAACCCATGCCGCAAGCACGGGGCCCAAAGCGGCTTCCCTAAGGACGATTTGCGTTCGAAGGGGGCTGCTTTTTTGATATAAATATTGAGGGATATACGCCGGCCGGACACTTTGCACGATTATCCCCTTGGATCAGATCGCCGGGAACTGGAGAAAAACTCGCTTCACTCCGGCCCCAGGCCCCCCTGAATGAAAGGGATAATCGTGCAAAGGCAGCATGAGAGACACCAAAGACATTGCAAATGTACAGCAATACGCATGAACTTACATAAAATCAAAGAAATAGCGCGTCACATGAAAAAAGATCGGCGAGGTATACGTCAGGCTGTCGACCAGGCTCAGATAGCTCTTCTTCAACGCCTGCGCCTTGTCGTCGTCGCCGATGAGCAAATCCCGCTTCAACACGGAGATGGTGGTGCTGCCGATAAAACCGCCCAGCCCGATCAGCATTCCGGCGAACAGCCCGAACGAGGAACCAAGCGGCGTCAGGACCGGGGCCAAAAGGGAAGCGGCGATGGACGTCACCGCGATTGCGCAAACGAAACCCTCCCACGTCACAAACGGATTGGCCGTCGGCACGACCTTGCGTCTGCCGATGGACGACGAGGCCGCATACTGGACGATATCGTTCAATTGGGTCAGGACGACCAGGAACAGGACGAGGCCCGCGCCATACTGCGGCGTAGCGAAGGGGAAAAAGGCGAGATGACTCAGACCGAACACCATCAGCATCAGTCCCCACTGGACCCGGCTCACGCTGCGCAAGAATCCGGCCGTTCCTTTGTTGATCATGCGGGGGAGCGGCAGGAACAGGAACACATACACCGGGATGAACACGATAAACATGCCGTACCACTCGATCCAGATCCAGTAAAACTGCGCCGGAATCGCCAGATAGGCCCACAAGAACAGCCGGCGCTCGGATTTGCGCGAACGGATCATGGAGAAGTATTCTTTTAGCGCGAAAAAAGACAATAGCATCACCGCCAACAGCGATACGACCGGATTAAACAGGGTCGCCAGGCAGAGGATCAACCACATGCCCCACCAGGTGCGCAGGCGCTGCCGAAAGGCCGGGTACCCCTCACCGGGGTGCTTCCGGTCCTGTATGAAACAGATGAAATGAATGACCGCCAAGACCGCGAGGATTACGATCATCGTCCATTGCAGATTGTTTATCATGCCGAATCCCCACTTCCTCAGGAGGTAGATTCCACCAAGTGAATCATATGTTATTATGGAGGAATAGTCTACAAATCGTCTACAAATCGCCTACAGCGGATAAGGGGAATATCGTCGATGTCAGCGGAACGCTCGGTGTTTATTTTGCTTACGAATACGGGGACGCTCTTTACCAAAATGATCAAGGGATACACGAGGGCGCCCTACAATCATGCCTCGATCTCGTTCAATCGGGAGCTGTCGGAGCTGTACAGCTTCGGACGGAAGCATCCGAACAACCCGCTCAACGGAGGATTCGTCAAAGAGGACATCAAGACCGGCACGTTCAGCAAATATCCGAACACGACCTGCGTCATTTACGAGCTGAAGGTCACCCCGCGCGAGGTGGAGAAAATGGAGCGCGTGCTCCAGCTGTTTATCCGCAAGCGGCAAAAGTTTCTGTACAACATCCTTGGCGTGATCGGCATTGCTTTGCAAGAGCCCATCGAGTTCAGCAACTCCTATTTCTGCTCGCAATTCGTCGCGGAAATCCTCGAGCGGTCGGGGATCAAGCTGTGGAACAAGCTGCCCGCGCTGGTAACGCCGGACGATTTTCGGCAGTGCGACCGGCTGCATCTCGTCTACGAAGGGAAGCTGAGCGAATACGAGCCGTAGGCTAAGCCGATCCCGGAGGGGACGGATCGAATCGCGGCGAAGCCGCCGAATGCTGAAAAATAATCCCGCCCCCTTCCTCTCGCCGCTCGGCTGTGGTATCCTGTTGGTAACTTATTAAATGTCTTTAAAAAGTAGGAGGGGGGCGCCTCGATGAGCGAGATGCCGGCTACGCCCAAAGAGATGAAACAGGTGATCCGCAGCGGCATCCGTTCCGCCCTGCTGTCCATGGGAAGCGCAACGAAGGCGGAGCTAAGCGGGAAGCTGGGCGTCAGTTTTCCGACCGTCAGCAAATTCCTGGCCGACATGAAGGAGGCCGGGGAGGTAGCTCTCGTCGGCATGGACGATTCCAGCGGCGGCAGACGGGCGGAACGATATGCGTACAATCCGGAGTATATGCTGGGACTGGCGGTGTTCCTGGAGCGGACGGAAACGAATTTCGTCATTTACAATTGCCGCGGGGAAATAAAGGAAGAGGGCTGCGCTCCCGACGTGCTGGGGGACGCGGGCGACAGCCTGGCCGCACTGATCGGCGAGCAACTCGGTCGCTTTCCGAAGATCCGGTCGCTGGCGATCGGGGTTCCGGGCGCGGTGAATCAGGGACGCATTATCCATATCCCCGCGTACGAGGCGTTCCACAACTTCGATCTCAAGAGCGACCTGGAGGCGCGCTTCGGCCTACCTACCGTTGTGGAGAACGATATGAACGCCGCGGTGCTGGGTTATTATCAGGGCCTGGATACGAGCGACAACCCGTCGCTGGTCTATCTCTATTTCGGCCAGAACGGGCCTGGGGCGGGGATCCTGATCAACGGCGACGTCGTTCGGGGCAACACCTTCTTCTCGGGGGAGGTTTCTTATGTTCCGCAATACGAGGAGCGGAACTTCGGGCAAGCCTTGGAGCCGCGGCCGCCGCAATCGGGGGGCGGCAAGGCGAGGATCGGCGCTGCGGGCGCGGACGCCGTCAGCCGGCTGGTCGCGGCATGCACCGCGCTAATCAACCCGCATACCGTTGTGTTTGGCCATGATGAAGTCAGTGTGTCCTTGCTGAACGAGATCAAGGCGAAGAGCGCGCTATACGTTCCGGCCGAGCATCTGCCCCGGCTGATGATGAGCGATTGGCGGCGCGATTATTTGAACGGGCTGCAGCATCTCGGATTATCCCTGATGATTTCATCCATTGGATCGGCGAAGGAGACGTAAAAACATGGCGACATTTTTTTTATTGATCATTTATTTGGCCTTCATCAGCTTGGGGCTGCCCGATTCGCTGCTAGGCTCGGCCTGGCCGATCATCCGGGGCGACCTGGGCGCGCCGCTCGGTACCGCCGGCGTATTGTTTATGATCGTGGCCGGAGGGACGATCGTGTCCAGCCTGGCCAGCGGCACCGTGCTGCGCCGGTTTGGCGTCGGGAAGGTGACCCTGGTCAGCTGCCTGATGACGGCTGCCGCTTTGCTGGGCTATTCGGCCGCGCCGTCGGTGTTCTGGCTGGGCGCCTGTGCGATCCCGCTCGGTTTGGGCGCCGGGTCGGTCGACGCCGGGCTCAACAACTACGTGGCTGCGCACTACAAAGCGCATCACATGAGCTGGCTGCACTGCTTCTGGGGTGTCGGGGCGACGCTGGGACCGGTCATCATGGCCGGGTTCATCTCCGGCGGCGGCCACTGGCGCAGCGGATATTTGACGGTGTCGATCATTCAATTCGCGCTTGTCGTGATTTTGTTCTTTACGCTGCCGCTTTGGAACCGTGTGGCCCAGGCCGCCGGCGATTCCCGGAAGGAAGAGATAAATGAACGGGAAGCGGAGCAGCCGGACGCCGGTCCGGTCAAACCGTTGCGAATCCCCGGCGTCAAGCTGGCGCTTGTTTCGTTTCTGCTCTATTGCGGGGTCGAGGCAACGGTGGGCTTGTGGGGCAGCAGCTATCTCGTCGGCATCAAGGGCATCGATGCGGGGACGGCCGCCAGTTGGGTATCGATGTATTTCGCCGGTATTACCGTCGGCCGCTTTATCGCCGGGTTTGTCACATTCAAAGTCAGCAACCGCGTCATGATCCGCACCGGGCAAGTTACGGCCCTGATTGGCGCGGTGCTGCTGGTGCTGCCGTTGCCTGCGTTTCTGTCGCTGGCCGGCTTCCTGATCATCGGGCTGGGCCTTGCTCCGATTTATCCGTGTATGCTGCATGAAACCCCGGTCCGCTTTGGCAAACGGCAATCCCAGACCGTCATGGGCTACCAGATGGCCGTCGCCTATACCTGCAGCACGTTTATGCCGCCGCTGCTCGGGTTCCTGGCTTCGCACTCAACGATCGGCGTGTTCCCGGTGTACATCTTGTTATCGACTGCGGTGATGTGGCTGTTCTCCGAGCGGTTGAACGTCTTCCTGAACGCGCGCAGCCGCGCCTCGCAGGAAAGGGCTGTATCTCCGCAATAACATGCCATATTTTGAATGATCGGCGGCTTAACCGGAATACTAACCTCATCACGAGTGGGGGAAGTAGAGATGAAGATACCGATGCGGATGAAATCCAAAAACAAAACGGTTCCGAAAACCAACTCGGGCGCCCCGACTCGCTCCGATCGGGCCGATGAACTGTTAGCCGAGCTCTCCGCGAACGAACGGGTCCTCCGGCAGATCTTCTCCAACAGTTCCGATATCCTGTTTCGGTCGGTTGCGGTTCCGGGGCAAGCCCGCCTGCTTCTGGTCTACGTCGACGGTCTTACCGACGAGAATGCGCTGGATCAAGTCGTATTGAAGCCGATGATGTTCGAAGGCTTGCCGGACGGGGCGGAGAACGCCAACGCCGGATCGCTGGGGGCCTTTTTGGAGGAAAGGCTCGTTGCCGTCGCCCAGGTTAAGCCGGTCCAGAAGATCGGCGTTCTCGTGGAGGGCATTCTGAAAGGCGATATCGCCATGCTGATCGACGGGGAACCTCGGGCGCTGCTCGCCGGCCTGAAGGGGTTCGAAAAGCGGGCGATCGAGGAGCCCAGCGCCGAGTTGTCCGTTCGTGGTCCCAGGGACGGATTTACGGAAGCGCTGAGGACGAACACCAGTCTGATCCGCCGGCGGATCCGCAGCGAGAAGCTGAAGATGGAATCCCTCACCCTTGGCGAGTACTCAAAGACCGATATCGTCATTGCTTACCTTGAGGGCGTTGCCTCGAATTCGGTATTGGACGAAGTCCGCAAGCGTATCCGCCGCATTCAAATTGACGGCGTGCTGGAATCGGGATATATCGAAGAATTCATAGAGGACGCGCCGTGGTCTCCTTTTCCCCAGATTCAAAATACGGAGCGGCCGGACGTCGTTTGTTCCAGTCTGCTGGAGGGCAAAATCGCCATCTTCGTCGACAACACGCCGTTTGTCTTGATCGCTCCGATGAGTCTTTGGGCCGGCTTACAGGCCGTGGAGGATTATTACGAGCGTTCGATCTATACGACGTTTATTCGTTTCATTCGCTTTGCCTTATTGAATGTATCTCTGCTCTTGCCGTCGCTGTTCGTCTCGCTAACCACCTTTCATCAGCAGCTGATTCCGACGAATTTGCTGATCAGCGTCGCGGCCGCCAGGGAAGGCGTCCCGTTTCCGACGGTGATCGAGACGCTGCTGATGGAGTTTATGTTCGAAGGTCTTCGCGAGGCGGGCATTCGCCTGCCGAAGCCGATCGGTTCGGCGGTTAGCATCGTAGGCGCGCTGGTCATCGGACAAGCCTCCGTTCAAGCCGGCATCGTGTCAGCTTCGGTCGTGATTATCGTGGCCACGACCGGGATCGCCTCGTTTGCGATTCCGCGATACAACCTCGGGACGGCATTCCGGCTGTTGCGTTTTCCTATGTTGATTTTAGCTGGAACCTTGGGCTTGTATGGCGTTACCGCAGGCATATTTCTCATCGTGATCCACCTCTTGGGCCTGCGTTCGTTCGGAATTCCCTATATGACTCCAATATCGCCGCAGTTTCCCGAGAACATGAAGGATGTTTGGATACGCGCTCCCCGATGGAGTATGCACCAACGCTCCGTGCTGTCCACCGGGGGGAACAAACGGCGTGTGCCGGAGGGGCAGCGGCCGGGCCCGCAACGAGGGGGGACCCGCGAATGAGAAGATTAAGGCAACGCGTTCTGATCCTGTTCGCCATTCTGCCGCTGATTCTGACGACGGGATGCTGGGATAGCTCGGAGGTCAATGACCTCGCCCTCGAAATGGCCTGGGGTCTCGATGCGGCGCAGGACGATGGGGTGATGGTCAGCGCCCAGGTGATCGTCCCTTCTCGGATCGGCAGCGCGCAGGGAAGCAGCGGCAGCGGTGGGGGCGGCGGCCAAGGCAAGCCCTATTTCGTCGCGACCGGAATCGGGAAGGACACGCTCGATGCGGTGCAGCAAATGCAAACCGGGCTGTCGCGGCAAGTGTTCCGCGCTCACCGACGCGTCATCGTGATTGGAGAGGCGCTGGCCAGAAGGGGACTCCAGGAGGTGCTGGATACGTACAGCCGCGATCCGAACCTCAAGCTGCGCAGCGATATTTTTATCGTGAAGGGGGGAACGGCCAAAGCGTTCTTGAATGTGGCATATCCGCTCGAGGATATTCCCGGGCTGGGTGCTCTAAAAGAGTATGACCAGATTGGCGCGCTCAAGGAAATGGGTCTGATCAACCTGATGATATCGGCGATCAGCGACGGAAATTGCCCGGCTTTGCCGGTCATCGCGATGGGGATGGACACGGGGGAGCAAGAAGGGGAAGCGCAAACGCAGGGGAATGCCTCCGGCGAGAAGGGCTTTCGCATTAACGGGACCTCGATTTTCGGCAATGATCTGAAGTTGCTGGGATACATCGATACGCGTGAGGGCAGGCTGCTGCGCTGGATTAAAGGGGAGTTGGGCAAGTTGATCGTGACGGGCGATATTCCGGAGCAGGGCGGCAGCATCAGCATGGACCTGAACAAATTGAACAGTAAGACCCGGCCGATCTTCGAAGGGGATAAAATCAAGTTTCAGGTCAAGTTAACGGGGCAGGGAATGGTTCGCGAAAACAATACGCGACTGGATCTGTCGCAGCCGCATAATCTCGCGCTTGTCCGAGAAGTGCTGGAGAAACAGATCGAGGCGAGCGCGGATCGCATCATCGCCAAAGTGCAAGAAAAGTTTGGGGCTGACGTCTTCGAATTCGGCGGGGCCATTCACCGCAAATATCCGACTCGCTGGGCATCCTTAAAGGACGACTGGGACCGGGAGTTCCGGAAAGCGGAGGTTTCCGTCAAGGCGGAGCTGGTGATTCGGAAAATCGGCGTAACGGGGCCTCCGCTGCATTTGAAGGAGCGGAACATCCAAAAATAATCCGGTCAGTTCTTCCGTGCCTGGTTTCGGATCCACGCGATGACGAGCAGGAGGGTCGGTAAAATTAAAAACATCGGCACCCAGAAATAGGGAACCAGGATTTTCAAGTGATCGTAATATATATGCTCGACAATGTTTTTGGACATGGTCAGCCCTAGGATTAAGGCAACGGTCACCGCCGGGATGATCAAAATGCGGTAATCCTTCATCTTCGTCAACCGCTGGAGGCCCTGGAGTGCGGTAAGCATATTGATCACGCTTTTCAGCAAAGCCGTTGCAAAAAAGTAAAGGACTCCGAACATTTGCAGGTTTTCGACGAAATTGCCCACGCTGATTACGCTCAGCAAGGTATATAGCGGATAGATAAACCGCGAAAACAGATCGCTGTAAACCAAAATGGCCAAAACGTCAAAGCCGGTGATCATACACCCGGATAGCAACGTGGCAAGCAGGGTGACTTTCGTGATCTTCCCCTGGTTTTTGACGTCCGGCCAGAACGTGGCGAGGGCGAGGGTCTCGCCGAAGCGCTGGGTGATTCCGTTCGGATAAACGACCTCCCAGACGGGGCCCCACCCCTTATCCAGCACCGGCTGAATATGATGGAAATGCAGAACGCCCGAGCCGATGAGCAGAACGGTTTCCGTTAGGAACATGATAACGACGACGGGAAAAATCAATTCGCCCATCCTCGCAACGACCTCGATGCCGCCGTAACAGCAGAAGGCGATGATGAGGGCAAATACCCCCGCGATGACGACCAGCGGCGTGCTGGGCAAAATGGCCGTCGAAACCATATCTCTCATGTCCGCGATGATGCGCCCCGTAAGATACAAAAACATAAGCGGGTACAGAAACGCGATCGGCGTGCCAAGCCAGCGCCCCAACTGGGCCGGAAACCATTCCACCAAAGTTAATTCCGGGTTCAGGTGCCGTAAGGCCGTGTATACGCCGACCACGCCCAGCCCAAGCCCCAACGCAATGAGATCCCCGATCCACGCATCCCGGCCGGCCGCGCTGCCGAAACCGAAGATAATGGTCGTTCCCAGTTGAAAAACGAAGGTGATCGAAAATAATTGGTACGCGGAAATTTTAAAGCCCATCTCCCCTCCCCCTTAAGCAGCCGTTTCAGATCAAAAGGATGCTATCCATTGTAACCAACAGGGTTAGGGTACAAACCCGATACGTTAGGGGGAATGGCAGGGAGCTACTGCTTCTCCGCTATAAACACGCCGTAGGACAAATGCGCCTGATAGCGCTGCAGGAAGGATTCGTTTTCTTTGAAAAACGTCCGGACGGCGGGATCCTGCAGCACCTCCAGGTCGAGGATACGGTGCGGGTCCCCGGCGTTCTGCCAATCGAAGGACGAAACCCCGCTCTGGCCCTGGCTTGCTGGGTTCCGGCTCTCGCCTTCGCCGGCCGCGTTCTCCGGCTCCCACTGCCGGACGCTCCGAAAACCAGCTTCCCGCAGCATCCGCATCCATTCGTCCGCATCGGGCAAACGCGGATTACCGTACAGCTCGCGCATTTCCCGCTCGAGCGCCGGATGGGGCTGCGTCCGGAACAGCTCGCGGTCCCACACCTGCCCGCCTTTGCGCAGGACGCGGTGATATTCCCGGAAGGCCCTCGCCGGGTCGGCGGCGAACACCGTCACCGATTCGGCAAGGACCGCATCGTAAGTGTCCGACCGCAGCGGAATGGCCGTAATATCGCCTTGAATCCATTCGATTTGCAGTTGCTGGAGCTGTGCCCGGCGTTCGGCTTTTGCCAGCATGACGAGGCTTTGATCCATCGCCGTGACATGCGCTCCCAACTGGGCCAACAGACAGGCCGTCCTGCCCGTCCCGCACCCCACCTCCAGCACCTGCAAGCCTGGCGCGATGCCGACGGACCGGATAAAGTCGACGGTTCCCCGGTAGCCCCCCGGATGCGCCGACCCCTCCCCGACGGCGGCGATGATTTCGTGATAATTCATCCCTTTGTTGCCCCTCCTTCTATGAAGCTCCGCCTCTCCTCTCATCAGCAGAATATGCCGCTGCGTCTCCGGCGCGATTAAGATAGGCGTTCAACCCGGGGGAGACTTCGCCGGAGCATATTTCTTCAAGGACCGGGACATCCGCCCTGTGCAAACGCTCGGGCCGCGAATAGGATAAATGAGCATTCGAGAGGGGAGGCACGAGTCCATGC
Organism: Paenibacillus sp. JL3B1040; assembly: GCF_057063165.1. Taxonomy (NCBI): domain Bacteria; kingdom Bacillati; phylum Bacillota; class Bacilli; order Caryophanales; family Paenibacillaceae; genus Paenibacillus; species Paenibacillus tiangongensis. The sequence goes on along the minus strand of NZ_CM169317.1, from coordinate 5,560,721 downwards.
AGCAGATTTATCCGCTTGGCGTAGACACTTGCAAACCGCACATCGGCAAAACCGTATGCGCCGTACTGCGGGACGGGCGCTATTACATCGGCACGATCACGGACGTCAACGAGAACGGTATCCAACTGAATGGGGGATACGCTTCGGAAGCCAATGTTCTCTCCACCCAGCCCGCCAAGGCCAAGAAACAGCTGCAGCAGTTGAAGTCCAAGAGCAAAGGCGCGAATAAAGCTGTAATCAAAGCCCATCCCCAGGCGCAAACGAAGGCGTTTGGGTACGGGCCGGGGTATCCGGGCTACGGGGGATATCCGGGCTATGGTTACGGCGCTTATGCGTTTGATTGGGCGGCGCTTGCATTGTTGTTCCTGATCCCGTTTCTGTTTATCTAAAGAAGCTTGTGCCGTCATGCGGCCATCGGAGTCAATTTCGTTTTACGCGAAATTCGGCTCTTTTTTTATATCGAATGTTGAGAAAACGCTTTAAAAAACGGGGTTCCGTTGTATAATGAACATAGTTGTAGACAAGTAGACAAGATTACGCGGAAAAGAGGTTGAACCATGTTCAGAGCCACGGAGGACCAGGAATTTTACGAATTGCTGAGCCCTACGCTCTTGCCCAAGGCGTCGGGATTCCTATGGAACGAGACGATGATGATCCACATGAACTGCCGCGGATATGCGGTTGCCCAGTTCATGCAGCCGGAGCCGGCGAAGTATTCGCATGCGCCGAATCTGGAAGCGAAGACGTTCATGCAGCCGGAACAGCCGTATTATGCGCACCACCCGGGCCGTTTCGTGTTTGTGAAGGATGAGGAGAACGAAAGCGTGTTTTCGGCCCCGTATGAACCCATGCGGGTGATGACCGACAGCTACTCCTTTGCGTTGGGCCAGAGCCGCATCGTTTGGAAGGTGGAGCATCAGGGCGTGCTGGTTGAAATGAGCCTTGGCTTGCCGAAGGAAGATCCGCTTGAGCTCTGGCGCGTCAAGGTGACGAACGTGTCGCCGCGGGCGCGGAAGCTGAGCGTCTACCCTTACTTTACCGTCGGTTATATGTCTTGGATGAATCAATCCGGCGAATACCGCGAGGACCTGAAGGCGATCGTCTGCGCTTCGGTGACGCCGTATCAGAAATATCAGGATTACGACAAAATCAAATTTTTCCGCGACAAAACGTTCCTGATCGCCGATCAAGCTCCGGTTGCCTGGGAGGTGAACCAGGAGGCGTTCGAGGGCGAGGGCGGGATCACACGGCCGTCCGCGCTGGACCAACCGGAGCTGGCGAAGGGAGATGCGCGTTACGAAACGCCGGTCGCGGTCATGCAATACCGGATGGAGCTGGCGGCCGGCGAAACGCGGGAATACCGCTTCTTGTTCGGACCGGCCCGGGATGAGCGGGAAATTGCGCAGATCCGGGAGACGTACTTCGGCAAGGCCGGCGAGTCGGGTGAGGACGGCTTCCTGGCGGCTGAACGCGAATATGACCGGTATATCCGGGAAGGGCGGGGTTGCCTGACGATCTCTACCCCCGATAAGGATCTCGATCTGTTCGTCAATCGCTGGCTGCCGCGGCAAATTTATTATCATGGACAGACGAACCGTCTGACGACCGATCCGCAAACCCGCAATTATCTGCAGGACCACATGGGCATGAGCTATATCAAGCCGCAGGTGGCGCGGGCTTCGTTCCTGACGGCGCTCGGCCAGCAGAAAGCGAACGGCGCCATGCCCGACGGGATCGTGCTGCATCCGGACGCCGAGCTGAAATACATCAACCAGGTGCCGCATACGGACCACTGCGTCTGGCTGCCGATTTGCCTTAGCACGTATCTGGACGAAACGGGAGATTACTCCATTTTGGAGGAGAAGGTGGCTTATGCTGACAGCGGGGAGGCCGAGCCCGTTTATGTTCATGTGGACAAGGCGATGTCCTGGTTGATGAACGACCGCGACGAGCGAGGGCTGAACTATATCAACCAGGGCGACTGGTGCGACCCGATGAACATGGTCGGCTACAAAGGCAAGGGCGTGTCCGGTTGGCTGACCATTGCCACGGCGTATGCGTTCCAAGTGTGGGCCGGCATTTGCGAGAACAGCGGGCGGCCGGAGGTGGCGCGGGCTTACCGAGCGGCCGCCGAGGAGACGAACGATGCGGTGAACCGCTATCTGTGGGACGGCGAGTGGTATGCGCGGGGCATTACCGACGATAACGTCGTGTTTGGGGTCAGTACGGACCGGGAAGGCCGGATCTTCATCAACCCGCAGGGCTGGTCCATGCTGAGCGGTGCGGCCGATGACGAGAAACGCGCGAAGCTGATGCAGGCGGTGCGCGAGCAGCTCGAGACGCCGTACGGCGTGGAGAAGCTCGCCCCTTCCTACACGGCGATGCGCGAGGACGTCGGCCGGGTGACGCAGAAGCACCCGGGCTCGGCGGAGAACGGGGCGGTGTACAATCATGCCGCCGCTTTCTACATCTACGCGCTGTACGCGGTGGGCGAGCGCGAGGACGCGTTCCGGCTGCTGCGCAAAATGCTGCCCGGCCCGGATGCCCGGGATATCGTGCAGCGCGGGCAGCTTCCCGTGTTCATCCCGAACTACTACCGGGGCGCCTATCGCCAGTTCCCGCGCACGGCAGGGCGTTCCAGCCACCTGTTCAACACGGGGACGGTGCCGTGGGTATACCGCTGCCTGATCGACGGGCTGTTTGGCCTGCAGGGGACGAAGGACGGCATCCGCGTGAACCCGCAGCTGCCGGGCCATTGGAACGAAGCGGATGTCACGCGCGAATTCCGGGGGGCCACGCTGCACGTCGAGATCCGGCGGGATGCGGCGGCGGCGCGGACGGAGGTGTACGCGGAAGGCGAGCTGCTGCCGGACGGCGTACTGCGCGAGGTGCAGCCGGGCAAGACCTACCGCGTGCAGGTGAAGCTGCCGGGCGGGGCGTAATCGCCTCGGCAATAGCAAAAAGCGCAAGCGCGAGGGAATGATCCCTTTGCGCTTGCGCTTTTATTTACGCGTTGCCGCCAGCTTCCGTTGTAAACGGAAAGGCCGGTAAGCCTTCCAGGTTGTATAAATTTGCCTTGGCCGGGTTGTTGCTCCAGGCGTACCGCGCATGGACCGGCCGTTTCAACTGCTCGTGCCGCACAACCACGGCATCGCCGTCGATCACGGCCTCTGCCGATACGAACTCGCCGTCCGGTCCGCAGACGCTGAACCCCTGCAGCACGTTCCCGTCCCGTGTGGTCAATCCGCCGCCAACCTCGGTGAAAAATAGCCGCAGCGCATTCCCCTCACGCTCCATCCGTGCAAACAGCGGCCCGCTCGCCACCAGCGCCGCTTCTCCATAGGCGAGCCGGCGGGCGCATAAAGCCAACCGCTGGCCCAGCGTCTTCTTGTCCTGCGGGTGCAGATCGTTGGATTCGCCGAGGTCGATCGCCGCCACCAGCGCGGTGTTGGGAACGGCCAAGCCCTTGCGCTGCTCCTCCCGCAGCTCCGCCCAGTCCGTGTATTGTTCGCCCTCCGGTCCGAAGTTGGCCAACTGGACGGCGATCACCGGGAACTCGCCGATCCCCCAGGTGTCGCGCCAGTCCTGTACCATAGCCCGGAACAGCTCGGCATAACCCGCGGGCCGGCTCGTGTTCGATTCGCCCTGGTACCACAAGACCCCGGCGATCGGATAGCGCCGCAGCGGCGCGATCATGCCGTTGAAGTTGCCGGCCGGCATGTATTGGAAGAACGTCTGCGGCTCCAGCGCCTCCGTTACCGCGCCCACGCGGTACTTCCACGGTCCGCGTAGGTCCAGCTCATAGCCGCCGGCCTTCAGCTTGTAAGGCATGTCGCGAACGAACGCCCCGGTGTTATGGGGCGTGATCACTCGTACCGCAAGGGAGTTTTTCCCCGGCTTCAGCACGCCTTGGGGCACGTTATACCGCCTCGGCGGGTACATGTACCCCGTGTTCCCGACGAGGACTCCGTTCACATACGTATCGTCCGCATCCACGATCGTGCCGAGCGCAAGCTGCGCATCGCCTTCCGTCATCGCAGCCGGAACTTCGATCTCCTTGCGGAACCAGACGGCTCCGCGTAGGGGCTCCAGTTCGTTGCCCGTCCAGGACCCCGGTACCTCGAACTCCCTCCACCGGGAAGCGTCCCATTCCGCCTGATGCCATCCTTCGCGCAAACCGGCATCGGCCCCGTTTAGCCGGGCGTACCACTGCTCGTTCCGCTCCTCGTCCCGCTGTTGGGTCGCCCGAACATAGGCGTCGTCCTTGCATTGCTCCAGCGTCGCCTCGTAACCGCCGATCCGCCGCAAGGTCGGTTCCGATATCCAGGCCTCGATCGGCGTGCCGCCCATCGCCGTCTGAATCAGGCCGATCGGTACGCCGTACCGCTCGTGAAGCTCCTTCGCGAAGAAGAAACCGGCCGCGCTGAACCCGAGCAGCCCCTCCGGGGTGGCCGGAATCCATGCGCCGCCGTCCAGCTCCTCCCGTGGTCCGTGAAAGTCATAGCTTTGCGGCACCGCAAACTGGCGGATCATCGGCAGGTCTACCCCGCGAATATCGTCCGCCAGCAAATCCAGCGTCCGCCGTACCGGCAATTCCATATTGGATTGGCCAGCCAGCACCCATACCTCCCCCACCAGCACATCGCGAAGGACGATCCTCTCTTCGCCGGCGGTGATGACAAGCTCGTCGGGCCCGCCCGGGGTCAGCCCTGCGAGCGTCACCTCCCAGTTCCCGTCGGGATCGGATTCGGCGCTGCGGGTGATCCCGCGGAAAGCGACCTGTACTGTCCGCCCACCGTCGCATTGCCCCCGCAGAACCACCTGGGCCTCTCGCTGCAATACCATGCCATCGCTGAAGATACCGGGTAATTTCATAGGTGTTCATCCTTTCCGAAGTGTCTTTCCCATCCATCATAACTATGGGGCGTCCGGCAGGACTAGTCCTTTTTCAAAGCCGTTTGCTTTAAAATTTCACATATTGCGAAAAGGGCGCAGGGCTGCCCGAAGGCAGGTAGGTCTGATCCGTGTCTATAGGGGTCTCCAAGTTTACCTTCGGGACCCCGGCGGACGGTTCTATGCCGGACTTTTGTATGAAAGTCTTTGGATTGGGGCTTTAGCCGACATCCACCCGGTCAATATTGCGAAAGCTGAGGTAGGTAATTATGATGCCCAGCGCCGCAAGGGATAGGGGGACCGCGATGATGGAACTGAGGCTGAAGCCGAGATTGTTGGAGCAAACGACCGCCACGATGGCGATGGACGATACGATGGTGCTAGGGACGGATTTTTTGCGCAAACCGACGACCAGAGGGAGCAAGCTCATCCCGGCGGCCCCGAAGGCTTGTATCAGCACGTTCAGGCCATGGTTGAAGAGCAGTTCCGCCTGCAGCGGGTCGGTCAGGTAGCCCGCAACCGAATTGGCCCCGATCAAAATGAGGTCAACAAGCAGATTGGCCACAATCACATTGACGAAGGTCCAGACGAACACCATGGCGAGCTTGGCGAAAATCAGCTTTTTCCGGCTAACGGGATAGGCAAATAGCAGGGCGATGGTATGATCTTTGAATTCGCCGATGATCAGCTTCGATAACAACACGGAGGCATACACGATGAAGGTGGCTCGAACGAGCAGATCGATCATGGACAGCAAGTCGGCGTGATCCCGAAACGCGGGCTCCTCGATATTGGCTCCGTCGACAAAATAAATGAGCAACATCATGCCGGCGATGAAGAGGTAAGCGAGGAGCGCCCCCCAAAGGTAGCTGGCCAGGCGGCCTTTCTTCATTTCCAGTTTAATAAGCTGAAGCATGACGATCGCCTCCTTTAACCATATCGAAGAAATATTCCTCCAGGCTATGATGCCTGCGGTTGATCGATTGAATCGGCACTTCGTTGGCGATAAGCCCCTTGGCCAACTCTTCCTGGGACAACTTCGCATCATAAATGCGGATGATGTTGTCGCCGATTTGCTTGATGTTCTCGACCTCCAGCGTATCGACGAGAACAAAAGCGGCCAAATTCACGTTCGAGGTCACGATTTCCACGTATTCGGTCGTGGAAGCATGTACCGTTTCCATAGAAACTTCGCGGAGCAACCGTCCGCTATCGATCACGCCGATGGTGTCGGCAACCTGTTCGATCTCCGCGAGCAAATGGCTTGAAATCAGCAACGCGACTCCCCATTCGTCGCGCAGCCGGCGAAACAATTGGCGCATCAGCTGAATGCCTTCCGGATCGAGACCGTTAATCGGTTCGTCCAGCAGCAGGAGCTCCGGCCGGGTGGAGATGGCCCGCGCGATTCCCAGCCGCTGCCTCATGCCGAGGGAGAATTGTTTGACCGGCTTGTCATGGGTGCCGATCAGCTGCACCATCTCCAGCGCCTCGCGAATGGCATCCGTCTTGTAATAACCCATGTACTCGGCATGCAACTCCAGATTTTGCTCCGCCGTTAGCTTCTCATAGAACACCGGCGTTTCGATCAAATGGCCGATGCGTTTGAGGTGCTCCGTGGCACCGGGGATAAGCTTCTCCCCGAACAGCTCGATCTCGCCGCCGGTTGGTCTGACCAACCCCAGCAGCATCTTCATGACCGTCGATTTGCCGGCCCCGTTAGGTCCGAGAAATCCGTAGATCTCGCCCCGGCGCAGGGTCATGTTAACGCCCGACACCACTTCCGCCCCTCCGAAGGTTTTGGTAAGCTGGTGCGTCCTTACGATGTCTTTCATGGTTTCACTCCCTTGTTTTCTTCTTCCCTTATCGTAATGGGGGAAACTCTCTTTTTTATGTCACAAATCTTACTTATTTCTTACTTTGGAACGTTTCGGCATCAGGCCCGCTCCGAACGGGGCAGGGTGACGGTAAAGCAAGTGCGGACACCCGGCGTGCTCTCCAGTTCGATGCTGCCGCCCAATCGCTTCACCAGCCGCTTGACGATAGTCAGGCCCAGCCCGCTGCCCTGCATATTCCGGTTCCGCGAGTCCCCCATGGTGTACATTCGCTCGAACACCCGGGATTGCTCCGTTCTCGAGATGCCGCGGCCCCGGTCGATCACCCGGAGGTGCACTTGGTTCCCCGAAGGCCGGAGCGACAAGCCCAAATATCGGCCCTCCGCTCCATACCGCATCGCGTTGGATAACAAGTTGTCCAGAATACGGGATAACGCTTCTTCATTGGCATAGATCCACACCGGCTGCTCGGGCAGATCGAGATCAACCTGGAATCCCCGCTCGGAGAGGAGATCGAAATACGCCAGGACCCGCTGGCGGCAGATTTCTCCGGCATCCATCACCGACAAAGGGAGGTCCAGATCGCCCGATTCCAGCCTGGCCAAATCGAAAAAGGCATTGATCAGCTCATGGACCTGTGCGGTCTTCTTATGAATTTCCCCAAGCATTCGCCTGCGTTCCTCTTCCGGGAGGTCGGCCTGCTGCGAGAGCATCTCGGCATACCCCATGATGACGGTCAGCGGCGTCTTCAAATCATGAGAAACGTTGGACAACATCCTGCGCATCGCCTGTTCCGTGCCGGCATAATCCGCAGCCGATTGAACGGCCCGGTCAAGCAAGCCGTTGATCGCCTGCAGCAGTTCCCGCAGTTCGGGAAGGGTTGTCAGCGTAAGGATGCGTTCCGTTGTTAAGGGACGCCGGGGATCGGTTAGAGGCCCCAGTTTCTTGTTGATGTAAGCTAACTCTTTGCGAAGAGCGCGGTTTGTCCCGCGTTCATTTATGTACAATATCGCCAGCGCGGCGATCGGGATCAGCAGCAACCACCCGTAACCGGTCATTTACCCTTCCCCCAGCCGATAACCGATTCCCCACAACGTGCGGATATATCGGGGATGGGACGGATCGTCCTCAATCTTCTCCCTCAGCCTTCTCATATGTACGTTAATGACGTTATCGTCATTGTAGTACTCTTCATTCCACACCTGCTGATAGAGCATGGCCTTCGTATATACCCGTGTCGGATGCTGAAGGAACAGCTTCAGAATTTGAAATTCCTTGGGTGTCAGCAGAATCTCCTTCCCCCGTTTGGTCACCGTAAAATTACCGGGGTCCACCGTCAAGTCACCGATGGACAATGGCTGGAAGTCCGGCTCATGCCCGCCCTCGTCCGGGTTCGAGTATAACGTGGCCCGGCGGATGGAAGCTTGCACGCGTGCGGCCAGCTCCATGAGCGAGAACGGCTTGGCGATGTAATCGTCGGCACCGATCCGCAGGCCCAGCGCCTTATCGACTTCGCTGTCCTTGGCGGACAAGATCAGGATCGGGACGCTGCTCTCTTTTCGAATATGCTCCAGGATGTCGAGCCCGCTTCGGTTGGGCAGCATAAGATCCAGCAACACCAGATGATAACTGGCGGATGCGAATTGTCGAAGCGCTTGCTCGCCGTCATGGACGACGGTGACATTGTAACCCTCTTTGGCCAAATAATCCTGGACCATCGTGCTGATGGCCGGATCGTCCTCGATCATTAACAGATTGCCTTCCATGGTTTCGCCTCTCCTCGTGGAATTTACCCCCTATTCTAAGCCAGGACCTTCTATTCCACAAGAAAGGGCCGGTCACGCGGGGGGAGGAACCACGATTTAAGAAAAACTTTATTTTTTGCCCCCCTTCTTCTTAAGCAATATTACCTATGCTGAAGAGGAACAAAAGCTAGGAGGAACCAAACGTGAAAAAGTGGATGATTTGCCTGATGGTCCTGGCGCTGTTGGGATTTGGGGTTGCGAAATTTAAAGCCGCCACGGTAAAGACGCCGCAGAACGCGACGCAGCCAATACAGATTGAGGAACAAGAGGACGTCCCGGAATCGTCCGCGGCCGTCGAGGGTTTAACGATCAATGTCACCAAGGAGATGGTGTATCAAGGCGATTTGCTGCTGGTGAACAAGGATCATCCCGTCCCGAAGGGGCTGCATCCCGAGACCGAAGCCGTCAGTCTGGTTCGGAACGCCGAACTGATCGACGGGTTTGGAGTGCTGGACAACCAAGTCATGTTGTCGCCGCGGCTGGCGGAACGATTCGGGGCGATGGTTAAGGCCGCCGGGAAGGAAGGGATCAACCATTTCCTGATCACCAGCGGGTACCGGGACGAGCAGAAGCAAGATGAGCTCTACCGCGAGATGGGCTCGAGGCTGGCCCTGCCCGCCGGATACAGCGAGCACAACCTGGGGCTGTCGTTGGACATCGGATCGTCCCAAGCGGAGATGAATGTCGCGCCCGAAGGCCAATGGTTGAAGGAGAACGCATGGAAACACGGATTTATTTTGCGATATCCGGAGGATAAAACGGCGATTACGGGCATCCAGTTCGAGCCTTGGCATTTCCGCTACGTCGGCCTGCCGCACAGCGCCATTATCCAAGAGAACGGGTTCGTGCTGGAACAATACCTGGATTATTTGAAAGAGCAAAAGTCGGTGAGTCTGACCGTACAAGGCCAAAACTATCACGTGTTTTACTATCCGGTCTCGAAGGATCGGAAGCTCCGCGTGCCGGCACAGGGAGAATATGAAACCTCCGGCAACAACATGGATGGAGTTATCGTGACCGTACGCGAGTAGGCTGGCGGCAAAACGGGCATCGGGAAAGCGGGGGGAAGAATGAAAACGGAAAGTTGGCTGAAATACGCAAGCGTACGGGTTCTGTTTGTCTTGTATCTGGGTCTCCTGGTGAAAATCATCCTGTTCAAGTTTAACGATTACGGGCTGGGGTTTCTTTGGAGACAATTGCAGTTTAGCTTGCGCTATCCGGGCAGGATTTACGAGAGATTACAGGGAGGCAATCTGGTTCCGCTGAAGGAAATTACCCGAAGTCTGGAGATCCTGACGACGCATGACCTTGTTAATGTCGTTGGAAATGTGGCGATTTTTATTCCGTTCGGGATTTTCCTGGGGTTCATGTTCCGGGAGAACGGCATTTCCGGCATCGAGACGATCCTCTATGCGCTTGTGGTCAGCCTGGGTTTGGAAAGCGCCCAACTGCTGCTGGCGATCGGTCAGTTTGATGTGGACGACCTGATTTTGAATGCGGGAGGGGCGCTGCTCGGGTACTTCCTGTACCGCCTCCTCGCCGCGTCTCCAAGGCCACATGCCGCGGTGCGGACGGATGGCGGGGCGGTATAGAGGCGCGCTGCGGCGCAACAACCGATGGAAGTGCCAATCGCCGATACAGCTGTTTAGTCGGGGCACACGGCTACATCATGCAACTGGATATGACATCGGCGTATGCCTTACGCCGAGGCGGCCAAAGCGATCGAATGGCTGGCGACGAAAGTCGCCTCGGTCATCCGGCAACAAGGAACGATCCTGCGGGATTCGCTCCTTTTTTTCTTAACAAACTTTTCGTAAGCTACTTGACAAAAGGAACCGAAAAGCCTATTATTATCACATATTCAAACAATCCAAATTAAGGATATTGGAGAAGTTTGCGATTTATGCTTGGTGGTGTGACTGATGGGTTTTTGGGGTAAATTATTTGGTAGTGGAACTACTACAATCAAGGAGGAAAAAATCGTGTCGAAATTGAATATCGGGATTATTTTGGGAAGCACGCGCGAAGGTCGCGTCAGTCCGCAAGTGGGCGAATGGGTGAAGAAGCATGCGGATGCCCGCGGCGACGCAAACTATGAAATCATCGACATCGCCGACTTCAAACTGCCGCTGCTTGGCGAAGCGGACGCAAGCGAGCAAGCCGCCGCTTGGAACAGCAAGCTGAATGACTTGGACGGCTTCGTATTCATCGTGCAAGAATACAACCACAGCATCACCGGCGCCTTGAAGAACGCGCTCGACTATGCGCGCGAAGCGTGGAACAACAAAGCGGCCGGGATCGTCAGCTACGGCTCCGTGGGCGGCGCCCGTGCGGCAGAGCACCTGCGCGGCATCCTGGGCGAACTGATGGTTGCCGACGTGCGCGTGCACGTAGCGCTTTCGCTGTTCACCGACTTCGAGAACTTCAGTGTATTTAAGCCGGCCGATCTGCACCTGAAGAACTTGAACGACATGCTGGACCAAGTGCTCGCTTGGAGCGGCGCGTTGAAGACGCTGCGTTAAGTTCTAAGTCCCAACCCCCGTACCTTATCCATAAGGCGCGGGGGTTGTTTTGCGTAGGATTAGGATGATCAGCCTCCGGACGGATTCCGATAACTAGCTTTAGTTGTGGGGTGGAAGAGTCGGGTACTTTAGTGGGCGCGTGGCGAAAAGGAGTGACTGTGATATTTGTCATATCGACCAAGCCTTTGCTTTTGCTAATTGTACCTTAGGAGGTGGATGACGATGAAAGTCAATTATCCATTGAAGGGAACCGCGGATCTCAAAGAGATCAAGGAGTCCCTCAAGCCGTTTGGCGGACGCTGCGCGAAAATCGTAGACGGAACGCTGGAATATCAAATTAAGGATGAGAACGAACAAGCCGCGTATGAAGCCATGAAGGAAAAAGGGTATATCGGCTAACTCGGCGACATGAACAAAGAAGGTGTCCTCGCCATAAATCTTGGCATGGGGGCGCCTTCTTTTTTTATCGGGGGAGATGCACATATTGGAGCTGTGCCTATGCGTTCGGCGCTAACGCTGGTGGGACACGCTAATGTAGCCAATTTGCGGTTGTAGAAACTCTAACGACGCTGAGCCACGCTATTTCGACGGAATCCCCCGAGTACATCCGCAAAAAGGGGCAATAAGCTCTGTGATCCGCGTTAGAGTCGTAAAACGGTGATTTCGGCTGAAATAAGCATTGGGACAAGCGTTAAAGTCTAAGCAGTTTGCTTCCCCCTGGGGGGCGCATGGGACAGCGGACATCGGACGGGAAGTATACGGGCCGGGCGGCACGAAGGTGGGTGTGGCGGCATCAGGCCGCAGGGCGGGTGCCCGCCCGTTCAAGTAACCGCCAACGGACCCATCGCCGACGGACGCGCAATAATTCATTGCGTAGATACTCAAAAGTGTCCCCGACCGCATTGCGGTTTTGGGGACACTTTTGGGTTCGTGGCACTAGATCAACTTATGCGCATACCATTTTTTTCCGCGGAAACGCCAGAGGAAGAGGGCTCCGCGCACGCCCCATTCGCTGCACATCGCCAGCCAAACGCCCAGGATGCCGAGGTTAAGCACGATACCGAGAATGTAGCCGAGAATGACCCGGAACAGCCACATCGTCAGCATCGAGGTGATCGAAGTGAAGCGCGAATCACCCGCTGCCCGCAGGGCGGACGGCAGGATGAAGCTGATCGGCCAGAGCGGCACCTGGGCGATGGAGCTCACCAGGAGCACGAGGAAGATGTCGCCGACGATATCGGTTGGCGGCGAGAAAATGCTCACGAGCGGCCGGAACAACGGCAACAGGATCAGGCTGATCAGGGCCAGCGATCCCGAGGCGAGCCAAAGGAAGGACTTGATGAACTTCCGCGCGTCGCTAACGTTCCCGCCGCCGATGCATTGGCCGACGACAGTTACGATCGTCAGTGACAGGGCGCTGGCGGGAATTTGGAACACCCCGGCGAGCGAACCTCCGATCGCGTTCGTTGCGATTGCGTAGGTGCCCAGGCTGACGATGAACACCTGGGTCAGCAGCTTGCCGCCGTTGAAGAACAGCTGCTCGGCCGCGAACGGAATCCCGATGAACATGATTTTGCGCAGCATCTCAAGCGGGAAGCGGAACAGGTCGCGCAAATGCAGGCGCAAGGACGCTTCCATTTTGAACAGATAGTAAAGTGCGCAGACGGCACCCGTGAACCGGGCAGCATTGATCGCCAGCGTCATGCCGAGGACGCCCATATCCAGGAGCGTGATCAGTACGATGTTCAGCAGCACGTACAGCAGGTTCATGATCAGTGAGAGGGACAATGAAGCCCGGGTTTTGCCGATGCCCCGCAGCGCGGAGCAAACCGCCTGGACTACGGCTAATCCGGCGTAGGAGATGCTGCTGCCGATCAGATAGACGCGGGCATTGTCCAGTACGTCGGCGGACGCGGCGCCGAACAGCAGCTTCAGGATCGGATTATGAAAGCCGATCAGAAGCATGGCGATCCCGACGGCGAGCAGGGTCACCGAAGTGACCGTCGCCGCGGCAGCGCGGGAGACGTTGCGGTCGTTGCCGCTGCCTTTGTACTGGGCGACCACCACGGTACCGCCGGTCGCGACGGCGACGAACACGCTGATCAGGAAGATATTCAGCGAATCGACGATGTTGACTGCGCTGACGGCGGCGACGCCGGATGAACTGATCATGGCGGTATTGACCAGGTTAAGGCCGATGATAAAAGCCTGATCGACCAGGATCGGCAGAAATAAAGCGAAGATCTGCCGGTAGTCCATGGACTCGCCGGACAAGTGCTTCTCCAGCAAGGCGTTAGTTTGTAGACGCGCGTGAATCGGCTTCAATCGACATCACATTCTTTTCCGTATAGTTAGTAAACACTTTATTCCATATTATCGGACATTTCGCGACAAGTCTAAAGCAATAGGCCAACCTCGGCTTTCGGAGGCCGGGTAGGGTTGAAGATACCATTTTCGGAAGAGCGCTGTCAATGCGGTTGCGCATCCCGTTCCGGCGAAAACCGGCTGCGGGTGGGGCTATTTGGAAAATGCGGCGGGAGGTGATACGATGAAGGGGATTGGGTGAATTTGACTTGGGAGGGGATTGTTTTGAAAGCGCTATTTATCGGAGGCACGGGGACGATCAGTTCGGCGATTACCAGACAGTTGGCGGAAGACGGCGTCTGGGAGCTGTATCTGTTGAACCGGGGGACTCGCAACGGGGAATTGCCGCCCGGCGTGCATGTCATTGAGGCCGATATTCGTCAGGAAGCCGAGGTCGCCGCGAAGCTCGAAGGTCACACCTTCGATGTGGTGGCGGACTTCATCGCCTTCGAGCCGGCACAGTTGGAGCGGGATGTTCGTTGGTTTGCCGGGAAGACGAAGCAGTTTATGTTCATCAGCTCGGCTTCGGCGTATCAAACCCCTCTGTCGGATTACAGAATCACTGAAGGGACGCCGCTGTCCAATCCTTATTGGGCTTATTCCCGCAACAAAATCGCTTGCGAGGAATATTTGCTCCAGCAGTATCGCGAGCAGGGGTTCCCGATTACGATCGTGCGGCCAAGCCATACGTACGATGAGCGGTCGATTCCGCTGGGCGTTCATGGCCACAACGGATCGTGGCAAGTGGCCCGGCGGATGCTGGAGAACAAGCCGGTTCTCATCCATGGCGACGGGTCGTCGTTGTGGACGTTGACGCATAACAGCGATTTTGCCAAAGGCTTTATCGGGCTGATGGGCAATATTCATGCCATTGGCGAATCGGTTCATATCACGTCCGACGAAAGCTTGACCTGGAATCAAATTTATGAAATCATCGCGGATGCCCTGGGCGTGAAGTTGCGTGCGGTGCATGTCGCGTCCGACTTTTTGGCCGATTGCGGTCCGTACGATTTCCGCGGCGGGTTGCTGGGCGATAAGGCGAATACGGTCGTCTTCGACAATGCCAAGCTGAAGCGGCTGGTGCCCGGCTATACGGCAACGGTTCGCGTGGATCAAGGCATCAAACGGACGGTGGAGCATATTTTGTCGCATCCTGAGCTTCAGGTAGCGGATCCGGAATTTGACGCCTGGTGCGATCGGGTGATCGGGGCGCTGGAAGCCGCTGCGAAGCGGATGCGCGAATAGGCGGGCCATCCCCATGACCTCGGCACGGCAAACCACGTTTCTGTTGGCACCGGATTCGTTCAAGGAGAGCATGACCGCCAAGGAAGTGTGTCTGGCGATGGAAAAAGGACTGCGCAAAGCGTTTCCGGATGCGCATTATATCCATGCTCCGATGGCCGACGGCGGGGAGGGAACGGTTCAAGCCCTGGTCGACGCCACGGGCGGAAGGCTGCACTCGCTGGAGGTGACGGGTCCGCTCGGGGAACCGGTCACGGCGCAGTATGGGCTGTTGGGCGACGGAGAGACTGCGGCGATCGAGACGGCTTCGGCCAGCGGGCTTCCGCTGGTGCCGCCGGAGCGGCGTAACCCGCTGCGGGCGACGACGTACGGCATCGGCGAGCTGATCCGCGCCTGCCTCGACCGGGGCGTACGCCGGATCATCGTCGGCATCGGCGGCAGCGCGACGAACGACGGCGGCGTCGGCATGGCCGAGGCGCTTGGCGCTCGCTTCCTGGACGCGTCGGGGCGTCCGCTGCCGCGCGGCGGCGGCAGCCTCGGGGAGCTGGCGCGGATCGACGTGTCCGCGCTGGATCCCCTGCTGCGGCGGACGCGGCTGATCGTGGCCTGCGACGTCGACAACCCGCTCTGCGGCGAGCGCGGCGCGTCCCGCGTGTTCGGGCCGCAGAAGGGCGCCACTCCCGCGCTGGCGGAGCAGCTTGACGCCGCGCTGGCGCATTACGCGGAGACGGCGCGGCGCCAGCTTGGCCGGGACGTGCGGGACGTCCCGGGGGCGGGGGCGGCCGGCGGCCTCAGCGCCGGGCTGCTGCTCTTCACGCAGGCCGAACTGCGCAGGGGCGTCGAGATCGTGATCGACTATACCGGCCTGCGGGAGAAGGCGGCTGCGGCGGACGTGGTGTTCACCGGCGAGGGCAGCATCGATTTCCAGACGAAGTTCGGGAAGACGCCCTGTGGGGTAGCCCGGGTCGCCAAGGCCGCCGGCAAGCGGGTGATCGCGATCGCCGGCACGATCGGCGAGGGTGCGGACGCGCTGTACGCCGAAGGGATCGATGCGATCTTCGGCATCGCCCCCGGGCCGGCCGCTCTGCCGCAGCTGCTCGCCGACGGGCCGCGCAACGTGGAGCGCGCCTGCGAGAGCATCGGCCGCCTGCTGCGGCGGGGTTGACTGCCCGCGCGGGGCGGCCTGCGGCTGCCGTGCCCCGGCCGACGCGCGACAGCGGGCCAGCGGCGCGGCTACGGCTGCGCCAGGCGCTCTGCCGGGCCATACTCAGCCGCGCCCCGGTCCCTCGCCCGCTCCGCCGGCCCAAAGGGAGAAATGTTGTAATTCCTACAACATTTCTCCCTTTTTCATTGCCCCTGCGGGGCAAATGCTGCATAAACTACAACATTTTCACCCTCACGCGGCCGTCTTGCTTATAAATGTTGTACTCTATACAACATTTCGCTGCCTCGGCCGCCTACAGCTCCGAAATGTTGCAGTTTGTGCAGTTTGTGCAACATTTCGGAGCAGCCCCCGGCATGTGCGAGCCACAGGTATAGGTGGAGCATGATGCGCACAGTTTATGGATAGGTCTATAAGCTTTTCTTTTGCCCATATGACAAAAGTATAGTAAAATACAAAAATATAGTTAATGTTAATAAGATGAAGCGGAGGAACAAAACATGGAAATCGGAATCAGCACGTTCGTGGAAACGACGCCGGACGTCGTCACTGGCGAATTGATCAGTCATGCGCAGCGGCTGCGCGAGGTGGTAGAGGAAATCGTCCTGGCCGACAAAGTCGGGCTGGACGTGTTTGGCGTAGGGGAGCATCACCGTCAGGATTATGCCGCTTCCGCACCGGCGATGGTGTTGGCCGCGGCAGCGCCGCAGACAACGCGCATTCGGTTGTCGAGCGCCGTAACCGTGCTGTCTTCCGATGATCCGGTCCGGGTGTTCCAGGACTTCGCGACGCTGGACGGCCTTTCGAACGGACGTGCGGAGATTATGGCCGGACGCGGCTCTTTTATCGAGTCCTTCCCGCTGTTCGGATACGAGTTGAACGATTATGAGGAATTGTTTGAGGAGAAGCTGGATCTGCTGCTGAAGCTGCGCGAGTCGGAAAAAGTAACCTGGCAAGGCAAGCACCGTCCAGCGATCAACAATTTGGGCGTCTATCCGCGTCCCGTGCAGAACCCGCTTCCGGTCTGGATCGGCAGCGGCGGCAACACCGAGTCCGTCATTCGTGCCGGAGCGCTTGGTTTGCCGCTGGTGCTGGCGATTATCGGCGGCCGCCCCGTACAGTTTGCGCCGCTCGTGAAGATCTACAAGCAAGCCGCAGCCCAGGCCGGGCACGATGTCTCGAAGCTGACGGTCGCTTCCCATTCGCACGGCTTTGTCGCCGAAAGAAACGACGTGGCCGTAGAGAAGTTTTTCCCTTCTACGCAGGCGGTTATGAACATCATCGGCCGCGAACGCGGCTGGGGTCATTACGGGCGGGCCAGCTACGATGCCGCACGCAGCCTGGAAGGCGCGCTGTACGTCGGCGATCCGGAGACTGTGGCGAACAAGATCATTCACCTCCGCAAAAACGTCGGCATCACCCGCTTCTTCCTGCATTGTCCGCTGGGCACCATGCCGCATGAGGACGTCATGCGGGCCATCGAGCTGCTCGGAACCGAAGTTGCCCCGCGGGTACGCGAGGAAATCGCCCGTTGGGAAGCAGCCGGCGAGGACGCAGAGTAAAGGGCGAAGCGGCGGCAGACGAGCAGTTTCGACGGTAATAGGTCTTGTTCCTGCCCTGTCCCGCCCTCCGTCGCTAGCCTTGCCCCTCACACTTCCGCCCGAAACGTCTTCCCAAGCGGTTCGCCGAGGCCGAAGTAGTGGCGGAAGTTGTAAATCAGCGGGCTCCAGCGGAGAGGGTCGATGTGGCGGTCGTCGATGACGAGGTCATGCCGGGCGTGCACGGCCACGGCCCGGGTTTCGACGATCGCGAAGTAGGGCGCATCGTCCGGCACCCGGAAGTCCGCCGCGACGGCTTCGATCTGCAGCGGGCACTCGCGGATGCGTACGGGCTGCACTTGCCGGGAAGCTTGCGGGGTGAAGCCGCCGACCGCGAATTTATCTTTCCGATAAACAAAACCCTGTGCTGCTTTTTCATCCGGCACGGGGTTTTGTCCGGTGGTAGGGGCTAGCCGCTCGACCTGCTCCCACATGGACGGATCGGGCAGATTGATCACGCACTCCGGGCAGCGCTGCAGATTTTCGGCGGCTTTTCCGCCCAGCCCAATGCCGAGGACAAGATGGTCGCCCAGCGCCCAAGAGGACGAGATCGGGCTGATATTGGAACTTCCGTCTTCGTTTAGAGTCGTGAGCAGGACGACGGGCGTCCCGTAATACAGAATTTTCGGCTGAATGAGCAAGGTGTCGTCCGGCGGAGTTGTTGCTTTTGAAGAATACAATCGAATTCCCTCCCTGGTTTTCAGTGGATTCCCGTTCATTGTATAATGACAACATTACCATGGACATCGAAATATGGATGTCATCCCCCAAAGGGAGGAATGAGCAATGAGAGCAGCAGCCAATCGGCAAGCGGCGGTCATCGCTTCGCTGATCAGCGACCCCAGCCGGTCGGCGATTCTAACGGCCATGCTGGACGGAAGGTATCATGCCGCCGGCGAACTGGCGCGAATGGCCGGGATTCAGCCGCAAACGGCCAGCTTTCATCTGGCCAAGCTGACGGAGGCCGGCCTGATTGCGGTCGAGAAACAAGGCCGCCACCGCTATTACGGTATCGCCAACCAGGAAGTTGCCCGGGTCCTGGAGTCTTTGTTGTCGATCGCACCGCCGGCTCCCATCCGGTCGTTGCGGCAGGCGGTGGAGGACCAGGCGCTGCGGTATGCCCGAACCTGTTATGATCATTTGGCGGGGAGTCTCGGGGTCCGCCTGACGCAAAGCTTGGTCCGCACAGGAGTCCTCGCCGAAGGCGACGGGGGGTTCGAACTTACCGCCGGGGGGGCAGAGGTTCTGCGCCGTTTCGGGGTCGACGTCGATCGAGTCAAACGGAAACGCCGCGCTTTCTCCCCCAAATGCCTGGATTGGAGCGAACGGCGCCATCACCTGGCCGGGGCGCTCGGCAACGCGCTGATGGAGCGGATGATCGAATTGGGATGGGTGGAGCGAAGTGCGCAGAGCCGGGCCGTCAAGCTTACCGCGAAGGGGCGAACGGGGTTATGGGACGCTTTTGCGGTGGATATGGATGTTGAGGAAAGGTCGGTCTAGTCGAACAACGCGATATAACGTTCGAAAATAGCATGCAAAAATAGCGTGCAAAAGTAGCGAATTCCTAAAATAGCAGCCATTTCTTCGGCTATATGTTCGCTTCAGTCTTTCGCCATGCTCGCGGTATTTCAGGAGCACTCTACTAGTTCATTACACACGTTGGTAGAGGGAGATGATTGGGGGCATGGTATGTGATAGGTTTGAGGATGGAAGTACCGTTCCAATCGAATGGCATCGGACGGCTAGGAGGCAGGACTAAGTGGAAAAAGCACATCTATTTCGAGTGAAAAGTGAGATTTTGGAGAATTAGTTGGAAATCCCTCACTTATTTTGCCCATTTATAGTTGTTTGTGAGTAAATCCCCACAATTTAGGTGTAGAAAATCCACTTAGCATCTGCCGATCGCCTAAATGGGGCAGATTGAAGTGGAGGATTTCCAACTAGCTTGGCCATTGCCAACTAGTCGAACAACCCGGATATAACGAACGTTCGAAGATAGGGGAACGGAAAAGAAGTTCAAACGAAAAACCATCTCTGGTCCGGCGTCCGGAAGAGATGGTTTTTTTGCGTTACTTTAATTTAATGCGCACGCGCTTCGTCGTGGTCCAAATGATCCCCAGCGCGATCCCGGCCAGCAGCAATGAACCCAGCAAGGAACCCCAAACCGGCAAATGGCCAATATAGACGACGCGGTTAAGGAGATCCTTAAGTTCCAAATCCCACATGGCCTCGGAAGCAAGCAGAACACCCAGGGCCAGGACGATGTACAGCATGCCGCCGAGCTTGCCGAACCGGTAAAAGCCGGCGCTGATCACATTCCCCGCCAAATAATAAACCAGGCCATTCAACATGTAGACGATCCCGGTAAGCAGCCAGGAGGCGTTCTCCCCCAGCACGGACGCCTTCTCGGGTGCGGGGAACAGCAGGTACTGCAAGCTGCCGAGCACCCCTACACCCCCCATCAATACCATAGCCACTATCACAGCGGCCAGAGAGGAACCGTAGAAATAAGCTTTACGCGTGACCCCAAATCTAGCGTAGAAGCTCAGGAAGCCGGATACCGAAATGATCCCGATGACGAGCATAAACACCTTGGACGGTTGGAACGCGAACGTCATGAAGTTTTGCGCATTGATTTCAATCAACGCATAAGCCAGAATGACGAAGCTGATAAACCAGGCGGACCAAGTCAACTGGAACCGGGACATCTCCGCAGCGACCCGAAGGGCGCGGCTTGCATTGCGGATGGGCTGGGTTTTAAAGCTCGGATTGGCCTTCATGGTATCCCTCCTCCCCGGTTAAGTGGATGAACAAACTCTGCAGCGGAACCGGTCCGATGTCGAGGCCTTTGTTCGCAGCGGCTTTGCGCCGGGCCTCATCGATTTCCCCATAAACCATCGCCGCCTTGGTCCCGCCAAGCTGCTGAACGTCCAGCACCTTCATGCCCCGCACGAACTCATCGACGTCGGCCGCCGCTCCGGTGACGGAGGCGCCGCGTTCCAGCAACCGGTCGATCGGCTCCTTCAGAAGCATCCGGCCTTTGTGCAAAATCACTACGTCCTCGAACAAATAATCCATTTCCGAAACGAGATGGGTCGACAGGATCATCGTACGCGGGTGAGCCGTCTGATCCTCCAGCACTTGCCTGTAAAAAATCTCCCGGGTCGGTGCGTCCATCCCGCGGTAGACCTCATCGAAGATCGTCACCGGGGTCCGGCTGGCCAGTCCGATGACGGCATTGAGCGCCGACTGCATCCCGCTGGAGAGCTTCTTGATCGGCACGTCCCCCGGCAAGCCGAACAATCGTACCAGCTCGTCGGCATAAGCCCGGTCAAAATAAGGGCGGTATCGCTCGGCTACCTTCAGCATGCCGTTCACTTTTTCGCCTTCTTCGCTGTAGTTGGTTTCATAGACGAAACTGACCTGGGCCATCGTCTCGGCATGCTCGAACGGGTTCCGGCCGCCGATGCGCACCCGTCCTGCCGTCGGCTCCATATAGGAGGCCAACAGGGAGAGCAGCGTCGTTTTGCCCGCGCCGTTTCTGCCCAGCAGACCGTAAATTTTCCCGGCTTCCAGCTCCAAAGTAATATCCGTTAGTGCGCGGTGGCCGCCGTAGTTCACACTCACCTGCTCCAGCGTAATGTCAAGGCTCATTTTTGATCCCGTCCTTTGCTATTGTGATCAGCCGATTCATTTCCCCCTCGGCAATGCCCAGCTTCGCGGCTTCCCGCATCATCGGCAGGACGTATTCGTCGAGAAAGCGCTCCTTACGCTGCATCAGCAGCATTTCCTTTGCCTTTTCGGCCACAAACATGCCAACCCCTCTCTTCTTGTACAAAATGCCGGCGTCTACCAGCAGATTGATCCCTTTGGCGATCGTCAGGTGATTGATTTTGTAAAACTGCACCAGCTGCGTCGTTGAAGGAATTTGCTCGTGCTCCTTCAATTGGTCGTTCACGATCTGGTCCTCAATGAGCTCTTTGATCTGCAGAAATATCGGCTTCTTGTCGTCAAAAGACGGACTCAACGGGAAATCACCTCCGTGTCCCTTGGTTATTGGTTATATGGTTATATAGTTATGTATATAACTATATAAATAAACTTTCCCTTCGTCAAGCCATAACCGCTTAATCGGGTCCGGATCGCAAAAAAAACGGGCCGCCCGGCCGCAACGACCGGGACAGCCCGTTTTCACATAGCCGGAAGTCCGCTGCTCTAAACCAGGCTGTCCGCTGCGGACAGCTTGGTCTCCGCAGTATCGGTCCCGCCCATGGCGTCCAGTACGGATTCGAGCTCGAACAACTGCTCGATATGATGAACGCCGGGCGGGTACTCGGAGCGGTATAGCGCGGCAGCGACGGCGGCGGCGATCCTGCCGGTAAATGCGGCTTCATTCCGCCCTTGAACCAGACACTCGGCCATCATTTGCCGGCCCTCCTTTACCCCGCCTACGTCAATCTTGACGGCAAACCCGTCTTTCCCCAGGCGAATCCGGCCGAAGCCCCCTATGGCGGCTTGGCGAACAGGCCCAAACTTCAGTGACCGCAGCACTCCCGTCGCTTTCAGCCCGGCGAGCCCCCGGGTGACTGCCGCCGAATCGAAGCAAAGTCGCGTGGAGACGGAGGGAATGCCAAGCGTTCGCGGGAGCACGTGCTGGTCGGAAAAGTTAAAACGGTATGCTTTGCGGCGTCCTAATTTTGCTCCAAAGTCCGTTGTTCTGCCGTCCGTGAAACTGGCGACCTCCCGTTCCCCGCCCCCTTGAACTACCTTGTACTTCCCGTTGAGGTTATCGATCGTCCATTCGATGGCCGCCCGGCCATGCCGGTCTCCCAATCCCAACAGGATGGAAATGTCCAGGCGGTCCGCGCGATCCAAGAGACTTTGGGCGTGACGCGCCATCAGGTTGGTCAGACCCGGAGCCAGCCCGACGCTCAGCACTGCCGATGCCCGGCCGTCGATGGCTGCCGCATGGCATTGTTCCGCTTGGGCAAGAAAGGAGTAGTCGGCGGAAATATCCACATAATGAATGCCATTCGCGAAACAATCGCGAATGAAGCGGGTGTCCGTTTGGTCCAGACACATGACGACGAGTTTGGTCCGCTCCAGGATATGCGGGTCGAGTTCGCCGCGGACATCGAGCTTTAACGGCTTCACTTTACCTCCGGTAGCAAGGCTGAACTGCTCCGCACGTTCCAGACTTCTTCCCGCCGCATACACTTTACCCGGATAAAGTTTGCTTAACCCGTTGCAAATCGTTTGGCCCACTTGGCCGTAACCTCCCACGACGACGATGCGATCTCTTATATTCATTTTGATTTCTCCTTCCTTGTTCGGCGATTTTGATGGATGTCGGCCGCTTTGTTATTGTTTCGGCGGGCTTCCCAATAAGCGCCGGCTCCGAAGATCAGCAGAGCCGCTGCGGCAATCCAGAAGCCGTTCCCGAAGGCAGCCGGAATCTCCCCGGTCCGGGGATTTTGCCCCGGATTCGCCATTGCCCCCAGCCCGAGGGCCGCACCGAAGGTCATGCCTAGATTGCGGGTCAGCGCAACCATGCCTCCGATCGCCCCGACCTGCGTCTGCGGGGCATGGCGCATGATATAGCTGTTATTGGGCGAGGCGATGAGTCCCATGCCCAACCCGATCAACGCCAGCACCGCCGTTACGCCGATGAGCGGCAACCGGTTTAAATAGAGGGCGAACAGGGCGAGCCCGCCGCCCATTGTACATAAGCCAAGCAGCATAAACCGTCTGGAGCCGTAGACGTCGGACCCGTGGCCCGCGACCGGCCCGGCGGCGGCCAGCAGGAGTGGATACGCGGTCATGATCCCCCCGACAAGGGACGGGGATAAGCCGAACTCCCCGGACAAATAAAACGGCAAGGTAACCAGCACGATATTGGCCATGGCGAACGAAGCGCAGCTAAGGATCAACCCGGAACCCACGGCCGGAATCCCCAAAGCCCTGACCGGCAAAAAGGGAGAGGGGCGCCGCAGCTCCCAAAGCAGGAGCAGAAGGAGCAGCGGGAGGACGGGGGACAGGATGACGATCGTTCCGGGGGCGAACCAGCCTTGCGTCTGTGCGTGGGTTAGGCCGATCACGCCGGAGCCGACCGACACGATAAACAGAAAGGCCCCAACGGGATCGGGAGGTGCCGGGGTCCGCTCCCGTTCGCGAACGGGGATGTAGCGGAAGGCCAGCCAGGTGGCGATGAGGGCAACCGGGACATGAAGCATAAACAGCCATTGCCAAGACAGCCACTCTGCGATTGCGCCCCCGGCTATCGGTCCGAACATCGCGCCGAGAGCCACGGCCGTGCTCACGGTACCGAGTGCCCGCCCGCGTCGTTCCGGGGGGACATGCACGGTGATGAGCGCGATATTGGTGGCTTGGAACATGGCGGCGCCCCCGGCTTGCAGCATCCTGAACCCAAGCAGTGCCACAAGGTGGGGGAAAGCCGCGATCAGGACGGAAGCGACGCTGAACAAGCCGAATCCGAAATTGTGGATGCGCCGGTGGCCGTAGCGGTCGCCTAGCTTGCCCATGATCGGAAGCAATAAGGCGATGACGAGTAAGTAACCGGTCGTTATCCATTGGGCCGTGTCCAGATTCGTATGAAAGACCTCGGCCAAATAAGGCAGGGAAACATGAACTACGCCGGCGGTAAAATGCGAAAGGAAAGCCCCCGTACAGATGGCGGTCATCATCCAAAATCGGCGAAATCCGGCCGAATCCGAACGAAGAAACGATCGATATCTCATAAGCAACTCGCTTTCTGATTCTCATTTAGTTTAGTAACTATACCAATTGGCTAAAAAAAATTACTTCTCCAAGAAGTCGGCGAATTTATCCATGCAACGCTCGAAGACTTCGATTTCCTGCTCGCTTAACTGGGCACGAAGCTGATCGTAGAAGCGAAGATGCAGCTCTTCATGAGCCGTTAACGCTTCTTGCCCTTTCCGGGTAAGCGAAATCAAGCTTCCCCGCGAGTCGGAGGGATGCTGCGTGCGATGGATCAGGTTCTTCGCCGAAAGACGGGCGACCAACTGCGTAATGGCTCCTTTGGTGACGCCCAGGCGTGAAGCCAATTCGCTCATGAGAACGCCTCCCTCCATACCGATCGCCTCGATCGTATGGATCTCGCTGGGCGTTAACGTCCCGGCATCGCCGAAAGGAAGCGGCTGGCGCTCAAGCCGGCGGAGCTGCATGATTAGGCGACCGATGCTGCGGCTGCCGCTATTCGAATGATTCGAAGGGTTGGGTGGGGTAGAGCGGTTCGTGTTCATGCAATTAGTATAGTTTCTAAACTAAATAATTGTCAAGCTGCCGTCAAGAAAAGAAGTTCCGACCGTATCCCGCTCGGGAGTCCCTCCACTCGTTGGGACCTGACGCACATAAAAACGGGCCACCGCGGCCATACGACCGGGGGGCCCGCTTCCGTTTAGATTTTGTCCTGCAAAAAATCCTTGATCTTCGCCAGGGTTTCCGCCGGTTCGAGGTTTTGCAGCAAATAGTCGGACTCTTTCTTGTAAATGACCTGCTCGGAGTAGTTCCGCAAGTACTCTTCAATGACTTCGGGCGGAGCGCCTTCCCGTTCCTCGCGCAGCCGGATATCTTCCTTCGTCACGTACAGGAAAATCCGGATCGCCCGCGGTCCAAACCGTTTCCGCAGCGCCTGCAAGCCGTCATGATTCACGACGACGATCGCCGCGCCACGCTGCTCCAAGGCTTCGCTCAACTCGCGTTCCGCAATTCCGTAGCTGCCGCGCTCCAGGCGGACGCTTTGGCTGAACTCTTGTCTGCCGAGCATCGCCTGAAAGTCCGCTTCCGCGATAAAACGGTAGTGCTCGCCGTCCCGTTCCCCCTTGCGCAAGGCGCGGGTCGTGTAAGGCAGCACATAAGGAAAGCCCAACTCGGTACTTAGCTGCTTGGCGATGCTCTTTCGGCCGGAGCCGCTCGTACCGGTGATGATGATCACCTTGGGCTGCGGTACGCGTTCTTCCGCCAGGGCCGCGTCGGCCTGGCCGAGGGTTCCGCTCTCGTTGCGAGTAGGGTCAGAGGTTGCTTTCGAGCCTTTCAGCCATTTCCACATCGCGTCTCCGTGCGCGTTATCCGGCTTAAGCGGGATGCCGCCGGCAGAACCGCACGGATTCACCTCCTTCGCGAACGTCTTTACTTCCTATGTCGGCAAAAAGAGGAAAAAAATGAATGAATTCCGGCTTAACTCCAGAGCTTTCCGCATTTCCTCCGGCCGCTTCCTCAGAACACCCGCCGTGCGGTCACAAACCGCTTCTTCCATTGACCGTCGAACGCTTCGACATGGACCCCTTGCTCCTTGGAATAGGTATGCAGGATTCGGTTGTCGCCGATGTAGATCCCGACGTGCCCGATATCCAGCCCGCGCGCGCTGAAGAACAGCAGGTCTCCCTTGCGCAGCTTGTCCAGACTAACCTCTGTGCCTTCTTTGGCTTGGTCGTAGGAAACGCGCGGAAGCTCGATCGAAAGTACATCTTCGTACACCCGTTTCACGAAAGAGGAGCAGTCGAACGTGTTCGTCTGGCCCGGCGACGCGCCGAATTCGTAAGGCGTGCCTTCGAACGTTTTGCCATACGCGATCAGCTCGTCCGCCTGCTTGTCCGCGAGGGCGTCGCTCCGATAGTCGGTGTACTTCGGCTTGGCCGATACATAACCGGAGCGACCGTCCGCAGTGCGCACCTCCAGCCAAAGCGCGCCGGCCTCGCGAACGACATGCAGCTTGCTGCCGGCGGGAAGCAGCTCCTTGCCGACCGTTTCGCTATCCGCATCCGGCGCGCTGCGCAGGTTGACGCCCCACGCGACGGTGGTTTCGTATGTAAACGCCGAAGCGATCCGTACCGTGCGGCGGTCGCCGTCCCAGACTACGTCGCTGCCCAGCGCTTCGCTTACGAACCGCAGGGGCACCAGCGCATAACCGCCGTCCGCGATCCGCCCGGGCACCGGCAGCGTTAAGGTCTGCCCGTTCAGCTGTGCCGTGGGGTCGCCGATCCGGTAAACCAGCGTCATTTGTCCCCGAGTCGCCGTGACGGTCTTGCTGTCGTCGTCCCAGACCAGCTTGGCGCCCAGCGCCTCAAATACGTCGCGGATCGGCAACAGGACGCTGCCGCTCACCAGGACCGGCGGCGTCTCCGTCTGCAGCGGCCGCCC
The DNA here is from genome assembly GCF_057063165.1 of Paenibacillus sp. JL3B1040. Classification (NCBI taxonomy): domain Bacteria; kingdom Bacillati; phylum Bacillota; class Bacilli; order Caryophanales; family Paenibacillaceae; genus Paenibacillus; species Paenibacillus tiangongensis. Next base: position 5,534,123 of record NZ_CM169317.1, on the reverse strand, counting down.
GTCGAGTTCGACCGCGATGCGGCCCGTGGAGGCGGTTGGGGGGGCCGGAACCGCCGCCGTCAAAGCCCCCGAAGCCGCGCCGCCCGCAGGCTCCGCGCCGACCGTTCCCGCCTGGGCGGACAGCGCGAGGGAGGCCGTCAGCAGCCAGGCGAGTCCGAGCGTTTTAGGGTTGAGTGGTTTCGTCATAACAAATCACCTATTTTCTGGATGGATTTATATAGTTGGACGAAACCGAGGTCATTTAGTTGTGTGGGAAATGTTTCCTATCCCTGCGAAACCAGCGGTGTCAGGCGATCCAAGCCGTTCATGTACTTGCGAAGTGCATGCGGAATCCGGATGCTACCGTCTTCTTCCTGATGATTTTCCAATAATGGAATCAGAATCCGCGGCGAGGCGACCATGGTGTTGTTTAACGTGTAACAGTATTGCAGCTTGCCGTCCCGGTCTTTGAAGCGGATATTCGAACGGCGCGCCTGAAAATCCAGCAGCTGCGACGACGAATGAGTCTCCCCGTAAGCCCCGCGGCTTGGCATCCACGTTTCGATGTCGTATTGCTTATACGTTTTCTGCGACATGTCTCCGGTACACACCGCCATCACCCGGTAAGGGAGCTCCAGAAGCTGAAGCAACTCCTCGGCGTTTTGCGTGATTTCCTGAAACAGCCGCTCCGACAGCTCCAGGTCGTTCTCGCACAGCACCACCTGCTCGACCTTCGAGAACTGATGCACGCGGTACAAGCCGTGCACGTCCCGGCCCGCCGAGCCGACCTCGCTGCGGAAACATAACGAAGCGGCGGCTAGCTTCACCGGATGGATAACGTCGACGATCTCGCGGTCGAAGTACGACACGAGCGGGACCTCGGCGGTGCCGACCAGCCAGCGGTCTTCCTCGGCCATCCGGTACGTCTGATCCGCTCCCAGCGGGAAGAATCCGGTGTTCACGAGCGCCTCCGAGCGCACCATTAACGGGACCTCCAGCAAGGTGAATCCTTTTGCCGCGAGGAGATCCACGGCCAGCTGTTGCACCGCCCGGTGCAGCAGCACCCCTGTGCCGCTCAAGTAGTAGTTGCGCGCACCGGCTGTTTTGACCCCGCGGGGGATGTCGATCATCCGATGAAGCTCGCCTAACGCGACGTGGTCCCGCGGCGCAAACCCGAATGCCGCCGGTTCGCCGGCCCGCTTGACCTCGACATTGTCGAGATCCGACCGGCCCTTGGGGGTATCCGGCGAGACCGGGTTAGGGACGAGCAGCATCAGCCGCCGATATTCGCGTTCGGCTTCCTCCAGCTCTTTCTCCAGCCCATTCAGCCGCCGGTTCAGCTGTTTGACTTCTTCTTTCAACGCGGCGGCTGCGTCCGGCCCTTGCTCCCGGATGTGCGCTTCGATCTTAGGCGTCAGCCGGTTGCGCTCCTGCCGCAGCCGTTCCGTTTCCTGCAGCAAGGCCCGGCGTTGGTCGTCCCAATGCAATAGCTCCGGGACCGATAAGTCGATCCCTTTTTCCCCCGTCACCGTTTGAACCTGTTCCTGATGCTCCCGAATCCATTTCACGTCTAGCATGGTGATCCGCTCCTTTACGTATGAGAATACAAAAAGCGCCCTTCGTCCGATTGGGACGAGGAGCGCTGTATGCTCGCGGTGCCACCCAAATTGACTAAACCGGCAGGGCCGGTTCAATCCCCTTTAGTTCCGCGGTAACGGGCGGACCCGGTTAACTTAGGAGGGAGATTTTCATGCGCGTTTGTTGCGCGGGTTCCCCTTGACGAAAACGCCTCCGAGTTGGATGCTCTTCATAGGCATGATTCCGAAATTTGATTTGTATAGCAGTATAGCGTAAGTGACCCGGGATTTTCAAGAGGGAGGGAAACGTTAAATGAGAAAATTGCTGCTCACCGGCTTCGAACCCTTTGGCGGCGAACCGATCAATCCGGCGGTTGAAGCGGTTCGCCGGCTGCAGGGCCGTGGGATCGGCTCCTTTGAGGTCGTAGGGCTGGAGCTTCCGACGGTGTTCGGCCCATCCATCGAGCGCTTGTTGTCCTGCATCAAGGAAACCGAACCCGAGGCGGTAATCGCGTTGGGCCAGGCCGGCGGACGAGTGGGGATCTCGTTCGAGCGGATTGCCGTCAACTTAAGCGACGCCGTCATCGCCGACAATGCGGGATATCGGCCAGTCGACGTACCGGTCATACCGGAGGGTCCGGCGGCTTATTGGACCACGCTGCCGGTCAAGCGCATGGCGGAACGGCTGCAGGACGAGGGAATTCCCGCGTCGCTTTCGCTGTCGGCCGGCACCTTTGTGTGCAACCATGTATTTTACGGGCTAATGCACCACCTCGCCGTCAGCGGCAAGCCGATCCGGGGCGGGTTCATCCATGTCCCTTACCTGCCGGAACAGGCGGAGCGGCATCCCGGCGCCCCGAGCATGGCGCTGGAGCAGATGGTGGAGGGGTTGGAACAGGCGATTCGAGCGATGACGGAGTAGATGTCAGCTATCGGCAGGTTTGAAGCCGTTGCAAGTCCAATAAGGCAGTCCCGCCACAGGCCATACGGTCCTCGGCGGGCTTTTTTTCGTATCTAACCGCGGGTTTGAGGACAAACCGTGAACTTTCCCGTTTTCCGCCGCACATCTCTTCGCCTAAGTCCGTTAAGCAATGTGAGGGGAGGTTTTCATGTGTCGGTCGACATCGAAGAACTTTACGACAAAATCTATCGCTATTGCTACTATAAGGTCGGCAATGCCTCTTTGGCGGAAGACCTGACCCAGGAAACCTGCCTCAAGTACTTTGCGCAGAACTCATACATCGAACGCGGGAAGCCGCTGGCCTACCTTTACACCATCGCGCGAAATCTCTGCATGGACACGTTCCGCCAAAAACAGCCGGAACAACTGGCCGGAGAGCTGCCCGACACGGATTCGTTAGACCGGTTGGAGCTTCAAATCGTCGTCCGGCAGGCCTTAACAACGCTGCCGGAATTGGAACGGGAGCTGTTGCTATTGCGATACGCCAACGAGCTTGCCGTCGGTGAAATCGCGGCGATTACGGGACTTTCCCGTTTCGCGGTCTACCGGAAGACAAGTTCTGCGCTGGCTGCTCTGAAGGCCATGCTGAAAGGGGAGGATGCTCTTGACTAACCGATGGAAAAACGCCTTGCAAACCGCGTTTGAAGCACCGAAACCCGAGGATAAAGAGCGATTCCTAAAAACGCTTCGTTATCCCAAAATCTCCGGTGCGGATTTCTTCCTCAGCCAGTTCCGCTATATTCGCAAACGGGTCTGGGCGCTTTCCGCCCTGATCGCGGCGATGGGCTGGGCCGTTGCCCTATCTTCGCCGCAGGCCAATCTTTGGCATGCGGAAGCGGGCCGGCTCTGGACCCTTTCCGCCCTCCTGCCGTTCTTGGCTTTGCTGACGGCTACGGAGCTGTCGCGCTCCATGGGCTGTCGCATGGCGGAGCTGGAATTGAGCTGCCGGTTCGGCCTGCCGCAGGTCGTTATGGCGCGGGCCGCTATTTTAGGCGGAGGGAATTTCCTTATATTGGCGTTGCTTCTGACCCTGATAAGCCAGAGGTCGTCCTATGGCTTGCTGCAAGCTGCGACCTACCTGCTCGTTCCCTATCTTATGACCTGCGGCGTCAGCCTGTGGATCGTGAACCGGGTGCGCGGACGGGAAAGCGTCTACGGCTGCGCCGCGGCGGCCTGCCTCGTCAGCATGACGAACGTCGTTGCCGCAAGCGCGCTGCGGTTTCTTTATACCAATGCGTTTCTGGGCTACTGGCTGCTTCTGTTTGCCGCAAGCAGCTTGTTCATCGGTCTTCAGCTGCGCGATTTGCATAAACGAACGGAGGAGAGAACATGGGACTTATTCTTGACCGAGTGACCAAGCACTACGGCCCCAAAATCGCCTGCGACCGGATTTCTCTTACGCTTCGTCCCGGCGTGTACGGCCTGCTGGGCGCCAACGGCGCCGGCAAAACGACGCTGATGCGCATGATGTGCGGGGTGCTGGCCCCGACGTCCGGCACCATCGCTTATGAAGGCATCGACGTCAGCCACGAGGATTACCGCGACGCATTGGGATATTTGCCGCAGGAATTCGGTTATTATCCCGAATTTTCGGCGCTTGATTTCATGCTCTACATCGCCACGCTGAAGGGGCTGCCCAAGCCGCGCGCCCTGGAAAGATCGCGGGAATTGCTGGAACTGGTTTCGCTGGAGAAGGAGGCAAACAAGAAGATCAAAACCTTCTCCGGAGGCATGAAACAACGGCTTGGCATCGTGCAGGCGATGTTGAATGACCCCAGGATTTTGATTTTGGACGAGCCGACGGCCGGTCTCGATCCGAAAGAACGGGTGCGCTTCCGCAATTTAATTTCCCGGCTTGGTGCGGATCGTATCGTCCTGTTATCCACCCATATCGTCTCGGACGTGGAACACATTGCGGATCTCATCCTGGTGATGAAAGACGGCCAGCTCATCCATCAGGGGACCTTGGAGGAGATTATCCGAACCATAGAGGGCAAAGTGTGGGAATGCACAATTCCGCAAGCGTCGGCGGATGTTTTGTGCGATAAGCATCTGGTCGTTAATCTGCGGCAAGAGGGAGCGGACGTGTTCTTGCGTCTGGTGTGCGAGGAGAAGCCCGGCGACTTGGCGGTCCCCGTACAAGCTACGCTGGAGGATCTTTATCTTTATTATTTCAGCGAGGTGAGCGAGCGATGAACGGATTTTGGAGCCTGGTCGGTTTCGAATATCGAAAAATATTGCGCAAAAAAAGCGTGGTTATTACCTTGCTGCTGGCGATTATCTTATCCTTGATCAGTTGTTGGGGGACGCTGCTCGGCAACTATTACATCGAAGGCAAGCGGTTCGAGTCCCATTATGAAGGCATGGTCAAGGACCGGACTTACGCCCGGTCGCTTGCCGGCCGGGAGATCGACGCGGGATTGATCCTGGAAGCGGCCCATGCTTATGCGAAGATCCCGGAAGCTAACCTGTATCAAGGGACCGAGGAATATCAGACGTTGGCCCGGAAGTACAGCGGGATTTACTCCATCAGCCGCGCGATTTACAACACCGACTCACGGCGGTTCAATATGGAGGATTTTCAAGTCCTGACGAAGAAACAGGCTGACGATTTCTACACCTTGCGCCGGGAAAAACAGACATTGGCCGTAGAACAGACGCAGATGAGCGATAAGAGCAAGGAGGCAGTGCTGGCGCTGGACGATCGGGTAAAAACGCCGTTTGCTTTTTCTTATACCGACGGCTATACGCGTTTCTTTACCCTGATGTACTCCGAAGGCTTGATGGCCGCGTTCGTGATGGCGATTTGCATCGCTCCGCTGTTTTCGGCCGAATACGCCACCGGAGCCGATCAGCTCATCCTCGCTTCGAAGCACGGGAAACGCAGGTTGATTCAAGCCAAATTATTTACGGGCTTTTCGTTGGCGGCCGCGATAACCCTGACCCTGACCGCGTTGAGTTATTTCCTGTCGATGCTCACCTTCGGCTTTGACGGCGGGAACGCGCCGCTGCAGCTTTACTCCCCCATGTCGCCCTATCCGCTGACGATGGGGCAGACGGCGCTGCTCTTATCGATTTGCATCTTGTTCGCCTGTTTGCTGACCGCGGCGATTACGATGCTCTTGTCCGCAAAACTAAAGTCTCCGTTCGGCGTCATCGTTCTGATCAGCCTGTTGCTTGTCGTACCCATGTTCATCCAGGTATCGTACGATCCCGTATGGCTATCCAATCTTGTCCATCTTCTGCCGACGTACATGATGGATTTTGGTCCCGTGACCAGCCCGATCCAGTATGAAACGCTTGGATTGGTTGTCCGCCCGTACGTGTTCATGCCGTTGTTTGCCGCCGTAGTAAGCATCCTGCTTGCGCCGCTGGGCTACCTTGCCTTCAAGCACCATCAGATCGTTTAGCCGCCCCGGTTATTTCGCCTCCAACCGCAGCACCTTGCGCCCGGCTTCCTTCAAAGCGTCCATTCAGCCGCAGGTAAGGATGGGCCCCGTAACTGACGCGGGCGACGCCTCTGCCAGGGCGCGGGCTTGTTCAAGTTGCTTGGTTCGTTGCGGCATCCTGCGTTCCTCCTCCGTGTTTCTCGTGATTCAGCAGCCAGCTTTTGCGCGACAGTCCGCCGCCGTAGCCCCCGAGATCGCCATTCGCGTTGATGACTCGGTGGCAGGGGATGACAAGGGCCAGTTGGTTGGCCCCGTTGGCTTGGGCGACGGCGCGGAACGCCGCCGGACGGCCGACCTCCGCCGCCAGTTCGGCGTACGAGCGCGTCTCCCCGGGCGGGATTTGCCGCAGCCGCGCCCAAACCTGCTGCTGAAACGGCGTGCCGAGCAGTCGCAAAGGCGTGGCGAATGCGGTCAGCCGCCCGTCGAAGTACAGGGCGAGCTCCCGCTCGATCGAGCGAATGGGCCCGGTGACGCCGGGGATGATCGCGGATTTCGTCCGGAGCCGGAGCCGTTCCACTTCGCGTTCGAGCCCGCGGCGGTCGACGAATTCCAGCAGGTACAACGCTTCTTCATCGGCGATGGAGATCATGGGCCCCAGCGGGGTGTCGATCCACGAAGCCCGCAGCACCCGGCTTTCTTCCAGGCGAGTCGGGGCGGCTCCCATGATCCGGGAAAAAGCGTCCCGGAATCCGCTGCTCGATTCGTATCCCGTGGAGAGCTGGGCGTCGATGACCGGCAGGCCGGAGCGGATGTTCCCAAGCGCCAGCCCCATGCGCCGGGAACGAGCGTATTCCACGAAGGTCATGCCGAAGCGCTTCTTGAATTGGCGGCGCGCCGTGGACGCATCGACGGACAGCTGCCGAAAGTCCTCGTCCCTCCAGCGCTTCTCCGGGTTGGCTTCCACCGCTTCCACCAGCTGCCGCACCAGGTCGGAGACGTGGTTCGGATGGGACAGCGGACGGCAGCGCCGGCAAGGCCGGAACGAGGCGAGCAGCGCTTCCTTGGCGGTCTCGTAAAACTCGCAGTTTTCGAACTTCGGTTTGCGCGCCGGGCAGGTTGGGCGGCAGAAGACGCCGGTCGTTTTGACGCCGACGTAGAACACGCCTTCATATTCCGTCTTTTTCTCCAATAAAGCTTGATAGAATTCTTCTTTCCGTTCTGCGGGAATCATGCGGCCGGGGCCTCCTTGGCTTCAGTTTGTGACCTTATTGTACCGTCCTCAACAAGTCGATGCCGCCGAAAATCGGGCATTGATTTTTTTGTGCGATCCCGGCAGGATCCGGTCAAGACTTCCATTGTAGGCGAGGGAGATTTGTTATATGATATCATGGTAAATTGGGTGAACGCGCTAGCATTCCGGGGTTGCCCGCGAGCCTAACGCTTGCCGCAGCGCTTAAGTCAGCCCCAATCGCCGTATTTGCAAGGTTAACGCTGCTCACCGTGCTTATCCTATACTTTCAAGGCGATCTGAGGCAGATTCATCGAAATAGCGATCCACAGCGTCGTTAGAATTTGCGTAGCGGGGAAATCGGCTTAATCGCGCTTCTCATCCGCGTTAGAGCATGAGGGCGTTTCGGTTTGAGCTTAAAAACGATAATCATTATGGGTGTGGGGGAAACGATGTATCCGAAAGACTTAAACTATAAAATGCCGGCCGAATGGGCGCCGCATGAACGTACTTTCACCTCCTGGCCGGTGCAGGCGTCCATGGTCTATCCTGACCGGTATGCCGAGGTGTGCGACGGGTATGCCGAATTTATTACGGCGATTGCCGAGTTTGAACCGATTACGGTCGTCGTGAATCCGGACGATTTGCAAAAGGTTCAAGCCCGCTTCGAGCAGGACCCGAATGCGGATCGCATCGCCTATCTGCCGATCGAGCATAACGACGCCTGGCTGCGCGACAACGGGCCAACGTTCCTCGTTAATCCGGAAGGCGAGCTGGCCGGAGTGAACTGGGGATTTAACGCCTGGGGCGGGAAATATTCGCCGTGGGATCTGGATGATGCGGTGGCGCCGCAAATTCTCGAAGCCATGAACGTTAGACGCTTTGACGCCCCGCTGGTGCTGGAGGGCGGCTCCATCCATACGGACGGGGAAGGCACGCTGCTGACCACCGAGGAGTGCCTGCTGAACCAGAACCGCAACCCGCACATGAGCCGGGAAGAAATCGAAGCGGCGGTCAAAAACTTCACGAACGTCGACCAAATCATCTGGCTGAAACGCGGTCTAAGCGGGGACGAGACGGACGGACACGTCGACAACGTCGCTTGCTTCGCGGCGCCGGGCAAGGTGATCCTGCAGGTGTGCGACGATCCGAGCGACGACAACTATGGGATCACGCAGGAAAATATCGCCATCCTAAGCGCAGCGACGGATGCTCAAGGCCGCAAGCTGGAGATTATTCCGATTCCGCAGCCGCCGCAGGCGTTCTACGAAGATAGCCGGTTGACGCTGAGCTATTTGAACTTTTACTTCGTCAACGGCGGCATCATTTTGCCGGTGTTCGGCGGGGCCGCGGCGGAAACCGACCGTCAGGCCGTGGAGGTGCTGAGCGAGACGTTCCCGGATCGCAAGATCCGCACCGTCGACGGCATGGCCATCATCCGCGAAGGCGGCAACGTACACTGCACAACGCAGCAAATGGCGGCTAGACGCCCATAAACGATAATGAAGGGGGTTCGACCAACGACATGAGAAACGTAAAAGTAGCGGCAACGCAAATGAGCTGCTCGTCCAATAAAGAAGAAAATATCGCCAAGGCGGATCAACTGGTACGGGAAGCGGCTCGGCAGGGAGCGCAGATTATTTTGCTGCAGGAGCTGTTCGAAACCCCTTATTTCTGCCAAAAAGAAAAGTCCGACTACTACGTCTACGCGACCGAGCTCGAGGAGAACGCGGCCATCCAGCATTTCCGCAAGGTCGCCAAGGAATTGGAAGTGGTCCTGCCGATCAGCTTCTATGAGAAAAAGAACAACGCCCGCTACAACTCGCTGGCCGTCATCGACGCGGACGGCGAAGTGCTGGGCCGTTACCGCAAGAGCCATATCCCGGACGGGCCGGGGTATGAGGAGAAGTTTTATTTTAATCCGGGCGACACCGGGTTTAAAGTGTGGAAGACGCGTTACGCCAAAATCGGCGTCGGCGTCTGCTGGGATCAGTGGTACCCGGAAGCGGCCCGCTGCATGGCGCTGATGGGCGCCGAGCTGCTGTTCTACCCGACGGCGATCGGCTCCGAGCCGCAGGACGGCTCGATCGACTCCAAGGATCACTGGCAGATGTGCATGCTGGGGCATGCCGCCTCGAACCTGGTGCCGGTGATCGCTTCCAACCGCGTCGGTATGGAAACCGACGAAGATTCAAGCATCACGTTCTACGGCTCGTCCTTTATCGCCGGGCCGCAAGGCAACAAGGTCGCTGAAGCCGACCGTACGGAAGAGACCGTGCTCGTAGCGGAATTTGACCTCGATCAGTTGGAGACGCAGCGCATCGAGTGGGGCATTTTCCGCGACCGCCGTCCGGATCTGTACAAGATCATCACCTCTTACGACGGCGAGCTTCGCATCGACTAAACCGCATAGGCAACGCCAGATCGTGCAGCCCCCAATTCCACCGTACCTTGTGATTGGGGGCTTTTGCCGATGCGGCGGGCACTGACAGGCATGTTTCGATGAAGATCGAGGCATCCCCGTGATACAATCAAGATCGTTAATATGCCCGATAGATCATAGAAAGAAGGGATTAGAGTGGGACGTTCGCTGTATTTTGCCTTAATCTTGCTTAGTTTGATATGGGGCGGTTCGTTTTTCTTCATCAAAATCCTGCTGCCCGACTTCGGGCCTTGGACAGTGGCGTTCCTGCGTTCCGCCTTCGGGCTGGCGACGATTACGGGCGTGATGCTCGTCTTGCGCAAGCCGTTCGGGTTCCGTTCGATCCCTTGGCTGGCGATGGTTATTATGGCGCTGATCAACACGGCGATTCCGTGGGCGTTGATCGGCTTCAGCGAGACGCGGCTGACGAGCAGCCTGGCGTCGGTGCTCAACGCCACAACCCCGCTCTGGACGCTGGTGGTGGGCGTCTTGTTCTTCCGCGTCGCCACGAACCGCATGCAGTGGGCGGGGATGGGAATCGCCTTCCTCGGTTTGCTCGTGCTCGTCGGCGTCAGCCCGACCTCGCTCGCCTCCGTGGATTTGCTTGGATTCGCCTGTATGTTGGCGGCAACGCTTTGTTATGCCGTCGGCACGCACCTGTCCAAGCGGTTATCCGGCGGGTTATCGATGTATCAGGTGACCTTCGGCACGTTGATCAGCGCGATGGCCGGCAGCGGTCTTATGGCGCTGACGGTCGAGCGGGATTCGCTGGCGCCGCTCGCTTCGCTCCCTACTCTGGGTGCCGTTATCGGGCTGGGCGTGTTCGGTTCGGGGGTGGCCTATATCTTGTTCTACTTCATGGTGCAAAAAGGAACCCCGCAATTCGCCACCACCGTCACGTATCTCGTTCCGGCCAGCGCCATACTATGGGGCTTTACGCTGCTGAACGAGCCGGTGAGCTGGCGGCTGTTGGCCGGGCTGGTGTTCATCCTCGCCGGGGTGTATTTGGCGAACCGGAACGGTTCGCGCACCCCCGGGCAGAGAGCCGAGCGACGGAAGAGTCCGGCCGGCTCCAATCCGGAAGCGGCGGCCCTCCCTGCCAAACCGCCTCGGTAACCTCCTCGTCGAAGTAACCTTTTTCCCGTAATGCTGCACTTCATAGCGGACATGGATGAATATAGGAGGTTCGGCATGGAACAGTGGATCGAGGATGCCCGGAAGGGAGATGCGAACGCCTTCGAGGAAATCGTTCGCCGCTATAGAGGGATGGCGCTCGCCGTTGCCCGGGCCAAGTTAAACGATGCCGCCCTGGCGGAGGACGCGGTGCAGGAGGCGTTTGCCGAAGCTTTTCTTCAACTGGGCAAGCTGCGGTCGGCCGAGGCGTTCCCCGGCTGGTTAAGAACCATCGTCGAGCGTAAGTGCTACCGGCTTCTGGCAAGCTATGCGAAGAGCGCAACACCTGTGGAGGATATCGCGTCCTTCTCGATCAGGGAAGGAACCGACCCGGCGGTGATTTTCGAACAGAAAGAGCTGCAAAGGCAGGTAAAAGCCGCAATGGAAAGCTTGCCGGTTCGCTTGCGGGATGCGGTGCAGCTGTTTTATATCGAGGGCCGGCCGGTACGGGATGTGGCGGAAACTTTGGGGACTACCGTATCCGCGATGAAGAAACGGCTCTTCGACGCCCGCTACAAGCTAAGAAAATCCTTGCCTGTGGCGAACCTCCTGTCGATGTACCGCGATCTTTACGAAGGAGGAGAAGCGATGCTGCATGTGGTAAACGGCGATGTGATGGCCGATAAGCTTCGGCAAGGGGTCGTTCAGGGAGAAATATGGGTGTGGAGAGAGATTTATCCGGCAGGGCCCGTGTTCCGGAACATGACTGCAGGCGAATCGCTTTGGCCCCGGGCCGTCTATTTGGAATCCAGGTTGGGGATTCCGCGGCAGCATTACTTGGAAAACTGCAAGGCCCAGGAACGAAGGCTGCAGGATTTTCGCAAATACCGGGAGATCGTATTATGGTTCGAGCACGACCTGTTCGACCAGACGATGCTTGCTTTCTTGCTCCATTGGTTCGCCAAGCAGCCATCGCTCGGGGACACCCGGCTGAGCCTGCTTTGTATCGGCTCCTATCCAGGCATCAAGGATTTCCGCGGGCTCGGGCAATTATCGTTAGAGCAGTTGGGAGCCTTAACCGGGACCTGGCAAGCTGTCGGCCCGCGGGAGATGGAATTGGGCCGCCGGGTGTGGGAGGCTTACGCTTCGGCGGACCCCGGGGACCTTGTCGCTCTCCTTGAAGAGGACCTGTCCCCGCTGCCTTATATGCGCGAAGCGATGAAAGGACACCTCTCCCGGCTGCCCTCGACGATCAATGGGCTCGGCTGCGTTGAGCAAGCCGTGCTGGAACTGATTGCGGAGGGGATCCATCGCCCGTTCGACCTGTTCCGCCAGGTTGGCCGCCGGCTGAGTATCCTTGGCCTGGGAGATTTGGAGTTCCGTTGCCGCTTGGCGGCGTTGGCGCAGGAACCCTTTGCGTTACTGAGTATTGAGGCCGCGGAGGAACGGTTGGATATGGAACGGCCGCTGGCGGCGTATGCCGACAGCAGCGTGGACTTAACCGAACTGGGGCACAAGGTGTTGGCAGGAGCGGAAGATTGGGCTACGTTAAGACCCCCGGACGAATGGTTCGGCGGGCTTCATCTGCAAGGCTTCCCTTGCCCGTGGCGCTGGGATCCGGCAAGCGAAACCATTCATCCAGGTTAAGCCGGGGTTCTCCCCGCAGGTAGAACCACTCATTGGTCCGGGGATCGTAGGTATAATCCTCTGACCAATTCCGGGCATGGGCGGCTACTTGCCGTACGGCATATCCGAGGTAGGCGACTTCGTCCGCCGTCATCATCGGATGCAGGGAGAGCCGCACCCAGCCGGGCTTTGCGGCCAAGTCGCCGCCGGCAATCCGCCGGGAGATCCGCTGCGAGGCGGCTTGGTCGAGGCCGAGCAGATAATGGCCGTACGTACCCGCACAGGAACAACCGCCGCGCGCCTGGATGCCGAAGCGGTCGTTCAACAGCTTCACGATCAGGTTGTAGTGGATCGGCTCCAGCGTGAACGAGACGATGCCCAGACGCTCGCGGCTGCGCCCGCCCAGCAAGCTCAAGCCCGGAACGGCTTCGAGTTCCGACAGCAGCCGGTCCGTCAGCTCCCGCTCCCGGCGCAGCAGGCGGTCGATGCCCATCTGCTCTTTGAGCCGCAGGCATAACGCGGTACGGATCGCCTGCATCACCCCCGGCGTGCCGCCATCTTCCCGCGCCTCGGCGTCGGACAGGTACCGGACGTCGCCCCACGGGCTGGTCCAGGACACCGTGCCGCCGCCGGGGCGGTCCGGCGACGCCTCCGCGCACAGCCCCGCATCCATCACCAGCACCCCGCCCGTGCCGGGGCCGCCCAGAAATTTATGCGGGGAGAAGAGGAGAGCGTCGGCCCGCTCCTCCGGGGCTCCCGGAGGATGCATGTCGATCGGCACGTACGGCGCGCTGGCGGAGTAATCCACCACGCAGATGCCGCCATGCCGGTGCATCACCCGGGCGAGCTGGCGAATCGGCGGGACGAACCCGGTCACATTGGAACATGCGGTAAACGCGCCGATTTTCATGGAACGATCCCGGTAGCGGCGGAGCAGGAGGTCCAGCCGATCGGGATCGACGCGGCCGTCCGCCCCCGGCGGGATGCCTACGACTTCGCCGATCGTTTCCGCCCAAGAGATGTGGTTGGAGTGGTGCTCCATATGCGTGACGAAAATAACCGGCCGTTCCCGTCCGGCCATTCCGCCGCGGTATGCCGCCCGCCAGGCGGCGGGGGCTTTCAACCCAAGCAGCCGCTGCAGCTTGTTCACCGCCCCCGTCATCCCCGTCCCCTCGAACAACAGGATGTCGTTCGGGCCGGTGTGGACGTGCTGCTTGACGATCCGTTTGGCCTCCTCGTAAGCGGCGGTCATGACGGTGCCAGTCAAGCTGGCGGAGGTGTGGGGATTGCCCGCGAGCGGACCGAATTCCCGGACCAGCTTGGCTTCGATCGGCCGGTACAGGCGGCCGCTGGCTGCCCAATCCGCATACAGCAGCGTTTGCGTCCCGTACGGCGTGACAAATCGGTGGCGGTAACCGATCGTATTTTCCCGATAAATCTTGAACTCCATTGCCTCTGTCTCCAGCAAGCCGAGTCTCCCCCTGTTAAATAACTTAATAACGCTTTAGGTTATGTGTATTCGCCTAGAGGCGTTATGGTTAAGGAAGAGAGTTCGGAAAACGTCCACAAGAGGGACGGGCAAGGTAGCCCTTAGGCGAAGGCGTCACTTTCAGATGAATAGCTGAATGTCCGATTCCAGCGCATCCCGCAGATAAGTCTGGGCATCTACAATCTCCAGCTCGGGAATCAGTTCCTCAGGCTTGAAGCCCATGATCTCAACCGACAGCTTGCAGGCATAAAAGCGGATGTTCTTCTTCCGCGCGCCCTTCAGATAATGGATCAGCTTTGGCGCCTCGTTATCCTCGATCATCTCGGTCAGCATCAGCTTGCCGAGCCCTCCAAAATTCATTCGGGATAAGGGCAGCTCCTCCGGTCCCTTCGGGGTCATCCAGGACATCATTTTTTCGTAGACGGATTTGTCCTCGGTCGTCATCTTGTCCGGATCCCGCAGCAGCGTCAGCCCCCAGAAAGCAAAAAACATCGTGACATCCACTTCAATATCCTTCGCCGCATTTGCCAGAATCAGCCCGGCCATCGCTTTGTCATACTCCCCGCTGAACATCAGCAGGCTCATTTTTTTTTGCTCCATAGGTCAGCCTCCATCGTTGGTTGTTTGGATAAAGCCGGTATTTAGTATGTTTTCGTGACGGCCGCCCATCCCCGGTTCATCAATTGCTCCCGATTTACTGCAATTTAGGATCGAGGGGAACGGGGTGGTGATTTTGCCGAACTTCCTGGAACAACACCGAGGGATCGAGAGACATTCCCGGTTTGAGTCCCAGCATTCGCTCCAGATCTCCTACCGTAACGGGTCTGGCATGCTCCATCAACTCGTAGCCGATTTGTCCGTTCGTTTCCAGGGTTGCGGTTTTGACGTCACGGATGTTAGCGATGCCAAGCTGCCTTAACCGAACCTCCAACTGGTCCACGGTTAGGCGCATTTTTCGCAAATTGCCCGTTAGAAGTTGGCCGTTCTCGATGACCGGAACCGCCTGGCCGGTCAACAGCCGCTCCAATCCGTCCCATTTGACCTGGAGATACTCGAGGATGATCAGGCAAACGATGAAAATGCCCGCGGAACCTATGGCTTTTCCCATTTCATGATTGGCGATCGGCTGAACGATCGTGGTTCCGATCGATATCATGATGACCGTCGTGGCGACCGTCATTTGGGAGATGGATTTTCTCCCGGAGATTCGCAAGAGCACCATGCCGGCCAGCGCCAGTACGACTGATTTCCAAATCCAGTCCAGTTCCATAAGGCAATACCTCCCAATCGAGTTCGATTAACCGTAACTTGTGCATCCCCCGATTTTTTATGCAGTCTTTCCTTTGCCGGAGCGGTTCGTGGACAGCTTGGGCAACCGGGTGAATACGATTTCCGCAATGGGCAGCGCGGTCGTTCGCGGCATGAGGGGAACGGACAGCAATGAGTTTTTCGAAACCCGGATCGATCGGATCGGTACGTAAGACATTTATGCGGTCGCCGAATTTGCAGTCGAAGAGAACGGCATCTGTTCATTTTGCGCCGCAAGGTTTACGGCAGATATGACGTCCTGGAAGAGATGTGCTGAACGAACATTTGAAATCGTAAGCCCTCATCGGTTATGCTGTCCATGAAAAGGAGCGATTGAACGATGAAATCCATAACGGTATTGATTGCGGACGACGAGGCGGAAATCGCCGATTTGATCGAATTGCATCTGGCCCGGGAAGGATACCGCTGCATCAAAGCGTCCGACGGACAAGAGGCGCTCGATGCCATCCGCACGCAATCGGTGGATCTGGCGATCCTGGATATTATGATGCCGAAGATCGACGGGTACGAGGTGACCCGGCAAATCCGCGAGCAGCATCATCTGCCGATCATTTTCTTAAGCGCAAAAGCAACCGATCTCGATAAAATCACCGGTCTGGTACGCGGGGCGGACGATTACATGACCAAGCCGTTTAACCCGATGGAGCTGGTGGCCCGGGTGAATGCCCAATTGCGGCGCTTCATCCAGCTGAACCCGTCGGTCGCCACTCCGGCGGCCGAGCCGGTGCTGGAGGCCGGAGGGCTCGTGATCCATCCCGAGCAGCGGACGGTGTTCCTGTACGGCGAACCGGTGGAGCTGACGCCCAAGGAGTTTGATATCTTGGTGCTGCTGGCCAGCCATCCGAAGAAAGTATTCAGCTCGGAGCATATTTTCGAGAAAGTCTGGGGCGAAGCGTATTTTGAAGGCGGGAATACGGTCATGGTGCATATTCGGACCCTGCGCAAGAAGCTGGGGGAAGACCAGCACAAGAACAAGCTGATCAAAACCGTCTGGGGAGTAGGGTATACGTTCAATGGATAATTACGCGGACAAACCGAAATTTCGCAGCTTTCGCTTCCAAATGATCCGGTTGTTCGGGCTCAGCATGCTGCTCTCAGCCGGTACGACCTTTCTGATATACCTGGCGCTGCGGGGGTATTATCATACGCTGCTGCGTGAGGACCCGCTTTACGATGTCCGTCGGATCATGCGTGAGATCGGCGACGTCAACGTATTTTTGATTATTTTTATTCCGCTCTCGTTCCTATACTTCTATCTGCTTACCCGGCGATACGTCGCCTATTTCCGGGAGATTTCCCGGGGAATCAATCAACTGGCGGGAGGAGATTTCACGCACCGGGTCGAGGTTCCTTCCGGCGACGAGTTCGGGGAGATTGCACGGGACATCAACCTGGCCAGCGAGAAGCTGCAGCAGGCGGTGGAGCGCGGCGATTTCGCCGAGAACAGCAAGGAACAGTTGGTGCTTAACCTCGCCCATGATTTGCGGACCCCACTGACCTCCGTCATCGGGTATCTGGATTTCATCCTTCAAGGCAAGGATTTGACCGCCGAGCAAATGAAGCATTATACGACAATCGCCTACACGAAATCGCAGCGGTTGGAGAAGCTGATCGACGAGCTATTCGAAATAACGCGGATGAATTACGGCAAGCTGAATATCCACCGCCGGCCGCTCGACCTGAGCGAGCTTCTGATCCAATTGACCGAAGAGATGTATCCGGTCTTTGAAAAAAACCAACTGACCGCCCGTTTGCAGACCGAGCCGCAGTTGATGATCTCCGGCGACGGCGACCTGCTTGCCCGCGTCTTTGAGAACCTGCTGTCCAATGCGGTCCGTTACGGCAAAGACGGGGAATACATCGATATTCGCGGCCGCCTGGAGGAGGGGCAAGTCGTCGTTCAAGTGGTCAATTACGGCGATTCCATCCCCCCGGACGAGCTTCCCCATGTGTTTGACATGTTTTATACCGGGGACCGGGCGCGAACCCATCAGGAAGGCAGCACCGGACTGGGCCTGTTTATCGCCAAGAACATCGTGGAGCAGCATGAAGGCGCCATTGCGGTGCAAAGCGACTTGATCCGCACCGAGTTCGAGGTCCGTTTGCCGAAGCTCAGGAGTTGAAATCGGCTCAATAAGTGGAATACTTCGTCTTTGAAAAGCTGACTTAAGGAAAAGTTTAGATTTACCCCACTTTTGATTTAAACAATCCGCCTTATGCTAAGGGGCAGGAGGATTGGGAAATGAAAAAGTGGGGTTTTTTGCGTCTGCCCAAAATCCGGTTCCCGTCGGGGTTCGCAAGGTGGTGGCGCGGGGACGCCGCGGCGGCCGGGTTGTTTCTGGCGCCGAGTGCAGCCGGATTTGCCGTCTTTTATCTGATCCCGTTCGGAATGAGTCTCATCTACTCCTTCCAAAGCGGCACTTCCGGCGGAAGCTTCGTCGGCTTGGCGAATTACCAAGAACTCCTGGCCAGTGCTTCGTTCCGAAAGGCAGCGGCCAACACGCTGTACTTCAGCGCGATTGGCGTCCCGTTGCTGCTGGGTCTATCGCTGGGATTGGCGCTGCTGTTAAATCGGCAAGTTTACCTGCGCAAATGGCTGCGCACTTCATACGTGCTGCCACTGGTCGTGCCGGTAGCCTCGGTGATTCTCATCTGGCAGATGGTGTTCGATTGGAACGGTGTTTTGAATTACCTATTCGGCCATTTTGGAATCGAACGCGTGGACTGGATGAAGACCGATGCGGCCCGGTATGTCGTCATCGCGATGTATTTGTGGAAGAACATCGGCTACAACGTCATCTTGTTCCTGGCCGGCTTGCAGCAGATCCCCCGGGACTATTACGAGACCGCGCAGGTGGAAGGCGCCGGGCCGGTGCGCCAGTTTTTCGGCATTACGCTCGTTTATTTAACGACAACAACGTTTTTCGTGACCATCATGTCGATCATCAATTCGTTTAAAGTATTCCGGGAAACGTATTTACTCGCGGGCGATTATCCGCACGACAGCATCTATATGCTGCAGCATTACATGAACAACATGTTCGTATCGCTGGATATCCCCAAATTGACGGCTGCCGCGGTTCTGATGGTGGTTGCCATTCTGGCGATCGTTCAGGGCTTGTTCGGGCTCGAACGCCGATACCGGCAATTCATGGAATAGAGGGTCGGCTTCATCCAACCTTCTCGGTCCTGAAAAGCCGACAAGAACGCGCGTCGCGGTCCCGGAAACCGACACAGAACATGCATATAGGAGGTGTGGGACGTGCAGGCGCTCAAAACGCTGCAAAGGGTTTTGTTGACGGGGGGATTGGGCGTATTTGCCGTACTGCTCCTGTTCCCGATCGTGATTACGTTCACCAACTCGCTCATGAGCGAACAGGAGCTTGAAATCAATTACGGTCCGATCGGGGAACTGACGGAAGCAACTTCAACCGGAGCCGAAACCTTCGTCAATCTGAAATGGGTGCCGGACCAGGTTACCCTGGAGCAATACGGCCGGTTGTTGGTGTATACGCCCAACTATTTACGGATGTTCTGGCATTCCGTGGGGCTGGTCCTGCCGATCATTGCCGGGCAGACGGCGGTGGCCGCGTTGGCGGCTTACGCGCTGTCCAAACTGCGGTTTCGCGGCCGAGACACTATTTTTCTTGTGTACCTGCTGTCGATGCTGATGCCGTTTCAGGTGACGCTGGTCCCCAATTATCTCATGGCCGATTGGCTGGGACTGATCCACCGTCCGGAGGCGGTCATTCTGCCGGGGATCTTCGCCGCGTTCGGGGTTTTTCTGCTGCGTCAATTCATGCTGCATATCCCTTATGCCTACATCGAAGCCGCCAAAATGGACGGCGCCGGCCATCCTCGGATTTTCCTGACGATCATCCTCCCGATGGTCAAGCCGGGACTTGCCGCTCTGGTGGTTCTGCTGTTCGTCGATTACTGGAATATGGTCGAGCAACCGGTGATCTTTTTGGAACCGCTTCGGCAGCCGCTGTCGGTGTTCTTGTCGAGAGTAAGCGGCGAGTGGGGGATCGCCTTTGCTGCCTCGATGCTCTACATGTCGCCGATGGTGCTGCTGTTCTTGTATGCTGAAACCTATTTCATCGAAGGCGTGCAGCTGTCCGGAATCAAGGGGTAGGGAGGAGAAAGCGACGTCATGGAACTGGCGAAGGAACATACCGATCGCAAACGAAAAAAGATGATTTTAACCGTCTTTATGGCGTTGATGGGTGGATTGCTGTTTTTCACTTTTTTCAGCAACACGCTGCAATCCGTGACCTTGCCGAAGGTGCGGACGGGCCAGGCAACGGCCGGCGGGTTAACCTACAGGCTGACGGGGAGCGGAATCCTACAGCCGGCCAATCAGGCGAAACTGGTGAATGCGGCGGGCTGGAAGGTACGTAAGGTGCTTGTGGAGAAGGGCGCCACCGTCAAAAGGGGGCAGAGGCTTGTGTTATACGATAGCACCGCCGCCGAGCGGGAGCTGGAAGACGAGCTGGCTCAATTAAAGAAGCAGCGGATCGAGCTGGAAACGGTTCAGGATCGGTTCATCGAGGCCACGGTCGGGGGAGACGAACCGGGAAGGAAGGAGGCGAAGCGCGAGCTGGAATCGCGCAAGCTCGACCTCCAGATGCAGGAGCGGAAAATCGAGGGGCTGCGGGAGGAGTTGAACCGCCAGCGGGAGTTGGTCGCCCCGTTTGATGGGGTGGTTGCGGAGGTGAACGCGGTGGAGGGGTTGGCTTCGGCCAGCCTTCCGGATGTGGTGGTCTCAAACGGCAGCGCGGGATATCGTTTGGAGGTCACCGGCGATGCCGAGGTGATCCATCACCTGGGGATCGTGTCCGGTCAAGCGGTGGAGATCGAGGTTGCCGCCACAGGCGATCGGCCAATGCACCGGCTGGAGGGTACGGTCGAAGAAATTGCCGATGCGGGCTCGCGGCTCGCCGGAACGCCTGAAAACGAAGCCGGAACGCCCGCGGCAATGTGGCAACAACGGCTGCGCATCCGAGTAATTTCTCCCGACCTGAAAGGGGGGGAGCAAGTGTCGGTCAAGCTGGAGCAGACGTCCTCCGAGCAGGGCTGGGTGATCCCAAACGAAGCGATTCATCGCGAAGGAAACACGCGTTTTATTTTCAAGGTAGAGGAGCAGCGCGGGGCGATGGGCAACGTGTTTGTGGCCCGCAAGGTGCCGGTCGAGGCGAGCGTAACGAATGAGGAAGCAACGATGATTCCGGCGGACCTTCTGTACGAGGGGGAGCGGATCATTCTGGAGAGCAGCGAGCCGCTGCAGGACGGCAACCGGATTCGTTTGCAATAGAAGATAGGCGAAATTTGAAAAATTAGGAGGAGTTAACCCATGATAAAACGGATGGGGATGACATCGATATTGGCACTCGTGATTTCCATTGTTTTGGCCGCATGTGGCAGTGGGACGGAGAACGCCGGGAAGAAACCGGTCGGGGAAGGGGGCAAAACCGTCCTTACCTTGTCGGTACAGGAGGCAACCCCGTTCTACGCGGCGTTGGAACGAAAGTTCGAAGCCGAATACCCGGACATCGACCTGACCATTCAGGCGTATAAGCAGGCCGGAGAGGAATGGAAGGCCGGCGAATTGGAGGACTACTTCAAATCGGTCAGCACGGCAATGCTCTCGGGGCAGGGACCTGACGTCATTGAAATGAGCAACCTGCCGGCCGGCGATTATGTCGCCAAGGGCTTGCTTCAGAACATGGATTCGCTGCTAAGTGGGGATTCCTCCATAAATAAGGAGGATCTTCAACAAAATATCCTGGACGCCACGAAGGAGAACGGAGGGTTGTACGCCATTCCGGCCGGCTATTCCTTGAGAGCGTTCATCGGCGACGGCGAAGCGTTGAAAGAGGCGGGGATCCGGGATGAGACCTGGACCTGGCAGGATTTTGCCGAGACGGCGAAGACGTTGACGCAGGGGAAAGACAAGACCTTTGCTATGGCGGATTATCCACCGGAGATGCTGATGCAGGAAATGACGGTAGATAACTATAAGACTTACGTCGATACGAACGCCAAAAAAGCCAAGTTCGACTCCCCGGAATTCGTGGCGCTGCTGCACCAGGTGAAGCAAATGTATGACGACGGCGTCATGACCGCAGAGTCGGCGGGACCCGGTAAGCAGTTGTTTTATTCCGCCGTGTTGCGCGAGCCGGAAGACGTCATCAACGTGCCGCACGAGTATTTTGAACATCCGCTCTTCATGCAGAAGCCGCATAACCCGGATCAATCCGGGACGATGCGACTCATTCCTGCCTCCCTGTTCGGGATCCGGGCGAAAACGCCGGTTCCGGACGAAGCCTGGAAGCTGTTCCGCTTCCTCTTGTCGGAGGAGGCGCAAAAGATGCCCGAGCGCAGCGGCTTCTCGCTGCTTTCCTCGGTCAACGATCAAAGGCTGGACGAGATGCGGCAGCAGATCGCGGACGGCAGCTATAAACTGCCCGATGGAACATCGGTTAAGGCGGAGGACGCGGAATTTAACCGGTTCCGTCAGATGCTTGAGGCGGTGGACCAGTATTCTTCGCTGGACGCCAAGGTGATCTCCATCGTCGGCGAGGAGTCGCTCGCCTTCTTCAGTGGGCAGAAGTCCGCTGAGGAAGCCGCAAAGCTGCTACAGAACCGCGCGACGACCTTTTTGAACGAATAACTCTGGCTGAAAAATCTTAAGTTTCCGAGATTCCTGTCTCTCATGAGGCGGGAATTTTTTCTTTATATCCGGCGGTGGTGCCTATTGATGTACGTCGAACAATAGTGTATGATGCATAGTATAAAACATGGTGTACGATACACAGTATATGTGAAACAGTATTAAATAACGAGGTGGAAGGATGAATGACTTACTGAATTCGATGATCACGGAGCTCCGCCGCGGAACGTTGACCTTGGCCGTGTTAAGCCAATTGCGAACGCCGCAATACGGGTATTCGCTGGTTCAGCGGTTGGAGCAGTCCGGGATCGTCATTGATCAAAGCACGCTTTACCCGTTGCTGCGCCGGCTGGAGAAGCAGGAACTGGTGACGAGCAGTTGGGATACGTCGGAAAGCCGGCCGCGCCGTTATTATGTGCTGAGCGCGTTTGGCGTGGAAATTTTCGAGCAGTTGAAGCTGGAGTGGGAGAAGACCTCCCAGGAGCTATACACGTTGTTAAAGGGGGAGAAGGGCGATGAATCCGTCAAAACTGATTGACCTGTACATTCAGGAAGTAACCCGCAGGCTGCCGGAGCGGGGCCGGGAGGATATTGCGCTGGAGCTGCGCTCCACGATTGAGGATATGCTGCCGGAGGATTATGGAGAAGCGGACGTGAAGCAGGTGCTGGAAAAACTGGGGGACCCGGCGGCGATGGCCGCGGAGTACCGGGATCTGCCGGCATATCTGATCGGGCCGCGATTCTATGACGCCTATATTCAAGTGATGAAAATGGTTCTCCCGATCGCGGTTGTCATTGCACTCCTTTCCTTGATCGCCAACCAAATCATTACGTATTCCGACGAAACGGCCCTGTTTAATACGGCGGCTGTCTTCATCGGCAAGGCCATTTGGGGGGTGTTGGAAACCGGGATTCAAGTCGCCTTTTGGATTACGCTGGTTTTTGTCATTTTGGAGCGCACCGGGGCCGGCAAGGAGCTCCCGCTTAATGCAAAGTTCAAGGCATGGACGCCGGATGATCTATACGATGTGCGCGATATCCCGAAGGAAAAAGTGATCAAGAAAAGCGAGGTGTTTTTTGGCCTGTTGTGGACGGCGATTTGGGGCTGCGTTTATTTTAATGCGGATCGGTTGATTGGCGTATATGAGAACGGACGAATCGGTTTTGCTATGACGACTCCGGTCTTTAACCAAGAGGTGCTGCTCTCCTATTGGCCGTTTATCGTGGTGATTCTCGCGCTGGACGTTGCTCTGGCGATCTACAAATGGGTCGTTTCCCAATGGACTGTGCCCGTCGCATTCCTGAACGTGGCCAACCACGTCCTTTCGCTGGTGGTGTTCGGCGCCATGATCTCTAATCCGGAGCTGCTGTCCCCAGGTTTCGTCGCGAAAATGGAGGAGATTTTCGGACCTCAACCATTGGGAGTGTCCGGCTTCGGCTCCGAATGGATCATGTGGTTGGCGTTGTTTGCCTGCATGTTAGCTGCGGTCCTCGACAGCTATCAGGGGTTCCGCAAAGCGAACATCTCCAGACCGGCGAAGTGACCGTCATCATGACAAATCCCCACTCTCTCGGCGAAGAGGGTGGGGATTTTCAACGATACGCGTGTCCCCCGGCTTAGGCTGCCGTTTTACGGGACTGATACAGAAGCAAGCCCAGCAGGATGACGAAATACAGGAACAGAGCGGCAAAGGTGTACAGGTACATGATCGGCTGATTTTGCAGGTATCCGACGATCGGGATGTTCAAAATCAGCAGCAGCGGGAACCCGAACATGATCGCGGTCGCGCTGCCCATGACCAGGTTATCCGCCGTATTCGACTGGAATTTCGGATCGACGGCTTTGACGAGCGCAAGTCCGGTGGAAATCGTTCCGGTCAGCATGCCGTAAAAACCGAGGAGGTTTGGCAGTTTATCCTCCGGCAGCACCCGCGGCACCAGCCGGATCATATACAGGATGGTTACCAGTCCGCCCAACGTCGTCAAGAGTAGCACCGGCGTCAAGTACTGCTTGAGCGAATAAATCGAGATCGCGGCGATGGAGGCGGCGATCATGTAATCGAAGGAGAATCCGGAGATCCGCTGCAGCAGGTAGTTGTTGGGGGAATGCTCCAACTGGAAGCCCGCTTGCTTCCAGCGGTTCAGAATCCACCGAAACAACATCGCATACAGGCTGCCGATCAGGAAATGGAAACCGATCAGCAGTTGAGCCAGCGTCTCGCCGTAGGTACCAAGCGGCGTCAGTACCGCTTCGAGCCCGCGCAATGTCATATAGGTGACAAGATAAATGAAGCCAATGAGCGCGATTTGGTAAGTCAGCTTGTCGATCGCGTCGCTTAGAGGAACCTCGCCCTCTTCGGATTTTTCCGTGATCTTGGTCCGTTCCTTGCGGGAGCCGGATGTTGTCTGTTTAAATTTCGGATGGCGGATCAGAAAGTTCATCAGGATGATGCCGGGAATCACGGCCCATATAAAGCCGAACCCGGCAATCGTCAGGCCGAGGTTCGCCCCGCCTTCGAGTCCGAGCGCCTCCCAGCGGCTGCCGATCGAATAGGCCTGGCCCGGACCTTGCCCATAGCCAAGGGGAAGCAGCAACCCGATGCCAGGGAACATGTCGGGATAGAAGAACTTCATCAGCAGCAGAAGCAGCCCGAAACCTGCCAATCCTTGAAGAAGGTACGTCGATACGATCAGCATGCCGGATTTCATCACCGCCGGGCTGTTGGACACCTCCCTCTCTTTGAGGGAGAGGGCGATGAATCCGATCGCCATCAGATGGTAGACGAGTTGACCCAGGCGGTCGATGTCGAATCCGAGCCAGCCGAGCACCTCCGGACCGACGAGCAGGCCGAGAATGCCGGCGACCATGGAGGTGGGGACGATAATTCTGCGCAGCAGCGGAATGCGTGCCTTAAGGATGGCCGACACGACCATCAGCAGAGAGAGAAGCGTAAAGTCAATCACGAAGGACCATGAATTATCCAAAGGGTGAACCTCCTAGTTGTGCCGTGGTGCACGCTGTTCCAGCGCGGTGATGAATTTGAGCCATTTGTAAGCCGATGTTCGCGGTTGGTAAAACAGGAGCCGATAGAGCTTGTCCCCGGAATAAAATTCGAATTTGTGGTGAAGCTGCACGTTCAAGCCCTCAAGCCGGTTAAACGGGAAGGAATACGCTTGCCCGGTCTCCCCATGAAAAGAAAGGGAGGTTGCCTGATCCGCGCTCCATTGCAACTGTCCGGTCCCTAGGGAACGAAAGGGCTGTTCTTCTTCCGAAACATACAGATGTACGGGATCGCGCATGACTTGTTCCCAGGAGGCCAGTTGCTCCGGTTCCAGCACGGCTTGTTCCAGTCGTTCAAGCTGCCAGCGGTTCCAGTCGCGCGTGGTCGTGAAACGTAAAGGGTGAGTGAACGGTGCGAACTTGCCCTGCGGTGTATAGCGGACGGTGTAGCCGCAGGCCGTGCAGCCGAACAGGTCTTGTTCGGAGCGAAGGCGGCCCGGCGTCTCGCAGTGCGGGCACAGGAACAGCAGGCGCTCCAGATAATGAGCCGGGGCTTTGCCATAATAAGAGACGCCGGTACGGGATTGCCATTGCGCCTCGTCATGCGCCAACGCCTCCGTCAGCAAGTCGTGAATCGCTTCAGGCGTAAGGTTCGCGAGCGCGCCGGCCTCCCATTTTTTGATGAAGGATAAACGAATGGTTCCCCTGCGATGACGCTCCGCCCAACGGGGGAACGACAGGTGGCCGCCGGAAATGGTCGCGACAACCACCGGAAGATTCAGCAGTTTCACCAGCTTGGCCGTGGAGTATACGAGCGGTTCGGTCGTCCCGTCCCAGTTCCGGTTGCCTTCCGGGAACAAGCCGATGACCCGTCCGTGCTGCTTGGCCTTCAGCATGCCGCGGATCGTTCGCGTGTCGTTTTTGGATTTGGTTTTGGGGATCGCCCCGGTATAATTCAGCAGCTTGGCGAGCAACGGGTTGCGGAACAGGGAGGCTCCGGCCACGAAGCTGATGGGCTCGTCCACGTAGCAGTTGATGTACAGCGGGTCCCAGTTGGTTACATGATTCGCCAAGATGAGATAGGGCGGCTTCAGGCCTGTCGTTTCGTTCCGCTCGACTTCGATGCGGGAGCGGCTCCGTATGATCGCGTGCGCCACGGATAACACTACCCGCTGCACGAGTTTTTTCGGTTTCTTCTCTATACTCACGAGTTCACTTCCTGGGGGCATTTTCGAATCAATCATATTAATATTGTTATATCACAATTTGGTTTATTTCGTCGGCAAGAAGAACTTATCGGGAAGGAAAAAAGAACGGCCGGAGCCGTTCTTGGGGGATACTTTGTTCAAATCAAAAGTGATCAATAGTGATGCTCGAAGAAACAACATAGTTACCGGCATGATCGTAAGCCGAATGCGCATGGAAGGAGGGAAGAAAGCTCCGATCCGTTGCTTTTATCGGAAATCCGGCGGGATGCGCCGGGCGACGCCGGTGGCAATGGCCGCCTCGATGACGGCTTTGCGCACAAGCGGGACGACCTGGTCATTAAAAATGCTCGGGATAATATACTGCTCGTTCCGCTCCTCGTCGGTGACGGCGGCGGCGATGGCTTCCGCGGCGGCCAGCTTCATCGCCTCATTCACCACGCGCGCCCGGCAATCCAGCGCTCCGCGGAACACGCCGGGGAATACGAGCACGTTGTTGATCTGGTTCGGGTAATCACTGCGGCCGGTCGCGAACACGCCCGCATGCGCCAACCCTACCTCGGGGTCGACCTCCGGCTGCGGGTTGGCGAGCGCAAATACGATCGGCTGCCCATTCATCGTTCGCAGGTGTTCGCCGCTTAGCAGGCCACCTGCCGAGACGCCGATAAACACATCGGCGCCGGGCAGGACATCCTGCAGCGAGCCGGACCGGCTCTCCACCTGCGGCTGCTCCGCCAGCCACTGCCACATCGGATGCCGGTACGTGCCGCCGCGGACGATCGCCCCCTCCTTGTCCACCGGAGCGAGCTTCGTTACGCCGGCGGCGAGCAGCATTTTACAGATGGAAACACCGGCCGCTCCGACGCCGCTCACTACGACCCGCACCTCGGACATCGTTTTGCCGACGACCTTCAGCGCGTTGATCAACCCGGCGATGACGACAACCGCCGTTCCGTGCTGATCATCATGGAAGACCGGGATGTCCAGCTCCTCGGTCAGCCGCTGCTCAATTTCAAAGCACCTGGGCGAGCTGATATCCTCCAGGTTAATCCCGCCAAAAATCGGACTAACCGCTTTGATCGTACGAATGATCTCCTCCGTATCGCTCGTATCGAGGCAGAGCGGGAACGCATCCACCCCGGCAAGCTGCTTGAACAGCATTGCCTTGCCTTCCATGACCGGCGCTGCGGCGTAAGGGCCGATATCGCCGAGCCCCAGCACGGCGGTGCCGTCCGTGATGACCGCCACGGTGTTGCGTTTGATCGTCAGCGAAAACGCTTTGTTTCGGCTCTCGTGGATCGCCGTGCAGACTTTGGCGACCCCGGGCGTATACACCTGCGACAGATCGTCGCGGTTACGGATCGGCATGGTCGGCTCAATGGCGATTTTGCCGCCCAAATGCATCAGGAACGTGCGGTCGGAAACGTTGATCAGCCGGACGCCGTGCAGCTTCCGCAGCGCTTGCACGAACGCCGTTTCGTCCCGGTCGCCCGTATCGACGGTGATATCGCGCACCGACGACCCCTTGGCCGAGGAGATGACGTCGATCGATGTAATATCGCCCCCGGCACCGCTCACCGCAGCGGCAACGTCGCCGAAGCTGGTCCGCTTATGGTCGAGCTCCAACCGGATAATAATTAATGTACGTGCCATAACTTAAACCCACCCCCGCCATTTGACCGCTTCGGTCATTCGCTTCAGCCCGACGATATACGCGGCAAGACGCATGTTCACCCGGCGCGTCGCCGAGGTTTGATATACCTTGTGAAAAGCGTCCACCAGCAGTTGCTCCAGCTTTGCGTTCACTTCCTCCAGCGGCCAGTAGTAACCTTGATTATTTTGCACCCATTCAAAATAGGATACGACCACACCGCCCGCACTCGCTAGGACATCCGGCACAATCAGAATGCCGCGCTTGGACAAGATTTCGGTTGCCGCATAAGTTGTTGGGCCATTGGCGGCTTCGACAATCAGCTTGGCCTGGACGTCCGGCGCGTTCTGCTCGGTAAGTTGATTCTCGATCGCCGCCGGTACGAGGATGTCGCACTCCTTCGCCAGCAGTTCCCGATTCGTGATCCGGTTGGGATAAAGGTGGGTTACCGCGCCAAAAGAATCCCGCCGATCCAGCAGCTCCAGAATATCGAGCCCGTTCGGATCGTACAGCGCACCGCGCGCATCGGCGATGCCCACGATGACGGCCCCGGCGTCATGCAGGAACTTCGCCAGGTAGCTGCCGGCGTTGCCGAAGCCCTGGATGATGACCCGCGAGCCTTCCACCGCCATGCCGGCCATTTTTGCGGCCTCCTTGAGCACGATCGTCACGCCAAGGGCCGTCGACGATTCCCGACCGTAGGAGCCGCCGAGCACCAGCGGTTTGCCCGTGATGAAGCTGGGCGAGTCGAACTCGCGGATCCGGCTGTACTCGTCCATCATCCAGGCCATCACCTGCGAGTTGGTGTACACGTCGGGCGCCGGGATATCCTTGGCCGGCCCCACCATCTGGCTGATCGCCCGGACGTACCCGCGGCTTAAGGCCTCCAGCTCCCGCATCGACATCGTCCGCGGATCGCAGGCGACCCCGCCTTTTCCGCCGCCGTAGGGCAGCGACACGATGCCGCATTTGATGCTCATCCACATCGACAAGGCTTTCACTTCCTCGGCCGTGACATCCGGGTGGAACCGCACGCCGCCTTTGGTCGGTCCGATTGCGTCGTTGTGCTGGGCGCGGTACCCGGTAAATACCTGGACCGAGCCGTCGTCCATCTTCACCGGTATGCGCACGGTCAACATCCGCAACGGCTCTTTGAGCAGGTCAAACATGGCCGGCGGCTCGTTCATCGTCTCCAGCGCCATCCGGATCACTTGCCGGGTGCCGGTCAAAACGTCCGTATTGTCCGAAAGCTTTTGTTTCCCGTCCATAATCAAGGGTTACCCTTCTTCCGTCCCGTATTGGGGTGATTTTTGGAGTAGTTCAGCAAAAAGCACATCCATCCACTACAAAGCAGACTTGGGAACTCCCGAGCCAAACTGAAGGCAGCCGGGTCCGCTTAGATCTAACGTCCGCCAGAAAGCTTATCCCAACGAACTCGCTGCGTCGCCTAACGTTTGCCACAAAGCTAACCTACCGAAAACTCGCCGCCGTATCTTTGACGCTCGTCATCAAGTCCAACAAATTTGCTGCAGTATCTTTGACGCTCGTCACCTAGTCCAACAAATTTGCCACAGTAGCTTTGACGCTCGTTACCTAGTCCAACAAATTTGCCGCAGTAGCTTTGACGCTCGTCACCAAGCCCAACGAACTCGCCGGAGTACCTCGCCGCAGTACCGCTAACGCTTGCCACAAACCTTAAACCGGCTAAAATCGCCGTTTTGCGATTTTAACGCTGATCACAGAGCTTATTTCACCATTTTGCTGGTGGAAAGGGGTGCTTTCGCTCAAATAGCGTGGCTCAGCGTCGTTATAAATTTAGTCGGGGCAAAATCCCCACAATAGCGTTCCTTATCAGCGTTAGAGCAGGGCGGGGGCCCGGCCGATCAGCGAGCAATCAGAAACATGCCATCGAGTCACTAGCGTTCACCACAGGTCCAACCAAACTTGCCGCAGTAGCTTTGACGCTCGTCACATAGACCAACAAACTTACCGCAGTAGCTTTGACGCTCGTTACCAAGTCCAACAAATTTGCTGAAGTATCTTTGACGCTCGTCACCAAGCCCAACGAACTCGCCGGAGTACCTCGCCGCAGTACCGCTAACGCTTGCCACAAACCTTAAACCGGCTAAAATCGCCGCTTGGCGATTTTAACGCTGACCACAGAGCTTATTGCACCATTTTGCTGGTGGAAAAGGGTGATTTGGCTCAAATAGCGTGGCTCAGCGTCGTTAGAAATTTAGTCGGGGCAAAATCCCCACAATAGCGTTCCTTATCAGCGTTAGAGCAGGGCGGGGGGGCCGGCCGATCAGCGAGCAATCAGAAACATGCCATCGAGTCACTAGCGTTCACCACAGGTCCAACCAAACTTGCCGCAGTAGCTTTGACGCTCGTCACCAAGTCCAACAAATTTGCTGAAGTATCTTTAACGCTCGTCGCCAAGCCCAACGAACTCGCCGGAGTACCTCGCCGCAGTACCGCTAACGCTTGCCACAAACCTTAAACGGGCTAAAATCGCCGCTTTGCGATTTTAACGCTGATCACAGAGCTTATTGCACCATTTTGCTGGTGGAAAGGGGTGCTTTCGCTCAAATAGCGTGGCTCAGCGTCGTTAGAAATTTAGTCGGGGCAAAATCCCCACAATAGCGTTCCTTATCAGCGTTAGAGCAGGCGGGGAGCCGGCCGATCAGCGAGCAATCAGAAACATGCCATCGAGTCACTAGCGTTCACCACAGGTCCAACCAAACTTGCCGCAGTAGCTTTGACGCTCGTCACCAAGTCCAACAAACTCGCCGGAGTACCTCGCCGCAGTACCGCTAACGCTTGCCACAAACCTTAAACCGGCTAAAATCGCCGCTTGGCGATTTTAACGCTGACCACAGAGCTTATTGCACCATTTTGCTGGTGGAAAGGGGTGCTTTCGCTCAAATAGCGTGGCTCAGCGTCGTTAGAAATTTAGTCGGGGCGAAATCCCCACAATAGCGTTCCTTATCAGCGTTAGAGTAGGGCGGGGGGGCCGGCCGATCAGCGAGCAATCAGTAACATGCCATCGAGTCACTAGCGTTCACCACAGGTCCAACCAAACTTGCCGCAGTAGCTTTGACGCTCGTCACCAAGTCCAACGAACTCGCCGGAGTACCTCGCCGTAGTACCGCTAACGCTTGCCACAAACCTTAAACGGGCTAAAATCGCCGCTTTGCGATTTTAACGCTGATCACAGAGCTTATTGAACCATTTTGCTGGTGGAAAGGGGGGATTTGGCTCAAATAGCGTGGCTCAGCGTCGTTAGAAATTTAGTTGGGGCGAAATCCCCACAATAGCGTTCCTTATCAGCGTTAGAGCAGCCAGCGGCCAAGCGGTCGGACGAAACGAAGGAGGCAGCAAGTAACCATTAGCCAAGCGACCGTCAGCTAGGTAAGGTGCGGAGCAAGGCGCATCCTGCTCGGACAGCCGAGAACGGTGCGGAGCAAGGCGCATCCTGCTCGGACAGCCGAGAACGGTGTGGAGCAAGGCGCATCCTGCTCAGGCGGCCAAGAACGGCACACGGAGCAAGGCACATCCAGCTCAAGCGACCCTACGCCGCGCCGCGCAAGGGCACCCACCCGCCAGGCCGCGCGCCAGGTCAAATACACCCCAGTCAGGCGACCCGCGGCCATATGACCTGTGGATGGGCGGCCCCCATCAGGCAGCCTGGTTGCTCCCGTTTCCTACAGTTTCCGGGAGGTCAGCTTGGCTTGGGTGAACAGCAGCAGGTAGTCGTAGCCGCCGGCTTTCGAGTCGGTCCCCGACAGATTGAAGCCGCCGAACGGATGGGCGCCGACCAGCGCTCCGGTGCATTTGCGGTTGATGTACAGGTTGCCGCAGTGCATCGTTTCCAGGGCTTCGCCGATGCGGTCCTCCTCCCGGGAAAAAAACGAGCCCGTCAGCCCAAACTCGGTGTCGTTATACATCGCGATCGCCTCGCGCCAATCCTTCGCTTTGCCGATGGCCAGCACCGGCCCGAAAATTTCCTCCTGCATGATGCGGGCTTTCCCGTCAACCCCGGCGAATACGGTCGGTTCGATATAGTAGCCGTTGCCTTCGGCTTGCCGGCCCCCCGTAAGCAGTTGCCCTTCCTGTTTGCCGATTTCGATGTAAGCGAGAATTTTGCGGAAGGAGGCTTCGTCGATGACCGGTCCGACCGCTTTGTTTCGCTCGGGCAGGCCGATCTCCAACTGCTTCGTCAACTGCACGACTTTTTCCACCACCTTGTCATAGACGGATTCGACGATCACGGCGCGCGATCCGGCGGAGCATTTTTGCCCCTGGTATCCAAAAGCCGAAGCCACGATGGCCTGCGCAGCCGCCTCCAGATCCGCGGTTTCGTCGACGACGATGCCGTCTTTCCCGCCCATTTCGGCGACCAGCCGCTTGATCCAGATTTGTCCGGGTGCCGGATCGGCCGCCAGCTTGCTGATGCGAAGGCCTACCTCCTTCGAGCCGGTGAAGCTGATAAAACGCGTCTTCGGATGGGTCGTCAAATGATCGCCGACCTCGGCGCCGCTGCCCGGGATGAAGTTCAGCACCCCGGCCGGCAGGCCCACCTCTTCCATCAGCGCGGCGAACTTGTAGGCGACGACCGGCGTGTTGGAGGCGGGCTTGAGCAGCACGGTATTCCCGGCAACGATCGCCGCCGAGGTCATGCCGACGCAGATTGCCAGCGGAAAATTCCACGGCGGAATGATAACGCCCACGCCCAGCGGAATGTAGGTCAGCCGGTTTTGCTCCCCGGGCACCGGCGTCAGCGGCATCGTTTCGTTGATTTCGCTCAGGCGGATCATCTCCCGCGCGTAGAAATTCAGGAAGTCGATCGCTTCCGCCGTATCGGCGTCGGCCTCGGCGTAGTTCTTGCCGGCTTCGAGCACCATCATGGCGGAGAATTCGTGCTTGCGCTCGGTCATGAGCTCGGCGGCCTTCAGCAGGTACTGTGCGCGTTCGCGGGGCGGAATTTTTTCCCACGATTCAAATGCCTTGAGTGCAGCCTGCATGGCTTGTTCAGCCAGTTCCCGATCAGCTTTGCTCACGTATCCAATCGTTTCGTCGAGGTTGCCGGGGTTGATCGAGCGAATTTTCGCATCGGTAAAAATATCCCTGCCGCCGATCTTCAGCGGGATCTCCCGTCCCAGCTCCCCGAACTTCGCCCGGGAAATCGCTGCTTCCATCGCCTGCCGGGCCGGCTCCAGGCGGAAATCGGTAAACGGTTCATTGCGGAAAACTTCCGGTTTTGCCGTTGTGCTCATAAGGGCGTGCTCCTTTACGAATGGATTTTCGGGTTATTTGAATAAGTTCTTCAATACAAACCATACGTTGGCGGGACGTTCAGCAAGGCGGCGCATAAAGTAACCGAACCAGTCGTTGCCGAACGGAACGTACACGCGTACCTTGTAGCCTTCGCGAACGAGCGCAAGCTGCAAATCCTCGCGAATGCCGTACAGCATTTGAAATTCGTAGCGGTTCGGCGGAACCGCCAGCTTTTGAATCGTTTGCTTGGCGTAGTCGATGATCCGGGAGTCGTGGGTTGCAATGGCGGCATAACCGCCGTTCTTGAGGTGGGTGGAGATGAGGCGTTTGAAATTTTCGTCGACGTCCGGTTTGTCCGGATAGGCAACCTTGGGCGATTCCTTGTAGGCGCCTTTAACAAGGCGAAGGTTTGGCTTCAGAGACTTGAGCCCCTCGATATCATCCAGAGAACGATAAAGGTAAGCTTGAATGACGATGCCGACGTTGTCGATTTGCTCGCGCAGCCGTTTGTAGATCGCGATCGTTTTTTCACAATGGGCAAAATCCTCCATGTCGATACGCACGAACAAACCGTGCATTCGGGCCCGGTTCAGGATCGTGGTCAGGTTGCTCAAACATACCTGTTCACTAATCCCAAGCCCCAGCGATGTGAGCTTCAGCGAGAGATTGGCTTTAACCCCAGCTTCAGCGATGGCGTCCAATGTCTTAAGGCACATCCGCGTGGACAGTTCTGCTTCGGCTTCCGTCGAGACGAACTCACCGAGATGATCCAGGGTGGCCTCCCGGCCGGTCGCATTCAGCGCGCGTACGGCATCGATCGCGCTTTCGACAGTTTCTCCGGCCACAAACCGGCCGGCACCGAAGCGAAGACCATATCGGCGGGCCATGCGGCCGACGGATTGGCTTTTGGCGAAAGATTGAAACAGAGTTCGGAGTAACGCATCCATAGGCATCCATCCTTTTCCATTTCGTATTGTACACAAAATATACAATATTTTAGATTTTTGAACAATATGAGTTTAAAAAATAAACATTAATTATTTAAAATTAATTTAAAGTGTTCAATATCGAACAGTTAATGCGAGTTTTGCAGCGAGTTTGCGATTGATCATGCGGTCGGAATATTGAACCTCACCCGCTTTCGTGTTAGATTTACAAGTAAAATTTCATTGCGGGCGAGGTAATTATGTTCAATCATGAACGGATAGCGTTCCGGCGAGATCTGATCCATTTCAAGTCGGAAGCGGAGAAAAGTGCGCTGCTTGCGGCGTTGCGGGGCGGCCGGACAGCGGCGGTCGAATGGGGCGGATCGATGTATCTGTTGACGCCGGATGACGTCGACCTGCTTGGGGAATCCGGTAGGGAGACTATCGGCGAAGCGCTGCGGCGTAACGGAACCCGGTTTGCCGTTTCGGTCGTAATCCGGGAGGCCGAGCTGGCCCTTCCGGTCAGCGAACTGGCGTTGCGTTGGTCCAACGCGGACAGCCGGCCGGCATTGGTTGTGGATGACGGGCAGGGAGCGGCTGTCGGGTATTTTCTGTTGGCCGACCTGCTGAAGATAGCGACGGTCCTGCAGCAGCGGGCGGAGGCGTATTTCGACGCCTTGCTGGAGACGGTCAGCGACGCGGTGACCGTCGTCGACCGGAACGGGACGGTCATCGGCTGGAACGCGGTGGCGGAGGAAGTGTACGGCATCGCCAAAGCGGATATCGTCGGTCGGACGATCGGCGAGCACTTCGACCCCGATGCGCTGGTTTTACTGGGCATTTTGGATGAAGGCCGGCGGTTGCGCGGGGCTTATCATCGTCCGCGGGAAGGCACGCATGTGCTGATCAACGCGTCGCCGATTGTGGACCCGGGTGGCGGGATCATCGGGGGCGTGGCGACCGAGCAGGATATTACGCATCTGGTGAAGCTGAACGACGAATTGACGGTTGCGGCTTCCCGTCTTTTGACCCAGCGGATCAACGACGAGGATCCGTTTGCCTTGATCAGCGGGCGCGGCGAAAGCATGGGCAAGGTGATCAAGCTGGCCAAAAAGCTCGCCGAAACTGACTCCGCCGTGCTCCTGATCGGGGAGACGGGGGCGGGCAAGGAGCAGTTGGCCAGGGTGATCCATCGGGCCGGCGCGCGGGCGGAGGGCCCATTCCTGTCGCTGAGCTGCGGGGCCATACCGGCGGGACTGGCCGAAGCCGAGCTGTTCGGCTATCAGGGCGGCGCCTTTTCGGGGCAGCCGTCGGGGCAAGCCGGCCTGTTGGAGGCGGCGGACGGCGGCTCTATTTTCCTGAACGAAATCGAATGCCTGCCGCCGGACGTACAGGAGAAGCTGGCTCAGTACCTCAAGCGGCGTACAGTTATGCGGACCGGGGCTTCGGAGGCGGTGCCGGTATCGGTGCGAATCTTCGCGGCCACCGGCCAGGATTTGGAGCAGCTCGTGCGGGAAGGCAAATTCCGGGCGGATTTGTATTACGCGCTGAACGTAGTGTCGCTGAAGGTGCCGCCGCTGCGCGAGCGGAGGGAGGACCTGGGCGCGCTCGTGCAAATGTATTTGCGCGTCTTTTCGCTGCAATACCAGAAGCCGTTGCCGGCGGTTTCGCCGGAGGTGATGCTGGCGTTCACGAATTACGACTGGCCGGGAAACGTAAGCGAGCTGCGGGCGGTGATCGAGCGGTGCGTCATTTTAAGCGAGAATGAACAGATTGCGCTGGAGCATTTGCCGGAAGCGCTGCAGCGGCGGCAAGCCCAGTTGGATTTCGCAGCAGCGGACAACGCCGGTATGTTGAACGTTGGTGCCGATGATGGTTTTGCGACGGGCAAATGGACAAGGCCGGCACCCCTGGAGCAAGCGGATCGTCTGGACAAGATGCTGCGTCCGAGGATCACCCCCGAGGAGGAAATGGAGCTCATGAAGGAAGCGCTGGAGCGCACGGCGGGTAACAAAAGCCATGCGGCCAAGCTGCTGGGCATCTCCCGCGGCACGCTCTATAAAAAAATCCGCGACTATAATTTGGTATAGATGACCCAAACTAGAAAATATTGCAAAATTCGACGCCGACCCTCAAATTGCCTCGACATGGGCCGAACCCTTGCTTGGGCTCCTGCATAGCATATAGCACATTTGCAGGAAAAGGGGCACGACTCCATGATAGGGATAGAGTTGTCGGCGATTCACTACGTATATCTGGCGTTCATTGTATTGATCATGGCGTTGCTGATCAAACGGCGCGACACGACGATGATTTGCGTGGCGGGGATTTTTACGCTGGGGCTGCTTGCGACGGAAACGCTTAGCGGTTCGGTTTCAGGTATATTCAACTCGTTGATCTATGCGACCAGGGAGTTAATGGGAACGATCATGATCATCTCGATCATCGTGGCCATGAGCCGGGTGCTGATCCGCACGGGCATCAACGAAACGATGGTTGCCCCTCTGACGAGGTTCATCCGAACGCCATCGATGGCTTATTGGGGCATCGGGATCATCATGATGGTCACCTCGTTGTTTTTCTGGCCTTCGCCTGCGGTGGCGCTGATCGGCGCCGTCCTGTTGCCCGTAGCGATTCGCGTGGGATTGCCGGCGCTGGGGGCGGCGGTGGCGATGAATTTGTTCGGGCACGGCATCGCTTTGTCCGGGGACTATATCATCCAAGGGGCGCCGAAGCTGACCGCGGATGCGGCGGGCTTGCCCGTCGGCAGCGTCATGGCGGCTAGCGTTCCGCTGGTCCTCGTCATGGGGCTGGTGAGTACGGTCAGCGCCTTCTGGCTGATGCGCCGCGATCAGCGGAACGGGACGTGGCGCGACGGTTTGGTGGCCGGGAAGGGCACGGGCGGCGTGCTTGGCGAGGATCTTCCAGCAAGCAAAGAGGACCGCGCAGCCATCTCTCCGCAGGCCAAGAAATGGTTGGCTATCCTGATCCCGCTGCTCTTCGCCGCCGACGTCGTCGCGATGTTCCTGCTCCATTTGCAGGGCGGCGACGCGACGGCGCTGGTGGGCGGCACGGCGGTACTGATCCTGATTGGCGTGACGCTGCTGGCCCACCGGAATCGGGGCCTGGAGAAGGTCACTTCGTACCTGATCGAAGGGTTGACCTTCGGTTTTAAGGTGTTTGGCCCCGTGATCCCGATCGCCGCGTTCTTTTACCTTGGTGATGCGGCGATCAAGGAGCTGTTCGGGCAGGTGCTCCCCGAAACGTCGCACGGGATCGTGAACGACCTCGGCGTGGCTCTGGCCGACGTCGTCCCGCTGAACGGCATCGTCGGCGCCGTGACCCTCGCCGTCACGGGAGCGATCACCGGCCTGGACGGCTCCGGCTTCTCGGGCATTTCGCTGGCCGGCTCGATCGCCCAGCTCTTCGGCACGGCCATCGGCTCCGGCACGGCCGTGCTGACGGCGCTGGGACAGGTCGCCGCCATCTGGATCGGCGGCGGCACGCTGATCCCGTGGGCGCTCATCCCGGCCGCCGCCATTTGCGGCGTGAGTCCGTTCGAGCTGGCCCGCCGCAACCTGAAGCCGGTGCTCATCGGCCTGGCCGTAACCACCGTGGTGGCGATGTTTCTGGTGTAACGGCGTCTTTTTTACTGAAGGAGGCGATGGATCCGCCTCCTTTGCTTGTTTTAGTGTGTGTAGATTTCCCGTTCGCCGTCGCCCCCCACCCGCACTATGCCCCCAACTTTCTCCCTCTATCAACGTGTGCAAGGTAAACTAGTTATCACCCACCTCATCGCTGCCCTGTCCCCCAGACACCTTACAATCTCCGCAAACCGTACCTATCAAGCTTAAACGAATCTCCCTCGGCCGACATTTTGCGAATCCGCCTGCCCAGGTGATGAAAAAGGTAACCACGGCACGGCAGGGGATCGACGAGTTGGATGAAGATCGCAGGGCTAGTTGGAAATCCTCCACATAAATCTGTCCCATTTAGCCAATCGGCGGTTGCTAAGTGGATTCTCTACACCTAAAATGTGGGGATTTGCTCGAAAACGGCTATAAATGGGCAAAACAAGTGGAGGGTTTCCAACTAATTCCTTCTAAATTTCACTTTTCGCTCGAAATAGATGTACTTTTTCCATTTACTTCTGCCTCCGATGCCTCCGATTGGAACGTTGCATCTGTCCTCCGCCCTACCGATACCGTGCCCCCAACTTTCTCCCTCTATCAACGTGTGCAAGGTAAACTAGTTATCACCCACCTCATCGCCGCCCTGTCCCCCAGACACCTTACGCTCTCCGCAAACCATACCTATCAAGCTGAAACGAATCTCCCTCGGCCGACATTTTGCGAATCCACCTGCCCAGGTGATGAAAAAGGTAACCACGGCACGGCAAGGGATCGACGAGTTGGATGAAGATCGCAGGGCTAGTTGGAAATCCTCCACATAAATCTGTCCCATTTAGCCAATCGGCGGTTGCTAAGTGGATTCTCTACACCTAAAATGTGGGGATTTGCTCGAAAACGGCTATAAATGGGCAAAACAAGTGGAGGATTTCCAACTAATTCCTTCTAAATTTCACTTTTCGCTCGAAATAGATGTACTTTTTCCACTTAGCACTTTGCCGGGGCGCCAAAGTCCGCTAGGGCCACCGGAACTACCCGGTGCTCGCTTAAATTCGCCGAAATCCATCGAAGTCCGCCGAAATCCGCCGAAGTCCGCCGAAGTCCGCCAGGGTGCTAGGCTTCGCGGGGCCACTAAGGGTCGCCGAGAGCGGCCAGACCGCCACAAGGCTTGCCGCCTAAGTAGCCGGTTAAGTAACTGGTTAAGTAACTGGTTAAAGCTGCGGGCAAAGAGGGGGGCTTTCCTTTTGAGCATTGCTTTTCCCCGGCAACGGACGTAAGCTGGTGGGAGGATCTATCGTAGAAGGGGTTGCCATATTAGGGTTCGACGGGTTCAGCACCAGGCCGAGCCAGGCGAAGCCGGACCAAGTCGACCCAGCCAGACCAAGCCGGGAGCCATGTCGACCAAGCCGAGCATTCGGGCCGTCCGATTCCGCCCACCCGCCCGTTCCCTGTTTCTCCCTGCACATTGGATGAAACTAAGCGGAATCAGATGCGTAACATTAAATAGTGTGTACATGGAAAGGGTGAATCGCATTGGACAACGGCATGAACGTAAAGTTGTATGAAAAGTTACCGGACGGGGAGCTGCGAGAACTGGAAGAGCGCGTTTGGAGCGCCAATATGGTGGCAGCGTTGGAGCATGTGAACTACCTGGTTGTCGGCAGCCGGGAGTTTGAAACGGTGGAAGGACGGCTCAACGTCGATGAGGGCAAGCTGGAACTGCTGCTCGTCCCAATCGCGCACGAATAAGATGGTTTTTTCGTAAGGAGGGAATCGGTTTTGGCAAAAGAAGAGGAAGCAACACGGACGGAGACGGCGGCCGCGCAAAATACGGCGGCGAAGGAACCGTTCGCATCGAGGTTTTTCACTCCGGAGGGCAAGCCGATCCGCGTCTTGTCGACTTCGCTTGGCATTGCGCTGTTGGCCAACGCTTTCCTGATTCCGAGTGACGGGGCTTCGGCCTCGGGGAGCGGCACGTCGGCGGATGAACCGAAGCTGGTCGCCTGGTCGACGGAAGAAGTGAAACAGTATTTTGACAAAAACGTGGACTGGAACATTCCGCTTCCGGTCGCGGAGCAAGGGGAGGAACAAGGGGCCGGCTCCGGCGAGGCGTCCGGCGGCTCGGACGGCACCACCGTCGTCAACAACTACGGAGGCTACCATTCCGGGTTCGGTTGGGACGATATGCTGCTGTACCACCTGCTGTTCAACAGCGGATCGAACTACTCGTCCAGCCGCTGGCACGACAACCATCGCGGGTACTACGCGGGTTCGTCGACACCGTATAAACCGAAAACGTATTCCAGCGAGACGTTCCAGAACAAACAAATGGCCGGCTCCGTGGTCCGCCCCAAAACATCGACCTCCTCCACCGGTTCGATCGTTCGGCGCTCCACTTCGTCGAAATCCGGCGGCATCGGCGGCAAATCAAGCGGGCTAGGCTCGTCCTCCTCGAGTTCGTCCAAGAGCTCGATTTCCGGCTCGAGATCGGGCGGCTCCAGCAAAGGCTTCGGCGGATGATGGACGGAAGCAGCCGGGTGTTTGAAGTTGTCGGCCGGCCGCATCCCGACCGGAGCGAGCGGGTCGCGAAGCTGGCTGAGCTGGGGTTTACTTGGGCGAATCTCGAGGAAGAGGAGTACTGGATCGACCAACTGGTGTTGATGCCGAAGGCGATCTACGCGGAGATGGAACAGGCCGCCGCCGCGCTGTGGCACATTCTCGACAAGGCCGTGCGCTACGTCCATCGCCGACCTGATCTCTATGAGCTGATCGGCATTCCGCCGATCCTGTGGACGATGCTCGACGAGCTGCCAATGCCGGAGCCGGGAGTGATTAGCCGCTACGCGCGGTTCGATTTCGCCATCGCGAACGATGGCACGATCAAGCTGCTGGAACTGAACGCGGATACGCCGACGGGTTACGTCGAAGCTTCGATCGCCACCCCGTGGCTGATGGAGCAAGCGGGTTACGCCTCGCCCAATGCGCGCATGAAAGAGCTGGTGGCGGAAGCCTGGGCGATCGAGCGGCCGGATACCGCAGCGTGCGTCGATTACGGCTGGCATCTGGAGGATTCCGGCACGATCGAAGCCTTGGGTCGGCACAGCGGACTGGATCTCCACTACGAAGATTGCCTGGAGCTGTGGGTGGACGAGGGGACGCTCAAGAATAAAGACGGCCGCGTCATCGAGCGGTTGTTTGCATTATATCCGAAGGAATGGATGGCGGTGGACGATGCCGGCGAGGCGTTGAGCTACGCGATCGAAACCGGCCGGCTCACCATCTTCAACGGGCCGCACAGCATTTTGCTGCAATCCAAGGGGTTGCTTGCCGCCGTCT
Organism: Paenibacillus sp. JL3B1040; assembly: GCF_057063165.1. Taxonomy (NCBI): domain Bacteria; kingdom Bacillati; phylum Bacillota; class Bacilli; order Caryophanales; family Paenibacillaceae; genus Paenibacillus; species Paenibacillus tiangongensis. Next base: position 5,493,312 of record NZ_CM169317.1, on the reverse strand, counting down.
GGGGGCTTTACGAGTTGGGTTTGCTGTTTGATGAGGAAGAGCGGCAAGCGATCGCCAGGTATATGCTGCCGACCTATAACAAACCGGTTTTCTCCGGCGGGTTCGTATCCAAGTCGATGTTCGGGCGCGAAGGCGGTTCGGTACGCTTGTTCGACGAGGAGGGACGGCTGGAATTGGAGGACCGGGAGGGCTTCGACAGCAGCGTCTTGTTTCCTACGGTATATCAAAAAAGAGCCGAGCTGGCGCGGATCGAAACGGTCGTGGGCGAACGCCATTTGCTGACCGGCATGTTCGTCCTGAACGGGACGCCTTGCGGCCTGCTGGGGCGGGCCGGCGGACCGATCACCGGCAATACCAGTCATTTTATCGCGTTAGGAGTGAAATAAATGCAATATTCGAAGCCCCCTTGGGCGCGGCGGTTCCTCGTTACATTGCTGCTGGCGGTGTCTGTGGCCGTACTCGGCGCCTGCGGCAATACGTCCAGCGTCTTCTCCACCGCTGCCGGCTCGGAGTCGGCATTAACGACCGCCCGCGTTCCTTGGGATTACAAAATCGTGGAAGCGACGGTCGGCGATTTGGTGGGCAGCGACATGACGATTCTGCCCGACAACGACCTGCTGCCGAACGACAACAATTACGCAACCGGCGACAAAATCTGGATTCTGCAGTTTATGGATGCCGAGCTGACCACGGACGAGAACCAGAAAAATGAAGTACGCTTGTCCTCCTGGACGACGCTGAAGTCTTATCCGGATCAGGCTTCCGCCGAGAAGGATTTGGCCGAACTGAAGGTGGCGATTACGACCGACGTCGATCTCGTCGGCGTGTACAAAACGGAGTATCAAGGCAAAACGCGGAATTTCGCCGTATTGGAGCTGCCGACCGGAAACCGGATCAAGCAGCCGATCGACGACGCGCGGTACGCGGCGTTGGAGAAAGCGAAGACGGCATCGGTCGTGCTGGAGGAAGTGCATGATTTTGCCGATTATGATTTGGCATTTGCGAAATTTCGGGGGTGGGCGAAGTGACGATCGTAGTGAATATTGTGGTTAGCGTTGTCGTGATGATTTTGCTGCAATTGCTGGGGATGGTGGTGTTCAATTGGATGACTCCGTACCGCGACATGGAAGAGCTCAAGAAAGGCAATGTCGCCGTCGCCCTGGCGCTGGGCGGCAAATTCCTCGGTACGGCGATCATCCTCGGGGTTTCGGCTTTTACGAACACCTCCATTATGCATATGATCCTGTGGTTTGCCGTCGGGTACGTCTGCCTCGTGGCGTCCTATTGGATCTTTGAACTGGTGACGCCGGGATTCAACATTTCCGATCAGTTGAAGAAAGGCAATGTCGCAGTGGGCACCCTGCTGTGCCTGGTGTTTATCGGCATGGCCTTCGCCGTCAGCAGCCTGATCATTTAAGACGGACATGAATTTTGAAAAAGGGGCAGTCAAATGCACTTTTTGCTCAGAATTACAACACGGATGATGCGCTTGCGCAAAACGTCGATCATACTCATGATCCTGACATTCGTAACGCTAAGCGCTACCATCGCTTACGGACTCGAGCCGGCTACGTTCGGCAGTTGGTTTAACGCGCTGTATTGGGTGATGACGACCATGGCCACGGTAGGCTATGGCGATTATTTTACCGAAACGGTGCAGGGAAAAGTGTTTACGATGTTTTTGTACATTTTCGGAATCGGGCTGCTGAGCTTGGTGATCGGGAAAGTGATCGATTCCATCGGGAGCTTTCAGCGGCAGAGAGGAGCGGGGGCTTTGAGCTTTCGGGGCGAAGACCAGATCATTTTGATCAATTGGAGCAAAAAAGCGCAGTCGGCGGTGGAGGAAATTTTGAGTTACTCTCCCAAGAGCCGCATCGTCATTATTGACGAAGGGGATCGGCATCCGCTGGAGCATATGCATCAGGTGCATTTCGTCTGCGGCGATCCGGCCTCGGATGACATCCTGATGAAAGCCGGCATCGATCGAGCGAAGGCGGCGATCATTTTTGCCGATACGCGGATCGAGGAGTTTTCGCTGATCGACGGCAAATCGCTGTTGATCGCCTCCAGCATCGAACGCCTGGCGCCGCAGGTACATACAACCGTGGAGATCACGCAGGAAAAACATATCCAGAACTTCCGCCACGTTCAAGTGAACGAATTTGTGCTGTCTCATGACGCCATTTCGCGATTGGCGGTCCGATCTGCGCTGCAGGCGGGCAACTCCGAAGTAATTCGCCAACTGCTCAGCCGTCAATACGGCGACGATATTTATGAAGTCCCGGTACAGCGGGACTGGAGCACGTACGGAGATGCCTTTGAGGCGCTGCTCCGGCAAGGGGCAACCTTACTGGCGGACCGCGGCGATCTGGGCATCAACCGCAAGCTGGACCAGCCGATTCCTGCGGAGGCGCGGCTCTACGTCGTGGCCGACGATGCCACGTATCGGCGAATCGCCGGCTCATCGTCTTAATCGCGAGCAACGGCAGAAGGGCAGCGTTAGAGCAGTTCGTTCCGTTTGCGCAGATAGCCAAACAAAACGAGGCTGCACACCGCGCATAACAAGGCGCATATGCCGATGAACGCGTATCCGGCCTGCAGGCCGCGCAGCAAGCCAAGCCCGGTGTCGGCGCCGCCGGCGACGAGCTCTTTGATGCCGTTGGTGATCGCGCCGATCAGATAGTTGCCGACGACGCTGCCAACCCCCATCAGCGTAACGATGAAGGTGATGGCGGAGTCGCTGGAGGAGCGGTATTTCTTGGCGATCAGCGCCATGACGGTCGGGTAGATCGGAGCGATGCCGATACCGGCCGCCGCGAACAGGAAGGCCCCGGGTTCACCGGCCCAAATGGCAGTCAAGGTGCAGACCCCCGAGAAGGCGGAGAACAGAATCAGCGAGAGCGTAAAGCCGATTTTATCCGTAATGGGTCCGAGTGCCAGCCGCGCGAACGTAAAGCATAAGAAGAAGGCGGACAACATGCCTGAAGCGCTGGTGGTATTCCAGTGGTAGGCCTTCTCCAGAAAGTTGACCAGCCAACCGCCTACGGCCATCTCCGATACAACACCGAACGAGAGCACCAGCACGATCAGCCAGATGGCCGGATCGCGCATGAGCTGCGTGAATGGAATCCGCTCGCCGCTTTGTTCTTCTTCGCCCGGAAACCGGCTCAGTAGCGTCGGGATCATCGGAATGACCGAAAGGGACAGCATAATGAGATACATGCCGCGCCAATCGAGCACATGCCCGCCGATCGAGACGGTCATCAGCCCCGAGGCGATCATCGGCGCCACGGTGGAACTTAGCCCATAGAAGAAGTGGGCGAGATTCATCATCGTGCCGGTGTTGCCGACGAAAATGCGGGCGGCCAGAATAGCCAGCGCGATTTCGAGCATCCCGTTGCCGATGTACATCAGAAAGTAGGAGCCCGACAACGCCGGGAAGCTGCGCGAAGCGAAGATGAGCACTCCGGACGCGGCCATCGAACCGAAGGCAAGCATCGTCACCGCTTTGGCGCCCCATTTGCGGGTCAGGTAGGCCGTAAACGAACAAGCCAGCAGATACCCTAGCGAATTCAGCGAGAGCAGCGTCCCGATCTGCATCTCGTCGATGCCGAAATCCGTTTGGATGCGCGGGATGGCGGGGCCTTTAATATTTTCCGAGAAGCCGAAAATAAAGAAACCGATGAAGACGGTTAACAGTTGAAAGATGTAATTCCGTTTGACGGAAGCGGACGGTGCGGCGTGTGCGGCCGCCCTCTCCGCATCAGGTCGAGATTTCGCTTTCAAAAGATGCCCTCCTGAGGTTCACGATGGGATGGAATGAAACGAACAGCCACATCGTAACACAATTTCGAGCTCCTATCTATCCTCAGTTTGCGGGAGGGATACGGCGGCTACTTCTCCATGATTTGCCCGATCACGTCCAGCCCTTTCGATTGGCCCATGGCCAGCGGTCCGACGATTTCCGTGTCGATCACGTGAAGGTTGCCGTTCTTGACCGCCTTCAGCCCGTTCCAGACCGGGTTATTGGCCAGCGCCTCCAACGTGAGCTCCGCGGCGCCGGTGAAATCCTCCCCGAGGAAAATATAATCCGGGTTAATGCCGGCCACGCCCTCCAGGCTGATTTCCGCCCAGTCCTCCATCCCAGCGAATTTGGCGAAGCCCAGGCGATCGTAATACGGCTCCATCCGAACACCGCCGTAATAGTTGAAGCCTTTGCCCCAGGTCATCATGAAGATGGCCGTTTTTCCTTTTGCGCCGGTCTCGTCCATTTTAGCCGCGAGCGCGTCCAGCTTCCCATTGTAGTCGGCAATGTACTGCTCGGCTTTGGCTTCCTCCCCGACAACGGCGGCAACTTTCCCGATCGTATCCTGCCAGTTTTCGGATTGGCGAATCAGGATCGTGGGGGCGATTTTGGACAGCTGGTCATAAATCTTCTCGTCGTCCTCCCAGGCGATAATGACGTCCGGGTCCAGCGCCAAGATGCTCTCCATGCTGGCCGTATCGCCTAAATCGGCGATCTTGTCCTGCTTCGTGTAGGCATCGTAGACGGGAAAATTCTGCAGCGATTTCAGGCCGACAACGCCGGCCACGACGTCCTGCTCCCCGATCGCAAACAGATGGTCGGCATAAGGGAAATAGGTGACGGCGACTTTCTTCGGTTTTTCGTTCAGCACCGTTTCGCCTTTGTCGTGCTGAATGGTGATCGGAAATTTCGCGGTCTGCGCCGCATTGCCGGAAGCCTCATCCGAACCGCTCCCCGCCGCCTCACCCGTTCCGCCGATGTTTTCGCCGGTTGGAGCAGCCGGATTCGCATTCGTTCCGCAGGCCGTCGCCGCTAGGGATAACAATAAAATAATCAGGAGGGGAAGCAGTCCCCTTTTTTTGAATGGTCGCAACACTTGTCGTTCCTCCGCTTCGGTATAGTGATAATGATTTTCATTTTCAAATCAAATTATAATCAAAACCGGGCGGGCTTGAGAATAGACAATTGTCAAAGGGAAGGTGGATCATTTCCGTTTCGGGCCCGAAATTCGCTGGGAGCGCAGCCGACATGCTTTTTGAATAGCCGGCTGAAATAATGGGCGTCGCCGTAACCGACGCTCTCCGCGATGTCGCCAACGCTGCAGCGGCTGGTGGCCAGCAGCTCGCTGGCCCGGGCCATCCGGTGCCGGATGACGTAATCGATCGGGGATAAGCCGACGTATTTATGGAAGGCGTAAGCGAATTTTTTGACGTCCCAATCATGCAGGCCGGCCAACTTCCGCAAATTGAGCGGCTCCATATAGTGAGCGTGAATATACTCCAACGCGTGTTCGACGGCGCTGCGGCTCTCCACGTTCAAGCGGTTGCGGGCGCAACGGATCACCTCGCCGATCGTTCCGTAGAACAGTTCTTTCACGCGAACCGCCTGCAGGGAACCCGGCGTGTTCGCGGCCGCATGCAACTGGCGCAGCATTTCCACGATCCGGGGGTTCTCTCCCGGTTCCAGTGCATAATGCGTCCGAGGGTACGCGTACTTCCATTCGGCGGGCAGCTCAAGCGTATAATGGATCAGGACGTATTCAAAACCCGAAGCGGGCACCTTCAATTGCAGCGTCATGTTTTGCGCGCCGTGCGCAACGACCCCGGGAACCAGCTCGCAAGGGGTGCCGTCGAAGGCGAACTCGGCTTGCCCTTGCAAGGCGAATACCAAACCGGCATACGGTGTGGGGTGTTCTTTGGAATGCCCGTTGTATTGCCCCGGTTCGAGACTCGATAAATAAACGCCATGAATCGTTAATGCGCCGGCAGCAAACTGCCCGGCCAGTTCGTTCAAGTCAACGATGGAAATCACCTGCTCTCCGGTAGGTATGGGGGAGTCGCGCTTCATTTATTTTACTCGGACAAGCCCGCGGGGAAAAGGGAAGCTTTGACGCCGTATTGCCGTATTACGGGGAAGAAGCGGGCAACCGGCGTGGCCGCAGGAATCGTGGAAACAGCTCCCGGAGCGCTTTGACCCGGCCGGCCTAAAATAACGGAGGCTACGCCGAGGAATTGCCGACCGCAACGAAAACACCCGTATCCCGCGCGCTGACTGACAAGCGGCGGAGACGGGTGTTTTGTTTTTATCGGCTTAATGATGAATGTCGCATTTGTTCATGATGAACGCGATTTGGTTTTCGAGCCGGTTGATTTGCTCCTGCGTCTGCGGGTCGGCTTGGCCCAACCCTCGCATCGAGGCCAGTTCTTGCTTCAAACGGTGCAGATCTTCGCCCGCGCGGGCGCAGTCATAGTCGCTCTCGAGATGATCCAGCATGCTGATCCTCCTCCATCGGTTACTCCGTTATCGTTCCCTATTATGGAGGGTTTAGGGAGAACTTATTCAGGCTGGACGGAGCCGCCGCCGATTTTGCGAAGGAACTCATTGATCTGCCGATGCATGTCGGCGATGTCCTCAACCTCCGCGCCGGTACCGGCAAACAGCCGCAGCGGTACGGTACAAGCTTTGTCGCGCAGAGCTTTGCCTTCGTCGGTCAATTCGATGATGACGCTGCGCTCGTCCGATTTATCCCGCGTCCGGGTGACCAGGTTCATCTGTTCCAGCTTCTTGAGCAGCGGGGTTAAAGTACCCGAGTCGAGGTACAGCACCGCGCCCAGCTCCTTGACGGTGACGCCGTCCCGCTCCCATAACGCGAGCAGCGTGATGTATTGCGTATAGGTCAAGCCAAACTCAGCCAGCAGGGGCCGGTACAGCTTCATGATCTCACGGGAACAGGTATAAAAAGCGAAACAAAGCTGATTATCCAGTTTCATCAATTCGTCGGTATTCACTTAGATCCACCTGCCATTTAATTGTGCGCAATTTATCGATTGTTGAGCCATTATAGCATTGCTCCGCATTTCGAGTAAAGAGGCGGACCGGAGCCCGGCAGACGGAGGGAGTTGCCCGGAGACCCGGACTTTAACGCTTGTCACAAAGCTTATTTCAGTCTAAATCACCGGTTTACGCTTCTAACGCGGATCACAGAGCTTATTACCCCTTTTTGCGGAAGAATTCGGGGGATTTCTTCGAAATAGAGTGGCTCAGCAGCGTTAGAACTTCTACAACAGCAAATTGGCCGCATTAGCGTTTCTCACCAGCGTTAGCGCCGACCGGAGCCGAACGGACCCGACCGCATCCGAACACAGCGAACTAGTCGATCGCATCCGATCGTAGCTGACCGTAGTCGAACTAGCCGACCGCAGCGAACCAGCCGACCGCAGCGAACCAGCCGACCGCATAGGCACAGCTCCAACACGACCGAACGGATGCCTTCCTTCACCGCGAGGCGAGGGACAGCAATCGAAAATTGACACGCCGATAATGATTGCATACAATTAAATTACACTTAATTTAAATGGGTGCTGGAGGTGCCGTGGATGTCATTATTCGATATTGAAGTTAAAACGATTCAAGGCCAGGTTCAAACGTTGGAGCCTTACCGCGGTCAAGTGCTGCTGATCGTGAATACGGCGACCAAATGCGGGTTTGCGCCGCAATTCAAAGGGCTGCAGAAGCTGCATGATACTTACAAGGATCAGGGGTTTGCCGTATTGGGATTCCCCTCGAGCCAATTCGCCAACCAGGAGCTGGGGACGGACGAAGAGGTGGCGCAGGCTTGCGAGCTGAATTTCGGCGTATCGTTCCCGTTATTTTCCAAAGTCGATGTCAATGGGAAAAACGCTCATCCGCTGTTCAAGCACCTGACGAAGGAAGCGCCGGGCGTGCTTGGCTCCAAGCTGATTAAATGGAATTTTACGAAGTTTCTCGTTGACCGAAGCGGCAGGGTCGTTAAGCGCTTCGGCCCAACGGATGAACCGGAGAGCATCGAAGGGCAGATCCGCGAGCTGTTGGGTGCGCCGGTCCGAGTGTAATGTGATAGCATCGTGAGGCAGTCTACCCCGTTTCTTTTCCATTATTGGAGAGAAGCGGGGCATTTTGTTTTAACCTGGATTCGTGATGAAATCCACTTCGCGTTTGCGTTTCAATCGGAGGCAGCGGAGGCAAAGATTAAGTGGAAAAAGCACATTTATTTCAAGCGAAAAGTGAGGTTTTGAGGAAATTAGTTGGAAATCCAGCACTTCTTTTTGCCCAAAATGACCGTTTTCGAGCAAATCTCCATAATTTAGGTGGAGAAAATCCACTTAGCATCCTCCAATTGGGTAAATGGGCCGGATTTAAGTGGAGGATTTCCAACTAGCCAGGCGATACGGGACGGTGAAGTGGGTATTAACTAGTTTACCTTGTACACGTTGGTAGAGGGAGAAGGTTGGGGGCATGGTATCGGTAGGGTGGAGGACGGAAACAAGGTCTCGGTTGAAGGCATCGGAGGCAGGACGAAGTTGAAATATATGCGGCTCTATGCGGCCAGAAGAAAACCAGCCCGTTCTATATGAAAAAACAGATAGAACAGGCCGTTGAAAGGGCAAAGTGAGGCCGGGTCAGATTAAGGGGGGGCTTCAGGCTATACCAGCTTCTTCCGCAAGTAGCCGGAAATCCAATCCACGAGGGTGATCATCACAATAATGCCAAGCAGGATGATGCCGACGCGATCCCAATCCCGCGAACTGAGGGCGAAAATCAACGGGGTTCCGATGCCGCCGGCGCCGATGACGCCAAGGATCGTCGCGGAACGCAAATTGATTTCGAATCGGTACAGCGTGTAGGACAAGAACCCCGGCAACACTTGGGGCAGCACGGCAAACCACAGAATTTGCAGACGGTTTGCCCCTGCGGCGACGAGCGCTTCAGTCGGGCCGTGCTCCATGTTCTCGATCTCGTCGGCAAACAGCTTGCCAAGCATCCCGACCGAATGCAATCCCAGCGCCAACACGCCGGCAAAGGCGTTTGGCCCCACGGCTTTAATGAACAGCAGGGCCATGACGATCTCCGGGAAGGTGCGGATAAAGCTGAGCAGCATTTTGCCGGAGCCGGAGACCCAGCGCGGCTTGCTCCGATTGGCCGCCGACCAGAAGGCGAACGGCAGGCAGACCAGCGTGGAAATGAACGTGCCCAGGATGGAGATCGTTAACGTCTCCAATAGCCCTCGCAGCAAATCCTCGCCGTCCGGCAAATAAACGTAATCCCAATCGGGCGAGAACAACCCCGAGAGGATCGATTTCGTAATCTGGCCGGCGGTTTCCTTGATTCCGTCAAACGGAATGCCGGCAAATGCCCAGATATAAAGCAGAAGGAGCAGCAGGTAGATGAGCCAGCGGTAACGGTTTTTTTTCGGCTTCTGCACTTTGTGCCGCCAGGTATTCGCGTTTGTCGTCATAACAATTTCTCCCGCAGTTTGGTGCTAGCATAGTCGATCAACAGTACGACCGCGAGCGTGAACAAAATGATCATGCACGTCTTGTCATACTGCAGGAACCCTAAGGTCACCTCGTAATAATGGCCGATCCCGCCGGCGCCGACCAGGCCCAGCACCGCCGCGGCGCGGACGTTGATCTCGAACGTGTAAAGTACGTACGAGATGAAGTGAGCTTGAATTTGCGGCACAACGCCGAAGATAATGCGCTGGATCGGCGTCGCCCCCACGGACGTCATGGCCTCCAGCGGTCCGCGGTCGATCGTCTCCAGCGCTTCATAGGTCAATTTGGCGATCAGGCCAAACGAAAATACGGTCAGCGCCATCATGCCCGGCAGCGGTCCGAGTCCGAAGATCGCGACGAAAATCGCCGCCAGCAGCAGGTCCGGGATCGTCCGCACCAGGTTCAGCAGAAAGCGGACGGGCTGGTAGATCCACGCGCTGCGGCTGAGGTTGGCGGCGCACAGCAGCGCCACCGGTACGGCGAGGATGGCGCCGAAGGTCGTGCCGATGAGCGCCATGCGGATCGTCTCCAGCATCGCCGGGACGATGTTGTCGAAGTAGCTCCACTTCGGCGGGAACATCTCCTTCAGCAGGTCGAGCATGTTGGGCGAGCCCAGGATCAGTTTGCCGAGCGTGGCTTCCGTATCCACTGCGCTGCCCCACAGCAGGAGCAGGATGATCAAGGCGGTTAAATAATGCTTAAGCTTGCTGGGCGCCTTGGGGCGATTCCCGGACGGATCGGCATGGCTCACGACATTGGCATTGGCACGCGGATTCGTGTTCATCAAGCCTGCGCCTCCAACACCTGCGGCCCCGAGAGCCGGCCGGCCAGCAGTTCTTCCCGGTCGACGGCGCGGCCGTAGATCTCCGCGAACCGCTCATCCGTCGCTTCCGAGACCGGGCCGTCAAACACGACCTGTCCGGCCCGCAAACCGATGATACGGGTCGCATACGCGCGCGCCAGGTCGATGAAATGAAGGTTGACGATCGTCGTAATCCCGAGCTCGACGTTGATGCGCTTTAGATCGTCCATGACTTGTTTGGTCGTCAAAGGATCCAGCGAAGCCACCGGTTCATCGGCGAGGATGATTTTCGCCTCCTGCGCCAGCACGCGGGCGATCGCCACCCGCTGCTGTTGCCCGCCGGAGAGCTGGTCGGCCCGGGTGTAGGCTTTCTCCACGATATTCACGCGCTCCAGCGCCTGAAAAGCCAACTCCACGTCGGCCTCCGGAAACCGGCCGAACAGGGTGCGCAGCGTGGAATGGTAGCCGACCCGGCCGGCCAACACGTTGCGCAGCACGGAGGAGCGCTTCACGAGATTGAAGCTTTGGAAGATCATGCCGATATCGCGGCGAATCATCCGCAGCTCCTTACCCGCGGCCTTCGTGATCGACTTATCGCCGATCCGAATATCGCCTTCGGAAATATCGTGCAGCCGGTTCATGGAGCGCAGCAGCGTCGATTTGCCGGCGCCGGACAATCCGACGATGGCCACGAATTCGCCGGGCTCGATCTTCAGGTTGATCCGGTCCAGCCCTTTGGTGCCGTTCGGATACGTTTTGGATACATTGCGCAGTTCTATCACGTTAGGACTCCTTTTTGGGAAAATAATCCGGAAAAACGCACAGCCAGCCGGGAGCGCGGGGCGCTCCGACTGGCTTGTTGCGGTCTATCCGTTAACCTTCGCTCCGACTATTCCGTTTTGACCTTCTCGTTGTATTCGCGCACGATGTCGAACATGCTGTCGTTCGATTCGACGTAACCCTCATGCGTGTAGATATCGGCGATAATTTGGTGGCCTTCCGGGTCTTTGCCGATTTCGATGAAGGCGTCCTTCAACTTTTGCACCCATTCGGCGTTCATGTCGGAACGGACGGAAATCGTATCGTTCGGAATCGGCTCCGTATACGTTAATACGCGGGTGTCTTCGAACACCTTCGGATAGTCCTTGACGACGGTGTTGCGGGCGTCCTGGAAGATCGCGGCAGCGTCCACGTCGCCGTTCAGGACGGCGATCACACCTTGGTCATGACCTTTCACCGTGATCGCTTGCACGTCGGACAGCGGATCCAGACCGACTTCTTGGAGCTTAGCGGCCGGCCATACATAGCCGGCGGAAGATGTCACGTTTTGATAGGCGATTTTTTTACCTTTCAGGTCCTCGACCGACTTGATGTCGGAGTCCTTCTTGACGATGATCATCGATTTGTAGGAATCGACCAGTTCATCCGTAGGTGCGCCGGTATCGTCCTGCACTCCGTAGCGCTGCGCTTGCAGAATCACTTCGGCCGCGCCTTTCTCTTTCGCGAGCACGTAAGCGGTCGGCGGCAGGAAGCCGACGTCAACTTGCTTGGAAGCCATGGCTTCGATGATCGTATTGTAGTCCGTCGATACGCTGACCTTCACCGGAACGCCGAGACGATCGGACAACAGCTTCTCGAGCGGTTTGGCTTTGGCTTCGAGCGTATCGGCATTTTGCGAAGGCACGAATTGCACGGTTAGCGTTTCGGGAACGTAGCCGGTGTCGGCGGATGTGTCGGCTGCATTATCGGCCGCGTTGGCGCCGGCGTTAGCAGAAGTAGCGTTGGAACCGCCTTCCGCAGATGCGTTTCCGCTTGTGTTGGCCGGGGCGTTGGTTCCGCAAGCGCTCAGGACCACGGACAGCATTAAAAATAAAGGCAAAACTAACTTGGCAATCTTTTTCAAGCGTATGACCTCCACTTATTCTCATTTTTGGATTACGTGATTACTATAAAAGAGATTTATTAACCTGCCGTCAGAAGCAAAGTAGAAGTTTGTAAAATTGCGGTTTTCGTATTTTTACATAACTCTCGAGTTTTGTTGCTAGAATGGGAGTGCAATGAAATGAAATCGGAGGTGGACCGCATGAATAATAGTACAAACCTAGGCGAACGGACCCTACCGGCGAAGCGGGAGGAAGCCTTCTGCAAAATCCTTGTCACGAGCGATGTACACGGATTTATCTATCCGACGGATTACCGTACGACCGAGGAGCGTCCATTGGGTCTGGCCAAGCTGGCCACGCTCATTCGACGCGAACGCGAGCAAACGCCAGGCCTGCTGCTGATCGACAACGGGGATGCGATTCAGGGAACGCCGCTGTGCACGTTCCACGTAAAAAACCACCCGGACGGCGAACATCCGGCGATTGCAGCCATGAACAAGCTGGGGTATGACGCGGCGGTGCCGGGCAACCACGAATTTAATTACGGACGGGAGCTGTTGCGGAAGGCGATGACGGATTCCCGCTTCCCATGGCTGTCTGCGGGGATCGTGGATGCCGAGTCCGGCCGGCCGGCGTTCGGCAAGCCGTACCTCGTGAAGACGACTCCGGAGGGGGTGAAAATCGCCATCTTAGGCGTGACGACCCACTATATCCCCCATTGGGAGCATCCCCGGCATATCGCCGGCTGGGCGTTTCAAGACGCGCTGGAGACGGTGAAAAGTTGGGTTCCCCGCATCCGGGAAGAGGAACGGCCGGATTTGCTGGTGGTCGGCTATCACGGCGGGTTCGAGCGGGAGCTGGCGACGGGAGCCCCGACGGAGCGGTTGACCGGCGAAAATCAAGGCTACGCGATGTGCCTGGAGGTGCCGGGCATCGATGTATTGATTACCGGGCATCAGCACCGGATGATCGCGGACGAAGTCGGCGGAGTGACGGTGATCCAGCCGGGGACGGGCGGACAGGCATTGGGCCAAATCGCCGTCCGCTTTCAGCGCGGGCCGGACGGCCGCTGGAGCGTCCGTGCGAAAACGGCCGAGCTGCTCGTTCCGGATGACGGCGTGGAGGCCGATGCCGAGGTGCTGGAGCTGGTGCGGCCGCTGGAATCGGCCACGCAAGCCTGGCTGGACCAGCCGATCGGCCGGGTAGAAGGCGACATGACGATCGAGAGTCCGCTCGCCTGCCGATTGGCGGATCATCCGTTCATGGAATGCGTTAACCGGGTGCAGATGGAGGCGGCCGGAGTAGAGGTGTCGAATGCGGCTTTGTTAAGCGAAGCATCCCAGGGCTTTCGCGGCAGCATTACGCTGCGGGACGTGCTGACGAATTTCATGTATCCGAACACCTTGACCGTCCTGCGCTTGACCGGTCGGGACATCCGAGAGGCGCTGGAGCAGACGGCGAACTATTTCGTCCTGGGAGCGGATGGCGAAATCGAGGTGAATCCGGCTTACGTCCGGCCTAAGGCGCAGCATTACAATTACGATATGTGGGAAGGCCTCGAATACGAGCTCGACGTCGCCAAACCCGCAGGGCGGCGGGTCGTCAAGCTGACCCGGAACGGTGTGCCGTTGCAAGACGAGGCGGAGGTTGACGTTGTCATGAACAATTACCGAGCCGGCGGAGGCGGCGATTACGGGATGTACCGGGGCAAGCCGGTGATGAAGGAGATCCAGACCGACATGGCGGAGCTGGTAGCGGAGTATATTCAACGTCACGGAACCGTGCGGGCCACATGCAATGGAAACTGGAGAGTGATCAAAGGATCGCCTTGATCCCGAGTTTTCTGGTACAATGCAGACATCGAACCCAATGCCCGAGGAAATGCCCAAGGAGATGTCCAAATGCCCGCTGCCGCTGCCGTGTACCCGTTTTTGTCCGCCGCCTTCTTGCTCCTTCTTTTGATGGGAGTGTTAGCGATTGTTTATCGAAGCTGGCGAAACGGCATTTCGCCGATGCCCGCTGCCGCTCTCGTCCGGCAAGCCGTCGTCCGGGAACTGAAGCGGCTGGAACGTGACGCGGCTCCCGAGGGGACGGCAGCGCCGGTTGCAATCAGCCCTATCGTGGAAGCGGGGGCCGGCTGGGGAACGCTGGCTTGGGCCATCGCCGGGGGCAATCCCGATTGGCGAATCATCGGGATCGAGAACTCCGTCATCCCCTGGCTGTTTTCGCGACTCGCTTGGCGGAGAGGCGCCGGTCTTCGGGTGCGGTTTTTGCGGGGAGATTTATATGAGTTTCCTTATGAGACTGCAGGCACGATCGTCTGTTATTTGTACCCTGGAGCGATGCGGAGGCTCGATTCTCTGTTTCGGGAACGGTTGGCTTCGGGAGCCCGTGTAGTCAGTGTTTGCTTTGCCCTGCCCGGTTGGCGGCCGATGAGGGTCGTCACCTGTGGGGATCTGTACCGGACTAAAATTTACATCTACGAGAAACACTAGGAAACAAACGGAACCTAACATGGCAGGAGTGAACCTTGTGAGCGATCAAGTTAATGAGATGGAACTGGTCCAGTTTATCGCCGACCGATCGAAGGCAAGCCCGGACAGCATCCGGCTGGTCCTGAAGCATGAAGCGGATTTTATCAATCGGGCCCCGCAAAACGCCGAGCATGAGGTGGAGATCGACGGCGACGAATTGGTGGACTATGTGTTAAGCCGGAGCGATGTGAAACTTGACGAATTGACCGTGGAGACCATCCTCGATTTGGAAATGGATTATTTAACCGAACACGGCCTCGCCGGATACATCGATTAAGAGGAAAATAAAAATGGCCCGGGCCCCTAATTTCTGGGGGCGCTGGGCTTTCCTTTTCTACAAAAACCAAACGAATCCCCTTATGATTTACTCAAAGTCATAAGGAGGCGAAACCTATGCGCATTCGAAGCATCGGGACAAAAATCAATTTGATTGTGATCGGCATTCTGGTCGTCGTATCGGTGGCCTTTGGGCTTGTCGCCGTAGAGCAAATGGAGCGCGGCATCAAGACGTTCGCTACCGCCAAAGCGAAGAGTGACCTCGAACTGGTCAACCGTTATCTGGACAGCAAATACCCCGGTGCTTGGCGCATAGTAGGAGACCAATTGACCAAAGGCGATACGGTCATGAACGGGAACTTCGAAGTCGTGGATGAGATCGGGAAACTGACGGAGGACACGGTGACGATTTTTCAGGGCGATACGCGTGTGTCAACCAACATCATGGCGGAAGGAGAAAGGGCCGTAGGCACGAAGGTATCCGATAAAGTGGCTGACGTCGTGCTGAAAGGCGGCGGCAGCTACTACGGGGAAGCGGTGGTGGTCGGCCAAAAATACCAGGCCGCCTATCAACCGATCCAATCGGATCGCGGCGAGATCATCGGCATACTGTACGTGGGGGCGTCGCAGCAATTGATGGAGACCATTCGCGGGACGTTTATCCGGTACTTTTCCGTGGTTTTTGCCGCTGCGCTCGCGATCTCCATCGTTTTGATTTTAACGTATATGCGCGGGATGAAGAAACGGCTCGGCCGGTTGACCTCGGCGATGGAGAAGGCCGGAGCTGGCGACTTTACGGCGACCGTGCGCGACGATTCGCGGGACGAGATCGGGTTGCTCGGCGCCGGCTACAATCGGATGGGCGCCAATCTCCAGCAACTGGTGCAGCAGGGGCTGCTCGCCTCGGACAAGGTGAACGAGGCCGCCCGGAAGCTGCAGACGGTCGCGGGACAAACCAATGAGGATTCGGCTCGGATCGCGGCTTCGATCGAGCAAGTTGCTGCGGGGGCGGAGAGCCAGACGATGAGCACCGCCGAGAATGCCCGGGCGATGGAGGAAATCGCGATCGGCGTGCAGCATATCGCCGAGCACGCATCCGAAGCCGCCGAGCTGGCGGGGCAATCCAGACAGCAGGCTGCGGATGGCGGAGAGCAAGTCCGCAGGACGGTCGCACAGATGGAATTCATCGACCGTTCCGTACAAGCCAGCGGTGCACTGGTCCGTCTGCTGAACGATAAGTCGCAGGAAATCGCCTCGATGGTCGAGGCGATCCGGGGGATTTCCCGGCAGACGAATCTGCTGGCGCTGAATGCATCGATCGAGGCGGCTCGCGCCGGCGAAGAAGGGCGCGGCTTTGCCGTCGTGGCCTCCGAGGTCCGCAAGCTGGCTGAGCAGTCGGAGGCCTCGTCGGAGCGAATCGCCGAGGTGATGACGCGGATTGATGCGGACATCAAGCAGTCGCTGGAAGCGATGGACCGGGTGATTGGGGAGGTCGAGTCGGGGCTGGCGTTGACGCAAGAGACGGACCGCAGTTTTGCGGGCATCGCCGCCTCGAACGGTCAAATCGCCGACCGGATCGAGCAACTGGCCGCAACGGCTCAGCAGATGTCCGCCGGCATCGAGGAAGTTACGGCTTCTGTTCATGTCATCGCGGATATCGCCGAAAGCTCGGGCGCCGCCGCGCAGGAAGTGAGCAGGGCTTCGGTCAATCAACTGTCGGCGATCGCGGACATCCACGCCTCCTGCGCCTCGCTTTCGGCGGTATCGGACGAGCTGCAGCGGGTATTGGGCGAGTTTAAGGTAAAGAGGTAAGGTCTATCGTTTATCGGAACGCTTCGACCGGTTCGCGCCGGATGCCCGTTTCGGATGCCCGCGTCGGCAGGCTTCGGGGAGAAGCTGCTGCGCGGGCATTGGGGACCGGAGGCATCGCAGCGTCTCGGCATTGGGAGCATACTGGGCTTGGGGCATCGCGGACATTTGGGGGGCATCATTGCATCGGAGACATCAGGGCATTCGGCTCTTGTTAGGCCAGCGCCTTCTCAGTCCCAAAGCGTTGGATCAACGTCGTGCGAGTCATCACCAGCTTCATCGGAATCAGCTTATCCGTATGGCCGGTAATTCGTTTTCGGTTGCTTGGATGAAAGACGGTGAGCAGTAACCGCAAATAGGAGGTTGTCAACGTACGGAAGGTGCCTTGTTCGACCTGATGCGTCTCGAAGCCCAGGCCGTGCGTGATGCCCCGGTGCAGCAAAGTAATGCCCTGCAGCGCCTTCACTTGGCTGAGCTGCGGGTTTTTCTGCATTTCGGCGCAAATTTGCCGCATGGCGCTTCTTGCAAGGCGGGCGATCATCAAGGCAACGCGGTTCTCCTCGTTGGTCCGCAGCATGGCGAGGATTTGACGGTTGTCGAGGTGCAATTCCCCGATCCAATCGCCGTCCTGAATCCACGTGCCGTCTTCGCACTGCATGCCTTTTCCGCGATATTTGGTGACGAACATTTTGCAGATGCCAAACTCTCTGGCGTAGTTGGAGCGCAAGCGGCTAAACAGCTCGAACGCCCGCTCCCAGCCCATCCATATTCCTTGGACTGCTTGTTTGATTAAGGTTCCGGCTTGCATCGGTATCCCAGCTTTCTTAATAGATTCATAATCAAGCGCTTACATCGCTTATGAATAGTAGTTTTGGATTTCTGGTTCGCTCACCCGGGCGTTTTGGCAGAAATGTTGTAAAACGTACAACATTTTGCGACGCCATGAGTCTTGGATGGGCGAAATGTTGTATTATGTACAACATTATGGCGGGTCTAAGCGATATGGGGCCGAAAATATTGCAGGAAATACAACATTTTGGCGATAACTCTCGGCGAGGGGGCAAAATGCTGTATAAAATACAACATTTTCTGATAGACCGGCGGGCTGGAGCCTGGTACCTCACATTCACATGAGTTCTACGGCTGCCACGCTCCTGCACCGGCTTTGGCGGCTGGACGAAACGCCACGCCCTCTAACCGGCATCGCGGTTCGCAGACGGCGTTCCTGCACTGGCCTCGAGGGCTAGCCGAAACACCACGCCTACGAGCCAGCATCGCGGCTAGCCGAAACACCGCGCCCACCAGCCAACCTCCAGGCTTGCTGAAACGCCGCGCCTCCGCCCCAGCCTCGCGAGTAGCAGACAGCCCCACCCCGCACCGACAAGTTATTGACTCCCCGCCCTGCGTGTTTCCGGCGGCGAACCGCTGTTTTGTTTGCACCTCTCCTATGATGCCATCCCGGCCCCCAAAACAACGAGAAGGGCTGTCGCAGCTCCAAGCAGGCCGCCGGCCAGCACGTCGGAGGGGTAATGGACGCCAAGATAAATGCGTGACAGGCCAACGATGAATGCCAGCGGGAGGAGGAGCTGCGCCAGCCCGGGTGCTGCAAACAAGAACGGAATAAACGTGGAGAAGGCCGCCGTCGTATGCCCCGACGGGAACGAGTGATCCTTGAGCGGATGGATCGAGATCCTTGCGCCCTGCAACACTTCATAGGGGCGGGTGCGCTGGAAACGCTTCTTGATCCGAACCGCCAGCAGGTGGCTGAGGGTCAGGGCGATCAAGCTGTGCCAGCCCGCCCGCTGCCAGGAGCCCGTGGCGAAAACGACCACCGAAAGGGTTGATGCGATCGTAAACGGGGCGCTCCCCAAATGGGTGAACCTCTTCAGAATTCGATCCATCCACGGATGACTCAGCGAATGGTTGCACCATAGAAACAGCCGGTTGTCGTATTCGCGAAGCCAAAGATAATAGCGATGCCTCATACCGATTCTTCCACTCCCCTGAATAATGATGGGCATCTATCCGCTTCTCCGCTCGGGCAACGGTTACCGATGCGTTCGTCCCAGCGAGCGCTCGGGTTGACCGGATGGGTGCTGTCGCACCGGACGGATCCAGTAAAACAGCATGATGCCGAACAACAGCAGCGCACTGATCCCCACCGTAACCGTTACGTCGAAGCTTTCCGCCATCCAGCCGCCCAGGATCGGGCCGAGGATGACTCCGATGCCTTCGATACCGGAGAGAACGCCCCAACCGGTCGCTTTTTGCTCGTCGGGAACGAAATGGGACAGGATCGCGTTCCATGCCGGTAGCACGGCGGCATACGCCGCGCCAAGACAGACGGCAAGCAACATCGTGCTGAACATCTGCCGGGAGTAGATCAGCAGTCCGAGGCAAGCGGCCAAGGCGCCGAAACCGGCGATCAACAGCCACTTGTGACCCCACTTGTCGGCGAGCCGGCCCATCGGGATCAGCAGCAGTACAGTCATGCAGCCTCCGGCCATCAGCACAATGGAATATCCCGAATAATCCAGCGCCAAATATTCGGACGCAAAGCTGGGAAGGACGGGCACCAGCAGGCCGGCGGCCAGCGTCTGTACGATCATGCCGGGCACGAGCGGCTTCATCTGAACCAGCTTGCTGCCGATCTGCCGCATTTGCTGCTTAAACGGAACGGTGTCCGCCAGCAGGCGCCGGGCCGAGAAGTCGATCCGTTTAAAGGCGGCCAGCAACCATCCGGCCGACCAACATCCGGCCAGCAACCAGAACGATAAGGCATAGCTGCGGTCGATCAGGAAATTGACGGCGACCGGGCCCAGCCCCAGCGAAACAAGCCATATCGTATAGACCGAGCCCATCTGCGAACCGCGGCTGTCCTCCCGAATCTCGGATAGGCAGAGGAGCCAGACGGGCGATACTCCGATTCCGATCAGACCGGCCCCCAGAACGATAGCCCAGGGAGCGGTGACGCCGTAGCAGACGAGGAGGCCGAGCAGTCCGAGCATCAGGAAGATATTCAGGATCAGCCGGGCCGGGAACCGGTCCAGCACGTATCCCGCGATGACTTTAATGAGCGTATCGGCCAAATAGTGGACCGAGATGGCTACGCCAACCGCCGCCAACGTAATTTGGCGTTCTTTGGCGTACGCGGGCAGAAACGAGATGAGAAAGGCGCTGCGAGCCATTTCCGTCAAAAACAAAATGGCGGCGCAATGCAGAAAAGCGGGAGTAAGATGATTTCCTGATATCCATCGGGTAGTACGTTTCATATTCGTAAGGCTCCTTGCTTCGTATTCGTGCGCCGGCGGCGGCTCGGCAGGCGATCAACGGCCGTCCGCCAAGGCCGGCAGGCGGCCTGCCAGGTGCAATACGTCCCGGACAATCGTCTCGGTGGCGCAGCCTGCGGCCAGTTCGTCATACTGCTGAAGCATCCGGGCTCTGAGGACTTCGGAATCGATCAGCTCGTGCACTCGCTCCGCCAAAGCTCGCGGCGATGAGGCAACCGCTGCCGCGCCTTTGCGCTCCAGATATTTCGCGTTTTCCCGCTCCTGCCCGGAAAACGGCTTGTAGACCACGATCGGTGTGCGAATGTGGATCGCTTCCGACAACGTGATGCCCCCGGCCTTCGTCACGATGCAGGAGGCTTGACGCATGCGGTCGTGGATTGCTTCGACGTAACCGAACAGGCGCAGCCGCTCTTGGCCGGCAAATCGCCGTTCCAGCCGCCGCCGCAGTTTATCGTTGCCGCCGCACACGAGCTCCACCCGAACGTCCGGCAGCGCCAGCAGCTTGGTGATGATGAGCTGGATGTCCGGTAAGGGGATGTGCGCTCCCATCATGACCAGAATGGACCGGGCTCCCCCTGCGGAGCCTGGCGTAGGCGGATTCGCGGAGCGCAACGGCTCGTAAAACGGCTCCCGGACCGGGATGCCGCTGACGACAATCGTTTCCGCAGGTACGCCGCGTTCGATCATCACCCGCTTCAAATCCTCGGTCGCCACGTAAAAACGGTCCGGCCGCGTGAATAACCAGCGGTTGTGCAGGCTGAAATCGGTCATAACCGTAAAGACGGGCACCCGTATACCGTGTTTTCGCAGTTGATCCGTGATCCCGCCGAAGGGAAAGGTGGTGATGATGGCGTCCGGCCGGCGTTTTTGGAGCAAAGTGACCAGTTTCTTCATGCCGAGCAGATTGCCCCATTTGGCCAAGGCGCTCGTCTGCCGGAGGTCCCGGGTCGCGTAGTAGCTCCACCCGTAATAGTCCAGACCGTATGCCGAGAACCAAGGGCTGTACAAATAAAGATGCCGGGAGACGGAATTCATACCCGGATGGGCTTCGCGGTACAGGTCGATCACACTGACCGAACAGGCACCCGAACGGGTCAAGGATTGCTCCAGCGTTCGTGCCACCTGGATATGTCCGTTGCCGTAACCGGCGGTCAGGATGACGATGTGCAAGTTTTGTTTCATGGTTAGCAGCCGCCTTTCCACCGAAATAGAACGCACGGTTCGTTCCGTCGATTCACTCCGAGTTCCAGTATATAGGAAGCCTGGAAGAATCAAACCGGCCGTGCGGCGTGATTTGATTCCGACCTTAGTCCAGTTTGCGGGCCGGACCAGCCGTGTGAATCCGGGCTTAATCCGTTAGGGCCGAAGGTAATGTATCTTCACTTTAGGGCAATAATGTTAACTTCGTTTAAAAGGGAAGGCAATCTGTGTAAAACGGCCCCGTCGGAGAAGGCGCAAGCGATTCGTTATTTTACCTGTGGCATTGGGGATGGCGGATTAGGTATAATTGAAAAATGACTTAAGTTCGTTCAGAAAGAGGATACGCATGAATAAACAATCGATTTATGGGATGACAAAGGATCAGCTGGCCGCTTGGCTGCTGGACCGTGGACATAAACGAGGCCGGGCCGAGCGGATCTGGGACGGCTTGTACCGCAAACGGGTGACCGAATTCGCGGCGATGGAAGGCGTTCATCCGGAATGCCTCACCCTGCTGGAAGAGCATTTTGCCGCCGAAACTTTGGAGGAGCATATCCGTCAGGAGTCCGTCGACGGGACGATCAAGTTCCTGTTCCGCCTGCAGGATGGCAACCTGATCGAAACCGTGCTCATGCGCCATAAATTCGGCCTGTCGGTTTGCGTAACGACGCAGGTCGGCTGTAATATCGGTTGCAGCTTCTGCGCCAGCGGGCTGCTGAAGAAGAGCCGGGACCTGACGAGCGGGGAAATCGTGGAGCAGGTGGTGAAGGTGCAACTGCACCTGGACCGGCAGGGCAAAGGGGAGAGAGTGACCCATATCGTTGTGATGGGAATTGGAGAGCCCTTCGACAATTACGAAAATATGGCCGACTTCCTGCGGATCATTCAGGACCCTAAAGGACTCGCGATCGGCCCGCGCCACATTACCGTATCGACCAGCGGTCTGGCGGACAAGATCATCGAGTTTGCCGATTCCGACCTGCAGGTGAATTTGGCCGTGTCTCTGCACGCGCCGAACAATGAGCTGCGCACGCGGATCATGAAGATCAACAAGGCGATTCCGCTTGAGAAGCTGATGGCGGCGATCGACTACTATCTGGACCGAACGAACCGGCGGCTTACGATCGAGTATATTTTGCTGAAGGGCGTCAACGACGGGACAGCGCATGCGCAGGAATTGGCCGATCTCCTGGGGGACCGGTTCGTGAACGTCAATCTGATCCCGTACAATCCGGTGGATGAACACAGCCAATATCAGCGGAGCGAGCAAGATTCCGTACTGGCCTTTTACGATGTGTTGAAAAAGCGCGGACTCAGTGTCAGCGTGCGGCTGGAGCATGGGGCGGACATCGATGCGGCTTGCGGTCAGCTGCGCAGCAAGCAGTTGAAGCGGCCGAGCTGAGCCAACGAGCTTGAACCAAAGAACTGAAGGCGGCGAACGCACACAACTAGAATTTGAATGAGAGGACTTGGAAAACATGCTCCAAGTCCTTTTGATTTTGCTGGAAGTAGGTTGCTGGAGTAGGGTGTAGGTGTTGCTGTTGATTGTTGATGTTGATGTTGATGATGATGATGTTGATGTAGGTGTTGATGTAGATGTAGATGTAGGTGTAGGTGTAGGTGTAGGTGTTGCTGATGTTTGTGTTGCTGTTGCTGTTTGTGTTGCTGTTGCTGTTGATGTTGATGTTGATGTTGATGTTGGTGCTGGTACTGGTGTTGATGCTGATGCTGATGCTGGCGTCCACTCGATCCTTTGACAAATTAGAAGCCGGAACCCGATGAACTGCAAAAGTACATCTGATGGTAACCTTTCCTCGAATATCCAGGCGATAGACTGCAAAAGTGCATCCGAAAAAGAGGGATATGGAAAATGTTAGTAGATCATAGAAAAATAAGCTGCACTTTTGCACTTGAATCAAGAATGAGTCCGGTTAGGTAGTGAATGGAATGTACTTTTGCATTTCGTGGGAAGGAGAGGCGTGCAGCACCAAGGTTAGATTATAATAGATAAGCTAATATAAGGTATTATCGAATGATTAATCAATGGAGGAATCCTGATGATTTTGGAGGTCATAGCAACCTGCGTTGAGGATGCCGTCGTCGCGAAGTCAAACGGGGCGGACCGGCTTGAGCTAATCACGGCGATAACGGAAGGCGGGCTGACGCCCGGCATCGGCATGGTCCGGCAGGTAGTGAAGGCCGTGGACATTCCCGTTCACGTCATGGTCCGGCCGCATAGCCGGTCTTTTGTGTATGAAGAAGCCGATGTATTAACGATGGAGGCGGAAGTCCGGGCCATAGCCGAGACGGGGGCGGCGGGAATCGTGTTCGGGGCGCTAACCCGCGAGCGGAGCATCGACGTCGCCGCGTTGGAACGAATTCTGGCGCTGGCGGGCGGGCTTAACGTGACATTCCATCGGGCGTTTGACGAACTGGCCGACCTGCCGTCCGGATTGCGCACGCTGCTGCGGTATCCGCAGGTGAACCGGGTACTGACTTCGGGCGGACCCCGGCCGGCGCCGCAAGCGATTCCCGAGATTCGGGAGCTGGTGAAGGTCGCAAGCGGCAGCTCGCTAAGCATTTTGGCCGGTCATGGCTTGACCCTGGAGGCGATTTCGCGGTTCGTCGCGGAAACGGGCGTAACCGAAGTGCATTTCGGTTCCGCCGTTCGGAAGGGCGGGGATGGACTGGCTCCTATCGACCCGACCAAGCTGTTGAGCTTATCCCGTCTGTTGCATGCCAATAATTAACAACAAATCCCATAAAATACTAGTTACTTTCTGGATACCGAACCTTTTCCGGAGATAGAATGTCACTATATCCCATAGCGAGGAGAGTTATCCGGAACTTATGCCAATTCATGATGAGAAGAAACGGGCTTTGGCGTACCGATGGCTCATCGTGTTCCTAAGTACATGGCTGATGCTTGAATTGGCGGGTGTGCCAGCTTCGGCATCCACGGCATCCACGGCATCTGCGGCATCCGCTGCATCCACGACATCCATGGAAGCCACGGCATCCGCGGCGTCCGTGCCGGCCGCATCCTGCGGGCCGGGGTGCGCCCGTTATGACGTCGTCGTAGTCGGCAGCGAAATCGAGGGGGTTCTGTTGGCGAAGAAAGCGCACGAGGCGGGGTTAAGCGTGCTCATTCTCGACCCGCGCGAACAGCCGGGCGGAGAGCTGATTCAGGGACAGATGCTGGTGCTGGACGAGCCCAACGACAACCGCAAGCGCAGCTTGGTGCAAGGCGAATTAAAGCCCCTGTACGACGAGTACAAGGCGGGAACGATCCGTAAGCTCCCGGCTTTTGAAAGCTATTATCGCAAGCTGATCCGGGGGATTCCGCTTCGCAGCGGCATTATCGTTGACGGAGTGGAGGTAGAAGCCGTCGGCGTGCAAGGGAACGGGCAAGGGAAACAGGACGGGAAGACGCTGGAATCACTAACCTACCTCGCAAAAGACGGCAAGCTGTATCAGGTACAGGCGGGGTATTTTGTGGAAAACACCGATTTTAACGCGCTTACCTCCCATCTTGGCAACAAACGCATCCCGGGCATGGAAAGCTTGTATAACGGCAAAGAACCGGATTATATGGCGGCTACGTATATGCTGCGGTTCAAAGGCGTCGACTGGGGCAAGCTGCATCAAGCGGTGCTGAAGGATTATCCGTTAACGAACGTCGTCAAAAAATACGGGGCCAATACTTACGTGGATTGGGATTTCGCCACCGGCTTCAGCAACCTGACCTACAAGTACAGGCCGCGCGATTCCCAATTGATGCTCAGGGGCTTAAATGCGACGTATCAAAAGGACGGCGAAGTGATCATCAACAGCTTGCTCGTGTACGATGTCGACCCGGCCGATCCGCAATCGGTCCGTTCCGCCGTGGCAAGGGCAAAAGCGGAAGCGCCTTATATCGCCAAGTATTTGCGCAAGCATATTCCCGGCTTCGGCAAAGCCGAGCTGAACGGGTATCCCGATTATTTGTACATCCGCGACTATAACCGTTATGAAACGGATTATGTGCTGAATGATCAGGATGTGATGTCGGGCCGGATGTTTTGGGACAACGTGACGATTGGAGGATATCCCGTGGATTTACAGGCTACCCGGATCGTGAAAAAGGGCATCGGTTACGGCAAGCCGGACCGGTATGGGATTCCGCTTCGTTCCTTCGAGTTGAAGTCGTACGATAACGTGCTGGTGGCCGGCAAAAATATCGGCGCGGACATCAAAGCCTACGGGAGCGCCCGCATCATTCCCACCACCGCCTTGGCCGGGGAAACGATGGGCATCCTGCTCGGCCGCGAATGGAAGCAGCGTCATAAGCGGTTAAACGAATTGACCCCGGCCGATTTTCGAAGAATTCATTCCTATTTGGAAAAAGAATACGGGATTCGGATCGACCAGTGACCCTATTCCCGGGTTAATGGAGGTAAGGCGACCATACCTGGAGCAAATCGCCGTGCATGGCGATCCCCGTTGCGTCGTGATATACTTATGGAACAAATGTTCTCAGGAGTATCGGCGGGTGACAAACAGGAAAATGGCAAATGAGTCTACGGTTACGATAGCGGTGCGTCCGCTGGTGGAGTATGTGTTCCGCAGCGGCAGCCTCGATAGCGGCTTTCGCGCCGCGGTTTCGCTGACGGAAGGCACGAAAGCGCATCAGCAGGTGCAGAAGCAATACGGTGAAGGCGATCGGAAAGAAGTGTATTTAAAGGCGGAGATTCCCTGCGAGGATCTCCTTTTCGTCGTGGACGGACGCTGTGACGGGTTGTTGACCGGCGAGGACGGGAGCTTGACCGTGGACGAGATTAAATCAACCGCTGGCGAGCTGGCGGCGATTCGCGAGGACACGTACCCCGTTCATTGGGCACAGGCGAAATGTTATGCCTATATGTACGCCAGAGCCAACGGGATGAGCGAGATGGAGATTCAGCTCACCTACGTGCAGTTGGATACGGGGGAGCGCAAGCAGTTTCGGACGCGTGCCGGTTTGGAGGAGCTGGAGACGTTCATTCAGGATGTCGTAAAGCAGTACGCGCCCTACGCAAGGCGGCTTCGCGACCATCGAAGCGAACGGAACCGGAGCATCGCGGAGCTGGCGTTTCCGTTCCCGGGGTATCGTACGGGGCAGCGAAAGCTGGCGGGAGCGGTGTATAAGACGATCAAGGAAGCCGTCGGTTTGTTTGCCCAAGCGCCGACCGGCATCGGCAAGACGATCTCCACCACGTTTCCGGCGCTTAAGGCGATGGGCGAAGGCAAGCTGAATCAGCTGTATTACCTCACGGCCAAGACGATTACCCGCACTGCGGCGGAGAGCGCCTTTTCGCTTATGGAAGCACAGGGGCTGCATGCCTGGGTGGCGACGCTGACCGCCAAGGAGAAAATCTGCTTCCGCGAAGAAGTCCGCTGCACCAAGGAGGACTGCATGTATGCCGACGGCTACTTTGACCGGATCAACGGGGCGATCCTGGATATCCTGACGAACGAGACGCAACTCGCCCGTCCGGTCATCGAGGCGTATGCCCGGAAGCACCGGGTGTGCCCGTTCGAATTTTCACTGGATCTGTCTTATGCCGCCGATGTCACGATTTGCGACTACAACTATGTGTTCGATCCCAAAGTGTCCCTGCAGCGCATGTTCGCCGAGCAGAAGAAGGAAACCGCGTTGTTGATCGACGAGGCGCATAATTTGGTTGACCGGGCCAGGGAGATGTATTCCGCCGAGCTGCGGAAAGTTAGCTTTCTGTCCCTGCAGCGGGCGTACAAAGGGAGTAACCCGTCCGTTGCGGCGGCGGCCAAAGCGGTGAACGCCTTTTTCATCGAGCTGCGGAAGCAGGCCGAAGGGACGTTCCGGGTTGACTCGGCCGCACCGGAGCCGTTGCTGCAACGGGTGGAAGCTTTTGCCGAGGCCGCCGAACGGGAGCTGGCGATCGATCCTTCCGCCGCCGGGCAAGCGAGCACTCCGGGCGGTCCGGAGGCGGATGCGCGGGAGCTGTTGCTCCAGACTTATTTCGATGCCCTGCATTTCGGCCGGATCGGCAAGCTGTACGATGAACGATTCGTCACCTATGCCGAGGTCACGCGGGAAGACGTGCGGGTTAAGCTGTTTTGCCTGGATCCCTCCCATTTGCTGAAAGAGATGAGCAAGGGGTTTCGTTCACGCATTTATTTCTCGGCGACGTTATCGCCGTTGGGTTACTATCGCGATATGCTGGGGGCGGGGCCGGATGATTATACGGTAGCGTTGCCGTCCCCCTTCTCCAGGGATCAGTTGGAGGTGGTCGTGGTGCCGCTGTCCACAAGGTATCAGGACCGGGAACAGACGCGCGGCCCGCTTGTTCGTGCCTTACGGGAGGTGACCCGTGGCCGGCCGGGAAATTATCTGTTCTTCTTCCCTTCGTACGCCTATATGAACATGATTTACGAGGATTTTGCCGCCGTCGCGGAAGAAGAGACGGAGCTGCTGCTGCAGCAGTCCGGGATGACCGAGGAGCAGCGGGAGCGGTTTTTGGCCGCTTTTGTGCCTAATCCCGCCCCGGGGCGAACTTTCATCGCTTTTGCCGTCATGGGCGGCCTGTTCTCGGAGGGCATTGATCTTGTCGGCGACCGTTTGACGGGCGTGGCGATCGTGGGCGTCGGGCTGCCGCAAATCGGTCCGGAGCGCGACTTGATCCGCGACTACTTCCAGGCAAACGGGCGGAACGGCTTCGACTATGCCTACGTGTTCCCCGGGATGAACAAGGTGCTGCAGGCCGGCGGGCGCCTGATCCGCTCGGAGACCGACCATGGCCGATTGGCCCTGATCGACGATCGTTACCTTCAGCCGCATTACGCGCGGCTGCTGCCGGAGGAATGGCGCTAGAACCCCTTCGAATATTCCTATCCATTGTGACATATTTTGAACATGTAAGATAACTTGTTCATTTTAGGGGGAGCGATGGGTTTGGGGATCTCGTTTATTAAGGTTTCGGTCGTTTATTTTGTCATCGGTGTATTGCTAGGGATGTACATGTCCATGCAGCATGACTATACATTGGCGGGCGTGCATACTCATGTGAATTTGCTCGGTTGGGCGTCTTTCGCGCTGGCGGGCGTGATTTACGTGCTGTTTCCGGGAGCGGGGGAAAGTCTGCTGAGCAAAATCCAGTTCTGGACGTATTCCATCGGGCTGCCGGTTATGATGATCAGCTTATCGCTGGTGCTGTCCGGTTCCGAACAGCTGGAGCCTTTGGTGGCGATCGGCGGAACGCTTGTTGTGATCAGCGTGCTCGTATTCGCGGTCAACGTGCTGACGAACGTACGCACCAGCGCGTCTTCGCGGGGCAAAAAATAAAAGCCGCCCGCCGTTCGGGCGGCACGGCTTAACGGCCGCTCCAGATGCGCAGTCGTGCATCCCGGGGCGGTTTTTTACGTATCTCGCGCCGCCGCATGTTCAAGTTCCGTAATTTGGGGCACCTGCCTCCTCTCCCTCTTTTTTCAAATTCAATTGGAATTAGGTTGACATTTGTCTCGATATCATATATCTTAAAGTCAAGATAAAACAAATTAAGAATTATCGAAGTCCTTTCGGGTTAACCTAAGCTGAACATTCCGAGGATGGTATATGGAGGTGAAGACCATGACGGAGCAAAAGAAAAACGATGCGCTCCATTTGTTTATCGTATTGTCCCGGGCGAGCGAATGGGTCCATGCCCACAGCGACAGGGCGATCCGCCAATACGGATTGACCCGGACCGAATTCGGCGTGCTCGATTTGCTTTACCACAAGGGCCGCCAGCCGATTCAGCAAATCGGCAGCAAGGTACTGATGAGCAGCGGGAACATTACGTACGTCGTCGATAAACTGGAGAAGAAAGGGTTCGTAACCCGTCAGAACTGCCCGGAAGACCGGCGGCTGGTGTACGCGGAAATGACCGAGCAAGGCAGGCAGTTCATCAGCGAAGTGTTTCCGCAGCATGCCCGCATGATCGAAGAGGCAGTCAGCGGACTTTCGCCGGAGGAGAAGGAGATCGCCGCCATGTTGTTAAAAAAGTTGGGGAAATCGGCGCAGACCGGCTATAAGTAGCGGCGGCCGGAACGATAACGGAGCAGCGGCAAGAGGACCTAAAAAGACGAAAGATTTTCGATAGGGCGACGGGAAAAGGCGTTAAACGGCGTTTTTTTCAGTTCAAATATCTTAATATAGAGACTCTCGACATTTAGAGAAAATATAAAGGAACTTATTCCCTCGACCCCATGTTTTGATGAACGAACCGAACCGATCTGATTGATCCACCATTTTCATTTTTCATTTTACCCAGGAGGGACATGAACCATGAATACACAGGAACACGATTTTACTACGGTCGTCAAATCCCGCCGCTCGGCGAATAAATTTATCCCCGGCGTGGAAATCCAAGACAAGGAATTGGACGAAATTTTTAATCTTACGAAATTCGCGCCGTCGGCGTTCAATTTGCAGCACACCCACTACGTGGTGGTCAAAGACCCCGATCTGAAAGAACAAGTATACGAAGCCGCGGCCAAACAATACAAGGTCCGGACGGCTTCGGCGGTCATTCTGGTGTTGGGGAAGCTGGACGCCCTCAAGGACGCCGGAACGATGAACGAAGGGCTGCTGAATTTGGGCATACTCAGCAGACAGGAATACGACCAGCTCGTATCCGACACGATCGGCTTCTACGAAAGCCGGGGCGAAGCGTTCATGCGGGAGGAAGCGATCCGCAGCGCCAGCTTGTCGGCCATGCAGATGATGCTTATCGCAAAGGACCGCGGCTGGGATACGTGCCCGATGATCGGGTTCGATCCTGAGGCCATACGCCGGCTGCTGAACGTCCCGGACAATTATGTCCCGGCAATGCTGATCGCGATCGGCAAAGAGGACACTTCGAGCTTCCGGCCGCGCGGTTACCGCAAACCGGTCGGCGAGTTCGTGAGCTATAACCGTTTCTGAGCGTATGATCAATAAGAACGAGGAGGAAATCGCCGTGGTACATCCAACTTCAGGGATTCATCATATTACCGCATTCGCGACCGATCCGCAGGCTAACGTCGATTTTTACGCAGGATTACTGGGACTTCGACTGGTTAAAAAAACGATCAATTTCGATGCGCCGGAGGTCTACCATCTGTACTTTGGCGATGAGGACGGCAACCCGGGAACGATCATCACCTTCTTCCCGTCGGAGGGCTCCCGCCGCGGACGGGTCGGCGCCGGTCAGGTCGGCATCACCACCTTCGCCATTCCGGTCGGCGCCATGGGTTTCTGGCAGGAACGCCTGCATCAATTCGGCATCTCCACCACCGAGGCGAGCCGGTTCGGCGAAACGTATCTGCATTTCCGCGACAAGGACGGATTGCAGCTTGAGCTGGTGGAACGCGCCGCCGGCCCGCTAAGCACCTGGTCGTTCGGCGGCGTTCCGGCCGACAAGGCGATCAAAGGTTTCGGTGGCGCCGTGCTTTACAGCGCGGCACCGGAGAAGACCGCCATGCTGCTCGAAACCGTGATGGGCTTGCGGAAGCACGGCGAGGACGGCAGCTACGCCCCGTTCGAGGTCCGGGTGCTGGAGGAGGATCGGAAGGGATGAAGCATATCTTTAATCCGGGCAAAGAAGGGGGCGAAGCAGCGGTTCCCACGCTGCTTCTGCTTCACGGCACCGGCGGCACGGAGCGGGACCTGCTGCCGCTGGCGGAGATGATCTCGCCCGCTTCGGCCGTGCTGAGCGTCCGCGGCAACGTGCTCGAGAACGGGATGCCGCGCTTCTTCAGGCGGCTGGCGATGGGCGTGTTCGATGAGGAAGACCTCGTATTCCGCACGAAAGAGCTGTACGACTTCCTGGAAGAGGCGTCCGCGCAATACGGCTTCGACCGCAAACGCGTCGTCGCGCTCGGCTACTCCAACGGCGCCAATATCGCGGCCAGCCTGCTGTTCCATCATGCAAAGGCGCTCGGCGGGGCGATCCTGCACCACCCGATGGTGCCGCGGCGCGGCGTGCCATTGCCGGAGATGGCCGACCTTCCCGTCTTTATCGGAGCGGGGCGGAACGACGCCATGTGCCGGCCGGAGGAAACCGAGGAGCTTGCGAAGCTGCTCGGCGGAGCCGGGGCCCGGGTGAACGTGCATTGGGAGCCGTACGGCCATCAATTGACCGAAACCGAAGTTGAGGCTGCGGCGGAGTGGTTTCGCAGCCATTTTCTGAAGAAATGAACAAAGAGGGAGGTTCGCCGCCATGATCACGATCAACCCGGAGCACCAAACCAAGAGGGACAATTACAAGCTGCTGATCGGCAGCGTCATCCCGCGGCCGGTCGCATTGGTGACGACGTTGTCGCCGGAGGGGGTGCTGAACGCGGCGCCGTTCAGTTACTTCAACGTCGTGACCGCCGATCCGCCGATGGTGTCGGTGGCGGTGCAGCGAAAAGACGGTGCACCGAAGGATACGGCCCGGAATGCCGCGGCGGAAGGGGCGTTTGTCGTGCATATTGCCGATGAGGCGTACCTCCGCCAAATGAACCTGACGGCGGCGCCGCTTCCTCCCGAGGAGAGCGAAGTGCGGGCTGCGGGCCTCACGCCCTTGGCCAGCGAAGCGATCGCGGTCCCCGGCATCGCCGAGGCCAAGATCCGCATGGAGTGCCTGCTGGAACGCTCCATCCCATTAGGCGGAACGGAGCAGAGTCCTTCG
Organism: Paenibacillus sp. JL3B1040; assembly: GCF_057063165.1. NCBI lineage: Bacteria > Bacillati > Bacillota > Bacilli > Caryophanales > Paenibacillaceae > Paenibacillus > Paenibacillus tiangongensis. The sequence continues at coordinate 5,461,488 of NZ_CM169317.1, read as the reverse complement.
GCCGATCTGCTGATCGGCCGGGTGGTCCGGTTTCACATCGAAGAGTCGTTGTACGAAGACGGGCGGATCGACCCTCACGGCTTGCGGCCGGTCAGCCGTTTGGCGGGGAACGGTTACGCCCGGCTGGGGGATGTTTTTGAATTAGAGCGGCCGAGGTAAAAGTCCGGGAATTACCGGACAGGACACATCATCGGCCAAGCCGTGATCCTAACGGCGCCGGGAAAGGCAGTTCGGAGCAAAGCGCTCCGGGCTGCCTTTGTTTGTTGGATAAATTAAGTTTCCACTATCGAAAGAAGTGTGCTAGCATAAAAAATGAGTACGCTTACATTGCGGGTTCAGGCATTTATATAAATAGGGAAATCGCGTGAAGGGGAGGAATCGCGGTCATGCTGCAAGTGCTTCTGGTGGACGACGAGCCTTGGGTGCTCGAAGGACTTCGAACCATGGTGAATTGGGAAAAGCACGGCTTTCGGGTATGCGGCGAAGCGCTGAACGGCCCGGAGGCGTTGGTCAAAATGCAGGAGCTTCGGCCGGAGGTGGTCGTGACGGATATCCATATGCCGGTGATCAGCGGCCTGGAGCTGATCGAACGGAGCAGGCGGCTGCTGGCGAAGCCGCCCAAGTTCGTCATTTTGAGCGGATACGACGATTTTAACTATGCGCTTACGGCCATGCGGCAGCGGGTTGCGGAGTATTTGCTGAAACCGATCGACGAGGACGAGTTCGGGGCGATTCTTGACCGCCTCGGACAAACGATCGCCGAAGAACGGGAAATGGAGCGAACCTCGTCCCGCAAACAGTCTTTGTTTAAGAATAATATGCTGAACCGCTTGATTCAAGGGGAGGAAGGAACGCAACTGGAACGGGAAGCGGCAGCCGCCCTGCAACTCGAAGGGGAACCGGAGCTTAGGTGCATGCTGATCGATGCCGGCATTTATCCGACGGCATTGAAACAACAAGTATTGGTTTTTTTTGCCAGCCATACGGATCGTTCGTTTCTGGACGGCATGGGCCGGATCGGGGTGATCGTTCGGACGGACGAAGTGCCGCAGACGAGGCTGGAAGAGATCGGGCTGGCGATCCGCAGCGGGCTTTCGGATCTGGAACGGCCGGCGGTCATTGCCGTCAGCGACGCCGGGAAAGGCATCCGCTCCATCCGGGAGTTGTACCAGCAAACGCTGGAAACCGTGAAAGCCAAGCGCGAACAAGGGAAAACCGGCCTTTTCTTCCCCTGTCGTCCCCCGCAGCCCCGGAATACGGAGGACGTGTTCAAAGGAAAATGCGAGCTTCTGCTTGACGTTGTGCTGCAAGGGAATCCCGAAGCCGTAGAAGCGGCGGTGGAAGAGACTTTCGGCTTCTTCGCCTGCAGTCGTCCGGGCCTTGAATCCGTCCGGGCGTTTGCGGACAATCTGGAGCTGACGTTATGCCGCAAGATCAAGAAAGCGGGCGGCGACGCCGACGCTTTTATGATCCGCATGCAGGCATACGCAGCGAATTCGGGCGGCATGGGCGACTATCCGGCGTTAAAGCGTTATCTGCACAAGCTGTGCCGGGAGGCTTCCCTGCTGCTGGCCGGGCTGCGGCGGGAAAATGAAAATAACACGATGTTCCAAGTCATTCAGCACGTGGATGAGGAATTCCGCAGCAGGCTGAAGCTGCAAACCCTCGCCCAAAAGTTCCACATGAACCCGACGTATTTAGGTCAGGTGTTCAAAAAAGAAACGGGCAAGGCCTTCAACGAATACTTGAACGAGAAACGGATCGAAGAGGCCAAACGCCTGCTGAAGCGCACCCCGATGAAAATTTCCGATATCGCGCAGCAGGTGGGTTACCCGAACACGGATTATTTTATCAGCAAATTCAAGCAAGCGACCGGCATGCTGCCTTCCGTATACAAATCCGAATTTAGGAACGGCGTTACCAAGAAAGAGGCGGGGCTTAAGCCGGCCGAATAAGCCCGAGGTGGTGCAAGCATGAGAAGATGGAGATTCCGGGGAAAGATCAATGATATTCCGCTGAACACTAAATTTTTGCTGATCTACCTCATTGGCGTGCTGCTGCCGATTTTGGTGATTAACCTGCTGTTTATGGAGCGGATGACCGGTTTTATTAAGGAGCGCGAGGAACAAAACCTGGAGATTTCCATGGAACGCGCCCGAAAGGACATTCATGATTTTATCGACGGCGGGGTGGCCGTGAGTCATGCTCTGAATACGGATAAAACGCTCTACGAGAAGATGGATCAGACGTATTCCGATCCGCTCGAGTTTTACGAGACCTTCGACGAGCAGTTGCGCAACCGCGTCACCAGCTACATTCCGGTCAACAACCAGATTCTGCGGATCGGGATTTACACGTCCAATCCGACGATTATCCCCGGGGGGAATTATCATTTGATCGACGACGAGGTGAGGAACAGCGAATGGTACAAGATTTGGGAAAGCTCGTCCAATCCCGTAGTCGTCGCAGCGTACCGTGCCTCTCAAGCGAATAACCGGGCCAACATTGAGTCTTATTTCAGCGTGATCGAGAAGATGGATTACTATGACTCCTATAATACGTTTGACAAGCTGCTGCGGATCGACATCGACCTCAGTAAAGTCTACGACGTGATCGTACGGGAGCAGGACTACCTGGACCTGTATCTGGTCAACGAAAACGACGATATCATCGTGTCGGCGGGCAGCGGCTACCGGCAAGGCGCAAGTGCCGGTTACTCCAAATTCGAATTGTCCGCCGAGGACGAGAAAAAGGGGGTGGAATCGCTCGCGATCGGCAACGCGAGTTATGTGAAGGGCTGGCGGCTGATTGGCATTCCGCAGGGCGTCCGAGTGTCGAAAGCGATGTTCGATATGAGGTTGTTCGTCGGGATCATGGTAGCTGCCATCACTCTGTTCACGTCGATTTTCATCTACGTGATGCTGAGATCGTACCATTACCGAGTGAAGCGGTTGTCCCGCCACATGCAGAAAGTCACCAACGAGAAATTCGATCTGATCAACATCGATGAAGGCCGCGATGAAGTCGGCGGCTTGATCCGCAATTTCAACATGATGACCGCCCGGATCAACGCGCTGATCAACAACGTCTACAAGCTGGAAATCCAGCAGAAGAGCCTCGAGGCCGAGCGGGTACGGGCGGAGTTGAACTTCTTGCAGAGCCAGATGAATCCGCATTTCCTGTTCAATACGCTGAATGCCATTCTGGTCGTCTGCACAAAAAACAATTACTCTGACGTGACGGACATCATCAAGAATCTGTCCAGACTGCTGCGCCGGCTGCTGCGCTGGAAGGAGGACCTCGTTACGCTGGAGGAAGAGATCCAATTTATTGACATGTATTTGAAAATCGAGAAATTCCGTTTCCGGGACAAATTCGAATACGTCTTCGACATCGAGGAGGAGGCGCTGCACTATAAAATTCCGAAGATGAGCATCCAGCCGCTGGTGGAAAATGCCTGTAAGCACGGAATCCAAACGGTTCAGGGCACGGGGCTTGTTACCGTTAAAGCCTGCGTGGCGGACGGCCGTCTGCGCATCGTCATTTCGGATAACGGAAAAGGCATCGAACCCGAGCAACTGCGGGAAATGCTGCTCTCCGTGCGAAGCGAGAACACCTCCGGGCTAAGCATCGGCATCCGCAACGTATACCGCCGATTTGAGCTGTATTACAACGATCAGGTTCGATTCAACATCCACAGCAAGCCGGGAGAAGGAACGGTAGTGTCCTTCGAAATCCCGGTCAAACTGCTGGAACACCAGGATGGGATGAACAGGGAGGGGTCAGCATGAGATTCAAGGTGTTATTGGTGGACGATGAGCCGGCAGCGTTGGAGGGCATGCAGCTGTGGATCAACTGGCCGGAGCTCGGCTTCGATATTTGCGGAACCAGCAGCAACGGCGCGGAGGCGCTGGAGAAGATCGGCGAACTGCAGCCGGATCTGGTCGTGACGGACGTGCGGATGCCGGTGATGGACGGACTGGAAATGATCGAAGCTTGGCAGAAACAAAATGTCCGGCAGGTCAGTTTTGCCATCGTCAGCGGTTACAGCGAGTTCCAATATGCGCAAAAAGCGCTTCGCTTCGGAATTACCCGATATTTGCTGAAACCGATCGACGAAGAGATTGCCGCCAAGGAGTTGGGGGCGATTTACAAGGAACTAGTGGAGGAACGGGACCGTCAGCGCATCAATCGGATCGCTTCCTACGAAGAAGCGGGCATTCTGCTCAAGGCATTGATCAATCCACCGTCCAATCTCCCTTGGGATCCCGAGCGTGTCGCTGCGCTTTCGGGTCTTCGGGAGGCCTGGAACGTCTGCCTCATCCATCCAAGTAGCGCCAGTCCGGCGGAGCTTCGGGAACAGATCTCGACTTATGCCGAGGAACGGGAAGCGATGTATATGATCGACCTGGACTTCGGCAGCCTCGCTTTGGTGTACGGGTACGACATGGAACGAGACGGCCCGGACGGCCTTCGCCGGATTCGCGAATTGGAGAGCTTGTGCCGCCGCCTGAGGGCGCATGCGGCCGCAGGCGAAGGAGCGGCAAATCTGCAGGATCTCGCGGAGACGCACCGCCAGGCCCAAACGGCGATGCTTCATCGATTTTATGCGGATGACCGGACCGGAATTACGACTTACCGCGAAGTGGCCGAGCTCTCGTTCCGTTGCCGGTACGACCAGATGGAACTGGTGGACGGTGTCGTGGCGGCGTTGCAGCTATTGGATAAAAGCGGCTTGGAGGAAGCTTTGGTCAGGGCGGCGGACCACTTCCGGAGGCATTATCTTGCGCCGGATATCGTGCGTAAATTCGCGATCCACTTGTCTTACCAGATGCTCGGACATTTGAAAGAGATGCCGGATCAGGCGGCGGAGCTTCAGGGCAAATACGACATCCCCGGAAATGTATCGGCCATCTGCACTTTGCGGGAGTTGCTGGGTCTGCTGCATGCCTTCGGCATGGAATGCATCGATCTGCTTCTTGAGGACAAAACCCGGCGCTCCCAGGGCGTCGTCCAAAACATCAACGCTTATATTCGGGAGCATTTCCGCGAACCTTTGACGATTAAGAAGCTGGCGGAGGTATTTTACCTGCATCCCGTCTATTTGGGGCAGTTGCTGCAGAAGAAAAACGGCGTTCATTTTAACGAAATGATCCACGATCTGCGCATTGAAGAAGCCGTGAAGCTATTGCAGGACGGGAAACTGAACAACGGCGAGGTTGCCGAACGGGTCGGCTACGCCAATTATGGCCAATTCCTCAAGCACTTCGAAAAAAGAATACAGATGTCGCCTAACGAATACAGAAACAGGAACTGAGATTTTGAAGGTTAAAACTTTAATTGTGAACTAGTTGCCGCCGGGGAGCGCTTTTAGAATAAAGGTAAGTTGATGAAAGGGCTTACAGAAACCCTTGAAGTCAACAAATCATTACGGAGGTGCTTTACATGGGGGGCAAGAAAAAATCAGTGCTCCGGCTAAGCGTGATCCTGCTATTATCGCTCAGCGTCATCCTGTCGGGATGCGGCGGCGGAAATAACAACGCTACCAAGGCCGACAACAACACCGCCAATCAGGCAACGGGCAACAATTCCGGCGATAAGGCTGAACCGTTAGAAATTACCGCGTTTATCGGCGAAGCCGGTCAACAGCCGACGGCCGACAACAAGATCTACAAGAAGATCAAAGATGAGCTTGGCGCAACGTTTAAATTCGAATTCCTTGCCGGCGACATCAACCAAAAGCTCGGCGTAATGATCGCCGGCTCCGATTACCCGGACATTATGACCGCCAACACGAAATTGACGGCCGCAGGCGCGTTTATTCCGTTGGAAGACCTCATCGAAGAACATGCGCCGAACCTGAAAAAGCATTATGAGAAATACTGGAACATGATGAAAGACCCGAACGACGGTCATATTTATACGCTGCCGAACTACGGCGCCTATAACGGCCAAGTAAGCAGTTCTTGGTATTCGGGACCGGCTTTCTGGATTCAAAAGGCGGTGTTGGAGGATGCCGGATACCCGCAAGTGAAAACGTTGGACGAATATTTTGACTTGATTGCCAAATACAAGGAGAAGAATCCGACCATCGAGGGTAAACCGACGATCGGCTTTGAAATCCTGAACTATGACTGGAGAAACTGGGGCTTGTTCAATGCGCCGCAGCATTTGATCGGCCACCCGAATGACGGCGGCGTTGTCGTTAAGGATGGTAAAGCCGAAATTTTTGCGGACAAGGATTACGCCAAAAGATATTATCAGAAGCTGAACGAAATGAACGCATTAGGTTTGATCGATAAAGAAACTTTTACGCAAAACTATGACCAATATCAAGCAAAAATTTCCAGCGGCGCCGTGCTTGGGATGTTCGATCAGCATTGGAACTTCCAATCCGCCGAGAACGTGCTGATTACGGCGGATAAGCAGGAAAGAACTTATGTCGGCCTGCCGCTGGTCTACGATACCAGCACAAAAGACTACTACCTGGACCGCCCTGCGCTGAACCTGAACAACGGCTTCGGCATCAGCGTGAACGCAGGCGAAGAGAAGGCGATCAAAATCCTCAAGCTGTGGGACCGCCTGATCCAAGAAGATTGGCAAAAAGTGCTTGCCTGGGGGATCGAAGGCGAGGATTATATCGTTAACGAAGAAGGCCGCTTCATGAAAACGCAGGAGCAGCGCGACAGATTTACGGATGCAACCTGGAAGCTGGGCAACAAAGCGGATACGCTCTACAGCTTTAGCCCGAAAATGCAAGGTTACTTCAGCGACGGCAACGCCACCGATGCGGCTGCACAACCTGAAGAATACAAAGCGGCTTTGAAAGAATACGACAAGAAGTTTCTTGAAGCTTACGGTTACGACAGTTACGTAGATTTCTTCAGCCCGGCCCCGGAAAATCCGATTTATTATCCGGCATGGTCCGTCGATCTGGTGGAAGGCTCCGAAGCCAAGATCGTCAACACCAAGCAGAACGACCTGTCTACCAAATATCTGCCGCAAGCCATTTTGGCCAAACCGGCCGATTTTGACAAAGTTTGGAATGAATACGTCGGGGAAATCCGCAAACTGAACATTAAAGCTTACGAAGACCGCATTAACGAAGTCCTGCAATGGAGAATCGACAGCTGGACCGTGAAATAAGGTAGGGGTTAATCAGAAAAGGGAAGGCTGGAAGGCGTTCTAGCCTTCCTTTTCTGAAATTACAGGCTTTGTGGGGAGAACAATTATGGATGAGACCTTAACGAATGAACCTATCGTCCCGAAAGCGAAAAAAAGAAAGCGGCAGCGAATAACCTGGTCCCTCGTCAAAAGTCAACGACAGTTGATTTTCATGTCGGTCCCGTTATTGGCTTATATCATATTGTTTGCTTATGTTCCGGTATGGGGCTGGACGATGGCGTTTCAAAATTACAAGCCGGCCAGAAGCTTTGGCCAGCAGGAATGGGTAGGCTTCAATCAGTTTAAGTTTCTGTTTACGGACGACAGCTTTCTCCGTGTGCTGCGCAATACGCTAGGGATGAGTATCATCAATTTGGTGCTGGGCTTTGTAACCGCAATCGCTCTGGCATTGCTGCTGAATGAAATCAAGAAAACGTTCTGGAAAAGAACCGTTCAAACCATCTCGTATCTTCCGCACTTTTTGTCCTGGATTATCGTCACCGGGATTGTCGCGACTTCCCTGGCTTCGGACGGAATCGTCAACGATGTATTGATGAGACTGCATCTGATCAAGGAACCGATTTTATGGCTTAGCGAAGGCAAGTATTTTTGGGGTGTCGTTGGCGCCTCCCACGTTTGGAAAGAGGTTGGCTGGAATACAATCATTTATTTGGCCGCCATGTCCGCGATTGATCCGGCCCTTTATGAAGCTGCGGATATTGACGGTGCAAGCCGTTACCGGAAAATGTTCCATGTGACGCTCCCCGGCATCAAACCGACGATCGTCATTCTGCTGATCATGTCCATCGGCCATATTCTGGAAGCGGGCTTTGAGGTGCAGTACCTGCTTGGCAACGGCTTGGTCGTCGACTGGTCGGAAACGATCGATATCTTCGTGCTGAAATACGGGATCGCTCAAGGCAATTACTCACTGGCAACCGCCGGCGGAATATTCAAAACGGTCGTTAGCATAACCATGTTGCTCCTCGCGAACTGGACGGCAAAACGACTAGGGGAAGAGAGGCTGTTATAGAGATGGCAAATCAATCAATCAGCCCGGAGCGAGTATCTGCTGCCGCATTCAATAGAAGAGTGGGAAGAAGCCGAATCGAGCCGATTCTTTTTCATACATTTAATACGATTTTTATGATTATCCTGGTGATTGTCACCTTATATCCTTTTTTAAATACGGTTGTCGTATCCTTTAATGCCGGCAATGACACGATCCGCGGCGGGATTTACCTGTGGCCAAGAGAATTTACGCTGCAAAACTACAAGGCGGTATTCGTATCCGGCACGATTTACGATGCGTTTCTGATTTCGGTAGCCCGAACGGTAATATCGACGATCTTGAATATTTTCCTGACGAGTATGCTGGCGTATGCGCTAAGTCGACGCGAATACGTATTCCGCAAGCCGATTACGACGATCTTTGTTTTGACGATGTATTTTAACGCCGGCTTGATTCCGGGATATTTCCTGATGAAGGACCTGCATTTGCTCAATAACTTCCTGGTTTACGTTCTGCCTTCGATGATCAGCGCATTTAACTTAATCGTCATCCGTACTTACATCGGGACGATTTCAGAAAGCTTGATCGAGTCGGCGAGAATTGACGGCGCAGGCGATTTCAAAATCTTCTGGTCCATCATCTTTCCGCTGTGCAAGCCGGTATTGGCTACGATCGCGTTGTTCGTTGCGGTAGGGGCATGGAACTCCTGGTTTGACGCTTTCATCTACACCTCTTCGAGACAGGAGCTTAGCACGCTTCAATACGAACTCATGAAGTTGTTGTCTTCCAGTATGAATGCGAACAGTAACCCGGCTGTCGCGGCCGGGGTGGGCATGACCCAGGATGCCGCCTTGTCGAGGGTAACTCCGTTATCCATCCGGGCGGCGGTCACCGTCGTCGCTTCCGTGCCCATCCTGCTCGTGTATCCGTTTATGCAGAAATATTTCGTTGTAGGACTTAACGTAGGGAGTGTCAAAGAATAATGGTGAAAGCCCTTGTATCTTACACGAATCCGATTTTACCCGGATTTTACCCCGACCCGAGCGTCACTCGGGCCGGGGATGATTTTTATTTGGTGAACAGTTCGTTTGAGTATTTTCCCGGCGTTCCGATCTTTCACAGCCGGGATTTGCTGCATTGGGAGCAGATTGGTCATGTGCTGGACCGGCTCAGCCAACTGGACCTTCGGAACCGGTTAAGCTCGGACGGCATTTATGCGCCGACGATCCGGCATCATGACGGCGTGTTTTATATGATTACGACCGATGTGCGGGGAATCGGCAATTTCTACGTGACGGCGACCGATCCTGCGGGTCCTTGGTCCGATCCGATCCGGATTCCGTACGGCGGCATTGATCCGTCGCTGTTCTTCGACGATGACGGAAAGGTGTACGTGACCGCACAGCAGGGCGCCGACGACGATTCCCACGCCATCCAATACGAAATCGACATCGCGACCGGCCAAGCGTTAAGCGAACCGGTGGTGATCTGGCGGGGAGACGGCGGACCTTGGACGGAAGGTCCGCATCTGTACAAGATTCGCGGGACGTATTACATCATGAGCGCCTCGGGCGGTACCGCCAAGGAGCACCGGGAGATCATCGGCCGCGGCTCCGGCCCGTACGGGCCGTTTGAACTGTATCCGGAGCCGATCCTAACCCACCGCTGCCTCGATCATCCGATTCAATATCTGGGTCATGCGGACCTGATCGAAGACCCGAACGGCGATTGGTGGGCCGTATTTCTCGGCGTGCGGCTGGTCGGTTCCGGCTATAGCGTGCTGGGCCGGGAAACGTTTCTTGCACCGGTCATCTGGAATGAGGACGGTTGGCCGATGATCGACAACAACGAAGGCCTCGTGCAGCTCGAAATGAGTGTGCCCAGGGTGCCGGGGGCGGGGCTGGGTTCGGGTTCGGGTTCGGGGCAGAAGGCCGTCGGGAAGGTTTCGCCTACGGAGAAGGACGACTTCGAAGGGAATTTGCTGTCGCCGTCCTGGACGTTTCTGCGCAATCCGGCGGAGGACAGTTGGTCGCTGAGCGAGCGTCCGGGTTGGTTGGCCTTGCGCGGGCAGGCTGCGGGTTTGAACGATGTGGCGCCGGTCGCTTTTGTCGGCCGGAGACAGCAGCGGGTCGAAGCGGAATGGAATACGCTGCTGCAATTCAAGGGCATCCGTGATGGCGAAGAGGCCGGCTTGTGTGCCCGCCGCGATGAGGCCGCTCATTACGAGGTGGTTCTGACGCGGGACAATGGCCAAAACAAGGTGGTTGCCCGCTTGACGGTTCACGGAGAGACGCGAATTGCGGTGATCGTGCCGGTGTATACGGACTATGTGTATTTGAAAATCCGCTCGGACGAAAAGCGGTACACGCTTTATTATTCCTTGGCCGGTCGACAGTGGACCGAATTGGCGGCGGAGACCGCATTGGCCTTGTCGCCCGAGGATGTTGCGGGAAAGATATGCTTTACCGGCGTTGTGGTTGGTTTATATGCTGCGGGCAACGGCAAGCCCTGCGCAGCTCCGGCTTATTTCGACTGGTTTGAGGTTGGCTGAGGCCGTGATTCGAAGGGGAGGGGACCATTCATGAAGCGGAGGCGATTGCCGAGGAATGGGCTCGTTTAACCTTCGGCTGCGATCCAGAGGTGACCGGTCCGATCCGCGAAATGCTGATGGCCTCTTGGCCCATCTATGAGAGCTACACGGCGCCGCTTGGAGCGGGCTGGATGGTGGTGCCGCATACTCACTATGGACCGGAAGTGGATGGGTACGAGTATTCGCGCTGGGAGACGTATCACTTTGCCGACCGGGACGGAATTGGGGGCGACCGGACGATGGCAACGGGGACGGGATATACGTATACGTCGCAGTATTTCAGCCCAACAGGGAGATGTACGATTCGCTGGCGCAGTGTCCGGATGAGCTGCTTCGGAAATCCGGGGTGCCGGACGAACGGGGGGAACGATTTACGAAAGGAAAATCGCAATAAGGAAAACGCTTTATTCTACGGGCGTTTTCGGTATAGAATAGGAAGAGGCCCTTCTGGTTGGAAGGGCCTCTTTTGAAGCATGCAGGACCTGTTGGACATTTAGCCATACAAGGAGGGAAGACCGATGAAATATCGGGAGCTCGGAAATACGGGGCTGCAAGTCAGCGAGGTCAGCTTCGGCACATGGGCCATCGGCGGCAGTTGGGGCAATACGAATGATGATGAGGCCTTGAAGGGCTTGGATAAAGCGATCGGGGAAGGCGTCAATTTCTTCGATACGGCGGACGTGTACGGCGACGGGCATGCGGAGCGGCTGCTTGCCAAAGCGACGAAAGGAAAGGAAGACGACATCCATATTGCGACGAAATTTTGCCGCGCCGGCGATATCCATGACCTGGAGACGTATTCGGAAGCGCGGGTGCGGGCTTACTGCGAAGCCAGCTTGAAACGGCTGGAGCGCGAGCGCATCGACCTGTACCAGATCCATTGCCCGCCGTTGTCCGTACTGAAGGACGGCCGGGTGTTCGAGGTGCTGGACAAGCTGCAGGCCGAGGGCAAAATCCGCCATTACGGCGTCAGCGTGGAAACGGTGGAAGAAGGCTTGTTCTGCTTAAGCGTGCCCGGAGTTAAAGCGCTGCAGGTGATCCTGAACCTGTTCCGCCAAAAGCCGCTGACGCAACTGCTGCCGAAGGCGCAGGAAACCGGCGTCGGCATCCTCGTGCGGCTTCCGCTGGCCAGCGGCCTGCTGACCGGCAAGTTCAAGCCGGATACGACGTTTGCCGCGGACGATCATCGCAGCTTTAATGCCAACGGCGAGCAATTCAACGTCGGCGAGACGTTTGCGGGCCTGCCGTTCGCCAAAGGCGTCGAGCTGGCGGCGCAGCTGGGCTGGATCGCCGAAGGCCGCGGCGACATGGCCCGCGCGGCGATGCGCTGGATTCTCGATCAGCCGGAGGTGACCTGCGTGATCCCCGGCTTCCGCAACGTGCGCCAGGTCGAGGACAATCTCGGCGCGATCGACGTGCCTTCGTTCAGCGAAGCCGAGTTGATGCGGCTGGCCGCGTTCTACCAATCCGAGGTCGCGCAGCACATTCGCGGAGCTTACTGATCTTGGGCTGGCGCTCACTGTTCGGACGGGGCAAATAAGGTGAAGAAATGTCCTTATTTCGCGCAATTCGCGTCCGAAAGCCCCAATAGAGGTAAGAAATCACCTTATTTACCGGCACTGGCCGCTAACTTGGCGCTTTTTCCGGGAATAAGATGATAAAATGGCGTTATTTTCGGCCAACGAGCCAAGTTACACGAAATAAGGTGAAAGTTTACCGCTATTTCGGCCGTTGCGTTGCTATCGGGAAAGCCTCCCACCAGCCTGAATTCAGGCTTGATGGGGGGCTTTTGCGCGTTCCGCGGCGGCCGCCTGCTCCAGGCGCAGGGTATCGCGCCAACTGCAGTACGTGGCCCACGGGCTGCCGTCGTCCAACAGCGCTTTGCAGGTATAGATTCCCTCTTCGACGGAATCGACTCGCCCGGCAAGCTCCAGGCGGACGGCCCCGTTCAACAGCACCTGATTCACGTAAGCCGGATGCGCTTGGCCCTGCAACACCTGTTCGGTGACCCGCAGCTGCTTGGCCGCAGTCCAGGCCGTATCGTCTTCCTCCGGCAGCGGGGTGTCCAAGCCGTAGGTTTCAGGGTCGATCACATGCAGCCTAGCTTCGCCGCCGCTCACCCTATACGTTCGCGTCGGCCGGTCGATGAACATGTCCTCCGAGCCCTGCGCTCCTTGCACGATTAAGACTTTCCGATAATCCAGTTGCTCGATGAGCTGGGCCATCCGGTCGAACACCGTGTTATGGTATACGCCGTAAACCAGATAAGGCGAATCGCTGAAGTCCAGCAGCTTCTCGATCGTATTCAGGATGGTCCGCATGCCCAGCTCCTCGCGGATCGGGCGGAGCTTCGCGAGCGGCGGGCACCAGATCTCCGCCGGCACGAATCGCACCCCGGCAAAATCGGCCGGGCGGGCGGCGGGCACCCATTCCATCAACCGGCTGTCGACGTCCAACTCGCCGAGCAGGTCGGTCAGGGTCACGCCCCACTTGGGCGGAAGCGGCGAAGTACCGTGCAGCGTGACGGGCAGTCCTCCCGCCGCCAGCAGGAAGGAGGTGGCGAACGTCGCCATAAAGGAGGTGGTTCGGCCGTCATACGGTCCGGCGCAGTCCAATCCCTGCGGGATGGGCGAGCGATGGGCGTGCTTGCGGAAGACGATCACGAACGCCTTCAGTTCCTCAACGCTCTCCAGCTTGATCCGCTGCGCCATGAAGAAGGCGGCGATTTGCGCCGGGGTCGCTTGGCCTCCGATTATCAGTTCGGCGGCGTGGACCGCCTCCCCGTAGGTCAGGTCGCGGGCGCCTCTTTTGCCTCGGCCTACTTCCTTCAGGATTTCTGTCATCGTCATCGGGAGCCCTCCTTTATTTGTAAGCATGGGTTGGCATTTAAAATTTCAGTTGCTGATGGGCTTTAACGACCGAGGTCGCCACATCCACCATCCGTTTGCGTTCGTTCATCGCCCGCTTGCGCAGCATGTCGTAAGCCTCGGCTTCGGACACTTTGTTGACGTCGCACAAAATGCTCTTGGCCATGTCGATCCACTTCCGTTCCTCGAGCCGGGAAACCAACTGGGACCGTTCATCCCGCCACGCTTGACGCTCGAAGAAATGCCTGGCGCCGAAATGCAGCGCCCAATGCAGCTCCGACGCGGTCATGGACGGAGAGAGCAGGCCGTCGACCGGGACCTCGGTTTCGCACGCCTCCAGCGAGGAGCCCGCCGTATCGGGGCTGCACCACCATAAGAGCGGGAGCGGCTTCCACTTGATCAGCAACGCGCCCCAGCGCTGCATGCCCTCGATCGGCATATCCAGCACCGCGGCGTCAACCTCCTTGATCCGCTTGCGGATGTGCGGCTCCCGGCAGGAGGCAAAGACCTGATACCCGCTCGCTTTGAGGAGGGTTTCGGGTTCAGCCAAGGGCAAAGACTTCAGGGGATCCGCCGGAGCAGACCCGGGTAATGCAGCTTCGCGAATGACCAATAAGAAGCGCATCGTGAGGTGATCCCTCCTATCCATGACGATGTGTTTCTAAATCCTAGCGGGTGCCGAGCTTTAAAGCGATAGCGATAAAGGATAAAGCGTAGCAGGAAGGTATTCGGGGAAAGAAAACCTAACATCACATTTCAAATTTTAAAGGATAAATGTATTTTCGCGCCTTTTTTCTGAAAAATCAATATATATGTTATAAAAACTTACACTAAAATTTTGGTTTACTCATTTTTATGTAATATATATTGACATAGACATCATCCTCTTATATAGTAAATGACAACCAAACGCTTGATTCAAATTTACGTAATTCAAAATTCCATAAATGGAATGCCGGGTACAATGGGGTGCCCGCAAGAAGCGGCAATGGAGCCTGTCTTCGCAATCCGTGGAAACACGCCAAGGTGCGTCTTTCTGGGGGCGAAGCGGGCTTTTTGTGTTTCTTGGCGATTCGAGAAAGGGGAGATGGAGATGAGCCGAACGAAAAAAATGGTGCTGATCGGGAATGGAATGGCGGGAATGCGAACGGTGGAGCATGTGCTCAAGCTGGCTCCGGAAGCGTATGAAATCACGGTATTCGGCGCGGAGCCGTATCCGAACTATAACCGCATCATGCTGTCTTCGGTACTGGCGGGCGGAGCGGACATGAAGGAGATCGTCATCAACGACCTGGCCTGGTATGAGGAAAATCACATCCGGCTGCATCTGGGCGATGCGGTCGTTCGGATCGATACCAAAGGGCGCAAGGTCGTGTCGGCGTCCGGCGTGGAGGCCGATTACGATGCGCTGATCCTGGCCACGGGCTCGAACCCGTTCGTTTTGCCGATTCCCGGTGCGCGCAAAGACGGCGTGATCGGGTTTCGGGACATCCGGGATTGCGAGCGGATGATGGAGGCGTCCCGCAAATATACGAAAGCCGCGGTCATCGGTGGCGGTCTGCTGGGCCTGGAAGCGGCCCGCGGCCTGCTGCACCTCGGGATGGACGTCTCGGTCGTGCACCTCCATCCTTATTTGATGGAGCGCCAGCTCGACGAGCCGGCGTCGCGGATGCTGCAGCGCGAGTTGGAGGCGCAGGGCATGAAGTTCCTGCTGCAGAAGCAAACGGCAAGCATTTACGGCGGACGGCGGGCCGAGGGTCTGGAGTTCGCGGACGGAAACCGGCTCGAAGCCGATCTGGTCGTGATGGCCGTCGGCATCAAGCCGAACATTGAGCTGGCGAAAGAGGCGGGACTTGAGGTTGCGCGGGGCATCATCGTGAACGACTATCTGGAGACCAGCGCGCCGGGCGTTTATGCCGTCGGGGAATGCGCCGAGCATCGCGGCATCGCCTACGGGCTGGTCGCCCCGCTCTACGAACAAGGCAGCGTGCTGGCCAAGCGGCTGGCTGGCGTGGATACGGCCGGATACGAAGGGTCCGTGACCTCCACGAAACTGAAGGTCTCGGGGGTGGACGTTTTTTCCGCCGGGTACTTCAATGAGGCTCCGGGCACGCGCTCGCTGCGCATTCAGGACGAACTGGACGGCACGTACCGCAAAATCGTCCTGCAAGACGACAGGCTGATCGGCGCGGTGTTGTTCGGCGACACGACGGACGGACCTTCGCTGTTTGCCAAGATCAAAAGCGGCGAATCCGTGGTCGGGAAGGAGAAAGAGCTGCTGCTCGGGTACGCTCCGGGGCAAGCGGGAGCAGGAGCAGGGGCAGGGGCCTCCCCGAATGCCAGACTGGCGGCGATGGCCGACGATGAAATAATCTGCGGCTGCAACGGCGTCACCAAAGGCACGATCGTCGAAGCGGTGAAGGGCGGCTGCGCCAGCGTAGGCGAGGTTAAAGCGTGTACGAAGGCGTCCGGCTCCTGCGGCGGCTGCAAACCGCTGGTGGAGGGACTGCTGCATCTCTATGCGGAAGGCGACGTCAAGGCGGTGAAGGAAGGCATTTGCGGCTGTACGCCGCTGGGCCGCGACGAGATCGTCGCAAGCATCAAGGAGATGGGACTCAAGAGCGTGCGCGAAGTCATGAACGTGCTGGAGTGGCGCGAACCGGAGGGCTGCTCCAAATGCCGCCCGGCGCTGAACTACTATCTGGGAATGCTGTGGCCGGCCGAATATGTGGACGAAAAAGAGTCCCGCTTCGCCAACGAGCGTTACCACGCGAACATCCAGAAGGATGGGACCTTCTCCGTCGTGCCTCGAATTTACGGCGGCGTAACCTCCCCGGCCGAACTCAAACGGATCGCGGCGGTGGCGGAGAAATACGAGGTCCCGATGGTGAAGTTTACCGGCGGACAGCGGCTGGACCTGCTTGGCGTTAAGAAGGAGGATCTCCCGAAAGTGTGGGAGGAGCTGGACATGGCGTCCGGCCATGCGTACGGCAAAGCGCTGCGGACGGTGAAGACCTGCGTCGGTTCGACATTTTGCCGGTTCGGCACGCAGGATTCCATCGGCATGGGCATTCGCTTGGAGAAGGCGTTCGAGCGGCTGAACACGCCGGGCAAAGTCAAGCTGGCGGTGTCGGGATGCCCGCGGAACTGCGCCGAAGCGACGATTAAGGACCTGGGCGTCGTCGCCATCGACGGCGGATGGGAGATCCATGTCGGCGGCAACGGCGGCATCAAGGTCCGCGCAGCCGAGCTGCTCTGCGTGGTGAAGACCGAGGACGAGGTCGTTGAATGGACGGCTGCGTTCCTGCAGCATTACCGCGAGCAGGCGAACTGGAACGAACGCACCGCGCAGTGGGTGGAACGGGTAGGACTGGATGCCATTAAGGCTGTGTTGGAGCAAGCCGAAGAGCGCCAGGCGCTGGCCGCCCGGATCGAAGAGTCGCTGAGCCGAACGACCGACCCGTGGAAGGAGATCATCGAAAACGAAGAGCTGCGCAAAAACTTCGAACCGCTGCAAGATGTGCAATTGCAAAATTCGTAATCTTTTTCGAGGGGGAGAACCTATGTTGACGAAAATTCAGGTCGCCCGTTTGGACGACATTGATCGGCTCGGCTCGCGGACAGTCACGATCGAAGACAAAGAGGTGGCCATCTTCCGCCTCAGCGACGGCAGCGTCCACGCGGTCGAGAACCGCTGCCCGCACAAAGGCGGCAAGCTGTCGGAAGGGATGGTGTGCGGCTTGGCCGTGCATTGTCCCCTGCATGATTGGAAGATCAACCTGCACAGCGGGCGCGTCCATGCGCCCGACCACGGCTCGGTGACCGTCTATGAGACCGAAGTGGATGAAACGACCGGTGCCATCTATATATCGCTATAGAGCCTAGAGATACCGCCGCAGATAAAGGAGTGGACGAACCATGGATTATGTCAAACCGGGGGAAGTACTTGGAGCAATGATGGAGACAGGGGAAAATAAAGCCAAACTCAGCATCCCGCAGCTGCTGGTCAAAGGGTTTTTGGGCGGGGCGATCCTCGCTTTTGCCACAACCTTGGCGCTAACCGCAACGCAGCAAACCTCGTTGGGGATCGTGGGGGCGGTGATTTTTCCGGTGGGCTTTGTGATCATCGTGCTGTTGGGCCTGGAGCTGGTCACCGGCAGCTTTGCGCTGATCCCGCTGGTCGTGCTGGAACGGCGCGTTTCGGCGGCGCGGATGCTGTCCAGCTTCGGCTGGGTGATTCTGGGGCATCTGATCGGCTGCGCCGTTTATGCGATCCTGTATGGGCTAACGATCACGAAAATGGGCACGGACCTAACCCACCCGCTCGTGCAGGCGTTGATCCAGACGAGCGAAGCGAAGACGCTGGCCTACAAGCACATGGGCGGCAGCGGGCTGGCGCTGGTGACCATCAAAGCGGTCCTTTGCAACTGGATGGTGACGCTGGGCGTGGTGATGGCGATGACCTCGACGTCTACGGCCGGTAAAATCGCGGCGATGTGGCTGCCGATCCTGATCTTTTTCGCGCAGGGCTTCGAGCATGCCGTCGTGAATATGTTTGTCATTCCGGCGGGGATGCTGCTGGGGGCGAACGTCAGCATGGCGGACTGGTGGCTATGGAATCAAATTCCCGTCTTGATCGGCAACTTTTTGGGCGGCGTCGTGTTTACCGGTTTGATGTTCTATGTTGCGCAAAAAGGTACCCTGCGGCGCGGAGGAGAGGCGCGGGCTGCCGCAACGGAGATGGCCGAGCCGGACGGCCGCGCATTGTCCGTCGCGGGAGAACGCCTATGAAGGGTCTCGGGACGGTAAGTATAGTCGGAGCGGGGCCCGGCGACCCCGAGCTGATCACGGTTAAGGCGGTGAAGCGGCTGCGCGAGGCCGAGGTCGTTCTGTACGACCGCCTCGTCGGCGAAGAGCTGCTGGCGTACGCCGGACCCTGCGCCGAGCTGGTGTATTGCGGCAAGGCGTCGACACGCTGGCGATTTACATGGGCGTCGGCCAAATCGCCGCCATCCGCGGCGAGCTGCTCCGCCACGGCAAGCCGGCCCATACGCCGGTGGCGTTGATCGAGAGCGGCACGACCCGCAGGCAGCGCACGTTTACCTGCACCTTGGGCGACATGCCCAAGCTGGCCGCCGCTGTGAAGCTCAGCAACCCGGCGTTGATCATTGTCGGGGAGGTCGTGCGCGTCCGCGAGCAACTGCAGCTATTCGAACGCCAAGCGGAAGTGTATTACGGGTCGTGAGTGGGGCGTGAACCGTTGTGCGTAAGGTCTTTAGCGGAGTTGTGAGGTGGATGAGTGGATCGTGAGGCGACGTGAGTGGATGAGTGGCTCGTGATCTGGACTGTGGTTTGTGAGGGGAGCCTGAGTGAGTGTGAGAGTGGAACGTGAGTGGGGTGTGAGAGTGGGTGGATCGTGATCGAACCACGACCTGCCGTCCGCCTGCTGCTCACCTGCTGTCCAACTAATGATAAACATCTACCAAACATCTGACCAACAACTTCCCGACAAATGATCATAAACTATCCAACAACCCGATCAACAACCGCCTAACAACCGCTCAACAACTGCTCAACAACCGTCCGCCCCTACCACTCAACCACGGTTCGCCCACCTTTCAAGTGCAAAAGTGCAGTTGATTTCGAGGAAAACCTGCTTTTTTGCGGGATGAGCTGCAAAAGTGCATTTGCGTGAGCGTGTTTTGATGACTAACGAGCGTCTGGTAGAAAATGAACTGCACTTTTGCGCTTCATCGACGGTTACTAGATACGTTCGACAATATTCGCCTGCACTTTAGCATTTCGTCACCAAGTTGACCGAGCCTGCCGGGTAAAAAAGGCCAAAAGGAGCGCGTTATCGGCGCGGCTCTTTTGGCCTCTTTGCTATGCGACTTACGACTCTGCTTCGGCTAACGCGAGCAGTTCGCTCACAGTAACCAGCCGATACCCCCCGGCGGCCAGTTCGGCAGCGAGAGTCCGGACCGCCTCCACCGTTTGCGAACGGTCATCGAAGCCGTCGTGAAACAATAAAATGCTGCCCGGGCGAACCTGCTCCCGCGTCTTTTCCACGATATGCGCGACGCCGGGCATCTCCCAGTCCATGGCCGCTCCGTTGACCGCCCCGATGGCGGGATAACCGAATTCGCCGGCAGTGATCGCGGCAACCTCCTCAGAGGTATCGGTATAAGGCGGACGGTAGACCTTCGGTTTTGACCCGGTCACCTGCTGGATCCATTCCTCCGTCAACTGTAATTCCCGGCGGCATTCTTCCGGGCTAAGTTCGGGCAGGTGCGGATGCGAGTAGGTGTGGTTGCCGATCTCATGGCCTTGCGCATGAACGGCCTTCGCGGTTTCTATGTTTTTCTCGATCTGCGTGCCGATCATGAAGAAGGTCGCTTTCCCTTGCACTTCCCGGAAGATCTCCAGGATCTGCGGGGTGTAGAGCGGATTGGGGCCGTCGTCGAACGTAAAGGCGACGGCTTTTTCCCGGACGGATACTTCATCGATTATTTGATAGTTAGACATGGGTGATCCACCTCCTTTAGAGTCTCCACTCGGTTACGTACTCTCGTTGTTGTCCGTCTTCCCAGGTTAAGGCAAGCTTCAGCTTGTAGCGGCGGGGGCGGGGATCTTCGCGTTGTACCGCGAGAGCCGGGACGGCGCTCGTTGGCAGCGGCTCGCGGTTGGCTTCAACGCCCCTATGAGCCGCGGCTTCCGCCCGGTAACCCGCTCAACGTCGGTTTGCAAATCCCCGGCTGCCCGGATCACCCCGGGGTCATCCCTCCACTTATACGCCGGAATAGGCCATAAACCCGCCGTCGACCGGGATGACCGTACCGGTAACGAAACCGGACGTGTCAGCGTCCGCCAGCCACAGCAGCGTCCCCAGCAAATCCTCCGGAACGCCGAAGCGGCGCATCGGGGTACGGGCGATGATCTTATTCGAACGTTCGGTTAGCGTCCCGTCCGGATTCGTCAACAAATTGCGGTTCTGTTCGGTGAGAAAAAATCCCGGCGCGATCGAATTGACGCGAATGCCGGATTCGGCCAGATGCACCGCCAGCCACTGCGTCAAATTATTAATGGCCGCCTTGGCCGCGCTATAAGCGGGAACTTTCGTCATCGGGCTGTACGAGCTCATGGAGGAAACGTTAAGGATGGTTGCGCCGGGACGCCCGATCATTGCTTTGGCAAAAACCTGCGTTGGGATGAGCGTCCCCATGAAGTTCAAGTCAAGGACGGCGCGAACGCCGGGGATGTTAAGGTCGAAGAAACTGGTGACGTCCGGATTCGCCACGTCCTCCGGCCGGAAAATCTCGTTGGTCGTGTTGGCGCTGGCATGGTTGCCGCCGGCTCCATTCACGAGAATATCGCAGGGGCCAAACCGCTCGCGAATGGCCGCTTCGGCCGCCTTGACGCTTTCCGCGTCCGTTACGTCGCAAGCTAATGCGATCGCCGTTCCGCCGTCGGCGCGAATCTCGTCTGCCACGGCTTCTCCTTTGTCCAGTGTACGGTTCAGGATCGCCACCTTCACTCCTTGGCGGCCCAGCTCCCGGGCCATCGCCCGGCACAGGATTCCGGCTCCGCCGGTAATGACGGCGATTTTGCCGGACAAAGCCGGATGTACAGGCAACTTGCTCATCGGTTGCTTCACTCCTTTTTCATCGTAATTGAAGGATGATCCTTGATTAGTTCAACCGGCCGGCATTCTTCGTCCCAAATGGGGCGGCTGTGATCGGGACGGGCATCCCCCGTGAAACCGGTGCCATAATACGCCTTGACGATTCCGGCGATATCGACGGTGCCGTTCTGGGGAGGTGCGACGTTTCCATAAAATCGCCATTGTCGAACACGCGCACGTTACGGATAGGCGCAAACGGAATCCGGTCAGATGAGATTTCGGGTACTTTTTCCGCTCTGCGTAAAATAACCGGGATACCGTTTCAGCAGCGCCGGCAAATTTGAAACGCTCAACTGTAAATGCTCCTTCATGAGGCGGTCGGCCCGCTCGGCATCGTGGGCGGTCACCGCCTCGAGCATGGATCGATGTTGTTCGTACAGATTTTCCCAATGGGGATCGGTCGTTAGCCACAGCACCCGGGTCCGGTTGAGATGGGCGTTCATCTGTTGGATGATGTTCCAGGTGCCCAGCTTGCGGCAGCCTGCGAACAGGATGCGATGAAATTCCTCGTCCAGCACGAACATGGCCTGATTGTCATGCCGCTCAATGATGTCTTTCTGGCGGTTTAAATTGTCGGCCAGCGCGACAAGCCCTTCCTCCGGGAACTTCTCGCAAGCGAGCCGGATAACGGCGCGCTCCAGCTGTTCCCGCATAAATCTCGCTTCTTCTACGAGCTCCGGGTCAATCAGCGCCACACGCGTGCCGCGCTGCGGCACAACGAGCACCAAGCCCTCTTGCGCCAATCGGACGAAGCTCTCCCGGACCGGAGTACGGCTGACATGAAAGGCCACGGACATCTCTTTTTCCGATAACGCCGTTCCCGGAGGCAACTCCAGCGTAATGATTTGCTCCTTCAATTTGGCGTATACGGCATTGCCCGCCGATCCCGGCTGGGTAGCCCCATGTCGGTCATGACATCACTTCCCCCAAAATGGTATAAAGCTCCAGCTCCATACTGCCATACTTGCATGGTAGTATGGCACACTTTGAATTGCAAGAGAAAGACTGCAAATTGGTCATTAAGCGTATAATTTTGCAAACGCGAGAGAGACAATAATTGCGCTGTTGTATGCGAAATGCCTTACGTATAATGATCTGCAAAGAGAGATGCTTTCTACCATAGTCATTGCTCAAAAAATCGGGATTGGAGCACCGAAGCGTACGCCTTCGAAGTGCATTTTATCAAAACGCTAAGCGTATGCTTCCGAAGTGCGTTTTTTCAAAACGCTTGAGGTCGGATGAAGCTAGGGACGTCAGTGGCGGGGCTGATCGTAACCGCGCTGAACGTAACGGACCGTAATGACCTTATTTGCCCATTTCCCGGCTATTTCCCGCTGTAACGGACTCCAGAGACCTTATTGGGCTCTCATTGCAGCCATTTCGCCGCTTTTGACCGAAATAAGGTCTCCTCGGTCCGCTAGAACCGGGGACTGCCCCAAAGCTGACAATAGCGTTTCTGATGTCCGTTAGCTTGCCGGGAGCTCCGGCTTTGGCCCAGATGAATCCAAGATTCGATGTCGATTCCGCTTCTTGACCTGCTTCGAGATCCGAAGATGGCTTTTCGAACTACCTCATAAGGAAAGTAGGTGGTGAAGGATACTTGACGAGCGCAGTTCTTCAATGCTTGCCCTGCTTCAGAAGTCGCAAGGCTACCTTCAGGTGCAGGAGCTGATGGATATTTTTCATATCTCGAAACGCACGGTCTACTACGACATGGACAAAATCAACGACTGGCTGCGTCAAGGCGGACTGGCTCCCGTCGACTATGTTCGCGGGATGGGGTTCCTGCTTCCCGATGCATCGCGGTCCCGGCTTCCGGCCGTGGCGCAAACCGTCCAGCCGCAGCATTACTATTTGTCCGGCAGCGAGCGCAAAGCCTTGCTTTGCTTGCAGCTCGCTAACCGAAGCGGTCCCTTGTTCTTGTACGACATGGAGGATTTGCTGAAGGTGAGCCGGGGGACCGCCCATTCCGAGCTAAAGCGGCTTAAGGACGATCTGGCCGAATATGGGCTGACGGTTCGGTTCGACCGCAAGCAAGGTTATTTTATCCATGGGAAAGAGAAAGAAGTGAGGGCGGCCCTGTCGCATTTCTTGCTCGAGCTGTTGCCTTACGGCAACTGGAACCATTTGTCCCCGACGATTGACGGCCTGATTCACGCCGATCTGTTCAGACGCCATTTTCCGGATTTCCGGGAAGAGCAACTGGCCTCCGTATACCTCATGATCGTTTCCGGCGAACAACTGATCGGCATGGAACTGACGGACGAGACAATCCTCCATCTGAGCGTTCGGCTCTGGCTCTCCGCCATTCGCCTCAAGCAGGGCAACGCGGTAAAGATGGACGAAGAGGAAAAAGCGGCATTGCAGGATACGCTCCAATACAAAGCTGCCGCGCATATTGCCGCGAAGCTTGGCGAACTGTTCGGCATCGATGTCCCCGTAGACGAGATCTGCTACATGACCGTCTACTTACTGGCGGCCAAGGTGAACCGGGTAAAGGTGGAGTCCGACACGCTGGATGCCAAGCGGTTGCGTTCGGCGACGGAAGAGATGATCGGCCTGTTCGAAAAGATCGGCTGCGTCTACTTTCAGGATCGTGATGCACTGAGGAAGCAGTTGTTTCTGCATGTGAAATCGGTCTTCTATCGGACCAAATACGGTCTGAACATCGAGAATCCGTTGACGGAGAAAATCATGGAAGAATATCGGGAAGTGTTCGAATTGACCCGAAAATCAATTCAACCGTTGGAAAAGGTTTTTGAAAAGCCGATCAACGAGCAGGAAATCGCCTACCTGTCTATGCATTTCGGCGGCTGGCTCAGGCGGGAGAGGGTAACGCCCGCGCCAAGAAAACGGGCAGCCGTCGTTTGTGTCAACGGGGTTTCGGCTTCGCGCCTGCTGAAAAACCAACTGGAGCAGTTGTTTCCTTCCATCGATCTGGTCGCTGTGCTGTCGCTGCGGGCTTTAGAAACATTCTCCGAAAAGGTGGACCTGATTTTCTCCACCGTTCCGCTGTCGGGCTGCGAAGTTCCCGTGTTCATCTTAAACGCGATTATGAGCAATGCGGAAAAGGCCCATCTGCTGGGGCAGGTGTCCCCTTATCTCGGAGCCGCGGAGGGGCACTCGGCCAGTCCTTCCGCACAGGCGATCGTCGAGCTGGTCGGCAAGCACGCAAAAATTGCCGATAAGGAAGCGCTGCTTGAAGAGATCCAACGCTATTTATCCGCGGCCAAAGGGCAGCCGCCAAAGCCGAAGGAATACAAGCCGACGCTTGGCGAGTTGCTGACTCCTTCGCGAATTACGGTTCGGGAAGAAATCCCCCATTGGCGGCTGGCGGTCCGGGTTGCCGCCAAGCCCTTGCTTCATGACGGCTCCATAACCGAAGGGTATGTTCAGGCCATGATCGATAAGGTCAATCAATACGGTCCGTACATCGTCGCCGCTCCCGGAGTGGCGATCGCGCACGCAAGACCGGAGGATGGAGCGGCGCGGGCATCCATGGCCCTATTGACGATTCGAAAAGGGGTTGCCTTCAGCAACCAGCCCAAGCACCTCGTTTACCTGCTGTTTGTCGTTGTCGGCACCGATGGACAGCTTCATTTAAAAGCCCTCTCGCAACTGGCAAATATGCTCAAAGAAGAGCAGATCCGACAAGTTTTGGGGAATACTGATAAAAAAGCGGAAATATCGCGGATCATCTTACAATATTCCGCTACATGATGGATAACCTAAGGAGGATTATGAAGATGCACTTTATGGAAAAAAACCTGGTTTCGCTGGATGTCGAGGTGAAGGATGCGGAGGAAGCGATTCGCGCGGCCGGCCGACTCCTGGTCGATAGCGGGGCGGCGGAAAGCAGCTACGTGGAAGCCATGTTGACCGCCTTTCGGGATAAGGGCCCCTATATCGTGATCGCCCCGCATATTGCTCTGCCGCATGCCAAAGCGGAGAACGGCGTCAACACGGCCTCCGTTTCCTTCGTCCGGCTGAAGCGGCCGGTGGCCTTCGGCCATCCCGAGAACGATCCGGTCGAGCTCGTGTTCGCACTAGGCTCCTCGTCCAGCTCCGACCATATTGCACTGTTGCGCAGGCTGACCGGCCTGCTGAACGAGCCGGCAAATGTCGAAGCCCTGAAGGCGGCCAAAACCGCCGAGGAGGTCGGGGCTTTGATCCAATGATCCATTTCCCTACAGCAAGAAAACTACATTTCAGGAGGAATTCCCATGAAAATTTTGTGCGTTTGCGGATTAGGACAAGGAACCAGTTTGATTTTGCGGATGAACGTTGAAACGGTATTGAAGGAGATGGGAGTGCAAGCCGATGTGGAGCATACGGACGTCTCCACTGCTTCCGGCATGGCGGCCGATTACATTGTGACCAGCAATGAGCTGGCTCAGAGCCTGCAAGGACACACGGCCAAAATCGTGATCGTCAACAACTACTTCGACTTGAAGGAAATCGAACAAAACTTGCAAGAAGCCATGTGAAAGAGGAGCCTATGCTTCCGAAGCAACGCTCACAGAACAAAGCCTATGCTTCCGAAGCGAGTTTTGTTCGAAGCTCCTCAGGAAGCAACGCTCACAAAACTTTTAGGGGGAAGGCTAAATGAACGCTATTTTTTGGATAGCCACGAATATTTTCGGCACGCCGGCGATTCTGCTTGGCTTTATCGTGCTAATCGGTTTGCTGCTGCAGAAGAAATCGACCAGCCAGGTCATCAGCGGCACGTTTAAAGCGGTGATCGGCTTCCTGATCATTTCCGCCGGCTCCAGCGTCATCGTCGGCGCGCTGAACGTGTTCGAACCGATGTGGAAGGAAGTGTTCGGGCTGCAGGCCGTGAGCCTGGGTCAATTTCTCGGCCAGGAGGCGTTCAACGCCAAGTTCGGCAGCGCCGTCACGATGGCCATGCTGCTCGGCTTTCTGATTAACGTCTTGCTGGCGCGATTTACGCGATTCAAATATATCTACTTGACCGGACACATGATGTTCTGGACGGCCACGGTTTTTGCCGGCATCGTCGTGCATACGGCGGGCGGAGCGGTTCCGCAATGGAAGCTTGTGCTTTTCCTGGCAATCGTGCTGGGGTTGTACTGGACGTTCCAGCCGGCGCTCACCCAGCCGTTTATGCGTAAAATTACCGGCAACGACAATATCGCCCTGGGCCATACCTCGGCTTCGGTCGCTTTGCTCGGAGCTTTGCTCGGCAAATGGTTCGGCAACAAAGAGAACGATTCGGAGAAAATCAAAGTGCCGAAGGGACTTGAGTTTTTGCGCGATTCCAACGTAATTACGGCGCTCAGCATGGGAGTCTTGTTCTTAATCGGGGCTGTTGTTATCTCGCTGAAAGGAACCCCCGGAGCGCAGGAATTGATTGCCAATGCGGGCGATCAAAACTTTATTATGTACTCCATAATTCAATCGCTTACTTTTGCGGGCGGAATCGCTATCGTGCTGCTGGGCGTGCGAATGTTTATCGGGGAATTGGTTCCGGCGTTTAATGGGATCGCGACCAAAATCGTGCCCGGCGCCAAACCGGCGCTGGATTCGCCGGTAACTTACCCTTATGCGCCCAATGCGGTTATTCTCGGGTTTATCGGGGCCTTTGCCGGGGCGTTGATCTGGCTCGTTGTGCTCGGCAATACGGTAGCTTATATATTTGTGCCTACGATGATTGTATTGTTCTTTCACGGCGCTACGGCGGGCGTGTTCGGCAATTCCACCGGCGGTGTTAGAGGGGCGCTCCTGGGCGGTTTGATCACCTCCACGATTGTGGCTTGGGGGCAATTCATTACGGTCCGCTTCCTGATTTCTTCGACGGTGCCGGATACGGCGATGTGGGCGGCCGATTCCGATATGTTCATTCTCGGACCGATCATCCGTCTTCTGGCACAGCTCCTGTTCTAACGTTCCGATGAGCTGCAGACTGAGCGTAATACAACATTTGGGGGGAACATCGAGATGAGCTTCATACGAACACTTGACGCGGACATTGCGCCGGAACAATTGGGATTCACCTATTCCCACGAGCATATCGTCTGCCGTCCGGCGCATTGGTCCGAGCGCGGCGAAGATGATTTATTGTTGGACGATCCGGAAAAATCGAAGCTGGACGTGCTTGACTTCAAAAACCACGGCGGCCAAACCATCGTCGACGCAACGGCGATCGATTACGGGCGAGACGTGCCGGCGGTCTACAATATCATGAAGGAAACCGGCGTTCGTATTGTCGGCACCGCCGGGTTTAACAAAAGCTTTCTCTGGGACGCCAGAGTGAAAGACGAATTGAAGCCGCTCATCGGCAACTATGAGACCTATTATGAATGGATCGAGGCCAAGAGCATCAATGAGTTGACCGATTTTGTCATTCGTGAGGTGGAGGAGGGCCTGGAGGGCACGCCGTTCAAAGCCGGCCAGGTCAAATTCGGCACGGGCTACAACCGGATTACGCCGCTGGAGGAGAAAACGCTGCGGGCCGTCGCCCGTGCCCATCACGAAACGAAGGCGCCGGTCCATTCGCATACCGAGGTCGGGACGATGGGGCTGGAACAAATCGAGCTGTTGCGCAGCGAAAACGTGAACCTAAGCTACCTTAGCCTGGGCCATATGGATCGGAATCCGGACCCGTATTACCATGAGCAAATCGCCAAAACCGGCGCTTTCCTGTCCTTCGACGGCATTGCCAAAATCAAGTACGCACCCGAAAGCACGCGGATCCAGCTAATTCTTGAGCTCGTGCGCAAGGGATATGAGGATCAGATCCTCGTCAGCGGGGATACAGCCCGCAAAACGTACTATAAGCATTACGACTACGGACCGGGCCTGGAGTACATTATCGCCAAATGGGTTCCGAGATTCGTGGATGAGGCGGACCGGGCCGGCTTTGACGGGCGGAAGCTGATTCATAAATTTTTCGTGGCGAATCCGGCAAACTGTTTTGCCTTCAAATTGTAAGGAGGCGTACGGGATGATCTTTCAAGAAGAAAACGCCTTTGACATCGCCGAGAAAATCAAACGCATGCCCTGCGCGATCCTGCCGATCGGCGCGGTGGAAGCCCATGGCCCCCACCTTCCCCTCGGCACGGACAATATGCTGGCCGAACGGCTGGCCCGCCGGCTGGCGGAGCGTACGGAAAGCTTTGTGCTCCCGACGCTCCCGTACGGCCAGGTATGGAGCCTGCAAAATTTTCCCGGCAGTATCAACGTCTCCAACGAGGCATTGATCCGGATGCTGTACGATATCGGGGAAAGCCTGTATCGGCAGGGCCTGCGGATTTATGTGATGCTGAACGGGCACCTCGGCAACGCCGTGGCGCTGAAGGAAGCGGCCCGCTTGCTTTATAGTGATTATCCGGAGCTTAAGGTGTATTACTTCTTCTATCCCGGCTCGAAGCAGGCGATCGAACGGGTGAGGGAAACGCCGGCTTCGCATGCCTCCTATTTCCACGCCTGCGAGCTGGAAACCTCGTACATGCTCTATTTGGCGGGCGAATATGTCGATATGGACAAAGCGCTGAATGACATCCCGAACATCGGCGTCGAGGCCGACTGCACCCCGACGCCTTGGGAGGAATTCACCTCGACGGCCGTGCTCGGCAATGCGGCAATCGCTACCAAGGAGAAGGGCGAGCACGTCATCGAAGCTACTCTGAATGCGATGACGGCCATGATCGAGGGAGCCAAGCAGCGCTTACTTAGCGGGAAGGAGCAGTGAATGCCGATGCTTCATACTTATTTTGATCATCTCCGCCGCATCTTGAATCAGGTCGAGGAGCGGGAAGCGGAGCTAATCGGCCAGGCGGCCCGAAAAACGGCCGAAACGATTATGGAGGGCGGCATTATTCATCTGTTTGGCTGCGGGCACTCCCACATTTTGACCGAGGAAGTGTTCTACCGGGCCGGGGGACTGGTGCCGATCCGTCCCATCTTCGTGGAGAAGCTGATGTTGCATGAGGGGGCGGTCCGTTCCTCCGAGCTGGAGCGGCAAAACGGGCTGGCCGAATCGTTCATGAAGGAACAGGATATTCGTCCGGGCGAAGTGATGTTCGTCCTGTCGACCTCCGGCCGCAACCCGGTTCCGGTCGACGCCGCGCAAATCGCGGGGCAAAAGGGCGCGTTCACGATCGGCATCACCTCCCTGGAATATTCGCAAAGCCAGCCGTCCCGGCACGTGAGCGGCAAGCATTTGTTCAACTCCGTTGATCTGGCTATCGACAATTATGCCGTGAAGGGGGATGCCGTACTAACCCATCCGGGGTTGCGCGTTCCGTTTACGCCAACGTCCACCGTGATCGGGGCGGCGATCCTTAACGGCATCTTCGCCGAGGCCATAGCCCTGATGATCGAGCGGGGCTACGAGCCGCCTGTCTACCTAAGCGGCAATATCGACGGCGCCGACGATCACAATCGCCGTCTGATCGAGCGCTACCGCGACCGCATTCCGCTGCTGTCTTAATCGAACCGCGCTTTGAAGGTCGGATCTGATCCGACTTCGGAGTGCGGTTTTTTCATGACGGCTTGTTTTGGATAAATAAAAGCGCGAAATGCACATGGAACGAGGACGGGACTCATGTTACGTTTACGTTAATTCTATCGGTGCTGAGAATCCGACTTTTTGAACACGCACTTCTAGGAGAACTGGAAACGAAAAAGGAGGCGGCGGAAGCGATGGCGGAGCGCCAAGGTGCTTATTACACGGGCCAATACCGGAATTTGCTGGCCGAATACGGCTATGCTGAGGAGATCATCCAACGTAGGTTGGAAGAGACGTGGCATCTATTGTTCAATGGGGACGAGGATATGCGTTTCTATTATCCGTCAGGCGAGGATATGGGGTACATGATGGATACCGGCAACCTGGATGTCCGGACGGAGGGGATGTCCTACGGGATGATGATGGCCGTACAATACGGCCGACAGGACGTATTCGACCGGCTATGGAAGTGGACGATGACCTATATGTACATGACCGAAGGGGAGAACGCCGGGTACTTCGCCTGGTCCTGCGCGCCGGACGGCAAACGTCTGTCGAACGGGCCGGCGCCGGACGGCGAGGAATATTTTGCGATGGCGCTGCTGTTTGCGTCCCACCGCTGGGGTGACCGTGAAGCGCCGTTTAACTATGGCACCCAGGCGCGGGACTTGCTGCGCACCTGTCTGCACCAGGGAGAAAACGGGGCAGGTTATCCGATGTGGAACCCGGACAACAAGCTGATCAAATTTATCCCGAACTGCGAGTTCACCGATCCTTCCTATCACCTGCCTCATTTCTACGAGCTGTTTGCACTGTGGGCTTATCCCGAGGACCGGACGTTCTGGAAGGAAGCCGCCGAGGCAAGCCGTCAGTACCTGCATCTCTCTTGCCATCCGGTCACGGGACTTGCGCCGGAGTATGCGTATTATGATGGAACGCCCAATAACGAGCGGGGGTTCGGCCACTTTTATAGCGACGCGTATCGGGTGGCGGCCAACCTTGGCCTTGACTGGGAGTGGTTTGCCGCCGATCCGTGGCAGCGGGAGACGGCGGGCAAAATCCAGGCGTTTTTCGCCGATAAGCGGCCGGAGGATTACCGCCGCTACACGATTGCGGGCGAGCCGTTTAACGAACCGGCGCTGCATCCGGTCGGATTGCTCGCCACCAACGCGATGGCTTCGCTGGCGACCGAAGGACCCCAAGCGAAGGCGAGCGTCGAGCTGTTCTGGAACACCCCGGTCCGAACCGGCAGCCGCCGTTATTACGACAATTGCTTGTACCTGTTCGCGCTGCTGGCGTTAAGCGGCAACTACCGGATTTGGATGCCGTGGGGTGAGGCGTAAGCGGAATGGGGAAGGCGGCGGTCGTGTGGAGGGAGTGTGTCGAGGTTTCAGGCTGGCCTCCACCGGCCCCCAACCACCCGTGACCAATCAAGGCATGGTTAACATAATGGACTCTGGTGCGGCTATTGATCTAATCCGAGAGTTATCGGGCCTTACGGACCCCAGCGACGCTATTTAGCCTAATCCATGGGTTATTGGTTTCTAACGGACTCAGGAGTCGTTATTTCGGCGCATTCTCTCTCGCACGCCGTAGTTGAGGCCAAATAAGGACTTTAGTGTCCGTAAAACCGGGCAATCGTCGGGAAATGGGAGAATAGCGTCCTTACGGTCCGTTCCAGTTTAGGTGAGACGGGATCGGCATGCGGGCACCGTGGGCTCACACGAGGTTCATGAGCGCACTAGACGCTAACGCCCGCCCAAGGCGTACCCGCGCGTCAAGCCCTAACGCCCGCCCAAGGCGTACCCGCGCGTCAAGCGCTAACGCCCGCCCAAGGTGTACCCGCGCGTCAAGCCCTAACGCCCGCCCAAGGTGCCCCTGCGCGCCCCGAGGTGCCCCGCGCCCAGGCGCTAACGCCTCACCAAGGTGCCCCGCGGGCCTCAGGCGCTCGTGCCCGCCTGAGGCGTCCCCGCGCACCAATCGTTCAGCCTTTGACGGCGCCGGCCGTTAAGCCGCTGACGATGTATTTTTGGCCGAACAAGTAAAGGATGAACACCGGCAAGGACGTCAACACCAGGTTGGCGAAGATCAGGTTCCACTCCCGACTGTACTTGCCGTAGAAATTGTAGATGGACAACGGCATCGTCCAGGTTGAACTGTCGGTCAGGAAGTACAACGGGATCGTGATGTCGTTCCACACCGACATGAAGACCATGATCGCGACCGTGGCATTCACCGGCAGGATCAGCGGCGTTACGATCCGGAAGAATACGCCGAACACGCTGGCGCCTTCCAGGAACGCGACTTCGTCGAGCGCTTTCGGGATCGTTTTGATAAACCCGCTGTACAGGAACACGCTAAATGCGGTGTTCAGCGAGGCGTAGATCAGAATAACACTGGTGGTGCTGCCGTAGAAGCCAAGCGCCTGCACGATCCGGATCGTCGTAATGATCGACATCGGGGCGATCAGGCCCATAAAGAAATACATGTACAAGGTGTTGGCGAATTTCGTTTCCCGCCGCGCCAGGATAAAGGAGGCGGCCGAGGAAGCGATGATGTTGATCACCGACGAAATGCCCGTAATCCAGAAGCTGTTCCAGAATGCCCGGGCGATTCCGCCTTCCTCAAAAACGCGGGCATAGTTGGAGAACATCCATTTTTCCGGCAGCTTCAGCGAGAAATCGAGCACTTCGGCGCTCGTTTTGAACGAGCCGAAGATCATGATCAACACCGGCAAAATAATCAGCAGCGAAGCCAACAGCAGAAGGCCTTCGACGATGTAGTTACGAATGGCGAGTTTGCGCGTGAATCCCATTATTCGGTGACCTCCTTACGCCGCATGAAGATGAGCAGCGGGATGGCGATGATCGTTACGGCCACGAACAGCAGCGTATTGATGGCCGTGCCCAGTCCCCAGCTTCCTTCGCCGAAGGACCGCAAAATGATTGTACCGACAACCTGGGAAGCGTTGCCCGGACCTCCGCCCGTCAAGACGAAGACCTCGGAGAAGACCTTGAGGCCGCCGATGAGCGTGAGCATCAGGTTGATATTGATCGCCGGCAGCAAGAGCGGCAGCGTAATTTTCGTGAATTTCTTCCAAGAACCGGCCCCGTCGATGGTCGCCGCTTCGTAATATTCCTGGGAGATCGATTGGAGACCGGCCAAGTAAATGGCCATTTGGAAGCCGGCCTGCTGCCAAATCGAAATGATGGCAATGGTCCAGATGACGAGGTGCGGATTGGTGAGCCAGGCTTGGCTTAGCGCGTGCAGCCCGACCGCATCGAACATGCGGTTGATGGCGCCTTCGGTGCGCAAGATCGGCGTAAACACGATGCCGATCACCAGGATGCTGAGAATGGACGGGGAATAAAAAATCGCCCGCAGCAGGTTCCGCGTCTTCAACCGCATGTTGAGCGCGACGGCCAGCGCGATCCCGATCAGGTTTTTCCCGACTACGGTCACGACGGCAAAAATCAGCGTGTTTTTGAGCGCCAGAATAAGCGTTTTATCGGAGAAGATCTTCTGGAAGTTCTCCCAGCCGACAAAATGGATGGTCAGGCGGTCCAGCCGCCAATCGGTAAAGGAATAGTAAAAGCCCGTAAACGCCGGGATCACGAAAAAGATCGAGTAGATCAATAACGCCGGCAGCACGAGATAATAGGAATACAAACTTTTGACCGATGTTTTCGATTTCATGTTCTCTCACCCCACTATAGCCTGGGACAGCATAAAACCCCGGACGGGATTTTATGCTGTCTGCCATTCTTCCGATTTAGAAACCGGGGATTTCTTTATCTTTCATCAGTTGGCTGAACTTCTCGTCCCACGACTTCAGGACTTCTTCCGGCGTTAATCCTCCGGCGAATTGGTCCTGCAGCAGCCGGTACAACTCGCTGCGGTCGACCAGCATGTAGGCGTCGGCCGTCAGTACGGTTTTCTTCGGCGTGATGTAGTTGTCGACGATTTCCTGCTTGTAGGCCGGCAATTCCGGTGTATTGACGTCGTTCAGGTTGGATACGTAACCTTTGGAATCGACGATTTTTTGTGCGATTTCCTTGGAGCCCATGAAGTTCAGGAATTCTTTCGCTTCCGCCAAGTGCTTGGCTTTCTTCGGAATGAACAACTGGCCGCCGAGCGGGCTGGCACCCAGACTGGCGTCCTGCTCGGAAGGGATCGGGAAGACGCCGAGCCGCATGTCCGGATCCTGCTGAAGCACGCCTTCGATCAGCCAGTCGCCCATGAACATCATGGCAACTTCCTTGTTCAGGAATTTGCCGACCGCCATATCGTAGCTGTCGCTCAGGACGTCGGCGTTGGTATAGCCTTGTTTATACACCTCGTACTGCTGCTGCAGGAACGTTTGGAATTCCGGAATGTCGGACCACTTCCTCTTGTTGCTGTTCAGATCGTCGAAGAACGTCGGATCGTTTTTGGATACGAAGTTGGCAAACGCGGCGGCCGGCCAAATATTGGCGGACCAATTGTCCTTATACGGCATGAACACCGGAGTAACCCCGCTCGCTTTGATCTTCTCGCAAACGGCCAGAAACTCTTCGAAGTTCGTCGGAATGGACAGGCCCAAGTCCTCGAAGATGTCTTTGTTGTATACGACGCCCTGCATGCCCGTGTCCTGACTGATATGGAAGCTGTAGATGTGGCCGTTAGCGGAGAGGACGTCTTTGTTCAAAATCCGGGCGGCCCAAGGCTCGTTATCGAGAATCTCGAAGTTACGCTCCAGGTTGAGGTCCGTCGTGGCGCTGGCCAAGTTGTATTGAATGATGTCCGGCGTTTCGTCGACGGCCAGTTTCGTTTGCAGAACCGTTGTCGTTTGTTCGGCCGGGATCAACTGCAAATTCACTTTGATGTTCGTTTGCTTCTCAAACTCGTCAAGCAGATCCTGCTGAATGAAGGCGGAGTCCTGCGAGCTTTTGGAGATGGCTAACTCGATCGTGACTTTGTCTCCCTTGGCGGCGCCTCCATTCGTGTCGTCTTTCGCTGCGTTGCCGGACTTTGTGCCTCCGGAGCCGCAGGCCGCGAGCGATACCGCCAGCAAACCGGCGATGATCGCGATGGTCGTTCTTTTCATGACGTAATTCAAGGCAAATCCCCCTGTCTTTATGATGTGGCTTTGAATGCGTTTGCACTTTGATTATAAAATCCGGGTCAGTTTAGGTACATGTCTGAGGGTGACAGATCATGTGTAAAATTGTGAACTTGTAAACGTTGTCATGATGCGAAGCGAAATGGTACAGTTAAACCATCCAAAACGCAACTAAGGCACAGCAAGGAGGCCTAAGTCAACGTCATGAGACCATTCTTCCCCCGCAAGGATCAGCTTAGCTTGCAAAGCAAAGTATTCCTAACCTTTGTGGCCCTGCTCTTGTTTATTCTCGGTTGCTTCATCGTCTACGTAAATGGGGTCGTCATCAAACCGCTGAAGGAGAAAACGGTGGAGGCCAAGCTCGCGGCGGCGACGAAAGTCGGCCAGCAGCTCGACGACTATGTGGATAGTCAGAACCAGTTGTCTCAGCGGATCTTATCCAGTAAGGACATCTTTACGGTCCTGGAGAGAGGTTACCAAACCGACGTGAACATCGAGCGGCTCAATCAAAGCCGCAGGCTCAAAGATTTGATGTTCCAGGCCATCGGCCCGCGGATGAATATCAAGGACATGGCCATTTACGACAAGGAAGGCCGGCAGATCGTTTCCTACCTTGGGGTACAGGGAGAGGCCGCCTCTTTGGAGGGATATTTAAAGAGGAGCCTCATAGACGGAAGCTGGAGCGGCAGCGGTTTTGTGCTGGAGCGGCAGGGGGAGGAGGCCATTTCTTTTCTTCGCGCGATCAATAACCAGAACGGCAAAGTGTTTGGGTACCTTAG
Source organism: Paenibacillus sp. JL3B1040 (assembly GCF_057063165.1). Classification (NCBI taxonomy): domain Bacteria; kingdom Bacillati; phylum Bacillota; class Bacilli; order Caryophanales; family Paenibacillaceae; genus Paenibacillus; species Paenibacillus tiangongensis. Next base: position 5,425,824 of record NZ_CM169317.1, on the reverse strand, counting down.
CATCCGGCTCGATGAAGCTTATCTGCAAAGGATGGTACAAGGGGTGGGCGCCGGGGAGGTGTATATTCTCGACCGGAAAGGCCGGTCCATAGCCGGGGCCGCACCGGAGGCGGAGCATGCCGAACTGTCCGAGCAAGACGGGGACAGCGGGGTTTATGTGGACAAATACCGAAATTACGTGGCCTACGCCCGGTCGGATAGCACCGGTTGGACGACCTATCTCGTCACGCCCAAGCAGGACGTGCTCGGACCCGTCAATTCCGTGAAGAACCTTTCCATTCTGCTGATGACTTCGTTGCTGTTGCTGTCCTTCGTTTACATTTATTTTTCCACACGGAACCTGCTGTTGCCCATTCGCAAGCTGCGAAGCCAAATTTGGCGGATCAGTTACAGCAATATGAACATCAAAATGGACAACCGTTCGCAAAATAACGAGCTGATTCTGCTGAACGAAGCATTTCAGGATTTAATGGAACGCCTTCAGGAGTCGATCGAACGGGAGAAAATTGCCCTGCACGAGGAGGTCAAAGCGCGAAACTCCGCGCTCCAGGCCCAGATCGCGCCGCACTTCATTCATAATGTGCTTTATTTGATCAGCATCGCCGCCCAAGAGGGCAAGTCCAACGTCGTCTCCGATATGTGCAAGCATTTATCGGACAGCTTGCGCTACATCGTGTCTTCGCCTTACGCTCACGTAACCTTGGCCGATGAATTGGAACACACGCGGCACTACTTGTCCCTTGTGCAGCAAAAATACGAAGAGGACCTGGTCTGGGAGATCCATGCCGACGAATCGGCGCGAAACGTGCAGCTGCCGCGGCTGGTGCTGCAGCCCTTCGTGGAGAACTGCATCGAGCATGCCTTCACCCGCAGCGACCCGCCTTGGCGGATCGACATCACCGTAAAGCAGTTCAACGGGCTGTGGGCGGTGGAGATCAAGGATAACGGGGACGGTTTTCCGCCCGGGAAAATCAGTGAAATCATGGACAACCTGCAAAGTGCCGACGCCGCTGCCGGAGAGGGAGAGCAGCGCGGCGCCTCGATCGGCAACATGGGCATCGTGAACAGCGTGGGCCGACTGAAGTTAATGTACCAGAACCGGCTGTTTTTCAATCTGTTTAACCATGCCGACGGGGAAAAAGGCGCCACGGTGCAGATCATCGGATCGTTAACGAAGGACTTCTACTGAACGAGGAGGGAACGGTATGTATAACCTGATGATCGTGGAGGACAGCAAGCCGATCTTGCGGAACATTCGAACGCTGCTCGGTTCCCTGGAGCTCCCGGTCCAGGTGGTGGCGGCGGCTGCGAACGGAGAGGAGGCGCTAGAGCTAATCCGGCAACAGCCGGTGGACCTGGTGCTGACCGATATCCGCATGCCGAAGATGGACGGCTTGGCGTTAATCGAACAGGCCAAGCAGCTGCGCCCGGAGCTGATGTTTATTTTGATCAGTGGTTATAACGATTTCGAATACACGCGCAAGGCCATCAATTTGCAGGTCTTCGACTATTTGCTGAAGCCCGTCGAGCGCAAGCAGTTGGCGGAGGTCATGGATCGGGCGCTCGAGCGCCTCCAAAGCCGGATTCCGAGTGAAGCGGAATTATTCAAGGAGATCGTGGAACCGGGTTACTATGAGGAGCTGCAGCTCGGCGACCAATTCCGCCACTACGGAAAAATGCTGATCCTCATCCGGAGGCAGCCGTTTGCCGGCGGACGGGAGCTTTGGAATCCGGAGGGGCTTCAGCAAAGGCTGGATGCCTTATTTGCCCCGCATCCGTGCTGGGTGTTTCCGACCCAAATGACCAGTCAGTTTCTCGTCTTGGTGCCAAGAACGGCTGCGGACAAGTATTCCTCGATGTACGAATGCCTCGAGTCGGTCCGCCGCGTCCTGGAGGCGGGGGGGTTAGCGGCGACGGTCGGCGGGCAACTGCAGGCCGGCGATCCGGACGGGCTGCCCGAGCTGTATCACCGTGTATCGGGCATCCTGGACCAGGGGCAGCGCATCCACCAGGGCGTCGTCATCGACACGGAAATTCTGCAGGCGCTCGGCGGTTCGGAGGGGCCGGATTTGGATCGGGCGACGGCGGCTGCCTTCACCGAGCTCATCCTGGGGCGGAGGAAGGAACAGTTCTTGTTAAAGCTGAACGAGCAATTGGCCAAATGGGCCGGCGACAATATTCGCTTGGCCGAGCTGGAACGGTTCGTCGCGCTAGTGGTCGACGCCTTCTCCCGAGCTTGGGGCGATCAAGCGACCGGGCACCGTCTGGAGCTTGAAGCGACCTCCCGGCGTCTATTGGAGGCGGACAGCTTCGATCGGTTTTGCCGCGAATTTCAGGAGTGGGCCAAGCAATCGTTTGAACGGGTGCAGGCGCAAAATCGGAAAAGCGGAGAGGAGCTGTTCCGGCAGATTGAGGAGTACGTTAGGTTGAACTTGTACTCGTATCTGTCGATTGCCGATGTGGCGTTGAAATTTCACGTCAGCCCCTCGTATATCAGCCGGGTGATGAAGAAATACGCCCAAAGCACGTTCGTGCAGTATTATACGGCACTGAAAATCAAAGAGGCCTGCAGGTTGATGGCCTGCAAGCCGGAAATGCGAATCAAAGAGGTGTCCGACGCCTTGTCGTTCAGCGATCAGCACTATTTCTCCAAAGTGTTCAAAGAGTACACGGGCTACAGTCCATCGGATTATAAGGAGCGTTGTCCCCCGAACAGCTCCGACAGCAGCTCGTAAGAACGCAAGCGGGCCTTATGGTCGTAGACCTGGGCGGCGACGATGATTTCGTCGGCTTCGGTTTCCGCCAGCAGATGCTCCAGCCGGTTACGCACCGTCTCCGGCGAGCCGATTGCCGAATAGCTGAGCTGGCGTTCGACGAGAGCTTGCTCCTGCGGCGTCCAGTCCAGTTGATCGACAGGCGGGCTAAGTTGCGCGGTACGCCGGCGGATCAGGTTAAGGAACTGCTGCAACTGGGAGGTGGCCAGGCGGCGGGCCTCCGCCTCGGTCTCGGCGACGATCACGTTAACGCCGATCATCGCGTAAGGCTTCGCCAGCTCCTTCGACGGGCGGAAGTGCGTGCGGTACAGGTCAAGCGCCGGTAGCAAGTAATCCGGCGCGAAGTGGCTGGCGAAGGCGAAGGGCAGCCCGAGCTGGGCGGACAGCTGCGCGCTGAAGCCGCTGGAGCCGAGCAGCCAGATCGGGATGTGGAGGCCTTCGCCGGGAATGGCCCGGACCCGCATGGAGGAGCCCGATACGGGCTGAAAATAATCCCGTAGCTCGGCGAGTCGCTCCGGAAAGTCCTGGCCGTCGCTGCCCGGTCCTCGCCGCAGCGCATGCGAGGTCAGCGGATCGGAGCCGGGCGCCCGGCCGAGGCCGAGATCGATGCGGCCAGGGTACAGTGACTCCAGCGTGCCGAACTGCTCGGCGATAACCAGCGGCGCATGGTTCGGCAGCATGATGCCGCCGGAACCGACGCGGATCTTCTTCGTGCCGCCGGCGACATGGCCAATGACGACCGAAGTTGCCGAGCTGGCGATGCCGGGCATGCCGTGATGCTCCGCAAGCCAGTAGCGATGATAACCCCAGCCCTCCGCGTGCCGGGCAAGGTCCAGCGTGTGGCTCAGCGATTCGGCAGCGGTGCTGCCGGCGGTGATCGGCGCCAGGTCGAGGATCGAGACAGGAATATGGGGTAGACGATGCGATGAATCGTGAGTTGCAGTTGTCCGTGGTTCGGGCATACAATCAAGCCTCCTTAGGCAGGAAATCGTTGCGAAAGCCTAATTTCTATTATAATCGAATTTTAAGTAAATAAGCGAAAAACAATAATCAATTCGATAACAGTTTTGAATGGGAGGAAAATATGAGCGAACGTTTGATGATCACCAATCCGATCTTGCGCGGCTTTAACCCGGACCCTTCGATTTTGCGGGTCGGGGACGACTATTATATCGCGACCTCCACCTTCGAGTGGTTTCCGGGCGTACAGATCCATCATTCCCGGGACCTCGTCCACTGGCAGCTGATCGGTCATCCGTTAACGCGGGTATCGCAGCTCGACATGCTGGGCAACCCCGGTTCCTGCGGGGTTTGGGCCCCTTGCCTCAGCTACGATAACGGCGTGTTTTATCTCATCTATACCGATGTCAAAAGCCGGCACGGCGCATTCAAAGATACGCCGAATTATCTGGTGACGGCCACCGATATTCACGGTCCCTGGTCAGACCCGGTCTACCTGAACAGCAGCGGCTTCGATCCCTCCTTATTCCACGATGACGACGGACGCAAATGGCTGGTCAACATGTTATGGGATCACCGCAAAGGGAAAAACCGTTTTGCCGGAATCGTGCTTCAGGAATACGATCCTCAACAACGGAAGCTGGTTGGCCCGGTCAAAAATATTTTTAAGGGTACGGAGCTTAGGTTAACCGAAGGCCCGCATTTGTATAAAAGAAACGGCTACTACTACCTTCTCACGGCCGAAGGCGGCACGTATTACGATCATGCGGTTACGATGGCCCGGTCGCGCTGCATCGACGGACCGTACGAGGTCGACCCGGCCAATCCGATCCTGACGTCGTCGGGCAAACCGCATCTGGCGCTGCAAAAAGCGGGACATGGCTCGCTGGTCGAGACGCAGACGGGCGAGTGGTACATGGTGCACTTGACCGGACGGCCGACGAAGGACATCTACTGTACGCTTGGCCGGGAAACGGCGATCCAGCGCGGCGTGTGGACCGAAGACGGCTGGTTCCGGTTGGAGACCGGCGGCAATGAGCCGCAAGTGCAAGTTCCGGCACCTTCGCTGCCGCCGCACCCGTTCGAGCCGGAGCCGGAGCGGGACGACTTCGACGGCGGTGACGAGTTGGGCGTCCATTGGAGCACGTTGCGCATTCCGGCCACGGAGGACTGGCTGACGCTGCGCGAGCGTCCCGGCTTCCTGCGGTTGTATGGCCGCGAGTCGATGAACTCGCTGTTCCGGCAAAGTCTGGTGGCGCGGCGGCAGCAGTCGTTCCGTTGCCTGGCGGAGACCGCGGTGGAGTTCGAGCCGGAGACGTTCCAGCAGATGGCCGGCCTGACCGTATTTTACGATACGAACGATCATGTCTATTTGCGCATTTCCCGCGATGAAACGAAGGGCAAAAGTCTGAATCTCATCCGGATGAAAGATGGAGTATACGATGAGCTGCTGGAGGAGGATATTTCTATTGAGGGCGCTTCGCGCTGCTGGCTGCGCGTCAATATCGAACGCGAGAGGGCACGCTTCTATTACAGTCTCGACGGGGAGACCTGGCAAACCGTCGGCGCGGCGGTGGACGTCCGCCACCTGTCCGACGATCCGGCGGAGAAAGTGCGCTTCACCGGCACCTTCCTCGGCGTATGCGCCCAGGACCTCAGCGGGATGCGCAAGCCGGCCGATTTCGATTACTTTATTTACAAGGAGCTGGATTAAGCTTCGATTCGCCTATCCGGATGCGGAAATCCCGTCATAATAGGTCTGAAGCGAGCCTTTGCATGATTATCCCTTTCGTTAAGGTAGCAGGGAGCGGGGGGAGGCCAGGCCTCGAAAAGTCATGCGCCCCCTACTCTGTTTTTGACCTCATGCTTGTCTCGCGAGTTTGAACCAAGCCGATTCTTATGCCAGCCACCTGATTAAAAGGAATAATCGTGCAAAGCGTCCGCAAAAAAAGCCCCCAGTCTCAGGACCGAGGGCTTTTTTGCATAGGAAGATTAACCTTTCACCGCGCCGGCGACAACGCCTTTAACGATGTATTTTTGCAGGAAGATAAATACGATGATCGAAGGCAGTACGGCCATCACCATAGCGGTCATCGCGTATTGCCAGTCGGACGTGTATTGGCCGACGAAGGTGTACGCGGCCAGCGTCAGCGTTTTAGTGGCCGGCGAGCCGTTGACCATGAGCAGCGGGAGCAGGAAGTCGTTCCAGATCCACATGACGTCGATGATGATGATCGTGGTGGTCACCGATTTCAACAGCGGGAAGATCACGCTGAAGAACAACCGGAAGCCGGAGGCACCATCGATCGTGGCGCTTTCGTCGATTTCCTTCGGAATCCCCTTCACGAAGCCGTGGTAGATGAACAGGGCCAGTGGAGCGCCAAAGCCCCAGTACAAAATGCCCAGTCCCCAGGTGCTGTCGGAGAGGTGGAAGCTTTTCGCCATTTGCAGCACCGTCAGCATGATCGATTGAAACGGAATCAGCATCGGCATAATGCAGATAAAGTAGATGATCGAGCTGGTTTTGGATTTCGTGCGGGCCAGCTTGTATGCGGCGATGGACGAGATCAGCACGATCCCGGCCAAGCCAAGGATGGTCACGACGGCATTATTCAGGAATAGCCGCGGATAGTTGATGAACTCCCAAACGTAGCTGTAGTTTTCAAAAGCCAATTTCTTCGGCAAGGCGATCACATCGGTCATGACCTCGGAGAAGCTCTTCAGCGAATTGATGATGGTCAGGAACAACGGATACAAGAACAGGATCGAGAGCAGCACCATCACGATTTCCAGGACGATGCGTCCTGCCGTATTCTTTTTCATTACGCCTCAACCTCCCTGCGTTTGAAGATGGTGAGCTGGATCACCGTAATAATCAGCACCGCCACGAACAGGATCAGCGCTTTGGCCGTACCGTAGCCGTACAGGTTGTTCTGGAACGTGTCGCGGTAAATGTCGTACGCCACGCTGTAAGTCGTACCGCCGGGGCCGCCGCCGGTCAAGGACAGGATGACGTCGAACACCTTGATCGAGTTGGTCAGCGCCATAAAGACGGAAATCGTGATCGATGGCGCGAGCAGCGGCAGCGTGACGTTAAAGAATCTGCGGAACGGGCCGGCGCCGTCCACCGTTGCGGCTTCTTTCAAGTCGTCCGGAACCGATTGCAGCCCGGCGATGTAAATCACCATATAGAACCCGATTGATTGCCAAATGGACACGAACAACACGGAAATGAAGGCGAGTCCGGGTTCACCGAGCCAGCTTAAGGCAAATACGCCCCAGCCGGTGCTTTCCCCAAGCGATTCGAAGCCCTGCATAAAGATAAATTTCCAGATAAACCCGACGATGACCAAGCTGAGAATGTAAGGGATAAAGAAAGCGGCTCTCAGCCAGTTCGTCGTCTTCAGCTTCATATCGAGCACCAACGCCAGCAATATCGCCAGCACGTTAATCAGCACGATGTAAAGGATCGCGTATTTGATCGTAAACCAGGCGGCTTGCGAGAAGTTTGCGTCGCCCATGAAAATTTGCTTGAAATTATCAAGCCCGATAAATTTCGGGTGCTTGGATATCCCGTTCCATTTGGTCAGGGAATAACGTATCGTCATGACAAACGGATAATAAAAGACTGCGATGATGGAAATCAGAATCGGCAGCGTAAATACGCCAAATTCCAATCTCTCGGCCCGTTTTCTCCCTAGTTTGAACATAGTGGCACCTCTTTTTCGTTTTTCGGCTATAATGATTATAAAACAGCGGTTTTGCCGCCAAAATGGATTTAAGAAAACAGTTAAGGGTAAAAAGGTGAACTCGCTTTTTCCCGGCGTACTAGAAATGAGGAACCATGTTCAACCGCATTTTAAGCTTGTTGACGACGCTTACTGACCGGGTTTCGCGAAGACTGGTCAATAAGCTTATTTTGTTGTTTACGACGATAATTATTCTGGTGGTTGGCCTCCTGACGGTGATTTCTTACCAGATGCTGGAGCGAGAATCGGTGGACCACAGCATGGCCAGCACGACGAATAACCTGAAGCTCGTCAACCAGAAGCTGGAGGATTACCTGTCCGGCGTCGAGCAGCTCTCCTTGCCCCAAATCCACTATGAGGATATCCTGCAGGCAATCATGAGCGAAGAATCGGATTATGCGGCGAAAATGTACCTGGAGGATTACCTGCGCGAGCTTTTCTATTCGCGAAACGACCTGGAGAGCATTTATTTGTACCTGATCGATCAGCACAAATACTACTCCATTACGCGTGAAGCTTATAACGTTACGGTTCGGGCGAGCTACCAGGAGGGGATTCCGGATCAGCCCTGGTACAAGCAGGCGATGGCAAGCCGCCATAACCGGTCTTATCAATCGTTTATCGTACCGGGGGCCAAGTCCGGCTATGTTATGAACGAAGAGCCCAGCTTTATGGGATATCACCGTGTCCTGCGATCCCTAGTGACACGCGAGCCGAAAGCGATCATTTCCTTCTATCTCAAGCCGACGGTCAAAGACCAGATCCTGGGGGATGTACCGTTCGAGAACGGGGAGCATTTGCTGTACCTTGATCCGGACAACGTCCCTTTTCATGTGGACGAACCGGCATTCCTGGACCTGGTGGGCGAAGCGCCGTGGCTTGCCCGGCTGGGGGAAGACCCGTCGATGAAGCCGCTGACCTGGACCGACGAGGCGGGGGAACGATATCTGATCATTTATAATATTGAGGCGAACGGGGGCTGGAAGCTGGTTAAACCGATTCCCTACAGCAATATTTACGCGGCGGCCAAGGCGACGCGGAATCTGGGGTATTTGATCGGTTTGATTTTTTTGCTGATTTCGCTCATTCTGGTCACGCTGTTTTCCAATAAAATTACAAGTCCGCTCAAAGACTTATCGCTCCAGATGCGCCGTTTCAGCGAAGGGACCTTCGACGCGGAAATTCCGGTGAAGGGCCGGGACGAGATCGCTTATTTATCGCGACATTTCAACCGGATGGTTCGGCGAACGAACGATCTGATCAACGAGCGCTACAAAATGAAGCTGGTCGAGAAAAACGCGATCCTCAAAGCGCTTGAGGCGGAAATTAACCCGCACTTCCTGTATAATGCGTTGCAGGCGATTTCGACCAAGGCGCTTAAGAGCGGGGACGACGAGGTGGCCGACATGATCGATGCCTTGGCGCTCACGCTAAGATATTGCATAAGTGGAAAAGACATCGTAAACGCTAGGGAGGAGCTGAAGCATATCGAACGTTATCTGGCGCTGCAGAAAGCTCGGTTTGGCAGCCGCCTCGAGGTAACGGTCGAATGGGAAGAGGCCCTCAAGGAGCTGCAGATTCCCAAGCTGTCCATTCAATCCCTGGTCGAAAACTCCATCAAGCACGGGTTGGAGAAGATGTCGAGCGGCATCTCCATTCGGATTCGCGCCGAGTTGGGCGACACCCATGCCGCCATTTCCGTACGCGATAATGGCCCGGGCATTTCCCCGGAGCGTATGGGGCAAATCCAGGCTTCGTTCCTTCAGGAATGGGAGGAGCAGGAGGGAGAGAACATCGGGCTCAAAAACCTGTATACCCGCCTGAAGCTTCTCTATGGGGAAGAAGCCGAGCTTAGCATTCGCAGCGATGAGCACGGCACGGAGATGCGTATGTTGATACCGCGGGGGGGCAGCAGTCATGTATAAGGTGTTGATTATCGACGATGAAGAACCGCTTCGGGAAGCGATTCGGATTTTGGGGAATTGGCAGGACCTTGAGGTTGACGAAATATGGGAAGCGACCGACGGCAAGACGGGTCTGGCGATGCTCGAACAGCACAAGCCGGATATTGTTATGGTCGATATGAAGATGCCGGAGTTGAACGGGGTCGAATTTTTACGGATCGTGGAGCAGGAGTATCCCGAGCTGTTGACGATCGTCATCAGCGGGTATAACGACTTCGAATTCACCCGCCAAGCGATTCATGCCAGAGTGGTGGATTACCTGCTGAAGCCGGTTAACCGCCAGGACTTGAACCAGGCGCTTCGCAAAGCGATCGACGTGCTAAAGGCCAAACGTCAGATTCAAAGCGAATCGATCACCCGAAACATCGCCTTTAACATGTCGCTACCCAAATTGAAAGAGAAGATTTACCTGTCCATCATCGAACGCAGCTTCAAAAAGCAAAGCAATCAGGCATTTCTGCCGCTGATCGGCGCGGATGACCCGGCCCACCGCTTTGGCGTGCTCGTCCTGCGGATCATGAATATGGAGGCTGTGCGGGACAGCCGCTTCAATCGCGATCGGGAGCTGTTATACTTCGCCGTGGCCAACGTGATCAACGATGTGGCGGTGGACACTCTGCAGTGCTTCAGCTTCGCCAATCCGAAGCAGGAGCGGGAGATGATCGCAGTTTACACGGCGCAGGGCGGATATCCGCAAGAGATCGCCTTCCGCGCGGGGGAGCTGCTTCGGAAGGTGGTTTCGACGTTAAGCGCTTTGTTCGGCGTACTGGCAGCCGGAGGCATCGGCCGGCATTGCGACGATGTCCTTGATCTGGCCGTTTCGTATGAAGAGGCGGTCGCCGGCATCCAAGGCATTGATTTGCTGAAGCTCAAGGGAAATGCCGTAATCGGGGAAGCGGACAAGCCGGCGTCCAAGGAGACGTTCTCCTTCTCCAGCCGGATGCCGATCTTGCGGGGGGCGCTCGAGGCGGGCAATCTGAATCATGCCAAATCGGTTATGGCCGAATTCGCCAAGATCATCAAGGTTTCCGGCTTCTTCAGCATCGGTGCCGCCGATCGGGCGCTGCGGGAAATCGTCGTCCTGTTGAACGATACGGCATCGGAGCTTGGCGTTCCGGCGGAGAAGCTTCCTTCATCCGGCAGCGACCCGTCGCTGCAGGCGCTTGGACTGCATACGGATTTTGCCTCGTTTGACCAGTTCGAAGCGCTGCTGCTCGCGTTGACGGAGTATTATCACGAGCAAGTCCGCCGGTCGATGGCCGCGGGACGTCCGTTCAGCGTCGAAGATATGAAGGAGTATATCGACAATCATTACTTCGAGGACATCAAAATCTCCATGTTCACGGAGAAGTATTTCTTGAGCCGCGAGTATTTGATGAAGCTGTTTAAACAGCAATACGGCTGCGGCATCCACGAATACGTGCAGAAGGTGCGCATGGACAAGGCCAAGGAGTTGCTGGACGATTCGTCGCTCAAAATTCAGGAGATTTCCGAAATGCTGGGGTATAAAGACAAGAACTATTTCAGCAAGGCGTTCCGGAATTACTATGCCCTGTCGCCGTCCGAATACCGCCAGCAGCAGGAAGAAAGGGTCAAAAAGTGAACTCGCGGGAGAACTCCACTTTTTTACCCTTAACTCACCACATATCTACATTTTTTCACCCGAACCTTTTCTTTAGAATAGGGAGCATAGCAAATGACAACCAAAAAGAAAGTGGGGGCGTTCGAAATGAAGAAAAAAATCTTGGCTCTGTCGTTCAGCCTGGTGCTGATCATGGGCCTGCTATCCGCTTGCGGGGGCAACAATAACGCGGCGAATGACGGAGCGAACAACGCAGGTGCCGGAAACGGCGGCGCGGTGGATGATTCCAAACCGGTAACGATCAATATGTTTACGGCTTCTCCGGAGTATACCGATGCGTTTAACGCCTACATTGCGGAATATAAGAAAGTGAAGCCGAACGTTACGATCAATCTGGAAATTATGCAGGCCGACTACAACACGGTATTGAAATCGAGAATCGCGGCCGGCAGTACGCCCGACGTATTCCAAACCACGGCCGGCGGGGACATCGACACCTTTGCCGAATACAGCGCCGATTTGACGGATCAACCGCTGGCGGCGGCCATGACCGACGCCGTTCGCGCCAACATGACTTCCTCCGACGGCAAAGTGCTGGGTTTGCCGGTCAAAGGCAACCTGTTCTCCTTGATCTACAACAAACAATTGCTGGATGAAGCGGGGGTTACGACTTTCCCGAAAACGACGGCCGAATTGGACGACGCCATCGCCAAGCTGGAAGCGAAGGGCATCACGCCTTTCGCAAATGCGTACAAAGAATGGTGGGTATGGAAGCACGTATTCCAGCATTTCGTGAACGCGGCCGCGCAAGATGCCGGCGTAACGACACAAGATCTGGTGGGCAGCTTCATCGCCGGAGACGTCAAAGTCAAGGATTACCCTGCCCTGTACAACAACTTCTTTAACTTCGTTGATACGACGGTAAAACATGGCACCGACAAACCGCTGGAACGCGACAGCAATGCGCAAGTCAGCGACTTTGCTTCCGGCAAAGCGGCGATCATGATAGGTAAAGGCGCATGGGATGAAGAAGCGATCAAGAAAATTACCCCGGACATCCAAATCGGCATCGCCGGGTATCCGGTCAGCGACAAAGCGGAGCAAGCAACGATCATCACCGGTGCGGACCAAGCTTTGCGCATCAACAGGGATTCCGCTGTGGTTAATGAAACGATCGAATTCTTTAACTGGCTGTACACTTCCGATTACGGCAAGAGCTGGTTCTCCACGGTAGCGAAGGTCATTCCTCCGATCAAGGACGCTCCGCTTCCGGAACTGGATATGCCGAAGCAAATGAATGAAATTCTGGAATCCGAGCCGTCGGGCGATCTGGCGATCAACTACTCGCTGGATACGTTCCATCAGAAATTCGGCGAGATCATGCAGTCCTACATCGGCGGCAGCAAATCGAAGGATCAGGCCATAACCGAAATCGAACAAGCTTGGGTACAACTGGGTTCGGCTCAATAACATCGAGAATCTCGGTTGTTCTTTAAACACAAATGAACCCAGCACCACCTCCGGTGCTGGGTTTTGTTTTTTACTTACAACTGCGAAAGGGTGTGTGGGTGATGAGCAGAATCGAAATTCGAGAAAACGGCTTACATCTGGTATTGGAGGTAACCGAGGAGCAGGATGTGCGGCTGCTTCATTTCGGCGCCAACGAGCTGAACGAAGCGCGGATCCGGGAGGAGCATAAACCGGGCTTCCGCCTGATGGAGCTGCAGTTGACCGGAGAGGACCGGGCCGAACATCACGGACGAACCCATCGGGCATCGTACCCGGGGCTGCGGATGGTTTACGCGGGTCATACCAACGGCTGCAACGCATTCGGGCGGAAGCTGGAGGTCGCGCTGCGTGACCCGGAGACCGGGCTGGAGGCTGTGCAGCACGTGCAATTTTACGACGGTGTGCAGATCGTCCGTGCCTGGGTGGAATTGTACCATGCCGGAACGGCGGCGGTGGGCGTGGAGTACGTCTCTTCCTTTGCGTTGACCGGTTTGGATAAGGAAGGCAGTCAGGACCGGGACGACAAAATGGTGTTGTCCATCCCCCATACCGGATGGCAAAGCGAGCTGCAATGGCGGACCTATCGTTTGCCGGAGCTCGGTTTGTCCCATTTGATCGACCGCAGCTCCAAACGGATTTCCTGCAGCAACACGGGGTCCTGGTCGGCTGCCGAACATGTTCCGATGGCCGTGCTGGAGAACCGGGAAACGAACAGCAGCTTGTTTTGGCAAATCGAGCATAACGGTTCGTGGCATTGGGAGATCTTCGACCAGGTTGACCAATTGACCCTGCTTCTCAGCGGCCCGACCGAGCACGATAACCACTGGTGGGTTTCGCTTCAGCCGGGCGAACGGTTCGTCAGCGTTCCGGTTGCGGTCGGGGCGGCGAATGGCGGCTTTGAAGAGGCGATCGCTCAACTGACCGCTTACCGTCGCCGGATTCGCCGTCCAAACGCCGATAACCGGGAGCTGCGGATCATTTTCAACGATTATATGAATTGCCTTTGGGGCTCCCCAACGACGGAGAAGCTGCTGCCGTTGATCGACGCCGCCGCCGAAGCGGGCTGCGAATACTTCTGCATCGATGCCGGCTGGTACGCTCCGGGCGAGTGGTGGGACGGCGTGGGCGAATGGCTGCCGTCCTCGGAGCGGTTTCCGGAAGGAATCAAGTACGTGCTGGACTATATTCGGAGCAAAGGGATGGTGCCGGGCTTATGGCTTGAGCTGGAGGTCATGGGCATCAACAGTCCGAAGCTGGCCGACACGGACGACAGCTGGTTCTTCCAGCGGCACGGCAAGCGGGTGATGGACCGCAGCAGGTATCAGCTGGATTACCGGAACCCGAAGGTCGTGGCGCATGCCGATGAGGTGATTCGCCGTTTGGTGGAGGATTACGGGGTCGGTTATATCAAGATGGACTACAACATCAATGCCGGAATCGGGACTGAACGCGACGCGGACAGCTTCGGTGACGGGTTGCTGCAGCATAATCGCGCGTATTTGGCATGGCTTGACCGTATTTTCGCGCGTTATCCGGAGCTCGTGATCGAAAATTGCTCCAGCGGCGGGATGCGTATGGATTACGCGATGCTGAGCCGCCACAGCATTCAATCGACCAGCGATCAGGAGAACTACGTGAACTATGCGGCGATCGCCGCCGCGTCCCCGTCGGCGCTGACGCCGGAGCAGTCCGCCATCTGGTCGTACCCGCTGCGGGAAGGCGACGACGAGGAAGTCGTCTTCAACATGGTCAACGCGCTGCTGTTGCGCGTGCACCAAAGCGGGCATCTGGCCGAACTGAGCCCCCGCCGTCGGGAGCTCGTGAAGGAAGCGCTGGATTATTACAAGGCGATTCGCAAGGACATTCCGGAAGCGTTGCCGTTCTGGCCGCTCGGTTTGCCGAAGCAGCAGGACGAATGGATCAGCCTGGGGCTGCGCCGGCCGGGCAGCGATACGGTTTACCTGGCCGTTTGGCGGACCCGCGGGGATGTCTCGTCGCGGGCGCTGCCGCTCCCGGCGCTGCAAGGGGAGGGGCTGGACATTCGCTGCGCTTATCCGCAGGACTTGGATTGCACCTGGGACTGGGATTCCGTAGCGGGTCAGTTGACGGTCACCCTACCGCCTGCTCCTTCGGCACGGTTGTTTGAGATTCGCCGCAAACCGTAACAGGGTACCCGGTTCGGATTTCTTTTGTTGACGCGAAACCAAATGGTGTCATATAATCATTTTGAATGGGAAACCATTTGGTTTCATAAAATCAAAAACAATCAGCAAAAGGAGATATAGGATGGATCAGAATAATGCGGGCAAGCTGCCGGACATCCGGCACACCATTCTGTTAAACGCTCCGGTCTCCCGGGTGTGGGAAGCGGTAGCGACGGCGGAGGGAATCGCGGCTTGGTTTATGCCGAATAATTTTCAGCCGGTGGAGGGGTATGAATTCGTGCTGCACGCCGGTCCGTTTGGAGATTCCCCGTGCAAAGTCACGGTGCTGGATCCGCCGCACCGGCTATCGTTCAATTGGGGCAAGGACTGGACGCTGACGTTCGAACTGGAGGAGAAAGACGGACAAACGGAATTTACGCTAATCCACGGCGGCTGGAGCGCCGATCAAGTTACCGAATTTGGCGAGACGCACGAGCTGGTTCGCGGCCGCATGGATCAAGGCTGGGCCGGTTTGGTCGGCAAGCTGGCCGAATACGTGCGGGTGTAGATGATGTCGGAAGCAGCCTCTGCGAAGCATGACGTGTTCCAGGCGATCGCCGACCCGACGCGCCGGGAGCTACTGCAGCTGCTTGGCGGGCGGGAACTGCCGCTGAAGGAGATCAGCGGCCGGTTCCCGATGAGCCGCACGGCGGTATCCAAGCACCTGCGCGTTCTGGCTGAGGCCGGGCTCGTGCAGGAGCGCAGGGTCGGCCGGGAGACGCGTTACCGTCTGGACGCCGATCCGCTGCTGGAGGTGAGGCGCTGGCTGGAGTTTTACGAGCGTTTCTGGGAGAACAAGCTATCCTTGCTCAAGCACTATGTCGAAACCGAACCGGGGGCGGAACCGGCGGGGCTGCGCCCCGTTCCCGGGCCGCGCCCCGGCGACGCAAGCGAATCCCCGAGCCGATAAGGCCGGGGATTTTTTGTATTGATCGGGCCGGTAGCCTCCTTTGGCGGGTCGATTCTTTTTTGCGCCGCATCGCTTTCGCCTTTGTCTCCTCCCCGATCTGGTATATAATGGGTTTGTCATCTTGTATACTGCACTCATCCTATCCAATCGTTGAGGAGGTAGTTGTGATGAAGTACGTCAGTTTGGGAAGAACCGGGTTGAAGGTCAGCCGTTTGTGTCTCGGAACGATGAATTTCGGGCCGACGACGGACGAGAAGGAAGCGTTTAGAATTATGGACGCGGCGATCGACGCCGGCGTTAATTTCTTCGATACGGCCAATGTCTACGGGGGAATAGAGCATCGCGGCTGGACCGAGGAGATCATCGGGCGCTGGTTCGCGCAGGGCGGCGGCCGGAGAGAAAGGGTCGTGCTGGCTACGAAGGTGTACGGGGCGATGAGCGATCCTGCGGCAGACCCGAATGAAGGCGCTCCCGGCTTATCGGCCTATAAAATCCGCCGCCATCTGGACGACTCGTTGCGGCGGCTCGGCACGGACCATATCGAACTGTACCAGATGCATCATGTCGACCGGAACGTAACTTGGGATGAGTTATGGAATGCGTTTGATATCGCGCAACAACAAGGCAAGATCGGTTATGTCGGCTCCAGCAACTTCGCCGGGCGGGATCTTGTGAAAGCGCAATATGAAGCCAAAGCCCGCGGGGTGCTTGGCCTTGTCTCCGAGCAGCACAAATACAGCCTTCTTTGCCGATTGCCGGAGCTGGAGGTGCTGCCCGCCGCCGAGGAACTGGGAATCGGCGTGATCCCTTGGAGTCCGCTGGACGGCGGTATTCTCGGCGGGAATCTGAGTCCGCAGCCGGGCTCGCGCACGGCCAAGCAAACCGAGCGCATCGAGAAGCTGCGCCCGCAGCTGGAGCGGTTCAGCCAGCTGTGTAAGGAACTGGGCGAGTCGGAAGCTACGGTGGCCCTGGCCTGGACGCTGGCCCATCCGGCGGTCACAGCACCGATTATCGGGCCGCGGACGCTGCAGCAGTTCGAGGAATCGCTGCGAGTCGTCGACGTCGAGCTGAACGAGGAGACGCTCAAGGCCATCGACGAGATCTTCCCGGGTCCGGGTGGAGAAGCGCCTAAAGCCTACGCCTGGTAATAGGAGAAGGGGAGCGACACGATGATTCGATACGAACGGGCCACAGACCTGGAGATGGACACGATTTATCAGGCGTTTCAGCGCGGATTCGCCGATTACATCATCCAATTTAATTTAGCCGAAGCGGATTTTACGGATCGATTCTTCGGTCCGGAAGGCAATGCGCGGGAGCACTCCTTCGTGGCTCTCGACGGAGAAGAAGCTGTGGGCGTCGTCCTGGGCGGCAATAAGGTCTATGAATCCGTCCGGACGATGCGCTGCGGCGCACTGGCCGTCAGCCCGAAATACCGAGGCAAGGGCCTAAGTGCAGGCCTCATGGATCTGCATCGGGAGGACGCGCTGCAGGCCGGCTGCAAGCAGCTGTTTTTGGAGGTCATTGCCGGGAACGACCGGGCGATCGCTTTTTATTTGAAAAGAGGTTACCGCCGCGTTTACGACGTTTCGTTCTACACGCTTCCCGATGCATCCCGATTGGAAGCCCCGCCCGGGGCTTCTGCGGGAGGGACGGTGGAGCGGATCGAGTTCGAGGTATTCGCTAATATGGTGAGGGCTTGGAGGTATTTTCACATCAATTGGCAAAACGATTTGGAGTACCAGCAGCGAAGTCCTTCCAACGTCTATTACGGCGTCCGGGCAAACGGGGAATGGGCAGGGGGGCTCTCCATCAGCCCCAGCGGCAAGATCAACATGCTGATCGTCAGTAACCGCCATCGGGGGAATGGCATCGCTACCCGGTTGCTGGCCGCTGCTCGCGAAGAGCTGGGCCTCGTCAAATTCACCGCCTCCGCTCCCAACAATGCGCTGCTGGAAGGTTTCCTGGAACGACACGGGTTCGTTCGCGACAAGATCAGCCTGCATGAGATGTACCTTCGATTATAAAAAGGGAGTAACGGACCGGACCTGTACCGGCCATGGGTTACCGGTCATGACATACCGGTCATGAGGTATTGACAATAGACTCGGATATCGTTTATCATCGTGTAGACCGATCGGTCTAATTTATGCGGAAAGGTACCGGTATGCATGCCCAATCAGAACCCAACCCGGCAATTGCTCATCGAAACAACGGCAAAGCTGCTGCAGAACCAAGGCTATAACGCGACGGGCTTGAACCAGATCACCCAATTGAGCGGTGCGCCCAAGGGATCGTTATACTACCATTTTCCGGAAGGCAAAGAACAGCTTGCATGCGAAGCTGTCGGCTATACGAAAAACGTAACCTTAGCGAGTCTGCGCGCCGCACTGGACTCAACACACGATGCGGTCGGGGCGGTGCAAGCGTTGCTGACCTTCATCGCCGATAACTATGATCGCGAGGATGCGGAGCTGGGTGTGCCAATTGGCATCGTCGCTCATGAAACGGCCCGCAGCAATGAGAATATTCGTCAAGCTTGCTGCGGAGTATACAATGCCTGGATCGCCGAATTCGAGAAGAAATTCATCGCCTCCGGCTATCCCGCGGAAGAAGCGGCGGATTTGGCGCTCCTCATTAACGCCATCGTGGAGGGCTCGATCATCATGTGTTTGACGCAGAAAAGCAGCCGGCCGCTGCGTTCGGCAGCCCGACTGATCCCGCGGCTCTTTCCTACCTAACAACTGTTGCTTGAAGGCCCTTGCGGCCAAAGAGGGAAGGGGCTTTTGCGACCCTATATTTAAAATTTTATTTATAGAATGGTCTAATTGAAAAAGAGGCGGTGGATCAAACCCCAAGGCAAGCCTTGCCTTGTTCATATAGAAAACCTAGAAAGAGACAAAAAGTCCAAAATAGGAAGATGTGGAGGTAACCCTACAAATGAATACATCAACGCTTACTTCAGCGCAAGGGTCCGGTGTGGAAGGGATCAGGCGTCTGCCGATTACGATTGCCCTGGTCATCGGGGCGTTTGTGTCCATACTGAACGAAACTTTGCTGAACGTAGCTTACACCGACCTGATGCAGGAGCTGAAGGTGGGGGCTTCAACGATCCAATGGCTTTCTACTTCTTATATGCTGGTTATCGGGATTCTGGTGCCGATTACGGCGCTGTTGATCCAATGGTTTTCGACAAGACAGATGTTTCTATCGGCGATGATCCTGTTCCTGATCGGAACCGTCGTTTGCGGCATCGCGCCTTCGTTTGGCATGCTGCTGCTGGGCCGGGTTATTCAAGCGATCGGGACGGGGCTGCTGCTCCCGGTAATGATGAACACCATCTTAACCATCTATCCTCCGGAAAAAAGAGGCGCGGCCATGGGTACGATCGGCCTGGTCATCATGTTCGGTCCGGCGATCGGCCCTACCCTGTCGGGGCTGATTCTGGACTCGCTGGATTGGCGCTGGCTGTTTTATCTGGTTGTTCCGCTTGCGGTGTTCTCCATTGCGTTCGGAGCGATGTATTTGCGGAACGTGTCGGAATTGACAAGGCCGCGGGTGGACCTGCTGTCGATTCTGTTGTCAACGGCCGGCTTCGGTGGTATCGTGTACGGATTCAGCCACGCAGGGGAAGGGGAGGGCTGGTCAAGTCCCGTCGTCTATGCCTGCCTGATCGTCGGATTTATCGCTTTAGTCTTATTCGTCTGGCGGCAATTGTCGGTCTCCGAGCCAACCCTGGACGTCCGCGTCTTTAAATTTAAATACCCAATGTTCGCCTTATCGGCGGTGTTGCTGATGGTGATGATGATGACCTTGTTCTCGACGCTCATCATCTTGCCGATGTATCTGCAGGGGGCGTTGCTGCTGGCGCCGTTCGCGGCCGGCCTCGTGCTGCTTCCCGGTGGGGTAATCAACGGACTGATGTCGCCGATAGCGGGCAGGCTGTTTGATAAATTCGGCCCGCGCGCGCTGATTGCGCCGGGACTCATCATCGTGATTGCCACTTTGTGGTTCATGCGCGGACTGTCAACGGACAGCTCGACCGGTGAGGTCATTGCCTTGCATATCACGCTGCTGATCGGCATCTCTTTGGTGATGATGCCGGGTCAAACAACGGGGCTGAACCAGTTGCCGCGCAGCTTGTATCCGCATGGCACAGCGATCATGAACACGCTGCAGCAAGTGTCCGGAGCGATTGGCACCGCGCTGTTCATCAGTATTTTCTCGCACGGCCAGGAGCGTTACCTGAAGGCTTCGGCCAATCCGCAGGACCCGGCGGAACTGGGAAACGCATTGGTATCCGGGATGCAGAATGCCTTCACGATATCGATGTACGTCGGCGTGGTGGCGCTGTTGATCGGCCTGTTCCTGCGGCGTACTTACGCCCCGGATGCCGCGCATGAAGCGGCGGGCAGCCATCCGGAGTTCAAGCCGGAGGTTAAACCGGAAGTGCACTGATCGAAAGGGGCAGAACGACTGTATGGCATGTAACTAGGAGACCGATCCGGTGGAGTAGATTCCGCTGGATCGGTCTTTTTTTGCAGTCAGCAAGCGACTGGCAGGATCAGTACCTATTGTTCGGACGCTTTGTACGATCATCCCCTTCAATCAGGTGAGGCAAAGAGGCAGAATAGTTCGGAAAAAAGAGAAATGAAGGGGAATGAAGAAAAATGTAAGAAGACTAAGGAGAATTAAGAGAGATTAAGAGAAGTGAAGGGAAATAAAAAGAAATGAAGAGAAAAGTAGAGGAAAGTAGAGAAAAGGTGAGAAAATGTGAGAAAAATAGAGAAAAGGCGAGAATTAGAAAAAATCGAAATAAGATGAAAAGTGGAGAAAAAACAAGAAAATTATAAAAAAAGGCAGAGAAATATAACGGGAAACAGACTGGTTTCAGATCATGGAACGGCTTAAGAGAAAGAAACGTGTTTCGAAGAAACTGTGTTTCGGATAAGTTCGGATAAGAAAGGGCGTTTCCGAGAAGAAACTGTGTTTAGGTTAAGGAACCCTGATTGGGTTAGGGATCCCTGTTCAGGGGAGATGCAGCTGGCCGGATAGGTCCGGATAGGAAATAAAGAACATGACATGGGGTAACGAAAAGCCCCTGTATCTTGCTGCAGCCTGAACCCTTCCGTTATGGCAACGTCCGCACGTTTTAGGCCAACTCACACATGAATCAATGCAATCCGCATCAAATAGAGCCCCAGCGTTCAAGCGGCTCGAATCAGGCCGGCCACTGCCAGGGGAGGATTCGGTTGGCGCCTGGTCAATTGGCGATACGTAATGGCCGGAATCGCCACACTCATACACAGCAATTTCTCTTGCATCGTTGCCTCCGCTCCGGGCAAGCGCAGTCGGCGGCGTATGGTGTACTCGTTCAGGTACGCCTGTAGATGCTTTGCTCCCAAGGAAACATACGTGCTCGTCAGCGATTTCCACGCCTCTCTGACCACTTTTCGCAAGGGCAAATACAGCCGATAGGCCAGAGGAAATGACTGAACCGTCGATGTACGAGCCTCCACCTGTTCGGTGATGAACGAAGCAAGTTCGCGACGGTTAGCCCTTTGTCCGTCCCCTCTTTTCTGCGGCAACAGGTGGATTTTGACGTGCTCGGGCTCGCCCGATTCCGTCACTGTGCACCCCGCTACGACCGCCGTGGCATACGGATGCGGAAACTGATTTCGGTGCGGATTGCATCCATACAGATCACTGTTCACCTTCACGTCCCCTTTGAGCAGTTCCCGGGCATCGAACTCCCCGACAGCATGGCGTATTTTCTGCAGCATCAGCCAGGCGGTCTTGTAGGTGACCCGGATCACCTGGCACAGCCGCATCGCCGAAATGCCGTCTTGGAGCAGGAACAACTCCAGCGCCCGGAACCATTTCATTAGGGGGAGGTGAGTTCGTTCGAAAATTGTGCCGGCCAAAGCCGACGTTTGATGCGCGCACCTTGCACACTCGAACAAGGGAATACGCCGAGAGGTCAGACGGCTGCACCCAGTATGAGCGCAGCGTGGACAGACAAAACCGTTTGGCCACTTCATCGCGATCAGCGCCTCCATGCACTCTTGCTCGTTATGATAACGTCCGCTAAGTGATTGAAGATCCATTCCCGCCTTGACTTCCATGTCCGCCCGCCTCCATATTATAAAATTACGTACATGCGTTCGTTTTTCTTCATTATACCAAACATGTGTTCCTATATCAAGTCCTTAATCCCACTAAATTCCATTAAGTTTTTCAGATCTGATTTTTTATCCATTATCTTGGTCTTACCTAATCTGAAGCCCTACTTCCCCCACACCCCCCATCCCCAACGCCCACCCCTCGTACTCTGAGCGAAAGGGATAATAATGCAAAAGGAGGGAAAAGGAGGGGGCAGGGATACCAGGACTCGGAACTTAGAGAGCGTGATAATTGTGAACTTTCTGGCAATCTTACCGATTTCGATTGAACATCCGGCGGCGAACGGGGATGATGGCATAGGAGGTTTTGGTTTACCCGCAAATGTAACGCAAATAAGAATCTAACTGAACGGGAGTGAGTGAAAGGTGTCCCAATCATCCCGCGTGATCGGCGTGCTGCTGGCGCAGGTCGGCACGCCTGCCGAGCCGACCGCTCAGGCGGTGCGGCCCTTTTTACGCCGCTTTCTGTCCGACCGGCGCGTCATCGATTTCCCGCCGCTGCTGTGGCAGCCGTTGCTGCGCGGCGTCATCCTGACCGTCCGGCCGAAGCGTTCGGCCAGGATGTATGCCCGTATCTGGGGGAAAGAGAGTTCTCCCCTGCTTGAGATATCGCGCCAGCAGCAAAGTGGCCTGCAGCAGCGGCTCGGCGACGGCTACGCGGTCGAGTTGGGCTTCGCCTACAGCGAACCGGACATCGCCCAGGCGATGAGCCGCCTGGAAGCGGCGGGGGCGGACCGAATCCTCGTCCTGCCGCTGTTCCCGCAGTACTCGTCGACCACCACCGCTGCAATCTATGACGCGGCTTGCTTTGCCGCCCTCGGCAAGGACCGCCGCTTGGGGCCAGCCGCGAAGCGTTTCGTGCCGGAACTTCGCCTGGCCGGTGCCTTCTTCGATCATCCCGGCTATATCCGGGCGATGCAAACCCACCTGGCGGAGCTGCTGCGGTGCCTTCCGCAAACACCGGACCGCTTCCTGCTCAGCTTTCACGGGATTCCGCAGCGTTATGCCGCCGGTGGCGATCCGTACCCGGAGCAGTGCCGCGAAACCGCGCGCCTTTTGGCGGAGGCGATGGGCTGGTTGCCGGAGCAATGGGACATGGCGTACCAGTCGCGGTTTGGCCCAGAAAAATGGTTGGGGCCATCCACCGAGGAGCAGTTGCGTCGTATGGCCGCCGGCGGCGCGATACGCCCGTTGGTGTTCGCTCCCGGCTTTGTGGCCGACTGCCTGGAAACGTTGCACGAACTGGGAGTTGAAGCGAAGGAGGACTTCGCTGTTCATAGCGATAGCGGCGGCTCTGCGGGCATCGGCGGCGATGGGCTTACGCTGGCCCCTTGCTTGAACGATCGGCCGGAGTGGCTGGATGTCCTCGCGGGGATTGTCCGCGACCATGCCAAGGGCTGGGTTGACAACTAGGCGCAGCCTGCAACCGAAAGCCATCAAGAGGGAAGACAAGTTCCCGAATATGGCAATACTGACAACAAGAGAGTACATAAGGAAGGGGTATCCGTTTTTATGGAACGTTTTTTCAAACTTAAAGAACATGGAACTACCATTCGAACCGAACTGCTCGCCGGGCTAACCACGTTTCTGGCAATGGCCTACATCTTGGTGGTTAATCCCGCGGTGCTTAGCGCTGCGGGTGTTCCGTTTGATCAGGTGTTTATGGCCACGGTCATTGCGGCCGTAACGGGCACGTTGTTTATGGCGTTGTTCGCCGATCATCCGATCGCCATCGCGCCCGGAATGGGGTTGAACGCCTATTTTACGAGCGTCGTTGCCAGCACCGGGTTGTCGTATCAGACGGTGCTCGGCACGGTGTTCCTCGCCGGGGTGCTGTTTCTGCTGTTGAGCCTGACCCGGCTGCGGGAAGCGCTGATCCGGGCGATTCCCGATTCGCTGAAATTTGGCATTACCGCAGGGATTGGGTTGTTCATCGCTTTCCTGGGTTTGAAAATGTCCGGGATCGTCGTCGCCAATCCCGATAATCTGGTGACCTTCGGCGATTTGCACCGTTCGGTGACCTTGCTGACTTTGTTCGGCTTGTTCGCAACGCTCGTGCTGATGGCCCGCCACATCCCCGGCGCGTTGTTCATCGGCATGGCGCTGACCGCAGTGCTCGGTTATTTCACCGGCCAGCTTCAATTGTCCGGCCTCGTGTCCGCGCCGCCGGCTCCGGTGTTCTTCGACTTGGATTTGTCCGGCGTCTTCAGCCATGGACTGTACACGACCGTATTCGCATTCCTGCTCGTCACGTTGTTCGATACGACAGGCACGTTGATTGGCGTCACCGAGCAAACCGGTGCGATGAAGAACGGAGAGCTTCCTCGAGCCAAGGCCGCGCTGCTTGCTGACGCGACGGCGACCACGGTCGGCTCGATGTTCGGCACGAGCCCGACGACCGCCTTCATTGAGTCGACGACCGGCGTCGCTGCGGGCGGACGCACCGGTTTGACGTCGCTCGTCGTGGCGGCGCTGTTCCTGCTGTCGATGTTCATCTCTCCGCTGGTCGGGGCTATTTCCGGGCTTCCGGCCATCACCGCCCCGGCGCTGATCATCGTCGGTTGCTTTATGATGGAGGGACTGGCCCGCATCCAATGGAAATCGTTCGACGAAGCGTTCCCGGCCTTCGCCATCCTATTGATGATGCCGCTCACGGCAAGCATCGCCACCGGCATCGCCGTCGGTTTCATCACGTACCCCGTGATGAAGCTGGTCAGCGGCAAAGGGCGGGAAGTCCATCCGCTGCTTTACGTTTTTGGCGTGATCTTCGTCATTCAACTGGCCTTTTTCCCGGCACATTAACACTTTAAGAAGTGAAGAAGATTTTGTTACCCGTTTTAACCCGGGTGAGACCCTTTTTTCGGCGGGCCGTCATATAATGAAGCTGTAATTCGCTTTATGTGCTGACATAGAAAGGCGGATCTGACATGAAAAATTGGTTTGCGGCGCTGGTTCCCCTGGCGCTGGTTGTGTTGCTGCCAGCATTCGACGCCAAGGCACCGGCATCCGTAGGGTCCCTTGCGGGAGCGGGGAGCATGACGGCGGCCGTCGGGATGGCGGAAATCCAGGCACCGGAGATGATCACGATTACGGTATATTTGAACGCAGTGAATCTCGCCCCTGACGGCGGATCGCTGACCGGTGACCCGATCATGTGGTATCAGGGAGAGGAGGCGTCGGCCGCAATGGCCGAACGCGAACCGGAAGTCGGGATCGACGGTCCCCCGGACGGGTACTATATCGTGAATGACACCGAGGAAGCGGCCAATTACCCGGTTTCCCCGGACGCCGTGGTTCTGTTGCAGATTTATGACCGCACCGGACAACCGCAGGATATCGAGATCGTAGCGGATGAAGCGGTATCCCTGCATCGATTCGGCGAGTTGTTCCCAAAGACGGACCTGCTCGACCTCAGCCAGTTCCCGTACCATCTTACTTTGGAGAACGGCAAAGTCGTGCGAATCGTACAGCAATATGTTCCCTGAACCTGCCGAATAACAAGCCAAAGCCGGAGAGCGACCCCCCGGCTTTTTTGGTTTGGCGGACCGGAGCAAAAACTATAGCACAAATTTGTGATTGTAGTATAATATTTCTTTAGACGTAGTCCTTTGTACCTAAAAATTCCCAGCGGTTGAGTATGACCAAGCGTCAGCAAATAGGGGGTAGCAATGCGTATGGATACCCAACAAATTCATAACAAAAATGTTTGGATGCTGAGGCTGCTTGCCGTTTTTTTTGCCTTTGCCAGTTTGATTCATATGTTCGTCAGCTGGCATTTCGATGCCGGTCCGCTGGTTATGGGCACCGCTATGCTGCTGATTCTTGCCGGCCTTGTCGGCAGCCGCCGCTGGCCGCGTTTCACCATGATGCTGACCATCGTGTTGTTGTTCGTATATCTTAACGTTACGGTCATGAAGGATATGACGGTGACGAGCTATATATTTCTGGGACTGCTGCCGCTCCTCAGCTTGATTTATTTCAATTACGCGGCCGTTGTTTTGGCGGGTTCGCTGCACCTGATCTCGGTGTTGTATTATATGCTCGTCCACACGGAACCTTTATTCACCGGCAGGGTGGATCATTCCGATGCCGCGTATTTTCTGATCTACGGGCTGTTTATCTTGTCCTTTTCCTTAATTTACATCTTGATTACGAAAAAATTGTCCCAGCGCGCCGAACACAGCGAGCTTCGGTTGCGAAATATCCTCGAAAGCGTATCCGTCGGGATCTGGACCTACGATTTAAGCACCATGAAACTTGAGGTGTCCGACGGATTCGAACGGATCACCGGCTATTCGCGCAGCTATTTGATGGGCCACGTGAGCCGGGTGCAGGAGTTTATTCATCCCGAGGATCTCGGCCTGTTTAACGAGGTGCAGCAGGAGCTGCTCATCAAACGGACAAGCTCGGTGAAGGAATGCCGTATTATCTGCCCCGACGGGGAAATCAAATGGATTCAAAGCCGGGGAAGGCCTTATTTCAATTCCCTGGGAAACCTTGTCCGGCTGGAGGGAGTCATTATCGAGGTTACCGAGCGGAAGCAGTTAGAGGAGACGATCCAATATCTGGCATACCATGATGAACTGACCGGGCTGCCGAACCGGACGAAGTTTGCCGCGAAGTATGCGGAGTACGCAGACCAAGGCGGGATTCCGCTGGTCCTGATGTTTCTGGATCTGAACAACTTTAAGGAAGTGAACGATACGTTCGGGCATGAGGCCGGGGATGAATTGCTGAAGCATATCGCAGGCCGGCTTGTATCTCAGGTGCGGGCTCAGGATATGGTGTGCCGCTTGGGCGGGGATGAATTCGTGATTCTGCTGGTGGACTTGAATGAGGAAGCCGTCACGAAGGTCATGAATCGCATCCGGTCGAGTCTGGCCGATGGTTATATGTACCGGGGAATGCGGATCGGCGTATCGGCGAGCATCGGGATCAGCATGTCGCCGGACGGGAACGCCAGCCTGGAGGACATGCTTCGGCTCGCCGATGCGACGATGTACGACGTCAAGCGGGGCGGCGACTCCATTCGGGTCACCACCGAAGGGAACGCGCCGCTGCCCAACTGACCTACTGCTTCGTCCCACGGCTTTCTTTTCGTTCCAAATAGAGCGCCCCCAGCCACTGGCTTGCGGCAAACAACACCACCATGCCGAGGATGAGCAAGAAGCGAGAGTCCCCTTTACGCAGCAGCAACTGCAGGAGGAATAGGGCGACCGCGACTTCGGTCCACATCAGGCCGCGTTTGCGCAGCGCCTTGAGATCGTACGACCCGGAGGCCATCTTCCGCAGATTCCAAACGGCGACGACGCCCAGGATGAGGAGAAAGATCAACGATCCGATCAGGTCTTCTCTGGAAAACATAGACAATATGCGCCCCCCTCTTCCATCATTTATAGATACGACTACCTAGCATTTTAGCCTAACCCGTCAGGCCTGGCAAACAAACCGGAGCTCGGAAATCCGGTGATCGTGTCTGTCAAGGACATATCCAACAGCTATTATTTCAAAAATAAGATATCCTCTTTTTAACTAGATGGAAGAGGATGATGGAGAATGGCGATCACCAAATTTCTCAAGCTGGTAGAGATCCAAACAAAGGCGGCCAGCATGATTCCGCTGCTGTTCGGTACGATTTATGCCGTTTACCGGTTCCATGTATTCGAGCCCGGGCATTTTGTGCTCATGCTGGTTTCCCTGCTCAGCTTCGACATGACGACGACGGCAATCAACAATTATTACGATTTCAAAAAGGCGGCTCGCAAGCAGGGTTACGGCTACGAGAAGCACAACGCCATCGTGAAATACAACATGAATCCGGCGGCGGTGCTGGCGCTGATTATTCTAATGTTCGTCATCGCGGTGGCCGCTGGAGTCATGCTGTTCCTGCAGACGGGTTGGCTGTTGCTGGTGCTCGGCGGATTGTCGTTTGCGGTCGGCATTTTGTATTCCTTCGGGCCGATTCCCATCTCACGGATGCCGCTAGGCGAAATTTTTTCCGGGTTGTTCATGGGATTTGTTATTATATTCGTATCGGCTTATATCCATGCGGGCGATCGCTTGGCAGCGCTGACGCTGGAGGGCGGCGCGTTGACGTTGCAGGTCCATTTGCTGGAGACGCTGCTGGTGTTTCTGATCTCCATTCCGGCGGTCCTCGGCATCGCGAACATCATGTTGGCCAACAATATTTGCGATATGGACGAGGACATCGATAATAAACGCTACACCCTGCCGGTGTACATCGGGAAAGGTCCGGCGCTCATCCTGTTTAAGCTGCTGTATTATGCGGCCTATGCGGATGTGATCGTACTGGCGATCCTTGGGGTTCACCCGTTAATCCTATTGCTGGTGCTCCTGACGGTGGTGCCGGTGTCGAAAAATATCAAAACGTTTACCGCACAGCCAACCAAGCAGTTTACGTTTGGCTTGTCGGTGCAAAATTTCCTGCTGACCAATGCGGCACGCGTTGTTGCGCTGGGCATCGCCGCCTTGTTTCCCTTCTGACCATACGACCGGCGGGGAATCGGCACGATCCGTGCTTTCCTTAGGTCAGCTTGATTTGAGGCGGAGGCGAAAGACGAGATGGACAAGATTCGGTTTGGCCTAATCGGCGGCGGTTGGCGGGCAGAGTTTTACTTGCGCATTGCCCGCGCGCTGCCGGAGCGTTTGGAAATCGGAGAGATTTATATGCGGGACGAAGCGAAAGGCCGGGAAGCCGCCCGAATTTGGGGCGTCCCGGTCACTTCGCGTCTCGAGGCGTTCCTGGAGCGGCGGAACTTCGATTTCGCCGTGCTGTCGCTGCCCCGCACGGTTACGCCGGAGTACCTGATCCGGCTCGCCGCAGCGGGCATCCCCGTCCTGACGGAGACGCCGCCGGCGCCCGATTTGGAGGGGCTGCTGCGGCTTTATGAGGCGGTGGGCTCCGCGGCAAAAGTCCAAGTGGCCGAGCAGTTCCTGTTCCAGCCGATGCACGCGGCCCGCCTCGCCATCGCACGGTCGGGCCTGCTGGGCGAGGTGTCGCATGTGCAGGTCTCCGCGGGGCACGGCTACCACGGGATCAGCCTGATTCGGCAACTGCTCGGGGTCGGATTCGAGGAAGCGGAAATCCGCGGGGAGCAGATGGCGTCCCCGTTGGTCCAGGGGCCCGGCCGCGGCGGATGGCCGGCGGGGGAGCGGATCGTCTCCTCGGCCCAGACGATCGCGCTGCTGCGTTTCGGCGAGCGGACGGCTTTGTTCGATTTCACCTACGACCAATATTTCTCGCCGATCCGGCGCCATCGCGTGCTGGTGCGCGGTATCCGGGGCGAAATCGACGGCGTAGAGCTTCGCTATCTCCGCGATTTTCGCACCCCGGTCGAGCTGCAGCTGCGCCGGATGGATGCCGGCCAAGACGGCAGCCTCTTGGGATACTACCACGAGGGCGTGCTGGCCGGCTCCGAATGGGTCTACGAGAACCCGTTCCGCCCGGGACGGCTTAGCGACGAAGAGATTGCCATCGCCACCAGCTTGGAACGCATGGGGCACTACGTACAGGGCGGCCCCTCCTTCTACAGCTTGGCGGAGGCCGCGCAAGATCAATACCTGTCGCTCATGCTCGAGGAGGCGGTCCGTTCCGGGCAAACGGTGCGGACCGAGCGCCAGCCTTGGGCAACTGGGTGCATAAAATAAACAAAACCAAGAGCCGCCCGGTTTATCCGGACGGCTCTTTGCGCGCTGGAGGCGAAACGTCAAATTCGTTTCTTCGGAGCGATCATCACGCCCGCGCCAATGGCGATCAGGGCGATGGCCAAGACCGGCTGGCCGAATACCAGCCGATTGTACAGCGATCCCAGCGAGAAAACGGCGAAAAACAACAGCGAAAGCACCGTCAAGATGTTGATGGGGATCAGCAGGTATTTGTTGCGGTTGCCGAACCAATAGAACTCAAACAAGCCGACGGCCGGGGCCAAAATAAAGCCCGGCCATAAATACTGCCAACTGTCGAACAACGTGGCGATCTGGCAAACCAGGCCGACGGTGAAGAGGATCCCCCCGGGAATCAGCAATCCGGTTGCCCTGCGATTGGTGACCGAGAAATACATCCAGTGGAAGAACAGACCGAGCGGAAGGATGAACAGGGTAGGCCAGAAGTTGCCGAAGAGCGTTCCCGCGCTGATCGCTTCCTTGCGGAAGAAGAGGAGGTAGATACCGAGCAAGATAAGCGCGGGTCCAATCCATGATTTTTTATTCAAATTCATATCCAATCTCCTTTGCCTATGTACTTAACTGATACCAGCATACTACAAAAGCGCAAGGATGACTTCAGTCTCTGGGGGAGCCGAGAAGCTGGACCTAAGTCCAGTCTATCCGCCGGGAATAAAAACATCCTGAGGAAGAAACGCTAACCCAAGGAATAGGCAGAGCGACCTTTCCCATCCATCAGAACCGCTCAGGAGGTAAGAACGACATGGAAAATAACAAGCAGCAACGCAAGCCCGGCACGGGAAACGGCAGCAGCAACGGGCAGAACCAAACGACCGGCAACGGCGGAGAAGCGCAGAACGGCCGCTTGGCCACGATTAAGAACCACCGCACCGAAGGCGGAGAGACGCTGAACGAATTCATAACCGGCCAAGATAAGTTTGAAGGATAAACAAAAATGCCGAAAGCCGCTGCACAGCGTACTGTGAGCGGCTTTTTGCGGCGGTTTTATTTTTGCGTGCCATGCTGTTTGGTCGGAAGCTGGCCGGCCGGGTTGCCGTGGCCGCTTTTTTTGTTCTTGGCTTGCTTCTGCTGCTGATCCTGAACCTTTTCGACGAATTCGTGCAGGTTTTCCATGAGGTCGATCGTCTCCTTGGCTGAAGTATGGTGTAGATCCAATTCTCTTGGATTACTATACCCCGTTTATGGGTTTTTCATCAGACGGAGGGCCTCTATACTTGCTAACGCCGGACAGGTACAATGAAGGGGATAACCACGGGAAAAGAGGGTATAAGCCATGGAACCAAGCAACAATCGGCAGCTGCGATGGGGCATCGTCGGCTGCGCCGGCATCGCGATCAAAGCGGTCATGCCGGCGATTCAGCAGTCCAGAACGGGGAGCCTTGCCGCAGTCGCCAGCCGCAATCTGGAGAAAAGCCTCGAGGTCGCAGGCCGGTTTGGCGTCCCGAAGGGATACGGAAGCTATGAAGAGCTGCTGGCGGACAAGGACATCGATGCCGTGTATATTCCGCTGACTAACCACTTGCATAAAGAATGGGCGATTCGCGCGGCCGAAGCCGGCAAGCATGTGTTGTGCGAGAAGCCGCTTGCACTGACGGCCGCCGAGGCCGAAGAAATGGCGGCGGCGGCCGCCAAAGCCGGCGTCGTACTGGCGGAAGCGTTCATGTACCGCCATCATCCGCGCTGGAGCCGGATTCGGGCCATCCTTGAGGGCGGCGAGATCGGCGAACTCCGCGCCATCCGCGGGGCGTTTACGTTCAACAACGCCGAGGATCTGGCCAACATCCGGCTCAAGCCGGAATGGGGCGGAGGCTCGCTGTACGATGTCGGCTGCTATCCGCTCAGCGCGGCGCGGTTTCTGCTCGGCCAGGAGCCGGAGGCGGTCACCGTGTTGGCCCAGTACTCCGACCGTCACGGGGGCGTCGACATGATGGCTTCCGGGCTGGCGGAAT
Source organism: Paenibacillus sp. JL3B1040 (assembly GCF_057063165.1). Lineage (NCBI taxonomy): Bacteria > Bacillati > Bacillota > Bacilli > Caryophanales > Paenibacillaceae > Paenibacillus > Paenibacillus tiangongensis. The sequence goes on along the minus strand of NZ_CM169317.1, from coordinate 5,394,337 downwards.
TCCCCGGCGGCATCGGCCTGACGTTCGACTGCGGGATGTGGACCGAACACCGCCAACTGCTGGAAATCGTCGGCTCGGAAGGGACGATCGAGCTGCCGCTGGCCTTCACCGCCGGCGGGGAAGACGCCGCTTTTACCGTTACCGTGCGCGGGGAGAAACGCACGGAGACACCGGCATCGGCCGATCCGTACGTGGCCGAGCTGGATGATTTCGCCGCCGCCGCGTTCGGCGAACGTCCGCCGCGCTTTACCCCGGCCGACGCGGTCAAAGGCATGGCCGTACTGGAAGCCTGCTTGGCTTCGGCGCGCGAGAGACGGCGGGTTGAGTTGTAGGTTTTGAGCCTTAGGAACATCGGGCATTCGCTTCGTTCAGGGGACTCCGCAGGGAGCCTGAGCCAGGGCGAGTGCCTTTTTGTCATGCATAATTTCAATTTTAAAATGGTTGACAGTGACAAAAAAGAGACAGTATAATTTAACTAATTGATAATGAATATCATTATCACAAATCGTCTGTCCTGCCGGCAGCGAGAAACTTGAACTTCCTCCTGGCCAGGGGAAGGAAAGTAAGGACGAACATTTTATGAAGAAAACTTACATGGTAGTGCTGTTGGTTATCCTATCCCTCGTCTCCTTGTTTATCGGCGTCGGGGAGGTGTCGCTTGCGGCGCTGCTGCAGTTCGACCCCGAGCAATGGGAGCTCTTGCGCATCAGCCGGATTCCCCGGTTGATCAGCCTGATTATCGCCGGCGTCAGCATGAGCATCGTCGGGTTAATCATGCAGCAACTGACCCGCAACAAATTCGTGTCCCCGACAACGGCGGGGACGATGGATTCGGCGAGCTTCGGCATTATGGTCGCGCTGCTCGTCTTTACGGCCGCAGGGCCGCTCGTTAAGATGTCCGTCGCCTTCGTATTCGCCCTGCTGGGCACTTATCTTTTTATGGCGATCCTCAATCGGGTGAAATACAAGGATGCGATCTTCATCCCGCTGGTCGGGCTGATGTTTGGCGGTATCGTTGAATCGGCGACAACCTTCTTCGCTTACAAATACAATCTGATTCAGAGCATGTCCGCCTGGCTGTACGGGGATTTCTCCATGATCATGCAGGGCCGATACGAGTTGCTGTATATCAGCGTCCCGCTGGTGGTGCTTTCCTATATTTATGCCAATAAGTTTACGGTGGCGGGCATGGGCGAGGAATTTGCCGTGAATCTCGGATTGAACTACAAGCAGGTCGTCAATATCGGATTGGGCTTAGTGGCGCTGGTGACCGCCGTCGTCGTGCTGACGGTCGGATCGATTCCTTTTCTCGGACTGATCATTCCGAATCTGGTTACAATGTTCCGCGGCGACAATCTGAAAGACAATTTGACGCATACGGCTTTGCTTGGCGCGGTTTTCGTGCTGGCCTGCGACATTTTAGGCCGGGTGATCATCTATCCGTACGAAGTGTCAATCGGACTGACCGTCGGGGTAATCGGAAGCGGGGTCTTCCTGTATATGCTGATGAGGAGAAAGACCTATGAGCCATAAAGCCAAACTGTGGACCCTTGTCGTCATCGCCGTTCTGCTTGCGATCGTCTTCATGACGATCGATGCGGGAGGACAGTGGGATTACATATTACCGCGGCGGGGAAAGAAACTGATCGCCATCCTGCTCACGGGTACCGCCATTGCTTTCTCCACGGTCGTGTTCCAGACGATTACGAACAACCGGATCTTGACGCCGAGCATCATTGGGCTGGATTCGCTATACATGCTACTGCAGACGGTGATCGTGTTCCTGATCGGAGGCACGGCTTTGACGATGATGAGCCAAAATCTGCGCTTCGTCATGGCGGTCGGTTTGATGGTCGTGTTTGCGATGCTGCTCTACCGGATGCTGTTTCGCAAGGAAGGACGCAACATTTATCACCTTCTGCTAATCGGAATTATATTCGGTACGTTCTTCTCCAGCGTGACATCCTTTCTGCAGAAGCTCATCGACCCGAATGAATTCCTGGTGATTCAGGACAAAATGTTCGCCAGCTTTAACAACGTCCATTCCGATTTATTGCTGATATCGCTGGCAGGGGTATTGTTGGTGGCGCTTTATTTTACGAGATTCGCCAAATATCTGGATGTGCTGGCTTTAGGGCGGGATCATGCGGTCAACCTCGGCGTCGGCTATGAGTATGTCGTCAAGCGGATGCTGATCGTCGTGGCGATCTTGATTTCCATCTCGACGGCGTTGGTCGGACCGATTACGTTTCTCGGCCTGCTGGTCGCCAATGTGGCGTACCAGTTCCTGAACACCTACCGCCATAAGACGTTGATTCTCGGCGCTTCCCTGATCGGCTTCATCGCCCTGGTCGGCGGTCAACTGATCGTCGAAAGAGTATTTACCTTCTCCACTTCGCTTAGTGTCATCATCAACTTTGTCGGCGGAGTGTACTTCATCTATCTGCTGTTAAAGGAGAATAAATCGTGGTAAAGGTCAGTGGAGTAACGAAACGATATGGCGGCAAAAAGGTCGTCGACAACGTGTCGCTGGAGATCGCCAAGGGCAGGATCACTTCCTTTATCGGACCGAACGGGGCGGGAAAAAGCACCTTGATGTCCATGATCAGCCGGCTCATTGCCAAGGATGAGGGAGAGATCCAAATCGAGGGCCGGGAAATCGGAAATTGGAAAAGCGGAGAGCTTGCCAAGAAAATTTCGATTCTCAAGCAGTCCAATCATATTAATATTCGGCTTACGGTGCGAGATCTCGTTAATTTCGGAAGGTTCCCGTATTCCCAGGGGCGACTGACGAAAGACGACGAAGCGTATGTCGATGAAGCGCTCCGTTATATGCATCTGGAGTCCATGCAGCATAAGTATCTGGACGAATTAAGCGGAGGGCAAAAGCAGCGGGCGTTCATCGCCATGGTCATCGCACAGAACACCGAATATGTGCTGCTTGACGAGCCTTTGAACAATCTGGATATGAACCATTCGGTGCAGATCATGAAGGTGTTGCGCCGATTGGTGGACGAATTGGGGAAAACGGTGATTTTGGTCATCCACGACATCAATTTTGCCTCCTGCTATTCCGATTACATCGTAGCGCTGAAGGATGGCAAAGTGGTCAAGGAAGGCCCGACGGATGAAATTATCGAACCGTCCGTGCTGCGGGAGGTTTACGACATGGACATACCGGTCCAGGAGATCGGCGGCAACAAAATTTGCGTGTATTTTAATGCCATATGACAAGATGAGGGGGAGTTTCAAAGTGAAAGCGAAAGCGAAGAAGATCACGTTTATGCTTGCTGCATTAACGTTGGTATTTGCGCTAGCCGCATGCGGCGCGAACGGCAGTAGTGGGGGCAACAATGGGGGCGGCAATACGGCGGCAACGGGGGCCAATTCGGCCGGAACCGACACGGCGGAGCCGGCGGCGGCAACGCCTGCCGGAAATGAAGAGATCACGATCAAGCATCAACTCGGCGAAGCGACCTTGAAGAAGAATCCGGCCAAGGTCGTCGTATTCGACTACGGAACGCTCGAAACGCTCGACAAACTTGGCGTGGAGGTCGTGGCCGTGCCGCAGGGCAATTTGCCGGGCCACCTGGAGAAATACAACGACAGCAAGTATACGAATGCCGGCACGCTGTTCGAGCCGGATTTCGAGAAGCTCAACGCGCTGAAGCCGGACGTGATTTTCATCTCCGGACGTTCGTCCGAAGCGTATGAGGAGCTGAACAAGATCGCTCCGACGATCTTTATGGGCGTCGACACGCAGCGATATATGGAATCCTTCACGGAGAACGTGACGACTATCGCCGAGCTTTTCGGGAAAGAAGCAGAAGCAGAGGAGGCATTGGCGGCGATTAACGATTCGGTCAAAGCGGTGAACGATCTGGCTACGGCCGGCGGCAAAAAGGGGCTGATTATCCTGACGACCGGCGGCAAAGTCAGCGCGTACGGTCCAGGTTCGCGATTTGGCTTAATCCATGACGTATTGGGAGTCACGCCGGTGGACGAGAACATTAAGGTGGATACCCACGGGAACTCGATCTCCTTCGAATTCGTCGCCGAGAAGAACCCGGATTACTTGTTTGTCGTGGATCGCGATGCGGTCGTCACGGAGGAAGGCAAACAGGCGACCCCTGCCAAGGAAATCGTCGAGAACGACCTCGTCAAGAAGACGAATGCCTATAAAGACGGCAAGATCGTGTATCTTGACCCGAGCTACTGGTATCTCTCCGGCGGCGGGCTGATGTCGGTTCCGGAAATGATCAAAGAAGTGCAGGAAGGGATTCAGTAATATTGCAAAAGAACGGGATGCCTGGGGAAGTCCCGGGCAACCCGTTCTTTTGCATTTGCCTGCTAATGGACTCAGAGGCCGTTATTATGGTGCATGTTCAAATTTCTAATTTTAACGGACTCAGGAGCCCTTAATCCGGCCTGAAACGGCGAACTTTCCCTCAAGGGGCCCCAATAAGGTCATTAGAGTCCGTTACAGCGGGAAATAACCGGGAAATGGACCAATAAGGTCCGTGGAGTCCGTTAGCTGAGAAACCGAAGAATGAAGCTTAACGCACGTGCATCTCGTTCGGATGCGAGCCTTTGCGGCGGTTGAGGTTCAGGCCGTCGATTTGCTTCATTTCGGCGTCGGTGAGCCGGAAATCGAACACGTTGAAGTTCTCCTCGATCCGCGAAGGGGTGACCGATTTCGGGATCGCGATCGTATTGTTCTGCAGATGCCAGCGGAGGACGACCTGCGCTGGCGTTTTGCCGTGCGTTACGGCGATGGATTTGACCACGGTATCGGTCAGCACTTCGCCGCCTTGCTCCAACGGACTCCACGCTTCTACGAAAATACCGTGCTTGGCGCAGAAGGCCTTCAGCTCGGTCTGAGCCAGATGCGGATGGCATTCCACCTGGTTCAGCACCGGTTTGATTTCCGTTTCATTCAACAGGCGTTCCAGATGCTCGATCTCGAAGTTGCATACGCCAATCGCTTTAACCCGTCCGTCGCGGTACAGCTTCTCGAGCGCTTTGTACGTCTCCACGTATTGGTCCACTTGCGGCATCGGCCAGTGAATCAGGTACAGATCCACGTAATCGAGTCCGAGTCTTGCCAGGCTTTCGTCATAGGCGCGCAGCGTACTGTCGTAGCCTTGATCGCTGTTCCACACTTTCGTGGTGATGAACAGCTTCTCGCGGGCGATGCCGGATTGCTTGATCGCTTTGCCGACCCCAACCTCGTTGCGGTAAATCATCGCCGTATCGATCGAGGTATAGCCTACCTCCAGCGCCTTGGTTACAGCGGCGGTCGCTCCTTCATCAGGCACCTGCCATACCCCGAACCCGAGCTTGGGCATTTGCAATCCGTTATTTAAAGTTACGAATTCCATGTAGCGTCGCTCCTTCTCTATCTGCTTACTTAATTTCAGGGTGAGTATAGCACTCCCGGGTTTGATTTTCAAATGGCCGGCAATGGCCGAGACGGGTAGCCCTACGGAAAGTGACATACTCGCACCGGTCTCCCCATATTCTCATAATAACGATACTTTCTTCATCAAGCCCTCATGGAACCTTCATGCAGTCCGGAGGCGGACGTGGTACTATTTATTATAGTTTTTAGAATAAGTCTAAGTATAGTAATAAATCGAAAGGAAGGATAGAATGGATAACCGGTTGACGACAAATCAGGGAGCTCCGGTAGGCGATAATCAAAATTCCCGAACGGCGGGGGGACGCGGCCCGACGCTGCTTGAGGACTATCATTTGCTCGAGAAGTTGGGTCATTTCGACCGCGAACGGATTCCGGAACGCGTCGTGCATGCCAGAGGTGCGGGCGCCCATGGCGTATTCGTTACCGACCGCAGCATGGCGGAATACACGAAAGCCCATTTTCTGCAGGAGGCCGGGCGCGAAACCCCGGTGTTTGTCCGCTTCTCCACAGTCATTCACGGCCAGGGCTCTCCGGAGACCGCGCGCGATCCGCGGGGGTTTGCGGTGAAGTTTTATACGGAAGAAGGCAACTACGATTTGGTGGGGAACCATTTGCCTGTCTTCTTCATCCGCGACGCGATCAAGTTTCCGGACATGGTGCATTCGCTGAAGCCCGCTCCGGACACGAACATCCAGGACCCGGCGCGGTATTGGGATTTCATGACGCTGTCGACCGAATCCACGCATATGATGACCTGGGTGTTCTCGGACAACGGGACGCCGGCCAATTATCGCCAGATGGACGGTTTCGGCGTTCACGCGTTCAAATGGATCAATGCCGAGGGCAAGATCACGTACGTGAAATACACTTGGAAATCGAAGCAGGGCGTAAAGAACCTGTCGGCGGATGAAGTCCGTGAAGTGCAGGGACGCGACTTCAATCATGCGACGCGCGATCTGCACGAGCATATCGAGCGCGGGGAATTCCCGCAATGGGAGCTGAACGTGCAGCTCATGCCGGTGGAGGATCTGGATCTTTGGAGCTTCGACCCGCTCGATCCGACCAAGGTGTGGCCGGAAGATCGCTACCCCCTGGTGAAAGTCGGCACGATGACGCTGAACCGCAACCCCGAGAACTTCTTCGCGGAGGTGGAGCAGTCGGCCTTTTCGCCAAGCGTGCTCGTTCCCGGCATCGAACCGTCCGAGGATAAGCTGCTGCAGGGCCGATTGTTCTCCTATCCGGATACCCAGCGTTACCGGCTTGGCGCCAACTACTTGCAGATCCCAATCAACTGCCCGTATGCCCCGGTGCGCAACCATCAGCGGGACGGCTTCATGAACGTGAAGCAGGATCCGTCGCCGATCAATTATGAACCGAATAGCTTCGATTCGAGTCCCAAGGAAGATCCGGCTTATCGCGACAGCGTGGTGCCGGTCAGCGGGCAGATCGGCCGCGAGAAAATCGCCAAAACCGACGATTTCACCCAAGCGGGCGAGCTGTACCGGAGCTTCACAGCGGAGGAGAAGGATCACCTCATCGCCAACCTGGTGAACGATCTGAAGCAGACGCCGGAGCAAGTGCAGCTGCGCGCCGTGTGCAACTTCTTCCGCGCCGACCAGGAATACGGCATGCGCCTTGCGCAAGGGCTTGGCGTGGATATCAGCGGCTTTATTCCGACCAATACCCAGGGATAAGCGATCCCTTTTGAATAAATATGGCATTTCCCGTACCGCTTAGGTTCGGGGGATGCCTTTTTGTATGAGGAATTCATCCGCTTTCATAAGGAAAACTATGGTAAAATAGGGACATTGGAAAGGAGTTGAATCGATGACAACAACGAGGGAACCGGTGATTAAACTGGCGGATTTACGCATGAGCTACGGAGGGCGCCAAGTTCTGAACGGCGTCGATTTGGAGGTGTATCCGGGGCAGATTATCGGCTACATCGGGCCAAACGGGGCGGGCAAGAGCACGACCGTTAAGATCATGCTCGGCCTGGTTGAAGGATATGAGGGAGAGGTTCAGGTATTTGGACAACGCCCCGGCGATGGCGATGCCGGCTACAAGAGGCGGATCGGATACGTCCCGGAAGTCGCCGAGATTTACGATACGCTGACGGCGCGGGAGTACCTGACGTTCATCGGGGAGTTGTACGGGTTATCCGCCGATGAGGCCGAAATGAAAGCCCGCCGGATGATGCATGAGTTCGGCTTGCAAGACGTGTTTAACACCCGGATTACGACGTTTTCCAAAGGGATGAAGCAGAAGGTGCTGCTGATTTCCAGCTTGCTGCACAATCCGGACGTGTTGTTTCTGGACGAGCCGCTCAGCGGGCTTGATGCCAACAGCGTCATGGTCGTCAAGGAAATGCTTGCTTTATTGGCTGCGCAAGGCAAGGCGATTTTTTATTCTTCTCATATTATGGACGTGGTCGAGAAGATCAGCAGCCGGATCGTCTTGTTGGACGGGGGGCGTATCGTGGCCGACGGCAGCTTTGATGAATTGAAGGAACAGAATCACGAAGGGTCGCTGGAACAGATTTTCAACCAATTGACCGGGTTCAACGAGCATCAGGATATCGCCGGCCGGCTCGTGTCCATCGTGCAAGAGGTGTAGCCCATGAATGAAATGAAAACCCTTCAGGTGGTAGACCGGTTCCGCGTTTTATTCGAGAAAATGGGCGCCGACTATCCGGCGATGCGGCGGATTCTGCAGGTCAAGCTGATGATGGACGCGCGAAGAGTACCGACGCTGGTCAATAAATCGAAGAAACAACAGCAGGACGAAGCCGAGGACGGAAACCAGTTCCTGCGTTCGCTCTGGTTGTACGTCATTTTTGGCGGGCTTAGTTCGGTGTTCGTATTGATGGGAGACCATTTGCTGTTTCAGGTCAGCCTCTTGTTCGGCATCATCATGTTTATGGTCATGACCGCGATGATCTCCGATTTCTCCTCGGTGCTGCTGGATATCCGGGATCGCGGCATTCTGGCGACCAAGCCGGTCAGCCGCCGCACCATCACCATGGCGAAGACGGTTCATATTTTTATTTATTTGTTTTTCCTGACCGGGGCGGTTGCCGTCATTCCGCTGGCGGTGGGACTGTTTCGGCAGGGGTTCGGCTTCTTTGCCCTGATGCTGCTGGAGCTGATCCTGATGGATCTGCTGATCGTGGTGTTGACCGCGCTGCTGTATCTGGCCGTGCTTCGTTTTTTCGACGGCGAGAAGCTGAAAGACATGATCAACTATGTGCAGATCGGGATGACGATTGCGATCACGGTCGGTTATCAGGTGCTGATCCGGCTGTTCGATTTCACGGCCATGGACGTTGTATTCAAGCCGGCCTGGTGGCAGTACCTGCTGCCGCCGGCCTGGGTCGGAGCGGCGTTTCAGACCCTCCTGCATCCGGGCGAAGGCCAGGCCTATGCCGGGCTCGCGGCGTTGTCCGTCGTCGTTCCGCTGGCCGCCTTCTTGCTGTACCTGAAGCTGATGCCTGCGCTGGAGCGGAATTTGCAGAAGCTGGCGGAGCCTAGTGCGAAAGGCGGCCAGGGGTCGGGGAAAGCGCTGCGACGCCTCGCCGGACTGCTTTGTTCCTCGCCGCAGGAAAGCGCCTTTTTCCGTTTTGCCTGGTCGACGATGGGCACGGAGCGGGAGTTTAAGCTCAAGGTGTATCCTTCCTTAGGGTTCTCGATCGTGTTTCCCTTCATTTTCTTGTTTTCGAACGGACTCGATCGGGGGTTGGAGGGGCTTGCCGGTTCCCGTACGTATTTGTTCATATATTTTAGCGGCATCATGCTGCCGACTATAATCATGATGCTTCGTTACTCCAGCAGATATAAAGCGGCCTGGATCTATCGAACCGCTCCGCTTTCCGGCGAAGCGCCGATTTACAAGGGAGCTTTGCTGGCCAGCTTGGTCCGGCTGATGCTACCTTTGTATGTGGTGGAAGCTGCCGTTTTCGCCGTGTTGTTTGGGGCTTCCATTATCCCTGACCTGATCGTGGCGGGACTGGCGATGCAATGTTACGCCATTTTATGTTTCATGCTTTTACGCAAGGGATTGCCTTTCTCGGAGCCGTTTGAAGCGGCGGGGCAGCAAAATCAAACCATCGTCATGATAGGACTGATGCTTCTGCTGGGCGGGTTCGCCTTGTTGCATTGGGCGGCGACGACCCTTCCGTTCGGCGTTGTTGCGTACGGTGTCCTGATGATCGCTGGGACCTGGCTGGGCTGGAAAATTGCCTTCCGGCCGCGTGTCGCGGAAAGGAAGGGAACGCTTTGATCACAACCGGCGTCAGCGGGCCGCGGATTCGCCGCGAGAAGAAAACCGTAGCCCTCATGATCGCGTTGTACTGCCGCAAAGTGCATGGCGGCAAAGCGCGGACCGATCCGCGGCAGGCAGCCCGGGACGCCCAAGGCGTCCAGGATGCGCTGGCGCCGTTATGCGCCGAATGCGCCGAGCTTCACCGGTATGCCGAGCAGCGGCTTGACCGCTGCCGGTTTGGTGAAGGCAAGACGACCTGCTTGGCATGCCCCGTGCACTGTTATGCGGCCGTCCAGCGGGAGCGCATTCGCCGGGTGATGGCTTTTGCCGGACCTCGAATGCTGTGGCGTCATCCGATACTCACGCTGAGGCACCTGCTCGACGGGGTCAAGAAGGTCCATTCACAGTAATGTCATAATTTTCCGACCGTCAAAAAACGTTGATCCGGCGCAGGTTTGGAGCATTCGTTCATAGTTGTGACATTTGTCATGTGATTTCTGTCACAAAATTATTATTTTTTCCCCGTTCGTTTTCATAATCCGGTGATAGAATTCACCTTAGATAATAATTATTTTAGAAAGTAGGGAAAGAAATGCTGGATCCGATTGTGCTTGCTCGCCTTCAGTTTGCGGTGACAACGATTTTCCATTTCTTCTTTGTTCCCTTGTCCATCGGTCTGGTGCTGCTTATCGCGATCATGGAGACGATGTATGTCGTGAAGGGGAAAGAAGAATACAAACGGATGGCCAAGTTTTGGGGGAAGTTGTTCCTTATCAATTTTGCGGTAGGGGTCGTGACGGGGATCCTCCAGGAATTCCAGTTCGGCATGAACTGGTCGGATTACTCCCGCTTCGTCGGCGACGTCTTTGGCGCGCCGCTGGCGGTGGAGGCGCTGTTTGCCTTCTTTATGGAATCGACCTTCATCGGCTTGTGGATCTTCGGTTGGGATCGCTTGTCCAAAAAGGTGCACCTCCTGTGCATCTGGCTGGTCGCTTTGGGCACGACGGTATCGGCCTTCTGGATTTTGGCCGCCAACTCGTTCATGCAGCGCCCGGTCGGCTTCGAGATCAATAACGGACGTGCGGAGATGAACGACTTCTTCGCCTTGATCGGCAACGGACAACTATGGGTGGAATTCCCGCATACCGTGCTCGGCGCGTTTGCGACCGGAGCTTTCCTCATTGCCGGGGTCAGCGCGTATAAAATGCTGAAACGCCAAGATGCGGCTTTTTTCAAGAAGTCTTTTACGATCGGGATCATCGTTGCTTTGATCGCTTCGTTCGGAACGGCGTTGTTCGGCCATCAACAGGCGCAATATTTGGTGAAGACACAGCCGATGAAAATGGCCGCCTCCGAAGGGCTTTGGGGCAAGTCGGGCGACCCTGCGCCTTGGACGCTGTATGCGCATATTGATTCGGACAACGAAAAGAACAATTTTGAGATCAAAATCCCTTATCTGCTGAGCTTCCTGTCTTACAGCAAGTTCTCCGGCGAAGTCAAAGGCATGCACGAGCTGCAAGCCGAATATGAACAGACCTACGGTCCCGGGGAGTACATTCCTCCGGTACGGACGACCTTCTGGAGCTTCCGGATCATGATCGCCGCCGGCTGCTTGATGATCGTATTCGCTTTGTACGGCACTTATTTGGCCTGGCGCAAAAAACTCGACCAACCGAGCAACAACTGGTTCTATCGCGTGATGTTGTGGTCGATTTCGCTGCCGTTTATCGCCAACACCGCCGGTTGGATCATGACGGAGATCGGGCGTCAGCCTTGGACGGTGTTTGGCTTAATGCAAACGAAGGACAGTGTGTCGCCTAGCGTAACGGGTGGACAAATTCTGTTCTCGCTGATTGCGTTCACGCTCATTTATGCGGTGCTTGGAGCGGTCATGGTTTACTTGTTCGTGAAAGTGATCAAGAAAGGTCCGAGTGAGATCACGGGCGCCGACTCCGATCAGTTAGCGGATCCATTCGGTAAGGAGGGATACCATGTCTCTTAATGAACTTTGGTTTGTCCTGGTCGCGGTGTTGTTTGTCGGCTTCTTCTTCCTGGAAGGCTTTGACTTCGGGGTGGGAATGAGCACCAAGTTTTTAGCCAAGAATGATATGGAACGCCGGGTGCTCATTAATTCGATCGGTCCGTTCTGGGACGCCAACGAAGTCTGGCTGCTGACGGCCGGCGGCGCGATGTTCGCCGCTTTCCCGAACTGGTACGCCACGCTGTTCAGCGGCTATTATACTCCGCTTGTCGTGTTGCTGCTCGCCTTGATTGCGCGGGGCGTTGCCTTCGAGTTTCGCGGCAAAGTGGATAACGGCAAATGGAAAGGCACGTGGGACTGGGCGGTCTTCATCGGAAGTCTGCTGCCCCCGTTCCTGCTGGGCGTTGTGTTCTCCGGCTTGCTGAAGGGATTGCCGATCGGCGAGGATATGGAAATGAGAGCCGGATTGTTCGATATGGTTAACCTGTACACTTTGGTCGGCGGGATTACGGTCGTGATGCTGTGCCTTGTGCACGGCTTGTTGTTCGCCTCCCTGCGGACGACCGGCAGCCTGCAGGAACGGGCTCGCAAGCTGGCCCACAAGCTGCTCATTCCGCTCGCGGCCCTGTTCGTCCTCTTCGGCGTGCTGACGTTCTTCGAAACGGACGTGTTCGAGGTGCGCGGCGTGCTGATCGGCCTGGTGGCCGCGTTGGGCGTTGCCGCTTTCGTGCTGGCCGGCTGGTTCATTGCGAAACAAAGAGACGGCTGGGCCTTCGGGATGACCGGCGCGATGATCGTATTATCGATTGCCGCGGTATTTGTCGGCTTGTTCCCGCGGGTGATGGTCAGCTCGATTAGCGAAACCTTCTCTTTAACGATCGATAATGCCGCTTCCGGCCAATACTCGCTGAAGGTGATGACCATCGTGGCGCTGACGCTGCTGCCGTTCGTGCTGGGTTATCAAATTTGGAGTTATTTCGTTTTCCATAAACGCGTACACGAGAAGGAGCATTTGGAATATTAATGGGACGCGGACTCATGAAAATCGCAGGGATCAAGCCGGTCATGGCGATCCTGGCCTTGCTGACCCTGGGACAAAGCTTTGCAATCATCTGGCAGGCGAAATGGCTGGCGGAGGTCGTCTCCGCCCTGTTTGCCGGAGCCAAGCTGCAGGAACAAGCCGGCGGGGCCGGTTTGTTCCTGCTTGCTTTTCTCGTGCGGCAGGGATGCGGCATGCTGCAGCAGAGGACGGCGTACGCTTTTGCCCAAGGGACGGGACAGACCCTGCGGGAACGGGTGCTGGAGAAGCTGTTTCAGCTGGGACCGCGTTTTGCCGGGACCGAAGGCACCGGAAATTTGGTCACCCTGGTGCTGGAAGGCGTGACGAAATACCGCAATTATCTGGAGTTGTTCCTGCCGCGCATGTTGGGGACGGCCTTTACGCCGGTCTTGATTTTGGCCTATGTTTATAAGCTGGATTTCGCTTCCGGGCTGATTCTGACGCTGACGATGCCCATTTTGATCGCCTTTATGATCTTGGTCGGGCTTGCGGCGCGCAAGCAAACCGAACGGCAGTTGAAATCGTACCGCACCTTATCCAATCATTTCGTGGATTCGCTGCGGGGGCTGGAAACGTTGAAGTTCCTGGGGCGCAGCAAATCGCATGCGGCTTCGATCGAACGGGTCAGCGACGCGTACCGGTCGGCAACGATGCGGACGCTGCGGGTGGCGTTCCTGTCCTCGTTTGCCCTCGATTTCTTTACGATGCTGTCCGTCGCCTCGGTGGCCGTTAGCCTTGGGCTGCGGTTGGTGAATGGCGAAATGGTGCTGCTGCCGGCGTTAACCGTATTGATTCTGGCACCGGAATATTTCCTGCCGGTGCGGATGGTCGGCGCCGATTTCCACGCGACCCAAGACGGCAAAGCCGCCGGCGAAGCGATGAACGAGATCATCGCCGCCGCGGAGGAGGAGGCGGCCAAAGCCGCGCCGGTGCCGGCGGGAACGGTCTGGACCTGGACGCCGGAGAGCCTGCTGAGCTTGCGCGGAATTGGCGTGATCCACGAGGAGGAGGAGGCCAGACCTTCGTTGGCCGGGGTGAACCTGACGCTGGGCGGCATGGGCAAGATCGGCATCATCGGCGAGAGCGGCGCCGGCAAATCGACGCTGATCGACGTGCTTGGCGGCTTCCTGCGGCCGAGTTCGGGCCGATTTGCCCTGAACGGCGCGGAGCTGGGCGATTTGACGGCGCCGGGCTGGCGGGAGCAGATCACCTACATCCCGCAGAATCCGTATATTTTCAGCGGAACCTTGGCGGATAATATCCGCTTTAACGTGCCGGACGCCACGCGGTCCGAGGTGGAGCGCGCGGCGGCGGCGGCCGGACTGGACGGGCTGGTGCGCAGCTTGCCGGGCGGACTCGACGAGCCGATCGGCGGCGGCGGCCGGCCGTTGAGCGGCGGCCAGGAGCAGCGGGTGGCGCTGGCCCGGGCTTTGCTCAGCCGGCGGCCGGTCCTATTGCTCGACGAACCGACCGCGCATTTGGATATCGAGACGGAATACGAGCTTAAGCAAACGATGCTGCCCCTATTTGAAGGGAAGCTGGTAATCCTGGCGACCCATCGGCTTCACTGGATGCGCGAAATGGACCGCATCGTCGTGATGGAGCAGGGCCGAGTGGCGGAAGCGGGGACGCATGCCGAACTGATGGCCAAGCGGGGAGCTTATTATCGGTTGGCAACGGCGCAGCGGGGGGAGATTATATGAAGCAAGAGTCCTGGATTCGTCCTTATTTTCGGCGGTATAGCGGAAGATTTGCGTTATATCTGATCCTTGGCGTGCTAACGCTGTTGTCCGCCGGGATGCTGATGTTCACCTCCGGGTTTTTGATCTCCAAGTCGGCGCTTCAGCCTTACAACATCCTGCTCGTATACGTTCCGATCGTCGGCGTGCGCACGTTCGGGATCGGCCGGGCGGTGATCCATTATGTCGAGCGGCTGGTCGGCCATGATACGGTGCTGCGGATCTTGGCGAAAATGCGCGTCCGCCTGTACCGCGTGCTGGAACCGCAAGCCTTGTTCATTCGCTCCCGTTTCCGGACGGGGGATATTCTCGGCGCGCTTGCCGACGATATCGAGCAACTGCAAAACGTGTATATCCGCACCGTTTTTCCAAGCGTTGTGGCCTTAATTCTGTATGCCGCAGCCGTCGTGGCCATGGGCTTATTCGACGTCACGTTCGCCCTGCTCTTGGCGGCGTACATTTTCGTTCTCGTCGCGGTACTGCCGTACCTGTCGCTGCGGCTGACGCGGCGGACGAACGAAGAGGTGAAGCGCGAGCGGAACGGGTTGTACCAGAAATTAACCGATGCCGTAATGGGGATCGGCGATTGGGTCATCAGCGGCCGGACGGCGGAATTCCTCAAGTCGTACGAGCAAGATGAGGCCGCGGTAGCCCGCAAAGACCGCAAGCTGCGGGCCTGGGCCCGCTGGCGCAGCTTCATCGGCCATCTCGTCGTTGGCCTTGCCGTGGTCTCGATGGTGTATTGGGCCGGCGGTGAAGCGGCGGCCGGGCATATCGACGCCACGCTGATCGCGGCGTTCGTGCTGATCGTGTTCCCGCTGTCGGACGCGTTCCTGCCGGTGTCCGAAGCGGTGGAGCGCACGCCGCAATATCGCGTGTCGCTGGACCGCCTCGCCCGGATCTCGGGCGAGGGCAACGGCGCCGGCGCGCCGGGCGCGATGCCCGGCGAAGCGTTGCCCGCTGCGGCGGGCGA
This sequence comes from Paenibacillus sp. JL3B1040, assembly GCF_057063165.1. NCBI lineage: Bacteria > Bacillati > Bacillota > Bacilli > Caryophanales > Paenibacillaceae > Paenibacillus > Paenibacillus tiangongensis. The sequence goes on along the minus strand of NZ_CM169317.1, from coordinate 5,378,902 downwards.
AGCCGTCACCCGCACCGCTGCCGCTGACGTGCGGCTGCGGGACGTCCGCTTCGCCTACGCGGCGGAGGACGCCGATTCGGTGGACGGCGTCTCGCTCGACATCCCGCAGGGCAAGCGGGTCATGGTGATCGGCCGCAGCGGTGCCGGCAAGTCGACGCTGCTGAAGCTGATCCAGGGGGCGCTTGCCCCAAGCCGCGGGACGGTGCAGATCAACGGCATCCCGGCCGCAGCTTACGGCGATCGGATGCCGGAGGTGATCTCCGTCCTGAATCAAAGCCCGCACCTGTTCGACACGACGGTGGCGAACAACGTCCGGCTCGGCCGGCCGCAGGCGACGGACGAGGAGATCGGCCGGGCCGTGCAGGCGGCGCAGCTCGGCCCGTTGATCGCGGCGCTGCCGCAGGGGATGAACACGCCGATGCGCGAAACGGGACGGCGGTTCTCCGGCGGCGAACGGCAGCGCGTGGCCTTGGCGCGGATCCTGCTGCAGGATACGCCGGTGCTCATCCTCGATGAGCCGACCGTCGGCCTCGATCCGCGCACCGAACGCGAGCTGCTGGCGACGATCTTCCGCGCGACGCAAGGCAAGTCGCTGATCTGGGTGACGCATCACCTGGTCGGCGCCGAGCGCATGGACGAGATCGTGTTCATGGAGCACGGGCGGATCGTCATGCGCGGCACCCATGCGGAGCTGCTGGCTCGCGAGCCGCGGTACCGCAGCTTGTACCGGCTGGATTGTCCGGAGGAGTGAGTAAGGCGCATACTAAAATTAGGCGGCGATGTAGGGAAAACCGGCATCGCCGTTTTTTATGCTCGGGGTGGGGATTAAGGAATGGCGCCATAGACGACAGCAAGGTGGCTGAACTGCAAAAGTACACTTCATTTTCGTAAAATTCGGCTTATGAGCCCCTTGAGATGCAAAAGTGCAGCTGATTTCGGCCGGTTATCGCCCGAAACTGCGGAATTGAACGAAAATGAACTGCATTTTTACATCAAACCAGCCTTTTTCGGCGTGAATCGGTGAAATGAACTGCACATTTGCACTTGGACGGCCCGCCTTCACGCGAAAGGGGCTACTAGGAGAACGATCGGAAATAAGGACGGAAAAAAATTGCTCGCAGTTACTAGGTTCCTGATACAAATCGTCCGTATCCTCTTTGTTTCCCGTCAGTTTATAGCAAAAGCCGTAAATCGACTTGCCGTGCAGCTCCACGAGCTCGATCAACTCATCAATATCCAAGGAGCTATTCCTTTCTGAATGGTCATTCAACGTTATATTGTCATAACTGGGGAATAGGTTCATCCGTTTGGCGCAAAATTCAAACATACGTGCTTCCGTTTTCGGAGGGGAGCCGATATAATGGTTTTTAATATATTTACATGAGGTGTAAGCTATCAAAAATGCAGCGGACGGGGTGAGGGGATGGAGCTCAGGCAAATCCAATACTTTATTGAGGTGGCCAAGCTGGAGCATGTGACGGAAGCGTCGTATGCGCTGCACGTGTCGCAGTCGGCGGTCAGCCGGCAAATCTTTAAGCTGGAGGCGGAGCTGGGCGTCGATCTGTTTGTCCATGAAGGCCGGAAGGTGAAGCTGACGCCGATCGGCCGCCATTTCCTGCAGCATATGGAACAGATGATGCAAGTGATCGAGCAGGCGCGTCAGGAAATCAACGAATATCTCGATCCGGAGCGCGGGACGGTGCGCATCGGTTTTCCGAGCAGCCTGGCCGCGAACTTGGTTCCGACGGTCGTCTCAGCGTTCCGGCGCCGGTACCCGGAGGTGCATTTTCAACTGCAGCACGGATCGTATCGGGAGCTGCTGGACTGGGTCGGCGGCGGCATGATGAACCTGGCCTTGATCGGCCCGGTGCCCCAGGGGGAACCGCAGGTGACGGGCGAAGTGTTGTTCCGCGAGAAGTTCAAGGTGCTCCTGCCCGCCGGACATCGGCTGGCCGGCCGCGAATCGGTGGGGCTGGATGACCTGCGGGACGACGGGTTCGTCTTGTTCCCCAAGGGATTCGTCTTAAGGGACATCGTTGTCGACGCCTGCGACCAAATGGGATATCAACCGAAGGTTTCGTTCGAAGGGGACGATCTCGACGCGATCAAGGGGCTGGTGGCTGCCGGGCTTGGTTTGACGCTGCTTCCGGAAATCGCGCTGGGCGAGCATATCCCTTCCACGATTGCCTCGCTGCCGATGACGGAGCCGCAGGTGACCCGGGACGTTGGGGTGATCATTCCGGCGAATCGGGAGCTTGCGCCGACGGAAAAGCTTTTTTATGATTTTTTGAAAGAGACGTTACCGTCTTCTTGCGAATTTTAAGATTCATCGAAAAATGATATCGATAGGGGCCGTGAATTTTGTCACTTGCACGGTCCTTTTTTGTTGAAAATGTGTTACAATTTATTCGGATTGTTCAAGGTTTAGATGTGCAAATTTTCACTAACTTGAAGCGGGTTAGAGGCATCTAAAGGAGGAACACTATGCATGAACTAGAGTTCGGCAGGTTAATCCTCAGATTATCGCAAAGGAGAATCGAATATGTCAGAGACAGTTACTGAAACGAAAGCGGAGCAATCCGCAGCCGGGGCAGGGGCCGGAGCCGCAACCGGGCAGCAGGAGCTCTTGGAGCAGCTCTTGAATCCGGAGGTACAGCAATCGCTGACCGCTTTGGTGGAACAGCTTCCCCAATTGAACGAACTCGTGGGGGTTTTGACGAAAACGTATGATTTTGCCAAAACGGTGGCTTCGGATGAAGTCCTGAAGAATGATACCGTCGGCGCCATTTCGGAAATCGCCGGACCGGTCGTCGGTAAAGTGAAGCATCTGGCCGCCAACGTGATCGAAGCGAAGGACCGCGCCGAGGACAGCCAAGAGGTGATCGGCGTGTTCGGGTTGATGAAGATGCTCAAAGACCCGCAAACCCAAAAGCTGCTTCGCTTCGTGAACGCGTATCTTCAAGTTTCCGGTGAACGGGACCGTCATCAAAACTAACGGAGGAATAGATGATGTCAAAACATATTTTAATTTTGGGCGCTGGCTACGGCGGCGTACTCAGCGCTTTGTCGGCCCGCAAGTTTATGGATAAATCGCAGGCGCGGATCACGGTGGTTAACCAATATCCGACGCATCAGATCATCACCGAGCTGCATCGCCTCGCGGCGGGGAGCATTTCCGAACGCGCCGTGTCCCTGCCGCTGGAGAAGCTGTTTAAAGGGAAAGACATCGATCTGCGGATCGCCAAAGTGGAGAAATTTTCGGTCGATAAAAAAGAGGTCAAACTCTCCGACGGCACCGTTTTGTCCTATGACGCCCTCGTGGTCGGCCTCGGCAGCATCACCGCCTATTTCGGCATTCCTGGCCTGGAGAAATACAGCATGGTGCTGAAGTCGGCGGACGACGCCAAGCGGATTCACGAGCACATCGAATCGCGTATTCGCGAATACGCGGCCTCCGGCAATGAGGCGGACGCATCCATTGTCATCGGCGGCGGCGGATTGACCGGCGTCGAGCTCGTGGGGGAAATCGCCGACAAGCTGCCGGAGTTGACGAAGAGATACGGCGTAAATCCAAGCGATATCAAGCTGATGCTGGTGGAAGCGGGACCGAAGATTTTGCCGGTGCTTCCGGATGTGTTGATCCAGCGTGCCACGGCCAGCCTTGAAAAACGCGGCGTGGAGTTTTTGACCGGTCTGCCGGTCACCAATGTCGAGGGCAACACGATCGATCTCAAGGACGGACAAAAAATCGTCGCGAACACCTTCGTTTGGACGGGCGGCGTGCAGGGTCATCCGCTGGTCGGCGAATCGGGGCTGGAAGTCAACCGCGGACGCGCTTCGGTGAATGACTTCCTGCAATCCGTTTCGCATCCGGACGTGTTCGTTGCCGGCGACAGCGCTGTGTACATGGGTCCGGACGGACGTCCTTACCCGCCGACGGCGCAAATCGCCTGGCAGATGGGCGAGTTGATCGGCTACAATCTGTTCGCTTACTTGGGCGGCAAGCAGATGAGCGCGTTCAACCCGATCAACTCCGGTACGCTGGCCTCCCTGGGACGCAAGGACGCCGTAGCCACGATCGGAGCGAGCAACACCCAACTGCGCGGTTTGCCGGCCACGATGATGAAGGAAGCGAGCAACATCCGGTATTTATCCCATATCAAAGCGCTTGACGCCCTGGCTTACTAAGGTCGGGACGCAACATGCTCAACGCAAAAAGAGTCTCCGGGAGGATTCGTCCTCCCGGAGACTCTTTTGTTGAAGGAATTCTTAGACCACACCGTGAGCCAGCATCGCATCGGCGACTTTCAGGAAGCCGGCGATGTTGGAGCCGACGACCAGATTATCGGCATAGCCGAATTCTTCGGCCGCATTCACGCTGCTTTGGTAGATATTGCGCATAATGTCCTTCAGCTTGGCGTCGACTTCCTCGAACGTCCAGGCGAGTCTTGCGCTGTTCTGCGCCATTTCCAGCGCGGAGACGGCAACCCCGCCGGCATTGGCGGCCTTGGCCGGGCCGAAGTATACGCCATTGTTCAGATAGACCTCGATGGCCTCCAGCGTGGACGGCATGTTCGCCCCTTCGGCCACATACTTGACTCCATTCGCAACAAGCTGCTTCGCGGCGGCTTCATTGATTTCATTTTGCGTCGCGCAAGGCAGGGCAATGTCGCAAGGAATGCTCCAGATATTTTGGCAGCCATCCACATATTCGGCGGCAGGATGCTCGTTGACGTAATCCTTGATCCGTTTGCGTTCGACTTCTTTCAGGCGTTTGACCGTCGCCAGATCAATGCCGTTTCTGTCGTACACGTAACCGTTCGAATCGCTGCAAGCAACCACCTTAGCGCCGAGCTGCTGCGCTTTCTCGATGGCATAGATCGAGACGTTGCCGGATCCGGAGACGACGACCGTTTTCCCTGCGAAGCTGTCGCCCCGGCTCGCCAGCATTTCGCTCGTAAAATAGACCAGTCCGTAACCCGTAGCTTCCGTCCGCGTCAAGCTGCCGCCGTAGGTGAGGCCTTTGCCGGTCAACACGCCGGTTTCGTTGCCGTACAGCCGCTTGTATTGACCGAACATGTAGCCGATCTCCCGGGCGCCGACGCCGATATCGCCAGCGGGGACGTCCGTGTCCGGGCCGATGTATTTGGACAGCTCCGTCATGAAGCTTTGCGTAAAGCGCATCACTTCAAGGTCGGATTTGCCTTTCGGGTCGAAGTCGGATCCGCCCTTGCCGCCGCCGATCGGCTGGCCGGTCAAGGAGTTCTTGAAGATTTGCTCAAACCCGAGGAATTTGATAATGCTGGCATTTACGGACGGGTGAAAGCGGAGACCGCCTTTATAAGGGCCAATCGCGCTGTTGAATTGGACGCGAAAACCGCGGTTTACTTGAACTTTGCCTTGGTCGTCAACCCAAGGTACGCGGAAGCTGACCATTCTTTCCGGCTCGACGATCCGTTCGAGAATGCCATGCTGCTGATATTTCGGATGTTTGGCGAAGACGGGAACGAGCGAATCGAGGATTTCCTTGACGGCTTGGTGAAACTCAAGCTCCCCCGGATTCCGTTGTTGGACGGTTTCGTATACCTGATTTACATAATTGCGAGCTGCCTCCAGGCCGACTTCGCGTTGCTGTGTTAAAGCCATGATCCACTCCACCTTTCTTGTGTGCGTAATCGGATGAGTACGTTCACCTTTTCACGATATTTATGACCTCTATTGTAATATTGATGTAAGCTATGAACAAAGCTAATTTGAGATCAACTTGATGATTGAATGAGATGAACTGGAGTGGGGGCGGCTTTTTGGCCTCAAAGAATCAGGAGTAGTATGTGCGGAAAACGGGCGATTCAGACGAAATCAACGGCCGGTACCGCAGATCAATCAATGCGGTTCCGGCCGTTATCGAGGAAGTGATTATTTTTGGAAAGAGTTCCAGTGCGTAACTTGGTCCACCGAAAGACGCGGCGTGGCGTGAGCCGGTTTGGCCGCCTTGCCGATGGCAATCAGTACGATCGGTTTCAGCGTTTCCGGTACTTCAAACGCCTCGGCGAACTGTTCGGCATTGTAGCCGCCCATCGGGACCGTGTCGTACCCTTTGGCTTTGGCGATCAGCATCAATTGCATCGACACCAGCCCGGCATCCAGCAGGTTGACTTGGTGCAGGCGTTCCGGGCCCATGCCGCCGTAACCTTTCTGCAGACGCTCGACAAAGTTGGTTTTGACGTCTTCCGTCATGGCGCCAAGCTGCACGGCTTGGCTATAAATCTCCTCCGCGCGCTCGTACGAACGCAGATCGCCCAGGACGGCGATGATCGCCGCCGCGTCAACAACCTGCTGCTGATTATTGGCAATCGGGAGCAGCTTCTGTTTCAATTCGGGTTCATCGATGATCAGAAAACGCCAAGGCTGCAGATTGGACGAGGACGGAGCGGATAAGGACAACTCCACGATTTCCTTCAGTTCCTCGCGTGGGATTTTCACGGACGGGTCGTATATGCGAACGGAATGTCTTGCCTGCAGTACGGTGTAAAAATCATTTAGCGCAACTTGATCCAGTGTACTCACTTTCATGCTCCACCCTTTCTGTTTAATTCTTCACGTGACCAGTATAATCCTTAACTGTTACAAATACAAGAACAGTTTCACGAGGGGCTTGACGGCTTAAAACTTGTGGTTAATTAGGATAACCATTATCTTAAAGAGGTAGTTCATCGATATTTGAATCCGGGGAGGGTTTCACATGACATTGCAGATGGGGATCGTTGGTACGGGGTGGTTCAGCAAGGTGCATGGCGACATTTTGGCAGGCCTGGACGGCGTCCGCGTGGCGGGCGTTACCGGAACGACGGCCGCCAAAGCGCAAGCGTTGGCCGACCGTTATCCGGGGGCGATCGGTTTCGGCAGCTTGACGGGTATGCTGGACTCGCTGAAGCTGGATGCCGTGTATCTGTGCATCCCGCCGATGGCGCACGGGGAGCTCGAAGCCGAACTGATCGAACGGGGAATTCCCTTCTTCGTGGAGAAACCGCTTGCCGCGAGCCTCGATACGCCGCTCGAGATCCTGGCGCGATTGCAGCAAAAGCCGCTGATTCATGCGGTAGGCTACCATTTCCGTTATAAAGCGTCGATCCGTAAACTGAAGGAATCCCTGGAAGGGCGGACCCTCGGCATGGCTTTGGGCGCCTGGATGGGCGATATGCCGCAGGTGGCGTGGTGGCGAAGCCAGGAGGGCTCCGGCGGGCAGTTTGTGGAGCAGACGACCCATATCGTCGATCTGCTTCGCTATACGGCCGGCGAAGTCGATGAGGTTTATGCCGCTTACGGCAACCGCGTCGTGCAGGAACGGTTTGATCACGTGACCGTCCCCGACGTCGGTACTGTCACGATGAAGCTGCATAACGGAGCGGTCGCTACGATCTCCAATACCTGCATCTTGCCGGGCGGCGTCTCCGAGGTGGGGCTGCACTTGTATACCGATACCGGGATCCTGGCCTGGAGCCCGGAGCGGCTGGAAATCAACCTGCCGGGCACCAAGACAATCTACACCGGTACGGACAATCCGTATGCGGCGGAAACCGAAGCATTTATCCATGCGCTGCGGACCGGCGACACTTCGCGGATCTTGTCCGATTACGCCGATGCCGTGAAAACCCAGCGGATTACCTGCGCCGCCCTGGAGTCGGCCCGGACGGGGCAGCCGGTCCGTATTGAAGGATAAGCCGGAAGCCGAAGGCCGCTTACGCTGATAACCAAATGGTAAATGTTAAAATTTGAACTTTCTGTGATCGTTTTATTTCCCAACGGGTGTCGAATTTTTGATTTGTAATCCGAATCACAATTCCCTTCCCGCCGAAATCTTATCCTGATTCTGTCAAGAGGAAAGGAGAGACGAGGGAATGAAGGGAACTCAAACTCAAAATTCATTTTTGAAGGGCATTCTGATCTGTGTCCTTTTGGTAAGCTTCACGGTGCTCATTGCCGGAGGATATTGGATTTTTAAATCGCAGGCGCCTACGCCGCTGAAAGTCGTGAATACCGCAGGCGAGGTATTGACGACCCAAGAGCGGATCAGCGGAGGGCAAGCGGTATTTCAGAAGTACGGCCTGATGGATTACGCCACCGTGCTGGGCCACGGCTCCTACCTGGGACCGGATTACACGGCGCAGGCGCTGAAAATCGTCACCGACGCCATGCACGATCAACATGCGCAAGCGGAGTACGGGACGGCCTATGCCGAACTGAATCCGGAGCGGCAAACGTTGATTTTCGAGAAGGTCAAGGCGGAAATGAAACAGAACCGCTACGACAAGAACGCGAAGACCTTGGTCCTGACCGACGGGCAGGCTGAGGGTTTGAAACGGGTTCGCGCCTATTATGATCAAGTCTTCACGGAAGGCGACGGGCGCGGGATCCGGCCGAATTTGTTCGGCAACGACACGATGCCGGAGGAAGGGCGCGCTTATGTGGCGCCCGGGGATATGCGCGAGCAAATCGCCGATTTCTTCTTCTGGACCGCTTGGTTGTCCGGCACGCAGCGGCCGGGCGACACGATTACGTATACGAATAACTGGCCGTATTTCGAGGACGCCGGAAACACGATGAGTTATTCCGCCGTTCTTTGGAGCGGCATCAGCATGACGCTTTTGATTTTGGTGCTGGGATTGGTGTTGTATTTCTACAACCGTTACCGGCTGCATATGCAGGAAGCCTATGAGCCGGGCAAGTTCCCGGTGCTGGATCTGAACCAAATGCCGGTGACGAAAAGCCAGGTGAAAACGGCGAAGTACTTCCTCGTCGTCGTGCTGCTGTTCCTGATCCAAGTGGGCTTCGGCGCGCTGCTGGCGCATTATTACGTCGAGCCGGACAGCTTCTTCGGGCTGGACTGGATCACCCGTTTGTTCCCGTTCAATATCGCCAAATCGTATCACTTGCAGCTCGTGATCCTTTGGGTGGCGACGGCATGGCTGGGAATGGGGATCTATGTGGCTCCGCTCGTCGGCGGCAAGGAGCCGAAACGGCAAGGTTTGCTCGTCGACATCCTGTTCTGGGCGCTGGTGGCGCTTACGGCGGGGAGTACGGTCGGGGAATGGCTCGGAGCGAAAGGTTACCTCGGCAACCTGTGGTTCTGGCTGGGCCATCAAGGCTGGGAGTACCTGGAGTTGGGCCGCTTCTGGCAAGTCCTGCTCGTCATCGGCATGGCGATTTGGCTGTTCATCGTATACCGCGCCATCCGCACCGCTTTGCGGAAAGAAACGGATAAGGGCGGATTAACGCATTTGCTGTTCTATTCGGCGATCGCCGTTCCGTTCTTCTACATCTTTGCGTTCTTCTTTAATCCGACGACGTCGTTCACTTACGCCGACTACTGGCGCTGGTGGATTATCCACTTATGGGTGGAAGGGATCTTTGAAGTGTTTGCCGTCGTCGTCATCGGCTTCCTGATGGTGCGGATGAAGCTGGTAACGAAGGAATCCACGGTGCGCTCTTTGTTGTTCCAGCTGATTTTGCTGCTCGGCAGCGGCGTGATCGGGATCGGTCACCACTATTACTACAACGGCTCGGCCGAAATCTGGATTGCCTTGGGCGCGGTATTCTCGGCGCTGGAGGTCATCCCGCTGACGCTGTTGATTCTGGAAGCATACGACCAGTACAAAATGATGAAGGATGGCGGCCAAACGTTCCCTTACACTTCCGCCTTCCGGTTCCTGGTTTCGACGGCGATTTGGAATTTGATCGGCGCAGGGGTGCTTGGCTACTTGATCAACCTGCCGGCGGTCAACTACTTCATGCACGGCTCCACGTTGACCACCGCTCACGCCCACGGCTCAATGATGGGCGTATACGGCATGTTCGCCATCGCGGTCCTGCTGTATACGATGCGCAACATCGTGAAGCCGGAGCAGTGGAACGACAAGCTGCTGCGCATCTCCTGCTGGGGCCTGAACCTCGGGTTAGCGGGAATGATCGTGATTACCCTGTTGCCGGTGGGCTTTATCCAACTGAAGCACTCGTTCGACTTTGGTTTCTGGTCGGCGCGCGACTTCTCGTTCTATCAGCAGGATACGGTCAGCCTGCTGCTGTGGCTGCGGATGATTCCGGACACGATCTTCATCGTGGCGGGGATTGCGCCGCTGGTGTACGTGGTCGTCCGTTCGATGTTCCACCTGCGCAAACCGAATGTTGCCGAAGAAGAAGTTTTCGAATAGGGGGCGGAGAGGATGGGGCATTCAACCCACATTTTGCGCGCCTTCCCCTTATTTCAAGGGCTTGACGCGGACGAAGCTGCCCGGATCGGGCGGCTCGCCGTGCCTCGGCTACTGCCGCGGCGGGCGACGGTGTTCCGGGAAGGGGACGAGGTGGAGTCGATTTATTTTGTGGCGAGCGGGTTGATCAAAACGAGCCGGACGGACGAGAAGGGCAATGAACAAATCTTCTCGTTTCTGAAGCAAGGCGACATGTTCCCTCTCACGGGCCGATTCGATGCGGAAGCCTCGCCGGTGACCGCCGCAACCGTCGTCGAAACCAGCTTGCTCGCGATACCGCTCCGCTCTTTCGAGCAGCTTCTGGCCGGTTCGCCGGAGCTCTCCTTCAAGACGATGGGGCTCATGAGCGGAAAAATCCGCGAGCTTCAAGACAAACTGCTCAATTTCAATCAACGGAGTGTGGAAGACCGGGGAATCTCGTTTCTTATCTACCTGGCCGAGCATTTTGGCATCGAGCGGGGAGGGGAAGTCGTCGTTCCGATCCCGGTGACGCATCAGGAACTGGCCAGCACGATCGGATTTGCCCGGGAATCGGTGAGCCGCCTGCTGACCGGTCTGCGCAAGGAAGGCATCGTGCAGGTCAGCCGTAAGGGCTTTGTCGTGCGAAACCTGCAGGCTTTAAGGGAGAAGGTATGCGTCAAAGAGAATTGTCCGCATTGCCGCGGTTTGCAACGCGTCCGGCAGGGTTAGCGCAAGGTTAACTGCAGTTACTTGTAGCAAAGTGTAGCAGCTTGTAGGTGGCGATGGTGGCAACGTACAGTAAAGTGTGGGGCAACGGTGAACGGTGGTTATGTGCGTATGTGTAATTCCATGTGGCAATGGGTAGACGCGTGCAACAGTGGTAACGTTTAGCGGCGTCGAGAGGCAACTCGCTGTGCTTCGCTGCGCAACTTTGCGCACAGATTTGCTTGCTCCAAAAGTTGGGTGAGCGGTAACGCTTGCCAGAAGTCTTATTTGGGCTGCTGGAGGAGATTTTCATTTCTAACGCTGATCTGGAGTCTTATTTAGTACGAAAACAGGCGTTTTAGCTTGAAAATGGACGAATAAGCGCTGTGACCAGCGTTACATCTTTCCAGATGGGTTTTTGCGGCAAATAGCGTTGCTCCTAAGCGTTACAGCAGGAGCAGGCAACAGGCGGTTTCCCTGTTCAACCTTTCAAATTTCGCTGCCCGACTTTGTGCGCAGACCCAAAACCACCCTCGCCATTTGGCGAGGGTCAGATTGTCGAGAAACCCCATGTCTTTGAGGCGTGGGTTTCTTTTTTTCATTCACAGTATGCTCAAATACCTAAAAAGGGGATTATCCCCTCTTTTCCAGGCGATCCAGGTGGATCGCTATCTTCTTCATGTTCTGCACGGCGGCTGTCATCAAAGCTTGTTCCGTGACGTTAGCCAATCCGCGCAAACGGCAATAGCGAAACCCATGGAGCTCTTTGGCGTCCGCGAAGCTTCGCTCAATCGTTTCTTTTCGTTTGCGGTATAACGGTTTTCCGTCACGGCTCAGCCGGTTGTTTCGTACCCATTCTTTGCTGTCTTCCCAGATGTGTCGGGTCAGCACTTTCCGGTGGTTACGCGAATGAGTGCACTGTGCAAGCATTGGACATTGCTTGCAATGCTCCGGGTCTGAAGCATAGTGCCGGTAACCCTTCCGGTCCGTCGTACGGTATGTCAGTCGATGCTCTGCTGGACAGATATAAGTGTTGCTTTCAGCATCGTAAGTAAACTTCCACTTTGGGAACAAACCTTGCTTTGGATGAAATCTCCGGTGTGCAATAACCGCAAAAATTTTTCTCTCTTTTAGACCACGGCAAATCGGCGTTGTTAAATAACCCGAATCCAAGGCGACAGCCTCTACTTGAAAGCCAAAGCGTTCTCTCTGGCGGTCTAGACGAGATAAATAGGGAACTGAGTCGTGGACATTTCCGGGCGTCACGTGTACATCTGTAATAAGATTGTATTTAAGATCCACCGTGCGGTGGTCGAGATAAAAGAACCCCTCCGGCTTGCCATCCCGAATCATATAACCGCTTTCCGGATCTGTAGTACTCACTTTAATTTCCTTAGTTTCACTCACTTCCTTTCGCTCTTTTAGGGCTTTTTTCCATGCGCTTTACGGTCCTCCGTGACGGCTCCATTGAGTTCGTCAATATAGTCCTTGGTGTTTTGCAGGACTTCCTGCTTGGTGTAATGGTGCTTATTGGCGTTGGCTTTCACATGAGTTGAATCGGTAATCAGTACGCGTACCCCTACCATTTTATGTGAGATGGCCTGGAGTACGATTTCGTCGAAGATCTCCTGAAAGATATCCGTACCTTTAAAGCGAGTTCGCCGGTTCCAGCTAATTGTTGAGTGGTCAGGGACTCTATCGGTCAGGCCCAGACCTAAAAACCAGCGGTACGCCAAATTGGTTTGAATCTCGCGTTCCAGTTGTCGTTCGGAACGAATGCCGTAGAAGTAACCGAGGAAAATCATCTTGAACAGAACAATCGGGTCAATGGCTGGACGCCCGTTGTCCTCGCAATACAGGGGGCGAACTTTATCCTCTATAAATGAGAAATCGATATATTTGTCCACTTTACGCAGTAGATGATCCTGCGGAACCAGCTCTTCGATCGAGACGAACTCGTAGCTTTGTTGTTTTTCTCGGTTAGATATCAGCACCAAAAACACCATCCGTTCATGAGTATTCACTTATATTATACAACATTAACGCGGTGTCGTCTTAAATTGATCAGAAAAAAAGAAGGCTGTCGAGACTTTCTCGACAGCCTGACCCTCGCCATTTGGCGAGGGTTTTCCTCCGCTTTAATCCAGCGTGATGTTATAAGTGACAAGAGGGCGCCGCGGGTCAAACTGGCGGTCTTCTCGGCAGCGTCGTAGCTGAACTCGATGCCGGCCGCCACAGCGAAATCCTTCAGCGGAACGCGAACCCGATCCCCTTCGGCGGGCGGCAGCTCACTGAAGCCGATCTCCCGGCCATTCACGCTGACGACGACAGAATACAGAATACACGGACAAAAAAACAGCCCCGCCGAGGCGAGGCCCAAAGAAACAACTCTATGAAAAATTAGGAGGAACCCCGGAAAAAAGTCGATGCTTAAATCCCTAAGGGTTAAAAATGGAGCAGGGAGATGAGCATCGGAGCGACCCCTAAGGTAAACAGGGCGGCCAAGATCATGGAGATGCTGGAAATGGTTCCGGTTAAAGAGCTCAGTTCGAACGCTTTGGACGTCCCGGTTCCATGGGCGCTGGTGCCGAACAGAACGCCGCGGGCGACCTCCCCTTCAATACGGAACAGCTTCATGACCAGCGGCCCGAGCATGGCGCCAAGCAAGCCGGTCAGAATCACGAACACGGCGGTAATATTCGGAACGCCGCCGATCACCTGCGATACGTTCATCGCAATGGGCGTCGTGATCGAACGGGGGATGAGACTGGTAACGAGCCGGTTGTCCAGATGCAGCCATTCGGCCAGAAACGCCGAGGAGAACATCGCGACAACCGAGCCGCTCAGCACGCTGATGAGAATTTCCACAGCGTGTTTTTTCAGCACATTGTAGTATTTGTACAACGGAATCGCAAACGCGATCGTGGCCGGCTGGAGCAGGCTGCTCAGCCATTTGCCGCCGGAGTGGTAGGTTTCATAAGGAATTTGCGCCCACAGCAAGCCGATGACAAGGACCAAAGGCGTAATCAGCAGCGGGGACAAATAGACCTTCGGCCGAATCCGATACAGCTGTTTGGATAAACCGTAGATGATCAGAGTGGAAGCTAAACATAGAATACCGGCGATCATGAGATTCGGCCCTCCTTTTGTTTTGCGATGCGCGTGGCGATCAGCCCGGAACAAGCCATCACGATGACGGTACTGAGAATCACGACGATCAGGATCCGGACGCCTTCGCTTTCGAACAAAGGAATATATTGCATGACGCCGACGGCGGAAGGGACAAAGAACAGCAGCAGCTCGGCCAGCAGCCAGTTGGCGCCCCGCTCGATCCATTTCAGCTTGACGACGCCCGTTTTCAATAAGGCAAACAAGATGGCAATGCCAAGTATCGAACCCGGTATCGGCAAATGGAGCAGCTCCGCGGTCGCATTCAGGGCCATCGAGACGAAGAACAGGATAGCGACTTGAACGATACCCGTGCCGACCTCTTTCATCTTATTCATGCGAGCGGCTCCTTTCTGCTTTTGGTTGGTAATGAAATTTTACATCGATTGTTTTCATGAGTAAAATGAATATACTGAATGAAGATCATTCCATTTGGCTATCGATAATTCAAGTTAAGGGAGATCAGGCTGTTGGATATTCGACAAATGCAGGCCTTAATCGAAGTCGCAAGGCTGCGGAGCTTCACCAAGGCGGCCGAAGCGCTGTATATTACGCAACCGACCATCAGCAAAACGGTCAAGGCGATGGAAGAAGAATTGGGGGTCGTGTTATTCGACCGGGTCGGCAAAACCATCGAGCTCACCGACGCGGGACGAATTATCGTCACGCAGGCTCAGCAAATCGTGACCTCCTTCCAGAATCTGATGTCGGAGCTCGACGACTTGCGCAATTTAAAGAAAGGGCATCTCCGCATCGGGCTTCCGCCGATGGTGGGGGCAAGCTTTTTTCCGAAGGTGATTGGGGAATTTCATGAACGGTATCCCGACATTACGATCCAGCTGTTTGAGGATGGAGCGAAAAAAGTGGAGCAGGACGTTGCCGGCGGGGCGCTGGACGTGGGGGTCGTCGTCCTGCCGACGGTGGAGGCGGAGCTCAGCAGTTTTGC
The DNA here is from genome assembly GCF_057063165.1 of Paenibacillus sp. JL3B1040. Taxonomy (NCBI): domain Bacteria; kingdom Bacillati; phylum Bacillota; class Bacilli; order Caryophanales; family Paenibacillaceae; genus Paenibacillus; species Paenibacillus tiangongensis. The sequence goes on along the minus strand of NZ_CM169317.1, from coordinate 5,363,857 downwards.
TTTTGTTGAAGAGAAGCTGAATCTGGTCGTGCATCCTTCCCATCCGCTCGCGGAACGGGAATCGGCCGAATTGACCGAGCTGTCCCAGGACGGGTTCGTGTTGTTTCGCGAGGACTTTACGCTGCATGACCGCATTATCGGGGAATGCGCGAAAGCCGGGTTTCAACCGCATGTCATCTACGAGAGTTCACAATGGGATCTGATCAGCGAAACAGTGGCCGTCGGCCTCGGCGTTACGCTGCTGCCGGAGACGATTTGCCGCGAGATCGATGACGAAGGCGTGCGGATTATCCCGCTCGTCAAGCCGGTCATCCCTTGGAAGCTCGGAATCGTATGGCGCGATGACCGGTATTTATCGTTTGCCACCCGCGAATGGATCCGGTTTGCCCGGGAAGTGCTGATGCCCCGCAGTGAATGATCCTCTCAATTGCTGGGCGCAGCTCCCTGTTTAAGGGGGGATTTCTGCATAATTCCCGGGAATTCGGCAGATAGTAAAAGGTGTGTCGAAACTGAATTAGCCTAGAAGCCAAGAAGGAGAGACAAAAGTGAAGTTTGCCTTGATCTGTTCATTGCTGGCCGGCCTCCTGCTCGGAACGGGAGCTCCCGTTATTACGGCAGCCCAAGCGGATGTTGCCCACCACTTCGGATTCAAAAAAAGCATCGACGGCCAGCTTCCCTCGATTAATGAGGAAGGATTCAAAGACATCATCGACAAAAATGGCGCGATCTTCCTCGGCGATCCCGCGCGCAAGGAATTGTTCCTGACATTCGACAACGGTTACGAGAACGGGTATACGGCCCCGATCCTCGATACGCTGAAGGCGAAGAAGGTCCCGGCGATCTTTTTTGTTACCGGCCACTACATCAAGGATCAGCCGGAGTTGCTGAAACGCATGGTCGCGGAGGGCCATCTGATCGGCAATCACTCCTGGAGCCACCCGGACATGACGGCGATTGCCGACGCGCAAATCCGGGAAGAGCTGGAGAAGGTAAAAAGCGCGACCGCCCAGGTGACAGGGCAATCCGAAATGGATTACCTGCGCCCGCCCCGCGGCATTTTCAGCGACCGGACGCTGCGCGTGACGAAAGCGATGGGATATACGAACGTCTTCTGGTCCGTCGCTTACAAGGACTGGGATGTCAACGACCAGCGCGGGGCGGATTATGCCTACCGGAAGGTGGTGTCGCAACTGCACCCGGGCGCGGTCATCCTGCTCCATTCCGTCTCGAAGGACAACGCGGCGGCTCTGGGAGCGATCATCGACGAAGCCCGCAGGCAGGGCTACGAATTCAAAAGCCTCGATGAGCTAAAGCCAGGACCCTCACGTCCATCATCCTGATTTACAGACCGTTACACCGGGCCGCACGCCAGGTCGTACGGTCTTTTTTTGCTTTATTTGTCCGAATTTTGGCGGCGCTTGACTTCACTGATGCCGGCTCTTATAATTAGGTTTACGAAATAATAGTAATACTAATAATTAAACAATGAAAATAAATAGGAGGGATTGGTTTGTTAACCGGTGATAACCCGCAAGCACGTAGGCTGCTGAAGGCTTTTCACCGCTTACGGAGGCTCGATTTCAGTAAAATGACGCCGTCGGCGTTGAAACCAAGCGAAGTCAGATTGATGTTTACGATTATGCACGGCATGGAGATGGAGGAGCGTGGGGTGACCGTCTCCGAACTTAGCTCGATGATGGCGGTCGCTTCCCCGACCGTTACGCCGCTTGTCCGCAGCCTGGAAGAGCAGGGGCTCGTCCTTCGCTATAACGACAAGGAGGACCGCCGGGCCGTTCGGGTCAAGCTGACGGAGCAGGGTCTGGAACAGGTCCGGGAATTCGCCAAGAAACGCTCCGCCCAAATCCAGGGGCTGGTCGAGTATTTGGGCGAGGAGAAGAGCGGGCAGTTGATCGAATTGCTGGAGCAGGTGTATGAGTACGTGGAAAGGCAAGTAAATGCAGAGATGAACCAAGAGCTACGAAATGAATAGAAGAACATGTGGGGATGATGGGAATTGATCAAACTTTTCCGCAATTTGAAACCATACCGCTGGCTTGTAGCCGCGGTGCTCGTATTCGTGTTTTTTCAAACGTTATCCGAGTTGTATTTACCTACGTTGATGGCCGACATCGTCGACAAAGGCGTTGTGAACGGGGACACGCCTTATATTTGGCGAATCGGTGGACTTATGCTGCTGGTCGCGCTGGGCGGCATGGTCTGCTCGATCGCGGCCAGCTATTTTTCCTCGCGGGCTGCAACGGGCTTCGGGAAGCTTCTTCGCGGGAAGGTGTTCAAGCACGTCTCGAACTTCTCGCTGGAGGAGTTTGACACGATTGGCACCGCCTCGCTGATTACCCGTACGACCAACGACATTACCCAGGTACAGCAGGTGCTGATGATGATGCTGCGCATGATGGTCATGGCCCCGATGATGTGCTTGGGCGGCATCATCATGGCCGTCTCGAAGGACGCGACGCTTTCGCTGGTGCTGGTGGTTATTCTGCCGGTGCTGGCCGGAGCAATCTACCTGATCGCGCGCAAAGGGCTGCCTTTATTTAAAGCGATCCAGAAAAAAATCGACAAGCTGAATCTCGTCATGCGCGAAAGCCTGACCGGGATTCGCGTCATTCGTTCGTTTAACCGGATCGACTACGAAAGCAAGCGTTTCGATGCGGCGAACCTCGATCTGACGGAGACATCGATCAAGGTGAACAAAATCATGGCATTTATGATGCCGATTATGATGCTGGTCATGAACCTGTCGTCGGTGGCGATCATCTGGTACGGCGGACTGCGGATCGACGCCGGGCAAATGCAGGTCGGCGACCTGATGGCGTTCCTCCAATACGCGATGCAAATCATGTTTTCGCTGGTCATGGTGTCGATGATGTTCGTGATGATTCCGCGGGCGTCGGCTTCGGCGATCCGCATCAATGAAGTGCTGGACATGGTGCCGGTCATCAAGGATTCGACAACGGGCAGCGAAACGTCGGAAACCAAGGGGATCGTCGAGTTCCAGAACGTTTCCTTCAGTTATCCTGGCGCGGAACAACCGGCAGTCCAGGACATATCGTTTACCGCCAAGCCGGGGCAAGTGACGGCGATTATCGGGGGGACGGGTTCCGGGAAATCGACGCTGATCAGCTTGATCCCGCGGTTTTACGACGTGCAGCAAGGCAGCGTGCGGGTCGACGGCGTGGACGTCCGCGATCTGACGCAGGATGAGCTTCGGAGAAAAATCGGCTTTGTTCCGCAAATGGCGGTGTTGTTCTCCGGAACGATCAGCGAGAACATCCGTTACGGCAAAGAGGATGCGACCGAGGAGGAAGTGCGTCGTGCCGCGGAGATTGCCCAAGCGACCGACTTCATCGGCAAGATGGAGCAAGGCTTCGAGTCGCCGATCGCCCAAGGCGGCACCAACGTGTCGGGCGGGCAGAAGCAGCGTTTGTCGATTGCCCGCGCGTTGGTGCGGCCGGCGGAGATTTATATTTTTGACGACAGCTTCTCGGCGCTTGACTTCAAGACCGATGCGAAGCTGCGGGCTGCTTTGAAGCAGGAAACGAAGGACTCTACGGTCATCATCGTCGCGCAACGGGTCAGCACCGTGCTCGATGCCGATCAAATCATCGTGATGAACGATAGCCAAATTGCCGGGATCGGCACCCATCGAGAGTTGATGGAGACCTGCGAGGTTTATAAAGAAATCGTATATTCGCAGCTTTCGGAGGAGGAGATCGCATGAGTCAAGAGCCTGCAGAGAAGAAACGCGGATTCGGCGGCCCTCGCCGGGGGCATGGCGGTCCGGGCGGACCCGGCATGGGGATGCCGGTAGATAAAGCAAAGGATTTTAAGGGGACTTTGAAGCGGCTGATCCGATACTTGAGACCGCACAAGGTTCAACTGGCCGCCGTACTGGTCATGGCGATTTTAAGTACCGTGTTCAGCATTTTCAGCCCGAAAGTGATGGGGAAAGCGACAACCAAGCTGTTTGAAGGTATCATGGCTAAAATTCAACGGGTTCCCGGCGCGGAGATCGACTTTCATTACGTCTGGCAGATCATCATGATCTTGATCGGGTTGTACGTGCTGAGCGCGTTGTTCAGTTATGTTCAACAATATTTGATGGCCGGCGTCGCCCAGAAGACGGTCTACGATCTGCGGAAGGACGTCAATGCCAAGCTGAACAAGCTGCCGCTCAAATATTTCGACGCCCGCACGCACGGTGAGATACTTAGCCGCGTGACCAACGACGTCGATAATATCGCCGGAACCTTGCAGCAAAGCTTGACGCAGCTGATCACGTCGATCCTGACGATCCTCGGCGTGATCGCGATGATGCTGTCGATCAGCCCGCTGATGACCCTGATCGCCGTGTTGACGTTGCCGCTAAGCATCGTGGGGATCATGCAGGTCGCCAAGCGGTCGCAGAAGCAGTTCGTTCGCCAGCAAAAGGAACTCGGCCAGCTTAACGGTCATGTGGAGGAAATGTACACCGGCCACAAGATCATCAAGGCGTTTGGCCGCGAGGCGAAATCGCTGGAGCAGTTCGACAACATCAACGAACGGCTGTACGATGCCGGGTGGAAGGCGCAATTCATCTCCGGCATCATCATGCCGATCATGAGCTTTATCGGCAACATCGGATACGTGCTTGTATCGGTGGTCGGCGGCATCCTCGTCACCAAGAGAACGATTGAAATCGGTGACGTGCAGGCGTTCATCCAATACGCCCGCCAGTTTACGATGCCGATTACGCAAACGGCGAACATCGCCAACGTCATTCAGTCGACCGTCGCTTCGGCGGAGCGGGTGTTTGAAATCCTCGATGAAGAAGAAGAGGTGCCGGAAGAGGCGAACCCGGTCGTCTTGCGGCATCCTCGCGGCGATGTGGCGTTCAATCATGTTCAGTTCGGCTACGATCCGGAGCACCTGCTCATCGAGGACATGAACATCGACGTGAAGCAAGGGCAAACGATCGCGATCGTCGGGCCGACCGGCGCCGGCAAAACGACGCTCATCAACCTGCTGATGCGGTTCTATGAAGTGGATGGCGGTTCGATCACCGTGGACGGGGCAAACATCGCCGAGATGAAACGCGGCGACCTGCGCAGCCTGTTCGGCATGGTGTTGCAGGATACGTGGCTGTTTAACGGCACGATCCGCGACAATATCGCTTACGGGCGTGAAGGCGCCACCGACGAGGACGTGGTGAACGCCGCCAAAACGGCGTACGCCGACCACTTTATCCGCACGTTGCCGGGCGGGTACAACACGATCCTGAACGAGGAAGCATCGAACATCTCGCAGGGACAGAAACAGCTCTTGACGATCGCCCGGGCCATTTTGGCCGATCCGGCGATCCTCATTCTCGACGAAGCGACGAGCAGCGTCGATACCCGGACCGAGGTGCATATCCAGAAAGCGATGAACGAGCTGATGAAGGGCAGAACGAGCTTCGTCATTGCCCACCGGTTGTCGACGATCCGGGATGCCGATCTCATTCTCGTGATGAACCACGGCACCGTCATCGAGAAGGGAACGCATGAAGAACTGCTGGCGCTCGGCGGCTTCTATGCCGATTTGTACAACAGCCAGTTCACCAAAGGCGGCTTCGAGCCGGAAGCGGTGTAGAGGGAAGCTAAGCTCATTGAATTCCTGAACGCAAGCGGTGTTATAACGAACCGCCTCCGCATGGTGCGGGGGCGGTTTTGTTCGTTCAGGGACACACGTTGGCCGGACGCTTTGCACGATTATCCCCTTTGATCAGATAACCGGGAACTGGAGAAGAGCTCGCCTCACTCCAGGCTCCTGACGAGCCCCCCCCCCTGAATGAAAGGGATAATCGTGCAAAGGCAGCAATGGGGGACACTAAGACGCGATAATCGTGCAAAAAGCGTACGGACGGCAAGTGTCGATGGTTTACCCGTCCGGGTTAGGCCTCCCCGGCCAGGCGGCGCAGGGCCGCCTCATCGCGGATGAGAAGCTGCCGCCGGGAGACGGTGAGCACCTCGGTATCGCTGAGCTGTCGCAGCTTGCGGCTGAGCGTTTCCGGCGTCGTGCCGATCAGGCCGGCGAGTTCTTTTTTGGACACGGGTAATGTAAATTCCCGGCTGTCCGGCGCGGCTTTGCGGCGAAAATACAACAGCATTTTGGCTAAGCGCCGGTCGGCTTCAAGCAAGGTCAGCACGGCCGCCCAGGCGTCGGCCTCCTCCAGCTGCGCGCTGAGCGCGGTCATAAACCGGGCCGCCGTATCCGGATCGCGGCGCAAGATATCAAGGAAATCGCTGCGGTGAATCCGGCAGACGCCGGTCGCGTCGGCCGCAAAAGCATTGGCATAATGAGGTTTTTCCTGCAGCAAGGCAAACTGGCCGAAGAACTCCCCGGGGAATAGCAAACGGACGATATGCTCCTTGCCGTTATCCTCCAGCTTGGTCAGCTTAATGATTCCGCGGTTGACCACGAACAGCGAATCCGAGCGGTCTCCCTCGCGGAAGATGATCTCGCCTTTACGAAATTTCGAGGTTTGCATGACCGAATGAAGCAGGTCGACCTCCGCTTTACGCAGCTGCGCAAAGACGGGAACATGAGCCAGACAGGACGGAGCGGTTGCCGTATCTCGGTTGTGGCAAGCGCAGGAACTCATCGGATAACACCTTCCTTTCCTGGAATAACGGGTGTTTACTATTACCCTATCAGTCGAAATAACTAGGGGTAGTGATTATTATCACAATTCCGGGGACGGACAGTTCGAGTACGAAATCCGGATTTGCGGGCAATAAGCGTTCGTTACTTTGCCAGCAAATAGACCCCCAGCAAAATGACGGCCACGCCGATTAGTTTGGTCAGGGTGATCGTTTCGTGGAACAGGAAATAGGCGGGAACCAGCACCAGGACATAAGCCAGCGCCTGAAGCGGGTAGGCGACGCTCAGCGGGAGTCGCGACAGCACGGCAAACCATAGCAGCGTCGCCAATCCGTACAAGGCCACGCCGCCGAGCACTTCCGGCGAAGTCGCCAGCTTGCCCCAATGGAGACCGCCGGAGCGGCCCAAACCGATTTTGAACAGGATTTGCCCAGTTACGAGCAGCAATATGTTGCCCAATAGGAGCAGGTAACTAACGGTTTTCTCCATGTTTAGGGACCGCCTCCTTTTCTTTGAGGATGACGATCTCCTGGGTTAAACGCAGGACTTGGGACGTCAACCGGGTAACAACGATCGTCAGGTGCAGGATAAACGCAAAGCAGAAGAGCAGGCCGAACAGGAAAAGTACCGCCGGAGCATACTTGACTCCCAATCGGGCGGCAATCCATTCGACGAGATGGACGTTCATCGAGCAAATAAGCAAGATCAAGCTGAACAGGATCCAGAGCAGGGAATACTGCTCCCGCAGCTTTTGGCGGCGCACCAATTCCAGGACGAATACGAGAAACAACGCGGCAACGAATACGGATAGGACATAAATCGCCATTTAGTCCGTCACCGCCGTCTGGCGGAGCGGGCGGCGAATCGCGCTCATGAGCACGGATAACGTCACCTTCACCATGTAATACGCGGAGCGCCACGGCGTGATCGACGATCTTCCGGCCATGCGGGGACGCATGACGACAGGCACCTCGGCGATCCGGCAGCCTTGGCGTTTCAAATACACGATGGACTCCACCTCGGGATAATCGGCGGGATAATATTGGGCGTACAGCTCGATAACCTTGCGCCCCGCGGCGCGAAAGCCGCTGGTCGTATCGGTAAAGCGTTCGCCGGTAACCCAGGAGACGAGCCGGGAGAAGAAGGCGATCCCCATCCGCCTTACCGTGGACGACCGGAAGGTCGCAGCCCCCAGGAATCGGGAGCCGATCACAAGGTCCTGCTCCGCGATCCCGGCCATCAGCTTGTGCAGCTCTCCGGCCGGATGCTGGCCGTCTGCGTCCATTTGTACGGCGACGTCATATCCCATTTGTTTGGCGTAGAGATAACCGGTCTGCATGCCTCCGCCGATCCCCACATTGTATGGCAATGTAAGCACTTTGGCCCCGGCTTCCCGGGCGCAGCTCTCCGTGCGATCGGAGGAGCCGTCGTTAACCACGAGAATGTCGGCCTCCGGCGCGTGGTTCTGCACGTCACGGATTACCGGGCCAATGCTGGTTTCCTCGTTATAAGCCGGTATAATGACGAGAACGCTCCGCGAGTTGGCGTTCATGAAGCGGCAGCCCCCTTTCGTGCCGCCCGTTGATGCGAGCAGCGGAGGAATCGGGCGGACAAGTCGCCGAGCAAGAAAGAACCGAACAGGATCAACAGCGTCATATTGGGATACCCGTAGCGGTTAAACGCCACGAACGGAACGTAGATCACCGTGAAATAAGCCAGCGCCAACAAAAGCGGGAGCAAGCGGTCCAGCTTCAGGCGGTGCGTGGCCATCGCCCACAGGATGCCGGCCATGTTCACGTACATCATCACCTCTTGAACAACGTTCATCACCGGACGGCTGACCGGCCAGAACGGGCGCGAATAAAACGGATAGAAATACAGCTCCGCCCATCTCCCCAAGGTATACCAATACAAGTATTTCATCGGCTCATGCGCAAAACCGTAACGAAGGATATCCAGACCTTTGCGGACGGCTGCGGAATCGGCGCCTTCGAATATCGTTACCGGATCGTATTGGGGGTAAGCCTCGAAGAAGCCGGCCGGCGGCAACTGCCAACGGATGCGCGTGCCGAGCAAGAACGGGCTTCCGCCGGAATTGGTGAACAGGATAAATTCATGAAACGTCACCCAATTGCGGATCCACCATGGCGTCAGCAGCAGCGCATAGGTTGTTCCCATCAACAGGACGTATTTCAACATCGTCCGCCAAGGAAGCTTCATCCGCAGCCAGATGACGAGAAATACGGCCGGGTACAAAGAAGCATGCGGCTTCAAATAAGCCGCCGCGGCAGTCAGGACGCCGATCAGGACGTACGGGGTCGGTTCACTGCGTTCCCCGGCCAGGATCGTGCAACAGACGAGGAGCAGCAGCAACGTGCGGAAGGTCGTTTCCGAGAGTATGACCCCGGAGGAAAAGTAATCGGGCGGGTATAACGCAGATACCGTGCAGGCGATCAGCGCCGTACGGGTGTTGAAGATGCGCCGGCCGATCCAGAAGATGAGATAGATGCACAACGCTTGCAGAAGGCATTGGAATAGGCGAAAGGCGACGATGCCGCCTTGATCTTGGCCGAAAACGGCCATAAACCCGGACAGCATCAAGGGCAGCCCGGGCATGATGAAGGCGGAAGGCGCCTCCTTGGTATTGTAGGCAAGTTCGCCTTCGTTCAGCAGAAGACGAGCGGACTGAATATACTTCACGTCATCGTTGTTCGGGCGGACCGGGTCGCCCAAGAGAAAGTAATCGTTGTACACCAGGACGACGAGACTCGATACGATTCCCACAAATGCCATCAGTCCGAACAGATACCACCTGACGGGGCGACGGACATCGGATAACGAGAGCACAGCGACTCAACCCCACTTTGTTTTATATTCTTATAAAAATAGGCATGATCCCCTTCTATCCCGTATTATATCCAAAATATTCCTGTTACAAGCCGCCGCTTGGCGGCCTGATGCAAATACTTGCGATCGGCCCGCTATGCCGTAGCCCCATTTTGCGGCCCGTTGCAGTCCGGTGTCCCCGTAAGACACGACATGTTCCCGGCCCAGAGCAAAGATGAGGAACATCTCCGCTGGCCAGCGCCTGGGCCCGGGGTTCGTTCGGGTGCAGCTGAATACCGGTTTCCCGAGGTTCGTGGGATAACCTCCTTCAGTTTGGATGCTCCTCCAGCAGTGTGATGTACTGCTGGAGGAGCTCGTCGGCGCGGAGCTGCAGGGCGTCACGCCGCTCCTGCAGCTCCGCGAGCCGCGCGGCGTCGCAGGCGGCCTCCGGCGCCTGCATCGCCGCGTCCACCGCCGTCAGCTCCGCTTCGGCGGCGGCGTAATCGGCCTCCAGCTTGCGCACGGAGGCCGGGTTTGCCCCGGGCTTGCGCGCCGCTCCCGCGGCCGCATCGCCCTTCGCGCCGGCGGCGCTTGCCGCGGCGCCCGCACTTACGCGCGGCGCGCCCGTGCCGCCGGCGCTGCCGCCCGTGGCGGCCGGGCCCGCTGCGCCGTGCCGATCGGCCGCGCGGCCCGCAGGGCCCGCGTCTCCGGCGGCGGCGGTCTTCCGGGCGAGTTCCGCCCGGTAGTCCTCGTACCCGCCGAGGGTGACGGTCAGGCGGCCGCCCGCCAGCGCCCACACCTGCCCCGCTACTTTATTGATGAAGTAGCGGTCATGGGACACCGCCAGCAGCGTGCCCGGGTATTCCTCCAGCGCCTCCTCCAGCGCTTCGCGCGAATCGATGTCAAGGTGGTTGGTCGGCTCGTCGAGCACCAGCAGGTTCGGCTTCCGGTGCATCAGCACCGCCAGCCGAAGCCGCGTCCACTCGCCGCCCGACAGGCTGCTCACCTTCTTGAACACGTCGGCGCCGTAGAACAGGAAGCGGGCCAGCTGCCCGCGGGCTTCACCCGCTTCGAGACCGATCTCGTCGCGGAAATACTGCAGGACCGTCTCGTCGTGATCGGCGGGAGCCGCCTGCTGGGCCAGATACCCCGGTTCAATGCGCGAGCCGAGCCGGACTTCCCCCTGTTGCGGCGGCTCCTGCCCCAGGATGTTCTTGAGCAGAGTGCTCTTGCCCGCCCCGTTGTCGCCGATGAGGACGGCCGCCTCGCCATAGCGAAGCGTGTGGGTCAAGCCGCGGTACAGAACGCGCCCGCCGCGGGCGTCGCCCACGTCCTTCAGGACGATGGCGTCCTTGCCGGAGCGATCCGCATGATCCAGCTCCAAGCCGATGCGTTTGCGTTCCAGTATCGGCCGTTTGAGCTTGACCATACGGTCCAATGCCTTCTGCATCGATGCCGCCCGCCGATGAAAGCCGGGGTTCGGCGGGTTGGACCGGTTGCCCCATTCGATCAACTGCTTGATCGTTTCCTGCATTTTCTTGATCTTCTTCTGCTGTTCTTCGTAATCGGCAAACTGCTGAAGCAGCCGGCGTTCCTTCTCGTCTTTGTAATAGCTGTAATTGCCGTGGTACGTGAACGCTTCCCCGTCCTCCAGCTCGATGATTTTGCCGACAACGGCATCGAGGAAATAACGGTCATGGGAGATGATGACACAGGTTCCCGGGAAGGCGCGGACGTAACCCTCGAGCCACTCCGTCGCCGCCATGTCCAAATGATTGGTCGGCTCGTCGAGCAGCAGCAAATCCGGCTCCCGCAGCAAAATGACCGCCAAGCCAACCTTCGTCTTCTCTCCGCCGGACAGCGAGGCGAACGGGCGGGCGAATTGTTCCTCCGGGATGCCAAGACCGCCGGCGACCCGGGCGATCGACGCTTCGATCCCGTAACCGCCGCCGCGTTCGAATGCCTCCTGCAGCCGGCCGTATTGCCGAAGCAGCGAATCCAGCGCGTCGGAATCTCCGGTTCCGGCCATCTCCGCTTCCAGCCGCCGCATTTCCGCTTCCAGGTCCCGCAAATCCGCGAACGCACCGAGCAGGACGTCATAGACCGTGTCTTCCCGGGAATAGTCGGGAATTTGCGCCAGATTGCCGATTCGGGCGTTCTTTGGGATCGACAGTTGCCCCTGGTCCGGCCGCTCAACGCCGGCCAGCAGCTTCATGAGCGTGGTTTTTCCCGCGCCGTTGCGGCCGATCAGCCCGACCGTTTCGCCCGCTTTAATTTCGAACGTCACATCGCTCAGCACCAGTTCGGCGCCGTAATACTTCTGTATATTTTGCCCTTGGATCATCATGACAATTTAGTTCTCCTTTAATCCCATACCGATCCTGCAAAAAAAAAGAAGGCAGCAGGAAATCCTGCTGCCTTCAAAGCTCACGCGTTAGCGAGGTTAAGGTAGGAGCGGTATTTCGCAATTTGGTTTGGATATCGAGTTTCCGAAAAAGGACAGACTTCTCCCGTTGTCGGCTGCGGCATGAACAATGCCAAACATTGCCATCGGCAGTTGGCTTACTCGACTCCACGCAAATTTGCGATCCACTCTACCCACCTCCTTCACGAAATAATTATGGTAATTATATTCGTTCATTTTTGGAAAATCAAGTGTTTCTGTTTGGAGCTACACCTCTTAAGGTTCTATCGGATGCGAATGTTGCCGGAAGTCGTCCGAACCTTGATCAGATCCTGCGTTTGCCGCAGCGAATCGGGAGCGGTGATGTTCCCGGAGCTCGTATGCAGATCATAGAAGCCTTTGAACTGGTCATCGGCCGATAGCGTCGCATTCCCCGATCCTACGGAGATATCCAGGTTGTCCGAGCGCTGCTCGGACAGCGTGATATTGCCCGAGGTCGCCTTAAAGGTGCCGTCTCCCGTAAAACGCTCAAAACGGATGTTCCCGGAGCTGACCGTAGCTTGAACGGTTCCTTGCACCCGGCTGGCCGTAATGTTGCCCGAAGTTGATTTGGCAATCAAATCGCCTTGCAGCGAATCGATGCGGATGCTTCCCGACGTCAGCTTGATCTCCGCCGTTCCTTGAATGTTCTCGGCCGTAATGTTGCCGGATGTGGAGGCCAAGGTCGTCCGGCCCGCCGAGAGGTTCTCCGCGCGGAGATTGCCGGAGCCGATAGACAACTCGATATCGCCGGCGCGGAGGCCGCGGAACGCAGCGTTGCCGGAGCCCGACTTATAGCCGATCCGGTTCAATTCGTCCTTGTCGCTAAGCGCGACGGTGATTCGTTGTTTCGTGGACTGGAAGTTGATCGTGAAGAAGGTCCAGTCGAAATCGTCCCGCAGGTTCAACTGCAGCGTATCGCCCGAGATTTGCGTCGCTTTCAACGAATCGATCGTCTCCTGCTTCATATTTCCGCTGATTTCCACGTAATTCGTTCCGTCGGAGCTGTCGATAAACTCCAGCTCGACGTCATAATCGCTATCGACGAGCAGCGTCTTCAGGCCGTCCGGCGCAAACGTCCATTTCTGCTGGTGGGCCGGCAGCTCATCGCCGAAATCGAAATGCTGGTAAGCCATGCCGGCAAAGCCGACCACAATCAGCACAATTGCGATAAACGACCATCTTTTCGTTTTCATGCTTGGTTCCCGCCTTTCGCGATCCGGGCGTTCCAGCGCAGATAAGCGGCGCTGAGCCGGACCATCCCCTTGTAAACGTACCGCGTAACGATCACGAGCAGAATGCCCAACCCGACGGCGGCGACCGATGCGAAGATTTTTGCCGCGGATATATTTCCATGCCAGATATATTCAAGGCCAACAAGTACGGGGGCGACCATCCCGGACGCGGCGGTGACCGCTAGACTGGCGACTAACGCCCAGCAGGAGATCAACAGCGGAACGGCGATAATATTGATAAAGAACAAGCCGATGTAAACCATGACGCTGGTAAAACCGCTGCGCCGCCGAATGCCGGACCCGGTTCCATAAACTCCTGCAGTTGTAAAGTCCATCGGAGCATGCGGCACCGCCGCGGGCTCCGCACCGCCAAACCAGTACACATGCTCCCGAGGCACGTAGCGGTTGCCAAGCGCTTCCTTGGCCAGCTCCGCCGGGTCGCCCAGCTCCTGAACGATGTCTTCTTCCGCCCGGCCGCTTTCCAATCCGAATGCGAAGTGGGCCTCGTAATCCTCCAGCAAATCGTTTTGCTCCTCCGGCGGGAGAACCGACAAATGGGCCCGAAGATTCGCCAAAAACTCGCTTTTATTCATAAACGGCTTCCTTTCTCGATTAGTGTCGAAACATTGTGCACGAACTGCTTCCACTCGACGACAAGTTTCCGGGTGTATGCCTCGCCTTCGGGAGTCAGCTTGTAGTACTTACGCGGAGGGCCGCCTGTGGATTCCTGCAGATAGGTCGTGCAATATCCTTCGCTGACCAGTCGGCGCAGCAGAGGATACAGGGCCCCTTCGGCCACCTCGATATGCTTCGATACCGATTGGGCCAGCTCGTAACCGTACCGGTCGCGGCCTTGGATCAACACCAGCACGCATAGCTCCAAGGCGCCCTTCTTAAACTGGATGCTGATATCCAACCCTATTTCGCCTCGTTTCCTCTAGGATAGATAGCATGATATCATACAGTACTGATCAAAGCAAGGTAGTGAATGAAAAAAGGCATCTGTTCCTTTCGTCCCCTGATCATCCAGGAAACGGGCCGGACAGATGCGCTTTCGGCTCAGCTTTTCGCCTGTTCGGGCTGGCGATGGAGACGGGGGAGGGCTTCGGTGGCGGGCCCTTCGATCACTTCGCCCTTATAATCGAACCTGGATCCGTGACAGGGGCAGTCCCACGAGCGTTCCGCTTCATTCCACTTCACCTCGCAGCCCATGTGGGTGCAGGTCGTATCCAACAGATAGAGCAGGCCGTCTTCGTCGCGATAAGCACCGGCTCTTTTGCCTCGGTGCTTCACCACGCCGCCTTGGCCGGGGACAAGATCCTCCGGCTTCAAGTGAACGAGTTCGATTTTGCCGGTGACGAACTCTTTGGCCACGTCCGCGTTCTGCGTCACGAAATGCTTAACTGAAGGATCCGCCTTAAACCGGGAAGGCGTAAACAGCTCGGTGTAGCGGTTTTCCTTCTCCAGAATGAGATCGCGGATCAGCATGGCGGACAATGCGCTGGTTGTCATCCCCCATTTATAGAAGCCCGTGGCGACGTAAACCTTCGGAAGGGAAGATGTAATCCGTCCGATGTAGGGGACTCCGTCTAACGTAACCAGGTCCTGCGTCGACCAGCGGAACGGAATCGATCGGATACCCAGCGTCTCCCGTCCGAATTTTTCGAGATTTTCATAGGATCGGATCGTGCAGTCGTTTTTCCCGGTCTTATGCGACTCGCCGCCGACGAGGATCACCGGCTTCCCGTCCAGCTCGGCGGAGCGAAGCGAGCGCGTGGGGGAGCCGGCATTGATGTACATGCCGCCGGGGTAGGTCTTCTCCGGCTCGATCGCGACGACGTACGAGCGTTCGGCATGAAGCCGGGCGAAATAGAAACCCTTCCCGTCCAAGAACGGATAATGCGAGGCGGATACCGCGTGCTTGCAAAGGACGTGTCGTCCGTCTTCCGTGGTCAGGCGAAGCCGACCGTCCGGCTCCGGTTCGGCGGCGTCTTGTAACGTCGTATTCTCGTATATCGCGCCTCCGTGGGACGTGACGTAAGCCAGCAGCTCTCTCAAGTAGTGAAGGGGGTGGAACTGCGCCTGGTTCTTCATCACGATAGCGCCTTTGGCTTGCAGCGGTAAATCCAGGGAGTCCCGCCATTCCGCGGGCAAACCCAATCGCTCATAGGCCCGCCATTCGGCTTCGAGCTTCTTGAGCTGCTCCTCCGAATCGGCATACAAATAAGCATCCTCCCGGCGGAACTGACACTCGATCTTCCGTTCTTTGATCGTCTCGGCGATAAATCGCAGCGCTTCTTCGTTGGCTTCAAAGTATAGCTTTGCGCCTTCCTCGCCGAAATGGCCGATCAGCTTGTCGTAAAAGAGGCCGTGCTGGGACGTGATTTTGGCCGTCGTGTATCCGGTCGTGCCGTCCAGGATTTTACCGGCGTCCAGGATGGCGACCTTTATGCCGGCCTGTACCAGCAAATAAGCGGTGGTGATCCCGGTAATCCCGGCGCCGACCACGGCGACGTCGATCTCCAGGTCCTCGCTGAGCTTGCCGAAGTCCGGCAGAGGCGCCGTCTTGCGCCACATTGATTCCGGGAACCGCGGAAGTCCGCCGGACATGAATGGTTGTTCCTCCATTTTGGGCTTCCTCCTGTCATATTTTTTAAAGTTGGGAGGCCGTTTCGAATACATTATTTCCCGCTGAAGTTCATAAAAACCGCCGGATCGCCGATGTCGACTGCTGTCGCATGAAAAAGGCAAGAGAAGCAAATAATGGAGACAAGATATGCAGAACAGGAGTTGCTGCTATGCTGCGCCATCATTCCCGAGGCCGCTCCGGCCGGCAGAACAAAAGCGACGGACATCCGCAAATTACCGGCGATTTGCAGCAAATGCTGGACCGCGTCATCGCGGAATCCGGACATAGCCCCGATATCGTCATCCGCCATCTCAAGCTCGGCGGCCCCGTACCGGTTCCCGTAAAGGCGGCGATCGTTTATCTGAACGCCCTCAGCAACCCGCAGATGATCAATAATTTTGTCATTAAGCCGTTAATGGGACTGGACCCCGAGAAAGTCAACGCTTATCCGACGGAACGGCTCATGAAATATATACTGGAGGACGCCTTGACCTTAGGGGAGACCTCCGTCGTGAAGGAATGGAACGACATTATGATGGCCGTTCTATCGGGGGACACCGTGCTGCTGGTGGAAGGCAGCGATCAAGGGATTGTCTCGGGAACGGCAGGCGGGGAATGGAGGGCGGTCAACGAACCAACCTCGCAATTAGTCGTACGCGGTCCCAAGGACAGCTTCGTGGAGTCGATCGCAACGAATATCTCGCTGATCCGGCGGCGCATCAAATCGCCGGACCTATGGCTGGAGTCGATGAAAATCGGTTCCATTACCCATACCCATGTGGCGATGATGTATTTAAAGAGCAGCGCGGACCCGAATTTGGTGGAGGAGATCCGGCAACGGTTAAAGGGAATCCGTGTCGATGGCATCTTGGAATCGGCCTACATCGAGGAGTTCATTCAGGACAAGACCGTTACCCCTTTTCCGACGATATATAATACGGAGCGCCCGGACGTTGCCGCCGGGAATTTGCTTGAAGGCCGGGTCGTTGTCCTCGTCGACGGAACGCCGTATACCTTGATCCTGCCGACAGTATTCGCCCAATTTATGCAATCGCCGGAGGATTATGCCCAACGCTTTGACATCAGTATCCTGATGCGCGTCATCCGCTACATCTGTTTCGTGATCCTGCTGCTCGGTCCGGCGGTATACGTCGCCTTGACCACCTTCCATTATGAGATGATCCCAACGCTGCTCCTGGTCAGTTTAATGGCGCAGCGCGAGGGGGTGCCGTTCCCTGCCTTCGTGGAGGCCATCATCATGGAGGTCGTGTTCGAGATTTTGCGCGAGGCCGGGGTGCGGATGCCGCGGGCGATCGGCCAAACCGTGTCGATCGTCGGCGCGTTGATCCTGGGCCAGGCGGTCGTCGAAGCGGGGATCATCACGCCGATTATGGTCATCGTCGTGGCGCTGACGGGAATCGCCAGCTTTGCTTTGCCTTCGTATAACCTCTCGATTGCAGGCAGGCTGTTTCGATTCTATTTTATGGTAATGGCCGGTTTGTTCGGATTTTACGGAATCACGCTTGGTTTGATTATACTGATTGCACATATGAACAGCATCCGCTCGTTCGGCGTTCCTTACCTGTCGCCGTTCAGTCCGTTTGTACCGCAAGCGCAGAAGGATGCGCTCCTGCGGTTGCCGATTTGGATGCACGGATGGAAACCGCTGATGTCCTCAAGCCAACAGGATGTCAAGAAAACGGGAGAAATCAAAAAGCTCAGTACCGAAGATGCCGGCGGCGAGGGACGGAGCGATTCGGAAAAAGGCCGGGAGGGCCGGGAACAACGCGGCTCCGAATCCGGCCAAAGAAAGCAGGCGGACCATGACGAGAGCTAGGCTGGTGCTGCTGCTGATATTCTTATGGGCCTTACTGCCGCTGGCCGGCTGCTGGGATGCGGAAGAACTGAACCGGCGGGCCGTCGTCTCCGGGATTGGGATTGATCTGGCCCCCGAGAAGCAGGGATATCTGGTTTCCTTTCAAGTGATCATCGCCGATGAAATTTCCGGGAAGAGCGGCCGAGGCGCTACCCCAACGATGGTTTATTCCGCCCAGGGGCGGTCCGTGATGGAGGCGGTTCGCAAGGTCTCCCTCCTGGTGCCGCGGATGGTGTCGACGGCGCACACCCGAATCGTGGTCATTTCGGAGGAACTGGCCCGGCAGGGGATTTCCGATATCGCCGATTTTTTGGACCGGGACTCGGATATCCGCCTTACGACGAAAATCTACGTTGCGAAGAACGGCGTTCGGGCGCGCGACATCATCTCCGCGCTTGCCCCCATGGGGAAAATCACCGCGTACACGTTGGCCCAGAAAACCGAAATAACTGCCAAAGCATTCGGTGCCAACTACTCCGTCGAAATCGATGACGTCATCCGGGATATGCTTGTGCCGAACTCGGGCCCCGTTATTAACGGCGTCGATATCTTGGGGAACGTCGAGGAGGCCAGTAAGAAAAATAATCTGGAGAAAACGGATAACCTCGGGCTCCTTTGCATGTCCAATTTGGCTCTGTTTAAAGGGGATCGGCTGAAGGGGTGGCTCGATGAGGAGGAGAGCCTGGGGCTGGTCTGGATTAAAGGCATCATGAACCAGACGGTGGTTGTCATTGCGCCGGACGGCCAGGGGGAAATTTCGCTGGACGTGCGCAGAAGCAAAACCTCGACGCAATTGATCCTCAAGGACCCGAACCATCCCGTCATCCGGGTGAAGGTAACGGCCCAGCTGTCGGTCCGGGAAATGGACAGCACCGTCGATTTGCGCGATCCGGCGGCCTTGAGTGCTCTGGAACTCTACGTCGACAAGGAGATCGTTAAGAAAATGAAGGCGGCCGTCAGCAAGGCCCAGGCTCTAAACATCGACATTTTTGGTTTCGGGCAGAGGTTTGAACGCCAGCATCCGAATGAGTGGAAGAAGCTAAAAGGCCAATGGTCCGATCTTTTTCCGAAGCTGAAGATCGAATACCAAGTCGACTCGATTGTTCGCAATTCCCAAATGAGGGACCGCTCTTTCAAGTACGATCTGAAGGAAGAATAGGAGGCGGGATACGCTTGGAAACCACAAAGCTCAGTCCGCTGCAATTTTTCGCCCTGCTTATCCTGTTCCAACTGGGGACCGCCCTGGTCGTCAACCTGGGTATGGAAGCCGGCAAGGACGCTTGGATCGCCGTATTATCCGGCATGCTGATCGGGATGCTGTTATATCTCGGGTACGCCTTCCTTTACGCCGCTTTTCCGGGGAAGCTGCCCACCCAATACAGCCGCATCCTTTTCGGCAAATATTTGGGCGGGGCGGTCGGTATCGCTTATTCGGTGTTCTACCTAAATAAGGCTTCCCGCGATTTGATGGATGGCGGGTTGTTGGTATTCGCTTCGACCCTGAAGGAAACCCCGTTGTTCATCATCAATACGATGATGGTGCTGACGATCGTTTACGTGCTGCACAAAGGGATCGAGGTATTGGCACGGACGGCGTTTATCCTACTTGGGGTGGTATTTTTGATCGGAATAACCATTTTACTGTTGGTGCTGTTTTCCGGGATCCTGGATTTCTCCCGGATTCTCCCGGTGCTCGGCGACGGAATCCAACCGGTGCTGAAGTCGGTCTACCGCCAAAATTATCAATTCCCGTTCGGGGAGATCATTTGTTTTACCATGGTCATGCCGTTCTTAAACAATCAGAAAGCGGGGATCCGGGCCGGGCTGTTGTCCGTATTGTTGTCCGGTCTGATATTATCGGGTACGGTGGTTATCACGATTTCGGTGCTTGGCGTGGAAATTGCGGAGCGTTCGATTTTTCCGATGTTGACGATGGTCGGCAAGGCCTCCGTGGCCGATTTCATTCAACGGACGGACATCCTGGTGGTGATGGTGCTGATTATCGGCGATTTCTTCAAAATCTCCGTCTATTTTTACGCCGCGGTGATGGGTGCCTCCGACCTGTTACAGATTCCCTACCGCAAAATTCTGTACCCGATGGCCTTGATCATGCTGTTTTCTTCGTTGACCATCGCCCGAACCTACAGCGAACACGTCAAAAAAGGCGGCGAAGTGCTGTTTATGATGGATCCTTTATTTTATGTGGGTCTCCCCGCCGCCCTGATTGTTGCCGCCTTGATTTACCGATTCCGCTCCCGTCGGCAGACCGGGTCCTGAATCTTCGGCGGCTTGGGAGGAGGATTCATCCGACGAAGCGGACTCGGATTTTCCGGGTGAGCGCATACCTTGGCCGGATGCTTGCCCTTTCTCCCTTCGTTTCCGGCCTGCGAGATGCAGGATGTCCGGAACCGCGAGGAACAGGACCAGAATCCAAGCGGCGATTCGTTCGGCGGGATCGGTCAGCGAATAGTTCCAGTTGATGATGAAGTTATACCACGGTAACCCGGTCAGCAGATCAACCCCAATGATGTATCCTATAGCTAACGCGGCAAAAAGAAGCGTACTCAAATATTTACGGATGTACATCAAGGTGCCCCCCTGATAAGAAGTGTTGTGCCATTGTTTAGACTGGACGTCCGAGAACGCTAGTCTATGCTTAGTATGGGGGGGATTCCGCTGGAACATGCAGGGATAAGGCCAAGCGAAGCAATTGACGAATCATAAAATAAGACTTATACTAATTCTAAAAATAACTGCAGGGATTGATGATAGATGAAAGCTTTGAATTTGACGACTCAACGTCAAGCGGTGTACGATGTCGTCCGCAATGCCACCGATCATCCGACGGCGGCGGAAGTCATGAACCGCCTGGTTGAGCAAGGATACAATTTCGCTTACGGCACGGTTTACAACTCGTTGCGGTACTTAACCGACAAGGAGCTCATTCGCGAACTGAAGCTGGGCGAGGCGGCGAGCCGGTACGATGCGAAGCTCGACGATCATCAGCATATCTTGTGCGAGGTTTGCGGCCGCGTGGATGAAGTGATGTCTCATGTGCCGGAGGAATGGAACCGTACCGTAGCCAAAGAAACGGGGTATGATGTACATCATGCCCATGTCGTATTCGGGGGGGTGTGTCCGGATTGTCAGCGGAAGAAATGATCAAGGAAGGCGTTGAAGTTGCCGAACAAGAAGGATTGGCATCCGGAAGGATTGCTTGTCCGGTGACGCAGCGGGTCATTTTGATCAGTCCTTTTCCGAGCGATGTGCACGAACTGGTGCGGGATTTGTCCGAAAGCTGCTTCGACGTTCTCGTCTTCCATCATTGGGAGCAAGGGATTCGCAACGCTTTGGCGGCCGACTTGCTGATCTTCGATCTAACCTCTTACCGGGAGGGTGAAGAGGCGGCGGCGATCCGCACGCTGGCGGGACAGGAGACCGGCGGTACCCCTTCGCTGCTGCTTGTCAAGGAATCGATGCTGGGGCAAACGGATCAAGGCCTGATGAATCAAGAGATCCTGGTTTGGCCGGCCCGGCCGATGGAGGTCGTTTACCATGCGCAGCGAATCATCCGAAACAGCGGCCCCCGGCCGATGTCGTCCCGCCTGCTCGCCGGCACTTCGCCGGCCATTTTCAAGGATTTGTGGATCGATCGGAAGAAGATGGCCGTGTACCGGAGCGGTGCCAAAATCGAACTGACCAAGACGGAATACGAGCTGCTGATCAAGCTGCTTGAGCAGGAAGGCACCGTATTGTCCCGCGAAGAGCTGCTGTCCGAGGTGTGGGGGACGTCTTTTCTGGGCGGCAGTAACGTCGTCGACGTTCATATCAAGAGTTTACGCAAGAAGCTGGGCGACAACGCGACGCGTCCGACTTACATCACGACCGTTCGCGGCGTCGGTTACCGGCTGGCTGATTGAAGCGGGTTCCCTGTTTGAGGGACATACGTTGACCGGACGCTTTGCACGATTATCCCCTTTGATCAGGCGTAATCGAGAACGGGAGAAGAGTTCGTCACACCGGGCCCCGGTCCGTCCCTGAATGAAAGGGATCATCGTGCAAAGGCAGCATGAAAGGATATCAAGGCATAACTATGTGAATCGCTCTCCGGCTGGTGGCCGGAGGGCTTTTTTTGTCTACATAGTTTTTCCAAAATGGTACATTCTACATCATGTCAACGATGAGCCGGTAGACAGGCAAGGAGTGTTCCCATGAAAACCAAGGAACGTAAACAAGAGAACAAAATCAGCCCGGATTTGGAGGAGAATCTCAAGCAAGTCCAAACGATATTCCAGGACTGTTCCGATGTGATCTACCGCGAGCTTCAATTGACCGAGCATATTCGCGGATTGTTGGTGTACATCGAAGGGATCATCAAAGTCGAGGATGTTCAACAGCACATTCTGCGCCCATTGATCGAGGGGTTGGCCCAACACCCGCAAGCGGACGGAGAAATTTATCCGTTATCGTTCACGCGGGTCTCCATAAGCGAAACGAAAGCCGCCACCGACTGGCCGACGGTGATCAACGGAGTATTGACAGCGAAGGTCGCCATCTTTGTCGAACAAATGCAAGAGGTGCTTCTGTTTAGTGTAAAAGGCGGTTCACGGCGGAGCGTCGAGGAGCCGCAGACCGAAGCGGTGATTCGCGGTCCGCGCGAGGGATTTACGGAATCGCTGCGGATCAATACCGCCTTAATCCGGTTCAAAATCAAAACGGAAAAGCTGAAACTGATCGATATGGTGATCGGCAAGGTCACCAAAACGGACGTAGCGATGGCCTACATCGACGGCTTGGCCGAGGAAAAACTGGTTGCCGACGTGAAGAAGCGGCTGGACAGCATCGATATCGACGGGATTCTGGAATCCGGATACATCGAGGAGTGGATCGAGGACAATCCTTCATCCCCCTTTCCGCAGATGCAATATTCCGAACGTCCGGACTCGGTGGCTGCCCAACTGCTGGAGGGGAGAATCGCCATCTTTGTGGACGGCACGCCGTTCGTGTTGATCGCACCGGTAACGTTATGGCAGCTTCTGCAAGCCAGCGAGGATTATTACGAACGTTACTTCATCAGCAACATGATTCGCTGGATCCGCATCTTTTTCCTGTTTGTGGCTTTGTTTCTGCCGAGCCTGTACATTGCGGTAACGACGTTTCATCAGGATATGCTGCCCTCAACCTTAATCTTGAGCATCGCCGCCTCGCGGGAGGCCATTCCTTTTCCCGCTCTGGTGGAGGCCTTTATAATGGAAATTTCATTCGAGGCGCTGCGGGAAGCCGGAATCCGGCTGCCGAAAACCGTAGGGCAAGCGGTCAGCATTCTGGGCGCGCTTGTGATCGGACAAGCCGCGGTGCAGGCCGGGATCGTATCCGCACCGATGGTGATTGTCGTTTCGATGACCGGGATCGCTTCCTTCACGATTCCCCGGTTCAGTCTTGCGGTCACCGTTCGCATGCTGCGTTTTCCGATCATGCTGCTGGCCAGTGCATTCGGCTTGTTCGGCATCGTGATCGGGTCGATTTGGATTATCGTTCATCTGACGCAATTAAAGTCGTTTGGCGTTCCTTATATGAACGGAATCGCTCCCTACGATCCGCAGGATACGAAGGATATCTTCAGCCGGGTACCGATGTGGCGAATGAAAAAGCGGCCTTCCGATGCAAAGGGGGAGAACGTTCGGCGAATCGGAAAATCAAGGCCGCTGGGGACCGACTCCAATGAAGGGTGGTGAATGGATCATGAAGGCGTCCGGGGCCCGGATTCGGCTTATCCTGGCTTTCCTGCTTCCTGCTCTTGTCCTGACCGGCTGCTGGGATCGCATCGAGGTCAACGATGTGGCTTTTGTTCTGGCCACCTCGACGGATCTGGAACAGGACCAAATCCGCTCCACCGCGCAAATCGCCTTGCCGAGCTCCTTCGGAGGGGCCGGCAGTGAGGGCGGAGGGGGCGGAACGTCGGGCAACAAAACCTATCTGATGGTTTCCCAGACGGCCCCGACGCCGTATCAAGCGAACAAGTCGATTCAAAGCAACCTATCACGGGTACTCAACTTTTCGCATCGACGCGTAACGATTATCGGGGAGGAATTCGCCAGATCGGGGATTGGAGAGATGATCGACGTGTTGGCCCGCTTTCCGCAAAACCGCTTGACGACTTATGTAATATTGAGCCGAGGTCCGGGTTATAAATTGCTGGGGGTCGACGCTCCGATTGAACAGTCGCCTTCGGAAATGATTCGGGAGCTGGCCAAGTCGGCAATGAAGGATCCGGTTTCCGTCCAAAGCCTGGCAAACACCTTGCTGACCGAAGGCGTCGATTTGGCCCTTCCGGTCATGGAAATCAAGGAGAGCACACCGAAGAAGGTGGGGGATGGGCATAGCTTGATCAAACTGGGCGGTCTAGGCATGTTTCGCGACAGCAAGCTGTCGGGCTATCTCCCCTCGGAGCCGGCCCAGATGGCTTTGATGGCGATGGGGCAAGCCATGAATCCCAAAGTGACGGTCACGATGGACGAGCAGCGCCCGCATGAGGCGGTAACGATCGTGTTCACTCAAACCGGCACGAGGATCCGTCCTCATCTGAAGGGTTCGGACATTTCGTTTGACGTTGTGGTGAGAGCCAGAGGGTTGGTCCTGGAGAATACGACCCGTCAGGATATCCAGTCTACGATGATGGGGATTGTGGAGAAACGCTGCAACGAAGTTGTGACCGAAGGGATCCAAGCGGCTATTCATGAAGCGATCCGAAAGAACCGATCCGACATTTTCGGCTTCGGCGTCGCTTTTAATAACAAGTACCCTTCGGAGTGGAAGAAGATCCATCGTCAATGGCATGACCTGCTGCCGGAAGTTGACGTGAATGTCCGTACGGACATTCATTTGGAAAGCAGCGGCGAATTAAATCAATTCGTTTGGCGTGAGGGAGGGTCGCCTCAAAAATGACTAGTACCCATATCGCGTTGCTGCTGCTGATCGCCTTCAGCTGTTGGCGGGACAAAGCGGCATTGCGGGAAGGAGGGGCGATCAGCCGCCTCGTGTTCTATGCGTTGATGGCCGCTTCCTTCTTGCTCTCGATCTATATCTCATGGGCGACCGACATCGTTTATCCTTCGGTTTGGCTGAGCAAGGTGCTTGAGCCGCTCGTACGCTTCGCCAAACCCTAGGCCGCCCGCATGAAACCTCGAGGAGTGAAAGTCTTGTGATGAAGATAACCCATCGGCAACTATTTCTGCTCGGCATCCTGTGCATCGGGTCAATTTCATATGTGCAGACTTTTTCCTTGGTTAGCCAAACCGCGAACCAGCATGCGTTCATCTCCTACCTCGCCAGCGGATTGGTTTGTCTCTTGGCGTTGTGGCTCGTCTCGTTTACGTTGAAGCGATTCTCCGACCGCAATTTGCTGCAGGCCCTCACGGCGCGGTTTCCTGTTATGGGCAGGGGGCTGCTGGTGCTGTACCTCCTGTTCCTCTTGTTTATTAGCGCGAGGGATATCCTGATCATCGCCGACTTTACCAGTACCGTGCTGCTTAACCGGACGCCGATTCCCATCCTCGGTTTGATGATTACCGCAACGGCCGTTTACATCTGTCAAGGAGGGATCCGGGCTTTTTTGGGGCTCAGCGAGATCTATATTCCCATCTTTATTGCGGTGGTGGTGGGCGTTATCCTAATGCTGGCCAGAGATTTTCACCCAAGTTATATGATGCCCTATTTCTCGCCGGACTGGCCCGGCATCCTGAAAGGATCCTGGTGTGCCTTCCCTTATCAGGCCGAGATCCTTGCGCTCCCGTTCGTCATCTCCGGCAAATCCTACAAAGCTTCGGCGAGTTATGCGAGCTTGGCGGTTGGGACGGGGATCATCGTCGCACTGCTGCTCCTTACGCAGCTTGTTCTCGGCGTGGCCTTGTCCGGTAAGCTGGTCCATCCCTCTTACGACTTGATCCGCCACATTCAAGTTACCGATTTCATCGACCGCTTCGACTTGCTGTTGATGACCATTTGGTATCCGACGGCGCTGGGAAAAATCGCGTTTGATCTCTACGTGCTGTGTTATACGCTGCAAATGGTCGTTCCCAAGCTCTCCGGACGCCTAATGACGGCCCCGGTTGGGGCGTTCGCCTTTGCCTGCTCTGGCTGGTTCTTCAAAAATGCGCTGCAGCTGTTGACTTTCAACTTCGTTTGGCCGGCCATCGCCTTGGTGTTTCACCTTGCCTTTCCGATTCTGCTTTTTGCGCTGCTTCGTCCCCGCCGGAATCAACCGAAACCGAAGACAGGGTAACGGTCGTATAGGCCGAAAAGGCAATTTACTTCGCCCTCCCCGTCGTATAAGCTGAAGGTAGCGGAAACAGGATAAACCTAAACCTGGGAGGGATACGATGGCACGGAGACTGGAAGGAAAAAGAGTAGCGCTGACGGGCCCCCGCCGGGCGGAAGAATTGGGCAAGCTGGTGGAGAATATGGGCGGCACGCCGTTGTACCGTCCGGCGCAGGGCACCGTGCTGCTGGACGATCTGGCCTTACGAAGCGGCATCGCCGATTGGGTGGAGCATCCGTCGGACTGGTCGATTTTTACGACAGGGATGGGCTTGGATGCGCTGTTCGACATGGCCGAGGACATGGGCGTTGCCGAGGTTTTGGAGGAGCGTCTCCGGGCGGGAAAGATTGCCGCGCGGGGCTACAAGACCGTAAATGCGCTGAAAAAGCGGCAATTGACACCGATCGTTCGCGATGACGACGGCAGTACGGAGGGACTGATTCGCGGGTTATCGGAACATGAACTGCAAGGAGCCGACGTGTTGCTGCAACTGCACGGCGATCCGGCCCCACGATTGGTCGCCTGGCTGGAGGAACA
This sequence comes from Paenibacillus sp. JL3B1040, assembly GCF_057063165.1. Classification (NCBI taxonomy): domain Bacteria; kingdom Bacillati; phylum Bacillota; class Bacilli; order Caryophanales; family Paenibacillaceae; genus Paenibacillus; species Paenibacillus tiangongensis. Next base: position 5,337,352 of record NZ_CM169317.1, on the reverse strand, counting down.
GGGGGCGGAGTGCCGGCAGCTCCTGCCGTACCGGCATATCGCTCCGCCTGCCGAAGCGCTGGAGCAGCTCTTAAGCGACATCCTTGCCGGGGAGATCGATGCCGTGACATTTACCAGCGGGCCGCAGGTGCGGTTTCTGATGGAGCACGCGGAGCGTCAAGGACGACTTGCGGCCTTGATGGAGGCGCTGGAAGGGCCGGTCCTGGCGGTGGCCGTCGGCAAGGTGACGGCAGCCGGGCTGCATGAGGCCGGGGTCCCCCGGGTGCTGGCGCCCAAGGAAGAACGCATGGGCAGCATGATGGTCGAGCTGGCTCGCTATTACGCGGGCGAAGCCAAGCCGCTCTTCGCGGTCGAACGCGGCGACGATGAACAACGCGCCTAATTGGGTAATGAGAAGTAGAGCAATATCCAAACCTCGAATGGAAAGGATGAAGGATGATGAGTGATTTGCTGAAAAAAGCGATTTCTCTGGGATGGGGTTTGACGATCATGAGCAAGGAGAAAGTCGAGAGCATCGTGGACGACTTGGTCAAACGCGGCGAGCTGGCTCCTTCCGAATCGAAGCAACTGGTGGAGAAGCTGATTGATCGCGGCGCCGAGGAGCAGAGCAAGTTCAAGGAACTGGTGAATGAGCAAGTCCGGTCGGCGCTGCAAGGCATGGGCCTGGCCTCGGCCAAAGAGGTGGAGGAGCTGACGCGGCGGGTAGCGGAGCTGGAGATCAAGCTCGCCGAGATGCAGCAGCCGTAAACGATGAGCAGCTTTGTCCGTCATACCGGCCGTTATCGTGAAATCGCCATGGCGCTAGGGCGCCATGGCTTTGGCTATTTGGCCGAGGAAATCGGCCTGGCCCGGCTGATCCGGCTGCCGCTGCGCCGGCTGCGCAAGGCCGAGCCGGGCTCCCGCACTTTGGCCGAGCGGATTCGGCTGGTACTGGAGGAGCTGGGTCCGACCTTCGTTAAGGTCGGACAGTTGGCCAGTACGCGTTCGGATCTGCTCCCCGAGGCGATTATTCAAGAGCTCGTCAAGCTCCAGGATCAGGTCCCGCCGTTTCCGGCCGAGGAGGCCCGCCGCATTTTGGAAGAGGAATTGCGCCAGCCGCTTGCGGAAGTGCTCCAGAGCTTCGATGAAACGCCGCTCGCCGCCGCTTCGATTGGCCAGGTGCACCGCGCCCGCTTGACGACGGGAGAGTCCGTCGCGATCAAAATCCAGCGGCCCGGCATCGCACCGGTGATCGAGCTGGATCTCGACATTCTGCAGCACTTGACGACGTTGGCGAATAAACGCTGGTCCTGGGTATCCCGGTATCAAATTCCGCAGATGGTCCAGGAATTCGCCCGGTCGATCCGTGCGGAGCTGGATTACGGCATCGAGGCTCGGAATATGGAGAAAATTCGCCGGCAGTTTAAGGCGGACGAGGGCATTTATATTCCCGGAGCCCATTGGCATTTGACGACCTCCCGCGTATTGACTATGGATTTCGCGGACGGGGAGCATCTGAACCGGCTGCTGGCGATCGATGAGCTGGGTTACGACCGCAAAGAGCTGGCGGAGCGGCTGGTGAACGCGATATTGCGGCAAATTTTCGAGGGCGGCTTCTTCCACGCCGACCCCCATCCCGGCAATCTGCTGGTGACTCGCGAGGGCGAGCTGGCCTTCATCGACTTCGGCATGGTCGGGCGGCTCAGCGGCGAGATGAAGGACCATTTGTCGTCGCTGGTGATCGCCTTGATGCGGCGAAGCACCGAGGGGATGGTACGGGCGGTTCTGCGCATGGGCCTCGTTGGCGACGACGTCGATACGAACGGGCTGCGAACGGACCTGGAACGGCTTCGCGAGCGTTATTATGATCTGCCGTTCGCGGAAATTCAGATCGGGGAGGCGCTGCATGACCTGTTCGCCACGGCCCAGAAGCATCAGGTCGTGCTGCCCGCCGACTTCTTGCTGCTTGGCAAAGCGCTGCTGACCGTCGAAGGGGTGGCGCTTGCGCTGGATCCCGACCTCCGCATTCTCGATTTGGCGGAGCCTTTCGGGCGCAAGCTGCTGCGCGAGAAATACGCGGCTCGCCGGCTTGGCAAAAAGCTGTTTGACGAAGCCGCCGAGCTGACGGATTCGCTGGTCGATCTCCCGCAGCAGGTCCGCAAGCTGTCGAGCACGCTGGCTCGCGGCAAACTGAAGATGGATATGAACGTTCCGGAGATGGAGCAGTTTCTCCGCAAGCTGGACCAGATCAGCAATCGGTTGTCCTTCAGCATTGTGTTGCTGTCCTTCAGTATTATTATGGTCGGACTCATCATCGGCTCCTCCCTGTCTCGGATGCCGACCTTGCTCTGGGACATTCCGGCGATCGAAATCGGCTTCATTGTCGCCACGCTGATGTTCTTGTGGCTGCTGTATTCCATCTTCCGGTCGGGAAGGTTCTAAGGATGTGTTACAATAAGAAAGCTGATTCTAGGCACCCTCGTGCTTCGGTTGCTCCTACCTGCACGATAAGAATATGAGGTGAAACCTGTTGACGACTTTTGAAAGTATGAATGTATCGCCCGTCTTGGTCCGCAAGCTGCAGGGACAAGGCATCGCGAATCCGACGCCGGTGCAAGCGGCTGCGATTCCCGTGCTGCAATCGGGCGAAGACGCCATAGTGCAGGCGCAGACCGGTACGGGCAAGACGCTGGCGTTCCTGCTGCCGATCCTGGATAAAATTCGGCCCGACCGCCCCGAGGCGCAGGCGCTGGTCATTACCCCGACGCGGGAACTGGCGATTCAAATTACCGCGGAGACCCGCAAGCTGGCGGAGGCTCGCGAAGGATTATCCGTTCTGGCCGCTTACGGCGGCCAAGACGTGGAGCGGCAGCTGCGCAAGCTGAAGAATGGCGCTCAGTTGGTCATCGGCACGCCGGGCCGGCTGCTCGATCATTTGCGCCGCGGCTCGCTGACGCTGGGCGCCGTTCGCATGCTGGTGCTGGACGAAGCGGACCAGATGCTGCATATGGGCTTTTTGGCCGAGGTGGAGGAGATCATTTCGCTCGTTCCGCGCAGCCGCCAGACGATGTTGTTCTCGGCGACGATGCCGGACAATGTCAAGCGCTTGGCCAAGGCTTATATGGACAAGCCGAGGGATATCCGGATCGCGGAGATCTCGCGCGTCACGCTCGACAGCATCCGGCAGATCCTGGTGGAATGCACGGACCGGACCAAGCAGGCCGCGCTAATTGAGACCATCCGCAGCCAGCGGCCGTATTTGGCCGTGATTTTTTGCCGCACAAAACGCCGGGCCGGCACGCTGAACGAGGCGCTGCAGGCGGCGGGCTTCCAGGCGGACGAGCTGCACGGCGACCTGTCGCAGGCGAAGCGCGAACAGGTGATGCGTGCGTTCCGCGGCGCGAAGCTGGAGCTGCTGGTCGCGACGGATGTGGCCGCGCGCGGAATCGACGTGGAAGGTGTCACCCACGTCTTCAACTACGACATTCCGCACGATGTGGACAGCTACATCCACCGCATCGGGCGGACCGGCCGCGCCGGGGAGAAAGGCGTGGCCATCACGTTTGCCGCGCCGAAGGACATGGAGGCGCTGCGCTTGATCGAGCGGGGCATCGGCCGCAAGCTGGAGCGGCAGCGATACGAGAAGAGCGGCGCCGGGGCAGGCGCCGAGAAGATCGTCGCCGTAGGCCGCGCCGGTGCGGGAGCGGACAAGGCGGGCGGCCCGGGCCGCCGCAGCCGCGAGGAACGCGGCGGCGCACAGCGCCCGGCCGTCCGCCGCAGCGATACGGGCGGCGGACGGGGCCGCTCGGCCGGCGGCGCAGGCGCGCCGGTCAAAGGAGGCCGCGGCGCGGGCGGCCGCCGCGGCGATGACGCGCGCGCGAAGCGCGGCTCCGCCGGAGGCGCCTCGCGCGCGCAAGGGCAGGGCCGCCGCGGGCAGGGCGAGCGCGGCGGGGGAAGCGGGCGCCGGGGGCGGTAGCCGGCGCCCCCGCGATTTTCCATGTAACTTCTTGCTCGCTGAATGCGTTAAAGAAGGATAAGATACGAGAACAACATATCGAGGTGCTCTATGATACGTCATGCCCGGGCACCCGACATTGGGGGAGGAATCAGGATGAATAGCAAGAAAGGGGCGATAACCGCGGCGGTTGCGCTAATCATGGCGGCGGCTTTATTCGCGGGCTGCGGGAATCAAGCCGCAGATGCTCCACAGACGTCGGCTCAGAGCGGCACGAACGCGGCCGACTCGAATGCCGGTTCGGGGGATGGCGCCGGGAACGACGCGGGCACCACGGATAAATCGTCCGCAAACGATGCCAACGCGGCAAACGGCGGAGTCGCGAACGGGGATTCCGCCGATCAGGCGCCGGACCCTGCCGGTTCGGATAACGGCAGCGGAGGGGACCGTGCAGCGATGGCCGACCCTGATAGCGTGGCGGTGCTGATCAATAAGCAATTCGCTCTGCCGGACGAATACGAACCGCAGGATTTGGTGTATCCGGACGTCCGTTTCACGTTCAAAGAAAAAATCGAGAAACGCATGATGCGCAAAGAGGCGGCCGCAGCACTCGAGGATTTGTTCGAAGGAGCCGAGAAAGACGGCATCTATCTGGCCGGCGTGTCGGCGTATCGTTCGCACAGTACCCAGACGGCGCTGTTTAACCGGTATGTGGCGAAGGACGGCGAGGAAGTGGCCAAGACCTACAGCGCTGTGCCCGGACACAGCGAGCATGAGACAGGACTGGCGATCGACGTATCGGGCAGCGACGGCAAATGCGCGGCGGAAAGCTGCTTCGGCGACACGAAGGAAGCGGCTTGGCTGGCGGACCATGCGACCGAATACGGTTTTATCATTCGTTATCCGGAAGGGAAGGAAGCCATTACCGGATACAAATATGAGCCATGGCACCTACGATATGTAGGGAAGGAAATCGCTTCGGATATCGGGGAACGGGGCATTACGCTGGAAGAATACTATGACGCCGTGCCGGTTTCGGCGCAGTAATTTCTTAGACTGTCCGTGGCCGTGAGCCATGAAGCATAAGACGCCTGCGGGCGTCTTTTTGTGCAGAACGATCAAAATTAACAGTTGACAGATGATAATGATTATCAGTATCTTTAAGAAGATGAAGTTTTAATGAAATTGAGATGAAACCGTTATTCGGATTCTTTTTAGATGATATATTGGCGTGATTATTCAGTTGGACACGGAAAGGAAGAATGCCATGGTCTCCTTAAAAACTTCGCATTTGGATATTGCCTACGAGGATCGTCTGATTGTCGAAGATTTAAACATTTCGATTCCCGAGGGGAAAATCACGGCGTTGGTCGGGGCGAACGGCTCCGGTAAATCCACGGTCTTGAAAACGATGGCCCGGATCCTTCAGCCGAAATCCGGCAGCGTGCTGCTTAACGGCAAGTCGATCCACAAGCAATCGACGCGGGAAGTGGCCAAGCAACTGGCCATTCTTCCGCAAAACCCGACCGCCCCGGAGGGCTTAACGGTATACGAGCTTGTATCCTATGGGCGTTTTCCGCATCAGAAAGGGTTTGGCGGCTTGAAAGCCGAGGACCGGAGTATTGTCGAATGGGCGATCGAAGCGACGCGCATGGGCGAATTCAGCGACCGCGCCCTGGAGCAGTTGTCCGGCGGTCAGCGCCAACGGGCTTGGATTGCGATGGCATTGGCTCAGGAAACGGATATCCTGTTCCTCGACGAACCGACGACATTCCTGGACATGGCGCACCAGTTGGAAGTGCTTCAACTGCTCGAAGAGCTTAACGCCACGTCTAAACGGACGATTGTGATGGTCGTTCACGATTTGAACCACGCCGCCCGTTACGCCCATTACATGATCGCGATCAAGCAGGGCCGGGCAGTCGCTTCCGGTGTGCCGGAAGAGGTGGTGACCTCCTCAGTGCTGCGCGACGTGTTTGGCATCGAGGCGGACATCGTTACCGATCCTCGGAGCGGTGTGCCGCTGTGTCTCCCTTATGAGCTGTACCGGGCGGCATCCGAAGGCAAGGCACGCAAAGGCAAAAACGACAGACCTGAAGAGGCTTCGCCCAAAGTCGTCTCACTCCTGTAGCGGAGGCACCGAAGATGAGCATAGATTATCAACTGCTGGAGCAGCAATTGGGAATTGTCACGCAGAAACGGCCGGATGCGCTGTTTACGTTGCCGGCCACGGCACTGTTGGATCGTGCGCAGATGCTTTCTTTTTTGGAATTGTACCGGGAGCAAATCAAGGGGCTGGATCTTCAGGTGTCGGCGACCTATTTCGCTACGAGTTGGCGGGTCGTGTGCGCGGCATTGCAGTATATGGTGTCCGTGACACCGGCCAGGCTCGATTTTTCGCTTGAAAATCTGACGATTCAACTCGTGCCGGTGAACGGGTTTCCCTGGGTTTATTTTGTGTTGAACGATAAGGCGGAACGGCCTTGGCCGGTCGGGGGCCCTTCGTCCTGGCGGATAAGCGGGCTCGGACGTTTTTACGGAGAGACGCTGCTTCCGGTTATGGAGGGCATTGCCGCGGTCTCGGGACTTCCGATGGCCCAATTGTGGGGTCAACTGCCGTTGGGCGTTCAATTTTACGTGCGCGCCCTCGCTGGCCGTTTGGAGAATGAAGGTTTATGTTCACGCCTTCTGGAAGAGTATGAGCTCGTTAAGCAACTGCCGGCCGAAGAATTTGGTTTGAAACGCAATCCTTATCGGATCAAGGAAGTCTTCCTGGACGATCCTTACCGGCCAGGCGAGAAAACGCCGATGAAGCCGACTTGCTGCCTCGCTTACCGGACGGCAACCGGCCACGGCTACTGTTATAGCTGTCCCAAGCTCACCAAAACAGAGCGGGAGGCCAAATACGCCGAGATCCGGGAGCAGCTTGCCGCGGCTTCAGCGCAGTAAATACGCCGGTATCAGGCGGGAGAATCGTATCATCATAACATTGGCAATGTAAGCATTTGGCGAACCCGGAAGAGTCCGGGATCCGTCGGATGCTTTTTTTCATGGCCCCACAACCTTCCAGCTTAACATTCCCGGCGGCCGGGAAACCTGATAAAGGCTTTACGGAAGCTTGGGCAACTAAAGGCTCGCAAAAAAAATAAAATTGTGAATATTAAAAAAATCTCTTTTACCTCTTGCAATGTGAAAAATGTCACACTATAATAAAGTGTATAAGGTGAAACATTTCACAAGTCGATAGATTTCCAAGTGATGTTTTTCACAAATATCCCACAAATTATGGACTTGTCGATAACAACAAAAACAGGCTTTGCCTTTGGAGGAGGAAGAAATCATGAAAGTAGCAGTTATTGGATGTACCCATGCAGGCACGGCCGCCATCGTCAACACGGCAAAACTTTACCCGGACGCGGAAATTACCGTGTACGAACGAAACGACAACATTTCTTTCCTGTCGTGCGGCATTGCGTTGTACGTCGGGGGGATGGTTAAGGATCCGCAAGGGTTGTTTTACTCCTCGCCGCAGCAGTTGGCCGAGCTTGGCGTGAATACGAAGATGCAGCACGAGGTGGTTTCGGTGGATACCAACGCCAAAACGCTCCAAGCCCGGAACCTGGAGTCCGGCGAAGTGTTCGAGGATACGTTCGATAAGCTGATCGTAACGACCGGGTCGTGGCCGATTGTGCCGAAGTTTGAGGGCAGCGATCTGGAGAACATCGTGCTCTCGAAGAACTTCAACCACTCCAACACGATCATCGAAAAAGCGCAGCAAGCAGACCGAATCGTTGTGGTCGGCGCCGGGTACATCGGCGTGGAACTGGTTGAAGCCTTCCAATTGAACGGGAAGCAAGTGACGCTGGTTGACGCCGAGGATCGCATTTTGAGCAAATACCTTGATGCGGAATACACGGATAAGATCGAACAATCGCTGCTCGAGCATGGCATTGAGCTGGCCTTAGGACAAAAGGTCGCACGCTTTGAAGGCGAAAACGGCAAAGTAAATAAAGTGATCACCGACAAAGGCGCCTACGCAGCCGACCTGGTGATCATGTGCATCGGGTTCCGACCAAACACGGAGCTGCTGAAAGGGCAGGTCGACATGTTGGATAACGGTGCAATCATTGTGGACGAATACATGCGTACCAGCAAGCAAGACGTGTATGCGGCTGGCGACAGCTGCGCGGTCTTCTATAACCCGACAGGTGAGCACGCCTATATCCCGCTGGCGACAAACGCGGTTCGCATGGGCACGTTAGTCGCGCGTAACCTGGTTACGCCAACCGTGAAGTACATGGGTACCCAAGGGACTTCGGGAATCAAAATTTACGAAAACAACATCGCGGGAACCGGTTTGACGGAAATTGCGGCGAAAGAGGCGGGTCTGGAGGCCGAAGAGGTATTTATCACCGATAACTACCGGCCGGAATTTATGCCGACCCACGAACCCGTCATGTTGAAGGTCGTTTACGAGAAGACCACTCGCCGAATCTTGGGCGCGCAAATCATGTCGAAAGTAGACCTGACCCAGTCGATCAACACGATTTCGGTGTGCATCCAAAACGGCATGAAGATGGAAGAGCTGGCCTTCGTCGATTTCTTCTTCCAGCCGCATTACAACAAGCCGTGGAATTTCTTGAACAGCGCAGGTTTGGGGGCGCTGCCGGAGGTGCCGAAGCGGGAGACCGTTCGCGTTTAAGGTCATTTCATCCCCCGTTCCTTTCTTAGAATGATTAGCGAAAGCCGGTTCAATAGGGCAATATGCCTTCAAGGGACCGGCTTTTTTTGTTTTTCATTCACCTCGTGAAAACGCTAACGTGATCTTTGTTACTTATCCGGGCAAATCGGCACGCTACAATAGACACGGATCAACAAGTTAAGCTGCTTGTAAAGGAGACAGGATCATGGCTTACTATAAACCTGCGCAAATTGCCGAAGTGACCGTGGAAAATGGCATCAAAAAAGCGCATAATCCATTGCTGACCGTACTTATTCTCGGTTTTCTGGGCGGAGCTTTTATTGCGCTCGGTTTTCTGCTCGATATCCGCGTGATCAGCAGCGCTCCGGCGGAATGGGGCAGCATCGCTAACTTCATCGGCGCCGCGGTGTTCCCGATCGGGCTGATTCTCGTGCTGTTGGCAGGCGGGGAGCTCTTGACCGGCAATATGATGGCCGTGCCGCTGGCGCGGATGGCGGGGCGCATTTCCACCGCAGACATGTTCAAGAACCTCGTATTGATCACTTTGAGCAACTTCATCGGCGCTTTGTTCGTCGCTTACTTTTTTGGGCATGTCGTCGGCTTGACGGCCAGTGGCCCTTATCTCGAGAAGCTGGTCGATATGGCCGGCCACAAGCTGGATGACAGCTTCCTACAAGCATTCGTGTCCGGCATCGGCTGCAACTGGCTAGTTGCTTTGGCGGTGTGGCTCTCGTACGGCGCAGACAATATGAGCGGCAAAATCCTCGGCATCTGGTTCCCGACTATGGCCTTCGTCGCGATTGGCTTTCAACACGTGGTTGCCAACATGTTCCTGATTCCGGCGGCCATTTTCGAAGGATATTACTCCTGGGGCGAATATTTGAAGAACTTTGTGCCGGTTTGGCTTGGCAATTTGACCGGCGGTGCCATCTTCGTGGCCGCGGCGTATTGGACCGCCTATTTGAAGGACAAAGGACAGGACGGCGCATCGGCCACCAAGCATGCAACTTCAACGTCCGCATCGATGAGCAAAACGGTATAGTACGAAAATAACGATCGTCAATCTTAAACCGCTTCTCCGCATGGGGGGCGGTTGTTTTGTGTTGTTCGAGCGGGACGAGAGGGGGGGCGAAGGGGGATGTCTGGCCGCGCCTTTGCACCATTATCCCTTTTAATCAGCTAGCTGAGGAATCAAAAAGATAAATTTGTGGAAGAAAGTAGGTCGCGTTGAAACTGATAGGTCGACAGTGAAGCAGAGATGTTCAGATAAGCAGATCAGATAAGCAGATCAGATAAGCAGATAGGTGTAGTAGAGTAGCTCGATTAAGCAGCATCCGCAAGGGACAGACTCGGTTGGCGAGCGATCAAACGCCGGTAGGGGATCGCCGGAATCGTCATACATATCTGTAGCAATTTCTGCCTCATCGTTATGCCTGCTACTGGCAAGCGGCGCAACCGATGGCGTGCGGTGTACTCGTTCATATAAGCCTGCAGATGCTTCGACCCCAGGGCTCCATAGGTACGGGTCAATGATTCCCATGCCTCTCTCACTGCTTTCCGCAGAGGCAAATACAGCCGGAAGGCCAAAGGAAACGACTGCACCGCCGATGTGCGAACCTCCACCTGTTCGGTGATGAACGAAGCGAGTTCGCGACGGTTCGCCCTTTGCCCGTTTCCCCTTTTCTGCGGCAATAGGCGGATTTTGATGTGCTCAGGCTCGCCCGACTCTGTTACTGTGCAGCCAGCTACGACTGCCGAGGCATACCGATCTGAGGATGGACAACGAGTCGGATTTGTCCCATATTGATCGCAGTTCACCTTCACGTCTCCGCAGAGCAGCTCCCGGGCATCGAACTCCCCGACAGCATGGCGCATTTTCTGGAGCATCAACCAGGCGGTCTTGTAGGTGACCCGGATCACCTGGCACAGCCGCGTAGCCGAGATGCCATCGGGGAGCAGGAATAACTCCAGCGCATGAAACCACTTCAGAAGGGGCAAATGCGTTCCTTCAAAAATCGTTCCGACCAAAGGCGACGTTTGATGCCCGCAACTTTCGCATTCGAACAAGGGAATACGCCGGGAGGTCAGACGGCTGTACCGGGTGTGAGCGCATCGCGGGCAGACGAAGCCGGTAGGCCACTTCACGGAAATCAACGCATCCATGCAATCCTGCTCGCTGGTAAAACGACTAGGTTGAGGAATCGACTTCGTCTCCGTATTGATTGGCATCCCTGATGGCACCTCCCGAATATACGTTCGCTTTTCTTTATTATACAAAACATATGTTCTCATGTAAAGTCAAAAATTAGAATTTCTGCGACCTGAACGAACGGGATAATCATGCAAAGAGTGGGCAAGAGTGGGCAGAGGGTAGGTACAGGGTTACAAGGTGCATAGTGCATAGTGCAAAGTGCAAAGTGTAGAGAACAGAGAACAGAGAGCGGAGAGCAGGGTGCAGGGACTGGGGCACACCGCCACAATCGTCCCTTCCCCCCTCCCCCCTACTATCCCTGACTTCGAGCAGGGCCCGTCCAAGTCAGCAAGTCCGTAAGGAAATTCATAGCGGGGGTTTACGACGGGGATCGTTTTTCCTTACAATTAGCTACAGACAGGAGGGGTGGAACATGATCCATAAACCAGACGGGGTGTTTCCCGCGGTATGTCCGCTGGATTGTCCCGATACGTGCAGCTTGCTGCTCCATAAAGAGAACGGAAAAATCGTCAAGGTGACCGGCAACCCCGATCATCCGATTACGCAAGGCGCGATCTGCAACAAGGTCCGCAATATGGCGGAACGGGTCTACCATCCCGAACGGGTGCTGTACCCGATGAAGCGCGTCGGCGCCAAGGGCGAAGGCAAGTTCGAACGCATCTCTTGGGACGAAGCGCTTCAAGAGATCGCCGAACGCTACAAAGTGTTGATCCGCGAGCATGGGCCGGAGTCCATCCTGCCCTACAGCTTTTACGGCAATATGGGGAAATTGAGCGTCGACGGGATGGACCGGCGGTTCTTTAACCGGCTGGGCGCGACGCAGCTGCAGCAAGGCATCTGCAACTCCGCGGGCAACGCGGGGTGGAGATATACGATGGGGTTCGGCGGCGGGACGAGCCCGGAAGAAACGGTAAAGGCGAAGCTGATCCTCGTGTGGGGCGGCAACCTCGTCAGCACCAACATGCACCAGGTCGCCCTGATCGAGAAAGCGCGCAAGGCAGGCGCCCAGCTCGTCGTCATCGACGTGCACCGCAACCGCACCGGGCAGCGGGCCGACTGGTTCATCCCGCTGTATCCCGGCACGGACGGCGCACTGGCGCTCGGAATGATGCACGTGTTGTTCGAGCGCGGGCTCGTAAACGAAGCGTTCCTTAAGCGCTACACGGTGGGCCACGCCGAGCTGCGCGAGCACGTGAAGCCGTACACGCCGGAGCGCGTGGCCGCGATCACCGGCGTGCCGGCGGAGACAATCGTCAAGCTGGCCGTTCTGTACGGCGAAACCTCGCCCGCCTACATCCATATCGGCAACGGCTTGCAGCACCACGACAACGGCGGCATGACGGTCCGTACGATCAGCTGCCTGCCGGCGCTCACCGGCCAGTGGCTCGTACCGGGCGGCGGCGCCTTCAAATCCAACGGCGCTTATGGCAAAATGAACGCGACCGCGTTGGAGCGTCCCGACCTGCGGCCGAATCCGGGCGCGCGCACGGTGAGCATGAACCAGCTGGGGGATGTGCTGTTGACGCTGGATCCGCCGATCCATGCGCTGTACGTCTACTGCTCGAATCCGGCAGTCGTGGCTCCGGATACGGGCAAGGTGGAGCAGGGCCTTCTGCGGGAGGATCTGTTTACCGTCGTGCACGATCTGTTTCTGACGGACACGGCGAAATATGCCGACATCGTGCTGCCGGCGACGTCCTCTTTTGAAAATACGGACTTGTACAGTTCTTATTGGCATCATTATATCCAGCTTCAGGAGCCGGTGATCGCGCCCCGGGGCGAAAGCAAAAGCAATGTCGAAACGTTCAAGCTGCTGGCGGCGGCGATGGGCTTTGACGATGACGCGTTCCGCGACACGGAAGACGACATGATCCGGCAGGCCCTGGATTTCCGGCACAATCCTTACCTTGAGGGCGTGACGCTGGAGAAGCTGAAGGAAGAGCGGGCGGTGAAGCTGAACATGGGGCCGCAAAAAACGTGGCTCGACCGCCTACCGACCCCTTCGGGCAAAATCGAGCTGTATTCCGCGAAGCTGGAGCGGGCCGGCCTGCCGCCGCTGCCGACGTACGTGCCGCTGGCGGAAGGCTATGACGGCGAGCGCCGTCCCGGCAAGGATGCGCCGTATCCGCTGATGTTCGTATCGCCGCCGAATCACAGCTTCCTGAACTCGACGTTCGGCAATGTGGAGAAGCTGAAGGCGCTGGAGAAAAGCCCGCTGCTGCAAATGCACCCCGAGGACGCCGCGGCGCGCGGGATCGCGGACGGGGACGAAGTTACGGTGTGGAACGACCGAGGCCGCTACGACGTCAAGGCGTCCGTCACCGACAAAATGCTGCCGGGCACGGTTGTCAGCCAAGGGTTGTGGTGGCAGCAGGAGGGCGGGACGCGCGCGCGCGCGAATGCCTTAACGCCGGACCGTCTGGCCGATATGGGCGGCGGGGCGGTGTTCTTTTCCACCGTTGTCGATGTAAAGCGGCGATAGATGTACTTGCCTGACGTGCGCTTTTAAGCGATACTATTCTAATCTGGGCGTTGTACAAGCAAGTTTACCGTACCGAAGCGGTAGTAGGAGAGCCCCTGTCGGCTCTCCTTTTGTTGTACATCTGCGATGTCTTGCAGCAAAGGGGGAGAAAAAATGAGATGGCTGCAATCCTATCCGCGGGAAGTGAAGGTATTTCTGGTTGCAAGCTTGATCAGCTCGGCCGGGGGTTCGTTGATGTGGCCTTTGGTCACGATGTTCGTATTCAAGGTGCTGGGACGGACGGTGACGGACGCCGGTTTGGTAATTCTGGTCATGTCGGTCGGAGGGATCGCCGGCCAACTGCTGGGCGGGGCGTTATACCATCGGCTGGGCGTGAAGCGTTTGATCGTGGGCGGATTGGGCTTAAACGCGGTGTTCCTGCTTCTGCTGCCTTACGGTAGCGGCAACTGGCATCTGTTTATGCTGTTGATGCTGCTCGTCGGTTTTTTCAATGCGACGTCGATGCCGGCGATCCAGGCTTTCATCGGCTTCCGGTTCGCTGAGCGGCGCGGGGAGCTGTTTAATGTCATCTACGTGGCCAACAATATCGGCGTGGCGCTGGGGACGGCGATCAGCGGATTTTTGGCGCAGATTTCGTACGATCTCAGCTTTATTTTAAACGGATTGACTTCGGCCGCGTTTGCGTTATTTTTCTGGTTGTATTTGAACAAGGTTCAAAAAAATCAAGGCGAGCTGCAGGTGCAAAAACGCAAAAAATCCGTGGAAGGACAAAACCTCTGGCAGCTCTTGCGATGCTATCCCGTCTACCTGTTTATGGGCGTGGGGTCCTTTTTTCTCTGGCTCGGCAATTGTATTTGGAATAACGGCGTTTCGCCGTTTACGATATCCCAAGGGATGCCGGAGTGGAACTACAGCATTTTGTGGACGCTCAACGGCTTGTTGATTTTCGTGGGCCAACCGTTTATCTTGTGGGTAAAGCGGACGTTCGCTGGCTCCCCGCAAGCGCAGATGACGGCCAGCGCGTTGTTTTACATGCTCGGTTATGCGACGATCCTGGGCTTTCATACTTACCCGAGCATGGTTGCGGCGATGGTGCTGACCACCTTCGGGGAAATGTTGATTTCGCCGGCCATCCCGTCGTTCATTTCCGACCGGACGGGCAAAGCGGCGCCTTTCTACCTCGGATTGGTCGGCGGGATGGGCGCGGCGGGCCGCGTCGTCGGCCCGTACGCGATGGGCGTTCTGTTCGACTGGAACGGACTCGTTCCGGTGGCTTGGCTGGCGGTGGGCATCGCCATGCTGTCGATCCTCTCCTTCTTGGTGCACGCCGCCATGAACCGGGACGATCGTCCGCAACCTTCCAGCCTGGCGTCTTGAGGACACGTGAAGGGATGATACTATGAATCACCGTGACGTTTGGACGCGACTGTCGGAAATGCACGATGCGGCCGCGTTGATGGAAATCGATAATTTGGTTTGGGACCGCCGCAATACCCCTGGGGAGAAAATGGAGTGGAAATCGCGGGAGAAGTACTTGCAGAGCTGCCCGCCGGGCGAGCAGATCGTGGCCGGCATCGGCGAGGCGATATGCGGGTACGTTGGCTTTAAGCCGCCGACGCCGCTGCCGAGCAACGCCCACGTGCTCGAATTGAACATCGCCATCCATCCGGCATACCAGCGCTTGGGCATCGGGCGGACGCTGATGGACGCCCTGGTGCGACTGGCGGCCGAACGAGGCGTTCGCAAGCTGTCGCTGCGCGTGCTGTCCAGCAATCCCGGCGCCGTTGCCTTCTACGAAAGCTGCGGATTCGCGGAGCAGGGCCGCTTGGTCGAAGAGTTTTTGCTGGACGGAAATTATGTGGATGATATTTTAATGTGGCGAAAGGTTTAGTCCATAAAACACCGATAAAGAGCGGGGGCCCGGGCAAAGCTACACTTAAACCACACGTTCAAGGCCTTTTAAAGCATTGAACTATCGGTAAGATATCGGTATATTTAGAAGAAAATAAATCGGAGCTAGCACACAGTTAATTAAAGTGCGAGTTCAAAAAGTCAGGTTGAAAGGTTGATACCCGTGGAGAACAACTTTACCCCTCCCAACTTCATCAAAAACATCATTTCGGAAGATTTGAAATCCGGCAAAGTCAAAACCGTCATCACGCGGTTCCCTCCGGAACCGAACGGTTACCTCCATATCGGACACGCCAAAGCGATCTGGATCAACTTCGCGTTGGCGGACGAATTCGGCGGAAGGACCAACCTGCGGTTTGACGACACCAACCCGGTCAAGGAAGACGTGGAATATGTCAACTCGATCAAGGAAGACGTGAAGTGGCTGGGCTTCGAATGGGAAGAACTGCATTTTGCGTCGGATTATTTTGAGGAGATGTACAACCGCGCCGTGCTGCTGATCCAGAAAGGCAAAGCCTATGTCGACGATCTCAGCGCCGACCAAATCCGCGAGCTGCGCGGGACGTTAACCGAGCCGGGCAAAAACAGCCCGTACCGCGACCGTTCCATCCGGGAGAACCTCGACCTGTTCGAGCGGATGCGCGCCGGCGAATTTAAGGATGGAGAAAAGGTGCTGCGCGCCAAAATCGACATGGCTTCGCCGAACATCAACCTGCGCGACCCGGTCATTTACCGGATCGTGCATGCGTCGCATCACAACACCGGCGACAAGTGGTGCATCTATCCGATGTACACGTTCGCCCATCCGTTGGAGGACGCGATCGAAGGCGTGACCCATTCGCTGTGCTCGACCGAGTTCGAGGATCAACGTCCGTTCTACGACTGGACGATCGCCGAGACGGAAATGCCAAACGTATCGCATCAATACGAATTCGGCCGGCTGAACCTGACGCAGACGGTGACCAGCAAGCGCAAGCTGAAGAAGCTGGTGGACGAAGGCATCGTCGACGGTTGGGACGATCCGCGCATGCCGACGATTTCCGGATTGCGCCGCCGCGGGTATACGCCGGAGGCGATCAAGGCGTTCATTTATGAAACGGGGATTTCCAAAAATTTCGGTTCCATCGATCCGAAAATGCTCGAGCACTTCATCCGCGAGGACTTGAAAATGAAAGCTCCGCGCACGATGGCCGTGCTGGACCCGCTGAAGGTCGTCATCACCAACTATCCTGAAGGGCAAGTGGAATGGCTCGAGGCGGAAAACAACAGCGAAAACCCGGAAATGGGCAGCCGTCAAATCCCGTTCTCGCGCGAGATTTACATCGAACGCGACGATTTCATGGAGAATCCGCCAAGCAAGTATTTCCGGCTGTTCCCGGGGAACGAAGTCCGTCTGAAAAATGCCTACTTCGTGAAATGCAATGACGTCATCAAGGATGCGGAAGGCAACGTGGTGGAGATCCACTGCACGTACGATCCGGAGACGAAAAGCGGAACCGGCTTCACCGGCCGCAAAGTCAAAGGCACGATCCACTGGGTGGAGGCGACTCAAGCGGTGCCGGCCGAATTCCGGCTGTACGAGCCGCTGATCTTGGAAGAGGAAGCGGAAGAGACGGCCGGTGTAGCGCTGGAGGAGGCGGCCGAAGGTTTGGTGGACGAAACGCTAACCGAGGCAGGGGACGCCGCTGCGGAAACCGCCGAGGAGAAAACGTTCCTCGACCTCATTAATCCGAATTCGCTGACGATCGCCCGCGGCTTTGTGGAGCCGAACATGAAGGATGCGAAGCCGCAGGATAAATTCCAATTTTTCCGGCACGGGTATTTCAACGTCGACCCGAAATATTCGCTGGCGGGCCAGCCGGTGTTCAACCGGATCGTTTCGTTGAAAAGCTCGTTCCAATTGCCGAAATAAGGCGAGGAAAGCACTTGAGTCAAAGGGAGCCCGGCCATTGGCCGGGCTCCTTGGCGTCGTTGCGCCTTGCTTCACACCGTGTCTCGCTCAATCAGCCGGAAGCCGAGCTCCTCGGAGACGGCGGTGCCGCCGGCGGCGATTTGCGCGTGGATGATGGAGAATGCCCGCGCCCCGATCTCCGACAGCCGGTTATCAATCGTCGTGATGCCGAGCAAGCCGGAGATCGGCTGGTTATCGAAGCCGATGACGGCGAAATCGCCCGGCACCTCCAGACCGCGGCGGCGCGCGGCGAGAATGAACCCGGCGGCCACCTGGTCGCCGGTGATCAGCAAGGCGTCGGGCCGCTCATCCATGGCCAGGAGCCGATCCACCAGCGCCGCGCCGTCCTCCAAGTCGAAGCAGCCGTCCAGCACCCACTCTTCGCGGGCTTGTCCGCCCAGGGCCGCGAGCGAGTCGAAATACGCCTGCCGGCGGCTGAGGCTGCTGGGGCTGTTGCGGCGGCTGATCGTGTAGCCGATGCGTCGTCGCCCTTGCTCCCAAAGATAGCGGATCGCGGTTTGAAAGCTGGCGTAATGGTCGATATATACCGAGGAGAGGCAACCCCCGCTTGCGGGTTCGCACAACGCGATCGGCCCGTAGCCGGCGTAGGATTCGACTTCGCTTAGCGAAAGCGCCCGCGAGCAGATGATCAGCCCGTCCATTTGCTTGTTGCGCAGCATCTCCAGCACTTTCCGTTCCACGTTCGGGCGGTAGTCCGTCTGGCAAAGCATCAACTGGTAGTTGCGTTTCAACGCTTCCTGCGCCATGCCCTCCATGATCCGGGCGAAATAGTAATGGTTGATGTTCGGCAGGACCACGCCGACGGTTTGCGTGATGCCTTTGATCAAATGGACGGCGTTCATGTTCCGCGAATAATTGAGCCGCCGAATCGCCTCCTCGACCGCGGTCCGTTTGGCCGCGCTGACATAAGGGTGGTTATTCAGGACGCGAGACACCGTGGTAACCGAGACGCCGGCGGCTTCAGCGATCTGCTTAATGTTCGGCAAGGCATACAGCTCCTTCCCCATAAGAGGTCGAGAAAATAGCTTGCTATGGAATGCATTTCATATTTTACACTGGAGATGCAGCAAAGAAAACAATGCCCTCAACCGGCGTTACCTCGCAAAGAGTACGAGGGCGTTACGGCGTCAGGCATTGTTTTCTTTCGTATTGCGGCGTATTGCGGCGAAGCCGACCCTGCTTACAGCTCATCATGGTCGAGCCTCGGCGCATATCCATGTTGGCGGACCCGATACCAGATGGCGGCGAATCCGAGCGCTCCGATCAGCGTCAAGGCGACGCCGGACCGATACAGAACGACCGAGCCGAAATTTTGGAAGATCCAGCCGCCCCAAACCCCCGCGATTACGCCGGCGAGGCCGCTTGCCGCAAACGTATACACCGCTTGTCCTGCCGACCTCAGCGGCCGCGGAAGCAGAAGGGTGATCAGCCTCGTGCCGACGTAGAAGAATCCGCCGAACGTCACGGAATGCAGCAGTTGGATCAACAGGATTTGCACTGGATGCGTCGCTTCGGACATCAGATTCCAGCGGATCGCAAACAGCACGCTGACAATGGCGATGCAAGCGAGCAAATAGGACAATTTTCGCTTCAAAAACCGATCCAGCAGGATAAACGCCAACAATTCAAAAGCTGTCGACAAGAACACGGCACCGCCGACCTCCAGCCGCGATCCGCCTAGGTCGGTCATGAACAGCGGCATAAAGATGCCGTTTATCGCGTTCGGAATCGCCACCAACATGCTGAATGTCACAAAGGCGAGCAAGTATTTGTTCTGCAGGGCCCGCCGCAGCTCCAGGCCTTTCAGCCAAGGCGTCTGAGACGCTTGGCGGATGGAGGGGAGCAGAAGGGTAGAGCCGATCGCCAGCATCAACGTGACGCTGAACAGCAGCGAAATCCCGTAATGGCCAATCGCGTTGATAATCGGTCCGGCGGCCAGCGCGATGAAGGTCCAGCCGAGCGAGCCCCATATGCGGTAGGTGCCGAACTGGTTCTCCGTTCCCGCGGTATAGCCGAGAATCAGAGTGTTGCTGTGCGAGAGCAGCGGACTTAGGAAAAAATAAAGCAGTATCATCGTCAGGTACAGCATCGAAAAGGTGTTGACCTTAAACATCAGATGGCCCATGATAAGTAATCCCAGCATCATGACCAACAGGATGGCGCGCGGATTTTGCTTCTGGTCGCCCAGGTATCTCCAGAACGGGTGAGCCAGCAGCGAGATCAACGGCCCAATGGCCATCAAGCTGCCGATCTCCAGCTTGTCCATGCCGATGTCCTGCAAATATAATTGAAAAAAGGCGGCGAAAATGACCATGGTTCCGTAAATGAAAAAATTAAGCAGCCCTAGCGGCAACAACGAAAAGGACGAATGTTGTCTTTTGTCCTGCAAACGCGCCATTCCTTTCTGTCCGGGTCCCAAGTGGTCACAATGAGAAGCTTGTGACTATGATCCCAATGTAACATACAGGTGAAAGGGGATACAAACCAAGTTTTATTGAATTTACCATAATTTATGCATTGGAGGAGAACTGATGAACACGACGGCCATCATTTTAGCCGGAGGACGATCAAGCCGAATGGGCAGCGATAAGGCGCTTCTCGAGCTTGGCGGGCTGACGGTGCTGGAAAGGCTGGTCCGGGAGCTGGAGCCGGTGGCTTCGCGAATCGTGATTGCGGCGGGCGACCAAACGGCATACGACCGGTTCGGCAAAGAAGTCGTCACCGACCGCTTCCCGGGGGCCGGTCCGCTGGCCGGCCTGCACGCCGGGCTGGAAAGCTCGGCGACGTGCTGGAACCTCGCGGTAGCTTGCGACACGCCGTTTGCGAATCGCGGCTTGTTCCGCGCTTTGCTGGAGCGGGCGGAGGCAGCGGAAGCCCGGGCGGCGCGCTCGGCGGGCGGCGCGGCGGACGACCCGGCAAGCTTCGCTGCGGCGGAGGCGATCCTGGCCCGCACGGAGGGGCGGGCGCATCCGCTGCTGGCGGCCTACCGGCGCAGCGTGCTGCCGAGCCTCGAAGCCCGGCTGCAGGAGGGACGTCTTAAAATGACGGCCTGGACGGAAACGCTGCGGGCCGAATATCTCGAAGGGGAGGCCCTCGCGTTAGCGTCGGGCCTCCCCCTGGAGTGGTGCGCGTTTAATATGAACAAGCCGGAGGATTACGACCAGGCCCGGATGCTGCTGGAGTCGGGCGGCCTGACGGACTAGCCGCCGATTTGCGACATCCGGCGGCTCGTCGGCGTATGGCTTTGCTGCTTATGCTCCAGCGCCAACGCCATTTCGTGATTCTTCGGCTTGGCCCCAAGCGCCTTCAGGAACAGGGAGCGGATGCCCTCGCGGTCGCCGGCTGCGGCATAGGGCCGCACATGCAGCTCATCCGACCAATACAAGCAGGCTTTGATGTGTCCATCGGCGGTCAGGCGCAGCCGGTTGCAGTTGTCGCAGAAATGGTCGCTGACCGGATGGATCAATCCGAACGTTCCGGCCGCGCCGACGATGCGGCGGCTCTCGGCAGGACCGTTGCCGCGCGGACCGTCGACGTCTTCCATTTCCCAGCCCGCTTCCCGGCAAACGTCATCCACGGCCGTCAGGGGCAAGTAGGTTTTGCGCCAGGACTCGCTGGCACTGCCGATTGGCATGTATTCGATAAAGCGCACATGCAGCGGCCGGTCCGTCGTTAACGCGAGAAAATCGCGGATTTCGTCCTCATTGATTCCTTTCATCAGCACCACGTTCAGCTTGATCGGTTCGAAGCCGACTTCAACGGCAGCTTGAATGCCTTCCAGCACTTTCTCCACCTCGCCGCCGCGGGTAATCATAGCGAAGCGGTCCTGGCGAAGAGAATCCAGGCTGATGTTCACCCGTTTTAATCCCGCCTGTTTCAGCAGCTTCGCTTTTTTGGCCAAAAACATGCCGTTCGTAGTTAACGCGATATCTTCAATGCCCGGAATGCCGGAAAGCATGGCAACAAGTTGTTCCAAATCCTTGCGCACCAGCGGTTCGCCGCCGGTTAGCCGGATTTTGCGGAGGCCCATCGGAGCAAGAGCCGATACCGTCTCGGCAATTTCTTCATAGCTCATGATTTCCTCATGCGGCTGAAAAACCATTCCCTCGGCGGGCATGCAGTAGACGCAACGCAAATTGCACCGGTCGGTGACCGAAATGCGCAGGTAATCGTGCTTTCGCCCGAAAGGGTCAAGCAACTGCTCCATGTATATGCCTCCTTTCATCCCCTAAGTGCTTCAAATTTTATATATATTCTAACGGGTCGTCAATGCGTTGACACACACTGTTCAAGTATATTCTGTGGCGGGCGATGATACAATGAAACTATAGGAAAGTGTAAAAAAGATCACATTGAAGCGCTTACATTATAAGGTATAATGCTAGTAAGCAATACGTGATCCCCCTTAATCATGTGTCGGTATATGCATTCGAGATGATTTCCGACATTTTTAAGGAAGTCATCTTTTTTTCTTAGGATCGGAAGAGGGCTTTTGAACAACCACTTCAATAAAGGTTCAAAAAGTCAGGTTTTGAGCACCGAGAAGGTTGGATGAAGCTAGGGAGTGAGTAGCGGAGCGTAGCTGGAGGCTACGTGAGCAACGGAAGGACCGGCTGAATTCAAGATTCGATGTCGATTCTCTTTCTTCGCAATAACCTCGTGATCGGAAGATGACTTTTTGAATAACCTATATAGGGAGATGAATTCGGATGGCAATGCTGTTCAAACCTTTGGTCTACACGCAGGAGCAGGTTCAGTGGTTGGAAACTCGCGGAATGGTTTATCAATTGTTGATGGACTTTCTGAGCCGTCCGCCGCGGATGTCCTTGATCGCTCAGTGGCGCCGCAAGGTCGAACAGAACCCGAAGGCGGCGGTCAGCAAGGGCGGCCGAAGGCTGAAAGCCTATTTGGAGAGCATCCCGGAAGAGGAGTTTCGCAGCGTCTGCCATCAAGAAGCCAGGGAATATGAGCGTCTGTTTTCGGGCCGAGAGGCGATCATTCCGTCCTGCGAGAGTGTATTCCGCGGCAGCAGGGAAGGTTCCGGCGTACTGGATTGCAGCGCCGAAGTCCGCAAGGTGTACATGGAGAATGCGGTTGTGTTCAATAAATTAACCGGGGAGCAAGACGACCATATCGCGCTGGAGCTGGAATTTATGGCGGTGTTGGCTGAAGGGATGCTGGCCAAAGCCAGCCTGCAGCAAAGCTGCTTGGCGCTGGCGGACGCGCAGATCCGCTTCCTGGAATCGCATTTGCTGAAGTGGGCGCAGCCGTTTGCCAAAGAGCTGCTGCAAGCGACGAACAGCCCGCTCTTTACCGGATTGGCCGAAATGATGGATGAATTTCTGGCTAACGATTTGCAACAGCTTCGCGCCTGGCGCGAAAGCCAACGGCCGGAGAGCTAATCATACGCGTAAAAGAACCTCTACCTCCGCAGTAACGCGGGGTGAGGTCTTTTTTTTGCGTTTGAGTCCGTTACAATGTCTAACACTTACCGCTGGGCTTAAGCGAGTACATTTTTCCCGCTCCCCAGTAGGAAGAATGCGCACGTTCATGTAGAATATAAGCAAGCATCATTTAGACAAAAAGGAGTACAACGATGAGACGGGGACTTCAAATCATTTTCATCGCCGCGGTTTTATTTGCTTTCTATTATTTCGGATTTGGCGTCTTCGGTAAATTCGGGGGTACGCTCGTTAGTATTTTCCAAACGCTCACCGTCATTACGATCGGCTTGGCCATCTTTATGGAGAACCGCAATCCATCCAGCACGGTGGCCTGGATCATCGTGCTTGCCTTGCTGCCGGTCGTTGGGCTTGTGCTCTATTTCCTGCTGGGCCAAAATTATTTCAAACGGCGCAAATTCGACAAGAAGGCGGAACAGGACCGTCTCAGCTACGAGCGGATCGACCGCAGCGGCCATCCGCTTCCCCGTGATTTGTCGCAGTTCAGTCCCGGGCAGCAGCGATTGCTGCATCTGTCGCAGCGGCTGGCCCGCACGCCATATTCGATGGCGACCCGCACAATGGTGCTGACCAACGGCGAAGAGACGTTCTCTACCTTGCTGCGCGAGCTCAAGAAAGCCGAACACCATATACATATGGAGTACTACATTTACCGCGCCGACGACATCGGACGCGAAATCCAGAAGACGCTGATTGCCAAGGCGCGGGCCGGCGTCGAGGTTCGCTTCATGTTCGACGCGGTCGGCAGCATCGGGCTGCCTAAATCGTTCATCAGCGAACTGCGGGAGGCCGGAGTCAAAGTAGGCATCTTCGGCGAGGTCCGCTTCCTGGCCTTGTCGAGCCGGGTCAATTACCGCAACCACCGCAAAATCGTCGTCATTGACGGCAATACTGGATTTATCGGCGGGCTTAACGTCGGTGACGAATATTTGAGCCGGAGTAAAACGTACGGCTTCTGGCGCGATACCCATATGCTCGTCAAGGGCGAAGCGGTCCGGTCGCTGCAGATTATTTTCCTGCAGGACTGGCAGTATGTGACCGGGGAGAAGATCATGGACCTGGCGTACCTGTCGCCCGAGCTCGAACAGGGCTGCAGCGGAGCGGTGCAGATCGTGCCCAGCGGCCCGGACAATGAGAGCCGGACGCTGAAAAATATCTTTTTTGCGATGATCACCTCGGCGAAGAAATCGGTGTGGCTGGCGACGCCGTATTTTATCCCGGACGAGGATATCTTGACGGCGCTGCGGGTGGCGGCCTTATCGGGGATCGATGTGCGCATCCTGTTCCCGGCCAAGCCGGATAAATGGCTGCCGTTCCTGGCGTCCCATTCCTATTTTCCGTCGCTGCTGGAGGTGGGGGCGAAAATCTACGAATACGAGAAGGGCTTCCTGCATTCCAAGCTGCTGATCGCGGACGGAGAGGTGGCGACCGTCGGTACGGCCAACATGGACATGCGCAGCTTCCATTTGAATTTCGAAGTGAACGCATTGTTGGTCCAAAGCGACAGCGTCGCCAAAGTGGTGGAAAATTTCGAACGCGATCTGTTGTCGGCGAAGCTGATCGACAAACATGCGTTTATGCACAAGAAAATCCCGGTGCGCCTGGCGGAATCCGCGGCCCGGCTGTTATCTCCGCTGCTGTAGCGGAGGCGGGAAGAGGGGCGATGGGCCGCCCCGGTTTATTTTTCGATAAAGGAGGGCGTACGGTATGGAACCGACATCGGAACGCAAAACCGAGCATATTCGCCTCTGTCTGGAGGAGCAAGTGAACGCGGAGGGGATCCGCAACGGGTTCGAAAAATACCGCTTCCGCCATAACGCGCTGCCGGAGCTGGATTTCGGCGAAGTCAGCCTGAAAACGGCGTTTCTCGGCGCCTCGCTGCGCACGCCGCTGCTGATCAGCTCGATGACCGGTGGCAGCCGGTTGGCCGGCGAGATCAATACGCGTCTCGCCGAAGCGGCGGAGCGGCGCGGCTGGTCCATGGGCGTCGGTTCGGTCCGGGCCGCTGTGGAGCGCGATGAGTTGGCGCCTACGTTCGCCGTGCGGCGGTTCGCGCCGTCCATCCCGATCATCGCCAATTTGGGCGCGGTGCAGTTGAATTACGGCTACGGCCCGGAGGATTGCAAGCGGGCGGTGGAGATCGCCGGAGCGGACATGCTCGTGCTGCATTTGAACAGCCTGCAGGAGGTGTTCCAGCCGGAGGGGGATACGAACTTCGGCGGGCTGCTTCGGCGGATCGAGGAGGTCTGCCGGGAGCTCCCGATTCCGGTTGGCGTAAAGGAAGTCGGCTGGGGAATCGACGGCGCTACGGCGAGACGGCTGCGCGAAGCCGGCGTGGCTTTCATCGACGTCGCCGGCGCCGGCGGCACCTCGTGGAGCCAGGTCGAGAAGTTCCGCGGCAGCGATCCCGTGCGCCGCGCGGCGGCGGAAGCATTCGCGGATTGGGGGATCCCCACCGCCGAATGCATCCGCGAAGTGCGGGCGGCGTTGCCGGACGCCGCCCTGATCGGCAGCGGGGGCCTGAACACCGGCGTGGACGCCGCCAAAGCGCTGGCGCTTGGCGCGGACCTGGCCGGGTTCGGCCGGGCGCTGCTGGAACCGGCGGTGCATTCGGAGGAGCGGCTGGACGCGCTGCTGGAGCGCGTTGAGCTGGAGCTCCGCACCGCCATGTTCGGCATCGGCGCCGGCAGCGTTCCGGCGCTGCGGAACACGCCGCGGCTTGTGCGCCGCGAGTAGCGCGGCAACGCGGCAACTGCGCGGCAGCTCGTCCGGCTGCGACAACCCGCCTCGGCTACGCCAACCCGTCTCGGCTGCGCCAACCCGTCTCGGCCGTGCCAACCGCCGCGGCCGTGCCAACCGGTCTCGGCCGCAGCCAGAGCGAGCCGGCGCCGGCCGTTTGCGTTGTCTTATTTTGCCGCGCTTTGCACGATTATCCCGTTCGCTCAGGCTTGGGGCCGGTGAAGCGGATAGGCTAAAATTTCTAAGGATAGTAGCTTTCTAAGGATAGTGGCTGTGGACAGTAGGATAAGTTAAAGATAGTAGCCAGGGGCAATGGATAAGTTAAGGATAGTGTAGATAAACTGTCGATAGTAGATAAACTGTCGATGGTAGATATACTGCGGATAGTAGATAAGCTCCGGATAGTAAATAAGCGAGGGAGAACGGGTCATTGAAACGGTTCTTTTCATCACTTCCTGGCTACCTGATTAATAGGGATAATCATGCAAAGCGGTTGAGAAAAGAGGGGCGGCCGTCTTAAATCCTACCAAATTCGTAAGAATTTCGTTGCAATCGGACGGAATCCCGATTATATTGAAGGTGAACACCGGTTCGCCCGGATACATATCGGCGGCAAGCCTTGCATGATGATGGAGGTTGGCCCATCGAGGGGGAGTTGGAAATGAAACCTTCCTTATGGAAGTGGAGCACAAGGACGGTGGTGACCATCGGGATTGGGGCTGCCCTGTATGGCGCGACCAGTTGGATCGGCATTCCGATTGCGCCGGATACGCAACTGCGTCCGGCCATTGCCCTGCTGGCGATACTTGGTGCATTGTTCGGGCCGATCGTCGGCTTTATTGCCGGCTTCATCGGACATATCATCAACGATCTGATTACGAGCGGCACCGTCTGGTGGGGGTGGGCGCTGGGCTCGGGCATCACCGCAGCTTTTATGGGCCTGATTTATTTGGCGAAGGACTTCAACGCCCAGGAAGGGCGGATGAAGAAAAGCCATGTCGTCTGGTTCGTCGCGTACGGCGTCGTGGGGATTTTCGTTTCGCTGGCGTTTTCCGGGTTCTTCGATATCCTCGTGATGGGCGAGCCGAACGACAAAATCGCGATCCAGGTCATTTCCGCGGGGCTGGCGAATCTCGCCGTGTTTCTCATTCTGGGACTGCCGGCGGTGCTGGCTTACGTGAAGCGTAACCGCAACAACTCGAATTTAAGCGTGGACAGATAGGAGCTAACTGAAAAGATGCAGGCAGCCATAACTTTCCGACAGTTCAGTTTCCGTTACAAAAACCAGAGCGAGCCTACGCTAAAGAACATCCATCTGGAGATCGCGCACGGGGAGAAAATATGGATCGCCGGGCCCAGCGGCTCCGGCAAATCGACATTAGCCCATTGTATCAATGGGCTAATTCCCTTTTCGTACGGCGGCGAAATGTCCGGACAGTTCTTGCTGGACGGCCGGGACGCCACGGGGCTGGCGATCTTCGAACGCAGCCGTCGGATCGGGACGATCCTGCAAAATCCGGACGCCCAGTTCGTCGGCCAGACGGTTGGGGAGGATGTCGCCTTCCAACTGGAAAATGAAGCGGCTCCGGAGCCCGAGATGAAAGCGGCGGTCTCCTCCGCGCTGGATTTGGTCGGGATGCGGGAATACGAGGCGCAGGGTCCGCATGCGCTGTCCGGCGGGCAAAAGCAGCGTGTGGCGCTAGCCGGCGTGTTGTCCACGAAGGCGGATATTTTGTTGTTCGACGAGCCGCTTGCCAACTTGGACCCGGCCAGCGGTGCCAAAGCGATGCGGCTGATCGACGAAATCCACCGCAGCCAAGGGAAAACGGTCATCCTCATCGAGCATCGGGTCGAGGACGTCCTGCTGGAGCATATCGACCGCGTCGTCGTGATGAACGAGGGGGAGATCGCCGCGATCGGCACGCCGGACGAGCTGCTCGCGGCGGGGATCCTTCCCCGCTATGGCTTGCGCCAGCCGCTGTACCTGGAGGCGCTGAGCCATGCGGGACTGCCGCTGTCCGGGTTCACCGGCTTGACTGGCCCGGAGAGCGTCAAGCCGAAGGAAGACACCGGTTCGCCGGGATTCAGCGAACCGCAGCTGCGGCAACGGCTGGAGGCCTGGGCAGCCTCCGTTCCGCCAGCCGCACGGGATAGCGCCGGCGAGCCGCTGCTTGAACTGCGGGGCGTATCCTTCGCTTACGAGCCGGGCAAGAACGCGGTCGCGGATGTCACTCTGACCGTCCGCTCGGGCGAAACCGTTGCATTGCTCGGCAGCAACGGGGCCGGGAAATCGACGCTGTCGGGACTGATCACCGGCCTCTTTAAGCCTAGTACGGGCGAGATTCGCCTGCGCGGCGAGGTGATCAACGGCTGGTCGATCCGCCGTCGAGGCGAAGAGATCGGATACGTGATGCAGCATCCCCATCACATGTTGACCCAGCATATGGTGCGGGACGAGATCCGCATCGGCCTGGCGGCGCGCGGCGTGCCCGAGTCCGAGCGGGAGCGGCGCACGGAAGAAGCGCTGCGGATATGCGGCCTGCATCCGTACCGTAACTGGCCGGTCTCCGCGCTCAGCTTCGGGCAGAAGAAACGGCTGAGCATCGCGGCTATCCTGGCGCTGCAGCCGAAGCTGATGATCTTGGATGAGCCGACGGCGGGACAGGATTACCGACATTATACCGAATTCATGGAATTTATCGACCGGCTTGCTTCGGAGGGCATGGCGTTCCTGTTCATCACGCACGACATGCATTTGGCGCTGGAATATGCGGACCGCGCGGCGGTGATGGCGGAAGGACGGATGATCGCAGCGGATCAGGTCGCCCGGATTCTTGCGGACGGAGAAATTACCGCCCGGGCCAATCTGCGGGAGACGAGCTTGGCGCGATTCGCCCGAGCCCGAGGACTGGCCGATCCATCGCGGTTCGTCGAAGCTTTTATCGCCGCGGAGAAGAAGGTGAAACAAGGATGAGCCAAACGAGCGGATTGTACGTTGCCGGAGATTCTTATTTTCATCGGATGGATGGTGCGGTCAAGCTGATCCTGCTGCTGACTTGGACGGTCGTCACCTTCCTGTTTATGGATTTGCGCGTGTTCGCCGTCATGCTGGCCGGCGGGGTTTCGCTGCTGCTGCTGGCCCGGATCCCGTTTCGCAAAATGGCGCTGCTGTTCTGGGCGCTCACGGTCTTTACCGTGGTCAACAGCGTCTTTATCCTGTTAATCACGCCCCGTTTCGGCACGACGTTGACCGGAAGCGACACGCCGCTGATCCCGCTCGGATACGATACCGTTAATACGGAGACGTTGTTTTACGTGTTGACGCTGTCGCTCAAATACCTGACGCTGCTGCCGATTACGCTGCTGTTCATTTTTACGACGCATCCCAGCCGTTTTGCCGCCAGCTTGAATAAACTGGGCTTGCCTTACAAGCTGGCCTATGCCGTCAGCATCGCGTTTCGCTACATTCCGGATCTGACGAAGGAATTCCGCACGATCCTCAACGCGCTGCAAATGCGCGGTATGGGCATCTCCCGCGGCGATGGCACCCTGCTTCAGCGGGCGCGGAATCTGACGCAGGCGGTTGTCCCGCTGCTGCAGTCCTCGCTGCAGCACATTGAATCGGTCTCGGATGCCATGGATTTGCGCGGTTTCGGCACGAAACCGCGGCGGACCTGGTATATGGGCAACGTCATGACGAGCGGCGATAAGCTGATCGCGCTGCTGTGCGGCGTTCTGCTGATTGCCGGTATTTGGCTGAAGCGCAGCTTGTTTCAGGGCTTCTGGTATCCGTTTGAATAGACGCTAAATAGGGAGGATACATATGGTGCAATTGGTCCCAATGACGAAAGCGGAATATCGGACGTTTCGCGACCGCTCGGTTCGCGAATACGCGGAGGAGAAGGTCGCCGCCGGCACGTGGAAGCCGGAGGACGCTCCGGCGCTCTCCGAAGCGGCGTTCCGGCGCTTTCTCCCGGACGATCTGGACACGGAGGGAGCCTATCTGTTCAGCGTTCAGGAGAACGATCGGCGCGCCCCCGTCGGCCATCTTTGGTTTAATGTGATGGAGCAGGAAAAGGGCCCCGTTGCGTTTATTCTGGATATTCTGGTCTACGACGAGTTCCAGGGCAAGGGCTACGGCCGGGCGGCGATGACCGCCCTGGAGGAGAAAGTGCGCGAATTGGGGCTGAATACGATCGGCCTCCACGTGTTTGGCCATAACCAGCGGGCTTACCGGCTGTATCAAAAAATGGGATACACGGTCACGGACATCCAGATGAGCAAAACCTTGGGGGATCGCGGCTAAACCTTGAAATATTTCCGGCGTATCGTTACTATGGTTGAAGGAAGCTGAGCAATTACACGAATGAGGAGTTGTCAATAATATGGCTTTGAAAGCAGGCATTGTGGGTTTGCCGAACGTGGGAAAATCCACATTGTTTAACGCGATAACCCAGGCGGGGGCCGAATCCGCCAACTATCCGTTTTGCACGATCGATCCGAACGTCGGCGTGGTGGAAGTGCCCGACGAGCGGCTCGACAAACTGACCGAGCTGGTTGTCCCGAACCGCACCGTGCCGACCGCATTCGAGTTCGTCGATATCGCCGGTTTGGTGCGCGGAGCGAGCAAAGGCGAGGGACTCGGCAACAAGTTTCTGGCCCATATCCGCGAGGTGGATGCGATCGTTCACGTGGTCCGCTGCTTCGAGGATGAGAATATCACACATGTCGACGGTAAGATCAACCCGATCAGCGATATCCAAACGATCAACCTCGAGCTGATCCTGGCCGACGCGGAAAGCGTGGAGAAAAGGATCGAGCGCTCCAAGAAAAACATGAAGGGCGGCAATAAGCAATACGCCCAGGAAGTCGAGGTTCTGGAACGGATCAAGGAGGCGCTCTATAACGACCAGCCGGCGCGCAGCGTGGAACTGGCCGATGAAGAAAAGCTGATTGTGCGCGACCTGCACCTGTTGACTTTGAAGCCGGTGCTGTATGCCGCCAACGTTAGCGAAGACGGCGTGGCCGATGCCGACAGCAATCCGTACGTACAGCAGGTGAAGGAGTTCGCCGCGGCCGAGGGCGCCGAAGTGGTGCCGATCAGCGCCAAAGTGGAAGCGGAGATCGCGGAGCTGGAAGGCGAAGACAAAGCGATGTTCTTGGAGGAGCTCGGCTTGAGCGCTTCCGGCTTGGATCGTCTGATTCAGGCGGCATACCGGCTGCTTGGGTTGTATACGTACTTTACGGCCGGGGTGCAGGAGGTCCGCGCTTGGACGATCCGCAAAGGGACGAAAGCGCCGCAAGCGGCCGGCGTGATCCACTCCGACTTCGAGCGCGGCTTCATCCGCGCGGAAGTGGTCTCTTACGACGACCTCGTCGCCGCCGGCTCGATGAACGCGGCCCGCGAACGCGGCCAACTGCGCCTGGAAGGCAAAGATTACGTCGTCCAGGATGGCGATGTCATGCATTTCCGCTTTAATGTGTAATCGAATCCGATATCGGCGGTGAGTCGCTGCCCCATAAATCGCGGAACCTCCCGCGAATTTTGGGGCAGTTTGATTTATTTTTTGTATTTTTTTACATATGGATTGAGCGTATAAATAGGGGAAGTCCTGCATAGCTTGATATAGAAAGATTTATAGTTGGGAAAAATTTGCATTGTTTTCATAGAATCCAGTTTGTATACTTATCTCAAGTTTCATCATTTTTTGTATCAAGGGGGAGTTATTTTTGAGTATGGATTATGCAATGTCCCGGAAGTCGCAACTCGATACCCGGGAGCTGATGCTGCTGGAATCCGAGGTAAAAAATCAGGGGAAGAATATGGTGGTCGCCTACATCCTGTGGTATTTCCTTGGACTCTTTGGCGGACATCGCTTCTACATGGGGCGCACGGGAACGGCGGTAACCCAATTGATTTTGTCGATCACGGTTATCGGGTTGATCGCGACGTGCATCTGGTGGATCGTAGATGCGTTTCTGGTACATACGTGGGTGAAGCAGTACAACGCCGAGATCGAAAACCGCATTATCGACCGGATTTTCCTTGACCGCGGCAGATCTGCGGAGTTTCCGATTTAAGCATGCTAACGAAAAGCGATCTGACCACGAATGAGCTGCTGCTCCTGAATTCGGAAATGAATAAGCGGGAGAAGTCGCTTGGTCTTGCTTACCTGATGCTGCTGGCCGGCCATTTGGGCGTGCACCGCTTCTACCTGAAGCGGGTGGCCAGCGGGGTCGTGCAGTTGGTGTTGTTTGTTCTGACGATCGGGCTTTATTTTGCGTTTGCCATTGCGGCAGGGATCGAAAGCGTGGATTCGCCCGAGACGGCCTATTCGCTGCTGCTGCTCATTCCGGTTATTCTGTTCGGATTGGCGCTTACCGTCTGGGTCATCGTCGATGCTTGCTTGCTGCCCGGCATGGTCCGGGACTGGAACGCCAAGCTGGAGCAGTCGCTGATTGAACAAATCGCAGCCCTTCGCCCGCCAGCGGGTACCGGGATCCGAGTTCACGAATGATGCCTGACGAGCAGGCGTATCTGACAATCGCAAAGCCGCGAATTTCGACGATGTTGTTGAAATTCGCGGCTTTTGTTTAAAATGCGGTCCGTACGGGTTGGCTAGCCGTTTCGAACGTTCTGTGGTATAATAAAAAGTCGTTTATCCCTGAAATACTAAGCCTGCGGATGAGCGGCTTTTTTTAAGATAATGCGATCGATGAAGAGAGGTGACATCCCTTGTTGGACCGACTACAATCCCTGGCCGACCGTTATGAGAAGCTGAGCGAGCTGCTCTGCGATCCGGACGTGGCGAACGATGCCAAACGACTGCGGGATTACTCCAAAGAACAATCGGATTTACAGCCGGCATATGAGGCGTACACCGAATATAAGAATGTTGTCGAAGAGTTGGAAGCGGCAAAAGCGATGCAAGCCGATAAGCTGGATGATGAAATGCGCGAAATGGTAAAGCTGGAAATCGAGGAACTGAGCGTCCGCCAGCAGGAACTGGAAGAGAAAATTCGCGTGTTGCTGCTGCCGAAGGATCCGAACGACGATAAAAACGTGATCGTGGAAATCCGCGGCGCGGCCGGAGGGGACGAAGCGGCGTTGTTTGCCGCCGATTTGTACCGGATGTATACGCGGTATGCCGATTCCCAAGGCTGGCGCGTCGATGTGATGGACATGAACGAAAGCGACCTGGGCGGTTTCAAAGAGGTCATCTTTATGATTAACGGACGGGGCGCCTACAGCAAGCTGAAATACGAGAGCGGTGCGCATCGCGTGCAGCGCATTCCGGCGACGGAATCCGGCGGACGGATTCACACGTCCACCTCGACGGTGGCGGTGCTGCCGGAAGTCGAAGACGTGGATATCGAAATTTTGGATAAGGACATTCGCGTCGACACGTTCTGCTCGAGCGGGGCGGGCGGCCAATCGGTCAACACGACGAAATCCGCCGTGCGGGTGACGCATATCCCGACCGGCATCGTGGCGACTTGCCAGGACGGCAAATCGCAGAACTCGAACAAAGAGAAGGCGCTGCAGGTGTTGCGCGCCCGGATCTACGACATGAAGCGGCAGGAAGAAGAAGCGAAATACGCCGGTGAACGGAAGAGCAAAGTCGGCACCGGGGACCGCAGCGAGCGGATCCGAACCTATAACTTTCCGCAGAGCCGGGTGACCGACCACCGCATCGGTCTGACTCTGCACAAGCTGGACCAAGTCATGAACGGCGAGATCGAAGAGATCGTATCGGCGCTGACGATTGCCGAGCAAGCCGAATTGATGGAAAAAGGAGAATAACGTTTTGCACAGCGAAGGATACCGGATGTCCGGTGCAATGTCGATTTGGGAAGCCCGTAAAGAGGCTTCTTCTTTTTTAGCGGCGGCGGGCGTGCGGGAGCCCGAGTCGAACGCGGAGCTGCTGCTCCGCCATGTGCTGGGCCTTGAAGGCGCGGCGTATTTGGCCGCGCTGCGCGAGCCGTTCCCGGCGGACAAGCGGGACGCCTGGGAAGCGGTGATCCGCCGCAAAGCGGCGGGCGAGCCGGCGCAGTACATCACCGGGGAGCAGGAGTTCTACGGGTTGACCTTCCGGGTCAACCCGGCGGTGCTGATCCCCCGGCCGGAAACGGAGCTGCTCGTGGAGCGCATCGCGCTGGAAAGCGATGCGCTGTGGCCCGGCGGCGCGCCGTACGCCGCCGACATCGGCACGGGCAGCGGCGCGATCGCCGCGGCCCTGGCCCATCTGCGCCCAGCGTGGCGCGTGGCGGCGAGCGATATCTCGCCGGACGCCCTGGCGGTGGCGCAGGACAATGTCCGGCGGCTCGGCCTGGCCGTGGCATTCAAGCAGGGGAACCTGCTTGAACCGTTCGCCGGCGAGCCGCTGGACATCGTGGTGTCGAATCCGCCGTACATTCCGGCGGAGGAGATCCCGCACCTGCAGCCGGAGGTGCGGGACTTCGAGCCGCGCGGCGCGCTGGACGGCGGCCCGGACGGGCTCATGCCCTACCGGGCCATGATGGCGCAGCTCGCGCTGCTGCCCCGGCCGCCTCGCCTGATCGGCTTCGAGCTCGGCCAGGGCCAGGCCGCCGCCGTCGCGGAGCTGCTGCGCGCCGCCGGCCATTGGGACGAGATCGTGACGGTTCCCGATCTCGCCGGCATCGACCGACACGTGCTGGGCATCGCGCGCGGGCGGTAACCCCCGCTGCGCGACTCTATGAAAATAGGTGAATCTCCTCAACCAAAAGCCGCTCACTTTGGAAGGATAGTTTCATAGAATGTGGTATCTCAAGCCGAAAGGAGGAGATTCCACATGGCGTTCACACTGACGTATCCGTATGCGCAAGCGGCTGGTGTCGGCCAAGGTTATTTCGTGGCCGCCGATCCGCTGGGCCCAACCGGGATCGTTACGGTTGCGGCTACGCTGGGTAACGTCGAGCTCCGCATTACCCGGTACAATGCGCCGGATTTTATCCAGACCGTGACGCAAGGCAGCACGTTTTCCGTTGAGCTTGGCAACATTCAAACCATCGGTATTTTCGCGCTGACGGCGGCCACGGGCCTCATCACTCTGATTACCCCCGTTTAACCTCCCGCCTCCCATTTTCCCTTTCTTATCCCGACCCCCTTTCGGGCGCCGACGCTTGCGTCGGCGTTCTTTTTTTGCGGTGCGTGCCGTAAGAAAATAGCGCCGCCCGAACATAAATCGAACGGAAAGGGGAAACCTTTTTGGCGTTTCGCCCGTTATTGGGTCGAAAGCGCTGTTGTAGTTAGGCAGGGTTTCTTTTAAAGTAAAGGTAACGGGGTTTCTAGATGAAGAAAAGAGGATGTTCATGCTGAGCAAACTGAAAAAAATCGATTACTCCATCGTGTTGATCTTGCTGCTGCTCATGGTCATCAGTATCGCGGTGCTGTACAGCGCCACGTCGGGTACCAAATATGATGGACACCATCTTCGCATGCTGGCCTATTATGCGCTGGGGTTCGCCGCGTTCTTCGGGGTCTCCATTCTGGATTATCGGCTGCTCGTGAAATACGCGCCTTATTTGTACCTGTTCGGCTTCGGGCTGCTGATCATCGTCATGTTCATTGGAAATACGTATTACAACGCAACCGGCTGGCTGACGATTCCGGTCATTAAACAAAGCTTTCAGCCGGCGGAGTTTTTCAAGCTGCTGCTGGTCATTTTTCTCGGGTTTATGCTGCTGCGCAAACGAAAGCCCCGGCTGGCGTTCTGGCGCGATGTTGTGCCGATCTGCTTGCTGACCTTTATTCCGTTCGTGGCCGTGATGGCGCAGAACGATTTGGGGAATGCGCTTAGTTATATCATCATATTGGCGGGCATGCTGTGGATCGGGAACATTAAGTATTGGCATGCGCTGATCGCCGTCGTTATCTTCGTCGGTTCGGTGATCGGAGGCATTACCGCCTACAAGACGTATCACGACCAGGTGTACAACTTCTTCGTCGAGATTGGACGGGAGCATTGGATCAACCGGATCGATCCGTGGCTGATGCCGGAGAAAGCGTCCGAGGACGCCTCGTATCATACCCGGAACGCCAAGCTGGCGATCGCTTCCGGCGGCATGACCGGGGAAGGGTACATGAAAGGGGAGACGGTGCAGTCGGAGCGCGTGCCGCTGACCTATTCCGACTCGATCTTCGTGGTGATCGCCGAGGAATTCGGTTTTATCGGGAGCTCGGCACTGCTGCTGCTGTATTTTGTCCTGATTCACCGGCTTATCCTGATCTCCCTGGAATGCCGCGAGACCAGCGGGCCGTATTTGATCGTGGGGATCGTGGCGATGCTGCTGTATCAGATCTTCGAAAATATCGGCATGTTCATCGGCCTGATGCCGCTGACGGGAATTACCCTACCTTTCATCAGCTACGGCGGCACCTCGCTGCTGATTAATATGGCGAGCATCGGCGTGGCGATGAGTATTCGCATCTACGGTCAGGAGAAAGAGGAGGACACCCCGCTGCCGACGTCGTCCCGCTACTCGCTGCTCAGATCGAAACGTCGTCCGGAAAGCCAAGGATGAACGGAGGGGTAGGAAGGAGCGAGCGGGGAGTGCATTGCAGAGGGGAGTTTTCGAATAGAGTTACTTTTTCACCTTATTTTGATGTGGAGTGGGGAAGACGCCGAAATAAGGTGATTTTTTATGCTTATATCCGGATGCAGGGGCCATAACGGCGCATTTGGAGGGAGATAAGGTGAAAATTTCATCTTATGTGGCTCGAAAACGGGAGTTTTGCGGAAATAGGGTGATTCGTTCACTCTATTTTTTTCGCGAAAAATTTTACTAGATTCCTAGGTTTAGAAGTCTCTTAACCGGACATACTGATAGACATCAGCTGCTGAAATACCGGTTTGGTTAGGAGCAAGGAGTCATGAGCCAACGTACGCCTTCCCGTAAGAAAATCGTCCTCTTCTTCTTTTCCATTGTGATGTTGTTGATGTCCTGGGAGGGACAAATGGTCGACACCGCCGCTGCGGCCGGAGCGCAGGGGGGCATTCCGCAAGAATCCATTCGGCTGCGCATTCTCGCCAATTCGGACGGAACCGGCGATCAACTGGTCAAACGCCGCGTCCGCGATGCCGTGGTCGAGCAGATGAACGGCTGGGTTGCGCAGTTGGAAGACCCGCAGAGCCTGGACGAGGCCCGCCGGGTGATCCGCGACCATCTGCCCGCCATCGAGGAGCAAGTTGGACGGACGCTCCAGCAATACGGCAAAACGTACGATTATGAAGTCGAGCTGGGCACGGTGCCGTTTCCGACCAAAATGTACGGCGGCGCGGTCTATCCGGCCGGCGATTACGAAGCGCTGCGCGTGACGCTGGGCGAAGGGAAAGGGAAGAACTGGTGGTGCGTGCTGTTTCCGCCGCTGTGCTTCATCGATGCGGGGAGCGGGGACGCGCTGGCGAAGGACGCAGGTACGGCTGCGGTCGCGAAGGCTTCGGCCGGCGGGGCGGCGGGAGACGCCGTCCAGGTGGAGCGGGAGCAGGCGGAGGTACGCTTCTTCCTGTGGGATATGCTGGTGAAATTCTGGAATTGGATGACAAGTTTATTTGCTTAATTGTTCATCATGAGAAGATACCGTTCGGAGGGATCCGGACGGTTTTTTTGCGGTCTGCGTCGGGACGGGCTATGCGCATGGACGGGTTCGGGTATAATAGTAGAATATATCGATATCGAACAGTTTGGGATGAGCGAGAATGAACCGTAACGAATCTATTGAAAATCACGCCCGAAGCGCGGCGGATCTGCCCGCTCAGCAAGCGGCGGCGTCCAAGTCGACCCGCTGGTGGCGCATCGGGCCCGGAACTGGGGCCGCGGCCCCTGCGGAGCAAGTTGCCGAGGCCGGAATGCCGGAGGAAGCTCCGGCAGCGGGGGAGGAGGCGGCGGCCCTGAAGGAAGCCGCCGCCGTGCTGGCCTCCGGCGGGACGGTGGCGTTCCCGACGGAGACGGTGTACGGGCTTGGCGCGGATGCGCGGAATACGGCGGCCGTGGAGGCGATTTTTGCCGCCAAAGGCCGTCCGTCCGATAATCCGCTGATCGTGCACATCGCCGACGTGAGCCAGCTGGACGGACTCGTCACGGAAGTGAACGAGACGGCACGGCGGCTCATGGAGGCGTTCTGGCCCGGGCCGCTGACGCTGGTGCTGCCCGTGGCCGAAGGCGCCGTCTCGCCGCGCGTGACGGCGGGGTTGTCCACCGTGGGCGTGCGCATGCCCGCCCACGAAGTGGCGCTGCGGCTGATCGCCGCAGCGGGGTGCCCGGTGGCGGCGCCCAGCGCCAACCGGTCGGGACGCCCGAGCCCCACGCTGGCGAGCCACGTGGGCGAGGACCTGTCCGGCCGCATTGACGGCATCGTCGACGGCGGGCCCACCGGGGTGGGCCTGGAGTCGACGGTCGTGGAAGCCGGCCGGGACGGGGTTGTCACCGTGCTCCGCCCCGGCGGGATCACGGCGGAGCAGCTCGCCCGCGTTGCCGGCGCGGGCGTGCGGCCGGACGCCGCCCTGCAGCCGCAGGCGCAGGCGCGGGCGGGCGGCGGGGCCGCCCCCGGCCCGGCGGCGGCTGCGCCGCGCGCGCCGGGCATGAAGTACACGCACTATGCGCCGCAGGGCGTGCTGCGCATCGTGCGCGGGTCCGCCGAGCGGGTGGCGGACCGCATCCGGGCCGAGCTCGCGGCGGCCGCGGCGCGCGGGGAGAAGACGGGCGTGCTCGCCTTCGACGAGCGCCTCCCGTCCTACCGCGCCGACTGCGCGCTTTCGCTCGGCCGCGAGACCGAGCTGGAGACGGCGGCGCACCGTCTCTACGCCGCGCTCCGCCGCTTCGACGAATGCGGCGTCACCTACATCCTCGCCGAAGCTTGCCCCGAGGAGGGGCTCGGCTCGGCGGTGATGAACCGGCTGCTGAAAGCCGCCGGTCACCGGGTGATTGACGCCGGCGGAGCCTCGTAAAAGGGCAGGGGGTGAGGAGATGATCCGCATCGGCCTGGCCGGCTGGGGGGATCATGACGATTTGTACCCTGCCCGGACGCCGGCCAAAGACAAGCTCGCCGGGTATGCGAAGTATTTTTCCGTGGTGGAGGTGGACAGCTCTTTCTACGCCGTATTGGGGGAAGAGGTGTATCGCCGCTGGCTGGCGGAGACGCCGTCCGCTTTCACGTTCATTATTA
Organism: Paenibacillus sp. JL3B1040; assembly: GCF_057063165.1. Taxonomy (NCBI): domain Bacteria; kingdom Bacillati; phylum Bacillota; class Bacilli; order Caryophanales; family Paenibacillaceae; genus Paenibacillus; species Paenibacillus tiangongensis. The sequence continues at coordinate 5,298,752 of NZ_CM169317.1, read as the reverse complement.
AAGCTTATCAGGGAATGACCGGCCATAGCCGGGGCAAATCGCCGTTCGGCGGTCCGGGCGAGATGTTCCGGGCTTATCTGGATTCGATCCGCCCGGTGGTGGAGGCGGGCCGATTAAAGGCTGTGATGTTCCAGTTCCCGCCCTGGTTCGACTGCACGCCGGAGCATGTCCGGCAGTTGCGGGCCATCCGCAAATGGATGGGAGACTTGCCGGCCGCGTTGGAGTTTCGTCATCAAAGCTGGTTCGCCGCCGTCCACCGGGAGCGTACGCTGGAATTCATGCGCCGGGAGGGCTGGATTCATATCGTTTGCGATGAACCCCAAGCGGGACAAGGCTCGGTTCCCACGGTACTGGAACCCACCGATGCCGAGTTGACGATCGTTCGCATGCACGGCCGGAACGCCGCGGGCTGGAGTCAAGCGGGCGCGGCGAACTGGCGGGAGATCCGTACGTTGTACCGCTATTCGCAGGAGGAGCTGCAGGAGTGGACCGGCAGGTTGGAACAGTTGCGCAGCAAAGGGACGAAGGAGATCTGTATGATTTTCAACAACAATTCCGGCGGGGATGCGGCGATAAACGCGCTGGAGATGATGAGTCTGCTGGGCCAAGCGCCGCGCCGGCTTCCGCCGCTTCAACTGGATTTATTCGGCAGTATGGAGGATTTAGGGGACTAAACTTTAACCCGCTGAAGAGAGGGGGATGGTCCTCCTGCTCGTTCCCGCAGCAAGCATACGCTCCTGTTGGTTGCTCGATCTACCGCCTCCCCAAGCTCCCCTCCTCCCCTCCAAGTCATGAACCGTAACCTGTCCGCATATGGTTGTACAAAAGACGGGACAAAGGGGATTACGGTTATGACGGAGGCTTATGAGCGGCTGGGAGAGCTGTTGACGATCCTGCTGATGGCGGCTGCGCTGGGAATGGATGCCTTATCGCTGGGCGTCGGCATCGGCATGAAAGGAGTCCGGCGGAAAGAAGCGCTCCGCATCGGCACGATGGTCGCTCTCTTTCACGTGCTGATGCCTCTGCTTGGCATTGCGGCGGGACAATACGTCGGTGCGCTGCTGGGGAGCCTGGCGCGGTACGCTGCGGGCACCCTGCTGTTTCTGCTCGGAGCCCATATGATCGTCAGTTCGGTCAAAGGCAGCGGCGTGCAGTCGATCAACCACCGGACCTGGGGGGGCGCGCTGCTGTTTTCGTTAAGCGTCAGTATCGATTCCTTTTCCGTCGGGGTGTCGCTTGGCATGTTCCGTGGCGATTGGCTGCTGGCGGTGCTGGCCTTCGGATTGTTCGGCGGCGTCATGTCCTTGGTTGGGCTGGCGATGGGACGAGGTGTGGGGCGTTCGCTCGGCGATTACGGCGAGGCGGCCGGCGGGGCGATCCTGCTGGCCTTTGGCCTGCTGTTCATCTTTTGAAAAGACGATCGTTCGTGATAAAATAAAAGTTCAAACGATAGGGGGATTCCCCGCTGACATGGAGGTGAAAGGGCATGCGCATCTTGTTTGTGTGTACCGGAAATACCTGTCGCAGCCCGATGGCCGAAGGCATGCTGCGCAAGCTGGCGCGGGATCGCGGGTTGGACGTGCAGGTTCGTTCGGCCGGCGTGGCCGCCATGAAGGGGGCCTCCATTTCCCGTCATGCGGAAGCGATCCTTCGGGACCGGGGGATTACGGATGCTTTCGAATCCACCCCGATCGACGCCGAATTGACGGACTGGGCGGATCTGGTCCTGACGCTGACGCAAGGGCACAAACGCCAGGTGATCCATACGTTTCCGGGGGCGGCAGACAAAATATTCACGTTAAAAGAATACGTCGAGGACGACGCCGCGCTATTGGCCAATCTGGAGGAGTTTCGCCGACTGGCGGCGGAGAGGGAATTGGCCCGGGCGCTGGGCAGCGAATGGTCCGCGGAGCAGCAGCGACGGCTGGATGAGCTGCAGCGGCGGTTGCCGGCCTACGACATTTCCGATCCGTTCGGCGGTTCGCGGGCGGATTATGACCGGGCGGCGGCAGAGATCGGGGCGGCGCTGGAGAAGCTGATCGCCATGCTGGAGCGCGGCGAGGGGCATTAAACCTGTTGCATTTGCTTCGCCGATGCTTTATTCTAAGAGCAGAAGTTTTCGTTCCGATGTAACTGGCGACAAGGGTGGATCAAACCACGATGGAGCATCGGAGAATAGGCCGGTCGCCTGGGCAAAGAGCACGACGCGCGTAAGCTGCGTTATGCTCTTTTTTTGTGTGCGCCCGGCATGGGCGATAACTAGGCGGTGAAAGTCCGCTACAGGCTTGGCAGTAGGAACTGTTAGCTGAAGGCAAGGGTGTCGGTCGCGAGGCCGAATCTGAAGGAAGCCGGAGGCAAACCCTCGGTCTGACGAACAGAAATCACATATAAGGCATGATGAGACGGACGAGCTTGCACGTCAAAGTAAAGTCCAATACTGCCCGAATCTCATCATGTAGATGTGGCAGATGGATGAGGGGAAAGTTATCGCCCTTACCCGGGGAGGTCTCACAGACGTGGAGTAGGAAGAAAAAAAAAAAAAAATCCGAAACATGGAGTAAAGCTTGCTGTGAGAAGTCAGCAGACGCCATAGTACGCTTGCCGCGACGGCGAGCGGAAGGGCTGAACAATCGTAAGTCTTGAGTACAGACCGAAAGGAGAGTCGACGCGATGAAAGCAGAATACCGAAAGGGCTGCCGGCAAAGAGATAGCGTGGAACGCGAAGGGTATGCAGGAGTGCGGAGCATCGAAGCTCGGGAAGGTAGAGAAAGAGACGGTGCAACCGAACTGATGGAACGCATCCTGGACAGAGAGAATCTGAACCGAGCGTACAAACAGGTCAAGCGCAACCACGGAGCGCCCGGAATCGATGGGATGACTGTCGAAGCGGCACTGCCATGGCTGCGTGAAAACAGAGAGGAACTCCTACAAAGTATCCGGAATGGAAGTTATCGACCGAGCCCGGTACGGCGAAAGGAAATCCCCAAACCAGATGGAAGCGGCGTGCGAAAGCTAGGCATTCCGACGGTCGTAGATCGGGTGATTCAGCAAGCCATCGCTCAAGAGCTGCAACCCTTGTTCGAGCCGCGCTTCTCGGAAGGCAGTTACGGCTACCGCCCGGGGCGAAGCGCGCAGCAAGCCATTCGAAAAGTAAAAGCGTATGCGGAGCAGGGCTATGGACAAGCGGTCGAAATTGACCTGTCAAAATACTTCGATACGCTGAACCACGAGCTTCTGTTGAATCTCTTGCGCAAACAAATCCAGGACAAACGCGTCATTGATCTGATCAAGAAGTACCTGAAAAGCGGAGTCATGGAGAACGGCGTGTGCCGGGCAACGGAGGAAGGTTCTCCCCAGGGCGGCCCGTTGTCCCCGCTGTTGGCCAACATCTACCTGAACGAATTTGATCAGGAGATGGAAAGCCGAGGCGTGAGGGTCATCCGCTATGCGGATGACATCGTGGTATTGGCGAAGAGCAAACGAGCAGCCATACGGCTGCTGGAATCGAGCCGGACCTATTTGGAACAGAAGCTAAAGCTTCAAATGAACACGCAGAAGAGCAAGGTCGTCAGTGTTGTGGCGCAGAAGCACTTCAAATTCCTCGGATTTGCCTTGGGGAAGAACGGAAGGGGCATATACGTACGCGTACATCGTCAAGCGCTGACCAAGGCGAAGAAGAAGCTGAAAGAGCTAACGGGTCGAAGCCAAGGCAGGAATGCGCGGCAGGTGATGGAAAACGTAAAGGTCTACATTCGCGGATGGATCGGCTATTTCTACGTAGCGGATATGAAGCGGATTCTGCAAAACTGGAATGAATGGCTGCGAAGACGGATGCGGATGTACATCTGGAAACAGTGGAAGAGACCGAAAACGAAGGTGCAAAACCTGCGCAAGCTGGGGGTGCCGAAGTGGCAGGCCTACCAATGGGGGAACACAAGGCTGGGCTACTGGCGAATAGCCGGAAGCGCAGTATTGAATCGCTCTGTAACAAACGAAAGGCTCGCACAGGCGGGTTATTATGACTTCCCTGCCCAATACGAGCGTCTACGTCAATAGCACTCAATGCGATTGAACCGCCGTGTACCGAACGGTATGCACGGTGGTGTGGAAGGTCGGCTACTCAATTAATGGGTAGCCTCCTATCCGATTGGGTAGGGCCTTTCGATTACGGCGCGCTTTTCTCTGTTATAATAAGGACAGACTTTATCAGGTGTTCTTGGGATAAACGGAAAGGAGCGGGCATCACATGGAGCAGGAAGAGCTCGGAACGATTCGGGCGCAGGTGGCGGCGATCGCGGAGGAAGTGGCCGGCGCGGCCAACCTGGGCCCGGGCAAGCTGCTGGTCGTTGGGGCCAGCACCAGCGAAGTGGCGGGCAAACGCATCGGCACGGGCGGAGCCGAAGACATCGCGGCCGCGCTGTGGGCCGGGATCGATGAGGTCCGGGCCAAATACGGCTTTGACGTCGCGTTTCAATGCTGCGAGCATTTGAATCGCGCGCTGGTGGTCGAACGGGCGGTACTGGAGCGGCTTTCGCTAACGGAGGTGGCTGCGGTGCCCGTCCCGAAAGCCGGCGGATCGATGGCCGCCGCGGCCTACCGGCGCTTGTCGGCTCCGTGCTTGGCGGAAATGATGGAAGTCCACGCCGGGCTCGACATCGGCGAAACGCTGATCGGCATGCATCTGCGCCGGGTGGCGGTGCCGTTTCGGCCTTCGCTGCGGAAGGTTGGGCAGGCGCGCGTCACGGCGGCCACGACCCGCCCGAAGCTGATCGGCGGCGAGCGGGCCGTTTACGCGCTTCCGCCGGATTCGGATTCCACGCTTTGCGACTAATCTTGGATTTATAAGGAGGACAACGAAGATGGAAAATTTGAGAAACCAGGATCCAGCCGTGCTGGAGGCCATGAATCTGGAACTGAAGCGTCAGCGCAACAACATTGAGCTGATCGCTTCCGAGAACATCGTCAGCGAGGCGGTCATGGAGGCGATGGGTTCCGTACTCACCAACAAATACGCCGAAGGATACCCGGGCAAACGGTACTACGGCGGCTGCGAGCGCGTGGACATCGTGGAAAATATCGCCCGCGACCGGGCGAAGGAATTGTTCGGCGCCGAGCATGCCAACGTCCAGCCGCATTCCGGCGCGCAGGCGAACCTGGCCGTTTACCTTGCCGCTCTGAAACCCGGCGATACGGTGCTGGGGATGAACCTGGCGCACGGCGGCCACTTGACCCATGGCAGTCCGGTCAACGCTTCCGGTCTGTTCTATAACTTCGTTGCGTACGGCGTACAGGAAGACACGTTCCTGATCGACTATGACGAGGTGCGCAAAGCGGCGTTCAAGCATCGCCCGCGCCTGATCGTGGCCGGGGCGAGCGCGTATCCGCGGATCATCGATTTCGAGAAGCTGGCTTCTATCGCGAACGACGTGGGCGCGCTCTTCATGGTCGATATGGCGCATATCGCCGGCCTCGTGGCGGCGGGACTGCACCCGAACCCGGTGCCGCATGCCCATTTCGTGACGACTACGACCCACAAGACGCTGCGCGGGCCGCGCGGCGGGATGATTTTGTGCAAACAGCCTTGGGCGGCCGCGATCGACAAAGCGGTATTTCCGGGCACGCAAGGCGGACCGCTGATGCACGTCATTGCTTCCAAAGCGGTTGCATTGGGCGAAGCGCTCCAACCTTCTTTTAAAACCTATGCGGAAAATGTCGTGAAGAACGCCAAGGTTCTGGCGGAAACGCTGGTGGCCGAAGGCCTGAACATCGTGTCCGGCGGCACGGATAACCATCTGATGCTGGTCGATACGCGCAACCTCAACATCACGGGGAAAGACGCCGAGCATGTGCTGGATTCGATCGGCATCACGGTCAACAAAAACGCGATTCCGTTCGACCCGACCAGCCCGTTCGTCACCAGCGGCATCCGCATCGGTACGCCGGCCGCCACTTCGCGCGGCATGGATGAAGAAGCGATGAAGGAAATCGGACGGATTATCGCCGTCGTGTTGAAATCGCCGAAGGACGAAGCGCTGCTGGAACAAAGCCGCAAGCAGGTGTCCGAGCTGACCGATCGTTATCCGCTGTACCCGAACTTGAAATACTAATTTTGAAACTCGTCTTAGAAAAGAAAGAAGCCGGGAGCTGTCAGCCCCCGGCTTTTTGACGTTGCATGAGCGGCATGCGGACTACTCCGCATCTTTGATGGCTATGATGCGAAGTCGGCTGATATCCAGCATCCATTGGCCATCCTTATATAGAGCGGGCTTTGCAAGAGAAACGACGGCATCGTACAGAGCGGCTCTTTCCGAGGGGGCGATCCCGTGAAAAAAAGATTCGGCAAAGCCGTCGATCCGTTTGCGTAAGCCCTCCTCGCCACTCAGCGGCGTGGGAAGGTCGAGATGCCGGGCGAGCGTGACGCGGAAGCCGCTTCGTTCGAGCAGGCTGGCGTATTCGCCGATGCTGGGGTGGTACCATGGATTTCGCCCTTCCCACGGATATCCATGCGTTTTTAGCACCTGTTCGATCGCCCCGGTCAGCACGGCGATATTGCCTTTTCCGGCAAATTCGGCCACGAACCGGCCGCCTTTCCGCAGGGCAAGGCGGATGGTTTCGGCGACGGCGGGCGCGTCCTGGATCCAATGCAAAGCGGCATGGGAGTACACGGCGTCATAAAGGCTGTCGCTCCGGTACGTGCGGGCATCTTTGTTTTGGAGGTCCAGTTCGGGATGCCTCTGTTTTGCTCGGCGGATGGTTTCCGCCGAGGCGTCGATGCCGGTGGGGATAGCTCCGGCAGCGGCAATGGCGGCGGTGAGGTCCGCGTTCCCGCAGCCGAGGTCAAGAATTCGCTCTCCCGGCTCGGGCCGCAGCCAGGATAGCAACTCGACGCCCGGGTTGGCGTTCGTGATTCGGTCATCCCAAGGCTCAGAGTTTGCCTTCCTGTTGTCCGGAAACGGGTTCATCCCTTTTTCCTCCATGCTTCAAGATTCAGTTCGTTGTTCAACGCGGCGGCAGCCAACGCTCCCGAGGAAGCTGCGGCGATGGCTTGATGCCGTTGCGTTACGGCGTCTCCGGCGCTAAAGACGCCCGGCACGTTCGTTCGCCCGAATTCGTCGACGATGACCGTTCCCGCTTCCGTAACCTGGCAGCCCAAGGTTTGCGGAAGGCTGGAGCCGATGACCAGATCCGGTTTGAAGAAGATCCCCCTGCACGAAATGGCGGTACCGTCTTCGAGAACGACTTGCCGTACGATCCCTTCGTCCGACTCGATGGAGCGGATCGGCGCATCATAAAGAGGGACGCCATGCCGCCGCAAATCCTCGCGATCCGCCTCCGTCAATCCGTCGGGACCGTTGGTGCATAACGTGAAGCGATCCGTCCAACCGGAAATGAGCGGGATGAAATGCATGGCCTCCGCTCCGCTCGTAATGATCACCAGCGGCGCATCGCGCAACTCCCAGCCGTCGCAGTAAGGGCAAACGAAAGCGCTTGTCCCGTATACCTCGGGAAGGCCCGGAATATTTAGCGGCCGATCCTTCATGCCAACGGCAAACAACAGCTTCTTCCCGGGGAGGGTCAAGCCCTGCGCGGTCGTGATTTGAAAATGGCCGTCCGTCCCGGTTACGGATCGGGCCTCGTCTTCGATAAAAGAGATGCCGGGATAGCGGGCGATTTGTTGCTTCGCAATTCGCCGCAGTTCTCCCGGAGGAATTCCGTCACGAGTCAGGAATCCGTGGGCTTCACGGGTGACCGCGTTGCGCGGCCGACCTTCGTCGATGACCACCGCTTTCTTCCGGGCCCTTCCCAGCATGAGGGCGGCATTCAGGCCAGCCGGTCCGCCGCCGATAATCAATGCATCATACATCGCTTCGTTCATCATTAATACACCTCCATGGATCTTTAATATCCATAATTAAAAAGCAAGAAGTGCCGGTCACTTCTTGTGCGCCGGGATTTTTCCGGCTGCGGCGGCCGCATCCAAAACCGTCTGAATCGTATGCTCCTGCAAGTATTGATTCAGTTGCCGTTCGGCGCCGTCCATCACCTGCTTGACGAGACAGACGCATCGGACGGATTCTTGCTCGGCTTTCCCGCTTCCGCCGCCGCCCTCTTCGGCAAGCATTCGATGCTGGTGCGATTCGGCATTTGAGCATTCGAATAAGTGCTGCCGGCCTTCGATCACTTGAATGACCTCGAGGAACGTGATCCGATCCGCGGGCCGGGCCAGCTCATAGCCGCCATTCACGCCCGGCACGGCGCGTACAATACCGTCTTGCCGCAGCTTGGACATGATTTTGGAGAGGTAGCTCTCCGAAACGCCAAGCATCGTGGACAATGGCTTGATGCCGACGTTCTGGCGGCGCTCTGTGCTCGCCAGGTGAATGAGCGCGTGCAGTGCATAATCGGTGCTTTTGGAGTACTGGATGACCGGTTCCCTCCCTTTCAATTAATTATGGACTTAGTGTATCCATAATATCGAATGCGTATGCTCGCTGTCAAGCGCCGTCAATTGATGGGAAGTCCGGTTTGAAGCGTATTGCTTCCTATATAAGCGGTTTCTTTTTGACGGCTTTGCAACATGTGGCGGTGATGGTGAAAATGCCAACTTGGAATGATATAATAGACAAGATTTGTGGAGCGTTCGAAGAATGGGAACGGGATGACAAGCAAAAACTTAGCGCTAAAAACGGAGGTACGAACGAAATATGGGAAAACTGGTAGTATGCGATCACCCTTTAATCCAACACAAGCTGACTTTTATCCGCGACATGCGGACCAACACGAAGGATTTTCGTGAACTGGTGGACGAAGTGGCCACTTTGATGGCGTACGAAATTACGCGGGACATCCCGCTTGAGTCGATCAAAGTGCAGACGCCGGTGGCTGAAGCCGAGTCGAAGGTCATTTCCGGGCGGATGCTGGGGCTTATTCCGATTCTTCGCGCCGGGTTGGGGATGCTGGACGGCGTATTGAAGCTGCTTCCTGCGGCGAAGGTTGGACATGTCGGGCTGTTCCGGGACCCGGAAACGCTGCAACCGGTCGAATACTACATCAAGCTGCCTACGGATGTGCAGGAGCGCGAGCTGATCGTGATCGATCCGATGCTGGCCACCGGGGGATCCGCGATCGCGGCCATCACTGCGTTGAAGAACCGCGGCTGCACCCAGATCAAGATGATGAACCTGATCGCCGCGCCGGAAGGCGTTAAGGCGGTGCATGATGCGCACCCTGACGTGGACATTTACGTGGCGGCTCTGGACAGCCACCTCAATGAACACGGCTACATCATCCCGGGCCTGGGCGATGCCGGCGACCGGTTGTACGGCACGAAGTAAACGGGCTCTTTTTCCGTTTCAATCAAGATTTTAGAATCGGGTTTTCAGCGCCGAGAAGGTTGGATGAAGCTAGGGATTGAGCAGCGGAGCGTAGCTGGAGGCTTCGTGAGCAACGGAGCGACCGGCTGAATTCAAGATTCGACGTCGAGTCCTCATCCTTGATCCAACATCGCGATGGGAAGTGGTTTTAAAATTATCGTTTCAATCAAGATTTTAAAATCGGGTTGTCAGCGCCGAGAAGGTTGGATGAAGCTAGGGATTGAGCAGCGGAGCGTAGGTAAGCCTACGTGAGCAGCGGAAAGCCCGGGCTGAATTCAAGATTCGCCGTCGAGTCCTCATCCTTGATCCAACATCGCGATGGGAAGTGGTTTTAAAATTATCGTTTCAATCAAGATTTTAAAATCGGGTTGTCAGCGCCGAGAAGGTTGAATGAAGCTAGGGAGAGAGTAGCGGAGCGTAGCTGGAGGCTACGTGAGCAACGGAGCGACCGGCTGAATTCAAGATTCGCCGTCGAAGCCTCATCCTTGATCCAACATCGCGAGGGGAAGTGGTTTTAAAATTACCGTTTCAATCAAGATTTTAGAATCGGGTTTTCAGCGCCGAGAAGGTTGAATGAAGCTAGGGAGAGAGTAGCGGAGCGTAGCTGGAGGCTACGTGAGCAACGGAGCGACCGGCTGAATTCAAGATTCGCCGTCGAGTCCTCATCCTTGATCCAACATCGCGATGGGAAGCCGATTTTAAAATTACCTCTATAAAGGAAGGAAATGAGTGTGGTGGGGAAGATTAAAGTAATGACCATCTTCGGCGTCAGACCCGAAGCGATTAAGATGGCGCCGTTGATTCTTGAGCTGCAGAAGCATCCCGAGCGGATCGAATCGCTGGTTTGCGTGACGGCCCAGCATCGCGAGATGCTTGACCAGGTATTGGACGTATTCCGGATTGTACCGGACTACGATCTGGACGTCATGAAGCCGAACCAGTCGCTGAACGAAATTTCGATCCGCGTGCTGCAGGGGCTGGAAGGGGTGCTCAAAGAAGCCAAGCCGGATATCGTGCTGGTGCACGGCGATACGCTGACGACATTCCTGGCGAGTTATGCCGCCTTCCTGCAGCAAATCAAAGTGGGACATGTGGAAGCCGGATTGCGTACTTGGAATAAGATGTCTCCTTATCCGGAAGAGATGAATCGGCAGTTGACCGGCGTTTTGGCCGACCTGCATTTTGCGCCAACGGAATGGTCGGCTGGGAATTTACGGAAAGAGAATAAGCAAAAGTCAACCATATATGTCACAGGCAATACGGTTACAGATGTGTTTCAATATACTGTACAAACTGATTACAAAAATTCCGTGCTCGAATGGGCTGCCGGAAAACGGCTTGTTTTGATGACGGCTCACCGCCGGGAATCGCAAGGTCAGCCACACTTGAACATCTTTCGTGCCGTAAGAAGAATTGCCGATGAGTTCGAGGATGTAGCCTTCGTTTATCCGGTTCACCCCAGTCCTGCGGTAAGAGAACCCGCATACGAAACTTTGGGTGATCATCCCCGTATTAAACTTATCGATCCTTTGGATGTGGTGGATTTGCATAATTTCTATCCTCACACCCATTTAATTCTTACGGACTCGGGCGGTTTGCAGGAAGAAGCGCCTTCTTTCGGCGTTCCCGTCCTGGTGCTGCGCGATACGACGGAACGTCCGGAAGGGATCGAAGCGGGAACGCTGGAACTGGTCGGTACGGATGAGGAGATGGTTTATGAACGGACAAAGGTGTTGCTCAGCGATCGGAAGACGTATGAATCGATGAGCCGGGCCGCCAATCCATATGGCGATGGGAAAGCATCACAAAGAATTGTCAATGCGATATATCACCATTTTGGGATTTTGGAGCAGCGACCCGAAGATTTTCACAGAATGTTCACAAAGTAATAACTTCAAGAATTGTGTTTCCGCCCAAGATAGCATACAGTATTACTGTACGGTTTAACGCTTTCTTTCTTTGTTATCATGGATTATCGCTTTAACGCTTTCGTTGACAAAAAGTCGTCACATTTTGTAAAATAAGTTGGGATTGCGTTGATGAATAAATCTAGCAAGGAAGTTAAACCTTGGATAGTTGCTTCTTATATTAGCGGGGCGGGCACGGTGCTCGTGCTCTATATAGTTGCGGGCTATCTGGCGTCGAAGTGGCTGGTGTCGTTTTTTGGCGGATCCGGATTGTGGATTGCCCTTGGGACGACGCTGGGCCTGATTCTTGGCGTTGCCAACATCATTGTCATAATTTGCAGATTTATGGGGGAACGAAATGGATGACATGAATTCCATTGTCACGGCCGTGTCCCGGATAACGTTGTTTCTGTTATCCGCCTTGTTTCTTGGATGGGCTTTTCTCCCTGAGTACAGGCCCCTGTGCAGCGGTTTGATCCTGGGCCTTGTGGCTGGTTTGGTTTGCGTCCGCTTCCTGTCCGCAAAAGTGCGCGGACTCGTCAATCTCGCGGTTAGCCAGGAAAATAAGAAGTTCAGCTTTGGGTTCGTTACCAGAATCTGTCTGGTTTTCGTAACGGCCATGGTTGCGGCCAAGCTGGAGCAAGTTTCCCTGCCGGGCACTATTATAGGTATGTTCGTGCCCCAGTTGTTGACGATACCGGCGAGCATCGTAATCGTGCTGAGAAACAAGTCTTGACTCGCGATGAGTGAAAGGGGTGAGTAGTTACACATGCATGAGGCACCGATTATCAATCTTGGCGGTTTTAATCTGGATCTCTCTGCGATTCTGATGTTGTTTGTAACCTGTCTGATCGTGTTTGTGCTTTGCCGATTGGCGGTTCGCAACCTGTCGGTCGATAATCCGGGCAAACTGCAAAACTTCATGGAATGGGTTGTGGAGTTTGTCCAAGGGATCGTCGGAAGCGCGATGGATTTGAAAAAAGGGAAGCCTTATATCAGCCTCGGCCTGACCTTGATTTTGTTCATTTTTGTCTCCAACCTGCTGGGTCTGCCGATGGGGATCATCACGGAAGCGCACCAGCCGGAAATGATTTTCGGCCATGTGATTGAAGCGACGCAGCATTTGAGTCACGGGGAACACGCCGAGATTTTATGGTGGAAATCGCCGACGGCCGACATTTCCGTTACTGCGGGGCTAGCGGCGATCGTCTTTTTCCTAATGAATTATCTGGGATTAAGATATAACCGGAAGCATTATCTCAAACATTACATCGAACCGTTCCCGGTTTTTCTGCCGCTGAACATCATTGAGAACCTGGCCAAGCCGATCGCGTTGGCAATCCGTTTGTTCGCCAACATTTTTGCGGGCGAGGTTTTAATTGCGGTGATCCTGAAACTGGGATTCCTGGGGATTCCGTTCATGGGCGTATGGCAGGGCTTCAGTATTTTTGTCGGCGCGCTTCAAGCCTACATTTTTACGATCCTGACGATGGTTTATATCGCACAAACAACGGTTCACGAGGAAGGCAGTCATTAATAATCTCGAAGAGCATGCCTACGGTTCTGTCTCTAAGAGGTCTATTATATTAAACCAAATTCAATTCTTTTGAGGAGGAAATTAAAGATGACATTTTTGGCAGCAGCTATAGCAGTTGGTATGGGTGCGCTAGGCGCAGGTATCGGTAACGGGATGATCGTTAAAAGTACGGTGGAATCCATCGCTCGTCAGCCAGAAGCGGCAAGCAAGCTTCAAACCACAATGTTCATCGGTGTCGGTATCGTCGAAGTTGTGCCGTTGGCGGCTACCGTTATCGCGTTCCTGATCATGTTCTCTTAATAAATAGCTACGGTTTGGCGGGGAGGGCCGATGCCATCCGCGCCTTCGTTTTATAAGTATCGTATCCTGTGCTGTAGAAGAGGCAGGTAGCTAACGGAAAGGAGTGACATCGGTGAAGGTCCTGTGGGAGAATATTTTGATCACCATGCTTTCATTTGGAATATTATACTGGCTGCTAAGCAAGTTCGCGTTCAGCAAGCTGTTTGCGATCATGGAACAACGCCGTGAAATGGTGCGTTCCCAATTGGATGAGGCGAAGCAAACCAAGGAACAAGCGGCAGCCTATGTGGAAGAGCAGAAAGCAGCTCTGAAGCAGGCACGGCAGGAAGCCCTCGAAATTATCGAGACCTCCAAAGAAACCAGCAGCAAGCAGGCGAAGGAATTGCTTAATCAGGCGAAGCTTGACGCTGCGCGCATGAAGGATGAGGCCTTGCGTGATATCGAGAGCGAGAAGCTGAATGCGGTCGAAACGCTGCGCGGCGAAATCGGTGCGTTCTCGGTGCATATCGCTTCCAAGCTGATTGAGCGGGAAGTGGAAGTTAATCCGGCCGAGCAGGAGAAACTGGTAGGCCAATACCTCAAAGAAGTAGGTAGCAAATCATGAGCCGGGAAGCCGTTGTAGCCAGCAGGTATGCCAAAGCGCTGTTCGAGATTGCTCAGCAGGAAGGGCGGACGCTCGAATTGGAAGCGGAACTGAAGGCTCTGGTTGACGTGCTTCATCATGATCAAACCATCCAGCGGTTCATCGAGAGTCCGAAAATTTCGGACACCGCGAAGCGGGAGGCGATCCGCGAAGGCCTGCAAGGCAAGGTGTCGCAGCCGGTCGTTTCGCTGGTTCAGTTGCTGATCGAACGGGGGAGAATTACGATTTTGCCGGAGATCCTAAGCAGCTACACCAAGGCGGTGGGCGACGCGCTGGGTTTGTCCGATGCCCTTGTGTACAGCTCGTATCCTTTGAACGAAGCGGAGAAGCAGCTGGTGGCCGATGAATTCGGCGCACTGGTAAGCAAGAAAATCCGCATTATCAATGAAGTGGATAAGGAATTGCTGGGCGGTATTAAGGTGAAGATCGGCGATACGGTATACGATGGAAGTTTGGCAGGTAAGCTGAATCGGCTGGAAAAGTCTTTTCGAAGACAAGCACTGTAGATAGGGGTGAAACACTTGAGTATCAGACCTGAAGAGATTAGTTCTCTGATCAAAAGTCAGATTGAACAATATAAATCCGAAATTGAAGTGGCCGAAGTCGGCACCGTTATTCAAGTTGGCGACGGTATCGCCCGCGTTCACGGTTTGGAAAACGCCATGGCAAACGAACTGCTGGAGTTCGAAAATGGCGTATTTGGTCTTGCCCTCAACTTGGAAGAAAGCAATGTCGGTGTCGTCATCCTTGGCCCTTACGGCGAAATTCGCGAAGGCGACCAAGTGAAACGGACCGGACAAATCATGCAGGTTCCGGTAGGCGATGCCATGCTGGGCCGCGTCGTGAATCCGCTGGGGCAACCGATCGACGGCAAAGGACCGATCGCCACGACGGAATTCCGTCCGGTAGAGAATAACGCACCGGGCGTTATCGACCGGAAGTCGGTTCATGAACCGATGCAAACCGGGATCAAAGCGATCGACTCGATGGTTCCGATCGGCCGCGGACAACGGGAGCTGATTATCGGCGACCGTCAAACCGGTAAAACGGCGATTGCCATCGACACGATCATCAACCAGAAAGGCAACGGCGTGAAATGTATTTACGTCGCGATCGGCCAGAAGCAATCCACCGTCGTTAACGTCGTGGAAACGCTGCGCCGTTATGGCGCGCTGGATTACACGATTGTGGTTTCGGCTGCCGCTTCGGAACCGTCGCCTCTCTTGTACATCGCTCCTTATGCAGGCGTTGCTATGGCCGAGTACTTCATGTACAAAGGCGAGCACGTGCTGATCATTTATGACGACTTGTCGAAGCAAGCGGCCGCTTATCGCGAATTGTCCTTGCTGCTTCGCCGTCCGCCGGGCCGCGAGGCGTTCCCTGGCGACGTCTTCTACTTGCACTCCCGTTTGCTGGAACGTGCGGCCAAACTGAGCGACGAGCTCGGCGGCGGATCGATCACGGCGCTTCCGTTCATCGAAACGCAAGCTTCCGACGTATCGGCTTACATTCCGACGAACGTGATCTCGATCACTGACGGCCAAATCTTCCTGGAGTCCGACTTGTTCCACTCCGGTCAACGTCCGGCGGTTAACGTAGGTATTTCCGTATCCCGGGTTGGCGGCTCCGCGCAAATCAAGGCGATGAAGAAGGTTGCCGGCACCCTGCGTCTGGACCTTGCCCAATACCGCGAGCTTCAAGCGTTCTCTCAGTTCGGTTCCGACCTGGATAAATCGACGCAAGCCCGGTTGACCCGCGGTTCGCGGATGATGGAAATCCTGAAGCAAGGCGTCAACCAGCCGCTGGCTGTTGAACTTCAGGTTATCAGCTTGTACACGGCAGTCAAAGGCTATTTGGACGATATTCCACTGGCCGATGTCCGTCGTTTCGAAGCCGAATTCCTGGCCTTTATTCAAAATAAGCACAACGACGTGCTGCAATCGATCCGCGATACCAAGGATTTGACGGCGGACAACGAAACGAAGCTGAAAGAAGCCATCGAGCAATTCAAGCGCGGTTTCGCGACTTCGGCATAAATGTTCTTGCGGCACAAACCGGCCTTGGCTAAGCGCAACGCCGGTTTACGCCTGTGTGTAATAGTTAAGCAAATGCTTACGAAGTAACTTTGGCAAAGCCAAAGTTTAAGGTGGTGAAATCATGGCAAAAGGGATGCGTGAAATCAAGCGTCAGATCAAAAGCGTTCAGAACACCCGGCAAATTACCAAGGCGATGGAAATGGTAGCTTCGGCGAAGCTGCGGAAAGCGCAGGAGAGAGCGCAATCCTCCCGGCCTTACGCGGAGAAGCTTAAAGAGGTCGTTTCCAGCATCGCGTCAGCCTCTCAAGATGTCAGCCATCCGATGCTCGTGACGCGTCCGGTGAAGCGGACCGCCTATATCGTGATTACGTCCGACGGGGGGTTGGTCGGCGGATATAACGCGAATATTTTGCGGAAAGTGACGGATACACTTCGTTCCCGCCACGCTTCCTCCTCGGAATACGAGCTGTTCGTGATCGGCCGCAAAGGCAGAGACTACTTGAAACGCCGCAACTATTCGGTGAGTCTCGATGTGACTGATCTTTCGGATACGCCAAGATTCGCGGACATCAAGTCTTTGACTTATGCTGCGGTGCAAGGCTTCGAAACCGAGCAATTCGACGAAGTTTATGTTTGCTATAATCGGTTCGTCAATGCGATTACCCAACTGCCAACCGTGGAGCGCCTGCTTCCGTTCGATTCTGTAGAGCATGAGGGTCCGACCAGCAGCTATGAGTATGAACCTTCGCCGGAGCGCGTGTTGGAAGTTCTGCTTCCGAAATATGCCGAAACGCTGATCTTTGGTGCGCTGCTTGACGGCAAGGCGAGTGAGCTTGGCGCGAAAATGACCGCGATGGGCAGCGCGACCAAAAACGCGTCGAAGATGATCAATGAACTGACCCTGACGTACAACCGCGCTCGCCAAGCGGCGATTACGCAAGAAATCACGGAGATCGTTGCCGGAGCAAACGCACAAGGCTGATCGTTCCGGGCAGCAATATTAGGAGGGAAACGAAGATGAACAAAGGACGCGTTGTCAGCGTAATGGGTCCGGTTGTTGACATCGAATTTCAGCGCGGTCAACTGCCGGAAATCTTCAACGCTATAAAAATTGAGAAGCAGGATGACCAGTCTGCGCTGGTTCTGGAAGCTTCCAATCATCTGGGCGACAACCTCGTTCGTTGTATCGCCATGGCCTCGACGGACGGCCTGGTGCGCGGTACGGAAGCGATCGATCTGGGAGCGCCGATTTCGGTTCCGGTCGGAGAAGCGACGCTTAGCCGCGTGTTTAACGTGTTGGGCGAACCGATCGACAAGAAAGGCGCAGCCGCTACGGAACTGAAATATCCGATCCACCGCGAACCGCCGAAGTTTGAAGACCTGTCGACGCAAGCGGAAATGCTGGAAACCGGGATCAAGGTCATCGACCTGCTCGCTCCTTACGCCAAAGGCGGTAAAATCGGCCTGTTCGGCGGCGCCGGGGTAGGCAAGACGGTGACGATTCAGGAATTGATCCGCAACATCGCGCACGAACACGGCGGGATTTCCGTATTTGCCGGCGTAGGGGAACGTACCCGTGAGGGGAACGACCTTTACATGGAAATGACGGAATCCGGCGTTATCGAGAAAACCGCGATGGTCTTCGGCCAAATGAACGAACCGCCGGGCGCACGCTTGCGTGTGGCCTTGACCGGTCTGACGATGGCCGAATATTTCCGCGACCAGGAAGGCCGCGACGTATTGCTCTTCATCGATAACATTTTCCGGTTTACGCAAGCGGGCTCCGAGGTTTCCGCCTTGCTCGGACGGATGCCTTCCGCGGTAGGTTACCAGCCGACGCTGGCCACCGAGATGGGTCAACTGCAAGAACGGATTACTTCGACCAAGAAGGGTTCCGTTACCTCGATCCAGGCCATTTACGTGCCAGCGGACGACTATACGGACCCGGCTCCGGCAACGACGTTTGCTCACCTTGACGCAACGACCAACCTGGAGCGGAAAATTTCCGAGAAGGGGATTTTCCCGGCCGTGGACCCGCTGGCTTCCAGCTCGCGGATTCTGACGCCGGAAATCGTGGGCGAAGAGCACTATGCCGTAGCCCAAGGCGTAAAACAAATCTTGGCTCGTTATAAAGAATTGCAGGATATCATCGCCATCCTTGGTATGGATGAATTGTCCGACGACGATAAAACACTGGTGGCCCGGGCTCGGAAAATCGAACGTTTCCTGTCCCAGCCGTTTAACGTGGCTGAGCAGTTTACGGGGATCCCGGGCAAATACGTGCCGATTGCCGAAACGGTCCGCAGCTTCAAGGAAATTCTGGACGGTAAGCACGATGACCTTCCGGAAGCCGCGTTCCTGTTCGTAGGAACGATCGAGGAAGCCGTCGAAAAGGCAAAATCGCTGTAGATCCAAGCCGAATCCGGATGCTTCAGAAATGAACTGTCCCACGAACAGGAGGGATAAACTTGAGCAGCTTTTTATTGGAAATCGTTACGCCGGAGCATGTGGTCTTCTCGAAAGAAGTGGACAGCTTAACGGCCCGCGGCATTGAAGGAGAGTTCGGCGTATTGCGGGGGCATATCCCGTTCGTCACTCCGCTGCAGGTTGCTCCGGTGGTTGCCAGAAACGGCAAGGAGACGACGACGATCGCGGTTCACGGCGGTTTTATCGAAGTGCAGGGCGATAAAGTGATCGTACTTGCCGAGAGCGCAGAGCTGCCGGAGGAGATCGACGTGGAGCGGGCTATCGCGGCCCGTGAGCGTGCGGAACGCCGATTGGCGGCTCGCAGCAACCAGGACCGTATCGATCATCGCCGTGCGGAGCTTGCGCTGCAACGGGCGGTTACGCGGATCAACGTATCCAGCGACAATCGCAATAGGCACTAGACCTGCGCGATAACGGGCACCTTTTCGGGTGCCTGTTTTTTCTTTCAGAATGACGTTAGACTGATATTTGGGTAATAGTTGAATATGGAAGCCTTTGCAACGCAAAGAAAAGCTGGATTATTGCTGCGATGGCAAGTATGATATATAAGGTCTATATTTTTACAAGTTTATAACCGATATATATTACGTGTTGTGACGCTTGGTTCAAAGCGTTTAGGGCAAAGATTAACCGTTTAGGTACTTGCAGCATAAATATAAACGTGATGGGGGATTTAGCCATGAATCCGATCGACCAGGCGGCGGCTTCGGTCGGGGTGGGCGGCTTGACGGCCATCCTCGTCTCCTTGGCATGCGTTGCGCTGTCATGGTGGGCGCTGCAAAACTTGAAGCTGGATCTGTTCATCCGCCACCCCAAGGGACCGCAGGGCAAGCTGCTGCAGCTGTTGTTGGCGGTGGTGCTGGGCCGTTTCGTAGCCGCTTTTGTAATGGAATATTGGGGATATACCCAAATGTTGAAGTACATGTTTTGATCCATGTAAATTGTCGAATAACATCATTTCATTGTGTCAACAATGGTGAGTAAGGGCTACGACTCGAAAGCATGTCCATAGACGAGGCAAAAGGCAATTTCTGTGCCAAAAACACGCTTTTTCGACAGGATTAGAGCCTTGTGCGCCTTAAATGACCGGTGATATGATGAAATTTAGGGAATGAACAGGTTAATCTTTTTCCATATCGGGAAAAAAGTGAAAATGAACGCGCGGAGGGAACCATGATGAGCAAATTTATCGTCCGCGGTGGCAATGTTTTGGCCGGGAACGTAAAAGTCAGCGGTGCTAAAAATTCAGTGCTACCGATCATTGCAGCGTCTTTATTGGGGGAGGAAGGGGTTAGCGTGATTCGCGATGCGCCGCTTCTTGACGATGTGATGACCATTAATAAAGTGTTGGAATCGCTGGGAGCAGCCGTTACATATGACCGGGAAGTCATTACGGTCGATGCGCGGCGAATCGCTTCATGCGAAGCGCCTTATGAATGGGTGCGCAAGATGCGGGCGTCTTTTCTTGTCATGGGTCCGTTGTTGACACGGATGGGTTTCACCCGGATTTCCCTGCCGGGAGGCTGCGCGATCGGGACCAGACCGATTGACCAGCATTTGAAGGGCTTCGAAGCGATGGGGGCGGAAATCACCCTCGGCCACGGATTTATCGAAGCCAGAGCGAACGGCCGCCTCCGCGGCGCGAAAATTTATTTGGACGTTGCCAGCGTAGGGGCGACGGAGAATATCATGATGGCGGCGACCTTGGCGGAAGGCACCACCATTATTGAAAATGCGGCCAAGGAGCCGGAAATCGTCGATTTGGCCAACTATCTGAACAGCATGGGCGCCGTCGTCCGCGGGGCGGGCACCGGCTTGATCCGGATCGAAGGCGTCGAACAATTGCGCGGATGCGAGCATACCGTAATCCCGGACCGGATCGAGGCCGGTACGTTTATGGTCGCAGCGGCGATCACCGGCGGGAACGTATTTATCGAAGGCGCCATTGCCGATCATCTGGGTCCGGTGATTTCCAAGCTCGAGGAAATGGGCGTGACCGTGGAGGCGCAAGAAAGCGGCGTACGCGTGATCGCGGACAAACCGCTGAAAGCCGTAGACGTGAAAACCCTGCCGTATCCCGGCTTCCCGACCGATATGCAGTCGCAAATGATGGCTTTGCTGCTGGTATCCGAAGGTACGAGCGTAATTACCGAGACGGTCTTCGAGAACCGTTTCATGCACGTCGATCAGTTCCGTTTGATGAATGCCGACATTAAGGTGGAGGGGCGCAGCGCGATTGTCACCGGGGGGACGAAGCTCGGCGGGGCAAAGGTATGCGCCACCGACCTTCGTGCCGGAGCGGCACTGATTCTGGCCGGCTTGGCGGCGGAAGG
Source organism: Paenibacillus sp. JL3B1040 (assembly GCF_057063165.1). NCBI lineage: Bacteria > Bacillati > Bacillota > Bacilli > Caryophanales > Paenibacillaceae > Paenibacillus > Paenibacillus tiangongensis. The sequence continues at coordinate 5,278,135 of NZ_CM169317.1, read as the reverse complement.
CACGACGGAAGTCACCGGGACCCATCATATCGACCGGGGATACGTAGATTTGGCCGAGAAATTGTCCGGTTTGGGCGCCGACATCTGGCGCATCTCGGCGGAAGAAGCCGCCCCGGAAACCGAGAAGGTCTCGGCCAGCTTGAAAGAAGAAGTCCCATTATTGAAAATCCAGCCTTCCTGGGCATAAGTACTGAATGAAATAGAGTACGGAAGAAAACCATGCCGGTGGCGTGGTTTTTTCTTTATGGTACGCCCAGCATGGCATGCCCGGATAACAAGGGAGATCCTCGCGTAACGAGTTGCGACAAAACAAAAACACACTCCCCGTCGGGAAAAGTGTGTTTGAGGTGAATAACGATAACAGCAACAACTAAAGCCGAAAAATAAGCAGCAGGATGCCGGCGATAAAACAGTAGTAGGCAAAATATTTTAAATTGCCTTTTGCCATGATATTCATGAGCCATTTCATCGAGAAATAGGTCACGATCAGCGTGGTCAAAAACGCGATCAAATATGGTATAAACAAGGCCGTCCGGTCCGGATCGCCGGCGATGTCGGATACGCCAAGCACGAGGCCGCCCAAACTGACGGGGATGTACAGCATAAACGAAAAGCGCAGGGCGGTATCCTGTTTCATCCCGACCGCGATCGAAGAGATGATCGTCGCGCCGGACCGGCTGATGCCCGGGATCAACGCAACCGATTGCCCCAAACCGACAAGCAGCGCGTCTTTGGCCGACAAATCGCCATCGCGTTTCCTCCCCCGCAGATTGCGGATCAGCCAGAGCGCCACCCCGGTAACCAACAAGGCGATGGCCACGGTATGGACGGAAGAGAACACTTCCTCGATCCAATCTTTGAACAACAGGCCGATCACCATTGCGGGAACGGTACCGATAATTATATAAACGATAAACCTGAAATCCGCTTTATACTCGGCTCTACGTGTTCTGATATAAGCGAGGCCGTTGACGATCAGCCGCAGGATGTCTTTCCGGTAAATAAACGCAATGGCCATAAGTGACGCCGCATTCGTCAAAATCTCGAAAGACAGCCCTTCCTGGGCGACGCCCAACAATTTTTTGGCGATGATGACATGGCCGCTCGACGATACGGGAATCGGTTCGGTCGCCCCTTGAACGAATCCCAGAATCAAGTACTTCAACCACAAAATCAAGTCTTCCACGTTTCCCCAACTCTCTATTCTAATTTGTCTCCCTAATTAGATTATAACGAAGAAAGCGAAGATGCAAAAAAAAGTCTCTCTTCGGATCCATTAGGCGAGCCGCTCATCCGGGAATAAGAAAGGAGAACAAAATGGTTTAACCGTTGATGAAAGAAAAGAAGAACGCTTCCGCGAATGGATAAAAAGTTGATGAATTAATGATATGCTTAAGTGTGAGTTCAAAAAAAGACGGGTTTACAGAACCGAGTTTGAACAATCTCGAAAAGACGCAAGGTGGTTAAGATGGGGCAGACCTTGTTAATCGTTGACGATGAAACCGATATCGTGGGGCTCTTGAAGGATTATTTTGAAATGAATGGGTATTTCGTGCTGACCGCGGGCAACGGGAACGAAGCCCTGAAGCAAATGGAGAAGTCCCCCGATCTGGTGCTGCTGGACATTAATATGCCGGAGATGGACGGGCTTGCGGTATGCGCCAAAATTCGCCGGTTTACCGCATGTCCGATCCTGTTTTTGACCGCAAAGGCAGAGGACACCGATAAAATTACCGGGTTTCGCACGGGTGCGGACGACTATATCGTCAAGCCTTTCTCCATCGAGGAGCTTGGCGCCAGAGTCGCCGCGCATTTGCGGCGGGAGCAGCGGAGCCATTCCCGTACAAAGGCGAAATTCGCCGGCGATCTTGTGATCGACTATAGCGAACGGGCCGTTTTTTACCGCCAAGAACCGATTCCGCTGGCCAAGAAAGAGTTTGAAATCGTCGCTTTTCTATCCCAACATGCCGGTCAGGTATTCGATAAGGAGCGGATCTACGAGCGCCTGTGGGGCTTCGACAGCGAGGGGAACAGCGCCGTGATCGCCGAGCATATCCGCAAGATTCGCGCCAAGCTGTCGGCAGCCGGTTGTCCAAGCTGCATTGAGACGGTATGGGGAGTTGGGTACAAATGGGCAGAGTAAAACGCTTCTGGAACAACCTCTCGATCCGGACCACACTGGTGATCTATACGATTTTTTTTATGTTGCTGGCGACGCTCTTGACCTTTGTATCGTTGGAGCTTCTGTCTAGAACGGACGGGGCGATTATCAGCCGTTACGATAAAACCGAGTACACCATGTTCAGAGACGATGCCGGAAGAGAATTGCCGATGGCCGTCGGCGTCCCCGATCCGGTCGAAGAGTATACCCCGCAGGATCGGGTCAAATTGGTGGTCATTCACATTGCCCAGCTCGCAGTCATCCCCGTTTTTTACGGGGGTTGCGTTCTTTTGGCAGCGTTTCTGTTTTACCGCTTCAAGCTGAAGAAGCCGATCGAGCTGATCAACCGGTCCGCCCGCAAAATCGCCGAATCCGATCTGGATTTTTCCCTGCGCTACGACTCCAAAGACGAAATGGGCAAACTGTGCGCTTCGCTGGAAACGATGCGGGAAGCGCTGGAGCAGAACCATCGCAGCATGTGGCGGATGATGGAGGAGCGCAAGCGCCTGAACGCCGCCTTCGCGCACGATTTGCGGACGCCCATGACCGTGCTGCGAGGCTATGCGGATTTTCTCTCCCGATACGTTCCCGAGGGGAAAATCGGGCAGGAAAAGCTGCTGACCACGTTGTCCTCCATTTCAAGGCATACGCAGCGGCTGGAAAGTTATGTTCAAACGATGAGCGAAACGAATAAATTGGAAGATGTGGCGATCGATTCCGAGAAGCTGCGTGCCTCCGAATTGTCCGGGCAGATCGCCTCCATCGCCGAAGCGCTGAAGACCCGGTCCGCCGTCGACATCCGCGTCGTTAACCGGACCGGCGCGAAGTTTGTGTGCGCGGACGCCAAGATCGTTCTCCGGGTCGTGGAAAATCTGCTGGCCAACGCGCTCCGTTACGCCCAGCAACAGATTGAAATCGAGCTGCGTCGCGAGGGGACGTCCAGTCTCGTCGTTGAGGTGGCCGACGACGGGCACGGTTTTTCGCCGGAGGCGCTACGGGAGGCGGCCAAGCCGTATTACAGGGAAGAGACGGGAACAGGCGAGTCCGATTCCGTCCATTTCGGCCTTGGCCTCTATATTTGCCGGACGCTGTGCGAAAGACATGGCGGACGGTTGGTGTTGTCCAACGGGGAAAGAGGGGGCGCCCGCGTGATAGCCAGTTTTTCGGCAGTCCGTGAAAGTTGAAAAAAAATTGAAGCGTGGATTGTATACTCTCCTTGAACGCGATGAAAGGAGAGTTATTTTTTGTGGAAAAAACGTCGATCGAAGTTCGCAATCTGAGCAAATATTACGGCAAAAAGCAAGCGCTGGAGAAGATCAGCCTGACGATCGAACAGGGCATGTTCGGCCTCCTCGGCCGCAACGGCGCGGGCAAAACGACGTTGATGAAGACGTTGGCCACGCTTTTGAACATTAAAAGCGGAGAGGCTGCCGTATGCGGCATCCCGCTCGAAAATGCTAAAGAAGTCCGCCGCATCATCGGCTATTTGCCGCAGGATTTTTCCATGTACGGCAATATGGGCGTGTACGAGGCCATGGACTACCTCGGCGTATTATCGGGGCTGAGCCGCGAAACCCGCCGCGCGAGAATCCCGCTGCTGCTGGAACGGGTGAATTTGGGCAACGCCCGGCATAAGAAGGTACGAGCGCTGTCCGGCGGCATGAAAAGGCGGCTTGGCATCGCCCAGGCCATCTTACACGAGCCGCGGGTGCTGATCGTCGACGAGCCGACGGCAGGGCTCGATCCGGAGGAGCGCATCCGCTTCCGCAATCTGCTGAGCGAACTGGCCGGAGAGCGGATCGTTCTGCTGTCGACGCATATCATCGGCGACATCGAGGCGACCTGCGAGAAACTCGCCGTCCTGGAAGCGGGCAAGCTGCTGTATCAAGGCACGGTGAAGGCGCTGACCGACAGCGCGGCGGGCAAAGTGTACCATGCGGAAGTGGCGAGACCGGAACTCGAGCGGCTAAGGGAAACGTTCGTGATCACGGGCATGACGACACTCGGCGAACGGATCGGCGTCCGGCTGCTGGCCGACCGGGAGCCGGCTGCGAACGCGGTGCCGTGCGAGCCGAACCTGGAAGACGGCTACATGCTGCTCATGCGCGATCATGGAGCGCAGACGGCTCAAGGGGCTCAAGGAGCTCAAGGAGGGACCACTTATGTTCCGGATGGAATGTAAAAAAACGCTGCTGAGCTGGACGTTCTGGATCTATGTTGTGGTATTGCTCTTGGACGGATATACGCAGCTTGGCACGGGCTTCCAAAAAATCGAAGCGCCGCAGCCGGGGCTGGAAAGGTACGGCATTAAGTACGTCGACGACCCGGAGTTGATCATGAAGGAAGCAACCGCTTCCCTGATCGTAGAATTCGAGGCAAACGCGTATATTACCTATCCCCCTCCACTACTTATTTACAAGAACGTAAAGCTCAGTGAGGCCAAGCAAGCCGAAATCCAAGCGATTGTGGCGCAGTTGGCGGACGGCCAGCCTAACTATGAGCGGTTTAAAGAGCTGATGAAGCGGGCGGACAAGCTGATCGGCGGCGGCTCGAAATACGCCGTTTCGAACTTGACCGATTTCGGCGAGACGGACATGACGTATGAAGATGCGCTGGCCGAGTTCAACGCTATCGTGGATAAAGACCGGATTACCGGCGCGCTCGCGCGCTATTTTTGCGATTATTTCGGCTTCGTACTGGCGGTGTTTCCCGTCTTCGTTGCGGTCGCAATAGGTCTCAAGGACCGCCGGGCCCGCATGCGGGAACTCGTTTACTCAAGACGAGTCTCCTCCCTGACGGTCGTGTTCGTCCGCTATGCGGCATTGGTGGCGATGATGTTCTTGCCCGTCCTGTTGGTCGCCGGGTATTTCACGGTGCAAACGGCCGGCGATTATACGGGAGAATCTATCGACCGGTTCGCCTTTTTCAAATACAGTCTGGGTTGGCTGCTGCCGACCTTGATGGGTTCAACCGCCGTCGGCGTTTTTTTGACAGTTCTGACGGAGACGCCCATCGCTGTTGCGGTTCAGGGATTGTGGTGGTTCATCGACATCAATAGAGGGGTAAAACACATCTATGGCGGATATGGCGGTGATCTGGCGGTTCGGCACAATACGATCGGCAATACGGAAGTTTTCTTGCAGCACCTGGATACCTTGATGATCAATCGGATCGGTTATACGATGTTGTCGTTTGTGTTGGTTGGGGCCGCAGCCGGCGTTTATGAGCTCAAAAGAAGGGGGAAGCTCCATGGACCCAATTTCCGTTTGGCAAAAATATTCGTACATCGCCAAATCCAATCTGAAGCGTAACGTGCTTCCCCACCTGCTGCTTGCCTTGCTTTTTGCGGTGCTCGCGCCCGTCCTGTTTGGAATATCGTATTTGGACGCGACAGCCGCCGCCATCCGGTTGGAGAGATTTATCGCGCTGCTCGGCATCGTGCTGCTCGTTCCGGTTTTTGCGGCGGAGCAGGATAAGAACATTCGGGACCTGATCGCGACCAAGCCCGTCTCGCAAACCGGCATTTTACTGGTGCGGGTGGTTACCTCCGCACTGCTGATGCTGGGGATCATCGCCGGCTTCGCTTGGACCATGGCTTTGAACGGCAGTATGTTTCCTTTTGCCCGCTATGTGTTCGGCACGTTTTGCGGTGCTCTGTTTCTCGGGGCGCTGGGTCTCTTTGCCTCTGGAATCAGTTCTGTTTCTGTGATCGGCTACATGATTCCGCTGTTTTATTATGTTTTGAATATGGGGGGCGGCAAATACGTCGGGAAGTTGTACCTGTTCTCCATGTCCAGAGGGAGTTTTGACGAAAAATACGCGCTCTGCGGAGCGGCCGTCATCCTTATTGCCGCGACTTGTAGGATCAGGAAGGCTATTGGGAGAAAGTAGCGAGACTCGGGGAACCGGGTCTTTTTTTTTCGGGAACCACGCCAGGCGAACTCGAGGAAATACGTTGTGGCCGGGCGCTTTGCACGATTATCCCTTTTGATCAGATCGCCGAGAACGGGAGAAGAACTCACCTTACTCCGGGCCTCTGTCCCGGATTCCCCCTCTGAATAAAAGGGATAATCATCGTGCAAAGCCTGAAGGAGGGCCGCCCTGGCACGAATGTATAGTTATTCCGTCCAGATAGTTCTAGCATTTCGCCAAAACTCATATCTATAAGTATAGCGGGCAAACGATATAAGGAGAGAAAAGCTAGGTTGCTAGCCCGTTAACGTGATAAGCGTACGGCAGCACGATAGAGGCGGAGGTAAACGAGTCGATGCAGGAACGATCCCAAGTAGTAAAAATAAATGTGGGGCCTCGCCGAGAGGCGGAGCGCGGGAAGGAAGAAACCGGCAACCGCCGGACAAGCGAACGGGTGGCGCTCCGGCCGGTAAGGCCGAATGAGGACAAGGCCCCCGCGGTGCCGGCTTCCGCAAACGTGATGGAGGTTGGTCGGAGACCGGAACAAGCGGCGGAGGGAAGTGGAGAACGGAGGAAGGCGGAAGACGGAAGACCCGTAAGCGCAGGAGTTGGGAGAAGGGCAGCGGAGCAAATTGAGCGGACCGTAAATGTGAATACGCAAGCAAGTACGCGAGTCGGAAGAAGTGCAAGGGAGGGAGAGAGCCGAATCGGACTGGCGACCTGTGGCGATGGCGGCAGCCCGGTCGGCGGTACGGCCGCGACGGTGCCTGCCGTAGTCGTGCCCGCTGCGCTCGCCCCTGCTGCAGGGGCAGCGGGAAGCGCGGGCGCGACCAAGGCCCGAGCGGCAACGCCGGGCCCGGCGCCTCCGGCGGCACCCGTCGCGGCGCCGCCGGAGACCCGCGTGCGCGTACGCGTCCGCACGCGGTCGGGCCGAGCCACCTCCCGCAAGCGTGGCGGGAGGTGGCTCGGCGGCACTGGCGCCGCCCCCGTGGCGGCGGCGCTGATCGCGCTGGCGCTGCTGCTGCCAGCGCTCATCGCGTGGCGCGCGGCGCAGGCGCCCGCCGCGCGCCACGACCCGGCGGCGACGGCGCAGACGCAGGCGCCTGCCGCCGTGCCGCCGCCGGCGGAGCCGCGCCCGCAGGACGCGGCTCGCGCCGAGGCGCCGTCCGCGGTGGCGGAGGCCGCGGGCGGGACGCCGGTGCGCGTCTATCTTACGCGCACCGGCGCGGTCGAGACCGTGCCGCTCGAGCAGTATGTCACCGGCGTCCTCGCCGCCGAGATGCCGGCCGACTTCGAGCTCGCGGCACTGAAGGCGCAGGCCATCGCGGCGCGGACCTTCATCGTCCGGCGGCTGGCGGCCGGAGATACCGGAGGCACCGCGGGCGGCAAAGCCGACGTGAACGACACCGTGGAGCATCAAGTCTATCTCTCCCGTGCGGAATTGGAAGAGTGGCCAAACCGGGGCAAAGCAACGCAGCTCGAGAAGCTGCGCCAAGCCGTGAAACAGACGGAAGGGATCGTGATGACGTACCGCGGGCAGCCGATCACCGCATCATTTTTCTCTTCCAGCGGCGGCTATACCGAAAACTCCGAGGAATATTGGTCGCTGAAAGTCCCTTACTTGCGCAGCGTGCCCAGTCCGTGGGATGCCGCGATCAACCCCAAAAACCGCGAGACGATCGAAATGCCGCTCTCCCAACTGTACGGCAAGCTGGGACAGAAGGTGCCGGAACCTGTACAGACGGCTTTGGCTGCCCTGAATCAAGGGGATAATCGTGCAAAGGCAGCGGCGAAGCTGAGCGCCGTCAACCTGTTCAAGACGCTTTCCTGGACTTCCGGACGTAGAGTGAAGGAGATTCGCATCGGAGATCAGGTCTACACCGGCCGCGAAGTCCGGGAGAAGCTGGACCTCCGCTCCAGCCAATTTACGCTCTCGGTCACCGGCGATACCGTCAAGGTTACCACCTATGGCTACGGCCACGGGGTCGGGATGAGTCAGTGGGGAGCGAACGGTATGGCGAAGGAAGGGTATACGACGACGCAAATCCTTAAACACTATTACACGGGAATCTCGTTTCAGCAGGCCTCTCATTTTCTCAAGTAGCTTTATGGAAACGAACCTTCTCTTTTTCAGAAAAAAAAGTAGAAAGCCGAAGTATAAAAGAGTTCGCCCCGGTAACACTGGTTACTGAGGTGATGAGCAAATGAATGAAAACCAGAAAAAAACAGGACACGAGGAATCTCCTAAAATTGGATTGGGAGAACCGGTTAAACCGGTATCCGCGTGGAAAAGATTATTGTCGAAGAGATGGGTTTACCCGGCAGCGTATGTGGCGGCAGCGGCAATTATACTAACCTTAGTGTGGGTCTACCAGGATGCGAGCAACAAGCCATTGGACTCGACCCCCGCCAGCGTGACCGACACCGTAAACCTGTCCGGCGAAGAAGACGCCGCAACGGGAGAGGGAACGAAAGAGGAAGCTGCAACCGAAGTCATCGCCTCCTCCGAGGATCTCGCTTGGCCGGTTGCGAACGTTGCCGAAGTCGCCGTCGTAAAGCCGTTCTACGAGAAGGAAGGCACGGCCGAGGAACATCAGGCGGCCCTGGTACAGTACAACGATACGTTTACGCCGAACACCGGGATTGACCTGGCCCGCGAAGACCGCAAGCCTTTCGAGGTAACGGCCGCCATGAGCGGGAAAGTAACGCGGGTTGAAGAAGTGCCGCTGCTCGGGTATGTCGTGGAAATTACCCACGCCAACAACCTGAAGACCGTGTACGAAAGCTTGGGCGAAGTCAAGGTGAAGAAGGATGCCGAAGTGAAGCAAGGCGAAACCATCGGCAGCGCCGGCCGCAACGAAATCGAGAAGGATCTCGACAACCACGTCCATTTCGCGATTTACGAAAACGGCGAGCTGGTTAATCCGGAATCGGTGCTTCCGAAAAATTAATGTGAACCCATCCATCTCATTGAAGGCATTGCATGCCGATCCGAATGATCCGGACCGATGCGGCTGGCCTGGCGGGGAGCGAAGAGCTCTCCGCTTTTTTCTGCTCAGGCGAAGGAAATAGCGTTAAGAAATCATCTTATTTCACGAAAACTCGGGATTAACAAGAGAATAGGAATGTTTTTTAACGCTATTTCTTCAAAATTAAGCCCATATCTGCTCATGTGAGCGAAATAAGGTGATTTGATAACGCTATTTCAAGAAAATTACTCCTATACGCCGCAATAAGGTGAAAATTTAACGCTATTCCTCCAGTTTGCGAACTCGTCCATCCACAACCCACTGCCCGTCCCCGCCTCGTCCGAATTTGCACCGAACCTGCACTGAACCTCGTCCGAATTTGCACCGAACCTGCACTGAACCTCGCCCGAACTTTCGCCTAACCTCATCCTAACCTCGTCCGTACCTCCATCAAACCTCCACCTAACCTCATCCGAATCTCACCGACTTTTACCCGGACCTTCACCCGGACCTTCACCTAACCTCACCCGAACTTCGTCCTAACCTCCGTCGCCCCTCCACCAACCCTCCTCCGAACCGCCCCCGAACCGCCCCTCTCCTTCCCCGAATCTCCGCGCCAACTCCAACGTTTCCTGCGCCGGACTCGGGCTTGTCCCGCCTCGCCGCTCCTTCCCTTGAGGTGGCCGCAGGTAAAATAAATGGCCTCGCCCGGGCTTGTCAGGCTTGGAAACAAAGAATATCTAGGCCCGCCCCTCATATAATGTACCAAACTATCTCGAGTTGAGGGAGGCGGGAGCGTGCACGATTACATCAAGGAACGGACGATAAAGATTGGACGGTGCATCGTGGAGACGCGGCACACGGTTCGAACGATCGCCAAGGAATTCGGCGTTTCCAAAAGCACGGTGCACAAGGATTTAACGGAACGTCTGCCGGAGATCAATCCGGATTTGGCGGATCAGGTGAAGCACATTCTCGAATATCACAAATCGATCAGACACCTGCGCGGCGGGGAAGCGACGAAGATCAAGTATAAGAAAAAAGGTCAATCCAAACGAGAGGTGATTAGCTCCGTCAATTAATGGGTAATTATTTAGTTCACCCATCGAACGATTATCATTGAATCATTCCCCTAAAGTATGGTATTTTTAAATATGGTATAAGATGATGTGGAATTTCATCCATTTATCCCGAAATTTTACGATATTCATCGACTTTTGTCGATTAACTACATCTTGGTTAGCGGGACACTTTTGCCATATTGCATGGGTAAGGCTGCTGCGTCCTTTCCGTGATTTACAAAAATACGCTTTGGGGGATCGAATGATGGGCAAGGATATTGGGATCGATTTGGGCACGGCCAATGTGCTGATTCATGTCAAAGGAAAGGGAGTCGTTCTTGACGAACCTTCCGTTGTCGCGATTGACAGCGACGGAAGACGGGTACTGGCCGTCGGTGAAGAAGCAAGGCGGATGGTGGGCCGTACCCCCGGAAATATCACTGCGATTCGTCCCTTGAGGGACGGAGTCATTGCCGATTTTGAAATTACGGAAACGATGTTGAAATACTTTATCGACCGGGTGGGCGGCAGAAGCTGGTACAGCCACCCGAGAATTCTGATCTGCGCGCCGACGAACATTACCTCGGTGGAGCAGAAAGCGATTCGCGAAGCCGCCGAACGCAGCGGCGCCAAAGAAGTGTATATGGAAGAAGAACCGAAAGCGGCCGCGATCGGGGCCGGCATGGATATTTTCGAACCGAGCGGCAACATGGTTGTCGACATCGGCGGCGGGACGACGGATGTGGCGGTGCTCTCCATGGGGGACATCGTCACCGCCTCCTCGCTGAAAGTCGCCGGGGACAAGTTTGACGCCGCTATCATTAAATATATTAAAACGAAGTACAAGCTGTTGATTGGCGAACGGACGGCGGAAGATATCAAAATCGGCATCGGAACGGTGTACCCGAACGGACGGGTGGCCGAGATGGATATTCGCGGACGCGACATGGTGTCCGGCCTGCCGCTGACCGTAACGATTACGGCGAACGAGATTCAGGAGGCGCTTGCCGATCCGGTATCCTCCATCGTCGCCACCGCCAAATCGGTGCTGGAGCGCACTCCGCCGGAATTGTCCGCCGACATTATCGACCGCGGTGTGATTTTGACCGGGGGAGGCGCTCTGCTGAACGGACTGGACGAGCTTCTCGCCGAAGAGCTTCGCGTACCGGTGCTGATCGCCGAGGATCCGATGCACTGCGTGGTGAAGGGAACGGGCATCATGCTCGATAATTTGGACAAGATGCTAAGAAGTAGGCTCTAATCGTCCGATATAAATAAGTAGGAATGTATTGCCCACGGAATTAGGGCATTAAATATATAGCGTTTGGAGGGAAGGCCATGCTAAGAGGCCTCTATACCGCGGCGTCCGGCATGATCGCCGAGCAGCGGCGGCATGATACGGTCACGCAGAATATCGCCAATCTGAATACGCCGGGCTACAAATCGGTGAATACGGTGGCGCACTCTTTTCCCGAAATGTTGATTTCCTTGATGGGGGACAAGCAATCGGGACAGGGCTCACGCATCGGGAAACTTATGACCGGGGTATTTGCGGAGGAGAGCTTGCCGGCGTTTACGCAAGGGGATCTGAAAGAGACCGGGAACGATACCGATTTTGCTTTGATCTCGCAGCTTAGCCTTAACGATCCGGCGACGGGCCAGCCTTATGCTTTTGACGCGTCGGGCAAATTCGTCACGGAAGACGGCGAAGTCATTTATCAGCCGCAGGCTTTCTTCGCCGTGCAAGATAACGCGGGGAATGTGCGATATACCCGGGACGGCAGCTTCAACGTCAATACGGCGGGAGAGCTGAGAACATCCACCGGTTATCGAGTACTGGACGTGACCGGCAATCCGATCGTGCTGAATCCGGGCTTGTCCGTAAGTACGCTGACCAGCGATGAATCCGGTAACTTGATGGCGTTGGACAATACCGGCATCCCGGTTAATCTGGGCACTCTGGGGGTTACGATTATCGAACGTCCTTACCAGCTGGTCCGGGAAGGCAACGGTGCCTTCCGCGTTGCGGATGAAGAGGCGGCGGGAGTGCGCGATTTGGTGCCGGGTACGGATGGGGCCGTGGTGCGCCAAGGTTATCTGGAGGTATCCAATGTCGATGCCGCCCAAGCGATGGTTGATGTGATGGCGGCCCAGCGGGCTTATGAGTCGAACCAAAAAGTCATTCAATATTACGATCGCAGTTTGGATAAAGCGGTGAACGAGATCGGCCGCGTGTAACGTAAGCGAATGGCTATAATAGGAGGTGCGGCATGAATAATAGCATCATCAGCGCGATGGTTTCGATGAGCGGGATTCAACAACGTCTGGACCTGATTGCCGATAACGTCGCGAATGTGGATACGGTAGGGTATAAACAAAAGCAAGCCAATTTTGAAGATACGTTGACCCGGGTGCAAGAGCAAACTTCCGATTTGAACCTGCCCGGCCGCAAGACGCCGTCCGGCTTCACGCTCGGTTTCGGCTCGCGAATGACGCCGGTGACGGTGAATTTTTCCCAAGGCTCGATTAAAGAAACCGGCAATCCGACGGATTTGGCGATTGAAGGCAACGCATTGTTCAGCGTGTTGACGCCGGAAGGCGTTGTCGCCTATACCCGGGGCGGGGATTTTCACGTTCAACCGGATCCGGTTGATCCCGATGTCGCCTTCTTGGTGAATAAGCAAGGTTATGTCGTCCTGAACGCCGACGGCGAAGCGATCACGTTCCCTTCCGATGCCGAGGTTAGCATCGATCCCGAAGGCAATCTTCTTGCCACGAACGGGGAAGGAACGACGGAGGTGGGGCGAATCGCTTTGCTGACGCCGGAACGGCCGGATGCGCTGGTTCAGAAGGACGGCAGTCTGTTTGTTCTGGCTGCGGGCGTTGATCCTGCCGAAGTCATGGTCGATGCTATGAGCCTGCCGCAAGAGCAGCGGGCCAGTCTTCGTCAAGGGGCGCTGGAAGCCTCCAACGTGAATTTGACCGAGTTAATGGCCGAAGTGCTCCAAGTGCAGCGCGCCTATCAGTTGACGGCTCGCGCGCTTACGTCCGGCGAAACGATGATGGGCCTGGCGAATAACTTGCGCGGATAGGTGGGAAGCTTCATGAGTGAAGACAATCAAGCGGTTGCCAAACGGCCCGCCTGGATCATCATCTTGCGAATCGTGCTCATCCTGCTGGTCCTTGTTACTGCCTTGGCGGCAGGTACGGTCGTTGGTTATGTCGTGTTCGGCAAACAGGATGCGTCGGATATTTGGAACTTGTCGACGTGGAAGCATGTTTTCGACTTGGTATTCGCTTCGTAAATACGCGTATATAATAGAAGAAACAGAATGAAATTAACATAAATGTCCACAAACTCCCGGCTGACGGGAGTTTTCTTTTTGCAGGCGAAAAATGTATAATGATGGGGGACTCTACGGCAAAAAGCAAGTCAAAAGGGCTGTATCCGTAACCGACCGAAGGGTCGCTTGCGGATAAGCCCCTTATCTTAACCTTCGCTTCTGCAGAGGCGAAGGATAACTACAGTGTGGCCGGATGCCTGCGCTTTTATTCAATAATGGACAGTGCAGGTCCGAAATTCATGCGGCAAACCGAAAGGAGACTTACATATGTTGAATACCAACCAAATCCAGGAAATTATTCCGCACCGTCCTCCGTTTCTACTGGTGGATCGCATCATCGAGTTCGAGGAAGGCAAACGCGCCGTCGGCATCAAGAACGTCACAATCAATGAGCCTTTCTTTGCCGGGCATTTTCCCGGGTACCCCGTAATGCCTGGCGTACTGATTACGGAGGCGTTGGCGCAGGTGGGAGCAGCAGCCATTTTGAACGTGGAGGCCAATCGCGGTAAAATCGGCTTTTTGGCCGGGCTGGACGAATTCCGTTTCCGCGGGCAAGTGGTTCCGGGAGATACGCTGCGCCTGGAGGTCGAAATTACCCGGATGAAGGGTTCGATCGGCAAAGGCCACGCCGTCGCCAAGGTCGACGACAAGATCGTAGCCGAGGGAGACATCATGTTCGCCTTGTCCTAAGGGCTGGAAGAGATCACTAAGGAGGAGAAACAACCATGACTGAAATCAGCAAGGCCGTAAAAGAGAAGCTGGAGGGTTGGCTGCAAGACCCCACGGTTGACGAGGACACGAAGCAGGAACTGCGTAATTTGGAAAATAACCCGGCCGAACTGGAGGACCGGTTCTACCGGGATCTGGAGTTCGGTACGGGCGGTTTGCGCGGCGTGATCGGCGCGGGGAGCAATCGCATGAACCGCTATACGGTTGCCCGCGCTTCGCAGGGGTTTGCCGAATATATTCTGGAAGCGCATGCGGGGCAAGCGGGTGCGCCTTCGGTGGTGATCGCGCATGACTGCCGTCACTTCTCGCCGGAGTTTGCGCTTGAAGCCGCTTTGGTACTGGCCGGCAACGGCATCGTCGCCAAGCTGTTTCCGTCGCTTCGTCCTACGCCGCAGTTGTCTTTTTCCGTGCGTGCATTGAAAGCGACCGGGGGCATCGTCATTACGGCGAGTCATAATCCGCCGGAATACAATGGATACAAAGTATATAACTCGACGGGCGGTCAGCTTGTGCCGCATGAAGCGGAACAGGTCATTGCCCGGATTCAAAATATCGCTTCCTTCGCCCAGGTCAAGCGGTTAAGCCGCGAGGAAGCGGAAGCGAAGGGGCTGCTCGTTTGGCTTGGTGCCGCCGAGGATGAGGCGTTTGCGGAGACGGTGGCGAATACCAGCGTTAACCGCGAGCTCATGGCTTCCGGTGCGGCCAAGGATTTGGTGGTCGTCTTTACCCCGCTGCACGGTACGGGGTACCTTCCCGTTCGCAGCGCTCTGGAGAAAATCGGGTTTACGCAAGTACATATCGTGAAGGAGCAGGAATTGCCGGACGGCGATTTCCCGACGGTCAAATCGCCGAACCCGGAAGAACGCGAAGCGTTCACGATGGCGATCGAACTGGGCAAGCAAGTCGGCGCCGATCTGCTGATCGGCACGGATCCCGACGCGGACCGGATGGGGGCGGTCGTGCGGACCCGGGACGGCGAGTATGAAATTCTCACCGGTAACCAATCGGGCTCCTTACTCGTTCATTATGTATTAAGCCAATTAAAGGAGAGAGGAGCGCTTCCGAACAACGGCGCGGTCGTCAAGACGATTGTGACCAGCGAATTCGGCGCGGCCATCGCCCGCCACTACGGGGCCACGGTGTTTAACACGCTGACCGGCTTCAAATACATCGGCGAGAAGATGAACGAGTTCGAGGCTTCCGGCGAATATACTTATTTGTTCGGTTATGAGGAAAGCTATGGTTACTTGGCGGGCAACTATGCTCGTGACAAGGATGCCGTCGTGGCCTCGACGCTGATCTGCGAAGCGGCGGCGTATTATAAACGCCAAGGCAAGACGTTGATCGACGTGCTCGAGGAACTGTACGGACAATTCGGCTACTACCGCGAAGCGCTGGCTTCCCGGACGCTGAAAGGGAAAGACGGACTGGCCCAAATCGGCGCGCTGATGGAAGCGTTCCGCAGCGAGCCTCCGCAAGCGGTCGGCGGCGTGCGCGTATCCGAGGTGCTCGATTACTCGCTGGGCCTTGACGGATTGCCGAAGGAGAATGTGCTGAAATTTTTGCTGGAGGACGGTTCATGGTTCTGCCTGCGTCCGTCGGGAACGGAACCGAAGATCAAATTCTATTTCGGCGTGTGCGGCACTTCCGCGGAAGACGCCAAATCGCGCTTGAGCCGGATTCAGGACGACGTGCTTGCCCGCGTCGATAAGTAGTAGTAGTAACGGTAAGTCGGTTTGGGAAACAAATAACAGATGTGGATTGATGCATTTTGAGGAGGTACCTTAGTGATTCGAAGTTGGCAGCGGTGGAATAACGCTTCCCGCAAATGGTTGTGGGTTTTGGTGATTGTCGGAATTCTGGCATCCGTGCCGGTGATCGCGCAGCGGGTTCAAACGGAATCTTCCGCGAACAAGGTGGAGTTCGTCTTTAATTACCGGGGTTTGCTGGATATCGCTTCATATAAGGCGGATCCGCAGGCGTACCTGGACGAACAGCTCGGCCAGTTGAAGGAAGCCGGCGTAGGCACGATGGCAATGTTCGAAAGTACGCTGGACGAATTGTCGAAAGCGCGTAGGGTTATGGTGTTTAGCTCGGTGGAGGCTGCGAAGCTGAATGGTGCCGTCATCACGGAGAACGGCAATTATACGTACCTGGCGTTTACGAATGCGGAGAACGAAGCGCAGTTGAAGCCGATGATCGAAGCGGCCTTCCGCAAGCTGGACGTACCGGTCGCGAACTGGCAGTATCAGGACCGGGGCGGTCTGGTGATCGGCATGGGGATGGAGGAAGCGGTGATGAAGCCGCTGCCGCCGGATCCGATGGCGTTTGCGATGCTGCGGGAGAAGGGCTTTACGATTTTGCCGCGGCTTTCGGACAATATCCCTTATGATCAGGATGAGCTGGATCGGCAGTTGGCCTTTTTTGCCGAAAACGGCGTAACCCGCATTTTGTTCGACGGCGAGGCGGTCAAGGGATACAACGAGAATGAGGAGAAGAACAGCCTGCAAGGCTTTGCGGAATTGCTGAAGAAGCACGGCATCGGCATCGCGGCCATCGAGAACCTGAAGGCTCCGCAAAAAGGCTTTAACAAGCTGGCTTATCTGATCGACTATAACGTGGTGCGCCTGCATTCGTTGGCCGATACGGAAGCTTCCCAGGATAAGGCGACGCTGGCCGATCGGTTCGTGTTGGCCACCAAAGACCGGAACATCCGGATGGTGTACCTCAACGCTTCGGCTTCCAAGGATGCGATGAAGGCGGCGATCACGAATCCGATCGACAATCTGATCGATTCGCTGCAGGCTCCGGGGAACGCGATCGAGCGCATCGAAAATAACGGGTTTGAGCTGGGACAAGCGGAGGCCTTCAAGGTTTACGACGCGGGTTGGCAGAAATCCCTCAAGGCGCTGGTCGTACTCGGCGGCGTGGCGCTCGTAGCGCTGCTGATTTCCTGCTTCCTGCCGTCGCTCACGCTGGCGGCTTGTATCCTAGGTTGGGTCGGTTCGGCCGGATTGTATGTCCTGAACCCGGTGCTGCTTGAACAGGCGCTGGCTCTGTTCGTGGCCATCAGCGCGCCGACGATCGCCATGGTGCTGGCGATCCGCAAGGTGCAGGAGCTTCAGGAGAAGCATCCGAACCTGACGGGCGGACGGCGGTTGACGCATACGATTGTGCTGTTCATCAAAACGTCGCTGCTGTCCTTGACCGCCGTGCCGTTTGTTATCTCGCTGCTGAACAACATTACGTACAGCTTGGTGCTCAATCAGTTTCGCGGCGTAAGCCTGCTGCATCTGGCGCCGATCTTGCTGATCGCGATCTATGTCTTCTTGTATCGGGGCAACTCGGTCTGGGAAGAGCTGCGGAAATGGCTGAGCATGCCGATTACGGTGTTATGGGTGGTCGTTGCCGCGGTGCTGGGCGTTGCGGCTTTGTATTACTTGTCCCGGACCGGCAATGCGGGAACGCTGCTGCCGGGCGAAGCGGCCTTCCGCTCCTTCCTGGAGAACACGTTTGGCGTGCGGCCGCGCAACAAGGAATTTTTGCTGGCGCATCCGCTGTTTATCGTCGGCTTGTTCGCCGCTTTCCGGTACCGTTGGGCGATGTTCGCGATGATTATCGCGGTGATGGGTCAGTTGTCGATGGTCGATACGTTTGCGCATATTCACACCCCGGCCGCACTTTCGCTGATTCGCGGCGTTCTGGGGATGGGATTGGGTCTCGTGGTTGGTTTGATTGCCGTTCTGGTTTGGCAAATCATTGAAAGGTGCTGGGATAAATGGTCGCCACGACTGCTAAAACTTTAGTTTTGTCGGGGTATTACGGATTCCGCAACAGCGGGGACGAAGCGGTGCTGCAGTCCATCCTGCTGGCGCTCGAAGAAGAGGGGCTGACCACGGGCGTGGATATCAAGCCCATCGTGCTGTCGATCGATCCGGAATGGACGAGCCGGACGTACGGCGTGGAGTCCGTGCACCGGATGAAACTCGGCGAGGTAAGGAAGGCTATAAAGAGCAGCGACGGACTGATCAGCGGAGGCGGCAGCCTGCTGCAGGACGCCACGGGGATCAAGTCGATCCCGTATTATCTGGGCGTGATCAAGCTGGCGCAATGGCTCGGCAAGCCGACCTTCGTCTACGCCCAGGGCATCGGACCGGTGAACCGCAAGCTGTTCCGGCCGCTGATCGCTTCGGTGTTCCGGCGCTGCGATTATATTTCCGTGCGCGATACGGAATCGGCCAACCTGCTGCGGGAGATGGGACTCCGCGGCAAGGACGCCATT
This sequence comes from Paenibacillus sp. JL3B1040, assembly GCF_057063165.1. Lineage (NCBI taxonomy): Bacteria > Bacillati > Bacillota > Bacilli > Caryophanales > Paenibacillaceae > Paenibacillus > Paenibacillus tiangongensis. Next base: position 5,259,677 of record NZ_CM169317.1, on the reverse strand, counting down.
CAAGTCGTGCCCGACCCCGTCATGGGGCTGACGCTGCGGGAGAGCGCCGCGGGGCCGGAAGGAAACGGCGATGCAGGCGAGGCCGCTGCGGAATTGCCGGTAGTTGGCGTCTCGGTTCGCTTCTGGAACGAAGCGCGAACCGAATTGACGCAGCTGGCCGAGGGGCTCTCGCAGCTCTGCCGCCGCAGGTCGGTGCATATCCGCTTCCTGCCTTTTCATCTCCCCGGCGACGTCGAAGCTTCGCGCTTCGTGATGGAACGGCTGGGAAATGTGGCGGACCACGGCTGCACCGTGAGCATTGCGCCAGAGACGGAGCACCCGCAGGATATGCTGCGGGAGGTGAGCCGGTGCAGCCTGCTGGTCGGCATGCGGCTGCACAGCTTGATCTACGCCGCCTCGCAGAACGTCCCGCTGCTCGGCGTCTCGTACGACCCGAAGATCGACCATTTTCTCGGTCGCATCGGCAGCGTCCCGGTCGGGACGGCGGAGGAGCTGGATCCGCGGATATTGGCCGCGGAAGGGGAGCGCCTCCTGCAGGAAGCCGGGACGTGGCGCAAGAGCCACGCCGCGCAAATCGCCGAACTGAAGCGGGAGGCACGGGTGCCCGCGCGGCGGATCGTTGAATTTTTACGAAAGTGATGGGTGAACAGGTGATGACCAAGATCAAGGAAGGGATCCCGACGGTTTCGGTATTTGGCGTGCCCGTCTGCAAATGGGGAATGAAGGAGACGGTCGCCTATTTGACGGACGCCGTAGCCGACAAGACGCCGCATCATGTGATTACGGCCAATCCGATCATGATGATGGCGGCGATCGAGAACCCGGAATACAAAGCGATGATGCAAACCGCCGAATTGATCGTGCCGGACGGCACAGGCCTGGTCTGGGCCGCGCAAAAAGGCGGCGATCCCGTAACGGAACGGGTGCCGGGCTACGAGCTGCTGCACGAATTGATGAAGCAGGGGGAGCGCCTCGGCTGGAAGGTGTACTTGCTCGGCTCCGCGCCGGACGTGGTGAAGGAAACCGCGCGCCGCTTGGCGCTGCAATATCCCGGAACGACGATCGCGGGATACCGAGACGGCTATTTTGGCCCCGATCAAGATGGGGAGGTCATCGCCGAGATCGCCAAAGCCGCGCCCGATCTGCTGTTTGTCGCCCGGGGGGCGGACACGCAAGAGCCTTGGATCGCCAAATATAAAGACGTCCTGCGCGTCCCCGTCATGATGGGGGTCGGCGGCAGCTTCGACGTCATTTCCGGGCGGACCAAACGGGCTCCCATAGCTTTCCGGAAGCTTCGGCTGGAATGGCTGTACCGGTTGTTGAAGGAGCCTACCCGCTTCCGCAGAATGCTTGCGCTGCCGAAATTCGCCGTGCGCGTGCTGCGGGAGAAAGAAAACCTAACGAAAATGGGCTAAATGCCTCGATTTCCATGAATAACTACGGTTTTTTGCGCAAATACGGGGTTGGTGTTTCTCCATAATCGGAGTATAATCATTCCGGTGCAGAACAATTGGAGGTCGAAATTTAATGTTGATGATTTATATCATCGGGTTCATCGTTTCGCTTGGCTTGGCTTTGGGCCTGACGCCGCTCGTGAAGAAGTTTGCTTTTAAGGTTGGCGCCGTGGACGTACCCAATGCGCGCAAAGTGCATACACGAATTATGCCGAGACTCGGTGGTTTGGGGATTTTCTTATCTTTTGTCATCGCGTTTTTTCTGCTTCTTCCGTTTCTTCCGGACGTCTTCTCGGTACGCGAAGTGAACTTCATCAAAGCTTTCCTGGTCGGCGGAACGATGACCGTGCTGCTGGGCGCCTTGGATGATCGCTTCGATTTGCCGGCCAAACTGAAATTTCTGATTCAAATCGCGACGGCCTGCGTGGTCGTGTTCGCGTTCGATATACGGATTGAATTCGCAAATATTCCGTTCCATACGTATGCCGCAGTGGAGACCTGGATTGCGATTCCGTTCACCATTCTGTGGATCGTCGGCGTGACGAACGCCATTAATCTGATCGACGGATTGGACGGATTGGCCGCGGGTGTCTCCGCCATTGCGATCGGGACGATCGCCGTGATGGCGTTCCTGATGGGCAACGAGATGGTGGCGCTGCTGTGCTTGCTATTGCTTGGCAGCATCATCGGATTTCTGTATTTCAATTTTCACCCGGCCAAAATCTTCATGGGCGACTCGGGCGCCCTGTTCCTCGGCTTCAGCTTGGCGCTGCTGTCGCTGCTTGGCTTCAAGCAGATCGCGATCGTGTCGTTCCTGACGCCGCTGATTCTGATCGGCGTGCCGCTCTCGGACACCCTGTTCGCTATCGTGCGCCGCTGGATGCAGAAGAAGCCGATCTTCTCGCCGGACAAGGGTCACCTGCACCATTGCCTGCGCGAGCTTGGGTTCAGCCACCGCCAGACGGTGCTGATCATTTACGGCATCGCCGCTTTCTTCGGCGTGCTGGCCGTCATCCAATCGTCGGCCGCGATGTACAACGCCAACTGGGTGACGTTCGTCGTCATCTGCGTCATGGTCTTCTTCCTGCAAATCGGCGCCGAGGTCATCGGCTTGATCGGCAAGACGAAGCGCCCCGTGTTGGACTTCCTCGCCCGCCTGCGCATGAAGGTCGGTGCGGAGCGCGGTACGAAGTAACACGGAACAAGGAATTAGAACCAGTACGAATTTATAGCATCCCTACATGTAGGGCAATTATGCAATCCTTAACTTGATAAATGGACAACCTCCGATGGCTTGGTAAAGCCGTCGGTGGTTGTTTTTTTGTAAGCTCGCGCCTGCCGTGCTTCAAAGGTACCCTTAACTAATCTAACGGACAACAGAGCCGTTATTTGCACGGATCGGCGTTGGCTCGGACTCTAACGGACCGAGGAGACCTTATTCCGGCCTACTGTGGTGATTTCGCCTTATTCGGAGTGCAATAAGGCCTCTGCAGTCCGTTAGAGCGGGTAATGTCCGGGAAAGGAACGAATAAGGTCAGTACGGTCCGTTACGTTTGTGATACGAACAGAACATCCGACTCACGCCCCCCGCCGGGAACGGCGGTTTTTTTCGTGTCCCGCGATTTTCATTTGGATTCTTCTTCATGTTTTCCTAAAATCCTTCCATCTTTCGACCGATAACATATGTAAGTGACGTTTTTGGGCAGTCTCTGCCGAACTCTGGCGGGGACAACAACACACACTACACGACAAAGGAGAGATTAATCCATGCAACGCATGAAGAAGCCGTTTATCTGGCTGACTTTGCTGTCCTTGGTTCTTACGTTGCTCCCTGCGGGTTTGATGCCTGTGGCGAAAGCGGCGGATGGTCCTGGACTCAAGCCTACAAGTTATTTTACTCCGGACATTAAAGAACTTCGCAATACGGTTGATCTAACGTTGACACCCGACCCGGATACTACTCCGGAAAACCAAAAGAAACAAATATCAAGAAGTAACGCTTATCATGTTACTGAAGGGCAAATGACGATTGGCGGCACCTTTACGAAGGTGGCGAGTTCCACGCTTGCCGTAAATGTCCAACAACTGAATTGGGATCAGGCGAGTAATAGATGGGTTGAAGATTCGACACGAATTATACCTGGCGTTATTCAACTGGATGTCGATAGCCCGGACAATCGTTTCAAAGCAACATTAACTTTGCACTCCGGCATGAATAAGATCACGTTTTCCGGTTCGCAGGGCTTGAATGACCGTTCCGAATCATTTTACGTGCTCTTTGACAAAGTTCCTTATCTTGAGAAACTTCAAGTATTGGGCGGCGCCGATAAACTCGACCTTAACGAAGGCACACGGGTAGTTGTTCCAAAGGACGAGATCACGCTGGAGGGTCGGGCCCAGAACGCAACAAAGGTAACGGTTTCTGTAAATGGAGGAGCTGCATTAGGGACAACGCTGCTGCAGGATGGAACCTTCTTCTCGCAACAATTGACTATGAACCCGGGCTTGAATGACCTTAAAGTAGTTGTTCAAAACGGTTCTGATACGCTTACTTTTAACTATTCGCTGTATTATTATGATGAGAAGAATCCGATCGTTGCGTTATATTTGTTGGATTCCTCCGGTTACGCACAGGATCTGTTGGGAAGAAATGAGCCCATTTTTACCGAAAATGCGCAACAAGGGAAGTTATTCGCACAGTTATTGATTCCGGATGCCAATAATGCAGCATTCCAGGGATCTGCTGTAGTAAGTTTGGATGGTGAAGTTGTAAACCCTAGCTATTATGAGGGATTCAGCATTGACGCCAGCGGAAAATTAACGACGACGGGCACCAATGAGATCTACATTCCCAGTATCAAACCGAATACGTCCGCTTATCGTCTTGTTACTTTCCAGATCGACCCGTTGAACTTCACATTGGGAACAGATTCCAATCCTGTGCAAGATCAAAACCATCCTCTGTCGATCACTTACGGAACAAAGACGATCAACAAAAGCGTTGATTTTCAGTATATGCAGGGTCAGACTGTGATCACCGATTTGAAATATCTGAACGGTTACGACGGGGGCGACAGTATTCCTACCGGTGAACCGCTGAACGGCGCAAAGGTAAACTCCAGCGATTTTTATATCAAGGTCACCACGAATAGTAAGCCGGACAATGCCGCGACCGGGCTTAAGGCTACCTATCTGCCGCTGGCTACTCAAAAAATTTCATATACATTGGTCAAAGAAATCTCCGATACGCAGTATATTTATAAAATCACCGGGTTTCAGAACGGCAATCAGACGGTTCGCTTTAGTTATGGCAACTCTACGGCTTATAAAGATGCGACCATTTCTTTTGCCTCCAAGAATTATATTTATATAGCTAATCTTACGGATGGGCAGACCTATCCCATCGATTCGGGCGGCAGTAAGGAATTGACGGTCAGAGGGCAGTATGTGGATTTCGACACTTTGGCTAGCGAATACTTTATTGCGGAGGTATTTGCCAACGGGTTGAAAGTGAAATCGACCGACCCGGCGGCAAATCTGGAGCCCGCATGGCTTAAAACAGACGGCAACTTTGAAATTAAGCTTAAAATATCTATTGAAGAGGGCCCTTTAGTTTATGGGGAAAATCGTATTATCTTTACGGGTACCGGCAAGGATGATAAGGGTCAGACCCGGGAAGTAAGAAAAGAACTGCGGATTTATATCGTCGATAATAATGTTTCTACAATTACTAATTTTCAGCCAGCTGTGGGCAGGGACCGGCCTGATTTCCCACCGAGGGATTTTGGTTCAAATGATCCGCAATTGGCTACGATTTTTAATTTAACGCCGGATTTTATATATAAAGACAAGGTTTATACTACCAGCTTAAAAACATACGATTTGGTGCTTAGAGGTTCCGGAGCGGTCAAAATGAACCTGAATATGGGGACCAAGAATATTTTGAGCGTGGATCTACCGGCTACTTCGACAGAAAAGGAAGAGGTTACATTTGCCGGCGAGAGATACAGTTATGACTTTGCCGGTAATAGAAATGACTTTATTATGCGGATCCACGACATCACTAATGAAGCTCCAGGCACCTATGTCTACACGCTGGAACTAATTAATGAGACTGGCGCCAAAACGAGCCAGCGGCTGGAATTGGTCAGAGAAGTGAATTCTTACCGAATCATCGCGCCTCAGCCAACAGTAGGCAATCAAATTGTGGTGAACAAGAACTTTGTTCATTTTGATATTGAAGCTGAAGGAGCTACGGAAGTTACAATCGATAAAGAGAAGGCCGTCAAACGCCCTGATCTGGGAGAAAACCGGTTTGTACTCGATTATGTCGGATTGAAGCAAGATAAATCCAATAAGATCAAAATAGAAATTGTACAAGGCGGTACAAAAAATACGGATACGCTTGAGGTGTTCTACACCGGAGTTGTTGGGATTGACGCACAGTTTATGGCACCTAAAGTTGCCACCAAATACAGCGCCTTTAATAAAGCGCTCGAGCTAAATTTTCCAAAGGGTACAGTAATGCAGAGTACGGATACGAAAGGAATAACCAAGTATTATCCGGATACCAAATTGCTGTTTGGTATTGCAGAGCCGAACACGGGCATTGTGGAGCGGCGAAATGATTACGGCAATATTATCGGCTTCCCAGGTACAGGTGAGGACAGCGGGATCCCGTCTTGGACGATTCCGGACGAGTATCTTCTGAATTTCAGCTCCAATTTCGATACCAGAAACTTCACTCGAGTGTCCAATGTATATTGGATTAGCGGCGGGTTGGGAGAGCAAGGCGACAGAAACTCAGCCGGTTATAAAGCGGCAACCAACGGCTTGGCACCTTATTCGGTAGAGGCCCTTTACGGAAATCCGGAAATTCCTGCAGAACGGAAAATCACGCCTTCCAGTCGCGGCACATTAACACTTCGTTTCGACCCGAATGTGGTGGAAGAGGCGGGAACGACCATTACCGTTTTCCGCTACACCCCTAATAGGAAATGGGTGAATATTGGCGGTGCAGTAAATTCAAAGAACAATACGATTACAGTTCCATTCGATGAATTTGGTTATTTTACTGTAATGAAAATGCGTCGAGGTTATGATGATATAACAAATCATCAATGGGCGCGTAATATCTTGAACGCCCTGTATGCCAAAGGGATTATGAATAACGTCCGCTTTGAACAATTCGGGGCCGATGATCAAACTTCGAGAGGCGAGTTTGCAACTTTGCTTGTCAAAGGGTTGAACTTACCGCTGAATTATGATGATAATCCGACCTTTGTGGAACTTGTTCCGGGAGCCAGTTCTCCAACATGGGATTACGCTCATATTGAGACAGCAGCTAGGGCGGGGATCGTAACAGGGTTAAGTGAAGGGGTCTTTGGAGCCGATCAACCTATAACGCGTGAACAGGCTGCAGTGATGGTTGCGCGAGCCCTTCAGTTGAAACTTCCTGTAAATGATCAAAAGCTGAAGGATTCGCTTGCCAAATCGTTCCTGGATGCGAGCCAGATTGAAGCATACGCCGGGCCTGCCGTTCAAGCTGTTTATAAAGCGAAAATTATGGCCGGACTTCCCGTTACTCAAGCGGGAAACAAGAAGGTGTCATACAACTTCAATCCAAAAGCGAACATGACACGAGCCGAAGCGGGCAAGATCGCCGTGGAGCTGCTTAAAAAGAGCACGGATCTATTTCCTAAAAACCTGAGCTAGTCAAGGGAGAACCTGTCCATAAGAAAAGTAAATGGGCAGGTTCTTTTTTTTCCAATTACATCTTTTTGTAATTTCATGAGCTTTAAGTTAAAATAGGCAGAGTAATAGACAATACGCAAAAGGGTGAACTTGAACAGATGAAACCGATTTTATCTAAACCGCAGTTGGCTTATTCCAAAGCGAAGCGCAAATTTGAGGATAAATCCAAAGTTTTAGAAAAGCGCATTGAAGAAACTGCAAAGCTGCAAGAAGTAACCCAGGAAGTGATGGAAGGGCTTGTTATTGAAACCGGCTTCCATGATGCCTTCACCGAGCTGCGCGCAGCCGAGAACGAATTGATCGAGTGGTCTCATATCACCATGAAGCATGAGAAGACATACAAGGACAACAAGCAAGCGATCGATGACATGTATGAGAAACTGAATACCGATCCGCAAATGCGGACTCGCATTATCCAATTGGCCATGAGAGTAAGATAAATCCGGATCCGGAGGCCTTTTGGTACGTGATGACTTATAAGGCGTCCCAATTAGGACGTCTTATTTGTCGTGCACGCACATACAATGGAGATAGCGTGAAAATGGGAAAAGTTGCTTAATGACTGACATATTCCGGCATGATATACTAATTTCCGTCAGGAGGTAAGGAAGTCAAAAAGGTGAAACTGAGGGGAATCTTAGAAAAAGTTACAATCTCGCAATTTTTTTTGAAACCCCCGCAACTTTTTGAAACCTGCTGCGTTTAAGTTGTAGAGCATTGACAATGGCGACCAATTTAGACATGGCAAGGTCTCCCTCATAGGGAAACTTGTCTATCTATTAGAAAAATTAGCTTTACGGCGCTTGGGACTCATTGTATAATGTTTAGGTAGGATTAGGAAACTAGTCTATTTCTACATTCTATCAAATGAATTTGGTTACAAGTTTCTGCAGTTTAGCTGCAGACCTAATTTATAGGAAACTTGCTCAAGCTCTGGAAAGGGGGTGCAATGGCTAATGAGTAATGCGAGCTATTCATTTAAAGAAAATTCTCATGTGATAGTTAATCAAGGAGGAGAAAAAAAGGTTATGAAGAAAATTTTGTCCGTAGCTTTGTCTACAGCAATGGCATTCTCCATGTTTGCTTCCGTAGCATTCGGTGCAGATGCCAAACTGACTCCAGAGCAACAATTTAACGCTCTGAAAGAAGCAGGTATCATGAATGGCTTCCCGGACGGCCTGTCCCACTTGGAAAGAACGTTGACTCGCGCTGAACTGGCGAAAATCATCGTTAACTCCTTGAGCTTGGAACCGGTAACTGGCGTAGCTACTTACAAGGATAAAGGTTACAGCGCTAATCACTGGGCTGCTCCTTATATCGAAGCTGCAACTCAAGCTGGTATTCTTCAAGGTAAAGATACAGTTAAAGGCTTGTTCGATCCTTCGGGCAACGTAACTGTACAAGAGTTGGCTAAAGTTCTGGTAACGGCTCTGAAACTGGATGTTCCTGCTGACGCTAACAACACGGCATCCGCATGGGCTAAAGGTTATGTAGCCGCAGCTGTCGAAAAAGGATTGATTCCTGACGGCGTCAACTACCAAGCAGCAGCTACTCGTTCCCAAGCGGTTGTAGCAGCTTACGCGATCTACGAAGCTAACCAAGTTCCAACTGTTAAATCCTACAAAGTCGTTGATCCGAAGAACGTTGAGTTCACGATGTCCGACGGTGAAGTAGTGAAAGTTGCTTTGGAAACAGCTCTCGAAGCTAACAAAGAAACTGAAGTTAAATTCACTTACCAAGACCGTGAGTACACTCACAAAGTGACTTATGTTACTACTGTGGCTCAAACAGTTCAATCCGTATCGGCAGCTGACCTGAAACAAGTAGTAGTAACATTTGACGGTACTGTGGATGTGGCTTCTGCTGGTCAGAAGGATAACTACAATGTTGATGGCGGTAAGAAGATTGATTCGGTAAAAGTTGCCGAAGACAAAACTTCTGTAACCATCTTGTTGGCAGAGGCAGATTCTGCAACTTTGAGAAATCAAAGAGAAGTTGAGTTGAAAATTAAAAATGTTAAAAATGAAGATGGAACTAAGACTTTTGAGCAAACAGTTAAGTTCGTTCCTTCTGATGTAACTGCTCCTACAATTAAAGAAGTTGTAGGTCTGGGTACTAAAGCATTTAAAGTGAAGTTCAGTGAGCCGATCAAAGGCGGGCAAGCTTCGGTTTCCAGCAATTTTAAAATTGATGGAAAAGCTGTTGGTGCATACATTACGTATTCGTACCCTGATACAGTAATTGTGTCCACTAATTTGACTGAAGGTGCTCATAAGGTGAGCGTAAGTAATGTTGAAGACTTCTCTGGCTTGAAGGTTGCACCAGTAGAAACCGACTTCGAGGTTGTTACAGATACTGCTGCTCCAGAAATTGTTTCTATTAAAGCAAATGATCTTCGTGAAGTTGTTGTAACTTTTAACGAAACGATCAAGAGTGTAGAGAGTGCTTATGCTAATATTTCTTCCCGTAAAGCGACTAGCACTACAATTAGAGACAATGAAGTAACGCTGAAGTTTGAAAACGAGAACGAGCCGTTGAACTATGGCGAGAATACGATCCATCTGACAGGTGTTTCGGATTATAGCGATAACAAAACGGATCGTGAAGCTAAAGTGACTCCTGAACTCGATACAATTCGCCCGACGGTTGTTGGTCAAGAATTGAAAAGCGAAGATGGATTCATTAAGTTGGTAGTAAGCTTCAGTGAATCTCTGGATTCTGAAAAAGCTCAAAATCGTGAGAACTACGTGCTGAAAACTGCTGATGGTAAAGTCGCAGATAAATCAGGCGTAAACTCCGAAGGTAAACCAGTATATCAACCTTTGTACAATGATGAGGATAAAACTGTAACCTTGAACTTGGGCTCTGTTGGAAGTCTTGATGATAACACGGATTACATTGTTTCGATTTCCAATCTGACGGATAGAGCTTATGTTCCAAATACAATTCTCCCTGTAGATGTTAAATTCAACACTAAATCTGTGGCGGTTGCTGGAATTGATCGTGTATGGGTACAACGTGTGAATTCAGTTGAGACGTACATTTTCGTTCAATTTAACAGAAATGTTAAAATTGAGGGAGAAGGTAGTGCACTGGAGCCAGAAAAATATGTATATGGCGGAACTTCTAAACCAGTAACCACTGATAAAGGTGATATCATTGCAATTACTGGTGATACAATTCGTATCACTGCTAAGACTGATGATGTGTTCCTTAATACGAATAATGACCTGAGATACGCCCAATTGGTTATTAGTTATGTGGCTGATTCTGAAGGTAAGTATTTTGTTAATGGAACTAGTGGGTATTCCATTACAAGAGATATCAAAAAGGATGCTGCTGAAATCATTGGTTTCGAAAAGGCTGAAGCAAAATCCCGTAAAGAAGTTAAGCTTTCTGTTAATGGCAAGCTGAGCACAACTAGCAGATTTGACTTTGAGTTGGTAACACCGAGCGGAACTTATACACCTAAGACTGCTGCACTTAGTGGCGACCAAAAGAGCATTACTTTGACTTTTGATGAAGTTATTCCTGCTGACGCTAATAACACTCAAATTAGAACTGTTGCTAACGTTGTGTCTCAAGATAGTCTGGGCAACAAATTGTCCTTTGATTACAAAAATGTAATTGACGATATTAGACCTGAGATTTCCTTCGTTGAAGCTACTAAATTTGTCGACTCGGCTACTGGTGTGACATACTATGATCTTAAATTTAGAGCAAATGAGGATATCGCGCTGTCTAATTTCACCACTCCAGAACATGTTGCTACTAACTTGTTCAATGTTAAGTTTAATGAAGTTAAAGCTAAGCCTGTAACTGACAGTGCTCCATTTGTGCAAACAGGTACCAGAGAGTTTGTTGTTAAGTACTATGTGCTTGACCAAGCAGGTGCTCCAAATGGTGAGTTTACAACTGTTAACCTGACAGCTACCTTTGATGGTGCGAAAAATGAAAGCTCCAAAGCTCTTGTAGATACTGGTGTTAATGCAAAACCAGTTGATAAGCACACTACTACAAGATCAGTAACATTTGAAGCTCGCGCTTCGCGTTAATTATTCTTTTGAAAAAGAACGGACTCCACTGAGCGAGTCCGTTCTTTTTTTGTCTAAAAAACCCCCAGTTTGACTGGGGGTTCAGGAAAGCTTAAAGCTATGAGTAAAAATCCCTTGACCTATATGATAAGATAGTAGCCGGTCTGCCAACGGTACAATCAAATCAGGAGGGCAAGGGAATGTACGCTGGAACTGCAAATACCACATTGTATTTGCACCAAGGCATAGACGTCATGTGATCTATGGGAAGTTGAAGCGAGAAATTGGGAAAATCATTCGAGAATTATGTGAGCGTAAAGGTGTGGAAATCCACGAAGCAGAAGCATGTCATCATATCCACATGTTGGTGAGTATCCCGCCAAAGTTGAGCTCATGATCTTCGATAAATTTGCGAATCTGAAGTACCGATACGGAAATCGCCAATTCTGGTGTAGGGGCTACTTTTATGGATACGGAGGGCGGAACCGGAAAGTGATCGCCGAGTACATCCGGAATCAACTAACAGAAGATAAGAATTACGAACAACTCACAATGAAAGAACTGTTCGACCCGTTTACGGGTGAGCCGGTAGGGAAGGGCAAAAAAAAGCCCCATTGAGGGGCAACCCGAGACAGACCGTACGCGGTTGGCTGACTTTCAGTGCGCCTTACTTAGGCGCTTGCTAGTATTATGCCCTTATAGGGCTGGTGGAAGCCAACGGCTAAGCCGGTGTTTATGACAGGGAAGTGTAAGGACGAAAGATGATATGACATATAAGTAAACCTACGGAACAAATTATGTGAAGCTTATTCTCAGCCGCGATCATTGTTTTAAACCACCTGGTCAGATAAAGACCCTTGCTAAAGAAATAATAATACTCTAACAAAGGTCTTTGTCAATATATCAGGCTTAACAAATGACATTAAATTTAGTGGATAACTGTTCACTAGATATTGGGCTAAATTATAATAAAACTGTATTTTCAGCTATTTTTCATGTTCTTCAGCTAAACTTTTTTTGATCTGATGCGTATATAATATAAATGACTAAAAAATAGGAGGATTTCATATTGAGTAAAACAAGAATAGCTGTGGCGTCGTTGGCAGTAGCTACCTTGATTGGCCAAAGTGTCATTGGAATGGCCGATGCTGCAGCCACGAAAACAACACAGTCACATAAGCAAGCGACGGTGAAGAACCTTAATCAATTGCGGGCAGTAAGCATTGGTACCAAAAGTACGGCTAAATTGACGAATGTCAATATTTTGTCTCAGGATGACGGGAACATTTTAACTTATACTTTGACCTATCAAAATAACGGGAGCACGACGTTGTCGTTGCTTGATTATTGGTCCAAAGTTAAAACTAAGTCCGGTACGATGTATAGCGTAAGTGCCATCAGCTCTGATAAAGACAAGACAAAGGTCGTGCCGGGGGCGTCGGTAAGCATCACTTACACTGCGAAAATCGCAAAAGGATTAAAATACAGTGATCTTACTTTCCAAATGATCAAATGGAACTTTAACGTAGCGGGTTACGAACAAGTACTCGGGAGTATCAGTATTCCTTCTTCCTACACGGTGGCAACCCCGATTAATACGACACGGAAATTGACGTTTGCAGATAATACGGTTAACGCCAAGGTTACCTCGGTGAGTGTCATTGGTTTAGGGGACCATAATTATGTTCATGTAGCCTTGCAGTTACATAATGCGGGTTCAAAAATACTGGAAAATCCGAATTTGAAATATGTACTTCAAACAGCCAGCGGTACACCTTTTGGTTTAACTGCCGATGCTGCCAGCGTCAATTTAAAAATTATGCCTCAAGAGATCGCAACGCTAAATTTGATCGCCAAAATGCCAAAGACCGTAAATACCGGGAATTTGCAGCTTTTGGTAGTGCAAACCGATGAGGCCGCCAAATTGGACCTTCCAATCGCGACGATGGATTTGGCCACCAAAGCCGGACAGAAGTCTATTACTGCCGCGAACAAGGAAAAAGTACTAAAAGTCAACAACCATTCTATCGCTACCAGGATTGAAAGCATATCACGTAATCAAAGTTATGGACAGAGCAGTTTATCGATTCAATTTGTATTCACCAATAAGGGGAATCAATCGGTGACTTTACCGAATTATAGCTTCGAAATACAGTCCGGTTCCAAGTCATATTCGTTAACGGCTAACGGCATGGAAGGGATTACCTTGGAGCCAGGTGAGGAACAAATTATTACCGTAGATGGAACGGTTCCGATAATTGCCAATTCCGATGACTTGCAATTAGTACTAAAAACTCCCGCAAGCGTTGCCGGTTCGACGGATCCTGCGGGACAGGCGCCTGCCTCAGGCGCTAATTTCCCGATGGCCGCATACAGTTTGCCGCAATATACGGAAATGCAGTATGCATTGGGTCAAGAAAAAACGATCAAAAATAACGACGGCACCTTTGGTGTCACATTGGATGCTGTTCAAAAACTCCCTTGGAATGACGGGAACTTGCTAGCAACCAAAATTACGATCGAAAATAAAGGCAACAAAGCCGCAAAGTTGCCTGAACTGGTAGGGGAATACAAGATGGACTTGACTTCGCTGAAAGAAGGAGTTCAGGTCGTAAATAACAATACCACCTCAATTCTCGGGGTTGGGGAAAAGAGCAGCGTCTACGTAGTTGCCAATGTCCCGTCCAGCCTGAGTTTCTCGCAATTGCAAATTCAGTTGCTTGAGAAAACCGGCACGGACAAAACCAGCAATTGGGTGATGTTCTCAAACTACGGAAAAACCAGTGACTTTAATGTGATTAAAGACGGATCTTTCCTTAACCTGGAAACAGCAGGGAGAAAATCAGATTTGCAGACCCGCAAAACATATATGTATAAAGGCAGCAGCAATGATATCATTTATACGGAATTGATTATGAAAAACCGGGAAAACAAGCAAACAAATCTTTCTCGGCTTACAGGTTATTTCCTGACAGATCAAGGACTGTATTACAAGGCAGACGTGAATCAGGTCAATCGTACTGTCGGGCCGGACTCGGCAAGCATAGTTTCCTTCTCGGCCAAAGTGCCGAAAGGAACCGTCGTCTCGAACTGGAACCTTGTTGTGGGTGAAAGCATTACGGAGAACAAGTTTACGGAAGCGGAAGGAAAACCTACCGGTTATGTCAATGCATCGGCCATGGAATTGAATCTGCAAACCAGAGATATCAAGAGCACGTTGAAAGATGTAGAACTCTTCCCGTATACTTTGTCTGTTAATGAAATTAAAGGTCATACGACTTCTTCCGGTTTGGAAATTAAATTGAAGTATGATTTAAAACGGGATTTGGCCTTTGAGATGGGTGAATTCCAGCATAAGTTTGTACTTGAAGTGGTTGATTCGAGTGGAGCCAGATTCGAGAAAGAAATCGAACTGGAGAAAGACTTTATAATTGGCGGCAATCAAACATATTCCTATGTCATTAGCGATCCTATTTTTGCGGCGTCCAGAACTGGTGGTTTCCAATTCTCAATTTATGATTCCTACCAAGGCGAGAAAGTAAAAATCGCAACACAAACTGCCTATTACGATAATGCTTCATTGTACAACTAAATCAAATGGCCAAACAAGCCCCAATCCCCTCCGGATTTGGGCTTGTTTCACTCTACCAAAACCTCTATCATAGACTGTAACAGACTCATAGAGGAGGAACATAATGAAGACGGGTTGGAAAATTGCAACGGCCGTAGTATGGATTGGCGGCAGTGTTTGGGCAGGATCGCTGTTAAATATGCAAGCGGAAGGCGCGGGTACGACGCCAGGGACGGCGGATGATCCGGTGGTTACGAAGAGCTACGTGGATCAGGCGATCCAGCAGGCCATAGGTGGCGGGGGAGGTTCGAGCACGCCAAGCCCCCCAAGCGCGCCTTCAACTGGCGGTTCTGGCGGCGGTTCGAGCGAAGAGGGGATCAAAATCGTCGAGGTGAAGCCGGGGAAGATTCTCGTTGCCGCTGCGGGGGCGGAGTTTATCGTCCGCTCCGGGAAGGCTGTGATTTATAGCGCCGACTCCAATGGGGTTGCGGATCTCACCGACGGGAAGGATATTGCCAACGGCGGTGCCGTGGCCAATAACCACTTGTTGTCTTTTCCAAGAGAAGGTCGGGGCATTCAAGTGCAGGACGGGAGTACGCATAATTTAACCGTGATGGTCCGGGGCGGATATCAAATCAAATAATCCGTTTCATTCGCTTACGCTTGCGGATTGGCATGATTGGGCAGGGCAGACAAACATTCCTGAGGGTAGTGGAGCAAGACGGATGCCATACTACCTCTTGAAACCAACTTTTCAGGAGGTGTCTGGAATCATGGCAAGAAGCAATCGGAAGATCGTACCGGAAAGCCGTCAGGTGTTGCAGCAATGGAAATACGAAATCGCCGCTGAGTTTGGTTTGCCTGTAGGTTATGGGGCAACGGGGGCAGCGGATACGGAGTTTGCCGGAGAATTAGGCGCCATGGGCAACGGGCAAAGCAACGGCGGAAGCTGGGGACATCTGACCTCCCGTGAAAACGGCTCCGTTGGCGGTGAAATTACGAAACGCCTGGTTGCTCAAGCTGAACGGAATTTTATCCTCTAAGTTCGAGTTCAAAAAGACAGGTTTTCAGGACCGAGAAGGTTGGATGAAGCTAGGGACTGAGTAGCAGAGCGTAGATAGATCTACGTGAGCAACGGAAGGCCCGGCTGAATTCAAGATTCGACGTCGAATCCATCTCACTTGCTATGCTTCGTCATGGAAAGATGACTTTTTGAACAACCTATATAAATTATTCTACAAAAACATGAATTATTTTGACATGACTTGGCAAATGCGATACTATTTCCATTAAGGATGTTAATCCAACCTTTTCCGATTTGGGAAAGGTTCATTTTTTGAGTGGGCTTTATATTGTATTGGATAGACAGGCCGTAGCCATACTATCCATGGGAGGTTGAATCTATGTCCGTACAAGGGCGACACTTATTTACTTCCGAATCTGTGACCGAAGGGCACCCGGATAAAATTTGCGACCAAATTTCCGATGCGGTGCTGGATGCCTTCTTGGCGAATGACCCCTATGCTCGGGTTGCTTGTGAAGTTTCGGTAGCCACGGGACTGGTACTTGTGATTGGGGAGATCAGTACGAAGTCCGAGTATGTCGATATTCCGGCGATCGTCCGCAAGACGGTCAAGGAGATCGGTTATACGCGTGCCAAATATGGTTTTGACTACAATACCTGCGCGGTGCTGACTTCGTTGAACGAACAGTCGGCCGACATTGCTCAAGGCGTAAACGCAGCTCTGGAAAGTCGCGATCCGGCTCAGGTCGATAGAGAGACCGAAAATATTGGGGCCGGCGACCAGGGCTTGATGTTTGGTTTTGCCACGAATGAGACTCCGGAACTGATGCCGCTTCCGATTGCTCTTTCGCACCGGATCGCACGCCGCCTGTCCGAAGTGCGCAAGGACGGAACGCTGGACTATCTGCGTCCTGACGGCAAAACGCAGGTGACGATTGAATATATGGACGGCAAGCCGAAACGTGTGGACACAATCGTCGTATCCACGCAGCATGCCGAGGAAATCACTTTGGAGCAAATCCAAAGGGATATTAAGGAACAGGTCATTCTTCCCGTCGTTCCGGCTGAGCTGCTGGACGGGGATACGAAATATTTTATTAACCCGACGGGCCGATTTGTCATTGGCGGACCTCAAGGGGATGCCGGTTTGACCGGACGTAAAATCATCGTCGATACGTATGGCGGTTATGCCCGTCATGGCGGTGGCGCCTTCTCCGGTAAAGACCCGACGAAAGTGGACCGCTCCGCGGCCTACGCTGCTCGCTACGTAGCAAAAAACCTGGTAGCCGCAGGGCTGGCCGACAAAGTGGAAATCCAGTTGGCTTACGCCATCGGCGTGGCGACTCCGGTTTCCATCAACGTCGACACGTACGGGACCGGAAAAGTAGCGGAAGAAAAGCTGGTGGAACTCGTTCGCCAGAACTTCGACCTTCGCCCGGCCGGTATTATCCGCATGCTGGATCTGCGCCGGCCGATTTACCAGCAAACCGCCGCATACGGGCATTTCGGCCGTACGGACATCGACCTGCCATGGGAAAGAGTGGACAAGGCCGAGGCGTTGAAGGCGCAAGCCGGATTAAATTAGGATATAATCTGGAGATTCAAAAATAACGGATGCCGTTTCCAAAATGGAAAGGGCGTCCGTTTTTTAGTCAATATGAAGAACCTACTAAACTTAAAGGATAAAATTGCCGTTAATATACATAGGTGTGTGATCGATTCGAGCGAATATTGCCATAGATTAGTTTATCAGAGAGGGGATTACGGAATATGAAAAGAAACATCTCTATTTGGCTGGCTGTACTGCTTATTTTTTGTATTCTGCTTGAACCGGCAACGATTACAGTTGCGTCCGCTTCGGCTCAAGCCACGATAAATGAGAGCTCCAAAGCAAACGGGGAGACGTCGAGGTCATCAAGTTTAAGTGGAAATGGTCATGAGGTATGGACTGGCCGAGTGGCAGCACTCTCAGCAACACAGGCCACCTACCCGACCAGAGAATCCTTAAGTCCATCCGCTGAAAGCACGAATGTGAATGTCAACGCCGATCTGGTTATTACGTTTGACCGTAATGTTGCTTTGAATTCCAGATATGGCGATGGAATCAGCTTGAGAAAATACAGCAATGATTCCTATGTTTCTATTAATGTCAAGGCAAATGGTCGCCAAGTAATTATCTCGCCGAATGGCCCATTGGAATCCGGCACCAGATACTATGTTGAGATAAGCCGTAATGCTATAGGGGATGCGATTAATCCAACGGTTTATACATTTGCCGGATTAAGCAGGCAGGAATGGAGTTTCCAGACCGCCTCGTACGATAAAACCGCCCCGGTTTTGCAGGACGTTACGATGTACAACAATATGACTATACGTCTGAAATACGATGAGCAACTCAATTCGGATTACAATATCCCGATCTCTTATTTCACGGTGTCGGTGAATGGAGATACGCGCCGAATCAGTAATGCCTATGCTTCGGGAGAAAGCGTATATGTAGTACTGGAAGCTGGTGTGGCGGTCGGGCAGAATGTAAGAATTAGTTATAGCGGCACCGGCTACCGGGCTATTCAGGATCTATCGGGGAATGCCGCGGCGGCTTTCTCCGGCAAAGAGGTAACAAACGGTGTTGACTCGGTAATGCCCAAGCCGCGTGACGGGTATATTTCGGGCAGCACTCTGACTTTACATTTCAATGAAAGTTTAAAAACGGTTCCTACCTATGCCTATCAGCAATTCACGGTAACGGCCGACGGTTCGGTCAAAGGGATTGACCGCCTCAGCCATAGCGGATCTACTGTTACACTTTACTTGTCCAGTTCCGTCTCGAACGGCGAAGTGGTCAAGGTATCTTATACTCCGGGTTCTTATCCGCTTAAAAACACCAGGGATATGGATATTTCGGCTTTTAGCGATTTTTTTGTACGGAACTATAACGACACAAGAGCTCCGGTATTAGTCAGCGTTGAGGGTTCGGGCAATAAAATTATTATGAAATACGACGAAGCTCTCCGAACCACGAGCACACCGCCGAAGAGCTATTTCTCGGTACTTGTCAACAATTCGCCAGTCTATGTAAATACGGTGGAGGTTTCGGGGGATCAGGTGACGCTGACCTTGGCCTCGTCTTTTACCAAAGACCAGAATGTTACCCTATCCTACGTCTCCGGTGTGAACGGGATCGCCGATTTAAATGGTAATTTGGCCGGTTATATCAACTTGAAGCAGGTCGTGTACGGAACGGTAGCGGATGACGTCCGGTCGGCTTCGGTGAATGGCGACATCCTGTCGATCGTTTATAAGAAGACGCTGCGAACGGTTTCCAATTTGCCGACGAGCCAGTTCTCCGTGCTGGTGAACCAAACCACGCGCGGTGTTCAATCGGCTTCGGCCAGTGGTGATACTGTTATCCTAAAGCTGACCTCGCCGGTTACGGCAGGGCAAACGGTCGAGTTGACATATTATACGGGTTCAACCCCGCTGTACGACAGCCAGGGCAATATGCTGAGAAGCTTTAACAACATGCCGGTACAGAATATCACAGGCGGCGGTACGGGAGTGGTCGGGGCGACGCCACTGGATTTTCTTAACACGTTTTCGGCTGGGGAATTCGGAACGGACGGATACTTGTTTAACAGCAAGGCGGTGACGTCATCGGCCAGTCAGTCCCGGCGCGGTCAGGTCATTAAAAGATATGTGCTTGATAATACCAAGCTTCTGGAAGCCCTGCAGTTCTTGGACAGCAGTTCCGCTGCCTCAAGGAATCTGGTGTTCGAGATTCCCGCTGCGGAAAAAGCCGGCGAGGTTGTATTTCCTCTCGGCGCGTTGCTTGATTATTACAGCAAGGGCGGAAAGGGAACCATAGCTGTTAAATATAAGGATATCATGTACGAATTGCCTCTTGAGAAAATTCCTTATACGAATATTTCTCGAGCGTTCGGAAATATAAATCTGATTACCGCGTTTCTCAGAGTGGAAATTGAGCCGGTTTCTCAAACGGAATTTTCATCGAAGTATAATGCGGGTATAACCACCACGCCGGTCTCGAATCCCGTTCAAATCTATGTGACGGCGTACAATGGATTGATGTCAGGCAATGCCGTGGATGTAGAGCATACGGGGAAAGTCTACTTTAAAACACCATCGAATCAATCGGCTTACGGTACGGTATTTCTAGCGAAAGTTGATCCTGCTTCCGGTACTATGTTCTATATTCCTTCGAGTAAGACGGGGAGCGGCAGTACCGTTGTATTGAACGGGAAGTTGAGCGGAAATGCTGTGGTAGGACCTGTGCTAGGGTATAGTTATTTTTCCGATATAACCAAGCATTGGGCTAAAAACGACATTAGTGAGTTAGCAAACAGATTAATTATTGGCCCACGTTCTTCGGCCAATTCACAGTTTGATCCGGACAAGAACATTACCCGGGCCGAATTTGCGGAATTCATTGCAAAAGGGCTAGGTCTTCCGGGGGACGAGTCAAGTGCCCGCCGCTTCCCGGACGTCTCCTCCGGAACGACGGCGGCGTATATCGGGGCGGCGGCAAAGGCCGGGATCATCAACGGCAACGCCGACGGCACGTTTAAGCCGAACAGCAACATCACGCGGGAGCAGATGGCGTTGATGATGGTGCGGGCGATGGAATACGCCGGATACGACACGTCGATGAACGGCGCGAGCACCGCGACGTTAACGAAGTTCAAGGACGCGGCCAAGATCCAGTCCAAGGACACCGTGGCCAAAGCCGTGAAGGAAGGCATCATCCAGGGCGTGTCGACGAATACGTTCCAGCCGCAAGGCAGCGCGACGCGCGCACAAGCCGCGGTCATGCTAAAGCGCGTGCTGGATAAGCTGAATTACATTTAATCCACAACTTTTCCCGGCACCGGGGTGTGAACCCTGGTGTCGGGATTCTTTTTTGCACATAAGTTATCCACCAAATCCACAATATCCACAGCATGCAACGTCTCCGGTAGAACGTGGCACCGAAAGTTATCCCTGTTTTCCACAGTTTTTATCCACAATATCCACACGATCCCCATAGCGGTTTCTACGAAGTTCAACGAATCGAACCATTCCTTCAACAATCTTGCTATTTTTCGTAACTTTTCCGCCCGAAAGTAGTCTATTAATAAGAGACTAGCTGAAATTGAAGCACGATAGAAGCACTAATAGATGGGAGAGTTGTCGAACAAAATGGTAGTCAAAAGAGAGGAAAACGGAAGAAATCAAACCGAAGTGGATATGGAAGTCAACGTACATCAAAATTCGAAATGGGCCCACCTGGTGGCAAAGGGCGGCAAACGAATCGCTCTCGCCACCCTGGCGGGATTGATATGGATTCAACCCGTGATTGGCGTAGGGCCGATGGCGGGACCGGCTTTAACTGCGGAAGCGGCGGCGAATCAAACCGTCAAGCTTAGCGAAGAGATGATCACGTCCGGGGCCAAGCTCGTCAAATACCAGTACACCGTGACCCGGTCGGGCAAGCCGGTGAAAGTACTGGCCGACGTGATCGAGGTGGATTTGACGAATCCTTACGTTCAATTGGACGTGATGACCGGCAAAGGGGGACAAGTGACGACAAGACAAAGCGTGGAAGGAATGGCCAAGGAGACCGGCGCCGTTGCCGGCGTGAACGGCGATTTCTTTGCGACCGGCGGCCAGGGCGTCCCGATGGGACCGGCCGTTACGAAAGGCAATGTGGTTACCAGCCCGGCCCAATTGCAGGGGATGTATGCTTTTGCGGTGCGGAATGACGGGACTCCGCTCATCGACCGTTTCGGCTTCAGCGGTACGATAATCGCCGAAGACGGTTCGACGTTCCCGCTCACCGGGATTAACCAGGAATCCTATACGACGGAGCCGGACAAAGCCTACAGCCACGTCAATAATCTATTCATATATACGAGCGCTTGGAAAGCGGAGGAACGTCCGGCTGCCAGCGCGACGACACCAACCGAGGTTCTGGTGCAAGGCGGCGTGATTACGCAAATCTCCATCAAATCGGCGTATCCGGGGCCGGTGCCGGCGGATGGATTTATTTTGCGTGCGCATGGTACGGCGGCCGATTATGTGGCTACGCACCTGCAAGTGGGGCAGCGCGTCGATGCGACCTATGAGCTGCGCTCCTTGACGGACGGGCAAATCCTAAACCCGGCGGATCTGAAAATGATGATCGGCGGACACACGCTCCTGGTCGATCAGGGCAAAGCGTCGGCGTTCACCCGGTCGATTACGTCCATCAGCGGCGGCAGCGCGGTGGCGCGGACCGCAGTGGGTTATTCCAAGGACGGTAAAACGGCTTATATCATTACTGCCGAGAAAAACAGCAACAGCACCGGCCTCACCCTGAAGGAGCTGCAGGGCTTCATGACGGGGATCGGCGTCTGGAAAGGCATGAACCTGGACGGCGGCGGCTCCACGACGATGGTGACGCGTCCGCTGGCGGAAACGTCGGCGCAGTTGACCTTTACGACGTCTAATGGGTCGGCGGGGCAGCGCGCGGTCGCCAACGGGCTTGGCGTGTTTACGAATGCGCCGCAAGGCACATTGCTCGGCCTCAAGGTCAGCGGCGCTTCGACATTGTTTATCGGGCAAACCGTGCCGTACACATTGAAAGGATACGATACGTATTACAACCCGATCGACACAAGCGGCATTCAAGCTTCCTGGCAAGCCAGCAACGGCAACGTGGTATGGACCGACGGCGGCTTTAAAGGCGTGAAGGCGGGGACGGCGAAAATCACGGCCTCCAGCGGCCAAGCGAAAACCAGCATGGACGTGAAGGTGCTGGGCGGCACCGACCTGGAAAGCATGACGGCGGGCACGACATTTGCGCCGCTGCAAGCGGGGACCAGCGTCACAGTGGCCGTGACCGCGAAGCTGAAGGACGGGCGCACCGTCGACGTACCGGCGGAATCGGTCAAATGGACGTTCAGCGGCATGAAAGCCAGCGTACAAGGCGGCGTCCTAACGGTTCAGTCCGTCAACAACGGCGCGAAGTTCGCGTACGCAACGCCATCCTATGACGGTTTTACCGGAACTCCGGTTGTCCTGTCGGCTTCGACGGAATCGATCTGGGAAAGCTTCGAAAATATCGCCTACCCGATCTCCTTCACCGGCTTGCCGGCTGAAGCGAAAGGAGCGGTTGCCATTGTGCAAGGCGACGGCGAACGCGCCAACTCCAAAGTGCTGAAGCTCGACTACGATCTGACCGGCGGCAGCGGCAGCAAGTTTGCTTACGCTCAAATCAACGGCACGAGCGGCAAAGCGATTCCGGACAACGCGACGACCTTGACGATCGACGTGTTGGGCGATGCCAGTCTGAACTGGGTACGGGCCGAGTTGTCCGACGCCGATGGCAAGCCGGTCTACATCGACTTGGCGCGTCCGATGGACTTCACCGGCTGGAAGACGCTCACGGCCGATCTGACGGCGAGCAACATCAAGTTCCCGGCCAAGCTGAAGCGGCTGTACGTCGTCAACGTGGAGGAAGGCCAGGACGAACGGGCGCTGACGGGCAGCGTATCTTTTGACAACGTGCGGTTTACGGCTCCTGCGGCCGGCGGCGGCAACTCCGAATTCCCGAGCGCGAAGGCCGTGATGGTATTGGACCAGAAGTCGATGACGGTGAACGGGCAGAAGAAAAACCTGGAGGTTGCGCCGCTGCTTAAAGACAACACGACCTATGTGCCGATCAAGTACGTGCTGGACGTGTTTGGCGGGAACGCCGTTTGGAACGGCGCGGCCAAGAAAATCACCGTGACCCGCGGAGCAACGGTGTTGGAGCTGAGCGTCGGGCAGAAGGCATTTTTGCTTAACGGGGTTTCTTCCAAAGCCGAAGTGTCGCCGATTATCGTGAATAACAGGACTTTAGTCCCATTACGTTTGGTCTCCGAACAGCTGGGAATTGGCGTAAATTGGGAGAAGAAAACCAAATCCATTACCCTTGAATCATGATATGATTAGTCTGGGACTATACGGACTAAGAAACGGAGAAGGTTTAGCGTGGATTTTCAAGCGGATGCCATAGATCGCGTTATTAATAATGCAGTAAACGTGTTGGAAAATAGCAAGCTGCAGATTCTGGAAATACTGGATTCGGCCCGCAATGAGCTGAAGACGCTCAGCAACGAGCTGCAGAATGTCATGAAGGAAACGGCGGAAACGGTGGAGAAGGTCGACCAGCTTGAGGTGAACTACCGGAAATCCCGCATCCGGCTGACGGAAGTCAGCCGGGACTTCGTGCGTTACAACGAAGAGGACATTAAGCAGGCTTATGAAAAAGCAACCCAACTCCAGCTCGATCTGCTCATCTACCGTGAGAAGGAAATGTATCTGAAGGCCCGCCGCGACGAGCTGCAGAAGCGCGCGCGCAATGTGGAGAAGTCGGTGGAGCGTGCCGAGACGATCAGTTCGCAGATGAGCGTCGTGCTGGAGTATTTTTCCGGCGAGTTAGGACAAGTGACCCGGATATTGGAATCCGCGAAGAACCGTCAGTTGATCGGATTGAAGATTATTTTGGCCCAGGAAGAGGAACGAAAGCGCATCTCCCGGGAGATTCACGACGGTCCTGCCCAACTGCTGGCCAATCTAGTGCTAAGGACGGAAATTGTAGAAAGAATGCTTGCTAAGCAGGAATTTAAGCTGGTCCAGGACGAAATAGTAGATTTGAAAGCACAAGTCCGCTCGAGTCTGGAAGAGATGCGGAAGGTGATTTTCAACCTGCGCCCGATGGCGTTGGACGATCTGGGATTGATTCCGACGCTGCGCAAGTATGTGCATGACTATGAAGAGAAAACGAAAATCAGGGCGACCTTCGAAACCCGGGGCAAGGAGCACCGGATGTCCTCGCCGATGGAGGCGGCGATTTTCCGACTGGTTCAAGAAGCGTTGACCAATGCGGCGAAGCATGCTTTTCCGACTTATGTGGGCGTCGAAATTACGTATCAGGCGCAGATGATCCGCATCGTGGTGACGGACAACGGGCTGGGCTTCAAGGTGGAGCAATTGGAGCAGAAGACGAAAGAGCATACGCACTTTGGATTAATCGGCATGCGGGAGAGAGTGGAGCTGCTCGAAGGCCGGATGGAAATCGAATCGGCGGCCAATTTGGGCACGAAAATCATTATTCACATCCCAACCAACACAGATAAGAGAAAGGAGTACCAGGATGGATAGTCTTATTAGCGGAACCAAACAAGTGATTAAAGTTCTCTTGGCTGACGATCATCAGTTATTTCGCGAGGGTCTGAAGCGGATTTTGAATATGGAGGAAGATATCGAGGTTGTTGGCGAATGCGGGGACGGTACTCAGGTGCTGGAAAGCTGCCTGCAGCTTCAACCGGAGATCGTGCTGATGGACATCAACATGCCGCTTCTTAACGGTGTGGACGCTACGGCCGAGCTGCGTGAGGCGCTGCCCGATGTGAAGGTCATTATTTTATCGATTCATGACGATGAAAGTTATGTGTTTGAGACGCTGCGCAAAGGCGCTACGGGTTATCTGCTTAAGGACATGGAGGCGGAATCCCTGATCAACGCGATCCGGACGGTTGCGGAGGGCAATGCTTTCATCCATCCGAAGGTGACGGGCAAATTGATCCAGCAGTTGCGCCGGATGGAATATTTGAGCGAGACCGGAGCAATTGCCGAGGATACCGCGATCCGCGAAGCGGGCGTGAAATTCGTGGCCGGCGACGACAACCCGCTGACCCGCCGCGAAGCCGAGGTGCTCCGCTTGATGGCGGAAGGCCGCAGCAACAAGATGATCGGCGAGCATTTGTTTATCAGCGAGAAGACGGTCAAGAACCATGTCAGCAGCATTTTGCAAAAAATGGACGTGGACGATCGGACTCAAGCGGTCATTAATGCGATTAAGTTTGGCTGGGTGACCCTGTAAGGAGACCAGGCCGGTAAACGTCAGCGTTCCCGCGGGTGGTAAGAGTCGTGCGGGAATCGGGGTGGACGAACTTTTTTTTGACCGTGTTTACCATTTTATGCTGGTTATTGAAAAGTGAGGCGGGTGTCTCGTTTGCGTCCAAAGAGACCCCCCGGAGAACGGCACCAGCCAAATACATAGTTGGCGGAATCCCGGCTCACGCGACCATGTACCTTAAATGGGGTTCCTTCCGTGCGGGCCCAGTAACCGACCTTTGTGCGGCGGCATATATTGTCGCTATAAGGGAGGGTTGAAAAAGTCGGGTTTGGAGCACCGAGAAGCGTATGCTTCCGATGTGCGTTTTTTCAAAACGCTGCAGGTTGGATGAAGCTAGGGAGTGAGTAGCGGAGCGTACGTTTTGGGTACGTGAGCAACGGAGCGACCGGGTGAATTCAAGATTCGACGTCGAAACACCTTCACTGAACTGCATCGTGATCCGAAGATGACTTTTTCAACTACCTCGTTTGAGATGAGGGTTGAAAAAGTCGGTTTGGAGCACCGAGAAGGTTGAATGAAGCTAGGGAGTGAGTAGCGGAGCGTACGTTTTGGGTACGTGAGCAACGGAGCGACCGGGTGAATTCAAGATTCGATGTCGAAACACCTTCACTGAACTGCATCGTGATCCGAAGATGACTTTTTCAACTACCTCTAGTGGGAGGTGGGTATTGTGGTTCCTTATGTTGGCTGGATCCTGCTCAGCTACGGCTTGGCCGCAGCGCTGGTCCATGTGCTTCACGGCCTGGTTCAGCAGGGAAAACGGAAGGATCGCGCGATTCATTATATTTTGGTGACGAGCAATCATGGGAATCAAATGGAATGGTATGTGCGGGCACTCTCGTGGTATGCGCGGCTGCGCGGTTTGCCCTTGAGGGTGACGGTGCTCGATGAGTGCTCGCAGGACGATACGCTGGCGATCATGCGGAAGCTCGAATCGCAAGGCGAAATGGAACTGACGGTGATCGGCTTGGCGGTGGTGCGGCAAGAAGATGTGGAAGCGCATGCGGCTTTACTGGCCGGAGATTCGCCCGTCTGCATCGACCTTCGCATACCGCGGGAGGCGGACAAAATACCCTATGTCCATGTGTAAGCCCCTTTCCGGGACGGCTTGTTCCGGAGCGAATCAACGGCAGCGGATGCAGAAAGGACAAAAGCATATGACCCGGCAGGCGCATAGCGATGCGCAGTGGAAAGTGTGAAGCACACTCTTGATGGCGATAGGCCAAGGAGTGTGCTTTTTTGCGTTTGGTGCGGGGGAGCGGCGGGGGAGATGGTGATGAAGGAGTTAGGGAAATTGGGGGGGCGGATGAAAGGAGGAATGGAATCAAATGGATGAATGGATGAGCAGATAAGCAGAGGAATGGATGGTGGACAAACGGTTAATCGGATGAACTGCTGATGGGGGCCTAGGAGAGAGTCAATAAGTTGAGAATGACCGGATTGGAGTGCAAGAGGGAATGGTGCTGTGGAAGGTTTGATAGAGATAGAGGGAATAGGATTAGGAGTTTAACGGTCGCATAGTTCCAGTAACACTGAATTGCTATGGAGTGCTTGCATTGGGGGGCTGGAGCTGTTTGGGAGGAATGAGAGGGAGCGGAATGATGAGGTATGGGGAGCTTGAGGCGGGGTGGCTTAGGCAGCGTGGTTAAAGGGAACGGCCTAGGTTAGTAGGGTGGGGAGTAATTAGTAATGAGCTATGGGGGAGGGAGTGATGAGTACGCAGTACGGAGTAGGGAGCAATGAGCGGGGACTAATGAGTAATGGATGATGTGTATGGAGTAAGTAATGTGGCATGAGATCGGGATGAGGGAAGTGACATCATGGCGAAGGAGTAGCGAGAGTAATGGGAGGTGTTGGAGATGTGGAAGGCTGGGGATGCAGGTTGTATATGAGGAGGATGAGAGAGGTGGCTAGTGGAATAGAGGCAGATGACAAGAATCAGAGGAGTAGGGGCGAAGGCATTCGAGAGTGGGGGCGGTGCTAACGGAACTCAGAGGCGTTATTTACTTAGGATTATGGGGATTCAAAACGTAACGGAACGAGAAGACCTTATTTGCGTCGAAGCAGGAGGTTCCACCTGTTTTGGAGCTGAATAAGGTCTGTAGGTTCCGTTACATTGGGAAATAGCCGGGAAATAGGCAAATAAGGTCTCGCAGTTCCGTTAAAGTCTCCACATGATGAAAGGTTCCACATGATGATTAGCCAAATCAAGTTGCCCGTTGGCGTTGCCCGGCGGCGTTGCTCGGGGGCGGCGGGAAGCCCTTCGTAGGGATGGTTTTTCGGGGACAAGATCCGACATCGGATGCGAGTAATTTGGTGAAAGAAGTCGAAGAAACGGAGCAAAAAAGAATTTCCAAAAAACAATGGTCATAAAAAGAGGAATTATCCGAAAATTGTTGAAATATGGATGAAGCTCCTAAAAAATAGGAAGATGGTGGGAGATTTGAAGGGTGGTTTATATGCCATAAGAACTAGATCAAGTTGGCAATTGCGAATTAGTTTGGATTTGCGTGTTGATTTGTTTTGGTGGATGGGCAGAGGCGCCCATGCCATTTACTTGTTGTCGGAGGGATTGCCGCTAGGTTGGGCCGTTGAGGTTAGGGACCGTTTCAAGCCACTAAACGAGATGGATCGGTGGTCGTTGCACGAATGGGACCACCTGCTGAAGCGGGAACTGCAGGAGGAATTGCGGGCGGAGGCGCGGTTGGCGACTTCGGGAGAACTGCGGTTGGGGGATTCAGGTCAGGCGCTGGATGAGACTTCTTTATTGGGCGAGCTTCGGGGATGGTTGTGGAAGGACGGCCTGGTGACGGAGTTGGGACAGGCAGTCATGAGGAAAGAGGGGGCAAGGATGGAAGGAAATGGATTGCAACCACTGGAGAGGGAGACGGAGATTGCTGTGGGGGCGGGAAAAGAGTTTGGCGCATCGGGAGAAAACGGAATATCGAACGTGGATGGCGTGTGGGATATGGGGACGGCGGCAGCGGCGCAGCGCCTTGCGGCTGCGCTGGAGGGCCGCTCGCTGCTGGAGGCGGAGCTCCAGCAGCTGCTGGCGGAACGCCTGCCGGGCCTTGCCCCGGCCTGGCGTTCCGCCGTCCAGCACGCGCACCTGCAGGGGCGCGTGCAGCTCACGGCGGGCGTGGCCCCCGCCCGCCGCGATCCGGGCCCGCGCTGGCGCCGGGCCCGGGCCCCACGCTGCCGGCGCTGCGGCAGCGAAGTGCACCGCCGCACGCCCTGCGGGTCGTGCGGCTCCCGCGGCTGCGCCTACTGCGAGGCGTGCCTCGCGCTCGGGCGCAGCCGCTCCTGCGCGCTGCTGCTGCGCGGCAGCAGCGCGGGGGCCGTGCCGCCTGCCGCTGCGGGCGGCACGGCGGCGGGTCTGGCCCCCACCGGGTTCCTGCTGGACCGGTGGGGGCTGAGCCCCGCCCAGCGCAGCGCGGCGGGGGAGGCGCTGCGCTTCCTGGCGCAAGCGCAGGAAGCTGCCCTGTCCCCGGCGGCGCCCCGCGCCGGCTTCCCCACCTCCCGGCGCCGCAAGGATACGATTGCCCGACCGCCCCGCTTCCTGCTCTGGGCCGTGACCGGGGCCGGCAAAACCGAGATGATCTTCCCTTTGCTGCGCTACGCGTTGGACCGCGGGGGCCGGGTGCTGGTCGCTACGCCTCGCCGCGACGTCGTACTGGAGCTGGCGCCGCGGGTAGCGAAAGCTTTTCCCGACGAGCCCCTGGCCGTCTTGTACGGCGGGAGCCCGCAGCGCTGGGAAGAGGCACGGTTGATCCTGGCCACAACCCATCAACTGCTGCGATTCCATCGGGCGTTTGATTTGGTTGTGATCGACGAACTGGATGCGTTCCCGTTCCACAACGATCCGATGCTGGGCTACGCGGCGGAGGCTGCCTGCAAGCCGGAAGGCCGGTTCATCTTCCTGTCCGCAACGCCACCCTTACGTTTGCAAAAGGAGATCCGTGCCGGCCGGCTGCCTCACGCCAAAGTTCCGGCGCGGTATCACGGCTGCCCGTTGCCGGTTCCGGAACGGGTCACGACGGCAAGCGTGGAGCTCTGCCTGCGCCGCCATTCCCTGCCGCCCGCTTTGCTGCACCCTCTTCGCCACTCGGTTCGGCGCGGGGCGCAGATCTTTATCTTTGTGACGCGAATTCGTCAGATTGCGGCATACTCCCAGCTTCTGCGCTCTTATTTTCCAGGGATCCGAATTGAAGGAACCTCCTCCGAGGATCCGGCCCGGGCCGAGAAAGTGCTGGCTTTCCGGGAAAGGCACATTCGAATGCTGGTGACGACGACGATCCTGGAGCGCGGCGTGACCGTGCCCCAAAGCGATGTATACATAGTAGACGCGGACAGCGACTTGTTCGATGAAGCCTCCTTGGTGCAGATGGCCGGGAGAGCCGGGCGTTCCCAGGACGACCCGAACGGAAAAGTCGTGTTTGCCGCCCCGGTATGGACGAGATCGCAGCGAGGCGCTATCCGGCAAATCCGGATGATGAACGCCGCTGCTCATAAAAACGGGTTTTTGAAGGTAAAGGAGGGTCAATAAAAATGATGAAGTCATCCCAGAGTGTTGCGAGTAACGGGGCCCGGGTGCGAAGCCGCAATTGGAACCGGGCGACAACGCCCCGGATTCCCCGGCAAATTCCCTGTGACCTGTGCGGAGGCAGGCTCCTCCCGGGGCAAGCGGACGGTGATACGAATGCCAAAATCAGGCCGATTCCCGAGCAGGCCCTTCGGACGGTGCGGCCAATTTCGGCGAAAAAAGGGGGGCATACGGCAGTTGACGTCCATTCTGAGGATGACTTCTCATCAAACTTTTTGTTCTCAAGCACCTACCGGCTTTATGAGGGACGCCCATTTTCTTGGACCAGCTTGTTTTCTCCGCTGCATCAACTGCTTGCTCCGCCCGCCATCCCTTGCTTAACTTGCGGCAAAACGATTTCCGATCGCGTGCGGGGCTACCCGGAAATTTGCTTGTCCTGCTATATCTCGATCCCTTGGATCCAAAGCCTCCGCTGCCGGATCTGCGGTCGTCAGGTGGGCTGTCCGGACTGCACGCGGACGGGACAGGCTCCCCGCAGCTTCGTGATAAATCGAAGCGCCGTCGCTTACAGCCCGGCGATGCGCGAGTGGCTTGCCCAGTACAAATACCGCGGGAACGAAGCGTACGGCACCGTTCTGGCCCGCATGACGGGAGCGGCATACCGGCGGATGATCAAAGAACTGGATGAAGCCGGCATTCCCGGCAATGGAAACGGAGCCCCCTTTCGTTTCCACGCGGTGACCGCTGTTCCGATCAGCAGCGACCGCATGCAGGAACGGGGGTTTAATCAAGCCGCCCGGTTGGCCTATGGTGCTGCGTCGGCAGGCCGTATTCCCCTGCTGAATCTGCTGGAACGTTCCCGGCATACCGAAAAACAAAGCTTCAAGACCCGCTGGGAGCGGATGCACGACCTGCACGATGTTTTTCGGCCGACCGCCCAGGCTGCGGAGAAGCTGTCGGCAGCAGTAAACGTGGTAAAGCGGAATCGAGGCAGAAGCGCATCCTCGAATTGGGCACTCCCCTGGTTCGGAGCGGCTTCATGGGAGGGGGCTTCCCCACTCCTGGGGGCTCGCGTTCTCCCGGCTGCGGCGGAGAGAACAGTCACAAGAGCTCAGGCCGGGGGAACGGATCCCTTTTCTCGAATCCTGCCTGCTCCTTCTCCCGAGCCGGTGCGCTTATTGTTGGTCGATGACGTATATACGACGGGAAGTACGCTGGAGGCTTGCTCCCGAACACTGCATGAGCTCTGCGGCCGAATCGGGCGACGCGCCGAAGTTTACTGCTTGACCTGGGCCCGATCTTAACCTGATTTCTTACAAAATTCTGCATTTTCGTTGACAAACATATAGACGAACCCCTCATAAATAGGGTAATCTAGCATCAAATGATGATTTGACGAAAGGACGTAAGAGCATGGGGTTGAATCTTGCGAATTGTCCACGTTGCGGCAAATTGTTCGCCAACAATTTCAGAGACATTTGTCCTTCTTGCATCAAAGAAATTGAGGAAGAGTACGAAAAATGCCTGAAATATTTGCGTGACGAGAAAATGGCCACGATCCAGGAAGTACATGAAGCAACAGGCGTTTCGATTCGACAAATAACCAAATTTATTAAAGAAGGACGCATATCCGTTGCGAATAACCCCAACATGATGTATCCCTGCGAAGTCTGCGGTGTTCTCATTCGGGATGGGAATATGTGTGATTCCTGTCGCGCTCGTCTTACGCGTGATTTGAACGCCGCCATGAAAGAGGAAGCTTCGAAAAAATTGGGACCGGACGATAGGGGCGGAAGCGGAGCATACAGCGCCGTCGACAAATTCCGTAGTCCCAAATGACTAAAACCCTGATGCTTTGGCATAATATTCTTAAACAACCAATGCTTCGCTATTAAAAATAATTTCAGTGCCGCCGATAAACTTAGTAAAGATTATCGGCTTTTTCTATTTGGAAGGAAGGTGAAACCCATGAAAATCAATGAAACCGGACGGGTTGGAGCCATCAATAACTATCAGCGCCAATTTGAATCTCAACGTAAAGATACAGATAGCAAAGCTCGCCGCAAAGATGAAGTTTCGATTTCTGCGGAAGCGAAGGAACTGCTGAAGGCACAGGAGGTCGGATTCAATCCCGAGCGGACTGAGCGGATCGAGGAGTTGAAGACGCAAGTCTCCTCGGGAACCTATCACGTGGAAGCGGGCAAAATCGCCGACAAGCTTGCTCCGTACTTCAAGTCTCTTCTGAACGAGAAATAGGGGGCGGCTATGGCGATACAACGACTGATTGAGGCCTTGAATCAACTGGATGATGTCCATCAAACCATGCTAGCGTCGGGACAGGCCAAGAAGGAAGCCATCATGAAGGATGACATCGAGTCCTTGATTCAAATTATGAATCAGGAATCCCGGGTGATGAAGCGGATTGCCGCTCTGGAGGAGGAGCGGGGCGCCGCCTGCCAAGCATTTTTGCAGGAGAAGGGAATCAAGTCGGCGCTTAATCTGACGATTACGGAACTAGCTCGACTTGTGTTTGATCCGGAAGAGAAGAAGGCTTTGCTTGAGGCACAATCGATGCTTTCGATGACGCTGGACAATCTGAAGCGCGTGAACGATCTGAACCAAACGCTGTTGGCACAATCGCTGACCTTCATCGATTTTTCACTGGCACTCTTAGGCGGTGAGCCTGCGTCCGAGGCAACTTATCAACATCCGTCGGATAAATCCGGCACAGGGCCAATAACAGGTCTGTTTGATGCACGTGCATAATGAATACGGGAGGTTCTTATGGCATCTACTTTTCATTCTATAGAGACGGCAAAACGGAGCTTATTCACGCAAACTGCGGCTTTAAATACGACAGGCCATAATATAGCGAACGCCAACACTGCGGGTTATTCCCGGCAAGTAGTGAATATGCAGGCTTCTCGTCCGATAGAGGCGTATGGCATAAACAGGTCAACTTCCCCAGGTCAGTTGGGGACAGGGGTTGAATTTTCATCGATAACTCGGATCAGGCAGACTTTCCTCGATAGAGAATATCGTGGGGAAGCCAGCGCCCAAGGGACTTGGGACATTCAGGCAGATACTCTATCTAAACTCGAAGGGATCTTGAACGAACCTTCCGATACGGGTCTGCGGACCGTTATGGATAACTTCTGGAGCGCTTGGTCCGACCTTAGCAAGGATCCCGAAAGTGTGACGGCGAGAAAGATCGTTATAGAGCGTGCTCAGGCTTTAACCGATGCATTGAACTATATGAGTCGGCAATTGGACAATTTAAGTACGGATCTTACGGCTAATGTGGCGGCCAAAGAAAGCGAAGTTTT
This sequence comes from Paenibacillus sp. JL3B1040, assembly GCF_057063165.1. Taxonomy (NCBI): domain Bacteria; kingdom Bacillati; phylum Bacillota; class Bacilli; order Caryophanales; family Paenibacillaceae; genus Paenibacillus; species Paenibacillus tiangongensis. The sequence goes on along the minus strand of NZ_CM169317.1, from coordinate 5,226,031 downwards.
AACTTATTTATCCTCCATCAATGACTTGAATCAATCCATTCTGCGTATTGAAAGTTTGGGGGATAATGCAAACGACTTACGAGATCAGCGAGATTTACTGACCGATAAATTATCCCGAATCATTAATGTTACGGTTACCGAAGGGGAGCAGGGGTACAATATTACGATGGGGAATACGCCGCTGCTTCAGGATGGACAGATCTTGGTACAGGCATCGCCCCCGGATAATCCGACCTCTTCATTTCTATTTCAAGGATTTGCTGCCGGAAGCCTGACCGGTGGGGAAGTCCATGGTATGATTCTGTCTCGTGACCAATATGTCGCGGAATATAAGACAATGCTTAATAACCTGACCAATACCATGATGAACGGGCGTATAGAGGATGTGCCCGTCCCGGCAGGGTCCATGTTGCCTGAAGGCGTTGTAGTCAAGAAAGATACTACAGTAACCGTCAACGGGACAGCCCAGTTGGTACCTGCGGGAACGCCGCTTCCGGCAAATTCTACCTTGGTAACGGATACGATGATTGATGTCCTGGGCATAAACGGAGTCCACCAATTAGGCTTCACGATAGATGGGACGACAAATCGAGGACTTCCGTTTTTCACGGGAACCGACGCTGGAACCATCAAGTTAAATCCGCTACTGATGGATAATCCCAACTTGATTGCAACCTCGTTACGCGCGGAAGGCGGCGGAAATAATCAAGTTGTAGTAAAAGGGAATGGTACGTTAGCTTTGTTGTTGTCATCGCTAAATGAAGCTAAATTTACTGCCGCAGACGGAAGCAAGTCTACAATCAATTCACAGTATAGCGCAATGGTGGGAGAACTGGGGATTCAAGCCCAAGAAGCCAATCGGCAAGCGGAAAACTCGGCAATTTTGGTAACTCAGGTCGACACGCAGCGTCAATCGGTCAGCGGTGTTTCATTGGATGAAGAAATGTCCAATATGATCAAATTTCAACATGCATACAGCGCTGCAGCTCGATTTATGACAACCTTTGACCAGTTGCTCGACAAGTTGATAAACTCAACGGGCATCGTGGGTAGATAAGGGGGGATAGCGATATGATGAGAGTGACTTCCAATATGATGAATGCTCAGTTCCTACTGAATTTGAATCGCAGCGGGAATCGGATGAGTGATCTTCAAACCCAGATGTCAACTGGACGCAAAATCAACAAACCTTCGGATGACCCGGTGGGGATCACTTATTCAATGCGCTACCGGGCAGAGCTGGCTTCCAATGAGCAGTATCAGGATAACGTAGACGGGGCCCTCTCTTGGCTGGAATTCAGCGATCAAATGATCGGGCAAGTCGGAAGTATTATTCAACGTTTGAAGGAACTGACCGTTCAAGCTTCAAACTCAACGAATCCACAATCTGCCCTGGATAGTATAAAAACTGAGGTGGAACAACTTAAAGAACAGTTGATTGATATTGGAAACAGTAAGTTGAACGGAAAGTATATTTTCAACGGTCAAACTTACGATATAAAACCTTATGACTTTCCCAAGGATGCCAACAATTTATCTGATACTACATTAGCTGGCGATTTATTGACCGATTCTGGAGACATCAAATATATCGTTGGGGATAGCATTCAATTGTCGATAAATATATCTGGAAATGCTATATTCGGAAATCCTGATGAAAAAGATGGCGACCATCTATTTACGATGATTGATCGTTTGACCACCGCACTGGAGACAAGCGACTTTCCGGCGATTTCCTCCCAGTTGGATTTATTAGATTCGCGATTAGACAAAGTAATGACTGCTCGCTCTGAAATCGGGGCCAAGGTAAACCGTGTTGAGTTAATGGCTGGCCGACTTGAAAATTTAGGCATTAACTTAACCGACATGCAGTCCAAGACGGAGGATGCAGATTATGTGAAACTCATTCTACAGTCAAAGATTCAGGAGAGTATTTATAACGCATCTTTGTCGGCGGGAGCAAAAATTATTTCCACTTCGCTTGTTGATTTCTTGAGATAGAATGGGTGTGAAGCTGCCTTGAGCCATCAAATTCAAATTGTCCGACAGCCTGCAATACTCGGGTTTGAGTCGACAAGGGCGGGATTGTCCATTAAGCAGCCTCGAGGAGAATTGAATATTGAAACTTCAAGGGCTAAAATGGACATAAGACAACCTAGGCCTGAGTTGGAAATTAACCAACATGAAGCATGGAGAGCTTACAACGGGGGCACGGCTTTGGAAATGAATCGGCAGATTTATACGGAGTTGCCGGCTTTGTTCCTGGAGGCGCTTGCCAAACGCGTAGAGCAAGGCAACCGGATGGCTCAGTTCCATTTGCCGGGAAATTCGATCGCGGAGATTTATGGACAGGATTGGAAGCGCGACCCCTTTGTGGAGTTCAGGGCTCCTGCGTCTTTTGATAATGTTAGTGTTCATGTAGAACCACATCGACCGGAGATCAATATTGAACCCGTCAAACCCTTAATTACTTCAAAACAGCACAGTCCGGGGATAGAGTATAACCCCGGCTACTTAAATGTTTACGTTAAACAGTATGATTCCATTCGATTCATACCGCCGACAATCGAGTTGACAATGTAATATTTCGGACGACCGCTATAGAGGTGCATGCTACCGTCTATAGCTTTATTTTTATACCAATACGATTTCAATTTGACCTTGAGGGGCGAACGCAATGGATCTAGAAGAAGTTCAAACTGGAGTAGTTGAAGTGAGAAAAGAGCAAACTTTCAAGTTTACGAAGGGGATTCCGGGATTAGAGGAGCATACTGAATTTGCCGTGATTGACCTTCCGGATTCCCCATTTGCTTATTTGCAGTCGCTGCGGGAGAGCTCTGTTTCTTTGCTTATTGCTGATCCGTTTGTTTTCTATCCTGAGTATGAATTTGATTTACCGGAGAATGTAGTCGAGGATTTGAAGCTGGGTGCGTCTTTTCGGATATGTTGTGTACTGACGCTCAACCGCAACATTACCAATGCAACGATTAATTTACTGGCGCCGATTGTATTCAATCTTGAAAACCAAATGGCCAGACAAGTGATTCTTCATGCTACCGAGTATCAGCCCAGACACCCCCTGTGGCCGAATGAACAGAAATCTGCTGCCGCGAAGGAGGGGGAATAAATGCTGGTGTTGTCTCGGAAGAAGGGAGAAGCCGTTGTCATTCAGGATGAAATTGAGGTTACGGTGCTCGGAGTGGAAGGGGATGTAGTTAGGCTGGGGATCACTGCCCCAAGAAACGTTGAGATTTTTCGTAAGGAAGTTTATTTGTCTATTCAGGACGCTAACCGTGAGTCAACCGTAGTCACTGCCCTGGAGGTTAACGCACTTTTGGAGCACTATAAAAAAAATGATTAGTGCCTATTTTTTTTCAAAAAAACACTTCATTTCTCCCATTGACTTGACGATAAAAAAAATAGACGCTGATTTCGAGGGGCGGCCGACCTGATCGAAAACAAGCGAAACCACACGGATGTGGGACATTTAAATTTCAAGGAGGAAATACAAATGAGAATTAACCACAATATTGCGGCATTGAATACGCACCGTCAACTGGGTGCCAACACAGGCGCATCTTCCAAAAACCTGGAGAAACTGTCCTCCGGTCTTCGTATCAACCGTGCGGGCGACGACGCTGCCGGCTTGGCGATTTCCGAGAAAATGCGCGGTCAAATCCGCGGTCTGGACATGGCTCAAAAGAACGCGCAAGACGGTATCTCCCTGATTCAAACGGCTGAAGGTGCATTGACTGAAACTCACAGCATCCTGCAACGTATGCGCGAACTGGCGGTTCAATCCGCAACAGATACAAACACAGACAACGACCGTGCCAACCTGCAAAAAGAAGTTGACCAACTGGCCCAAGAATTGACTCGTATCGGTAAAGATACAGAGTTCAACACTAAGAAATTGCTCGACGGTACTTTCAGTGGAACCTTCCACATCGGCGCGAACGAAGGTCAAAACATTTCCTTGACGGTTGGCGACCTGCGTGGTCTGAGCCTGGGTGTTGTTGGTAACATTAAAAATGAGCAAACTGTTAATGTTACAGCGGCCACTGGAACCGGAGCGAAAATAGCAGACGGCACTTATAATGTTGTTGTTGATCCTGCGGATGCTGACAATGTAACGTTGCAAGATTCTGATGGTAATGTAGTAGCTACTTCTGAAGATGGTGGGTTGGTATTCAAAGGTGGAGATGGTAGTGGTACTGATGCAACCTTTACTTTCACAGAAAAGGTTGCATCTGGTCAAGTGAAGGTAGCTGGCGGTAAAGCAACAGGTACAGCAGAATATGCAAATACCGAATTGCAAGCCGGAGAATACACAGTAACAGATAAAGAAATTAAGGATTCGAATGGGAATGTATATGCTACTTCTGGTGATGGAAAAGAATTTAAAAATGTAGCTGGAGAAACCGTCCTTAATTTGACTGCTCAACTTACTTCTGGTAAGTCGCTAAATATCACTGTAGGTGGTACTGACATTTCCTCTGCTTCCACAGCAAGCAAAGCAATAACTACAATTAACTCTGCTTTGGAGACTGTATCTACAGAGCGTTCCAAGCTGGGTGCTTATCAAAACCGCCTGGAGCACACGGTTAACAACCTGGGCGCTTCCTCCGAAAACCTGTCCGCTGCTGAATCCCGGATTCGTGACGTGGATATGGCGAAGGAAATGGTTGAATTCACCAAGAACAACATCCTTACGCAAGCGGCGCAAGCGATGCTGGCACAAGCCAACCAACAACCGCAAGGCGTTCTGCAATTGCTTCGTTAAGATTTTTTTGCAGGGAAGAGACCTTAGAGTTTCTAAGGTCTCTTTTTTCATATTTAAAAAGTAGGGGATGTTATGGAAGAATATGTAGAAGTAATGCGAAGATCGGTTGAATTGGCAGAGACATGTATGGAGGGACTTTATCACATTCGGGCAAGGATACAAGAAGGGATGTTTGAAGAGACGATGTACTTGTTTGAGGACATCATTTACGGCTACTGTCAGATTGCAGAGTTTTTGCCGGCTCTGGACTCTTTTTTAGCGGATGATCGGCTTGGTGTAATCACTTGTGAAATAGAGGAAGCTCTGCACAGCATGTTAACTGCTTATGAATATTGCGATATTAATAAAGCTGCCTATATAGTAAATAACCAGCTAATCTCTGGTTTTCAATTTTGGAGCAGAGAATTGATGACTTTATTTTCATCTTAATTTTGTTGTAAATGTACCATCTACTCCATAAATTGCTGTGAACAATCACCTACATTATTATGGCCTACTTGCCGATAACAATTCTAAATACTATTTGCTTTCATTTTAAAGGAGAATCGTAGGATGACAAAAACTAGACCCATGTTGGTTCCGGCCTTTATGCAGCAGTTCTCCTGTATCGGCTCGGCGTGTGAGGATACCTGTTGTGCAGGATGGCAGGTAGCCATAGATCAAGCGACCTATAAAAAATATAATAAAGTCCACTCCGAGATCAAGCCATTGCTTGATAAGCATGTAAAACGGAATCGCGCCAATAAAGGGTCAGCGGATTATGCCAAAATTGCATTAACTCCGGATATGTCTTGCCCTATGCTAAATGAAGAAAAGCTTTGCAGTATTCAGCTAAAGCTGGGAGAAGAGTATTTGTCCAATGTTTGTATGACTTATCCCAGAATATCCAATATCGTAAATGGGGTGCTTGAAAAATCAGCCACAATGTCCTGTCCCGAAGCGGCTCGACTGGCTCTACTGAATCCGGACGGGATTGAATTTAACGAAACGGAAGAAGAAATTAACGTTCGTAATGCCATTAATCAACGTCTCGACACCACGGCGGCTCATGGGGAGCAGTTGGACCAGTACTTTTGGGAGTTCCGGATCTTTTCCATACAGATATTACAAAATCGGAAATATTCACTTGCTGAGCGATTGATTATTCTAGGCTTGTTTTTTCAAAAGGTCGAGCAATATATTCAGGAAAGCCGGCTTCAGGAAATTCCGCAGCTAATTGCTTCTTATACAGCATTGGCGGAGGGGGAGGGGATTTCTGATATTTTGAATGATATACCTTCGCTTTCGTCTATTCAAATGGAGTTGTTGAAGAATCTTGTCGATCAAAGAGTTAGCCGTGGACTACATAATCAACGTTATATCAGCTGCCTTTCCGAATTTATGTATGGTATCGAATATAGGAAGGGATCTTCGGTTGAAGAGATATCTGCCCGCTATCAAGCCGCTTACAACGATTATTACCAGCCTTTTATGAGCAAGCATGAATATGTATTGGAGAACTATCTTGTTAACTACATATATATTCGTCTTTTTCCGTTGGTAAGAAGTAAACAAGTATTTGAAGAGTATATTATGATGGTTATCCACTATGCCATGATCAAGATGCATCTGATTGGAATGGCCGGTTTTCATAAAGAAAATTTCAATTTGGATCATGTGATCAAATTGATTCAATCTTTTTCTAAAACGATTGAGCATAATTCTTTATATTTAAGTGATGTCAGGGAATTGCTTCGTAAACATGAATACAACTCAATGGCCTATATGGCCATTCTGATTAAAAATAACTAAAAAATCATAATGGCTTTAAGCTTTCTGTCGGTCTGGCCGATATATATAGTAATATCAATTTACGTTACCGGAGGGTTGATTATGAAACCTGAAATAACACTGTCCGGGAGAACACCTTTGGCAAACGGCACCTCGAGCTACTCCCCAGGAAGAAAGGACTATAAAGATCTAAGCCATACTCCACTCATTACGAGTGAAAATCAGGTCGTACGCCTTGAACGTCAAGGTGAGTACATTTCGGTTGGCGAAGAGCAACTGATTAAGGCGATCGACAGGGCAGTCAAGGCTCTTGAGGGTCCACACACTGTCTTTGAGGTGAGTGTGCACGAACAGACGAACTCGATTATGGTCAAGGTGTTGGATAGGGATTCAGGTCAATTGATTCGCGAAATCCCCCCTGAGAAGACGTTGGATCTTGTAGCGAAGATGATGGAGATTGCAGGAATACTGATTGATGAACGTATTTAATGTCTAGGTATAGGAGGTTAACTATATGCGAATTTCCGGACTAGCTTCCGGCATGGATATCGATAGTATGGTTCAACAGTTGATGAAGGCGCAAAGAGCGCCGCTTGATAAATTAACGCAGCAGAAGCAAACGATCGAATGGAAGCGGGATTATTATAGAGAGATCAATAGTCAATTGGTAGACTTCCGTAACAATAAATTATGGAGCTATAAGAGTAGTTCTTCAATGAACCCTTATAAGTCCGTGGTTACCGGAGATACCAACGCGATTAGTGTTAAGGCAACTTCAGCGGCGAGCCAGGTCAAGATGACGGTTGAAGTGGAACAGTTAGCAACGCAACGCTCCAAGACCAGTATAGAAAGTCTGGGAACCGGGGTCTCCAAGAAATCGACATTGAGTTCGATTGATCCAGGGGGGACAGATGATAAGTATGTACTGACGATTACGCGCCCCGGAAGTGATGCGGTAAACCTGGAGTTCTCCAAATCGGATACGATCGAGTCCGTGCTCCGTAAGATCAATAGTGATACTAAGGCTAATGTAATGGCGGTATTGGATGAAGCAACCGGGAAGATCACCCTTAAGTCTAAAGAGTACGGAAGCGAAGATGTTACGTTTGGAGGTTCATTGACGACCGCCTTTAAGTTGACAGGGGACTACGAAGGCGGAGAGAAAGCTAAGATCAAGGTAAACGGACAACCGCTTGAGTATAGCAGTAATACTTTTACGCTTAACGGGGTCGAGATTACACTTCTGGATAAGACCGAAACGGATAAGCCTGCTGTTATTGAAACCAAGACAGATGCGGACAAAATCGTTGAGACGGTAAAGTCATTCATCAAGGATTACAATGCGGTATTGGAGAAGATTAACGGGAAACTGAATGAACAACGGTATCGGGACTATTCTCCGCTAACCGATGAACAGAAAAAGGAATTGAAGGAAGATGATATTAAAAGATGGCAAGAAAAAGCACAGAGCGGCTTGCTGCGAAACGATGAGATTCTAAGCGCTACGGTATGGAACATGCGAGAGGTCATAGTGACGGCCGGTGTAGAGGGAACTTCCATCAGTTTGAGTTCGATCGGTATTACCACAGGTCAATATTACGAGAACGGTAAACTGATTCTTGATGAGCAAGGTGAGGCTAAACTGCGTAAAGCGATCGAGGACAACCCGGATCAAGTCTTGGAGATGTTTGTCGGATCAGACGGAACTGGCGGATTATTTAATAAGCTACATGATAAATTGGCGGGTTCCTTGGAAGCCATTTCCGAACGTGCCGGTACAGACAAATACTCTACTAGTCTGACTTCCGCCTATAACACCGAAAGCGTAATGGGGAAGGAATTAAAAGATGTCAATCAGCGAATTTACGACTTGCAAAGGAAGTTGACATCGATGGAGACCAGGTATTACTCCCAGTTCACGGCTATGGAGAATGCCATAAATCAGTTGAATTCACAGTCGATGAGCATTACTAATTTGCTGTCCCAGTGATTCCCCGATTAGGAGTGAAGAAAGATGATTACGTCTCCCTATGAAAAGTACCGTCAATCCTCTGTAACCACCTCTACCCCTGGCCAATTATTAATCATGCTTTATGATGGGGCAATCCGGTTTATACGCGGAGGGATCGAGGGGATACAGGAGCGGGACTTCGATAAAACCAATACTATGTTAAACAAAGCGCAAGCTATCATAAGCGAATTGATGGTCACGTTGGACTACGGCTATGCCATTTCGCAAAATTTGGCTTCACTTTACGAATATATCAATCGTCAGTTGCTCCAAGCCAATATCAAAAAGGAGGCAGCTCCTGCCGAAGAGGCTTTAGGTTATTTGCTTGATCTTCGTGAAGCATGGGTTCAGGCGGCTAAAGTGGCCGGATCTGATGGTAACCATGGATAAGCAGTTAGAGGAGCTACGGATACTGACAGAAGCTTTGCTATTGCGCCTGGATCAGGCATCTGCGGAAGAACTGTCGGATTATGTTGAGAAGCGTCAGCAAGTTCTTGATCAAATTCTCGATTCGGCTAAACAAGATTCAATGAATTCCCTTCAAAAGGATAAGTTACGAGCGATCACTCGATATGATGCGCAAATTATTCAACGTATGGAATATTACAGACAAGAAGCTTCGGATTGGCTGCAGCAGCGTAAACAGGCTAAGGCCCAGCGTAACGCGTATGAAGTTTCATATTCGCCGAACAGTATTTTAATGGATCGGCGGAAATAAAGGGCTTTATACCAAAAATATATACGAGCACACTTGTTGGCGTCCTGCAGACGCGATGGCAGTGTGTTTTTTTGTGTAAAAAGGTTTTGACAAATTTTTATGTTTCATCAGACTTATATTGTGGGTAATAAAGATCAGGAGTGATAATAAAGATCACCACTTCGACAAAACTTTACATTTTATTTACAGTAAAACCTTTTCTTTGGCAATTGACACTGGATAAGTTCGGGTGGTATAGTCAGACATGTGGGGCTTGGTTACAAGGATCACACTCTTATTTGATAATGAAGGGAATGTTAGTGCATGCAAGGTAAAGTAAAATGGTTCAACGCAGAAAAAGGCTACGGTTTCATCGAAACTGAAGAAGGCGGCGACGTATTCGTACACTTCTCCGCGATCCAATCCGAAGGCTTCAAAACGCTGGAAGAAGGCCAATCCGTCGAGTTCGAAATCGTTGAAGGCGCTCGTGGTCCACAAGCCGCTAACGTAATCAAACTGTAATCATCCCGGCAGAGCCGACCTACATATGAACGGTACGATGGTTAACAATTAAAGATTCGCTAGCAACTCCCCGGGGGAACCCGGGGTTTTCTTATGTATTCGTTTCACAAACAAATAAGCAAACGAGGTGACCCCCATGCACAACCTTCGGCCTTGGCTCCGCTGGCTGCCGGCGATCGCTTTGATGGCGATCCTTTTTGCGTTCTCATCCCAGTCGTATGAGGAGCAGTCCCTGGTGCCGGATATCGAAAAAAACACCTCGGACCAATGGATCGCCGACTGGTTCGGCGGGATCCGGTTCAGCTACGGCGGGCATGAAATCAGCGTGGAGAGCGTGGGCGGGGCGAGCTTTATCGAGTTCTTCATCCGCAAAGCGGCGCATTTCGGCAGTTATGCTCTGTTGGCGGCTCTACTCGTGTTCGCGCTAGGCGGGAATGCGCGGACCAACGGCGGACGGCGCTATGTCTACGCGGTCCTGATCGCGTTCCTTTATGCCTGCACGGACGAGTGGCATCAGAGCTTGACCCCGGGACGGACGGCGCTGGTGCAGGACGTGGTGCTGGATACGATCGGGGCGGTATGCGGCGCGGCGTTCGCGATGTTGTTGAATCGCTGGCGGGGAGCCGGAAGGCGGCGCCGTACCCTATAGGATGGGGAATGGCCGCCTAACCCGCGTTAGGATGCCGATGCCGGGCCGTTTTACGGCCCTTTAACATTTTTTACTTTGCCTTTACGCCATGGTATAATGAAGGTGCAAAGCAAAGGAGGAGTGCCCTATGAATTTTAGTATTCGAGGACAGCAGATTGAAGTGACTGAGGCCTTGCGTGACTACGTAGACAAGAAACTCAGCCGGCTTGACAAGTACTTTGATGCACCCCCCACCTCAGACGGTACTGTCACATTAAGTGTGGTACGAGGTTTGCACGCGGTCGAGGTAACGATTCCTCTGATCGGCGTTGTGCTTCGCGCGGAGGACCGCAGCGACGACATGTACGCATCCATTGATGCGGTTGTGGACAAGCTCGAGCGTCAAATTCGCAAGCACAAAACGAAAATCAACCGTAAGCTGCGTCAGAAAGGCGTGAAGAACAGCCTCTTTGTCGAGGGGGCAACCGCAGGCTCCGTGGCGCTGGATGAAAGCGACGACGAGCTGGAAGTGGTCCGCACGAAGCGCTTCACCTTGAAGCCGATGGACGTCGAGGAAGCGATTTTGCAAATGAATATGGTAGGACACAACTTCTTCGTTTTCTCGAACATCGATACCAAGGAAGTCAACGTCGTTTACAAGCGCAATGACGGCAAATACGGTTTGATCGAGCAGGACTAATACCCCGGCGGATCGTATAATTATGACGATGGGTTGAACCAGGTGGTAATTCCTGTGATCCGAACGCAAAGGAAACGAGCCTTATCCGCCCGCGGATAGGGCTCTTTATTCGTATACAAAGGCGCTTTACCGCAGTGCAGACATGACGGAGCGTGTTGCGGCATGCCTTACAAACTGTTACAATTTAGGCAAATCATCTGTTTATGCGTGAAAGGGGTAAATCATGCTGGGATTAGTAAAGAAGATTTTTGGCGACACGAACGAACGTGATGTCAAACGTCTCATGAAGACGGTAGATTATATTAATTCATTGGAGCCGCAATTTGAGGCGCTATCGGACGAGCAGTTGCAGGCGAAAACCGCCGAGTTCCGGGAACGGATCGAGAAAGGCGAAACGCTGGATGAGCTGCTGCCGGAAGCTTTTGCCACGGTACGGGAAGCTTCCAAGCGCACGCTGGGCATGCGTCACTTCGACGTACAGTTGGTCGGCGGTATGGCGCTTCACGAAGGCCGAATCGCGGAGATGAAAACCGGTGAAGGGAAGACGCTGGTCGGAACCCTGCCGGTTTATTTGAATGCGCTCCTGGGGAAAGGCGTGCACGTCGTTACCGTCAACGACTACTTGGCACAACGCGATAGCCAGCAGATGGGGCAGATTTACAACTTCCTTGGCATGACCGTAGGGGTGAACCTGAACGGCATGGAGCATGAGCAGAAACAGGAAGCTTACGCTTGCGACATCACGTACGGGACGAACAACGAATTCGGGTTCGACTACCTGCGCGACAATATGGTGCTTTACAAAGAACAGATGGTACAGCGGCCGCTGTATTTTTGTATCATTGACGAAGTGGACTCCATTTTGATCGATGAAGCGCGGACGCCGCTCATCATTTCCGGCCAAGCTCAGAAATCGACGGAGCTGTATTATGCAGCGGACCGGTTCGTGAAGACGTTGACGCCGGAAGAGGACTTTACCATAGACATTAAAGTCAAGGCCGTTTCGCTGACCGAAAAAGGGGTCGCCAAAGCGGAACGCGTCTTCGGCATTGATAATTTGTACGATCATAAACACGTTACGCTGAACCACCATGTGGTGCAGGCGCTGAAAGCGAATGTCATCATGCGCCGCGACGTCGACTACGTCGTAACCGAAGACGAAGTGCTGATTGTTGACGAATTTACGGGCCGGATCATGCAAGGCCGCCGGTACAGCGACGGTCTGCATCAGGCGATCGAAGCCAAAGAAGGCATCGAGGTTCAGAACGAAAGCATGACGCTGGCGACGATTACGTTCCAGAACTACTTCCGGATGTACCGCAAGCTGGCCGGGATGACCGGTACGGCGAAAACCGAGGAAGAGGAATTCAAGAAAATCTACGGTCTCGAAGTGCTGCAGGTCCCGACCAACCGGCCGAACCAGCGCCTCGACATGCCGGACGTCGTGTATAAGAGCGTCGACGGCAAGTTCAAGGCGGTCGTAGAAGAAATCGTTGAGCGTCACAAGAAAAAACAACCGGTGCTCGTCGGTACAGTATCGATTGAGAACTCCGAGCGCGTATCGGAAATGCTGAAGCGCAAAGGCGTGCCGCATAAGGTGCTGAACGCGAAATATCATGCGGAGGAAGCGGAAATCATCTCCCGCGCCGGGGAACCGGGCTCGGTAACGATTGCCACCAATATGGCGGGCCGCGGTACCGACATTTTGCTCGGCGAGGGCGTACCCGATTTGGGCGGCCTGCATATCATAGGTACCGAGCGCCACGAATCGCGCCGGATCGATAACCAGCTGCGCGGCCGTGCCGGCCGTCAGGGCGACCCGGGATCCACGCAGTTCTACCTGTCGCTGGGTGACGAATTGATGAAGCGGTTCGGCGCGGATAACGTGCTGAACATGATGGACCGCCTTGGCTTCGAAGAGGACCAGCCGATCGAGAGCAAAATGATCACTCGTGCCGTCGAATCCGCACAGAAACGCGTCGAAGGCAACAACTTCGACGTGCGCAAAGTCGTCCTGCAATATGACGACGTGATGAACCAACAACGCGAAATCATCTATAAACAACGCCGCGAGCTGCTGGAATCGGAGAACATCAAGCAGATCGTTCTCGATATGATCAAGCCGGTCATCGAACGGGTCGTTGAAGCCCATACCGCTGACGAGCTGCCGGAGAACTGGGAGCTGCAGGAGGTTGCCGATTACGTCAACAGCAAGCTGCTGGACGAAGGCGCCGTATCCAAAGACGATCTGTGGGGCAAAGAACCGAACGAGATGGTCGAGTCTATTTTTGAGCTCGTCCTGACCAAATACAACACGCGCGAAGAGGCGATCGGTCCGGAAATGGTGCGCGAGTTCGAGAAAGTCATCGCGCTTCGCGCCGTGGACAGCAAGTGGATGGACCATATCGACGCGATGGATCAATTGCGTCAAGGGATTCATCTCCGGGCTTACGGCGGTACCGATCCGCTGCGCGAGTATCAATTTGAAGGCTACGAAATGTTTAATAACATGGTCGCCAGCATTCAAGAAGAAGTGGCTACCTATATTATGAAGGCGCAAATCGAAACGAATCAGGAGCGTCAGGCGGTTGTGGAGGAGAGCAAAATCTCCACCAGCGGCGAGCCGGCCGAGAAACGCCCGGTCAAACGCGGTGATACCGTCGGACGCAACGACCTGTGCCCGTGCGGCAGCGGGAAGAAGTATAAACACTGCCACGGTCAGAACGCATAAGTCTGACTGACAATGAAGAACAACGGGTGGCCTGGGAATCCCCGGGTCGCCCGTTTTTGCCCGTGTGGCAGCGAATTTGAAGAAAGAAAGGTGATTCAACGTATGATCGATGCGAACGTGAAACAGGACATGCGCGAAATCGCGAAGAAATTAACCAACCTTAGGGGGTCTCTTTGACTTAGATCTGAAGCAAGAGATGATCGCCAACTTTGAGGAGAAAATGGCGGCGCCGGATTTCTGGGACGATAACGAGAAAGCCCAGGGGATCATCGCCGAGATGAACGCGGTGAAATCTTCCGTCGACCAGTATGCGGCACTGCAGAACGAATATGACGAGCTGGAAATGATGGCCGAGCTCGCCGAAGAGGAAGGCGACGAGTCGCTGGCCGGCGAGATCGCGGGCTCTGTCGCGGCGCTCGTGAAGAAGCTGGAGGAGTTTGAACTCCAGCTGCTGCTCAACCAGCCATACGACAAAATGAACGCGATTCTCGAGCTGCATCCCGGCGCCGGCGGCACCGAGTCCCAGGACTGGGGCCAAATGCTGCTGCGGATGTACACCCGCTGGGCGGAGAAGCGCGGCTTCAAGGTCGAGACGCTGGACTACCTGCCGGGCGACGAAGCCGGGATCAAGAGCGTTACGCTGTTGATCAAGGGCTACAACGCCTACGGCTACCTGAAGGCGGAGAAGGGCGTGCACCGGCTGGTACGCATTTCGCCGTTCGACGCTTCCGGACGCCGGCATACGTCCTTCGTCTCCTGCGACGTCGTGCCGGAAATCAGCGATGATGTGGAGGTCGACATCCGCACCGAGGATTTGAAAATCGATACGTACCGCGCCAGCGGCGCCGGCGGTCAGCATATCAACACGACCGACTCGGCGGTGCGGATCACCCATATTCCGACCGGGATCGTCGTCACCTGCCAGAACGAACGCTCGCAGATCAAGAACCGCGAACGGGCGATGACGATGCTCCGCTCCAAGCTGTACGAACGCAAAATCGAGGAGCAGCAGCGCGAGTTGGACGAAATCCGCGGCGAGCAGTCGGACATCGCCTGGGGCAGCCAGATCCGCTCGTACGTGTTCCACCCGTACAGCATGGTCAAGGATCACCGGACTTCCGTGGAGACGGGCAACGTCGGCGCGGTGATGGACGGGGATCTGGACGCTTTTATCGACGGGTATCTGCGCAGCCAGATTAGGACGGAGAGCTGAACGGCGGGTGCTATTAGGGCATCCTGCCCGACCGAGCCGTTGTTCATATCACCCACCTTAGCCACACTTGGTACGGGTGGGTTTTCTTTTGGGTACCTATTGATAAGCAAATAAGGAGGGGCAGGAATGCCGCCGAAAGTCCGCAAACGCAGATTCCATGATTATATCCCGGTCACCGGCCCGGTTCGCCACACCCTGGATACGGTGATGATTATCGCCGGTTCGCTGATTACCGCTTTGGCGTTTAACCTGTTTCTGGTGCCCAGCAATATCGCTTCGGGCGGAGTGTCGGGGATTTCAATCATTGTTCAGTACCTGATTGGAATTGAACCGGCTTATACTCAGTGGGCGCTGAACATCCCTTTGTTTGTCGCAGGCTATTTGCTGCTCGGGCGCGATTATTCCATCCGTTCTTTGCTGGGCACGGTGGTGCTGCCGTTTTTCGTCTTTCTGACGCGAGAGATTCCCGTGCCAACGACGGATCCGTTGCTGGCTTCTTTATATGGAGGTATCGGCGTGGGGCTTGGGCTCGGTATCGTGTTCCGGGGCCGGGGGTCAACCGGCGGGTTATCCACCTTGGCGCAAATCATCCAGAAATACAGCGGCCTCAGCCTCTCCGTCTGCGTCGTGATGATGGACGGGATCGTCATCGCAATGGCGGGGGCTTTGCTGTCTCTGGAAAAAGCGCTGTACGCCTTGATCGGCTTGTACATCACCGGCAAGATCATCGATGTCATCGAGCTTGGCTTCAATTATACGAAGGTTGCTTATATTATTGCCGAGCGGACGGAGGAGATTTCGCAGGCGGTGCTTACCCACCTGGACCGGGGGCTGACCAAGCTGGACGGCCGCGGCGGCTATACCGGCGATGCGCGGACCGTGCTGATGGTCGTGGTCGGGCAAAGCGAAGTAACGCGGCTTAAGACACTGGTGCAGACGATCGACTCAAACGCTTTTGTGATCATCACGAATGCCCATGAGGTGCTGGGGGAAGGGTTTAAAAAAGTGCAGGGCGAATAGTTGAGGTGTTGTAGTGTTTGTGGGGCTGCTTTGCGCCATTATCCCTTTTGTTCAGGGGACCCGGACGGGAACATATAACATGTAAGCTTGTCGGTTACTCTTTACGATCTGAGCGAACGGGATAATCGTGCAATAGCACCCGCACAGTAAGCCCCGAGCCCTCCTCACTTAACCCCAAACGAAAAAAACGTCCGAGGAATTTCGGACGTTTTTTGTTATAGCAAGCCGTCGTAGATGGATTGCTCGGATTTCCCAGGAAACCGCTCGCCCCGCTCCCAAATCAACTCGAACGACTCGAACCGGTGGCCGGGCGGTACCTCCGGTCCCAAAACGCCGAACACCCGCTCTACGCTCCCGATTTGCGATTCATGGGCGGCCAGCGCCCGGCGTTTGGCTTCCCAGCGGTTGCCGGCTTCCACGCGCAGCACGCTGGAATGATCGGAAGCATACGATCCGAATTGGTTGTAATACAACTTCTGCACGGCAGGCGCCTGCCCGCCAAGTACGACCTCGTTCACGGCATGGTGGATCACGATATGATCCGGATGTCCGGAGAGACCGTCCTCCGGGAACGTGACCACCACTTCCGCCTGATGGCGCCGCAAGAAATCGGCAATTTTCTCCTGCATCATCCCCGGCTCCTCCGCCTTCAGCTTGCCATCCGGCAGTCCCAACTGCTCCACGACGGAGATGCCCAGGATCCCGGCGGCCTTCTCCAGTTCCTTATCTCTTCGGGCAGCCAACTGCTCGCGCGTCATCTTTCCCAAATGCCCGGTTTTGCCCGCGTCTCCCCGAGTGGCCGTCAACAGGACGGCGCGGCCCCCTTCATCGGCGATCTGCCGGATCAGATAAGCACAGCCAAACGTCTCATCATCGGGATGAGCGTATACGAATGCGATCGTTTTACCGGTCGTCATCCTGCATCTCCTCCTTCGTTTACGGTATATAACCAAACCCCTTCTTAATATACTTGATTCGGGTCATGCAATAAAAGCCGGCTTGGGGAAGCCTGACATGCAAGGGGAAATTTTTTGCGAGAGCTGTTGTATTTATATAAGTTCGGCTGTATAATAATACATATTTACTACGGATTTATGCATAACGCCGTTTCATCGGCTTATACATGGGAGAGGAAGCGAGGTTAGCAGAGTGAACGGGGAAAAAGTAAAAGTCGCGATCGTCGGTTCCACGGGGTATGGGGGCGTGGAGCTGATTCGTTTTTTATGGGGACATCCGCAGGCCGAGATCGTTTCGGTCATTTCCGTCTCCAGCGCCGGGGAGCCCTTGACGGACGGGTTTCCGCATTTGTCGGAGATCATCTTTCAGCCGCTGGACGGCTTGAATCCGGAGGAGCTTGCGGCGAAGGCCGATGTCGTGTTTACGGCCACGCCGTCCGGGGTCAGCGCCAAGCTGGTACCGCAGTTGCTTGAAGCCGGGCTCAAGGTGATCGACTTGTCCGGCGATTTTCGGCTCAAGGACGGCAACGAATACGAGGCTTGGTATAAACATGAAGCTCCGGCAGCCGGATGGCTGGAGCGGGCCGTGTACGGTCTGGCCGAAATTTACGGCGACGAGGTGCAGGGCAAGGAGCTGGTCTCCAACCCGGGCTGCTATCCGACCGCTACCCTGCTCGGCCTGATCCCGGCGCTAAGCGCGGGTTGGATCGATCCGGCCAGCATCATCATCGACGCCAAGTCGGGCGTGTCCGGCGCGGGCCGTGGCATGAGCCTGACGAACCATTACGCGGAAATCAATGAAAATATGAAAGTATATAAAGTCAACAAACATCAGCATATCCCCGAGATCGAGCAAACCTTGGGGCAAATCGCCGGCGAACCGGTGACGGTGACGTTCACGACGCACCTTGCCCCGATGACGCGGGGGATTATGTGCACGATGTACGCCCAGCTTAAGGGGGCGTATACGGAGGAAGATCTGGTCCAACTGTACCGCCAATATTACGAGGGGCGTCCGTTCGTTCGTATCCGGGATACCGGCAAATGGCCGGCAACCAAAGAGGTGTTTGGCTCCAACTACTGCGACATCGGTTTTGCGGCGGATGCGCGGACGGGCCGGCTGACGATCGTGTCCGTCATTGACAACTTGGTCAAAGGCGCGGCCGGGCAAGCGATTCAGAACCTGAATCTGATGATGGGCTGGGAAGAGACGACCGGCTTGAAGCTGACGCCGGTTTATCCATAGGTAATATCTACTTTATCGGCTTGTGAAAGGAGTACGTCATGGGAGTGGTTAGTTTATTTCGAGCAGCGCCGGAGGGGAGTATCACTTCGCCAAAAGGGTTTCGGGCCGGCGGCTTGCATTGCGGTCTGAAGAAGACGACGCGCAACGATCTCGGCGCGATCCTCTGCGAGGTGCCGGCGGTAGCCGCGGCGGTTTACACGACGAACGTATTCCAGGCCGCGCCGCTCAAAGTGACGCGCGAGAGCGTCGCGTCAAGCGGGCGGCGGCTGCGGGCCGTCGTCGTGAACAGCGGCAACGCCAACGCGTGCACCGGCGCGCAGGGCGAAGCCGACGCGTACGCGATGCGCGCCGCGGCGGCGGAAGCGTTCGGGCTCGGCGAACACGAAGTCGCCGTAGCTTCCACCGGCGTCATCGGCGAGCTGCTGCCGATGGACCGCGTCCACGCCGGCATCGCCGGATTGCCGGCGGCGTTGGCGGCGAACGGCGTGGGGGCCGAGCAGTTCTGTCAAGCGATCCTGACCACGGACCTCGTGAAGAAAGAGGTGTGCGTGAAGCTCGACGTCGACGGCCGCGAGGTGACGATCGCCGGGGCCGCCAAAGGTTCGGGCATGATTCATCCGAACATGGCCACCATGCTGGCGTTCGTCACGACCGACGCCGCCATTGAGCCGCAGGCGCTGCAAAGCCTGCTCGGGCAAACGACCGACGCGACGTTTAACATGATCACCGTCGACGGCGATACGAGCACGAACGACATGCTGCTGGCGCTGGCCAGCGGGTTGGCCGGCAACCGGGAGCTGTCGTCCGCTCATGCCGATTGGGATACGTTCGCCGCAGCCTTCCGCCACGTGTGCGAGACGCTGGCCAAGGCGATCGCCCGCGACGGCGAAGGCGCCACGCGCCTCGTGGAAGTGGCGGTCCGCGGCGCCGTGACCGACGACTCCGCCCGCGCGATCGCCAAGACGGTCGTCGGCTCGAGCCTGGTCAAATCGGCGGTGTTTGGCGCCGACGCCAACTGGGGCCGCATCATCGCCGCGGTCGGCCGCGCCGGCGAGCCGGTCAACCCGGAGACGGTCGATATCAAGCTGGGCGACATCGCCGTGCTGACGGGCTCGCGTCCGATTCCTTTCGACGAGGAGGAGGCGCTCGCCTATTTGAAGGGCGATACAGTGGCCATCTCCGTCGACCTGCATAACGGCAACGGCGAAGCGACGGCCTGGGGCTGCGATCTGACCTATGACTACGTCCGCATTAACGCGGCTTATCGAACCTAATGAATTCATAAGATAAATCATTAACCAGATAAGATAACTCCGGAAAGGAGACAACCAAGCAATGGCAATGTTTGTGATGAAATGTGGCGGCAGCACGCTCGCGGAGCTGCCGGATTCTTTTTTTGCCGACCTGGTGCAGTTGCAGAAGGACGGGGTACAGCCGGTCATCGTGCACGGCGGCGGCCCGGCCATTTCCGATAACCTCGGCAAGCTGGGGATTGAAAGCAAGTTCGTCGGCGGGCTGCGTTATACGACGGAGGAAGTGCTGGACGTCGTGGAAATGGTGCTGGCGGGCAGCATCAACAAGACGATCGTGCGCCGCATCGCCCAAAACGGCGGGAAGGCGTTGGGCCTGTCCGGCGTGGACGGAAGCCTGCTGCGGGCGAAGCCGGTCGCGAACCGCAAAGAGGTCGGACTCGTCGGCGACGTGACGGACGTCAACGCCGAACTGATCGGCGGGGTGCTGGACCTCGGTTACATTCCGGTGATCGCTCCCGTTGGCATCGGTGCTGACGGCCAGCAGCGTTATAACATAAACGCCGACACGGCTGCAGGCGCCGTCGCCTCCGCTCTCGGCGTGTCGCGGATGATCGTTGTGACCGACGTGCCGGGCATTTTGAAAATGACCGGGACCGAAAAGAAGGTGCTGGATTCCATCACCGTACAGCAAATCGAAGACATGATCTCGACCGGAGAAATCTACGGCGGCATGATCCCGAAGGTGCGTGCTGCAGTGGCCTGCATTAGCGGCAGCGTGAAGGAAGCCGTCATCGTGGGCGGCAGCGTGCCTGGCGTGCTTGGCAAGCTGCTGGCCGGCGAACGCATCGGCACCCGAATTGTGCGGATGGCGTAGCGAATCGGTTGGTACAAGGTTATATTAGTTATGAAGAAGATGGGAGTGGAAAAAACGATGGCGCAAAGCGATCTGAAAGAAGCAACTACGGTTCCGGCAACCGGAGCCGGCGGCGCCGCTGCAGCCGCGGACGCAGCGGAAGGGAGCAGCCCCAGCGCGTTGTTCCCCAGCTATGCCCGGTACCCGATTCGCCTGGTCAAAGGGAAGGGCAGCTGGCTATGGGACGACAAGGGCAACCGCTACCTCGATTTCATGAGCGGCCTCGCGGTCGCTAACCTGGGGCACGCCCCGGAGAAGGTGGCCGCCAAGGTAAAGGCCCAACTGGATGAGCTGTGGCATGTGAGCAACCTGTTCCACATCCCGCAGCAGGAGACGGCAGCGCGGAAGCTGACGGAGATCAGCTGCGCGGACGTCGTTTTCTTCTGCAACAGCGGCGCCGAAGCGAACGAAGCGGCAATCAAGCTGGCGCGGCGCTACCATCAGAAGATCAAAGGGACCAACCGCTACGAGATGATTACGTTCGAGCAGTCGTTCCATGGCCGGACGCTGGCTACGCTGACCGCGACCGGCCAGCCTAAGGTTAAGGACGGCTATCTGCCGCTCCCGGAAGGCTTCAAAACCGTGCCCCTGCATGACATCCCGGCGCTGAAAGCGGCGATCGGCCCGCAGACGGCGGGAATCATGCTGGAGATGGTGCAGGCCGAAGGCGGCGTGTATCCGGTCGATCCGGCGTTCGTGCAGGAGCTGGCCGAGCTGTGCAAGGCGCAGGGGCTGCTGCTGATTATCGACGAGGTGCAGACCGGCATGGGACGTACGGGCAAATGGTTTGCCCATCAGCATTACGGCATCGAACCGGATATTTTCACGTCGGCCAAAGGGATTGCCAGCGGCCTGCCGGCCGGGGCGATGCTGGCCAAGGAATATTTGCGCGAGGCGTTTCCTCCGGGTAGCCACGCTTCGACATTTGGCGGCAACCCGATCGTCACGTCGGCAATCATCGCGACGCTGGAGACGATGCAGGAGGAGCGCATTCCGGAGCACGCGGCGGAAATGGGCGATTACTTGGTCGGCCTCGTGAAGGAGACGTTCAAGGAAGTGCCGTTCGTCAAAGAGGTGCGCGGCAAAGGCTTGTTGATCGGGATCGAATGCGCCGGTCCGGTTGGCGACATTGTTCTGCTTGGCCAGCGGCACGGCCTGCTGTTCGTCACCGCCGGTCCTGACGTGATCCGCCTGCTGCCGAACCTCAAGGTGTCGAAGGAGGAAATCGATCAGGCCGTGGCGATTTTGGCCGAGGTCGTTGCCGCCTATATTTCCAAGGAGGGGAACTGAACCCATGACTTTGCTGGAACCATCGAAACGCAGCGGCATGAACTTAAGCGGCCGCGATTTAATTGAACTGACCGATTATACGACCGAAGAGATCCACTATTTGATCGATTTGGCCGTCGAGCTGAAGCGCAAGCAAAAGAATGGCGAGGTGTACCAGCCGCTGAAGGGGAAAACCGTCGGGTTGATCTTCGAAAAATCGTCGACGCGGACGCGGGTGTCCTTTGAAGTGGGCACGTACCAACTGGGGGGCCATGCTCTTTTTCTCAGCAAAAACGACATCCAGCTCGGACGCGGCGAGACGATCGCCGATACGGCGGGGGT
Organism: Paenibacillus sp. JL3B1040; assembly: GCF_057063165.1. Classification (NCBI taxonomy): domain Bacteria; kingdom Bacillati; phylum Bacillota; class Bacilli; order Caryophanales; family Paenibacillaceae; genus Paenibacillus; species Paenibacillus tiangongensis. Next base: position 5,203,977 of record NZ_CM169317.1, on the reverse strand, counting down.
CATGTCGCGCTACCTGGACGGCATCATGATCCGGACCTTCGGACACGATAAAGTGGTCGATCTGGCCCGTTACGCGACCGTGCCGGTGATCAACGGACTAAGCGACTTGGCCCATCCGTGCCAGGTGCTGGCCGATTACCAGACGCTTTACGAGCATAAAGGCACGCTGCAGGGACTTAAGCTGGCTTACGTCGGCGACGGCAACAACATGGCGCACTCGCTGATGATCGGCGGGGCGAAGCTGGGCGTCCACGTGTCGGTCGCCAGCCCGGAAGGATACGAGCCGGACCCGCAAATCGTGGCGGATGCGCGGGAGATCGCCAAGGCGACGGGCGCGGTCATCGAGGTGGTTCGCGATCCGAAGGCGGCGGTTCAAGACGCGGACGCCATTTACACCGATGTGTGGGCGAGCATGGGCTTCGAGGAAGAACAGAAGGCGCGCGAGGCGGCCTTCCGCGATTACCAGGTCGACGAGCAGCTGGCGCGGCACGCGAAGCCGGATTATGTCTTTATGCACTGCCTGCCGGCCCACCGGGGCGAGGAAGTGAGCGAAGGCGTGATCGACGGGGAGCATTCGATTATTTTTGATCAGGCGGAGAACCGGCTGCATGCGCAGAAAGCGCTGATGGCCGCGTTGATGGGATAATTTTTTCGGGGAGGACTAGGAATCATGGCAAAGGAAAAAATCGTACTGGCGTACTCCGGCGGCTTGGATACGTCCGTGATCCTGAAATGGTTAAAAGAAACGTACGATGCGGAAATCATCGCGTTTACGGCCGACATCGGCCAAAAGGAGGAGCTGGACGGGCTCGAAGCGAAGGCGCTCGCGACCGGGGCTTCCAAAGTCTACATTGACGACCTGCGCGACGAATTCGCCAAGGACTTTATTTACCCGATGTTCCAGGCGGGCGCTTTATATGAGGGGCAATATCTGCTGGGAACCAGTATCGCCCGCCCGCTGATCGCGAAGCGGATGGTCGAGATCGCCCGCGCGGAAGGCGCCACGGCCATCGCCCACGGCGCGACCGGCAAAGGCAACGACCAGGTGCGCTTCGAGCTGGCGGCGGCCGCTTTGGCGCCGGAGATCCGCGTGATCGCCCCTTGGCGGCTCAGCGAATTCCGCGACCGCTTCCCGGGACGGGCGGAGATGATCGCCTATGCGGAAGCCAACGGCATTCCGGTCACGGCCTCGGCGGCCAAGCCGTATTCGATGGACCGCAACCTGCTGCATATCAGCTATGAAAGCGGCGTACTGGAGGATCCGTGGTTCGACGCATCCGCGCCCGAGAACAAAGACATGTTCCTGCTCAGCGCGTCGCCGGAGGATGCGCCGGATCAGCCGGAGTACCTGGAGCTGGAGTTCGAGCAGGGCAATTGCGTGGCGCTGAACGGCGAACGGTTGAACCCGCTCGCGGTGATGGAGAAGCTCAACGAGTTGGGCGGCAAACACGGCATCGGCCGCGTCGACATGGTGGAGAACCGCTTCGTCGGCATGAAGAGCCGCGGGGTATACGAGACGCCGGGCGGGACGATCCTGTTCACGGCCCATCGCAAAATGGAGTCGCTGACGATGGACCGCGAGGTCATGAACCTGCGCGACAGCCTGATCACCCGCTACAGTACGCTGGTGTACAACGGCTTCTGGTTCGCGCCGGAGCGCCTGGCGCTGCAGGCGCTGGTGACGGAGAGCCAGAAGAACGTGACGGGCACGGTGCGCGTGAAGCTGTACAAAGGCAACATCATCGCCGCCGGCGTGAAAAGTCCGGTCAGCCTGTACAACCCGGACATCGCCACGATGGAGGCCGATCCGACGCAAGCGTACGACCAAGGCGATGCGACGGGCTTCATCCATCTGAACGCGTTGCGGTTGAAGGTTGGCACGGGTGTGGCGCAGAACAGCGGCAAGTAATGTGACTTGTTCGAGTTGACGCATAACAAGCAAGTTTCGAGTTAAGGAGTGGGTTAGGTGAGCAAGCTGTGGGGTGGACGCTTTACGAAGCAGACCAACCGTTTAGTCGAGGAATATACCGCTTCGATCGGGTTTGACAAAGCGCTGGCGGAGGAGGATGTGCAGGGAAGCTTGGCGCATGTCGCCATGCTGGGCAAATGCGGCATTCTCCCGGAAGAGGACGTTGAGAGGATTAAGGAAGGCTTGCATCAGGTCCTGCTGAAAATCCGCCGCGGCGAGCTGGAGTATTCCGTGTCGGACGAAGACATCCATATGAACATCGAGAAGCAACTGATCGACGAGGTCGGCTCGGTGGGGGGGAAGCTGCACACCGGGCGCAGCCGCAACGATCAGGTGGCCACGGATATGCATCTCTACCTGCGCAAGCGGGTGGTGGAATTCGTCGGCCTGCTGCAGGAGCTGCAGGAGGCGCTGCTGGGACAAGCCAAATCCAATCTGGATACGATTGTGCCGGGGTACACTCATCTGCAGCGGGCGCAGCCGATCCTGTTCGCCCATCATCTGCTGGCGTACGTGTCCATGTTCCAGCGCGACATCGAGCGTCTTAAGGACAGCTACAAGCGGATCAATGTACTGCCGCTGGGCGCAGGAGCGCTGGCCGGAACGACGTTTCCGATCGATCGCCATTTCGTGGCCGAACAGTTGCATTTTGACGGCGTATACGAGAACAGTCTGGATGCGGTGAGCGACCGTGACTTTATCGTCGAGTTTCTGGCGGACGCCTCCATCCTGATGATGCATCTCTCGCGCCTCAGCGAGGAACTGGTGCTGTGGAGCAGCACGGAATTCCGCTTCATCGAGCTGGACGATGCGTTCTGCACCGGCAGCAGCATTATGCCGCAGAAGAAAAATCCTGACGTGCCGGAGCTGGTTCGCGGCAAAACGGGCCGAGTGTACGGCAATCTGATGGGCCTCTTGACCGTACTGAAGTCGTTGCCGCTGGCATACAACAAGGATATGCAGGAAGACAAGGAAGGCATGTTCGATACGGTCGCCACGCTGCAAGGGGCGTTACAGCTGTTCGCGCCGATGATCGCCACGATGAAGGTGAACAAGGAGCGGATGCGCGAGGCGGTCAACCGGGACTTCTCCAACGCGACCGATATCGCCGACTTTCTGGCGAACAAAGGCCTGCCGTTCCGCCAGGCGCACGAGGTCATCGGCAAAACCGTGCTGTATTGCATCCAGAACGGCAAATATCTACTGGATCTGACGCTGGAGGAGTTCAAGCAGTTTTCGCCATTGTTTGACGACAGCATTTATGGAGTGCTGCAGCCGGAGAGCGTCGTGAACGCCCGTAACGTATACGGCGGGACGGCGACCTTGCAGGTGACGGCGGCGATCGAACGCGCGGAAAGCCGGCTGGAAGCCGGCCGCGAGTGGACACGGGAGTACGCGGAAAAAAGCAAATAATCGGCAGGCCCCGGCTGGGGCATCGCTGCCCGGAGGAAACGGCCTTCGTCATTCGACGAACGGCTGTTTTTTTATCCGATAAAAGTTACAATTTCATAATATTTTCAGAAAATCATTAAAAAGAGGTCGTAAAATGTCGAAATATAGTTATATCGGTCATTGATATTTTTAGAAAAGGGGCATTTTCGAGAATGCGCATGTAAGAACGGCAGTCCGCTGCGTGGCTGAATTGCGGACAGGTTAAGCAACAATACTCGTAATGCACACCAAAGGGGAGAGAATCATGAAAACTTTTTTTGCCCGCCTAAGAAGTCTGCTGGAGATTCGCACGCTGCGCAACCGGATGTTTTTGATCTTTGCCGTCATGCTGATCATTCCGAGTTTGCTTATCGGCTACTCCAGCTTTCGAAGCGCCGGCGTACAACTGCACGTCAAAATGGATGAAAGCACGGAGTCGAGCATTAATTTGCTAAACGAAACCTTGAACAACATCGTGGAGGCGGAGGTTCGCAACGTCGAACAGTTGGCGATGCAGATCGATTCGACGCAGGTGGATGCCCAATCGCCGGAAGTAAGGAATCTGATCGAGCTATTTATGGAGAAGCACCCCGAGTTGGAGATTTTGACCATCGGCAATGAGAACGGGGCTTGGATGAAAGCTCCTGATCCGGGCCAGCAGGATTACGATCCGCGAGGCAGGGATTGGTACAAAGCAGCGCTCGAGCAGCCGGACCAAACGGTGATTATCGATCCGTTCATCTCGAGCACAACCGGCCACTATAACTTATTCATTAGCCGTGCGCTAAAGGACGGGAAAGGGGCGATCACGATCTCCCTGGATATGGCCCAACTGAATGAAATCGTTCAGGAGGTGCGCCTGGGCACAACCGGCTACGTCTATCTGATTGACCGGACCAACAAATTCGTCGCCCACCCGACCATCGGAGCCGGAGAGCCGGCGGAAGGCGATTTTCTTCAGCAGATACAGGAGCAGGTATCGGGATTCCAGCAGTACAAGAACCCGGAGACGGGGGTTGAGCAGAGCGCTTACTTTACGACGAACGAGCTGACGGGCTTTAAAATCGTCGGCGTGCTGAACCTTCAGGAATTCCGCGACGCTTCCATGCCGATTTTCTGGACGGCCCTAATCGTCTTAGCCGTGACCCTGATCGTTGCCGGCGTGTTGCTGTTTATCGTGATCCGCAGCATCACTCGTCCGATCGAGCAATTGAACCGTTCGGCCAAACGGGTCAGCGAAGGGTACTTGAACGAGGATGTGGCCACGAACCGCAGGGACGAAATCGGCCAGTTGACCGTGAACTACAACGAGATGCTGGCGTCCCTGCGGCATATGGTGCAGGAGATGTCGGAAACCGCAAGCCAATTGGCTGCTTCCAGCGAGGAGCTGACCGCGGGTACGGAGCAGAACGCCAAGGCCGTCGAATACGTTGCCGAGCTCGTTCAGGATGCGTCCGATAATGCGGAGAAACAAGCTTCCGCTTCGGCGGAAAGCGCCAAAACGATGGACGAAATGTCCATGGGGATCCGAAAAATCGCCGAAGCGTCCGGTACGATCGTCGAATCGTCCGTGCAGACGGTGGGGGATGTCCGGGAAGGAAGCGAGAAGGTGAACCTTGTCGGAGTGCAGATGGAGGAAATCCGCCGGTCGACGCTGGAATCGGCGGAGCTGATGCAGCAGATGAATGAGCTTAGCGAACAGGTTGCCGGCATGAGCAGCGCGATTTCGGACATCGCCAATCAGACCAATCTGCTGGCTTTGAACGCGGCGATTGAAGCGGCACGGGCCGGCGAGGAGGGCCGCGGCTTCTCGGTCGTGGCCGGGGAAGTGCGGAAGCTGGCCGAGCAGTCGCGGGCCACGGCGGAAATGATTCAACAGCACATTGGGCAGATGACTGAGATGACCGGAAAGGCCTACCATATGATGAATGAAAAAGTAAACGCCAACGTAGAGCGGGGGATGTCCGTAACCGAAGAAGCGCAAACCGCCTTCCAGGCGATCGAACGCTCCACGCAGCGGATCTCGGAACAAATCCACGAGGTATCCGCCATTACCGAGCAAATGTCGGCCAGCGCCGATGAGATTGCCCGTTCGGTCGAACAGATTGCGGCGACCTCGGCCAACAGCATGGAGAGCTTCCAGGGCGTGACGGCCGCGACCGAAGAGCAACTGGCGTCCATGGAGGAGATCTCCTCGGCGTCGGAAGGGCTGGCGCGAATGGCGGCGGACATGCATCACCAGATCGATCGGTTTAAGCTATAAGTTCGTGTTAAGAGAGAAGGAAGCGGGTCGTAGCCCTCTTGCGCCTTAACTATGGGCCAAGGGGGCTTGTTTTATGGCCCGAGTTCCATCCCGAGCCGGGCGCATAAATCCGCCCCGAGACGGATGGAGGCGGCGGGGAAGTCGATTAAGATAAAGAGCAGCAACCCGCTGCTCGGCGATTTTCTCAACGAACATCTGGACTGGGCGTTGGATAAGCCGGATTACAAAAAACATTTGACAGAGCTCTATGAAATATGGATAATCTATAGTTCACCTGACCATCACGATTTTGGCGTATGAAAAGTTCTAGTTATGAGATAATGAGGTGCTTACACAATGAGTAACGGTTCACAGGCTTTGCCCGCTTCCGGAAGTTTGTTCCGGAATCGGTTTTACCAAACGATCCTGATCTCCAACCTGTTCTTGCAGATCGGAATCTGGGTCCGCAACTTTGCGATTCTGATGTTCGTGACAGATCAGACCAACAACGATCCGCTGGCGATCTCGCTGATCTCCGTCGTGGAATTCGCGCCGATCTTCGTGTTCTCCTTCATCGGCGGGGCGTTCGCCGACCGGTGGAAGCCGAAGCGGACGATGATCTGGTGTGACTTCCTGTCCGCCGTCTCGGTCTTCGCCGTACTGCTGACTTTGCTATACGGTTCGTGGGAAACGGTCTATTTTGCGACTTTTATCTCGGCGATTTTGTCGCAATTCTCGCAGCCATCGGTCATGAAGCTGTTCAAGCAGCATGTTCATCCGGAGAAGGTGCAGCAGGGGATGGCGTTGTTCCAGTCGCTGGTGGCCATATTCATGGTGATCGGGCCGTCCCTGGGGATTTTCTCTTATCACCAGTTTGGAATCTACGTATCGGTCGGCGTCATGGGCGTGGCTTTCCTGATCTCGGCCGTGGTGCTGTTCCGGCTTCCGGCGGATGAGGAACAGGAGGCAAAACGCGAGCCAACCGCCAGCATCCGCAAGGAACTGGCCGACGGCTTCCGGTACGTATGGCGCAGCCCGGTGCTGAAGGTACTGGGCGTGACGTTTGCGATCGCCGGCTTCTCCGTCGGGATCATCCAGACGCTTGGATTGTTCGTCGTTACCGAACGCTTGGGTCAGCCCAAGGAGTTCCTGCAATTTTTGCTGGCGGTCAACGGCGTAGCGATGCTGATCGGCGGCGGTGCCATTATGGGGATGGCCAAAAAGGTTCCGCCCCAAATGCTGCTGGCCTTCGGGATGGCGATCAGCGCCGTTTGTATCGTGGGTATGGGGCTGTCGACCAGCGTTCCGCTGACCCTGGTGCTGCAGTTTCTGAACGGGCTGACGTTCCCTTGCATCCAGATCGGGATCAACACGATGATCCTGCAATGGACGGAACAGTCCTACGTTGGCCGCGTCAACGGCGTGCTCAGCCCGATGTTCATGGGCATGATGGTCATCATGATGTCGTTGTCCGGCGTGCTGAAGACGATCTTTCCGCTCGTCGGCATCTACGCTGTATCCGGCATCATCATGCTGCTGGGCGCGATGATCCTCGTGCCGATCTTCAAGCATAAGCCGGCGCTGCAGCCACAGCCGCAGTTGGGCGAACAGCCGACAAGCTGAAGAAAAGCCGTCCCTGGGGGGAAGAGTTCCTGTGATAGGACCCCACCGTGGGACGGCTTTTTGTATTGAGGCATGGCGGCGAATATGGGTCTTGGAAGGCACTGTGGAGGCGCTTTACGGTGCCTTGTGGCGCGTTAGTGTGGGCGTTGGCGGTGCGTTGTTGGGCACTGCAGCCCGTTGGGGGCGCGTTAGTAGGCATGGCGGCGCGTTGTACAGACTGATGCCTCATGTCCCCAAGCTTGTATACCATCGGGGCGCTCGCACTTATCCCGTACCTCCCATGCCGCCAATCGTGCGCCTACCTCGTACCTACCGTGCACCTACCTCGTACCTACCTCGTACCTACCGTGCACCTACCGTGCACCTACCGTGCACCTGCCGTGCACCTACCGTGCACCTGCCGTGTACCTACGGTGCTGCTACCCCGCACCTATCGTGTGCCTGCCAAGCGCCTACCTCGCGCCTGTCCCGCGTCTACCGTGCACTTACCTCGCATCTATCTCACGCTTACCGTGCGTCGACCTCCCCTTTACGGCCGGCGGCGTAGCCGAACAGCGCGGTTAATACCGACACCCCGGTAATGACGGCAAGCGGGGTGTCCCAACTGCCGCTAAGGTCGTGGAGATAGCCGAACAACGTAGGCCCGAAGGCGGCCAACACGTAACCGATCGATTGCGCCATACCCGACAGGGAACTGGCCTGCTCTGTCGTCCGCGAGCGCAGCGAGAAGAAGACGATCGCCAGGCCGAAGGTTGAGCCGGAGCCGATCCCGAGCAAGAGGATGAAGGGCAGGGCCAGCGAGATCGATCCTGCCCCTATTCCGCCAAAGCCGATGACGCATAACGAGGCGGCAGCGGCGGCCAGCCATTTCTGGCTGTCGAGCCGCGCGGCGAGCAGCGGCATCAGGAATGAGCCGGCCATACTGACCAGTTGCATCAGCGACAGCATCCAGCCGGCTTGCTCCGCGCTCATCCCGCGTTCCCGCAGGATGTCCGGCAGCCATGAAATACTGACGTAAAACAGGATCGATTGGAAGCCCATAAACATCGTCACCCACCAAGCGACTCGGGAGCCCCAAATGCGACGGCTTGAACCGGAGGCTACGCTATGTGCGTGTTGACGGTCGGCGGAGGCGGTAGATCCAGCCGCCGCGAGGGTGCCGGATCGGCCTGCGGCCTTGTGGCCCATGCGGGCTTTGGGGTCGCCGGGCTTCTCGGCGCGCCGCAGCAGCGGCAGCCAGACGAGGGCGGCGACGGCCGTCAATACCGCCCAAATGGTCAAGGCGCCGCGCCATCCGAGCGGCCCTTCGGCCAGCGGAACGCTGATCCCGGAGGAGATCGCCGCCCAGAAGGTAAGACAGGTGGTAAACAGGCTGGTCATCAGCCCGACTTGCTCCGGGAAGTCGCGTTTGATCAGCCCGGGGAGCAGCACGTTGCAGACAGCAATGGCGATCCCGATCAGCGCGGTGCCGGCAAACAGCGCGGCGATGGACGGCAGCGAGCGGACGAGGATACCGCCGGTCATCAGGATCATGCTGAAGAACAACGTTCGTTCGATCCCGAGCTTAGCGGACAAGCCCGGCGCCGCCAGCGCGAATACCGCAAAGGCGATTAGCGGCAGCGTTGTCAGCATCCCCGACATCGTGTGCGACAAGCCGGTGGACGTTTCGATTTCGCCGATGATGGCGCCCACCCCGGTGATGGGCGAGCGCAAGGTGGCTGCAGTCAGAAGCACGGCGCTGACCATGAGCCAAACGGAGGCGCTGCGAGTCCGGTTCAAGGCGGGAGCGATGGTTTTATTCATATTAAAGGAAGCCTCCTTATCATGTATCGATTCCGGCAACCGGTGGATCAACCGCTTCTTGTTGCCATAGTTTGGAGAATCGGTAATTTGTTTTATGTAATGAATTATTACTTGGCGTTGCAATACGTCAGACGGAATCCAGTATACTTTAAGTATACACCGCGCGGCAAATCCGAATGGTGCATAAAGGATGGAGCATGGAGGAGATATTGACGGTTTATCGATGAGACATGGAAGTCGCTTGGATGGGCATAGATGTCGCATAGATGTCGCATAGATGTTGCATGGATGTTTGTCGAAGGTTCCGGACGAATCCCTGGAGAGAAAGTGGCAGAATTTTGCAGGCTTATGGTACAATGAGGAATAAGCTAATCCCGCGCCAACCAAATAAACAAGTCGTGAAGCACACGCCTTTTGTTGTCGGATGATGTAATGTCCAGTCCGTCGACGAAAGGCGTTTTATTTTTCTATTGGAGGAGGTAGTTCATTGGATGGGATTTCAAGAGACGTACGCGCAGTGGCTAGGCGATCATTTGAATCGTCGGCAAGGGGAGAGGGAACGAAGATTGAGGGAGGGTCACGGGCACGCGGAGAAGGCATTTGTCGAAAAAGTGTGGTGGCCCGCCTTCGGGCATTTTCGGCATCTTCATCCCGAGTATGAGGTGACTGATTTTAAAGACGGCTTCCGCTATCTCGACTTTGCTTACCTTCGCTTCGGATTACGATTAGCGATCGAAATCGACGGATATGGGCCGCATCTGCGCAATATCAGTCGCGACCGTTTCTCGGACCAGTGCCGGCGGCAAAACGACTTGATCTTAGACGGCTGGAAGGTACTGCGCTTCACCTACGATGATGTCAGCGACAATCCGCGCTACTGCCAACAAACGTTGCAGCAGTTTATGGGGAGATGGTTGGGGGAGGGGGATACCATCGATGCGATACATTTCGTCGAAAGGGAAATTCTACGCTTGTTTTTACGCGCGGAAGGACCGATCACCCCATCCGACGTTTCTCGCAGTTTGGGAATAAAGAATCAGACCGCAAGAAAATGGCTCCATCACCTGGCCGGCAAACAGTGGATTCAACCAGCGAGCGGGTCGGAACGTGTTCGAACGTATCTTTTGGATGAACGTGGGAGGAAGATCGTCGGCTAGTTGGGATAATCTAGTTAGGATAATAGAGTGATTTTTTGTCTCTATTTGAGTTGGAAAGACAATTTCCGGGGAAATAAAGTGATAAAATGTCGCTATTTCCTTATCTAGCCCCCGATTTTGCTGAAAATCGGTGGAATAGCGTTATTTATTAACGCTATTTAGTGCAAATTTCGCAAGAACGACAAAATAGGGTGAAGTTTTAACGTTATTTTTCACTTGTTCGCCTAGAGGTGGTGTGGGGGCCGTCGGCCCCCACTACTCACCGAAAATTCGGGCCTGCAACGCCGTCCTCCAAAATTTGATTAGGCAGGCGCTCCGATGGCGCGTTCTCGGGGGTTCCGCTGCGATTGCTATCGCGATTGTTGCCGCCGGAGCTGCCCGAATTGCCGCCGGAGCCGTTCGAGCCGCCCGTGTCCGGCCTCGCATCCGGCCCTACGCCCGGCCCCGCATCCGGCCCTACGCCCGGCCCTGTCCCGGGGCCACCGCCTCTGCCGTCCCGGCCTCCGCCACCTGTACCGGCGCCGCTCCCGCTGCTCCCACCGTTCCCAGCGTTGCCGCCATCGCCTTTACTGCCAGCCCCGCCTTTGCCGCCGTTCCCCCCGCTGCGGCCTCCGCTCCCCTCGCCACCGGCCGCGCCACCCGTGCCGTTCCGCGTTGCGATGACCGTCGGCTGCGCCGGATACGTGTCCTTGGAGATCAGCGTGCGTTCGACCATGCGGCCGTCCACCTTCTTGATGCGATACGTCTCGACGACATACCCCTCCTTCCCGCGCACGAGCACCTGGCGGCTCCCGGCCGGGAGCGAGCCGTTCGCCACATATTTGTTCGGCGGAGGGAGGATCTCCGTCGTGCGCGATTCGAGCGTGTAGCTCGCGTTCTCCGGCATATCTCCGAACAGCTTGACGGTGAGCTGGCGATGTTCCACCACGGCGCGGATCAGCAGATGCCGGCCGGAGGTGTTCTTGAAGCGAAAGTTAATGTAGCCTTTGGCGAATGTGGCGTCCTGGCCCTTGGGCAGGTAACTGACCGGCAGGGAGTGGTTGCGCCGCTCCACGATCGACAGCCCGGCGCGAACCGCCGCATTGTAGAGCGTGCTCGACACCTGGCATATACCGCCGCCGACGCCCGGCACCAGCCTGCCTCCGAAAATGACCGGCGCCTCTTGGAAGCCAAACGTCCTCTCCGCATATTCGACCGCCTTGCCGTAATCGAAAATCTCGCCCGGGGCCAGCACGGTCCCGTCGATGCTGCGGGCGGCCGAATCCACGTTATGCACCCGCCCGGCCCCGCTGGTCTGCAGGCTGGTGGAGAACTGCACGATTTTGCGGCGGATGCCTTCTTTTTGAAGCAATTCCACGGTGACCTTGGGCTGTACGGTCTTCAGCGGCACGGCAAATCGCAACGCCGGAAGCTGCTTCGACAATGATAACACCGCCGGTGTCGGCGCCGGTTCATGCCATGAATTCTTCTCCAGTCGGCGCACTTCCTCCCCAAGCCGCTTCGGCACCGTCTCCAACAATCGATCCCAATCGATCCGCTGGACCGCAGTGCCCGGCAGATAGCGAATCTGATCGTCGGCCGTAATTGTTCGCACGGCATTGACCGGGGAGCCAAACTGAGCTTTTTCCCATTCGGGGGGAAACACCGCCTGCAATTTCCGCGGATCGAAGGTGAGGGTAAGCGTCCACTGCCTGTCAAAATTCCTGCGTGCCCGAACGCGGTCCCACAATGATCCCTCCTCCAGCCGCCTGACTTCCTCCCGAAAATGCTCCGCATCAAACGTAACCCCGGCTTCCGCCCAAGTCAGGGTTTTCACGCTGCCGTTCACCGTAAACACCACTTGCTTGCGGTGTAATGCGGCCAATTCCTGCTCAAGCAGTTGCAGGGCTTCGCTGCGATTGCGCCGGCCCAGCTCCAGTCCGGCCACGAGGGTGCCCGAGGGTAAGCCGTCCTGCGCGACATATAACGTTAACGCACCCCAAAACGCGGTGCCCAAGAGCCCGACGCAGAGGAGGATCACTGCCAAATGTTTCTTTTTCATAGCTGACTCCTTTAAGTTAAGACCTTTGATTTACAAAGAAAAGAACGTTGTACAACCATATGTATGATCGAATTGGCGGAAACTTTCGGGTACTCAAGTGGTAACATCTTTGTTACAATAAAAATCGGATGAAAAGGAATTTACTCGGGTTTTAAAGGATTTGACAGGAACGTGTCGAATGTAAAAAAGGGTCATCTATAGAACCGGAATCATAGATTTAGGACGTGATTAAGTGATAGAAATGCAGGATGTCTGGAAGACATATCCGAATGGAACCCACGCCCTTAAAGGCGTTTCGGTCAAAATTGACCGTAATGAATTCGTGTATTTGGTTGGTCCCTCCGGCGCAGGGAAATCGACTTTCATGAAACTAATTTACCGGGAGGAAGTGCCCACGAAAGGGCAGATTTCCGTAAACGGATTTAACATCGGCAAGCTCAAACCTCGCAAAATTCCTTATGTGCGCCGAAATATCGGGGTGATTTTCCAGGATTTTCGCCTGCTTCCGAAACTGTCGGCCTATGAGAACGTGGCCTTTGCTTTAGAGGTGATCGAAGCCCCCAAGAAGGTCATCAAGAAACGCGTGATGGAAGTGCTCGACCTCGTCGGGCTGAAAAATAAAGCGGGCCGCGATCCTTCCCAACTATCCGGCGGAGAGCAGCAACGGGTGGCGATCGCCCGGGCGATCGTCAACAATCCGTCCGTCATCATTGCGGACGAGCCTACGGGAAACCTCGATCCCGAGACCTCCTGGGGCATCATGCAACTGCTGGATGAAATCAATTTCCGCGGCACCACCATCGTTATGGCTACCCACAACAAAGAGATTGTGAACACGATGCGCAAACGCGTCATCGCCATCGAACACGGCAACATTGTGCGAGACCAGCTGAGAGGGGATTACGGTTATGACTTTTAGCACCCTCTTACGGCATTTGCGGGAAGGCGCGAAGAGCGTGTTTCGCAACGGCTGGATGACGGTCGCGTCCGTGACCTCGATCATCGTCTCGCTGCTGATTTTAGGCGTGTTTACCCTGCTTGTGCTAAACGTCAATTCGTTTGCCGATGAGGCGGACAGCCAGGTGCAGATTAAGGCTTATTTGAACTCGGATGTGACCGAAGCCGTACGCGACCAGATTTATAACGACATTGGCTCGATGGAAGAAGTCAGCAAAGTCACGCTGATCCCTAAGGCCGAAGGCCTGAAGGATTTCCGCGAGAAACTCGGCGAGGAAGGCAAGGACTTGCTGGAGGGTTACGACGAGACAACAAACCCGATTCCCGACACGTTTGAGGTTCAGGTGATCGAGCCGACGACCGTGCCTTACGTGGCCAGCAAAATTACCGCGCTGAACGATAAATACGAGGAAAAACCGATCTATAAAGTCAATTACGGACAAGGCACGGTGGAAAAATTGTTCAAAATCACCCGGGCGATCCGCAATATCGGGTTCGCTTTCGTGGTTGGCCTGGGTCTGATGGCGATGTTCCTCATTTCCAACACGATTCGGGTGACGATTTTGGCTCGCCGCCGCGAAATCGGCATCATGAAACTGGTCGGCGCGACGAATACCTTTATTCGGTGGCCGTTTTTCGTGGAGGGGGCATTGATCGGTCTGATCGGCTCTTTGATCACCGTAGGCGTGTTGTTCTTCAGCTACAACGAGCTGGTATCCTCGGTCAAAGCCGACGTTACGCTGGCCATTCAACTGGTTCCGCTAAGCGAGATCGGCTTGGAACTGGGCGGACTGCTCGTTGGCCTGGGGCTTCTGATCGGGATCTGGGGAAGTACGATGTCGATCCGGAAGTTTTTGAAGGTGTAGCGGAGGCGGGAGGGCCGTTGGTCGTACCAATCGGGCGGTCGGACGATAACGGAACTGAACGCTCTTATTTGGCTAAATTACCGCCATTTTATTTTCTGACGGAACGGAGTGCCCTTATTGGCCCTTGAAAGCCGAGAAGACGATAGCAACTGGCTAAATAAGGGCTGCTGGTTCCGTTAGCTGCAACCGAACCTTGAATTTGCCCAAATAGCGGCGCTCAGTTCCGTTAAGATGGAGAATATTGAAAAAGGATGGGGAAACGAAGTTGAAGAAATGGGTAACCACGATCACCGTTGTCGCATTAGCCGCTTTAATCTTCCAACCTACCGAAGGCTTCGCCAAGACGAAAACCATCAGCCAGATCGACAAAGAGCTGAAGCAGCTTCAGGAACAGGCCAAGCAAGCCAAAAAACAGCAGGAGAAGGCCGCAAACCAGAAACAGGAAGCACAGCATTACGTTAATAAAAACACGAATTACCTCAAACAATTGCTGGGGCAGATCGACGTTGTCAGCAACGAGCTGACCCAGATCTCGATGGAAATCGACCAGACCGAGCAAGACTTGCGTACAACTGCGGAAAAACTGGACGAGACCCAGGCCCGGATCGAGGAGCGTTCGGATCTGCTCGATACCCGTGTCCGGTTGATGTATACGGATGGCGCCGTTTCCTATCTGGACGTGCTGCTGTCCTCCACCAGCTTCACCGATTTTCTGGAGCGGGCCGATTCTTTACAGGCGATTGCGAATCAGGATCATATCCTGCTCGACGAGCACAAACGGGATAAAGAGCTGATCGTGCAGCAGAAGCAACAGCTGGAGCAGGATTATGCAAAAGTGAAGCAGCTGTACGCCGATGCGGAAGCGCGCAAAAGCGATTTGGAAGCCAAAGAGGTCGAAAAGCAGCAGCTGATCGCGAAATACAACGCTGACATTGAACAATCCGAAGATATCAGCGAAGAGCAGGAAGCGCTCCTGATCGAACTGGCGACGAAACGGGCGGCGCTGGAGCAGGAGAAGAACAAGCTGAAGGCCGCTCAAGTATACAAATATAAAAAGAGTTCCAACGGTTCGGGCGGATTCAAAGGCAACGGCGGTTCGTTCGGTTTGCCGGTGGAAGGGGCACGGCTCTCCTCCGGTTACGGTATGCGGATCCATCCGATTACCGGTGTGAAGAAGAAGCATACCGGCGTGGATTTCGCGGCCCCTCAAGGCACGGACATCCATGCGGCGGAAGACGGCGTCGTGATCATCGCGGAATGGTGGAGCGGTTACGGAAATACGGTGATCATCGACCATGGCGACAACGTATGGACGCTTTACGGGCATATCCGCAATGGCGGGATCAAGGTGGAAAAAGGCCAGCAGGTCAAAAAGGGCGAAAAAATCGCCGAAGTCGGCAGCACCGGCAACTCAACCGGTCCGCACTGCCACTTTGAAGTTCGAATTAACGGGAACCCGGTAGACCCGATGCCTTATTTGTAATAAAATAGCTATAGTGTTCGAGCGAAAACGGATACCGCCCTTTGGGCCGGGTCCGTTTTCCCCGTTTGATTTCAGTTTTAGGTGGGCTCGGCTGAATTCAAGATTCGACGTCGACTAGGCAACATGAAAGTGCATCGTGATCATAAGCCGATTTTAAAACCACCAGGTAAGATGAAAGTTTTAAAATAGGGTTATTAACACCGAGAAGGTTGGATGAAGCTAGAGACTGAGCAGCGGAGCGTAGTCGTAGGCTACGTGAGCAGCGGAAGGCTCGGCTGAATTCAAGATTCGATGTCGATTAGGCAACATGAAAGTGCATCGTGATCATAAGCCGATTTTAAAACCACCTTATATTGTAAATATTTCTCATAGGCGGGACATATACTATGGGACGTTCAAATTCGGACGGGCCGGGCACGTTCCCGGGCGCGTCCATCTTTTGGAGGCGGTGATAGGATGTTTAAAGGTCGTACGGTAACCCTGCTCGTTGTCGCAGCGATGCTGGTCAGCAGCTTGTTGACGTTAACGCTGACGGGGGAATGGAGCTTTGCCGGTACGGGACCGCTGCGCAGCGGAATTTTTGCCGATACCGCCAACCCAAGCTCGAAGGATGGTATTCGAAAAATCGAAACGGCCCTGAAACTGGTCGAGAAAAATTACGTCGAGGACGTCGATGCGAACAAACTGGTTGACGGAGCCATCGACGGGATGATGAAAGCGCTGGAGGATCCGTTTTCCTCCTATATGGCGCCCGATACGGCGCAGCAATTTTCGGAGCAGATCGAGGGATCGTTTACGGGAATCGGAGCGGAAGTGTCCATGGAGAACGGCAATGTGGTCGTCGTTTCTCCAATCAAGGGCTCTCCTGCGGAAAAAGCCGGCATTCAGCCGAAGGATATCCTGCTGTCGGTGAACGGCGAATCGTTCGAGGGCTTGAGCCTGAACGAGGCGGTGTCCAAAATCCGCGGGCCGAAGGGGACGAAGGCCAAAGTGAAGGTCAAACGGGCCGGTATCGCCAGCCCGCTGGAATTTGAGATCGTCCGCAACGACATCGCGCTGGAAACCGTGTACGCGGAGATGAAGGAAGGAAAGATCGGGGTCATCGAGGTGACCGAGTTTTCGCTCAATACGGCGGATCGTTTCAAAAAAGAGCTGGACGCTTTGGAGAAACAAGGCATGAAGGGCCTGGTGATCGACGTGCGGAGTAATCCGGGCGGGGTGCTTGACATCGTCGAGACGATGGCGGAGATGTTCGTGCCGAAGGGCAAAGCGATCGTCCAGATCGAAGACAAGTACAAACGCCGGCAGCAGTCGGTTTCCAAAGGCAGCAGCAAGTCCTATCCGATCGCCGTTGTCACCAACAAGGGCAGCGCGAGCGCCTCGGAGATCCTGGCCGGAGCCCTGCAGGAATCCGCGGGGGCGAAGCTGGTTGGCGAAGCCACCTACGGCAAAGGCACGGTGCAATCGAGCTACAGCCAGGAGATGGGCGACGGCAGCCTGCTGAAAATCACCATCGCCAAATGGCTGACGCCAAACGGCGAATGGGTTCACAAGAAGGGGATCCAGCCGGACATTGCGGTGTCCCAGCCGGATTATTTTACGGTGGCCCCAATCAATAAGGAAAAAACGTACAAATACGATATGCTCGGCGAGGATATCAAAAGCGCCCAAACGATGCTGAACGGACTCGGATACGACCCGGGCCGGAAGGACGGTTACTTCGATAAGAACACTGAGAAGGCGCTGAAAAAGTTCCAGGCCGACCAGAAGCTTACGGCAAGCGGCGTGCTGGATGAGAAAACTGCCGTGGCGCTGGAAAGCAGCCTGGTCAAGCAGATCCGCGATCCGAAGAACGACGCACAGCTTAATCGTGCGCTGGAGATCGTGCGGAAGGAAATCGCCTCGTAAATGTCGAATCCCTTAGAGGGCTGAAATCCGGCCCTCTTTTTTTCTGATTTGGCGGTAGATTATCAGTTGAACCTCCGCGTTTTTCTGAATGGAAATGTTTAGCTTATACGGAAAAAGGAGCGTGAGCACCCCTTGGATCTCATTCTGGAAGGATTGTGGAGTCTGGCGGAAGCGGGGGCGCAGCTGTTGCTGCAGCCGTTTTACTATATTTCGATCATCGTCGTCCTGCTGATTTATCGCAGGCAGGTGGTGCTGGAGCGCCGTCTGTTTCATGTTCGCCTGCACAGCTGGGGCTTGCAGACCTGGCGAACCGCCCTTAGCGGTTTGCTGACGGGGCTGGCGGCTTCCGTCGTTTTCGCTTTCCTGGGAATGAATTTGACGATGGAGGGGATCCTCTGTCTTTGGGCGGTTACGTTCGTGCTGATGTTGCTCCGCATCCGCTATTTATGTTTGGCTTACGCCGTGGGATTGCTCGGCCTAATCCAGTTTGCGCTGAACTTGTTCCCCGGGTTTGCGGGCAGCGGCTTGGTGAGCGACGTCGTGCGGATCGTCCGGGAATTGGATATTCCGGCGCTGCTCTGCCTGGTGGGGCTGCTGCATCTGGCGGAGGGCCTGTTGGTTCGCTGGCAGGGCGCTTCGTTTGCCGGCCCGTTGTTTTATGAAGGCAAACGGGGCAAGCTGATCGGCGGGTACCAGATGCAGAGCTTGTGGCCGGTGCCGCTGTTCCTGCTCGTTCCGGCGCAGACGGCCGGCGGGTTGCTGCCGTGGACGCCGTTGTTCGGCGGGGATGCGTGGCAGGGCGGCTTTAGCCTGATGGCGCTGCCGATCGTGCTCGGGTTCTCGGAGATGACGATGGGGCTGCTGCCGAAAGACAAAGCGCGCATCTCATCGGCGCGGCTGCTGGGTTACGGCGCGGTCGTCACCGTGCTGGCCCTGCTTACGGCCTGGTGGAGCCCGCTGCTGCCGGTGGCCGCACTCGCGGCGTTCGTGCTGCACGAAGCGCTGATCTGGCTGAGCCGTTACGAGGAGCAGCAGCGCAGCCCGTTGTTCGTCCACCCGCAGGGGGGACTGAAGGTGCTGGCGGTGCTGCCGGGCAGCCCGGCGGAAGAGCTGGGCATTCGGGCCGGCGAGTCGATCGTCAAGGTCAACGGCGTGCCGGTGCCGACCAAGGAAGATCTGCATGCGGCGCTGCGGATCAACCCGGCTTTTTGCAAGCTGGAGGTGCTGAATCTCGCGGGCGAGAGCAAATTCCTCCAGCGCGCCATCTACGCCGGCGACCACCACCAACTCGGCGCGATCCTCGCGCCGGATGAGCTGGCGCCGGCGGCGGTCCGGCTGCAGCCGCTGTCGCTGCTGCAGCTGCTGCGCCCGCGCGCGAGCGCCCGCGCGGTGCGCGGCGCTCGGGGCGCCACGGCCGCGCCGCAGCGCGAAGCGCGGGCGGACGGCGGCGCGCCGGCGGCGGCCGACGGGCCGGGCCCGGCCGCCGAGGCGTAGGCCGCGCGCGCGGTGCCGCGGCGCCAGGCCCGTGCCAGGCCCGCGGGCCGCAGGGCTGCCGCGCGGCGCAGCACCCCCCGCCGGGGAGGCCATTGCCTCTCCCCGGCGGGGGGTGCTTGGCTAACGGACCCGGATGCCGCTATTTGCATGAGATAAGCAGCCCTGGGGGGGTGACGGACTCAGATGCTCTTATTTGACCGGAATGGAGAGTGACCCCTCTATTTTACCTGAAATAAGTGCTCCTCAGTCCGTTAGGGCAGGAAATACTGTGGGAAATAGCAAATAAGGTCACTGGGGTCCGTTGCTAAAAATCCTGAGTTGGGAGTACGGGTGGCCCTTAACGCGCAAGGCGATAAGTCCGGTAACGTTTTTTTCCGCTGGCAACGGATAGTTCCTGTTTTTGCGCCAACCCATGCAAGATACGTCTGGCATGACGGTCCGTAATCCGCAAATGCTCCGACAGCTCAAGTGGACTAAAGGGCCGTAGCAGCCGCCTCGCAAAACGTACCGTTTCCGCCTCCAGCCAATCCAAGTCTGGTTGTACCGTTGTAGTCATGAACCTGCCGATAAATGACAAGATCAGCTGTTGGCATTGTTTCGGCTCCTCCACGACAGACAAATAAGCGACCGGGAGTAGCGTCCAACCGTCCAGTGCCAGCAAGCTGTGGCGCCAGCATAAATCCTTAAAGCGCCGGACGTCCAAATCCCTCGCGTGGGGGCCGTATCCTTGAATTTCAATGGCCCCTTTCGCCGAGCCTGCCCCCGGGAGATAAGCGAGGTCCAAGTACCGATAACCGTTGTTGAAATCCCGCACCTCCCATTCCGGGGATAAGTAATCAAATTGTCCAACGGCAGGGAACCAGACGAATCGCAAAAATTCCATGGTACCATGTCCCAATCCCTTTTTGAGGAGCTCCAACCGTCTGGGGTTCTTCTCCTCCTCCATTTGACGGGCCATCCACGCATCAAAAGCTTGATTAAACTTCATTCCAACTCAACCTTCCCTCCATTTGTGAAAATAAAAACGCCGCCCCGATCCCATTCCACCAACTAAGGGTAGAACGAGGATCAAGACGGCGTGTGCTTCACAGCCTAGTTGAACATAGTTTATCGCGTCTAACGTACTCTGGCAATAGTTTTCGTAGGAGGTTTTGATTAGGAGGTACCCGCTGAGCCGTTGATTGTAACGGACCGTAGTGCCCTTATTTCATTCACAGTAACTGGTCTTGAATTCTAACGGACTCCAGGGACGTTATATGGTGTAATTTTTTGTGTTAACGCCGATATGCCAGCCAATAAGGTTTCTCCCGTCCGTTAGCTGGGGAAATAGGCCGGGAAATAGCGAATAGCGTCTCTGAGGTCCTTTAGAGTGCAGGGAGGCGTATGGACCAGGGTCTCAAGGTTCAGGGACGCAAACCCCAAACCCCCAAATCTTGGACTAGACCGTGAACCGGGCCATCCCTACTAGCGTTCAGAGTTGACGGAACATGGCTGAACGCAGGCAATGTTCCTGTTCCGTCAAGCGCCCTCCGCCCCTATTGCTGCAACTGCCGCAGCACCGTGATTTCCACCCGGCGGTTCTTCTGGCGGCCTTCGGAAGTGTCGTTGTCGGCAGCCGGGCGGGTGTCGGCGTAACCGGCGTATTGGAAGTGTAGCGGATCGAGATTCTCCTTGTCGATGAAGAACCTTAGCACCGACAGCGCCCTCGCCCCCGACAGCTCCCAGTTGTCCTTGAATTCCGACGCGTACACGATCGGCAGATTATCGGTATGGCCCTCGATGCTGATCACCGTGTCGAGCTGACGGAACAAGCTGGCCAACTGGGTTAGCGTCTTGGCGGATCCGCTTTTCAATTCGGCTTTCCCGGTATCGAACAGGAACCGGTCGCTTAACGTGATCGAGATGCCTTTCGGCAAGTCGGCCACGCGGATCTGACCCTCAAGCGAATTGTCCTTGATATAACTCTCAATCACCTGCATCAAGTTGGCGAGCTCTTCCTCCTGCTTGCGAAAAGCGAGCTCCCGCTCCGTCAACGGCCCTTGGTCGGTGCTGTCCGCTTGCCTCGCCGTGGCTTGTCCCTCGCCTTGCTTGCTGCCGCTATCGGCCGAAGCTGGCGGATTCCTGTGGCTGTACCGGTCCTCCGTTCCCGTGATCCCGCTGCCCAGGTCCAGGATGGAATCCCCGCCTTTGAACGTGTGCTGCAGGGAGGCGGTCACCACTTCATATTTTTCCACGTCCAACCGGCTCATGGCATACATCATCACGAAAAAAATCAACAGCAGCGTAATCAAATCCGCATAGGTGATCATCCAGCGGTCCTTCGTATCGTTACGCTCCGCTCGGCGGCCGCGCCGGCGCGGTTCCCTCGGCAAACGGTCCGGTTCGGCGGCTTTGCCCGATTTGCTGGACAATCTCATAGCTCATTCTCCTCGGAGCTGCGCATGCGGGAGCCGCTTCCGAACGTAGTGGGCTTTTCCGGTTCGAATTCCGGCAGGAGCCGCGTGGTCTCGGCGGTAAAAGACTCCAGCTTGCGCCGCACGAGCAAAGGATGGTCGCCGTTCTGGATCGACAGGATGCCTTCCAGCATCATCTCCATCCGGTCGATCTCGTCGTCGCAGCGCGCTTTGATTTTGGAGGCAATCGGAAGGAAAATCAGGTTGGCGCTCGCCACCCCGTACAACGTCGCCGTAAATGCCAGCGCGATCGAAGGCCCCAACGCCGTCGGCTCGGACAAGCTGCCGAGCACGTGGATCAGCCCCATCACCGTACCGATAATCCCCATCGTCGGAGCGTACCCGCCGGCCGATTCGAAGATTTTGGCGTAGCCGTCATATTTTTTCGCAACCGCATCGATCTCGAGCTCCATGATCTGCCGTACCATCTCGCGGTCCGTCCCATCCACCACCAACTGAATGCCTTCGCGCAAAAAAGGATCCTGATGTTCGGCGGCTTTTTTCTCCAAAGCCAATACGCCTTCGCGGCGGGAAATCGACGACATCGAGGCGATATCTTCGATCGTGTCGCCCTGTGCCGGGGTTTTGCTCATGAACGCCAGCGCCAGCGCTTTGGGCACCGTGCGCAGCTTGGCGACGGGGAAACTGA
Organism: Paenibacillus sp. JL3B1040; assembly: GCF_057063165.1. NCBI lineage: Bacteria > Bacillati > Bacillota > Bacilli > Caryophanales > Paenibacillaceae > Paenibacillus > Paenibacillus tiangongensis. The sequence continues at coordinate 5,181,901 of NZ_CM169317.1, read as the reverse complement.
CCAACACGGCGGCGAAGGTGCCGCCAAATACGATGAGAGCGGCAGTGACCTGCAGCAAACCGGTCAACTGACCGCCTTCCAGCATAAATCCGCCCACCAGGGCGGCCAGTCCAACAATGATGCCTATCAACGTTGCAATATCCATGGATTGTGTACAACTCCTATTCTCGACTTACTGTTTGCATCTATAAGATGAAAAAGGTATAATACATGGGAACACCTATTCCTATTTTGATAAATTTAGGAAGGAGCTCACGGGTTAGGCTTGATTTATTCATCGGAATCATGACGATCCTAGTTTATATCGGGAACCGAACATGCGGAGGCAATCCTCTCATGTGCAGATAGAACGAATACCGAAAGACGCCTCTAGTATTCCATTTTAGACGATAGGGTGATGTTGGACAATGAGTGAAATCGTGGTTAGCGACAATAAATTTGAGCTGATCTCCGAATATACGCCGCAAGGGGATCAGCCGGAGGCGGTGCGAGAACTGGTGGAGGGCGTGCTTGCCGGGAAAAAACACCAGACCCTGCTCGGAGCGACAGGGACGGGGAAGACGTTTACGATCGCGCATACGATCGCGAAGCTCGGACGGCCCACCCTGGTCATCGCGCATAACAAGACGTTGGCGGCGCAGCTGGCCAGCGAGTTTCGCGAATTTTTCCCCAACAACTCGGTCGACTACTTCGTCAGTTACTACGACTATTACCAGCCGGAAGCCTACATTCCTTCCTCAGACACTTATATCGAGAAAGACTCCAGCATTAACGAAGAAATCGATAAACTGCGGCACTCGGCGACAAGCGCGCTGTTCGAACGGCGGGACGTCATTATCGTGGCCAGCGTGTCGTGCATCTACGGCCTCGGTTCGCCGATGGAGTACCGCAATTTGGTGCTGTCGCTGCGGGTGGGAATGGAGAAGCCGCGCAATCAGATTTTGAGCCGGCTGGTGGATATCCAATATCAACGGAACGATTTGAATTTCGTGCGCGGCACGTTTCGGGTGCGCGGCGATGTGCTGGAAATCTTCCCGGCATCCCGGGGCGAGCAGGCGATTCGGGTGGAGTTTTTCGGCGACGAGATCGAACGGATCACGGAAATCGACGTGCTGACCGGCGAATTGATCGGCGAACGCGAGCATGTGGCGATCTTCCCGGCGTCTCACTTCGTGACCCAGGAAGAAACGATGAAGATCGCCATCAAGAACATCGAACGCGAGTTGGAAGAACGGCTGGCCGAATTCCGCGCGCAGGGGAAGCTGCTGGAAGCCCAGAGGCTGGAGCAGCGGACGCGGTACGACATCGAAATGATGAAGGAGGTCGGCTTCTGCTCCGGGATCGAGAACTACTCGGGACCGCTGACCTTCCGTGAGCGGGGGGCGACGCCGTATACGTTGCTGGACTATTTTCCGGACGATATGCTGATTGTCATCGACGAGTCCCACGTTACGCTGCCGCAGATTCGGGCGATGTACAACGGGGACCAGGCGCGCAAGAACGTGCTGGTGGATCACGGCTTCCGCCTGCCTTCGGCGCTGGATAACCGCCCGCTGCGGTTCGAGGAGTTTGAAGAGAAGGCGACGCAGCTCATCTATGTATCCGCAACGCCGGGGCCTTACGAGATCGAGCACTGCGACACGATGGTGCAGCAGATTATCCGTCCGACGGGTCTGCTGGACCCGGTCATCGAGGTGCGCCCGACGAAGGGGCAGATCGACGATCTGATCGGGGAAATCCGCGACCGCATCGCCAAGGACGAACGCGTGCTGGTGACAACGCTGACCAAGAAGATGGCGGAGGATTTGACCGATTACCTCAAGGAAGTGGGGATCAAGGTCAGGTATCTTCACTCCGACATCAAAACGTTGGAACGGATGACGATTTTGCGCGATCTGCGGCTGGGGACGTTCCACGTGCTGATCGGAATCAATCTGCTGCGGGAGGGTCTCGACTTGCCGGAGGTTTCGCTTGTGGCGATTTTGGACGCCGACAAGGAAGGGTTCCTCCGCTCGGAGCGCTCGCTGATCCAGACGATCGGGCGGGCCGCGCGGAATGCGGACGGCCGAGTCCTGATGTACGGCGATTCGATCACCGAGTCGATGGATCGGGCGATCAAGGAAACCGAGCGGCGGCGCAGCATTCAGATCGCCTACAACGAGAAGCACGGCATCACGCCGCAGACGATCCGCAAGAGAGTTCGCGATGTGATCGAGGCCACCAAGGTGGCGGAAAGCAAAAACGACTACCTGGCCGATGCCAAGGGCAAGATGTCCAAACGCGATCGCGAAGCGATGATCGGCCGCCTCGAGGCCGAGATGAAGGAAGCGGCCAAGAACCTGCAGTTCGAGCGCGCCGCCGAACTGCGCGACGCGATCCTGGAGCTGCGCGCGGAGTGACGGAGCGGCGCTGTCCTGCTCGCTCCAAGCTCGCTGGGCCGGTTGATAAGGTTGGGGACGGCGGGATCGCGGCGTTGGGGCACGGAGCTCGCTGGCTGCGGTTCGGCCGCCGTGATCAGCGTCGTTGGCCGACCTCTAGGCTGGGCCGCCGCGGGTTCGCTGGGCCGGCTTTTGGGCCGGCATGGGCCCGCTATGGCGGACACCGTGCGGTGCAGGCTCAGGCCGGCTCGCACCGCCGCATGCTGGAGCACGCCGCCTCTCGCCGTTTCTCGCCGGAGACCGCTGCCTCACGCCGGTCTCTCACCGATCTCTCGCCGAAATGGCCGGGTTCAGGCTGTTGTAACGGAACTGAGCGACCTTATTTGCTCATGAGAGTACAGTTTCTCCTTTTAACGGACCGAGGAGACGTTGTTTACTCGAATGCGACCGAAAAAGCAGCTGTTCCTATCAAATAAGGCCGCTGGTGTCCGTTAGCCCGGGAAATATCCGGGAAATGGACGAATAAGGTCTCTACGGTCCGTTAGGCTTTTGACATCCGACTCAGCACCGAGAAGGTTGGATGAAGGAGAGAGTGAGTAGCGGAGCGTAGGCAGACCTACGTGAGCAACGGAGCGACCGACTGAATTCAAGATTCGACGCCGGATGTGATCCTGTGAATAGCATCGTGATGGGAAGCCGATTTTTAAACATCATCTAAATAAGGGAGATGAAGTTGTTGGGTAGAGAGAGCATCGTCATCAAAGGCGCCAGAGCGCATAATCTGAAAAACATAGATATCACCATACCGCGCGACAAGTTCGTCGTGCTTACGGGGCTGAGCGGCTCCGGCAAGTCTTCGCTCGCCTTCGATACGATTTATGCCGAGGGGCAGCGGCGGTACGTCGAGTCGTTGTCCGCTTATGCCCGGCAATTTCTCGGGCAGATGGATAAGCCGGACGTGGATTCGATCGAAGGCTTGTCCCCGGCCATTTCCATCGACCAGAAGACGACAAGCCGCAACCCGCGTTCAACGGTGGGGACGGTCACGGAAATCTATGACTATCTTCGCCTCTTGTTTGCCCGGATCGGGCATCCGCACTGCCCGGAGCATGGGATCGAAATTACGTCCCAGACCGTGGAGCAGATGGTTGACCGCATTATGCAGTATCCGGAACGGACGAGATTGCAGATTTTGGCCCCCGTCATTTCCGGCAAAAAAGGCGAGCACAAAAGCTTGCTCAGCGAAATCGCCAAGCAAGGCTTCGTCCGGGTTCGGGTGGATGGAGAACAACGCGATCTGTCGGAGGACATTGAACTCGAGAAGACCAAAAAGCACACCATCGAGGTCATCGTTGACCGGATCGTGGTCAAAGAGGATGCACGCAGCCGGCTAGCCGACTCCATCGAAACGGCGCTCAAAATGTCCGGCGGGCAAATCCTCGTCGATATAATCGGCCAAGAGGAGCTTCGCTTTAGCTCCAACTATGCCTGCCCGATTTGCGGGTTCAGTATCGAGGAGCTGTCGCCGCGGATGTTTTCGTTCAACAGCCCGTTCGGGGCGTGTCCGGAATGCGACGGACTTGGCGTGAAGATGATTATCGACAAAGATCTGCTCATCTCGGACCGGTCCAAATCCATTGAAGAGGGCGCTTTTGAAGCCTGGGCGGGCGGTACCTCCAACTACTATCCGCAATTCTTGAGATCGGTTTGCGAGCATTTCCATATTCCGCAAAATGTACCGGTTTCCGAGCTGACCGCCGATCAGATGGACAAGCTGCTGTACGGGACCGGAGAAACGAAGGTTCGGTTCCGCTATGAGAACGACTTTGGCATGAGTAGAGATGCCTACGTAACGTTCGAGGGGGTCATCCCCAACCTGGAGCGGCGTTACCGGGATACGGCCTCGGAGGGCATTCGCGAGTTCATCGAGGAGTTTATGGGCTCCAAACCTTGCGGCACCTGTCATGGACATCGGTTGAAGAAGGAAGTCCTGGCGGTGACGATCAACAATCGGAACATCGCGGATGTAACGTCATTGTCGATCGGCGATGCAAGAGAATTTTTTAATAATCTGGAGCTTACGGACAAGGAAAAATCCATCGCCAACCTGATCTTGAAGGAAATCAACAGTCGGCTGGGGTTTCTGGTGAACGTCGGTTTGGAATATCTGACGCTTAGCCGGGCGGCCGGCACTTTGTCCGGCGGTGAGGCGCAGCGGATCCGACTGGCTACGCAAATCGGCTCCAGCCTGATGGGCGTCCTGTATATCCTTGACGAGCCGAGCATCGGGCTGCATCAACGGGACAACGATAAACTGATCTCGACGCTGACTCATATGCGCGATCTCGGCAATACGTTGATCGTCGTCGAGCACGACGAAGATACGATGCTGGCCGCGGATCATATCATCGATATCGGGCCCGGGGCAGGGATTCACGGCGGCCAGGTGATCTCACAAGGGACGCCGCAGGAAGTGATGAACGATTCGCGTTCGCTGACCGGCCAATATTTAAGCGGCAAGAAGTTTATTCCGGTGCCGTTGACGCGGCGCAAGCCGGACGGCCGCTGGTTAGAGGTTAAAGGCGCCAAGGAGAACAATCTGAAGAACATCAACGTGAAATTCCCGATCGGCGTGTTTACGGCCGTGACTGGGGTATCCGGCTCGGGGAAATCGACTCTCGTCAATGAAATCCTGTATAAGACCCTGGCCCGCGACCTGAATCGGGCGAGAGTGCGTCCGGGGCAATACAAGGAGATCAAGGGGCTTGAGCATGTGGATAAAGTCGTCGATATCGACCAGTCTCCGATCGGCCGCACCCCGCGATCCAATCCGGCGACGTACACCGGCGTTTTTGACGACATTCGCGACCTGTTCTCGCAAACGACCGAGGCGAAGGTGCGCGGCTACAAGAAAGGCCGCTTCAGCTTCAACATCAAAGGCGGCCGCTGCGAAGCCTGCAAAGGCGACGGGATCATCAAAATCGAAATGCACTTCCTGCCGGACGTTTATGTTCCTTGCGAAGTTTGCAAAGGCAAGCGGTACAACCGGGAGACGTTGGAAGTGAAGTATAAAAACAAGAGTATTGCCGATGTGCTGGAGATGACGATCGAGGATGCCACGGAGTTTTTCCAGAACATTCCGAAAATTCATCGCAAGCTGCAAACGCTGCTGGACGTTGGTTTGGGTTACGTGACGCTGGGACAACCGGCTACGACGCTGTCCGGCGGGGAAGCCCAACGCGTGAAGTTGGCTTCGGAATTGTATCGGCGCAGCACGGGCAAAACGATTTACATCCTGGACGAACCGACGACCGGCCTGCATGTTGACGACATCGATCGGCTGCTTAAGGTGCTCCATCGCCTGGTTGATTCCGGGGAAACGGTGCTCGTCATTGAACACAACCTGGACGTGATCAAGACGGCGGATTACCTGATCGACTTGGGCCCGGAAGGCGGCAGCGGGGGAGGAACGGTGATTGCTACCGGCACGCCGGAGGCCATCGTGAAGGTGGAGAACTCCTATACCGGCCGTTACCTGGCTCCGATCCTCAAGCGGGATACGGAACGCACTGCGCAGCTTAACGAAGTGGAAGTGGAAGATCGGGAAGTCGTATAGACATAAATCAAAGCAGCCTCCGTAAGGAGAGCCCTGCAAAAGCCTCGTTTCTAGGTTATTGGGGGCTCGGAACTGGAAAATAAATTCGATAAAACGGAAAAAGCAGCTTCATCCTCACCCGAGGATGGGCTGCTTTTGCTCTTTTAACTTCACCATCCGTTTTACGTTTACAACAAACGCGGTGAGGTAGGCTTGTATTCGCATGCGGAAGAGACCCCGGTACCTGGCTGTATCCATACCGTGGAATCTCTTCATTTCCGCGTTCTTGTGTTCAATGATCGGTCTGCGCTTGATTCGTTCCTTGAACGTATCACTGAACTCGAACTCGATCTGTTCCTTATAATGTTCGGCGATGATCCGAATCGAGTAAGTCTTACTCTTGGCGCCCGGCTTGTAGCATCCTTCGCGCAGCGGACAGGTTTTGCATTTCTCGACGTCAAAGTAAAAGACGAGTGATCGGCTCTCTCCGCTGGTCTTGCTGCCTTGAATCGCCTTCCGTTTGTTTCGCTCACCGGCCGGACAAACGACGAAATCGGCATCCTTGTTATACTCGAATCCTTCTTGACGCTCGCCCCCTTCGTGGACAATTGGGTTTAAGGGCACGACAGGCGATATGGTTTCCTTTTTCATTCTCGCCAGATTATCCTTGCCCGAATAGGCGGTATCCGCAATGATTTCGTTTACGGTTACACCGTTTGCTGTGGTTTGTTCGAGCAATGCCGGTAATTGCTTGCCGTCGTCAGTGCTTCCCGGTGTTACCTCCAGCGCGGTAATGATCTCTTCCTCCGTCATGGCGATATGTTCTTTGTAGCCAAAGAACGATTTGCTACTACTCTTCCAGCCGAAACGTGCATCCGGGTCGATGGCGGAGAGAATCCCCTTTTGTGAGAGGAGTCGCTCATCCTCGATGATTTGTTTGGCGATGCCCAGTTTCTCACTCACCGCTCCTTCATGGTCCGGAAGCAGTTCCTCCACGGTCTCTCCCAGTTGCGCCAAGTAGGTCAGCATGGTTTTCTCCGCTTCCGTATCTTCGCTTTTAACGGAGGGCAGCTTAGGTAGTTTCTTCTCCAACTTGGGGTGGCGTTTGACTACGACGCGAAACAGACGCTTGGCCGCGTCACGCAGCACGTCGAACGGCTTTTGTTTTGGGCTGCCGGCCCGTGTATGCGTGGCATCCAGGATAATGGTTTTGCTTTTGACTAAGCCTTGCTCAATGCATTGACTGACTACATGCTTCAGTACGTCTTCGACCTGACTTGCTCCTAGCCGGTGATTACGAAACCGCGACAGCTGGGAGGCGTCTGGCAGCGGATCCTCCGGATTGATCCCGAGAAACCACTTGTAAGCCAGATTCACCTCAGCTTCCTGAATCATTCGCTCATCCGAGAGGTTGTACAGGATCTGTAAGAACAGCAGGCGAAACAACAGTTCCGGCTCGTTTGCCGGTCTGCCGTAATACTTGCAGTAGGAATCCTCCACTAGTTCGTATACAAATCCGAAATCCACCGCAGCATCGATCTTGCGAAGCAGATGGTCTTCCGGCACAAGCTGATATAGCTCCGCATGGAATGATGCGGTTAGTTGTCTGGCTGGCTGCAGCAAAACGGCTCAACTCGCTTCTCTTTTTCTTCCAGTATACAGCAAACCCAGCACCGAAGGGGTACTGGGTTGCTTTTTACAGAAACTGTATTCGTTTTGCAGGGCTCTCCGTAAGGGGGCTGCTTTGATATTAACCTAATTCTATATGTGGTATATGAGGCTAAGGATGCTCTGGCGTTAATGATTAGCTTTGGTACGCTTCATATTGCGTTGATCGGGCTGATCGTTACGATCGTCTCAGCATTAAACCAAAACAAAAAGAAATAGGCCGCACCACTGGAAGGTAACCGACCTATTTCCGCTTGCATAATTCCTTCAGCCTACCGCCCTTAAAAGCGGCTGTTGCCGAGTGGTGATGTTCGCGCATCTCCGCTCTTTTTAATGTATCCTTCTAGTTCTGATGCTATCACAAATCCTGCTTGAACTAAAATGGGATTTACGAGGCGATGCCCGCCTCCAAAATTTGGCTCAATTGCTCCTGGAACGCCGGAATACCGACGCGCAGGACGAAGTCGTGAAAGGACTCGGAGGGATTCCGCTTCGTTTTGTAGAACAGCAGCAGTTGCGCAAGGACGTGGGCGACTTGGTCGCCTTTGACGCGCCCTTTGAGCGCTTGGTTAAACTGGGCCTGGGGTCCGTTCGCTCCGCCGCCCAGGGTACCACCTACCGCAATATCGAACGCATCAACCATACCTTCCGGCGTCTTGACCAAGGAACCCTGCAATCCGATATCGGCGATGTGCTTCTGTCCGCAGGCGTTCGGGCAGCCGATAAAGTGGATGCGGACCTTCTCGTCCAGTTCCACATGCCGGTCCAGATACTCCGCCACTTCTGCCGCGCGCCGCTTCGTTTCCACGATGGCCAGGTTGCAAAATTCATTGCCCGTGCAGGATACGGTCCGGCTCATAAAATGCTTCGGAAACGGCGTTAACCGCTGCAGTACCGGCGCGTTGAGCGCTTCCTCCACCTTGTCGTCCGGAATGCCGCTGAGCAAAATATTTTGCGACATGGTGGTGCGGATTTTACCTTCACCGTATTGGTCGGCCACGTCGGCCAACTGCTCCAACTCCTCGGCGTTTAACCGGCCAACCGGTACGTTGAGTCCGATATAATGAAGCCCTTCCTGTTTCTGCGGATGCACCCCGTCGAAATAGGCCGCTTGCCAGCCGACGGTCTTGTCTTCCCCGCGGGACTCCAACTCGCCAATGAGTTCGACCAGCTTCTCTTTGAATTTCTCCGGTCCCCAATCGGCGACCAGAAATTTCAGGCGGGCGTGGTGGCGTTTTTCCCGGTACCCGTAATCGCGGAATATCGTAGTGACCCCAATCGCAACCTTCAGCACTTCCTCCGGTCTGACGAAAATGTCCAGCGGTTTGGCCAAATGCGGCTTCGCGGATAAACCGCCGCCAACCATGGCATGGAAACCGACGACCTCTTTCCCATCGATCACCTTGACCGCTGGCGTAAAGGCCAGATCGTTGATTTCCGCTTGGGCGTTATTATAGATATTCGCGGAGATCGACATTTTATATTTTCGCGGCAGGTTGGAGAAGTCCCGGTTCATCAGGAAAAAGCGGTTAACCTCCTCCACGATCTCCGTCGTATCGAGCAATTCGTCTTTATCGATCCCGGCGAGCGGGTTCCCGACAATGGTGCGCGGGCAGTCTCCGCAGGCCTCGAACGAATACAAACCGACGTCCTCCAGCCGCTTGAAAATATCCGGCAAATGCTCCACCCGCAGCCAGTGGAATTGAATGGCCTGACGCGTCGTCACGTCCACTAGATCGCGGCCGTACAAGCGGGCAATCCCGGCCAGGGCACGCGCTTGCTCCGTGGTCATGATTCCGGTATTGATGCGAACGCGCATCATGAAGTGACCATCCTTCGGTTTTTGCTGATAGACGCCGGCCCATTTGAAACGGTCCATATCGTCCGCAGGAATGGAGTCGTAGCCTTTAACCGCATACTCCTCAATGATTGTGCGGATAACGTCCAGCCCGTCTTTTTCCAATTTAACGAATTCAAATTTGTTTAATTTCTCCGAATCCGCGGTCCATATCGGTTCATAAGCCATGCGATAACCTCCCTTTGATCCCACTCGTTTAATTCCGACAATTAAACTATGAATAAGATTAATTTTCATGGTACCATAGATGAGAATTAGCGTAAATAAAGAAAGGGACTTTCGGGCATCAAACTTCCTTATGAAGAACCAAAGAAGTGGTGATAATGTATTTGTCAATGACCATCGGCATAAAATAGAGAATAAATCCGGAGTTAAATATGTGGATTTAGCGAAAAGTTTGACAAAATCTTGTCTTTCCTCTTGCATCCGAACGGGAGGGAAGATAACATAGAAGAAGAGTTGTGATTTCGTGGATTTCAAGAGGAGGTTTCGCGATGTTGCTCCGAGCAGCGGAAGAAACAGCAAAAGCAACGACATTTAACGGGTTTGATATTTTTATGATTTTGTTCACGATCGTCATTTTGATCGGCGTCATCCGTCTGGTGACGGAGCGTCCGAAGAAAAACCTGTTCGCTATCGCTTTTGGGATCATCAGCCTACTGGTCTTTTTGGCATCGGATGCGATTATGATCAAAACGTGGTTTAGCTAAACCAAGGCGGGGGTACATATTTCATCCTATGAAATAAGCCAAGGCACTTTATTCCTTGCGGAGGGATGGGGTGTCTTTTCAATTTACGGGATATGGATTATAATATGTGGCAGGTGAAGCACACCTTGACATCATTCGGATGACGAGGTGTGCTTTTTTCTTTGCGTAAAATGGATGAATTTATCAAAAAAGCAAGAACAAAGGAGGCTTATGAAAAAAGGGAGCGAATAAGTGAAGATACATCATTTTCCTGGATGCATTGCCTGTTGGTAAGGATGCAGAAGGGACACTTTCCCTTCAAGGGAGGTGATCGGAAAATGGATATGTTGAATGCAACGATAGCGGGATTGGTGTTCGCCGGAGCGTTATTGGGGGCTTTGAAGAAGGTCCTACAAGAATGGTCCGAAGTCCGCAGGCTCTTGTCCGAATTGATTTTTGCGGGCAAAAGAAAAAAGGATGGCTCCCACCGCCGCAAACGTTAGGGCAACATCCTTTTCCGGGAGGGGCGAATGTGCCTCGTCCCTTCCCTTCTTTATCCTTATTATATCCAATTTATTTTATGCACACAAGCGTAGGAATAGCGGTACGTTGGGAGTGTTCTTGATTCAGCCGGAAGCGTGGTTAATGGTTAGTGGCGGGTTTGTTCGAATTTTAATGATGGTTCGCAAGCGGTTGGAAGCCAAATTAATGAGGAGTGAGTAACCATGAAAAAAATGTTGGCGGTGTTGATTTGTGGAGCGATTGTTCTTGGGGGATTTCAAGTTTTGGATGCGAAAGCGGCTGGATCTACTGAGATTGTGGGCAGGCCTAAACTAGCCGTCTTGGTCGATGGACGTAAGGTAAAGTTCGATGGCGGCGATCCGGTATCGGAAAATGGCCGTGTTCAAGTACCGCTTCGTGGTGTTGGCGAAGCCCTTGGTGCCGAAGTAGGGTACACCGGCAAAACCGTAACGTACAAAAAGGAGGGAAAGACGATTGTTCTTACCCTTGGGAGCAACATCGCTGTGGTTGACGGTAAACAGGTAAAGATGGATACCCAAGCTAAGGCTGTAAAAGGCCGGACTTATATACCGCTGCGCTTTGTTAGTGAGAACCTTGGGGAGAGCGTTGAATGGGATGGCCCTTCTAATTGGGTCTGGATCGGCAAGAAGGAGATACCGACTCCGGAAGAAGCAGGAGTAAAAAGTGTACCTGTTAGTGAGTTTACCAAGTTGATTGGTGATCATACGTGGATTCTAACAAGTGTCGAGGGAACAAAGTATGCCACTGTTAACGTGATTAAAGCGGATCAGCTTCCCTTAAAGATTGGGGATCGGGTGATTTATGACATATGGCCAGTCAAGCAGGGGAGCATTGAGGGATTGAAAATGCATGTTTCAACTAACGGTGGTTCTAACTTACTTTTTATTGGTTCTAAATTTAGTGCAAGATCAAGAAACCCCATAAGAAGTCTTACAGTAACTAATCCGGATAAAACGCAGACCGTGACCTATGCGGTCAAAAGCGGCCATGATGTAGATATAGACCCGAATTTTGAAAAATTCAAACTAGCACAGGTTGAATATATTGTGGTAGATATATCCTCCAATGCTTTAACGGTCATTGAGAATCCGTTTAAATAGGTGGGGGATAGAACCCTATGATAAAGAGAATTTTATTGAACGTATTGGCCTTATTAATAGTATTTAGCAGCTTTGTAGTTCCTCCAAATGTAGAAGCGGCTGGCACATTACCAACGACTCAAGACAGAAACGATCCTAACAAATATTATTTCGTTGCCCTATTTAGTTCGGATATTTGGCGGAGATCGGATGGGGTAACTTGGACAGGCGATGGTAGCCCGGGCGGATCAGTAAATATTACGTTCCCCTATTCTTTCAGCTTTCCAGACCGAAAAATAAAAAGTGTGCAAGTAGCTAGGTTCAAAAGTCCCAGTGATTGGGATAATGGTTTAAATATATGGAATACATCGCGGTACAATTCGATGAACTGGGCTCAAATGGAACGATTCATGAGTAATAATTTTAATTCTGTCCGATCCGGATCATTGACCGGGATTGGAACCAGTACGATTTCCTTTAAGGTCCAAGTCACAGGAACATTAACAACGTCTCAGCCAGGCAATGCAGGTGAAGACATAACCCATACAGGCGGCGGGGGCCTAGATCCAGGAGTTATTGGCTACCGTTACTACTTTCCTTCCATGCTTACCATCGAGTTAGAACCTGAGAAAGGGCAAGCGGTTATTAAGTTCTTTACAACGACGGGTCAATCGCTAGACGGGATTGATGGTTTCCGTAATGAAACAAAACAGCTCATCAAGGGTCAATCGTATTCCTTTAAACCAATGTCAGCACCAACTAATTATACATATCAAGGTTATCAAACAAATGAAGATGTAGAACCCGTTGGTGGACCAAAGGACAAAGGAAATCCGCCAGGATTCACCTACGACGGCAAATTCTCGACCTACTATATCTATTTCTACTATGAAAAGGATGAGCCACCTCCTGGTGGGGGAGGCCAATGCACACAACCCGCCCCCAGCGGGAACGTCATCGATGTTCCACTTAACGATCCTGCGGTCAGCGCGGTTATTAGGGCAGATCGCCGTGGATCCGAACGATTTAATGTGCTGGATGGTATACCGACATCAGAGAGCTTATACGGGAATGTTCTTGCAAAAAGCTACTTAACCCAAAATAAGTTCGTGGAGATGAGCGGAAAATGTACGTTTGATATTACGGTCCATCGGGAGTATACGTTAACGTGGGACCCGAGAAAGACAGTCACCGGTCCTGACGGAACGCCTCGTGAAGAACCCGATCCGCAAACGGATACGGAAACGGTGACGAAATCGTACACCATCGAGCGGCAATATTCATTTTGGGTGATTGATAACCTGGAAGTATACAAGATCAACGAAGCGGCGTTGCAAAATTACGCTTTTGAGGGCAATGGAATTCGGATACAGCCATCGGGATATACCCCGCCTTCTTATTCGACATCCAAGTCAAGTGGGTATACGCCGCCATCTCCGGAAAATCCGGTAGAAGCCCCGCCAGGTAGCAAATCCGGAGGGAAAGAAAGACCGGATGTGAGTGGGGAGAACTTGAAATCTTTTGCGGAAAGCGCCGTCGAAGAAGTCAAAGTGAAAAATGACACCTTGAATTTTAACGGAACCACTCTCATGAACGGAGCTGAAACGAGCCGGTCTGGACCGCGGCCAAGTCAGATTCCCGTCGCGCCTCAAATCAATGAAAATGTACTGTATAGTCCGGGTCATGTGATTCCTACAAGCAAGACGAATCGAGCGGATCAGCCAAGTACAGGGACGATTTACTATGGGCTTATGAGCGGCAATATCAACGGCGGCTCCGACAAAAGCTTCCCTATCTCCGGCATCAACAGCGTTACCGTACATACGCCCGTGGTGATGTATCCCGGCGTCTCCGACGATCGGGCCCATAATCAGAAAACCACTCCGGCGGCGGGGCGGTCGGCGGTCATTTTGGATCGGCCTTTCCTGGTCATGATGCCGAATAGCGGTCAGCACACGAATTACTTGGGGTATGGGAACCGGGATTATGTGAAGTATATCGGCAGCAAGCAGGTTCGCTTCCCGTTTGATGTGTACGAGGGGACGAAGGCGGCGTTTTATCCGAAAAACACCTGGATCGAAGTGGACAAGTCCCGGGAGCAATTTGCCTTCTACCTGCCCGTTTGGGTGGATGAAGGGTTTTATACCGTGGAGTTCCGCAACATCGCGCATAATGCGCCTTCCGGAGCGACGGCGCAGACCAACGCCAACCTGAATCTCATTCATCATATCGCCTACGGTACCGTGCCGGTTGACGTGATCGGGCGGGTATACGATTTTCGGGTGACGGATATCGCCGATTACAACTGGGAAGGCGTGTTTCGGGCAGCCCCGGGAAGCCGGACACCGTCAGGGGCGGCTTATTGGGTGGGACTCAACGGAATTGACGGGGCGCCAAGAGGCAACCCACCGCTGTACACGCTGCCGGTTCGTCCGGGAAGCCATCCGCTGTACAAAAACGCGGTGATCAAAACAGGGTATCATTTCAAATTCGACCTGAAAACAAAAGGGAATATGTTTGGCCCCCTGGATCAAATCGTGATCACCCCGTCGTTTGATTTCATCAACGCCAAAGACGGAAAACGGCAGCCTGTCGATTTGTATTACCATACCGGGAATCGGAGCTATGTTCGAATCGGCTCGGCCTCGGATCAAGTGCAGCGCTACGTGATTTTGAACGAACGGTTAAGGAACGTGCCGATCGAGGAACTGACGGATACGGCATTGTATCAATACGATCACGACTATACATTTAACCAGGTGGCCGGGATCGGGCGCAGCCAGTTCGTGCAGTGGTACATCCAGAAGCAGTCGCTGCAAAAAACAGCCGTCGGCAGCTTCAGCCTGCTGCGTTTGCCGGAAGGCGTGCGCACGTTGATTGGCCCGAAAACGGGAATCCCCTCCGGCGTCGACCCGGCGAGAGTGAATGCCGCGGTGCAACGATGGTACGGCGAGTACAGCCTGCCGGCCGAATTGTTTGCCGTTCCGGCAGGCACGAACGTGGCCGAGTATGGACGGACGCATGGGGGGCTGACGGATCGGTCGGCGATCTTTTTGAAGCAGGGGTATATCGTTGTTAACTTCAACATCGAAACCGTGCGAAGCGGGCAGACCGGGAACCCGTATCTCCAATATATTCGCGCGCCGCTGATGAACCAATGGACCGGAATGGAAGGGTTCGCCAGGAGCGTGGTTGACCCTTACGGGCGCCGTTACGCGCTGAAAGACGGGGACGTGGCGTTCTATCATGCCGATCTGTCGAGCCGCGATGACTTTCGTCCGTTGGTGACGCATTAATCGTACGAATGGCTCCTTCCTTGCATAAAGGGGGGAGCTTCTTAGGTTGGGCCCTCTTTTCTCCTCGTTTTCATAGCGGGATCGGATTGTCTGATTTCCTGGAGGAGTTGACTCACCCGGCTCTGGGAAACGCCAATCGTTTGGGCCCATTCGATTTGGGTGCCGTTTGGGTGCGTGCGCATGGCTTCCAGCAGCCGTTCGTAGGCTTTGCTGCGGGTTCGGCCTCGTTTCTTTGCGGCGGTGCCTTTGGGGGGACGATCCGACATCATGTTCTTTGCGGATGCGGTTGCCGCAACCTCCTTGGTTTCCGGCGGAGAAGGGGGTGTGCCGGGCTCCAGGGAAGCTTGTAGACGAAGGCTCTGGATGCAAGAAGGACAAATAAACTTCTCATGAAAATAGACCAGGTTATCCAAGGTCTGGCAGAACATGCAGGCCTGCGACTGATATTTGCGAATCATGATCCAGCGGGAATCGGGGTCTATGAAAAATTCCATCGGGTCCTTTTCCTCGATTTCCAATACCCTTCTCCATTCAATGGGCAATACGATACGCCCCAGTTCATCCAGGGCTCGAACGATTCCTCTGCCTCGCATTGACATACCTCCTTTTGCTCATCTAGACAACAAATTAATAATTCGGCATAACCCGAGGAATTCCTGTAAACAAAAACCATAAAATCCGTTTTTCACTAAAAGCGGATTACCGCTCGTCGGCGGCCTTACACAAAATGAAAAGCCTTTTGCCTGGGTTCTATGTTACAATATTCTAGTCAATTTTCAGGCAAGTGAGATGTGGGAGGACCATCAAGTGAAGAAGCCAAGCCCGTTTATCGCCGTGGAAGGCGCCATCGGAGCCGGAAAAACCACGCTGGCTGCGATGCTCGCCGAGCGGTTTGATTTTCCGCTGTTGAAGGAGATCGTGGACGAGAACCCGTTCCTGGACAAGTTCTATCAGAATATCGAGGAATGGGCCTTTCAGTTGGAAATGTTCTTTTTGTGCAACCGGTACAAGCAATTGGAGGATACGGTGCAAAATTATCTCTCCCGGGAGCTGCCGGTTGTATCGGATTATCATATTTATAAAAACTGGATTTTTGCTAAGCGCACGCTGCAAGGGGACAAGCGGGAAAAATACCGGCAGATCTATCATCTGTTGACCGACGATCTTCCGAAACCCAATATGATCGTGTACATCAAGACGGAGTTAGCCACCTTGCTGAGACGAATCGAACAACGCGGGCGCGGCTATGAGCGAGACATCGATCCCGGCTATCTGGAACAACTGATCGAGGATTACGAAACGGCGATGACTAGGCTTCAAACGCAGGAGCCGGAGACGGTGCTGATCACGATTGACGGGAATGAGTTGGATTTCGTTAAGCACCCGGAGCATTTTGAGCAGATCGTCGCCAAGGTAAAGGAGCACTTATAACATGAGTCATGAAATTCGCATTCCCCCGGACGCCTTGATTACGGTAGCGGGTACCGTCGGTGTCGGCAAATCCACGTTGACCACCGCGCTGGCCTCTCGCCTCGGCTTTCGCACTTCACTGGAGAAGGTCGACACCAATCCGTATCTGGAGAAGTTCTACCACGATTTCGAACGATGGAGCTTCCATCTGCAGATTTATTTTCTGGCGGAGCGGTTTAAAGAACAGAAGGCGATTGTCGAAGCGGGCGGCGGTTTTGTCCAGGATCGTTCGATTTACGAGGATACCGGAATTTTCGCCAAAATGCACGCCGATCAAGGGACGATGTCCCAAACGGATTACGAGACGTATACCAGCCTGTTTGAGGCGATGGTGATGACGCCGTATTTTCCGCATCCGGACGTGCTGATTTATCTGGAAGGGAATCTGTCGTCCATCCTGAACCGGATCCGGCTGCGAGGACGGGAAATGGAGATTCAGACGGACGTGTCCTACTGGCAGCATATGCATGAACGTTATGCGAAATGGATTGACGAGTTCACGGCTTGTCCCGTATTGCGGCTGAACATTGACGAATACGATGTCGCGGACGAAGCGTCGTTGGACGAGATCATTCGCCAGGCGGGAGAGATCATCCGGGCCTCGCGGGCGAAGCGGATAGGTTTATAATGGGAAGAAGTCAATGGGAGTTCAGCTTCCGTTGGCTTCTTTTTTCGCATGTTGAGAATTGTAGGGTGGACCTGGGCATCTGTGCCCTGCTCTTTTGATGATTATCCCGTTGCCTCAGGTCGTTGGAAAATGGAACAAAAAGCTCAGTTCGCAACCGTAAAATGGACACCTCGCCTCCGTATTTATTCCCCAGGTTCCCCCATGACGATCCCCCCCTGATCCTGAACGAAAGGGATAATGGTGTAAAGAAGCCGTGCGAAGGGTCATAAGGGGCTAGAGTACACGCGCAATGTCTGCTAGAATAGATAAGTTGATGGATCACTTTAATTTTGAACTGTTTTCGATCAAGTAGAATAGACGCTGGCTGCGGCCGGTTTGGGAGGACATACATGAGCAAGACGACTTTAACGCGGCAGGATGTGGAGCTGCTGGCTCCGGCCGGCGATTGGGATTGCATGCGGGCGGCGGTGGCGAACGGGGCGGACGCGATCTTTTTTGGCGTGGAGAAGTTTAATGCCCGGGCGCGGGCGAACAATTTCCGGATGGACGAGCTGTCGGAGATTATGGCGTTTTTGCATAGCTATGGGGTCAAGGGTTTCCTGACGTTCAACATTCTGGTGTTCGAGGACGAGCTGCGGGACGCGCAGGAGCTGATTGAAGCGTGCATGCATGCGGGCGTGGATGCGGTCATTGTGCAGGACCTCGGTTTGGTGAAGCTAATCCGCGAACTGTCGCCGGACTTTCCGATTCATGGCTCGACGCAAATGACGATTACTTCGCCGGAGGCGGTGGAGTTCGTGAAGCCGTGGAATATGGAACGCGTGGTGCTGGGCCGGGAAAATAACCTCAAGCAAATCAAGGTGATCGGGGAGCAAGCCAAGCTGCCGATGGAGGTATTCGTGCATGGGGCGCTGTGCGTGTCCTACTCGGGCCAATGTCTGACGTCGGAAATGTGGGGCGGGCGTTCGGCGAACCGCGGCGAATGCGCGCAGGCATGCCGCTTGCCCTACGATCTGATCGTCGACGGGGAGCCGAAGCCGATGGGCGATGTGGCTTATCTGCTGTCGCCAAAGGATTTGGCGGCGATCGACATCATGCCGGAGCTGATTGAAGCGGGCGTGACGTCATTCAAAATCGAAGGCCGGATGAAAAGCCCGGAGTATGTCGCCAACGTAGTGAGCAAATATCGCAAGGCGATTGATCGTTATTTTGATGGAGACGATACGCGTCCGTCGAAGGAAGAGATCCGCGAGCTGCAGCAGAGCTTTTCGCGCGGCTTTACGCATGGCTTCCTGGAAGGGACGAACAATAAGAAGCTGGTCGAGGGGACGTTCCCGAAAAGCCGGGGCGTTTACCTGGGCCGCGTGGAGAAGGTACTGCGCGACGGTGTCGTTTGCAAGCTGGAAGCGCCGCTGAAGCGCGGGGACGGGATCGTGTTTGATGCCGGGGATCCGACGAAAAAAGAAGAAGGCGGCCGCGTCTACGACCTGCGCCGCCAAGGCGTGAAGCAGGAAGGCGAAGCCGGGGAAGGCTGGATCGTCGACATTGTGCCGGGCCGGAATGACGTCGATTTGCGCCGCGTGCACGTTGGGGATCGCATCTGGAAGACGAGCGATCCGGCGCTCGACAAGCGGCTGCGCCAGACGTACGAGACCGAGAAGCCGTACCGCGTCTTCCCGGTGCAGGTGCGGGCGGTGGGCCATGCCGGCGGGTTGCTGTCGACCTTCTGGACGGATGTGCAGAAGGGGACGACGGTGCAAGTCGACTCGGAGCTGGAGCTCGAGGTCGCGCAAAAACGGCCGATGGACGCCGCCCTGCTCGAAGAGCAGTTCGGGCGTCTCGGCGGCACGGTGTTTCAGCTCGAGAAGCTGGATGCGGAGCTCTATGGCGACGTCATCCTGCCCATGCGAGAGCTGAACGGCATCCGCCGGCGCGCGGTGGAGCTGCTCGCCGCCGAGCGGCCGAAGCCGCCCGTGTGGACACGGACACGGGCGGCGGGTTTGGACGCCCCTGCCACGGGCGGGGCGTCTTCGGCGCCGCTGGCGGCGGCGGCAGCCGCTGCGGTTGCGGGGCAACCGCAACAGGCGCAGGGCCGCGGGCCCGCGGCGCCCGTGAAGCGCGGCGGAGCGCAGCTCGCCGCGTTGTGCCGCAGCCTGCCGCAGGTGCAGGCTGCCTTGGAAGCCGGCGTATCCTACATCTACGCCGACTTCGAGTTTATCAAGCAGTTCCCGGCAGCAGTGGACGCCGTTCGTGCGGCCGGAGCCTGGATCGCGCTGGCGACGCCGCGCATCCACATGCCGGGCGAAAACGGCTATCACAACAACATCCTGCGCCTCCAACCCGACGCGGTGCTGGTGCGCAACACCGGGGCGCTGTATTACTACCTGCGCCACCGGCAAGAGAACCCATCGGCCGTGCATCCGCAGTTGATCGGCGATTTCTCGCTGAACATCGCCAACCATAAGACGGCCGAGCTGTTCCTGGAGGTCGGCTGCGACGTGGTCACGCCGTCCTACGACCTGAACATCCAGCAGATGGTCGATCTGCTCCGGGTCAGCCCGACGGCCGACATGGAGATCGTGATCCACCAGCATCTGCCGATGTTCCATACCGAGCACTGCGTGTATTGCACCTTCCTCAGCGAAGGCACAGATTACACCAACTGCGGGCGGCCGTGCGAAGAGCACCGCGCCTCGCTGCAGGACCGGATCGGGATGTCCCATCCCGTCCGGGTGGACGAGGGCTGCCGCAATACGGTGTACAACGCCATTGAGCAGTCGGGTGCGGAGTATCTGAGCCATTTTCTCGAACTGGGCGTATCGAAATACCGCGTCGAATTCCTCGAGGAAACGCCGGAGCAGGTGCATGAGGTCATTGACCTCTACAACCGGGCCCTGCGCGGAGAAATCAGCGGCACACAGGTGTGGAAGACACTCAAAGCCACCAATCAGCTCGGCGTCACGCGCGGGCAACTGGTGAAATAATAACAAAGTGGAGTCTTGCGACGGTCATTGCCGCGCGGGGCTCCTTTTTTGTGTGCAAATTTGTGTTTTATGCAACATTTCGGAGCAAAAACCGGCTTTAGAAGTACAAGCGTTACACCCTGCAAGCCCTCGTTTTGGGCCAAATAGCGCCGCTGACAAGCGTTAGAGTTTCGGCTCACCGTTGTTGCTGCATTTGCACAAGTTACTCAACTTCCCCAAGTTACACCCGCAACTCCAATTGATCCAGTTACTCCTACTACTCTACTACTCCTGCGGTTCCAGCCATTTCGGTTTCTCTTGCTACTCTGTTACTCCAGTTACTCCTACCACGCCCAAGGCTGTTGGTCCCGAGGTAAAAGACTCTAGCAACGGACCTGAACGACGTTATTTGCCCATTTCCCGGACATTTCCCGCTCTAACGGAACCAGAGGGCGCTATTTGGCTTCATGAGGAGCGCCTTCGGCAATATTGGGTTAAATAAGGTCTCCTGGGTCCGTTACAAATTCGCTGTCCCTGCTTTTGTACAAATAACGCTTCTGAGTTCCGTTAGCCGTCAAATTGAACCAACCAAGCCGACTCGAATCAACCCGATTCAACGTGAACTAACCCGACTCAACGCGCACCAAGCCAATATAGACATGACTCCATCCCGATCAACGCGCACCAAGCCAACCCGAGACATGACTCCATCCCAATCAACGAGAAGCCACCGGACTCGCCCCCAACCCTCCCCTTATATGCCCAGTAACTCTCCAGAAACCCCAGAAACCGCAGCCCCCCCTAGTAACCCAGCAACCCCAGTAACCCCAGTAACCCCACTCTACTTAGACACTCAGGCTAACCCGGGCCTCGAACCTACCCGACTTAATAAATCGTCCGATACAACTCCTCAATTTCGGCGATCGACGTGTCCCGTGGGTTGCCGCCCGTGCAGACGTCTTCGAAGGCGGATTTCGCCAGCGCGGCGATGTCCTCTTCTTTCACGCCAACCTCGCGCAGATGCGCCGGGATGCCGACGTCCAGCGACAGCTGCCGAACCGCAGCCACGGCGGCATTGCGCGCCTCCTGTAAACTCATGGCTTCGGTTCCCGGAACGCCCATGGCTTTGGCGATGTCGCGATATTTCTCGCCGGTATAGTCCGCATTGTAGGCCATGACCGTAGGCAGCAGAATCGCGTTGGCCACCCCGTGCGGCGTATCGTAAAAAGCTCCCAGCGGATGCGCCATTCCGTGAACCAACCCCAGCCCGACATTGGAAAAGCCCATCCCGGCAATGTACTGACCCAGCGCCATGCCCTCGCGTCCTGCCGGCTCGTTGTTGACGGCGCCGCGAAGGGAGCGGGAGATCACCTCGATGGCCTTGAGGTGAAGCATATCGGTCAGCTCCCAAGCGGCTTTGGTGATATACCCTTCAATCGCATGGGTTAAAGCATCCATCCCGGTTGCGGCGGTCAGGCTTTTGGGCATGGAGCTCATCATGTCGGAGTCGACGATCGCCACGACCGGAATGTCATGGGGATCCACGCAAACGAATTTGCGTTTGTTTTCGGCGTCGGTAATGACGTAATTAATGGTGACCTCCGCTGCCGTACCGGCGGTTGTCGGAATGGCGATGATGGGCACGGATCGATGGGCCGTTGCGACCGCCCCTTCCAGGCTGCGAACGTCGGCGTATTCCGGGTTATTGATAATGATCCCGATGGCTTTGGCCGTATCGATCGGCGATCCTCCACCGATGGCGATGATATAATCGGCTTGCTCCGCCTTATAAGCTTGAATTCCTTTTTGCACCACTTCGATGGTAGGGTTCGCTACCGTTTCATCAAACACGGAATACGGCAATCCGTGACTGTCCAGCAGTTTCGTGACCTTGGCAACCACCTGGTATTTCACCAACTCCTTGTCCGTGACCACCAATGCTTTGCCCAATTTGCGGCCTTTAATCTCATTTGCAAGGTTCGCGATGGCTCCGGCACCGAAATACGACGTTTCATTCAAAATCATCCGTTGACTCATGTTTATCCTCCCAATAGTGAAAATTTTCACTTATTTGAAGCTGCCGATTTCCTGTTTTTACGCCTCCGGATGGTGAAACACCATTGCTTCTGAAGGAGACTTGGCAACTTCCGTCTGTTTTCATCATAATCGCTGGATGTTGGGGAATCAACATAAAACAACATCATAAATGTGAATTTATTTTGTTTTGTGAGACTAGTTAAAAAATAGAAACGCACGAAATGCAAAAGTGCAGGTGGTTTTCGGCAAATTGCTCCGATGATGCCTGTCAAATGTAAAACTGCAGTTCATTTCCGCTCGCAGTCCCTTGTTTTTCCAAATGAGTTCAAAACAACTGCACATTTGCATTTCAGTCGCCCCAATAGGCGTTTCAGCGGAATATCAAATGCACTTTTGCATTTCAAAAAGAGCCCAGCCAGCCGCATGAATCGGCTAACCGGGCCCCCTGGACCGAATCCCACCGTTTACTCAAACCCCGTATTTAGAGGGATGAGGTTGGGCGGACCAGCTCGTCTTTTCCAATAAAAACTTCCGCGAAGAGGGCCGCTCCCAGCTTGAAACCGTGCGAAAACACGGCCGCGGCATGCATGGCATTGGCTTTGGCATGCAGGTCGAGCAGGTTTTCCAGCTCGCTGAAGGCTTCTTCGCCCAATTTCTTGTGCCAGTATTCGGTGAGATCGGAAATTTGCCGGCAAACCGGACGGTAATGGGGGTCGCGGGACACGATCGTTTCGTCCGGCAAAATATGACCGAAATACAACTCTTCCAAAATGCTTGGCATGTATACCCTCCCTTTCCATGTAAGAGGCCGCCTCCTTGAAAGGATAGATTGCACATGGTAGGATATTTATGCAACTTTCCTTCGTGGGGGTTGCCTTGTGGGGAAGTGGCGTCGTTCTTTTGCGAGATTGCGCCGCTTCCTTTTACTTTTGTTCGGACAAAAGCTTCTTGATCCCCAGCCGGATCGCTTCGGTGATGGTAATTTGGTGCTTGTCGCAATAAGCGGTCAAGGCGTTGTACGAATCCTCATCGAAGCGCGCTTTGATGTTGTATTTCTTGGGATTTTCCGCTTTTGGCCGTCCTGTTCGTGGACTCAAGGTACTCACCTCACTTTCAGTCCCACACAAACAAACTATATAATACGTCCCACGTAAAGTCAATTGAAAAATTCCAGAAAATTGAAAATGAACACCCTGCAAAGACACCTGTTTTTCTATCAAATACAACTTGTGGAAGGTTTGTGAACTAGGCCTCGGAAGGGGCGATAACCGATCTTTATCGGTT
The DNA here is from genome assembly GCF_057063165.1 of Paenibacillus sp. JL3B1040. NCBI lineage: Bacteria > Bacillati > Bacillota > Bacilli > Caryophanales > Paenibacillaceae > Paenibacillus > Paenibacillus tiangongensis. Next base: position 5,158,413 of record NZ_CM169317.1, on the reverse strand, counting down.
ATGAAGAAATCGTTGATATGCTATAATGAAAGCGTAAACAAACGTGGTGTAGAGCGGGTTTGATGGAGGTTGACGCATTAGAGAACCACCTCGTTTTCGAGCTTCGCTCACAAACTTTTAGGAGGGTGAAAGTGATGTTTGAAGGATTCCTCGAGATGCAGTCGGAAGTGACCCGCATACAAGGACGGCTGGAAATCGGCGGCGAACAAGAATACCGCAAAATCGAGTTCGGCACCGAACGCTTCCTGCACACGCCGGAACCGGGGAATCGGATCCGAAACGAGGAAGAACTTCCGCAGCGCTTCACATGGCGGAAATTTTGGATCCATTGATTCTTATCACTTAAGTAGGACTCGGGGGCGATCCCCGGGTCCTTTTTGCTAACCGTTCACGTAGGATATGGTATAATGTCACCAGATAAATCAATTAGGAATGAGGGAGCCGCACTTTCATGAAAATTCGCAAAGCAATTATACCCGCTGCTGGTCTAGGCACGCGATTCCTGCCGGCGACGAAGGCGATGCCCAAAGAGATGCTGCCGATCGTGGACAAGCCAACGATCCAATATATTGTGGAGGAGGCGGTGGCCTCCGGCATTGAGGACATCATCATTGTAACCGGTAAAGGGAAGCGGGCGATTGAAGATCATTTCGACGCCTCATTTGAACTGGAATATAACCTTAACGAAAAAGGAAAATTTCAGCTGCTGGAGGAAGTCCGCAAATCCTCAGAAATGGCAGATATTCACTATATTCGCCAGAAGGAACCGAAAGGCCTCGGCCACGCCATCTGGTGTGCGCGCAAGTTTATCGGCGACGAGCCGTTTGCCGTGTTGCTCGGTGATGATATTGTCGAATCGAATGTACCTTGCTTGAAGCAGATGATTAATGTATATGACGAGCACAAAGCATCCGTGGTAGGCGTTCAGCCGGTGGATTGGGACGAAGTATCCCGCTATGGGATCGTGGATCCTATCATGGTCAAAGACCGCGTGTATCTAGCAAATCAATTAATAGAAAAGCCGAAGACCGGAACAGCACCTTCCAATCTGGCAATCATGGGAAGATACATTTTGACTCCAGCCATATTCGGCATCCTCGAAGAGCAACGGGTTGGCGTCAACGGGGAAATCCAACTGACGGATGCGATCTCGCGGCTGGGAGGAACTGAACGGATCCTCGCTTACAGCTTCGAAGGCACCCGCCACGACGTCGGCGAGAAATTGGGCTTCATCAAGACGTCCATTCATTACGCCCTCGAAAACCCCGAGCTACGCGACGAACTCATCAAATATATGTCGGAGATTATCTTGGATAGCTTGAACTAGAAAACGGTCTCTCCTTTTGGGAGAGACCGTTTTTTCCTTAAAACGTGAGGTTCGCTAATTGTTCAATCAAATCCTTCTGGGAGGGATCGACTTGCAGCAACCGGTCGTACACGGCCTGGTCGTTGGCTCCTGTCTTCTGCAAAGCAGCCAAATACCAACGGGCAATCTCGCGGTTCGTGCCATCGGTCAAATCATCTTTAAGACCAACCTTGAAGATCTCCGCGGCCTTAGCCGGTTCATTCATCATGAATTGCATTTTACCGGCATTTAACACCATCGGTTGCGTGATCTCAAACGGATTCCCTTGCATCTGACCCTCCGGCAACGTCTTCAGGTGCTCAACCCCTTCAACCACATGCTGATAGGCGGCCAGACCGGACTTGAAGTAATCCTCTTTTTTCGCGACATCCTGTTGGCCAAGCGCCTGATAACCCAATTCGAATGACTGGACGATCAGCTTCTCATACCACGCCATGTCCCAAGCGTAACGGTCGGCATTATCCCGTTGCACAACGTAGGCTTTGTCATACTCCCCTTTGGTTTCATAAAGCTTGATCAACTGGTTGTACATATTTTTGTTGAAAGCATCTTTTTTCAGGGCATTCGTGAGGAGCATCAGCTCTTGATTGTAAAAAGCCTCGTCCTTCGTTTGCTCAAATCCGGCTTGCAGCAAGACACTCATATAGATGACGGCGTCCGGATGATTGCTGCGTTTTTTCAGCGCTTCATCCAGCGGAGCTTTGATTTCCTGGAAATCGCTGCTCGTCGCGATCAAAAATTTTCCTTGAGAAGCTCCCTGGCTCGCCTGAATATAAGGGATCGATATAAAGATCAGGGCGAGAGAGGCAACGACGATAACCGAGCTATAAATTCCGCGAATTGTACCCGCCTTCATGCTGAATTTCGGCACAGGACGGTTATCCATCACCGCAGCCATGCCCGCAAGCCCCAGGAACACCAACATGCCCAAAAAGACGTAACTCATGTTAAAGTCCATCAAGCTGTGCATTAGAATGGACAGGACGATGATGAAGTAAACGAAGTAAGACTCGCGATGTTGCTCATCCGCTTGGATATAGCCGCGAATATATTTATAGAAGATGAAGATCAGGAAGGCCCCCATAACCAGGAAACCCAAAATCCCGACCTCAACAAGATACTGCATCACAAAACTGTGGGCTTGACGGCTTTCGTAAGGGTTGTTTTGATATTTTTCGAAAATGGACGCCCAACCGCCGCCACCTGCACCGATGATCGGATAGTCCTTGAGAACTTTCACGGCATCCTTGTAAAACGTGATCCGTTCCAGGAAGCTGTGCTGTTGCAGATTGAGGTTCTCCAAACGTTCCCCGATATTGCCCGGCAGAACATGCTTAAGATTCGTTCCCAGGAACAAGGCTGCCAAAATGCCTACGGCAACGACGGAAACGAGAGGCAGCCACAAGCTGGCAAGCTTCTTACCGGCCCACTTGCTTGTGCCATTCTCTAAACGAGGTGCGATAAAACGTTGGATCAGCCAAGCGACAACAGCCAGAACGATCGAAGCGGCCAAGACAGGGAACCATCCTTTGGCGGGATCGCCGATCTGTCCCAGATGGAATTGCTGCCCCAGCTCGGTTACGGGCTTGGCAATGACCAATGTGCCGACTCCGGCAATCAGGCAGTATACGATCCAGAGAATCTGCTTCGCCGGCTTGAGGAACAGCAGCAAGACGATAAACACGATCGGCAGGAACACCAAACCTCCTCGTGACAAAGTAAGCAATAACGAGAGCACAATCGGCACAAGCATAAAGGCGTGGATGGCTTGTCCATACCATTTTTTCGAACGGGTTATCGCAAATACGGCAACGAAGAAGAACGCCATGAGGAAAGCGGCGTATGTATTCGGGTATTGGAATACCGATGCCAGCCGCGGGCCGTTAGCGTCCACCCAAACCGCCTGGTTGTACTGTCCGTTGATGACGGTTTTTGTAAACCAACCGACAATTGCCGACACCGTCCGACCTTGTCCGAGCCAGTTGAACAAGCCGAACAGGACAATGACATAAGCTACGCTGATCATCGTCGTTTCAAGGATTTGGTTCGCTTTGCGATGTTGCAGCAGGTATAGTCCGATGATGAACATAAAAGCATAGAGACACTGAATCAACACCATATTGGCAGCAAAGTACTGGCTAGCTGCGGAAATCAGTGCGATAATGTAGGTTATGGGAATAAGCAGAACGAACAGTGCCGTCCAATCCCGCTGGTCTTCCAGCTTGATACTTTTAAAGTAAGCGGCGACCCAGGCCAGCATCAACAGACTGCCCACAATCACTGCCCAATAGATCGCTTCTTCGAAAGTTAAAGCAAGTCCGTTGAAAAGACCCGCCTGGAACGGGGCCCAGACCAAGAACAAAATCAACCCAATCATCAACACCCAAAGCGCCGCAGGTAACTTTTCCCCGTTTCTCGACGCTGTGGCTTTTTTCCCGTATACTGGATTCGACACGTATTTATCTCCTTTGCGAATAGGTACGTTAGTAATTTTAGCACATACAATCAGTACAGACTACTTTACGAAAAAGGCTGCCACCAAATAACAGAACCTGGGGCAGCCCTCTATATTCTAATTATCCTGATACCGTTCACATACCTCTTTTGCAGGTCCTATTTCTTTCATTTTCCCCTTTTCAAGCCAGAGTACGCGATCGCACATGTTTTTCATCTGGTCAATGGAATGGGATACGAATAATACTGTAGTTCCCGAGCCCATCAATGATTTCATCTTGGCTTCGGATTTCTCCTTGAATTTGTGGTCTCCGACAGCAAGCACCTCATCCACAATCAGAATATCCGGTTTTACGAGAGTAGCGATTGAGAACCCAAGCCGTGCCTTCATGCCGGATGAGTAGTTTTTAATAGGCGTATTTATAAACTTGCCGAGTTCAGAAAACTCGATAATTTCATCCATCTTTTCTTTAATAAATTTCTTGGAATAACCGAGTAGCATGCCGTTCAAATAAATATTTTCAATTCCGGTAAGCTCGGCATTAAATCCCCCGCCAAGTTCAATCAGCGGAACGATGGAGCCGTATCTTTCAACGGTTCCTGAAGTTGGTTTCAGAATGCCTGCTACAATTTTCAGTAAGGTGCTTTTTCCCGCTCCGTTTAATCCGACAACCCCGAAAACCTCGCCTTTTTGAATCTCGAAACTGACATCTTCCAGAGCGGAAAATTCTTCGTATGTGATTTTACGAGTCAGAGCATTAATAAAAACCTGCTTTAACGAGTTGACTTTCCCGCTCATTAGCTTGTATTTCATAGAGATATGATCTATTTTTACAGCTACATCCTTCATGATTTCAACTCCAGTTCGAACTTACAGATAAAAAATAAACTTGTCCTGTTTTTTGTGAAAAATAATGAGCCCAATACATATTAAGATCAAGGCATAACCTAGGCAAAACAGATGCGTGCTAAGTGGAGCAGCCGATTGATAAATAAGAGCTTCCCTAAACATATTTATAATCAGGAAAATTGGGTTCAACTGGATGATCGGCATAATGCGTTCAGGTATAATATCCACCGGATAAAATATGGCGGATGTGTACATCACAATGACCAGTGCCAAAGAGTAGATATGCTGCAAATCTCTAAAAAACACGTAAATTGTTGAAATAATAAGACCAATCCCAATACTAAAAAGAAATAAATAAAGAAGAGGGAAAACAATCGTCAGATTCACCCAGGAGAAACGCAAGCCGCTCATCAGCATGACAGGTATAATGGAAATCATGGCTAATAAAGAATTCACAAATGATGAACAGATCCTAGACAATGGGAAATAGTATTTTGGAACATATATTTTTTTTATTAAAGAAGCATTGGATACAACGGACTGCATGGCGAAATTTGTTGTTTCGGAGAAACAAGCATATATAAGACGCCCTGTAAGCACATAAATTGCAAAGTGTTCTATTGTGGAAGAGAACAACTCTGAAAATATGACAGTCAAAACAAGCATAAACAGAAGCGGGTTCAAAATACTCCACAAAAGACCCAGAACCGAGTTTCTGTATTTAAGCTTAATATCTTTTCTGACAAGTTCAAACATCAGGTCTTTATACTTGTAGAAATTCATAAAATAAGTTCGCATTAGTAGATCTCCTTTTGCCTAAAGCAACCGATACATAACCACAAGTATGTTAACATAAAAGAATCAGCTTACACAATGAATGAGGGTAGCGTGACTTGGAACCAAAGTCACCAAAAATAGGGTGAAATCTTAGTCTCTATTCATGGTATAATGCATTATTATGTAGAATAATCTCACAACGGCCTCCCGACAGGGAGGTTGTCCGATTTGAAAAAGGAGATGTGGCATTTGAAATTATGTGTCATTGGTTTGGGCTATATTGGCCTGCCTACAGCCGTTATGTTTGCAAAACATGGTGTTGATGTGCATGGTGTTGATATAAATCCTAATATTGTTGTAAAACTTGCCGGCGGCCATATTCATATTGAAGAGCCAGGGCTTCAAGAAATGCTGGATGAAGTGATTGAATCGCAAAATCTCAGTTTTGGGATCTCTCCCGAGCAAGCAGATGCGTTTATCATATCCGTACCTACTCCGATTAATTCGGATAAAAGTGCAAACGTTGATTATGTAATCGACGCGACCCATTCGATCATCCCTTTTCTCAAAAAAGGAGACCTGGTGATCCTAGAATCAACGGTTCCTCCACGGACAATTGAGGATGTTGTACTCCCTATATTGAAAGAAACCGGGCTTAATATAAATAGAGATTTGTTCGTTTCCCATTCTCCGGAAAGGGTGCTTCCTGGTCGTTTACTCGAAGAACTGGTGGAAAACGATCGTATTGTCGGCGGAATTAACCAAGAATCGTCAGAGCGGACAGCAGAGTTGTATCGTAGATTCGTTAAAGGGAACATTCACTTAACCGATGCCACAACCGCAGAAATGGTCAAATTAATGGAGAACACTTACCGGGACGTTAATATTGCGTTTGCAAATGAAATGGCGAAAATTGCAGAATATGTCGGATTTAATGTATGGGAAGCGATTGAACTGGCCAATTGCCATCCTCGTGTCAATATTCACAAGCCAGGTCCGGGGGTAGGTGGTCACTGTATTGCGGTAGATCCATGGTTTATTTATGAATCCGCACCGTCATTGGCTAATCTGGTTCACATATCAAGAACAACAAATGATGGCATGCCTGAGTTCGTTGTGAACAAAATGAAAGAACTGCTGACCTCAAGCGAGCACAGCAACAAGACAATTGCGGTACTAGGCTTGGCATTTAAAGGAAATATTGACGATATGAGAGAAAGCCCAGCAGTTGAGGTTATTAAACTTCTACGTGGCCAGTACACTTTGCAAATCTTTGATCCGCATGTTAAAGATGAAATCGAAGGCCGTAAAGAAACGCTTGCTGAGGCAGCCAAGAACGCAGATGCTATCCTTATTCTAACTGATCACAATGAATTCAGAACGATTAATCCAGTGGAAATCAAATCTTTAGTCCGCGGTAATATAGTATTCGATACAAGAAATGTTGTGGACCATGCTCTGTGGAGCAGGGCAGGATTTGAGCATTATGTGCTCGGGCAGCCGTTAAACAATTTTGATAATACTGGGAGTGGGTATATTGAAACCGCTAGATAGGGTTGCTGAAGCATACTATGGAGGAATGGGAGATCAATTTTCACGTAAGACCAGAGATCGCATCCATTGGACATGCTCCAAAGTAACCGGTAGAAACGTGCTTGATATCGGGTGTTCCCAAGGTATTGCGGAACTGATCCTTGCCAGAGAAGGAAAGACAGCTGTTGGCATTGATATTGAAGAAAGCGTTATTCATTACGCTAACGAAACTCTGGAAAGTCAAAGTGATTCAGTTAAGAAAAATGTAAGGTATTTCATCAGCAGTGTGTTCGATTTTGAGAGCGACATTAAGTTTGACACGGTCATCCTGACGGAGGTGATGGAGCATTTTACTTCTTCAGCCGCTCTGCTTGAAAAGGTTAAATCCTTCTTGGTGGAAAACGGGACTATCGTGATCACGGTTCCTTTTGGAATTAATGATTATTTCGATCATAAGAAAACCTATTACATGCTCAATTTGCTTGAAGAGCTAGAGCCTTATTTTGAGATCAATGAAATCAAGTTTTTTGGGAAGTGGATTGGTGTAGTTGGACGGAATGTAACTCCTGCCAGCAGCTTCGAGTTCTCAAGGGATTTGATCCGGAGACTTGAAGAAGCATTCTTTACTATTGAAAGATCTACTGTAGATGATTTGAATGCCAAGCTGAAACAGATCGAACAATTGAATGCCCGATTTAATGAAAGCAAAGAAAAGTTGATGGCTCTTCAAAAAGATAACGGAAAACTTATTCAAGAGAATGAAAAGTTGAAAGTGTCAATTGCTCAATCGGAAGAGAGTAGCATAAGACATAGCAATAGTAAGGATCACGAGAAAGTCAGAGAACTCGAGAAAGTGATCAGTGAACTTGAGAAAAAACTTGAAAGTAAAAATAAGGAATTGCTCAGCAGGTTTGATAGTGAGGAGCAGACCTTGAAGAAATATAAAGAATCGCTATTTGACTACAATCAGTTGGAGGCCAAATATGCTAACGTTTCCAAGAAGTACAATTTGCTTAGCAATGCAAAACTCGGAAGGCTCACCTTGAATTATTGGAAATTTAGAAAGAGAATTCCTAAGGACTTTTGATAAATTTAATTGAGGAGATTTAATAATGGGCCTTGGTTATATTGACGAAAAACTGAATGAAATCAGAATGAGAAGAACTGAGATATTAAGAGAGATGAACCTGGAACCTGAGGATGCTGTTTCTGAAAGCGTATTGTTTGCAGGAAACGTCAAATTCCAACGGAGATTTGATCGCCTTTTGGACATGAAAATTGCCTGCATCATGGATGAGTTTACGTATAACTCATTTGCTCCTGAGTGCCAGTTGTTGCAGGTTACTCCACATAATTGGCTTCACGAAATGGAATCGCTGCAGCCTGATCTATTCTTTTTGGAGTCTGCTTGGCTCGGAATTGATGAACTTTGGAAGACAAAAGTTCCGCATCTTAGCAATGAATTGATTGATGTTTTAAGCTATTGCAAAAAGAGCAATATCCCTGTGATATTCTGGAACAAGGAAGATCCGATTCATTTTGAAACGTTCCTGGCCACTGCAAAGTATGCCGATTTTGTATTTACAACAGATATCGATTGCATCAAGAAATACAAAACACTGTTGAAACATAACCGTGTTTATCTAATGCCTTTTGGTGCACAATTAAAGAAACATAATCCAATCGAACTGTATGAAAGAGAAGACAAGTTCTGTTTTGCCGGTGCTTATTACAAGCGCTATCCTGACCGAAATCGCGATCTGGAGACATTTATTGAAGCAATTACGCCAACTAAAGGACTGGACATATACGACAGGAATTTCTATAAGAATGATCCGAATTACACATTTCCGGGCCACTACAAGAAGTATATTGTGGGTAACTTAAAGCCGGAGGAGATAGATAAAGCTTATAAGGGATATCGGTTCAATATAAATATGAACTCTGTGAAGCAATCACAAAGTATGTGTGCTCGCAGAGTATTCGAGTTGCTTGCATCCAACACTGTAACTGTCAGCAATTTCTCAAGAGCTGTAAGAAACTTGCTGGGTGATTTGGTTATATGTACGGATGACGGCAAGCAGTTAAGCGATCAGATTTCTAAATTTTCTGACGAAGAGTACTACAACAAATTCAGATTATTGGGTCTTAGAAAAGTGCTTATGGAACATACCTATACCAACCGTTTGAATTATATTGTGAACACCGTTTTTGAAAATGAATTATTAACGAGTTCCTCGCGTGTTGCAATTACAGCTCGTGTGCAGAACTTGGAAGAATTTAATCATATTCTACGTCAATATCAGCGGCAATCGTACAAGAATACGTCATTGCTTATCTTTACTGAGCTTCAAGAGCTTAGGACTGATCAAGAAAATGTGAAGATTACGAATAATCTGACTGATGAAATGGCAAGGCAGCTTCAGACGGATTTTGATTTTATCTGCTTCTTTTCAGCAAAGGATTATTATGGTAATCATTATATTTCTGATTTTATGCTTGGAACGAAGTATGCAGAAACACCTGTCTTAACAAAGGCAGTTTATTTTAAAGTTGAAAGTGGCCAAGCAATCAAGGTGAGGGGAGGAGAAGCTTATAAATCTGCGGCCTCTTTTGCTTTGCGCAGATCGATGATTCGACTGGCCGACTTTTCTGTTGGTAATATTCTGGGGTATGTACAAGAGATTGAGAATCGTAGTGTAGTTTCCGGACAAGTGTTCTCCATCGATGAATATAACTATTGTGAGAATTTTTCGGGCGATTCCTGCCCTGAAGTCGATGATTTAAAACTTGCCGACCAAGGTATTCCGCTGGACGAAGTATACCAGAAGGCAGAAGCTATTAAACCCGGGAACCAATCCGCCAGATCCATTAATATTTCTTCGGGAGAGATTTATGAAATTATTAGTACATCTGTCAAAGTAAATCTTAAAAATCAAAGCGACGGTATTCTGGCGGAATCCAATTTGAATGACGGCCATGAATATCTCTACCTCAATAAGCATTATCGGATTGACGACTTGGGATTTGAATCCAAGTTGGATGTTTATTTGGACGTTGATTTTATTTCTAAATTCAGTGTTGACATCGTTATTGTAACCCTTGACCGAAACGAGAAGAAAATCGATAGCATGGTAAAACCAAGTTCCCGAAAAATACAGATCAAACTTGCGTCAGAAGTGAAGTATATTAAGTTGGGCATCAGATTTGCCGGTAAAGGACATTGCAAAATTAAAAGTATTTTGGTTGGGAACATCGATTTGGACAACGGATGTTTCTTGAGCAAGTCGAATGTCCTTCTTGTTGCGGATAATTATCCGGATTATGAAGATTTGTACAGATATGCATTCGTCCATAGTCGTGTAAATGAATACAAGAACCAGGGGACAATTGTAGATGTTTTCAAGCTGTCGGATAAGTACCCTAAAGGGTATTCTGAATTCAATAACATCAATATTACGACAGGTTATTACGAGGAAGTCAGCAATGCCATTTTAAATGGTCGATACGATACTATCCTTATTCACTTTTTGTCTGAGTCGATCTGGGATGGAATTAAGAATATTACCAAAGGAAAGAAAATAATTGTATGGGTTCATGGTGCAGAAGCTCAATCGTGGGAAAGAAGAAAATATAATTATACTTCTGAACAGGAAATCAAGCTTGCTCAACAACTTTCCGAAAAGAAATTGGCATTTTGGAAGAATATAATTAATTTAGGCATAGAGGATGGAGAATACCATTTTCACTTTGTGTTCGTATCTAAATATTTTGCGGAAAGTGTGTTCGAAGATCTTGGAGTTGAACTGCCTAAACATATGTATAGTATAATCCATAATTATATTAATAATGATTTGTTCTCCTACTCCCCCAAAACTGTGGAAATGAGAAAAAAGATCCTTTCTATTAGACCGTTTGCAGATAGGACTTATGCTAATGATCTAACAGTTTCTGCGATATTACAATTGTCAAAAGAACGTTTCTTTAAAGATCTTGAATTTAGAATAATTGGTAAAGGTAATTTATTTAAGGATACAGTTAAGCCTTTACGGAAGTTCAAGAATGTTATAGTAGAAGAGAAATTTCTTAGACAGTCTGAGATAGCTGAACTTCATAAGCAATATGGAATCTTTCTAGTCCCAAGCCGAATGGATACTCAAGGGGTATCGAGGGATGAGGCGATGTCGTCCGGCTTAGTCCCAATAACTACCAGGGTTGCTGCTATCTCGGAATTTGTTGATGAAAGTTGTGGCTTATTGGTTGAGAGCGAGGATTACAAGGGTCTTGCAAACAGCATAATTGAATTGTTTCACAATTCACAGTTGTTTCAGAAATTATCTCACGAGGCAGCAAAGCGAGTTAGAGGACAAAGTGGACTTGAGAAGACAATTTTCAGGGAGATTGAGTTAATCAAGTCCGGGTTCTTATACAATTAGTGGATTCCATCGCTATCAGTGATTATAAGCAGGAGGGGCTAACATGTTTGATTATCTAATAGTCGGTGCTGGTTTTGCAGGGAGTGTAATCGCGGAAAGACTGGCAAGTCAATCTAATAAAAAAATACTAGTTGTTGACCAAAGGAACCATATAGCGGGGAACGCCTTTGATTATTATGACAATGAGGGGATATTGGTTCATAAATATGGCCCCCATATCTTTCATACCAACAGTAAAAAAGTTTTTGATTATTTAAGTCAATTTACTGAATGGCGGCTATATGAACATAAGGTTTTAGCAAGTGTAGATGGACAACTAGTACCGATGCCAATAAATCTATCTACTATAAATAAACTCTTCGGTCTTTCGTTATCAAATGATGAAGTAGAGGAATTCTTAATTTCAAGAAGTGTTAAGATTGATAATATAAAAAATTCTAAAGATATTATTGAATCAAAAATTGGTACAGAATTATACGAAAAGTTTTTTAAAGGGTACACCAAAAAGCAATGGGGTGTTTTACCGGACGACCTTGATCCTTCGGTGTGTGCAAGAATTCCAATTAGAACTAATTCAGACGATAGGTATTTTAATGATACTTATCAAGCAATGCCTAAACATGGTTATACGCGGATGTTTGAGAATATGCTGGATCATCAGAATATCTCGGTACTCTTACAAACCGATTACCGAGAGATTAAAAATATGGTACCCTTCAAAAAGTTAATATATACCGGACCTGTTGATAAGTACTTCGATCAATGTTTTGGCGCACTTCCCTATAGATCTCTGAAATTCGAATTCGATACTATCGACCAAGAATTTGTGCAAGAAGTCGGTACTATTAATTACCCTAATAATTATGATTTCACTAGAATCAGCGAAATGAAACACCTAACTGGACAAATACATAAAAAAACAACGGTTGTTAAAGAGTATCCGACCGCGGTTGGGGATCCTTATTATCCTATTCCAAGGCCCGAGAATAGTGTGCTATACCAAAAATATAAAGAATTGGCTGATAAAGAAGAAAATGTTGAGTTTCTAGGGAGACTTGGAACTTATAAGTATTATAATATGGATCAAGTTGTAGCCCAAGCATTAACATTATTCGAAAAGTTGGCCAATGATAAATAAGTAAATGGTTTATATTTTGAAAATGGGATTCAATGAACGGAGAAGATAATGGAACAAAGCTTACTTGAGATGGCATATAAGAAGCAAACAGTCATTCGACAAATGTTTTTATATGGTATAATTGGTGCAGGATCAGCGTTATCTGACAGCAGCTTGTATTTTTTACTAACTCGTCTATTTTCTTTAAATGAACTGGCAGCTAATTTTATAAGTGTCAACATCGGAATTACTTTAAGTTTTTTTCTAAATACTTTTTTTAACTTTAAATTATCGAGTAAGTTAGGAAGAAGGGCAATCAGCTTTTTTGCCGTTGGGTACATTGGTCTTTCAATATCAACTTTTATCCTATTTTTGGGCATACATGTCATGGTTATAAATGATTTTGCTGTTAAGATTTTTTCGGTTTTCATAGTGGCAATTTTGCAGTTTGCTTTAAACAAATTGATAACATATGGGAAAATCCATTGAAAGGAATATGTGAATGACTGACAATCTATATATTGTAATTCCAGCATATAATGAAGAAATGAATATTGAACCAGTTGCGAGAGAGTGGCATTCAATTGTTTCAAATATAAGTCAAGATTCCAAATTAGTTATTATCGATGATGGTTCAAAAGATAACACCTACCAGAAACTCTGCGAATTAAAGGAAGAATTGCCTCAACTGGAACCAATTACGAAAAAGAATAGCGGACATGGCGCAACAGTTCTATTTGGATACAATTACGCTTTGGGAAAAAATGCAAACTATATTTTTCAAACAGATTCCGATGGTCAAACAATACCATCGGAATTTGAACAGTTTTGGAAGATTAGGGATCAATATGAAGCGGTGATTGGATATCGGAAGAATCGTCAAGATGGATATTCTCGGGTTTTTGTAACTAAAGTGCTCAAATTAGTTCTTCTATTCATTTTCGGCCTGAAAATACCTGATGCTAATACACCTTTTCGTCTATTTTCAAATCAAGTTTTACAAAAATACATCAAATATATTCCGACGGATTTTAATTTATCCAATGTGATGCTTTCAGTGCAATTGGTGAATGGAAAAGAAGAAATAAAGTTTATTCCAATTACATTTAGACCAAGACAAGGTGGAGTGAATTCTATTAATTTTGGGAAAATAAGTAAGATAGGGTGGCAAGCAATAAAAGATTTTAGACGTTTAAAAAAGGAAATGAAGAACAGCTAGTTTTAGAAAGGGCGAACTTAATGATCGGAAATTTAAGAACATTATCGGTAAAGGCAGGATTATTAAAAACATTGTTGTCTTTGCTTTTTTTGTTGTTTTTGTTTATGTTTCTTGCTTCATTTATGGCAACTAAAAAAGTGTATGGACTAACGGAGGTTCTTTTTTTAATACCTGTATTTATAGTAGGGGTTTTGGTTTTATCAATTATATTAAATAGGTACTTTTCCACAAAAGAATATATAACGCTACTAATTGCCCTATCTTTTTCTATTCGTTTTATTTGGATAGCAACCATTCCCACACAACCAGTTTCTGATTTTAAGTTGCTATATGAAGGTGCATTACAAGCAAGTAATGGAGTTTTCGATTTTGCCCAATCGAGATACTTCACAACATGGGTATACCAGCTTGGCTTCACAATGTATGAAGGATTAATAATTAAGTTATTTGGAAATGGGATATTTGTTTTAAAGTTCCTGAATGTCCTATTCAGCGTAGGAACTTGTTTGCTAGTATATTTTATTTCAACTAAACTGTTTGGGGAGACGGCTGGGAGAATTGCAGGAATCCTGTACTCAATCAATATCCCTAGCATATTTTTGTCCTCAGTCTTAACTAATCAATATATATCTACCTTTTTTTTTACTGCAGCTTTCTATTTAATTGTAAGTAGATATAAAGAAGGTTTTAAATTTGCTTCGATTGTGGGGATAATGATCTCTATTGGGAACATCATGCGTCCTATGGGAAGTATAGTGTTAATAGCCGTTATTATCTATTTATTCTTATGCAAATTTTTAGGTAAGAATAAATCGGACAAAATTAAAACGACGAGAGTTGTTTCTGTTATTATCGCGTCATACTATTTGTTTTTCTTTGTATTTAGTTATTCTCTTATTTTTAGTGGTGTTACTGACCATACTCTAAAAAACAGAGATCCTCTGTGGAAATTTGTAACAGGATTAAATGTTGAAACAACGGGGAAGTTTTCTACTGACGATGCAAAACTTGTTCAGTCCTTACCATTAGACGAAAGAGAGTCATTAGAGAAAGAAATCATAAGAGAACGATTAGTAGATAAGAAAGAATTAATTCATTTATTTAAGAATAAATTTGCTTTAATGTGGGGAGATTTAGACAGTTCAATATTTTGGAGTGTTGGGGATCTAGATAAGTACAAATTAAAGAATTATTTACAAAAATATGAAAGAATAATGTTTGTTTCTATTATTCTAGTTGGATTAATTTCTATAAATAAATTTGTTCTTCGATATTCACAAAATGATGCGTATATTCTTTTATTGTTATTTATTCTGGGTTATGTTTTTATTCATATTATTATAGAGATTCAAACAAGGTATAGGTTTGAAATTAATCCTAGCATAATTATCTTGTGTTCCTCTAGTTTTGCTTTATTAGTTAAAAGGATAGAGCAACTTCCGTTTTTATCAAAAAGAGCCAAAGAGGACTAAACACTTGTACACCTTCAACTCTTAAACCGGTAAAGACGCTTTAATTTGATTCTTGCTTCGTCCGTCGTGAACTGCCAGTCTACGCCTTTTGGCTATGGTTGCGGGCACGTTTCCATACCGACAGTTCCTGAGCTAATTGGAAAATGGAAGGGACTCGCCTTCCCAAATTCTGACTCCTCATCACACTGAGTTCAATCTCGGCGATGTTCAGCCAACTTCCATGCTTAGGAGTGTAATGAATCTCCAAACGTTTCGCAAGGCGGTGGCCGTTTCAGGCTCGAAAGCTGGGTAAAGCGAAGCGATTCGAGTGAGTGTTCAAATTGCCCATCACCAATTTGATTTTCGGAGCATCCGGATAATGAACCTCCAACAACTCGCGGACTTGCTCAGCCCAGTCCAGCCGGGTCCTCTGCTGCCATACCGCGACATGACACCAGCCTGCTAAAGGTTCCGTGAAGACGATAATGCTGCAGGTTCCTTGACGGACGTACTCGCTGTTTTATTACAAGGGCGTTGGCCAGTTTCATCGGTAACGGTACTCGTTTTTTTCGAGCAGTTGATACGGTTTTTCATCCATACAAATCACAGGCATTCAGTCTCGTAGGGCAGTTGGTACACATCCAGCACGTCCTACATGGCGGTGACAAAGGCTGCATTTTGCTCAGGAGGAATACACCAGCATCTACGAAGGTGAGGTTTGAGTTCGTTTTATAATACCTGCCTGACGCTTTCATGAGAAATGCTGTCGATGTAGTTCAGTTCGACCGCTTGCCGCCAATAGTTCCATTGTAGAGAGAATCCATGCATTGCAAGACAATACGGTGATTTTCGAGTATAATGTATTCCAGAAAATCATCCAAAGGAGAAGCTATGTTAAAGTTCTGGAATGCACCTTATCCATTTAATGATTTTATATTGTGCAGTTATAAAAATGGCGATAAAAATAACCGTGACTTTGATCTTGCCAAGTCGAAATTAGGACAGGCAGGGATTAAAAATACGAGGCACTATCAAATGGGTGAAACCAATTGTATACTCGCTACAACTTATGCTTCTGACGATTCTTGGGAAGACTGTTTTATTTCTGGTGTGGCTCAATACAATGGGAAGTTTATTTTTGGACAAGATGATTTGCAAGATTGCAATAATGAAAAATTAAGACATAGCACTGGAATTTTCACATCTATAAACATTGAGAGAAATAGGGTTGTGGTATCTCAGGATGTTTTTGGATGTGGAATTTCATTTTATGCGATCCTTGATGATTGCTTTGTTATATCGAATCGCTATCACCTCCTTTTACTCTTTTTGTCTTGGATCGGTTTTAAAGGGAAGCTTGATACAACAAAGGTAATTGCAAGTCTATACTCGAATACAACATTTTTGGGTCAAAATATTTCTGAAGAAATGGACATCAAAGGTACTTTCCAGCTTTCTTTTGATAAAGAAATGATTATTGACGAAGATGGTTGGAAGGTCGTATCAAAAAGGGAAATATCAAACGGCTTCAACGGCTTGTGTAAAAAAGAGTTGATTGATCATTCGCGACAAGAATTAATCAATAATGTGAGAGCTGTCCTAGACTCAGGTAAGTTTAATAAATATGTTATTGATTTGTCGGGCGGATTTGATAGCAGAGTTGTATTGGCGGCTGCATTAAATATTCCAGGAGCTGAAAACATTTTTGAAATCTATACAAAGGACGTTCCTGGTTCATCAGATTTAAACATTGCAGCAGGAATTAAAGATTATTACGGCTTGAAATATTATCAAGATCCTGGAAGGGCTCAACTACCTCTTACCATTGAAGAAAATCTTCATATTTGGAGAAGTTATTTTATGGGGACTTATTACCGTATGGGTCTTTCTGCATGGTCTCCACAAGGAACAAACACTTCTCAAGTTAGAATGTCTGGCGGATGCGGTGAATTGTATAGAACATTTTGGCATAAGATTTACAGCGCAAAAGTCAAGGACGCTAAAAGCTTACCAGATATGGTCTTTTTATTGGTAAATTCCTTTCATAGATTCGGCAAACAAGATGAAGAGGTAAAAAATAAACTGATAGAATTGATAATAGATAGCCTTAACAAAGTACCTGGAGAGTCTCCGGTACACAAGCTTGATAATCACTATCTATACTTTAGAAATAGATACCACTTTGGTTTGAGAGCTTTTGAATATTTCCACGATAGCCCGATGTGGTTTCCGTTAATGTCTAGATCTTTGTTTACAGCTTCTAAACAACTAACGCTGGATGAAAAAAACAAAAATAATCTAATGTTGGATATGACTCATGCTTTAAAACCAACTCTCGTTAGGTTTGATTATGATTCAGTCCCCTTTGAATCAAATAGTTATTTACCTAAATTAATTGGTAGAGATGAGGGAATTAAAATTAACTCTAACTTGGATGATTGGAAAGAAATCGATGAGAGAAATAAAGAATTGATCATGTCTAATAGAAGTAAAATGAATGCTGATTTCTATAACAGCTGGAAGCACAGCAACCTAATAATTAAATCTAAGCTATTCAGCAACTTCGAAAAGCTTAGAGATACAACTGGTGAATTGGAAATGTGGTTTGATGCAACAATGTTAGAAAGTATTGAGAACAATTTAAATAACCAGGGTTTCATGAATGCAATGTATGCTAAAATGAGTTCACTTAATGATCAATTCGATATTTTTAATTAATGAGCGTGGTATCAAAGTCGTTCTGGTGAACCCTCATCACATTAAGAACAGCAAAGAACTCGCCGATCAAGAACGATATCAAAGATGCGAAAGTCTTCCCAAGCTCGTCATCGATGGAGCTATACACTACCTCAGTTTGCTGGAAGGGTTCACGCGACCTGTCGTGTACTGATGAACCAGCGAAATCGTCTGTTCGGGGATTTGAACCGCATGAAAGGAAGAATCCACAATTGGCTGGATCGCTTCTTTCCCGAATATACGTAAGGGTTTAAAGACTGGGAAGGCAAGGACTCGTTTCATACGCTCAGGTACTTTCCGCTGCCACAAGACGTCGTCGCGTTGGCGAAGCAACAGTCGTGACAACCTGAAAGAAGAACGACTTGAAACGAGTTGTAGGCCCCAAGAGAGTAGGACAGCTCTACCGGAAAGCCCAAAAGTCCATCGGCCTCACGGGGCCTTGCGGCAGCCAAGCATGTGCTAGCCATGTATTTGGAGCAGTACGCCATGCGTGTAGGCAGATCGAACAACTGATGGAGCATGTGGCGGCCTTGGTGGTTGAGTAGATTCCGGGCGCTTTCCACATAGTGAGCATTCCATGTATCGGTCTTATCACTGTTTCAGGTTTCTTGGTGGAAGTCGAAGACTTGAGCGTCTACGATCATAGCCAGCAAATTGTTAGTCATGCCAGGGCTCAGCCTTTGCAGGAAAACAGCTCTAGGCTCCACAAAGGGGAGACGATCATCAGCAAAGATGTCGCAATTGCTTTTGGGCCTTATTGTTCCGAGCGGCACTGACGATGGCTGCCAAGAACCCGGAGTTCCGCGCTCTGCACCTGTATTTTACGAAGCTTCGTGATAACCCACTGAAGAAGAAGCAGTGAATGATTACGATCGTATGAAAGAATCCTCGTCTTGTTTGAACTAGGCCGAAAGCAGAAGAAATATGACTACAGCAAAGTAATCGGCCCCCACGGGGGAACTCAATTGCAAACGGCGGCATAATTCGTTCACGAACGACTGCTATCTCGGGTGCATATCTGCATGATATCGTTTGTTAAATGAGAATCACGAAAAGTTGAAGAACCAGTTAAAGTCAAGGGGGGGATCGCTTGCCGACCAAGTCAAAAATGGCCATGCGGACTAGGATTGGATTAAGCAGCGCCCCCATTTTTTATATGAAGAGCTAACAAGGTACTATTCAGTAGACTTATTTTGTATTGATAAAAATCACGCAAGTGAGAATCAAAATTCGAGAAAAAGTTCTCTGATACAAAGGACTTTACGTTCATAAAGCTTCCATTGTCTGGACGGTGCAAGGACTTAGAGTCTTGAAGCGGTTAATGAAACGTTTAGTAGAGAATCTTTGCATGAATATCAAGTATAAGGTTGCTTCTCCCTTGTTTTTAGATTTATTGGCTCAAGATAAGATTGTAATATATAATTGCAGGGACGACTTTCTAGGATTTTATTCGGCGATGACTGTTATAAATCTATTGAAGGCTCTGGAGGTTTGTCTATTCAAACGCGCTGATTGAATTATTACCTTATCGAGTTATTTGAAGAGCAAGGTAATGAATGGTTATATGAATATGTAACTAGGGGGCCGATTATGATTAATAATGGAATATATCCGTCTTTAATGCAAAAGGATAGAGAGGCTACATCTTATGTGAAGTACAAAATCGCGTTCTGGGTTCGTAAACTAACTCGTTCTCGCCAATCCACTTACCTAGCACATCCTTGTTGCTATCCAGATCAACGCCAATGACAGCTTTGTTCATGATGGCAACATCCTGCTTCACTTAGAAGTGAATGGCATCAAGGAATACGACGACCTAAATGGTCTGCAGCGGACGATTCTGCCATTCTTTGATCTTATTGGTTATGTTGGAGATAATCGTGGGTGAGACGCCGATACCGTATTGCTGATGTACGATCTTGAATTTCACGGGAACTTACTCCCTCGGTTTTAGAGTGCAATGATTCGATTCTCGATGCAGGTGACGTTCGATTGATGTTTGCAAACGACAAAGTCTTGTTTTTCCTGTTTCGGCTGTTTAGGGAAAGTATTTGGAGGAATATAAATGTTACAAGGATCGTCCTTCTTTCAATCTAAAATTAGAAATGAGCTTTTAGATTTCATCCCAGTCTTAAATTCCTGGATATTTAAGGATCTAAATAATAAAATGATTGATCCATATGAAACGATTTATAGCGAGAATTATGCCCCCGCAAATGCAGCTGTAATATATGCAAGTGTTTATAAATTTAATAATGATCCCAATTTACTAGCCAAATGTCATGATATGATTTCAAGATCGGTTGTATTATTGAATAATAAAAAAACTGTTAGTTCATTCTGTAGAGTTTTTTTAATTCATTATAGTTTAATGGCAATATCTTTGCTTCCAAAAAAGGAAAAGGAAAGGTTTTTGCTAGATTTCAAGGAGTTTTATGCAACATATGAGGATGATTGTAAACAAATTAATACTAATTGTGTTGCTTTACAATATGGGACAGAATTACTGATTCGGGAGTTAGGTATACGTTCAGTTAATACAAGTTACATGGAGCATTTAATAAAGCTCATTTTAAAATCACAAAATAAAAAAGGCTTTATTAACGATTCGGTGAACTTTAATGGTATTAGTGAGGACGGTATGCCGATTGTATATCATAGTTTCATATTGTTTATTCTTATTAGTGTTATTTCTGCTATAGATAATGTGAACGGGATACCCGTTAAGCAAAAAAACATGATTACCGAAATAATCAAACAAGGACTATCCTGGTTTAGTAACACAGTGTCATCTGATGGTTCTTTTGCTATGGCTGAAAGAAGTAGTTATCAGGTATTCACTTTTGGTGTTATGACAACACTATGTTGCTATGCGGGAATAAAAGATGAAGAATTCTTAATAAAAATATTAAAATACTGGTCAAAGTTTAAAAAGGAGGATGGAAGTTATAGTTGTACACCAAATCATTTGCCTCATGAGCTAAGGACAGGATATGAGGCATATACACATGTGAATATGTACAATAATTTAGCTATGACTGGATTAGTCATAGCGGATATAATTATATCGAAAAATTTACATCTTAGAGATCAGCAACTTGTAGATATGTTCTTTGAAAACACCAATTTTATTGATTTTGATAGTGGTTATGCATTTATTCGAAAAGATAAAAACTTTGGAGGATTCGCGTTACGTATGCATCAAGGAAGATATATGCCGGCAATGACTGGATTCCATTATAGATTTAGTGAGCATCCGGTTCCTATAGCTGAATCAAAACTAGATATAAATTCAGAAATTGAAAATCGATTATTTTTAGACGGTATATGGGAAGGATTTTTATTTAAGGATTCAGAAGGAAGTTTAGTTATTCCTGATTCCACACAAAATGCAGAAACAGTTATGTTAGAAAACGGTATACAATTCCATTATGAGGACAAAAATTTGATCTGTGTAAAATCCACAATAATTTTGGGGGATGAAATTGAATGGAAATATAAGATAACTCCTAAGCGTAACTTTGTTTCTTGTACACACATTGTTCCTCTAATTTATTTTGATGGAATAAATGGATTGCGAGTTTTGGAAAAATCAGCAAATACGATAAATCTCTATTATTCAGGAAACCAATACCAATTGAGTTGTAATTCTGCAAGACAAGTTGATGTTTTATTAGAAAGGTCTTTGCTGTCAATATCGGGAGTTTCAACCAAAGCTAGTATACCAATTAAAACTATTCCACAAGAAAACCAAACTTTTGAATGGAGAACGTCATTAAGGTTGTGTGGTTCAGTATCATCGGGAAAACCTCTTCACGATAAGTTGAGCGCTGAAGATGTTCTCCCGGTTTTAAAAAAAGTTACCATGAGTAAGTCAAGTCCTCAGCCTTGTGGTACTCAAATTAGATTTAATGCAGAGGCTTCAGGGAATGACTTAAATTATGCTTGGTATGTTTATAAAGGAGAAACAAGAATCTTAACTAAATGGTATAGCTCAAACAACTATTTTGATTGGTCCCCAAATGAGTCAGGGAATTACAAAATATGTATTTTTATAAAGGATAAATTGGGGTATATGATATCTGAATTTTTGGATGAATATGTAATTGAGTCCATGAACGAGAGACAGTAGATAAAATGATAAACTCTTTGGATAACGAAGTTATTGAAACGCATGTCTGCAAGATATTGTTTGTTGAATAAGACCCGCGAAATGCTGAAGAACTAGTTAAAAACAAGGAGTGATCGCTTGCCAACCAAGTCAAAAATGGCTTATCTAATGCACGTAGACTGGGACTGGATTAAGCAACGCCCCCATTTTTTGTATGAGGAGCTGACTCGGTACTATTCCGTAGATTTATTCTATATTGACAAGATTTATGACGAGCATTCCGGGGGGAACCGGAACTCCCGAAATGTACATTCAAAATCGGCTTTGCACACGTTGAAGAAACTTCCGTTGTCGGGGCGGTTTCCAGCCTTGCGACAGGTGGAGCGGCTGTTAAACTGGAAGGTCATTCAGTCATTGGATCAGTATGAATATATATGGATTACTTCTCCACTATTATTGGATTTTATTTCATTAGAGTTGTTAAATGAGAAGAAAGTTATCTACGATTGCATGGATGATTTTTTGGGATTTTATCCGGGATTTAACGTACTGGATCGGTTTCGCGAGTTGGAGATTCGGCTGGTTAAAAGAGCGGATTTGGTTATTACGTCCTCTGAGTACTTGAAGAACAAAATGGTGAAATCGTACGGCGAATATATGAAGTCAGACCCGATTGTACTCAATAACGGAATCAGTACCTCGCTTTTAAAGGACGATGGAGCGGTTGCAGAAGAGAACACGCCTTCTTCCAATTTGTTGAATCTCATGTACATTGGCACAATTGGGGCATGGATGGATTTTGACATTCTATTATGTCTACTGGATCGGCTTCCTGATTGTGTGTTGACCTTGGTGGGCCCCGTAGAAACGATGGTTCCATCCCATCCGCGAATCCGCTGTGCAGGCACTGTAAAGCATGATGAGCTGGCAGACTATGCCCGGAAAGCGGATGTCCTCATAATGCCCTTTGTTCTGAATGAACTGGTACGAGCGGTTGATCCGGTCAAAATATATGAATATATTTCGTTCGGCAAGCCAATTGTTGCGATTGATTACGATGAAATGCATAAGTTTCTTCCATTTATTCATCTTTATTCGAGTGAGAACGAGTTGATTTCATCAATCACTCAGGTTCGTGAAGGGAATTTAGCGGTCCACGATCGAGAGCAAGCGATGAAATTCCTGAAAGCCAGCACATGGGAAGAACGAGGCAAGCGCATTGTACGAATTTTGGAGGGAGTCAGCAGATGAAAGCAATCATTTTAGCCGGGGGGACAGGATCCCGCCTGTATCCATTAACGAAGGTCACCAACAAGCATCTTTTGCCTGTCGGTAGATATCCGATGATCTTCCATGCGGTGTTCAAGTTGAAGCAGGCGGGATTAACGGATGTTCTTGTCGTCACGGGTAAGGAACACATGGGGGATGTCGTAAACCTGCTTGGAAGTGGCAGGCAGTTGGGAGTCAGTTTTACATATAAAGTCCAGGATGAAGCTGGTGGCATTGCGCAAGCCCTTGGATTGGCCGAAGAGTTTGTTGGGGAAGACCAAATGGTTGTTATTCTAGGCGATAATGTATTTGCGGACGACATAAGCCCTTATGTTGAGAAATATAAACAGCAGGGCAACGGCGCCAAAATTTTACTGCAGCAAGTGGCAGATCCGGAGCGTTTTGGTGTGGCTGAACTGAGTGGTAACCGTATTGTTTCAATTGAGGAGAAACCAGCCCAGCCCAAAAGTAATTTTGCCGTGACGGGCATTTATATGTATGACTATAATGTATTTAGCATGATCCGTGAATTGAAGCCATCCGGACGAGGGGAATTGGAGATCACGGATGTGAATAATATGTATATTGAACGTGGGGAAATGTCATTTGATATTTTGCGGGGCTGGTGGACGGATGCAGGTACGCATGCTTCTCTTGCCCGGGCTAATGAGCTCGCCAAGGGTTTTGTTTTTGGAAAAGAATTTGGTGAGTTGAAATAGGATCAGGAGGGGCCACTTACATGAAAATAACTCCTCAGCGACTGCAAGGTGTATGTCTCCTGGAACCGGTGGTGCATGAGGATCACCGGGGTTTTTTTATGGAGAGTTACAACGAAAATGTAATGAAGCGTCACGGCGTGGATATTCATTTTGTTCAGGATAATCATTCTTTGTCGATTCACACCGGGGTTCTTCGGGGGCTGCATTATCAGCTCAAACCAAAAGCACAAACGAAGTTGATCCGTGTGCTTTCTGGAGCCATCTATGATGTAGTAGTGGATATCCGTAAGGAATCACCTACTTTTGGTCATTGGATAGGCCTTATGTTGAGTGCTGATAACAAGCACCAATTGCTGGTTCCTAAGGGCTTTGCGCACGGCTTTTGTACGCTTGAACCCAATACCGAGGTATTGTATAAGGTGGATGAGTATTATGCACCGGAGCATGATCGGGGAATTTTATGGAATGATCCATCCTTAAACATTAACTGGCCTGTGAAGAACCCTGAGATTTCGGATAAGGATCGGACTCATCCAACCTTTGCGAATGCAGAGATGGACTAAGGATCTTTTTGTTAATTTAGGAGGCTGTTCACATGAAATTGCTCATCACCGGCGGGGCTGGATTTATTGGCAGTAACTTTGTTATTTACATGCTGAATCAGCATCCCGATTACGAAATCATCAATGTTGATGCACTGACGTATGCGGGGAACCTGGAAAACCTGAAATCGGTGGAACATCATCCGAATCATACATTCGTAAAGGCCGATATTACGGAAGCGGAAACGATGAATGATTTGATCAGCCAACATGTGGACGTTATCGTCAACTTTGCGGCAGAGTCGCATGTGGATCGGAGCATTCTTGAACCGGGTATCTTTGTGAAGACGAATGTGTTAGGGACCCAGGTACTACTGGATGCTGCGCGCAAGCATGATATTAAGAAGTTTGTGCAGGTTTCTACAGATGAGGTATACGGTACACTTGGCGAAACAGGATTGTTCACGGAAGAGACACCGCTTGCCCCGAATAGCCCTTATTCTGCAAGTAAAGCCGGCGGGGATCTGATTGTCCGCGCTTATCATGAAACATATGGTTTGCCAGTTAATATTACTCGTTGCTCGAATAACTATGGGCCGTTTCAATTTCCAGAAAAATTAATACCATTAATGATCTCGAAAGCTCTAGCAGATGAATTATTACCAGTATATGGTGATGGGTTGAATATCCGAGACTGGCTATACGTCGAGGATCATTGCAACGCAATTGATCTAGTGATTCATCAGGGGCGCAGCGGTGAGGTCTATAATATCGGAGGAAATAATGAATATACGAATCTGCAGATCGTGAAGACGATTTTGCGGGAGCTTGGCAGGCCGGAATCGCTAATAACCCATGTTAAAGACCGACCGGGTCATGACCGCCGCTACGGGATCGATTCCACGAAAACGATGGTGGAACTGGGGTGGAAGCCGCAGCATTCTTTTGAGACCGGCATCAAGGAAACGATTCGCTGGTATCTGAAACATCGAGAATGGTGGACCCGGATACAATCGGGAGCTTACAAGGAATATTATGCGAAGCAGTATGGTGATCGGCTTGGGGATCGGCAGGGATGAAGGTATTGATAACCGGGGCTTCCGGGCAATTGGGAAGGGATGTCGTAGCTATTTTTCAGGAGGCTGGGCATGCTGTGGTCCCTTGTGACCGGAACGTGCTTGATATTACAGATCAAACCGCTTGTATCATAGCATTACAGAAACATAAGCCGGATGCGGTTATTCACTGCGCTGCATATACGGCGGTGGACCAGGCTGAACAAGAGAGTGATACAGCCTATACCGTGAATGCGTCGGGCACCCGCAACATAGTAATTGCAAGCGAGCGGGTGGGGGCAAAATTTTGCTATATTAGTACAGATTATGTTTTTGACGGCTGGTCGGAAGGGCCATATCACGAGTATGACAATACGAATCCCCAGACGGTTTACGGCAAGTCAAAGCGGGCAGGGGAACTACTCGTACAGAGCTTGTCATCGACCTTCTTTATCGTAAGGACTTCCTGGGTCTATGGGCTCCATGGTAAAAACTTCGTTAAAACTATGCTCCGGCTGGGGGCGGAAAAGCCGGAGATCAAGGTTGTTCATGATCAAAAGGGTTCTCCGACGTATTGCCCTGATCTGGCGAAATTTCTTCTCGAGCTGGTTCAGACCGAAAAATACGGTATTTATCATGCCTCTAATACGGGAACATGCACATGGTATGAGTTTGCAAAAACGATATTTACTGAAGCGGAATCAATTTCCGGAAATTATTACCCTGTGATCGTTTATCCATGTACAACAGAGGAATATCCGGTACCTGCCCCCCGTCCGAAAAACTCGGTTATGGAGCATATTTCCATTCGGACAAATGGATTGAAGGATTTGCGTCCGTGGCGGGAAGGTTTGTGCGAATTTCTACAGCAATATTTATTGAGAGATCTCAAAAAATAAAGAATGGGGCATTCCAAGTTGCAGATTACTCTGCTAGTGGATATTGCCCCATTTTCAATGTGCTATTTACACTTTTCCCATACATATAATCAGCTTGAGGATATAATGATCGGTATTTGATTGCCGGTAGAAGGGGGTACTCATGGCATAGGCTATTCTTGATAGCGGGCCACTGTCAGCAACTTGAATAAAATGGTGGAGATCCAAGCGCTTAGTATCATCAAGCCGGTGCTGGAAGCAATTGTAGAACTCCTTAGCCTGATTGCTGATAATGTAATGATTTTGTCCTTGAAAGTAGCGACGAAATCTTTTTTTCCACTTGTTGAACCAGCTGTCATTCTGCCCCCCAAGTACGTTGCTGGAATGCTGGCGGTACAGAATATATGGCTCAGAATCAAATATGACCTTGCCAAAAGCAGTTACACATAAGTAAACCCACCAGTCATGCATGATGATCTGATTCACCTGTGCTGAAGGGGAGGATGCGATCAACTGAAAGGCTTCCTTATTAAGGACTATGGTGCAGCCAACCGCCACATTTTCAACAAGGGCATTATATATGCTTAACTTCTTTTTAGGCGGTGGTGGCCATATCTTTAGGTTAGATAAACTCTTGTCTACCATTTGGGTTGCAGAACAATACATTAAGGGGAGTTGTTGATGTAAATTACTTATTGTGCTTACTGCCCTTAGCAACTTCCCGGACAACCAAACGTCATCTTGATCACAAAAAGCATAGAATTCATAGTCGGGATATTCTGCCGCAGCTGTTTTAATCAATTCGAAAAAACTTGCTTTAGCTCCTATATTGGTTGCCTTGAGCAGATCTATATTCTTTGGGAATTTTGCTGTGAAACGATTTATTATATTTATGGTTGAGTCTTTAGATCCGTCATCTCTAATAAGAATATGAAGTTGTACTCCTTCTTGTTTAATTAAACTGTCGAGTTGTTCTTCGATATATTTTTCACCATTATATGTAGAAAGGAGTACGAGACATTTGGGTAAGCTCAAGGGTCGGGCCTCCTGATATTGGGATAGATGTTCTCGATACTTATTAACGGAGTCTGAAATTTACGTCTTTGCAATCTTAACACAATGGAAAATATTCAACAATTATCTGTAGTACTCGAAGTACTTAACTCGAAGTATTTTAACTAGACCATAACTGTTGCATAACTCAAATCCTTTCCGATTTTTCCCTCTCATCCTCCCGTATGCCATGATGTGCTATAATGTCGATAGACTACTATATTTGTAGATTCGGAGCGCATAAATCATGGATTTAAGTATATTGATCGTAAATTATAATACGCGTCAGCTGACGTTGGACTGTCTGCGGTCGGTATACGACTCCGAGACGGTCTATTCGTATGAAGTGATAGTGGTGGACAATGCTTCGGCGGATGGTTCGGTGGAGGCGATTCGCAGCGAGTACCCGGAAGTGGTGGTGATCGCGAATCCGAATAACACGGGGTTTGCTAAAGCGAACAATCAAGGGATGGCCATCGCTCAGGGACGCTACGTCCTCCTCTTGAATTCGGATACCGTGGTGCAGCCCGATACGTTTCAGATCATGGTTTCTTATATGGATGAACACCCGGAACTTGGGGCAGCGGGGTGCAAAGTTATCCTGCCGGACGGTTCGCTTGATAAAGCGTGCAGAAGGGGATTTCCCACTCCATCTGCGTCCTTTTACTATGCCTTCGGATTTTCGAAGCTCTTTCCGGACAATCCGCGGTTTAACCAGTATCAGCTGGGGTACAAGGATCCGAACGAAACTTACCCTGTCGATTGCTTGGTTGGCGCCTTTATGCTGGTGAGACAGGAGACGATCCGTCAGGTTGGAGGTCTGGACGAAACTTTTTTTATGTACGGGGAAGATATCGACTGGTGCTACCGCATCAAGCAAGCGGGTTGGGGCATTCATTATCATCCGGCTACATACATTGTTCACTATAAGGGAGCTAGCAGCCGGCGCAAGCCCTTTAAGATCATCTATGAGTTTCACCGCGCGATGTGGGTCTTTCACCGGAAACATTATCTTCGCCAGTATTCCTGGATCACGAACGCAGCCGTTTACAGCGGCATCTCATTGAAGTTTCTCTTATCCCTAGCCAAAAACAAACTGCTCCCGGTAGGTGCGAGAACACCATCTGGAGCGGTCAAGCCGGAGTCGGCGGAAGTTAAAATGGAGGTGAGATCATGATCCGGAAGAACCAACGGTTCTTAACCCAACTGTATATTCTGACGGATTTTGTGTTCATCCAAATTTCCTTCCTGCTTGCTTGGTGGGTGAAATTCGAAAGCGGCCTGATCGATTACGAGCAGCCGCTGCCGATGGAGATTTACGCTTTTTGGAGCGTTGTCTATGGGGCGATTGCGGTTTTTGTTGGGGTCCTCATTTCGCTGTATGCACCTAAACGCAAAAAACGCTTCGCCGATGAAGTCTGGAAGATCCTTCAGGTTCATGTTGCGAGCTTGTTCCTCTTACTCGGCCTGATGTTCTTCTTCAAGCAAGTGGATATCTCCCGTCATTATTTGGCGATCTATATGATGTTCAACATGCTCTTGATTCTGTTCTATCGGTACTTCCTGAAAAACGGTCTGAAGCAGCTTCGGAAGAAGGGATACAACCGACAGTTCGTCCTGATTCTCGGAGCCGGGTCCTTAGGCCAGCGTTTTCACAACAATCTCAAACAATACCCGGAGCTTGGCTATGAGATCGTTGGATTTCTGGATGATCATAAAGTCTGGGACGGGATCGAGGCGGCACGCTATAAACCGATCCTCGGGAGGATCGATCAACTGGAGAGCGTATTGCAGAACAAGTTGATTGACGAGGTCGTTCTGGCGCTTCCCCTGGAGGCGCATCACCGTTATGCCCGGATTATTTCCATCTGTGAAAAAATAGGAGTACGAACGCTCATCATCCCGGATTTCTTTGATTACCTGCCGGCCCGTCCGTATTTTGACAATTTTGCCGGGATGCCGATGATTAACGTCAGGGATATTCCGCTGGACTTGACCGGGAATCGGGTGGCCAAGCGAATTTTCGATATTGTGTTCTCCCTGCTGGCGATCCTCCTTACTTCGCCGGTGATGCTGTTTGTGGCCATTGGCGTCAAGTTAACCTCGAAAGGTCCGATGATCTTTAAGCAGGAGCGGGTAGGGTTAAACCGGCGGACGTTTCAAATGTACAAGTTCCGTTCGATGCGGGTACTGCCCGAGGGAGTCGAGGACACGGGGTGGACGACGGAAAACGACCCCCGGCGTACCAAGTTCGGGGCCTTTATCCGCAAGACGAGCCTTGACGAGCTGCCGCAGTTTTTCAATGTGCTGGCCGGGCATATGAGCGTGGTTGGTCCCCGCCCCGAGCGGCCTTATTATGTGGATCAGTTTAAGGAAGAAGTCCCGAAATACATGGTGAAGCACCATGTTCGGCCGGGGATCACCGGTTGGGCGCAGACCCATGGGCTTCGTGGAGATACGTCGATCGAGGAACGCATTAAATACGATATTTTCTATATTGAGAACTGGTCGATCTTATTGGATATCAAGATTGTGTTGAGAACCGTCGTAAATGGCTTCATCAATAAAAATGCGTACTGACGGGGAGACAGTCCCTGACAGCAAAAAACGGTCTTCCTTAGCAGAAAGACCGTTTTATTATGCACATTTTCATCCCGCAACCCCTCGATCTGCGCCTGCCCGCGCGTTTCTCCACTTATGAGCCGCTGGATTGGATCGATGTGCTGGAACTGATGATGCGGTATTCGGAGAGGGTACGTTTTTTGCACGCTAAAAAAACGTATCTTTTTTTGTGTTCGCATCTGACGCGAACATTGACAGGCTCTCCCGGGTAACATAGACTAGAAACAGAACTGGAAAACGAGTCATCTTCATGACTCTTATATCGGATGGACGAGAGAGAGCGGGGCGGAGCGGGAGGCCCCGTTTTTCGCGGTCCTTCTGCCGAAATCGCCGTTGGAGGAATGGAATTTGAAGCGGATGTTATCAGCCTGGCGGCATGTGTTTAAGCTGGACCCGGACCGCAGTCTGGACGATGGTGCGCTGGAAGCGGTGTGTCTGTCGGGGACGGATGCCGTCATGATCGGCGGATCGAGCGG
Organism: Paenibacillus sp. JL3B1040; assembly: GCF_057063165.1. Lineage (NCBI taxonomy): Bacteria > Bacillati > Bacillota > Bacilli > Caryophanales > Paenibacillaceae > Paenibacillus > Paenibacillus tiangongensis. The sequence goes on along the minus strand of NZ_CM169317.1, from coordinate 5,127,749 downwards.
CGTAACTTATGAGAACACGGTAGATTTGTTGTCCCGGATACGCCGTTTTGAGGTACCCTGCGTGCAGGAAGTCTCCGAATTGGAGGCCGTCGTGCCGGGGTTTGACCTCTATATGATTCCGATCGTGCTGAACGCCGGACACCCCGATTGGATTATCGGCCAGCATGCCCGGGCGATCGAGCAATACGGCAATCTGATTCCTTGGGAGCTGCTGGTGCCGGAGGGGTACCTCGTGCTCAATCCGGAAGCGACCGTGGCCAAGGTGACGGCGGCGCAAGCCCCGCTGGAGGCGGCGGCGGTCCGGTCGTACGCCCAAGCGGCCGACCGTTTGCTGCAACTACCGATTGTGTACCTGGAATATAGCGGCCAAGCCGGAGACTTCGAGCTGGTCTCGGACGTGCGGCGAAGCTTGGAGCAAGCGCGTTTGTTTTATGGCGGCGGGATCGCGGATGCCGAAAGCGCGCGCCGCGCCGCGGCCGTTAGCGATACGGTGGTCGTAGGAAATGCGGTATACGAGAACCTGGCGCATGCGCTGGAAACGGTGGCGGCGGTGAAGGCAGCGGTCAAGCCCTAGGAGCGGCTTAGCTCTATGGCGCATTCCCCTGACTCTAGTCTCTAACGGGCTCCAGAGGTCTTATTCCCAACTACATGGGGTTTGTCGCAGCCTAACGGACTGAGATGACCCTATTGGCGTGAATCCGGCCTCCATGACTTCACTTAGAGCGAAATAGCGTCACCTGAGTCCGTTATATCGGGAAATCCTCGGGAAATGGGCAGATAACGGCGTTGGTGTCCGTTACGGTAATGAGATGTTTTTTTAAAAGGAAGGAGCAAGTTTGATGCAACCTGTGAACATACACGAGGCGGTCAGCCGCCTGAATCCGCAGCAAAAACAAGCCGTAGAGGCGACCGAAGGGCCGCTTCTGATCATGGCCGGCGCAGGCAGCGGCAAGACGCGCGTGCTGACGCACCGCATCGCTTACCTGATCGCGACCCGCAAAGCGCCGCCTTGGGCGATCCTGGCGATCACCTTTACGAACAAGGCCGCGCGCGAAATGCAGGACCGGGTGTCCCGGCTGGTGGGCGGTTCGGAAGGACGGGACATTTGGGTGTCCACGTTCCACTCGATGTGCGTGCGGATTTTGCGGCGGGATATCGAGCGGATCGGGTTCAGCTCCAACTTCTCCATCCTGGATTCCACGGACCAGCTGTCGGTCATTCGCAACTGCATGAAGGATCAGAACCTCGATACGAAGAAGTTCGAGCCGAAGGCGGTTCAGGCGGCGATCAGCACGGCGAAGAATGAACTGATCAGTCCACAGCGATATGAGCAGAAGGTCGGCGATTATTTTGAAGGGATCGTAGCCAAAATTTACAGCATGTATCAGAACCGGCTGCGCCAAAACAACTCCCTGGACTTCGACGATCTGATCATGAAGACGATCGAGCTGTTTAAGGAAGCGCCGGATGTGCTCGATTTTTATCAGAAGAAATTCCAATACATCCACGTCGACGAATACCAGGACACGAACCGTGCCCAGTACATGCTATGCCGGATGCTGGCGGACAAGCACCACCGCATCTGCGTCGTCGGCGACAGCGACCAGTCGATCTACCGCTGGCGCGGGGCGGACATCAGCAATATTCTGAACTTCGAGAAGGATTATCCTGAAGCGAAGACGATTCTGCTGGAGCAAAATTACCGTTCGACGTCGACGATTCTGAACGCGGCCAACGAAGTGATCGGGCAGAACACCGGGCGCAAGCCGAAGAAGCTGTGGACCGACAAGGGCGACGGCGACAAGATCAAGGTGTACCGCGCGGATTCGGAGCATGACGAGGGGTATTTTGTGACGACGGAAATTCATAATAGTGTAAAAAGCGGGCGCAACTACCGCGATCACGCCATCCTGTACCGGACGAACGCGCAGTCGCGGGTCATCGAGGAAATCCTGATCAAATCGGATATCCCGTACCAGATCGTTGGCGGCATCAAGTTCTATGACCGCAAAGAGATCAAGGACCTGCTCGCGTACTTGCGCCTGCTGTCCAATCCGGACGACGACATCAGCTTGACGCGGGTGATCAACGTGCCGAAGCGGGGCATCGGCGACACGACGGTGGCCAAACTGGCGGATGCCGCGGCGCAGCGGGGAACGTCGATTTACCGCGTGCTAGAGGTCGTGGACGACTTGGGGTTTGCCGGGCGGACGCGCAACGCGCTGGTCGAGTTTTTTGATATGATCAGCGGGCTGCATCAGATGGTCCCTTACTTGTCCGTTACGGAGCTGACCGAGAAGCTGCTGGAAACGACCCAATACCGGCTGGAGCTGCAGAACGAAAATACGCTCGAATCCCGCTCGCGGCTGGAGAACATCGACGAGTTCCTGTCCGTCACGCTGGAATTCGAGAACAATAATGAAGACAAGTCGCTCGTCTCCTTCCTGACCGACCTGGCGCTCATCGCCGACATCGACAGCATGAACGACAACGGCGATGCCGAGAAGCCAAACGATGATGCGGTCGTGCTGATGACGATGCACAGCGCGAAGGGCCTGGAGTTCCCGGTCGTGTTCATCATCGGCATGGAGGAAGGCGTGTTCCCGCACAGCCGGGCGTTCCTCGACAACGAGGAACTGGAGGAGGAGCGCCGCCTGGCGTACGTGGGCATCACCCGCGCCGAGGAGAAGCTGTTCCTCTCGTGCGCGCAGATGCGCACGCTGTTCGGCCGCACGACGGCGAACCCGCCGTCCCGGTTCCTCGACGAAATCCCCGAGGAACTGAAGGAGGACGGCGGCGGCCGCGTGCCGCGCGACCGCTACGGCCGGGGCGCCGGCGCGGGCGGCGCCTACAGTGGCCGCGGCTTCGGCAGCGCCGGCGGCGGGAACTTCGGCCGCCCGATCACGGACGGCGGCCTGGGCGGGCAGCGGTCCGCGGCTTTGCCTGGCGGACCGGCCGGGCGCGGCACCGCTGCTCCGATGCGGAGCGGCGTGACCGTGACCGGCGGCGGCGCGCCGGGAGCCGCGGCGGCCGCCAAGACGGCCCCCGGCGACTTCAGCGCCGGGGACAAGGTCGCCCACGCCAAGTGGGGCGTGGGCACGGTCGTTGCCATCAAAGGCTCCGGCAACGACATGGAGCTGCAGATCGCTTTTCCGGCGCCGGTGGGCGTCAAGCGGCTGCTGTCTGCCTTCGCCCCGATCACGAAGGTGACCGACGGCGAATAGCCAACCCCCGTACGGGTGGTACGGGTATATTTGCTTCAATTGGGGGAAGGTTGAGGGTAGCTGGGCTGAGGGTCGCTCCAACAACAAATAAGGTGAATTTATATCCTTATTTTCGTTGGAGCGGAGGTTTTCAAGGAAATAAGGATAATTTATAATCTTATTTTGCGCGTTTGGCGGTAATCGGGGGGGTGTTGTGTGAAATAGCGCCGTTTTTTACCCTTATTCCCCGTAAAATGCCGCATTCCCGGCCAATAGCGTTAAAAAATCCCCTTATTCTCGTGGGCGACGGATGCCATCGGGCCTGCGTAGTGCAAATCGGCCCTACGTAGTGTAAATCCGCCTTACGTGGTGCGAATCCGCCTACGTAGTGCGAATCCGTCTTACGTAGTGCGAATCCGCCTTACGTAGCACAATTCCGCCTACGTAGTACGGCTCGCGAACTCTGTTGAGCATTACCGTACTTATCCCTAAACTTAAGTTATCTACTCTACGGAGCGAACCCTGCCGGGTTCCTTCGTTCCATACATAATCCTAATCTAATGAAGGAGGGTTGTCCCTGCATGGATGCGATGCAGCAAATGGAGCGGCTCGTCGAGCAGCTGAACCGGTACAACTATCATTATTACACTTTGGATGAGCCGCTCATCAGCGACAAGGAGTACGATCGGCTGTACGATGAATTGACTGCGCTTGAGGCGCAGACGGGGATCACCCTCCCGGATTCGCCGACGGTGCGCGTGGGCGGCGAGCTGCTGGAGGGATTCAAGCCGCACCGTCATCTTGCCCCGCTGTGGAGCCTCGACAAAGCGCAAAACGAGGAGCAACTGCTGAACTGGAACAACCGGGTTCTCAAACTCATCGCGGATTATAACGGCAAGAACCCGAATACGCCCCTGCCGGACCCGACCTATGTGGTTGAGCTCAAATTCGACGGGTTGACGCTGAATCTCACCTACACCGGCGGCCAGCTCGTACAGGCCTCAACCCGCGGCAATGGCGTTGTGGGCGAGGGGATTTTGCCCCAGGTGAAAACGATCCAATCCGTGCCGCTGACCATTCCTTACCGCGACGGGACCATCGAGGTGCAAGGCGAGGGCATCATGAATTTGTCGGTGCTGGCCAAATACAACGAGACGGCGGCCGAGCCGCTGAAGAACGCCCGCAACGCCGCCGCCGGCGCCCTGCGCAACCTGAATCCGCGTACGACGGCGGAGCGGAAGCTGAGCGCATTTTTCTACAATGTGGGATATTCGGACAACCTGAAATTTCAGGATCATCGGGAAATGATGGCGTTTCTCAAGGACAACCGTTTCAAGGTGAATCCTTATGTAACCTACCATGACCGCTTTGACCAGGTGATCGAGACCCTTCACGATATCGTGGAAAAGCGCTCCACCTTCGATTACCTGATCGACGGAGCCGTGATCAAAATTACCGATATGCGCACGCGCGAAGTGCTCGGTTACACCGACAAGTTTCCGCGCTGGGCGGTCGCCTTCAAGTTCGAAGCGGAGGAGACGACGACGATTCTCGAATCCGTTTCCTGGAACGTTGGGCGGACCGGCAAAATCACGCCGCTGGCCAAGGTCGAAGCGGTCGAACTGGCCGGTGTGACCGTCCAGAACTGCACGCTCAACAACATCGGCGACATCGAACGCAAAAACCTGAAGTTCGCTTTGGGCACCCGCGTCTTCATCCGCCGCTCCAACGACGTGATACCGGAAATCCTCGGCAAGGTACCTGACGAACCGTACGGCGAAGAGATCGTTTACCCCGAGGTTTGCCCGGCTTGCGGCACGCCGCTGGAGCAGCGCGGCGCCCATTTGTTCTGCAACAACCGGCTCGGATGCAAACCGCAAATCGTCGCCCGGATTACGCATTTTGCTTCCCGGGACGCCATGGACATCGAGACGTTCAGCGAAAAAACGGCCGAGCAGCTCCATGATGAATTGAACCTTCGCGAACCGGCCGACTTGTATACGTTAACGTTCGAGGATTTAATCAAGCTGGAGCGCTTCGGCGAGAAGAAAGCCAACAATCTGCTGCAGGCAATCAAGCAGAGCAAAGGACGCGACCTCGCTTCCTTCCTGTTTGCGCTGGGCATTCCGAACACCGGCAAATCGACGACCAAGGTGCTGGCCGATCATTTCGGCAGCCTGGACGCCGTGATGGCCGCGACGGCCGAAGAACTGACGACCTTGCCGGACATCGGCGGCATTGTGGCCGAGAGCATCGTGACCTTCTTCGCCGATCCGTTCTACCAGGCGGGCATCCGCAAGATGCTGGAGCTCGGCGTTTCGCCGAAGGCTCCGGCCAAGCCGACCGCGCCGGTGACCGACTCCTTCTTCTCCGGCAAAACGGTCGTACTCACCGGCACATTGCATCAGTTGAGCCGGGACGAGGCGACCGAACGGCTTGAAGCGCTCGGCGCCAAAGTGACCGGCAGCGTATCGAAGAAGACCGACCTCGTCATCGCCGGCGAGAAGGCCGGCAGCAAACTGGCCAAAGCCCAGGAGCTGGGGATCCCGGTCATCGAAGACGAGAACGAATTGATTCGGTTGTTGAACGAGAACGGCTGACCGCTTCTATCCAATAAAATAGCATTTCGCCAACCCCCGAAAGCAAACCGGTCCAGGCCGCGCGCTTTCGGGGGTTTTGATTTGGCGGCAGTTTATCTCCATTTTCTCGCATTCGTCTACCTTTCTTCCGTTTTTCGGGATTCGGCAGAGAAGTCGGCAAAAGTGGAGATTTTCCCGTTCCCTTCGTTTGGATATGATGATTCCGCAAGGCTTCCAAAACGAAGAAGGAGTAATGCATATGATTGAAGCAGGCGCGCATCGAGGCGCAAATCAAGCGGGGCCGGCGGTTGGCAGGGGCCGAACGTTGCGAAGCGTCGGATGGAGGCGGACCTGGCATAAGAACAAGTATTTGTGGCTGTTGTTTCTGCCTTGTCTGGTGTATTATCTGATTTTTCGCTACGCCCCCATGTTCGGGTTGGTGATTACCTTCAAAGATTACAATCTGTTCAAGGGGATCTGGGACAGCGAATGGGTCGGGCTCAAGTATTACCGGATGTTCTTGGAGAACCCGGATTTTTTTCTGCTGCTGAAAAACACATTTTTGCTGGGCTTTTACAAGCTGTTTTTTGGTTTCCCGGCTCCCATCCTGCTGGCGTTATTGCTCAATGAACTTAAGAATGTAGTGTTCAAGCGGTTCGTGCAGACCGTCAGCTATCTGCCCCACTTCATTTCCAATGTGGTTGTGGCCAGCATGGTCATCATGTTCCTGTCCCCGTCCGGCGGGCTGATCAACAAGATCATTCAGGGGCTGGGCTTTGAACCCATCAATTTCATGGTCGAGCCGGGCATGTTCCGGGGGATCTATGTCATCTCGGAGATCTGGCAGAACATCGGTTGGGAAACCATCATTTATCTGGCAGCGCTTACGGCCATTGATCCGATGTTGCATGAAGCGGCCAGCATCGACGGGGCCAGCCGGTTAAGGAAGCTATGGCATGTGACGATTCCGGGAATCGCTCCCGCCATTGTCATTACGCTGATTCTGAATATCGGCAAAGTGCTGGAGATCGGTTTTGAAAAAGTATTTCTCATGCAGAATCCGGCCATCTATGATACCGCCGACATTATCAGCACCTATGTGTACCGGGTCGGCATGAATCAGGGCAATTTCAGCTACGGCGCGGCCATCGATCTGTTCATGGGCGTGATCAGCCTGATCTTCATCTACAGCGCCAACTTTATCAGCCGCCGGGTTGGCGAAACCAGCTTGTGGTAGGAGGGGATGTATCGCATGAGGAAGAAATTCAGCTTATTTACGGTCATCAATGTATTCTTGATGCTGCTACTGGTTGTGGTCACCGCGTATCCGTTCATTTATATGCTGGCCGTCTCTTTGAGCGGGGATGTGTATGTCATGAAAGGGGAGGTGTCGTTCTGGCCCAAGGGGTTTAACTTGGATATGTATGAGCTTGTTTTCAAAGACCCCAAAATTTGGATCGCCTATAAAAATACGATTGTCTACACCGTTCTGGGCACGGTGATCGCCTTGGCCGTCACGTCGACCGGCGCTTACGCCTTGTCCCGGAAGGACATGAAATTCCACTCTTTTTTCACCATGCTGGTGGTGTTCACCATGTTTTTCAGCGGCGGGATGATCCCGACCTTCCTGGTCGTCCGTTCCCTTGGATTTGTGGATACCCTTTGGGGCATGGTGCTGCCGGGGGCGGTGAGCACCTGGAACCTGATCCTGATGCGGACCTTCTTCTCCGGCATCCCGAAAGAACTGGAGGAATCGGGACGGATGGACGGATTGAATGATATCGGCATCTTTCTGCGGATTATTTTGCCGCTGTCCCAGGCGTCCTTGGCTACCATCGCCCTGTTCTATGCCGTGGGCCTGTGGAACAACTTCACCTTTCCGCTTCTGTACCTTCGCTCGTCGGAGTTGTTTCCGCTGCAGGTACTTCTCCGCAACCTGGTCCTGGCCGGCAGCGCCAGCTCCGGGGATGTGACCCAGATAGGGGGTGATAACCAGGTCGTTGAGGAATCGCTGAAATTTGCGACCATCATGGTTTCGTCGTTACCGATTATGCTGGTGTACCCGTTTATTCAGAAGTACTTCGTCAAAGGGGTCATGATCGGCGCGGTCAAGGGGTAGTTCAAAAAGTCATCTTCGGATCACGATGCAGATCAGGAAGCGAAGTCGACGTCGAAGCTTGAATTCAGCCGCTCTAGCAAGCTAACGGAAACCAGAGACGCTATTATTACGCTTTAGGGCAGCTTCCGCTTTATAACGGAACGAGGAGACCTTATTTCGGCAAAAAACGACCAAACAGCCGCCGTGGGAGCCCGATAAGGTCACTGGAATCCGTTACAGCGGGAAATAGTCGGGAAATAGGCAAATAAGGTCATAACGTTCCGTTACGTTCGGCGTGGCAGACGTCTCGGCGCTCCAACCCTAATTTTTATGGTATGAATGCGCTTTAATTTGATTAAAGGAGGATGTTTTCATGAAAAAAACAGTTGTATTACTCCTGACTCTGACTTTGGCCGGACTCACAGCCGCAGGGTGCGGCGGCAAGGATGGGACGACGGATCCTGCAACGGCGAACTCTGCAGGTCCTGCGGGGACGGAGGGCAAGACGCTGACGGCTTTACTGGACAGCAACGCGACTTTCCCGTACTCCAAGGATTGGCCGGTCTGGACATGGATCAAAGAAAAAACCGGCGTGACGCTCGAGGTGCAGACGCCCTCCGGCAAACTGGACGATACGCTGAACCTGGTGGTGGCCTCCAAGGATATGCCGGATCTGATGTACATGCCGAACCGCAGGGAGTCCAATAGATTCGGCGATCAGGGCGCGCTCGTGAATCTTCTGGATTATACGGAAGATATGCCCAACCTGCAGAAATGGATGGAGAAGTACCCGGAGGAGGTCGAAGCGGCTCTTTCCGCCGACGGCAAAATGTACATGTTCCCGAACCAAGGCTTCGGCGAGACGAACCGGATGATCTGGATGTACCGGGAGGACGTGTTTAAGAAAGAGGGACTGCAGGCGCCCCAAACCTATGACGAGCTGTACGACGTACTCAAGCAGTTGAAGGCCAAATACCCCGACAGCACGCCGCTTGCCATCCGTTACGGTCAGATCCCCGGCGAAATGAACACCAACCTGACCGCCAACTTCGAGACGGGCGAAGGACCCTACTATGATTTCGATAAAAAAGAATGGCGCTACGGCCCTACCGAGGACCATTACAAGGCCATGGTTGCGATGTGGAACAAGTTCTACAAGGAAGGACTCATTCCGGCCGACTTCCTGTCCATGCAAACGAAGCAATGGCAGGATGTCGTTTCCACCGGCAAGGCGTTTATTACCATCGACTATATCAGCCGGGTGGATTTCTTCAATAATGCCATGCGCAAGGAGAATCCCGAGTTCAACATGCAGTTTATGGCTCCGCCGGCCGGAGCGCCCGGGGGCAAGCAGCTAAATCCGTACTTCCATTATCTTGAGGGCGGCTTGACCTTGGCCTCCACCTCCAAAAATATCAAAGACGTCTTGAAGTACATGGACTTTTTCTACTCGGAAGAAGGCCGGGACTTGACGAGCTGGGGAGTGGAAGGAGAGACCTACATTACGGAGGGCGGCGCGAAAAAATTCAAACCGGAATTCACCGATGTGACGGAAATGCGCAAACAAACCGGGCTGCAAACCAGCGGTACGTATACCTGGATTGATTTTGACGCTCATTTGTCCCTGTTCTCCCCGGATCTGCAAAATGCCTATAAGGAAGCCGTCAAGTATGACCCTCCGGCCATGCAGCCCCGTCCGGCTTTTACGGAAGAAGAGAACGAAGTAATCTCTATCACCGGCCAGGCCATAAATAAACACCGGGACGAAAGCTTTGCCAAATTCGTCACCGGTACCCGAAGCCTGAGCGAGTGGGATAAATACGTCGAGGAAATGAACAAATTGGGCGTTGACACTCTGTTGGATACGTATAAGACAGCCCATAAACGGGTGGAAAGCATCAATCTAAAGTAAATCCGGAAGAAAGGAAGCCAGCTATGGAAAGCATGATTCGGCCTTTAGAAGTACGGATGGCGGATCGCCTGAGAGTTCGAATTTATGGCAGCCGCCAACACCTGGGAGCCGCGGCCGCGATGGCGGTCGGCGCCAAGATGCGGGAGCTGCTGGCGGATCAGCCGCGGGTAAGGATGATTTTTGCCGCCGCTCCCTCCCAGAACGAATTTTATGAAGGACTCATTCAAGAGCAGGGCGTGGATTGGTCCCGGGTATCCGCTTTTCATATGGATGAGTATCTCGGCCTTGCGGATGATGCACCGCAAAAGTTCGGCACCTATTTAAGCGAGCGTCTGTTCAGCAAGGTAAAACCGGGGCGGGTATTCCTGATCGACGGCGGTCGAGGAGCCCGGGAGGAGTGCTTGCGTTATTCCGGCCTTCTGCAAGAAGTGCCTGTCGATATCGTATGCCTGGGCATCGGCGAGAACGGACATATCGCCTTTAACGATCCGCCGGTGGCCGATTTCGCCGATCCGGCTATGATGAAGCCGGTTGAGCTGGAGCTTGCCTGCCGGAGACAGCAGGTCCATGACGGGTGCTTCTCCCGTCTGGACGAGGTCCCGACCCATGCCCTAACCCTGACGATCCCGGCCCTCATGGCCGCGTCCCATCTGTTCTGCATGGTGCCGGGCACGAGCAAGCGGAAGGCCGTCAGGCAAACGCTGGAAGGCCCCGTGTCCGTGGAATGTCCGGCCTCGATTCTCCGCACTCACGGAAACTGCACCTTATTTGTGGATCGGGACTCCTATGGAGATTAAGGGGATCCATTATGCTACGGGAGAAGCGATTGCCGTCCGGACCATCCAAGGAAGGATTGCCGGGATCGAACCTTTGGCGGCCAGCGAACGGGAAAGAGAAGCGCTGCCGTGGCTCGCGCCGGGATTGGTGGATCTGCAGGTTAACGGCTGCGGGGGCCTGGATTTCAATACCTTGCCGTTGGAGCCCGAAACCGTGCTGCGGATAACGGAACTTTTGCTTTCCGCGGGCGTGACCGCCTATTGCCCGACTCTCATCACCAATAGCTACGAGGCGATAACGGCGGCGGCCGCCGCCATTGCCGAAGCCGCCCGCCGGTACCCTTCCGTCAGTCGGGGGCTGGCCGGCATTCATCTGGAGGGGCCTTTTATCTCCCCTGAAGATGGACCGCGGGGGGCTCATCCCCGGCAGCATGTATGCCCGCCGGATTGGGAACGGTTTTGCCGCTGGCAGGAGGCTGCGGAGGGAAGGATTAGAGTCGTGACCTTGTCTCCGGAATGGCCCGGCGCCTGTTCTTTTATCTCCCGCTGCGCCGAGAGCGGCGTCCTGGTCTCCATCGGGCATACGGCCGCCACGCCGGAGCAGATTCGGGCTGCGGTTGCCGCCGGGGCGCGGATGTCCACCCACTTGGGGAACGGGGCTCATCTGACGTTGCCCCGTCATCCCAACTATATCTGGGAGCAGTTGGCCCAGGAGGAGCTGTACGCCTGCATGATCGCGGACGGCTTCCATCTGCCGCCGTCGGTGCTGAAGGTGATTCTGAAAGTCAAAGGGAAACGAACCCTTCTGGTCAGCGATGCCGTGTCCTTGAGCGGGATGCCTCCCGGCAGCTATGAACTCCATATTGGGGGCCGGGTCGTGCTCACCCCCGAGGGCAGGCTGCATCTGGAAGGAGCGCCCGGATTGCTGGCCGGTTCCGTCAAGCTTCCCGCGCAGCAGATTGCCCATCTGCTGCAGCACGGCTTGGCGACTTTGCCCGAGGCCTGGGATTGCGCCTCCACAACGCCCGCGAAGCTGCTGGGGTTACCCGCAGCGGCGGGGCTGAGCGTCGGCGCGCCCGCGGATTTGGCGGCGTTCCGTATCGAAGGAGACGGCGGCGGCATCCGCATGCTCCAGACCTACAAGCTGGGCAAACCCTGCATGACCGCACGGGAATAGGTCGGATTAAACTTCGACTAAATCATCGGTCGGACACGGTTAAGCTTCCGGGAAGCTTAACCCACGCTAAGCTAAATACAACTAAGTGGAAAAAATGCATCTATTTTGGCTAATATACCGGGTTTTCGGAGAATTAAGTGGAAATCATCCATCTTTTTTTTATTCAAATCGGCAGCTTGAGCAAAAAAACTCCAAAATAAGTGGAGGTTTTCCACTTAGACTCTGACTTGGGATATATGGCGGGATAAATAAGTGTAGGATTTCCAACTAGCGGGAAGGGAGAATTTCCCGTCATCAACAGGCGGCATGCAGTTAGAGGATGATAATCGCGAATAAACACACGAGGTCGGGAGGAGATAAAATGTTGCAAACCATACCGCAAGTCAAAGAGCTCCGCATGCGTACGCAGGACGGAGGTGCTTTTTCGCCGGGGCAGGGAGCGGGGCTTCAATTGCTGCTCAGGCTGGAACGGCCCGAGGGCCGTCTTGAAGCCCATGCCCAAAACGCTTTTCCGGACTGCAGGCTCGAAAGCGCCCATACCCCTAAGGGTTATCTGTTATGGTTGGGAAAGTCCGGGCGGCGGGAGCCGGTATTGAAGCCGGACACCCTGTCTTCGCTGGAAGGCCGTCCGGAGGGGTATGTGTTGACGGTGGAAGCGGCGGGAGTCGAGATCCAGGCGTTGGATGCGGCCGGGCTGTTTTACGGTCTGCAAACCTTGCGGCAATGGGCCGGCCGTTATCCGGCCATCCCGGCGGTCACGGTTGTGGATTGGCCGGATACGGCCTGCCGGTGTATGAACTTCGACCTGCGCCAGACTTACTCAAGGCCGGAACGGCTGGTGGAATACCTCAAGGAATTTGCCTGCTGGAAAATCAACGCCGTGCTGATTGAATACGAGGACAAATTCCCCTTTGACCTGCATCCGGAGCTCCGCCACCCCCGCCACGCGTTAACCGCCGACCAATTTGAGGCGTTGCGGCGAACCGCGAGGGACTATTTTATCGAGATCATCCCCCTGCAGCAGAGCTTCGGGCATCTGGAGTACGTCCTGCGCCATGACCGGTACAAGGGGCTGCGGGAGACGGCGGAATCCACGGGCGAGCTGTGCCCTTCCCGGCCGGAGTCGCTCACGCTCGTTACGGAGCTGCTGCAGGAGATGATGGATCGCCACCCCGACTCCCGCTACATTCATCTGGGCTGCGACGAGGTGTACAGCCTCTGCGAGTGCGAATTATGCCGCGAGCGGCATGAGGGCTCGCGGGAACGGGCGTTCATCGCCTTCCTGAACAAGCTGATCGATTATGCCGCGAGCCGGGGCAAAACGCCGATCTTCTGGCACGACATGCTGGACAAATGCCCGGAGGAGGAGCTGCAGCGGTTGGATAAGCGGGGCGTCGCCATGATCTGGATTTACAACGGACGCAATATCGAGGCCGAGGTGTCCGCGCTGACCGAGCGCTTTCGCCGCCATGGCATCCGGGTCATGGGGGCGCCGGCCGTCCGCTGCTTCGATTGGAGAGAGCAGCAAAATTACCCGGTGATTCACAACAGGGTGGATAATCTGGCGCAGTGGTCCCGGACTGCGGATAAGCTCGAGCTGGACTGTCTGGTCGCCACGAACTGGACCGGGGCCTTCAGCCTCGGGGTGCCTTACGGCATTTTTGAAACGACCTGGTACCTGATGGGGCTGCATGCGGATTTGTGCTGGAACCGCGATGCCGATATAGCCGGTTATATTGACCGTTTCCTCTCCCTGTTTCACGGGATCGAAGCCGCCGCCTCCCGCAGCAGGCTGGGGAACTATACCACGGAGGATTACTACGAGATCATCTGGAGGCTGGAGGACGAGGTAAGGCTGAACAAGGATTACGCCCGTCTGATCGCGGTGATGCACGACTTTGAAGTAGCCACCGACAAATCTCGGGCCATTCATAAATATGTGTATCGCTGGGAGCTGTTTCCCGGCGACGAGGCGGAATGGCGCTCTTTGGAAAACAACTACCGCCGAAATACCGCCGGACTGAATCGGGTTCGGCCGGAGATGACGGCGATCCTGAACAAGTTCCAGCCCGAAGATATGGCGGAGCATTATGTCCTGTCCCGGTTTTACCTCCACGATTATCTGGAACGAACCATTTATCGGGATATAGGCTTGTCCATGCCTCCTGCCTCATCAACGGAAACGACGAAAGGGTGAAGGATATGCCGAACCCCCTGCGCATCGCCATGATTGGCACGGACAACTCACGGGCGGTCGCCTTTACCCGATTGCTTCACGATCCGCAGCAGCCCGGCCATGTCCCCGGCGGGATCATCGCCGCGGCCTATCCCGGCGAAAAAGTCGCGGATTTCGCGATGAGCTATGACCGCCTGGACGATTTTACGCGCCGGCTCCGGGAGGATTGGGGCGTGCGCATCGCCGCAACGCCGGAAGCGGCGGCGGACGGGTGCGACGCTTTGATGCTGGAGATGGTGGATGGACGAAGCCGATTGTCGATGCTCCGGCGGCTCTTGCCTTTGGGCAAACCGATTTTTATCGACAAACCCTTGGCCCTCGGCGGCAAGGATGCCGAACAAATGCTGGAGGAGGCGCGGCGGTGGAACGTCCCCGTCATGAGCTCCTCCGCCCTCCGCTATGCCGGAGCCTTATCCGCCGCGCTGTCCCCTGAACGGCGAAGGGAAGCGGGGGCCGTGATCGGCGCGGACTTTTACGGGCCGCTAGCGCTGGAGGCCACGCAGCCCGGGCTATTCTGGTATGGCATCCATCTGGCGGAGATGCTGTACCGGGCCATGGGCACGGGCTGCCGCTATGTGCAGGCCGTCGTGACGGAAGGCTGCGAGATGGTCGGCGCCGTATGGGAAGACGGCCGTATCGGCTCGATTCGCGGCAACAAAGGAGGAGGCAACAGTCCTTACGGCGGAGTGATCCATCATGAAAAGGACAGCTTTAGCCTGGAGGTACGAAGCGGCGCCGGGAACTGTTTTTCCGCTCAATTGGAGCGGATCATTCATTTTTTTGCAACCGGCGAATCCGATGTGGAACCCGCCGAAATGGCGGAGATGATCCGCTTTATTGAAGCCGCGAATCAAAGCCGCGCAACGGGAAAGCGGGTCCGGCTTATCTGAAGACTCCCAAGTTTCCCGTAGTGCCCTCTTCCGGCTGCTGCATGTTAATCCGTCTGTATTCGCCGGGGGTAATGCCGGAGTAGCGCTTGAACATGCGGATGAATGAGTTGACGTTTTGATAGCCCACCTGGGCCGCCACATCCTTGATTTTGTATTCCGGCTGCCGCAGCATGCGTTTGGCGTGTTGGACCCGCAGGTTATTCAGAGTGTCGCTGAAATTTTGTCCGGTCTTGCTTTTGAACAAGGTGGATAAGTATCCGGGAGTAAGGTTCAGTTTGTCGGCCAGTAAATCCAGGGTGATGTCATCGTGCAGATTTGCTTCCAGATGCTCCATGACAAACTGGATCACCGGGTCCTGATCCCCGGATTTAAGCCGGATCTGCCGAAGAGCGGGCCCAAGCAGTTGACGGAACCACTCTTCATATTGTTCGACGCTGTAAAAATCGTTCAACCTATCCAAGGAAGGCCGCTGCGCTTCGCCCGGAGAAGCCGGATGAAAGCGGGCCAGAGACTTTTCCAGCAAATCGGAGACCTCGGCGGCAAACAGCAGGTACTGTTCGATGTAAGCCCCCTTCTTGTTCAGGTCCGCGAGAATACGGGAAATCCAGGCAAGCATGGCCTCTTCGCTGCCGGTCATTAAGCGGGTATGAAACTCTTCTTCCTGCAGGGCCGTAAGCCGAGCGCTTTTGATTGCGGCATGAGAAGTACGCTTGGATACAATAATCTGCGCTTCATCGTTCAATTTCCGTTCTTTAAGCAGGTCGCATACCGAATCGTAGGCCTGGGTAAAATCCGCCGAGGGTGGAAAAACATCGCTGACGGCGATGGTCGGGAAAAACAACTCCCGGTCCACATCGAGCATCTGCTTTAGCTGTTCCAGCGTCGCCCTAATATCCGTTTGGCTTTCCTCGATAAACAGAAGGGAAAGCACCAAATCCTTCTCGATCTGAAAAGTCACGGACTCCCGTCCGGATTCCAGCCAGACGCAGTCAATGCATTCTTTGATAAAACGGGCGGCCTGGCTGCGGTCAAAGCTGGATCCTTCACTTTTGAACGTGATTCGGGTCAGCACGAACCGGACAGGTTTCTCGGTCTGGACCAGCTCGGTCAACTCCGATAAGTTCATAGGAATATTCCTCAGCTTGTTGGTATAGATGTAATTGCGAACCAATTGCGTTTTTTTGGCGAGATCTTGGGCGATATCCCGGTTCACCTTCAGCATGTGGGACATTTCGTCGCCGATCAGGTCAAACTCCCTGATTTGGCTTGGCGGCAAGCCGTCCGGCTCCAGTCTTCGCTGCTGCATCAGCTCCAGCATTTTGCGTACCGGATGATTCAGCTTCAGGCTAAACAACACCGAGGTGCTGATGCTAATCAGGATAGTGACCAGCAGAAGGGTCAGCAGCACTAGGTTCAGCTTCAACAACTGCGAGGAAATGCTCTTGATCGGCACGGCGCTGATGTAGGTGAACCCGGTTTCCGCCCCTTTTCCGTAGAAGAAATAGTATCCGTTTTTCTCAAAATAGGATGATGGCTGCGATAGCGTTGGCAGCGCTTCCAACAACGGAGCGGAGGAAGTGGAATAAAGGGCTTCCCCGTCGGCGTCCAGGATAAAGAAAGGATGACCGGTGTTGGAATAACTCGCTTGAAACAGCTTCTGGGCATCAAGCATGGCGATGAAGTATACGTCGCGATAAGAGGTTGTCTTTAGGATCACCGGAAGCAGGAGACCTTTGGATTTGTCGGTCAGCACCGTTTTTTCCCGAAACTCGGCGGCAGGGAAAACGCGAAAGAATTCATCCTCATCAAACTGGCGGTTCCAAAACGACAAAGGGTAAGCCGGGCTGACATAGTACTTGGTGAACATGTCGTCCGCGCTGAGAGTTCCCTCTTTTTCCAGCACATAAGCATCATTGCGAAAGTGAAAAATGACATTCTCCAAATGCAAAAACGGGTTGGTGTAAAGCAGCTTGGTTGCCGATTCCACTTCCACGATCCTGTCATAGCCGTTTTTGGCTTTGATATTGCGCAGGATATTCAGATTGACCATCCACTGCTCATTCTGGTTAAGTCCGACCAGTGCCGTTTTGATCTGGCGGAAGTTATTCTCGTAGCTCTCGATGGCATGCTTCATATTCAGTGCATTGTAGTGAACGATCTCGTTGAATATTTTTTCCTTCAGATAAAAGAAAGTAAAGAAGTTAAAGGCCGCCAGCAGGATAATGACAGCCAGAAAACTCCGCATCAGCCTGCCGAAGAGAGAGCGGCTCGCGGAACGGAAGCGGTGCAATAGCTTCATACGGTAAAGGCCCCCCTTTATCTGACGTTGCTTTTTTAATCATAATGCTATTCTTATTTTTGGAACAATAAGCACTTTTCTTTAATCGTATACACCTTTTCGGTTTTCTGAAGAAAAAGGACAGGAAGGTCGGGGAACATGAAATCGGACTATCGGGTCGTTGTTTTGGGGGCGGGAGGCATTGCGCGCCGCCATTTGCAGGCGCTGGGAAGCCTGGAACGGGCAAAATGCGTGGCGGTTGCCGATGTGCAGGAGCCACGGGCGGCATCCTGTGCGGAGGAGTTCCGGGTCCGCGCCTACCGGAGCTATCGGGAGATGCTGGAGCGGGAGGAACCGGATATCGCCATCATCACGCTGCCGCATCATCTCCACCATGAAGCGGTTATGGCATGCGCATCGCTTCATATTCATATGCTGCTGGAGAAACCGATGGCGTTATCCGTTGCGGAATGCGACGACATGATCGCCGCCGCCGCGGGGCGGGCGGTGTTGATGATCGGCCATACCCAGCATTATCTGCCCGAGAACCGGACCGCCAAGGAATGGGTGGACTCCGGCAGGCTGGGAAGGCTGCTCATGCTGCAGGATACCCGTCATATTCACTATTTTACCGAATCCCGGCCAAGCTGGTTTTTCAATCGGCGGGAGTCCGGGGGCGGCATTCTCGCCAATTTGGGTTCCCACAGCGTGGATAAGCTGCAGTGGTTTACGGGCCAACGCGTTTCGCGGGTACTGGCGGAGGTGATGCGTCCGGGGACCGCGGGCGATGTGGAGGGAGCCGGGCTGGTGATGCTGCGGACGAAGGGCGGCGTTGCCGCCTCCCTTTGTTTATCCGGGTACATGGGGGCGCCGCGAAACGAGACGGAAATGATATTTACCGGCGGGATGCTGCGGCTAAGCGGCGGAGGACTGTGGGTTAGCGAAGGGGGCGATTATCGGCAGGTGGAGCTGAATCCGCAAAAGGACCCTTTTATCCTGCAATTGGAGGACCTGATCGCTTCCGTCGAAAGCGGCCGGCCGCCGGAATGCGGTCCCGAGTATTCGCGAAGTCTGGTGGCGGTAACGGAAGCCATCTACCGCTCCGGCAAGACGGGCGAGATTATAGGGGTGTAACCGAAGTTCAATACACGCTGCCCGGTCGCTTTGCACGATTATCCCCTTTGATCAGGTAGCAGAGAAATGGGCAAAAGTTAGCCTCACTCCGGGTCCCTCCCCCCTGAATGAAAGGGATAATCGTGCAAAGGTAGCATGAGAGATACCAAGCCAAGGTACGGAAAAATACGAAAAAAAGTGACGCGGATCATGGAAAAAAGGGATGGTATTCCTCATCATAGGTCAATGGACGAAACGTCCGTTTGGGATCAAACATCAACATAAAGGTGGAGAAAACATGAATCACGACGCGTTACAGTGGAAGCCTTCGCGTTTTAATGCGCAAAGCGAAACGGATGACGGCGGCCTGATGCTGTATAACAGCTACACTGGGGCCATTGCCGCCTGTTCGCCGGCCGAACGGAATCAGGTGCTGGAGTGGCTGGCCCCGGCCGCGCCTGTCCCGGAACCCGCGCCTCCGCTGTACGAATCGCTGATTGAACAAGGGTTTCTCGTCCCCGGCGATACGGACGAAATGCGGCGTGCCCTGTTTCTGCATCAATCCATGCACGCGCAAGATGCGATGCATCTGGTGTTGCTGGTGACGGAAGCCTGCAATTTCCGCTGTACTTATTGTTACGAGTCGTTCCCTCGGGCAACGATGCGCGAGGAGGTGCTTCGGGGATTGGAGACCTACATGGCCGAGCGGGCCCGCACGCTGAAACAGCTCACGATCAGCTGGCATGGCGGCGAACCGTTATTGGTTCCGCACGTGATCGAACGGTTATCCCGTTCCTTCATGGCGTCCTGCGAGGCTAACGGCGCCGTATACGGCGCGGAAATGTCGACCAACGGGTACTACTTGACTCGGGACAGATTCGAGCAGATGCTGGATCTGCGCGTGGAGCGTTTTATGGTCACGCTGGACGGGGAAGGCGCTGTGCACGACGCCCGGCGCGGGCTTAACGGCGGCGGCGCGACTTATCGGACGATCGTGGACCATTTGCTGTCTTTAAAACAGGTGGATCGACCGTTTGAAATCAATTTGCGCGTGAACTTCGATAACAGCAATCTGGAGGACGTATCCCGGTTTATCCCGGTTTTGCGCGATTTGTTCGGCGATGATCCGCGGTTTAAGGTGTATTTCCGTCCCGTGGGATGCATGGGCGGCGAGAACGACCTGAACCTGCCGGTATGCGATGAGCGGACGAAAGACCGCAGCATTTGGGCTTTCAATGAGCGGGCGATCGCGGAGGGGCTCACGGTCAGCTCTTTCATTTCGGATATTTTGCTGCCGACCGGTGCGGTTTGTTATGCGGCAAAGCCGAATTCCTTAATCGTTGGTTCGGACGGAATGCTGTACAAATGCTCGGTTGCGCTGGAGCAGGACAATAACCGCTTGGGGCGGATTCATGAGGACGGCACGATGGATCTGGATTACGACAAGCTGGCGCTGTGGACGACTTCCGGCGAAGAGACGGACGAGAAATGTCAGGCTTGCTTCTTCCGGCCGGCCTGCCAAGGGAATCATTGCCCGCTGTATCGGATGCGGACGGGGAATCGCCCTTGCTCTTATGAGAAACGCCAGATCAAGAAGACTTTACGCACGATTTGGCTGCAAGAACAGAGGGATGCGGCGGCTTCGGAAACTTTGTCTTGATGGCTTTTCCATCCTTAACCATATCCCCCCCAGGCAAGGAGGTGATAGGCATGAAAGTCATTCGTTCCGCGGCTCAGGCTGCGCTCGTAAAAACCGGCCGGGTTTCCAAATCGGTACCGGGCAATTTAAGTTAACCGCCCCGGCGGGCGTAACTCCCCAAGCCGGTCTCTTCAACTATTGAAGGGACCGGCTTTTTCCATGCGAAGTAACTATTTCCTGCTTCCTTCCGTTTTAATAATGAGCGCTCTTATTTTTGATTGATTTTGGAGGTCCAGATGAAAGGGAAATGGCTACATAAGGGATGCCTGGCGTTGTTGGCGTGTACCCTGTTTGCGGGTTGCGCCGCTCGCCCGGTGCAGGAAACGGAGCAACGCTCCAGCCTGAAGGTAATGTATTCGCACGAAAACTCGTTCTATTGGAAATACGGGGATTTGTTTGCGATGAGGTATCCGAATATCGATATTGAAGTCGTCGACATGCAGCGCGCTTACCGCAACCGCGCAACAACGGGCATGAGCCGCGACGAAGCGATTGCCGCGCTGATTGAACAGGAACAGCCGGACGTGCTGCGGTTAACCATGGAACAATACGCGGATTACGCGGCGGAAGGCAAGCTAATGGAGCTCGATGCTTTGATCGAACGCGATAAGTACGATACCGGGAGCATCTACCCGACGCTGCTCGAAACGCTTCGGGAACAAGGCGGCGGCAAGCTGTACGGGTTATCCCCCTATTTTCACGGAAGAGCTCTTTTTTATAATGCGGATTTGTTCGCCAAATACGGAATTGATCCCCCGCATGACGGGATGACCTGGCAGGAAATCATCGACACGGCCCGGCGCTTTCCGACGGACGGCGGCGAAGATACCCGCGTTTACGGGTTTGGCAGCGGCGACTACGGCCTGTCGATGGCGGATCTGGCTTCCTTCATCGCAGATACCCATGGCTTAAAAGCGCTTGATCCGAAAACGATGAAAATGACGCTGAACACGGAATCCTGGAAACAAGCCTATAAATTGGCCAAGGAAGCGGTGGATTCCGGCGCGGTCCACAACCCGAAGGACGGCGGCTTTAGCAGCGGGTCGATGGAGGATTTTTACATGAGCCAGCCGTTTGTAATGGGACGGATGGCCATGACGCTCAGCAGCTCTTATCTGCTGACCGACATCAAAGACGCCAAGGGGCAGGTTAAGGATTACAAACCCTTTCAAATCGGTATCGCGGCCGGGCCGGTCGATCCGGCCGAGCCCGACAAATCCCGGAGTATTTACTTTGACGAGATTTATGCGATTCGGGCGAATTCGCCGAATGCGGATGCCGCATGGGAATTTCTGAAGTTCGTGAACGGCGAAGAATACGCCAAGGTGAACTCGCGAACGATCGACACCGGGCTTTTATCCCGTATGGTGGGGAATAAGGAATATGACGGCGTAAGTCTGGACGCCTTCTACAAATTAAAGCCTAAATTGGATGGCGACCGCGCGCAGGATGAGGAGAAGATCCCCGATGATTTTTATGACCCGTACCAACAGATCGTCGACCGGGAGATCAAGTTGGTCGAGGAGAATAAGAAATCCGTTGAGGAAGCGCTGCAGACGATTGAACAGGAAGGCCAGGCCGTTTTGGACAAGGCGGTCAAAGAAGCGGGCAAGAAGGATAGCACAGGGGCCCCCGCTTCCGGGGACGAGCCAACGATCACCATCATTGATGAAGGCGGCGGCGAGTTGGTTACCAGCCCATAGGTCGTATTTTAACTATTATTAAAAATTGTTCATTTTGGAGGCCAGGATGAAAAGTTTACGATTACGCAATGTGATGTTAGTGGCATTATGCGGGCTACTGTTCGCGGGGTGTGCGAGCGGCCCGGTGAAGGAAGCGGAAGAGCGTTCGAGCTTTAAAGTGATGTATCATGACGAAGGTTTCTTTTTCCGGGAACTCGGTAATTTGTTCGCGATGAAACACCCCAATATCGATATTGAAGTGGTCAGCACGAATCAGATCTATAATCAGGATGTAACGGATTACAACAAGGCGTTTGAGGATTTCGTGGAGAAAGAACAACCGGATGTGATTATGCTGGGCACGGATAACTATGAGGAATTCGCCACCCAAGGCAAATTGATGGAACTGGATCCGCTGATCGAGCGGGACAAATACGACACCGAATCGATTTTTCCCGGGCTCATCGATCTGCTTAAGGAACAAGGCGGCGGCAAACTGTACGGAATGGCCCCCGCTTTTTACGGAAACGCGATTTTTTACAATGCCGATCTGTTCGCCAAATACGGGGTCGAGGTTCCGCACGACGGGATGACCTGGCAGGAAATTCTCGACACGGCCCGCCGGTTTCCGACGGAAGGGGACAAGGACACGCGGGTCTACGGCTTCGGCACAAACTATGGGATGACGTTGGATAATCTTGCCTCTTCGATCGCTCGTACCCAGGGGCTGCAGTATCTCAATACCAATTCGATGAAAATTACGTTGAATACGGATTCCTGGAAACAGGCTTACAAGCTGGCGTTGGACGCTCTCGACTCGGGCGCGGTGTACAATCCCTCGCCGGAGGAAGAGTTCCGGAGCGGAACGATGGAGGACTATTATCAAAGCCAGCCGTTTCTGATGGGCCGGATGGCGATGATCATCGACGGCTCCTATTCGCTGCAATATCTGAAGGAAGCCAAAAACGCGATCAAAGACTATAAACCGTTCCAAGTCGGAGTGGCGGCGGGGCCCGTGGATCCGGCCGAGCCGGACAAGTCCCGGGATTTCGGACTGAGCGAAATTTTTGCGATCCGGGCGAATTCGCCGAATGCGGAAGCGGCCTGGAAGTTCATCAAATTCGTAAACGGCGAGGAATACGCGAAGGTCAAATCCAGAACGTTGAACAGCGGCCTGATGTCTCGCATGGGGGTCTCCAAGGAGTATGATGGCATCAGCCTGGATGTGTTTTATAAGTTAAGTCCGAAGCCGGAAGGCGATAGCATCGATTACAATAAAATTCCGGATGCCTTCCACAGTCAATACCGGACGATCATCGACCGGGAGATGAAGCTGATGCAAGAGAAGAAAAAATCGATCGATGAGACGCTTAAGACGATTGAAGAGGAAGGGCAGGTCGTCCTGGATAAAGCGGTGAAAGAGGAAGCCGCCAAGAAAAAGGACGGGACAGAGGATAACGGTTCGGAGAACGAAGCGGACACGGCCGCCGGCGGCGAGGGTGAGGAAGTGATCATGATCACCAAATAATCGACAGACAGGAAACTATTACCTCCCCTTCATCGTTATATATAGAGAGAGGACCTAAAAACATATTCATTTGGAGGTTATGATGAGGGGAAGTTGGTTACGCAAGGGGCTGCTGATGATGCTCTGCGGTCTGTTATTCGCGGGCTGCGCAAGCCGCCCGACACAGAACAACGAGGAAAGTTCCAGCCTGAAAGTGATGTTTATGGACGAAAGCTATTTTTATCAGGAATATGGGGATTTGTTTGCCATTCAGCACCCGAATGTGGCCATAGAAGTGGTCAGCACGAACAAAATCTACAATAATCGAGACGATAAGGACTTTGATCCGGAAAAGGCTTTCGACGAATTTATCGAGCAAGAACAGCCGGATGTGGTGGTGCTGGATTCGTCCCAATACGAGAAGTACGTGACGGATGGGAAATTGATGGAGCTGGATACGCTGATTGAGCGGGACAAGTACGATACCGAAACCATCTATCCGGCGTTGATTCAAATGCTGAAGGAGAATGGCGGCGGCAAGCTGTATGGGCTGTCACCGACATTTTACGGAAACGCGATTTTTTACAATGCCGATCTGTTCGCCAAATACGGGATCGAGGTTCCGCATGACGGGATGACCTGGAAGGAGCTTCTGGATCTCGCCCGGCGTTTCCCGGTGGAAGGGGATAAGGATAGTCGGGTTTATGGTTTTGGCAGACAGTACGGCATGTCGATGGATAATCTGGCGTCGTCGATCGCTTCGACCCAAGGCCTGCAGTTTTTGAATCCGGACACGATGAAGGTGACGATCAATACGGATTCCTGGAAGCAAGCGTACAAGCTGGCTATGGATGCTCTTGACTCCGGAGCGGTATACAATCCCGAAGGCGACGGCTTTCAAGGCGGGACGATGGAAGAATACTATAAAAGCCAGGTCTTTTTGATGGGGCGGATGGCGATGACCATCGATGGGGTTTATCTGTTGTCCAACCTGAAGCAAGCCCAGGATTCAATCAAAGATTACAAACCGTTTCAAATCGGCATAGCTGCGGGACCGGTGGATCCGGGCGATCCGGAAACGTCCAGAAATATTTACTTCAATGACATCTTCGGGATCCGGGCGAACTCGCCGAATGCGGAAGCGGCCTGGGAGTTTATCAAATTCATCAACAGCGAGGAGTTCGCCAAGGTGAAATCGAGAACCCTGAACAATGGGCTGCCGTCTCGCATGGGGATTTCCAGGGAATATAACGGCGTAAGCCTGGAGTCGTTCTACAAGCTGAAGCCGAAAATGAACAACGACAATCGAAGTTACGAGAAAATCCCGAATGATTTCTATATGCAATACCAGCCGGTGATGGAACGGGAGATGAAATTGGCTCAAGAGAAGAAGAAATCCATCGACGAGGCGCTGCAAACCATTCAGGATGAAGCCCAAGCCATTTTGGACAAAGCGGTAGCGGATGAAGCCGCCAAGAAGGGCTCGGACGATCAGACGGATACCGGGTCCTCAACCGATGGGGCCGCAACGGAAGCCGGCTCTACGGATGCCGTTGTGAACACTACGGACGACGCCTCGGGAGAATAATGCGGATCCGAGTAAGAAGGGGGATTTACGCCTACGGCGTGAGTCCTCCTTTTTTCGAATTTCGAATCCTTAAAAATTCGCGATTTCGCCTTATTTGATGAAAAAACGGAAGGTTTGATCCCAAGGTTTTGCCGTATAATCTTCAAAGGATTTTCGGGCAGAGCCCAGGTAGACTAGACAAAAACGGGTTGGGAGCTGGGCAAATGTCGGGAAAAAAGGGGTTTCTGAATGGTATCGTCATCATCTGCTTTTTCGATCTGTTCGTCCAATTGCCGGTGATGGGCCCGTTCGCCCAAAGTCTTGGCGCCGATGCCTTCCAGATCGGGCTTGCGGTGGGCCTGTATTCACTAACCAATATGATAGGCAATCTGCTTGCCGGCATCTGGATTGACCGGTTTGGCGGCAGGCGAAGTCTCATCCTCGGGTTGATGTTGACGGCGGGGATGATTCTGCTTTACGTTGTCGTGCGGCAACCGGAGCAACTTTTGGTTGTACGATTCTTGCATGGCCT
>NZ_CM169317.1:5032500-5097500 GCF_057063165.1 Paenibacillus sp. JL3B1040 | reverse complement strand
CGGAAGAACTCTCGTTAAGGAACTCGGCAAAATGACCCCGTAACTTCGGGAGAAGGGGTGCCCCGGTAGAGTGAATAGCTCGAGGGGGCCGCAGTGAAAAGGCCCAAGCGACTGTTTAGCAAAAACACAGGTCTGTGCGAAGCCGCAAGGCGAAGTATACGGGCTGACGCCTGCCCGGTGCTGGAAGGTTAAGGGGAGCGGTTAGGAGGCAACTCCGAAGCTGTGAACCGAAGCCCCAGTAAACGGCGGCCGTAACTATAACGGTCCTAAGGTAGCGAAATTCCTTGTCAGGTAAATTCTGACCCGCACGAATGGCGTAACGACTTGGGCGCTGTCTCAACGAGAGATCCGGTGAAATTTTAATACCTGTGAAGATGCAGGTTACCCGCGACAAGACGGAAAGACCCCATGGAGCTTTACTGCAGCTTGATATTGGACTTTGATACGATTTGTACAGGATAGGTGGGAGCCTAGGAAGCCGGAGCGCCAGCTTCGGTGGAGGCGCCGTTGGGATACCACCCTGATCGTATCGGAGTTCTAACCTGGTACCGTAAGCCGGTACGGGGACAGTGTCAGGCGGGCAGTTTGACTGGGGCGGTCGCCTCCTAAAGAGTAACGGAGGCGCCCCAAGGTTCCCTCAGAATGGTTGGAAATCATTCGCAGAGTGCAAAGGCAAAAGGGAGCTTGACTGCGAGACTGACAAGTCGAGCAGGGACGAAAGTCGGGCTTAGTGATCCGGTGGTACCGCATGGAAGGGCCATCGCTCAACGGATAAAAGCTACCCTGGGGATAACAGGCTTATCTCCCCCAAGAGTCCACATCGACGGGGAGGTTTGGCACCTCGATGTCGGCTCATCGCATCCTGGGGCTGAAGTAGGTCCCAAGGGTTGGGCTGTTCGCCCATTAAAGCGGTACGCGAGCTGGGTTCAGAACGTCGTGAGACAGTTCGGTCCCTATCTGTCGTGGGCGTAGGAAATTTGAGAGGAGCTGTCCTTAGTACGAGAGGACCGGGATGGACGCACCGCTGGTGCACCAGTTGTTCCGCCAGGAGCACAGCTGGGTAGCTAAGTGCGGACGGGATAAGCGCTGAAAGCATCTAAGCGTGAAGCCCCCCTCAAGATGAGATTTCCCAATTAGTAAGACCCCTTGAAGACGACGAGGTTGATAGGCCTGAGGTGGAAGTGCAGCAATGTATGGAGCTGACAGGTACTAATCGGTCGAGGGCTTATCCAAAAACATCTAAAACACAAATTCGTTTCGTATCCAGTTTTCAGGCGATCAAGCGTCTGAATGACGATTTTAAGCTGCATGTCTTTTCTAAGGTTTGATCTTTTGCTGAAGCAGGGATCAGGCAGCGGAAGCAGCGCAAAAATCATGTTTGGTGGCGATGGCGGAGGGGTTCCACGCGTTCCCATCCCGAACACGACCGTTAAGCCCTCCAGCGCCGATGGTACTTGGACCGAAGGGTCCTGGGAGAGTAGGACGCCGCCAAGCAAAGGGAAAGAGCACTACCGTTGATCGGTGGTGCTCTTTTGTTTGAACAATAAGTGTGGAGCTGCAGTTATTTCCGGAGAATCCGCCGTTTATGGGAGAATAGTTGTCTGTATGCAGTTATTTTCGGCGATGGTTGTGGAATGTGGCTGTTTGAGCGAATTTAGATGCATTGGTGCAACTATTGAGCCTGATTTGCCGAAAAGGTGAGAATTAACTGCACAGGCACAACTATTTCAGTAACTAACTTCTACTTCGTCAAGGGATGACAACAAAGAGCACTACTACCGTTGACCGGTGGTGCTCTTTTAGTTTTACAATAAGTGCGGAGCTGCAGTTATTTCCGGAGAAACCGCCGTTTTTGGGGGATTAGTTGCCTGTATGCAGTTATTTTCGGCGATGGTCGTGGAATGTGGCTGTTTGAGCGAATTTAGATGCATTGGTGCAACTATTGAGCCTGATTTGCCGAAAAGGTGAGAATTAACTGCACAGGCACAACTATTTCAGTAACTAACTTCTACTTCGTCAAGGGATGACAACAAAGAGCACTACCGTTGATCCGGTGGTGCTCTTTTGTTTGAACAATAAGTGCGGAGCTGCAGTTATTTCCGGAGAAACCGCCGTTTTTGGGGGATTAGTTGCCTGCATGCAGTTATTTTCGGCGATGGTCGTGGAATGTGGCTATTTGAGCGAATTTAGATGCATTGGTGCAACTATTGAGCCTGATTTGCCGAAAAGGTGAGAATTAACTGCACAGGCACAACTATTTCAATTGGCGCTTGACCGCGGGTACCTAACAGTTACTTTATTTCTTCGCCGTCCGGCACCAACCGGACGGTTTTCTCATACGCTTAACCACGAATATTTTCCACCGCTCACGCCCACACTGAAACTGAAACCGGACCCCCTTGGCAAATGATCAAATTATGGTATAATGTTAATAAAGTCAAAGAAAGTCAAAGTCAACCGCTAAACGGTAAATGGCAACGTGGCATGACAACATGATAATGCGGGAACGTGACGTGACCTCGTGACTACGTGGTAGCGTGGCAACGGTGACGTGACCCGTGCCAATGTGCCAACGCAACAACATGACAACGGGCATCCGGCATCCGGCATCCGGCATCCGCTTATTCGACTGGATTTGACGAGCAATTCTGATTTACAGCAAAGCCGCAACATGAGATTCACGTGTGGAATAATGGAGGATGAGTGATGCGTAATATCTCCGATATCATCGAAAAGTATCTCAAGAGTATTTTGCATGAGAGTCCTGAGGGGATTATAGAGATTCAACGTAACGAACTTGCCGACCAGTTTTCCTGCGTGCCGTCGCAAATCAATTATGTCATCAGCACCCGTTTTACGTTGGAGAAAGGGTACCTGGTCGAAAGCAAACGCGGCGGCGGCGGTTACGTTCGGATTCGGCGCATTCAGTTGCCGGGACCAACGTCGCTGCATACGCATTTGCATGAGACGATCGGTGACGAGATCGGGCAATCCGCGGCGGAAGGATTGATTTATCGCCTGGAGGAGGCCCGCTTTTTGACCCCTCGGGAAGCCGCCTTGATGCGCTCGGCGGTATCCCGCGATGTGCTGGCGGTCAAACTGCCGTATCGCGACCAGATCCGGGCTAGATTGATGAGAGCGATGCTGATCTCATTGTTGAGTTAAGCAACATTTTGCAATACCCAGGTTGAAGGATTTGCTGTCTTAGCTATCCCGTGAAGGAGGGACGTGCAATGCAATGCCAAGAGTGCGGCAAACGCCCGGCAACCTTGCATTTTACGAAAATCGTCAATGGCGAGAAGACGGAGTTTCATTTCTGTGAGACCTGCGCCAGGGAAAAAGGGGAGCTGATTCCCGGCACTTCGGGCGGCTTTTCGATTCATAACCTGCTGTCGGGCTTTCTCGATTTGAGTCCGTCGAACAAAGGTCAAGTTTCCGGGCATAGTACCCCCGAACACCTGCGCTGCGAAGAATGCGGCATGACGTATTCCCAGTTCAGCAAAATCGGGCGTTTTGGGTGCAGCTCTTGCTACAAATATTTTAACGATCGCTTGGACCCGCTGTTTAAGAAGGTGCACGGCAATACCGTTCACGTCGGAAAAGTTCCGAAACGGACCGGCGGTCATATCCAAGTAAAACGTAAGCTCGAAGATCTCCGCCGCGAGCTGCAGTACCGGATTCTCCAGGAGGAATTCGAAGAGGCGGCGGCGCTGCGGGATCAAATTCGCGAGCTTGAGAAGAACATATCCGCAGAGTAGGAGGGACGCAGGGTGACCAATCTCCGTTTTACCGAACAGCCGCTAAGCGAATGGATGAGCCGCCAGGGCAAGGAGTCCGATATCGTGATCAGCAGCCGGGTAAGGATCGCCCGCAACGTGCTGCATCACCCCTTCCCGATGTTGGCCACCAACACGCAATCGGAGGAGGTGCTGAAGCAGTTGCAGGAGGTCTTGAACGATGAACGTCTTCAGGACCACGGCCGACTGTACCCGATCCTTCTCGCGGAATTGGATGAACTGGATAAGCGGGTGCTGGTCGAGAAGCATTTGATCAGTCCCAACCTGGCGAACGAATCCCGAAATGGGGCGGTCTTCATCAGCGAGGACGAAAGCCTCAGCATTATGGTGAATGAAGAGGATCATTTGCGCATCCAATGTCTGTATCCGGGGCTTCAGGTCCAGGAGGCATGGGAAAAAGCGACGGCGATCGACGACATTTTCGAATCGCATGTGGATTACGCATTCGACGACCGCCGCGGTTACTTGACCAGTTGCCCGACGAATGTAGGTACCGGACTTCGGGCCTCGGTGATGATGCATTTGCCGGCCTTGGTGCTGACGCAGCAGATCGGCCGCATCTTATCCGCGGTATCGCAGGTCGGCTTGACCGTCCGCGGGATCTACGGCGAAGGCAGCGAAGCGATGGGCAACTTGTTTCAAATCTCAAATCAGATTACACTAGGACAAAGCGAAGCCGAGATCATCGAAAATTTATACGGCGTGGTGTTGCAGATCATTCAGCACGAGAAGACGGCGAGAGAAAAACTGATCGGCGAATCGCGGCTGCGGATGTTGGATCGGGTCATGCGCTCTTACGGAATTTTATCGCAGGCGTATATCATCGACTCGAAGGAAGCCGCCCAGCGGCTGTCCGATGTGCGGCTTGGCGTAGACTTGGGCCTCATCGACGACGTGTCGGCGCAGGCGATCAATGAGCTGAACGTGTTGACGCAGCCCGGGTTTTTGCAGAAGAAATTCAGCAACAGCATGTCTCCGGGGGAACGGGATATGTACCGCGCCAAACTCATTCGAGAGCGAATGGGGAAATAACGAGAGGACTATTATGGAGGTGTAGGAGAAGATGATGTTTGGAAGATTTACGGAACGCGCCCAGAAAGTACTGGCGTTGGCCCAGGAAGAAGCCGTAAGGCTGGGACATAACAATATCGGGACGGAACACGTGCTGCTCGGGCTCATCCGTGAAGGCGAAGGCATTGCCGCCAAAGCGCTGATCGGATTGGGGCTGGGACTCGAGAAAATTCAAGACGAAGTGGAAACGCTGATCGGCCGCGGACAGGAGCAGCCGACCAATATCGCTTATACGCCGCGCGCCAAGAAAGTCATCGAGCTGTCCATGGATGAAGCGCGCAAGCTCGGCCATACTTATGTCGGCACGGAGCATATTCTGCTCGGCCTGATTCGCGAAGGGGAAGGCGTGGCGGCCCGCGTGCTCAATAACCTCGGCATCAGCCTGAACAAGGCGCGTCAACAGGTGCTGCAACTGCTGGGCAGCAGCGAAGCGGTATCCAGCCATCACGGCGCTCCGGCCAACGTCAATACGCCGACGCTGGACAGCCTTGCCCGCGATTTGACGGCTTCGGCCAAAGAGGGCAATTTGGATCCGGTGATCGGCCGCAGCAAAGAGATCGAACGGGTGATCCAGGTGCTGAGCCGCCGGACGAAGAACAATCCGGTGCTGATCGGGGAACCGGGCGTCGGGAAAACGGCCATCGCCGAAGGTCTCGCGCAAAAGATCATCAATAATGAAATTCCGGAGACCTTGCGCGACAAACGCGTCATGACGCTGGATATGGGCTCTGTCGTTGCCGGTACGAAGTACCGCGGCGAATTTGAGGACCGTTTGAAAAAAATCATGGACGAAATTCGCCAAGCCGGCAATATCATTCTCTTTATCGACGAGCTGCATACGTTGATCGGGGCCGGCGGCGCGGAGGGCGCCATCGACGCTTCGAACATTTTGAAGCCGGCGTTGGCTCGCGGCGAGCTGCAATGCATCGGCGCAACCACGCTGGACGAATACCGCAAATATATCGAAAAAGACGCGGCGCTGGAACGCCGTTTCCAACCGATCACGGTGGATCAGCCGTCGGTCGACGAGGCGATCCAAATCCTGCACGGGCTGCGCGACCGCTATGAGGCGCATCATCGGGTGAAAATCACCGACGAAGCGATCGAGCAAGCGGTTAAATTGTCCGACCGCTACATTCAAGACCGTTTCCTGCCGGATAAAGCGATCGACCTGATCGACGAGGCGGGGTCTAAGGTAAGGCTCAACTCGTATACGGTACCGCCGAATCTGAAGCAGTTGGAAAGCCGCTTGGAGGATATCCGCAAGGAGAAGGACGCGGCGGTGCAAAGTCAGGAATTCGAGAAAGCGGCCGCGCTTCGCGATACGGAGCAGAAGATCCGCGAAGAGCTGGACGTAACGAAAAACCAATGGAAAGAAAAACAAGGACGCACCGATTCCGAAGTGACGCCGGAGGATATCGCCCAGGTAGTCGCCAGCTGGACGGGAATTCCGGTCAACAAGCTGAAGGAAGAGGAAACCGAACGCCTGCTGAATATGGAGCGTATCCTGCATGAGCGCGTGATCGGCCAGGAAGAAGCCGTAAAGGCCGTCAGCCGGGCGATTCGCCGGGCGCGGGCGGGCCTCAAGGATCCGAAGCGCCCGATGGGCTCCTTCATCTTCCTGGGTCCGACCGGGGTAGGTAAAACCGAGCTGGCTCGTGCACTAGCCGAAGCGATGTTCGGCGACGAAAACGCCGTGATCCGCATCGACATGTCCGAGTACATGGAGAAACATTCCACGGCTCGTCTCGTCGGCGCGCCTCCGGGATACGTCGGGTACGAGGAAGGCGGGCAACTGACCGAGAAGGTGCGCCGCAAACCGTATTCCGTCGTCCTGCTGGACGAAATCGAGAAGGCGCATCCGGAAGTGTTTAACATTCTGCTGCAGGTGCTGGAGGACGGCCGGTTGACCGACTCCAAGGGCCGCGTGGTCGATTTCCGCAACACGCTGATCATCTTGACCTCGAACGTCGGTGCGGAAGCGATCAAACGCAATACGCGGCTCGGCTTTACCGCCGTGCAGGACTCCGGCGCGGACTACGACAATATGAAGAGCAAAGTGATGGAAGAGCTCAAGAAGAGCTTCCGTCCGGAATTCCTCAACCGGATCGACGAAATTATCGTCTTCCATTCGCTCGAGGAAGCGCATATCGGTCAGATCGTCACCCTGATGTCCGAAGAATTGCGTAAACGGCTGCGCGAATACGACGTCGACTTTACGCTGACGGACAAAGCGAAAGCGTTCCTGGCCAAAGAGGGTTACGATCCCGCATACGGCGCGCGTCCGCTGCGCCGGGCGATCCAGAAGCATATCGAAGACCGGCTGTCCGAGGAGCTGCTGACCGGCAACGTGAAGAAAGGCGACTCGCTGACAATCGACGAAGAGAACGGCGCCCTGAAGGTGGAGCGTACGGGAACTTTCATTAAAAACGCGTAACGGGAGTTGATTCCCGTCAGCAATACCAACGGACCTGCAGACCCTCTGCGGGTCCTTTTGCGTTTTTGCGATTTCGGAGGGGAGGAGATAACGGCGGTTTTGGCGAAGAGGAGAAAGAATCAGGGAGGCTGAAACTGGTGGAAGAAACGATGGCAGCCTGGTCGACTTCGTGCGGGAGCATCAAGTCACCGACGTCCTGTTCCTGAACAATTCGACGGTGGCGCGTACATCGGGGATGGCGGGGCTCATCGACGGGCTGGTCGGAGAGGCAAAATATTTTTTTGGAAAATACTACAAATCTGTAACGATTAAGCCGATGAAATAAGTAACAAGCAGCTTCCAAAGCGATGCTTTGGGGCTGTTTTTTATCCCGTCTTCCCTGGTGGCAGCGCTCGGATAACTTTCGATAAACCCGAAAGAATGGTAATATTTTAGTAACCATTAACGAATACGGTGTCCGCGGGGTCTGTCAAATATTGCAGAGGCAAGAAGGAGAGATAAATGGTTAAAGTAAAACATAAGTTTTATTGCTCCGAATGCGGTTACGAATCGCCCAAATGGTATGGAAAATGCCCGGGGTGCGGCGCCTGGAACTCCATGGTGGAGGAAGTGGAGAAAACCGTCAAAACCCAGGGCATGACATCCGGCATATTTCATGCGAAAGAAAAGCCGCAATCGATCATAAATATAGAAAGCGGCAAAGAACCGCGGATTCAAACGGGGATCGGGGAACTGAACCGGGTGCTCGGCGGCGGCGTGGTGCCGGGTTCGCTGGTGCTCGTCGGCGGGGACCCCGGAATCGGCAAATCGACCCTGCTGCTGCAAACCTCGCATGAAATGGCGCGAAGCGGCTTGAAGGTGTTGTATATATCGGGGGAGGAATCCGTCCGACAGACCAAGCTGCGGGCGGAACGGCTCGGAGCGTTGTCCCCGGATCTGTTCGTGTTGTGCGAGAGCAGCATGGACGGAATCGAAGAGGCAATCGAAAGCGTGAAACCCGATTTCCTGGTCATCGATTCGATCCAAACGGTCTATTTGCCGGAAGTCACCAGCGCCCCCGGCAGCGTATCGCAGGTGCGCGAATGCACGGCGCGGTTTATGCGAATTGCCAAAGGGCAAGGCATCGCCACGGTCCTGGTTGGCCATGTCACCAAGGAAGGGGCGATCGCCGGACCTAGGCTGCTGGAGCATATGGTCGATTGCGTGCTTTATTTCGAAGGCGAACGGCATCACTCCTATCGGTTGCTGCGGGCGGTCAAGAACCGCTTCGGTTCGACCAACGAAATCGGAATTTTCGAGATGAACGAATCCGGTCTGGCGGAGGTGGCGAATCCGTCGGAGCTGTTTCTGTCCGAACGGCCGCTCGGCGTAGCCGGTTCGACCGTCGTCGCCAGCATGGAGGGAACGCGTCCGATGCTGGTCGAGCTGCAGGCCTTGATCGCGGCTACCCACTTTCCCTCGCCAAGGCGGATGGCGACCGGTGTGGATTATCAGCGGATGAATCTGATCATCGCCGTGCTCGAGAAGCGGATGGGCCTATTCTTGCAAAATCAGGACGCATACGTCAACCTGGCCGGCGGCGTCAAGCTGGACGAACCGGCGGTCGACCTGGCGATTGCGGTCAGCGTCGCATCCAGCTTTCGCGATCTGCCGACGAAGCCCTACGACGTGTTTTTCGGAGAAGTTGGCTTGACCGGCGAAGTGCGGGCGGTTTCCCGGGCGGAGCAGCGGGTGAAGGAAGCGGCCAAGCTTGGCTTCAAGCGGGTGATTTTGCCGGAGAAAAGCATGAAAGGATGGAAAGGACCGCAAGGGATTCAATTGATAGGCGTAAATACCGTTGCAGATGCGCTAGCTGTTGCGTTAGATTAGGGGGCATTGAATGATGAAGGAAACTACCCAAGCAGAGAAAATGAACGATTTGCTGAGGCTTGTCGCTCCGGGAACGGCTTTCCGCGACGGCCTTGAGAACGTGCTGCGGGCCAAGACCGGGGGCCTGATCGTCGTCGGTTACAGCCCGGAGGTGATGGAAGTCGTCGAGGGGGGCTTCTCCATCAACTGCGATTTCTCGCCGAACTATCTTTATGAGCTCGCCAAAATGGACGGGGCGATTATCCTTAGTGAGGATTTGAAGCGGATTTTGTACGCGAATACCCAACTGATTCCCGATTCCTCGATCGCATCCTCGGAGACGGGCATCCGGCACCGCACCGCCGAGCGGGTGGCCAAACAGACCGGCAAGCTGGTCGTCTCCATCTCCCAGCGCCGGAACATCATTACCCTTTACCAGGGGGGACTTCGGTATGCCTTGAAGGAAATCGGCGTTATCCTGACCAAGGCGAACCAGGCGATTCAGACGCTGGAGAAATACCGGTCTGTCTTGAATCAAGCCTTGACGAACCTAACGGCCTCCGAATTTGAGGAACTGGTCTCCCTGCCCGAGGTCATCAACGTCATTCAACGGGTGGAGATGGTGATCCGGATCAAGATGGAGATCAAGCGGTTCATTAACGAATTGGGCACGGAGGGGCGGCTGATCAGCATGCAGATGGAAGAACTGGTCAGCAACATGGAGGAAGAGGCGTGGCTATTGTATAAGGACTACGCCAAGGAAGACCAGGACGAAGCGATCCGGGAAATCATCCTGGGGCTCAAACGTTCGACCGACGATGAACTGCTGGACGACAATCACATTACCAAGCTTTTGGGGTATCCTTCCTCCGCCGCAACATCGGAGGAACTGATTTCCCCGCGCGGGTATCGCGTGCTGAACAAAATTCCCCGCTTGCCGAATGTGATCATTCATAATCTGGTCGAGCGCTTCGGCTGCTTGCCGAACGTGATGATGGCCAGCATCGAGGAGCTGGATGAGGTCGACGGCATCGGCGAGGTCCGCGCCCGCGCCATCAAAGAAGGGCTCAAACGTCTTCAGGAACAGGTATTCATTGACAGACAAATCTAAATCACCTATCATCAATGAATGGTTGAGGAATATCTACTCGAGGTGAAGAGATGATTACGAAATCGATTCCGAACCTGTTTACGTTAGGAAACATGGTTCTCGGAATGCTGGCCATCATGCTGGCTCTGGAAGGCCGTTTTAGTCTGGCTGCCATCATGGTAATTGTCGCTATGCTGCTCGACGGTTTGGACGGACGGGTCGCCCGCGCATTGAACGCGCAGAGCGAGTTTGGGAAAGAGCTCGATTCCTTATCGGATCTAATTTCGTTTGGTATTGCCCCGGCACTGATCATGTATTTGATTTCTTTTCACAGCATTCCCCCCGGCATCGCTTGGGCCGTCACGATTATTTTTCCAATGTGCGGGGCGCTGCGGCTTGCCCGTTTTAATGTGCAGAAGGGCGTTCCGGGATATTTCATCGGATTGCCGATTCCGGCCGCAGGCGGGGTTGTGGCGACGCTGTCGCTTTTTAACGGGGAAATCACGGCCCCTTATTTCGTCGTGTCCATGATACTGCTCTCGTATTTGATGATCAGCACGGTGAGATACCCGAACTTCAAGAAAATCGGCCTGCCGAAAAAAGCGATCGCTTACACGCCGCTTGTCGTGATTTTCGCGGTGATCATCGCCGTCGTGTTCCCGGACCAGATGGTGAAGCTAATTTTTATCCCCTTGGTCCTATATGCGGCATACGGAATAAGACAGAATATCCACCGGCTGCTCCGCCGCAAATCCCGGGACGACGACACCGATGCACAGGAAATGTATCGTTCGAAGCGCTGAGCACGGATTTACCCCAAACTATACGAAAAAGGCATGGATCTCCCCAGGCGGGAAAGGATCGATGCCTTTTTGATTGGCCCTATCCTCATTCATCAGGACCAGTACGTTTACGATAAGTTGAATAACCCCAGCGTGGCGCATTTCTGCGATTCGCGCTCCACGATCTCCTCCATGTTGATCCCCAATAAATTGCATAGGGCGGACATATAGAAAAGGTTACGTCCAAGCTCGTTCGTAATCGCATCCCGGCAATTTTCGCACAGCTCGCCATGCACGTGCTTGGCGATCGTTTCTTTGGCTTGTTGCAAATCCATGCCCGGCTCGAAATCTTGTTTGGTGGCGTGCAGCTCGATGCAACCGCATTCGGTTACGGATTTGGTCACGGAACGGACGGCAGCGGCGTTGGTTTGTCCCAGCTTCGACATGACGTCCAGCAAGCTGCGGTGACGGAGCAACAATTCAGAAACTTGTTCTTGAAAAGACTGAAGGCTTGGTGCGCTCATTTTCCATCCACCTCAATATTATGAATTGAATTCATTATATTCCACCTTTTCCTCCAAGATCAACCTGAAATCCCATAGCCAAGGGGCGTGTATGGATTTTAAATGTTTATTTTCTGGTAAAAAAAGTTATCGTTCACGGATTATGCGCCTTGAAATTGGTTCATACTGGCTAAAGAAGATACTTATCTAGGAGGTGAAGAGAGACGTGCTGAAAAAATACTTGATGATTCTGGCCGGTTTATGCGGGGCTTGGTTCGGTTATACAACCGGCGGGTTGTCCGGCGTGTTGCCGGGTGCCGCCAGCGACTGGTTTCGCGCAATGAACCCGATTGCGGCGAATTTGATCTGGGCCGCGGCCGGCGCGCTACTGTTCTTGTTCCTGTTCTCCTTGGCTGCAGACGTCGTTTCTTCCAGAGTGAAAACGTGGATCGCCGCTTTAACGCGAATCCCGATGAATGAAATGGCTGCCGGTGCGGCCGGTTTGACCGCGGGACTACTTCTTTCTTTAACGGTCTATCCCCTGCTGTCCTGGCTCGGCACGCTGGAGAGCATGGCGCAATTCACGGTATCGGCGCTGTTCGGTTACATCGGGCTGTACGTCGGGCTGGCCAAGAAGGAAGAGCTGTCCGCGCTATGGAAATCCGGCAAATGGGGGGCTTCCCTCCCGGAAGAGGAACGTTGGGCGGAGGAACACAAAATTTTGGACACCAGCGTGATCATCGACGGCCGGATCGCCGACATTTGCAAAACCGGCTTTATTGAGGGAACGATCGTCATTCCGGAATTCGTGCTGGAGGAGCTTCAGCATATCGCCGATTCTTCGGATCTGCTCAAGCGCAATCGCGGGCGGCGGGGACTGGATATTTTGAACAAAATTCAGAAAGAGCTGGACGTAAAGGTCATGATCTACGAAGGGGATTTCGAGGAAATCTCCGAGGTTGACAGCAAGCTGGTCAAGCTGGCCAAGGTCCTGCAGGGCAAAGTCGTGACCAACGACTTCAACCTCAACAAGGTGTGCGAGCTGCAGGGCGTGTCCGTGCTGAACATCAACGATTTGGCCAACGCGGTCAAACCGGTTGTGCTGCCTGGCGAAGAAATTATGGTCCAGGTCATCAAAGACGGCAAGGAACATGGACAAGGGGTCGCTTACTTGGATGACGGAACGATGATCGTCGTGGAAGGCGGGCGCGATTACATCGGCACCATTACGGAGGTGCTGGTGACCAGCGTGCTGCAGACCTCGGCGGGACGAATGATTTTTGCCAAGCCAAAACTGTTGGAAAAAGCCCAGTAATTCGGTATGATGGGATTAACTGCGCTGCGCTGGCCGCGGCGCGGATGAATTCCGGGCAAAGGTGAGGCAGAATATGATGGGGTTGGAAGCAAGCGGCGATACGGGTGTGATCGTAGTGGCGGCAGGCCGCGGCACGCGCATGGGAACGACGGAAAGCAAGCAGTATCTCATGCTGGACGGCAAGCCGATCTTCATCCATACGTTGGAGGCGTTTCACCGTCATCCGTCGATCACGCGAATCGTGCTTGTCACCGGGGAACAGGATGTGGACCGGTGCCGGTCATGGATTGCCGAATACGGCATGGCCGGGCAAATACAGGTTATTCCGGGCGGGGCTGAGCGTCAGCACTCGGTACGCCAAGGACTGCTGCATCTCGGCACGCCTTGGGTATTGGTGCATGATGGCGTCCGCCCTTTTGTCACGAGAGAGCAGATTACGGCTTGCTGTGAAGCCGTTAAAACCCATGGCGCGGCCGTGCTAGCCGTACCGGTGAAGGATACGGTCAAGCAGGCGGACGGGCAGGGCTGGGTTGCGGCAACCCTGGACCGGAGCAGCTTGTGGGCGATCCAGACGCCGCAGGCTTTTCGGCGCGACGATCTGCTGGCGGCCCATGAACGGGCGGCGGAGGCAGGGGTCGTCGGCACCGACGACGCGATGCTGGTCGAACGGCTGGGCATCCCCGTCAAGCTGGTGGAAGGGTCGTACGACAATATCAAAATCACGACGCCCGAGGATTTGGATTATGCGGCGTTTATCCGGGGGAAGAAGCGGAATAGGTGAGCTTCGTGATGAAAAGAAGTCAGGTCTAAGCACCGAGAAGGTTGGATGAAGGAGGGAGGGAGTAGCGGAGCGTAGGTAAGCCTACGTGAGCAACGGAGCGACTGACTGAATTCAAGATTCGATGTCGAATAGGCTACCTCGAGCTACTTCGTGATTCTAAAGGGAGTCAGGTTTTAAGCACCGAGAAGGTTGGATGAAGGAGGGAGGGAGTAGCGGAGCGTAGGTAAGCCTACGTGAGCAACGGAGCGACTGACTGAATTCAAGATTCGATGTCGAATAGGCTACCTCGAGCTACTTCGTGATTAAAAGATGACTGGGAGAGGATGGAGAGGATGTTTAGAGTAGGACAGGGCTTCGACGTGCATCAGCTCGTGGAGGGCAGACCGTGCATTATCGGCGGGGTGCATATTCCTTACGAGAAAGGCTTGCTGGGACACTCCGACGCCGACGTGCTGCTGCATACGATCAGCGACGCGATTTTGGGTGCGCTGGGTCTCGGGGACATCGGGCGCCATTTTCCCGATACCGATCCGGCGTTCAAAGATGCGGACAGCGTCGTTCTGCTGGAACGGGTATGGGACATGGCGGTTGACAAAGGCTACCGTCTCGGCAATCTGGACGCGACGATCATCGCGCAAAAGCCGAAGATGGCCCCGTACATTCCGCAAATGGTGGACGTTATTGCCCGTACGCTTGGGGCGGAACCGGAGCGCGTCAACGTGAAGGCCACGACCACCGAGCAGCTCGGGTTTACCGGGCGCGGCGAAGGCATTGCGGCACAATGCGTTGTCTGTCTGGTCCAGAATGTGCTATCATCATAAGCTTGTAGAGGTAGTTCAAAAGGCGGTTTTGACGGCATCGTCTTAAAACTAGGGAGGGGATTGGAATGGCTGAAGTTCGCGTGCGCTATGCGCCGAGTCCGACGGGTCATTTACATATCGGGAACGCCAGAACGGCGTTGTTCAATTATTTGTTTGCCAGACATCACGGAGGAAAATTCATTGTCCGCATCGAGGATACGGACGTGAAGCGCAACGTGGCCGGCGGTGAGGAGAACCAGCTGACCTACCTCAAGTGGTTGGGCATAGACTGGGACGAAAGCGTGGACGTCGGCGGGAACTACGGGCCGTACCGACAAACGGAGCGTCTTGATTTGTATCGTCCGCTGGTGCAGGACTTGCTGGATCGGGGTCTGGCTTATCGCTGCTACTGTACGGAAGAGGAGCTGGAGAAGGAGCGCGAAGAGCAAATGGCCCGCGGCGAAACACCGCGCTATTCCGGGAAATGCCGTCACTTGACGCCGGAGCAGTTGGCTGCGTATGACGCGGAGGGCCGGCAATACAGCATTCGTTTCCGCGTACCGGAAGGCCGCACGTTTACGTTTGACGACCTGGTCAAAGGGACGATTTCGTTTGAGTCCGACGTCAGCGGTGATTTTGTGATCGTGAAAAAAGACGGCATCCCGACCTACAACTTCGCGGTCGTCTTGGACGATCATCTGATGAACATCACGCACGTGCTGCGCGGGGAGGACCACGTGTCCAACACGCCGCGCCAGCTTATGATTTACGATGCGTTCGGCTGGGAGCCGCCGGTGTTCGGCCATATGACGCTGATCGTTGGGGAGAACCACAAAAAGCTGAGCAAACGCGACGAATCGGTGATTCAATTTATCGAGCAGTACGACCAGCTCGGTTATTTGCCGGAAGCGATGTTTAACTTTATCGCCTTACTCGGCTGGTCGCCGGAAGGGGAAGAGGAGTTTTTCAGCAAGGACGAGCTGATCTCGATCTTCGACGCGAACCGCTTGTCGCGCAGTCCGGCGGTGTTCGATACGAACAAGCTGGCGCATCTCAACAACCACTACATCAAAAACGCCGATTCGCAGCGG
The DNA here is from genome assembly GCF_057063165.1 of Paenibacillus sp. JL3B1040. Taxonomy (NCBI): domain Bacteria; kingdom Bacillati; phylum Bacillota; class Bacilli; order Caryophanales; family Paenibacillaceae; genus Paenibacillus; species Paenibacillus tiangongensis. The sequence continues at coordinate 5,081,985 of NZ_CM169317.1, read as the reverse complement.
ATCGCCTTGCTGGCCATCCCGCATCTGCAGCGGGCCGGGAAGCTTCCGGCCGAGCTGTCGCCGGAGCAGCAGGCGTGGGCGGAAGCCCTTGTTGCGTTGTACCAGGAGCAAATGACCGCGGCTTCGGATATCGTGGAGCTGTCGGAAATGTTCTTCCGCAGCGAGCTGTCGCTGGACGAGGAAGGTGCCGCCGTGTTGGCGGAGCCGCAGGTACCCGGCGTGCTTGCCGCGTTTTTGAGTAAAGTCGAAGGAATGGGCGAATTCAGCGTGGAGAACATCGGTGCCGCGATCAAAGAGGTGCAGAAGGAGACCGGCAGCAAAGGCAAAGGCCTATTCATGCCGATCCGCGTGGCGTTGACCGGCCAAATGCATGGACGGGACCTGAACCAGACCCTTTATCTGCTTGGCCGGGACAAAGTCGTCGACCGGTTGAAGGTGCGCATCGCCGCTTTGTAGGATAGCGGGCGGCGTATGCGCGGCTGATCGACCTGATGAACCGGTTCGGCATGGAGCGCCGGTCGTATAATCTGGTCCGGCAGATCGGGATGAACGGTTTTTTGGGTGTCCGCGCATTCGCTTGGCCCCGCGTATCCACGAGTCTCGTATTCGCGTATCACGGATGGCGTCTCTAGCGTGTCCACGTGTTCACTTAACTACGCGTTGGCGTATCCCGCGTGTCCACGTATCCATGCATTGGTGTATCCGCGTAACCCGCTTATCCGCGGGTTCGTTCATACGCTAACGCTTGCCACGATGCTTATTTCGGCGAAAAGAAGCGGATTTCTTTTTTAACGCTTGCCAGAATGCTTATGGAGACCAACTTCCCCCGTTTTCTTGCTGAAATCCTGAAATAAGGTTTCAGGCAAGCGTTAGCGCTGGGAACGCGCCGTTTTTACTCCTTTAGCGTCTGTTGCAAGCGTTAGAGAGTGCGTAAATTTTTTGGGGCTGCCATTGTCAGTAGGCCGTCCATTAGGTAATATAAAGGCAGGTACATCCTACAATTGCAAGAATGGCGGCTGACGGCCGCCTTGATACCATCGGCATAGATCGGGAGAAGTACGCGATCAGCCGTATCAACCAGAGAGGATAACCGGGACCCTTCGGTGCGGACCGCGCAGAGAAGAAACCAGGCTGGAAGTTATCCGGATACGCGCTGGCGGAAATGCACCCGGGAGCCGCGGAGGCGAACGCGCTTTGTAAAGAGGCGCTGTAGCTTTCGCCGTATCGTCCGCGTTAAGGGCTTGAAGAGGGAGGAGTCGGCCTGATGCCGAGGCTCGGTTGGATCTGCATGTTGCATCCACCGGACCCGGAGGCAAACTCATCCAAAGCAGAGTGGAACCGCGTCGCCAGGCGTCTCTGCAGCGAAAGCTGCAGGGGCGCCTTTTTACATAGGTCTATCCGTTTGCGATAGGAATAGAAGGTGGGGGAAAACTATGTTCAAGAGAATCCGATCCGATATCCAGGCGGTGTTCGACAACGACCCGGCGGCCCGAAGCTGGTTCGAGGTGATCTTTACCTATTCCGGTCTGCACGCGATTTGGAGCCATCGGATCGCACACTTTTTCTATCGCCGCCGCTGGTATACGGCTGCACGCACGATTTCGCAGATCAGCCGGTTTTTCACCGGCATCGAAATCCATCCCGGCGCGCGGATCGGCAACCGGTTGTTCATCGACCACGGCATGGGCGTCGTGATTGGCGAAACCTGCGAAATTGGGGACGACGTGGTGATCTATCAGGGAGTCACGTTGGGCGGCAGCGGGAAGGAAAAAGGCAAGCGGCACCCGACCGTCGGCAACAATGTCGTTATCGGGTCGGGGGCAAAGGTGCTCGGTTCGTTCAAAATCGGGGACCAGGCGAATATCGGAGCGAACTCGGTTGTCCTGAAGGAGGTGCCTGCCGGCAGCACGGTGGTCGGCATACCGGGCAAAGTGGTTCGCCAGGACGGAAAACGCCTGGACCGCCTCAGCCATCAACTTCCCGACCCGGTGGTCGACACGATGCGCGAGATGCAGCGCGAGATCGAACAGCTGCGCGGCGAGGTCCTCGAGCTCAGAGAGCGGCTGCGCGAGAAGGAACCAAACGAACTGTGAGCAGAGGCTAGAGGAGGCTACGGCTGAATTCGGCGCATGGCCCTTGCGAGAGTGTGATCCAGTGGCTAGATAGGCCGGATGAATTGGCACATCATAGATCGAGTTCCTGTGAGGGAACGTGATTCCCGAGTGTAACGGACTTCAGAGGCGTTAATGCGTTGGAACAGGTCTCGCCTCAACTTTAACGGACAGAGATGACGTTATTTGCCCGAAATTGGTCGAGTTGGCGGGGACTGGAGCTAAATAAAGTTATCTGAGTCCGTTAAACGGGGGAATACTCGGGAAATGAGCGAATAACGTCTCTGAGGTCCGTTGCTAGAGGCCGACATTACTGAGAGAGCGAGTAGCGGAGCGTAGATAGGCCTACGTGAGCAGCTCAAATGTTTCCGCAGGAAACCAACTTCGGAAGCATATGGTTCGACCGACTGAATTCAAGATTCGATGCCGGTGCCGGTCCCGCTCCTTGAGACACCTCGTGATGGGAGGCCGATTTGAAAACTACCTTAACAAGGAAGGAAAGTGCAGTATGGGATTGCAGATTTATAACACATTAACCCGGGCGAAGGAAGAATTCGTCAGCCTGACGCCGGGAAAAGTGAACATGTATGTTTGCGGACCTACCGTTTACGGTTATATTCATATTGGGAATGCGCGGCCGATGATCTTTTTTGACGTGGTGCGCAGTTACCTGGAGAATCAACAATACGATGTGAACTACGTCGTCAATTTTACGGACGTGGACGATAAGCTGATCCGCAAAGCGGAAGAAATGAACTTGACCGTGCCCGAAGTGGCCGAGATGTTCATTAAAGCCTATTACGAAGATCTGGACGGCCTCGGAATTCCGCGCGCCACGGCAAATCCGCGGGTTACGGAGAACATGGAGATCATCATCGACTTCATCCGCGATCTGGAGCAAAAGGGATTTGCTTACGAAAGCGGCGGGGACGTGTTCTTCCGCACGAACAAATTTCCGGAATACGGCAAGCTGTCCGGGCAAAATATCGGCGAGCTGCAGTTCGGCATCCGCATCGACGTGGACGACCGCAAGGAAAATCCGGAGGATTTCGTGCTCTGGAAAGCGGCCAAGCCCGGTGAAATCCGTTGGAGCAGCCCTTGGGGCGAAGGCCGCCCCGGCTGGCATATCGAATGCTCGGCGATGTCCCGGCAGCTGCTGGGCGACACGCTGGATATCCACGGCGGGGGCCAGGATCTGCAGTTCCCTCACCACGAATGCGAAGTAGCGCAGTCCGAAGCCGCCACCGGCAAGCCGTTGGCCAATTACTGGATGCATAACGGATATATCAATATCAACGGGGAAAAGATGTCCAAATCCCTGGGCAATGGCGTTCTTGTCAAGGATTTGCGCGCACACTATAAACGGGAAGCGATCCGCTACTTCATGCTGTCGACCCATTATCGCAATCCGTTGAACTTCTCGGAAGAAACGATGCAACAGGCGGAACGCAGCGTGGAACGGATCAGCAATGCGGCAAACAATCTTCGTCACCGGATGAGTGCGGCCCCGCAAGGCGGTGAAGCGCGGGTTACGACAGAGTGGGCAGAGAAGCTGGAGACGATCCGCACCTTGTTTCATGCGAAAATGCAGGATGACTTCAATACCCCGGACGCGATTACGGCGGTATTCGAATGGGTGAGCGAGGTCAATACGCTGCTGCAGCAGCCGGTAGCCGGCCGCGGAAATCTTGAAGCGGCGCTGCGGCTGTTCGAGGAGATGAACGGCGTGCTGCGCATCGCCTTGCCGCCGGAGACCGAACTGCCCGGCGAAGAGATCGAAGCGCTGATCGCGGAGCGGGCCGAAGCCCGGAAGGCCAAGAACTGGGCGCGCGCGGACGAAATCCGCGATCTGCTGGACGCCCGGGGCATCGTGCTCGAAGACACGCCGCAGGGCATGAGATGGCGGCGCAAATGAGCGGGCCGCTTGAACCGGGTGCCGAGCGAGATGCTGTGCTGGGCGCAGGACTAGGGACCAAGCGAAGTGCCATGCTGGGCGCCGGGCTAAGCGCCGGTCAAGACGCCGGGCTGAACGCCGGGCTACGTGCCGGACCAGGCGGCGTGGCCGGGGCGCATCGCGGGCCGGAGCAGCCGCAACCGGGGCAGCCGGCTCCCGGCGGGGAAGCCGCGCCAGGCACAGACGCTGCGCCTGAACGCGCCCCCGGCCCTGCGTGCGGCCCTGCGGCCCCCGAGCTCGGCGCACCCCCCGCCGCGCTCTGGTTCCCGGACCCGCCCGCCAAGCCCGCCCGGCTGCTGCCGCCGCTCGCCCTCGCCTACATCGGCGACGCCGTCTACGAGGTCGCCGTCCGCCAGCATGTGATGGCCCGCCCGAATTTGCGGCCCCACCACCTGCACGGCCAGTCGACGAAGTACGTCTCGGCCAAGGCGCAGGCGCGGCTGCTGGAGCTGATCGAGCCGTTGCTCACCGAAGAAGAGAAGGACGTCGTCCGCCAAGGGCGCAACGCCAAGTCCGGCACGGTGCCGAAGAACGCCAACGTGCTGGATTACCGCCTTGCCACCGCTTTTGAAGGCTTGGTCGGGTACCTGTATTACACCGGAGCGCATGACCGCCTCCGTTGGTTGATCGCCCAGGGGTTTGCCCATTTGGAGGATAAGCGGGACCGCGGATGATCACGCGTCACCATGCATAGGAGGATTTCGATGGAGGAACAAGAGTGGATCGGCGGCAAGCATTCGCTGCTCGAAGCGCTGCATGCCGGCCGCACGATCAATAAAATATGGGTCGCCGAAGGCGCCCAGAAGCATTTAACCCAGCCCATCGTGGCTGAAGCCAAAAAACACGGCATCATCGTGCAGTTCGTGGACAAGCGCAAGCTGGACCAAATGGCGCCAGGTTTGCAGCACCAGGGCGTCGTTGCCCAAGTCGCTCCGTACGCTTACGCCGAGGTGGAAGATTTGCTGGCCCGCGCGCAGGAACGCGGGGAAACGCCGTTTCTGCTGATCCTGGACGAGATCGAGGATCCGCATAATCTCGGTTCGATACTCCGGACGGCCGAATGCACGGGGGTACATGGCGTCATCATACCCAAGCGCCGCTCGGCGGCGGTGACAGCCACCGTCTCCAAAACCTCGGCCGGGGCCGTGGAATACGTCCCCGTTGCCCGGGTGACCAACCTGGTGCAGACGATGGAGCAACTGAAGGAAGCGGGCGTATGGATCGTCGGTACGGACGTGGGTGCAGCCGAAGAGATGTATCGCAGCGGCAACGTGTTGACCGGACCGGTCGCTATCGTGATCGGCAATGAGAACAAAGGCATGGGACGTCTGGTTCGGGAAACCTGCGACGTCCTGGTGAAGCTCCCGATGAACGGCCGGCTCAATTCCCTGAACGCCTCGGTCGCCGCCGGGGTCATCATGTACGAAGTGCTGCGCAGACGACGCGCTGAAGGATAAAGGCCATGCGCGATTGGCGCGATGTGCTATTGGTTGACGGGTATAACATGATCGGCGGGTGGCCGGAGCTGGCGGAATTGTCCAAATCGGATCTGCAATCCGCACGGGACAGGCTGCTTGAGCGGCTCGCCGATTATCAAGCTTTTTCCGGGAGAAGAGTCATCGTCGTCTTTGACGCTTACCGGGTTCCGGGGTTGGGGAAGGCCTATTCCCAGAACAAGGTGGAAATGGTGTTTACCAAGGAGAAGGAGACGGCGGACGAATGTATTGAACGACTGGTCGGCGAGCTCAGCCACCGGCGCCGGCAGATCTATGTCGCCACGAGCGATATGGTGGAGCAGCATGTGATCTTTGGGCAAGGAGCCTTGCGGGTGTCGGCCCGCGAACTCTTGATCCAGGTGGAGCAAAGCGAGAAGGACATCCAGGCTAAAATCGCCGAGCGCAGCGCCAAGTCCAACCGCAATACGTTGGATGCCAAGCTGAGTCCGGAGCAGCGTCAGCTGTTCGAACGATGGCGCAGGGAATGAAAGGGCATTCTCCAGTTCTGCTACCAAATGCCCTTGACAAAGTTCGACTTTACATCTTTTGGTACTTTTGCGGTTGACGCTAATATGCACCTTCATATATACTGTTCGTATTACTTGACTGAGTGACGGGGAACCGTGCGTTGCGGCCGGAGGGATTTGTGGTGAGTGTCAAACTCGAAACATGGGTAAGGTTTGACTATGAGATCCAAAGTGACGAAGACATTGTCGAGGCGGTTCGGGATGGCGACAGCGAAGCGTTGGAGTACTTGATTAACAAGTACCGGAGCTTCGTGCGCGCCAAGGCCAGGTCTTATTTTCTTATCGGCGCCGATCGCGAGGACATCATCCAGGAAGGCATGATCGGACTCTACAAATCGATCCGGGACTTTCGGGGGGATAAGCTGGCATCTTTCAAAGCGTTCGCGGAGTTGTGCATCACGCGTCAGATTATTACCGCCATCAAGACGGCGACGCGGCAGAAGCATATTCCGCTGAATTCGTACGTTTCCTTGGACAAGCCGATCTACGACGAGGAATCGGATCGGACGCTGCTCGACGTCATTTGCGGCTCTCAGGTAAGCGATCCGGAAGAATTGATTATCAATCAGGAAGAGTTTACCGGCCTAGAGGATAAGATGTCCGAAATCCTAAGCGATCTGGAGCGCAAGGTGCTTATGTTGTATTTGGACGGAAGATCCTATCAGGAAATCGCGGTGGATCTGGACCGCCATGTCAAATCGATCGACAACGCCCTGCAGCGGGTAAAGCGCAAGCTGGAGCGTTACCTGGAAGTGCGCGACGGCAGCATTTGAACTTATTCTTAGTAGATTTAAGGGTTGCCTGATTGCAGGAAGCCCTTTTTTAAGATTTCTTGATCGCAGCGGCTTTCCGACGGCCGGACCCGGCCGGTTCTGCGCGGATCCGCCCATCCGCGGCCCGCTTCTTCTCATCCGCTTCTTTGCGGCGTTTCTCCTATTGATTTCTCCTCCGAGGGTTTATCTTCCAAATTCGTGAGTTATACTATAATTAATCGAAGAGCTTAGCGGGATGTCTCGTTGACACGGGTAGTGCCATATGATAAAGTGTTTTAGGTAGGCCTAATTTTGTGTTTCCCTTTTTTAGACGGCGAACATTTGATTTTAGGTCAATATAGAGACAGCTCATTCTAGAATGTCTTCGGGAGGTGCACATCATGCGGGTAATAATTACGTTGGCTTGTACGAATTGCAAACAAAGAAACTACACGACAACGAAAAACAAGCGTAACCACCCCGACCGCATGGAGATGAAGAAATATTGCAAGTTCTGTAACGAGCAAGTTCCTCATCGCGAAACCAGATAGTCTTTGGAGGTGTAGTCGCGCATGAAACGTAGTTTCAAGTCGTTGTTTTCTTTTTTCTCTGAGAGCTGGGCTGAGCTTAAAAAGGTTCGCTGGCCTAATCGTAAAGAGCTGACTAATTATACGCTGATTGTGCTCGGTACAATTACCGTTGTCGCGATTTATTTTTGGGTTCTGGACATCGGCATCTCTGCTGTGATCGAAGCGATAATTTAAGAAGGGTCCCTAGGTGGCTTGATATGGAAAAAAGATGGTACGTCGTTCATACCTATTCCGGGTATGAGAACAAAGTCAAAGCCAATTTGGAAAAACGCGTCGAGTCCATGGGCATGGAAGACAAGATATTCCGCGTTCTTGTTCCGATGGAAGAAGAAGTGGTGAACAAAGACGGTAAGAAGAAGACTGTCATGCGTAAAGTTTACCCCGGTTACGTCTTGGTGGAAATGATCCAAACCGACGATTCTTGGTATGTTGTCCGCAACACGCCGGGAGTCACCGGGTTTGTCGGCTCTACGGGTTCCGGTTCCAAGCCTACGCCGCTGCTCCCTGAAGAAGTGGACCAGATTCTGGCGCATATGGGCATGGAGGAACCGAAGCCGGTCATCGAATTCGAGCTCAAAGAATCCGTGCGTATCAAGGTTGGTCCGTTTGCCAATTTTGTGGGCTCGGTTGAGGAGATTCTGACCGACAAGAGCAAGGTTAAGGTTCACGTCAACATGTTTGGGCGAGAAACCCCGCTTGAGTTGGATTACACTCAGGTGGAGAAAATATAAGTGGGTGTTCTTAAAGTCGGATGGCTTTTTGGACTGCCTCTATAAGGTTTCTTAGGGTTTCAAAGTGGGAGGAGCCGAAGGGTTCCGTCTACCACTATTAGGGCAAGGAGGTGTTTTACATGGCGAAAAAAGTTATCAAGGTGGTAAAACTGCAAATTCCTGCGGGTAAAGCGAACCCTGCACCTCCGGTAGGTCCGGCGCTGGGTCAAGCGGGTGTCAACATCATGGCATTCTGTAAGGAATTCAATGCACGTACCGCCGATCAAGCAGGTTTGATCATTCCGGTTGAAATTTCGGTGTTTGAAGACCGTTCTTTTACATTCATCACCAAAACTCCTCCGGCGGCCGTTCTGCTTCGCGTCGCAGCGAAGATCGAGAAAGGTTCCGGCGAACCGAACAAGAAGAAAGTGGCTACCGTGAAGCGCGACACCGTTCGTCAAATCGCGGAGCAAAAAATGCCTGACCTGAACGCAGCATCCGTTGAAGCGGCTATGCGCATGGTCGAAGGTACCGCTCGCAGCATGGGCATCGCGATCCAAGACTAATCTTGGAACGTAAGTGGGAGGAATTTCCGCTAATACCACATAGGAGGACGAATTCATGGCTAAACACGGTAAGAAATACCTGGAAGCCGCTAAGCTGATTGACAGCGAAGCGACATATGAGCCTTCCGAAGCCGTTGAACTGGTGAAGAAGGCGGCGACTGCGAAATTCGACGAAACCGTTGAAGCTGCAGTTCGTTTGGGCGTAGACCCTCGTAAACAAGACCAAGCCGTTCGTGGCGTCGTTGTCCTGCCGCATGGCACGGGCAAAACCCAACGCGTATTGGTATTCGCCAAAGGCGAGAAAGCGAAGGAAGCGGAAGCGGCCGGAGCGGACTTCGTCGGCGATCAAGACATGATCAACAAAATCCAACAAGGCTGGTTCGAGTTCGATGTCTGCGTAGCTACACCGGACATGATGAGCGAAGTTGGTAAACTCGGCCGTCTGCTCGGCGGTAAAGGCCTGATGCCTAACCCGAAAGCGGGCACGGTTACGTTTGACGTAGCTAAAGCCGTTCAAGAAATCAAAGCCGGTAAAATCGAGTACCGTCTGGACAAAGCGGGCCAAATCCATGCGCCGATCGGTAAAGTATCGTTTACTTCCGAACAATTGAATGAGAACCTCAAAGCTCTCATCGACGCATTGAACCGGGCTAAACCGGCCGCTGCCAAAGGTGTTTACTTGAAGAATATCGCGATTTCTTCGACCATGGGCCCAAGCGCTCGCGTGAATACGGCCGCTTACAGATAATGCCTTCCGCTTTTTGCGGACCGGGGATTGACACGAAAGTTTTCCCTTTGGTATACTGTAACAGTTGTATTATACGAGACTTAAATAAGAATATGCTTACCGTAGACAGTAGGTGCCGCAAGGCTTAATTTCCTACCGAGGTGTTGTGATAGAACGTCAATGCACGCAGCTTTGCTGCGTACAGATGATCCGTCAAGCCTTCGTGAATCTGCGAAGGCTTTTTTCAATGCCTTGCGTAAGTGGCTTTAGGCTCATGAATCTAATAGGAGGTGTGCAGTTTGGCAAACGCAAAAGTCATTCAAGCAAAACAAGAAGCCGTTGATGTGGTAACGTCGAAATTGCGCGAAAGCGCAACGACCGTCGTTGCGGACTACCGCGGACTTAATGTTGCTCAAGTTACCGAACTCCGCAAACAGCTTCGTGAAGCTGGCGTGGAATTCCAAGTGCTGAAGAATACGCTCGTTCGCCGCGCTACGGCTGCTGCGGAATTGACCGAGCTGGATGAAGTGTTGACCGGACCTACGGCCATCGCGTTCAGCGCGGAAGATGCAGTGGCTCCAGCCAAAATCTTGAGCGAATTCGCCAAGAAGAACGATGCCCTGAAAGTGAAAGGTGGCGTGGTTGAAGGCCGGGTTGTCGGCGTCGACCAGATCAAAGCGCTGGCGGATCTTCCGTCCCGCGAAGGTCTCCTTTCGATGCTCCTCAGCGTGCTTCAAGCACCGGTGCGCAACTTCGCACTGGCTGTCAAAGCCGTTGCCGAGAAAGAAGAAGCAAGCGCATAAGTTAGTCTTGCGGAAACAAGTCATCTGATTCGCAAAAAATAAACTATTATATAATGGAGGTTCTACCATGAGTAAAGAAACCATCTTGGAAGCGATCAAAGGTATGACCGTTCTGGAACTGAACGATCTCGTTAAAGCAATCGAAGAAGAATTCGGCGTAACTGCAGCAGCTCCGGTTGTTGTAGCTGGCGGCGGCGGCGGCGGTGCAGCGGCTGAAGAGCAAACGGAATTCGACGTTATCTTGACCAACGCTGGCGCATCCAAAATCAACGTGATCAAAGTGGTTCGCGAAATCACGGGCCTCGGCTTGAAAGAAGCCAAAGACCTGGTTGACAACGCACCAAAACCACTGAAAGAAAAAGTGGGCAAAGAAGAAGCGGACGGCGTAAAAGCAAAATTGGAAGAAGCAGGCGCAACTGTAGAAGTGAAGTAATCGCTACTTCCCCTATAACAAACCCCTTGAACTTGATTCAAGGGGTTTGTTGCCTATCCCCCTTACATCCTCCTGCGGGAATGGATATAATAAGGGGCAAGGAAATGGGTGGAACACTAGACGTGATGGAGGGAAACAAAGAAACATGTCGGATCACTACTACACAAGCCAACCCGCTGCGGCGCACGATCGAAAAACCTGGGACGCTATGCTGCGGGGACAAGCCTTCCGCTTCGTCAGCGACGCAGGCGTATTTGCCAAAGGGGGCGTTGATTTCGGGAGTCGGACTTTAATCGAAGCAATGGACATTCCGGAGGATGCCGAAGTGCTTGATGTGGGCTGCGGGTACGGGCCGATCGGGCTTGCGGCGGCCAAGCTGGCCAGCCGGGGGCATGTCATGATGATCGACGTCAACTCTCGTGCCGTGGCATTGGCCAAAGAAAATGCAGCGGCCAACGACGTGAACAACGTAACCATTATGGAAAGCGACTTGTTCGCGGCCGTTGGGGATCGGAGGTTTGACGTCGTGTTGACCAATCCGCCGATTCGCGCCGGCAAAGCCACGGTTCATGCCATCTTCGAAGGCGCTTATGAACGTCTGCGTACGGGCGGTTCGCTTTGGGTGGTTATTCAGAAGAAACAAGGCGCGCCATCGGCCAAGGAAAAGTTGGAGTCGCTATTTTTCCGGGTGCAGGAAGTGACAAAGGATAAGGGGTATCGCATCTATAAAGCGGTCAAAGGCTAAGCGGAATTTCGCGGATTGTTATAAATTCAGGCCAAACAAACCTAAGGTTGACTTGACAAAACCGATATGTTATTATTATAAAATGTCAGCATTAAGATGCCCTCGGTGGCTTTAGTTTAGTGAAATGTCAATAGTTTTGCGAAAACAATGCATAAAAATGTGTCGTTTTACGTATAATATGCACATTTTGGATAAACTAATAAATACGGGGACATCAGAGCAGAAACAGACACGGATAAATGGTGCTCTTTTTTCGAAAGCATTCGATAAGGGCTTTTCTTTATTTGTGGATGAATCCGTATGGTCCTATTATAAGGGCACAAACACGGGTTCGCAATGTATTTTTAAAGTGAGTAGACATGAGGGGTGAGTTTAAGTTGGCAGGACATCTTGTTCAATATGGTCGACGCACTCGGCGTAGTTATGCGCGAATTAGCGAGATACTCGAAGTACCGAACCTGATCGAAATCCAACAGAAATCCTATGAGTGGTTCTTGGAAGAAGGCCTTCGGGAAATGTTCCAGGATATCTCGCCGATTCAGGATTTCACCGGAAATCTGGTGTTGGAGTTTATCGATTACAGCCTGGGCGAACCGAAGTATACGGTGGATGACGCGAAGGAACGCGACGTTACCTATGCGGCGCCGCTTCGGGTCAAAGTCCGGCTTATTAATAAGGAAACCGGCGAAGTCAAAGAGCAGGAAGTATTCATGGGAGATTTCCCGCTGATGACCGAAACCGGTACGTTCATTATTAACGGTGCGGAACGGGTTATTGTCAGCCAGTTGGTTCGCTCTCCTAGCGTCTATTTCAGTACGAAAGTGGATAAGAACGGTAAGAAAATGTATACCGCAACCGTAATTCCGAACCGCGGCGCTTGGCTCGAGTTGGAGACGGATGCGAAGGATATTATTTACGTGCGGATCGACCGTACCCGCAAAATTCCGGTGACCGTGCTGTTGCGCGCGCTCGGCTTCGGGTCGGACGCGGAAATTTTGGATCTGCTCGGCAACGACGAGTATATTCGCAATACGCTCGACAAAGACAATACGGATTCGACGGAGAAAGCGCTGATCGAAATCTACGAACGTCTGCGTCCGGGCGAGCCGCCCACCCTGGAGAATGCGAAGAGCCTGCTCGTAGCCCGCTTCTTCGATCCCAAACGTTACGACCTGGCCAATGTCGGCCGTTACAAAATCAATAAGAAGCTGCACATCAAGAATCGCTTGTTCAATCAACGTCTCGCCGAGACGCTGATCGACACGAGCACGGGCGAAATTATCGCCGAAGCCGGCCAAATGGTAGACCGCCGTCTGTTGGACGAGATTTTGCCTCACCTCGAGAGCAACGTTGGCTTCAAGAACTACCATGTTGCCGGCGGCGTGCTTGACGCGGATGACGTGCCGCTGCAAACCATCGACGTGTTCTCGCCGATCGAAGACGGCAAAGTGGTCAAAGTGATCGCGAACCGCAACATCGATAAATCGGTGAAGCATATCACCCCTGCTGATATTATTTCTTCGATCAGCTATTTTATCAATTTGCTGCACGGCATCGGCAGCACGGACGATATCGACCATCTCGGCAACCGTCGTCTGCGTTCGGTCGGTGAGCTGCTGCAGAACCAATTCCGCATCGGCTTGTCCCGGATGGAACGCGTCGTGCGCGAAAGAATGTCGATCCAGGACGCCAATGTGATCACGCCGCAGGCGCTGATCAATATCCGTCCGGTGATCGCGTCGATCAAAGAGTTCTTCGGCAGTTCGCAGTTGTCCCAGTTCATGGATCAGACCAACCCGCTGGCCGAACTGACGCACAAACGTCGTTTGTCCGCACTGGGTCCGGGCGGTCTGACTCGGGAACGCGCCGGCATGGAAGTGCGTGACGTTCACCCGTCCCACTACGGACGGATGTGTCCGATCGAAACGCCGGAAGGTCCGAACATCGGTTTGATCAACTCCTTGTCGACGTTTGCGCGGATCAACGAGTACGGCTTCATCGAAGCGCCGTATCGCTGGGTTGATCCGAAGACGGGGACGGTGACCGATCAAGTCGCTTATCTGACGGCCGATGAAGAAGACAACTATATCATCGCGCAGGCGAACGCGAAGCTGACGGAAGAGAATAAGTTCGAAGACGAATCGGTTATCGTTCGTTACAACAAGCAGTCGGATAACATCCTGACCATGCCGAGCAACCGGGTGGACTACATGGATATTTCGCCGAAGCAGGTCGTATCCGTCGCGACGGCGCTGATTCCGTTCTTGGAGAACGATGACTCGAACCGTGCGCTCATGGGCTCGAACATGCAGCGTCAGGCCGTTCCGCTGCTCATTCCGAAGGCGCCGCTCGTCGGTACCGGCATGGAGCATAAAGCGGCCAAGGACTCCGGTGTCTGCATCGTTTCGAAATATGACGGGATCATCGAACGGTCGGAAGCGAACCAAATTTGGCTCCGCCGCGTTGAGGTTGTGGACGGCAAGGAAGTCAAAGGCGACCTGGTTAAATATAAATTGCACAAATTTATGCGTTCTAACCAAGGAACCTGCATTAACCAACGTCCGATCGTGAAGCGGGGCGACGTCGTTAAGAAAGGCGACATCCTGGCCGACGGTCCTTCGACGGAAATGGGCGAATTGGCACTGGGCCGCAACGTGGTCGTCGCCTTCATGACTTGGGAAGGTTACAACTACGAGGATGCGATCCTGCTGAGCGAGAAGCTGGTGAAGGAAGACGTATATACTTCGATCCACATCGAGGAATACGAATCCGAAGCCCGCGACACGAAGTTGGGACCGGAAGAAATTACCCGCGATATCCCGAACGTCGGCGAAGAAGCGCTGCGCAACTTGGATGAACGCGGCATTATCCGCGTCGGTGCGGAGATCGCCGCCGGCGATATCCTGGTCGGCAAAGTCACGCCGAAGGGCGTAACCGAATTGACGGCCGAAGAACGCCTGCTGCACGCCATCTTCGGGGAGAAAGCCCGCGAAGTCCGCGACACCTCCCTGCGCGTACCGCACGGTACCGACGGGATCGTTGTTGACGTGAAGGTGTTTACCCGCGATAACGGCGACGAATTGCCGCCGGGCGTAAACCAGCTCGTTCGCGTATATATTGCGCAAAAACGGAAAATCTCCGAAGGCGACAAAATGGCCGGACGCCATGGTAACAAAGGGGTCGTGGCTCGCATTTTGCCGGAGGAAGATATGCCGTTCATGCCGGACGGAACGCCGGTACAGGTTGTCCTGAATCCGCTGGGCGTACCTTCGCGGATGAATATCGGGCAGGTGCTGGAAATCCATCTGGGGATGGCCGCATTGCAAATGGGCATTCACGTGGCAACGCCGGTATTCGACGGCGCCAACGAAGAAGACGTGTTCGACACGATGGAAGAAGCCGGCATGCAGCGTAACGGCAAAACGGTTCTTTACGACGGCCGGACGGGCGAACCGTTTGAACGCGAAGTTACCGTCGGGGTCATGCATATGATCAAACTCGCACACATGGTTGACGATAAAATCCATGCCCGTTCGACGGGTCCTTACTCGCTTGTTACGCAGCAGCCGCTGGGCGGTAAAGCTCAGTTCGGCGGCCAGCGGTTCGGGGAGATGGAAGTGTGGGCGCTGGAAGCTTACGGCGCCGCCTATACGCTGCAAGAGATTCTTACCGTCAAATCGGACGACGTGGTCGGCCGGGTGAAAACCTACGAATCCATCGTCAAGGGAGAAAACGTGCCTGAACCGGGCGTGCCTGAATCGTTTAAGGTCTTGATCAAGGAGCTGCAAAGCTTGGGGATGGACGTCAAGATCCTGACCGAAAACGAAGAAGAGATCGAGATGAAAGAGATCGACGACGAGGACGATGCCTCGGGCGACAAGCTCAGTCTCAATCTGGAAGGCGCGGAAGTCGGCGCAGAATAGAGCGTTATACAGTCAAATCAGGACTTGGTTAAGGAGGGATGCTCCTTGTTGGACGTCAACAACTTCGAGTTTATGAAAATTGGGCTTGCTTCCCCAGATAAAATTCGTTCTTGGTCCCGCGGAGAAGTAAAGAAACCGGAAACGATCAACTACCGCACGCTGAAACCGGAGAAGGAAGGGTTGTTCTGCGAAAAGATTTTCGGCCCGACCAAAGACTGGGAATGCCATTGCGGTAAATATAAACGCGTTCGCTACAAAGGCGTCGTCTGCGACCGCTGCGGCGTTGAGGTCACTCGCGCTAAAGTGCGCCGCGAACGGATGGGGCATATCGAGCTGGCAGCGCCGGTATCCCACATTTGGTACTTCAAAGGGATCCCGAGCCGGATGGGCCTTGCGCTCGACATGTCTCCGCGTTCCCTGGAAGAGATCATTTATTTTGCATCTTATGTCGTAACGGATCCAGGCGAAACGCCGCTGGAGAAAAAGCAGCTATTGTCCGAGAAGGAGTACCGCAGCTACCGCGAGAAATACGGTTACGGGTTCCAGGCCGGCATGGGTGCGGAAGCGGTGAAGAAGCTGCTCCAGGATCTCGACATCGACAAAGAGCTTGATTTCCTGAAGGAAGAATTGCGCACGGCCCAAGGCCAACGCCGCAACCGCGCGATCAAACGTTTGGAGGTCATCGAAGCGTTCAAAAGCTCCGGCAACGAGCCGGAGTGGATGATCCTCGACGTGCTCCCGGTCATTCCGCCGGAGCTGCGTCCGATGGTTCAGCTCGATGGCGGCCGCTTTGCGACGTCCGACTTGAACGATTTGTACCGCCGCGTCATCAACCGGAACAACCGGTTGAAACGTCTGCTTGATCTGGGCGCGCCGGATATCATTGTGCAAAACGAGAAACGCATGTTGCAGGAAGCCGTTGACGCCCTGATCGACAACGGCCGCCGCGGTCGTCCGGTTACGGGCCCGGGCAACCGTCCTTTGAAGTCCTTGAGCCATATGCTCAAAGGGAAACAAGGGCGGTTCCGGCAAAACCTGCTGGGGAAACGGGTTGACTACTCCGGTCGTTCCGTTATCGTCGTAGGTCCGTACCTGAAAATGTACCAATGCGGCCTGCCGAAGGAAATGGCGCTGGAGCTGTTCAAGCCTTTCGTGATGAAAGAGCTGGTTAACAAAGGCCTGGCGCACAACATCAAGAGTGCAAAACGCAAAGTCGAACGCGTCAGCCCGGAAGTCTGGGACGTGCTAGAGGAAGTCATTAAGGAGCACCCGGTATTGTTGAACCGTGCACCTACGCTTCACCGTCTTGGGATTCAGGCGTTCGAGCCGATCCTGGTGGAAGGCCGCGCCATCCGTCTGCATCCGCTCGTATGTACGGCGTACAACGCCGACTTCGACGGTGACCAAATGGCCGTTCACGTGCCGTTGTCCGCGGAAGCTCAGGCGGAAGCCCGCATCCTGATGCTGGCCTCCGGCAACATTTTGAACCCGAAAGACGGCAAGCCGGTCGTTACGCCTTCGCAGGACATGGTCCTCGGCTCCTACTATCTGACCATGGATAACAAGGAAGCCAAAGGTTCCGGCATGATTCTGTCTTCGGTCAACGAAGCGGTATCGGCTTATCAACGCGGAACGGCCTCGTTGCATGCGCGGGTCGCCATTCCGGCGAAAGCGCTGGGCAAAACCAGCTTTACGGAAGCGCAGCAGAACGCTTTGCTGGTCACGACCGTAGGTAAAATCATTTTCAATGAGATTTTCCCGGCCAGCTTCCCGTATATTAATGAACCAACGCGCGTCAACCTGTTCCAAGGCACCCCGGATCATTACTTCATTCATGAGAAGGGCGCGAACATTGTGGAACGCATTATGGCCGCACCGCAAGCAGGCGGTGTGGGCAAGGAATACCTTGGCGAAATTATCGGCCGCTGCTTCGAAATCTACCATACGACGGAAACCTCCGTCATTTTGGACAGAATCAAGCAAACCGGCTTTACGTACTCGACTCGCGCGGGCGTAAGTATCGCGGTAGCGGACGTTATCGTGCCGAAAGAGAAGCAGGACATCCTGCACGATTCCGACGAGAAGGTGCGCGTCGTCACCAATCAATACCGGCGCGGTTTGATTACGAACGAAGAACGTTATGACCGCGTTATCGATATCTGGTCCAAATGTAAGGACCAAATTACCGACGTGCTTATGAAATCGATGGACCGCTACAATTCCATCATGCTCATGGTTGACTCCAAGGCGCGCGGTAACAAATCGCAGATCACCCAGTTGGGCGGTATGCGGGGCCTGATGGCCAACCCGGCGGGCCGGATCATCGAGCTGCCGATCAAATCGAACTTCCGCGAAGGCCTGACCGTCCTTGAGTACTTCCTGTCGACGCACGGCGCGCGGAAAGGTCTGGCCGATACCGCACTGCGGACCGCCGACTCCGGTTACCTGACGCGCCGGCTTGTCGACGTGGCCCAGGACGTCATCGTCCGCGAGGAAGATTGCGGTACGGACAAAGGCTTTACCGTCAGCGTGATCCAGGATGGCAAAGAGGTTATCGAGGATCTGTACGACCGGATCGAAGGGCGTTACTCGTTCGAAACGATCAAGCATCCGCAAACGGGCGAGATCATCATTCATCGCAATGAATTGATCGACTCCGATAAAGCGCATGAAATCGTGGACGCGGGCATCACCAAGCTGCAAATCCGTTCCGTGCTCAGTTGCCGCGCTCGTCATGGCGTGTGCAAGAAGTGCTACGGACGCAACCTGGCGACCGGGAAGCATGTGGAGATCGGGGAAGCCGTCGGCATCATCGCGGCCCAATCGATCGGCGAACCGGGAACCCAGCTCACCATGCGTACGTTCCATACCGGGGGCGTTGCGGGTGACGATATTACCCAAGGTCTTCCGCGGATTCAAGAGCTGTTCGAAGCCCGGAATCCGAAGGGCCAAGCGACGATCAGTGAGATCGACGGCGTAATCAAGGAAATTCGCGAAGCCAAGGACCGTCGCGAAATCGAGGTCCAAGGCGAAGCGGAAACGAAGGTTTATTCCGTCACTTACGGTTCGCGCCTGCGCGTCAGCGAAGGTGACGAGATCGAAGCCGGCGACGAGCTGACCGACGGTTCGATCGACCCGAAAGAAATTTTGCGCATCAAAGGGATTCGCGGCGTGCAGAACTATATTCTGCAGGAAGTGCAACGCGTATATCGGAACCAAGGCGTAGAAATCAACGACAAGCACGTTGAGGTCATGATCCGCCAGATGCTGCGCAAGATTCGGATCGTGGATGCCGGCGATACGCCGCTCCTGCCGGGCTCTTTCGTCGACCTGCATGAATACGAAGTCGCCAACAAGGACGCGATCTTGTCCGGTAAAGAGCCGGCGGTTGCCAAACCGGTTCTGCTCGGGATTACGAAAGCGTCGCTGGAAACCGACTCCTTCCTGTCCGCCGCTTCCTTCCAGGAAACGACGCGGGTGCTTACCGACGCCGCCATCAAAGGCAAAGTCGATAAGCTGCTCGGCTTGAAAGAGAATGTCATCATCGGTAAGCTGATTCCTGCCGGTACCGGCATGAATCGCTACCGCAACATTCAATTCGAAGAGCCGGAGGATCAGGAGACAAATGAAGAGAACCTGGAACCTGTGTCCGTTGAGTAGGTAACAAACTGAATGCCGCAGAGCTTTGACAAAACGTCGAAGCTTTTGCGGCTTTTTTCATTTTCGAAGCTGTTCGAGAATAAGCTAATAGACAGGCCGGGTGATGGCTATATAAGTTAACTATAGTTCATATCCATATTTTGAAGTGAAGGATGGTATATGCCTACGAACACGGGGCAAGAAATTTCAGTCAGGCTGATGCACCTCCAAGAGGCGAAGAAGGTACAACAGCTGGGACGCCGAGCTTTTATGGGACTGGAAAGCTTATTTGTGAGCAAGCCGAAGGATGCCGTCGTGGCATTGGATGGAGATCTACGGTTGAACTCGCATTTTCGAACAGAGAATGCGAGGCAGTACGAAAGAGCGAACACTAAAATTGAAAATGGGAGCGAAAAGAATGGATTGGATTGGACGTTTGAATCAAGCACTCGATTATATCGAAGACAATTTGGATGGGGAGATCGGTTTTGAGAAAATAGCGCAAATTGCCTGTTGCTCATCATTTCATTTTCAACGAATGTTCTCTTACATAGCAGGCATTCCCTTATCCGAATATATTCGCAGGAGAAGGATGACAGCCGCCGCCTTTGATTTGCAGACTAGCAACATCAAGATTATTGATCTGGCGCTGAAATATGGCTACGACTCTCCGACCTCCTTTAATCGGGCATTTCAGACTCTGCATGGCATTGCCCCCTCCGCTGCACGTACCGAGGGCGCGCCGCTCAAGGCATTTCCAAGGATTCGCATCTCAGTTTCAATTAAGGGAGAGACGGAAATGAAATACAGGATTGAGAAGAAAGAGGCATTTCGTATCGTAGGCGTAAAAGAAAGCATGGATGTAAACCTGGAGGAGAATTTTGCTAAGATCCCTCAACTCTGGCAACAGGTAACGCAGGATGGAAGTCTTATGAGGCTCGTGAAAATGATGAATCAGCCTCCTTTCAGTATCCTGGGCGTCAGTACTTGTATGAACGGAGAAAAAATGGACTATTACATTGCTGCAGCTACCAATTTACCTGCACAGGAGGGCATGTGTGAGACGATCGTTCCGGCAGGGATTTGGGCGATCTTTGAGTGTGTTGGACCGCTGCCTCATACTATGCAGGATTTGCAAAGACGGATTATTACCGAGTGGCTTCCCACCTCCGGCTATGAATATGCCGATGCCCCGGATGTTGAGGTATACACCAACGGGGATCAACAAGCTGCGGATTACCGATCCGAAATATGGCTTCCAGTCGTGAAGAAAATGCAATAGGTTATGGAAGTGAGGAGTGAAAAAGTATGGTACATTTGGTGTACTGTGATAATGCGGGAAAATTGGGTGAGCGTGTACTGGATAAAATTCTGTCCGGAACAAAAACAATGATTGTAAGAGGTGCGGCTGGCCGTAAAATTCCGCATAGCCGAGTGCATGAAGGGGAAACCATTTATTTTATGGAGAAGGGATCAGCACTTATTACTGCACTTGCCACGGTAAAAACCGTTCAAAACTATGTAAAGCTGACAGAAGATGAAATTGTAAAAACGTTAAGCGACAATCAAAGCAAGTTAAACTTAACCGAGAAGCAAAAAGAGCGATGGCGCAAAAAGTGTTTATGCCTTGTAGAATTCGAAGACGTGCAGAGAATCGATCCGCCTCACGCCTTTGACCATCAAGGCAATATGGACGATTGGCTGATTATCGATAAGATCGAAGATGTGGTCGTTGGGACAAGCATTCCTTTTAATTATGAAAAATCCAGATTTAGAGAGAAATGAGAGCTATTCTAATAAGATATGAATGAAGATTCCTTTTCAATAATCAGCTGTCAATAATCAGCTCTCAATAATCTGCTTGACATCGCCTATCCGGAGTGATAATATATCAAAGTGCGTGAGTTCGTGTACACCCTGTGCTTTGGAGGACAATGCGAATGTCTAATGATAAAGGACTACGGGACGCACCGGTGAAGATCGGCACCAAACAAACCATGCGAATGGTCGAACTTGGACGGGCCGAGGAAGTTTATGTTGCTGAGAATGCAGATCCGCGTCTTACGTCAAGGATCGTCGCCTTATGCAACCAACATGCCGTCAAGGTCACTTATGTGGATACGATGGCCAATCTCGGCAAGGCTTGCGGGATTGAAGTGGGAGCGGCGATGGCTGCGATCGTAAAGTCATAGTTGATCGAAAATGTTTTTGCTAATGAGGGGAACTCCTTGGCAAAAACATTTCCTTTGTTCTTTTATGAACCGCCTGGGTCTGTGGGCTTAATCAAGAGGTTTGTAAAAAGATTTGAATTCTGAGGAAGGGGGTGGCAACAACATGCCAACAATTAACCAATTAGTACGTAAGGGACGCCAAGATAAGGTGTACAAATCCAAATCGCCAGCGCTGCAAAGAGGGTTCAACGCTCTGAAACGCGAGGCTACGGATCTGAGCTCCCCGCAAAAACGCGGCGTCTGCACTCGTGTAGGTACAATGACTCCGAAGAAACCGAACTCCGCACTTCGTAAATATGCCCGTGTTCGTTTGACGAACCGTGTAGAGGTGACGGCTTACATTCCAGGGATCGGTCACAACCTGCAAGAGCACAGCGTTGTGCTGATTCGTGGCGGCCGGGTCAAAGACCTTCCGGGTGTACGTTACCATATCGTACGCGGAGCTTTGGACACCGCTGGGGTTAACAACCGGATGCAAGCTCGTTCCAAATACGGCGCGAAACGTCCGAAAGCGAAGAAGTCTTAAGATCGCTTGGAGTTTAAATGGAAGTTCAAAAACCGGCTTTTCAGCACCGAGAAGGTTGGATGAAGCTAGGGACTGAGTAGCGGAGCGTAGATAGATCTACGTGAGCAACGGAAGGCTCGGCTGAATTCAAGATTCGAAGTCGAAACTGCATCATGATGTACATCGTGATCAAAAGATGGTTTTTGAACTACTACTACTAAAGGTTTGAATTATTGCTGAAAGGGGGATAACAAACTATGCCACGCAAAGGTCCAGTTACGAAAAGAGACGTGTTGCCAGATCCAGTGTATAACAGCAAATTGGTTACTCGCTTGATCAACCGCATCATGCTTGACGGTAAACGCGGCGTTGCTCAAAGCATTCTGTACAATGCGTTCAACATCATTCAAGAGCGCACGGGGAACGACCCTATGGAAGTGTTTGAAGCGGCGATCAAGAATATCATGCCTGTACTGGAAGTTAAAGCTCGCCGTGTCGGCGGTGCAAACTACCAGGTTCCGATCGAGGTTAAACCAGAGAGACGTACATCCTTGGGATTACGTTGGCTCGTAAACTACTCCCGCAACCGCGGTGAGAAAACGATGGAAGAGCGTTTGGCTGCCGAGATCATCGACGCATCCAACAACACAGGCGCTTCCGTAAAGAAACGCGAAGATACGCACAAAATGGCGGAAGCGAACAAAGCGTTCGCGCACTACCGTTGGTAGGATAACGCCCGTATTTCAAAATTTATATTTTGAAGGGAGACAGATTCATGGCAAGAGAGTTCTCCTTGAAAAATACACGTAATATCGGGATCATGGCGCATATTGACGCCGGTAAGACAACCACGACGGAACGGATCTTGTTCTACACGGGCCGTACGCACAAAATCGGGGAAGTTCACGAGGGTGCTGCGACGATGGACTGGATGGAACAAGAACAAGAGCGCGGAATCACGATTACGTCCGCTGCGACGACCGCTCAATGGAAAGGTCACCGCGTAAATATCATCGATACCCCGGGACACGTCGACTTCACCGTTGAAGTCGAACGTTCCCTGCGTGTATTGGACGGGGCTGTAGGCGTGTTCAGTGCTAAAGAAGGCGTTGAGCCGCAGTCTGAAACCGTTTGGAGACAAGCTGACCGCTATGGCGTTCCTCGGATCGCTTATGTCAACAAAATGGATATCATCGGTGCCGATTACCTGAACGTTGTCAAAGATATGCGCGAGCGTCTGCAAGCGAATGCCGTTGCGATCCAATTGCCGATCGGTGCGGAAAACGATTTTGTCGGGATTATCGACATCATCGCTCAAAAAGCGTATATGTACAGAGACGATCTGGGACAACAAATCGATGAGGTAGAAATCCCTGCAGAATTCACTGCACAAGTTGAAGAACTTCGTGCGGAGTTGGTAGAGAAGGTTGCCGAGCTGGATGAAGAATTAACGATGAAATACCTCGAAGGTGAGGAAATCAGCGTTGAGGAACTGAAAGCGGCGCTTCGCAAAGGCGTTTGCGAAGTAAAAATCTTCCCTGTCATCTGCGGTTCTTCCTACCGTAACAAAGGGGTTCAGCTCATGCTGGACGCCGTTATCGACTACTTGCCAGCTCCGGTTGACGTACCAAGTATCCAAGGTCACTTGGAGGACGGTACGGAAGTGGAACGTCACTCTTCCGACGAAGAGCCGTTCGCGGCGCTTGCATTTAAGATCATGACTGACCCTTACGTTGGTAAGCTGACGTTCTTCCGCGTATACTCCGGTATTTTGCAATCCGGTTCCTACGTGCTGAATGCAACGAAAGGCAAACGCGAACGGATCGGCCGTATTCTTCAAATGCACGCCAACAGCCGTCAGGAAATCAGCGAAGTCTACGCTGGTGACATCGCTGCCGCTGTAGGTTTGAAAGATACCGGCACGGGTGATACACTGTGTGATGAGAAGTCTCCGGTTATTCTCGAATCGATGAACTTCCCTGATCCGGTTATCGAAATCGCCGTTGAACCTAAGACGAAAGCCGACCAGGACAAAATGGGCGTTGCTCTCGGCAAACTGACGGAAGAAGATCCGACGCTTCGCGCTCATACGGACGAAGAAACGGGACAAACGATCCTTGCGGGTATGGGTGAGCTTCACCTCGATATCATCATCGATCGGATGCGCCGCGAATTCAAAGTGGAGACGAACGTTGGTAAACCTCAGGTTGCTTATCGCGAAACGTTCAGAGCACCTGCTCGCGTTGAAGGTAAGTTCGTTCGCCAATCCGGCGGCCGTGGTCAATACGGTCACGTTTGGGTTGAATTCGAACCGCTGGAGCCGGGAACGGGCAACCAATTCGACAGCAAAATCGTCGGCGGTGCCGTACCGAGAGAATATATCGCCCCTGCACAACAAGGGATCGAAGAAGCGATGCAGAACGGTGTTCTTGCCGGCTTCCCGGTCGTTGACGTGAAGGCGACGATCGTCGACGGTTCTTACCATGACGTCGACTCCAGTGAAATGGCGTTTAAGATCGCCGGCTCGATGGCCCTGAAAGCGGCCAAAGAGAAGTGTCAACCGGTTCTGCTCGAGCCGATCATGAAAGTTGAAGTAACGGTGCCTGAGGAGTACATGGGTGACGTTATGGGTATGCTGAATTCTCGCCGTGGCCGTATCGAAGGTATGGATTCCCGCGGTGGGGCGCAAATTATCCGTGCGAAAGTGCCTCTCTCCGAAATGTTCGGTTACTCGACAACGCTTCGTTCCGGTACGCAAGGACGCGGCGTGTTCTCGATGGAACTTTCTCACTACGAAGAAGTTCCGAAGACCATTGCTGAGGAAATCGTGTCCAAGCATAAAGGCGGAGAATAATCTAATGTATTTACCGGTCGGAGGATCCGTTCTTCCGAACGGTCACACATAACAATCCATATTTTAAGGAGGAACTGTTTAAAATGGCAAAGGCTAAATACGAACGTACAAAACCGCACGTTAATATCGGTACGATTGGTCACGTCGACCATGGTAAAACAACTCTGACTGCAGCCATCACGACTGTATTGTCCAAAACATACGGCGGCGCAGCCGTAGCATTCGACCAAATCGACAAAGCTCCGGAAGAACGCGAACGCGGGATCACGATCTCGACGGCTCACGTTGAGTATGAAACCAACAACCGCCACTACGCACACGTTGACTGCCCAGGGCACGCCGACTATGTTAAAAACATGATCACCGGCGCGGCTCAAATGGACGGCGCAATCCTGGTTGTATCCGCAGCTGACGGCCCAATGCCGCAAACTCGCGAGCACATCCTGTTGTCCCGTAACGTAGGCGTTCCTTACATCGTCGTATTCCTGAACAAATGCGACATGGTTGAAGACGAAGAGTTGCTTGAACTGGTTGAAATGGAAGTTCGCGACCTGCTGAACGAATATGAGTTCCCGGGCGACGACACTCCAATCATCCGCGGTTCCGCTCGTGAAGCTCTGCAAAACCCTGATGGCGAATGGGCTAAGAAAATCGTTGAAATGTTCGAAATCATCGACGAGTACATCCCGCTTCCAGAGCGTCCGGTTGACAAACCGTTCCTGATGCCTGTCGAGGACGTATTCTCGATCACGGGCCGCGGTACGGTTGCTACCGGCCGTGTTGAACGCGGTACGGTTAAAGTCGGCGACGAAATCGAAATCGTGGGTATCGTTGAAGAAACGAAGAAATCCGTCGTTACCGGCGTTGAAATGTTCCGTAAATTGCTCGATTCCGCTCAAGCGGGCGACAACATCGGCGCATTGCTCCGCGGCGTTGACCGTAAAGAAATCGAACGCGGTCAAGTATTGGCTAAACCGGCTTCCGTTAATCCGCATACCGAGTTTACCGCTCAAGTATACGTATTGACCAAAGAAGAAGGCGGACGCCATAAGCCGTTCTTCTCCGGCTACCGTCCTCAGTTCTACTTCCGTACAACGGACGTAACTGGCATCATCAACCTGCCAGAAGGTACTGAAATGGTTATGCCTGGCGACAACATCGAAGTTACCGTTCAACTGATCTCCCCGATCGCGATCGAAGAAGGAACTCGCTTCTCCATCCGCGAAGGCGGCCGTACTGTTGGATCCGGTGCCGTTGTTACCATCAACAAATAAGAAGGCTTTGCAGCCTTAAGAAAGGAGCTGCCCTCCGGTTTCGGAGAGCAGCTCCTTTCTATTTAAACGAAGATCGACACACCGGCCGGATACTTTGCAGGATTATCCCCTTGAATCAGATTGCCTGAAAACTGGAGGAGAGCTCGCCTCATTTCGGGCCTAGGCTTCCCCTGAATGAAAGGGATAATCGTGCAAAGGGAGCGTATGGGACATCAAGGCGAGACCTATATTCTCCGGGATCTGATCCATAGAAGAGGGAGCACGCTTTTTTTGTGCCGTCCGCGGCAGGCGGGATGGCAAGCGGAACCTTTAGATTTTATGCTTGCATTCCGCCTACCTTTTCTATATAATAGTGAATGTTGTTCTGTGACGTTGCGATGATGTGAGAGGTTACTGACACACCCGGCCCCTTTGCCATGGGAGGGCGGTCAGAAAATTTTCACGGAGTATGTCCGATACTAAATTGGGCGATAGAAGGAGGGACTAAAATGGCAAAGCAAAAAATTCGTATTCGTTTGAAAGCTTACGACCACAGAATTCTTGATCAATCCGCAGAGAAAATCGTTGAAACGGCAAAACGTTCGGGTGCTGGCGTATCCGGGCCGATTCCGTTGCCAACCGAGAAACAAGTGATTACTATTCTCCGTGCGGTACACAAGTACAAGGATTCCCGGGAGCAATTCGAACAACGGACGCACAAACGTCTGATCGACATTGTGAACCCGACTCCACAAACTGTGGATGCCTTGATGCGCTTGGACCTGCCGTCCGGTGTAGATATCGAAATCAAATTGTAATACCTACTATTGTAAGGTAACTAGGAAAGGAAAAGAGGTGTCAACATGAAAGGTATCTTAGGAAAAAAACTTGGAATGACTCAAGTGTTTACTCCGGAAGGGAACGTGATTCCCGTAACGGTTATTGAGGCAAGCTCTAACGTGGTTCTGCAGAAGAAAGACCTGGAGAATGACGGCTATGAAGCGATCCAAATCGGCTATGCCGATAAGAAGGAAGCGAGAGCAAACAAACCGGAAGTTGGGCATGCGAAGAAAGCAGGCGCAACGCCTAAGCGCTACGTTCGCGAAATTCGCGGTGTTGATTTGGCAGGATACGAGGTTGGCCAAGAGGTCAAAGTCGATATTTTTGCTGAAGGCGAATTTGTTGACGTAACGGGTATTTCGAAAGGTAAAGGGTTCCAAGGCGTGATTAAACGCTGGGGACAAAGCCGCGGCCCGATGGCTCACGGTTCCCGTTACCATCGCAGACCGGGTTCGATGGGTTCCATCCAAGCGAACCGCGTTCCGAAAGGCAAACGCCTTCCAGGACATATGGGCAGCGAAACCGTAACGATCCAAAACCTTGAAGTTATCCGCGTTGATGCGGAACGCAACGTACTGCTGGTTAAAGGCTCGATTCCGGGTCCTAAAAACAGCTTCGTCAAAATCAAACAAACCATTAAGAAATAATTAGCCCTCAAGAAAGGAGGAACAACAAATGCCAAAAGTAGCACTTTTCAATATTAGCGGTAGCCAAGTGGGCGAAGTGGAATTGAACGATGCCGTATTCGGAATTGAGCCGAACACGCATGTCCTTCATGAAGCTGTAGTCATGCAGCGCGCTTCCCTGCGTTTCGGTACGCATAAAGTCAAAGGACGCTCCGAAGTTCGCGG
This sequence comes from Paenibacillus sp. JL3B1040, assembly GCF_057063165.1. Classification (NCBI taxonomy): domain Bacteria; kingdom Bacillati; phylum Bacillota; class Bacilli; order Caryophanales; family Paenibacillaceae; genus Paenibacillus; species Paenibacillus tiangongensis. Next base: position 5,054,475 of record NZ_CM169317.1, on the reverse strand, counting down.
CGGCGGCCGCAAGCCTTGGAAACAAAAAGGTACGGGCCGTGCGCGTCAAGGTTCGATCCGCGCTCCTCAATGGAAAGGCGGCGGCACGGTATTCGGACCGACTCCGCGCAGCTATTCCTACAAACTGCCGAAGAAAGTTCGTCGTTTGGCGATCAAATCGGCGCTTTCGTCGAAAGTGATCGATCAGGACATCATCGTATTGGATGCTCTTGCGATGAACGCTCCGAAAACGAAGGAATTCGCGGCGATCTTGAACAATCTGAAAGTGGAACGCAAAGCTTTGGTCGTAGCTCCTAGCTATGACGACAACTTGGCGCTTTCCGCGCGCAACATCCCAGGCGTGAAGTTCGTAGCGGCAGACGGCATTAATGTTCTTGACGTGCTGACGCACGACAAACTGATCATTACGAAAGAAGCAGTTCAGAAGGTAGAGGAGGTGCTCGCGTAATGAAAGATCCTCGCGATATTATCAAACGCCCGGTGATTACGGAACGTTCGACCGAATATATGAACGACCTGAAATACGTTTTCGAGGTTGATATTCGCGCCAACAAAACCGAAATCAAGCAAGCTGTAGAATCGATCTTCGGTGTGAAGGTAAAGAACGTCAACACCCTGCGTGTTCCCGGGAAGCTGAAACGTTACGGACGCTACTCCGGATACACTCCCGAATGGAAGAAAGCTTTTGTTACATTGACTGCGGACAGCAAGCCGCTTCAGTTCTTTGAATCGGTATAAAATCGTTTAAAGTAAGGAGGGAAATCTCGTGCCAATCAAAAAGTACAAACCGACATCCCCGGCAAGACGCGCCATGAGCGTATCGACCTTCGAAGAAATTACGACGGATCAGCCGGAGAAATCTTTGCTTGCGCCGCTGAGCAAAACGGCCGGCCGCAACAACCAAGGTAAAATCACTGTTCGTCACCACGGCGGCGGACATAAACGTAAATACCGCATCATCGACTTCAAACGGAACAAAGATGGAATTCCAGGCCGCGTTGCTACGATCGAATACGATCCGAACCGGACTTCGAACATCGCTTTGATCCATTATGCCGATGGCGAAAAACGCTACATCATCGCTCCGAAGGGCTTGAAAGTGGGCGACGTGATCGAATCCGGCGTGGGTTCCGATATCAAAATCGGCAACGCGATGCCGCTGGAGAACATTCCGGTAGGTACCGTGATCCACAACATCGAGCTGAAGCCGGGCAAAGGCGGACAACTCGTTCGTGCTGCCGGTACGGAAGCTCAATTGCTCGGTAAAGAGGACAAATACGTAACGATCCGCCTGTCTTCCGGCGAAGTTCGTAAAGTCCTGAAGGTTTGCCGCGCGACGATCGGTTCCGTAGGTAACGGTGACCATGAGCTCGTCAAAATCGGTAAAGCGGGACGCAGCCGCTGGCTCGGACAACGTCCGGAAGTACGCGGTGTCGTCATGAACCCGAACGATCACCCTCATGGTGGTGGTGAAGGTCGCGCTCCGATCGGCCGTAAATCTCCGTTGTCTCCTTGGGGCAAACCGACCCTGGGTTACAAAACGCGTAAAAAAGGCAAAGCTTCTGATAAATATATCGTTCGCCGTCGTACGAAGTAATCCGCATTATGCGGATCACTTCGCGGCATGAACGAAACGTAACTTGCAGCGCATTGCGAAGGGAGGATAAATGAATGAGTCGCAGTCTGAAAAAGGGACCTTTTATCGACGGTTACCTGCTTAAGAAAGTGGAGGAAGCGAGCGCTTCGAACAAGAAGGTCGTGATCAAAACCTGGTCCCGTCGCTCCACGATCTATCCGCAATTCATTGGTCATACGTTTGGTGTCTATGACGGCCGCAAGCACGTACCGGTGTACGTAACCGAGGATATGGTCGGACATAAACTGGGCGAATTTGCTCCAACCCGGACCTACAAAGGTCATACGGATGACGATAAGAAAACGAGACGTTAATTAAGATAAGTTCTTCGTTTGAGAGGAGGTAATACTACATGGAAGCTAAAGCACATGCAAGATCGATTCGTATTGCTCCCCGCAAAGCTCAACTCGTGGTTGACCTGATCCGCGGTAAGCAAGTCGGCGACGCGATCGCGATTCTCCGCCATACGCCAAAGGCGGCTTCCCCGATCGTGGAGAAGCTGTTGAACTCGGCGATTGCCAATGCCGAACATAACTATTCTATGGATGTAAATAAATTGGTGATTACGCAAGCCTACGTCAACCAAGGCCCGACGATGAAACGTTTCCGTCCGCGGGCAATGGGACGCGCTAGCCGGATCAACAAACGCACCAGCCACATTACATTGGTGGTATCCGAAAAATAAGGAGGGAAAACGTGTGGGCCAAAAGGTAAATCCGGTCGGATTACGAGTAGGGATTATCCGTGATTGGGAATCCAAATGGTACGCAGGCAAAGATTTTGGTGATCTTTTGCTGGAAGACGTAAAAATTCGTGAATACCTGAAAAATAAACTGAAAGACTCCGCGGTATCTCGGATTGAGATCGAGAGAGCGGCGAATCGTGTGAACGTCACGATCCACACAGCCAAGCCGGGCATGGTTATCGGTAAAGGCGGTTCGGAAGTGGAAAACCTGCGCGGTGAAATTACGAAAATCGCAGGCGGCAAAAAAGTTCACATCAACATTTCGGAAATCAAACACCCCGATCTTGACGCAATTTTGGTTGCTGAAAGCATCGCACAACAATTGGAACGTCGCGTTTCTTTCCGTCGTGCGCTGAAACAAGCGATTCAAAGAACGATGCGTTCGGGAGCTAAAGGGATCAAAACGGCAGTCAGCGGTCGTCTCGGCGGTGCTGAAATTGCTCGTACGGAAGGCTACAGTGAAGGAACTGTTCCACTTCATACGCTCCGCGCCGACATCGATTACGGTACGGCAGAAGCGCATACGACTTATGGCCGCATCGGCGTAAAAGTATGGATCTATCGTGGAGAGGTTCTTCCTACGGCTAAGAAACAACAAGCTGCTCAGGAAGGAGGCAACTAATCATGTTGGTACCAAAACGCGTAAAACACCGCAAGCAACAACGCGGGAATATGAGAGGCCAAGCGAAAGGCGGCACCGAACTGAACTTCGGCGAATACGGCCTGCAAGCTCTGGAGCCGACTTGGATCACGAACCGTCAAATCGAAGCAGCGCGTATCGCGATGACTCGTTATATCAAACGGGGCGGTAAAGTATGGATTAAGATTTTCCCTGACAAGCCGATTACTCAAAAGCCTCTTGAAGTCCGGATGGGTAGCGGTAAAGGTAACGTAGAGAAATGGGTCGCAGTTGTGAAACCGGGCAAAATCATGTTTGAGCTTGCCGGGGTATCGGAGGAAATCGCACGCGAAGCTATGCGTCTTGCCGCCCACAAACTGCCGATCAAAACGAAGTTTGTGAAACGTGAAGAATTGGGTGGTGAAGCAAATGAAAGCTAATGAACTTCGCAACTTAACCACTGCAGAAATCGAACAAAAAATCGCAGGTTTTAAAGAGGAACTCTTTAACCTCCGTTTTCAGTTGGCTACCGGCCAACTCGATAACCCGACTCGGATCCGCGATGTGCGTAAGGAAATAGCTCGTGCTAAAACCGTTATCCGTGAAAGAGAACTTGGGATTATCAGTTAAGAAGCGCTAAGCGCAAGAAGCGAAGCGCCTAAGTCCAGGAAGGAGGCTAACCATGAGCGAACGTAACAGCCGTAAAGTGCAAATTGGTAAAGTCGTCAGCGACAAGATGGACAAAACGATCGTTGTTGCTGTAGAAACCTACAAGAAGCATGATTTGTACCACAAGCGCATTAAATACACGAAAAAATTCAAAGCGCATGACGAGAACAACACCGCGAAAATCGGAGATACCGTCAAAATCGCCGAAACTCGCCCGCTGTCCAAAGACAAACGCTGGAGACTCGTTGAAGTCGTTGAAGAAGCGGTTATCATTTAATAGCACGGTAGCTTAGACCGAAAGGAGGAAATATCCATGATTCAACCATTTACACGTTTGCAGGTTGCCGACAACTCCGGCGCGAAGGAACTGATGTGTATCCGCGTTTTGGGTGGTACGGGTCGTCGTACGGCACAAATCGGAGATCTGATCGTTTGTTCCGTCAAACAAGCAACACCAGGCGGCGTTGTCAAAAAAGGGGATGTAGTCAGAGCGGTTGTCGTTCGTACGAAACGTTCGGTTCGTCGGAAAGACGGTTCCTACATTGCATTCGACGAGAACGCAGCGGTTGTTGTTAAAGAAGATAAGAGCCCGCGCGGAACGCGTATCTTCGGACCGGTTGCACGCGAACTTCGCGACAAAGACTTTATGAAGATCGTTTCCTTGGCTCCGGAAGTTATCTAAGAACACCCCGTAACTCAATGGGGAGCCCGATTTAACAGGAGGTGTAAACCAAGTGCCTAGACTGAAGAAGATTCTTGAATCTCATAACAATAAGCTGCACGTCAAAAAGGACGACACGGTGATCGTGATTTCCGGCAAAGACAAAGGCAAAAAAGGCCGCGTCATCGCCGCTTATCCTCGCGAAAACCGCGTGCTTGTGGAAGGCGTGAACATGGTTAAGAAACATCAAAAACCAAATCAACTGAACCCACAAGGCGGCATCATCGAGAAAGAAGCTCCGATTCACGTTTCGAACGTCATGCACGTTGATCCGAAGAGCGGAAAAGTAACCCGTATCGGTTACAAAGTATTGGACAACGGCAAGAAAGTTCGCGTAGCGAAGAGATCCGGAGAAGTAATCGACTAATCCAGTAACGTTAAGAAAGGAGGTCCATGATTCATGGCAGCAAGATTGAAAGAACGCTTTTTGAACGAAGTAACACCTGCTTTGGTTCAAAAATTCAACTATACAACGGTAATGCAAGTGCCGAAGATCGAGAAAGTCGTTATCAACATGGGTGTTGGCGACGCTGTAGCGAACTCTAAAGTGCTTGATTCCGCAGTAAACGATATGCAACTGATCGCGGGTCAAAAGCCGGTGATCACCCGCGCGAAGAAATCGATCGCCGGTTTCAAACTGCGCGAGAACATGCCGATCGGCGTGAAGGTAACGCTTCGCGGTGAACGCATGTATCATTTCCTCGACAAACTGTTTAACGTAACGCTTCCGCGTGTCCGTGACTTCCACGGCGTATCGACGAAAGCATTCGACGGTCGCGGCAACTATACGCTGGGCCTGAAAGAGCAGCTGATTTTCCCGGAGATCGAATACGATCAAGTGGATAAAGTGCGCGGTATGGATATCGTCATCGTCACGACGGCGAAAACCGACGAAGAGTCCCGCGAGCTCTTGACGCAGCTCGGCATGCCGTTTGCTAAGTAAAGGTCCATTTTCTCCGAAACTATTTAGGAGGTGTCAGGCTAAGTGGCTAAAACTTCGATGAAAGTTAAACAACAACGTACACCTAAATTCAAAGTGCGGGCTTATACCCGTTGTGAACGTTGTGGTCGCCCACATTCGGTATTGCAAAAGTACAAAATTTGCAGAATTTGCTTCCGTGAATTAGCTTATAAAGGCCAGATTCCTGGCGTGAAAAAAGCAAGCTGGTAATTAATCAACAACGGGAAGGAGGTTTACACGTATGACTATGTCAGATCCAATTGCAGATATGCTTACTCGTATTCGTAACGCCAATACGGTGCGCCACGAGACGGTTGAACTGCCTGCGTCCACGATCAAGAAACAAATCGCCGAGATCCTGAAGCGTGAAGGTTTCATCCGTGACGCTGAATATATCGACGACAACAAACAAGGGATCATCCGTATTTTCCTGAAATACGGCCCGAACAACGAACGCGTCATCTCTGGGCTTAAGAGAATCAGTAAACCAGGCCTTCGCGTGTACACGAAAAGCAATGAAATTCCTCGTGTCCTCGGCGGCTTGGGTATCGCGATTATCTCCACTTCCAAAGGTGTCATGACCGACAAGGAAGCTCGCCAGTCCAAAGCCGGCGGCGAAGTTGTCTGCTACGTTTGGTAATTAACGTCTTATAACAAGGAGGTGCAATAAATGTCTCGTATTGGTCGCAAACCAATTACAGTACCAAGTGGTGTGGATGTCACACTTAACAATAGCGTCATTACGGTAAAAGGGCCGAAAGGCACTTTGACTCGTGAGCTTCACAAGGACATCAAGGTATCGGTTGAAGGCAACGTGATCACCGTTGAACGTCCTTCCGACAATAAAGCGCATCGTTCCCTGCATGGCACGACCCGCTCCGTTGTGAGCAACATGGTCAGCGGGGTAACGGAAGGTTTCTCCAAATCGCTCGAATTGGTTGGTGTCGGTTACCGCGCAAGCTTGTCCGGCAACAAGCTGGTTCTGAACGTAGGTTATTCCCACCCGGTGGAGATCGTTCCGGAAGCGGGCATCGAGTTTGAAGTGCCTTCGAATACGAAGATCATCGTGAAAGGGATCAACAAAGAGCGCGTAGGCGAATACGCCGCTAAAATCCGTTCCGTTCGCGAACCTGAGCCGTACAAAGGCAAAGGGATCAAGTATGAAGGCGAACGCATCATTCGTAAGGAAGGTAAAGCCGGTAAGAAGAAATAAGCTTCTTCTTCACGTGCCGGTCCTTCTGGCGTCTTGAAACGAAATGTCCGATAGCGGTAAACCGAAGGGAGTGAAATGGAAGTCATGATTACAAAAGGTGATAAGAACAAAGCGCGTCTGAAAAGACATCTGCGTGTACGTAAAAAAGTTCAAGGAACGGCAGCTCGTCCTAGACTGAACGTATACCGTTCTTCCAAACATATCTACGCTCAACTGATCGACGACGTGGCAGGCGTAACGCTGGCCAGCGCATCGACCGTCGATAAAGAACTGAGCGGTTCGATCGGCAACGGCGGCAACGTGGAATCCGCTCGCAAAGTGGGCGAATTGATCGCGAAGCGCGCTCAAGAAAAAGGGGTCAAGAACATTGTGTTTGACCGCGGAGGATACTTGTACCATGGACGGATTCAGGCGCTGGCTGACGCAGCCCGCGAAGCAGGCCTGGAATTCTAAAAATAATCACTAAAAGGAGGTTAACGACTTGCGTGTAGATCCGAACACTTTAGAACTGACAGAAAGAGTTGTAAACATTAACCGCGTAGCTAAAGTAGTTAAAGGCGGACGTCGTTTTAGCTTCAGCGCGCTCGTGGTTGTCGGCGACGGCAAAGGCTGGGTTGGCGCCGGGATCGGTAAAGCAGGCGAAGTGCCTGACGCGATCCGCAAAGGCATCGAAGATGCGAAGAAAAACCTTGTGCATGTTCCGCTTGTGGGCACTACGATCCCTCACCAAGTAATCGGGCATTTCGGAGCTGGCCGCGTTCTGTTGAAACCGGCATCCGAAGGTACCGGGGTTATCGCCGGCGGTCCGGTTCGTGCGGTTCTCGAACTGGCTGGGGTAGGCGACATTTTGACTAAATCTTTGGGTTCTTCGAATTCCATCAACATGGTCAACGCGACTTTGGAGGGCTTGTCCCGTCTGAAACGCGCTGAGGATGTTGCGAAATTGCGCGGTAAAACCGTCGAAGAACTTCTCGGTTAAGGAGGGAATCTCATGGCTAAACTGCAAATTACCCTCGTGCGTAGTTTGATCGGTCGTCCGGAGAATCAACGTACTACCGTGAAAACATTGGGTCTTCGCAAGATCAACCAATCCGTCGTTCACAACGATAACCCGGCCATTCGCGGCATGGTTAATCAAGTGAGCCACTTGGTATCGGTTAAAGAAATCGAAGGCTAATCATTTCGATAAAGATTAAGTGCCAACAATAAATAAGGAGGTGCAACGAACGATGAAGTTACATGAGCTTTCCCCAGCTCCTGGCTCCCGCCAAGAACGCAAGCGTGTCGGCCGCGGTACAGGTAGCGGCATGGGCAAAACGTCGACTCGCGGTCACAAAGGTCAAAACGCTCGTTCCGGCGGTGGTGTGCGTCCGGGCTTCGAAGGCGGTCAAAACCCGCTGTATCGTCGCTTGCCAAAACGCGGGTTTATCAATCCGACGCGGAAAGAGTATGCGATTGTGAACATCGAAGATTTGAACAGCTTTGCGGCGGATACGGAAGTGACTCCTGAACTGTTGTTTGAACAAGGAATCGTGAAAGACGCGAAAAGCGGCATCAAGATTCTCGGCAACGGTGAAGTTACTGTCAAGCTGACAGTTAAAGCGAATAAGTTCTCCCAATCTGCGGTAGAGAAAATCGAGGCTGCCGGCGGTAAAACCGAGGTGATCTAATGTTTAAAACCATTAAGAACATATGGCATGTTCAAGACCTTCGCAACCGCATTTTGTTCACGTTGTTTATCTTCCTGATTTACCGGATCGGTTCTTTCGTTCCGGTTCCGGGCGTTAATAAAGACGTTTTCGAGGCGACAAACACGGCAGGAAGCGACTTGTTAGGGTTCTTGAACACCTTCTCGGGCGGCGCCCTGAAGAATTTCTCGATTTTCGCCCTCGGGATCATGCCTTATATCACGGCTTCCATTATCGTGCAGCTCTTGTCCATGGACGTCATTCCGAAGTTCGCGGAATGGGCCAAGCAAGGGGAACACGGCAAGAAGAAAATGGCGCAGGTGACGCGTTACGGAACCGTCATTTTGGCCGTGATTCAGGCGTTTGCTACATCGATCGGTTTCAATCGGTTGTACGGTACGGAAATGGTGCCGAACGCAACGTTTGGCGACTATCTTCTCATTGCGATCGTATTGACCGCCGGTACATCGTTCCTGATGTGGCTTGGTGAGCAGATTACCGAAAGAGGGATCGGCAACGGGATTTCGCTGATCATCTTCGCCGGGATTGTCGCGACAATCCCATCGCATATCGTGACGATAGCTCAATCCGAGTTTATTGTTGAGGGTCAAGCGTTTATCAACGTGGTGAAATCCATTGCGATTCTCCTCGTTTGCGTGTTGATCGTCATCGGCGTCATTTACGTCCAACAAGCGATTCGTAAAATTCCGGTACAATACGCAAAACGCGTGGTCGGCAACAAAATGTATGGCGGGCAGAACACCCATATTCCGCTCAAAATCAATGCTGCCGGCGTCATTCCGGTCATTTTCGCCGTTTCCCTGCTGCAATTCCCGGTGGTCATCGCCAGCTTCTGGTCGACGCACACTTGGGCGCAATGGATCAGCAGTAACCTGTCCACCAACCGTCCGCTCGGGATGGTGCTTTATGTGGTCATGATCATCGGCTTCACGTTCTTCTATACGTTCGTACAGATGAACCCGCAGCAGATGGCGGAGAACATGAAGAAAAACGGCGGTTACATTCCGGGGATCCGTCCGGGGAAAACAACGGAAACCTATCTTACCCGGGTCTTGACCCGTTTGACGATGACCGGCGCTATTTTCTTGGCGGCCATCTCCATTCTTCCTATGGGCTTGGGGGCATTGGCAGGACTGCCAAGTACGGTCCTGATCGGCGGTACTTCGATTCTGATCGTCATCGGCGTTGCGCTGGATACGATGAAGACCATTGAAGGCCAATTGATCAAACGTCACTATAAAGGTTTCATCAATAAATAGTCGGTAGGTACCAGGAACAGGGACGTGCAAACGCCCTTGCCTGGCGCCTAACTGCGCTATTTCTTGTTGTAGAGAAGTCTTGGAGGGAGTGAGAAACATGAACCTACTATTCATGGGGCCTCCCGGAGCAGGAAAAGGAACACAAGCCGAGACAATCGTTAACGAATTCGGTATTCCTCATATCTCTACCGGCGACGCATTTCGCCTGGCAATCAAACAGGGAACACCTGTGGGGATGAAAGCGAAGGAATATATGGATCAGGGACTGCTCGTGCCTGATGATGTGACAGTGGGGATCGTTCGCGAACGCTTGCAGCAGCCCGATTGCGAAAAAGGTTTCTTATTGGATGGTTTTCCAAGAACCCTTTCGCAAGCGGAATCGCTGGAAGAGCTGCTTGAAGGTCTGGGTCGCAAGCTGGACCACGTCATCAACCTGAAAGTGGACCGGAACAAGCTGCTGGCGCGGCTGACCGGACGCCGGATTTGCAAATCCTGCGGCGCCACTTATCATGTGATCTTTAATCCTCCGGGGCAGGAAGGTGTTTGTGATAAATGCGGCGGCGAGTTGTACCAACGCTCGGACGATAACGAGGAGAGCGTGGGCACTCGGTTGGACGAATATATCAACAAAACCGCACCGCTTCTGAAGTTCTACGAAGATAAAGGCCTGTTGCGTCAGGTAGATGGTGAACAGGAAATCGATGCGGTTTCGAAAGAAATCGTGTCACTACTGCGAGGTTAGGTGGAATGATCATTTGTAAATCCGAAACGGAACTAGGCTTTATGCGAGAAGCTGGGCGGATCGTAGCGGAAACGCACAGGCTCATGGCGCAATCGATTGAGCCTGGAATTACGACGGGAGAACTCGATCAACTCGCCGATAAATACATTCGCAGTCAGGGCGCCGTGCCGTCCTTTAAAGGTTACAACGGTTTTCCTTACAGCATTTGCGCTTCGGTCAACGAAGAATTGGTACACGGATTTCCCGGCAAACGCAAATTGAACGAAGGCGATATCATTACTTTGGATATCGGCGCGGAGTATCGTGGTTTCCATGGGGACTCGGCGTGGACTTATCCGGTAGGCGAAATTTCGGACGAAGCCAAGAAGCTCTTGGAAGTCACCGAAGGATCCCTGTATGCGGGCCTTGCGCTCGTGAAGCCGGATGTTCGATTGTTCACGATCTCGCATGCGATTCAGCAATTTATCGAAGCTGCCGGATTTTCCGTCGTTCGGGAATATGTCGGTCACGGCATTGGCGCGAGCCTGCACGAAGAGCCGCAAATTCCGAATTATGGGTTGCCTGACCGGGGACCCCGGCTGAAGCCCGGGATGGTTCTGGCGATCGAACCGATGGTGAACATGGGGAAGCGATATGTTAAAACGCTGGAAGACAACTGGACAGTCGTCACGGTGGATGGCTCGCTGTGCGCTCATTTTGAGCATACGGTAGCCGTAACGCCGGACGGGATGGAAATTTTCACGAAGCTGAATGCGTAGGTGATGAACGTGAAAGAGCGCTCGGAGCCGCAGGTTGGTCAGTTGGTGAAAGTTCTCAAAGGCAGAGATGCTGGGGCGATTTATGTGATTGTCGGGATTCTGGACGACAGATTCGTCTGGATCGCGGACGGAAACAAACGCAAGTTTGATGGACCCAAGCGTAAAAATGCCCAGCATCTTGAGCTACTGCCCATCGTTAGCAGCGAGGTAGTTCATAGTTTGCAGGAAAGCGGAAGGGTGACAAACGGGAAACTGCGGCATGCGATTCTTGTTTATCGGAATTCCGCCGATTCTATGGCTGAAGAGAAAGGAGACTGACTGTGGCTAAAGAAGATGTCATTGAAGTCGAAGGCGTGGTCATCGAACCATTGCCGAATGCTACATTCAAAGTGGAGCTGGAGAATGGACATCAAATTCTCGCTCACGTTTCCGGTAAGCTGCGGATGCACTTTATCCGCATTTTGACGGGGGACAAAGTGGTCGTACAGCTTTCGCCGTATGACTTGACGAAAGGCCGGATCACTTACCGCAAATAGACTATACCCATTAAGGTAAAGTTGTGGTACAATATTCAGGTTGAGTTGTTTCAGAGAGTAGTTTATGATTAGAATGCCTGCGATTTGGGGTTTGCTTCGCAAAAACAAACGTATGCTTTCGATCCCAGTTTTACTTCTGTAAAACTTTTAGGAGGTAATCAGCATGAAGGTAAGACCTTCTGTAAAGCCGATTTGCGAAAAATGCAAAGTCATTCGTCGCAAGGGCAATGTCATGGTGATTTGCGAAAATCCGAAACACAAACAAAAACAAGGTTAATTGAAGGGGGTGTAGCGTAAAATGGCACGTATTGCTGGTGTGGATTTGCCACGTGATAAACGCGTTGAGATCGCCTTAACTTACATTTTCGGAATCGGTAAAACGACTTCCCAGAAAATCCTGAGCACAACAGGCATCAATCCGGACACTCGTGTTCGTGATTTGACGGAAGATGAGGTTAGCAAACTACGCGAAACGATCGACAAAACGGTCAAGGTGGAAGGCGACCTGCGTCGTGAAATTTCCTTAAATATTAAACGTTTGATCGAGATTGGCTGTTACCGCGGAGTGCGTCATCGTCGCGGCTTGCCGGTTCGCGGACAACGTACGAAAACGAATGCCCGTACTCGTAAGGGGCCTCGTCGTACGGTAGCGAACAAGAAGAAATAAGAAGGAGGGATAACAGACAATGGCTAAACCAAAAAAAGTCGTACGTACCAAACGTCGTGACCGGAAAAATATTGAATCTGGCGTGGCTCATATCCGCTCCACCTTCAATAATACGATTGTAACCATTACGGATCCGCACGGTAACGCGATTTCCTGGGCCAGCTCCGGCGGCCTTGGATTCAAAGGATCCCGTAAGTCGACTCCGTTTGCCGCGCAAATGGCTGCCGAATCTGCCGCCAAAGCTGCGATGGAACATGGCATGAAGAGCGTTGAGGTTATGGTTAAAGGCCCTGGTGCTGGCCGTGAGGCCGCTATCCGCTCCTTGCAAGCGGCAGGCCTTGAAGTCAACATGATCAAAGACGTGACTCCGATTCCTCATAACGGCTGCCGTCCTCCAAAACGCCGCCGCGTTTAATGAAGCCGAGCTGAAACCGTGGTATAACAACAGCGTCAATTGGGAACAATGGTTGTTTAGGCATACTACGTTTCAAACTTCAGCAAATCAGGCAGATTCAAAGGAACGACGTTTTGAAGGAGGGGTACTTTCGTGATAGAAATCGAAAAGCCAAAAATCGAGACCGTAGAAGTTAACGATGAAGGCACCTATGGGAAATTTGTAGTAGAACCACTTGAGCGTGGATATGGCACCACTCTGGGCAACTCGCTTCGCCGGATTTTGCTCTCTTCTCTGCCGGGTGCTGCGGTAACCTCGGTCCAAATCGATGGAGTTCTGCATGAATTCGCGACCGTACCGGGCGTTATGGAAGACGTCACGGAGATTATCCTGAACCTGAAAGCTCTCTCGCTGAAAATCCATTCGGATGAGGAGAAAATCCTCGAAATCGATGCGGAAGGCGAAGGAGTTGTTACGGCAGGGGATATCCGTGCGGACAGCGATGTGGAAATTTTGAATCCGGACTTGCATATTGCTACGCTTGAACCGGGTTCGAGACTCCATATGCGCATCTACGCAGGCCGCGGTCGTGGTTACGTTCAGGCAGATCGAAATAAACGAGATGATCAACCGATCGGTGTCATTCCCGTCGATTCGATCTATACCCCGATTACTCGCGTCAACTACGTGGTGGAGAACACCCGGGTTGGCCAAGTGACCAACTACGACAAGCTTACGCTTGAAGTGTGGACCGATGGCAGCATCAGACCTGAAGAAGCGGTGAGCCTCGGCGCCAAGATTTTGACCGAGCATCTCTTCTTGTTCGTAGGACTTACGGACGAAGCGAAAGACGCGGAAATCATGGTCGAAAAGGAAGAAGACAAGAAAGAAAAAGTGCTTGAAATGACGATTGAAGAGCTTGATCTCTCCGTTCGTTCCTATAACTGCCTCAAACGTGCCGGCATCAACACGGTACAAGAGCTGACGACGAAAACCGAAGAAGATATGATGAAGGTTCGTAACCTGGGCCGCAAATCTTTGGAGGAAGTTCAAGAGAAACTCGAAGAGCTCGGTTTGGGATTGCGCACGGAAGAATAAGTTCACTTGAATCGTTCTAGCGAAGGAGGGAAAACTCATGGCATACCAAAAGTTGGGCCGCGATTCCAGTGCGCGTAAAGCTTTGTTCCGTGACCTGGTTACCGACCTGTTCTTATACGAACGCATCCAAACGACGGAAGCGAAAGCGAAAGAAGTTCGCTCGATCGCCGAGAAGCTGATCACCAAGGCAAAACGCGGTGACCTGCACGCCCGTCGTCAAGTGGCAGCTTACGTTCGCCGCGAATCGATCGACGGCGAGCAAGATGCAATCCAGAAGCTGTTCAACGAACTGGCAACACGTTATTCCAGCCGTCCAGGCGGATACACTCGTATCCTGAAGCTGGGACCTCGCCGCGGCGACGCTGCTCCTATGGTTTATCTGGAACTGGTAGACCGCGCATAACTCGGGAGAACTCTCCCTGTCTAGCGTGTAAAACTCTCTGTCGGCTCGCCTTATGGCTAAGCTTTCGGAGAGTTTTTTTATTGGATAAGGCCATGCAATGAGAGAGGAAGGGACCGATGCGCAACTTGTTGATGACCGTCAGTTATGACGGAACGAACTATTTCGGCTTTCAGACTCAGCCGGGAGGAAACACGGTTCAGGATCATATCGAGGAAGCCATCCGCCAGTTGACGGGAGAACAAATCAAAATTCATGGCTCCGGCCGTACCGATGCGGGCGTGCACGCCAGACAGCAGCCTTTCCATTTCCACACCGCTTCGCTAATCCCCGTGGAACGCTGGTGTTTGGCGCTGAACGGACGGCTCCCTTCCGATATCCGCGTGCTGACGGCCCAGGAGGTCCCTCTGACGTTTCACTCCCGGCGTTCCGCCAAACGCAAGACCTATCGCTACACCATCAATGCCAACCGCATCCCGGATGTGTTCCAACGGAATTACCAGTTTCATCACCCCGGGAAATTGAACGTCGAAGCGATGCAGGAAAGTCTGCCGTATTTGCTCGGTACGCACGATTACACCTCGTTCGCCTCCCGTCACTCCACGAAGGCAAGTCATGTGCGCACCCTTTATGATGCCCGAATCGTTGTCGATTCATCAGCGAGCCTTCCCGGCACAACGGGGCGGGGGATTCTCCATTTCTATGTTACCGGCAACGGCTTCCTGCAGCATATGGTCAGAATCATCGTCGGGACGTTGCTTGAGATCGGCGAAGGCAAACGCACGCCGGAATCGATGAAGGCGATTTTGGAGGCGAAGGACCGCAAAGCGGCAGGCCCAACGGCGGAGAGCAAAGGGTTAATGCTGTGGAGCGTGGAATACGACGAGATGATGGAATAAGGGGCATAAACTCTGAAAAAAGGCTTGCGTATTAAATGTGCTTCCTGTAAAATAAAAGTTGTGTTTTCTTGATGGCTATCCCACGGCCCCCAGTCAAGAAAGCCGACTTAACAAGCATTTGAGATTTGCTAACCAGGAATGAAACGATCGAAGATAAATCTGCTGAAAAGGTCAGGCGACCCGAAGAGCAAGATCGTTTTCAGCAGGATGAACCATTTCGGACGAACTAGAAGGAGGATCTTTACATGCGTACCACTTATATGGCGAAGCCAGGCGAAGTAGAGCGCAAATGGCACATCATCGATGCCGAAGGCAAAACGCTGGGCCGCTTGGCTAGCGAAGCCGCTGCTCTTATCCGCGGGAAACACAAACCCCAATTCACTCCACACGTTGACTGCGGTGACTTTGTTATCGTCATCAATGCGGAGAAAATCGCTCTGACCGGCAAAAAGATGGACAACAAAAAATACTATCGTCATTCCCTGCATCCGGGCGGTTTGAAAGTGACCGTTGCCAAGGATCTGCTGAGAACGAAACCTGAACGTGTAATCGAGTCCGCCGTTCACGGCATGCTGCCTAAGACTCGCCAAGGCGAGAAAATGAAGCTGAGATTGAAAGCTTATGCTGGCACGGAGCATCCACATGCGGCACAAAAACCTGAAGTTTACGAACTTCGCGGATAATTAAAAGGGAGGACAGTTTCATGGCACAAGTACAATACTATGGGACAGGTCGTCGTAAACATTCGGTAGCTCGTGTTCGCCTTGTACCGGGTGAAGGACGCATTGTCATCAATAAACGCGACATCAACGAATATTTTGGTCTGGAAACGCTCAAGCTGATCGTAAAACAACCGTTGACTTTGACGGAAACGCTCGGCAGCTACGACGTCATCGTCATCGCTCATGGCGGCGGCATTTCCGGTCAAGCCGGCGCAATCCGTCACGGGATTTCCCGCGCTCTGCTCAAAGCGGATCCGGAATTCCGCCCTGCACTGAAGAAAGCAGGCTTCTTGACTCGCGACCCACGGATGAAAGAACGGAAGAAATACGGCCTCAAAGCAGCTCGCCGTGCTCCTCAGTTCTCGAAACGTTAATCTTTACTTTCAACGAAAGCCCTTTTCCGCTCTGCGGGAAGGGCTTTTTTTGAACGCGAAAACGGCGATTTGCGCACCAATGACAAGAATTACAGCAAGGCGTTTATAAGAGGTTAACCCAATGACGCCTCGCGAAGCGACCTGGCTTCTCTATGGAGGGCCAGGTCTTTTTTTCGTTTTGGTTTTTTTGGTATTGACTTCTAAAGCGAATGACATATACTTAAAAATATAATTCTAATCAGATTAGTTGGAATAATAAAATTCCCTATTTCACCTAATGCGGGAGGTCCGAGGAAAGTGAACTTACTGGAAAAAGAGCAGTTGATTGCGGCTAAAGCCGAGGAATTCGAAACGTCCACGCCCCAGGAGATCATCGCCTGGGCGGTTGATACGTTTCCGAATATCACCTTTGCCTGCAGCTTTGGTGCCGAAGATGTCGTTCTGGTCGATATGTTGCAGCAAGTCAGCCCATCCACCGACATTTTTTACTTGGACACGGATTTTCATTTTCAAGAAACCTATGAGACACGAGACGCGATTGCGGCCAAATACGGGCTGGAATTTGTCCGGATATCGCCCAAACTGACGCCGGAAGAACAGGCGGAGCAGTATGGCGATGAACTGTGGAAGTCGGATCCCAACGCCTGCTGCAACGTACGCAAGGTCGAACCGCTCACGCGGGTGTTGGGTCGCTATGAAGCCTGGATTACGGGGATCCGCCGTGACCAGGCGCCGACTCGGGCGAATGCCAAAAAGATCGAATACGATGCCAAATTCGGCTTGGTCAAGTTCAACCCGATCGCGAATTGGACATCCGACGACGTATGGAATTATATTCGCGAGCAGCATCTCATTTACAATCCTTTGCATGATCGCAATTATCCCAGCATCGGCTGCGAGCATTGCACCCGTCCGGTCATGCCCGGCGAAGACCCTCGCGCGGGACGCTGGTCCGGTTCGGACAAGACGGAATGCGGGCTTCATAAATAAGGCACGGGTAATCCGAAGATTTTAAAAGTGGAGGAGATACGGGTGACGACAATATTACCGCATGGCGGGAGCCTGATCAACCGCTTGGTTACGGGTGAACAACGGGAAAGACTTCTGGAGACGGCAAAGGGACTTCCGGCGATTCTCATCAATAACTGGACGATTTCCGACCTCGATCTGATAGGGGTAGGCGCTTTTTCGCCGTTAACCGGATTTATGAACGAAGACGATTACCGGTCGGTTGTCGAGCGGATGCGGCTGGCGGACGGCACGGTCTGGAGCATCCCGATTACCCTCTCGGTCCCCCGCGAGCAGGCGGAAAGCCTGGAGTTCGGCGAGCAAGTTGCGTTGGTTGGCAAACAAGACGGCGTCCTATACGGCCTGTTGGAGATTGGCAGCGTCTATACCGTCGATCAGGCGGAGGAAGCTCGGAAGGTGTTCAAAACGGATGATCCCGAGCATCCCGGGGTCAAAAAGCTGCTGGAGCGTTCGCCCTACTACGTAGGAGGCGCGGTTCAGGTGTTGAATCGCCCCGAGCCAGCGCGCTTTAAGGAATTTTATTTCGATCCTTCGGAGACACGGCGTATTTTTGCCGAGAAGGGGTGGAAGACGGTCGTTGGTTTTCAGACCCGCAATCCGGTTCACCGGGCACACGAATATATCCAGAAAAGCGCGTTGGAGATCGTCGATGCCTTGTTCCTGAATCCGCTGGTCGGCGAAACCAAATCGGACGATGTGCCGGCGGATGTACGGATGAAGAGCTATTTGACCCTGCTGGACCACTACTATCCCGCAAACCGCACGTTTCTGGGCGTTTTTCCGGCAGCCATGCGGTATGCCGGTCCACGGGAAGCGATTTTCCATGCGATGGTACGGAAAAATTACGGATGTACCCATTTCATCGTCGGCCGCGATCATGCGGGCGTCGGCGATTACTACGGCACGTACGAGGCACAGGAAATTTTCTCGAATTTCACTCCCGAGGAGCTGGGGATTTCGCCGCTGTTCTTTGAGCACAGCTTCTTCTGCACCAAATGCGGGAATATGGCATCCAGCAAGACCTGCCCGCATCCGAAGGAGGATCATTTGACTTTATCCGGCACGAAGGTCCGCGGATTGCTGCGCGATGGGGTGTGCCCGCCGCCGGAGTTTACCCGACCGGAGGTTGCCGAGGTCCTGATCGAAGGGATGAAGCAGCAGGTCCATAACTAACCGCGCATCAGGTATAAGGAGTCATATTTGTCCACCTTGTCCCATATCATGAGTAATGTCATGAAGGGAGAAAGGTGGCTTTTTTATGCACGATCGAGATAAGGTGACGTTATGGATTTCCCTGAACCACATCAAAATAGCGCTGATCGGCGTCGGCCTTGCCGCCATCCTCCTCGGGATGGTCCTGTACCAAGTGCCGTCGCAGAAAGCTTGGAATTATTGGAGCCTTCCGCTCGCGGGGCAGGTTATCGCGCTGGATGCGGGTCACGGCGGGCCCGATGGCGGAGCGAGCAGCAAGCAGGGGCTGATCGAGAAGGATATCAATCTCGCCGTCTCCTTATACCTGCGCGATTATCTGCAGCAGGCCGGCGCGGTTGTTGTCATGACCCGCGAGGAGGATAAGGACCTGGCGGAAGCGGACACGAAGGGCTACAGCAAGCGGAAGACGGAGGATTTGAAAACTCGCGTCCGTTTTATCGAAGAGCGGCAGGCCGATCTGCTCGTGAGCATTCACATGAACAGTATCCCTTCGCCGCGCTGGCGGGGCGCGCAAACCTTTTATTACCCGAATCATGAGGATAGCGCGAATCTGGCTGCCCTCGTGCAGGAAGAGCTAAGAAGGAATCTGGAGAATACCGATCGGGTCGCGAACCGTTCGGATAAGAAGGTGTATTTGCTGGAGGCGGTCCGCATTCCTTCCGTCCTGGTGGAGGTCGGTTTCCTGTCCAATCCGGGGGAAGCGGAACTGCTCGGCAGCGAGTCGTACCAGCGGAAAGTGGCGGCCTCGATTTACCAAGGGATACTGCGTTATTATTCCGGCGAAAAAGCACAAACCCCGGCAGACGATATCAGGTAATGTTATAATAAATATCATATGAACCAGCTAACTATCTGATGAAGTCGAGGTGCTGTCAGTGATAACGAAGGAGCAGCTTCAGGCGGCATTGCGTCCTGTTGCGGAGCCGACCACAGGACTCAGCCTGGTGGAATTGCAGTGGATCCGCGACGTGATGATTAAGGAAGACCGCGTATCGTTAACGGTTGTCGGGTTTGAGAAAGGCAGCGGGGCGCAAGCCGAGGCGGAGCGGGAGATCCGCTTCCGCCTGGCCGAAGCGGGCGTGGAGGATGTCCATCTCCGGTTTCGCGAAGCTTCGGAACAGGAACGCGAGGCGGCGTTCAGTTCGGCCGGCCGTAAACCTGACCCGACGCAAAACGAACGGGAAGAGCTGAAGGGCCATGGAGCGGGGCTGGAACGGCTGCCGATTTTGGATCCGGCGGCCGGCGTTCATTTTATCGCCGTGGCCAGCGGCAAGGGCGGGGTCGGCAAATCGACCGTCACAGTCAATTTGGCGGCGGCTCTGGCGCGTCAAGGCAAGAAGGTTGGCCTGATTGACGCCGACATCTATGGCTTTAGCGTCCCCGACATGATGGGGATCGAGGAAGCGCCTCTCGTTGAAGACGGCGAAATTCTGCCCGTCGAACGGTTTGGCGTCAAAGTGATGTCGATGGGCTTTTTTATCCAGGACAACAACCCCGTCATTTGGCGCGGACCGATGCTGGGGAAAATGCTCCGGCAATTTTTCAGCGATGTTCGCTGGGGTCAGTTGGATTATTTGCTGCTCGATTTTCCGCCGGGCACGGGGGATATCGCTCTTGACGTGCATCAGATGATCCCGCAAAGCCGGGAAATCATCGTCACCACGCCGCATGCCACTGCGGCTTTCGTCGCGGCGCGGGCCGGCACGATGGCGCTGCGCACCGAGCATGAAGTGCTGGGCGTCGTCGAGAATATGGCCTATTACGAATGCTCCAAATGCGGCGAAAAGGATTATATCTTCGGCCGCGGCGGAGGCGCTCGATTGGCCGAGTCCCTGCACACGGAATTGCTGGCGCAAATTCCGCTTGGAGCGCCGGACAACCATCCTTCGGAACCGGATTTTTCCCCGTCCATATACAAAGCGGAATCTCCGGTCGGCCGGCTTTATGATGAACTGGCGCAACGCATCGCCCATAAATGCGAAGAAGACTGACCCTGATCGGGCCAGTCTTTTTTTTGGGTGCGTGCCCAACATGAATTAAGAACCGCCGCCGCTCCCACCGCTGCCGCCTTCTTTGCTTTGGCCGCCTTCTTCCCCGCCTTCTTCGCCGCCACCGCCGCCTTCGTCCTGCTTCGGCTCTTTTTCCACTTTCGGCTGCAGTTGTTCTTGGACGACGGTTTTCAACAGCTCAAGCACTTCCATCTTGAACAACGGACTTTGCATCGCTTCCTGCATCACCGTCATCGACTGCTTGCGGTAATCCGGCGTTTTGGTTAAATCGAGAAACATCTTCATCACTTCCGGCGACTTCAAAATATCGCTGATCGATTTTTGATATGTCGGATCCTTGATCAGCTGCATATGCAGCTCCTTGCTTTGGGAGTTAACCGCTTTGGCAAAGTCGCCGGCAAACTGCGGATCCGTCATGATTTTCTCGATTTCCTTTTTGTATTCCGGTGAGGTGATGGTCTCTTTGACCGCCATGCGCACTTCGTTGGACGTTTGGGACGGGAGCAGCATTTTAACCCCAAACGTACCGCCGCCGCCGCTTCCTCCCGATCCGCCCGACCCGGAACCGGATTCGGAGCCGGATTCGGAACCGCCGCCCTCACTTCCGCCGCCGCCGCTGCCTTCGCTGCTGCTGGGAGGAGTGCTTAGCGCTTCGTATATCGCCTTTTTACCATCATCGGTCTTCAGAATATCTATGACCATGGATTTCGTTTCCTTATATCCCCCACCCTGGGAAGAGGAGGAGGAGCTTTGTTCAGCACCGCAAGCGGCTAACGGAAGAGTAAGTGTGCATAAGAAGCATAAAATCCAACGGGTACCCCGCCATTTCATGGTTCCCTTCCTCCTTATCATCATTGCTGAAGTTAGTATGCGGCTTAAAAACGGAAATATCCCAACGAAAAGCTTAAAAACAATGGTTTTTTACCGGGATCGTTGGTAAAATATTTCGTTAGTGGAGGTGTAAGGGGCTTGAACTTAAAAAAATGGCTTTACTTATTCGGAACCACCCTGGCCGTAGGGGCAGCGGGATCGCTTATCGTCGGGCTGCTGCTGCAATGGACCGATACGCTTCAATACAAAGGCGTTACCGATATTTTGGTGAATATCGGGATTTTGCTGGGTGTGGGGATTATGGTCAGCGTGTATTCCCAAATGGGCTTCTTCGCTTATTTGATGATTAATTATATGGGGAACGGCGTCTTCTCCAAAAGAACTTGGCAGTACGTGCAGCTCGTCTTAACGGCCTTGGCGCTGCTTGAACTGATGTTTTTCCGAATTTTTGTGGGCGGCGAGAAAAACGGGGTGTCCGATCTCGTTTTAGGAATTATCCTTCTTATTGTGGCTGTCGCCACCGCCTTTTATAAGGTGAAGCTGACGAATGCCACCGCCTGGATTCCTACGCTGTTTTTTATGATCGCCGTAACGATCGTCGAAACCGTCGGCGTATTGAAAATCGGCGTCAATGCCGCCACTGCCTGGATCGTTGCGCCTTTAATCGCGTGCAATGCTTACCAAATTTTGATTTTACAGCGAGTTTTGAAACCGGGGAATTCGGAAACTCAAAAAAGCCCAGCCTAAACTGGGCTTTTTTGCTATTACCATC
>NZ_CM169317.1:4847500-5027500 GCF_057063165.1 Paenibacillus sp. JL3B1040 | reverse complement strand
CCACAGTACTTTATAACCGGGAGTCAGACAGTGAGTGCTAAGATCCATTGTCAAAAGGGAAACAGCCCAGACCATCAGCTAAGGTCCCCAAGTGTGTGTTAAGTGGGAAAGGATGTGGAGTTGCACAGACAACCAGGATGTTGGCTTAGAAGCAGCCACCATTTAAAGAGTGCGTAATAGCTCACTGGTCGAGTGACTCTGCGCCGAAAATGTAACGGGGCTAAACACACCACCGAAGCTATGGCTTGATGCTTTGCATCAGGGGTAGGGGAGCGTTGTATGTAGGTTGAAGGTGTACCGTAAGGAGCGCTGGACAGCATACAAGTGAGAATGCCGGTATGAGTAACGAAAAGATCAGTGAGAATCTGATCCGCCGAAAGCCTAAGGGTTCCTGAGGAAGGTTCGTCCGCTCAGGGTAAGTCGGGACCTAAGGCGAGGCCGAAAGGCGTAGTCGAAGGACAACAGGTTTAAATTCCTGTACCACCGTAATCCGTTATGAGCGATGGGGTGACGCAGCAGGGTAGTGACGCGGGGCGATGGAATGCCCCGTCCAAGCAGTGAGGCTGGTGTGTAGGCAAATCCGCACACTTTAAGGCTGGGCTGTGATGGGGAGGGAAAATTTACAGTACCGAAGGTCATGATCTCACACTGCCGAGAAAAGCCTCTAGCCAGGAGAAGGTGCCCGTACCGCAAACCGACACAGGTAGGCGAGAAGAGAATTCTAAGGCGCGCGGAAGAACTCTCGTTAAGGAACTCGGCAAAATGACCCCGTAACTTCGGGAGAAGGGGTGCCCCGGTAGAGTGAATAGCTCGAGGGGGCCGCAGTGAAAAGGCCCAAGCGACTGTTTAGCAAAAACACAGGTCTGTGCGAAGCCGCAAGGCGAAGTATACGGGCTGACGCCTGCCCGGTGCTGGAAGGTTAAGGGGAGCGGTTAGGAGGCAACTCCGAAGCTGTGAACCGAAGCCCCAGTAAACGGCGGCCGTAACTATAACGGTCCTAAGGTAGCGAAATTCCTTGTCAGGTAAATTCTGACCCGCACGAATGGCGTAACGACTTGGGCGCTGTCTCAACGAGAGATCCGGTGAAATTTTAATACCTGTGAAGATGCAGGTTACCCGCGACAAGACGGAAAGACCCCATGGAGCTTTACTGCAGCTTGATATTGGACTTTGATACGATTTGTACAGGATAGGTGGGAGCCTAGGAAGCCGGAGCGCCAGCTTCGGTGGAGGCGCCGTTGGGATACCACCCTGATCGTATCGGAGTTCTAACCTGGTACCGTAAGCCGGTACGGGGACAGTGTCAGGCGGGCAGTTTGACTGGGGCGGTCGCCTCCTAAAGAGTAACGGAGGCGCCCCAAGGTTCCCTCAGAATGGTTGGAAATCATTCGCAGAGTGCAAAGGCAAAAGGGAGCTTGACTGCGAGACTGACAAGTCGAGCAGGGACGAAAGTCGGGCTTAGTGATCCGGTGGTACCGCATGGAAGGGCCATCGCTCAACGGATAAAAGCTACCCTGGGGATAACAGGCTTATCTCCCCCAAGAGTCCACATCGACGGGGAGGTTTGGCACCTCGATGTCGGCTCATCGCATCCTGGGGCTGAAGTAGGTCCCAAGGGTTGGGCTGTTCGCCCATTAAAGCGGTACGCGAGCTGGGTTCAGAACGTCGTGAGACAGTTCGGTCCCTATCTGTCGTGGGCGTAGGAAATTTGAGAGGAGCTGTCCTTAGTACGAGAGGACCGGGATGGACGCACCGCTGGTGCACCAGTTGTTCCGCCAGGAGCACAGCTGGGTAGCTAAGTGCGGACGGGATAAGCGCTGAAAGCATCTAAGCGTGAAGCCCCCCTCAAGATGAGATTTCCCAGTATGTAAGACCCCTTGAAGACGACGAGGTTGATAGGCCTGAGGTGGAAGTGCAGCAATGTATGGAGCTGACAGGTACTAATCGGTCGAGGGCTTATCCAAAAACATCTAAAACACAAATTCGTTTCGTATCCAGTTTTCAGGCGATCAAGCGTCTGAATGACGATTTTAAGCTGCATGTCTTTTCTAAGGTTTGATCTTTTGCTGAAGCAGGGATCAGGCAGCGGAAGCAGCGCAAAAATCATGTTTGGTGGCGATGGCGGAGGGGTTCCACCCGTTCCCATCCCGAACACGACCGTTAAGCCCTCCAGCGCCGATGGTACTTGGACCGCAGGGTCCTGGGAGAGTAGGACGCCGCCAAGCAATGTTCCCTGATAGCTCAGTCGGTAGAGCACTCGACTGTTAATCGAGTTGTCACAGGTTCGAGTCCTGTTCGGGGAGCCACTTGCTCTCATAGCTCAGTAGGTAGAGTGCATCCATGGTAAGGATGAGGTCACCGGTTCGATCCCGGTTGAGAGCTTCTCTACATAAGGCCCGTTGGTCAAGGGGTTAAGACACCTCCCTTTCACGGAGGTAACAGGGGTTCGAATCCCCTACGGGTCACCATCTTCGTTATATGTAGATCCCAGATGTGGAGGCTTAGCTCAGCTGGGAGAGCATCTGCCTTACAAGCAGAGGGTCGGGGGTTCGATCCCCTCAGCCTCCACCATAGCATTGGGGATTAGCCAAGCGGTAAGGCAACGGACTTTGACTCCGTCATGCATAGGTTCGAATCCTATATCCCCAGCCATTTGCTTCATAAGAGCCATTAGCTCAGTTGGTAGAGCACCTGACTTTTAATCAGGGTGTCGAAGGTTCGAGTCCTTCATGGCTCACCAGTTTCACATTTGCGCGTGTGGCGGAATTGGCAGACGCACTAGACTTAGGATCTAGCGTCTTTGACGTGGGGGTTCAAGTCCCTCCACGCGCACCATCATTATGCGGACGTGGCTCAGCGGTAGAGCATCGCCTTGCCAAGGCGAGGGTCGCGGGTTCGATTCCCGTCGTCCGCTCCATCTTCATACGCGCCCTTAGCTCAGCTGGATAGAGCGTTTGACTACGAATCAAAAGGTCAGGAGTTCGAATCTCTTAGGGCGCGCCACTTTTTCAATTGCATATCGCCTTATTGACGGGATGTAGCTCAGCTTGGTAGAGCACCTGGTTTGGGACCAGGGGGTCGCATGTTCGAATCGTGTCATCCCGACCATTTCTTTAAGGTGCGGGTGTAGTTCAATGGTAGAACTCCAGCCTTCCAAGCTGGTAGCGTGGGTTCGATTCCCATCACCCGCTCCATACATAACAGCAACATCATCGGATAAGATGATGTTTTTTGTTATAATTGCAGCAATGGCCTCATTTCCGGGTATAAAAGTTTTCTATCATTAACTTATACCCTTGCAATTTACTGCTTTACCGTGTTAGGGTAGGTGGAGTTGGAACAAAGCGCTCCCCGTGGCTCCGATCAGGCCACCCGGAACAAATTTCTTACAAACTAAGTGAAGATTTTCAGGGCAGTTTATTGTATGATGTTAAGAAACGCTAGGCGACGCCATTTGGTCTAAACGACAAAGACGAGTGACAATGCTGAAATTAGCTTGCTGCATTAGGGATGAAATGGGGGAGAAACATGACAGAGTTAACGGTTACCGCAGGCAAAGGCAACTCGAATAACCTGCTTCGGCGCGACATTCGTTTTTTGGGCAATATTCTAGGAGAGGTCCTGGTGCATCAGGGCGGCAATGAGCTCTTGGATATTGTCGAGAAGATACGTGAAGCCAGTAAATCCCTGCGGGCTGTATTTTTACCGGAATTACATGAAGAATTTAAGGAAATGATCAACTCTTTGGAGCCCGGAATTCGTCATCAGGTGATCCGTGCATTTGCGATCTACTTCCAACTGGTGAATATCGCGGAGCAGAACCACCGGATTCGGCGCAAACGCGATTATGAGCTTTCGGCCGGGGACGCTGTGCAGACCGGTACGATCGAGTCGGCTGTCCGGGATCTGAAGGAGCAGGGCTTCAATTATGCCGAGGCTCAGGAAATCCTGGAAGGCATGTCGCTGGAATTGGTCATGACGGCCCATCCGACGGAAGCAATGCGTCGCGCGATTCTGGACATCCACAAGCGTATTGCCGACGACGTCATGCAACTCGACAACCCGACGTTGACCTACCGGGAGCGGGAGCAACTGCGGGAGAAGCTGCTTAACGAAGTCATCACGCTTTGGCAAACCGATGAATTGCGCGATCGCAAGCCGACCGTTCTGGATGAAGTCAGAAACGGCATGTATTATTTTCACGAAACTTTATTTCATGTCCTGCCGGAAGTGTATCAAGAGCTGGAACGTTGCCTGACCAAATATTATCCGGAGCACTACTGGCATGTGCCGACATATTTGCGCTTCGGTTCCTGGATCGGCGGCGACCGGGACGGGAATCCTTCCGTAACTTCGGACGTTACCTGGGAGACGTTGCGGATGCAGCGCAAACTGGCGGTACGCGAATACCAGCGGATTTTGTCCGATTTGTTCAAGCATCTTAGCTTCAGCACCAGCATCGTGGACGTTACCGACGAACTGATGGCTTCCATCCAACGGGACCGCCTTCAAGTCACTTTACGCAAAACGCAGCAATGGAACAACGATAAAGAACCGTACCGGATTAAGCTGACGTATATGACGGAGAAGCTGCACAATGTTTTGGACGACAGCAAGCAGGACACGCCGGAGCGCTACCCGAGCGTTGATGCATTTATCCAGGATCTGAAAATCATCGACCGGAGCTTGCGTCATCACTACGCCGACTATGTTGCCGATACCCATATCAAGAAGCTGATTCGCCAAGCGGAACTGTTCGGCTTCCATACGGCCACGCTGGATATTCGCCAGCACAGCAAAGAGCATGAGAACGCGATGACGGAAATTTTGGCGAAAATGAACATCGTGGACAATTACGGCGAGTTAGAGGAAGAAGATAAGATTAAGCTGCTGGAACGTGTGCTCAACGACCCGCGGCCGCTGACTTCTCCTTATCAGGAATACAGCGAAGCTACGAAAGAGTGTCTGGATGTTTACCGTACGGTTTACCGGGCGCAAAAAGAATACGGACAGCAGTGCATCACCAGCTATCTCATTAGTATGACGGAAGCGGCCAGCGATATTCTTGAGGTAATGGTCTTCTCGAAAGAGGTGGGATTGTTCCGCAAAGAAGCCGACGGTACCGTTGTCTGCACCCTGCAATCCGTTCCGCTCTTTGAAACGATCGACGACTTGCACGCAGCACCCGGCATCATGCGGCAACTGTTCAGTATGCCGATTTATCGTCAGTCAGTAGCGGCGATGAACGATCTCCAGGAAATTATGCTGGGCTACTCTGACAGCAATAAGGACGGCGGCGTGGTTACGGCCAACTGGGAGCTGCGCGTGGCGTTGAAGCAAATTACGGCCGCGGGCAATGAATTTGGCGTAAGGCTGAAATTCTTCCATGGGCGCGGCGGCGCGCTCGGACGCGGCGGCATGCCGCTGAACCGCAGCATTCTCGTGCAGCCGCCGGAAACGATCGGCGGTGGCATCAAGATCACCGAGCAAGGCGAGGTGATCTCGTCGCGGTATTCCTTGCGCGGTATCGCCTACCGCAGCTTGGAGCAAGCGACCTCGGCGCTGATTACCGCCGCGATTCAAGCGAAGTTGTATCAAGGCCCAAGTCCGGAGGAACAACGCTGGGAAGAAATCATGACGGGGATTTCGGAGACGTCGCTTCATAAATATCAGGATCTTGTTTTCCGCGAACCGGATTTCCTGAAGTTCTTCCGTGAATCGACGCCACTGGTTGAGGTGGGCGAGCTGAATATCGGTTCCCGTCCTTCCAAGCGTAAGAACAGCGATCGGTTTGAGGACTTGCGGGCGATCCCGTGGGTGTTTGCGTGGACGCAAAGCCGCTATTTGTTCCCGGCATGGTACGCCGCGGGTACCGGCCTGCTTAACTTCTATCAAAACAACGAAGAGAACCTCAAGGTTCTTCAGGATATGTACCAGAACTTCTCTTTCTTCAGAACGGTTATCGATACGTTGCAATTTGCGCTGATTAAAGCAGACTTGGTGATCGCCAAGGAATATGCGAAAATGTGCTCGGATAACGAAGTCAAGGATCGCATCCTTGGCCAAATCGAAGAGGAGTTCCGGTTGACGCGGGAAATGGTGTTGAAAATTGCCGACATTTCCGAAATTCTCGACAACGTACCGGGCTTGCAAGAATCCATTCGTTTGCGTAATCCGTATGTCGATCCGCTCAGCTATTTGCAGGTCCAGCTCTTGACGGAGTTGCGGACGGTGCGGGAACAAGGACAGGATGACGCCGAACTGCTGCGTGAAGTTCTGCTTACGATTAACGGTATTGCCGCCGGACTTCGGAATACGGGCTGATGCCCGCAGGCTTACCGACTGGAAAGCCAAGCCGGGCCTTCTATATGAGGAGGTCCGGCTTTTTTGCTTTCGGCTTTTTGCCGAATGTATTGCAATTTGCGAAAAGTTGCTTTACCATTTGAATGAAGTGCCGACGACGGGAAGCACCCTTTGAATTAATAAACTTTTTGAATTTCCTTAAACCAAAGGGACGAGTAGCCGGACAGGCAGGGTACGAGTACCTGAGCCCTTCCAACCGATTTGGGGGAAACTATGGTGGTTGAACATTTCGATGCAAGACTGGTGAAGCTGGCCCGTAAAGGGGATCAGGTCGCCTTCGCCGAACTTGTCGATCTATATAAGGATAAGCTTTATCATCTCGCATACCGGATGCTGTCCAACCGGCACGAGTCCGAGGATGTCGTGCAGGAGACGTTTTTAAGGGTGCACAAAAACTGGAGCCGGTACGACGACAAACAGAAGTTCTCCACGTGGATTTACCGAATCGCGACCAACTTATGCATCGATCGGTTGCGCAAGCGGAAGCCAAGCTACTATCTGGATGCCGAAATGAACGATCAGGAGGGCATGGACGGGTACACCTTGATCCCCGGGGACGAACGAACGCCGGAATCGGAATACCTGCTGTCGGAAACGCAGCAAACCATCCATCAAGCCATCGAAGGCTTGCCTGCCAAATACAAGTCGGTGATCGTACTCCGTTATCTGCAGGAAATGTCGCTTCAGGAGATTAGCGAAGTGTTGGACATGCCGGTGACGACGGTCAAGACGCGCGTTCACCGCGGACGGGAATTTTTGCGCAAGAAACTGGAACATAAAGTGCTGTGAAATGGGCTCCTCCGAGGGGATTATTTTTTGAAACGAAATAGGAACCGCTACGTATTGTAAGGTAGGACGACTATGATCTTAGCCGTGCCCTCCGCTTTTTCGCATAGATTGATACTACTGAAAGGATTGGCTGATATGGAATGCAAACATGCCTCATCCATGATGCATGATTACCTGGACGGCGAATTGAGCCGCGACCATGTCGAACAGCTGAAGCTGCACCTAGACCAGTGTCCGGATTGCCTAAGGGAATTCCGGGAATTGGAACGAACCGAAATGATGTTGTTTGCAACGATTAAGCAGCATACGAACATCTCGGCTCCCGATGAACTGGTAAGCCGGATCATCAGCCAGATTCCGAGTCAGCCTAAGCAGCAGGCATGGATCCAATGGATCAAACACCATCCGGCGTTGACGGCGGCAGCGATGTTTTTGCTGGTGATGCTGTTCAGTGCGGTATCGCTTTGGGATAGTGACGATCAGCTTATCGTTAAAGGATCGGACCTGGATCAGGTCATTATTCAAGGAAATACGGTCACTGTGCCGAGTCATTCCAAAATTGTCGGGAACTTGACGGTCGAGAACGGTAAAGCCGAAATTTACGGCGAAGTTCAAGGCAACTTGACGGTAATTGACGGTTCCTATTATCAAGCCTCCACGGCGCATATCTCGGGCGAAGTCAAGCAAATTGACCAAGCGCTGGACTGGATCTGGTATAGGATCATCAATACGGTGACGGAAGTCGCCTATAGGTGATCATTGGACAATGTTAAATAAAATTGGCGCCTCCCTTTGGGGACTTCGGCGCTTTTTTATTTGGCTGAATAGGTAAAAATTAGAAATTGATACGGATTGAACCTATTTTTACTAGACGCTTGCATCTGACTTGTGAACGTTATAACCTAATAGTTAGGGGAAACTTATAGAGACAAGCCTATAAGCTGTACATATTGTTTCCTTGCCGGCGGACCGAAACGCCCGCAAGGAACATTCCGGGGGTCGCAGCATGAACTATTTTGTGAATCTGACTTGGCAGGATACCGTCAAGGATGTTATCGATATCCTCATCGTTACCTATATCATATACCACCTGATTCTGCTTGTACGTGGAACGCGGGCCGTTCAACTGCTCAAGGGGATTTTGGTTTTAGTGTTTATTTGGGCGGTGAGCACTTGGTTCGACTTGTATACGTTGAAATGGCTGATGAATCAGATGTTTACGTTTGGCGTTCTGGCCATATTCATCATTTTTCAGCCGGAGCTTCGACGTGCGTTGGAGCAGCTTGGTCGGGGCAAGCTGTTCGGGAGGAACAGCGCGGACGAAGAGGAATTCGGCAGAGAGGTCGGCGAAATAATTAAGGCCGTTAATTATTTATCGCGTAGAAAGATAGGGGCCCTTATCGTTTTTGAACGCGATACGGGGATAAACGAATATACCGAATCGGGGATCCCGATGCAGTCGATCATCTCTTCACAACTGTTGATTAATATCTTTATCCCAAATACGCCTTTGCATGACGGCGCCGTGATTATCCAGGGACACCGGATCTCCGCTGCCGCCTGCTATTTGCCGCTGTCGGAAAATCCGTTCATCAGCAAGGAGTTGGGCACAAGGCACCGGGCGGCCATCGGGATCAGCGAGGTCGGCGATGCGGTCTCTATTGTCGTATCCGAGGAAACGGGGCAAATATCGTTGGCGATTGACGGCCAAGTCGTTAGGGACATCAACGAAGAATCGCTGATTTCCAAACTGTATGCGGAGTTAGGCCCGAATTCGAGCGTGAAAGAAAAGCGCAGCCCGTTCCGCAGACGGAAGGAGGCTGGCAAAAATGGATAAATGGCTAACCCATAACAATTTTGCCAAGATTCTGGCCCTTGTGTTTAGCATTATCTTGTGGGCCATGGTGCATCTGGACAGCGCCACCCCTGTCGATTCTACGACCCTGGCACAGCCGAGAATTATCGACAACGTCAAAATCGAAGTGACCGGCTTTGACGAGGAAAAGTATATTTTGTACGACCTCGAGCCGAGCACGGTACGCATGGAGGTCAAAGGAAAGCGGATCGATCTGACGACGAACTTCTCCGATTATAAGGTAAGGCTGAATCTTGAAAATCTGGGACCGGGAACGTTTACGCTCCCGCTGACCCATGAACTTCCTCCCGGTGTCCAATTAATCTCGATGGATCCCTCCATCGTGAAGGTAACGATCGAAGCCAAAGAGACTCGGTCTGTCCCCGTGACGATCGTCACCAAAGGAGAACCGGCCGATGGATTAGTGCTTGGGACTCCGATTGTCGCCGGGAGCGGAACCGTTGATGTTACCTTGCCGGCGAGCGAAGTGCAGGAGCTGAGCAAAGTTCAAGGCACGGTGGATGTTACCGGTCTGAAGGAGTCGGTCAAAGGCAAAAGCGTCAAGCTGACGGCATATGATAAGCAAGGTCAGCCGATGGAGAATGCGAAAATTTCGCCTGGTTCGGTAGATGTGGATGTACCGATCAATAAGCTATACAAAAATGTGCCGCTCGAGGTGCGCAAGAAGGGACAGCTTCCTTCCGGGTACGTCTTAACCGGGATCGAAACCGACGTGGAAGGAGTCGTTCTGTACGGCTCCAAGGAAGCGCTGGAGGGTATATCCTCCTATCCGGTGACAGTCGATCTGAGCCGTTTTGACGGGTCGACTGAGACTAAATACTCGGTGGACTTGACTCCTCCGGAAGGTTTTGAGAAAATCGAGCCGAGCTCCGTCACGATTACATTGCATGTGATGCCCGGCGGGCAGAAGCAGCTTGACGGGATCCCGGTTACGTTAAAAAACGCAGGGTCCTTGTATGATGTGAAATGGATCCGGCCGATCGAGCCCAAGCTGAGCCTGGTGGTGGCCGGGGCTAGCGCGGCCCTGGATGCGCTCCAACCGGAGGATATTCAAATTACGGCAGACCTGGCGCAACTGGGGGCGGGAACGCATACGGTCCCGATCGAGATCAAGCTGCCGGAGGGTGTGGAATTGGCCGATCCGGGCCATTCAATGACGGTCGATGTGGAGCTGACGGAGAAAGGAAATCCGGCCTCCGGTGCACCGGAGGATCATGCCGATCCGGCAGAGGGCGGACAGAACTCGTCCGGGAACGAATCGCCACCGGGCACGCCATCGGGGCAGGAGGAAGGCGGCGACAATACGACAGAAGACGTCACCTCCTCGGGCAACGGGATGTAACGAGAACTTAAGCGGACAATCAAGAATATAGACCGGACAATCGCCATCGGGAGATGAGGAGAACGATGCGGTGTTGGCAAAATGTTGAAGGAGTGAAACCATGGGGAAATATTTTGGAACAGATGGCGTAAGAGGCATTGCAAATAAAGAACTGACGGCCGAGCTGGCTTACCAGATCGGCCGCTGCGGCGGTTATGCGCTGGCTGGGCAGGTTCCCAAGCCAAAGGTCGTCATCGGCATGGATACGCGCATTTCCGGCGTGATGCTGGAGTCGGCGCTGGTGGCGGGGATGCTGTCCATCGGTGCGGACGTCATCCGCCTGGGCGTCGTTACGACACCGGCGGTGGCTTATCTGACGCGCTTGCTTCAAGCCGACGCCGGCGTCATGATTTCGGCCTCCCACAATCCGGTGGAGGATAACGGGATCAAATTTTTCGGCAGCGACGGCTTTAAGCTGTCGGACGAAACGGAGCTGCAAATCGAGGAGCTGCTTGACAAGACCGTTGACGAATTGCCGCGTCCGATCGGCGGCGGTTTGGGGTCGGTGACGGTCGATAACGAGTCGAAGCTGAAGTACCTCGATCACCTGAAAACGACGATCAGCTCCTCGTTCCAAGGGCTGAAGGTTGTACTGGATTGCGCGAACGGGGCCGCCTATGAGCTGGCGCCGAGGCTGTTCCGCGAACTTGGCGCCGAGGTGCATACGCTGGCCGCGGAGCCGAACGGCCTGAACATCAACGACCACTGCGGATCCACGCATCCGGAGCGGCTCAAAGAAGAAGTTGTCCGCCTGGGCGCGCATCTCGGGCTTGCTTTCGACGGCGATGCGGATCGGTTGATCGCCATCGACGAGTTGGGCGAAGAGGTAGACGGCGACTATATCCTGTGCATCTGCGGCGACGCGATGAACAAAGCCGGCAAACTGAAAGACAGTACGGTCGTATCGACGGTCATGAGCAACTTCGGCTTCTACAAGGCGACCAAGAGACTGGGGCTCGCTACCCAGCAGACCGCGGTCGGCGACCGTTACGTGATGGCGGAAATGCTGCGCGGCGGCTACAATTTGGGTGGAGAGCAATCCGGGCACGTGATTTTCCTGGACTACAATACGACCGGGGACGGGATTTTGACGGCGATTCAGCTGGTGGATACGCTGCTGGCTTCCGGCCAGCCGCTTAGCGAGCTGAAGAAGGTCATGAAGCAATATCCGCAGGTACTGGTCAACGTCCGGGTGCAGGACAAGAGCAAGTTTGCCGGGAACGCCGTCATTGCCGAGGCGATCGCTGAAGTCGAACAAGAGCTTGGCGATAACGGGCGGGTGCTGGTTCGTCCGTCGGGGACGGAATCCCTGATCCGCGTTATGGCCGAAGGGCCGGAAAGGGTGGAGCTGGAGCAGCTAGTCGCACAAATCGTGGAAGTCGTGGAGAAGCAGCTGGTATAATGGCCTGATTTTTCGTTTTTTCATATAGGACTTCAAGGACCGCTGGACGGGAGAGTATTCCTGTTTGGCGGTTTTTGCGTCTGGGCCGTAAGGACAAAAGGCGCGATGAACCAAATCGGGACAAGATGATCATTGCCAAATCGTGTGAAGGTGCATATAATTAAGCATATTCGAGTACGGAAAGCGAGGGTTGTGAGGTTTACCGGAAGTTAAGCGCCAGAACTTCATTGTGCGCGTACGTTAGGATCGATGAGGGCAACAGCTACACACTCAGGAGACGTTTGTCGAACGGGCAGGGGCGGAAGGCCAGCCTGCCGCGACAGCAGGGAATCTTGAGGCGTGATCGAACCTAGGGGACGGCAAAGCGAAGTTGACGAGGTGGAGGTGTTCGGAATGTTCGGCGGGGGCCTCCCGGTGCCGCATCGCACCGTAACCGCATCGGCAAAAGGAAGGGGCGACCTTTCCCACAAACCGTGCGGGCAGATGGATCACAACATTCATCGAACTTTCATGAATGTGCGTAAGCAAGCAACGCGGAAGTATCCGCGGTAGACGGAGCAACATGGGCATTCGTGAAAAAAACGGTTGAAAATTGCAGAAGGGTCTGCTTTTGACCGAGATGTTTTTTTGACAATTGAATAGTTCTGTCTCGGTATACCGCGTGAATAGATCTTCCGCATTCCGCATCTTACGGACCAAAACCATCTTGTAAGAATGAAACGGAGGATAAAAATATTATGTGTGGTATCGTTGGATATATTGGGAATCGGGATACGCAGTCAGTGTTGATTGAAGGGCTGAAGAAGCTGGAGTACCGCGGGTACGACTCGGCGGGCATCGCGGTGTTTACGTCGGATGGCTTGAAAATCGCGAAATCGTTGGGGCGTCTGGCGAACCTGGAGTCGAAGCTGGAAGGGGCGCCGCTCAAGGGATCGGCCGGGATTGGCCATACCCGCTGGGCAACGCACGGCAAACCGTCTGACGTGAATTCCCATCCGCATACCGACCATACCCAGAAGTTTTCGGTCGTGCATAACGGGATCGTCGAGAACTATCTGGAGCTGAAGGAAGAACTGATCGAGCAAGGGTATGTCTTCGTATCGGAAACGGATACCGAGGTCATTTCCCATCTGGTGGCCCGCGAATATCAAGGCGATATCGTGAAAGCCGTTCAGAAAGCGATCCGTTATATGCGCGGCGCGTTTGCGCTTGGGGTCCTGACGGAGTATGAACCGGAGAAGCTGGTGGCCGTCCGGCAAGCCAGCCCGCTCATTATCGGTCTCGGTGAAGGCGAGAACTTTATCGGCTCCGACATTCCGGCTTTGTTGAATTATACGCGGAACGTGTATATTTTGAATGACGGCGAGATGGCGGTGCTGACGAAGGATGCTGTCGAATTGATGACGATCGAGGGGAATTTTATTTCTCGGGAAATGATTCGTGTCGATTGGGACGCCGTGACCGCGGAAAAAGGCGGTTTCGATCATTTCATGCTGAAAGAGATCCACGAACAGCCAAAGGCATACCGCGACACGATGCTGGGACGGATCGACGAAAGCGGACGTAAAGTCGTGCTTCCGGGTCTTAAGCTGTCGGACGAGAAAATTCGCAGCCTCACCTCGATTCATGTCATCGCCTGCGGTACGGCCTATAATGCCGGGCTGGTCGGCGGGACGGCGATTGAGCAACTGGTACGCATTCCGGTGATGAACGACGTCGCTTCGGAATACCGTTACCGTTCGCCGCTGATTACGCCGGATACGCTCGTCATCGTCGTCAGCCAATCCGGCGAAACGGCCGATACGCTGGCCGCGCTGCGCGAAGCGCAGGCGAACGGCGCACATGTGCTGGCGATTACCAACGTAGTCGGCAGCTCGATTGCCCGCGACGCGGACGATGTGATCGCGACGCTGGCCGGACCGGAAATCGCCGTCGCTTCGACGAAGGCGTATACGTCGCAGTTGATCGCGTTCTATCTGCTGGGCCTGTACATGGCCCAAGTTCGCGGAACGCAAAGCGCGGATGAGGTGGCTCATGTCATCGCGGCCATGCAGTCGCTGCCGGAGCAGGTGGAAAGCATGCTGGCTCAAGCCGACACGGTGAGAGCTTATGCCGAGCAAATCGCCGGTCATGAGCATCTGTTCTTCATCGGCCGCGGTCTGGACTACTCCGTCGTGCAGGAAGGCTCGCTGAAGCTGAAGGAGATTTCCTACATTCACTCCGAAGCGTACGCCGCCGGCGAGTTGAAACACGGCACGCTGGCCCTGATCGAAGAAGGCGTTCCGGTAATCGCGCTGGCGACCCAGGAATCCGTGCTGGAGAAAACGGTCAGCAACATCAAGGAAGTCAAGGCCCGCGGCGCGGACGTCATGGCCATCACGCACGAGGAACACGTGCCTGACCTGCTGAAGTCCGTGGACCAAGCGCTGGCCATTCCGAAGACGCTGCCGCTGCTGACGCCGGCCTTGTCCGTCGTACCGCTGCAGTTGCTCGCGTACTACGCGGCCCTGGCCCGCGGCAACGACGTCGACAAGCCGCGGAACTTGGCGAAGAGCGTGACGGTGGAGTAAGCGGGAGAGAATTATAATAGTATATTGTATCTGGTAAAATAATTGTCAACACGGGCCTCCTACAAGCGTAGGACGGCCCGATTTTTGTTAACAAATTTATTGATCGCAACCATAATCGTGAAAGGATTTCTTCTAATTTGACTCATAAGGATATGTCTCCCAGCCACTAACCTCAATAGTGGCATTCTCGGTTGATTCATTAAAAAACTCAATAATAAGTACTTTCTCGTTCCAATATTGACCACAGACGTATGCATTTTTCTTCTCACTTTTGTTATTGAATGTGTAATGAAGAATTGTTGCATTTGGCTTACTTGGTGGGATTTCAATTTTTCCAGAGGAATTGCTGTCAATAGTAATCTCTTGCTTGCCAACTTCTTTCAGGTCTATCCCTGCCATAGGCGGGGGCTCAGAGCTGTGGCAAACCTGAAAGTCGACGCTCAAAATATTTAAATTTATGATGGATTCCGCCTGACCTGAATTACTAAAACCAAGCGTTAGTAGAGATACTGAGTGAATACTATCGAGTTTCATATTCGCCACATGGATTTGCTTTGAACCGTCAATTATCTGAAACAAAAAGTGGTATAAATCTCTCCTTTCAATTTCCTCGATTGAATGAATAACCACAGGAATTTCGGTGTATCCAACCGGAATTTTCAAAAAGTTTTTCTTTGTACCAATAACAGCTGGGTTGTCACTTTTGTGATTCGTAGCGAGTATATGAGGATCCAGTATTTTGTACAGCCTAATTTTTGTTGAGGTTTGACTCCTATTGAAAAATTGTACCTTCAATCCTAAGGAGCCTTCTCTCGTAATCCCGCATACATAAACCCCCCCAAGAGATCCCTCGACCACTTGGAAAAGAAAGTTAATTATATAATTGAAACCATCATCAATTAGAACCTCATTGTAGTTACTGGACAGATCAATAAACTCATTTAGCGGCACAATAAACAAGATTTACCCCTGCTTTCAAATTTTAATTAAAGCTTTAACAAGAAACTGATGTCTTATTAGTTAATATGTCCAGTATTATTACCTCTCCATAACCCGCAGTTTGCAGTGTGCATTGAATTATTGTTACTTCACATAATAACGGATATGCAATGCATTCCTTTCCATGGAGGGATTGAGATGAGTTACAAACAAGATGTAAGAGATGAACTGGACGTACATCAAGATAAACGCCTAAAATTTAGGGACAAACATGGTTTTGTGATTGATCTTATTGATCCAACTAAAGATCAACTTGGAGATGAAACCCCTGAACCTTAGGGGAAGGGACTTATCATACAGCAATAGCTGCCATCGCTATTGCAACAGGTAACTATAGTCAAGACGAATGGGAAAAAGCCTCTGCAAATCAATTGTTGTCCGAATTATTAAGAACACTTTTAGAGAAAGCATGGGGGAATGAAGATCACTTAGGAAGAGTACATCCTGTCAGACATGCTGATTTATACGACTATGATAAAGATCGTAATAAATTGCGTCTTCGTCCCTTATCTAAAGACAGTTTTGCTCCAATAACAGCAGCTATTTATTATGCCTATAAATGCCCGCACAGCACGGATGAAGTTAGATCGTTAGCACTTCAACTCTGCACCAAATGGGCGGAGTATTTAATTGAATTCCAATGGAGAACTCACTCCATATACATAGAAGGGGAGTTTGAACAAGATGGAGTAAAATATCGGAACTTATATAATGGTAAAGAATCCAATGAACAAAATAACTATGTAGGCCCAGATGGTTTTATGTTATACCCGCATGAAATTTATGCTTTTCAGAATGTAGCATCAGCCGTCGGAATGCCGGCAGCAACATGGAATCCCTGGGTCAACTTAGGAATTGAGATTCAGAGTGCTATTGTAGATTACGTAGCACTTTATATGGGGGACTTGGCAGGGAGATCATTCAGGCTGGTTCTCGATCAATTAAACTTATCCATACCTGTCGAAATTCCCTTGGGACCAGATGATTGGAACTTAGGAAAAATCAAATGGAATTTTGAAATCGAAATTCCCGATCATATCAAAGATATAATTGAGGATCGAGTGAAAAGTGTAGTGACAGATGTACTTCGAGAATTTTATCGATTACAAAAATATAAAGACGAGCAATCTTTTGATCTAATGGGACTGGTACTAAATAAAATTTTGGACTTATTCCCTCAGGAACTTTCAAGGGATTCATGGAGAACTGTACTTACCGATGGTATTCAAAAGGTACTTCCTTGGATAACTGGATCCATTTGGAATGAAGCAAGTGCTTTTCTGCTTGTTTTAGCAAAAATGCGGTTAGGTGAAGAACAGAGCAATATTAGTTTCACCAGTTGGGCGTTTGCGGTTGAATGTGAAAATCGAGTAGAAATTAGAACATTTTTAACGCCGGCAATCGAACAATACTATGACTTCATCAAAAATCATAACAACCCTAACGGCTTATGGGCTTGGTTAGCCGGGGACTCAACTGAAGTTAGAAGGCAACTCGTTTTGTTTGAATCCAATGATCCTCGTAATTGGAATAGTTTCGCTTATGGACCGGACGATTATAATAAATGGTCAGCAGATTTGGCGGGTCATAGTCAAAAGAAGTCTTCACGCATCGATTACCTCGTATTAGATGGCCTGTTCGAGAAAGGGGCCCCGAAGACGGTTGATCTAATCATTGGAGATTTGTACGAAAAAGTAAGGGATATCATTCAGGATATAATAGACCGCATTGTTTCAGGAATTAAAGATAACTTCAAAAAATTCGGTCAATATACCATGGAGAAGTTGAATGAAGCCGGTCAAATGATTCGCGAAACCTGGAATGAAGCAATGGAATTTAAAGTCGAGGTTTTAGTCGGTGGCAATATAATTGAGCAGAAAGTAGTGAATAAAATTGGTGAAAATATATCTCACTGGGCCGAATCGGGTGTGGAGCGAATCGAGGAATATTGGAACAAGGGAGAGAAGTACTGGAAGGGTACTTGGAAAAAGATCGGGAATGACTACAAAATGATCGCACGCTCCATTATCAATGCAGATGATGTTCTCACCGATGAGTATTGGGATCGTGGTCCCGAGAAATATGTAAAAGAAACATGGAGAAAAATCGGTAATAAATTACAAGTAGCTGAGCGATTGACAATATTAGATGATAAATCGATTATAGAAGCTTGCAATGATGCTGGAGAGTGGGGGAAATCAGTATACGACAAAGCAGGTAAGCTTATAGAAAGTACCGGTATTTTGGATCCAAACATCTACAACCCGGCAAACTGGAGATTTCCCAACATAGATCTTCCAAGGTTGTAAAATAACTTTGTCTCCTTATTTATTGGAACGAAAGGATGAGTAGCGAGTGTGTTAACACGATCAGTACTCATTCGGATTCAATTAAGGAACCAATAACCATTCAATTCGAAATTTGCGGTGATTGGTTATTGTTCCCGATCAATCGGACGGGGACATCGTTTTTGAAAAGAACTGACTAAATGGCTTCACCCCTTTTATCAAGGGGGGAAGCCATTTGTCGTGTTCGCCCGGCATGGGCGATAACTAGGCGGGGGAAGCATCCGAGAGGGGAGCTACAAGCGCCCAGCCCGGTGCGACGCAATGAGATCCCCAAACCAGATGGAAGCGGCGTGCGAAAATTCGGTATTCCTACCGTGGTAGACCGCATCATTCAGCAAGCTATCGTCCAGCAAATGCAACCGGTGTTCGAGCGGCTCTTCTCGGCAGGGAAGCTACGGCTACCGCCCGGAGCGAAGTGCACAGCAAGCGATTCAAAGCGTGAAAGCTTATGCGGAGCAATAGGGTTATGCCGTGGAAATCGACCTGTCGAAATACTTCGACATGTTGAACCATGAGTTGCTTTTGAATCTGCTGCGCAAACAAACCTAGGAAAAGCGCGTCATCGACCTGATGAAGAAGTACCTGAAAAGCGAAGTTATGGAGAACGGCGTGCGCCGGGCAACGGAAGAAGGCTCGCTTTAGGGCGGGCCGCTGTCCTCGCCATTAGCAAACATCTACCTAAATGAATTTGATCAGGAGATGGAAAGCCGATTTCCGGAAGGAATGAGGTAAAAATCCTCGGAGTCTTGTAAATATCCTCTGTTTAACGAGCCCAGTCCTCTTATTATGATGAAGTGGAAGCTTCGATTCCTCTGAAATGGGGCTCGAAGTCTACTACATTATACGAACAAGGGATTCGTAAAAGCGGAAGGAGCTACACCATGACGCCGAATTTAGAAACGCAGCGTTCCCTGAAACGGCCCCATCGGGGATTTGCCTCCAAAGTGGCCGGATTGGGAAATTCATCGACTTTTGTAGGCTATTTGTTTGTCGCCCCCATCTTGATCTTGATGGGCATCTGGTTTTATTACCCATTGGCGCAGTCCTTTATTTACAGTTTGCAGGACATCAGTTTCCTGAATCCGGAGGCAACGCAATTCGTTGGCTTGGGCAATTACGCGGAAATTATAATAGATGCGGACTTTTGGACGGCCTTTGGCCATTCCATGACTTTGACCGTTGTCGCGGTTCCGCTGCAAGCGATCATCGCCCTAGTGATTGCCGTGAACCTTAACAAGGTGCTCCATTTGAAAGGGATGTTCCGAACACTGTATTACATGCCGTATATCACTTCGACGATTGCGGTGACGACGGTGTTTATGTATTTGTTTATGCAGCATGAAGGCATTGCCACCAGGCTGTTGACTTGGTTTGGATTTCCCGATGTTTCGTGGTACGCCAACGTGACCTATGCGTTGCCTTTCCTGATGATTTTAACGATTTGGACTTACGTAGGTTTCTATATGGTGGTGTACTTGGGGGGACTGCAAACGATTCCGAATGATATTTACGAAGCGGGGCGCGTGGATGGCGCCAATGGCTGGCAGCAATTCTGGAGACTTACGGTGCCGATGCTGAAGCCGGTGACTTTTCTGGTCCTGATGTCGGGCATTATCAATGTCATGCAGTTGTTCGACC
Organism: Paenibacillus sp. JL3B1040; assembly: GCF_057063165.1. NCBI lineage: Bacteria > Bacillati > Bacillota > Bacilli > Caryophanales > Paenibacillaceae > Paenibacillus > Paenibacillus tiangongensis. The sequence goes on along the minus strand of NZ_CM169317.1, from coordinate 5,008,134 downwards.
AACCTTATGCCTTGGCGAGAAACGGATCGCTTGGCAGTCCGGCCGGGGCAACCAGCACGATCGTGACTTATTTCTACAGTCAGGCGTTCAACTTCAATCGCTCGGGTTACGGGAGCGCGGCGGCCTTTATTATATTCGCGATCATCATCGTGTTGTCGATGCTGCAAAAACGCTTTGTTCGGGAGGAGATTTGAGTGGCGGACAGCCGGAAAGTTCATGTCTTGCGTTATTTGTTGCTGTGCACGTTTTCCATTTTCTTCATCGTGCCTTTTGGTTATGCCATCTATACGTCTCTATTGTCCAAAGCGGATATCGGCCATCTGGTCCTTCCGGGGCGGTGGACGTTTGAAAACTATCAGGATATTTTCGTTAATTCCGACGTCCTCATCTGGTATAAAAACTCTATCATCGTAACCTTGGGCATTCTGGTCGGGAACCTGATCGTCAACACGATGGCCGCTTACTCCTTAGCCCGCTTGAACTATCGGGGCAGAGGCGTCGTGTTCTTCCTGGTGATCGGGATGATGATGGTTCCGTACCAGGTCATGATCATTCCGATTTTTTCCATGATTGTGGATTTGAAATGGCTGAACAGCTATCAGGGACTCATTGTTCCTTTTTTGTTCCAGGGGTTTCTCGTTTTTCTGATGCGCCAGTTTTTTATGACGGTTCCAAGGGAACTGGAAGAAGCGGCAGAGGTAGATGGCTTGAACAAAATCGGTATTTTCACCCGCATTATGCTGCCCCTGTCCAAAGGAGCGATCGGCACACAGATCATTTTCAGTTTCACCGGAACCTGGAACTCCTTCGTCTGGCCGGTAACCTTGGTGAACGATAGCCGCTGGTATGTCTTGACCGTGGGGCTGAACACAATAAAGAACCGGTATTTCGAATGGCCGAACCTGACCATGACCGGGGTAGTGCTGTTAACCGTGCCGATTATTATTGTGTTCCTGTTCTTTCAGCGTCATATGGTGCAGGGAATTGCAACGACGGGATTAAAAGGATAACCGAATTTGACCGGAGAGGAGAAGTAAGCATGATTGAATATGGAGGGAGCGCGCGCGGGAGTGAAGGCTGGGTGATCGCGGAGAACGCCTTTGATCCTAGATTTCTGGCAAAGTTTGAGACGATCATGTGCCAAGGGAATGGCTATCTCGGGCTTAGAGCTGCCACGGAAGAGGCATATCCCGGGGAGCGGCGGAATTTATTGATTGCGGGCACTTTTAACCGATTTGCCCATCGGGAGGTTACAGAACTGCCGAATGCGGCGGATATGGTGCAGCTGGACATCTCCCTGAACGGCGCCCCGTTTCATTTGGAGAGAGGCACGATTCACCGTTATCGCAGGGAATTGGACCTGCGGCAAGGGGAACTCCGGCGTGAAATCCTCTGGGAGGACGAAGCAGGTGTCAGGTACGAATTAGTGTTTCGCCGCTTCGTTTCGATGAAGGATCGTCATTTGATCGGGATGCGAATGGAGATCACCCCATTGAATCGGGAGGCGGATATTACGATTCGGTCGGGAATTAACGGGCAAATGACCAATTCGGGCGCACAGCACTTTCTGGAAGGGGAACGGCGAATTTTTGATCGCGAGATGCTCCAGCTTACGGCCACTACCACAGAGTCCGGGATTGATTTTGTGCATACCTGTCATCACCGGTTGACCCGGGATGGAGCCCGCCTGACTTCATTCCCCGTTCCGTCCATGGAACGGCGAAAAGTCATGCTGACTTATAGGGTTAAAGCGGAATCCGGTCAATGCATTGCCTTAGAGAAGCTGGCGACGGTTCATACAAGCATCGATCCGGAGTGGACTGAGGAACAGCCGGCAAATCTCCGTCCCTTGCCGGAAATCGCCCGCAATTACCTTGCGGAAGCGGCACAAAAAGGCTTTGAACGGCTTTTCGCCGAAAGTGAAGAGGTCTGGGAGCGGCAATGGGCAAAGGCGCGGATTGAAGTCCGGAGCGCAGACCCTTTTGATCAACTGGCGATCCGTTTTGCCCAGTATCATTTGCTCCTGATGACGCCGGCTCATGACCCCCGGTTCTCTGTGGGGGCCAAGGGGTTAACGGGGGAGGGGTACAAAGGGCATGTGTTTTGGGATACGGAAATTTTCATTCTTCCTTATTTTATATATACGGATCCGAAGGTCGCCCGCAATTTGGCCGAGTACCGCTACCACACTTTGAACGGCGCGAGAAAAAAGGCGAAGGACAATGGATATCGCGGGGCGATGTATCCTTGGGAGTCCGCCGCAACCGGCGAGGAGGAAACACCCGAGTGGGGACCCGTTGACGTGGAGACCGGGATGCCGACTTTTATCTGGACCGGGAAAATCGAGCAGCACATTACCGCGGATGTGGCGTACGGCATCTGGCATTATTATCAAGCAACCGGTGATCAGGAATTTATGGACCGTTACGGGTATGAAATCATTTTGGAGACAGCGGAATTCTGGGCAAGCCGGCTGGAGTGGAATGAAGAGGAGCGAAAATATCATATCCGTGACGTTATCGGCCCCGATGAATACAAGGAACATGTCAACAATAACGCATTCACCAACTATTTGGCTTACTGGAATATTACAAAGGCGATCGAGTGTACCCGCAAATTCATGCAAACGCAAAGCGAGGTTTATGTTGCGCTAAACGGCCGCTTCGATCTGCCCGCGAGATTGCAGGAGTGGGAGGAAATCGTTAACCTTATCTATTTGCCGCAGCCGGATGCGGAGACGCTTCTCATTCCGCAGGACGACACATACTTGCATAAACAAGTCATTGATTTGGAGAAATACCGGAAGCAGGAGCAGGTGGCGACCATACTGGCCGACTACAGCATGACCCAGCTCAGCGATATTCAGGTATCCAAGCAGGCGGATATTCTGGTCTTGTTCTATTTGCTTGAGGACTGGTTCTCCCCGGAAACGAAGGCGGCGAATTGGCATTATTATGAGCCGAAAACGCTGCACGACTCTTCGCTAAGCTTGTCCACGCACAGTATTCTGGCTTGCGATGTCCATGAAGTGGAGCTGGCGTATCAAATGTTCGCCAAGGCTGCCCGGGTCGACCTTGGGCCAAATATGCACAGCAGCGACGAGGGAATCCACGCCGCTTCGATCGGAGGGATTTGGAAGGCGGTCATTATGGGCTTTGCCGGAGTCCGATCCTGGGAGGGAACGCTGCGCCTGAATCCGAAGCTTCCGCCGGCTTGGGAGTCTTTATCCTTCCCGCTCTCCTGGCGGGGCGAAAGTCTGCAGGTGAAGGTAACCCGCGACAAGCTGACGATTCAGCGGCTGACCCAAGGCTTGGAACCGTTGAGTCTGTCCATTTACGGTCAGACCCACAGGCTGAAGGATACCATTGTGGTAAATCTACTTGAGGTGATCGGCGAATGAATAAAGAGCATCGGAAAATTCGGGCAATGATCTTTGATCTCGACGGCGTAATTACAGATACGGCAAAATACCATTATGAAGCTTGGAAGCTTCTCGCCGATGAGCTTGGCTTTCCATTTGACCGGAAGTTCAACGAGCAATTGAAAGGAATTGACCGCATGGCTTCCTTGGAGAAGATACTGAGCCAACTCCCCGACGGGGGCAAATCTTACACGATGGAGCAGAAGCAGGAGTGGGCCGCTCGAAAAAATGAATATTATCAGCTTCTGATTAAGCGGGTAGACGAATCGGACATTTTGCCGGGCATCCTCGACCTGTTTCGCGATCTCAAGCAGGCGGGAATTCCGAGCGGACTGGCCTCGGCAAGCCGTAACGCCAGAACCCTCGTGCGGCAGTTAAAGGTGGAGTCTTACTTTGACGCGATCGTAGATCCGGCGAGCGTGGCGCGCGGTAAACCCGCTCCCGATATTTTTTTGAAAGCGGCGGAGGAAATGGGGGTGAATCCCCGTTACTGCGTTGGGGTGGAGGATGCGGAGGCGGGAATACGTGCGATCCAAAGCGCCGGCATGTTTGCCGTAGGCGTGGGAGACGCCGATGCGCTATCGGCCGCTGATTTTATTGTGGCAGAGACCGGATTGCTTACACTTGAAAAAATAAGAAAGCAATTTGCAAGATAGTAGAACAGAAGCCGCTATGTAAGTTGAACGTTGCTTTTCGACCGTCTATAACGTTCAACTTACATAGTTTATGGATTGTCGCGTAAAGGAGTCGATATGCGTTAATGTGGAAGCGATTTCAGGATCGAAGCATTCGGCAGAAGCTGTTTTTGACCTATTCGATACTCATGATTGTCCCTCTAGTGGTGGTCAGCATTTACTTCTATACCTATGCCATGTCGATATTCGAATCCCGTATCGTCAAATCTTTTCAGGAGACGAATCGGCAAATGGTCTCCACGGCGGATTCCTTCGTCAGCAGCATGATCAAATCGTCGGAACAGCCGTTCTATGACCAAACGCTGATGGAAATTCTATCGAAGGATTACTCCGCCGTGCCTTATGAAACCTTCGAGAAGAGTATGGACTACCGCTATATTAGCGACAGCGTATTTAAGAATCTGATGACGTTTAATCCAAGCATCGATTCGATTTTAATCTATCCCGTGAACAGCGCTTTAATTTATCGAAGGGGCTATGATACGACTTTTAATTATAAATACAGTCCCGTGAATGAACCCTGGTACCGGAAGATTCTGGACAATGCGGAGAAGCCGGTTCTGATCGGCATGCACGAGGAGAAGCAGATGTACGCCAAACCCCGTTCCGTATTGTCCGTGGGCAGGGTGCTGGTGGATGCAAACAACTATCAGAAGTTGGGGGTGCTGCTGGTTAACTTCCGGGTGGAGCAGCTGGAACAGCTGTTTAGCGGACTTACGGACAAGCGGGATGTTAATCAATTCATCGTGGATGAACAAGGAACGGTGGTGTTCAGCGCGACGCCGGGAATGATTGGGGCGGATCTCCATCAGCTGATGGGTGAAATTGAACGGGGAAATCGCAATTACTATGTCGTTCATCATACATCGAGCGTTTCGGGCTGGGAGTTTTACAGTCTTATTCACCGCAACAAGCTGTTTGCCGAAATCAATCGGATTCGCAATTTTGCTATGTTACTGGTAGGGTTGCTCGTTGTACTCGGATTCGTAACGGCGTACTTCGTATCCGGCAGCATTTCCAATCCGATCCGCAGGTTGAACCGCTTAATGCGCAAGGTCGAGAAAGGCGACTTTAATGTGGTTTCCCGGCAGGACAGTCTGGATGAAGTGGGGCATCTCTCCCGTTCGTTTAACCGGATGACGGCCGAAATCAAGGAATTGATTGAACAAATCAAACTGGAGGAGAAGAAAAAAAGAAGTGCGGAGATGAATGCGCTTCAAAACCAAATTAATCCCCATTTCATCTACAATACGCTTTCGGTCATTAAATGGATGTCCCAGGCCCAGATGGCGGACAACATTACGGATGCGATTGATGATATGATCCGGGTTTTGTCTTTTTCCACGCGCAATACCCGGGAATTTGTCTCGATTGAGGAGGAAATGACGTTTATTCGGAGTTATCTCGAACTGCTCCAGCTGCGCTACTATAATGTGTTTGACTTTGAGATGGATGTCGCGCCGGAGGTTCTGCCCTACAGAACACTGAAGTTTTTGGTACAGCCGTTTGTGGAAAATGCGGTATTTCATGCGTTTGCCGGGGATGACCGGCAATACATTCTGAACATCCATGCGGAGCTTGTGGAAAGCGATATCCGATTCACCATCTCCGACAACGGATGCGGGATCGAGCCAGATCGGCTGAATGAGCTGTTGCAACAGGAAACGTCCAATGAACAGACGATGAATTCGATCGGGATCGGGAATGTGTCCCGGAGATTGAAGCTTCATTTTGGCCGGAGGTATGGGGTATCCATTCATAGTCATCCGGATGAAGGAACAACGGTGCGCATTCTGATCCCCGCGATCTTGCACCATTCGGAACTCAATCAAGTCCGTGAGGAGGGAACGGCGATATGAAAATCATGATTGTGGATGACGAGTCTTTTATCCGGATGAATTTCAAGACCTTTCTGGACTGGGAGCAGCATGGTTATTATCTGGTTGGGGAGGCCTCGAATGGACGGGAGGCGTTGGAGAAGATCGATGAGCTCCGTCCGGATGTCCTCTTCCTGGATATCCGAATGCCGTTGATGGATGGGCTTGAAGTGCTGAGAGAGCTGCAGCAAAGGGAGTATTCCGGCAAAGTCATTATTCTCAGCAGCCATAACGAGTTTGAATACGTCAGGGAAGCCATGCGGCTGGGGGCCAGCGATTACATTCATAAGCCCAATTTAACCCGGGCGGCCGTGTTCGATGCTATGGTTCGCGTTCAGAAGCTGCTCCATCACCGGCCAAAGGAGGATCACCTTGCATCTTTTCAACAAAACATGGAGAAGAACCGCAATGAATTGAAAACTCTATTTTTGCGCGATCTGGCGATTGGGGTCGTTCGGCATCAATGGGAGATTGAACAAAAGAAGAAGTTGTACGGCCTGAATCTGAAGCAGCCGAATGTATGCTGCATCCTGGTGAGTATCGACCAGTACGAGAAAGTAAAAGAGCGCTATAAGAAAGGCATGGAGCATCTGCTTGGTTTTTCGATCCTAAATATTCTACATGAAGTGCTGAACCGGTACAAGGAACTGGAACTGTTTCAAATGGGGCCGAAGGAAATCGTCATCCTGAAATCCGATTCGGAAACCCGAAGTATGAACGAGATATGGGAAGATCGCTGGAGATTGATCCGCAAAATCGAAAAGACGCTAAAGCAATTTCTGAATATCCAAGTCAGTTTCAGCGTCAGCGGTCTCCATCCCGATCTGCTTGAAATCCCCAAGGCGTATCATGAAGCGCGGGAAGCTTCGGAAATGCTGTTTTTTGAGGATCGGGGCAATGTGGTAGCTTTCGAACCCGGTGCCCTAAAAGGGGAGGATGCCAAACCTCTATTCTTACGGGCCGAGCAGGGCGTCAAAAAGGCTTTAACCGAAAAGAACGTAACGGAGGCGATCACTGTTATTCATGGGTTGTTCGACGAGATCAAGGGAAAGCGGTGTGTCGGGCGTCGTGAAGCCTTGGAGTTCTGCGTAAACCTGCACTATCTGATCCAGTCGTTCCTGAAGGAAGGAAGCGGAGAGGAGGACTCCGCAGGAATGCGGGATATTATGGCAGCGGAGCGGGTGGAGGAGCTTCGCCTCCTCTTGGTTCGGGAACTGGAGGCCTTCCGGGAGACCCGTGCGGACGGGGCTTCCACGAACTACAAAATCAAAAGGGTGATCCATTATATTCACCAAAATTATGCGCATGATCTGACCTTGGATGAACTGGCAAATTACGTCGGTCTGAATCACAGCTACTTGAGTCGTATTTTTAAGGAAGAGACCGGCTCTATGCTGATTCCTTACATCAACCGCTACCGCGTCAAGCAATCGCTTGAATTATTGAAGGATGGGAAATTGAAAACTTATGAGATTGCGGAGAAGGTCGGGTTTAATAGCATTGATAACTATTATATCTGCTTTAAGAAGCTATACGGGCTCCCGCCAAACGAATATCGCAAAACTTGCTTGGGAAAGTAAAAAATCGCGGAGATATGTAAATATCCTCTGTTTGCCCCGTTATTCCGCCCAGCTAAGATGAAGGTAACACCGCTTCAGGTGAAATTCATACTCATTAAAGGGGTAGTGACAGATGAGAAAGAACGTAGTCCTGTTATTATGCTCCCTATTGCTGATGCTTGCCGCAGCAGGGTGCGGATCGAATTCCAATGCCGGCAGCACGAACAACAGCGCTTCAGGCAATGGCGAAGGAGCCAAGCAAGAAAAGAAGGAAACCGTCGAGGTGACGATGGCGTATTGGGCCAATGCGTCCGAGCAGAAGAACTTTGAGTTTATGGTGGACGGGATTGAAAAAGAATATCCGAACATTAGAGTCAAAATGCAAATGTATCCTACGAGCGATGAATTTTGGAAAGCGATTCCATCGGCCATTGCTGCAGGCGTAGGTCCCGACATTATCGCCATGTCTGATGAAGGAAACTACGAGTATATCAAAAAGGGCGTTTTAGCCCCGCTGGATGAGCTCATCGACCAGGTTGGGTTCGAGAAGGACCGGATTACCGCTTCGCTATACAAAGGCTGGACGGACGACGATAAACTGTACGGCATTCCTTACGATTCTTCCACTTCTATGCTGGCGATCAACAAAACCATGTTCGAGCAATCGGGGATCACGAAATATCCGGAAACGATGGATGAGGTGGTTGAACTGGCCAAAGCCATGACCACCAACGATGTCAAAGGAATCATCGGCAGCATCGATCCTTTCCATATCACGCAATATGTACACGCTTTCGGTGGAGATTGGGGGTTCGGGAAAACGATCAATTCCAAAGAAAACGTGGCCGGCGTGCAATTCTTTGTCGATTTGTTCCTGAAAAATCAGGTTGCTATTGCCCCGATCGAAGTGGGAGCCCCATGGGACGGCGAAGTGTTCAGCCAGGAGAAAGGCGCGATGTCCACGGCGGGCCCGTGGTATGTCGGCCACTTGAAAGAAGCCAATCCGGATATGGAAATGATCGCTTTGCCCATGCCGAAGGGCACGGTTGAAGCGCAAAGCGCTTACTCCCACGGCCTGTCCATTCTGGCCGGCAGCAAGCATAAAGAAGAAGCGATGTCGGTCATCAAATATGCGCTAAGGGATGAAGCGCAAGTCAACGCGATCGATGCGGTGGGTTACTCGCCGGCCGTATCCGCGCTTCTTCCGAAATATCTGGAACAAAACCCGGAATTGAAACCGGTATTTGACAATATGGAAAAAGTCGGGATGCCGTTTGCTTATCCGGAACAAACCAAAGCGTTTCATGCCGATCTGTTGAAAGGCGTGGAGGAAATTATTTTCAAAAAAGACGGATTGACGGTGGAGCAACTGCTGAACCATCTGCAAGACGAATACGGAGAAAATTAATTACCGGGCTGGACTTTCGGCTATGCCAAGGTTCAGCCGTTTTTCGAAAATCAAGAAGGAGGCAAGAGGGGCAATGAAAAAAACGCTCACCAAACTAACCTCGCTGATCCTGTTGGGAGGTCTGCTCGTTACGTCGATTGGCCCGTTTCAAACTGCCCACGCCGCGCCGGCGCTGAAGATTGCGGAAGGCCAGGTTCAAGGCGAATACAAGCTGGATCTGTCGAAGGTCGGCAATGAGGACTGGCTGCATCTTAAAGGGGACGCTCAAGGGAATATGATAGAAATCAAAAAAGCGTCCTCCAGTACCGTCACTTTCAGCGTGTATGGAGACACGGGAACCGAAGGGAAAGCCGACAAGGGCGGGGATGCCAATTACTTGTCTTACTCCTGGACGGATGGCATGGCCGGGTACGAGCAAGGCGACAAGGACACCGGGTTTGCCATCTTTTTTCCAAAAGCAAGCCGCGATCCGGGGACTTACGACAATGTAGGCTGGAATTTTGAAATCGCTCCGCAGCCGCAGGAGAGCACTGTCGTATTCGGAGTCGGGGTATGGCAAGCGGATGCGGACATCCACATTTACAGTGACGATGTTTGGTTCAAGACAATAAAATTAGGTGCGGGCGGTACTCCGCAGATCTATAAATATCAGATCGCGATCCCTGCGAACGTTAGTTTGAAAGTGGAAGGCAGATTGACACAAGCCAAAGCAAGAGACGGGAACATGACGTTTTCCGGATTGGCGCTAAGCAGCGCGGACGTTGTCGATAAAATTGCCCTGCACAATGAATATAGCAAAGTTAAGGATATGACGAAGGGGCTATTCACGGACGTTTCCTGGCAAGCTTTCGTAACCGCGAGGGAAACCGCCAAGACCCTCCTTGAGAAACCGGATGCAACGCAGCAGGAAGTCGATGACGCTCTCCAAGCTTTGTTAGACGCTCAGGCGGCTCTCAAAAAGCGAGAGACCCGGATTAAAATTGACTTTATGGGCAGCGGATCGAAAGAATATACTTTCGGCGCTAGAGGGGACCAGCAAGACCGATATCAGACGTTTACGGTTAATGAAAGTTTCGAGATGGAATATGTTCAGGTTGTAGTCAATAGAGCGAACGAGCCGGTCAGCGATCTGTTGGTTAAATTGTATGCGACGGACAGCCAAGGACTGCCGACAGGGACGGCATTGGCCGAGACGTCCGTCGCTCAGAATCAGGTGATAAGCGGCGCGATCACAACGGTTCCGCTCCAGTATGCTCTAACACAAAATACGCGGTACGCCCTTGTTTTATCGCAGCAAGCGCTGGGTTCGGGCGAATACCGCTGGAAGGTAATGAACAAAAGCTTCGAATCGCAAAACGAGTATTTCGGCAAATCGGTTTCCGGCGTTTTCAAATCCGAATCGGATCTCGGCACGGGAATGCTGCGCATTGTCGAGAAGAGCGATGTGGATCGAAGCGGTTTGCAGTCTCTCGTCAAGGACGCCGAACATTATAACAGAAGGCTGTTCAATAGTTCGAGCTGGTCTCAAGTTGAACTCGCGCTGACACAAGCCCGTGCTCAATTGAACAATATGGATGTAAGGCAAGCGGATCTGGATCTGGCCTATGATCAGTTAGAGTTAGCCATAAGCCGCCTGGTGCTGAACATTGGGCTGGATGAAGTGGCGGAACAGATCGGTTCCATTCGAAATTCGGTTGTGACCGGCTATACGGCGGAATCGGTGGACGAATTGAAGAAGGCCGTCCAAGAAGCGCTGGCACTCGGTGCAGGAGCTGCGGATCAGGATCGCATCATGGCTTATTCCAAGGTGCTGAACGCACTGGAGTCATTGCGCGGGGAAGGCCAATATCAATTTGAAGCCCATCCGCAAATGACGGCTGCATTCGGGTTCGAGGGAGACAAGAACGCTTCGCTGGCTTTTCTTGACGGCTCGTATCAAATCGGGGGTTACCGTCATTATCAACATGGACCTGTAGCTCCGAAACAGATGGTTACTTTCGGTGTAACGGATACATCAAACATCAAATGGTATAATGCCGAGGGTTATCTGCCGGCATTCATCAACGAATATGCCAAGAATGACATGGAATATAAAATCGAATCTTTTGCCAATAAACATACGGTGGACGGAAAAGATTACGTGATCAACTATTCCAGAATGACCGTTACCAATCATTCCGGCGAGACCAGGTTGCTGCCCGTCGTATCGAACAACTTGATTGCCATCAATGAGGCGGCCAATCTGGTGCATACGATTGCTCCGGGGGAAACCGTGATCCGCGATTATGCGATCGAAGCGGATAAGTACGAATATTTTGACGAGGGTAAAACAGTCTTCACTTCTTTAACCAGAGAGCAAGTAGCTGGACAGGGAAATTTTGACGATAACTACAATGCGATGAAGTTATATTGGAATAACAGGCTCTCCGCCATTGTAGATCTTGATTTGCCGAATCAGGAACTGGTTCATGCTTTTAAAGCGGGTTATATCTATACCTTAATCATCAAAGACGACACATATCTGCATGTCGGGGAGAACGGGTATGCAAGATTATTTTCTCACGACACGATCGGCATCCTGGTGCAATTAATCGAAAGCGGCGATTTTGCTTATGCCGAGGATTATTTGAACAGTATTCCATTGACCGGGGGAATCAATATCGAGACCGGTGAAGTGGATCCCGACCAATATTGGGATGCCAACTGGAAGCTTCCTTGGGCCTATGCCGTATATTTAAGCAAAACAGGGGATGCCTCCATTTTTGATAAAATGATGACGGGGGACGACGGTTCGCAGGGAACCGTATTTGAGAAAAGAGTCAAGATCGGGGCAAGGAGTATTGAAACCGATCGCATGGGCGACGGCGGCATTATGAAAGAAACCTATGCCATCGATGATAAAGGCTATTGGACCATTGACAATTATTCCGCTCTTATGGGGTTGGCGGCTTATGAGTACATTACCCGCGAACTCTATCGGATCAAAGGGGAAGCAAGCTATTTGGCGGAAGCCGATTGGGCCGAAGCCCAACATGCCGATCTGCTGACAAAATTCACGGACAAATTGCAAAAGACGATTGCCGATAACGGCCTCCGCTACATTCCGGCCTCTGTGGTTGAAAGCAACGACAAAAACCGGATGAGGGATTCCAGGGATGCCAACTGGGCTTCCATGTACCTGTTCGGAAGATGGCTGTGGGATGGTTATCTATACGGTGCGGAGCAGCCGGAAGACAATATCAACCTGACGATGATGGATGATACTTATACGTATGGCATCGAAAGACGCATGAACGAGCAAACAACCGACTCGCCCTATAACTTTGGCGGTTATCCGCATGGCTTCTATTCCAGCGCTTATAATGCCGGTTACGGCAGCTCGGCGCTTCGCGGGGAACAGTACAGAGATATGGGAATCAAAGCGTATGAATTTATGATTGAAAATTCTATGAGCGGACCGTTCAGCTGGTGGGAAGGCGTTGCCTATCCTGCGGCATCAAGTCCATGGACGGCGACGAATGAGTGGCTAGGCCTTCAAAATACGCCTGGCGGCGGCGGATCGGCCCAGCATATGTGGGGGCAGGCGGTCAACTCCAAGGTGTTGAGGGATTCGCTTATTGCCGAAAGGATTTTTGATCAAAACGAGAAGTACGAGATTATCATTGGCCGCGGGATCCCTAAAGAATGGGTTGAGAACGCCGCGTTGCCTAATCATGTCGTGGCCGAAGTACAGAACTATCCTGCCTTCCAGGGCGGTAGAGTGGGCTATAAAATCGAAAGACAAGCAAACCAACTCATCGTTACATTAACCCGCCGTTTGGAGCAAGCGAAAGCGGATACGGACAACGCCAGCTTCAGTATTCAGTTGCCTAGCATGGTGAACAATATTCTGGAAACCTCCGTCGGTGTGGTCGATGAGGGGAAAGGAATCGTTACCGTTCCAATCAACACGGATTCGGTCACCATTACGTTAGCCGATTTGCCGGGGCTTTCGGATGTCGAATTGGATTACGCGGCACTGAAAATTGGATTTGCTGCCGGAGACTCGGATTCCTCGGTAACCCAAAACGTAACGTTGGGGAAGACAGGGGAGCATGGAAGTACAATTACCTGGGCTTCCAGCGATCCGGGGGTGATCTCAGAAACGGGGATCGTTAAGCGTCCTTCCGTCACGACGCAAGTAACGCTGACCGCTACTTTAGAAAAGAACGGAGTGAAGATGCAGAAGACCTTCGTTCTGACCGTCAAGGCGAAGCCTGACGGAAATCCCGGAAATCCAGGCAACGGCGGCGGAAGCAACGGCGGTGCCAATAGCGGAACCAACAACAATAGCGATGGCAGCCACCGTAATGACGGAACCAATGGAAATGGCACCCACAATGGGAATACTAGTAACGGCAACAACAGCGGCGCTGATGGAAATACGGAAACGACCCTGCCGCAGTTTACGGACATTGCGAACCACTGGGCGCGTGAAGCGATTGCTACAGCGGTCGAGAGCGGAATCATCAAAGGCTATGAAGACGGGACGTTCCGCCCGAATGGCGCGGTGACGCGCAGTGAATTACTGGTGATGCTGGGCCGTGCGCTTGGTTTGGAACAGGAAGATATGACGCTCTCGTTTAAGGATGCCGCCAAGATCCCGGTCTGGGCGAGACCTTATATTGCCGGTGCGGTCAAATCCGGATTGGCGAACGGTTACGAGGACGGAACTTTTCGTCCCGGCGCCAAGATCACTCGGATGGAATTCGTAGCCCTGGTTGCACGCGCGCTGAATTTGCAGCCCGAAACCAATGCTACCTTGCCTTATGCCGATTCGGATCAAATTCCTTCATGGGGAGCGGGTTACGCTGCGGCGCTGTATCAAGCCGGGCTGATCGAAGGCAAAGAGAACAACCGTTTTGCCCCCAACGATCCTGTGACGCGGGCGGAAGCCGTAACCCTGCTGCTCAGATTGGCTCATAATCAAGCTGATAATTAAGTTTACGGCAACCGACATACAACAGACTTAATGATTGACCCTACTCCAGAAGAGGCGTTCCTATAAGTCATCATAGATGACGAAGGGACGCCCCTCTTTTTATGTCGTTAAGCAAAAAGTAACCATTCTCAAATTGAAGAACGATTTATTCTCCAAATTCGTTATGAACCGCGGTCAGGGCCTCGGCAATGACCTGATGCATATCGTAATATTTGTAGGAGGCTAACCGGCCGCCGAATATAACATGAGGCTCTTGATCCGCCAACCGCTTGTACTGCTTGTAGGTTTCATTGTTTTTATCGTCGTTAATCGGATAATACGGTTCGAGCCCGGGTTTCCATTCCAGAGGATATTCTTCCGTCACGACGGTCTTCTCCTGGATGCCGAACTCGAAATGCTTATGTTCAATGATGCGGGTATAAGGGGTTTCCCGGTCCGTATAATTCACCACGGCATTACCTTGAAAGTTGTCGGTATGGTCCATGACCTTCGTCTCAAACCGCAAGCTCCGGTATTCCAAAACGCCGTATCTGTAGTCAAAATATTGATCGATCATCCCCGTGAAGACAACCTTGTTCGCCAGCTTCGTAAAGTCCTCGCGCCGTTCGAAGAAATCGGCGTTCAGCCGGACTTCCGTCCCCTCCAGCATGTTTTTGATGATTAAGCTGTAGCCGCCCTTAGGAATGCCTTGATATTGGTCATTGAAATAATTGTTGTCGTAAGTGAAACGAACGGGCAGACGCTTGATGATGAACGAGGGCAGGTCTTTTGCGGATCGTCCCCATTGCTTCTCCGTGTAGCCCTTGATTAGCTTCTCGTAAATATCCGTCCCTACGAGCGAGATCGCTTGCTCCTCCAAATTTTGGGGCTCCGAAATGCCGGCCGCCATTTTCTGTTCTTCGATCTTTTGTTTTGCCTCAGCCGGCGTAATCACGCCCCATAATTTGTTGAAGGTGTTCATGTTGAAAGGCAAGTTGTACAGCTCGCCCTTGTAATTGGCGATAGGCGCGTTGGTATACCGGTTAAATTCAACGAATTGATTGACGTAATCCCAGATCGGCTTGCTGTTCGTGTGGAAAATATGGGCGCCGTATTTATGGACGTTGATTCCTTCCACGGGCTCGGTATAGACATTCCCGCCGATATGATCCCTTTTATCGATAACAAGGCAGCGTTTGCCCCTTTGGCGTGCTTCATAGGCAAATACGGAGCCGAACAAGCCGGCACCTACAATTAAGTAATCGTACATGGTGTAATCTCCTTCAAGAAATTCTGTTCAACTCCTAGTATATAGAATCAGCCTGCAACTTGGTAATCGGAAAATAAAATATGAAGATAGAATAGAGAGATCGGCATGGTGGCGCTGGGCGGTCCAGGAATAGACGGTATAATTGAACTCGTAGAGTTCGGCGTGTTTAACTACCCTTGGGGAGCATGCTGTCCGATTTTCGATGGTCCGCTTTGCAATGCTTTTATGTTGCGGCTTCCTGGTGTGAGGACCCGGAGGAACGGGTTAAATAACAATCAGGATGATAACAAACTGGTGGAGATTTGGACATATCATGAGAACCATGAACCGGTGGGGTTTATTGGACTGAATGGGACTAAGATCGAAGCCTTTTTGTTCATCCGGATCATCATGGGAAAGGCATCGGCCGTCGACTCGTCGAACATGCGGAGGCGCGGATCGGCCGAGGTAAAAGATTGGACCAGCCCTCATGCCAAGCTTGCAAGGCATGAGAGCCGGTCCTTTATATCGGATATTAATCCCGCAGCAACAACGTCTTGGTTTCCGCGTGCCAGTCGACCGAGGTGCCCAGAGATTCGGCGATCAATCGGACGGGGACATAGGTGATTCCTTTGTTAATATAAGGCGAGGCTTCTAGTCGTACGGTAGTCCCGGGAGCCGTCCCCAAGGTTAACTCGGGGGAGCCGGGACTAAAGGATACCGTTCCGTTTGGCCCGCTTAAGCCGATCCGTTGGCCTTCGAAGGTTACCGTGTAACCGAGCGTCTCCGCCACGGCGCGCAATGGCAGCATCGCTCGCCCGTCCCTTAATTCGGGAGGCGTGTCTAGCGCAATTTCCTGGCGGTTATGAAGGATTCGGATCGCCCCGTTTGCTTCCCAGCCGCTCGGCAACGCATAGAATTCGATCTTGCGTAACTTGTTGTTTAACGTATCCGCAACGTAGAGATTGCCATCCTGATCAATCGAAACGTCGGACGGCCGGTATAACCTCGCCGTCTCGTCGAGCCCGTTGGCGTTGCCGTACTCGCCAGCCTGACCCGCGATCGTCGTCACGCGTCCGTCCTTCAAATAGCGAACGGCGTGGTTCAGGCTGTCGGCGATGTAGACGCCGCCCGCCGCGGCAATGGCAATGCCGCGGGGACTGTAAAATCGAGCCGCGGTGGCGGGGCCGTCGGCATAAGCCCCTTCGACGTATAGCTTGTCTTCGTCCAACTCGCCGCCGCCCGCGACTGTGCGGACGGTTCCTTCGTTGAAATCCATATAACGGATGCGTTGGTTGCCGGTATCGGCGATATACAGATTGCCCTTCGCGTCGAGCGCCAGCCCGCTAGGCTCGTTGAATCGCGCTTCGGCGATCGGACCATCCCGAAAATCGCCGGTCCCTTCCACGACGCCGCTGAAGACTTCGGCTGTCCGCTCCGGCAGGGCGTTAAGCGTCGTTACTTGGCCGTTGGCGCCGATCTTTCGAATCGCGTGGTTCAGCGTATCGGCGACGTAGACATTGCCTGCCGGATCAACCGCGACGTCGGACGGGGCGTAGAAGGCGGCGGCGCCTCCTTTCCCGTCCGTGCTCCCCATTAACCCGCTGCCGGCAAGGGTGGATACGACACCGTCCGGAGAGATTTTGCGGACCGCATGATTTCCACGGTCGGCAACATACACATTTCCCAAGGCGTCGGAAGCCATCCCGAGCGGGCTTGAGAAGAAGCTCGTATCGGCTAGCCCGTCGGCGTAAGCCCCTTGCGGGATACCGCCATCTCCCGTCAGGATATTATGTTCCGTTCCGGCGTAAACGGCCGCACGGCCGTTCCGAATGATGCGAATCCGATGATTGTCCGTATCGGACGCCAGCACCGTTCCATCCGTCAGCGCCAGCACCGCGCCGGGATGACGGAATGCCGCCTCCGCCGCGGTACCGTTCCACTCTTCGTATTCGCCGCTGCCGGCCGCCTCCGTCGTTTCGATCAGGGGCCTGCCTTCCGGCGAATATACCGTTGCTCCGGCAGGGAGGGCGCCTCCCAGAAGAAAAGCGGCAGTCAATCCGCAGACGCCAAATGCTCGATAGATTTTCATAAGTTCTCCTCATTCTTTAGGAATTGGGTCTGCATATTTGCTTGTTCTTCCTCCGTACGGACCTCGATCGGATTGCCGTTTAGGCCGTAAAATCTCCAGGCGATCATCATGATTCTGTCGCTGGCCGCTGCATCGACGATCATAAACGGAAGTACGACGAAGGCTTCTTCGGTTGCGAAGGCGGCTCCGTTCTCCACCTTGAAGGAATATTCCGCCATGTACACTTCTTCGCCGTCATGCTCGCTCTCGCTGACGTATACCGATTCCGTCACCGTAGACGGCGAGAATTTGCCGGGATTGTAATACGTGGTTCCCTCGCCTTGCTCGAGCTCCACGCCGCGGGCGTAGACGAACTCGAGCTGGGCCTCGGACAGCTCCATTTCGCCGGTGAACCGATCGAGCGTAACCACCGCTTGGAACTGCGTCGGTGAGATCCGGTCGATTCGCATAAATGCGTAAGCCGGTAACTCCATCTCCGTGACGAGCAATTGGATCGTGCCTTCGCTCCCCGCGAGTTTCTCTGTGCCGGCGAACTCCGCTTTATAGGTTCGGGGCTCGTCCGATCCCGTCCCTTCGATCGGTATGTCGAAGACGACGGTGCCGTCCGCGCCGATTGGCTTGGTTGCGAGCTCCCGGTCATCCTCGTACAGCTTTACGCTCCCGGAGACCGGTACGGGACCATGCAGCGGCGTTACGCTGACGGTAAACGGAATCGTCTCGCCGACCGCGACTTCCCGGTGAGGTACCTTCACCGCCGTTGACGTTTCGGCCTTCTTGACATTCAGCACGACCGGGAAGGAAGTGCTCGCTTGCATCGTTGGGGACTCCGCGGTTTGTGCACTCACACGGTAATCTGCGGGATGAAGCCGTGCATAGCTTTCTTCGGAGGAGATGCGGGCCGTAGCGATGCCGTTAACCGTTGATCCCGTCGCGATCGTTTGCGTCCCTATGCGGAAGGCTACGGATGTACCGTCGGGAACGGGTCGTTCCGTTTGAGAGATCGTCACGTGGGCCGTCAGAACGAAGGGCTCGCCTGCATAAATCGAGGCGGGACTGACTTGAACCGTCGTTGATGTCGCAAGCCGGATCGGCCCGGAAGAATTTCCGCCCGTGCTTCCGCCGCTTGAACTTCCGCCGGAAGGCGGTTTCGTATCGGGAGGATTCGCGGTGCCGGGGTTCTTCGTCCCTTGCTGTTGACGAATCTTTTCCGCCTCTTTCTGTTGAATGCGATCTTCCAACGCGTTTCTTTGGGCATCAGTCAGCTCGGACAAGTACTTGTCTTTGGCTTCTTGCGCTTTTTCCTGCGCCCGTTGTTCGTTTTGTTGCTTGAGCGCCTCCGCCTGCTGCTGGATTTGCCGGATAAGCGCCTGGTTTGAATCGATGACGGCCTGTTTCGTTTCTTCTTTCGCAGTGGCTTTTTGCTGCATGCGTGCTTTCGCTTCCGCTAATTGCTCCTGCCGCTTCCGATATTCCGGATCGTTCGCTAAAGGATTCGCCGGAGGGGCAACCTGCCGAAACGGCTCGTAGGGAGACGGGGCGCCGCTTGGGTTGTATTGATTCAGAAGCCCTTGGATCTCTTGCTGAGTCAGCAGGCCGTTTGCTTGATTAATGATCTGCTGGACGGAATCTTGATAGTAATCGGGAGAGAGGGGCATTTGCCCTGCCGGGACTGGGGCCTGCCGGTTCTCCTGATCGATCTTGCCGGTGGAACCTATCAGGCTGGCCAAGACCGATTTGGGGGTCAGAGCAGTCAACTGCTTGGGGTCGATCGGGTGATTGGCCGGCAAGACTTGGGGATACTGTTCGATTTGCTGCGCCGGCCACACGATCATCTCTCTGGATGCGTTCGTTGCGTCAGAATGGTCGGTTGTCCCGGGAATCATCGGCGATACGGCAACCTTGCCGGACAATACGGCGGCGTATGTCGTCCCGAGAACCGGGTCGGTTCCGACCATGAAGTGCGTCCCTTGAACGCTCATTTCGGCCGTCGGCGTCTCGACCCGGTAAGAGCCCTTCGTTCCGTTCAGGTCCTGGACGTGGTTCATCATTGAGCCCGACCAGGTATGAAAGGCTGTCTCTGTTGCGCCGGAAGCGTTCTTCCGCAGTTTGGACAACGTCCCGCTCCAATTCTCGCCGAGGACGATCTCGTCGTCACGATCGGAGATCCGAAGCTTCAAGCTTCCGCCTTTTCCGACATGGAGGAAATCCCCTTCCTCGAAGGTCATCCCGTCGAACACGCGAACTTCCTTCGTCCCCCCGCTTTTCGCCACATAAACGTCGCCGACGACTTCCGCCGCGACGGCATGGCTGGCAACTGCACCATAGGCCGTTTCCGTGACACCGGATGCAAGAATCAAACCCAGAATGACGGAAGATAAAGCTAGGCGTTTGATTGTCCTCAATAGATCATCTCCTAATTTGTTCTATATAACAAAATGAAAATTTTACTTAATTAATATTTTAATGCCTTACAGCAATGCAGCGCAATAAGTATCTAAAAACTTAAATAAAAAATGTGAGTCTCGAATAAATTGTGAATTAACAACAGGAAAGGGATCTCTTATAATGAATGAAACGGTTTGGGAGAGTTGGCTATATGAGAATGAACTGGTATTACCGCACGATTCTTTCCTATGCACCGATTCTCTTCGTCATCATTTCCTCGATGATCTTCGTAATTTTCCTGGCCCTGAACAACGCTTCCGAGCGAAAATACCTGGAGACCAACAAGGCGATTCTGGATCGGATCGTATTTAATGCGGATGCGAATCTGATGCTGATCGAGCGCAACGTCGCCAGCAAATTGTTGATGGACGGCGAGATCCAGGACTATTTCACGAGCGGCCCCAAGGATGCGCTGGATGACTTCCTGCTGCAGAAGAAGATGATCGAATTGAGCTTGGCCCTGCCTTTTGCCAACACCATCTACATCTATAATGAAGCCGGACAGCGAATTATCTCGGATTTGGGGTCGTATTCGCTGGATGCGTTCGGCGATGCGGATTTCTTGATGGCCAACTACGGCCGGAAAGATTCCGCAGGCTGGTTTAATCCGCGCGCCTTCGCCTATTTGCCTCAAGGGGAGGAGCAGCAGCAGGTCGTCTCGCTGGTGAAATTCGCTTATACCGGAGATGACATGCGCGGGGCCCTCGTGGTGAACGTGTATCAGCGCTCATTTCTGGAATATCTCAATTCCTTAAGTGAAAGCGATTACAATCAAGTCCGTCTGATTGACGCTAGTTCAGAGGAGAGCCGACCGGACTCGGGCCACGCCGTGAATGATCTACGGGTTCAATCCGATTATACCGGCTGGACTTATATCTCGGAGGGGGTCAATGATCAGGGCTACAGCTGGTTGTCCCTTTTCTCGAACGCCTGGATGGTCATTTGGGTGATCTTGATCCTGCTGGCTCTGATCGGGTTTACGATTGTAACTCATATCCATTACAAGCCGATCCAATCGATTATGGAGAAAGTCAGCCAGTTTTCGAACCGGAAAAGCGAGGAGCTCGGCATCAAAGGGGCGAACAATGAGTTTACTTTCATCGAGACGGCGTTGGACCATCTGCTGAAGCGGTCGCTGGATTACGAGAATCTGCATAAGGAAGACAGCTTGCTGCGGCAGCAGCGGCTTTTTCATGATTTGCTGGCAGGGCATCTTGTTTTGACGGACGAGGAATTCAGGCAGCGGCTGGCCGAGTTCAACCTGTCCGCGCCGTATGACCGGTTAGGCGTGATGGTGGCGGAATTGGACCGGTACGCCGGGTTTACGGACAAATACAAGGTAAGGGACCAGCATTTACTCAAATTTATCATCGAAAGCGCCTTTCGCGATCTGGGACAAAGCCATCATGCCTATGTCTGGCACGCTTGGATGGAACCGCACCGGATCGCCTTCGTCGTGCATCATACGGCATCCGATCCGCGCAGCAGCCGGGCGATCGCCGCCTATGCGGAGGAATTCAAGAAATGGATCCATCAGCATCTCGAGCTGACGATATCGATCGGCATCGGAGCGGATTCGAAATCGATCGAAACCATCGCGGATTCCTACCGGAACGCGTATGAGAACGTGGAGCTCAAGACCGTTGTCGGCATCCATTCGATCATCGACAACCGGAAAAGCGCGGGCATGTTAAATCCGGACAGATACGCTTACCTGCAAGCCTTGGATTACGCCGCCCAGTCCTTCCGCACGAATGAAAGCGAATGGCGGGGGAAATTAACGCAGCTCTTCGCCCAGCTCGGGAAGATGCGGTTTCGCAAGCGGGATATGGCGGAGTTTGCCCAGGCGTTCATCAAACGGATGGATAAAGCGGTGCTGGCCTTGTCTTCCCCGATTCAAGCCCGCTGGAAAGGCGATTATCAGGAGCGGTTCGCCAGCCTGGCCGAAACGGCGGAGACGCTGGAAGAATTTCAGGAACAGTTCATGAGCCTCATGAACCAGTTCGAGGCGTGCGTGGAAGAGGACCGCCAAGCTCGCAGGCATCATAGTTTGGCGATGCAGGCCAAGCATTATATCGATGCGCATTTTGCCGATCCGGGCCTCTCTCTGGTCCAAGTGAGCGACTACCTGAACCTTCAGCCCAGCGCGCTGAGCGTTATTTTCAAAGAGGAAATGGGCGAGAAATTCGTGGATTACGTCTTAAAAGTCCGGATGCAGCACGCCAAACAGCTCTTGCTGGAAACCGAGAATTCGATCCAGTCGGTTGCGGAACGTAGCGGTTACCAAAACGTGAATTCTTTCTATCGCGCATTCAAGAAATATCAGGACATCCCGCCGGGGGAGTACCGCAATATGTACCGTACAATTTAATACGTTGTGACCCAAACGAGGGAGGAGGATCGACATGCCGCTTCCAAGGCCGCAGTCGTGGTTATCGAAACTGACATTAGCCGTTGTGCTGGCGGGATTATTGGCGGGCTGCAGCGGAATTGAGGGGGCGGAAAGGCTGAGGGGGGCGCCGGACTCGGTTCCGCTCCTTGATGCGGACGGATTCGCGGCGGGGGACGAAGGCTGGACGACGCTAAGCATCGAACTGTTTGAGCGCAGCAACAAGCCGATCGGCGCGCCGACGATTACCGATAACGCAATGACGCAGTACATTCAGGAGCATTTCGGGGACCCGGAGCGGATTAAAGTTGAATTCGTCACCGTGCCCCGAGCGGAAGAGGTCAGGCGCCTGCAGGTGCTCATGGCCGCGAATCAAGCGCCGGATCTCGTGTTTACGTACGACCTGCCAACCGTCTACAATTTTTACACGCAGGGCAAATTAACCGATTTGTCGTCTTTATTGGACCAACACGGTTCACGGCTGAAACAACTCCTTGGTGAGGAGATCTTAAGCTACGGTCGGATTCGGGGGACCCAATTCGCGATTCCGGCCAAACGGGTGCTGACGGCCCGAAGCACTACCTTGATCCGCGAAGACTGGCTCCGCATAGCCGGTTTGCCTTTGCCGGAGACAACGGAGGAATTCTACCGCGCGCTTCGGGCGTTTAAAGAGAACCGGCTGCGGAAGGACGGAGAAACGATTTATCCCTACGGTCATATCGATTATTATCATACCGCGCCCCTGCAGTACTCGTTCTGGGATTGGGACCGAATCACCGAGGAAGACTTGTACGCCGAACCGGGCTGGACGATGCCCGGGAACAAGGAAGCGTTCCGGTTTCTGAACCGCCTGTATCACGAAGGCTTGATCGATCCCGACTTTCACTTGGACCGGTTCGCCCAGCAATTTCAGAAGGACCTGGTGAACGGACGCGTAGGCGCCGGGACTCCGAACACGAATGAACCGGTGTATATGGGATATCTGGCCGAATTGCAAAGGAGCGATCCGAACGCCATCCTGACGCCGATCGATCCCTTCACGAGCGCCGGCGGCAAGAAGCCCAAGCCGATTCTGGAAAGTACGGGGATGTACATCATGGTTCCGAAAACGAGTAAAAACGCCGAGGCCGCCATCAAGTACTTAAATTGGATGGCGCAGCCGGAAAACGTGATCACGCTGCAAAACGGAATCGAGGGGGTGACGTACCGGATGGAGGACAGGGTGCCGGTTACTCTGGAGAACAAGGATGCGGACCGCCTGTTATTCAATTATTTCGACTATTGCATCATTTTGAACGGCAAATATGTCAGCGGCCAGGACGAACGTTTGAATTTGAAAGCGAATGCGTCCAATGCGAGGTTCGAGGAATTTACTTCGAAGAGCGTGGAGTACGGCATGACCGACGGTATCGAGCCCCCGCGAATTCATGCGATCCTTCCTTCCGAGATCCGGTACTCCGCAATTTTGAACGAGAAGAATGACGAGATTTTCGTGAAGGTCCTCACGGCCGAGCCGGAGGAGTTTGACGCCGTCTACGACGAGGAAGTGGCCGAGTACTTAACGATGGGCGGGCAGCAGGTCCGCGAGGAGAAGCATCGGGCTTATCAAGAGCAGAGCAGCGGCACGCGATAAATCGAACCTCAATGAAATCGTCCCAAGCAGGGAGCATTCCCTGAATGGGGCGTTTTTTTGCTTAATGCCGCTTATTTGCCCGCCGTCCGAACAAAGGTTAGGCATATAAAAATGGTGAAAACCCCGGTTTAAAAAAGAGAAGAGGCCCCAAAAAAGGAGAATTTCACATCGTTCGCCCCTGTTGTATAGTAAGCAGCAACCAAGCCATAGACTTACCACCCGAAAGGAGGATGCCGATGCAAACCGAAGTCAGGCGGGCGCGTTCGCCGCTCCCCGTCAAACGCCGCAAGGAGATGGCCGCCTTAAGGCGACAGTGGCCTTTGTATCTTCTAATGTTCCTGCCGATGACGTTCTTTATCGTATTTAAGTACATTCCTATGGCGGGCGTCGTGGTTGCGTTCAAGGATTACAACATTTTCAAGGGGATCTGGGCCAGCGAGTGGGTCGGATGGGAAGTATTTCGGGAGATTTTTGGGATGCCGCAGTTTTACAAGGCGCTGCGCAACACCCTGATGCTTAATGTATTCTCTTTACTTACGTTTCCGATTCCGATCATCCTAGCGATCATGCTCAACGAGCTGCGCGTCAAGTGGTACAAGCGCGTAAGCCAAACCCTGCTGTATTTGCCCCATTTCATCTCCTGGGTCATCGTCGGCGGGATGGTCATTCAATTGCTGGCGACCCATACCGGCAGCGTGAATGAATTCATCAAAAACGTCGGCGGCCAACCCATACCGTTCCTGGAAAATACGGTGCTGTGGATTCTTACTTACACGGGAGCCGGGGTATGGCACTACGCGGGCTGGGGAACGATCCTGTATTTGGCGGCGCTTACCGGCATCAACAAGGAGCTGTACGAAGCCGCCGAGGTGGATGGGGCGAGCCGGCTGCGAAGAATTTGGCATATCACCCTCCCCGGAATTAAGCCGACCATCGTCGTGTTGTTCATTATCCAGATCGGCCATATGGCGGACATCAGCTTTGAGCAGCCGTATGCCCTGCAGAACGGTTACGTCATGGATGTCGCCCAGGTGATCAGCACCTATGTGTATACGGTTGGGATTCAATCGGCGCAATTTGCGCTGGCTACGGCCGTTGGATTGTTCCAGTCGGCCATCGGTCTAGTCTTGCTGCTCACGGCCGAACTCATTTCCAGAAAAGTAAACCAGCAAGGCATCTTCTAGCAAAGGAGGGGCTCGCGTGATCCGGAATCCGGTTGATAAAGTGATCGATACCTTCGTCATTGTGTTCATCGGCCTGTTTGCTTTATTTTGCGTAGTGCCGATGATCCATATTTTCGCCTTATCCTTCAGCGGCAACCGGGCCATTATGTCGGGAGAAGTGTTCCTGTGGCCGGTCGACTGGAACTTCCATGCGTATTCCGCGGTATTCGGGGACAACTCCATGATGCGTTCTCTGGCGCTGACGGTGATTCTGGTCGTTGTCTATACCGCAGTCGCTTTGGTGATGACCGTTATGGCTGCGTATGCGTTAAGCCGGAGGAACTTTACGGGCCGAAACGTGATGTTCGGATTGATCGTGGTCACGATGTTTTTTAATCCCGGGATTATCCCGAATTATTTGCTTGTCAAAGAGTTGGGCCTGCTGAATTCGCCGCTGTCGCTCATTTTGCCCCTGATGATCAATGCGTTTCTGCTGATCATTATGAGGACTTCCTTTTCCGGGGTTCCGCATGAGCTGGAGGACTCGGCCTGGATGGACGGCTGCGGCCATTTCCGGTTTTTGCTTCAGGTCGTCCTGCCGCTTCAACTGCCGATCCTCGCCACCATTGGCTTGTATTCGGCCGTGGACCGGTGGAACATGTTTCAGGACGCCTTGTTTTACATCAACGATAAAAACCTGTATCCGCTCCAGCTCAAGCTCTATCAGATGGTGATCAACAGCCAGGTGAACGATGCTACTGCGCAAGAAGGCTTTAACGCTGCGACCCCGATTCCCCAGGGCATCCAGTCGGCCAGCATCATGTTTGCCACCGTGCCGATTTTGCTGGTTTATCCTTGGCTGCAGAAATATTTCATTTCCGGCATGCTGCAGGGGGCCGTCAAAGGGTAGCCCGGCAGAAAGCAAGGCAGTTCGATTTGATAGCTGCTCTTCGGCGGACCCTTGCTCCTGAACGGCTGCGCCGAAGATCACTATATACAAAACCAATTAAAAGGGAGGCAACACCATGCGTAAACCAATACGCTCTTCGATGTTCGCCCTAGTTGCGTTGGTCATGGCCGCGAGCTTGGCTTTGGCGGGCTGCGGCGGCGGGGGGAACAACGGCCAAACCGGGGGAGAAGGGAACGGCGGCGGAAATGCCGCGGCGGCGAACAATAAGAAATCCGAACCTAAGGGCGAACGGATTAAGTTAAAAGTGGAGCTGTTCGACCGAAACAATACGCCGGCGGG
Source organism: Paenibacillus sp. JL3B1040 (assembly GCF_057063165.1). Lineage (NCBI taxonomy): Bacteria > Bacillati > Bacillota > Bacilli > Caryophanales > Paenibacillaceae > Paenibacillus > Paenibacillus tiangongensis. The sequence continues at coordinate 4,981,994 of NZ_CM169317.1, read as the reverse complement.
AGAGCCGCCCATTACGGATAACTTCATGACCCAGTATATCCAGAAAAATTTCGGCGACCCGAACAACATCGACGTCGAATTCGTCACGGTGCCGCGCGCCGAAGAGGTGGATAAGCTGAACGTCCTGATGGCTTCGGGCTCCGCTCCGGACATCGTGTTCACGTATAACAAGCCAACCGTGCAAAACTACGTGAAAAGCGGAGGCTTAACCGATCTGGGACCGCTCATTGACCAGCATGGACCCAATCTGAAAAAGGTGCTGGAGCCTTCCCTGCCCTACGGCGTGTTTGACGGGAAGCAATACACCCTTCCCACGCTGCGCGTAATTCAAGCCCAAACCACCACCTTCATCCGCAAGGACTGGCTGGATCAATTGAATCTTCCGCTTCCGCAAACGACGGAGGAATTCGTGGATGCCCTGCGTGCCTTCAAAGAGAAGGATCCCGGCAAGACGGGAGGCAAAGTCATTCCTTACAGCCATATCGGTGTGTTTCATATGATGCCTTTGGTGAACTCCTTCTGGAAATGGGACGAAATCACGGATAGAGACCTGTACGCGGTTCCCCGCTGGCTGCAGCCGGGAAGCAAAGAAGGCTACCGGCTGTTGAACCAGATGTACAACGAAGGATTGATCGACCCGGATTTCGCGCTCGGCGAGGACTTCGGCCAAGCCTTTGCCCAGCAAGTCGTAAACAGCGTTGCCGGGGCGGGCACGCCCAATACCAATGAACCGGTGTACAACGGGTACTATGCCAATCTGAAGGCGAACAATCCGGATGCGGTGCTGGAGGCCATCGATCCGTTCTCCACCGCCGACGGGAAACATCCGAAGCCGGTGTATGACCCGATTGGAGCATACATTATGATCCCGGCGACGAGCAAAAATGCGGAGGCAGCCATTAAGTATCTGAACTGGATGGCCGATCCGAACAACATTCTGGTGCTTCAGAACGGCGAGGAGGGCGTATCGTACGAAATGAGCGAAGACGGGCTGCCGATGCTGCTGGATACGCCGGAGGCTCAGAACCTGCTGTATAACTACTATGATTATTGCATTATTTTGAATGGCAAGTACATTTCGACGGAGGACCCGAACAAGAACATCGAGGCTAATGCTTTCGATCCCGATTTCAAGGACTTTACCGTCAAGAGCATCCAGGTGGGGACCAATGACGGGTATACCTTGCCGCGTGTCGATGTCGCGGTGGAGGCCGAGATCAAATACGCCAAAATTTTGGAGGATTTCGAAAAAGAAATGCTGGCCAAGATCGTTACGGCCAAACCGGATCAATTCGACAAGGTTTATGACCAGAAGGTCGAGGAGTACATGGCCATGGGCGGTAAAGCCGTTATGGAAGGCAAGCAGGCGGCCTATGACGAGTTTTACAAGAAGTAACAGGAGGGAACCCGATTGATAAACGTAGCGGTGATCGGTGCCGGCGCCATTTCTCCGGCTCATATCCAAGCGTATCTTCAGTTTCCGGAGCAGTGCCGCATCGTGGCGCTCTGCGATATTTACCCGGAGAAGGCGCGGCAAAAGGCGGACCAATTTCAGTTGGATGCGGAGATCTGCGCCGATTATACGGAGTGGCTCCAGCGAAGCGATATCGACCTGGTATCCGTGTGCACTCCGCCCTATACCCACGCGGATGCGGCGATCGCCTTGTTGGACGCGGGCAAACACGTGATCGTCGAGAAGCCGATGGCTTCCTCGTTGGAGGAATGCGATCGGATGAACGAAGCGGCGGCGCGCAGCGGCAGAATATTATCCGTCGTGGCGCAAAACCGGTTCACGACCCCTATGATGAAGCTGAAACGCGTATTGGACACGAAGCTGATGGGGCCCATCGTGCATGCGCAAGTCGACTCTTACTGGTGGAGAGGCCATTGTTACTATGATCTGTGGTGGAGAGGAACCTGGGAGAAGGAAGGCGGCGGCTGCACGCTGAACCATGCGGTGCATCATATCGATATTTTCCAATGGATGAACGGCATGCCTGCCGAGGTCACCGCGGTGATGAGCAACACCTCTCATGATAATGCCGAGGTGGAGGATATCTCCATCGCTATTGCCCGCTACGACAACGGAGCGTTGGCTCAGCTTACCAGCTCCGTCGTGCATCACGGCCAGGAGCAACAGTTGATCTTCCAGGGAAAGCACGCGCGCGTGTCCGCGCCGTGGAAAGTGGCCGCCTCTGTTTCGAGGCCAAACGGATTCCCCGAGCAAGACGAGGAGCTGGAAGCCAAGATCCAGCAGGTCTATGACGAACAGCCCGCGCTTCCGTACGAGGGGCATCGCGGTCAAATCCGGGATGTACTGAACGCGATCGAACGGAACGCCCCCGTGCTGGTGGACGGCATTCAAGGCCGAAGAACGCTGGAGCTGATTACGGCGATTTATCAATCGGCCAGCACCGGGCAAACGGTGAAGCTGCCGCTTGATCCGGATAGTCCCTTTTATACGAGGCAGGGGATTTTGCAGAATGCGACTTATTTTTACGAGAAGAAAACCAGCATCGAGAACTTCAGCGACCATACGATCACCTCGGGAGGCAATAGCTGAGGGCGGAAAGGGGCAGACGCCATGATGCAGAAGCAGGATGGGATGAATTACGCGCCGAAAGGAAAACCCAACCCGGTAGTCGGAGAGGGCGAATTCCGGTTTGCGGCTATTGGATTGGATCATGGGCATATTTACGGAATGTGCAACGGGTTGATCGAAGCCGGTGCGGAGCTGGCGGCGGTCTATGACCCGGATGCGGAGAAGGTAAAGCGATTTGTCGAAGCCTTTCCGCAAGCGAAGGCGGCGAAGTCCGAGGAAGAGATTCTGGAGGATCCGCAGATCAAGCTCATCGCCGGGGCCTGCATTCCTTCCGAGCGATGTGCACTGGGGCTTCGGGCGATGGAACGCGGCAAACATTACTTTGCGGATAAACCGGCCTTTACCACGTTGGAGCAGGTCGATCAGGCCCGCCGGAAAACGGAAGAGACCGGACTCAAATGGGGGATCTACTACGGCGAACGGCTACACGTGGAAAGTGCGGTTTTTGCCGGCCAACTGGTCGAGGAAGGCGCCATCGGCCGGGTCGTACAGGTGATCGGTACGGGACCGCATCGGGCCAATCCTCAGGCTCGCCCGGATTGGTTCTTTGACCCGGACTGTTACGGCGGGATCTTATGCGATATCGGGTCTCATCAAATTGAGCAATTTCTGCATTATGCGGGCGCCAAGGACGCGAAGGTGCTGCACAGCAAGGTCGCCAACTACAAGTTCAAGGCGTATCCGAGGTTCGAAGATTTCGGCGATGCCACGCTGGTGACGGATAACGGGGCTACCTTCTATTTCCGGGTGGACTGGTTGACTCCGGATGGATTGGGGACATGGGGCGACGGCAGAACGCTTATCCTGGGGACGGATGGCTATATCGAAATTCGCAAGTACATTGACATTGCCCGGGAAACATCCGGCAATCATCTCTATTTGGTTAATCATGAGGGCGAATTCCATTACGATTGCTCTGGTAAAGTGGGGTATCCTTATTTTAGTGCCTTTATTATGGATATCCTGAACGGGACGGAAACCGCGATGACGCAGGAGCATGCTTTTAAAGCGGCGGCTTTGTGCATCGAGGCGCAAACGCAAGCGTTGCGGATTGAAACGGCTTGATCGTTTCCGATGGAGAACTGATAACGAAGCCCGCAAACGATTCGTTTGCGGGCTATCTGTTGGATTGCTCTCAAGCACAGCCATCGAGACGTCCGCGATCCGATGGAGTTTCATATGAGAACGAACGGTAAAAAGAACCTCGAAAATGGAGGGGCGGATGAATGCATGAGCGCAATTTCATCGCGAACTCCTGCTGTCGCCCCCTTTGCGCCATTATCCCGTTTGATCAGTAGCAAGATAGAAGATAAACTCGAAAAATCGGGTTGGGGAATGCAGCTCGGTTTGAGTTAGCACCTCTTTTTTTCGTATCTCGTGTCCTGTCCCTAACCCTAGCCCTGTCAACTGAACAAAAGGGATAATCGTGCAAAGGGGGCTGCAGAAGCACTAGAACAACAGATCAGCAGTACAACAGCTCAGCTCAGCGTAGCAAGGGCTTCCTTCGTAAACGGCTGCAGTTCATCCACGCGTCCGTCGCGGATCTTCGCTGCCCAGGCTGGATCGGTCAGCAACGCGCGGCCGACGGCGACGAGATCGAATTCGCCGCGATCGAGGCGTTCGATCAACTGCTCGATCCCGGTCGTTTCTCCGCCCCGGCCCGACTCGAACAAGCTGGTGAACTCGGAGTTCAAACCAACAGACCCCACGGTGATGGTAGGTTTACCGGTCAGCTTGCGCGTCCAGCCGGCCAAGTTCAGTTCCGAGCCCGCGAACTCCGGCTCCCAGAATCGCCGTGTGGAGGCGTGGAAAATATCAACGCCGGCAGCGCTTAGCGGAGCCAGGAAGCGCTCCAGCTCCTCGGGGGTCGCGGCCAGCTTGGCGCTGTAATCGACCGGCTTCCATTGCGAGAAGCGGAAAATGATCGGGAACTCCGGTCCAATCGCGGCACGGACCGCTTCAATCACCTCAACGGCAAAGCGGGTGCGCCCGACAAGGTCGCCGCCGTACTCATCGGTACGCTTATTGGTGACCTCCCAGAAAAACTGGTCGATCAAATAACCGTGCGCGCCGTGGATTTCGACGGCATCAAAGCCAAGGCGCTTCGCATCCGCGGCGGACCCGGCATAAGCCTGAACCAGCTCCCGAATCTCCTGCTTCGTCAGCGGTTCGGAAACCGGCTTGCCGTTTAAGCCGAGACCCGACGGACCGATGGGATCGGCGTTCGATTCGGGGAACGTCTCCCGCTGGCGGGCGGTGCCGGTATGCCAGATTTGGGGAGCGATTTTCCCGCCGGCTTCATGTACTTCGCGGACGATCCGCTCCCATCCCGCCAAGGCATCTTCTCCATAAAAATGCGGCACGTTCCGATCCGCAGGTGCTGCCGGATGGTTGATGACCGTACCTTCCGTAATGATCAGCCCGACGCCGTTCTCCGCTCTGCGGCGGTAATAGCCGGCCACGTCGGGGCCCGGAACGCCGCCCGGCGAGAAGGATCGGGTCATGGGGGCCATGACAACCCGATTGGTAAGCTTCAGTCCACCGCCTTCAAAAGGTTGAAACAGGGGGGCTGCCGTTTTGGAAATGGACATGGGAATCTCTCCTCTTAGCGATTATCTTATACATATATCTAAATATCCCCAGTATAACAAAACTTTGGCCGATCGAGAAAGCGAGGTTGTGGCATGGGTACTCCGGCATGTTTTGATTTTATCCGGAGTTGGATTATAATGAGAGAGTATATCAAATATGAATAAGGTGGGTTAAGTTAAATGGTGCATTACATCAGACTGCGTTATTCCGCTTTGAACAAGTAATTTCATATGTTCAAAGGCTCTGTTCGCCGGAACAGGGTAAACGGGATCAGTCTGCCCATTTTTCATCACTCATCATGGATATAACGAATAGATGAATGAAGGAAGGCGGTCGTGCTGCCTTCTTTTTTTGCGCCCAATGGGGCTTATTTTAGGCATGCTCGACGCGGCTTCCACGTTCATGGGCTCTTCTTCCCCTTTACTCTGTACGGCGAGGGAAAGGAAGGAAAAGCATGAATCAACCAATGAACGGCGCAGAACGCGCGAGAACATATACATCAATCTTAAAATGCCCGGTATGCGGGGGGCGGTTTCAGGCAGTGAACCCGGAAAGCTTGGTTTGCTCCCAAGGCCACGCGTTTGACATGGCGAAGCAAGGCTACATCAACCTGACGACTCGTCCGGTCCCCAGTCTTTACGATCAAGAGCTCTTCGCCGCAAGGCGGAGCATTATCACGGGGAGTCGGTTATACGCCCCGATGCACGAGACGATCGCCCGGATGATCGCTAACCGCATCGGTGTCCCCGCCTCTGGCGGTCTGGTCGTCGACATGGGTTGCGGGGAAGGATCGCATTTGCAGGAAGTGGTGAACAGGCTGGGCCATCCGGATTGGCGGGGCCTCGGGATCGACTTGTCCAAGGAAGGCGTCCGAATGGCGGCCCGGCAATACGGGAACGGGCTGTGGCTCGTTTCGGATTTGGCTCAAGCACCGCTGCGGGACCAATCGGCTCAAGTGATCTTAAACCTGCTGTCCCCGGCCAATTATCAGGAGTTTAAGCGAATTCGGGCCCCGGAAGGGGTCATCGTCAAAGTCGTTCCGGGCGCGCATTACTTGCGGGAATTGCGGGAGGCGCTGCATGCCGACGGCAAGAATAGGGATTATTCCAACGCGAAAACCGTGACGTTGTTCCGCCGGCATTTTCCCAGGATGGAAGTGGTGCATTTGAAGTACCGGCGGCGGCTTGAAACCGAGGAACTTCGCGACTTGGTGCGCATGAGCCCGCTCGCCTGGTCTGCGGAGCAAGCGAAAATCGCGGCGTTTACGAACCGGGACAACGCGGAGATCACCGTAGACTTGGATCTGCTGCTGGACCAGCATACCTAACTTGGCTAGACGGCAAATCGGCATTGCGCTATCATTTACTAGACGCAAGATTTATAGGATGGGAGCAGGAAGATGATCGGAACGATTGTGAACACGGCAGCCATCTTGGCGGGCAGCGTGCTGGGCAGCATTTTCAAGAAAGGGCTGAAGGAAAAGTATCAAGCCGCGCTGTTTACCGCGATCGGCTTGGCCGCGACGCTGCTGGGAATCAACGCCGCGGTGACGCATATGAAGGACAGCTCTTTTCCGGTGCTGTTTATCATCAGTTTGGCGGCGGGGAGCCTGATCGGAACGGCGCTGGATATCGACGGAAGTTTTCAAAGGCTGGTCGGGCGTTTCTCCACCTCCAATTTAGGTCAAGGGCTCTCCACGGGAATTCTGCTGTTTTGCATCGGCACCTTGTCGATCCTGGGACCGATCGAAAGTGCGATACACGGCGATCATACCTATCTGTACATGAATGCCACGCTGGACCTGGTCACTTCTATGGTGCTGGCTTCCACCTACGGCATCGGAATCGCCATCACCGCCGGCGTCCTGTTCGTTTGGCAGGGGGCCATCTATATGAGCGCGGATTATATGGCGCCGTTTCTGACCGCGCCGTTATTGACGGAAATCTCGATTGTCGGCGGCATACTGATTGCAAGCTCGGGCTTGTCTATTTTAAAGATCATCGACGCCAAAACGCTAAACATGCTTCCGTCACTGCTGGTGCCGGTAATCTGGTTTTTGTTAAAGGGGTTGTTCGGTTAGCGTGCTGACGAACCGGTCTCGATTAAACCGCTCCCGATAGCGGAAGCTCGCGGAGATACTGCAAAAAAGCAGGCACAGCATGAGGAACAAATCCGTTCCTGCGCTGTGCCTGCTGTTATTTAAGTTTTACTGTTCCAATATCCGAACCAATAGGGTTACCGCTTCCGCCCGGGTCGCAGTATCGTTTGGAATGAATTTATTGTCGCCGCGGCCGCTCATGATGCCCAGCTTGTGGACCGCCTCAATTGCGCCTTTCGCCCAATTCGGAATGTTCTGATCGTCCGCGAAGCCGGTCGTTGCGTCTGCTTCAGCAGACAGCCTAAGCCCTCTAGCGCTCATCGCCGCCATTTCCGCTCGGGTAATCCGCTCATTCGGCCGGAAGCTGCTGTCCGCGTACCCGCTCACAATGCCTGCTTCAACCGCATTCGCGATATCTTGCTTCGCCCATCCGCCGATTTTGGCCTCGTCCGTAAACGTAGTCGCGGTACCTGCTCCCTCCAGCTTAAGCGCCTTGGTCAGCATGACCGTAAATTCGGCGCGGGTAATGGCGGCATTCGGTTTGAACGATCCGTCCGGATAACCGCTGACAAGCTTCATGCCCGCCGCGCTCAGGATGGCGTTCTGCGCCCAATGTCCCGCGATGTCTGTGAACGATGGCGCCGGTGCGTTCGGTTCGCCGCTATCGTCCTTCTTCTCGCCAACAGCCATGACCGCAAACTTGGTGAAGTGGTCCACCTCTGCCGTAATTCGATCGCCATTCACGACACCGCCGATTTCAATCCACATTTTCTTGGCTTCGTCATAGTAGAAGATGGCGACTCTTTGATTGTCCCCTACGAGAGATGGATTGAACTTCATCGAGATGACGATCGGCTTATTGAAGTTGCCGGTCGTATTTTTCGTCAACTCAAAAACGTTGCTGACGAGCGTTTCCTTAGCGAATACGAGATTTGCCGTACTGCGCAGCTTCTCGATCTCGATGCGCAGATCCTGCTCCGCTGTCCCCGCGCTTATTGTAAGAATAAGTTCTTTATCGAGGCTGACCTCTCCGGCCCGTCCGCTCGGAATAAGAATGCTGCCGTTCGTCGATTCGATGACGGAAGTATCATTGCCATAACCAGTGTCGTTGCTGCCGCTGACCGGTGTCTCCGGTTGCGGATCTTTCGGCGTCTCCGGTTGCGGAGCCATTGGCATCGCCGTCACGGCTTTGGAGAACTTGCTTTCACCTCCCGGACCTACGGCTTTCACCGAAAACGCGTATCGCGTTCCGTTCGTTAGACCGGTTACGGTGTATGCAGTTTCCGTTACGTTCGCCTGCACTTGCTCCCAATCGGCCGGGTCAACCGGAGCCGCAGCCCCTGTATACTTGTAAACGACATAGTGATCCGCTCCAGCCACGGCATCCCAACTCAGCGAAACTTTCCGGTCGTCCGCCAAGCCGGCAAGATGAACCGGGGCTGCCGGAACCTGCGACAAGGTCGAATTCGGCGTCGCCGTAACGGCATTGGAGAAGTCGCTTTCGCCTCTCGCATCTGCGGCTTTCACCGCAAACGCATAGCTCATCCCGTTCGTCAATCCGGTTACCGTATATGTGGCATCCGTTACGCTGGCTTGAACCAGTTGCCAGTTGCTCGGGTTGGCCGGCGCCGCCATGCCTTCATATTGGTATACGGAATAGGTGACGCTTTCCGGCGAAGCGTCCCATCTTAAGGTTACGGATTGGTCGCCGGACGCCGCCGTCAAGTTCGCGGGCGGAGCCGGAACAGATGCCCCATCCGGTGATGGGATCACTTCGTTCGACGGCGCGGACGAGGCCGATTCCCATGTGGCGTTCCTTGCGATCACCGTAAAGGTATACGCTGTACCGTTCGTCAATCCGGTGACGGTGATCGGGCTGCCCGAACCTTCCGCCGTCGCAACAGCTACTCCGTTTGCCCACGCGGTTACCTGATAACCCGTAATTTCGCTTCCGCCGTTATGGATCGGTGCGGTAAAGCTTACCTCGGCGGACCCGTCATGACCGACGGCATGCACGTCGGTAGGTGTATCCGGGGCGGTAGCAAGAGCCGAATATACTTTAAGTTCCCAGAGGGAGTAGCCGTATGTGGTCCCTCTTTTCGTGCCATACATCTGAACGTATCTTGCATTCACGGGTGCGAAGGAGATTTTGTCGATTCCGCCGTCCCCGGTTGTGGTGCTGTAAACGGTCGTCCAATTCTTTGCGTCGTCGGAAACCTGAAGTTGGTACTCCTTACCGTACGCGCTTTCCCAATGCAGTTCGACCTCCTGAATGGACTTGCTGGCGCCAAGGTCGACGTAGATCCACTGCGGATCGGAGTAGTTAGATCCCCAACGGGTGTTGAGTGAGCCGTCAACCGCATTTTCGGGCCTCACGTCCGCGGCTTTGGACGAGCTTGCCGTTACCGGCCTGCCTTCGGCAAGATTGGGCGGTACTGCTTCGTATACGTTAAATTCTTTGAGGGAGTATCCATTTCCGGCGCCTTGCTGAACGCCCTGCATCCGGACGTATCTGGCAGTGACCGGACTGAAAGCGATGTCGTCGATTCCACCGTTCCCCGTCGTCGTCGAGTAAATATCCGTCCAGTCAACAGCGTCGTTCGATACCTGGATTTTATAACTCTTCCCGTACGCGTTCTCCCATTTTAACCTAACTTGATTGATCGAATATTGATTTTGCAAATCAACATAAATCCATTCATGATCCGAATCGTTTGAACTCCAATACGAGGTTCTGTAAAGATCCGTGGCATTCGAGGCAAAATGGTTGTCTTTGCTGGATGAAGCGACCGCGCCTTTACTGTAAGCGAGATCGAATCCGCTGTCGTCAATGGATTCTCCTTCATTCAAAGTCATGCTTCGGCCGGTGAACGTATCTTTGCCGAGCCTGAAGCTTGTCGTGGATGTTGTTCCATTTCGATCCAGCGTCACGTTTACCGTGATCCCCGGTGTTTCGGGGTTGGCGACTGAAATACGGATGGGTGCCGTGGATTCGTCAATGATCACCAAGGCGGGTTGATCAACGGTAACCGTCAAACCGTCTCTCACCCTCACCGTCCCGGGTTGATAGAACAGCAACTCCGCAATTCCCAGAGATTGATGCCGCACAGCCTGGATGGATGATGTATTCGAAAGGATGCTTACCGGGTTGTCGCTCGCGTAGTTGCTGACTTCATCCGCATTTTTGTTCGGCAATACAATGTATTGGTAGGATGCGTTTGCGGGTTTCACGCCATGATCGAGCCAAATCGAAAAAACCGGTTTGGTCATCGGATCCGTTGAACTTCCCGAGATGAGGTCGCTCCATTTTCCGGTTTTTGTCTCTCGTTGTACTTGAAACTCCGTTGGATTCGGGAATACATAACCGATGTTATCGTTATAAGCCCAGCGTCCGGTAGTTTGCATCGTTCCGTCCGCGATCGGATGGCCATCTACGAGAACTTCTCCTACCGCTTGACTTTGGTTCAATGTCGTGTGAATCGGCGCGGCATTCGTCGAAGCGATTCCTGCGCCAAGCGCCACCATTTCATCATCGAAGAAAAAATAACCTTTTTTTCCACTCGTACTCAGCTTGTTGAAATCAAATGCGGTGGCCCCATAACGTTCATTGGTTACCCCGCCTACAAAGGTTTTCGGATTGTTGAAATTGCCGTCTTTCGTGAGTGTGTACGGAGCCGTCGTGCCGGGGACGTGAGCCCAATCCATTAAAGGGTAAACCGGTCTGTATTCGTCACCGGTTCTCTGAATGGCGGTGGCTCCTTGGGGCGTCCAATACAACAGGTTGTAACCGCTGGGGTTAATCGTTCTCCATTCGCCGCCTTTAACCGTGCTGGAGGCCATCTTGACCGTAATTCCGTAGTCAGTTCGCATATGGGAGGAGACAAGCGTCTGCCATTGCGTCATATTGCTCAATTCCAGTCCGTTGCTCGTGTTCGTGCCGATCATGCGAATATTGTCAAGGAAACTTGCAAACTCCGCAGCCCGCTTCGGATTGGCCGTCAGCATCCATTGCATCGGATCTTCATAGAAGGTCAAAGCCGCGCTCGCATAATCCGGCCAATCCGGTCCGTTCATCCCCATGCCCAGATCGGCAACATCGCCCTTCACGAGATACCTTGTGCCGTCCAACAAGTAGGACGATAACGAATCAATCGCCGCCTCGCTGTAGGAGAACACGGTGCCCGAGGTAATGTAGGCCCAGAACGACATATCTCTGGCGAAGCTTCTCCCATAGCCCGTCGTATAATTCGTTTTGCCATGCATGAAGAAAGACATGTCCGACTGGATTCCCGTCACCGTCGTCGTCACATTCGACAGGATGTTGAACGCATCCACGGCGTTCCGAACGATCTGGGCGTCTTCCAGCAATAAGCCGCGGTACATATAATTTTGATTGTACCAGGACGAATTCGCTCCATCGACCGTGTGAGGGCTGCTGTCCAACGTATCGATAATATTGGAGACTTGGGTTGCCGTTAAATCACCTTCACAGAGAAGCGCAATTTTCTCCAGCCTTAGCTGTTTGCCGATTCCGGTCTCCCACCAATTGGTTGAAGTCGGCTTTACCGTGAACCAATAATCCAGTGCCTTTTGAATCCCCTCTAACAGCTCGGGGTTACGATAGTATGGATCACTCGGGTCGGCAAATGCCTGTGCCATCGACTGCATCCGGTCTAAGGCAAGGTAGGGCGACCAACCTCTCCCATTGGCAGCGGAAGTTGTGCTCTTGTAATCGACATCTCCCCAGCTTCCATCCGGGTTTTGACTGGATAAGTAAGTGCCCGCCTTGGATTTGAAGGTCCATTCGACCCGACCGTTCGTTCCGTCGTTGATGATGTCTCTAGAGATGTAATAATCAACCATGCGCTGTTTCATCAATTTCATATCCGCGATCTCTTGAGAAGCATTCGTCTGCCCGGGAGTGCTCGCCGATACGGGGGAGTATAAAAATAGGGACGATATCATGGAACAAACAACAAAAAGACAGATCCACCTCTTTACAAACCTTTGATTTGGGTTAGCCATCCACATGACCCCCTTTGTTTAACTAAAACTCAAAAAGTTGATGACAGCGCTTTCCGAATTGTCTTGTTCTCCTTTCATCGGGACCGGCATCACATCGGCGTCCCGTTATTTGTGTCGTAACCTTTCCAAGCCCCCGCTGCAGCGACAATTCCGGCAAGCTCCAATTTTTCCTGCAAGCGCAGATTTACGGACTTCCCAAAAACAACACATTTTCAAAAACTAACGATTTTTGTGGATGGACAACCTGTATTTCACGTTGATTTCATGTCCTTCTTATGCGCTCTCCGATACTGAGCCGGAGTCATTCCGTACGCCTTCTTAAAGACGGAGTAAAAGGTATTTAAAGAGGAAAACCCATAATTTTGGATGATCGGTTCAATCGGCGAATCGGAAGTCAGCAACTCGCGGCAAATCAAATCCAGCCGTCTTTCCGAAATCGTGTCCGTGATCGATCGGTTCGTTTCCGCTTTGTATAAGCTACGCAGATAGTTTACGGACAACCCCAGCTCATCGGCCAGCATTTTAGAGGAGAGGTTAGGATCGTTTAACCGTTCTCCGATCAGACGCTCCACCTGCTCGATCAGCACCGCGTTCCTGGACAGGCTGCGAGCAGCCGAGATGTCCTCCAACGTTTTGTCCAGCAGCTTTTCCATCCAGAGGGCAACGTTTTCAAGCGTCTCCAGCCGAATGATCTGATTTTCGAGCGAGGTCAATCCCCATGAGCTAGGCAGCGGCTGATGCAATTGATCCTGCATCAACCGGCGCATATCGCTAAACAAAGCGATCAGCGACATTTTACACTCAAAATAGGGCAGCTCCCTCAGCGTTTCTACGGCAAAAGCCATAATCTGCAGTACCGTATCCCGGTTCCCTTTCTGGATCGCTTGCGACAATTGGCGCTCCTTCTCCAGCGGAAGATGGAACAGTACGCCGGGGGCGCCCGACAACTGGCTCTTCAGAATCATCGCGCCGTGTCCAAACCGGAATCGCTCCTGCGTTAATTCGTAGGTCTCCAAATACACTTCGCGCATGTCGGTCAGGCTATGGAGCGTTCTGCCCCAGGCCACGGTCGTCCCGATCGACAAGTACTGTTGCAGCAGTTCCTGTGATCCGCGCAGCTTGTCCGCAAAATCGGGGGACAATGCTGCCGCCGACAGGATTACGGCGATATGGTCGTTCCCCATATCGACGGTTTGCAGCCGGTGATCCGAGGCATGCAGCGACTCCTGAATAATATTCGCCATCGCGAAGCGGAGCAGTCGGCGGTCTTTCTCCGAATACATCTCCGTAAACTCCGGAAAGCGGTCAATCCGAAAGATTGCAACGGACAAATGGGTCTCCGGCAGATCGATCTCCCACTCCTTGAAATGCCTGCGGATTTCAGCGGGGGAACCGGCTTCGTCGCCTAAAAATTCGCGCAAAAACCGCTCCTTGCCGAGAATTTTGTTGTGCCGCCAATGCTCGGTCAATTCATCGATCTGTTCTTTTTGCGCCGTAAAGACACTGGATAAATAATCAAGCTCGGTTCCCGACTTTCGTTCCTCTAGCTGCTCGGCCCGATACTGCCGCATGACACTGCTGACCAATTCCTGAATGGGGGAGTATACCCGTTTGGAGATCAGGATGATGACGGTTAGCGAGGCAACGAACAGGCCTAGAAACAGGGATAGGCTGATGTTGCGGAGCATGGAAATCCGGCCCAGAATGACCGCCTTCGGGATGCTCTCCATGAACGTCCAGTCTTGTATCCCTTTGATCGAAGTTGTCGAGTAAACCATCAGTTGCTCTTCTTGATCATGGGGTTTAAACAACTCCCAGCCGCTCTTTCTTAGCTCGCCCTGACGGCTAAGCTCCAAAACTTGCTCGCCGCTAAGGCGGGCGGTGCTGAACACTTCTTCATTCCGATCATTGAACACCGTAACTTGCCGGTTGGGATAGTTCGAATTGTTCTGAAGCAAGTTCATTAATTTATCGGTATCTATATTCATGACGAAGGCGGAAATGGAACTGCCCTTTTCGTACAGCCTGATGATGGTAATGACATCTTTTGCCGCTTCACCGCTGAGGGGGAGCGTCAGTGTCCGGGGTAAGGGAACGGCCCGGTCCGCCAGCTTCGAATCGCGCAGCCGCTCCAAAATATCCTGATCGTAAAAAGCAGCGGCGTCATTGAGGCCTAGCCGGGAATCGACCACCGTGTCGGTGTAGTCGTTGATCAAGTAGACGGAATCGATCGCGGGGTTGGCGTTCTTGATTTCCCCCAGCCGGTTCCATACGTTATAAGTCTCAAAATCCGTGTAATGATCGGAAAGCGCGTACACTTTCAGGTCGCTGTCGTTGCTTGAGGCGAAGCTGTAATCCAAGGACCATTCCATGAGTCCGGCTGTATTTCGAGCGCTATTCAGCAGAAGCGATTCGGAATGATCGCCGATTTCCTTCAGCAGCGTTCTTGACGACTGCCAGTACAGCAGCAGGAAGGAGATGGCCAGGACGAGCACATTCGCGCCGACAAAATAAAAAATGATTTTCATGTAGGTTGGATGCTTCTTGAATGAAGCGAGGAGCGGAAAGTTGAATTTCGACATGCCTTAACCCCCGTTACTTCTCTCTCTTTGCCAAAGAGGTAGCATTAAAGTGCAGACTTATTGTAGCATATTGCGGATTTCCGTCAGCAAAATCGTTCCTTTTTGGAAAAGTGATGCTTTTGGGAAAAGGCGAAATTCGCGTTTGCGGGAAGAATCCGAGTTTGCCGGAATTGTCTTCCCGACCCGGGGCTTGTTATGGTGGCGACATCGGACCGCAGATAGCCAAAATACCGGAAACCGATTTTAGACACACAAGGGAGGACTTGAAACCATGCAGTACGATCGAAACAAAGGGAGAGGATCCAAACTAAAACATATCGCTCGAAATCCTTTCCTTTACGTGATGGCTGTTCCCGGCCTGCTGTTTTTCCTCGTATTCAGTTATCTTCCCATCTACGGGATCACGATTGCATTCAAGGATTATGACTTCTCCAAAGGGATCACGGGAAGCGAGTGGGTCGGCTTCAAAAACTTCGACTATTTCTTCACCTCGGACGATTTTTGGACCGTCTTGCGCAACACTTTGGTGCTAAACGTGCTGTTTATCTTCTTTACGACAGTCGCCGCCGTGCTTATCGCGCTAATGTTCAATGAAATTCGCAACAAGTATTTTAAGAGGATCTCGCAATCCCTCATCTTCCTGCCTTATTTCATGTCCTGGATCGTCGTCGGGATGATTGTTCAGTCCATGTTCGGCGGGGAAGAGCCGATGCTTAACACTTGGCTGCAAAATATCGGCATGGAACCGGTCAACTGGATGTTTGAGTCGAGGTTGTGGCCTGCCATTCTAACCGTGATTCGGGTCTGGCAAGGAGCGGGATATCTTTCGATTATATTCCTGGCGGCGATTACCGGTATTCCGGAGGATTTGTATGAGGCGGCTCGCATCGACGGAGCCTCCAAGCTGCAGATTATGTTCCGCATCACCTTGCCGTTGCTGGTGCCGACCATCATGATCATGACGCTGCTCGCTGTAGGCAAGATTTTCAACGGGGATTTTGCGATGATCTACGCCATTATCGGGGACAACTCCCTGCTGTATCCGACAACCGACGTTATCGATACCTTCGTGTTCCGCTCGATGCGACAATTGCACGATTTCGGGATGTCCTCGGCGGTCGGGCTGTTCCAATCGGTGATGGGCCTGATTTTCGTGCTCGTTGCTAACGGGGTAACCCGCAAGGTATCCAAAGAATCCGCACTATTTTAGAGGTTGTTGAACGCACACTTTTCTAGGAGGCAAAACGATGAGACAGAGTGTTTCGGACCGGATTTTTTCGGTGACCGCTTATACGATCATTCTATTGTTCACCCTATTCTGTCTGTTCCCCTTTCTGCTGATGGTCATCGGTTCTTTCACCGATGAGGGCGAACTGATCGCGCATGGGTATACCTTATTTCCGCAAAAGTTTTCTTTGGCCGCGTACGAAGCGGTGTTTCAGTCCGATGTCTTGTTCAGCGGCTACCGAGTGACGGTTCTGGTCACCGCCGTCGGGGCGCTAAGCGCGCTTTGCATCTCGGCCATGCTGGCCTATTCGTTGGCGAACAAACGGAATGTCTTGCGGACGCCTTTCCTGCTCTTCTGCTATCTGCCGATGTTGTTCTCGGGAGGCATCATTCCGTTTTATATCGTTGTCAGCCAGTGGCTGCATTTGCAAAATACCGTCTGGGTGCTTATTCTTACACTGTTATGCCAGCCTTTTCTCGTCTTTCTGCTGGTCAGCTTCTTCCGCACCGTTCCCGAGGAACTGGAGGAAGCCGCCCGGATCGACGGGGCCAACGAAATGAGAATTTTCTTCCAGATCATCCTGCCGATCTCGAAGCCGATTCTGGCTTCCGTCGGCCTGTTCTATGCCTTGAACTATTGGAATGACTGGTTTATGGGACTTATGTTCGTGGATAATGAAAAATTGTTTCCGCTGCAGTTGATTTTGCGTCGAATGGTATCCAATATGGAGGCCGCGAAAAACCTGATTCCTTCAGGCGCAGCCATCGCGATCACGCCTCCGACTTACGGCGTGCGCATGGCAACGACCGTTCTGACGATCGGACCCATTATTCTGCTGTATCCGATGCTGCAGAAATACTTTGTCAAGGGCCTCACGGTAGGAGCCGTGAAAGGGTAACCGAAGATTCCGGCATTAACCGGAATCTTCCGGTTAAGCATAGATGAATGATTTAAAGAGGTTGTTCGAAAAGTCGTCTTCCCATGACGAAGTATTTCAGGGAGAGGATTGGACGTCGAATCTTGAATTCAGCCTGGCCTAAGCGGATGCTTCCGAAGTGTTTCCTGTGGAAACATTTCAGTTGCTCACGTAGCCTCCAGCAAGCTAACGGACACCAGAAACGCTATTGCCCGCTTTTGGGCAGTTTCCGATTCTAACGGACCGAGGAGAGCTTATTTCGGTCAAAAGCGGCTAAATGGCCGCCATGAGAGACCAATAAAGTCTCTGGAGTCCGTTACAGCGGGAAATAGCCGGGAAATGGGTAAATAAGGTCATTACGGTCCGTTACGCAGCCGTGCTACAGGGCGTTTCTAGCTTCATTCAATCTTCTCGGTCCTAGAAACCCGACTTTTTGAACACACAATTAAAAGGAGGTTAACAAAATGAAATTCAAAAAAAGGTTTGGCACAATCATGGCTACCGTACTGGCCTCAACGCTGCTGCTGGCCGGTTGCGGAGGCAACGGCGGAAATGCGGAGCCGGGTGATGCGAATAGGGGCAATGCGAATACGGGGGCAGGCTCCGCTTCCAATGCTCCGAAAGAAATCGTGGAGTTGAAGGCCTATCTTCCGGGGGATAAACCGGTCGGTTTCGATGAGGTGCTGCAGGCTGTCAATGACAAATTAAAAACGGACAACGTCGGCGCCTCACTGAATATCAACTTCCTCCCATGGTCGGATTACGGCAACACGGTAGCGGTTAAAATGTCCGCCGGCGAGGATTTCGACATGTACCTGGATGCGCCATGGCTGTCCATGAACCAGATGATCGCCAGCAATTCGCTCCAAACGTTGGACGCGATGGTAGAGGAGCGGCCTGACTTGAAGGCATCCATTCCCGACGAGATGTGGGAATACAACAAGTTCGGCGGCAAAATTATGGGTATCCCGCTCGGAACGACGCAAGGATCGGTATACGGCCTGCTGATCCGCAAGGACTTGCGCGAAAAATACGGGTTGCCCGAGCTGAAAACGCTGGCCGATCTGGAGAAGTTTTTGTATACGGTCAAGGAAAACGAAAAAGACATCAAACCGTTTGTCATCAACGGGATCAAAGCGGACAAATTGCCGTTTATCCTGAGCGATTCCGCCAATATGGCCCAGGATGAAGTGCTCGAAATCGGCGTCAACATGTTCGCCTATTCCACCAAAGACAAGAAAGTCGTGGGGCAATGGGAAAGCCCGATGATCGCGGACGCTTTTGAACGTGTTACCAAGTTCTATAAAGACGGGATATTGTCCAAAAACATCGCCCAGGAGCAAAATGCCGAAACGTTGTTCAAACAAGGAAAATACGCGGCCACTTATTATGCGGCCGACGGTGTGGAGGGGCTGAAATATGCGGAAATGCTGAAGGACGGAAGCGACAAGCTGGAGGTTTTCGTGCCGAACGGCGATAAAGCTAAACCGTATACCGCCTTCCAACAATGGAATTTCCTTTGCATTCCCGCGTCCTCCAAGCATGCCGATCTGGCTATGGATGTAGCCAACTGGTTGTCGATCAAGGAAAACCACGATTTGATGGAATACGGTATCCAAGGGAAGGATTGGGAGCCCGTCGGCGATTCAAGTTATAAAGTGCTTTCGAGCTATGTTTTCCCGGGCTATACGCTGACTTGGCGTCCTACGCTCAACCGTACGCCGGATACGATGATGGCGGACGACAAGAAGTGGTTTGATTTCTCCGCCGACCCGGCTAACTTTACGCTCAGCCCAACGGCAGGATTCACCTTCGACGCTGAAAAAGTGAAAACCGAATACGCCAAAATCACGCCGTTCCACGACTCTTTATTCCTGCCGCTGGCTCAAGGCGTGCTGCCTGCGGATAAAGGCAAAGCGATGTTGGAGGAGAAAATCATGGGCGTGGGGGGGCAAAAAGTCATCGATGAGATTCAAGCGCAAATCGATGCCGTGGTATCCGGCAAATGAAAAGAGGTACTTCATCTATGAATGTTAAACGCTGCGCGCAAAACCCTGTGATCCGAACGGAGGATGTTAAGCCCTCGCGCCCTGATTTTAAAGTGTTGGGAGCATTCAATGCCGGTGTTGCCCAATACAAAGACGAAACGATCCTGCTCCTTCGCGTCGCGGAAGCGCCGGTTACGGTCCGGTCCGGTGAAGTGCTGGTTCCCCGGTTAAACGAAGCGGGTACCGAGGTGATCGTGGAGCGTTATGAGGATACCGATCCGCGTTATGATTTCTCCGACTCACGCTTTGTGGCGATGGACGGACGGGTGATCATGCTTACGTCCCTCTCCCATCTCCGTGTCGCAAGAAGCAAGGACGGCGTTCATTTCGACATCGATCCGCAGCCTGCCTTGTTCCCGGAGAATGCCCTGGAAGCTTGGGGGATGGAAGATCCGCGAGTCACCCAAATCGGGGATACGTATTACATCACCTACAGTTCCGCGTCCATTCGCGGCGTTGGCGCAGGTCTGGCGGAGACGAAAGACTTCCGCACGTTCAAACGGCACGGGCTGATGCTGGCTCCCGAGAATAAAGACGTCATGCTGTTCCCGGAAAAAATCGGCGGCAAATACTACGCGCTGCACCGTCCGGTTCCGAAATCGTTCGGTGCCCCCGAGATGTGGATCGCCGAATCGCCGGACCTCTTGCATTGGGGCAACCACCGCTTCCTGATGGGCCTCAGCGAGCAAGGCTGGGATTCGGCGAGAATGGGCGGAGGCGCGGTTCCGATTCGTACGGAGCGCGGCTGGCTCGCGTTGTATCACGGGGCGGATGCCAGCCATCGATACTGTATGGGGGCGGTGCTGCTTGATCTGGAAGATCCGGGAAAAGTCATCGGGCGATCGGTTCGGCCGTTTATCGAGCCGGAAGCGGATTATGAGGTAAACGGATTTTTCGGCGGAGTCGTGTTCTCCTGCGGTGCGTTGCTGGTCGGAGATACCGTCCGCATGTATTATGGGGCGGCGGACGAAGTGATGGCGGTGGCGGATATTCCGCTGGACGACATCTTTGGCACGCTATCTTAAGATCATAATAGCGGTATGATGAGTAGAAAGAGGGTGTTCCTCAGTCATCCATGATGACTTTCGGGACGCCCTCTTCTTTTAAATCTCGCCCGGATTCATTGAAAAATCCGGGATTGTCGACTACACTAGCGGTAGTCTCTCATTCTTTTTCGGACATCTATGCTTTTACGTACATAGAATACTCATATACGTGATTTCACTTTATATCCGGCAAACGGAGAGGTGGGGCGGCAATGGGAATTTGGATCGTATGGGCATTCGGGTGTGTCGCGGGTTTTATATTGTTTCGCAAAGTCGTGTTGCCCGGTCGGGAAGAGCCGTATCGCGGCGGCGAGAAGGTGTCGGTCATCATCCCGGCGCGGAACGAAGCGGGAAATTTGCCGCAGCTGCTCGGTTCGCTGCAGCGGCAAACCTATCCACCGTACGAGATTATCGTGGTGGACGATTTTTCGGAGGATGGAACTTACGGCATTGCTGCCGGTTACGGGGCAAAAGTGATCCGAAACGAGGCATTGCCTCCCGGCTGGACGGGCAAGACTTGGGCGGTTTGGAACGGGTACCGGCAAGCTTCCGGCGATACGCTCGCCTTTCTGGATGCCGACATCCGTCTGGCGCCCCGGGCGCTGGAGTCGCTGCTGCGGGCGCGGGCCGAGACGGGAGGCGTCATTTCCGCCGTGCCGTTCCATGTTACGGAGAAGTTCTACGAACGCCTGGCGCTGATCACCAACGTCCTGGGCGTATTTGCGTTTACGTCGCCGTTTGAGCGAAACAGCCGGCAAAAGGGGCTTTACGGCTCCTGCATCGTGACGACGCGCCGCGATTACGAGGCAATCCGGGGGCATGACAGCATCCGTTCGGAGCTGCTGGACGATTTGAATCTGGGCGCGAAGTTCCGGGCGGCGGGGATCCGCGTGACCAATTTTCTCGGCGCCGGCCTTGTCTCCTTCCGCATGTATCCGAACGGGATTCACAGCGAGCTGGAGGGGTTCGGCAAAGGCGCGGTGCTGAGCACCGCCAAGCTCCGGCCGGCCACCACCCTGCTGGTTGCCGCATGGCTGCTGGGGTTGATCGCCTCGGAGAGCGTGTTGCTTCTTTGGAATACGGCATGGGTCTACCCGCTGCTGTTCGGGTATTTGCTGTACGCGGCGCAGCTCTATTTCCTGGTGCGTTACGTGGGGAAATTCGGCAAGTTCATGCCGCTGCTTCACGTATTGTCCACGGTATTCTTTCTGGTGGTGCTGCTCTATTCGGCTTATCGGGTGGCGTTTTGCGGATCGGTCGCCTGGAAAGGCCGGGACGTGCAGGTAGGAAGCAGGGGAGACCGATGATCCTTTGGCTGGCGATCGCCGAGTTCCTGTGCGGGGCGCTGATGTTTTCCTATTGGCTCGGCAAGACGGTTCGGAAAGATTTGAAGCATGTCGGGGACGGCAATCCGGGGGCGTTTAATTTGTGGCGGGCCGCCGGTTACCGTTGGGGTTTGGCGGGCATCACGCTGGATTTTCTGAAGGGGTACGTGCCGCTGGTGTTTCTGGTGGAATCGGGAACATTGAGGATGGATTACGGGTTGACGATCGTCGCCGCCGCGCCGATTCTTGGCCACGCCTTTTCGCCGTTTCTGAAATTCAGAGGGGGCAAGGCGATTGCCGTGACCTTCGGGGTTTGGAGCGCCTTGACCCGGTTCGAGGCGGCCTTGGCCTATGCGGTGATTCTGGCGGTGCTGCTGACGGCGTTTACGTTTTATAAAAAAGGGAAGTATTCGTCGAAGGAAGCGGACGGGTTCCAGGTTGTGGCCGGCATGCTGCTGTTGTCGATCTACCTCACGGTTGCGGGCTATTCGTTGGCCTTATGGGGCGTTTGGTTCATGAACCTGCTGGTGTTGGCATATACCAACCGGCAAGCGATCACGGCGTTCGCACGACAACAAGACGGCGGCGGTCCTTAAGGACCGCCGCTTTATAGATTATGATCCGTTTACCCGGGCAAATCGGCCGCCGCGTCAACGACTTGTCCCATGGTGAACGACACGCAGGGAAGCCGCTCCGAACTTACCGGCTCCTCGCGGTCAAACACGTTCAGCAACTCGTATTTGCCGTCTCCCAATACATACTGCTCCAGGGATTCATGAGCGGGATCGACAATCCAGTATTCCGGAATCCCGTAGGCAGCGTATACCCTTAACTTCTTCTGCTTGTCCCGCTTGACGGAATGGGGCGACAGAATTTCCGCGACCAGGTCGGGAATGCCTTCGATGCCCCGGCGGGTGATGATCTCGAGGTTGCTGCGGTGGATCATGATGAGATCGGGCTGGCGTACCTCGGTTTTGGACAAGATGAGATCAATCGGCGAGTCAAAGATGATATATTCTTGTTGGCAACTATTCATGAGCAGATTCTGAATTTGCGAGCTGATCGCTTGATGCTTGGGCGTCGGCGCAGGCGTCATCAACTCCAAAACACCGTTCGCCAATTCGTAGCGCTTTCCGTCATCGGGCAACCGGGCGTAATCGTCGTAGGTGGCGGGCTGCTCTTTGACGACAGGTTTATCCTTGTCATCCCGTGAATTCATAGCTTCCTCCTTAGTCCGACGTTTATTCTCAATTATACCACAGTTTCGTCAAACGCCGCTTTCGGAGAGCGATAAAGCTACTGGAGATCGGCGCCGTTGGAGGCGATTACCTGCTTGTACCAGTGGAATGGACTAGTGAATCTTGCAATTTGAAACGGCAGGGATTGTTAGGATGGCGTATAATGGGGACACGGAGAGAAGAGGTGAAGTTTATTGTCAGGCACGGAACTTGGCATGATGGATTATTTTACGGAACAAAATATAGAGCTTTTTCTGGAGCGCTTCCGCTCCATGGGACCGCTGCCCGGCATCCTGCTAACCTTCCTGAAATCGTTCGTTCCGCCGCTGCCGACGATCGTGCTCGTGGGGGCCAATGCCGCGATTTACGGGATGTGGCTGGGCTTTTTATATTCTTGGATCGGACTCGTAACCGGGAGTTTGGTGACCTTTCTGCTGATCCGCAAAGCGGCCGAAACTCCCGTCATGCTCCGCTGGGCGGCCAAACCCAAGGTGCGGAAAGCGATGATATGGGCGCGCAGGAACGGCTTCAGCTTCGTATTTCTGCTCAGCATGCTGCCGATAGGCCCGTTCGTCGTAATTAACATGGCCGCGGGACTCACGCGGATGTCGGCCGTTTCCTTCGGCGCGGCGGTAGCTTTGGGCAAGGCCGTGATGGTCTTCTGCGTGTCCTATATCGGCACGCATTTGTCCGATTTTGCCGCGCAGCCCTTCAAGCTCCTTGGTATCGCGGCGTTTATTGCAGCTTCCTTGTGGTTGAACCGGAAGATGCAGAGCTACTTCACGGCGGCCGCGGCCGAGCCTGCCGAATAGGCAGGCTTTTTCGATCAACCCCACGCTGTCTGGACGCATCGCACGATTATCCCCTTTGATCAGAACGCCGAGAAATGGACAAGAGCTCGCCTCACACCGGGCTCCTGCCCCCCTTAACGAAAGGGATAATCGTGCAAAGGCAGCAAGAGGGACATCAAGGCGCGCCCCCTATAACTCATCCTTTACCGCCTTATTCAATACTGCTTGTCCTTCCAGCTCAATCGTCTGCAACGCCCCTTCAATCGAGTTCATCAATGTATCCATATTTCACGAAAAGGGAGCCGGGCTCATCCCATGAAAAGATATATCCCCTTTACGTACAAGATGCTGATTCCTTACCTGCTGCTCGTGCTGCTGACGGATGTGATCATCGGGTACGTGTCGTATACGATGCTGATCCAGTCCCGCACGGAGATGGCCGAGACGAACATCCGGACCGGGATGGAGCAGGCCCGAAACAACATCCGCTACCAAATGGACGAAATCCAGCGGATGTCGGACACGCTGTTCGGCAATTTGGCGTTCCAGCGGGCTTTGCAGACCAGAGGAGAACCCTACGACATTTATCTCGTCATGCTCGACCAGATCGTCCCGGAAATCACCGCCCCGCTGAAGCTGTTTGGGAATGATATCCGCCTGATGTTGTATACGCTGAACAGCGAGCTCAACATCGTTTCGGGCGACAATCTGGATGAGCCGATCAAGGACAGCGATTACTACATCCTGCCGTTCGAGGACATCCAGGACAGCGCCTGGTACAAGGAATTCAAAGATTCCGAGCGGGACAACATCTGGCTGCAGATCGATACGGACCAGCGGCTCGGGAACATCTCGCATATCCGCAGGCTCGTTTCCTACAGCGGCAGTATGACCGTCATCGGCTACGTTCGCATTACCGCCTCGCTGGACGACCTGCTCGGCGACTTCTCCACTTTCCCCGTGGAGCAAGGAATCACGGTGCGTCTGACCGACGCGGCTGCAAACGGCGCCTTGCTATATCAGCGGGGCAACGCCGAAATGGGAGCGCGGCATGATGGCTACTTAAGGTTGCACGAGCCGATTCCCGGTTCGGATTTCGTGATTGAAGCGCTGGTGCCGAAAGCGTATTTGACCAAGGATGCCGGAAAGCTGCAGCGGGTGATATTTGCCGTATGCGGCCTCAGCTTCGCCGGCATGGCTTTTATCGGCTATATTGTGGCCCGGCTGTCCGGACGGAAAATGAAACGGATCGTCGGGCTCGTCCGTTCGTTCCAGGAAGGGAACTTCCAGAAGCGGATCCGCTTCTCCGGCAACGACGAATTCGTCCATATCGCCGACGCGTTTAACGTCATGGCCGCCAACATTCAAGGATTGATCAACAGTGTATACGTGCAGGGGATCCAGAAGAAACAAGCCGAGCTGGAGGCGCTGCAAGCGCAAATCAACCCGCATTTCCTCTATAATACGCTGTCCACGATCAGCAGTCTGGCCAACCTGGGCGAGACGGCCAAAGTGACCGACATGGTGCAGGGCTTGTCGCGGTTTTACCGGCTGACCTTGAACCAGGGCAGCGTGTTCACCCCGCTGGAGAGCGAACTGATGCAGGTGGAGACGTATCTCGCCATCCAGCGGGTTAAATATGCCGGCGCGTTTACCGTTCATATGGAGGTGGACCCGGATATTTTGCAGGTCCGGGTCATGAAGCTGATCCTGCAGCCGTTCGTGGAAAATACGTTTAAGCATGCCTGGTTCGGCGAATCGATCGCCATCGTTATTACGGGAAAACGGCAGGGAAACAACATCGAGCTTAAGGTGATCGACAACGGGATCGGCATGAGGCCGAAGACGGCGAACCGTCTGCTGATCGGTCCAAGCCAAAGCGGCGGCTACGGCGTTAAAAATGTCAACGAACGGATCAAACTCCGCTACGGCGACCAATACGGCATCCGCATCGCCAGCATCTATGGCGGCGGCACAACGGTCCAAATCATTCTTCCCGCGATCGGTGAATTTGTATAGGTTTTCATTGCAAACCGCGATGTTCAGGACGGGTAACGGCAAGTATGCTCGAAGTAAGGAGTATAAAACCAGAAGGAATGACGGATATGAATATCAATATGTTGCTGGTTGATGACGAGGCGGTCGATCTGGAGTGGCTGCGCCGCCGGGTATTGGGGAGCGGTTTGAATCTGCGGGTCGCGGCAACCGCCAACAACGGTTTTAATGCGCTCAAAGCGATGGAGCGGGAGCGGATCGATCTGATTCTGTCCGATATCCGCATGCCGATCATGTCGGGAATCGAATTCGCCCGCAAAGCGAAGGAAATCCATCCGGGCGTCAAAATCGTGTTCATCAGCGGCCATGAGGATTTTGAATACGCCAAGGAGGCGATCAAGATCAGCGCTTCGGGCTATTTGCTGAAGCCCGTGGAAGACCAGGAGCTCTACAAAATGCTGGGCGAGCTGTGCGCAGCGATCGAACGGGAACGGGATCAGGACCGCACGTTTACGGAGGCGCTGACCCTCGTGAATGAGGAATTGCTGCTGCGCTGGCTGAACGAGATTGTCCCGGAACAGGTAGAAGGGCATATTCGCGGGTTTCTGCAGACGATTCTCAAAACAGGAACGGCGGCGGCCCTTGTGGAGATCGACGATCTCGAATGGAAGACCTGCGATATGCCGGAGGAGGAACGGCGCGGGCAAATTCAGAAGGTGATGGCGTTCATCCGGCATTTTGCCATGGAAATGAAGCTGGGCACGTTCATCGTCAGCCAGCCGACACGGTTTATCCTGCTCGCGGCCGTACCGGAGACGACGTTTATGGAACTGCTGGAGGAGCTGATTCGAGCGGTCCGGGGGATCTCCCCGTTTTCCGTGACGGTCGGGGTGGGAGGCTACGCGTTTGACGAAGAGGGGCTGCGTTCTTCCTATCGTCATGCCCAGGCGGCGCTCAGCGCCAAATGGCTGGTCGGCAAGGACCGGCTGATCCGCGAAAGCCGGGTTCATCCCGGCGAAAGCCGATTTGCCGGCTCGCGGACGGACGACATTCTTGAGCGGATGCTGAAGGCGATACTGCACTATGATCTCGTCACGATCGACGACTGCCTGCTGGAGCTGTTTTACCACGGTTCTCCGTTGGCGCAAAAAAACGATGTTTACGATTTGATCATCCGCATCACCACCCAACTTCATGCCGACCTGCGCGAAATCAACGAGAATTTGTACGAGCTGCTGAAATGGGACTCGCACCAGCCGGTGCTGCTGTTCCAGTTCGAGACGATCCACGACATCACGTCCTGGTTGCGGAAACGGTTCTTTGAGTTGTCCGAGCTGCTGTACGTGAAGAAGCAAAAGCAAAAACGCAAGCTAATCCAGGAGATCATGTCGTACGTCGAAAGCAATCTTGAGCAAAAAACGACGCTGAAGGACGTTGCGGCCCATTTCGATTTTACGCCGAACTATCTCGGCTATTTGTTCAAGGAAGAGACGGGGCGGCATTTCAGCGACTATCTGAACGAGCTCAAAACAAAACGGATCTGCGAGCTGCTCACCGATCCGACGCTGAAAATCTATGAGATCGCCGAGCGGATGGGCTATAAGAACATCATCTACTTCAACCGGCAATTCAAGCAGGCGACCGGGATGACCCCCGGAGAATACCGGAAAGCCCATAAAATCTGAGCGGAAGCTTAAAGCTAACTTTTGTGCGCCTATAATTCAGGTTTGCCCGACCTCGTCTCGCCGTATCTTAACGGTAGGCGGGGTCCTTTATTTTCGGTATGGTTTGGCATCGTGGAATTTGTATTAGTTTTTGTTGTTTCCCTGAATCCCGGAAGTAAGCGCTCTCCTCTATACTGAAGGGTATAGAGACAACCAAGAGGGGAGTTCGAAACATGAAGCGAAGCGGATTTTGGGACGACGTGAAGAAATATAAAGTTCTGCTGCTCATGCTGACGCCGGCCGTCCTGTTCTTCTTGCTGTTCGCCTACGTGCCGATGGCGGGAATCGTCCTGGCTTTCAAACAATACAACTACACGGGCGGGGTGTTCGGAAGCCCCTGGAACGGGCTCGACAACTTCCGGTTTTTCTTTGACTCCGGGGACGCCTGGCGCGTAACCCGCAACACGGCTTTGTATAATATCGCGTTTATCGTGTTGAACAACGCGGTACAAATTTTTGCGGCGATCCTGCTGTTCGAGGTGGCCAACAAATGGTTCCGCAAAATTACGCAAACGGTGATGTTCCTGCCCTATTTCATTTCCTGGGTCGTCGTCGGCGCGATCGCCTATAACCTGTTTAACTACGACTACGGAACGCTGAACGTGCTCCTGAACGCGATCGGGCTGGAGTCGATCGACATTTACAACACGGCCGCCTATTGGCCGGTGATCCTCATCGTAGTGTCGGCGTGGAAAACGCTGGGTTACGGGACGATCATGTACCTGGCCGCCATCACGAGCATCGATACGGAGATGTACGAAGCGGCCGAGATCGACGGCGCCAACGTGTTCCAACGGATTCGCAAAATTACGATTCCGAACCTCTATCCGACGGTGATTATTTTAGTGCTGCTGGCCATCGGGAACATTTTTCGCGGGGATTTCGGAATGTTCTATAACATGGTCGGCAACAACGGATTATTGTTCTCCTCGACCGATGTCATCGACACCTTCGTGTTCCGGATGCTCACGACCTCGAACGAGATCGGGATGTCCGCCGCGGCGGGATTTTACCAGTCCATTCTGGGCTTCGCAACGATTATGCTGGCCAACTATGCCGTACGCAAATACGACAAGGACCGCGCTTTGTTCTAGAAGGCGTGCAGGCGGCTAGCTCCCCTAGCTCCCCTAGCTACCGGATGATCCAACACGATTGAAACGAGTGGAGGTTAACGCTGATGAGTACGATGGCACCCAACTTGCAGCCGGCCGCTAAGCCGGAGGCCCGAAAACGCAAATCGATCGACCGTCTGCTGCTGCAGATGATCGGCTACGTTGCTTTGACTTTGCTGGCGGTCTTTTGTCTCTTTCCTTTCATCCTGGTGATATCTTCCTCCTTGACGGAGGAGAGTAAAATCATCGAGGACGGATTCCAAATCATCCCGACCGCGTTCTCGCTGGAAGCCTACGGCATCCTGTTCGAGTATCCGCAGGAAATGCTGAAGGCGTACGGCGTGACGATTACCGTCACCCTGCTGGGCACGCTGTTCGGGTTGTTCCTGACCTCGATGACGGCGTACGTGCTGGCGCGCAAAGATTTCAAGTGGCGCAGCCACTTCTCGTTTTTCTTCTTCTTCACCACGCTGTTCAGCGGCGGGCTTGTGCCTTGGTACCTGCTGATCGTGAATTACCTCGATCTGAAGGATACGCTGATCGTGCTGATTCTGCCGATGCTGATGAACGTCTTCTACATTATCGTGATGAAATCGTTCATGAGCAGCATCCCGGAGGCGATTATCGAGTCGGCGAAAATCGACGGGGCGGGCGATTTCCAGATCTATATGCGGTTCGTGATTCCGCTGTCGAAGCCGGCGCTGGCCACCATCGGGCTGTTTATCGCCCTGGGCTACTGGAACGACTGGTATAACGCGCTCTTGTTCATCTCCGATGCCGACCTGATGCCGCTGCAATACTATCTGTACCGCTTGCTCGGCAACATGGATGGGATGCGCAAGGCGATGATGGCGGCGGGAGCCGTCGTCTCCTCGGATATCCCGACGGAGAGTCTGAAGATGGCCATGACGATCGTGGCGACCGGCCCGATCATGATCGCTTATCCGTTCATTCAACGTTACTTTGTGCAAGGTTTGACGATTGGCGCGGTCAAAGGATAACCTCGGGGAAACCCGGTTGTCATATAAGGGTAGTTCTTATTCTCTCCATTCTAAATTTAGGGGGTACTTCAGTCATGAAACCGAAAAAGAAAGCAATGTTTCTTTTGACCCTGGTATTGGCGCTGGCCGCTTTGCTGTCCGCCTGCGGCGGCGGGAACAAGAACGCGGGCGGCAGCAGCAATACGCCGGACGCGGCGGCTCCGAACAATGCGGCAGCCCATACCGCAAGCGAAGGGGCGGTCGATACGTCCCAAGAGGTTAAACTGAAGCTTTTGATGCTCGGCACCAAGCCGACGGATTATGATGAAGTGTATGGCGAGCTTAACAAGCTGCTGAAAGAGAGAATCAACGCGACGGTAGAGGCCGAATTCCTTGATTGGGCGGACTGGCAGCAGAAATACCCGTTGAAATTCGCCGCCAACGAAGATTTTGACATCGCTTACACCGCGAACTGGGCTTTCTACAACGACCAGGTGCTGAAGGGCGGATTCCTGGAGCTGACCGACGAAATGCTGCAGAAGTACGCGCCGAAGACTTGGGAAGCCATGCCGCAGGCCTCCTGGGATCAAGCCAAAGTAAACGGCAAGCTGTACATGGTGCCGAACCACAACCAGGAAGTGACCGATAAGGTCGTTTTGATCCGCGAAGACCTGCGCAAGAAATACAACCTGGACCCGGTGAACAGCCCGGAAACCTACGCCGCCTACTTGAAAGCGATCGGTGCGAACGAAAAGGGCATCAGCCCGTTTGGAGCCAAACCGGCCGACGGCTGGAAATGGCACGAGCTCGACCAGATTTTAGTGGAGCAGCAAAACGAATGGAACCTGGTCGACTTCAACTTCCCGCTCGCTTATAAAATGGACGATGCGGCGGGAAAAGTGTTCAACGTCTACGATACGCCGGAATTTACCGAATTGCTGAAGTACTATAAAGACTTGGCCGACAACAACGGCTGGTCCAAAAACATCGTAAGCAATAAAAACGACGTGTTCCAGGACATTAAAGCCGGGAAAACTTCTTCTTATTCGCATAATCTGGGTACGATCTCCAGCAATATCGGTGAAATCCGCCGCGATAAACCGGAGATGGAAGTCACGGTGGCCGATCTGACGCCGGACAAGAAAAAAATCGGGGGGATCTCCACGCAAAACGGGATGGCGATTCATGCGACATCCAAAAACGCGGAACGTTCGCTAATGCTGATCGACCTGCTGCAAAATGACAAGGAAATCCATGATCTGTCGATGTACGGAATTGCCGGCAAACATTACGAACCGGTTGGCGACGACAAATACAGTCCCGGTCCAAGCGTTAACAACTATAACTTTTCGGCGTATTCCGTTTGGGGTTGGAACTCGCTGCTGAACCGCACCGACGCTTCCTATCCGGAAGAAGGCAATCAAATGTCGGATGACTGGCAGTCCAAAGTGTACCATTTCCCGCTGGAAACCTTCGTGTTTGACGATACCAAAGTGAAGAACGAAGTCGCGAACGTAGGCAACGTCATGCTGCGTTACGCGATCCCGCTGGAATACGGCCTGATCAAAGACCTGGAGAAAGGTCAAGCCGACCTGAACAAGCAGTTGAAAGCGGCCGGTCTGGATAAAATTCAACAAGAGCTGCAGAGCCAAATCGACGCATTCCTTGCCGCTCAATCCCAATAAGCAGGCTTAGGCGAAAGGAGGGAACGCCTGTCCCCTCCTTTTCATTCATGGTTGTGTTGAACGACCTAACGACCTAACGGCATAACGACATAATGATCTAATGACCGTTTGGGCGTGCGAACTGCAAAAGTGCATTTGATTTTCGGGGAAATCTCCTCTTTAAGCGAGCGAAATGCATAAGTGCATCTGGTTGAAGGCGATTGAGGCAAAAAGGGACTGTGGCTTGAAAATAGGATGCACTTTTGCATTTGAAGGGCCACAACCGGGGCGTGACGGGGAAAATCAACTGCACATTAGCATTTCGCGGCAAGTGGGAATCCAATATACTTCAATATAGATACGAAACGAAATGGAGAGGACGATTCCATGAGAACAAAACCGATGAAATTCCCGCCAATCAGCGACAAATTGCCGGTCTTCATGCATGGGGCCGACTATAATCCCGACCAATGGCAACATGATCCGCAGGTGCTGGCTGAAGATATCCGCTTAATGAAGCTGGCCCATTGCAACGTGATGGCCGTCGGCATCTTCTCTTGGGCTTCGCTGGAGCCGGAAGAGAGCGTCTACCGCTTCGAATGGCTGGACCGCGTGCTGGACACGTTTGCCGAGAACGGTATTTACGCCTGGTTGGCGACGCCAAGCGGCGCCCGGCCGGCCTGGATGTCGGAGAAGTATCCGGAGGTGCTGCGCGTCGAGAAGAACCGCGTGCGCAACCTTCACGGCATGCGTCATAACCATTGCTTTACATCCCCTGTGTACCGGGAAAAAGTAACGCAGATGAATACCCGACTGGCGGAGCGCTACTCCGCTCATCCGGCGGTAGTTGGCTGGCATGTGTCCAACGAGTACGGTGGAGAGTGCCACTGCGACTACTGCCAGGACGCCTTCCGCGCCTGGCTTAAGCGGAAATACGGTTCGCTCGAAGCGCTGAATCGCGCCTGGTGGACTTGCTTTTGGAGCCATACGTACACCTCCTGGTCGCAGGTGGAGTCCCCGGCGCCGCACGGCGAAATGATGGTGCACGGGCAGAACCTCGACTGGCGCCGGTTCGTGTCGGACCAGACGATCGATTTTTACAAGCATGAAATCAAACCGCTCAAACAAATCAACCCGGAGCTGCCGTGCACAGTCAACATGATGGACCTGTTCTACGGGCTGGATTACCGCGAGTTTGCGAAAGCCGTGGACGTGATTTCCTGGGATGCCTACCCCACGTGGCATGAGGCCGACTCCGACGCTGGCGTTGCTTCCTGGTTTGCCTTCAATCACGACTTGTTCCGCTCCTTGAAGCACAAACCGTTTATGCTGATGGAGAGCACGCCGTCCCTGACCAACTGGCAGCCGGTCAGCAAGCTGAAACGTCCGGGCATGCACAAGCTGTCCTCGCTGCAGGCGGTAGCCCACGGCTCCGATACGGTGCAATATTTCCAATGGCGGAAAAGCCGCGGCTCCAGCGAGAAATTCCACGGCGCGGTCATCGACCACGTTGGGCATGAGCATACGCGCGTGTTTGAGGACGTCGCATCGCTGGGCCAAACGCTTGCTGGATTAACGGAGGTGCTCGGTACCACCGTTCCGGCGGAAGCAGCGATCCTGTTCGATTGGGATAATCGCTGGGCGATCAACGATGCACAGGGGCCCCGCAACAAGGGGATCCATTATGAAGAGACCGTCATGCAGCAGTATCGCGCCTTGTGGGAGTTGGGCGTGCCGACGGATGTCGTCGGCTCGTTTGACGACTTCGGCGGCTACAAGCTGTTGGTGGTGCCGATGGCTTACCTGCTCCGCGAGGAAACCGGAGCCAAGCTGGAGCAGTTTGTCAAGGACGGCGGCACCTTGTTTGTGACATATTGGTCGGGCATCGTTGACGAGAACGACCTGTGCCATCTGACCGGCTTTCCGGGACCGCTGCGCAAGACGCTGGGCGTGTGGGCCGAAGAAATCGACGGCCTGCATGACCATGACCGCAACGCGTTAATTCTGGAAGGCGGGAATCCGCTGGGCTTCAGCGGGACGTATGAAATTCATGAGTTGTGCGAGCATATCCACGCGGAAGGATCTAAGGTGCTCGGCGTCTACCGTGACGATTTCTACGCAGGCAAGCCGGCCTTGACGGTGAACGAGCTGGGCCAAGGTAAAGCGTATTATTTGGCCGCCCGCGTCAGTGAACCGGCCTTTTACGAAGCGCTCTACGGCAAGCTGGTTCAGAACACCGGCGTACGCCGGGCGCTGGATGCCGACCTGCCGGCGGGAGTAACCGCGCAGCTGCGGACGGACGGCCAGCACGAATACGTCTTCGTGCAGAATTTCTCCGGCCGCGCGGCCCGCGTCGAGCTGGACGGACGAAGCTATACCGATGTCGAAACCGGCCGTGCGGCGGATTCCGCGATCGAGCTGCCGGTCAACGGGATCGCCATTTTGAAGCGTGAGGTTTAGCGTGGTTTAGTAGGTGAAAGAAATAAACCCTGATTTCTGCATGTGAAGAAATCAGGGTTTTATTTATTGCTGCTCTTGCATAAGGCCGGCCGACATCTTCTTCCTGTCCTTCAAATAGAGCTTTACGGGTTCAAGATGATGTTGTGGAGAATCCTGGCCGTCCAGTTGGTTTTTCAACAATTCAACGGTTTTGCGGCTGATCTCCTCCGTGTTCTGGGCCACATAGGACACACCGGGCAATTCCGGGTTGTCGAAGGTCACAAGTTCGATTTGATCCAGTAAATGCCGACTGCTTAAGTATTCGTAAACATTATTGGCTAGTTGGACATTTACGGTGAAAATGGCGGTTATGTGCTCCTTGTCTCTTAAAAAATCAGCAATTTTCCGTTTAGCCTGATTTTGTTGAAGGACCTGCAAATCAAGCGTGCACCACAAGGTTTTGTCGATCGGGAAGTGGTGCTTAAGAAAAGCCTTTTCATAGCCAGCGGCCCGATCTTCCGTGACCGAGTTCGTGATTTCCGGCGAAATGTAGGCAATATGCCGGTGTCCTTCGGACAATAAATAGTCGATCGCGTCAAAAGTTCCCTGCATGTTATCTGAAGTCACACTGGCCATACGGATATTTTTGAAAAATCTATCCACCAGGACAACCGGAAATTTATCGAACGCCAGTTGAATGATGGTCTCGTTATAGTTCTCCGCTTCGGTTGGGAAAATGATCAGGCCCTTTACGCCAAAATCCAGCAATTGGCGGATGGCCTCGGTTTCCCGCTCGACAGACTCCCGCGTAATCCGCAGCAAAATTTGAAATCCTTCCTCGTAGGCATATTTTTCAATATAGTTCAGCAGTTGTTGATCAATTCGAGTTTTCATGCTGGGGAAGATCACCCCGATAATCATCGGATGGGCCGGGGGAAGGCGAGCATGGTCCCATTGAAGGGAAACGAAGGTCCCCTTGCCTTGAATCCGTTCAACCCAGCCCTCTTCAGCAAGGCCAATCAGCGCGTTTTTGGTCGTAATCTGACTGACACGATAAAGTTTGGAAAGTTCTTTCTCCGATCCGACTCGATCCCCGGGGCGCAATACGCTCAGCCGAATTTGTTCCTTGATCTTCTCCTGGATTTGTTTATACAATGGCTGCTCCTTGGTCAATTCTCGCTCACATCCAACTAAAATTAGTATACTAAGTTAATTATATAGTTAATGCAAAGAAGTGTCCACAAAAATTGGAAGTCACACATTTATATTAACTTTCTGGATAGAAGTCGTGATAAGTAGGAGGTTTTTTTGGTACCGTAAACTTTATACTATATTTAGTATATGATAATTTATTTATATATACTAATATGAATTCTACAAAGGGTTTGAATGGTCCTGCCTCGAACCTTGCATGTTTTTCACTAGGAGGTGGCACAGTACGTTAAGCAGTACAAACCTAACCTGCGGGGAAGGAATTCAGCAATGGAAAGCGCAACAGAAAGGGGTGAGGGGATTTATATGAAAGCGGATACAGGGCGCATGAAAAAACTTTCAGAGAGAATGCTGCCCTATATTTTCATTAGCCCCGCCGTATTACTAATCACTTTATTGGCTATAGTGCCTTTGCTTTACTCCGTATACATCAGCATGCTGAACTATAACCTTTCATTACCAAACAGCATGATCAAGTTTGGGGGATTGGAAAACTACCGATATATGTTCAGCAATGGTCCGTTTATGAAGTCGATCGGGTGGACGCTGGTGTTTACCTTCTTCACGGTGGCTATAAACGTAACGTTAGGCATGGTGCTGGCGCTGATTTTGAATAATGAGAAAGTCAGCAGGCAGACAAGGATTTTCAAAAGCCTATTTATTTTACCGATGATGCTGGCTCCCGTCGTGTCGACAACGATGTGGAAGATCTTGTTTGGTGCCATTTACGGCCCGATCAATTATTTAATCCAGTCACTCGGGCTGGAAGCGGTCTCCTGGACGGGAGAAACGCTGCCGGCAAAGATCGCCATTATTATCATCGATGTTTGGGGCTCCACCCCATTTTGTATGCTCATCTTGATCGCAGCTTTGCAAACGGTGCCAAAGGATATCTATGAAAGTGCATATATCGACGGGGCTACCCGCTTCAAGACGTTCTTTAAGATTACACTGCCTCTGATTCGGAATTTTATAGCGCTGGTCGTTTCGTTGCGGGTGATGGACGCTTTGAAGATATTCGATTCGATCATGATCTTGACGGACGGTGGGCCAGGGGACTCGACAGAGACGATGGGAACGATGATTTACAAGACAGCGTTTCGTTATATGAACGTTGGGGCAGGGTCTGCCGGAGCGTTGATCTTCTTTGCGATCATCGTCGTCGTCACGCTGTTATTTCTGAAAGTGCTTCGTAACGAACGACAATAGAAAGGGGGGGAGAACTATGAAAAAGCATTATGCCGAAAAAAGCGCGCTCTACCTGCTGTTGCTGCTATTCGTCGTCCTGTTTTTGTTTCCCATCTATTGGGCTGTGACGACGTCGTTCAAGTCGGTGGGCCAAATCATGAAAGTACCTCCTGAATTATTTCCCTCCCAATGGGGATTAGGGAACTATGTCGAGGTCTTTACGGAGCATCAAATCGGAACGTATTTTCTGAACAGCTTAATCGTCGCCGTAACGACAACGGTATGCACTTGTTTCGTTGCCACATTTGCCGGCTACGGATTTTCGCGGTTCAGGTTCAAAGGCAAAGCCTTTTGGCAATATGCCATTATCGTCATGCGGATGGTTCCCGGGCTCGTGTTTATCATCCCATACTATATTATTTTTCAAAAACTAGGAATTCTCGACACGCTGTTTGGGCTCATTATCGTTTACATTACCGCCTCGCTGCCATTGGCCATCTGGCTGTTTATGGGCTTCTTTGATGAGTTGCCGACCGAGATGTTTGAAGCGTCCCGCATTGACGGCTGCAGCGAATTCGGCACCTATTGGAGGATCGCCTTGCCTTTGATCGTGCCAGGGATCGTCGTAGCTTCCATTTTGGTATTCCTGGCGGCCTATAATGAGTTCAGCTTGTCGCTGGTTCTCGTATTCACGGATCAAAACAAGACGCTTCCGCTTGGGATCAGCGGCATGATTCAACTGCAGAAGGACACGCCGTTCGGCACCTTGGCTGCTGCGGGCACCATCGCTTTCATACCGGCCCTCATTCTTGCGTTAACGACGCAAAAATACGTCCAAGCCGGGATTACCGCCGGAGCAGTCAAAGGTTAAAAAAAGAATATACTTTCTAGGGGGAACTGAAGATGAGAAGAAAGTGGAAACTGACGATGGCGTGCTTATTGGCATCCACACTGGTGCTTGGGGCATGCGGTGCGAAAAAGGATGAGGCCGCAGCGCCGAAAGGCGAAGGAGATATCAAAGAAATCACGGTGCAGGCCCCTGACGTGCTTGGGATCAAGTTGGAAGATCTGAACGGTGGAGGAACACTGGGAGGGCAATACGAAGGACAAAAGATTATAGTTGCCACAAGAGCGGGTGATTTTGCGGACGCTTTGAAAAATGCCGCCCAATATTTTGAACAAGCTTCGGGCGCGAAGGTGGAAGTCCAAAGTTTTCCGGCAGGAACCGACGTGGAGAAAATCCAGCTCGACCTGAATACAGGAAATCACTTTGATGCCGTTTTGATGCCGGTGGCTAACGTGCACGGTTATGCGGAAGGTGGACTGATCCAGGATTTGCAGCCTTATGTTGATTCCATCGGAAGCCCTAATTTAGATTTGGAGGACTTTATTCCAAGCTTGTTGGAGAGCTATGGCAAATATAAAGGGAAGTTGGTTGCTTTCCCGTACAAGCCGGATTCGCAGCTTTTCTTCTATCGTAAAGACCTGTTCGAAGACCCGGAGATCCAGAAGCAGTATAAGGAGAAAACAGGGAAAGAGCTGGCGGTGCCAACTACAGTTGAGGATTTCCTGACGACGGCCGAGTTCTTCACGCAGAAATATAATCCCGATTCTCCGACCCAATACGGGTATAGTTCTATGGCATCCAAGACCAACAGCCGTTTGATCTGGCAAAACCGGTTGGCGGCATTCGGCGGGAAAGACGTTGATGAAAATTTCAAACCGGCATTCAATAACGAAGCGGGCCTGAAAGCCATGGAAACGATGCTTGAGTTACGCAAATATGCTCCGTCGGAATGGCTTCAATTAGGATGGGATGAAGCTAACGCGTTGTTCGCCAGCGGCGAGGTGGCCATGATGGAACAATGGCCTGGGCTGTTCAGCACAATCGAAGGCGAACACTCGAAGGTCAAAGGGAAGGTTGGTTTTGGTGTTACGCCAGGAGGGTCGCCGACGATGGGCGGTTGGGCGATCGCGATGACGAATACGACCAAGTATCCCGAAGCGACCTATAAATTCCTGGAATACGTTACCTCGAAAGACGGGGAATTGTTGAAAATCGGATACACCATGGATCCGACCCGGACATCCAATTATGAACGTCCGGAAGTGATGGCTTCCAATCCGATGTATTCGGCCCTGCTGGAATCCTTATCGGCGGCTAAAATTCTGGTCGATCCGGACGTACCGTTTGTCTCATCGAAGTTGAACGATATTATGGAGAATGCGATTCAGGCGGTTCTAAGGGATTTCCTAACCCCGCAAGAAGCGCTGGATCAAATGGAGAAGGAATTTGAAAAAGAAATTAATTATGTTGGCTTGGGGCAATCATGAGGGGAGATGCAAACAGCATGAACGGCATAAATCCGCGCGGGGAATACCCGCGCCCCCAGTTTGAGCGGGATTTGTGGCTAAGCTTAAACGGGGAATGGCAATTTCAGTTTGACGATCAACAGGTCGGGATAACTGAAGGGTGGTATAGGGATAAGGAGTTGGAACAAACGATCCGTGTGCCTTTCTGTTATCAAAGCGAGTTAAGCGGAATCGGCGTTACAGAATTCCACGATACCGTATGGTATAAGAGAACGATCGATATTCCCGAGGAAATGAAGGGAAAGCGGATCATTTTACACTTTGGAGCGGTGGATTATGCTTCTACGGTTTGGGTGAATGGCCAGATGGTGGTAACCC
This sequence comes from Paenibacillus sp. JL3B1040, assembly GCF_057063165.1. Classification (NCBI taxonomy): domain Bacteria; kingdom Bacillati; phylum Bacillota; class Bacilli; order Caryophanales; family Paenibacillaceae; genus Paenibacillus; species Paenibacillus tiangongensis. The sequence continues at coordinate 4,943,498 of NZ_CM169317.1, read as the reverse complement.
ATGAAGGGGGACATACCCCGTTTAAGGCGGACATCACCCATGCGCTGAAGGAGTCCGGTTCAAACACAATCACGTTGCGTGCTCAAGATTTCAGCAAGGACGTCACCTTGCCGCGCGGCAAGCAATACTGGAAGGAACAATCCGAACTGATCTTTTATACTTCGACGACAGGAATTTGGCAGCCTGTATGGATAGAGGCGGTAGCGCCGATACATTTGCGCCAGGTGTATTATTATCCGGATATCGACCGGAATGAAATCGGGATCCATTACGCTCTGGAGGGCTGGACGGAAAAGGCGGAAATCACGCTGCAGACCGTCATTTCCTTTGAGGGAGAAACGCTGGTTGCCGACGAATGCAAGATGACAGCCCCGGAGCAGAAGCGACGGATCGAACTGCATGATTTCAACGACCATGGCATGGGACGATGGTGGAGCCCGGAACATCCGAATCTGTATGAGGTGGAATACCGGGTGTTCGTTAACGGCGAATGGCTCGATTCAGTCCGCAGCTACTTCGGGATGCGCAAGGTATCCGTGGACAGCGGCAAGCTGTGTCTGAATAACCGTCCGTTTTATATGAAGGCCGTTCTGGATCAAGGTTACTTTCCGGGCGGGATCTTAACGGCCCCGTCCGACGAGGACCTGCGACGCGATGTGGAGCTGACTAAGCGCATGGGGTTCAACGGCGTCCGGAAACATCAGAAGATCGAAGATCCACGCTTTCTGTATTGGTGCGACAAATTGGGGCTCGTCGTTTGGGGCGAGGCTGCCAACGCCTATGCTTTCAGCGAGAATTATGCGAAAAGGTTTACGGCCGAATGGGCCGAAGCCATTCATCGCGATTTCAACAGTCCTTCGATCATCACTTGGGTGCCGCTGAATGAAAGCTGGGGGATCCCGAACGTAAAGGTGGACGAGCAGCAACGTCAGCATGCCATCGCGATGTACCACTTCACCAGATCGCTGGATCCGACGCGGCTGGTTATTTCCAACGACGGTTGGGAGCATGCGCAATCGGACTTGTGCACGATTCATGACTATCGGTGGGATTACGAGGATTTAACCCAAAAATACAGCCGGATTGAAACGGCGCTCGACGCTCCGCAAAATCGGGATATGTATGTGAAGGGCTACCGCTATGAGGGTCAACCTGTATTGATGACGGAATTTGGCGGAATTTCGTTTCAGACTGGAGTTCAGAGCGGTTGGGGGTACTCGGGAGCCAGCGATCTTAAGGATTTTGAACAGCGGGTGAAGGCCGTCATTCAGGCCATGCACGATTCGCCGTTAATCCAAGGCTACTGCTATACGCAGCTAACCGACGTGGAGCAAGAAATCAACGGGTTGCTAACCTTTGATCGCGTACCGAAACTTCCTTTGGATACGATCCGGCGATTTAACGAAGGGAAGTTTGGACCAGAGGAGGAGTTATAACTACATGACAGAACCTAGATCGGAATATCCGCGTCCGCAATTTGTCAGATCATCGTGGCGCAGCCTGAACGGATCGTGGTCGTTTGCGTTTGATGATCGAAATCTCGGGGTTAAGGAGAAGTGGTATCAAGGGGCAGCGGAATTTTCAATGGAAATCAACGTGCCCTTTTGTTATCAAAGCGAGCTTAGCGGCATCGAGGACAAAGGGGTGCACGAGCGCGTCTGGTACGAGAAAACCTTTACGATCCCTGATGAATACGCGGGGAAACGGGTGATTGTGCATTTCGGTGCAGTGGATTACGAGTGCCGGGTCTGGGTGAACGGCATGCCGGCAGGCAACCATCGAGGCGGTTTCTCTTCCTTTTCATTCGACATCAGCGACCTGATTGCCGGGAAGGACAACCGGATCACCGTGATGGCTCGGGATGATTTGCGGGATTTGACGATTCCCCGGGGCAAGCAGTACTGGAAGGCCAAGGGAGAGGTGATGTGGTTTACGAACATGACCGGGATTTGGCAGTCCGTCTGGCTTGAGTTTGTGGATGACGTTTATTTGGAAAAGGTTCGATTCACGCCGCATCTGGATACGAATGAAATCGAAATTCAAGCCTTTATTGACGGCTGGGATGAACGGTATCGGATCGAATTGGAAACGCGTATCGAATTTGCCGGAGAAGTGATCGCTGAAGAACGCAGACGCCTCCTTGCCGGAACCGAAAGCTGGCGCGTCAATCTGCGGGATTTTAACGATCACGGCCTGGGTCGGTGGTGGTCGCCGGAGAAACCCAACCTGTACGACGTTCGTTTTGAGCTTAAAGTGGACGGGCAGACGGTGGATCTAGTTGACAGCTATTTCGGAATGCGCAAAATCTCGGTCGATGGCGGGAAGCTATGCCTGAACAACCGGCCTTATAAGATGAAGCTCGTGCTTGATCAAGGCTATTTTCCCCAAAGCCTGTTGACGGCCCCGACGGAAGAAGCGCTGCGCCGTGATGTCGAATTGTGTAAGGAAATGGGATTCAACGGAATGCGTAAGCATATGATGGTGGCGGATCCACGATATCTGTATTGGTGTGACAAGCTAGGCGTGTTGGTTTGGGGAGAAATGGCGGCCGCCTATGTATACAATGAGCTGTATGCCTATCGAATGATCGAGGAATGGAAAGAAGTCCTCGAGCGCGATTACAATCATCCCTCCATCGTCGTTTGGGTTCCCCTGAATGAAAGCTGGGGAGTTGCGGATATCTATTACAACGAGAAACAGCAGCACCATGCGCAATCTCTGTACCATATCACGAAATCGGTTGATTCTACGAGATTGGTGATTTCCAATGACGGGTGGGAGCATTGCAAATCGGACTTATGTACGGTGCATGATTATTGTAGAGACCCTGAGATATTGGAGCGGCGATACTCGAGCATTGACCATATCCTTGCCGATATGCCGGGGCTCGAGGGGCGTAAGTTCATCTATAACCCGGGATTTTCCTATCAAGGCGAGCCGGTGCTGTGTACCGAATTCGGGGGAGTCAACTACCATGTCGAGCCAAGCTCGCCTGTAGTGGAGCCGAAAGCGGAGAACGATGAGCAGTTTATTGCCCAATTGGTTGATGTGATTCATCCCTACGTGTCTTCCCAACTGATTCAAGGGTATTGTTACACGCAATTAACGGATACCGAAACCGAAATTTGCGGCTTGTTGACCTGGAATAGGGAGCCCAAGATCCCGTTAGAGGTTATTCGGAAAATGAACGAAGGATATCGTGAATTTTAATAGCTGAGAGGACTGAAGTACCGTCACAAAAAGCTTATGTCACGCCAAGGGAGCGTTGGCATAAGCTTTTTTGTGCCGCTCTCTATGAAAACGTTGACAATCGCCCCATAAGGGATTATGGTGATGAAAACCAAATAAAATGTTTGTAATAAAACAAAGTTTTATTGTGATTTTAGACCTATTTTATGTTTAGGAGGATGAGTATGGAGTCAAAAACATTTGCGAATCCGATTTTGTCAAACGGTGCCGATCCTTGGGTGATTCGGCATCCCAACGGAAGTTATTACATGACAGTTACCCTGGGGGATCGCATCGCCCTTTGGCATAGTCAAACGCTGAGCGGCCTCGGTCAGGTTGAACCGAAGACGGTATGGGTTCCTGAGCCAAACGGGCCTTTTCCCCGCAATTTATGGGCGCCGGAGCTGCATTGCATCGATGGGCGCTGGTACATCTACTATACGGCGAACGACGGCGGCGGGGACGAGACAAGGCGCGTGTGCGTACTCGAGCTCGCGGGCGATGATCCGATGATTGGCGAGTGGAGGTTTAGAGGCGCCGTGAATACGGAATTTCCGGGGCTGGACGGAACCGTGATCCGGCATCGGGGGGAGTTGTATTTCTTCTACTCCGGGTACGGCCATTTTCCCGATTACGGCTCGGCGATTTACGCGGCCCGCATGACCGATCCGTGGACCTTGACGGGTCCGAATGTGCTGATTACGGCCCCGACGGAATCGTGGGAGAAGCAGGGCGGGATGGCGATTAACGAAGGGCCCGTCTTCTTGCGGCGCAACGGGTGGATTTTTCTCGTTTTTTCGGCGAGCGCCACGTGGTCGGACGATTACTGTCTCGGCATGACGATGATCCCGGAAGCCGCGGACCTGCTTGACGCAGAGTCCTGGATCAAACACGACGGACCGGTCTTCGCCAAGCATCCGCCATCCGGCGTGTACGCCCCCGGACATAACAGCTTTACCGTGTCCCCGGACGGCACCGAAGACTGGATCGTCTACCACGCTTACGATTATTCCGAAGCGCATCGGCAACGCTCGGCCGGTTCACCCCGCAGCACAAGAATCCAAAAATTTGCCTGGAAAGCGAACGGGATGCCGGATTTCGGGATACCGACCGGCATTGGCACGCCAATTCCGCGGCCCGCAGAGGAAACGAATAAGTGAAATTAGTTACAGCTTTTTTGAAACTAACCGTTTGATCTGCCATACCATATGAATTCATTAAAGAAAATTAAAAATCAGTTAAATGAAAGCGTTGACATCAGGTTGACTCGGGATTATAATCAACGCAAAGATACAAAATTATTGTAATAAAACAATAATGTTGGTTTTTGGGTGTTTACGCGATGTTGGAGGGGGCTGAACCGATGCGAAAGGGGCGATGAGAAGGAGCGATGATATCGGGGGTTCGTTGAGTTTGAGATTAATTTATGGGAGGATCCTATGAACAACAAATCGAAACGTATCTTTGGTTTTCTCTTCGTGATGATTCTTGCGGTCTCGATGATTGCGGCGTGCAGCGGGGGCGGTTCGAACAATGCTTCCCGGAACGATACCGCCGAGAATGCGCCCGAAGAGCCGCAGAGCAACAACAACACGACGTTTACGGATATCAGCGCGGACATCCGCGGGAATACGGCGCCCACTCCGGAGCAAATCAATGAGATCAATACCACGCTGAACGATACTTATTTGGGCGATATTTTTGACGAGAAAATTCCGAACGACTACTCCGCTTATCCTTTCAAAGGGGATGTGACGCTGGATGTTTGGATGCCCGCCAACCGCAATATTCCGGATATGAACAACCACGCCATTCAGAAGCAAGTGGAGAAATTGACGGGGATCAAGGTCAACTTCATCACCCCGCCGGTAGGGCAGGAAGCGGATGCGTTCACCTTGATGATTTCTTCCGGTGACTTGCCCGACATCATCATCGAACCCGGCCGATATCCGGGAGGTTTAGAGGCGGGCGTCAACGACGGCGCGTATTTGGATCTGACCGATTTGATGGAGAAGAACGCTCCGAACTACACCGCCTGGCGGAATTCCGACGAGACGAGAAGAAAAACGACGGTGACCGATAGCGGCAAGCTGCTTGGTTTCTACGGCATTGCCCCTTATTCGGAATGGATGTGGTTCGGCATGCTGGTCAAGCAGGAGGCGCTGGACAAAACGGGGCTTCCGGTGCCGGAAACGATTGACGAGTGGCATGCGTTCCTGACCAAAGCCAAGGAAGTCGGTTACAGCGAACCGCTGAACTACGGGTCGAACTATGGCCAGATTTTCACCGGCATTTTGAACGGCGCCTACGGTGTTTGGGACTGGACGTTCTTGGATAATAACGGCAAGGTGGCCTGGGGCCCGGCTCAACCTAAAGCGAAAGAATATTTGGCCATGATGCAGCAATGGAACAAAGAAGGGCTGCTGAACAAAGACTGGGCGACCGCCGACTTCAACCAAAGAATGTCCAGCGCGATTTCCAGCAAGACCGCAGTCATGATGGATTCTCCCGATACGATGTGGAGCTACTGGAAAGAGCAGAACAATATCGACTTTGTCGGAGCGCTGAATCCGGTGCTGAACAAAGGGGACAAGGCCGCGACGACGTATAGAAACTTCAAGCGTACAGGGACCGAAGCCGCGGTCACGACCCAGGCCGATAACGTTGAAGCGGCGATGGCCTGGCTGGATTTCGCCTACACGAAAAAGGGCTGGGAAATCTATAACTACGGCGAATACGGTACGGTACATCTGATCGATGAGAACGGCAAGCCTTATTATCCGGAAAATAGCTACATGTACAACGATCCCGACGGCCAACCGGTGGCCGTTGCGCTGGATAAATACCGCAGGCACAGCTGGCCGAACATTCGCGACGAACACAATTCCAATGCGCTGATCGTGGCCAAAGGCAGCTATTCCGGCGATATCAGAAAGGTTTGGACCGAGAACATGGATGCGAGCCCGGCCATGCCTCCGATTTCGTTTACGAAAGAAGAAGCCTCGCGGGAAGCGGAGTTGGGCAACCAGTTGTCCACGCTCCGAGGCGAATATTTCGCCAAAATCATCAAAGGCGAGCTGCCGGTAGATGCTTATGACAAGTTCCTGGATGAAGCCAAAAAGATGGGGCTGGACGAATTCCTGAGCATTCATCAGGCGGCGTTGGACCGTTATAACAACAGATAATCGCAGGACGGACAGCCTGAGGAAATGCGCGATAGATAACGAGGGTGACCGGGTGTTAATAAGCCTTGGGCCCCTCGTTATTGTTTCAGAGAATTCGGAATAAGAAGAGTAGGTGATTCGTTCATGGAGATCGTCCGTAAATCAAGTCAAATCGATCCTTCCGCCGGGGTTCCGAAGCCTAAAAACACGAAAAAGACGATTCAAAAGGATCTGAAGAAGAATTGGTTCGTCTACTTGCTGGCCATTCCGGTGGTCGCTTGGTTTCTCGTCTTTTGTTACGGCCCGATGTGGGGCGTTCTCATTGCCTTCAAAGATTACAAGCCGCTGCTTGGATTCGCCGAAAGCGACTGGGTCGGATTCAAGCACTTCATTGATTTCTTTCAGGGACCGTACTTTTGGAGAGTTATCAAAAATACGCTTCTCCTCAATGTATGGGGTATCGTTTTCGGGTTCACGGCCCCGATTATTTTGGCGTTAATGCTCAACGAAATCCGCGACGGGAAATTCAAAAAATCCGTACAAACGATCACGTATATGCCCCACTTTATTTCCTTGGTGGTCGTCTGCGGGATCATTCATATCTTCACGGCGGATGAAGGCGTCGTGACGCAAGTCGTGCAGTGGATTACGGGCAAGGAATACACTTCGCTTCTCGGGTACTCCTCCTTTTTTAGGCCGATTTACACGTTCTCCGGCATCTGGCAGAACATCGGCTGGGACAGCATTATTTATTTGGCCGCGATGAGTTCGATCGATCCGGCCCTGTATGAGGCGGCAGAGATTGACGGCATCGGCAGAATTAAAAAGATGTGGTACATTACGCTGCCGCAAATTACCCCGATCATCGTCATCTTGTTCATTTTCGCGATAGGCGGACTGATGGCATCCGGATACGAGAAAATCATTTTGCTATACAACCCTCTCACTTACGATACGGCCGACGTTATCGCCTCTTACGTTTACCGCAGGGGGTTAAGGGAGGCCAGTCTCAGCTTTTCTACCGCGGTCGGCTTGTTTAGCGCCGTGATCAACTTTGCGCTGCTTTGGGCGACCAATCGGATCGCCAGACGCACATCGGAAGTGAGCTTATGGTAGAAAGGGGGGCGACCATGTCCAGTCGAAAGCTAAGAAAACATCGTCGGCACTGGAAGCCGAAGACGACCGGGGATCGCATTTTTGACGCAATGAACTACACTTTGCTGACGGCCATAACCTTGATCTGTTTTTATCCGCTGCTGCATATTTTGCTTGCTTCCGTCAGCGACCCGACGGCCCTTATGGCGCATAGCGGAATCTTGCTGAAGCCGCTCGGATTCACGTTGGATGGATATAAGCTGGTTTTTAAAGACAACAGCCTGCTGGTCGGTTACAGAAATACGATCATCTATGTGGGACTAGGTACGCTGCTCAATATGGTCATGACCATTATGGGGGCCTTCGTCTTATCGAGAAAAGATTTGTATTTCAAAAATTTCATCATGATTCTGATTACGATTACGATGTTCTTCGGCGGCGGGTTGATTCCGTGGTTTTTGCTGATGAAGGACCTCCATTTGTATAACAATCTATGGGCGATGATACTGCCGACGGCTTTAAGCACGTGGAATATCATCATTTTAAGAACGAGCTTTCAGGCGCTGCCGGCCGAACTGGAGGAAGCGGCCACCATTGATGGCGCAAGTCAGGCCGCCATTTTGATCCGGGTGATTCTGCCGCTGTCCAAGGCTACTTTGGCGGTGATTTTCCTGTACTATTTAGTGGGGAATTGGAACTCCTGGTTTAACGCGATGGTGCTGCTGAAGGATCGGGGGCTGTTCCCGCTGCAGCTGTTAATGAAAGAAATTTTGGTCGCCAACGATTCCACGGCAACGACGATCGGCAGCGCGGGCGGCGTCGTGATCGACAGTGCCCAGAGCTCCACCGCTTTCCGGGAGCTGGTGAAGTATTGCGCAATCGTCGTTTCCACCGTGCCGATTTTGGTGGTTTATCCGTTCTTGCAGAAGTATTTCGTCAAAGGTGTCTACGTCGGATCGATTAAAGGATGAGTTTTGGGATGGAAAAGAAAAAGATGGGAAAAGCGCTGCTGCCCGCCGTTTGTCTGTTGCTCCTGTCGCAGGTGGGATGTGCCGGTTCCGGCGCCGACGGCGCGGATCGGGGCGATTTCTACAACCTCTTGATGCAGGATGGGGCAGATCCTTGGGTTTACAAGCATACGGACGGATATTATTACTTCACGAAGACGACCGGCGGCGACGTCACGGTCTGGAAATCCGCCGCTTTGACGGGCGTGGATGCGGCTCCCCGGAGGGTGATTCCGACGGGCGGCCACGGCATCTGGGCTCCCGAGCTTCATTATATCGACGGGGCCTGGTATATCTATTACGCGATGGATGACGGGGACAACGTGAATCACCGCATGTACGTGATGGAGAATACTTCGGCCGATCCTACCCAAGGCGTGTGGAAGCAAAAAGGGCAAATCACGGATTCGACCAATCGATGGGCGATCGACGGCACCGTCCTGCAGTTGGGCGGACAGCTGTATTTTATTTGGTCCGGTTGGGAAGGGGATGTCAATGTCCGTCAAAATCTGTACATCGCGCATATGAGCAACCCTTGGACGATCGACTCGGAACGCGTGGAAATTGCCCGGCCGACCCATGCCTGGGAAACCAATCATTCCCCGCATGTGAATGAAGGTCCGCAGGTGGCGGTTCGAAACGGAACCATTAATCTCGTTTATTCGGCGAGCGGAAGCTGGACGAACGATTATTGTCTGGGGTTGATCACGGCGGACGTGACCAGCGATTTGCTGAATCCCGCTTCCTGGCACAAGAGGGATGAGCCGATTTTCGTCTCCGGCAACGGATTGTACGGTCCGGGGCACCATTCTTTCACTACGTCTCCCGACGGTACGGAGGATTGGATCGTTTATCATGTGGCCAAATACAAGGATGCCGGCTGGAGCCGGGAAGTGCGGACGCAGCCCTTTACTTGGAAGGAAGACGACACCCCGGATCTCGGGGTTCCCGTCGACCCGAACGTACCGCTGCCCCTGCCTTCCGGGGAGGCGCGCCGCACTCGCTATGAAGCGGAGAAGGGGACGCTCGGCGGCGGGGTGACCGCGCTGACGAGTTCTTCGGCCTCCGGGGGGAAGAAGGCGGGGCGTTTCGAGGCCGAGGATAGTTATGCGGAGTATTCCGTCCGGGCGGCGGCGGGAGAATATTTATTGCTGGCAAGAACTGCGAACGGGAACGCTGCCGGCGAGGTGTCTTACGTTGAATTAAGCGTCAATTCGGGAATGACCGTTACGCTCGCCGTTATCGCAAAGGGGTGGGATAACTGGGGATTGTCCACCGCAAGAATCCGTCTGGAGGACGGGATGAACAAGCTGCGGTTCGCCAAGGATCGCGGGGAGTTGGAGCTGGATTTCTTCGATATTGTGCCGTTGATGCTCCCGGGAAAATGATAAAATTTATGAATATTGATTTATTACAGCTTTTTGTAGTAAAGTCAAGAAAGAAAGATCATTTTCTGGGAATATGATACGGAGGTTCCTATGCTGGAAGTCGGTATACACGAGCCGGATAAGCTCGTTCAAGTGGCTCACGCTCTCTCTACGCGCTCCCGCGTGGATATTCTTCGCCTGCTCAATACGCGGAGCATGAATATCATTGAACTTGCCGAGACTTTAGGGCTGCCGGTGTCCACGGTGGCGAATAATGTCAAGGTGCTGGAAGCGGCCAAGCTGATCAATACGGAATTGCTGCCGGCCGTCCGCGGAGCGATGAAGGTGTGCAGCCGCAATTACGATGATATTCTCATTTCGCTGAACACGAGCATCCGGACGTCAAAGGATGGGATGAAGTTCTACGAGGTTGAAATGCCGATCGGGCATTACAGCGATTGCGAGGTTCATCCTACGTGCGGCATGGCGTCCAGCGAAGGGATGTTGGTTAGGGAAGACGAGCCGGCCAGCTTCTACCATCCTAAGCATGTAGCGGCGCAGATTTTATGGTTTCGCAAAGGGTATGTGGAGTACCAATTTCCGCTGGAAGTTCCGCAGAATGCGAGAATCCAGTCGCTGGAGCTGTCGATGGAAATGTGTTCGGAGGCGCCGAATTACGACAATGACTGGCCTTCGGACATTTCCGTCTGGGTCAATGGCGTCGAGATCGGCATGTGGACGAGTCCCGGCGACTTCGGGGATCGGCGCGGCGCGTTGAATCCGGCCTGGTGGGAAGATTGGATGACGCAATACGGCTTATTGAAAACTTGGCGAGTTGACCACGAGCGCACGACGTTGGACATGCAGAAGGTCTCCGAGATTACGATAAACGATCTGCGGATCGATCAGCGGCCAAGCTTGCGCGTGCGAATCGGCGTCAAGCCGGAGGCGATCCACAAAGGCGGCGTAAATTTGTTCGGGAAGCAGTTTGGCGATTACGACCAGGATTTGCTCCTCCAAGTCGCGTACACGCTGGATGACGAAGCGTAATCCGCCCGGCGAAAGGTGTGAAAACCATCGTTCCTCTTTGGATCGATGGTTTTTTCGTTTTCGGTTCGTTTAATTACAAAAAGTTCGGAAAATAAAAAATCACCTGATATATCCAAGGGATACGAAGTGAAAGCGTTGACAAAACGAGGGTTCGAGGATATATTTAGCTTAAATAATACAAAAATTATGTATTAAAACAAAAAGTCTATCGTAGATCAAAAGGAGCGGAAAAATGACAAATCAGCATTTGCGCAGCGAATACCCTCGTCCCCAGTTTGTCCGCGACGCGTGGGTGAATCTGAACGGAGAATGGGAGTTTGAATTTGACGACCAAGGCGCCGGAGAAAGAGAGGCTTGGTATGCGGGGCATGAGTTCACCCGGAAAATCAACGTGCCTTTCTGTTATCAGAGCAAGCTTAGCGGAATCGGCGAAACGGCCGTGCATGACCAGGTCTGGTACCGGAGAACGTTTACCGTCCCGGAAGACTACAAGACGGGACGCTTGCTGCTGCATTTCGGCGCCGTCGATTACGAGGCGAAGGTTTGGGTGAACGGCCAACTGGTGGCGATGCATGAAGGCGGACATACGTCGTTTACTGCCGATGTCACGGACGTGGTCGGCGAAGGCGAGAATACGCTTGTCGTGAAGGCAACCGACTACAGCCGCGACGTCTCCCTGCCGCGGGGCAAGCAATATTGGGAGGACCAGTCGGCGGGAATCTTCTACACGCGGACGACCGGGATTTGGCAAAGTGTCTGGCTTGAGCCGGTGCCAAAGACGCGGATCGATCGGATTCGGCTGATCCCGGACATCGACAAGAACGACATCGGACTCGAGGTGTTCTTGTCGGGGTGCGGCACACCGGTCAAAGCCAGCTTGAAAGCCGTTATTACCTTTAACGGTGAATTCGTCGCCGAGGATTGCTTCTCTTTAAGTCAGGAGTCGGGACGCCGCCATATTCACCTCGACGATTTTAACGATCATGGGCTGGGGCGCTGGTGGACGCCGGAGCGTCCGAATTTGTACGACCTGGAGCTTACGCTGCTGGTTGACGGCGCGGCGGTCGATACGGTCAAAAGTTATTTCGGAATGCGCAAAATTTCCATAGAATCCGGCAAACTGCACTTAAATAATCGTTCCTATTATATGAAAATGGTGCTGGACCAAGGTTATTTTCCGGACGGCCTGCTGACCGCGCCAAGCGATGACGACTTGCGCCGGGATGTGGAGCTGGTGAAGGCAATGGGGCTGAACGGGGTGCGCAAGCATCAAAAAATCGAAGATCCCCGTTACTTCTATTGGGCCGACAAATTGGGCTTGCTGGTATGGGGGGAGATGGCCAATGCCTACCGGTTTACCGAGCCTTACGTCGCCCGGGTGACCCGGGAATGGATGCAGGCCGTCGAGCGGGATTTTAACCATCCCTGCATCGTCGCTTGGGTCCCGCTCAACGAAAGCTGGGGCGTGACCAATATCCTGATCGACAAGCAGCAGCAGCACCATGCGCTGTCGCTGTACCACCTGACCAAATCGCTGGATCCGACGCGGCCGGTCATTTCCAATGACGGATGGGAGCTGGTCGCGACCGATCTCGTTACGATCCACGATTACGAATGGCGCAGGGAGGTGCTCGCCGAGCGGTATGCCGATGTCGAAACGGCCTTGTCCGCACAGCCCGGCAACCGGATGATTCTCGTGCCCGGCTTCCCTTACGAGGGACAGCCGATCCTCGTCACGGAGTTCGGCGGGATCTCTTTTAAGGTGAATGAATGGGAAGGCTGGGGATATTCGGGTGCGGCGGACCAGGAGGATTTCTCGCTGCGGCTGCAGAATGTAATCGTACCGATGCTGCAATCTCCGGTGGTTCAAGGCTTTTGCTATACCCAGTTTACGGATGTGGAGCAGGAAATCAACGGCCTGCTGACGTATGACCGCAAGCCGAAGCTGCCGCTGGAAACCATCCGTTCGATTGTGGCGGGATCCTAAGAGTAAGGAGTACCTGAACGAAATGACGGAACATCATCGAAAAGGCGCCGCATTGATCCGGGAAATCGCCCGGACGGAAGCCCCTTACGGAACGCTGGCCGTCTGGTATCTCGGCCAGGAGAGCGTGATCGTCAAAGGGGAAGGAATCACGGTTTACGTGGACCCTTATGTATCGGGCGATCTGGACGGCGGCGATTGGCGGCGCGCATTCCCCGCGCCGATTGCGCCGGAAGAGATCCAAGGCGTCGATCTATGCCTGATTACGCACGAGCATGACGATCACATGGACGCCGGGACGTTGCCTTGGCTGCACCGGAACAGCCCGGCGGCGCCGATCGTAGCGCCGGCTTGCTGTATGCCGGCATTGCGGGAGATGGGGATATCGGCATCCGGGCTCGTTGCCGCGGACGACCGGCAGCCGTTGGAGCTGTTCTCCAAGCTGCGATTGACGCCGATTGCGGCGGCCCATGAGCAACTGGAACGGGATGCGGACGGCTCTCCCCGTTATGTCGGGTACGTCCTGGAGCTAAACGGCGTGACGCTCTACCATGCCGGAGATACGCTGGTTTATCCGGGTTTGATCGATCGCGTCGGTGCTCTGAAGCCGGACGTTGCCTTGCTGCCGATCAACGGCAGAGACTACTTCCGGCAGCAGCGCGGAATCGTCGGCAACATGGATTACCGGGAAGCGGTGCACTTCGCCCGGGAAATCGAGGTGGATACCGTAATCCCGCTGCATTATGATCTGTTCGCGGTGAATGCGGAGAAGCCGGGCCATTTCGTGGATTATGTGTATGAGCATTTTCCCGAGCAAAAAGTCCATGTCATGGCACGGGGCGAGCGCCTCGTCTACGTATCGCCGCGCGCTTTCCTGCAGGATTAACCATATAAAAATAGTCGGCCGGAAGTTTTCATTCCGATCGGCTATTTTTATTAGCGGGATGGATGGTGTGTTGGGGTCCTCGCTGGGTCTCTTTGCTCCATTATCCCTTTCGTTAAGGGGGAGGCTAGGGCGGGGACCGAGCCGGTCTTATAATTTCGAATCGATCCCGAAACCAATCTGATTTTCTTCTCTTCGCCATCTGATCCAAAGGGATAATCATGCAAAGCGTCCGGCCAGGGAGGGTTTGCCCAAATGCCCAAGACGTTAACCGTCAAGGGGCAGTGGGCCCTCATACAACGCGAGAATCGCCCGGAGTTCGGCCAGGACCCGTTCCCGCAGCTCCGGCGGCTCCAGCACCTCCATCTCCCGGCCGCCCGCCAGGATCACGCCGCTCGCCCAGTCCAAGGTTTGGAGGTCGACCTCCGCCTGAATCCGACCTTGGTTGTCCGGTCCTTCCGTATGCAGCACCTTGATGAATCGTTCCTTATGCAGCCGGTTCAGCCCGGCTTCGGTCGTTCGTACCCGGGCGACATAGCGGGGCAACTCGGATTTGAAGCGGGCGGTCGATTGTTCCCAATACGCCGCCAAATCGAATCCGTCCGGCCGCACGAACGTCTCGTCCCGCAGGCGGACTTCCTCCAGCCGGGAGATGCGGAACGTGCGAAATTCGCTGTCCGGTTCCTGCTCCGCCGCCAAGTACCATACGTTGCGTTTGGCGATGAGTCCCAGGGGCCGCACGATGCGCTGGACGACCTCGGCTTCCTTGCGGTAGCGGATGTCCAGCTTTCGCTCGGTCCATACCGCCTCCTGCACGGCGGACAGCCACGGGAAAGCCTCCTTCGGGGCATGCCAACCGGCCCCGTCGAGATGGATGCGCTCGCGGATCAGCTCGGCGTCCTGCCGAACCGGCGCGGGGGCGGCCGCCAACAGCTTTTGGTAAGCGGCCTGAAAATCCCCCTGAATCCCGAGATCCTTCAACAGCTCGTTATGGTTCGTCAACAGCAGCGAGACGATTTCCTCCGGCCGCATGCCGGTCAGATTCGTCCGATAGCTGTCCGCCAGCACCCAGCCGCCGCGGGAGCCGCGCTCCGCGTACACGGGGATGCCCGCCGCGCTCAACGCCTCGATGTCCCGGGCGATCGTTCGCTCCGAAACCTCCAGCAGCTCGGCCAGTTGGCGCGAGCTCATTTTTCCCTGGTTTTGCAGCAACAGCAGTAGATTCAGTAATCGGTCCGCGCGCACGAGATTCCCTCCCTCCAACTTTTTGGTTCAGTGGAATGATTATATCACGGATATAAGACAATAGATGTCATATATAGTTTGTTATTCTACAATGGCACGTGCGAAATTCAAGCGGGAAAGGATGCGAATGAAAACCATGGACAAGAAACCATTGGCGGGAAAAGTGGCCGTTGTTGCCGGGGCGACGCGCGGTGCGGGCCGGGGCATCGCCGTCATGCTGGGGGCGGCCGGGGCGACGGTTTATTGCACCGGACGGAGCGTGCGGGGAGCGGCGTCGGACATCGGCCGGACGGAGACGATTGACGAGACGGCGGAGATGGTGACCGCCCGCGGCGGAATCGGGATCGCCGTCCGTACGGACCATACCTCGCCGGAGCAGGTCAAAGCTTTGTTCGAGCGAGTGGACAAGGAACAGGACAGGCGCTTGGACATTTTGGTGAACGACATTTGGGGCGGCGAGAACCTCACCCATTGGAATGCGCCGTTCTGGGAGCAGCCGTTGGCCGACGGACTGCTGATGCAGGAGCGGGCCGTCCGAACCCACCTCATTACCAGCTACTACGGGGTGCCGATGATGATCAGACGGAAGGAAGGTCTGGTCATCGAAATAACTGACGGTTCGACCTACAATTATCGGGGAAATGTCTATTACAGTTTGGCCAAAATCTCGCCGATCCACCTGGCCGCCGCTATGGCCGAGGAATTGAAGGCGCATAACGTGACGGCATTGGCGGTGACGCCCGGATTTTTGCGGTCCGAGCAGATGCTGGATTACTTCGGCGTCCAGGAATCCAATTGGCAGGACGCTATTAAGAAGGAGCCGTTATACGCCGAATCCGAAACGCCGTATTTCGTCGGGCAGGCGGTGGCTGCCCTGGCGGCCGACCCGAACGTCCGCGATAAAGCCGGCCGAGCGCTGACGAGTTGGGAGCTGTCCGACGAATACGGGTTCATCGACATCGACGGTCGCAAACCGCATTGGGGCAACTTCGCGCGCGAACGGGGGCTGCCGGTGAACTGAGCAAACGACTGAATACGCGGATTGGAACCGGGCCTGCGCAAAAGAAGCGCGAGTGTGAGGAAGTTTCTCCCGCCACTCGCGCTTTTGGATATATGCGGCTACTCGACCGGTTGCCACAGACGTGCGGAGTAATGGGGGATGGCCCGGATGTCGTGGAATTTCGCAATCTCCACGCCTTCGAACTGTTGCGGCAGGCGGCGGCGGAGCTCGCCGGGGATGTCGGTTTCGACAGCCCGTTCTCGTCCGGTTATGGGCAATCGCAACAAGCGGAGAAAGATTGAAATAGCGTTATGCCTTAACCTTATTGGGCCTAATTGAGCGTCAACCGCGTGCAATAGAGTGAATAAATCACCTTAATCCATAGGTGGGGTGCGGATAAGCGGCTTTTTGGAGTAAATAGAGTGATGAAATGTTCCTATTTCTCAATGCTAGCTATTTTTCTGCGAAATTAGGTGATTTTATCGCGCTATTCTAGCAAGCGAAGAGGTGTCCCAAGATCATCCTTGGAACACCTTCTTTTTCTGGTGCCTCATGCATAGAGGCAGAGTTAGCAAGTACCGCCGCTTGGACGCGGCGCCGTATCGCGCTCGAACGCTACAATCCAGTCGCCCTGGACGGCGGCATAACCGATATCGCCTTCGGCGACGAGGCCGTACAGATTTTTCACGTCCAAATATTCCTGACGGCTGCCGTTATCAAACTCCAACGTGATGTAATAGTAGGTCCGGGAGGACGAGCGGTGCATCGCGTTATTCTCGTTCATGTGACTGGAGCTGCGCCGCACGTCCATCCGCTTAGAGACGATCCGCGCATATCTCGTGTCCCTCGGCGAGCGGGCGTTCTTGGCGTAACGAACCCCATTGGAAATCATCAGCACGATGAAGATGACAAAGATAATGACCATAAAAACGGGGACGATCGTAAACATGATATCGCCGCCGCTCGCGAAGCCGCCTCCGCCAAACGGAGAAGGATCGAATCCGCCCATATGCTCCGCCTCCTTTGTTTTGACCAACAACGTAAGGCCGCCGACTGCGTGCGCCATCCATTGTTCTTTCGTTCTTCCTTATATACGCGGAAAGGGAAAAATTGTTTCAGTGGCTTTGTTTCGGTTGCTCTGCAAGGTGCATTGCAGAGAATTAGTGAAGCACGATGCAAATTGTAAAATATGTAAAATTTCAGTAAATATATGGAATATGGTGAAATCATAAGGTAAAATATGGATGTGGCCACAACAAAAAAGAAAAGGAGTAGATTGCGTTATGAAAAATCTATTAAAAAAATCGTTTGCTACGCTAGGATTGACAGCCTGTTTAGTAGGAGCTATTTCTTCGGTAGCATCTGCGTCAATCACTTGGGACTCTTGGGCAGATTGGACAGGAGTTGGGGCAATTGCAGATGTACATGCATACACTGCTCAAGCAAATGAACCTTATACTTACCAAATCACTGTTGCAGCTAGTCTTAGTAATGGCGACTACAGATTTGTACCTAAGAATCCAGCATCTTCGACTGATAGAGTTAGTCTTTTTTTCACTTCTAGCAGTCCAGTTAGCAGTGGTACTTCATATCATGAGTGGATCACGACAGATGGTGGTACCCCAATTACTAAAAGCATTCGATTTCAGTAAGACCATTTTTAAAATATAACATCTTAGAAATAATAAAACCCAGAATGTGAATAGGGCAAAATCTGCCCTATTCATGTTTTGGTTATTTTGGAGGAAAAATGCGACAGATCATACAAGATATTTTTATAGGCAGAAAAATATTCATAATGCTTTTTGTTGGATTTCTCTTCACGATATTACCGATACAAATCGCTCTTTCAACCCAGTCCTATTTCGATGAAATCTTTTATGATTCCTTAAACGGTCATTTTCGATATTATTATTCTTTGGAATTAACGAACCTAAAGGAGATAAATCTCGATGAACTACAGAAAATCGCAAAAGCAAATTTTGGTAACTCAAGTGTAATTACCAATGATTTCACAGTTAATGATCCGGAACATGGCTTGATGATAATTACAGGGCTCTTAAATAATAAGTTATGGTCCCCCCCAATACTTAATGGGACGATGATGGAGTCGGAATCCAATGAGATAATCGTTGGTAAAATAGTATCCAATCATGTCGGGACCATCAATGTATTGGGCAGTGAATATAATGTCGTAGGGATTGCTGGAAGGGGCCTAAGCGATGCATATCATTTAAAGGCATATATTCATTTGAACAGTTTGCCGGATCCAATTAAAAGTAACATCGAACGAAGCAAATCTTTGAAGTTGTTGGTCAGATCAAATCAAAATCCAAAGTACGAAATAAGTTCTTTTATTTCCAAGATTAGCGAACTTGATAATGAAGTAAAAGCGAACATGAAAGATGAAACCAGTGTTTATAAACAAGCAAAAGACGCAAGGGGTATGGTGAAGGAAGTACTAAGTTACCCGTATCAACTTATTACGATCGCTTTAATCAATTGTATCATTGTAAGCTATTTGTGGATTTATCTAAAAAGAAAAGATATTGCTTTGAGAAAAGCTTTAGGAGCAAGCAATCTCAATTTATTTGTGCATATTATTACTCAGTTATTGTTATGTGCGTTTCTAGCGACACTTGGCTCCATCTTCATTCAGTTGCTTTTGACGAAATCAAGTGCCGGAATTTTTCAGCATACAAGTTACCTCATTAGCGCAAGTTCATATGTTTTTATCCTTGCGAGTTTGGTTACCGTGATAATTGCGTTAATAACTTCGATTGTACCGGTTTTGCATATATTAAAAATTGAACCTGCCAAAGCATTAAAGGAGTAGACGCGCTATGGTCAGAATGAGAGATGCTTTGAAGGCGCTGCGAAACAGATGGGTAATTTCCGTACTTCTGCTGATTCAATTTACATATGGATTATCTACCATAACAAGTTCCGGCAATATATTTTATAACTTTTACTACCTGAGTAATAACTCGCTTTTAGAGTTGGACAGTACTTATCTAGTTGTTCCCGGAAAAAATTTCGGGATGGTTGAGACTGAAAGATATAAAAATGATAAGCAACAAGTTGAGAAATTATATCGAATGCTTGATCATCATCAGGATGTTCTTTCATATGGCACTTACTATGAGGATATTGTAATACTTGACGAAAAAAAAGGCCCGCTCGACAGCAGATTGATGAAGGAGATGACCAAAAGCGACGGGCTTGATGATCCTTATATAAATGCAATCGTCATTGATGAAAACTATTATCACCTTTTAAACCTGAAGTTAGATAAAGGCCAAGGCTTTTCCAGACAGGATTTCGATAAGAATCACAATCAACAAGTCAATGTTCTCGTCGGATCTTATTTCAAAAAATATTTTAAAATAGGTGATTTCATTAATGATCAATACAGAATTAACGGTTTTTTGCCTGACAAGTACATTGTAAATAATAATTCTACAAACGTTTATTTGAATTTGAATAAAGCCATGTTAATTCCTATGCCTGAAGATCGATACAACAACTATGATTCCATGTATTCGAGGCTATTCTATGGCACCGTATTGAAGTTGCGAGAAGGGGCAAATCTGAATGAGTTAACTCGGATTATTCAACTTCCAGAGAGTAAAGTGAATATAAGTCTAAACAGTCTAGGGAAAGATGTTGGAGAAAATATAAAGGCCACTTTCTATGCGCAAATTCCTCAACTTATATTAGGTTGTTCCTTTATCCTATTCTCGATAATCAGTATCGCAATTACGACAATCGTGTCCATTATGATTAGGAAAAGAGAATTTGGAATCAAATTGGCTCTAGGTGAGAGCACGCGAGGGATATTAGGTCAAATCATTATTGAAAATTCAATTGTTGGGGTTATGGGCACGTGCTTATCTTTGGCGTATTTCATATCGAAGTTCAATAGACTGTTACAGAAATCAAGCGAATTTGATATGGCTAGTGTATTGGATTTTAAAATGAATGGTCCTATTTTTCTGCTCATTTTCATCATTTTAATGACAATTCTGGTCTGTTCGAGTTATATTGTGTATCCATATATTCGAAAACAAGAGATCAAATCATTAATCGGAGGGATGGAATAATGGAGGTGATCAGATTGCGCGAACTTAAAAAAGTGTATCGTCATAAATCCAATGAGACTCTAGCCTTGAGTGGCATTAACCTGACAATTAATCAAGGAGAGTTGGTTGCGATTATGGGCCCGTCAGGTTCCGGTAAGAGCACCTTGTTAAATATTTTGGGCCTGATGGATTCCCCCTCCGAAGGTGAATATTTTTTAGAGGGCCAATCTGTGAATCAGGTCAGAAGACATAAGATTCATATCACGAGAAATCAAATGATCGGTTTTGTGTTTCAGTATTTTGCCTTGCTGAAGGATTACACTGCACAGGATAATGTGATGCTACCGCTCACCTATCGAAGGTTAAGAAATAAAGAGAGGGTTGCCAAGGCAAGATACTATCTCCAAAAAGTGGGATTGGAAGAACACGTGCATAAAAAGCCGGATGAATTATCAGGGGGACAACAACAAAGGGTTGCCATCGCAAGAGCTTTGGTAGGGGAACCTGAAATCATTTTGGCAGATGAACCTACCGGTAATTTAGATCGAAAAACCGGAGAGGAAATTATGGATTTATTACAGGAAATAAATAGAGAAGGCAAGACAATTATCATCGTCACACATGACATGGAGGTTGCAAAAAAATGCCGTCGCATCATTGAAATCGTAGACGGGAAAATCCATACGGACCAGCTTAAAGGAACTCCTCGATTGTGAACGAATACGAATTGTGATAAACTGGAATCACTATGATAAGAACGGAGGGTTCCGTGTGTTGTACATTAAATTCCGTTTCACCACTTTGCGCGGCTAATTGAATACTGCCAAAGGCTCTGCACCTGTGCAGGGCGAACGGGATAGGTGTGCTATGATAAAGGGAACCGCATGGAACTTTAGAATAGAATATGCCTGATTTGGCCGAGAACGCGTTACGGGGGGAGCTATCACCCGTTGGGCGGGTTTCGGGCTGTTTTGGGAACCGTTTGCGTAAACACAGGTGCCGTGCCTGTGTTTATTTTTTTCCTAAAGGGAGGAACTCAGATATGACGGAACAACAAACATTGGAGCAAAAAGCCATCTTGGTTGGCGTAAATTTGAATCATCAGGCGGATTTCGATTATTCGATGGAAGAGTTAGCCAATTTGACGGAGGCATGCGACATTGAAGTCGTTGGCGTGCTCACGCAAAATCTGCCTAAAGTTACCCCATCGCATTATATCGGCACGGGCAAAATCGCCGAGGTTCGCGCGCTCATGGAGGCGCACGGCGGGAATCTCGTCGTGTTCAACGACGAGCTGTCCCCGTCGCAGCTCCGCAATCTGGAGTCCGATCTGCAGTGCAAGGTCATTGACCGGACGCTGCTGATCCTGGATATTTTTGCGGAGCGGGCCAAAACCCGCGAGGCCCAGCTTCAGGTCGAGGTGGCCCGGCTGAAGTACATGCTGCCGCGGCTCGTCGGGCTGCGGGAATCGCTGGGCCGCCAAAGCGGCGGGGTCGGTACGAAGAACCGCGGCGCGGGGGAAACGAAGCTGGAGCTCGACCGCCGGCGGATCGAGGAGAAGATCACCGCGCTCAGCCGCGAGTTGGAGACGCTGGTGGCCCACCGCCAAACCCAGCGCAAGCAGCGCAAGAAGAACGACGTGCCCGTCGTCTCGCTCGTCGGCTATACCAACGCCGGCAAATCGACGATCATGAACGCGTTGCTGGAGATGTATAGTCCCGGGCAGGAGAAGCAGGTGCTGGAGAAGGATATGCTGTTTGCCACGCTGGAGACGTCGGTCCGCAGCATTCCGCTGGAGGACAATAAGGCATTTTTGCTGACGGATACGGTCGGGTTTGTGAGCAAACTGCCGCATCATTTGGTGAAGGCGTTCCGATCCACGTTGGAGGAGGTCGCGGAGGCGGATCTGCTCATTCACGTCGTTGATTATTCCAACCCGGAATACGCCCGGATGATCGAAATCACCCACCAGACGCTCAAAGAAATCGGCATTACCGACATCCCGGCGATTTATGCCTACAATAAGTCCGACCGAACGGAACAGACGATCCCGGACGTTCAGGGGGACATCATCTACCTCGCAGCCAAGCCCCGCATCGGGATTGCCGAGCTGGTGGACGAAATCCGCCGGCGGATTTTCAAGGACTACATCAAGTGCACCATGTTGATTCCCTACGATAAGGGATCGCTGGTTTCTTACCTGAACGAGCATGCCAACGTGATGGAGACGAGCTACGAGGAGGATGGCACGAAGTTGGCCCTGGAGTGTAAGCAAAGCGACTTCGGAAGATATAAGGAATATGTGATTGAGGCGGCGGAATGAGGGGAGAGCAAGGGGGTTAGCCTGATCTTGTGGCGGGGTGTATCGTTCGAAAAACAACGGTTGTCGGATGGGAAAGGAAGACGTATAATAGCCCTCAAAACCACGTCTTTCTAACAAAGGAGATCGAAAGCATGTCCGATATGTTAGTAAAGTTATACGATCTGCCCCCGTTCGAATCGGTGGAGCAGTACGAGGCGCGCACGGGCGTGACGATCCGCCGGGCGATCGGGCCGGAGAAGCATGTTGTCGCCAAATGGGTGGGCGAGCATTTCAACGCGCATTGGGTAAGCGAGTGCGAGGTGGCGTTCGCCCGTACGCCGATTACCTGCATCATTGCCACGGAAAACGGCAAGCTGCTCGGGTTTGCCTGCTATGACACGACGATGAAAGGGTTCTTCGGGCCGACCGGCGTGGATGAGCAGGAGCGGGGCCGGGGCATCGGCAAACAGCTGCTCATGCATACGCTCTACCTGATGCGGGTGGACGGGTACGGTTATGCGGCGATCGGCGGAGCGGGCCCCAAGGACTTCTACGCCAAAGCGACCGGCGCGGTCGTGATTGAGGGCTCGGAGCCCGGAATCTACAAAGGGATGCTGCGATAATGCAACATCCCTTTTTTGCAGCAGTTGTAACGGACTCCAGCGCCGTTATTTGCCTGAACCGTACCCTTGCCCAAAGCTAACGGACTCAGATGACGTTATCTGGTTCAAATTGGCCGTCAGCCCCCTATTTGGAGCGTTGTAACGGCCTTTGAGTCCGTTAGATCGGGAAATATTCGGGAAATAGGCGAATAACGTCATTACGGTCCGTTAGCTGTTCGCTGTTTGCCGTTCGCTGTTTGCTGTTTGCCGTTCGCCGTTTGCCGTTCGCCGTTCGCTGTTTGCTGTTAGCTGTTTGCCGTTTGCCGTTCGCTGTTCGCTGTTCGCTGTTTGCTGTTTGCCGTTCGCTCCAGCCGCCAGTCGACATGCGCAGCGGCGCGGCACAGGTGCCCTTTTTGCCCCATTGATCTGTTTTATCGAAAACGATCCACCTTGCGCCTATCCCTGCATGTCTAATCTGCGATATCTCCAGTATGCACGATGGAGGTAGCGGACCCCTGCAACTCGCAATCCGCTGCAGCGACGAGGATGCTTAACGTTTGCTGAATGCCGACGGGACACCGAGGCCGCGCTCTTGATTGCCCCTCGGCTTATAAGCTATACTTTTGACATGAAGTCATGTTAAAGGGGAGTAATGAGATGGAAAAAGTATTGATTTTCGGTCATAAAAATCCCGATACGGATACGATTTGCTCGGCCATTGCTTATGCAGACCTGAAGTCCAAGCTGGGCTGGAACGTGGAGTCCGTACGGCTGGGCAGCGTCAACGGAGAAACGGCGTTTGCGCTGGAGCGTTTCGGCTTCGAAGCGCCGCGACTGGTCGAGGCGGTGGCCGCCGAAGTGAAGGAAGTGATTCTGGTCGACCATAACGAGCGCCAGCAAAGCGCCTCCGACATCGAGCAGGTGCGCGTGGTCGAGGTGATCGACCATCATCGGATCGCCAATTTCGAAACGAGCGGACCGCTGTATTACCGGGCTGAACCGGTGGGCTGCACCGCAACGATCCTGAATAAATTGTACAAAGAAAACGGCGTGGACGTACCGGCCAATATTGCCGGCCTGATGCTGTCCGCCATCATTTCCGATTCGCTGCTGTTCAAATCGCCGACCTGCACCGAGCAGGACGTTGCCGCTGCGCGCGAGCTGGCCGAAATCGCCGGCGTCAACGCCGAAGAGTACGGTCTGGACATGCTGAAGGCCGGAGCGGATCTCAGCGATAAGACGATCGAGCAGCTCATTACGCTGGATGCCAAAGAGTTCGATATGGGCGGAGCCAAAGTGGAAATCGCCCAGGTGAACGCGGTGGACGTAAACGATGTCTTGTCCCGCCAAGCCGAAATCGAAGCCGCTTTGAACGGGATCATCACCAGTAAAGGCCTCGACCTGTTCCTGTTCGTCGTGACCGACATCCTGAACAACGATTCCGTCGGTTTGGCGCTGGGGAAAGCGGCCGATGCGGTGGAGCAAGCCTATAACGTGAAGCTTGCCGACAACAAAGCGGTGCTGAAGGGCGTCGTCTCCCGCAAATCGCAAATCGTGCCGGTGCTGACGGACATCTTCAATAAACGTTAATCCCTGTTTTTTTCGACTTCCCAAAGTCTTGTCTTGCGAAGGTTGGCGAGCAGCCGGCCGTCAAGGCAAGGCTTTTTTTCATGGGATCGATCAAATTTAAAGCATTCCGGGGATGCAGGCAGGATGGGCGAGCATTTCTCGCGTTTAAGCGTTTTTATGACAGGCTCGCCGTTTGAGGCGGAGGCCGTCGTTTTATATAATCGAGATCGTGAGCGTTGCACCGGACCCCTGTTTGAATGCCAAAAAGAAATGAAATCACGAGGAGGATACTCGCTTGTTCAACCAATTGAATATCGGACAGACCTGGTTTTCCAATGTTCGGAGCGACGTATTGTCCGGATTGACGGTAGCCTTTGCCCTGATTCCCGAGGCGATCGCGTTTTCGATTCTGGCCGGGGTTAGCCCCATGGTCGGATTATACGCTTCGTTCTGCATTGCCGTGGTCATCGCGTTCGCCGGCGGTCGGCCGGGCATGATCTCGGCGGCCACCGGCGCCATGGCGCTGCTGATGGGCGGACTCGTCCGCGACCACGGCATTGAATATTTGTTTGCGGCCACCGTCCTGGCCGGAGTATTGCAAATGATCATGGGTTATCTCAAGCTGGGCCGATTTATCAGCTTTTTGCCGCACCCGGTGATGACCGGGTTCGTGAATGCGTTGGCTATTTTGATCTTTATGGCGCAGCTCACCCATTTCGACGGGCAAGGCTGGCTGATGTATGCGTTGGTCGCGTTAACGCTCGCCATCATTTATCTGTTTCCGCGGTTGACGAAGGTGGTTCCTTCCGCGCTGGTAGCGATTATCGCGGTCTCCGTCTTGACGATTACGCTGCAACTGGACGTCAGAACGGTCGGCGACATGGGCGCGATGACATCGGCGCTGCCGATGTTCCACCTTCCCGGGGTCGTATTGTCCTGGGAAATGCTCGGGACCATTTTCCCGGTGTCGCTGTCGCTGGCTTGCGTCGGACTGTTGGAATCGCTCATGACCGCAACGCTGATCGACGAGATCACGGATACGCCGAGCGACAAAAACCGGGAGATGAAAGGCCAGGGGCTGGCTAACGTCGTGACTGGATTTTTCGGGGGCATGGCGGGCTGCGCCATGATCGGCCAGTCGATGATCAACATGAAGTCCGGCGGTCGCACGAGGCTGTCGACATTGGTCTCCGGCGCGGGGCTTTTGTTCCTGGTCATCGTGTTAGGGGACGTGGTTCAACAGATCCCGATGGCGGCGCTCGTCGGCGTCATGGTTATGGTGTCGATCGGCACTTTTGATTGGTCTTCCTTGAAATCGCTGCGCAAAGTGCCCGTGTCCGACGCGCTCGTAATGGTCGTGACGGTCGTGGCCGTCGTGGCAACGGATAACCTGTCCATTGGCGTCGGCGTCGGCATACTGCTCAGCGCGCTTTCCTTCGCCTGGAAAATGGCCCGGATCCGGACCTCCATTCACGAGGAGCAGGGCGCCAAAACCTACGTTGTCGCCGGTCAGCTGTTCTTCGGAACGGTGAGTCATTTTCTGCAGGAGTTTGATGCGGCTGGCGATCCCGAACGGGTGGCGGTCGATTTTTCGAAGTCGCAGGTATGGGATCAATCGGCGGTGAACGCCATCTCGAAGCTGATTCTCAAGTATCGTCAGCTCGGCAAGGAAATCCGCATCATCGGACTGAACGAGGAAAGCACGAGACTGATCGAACGGGTGGGGTTGTCCGCTCCGTCGGGGCATTGATCAATAGAGTGTTCCTGAAATAGCGTGAGCATGGGGTGAGCCGGTTGATAGACTTAAGCGAACCTATAGCTGAACAAAACACGTCTGCAGTTATTTCCCCGACCGGCCCCGGTGTCCGCGCTAAGTTGTTTATAGTTCTTTACAAAAGATGAAACCGCTCCAGTTGATTCCAGAGCCCCTCCTCTTGAAGCACTTCCCGCTGCTTCGGCCCGATCAGGTCGAAATGGGGGAACGGCGAGCGGTGATGAATGTACCGGGCGGGAAGGCCGTGGTCCTCGCACCAGGCTTGGAGCCGCTCCAGATCGGAACAGCCGACCTTGGTGACGGTCTTGGCTTCGGGAAACCGCGGATCCAGCCAGAAGTGGGTCAGGAAGCCGATTTCGCCGCGGGCCACCGTTTGTTTCCATGCTTCCAATTCTTCTCGCGACACGCCGAACGCCACAGTCCTTCCTCCTTCTTACAGTTAGTTATATCCTTGAGCAACCTGCACTGAGCAAACATTATATCATATTTTTCGTTTGCCCCGTTCGGCAACCTATAGGTAAAACCAGGGTTACATATTTCCCCCTCCCCGTCCGCACAATAGGTGGATGACAAGGTAATAGACATCCGAAGAAACGGGGGACGATGTGATGGCGAAGGCGCAAAACGGAGCGGAGAAAAAAGGAGAACTGCGCTGGTGGCAGCTCTCCTTGCTGGGGGTGGCGTCGACCATAGGCACCGGTTATTTTCTCGGGTCGGGAATCGGGATCCGCATGGCGGGGCCCTCTATCCTGATCGCTTTCCTGTTGGCTGCAGTCGGCACCTATACCGTGTTTGAGGTGTTGGCCCGAATGACTGCGGCTCGGCCGGAGCAGGGCTCCTTCCGTTCTTACGCGAAACGGGCTTTCGGGCGCTGGGCGGGCTTCGGCAGTGGATGGGTTTATTGGAGCTCGGAACTGCTGATCATGGGCAGCCAACTGACGGCATTATCCCTGTTCTCGCGGTTTTGGTTCCCCGGCGTACCGATGTGGATATTTGCAATCGGATATGCCGTGCTGGGGCTTGGCGTAATTTTGCTGGGCAACAGGGTGTTCGATTCGATGGAAAATGTCCTGTCGGTCATCAAAATCGCCGCGATTCTGATGTTCCTGGCGGTGGCCGGAGCCGCGCTGATGGGTTGGATTCCCGGGGGAGGCGGGAAGGCGCCGGAATTTCCGCATACCGCGAAGACCTTTTTTCCGGCCGGAGGAATGGGCTTGTGGTCGGGATTCATCTTTGCGTTTTATGCCTTCGGCGGGATCGAGGTCATGGGGATGATGGCCGTTCGGCTGCGTGATCCGAAGGAGGCTCCGAAATCCGGCAAAATCATGCTGCTGTTGCTCTCGGTGGTGTATTTGCTCTCGGTGGGGCTTGCGGTCACTCTGGTTGCCTGGAACGCGATCGACCCGAAGCGAAGTCCGTTCGTAACGGCCCTCGGCCAATATCCGCTGCCGTTTATTCCCCACGTGTTTAACGGCGTATTGATCGTGGCCGGATTCTCCACGATGGTGGCCTCGCTGTACGCGGTTACGACCATGCTGGTCACCCTCGCCAAAGACAAGGATGCGCCGCCGTTGTTTGCCCGGAAGGGCTGGCGCGAACGCCCGTTGTTTGCCATCGGCATGACCGCAGCCGGTCTTGCGGCTTCCGTGGTTCTGTCCTTCGTCATGCCGGGGCGCATTTACGAGTACATTACGACGTCGGCCGGATTGCTGCTGCTATATAACTGGTTCTTCATTCTGGTTACGTCGGGCAAATTGCTCAAACTCAGCGTCTTTGGGCAGGTCAAACGCTGGGGAGGCATGGCCTTAATCGCCTTGGCGGTAACGGGAACCTTGTTCCATGACACGAGCCGGCCGGGGTTTTGGGGCAGCTTGTTGTTTGTCGGCGTGATCGGGATCGTGACGCTGATCATGCAGTTTGCCGTCTGGAAACCGAAGCGGCAGGCCAAACGGCGGGGACGTCCGGCCAAGTCCCTGGCCCTGCGCCCGAAGCGGACGACGTGAATCAAAGCCGTTCCGCCAGCAGCAAGGCCGCCTGATAGCCGAAATAAAGGCCGAAGCCGATCAGGGACACCCCGGACAACACTGAAACGAGTACCAGAATCCGGTCCGTCAGCAGCTTGCGGAATACGCTGGCAAACCCGGCCATGGTGAAATCCCAGAGCAACAGCCCCAGAATAATGGCACCGCTGTTGACGATCAGGTCTTGGGTGCTCACGCTTGCTGCGGCTTGGGCCAATACCGAACCGTAAATCCCCAGCCAGAACAAAATGGACAGCGGGTTGCTGACGGACATGAGAAAGCCGGACAGGAACGATTTTTTCAGCGGCTCGCTACCCCTCATTTCGCCCGCCGGGATTTTGCCGGCTTGCTTCAGGCTGTCGATCCCGATATAGGTGAGTACGAAAAAGCCGAACAACCAGAGGAAGGTTTTCATGAACGGGGTATCCAGAAAATGCACGACGCCGAAATAAACGAGCAGCATGTACAGCAGATCCGCGGAGAGGGCGCCCAGACCGACGAACCAGGCATGCAGGAACCCGCCGCGTATGCCTTTGTCCAATTGGGCGGCATTTACCGGTCCGATAGGAGCGGATAGGGATAAGCCGAGTAGCACATAGCTAAAGAAGCTGTTCATTGCGAAAACCTCCAACCGTCGAAATTAGGAAAGCTGCTTGTACTACAGCATATTCAAATACGTACGCTTGTACGACTTCAAAAAAAGGGAAAATGCTTCTTGAAAAACTAATATCATTAGTTTAAACTTAAACTAATGATATTAGTTAATGAGAGAGAGGCGATATATGATGAGAACAACGAAGTACGGGAAGCTGCTGCAGCTGTCGTTTATGCCCCGGTTGTTTCCGGTCAACTGTTATCTGGTGGAAGAAGCGGAGGGCGTCACGTTAATCGACGCGGCTTTGCCTTACAGCGCCAAAGGGATTCTTCAGGCGGTCCGAGACATCGGCAAACCGTTAACCCGCATCGTCCTGACGCATGTACATGACGACCACGTCGGTGCGCTTGACGCCATCAAAGCGATGCTCCCCGATGTTCCGGTGTACGTGTCCGCCCGCGATGCGCGCCTGATGGGCGGGGACGTCTCGCTCGATCCGGGCGAACCGTCATCCCCGATCCGCGGCGGCGTGCCGAAGAAGCTGGCGACCCGCGCGGATGTCACGTTTACGGATGGGGAGCGCATCGGCTCGCTGCTGGCGGTGGCGGCGCCGGGCCATACGCCGGGTTCGTTTGCGCTGCTCGACACGCGCAGCGGCGCGCTCATCGTGGGTGACGCCTTCCAAACCCGGGCGGGCATCGCCGTGAGCGGCACTTTGCGCCCGCTGTTTCCGTTTCCCGCGCTGGCCACCTGGCACAAGGAAACGGCGCTCGCCAGCGCCCGCAAACTGGCGGGTCTGAAGCCTTCGCTGCTGGCGGCCGGGCACGGGCCGGTGCTGGAGCGGCCGGCCGCCGCCATGGCCCGGGCGATCGCGGCGGCGGAACGCGCGCTTGGAGCGGCGGCAACCGCGGCGGCAGAGGCCGGCCGGGAGGTGGATGGGCATGTCGCCAAGAATCGGGATTGACGGCAAAGCGGTGCTGATGGCGGCCGTGGACGTGGCCAACGCGGAAGGGGCGGAAGCGGTGACGATCACCTCGGTCGCCAAGAAGCTGGGGATCCGGCCGCCCTCCCTGTACAACCACGTGAACGGCCTGGAGCAAATTCGCACGGAGCTCGCCAAATATGCGCTGGATCGGCTATATGAACAGATTTCCGCCGCCGTCGGAGAGCGGACGGGGGAAGCGGCGATCCGGGCTTTCGCCGAAGCTTATCTGGAGTTTGCCCATGTCTTTCCCGGATTGTACGATGCGGCGCAAGCGGCGCCGGGTCCCGAACACCCATCGCTGCAGGAAGCCGGTGGGCGCCTGGTGGATTTGATCCTGCGTTATCTCGGCAGCTACCCGCTTACGGAGGAGCAAGCCTTGCATGCGGTCCGCGGGCTGCGGAGCTTGATTCACGGCTTCGCTTCGCTGGAACGCCGCAGAGCATTTGCCCTTCCGCTGGAGGTGAGGGACAGCCTGGAGTTTAATCTCGGCCTGTTCCTCGGCGGATTGGAACGACTCACGCAGCAGCGGGGATGAAATGCCGAGCCCTCTCCGAACGGACGGTTTATTTTCGTCCGACGGTTTGCGCGGCAGCCTGCGATTGACAACATTTTTTCGACTATGATACTTTAGGCTTGAACGAATGGATCGCAAGGAAACCGAGGTGAAGCATTCATGGGTAAGAAGAAGGGACGTTCCGTGCAAGGCGCCCCGGCCAATGCGGCTGCGGATAAGCCGGCCACGCTAAAGGACCTCCTTGGCGAGGAGACGCTGGCCAAGCTGAAGACGCAGGCCAATGAACTGAAGAAGGAAGAAGAACGCCGCCAGGAAGAGGCCCGCATCCGTAAGGAGGAAGCGCGCCGGGCCGAGCAGAAACGGCTCGACAACGATTTCGAGCACCTGCTGAATACGAGCGATCTGGACTGGCACAAGTATAAAAAATAAGGTGGTTTGCGATAAAGCAAATAAAGCAACAATACAAAGCAATTCGCGAGGAATGCAAAGGCTCTTGCGGCTCCTGGAAGCGGGAGCTTTTATTTTTGCGCGAAAGGCAAAAGGAGGCGGCGGTTAGTGGAACACATCGGGGCGTGGATCGTCTTTTTCCTGTTGATCGTGGCGCTGGGGTTGTTTAACCAAAAATTCAAATATTCGGCCAAGCTCCGAGAATCTTACGAGGAGCTGACCTCGCTTGCGGACCGGACCCGTAAAGGCCGGACGACGAAAGCGGATCTGGCGCGCTGGGATGCCGCCTTGAAGCGGCTGGAGAGATATCCGAGCGAGTACAATAAGCTGGATCAGGAAGTCCGTTTGCGCGAGGCCTACGTCCGCTATTTGGAGCAGCATTATCCGGAGGATGAGCGGCTTCCGGAGCTGCGCGAAGCGGCGGGATTTCGGAAGGATTCGATCTGGGGGATCAAAATGAAATCTTGATTTTGACAGCTTTCACGGGTCGTGATACCATGAAGAAGTCCAAAACTTTTGACATTTTGGTGATGCCGATGAACAATAAGATCAAGCAGTTTCGGAAGCGGCTGGGCTTAACCCAGAATGAGCTGGCCGCGGAATGCGGCGTGACGCGCCAAACGATCAACAGCGTGGAGAACGACCGGTACGACCCGACGCTAGAGCTTGCGTTCAAGCTTGCGCATATTTTGCAGACGAAGGTGGATGAACTGTTTATTTATGAGTAAATTCAACCGCGATTATATCATTACGATGGATGATATTGTAAGAGAAGGGGAGCCTATTCTTAGGGTGGTGACGGAGCCCGTCAGCGTGCCCCCAACCGAGGAAGACCGCGAGGAAATGGCGGCGATGCTGCAATTTCTGAAGAACAGCCAGGATCCGGAGATGGCGAAGAAATACAAGCTTCGCGCGGGCGTGGGGTTATCGGCCAATCAGATCGGACTAAACAAGCGGATGTTCGCCGCCTTGCTGACGGACGAAAACGGCCAAGATCGGCCAATCGCCATGTATAACCCGAAGATCATCAGCCATTCCCAAGCGATGACGTATTTGCCGGAAAGCGAAGGCTGCCTGTCGGTGGACCGGCCGGTACAGGGATTCGTTCCGCGCTATGAGAAGGTTCAGATCAAGGCCTGCGATGAGGCGGGCAACGAGGTCAAGCTGCGGTTCAAAGGCTTCGATGCGATCGTGATGCAGCATGAAATCGACCATTTGAACGGCATCATGTTTTATGATCATATCAATCCGGAGCACCCGTTCAAGCTGCCGAGCGGCGTGACGATTTCCAGCTTATATTAAGATTAACTTAGCCCAAAAGACTTTGAATCACGAACGGAGGAATTCCCTTGTCAACCCATGCCCTATCCATTACCGCTATGATCGATCATACCCTGCTGAAAGCGGATGCCGGACGCGCCGCGATCGTCAAGCTGGCCGAGGAAGCCAAGCAGTACGGCTTCGCTTCGGTTTGCGTCAACCCGACCTGGGTGAAGACCGCTGCGGAGGTACTGAAGGACTCGCCCGTCAAGGTTTGCACGGTCATTGGCTTTCCGCTGGGCGCTTCGGCTCCGGAAGTGAAGGCGTTTGAAGCCGCCCATGCCATTGCCGAAGGCGCCGGCGAAGTCGATATGGTCATCAACATCGGCGCGCTCAAAGACGGCGACGACGATTTGGTACGCCGCGATATCGCCGGAGTCGTTCAGGCCGCCGCCGGCAAAGCGCTGGTGAAGGTCATCATCGAAACTTGCCTGCTCACCGACGAGGAAATCGTGCGGGCCAGCAAGCTGTCCGTCGAAGCCGGAGCGGATTTTGTCAAAACGTCGACCGGCTTTTCGACCGGCGGCGCGACCGTGGAAGCGGTGGCGTTGATGCGCAAAACGGTCGGACCGGACGTTGGGGTGAAGGCTTCCGGCGGCGTGCGCTCGCTGGCCGATGCCGAAGCGATGGTCCGGGCGGGAGCGACGCGTCTCGGCACGAGCGCCGGCGTGGCGATCGCCCAGGGCCAAAGCGGGCAGAACGCTTATTGAGACGATTGAAGATGGCCCGGTGCGATCCCGGTCGGTATATAGGTCTATAAGCTGAAGAAAGATAGAGAAACAGGGTGCTATTCCAGAGCGGTTGTGGGGTAGCATCCTTTTTTTGAATACGGGGAACTATAGTTTAAAACTTTTTTGCCGCCGTTCCCGTTACAGGAACAGAAGCCTACCGCGGAAGGCTGATGATCACTATTTCGGGAAAGAGGAACACTATGATACAAATCGATCATTTATCGAAAAAATATGCGCGCGGCGGTTTGGCGCTAGATGACGTCACCTTAACGTTGAACGAAGGCATGGTCGGCCTGCTTGGCCCGAACGGTGCCGGCAAATCGTCGCTGATGCGCATTTTGGCCACACTCACGCCGCCTACCTCGGGCGAAGCGACCGTCTTTGGCGTGCCGCTTAGCCAAGCGGAGGAAATTCGCCGCCTCATCGGTTATTTGCCGCAGCAGTTCCAGGTATACCCGCAGCTAACCGGCGAAGAATACCTCGATTACGTTGCCGTTATGAAAGGAATGACGGACAAGAAGCGGCGCAAGGCGGAAATCGAAGCGCTGTTGGAGCAGGTGAACCTCAAGGATAAGGCGCGAAAAAGAGTGCAAACTTATTCCGGCGGCATGAAACGCCGCCTCGGTATTGCCCAGGCGCTGCTCGGTTCGCCGCGGTTGCTGATCGTGGACGAACCGACCGCCGGTCTGGATCCCGAGGAGCGCGTCCGCTTCCGTAACCTGCTGACCCGCTTCAGTCTTGGCCGAATCGTGCTGCTGTCGACGCACATCGTCGCCGATATCGAAAGCAACTGCCGGCAGATCGCCGTGCTGGACAAGGGTAAAGTCAAGCTGTCCGGCGAATTGGCCGACCTGCAGGAATTCGGGCGCGGCAAAGTATGGGAGAGCCGGCTCTCGGAAAGCCAGTTCGCCGGTCTTGACCCGATGTCCGTCGTGTCCACGCGGCCGGTCGAAGGCGGCGGCTTATTGTGCCGGGTCATCGGTGCGGCGCCGCCACCCGGGGCAGATACGACGCTCGTCCAGCCCACGCTGGAGGACGGCTATTTGGCCCTGTTGCGTATGGGCCGGACGGAAGGAGCGGCTCGGCGATGAACAAATGGCAACGTCCGTTTCAGTTTGAAATGCGGATGATATTCCGCAACCCTTGGCTGCTCGCTTTGCCGGTGTTGTTTGGCCTTCTGCTGTTCTGGAACCTCGGCAAAATAACGGGCCCGTTCGCTGCATTTTATAGCGACGCGTACCTTTTGCTGTCGCTTTTGCACACGCTAACCCTGGGACTGGTCATGCTGGTGGGGGTGTTATCCGTGCGCCGGGACATCCGGCGCGCCGCCTACGAATGGAGCGCGGCGCTGCCGGTCTCTTACGCCGCCCGCATCTCGGCGAAATATATCGCCGGCTTGCTGTATTTCACGTTGTTTACTTTGCTGGCTGGCGCGGCTTATGCCTGGGCTTCGGCGCAAACCGGCGTCGCTTCCCCTATAACGTGGGATAACGCGACATTTTTCATGATTTCTTATGAGGTGTCCTATATGGTTACCCTGGCGCTGGCCATGCTGCTGGCGGTTTGCATCGGCAACCGGGCCGTTTATCTGATCGCGTTTTGCGCATGGATGTTCGGCACGTTCTTTATGGATTTGTTCCTGCTGAACCGCAGCGCCTTGTATTTCCTCAGCGTTTTCCATCTCAGCAAGCTGTTTGTGTCGGGTGACATGGACTCCGAGACCTGGGGGGTTCGTCTGATCTCCGATGAATTGGCCGCCTCGCGCGGGTTTGTACTGGCTTTTTCCTTGCTGTTGGTGGTGATGTCCGTACTGGTCTTGAACCGGCTGCGTCCTACGCAGCGCCGGACGGCGTCCTGGATGGCGGCCGGAATCGCGCTGCTACTGGCGGCCGGGGCGTTTGTTCCCTACGGAATGATCTGGAAGGAGCGTTATGCCGAATATGAGGCGAAATGGCATGACCCCTCCGTGAAGACGGCAGCTCAATTTCGAGATGAGAAACCGGCGAATTTTCGCATTTCGAGTTATGATATCGTCCTGAAAAGGGAACCGAACGACCGAATTCAAGTTAAGCTGCGGCTGGAAATTCCGGCCGGCCAGCTTGATGGAGCCCGTGAGCTTCCGCTAACGCTCAACCGCGCTTTCAACGTAGAGCGGGTCATGGTAAACGGCGCCGAGGTATCGTTTGCCCATCGCGGGGAAGCGTTGACCGTCAACTTGAAGGAAGCGCCGAAAGGTGCCCTTGAGGTGGACATGGAATATGGCGGGAACGTCGAAGATTACGTGCCGACGGATTATACGCAAGGAGCTTTTTACGCTTTCGTAAAGGGAGAGAACGTTCTGCTGCCGGGATATATCGCCTGGTATCCGTTGGCGGGCCACCGCTCGGTGTACCTGAAGGAAGAATTTAACCGAACGAAGGTGCAGTTGGCGACGGACTATCTGAATTGGGATCAGCGGCGTCTTCCGCCGGCGGAGGTGCGCCTCCGCGTCTCCGGCTTCAAAACGCCGCTGTACGCCAATCTGACGGAGACCGGGCGGGACGGCGACGGGCAAACCTTCGCAAGCAAGGACGTCGCCGACATCCGGCTGCTTGGCGGAAATTTCATCGAGCTGAGCCATCCCGGAGTTCCGGTAAATATGATCACCGTCCCCTACAAGGAGAGAGTGGCCGGCGAACTGTTGGAGAAGTGGGCGGATATGCACGCTTATTTCACATCCTGGGTGGAGCGGTATCAGCCGAAGCTGGACACCGTGCAGTATTTTTGGATCGATGATCCCCATACGCCTACGTCTGAACGGAAAAACGACCGGACTTACTATATGTACTGGATGAGCGGGGAGCCGGAGCAGGATGCGGAGACTTTGATGAACAACATGCTGCTCGGCACTATGGCGGGCGATGCTTGGGTGGAGCAGAGAAGCGAGGACGTGCGTCTGCAAATCCGCTCGTTGATGTGGTACCTGTATTACCGGGAACATAAAGGTTACTCCGAGGAAGAATTAAAGACAGGGCAATTCGGGAATATGCTCTATTATCTGTACAACAACCCGCAAGAGAGCGATCCGGACGGCTTGGCGCTGCGGATGGTTCACGAGGTGGGA
Organism: Paenibacillus sp. JL3B1040; assembly: GCF_057063165.1. Lineage (NCBI taxonomy): Bacteria > Bacillati > Bacillota > Bacilli > Caryophanales > Paenibacillaceae > Paenibacillus > Paenibacillus tiangongensis. The sequence goes on along the minus strand of NZ_CM169317.1, from coordinate 4,907,430 downwards.
CGCGCCCTTGACGAAGGAAAACAGAAGCGGGTCAAGCAAGTGCTGAACTATTTTTACGATAAAGGCTTGGAAATTGAGCCTCCAGAGAAGGAGTCTGCGCCGCTTCAAAACAAGATTCCGTATGAAACATGGGAACGGGAATGGAAGAAGGTGATGGGCGAGTGATTACGGAAATGAAAAGCTGGAGCCGGGGGCTTGGCTTTGACGTCAAGCTGCACAAGCAGCCGATGGCCTGGGTGACGCTGCTGGTATTCGGGCTGTACCTGCTCAGCATCGTGCTCAGCGATCCGGAGCGGCCGCGAACCGTTTATTATTTCTCGGAAATGGGGATGTTTCCGGTCGCGATCATGTTGACCTTGCTGCAGTTTCAACGGGAAATTGGCGGAGGCGGCATGGAATTGATCGCCACTTATCCCGTCTCGCTGAGGGCGCTGGCACTGCGCAAGTGGGGGATGGCTATCCTGCTTACGCTGGGCCTCGGGGCCGTCCTTATGTCGGTCTATCTCGGGAGGTTCGGAACCATAACGACCGTTCGCTACCCGTGGAGCGGCGCAGCCCCGATTCCGAAAAGCGAGATGAGCGTCGTCGCTTTGCTGCTGCAAAATTTGCCGGCTTATGTGCTGCTCATTACGCTGACGATGGCGGGGATCGTAGTGTTCCGCAAAATTTATGGCGGCCTGATCTTGGGATTTGCCGTCTGGATGCTTGATACGATCAGCGGAGGAAGCTGGCTGGGCCAATGGGCCCTGTACGCGTCGTATTTGCGGCCGGGGGATTCGTTTCCGATGAACCGGTTCGCGCTGCTGACGGCGTCCGCGCTGCTGCTCGGTTTTGCGGTTTGGCTGATCGGACGGCGGGAACGCTGGATCGCGGTGGAAGAGGAATAATTTTCAGGAATAGATCGGAACTTGAGCTGACGAGGAGGGGAGACGACCATGATTTCGGATCAGCTGCTGGCCGAGCGAATGGCACAAGGGGATCAGGAAGCGTTTGAGCTGCTGGTGACAAGGTATCACGGCTTGTTGCTCAGCTATGTCACCAGCCAGCTCAACGACAGAAACAAAGCGGAAGACATTGTCCAGGAGACGTTTATCCGGCTGATCCGGCATTTGAGGCGGCACGGCGCGATGGAGCAGCTCCGTCCCTGGCTGTACAAGGTGGCGCTTAATTTGTGCCGGGATTACTGGCGCAGCGCCGCCTATCGTTCGGAATCCGTCGGCGCCGTCGAACTGATGGAAGGGGCGGATATATCCCCGCAGGCGGAGGAATTGATCGAACGCCAGGAGACGGCGCAGCAGCTCGCGGAGTCGCTGGCCTGGCTTCCGGAGCTGCAGCAGGAAGTCGTGCGCATGCGCTTCTTTCATGAGCTGAAGCTCCAGGAAATCGCCGAATTGCTTGAATTGCCGCTCAGCTCGGTGAAATCCCATCTGTACGGGGCGCTGCGCAAGCTGAAGCGCGTGCTGGGCAAATCGGGGGAGTTTTCCGCTTTGGAAGACAAACCTCAAAAATCCCAAGAACAAGAAAGCGAGGTGCCGATTCATGGAACCATCCATTGACAAAGAGCTGGAACACCTGGAGCGGGAGCTGCGCGAACCGCTGCGGCAAGCGCTGCAGCCCGGGCCGGCGCCGTCGGAAACGGCTGCTCTGATCGCTGCGCTTCAGCCGGAATTTGACGCGCTCCGGGCTCAAAGCGATGCAAGGCCGCTTGATTTCAACCCGCACGTTGAGGCGCCTTCGCTGCGCCGGCTGCTGTGGAGCCAGTTCCGGCTGAACCGGAGGTCGCTGGTGCTGACCGGAGCAGCGGTTTTTCTCATGCTGATCTTTCTGGTTGATCCGGCGCGTCCGTTTTCCAATTTTTTGTTCGGCGACGATCTGCCGGGCGTCTTCCCGCTGATTACACCGCTGATGCTGATCGCCTCCATGCTGTACAGCTACCGCTCGTGGGATCGCGGTATGCGGGCCGTGGAGAGCATTACGCCGTATCCGCCCGCCCTGGTCGTCTATACCCGCATGCTGATGGTGATCGCCCTCGTGGTCGGGTGGGCGCTGATCAGCACCGTTGTCGTCGGCATCCGCGTCACGGCGGTGGGGGAAGCCGCGATGCCTTTCATCCCGTTTTTGCTGCAGTGGCTGGGGATATCGCTCTTGACCGGAGGTGCCGCCATGTATGCCTTGTTTCGCTACGGACTCAAGACGGCTCTATTTGCCGCGGCGGGAATTTACCTTCTCTGGCTGTTCGCCGAAAGCGGAACGCTGGCGTTGCACGGAATCGCCGGGCGGGAAACGGCGCTGAATGCCGTGCTGCTGCTGTTCGGCGTCGTGCTGCTGCTTCGCTCCTACCAACGCAGCCGAATTCTGCAATTTACCGGTGGGGGAGCGGAGGAACAGCAGCCATGATCGCCGTCGAACATTTGCGCGGGCAGCCGGTGGGCGGCTTTTGCCTGCAGATCGATACGCTGCGGCTGCATCCGGGGCTAACGCTGCTGGTCGGTGCCAACGGCGCCGGGAAAACGACGCTGCTGGAGCTGCTGGCGACGGTGCGAATGCCGTACCGAGGGACGATTCGCTACCAGCGGCGATCTGCGCTGGAGGATTTGCCGCTCGTGCGCAGCCAAATCGGATATGTGCCGGCAGAGATCGAGTTATATGAAGAAATGACGACGTATCGGCTCCTGGCGTATTTTTCCGAGTTAAAAGGCGTGTTCAATCCGGAGCGGGCCGGGGTGCTGCTCCGCGATTTTCGGCTGGAGCCGTACCGGAATACGCGGATAAAAGCGTTATCCCAAGGGGTGCGGCGGCGGATCGTCCTGGCCCAATCCTTGCTGGCCGCGCCGAACTTTCTGTTTCTGGATGAGCCGTTAAACGCGATGGATTCCGAAGAGCGGAAGCTGGCGGTGTCTTATCTGAACCGGTACGCCGAAGGGCGCACCGTTATCGCCGCGGTGCATGAGATGAACGAGTGGGGCGCGGCGGCGGACTATATTTTATGGCTGGACCGTGGCCAAGTCCGGTTTTACGGCCGGAAATCGTCGTGGCTGGAGGATCTGCCGTGCCGGGTTTGGGAGGGCGCCATCACGCGCGAGCAGTTCGCTGCCTGCCCGGAGGAGGGGCTGATCGTTTTTCGGGAGGTTCCCGGCGGGGTGTATGTCCGGCTGGTGGCCGAGTTCCGGCCTTTTCCCGGGCTTTCGGAAGGCGATCCGTCCCTGGAGGACGTTTATTTTATGCGAAAATACGCCGGAGGCTAAACGCTTTTTGGAATTCATATTATTTTTATCGGATTTCCTATTTTCAAATAACGCGAGATGTGAGAGAATATGAAAAACATAAAGGAGGAATTATCCATGTCCCAAGAGCGTCAATTTGCCCCGGAAACGCTGGCGATCCACGCCGGCCAGGAGATCGACCCCACTACATACTCCCGGGCGGTCCCGCTGTACCAAACGACGTCCTACGGTTTTCGCGACACCGAGCATGCGGCCAACCTGTTTGGATTGAAGGAATTCGGCAATATTTATTCCCGGATCATGAATCCGACCAACGATGTGTTCGAGAAACGCGTGGCGGCGCTGGAAGGCGGCGTCGGGGCGCTTGCGACGGCCTCCGGCCAGGCAGCGATCACTTTCTCCATCTTGAATATCGCCGGAGCGGGCGACGAAATCGTATCTTCCACGACGCTCTACGGCGGCACGTATAACCTGTTTTCGACGACGCTGCCCAAGCTTGGCGTTCACGTGAAGTTCGTGGATTCCTCCAATCCGGAAAATTTCCGCGCCGCGATCACGGACAAGACGAAGGCGCTTTACGCCGAAACGATCGGCAACCCGAAAGGCGACGTGCTGGACATCGAGGCGGTGGCCGCGATCGCCCATGAGCACGGGATTCCGCTGATCGTCGACAATACGTTCCCCAGCCCGTACTTGCTGCGTCCGATCGAGTTCGGCGCGGACATCGTCGTGCATTCGGCGACCAAATTCATCGGCGGACACGGCACCTCGATCGGCGGCATCATCGTCGACAGCGGCAAATTCGATTGGGCGGCGAGCGGTAAGTTCCCGGGCCTCACCGAACCCGATCCCAGCTATCACGGCGTCGTTTACACGCAGGCGGTCGGACCGCTGGCGTACATCATCAAGGCACGCGTTCAACTGCAGCGCGATCTTGGCGCTTCGTTGTCGCCGTTTAACGCCTGGCTGCTGCTGCAAGGGCTGGAGACGCTGCATCTGCGCGTCGAACGCCACAGCCAAAACGCCTTAAAGGTGGCCCAGTACCTGGAGGCGCACGAGCAGGTGGAGTGGGTCAGCTACGCCGGACTTCCGAGCCATGAATCCTATAAGCTGGCGCAAAAATATCTGCCGAAAGGCCAAGGCGCCATCCTGACGTTCGAAATTCGCGGCGGCGTGGACGCCGGGCGCAAGCTGATCGAAAACGTGAAGTTGTTCTCGCATCTGGCCAACGTCGGCGATTCCAAGTCGCTGATCATCCATCCGGCCAGCACGACGCACCAACAGTTGACGGAAGCGGAGCAGTTGGCCGCCGGCGTGACGCCGGGCTTGATCCGCTTGTCCGTAGGGACGGAGTCGATCGACGACATCCTGTACGACTTGGAGCAGGCGATTGCCGCCAGCCAAGGTTGATGCATTGAGTTCGCAGCGAGCGGTCGCTTGCCCTACGGTAGGGCGGGCGGCCGCTTTGTGCTGTAATCGCCGCATTCGGACAGGGGAATACTAGGATTTGGATCGAGCCTAACACTCGCTGTCCGACGCATTGCATGATTATCCCGTTTGATCAGATCGCAGAGAAACAGCCAAACTCCGGATAAGAAATTAAGGTGTGAGAACATGACGGTGCAGTTTTTTCGTTCCATCACATTTTGTTCTTGATCTCACGTCCGGTCTGCTTCCCTTCTTCTGGCGCCCCTTGCCCCCTTAACGAAAGGGATAATTGTGCAAAGCAGCCACGCAGGGACAACAAGGTAACAACCGGCCGGCGAGGTTGTTGCGGTGCCGGCCAACCCGCCCCGTGTATCTTTGCGCTAACGCTTGCCACAACGCTTATTTGGCCGAAATGACGGGGATTTCTTTTCTAACGCTTGCCAGCACGCTTATAAGGGGGAAACCGCCCCTTTTCTTAGGAAAAGCGGGGGAATAAGCTCTCTGGCAAGCGTTACATGCAACGATTCCCCGTTCCGGCTCAAATAGCGTCGCTCACAAGCGTTAGATTTTCGCGCCGCCCCTCCTCCCTCCTTCCTCTTCCCCCTTGCCCAGGTTCGTTATTCCAATGTAAAATCGCCGCTGGTCGTGCTGGCTTTGACGGTGTATTTGGCGTCGCCGACCTTCCCTTCGATCTCTTGGTCCGTGCGTTTGTCGAATTCCATCCCGGCCACATCGATCCGGCCTTCCCCGGCCACGGTGTTGAAGCGGAGCGCGAAGGCTTGCGACTTCTTTAAGGCGATACCGATGTCGCCGGAAGTGGTTTGAGCCGTGAGGTCTCCGTCCAAAGGGTCGTTCCGCAGGTCAAGTTTCAAGTCGCCGCTTACCGATTTGATCTCCAGGCCGCCGCCTTGGAGATTGGAGCCTTCGATGGAACCGCTGCTGCTGTCCAGCGCCACCCGGGTCGCTTTGGCTTGGGTCAGTGTGATGTCGCCGCTTGCGGTTTGCACTTCGATCGATTGTTTGGCCTGCAGGCCAAAGGCTTCGACGTCGCCGCTGGCCGTGGTCACCGACAACCGGTCGAACGAGCGGGAAGGAAGATACACGGTCAGCGTCAAATCCGCGCGCAGGTTGCCGCCGTTTTTGCGCGACCGTTCCGTTGCCACGAACAGCGTGTCGCCTTGTTCGGTGATCAGCTCGTCGTCCTTAAAGTCGCTGCTCGCCTTGCCTTTCAGTTCGGCGCCGATCGCCGACGAGTCGGAGATGGCCAGCTTCACGTCGGCCGCCGCGGTTTGGATGACGATCTCCCGGATGCCTTTCCCGTCCATGCTTTCGGAACGGGAGACGTCCCTGATTTCCGGATCGTCAGAGAAATCGTCTTCCGGCAGTTCCAGATCATCCAGGCCGCTTAAACCGGCCGAAACGGCTTCGTCTACGACCCCCGCGACTTCCTTCATGATCCCGTCCACCATGCCGGCCGTTCCTTCCATCATCCCGTCGTGGAAATCCCGGATCGCGCCGTCCAAATCCTGCGGGGGCTCTTGCCGTTCCGCCGCCTTCCCGCGTTCGCCCGAGCCGAATCCGGTGTCAGCGCGATCCGGAAATAAGCCGATCGCCGCAAACGTGTTTGTTTTGGGAATCGTAACGATGGTCCCAATGACCCCGATGACCAGCATAGCGACGGCAAAGTAAACGATCTTTTTCATAACGGCGTTCCTCCTTGAATTCCGGCTTTTGTTTTGACCAGACGCATGATCGCGCCGTACCCCCATCCCGCAAATTGCCGCAGTCCCACCGCCAGCAACAAACCTAAGCTAAACAGGGTCATCGTGGCGAACAAGTTGAACAGGAACAGTTCAAAACCGCGCTGCAAGAGCGCGACAATGATCAGCAGCGGGCTCAGCAGCAGGGCGGCGGCAACGACCGTCAGCAAAGCGGCGGCCAACAGCCCAAGGCCAACGGGCAAGGCAACCGCAAAAATATTGATGAGGTTAATTCTGGCGACCTTCCATACGGCACGCATGATGTTGGAGAAGCTGCGCTTGTTCTCGGCGGCCGTAATGCTGTAATCGAGCAGCAGCTCTTTGGCCAGCAGAGCCGGGGTTCCCAGCTTCGCGATGATCGCTTCGTCGCTGTGGCCGGCAGCCGCGCCGGCTTCGAAATGCTCTTCGTAATCGTACAGGATCTCCTTTCTCTCTTCCGGCGGGATCCCGGCGAGCAAGCCTTCGAGGCTTTGCAAAAACTCAGTTCTCTCCATCTGAATTCGTCCCTTCTTCAATAAACTCGTTGACGGCTTTGGCAAACGGCATCCACTGCGCGATTAGCTGCGCCAACTGTTCGCGTCCCGATTCGGTAATCGCATAATATTTGCGCGGCGGCCCTTCCGAGGAATCGGACAAATAGCAGGTTAAATGCTTCTCTTTAGTGAGCCGCCTCAGGATCGGGTACAGCGTTCCTTCGGCAAGCTCGATTTTTTCGGTTATTTTCTGCGCCAGCTCGTAGCCGTAGCGGTCCTTCTTGGAGATCAAGACCAGGACGCAAAGCTCCAGCGCCCCCTTTTTAAACTGCGCATTCACGGGCATCACCTCGGGTATCCATGTCGTGGGTTCGCATATTCGGTCGTTAAGTAGACGTTGTTCAGTACTAGATAATAACCACTAGATGATCCCAGTATAATATTCTGTACTGAATATTGCAACCTAGTGTTTACAACTTGAGAAGGATAGCTTAAAATGAAGATAAAGTTTCACTAAACCAAAATTATTGTCCTAATACAAAAATGATTATCGTTCTCATTTGTAAGCTGCTCCGGGAAGATCCCGGGGCAGCTTGCGCCATTTTTGGGGGGTTAACAATAATATTCATTCTCAAGCCGGACGCTTGAACGAGTTCACGGTGCGAGTATTACGATTTTTAAGGAGGAGATCATCATTATGGAAGCCATCCATAGAAGAACCCTGCCGGCAGCGCAAAAAACCGCAAACCAACCCAATCCCGGCAAGCGCCGCCGCTTCGATTTGCTGCGAATGCTGCGTCATCGGGAAATGCTGCTGGCGCTGGGCAGCGGATTGCTCATGCTTGCGGCTTGGGGCATACAAGCGTGGATGCCGTGGGGCTCGGTGGCTTTATACATTGCCGCCTATACGGTCGGGGGTTACGTGAAGGCCCGGGAGGGATTGATTACCTTAGTGAAGGAGCGGGATCTGGACGTTAATCTGTTGATGATCGCCGCGGCGCTTGGGGCCGCCTCGATCGGTTATTGGAACGAAGGCGCGATGTTAATCTTTATCTTCGCATTAAGCGGCGCTTTGGAATCGTTCGCCGGCGACCGGAGCCGGAAGGATATCTCCGCACTGATCGCGATGAAGCCGGCAACCGCCCTGCGCGTCGGCGGAGACGGGATGGAGGAGGTGCCGGTGGAGGCGCTGGCGGTCGGCGACCTGCTGCTGGTCAAACCGGGCGAGGTGATTCCGGCGGACGGAACGATCCGGACCGGAGCTTCCGCGGTGAATCAAGCGGCGATCACCGGTGAATCGATTCCGGTCGACAAACGGCCGGGGGACGGTGTATATGCCGGGACGTTAAACGGGGAAGGAGCGATTTACGTCGAGGTGTCCAGCCCGGCGGAAGGCACCTTGTTCGCGAAAATCATCGCCCTCGTCGAGCAGGCCCAGCAGGAGGTGCCGGAGTCGCAGCGGTTCATCAAGCGGCTTGAAGGGATTTACGCCAAAACGGTCGTAGCCGCCACGCTGGCGTTGATCCTGATCACGCCGTGGCTGATCGGCTGGAGCTGGTCCTTCGCCTTTTATAAGGCGATGGTGTTCCTCGTCGTCGCTTCGCCGTGCGCCGTCGTCTCGTCGGTGATGCCGGCCATGCTCTCGGCGATGTCGAAGAGCGCCCGCAAAGGCGTGCTGTTTAAAGGCGGGGCTCATATGGACCATCTGGGCGGCATCCGGGTCGTCGCCTTCGACAAAACCGGTACGCTGACGGAAGGCTCGCCGACGGTGACCGGGTTGTTCACCGCCGAGGGTTACGACCCGCGGGAGGTGTTGGCAGCTTGCGCTGCGGCGGAGAGCATGTCGGAGCATCCGCTGGCCAAGGCGATCGTGCGCAAGGCGGAAGCCGAGGGGATTTTGCTTCGCGGTGCGGAGGAGCTGCGGGCGCTGCCCGGCTGGGGCATCGAAGCGGAGGTTCTCGGCGCGACGTGGCGGGTCGGCAAGGCGGACGACGGCGATCCGCTGCTGCCGGAGCCGCTGGCCGAGCAGCTTCGCGCCTGGATCGCCGAAGGGCACACCGTGTCCGCCATTCAGCGGGACGGTGCGTATGCCGGCTTAATCGCGCTCCGCGACGAGGTTCGCCCGCAGGCCAAGGCCGCCATCGCCCGGCTGCATGAGCTGGGGCTCGCGGTCGCGATGCTGACGGGCGACCGCGGCGCGACCGCGAAGGCGCTGGCCGCGGAGATCGGCGTCGACCTCGTGTACGGCGATCTGCTCCCGCAGGAGAAGGTCGAGCACGTCAGGGCGCTGCGGGAGCGTTACGGCAGCGTTGCGATGGTCGGCGACGGCGTAAACGACGCACCGGCGCTGGCAGCGGCCACCGTGGGGATCGCCATGGGCGGTGGCGGCAGCGGCGCGGCGCTGGAAGTGGCGGACCTCGTGCTGATGAACGACAGCATCGAGCGGATCGCGGAGACGATATCGCTTGCCCGGCGGGCGCGGCGGATCGTGAAGCAGAATCTGATGTTTGCCGGTGCCGTCATCCTGATGCTGATCGTAAGCAACTTTGCTGCGGGCATACCGTTGCCGCTGGGCGTGGTCGGGCATGAGGGCAGCACGCTGCTGGTTATTTTGAACGGCCTGCGGTTGCTTCGTTGAGGACATTTTCGGCGGAAGGGGAACCCTTCATCATTCCTTCATGCAAACTTCACCGAACCCTGCCGCTACAATGATTGACAGGACGCCGCCGGGTTCACATAATTAGAGTCAAGCAATAATGATTTTTATTATTCGGATCAATCCATTTGAAGGGGCTTGAGGAGATGTATAAATCGATCATCATCGGCACCGGCCCGGCGGGACTGACCGCCGCGATTTATCTGGCCCGCGCCAACATGAATCCGCTGATTATCGAGGGTCCGCAGCCGGGCGGTCAATTGACGACGACGACGGAAGTGGAGAATTTCCCGGGGTTCCCGGAAGGGATCATGGGCCCGGAATTGATGGATAATATGCGCAAGCAAGCCGAACGTTTCGGTGCCGAATTCCGCACCGGCTGGGTGAACAGCGTCGACCTGAGCCAGCGCCCGTTCAAGCTGCAGGTGGAGGGACTCGGCGAGCTCGTAGCGGAGACGCTGGTTCTGTCCACTGGGGCAACGGCCAAGTATCTGGGCATCCCGGGCGAAGAGACGAACGTCGGGCGCGGCGTAAGCACTTGCGCGACTTGTGACGGTTTCTTCTTCCGCGGCAAAGAGATCGTCGTGGTGGGCGGCGGCGATTCCGCGCTGGAGGAAGCCGGCTTCCTGACCCGGTTCGCCTCAAAGGTCACGCTGGTGCACCGCCGCGACGAGCTGCGGGCTTCGAAAATCATGCAGGATCGCGTACGCAGCAACGAGAAGATCGAAATGGCGCTCAACCGTACGCCGCTGGAAGTTATCGCCGGCGAGCATGGGGTCACCGGTCTGAAGGTGCGCAACAACGAGACCGGCGAGCAGGAAGTCATTCCGGCAAGCGGCGTCTTCGTGGCGATCGGCCATCATCCGAACACCTCGTTCCTGGGCGGGCAAATCGAGCTCGATGCGAACGGCTACATCGTGGTGAAGCCGGGGACTTCCGAGACCAACGTTCCGGGCGTCTTCGCTTGCGGCGACGTGCAGGATACCCGCTACCGTCAAGCGATCACCGCCGCGGGAAGCGGTTGTATGGCCGCGATCGACTGCGAGAAATTCATCGAAAGCCAAGAACATGAGGCGGTCGCCGCAAAGTAATCAATAAAGGAAGACCCCATCATGGAAAACGCGATTAAGCAGAAGATCGACGCTTTCCGGTGATGGAGACGGGCATTGCGAGTGGGAGAACCATCCGCAATGCCCTTTTTTTCTTTACCTCCGTTCAAACGGTATTATCAGGCTGATCCGCGAGGCGATAACGAATTCGGGCAGGACAAACCGTTCGTTCGGCTGGATTATCGTACTCTATGACAGAGCATACAAAAAATTGGAGGTTTAACTTTGAAACGTTCTCCTTTACCTTTATTGTAAGCGATTACACCTGAAAATCCGGCTGTTTATCCGCTGTATTTTATATGCCGCCGACAATCCTGAAGCCGGTCTTTTTCAATTATTGCAAGGGGGCGCATCATGGTTACCGAGTTTATAAAGAGACATCCGTCCTGGTTGATTTTCGGCAAGCGCTTCATGAAATACGGTCTTATTTTGGCCATTCTCATGCTGATGATCATTCCGCTGTATTTCAAATCTTATACGTTGGCCAAGCAGTTGACGCTGGATAAAAGCGAATCCAAGCTGTTGGACGGTGTGGAGTCGTTGGAGCAGCAGGTGCTGCGGGCCCAAACCATTACCAATCTGCTGCACCAGGAGGAATCGTTCAAGCATTTGTTTTTTCTAGAAGGTGTTCCGTCCAGCGGATACTACATGGACATCAAAGTGGTGCAGACCAAATTAAAAAGCCTGGCGCTGACCCAGGATATGTATTCCAACGTGTACATCCGCTTCAAGGACAATCCGGTATTTATCTCCAACTATATTTCATCGGACGACTATGAAGATGTGTATGCCCGTTACTACCGGTACGGAAACCTTTCGGCGGAAGAGTGGCAGGATCGGCTGTTCGGCGAGAACTACACGATGAAGCTGTTTCCGGCCAAGGAGGTATTCTCTTCTTATTACAGCCGACGGCCGTTCGACGGCATTACGGCCGTCATTAACAATTCCTATTTCAATGCGTTTGAGCAAAAAAGCGTCCTGGCCATTGACATGGACCGTGAGGATCTTGTGGACAAGCTGCTGTATGCGGATCAGACGGATGATCATTTCGTCTACATTGTCGACAGCGAAGGCCGTATTTTGCTGTCACACAATTACGAAATCGGGGATCCGCTGGAAACGGCGGGAACGCTTGCCGAAATTGAGATTTCGGGCGGCAAGTATATCTTGCTTACGCGTTCAAGCGAACTGCTGGGGCTTCAGGTCGTAGTCGGCATCCCGGCGGGAGCCTTCGAGGAAAACGTTAATTCCTTGCTCGAACTTGTAGTGCTCTACGTCGTGGCGGGTATGGCACTTACCGTGCTGCTGGCATTCCTTTTTTCGATGAGGGAGGCGATCTCTTTGAAGAAGCTGGTAGAGACGGCGGCAAGGTCGACCCAGAAGGGCTTTACGCTCCGCAACGAATTCGAGTACCTTGACAACGCCTTTACCGAGATTCACACGCTCAACGAACAGCAGCATGGGCGGATCGAAGCGTTGAACGATTCCATTAAATATTCCATTGCCAAGCATATGCTAATTCTGGGCGCCTTTACGGAGCGGGAAAAGGAAGAGGCGGAGAGCTATTTCGGCTCCGCATTCGAGCGGTTTTGTGTGGTGAAAGCCATATACAAGGTGAACGGCCCCCATGCAGGACTCAAGGCCGTGCAGCAAAATATCGGACTGCAGTTGGAGGAACGGTTTAACGCCGTCATGCGCCATCGTCCGCTTGCCCTCAATTTTCATGCCAACGAAACGGTCTTTATGCTGTTTTTCGATCCGGAGGAAAATGCGGTAGGGCGTTCGGATATCAAAACGCGGTTGTCGGAGCTCATCCGTTCGTTGAATGCCGAGACGTCGCTGGCGGTGACGGTAAGTATCGGCGTCAGCGAAATCATGTCCGGTCCGGAGCAGGCCAAGGCAGCTTATCAGCAAGCGAAATACGCCCTAGGTATCAATGAGAACGAGGTAGCCAGCGGGGTGTATCTATTTGAACCTCCTTCCGATTCCGATACTCGTCCGGCTTTCGATAATGCCGTGCTGCTGAAGCTGTACGATGCCCTGATCGCTGGCGAGAAAAGCCTGGTATCGCAAATATTGGATGATTGTCTCGGACTTCTGGCCGGCTACTCCCTGACAGAGCAGGAGCAGTTGCAGATCTTTTTCTCCGTCCGGCAGACGGTGTTCAGCGCCCACAAGGTGATCGGCGGAGACAAGAGCGGTTCGGGCGGACAAGCGCTGACCATTCCGGCTTACGACCAGTCGCAGGATATTATCCGGCTGGCGGACCGCCTGCGGAGGACGGCGTTCGATTTATGCGACATCGTCATAGGCAACAAGAAGAGCAACAACGACAGGCTGAAAACCGACATTTTAAATTATATCGGGGCGCATTACGGAGATCCTGGCCTTTCCGCCGGCGGTATCGCCAGCGAACTGCTTATTTCCGAAAAATATGTCTTTTCCTTCGTCAAGGAGCAGACCGGCAAAAGTCTGGGCAAATATATTGAAGAAATTCGGCTGCTGAACGCGGAGCAACTGCTTTTAACCACCGATTATTCCAACAACCGGGTTTGGAAGCTGTGCGGCTTTGGCAGCGAAAATACATTCTACCGGGCTTTCTCTAAAAAGCACGGCGTAACGCCGACCGTTTGGCGGGAAAACCAGTGCAATCTTACCGACTGACAATGAGGGGAGAATTGCCAGCGCCCCTGATCTTACCCAGTGACAGCGTAAAAGAGAAGTAACGGTTTTCACGGTGGGGGCAGGGGAATACAATCGACCTGTAAGCGATTACAAAATATTGTGGATCACACGATCACAAAAGGGAGGAATACCGTTTGACCCAACAGATAAGTCAAGGAAGGAAAGCGCTGACGGCAGGTTTGCTGGTTCTTGCCATGCTGGGAGCGCTGCTCTCGGCTTGCTCGCCGGGCAATCAACAGGCGAACGAGAGCGGAGCGGGAGGCGAATCGGCGGAAACGGGAGGACGCCCCGTCATTACGGTTGCCGTTCAGGCTAATCCGAATGTCGAGGACTATGAAACGAACCACTATACGAAGCTGGTCGAAGAGGCGATGAACGTCGATCTGGAGTTTCTGGAGCTGCCCAGCCAGGCAGAAGAAGCGTTAACCAAGCTTTCGCTAATGGTTTCCTCGGGGGCGGAACTGCCGGATGTCGTCAATATCTATTTGAATGAATCGACGGTTTACGATTATGCCGCCAAAGGCGTGTTCATCTCGCAGGATGATTATTTGAACGATCCGTCCCTGGCTCCCAATTTCCATAACATTCCGGATAGGGATTTTGTCTATAATTCGATGAAGCTGCCGGACGGCAAAGTGTATGCGTTGCCAAGATACACGCCGTACGAATGGAACGAAGGTTCCAACCGGGCTTGGATCAACAGCGAATGGCTGGAGAAGCTGAATCTGGAAATACCGGAAACGACGGACGATCTGTACAATGTTTTGAAAGCGTTTGTAGAGCAGGATCCGAACGGAAACAGCAAGAAGGACGAAATCGGCGTTGTCGGCTCACTGAACGGCTGGTCTCAGAACCCGCGTGTTTATTTAATGAACGCTTTTATTTACGCCGATCCGGGCAAGAGCTACATGAATGTGAAGGACGGTCAGGTCTACCCGGCTTTCACTCAGCCTGAATGGAAGGAAGGACTGGAGTATATGAACAAGCTCGTTAAAGACGGCCTGTTCTCGTCCTTGTCCTTCACCCAGGACGAGACGCAGATGAAGGCGCTGATTAATGTGCCGGGCGGAATGGCCGGTGTGGTGACGGCCGGCAGTTACAGCACGTTTGGTCCAGAACTGGAGAACAAAATGACGCTGCTGCCTCCAGTCAAGGGACCGTCCGGCCTGGCGGCGACGCCGTACAGCCCTTCCCTGCCGACTCAATTGTGGTTCATTACGAAGGATGCGAAGGATCCCGAGCTTGCCTTCAAAGTCGGCGATTCCATGCTTAATCCCGAATTGTCGCTCGTGAGCCGTTACGGCGAGAAGGATGTGGACTGGAGCGACGACCCTGCTGTCACGGCGGAATACCTTGGTCCGTTTGAAGAATCGGAAGGGCTGGCCGCAGGCTTAGCCGAACTGAATCCGTCAATCTGGAACAATCCGCAGAATAAGCACTGGAACGATGCCAACCCTGCCTACCGCCCGCTCGAAATCAGCAAAACGGCCTCCAATCTGAAGAAAGGTGCGGAAAATCCACTGCCGAACTGGCAGCCTGCTTATGCGGAAGGATATGTGCCAACCTTCCCGGATGAGGTAATCGTCAAGCTGAACTATCTGCCCGATGAGCTGAGAGAAATCGCCAACAGCAAAACGGCGATCGACAACTACGTCAACGAAAGCGCCGTTGCCTTTATCACCGGCAACCGTCCGCTGTCCCAGTGGGACGATTATATCGCCGAACTGAACAAAATGGGGCTTAAGCAATATTTGGAAGTTACTCAAGCCGCCTATGAACGTTCGAAGTAACGGCGGGGCCGATCAATTATTCGGGACGAACCTGGCCCGGGAAGCGGGTTTGCTGTATGCCCGGCTCCCGGGCCGGCGTTTCCGGCCCAGAACGGAGAGCAACTATGCGAGCATCTGTATTTAATTGGCTGAAAAAAGAAGTTTTGCCGAGCTGGCAGCTGTACCTGTTTCTCATTCCGGCCACCGTGTACATCATCATCTTTGCTTATGTCCCGATGGCAGGCGTTCAGATTGCCTTTAAAAACTACGATTTCAACCTGGGAATCTGGGGCAGTGAATGGATCGGATTGGACAATTTTAGGCGGTTCTTCGATTCCTATCAGTTTACGACCCTTATTTGGAACACCATTAGCCTGTCCATGTACAGTCTGCTGATTTCCTTTCCTTTGCCGATTCTGTTTGCCCTGGTGCTTAATTCGTTTACGGGGCTGAAATTTAAAAAAATCGTACAATCCGTTTCTTATATGCCGCATTTTATTTCGACGGTTGTCATCGTCGGCATGCTGGTTCAGCTCTTCAATCCGCGTACAGGAGCTTTTGGAGCGCTGTATTCGTTCTTTACCGGTGAAATACTGCCGGACGCCTTCGCCAATCCGGGTGCTTTCCAGCACTTGTATGTCTGGTCCGGCATTTGGCAGGGCATCGGCTGGAGCAGCATCATTTACATCGCCGCCTTGTCTTCCGTTGACGAGCATTTGCACGAGGCCGCTCAAATCGACGGCGCTTCGCGTCTGCAGCGGGTGCGGCATATCGATTTTCCGTCCATTTTGCCTACGGCTACCATCATGCTGATACTTGCGGTCGGCAATATCATGGAAGTTGGATTCGAGAAAGTGTTCCTCATGCAGAATGAATTGAATATTTCGAGAAGCGAAGTCATCTCCACTTATGTATATAAGGTAGGGTTGACGATCGGCACGGGCGATTTCTCGTTTGCGACTGCGATTGGCCTGTTTAATTCACTCATCAACTTTGTGCTGTTGATTATGGTGAACTACGCCGCCAAGAAATTCAGCGATACCAGCCTGTGGTAAGGAGGGAGACCGACAATGGGCCAGACCCACGTGCAAATGAATGCAACCAAAGCGAAAAAAAAGAAATTTTCAACGCATCCGACTTCGGATAAAGTGTATTACATCATTTCCGGCTTTATTTTGACTTTTATTCTAATCGCTGTGTCTTATCCGCTTATTTACGTGCTTTCGGCTTCCTTCTCTTCCGGCAATGCCGTATCGTCCGGTCAGGTTCTGCTTTGGCCTGTCGATTTCAGTCTGGAAGGTTATGAAGCTGTATTCAAAAACAAAGATATCGTCAGAGCTTACGGCAACACGTTTCTGTATACCATTCTGGGAACGCTGGTGAATGTCAGTGTCGTTATGACCTGCGCCTACGCGCTTTCCAGACCGGGGCTGAAGGGTAGAGGCTTCTTTATGTTTCTGTTCACGTTCACGATGTTTTTCAGCGGCGGCCTGATTCCGTTCTATATTTTGATGAAAGACCTCCATCTGATCAACACCATTTGGGCGATGGTGCTTCCGGGCGCGCTTTCCGTGTACAACATGATTATCGCACGAACCTTTATCCAGTCTTCCATTCCGGGAGAGCTGATCGAAGCGACCAGCATCGACGGCTGCAGCGATGTACGCTTTTTCTTCTCCTTCGTGGTGCCGCTGTCCAAAGCGGTCATCGCGGTCATCACGCTGTTCGCGGCGGTGGGCCACTGGAACGCCTATTTCAATGCTTTGATGTATCTGAATGACCGCTCGCTGTACCCGCTGCAAATTATTTTGCGGGAAATTCTGATCATGAACCAGGTGGATGTCAGCATGATTATGGACCCTGAATTGCAGGTGGCCAAAGCCCAGGCGGCGGCCGTGCTGAAGTATTCCCTGATTGTCGTGGCGACGGTTCCGATTTTGTGCGTGTACCCGTTCATTCAGAAATATTTTGTCAAAGGGGTGATGATCGGTTCGCTGAAGGGCTGAAGGCTTCGGCTGCGTGGCCGACTAGGGAGTTGAGTCAAAGGACATGAGTCCATTAAGAGATTTGCAGCCGCTTTCCGGCGCCGATCTGTTTGCATATATCGACGCGCTGGAGCGGAATGCGGCTTTTGAGCCGACCGGTTTTTGCAAAGACGTCTATCTTGATCTGATGGAATGGTCGATTCAGGAATACGGGCTGGAGCAAGCAGACAAGACCTGGGGAACGGACCGGCAGGGGCGTCCGCAGGATCTCCAGACCTACTGCCGCGTTGTCTCCGTTCTGGCCGGGTTGATGGCGGGCGGACGTAAGCGTGAACTTTTTCCTCTATGGGAGAGCATGATGGAGACGGGCTGCCGGGAATTGCCGCGAACGACGGGCAATCAGATGGCTGATTTCAGTACCAAGGAACTGCTGCTGGCCTATAAGGCGATGAAGTCGCATGTTTCCGCAGAACAATCCGCAGAATGGAAAAATGAATTAACCCGCATTGATCCTGCGGTCAATTATGTTTATTCGCTGGCTTCCGTTTCCGAACCTGAACGGCTGCACAATATCAACATTTACAACATGACCGGCGAATATTTGCGGGAAACGGAAGGAATGACAAGCGCCACCGGTTATTTGGCCGAGCATTGGCCGGTGCAGTTACGTAAATTCGACGGAAACGGGATGTATATGGACCCGGGCTGTCCGCTGTTGTACGATCTGGCGACCCGCTGCCACATCCAACTGATGTTGGCGGCCGGGTATCGGGGAGCGTTTCAGGAAGAACTGAACCGAAAGCTAGCAGACGGCGGAATGATGACCTTGTTCATGCAGTCTGCCGCCGGTCATTTTCCTTATGGAGGACGCAGCAGCCAGTTCCATTTCAACGAAGCACTGGCGGCGGCCTGCGCGGAATTTGAAGCCGCGCGGTACCGACAGCAGGGGAACCTCAAGTTGGCCGGCGCTTTCAAACGAAGCGCAAGATTGTCGGTGCAGGCTATCCAGCGCTGGGTCCGTGATATTGCGCCGCCACGTCATGTCAAAAATCACTACGGCATCCGTTCCGGCTACGGGACGGAATCCTACGCGTATTATGACAAGTATATGATTACGCTAGGCAGCTTCGCTTATATGGCCTATTTGTTCGCGGAGGATGATATTGCCGAAGAGCCTTGTCCTGCCGAAAGCGGGGGATATGTGCTGGCGACCTCGGAGCACTTCCACAAAGTGTTTGCCTCTGCCGGAGGCCAATCAGTGCAATTGGATACTGCCGCCGATCACCGTTACGACTCCACGGGACTGGGAAGATATCACCGTCAGGGTGTTCCCGCGGAACTGGCATTGTCCAGCCCGCTGTGCGCCGCGCCTGAATACCGGTTGCCCGGAGGGCTCCGGTCCCTGAACGCTGCGATTGGTCCGGGCTGGGAGCGGCAGGACGGGACAGCGGTATATCTGGCCGATTTGAGCGGCGGGCTGGAGCATGAACTTCATGTCATCCGGCAAGACAGCGGCCGCGTGGAGTTCCGAATCGCCTATCGCGGTCAGGGTCTGCCGGAAGACGGGCGAGTAACGGAAAGATACGCTTTGTCGGATGAGGGGTTGGAGATTGTTTCCGAGCTTGCCGGGCAGGATTCGGGGCCTATTCTTTACCGGGTGCCCCTGTTCTGCGGTAATGGACAGGAATGGAGCGCGATAACGGCGGAGCGGCATGCCGTAAATGTCGCGTTGGGCCCCTTCCGCTATACAGTTGGCGCAACCGGCTGCTTCTTCGAGATAGAGGAAGAACACTGCGGAAACCGGAACGGGGAATACCGTCTGGCAGTGATCCGGTCGCCCGGTCCATCCTTGAGTCTTCGGCTTAAATTATGGACGGAAGCGGAACAGGGGACGGAAACGGGCGCATAAATCTCTTGGGCCGCAAGCTGGCGGGCATACAACAAATCAACCGGCTGGCATATCGCTGCAGCCGACCAAGGAGAGGAAAGCAAGTGAAGGTGGAATCAACAAATTTGGCCGAAATTACACAAAAAATGCCCAAAGCCGGACTGGAACTGTATTATGCCGACGGGAACGCGGAGGCGTTCTGGCAATACGTGAAGGAGAGCACCGCCTTCCGCAGCGATCTGGAGGAAATCCGCTCAGAGGGAGAGCGTCTGCTGACGCTGCCTATTCCGGAGTTGAGCTATTCGCTATTTTCCCTGTTCAGAACGCAGGGGACAAGGCTGGAATATGAACGCGTTTATTTTGAACGGCGGCGTCGGCTTAACACCTTTGCTTTGCTGACGTTGCTGGAGCCGGAATCGAAGGAATACGAATCCGCCCTGTGCGAAATCGTATGGGCGATTTGCGGTGAACAGACCTGGTGCCTGCCGGCCCATGTGAACGGCACTTATTCCCTGGAAGGAGCCATCGACCTGTTCTCCTCGGAGACGGGCTTTGCTCTGGCCGAATTGAACGTGCTGCTGGGCGACCGGTTGCCGAAGTTTCTGCGCGTGCTGATTGCGGACCGGGTGGAGGAGCGGCTGTTCCGCCCTTATCTGGGTGGCGAATCCTTCTTCTGGGAAACGATCAATAACAACTGGGCGGCCGTATGCTCCGGATCCATTGGCGCGGCGGCGCTTCTCCAGATTGAGGATAAAGCACGGCTCGCCGCACTGCTGTCCAAAGTGCAGAATACGATGCTTTACTATTTGAATGGGCTGGGCGATGATGGTGGATGCCTGGAAGGATTGGGCTACTGGAATTACGGCTTCGGCTACTTCACCTATTATGCCGATCTGTTGAAGCGGATGAGCGGCGGTGCCCTGGACTGGTTCCGCGAGCCTAAGGTGAAGCGGATTGCGGCTTTCCAGCAGAAGAGTTTTCTCGGCAAAGACGCCGTCGCCAACTTCTCGGATACCCTGCCCCGTTCTAACGTGCAAATCGGCCTATCCTGCTACCTGGCGGAGTTATATCCGGGCGAGGTAGCGGCACCCCCGGCTTATTTGCGCGCCGATTTCCGCGAGGATCACTGCAGCCGCTGGGCGCCGGCTTTCCGCAATTTTATCTGGCGCAGCGCGGCGGTCTCCGCCGATTGGGACGCGGGCAGCTTCTATTTGCCGGATGCCCAGTGGATGATCTCGCGCGTGCAACAGGGAGAGACGGTTTTTGGTTTTGCCGCTAAGGGAGGGCATAACGACGAGCCGCATAACCATAACGATTTAGGGCAATTTCTGCTGGCCCGGGACGGCGAGTTTTATTTAGGCTTTAGCCAGTTGAGTACGCGAAGCGTGCGAAACAAAAAACCACCCGCTATGCGGGTGGAGGGAACGAGGGTTTGACCAACAAGACCATCCCGATAAAATTGAGATGTTCAGGCTCAATGAAAGGAATGGTCTTAGATGGCAAACAAGAACTACAGTCTTGCTCACACAAAGTGGATGTGCAAATACCATATTGTGTTCACCCCGAAGTATAGACGGAAAGAAATCTATAATCAAGTGAGGAAAGACTTGATCGAAATTTTCAAACGTCTATGTAAGTATAAAGGCGTGGAGATTCTAGAAGGTCATATGATGCCGGATCATGTACACATGTTGGTAGCCATTCCACCAAAGATATCCGTGTCATCTTTCATGGGATATCTGAAGGGAAAAAGTTCCCTCATGATCTTTGAGAAACATGCCCAATTAAAGTATAAATACGGGAACCGAAAATTTTGGGCGGAGGGATATTATGTGAGTACAGTGGGACTGAATGAAGCTACCGTAGCAAAGTATATTCGTGAACAAGAAGTACACGACCAGGCGATGGATAAGCTGAGTGTAAAAGAATATGAAGATCCGTTCAGCAGTAACGGTGGCAAGAAGAAGTAAACCAGTTTAACTGGTAAGTGAAGGTGACAAAATACACTGAGCCTGAACAATTTTATTGTCAGGCTAGCGTCTTTAGGCGCAGTTTGGCAACAGGGGGTTATACCCCAAGAGCAAACCACCCGTTGGACGGGTGGTTATGATTTGGCCGATCTCGGCAGCGGCGAATATACGCGAGAATATTTTGGGACGGAGCGGTACAGCTTCGATTGTAACGGCTCGCAGGGCCATTCCGTGCCGGTGATCGATGGCGTGCTTCAGAGCGAAGGCCGTGCGGCGGCGGCGAAGGTGCTGGCAGTTGAAACGGGTGAGGAGGAGGACCGGATCAGCCTGGAATTGGCTGCGGCTTATGCTGGCGGCAAGCTGAGCTCCTTCAAACGGCATTTCGTCTGGTCAAAAGGCGGCAGTCGGCCGCGACTCAAGCTTGAAGACGAGTTTGCGTTTGCTTCCGCTCCCGGAAGCGTGACGGAGCGGTTCGTGACCCTGATCGAGCCGATAGTGGGGGAAGGAACCGTGCGAATCGTCGGGGAAGGCGGGAGCGGAGTGGAGATTTCCTACGATCAGTCACTGCTGCGGCCGGAGATTGAAGCCCGCAGCTATCGCAATCATGCCGGGATCGACACGCCCTGGTATGCCCTGAATTTCCATCTGCTCCAGCCGGAAGAGTTCATCCGCGCAAGCTTTTTCTTTACGTATATTAATTAAGGATTGAGTAGAGATATTAACTGATAAGCCCGGCGACGAGTTGGAAGATAAGGTAACCTGCAACGCCGATACCGATCAAAAACAACCCCGCTTTTCGCCGTCCCTGGAACAACCTTAGCACCCCAAGACTGACCAAAGGGGCGATAATCAGCAAAAAAAACATGACAGCCAGAAACATTTCAATCGAGATATCCGAACTGTTTACAATCGTCATCGGTTCGTTCTCCGTTCCATCAGAATAATCGATATCAATAATGCTATGATTAAAATCACAATTGCGATATTTTTATTATACTCAAGTAGAACTCCCTTTTGTAGAAGACGAATGTGAAAATTAAACGTCGTTTTCGCGTCTTTTCTACGAACGTAGCGCCGATTTCAAGGTTTTGGACAAGCTGGGGTTTGTTCGACAAAACCTAGCAGCCTTTTACGGAATGCCTGTGTTACAATGGGCTTGAAAGATTGACAGAAGTATGATTTATGCAGCTTGACCGGAAGGTGAGGGGGGCCAGATGGGAAAGAAAATCGGGGAACTTTCAAAGGGTTGGCTCTTGACCGGGATAATCGGTGGTTTACTGCTAGGATCCGAACCGCTGGGCTGGGTTGCCGTCCCGGTTCATGCGGCTACGGAGCCGGCAACGGTCACGACCGCCAAACAACTGCAGACCAAGTTGGCGGAAGGGATGGAGGCGCGGAAAACGACGATTACCCTGAAATATAAAGGGTCGACCAAAAATTTGGAGAAGCAGTTGAAGCAGGCGGTTAACGATGCGCTTGACGCTGATCCGTATACGAAATATATCGTGGATCGTTACGTCTATTCCTGGCGGGGCACCACCGGTTCGGCCAAAATCACGCTGCAGGTCCATTACCGCGAAACGGCCGAACAAACCGCGTACGTTCGCCAAAGGGTCAAGGAAATTCTGAAGCAGCTGATCGAGCCGGGCATGAATGCCCATCAGAAAATCAAAGCGATTCACGATTACGTCGTACTGGGCTTGAAATACGATACCGATCTGCAAAAATATACGGCCTACGAGGGGCTGAAAACCGGCGAAGCGGTATGCCAAGGTTATGCCTTGCTGACTTATGAGCTGTTGAAGGAAGCGGGTATCGAGAGCCGTTTGGTTGAAGGAACGGCCGGAGACCAGCTGCATGCTTGGAATCTCGTGCGCCTCGACAACCGCTGGTATCATCTGGACGCCACCTGGAACGATCCGGTTCCCGATGTATCTCAGCGGGTGAACTACGGGTATTATTTGCGCACGGATGAACAGATGCGCAAAGATCATACCTGGATTGCGGAGGATTACCCTCCGGCCTCCGTGTCCTATCGAACGACGCTCCAGGCGTTGATCGAGGCGGGCGGGGCGAAGAAGGAGGCGTATCTGGCCCTGAAAACGGAGCTGGGATACGACTTGTATGACGCCGGCGCGGCGGTTTCCAACGCCAAAGGGTTGGCGGACCGGGTGAAGGACGGCCAGAAAACCGGTAAAGGCACGGTTACCGTGCGCTATGCCGGTTCGGATCGGCAACTGCTGGAGGACCTGGCCGGGCTGTACGACCTGGGCCTCCGCAATATCCGTTATTTGATGCAGCCGTTGGACGGCACGGAGGATTTGCGGGTCGAAATCCATTGGGAATAAAATGAGATTATTTCTTGCCGTTCGCCGGATGAACCTCAAAATCGCATTCCAGAAGCGGGATGACCTTGGTTTTCTTGATCCATTTATAGCCAAGCCAGACGATGAGGAACAGCGGGATACTGATGTAGGATACGGCGACGCCGTACCAGTCGATGGTCTCGCCGGTAAAGGCGGCCACGTTCTGCCCCAGGATGACGACAAAGCAAAGCGCAAAGGCGAAGAGCGGACCAAACGGAAACCAGCGGACTTTGTAAGGCAGATCGTTCAAGTCACGGCCTTGAGCCACATAAGCGCGGCGGAAACGGTAATGGCTGATAGCGATGCCGAGCCAAGTAATAAAGCCGCACATGCCGGAGGCGTTCAGCAGCCAGTTGTAGACGACTCCGTCGCCGAACAACGAGGCGAAGAAGGCGACCATGCCGACGAGCGTCGTCATCAAGAGCGCATTCATCGGAATGCCGCGGGAGTTCAGTCTTGCCAGGAACTTCGGGGCTTTCCCGCGCAGGGCCAGGGAATACAACACCCGCGAGGAAGCGTACATCCCGGAGTTGCCGGCCGACAGCACGGACGACAGGATGACGGCGTTCATGACCGAAGCGGCGAAGGCCAGACCGGCTTTTTCGAACACGAGCGTAAACGGGCTGACGCCGATGTGTTCGATCCCGCCTTGCAGCAGGTTCGGATTAGTGTAGGGAATCAGCAGGCCGATCACGAGAATCGCCAAAATGTAAAAGACAAGGATGCGCCAGAACACTTGCCGAATGGCGCGAGGCACATGTTCCCTCGGGTTATGGCTTTCCCCGGCTGCCACGCCGACCATTTCCGTTCCCTGGAACGAGAAGCCGGCGGCCATAAATACGCCGAGGATCGTGAAGAATCCGCCGTGGAACGGCGCATCGCCTACCGTAAAGTTGGAGAAGCCGACCGCTTCGCCGCCCATGATTCCGAAGATCATAAGCACCCCCACGATCAGGAACACGATAACGACAGCGATTTTGATCATGGCAAACCAGTATTCCGATTCTCCGTAGCCTTTCACCGACAGGATGTTCAGCAGGACGATCAAGGCCAGGAACAACACGCTCCAGAGCAGCGACGAGCTGTCGGGGAACCAGTACTTGATAATCAGCGTTGCTGCGGACAGTTCGGCCGCGATGGTAATCGCCCAGTTATACCAGAAGTTCCAGCCCATGGCGAAACCCAGGGATGGATCGACGAAGCGGGAAGCGTACGTTTCGAACGAGCCGGAATCCGGCATATAGGTCGCGAGCTCGCCCAAGCTGGTCATCAGGAAATAGACCATGATGCCGACGGCGGCATAAGCGAGCAGTGCTCCGCCGGGGCCGGCCGCCGCAATCGCGCCGCCGCTCGCCAGGAACAAGCCGGTCCCGATCGAGCCGCCCAGGGCGATCATTGTCATGTGGCGGGCTTTGAGCCCCGGTTTCAGCCGATCGTCCGCCGTGTGATTTGGTTTACTCATGGGTGAAAACACTCCTTCTGATCCCGTAGTTTTCCCCGGAACCTGCCGCCGATGCGCCAGGCAGGCCGCAAACTCCACAGAAAAAAGGCCGCGGAAAGGACTCCGCGGCCATATTTATACCGTTTATCCGCACCATTCCATGAAGATAGCTCAACACGACATCCCCCGGGTGACGGGAATATCGTGACAGTTCTGTCCCTTTCGGTAACAGACCCAGCCCGGATGCCGACAGAAGCGGGCACCAAAGCTTCGGCGACGATGCCTTTCCACCGGCATCGCGGGCGGCTTCCAACGCCTCCTCCGGTGTACTCTTCACAATCGCGACCTCTACCCCACCAAACGATGAGGTTTTATATGAAATTTTACATTTTCAAAGTATAGCGCATGAGGGAAAGCCAAGCAATGTCAAATTAATGACAAGTGGTTAGATCCAATCCGGCAAGCCAGCCGGTTATTTGTTACTCCCGCGGTCCCGGCCCGCCATTTGCTGCCAGACGGTTCCGGCGGCTTGCTCGCCGGATTCGATCCGCTCCACGGCCATGCGCGCCTGCAGACCCACCTCAAACTCGGGGTCGTCCACCGCGGCGCGCAGCGCCTCCAAGGCATCGTCAGTGCCGACCTCGTACAGGAAGCGGGCCGCGCGCCAGCGGACCAGCTTGCTGCTGTCCGACAGCGCCGCGATCATCGGCCCCGTGGCTGCGGGATCGCCGATGTCGGACAGCGTGTCGCCGGCGGTGCGGCGCACGGCGGCGGAGGCATCGCGCAGCGCCACGTACAGCAGCTCCATTGCCTCCGGCGTCCGCAGGTCGCCGAGGTAGACGACGGCGAGTCGGCGGAGCTGCATTTGCGGGTCGCGCAGCGCCTCCGCCAGCAGCGGCAGCGCCTCCGCGTCCGGCTGCTGCAGCGCCTCCAGCGCGGCGTAGCGCACGCGCCAATCCGCGTCTTCCATCCGCTCGCGAATTTCGTCCAGGCCGAGCTCACGCCGCTGCTCGACGAATTCCGTCTCGCTGCGGCCGTGGGCGATGGCCTGCGCGACGATCCCTTTCAGCCGCTCCGGCGGGTACGCCGCCTCCAGCTCCTGCTCGATCTCGCGGGCGATCTCGGGCAGCTCGCCGTAGCGAACGCCGTAATCGGTGAGCTTGCGCTCCTTGATCAGCGTGGCGCTCGCCACCTCCGTTACGGCGTTCACGAACCGCTCGGACAGCGAAATCCGCTCCTCGCGGTTCCCCGCCTTCACCCGGATTTGCATCGGGATGCCGCGGAAAAACTGGACGAATACCTGCGCTTCCCCGTACCCCGCTGCTTCCCCGCTTTCCGGGTTCCAGGCCGATTCGACCCCTTCTTGCCCGAACTGCTTCTGCACTTCGGTCAGAATGGCCGCCCAATCGGCGTTCCCCTTACGGTCCAAGGCTACGAAATCGGCGGTATGGAACACGCTTTTTACCCCGGGAATTTGCAGCAGCCCGCGGATCCAGGCCGGGGCGGAGCGTTCGTTGTCCAGCGTATATGTTTTCCGGATCCCCGGCTCCAGGCTTTCATCCAAATGCAGTTTCATGGAATTCGGGCTGGGGGTCGGCTCGATAAAGACGATCTTCATAACTATCACGACTCCTTCCATAAGGTGGCGAAATCAATCGGCGATTCCGGCAATACTTAAATTTTTTATTATCTTCTATTTATTGTACCTCAATGCGCCGTTTAGCCCAAGCGCCAGAAGGAATAAAAAGGAACAACCGCGACACACTAAATGGACAAGGAGGCCATAGCATGTTTCAGAAACAAGAGCGAACCCTGGCGATCGTATGTCTCGTAGTGGCCGTGATCATGCTGTATGCCTTCATCAAAAGCGTTAACCGTTTCCTCCAATACTTCTCCTGAAGGAGCTTCGTCATGGCAAATCTCGATCCGGTCACGTTAAGCCGGATGCTTACCGGGCTGACTTTGTTCGTACATATCGTATTTGCGTCGATCGGCGTCGGCGTGCCGCTGATGATCGCGCTCGCGGAATGGCGGGGCATTCGCGCCGCCGATCCGCACTATACCCTGCTGGCCCGCCGCTGGGCTCGCGGCTTCGTCATTTCCGTGGCGATCGGGGTCGTGACCGGCACGTCGATCGGATTGCAACTGAGTTTGCTATGGCCGACTTTTATGCGGGTGGCCGGGCAGGCGATTGCGCTGCCGCTGTTTATGGAGACCTTCGCTTTTTTCGTGGAGGCGATCTTTCTGGGCATTTACCTTTATACCTGGGACCGGTTCACCAACAAGCTGCTTCACCTGCTGCTGCTGATTCCGGTGGCCATCGGCTCCTCCGCGTCGGCGTTTTTCATCACGACGCTGAACGCCTTCATGAACACGCCGCAGGGGTTTACCCTCAAGAACGGCGTCATCGCCGATTTCCAGCCGCTCGTGGCCATGTTTAATCCGGCGACGCCGACCAAGGTGGCCCATGTGCTGGTTTCTTCGTATACGGTCAGCGCCGGTCTCCTGGCCGGAATCGCCGCTTTCAGCCTGCTGCGCGGCCGGGATCATGTTTATTTCAAAAAGGCGCTGAAGCTGACGGTCGTGGCCTCCTTCGTGTTTGCTTTGGCCACGGCGGTGATTGGCGACTTCTCCGGGAAGTTTCTGGCCAAATATCAGCCGGAGAAGCTGGCCGCCGCCGAATGGCATTTCGAAACGATGGAGCGGGCTCCGCTGATCTTCGGCGGCGTGTTGGATGAGGCGGGGAACGTTAGATACGCGCTGGAAATCCCCTATGCGCTCAGCATCCTGGCCGGGAACTCGCCCAATACCCGGGTGATCGGGCTGGAGGAATTCCCGGAGGACGTGCGCCCGCCTTTGCTGATCCATTATATGTTCGATCTTAAGGTTACGATCGGGGCGCTGCTCGTCCTGATTCCGTTCCTGTATCTGATTCGGCGTTATTTGCCCGGCGGCAAAAAGGGGGTCCCGGTATGGCTTCTGATCGGCATCCTGGCACTGGGTCCGCTGGCGATGACGGCGATCGAACTGGGCTGGATGTTTGCCGAGTTCGGCCGCCAGCCGTGGATCATCCGCGGCTATATGAAGGTGGGCGAAGCCGCCACCACTTCGGAAAGCGTCGGCCCGATGCTGCTGCTATTTGCCGTGTTGTATTTGGTGCTATGCCTATCCTGCGTCCTTGTATTGTCCCGCATGTTCCGAAACAAGGACGTGCTGACGGAGCTGCGGCAAGCCGGGCTTGAGGGAGGCGGCGGACAATGAGCTACGAACTGGTCGGCATCACCGTGCTGTGGACGTTCCTGTTCGGCTATTTGATCGTGGCTTCGGTTGATTTCGGGGCCGGGTTTTTCAGCTTTTACAGTGTGATTACGGGGCATGAGAACAAAGTTCACGACATCATTCAGCGTTACCTATCCCCGGTATGGGAAGTGACCAACGTATTTCTGATCTTTTTTGTCGTCGGATTGGTCGGTTTCTTCCCGGATTCCGCTTATTATTACGGCACTGCGTTGCTGGTTCCCGGCAGTCTGGTCACCGTGCTGCTCGCTTTGCGGGGGGCCTATTACGCGTACAACACCTACGGCAGCAGCAAGGCAAACAACAAAACGTACATGGGGATCTACGGGGCAACGGGGCTGTTGATTCCAGCCGCACTTTCGACGATCCTGGCGATTTCGGAGGGGGGGATCATCGGCGAAGCCGACGGCAAGGTGATCTTGGATTGGGGAGCTTTTTTCGGCAATCCGTATACCTGGTCGGTCATCCTGCTGGCGCTCGTGTCCGTACTGTACATTTCGGCGATGTTTCTTACGTTTTATGCCGATAAAGCGGGGGACCGCCGAGCCTTCGAAGTGCTGCGCGGCTACGCGCTGCTATGGAGCGGCCCGACGATTCTCGCCTGTGTGCTTGCCTTTTTTCAGATCAACCGGCAAAATCCGGAGCATTTCGCTCATATGCTGGAGGTAGCGTGGATGTTTATCGCCTCGTTGGCTTGCTTTCTGGGGGCTGTTGTCCTGGTATGGAAAAAACGTCGTCTGGGCTGGTCGTTCGTGCTGGTTATGTTTCAGTTCGCTTTTGCCTGGTACGGATATGGCCGCAGTCACCTGCCTTACATTCTCTACAAACAGGTCAGCATCCATGAAAGCTTCACGAACGAGACGATGGCCGTTGCCTTGATCACCGCTTTTGTCGCCGGGCTCTGCATCCTCATTCCTTCTTTGTTTTTGCTGATGCGTTTGTTCTTGTTCGATGCGAAATACGTACGGGGCAGTTCGCCGGGGAAAGGGTGATGGTGATGGAATGGTTCATGATGATGGTGGCGCCGGAGCTGGTCGTCGTCGGGGCGGTATTATTCCTGTTTATCTATGCCTGGAAATATCGAGACCCGGCCGATTGATCCAAAAGGGTTGGTTTTGCCGCCGAAATTGCTCTAGAATAGGAGAAAAGGAAAAAGAAACGCGGAGAGGAGCAACTGGAGCGATGCCCAGAAGAACGCGCTACAACAACATCGATAACGTCAGCACAGACAAAACGTTGAAGCAGTTCAGACAATGGCGGGAAGAGCGCCGCAGAAAAAAGAAGGACTATTCCTACGTCATCCCCAATAAACCGCCGCAGCTTGATTATTTGCATCAAAACCGCGTGGAGACCACGATGACCTGGATCGGCCACTCCACGTTTCTCATTCAGTACCAGGGGCTGAATTTCGTAACGGATCCGGTCTGGGCGATGCGCATGGGATTCCAGCGCCGGATATGCGAACCGGGCGTTCCGATCGACAAGTTGCCGCCGATCGACGTGATTCTGATCTCCCATTCCCATTACGATCATATGCACGTGGCTTCGATCCGCCGCTTATACGGCAGCGGCACGACGATTTTGGTTCCCGTCGGCCTCGGTCGGAAGATGCGGCGCAAGGGATTCCGCCGCGTTCAAGAGATGAGCTGGTGGGAACGGGTGCGGATCGGGGAGGTCGACATCTCGTTCGTGCCCACCCAGCATTGGACGCGCCGGACGCCGTTCGATACGAATACGTCCCATTGGGGCGGGTACGTATTGGAACCGGCGCAGACCCAGGCGGACGGGAGGCCTCCGGTCATCTATTTTGCCGGGGACAGCGGCTATTTCCGCGGCTTCGCCGAAATCGGGAGCCGCTACGAGATCGATGCGGCGCTGCTGCCGATCGGCGCGTACGAGCCGGAATGGTTCATGACCAGCCAGCATACAACGCCGGAAGAAGCGTTGCAGGCGTTCGTGGACGTGAAGGCCAAGCTGATGATTCCGATGCATTACGGCACGTTCCGGCTGGCCGACGATACGGCGCGGGAGGCGCTTGACCGCCTGGAGGCGGACCGGAAGCGGCGCGGGATCTCCGAAGACAAGATTCGGCTGCTGCATCACGGGGAAACGCTGCGATTGCCAGATCTGTTGTCACCTCAACTTCCGGCTTCGGTACCGACGGAAGCTGCGGAGCGAATTCCTCAGTTGAGCGGAAGAATCGAATAGGGTCGTTACTTGTTGCCGGCCCCTTTGGCACGATTATCCCGTTTAATCAGGAGGTTACGATAGCTCGCTTACCCCTCCATTTGATCAGGTTCGGTTGATATGCAGTCAAGCAGCGTGATAAAGCGTGATAAGAGGAAGATTAGGTTGGTGCGATCAACCTGCAGCCACCATAGACAAACTCGTCAAGCGCAAGCGCAAGATCAAGCTGCAAATGCGATAGGCGGCTTGGGGCGGTGCGCAATTAACTTGCGGTAAGAGATGGCCGGGATTGACACACACATGCGCAGCAGCTTCTGATGCATTATTATTCCCGGCGCTCCGGGCAAACGCAAACCGCGGCGTACGGTGTACTCGTTTAGATATGCCTGCAGATACTTCGGTCCTAAAGCAACATATGTACTCTTTAGCGATTTCCAAGCCTCTCTTACTACGTTCCGTAAGGGCACATACAGCCGATAGGCCAGGGGATACGACTGTACGACCGATGTATGGACATCTACATGTCGATTGATAAACGCGGCAAGTTCGTGTCTGGTGGCTCTGAGTCCCTCGCCCCGCTTTTGTGGTAACAGTTGGATTTTTACTTGTTCCGGCTCACCTGACTCCGTCACCGTACAGCCGGCAACGACCGCCGTGGCATATGGATGAGGGAAATGGTAATATCGGGCCGGATTCTTCCCGTACTGGTCGCTGTTCACCTTCACGTCTCCACTCAAGAGCTCCCGGGCATCGAATTCTCCAAGCGTATAGCGAATTTTGTGCAGCATCAACCAAGCGGTCTTGTAGGTGACTCGAATTACCTGGCTTAGCCGCACCGCCGAGATCCCATCGGGGAGCAGGAACAACTCCAATGCCTGGAACCATTTCATTAGCGGAAGATGCGTTCCTTCAAAAATCGTGCCGACCAAAGGTGACGCTTGATATGCGCATCTCCCGCACTCGAACAAGGGGATTCGGCGAGAACTCAGGCGTGTACCTCGGGTGAAATGGCAGCGCGGGCAGACGAAGCCACTTCGCCACTTCATTGCGATTAATGCCTCCATGCAGGCTTCCTCGCTGTCATATCGGGTGCCGATAGGATGAAGATCCTTTCCTGAAATATCGTCCATGTCTGCTCGCCTCCCAACTCCGGAAAAAGAACATTCGTTCGTGTTTTCTTTATTATATCGAACAAACGTTCTCCGGTCAAGTGAATGGACACCAGGCAATCCATTTTTTTGTAATTTCAAACCGGCTGAATGAAAGGGATAATCGTGCTAAAGGAGCATGAAGAGCAAGACAGACACAGGAAGGCCCCCCAGAAGTCGACTTTCTGCGCTTTGGGTTCAATTTCTTTGGCGATCTATGATATAATACGCCAGTAGTATCGACTATTTTGGGATAGTCCGCACTCACTATGATAAAAGGATGGTAATGCCTAACATGATCAGCACTAACGGTGTAACGCTCCGGTACGGAAAACGGGCACTTTTCGAAGACGTAAATATAAAATTCACCCCCGGTAACTGCTATGGTTTGATCGGGGCGAACGGGGCGGGCAAATCGACGTTCCTGAAAATTCTCTCCGGCGAGATCGAGCCGAACCAAGGCGAAGTGTTTATGACGCCGGGCGAGCGAATGGCTGTCTTGAAACAGAACCATTACGAATACGACGAGTATCCGGTGCTGGAAACGGTCATTATGGGCCACGGCCGGCTCTATTCGATCATGAAAGAGAAGGACGCGTTATACGCCAAAGCCGATTTCTCCGAAGAGGACGGCATGCGCGCCGGCGAGCTCGAGGGCGAATTCGCAGAGTTGAACGGTTGGGATGCCGAACCGGACGCGGCGGCGCTCCTAATTGGCCTTGGGATTCCGCGCGAGCTGCACGACAAGAAGATGGCCGAGCTCAGCGGCAACGAGAAGGTCCGCGTCCTGCTGGCTCAAGCCTTGTTTGGACGTCCTAACAATCTGCTGCTGGACGAACCGACCAACCATTTGGACCTCGAATCGATCCAGTGGCTCGAGAACTTCCTGATGGATTACGAAGGAACCGTCATCGTCGTATCCCATGACCGGCACTTCCTGAACAAGGTATGTACGCATATCGCGGACATCGATTTCGGCAAAATCCAGATGTACGTCGGCAACTACGACTTCTGGTACGAATCGAGCCAGCTCGCGCTGCAGATGCAGCGGGACGCCAACAAGAAAAAGGAAGAGAAAATCAAGGAGCTGCAGGCGTTTATTCAGCGTTTCTCCGCCAACGCTTCGAAATCGAAGCAAGCGACCTCCCGGAAGAAGCAATTGGATAAAATCACGCTGGAGGACATCCGTCCGTCCAACCGGAAATATCCGTTCCTGCATTTCAAGGCGGAGCGTGAAGCCGGCAAGCAACTGCTGACGGTTGACGGGCTGACCAAAACCGTTGAAGGCGAAAAGGTGCTGGATAACGTCAGCTTCGTCGTGAACAAAGGCGACAAAATCGCGTTCGTCGGACCGAACAGCCTGCCGAAAACGACGCTGTTCCAGGTCGTGACGGGCGAACTGGAAGCCGACGGCGGCGAATACAGTTGGGGGGTTACGACCTCGCAGGCGTATTTTCCGAAAGATAACTCCCGCTATTTCGACGGTGTGGATCTGAACTTGGTCGAATGGTTGCGCCAATATTCGAACGACCAGGACGAAACGTTCCTGCGCGGCTTCCTTGGACGGATGCTGTTCTCGGGCGAAGAGGCGCTGAAGAAAGCGAGCGTGTTGTCCGGGGGCGAGAAGGTTCGCTGCATGCTGGCCAAAATGATGCTGAACGGCGCCAACGTGCTGCTGTTCGACGAGCCGACCAACCACTTGGACCTCGAATCGATTACGGCGCTCAACAACGGGCTGATCGACTTCGACGGAACGATCCTGTTCACGTCGCATGACCATCAGTTCATTCAAACGATCGCCAACCGGATTATCGAAATTACGCCAAACGGAATCATTGACCGCATCATGACGTACGACGAGTACCTGGAGAATGAAGAAATCCAAAACCTGCGGAAATCGATGTATCCGGAAGAAGATTAAGAGGTAATCCACATACGTTCATTGCGCATAAAGCCGCATGAGACGTCCATCGGACGCTTCATGCGGCTTGTTTGCGTTTCTGTGCGGGCTTACGAGCCGCCTGTGCGGCGGCGCTGGTTGTTCGGCTTCTTATTATTTTGGCTCTTCAGCGCTTTG
Source organism: Paenibacillus sp. JL3B1040 (assembly GCF_057063165.1). NCBI lineage: Bacteria > Bacillati > Bacillota > Bacilli > Caryophanales > Paenibacillaceae > Paenibacillus > Paenibacillus tiangongensis. The sequence goes on along the minus strand of NZ_CM169317.1, from coordinate 4,873,967 downwards.
GTTTGAAAGTTGTCCTTCAATCCCGGTTTGTTGCCGGTTTGCTGCTGCTGTTTTTTCTGCTGCAGCTTTTGGCGCATCGCTTCGGCCAAATCGATTTTGCGCGGTTCTTGATTTTCCGTCACGCTGATCATCTCCTTGACATTGGAAAGGGGCTGTCCCTATTTTAAACGTTTTTAAATGCGCGTACAACGGGAATAATGAGCGTGACTGCTTTTCCCGGAGGCAACACTGTTTCTCTGGACTTACACGGGTTTTATTTGCTACGATGATTAAACGCTTTTCATAAATCGTTTTTTTTGATTGCGAAGAAGTAGGTTATTGACTTCGGGGGAAGTCTGGAGGTGCGGGACTTGGATATTTATGACGATATACGCAAAGGGGAACGCGGGGCTTGGGTGAGCATTACCGCTTATTTGCTGCTGTCCGCTTTTAAATTGGTAAGCGGCTTTTATTTCGATTCCAACGCACTGCTGGCCGACGGCTTTAACAATCTCACGGACATCGTGGCTTCGGTGGCGGTGCTGATCGGTCTCAAAATCTCGCAAAAACCGCCGGATTCGGATCATGCCTATGGGCATTTTCGCGCGGAAACGATCGCCGCGCTGGTTGCCTCTTTTATTATGGCGATGGTCGGCGTCCAGGTCATCCTTGATGCGGTCCGTTCGTTGACTGCAGGCGTGCATAGCCGGCCCGACATTCTCTCGGCTGCGGTAGCTGCCGTTTGTGCGCTGGCGATGGGCGGGGTTTATGCCTACAACCGGAGGTTAGCCCAACAGATCAACAACCAGGCGCTGATGGCGGCGGCCAAGGATAACTTGTCGGACGCCATGGTAAGCGTAGGGGCGGCCATCGGGATCATTGGGGCACAATTCGGACTGCCGTGGCTGGACGTGGTAGCGGCGATTGCGGTGGGCGTGCTCATTTGCAAGACCGCCTGGGACATCTTTCGCCAAGCTACGCATAATCTTACCGACGGCTTTGATGAGAAGGAATTGGGTGACCTGCGCAGCACCATTGCCCGGACCCAAGGCGTTGAAGGAATCAAAGACTTGAAGGCTCGGGTTCACGGCAATCATGTCCTGGTCGACGTCGTCATCGAAGTGGACCCGCAACTGACGGTCATCGAAAGCCATAAAATCAGCGACCGGGTGGAGGAACGGATGAGGAGCAAGCAAAATGTGATGCATGTTCACGTCCATGTCGAGCCCAAAGAGGGATAAGGACGTTCACAAGCAAGACTCGCCATCAGGCATTCATTGCCCAAGCGGACAGGCCATCGGAAACATTTACCAGCCCACCCGCTTGGGCTACTTTTTGCCCGAAAACCGGGTGAATATCCCTAAGAAAATAGGTCGATTGGATAATCTGGAATTTTTATGAAATAGATTTGGGAATTCGAAGGATCAGGTACTTTGGTTACACAAATTGACCTTGAAGTTACGGGAAGACGTTTTGTCGGATGGTGTCCGTCCGGAATTAATAGGTCGCGTGCCTCTATTTCTGGCCGATAGACTCTAGGCCGAATGTCTTTGAATGCGCTTACCTACATTGTGATTTTCGACCGATTTAGACTAATTTCGACAAAAGCTATAATGGGGGCAAGATCTAAGAAAGGAGAATGTTGGAACGAAGGCTAATAACTAGATTTTACATTAGGAGGCAGGACATCATCTATGAAACGAAGCATAGCGATCACATTGTTGAGTGCCATTCTTCTCTCTACTTATACAACTCTTCCTCATCAAGCCGCAGCCGCAACCTCAACCGCGCAAACGATCACCAAAGGTCATATTGTTGGCGGGGTCAATTTTCGTGACCAACCTTCCCTTTCGGGCAAAGTGATCGGATTCCTTAAAAAGGGTTCCGAAGTTACCGTATTGGACCAAGGCAATAAATATTTCTATCAAGTAAAAACGGCAGACGGAGCGGTCGGTTACGTTAGCGCTAACGACAAATATATCCGTCTGGAAACAAGGGCTACCGCCCCGTCCCAGCCTAACTTGGGGCGGCCGGCAACGGTGGTTTACGGCGTCAATATGCGCGATGAACCTTCGCTCTCGGGCAAAGTCCTCACCATGCTGAGCAAAGGCACGCAACTGACGATTCTTGAACAAAGCAACGACTATTTCTATAAGGTGAAAACGTCCGCCGGAAAGATAGGTTACGTCAGCACAATGGAGAAATATTTGGAAATCGGCGGACCCTCCGAAACACCGGCGCCAACGCCAACGCCCGCCCCAACGCCGACTCCTGAGCCGACGCCCGTCCCCGCTCCGTCAAACGGGATCAGCCAGCAAATCGAACAGGTGATTGAGGCCGGCATGAAATACCTCGGGACCCCGTATGAGTACGGTTCGAGCCGCAGTAATACGGCGACATTCGACTGCTCCGATTTTGTGAGACAAGCCTTTAAGGATGCATTGGGCCTTACGCTTCCCGCGGATTCTCGCAAGCAAGGGGATTACATCAAGAATAACGGGACTGCGGTGTATAGCATCGACAGCTTGAAGCGGGGCGACCTGGTCTTCTTCATGAGCTACAAAGGCTCTTCGGCCAAATCCTATGAAGGGATCAACAAACAAAATCAGCGGATTACCCACGTGGCGATTTACCTCGGGAACGGCCAGCTTCTGCACACGTACTCGACGGAGTCCGGCGGGGTCAAAGTCGACCAGCTCGACGGCGCCTGGGTATACCGCTTCATGTTTGGCGGCAGCGTCTTGAAATAAACGAACCCTCGCCAAAGAAACGACTGTTCTTCCGCATCATTTCGTGTATAGTTAAGGAAAGAGCGAGATTAAGCGGACGGAAAGCGAGGAACGTTGCATGATATGGGAGATCAGCGTGGCGGTTGCCGCGGCGGCTTTTGTGGTGCTTGTCGTATATCTGGTCAAAACGCTGAAGGCGGCGGAGCGTTCGCTCCAAACCACGACGGAAACGCTGCGGGAGGTACAAAAAACGATTGACGAGCTGGGAACCGAGGTTCGGCACGTCGTGCGGCAAGCGAACGACTTAACCGGCGATATCCAGCACAAAATGAAGCAATTTGATCCGCTGATGGAATCGGTCAAGCATGCCGGCGAGGTGTTAAGTGAGGTCACGCTGGCAACCAAGCAAGTTTCGGCGGCCTTGGCGAGCCGAATCGCGAGCCGCCCTCGGATGGCGAAACGAAAGGTCCAGGCCGCCGACCCGGCGGCTTCGCCAGCTCCGGCTCGGCAGATTCACGCCGATGCGGCGCCCCCGGCGCCCGATGCGAACTCCAAACCCGCCGGTTGGATGAAATGGGTGGATGTTGCCGCCGATGTCTGGCAGAAATACCGGAGTTAAAGCGAGCTTTGCGCGGCGGCTCCGATTCGGCGTTTCAAACGCGGTTAGGCGGGGTAATCTACACTGTTACTCATGCCTAGCCCGCGTTATTATCGAAGTCAGAAGGAACGGGGGAGCTCCCCGTTCCTTTTTTGCACAACTAGGCGTGTTTTCGGATTGCGTTTTGAGCAGGACTGACGCAATTTTTGCCGAAATGAGGTATAAGTCATAGCTCAAGCTCATTTTAAGGAGATTAACATGAGAATCCTAATCGTTGACGACAATCCGACAAACACCATTATCATTCGTGAGATTTTGAAGAAGGAAAATTACCGGAACACAGTCACGGTCACTTCGGCCCGGGAAATGTTCGAGCGGCTTGGTGTAAAGGATCTCGGAGCGGTTGAGGAAAGCGGACCGTCCGACGTGGATTTGATTCTGCTCGATATGATGATGCCGGAGATGGATGGAATTCAGGCGTGCCGAATTTTACAGCGCTCCGAGCATTTGCGGGAAATTCCAATCATCGTGGTGACGGCGGTGGGGGATTCCAACAAGCTGGCGGAAGCGCTGGATGCCGGGGCCGTCGATTACGTTACGAAGCCGATCAACAAGGTCGAGCTGATGGCGCGGATTCGCTTGGCTCTGCGGCTGAAGTTGGAGAAGGATTGGCATCGTAACCGGGATCAGCGGATCCAGGAGGAATTGAAGCTGGCGTCGCTAATCCAAAATGCCGTCCTAAGCGCCCCGATCCGTGATCCTGAGGTCGAAATCGACGCCATTTACAAGCCTTCCTACGAGCTGGCCGGAGACCTGTATTCCTGGTATTCGCTCGGAGAGGGGAAATATGCGGTCATTTTGATCGATATGATGGGTCACGGTATTTCCTCGTCCTTATTCTGCATGTTCATCTCCTCTGTCCTGAGAGATACGGTTCATAAGTACGTAGAACCCAAGAAGGTGATTCAAGAGCTGAACCGCCGATTTATCGAGCTGCACATCGAAAGCAAACTGATTCAATATTATTTCACGGCCATCTATCTCGTGGTGGATACCCGGCGCAGACAAATTGAATACGTCAATGCGGGACACCCGCCGGCGCTGCTGTTTACGGGGAACGGACAGGTGGCGCGCCTGGACAGAGTGGGTCCGCCCGTAGGTTTATTCGACAGCATCGAAACCGCTCCCCAAACGCTTGATTACGAGCGGCCGGGCCATCTGGTGCTCTATACCGACGGATTGATCGATGCGCAGGAGGAGTCGGCGGAGGCGCGGCAGGAATGGCTGGAGAATCGCTTGAACACATGCGGTCATGACTTTGACCACGGCGCGATGAGCCGGTTGTTCTTTGAAGAAAGCGGACCGCGGAAAAGGGAAGACGATAAATGTCTGGTATGGATATCGCTCAAATGAAGGACATGGGCGGTAACGAACGGGCGGAAGGTGAGTTGGAACCGGAAGTGACCCGGTTGGAGAAAACAACGATGGCGTTGCAGCGAGCGGAACGGGCGTTGGAGCAGAAGACGCGCGAATTGGAGTGCGTGAATCTCGAGCTCGCAAAGGCCAAGGTGGCTGCCGCAGCGGGCAACCAGGCCAAGAAGGATTTTCTGGCCATGGTGGGTCATGAACTTCGTTCGCCGCTTAACGGCGTGTTCGTGATGAGCGAGCTGCTTATGGAAACGGAGTTGACCGAGGAGCAGAAGAGGTATGCGGGCTTGATCCATGCCAACGCGAATGCCTTATTGTCGATGTTTGCGGATATCCTCGATTTTACCCAACTGGATCAAGAGCGGCCGGAATTCGAGGAAACTCCGTTTGCGCTGCGAGAATCGATTTGGGACATCTTTGCCCTGTTCCGCCAAGAGACCGCGGGCAAGGGACTAGACCTGTACTATGTGATCGACGAGCGGATTCCGGACCTTCTCTATGGAGATATTCGGCGGCTGCGTAAAGTGTTGGTTCATTTGCTGGCCAATGCCGTCAAGTTCACCGAGAACGGCAGGATTTATATGATCGTCGACTCAAAGCCTGCCGAAAGCGGAAAAATCGGATTAAGTTTCTGTATCGGCGACACGGGGATCGGTATTCCCCCAAATCAGACGCTCCGGTTGTTTGAACCGTTCGCGCAATTCGACTCCTCCTTGACGAGGCAATACGGTGGCCTCGGTCTGGGACTGGCCATTTGCCGGAAGATGGTGGACAAGCTGGGCGGCGAGCTGCAAGCGAAGCGGCTGGGAGAGAAGGGAACGGCATTCACATTTGCGTTTACGCTTCGGAGCCGTCCCGCCGGCGACGGTCCATCGGCGTGATTCATTCGCGGACAAGCTGGGTTATGTTGTAGTAAGCAATCGAAGAAAATGAAGAAAACCTATTTTGGGGAGAGTTTTTCATGAATACGAGAAAAAGTTTGAAATTTTCCACCACGACCCATTCGGAAAACGGAATTTGCATCGTCTCGTTGCACGGCGAGCTGGATTTGTCCGTAGCCCCCGACTTCCGAAAGGTGATGGATCCGTTGGTAGGAAGAGATGACGCGGATTTGGTCTTGAATCTGAAAGAGTTGAAGTACATCGACAGCACCGGGATCGGTATTTTCCTGTCCATCTTGAAAGCAAGACAGGGAATGAATTCGAGGTTTTACGTGCGGGAAGTGCCGGACCATATCCGGAAACTGTTTGAAATGACCGGGATCGCCAAGTTTTTCGCGGAGCAGGAGAACTCCCAATAAGGAAAGGATCGAGTATCATGATAGAGGAAGTAGAGAGAATCGTCATCAGCCTTCCGGCTACAGCGGAATATGTAGATATTGTCAGATTGAACTTATACGGTGTAGCTTCGAAAATGGGATTTACGTACGAGGAAATCGAAGACATGAAGGTGGCGGTATCGGAAGCCTGCAACAATTCCGTGTTGTATGCTTACCGGCAGGACATCGGGAAAATGGAGATTACGTTCGAGGTGTTAGCGGATGCTTTGTCGATTACGGTCAGAGATGAAGGGGAGAGCTTTGAACCGTGGGGACAAACGGGAGGCGTCACCTTGCACGAAAAAGAGTTGAGCGAGGCTCCGATCGGGGGATTAGGCTTCTATCTGATGCAGGCGTTGATGGATGACGTCAGTGTGGAGACGCAAGCCGGAAAAGGAACGAAGGTGATGATGGTCCGCCGACTTCAGAAGAGCGAGGAGAAGGTATGACTGACCGAACGGCTCCCCACGAGTCATTTCACGAATCCACCCGCTTGATTCGGCTGTACCAGCAAACCAAGGACAATGAGATTGCCACGCGGTTAATCCGCAAATACGATTCGATGGTGAAGATGGCTGCCGCCAAAATATCCCGCAACCGGCCGGATTTGTACGAGGATTTGTACCAGGTGGGCGAAATGGCGCTGGTTCGTTTGCTTCAGCAGTACGACAGCGAGCTGGGCATCCCGTTCGAACCGTATGCGATGAAAAGCATGATCGGGCACATGAAGAACTATCTGCGGGATAAGTCCTGGTATATCCAGGTGCCTCGGAGAATCAAGGAGAAGGGCGCGTTGGTCCAGCAAGCGATCGACGAACTCACCGTCAAGTTGGAACGATCTCCTGACATCAAGGAAATCGCGCAGTATTTGGAGTTATCGGTCGAAGAGACCGTCGAGGTGTTGGCTGGCCGGGAATGTTATCATTACGTGTCTCTGGATTCCCCGTTGTCACCGGACGAAAGCGCCGCAACGCTGGGAGAGATGATCAGTACGGAGACCGACGACTACGATACGGTGGAGAACCGGATGGATTTGCAGCAAGCGCTGAGTCAATTGAAGGCTCAAGAGCAGCAGGTCCTGTTGATGGCTTATCAAGAAGGTCAATCCCAACGGGCAATCGCCCAGAAGCTGGGGATGTCCCAAATGAGCGTATCCCGCATCCAGAAACGGGCTACGGAGAAGCTGAAACAGATTATGGATCAACGAACACGACTTAATTAGCGTTGCCTGTGGTATAGGGGCAGCGCTTTTTTGCTAAATACGCCCTATTAAACATAGGGTTAGCCAGCGGGCTTTCGCTGTACTATACTGTGTAGGAATGGAACCGGATTAAGGAGAGAACGATGAGATGAACAACAACGAAGCGTTACTGGTGAATGAATATCGCGGAGGGCTGCTGGAATGCGCCCACTATGGCCATATCTGCGTCATCGATGAACGAGGCAAGATTGCGGGGCGGGCGGGGAATCCCCATGCGACCGTATTTACCCGCTCTTCGGCCAAACCGATCCAGGCGATTCCGGGCATCCGCGCAGGGATCGGGGAGGCTTACGGATTGTCTGACGAAGAGATCGCCATCATGACCGCTTCCCACCGGGCCGAGGCGATGCACGTCGGCACGCTGGAGAGTCTGATCGGCAAAACGGGGCTCGCCGAAGAGCGGCTGATATGCGCCCCGAGCCTTCCGCTTGACGAGGCGGCCAAGGAGCGGTTGCTTCGCCAGGGAGGAGCGTATCGCCGGATTTACCATAATTGCTCGGGCAAGCATCTGGGCGTCCTGGCCTACTGCAAATTGAAGGGATACCCGCTGGACAGCTATAATCACCCGGAGCATCCGGTTCAGCGTGAAATATTGGCGACGCTGGCTGGCTTGGCGGGGATCCCCGAGGCGCAGATCTCGCTCGGCACGGACGGCTGCGGCTTCCCGGTCTTTGCGCTGCCGTTGTCCGCTTTGGCCGCCGCATACTTGAAGTTGGCTTGCCCGGATTTGATCGGGGATTCGGCAACGGTTGAGGCGACCGCGGTCATTACCGGCGCGATGAACCGCCATCCCCTGCTCGTCGGCGGTACCGGGCGGATCGATTCGATCTTGCTGAGCGATTCGAACATCGTTGCCAAAGGCGGATTTAAAGGAGTATTTGCTATGGCATTGCGCCGCGAGCGTGTTGGCGTGACGTTCAAAATTCAGGATGGCTCCGAGGAGGAATGGGGACTCATCGCTTTGGCCGTGCTGGAGCAGCTCGGGTACGAAAACGGGGAAACGCTGCGGAAGCTGCGCGAAGCGTTCCCGTCTTCGATCGTAAACGATGAGGGCTGGCAAGTAGGTCAGACCGAAACGGCGTTTCGGCTGGAACGATAATCCAAGCTCAAACGGCCTCGGCTTTTAGGCTTTGCCGCGAAGCCTCCCCAGCTCTTGGGCGAGCGCTTCGACTTCGGAGATGCTAAGCCGCTCTTTGCTCATGACAATGTCATAAACGTCGCGGATATCGTCATATTGGTTAACGTGGAACGCGGACGCCGACATCGCGGCGCCTGAGGCCATTTTGAGCTTGCTTTTGATCGCCTCGATCATGAATTCGATATTTTCCTGGCTTTTCGTGGACAGATCCATTCCTTTATTCATCCTTCCGGGTTATGGGTTATTAGCTATTGTATCATGAGGAATGCGGGTTCATGAAGTTTTGCGATGAGCCGCTCGGATGCGTTACAATCAGGGTACGGAATACCGGGAGGGAGCGTGTCTGGGTCATGCAGGAACCGCAACAATGGCCGGCGGCGGGCTTGAACCGGAAAAAGCTGAGCGGCGGCGAGCTGGAGGCTTTTTTTGCGGGCATTCGCGCCCGGCATATCTGTGATGCCGTTACCTTTCTTTGCATCGGTACGGATCGGTCCACGGGGGACGCGCTGGGTCCGCTCGTCGGGACGAAATTGACCGAACGGGGCTTTGGTCAGGTGATCGGGACGCTTCGCGAGCCGTGCGACGCGACGAATTTGGAGCAGCGCATGGCCGACATTCCCGAAGGGCGCGTGATCATCGCCATCGATGCCTGCCTGGGGATGCCGGATTCGGTCGGGTATTACCTGGTTTCCGGCCAGCCGTTGCAGCCGGCCCAGTCCGTCGGGGCCAACCTGCCGGAGGTCGGTCATTACAGCATCGCGGCGGTCGTCAACGTCAAAGGCCCAAAGCCCTATTGGACGCTGCAGATGACCTCGCTTTATAAGGTCATGCAAATGGCCGACGAAATCGCCGGCGCCGCGGCCTCGGCGTTTCGGCCAACTTCGTGACGAAGTTCAAAAAGTCAGGCTTGGAGCACCGAGAAAATAGGATGAAGTTAACGACCTCTAAATAATGATGAAAGTGGGTAGCGCAATGGACAAAGTAACGGTCAACGGAACAACGATCGCCTACGAACAACAAGGACAGGGCGAAACGGTAGTTTTGCTGCATGGTTTTTGCGGCAGCTCCGGTTACTGGGAGAAAGTTCAGCCGCTGCTTGCCGAACCATATCGAGTTATTGCTCCCGACCTTCGGGGCCACGGGGCCACGTCTGCGCCGATGGGCGCGTATACCATCGATCAGATGGCCGACGATGTCGCCGGACTTATGGAGGCGCTGGGCGTATCCAAATATACGCTGCTGGGCCATTCGATGGGCGGCTATGTTGCTTTATCTATGGCCCAGCGTTATGCGCCGCGTTTGAACGCTTTTGGCCTGATCCATTCCACGGGATATCCGGACAGCGAGGAAGCGAAGGCGAAACGGCTGGAGGCGGTTTCGCTGATTCGATCACAAGGGATCACCCGTTTCGTGGACGGCCTGGTGCCGGGGTTGTTTTCTCCGGACAACGCCGCTAAGCTTAGGGCCGAAGTCGATCGCGCAAAGGAGATCGGCTACAAGACGCCGCCCCAAGGGGCGACCGGGGCCGCGCTTGCCATGCGCGAGCGGCCCGACCGCCGCGAGGTGATGGAAGCTGCGCGGCTCCCGCTGCTGCTGGTTGCCGGCGAGAACGACGCCGTCGTGCCGATGGCCAGGTTGTTTACGACCGAGGGGCCGCATGTCACGAAGGCGGTCATCAAAGGCGCGGGGCACATGAGCATGTATGAAGCGCCCGGGCAGCTAACCGCCGTAATCGCCGACTTTTTGCGCGGCGTAACGAAAGAGCCGGGAGAAGCGTGAAGCGGAAACGTCCGCAAACAACCCGCATCTCCAACCCGAGTTGAACCGATGCCAGGAGCCGGAGCTTCGTTCTGAAACTCCGGTTTTCCGGCTTTTTATGCATCGGCGGGAAACGATGCCGGGAGATGGCACGAAAGGGGGAGAACCATGCTGCGCAGGGATTACCTCGTTCGAATGATCGAGGAAATGACCGAAGTGTTGGGCAAGGTGTTTGGTCTGAAGCAGCAGAAAAAGAAGGTCGAGGCGTTATGGGCCCTTGATGAGCTGTATAAAGGGCAGTTTCGCCTAAGCTCCCAACTGCTGGAAACGTTGTCCGCCCAAGATATCGTGCGCTTGTTTCAGACCGGCGGAGAGGTGGAGGCGGACAAGCTGCAAAGTCTGGCCCGGCTGCTCAAAGAGGAAGGCGACGTATACGAGGGTTCCGGAGAGCCTGACGAAGGGGCTTCGCGATGGCTGAAGTCGCTTCATCTTTATTTGACCGCCGCATTGCATGGGGCGGAGCGCTCGTTATGGGACTTGCCCGGCGCGATCTCCGAGCTGCAAGCGCTGCTGAAGGAATACCGGCTGCCGCCGGATACCGAATGGCTCGTGCTGCGCTGGGAAGAAAGCGAAGGCCGGTTCGATTTGGCGGAAAACGCGCTTTACCGTCTGCTTAAGGAGGGCGGCGCAACCAAAGAAGACGCGATCCGGTTTTATCGGCGGCTGCTGACGCTCACGCCCGAAACGCTTGCGGCCGGCGGTTTGCCGATCGAGGAAGTCGAGGAGGGGCTTGCCGAGGCGGAAGCCCGATTTTGACGTAAATACGCATATGCAGAAAGGCAGCTGTTGAACAAAAATGGAATCACTTCACAAACTGGCGAGCGAACTGGCCGAGCAAGGCAGCCTGATCACGGCCACGATCAGCGGCCGCCGCAAGCCGGGAGAAACGGAATACAGCAAGGTGCAGATCAAGCCGGTCGAAATCAAGAAGCGTCTGCACTATCAATTCGCTTATCATTCCCCCAATAAAGTGCTGCATCAAAACGTTCCGGCCGACGCGTTGGCGGACGAGCTGACGAAGCGGTTTGCGGAGTTTCGGCAAGGGCTGCTTTGCACGGCGGAGGCCGATTATCAGGTGTTGATCAGCAAGAAGTTCAAAGTGACGATCCTGAAAAAAGCGCCGTCCCGCAAGCCGCTGGGAACGTTGACCCATAACCGGAAAAAGCAGTATGTGCTGGAGGAAGGGATCCCGGTCCCGTTTTTGGTGGAGCTCGGGATCATGAATGCGGAAGGCAAGGTGCTTGCCAAAAAATACGACAAGTTCAAGCAGATCAACCGGTTTCTCGAAATGGTTCAGGACGTGCTGCCCCATTTGCCGGAGGGCCGGACGTTGACGATCGTCGACTTCGGCTGCGGCAAATCGTATTTGACATTTGCGCTGTATCATTATTTGGCGGTGCAGCAGCAAAGAAAGCTGAACGTGGTCGGTCTGGACCTGAAGGCCGACGTCATCGAGCACTGCAGCGGGTTGGCCCGCAAGCTGCGGTATGACGACCTGCGGTTTCTTGTCGGCGACATTGCCGATTACGACGAGCTCAATGCCGTCGACATGGTCGTCACGCTCCATGCCTGCGACACGGCGACGGATGCCGCATTGGAGAAGGCGGTCCGCTGGGGCGCTTCCGTCATCCTGTCCGTTCCGTGCTGCCAGCATGAGCTGTTCAACCAGGTGCAAAGCGAGGTGCTGCAGCCGCTGCTGGGGCACGGCATCCTGAAGGAGCGCTTCTCCGCGCTGGCAACCGACGCGATTCGCGCCAAGCTTCTGGATGTGATGGGTTACAGAACGCAGCTGCTCGAGTTCATCGACATGGAGCACACGCCAAAGAACATTTTGATCCGTGCCGTGAAATCGGGCGGTACGAACGCCTTGGAGCTCTGGCGGGAGTATACGGCGTTTCGCGATTTTTTGAGCGCCGATCCTTATCTGGAGCGGGCGTGCCGCGATTTGTTGCCGGGGGCGGCGCAGGAGTAGAGTAGAAAGTCGGTTAGCCGGTCGGGGATTCCCGACCGGTTTTTTGCTGCGAAGTGCAAAAATGCAGTTATATCCGCGTGATGGGGCTAAAAATGAGGCATGAACTGCAAAAATACAGTTTATTTTCCGCAATCACGGAAAAAAGCGGTTTTCCGCCGGAAATGAACTGCACTTTTGCATCTATCTGAGAAATATACCTTCCATGTCCGGAAAACAACTGCACTTTTGCAGTTGGTGAATGGGTACCTGGATTCTTGGGAGAATACCCTGGCCTCAACTTGCCAATGAATGGAGTTAAAAGCGGCCTGGCCTAAAGGGCCGCAATGAAGGCGGAGGAAATAGGCAAAGGAAAGAAAGAGGATGAGGGTAAGGAAGAGAAAATGGAAGTCAGGGAGGGAGATGAAGAAGAGGATAAAGTCTGTGAGAAAGATGAAGAAGATCAGTAAGGTAGGAAGATAAGTAGATAAGAGGGTATGAGGATAAGAAGATATGAGGATAAGAAGATAAGAAGGTGGGAAGTTGAAGAAGTTGAAGAAGTTGAAGAAGTTGAAGAAGTTGAAGAGGAGGTGAGGTTGTGGGGCGTTGGCTGGCGGGGGTGGGAATAGGAACCATAGGGTTGATCGGTGTGTTGGCCTGCTTGAATCAAGGCTTGTTCTTGATGGACCGTCCGGGAGCACTGTGGTTGGTGTCCGGTTCGCTGGCCGTCGGTGCCCTGGTGGCGGGAGGAGGGGCGGTTCTGCTCGGGTTAGGCCAAGGGGCTATGCCGATTTCTAAGCGTTTATCGGGTTCGGACACCCTGCGGACAGGACCGGCAACCCGGTATGCCCTGGCGTTATTTGCTGGTCCTTTGGCCATTGCGGCAGGGTACGGGGGGCGGCTTGCGGCCGGTCCGCTGTCGGTTCAATCGACGGTAGAGGTTATGCGGCTGTGGGCGTTTCTGGGCGTATTTGGTGCGGCGTTAGGGGCTTTGGCGGTCGCCTCCCGGCGCGGGCATCGCTCGCTGGAGGCCGGCTGGGTGCTGATCGGCGGGCTGCTCGCCGTCACGGCGCTGGCTGCCGTGTACGGTGTGCTGCCGTTGCCGGGAGCGATATTACGCACCGCGGATACGGCCGTTTCGGCGACCGGGGCCCGGCTGGGCGGGCTGCTCCAGTACCCGAACGCCTTCGGTGCGGTGATGGCGGCGTTCCTGTTGGAGCGGCTGATGCGGCTCGCGAGGATGGAGCGGGCCGCTTTTACGCGCGAAGGCGGCTGGTGCGGCCAGCGGGCGGGAGCGCTCGCCCTGCTGTTTGCCCTCGGCCTGCTGCTGAGCGAATCGCGCGGCGCGCTCATCGCCGCGCTGGCCGGCTGGGCCGCCGGCCTCGCGCTGCTGCGCGGCCCCGAGCGCCGGCGCTACACCCGGCACAGCGCCGTCTTCGCCTGCGCGGCCGCCGTGCTGGCGCGCGGGCTCGCGGCCGCGCAGCTCGCCCCGGCGCCGGGGCCCGGCGCGCTCGCGCTCGCCGCGGTGCTGGCCGCGGCGCTGCTCGCGTCCGGGCTCGCCGCCGGCGCCCTGCCGCGCCCGCGCTCGCGCCGCCGCCGCGCGCCGCAAGCGCGCCCGCCCGCCGCGGGTATGCGCCGTGCGGCCCGCGCCTGCGGCGGAGCGGCGCTGCTGCTCGCGGCGCCGCTGGCCGCGCTGCCGGCGTCCGCCGGTTTCCTCGGGCGGGGTTTCCGCCCGGAAACGGCCTCCGCCCGCGCGGCGATGTACGCCGACGCCGCCGCGCTGCTCCGGCGGTCGCCATGGCTCGGCCAAGGCGGAGATGTCTGGCGCCACGCGTTCCGCAGCGTCCAAAGCCGGCCTTACGTCGGCGGCGAGGTGCACAGCGGATACCTGGACCTGGCGCTCGATCTGGGCTTGCTTGGCCTCGCCTTCGCACTTCTGTGGCTGGGGGTGCTGACCATCCCCCTGCTGCGGGCCCGCAGCGCGCTGCTTCCGCCTTATATCGCGCTGCTGCTGCATAGCGCCATCGACTTTGACCTTAGCTACGGTCTCGTCTGGCTGCTGCTGCTGTGGGCTGCGGCTCTCGGGATCGCCGAGGCCCGCAACAGCCGTCTAGGCCTTTGGCGCGGCCCCGCCTCGCCAATCGGGACGCCGCAAACCCGCGCCGCTTTGCTCCTCCCCCGGCTTGTCCGGCTTGAGCAGCGCCTCGTGCCCCGTCTGCGCCCACTGATCACGCTAACCTCGCTGCGCCCGATCCTATGCGGCCTAACCGCCGCCGCGCTGCTCGTGCTTAGCGTTTCCGGCTTCCGCGAAGCCGAAAGCCAGCGGCTCCACCGCCAAGCTCTAGACCGGCCGCCCCAGGCGAACCGGGAGGCGACGGAACTGCTTCGGCGCTCGCTGGCTCTTTCCCCGTACCGCATATCGGTACGGGTAGAGCTGGCGGAACGCTCCGCGCCGCAGCAGGCCGCCGCGCTTCTGCGGACCGGCCTGCGTTACGAGCCGGAGCGCGCCGAGCTGTGGTGGGCCCTGGGCCGGGCGCTGGCCCGGGCGGGAGACCCCGCCGCCGCGGAAGCGCTGCGGCGAAGCGTGGAGCTGGACCGGTTCGACCGGGTCAAGCAAACGGCGGCCTTGCGCGAGCTATGGCAGTTGGCGCAAGGCTTGCGGACAAGCGGGCATCCGCAGCAAGCCGATGCCGTCGCATCGGCGGGGGCCGTCTTATACGCGGACTACTCGCGTCTTGCCGAAGTCGTTGCCGAAGTCCCTGCGCCGCGCAACGATCGGGCGTTCCGGTTGACGGCGGAAGCCAGGGAGCTGGGCCGCAAACTACAGCAGCGGTCTCACCCATTAACAACGGGGGACGCCCTGAAGTAGGTATTGTCCCCTTTCTCCATGCCAGGCTCGCGGAACGGCATTTCCGCCAGTCACGTCCCCCCTTGCCGCCTAGCCCCCAAACGCCGCGCGGAAGGCCGAGGACAACACTTCGCGATCGATCTCCCACAATTCGGCAAGCTCGGCGCTGACAGCCTCGTCCCACCAATCCGCCAGCAGCTTGCGGTTGCTGATATTTTCGCCGATCCACAGCAGGTTGCCGATCACCTTCTTGTAATACAAGGCTTCGCCTTGCTTGATCCGTTCCTCCGGAATGTAAACGCCGAGCCGCTTGACCGTCCGGTACAGCTCTATGCTGCAACTGCGGCGGATCTTGCGCGGGGTCGGGAGGGAAGTCCGATGTTTCGCCGGGAAGTTTGTCATGGTTTGAAGTCGCCTCCTTTTGATCCAGCATATGCGGGCGGATTTCCCGGAGTCACCGAGACGGAAGAGCGAAGTAGAACGCATGTCCCCGGCTATGATAGAATAGACTGAGATTAGAGAGAGAGTTTGCTGTCTTTCGGACGAAAAGCTAGTGGGAAAGAGGACGAAGCTGTGGATTGGATATCGAATTTAGTGAGCGTATTATTGGATTGGGTGCAGCAATTGGGCTATGTCGGCATTATGCTGGGATTGATGATCGAGATTATCCCCAGCGAAATCGTGCTGGCTTACGGCGGTTACCTTGTACATCAGGGGAATATCCATTTTATCGGAGCCGTTTTTTTCGGCACGGTCGGCGGTGTGATCGCCCAACTGTTCATCTATTGGATCGGGCGTTACGGCGGCAGGCCGATTTTGGAGAAATACGGGAAGTACATTTTGATTCAGAAGAAGCATATCGACGTATCCGAAGCTTGGTTTCTGAAATACGGGTCCGGGGTGATTTTCACCGCCCGGTTTATTCCGGTGGCGAGGCATGCGATTTCCATTCCCGCCGGGATGGCCAAAATGCCGGTAAGCAGGTTCCTGCTGCTCACGACCTTGGCGGTGATTCCGTGGTCGGTGCTGTTTGTTTATTTGGGGATGCTGCTGGGTGAGCAGTGGCAGCATGTCGACGAGAAGGCTGGACCTTATATCCTGCCGATTTTGTTAGGGGCCTTGGCGCTGTTGATCGTGTATTTGATCGTCAAAACCTTCGGAAACCGGAAGAAGGGCGACGCCTAAGCCGCAGGGCTCCATGCTTCCGAACAAACGGACGGGCTGGAGCCCGTCAAAGAACCTATGAGGAAGGAGGCGGAATAAGCTGGATTTCTGCCATCAAACGGTGCGAGCTTATTCCGAGCGATAGATATGTTGAAAATCGAAAGTTTCACCTTAGGCCACCTGCAAACCAACGCGTATTTGCTGCGGGGAGAAGACGAGGGCCGGGCGATCATTATCGATCCCGGTACGAACCCGGGGCCGCTGCTTCGCAAAATTGAAGACTTGGAGATTGAAGCCATTTTGCTCACCCATGCCCATTTTGACCATATCGGAGGTGTGGACCAGATCCGCAAAGCGAAGAACTGTCCGGTTTATGTCCATCCGCTGGAAAGCGAATGGCTGACGACGCCAAAGCTGAACGGCTCGCTGATGTGGCCGGAGGTGGGACCGCCCGTCGCAACGGCTCCGGCGGAATTCGATCTGGCCGAAGGGCAGAAGCTTCGATTTATCGGACACGAGTTCACCGTATATCATACGCCGGGGCATTCCCCGGGCAGTGTCAGCTTTCTGTGCGGGGACGAGCTTTTCTCCGGAGACGTGTTGTTCCGCCTCGGCGTCGGGCGGACGGACTTGCCGGGCGGCCGTGAAGCGGACCTGTACAATTCGATTCGCGGGAAGCTGTACCGGATGAAGGATGAGGTCAAGGTGTACCCCGGCCACGGGCCCTGGACGACCATCGGCTTCGAACGGGCGAACAATCCGTACGTCTCTTAGTGACGGAGGTGGATCCGGCTGATGCCATTCAAAAAAATCGACGAAAAAGTACAAAACTAGTGGACAAAAGTACAACCCTTTGATAGGATATACTTATTAAAACATTGTAAACTTTGCGAAGCACGCAAGCTGCGGAATTGTCCCGGTTTGCGTTCTTTTTTTGTTTTGTCCCGCTGATGGATCAGGGATGGACCTCTCGTCGCCGAAATGCATACGCTATTCATATCCGGGATTCTGGCGAAGAACTTGACCAATCTCCGTCACTTTTAGTAGGATGATATAAAGCAATACAAGTTTTATGAGGAATTTAAGCAATCAACTTACTCAGGGAGGTAGACGATGCTTCATTTGGGAGAGAAAATTGTTATCGTCGGCGATGCTTTTGAGCAGAATCTTCCTGTTGGGGAATATGGCTACGTTATTGCTTACGACCGCAATCCGGACAATGCTTTTGACTATGTCATCCGGTCTCCGAAGACGGGGCGGAATTACTTCGTTCCGCAGAGCGATATAGAATCCGAAAGTCGGCTGATCGAGCAAGAAGCGGAACGCGCGACCCAGGAAGCGTTAATCGATTACGCGCTGGCTACGCATAACGAGAAGCTGTTCAAGCACATCATGAACGGTGAAGACAGCGAGGCAGACGGGCAGCAGGAACCAACAAAGGAAGTAATGTCCCAAGCGGAGTTCATTAAGCAAGTGAACCTGCGGGCATGGATATAGGATATAAAGCCACTCGGAAGAGTGGCTTTTATTCGTTAAAGGGGAGGGCTACGACAAAATTTAGAACATGGAGAGGTCCTTGAAGTTGTTGTCTCTGGATTTTGTACGATTTAGCGTACAAAAGAGGGGAGCGCAGCAAGCAAATAAATAGCGAATTACGAATAATCGGCAAATTGGGGCCGGATACATGCCGCCTGTTGTACGAAATTTGACGGTTGCCAGCGGGCCTGTTTTTGTTTTTGCCGACTTGTTCCGCATAGCCCCCATCTTCGCCGTCTCGCTTTAACGGATTGAATTGAACCGGAATCTACAATATAATTTTATTCAATTGTACAAGCATGGTAGAATGTACGAATAGTGCGGGAACGCATCACTAAAGGAGGCATCCGTAACATGAGTATCCAGACGAAAGACGTTGAACACGTGGCGAAGCTGGCCCGCCTGCACCTGACCGACGAAGAGCGGGATCGGTTCACGGAACAATTAAACGCGATTTTACAATACGCCGAGAAGTTAAATGAATTGAATACGGACGAGATCGCGCCGACGACGCACGTGCTTCATTTAAGCAACGTGATGCGGGAGGACGAGGTGAAGGACAGCCTGCCGCCGGAAAAGGTATTCCGCAATGCGCCGGACGAAGAAGACGGGCAATTTAAGGTCCCGGCCGTACTGGAATAGGCTTACGTCACGAAGACCATCGATCGCTATTGAAATAACTGGGGTACACAAAGGAGGAAGCTTAGATTGGCGCTTTTTGATTTGCGTTTGCAGGAGATACATAATCGGCTTCACAACAAGGAGCTGTCCGTTTCCGATTTGGTCGGCGAAGCCTTCGCCCAAATCCGGGAGTTCGACGGAAAGATCGGCGCCTATTTGACGTTGAATGAAGAGGGGGCCCGTGCGGAGGCGTCCCGTTTGGACGACAAGCTGGCGCAGGGCGAAGCTCGCGGGTTGCTGTTCGGGCTTCCCGTAGGCGTGAAGGACAATATGGTGACCGAAGGATTGCTCACGACGTGCGGCAGCCAATTTTTGAAAAACTATGATCCGATTTATGACGCTACGGTGGTCACGAAGCTGAAGGAAGCGGAAGCGGTCACGATCGGCAAGCTGAATATGGACGAGTTCGCCATGGGCGGCTCCAACGAGAATTCCAGCTTCCATCCGGTGCGCAATCCGTGGGATTTAAGCCGCGTACCGGGCGGTTCCAGCGGGGGTTCGGCCGCGGCGGTGGCCGCGGGCGAAGCGTTCTTTACGCTTGGTTCCGATACCGGCGGTTCGATTCGCCAGCCCGCGTCGTATTGCGGCGTGGTGGGTCTTAAGCCCACCTACGGTCGGGTATCGCGTTACGGCCTTGTGGCGTTTGCGTCTTCGCTGGACCAGATCGGGCCGATCACCAAAAACGTCGAGGACGCTGCCTACGTTCTTCAGGCGATCGCCGGCCACGATCCGAAGGATTCCACCTCGGCCAATGTGGACGTACCGGACTATTTGAGCGCCCTCACCGGCGACATTGCCGGACTGCGCATCGCCGTGCCGAAGGAATATCTGGACGGCGTTGACCCGCAGGTCAAGGCTTCCATCATGGATGCTTTGCGCGTGCTTGAAGGCTTAGGGGCCGTATGGGAAGAAGTGTCGCTGCCGCATACGGAATACGCGGTGGCCGCTTACTATTTGCTGGCGTCCTCGGAGGCTTCGTCCAACCTGTCGCGTTTCGACGGCGTTCGTTACGGCGTCCGCGCCGACCATGCCGGCAGCCTGCTGGACCTGTACTACGACTCGCGCAGCCAGGGATTCGGCCCGGAAGTGAAACGCCGGATCATGCTGGGGACGTATGCGCTCAGCTCGGGTTATTACGACGCCTACTATTTGAAGGCCCAAAAGGTCAGAACGCTGATCAAACAGGATTTCGATCAGACCTTTGCCAAATTCGACGTGATTCTCGGACCGACGGCTCCAACCACGGCGTTCCCGTTAGGCTCGCAGGTTGACGATCCGCTGACGATGTATTTAAACGATATTTTGACGATACCGGTGAGCTTGGCCGGGGTACCCGCCGTCAGCGTGCCGTGCGGATTTGCCGAAGGCTTGCCGGTCGGGCTGCAAATCATCGGCAAGCCGTTCGACGAAAGCACGGTTTTGCGCGTGGCTCATGCCTTTGAAGCGAATACGGATCATCACAAACAACGTCCCGCCTTGTAGGTTCCATATCAATGTTTTGCAGGAGGATAGGCCATGTCAACATCCAAATATGAAACGGTGATCGGGTTGGAGGTGCACGTGGAGCTGCATACGAAAACGAAAATTTTCTGCGGCTGCTCCACCGAATTCGGCGCCCCGCCCAACACGCATACCTGCCCGGTTTGCCTGGGGCACCCCGGCGTATTGCCGGTGCTGAACCGCCAGGCCGTCGACTACGCGATGAAAGCGGCGATGGCGCTGAATTGCGAAATCGGCGATGTCAGCAAGTTCGACCGGAAGAACTATTTTTACCCCGATTCGCCCAAAGCGTATCAGATTTCCCAATACGATCAGCCGATCGGCTTGAACGGATACATCGATATCGAAGTGGACGGGAAGACGAAACGGATCGGAATTACCCGTCTGCACCTGGAGGAAGACGCCGGCAAGCTGACGCACGTGGACGGCGGGTACGCGTCGCTGGTGGACTTTAACCGCGTCGGTACGCCGCTCGTGGAAATCGTGTCCGAGCCGGACATTTCCTCGCCGGAGGAAGCGCGGGCGTATCTGGAGAAGCTGCGGGCGATCATGCTGTATTGCGAGGTTTCCGACGTGAAAATGGAGGAAGGCTCGATGCGCTGCGACGCCAACATCAGCTTGCGGCCGCAGGGCCAGAAGGAGTTCGGCACGCGCGCCGAGCTCAAGAACATGAACTCGTTCCGCGGCGTGGTTCGCGGATTGGAGTATGAGCAGCTGCGTCAGGCCGAGATTTTGGACGAGGGCGGAGAGGTCGTGCAGGAGACCCGCCGTTGGGACGAGACCCAGGGCAAAACGTTCTCGATGCGCGGCAAGGAAGAAGCGCATGATTATCGTTACTTCCCGGATCCCGATCTGGTTACGTTGCATATCGATCAGGCGTGGAAGGACCGGATCCGCGCGTCGATTCCGGAGCTGCCGGATGCCCGGAAGGCCCGTTATGCTTCGGAATATGGCTTGCCGGAGTACGATGCCGGCGTCATTACGTCGTCCAAAGCGCTGGCGGACCTGTTCGAGAGCAGCCTTGCGTATACGAAGGACGCCAAAGCGGTGGCGAACTGGATTATGGGCGATCTGCTGGGTTACCTGAACAGCAATTCGCTGGAATTGTCCGACGTGAAGCTGACCGGGCAAGGTCTCGGCGAAATGATCGGCCTGCTGGAGAAAGGTACGATCAGCTCCAAGATCGCCAAAACGGTGTTTAAGGAAATGCTGCAGAGCGGCAAGCTGCCGCAGCAGATCGTTGAGGAGCAGGGACTAGTGCAAATCAGCGACGAAGGGGCCATTTTGGCGATCGTCCAAGAGGTCGTGGCGAACAACCCGGCTTCGGTCGAGGATTACAAAGCGGGCAAGGAGAAAGCCATCGGCTTCCTCGTCGGCCAGGTCATGAAGCAAAGCAAAGGGAAAGCCAACCCGGGAGTGGTCAACAAGCTGCTGGTGGAAGTGCTGAAAGGCTAAGCCCTAAGGGGGCAACAAGCGTCCGCTGCACTCGGTGCGGTGGACGTACAGATGGCAGGCCGCAGGCCGATCCAAGGGGGGCAGCCGATGATCCGGCAATTAGAGCTGAAGGACACGGATATCGTAGAGCAGTTGTGGAGCTTGCAGCATTCGGCTTACCGGCTGGAGGCCAAGGCCGTCGGTTTGACGGAAACGCCGCCGTTGCCGGATACCTTTGACTCCCTTCGCACAAGCGGCGACGTGTTTTTCGGTGAGCTGTCGGAGGACGGTGAGCTGCTGGGTGCGATCGCGGTTCGCGAAGAGCTGCCTGGAACCCTCGAGATCACCCGGTTGATGGTCCACCCGGGCCAATTGCGCCAAGGGATCGGAGCCAAGCTGCTGCAATATGTCCTTGCCGTCCACCCCGACAAACAAAGGTTCACCGTAACGGCAAGTACGGGGAACGCCCCCGCGGTAGCCTTATACCGCAAGTTCGGCTTTCAGCCGGTGAAACGGGCGAACTCCGCCGCAGGCGTTGAACTGACGATTTTTCGACTGGACCTGTAAAGGTGATCAAGCACGCTTTTCGAACCGCGTCTCCGGGTTTGAGGGCGTGTTTTTTCATCAGGCTCCGGTTTAGTCCGGCAGGTCCAGTTCATTCCACGTTACAGCCGGAGTTTATTTCGGTTATGATTAAGAAAACGGGATATCCGCGGAGTTTAAGCTGAATGATCGAAAGGGGTGGAGAGATGACGCCGGATATGCTGCCATTAGACACCCCGACACAGGCGCGGACCAAAGGATATCGGCCCCGGCGGCGCAAGCGCAAGCTGGTGGCCTGCCTGCTTTCCGCCCTGCTTCCGGGTTTGGGCCATCTATATTTACGCCTTTATTTACGAGGCCTCGGCTTTATGTATTTCGTATTGATCGATGCTTCGGCGCTGATTTATTTCTCGTCGGTCCGCATGGCCATCAACGTGCCGCTGCTGATTTGGCTGGGGTTGTTGATTCCTGCGGCGTATTTCTTCAGTATCTATGACGTTCTGCAATCCACCGATGCGCATAATGCCCGTCTGAAAAAGGAACTTGAAGCCAGCCCGACTCCTATGGCGGATACGCCGTCCGGCAGGAACTTAAAGCAGGGCATCGGTGCCGGTGCGCTGCTGATCGGCGGCGGTGCCGTCTTGTTTATGTTCCGGATGAAGCCGGTTTGGCTGCAGTTGTTGGTGCAATACGCCGGGGCCTACCTGGTCTCGTTTGCGCTGGCGTTGGCGGCGCTCCTGCTGGTCTTGCGCGAATCGAAACGCGCGTTCTCGCGGTCGGGACGCTTTACTGCCGCCGCATTGCTGCTGGCGGTTGCGGTGGTTCTCCTGCGCGATGCGATGACGGGACGGGACGATATGCGGCTGTTCCTCAAATGGTGGCCGTTGGTGTTCGTTTTGTGGGGAATCGAGCATATTTTGATATTGACATGGAATTCTATGAAAAAAACGCAAGCCGGACGCCGGCCGCATGTGGACGTGAGCGGGCTGCTGCTGTCCATGTTTATGGCCTTCTCCGTGTTCGCGATTACGCAGCAGGATCAGTACATGCACTTATGGAACCGGGTCAGCCTGGATTTGACGGCAGCGGGGGCGGAGTATAGTGCAGAGGAAGGCTACCGCGTTGAAAAACCTCCATTGGACATCCCGATCGATCTGGATACCGAACGGATCGTCGTTGACGGGATAAACGGGGATATTGAGGTGCGTAAAGCCGAAGTCGATCATGTGATCGTCCGCTATACGGTCTGGATCGACCAGTTGGGGACGGAGGATGCCCGTAAAATCGCGGCCGTAACCTCCGTTGAAGCCGATGAAGGCAAAACGCTGGGCTTATCCGTTAAGGACAAAACCTACGGCGAGACCGGCCGCCGCCATCCGCGCGTGAATTTGACCGTGATCGTGCCCGTGAACCGGTTTCTGGATCTGGACATCACGACGTCAAGCGGCGGGATTACCTTGACCGGCGTTCAAGCGATGAAGCAGGCGAAGCTGCAAACCGGGAACGGGGATTTGCGGTTATGGGATGTGATCGGAGACGTTTCCGCCAAGACGCTGAACGGGGATGTGGAGCTGTTCCGGATCTTCGGCGAGGCCCAAGTCGACACGCAGGGCGGCAACATCAAGGGACGGGGGATTACCGGCAAGGCCTCCTTGTCCACCTTAGTAGGCGATATTACGCTAACCGAAGCCCGGGACGGCATTCAGGCCCGCACGAAAAACGGAAATATCCGTGTGGACGGCGTGCCGCTGGAGCTGCAGGCGGAATCGCTGAACGGCAGGATTTTTATTACCTCCCGCCAGATCGGCGGCGATTGGGAGGTATACAGCGCGGTCGGCGAACTTAGGCTGGAGCTTCCGGAGGACGGCAATTACGAGCTGGAGGGTTCCAGCGGGTATGGCGATATTTACACTGAGCTGCCTTTTGCGGTTGACCAGAAGGAAATTCATGGCACGATCGGAAGCGGGGATTACAAGCTCAAGATTGACGGCAACAGCGATCTATATGTGAATAAAAGCTGAACACCCGAAAAATCGGCGATAGCTCGGGCGTCATGCCGTTGATCTTGCGTTGACAAAAGTTTTGACCAAAACGTACAATAATCTTGCGAACTTTTTTAACATAACTATTAATTAGGAATGAGCATATAGAAGGCGGTGGACGAGATGACAACGCGCGTACAGCATGCCCTGGACCAACTGAAGAACAATGGTGTCCGCATTACGCCGCAGCGTCACGCCATACTTACCTATCTGATGGAATCGATGAGCCATCCGACCGCAGACGAGATTTACCGGTCCCTGGAGCCACGCTTCCCGAACATGAGCGTTGCTACGGTATACAATAATTTGAAAATGCTGATTGAAGCCGGCATGGTCCGGGAGTTGACATACGGGGACAATTCGAGCCGTTTTGATGCGGATGTGTCCAATCATTATCATGTGATTTGCGAGAAATGCGGCAAAATTGAGGACTTCATGTATCCTTCCTTGGACGATGTGGAGCGTAAAGCGGAAGAGGCTACCGGCTTTAAGATTCATGGACACCGGCTGGAACTGCATGGGATTTGCAGCGAGTGCCGCATTGAACACTAATCGTTGTCACCTGCTCAGAATCGGATAACGTGCGGAATTCCTTCGGGAGTTCTTCACGTTTTATTTTTTTACGGTAACTTTCGGTACGCTTCATAAGTTATTATTAATAGACGGAGATTCTTATACGGAGGGTTGTCTTTGAAAAGCAGAAGAGATACGTATCGAAGAAAACGGACCGGCAGAAGGAGAACAAAATGGTTTTTCGGACTGATCCTTATTATAACGGGACTTTATTGGGCTCAATCGGTATGGCTGCCGAACCGCGAGCATGTCGACCCCGAGTGGCTGGGCCAGGTGGAAAAGCCGATTTTTTCCGGGGGGCAGTTGCTGGACGGCACCGGGATCGGATCGGGGGACAGTCTGAAGCTCCCGCTTCCGGTCATTCAACAAGTTATCGAACCGACGATCCGTTATGAGGAAGACACCAAATCGGTTATTTTGACGACGCCTCGGAAATTGGTATTGCTTAAGGCGGATGAGAAGATTGCCCAAATTAACAATAAGCCGACCGAACTGCGGTTTGCTCCCGAGGAAAAAAACGGCGTTCTCTATTTACCGGCCCATCTGCTCCAGGAATTGTACGGGGCCGAGGTTCGCGAGGATGCTTCCTCCGGTGCCGTGCTGCTGTACCGGGCGGGAGAGAGTATTATGCCGGCTGCGGTGAAGTCGGGTTCCGACAAGAACGACACCGTTCCGCTTCGAACCGGCCCCAGCATTCATCAGCCCATCCTGGCCGATATGAAGGCGGAGACGGAGCTGCGGATATTGCAGTCTCCGGATAATGAATGGTATTATGTCCAACTGGACAACGGGTATACCGGATACGTTCGGCAGAAGCACGTGATCACCGGCGAGAAGCGTTTCGTCCCTGAAATGAAACTGGAGTTGTCTGAAGCCAAACGGAAATGGCAGTCCAAAACGGTAAACATGACCTGGGAAGCCGTGTACCAGGTGGCTCCCAAACCGTCCTCCATCGGCAAGCTGCCGGGCGTAAACGTCGTCAGCCCCACCTGGTTTTCCTTGGTGGATGGGAGCGGAAACGTGCAGAGCAAGGCGGACAGGGCCTACGTCAAATGGGCGCATGGACAAGGGATGCAGGTTTGGGGATTGTTCAGCAACAGCTTTGAGCCCGACTTGACCTCGAAGGCGTTGTCCAGTTTCGAGAATCGCCTGACGACCATATTGCAAATGCTTCATTATGCGAAAATATACGATTTGGACGGCATCAATATTGATTATGAAAATGTCTATACCAAAGACGGGGACAATCTGACCCAGTTCATGCGCGAGCTTCGCCCGTTGGCCGAGGAGCAGGGATTGATCGTTTCGATCGACGTGACCCCGAAATCGAACAGCGAGATGTGGTCGGCTTTTTTGGACCGCAGGGCCTTGGGAGAAGTGGTGGATTACCTCGTTCTGATGGCCTACGATGAGCATTGGGCGGCCAGCCCGGTGTCCGGCTCCGTCGCTTCGCTGCCATGGGTGCGCTCGTCGGTCACCCGAATTCTGGAGGAGGACGGAGTTCCGCCGAGCAAACTGATCCTGGGTATCCCGCTCTATACTCGCATTTGGACGGAGACCGAAAAGGACGGCAAAACGGAGGTCAGCTCCAAAGCGATCGGGATGGACAAAGCTCAGCAAATCATCGCGGAGAAAAAGCTGAAGCCGCGCTTTACCGAAGAGACGGGACAGAACTATGTGGAATATGAAGATAAAGAGGGACGGCACCGAATCTGGCTGGAGGATACGGAATCGTTAAGACGCCGGGTGGAATTGGCCAAGTCGTTGAAGCTGGCCGGCATCGCGACTTGGACTCGCGGCTTTGCTTCCGACGAAGCCTGGGAGACGCTGCGGCAAATCGAAAAATAGAGTCTTGGCCCCTAAAACGAAGCGGACCGCTGCCAATGCGCAGGGTCCGCTTTTTTTTCGTCATAATCCGTTTGAGGTTAG
>NZ_CM169317.1:925000-4842500 GCF_057063165.1 Paenibacillus sp. JL3B1040 | reverse complement strand
CGAATGCCACAGTACTTTATAACCGGGAGTCAGACAGTGAGTGCTAAGATCCATTGTCAAAAGGGAAACAGCCCAGACCATCAGCTAAGGTCCCCAAGTGTGTGTTAAGTGGGAAAGGATGTGGAGTTGCACAGACAACCAGGATGTTGGCTTAGAAGCAGCCATCATTTAAAGAGTGCGTAATAGCTCACTGGTCGAGTGACTCTGCGCCGAAAATGTAACGGGGCTAAACACACCACCGAAGCTATGGCTTGAATCGACTTCACTGCTTCTTTGAGGCGGTGCTAGACCGAGACATTTTTGCCGAAAGCTACCGATGAATAAATTCAAAGGTTTCGGCCAAATGGTTCTCGGGGTTAAACCCACTTCGAAGCTGGAGTGAAGTCGATTCAGGGGTAGGGGAGCGTTGTATGTAGGTTGAAGGTGTACCGTAAGGAGCGCTGGACAGCATACAAGTGAGAATGCCGGTATGAGTAACGAAAAGATCAGTGAGAATCTGATCCGCCGAAAGCCTAAGGGTTCCTGAGGAAGGTTCGTCCGCTCAGGGTAAGTCGGGACCTAAGGCGAGGCCGAAAGGCGTAGTCGAAGGACAACAGGTTGAAATTCCTGTACCACCGTAATCCGTTATGAGCGATGGGGTGACGCAGCAGGGTAGTGACGCGGGGCGATGGAATGCCCCGTCCAAGCAGTGAGGCTGGTGTGTAGGCAAATCCGCACACTTTAAGGCTGGGCTGTGATGGGGAGGGAAAATTTACAGTACCGAAGGTCATGATCTCACACTGCCGAGAAAAGCCTCTAGCCAGGAGAAGGTGCCCGTACCGCAAACCGACACAGGTAGGCGAGAAGAGAATTCTAAGGCGCGCGGAAGAACTCTCGTTAAGGAACTCGGCAAAATGACCCCGTAACTTCGGGAGAAGGGGTGCCCCGGTAGAGTGAATAGCTCGAGGGGGCCGCAGTGAAAAGGCCCAAGCGACTGTTTAGCAAAAACACAGGTCTGTGCGAAGCCGCAAGGCGAAGTATACGGGCTGACGCCTGCCCGGTGCTGGAAGGTTAAGGGGAGCGGTTAGGAGGCAACTCCGAAGCTGTGAACCGAAGCCCCAGTAAACGGCGGCCGTAACTATAACGGTCCTAAGGTAGCGAAATTCCTTGTCAGGTAAATTCTGACCCGCACGAATGGCGTAACGACTTGGGCGCTGTCTCAACGAGAGATCCGGTGAAATTTTAATACCTGTGAAGATGCAGGTTACCCGCGACAAGACGGAAAGACCCCATGGAGCTTTACTGCAGCTTGATATTGGACTTTGATACGATTTGTACAGGATAGGTGGGAGCCTAGGAAGCCGGAGCGCCAGCTTCGGTGGAGGCGCCGTTGGGATACCACCCTGATCGTATCGGAGTTCTAACCTGGTACCGTAAGCCGGTGCGGGGACAGTGTCAGGCGGGCAGTTTGACTGGGGCGGTCGCCTCCTAAAGAGTAACGGAGGCGCCCCAAGGTTCCCTCAGAATGGTTGGAAATCATTCGCAGAGTGCAAAGGCAAAAGGGAGCTTGACTGCGAGACTGACAAGTCGAGCAGGGACGAAAGTCGGGCTTAGTGATCCGGTGGTACCGCATGGAAGGGCCATCGCTCAACGGATAAAAGCTACCCTGGGGATAACAGGCTTATCTCCCCCAAGAGTCCACATCGACGGGGAGGTTTGGCACCTCGATGTCGGCTCATCGCATCCTGGGGCTGAAGTAGGTCCCAAGGGTTGGGCTGTTCGCCCATTAAAGCGGTACGCGAGCTGGGTTCAGAACGTCGTGAGACAGTTCGGTCCCTATCTGTCGTGGGCGTAGGAAATTTGAGAGGAGCTGTCCTTAGTACGAGAGGACCGGGATGGACGCACCGCTGGTGCACCAGTTGTTCCGCCAGGAGCACAGCTGGGTAGCTAAGTGCGGACGGGATAAGCGCTGAAAGCATCTAAGCGTGAAGCCCCCCTCAAGATGAGATTTCCCAGTATGTAAGACCCCTTGAAGACGACGAGGTTGATAGGCCTGAGGTGGAAGTGCAGCAATGTATGGAGCTGATAGGTACTAATCGGTCGAGGGCTTATCCAAAAATCACCTCCAAAAAGTGGCGTCAGGCTGAACAAGCCGATCCGAGCACTTGCGGAGACTAACACGCAAATGAAGTTTCGTATCCAGTTTTCAAGGATTAAACCTTGAAAAGTTTATAATGTTCCCTGATAGCTCAGTCGGTAGAGCACTCGACTGTTAATCGAGTTGTCACAGGTTCGAGTCCTGTTCGGGGAGTCAAAGTCCCAGGAAGTAGGTTTCTACTTCTGAGATGCACTTCATTACTTCTTGGGATCTTATATTTGGAGAGGTGTCCGAGTTGGCCGAAGGAGCACGATTGGAAATCGTGTAGGCGTCACAAGCGTCTCGAGGGTTCGAATCCCTCTCTCTCCGCCATTATCTTTCTGTTTTAAAGCATGGCCCGTTGGTCAAGGGGTTAAGACACCTCCCTTTCACGGAGGTAACAGGGGTTCGAATCCCCTACGGGTCATATCTTTCTTCATTCATTTCGAGTTGATTTTGATGGATTGACTTGATTTGTGCATGGGTTATCTGGTACAATAAAACTTGTCTTTTCCCTTGGAGGCTTAGCTCAGCTGGGAGAGCATCTGCCTTACAAGCAGAGGGTCGGGGGTTCGATCCCCTCAGCCTCCACCATATCACTTACTACAGAAGTGAATAGATTTTCTTCTTACTGACGCGGGGTGGAGCAGCCCGGTAGCTCGTCGGGCTCATAACCCGAAGGCCGCAGGTTCAAATCCTGCCCCCGCAATTATCCTCGAATGAGGATGGCATTATCCAAGTGTGGAGCCGTGGTGTAGAGGCCTAACATGCCTGCCTGTCACGCAGGAGACCGCGGGTTCGAATCCCGTCGGCTCCGCCATTTAAGTAAATATAATAAGGCTCGGTAGCTCAGTTGGTAGAGCAGAGGACTGAAAATCCTCGTGTCGGCGGTTCGATTCCGTCCCGAGCCACCATTCAACGTAATCGTTCGTTGAAGAGCCGGTGTAGCTCAACTGGTAGAGCAACTGACTTGTAATCAGTAGGTTGGGGGTTCAAGTCCTCTCGCCGGCACCACGTGGAGGCTTAGCGAAGTGGCCAAACGCAGCAGACTGTAAATCTGTTCTCTGACGAGTTCGGTGGTTCGAATCCATCAGCCTCCACCAGTTTATAGGGGCATAGTTTAAAGGTAGAACAAAGGTCTCCAAAACCTTTGGTGTGGGTTCAATTCCTGCTGCCCCTGCCACATTTTCTAGGATAGTGAACTTCATATTATGGCGGTCGTGGCGAAGGGGTTAACGCACCGGATTGTGGCTCCGGCATTCGTGGGTTCAAGTCCCATCGATCGCCCCATTTACTTTAACAATCAAATATAGTGGGGATTAGCCAAGCGGTAAGGCAACGGACTTTGACTCCGTCATGCATAGGTTCGAATCCTATATCCCCAGTATAAGCGGACGTGGCTCAGCGGTAGAGCATCGCCTTGCCAAGGCGAGGGTCGCGGGTTCGATTCCCGTCGTCCGCTCCATTTTTATATCATGGCGCCATAGCCAAGTGGTAAGGCACAGCTCTGCAAAAGCTTTATCCCCAGTTCGAGTCTGGGTGGCGCCTCCATGATTTGTTTCGCGGGAGTGGCGGAATCGGCAGACGCACAGGACTTAAAATCCTGCGGTAGGTGACTACCGTACCAGTTCAAGTCTGGTCTTCCGCACTTTTGAACAATTTAATACATGCCGGTGTGGCGGAATGGCAGACGCGCTCGACTCAAAATCGAGTGGGGAGACCCGTGGAGGTTCGAGTCCTCTCACCGGTACCATCTTAATAATCAAAAGTTCATTAGATTAATTCTAATGAACTTTTTTTATATTTTGATGACTGCATTCATTGTATTGGCTGAAGAAACCTTGGAACGGTACTCCAAGTGAGAATAGATACTTGATGTAGACCAATATGTCCCGGCTACGCTTGAACTTCCTTCATACTGACGCCATTGCTTAAAGGCAATGTTGCGCAGCTATGGCGAAGATCATGAAAACGGATGTGTCGCATGTTGTGCTTCTTTAAAACAAGGGCAAAATGTTGAGTGAACTGGGCTTAGTAACTGGTTTTGTGCAAGATGTTCGGAATGGATGGTTGAGGGACTTAGACTCCTACAGTCCAAACTGTCACAATCAGAGATGGAACAAGTGAATAAATTCTTAGAGATTTTTATGAAATTTCAGCATCCGTATATCTTTCTCAGAAATGAAAATACCGCCTAAGTGTTGTTGAATAACGCTTGAGCGGTATTTTCATACTCATCGGGAACATTGCGTTTTTTTTGAGTGCAGCGTACCGTGATTTTAGTTCATTCAGACACCCCAAATGAAAGTTCACCTAATGGGAAGGCAGTTGCACACCTTAAACGAATTAATAATCCGTAATATTTCCGCACCAGCGAGTGATTCCTTCATTTATGGTTTGCCTTGGATCTGGATCGGATAGAGGAATCGCCCAGGCAATATGTCCATCCGGCCGAATCAACGCGGTGTGGACGTCGTTCCAATCCGCGTCAGCCTCAGCCAAAGAAACATGTACAACTTGAAGGTTGCTATACGTTTCCCATTGACCGCTATTCTGTTCATCAGAATGGAGATGTAACAGGAGAAAAGTACCTTTGTTCAGAAGCGGATAGGAGTTCATCCATTGTCCATCTTTCAGCTTTAAGCGGAGATCCTTGAATCGTTTCCCGTTCAAGGGATGGGAAGGTGCTTCGGCGTCGGGTGCATAATGTACATCCAGGGCGGAAATCTGTGCAGCGATTTGATAATTAGCCTCCGGTATTTGAATCAGATTAGCCAGCATGCTTCGCAGTTCCGTGATGGGAGGAGTCACGTCCAGAAGCAGGGTCTGGACCTCGGTATTCCGTAGCAAGGCCGTATTCCATGGAAAACGTTCGGCATGACTGTCCAATAGCCAGTCCGTGGCCCAGCCTTTGATTGCTCCTGCAAGCTTCCAGCCTAAGTTCATCGCTTCCTGTAAGCCGACGTTCATTCCCTGTCCACCAGCGGGAAAATGAATGTGCGCCGAATCTCCCGCCAAGAACAAGCGACCATTCCGATAGCGTCCGGCTTGCCGCGTCGCATTTCCGAAACGGGACATCCACTTCACATCGTTCAATCCCAGATCGCTTCTGGTCGTACGGATGAGCGATGAACGAAACTCTTCCAATGTAACGGTCTCATCCTTAGAGATGTTACGTCTCTCCATATCGATCATCAAGACTCGATGGATATGATCATTGATCGGCATGATGCTGCCCAATCCTTTATCTGTAATTTGGGATAGGACACTCTAGGGGCCAAATCAGATAGAACGACATCCCCTCATCCGGATCGCCTTCCGTCCTGAGGACATAAATTTTTAATTTCAATTGATATTGATTATCATTATCGGTTATGCTAAGATTGATTTTGTTCAGTACTGAACAAAAAAGGATCGCAGTCTGGTGCGGTCACTGAACTTGGTCTGCTAACAACAAGAGAGGGGGATTGCGAAATTGGAGTTTCAAAATGACTTTAAGGGTCATCTTTACGAGCAGTATATAAAAATGCTGCATCTGAACGAGTTATATACGGAACATGAAATTGACCTGTTTCGGCAACAAGCCAAAGAGCACCAAATCGACATGCTTTCAAACAATATTACAAGTGTGCACGTTATCGATTGCATTGGTGATTATGAACCTATAAACCATACCGGAATTGTGAAGAAAATGGATTTGTCCAAAGCAAGCATTACTAATATTTGTTCAAAGCTGCTGGAAACGGACTTTATTATGAAAAGTCAACGGAACAACAATCGGAAGGAGATTTATTTTAGCTTAACGGATAAAGGTAGACGTGTTTATCATTTGCATAAAAAGCTGCATCAAGAGAAAGAAGAGGGGTTCTACCGATTTATCGAATCCTATTCTGAGACGGAGTTACAGACGATCGGAAAATTTATGAGTGATTTGCTGGCGCGCGCCGAACAACTCTACGGAAGGGAAGTTAGGGAGAATGACGACCTTAAAGATTGAGGATTTAGGATCCAAGATTGAAGGGAAAGAGATTTTAAAAGGGCTCACACTGGAGATTCATGGCGGCGAGATTCATGCGATCATGGGGCCTAATGGGACGGGAAAAAGCACGTTGGCTTCGGCCTTAATGGGCCATCCCAAATACGAAGTTACGGACGGCAAGGTGACATTGGACAATGAAGACCTTCTGGAGATGGAGGTGGATGAGCGTGCCCGGGCGGGCTTGTTTCTCGCGATGCAATACCCTAGTGAAATTGCCGGCGTAACGAACTCGGACTTTCTCAGAAGCGCCATCAATGCACGGCGTGAAGAAGGCGATGAGATCTCCCTAATCCGTTTTATCCGTGAAATGGAGAGCAAAATGAAAGGGCTGGAGATGAATCCGGAATTCGCGCATCGTTATTTGAATGAGGGATTCTCCGGCGGCGAAAAAAAGCGGAATGAAATTTTGCAAATGATGCTGCTTGAACCCAAGTTTGTGATTCTGGACGAAGTGGATTCCGGGCTTGATATTGATGCCCTGCGTATTGTGGCGAATGGTGTAAATGAGATGCGCAGCCCGGATCGAGGTTTTTTAATCATCACCCACTATCAACGCCTGTTGAATTATATTACCCCGGATTTTGTGCATGTCATGATGCAAGGCCGGATTGTCAAATCCGGCGGCCCGGAGCTTGCCCACCGTTTGGAGGCTGAAGGGTACGACTGGGTAAAAGAGGAGCTTGGGATTACGGATGAGATGGTCGCAGAAGAAGTTTAAAAGCTGAGGAGGAAAAGCAAGTGGGGACACCAGCCATAAATTTAATGAATGCGAACGCTTTACGCACTTGGTCAAGTGCTATAGGGGAGCCTCATTGGCTGCTTGAACGTCGGATTCAGGCACTCAAACTGGCAGAGGCGCTGGAACTGCCTAAAGTGGAGAAAACGAAACTTGAGAAATGGGGTATCTACGAAACTGGAGATTACAAAGCGGAGAATCCGTGGTCAAGTTTGGAAGATGCGCCGGAGATTGTTCGAGGTTTGGTTGGTTCTCCAGTGAAAGGCGGACTGATCGTTCAGTTCAATTCGGATGTAGTGTATACGGAATTATCCGAGAGCTTAGCCGCCCAGGGAGTCATTTTAACGGACCTGCATACTGCGGCAAAAGAGCATGAGGAGTTGGTTCAACGTTATCTCTATCAGGCCGTGAAGCCGGAAGAGCATCGTTTATCTGCTGCACACAGCGCCTTCTGGAGTGGCGGCGTTTTCCTATATGTCCCGGACGGTGTCGAGGTTGAAGCGCCGATTCAAGCGATCTTTCTTAACGATACAAGCGGGGTGCGTTTCGCCCCTCACGTCTTAATTGTGGCGGGGAGCAACAGCAAGGTCACTTATGTGGATCATTGTTTGTCGAGCGGGGATGATGTCAAGGTTTTGCATAACGGTGCGGTTGAAGTGTTTGCGGGAGCGGGTTCTAAGGTGCAAGTCGCTTCGGTTCATCAGCTTGCTGCAGCAACAACGGATTTCACCGAGCGGCGGGCGGTCGTTCTTGCCGATGGGGTTGTGGAATGGATTATCGGCGAAATGAACAAGGGTTATACCGCCAGCGATACCAAGACTTTGCTTCAAGGCAATGGTTCGGTATCCGACACGGATGAGGATGATGTAACCGCCGGCCATGCTGCATCCGTGGGGCAGGTCAATGCGGAGCAAATCTATTATCTGATGTCGCGCGGGATATCACGGAGCGAAGCCGAATATCTTGTTATTTTCGGATTCCTCGCTCCGGTCATTTCGGAAATTCCGCTGGAGGCAGTTCGCGGTCGTCTGCAAGATTTGGTGGAGAGCAAGCTCGGCAGATCCTAGCACATCAAATAAGTCCTGGAAAGTTAGAAGGAGTGTTACGAATGGCTAAAAAAGCGCCGGATATGGGCGAATATAAATACGGGTTTCGCGACGGGCACCAGTCTATTTTTCAATCCGGAAAAGGCTTGACTGAAGAGATTGTCCGGGAAATATCCCGAATCAAGGAAGAACCGGAATGGATGCTCGATTTTCGGCTGAAAGCTTTGAAACAATTCTACAAAATGCCGATGCCTGGGTGGGGAGCGGATTTAACTGGGCTAAATCTGGACGACATCCAATATTACGTTCGTCCTTCTGAAAGACAGGGGAAGACCTGGGAGGAGGTTCCTTCCGAGATCAAAGCCACCTTTGATAAGCTGGGGATTCCTGAAGCGGAGCAAAAGTTCCTGGCAGGCGTATCCGCTCAATACGAGTCCGAAGTCATCTATCACAGTATGCGGAAGGAGCTGGAGGAGCAGGGGGTTATTTTCCTTGATACGGATACGGCCTTAAAGCAATATCCTGAAGTGTTCAAGCAATATTTCGGGACGATCATCCCGCCCGCCGACAATAAATTTGCGGCGCTTAACAGTGCGGTTTGGTCAGGCGGCAGCTTTGTATACATCCCGAAGGGCGTTCAGTGTGAGGTTCCGATACAAGGGTATTTCCGTATCAATTCCGAAAATATGGGCCAATTCGAGCGGACCTTAATTATTGCCGAAGAGGGGAGCTTCGTCCATTACGTTGAAGGATGTACAGCACCTATTTATAGTACCAGCTCTTTGCATAGCGGCGTTATCGAAATTATTTGCCGGAAAGATTCCCGTGTCCGCTACACGACCATTCAGAATTGGGCTCCTAATATCTACAACTTGGTAACCCAAAGGGCTGTGGCAGAAGAAAACGCCACAATGGAATGGGTGGACGGCAACATCGGCTCCAAGGTAACGATGAAGTATCCGGCAGTAATCTTGAAAGGAAGAGGAGCCAAGGGTTCCATCCTTTCCATTGCCGTAGCCGGTAAAGATCAGCATCAGGATGCCGGCGCGAAGGTCATTCACCTTGCTCCCGAGACAACCTCTACGATCATATCCAAGTCTATCAGCAAACAGGGCGGCAAAGTCAACTACCGGGGGTTGTCCAGCTTCAGCCGCGATTCCGCAGGGTCCAAGTCCAATATTAAGTGCGATACGTTGATTCTGGACAATCTCTCAACCTCAGATACCATTCCGTACAATGAAATTAAAAACGATCAGATTACTTTGGAGCACGAGGCAACCGTATCCAAAGTGTCCGAGGAGCAACTCTTTTACTTAATGAGCCGCGGGCTTACGGAGCAAGAGGCCACACAAATGATTGTCATGGGCTTCATTGAGCCGTTTACCAAAGAACTGCCGATGGAATATGCCGTTGAAATGAATCGGCTCATTCAATTTGAGATGGAAGGAAGCATCGGTTGATTTATTCCTTTCACCCATCAAGCGTTTTACTTATTAGGAGGCATGGGGTGTGTTTTAATGAAGAAAAATAACTCGGACATCTCAGAATTAGAGCAAATTACTCGCGAGAAAAAGAAAATTCAATTCTATCTGAATATGCTCCTAGGACTGAGTGCCAGTTGTGGTGTGATGATACCTACGGATCCCATTTATAAGATTTTAATGGAACTTTCAGATCAAGAGGCCTCTCTAATAAAAAAGGCAAAGGATCAATCAGAACATCCGGAACGAAACAGGGCCTAAATTGACTGTTGTTAAAACAATGAGAGGAGGGTGGCATCATGGAGGAGAATAGAATTTTATTCGATGAAGTTTCGGAAGTGCTTCTCAAACTACGTCCTTTCTTATTGCGTGACGGGGGAGACGCAGAGTTGGTCGAGGTTGAGAACGGTGTAGCCAAATTAAGATTTTTGGGAGCCTGCCACGGTTGCCCAAGTGCGACGATCACATTAAAGGCCGCTATTGAACGCGCCATTCTTGAGGAAATTGATGATATTAAAGAGGTTGTACAAGTCTACTAAATTTCAATGAA
The DNA here is from genome assembly GCF_057063165.1 of Paenibacillus sp. JL3B1040. Classification (NCBI taxonomy): domain Bacteria; kingdom Bacillati; phylum Bacillota; class Bacilli; order Caryophanales; family Paenibacillaceae; genus Paenibacillus; species Paenibacillus tiangongensis. The sequence continues at coordinate 4,832,532 of NZ_CM169317.1, read as the reverse complement.
CGATAAGAAGGTATCGTCGAAAGAGAACGCATCTTCATCATGAGATGACATTCAGGAGGAAAAAATGCCGAATCCAATCAAGAAAGTCCCTCATTGGTTTTTTGCATGACATAACGAAGAACTGGACCCTGCCACTCCTGATATTGCTGAGTGCTTCTGTCTTCCTATTTGTGTTTGGGATAGGTTCAGCACGAAACCGATTTGTAGGTGAGCTCAATCATCACTTATAATTTCAGTAATAGTTGGAGGTGTAGAAGATCAATGAACGTATTTTCTAAAGGAACAAAAATGGTATTTGGATTGCTCATTTTATTAGTCACGATTACAGGATGCACCACCCCAATGCCGATATCTTCAAATGAAAATCAATCCCTATCTCATCAACCTCAAGATACGAAACCTGTAGAAAATGCTGTACCTGAAACACCAGTTGTCGAGGTGAAGAACATCCCCCCGAACAAACCGGTTGAATATGATCCTGCGTGGCCGGATCAGTCGGTGAAGTCTTCTAACGGGCATCTTGTGAATAGTTGTGTTCCGGATGAGCTGCGCGATAAAGCAACTACCTTAACAACCAGTGATGGGGTGTATCTGTCTGCACTTGTGCTTGGCAGCGGAGATAAAGGAGTCCTGCTTGCACACGAGCAAGGCTATAGCATTTGCTCTTTTCTTGACATGGGAACTGAACTGGCTGACAGCGGGTATCTGGTGGTTATTCCTGAATATCGTAATCATGGTGCTTCGCAGAATTTTCCGGAGGATAATCAGAATATAGATCGTGATGCTGATGCTGCCTTAAGTGAACTTGAACGATGGGGTGCAAAAAGAGTGTTTTTGGCGGGAGCATCATGTGGCGGTAGTACAGCAATCATTGCAGGCGTTCGTCAGGCGCTGCCTATCGAGGGGCTGATTATTCTTTCTTCTCCTGCACAATGTGGGCCCCTTGATGCCATTCCGAGCGTGGAGAAGATTAAAGCACCGTCCATGTTTGTTTTTTCACCTGGCGATTATGGAGGCTCAATTGAACAAGAAGTGCGCAAATTATATCAAGCATCCGGAGCAACGGATAAAGAGCTAATTGTGGATGAGAGTGGTTATCACGGAACAGATATGTACCATAGGGGAGAGCACGGTGATGCCTTGAAGTCCAAGCTTATTGACTTTGTTAAGAAGGAATTTAATTAAAGTAAGTAACTTTTTGTAAGGTCAAGAGAAAGCCGCTCGTTTCCCGACAGGGGAACGGAGCGGCAATATGATGCAGGGTCAGGGAAGATCATGAAGCAAACGGGTAATCCATAACGACAATTCCTTCCACAAACGGGCCAATAGATTGCAATAATCCTTGATGCAGGGGGTGCTGAATATAATCCCGGCAAGCCTGTTGATCCTCGAAAGTGACTCTGATTCCGAGCGTAAACCCGTGCATATGCTCTATTTCCTCCGTAACGTTAATCCCGGCGCTAAGCTCCGCGATCCCCGGAATGTTTCCTTTAAAGTCATATGCGCGCTTTATGGCACTTTCTGTTACTTCAATAGAAACATCGGGTTTGAATTTTAATAGCACGATATGCTCAAACATTTTACTCCCTCCTAGGCTTCGGTTTATTTTGGACTTTGGAGCTGCTTCAATGGGGAGAGCTCTTTCATCCATTTCACGAAATTGTCGGTCATAAACTAGTCTATATGGACCCGAAGAGGCTAGGAAGAGATCTAGTTATCGTAGGATTGGGAATCCTACGTTCATGTATAGATAGGAGGCATGTAGAGATTATGGCGAACAGATTGGACCGTTATGAGGAATTGTCCCGTTTTTTGCGTTCACGCCGTGAACGTATAAGCCCAGAACAAGCAGGCGTGCCGGATTCCGGACGCAGACGAACCCCCGGACTTCGCCGCAGCGAGGTAGCTCTGCTGGCAGACGTGGGGCTGGATTGGTACACCTATTTGGAGCAAGGACGTCATATCAACGTATCCGCCGAGGTCCTTGATCGAATCGCGAAGGTGCTTCGGTTAGATGAGTCGGAACGCAGGCATCTGTACCATCTTGCCCGTAAGCAATTTCCCTTGACCGGTATGAAGCAACCGTCTAAGGTAACGCCGGAGCTTCAACGTTTCTTGGATAGCCAGAACCTCTCCCCTGCGAATGTCATGGATGCGCGTATGAACATCATTGCCTGGAATGAAGCCTACTGCGCATTAAATGGGAATCTCACGGTGATGTCGGAGAGGGAGCGGAATCTGGTTTGGATGACGTTTACCTCTCCCCGTTTTCGCTATCTAAAGGGAGACCAATGGGAACTGCATGCCAGACGAATCGTTGCTCGTTTCCATGCCGGGTATGCGCGTCACGTCGACGATCCTTGGTGGTCCAAACAGTTCGAGTTGCTTTCACAGGCTAGCAGGGAGTTTCGAGAATTTTGGGATTCCCATGAGGTTCTCGATGCGATGGATGCACCTAAGACGCTGCATTGTCCGAATCTCGGGATCTTGAATTTTGATCTGGTTTCGTTTCATTACTTGAACGATTCGAATTTGACCGTCTCCATTCATGTTCCTCATCCGGATGGCACGGTGGATAAGATGCAGCAACTGCTAATCGATTATCGGAGCCAGCATTCAGAGCAGCTCGAATCTTCTTCAAGAGTTTAGAATGCCGGAGGAGCCCGAACGCATTCAACGCTCGGGCTTTCCTTTATTTGGAGTTTTATTTACCATTCACCTATGATGGAAATGTCGATGCTTTTTGTTTATTTAAGGAGAAGATGGCTGAAATGATGGCTAGAATAACAATCAGTCCTGGTTTTGTTCTTCGAAAGTCTTCTGCATCATGATCCTATTTTCTTCATAAAACTCGATAGTTCGATCGGAGAAATGTTTAGCCCGGCATTCAAACACAAAAGATTGCAGCAGCTTGGGAAAACCGGATTGCGATTGTTTTCACAATGGAAAAGGCTAAGAGGGCCCCCTTGAAACCGAATAGCAGCAGTCATGGACGTGACAATATAGTCCTAGACTGCTGCTGTTTTTTGTAACTAACGTAACCTTTAGCTCAATCTTTAGTTGTTCCTTGGGATCGTCTCAATTGTGGTTTTTAAAATATTGTACGTTCTCTGAGACCCATTGGGCGAAGGTTCGAGCTGGGTGACCAGTGACCTGCTCGACGATCGGAGCCACGGTATAAGCAGATTTTGGAGGGTTGGCATACCACCCCAGGACGAAATCGATGGCGTCTTCTGGAGCTCCCTGCTCCTTCATTCGTTCGCGTGCCTGATCTTCGCTGAGCTCGATAAACTGGATATCCCTGCCGATCGTTGCACCGATAATCCGAACCTTATCGAACACTGTCAGTACTTCTGGGCCAGTCAGCGTGTAGGTTTTTCCGGCGTGACCGTCACCGGTTAATGCGGCTGCCGCTACATCAGCGATGTCGGCAACGTGAATCATAGCGCTGGGCGAGTTACCATATGGCTCCCGCACAACACCTTCCATGCGAATAGACTCTGCCCACCCAAGCGCATTGGACATAAACTCAACAGGCTGGAGTAAGGTCCATTCGAGGTTGCTAGCTTCTACGGCTCTCTCCACGGGTCCATTCTCGCCATTCCATAAAACCGAGACTCGCCGAACCCCTGCCTTTTGAGCCAATTCAACAATCTCAGGTCCGGTTTGCAGAGGGGTGTATCCGTCACTATTGAAGGTGATCAAGTGTATACCCGTAACGCCGTTCAGCGCAGGCGCTAAAGTCTTTGGCTCAGTAAGGTCGCCATACACTACCTCCACCCCTTCGGGCAGCTTTGCGCTTGACGGGTTGCGCGTGAGTGCGCGTACATGCTGGCCAGCCTCAAGAAGTTGGTTGACTATATGACGACCGACATTCCCTGTTGCTCCTGTTACTAAAATTGTCATTGTTCATCCTCCTCTACAGTACATCATCCCGGTTTGCTTTCATTAAGTATATTTGCTTTTCTAAGATATAGTTGGATCGTATTAATAGTTTCGATAATCGAATCATCAAACTCGCGATAATTATTGTCGCGGCGAGAAACAGTTATCAACCCTTTTTTCTCATAATGCCGTAAGGATCGAGGGCTGATCCCGGTCACTTTAGCGATTTGACTTATTTTCAAAGCTCCATCTCCTTTACTTTAATTATTGATTACATCATAAAGCATGACACTAGTGTCAAAGTCAAGTTCATTTTGGCGTTCTATTATCGTTCTCACCCGTTCGTCATATCGGGTCATGAACAAGCTACCGAACGCAAAGGCGAACATAAACTTAACCATAATGTAAGCTGCAATTAAGGTAAATCGATAGTTTCCAAGCCGTTGATCAGGTACATTAAGAGTGAAGGGAGGGAAGGATGAGTGAATTTTCCTCAGTTCGCTTTTAATAATGTCAAGCGCAACGGCCGTGCATACAAGGCTTACTTATTGAGCAGCTCATTTATGGTGATGATTTTTTTTACATATGCCGTTTTCATTTATCATCCTGAAATTCAGCGGGCGCCGATGGGCAAAATGACGTTAATCTGCATGCAGGTTGCCGCGTACGTGGTGTTTATTTTTGCGATCTTTTTTGTGCTCTACTCGATCAGCGCTTTTTTGAAGTCCCGCAATAAGGAGCTTGGGATTTTAATGATACTGGGCGCACAGCCGGGACAAATTAATGGCCTGATTTTTTTGGAAAATATGATCATCGGCACCGTTTCCATTGTCACCGGAATCGCCGGCGGGCTGCTGTTGGCCAAGCTGTTTTTGCTGTTAAGTACAAAAATCATCGATATGAACGAGCTGGCTTTTTATTGGCCCGTGAGGGCAATCGTACTGACGGCGAGCTGCTTTGTTGCTTTATTTATGGCGATATCGTTATTTACGCTGCTGTTTATTCGCAAAAACCGGGTGCTGGAGCTTTTGGAGGGCGGCAGCCGGCCGAAGCGGGAGCCGAAGGTTTCGATTTGGCTTTCCATATTGGGCGTGACTTTGATGACTGTTGGTCTTGTGGTCCTTAGCAAGGACACGCTATCTCCGAAAGTTCTGATGCTCGCCGCTTTTTCCGGCATTTCCAGCACCTATCTCTTTTACTCCCAGCTGTCGATTCTCCTCCTTCGTTTGCTCAAACGAAATCGAAAGCGTGTATGGCGCGGCACTAATTTGCTGTGGATTTCCGAGATCAGCCATAAGCTGAAGGATCATGCCAGAATGCTGTTTCTGGTGACGGTTGTTACTTCGATCGCTTGCATAAGCGCAGGCTTCGTACTGGCCGTTGATCAAGACAGCAAGCAGCAGTTTTTGAACAATAAATTTGCTTTCAGGTATGACGTTTATCAACCAGAGGGGATCGATGCGGGGCTGGCCACGATTGAGCGGTCCATGCAGGAATCGGGTATCGCTTTTGAGCGGTATCGGATCGATTCGATTGGCGCTATGCTGCAGAATTATGCCCACGACCCAACAACAGGTAGCGATGTAGAGTTTGTCCGGGCAAGCCAGTTTAATGAACTGGCGGCTTTGCTGGAGGTAGAGCCGTTGGAGAATCCGCCTTGGCAAAGGGCTGTGGCGGTTTATCCGGACGCAAAACGTTTACCAAGGGAGCCCTTAAAGTTTGAGGGAACCGAGTCCAGCATTACGATTGTGCAAGAAATCAGCATCCCCCAGCTGGGAGGCGTTAGTAATGCAGGGGTTATGCTCATTGTTGAAGATGCCTTCTTTACCCAATTAACAACTGATTTTTCCAGCAGACCGACGTATCTCTATCATGTACCATCCTGGACACAGCTTCCCTCGCTGCAAGATGAGCAATCCAAGATCGGCAAAGAGCTGTACGCATGGAATCAGCAGCAAAAGAACGGCTGCGTCGCAGACTGTCTCAATAATTTTTTGACGGTTCGTTCCGACCAATACCGGAGCACGAAAGATACGACCTCCGTGTTCAGCTTTATCGGGATTTTTATCGCCCTGATCTTCTCGATTTCGACGGCCAGCTTTTTGTACTTCAAGCTTTATACGGAGCTATCCGCCGACAGCCGAACGTACCATGCCCTGTCCAAGATCGGATTGAGCATTAGAGAAATGAGCGCGGCGGCTACGATGCAAATTGCTTTTCTCTTTTTTATTCCGATTCCGATATCCGCGATACAATCGCTTGTGGTTTTGAAGTCTGTACTGGGATATATGAGGATCTCGCATATCTATGTCTATACGGCTACTTTTACAGCAGCACTGGCTTTTCTGGCCGCCCAGACCGTCTACTTTATCATTGCGAGATCGCGTTATGTGAAAGCTTTACAGAAAATGATGGTATAAACGGGCAAGGACTTATCGGAAAGTAGAATCAGTTTTCAAAAAGGGGGATTCCATTTGTGCAAGTTCAAGTTAACATCCATGCTGCTTATAGGTTTACTTATGATTGGGTTGGCAGGTTGTACAAGCTTGCCGGCGCCTGACACTTCGAAGTTGAAGGTGATGACTTACGACAAACAAGAATTTAATGCTCTTTACGGTGATGAGTTCAAAGCCAAGAACGGTGCGATTCAGCTTCAGTTTGTTAAGCCCGGAAGTGTGGAACTTGAAAAGACGGCTTCGAACGATGTGCAGGCTCTTGAGCAGTCTATCGAACAAGAACAACTGGATGTTCTTTACCTAAGTATTGATGATTATCATCGGTTATCGGCATCAGGGTTCCTGTTGGATCTTGAACCGCTGGCGGCGCGGGATCATTACGATGTTGATACGATTTATCCTTCAATCACCCGTTTTCTCCGGGAACAAGGCGGTGGAAAGTTGTATGGTTTTGCGCCTACGTTCCAGCGACAAGTCATCTTTTACAATATCGACCTGTTCGAGCAATATGGAATTGAGCCGCCACACGACGGGATGACTTGGCAAGAGCTGCTCGACTTAGCAGCACGATTTCCTACCGATGGAGATGAGCAGTCCAGAATATACGGCGGATTCACGTGTTTTGGGTTAAACCAAGAAAACCCTCTGGGTGAGCTAGGTACGCGGATCGGTTTATCTATGGGATTAAAGGCAGTTAACCTTGATACAATGCAAGTTACAATGGATACAGAAGGTTGGAAGCAAGCGTACGAACAAGCTCAAGCGGCATTATCAACGAATACCCTCCACAAGGGAGGATTTAACGCGGATGAAGATTTCGCTGGACAGCAACTTTTTGCTAAAGGCCGTCAAGCGATGTTGCTCGATGATGAACCTAGCTGGGCCTATAGTGTACTTGACTATATTAAAAGCGGTAAATCAGGAGTTAAACCGTTTAAAGTAGGGATGGTGGTTGGTCCGGTGGATCCGTCCAACCGGGAAATAACCAGAGATCTGAATTTGAATAATGACTATGTATATGCGATTCGTGCCAATTCCTCCAATGTAGATGCCGCATGGGAATTGTTGAAGTTTATGCAAGGGGACAAGGTTGCCGGCAAATTGGCGAGAAGACCGGATAACGGAATACCCTCACGCATGGGGCAATCAAGCGATTATTATGGGATTAACCTGGAAGGGTTCTATCACTTAACCTCCGTGCCGTTGAGTAATTACTATGATGATCCTGGAAGTAGCATTATTACGGATAAATTTAAAGAAAAATATGAGGAAATTACATATCGTGAATGGACCCAAGTAGAGGAATCGCGAAAATCCCTCGAAGACGCGCTGCAGACGATTCAACGCGATGCGCAAGCTGCCCTTGATGAAGCAGTCCGTGCCGGGAAAGTTCATGAAGAAAACGGGAGTTCAGAGCCGGAAGATGACATGACCACCTATATGACCATCCAATGGGATGTATTCAAGACAGTGCCTTTTAAGTGACGATGCTGCATGTTGAGCAGAGAGAGGAGTCGATGATGAACAGATCATGGCTGCAAGTAGTAACGGTGTTTGTTGTTAGTTGCCTGTTAGTGGCAGGTTGTGCAACTGAATCTAAGGGTCCGGCCGAACCGAAGGAGAATCAAGAGACGACAGCGCTTAAGGTCCTCTATCATCAGGATCCGGAATTATTCCGCCGGCAATATGGAGATTTGTTCACCGCGCTTCATGATCATATCCAATTGGAAGTTCTCGGTGATGCGGACATTTACAAGGATATGGGGGACAAGACGAAGGAAGAGGCGTATGCGCAGTTTATTCGTGAAGAACAGCCGGATATTTTTATTTTGGATGCTCCCGAGTTTGAGAGTCATATTAATGATGGGATGCTTACCGAACTTGATTCGCTTAGTACTAGAGATCACTATAATCTGGATGGGTTCGTTCCCGGTCTTGTCGATCAACTTAGGGAAATTGGCGATGGCAGGTTGTATGGCCTTGCCCCAACGTTCAAGGGCAGTGCTTTATTTTACAATAAAGATCTGTTCAAGAGATATGGTGTAGAGTTCCCATCCGATGGAATGAGTTGGTACGACATCATTGAGCTTGCCCGCCGTTTTCCTACGGAAGGAGATAAACGGACGCGAATTTATGGATATACCGGTGGGGAGGTGTATGAAGCCCCTATGGATTTAGTAACATTAATTGACAAGATGAGCCGGGCAGAAGGATTGTCAATCGTGAATACCAATACGATGCAGATGACCATTGATACAGATGCGTGGAAGAAATTGATTCGGACCGCTATCGAGGCAGACCAATCGGGAGCTATCTTTAACTCCATGGATGAATTATTCACCGATGGAACGAAAGAGGAGTTTTATGATAGCCAACGGTTTCTCATGGGACGTTCTGCAATGCACATGGGATCCGTACTGTCGCTGGTAGTTATTGATCATTTCAAGCATGATTTGAAAGATAATGTCCCCTTTGAACTCGGTATTGCCGCCGGACCCGTTGATCCCCTTGATCCTGCATCCACTTATGCTGTAACGCCAGGCGATATATTCGCCATTAATAAGGCATCCGCCAATCCAGATGCCGCCTGGGAATTTATTCAGTATGTGTGCGGTGAAGATTATGCTCGCGTTAGCTCACAATCCAATGAATTGTTGTTAGGTCAGCAATGGTTATTAAGTCGATCAGGATATATGACTGACTATGAAGGAACCGATTTGGAGCCGTTCTATCAGTTGAGATCAAAATGGCTAAGGCATAGTGACGATTGGTACAAGCTACCTGATCCATTTTTCAACGATTTTGCGGCGATCTTAAGTCGAGAACTGGAACTTGTGGAAAAAGGGCAAAAATCCCTTGATGAAGCAGTAGCAACCGTAGAATCCGAAGCGCAAACGCTGCTAGATCAAGCTGTAAATTAGGATTCGCTACGCTAGATTTTATGGCCAGGGCAGTTCCGCCGCTTATATTGATGGCATCGGCAACTGCCTGTACGCCCTCCATTTTCAGCCCCCTCTCTTCCTATTCGGATTTTCTCTTTAGCCTACCCAATGAAGGAATTTCTAATATCGTCCCAATGGGCAGTTTTTACACATGCCCTTTCAGGCAATCCCTTAATCAAACAATCCTGGTATAATCTTGTATTAGGAGGGGTTCGCATGGTTACGATACTGATTGCAGAAGATGACAAAAACATTCAACTGCTCGTTAAGGCAAGACTAAAACCACATTATACTGTCGTCTGCACAAATGACGGGCAGGAGGCTCTGGATATTATTGAATCTCAGAGAATTGACCTGCTTATTGCTGACATTATGATGCCGCGCATGGACGGCTTCCGTTTGGTACAAACCATTCGTAAGAATGGGTTTACAATGCCTGTTTTAATGCTGACTGTCAAGCAGTCTTTTGATGATAAACGCATCGGTTTTTCGTCAGGAGCGGATGATTATATGACAAAACCAGTAAACTATGAGGAATTGCTTTGGCGGATTGAGGCCTTGTTGCGACGTGCGCACATTGCCAGCGAAAATAAAATTACGCTTGGCAATGTGGTTCTGGATTCATCCACGTATGTCTTAATGAACGGAAACCAAGCGACTAAATTGCCTAAAAAAGAATTTGACTTGCTCTACCGGCTGCTCTCTTATCCCGGTCAAATCTTCACCAAAAATCAATTGCTTGATGAAATTTGGGGCTATGATTCCGAAAGCGGAGAAGATACTGTAAAGACACATATCAGCAGGCTGCGAAGCAAATTTCAGGATATCGATCAATTTAAAATCATTACGATCAAGGGACTGGGATATAAAGCGGAGATTATAGGGAGTATGAACGATGTCAGGTAAAAAGATAAAATCCAACTTGAATATGAACAGGTGGATCATTATACCAACATTGATTGTCATGATCTCATCTGTGTGTATATATGCCTTGGTCGATTTTGTTGACAATTATATTGTCAGAGGAGACAAGCATTATGATGCAATACGCGCAATTGGCATGTTTTTTCCAATAGGTGTAGTTGTCGGGGCAATATCTTATGTCAGTTCAAAAATGGTCTACCAATTTGTTTCCAGACTAACCGAGGGAATTAATCAAATCGCGGACGGGAAGTTTGGTATCCGCCTCGACCCGGAAAAAGCAGGGACATTGAAAGACGTGTATATTAATTTCAACAAAATGAGCGCAGAATTACAAAGTGTACAGATCGTGCACAGCGAATTCATTAATAACTTCTCACACGAATTTAAAACGCCTATTACATCCATCAACGGCTTTGCCGAACTTCTGCTCGACGAAAACATTCCGGAGGAGGACAAGCAGAAGTATCTGCACATCATCGCCGACGAATCCGAACGGCTTGCAGCCATGTCCAGTAATATTCTGCTGCTGTCAAAACTGGAATCCCAGCAGTTTATAGTTGATAAAAAGCCCTATTCGCTTGACGAGCAGATTAAGCAATGCGCAATTCTACTCTCCAAAGAATGGGACAGAAAAGGAATTGATTTTTCAGCCGAGTTAGAACCGGCCATATATGATGGGAATTTCAATCTGATGTGGCATGTTTGGATCAATCTCCTATCGAATGCAATCAAATTTACTCCGGAACACGGCGAAATTAAAGTTACGCTGAAGAAAGAAAATGAATTCATTATAGTTGCAATATCCGATACAGGTAAAGGTATGAGCGAAGAAGAAAAGACTCGTATCTTTGTCAGATATTATCAAGGTGATTCCTCTCGCTCCAACAAAGGGCTGGGATTGGGTCTTTCTATCGCCCAAAGGATTGTAGACTTATGCGACGGCAAAATTGAAGTAAAAAGCACGATTAATGAAGGCAGCACGTTTACGGTGCACCTTCCTTCTAAGCAATAAAATAATGTTACTTCTATTGTTTACGTTGAGTTTACTTCAAGAATTTATACTGACATCACAGTTTAGTAATAACAGAAAACCAAATAATTGGAAAGGTAGGTTGGCAAAATGAGTACCCATTTAACTCTCGAGGAACGAATTGCTTTGCATCGTAGAATGGCTGAAAGCTATCATAGCGCCTACGACAAAAAAGCGGTAAAAGACGGTGCGACTTATGAAGAATGGACATTTGCAGATGACGCTACCTACTGGTCGCCTTATTTTGGCAAAGGACTTATACACTTACGCACACATCCAATTTCCGTTACCAATTCCGCTACCATGGAAGCCAAAGCCTATTCACTCAAATTTCCTGACTGGGGGCCAATAGAGTTCGAATGCTGGCCATCCGACAATGGCTTTGTAATGAAAACCTTATTCTCCGGGCATACGAAAGACGGTATAGAAATGAGCTTTTTCTCCTATGGTTTCGTTAAGACGAACGACAAGGGAGAGATCAAGCACTGGGAAACTCATGTCAGTGAGGATTACAATGCCTTTCTCGATGTCGCAATCGGCGTGCATGGCCCCTTTGATGATAATGCCGCTCTGTACATGGAAGCACTCGCTCGGACGCTTAAAGAGGCCGGTCTGTCGATGCCTCTGTGAATATCGCGTTAATTACGTTATACCTAAGGGCAATTAAGAAAGGAGATGTCCGTATGAATTTTCAAGATAAAATTAAAGAACGTCTTGAAAACGGATTTAAAAACTGGAATGGCGGCTACGATAACTGGCTGGAATGGTGCAATACCTTGTATGAACCGGACGCCTATTATAACGTTTATGGTCAGAGATGGACTCTTCAGCAATATAAAGATGCCATGGGGAAACTGTTTGAAGTTTTTGATATGGAATTAGGAGAATTTCACAATATGCTCATTGTAAACGATTGGGCGGCAATACGCTATAAAGTTCACACCACAAATAAGCAGACTGGCGAGAAAATCGAACAGATGACGATGGAGTTCGTCCATTTTAAGGACAACCCTGATCCGATCGGGGCAAGGGTCATCGAAGGCTGGGCGCTTTCGGATGTTCAACTTAAGCTTTAATTAAGAGGCACTTCCAGATCATCGTTATAAGTTGACGGGGCAAGGTTTACCTTGCCTCGTCATTTTCATTAAACCGCAAAGGGCTGGGAAAACTCTCCGGTTGTCGCCGCCCCAATGGTAAGCTTCGAACCAGCTTCGACTCCCCTCACAATGACCCGCGCCAAAGTTTGCGGCAGGTTTGTTCCCCGTTTACCGTCCGTTTACTTTCGCTTTCTATAATCGGCTTGGAATTGCCGGAAAGGCATTTTAAGCCCGATAGAAAGGAAAGGAACCTATGAATCCATTGCCAGTCGTACAGTTCCAACATGCCACGAAAAAAATCGGAAGAAAAACGATCGTCGACGATCTGTCGTTCGATATTCCGCCCGGAGAGATATTCGGTTTCTTGGGCCCCAACGGAGCGGGAAAAACGACCACCATTCGCATGATGGTGGGACTAATCAAGATCAGCCGGGGCGATATTTTCATTAAGGGACACAGCATAACCAGGGATTTCAACAAGGCCATTCGGCATGTAGGCGCTATTGTCGAGAATCCGGACTTATACAAATATTTGACGGGGTATCAAAATTTGAAGCATTACGCGCGGATGATCCCCGGCGTTGCCCAAGCCCGCATTGAAGAAATGGCAGAAATCGTTGGATTAAAAGGCAGAATTCATGACAAAGTAAAAACCTATTCCCTTGGCATGAGGCAAAGGCTGGGGATTGCCCAAGCCCTTCTGCACCGCCCTTCGCTGCTCATTTTGGATGAACCGACCAACGGGCTGGACCCCGCAGGAATTCACGAGTTGCGCAACGACTTGATAAGACTTGCTCGTGAAGAAGGGGTCGCCGTGTTCGTATCAAGCCATTTGCTTTCCGAAATGGAATTGATGTGTGACCGAGTAGGCGTTATGCACAATGGAAAGCTGGTCCGTATTCAAAGCATAAGAGACTTCGTTCGTAATAGCGGATGTTCTCATGTATGCATTACCGTTGAACCTTCTCAAGTTGAACAAGCCCAGCGATGGATTGCCACCTTGGACAAGGCAGCCCTGCCCGCGAAACAGCCGGGGCAATTGTTGATTCCGTTGAACAAAGACGAAGTACCGGCCGTCAATAAGCTCCTTATGCAAGCGGGCGTTCAGGTATACAGCATTCAAGTGCAAGAGCGGACCTTGGAAGAACAATTTTTGGAGATCACGGAGGAGAAGAAATGATCGGATTGATTGCCAACGAAACCATGAAAATATCCTGCCGGAAATTGACCTGGATTCTTCTATTGTTCCTTTTTGCCGTCACGATAGGTTCTGCGATCTTAGGTAAAATCAACACCACGGATCCCCAAGATTGGCGGGGAGAAACAACACGGCTCGTCCGGCAGTATGAAGAACGTTTGAAAATTACGGAGCTGTCTCCTACGCTGCGCGCCGATGCTGAAAACAAGCTAAAGATAGCGAAGCATCGCCTAGAAAACGACTTCCCTGTACCCTCCAATAATCCGTGGTCCGCTTTGCTCACTTCTTCCGGCTTGATCGAAATGGTGATCGTGTTTGCAATCATCCTTGCCGCGGATGCGGTAGCCGGGGAATATACAACCGGAACGATGAAGCTGTTGTTGATTCGTCCGCATAGCCGAACGAAAATTCTGTTTTCCAAATATATCGCGGTATCTCTGGTTGCTGTCGTTATGCTGGTGTTGTTGGTGGCATGCGGCTATGCTGCGAATGCTTTGTTGTATGGATTAGGCAGCATTCGCACGACGGATTTATTTTTGAACCGGCAGGGTCAAGTTGTGGAGCAGAGCGTTTGGTTGCAGGTCATCAAAATGTACGGTTTAAGCATTTTTCCGGTCATGGGTTATGTCACCCTCGCTTTCGCGGTATCGACGGTGCTGCGCAACAGCGCCTTGGCGCTCGGTATCTCGCTGTTTCTTATGATCGTGGGCAATTCCATGATTGAAGCGACAGCCAGGATCGAATGGTTGAAGTATCTTCCTTTTGCCAACAGCGACATCAGCCTGTACATTTTCCAGCTTCCGGCCAGACCGGAAATGACGCTGAACTTTTCCATTGCCGTGTTGATTGGATACATCTTCGCACTGACCCTGCTAAGCTGGATCGTATTCAAGAAACGCGATGTATCGATTTAGTGGTTCCGGCCATCCGTTTTGTTAGATAATAGAGGGGATCCCGATCCAGATAGGAGGAAGGCAGGGTGCGCTCAAAAAAAATACTCATTATTGACGACGAACCCGGCATTGTCAAAATGCTGGAAACCATTCTGCACAAGGAAGGGTATACCTTCATCGGCAGCGCCTTTACGGGCCAGGAAGCCTTGGAAAAGATAAGCCGTCATCCATATGATCTGATTGTATTGGATGTTATGCTGCCCGATACGGACGGATTCCATCTGTGCCAAAAAATCCGTCAATTTACTGTCGCCCCCATCCTGTTTCTTACGGCCCGTTCAAGCGATTTGGATAAATTGACCGGCCTTGGGATCGGGGGGGACGACTATATTACGAAGCCCTTTAATCCCTTGGAAGTAGCCGCGCGTATCCATGTGCAGTTTCGGAGACTGGAACAGTATCAGGCCATTGCGCAGACAACGGAGATTTATCGTGTGGGTCGCGTCGTGATCGATAAGAAAGCCGCTCAATTATGGGTGAATGGAGAGGAGATTCCATGCCCGGCCAAAGAATTCGAGCTTCTGCGGTTCCTGGCCGACCATCCCAACCAGGTATTTACTGCAGGGCAGTTGTATGAGCACGTATGGGGCTATGACAGCATGGGAGACGAGAAGACGGTTGCCATTCATATCATGCGCCTGCGCAAAAAAATCGAGCAAGACGCCAAACAACCCGCTTTGATCGTTACGCTAAGGGGGATTGGCTACAAGTTTGTCCCTCCCAAACAGGGGGACTGGGGATGAAAGTGAATTTTGCGAATGGTAAATTGATCGTCCGCTTTACATTGAATTTTATCGTACATCAACTCTTGCTGTTCTTCGCCTGCTCGTTGCCGGCGGTTTTCTATATTGTCGTGCTGAAGCAACCGGAGAAACTCTTTGTCGTCAACCTGACAACGGGCATCATCATGGCGGTTTACTTGTTGTATTGTTTATTCTACGGCTATTATGTAGCCCGGCCGATGGCGGATATATTGGTGAAAATCAAGAGGTTGTCAAACGGCGAATATTTGGTTCCCGTTAACCCAAAACGCTTCCGCTCCTTTTCCGGCCGCCTGTACCGCGAGGTATACGCCAATCTTGAATCCCTTTCCCTGACCTTGCAGGAAAATGAACGTAAACGGCAGGAATTTGAACAATTGAGACAGGATTGGGCGGCAGGTGTCACCCATGACCTGAAGACCCCTTTATCTTATATCTCCGGTTATACGGACATGCTTTTATCGGATGAACATGAATGGAGCCCGGATGAGAAGAAAGAGTTTTTGCAATTGATTCGGGATAAGTCCGCCTATATGGAAGAACTGATTCACGACCTTGGCATTGCTTTCCGGATGGATCGGTCCGCTTTGTTCAAGCTGTCTTCGCAAACGATCGAGTTGACGGAGTTCCTTCGCAGAACGGTTGCGGAAGCGGTGAATATGCCTCTTTCCGCGACAAATCACTTTGAAATACAGGGAGAGGGAGAACCCCTTTATGTGCGGGGAGATGCCGGGTTGCTGGGCAGAGCCTTGTCAAACCTGTTAGTCAATGCGGTTGTTCACAACCCGGCAGGGACAGCCGTAACGGTGCACGTCCAAGGCACTGACTCTCATGTCCAAATACGGATTGCGGACAATGGAAAGGGAATGGATGAACAAAGCGTCGCCCGCCTGTTCGACAGGTATTATCGGGGGACTTCAACGGATACCCCCGTGGGCAGCACCGGACTGGGAATGGCAATTGTGAAGCAGATCGTCACGGCGCATCAAGGAACCCTTGATGTCAAAAGCAAAGTAGGTCAAGGTACGTCGGTTACCGTTCAACTGCCTCGCAGTGATCATCCGGAATAAAGCATATATCCTTGACAGGGGGAATATCCTCATGCTAGATATATAATATATTACCTATTTACTTGGCATCTACCAGCAGGAGTGATGACTGTGGATGAGCATAAAGGGAAGATTTTCGCATCGCTATTCATTATCGCCAATCGACTGCAGGTGCTGGGGGATCGGCTGGATCCCGAAGTAACGGTGAAGCAGTGGCTGTTGGTTGCCATTATGTACAAAAGTCAGCCGCACATACTCTCTGTGAAAGAAATTGCCGGCATCATAGGCGTCTCTCACCAGAACGTCATGCAAATGGTCCGGAGTCTTGATAAAAAGGGCTTTGTTCAAATTTCCATCGATAACTCCGATCGCCGTTTCAAACGAATCAGCCTTACTGCGAGATGTCAGGAGTATTTTGCGGGGAGAGAAGATCGGGAGTTGGCCTTCTTACACGATTTGTTCGACGGTTTCTCGGCTGATGATCTCCGGCACTTCACAGCCCTGATTGACCAATTCATATCGAACATCGTGAAGCTGGAAGCACGTTCTTCATCTTAATAGTATTGATTTATTTTAGGCGGTGATGTCGTGTGCTCAAAGTAAAGGATGTCCTTTTTCGGTATGACAGACAAGCGGAGCCAATCATCAACAACCTGTCCTTGGAAGTAGCCGCCGGGAGCATTTGCGGCTTGTTAGGACCCAATGGGGCGGGGAAAACGACGACGATTCAATTGATCTTGGGCTTGTTGAGAGCGGACAAAGGCATGATCTCGATTCAGGGGCGGACGTTAGCGGATGATCCTGTCGAGTATAAAAAGGGTGTAGGCTATGTCTCGGACAGTCATTCGATCTATGATAGCTTGACCGGGCAGGAGTTTCTGAATTTCATGGCCGATATGTACGAGGTAAGTGCGGCAAGAAGAGTCGCTGTCTACGAACCGCTTATTGAGGAATTTCAGGTAAAAACGTACTTGAACCGTCCGATCAAAAGCTATTCGCATGGAACGCGGCAGAAGTTCTCGATCATGGCTTCTCTTGTTCATGATCCGCCGCTGTGGATTTTGGATGAGCCGATGACCGGGCTGGATATTGAAGCCTCCTCTGTGTTAAAGCGGCGGATTCGCGAACATCGGGAGAAGGGATGCACGGTAATATTCTCCTCTCATCTTTTGGAGATCTGTGAGCAGCTTTGCGACACCATTGCCATTATTCATCAAGGGGAATGCCGGCACACGGCCGCTGTAAAGAACCGTGCCGAAGGCGAAAAGTCGTTGGAGCAGCTTTATCTGGAGGTGGTGAAACATCAGCACGCTTGACCAAGTCCGGAGGCTGACGAAGGCGATTGTGCTTATCAACTTCAGCTTCCTGCGCTTCCGGCACAGACTGAAAAAGGATCGGCTGAATGTGGATACAATGGTGTTCCTGATGATCGTTACGTCCATCGGTGGATTATTAATGTCCTTCTATACCCGGAGCATCGGTAATCTGTATCGGTATTTTCAGGACATGGGAATGGAACCCCTTTTTGGGGGTGCCGTGTTCTGGATGTTTAATGTTTTTTTGTTACTGGTGGGTTCTTTTTTTATCCTGCATCTGTTTTGTTTCTCAAGAGACAGTATCGGCTTATTTTATTTACCTCTCAGGTCCGAGGTCTTGCTCTTCAGCAAACTGCTGGTGGCGATTCTGCTCGGATATGTGCTTGCCTTCCTATTGCTTGTTCCTCCGTTCATCCTCTATGCGTTGGATCATTTTTCGGCAGGGCTTCTGGCGGCGGCCTTCGTCCTTATTTTGCTCAGTCCGATTATGCCGCTTACCGTTCTGGGCGGGATTGCTTTGTTGGCCTTGAAGTGGTCCGCGGTCTGGAAGAAGAATCCGGGGTGGATGGCGGCGGCCGGCTATCTGTTGCTGCTGGCGTTCACAGGATGGATGACGGGGCGCCTGCTTGGCGGAACAACACCGGAAAACGGTTTGGCACTGCTAAGTCGCCTGGAGGCCCATCATTATGGGCTGATGTTCTTGCTTTACTTTGGTCTGTCGGGGGCTGCTTTATATCTGTTTTGGCACATGGGACGCCGCTTGTTCCCGGATGGTCTGACGTTGTTCGTCCAGGAAGGGCGCACCAAGCCGGCAAAAAATCCGCAGAGAATGTTTGCTAAGCGACACCCGCTCCTCAGTTGCTTTTACAAGGAATGGAGGCTGTTCTTCCGTGAACCGATCTACGTGCTGAACGGGATGTTTGGCGTTGTTCTCCCCCCGTTCCTGCTGCCTTTGGCTTTTCGATTCAGCGCTTCGGGAAGTGAACTTGAAGGGATCAGGAGTATGGTTGTTCAGGAGCGGTTTTCTTTTATGGCGACCGTCCTGGCATTGGCGATTGTGGTCATCACATCCGGATTTAATGTGGTCGCCTCCAGCAGCGTATCAAGAGAGGGCAGTCATTTTTGGTTATGCCGCCTGATTCCGCTTCCTTACGAGAAGCAAATTTTGACTAAGACCGCCTTCGCCACGGTTGCAAGCGGGATCGGACTATTGCTTAACTGCTTTATTTTCATGCTCTATTTCGGTTATCGGCTGCACCAAATCCTGATCATTGGGATCATCGGCTTGTTATTTTGTTTAGCCTGGTCTGCTTTAGGCGTGCTGATCGACGTCCTGCATCCGAAGCTGGACTGGGTGAATCGTTCGGAAGCGGTCAAGCAAAATATCAACGTCATCCTCGCGATTCTGCTGAATGCACTGGTCATCGGGCTCTATTCTCTTTGGTTAAACTTCGCTCTTTCGAACAACTGGAATGAGAAGCTCATCCTGGCCGGCATTGCGGTGTCCGTTTCGCTCCTCTCTGCCGCGGCAATTCAAGGGATGATCATGGTGTGCAGGCGTCAAGAGCGAAATCGAGCCCAAATACCTTAGTCAAGGAGGAAATCAAATGAACAAGCAGACGAAAATATCGATGGGTTTATTATTGGGGACGTTTCTGGTGTTGTGCATCGCCACCTTGTTTCTGCCAAGTCAAATTCCGTTTCACTTTGATTTCGAAGGGGAGGCGGGGTGGTATGGAAGCAAATACTTTATCTTGCTGTTCACTCCTGTTCCGTACTTGATTTACAGACAATTTAGCAGGAAACGAAAATGAGTTCGAACCTGATCGAGCAGGCCCGTCTGTTTAAGGAGGATTTGACCAAAGTTTTGCTTGAGCGGGGATGCGCTTCGATCCAATATCGGTTGCTTACGGAAATTGAGTGCGAGGATGAAGCCAATACGTAACGGCTGGCTGAGTTGTATGAGCAAATATTGTGAGCAGCCACTTTGTTTCACTGATAAATCGTAGAGGAGGCGGCGCATGCATGGGCTTCAGACTTTAGTCATGATTGTCATAGTCGGATCAGGATTACTCATCGCTGCGTTTGTTAAAAATTTCACTTTTCGGCGAAGCGTAAAAAAGGAAACGTCTCTCCTCCTGCAAGTATGCTCTCATGAGCCCGTTATCCAAATCCATGAAGATAGGTTGCAGCAGTTGCCGCCGCCGGTGTTGAGGTGGTTGCGTCTCACTCGTTCATTGGATACAGGGAAGCCGATTCGATCCGTTAGGATTAGGCAGGAAGGGATGCTGCGCACGAAGCCCGAGGGAGGATGGATGCCGTTCAGCGCCAAGCAGTACTCCTTGCTTGACCAGCCATCTTTCATCTGGAAGGCGAGAATTCGGGCGGCCCCGGGGGTTGCGATTTATGGCAGAGACTTGTACCTGAACGGTCGAGCCGATATGCTCATCAAGCTTATGGGCGTGTTTAAAGTGGGGCATGCCCATGGCCGCGAGATTGACCAGGGATCGCTGGTACGCTATCTGGCTGAAATGGTCTGGTATCCCACAGCGGCTTTGTCGCCGTATATTGCTTGGGAAGCGATCGATGACGATATGGCGCGAGCCAATATCTCCTATGGAGGCATCAACGCGTCAGGCACCTTTTATTTTCAAAAAACGGGCGAGCCCGTTCGTTTTGTGGCACAACGATATAAAGAAGCTGGAGGAACCTGCACTTTGGAGGAGTGGGAGGTTCGTATGGGAACCTACAAACCCTTTCAGGGGATACTCATTCCTTCGCAAGGTGAGATTTGCTGGAACCTGCGAACGGGACCGTTTCACTGGTTTCGATTCGAAGTGAAGGAAGCGCAGTTCGCTCTTGCTCCAAAGTGATTTTCAGCGATGGCTACTGGTCAGGTCTTCGATAAATTCGGAATCGAACGGCAAATCATCACCGATTCTCCCGGTTAAGGCCCGGTAAATGATAAATGAAAACAGCCCTTTCGCTTCACGGTTCATGCGAAGCGAAAGGGCTGTTTCGCATCTAATTTCAAATTTTGGGAGAGATTAAAAACAATACATTTTAGGGAATGGTTTTCGTGTGGTCTAAAATTGCAGCTTATACCCCTGACTGGACGACCTTCATGCTGGCGGGGTTCACTTTGCTGATACCTATAGCCGTCTATTTCTTGCACCGCCGGCTTCGCTCGGTCATTACGGATGGACAAAGACATTCCGGCAATAGGAATGGAGGGGCTTCCGCCGATGATCCGCAAGCAACTCGGGAAAACTCCGGCCCGCCCTTGTCCGGCGACTATGAAGCGGATCTTGGAGCCGTGAAACAAGCGATCGGCGGCAATGACGACGTCCATTTTCGGGAGTATGCAATTGCGGAGTTGGGCGCGCGTGCGGCTCTGATTTATATCGACGGCATGCCAGAGAAACAATTGATCGATACCCAGGTCATGCAGGTGCTGATGCCTAACGCCGCCTGCGATGCGGAGCAAGCGGCCAAACGTCCTTCCGCGGAGGAGCTTGCCTCGTACTTGAAGCAAAAAATGCTGCCGGTTACCGAAATGACCGAAGTCTCCGGAACCGCCCATCTCAATGAGGCGATCCTGGCGGGATATACGGCTTTGCTGGTTGAGGGCATGCCGCATGCGCTGCTGGTGGATGCGCCTCACGGGAAAACCAGATCCATTATGGAGCCCGCCTCGGAAGCGCTGCTGCGCGGTCCAAGGCTGGGGTTCACCGAAGTGTTGAGCGAAAATACGTCGATGCTCCGGCGCCAGGGCCGTACGGAACAGCTGGAAATCAAAAAATACGTCGTCGGCAGCACCGTAAAAAAAGACCTGGCGATCGTTTATATGAAAAACATTGTAAATCCTGATTTGCTGCAGGAGGTGGAGAAGCGGATCGCCAAAATCAACCTGGATTATGTCGCCGAATCCGGTTATGTGGAACAACTCATCGAAGACGACATGCTCAGTCCTTTTCAACAGGTGCAAAATACCGAACGGCCGGATCGGGTCATGAGCGCCCTGATGGAAGGGAGAATCGCGCTCCTCCTGGACGGGACGCCGTTTGCGCTGATCGTTCCGGTGACCTTCAGCATGCTGCTGCAATCTCCGGAAGACTATTATGAACGCTGGATGGCCGGTTCGTTATTGCGGATGCTGCGTTTTGTCGCCGCGTTTATGTCCCTGATGATCCCTTCCATGTATATATCATTTATTTCTTTTCATCCCGGGTTGATTCCGACCGAACTGGCCATCACGATTATCGAGGCACGTCAACGGGTTCCGTTTCCGGCGTTTATCGAAATTTTGATTCTGGAAATCTCGATCGAGATTTTGCGGGAAGCGGGGGTCCGGCTGCCCAGGCCGATCGGCTCCGCGATGGGCATCGTCGGCGGCCTGATCATCGGGGAGGCGGCCGTACAGGCAGGCATTGTCAGCACGTTTCTGGTCATTGTCGTTTCGGTAACCGCTATCGCCTCTTTTTCGATCCCGATGTACAGCGCAGGGATTACGTTGCGTATGTTGCGGTTCATAGGGATGTTTTTTGCCGCAGCGCTGGGAATATTCGGAACGATCCTGTTCTTTCTGCTGATTTGCAGCCATCTGACCAAGCTGGAAAGCTTCGGGGTGCCTTATGTCACACCCATCTCGCCGATCCGCATCCGCGACTGGAAGGACTTGTTCGTCCGTGCGCCTCTGACGCTAATGAAACGCAGGCCCGAAATGCTGAAGCCGATTCGCAAACAACGCAGATCCTAAACTGGAAACCCGGGAGGGGCTCAATTGTTTATCCGCACTAACGACAAAATCACCTCAACGCAAGCGGTCATCTTTATAACCGACAGCGTCCTTGGGGCCGGTATTCTGACGCTGCCCCGGGACGTTGCCGAACAAACGCAAACCCCGGATGCCTGGCTGTCCATCTTGCTGGGCGGCGGCGTCGTGATGCTTGCGGTGCTGCTCATGGTCAAATTGAGCCAGCAATTTCCGGAGAGCACGATCTTTGAGTTCTCCTCCAAAATTGCCGGGAAGGTGCCGGGCAGCGTCATGTCTCTGCTGCTGATTTTTTATTTTCTGGTGTTGGCCGGATTTGAGATCCGCGCCTTGGCGGAGGTCAACATCTTTTTTTTGCTGGAGGGCACACCTATATGGGCCGTTATTATTCCATTCATCTGGACGGCAGCCTATTTGACATCCGGAGGCATCAACTGCATTGCCCGCTTGTTTCAAATCATTTTCCCCGTGAGCATCTTGATCCTGCTGCTCAGCCTGGTTTTCAGTATGAGGATGTTTGATATCAACCATTTGCGCCCTTTCCTCGGCGAAGGCTTGCCTCCCGTGTTCAAAGGCTTGAAATCGTCGCTGCTCATCTTTACGGGCAGTGAAGTCGTCCTGTTTTTGGTTGGCCATATGCAGCATCCCAAGCAAGCGGTCAAAGCGATATTGGCCGGAATAAGCATTCCGTTTATGCTGTATTTTTGCACCACCGTGATCGTGATCGGAAGCATGTCGGTCGACGCCGTATTAAGAAGCACCTGGCCGACGCTTGATCTTTTGCGAAGCTTTGAAGTCACCGGTTTATTTTTTGAGCGTTTGGAGTTTCCGTTTTTGGTGATCTGGATGATGCAGATGTTTTGCAATTTCACCATCTATTTTTTTACCACGACCTTGGGCGTATCGAAGATTTTTCGCATCAAATTTCCTGCCGCGCTATTTGCGTTAATGCCGGTGGTTTTTATCGTTGCCCTGATCCCCAAAACCATGAACGACGTATTTGCGCTTGGCGGCGCCGTCGGAAACATCGGCGTTTTTTTGTTCATCTTGGTGACGGTGCCGTTATCCGTCATTTATCTCATTCGGAAGAAAGGACTCAAACAGCATGCGTAGACACCGTATTTTGCTCCTGTTCTTTGCTGCCGGATTGCTTGCGGTGCAAACGGGCTGTTGGAGCAGTAAGGAAATCGAAGATTTAAGCATGTATGTCGGATTAGCTTTGGACGAGGGGGAGCCGACGTCCGTTGAACGGGAGCTGGAGAAACGAGGAGGGGACTATCCCAAACGAAATCTGATTACGGCAACCATCCAGATCGTTCCGATGAGAACGGCAGGCGACAATCAACAATCGGATAAAGGAAAGGCGATCGAATTTCTGAATACGTCGGAAACGGGGGATTCCTTGCTTGAAATCATGCGGCAGTATTCGCTTCGGCGGGAACGGGCGGTCATCGGCCACCATTTGAAGGTACTCATCGTATCCACCGAACTGGCTCGAAAGCAAAGTATCGATAAACTGACGGATTTCGTGCTTCGCGATAACGATATACGCCCCAGTTGCATCCTGCTTTTGAGCAGAGGGCCAGCGCGGAACACGCTGGAAACGGCGCATCCTGGAGAAACCCCAGCCTTCAGGCTGAGGGACATGCTCCGCGGCCGCTTTAGAACCGGCAAAATCATGAAGGAGGTTACTCTGACCGAGCTGGATGAGATGCTGGGCTCCAAGCAGAGCTTTCTCCTGCAGGAGGTTGCCGCTGGCGATAACGAGACGAAATTTTCGGGAGCGGGGATTATCAAGGGGGAAACCGGCAGATGGATCGGTTCGCTGGATCAAACGGACGTGGAGAGCATTGCCTGGATTAAAGGCGATGTCGAAGGCGGGGCCATCAAAAGCTACGATTGGCGAAACGAACCGATCACCTATGAGATTGAAGAAGTAAAAACCAAAATAACCCCCCGGATTCGGGAAGATCGGCTTTCGTTTCATGTAAACATCGAATCGGAAGGGCGGTTGATCGAAAATTGGGATGTCCGGGAAGATCCGTCCAAAACCGAATTTTTGGAGAAGGTAGAGAGGATCTTCGAAAAAAGGCTGAACCAAATGCTCGAGACGGTAATGCATAAAATGCAGACGAAATATAAAGCCGATGTGGCAGGTTTCGGCAATCGGTTGAGCATCGTTCAACCTAAATACTGGAAAAAGGTGAAGGATCATTGGGACGACGTTTTCAGCCAAACGCCAGTCACCTTCGATATCAAGTTTACGATCACGGATTATGGTTCGTCCACTAAGTAATCCGCCGGATAGAAATATCCGGCCCCGGACGGTCCGGCGATGATCGGGTGATTCTTCAAATCAAGCTCATTCATCTCGTATCCTCGAATTTAGGGCCATCGTTGGATTTGAACTCCCAAATTAAAGCCAGGCGCTAACTCCCTCCTTTATTGCCCGATTCGTACAAGAATAAACGATATAGCCTGTATAATATGTTTAATATATCCAATAATGATTATCAAGCAAGAGCAAGACATGAAATAGATTGACTAAATGCTATAAATGATATAGTGTAAATATATGGAGAGTATGAAGATAGGAGAAGTCTTATGCAAAACGAACGAAAACCGTTATATATGCAGATTCAACAGTACTTCAAGGATATGATCCTCCAGGGCAGGTTGCGGGAGAACGATAAGATTCCCTCGGAAAAAGAGTTGATGGAACAGTTCGACGTCAGCCGGATTACGGTAGCCAACGCGCTGATGCAACTGGCGAAGGACGGTTGGATCTACCGGATCCCCGGGAGGGGCAGCTTCGTCAGCGAAGAGATCGGCGAACTGCTGCATCGCCATCATCAAGGCTCGCCGCCGCCGGACGCTGCGTCTTGGACGACGCTTGACGGAAACCCGGGGGGCTTGGCGAACAACGCCGCACCGTATAGCGCCGGTTCTGGCGAGCCTCTGCCGGGAGGCGGCGAATTTGCATCCCAGGCTCCGGGACGTACCACAATCGGGCTGGTGATGCCGATGCTGGTCGATTATTTTGCCATCCGGCTGCTTCAAGGAATCAATAATATTATCGCCGACAGTTCTTACAGCCTCCAGATCGTGTTGACGTACAATTCCATAGATCGGGAGAAGGAAGCGATCAACGACTTGATCCGCAAAGGGGCGGCCGGGTTGATTATTTTCCCGTGCGACGCGGAAACGTACAACGAGGAAATTCTGTCCCTCAAGATGCGCGGCTACCCGTTTGTCCTGATCGACAGGTATTTGCCCGGAGTGGCTACGAACTTGTCGCGCAGCGACGGTTTGATCGGCGGACAGCTCGCCGTCGATTATTTGTGGGGCCTGGGGCACCGCGAGATCGCGATCTGCTCCGATTCGCCGCTGCCCACGATCACGGTGGAAGAACGGATCAACGGATACATGGAGGCGCTCAAGCAGAAGGAAGCGATGATTAATCCGGCGCTGATCTTAACCGACTTCAATGTGGATTACCGCGAAATCGACAAGAAGCATCCGTTGTATCGGTTCATCAAGAACCAGATCGCCACCGCTTATATTACTTTAAACGGGCGACTGGGCCTGCACATTTATTCGATTTGCAAGGAATTGGGACTCAAGGTGCCGGAGGACGTCTCGATCCTCACGTTCGACGATCCTTCGCCGGGGCTGCATGAATGGGGTTACTTCTCGCATATCTCCCAATCGGAGGTGGAGATGGGGGAAGCGGCCGCCCGCATCCTGCTGGACATCTTCCAAAAGCCCGACGCCAAGGAACCGGGATATACCAAAGTGATCCTCGAGCCGAAATTGATCGAAAGCCAATCGACCGGACCGCTCCGAAAACGGACCATGTAGATTGAAACGATCGACAGGACATCCGCTTTGCTTGTAAGCGGGTGTCTTTTTTTGCAAAAAAATAGCGATAAATGATATATCCAATATCTTGACATAAATGACATATAGGAATATAGTTAATATTACAAATGGATTAGCAGTTAACAACCATTGCTTTATCAGTGCACTTCACAGTAAGGAGGGTTGGTTGGACGATGGAAAATGCGGGATTACGGGAGCGGAAAATACCGCTGCAGCGCAGGTTTGGAAGGCACAAAGATGCTTGGATCGCCGCCGTTATCCTAGTACCGATGTTTCTGGTTTGGCTTGTGGTTTCGGGTTTTCCCACGATGTTCGGGTTCGTGTTGGGTTTCTTCGAATGGGTGGGGCTGGCGGATACGCCCAACTTCATCTGGTTCGATAACTTTATCAGCTTCTTTCAAAACCCGGTGTACACGGATGCGTTGTGGAGATCGATTTGGCTGGGCGGACTGGTCACGGTCATTACGCTCGGGGCCGGTTTCTTTGCCGCGCTGCTGATGAACATGCCGCTGTTCGGCAAAGGCTTTTACCGTTCGATTTGGTATATTCCCGCCATTACAGCGACGGTCGCGACAACGCAGGTATTCAACATTTTTCTGGATTCAAACAATGGAGTCATTAACAACTTATTGAAGGCTATGGGCAAGGAACCCATCGTATGGCAGTACTCCGTCGGATGGGGCATCTTCTGGATCGTGGTCTACTCCGTCTGGAAAGGGGTGGGCGGGGCGGCGTTAATTTGGCTGGCCGGTCTGCAATCCGTGGATTTATCCTTGTACGAGGCGGCGGAAATCGACGGTGCGGGGCGATGGAATAAGCTGCGATACGTCACGTTGCCGGGGTTAAAACCGATCGCGACCTATATCGTCATCACGAATCTGATCGCGGCGATCCAGATTTACGAGCAGGTGCTGTTCATCACCAACGGCGGACCTTACGGGCAAACCGAGGTGCTGGTGTTCCGCATTTACCGCGATGGTTTCTGGGACTTTAATTTGGGGATGGCCGGCGCTTCTTCGCTCATTATGGCCTTGATCGTCATCGTCGTGACCGTGCTGTACTATAACTGGTCCACGAAATCCGACAGACAGACGACCATTCCGCTGAAACCCGTCAAACCTGCGAGAAAGGAGGCGCTCCCGCATGCCCAGTCCACTAAGCGCCAAAGTTAGTAAGCAGTTTAAGCCCGTTCATTTGCTGGGACATCTCGTGTTGCTTGGCGTTGGGCTCATCTTGCTGTACCCGTTGATTTTCATGGTGCTTGCCGGTTTTTTTACCAAGACGGAATTCTCCTCGACGGTGCTGGGCATACTCCCGATCCCCAAAGCGCCGACGCTGGAGAACTTCAAGGCGCTGATCGCCGGGTCCGCGGACACGGCAGTGGCCACGTATATGAAAAACTCGCTTATTCGTACGGCCTACAATACGTTTTGGGCGATTTTGACCTCATTTTTGGCCGGATACGTGTTCGCGCGGCTGCGGTTTAAGGGACGGGACAC
This sequence comes from Paenibacillus sp. JL3B1040, assembly GCF_057063165.1. Classification (NCBI taxonomy): domain Bacteria; kingdom Bacillati; phylum Bacillota; class Bacilli; order Caryophanales; family Paenibacillaceae; genus Paenibacillus; species Paenibacillus tiangongensis. The sequence continues at coordinate 4,804,766 of NZ_CM169317.1, read as the reverse complement.
ACTCTTTCTGATCCTGCTTGCCACGCAAATGATTCCCGGCACGCTGGCCATTATTCCGACGTACCTTGAATTCGCTCGCTTTCCGTTCGCCGGGGGCAATCACGTATTCACCGGCGGGACCGGAATTCTCAACTCCTGGTGGGTCTACTTGATCGGCGGCCCCAGCATCAACATTATGGGAACGTTTCTCGTGAAGCAGTCGCTGGAGAAGGTGCCGCTGGAAATCGACGAAGCCGCCATTGTGGACGGGGCCGGGACGATTCGGTTGATCTTCCGGATCCTGTTCCCGCTGCAGTTGCCGATCATGGCGTTTATCGCGATCACGACGGCACTGGGGACGTGGAACGATTTTATCACCCCGTTCTTCTATACGACTAACGACAATTTGCAAACGCTTCCGGCCGCCATCACGCGGATTTCTTCCGTTGGAGCCAGCCCCGGCGCAGTGATCAATTATCCAATGATCATTACGTTAAGCCTAGGGATTACGATTCCGGCGCTGCTGATCTTTGCCTTCTTCCAGAAGTACATTGTGCAGGGCTTAGCCAACACGGGCATCAAAGGGTAGGGCAGAAACGGTGCGGGGTTCGTCCGGATCGGAAGGATAAACATCAGTGCTGAAAACTTAACTTGATGAACACTCGGAATGAAAAAAACAGATTTTTGGAGGGGTTCAAGCATGTTGTTGAAAAAAATGCACGTCATGTTTTTATCACTGCTGCTCATTACCTTGTTAGCCGCTTGCGGATCGGGGGGAGGAAATACTGCCGGCGATCATCCGGCCGCCAATGACCCGGGAACCAGCCAGAATCAGCCGTCCGGCAATGACGGGAAGTCGTCGACGGAAGGCGCGACCATTACCGTGCTGAACGAGGGAGCCGTGGCGGTTGGCGTCGGGGTTCTTGGCGATCTGCTGGAGAAGAAGAAGCAGCAGATGATCGCCGATGAGACGTTGGACCCGCGGATCACGGAGGAGGACTTCAATTATACGCCCGGTCAGCCGCTGCAAAAAGCGGGCGTATTCCCGTACTATTATCAATCGATCATGAACGAGCAATTGCAAAGCAAAAACATTACGGTCAAAACCGAAGACTGGGGCTGGGGCGAGCCGCTGATCCAGAAGCAAACGGCGGGATTCCTGGCCAAAAACGTACCCGACATCATCGTCGGGGAAACGCAAATGCCCGGGTTCGCCCAGCAAGGATTGCTTGAGCCGTTCCCGGACGACATGGCGCAGGAAATTCGCGACAATGTAGCGCCGGCCGCCTGGAAGCCGATGGAGTATGACGGCAAGATTTACGGTTTTGCCTCGCAGCCCGGCGTCAGCAGCTTGTTCTGGAACAAGAAGCTGGTGCAGGAGGCAGGTCTTGACCCCGATAAGGCGCCGGCGACCTGGGACGAACTGTTGGTTAACGTGCAGAAGGTAACCGAAGCCGGCGGCGGGAAATTCTACGGCGGCGGGGTATACGCCGGGCCGAATGCCGGCGGGTACTTACGGTATGGTACACTACTAGTAGTCAATGGCGGAGGCTTCGCCGACGATCAAGGCCAGCCTGTCTTCAACTCCGACGCCAACGTGGAAACGGTGCAGTTCCTGAAAGAGCTCAACACGAACCATCCTGCCGGATTGATGGCGAACACGAATGAAGGAACGTATTTCGACGCCTTCAAAAAAGAACAAATCGCTTATCTGATCGACGGGCCGTGGCGCGCGATCGAAAGCTCGCAAATCGGCATCGAGTACGGGATGTCGCAAATTCCGCTGCCCTCGAACGGCAAAGCCGGCAATATCACGATCGGCGCAGCGTTCCATGCGGTGCCGAAGGATGCGAAAAACAAGGAAGCCGCTTTCGAGTACATCCGCACGATGTACAGCGAAGAAGTCCAGCAGCTGATCGCCGACACGGGCGTCCGGTCGCCGGTATTGAAAACGGTCGCCGAGACCGACGCTTATAAGGCCGCGCATCCGGAAATGTACCAGCACTATCTGGCAATGGCCGGCAATGTGCAGGGGTTGCCGACGTTTGCCAAGGAAGATTCGAAGATTTGGCAAATCTTCGGCGAAGCCGTTACCAAAGCGCTGATGACCAAAGAGGACATCAAGACCATTTTGGACGATGCGCAAAAGAGAGCGGAGGCCATTACGAAGAAGTAAACTACATTGAAAGAGTGATGCAGCATGCCTTATGAATCCAATCACATCATGACCCAAAAGGCGAAGCAAAGGCTTGCCAAATTGCAGGAGTACATTTACCGCCCGATCGCCGGGCTTGAGGTGGAAGCTTGGGTGACGAAGGAGCCGGTCCCTTATGCCGAACGGAGGAGCGGCCGGCACGCCCGGCTTCAGCCCGGGGATAAATGGGGAGAGCTGTGGGATTGCGCCTGGTTTCATTTTCAAGGAACCGTACCGGACACGGCCGCCGGCCAAAAAATCGTTCTGCTGATCGACATTAACGGAGAACTGTGCCTTGTGGACGAAGCGGGCTCCCCGCGTCAAGGCTTAACGAATGTGAGCTCCGAGTTCGATTACAGCCTGGGGCGGCCCGGCAAGCGGGTGGTGGACGTCAGCGCCGCCGTCCGGGGCGGGGAGACCATCGATCTCTGGGGAGACGGCGGATGCAATGACTTGTTTGGCCGCTATCGCAGCGGCACGCTGAAGGAAGCGGCAATTGCCGTTTGCCGCGAGGAAGCCCGGCAACTGGCCTACGACCTGGAGGTGTTGATCGAGCTGGCCGAGCAGCTGCCGGATACGAGCGCCAGAAAAGCTCAGGTCCTGCAGTCCGTCTACGAGGCGGCTCATCTGCTGGCGGAGGTCAATGACGAGTCGGTGCGGTTGGCGAAAGCGCGGGTGGCCCGCGAACTGCAGAAAAAAGGCGGCGATTCCGTCCTGACGGTCAGCGCCATCGGGCATGCGCACATCGATTTGGCCTGGCTGTGGCCGATCCGCGAGACGATCCGCAAAGGGGCCCGTACCTTCTCGACGGCGCTGCGGAACATGGAGAAGTATCCGAATTACGTGTTCGGCGCCAGCCAGCCGCAATTGTATCAGTGGATGAAGGAGTATTATCCGCAGCTATATGCCGAAGTGAAGGAACGCATTCGCGAGGGCCGCTGGGAAGCGCAAGGCGCGATGTGGGTCGAACCGGATACGAATATCTCCGGCGGCGAGGCGTTGGTGCGGCAGATCCTGTACGGCAAGCGGTTTTTCCGGGAGGAGTTCGGCAAAGACATGAAGGTGTTATGGCTGCCGGACGTGTTCGGTTATACGGGCAGCTTGCCGCAGTTGCTCAAGAAGTCCGGTGTCGACTATATGATGACGCAGAAGCTCTCATGGAGCACCTACAACACGCATCCGCACCACAGCTTCCTCTGGGAAGGCATCGACGGCACGAAGGTGCTGACGCACCTGCCGCCGGAGGATACCTACAACAGCCCGGCAGCTCCGCGGTCGCTGGCCAAAATCGAGCAGGCCTACCTCGACCGCAACGTTTCGGAGCATGCGCTGATGCTGTTCGGGATCGGCGACGGCGGCGGCGGCCCCGGGGAAGAACACCTGGAGCGGCTCGAACGGGAGCACAACCTGCTGGGATTGCCGCCGGTCGTCCAGGAGCCGTCGATCACCTTCTTCGAGCGGTTGGAGCAGGAGGCTTCCCGTTTCCAAACCTACCGCGGCGAGCTGTATCTCGAGAAGCATCAGGGGACGTTGACCACGCAGGCGCGCAACAAATGGTATAACCGCAAGCTGGAAAAAGCGCTGCGCGAGCTGGAATTCGCCGCTTCGCTGCAGCTCGCGCTCGGGGATAGCCCGGCGGGATACCCGACCGCCCGGCTGGAGGAGATTTGGAAGGAAGTGCTGTTGTACCAATTCCATGATATTTTGCCGGGATCTTCGATCACGCGCGTGTACGACGAGTCGCTGGAACGCTACGCCAAGCTGCTTGGCGATGTCCGGGCGATGACCGCCGAAGCTTACGGGCGTGCGGCCGGGCGCTTCGGCGTTGCCGCCGGCGAGACCGTCCTGTTTAATTCCTTGCCGTGGGACCGGCGGGAATGGGTGGACATCGGCGGCAACTGGCAGTATGTGCATGTGCCGGCAATGGGCTGGCGCGAGCTGAAGCGGGCTTCGGTAGAGACGCTGGTGCCGGAAAGAGTGTTGATCGCCGAGGAGCTCCGGCTGGAGAACGAACGTCTGGAGGTTCGGTTTGCCGAGAACGGCAGCATCGTGTCGTTGTACGACAAAGCCGCCGGACGGGAAGCGATCCGGACGGGGGCGGAGGCTAACGTATTTACGGTCTACCATGACGATGGCGATGCCTGGGACTTTCCGCGCGACTATCGCGACACGATCGCCGGAACGCTGACGCTGGAAAGCCGGCGCGCTTACGTGTCGGGGCCGCAGGCGGTCGTCGAGCAGGTTTACCGCTACGGAGAGTCGACGTTGAAGCAAACGATCCGTCTGCTGCAAGGCGATGGTCTGCTGCGCTTCGATACGGAAGCGGATTGGCGGGAGACGGGGAAAATGCTGCGGGTCGCTTTTCCGGTGTCCGTCGTCAGCGACCAGGTGAACTGTGAAATTCAGTTTGGCGTATTAAAGCGGCCGACAACCCGGAACAACGCGATCGAGTTTGCCCGGGACGAAATCTGCGCCCACCATTATCTCGACCTGTCGCAGCCGGATTACGGGGTGGCGTTGCTGAACGACAGCAAATACGGGCACCGCGCGGAACGCGGCGTGCTGGACCTGAATCTGCTGCGCAGCCCAGGGTATCCGGATCCGCAGGCCGATCGGGCGGAGCACCGCTTCACCTACGCCTTGTATCCGCATGCCGGCGACTTTATCCAGGCGGGCGTGTACCGCAAAGGGTATGAACTAAATATTCCGCTCGCTTCGGCGCAGTCGATCCCTGCGGAAGACCAGGGCGGCGGGGCGGCTGACGGCAGTCCTTTACCCTCGGAGCCCCTCGTATCGCTCGACCATCCGAACGTGATGGTGGAAGCCGTCAAGAAAGCCGAGGACAGCGATCATCTTATCGTGCGGCTGTACGAGACGGCCGGAGCCGGGGCGGATAGCGAGCTTTGCTTCGGGCCGGCTTGCCGGACCATCGAAGAGGCGAACTTGCTGGAGGAACCCATGAGGCTGTTGGCGGAAGATACGGATCGGGTCCGCTTATGTTTTACACCGTTTGAGATCAAAACGATTCGCATACAGTTGACCTAGTGTTGGCCTAGTGTTGTGTTGGCTTGATGTTGGCTTGAAGTGGTCTGGATGTCGGCTTCAATCAAACTTCTAGGTTTTAGGGGAGGGCTTCAGCATGACGGGAAGAGCAAGGGCGGAAGAGCGAACCGGATTTCAGGAAGGCAGCGGTTTTGGCGCTTCTTACGATGTGCAGGCGGATTTTGTGATGGTGTACGGCATCGGCGAATCGATGCCCCGGCGCATCCGCGAATGGGCGGAGCGGGGCTACCATGTGCATCTGATGACCGGGGTGTCCTGGGGCGGTTATCAGGACTATCTGAACGGACATACGGACGGCCGCTCCCATTGGGACGAAGCCCAGAAATATCAGGACGGCGAGACGATTATCCACGGGACCTCGGAGGATATTCCCTATATGGTGCCCACTGTCAGTTATGCCGATTTTCTGGTGGAACGGATTCGTCCGGCTGTCGATGCTGGCGTGGAAGCCATTCATCTGGAGGAACCGGAATTTTGGGTGGAGGGCGGCTACTCCGAAGCGTTCCGGCGCGAGTGGCAAAATTACTACAACGAGCCATGGCAGCCGCCCCATGCCTCGGAGGACGCGCAATACCGCGCCTCCAAGCTGAAGGCCTACCTGTATACGCGCTGTCTGGACCGGATTTGCTCGGCGTTAAAGGAATATTCGCTGGTTAAATACAACCGGCCCCTGCGTTTTTTCGTGCCGACGCACAGCTTGATCAACTACACCCAATGGCGGATCGTCAGTCCGGAATCCCGGCTGCTCGACGTGCCGACGGTTGACGGCTACATCGCCCAAATTTGGACCGGGACGTCGCGCACGGCCAACGTATACGAAGGCAAACGCGCGGAGCGGACGTTCGAGACGGCGTTCCTGGAATACGGGATCATGCAGGAGCTGGTGCGCGGGACGCAGCGCCGCATGTGGTTCCTGCACGATCCGATCGAAGACGATCCGAAGCGGACGTGGGCCGATTACCGCGAGAACTACGTCAAGACGCTGATCGCCTCGCTGCTGCATCCGGCGGTTTCCCGTTATGAGGTGGCCCCCTGGCCCCGGCGGATCTTCGAGGGACGGTATCCGTCCGAGGACGGCAGCGGCAAAGAGGGGATTCCGGCCGAATACGCGACGATGCTGCTGAACGTGATGCATACGTTGGGGAACCTGGAGCAGGAGGAGGTCCGGATGTACGGCAATGCCGCCGTTACCGGCGTGCTCCTGGCCGACTCGGCGATGTTCCAGCGGAAGCGGATCGGGACGGTGACGTCCGGCTTCATGATGAAATACGACGGGACGAACGAGGTGAAGCTGACGGATGATGAGGCGGTGGAGCTGCTGAATTTCTCGGCTTTTTACGGGCTGACGCTGCCGCTCGTCAAGCACGGGCTGCCGGTCCGGCCGGTGCAGCTCGATAACGTTCGGCGGTTCCCCGGATATTTGGACGATTACCGCGTGCTGGTCTTAAGCTATGAATTCATGAAGCCGGAATCGCCGGATTTGCACGGTTCCTTGGCCCAATGGGTGCGGGAAGGCGGGGCGCTCATTTACGTCGGGGACGATAGCGATCCGTATCATGGGGTCCGGGAGTGGTGGAATCAGGGACGGCGGCGCTACGTTTCGCCGCGGGCCCATCTGTTCGAATGTCTCGGGTTACCGTGCGGGGCCGAGGCGGGGACGGTAGAGACGGGAGGCCTCACCCGGGTTGGCGCTGGCCTGGTCGGCTTCTTGCCGATGCGGCCGGAGCGGATCGCGCAGAGCGCGGAAGCGGCGGAACGATTCCGTACCGCGGTACGGGAAGCGATGGAGCTGCTGGGAAGCGAGGAGGGCTCGGCGAATGCGGGCCGCTCCACGCCGCAGGCAGCCCCTCACGCCCTTTCGCGAGAGCCGGTTGCGGCGGCGGACGCGCTCCGCTGGGAACCGCGGAACCATTTCCGCCTTCGCCGCGGTCCGTACGTGATCGCCTCCGTCATGACCGAGTCGGTCAGCGAAACGCCGCTCGAGCTGGAAGGCTTATTCGTCGACCTGCTTGAGGCCGGCTTGCCCGTCAGAGAACGGATCATCGTCCAACCGGGCCGCCAAGCCTTGCTTTATGACTTGGCATACGCCGGGCCCGGCCGCCTTGGTTCCGACACCGGCGTGATCGCCGCCTCCTCGCGGATCGAGGATTTCCGTGAGGATGAACGCGACATCTCGTTTACCGCCAAGGGGCCCCGCCCGCTGCAAGCCGTGGCGCGGATCCGCTGCGAAGCAAGACCCGCAGTGGTGACGGGCGTGGTCGCCCCCGGCAAGGGGGATCGCTTCGCTCCGGCTAGTGCCGCGCCGCTCCCATTCGAATGGGATGCGAAGTCGCGCACCCTGCTGATCCGCTACGAGCATGGAGACGGGGGAACTCGCATCACGGTGACGAAGTAGGTAACGAAGGAATAACGATAGGATCGCGAGATCCGCATGGGAGGCAGATAACCGATGAATACGAAATTACGTCCACCCGCAGTACCTTTGGTAACCATCGATCCTTATTTCAGCGTCTGGTCAATGGCGGATCGTCTGACCGACGACTTCACCCGCCATTGGACCGGCCGTAGGCAGGCGTTCACCGGCCTGATTCGCATCGACGGCGTGACCTGGCGGTTTGCCGGGCGCGTCGAGCCCAATCCAGAGCGCTACTATACGGAGCCGGAGGCGATGAACCAAACCGGACTCGAAGTTACGCCGCTCTCCACCCGCTACCGGTTCGAGGCGGGGGGCGTTGGGCTGGACGTGACTTTCACGAGTCCGCTGCTGCCGGACGATCTGGAGCTGCTATCGCGGCCGGTATCCTATGTCTCTTTTCGCGTGCGATCCCTTGACGGGCAGCCTCACCAGGTGCGGCTCTATGCGGACGCAACCGGGGAGTGGTGCGTGAACGAGACCGACCAGGCGATCGTCTGGCAGCAAGAGGTGCAGGGAGACCTTGCCGTGCTGCAGGTCCGCCATGCCGAGCAGAATCCGCTCCATGCCTCGGGCGACGACCGGCGCATCGATTGGGGCACCTTCATGCTGGCCGTCAAGCAGGCGCCGGACGTGCGGACTTATCTGGATCGGGCACAGGTCCGCAAGCAGTTCGTCCGGGAAGGCGAAATCCGGCCGAGCGAAGGTACGGCGCCGATCGCTCCGCCGCTGCCGGTTCGGGATGCCGAGCTGGTCATGGCTTGCGTGTGGGAGGTCGGAGAAGTAGCCGGAACGGACGAGAAATCCCAATTGATCGTGCTGGCTTATGACGACGTGTACGCCATCGAGTATTTTGGCCGGCCGCTGGAGGCGTATTGGAAAAAGGACGGAAAAACCTTCCCGGCTCTGCTGGATGAAGCGTTCCGGGACCACCGGGACCTTATGGCGCGCTGCGACGCGTTTGATGCGAAGCTGCGCGAAGACGCGAACCGTGCCGGCGGGGAGAAATACGCCGATATCCTGTCCCTGTCGTACCGGCAGGCGATGGCGGCGCATAAACTGGTCCGCGATCCCGACGGGCAGGTGTTGTTCATGTCGAAGGAGTGCTTCAGCAACGGCTGTATGGCCACGGTGGATGTGAGCTACCCGTCGATCCCGATGTTCCTGCTGTACCAGCCCGAGCTGGTTCGCGGCATGATGCGGCCGATCTTCAAATACGCCGCCAGCGACGCCTGGACGTTCGAATTTGCGCCGCATGATGTCGGCCAATACCCGCTCGCCAACGGTCAAGTTTACGGCGATAACAAGTTGGAGGCACAGATGCCGGTGGAGGAATGCGGCAACATGCTTGTTATGGCGGCCGCGGTCACGCAAGCGGACGGGAACATCGACTTCGTGCGGGAGCATCGCGGGTTGCTCGCAAGGTGGGCCGATTACTTAGTGGAGCATGGGCTCGATCCGGAGCATCAGCTGTGCACCGACGATTTTGCCGGGCATTTGGCCCGTAACGCCAACCTGTCGGCGAAAGCGGTCATGGGCGTTGCCAGCTACGGACTGTTATGCGGGATGCTGGGCGAAGAGGAGCAGGCGGAGCGTTATCGCCGGGCCGCTTCGGACATGGCCCGCAAGTGGGAAGGGCTGGCCGCCGATCCGAGCGACGGCAGCCATACCGTGTTGGCCTTCGGTCAGCCGGGTACCTGGAGCTTAAAATACAACCTAGTCTGGGATGGCATCTTCGGGACCGGTTTGTTCGGGGAGGAGATGATCCGCCGCGAGGTCGACTGGTATCTGGAGAAGCAGGAGCGGTACGGGACACCGCTGGACAATCGGGCGGCGTACACGAAGGCCGATTGGTTGGTATGGGCCGGAGCGCTGGCGGAACGTCGCGACGATTTCCGGCGGATCATCGAACCGCTCTGGGATTTCCTGAACGAAACGCGGGACCGCGTACCGTTCACGGATTGGTACGACACGAAGACGTCGGCGCAGATCGGATTCCAGCACCGAACCGTGGTTGGCGGCTTGTTTATCCAGCTATTGAAGGATCGCGGGTTGGGCCGAGCTTAGCTTAACGATCCGACAGTCTTAACGGATAAAGCTCGCCCGTATCACGGTTCGTCCCGTCCGGAAAGCTGACAGATTAATAACTGCAGGAGTGCAGCTATTTTCGCCGATTGTCGGGTTTTTCCTGAAATAGCTGCGAGAATGCAGGTATTCCCAAGGAAAAGGCCGATTTTCTCAAAATCATGAAAAATAACTGCATCTACGCTGCTATTTAGCCGTTTAGATCAGGATGTGAGGAAATAACTGCATCTACGCAGTTATTTCGATGATATCGTGTAATTCAGATTCAGCTCTCCTTGATCTGTACGATAATTCATACACATTGCGCAGAAATCACCGCTTTTGGCGATTTCTGTTCGTTTTTTCGTATACCGTTCTACCGGCCTCTCCCCCTCGATATGAAATTCGGGACGGGATATGATAACCTGAGAGTACCTATCCGAAAGGAGTGTTCATGTTGGGTCAAATTATTCCGGAAATTACGCTGAACGACGGCGTGAAGCTGCCCGTGGTCGGCTTGGGCACCTACGGGCTTCGCGGCAGCGAAGGCGTGCAGTCGATCGTCAACGCCATCCGGTCGGGCTACCGCCTGCTCGATTCCGCGTATAACTATGAGAACGAAGGGACCGTCGGCGAAGCCGTAAGGCGTTCCGCAGTACCGAGAGAAGAGCTCGTCATCGCGTCCAAGCTCCCCGGGCGCTACCACACGTACGACAAAGCGGTGAAGGCGATTCAGGAATCGCTTTATCGGGCGCGGTTGGATTTCTACGATCTGTATCTGATCCATTGGCCCAATCCGATTCAGGGGCATTATGTCGAGGCTTGGCAGGCGTTGATCGACGCGAAAAAATGGGGGCTCGTCCGCTCGATCGGGGTCAGCAATTTCTTGCCCGACCACCTGGACCGGCTGGTTCGGGAAACCGGTGTGGCGCCAAGCGTAAACCAGATTGAGCTGCATCCGTTCTTTAATCAAGCCGAGCTGCGCAAATACCACGAAGCGAACGGAATTGTTACGGAGTCATGGAGCCCGCTGGCCCACGGCAACGACGTCTTGAATCACGAGGCCATCCGGCAAATCGCCGACCATTGCGGGAAGACGGTGTCCCAGATTATTCTGCGCTGGCATTATCAGTTGGGGGCCGTGTCCATCCCGAAATCGGCCTCCGCCGTTCGCCAGTTGGAGAACCTCTCGATCTTCGACTTTACGCTGGACGAAGGAGAAATGGGCCGGATCTCCGGATTAACCCGCCCGGACGGACGGTTAAGAAACCAGGATCCGGCGGTTTACGAGGAATTTTAAAGTAAGGCCTGCCCGGCGAACGGCTTCATGCCGGAATGTTGTACGAGAAGTCGTACAGCACCCCTTCCGCTTGGTCGATGGCATCAATAGTAGAAACGATCCGGAAAATAACGTTCGAAAATAGCGTGTAAAAAATAGTGTGGATAGAGTGAGAGGACTGGGGGCATGGCATGAGGTAGGGTGGAGGAGGGAAGTAGCGTCCCATCACATGGCATGGGAGGCAAGAGGAAGTGGAAAAAGCACATCTATTTCGAGCAAAAAGTGAAATTTCGAGGGAATTAGTTGGAAATCCTCCACTTATTTTGCCCATTTATAGCGGTTTTCGAACAAATCCCCACAATTTAGGTGTAGAAAATCCACTTAGTATCTGCCGATCGTCTAAATGGGTCAGATTGAAGTGGAGGATTTCCAATTAGCTTGGCCATTTTCTTTCGATTTCTTCCGAATTTATGTTTGCTTCAGTCTTTCGCCATGCTCACGGTATTTCAGTACCTACATCACGCCACTGCCCTACCTACAAGCAAAAAAACCGGATGGAAAGGGGAATATTCACCTATTCCATCCGGCCGCTTTGCGTCAATCCCCGGGAAGCTGGTGCCGCATCCTTTCCTTCTTGCGGTCCTGCCCCGGCGCAGCGTTACCCGCGAGAATCCAGCGGTGAGCTGCGGCAGTCGGATCTTCCCGGTTATTTGAACCGGCGGATTTCAGAACGGTGCCGGGGAGCTAAAAAAAGTCCCCTAAATCAAACGAGCCGCAAGGCTTAACTTAACCCTGGGCTCGCTCGGTTATTTCCTTGAATGAACCGTGATTTCGCTTTCGCGGTCGCATTGCTGCACGACGGAAATCAAGCGGGACCTTTCCAGCCGGTGGCATCGGCATTCCAGAATGCCCATCCCGTTCCCGGCCTCCCCAGGCTCCTGTCGGTAGACGGCCGAACGGTTCAGATACCGCAGCAGCTCCCTCTGGATGTCGGGGCAATGCCGGCTCTTAATCCGCACCGTTTGGGTGAAGAGGCCGCCTTGTACCGGAAGCTTGACGGCTTCGAAGGCGGACAGATAGGCGATGACCGAATAGAGGGCCTGCAGAAAGCCGAAATGAAAGCCCGCACCGATCAAGATCAGGCAGTTCAGCAGCAGCAGAACCCGTTCCGGGGACAGTCTGCCATATTGGAATTGTCTCACCGCTTTCTCCGCAATGTCCAGCGCCCCTCCAAAACGTAAGGCTAAGCCAAGCCCGAGTCCCAGGGACGTTCCCCCGATCAGCGCCGCCAGCAGCGGCTCGCCGATTAGGGAGGAGTATGGATGGAGCACAAGCGTCCCCAGTGAAAATACCAATACCCCGATCACGGTGAAGATCCCGTAGGACCAATGTATATTTTTGCGGTAGAGAAATAATAACGGCAGGTTCAGCAAGAACAGGAACAATCCAAGCCGCATTTCCGTCTTTAACGCCAGCAATGCGGATAAACCGGTCATTCCTCCGACAACGATGCTGTGGGGCATCAGGAACAACTCCAAGCCGACGGAAGCCAGCAATGCGCCGGCAATAATGCCGGCAGCACGGCCCAACGGCGGAAGAAACCGCCTGCTGCCGCCACGGAAACGCTGGGAGGTACGGACTCTTATTTGGTGTTTCAAACCGACCCCTCCTTTAACGGAAACCCATAATCAGGGGCAGGCGGTTTTCCTATTTTCCACTCAACAGGATTTGCCTGATTTGCTGTTGATGGAGCCGTTCGCCAAGTACGACTACTATGGCGTCGGCCGTTAGCAACAAATTCGGCCCAGGATTGATATGTTTGGTATGGTTTTTCTCGATGACCGCTATAATCGTCGCTCCTGAACGTTGACGAATCCGCAAATCCCCGATCGTTTTTCCGATCGCCTTATAATTTGGATCAAGTTTGTACCATTCGATCGCCAAATCGCCGAGCGCCACTTCGATATTGTCCAATGCGGTCGGTTTATAAGTTACGCCTCCAACAACCGCGGATACGTATTTGGCTTCATCCTCGTCCAGAGTCACCTTAGAGATGCTATTCTCCGGATGATCTCGTTCAGCATGATGAATCTCGCGTCTTCCGTCATCATAGAGGATGATGGTTAAGTGATCTCCGCTTCGCGTTTCAAATGAGAATTTTTTTCCGATTCCCGGCAAATGGTCTTCTTTGAGGTTCATCTGTTCTAGCCTCCAATATAAATAGGTTCATGTTAGCATGTTGGGTCTGTAAGATCGCACCGGTTCGTCAAAAACGGAGCAAGCCACGTGATGCGCCACAAACTTGCTGGTGAATTTTAGCGGCAACAGCAGCAGCTTCTTTAAAAGCCAACCATAAAATGGACGAAAACGCACCTGGGTAATATACAGCATAAGGCAGACCCATGCGTAGACCGGATCCGGGAGAGGGGTCATTCTGTCCGCAAACCGTTTGCCGTGCGATGAAATCTTGTGTAGTCGTGACGGGACTTTATAGGATTTGTGAAAATCCGGCTTGTGGAAGTCTCTATCCCCGGTTTCTGCATGCGAGGGAAAAGGAAAAGATGCAGAAAAGAAAATTGCCATGAAGAAGGCAAGCAAAACGGTGGCTGTAAGGCTTACGTACCGGTTATGCTTCTTCATGGCTCATCCCTCCCGAAAAGGCATCGTAACTTATTTAAGGATAGCATACGCAACCTTATTTCTCAAAGTGAAAGGGTAGGATTTCTCGTTGTATTCGTTCCGATTCAGAGATTCGTATATATTCTCTTGGAAAAAATGGGTACACTGGCTCGACCTGCATGCGAAACGGACGATTTGGAGCTTCATGAACCCTGAACTCCGCATGCGAAGACCGAACACTACGCGCCAACCAATTGCCTGCTGCTAAAACAATGAGAAAAATGAAGCAGCAAACGAACGCTTTCCTTAGCATGGGATCACTCCTTTCGATAATTAAGTGATCCCCTATAAGCGCAGAAGGTATACAAACTCTTCTGGATAGATCTTTACAAGGGAATGGAAAGCCGTTATATTAATTACAGGAAATTTGCGAAAATTTAATTAAGGGTTAACCGGAGGAGCCTGCCACTTGGGGCTCCTTTTATCTATTTTTAGGAATATTGGAGGTACGGTAATGAAGTAATTTGATAGCGAAATTTGGGAACACTTAAAGATCAAGAACATCTGTGAGGACTGGAGGGTATTCTTTTGTCGCTGCTTCATGCTGTTATCATGGCGCCATTTTTGGCTGCCGCATTAATCCCATTCATCCGCATGAAAAAGATGAGCCGTATCCATACCGGATGGTTTGTTTTGTGGCTGCCGGTTTTGTTGTTTGTGTACTTTCTCTCCCATATTCCCGGGATCAGCGAGGGACAGCCTTATTCTGCCACGATGATTTGGATGCCGTCGCTCGGCATCGATTTTTCGGTCTACCTGGACGGTTTGGCCCTGCTGTTCGCTTTATTGATTACCGGTGTGGGCGCTCTTGTCGTGTTGTATTCCATTTATTATATGGATAAAGAAAAAGAAGCGGTTCATCGCTTTTACATCTTCTTGTTTATGTTCATGGGGGCCATGCTCGGTGTGGTCATCTCCGACAACCTCATGGTCTTGTATGGTTTCTGGGAGTTAACCAGCATCTCTTCGTTTCTGTTGATCTCTTTCTGGCATGTGAGAGAAGGGTCGCGTTACGGGGCGTTAAAATCGATGCTGATCACCGTATTCGGGGGGCTGGCCATGTTGACCGGCTTCCTTATGCTTTACGTGATGACGGGAACCTTTAGTATTCGAGGAATCATTGCACAGCATGGGGTGGTTTTTGACCATCCGTTATTTGTTCTTGCTCTCGTCCTCGTACTGCTCGGTGCATTCACAAAGTCGGCGCAATTCCCCTTCCACATCTGGCTACCGGATGCTATGGAAGCACCGACCCCGGTCAGTGCCTACTTGCATTCAGCCACGATGGTCAAGGCAGGGATTTATTTGGTTGCTCGGTTAACGCCTGTTTTTGGGGCGAGCGGCACATGGTTTTGGCTGGTGTCTGCCGTGGGCTTGTTCACGATGATTTTCGCCTCGTTTCGAGCGATTAAACAGCATGATCTAAAAGGGATGCTTGCTTTTTCTACCATAAGTCAATTGGGGCTCATCATGTCTTTGCTGGGCGTTGGTTCAGCGGGCGGTGCGGTAGCCGGCAACAGCATGCTATATACCGCCGCTACGACCGCCGCTATTTTTCACATCATTAACCACGCGATCTTTAAGGGCTCATTGTTTATGGTTGTTGGGATTGTGGATCACGAGACGGGTACCCGCGATATACGCAGGCTCGGAGGCTTGATGTCGCTGATGCCGATTACGTTTACGATCGCAGTAATCGGCGCATTTTCCATGGCAGGTATTCCACCGTTTAATGGATTTTTGAGCAAGGAAATGTTCTTCACCGGAATGTTGAACGTTTTGAGTTTGGATATCTGGAATGTTCAAACTTTCCGCATCCTGTTCCCGGTCATTGCTTGGATCGGAAGCGTATTTACGTTCGGGTACAGCATGGTGCTCGTATTCAAGACGTTTACGGGAAAATTCAAACCGGACCAGCTTGAGAAAAAACCGCATGAAGCCCCGCTAGGCATGCTGATTTCTCCCGTGATCCTGGTTGCATTGGCGGTCACGATTGGTTTGTACCCTAACTTTCTTTCGCACACCTTAATCGCTCCTGCAGTCGCTGCGGTGCATCCAGGACTGCTTGCAGCCGGTGAGCACTTTGAGGTTCACATCAGCATGTGGCACGGTTGGACGCCGGAAGTGTTTATGACCCTCGGTGTCATCGTAGCTGGCGTACTGCTTTATGTCGGATATGGAAAGTTCCGTTCAATCAGAGAGACTTGGGGGCGTTCGTTTACGTTAAATCGGGTTTATGACCTGGGATTAAGCGGAATGGAGCGATCGTCGCGCCGATTGACAGACCGTTACATGAACGGTTCGGTCCGGCGTTATCTGATGTATATTTTTGTATTCCTCATCGCCTCTCTTGGGGGGACCATGATTGCAACGCAGAGCTTTTCGCTGAATATGGAGAATTACTCTTCGGTAACCCTGTATGAGATGGTTATCGTGGCCGTACTGGCGATTTCCGCCTTGTCCGTCCCGTTTGCTTCCTCGCGGATTGCCGCAATCATCATGACGGGTGCCGTTGGTTATATGGTGACGTTGCTATTTGTCATTTTCCGGGCCCCCGATTTGGCGTTAACTCAAATGATCGTCGAGACCGTATCCGTAACGTTGTTTTTGCTCTGTTTCTATCACTTGCCCAAACTGAAGAAGGAGAAAAACAGCCAGAGATTTCAACTGACTCGATTTATGATTTCACTGGGGGTTGGTGTCATGATGACGCTGATCGCTCTTAGTGCGGGGGGCGTCAAGCCATTTGCATCGATCGCAGATTATTTCCTGGAGAATAGTTATGAATTGGGCGGCGGTAATAATGTGGTTAACGTGATTCTCGTGGATTTCCGCGGGTTTGATACAATGCTGGAGATTACTGTATTAGGAATTGCCGCACTGGCCATCTTTTCAATGATCCGTCTTAGTCTTGCATCTGACCACCCGGGAGTTAAGCTTTCGTATGGGAACCTTGAACCAAGGCCAGTCCGCAAAAGCAATGACGTGATTTTTAAAACAACTTCTAGGGTAACTGTTTTTCTTATCTTGATCTTCTCCCTATTTTTGTTCTTGGCCGGACACAACAATCCCGGCGGCGGGTTTATAGGCGGACTGATGACGGCGTCGTCACTGGTATTGCTGGCGCTCTCTTTTGGGAAGGGGACAATGGGCAATATTGTTACGGTTGATTTTCGCAAAATGATCGCTATAGGGCTGCTAATCGCCTATCTTACCGGCCTGGGTTCACTTTTGTTTGATGTGCCGTTCTTGACTCACGCCTTTGATCACTTCCATTTGCCGATTCTGGGCGATGTTGAATTGGCAACGGCTGTCTTGTTCGACCTTGGTGTCTATTTGACGGTAGTGGGCGTAACCATGACGATCATATTATCGATAGGAGGGGACAAAAAGTCATGGAATTGATCATGTCTTTGACCGTAGGCATTTTGTTTATGGTCGGGGTGTATCTCATCCTATCCAAAAACCTGCTTCGAATCATCTTGGGGACGTCTTTGCTAACGCATGGCGTTCATCTGCTTCTGCTTACGATGGCTCGGTTGAAAAACGGAGCGGCTCCACTTCTCGGGGAGAACGCTTCATCCTATGTTGATCCTGTTCCTCAGGCACTCATATTAACATCGATCGTCATTAGCTTTGGAGTTACTTCGTTTTTTCTCGTTTTGGCTTATAAGGCCTATCAGAAGCTGGGGACAGATGATATGGAGGAGCTAAGGGGGGAAGAGGATGAATAATCTGCTTGTGTTTCCGCTGATCATTCCTTTGCTCACCGCGGTGGCGTTGATTTTTGGCCATAACCGGATTATGCTTCAGCGTTGGATAAGTTTGGTCGGTTCGCTGGCCCATCTCGTGGTATCTTGTTTGATCGTGCGCCAGGTGCATCTTGATGGGATTCAAACCCTGTATATGGGGGGGTGGCTTCCACCCTACGGGATTATATTTGTAGCGGACATGTTCGCTGCTCTGCTAGTGCTGTCCACTTCTGTTGTCAGCTTGGCCTGCTTGTTATATGCCTTTCGGACGATCGGCCAGGATCGGGAGCGCTATTATTTCTATCCCTTCTTTCAGTTCTTGATCGTGGGCGTTTGCGGGTCGTTTCTGACAGGGGATTTGTTCAATCTGTTTGTTTGTTTTGAAGTGATGCTTATCGCCTCCTATGCTCTGATTGTACTCGGTGGGACCAAACGCCAACTGCGGGAAACCCTAAAGTATATTTTGATCAATATTGTCTCTTCCACGCTATTCGTCGCTGCCGTAGCTTACTTGTACTCCGTAACGGGGACGCTGAATATGGCTCACCTGTCCGTACGAATTGCGGAGCTCGAACAAGCGGGGATCTTGACGGTGATTGCCGTTATGTTATTGACTGTGTTCGCGCTGAAGGCAGGTCTACTGCTGTTCTTTTGGCTTCCCGGTTCGTATAGTGCGCCTCCTACCGCGGTTAGAGCGGTTTTCGCCGCTTTGCTTACCAAAGTAGGGTTATATGCCATCGTAAGGACGGTAACGCTCCTCTTCCCCTATCAACCGGACCTCATACGTGACGGGATCGGCTTGATGGCGATGGTGACGATGGTTCTCGGCGGAATCGGCGCCGTTGCTTACACCAATATTCACAAGATCATTAACTATAACGTGATCCTGGGTATCGGTTTTATCGGCTTTGGGATCGCCGTCGGAAATAAAGCCTCGATGGATGGGGTGATTTTTTACCTGCTGCACGATATGTTGGCCAAAGCGCTATTGTTCCTGCTTGGCGGCATGCTGATCAAAGCGGCCGGGACGGATGATTTAAGGGAAATGGGCGGTCTGATCAAGCGTTATCCATTGCTCGGATGGTTGTTCTTCATCGTGACGTTGGCACTCGTCGGAGTACCGCCACTCAGCGGTTTTCCGGGAAAAATGCTGATGCTCCGCGGAGGCCTGGAATCCGGAAATTATCTGTTGACCGCAGTAGCGGTCCTTTCAAGCCTGTTGGTTTTATATTCCTTAATTCGAGTGTTTATCGGGGCTTTTTTTGGGAAAGAAAAGCGCAGCGAAACCGGCGAGGAGAGTTTTAAAGGCTTATTGGCTATTACCTCCGGCTTGCTTGTGCTGCTCGTCGGGATCGGTCTAGGTGCCGAAGCGGTCAATACATTCGTATCGCAAGCAGGGCATATCCTCGTAACTCCTGATTTATATGTGGAAGCCGTACTAAAGAGGTAAAATTAGTGGCCCGACCGATATTTTGAATAAGGAGTAGATGGTATGTTTCTGCAAATATTGCTTAACCTTCTAATTGCCGTCATCTGGATGTTCTTGAATAGCAGCTGGTCCGCTTCAGGATTTCTGGTCGGTTTTGTGATCGGACTGGTGTTAATCGGCTTATTCAGACGGATATGGCCTAACGACTTTTATGTGAAAAAGGTTTGGGCAATTCTGAAGCTGTTGATGTTGTTTAATAAAGAATTGGTTATTTCCAGTATTACGGTGATTCGGCAAATCGTTCGTCCGAGGTTGAACATCCGCCCGGGAATCCTCGCTTATTCAACCGAGCTACGGAGCAACTGGGAGCTCACGTTGTTGTCCTGCCTAATTACGCTGACTCCGGGGACGCTCACGCTCGAGGTTTCATCGGAGGGGAATACGAACACATTATATATTCATGCCATGGATGTAGCAGATGCGGAGCTCCTGGTTAATCAGATCCGCGGCTCGTTTGAACGGGCGATTATGGAGGTGACGCGCAAGTGATGTCGACTTTTCTGTATCTAGCTCTCGTTATCCTGTCCTTGTCCATTTTCGGTTGCTTATTTCGGTTGCTTAAGGGGCCGTCGCTGCCCGATCGGATTATGAGTCTGGATTCCATCGGAATCAATTTGCTGGCGATGATCGCTGTTTTTTCCATGCTCCAGCAAACGAAGGCTTATATCGATATCATTTTGCTAATTGGCATTCTTACATTTATCGGTACGGCCTCATTGGCTAGATTTATCGAAAGGGGGATCGTCTTCGAAGATGGAGATCACGAAAATAGGTGAAGTTTTGATTGGGATTATCGTGCTACTCGGTGCGCTTCTTAGTGCACTTAGCACCTTTGGACTTCTGCGTCTTCCTGACACTTACTTACGCTCGCATGCGGCCACGAAAAGCACGACGCTGGGTATATTGTTTATTCTGGGTGCGGCCTTCTTTTACTTCTTGATTTATTTGGATTATGCCGATGCAAGCGCCAAGCTGCTTCTTGGCATTGTGTTTGTGTTTGTTACTGCTCCTGTTGCCGGGCATTTGAACGGCAGGGCTGCTTATCGCAGCGGAGTCCCCTTATGGGAGCAAAGCGTTCGGGACGACCTGAAGAAGGAGTTTGACCGCCAAAGCTCAGCGCCAAAATGAAAGGAATGGACTGGCACCGGTACTGACCGGTGTCAGTTTATTTAGGCTTTAGCCAGTTGAGTACGCGAAGCGTGCGAAACAAAAAACCACCCGCTATGCGGGTGGAGGGAACGAGGGTTTGACCAACAAGACCATCCCGATAAAATTGAGATGTTCAGGCTCAATGAAAGGAATGGTCTTAGATGGCAAACAAGAACTACAGTCTTGCTCACACAAAGTGGATGTGCAAATACCATATTGTGTTCACCCCGAAGTATAGACGGAAAGAAATCTATAATCAAGTGAGGAAAGACTTGATCGAAATTTTCAAACGTCTATGTAAGTATAAAGGCGTGGAGATTCTAGAAGGTCATATGATGCCGGATCATGTACACATGTTGGTAGCCATTCCACCAAAGATATCCGTGTCATCTTTCATGGGATATCTGAAGGGAAAAAGTTCCCTCATGATCTTTGAGAAACATGCCCAATTAAAGTATAAATACGGGAACCGAAAATTTTGGGCGGAGGGATATTATGTGAGTACAGTGGGACTGAATGAAGCTACCGTAGCAAAGTATATTCGTGAACAAGAAGTACACGACCAGGCGATGGATAAGCTGAGTGTAAAAGAATATGAAGATCCGTTCAGCAGTAACGGTGGCAAGAAGAAGTAAACCAGTTTAACTGGTAAGTGAAGGTGACAAAATACACTGAGCCTGAACAATTTTATTGTCAGGCTAGCGTCTTTAGGCGCAGTTTGGCAACAGGGGGTTATACCCCAAGAGCAAACCACCCGTTGGACGGGTGGTTATGATTTTCAACATATAAAAAAGTATAAAATTACTACCCTATTTCAGAAATTTGATAAGGTAAGGATATGGAGAATACGGTACTGAAACGGATATTTCTCGAGAACGGGAATGGTTTTCTGCATTCGGGAACGAATCCGGGGGAGCGGTCTGCTCCTTCCCAGTCGGTGCCAAGCCAACTGCAGAAGTGCAGGTGATTTTCCGCAGATTTCGCTTTCATAGCGGGTGAAGTGCAAAAGTGCATTTGATTTGGGGATGAATCTGGGAGAAGAGGCGATTTGCCGAAAATCGTCTGCACTTTTGCATTTGATCGGCCGAATTGGCGCCCACTGGCGAAAAAGAGCTGCACTTTTGCATTTCGTGTGAGCCGCTGCCGTCCACTCCCTCCACCAAGCGGAAAGCGGGGAAGGCCGGGAGCGGCCTACTTGATGCCTTTCCCGCCAACGGGGCGGAGCGGAATCGACTACTCCACGCCGGCGATCAGCGGCATGGCGCGTTGAAACGTCGCCCGCGTGGCTTCATCTTGCAGCGAGGCGGCAGGGGCTTCTGCACTGCTCCATACCTCCGTGAACACACGGTGTCGGGCTCCGTTCGTAAGCCGCGTCATCTTCGATATGAGGCCCTCCGGCCTGTGAACCCTCAGGCCGAGCGCATCCTCGACTTAGGTCTAGGTTCAAAAACCGTCCGGGGTCCGTTTTGGAAAACCCGTAATCCACCTAGAATAGAGACATAAGGTTGATCAAATGAGAGGCGGTGATATATCGATGAGAACAAATCGACCGAATGTATTCGCTATTGTACTAATTGCCCTGGGCGCCCTGATTCTGCTCGGCAAATTGACTCCTTTCCTGGGCAGCCTGTTCGGACTGGTGATCGCGATCGTCATGATCGGTCTCGGTTATTACGGGATACGCCGGGGGAACGCCTTCTTCGGATGGCTGGTGCTGATTTTCGGGGTCATTTCTCTGATCTCCAAGCTGGCTTGGCTGATCGTTCCGCTGGTGGGTATCGGATTAATCGTATACGGTATCTCTTCCTTAAGAGGAAGACGGAGTTACTGATTTGATTGTATACAAGCAGAATAACATGAAATGAGGACCGAAAGGTTAGGAGGGAAGGGTGTCATGAGCGTATTTCGTCGGGTACGAGATATTACGGTAGCGACTTTGAACGAGAAATTGGAGCAGTCCCAGGACCCGGTCAGATTGATCGACCAGTTCTTGATCGAAACGCGGCAGGAAATCGCCGAAGCCGAGAAGCTGCATCATCAATACAGCGGCCACGCGAAGCAGATGAAGCAGCAAGTGGATCAGGCCAAGGTGATGCGCGACAAACGCGAGGAACAAGCGTTGCTCGCCTTGAAAGCGGGCGAGGAGCACTTGGCGAAGCTGGCCCTGCAGGAGAAGATGCTGTACGAGGAAAAGGTTGAGCAATACACCGAATTGTACTCGCAAAGCTTGGAATCGCTGCAGGAATTGGAAGCCCAACTGAATGAACTGAAGACCGAATATCAGGTCGTTTACAGCAAACGTCAGTACTACTACGCAAGAATGGAGACGCTTCGTTTACAGCAGCGGATGAACCAGCGGATGAGCGGTTACGGCGTGCAGGACGTGCCGAAGATGTTCCATCGCTTGGAGGATCGGGTGTCCGATATGGAATGGGAAGCCCGCAGCCTGCGCGATTTGCGGAGAGCGGGTTCGGAATTCTTGAACCAAGCCGGCTCCGCCATCCAATCGACTCTGGAACAGGAGCTCTCCCGCTTGAAGCAGAAGCTGAATAACCAGGGAGAGGAGTAAGATCGATGGGAAGACCTTTGTACCGTTCCAGACGGGATCGCTGGATTAGCGGTTTGATCGGCGGGCTGGGCGAATATTTCGGCATTAACGTCGGCATGCTCCGGCTGATCGCTATTCTCAGCATTTTCTTCACCGGCGGAATGACGATATTCATCTACTGTATCGCAACCTTGGTCATCTCCAAGGAGCCGTATCCGCCTCACGATCCGTATTATAACGGCGGATGGCCGGGCGCCGGTCCTCAGCCGGGTTATGACCCGAAACGCCGGGACTTCTACGAGGATCCCCGCTTCGGTGCCCGCCCGCCCTACGGAGCTCCAAACGGAAATACTTACGGAACCCAGCCGCCGCAATATGGCGCGGGCGCTCCGGGACCCGGTTTTCAAGCGGCCCCGGGTGCTTCCAACCTGGATTCCATGATGGAAGATATCGAAAAGAAAGCCATGAAAAAAGAACTGGAAGAGCTGCGGAAGAAGCTCTCCGACTACGAGAAGGGAGAAGTGTAAAACATGGGAGTATTCAAAAGAATTAAGGATATTACGAAAGCGTCTGTAAACGATTTGCTGGATAAGGTGGAAGACCCGATTGTCATGCTCAACCAGTACCTGCGTGATATGGAGGCTGAAATTCGCGACGCCGAGGTGACGGTGGCCAAGCAAATGGCCAACGAGCGCCGGATGAAGCAGCGTCTGGACGAAGCGGCTCGCATTTCCGCGCAGCGTGAAGCTCAAGCCGAAATTGCACTTCGCAATGGTCAGGAAGAAGTAGCCCGTAAAATGCTGGAAGAGAAAATCCATTACGATCAAAAGCAAACGGAATTCGCCGAGCTGCATGCTCAGTCGGAAGCTCAGGCAGCCGAACTCAAACAGCAACTGCACGAGATGAAAGACGAATTCTACAAGCTGCGTAACAAACGGAACGAGCTGGTAAGCCGTGCGCAAATGGCGAAGGCCAGAAAGCAAATGTCGCAAATCAGCAGCCTGCATACGATCGAAAGCGGCAATGCTTCGCTTGGTTTCCATCGGATGGAAGAGAAGATCATGCAGATGGAAGCGGAAGCCGAAGTGGCCGGCGTTGTCTATCGGGGAACCTCGCCTTCCACGTACATCAGCCCGGCGGATGCCGAGAAGCAGTTGAAAGTGGATGCGCAGCTTGAAGCGCTGAAAGCGAAAATGAACCCGTCCGCGGCCCGCGAGGAAAACAAGGAATAACTACACGTCCGCCGGACATTGTGATATTCTAAATACTGGTGAAGCCATGCGGTATGGGGTCCCATACCGTTATGGCTTTTTACGACTCTATGAACCTGCAGGGAGGTGCGGCATGGATACGCGGAAAAGGTTCTTAGCCATCGGCTTGATTGGATTCGGGGTACTGTTGATTTTCGGGAAGTGGCTGAGTTTCTTCACGATTGTCGCCCTCTTTTTTCTTGTGTTCGGCATTTATAAGATCCGGCAGGGAGAGCAGGTCAAAACCGGCTATATCTTACTGGCGATCGGCGGCGGGATGATCCTGCTTGATCATTTCATGCTGGTCCTGGCGATTCTGATGATCTCGCTGGGCTACTATTACGCCAAGATTCGCAAAACTCAGCCCCAAGGCAATTATGTGCAGAAGCAGAACATCACCTCCAGCATTCGGTGGGATCGCGATCCGTGGAGCTTGCGGAATACGAGCATGTGGCATGTAGTTGGGGAACTCGACATCGATTTGTCGCTGGCGATGGTGGAAGGAGGGCATAACGTCCTCATGTTCCAAGGGATCGTCGCCGATGTCGATCTGGTGATCCCGGAGGATTACGGGGTGGAGATCGAGGCGTTTGTCTTGTTCGGACAAATCGATTTCGGCCAAGACAAAGAAACGGGAATGCTCAATCGGCTGTATTGGAAGTCGCCGAATTACGAGCTCCGTGACCAAAAAGTGAAAATCATCATTTCCTATCTTGTAGGAGATGTCGATATACGATTAACTTGAGACAGGAGGAACGTCCCGCATGAAATCCAGAAAGACGAGCAATATGGTATCCCGCAGCATGCGCGGAGGGATTCTCCTGTCTGTTATTATGATGGCGGCCACCTTTTACGTGCTGTACACATACGGGTATATTCAACCTCAATCGTCCTGGAGAACGGGCATCAAGGCCGGCATTACGCTGCTGTCGCTGCTTGTCATCATCGGAGCGGCTTACGGTTTGATTCAGGGGTATCGCCCGAAGCGGCAGATCGACGGCCTGCGCGAAGCGCTCCTGCAATGGGAGAAAGGCAACCAAACCGGGAGCGTTCCGAAGCTCGGCGAAGATGAACTGGGCCGACTCGCCGAGCAGTTGGAACGGATCGGCAAACGCTGGGAGGATCAGGTCTCTTCCCTTCAGCGGTTGTCGACGCATAACGCCCAACTGGCCGAGCAAGCCCGGGTTTCGGCCATCGTGGAGGAGCGACAGCGCCTTGCGCGCGAGTTGCATGACGCCGTCTCCCAGCAGTTGTTCGCCATCTCGATGACGGCCACGGCCGTGGGAAGAACGCTGGAAAAGGATTTCGACAAGGCCCAGCGGCAGGTTGAGCTCATCGAAGAAATGGCTTCCGTCGCCCAGTCGGAAATGCGGGCGTTGCTGTTGCACTTGCGGCCGGTCTATCTGGAAGGCAAGGAGTTGTCCCAAGGTTTGCGCGACCTGGTCAAGGAGCTGAAAACCAAGGTGCCGATGGATTTGACGCTGGAGATGGATGAGGATTTAAACTTGGGCAAGGGAATCGAAAACCATCTGTTCCGCATCATTCAGGAGGCGATGTCCAATACGCTGCGACATGCCAAGGCAGACAAGATGGAGATTCGGATTCACCGCCGGGGCGAAGCTGTCAAGGTAACGCTGCGCGATAACGGCATGGGGTTCGATTTGGACGACAAGAAGCAGGCTTCCTACGGCTTGTCCACCATGCAGGAACGCATTCATGAGATCGGCGGATCGATTCAGTTTATCACCGCGCCCGGCAAGGGGACGCGAATTGATATGACTGTGCCACTATTTAATGAGGAAAGCGGGGAAGAGGTCAACCATGGAGATGGAAGACAAGGAGATTAAGGTACTGCTTGTGGATGATCATGAAATGGTGAGAATCGGCCTGGCGGCGGTACTCGGCACCGAAGACGGCATCGAGGTCGTCGGGGAAGCCAGCAGCGGGGAAGAGGGAATCCGCCTGGCGCAGGAATACCGGCCGGATGTCGTGCTAATGGATCTGGTTATGGAGGGGATGGACGGGATTGAAGCCACCCGGCAACTGCTCGCGTTGCATCCGGACAGCAAGGTGATTGTGCTCACCAGTTATCTGGACGACGAGAAGATGTACCCCGTTATCGAGGCCGGGGCTTTCAGTTATTTGCTCAAAACGTCGCGCGCTTCCGAAATCGCCGAGGCAATCCGCGCCGCGGCCCGCGGCCAGTCGGTACTGGAGTCGCAAGTCGCTTCCAAGATGATGAACCGGTTCCGCCAGCCGAAGGTGGAGGCACCGGCTCACGAGGAGCTGACCGAACGCGAAATGGACGTTCTGCGCCTGCTGGCCCAGGGCAAATCCAATCAGGATATCGCCGATGAGCTCATCATCGGAATTAAAACGGTCAAGTTCCATGTCACGAATATTTTGGCGAAGCTGGGGGTTGAGGATCGTACCCAAGCGGCCATATACGCTTATAAAAACGGTTTGGCGGAGTGATTTTGCTCCGGCAAACCGTTTTTCTATGGGTCCAGCAATTTATAGGAGGAGGAGTGGACGATGGTTACCACCGGCGTGACTTGATCCAATTCCATCAGGGAAATCAGCGGCTTGCCGCGGGAACGGAGCTGTTTCCAGCGTGCCTGATCATAGCGGTACAACTTCTCCTCCAAATTGTAGAGGTCGATATTTTTGGCCTTTGCCGCCGTAAAGGCACGTCTGATGTCCTGTTCGATTTTCTTTTCGGCCAACGCTTTAATGGTGGCGGCCGTGACTTTGCCCGTCATGCCCGACTCGGTGATATAAGCTTTGACGCCAACCCGGATACGAACCCTAAGGTTATCGACTCCGGCGCCGATCCGAATGTGCGGATCGCAATGGCTTATGATCAGCGTCATCGGCGATCCGCCCTCCATGGTCATGGCCAACGGATATTGGCCCACATTTTTGAAAGCGACATACCTTGCTCCCTGAAGCATCGTTGGATCGAGAAGTCCGCGGTTTTGGCCTTGCGCGATAGCGTAAGCAGCGACGAGCTTCACTTGAGGGACGGGTTTGCCTTCCCCTTTCCAAACCTCATCGGTCCAACTGATTAAGGGCAGAATCTTCGTAACGGCCGGTTCCTTCACGCCGTTCATCAGTTCTATGACCCGGATGGGCCGGACGAAGGAATATTGCTTGAACACTTCCTCAGGATCGAGCAACTCCGAATTAAGTGTCGATTCATTCAAGAGAGAGATGCTTGAAAAAATGTCGGGGATCTCCTTGTCGGTGCCGAATACCCAAGGCGTGTACCGAAGATCGCGGGTTTGAATCAAGCTGTTGATGGATTCGGGCAAATGCTTGTCGAGCAGCGCTTTGGAAAAGACGATCGCCCGAACATGCGTCCAAAGCGTTTGCTGCTCCGATGCGGGGTAGAGAGAACTCAACGCCTCGTCGATCGTCTTGCCTTCGCCTTTACCGATCCATATTTTTCCTTTGCCCGTCTCGACCTTTCCTTCCTGTTTGGCAATTTCCGCAAAGTCCAGAAGCTGGGCGTAAATGATATAGCGCCCTTCCGCATAATCGACCCCCAGCGCGGTGATGAAATTGCTATGCTGCACTTCTTTGATGTCCCAACATCCCGTCAACATCAGGATGAGCAACAGGATAGCCGGTACTGCTCTCAAGGTTTGTCCCTCCTTGCGGTTTTGTCGTGCGGATGTAGGATGCGAGGCCGCTTCTTGATCGAGTCCGACGGTTTCTTGAACACGCTTTCGGCAAAATCTCTCTTAACGAACGGGGAGTACGGGGACAAATAAGGCACGCCATAGGACTCCAATGAGGAGAGATAGAGGACTAATCCGATTAAGCTGATCAAAAACCCGAACATTCCGAAGAAGGAGGACAGCAGTACAATGCCGAGCCGGAGATGGGCTGCCGTACCGCTTAACGTTTGATTTTCCAGGGTTGAACTTGCAACGATCGCGATCGCCACGGCTACGATAATCGTCGGGGACGTGATCCCGGCGCGAATTGCGGCATCTCCGATAATCAACCCGCCTACCACCGTAATCGTTTGCCCGATGGCTTGCGGCAAGCGTCTGCCCGCCTCGTTGAAAATCTCGAACAGAAACAGCATGATGACGGCCTCGAACGGGACCGGAAAAGGCAAGCCGTGCCGCGAATTGCTGATAGTCGCCAGCAGAGGAACGGGAATTTGCTCCAGATTGAAGCTGGTCAGCGCTACATAAAAGCCCGGCAGAAATAATCCGATGGTCAATCCAACAATCCTCAGCACCTTTTGCAACGATACGATATAAAACGGGGTGTTGGCATCCTCCGGAGAAATCAGGAGATTCATGAGCGTAACGGGAGCGATGATCGCGATCGGGTTCCCGTCCACCAGTACGGCGAATCGGCCGGCCAGCAGGGCATCGGTAACATAGTCCGGTCTTCCCGAATAATCGGTCAGCGGAAAGATGGACCTGGTTTTCGAACCGGTCACGACGGATTCGATAAACGAGGTGCCGATGATGGCGTCCGTATCGATCCCGTTCAGCCGTTTTCGCGCTTCCTCGAGAATTTCCGGACTGATGACGTCTTGAATGTAGAACAGCGCAATTCGCGATTCGCCCCGCGTTCCCTTGATGATCTCCTCCACGCAGAGCGAAGGGGTTCGCAGCCGTTTTCGAATCAAACCGATATTGGTCGTCAAGTTCTCGGTAAATCCGTCTCGGGATCCCTTGACCGCAGCTTCCGTATTGGCTTCTTCCGGAGAGCGGCCCGGGGGACTGGAGATATCGAAACTGAAAAAGGCCTCCCGCTCTTCAAAATAAATCGCCAGCTTGCCGGAGTAGACCAGAAGCGAAAGATGATGCAGCAAGTCCGGCTCCTTGATCGGATTCAGCGGCAAAAAACGATTGCGTTCGATCGCCTCGATTCCAGGGTCAACCTGTTCCCGAAACAGGTCGGCCAGACGGGGAAGGACGTATTCGTTTAACTGTTTCATATCGGTCATGGGTTCGCAGTAGATTAAGGTAATCGGGTGGCTGTGCTCCCCGCCCGCGTCGAACTGGCGAATCTTGACATCGGCCGAGTGCTGAAAATATTGGTTGAGGAACGGGATATCGATAGGGCGTTCCTTTTGGCTGTGAGGCCGGTCGCTGGCATTCATGCGGTTCGTCCTTTCTTGCGAGATCGAAACAAGGCGGCGATTGCGATCAAGAGCGTCAGGCCCAAGATGAAGCAGGCGTTCGCCGGAAAAACGTATCGAACCATCAGATGCTGGAACTCGACGTCGGTTAAGGCATAGCAGCCTAGCGGTACTAGAATGACGGCAAGGACGGAGAGCAAGGAAGTTCTCCAGCGTGTCGCCGGTCTCTTCCACATGTCGGCGATGACGATCAAGGCAAAGGAGATGCGGATACAACTGCCGGACAACCATTGGTAGATCGAGAAAAAGTCGGTTTGCGTTATGTATTTGCCGAACCCGGCGATTCTCCATTCCTCGTAGGCCGGGTAACGCTGGACGGCGGCCTCGAACGGGTTGAATTCTATGATAGCGCCGGTCAAAGGGCCAAGGGTCAAACCTAAGAGAATGCACGCGAACACGATCAATTGTTTTCGGTTCAACGGCGCTTCCAGGTAGGGATGAAGAAACAAGATGAAATACAATTCGAACAAACCGGAACAAGCGTACAACATGCCTTTCAATGCCGGATTCCATCCCTGTTCGAAAAGGGGGAACAGCAGGCTGTAATCTTTGTATTCCACGTTGACGAGGGCGACATAAATGCCGAGCAGCACGACCAGCGGCAGCAGAATGCCCGAAGTGACGGCGATCGTTCTCATCCCTTTTAAGGCTCCGATCAGGCATAAAAGCATCAAAATCAACGAGGTAGCCAAGACCGGGGTAGATGGCAGGAAGGTCACCTTCATCCACATCACGGTGTCGAATAAGCTGGACCACGCCGTTACGAAAAAGAACGCCGTCACGACGCAGCGAAACAAAAAAGCAGGAAATCGGCCGAACCGTTCGCGAATCCATTCGGGTAGGGGCTCGGTTCCGATCCGAGACGAAGCGAAAAGAATCAGGCCCACCACGACCGCAAAGGGCACACCGGCAAAGAGCACGGAAATCCAGGCATCCCGTTTGGCGATTTGCAGCAGTGCGGGTATGATAAAGACATGGTTCGTGATGCCGATGGTGAGCATCAGGGTCATGATGGCCTGCAATTTCGTAGGTTTTGGCGAGCGGATCATAAATTTCTCCCGTCTTAATCTTCTGGCTCGATGATATGTTTATTATTTGCAAAGGAGACTTGTCGCATGCAAAACCGCAAGTTATGGAAAGTCGGTTTGTTGATCCTCATTTGCGCGATGCTGCTGGTCGGCTTGCAGCGATTCAAGGAAACCGGGCGGGAAGCGGCCGCCCCCGGCCCGCTCGAGGCGGCGGAGCGGCAACTGGCCGGCTTGTACTCGATAGGCCAAGCCGTGACGCCGGATCCGTTCCGCCTGACGCTGAAATGGCAGGGCGAATGGAGCTCGCTGCTTTCCGCGGAGGAAGCCGCCGGCGCATTGGCCAGCCGTTTGGGCCTGCCCGTTCCGGAGGCAGGGACCGTCCAGGGCCGCACGGTTTACGAGATCCAGGGGTTCATTGGGGGATTTCCCGCCGAGTTGGAGCTTACGACCCTGGATGAAGGCCAGCACTATGCGATGCTTCGAATGGAGGCGGCAGGCGGCGACAAGGCGACATTGGAGCGTCTGCAGGAAGCCCAGCGAACGGCGGGCGAATCGCTGGCGGACGAAGGCGTACGGATCGATTGGAACGCCGCGATACAGGGCATGGCCTGGCCTGCGATCGCGGCCGGAAGCCAGGCGGATTCCGGGGTGTCGATGCTTGCCGCCACGCTTGCCGAACTGGAAGCCAAGATCAATCATTTGCCTAAACTCAAGCTGAAGCAGGCGGAAGAGTTTGCGGATGGGCGAACGGCGAGCCGCACCTATTCGGTCGACGCTTTGCCGATTGCGGTTCAAAGCGGCGTCCATCGCGTGGCGCTGCAAGTGGCCGTTCACCGCAACAGCGGCACCGGAATGGACGAGATCACGATCGGGACGCCGCTGTTGAGCGTAGAATTTTGAGCCGAGAATTCGGGAACAGTCAAGGAGGGATGAGGAGAGTGCGCCATCTGCTGCTGTATCCACGAAGCCGCTATTCGGAAATCACGGTCTATGAAACGGACGAGCTGTACGGCGAACGCGGGAGGTTTCGCGTGCTGCAAATCACCAATTCGGAAAAAGTTTAATTAATTTTCTGAAAATCGATTATTTTCTGAAATTTATATGATGGCATCCGCAAGGCGAATATGCTAAAATGGCATCACATCCCGTGATGCCATGTAAAGACATGCCCTTGATCGGGAATCGAGATTAAATTCACCCATCTTACATAGAAAGAATGAGGAGCCATGGCTGAAAATCTAACTCAGGAAACGGTTCGGCCCCCAGGGGCGGTATTTTTCATTTTTGGAGCCACCGGTGACTTGGCGCGCCGCAAGCTCTTCCCGGCCATCTATTCCTTATATCGCGAAGGGAAATTGGCCGAGGATTTCGCCGTGGTTGGCGTCGCCCGGCGTCCGCGCTCGGACGAGGAATTCAAGGACGATCTGTATCGTTCCATCGAGGAATTCTGCCGTTACAAAATCGGCGATAAGGAGCAATGGGCGCGGTTTGCCGATCATTTCTCCTATAAATCGCTGGACATCAACAACGTTGACGGTTACCGCGAACTCAGAGAGTTGACCGAATCCGTGGAGACGCGCTTCGGCATTCCCGGAAACCGCCTGTTTTATTTGGCGTTGGCGCCGGAGTTGTTCGGCAGCGTGTCCTTCAACCTGCGGAAAGGCGGCATGTTGAGCAGCGAAGGCTGGCACCGGCTGGTGATCGAGAAGCCGTTCGGCTACGACCTGCAGTCGGCCCAGAAGCTCAACGAAGAATTGAGCCAGGTGTTCAAGGAAGAGGAAATCTACCGGATCGACCACTATCTCGGCAAAGAAATGGTGCAGAACATCGAGGTGATTCGGTTTGCGAATGCTTTTTTTGAACCCCTGTGGAACAACAAGCATATCGCCAATGTGCAAATTACGCTGAGCGAAACGGTCGGCGTGGAAGAACGCGGCGGGTATTACGATCACGCCGGCGCGCTGCGCGACATGGGACAAAACCATATGCTGCAAATGCTCACGATGATCGCCATGGAGCCGCCTAGCCGCTTGTTTCCCGAGGACATCCGCGATGAGAAGGTGAAGGTGCTGCGCTCGCTGCGGCCTTATGAATCGGCTCAGGAAGTCAAGGAACACGTGGTGCGCGGGCAATACACCGAAGGGGAAGCGCAGGGCAAGAAGTTCCCGGGCTATCGCCAAGAGGATAAGGTTGATCCGAATTCCAATACGGAAACGTATTTTGCGGCCAAAGTCTTTGTGGACAACTTCCGCTGGGCCGGCGTGCCGTTTTATATTCGCACCGGCAAGAGACTTCCCGTCAAAACGACGGAGGTCGTCGTCGAATTCAAGCAGATGCCGACGAACGTCTACCTCGGTCAAAAGCACACGCTGGAGCCGAATCTGCTGGTGATCCGCGTAAATCCGATGGAAGGCATCTACATCAAGATCAATGCCAAGAAGCCGGGGTCGGAATCGCAAATCGAACCGTTGGCGATGGAATTCTGCCAAAGCTGCCTGGTAGGTATCAACTCGCCGGAGGCATACGAACGCCTGATTCATGATGCGGCGCAGGGGGATTCGACGTATTTCACCCGTTGGGACGAAGTGGCGACGGCTTGGGCCTTCGTCGACCGGATCGCCGCCGCTTGGGCGCAGAATCCGTCCGACATCAGCACTTACCCTGCCGGCTCCTGGGGACCGAAAGAAGCCGATGAGCTGCTCGCGAAGGATGGCTTCCATTGGTGGCCGGTGAACGGGCAGGAGGAAGACAATGTCATTTGGATCAAACAGAATTAATTCGGATCACGCTGTCACCCGCAAAGGCGGCGGACGAATAGAATAAGGATGGCTGGAAACACCTTCATGTCCCGGCAAGGGCGTAAGGTGTTTTTGCTTAACAGAGGGACAAAATATGTTACAATAGAGAACGTGAATTTGTGAGAACGAGAGGAAAGTGAGCATGAGCAAAGCATTGGACCAAGTGCTGCAGCAGGAAGTGGACAAACGGCGCACGTTTGCGATCATTTCCCACCCGGACGCCGGGAAAACGACGCTGACCGAAAAACTGCTGCTGTTCGGCGGCGCGATTCGCCTCGCCGGTTCGGTCAAGGCGCGCAAAGCAAGCAAACACGCGACGAGTGATTGGATGGAAATTGAGAAGCAACGGGGGATTTCCGTCACTTCTTCCGTCATGCAGTTTGATTATAACGGCCATCGGGTGAACATTCTGGATACGCCGGGCCACCAGGATTTCTCGGAGGATACCTACCGCACGTTGACCGCGGCGGACAGCGCTGTCATGCTGATCGACGTGGCCAAAGGCGTCGAGGCGCAGACGATTAAGCTGTTCCAGGTGTGCGCGAAACGGGGCATTCCGATCTTCACCTTCATTAACAAGCTGGACCGGGAAGGCCGGAATCCGTTTGAGTTGATGGAGGAAATCGAGCAGGTGCTGGGCATCCGCTCGGTCCCGATGAACTGGCCGATCGGTATGGGCCGCGAGCTGTCCGGCGTTTACGACCGGATGAAGAACCAGGTCGAGCTGTTCCAAGGCGACGATCATCAGGCGATTCAGGTGAAAAAAGTGGAGGATTACCATGATCCGGTCATTCGCGAAATGGCGGGCGACTACCTCCACGATCAGCTGTGCCAGGATTTGGAGCTGCTGGACGTCGCGGGCGATCCGTTTGATTTGGAGAAGGTGCGCCGCGGAGAACTGACGCCGGTCTTTTTCGGCAGTGCGGTCAACAACTTCGGCGTGCAGACGTTTCTGGAGAACTTCCTGCAGCTGGCGCCCAAGCCGGAGCCGCGCCGCAGCACGCAGGGCATGATCGAACCGACGAACGAGAAGTTCTCGGGATATGTGTTCAAAATCCAGGCGAACATGAACCCGGCCCACCGCGACCGGATCGCTTTCCTGCGCATCGTGTCCGGCAAGTTCGAACGCGGCATGTCCGTCAAGCATGTGCGTGCGGGCAAGGAAATCAAGTTGTCCCAGCCGCAGCAATTCCTGGCCCAGGACCGCGATATCGTCAGCGAGGCGTATCCGGGCGACATCATCGGGCTGTTTGACCCGGGGATTTTCCGGATCGGCGACTCGCTGAGCCAAGGCAGCGAAATTGTATTCGACGAGCTGCCGACGTTCTCGCCGGAGATTTTCGCCAAGGTGACGGTGAAGAACGCACTCAAACATAAGCAATATCAGAAAGGCATCGATCAGTTGACCGAGGAAGGTACGATCCAGGTGTTCACGACGGTTGGCTTCGAGGATACGCTGCTGGGCGTGGTCGGACAGCTCCAGTTCGAGGTGTTCGAGTACCGGATGAAAGGCGAATACGGCGTGGATGTGCAACTGCAGCGGATGCCGTTCCAGTTCGCGCGCTGGATTGTGGGCGACAAGATCGATCCTTCCAAGTTCCGGATCAATTCGACGTTGGTGAAGGATAAGAAAGGCAACTACGTCGCGTTGTTCGAGAACGAATACGCGATGCGGACGGCGATGGAGAAAAATCCGGACGCCAAGTTTTTGGAGACGGCGCCTTAATTCGTTCGTCGGTTGAGGGAACGGGCGGCGGTTTCAAGCGGCGCGAAATATTGATTTTAGCGAGCCCTCCGTCCGTCTGGCGACGGGCAGAAGGCTCGCTTGTTTTTTCAGGGCAGAATTATTTCAAAGGCTTGAGGCTGGTATGATCCACCTGCTCTTTAAGCACGGACAGGAGTTCGTTTTGTTCGGACGCATCGATATGCTTCCAGATCGTTTCGAAGACGACGCCAAGGCCCGGCAACGCCGTTTCCTGGGCATCGATCGAGCCTTCGATCATCTCCCGCAGCCCCTGTTCGTCCTGGCCGTGGATTTTGTGCATTATCGCTTGACGCAAATCGAGTGTAATCGATGGCATGCCTTTTCCCTCCTTGAAATATATGACTTGCCCGGTGTTAATTTGCCCGATCGGTTCGGGGAACATACAAGCATTCGCTGTTTCTGGTGATCCCAGGTAAACCCCCTGCTGTCCGGACGCTTTGCACGATTATCCCGTTTGATCAGATCCGTTTCACTAACCTGCATGTTGTTTTCCCTGAATGGTCTGTTTCGCTGAACTTGATTCTGGTTTGCTCCACATCCCGGCCGCCCCTCTTGCCCCACCCTTAACGAAAGGGATAATGGTACAAAGCAGCAGCCGTGCAGGGACAACTGCGCATGAGGGATTTCCCCAAGCGAGTCAACTCGTTAGCGGGATTGTGGTATACTAATTCGGATGGATTATGTTATGGGTGGTGAGAACATGGCAAATACAGCCAAAAAACAGTTTGCCGTGATTGGCATGGGCCGATTTGGATTAAGCGTGGCAACTTCACTCAGCAGCATGGGGTTTGACGTACTGGCTATCGATACGGACGAGCATCATACGCAAGCCGTGGCGAACCTGGTCACGCATGCCGTTTCCGCGGACTCCACCGATGAAGAGGCGCTGCGCGCGCTGGGAATTCGCAATTTTGACGTCGTCGTCGTGGCTATCGGGGAGGATATCCAGGCCAGTATTTTAACGACGCTGATCCTGAAGGACATGGGCGGCCCGCTCATTGTGGTCAAGGCCCAAAACGAACTGCACGGCAAGGTTTTGCAGAAAATCGGGGCCGATAAGGTCATTTTTCCGGAACGCGATATGGGACTGAGGGTGGCGCATCATCTGACCTCCCCGAACATATTGGATTATATCGAACTGTCCGAGGAGTACAGTATCGTGGAGATGCGCGTCAGCTCGCAGATGGTCGGCAAGAACCTTATCGAGCTGGATATCCGTGCGAGGTTCGGCTGCAACGTCATGGCGATCAAACGGGGCAGCAAAATGAATATTTCGCCGGCGGCAACGGATCGGCTGACGGAAGAGGACGTGCTCGTTATCGTCGGCGAGAAAGGCGATTTGACGAAGTTGGAGCTGGCCTACGCGGAGTCTTAAGGCAAACCGTCCGGTACGTTCGCTCGAACCCGTCGGCTTTTGTAAATCATGATGACTAGCTGATTAAGGATGAAGCAGGTATGGAAATTAGGTCTCCGCAGAACTCCCGCGTCAAAGAATGGGCCGGGCTGCTTGAGAAGAAAAACCGGGACAAACAGGGCAAATATTTGATCGAAGGCCTTCATCTGGTGCAGGAGGCGCTGCAGGCGCGGGCCGATGTGGAATGCGTCTGCTACGACACCGTCGGCGGCATTCCCGCCGAGCTGCAGTCAGCGGTGTCCGCGGGATTGGACGCCGAGTGGATCGGCGTGTCCGCCGCCGTGATTGCCAAATGCAGCGATACGAAGACGCCGCAGCCGGTGTTCGCGGTCGTGCGCAAGGACCGCGGGCCGATCGCTCCGCTCCTGGACCGGGAGCGGAGCCTGGTGGTGGTGCTGGACGGCGTGCAGGATCCCGGCAACGTTGGCACGATCATCCGCAGCGCCGACGCGGTCGGTGCGGATGGGGTGATCGTCGGCGCCGGCTGCGCCGACATCTACGGGCCCAAGGTGCTGCGCGCCACGATGGGCTCGCTGTTCCATCTGCCGGTCGTGCACGGCGACCTGGCGGAGGTGCTGCCGCAGGCGAAGCAGCGGGGCATCCGGCTGGCCGGCACGAGCTTGCAGGCGGCGGCGAACTGCTTCGCCTACGACTTCACGCAGCCGGTGTGGCTGCTGTTCGGCAGCGAAGGCAGCGGCCTCAGCCCGGAAGTCCGCGCGCTGATGGACGACGGCCTGCTGATTCCGATGCGCGGCAAGGCCGAATCGCTGAACGTGGCGATGGCGGCCTCGGTGCTGTTGTACGAAGCGATGCGGCAGCGGTATTTTTCGTCGACCCAGAATTCCGGTCCATTCCCCCAATAATAGGCTTCTATCTCCTTCATAAGCGAAACGTAAAACCCCGAAGCCGGATCGACTGGTTTCGGGGTTTTATCTAGGAGTAGCCTTTGAGGGTTAGGTTCGAATGCAGCGCTTTTTTGTTCAATTCCAAGTCCTGCAGATAGTGGTTGATTTTCGAGTCCAATTGTTCGATGAGGTATGTATGAGTATCCTCGATATGCTCCTCCCGGCAAAACGCGGACATCGCCAGCAGACCGTCGGCATAGTGCTTTGTCTCCTGAATGGCCGTGTTCAGCTTCTCCTTATACAGCCGTTTGACCGATCCGTTGATCCGTTTTATCTCGTAGTAACGCTTGGTTTCAACGAGCAATCTCCACGGCGTAATCTCGGAATAAAGCTGATCTTTTCTTAATTCCAAGGTGACTTGGTACAGTGTTTTCGAGCTGGTCATGATGAAGATCCCCTTGTATATTTATACATAATAATGAATATTATAACACGAATCATGAGCGCTTTTAAGTCTGAATCGGAGCACTTCCCAACTAAAAAAGTGATACTAAAGTACTATAAGCAAACGATTATGAAAAATCAAGTGATAAATCGTACAATCTTCCGTTACCATCCGCGCGTCCTTCTTTTTTGCCCCTGTCCCGCATAGCTTTTAGAGTAGTGGTTCATCGAGTTTCGAATATCTTCCGGAAAGAAGTTTCCCGCTGCAGAGGGGGTGCAACATGCGGATACGACGACGCGGATGGCGGAGCCGGACAAGACGGCCAAAGCGCAGGCGGAAAATCTGGATTGCCGTCGTGATCATCGCCATCTTCGGGTTGTTTCAATTTGTTCAGTATGTGGAAAGCCGGATGACGGGGCCGATCATTCACTTGGCTCAGATCCGGGTCAAGCAGATCGCCACGGAATCGATCAACGACGCAATTTCCGCCCAGGTGGCGAATCAACAGCAGGTGGGGCAACTGATCGATTGGAAAACGGACGATAACGGAAAAATCACCGGGTTTATGCTGAATTACTCCGCCCATATGAAGGTGACGTCCGAGACGATTCAAACGGTTCGGCATACGCTGGACGAAGTGGCTCGGCTATCGGAATCCATCCCGTTGGGGCAGGCGCTCGGCAGTCCGATCCTGGCTTCCTTCGGCCCAAGCATCCCGATCAAGATCGAGCCGAAAGGCGATGTGAAGGTCGACTTGAATACCCGTCGCCAGGACGCCGGCATTAACATGATCCTTGTGGAAGTGTTCCTCCGGGTAAAAACGGAACTGGCCGTGGTCGTCCCCTTTAACATGGAGTCGCAGGCGGTGGAGACGGAAATTCCGGTCTCATACCTGCTTGTCGTTGGGGATGTGCCCATGTACTATTATGACAGTAAAGGCAATCCGGTCGGCGAGGGCGGGGCCGATGCGCCGAACATTGCGCTCCCGGTGCTGCCGGGCGGGCACGGCACGGCCGAAACACCGAACACCAACAAGGAAGATACGGTCATCCCGAACGGAGCCGAGGGGCCGGGGGCGGGCGAAATCGAGGGAAATGCAGGAGGAGGAAACGTGGGCTCGAAGGAGCCGCTCGATACGGAATCCGGTGCAGGGGGACAACATTAAAGGGCGCCGGTCATCTTCTGGGCGCCCTTTTGTTTTTTTTGGAGCGTTCGGCTTGCTCCCATTTCTTTAGCAGCGGGTATGGATCAAACGCCCACTCCGTGCTTCCGGTATCCCGGTAGATCCCGTAATGCAGGTGCGGCGGAAATTTCCCCGACGTGCCTGGCGGGCCGTAACCGCTGCTGCCGACCCATCCGATCGTTTGTCCCGGTTCGACGAAATGGCCGACTTCAATGCCTTTCTCATAACCTTGCAGGTGCGCATAGTAGTGGTATCGATTGTTGATATCCCGGATGCCGATTCGCCATCCTCCGTAGGGGTTCCATCCTTTCGTTTCCACCACGCCGTAGCATACGCTGCGAACGGTTACGCCCATCGGGGCGAACAGGTCGGTTCCCTCGTGGATGCGTCGACCGCCCCAGCCGCGCCGGTCTCCCCAGGTATCGCGATAGGTATAGGTGCTGCGTAAAGGCAACGGAAAAACGCTGTCGGACAAATCCAGACGACCCCAGTGATTGTACATTTTCGCGAATTGGCGGATCCGCTCTACAGCGGAATCGTTTTGGTAGTATCGCCACAGCGCGATGCGGAAGTCCTCTTCCTTATAGCCGAAGCCGGTTAAATAAGAAGCCATGGTGTACAAGGCGTCCCGATCGTTTTTAGGATCGGCCGCCCCATCGGATGTGGCGTCTTTCCCGCTGCCGCCGAACAATTCGATCGTGGCCGGATTTCGGTCCTCGGGATCGGGGTTTAGCGGACCACTCCAAAACGCTTCCTTGAAGCGGAAGCCGGTGAGCTGCTGCTCCTGCTGCCTTTGTTCCTTGCGCGGCGTGATTGTCCGTTCGTATTGATCGACGGCGGCCAGCCAATACCAAGGAACTTTTGTCAGCAACCCCATTTCCTCGTATAATATGCGCCGCTGTTCGTACACGCCGGAAACCGCCTCCGCCGCGGGAGTTCCCTGGGCTTCGGCATCCGCGGAGCCAAACCCGAGTCCCGGCCATAATGAGGCGATAAGCGCCGCGCTGACGACACACCCAACCGCTTTGCCGCGGGCAAACCAATAAGACCTCAAGGCAAGTATTCCTCCTTCGCCTTTTTTTTTGCACGCGATTCGTGACCTCTCTTAGATTGAGGCAAACGATGTGTTTTTATTCCATTTGGCGAAGTAGGTTTTTCCAGCGGTTTCATGATATAATAAATGGCGCTACGGTTTAAATCACAAGAAGGAAGGTCTTGCGCTTTGGCAAAACAAATCCAGGAACCGAAACCGGATTGGATTCGTATCAAGCTGACGACAGGAGACAATTACCAAGACATCAAGCAAATGATGCGCTCCAAAACTTTACATACCGTGTGTGAAGAAGCGCGTTGTCCGAATATATACGAGTGCTGGGCGAACCGCACCGCGACGTTTATGATTTTAGGCGATATTTGCACGCGAGCCTGCCGCTTCTGCGCGGTAAATACCGGTCTGCCGACCGAGCTTGACCTGCAGGAGCCGCAGCGCGTAGCCGAAGCGGCGGAGCAGATGAATTTGCGTCACTGCGTCGTGACTAGCGTGGCCAGGGACGACCTAAAGGACGGCGGGGCTGGCATTTTCGCCGGAACCATAAAGGCGATCCGCGAACGCTTGCCTCTATGCAGCGTAGAGGTGCTTATCCCGGACTTCCAGGGGGACGAAGAAGCGCTTCGCATCGTCATGGAGGCGAAGCCGGATATTCTGAACCATAACATCGAAACGGTGGAACGGTTATCCGACCGCGTCCGGGCGAAAGCGAAGTATCGCCGGTCCCTGGAGCTGCTCC
Source organism: Paenibacillus sp. JL3B1040 (assembly GCF_057063165.1). NCBI lineage: Bacteria > Bacillati > Bacillota > Bacilli > Caryophanales > Paenibacillaceae > Paenibacillus > Paenibacillus tiangongensis. Next base: position 4,764,472 of record NZ_CM169317.1, on the reverse strand, counting down.
GGCGGGCAAAAGCGATGAAGCCGGAGATTCCGACGAAGTCCAGCATCATGCTTGGCGTCGGAGAGGAATGGGAGGAGATTTTGCAGGCGATGGAGGATCTGCGGGCCGTGGATTGCGATATTTTGACAATCGGTCAATATCTTCAGCCTTCTCCGCAGCATCTGCGCGTAGAGAAGTATTACAAGCCCGAGCAGTTTGCGGAGTTAAAGGAAGAAGGCATGAAGCGGGGATTCAGCCACGTGGAATCCGGTCCGCTCGTACGCAGCTCGTACCACGCCCATGAACAGGTCAACTCGGCCAAGAAGCATGCAGGCGTGCCCACTTCGTCGTAAAGCATAAGGAGGATGGATCCTTTGATTCAAATCGGCGGCAGAACCTATGAACTGATTCAAAATTATCGGGACGCTTGGAATCCCGAAGCTTTTAAACAACGGTACAGCGAAGTACTTGATCGTTATGATTACATTATCGGCGATTGGGGTTACGAGAAGCTCCGGCTCAAAGGCTTTTTGCGGGATAATCATCCCAAAGCGAACCGGGATACCGCTTATTCCGGCATCACGGATTATATCAATGAATACTGCAATTTCGGCTGTGCCTATTTCGTTCTCCAGAAGGTGAAGGACAATCATAAGGACAAGGATGCCGGAAGCGGAAAAGTCGCGCAGTCGCATGAAACGGAAACGGCCCCCGAATAATCGGAGGCCGTTTGTGTGTTTATTTTAGGGATAAGTTCAGAATGCCTTGTTTATAGCTCCATGTCAGTTTCGGGTATTTCTTTTGGAATTCGTGCAGCTCAAGATAGGATTCGCCATCGACCATCTTGGCCGTTTTGGCGGCCAACGTGAAGCCGGTTTGCTTCCCGAGGCGGTCCGTGATAGTCAATTTCCCGTTGCTTGAGGTCCAGGACGGCGTGCCTTGAACCAGCGCCGCCAACAAGCGGGATGGAGCGTACACTTGATTGCCGCTTTGAATGACATCGATATAACCCGGGAAAGCAGCGCCGTTAATGCTTAACGAAGCCGGTCCCCCTCTTACGCTTATGTGTCGTACTCCGGCTTCATACATCCCGGTAATCAACTGTGCCGCGGCATTGTTGTTCACTTCGATGTCCGGTTTCAGGCCGATGTGGTTAAAATCCAGCATGTTCGGCGTCAGATAAGCTTGAACGGTCAGCTTCAGGGAGCTGCCATTGGACAAGGGGAAGACGTTCTGGATGCGAGCTTTGCCGTAAGTTTGCGCGCCGACGACCTTGGCGATCCCGTTGTCCCGCAGCGCCCCCGTCAATATTTCCGAAGCGCTGGCGGTGAGTCCGTTGGTCAACACCACCACCGGCATTCCGATGTCTTTGCCGCCCGTGATCTCTACAGACTCCAGTTCATCGCCTTGGCCGGAAATGTACATCAGTACGCCATCCTTCATGAAATGTTTGGCGATATTGACCGCCGACTCGACGTAACCGCCCAAGTTGTCGCGCAGGTCCAATACCAGCGCACCGATTCCTTCCTGCCGTAGGGCGGCCAGTTTTTCCGCGAATTCCTCGTCCGCCGTATCGGAGAAGGAGGAGATGGCAATGTAGCCGACCTTACTCGCAGGAATGACCGACCCGGTGACCGAAGGCAACGAGAAGTGGGCCCGGGTGATTGGATAAACCAAGGCTTGTCCGCTCCGGCTAACCGTAATTTTGACCTGGCTGTTCTCTTCACCTTGAATTCGCGCCACATCTTCGCTGTGGGTCACCGGCTGCCCGTCGACCTTGGTAATGATATCGCCCGCTTGAAGTCCCGCTTTGGATGCGGGGGAGTTGGGCAGCACATCGGTGACGTATAGCTTGTCGTTGTAGAAGCGAAGCGTAACCCCAATGCCGACAAATTCCTGATTGAGGCCGTCCTCGAAACTTTGAAGCTCCTCTTTGGTGAAGTAATCGCTATAGGGGTCGTCCAGCGAATAAACCATACCCCGGATCGCATTGTCGAGGAATTCCTGGCGCTCCACGCCTTCGATGTTATAGGTTTCCAAATAATCCAATACTTCCTGGAGCGTTTGGAGGTCGGCGGAAGTTTCCGTCGAGTCCAGCGGAATGATCGTTCCGGCCTCGGCGGTGCCGGCAGTTCCGGCCGGCGTTCCCGCCGCTTCTGCCGCTTGCGGCAAGCCGAGCAGCGTTAGGGACAACATCGGAATTAAAGCATACTTGCGGAATGAAGTTAGAATCATATTCAGTTCTTCCTTTGCATGATTTTCGAAATTCGAAGAGCTTGTCTTGCCCGCCCGGTTAGTCCAGGAACGCATTGCGCACCCGGCTCCAGAACGGAAACGGCCGATAGCGGACAAAGCTGATCTTCCGTTCGGACACCTGACAGCGGACGGAGATCAAATCGTCCATCGGCAGGTTCACATGATCAATCGTCAGCAGCAAATTCTGTTCCTTGCGCGAATAGATATCGCAGTGATGGTGCTTGGGCAGCACCAGCGGAGAACCAAGCGTCCGGAATACCCGATTATTGATCGAGGCAATTTCCGTGATCTGCAACGCTTCGATCGTCGGATGGATCATCGCTCCCCCCAGGCTTTTGTTGTAAGCGGTGCTGCCTGACGGGGTGGATACGCATATGCCGTCCCCGCGGAACATTTCAAACATCTGGTCGTTGATATCCACTTGGGCCACGACGGTGCCGTCGACGCCCTTCAGCGTGAACTCGTTCAAGCAAATGTGAGAGGAAACGCCCGACCTCTTCTGAATCTCCAGCTCGATCAAGGGATAACGGACGATGCGCGGCCTAAGCAATCCGGGGTCCGCATGCCCGCTCATCATTTGCACCAGATCGGGGATTTCGTCGGCTTTCCAGTCGGCGTAAAAGCCCAAATGGCCGGTGTGGATTCCGACAAAAGCGATGGAAGGAATTTGATCGATAAAGGTATGGAAGGCATGAAGCATCGTGCCGTCTCCGCCGATGGAGACGACGATATCCGGGGATTTTGCATCCAATTCAAGCCCTTGCTGCGCGGCGAGCTTATGGAAGGTTTGGCTCAATTCGACGGATAGTTGATCCCCACGGTCCAGTACATAGTATCTCAAGTTGACGAGCTCCTTTTAGAGAGGCTGTTCAAAAAAACGTTTTTGAACACGCGCTTGAATATCCTTTTGTAAAGATCATAATCAATTCGCCAGCAGAACACAACGTTTCATTTTCGGTGCCGGCGGCGAATGAATCCGATCAGGAATGACAAACTAAGCAGGGCGGTCATCGTCATCAGAAAGAACCGGAATGCCTCCGGAACGGCTTGCCAACCGTAATGGGCCCGAGGATGTCCAAGCTCGGGCGAAGCGATTCCCCACGCCGGAGCGGATCCCATGAGCGGGTTCCAGATGAGCAGCAGCAGCCCGGCGGATAATACGGCGTGAAGAAAACGCGCCAACAGGAACGGGAAATAACGCAGGTCCGAGCTGTTTAAAATGCTGGCAACCTGTGCATGCACCGATAAGCCGCCCCAAGAGAGAATAAATGCCGCCGTCGCCGCCATGAACATCAGCGGAATGCCCTGCGGGGCCGCCGCCGCTTTGGCGCCCAAAGTGACTTCGAACAGCCCGCCCATCAGCGGCTCCGCCAACGGGCTCGGCAACCCCAAGAGCGGCAACAGATGGCGGAACCCGGCATAAAGCGAACTCATGAAGCCCGCGGCAGTGAGTACTTCGAGGATGACGGAGAAAAACACGACCAGGCCGCCGACGACGGTCATGAGTTGGAGGGAAGAGGCTACCGCTTGCCGCAGCAGCTCGCCAAGGCTGCGCCCGTCCTGAATCCGGGCCTCATGCATCGCCCGCAGCGCCAGCTTCAGGCTGAAGCGCCCGGGTTCGCCTTTCGCTGCGGGGGCGGCCGCTTCCTTGCGGTCAGGACGATAGAATCGCATGATCAGGCCGATCAGCAATGCCCCCCCGTAATGGGATAAGGCGAGCGCGCCAGCCAGCTTGGGATTGCCGAAGAAACCGACCGAGACCGCCCCGATCAGAAAGATTGGGTCGGACGACGTGGTGAAAGAGACGAGACGTTCTCCCTCGACTCGGGAAACGAGGCGCTGCTCGCGCAACTGGGTGGCGAGCTTGGCACTTACGGGGTAGCCGGAGGCAAAACCCATGGCGAGCACAAATCCGCCGCTGCCCGGGATACGAAACAACGGTCTCATCAGCGGGTCGAGCAGCTTGCCGAGAAAATGGACGATACCAAAGCCAAGCAGCACCTCGGAAATAACGAAGAACGGAAACAAGGACGGGAACAGCACGTCCCACCAAATGGCCAAACCGCGGATTCCGGCCTGCCAGGAAGCTTCCGGGTAGCCGATCATCAGTACGGCCAGCATAAGCGCGGCAGAGAGGAACAAAAAAGCCGTTATGCGTTTCACCATGGGTACGCCTCCATATTTAATCATAGTGAAGTTTATGATTTGACTGGGACAAACAGCACAAAAAAATGAAGGAAGCGGTTTCAATAAGGGCTGATATTTTTGAGCTTCTATGCTAAAATGATTCTTGAAGACCAATATGGATCTTTAGAACCAGCTGCGATCCTATCATACACGGTGCAGCAGCCCAATTTTGTGGATGGAGGGATGTTCATGAGCATTGTCGCAGGAGTTCTCGTCTGTGCTTTTGTTTATGTGATCCGCGCCTCTCTCGTCCATTCCGGCGAAGAGGATTGGCGCAGCTACTGAGATTCGAGACCTGCATAACGTAGAAGCTCCGGTAGGAGCTTTTATTTTTTTTTGTTATAATGAAGGAAAACGGAGGCGGTGAACCGATTGAATCCAAGCTTAAGCCTATACGATAACCTTGGCGGCGAAGGGGCGATCCGGCGACTGGTGGAGGCCTTCTATCCCAGGGTTCAGCGCGACCCGTTGCTCGGCCCTTTGTTCCCGGAAGACATCACCCCGGTGATGGAGAAGCAATTCATGTTTTTGTCACAGTTTTTCGGTGGTCCGCCCCTCTATTCCGAGGCCGTTGGCCATCCGATGATGCGTGCCCGGCACCTGCCGTTTCCGGTAACGACGGAACGCGCACATGCCTGGCTGGCCTGCATGAGCGCCGCACTGGAGGAGATTGGCGTTGAAGAGTCGCTGCGGGGAGTCGTGCTGGAGCGTTTGTCCGGTCCGGCTTTCCATTTTGTGAACACCCCTTGACGAATCCGGGACGATCCGCCGGGTGGACTTTTGAAAGGAAGTAGAACGATTTGGAACTTGAACCCCTGTATCAGATCAAAGTCACTTGCATCCATTGCCAAAATGAATTTTCGACCTCGCGCGTGCGCCCCAGTTTTAAGCGGGCCGTGCGCACGGACACGGACTTTTGCCGGTATTATCAGAAGGATAATCCGGATTATTACGTGGTGCGGGTATGCCCTTCCTGCGGCTTTGCTTCGACGGAGAACTCCGTGGCCCGCTTGACCGACCGGCAGAAAGCTCGATTCCAGGAGGCGATCGGCAGTCGATTCAACCAGAAGAGCTACGGCGGTCATCGCGACTGGGAAGAAGCTATGGAAACTTACAAGCTTGGGCTGATTTGTGCCCAGACCATCGGGGAGACGGACCGGATCATCGCCAGCTTGCTGCATCACATCGCTTGGCTGTATCGGTACAAAAACAATGCCGAACAGGAGAAGCGTTTTCTGGAGCATTCATTGGAGGCGTATATCCGCGTTTACGAAAATGAAGCCGTCAGCGGCAACGATGCCCGCCTGATGTACTTGATCGGCGAGTTGCACCGGCGGGTCGGGAAATACAACGATGCGGTCAAATGGTTTGGGCGCGTCATCAACGATAAGCGGATCGTGGACGCGGCGATGATTCGGGCTTCCCGTGAGCAGTGGGCGCTGTTGCGTGAAGAGATGCTAAGCGGCGGACATGAGCTGCCGGAGGAGATGCGCGGCTGAACGGACAAGCGACCGCTTGGCGATTCAGGCATGACGAAGGGCCGTCCCGGAGGAAGCGGCCCTTCGTCATGCAGAGAAATCGATTCGTCGCATTTGTTCCGCGCCAATTGCTTTACCGGACGACCGTATCGGTCAGCAGGTAATCGCTGTCGCAGTCCAAGACATGAAGCTTGTTTCCGCAGCAGGGAAAAACCAACAGCTTCTTTTTGCCTTCATGGATCGTTTTCAGCTCGCGGGGCTTCAGCGGCAGCAGCACGTTGCTGCTGGAGCAAAACGGGCACTCATGTACATATACATCCCCCATGACTACGTCATAGGGCCACGACTGATTGAAGGGGATCATGAAGGTTCGGTTTCTTGACCGGTTTGACCGGCCGCCTCGGATCCCGAATCGGCGGACGTGTTGCCCGCTTCCTCTTTGGCCAGTTCAGCGATTTTTTGCATCAAAATGTGCTGCGGCATATGCATAAGGTGCTCGATCGGCACTTTGAGCTTTGCGGCTAATTTCACGGCGGTATCCGCCGAAATTTGCAACGGCTTCATCACATATCCCTCCTGTGTGTAGCATCTATATAATAGTGCAGCCTTTACTAGCATACACTGATATCCCATAAGCCATCAATCCTAACGATGCGGAAAGGAAGCGAAATTTATGTCACGTTTTTCCGGAACGATACAACCCACTTGGGAACTGGAGACCATTTTCCCGGGAGGTTCGGCCTCCACTGCGCTGCGCGATCATTTGAATGCCCTGGAACGGGATGTTGCCGCGTTCCAGGCCAAGCTGCAAACGCTGGAGGCGCCGACCGCGCTGGAGGAAACGAAAGCGCTGGACGGCCTGATCGCGGATCTTCAAGCGGCGGCCGCCCGTCTGCATGAAGCCAATAGCTTTGTCGGCTGTTTGACCGCGCAGGATCAGCATGACAAGAAAGCGATCCAACTGGATGCCAGAATCACCTCTTTAAACGCCTCATTTAGCAATGTCATGACCCTGTTCTGGAACGTTCTCCGGTTGACGAACGATGAGGTATGGCAAGCCTGGATGGAGCGGGAAGAAATCGCGCCGATCTCCTTCGTGCTTCGCGAGAAGCGGGATCAAGCCCGGGAGAAGCTGGCGCCGGAGCTGGAAAACCTGGTTTCCGACTTGGCCGTGGACGGCTACCATGGCTGGGGCCAGCATTACGATACGATCGTCTCCAAAGTTGGCGTGTCTTTTGAAGAAGCGGACGGCGAAGTGAAGACGTTATCGGTAGGCCAGGCTGCCAACAAGCTGGACGACCCGGACCGGAACGTACGGGAGCGCGTGTTTGCCAGTTGGGAGGAAGCTTGGACGAAGTCGGAGGACTATTGCGCCGATACGCTGAATCGGTTGGCCGGGTTTCGGCTGAAGTTGTACGAAAAACGCGGTTGGGGCGATGTTCTGAAGGAACCGCTGGCCATCAACCGGATGACCCAAGCCACGTTGGACACGATGTGGCAGGTGATCGTCGAAAACAAGCCGAAATTCGTGGCTTATCTGGAGCGCAAAGCCAAGCTGCTTGGCGTAGAGAAACTGAGCTGGACCGACGTGGATTCCCCGCTGGGCCAAGCGGCCGGCAAAATTACGTATGAACAGGCCGCCGAGGACATCGTCCAGCAGTTTGGTCATTTCAGCCCCAAGCTGGCCGAGTTCGCCACGATGGCGTTCAACAAACGCTGGATCGAGGCGGAGGACCGTCCCGGCAAACGTCCGGGTGGATTCTGCACCTCCCTGCCGAAGAGCAAGCAAACGCGGATTTTCATGACGTTCGGCGGTACGGTTTCCAACGTTTATACGCTGGCGCATGAGCTTGGGCATGCTTATCACCAGTACGTAATGGAAGAGCTGCCGATTTTTAATCAGGACTATGCGATGAACGTGGCGGAGACCGCTTCGACGTTTGCCGAAATGATCTTGGCCGACGCCTTCGTGAAAAATGCGGCGAATGACCAGGAGAAAATCGTTCTGCTCGCCGACAAGGTCCAAAATTCGCTAGCCTTCTACATGAATATTCATGCCCGCTTCCTGTTCGAAACCCGGTTCTACGAGAAGCGCCGGCAAGGCGTGCTGGATGCTGCCGAACTGTCCGAGCTGATGGAAGAAGCGCAACGCGAAGCCTTCCAAGACGCGCTGGGCAGCTATCATCCGCATTTCTGGGCGTCCAAGCTGCACTTCTATATCACGGATGTGCCTTTTTATAATTTCCCCTACACCTTTGGGTATATGTTCAGCACCGGGCTTTACGCGCTGGCGCAGCGGGAAGGCCAAAGCTTTGCGGCAAAATACGATGCGCTGCTGCGAGACACCGGCCGGATGACGGTGGAAGAATTGGCCGCGAAACATCTTGGCGTCGATTTGACGAAGCCGGATTTTTGGCGCGAAGCGATGGCGGTGAACGTAGCCGATGTCGACGCATTTTTGGAACTGACCCGATAAAGGGAAGAGATCCTGTCCAACATCGCATGATGCGGGCTTTCGAGAGAAGGCCCGCTTTAATTTTTGCCGAAAGATGGCGAAGGATTCATATTTATTAGGGATTAATAACCAAATATGTTGCATATTGTTGATTGAAAGGAAAATATATCCTATAATGTGACATAAGCCCTATATCATAGGTTGCGATTTTTGGGGAAAGGTGGGAGGATATGCTGAAAGCCGAGCAAATTTCGCTCGTTAGGCAGATCGACATGGTCTTTAAGGAGCTGGAGGAGGAATTGTCGGGGTTGTCTTCGGGAACCGTATTTCTGCAGATCCGGAATAATACCGTCGGTAAGTTTGGAATCCGCCACAATCCGATTGCCGGAAGAAACGGACAGCTGAGTGAAGAGCCTCATGGGTTAAATGCGGAACAAATCCACTCTTTTCGGACGATGGCGATTCAAGCGCTTCAGTTCAAGCGTTACTGGACGCACGGCGAGATCAGCTACGAATTCGCATTGCGTCAAGGGGCCGTGGTCATCGATGCGGTCATGGAATCGAATTACAACATGGCCAATTTGCTGATCCAGCGGTACCCGCATAAGGATAGCGGCACACATACATACAGAAACCTATCTTCCTAAGACTGGTTTTCGGCAGGCGCATCACGATCTTTCGATTCTTATGGATTCACGGGGAAACAGGCGATCTGCCGAGCAGACCGCCTGTTTCTATAGTGGGTAATTGGAGAATGCAAAGTTACAGGCTCGAACGACCCGACAATTGCTGCTCCGCCAGTTGAACCAAACGTTTCGTGATGTAGCCCCCAAGAGATCCGGTTTCACGGGAAGTGTAGTTCCCATAGTAACCGTCTTGCGGAATTTGTACGCCCAATTCCTGAGCTGCTTCGAATTTCAGTTGTTGCAGCGCAGCGTTTGCTTGAGGAACAATAAGGTTATTACGGCTTCCGCGGCTTTGACCTGCCATGTTTGTCACCTCCTTTGGCGTTTGTGATGTTAGTATGGTTCGTAGGTTGCAAAATATGCGGGGACACCCAAATCAATAGGAGTGGTAATTATTTCTTCGGGCCGAAAAATCGCGCAACCACGCAAAAAAACCGCCCTCTCGAGAAGGCGGAATTTCTGAAAAAAGGTTGCAATCAGCCGTGATCCGGATAGATCATTTCCAAGGAAAGGTTCAGTTCCAGCGTTTGCTGCGGCGTCAGCTCGATGAGTCCGGTTTCGTTGGCCGGAAGGGTTAGATTCGGCGCGTCCGGCAGCCAAGTGTAAGGCTCGATGCAGAAGAATTGATCCGCCTCGCCCTTCGAATAGATGACCCAGAATTTAAAATGCTCCGGATCGGCAGCGTAACGAAGCCCGTAGCCGTCATCGCGCATCATCAAAGCTTCGACCGGTTTGCCGCCGATGCGCAGCATGGTATCGCAATTGACGCCCTGCAGGTTCATGCCCGAGTTTAACGCTTCCCAAACGCCTAACGGAGCGGTTTCTCCGGTAGGGATATTTTCCTCGTCCGGAACGAAGAGGTCCGACACGGGCAACTGCAGATTCCAGCGATGGGGCTCGCCGTCAATCTGAAACCAGGTATGCAGGCCCAAACCGAAGGGAGCGGGATTTTGGCCCAGGTGGGTAATTCTAAAGGTTTGCTTCAAGCTTGCTCCCTGCAGCCTGAGCGTCATCTCCAGCTTCAACGGCTCGGGATATTGCCGGATCCAGCCGGGATCGTCGGCGGTTACGAATTCGGTCGTAATGGCGCAGCCTTCATCATCCTCTTCGATATCGCTTACGCACCAGCTCTGCGTCCGATGCAACCCATGAATGTGATTGTCGTTCGCCGTGTTGCGGTCGAACTGATATTCCTGCCCGGCATACGTGAACCGCCCTCGGCGAATGCGCCCGGGAGGAGTCAAGAGCGGGATGCCGAAATGATAGGGCTTCTGCAAATAGAATTCAAGCTCGTTTTCTTCCGGATGACGCAGCACATCGCGCTGCTGGACATTGTCCCATATACGAATAATGTTATTTCCGAGGCGGGGTAGCAGCGTGACTTCAAGTTCGCGGCTATGTAAGATGTACGTATCGTAACCGTTCCATTGCCCTTTGGTCACCTTTTTCATATCGTTGCTCCTTTTCCCACATAATCAGATCCTTCAAGCTAGACTAATCATAACACTTTTTCCGTTGGACGAAAAATGGAATTGACACCATGGCCTGTGCAATTTAAGATGATAGGCATAACCATAATGCGATGATGAGGGGAAGTAAGCGAAGAATCCGACATGCAGAAAGCCGGTGGATGATGCGAACCGGCGGAGGAGCTTGCGCCGAATGGGCCTCGGAGCGCCGGGTTGAACGCAAGGGGACGCGGGCCTTTTGCCAGTATGCCGGCCGCTTGATCCACGTTACGGATCGGAAAGGCTGATTGTTAGGAGGGCCGGCGTCTACCGATGCCGCAAGGGTTGCTCCATGAATCGGCAAAAGAGGGTGGCACCACGGTCTCACGTCCCTTGCGGGCGTGGGGCCTTTTTGCATTTAGGCGGCTGCACCCGCATCAACACGGGGATCTACGTAAACCTTAACGAGATGAAGGAGGAGTTTCCGTCATGAAAAAAGTACTATCCGGCATCCAACCCAGCGGCAAGCTGACGCTGGGCAATTACATCGGAGCCATCAAAAATTTCGTCACCTTGCAGCATGAACATGCCTGCAACTTTATGGTCGTGGATCTGCACGCGATCACGGTTCCGCAGGAGCCGGCCGCGCTGACGGAGCAATCCGAAGCGGTGGCGGCGCTGTATATCGCCGCCGGCATCGACCCGAACAAAGCCAATGTGTACCTGCAATCCCACGTCATGCAGCATGCGCAGCTCGGATGGCTGTTAACGACGCTCACCTCGATGGGCGAATTGGAACGGATGACGCAATTCAAAGACAAGTCGGCCGGCAAGGAGTCCGTCGGGGCGGGGCTGTTCGTCTATCCCGCTTTGATGGCGGCGGACATCTTGATTTATAACGCGGACCTGGTGCCGGTCGGGGAAGACCAGAAGCAGCATCTGGAATTGACCCGCGATTTGGCCGGACGGTTCAATCACCGGTTCGGCGACTACTTTACACTGCCGGATCCGTATATTCCGGAAGTTGGCGCACGAATCATGTCCCTGGACGACGCCTCCAAGAAAATGAGCAAAAGCAATCCGAATCCGGGCAGCTACATTGCGCTCTTGGATACGCCGGACGAGATCCGCAAGAAGATCAGCCGGGCGACCACGGATTCGGGCCGCGAGGTCAGATTCGATCCGGCGGGCAAGCCGGAGGTCAGCAATTTGATCACGATCTACAGCCAATGCTCGGGGCTCTCGATCGCCGAGGTGGAGCGGCGTTACGAAGGGCAAATGTACGGGCCGTTCAAGAAGGACCTGGCCGAAGTCGTCGTCGGCGTGCTGGAGCCGCTCCAGCAGCGCTACCGCGAGATTCGCGAGTCGGGGGAACTGCGCAGCATTTTGCGGCAAGGCGCGGAAAGAGCGTCCGAAATGGCCGAGAAAACGCTGCAGGATGTCCAGCGCCTGATGGGGTTTGTCGGGAAATAACGGGAAGAAGAATGGGACAGGGTGTGCTTGGGGCTGAAGATTGCCTCGGGCAGACCCTTTTTCCATTCGAGCGTTCTGCTGGATGACGGAGGGAGACAAAACGAGGGTTCAGGTACGGTAAATCACGGTGCAGCAGATACGGTAGAGTGTTTGGCTACGGCGCATGTAGATGATCTGATCCGGCTTTGTTTGGACAAATAAATATCATATCCACGAAAGCCGCCGGGACACGCCCGGCGGCTTTCGTGTCACCAAATTGTCATAGTTATCATGCGATATTCCATCGATTGTCAAACACTTCTGGGTTTTGATATGATAAAGTTTATAGCGAGAGGCTTAAAATGTTGAAAATTTTATGAACGATCGATATAGGTGCACTTAAATTAACTCTATTCCAATTGTAGGAGGATTGAATCGCGCGTGGACAAACCAATAAGTGTTCAGGCTTCTGCGGAATCCGCTGCGTTGTCCGTGAGACCTACTCCTCCGGGAGAGACAGCGACTTGGAAAGACTTCATCGCCTTGACCAAACCGGGCATTTTGCGCTCGAACCTGATCGCCGCGTTTGCCGGATTTTGGGTGGCTTCCCGCTGGGAACTCGATTATATTCCATTAATTGTCATGCTGCTGGGTACGGCGCTGGTGATGGCGTCGTCTTGTGTTTTTAACAATTATTTCGACCGGGAAATGGATATGAAGATGGCCCGGACGAAGAACCGCGCTCTTCCCACGGGGAAATTGTCTCCGAAGACGGTGTTGTGGTATGCGGTGATTTTGGGTGTCTCAGGCTTATCGGTATTGTATGCCTTCTCCGGTCCGTTGGCCGGGTTGTTCGGTATGGCAGGCATGTTCGTCTATGTGGTCGTTTATACGCTGTGGCTCAAGCGCAGCTCGACCTGGAGCACGTCGATCGGCGCGATATCCGGCGCCATGCCTCCGGTTATCGGCTATGTCGCTGCCTCGGGCCGCATCGACCTGGGCGCCTGGATGCTGTTCGCCCTGCTCTTCCTGTGGCAGCCGCCCCATTTCTGGGCGCTGGGGATTCGCCGCACGGAGGAATACCGGGCGGCCGGTTTTCCGTTGCTGCCTGTCGTCAAAGGCATTCCGCGGACCAAGCTGCAGATGATTCCCTATCTCGTTCTGCTCGTTCCGATTCCGATTCTCATGTATGCGTACGGCTATACGGGCGTCTGGTTCCTGGCAATCGGCAGCGTTCTTTCGGTTGCCTGGCTGATTATGGCGCTTCAGGGATTCCGGGCGAAGGATAACGATGTTTGGGCGAAACGGGTATTTTTATTTTCGGTCAATTATTTAACGATTGCCTTGATCGTCATGATATTGGATACGGTAAGGCTGTAATGGGGGATGGGGAATGGCGGTTTTGAAAAAATACAAATGGACGTGGATTCTGCTGGCGATCTGTGTGATTTTGGCCGGATATCTGCTCTGGGATACGTACGCCAAACCCAAGCTGCCGGTCATTCGTCCCGTTGCGGATTTTAGCATGGAAAACGTGGACGGCAAGACGGTATCGCTGCAGGATACGAACGGCAAAGTCCGGCTATTCTATTTCTTCTTCGCCAATTGCCCCGACGTGTGCCCGATTACGACCTTCCGGTTGAGCCAAGTGCAGGATATTTTGAAGGATAAGGGTCTGTTCGGCAAAGAGGCGTCCATCGTATCGATCACGTTTGATCCGGAACGCGACACGCTGGAGAATATCAAGGCGTTTGGCGATAAATTCAAGGCGGATTATTCCGGTTGGTATTTCCTGCGCGGGGATCAGCAAAAGACGATCGATCTGGCGATGGATTCGTTTAAAATCCTGATTGATCAGGACGAGGACGGGAACTTCGTGCATATGGACTTGATCGGTCTCGTGGACCGCGACGGCCGGCTGCGGGAGATTTACCGGCCGGAGGCGACGCCGGACGAAATTGCCGCGGGCGTCGCGGGTCTGGTTAAGGAATAGCGGAGCGTAGGTAAATCCTACGTGAGCAACGGAGCGACCGTCTGAATTCAAGATTCGACGCCGAGTCCGCTCCTTTGAATTCACTTCGCGATCAAAATTAGGCTTTTCAGCGCCGAGAAGGTTGGATGAAGAGAGGGAGTGAGTAGCGGAGCGTAGGTAAATCCTACGTGAGCAACGGAGCGACCGTCTGAATTCAAGATTCGATGCCGAGTCCGCTCCTTTGAATTCACTTCGCGATCAAAAGCCGCTATAGGAAGCCGGTGTTGGGGGGATACAGGATATACTCCTCCAGCCCGGCTTTTTCCAATTGGGCGATCAGATATTCGTCAGGGGTCCCTTCCACCCCGGCGTAACCCCGTCTCGTGTAGATTTGCGCCGCATCGGGAAAAGCGTCCCGCAGCACCCCGCGAATGCGTTTGCCGGACGGATCGTTATCGAGGAACAGGAACAGTTCGTCGTCTTTGACTTTCTTGCGCAAGCTCTCCAGCTTGTTGTTATTGAGCGTACCGAACGTGCAATAAATGCGGATCTCTTCGTCCAGAAGGCGGCGAAGCTTGCTGCGGTCGTTTTTGCCTTCCACGATAATGCTGATGTTCAATCTGAAATCACCTCTGGATCAAGGATGGATCGGTTAGGTATGTTTCTAGTTTATCCCTTGGTGTGGGGGTGATGCAAAGCGGGCGATTCACAAGCTTTTGTGCCAAAAATCGTACAAACCATCCAAAAATGCATAATCCGGCGATGCAGAGGGGGAGGTTGTGACCCAGCCAACGCTATGCAGCCGACAATGATGAAAAAACAGGGATACGCTCGCGGATTTACGGCGAGGCCCCCTGTTTTTTTGCGCTAACTGAAATATAAACGGTTATGAGTTCAAAGAAATACGGAAAGTCGTACCCGGATCGCCAATAAACACGAGGGTTCCTTGCTCTGGCAGCTTCACTTGGTTGTTTCCGCTGACCACCGAGAAGTTCACGCAAACCCCGGCAGCATCGTAGACCGCAAAGGACGATTTGGCCGGCAGCTCAACGGTCATGGTTTTTCCGGCGGCTTTGGCCGGAACGCTAAACCAACGTGCCTGTTCCGTCGGACGCAAGGTCACCGAGGACTTCTTGCCGGGGTACAGCTCCTTGATTTGTTCTCCGCTCAAGTAGAGGGCCCCGGCGGCTTCCAAGTATTCGCTTCCGGCTTGGGTAAAGAAACGGAATTCCGCTGAATCGCGGCTGCCCGTAATGGGAACCGCATGTTTGCCCATCAACGAATCGGGACCCGTGATTTGTTTGTCCATCACGTAGCCGGGCAGGCTGTCGGTACGAGTGATTTGGTAAATGGGCAGCGTCATAAAGTAAGCCATCGAGCTGTATTTTTCCGATACCAGGAAATAGGATTTCCCGTCGCGCTGCTTCCAAGCGGCCTCAACGTTCGGCGTAATCTCGTTCGCTTCCAGTTTCTCCGCGGAGTAGAGATTCAAAGCCAGTTGTCCCAATTCGGGAACGGAGGCATATTGTCTTTCCCAGAGATAGGTGCGGCCGTTCTTCTCCTTCACGAAAGTGACCTTCAGGGAGCCGTCTTCGCTGACGAACGTCCCGTCCTTCGTATAGATCAGTTTGGGGAGATCCAAGGATTCGCCCGGAGCAAACGGTGAGGTGATGTTGAGCTCCCCCTCCGCCACGTCGATGCGGATCAATTGATTCGTCGCTCCGTAGAACCCGCTGTACTGGGTCAGCTCTTCCGGCATCTCCGCTTTTTCCGGCGTACCGAAGGATTTGGCCGGCTTAAGCTCCTTAATCGTTCCTTTATCCTGTAACGCCTGAAGCAGCAGTTCGTTCGCGAGCAGTTGGTTGAGCGAACTGGAGCCGCCGGAGGATAGAACGGCTGCGGCCATCTTCTGTTCCGGCAAAACGACGAGCTCGGCATGGTACATCAGCGTATCTCCGCCTTTGGCCAGCGCCTTGATGCCGTACTCGCTGAAGGGGAACAGCTTCACGCTATCCCAGCCAAGTCCGTAATCAACGCTGTTGTCGGCGTCCTGCGGCCATATGCCCCTTTTATATTCCGGCTGCGCCATTGCGTTAACCGCTTGTGGGGATAGAATGTCTTTGGCTTCGCCCGTAAACAATCCGGCGAACTTCACCAAGTCCTCGGCGGTCGAATAAATCCCCCCCGTTCCGATCACATTTACCGTTTCATTCGGCAGTTGCTCCGGAACTCCCGGCGCGTAGAGCGCAGCGAGCTTGCTTGCTTCAAGATCGTCCTGCGACGTCAGCGTGTGTTTCAGGCCGAGCGGCCCGGTGAATTCCCGGTGGATATAGTCGGTAAAATCCGCACCGCTAACGCGTTCGACCAAAATTTCCGCCAGCGTAAACCCGTCGTTGCTATAAACCGAATACGCGCCAGGGTCGGCCTTCAGAGACTGTTCGGCCAGCTGGCTCAGCAGCGTATCATGCGCGTAGGTGTCGTTATCCTCGAACAAAAAGGCGTTGGCGAGGCTGGACCCCTGCAGTCCTGATGAGTGGTTAAGCAGCATCCGCGGCGTGATCTGTTTATACCGTTCGTCCTTCATCTTAAACTCCGCTATGTAATTCACCAAAGGGGAGTCGAGGTTGATTTTGCCCTGGTCAACCAGTTTCATGACCGCGGCGGTCGTGAACATTTTACTGGTCGAACCGATTCCGTACATCGTTTCGGAGGTCAGCGGCAACTTCCCGGCCGCGTCATTCTTGCCGGCTTCTCCGGAGACGATGATCTTGCCGTTGTCCACCAAGGCGTATTGGACGCTGGTTGTTCCATAGGTGCCGGTAAGCAGCGCGGCCTTCTCGGCGGCGATTTCCTCGAGGCCTTGCGGTGCAGTGCCGCTTATGGGCGCTTCAGCCGCCATGACGCCGGCCGGCATCAACAGGGTAAGAGCAAGGATGATGGCAAGAAACGCATTTCGTTTTTTCTTCAACTAAACCCCTCCTATTTATCGATATATCTTTAGTACGTTTACAAGTTAGGGGAGGGTTCACATATTTCGGAACCATAAGGGAAACAGGCCGCAAAGCGAACCGCACAAACGCAAATCGGTCTGCCGAAGGGCAGACCGGTGTGCAGGTCGGGATCTTGCCGGAATCAATAAAAAGGAGCACGGAGAATGATGACCAGCAAAATGTACAACACGAGGATCGTCCCCGTCGATGTCCAGAAGCCGTAGCCAGGACCCACCGGGCCCGGTCCGCAATTGTCAACGCCACCCATCTGTGTTCACCCCGCTTTCGACAGGATCGATTATCGGTTACTACACGATTATCATATGTAGGACCGTATGATGTGCCCTGTGCGGCAGCCTAAGGCGGCGCGAAATATCCGGTCCCCTGTCCCGGGGGCGGAAGCCCGGATCAGGGGTGTCCGGTGCCGGCGCCGATCGGGGGAGGGAGAGTGTCGGCGTGCTTTTTGGGCGGGACGAGGATAAGGGTCATCATCAGCACAAAGAAGGCTAGAAAATAAGGCGAATAAGAACCGTGGAGCGCTCCCGCCGCGATCGGGCCGATAAATGAGCCGACCGACATGGCGATCGATTGCAGCGAAAAGACGGTCCCCAGGCGTTTACCGCCGCTCAAATCGATAAACAGCGAAGCCATGGCGGGGAACACCACCCCTTTGGCCATCCCCAAGATGAACAGCGTGACGGGAAGCGGGATGAAATCAAGCGCCGCCAGTGCGAAAAAGGATAAGGCGATGCCCAGAATGCCGATGCCCGCTCTTAAATAAGGGGAGTAACGGCTCAAAAATAGCATCGACAACGTCACAAGCGCCCCTAAGCTGATAATGGAGAAATAGATGCCCGTATGCAAAATGCCTTCGGTCCCGCCGGCCTGGAGCGGGAGCTCGAAAAACAATATGCCCTGAGAACAGGCGACGGCGAGCGGAAACAGGTAATAACGCAGGGGGATCACGTTGATTTTGACCGGTACCTGCGCCTTGGCGGATCCCGGTTTGGCCAGAACTTCCGCCGGCGAGCGGGAAGGTTCCTTGATCGTGAATACGGCGATGATCCCCGTCGAGATCAGCAGCCAACCCAGCATCTGGAAGGTGATCGTATAACCGGATTGTGCGACCAGGAAGGCGCCGGCGGCCGGCGACACGACGGAGGCGACGGTATGCATGACCCCGTGACCGGCCATCAGCTTGCCTTGCTGCACCGGATTTTTGGATAGCGAAGCAAGCATCGCCAGGCAGGCCGGAGATAAAAAGGCCAGGACGAATCCGCTGATCGAGCGCAGCACCAGCAACTGCCACGGTTCCGTGACGTGGGCCTGAAGAAGCAGGATCCCCCCGGCGGTCAGCAGGCTGAAGATCATGTACCTCTTGCTGCCGTGACGGTCAACGCCTTGGCCGGCCAGCAGATTGCCCGGCAGGTGCGTCAGCGCGTAGATACCCATCATCCAACCGATAAACGTCGGTGCGGCCCCAAGCGACAAGGCGAATGGAGTCAGGATCGGATACTGGGCGTGCAGGTCGAAGAAAGCCAGAAACATAAAGAAATACAGCCAAAAGGCGATTTTCACGCGTCGCCCCTCCTTTTTCGTAAAATGAATCATTGTTATTACTTGTACGCTGCCCTGGACGAACTTATTACCTCATAGAAATGATGAGTCGGTATGCCGCAGATCATGGAACATGTGGATGGCCTGCAGCGCAAAGCCGTGCTTGGCTTTAGGGGCAAGATTTACGCGAAAATGGGTCTGGTGGACGATGTCAAAGCTTGCCTGCGTTACAACGCCACCGTACTCGCGGCCGGATCGGTGTTCAACTGCTGTTCGCGCTCCAACGTGTAGAACCGCGCGAATTTGCCCTCGCGTTCCAGCAGCTCCGTTAGAGGGCCTCTTTCGGCAATTCGCCCTTCCTCCATATAAATAATTTCATCATATAACCCGAGCAGGTTCTCGCTCATGTTATGGGTGATGGTGATCAGGGTCAGGCCGTCCAGCGACAGCAGCCTGCTTTCAATCTCGTAAGCGGTCTGCATATCGATGGCCGAGGTGGCTTCATCCAGCACCAGCAGCGGTTTGTTGCGGATCAGCGCCCGGGCCACGGCAATACGCTGGCGCTGGCCCCCGGACAGAAGTGAGCCGTTCTCACCGACGGGGGAGAGCAGCCCTGCGGGCAAACTGGGCAAGAACTTGCCGATTCCGCTCATTTTTAGGGCGCCCTCCAGCGCTTCCTCCGAAAAGTCCTCATACAGACAAATGTTGTGACGGATATCCGCATCGAACATGTATACATTCTGGTGAATGACCGCGGCTAGCCGCCTGAGCCGATCCCGGCCCAGCGCGTCCGCATCGTTGCCATCGAGCAGGACCGAGCCTTCGCCGGGGCGGTAATACCCGGTGAGCAGTTTAACGAGTGTGGATTTACCGCAGCCGCTGGGGCCGACCAAAGCGTATTTCCCCCCTTTTTTTAGCTCCAGATTGATCTCGGAAATCACCGGCTGCTCCGGCCGATAGGCAAACTGCAGTTGGCGGGCTTCCAGACTTCGGTTGAATGCCGGCGGCAGTTGCTCCGATTCCGGGCTGTCCGCTTCCGCGGCTAACGCGCCGATTCGTTCCAGCACCGGCTTGACGCCTTTGATCTTAGGCACGTTTTGCATGATGCCCAGCACCGGCCCGACAAACCCGCCGCTCAACTGCACCAGCGCGACGAGGCTGCCCGCCGACAGGCGGCCGGTAAGAATAAGATAAGCGGCGATAAAGACGACGGAAAATTGGGTGAGGATGGCCAGGGTGTGGGATACGCTCTCGCTTAAGGCCACCAGCCGGTCGGCGGCGAATTTCACCTTGGCGGCGCGGGTGTTCTGCTCGCGGAATTCCCGCTCGGCGTGCTGGTTCAGAGCATACGATTGAATGACTTCGTACCCGCCCAACAGGTCTTTCAAACGGATCGTGAACCGGGACAGTTGGGTCGATACGGCGCTCTGTTTCTCCTGCAGCGCCTGCCCGAAGAGCGAGGGCACGACGAACATCAAAACCATGCTGGCGAGCAGGATGCCGGTGACCAGCGGACTTAGGTAAAGCAGGACGATCAGAGAAAACACGAAGACGATCAGGTGCTGCAGGGTGTCGAGCGCGGGGCGCATGTAGTTTTCTTCCAGCAGCTTGATGTCATTGGTTAATGCCGACAGATAATCCGCCGAGTTGGCTGCCGAGTAAGCGGAGGCGTCGCGGGCGAATACGCCCCGGTACACCCGTTCCCGCAAGAAGATCGTCAGATTGCGGATCAGCGCTTTGCTGCAAACCGAGTAGGCGAAGTCGAGCAATCCCAGGAGCAGCAAATAAACGACCGAAATTAGCATGATTTGCCAAAACAGCTTCCAGTCCCCCTGCAGGGCGGCGTCGATAATTTTCTGCAAGACCAAAGCGATCAGGACGCTCGCTGCCGAAGCGACGGCGCCAAACAGCAGGGTGAAGCCCAATAGCCATTTATTTTGCCGGACGAACGGTTTCATCATAGAACAACTCCTTATAAATTAGATAATAATCTTATTTGCAAGGAGAGAATATCATATGAATTTGGTATTCGTCAAATAAGTTAGATAGTAACCTTATATTAGTTCAAAATAAAAATTCCCGGTTACCCCGGGAATTCAGGCTCGTTATATTAAGAATTGCTCCACATCGTTTAAAAACCGTTTGATGTTACTCTCGTCCGGATGGTAGTACACCTTGCCGTTTTTCTTCTCGATGCCTACCAGGCCGCAGGCGAGCAGCACATTCATGTGATGGGAAGTCGTGGCCGCGGTCAGCCCCAATTGCTCGGCTAATTCCAGATTGTATTTCGGGCTGAGCTTAAGCGAAGCGAGAATCTGCAGCTTGCTTTTGTCGGCCAGCGCTTTCAGCCTCATCAGCAAAAAATCCAGCCCGTCCGCCGACGTCTTGTCGAGGATCGGAAGCGAGTCCACATACAGGCCGTAATAACAGTGAGTCCGAAACATATGTTGGCCGAGAGGCATAATTAGCGCCGGATGGATCGAGGGACTCTGGGTGAACATCTCGACGAGCTTGATAAATTGCTCGTCCTTACGCTTCCGTACGGATTGGACGTAGGCGGGAATCAGCTTGCCCAGCGGCTTGTCCACCTCCCGGCGGGCTTTTTCGTAAGCGGGCAGGTTGGCGTTGACCAGGTTCACCAGCGGGCCGAGCTGCGCGCGCGGCTGCCGCAAGATGCGCATCAGGTCCCATTTGACCGCTTCGTCGAAAGGACATTGGTTTAGAAAAGCGACGATTTGATCGAGCGTGGTTAGTTCATCCGGCGAAGGCGGCGGCAACGGGGCGTCCAGATCTCCCCAGTGCTCGCCCAAAGCGATGAGCAGTTGGCCGCGAATGTCGTCGTCCGAAACAGCGGAAAATCCGCTCAGCCAGTGGTTGTTCTCGACCAGGAGCCCCTGCAGAAGCAGAAAGAGGGTACCGTCTTCGCGAAGCAAGGGCAGCGGGTTTTGTTCGTCCATGACCCGGTGCTTGCTGAAGGTCCGCACGTATCTGTCGATCATTTTTAGATGTTTGTTGTAAAAGGCTTCCCCGTCCAGACCGAACTTGTCCAGCTCGCTGATCGTTTCCTGCTTTTGCCGCTCGGCGTGACAACTGACGAACAGCAGTCCCATCGTCTCAAATACCGGATCGAGTTCTTCGCAAATATCGAGATTCATAGCGCCTCCAGATTGAGTTTGGTATCTATCTAATTTATTATATTTCCGTATAACCGAATGTTCAAGCAACCGCTTTAAAGGCAATGCTTCCTGCCCAAGGGTGCCCAACTTCGGAAAAGTGGCACATTTACTCCCACAAAGACGCACTTAACCCCTTTGCAAGGGGGGGATATTTGGAGAGATGCAGCGGGTTGGGCGGAAACCGGGGTTAAGCTGACATGGCCTTGGGCCATCATGTATAATGGGGTAGAATCAAAATGAAAGAAATCTAAAGATGGAGGATCATCATGTTTGATGTACAAGTATGGACTGAATTTCTGAAGGAAAACTGGCTGGTGATCGTCGTAGCCCTGGTCATCCTGTTCTTCGTGCTGAATTTCGTCAGAACGGTCGTGAAATGGGCGCTGGTGCTGGTGATCGCCGCATTTATCATCATTTACAGCGGCATCACGATGAAGGACATCGGTGATGCGGTAACGACGGTCAAAGACATCAGCAAAACCGAAGTGTTGAACATGATGAAGAACGAAGCGAAGGAAGCGGAACTGGCGCAAAATCCGGACGGTACGTTTACCATTACGACCCCGAATCTCGAGGTTACCGGTCAAGCGGGCAGCGATAAAGTGAAGGTATCGTTCCGCGGTGTCTCGATGGGAGAATGGTCGATGAACGACACGTTGGAGGCATTTGTCCAGGAAGCCAAGCGGAATTCCCAATAGAGCATACAAAGCAGCCAGATTGGACGGAGGAACTCATGAAACAGGACATGACGACATTGTTGCAAACCCTAAGCGAATATAACTGGATAACGGTGCTGCTGCTGGCCGTGTTGCTCGGTTCGGTGCTGCAGGGCTTGGTGCGCGGCGCTTCCCGCTCCGCCGGCCGTCTGTTCTCCTTGCTAAGTGGCGGCGTATTATCGTTGGTCGGCATCGCGATCGCCGTTCCGTTATCGATGTGGGCGTCGCCGAAGGTTCAGGCTTGGCTGTCGGCTCTTCCGCTTCCCGAGCGGGAACTGGCTCGGTGGGAGCAGGTTCTGTACACGCTGGTCATGGCGGTGCGGGATTTTCCGCTGATGCGGTTTGCGGTCGTATTCCTTCTGCTGTATTGGCTTATCCGGACCTTGGCGGGATTCGCGATGCTGTTCTTCCGAGGGGGAAGCGGCCTCTTTGGCTGGCTGTTCTCCGGCGGTGACCGTCCGGCCACGCTGCTCAGCCGTTTGACCGGCGCCGGCATCGGCGCGGTGATCGGGGCGGCGCGTTGTCTGATGCTGATTGCCGTGTTGTTTATCGCCGTGACGTTGTACCCGAACAGCGGGTTCAGCCGCTACGTGGAGGCTTCGCCGGTTTATCAGCAGGGGGCGAAAACGGTCATCGAGCCGCTCACCGGCAATTTGATCAAGGAGAAGCTGCCGGTGTTCACCCGCAGCGTGGAAGCGGAGCTTGGCAGCATCCTGCAGCAGAAATATGAAATCATTGACGCCAACATCCCGGATTCCGTCGAACTAGCCGCGGCGGATATTACGAAAGGCGCGGATACCGACGAACAGAAGGCCCGCCTTCTGTACGACTGGGTCGGGACCCGGGTGTCATACGATTACGATAAAGTGAAAGACTACGAGGAAAGAGGAATCTGGCACGAGCAAACCCCGCAAATGACGTTTGATACGAAACGCGGCGTGTGCATCGATTATTCGCGGCTGTACGCCGTGATGGCCAGATCCGTGGGCCTTCAGGTCAAGGTCGTGACCGGACTCGGTTACGACGGGCAAGGCGGATATGGGCCGCATGCCTGGAACGAAGTGTATTTGACCGAGAAGAACGCCTGGATTCCGCTGGATTCCACGTGGGCCAAAAGCGGGGATTGGTTTAATCCGCCGGCTTTCAGCGAAACCCACGTCCCCGACAAGCTGATTTAAATGCGAAAACGCAGCGCCGGGCGCCGGGAATAAGGACTTTTCCGAAGAAATTGCTGGAAACGGGGTGTAACTTCACCGCGCCTTATTTCGTTATGATACTATAAGAGTTAGGTTGTTTTCGACTAATCGACTGATAATGATTTAAGGGATAGAAAGTAGGGAAACACCTTGAAAAGCGCTTATGTGAAAGATCCGCAAGAACAGGAAATCGCGATGCAGCGCCATTTTAATATACGGTTGAACATGTTCTTCTTTAGTGCTTTTGCCATTTTCACCGTCATTATTGTTCGTCTCGCCATCTTGCAGTTCGTGGAAGGGCCTACGTTGTCCCAGCAGGAGAGCAATCTGCGGGTCAAGGACGTGCCGCTGTCGCCGACGCGCGGAACGATCTATGCGGCTGGAGGCGAGAAATTGGCCTACTCCACGCCGGTACAATCGCTGTATATCACCCTGCAGAAGGACTACAGCAACGCAACGGACAAAGGCAAAACCAACCGTCCGGAGGCTTTGGCTTTGGCGGGCAAGTTAAAGGAAGTATTTGACAAGTACGGCAACGCGGATTCTAAAATGAGCGAAGAAGACATTATCGAAGCTATGGATCTGGATTACCGGAAGCAGAACGGGTTTTCGCCGCGTCGGATCAAAACGGGTTTGACAAGGGAAGAGGTTGCTTATTTTCTGGAGCGAAAGGATCAGTACCTGGGGATCGAGGTTGTGGAGGAAAGCATCCGGCATTACGATAAGGATACGGTGGCTGTTCAGACAATCGGGTATTTGAAGAAATTCTCCAGCGCGTCGACAACAGACGCTTCGGATCTCCAGTATTATAAAAATATCCGGGAACAAAAGGACACGGATCCGGCATTGCAATACACAGAAACAGAGCTTGTCGGTTATGACGGGTTGGAACTCTATTATCAGGAGCAACTCCGTGGGAAAAATGGTTATAAGAGCGTGCCGATCGACCCTCGTAATATGGCGACCGGTATTGCGGAGATAACTCCACCCGTAAAGGGATATGATCTGCATACCAATATTAATAAAAATATTCAAATGGTTGCCGAGCAGGCGATCCTGGATCAGATCGATTGGGTGCATAAAAATCCTGTTTCGGGCAAAACCCATCCTAATGCCAAAACCGGGTATGCGGTGGCTATGGAAGTGGATACCGGCAATGTAGTAGCCATGGCAAGTATGCCGGATTATGACACGAATGTGTGGCAGTCTGGCGGCATTGCTTCGGATGATTGGTCCAAAATTATGACTAATTATCAGAACGGGACTATTACTCCGATCAGTTCGGGGCGTTCAGGTCACGATTTTGATTCTGCTGTTCTGCTTGGCTCAACGATCAAGCCCTTGTCCGTATTGATTGGTTTAAACGAGGGGCTGTTCAAGTCGACGGATTATTACCCTGATACGGGTATCGCTTATTTCGGGAAGAATGATTCTTCCAGCGTACGCAACTCGGGTAGACATGCTTATGGACGGATTAAACCTACTGATGCGATTCGCTATTCCTCTAATACCTTTATGGTTGATATGGTTGGAGAGAAACTTTGGAAAAAGTACGGGTCGGAGGGGATTGATGTTTGGGATAAGTACATGAAAGCATTCGGCCTTGGGGTTTCGACCGGGGTTGATCTTCCTAAAGAATTTTTAGGTAAATTGGGGTATACCGATGAGCGGGAAACATCGTTATCTCGTTTAGTATATGCTTCATTTGGCCAACAAGCCGGATATACGACGATGCAATTAGCTCAATACACTGCGACATTAGCGAATCGCGGCTTGAGGATGGAACCGCATGTTGTTAACAAAATAACGGATGAGAACGGGAATATTATTCAAGAATTTAAGGCAAAAGTACTGAATAAGGTTGAGTTTAAAGACGCTTATTGGAATACGGTGATTAATGGGATGAGGACCGATGTATCGGCCTTTAACGGATTCCCGTATGATTTTGCACGGAAGACGGGGACCTCAGAGCAATGGGGAGCCGGCGCCAACCGCGACAACGGCGTATTTATTGCTTTCGCCCCGCGGGAAAATCCGAAGTTGGCGGTCGCGGTCGTCATTCCCGAGGGCGGCTTCGGCGCCTACAGCGCCGCGCCGGTAGCGCGTAAAATCTTCGATGCGTACGACCAGGAATACGGTTTGGACGGCGTGCCGAAGAAAGCGAAAAACGAGCAAACGAATCCCTAACTGAATCTGTTCTTACAGCAGCGACCTTTTCACAGCCATGTCGAAAAGGTCGCTTTTTATATTCCGGCGGCCGTTATCCGGTCCCCGGACTTTTTTTATTTAATTTCCCCTTGATTTTTGGCAAACCTTTGCTTAAAATTTGCATTAGGGAAACATTTTTATATCTAACTAAAAAACAAAGCTTAAGTAAACAAGTGTTTACTTGTACAACATGAGCCGATTTTAAGGAGAGGAGAAGCGAAATGGACGAAATAAAGGTGAAGAAAAGCCCGTTTGAAAGGGCGAAGTTGACTTTGGGGGTATTGGCGTTGATCGTATTGGCGGCTTGTTCCAAGGTGGAGGGCCAAGCGGATCAAATTCGTAAATCGGCAGACGATTCGCCGGTACAGGTAGTGGCTACGATCGGGATGATTGCGGATGTCGTACGGGAGGTCGGCGGCGACCAAGTCGAGGTGACCGGCCTGATGGGGCCGGGAGTCGATCCGCATCTATACAAGGCGTCGCAAGGGGATATCGAAAAGCTGGATGACGCGGACGTTGTTTTTTATGGCGGACTGCATCTGGAAGGGAAAATGACGGAGATTTTCGAGAAGTTGGAGCAGAGAAAACGCACGGTGGCGGTCTCGAAGGACATCGATCCGGCCGAACTGCGTTCCGGCGCGGACGCCGGCGGATCGCAATATGATCCGCATATCTGGTTTAACGTTCGCCATTGGATTACGGCAACGCAGACGATTCGCGATACGTTGTCTTCCTTCGATCCGGACCATGCGGACGTTTACGACCGGAACGCCGAGGCGTATATCGGCGAATTGGAGAAGCTCGACGCGGAAGTGAATGAGCGGATTGCGGAAATTCCGGAGCAGGACCGAGTGTTGGTGACGGCGCATGATGCATTTGGCTACTTTGGCGATGCTTACGGGATCAAGGTGATGGGACTGCAGGGGATCAGCACGGCGGCGGAATACGGTTCGAAGGACGTCTCCAAGCTCCGGGACTTCCTGGTCGAGAACAAGATCAAAGCCGTATTTGTGGAATCGAGCATTCCGACCAAATCGATGGAGGCGGTCATTGCCGGAGCCGCGGAGTTGGGACATACGGTCAAGATCGGCGGCGAGCTATATTCCGATTCGCTGGGCGAACCGGGTTCAGAGGCAGATACTTATATTCGCATGGTGGAACATAATGTCAACACGATTGTCGAAGCGTTGAAATAAGAAGTCCAGAAAGGAAGAACAACAATGAACGGTTATCCGCTTGAAGTCAACCGATTAACGGTCGCTTATCATAAAAAGCCGGTGCTGCGGTCGGTATCTTTCCAAATCCCGGAGGGCCAATTGATCGGAATCCTTGGCCCGAACGGGGCGGGAAAATCCACGCTGCTGAAAGCTGTGCTGGGATTGCTTCCGACGCTGGACGGTGATGTTCGCATTTACGGCAAGTCCTACCGGGAACAACGCAAACTGATCGGTTACGTGCCGCAGCGCGAATCGGTCGATTGGGATTTCCCGACGAATGCGCTGGATGTCGTGATGATGGGGCGTTACGGCCAGCTTGGCTGGTTCCGCCGCCCGGGGGCAAAGGAGCGGCAGATCGCCCTGGATTGTCTGGCTAAGGTAGGCATGGCGGAGTATGCCGGCCGCCAGATCAGCCAGCTGTCCGGAGGTCAGCAGCAGCGGGTATTTCTGGCCCGGGCGCTGGCGCAAAACGCGCAGGTGTATTTTATGGATGAACCGTTTGCCGGCGTGGACGCCACCACCGAAAAGGCGATCATCGGCCTGCTGCACGAGTTGAAGGAGCAGGGAAAAACGGTGCTGGTCGTGCATCACGATTTATCCACGGTCAAGGAGTATTTCGATCACGTCTTGTTGTTGAACGGTGAATTGATTGCCGCAGGTCCCACCAACGAGACGTTTACGCCGGACTATTTGCACAAGACATACGGCGGGAAAATCGCCATGCTGGCGGATTTCGGCGCCGTACCGACAGGGGCGGTGTGACGGCGATGTTTACGACATTATGGCAATGGATCACCGATCCGAACCTGCAATGGATCCTGATGGGCTCCCTGCTGCTAGGCTTGGGCAGCGGCGTCATCGGCTCTTTCACTTATCTTCGCAAGCAGAGCTTGCTGGGGGATGCGCTGGCGCATGCCGCGCTGCCGGGGATTTGCATCGCGTTTATGCTGAGCGGCGTCAAATCGGTGGGCCTCTTTATGCTCGGGGCGGTCCTCGCGGGGATGGCGGCCACGTTTGGCATTTCCGCGATTACCCGTTATACGCGAATCAAGCAAGATGCGGCGCTCGGCATCGTGCTGTCGGTGTTCTTCGGCATCGGGATCGTGATGTTGACCAAGATCCAGCACAGCGGCAACGGCAACCAAAGCGGGCTCGACAAATACATGTTCGGCCAGGCGGCCTCCATGATGCTGACGGACGTCTATCTGATGGGCGCGGTGTCCGTGCTGCTGATCGCGGTTTGCGCCCTGCTCTTTAAAGAGTTTAAGCTGGTAAGCTTTGATCCCGGTTTTGCCCGGGGCATGGGACTCAAGGTGGCTTTCTTCGAACAACTGCTCCTGCTGATGACCGTCGTGGCGGTTGTCGTGGGGATTCAGGCTGTCGGCGTCGTGCTGGTTGCCGCCCTGCTCATTACGCCGGCTGTCGCCGCGCGGTATTGGACCGATGCTTTGGGCATCATGGTCGTCCTGGCCGGCGTCTTCGGAGCGCTGTCGGGGGTCACCGGTACGCTGATCAGCTCCACTTTGTCGAATCTGCCGACCGGTCCGGTAACGGTGCTTGCCGCCACCGCATTGTTTGCCGTCTCCGCCGTGTTTGCGCCGAATCGGGGACTGCTGGCGAAGCTGATGCGCCGTTGGCGCGGTCGCAGCGAGGTACAGCAATCCGCCGAGTTGACGATGATCCGGCAAGCCGGAAATGCGGTAGAAAGGGGTGCGGAATAATGGCTGATTTTTGGATTATATTGACCGGTACGCTAGTGGCGGCCACCTGCGGGATTTTGGGCTGTTTTTTGGTTTTGCGAAAAATGGCCATGGTCGGGGATGCGATCAGCCACTCCGTGCTGCCGGGCATCGCCATCGCTTTTCTGATCAGCAGCTCGCGGGACTCCCTGCTGATGCTGCTTGGGGCGGCCGCGCTTGGGCTGATTACCGTGTTTCTGATCCAGGCCTTGCAGCAAAGCGGCCTGCAATCCGATGCCTCGATCGGCATCGTGTTTACGGCGCTGTTTGCCGTCGGTGTGATTCTGATCAGCCGGAACGCCTCCCATATTGACCTGGACCTGGATTGCGTGCTGTTCGGCGAAATCGCCTACGTGCAGTGGGATACCTGGATTTGGAACGGCTACGATATGGGACCGGTCGCCGTCTGGATGCTGGGCGGAACGCTGCTCCTCGTGCTGGCGGCAGTTTTGCTGTTCTACAAGCAGTTCAAGCTCTGCGCCTTCGATCCCGCGCTGGCCGCTGCGGTCGGCATACCGGTGGTGTTGTTCCACTATCTGCTGATGGGGCTGGTATCGCTGTCGACGGTT
Source organism: Paenibacillus sp. JL3B1040 (assembly GCF_057063165.1). NCBI lineage: Bacteria > Bacillati > Bacillota > Bacilli > Caryophanales > Paenibacillaceae > Paenibacillus > Paenibacillus tiangongensis. The sequence goes on along the minus strand of NZ_CM169317.1, from coordinate 4,735,191 downwards.
GCTTCGTTCGAGAGCGTCGGCGCGATCCTGGTCGTCGGCATGCTGATCATTCCGGCTTCGACGGCGTATCTGCTGACCGACCGGCTGAGCGTGATGCTGGGGTACAGCGTGTTGATCGGGGCGCTTAGCGCAGCCGGCGGTTACTACGCCGCCAAGTGGCTGGACGCCTCCATCGCCGGCTCGATGGTGACCGTTGCCGGGATTCTTTTCCTGCTGGCGTTCGTTTTCTCCCCGAAGCATGGTCTGATCGCCCGGTTCGGGAAACGGAAACGTCTCGACTCCGCGGTGGTTTAAGGCGTCGTCGTCAAGTTTTTGCTACCTAGCGCCTGTCTTCTCCGTATTACCTGATATAGTTAGCCGGCCAACGTGTCCGGTCAGACCATATTTTAAGGGAGAGGGATTCATATGGAGGCAGGTACGCAGCAACACCCAAAGAGGAATATGCCTGTGGGAAAATGGATTTCCACGGCCATCATCGTCATCGTCGTGCTCATCATCGGATCCAACAGTTACGCGCAGGTGGAATACGGTCACGTCGGTTTATACAAAACGTTCGGGAAATTGAATAACAATATTTTATCCCCGGGCATGCATCTCAAAATTCCGTTTATTCAAACCGTCATTCAGGTCAATACGCAGGTCACCAAGACGGAGACGGACACGACCGCTTCCTCCAAGGACCTGCAGCCGGTCTCCACGCATGTCGCCGTCAACTATTCGGTCAACAAGGAATCGGCTTATAATCTGATGAACAATATCGGCGGCAATTACGATACGGTCATCATTAACCCGGCCGTGCAGGAGATCGTGAAGGAAGTGACGGCCCGCTATCAGGCCGAGGATTTGATCGCCAAGCGCGACATCGTCGCCGGGGAAATCAGCGAGCATTTGACTGCCCGCCTGGCGAAATACGATCTAATCGTCAACGAAATCAATATCGTCAATTTCAAGTTCTCCGACGCGTTTAACCAATCGATCGAAGCGAAGCAGGTCGCCCAGCAGCAAGCGCTGAAAGCCAGCAACGACCTGAAGCGGATCCAGATCGAAGCGCAGCAAAAAATAGCCCAGGCCGAAGCCGAGGCCGAATCGCTCAAGCTGAAGAAGCAGGAGGTAACGCCGGAACTGGTGCAACTGAAGCAGATCGAAGTGCAGGAGAAAGCGCTGGAGAAATGGGACGGCAAGCTCCCGCAAGTAACGGGCGGAGCTACGCCCTTTATCGATATCCAATCGTTGACCGGTCAACAGTAACTGTATCCAACAATAAGGAACCCCGCTCTTTATGGAGAGAGGGGGCAGATCATCCGGGCCGCCCTTGAGGGGCGGCTTTTCTATTTGGCTTTAAGCCTCATGGGAAAGAGCCTCAGTCGATATTCGGCGTGGAGTCCCGGATAATCGGCTTGGTGTAGATATGGGACACCTGGTAAGGCTGACTCGGGTGATTCATCCGCGAGAGAAGCATTTCGGCTGCCTTAATCCCCATTTCGTTGCTGAAAATGTGGACCGTCGTCAAATGAGGTTCGACAATCACGGACTCGGGGCTGTTGTCGAAACCGCAGATGACGATATCCCGCGGAACCGACAAGTTTCGATTCTTCAGCGCTTTCATTACGCTAACGGCAATAAAGTCGTTCGCGCAGACGAAAACGGAAGGGAGATCGCGTATTCCGGCCACCCGCTCGTCCATCCATTCGGGTTTGGAGAAGAACAGCCGGTCATCGTCGACGATGCACTGGGACAAATCAAGGGCGATGCCGGCCTCGGTCAGCGCGCGCTGGAAACCGGTCCATCTTTCGTTAAAGCTGCGGCAATGGTTGTAATCGCCGATGAATCCAAAAGTTTTGTAACCGCCATCAATTAGTTTCTGGGTAAGTTGATAGGTGCTGTGTTCGTTCTCCATCAGCAACACGTCGGCGCGAAAATCCGGATAGCAAACGTAAGCCGAGCAGTCGATAAAGATGGTCGGGATGTCGAGGCCGGTGATGAGCTTGCTGTATTCCAGGTCGAACAACTCGATGCAGATAATGCCGTCCACATTGGCTGCGTCGAAGTTTTTCGGCAGCGACAGCGATTTTTGCTCAATATCCCTGACGATATGAATGGACAGGTTGTAGCCTTCGGCACTGATTCTTTTTTCCAAGCCGCTGATCAGGGTAGACCCGAAATGGGATGTGTTCGGCAAGTTCTCCGTCAACAATGCGATGTTGCCCGAACTTTTGGACAAGAGGCCGTCGCTGTCCATAAAAGCAAACTGCTTGTATTTCAGCTCAATGGCTTTTCTGATTACTTTATTGCGCGTTTCCGCCGGGATGCCTTCGCTTCCGTTCAGCGCTTTGGACGCCGTGTTGCGGGAGATGCCCAAAGCATCGGCGATATCCTGAATCGTTACTTTTTCCTTCGCCATCATTTCACCTCTATAGTATCCTCGGGTCACGATGCATTAAAAAGCGAGTATTTGCAAAGATTTCCTATCCCCAATGTATAATAGATCGAGAAAAATAGCAATATTTATTTTACAAATGCACAACCGTATTTTACATTTTGAACATTTACATTTGTCAACTTTTTGCAGAGCTATTGTATAGCTCTTGGCTTCCGTACAGCAGGAGAAGTGTCTTTTTTGTTGCGTATTTTGTCAAAATCTCATTGTTATTGCTTGTTTACATGAATTGAAAAAAGAACATTGTGCAAAATTAGAGGTTTTATGTTAACAAATGCACAATATTATTTTTACAAAATATATTGACTGCAAGATGTTTGTTTGTTAAATTGTAAATGCGATAGGGTGCAATTGACAAAAGATTGCTTTTGGTGAAAGCCCTTACTACATGAGAAAATGTAAACTTAGCGGGAGAACGGAGGTAACAAAATTGCAAAGCACCATAAAAGCCGGACAAGGAAAAACGGCACTTAGGAGATCCCCTAAACAAAGCCCCTTCGAATATTTGCGAAAATACGGCTTCCTCTACTTGCTGCTTGCCCCGGCCCTGATCCTCACCTTGATCTTCAAGTACGGGCCGATGTATGGAGCGGTGATCGCGTTCAAGGATTTTAGCCCGATTCGAGGCATTTTGGGCAGCGATTGGGTGGGACTTAAAAATTTCGACAAGTTTCTGTCCTCGCCCAATTTTGAAGTCATCTTTATGAATACGCTTAAATTGAGCTTGCTTGGGCTTTTGCTCAGCTTTCCCGTGCCGATCCTGCTGGCGCTGATGCTCAATCAAATCCGCCGGGCCGGCGTAAAGAAGAACATTCAGTTGTTTCTGTACGCCCCCAACTTTATTTCCGTCGTGGTCGTCGTCGGGATGCTGTTTATCTTCCTGTCGCCGACAGGGCCCGTCAACCAACTGTTCGTCTGGTTTACGGATGAGCCGATCATGTTCATGTCCCGACCCGAGTATTTCAGGTGGATTTATATTTTGTCGGATATTTGGACGGGAGCGGGCTGGTCCTCGATCATCTATGTGGCCGCATTGGCCAACGTGGATCCGGAGCTGCACCATGCGGCCCATCTTGACGGCGCTAACTTGCTGCAGCGGATTCGCCACATCGATCTGCCGACGATTCGTCCGATTATGGCGATCGTGTTCATTCTGGCCGCCGGCGGGATCATGTCGATCGGTTTCGAGAAGGCTTACTTGATGCAGACGGCGATGAACCTGCCGACCTCGGAGATTATTCCGACCTATGTGTACAAAATCGGCTTGCAGTCCGGAGACTACGCTTACTCCGCCGCCGTCGGGTTGTTCAACTCCGTCATCAACGTCATCCTGCTTGTGACCGTGAATTTTGTGGTTAAGAGGCTAAACGAAGGCGAAGGCCTTTATTGAGTCATCTTTTGATCACGAAGCAGGTCAAGAAGCGGATTCGGCGTCGAATCTTGAATTCAGCCGGGCCTTCCGTTGCTCACGTACCCAAAACGTACGCTGCGCTACTCAGTCCCTAGCTTCATTCAACCTTCTCGGTGCTGAAAACCTGACTTATTGAACTCGCAACTGTAGGAAAGGAGCAAAACTGCCATGCCCATTAAACATTCGAAATTCGACCGATTTCTGCTGGTTTTAAATGCCGTCGGGCTAGCGTTCGCCGTTTTGGTCGTGGTGATCCCGCTGATTTATGTCGTCGTGGCCTCATTTATGGACCCTTCCGTGTTGCTTAGCCGCGGCCTGTCCTTCAACGTGAAGGACTGGACCCTGGACGGTTACGAGAAAATCCTGACGAATCCGGCGATGGTCCGGGGATTCGGCAACGCGGTGCTGTACTCGACTTCTTTTGCCCTGATCACCGTGACGGTGTCGGTGTTCGCGGGCTACGCCCTGTCGGATCATAGGCTTGTCGGCCGCCGCATATTTATGACCTTGTTTTTGATCACGATGTTTTTCGGCGGCGGGCTGGTGCCGACTTACCTGCTGGTCAAAGAGCTTGGCATGATCGATACCGTCTGGGCGGTGATCATTCCCGGCGCGGTCAACGTATGGAACATCATCTTGTCGCGGACGTTTTTCAGGGGCGTGCCGAACGAACTGAGGGAGGCCGCCAACGTCGACGGCGCTTCCGAAGCGATGATTTTCTTCCGCATCGTGCTGCCGCTGTCCAAACCGATCGTTTTTGTGTTGGCGCTGTACGCTTTCGTCGGCCAGTGGAACGCCTATTTCGACGCCATGATTTACCTGGACAATCCGAACTTGCACCCGCTGCAGCTCGTGCTCCGGTCGATTCTGATCCAGAACCAGGTCGATCCTAGCATGATCGCCGATCAACTGGCCATGGCGGAGATGAAGCGGTTGTCCGAGATGATCAAATACGCGGCGATCGTGATTTCGAGCCTGCCGCTCGTCGTGATGTATCCGTTTTTCCAGAAATATTTCGAGAAAGGTGTTATGGTCGGCTCCCTGAAATAATGCCGCCTGCACATAAATGCTTTGCCTAAAGCACAAATCTGGGAGGTCAAAAACAATGGAAAAAAGCCAAAAAGTGAAATTTGCCTGCAAGGCTGTCTCCGTCTCCGTACTTGCTTCCGCGCTTCTGCTGTCCGCCTGCGGCAACGGGGGAAGCCAAAGCTCGGCCGGCAACGAACAGGATCCGAACGGGAAAATCACGCTGAACATGATGACGCAAAGCTCGCCGCTGGCGCCTGCGGATCCTAACGACAAGCTGATTTTCAAACGGCTGGAGGAAAAAACGAATGTCCATATTAATTGGAAGAATTTCACCAAAGATGTGTTTGTGGAAAAAAGAAATCTCGCCATGGCCAGCGGCGATCTTCCCGACGCGATCTTCGACGCCGGTTACAGCGATTACGAGCTGCTTAAGCTGGCCAAGGACGGGGCGATTATTCCGCTGAACGATCTGATCGAGCAATATATGCCGAATTTCCAAAAAGTGCTGGAGGATGCGCCGGAATACAAGGGGATGATTACCGCGCCGGACGGCAACATCTACGCTTTTCCGTGGATCGAAGAGCTCGGTACGGGGAAAGAGCGAATTCAATCCGTCGACGCCGTTCCGTGGATCAATGTGGAATGGCTGAATAAGCTCGGTCTTGAGATGCCGAAAACGACGGAGGAATTGAAGCGGGTACTGATCGCCTTCAAAACCCAGGATCCCAACGGAAACGGGCAGGCCGACGAAATTCCGCTGTCTTTTATCAACAAGCCGGGGGCCGAGGATTTGGTGTTCCTGTTCGCCGCGTTTGGTTTAGGAGAAAATCCCGATCACGCGGTAGTTTCGAACGACGGCAAAGTCGTGTTTGCACCTGCCGAGGAAGGCTATAAAGACGCCGTCAAATATATCAACGAGCTATATAAAGAGGGACTCATCGATATCGAAGCGTACACGCAGGATTGGAGCACGTATCTGGCCAAGGGCAAGGACCATCGGTACGGCCTCTATTTCACTTGGGACAAGAGCAACATTACGGGCGCTAATGACAGTTACGAAGTGATGCCGCCGGTAGCCGGGCCGGACGGCGAGATCAATGTGGCCCAAACGAACGCGTTGGGCTTCCATCGCGGCCGGATGGTCGTTACGAGCACCAACAAAAACCTGGAAGCGACGGCGAAATGGGTGGATCAAATGTACGATCCGATCCAATCCGTGCAGAACAACTGGGGCACTTACGGCGACGAGACGCAGCAAAACATCTTCGAATACGACGAAGCGAGCAACAGCCTGAAGCATCTGCCGCTGAACGGAACCGCTCCGGTTGAACTGCGGGAAAAAACGAGCGTCGGCGGTCCGCTGGCGATCCTGGACAGCTATTTCGGCAAATACACCACCGTGCCGGACGACGCCAAGGAGAGAATGCAAATCATCAAGGAGGTCATGGCACCTCATATGCAGGCGGAGCAGGCAATGCCCAACGTATTCCATTCGATCGATGAGCTGGACCGACTGACGACGATCGAAACGGACTTGTTCGCTTATGTGCTGAGAAAGCGCACCGAGTGGTATCAGAACGGCAAAATCGATCAAGAGTGGGGCGGCTATTTGCAGGAGCTGGATCGGCTCGGGCTGCAGGATTGGCTGAAAATCAAACAGGACGGTTACGACCGGGCCATGAAAAAGTAATCGGGAAGCCAAGCGGCTTCGAACGAAGCAAAGGTACTTATATAGAGATAATCGATTTATATTATGGAGGCAAAAAAGGAGAGACGCTGGAATGTCGACAATCGCCAAGCAAAACTACAGAGGCAGGTATCATTTCTCGCCGGAGAAAAACTGGATGAACGATCCGAACGGGCTGGTTTATTTTGCCGGAGAATACCATCTGTTCTATCAGTATTATCCGCATGGAACGACCCACGGGCCAATGCACTGGGGCCACGCCGTAAGCGAAGACCTGGTTCATTGGGAGGAGCTTGACATCGCGCTCTTTCCCGACGAGAACGGAACGATTTTCTCGGGGAGTGCGGTAGTGGACTGGAGCAATTCGACCGGCTTTTTCGGGGAGGAACCGGGGCTGGTCGCGATTTTCACCCATCACCTCGAATCGGAAGGAAAACCTCCCGTGCAGATGCAAAGCATCGCCTACAGCAAAGACAAAGGCAGGACATGGACGAAATACGCGGGAAATCCGGTGTTGAGACAGGAACGTTTCGTTGATTTTCGCGATCCCAAGGTATTTTGGCATGAAGACACCCGGCGCTGGGTTATGATCATCGCTTGCGGACAGACGGTAGGTCTGTATCATTCTCCCGATTTAAAAACATGGACGTTCGCCAGTGAATTCGGCAGCGGAATCGGCTTCCATGAGGCGGTTTGGGAATGTCCCGATTTGTTCCAGCTGGCGGTGGACGGCGACGCTTCCAGAACCAGGTGGGTGATGCTAGTCAGCGTGGGCGACCATCCCGCTTATCCGGAAGGGTCGAGAACACAGTATTTTACCGGGGAATTCGACGGCGTGACGTTTACGCCCGATGAAGAATCGCGCGCGGTCCGCTGGCTGGACCATGGCCGGGACAATTACGCGGGCGTCAGTTGGTCCGATATTCCGGCGGAGGATGGCAGACGGCTGTTGATTGGCTGGATGAGCAACTGGAAGTATGCGCAGTTGACGCCGACGGAAGCGTTTCGCGGCGCGATGACGGTACCGCGGGAACTTGCGCTGGAATCCCGGAACGGTGCGACCGTTCTGACGCAGAGACCGGTGCGGGAACTGGCTCGTCTGCGCCGGCCGGTGCTCAGTCTGGCGAATGTCGCCGCCGGGGAAGCGGAAGCCGCTTTGCGTTCCTTGCGGCTGGATAGCTACGAGCTGGTTGCGGAAGCCGCACCCGGCACGTCCTTAGCCTTTAAGGTCAGAACGGGGGCCGGACAGGAGACGATTGTTGGCGTGAACGCGGCTTCCGGGGAGGTCTATGTGGACCGCACGAAGTCGGGGCAGCACGAGTTCCACGAGCAGTTCCGCGGCGTGCACGCGGCCAAGCTGCATTCCGCGGGGGAGAAGCTTGAGCTGCGCATTTTCGTGGACCGCGCCTCCGTCGAAGTGTTTGCCAATGACGGAGAGGCGGTCATTACCGATCTGATCTTCCCCGGACCGGAGGCCACCGGCCTATCCCTGGCGGCGGAAACGGACTTGGCGCTGAAGTCGCTGACGATTTATGAGCTGGCGCCATAATTGGCTGGTGTGGCAATGGCGGGCGCGCCGGCCTGGACGGTTAACGGACCTGGGCGGCCTTATTTAGGCTTTAGCCAGTTGAGTACGCGAAGCGTGCGAAACAAAAAACCACCCGCTATGCGGGTGGAGGGAACGAGGGTTTGACCAACAAGACCATCCCGATAAAATTGAGATGTTCAGGCTCAATGAAAGGAATGGTCTTAGATGGCAAACAAGAACTACAGTCTTGCTCACACAAAGTGGATGTGCAAATACCATATTGTGTTCACCCCGAAGTATAGACGGAAAGAAATCTATAATCAAGTGAGGAAAGACTTGATCGAAATTTTCAAACGTCTATGTAAGTATAAAGGCGTGGAGATTCTAGAAGGTCATATGATGCCGGATCATGTACACATGTTGGTAGCCATTCCACCAAAGATATCCGTGTCATCTTTCATGGGATATCTGAAGGGAAAAAGTTCCCTCATGATCTTTGAGAAACATGCCCAATTAAAGTATAAATACGGGAACCGAAAATTTTGGGCGGAGGGATATTATGTGAGTACAGTGGGACTGAATGAAGCTACCGTAGCAAAGTATATTCGTGAACAAGAAGTACACGACCAGGCGATGGATAAGCTGAGTGTAAAAGAATATGAAGATCCGTTCAGCAGTAACGGTGGCAAGAAGAAGTAAACCAGTTTAACTGGTAAGTGAAGGTGACAAAATACACTGAGCCTGAACAATTTTATTGTCAGGCTAGCGTCTTTAGGCGCAGTTTGGCAACAGGGGGTTATACCCCAAGAGCAAACCACCCGTTGGACGGGTGGTTATGATTTGCTCGAAAAGGCGGCGTTTCAAATTCTAGCGGACCGTAGCGCTCTTATTTGCCCGGAAATGACCGAATACGCACGCTGTATTGCCAAATAAGGTCTGTGGTGTCCGTTACTGTATGCAAACTGTTGCTTTTGGCGAAATAGCGGCGCTGGTGTCCGTTAGGATCGGCACTGCGGCCGATGAATGGGGCCGGTGAAACATACAAGATGCGGGGCCGCCTTGGACTGTATCGAAAAAAGGAGATCATCAACATGCGCATAGGAGCGATTGAGGCCGGCGGGACGAAATTCGTCTGCGGCGTCGGCGATGAGCACGGCGTGATTGAGGACAGCATCAGTTTTCCGACGGGAAGTCCGGAGGTCACGCTTGGCAAAGCGATAGCTTATTTGAAGGACAAACGGGTGGAGGCGATCGGGGTCGGTTCATTTGGCCCCATCGATCTTCGGCAAGACAGTCCCACCTACGGCTATGTAACCACAACGCCGAAACCCGGCTGGAGCCGGTTCGATTTCCTCGGCGCGCTGCGCCGCGAATTTCCCGTCCCTTTGGGCTGGGATACCGACGTGAACGCGGCCGCGTTGGGAGAAGCGGCATGGGGGGCCGCCCGGGGCCTGAACAGCTGCCTGTATTATACGGTGGGAACGGGCGTTGGGATCGGCGTCTATCTGGAAGGCCGGCTGGTGCATGGGCTGGTTCACCCGGAGGGCGGTCATGTGCCGGTAAGGCGGCACCCGGACGATGATTTCGCGGGCCGCTGCCCGTATCACGGCGATTGCCTGGAAGGCATGGCGGCGGGACCGGCGATTGAAGCCCGCTGGAAAGTCAAAGGGCATGAGCTGCCGGGGGATCATCCCGCTTGGGAAATCGAGGCGTTTTATCTTGCTCAGTCGATTACGGGGGCGGTGCTGTTGACCTCGCCGGAAAAGATCATCCTGGGCGGCGGGGTCATGCAGCAGCCCCAATTGTTCCCGTTGATTCGGGAGGCGGTGCGCCAAAATCTGAACGGATACCTAAACGCCGGCGAGATTTTGGAGCGCATAGAGGAGTATATCGTGCCTCCCGGTCTTGGGCAGCAAGCGGGGCTTTGCGGCGCGTTGGCATTGGGGCTGAAGGCGTTAACCGGGCGGATTCCTGCTTCTTAAGCGAAGAGGGACACCGGAGGGAGGCGGTGGCCGTGATCCACGGCCTCCTCGCGCCGGAGGTCCAAACAAGTTTGTATCTCTCACAAGAAAAGAGGGGATATCATGGGAAAAGGCAAATCCGTCGCAGTCTCCATCCTTTTGTCCTCCGCGCTTATTATTGCCGGGCTTGATGCAGGGGTGGTCCGGGCATTGAGTGCGGAGACGGAAAAGGAAACGGGAAAGGAGGCTCATGTCATTTTTGAAAGCGCAACCAACTTTGAGACGAATTTGACCGGTTGGCGGATGGAAGGAAAGGGCCGAATGGAGACGGCGGAGCTGGGGCTGCTGCTTGTCTCGGAACCGAGGGAGAACGTCATGGCCCTGACGGAAACCCGGGCGGCCGATTTTATCTATGAAGCCGACGTCATGGTAACGGAGAGACAGGCGGACGCCACGTTGGTATTCCGTTCCAGTCAGGACGGGTGGTCCTCCTATATGCTTCAGCTCGTGCCGAACGCGGGATTGATCCGATTAAAAGACGCGAGCGGAGACGGCAGGCTGCGGGAAGAACGGCGGGTGGACTTGGCCGAAGGGGAAATCTATCATCTGAAAGTCAAAGCCGAAGGAACCCGGCTTCAGGTCTATTGGGGGGACCGCTATAAACCGCTGATCGATGTCCATGACGGGGCTTATGCTTCCGGGTATTTGGGCCTGAACGTTTGGGACGGCTCCGCGCTGTTTCAAAACGTGAGGGTCAGCGAACTGAACAGTAATTTAGGCAAGGCGATCGCGACTTCGGGAGCCTGGCAGCCGGACCTGCGGGGGGAGCTGGGAACGGCGGACGGTACCCGGCGGGCGCTGCGGCTTTATCAGGGGGCTGAGCGGGATCTCGTGCTGGAAGGGAACGTGTCTTTTGCCGCCGATCAAGGGGATGCCGGCTTGCGGTTTAGAGCGAACGGACAGGGGACGGACGGCTACGAGGCGGCTTTGCGAAAAGACGGCGGCCAAGTTTGGGCGGAGCTAAGAAAAGCGGACGGCCGCGTCATCGCCATCTCGAAACGCGCTTACCCGTCGGCTTCCAAAGCAAAGCATCATCTGGAAATCCATGCGCTTGGGAGCCGGATTCAGGTTTATGTGGACGGCTACGCCGAACCGGCCGTGGATGCCGTTGACAATAGCTACGCGGACGGTCACGCGGGATTTGCGGTATCCGGGGGAGCGGCGTATTTTCAGGACGTTTATTTGACCGCGGCCAACGATTATTATACGGAAAAATACCGCCCCGACTACCATTATTCGCCTGCCCGCGGGTCGGCAAGCGATCCGAACGGACTGGTCTATTACGAAGGGGAATACCATCTGTTTCATCAGGACGGCGGAACTTGGGCGCACGCGGTCAGCACCGATCTCGTTCATTGGAAGCGCTTGCCCGTCGCATTGCCCTGGAACGATCTGGGCCATGTTTGGTCGGGTTCGGCCGTCGCCGATCTCCATAATGCCTCCGGCTTGTTCACGGATTCCGGGGGAAAAGGCCTGATCGCTTATTATACTTCCTATCATCCGGACGGTCCGAACGGCAACCAACGCATCGGGCTGGCTTACAGCAAAGATCGCGGCCGCACCTGGGAATACGCCGCAGAGCGCCCGGTCGTGATCGAAAACCCGGGCAAGCAGGGGGACGATCCGGGAGGATGGGACTTTCGCGATCCCAAGGTCGTGCGGGACGAAGAGCATAACCGCTGGGTTATGGTTGTGTCCGGCGGCGACCATATCCGCTTCTTCACTTCGACCAACCTGATCGACTGGACGCTGACCGACAACTTCGGATACGGGGCTTATGTCCGCGGCGGCGTGTGGGAATGCCCCGATTTGTTCCAACTGGCCGTGGACGGCACGGGCGAGAAAAAATGGGTGCTCATGATCAGCACGGGCGCCCACCCGAATACGCAGGGCTCGGCGGCGGAGTATTTTGTCGGGGAGCTTACTGCCGAGGGCAAGTTCGTTAACGACAATCCTGCCGGCAAAGTGCTGGCGACCGATTACGGCAAAGAATTTTACGCCTCCATGTCATTTGCCGGTATGCCGGACGGACGCAGGGTGATGCTGGCCTGGATGACGAACTGGGATTACCCGTTCGCTTTTCCGACCGAAGGGTGGAAAGGTGTCCTTAGCATTCCGCGCGAGTTAACGCTGAGGAAGACGCAAGAGGGAATCCGTCTGGTGCAGACGCCGATCCGCGAGCTGGAATCGCTGCGCGGCCAGCGGTTGTTTGCGGCGTCGGATCGCCTTGTCCAGCCGGATAGGGAGAATTTACTGAAAGGCGTGTCCTCCGGCGCTTATGAAATTGAAGCCGACATTGAAATTCCGCAGTCTAGCCGCGTGAGCGAATTTGGTTTCCGCCTCCGCGAGGGAGCCGGAAAGTATACGGTCGTCGGCTACAAAACAAAAGAGAACGAAATCTACGTGGACCGCTCCCTTTCCGGCGATACCGACTTCTCCGACCGGTTCACCACGCTTCATAAGGCACCGCTTCAGCCGGACAACCGGCGCGTGAAGCTGCGGATTTTCGTGGACGATTCCTCGCTGGAAGTCTTCGGAGGGGATGGCCGCATCGTGTTTTCGGAGGTGATGTTTCCCGATCCTGCGCACCGTGAAATGAGCCTTTTTAGTGTAGGTGGAGAGGTGAACGTCGTTTCCTTGAAGGTGCACGCGCTGACAAACGTATGGAACGAGGCGGCGGGGAGCCAAACCTCCATCGTGATGAACACGAGCCCGCAGGAAATGGGGCAAGGGGACACCCGGACCTTGTACGCGGCGGTGAGCGACGGTGCGACAAGCGGGCACAGCGGCGGTTCGGACATTAACCGGAATCAGCCGATCCGCTGGGAGTCGAGCGATCCGCAAGTCGTGGCCATCGCTTCGTCCGATCAGCGGCAGGCGGTGATTCGCGCGGTCGGCCCAGGAGAGGCGGTGGTCACCGCCTCCACCCCGAACGGGAAAGCGGCGGCCGGCGTTCCGGTGAAGGTGTTTGCCGGGGAGTTCCATACGAATCTGACCGGATGGGCTCCCGATTTGACGGCATCCTCCTGGGTGGCGACGGAGCGGGGCATCCGCGGCAGCTACGGGAGCGACGCTCATTATGTGGCGGAGGAGACGGCCGGGGATTTTGTGTATGAGGCCGAAATGACGCTGGCCGAAACGGGCGGGGCGGGCTCTATCCTGTTTCGCGCCAGCCGGGACGGGCGAAGCGGGTACTATTTTAATATCGATCCGAATATGAAAGCTTTCCGTTTGTTCTACAAAATCGATGGCGCATTTGCCGAACGCCAGGTGCTGGCGAAAGTGCCGGCTTTCATCCAGCCGGGAAAGAAATACGCCATCGTCATCGAAGCGGACGGGCCGCGTATCCGGATTTCCGTGGACGGCGCCGGGATCATTGACATTACCGACGGAACGTTTGCGGAAGGGCATCTCGGCGTCCACGTCTTCGGCGGCGCGGCGTTTTATCAAAACGTCAACGCCAACCGGATGGAGCAGGCCAAGCTGCGGAGAACAAGCTTCGTCAACGCCGGCGCGAACGCGTCGCTGTACGCCGCTGTAGCGGAAGACGGCGAGCCGATCGCCCTGCTCCCGGCCGGGGACGGGGAGGCGACCCGGCAGGCTTGGGTGTTGGTGCCGACCGGAGACGAGTTGGGCTCCTATTCGATCCGCACCTCCGCGGGAGGCAAAGCTTTGGACCTCGATACCGGCCAAAACAAACTCCAACTGTACGATTATCTCGGTTACGACAATCAGCGCTGGCTGCTTCGCGACAATGGCGACGGCACGATAGCCATTCTGTCGCTTCACAACCGGCAAGCGCTTGAAGCTTCGGCGGACGGCGGTTCCTTGTACCTGAACGAGCCGGATCCGGCGCTGGACCGGCAAAAATGGCAAGCGGCGAGTACCGGCGCGCCGTGATGCTCCAGTTTATATAGGCATAGCGGCGGGTTGGTTAATTAAGGGCTCCCCAATAGCGAGAAGGTTTCTTCCGCTTGGAGAGCCCTGCAAAACGAATACAGTTTCTGTAAAAAGCAACCCAGTACCCCTTCGGTGCTGGGTTTGCTGTATACTGGAAGAAAAAGAGAAGCGAGTTGAGCCGTTTTGCTGCAGCCAGCCAGACAACTAACCGCATCATTCCATGCGGAGCTATATCAGCTTGTGCCGGAAGACCATCTGCTTCGCAAGATCGATGCTGCGGTGGATTTCGGATTTGTATACGAACTAGTGGAGGATTCCTACTGCAAGTATTACGGCAGACCGGCAAACGAGCCGGAACTGTTGTTTCGCCTGCTGTTCTTACAGATCCTGTACAACCTCTCGGATGAGCGAATGATTCAGGAAGCTGAGGTGAATCTGGCTTACAAGTGGTTTCTCGGGATCAATCCGGAGGATCCGCTGCCAGACGCCTCCCAGCTGTCGCGGTTTCGTAATCACCGGCTAGGAGCAAGTCAGGTCGAAGACGTACTGAAGCATGTAGTCAGTCAATGCATTGAGCAAGGCTTAGTCAAAAGCAAAACCATTATCCTGGATGCCACGCATACACGGGCCGGCAGCCCAAAACAAAAGCCGTTCGACGTGCTGCGTGACGCGGCCAAGCGTCTGTTTCGCGTCGTAGTCAAACGCCACCCCAAGTTGGAGAAGAAACTACCTAAGCTGCCCTCCGTTAAAAGCGAAGATACGGAAGCGGAGAAAACCATGCTGACCTACTTGGCGCAACTGGGAGAGACCGTGGAGGAACTGCTTCCGGACCATGAAGGAGCGGTGAGTGAGAAACTGGGCATCGCCAAACAAATCATCGAGGATGAGCGACTCCTCTCACAAAAGGGGATTCTCTCCGCCATCGACCCGGATGCACGTTTCGGCTGGAAGAGTAGTAGCAAATCGTTCTTTGGCTACAAAGAACATATCGCCATGACGGAGGAAGAGATCATTACCGCGCTGGAGGTAACACCGGGAAGCACTGACGACGGCAAGCAATTACCGGCATTGCTCGAACAAACCACAGCAAACGGTGTAACCGTAAACGAAATCATTGCGGATACCGCCTATTCGGGCAAGGATAATCTGGCGAGAATGAAAAAGGAAACCATATCGCCTGTCGTGCCCTTAAACCCAATTGTCCACGAAGGGGGCGAGCGTCAAGAAGGATTCGAGTATAACAAGGATGCCGATTTCGTCGTTTGTCCGGCCGGTGAGCGAAACAAACGGAAGGCGATTCAAGGCAGCAAGACCAGCGGAGAGAGCCGATCACTCGTCTTTTACTTTGACGTCGAGAAATGCAAAACCTGTCCGCTGCGCGAAGGATGCTACAAGCCGGGCGCCAAGAGTAAGACTTACTCGATTCGGATCATCGCCGAACATTATAAGGAACAGATCGAGTTCGAGTTCAGTGATACGTTCAAGGAACGAATCAAGCGCAGACCGATCATTGAACACAAGAACGCGGAAATGAAGAGATTCCACGGTATGGATACAGCCAGGTACCGGGGTCTCTTCCGCATGCGAATACAAGCCTACCTCACCGCGTTTGTTGTAAACGTAAAACGGATGGTGAAGTTAAAAGAGCAAAAGCAGCCCATCCTCGGGTGAGGATGAAGCTGCTTTTTCCGTTTTATCGAATTTATTTTCCAGTTCCGAGCCCCCAATAACCTAGAAACGAGGCTTTTGCAGGGCTCTCCGCTTGGGAGCTCTTTTTTTGATCGCCCCGCCCGAGCGCATCTGCTTCACTCTCCAGCTTGTACAGTTGCCCGCTGCCTTCCTTTGCTGAAACAGTGAGCGGGCGTTGAAATGCCGAACCGGCGACGCGCGTTTTGACTGGAGCGTCGATGAGCGGGGGAGCTTTCGCATGAGAGGGTGGGATGCCGGCAATGCCGGAAGGAGCCGATATGATGCAATAGCGGCTCGCAAGCTATGACAGGTTGCGACCGACGAGCCACCGGTCAGCCTGCCCGCTTTTGCCGAAGCTTTGTTGGGGTTCCGGGATTATGGTAAAATGGCGGTGTGCTGTTTAGAGATCAAGAATTTTGCGGATAGGGGAGCTGTCTGTTGTTGAAATACAAACTGTTGGCGCTCGATATGGATGGAACGCTGCTCAATGATGAGCAGCAAATTACGCCGGAGACGGAACGCTGGATCCGCAAGGCGGCAGCAGCCGGGGTTCATGTCTGCTTGTCGACGGGGCGCGGGTATCGGGAGGCGATTCCTTACGGCGATCAACTGGATCTTGGTACGCCGATGATTACGGTGAATGGGAGCGAGGTTTGGAAGTCGCCGCATGAACTGTACCGCCGTCTGCTGCTTGATCGGTCTTTGGTTTCGCGAATGTACGACATTTCCCGGGAAAAGCAGGTCTGGTTTTGGGCCTACGCGGTGGAGGGAAGCTACAACGAAACGAACTGGAGACCGGAGTTTTTGGAGCGGAACCAGTGGATGAAGTTTGGTTATTTTACCGAGGATGACGCGGTACGCGGGGAGATTATGCGACAGCTGCAGGATATGGGCGGCCTTGAAATCACGAATTCATCCCCGCATAATCTGGAAATCAACCCGAAGGGAATCAGCAAAGCCAGCGGAATTGCGACCGTTTGCGGACTGCTGGGGCTGGAGATGTCCGAAGTCGTGGCGATCGGGGACAGCTTGAACGACTTGGCCGCGATTGAAGCCGCCGGGCTTGGCGTGGCGATGGGCAATGCCCAGGAGACCGTAAAAGAGAAGGCCGATGTCGTCACCGCGTCGAATAATGAGGACGGAATTGCTTGGATTATCCGGGATTATATTTTGACGGGGGAGTGAGAAGCAGATGGCGCTGACCGTGCTTGGATGGATTCTGGTGATCGCCTTGTTTGCCGTGGGCATGGCCGGAGCGGTGTATCCCGTATTGCCCGGGGTGCTTGCCGTATATTTTGCCTTTTTCGTATACGGGTGGTTTTTCTCGTTTGAACCGTTTAACGCATTCTTCTGGATCCTGCAAACGCTGATCGTCGTCGTGTTAATGGTGGCGGATTATGCGGTCGGGGCCTGGGGCGTTAAGAAATTCGGCGGCAGCAAGCTGTCGGTATGGCTCAGCACGATCGGCATTATCGTCGGCCCGTTTGTTATCCCGGCGTTCGGCTTGGTACTGGGGCCGCTGCTTGGCGCGATGATCGGGGAATTGATCAAAGGCGAATCGCTGTCCAAGTCGTTTAAGGTTGGTATCGGCTCGGTCGTCGGCTTATTTAGCAGCATGGTCGTTAAGGTGATTTTGCAACTGGTCATGATCGTCGCCTTCATCATCTGGATCATTGCGTTTTAACTTATATTTCAGATTGCACTCATCAGGATTGCGGGAAAGAAGGAATCGGTTTTGTCCAAGAAGGAATCGTTCATTAAGGGCACGTTAATTTTGGCGGGGGCCGCGCTGATCGCGAGGGTGCTTGGCTTATTCCAGCGCGTTCCGCTGGAGCATATCCTCGGCGACGTCGGGAACGCGTCCTATTCTCAAGCGAATGCGGCTTATTTCATGCTGTTAACTCTGGCGACGGCTGGCATTCCCAGTACGTTGAGCAAAATGGTATCGGAGCGGCATGCGCTGGGTCGGCCGGAGGAAGCGCGTCGCGTCTACCAGGCGGCGCTTTTATTTGCGGGCGTGGCGGGCGTGGTTATGTTCGGGCTGCTGTTTGCGCTGGCGCCCTATTATGCCAAGGCTTCCGGCGTTCCGGAATCGGTCGTCGCCATCCGCGCACTAGCCCCGGCACTGCTGCTGTTTCCGCTGATCGCGATGATCCGCGGATATTTGCAGGGGCGGAACATCATGATCGCCGGAGGCGTCTCACAGGTCATCGAGCAAATAGTGCGGGTGGCTACCGGCATTATTTTGGCGTTTGTGCTGTTTCATTGGGGGTACTCGGGCGAGCGGATCGCGGCGGGCGCGACGTTCGGCGCGGTGCTCGGAGGGGTGGCGGCGCTGGTCGTCATGCTCGTCTACAGCATGAAATTGCAGCGGCAGGACCAGGCCGAGCGGCAAGGGCCGCCGGAGAAGGGGGCCGGGCGGCTTTCGTTTAAGCGGATTTATGCGGAGATTTTCAAGCTGTCGATTCCGATCGTGTTGACTGCGCTGGCGGTACCGGCCGTCAACTTCATCGACAACTCGATTCTGAAGCCGCTGCTGACCGGGCAAATCGGTTCCGATCAAGCCACGTACATCCTTGGCATTCTCGGGAACCGCGCGCAGATGATCGCCGGCATTCCGCCGATCTTGGCGATCGCGCTAAGCCAATCGCTGGTGCCGATCATTTCGGCCGCTTATGCGCGGAAGGACGAAGAGCATCTGCGGCGTCAGGTTACGTTGGCCATGCGGGTTGCGGTGCTGAGCGGAATGCCGATCATCCTCGCGCTGGGAACGGCGGCCTATTCCGTGAACGGGTTGCTGTTCAGTACCCTGGACGGCAGCAGCATTGTGGCGTTGCTGACGTTCGCGACCATTTTTCAGATCACGATGATGACTAGCAATTCGATCCTGCTTGGGGTTGGTAAAGCCAATCTGTCGATGGTACACGTGGGGATCGGGGTTCTCGTCAAGCTGGCAGCCAGCTATGTGCTTGCGCAGTTTTGGGGGATTTATGGCATCGTTATCGCCACCGGGCTCTGCTTCTTCGTGATCACGCTGTTGAACGTGCGGGCGATGAAGCAAATCGTCCCGTTCTCCCTGATGGGCAGCCGCTGGGGCGGGTTCCTGGTGACGGTCGTCGCATTGTCGGGGGTCGGTTATGGCTTGAACCAGGCCGGGATCCAAATGGTAGAGCTGATGCCTGCGCGCGTTGCTTTCTTCCTGACCTGCTGCATCGTTGGCGTGGCGGTCGTCGCGCTGTATCCGGTGCTGCTCATCTTGCTGCGCGTGGTCCGAAAGGACGAGCTGGCCGGTTATCCGGCGCCGCTGCGCAAGGTGCTGTCCCCGCTCATGCGGTTGCAGCGCGGAGGACGGCAGGTGGGGTGAGGATTACTCCTCCCGTACTTTAACGTTTGGTGCCCATTGCACGATTATCCCTTTGGTTCAGGGAGGTAAGAATGGTAGGGGATGCTCTCGCCCAGTGTTCTTATGTGTGCGACCCTTAGCATGGTTATCCCTTTGGTTCAGGGAAGTAGGAGTTGGCAGGGGATGCTCCCGTCCCAGTGTACTTACTGTGTGCCGCCCATTGCACGATTATCCCTTTGGTTCAGGGAGGTAGGAGTGGCAGGGGATGCTCCCGTCCTGTGTTCTTATGTGTGCCGCCGTTTTGCACGATTATCCCTTTGGTTCAGGGAGGTAGGAGTGGCAGGGGATGCTCCCGTCCCAGTGTACTTACTGTGTGCCACCCATTGCACGATTATCCCTTTGGTTCAGGGAAGTAGGAGTGGCAGGGGAAGCTCCCGATTGGCTTGTTGTAGTGTTACCTGATCATACGGGATAATGGTGCAAAATAAGCCGGAGAAGGGGGGCCCGCCCCCCTCCGTGGCCAGGGTCAGCGCTCCTCCACCGCATCGTGCAGTAATGCGGTCTCAAGGATGCCGTTCCGGTGCGCGCGGCTGATGTCGCACAGGAACGGCGCCTTCGGCGCGCTGATGCCGTCCAGCGCGCGGGTATCCTTGAGCCAATCCTCCCGGGAGATTGGCTCATAGGCGGTGTCGCCCCAAGCGCTCAGCAGCTTGGGGCTGTACAGACGCTGGCCCGGCGGCAGCGTCTCTTGCGCCAGAAGCTCTGACCCCTGCACCTTGGCGGTCAGAGCTTCTTCCAAATTGGCCGTGAACAGCTCCGGCCAATAATCCGCCCGCGAGCCGCTGTGCGGCACGCTCGCGGCGAACCGCTCCGCGCCGCTGCGCACGGCGCGGTAGCCCATCAGCATCGCGTACAGGCTTTTGCCTAACGCGATGCGGTCCGGCAGGCTGCCGAAGTCGGAGACGGTGCGCCCCGAAAGGCGGCGCGCCTTCCCGGCGGCAGCCCCGTCCTCCGCCTGTTCGCTCAGCGGGAACACCACCTGGTTTAATCCGGCCAGGCTGAACAGGCGAAAGTTTATTTTCCCTGTGACGTATTTCTGGAAGTAAGGATGGCGCACGACGCGTTTCTCGATATAGTTCTGCTCGTTGATGATCAGTCCGACGGTAAGCAAGGCGCTGCCGCGGTCGATCCAAAACCGCTCCCAGAACGGCCGCATGAAGCGGGAGACCTGAAAATACGGAAGCAGATGGAATCGGCTGGCCCCAAGCTCCCGGCTCTTCATATACAATCTGAGCTGCGGGTAGGCGTCCTGGAAGATCAAAGCGTTGCTCCGCTCCAGAAACCGGTAGGTGAGCCGCTTCTCTTCGGCGTCGATCACATCGGCCATTCGGCTGCTGTGCAGGTCCGTCATGTTCCAGCCGGCATTGCGTGAGACCATGTGCGCGAGGAAGGCCCAATGCAGCTCGGGACAGGCTTGGTAGCAGGCGAGATATGCCGCCGTCCGGCTGATGTTGCTTGCCCCGGCCAACCGCGTTTCCTCCGCGATGGCTTCGGCCAGCCGCAGATCCTCAGCGCTGTACTCCTCTTCGGCTGGCGCTGGCCGGGACACCTTGGAACGCCGCAATTGCTCTTCGATTTCGGCGATCACCGTGCGGGCGGCCGCTTCGCTCCAGCCCAAAGAAACCGTCTCTTTCCGCATTCGGGACGAGTCGGAGAGCGAGGCGGTTTTGCTTCTGAGCATGGTTGAGATCGCGGCGGGCAGGCGGAACATCAATCTTCGCAAATCGATCGCCTTCCCCTCGCCCTGACGGGGGTGATCCATGCGGTTCCGCCCTCCCTTCTCATCGATCGAGCAACCGAATATTCAGCGGCCGGCAAGGAATAATACGGTATTAGTATTCCCTAAAGATTTGACTTCCACTCCCGCTTTTGGTTGACTGGAAGTACTCTGAAGGAAAGGAAGGATTGCCTTATGAAAAAGATAACGTCTCCCGCGGAATTTCAGGTCAGCATCCAATCCAGCAACTTGATCGTGGCCGTATTCAAAGCCGACTGGTGCGGGGATTGCAAATTTATAGATCCTTTTATGCCCGAAGTCGAGGAGAAATACGCCGGACGTTTAACGTTGATCGAAGTGGATGTCGATCAGGTCGGCGATGTCAGCCAGGAGCAAAATATCCTGGGTATACCGAGCTTCGTCGCTTATACCGACGGACGGGAGTTGGTTCGTTTCGTCAACAAATTGCGCAAATCCCGCGAGGAAATCGAGCATTTTCTGAACCAAGCTTTGGACGTGTATCACACCCTACACGACACGCCGGAGACTCGGGATACATTATAAGACGCCGTTATATTTCTCACACCGCCGCAGGAGATTTCCTTGCGGCGGTGTCTATTTTTCAACATTTTCTATGAAAGAGATGACTTAATCGGTTATAATGAAAGGGATTTAGCGATTAACTAAAAGGTGTGAACCGTTTGAATACGAAATATTTGAAATGGCTCAGTTATGCTTCCTGTTTTGTGATGTTCCTCGCCACGCTGGGCGGCAGCGTCGTGACCAAAACGGAATCGGGACTGGGCTGCGGCAACGATTGGCCGCTGTGCCACGGAAAATTTGTTCCTGCTCATACCCTTGCTTCGATGATCGAATATTCCCACCGTGCCGTCAGCGGGGCGGCCGGATTGGTCTCTTTGGCGGCATTCGTCGCCTTTTGGTTCTATCGGAAGAATCGTAAAGACCTGCGGATGTACTCCCTGCTGGCGCTGATCTTCGTCATGGTACAGGCCGTTATGGGAGCGATGGCGGTGATTTATCCTACATCGTCCGCTGTTATGGCGCTGCATTTCGGGTTTTCGTTGATCGCCTTCGCCAACTCGATCATGCTGGTGCTGGGCGTCCGTCAGGAGGAACGCGGACAAGTCAGTGCGAAGCAGTCTTCTGCTGCTGCCCCGCCAGCCCGCGTATCGAAAGCATTCCGCAACCTGACTTGGCTGGCGACCGGCTACACCTATGTCGTCGTTTATATCGGCGCGTATGTCAGCCATACGGATTCGGCCGGCGGGTGCAGCGGTTGGCCGTTATGCAACGGGAAGCTTGTTCCCGGATTGTCCGGAGGGGAAGGCATCGCCTTTATGCATCGGGTCGCGGCCGCCTTGCTGTTGATTGTAATCGCAACGGTCGGACATTTTGCATACCGCAAGCATCCCGGACTGCCGGAAATCCGTAAGCTTGGGCTCGCCGCGACGCTGCTGGTGATCGTTCAGGTGTTCACCGGGGCGAGCATCGTGCTGACGCTAACGAATTATCACGTGTATCTGTTCGCTTCGCTGGCGCACATTGTCGTGCTGGCCGCTTTGTTTGGGGTCTTATGCTACTTAAGCGTTCGGACTTGGCAGCTTAGCCGAGCGATCGAGGTACAGGCGCCGCCTGCCGGCAAGGCGGTATAAGGTCCGCCACAGGGCAATGCTGCTGCGATTGTCATGAATCTGTAGAATGACGGGCACCCAAGGGACCGCTTGGGTAAGGTATACTTTTGTCTATAACGGATGTAATGATCGGGAGACACCCCGTCTTTTAGGAGGATCATAGAGATGAGTTATAAGAACTTGCGGCAATGGATCGATGCGCTGCAAAAAGAAAACGACCTGGCCGTCATCGACGTGCCGGTCGACCCTTATCTGGAGTTGGCTGAAATTCACCGGCGGGTCATCGACGATGGCGGCCCGGCCTTACTGTTTACCAATGTGAAAGGAACGCCGTTCCCGGTGGCAACCAATCTGTTTGGAACGCCTCGCCGGGTGGAGATGGCTTTTGGCCCCCGTCCCGAAATGCTTGCTAACCAGTTGGTCGAGGCGATACATAAGCTGCTGCCGCCTTCCCCCAAAGCGATTTGGAACGAACGCGGACTCATCCGCGATGTGCTAAAGATCGGCATGAAAACCGTATCCAAAAATGAAGCCCCCATACTGGAGGTTTGCCGGACGGAGGCGCCGCTGAAGGATCTGCCGAAGGTCACGAGCTGGCAGAAGGACGGCGGTCCGTTTATCACGCTGCCGCTCGTCTACACCGAAAATCCGCTGCAGCCGAAAGAAAACAACCTGGGCATGTACCGGATTCAGTTATATGACGACCAGACGACCGGGGTGCACTGGCAAATCCAAAAAGGCGGCGGATTCCACTACCACGAGGCCGAGAAACGCGGCGAGCCGCTGCCGGTTTCCGTGTTCCTGGGCGGGCCGCCGGCCATGATCGCCTCGGCGATTTCGCCGGTGCCCGAGCATTTGTCGGAGCTTTTGGTCGCTTCCTTCATTTTGGGCGAAAAGCTGCCGATGGCGGAAAACCCGCTGGGCGGCCACCGCATTCCGGCCGAGTCGGAGTTCGCCATTTCCGGGCTGGTCCCGCCGCATGAACGCCGACTCGAAGGCCCGTTCGGCGATCATTTCGGCTACTATTCCTTGCAGCATGAATTCCCGGTGCTGCACGTCAACCATATGTGGCATCGGAAGGACGCCATCTATCCGGCGACGATCGTCGGCAAGCCGCGGCAAGAGGATTATTACCTGGGCGATTTCCTGCAAAAGCTGCTGTCGCCGGCATTCCCGATCGTCATGCCGAATGTGCGCTCCCTGTGGACGTATGCGGAGAGCGGATTTCACGCGTTGAGCTCCGCTGTGGTTCGCGAAAGCTACTCCCGCGAGGCGCTCGTATCGGCGTTCCGCATCCTGGGGGAAGGCCAGCTCTCGCTGACCAAATTCCTCATGCTGACGGACAAGCCGATCGATCTGGCGGATTTCCGCCTGCTGCTCAAGACGGTGTTGGAGCGTTTCGATCCGCGGACGGATCTGTTTATTCTCAACAACACCTCGCATGATACGCTGGATTATACCGGCCATAAGCTGAACCACGGCAGCAAAGCGATTTTGATCGGCGTTGGCGATCCGGTGCGGGAACTGCCCCGTACGTATGAGGAAGGCGAGCTCGCCGAAATCGACCGCATCCAAGTTTTTCATGACGGATGTCTTGTCGTTTCCGGTGCATCCTATGAGGACGAGCCGGAGCTTGCCGGGCGGCTGCTTGGCCGTCTACGCGAGCGCGGGACCGCTTGGCCGCTTGTGGTGCTGGTGGATAACGCCGAAGCGGCGGCGCATGATCAGACGGCGTTCCTGTGGACGGTGTTTACGCGGTTTAACCCGGCTAGCGACATTTACGCCGCCTCCGAGATCCGCCAGCATCATCTGGCCTACGGTCTGCCGCTGGTCATCGATGCCCGCATGAAACCGGGTTATCCGGACGAGCTGTTCCCGCAAGAGGACATCGTGTCCTTGGTGGATCAGCGTTGGAAATCCTACTTTCTGTGAATCGGGGGATGCTTATGCTGCGAAGCTTGCTTGGCGAGCCGCCTCGGCAAAACGAGGGACGGCTGGCCGAAACGATCGACGCGATGGTGCAAACGACCCGGCTGCTGCAAAAGGAAATCAAAGAGCATCAGGATCCTTCGCATGATTTCCGCAAGCTGGAGATTTGGGTGCACGGCTTGATCTCTTCGTTGGATGAGCTCGAACAATGTCTATATGCGGCCGCCTTTTTCCGCAAAAAGGTGCGGACCGAATTTGTCGAGGACATGGACACGGTCGAACGGACCGATTACGCGAGGTACGTGTACTTTTACAAGGACGGTTTCATTCGCGTATTTTCGGCGCTGGACAAGCTCGGGACGGTGCTGAACGAGCTGTTCGATTTGAATACGGCGAAGGTGAAGACGCGTTTTTCGTATTTTACCGTACTGCGCCAGTTCGCTTATCTGAAGACGCATACCGAGCTCGGAAACCGGTTGTCCGCCATTAAGGAGACCTACCGGGAAGCGCTTGGCGTTCTGCGGAGCCGGAGAAACACGGAGATTCATTACATGAATTCAGAGATGAAGGACGATTTGTGGCAGCGGCATCAGGCGTTGTACGGGAAAGTCGCCCTGGAGGATCTGGACCAGCATATCCGCGACCTGGAGCAGGGTTACCGCATGGTTTGCGACACGTATTTCACGGTGTTCGACTACGTCAATCTGCGATGGAAAAAAATAGCGGCGGACTGAGAAGGTCAGCCGTTCATTTTTTCCCTCTTTACAAAACGGTCAAAACTCTTTATACTCATCAATAGTTTCAGTATACGACTCTATAATTTCATATTTTTCTTATCGAGAGAGGCGGAGGGAAAGGCCCGATGAAGCCCAGCAACCGATTCGTCCGTGATGCGGAAGTGTGAAGCCGCGTTCGTCACGGGACCGAATGTCATGGTGCTAATTCCTTCAAAACCGATGCGTATGGACGCAGATGGTTTTGGCAGATGAGAAGGCATTGTCTTTACGTAAAGAGAGCCCTTTGAATCTGTGAGGGGCTCTTTCTTTTTTCATACGCCGATCGATAATTGTTCATGCTAGGTACAGGAGGTTAGCCGCTTGATCGAACTTAAAGGGATTACGAAAATATACGGCACGAAAAAAACGGCGACCACTGCGCTGTCCGGGTTGAACCTGAGCGTTCGCAAAGGAGAAATCTTCGGCGTCATCGGCCATTCCGGCGCGGGCAAAAGCACGTTGATTCGCTGCATCAATTTGCTGGAGCGCCCGACCAAAGGCGAGGTGTGGGTTGGCGGAGTCGAGTTGACGAAGCTCGGCAAGCGTGAGCTTCAACAGCGGCGGCGCAAGATCGGGATGATTTTTCAACATTTCAACCTGCTCTCTTCGGCCACCGTTTACGATAATATCGCTTTTCCGCTAACGCTGATCGGAACGCCGAAGGCGGCCATCGCGGAGAAGGTGAATGAACTGCTCGCCTTGGTTGGGCTGGAGGAGCACCGTCACAAGTATCCGGCGCAGTTGTCCGGCGGCCAGAAGCAGCGGGTCGGTATCGCCCGGGCGTTGGCCAGCGATCCCGATGTGCTGCTGTGCGACGAGGCCACCTCGGCGCTCGACCCGCAGACGACGGACTCCATCTTGAAGCTGCTGCTGGACATCAACAAGCGGTTCCAACTGACGATTCTGCTGATCACGCACGAGATGCACGTTATCCAAAGCATCTGCGACCGCGTGGCGGTCATTCATGAAGGCGGCATCGTGGAGCAAGGGCCGGTGACGGAAGTGTTCCTCAAACCGAAGCATCCGGTGACCCGGGAGTTTATCTACCGGGAGTCGGCCGGGGAAGAGGGCGTGAGGCTGGCTGCCTCGCTGCCGCATCCCGAAGGGTCGCGGCTGGTCAAAATCACGTTCCTGGGGGCGAAAACCTACGAATCGGTGTTATCCCAGGTCGTGCGGGAAACCGGCGTCAACTTCGCCATCCTGCAAGGAACGATATCAACGATCAAGGATACCCCATACGGTCAACTGACCGTATCGTTCGAAGGCGAAGACGACCGGGTGGAGCGCACGCTTGCGCTGCTGCGGGAACGCGATCTTGACGTGGAGGTGATCGATTAATGGGAGGACTGGATTTCGGAACGATCGATTGGTCGGAGATGGGCGCCGCCACGCTGGATACGTTGGAAATGATGGGTTACGCGACTTTGTTCACCTTCGTGATCGGTCTTCCGCTCGGGGTGCTGCTGTTCACTTTCTCGCGTTCCCAATCCTTGGTATTGGGATGGGTTTACCGGTTAATTTCGCTCGTCGTCAACATCCTTCGTTCGGTTCCGTTCATCATCCTGATCGTCGCGTTGATTCCGGTCACGCGGGCGATCATGGGCGTATCCACCGGCGTGGAGGGAACGATTCCGCCGCTAGTGATCGGAGCGGCTCCGTTCTTTGCCCGGCTGGTGGAGACGGCGCTGCGCGAGGTGGATCGGGGCGTGATCGAAGCCTCCCAGGCAATGGGCGCTTCCTCGTTCCAGATCATTCGCAAGGTGCTGCTGCCGGAATCGCTACCCGGTCTGATCGCGGGCATGACGATCACCGTCGTGACGCTGGTGTCCTACACGGCGATGTCGGGGATGGTCGGCGGCGGCGGACTCGGCGATCTGGCGATCCGTTACGGTTACTACCGGTATGAGACGGGAATCATGATCGTGTCGGTTATTTTCATGGTCATTCTGGTGCAGGTGCTGCAAATGCTGGGCGACCGGCTGGTGATCTTTTTTACGCGGAAATAAGGAAATACCAAATAGATAAGAAATCCTTATTCAAAAACACACTTTTAAGGGGGAGAAATTTGCAATGAAAAAATGGACTTTATCTTTGTTGACGCTCGTTTTGGTACTGGTGCTGGCCGCTTGCGGCACCAACAATGCCGCCAACAACGGTGCGGGAAATGCGGCGGAGGGCAACGCTCCGGCTGCCGAAGGGAATGCGGAGAACGAAACCGCAGCCGAGCCGGTGAAACTCGTTGTGGGCGCTACGGTGCCGCACGCCGATATTTTGAAATTTATCGCGCCGCAGCTGAAGGAAGAAGGCGTGGAACTGGAAGTCAAGGAGTTTACCGATTATGTGCAGCCGAACGTGCAGCTGTTCGAAAAAGAACTGGACGCCAACTACTTCCAGCATCAGCCTTATCTCGACGAACAAAACGCGCAAAACAAGTTTGACCTCGTTCCGGTTGTAGGCGTTCACGTTGAACCGTTTGGCGCATACTCCAACAAATACAAATCTGCGGACGAAATTCCGGACGGCGCGAAAGTCGCGATCCCGAACGACCCGACCAACGGCGGCCGCGCGCTGCTGCTGCTGCAAAAGCAAGGGCTGATCAAACTGAAGGACGATGCCGGCATCACCGCGACGCAAAAGGACATCGTGGAAAATCCAAAAAACCTGAAGCTTATCGAAGCCGATGCGGCCATGCTGCCACGTCAATTGGCCGAAGTGGATCTGGCGCTGATCAACACGAACTACGCGCTGGAAGCCAAGCTGAATCCGACGAAGGACGCTTTGTTCATCGAGGATAAGGATTCGCCGTACACTAACATTTTGGTCGCCCGCCCGGACAACAAGGATTCCGAAGCGATCCAGAAGCTGGCGAAAGCTCTGACTTCCGATGAGGTCAGAACATTCATCAACGACACGTATCAAGGAGCGCTTGTTCCGGTATTTTAAGATGATTAGGCTTGAAGGGTTCCCGCTGCGCATGCAGCGGGATTTTTTTATTGCTGGAGCCGACGAGAAGTGGTGCCGCCTGATCAAGGCAAGAACCCATTGTCCGCATCGGCATATTCACCTCAACTGCAAAACTGCAGTACCTCTCCGGCAAATTCCCGATAGAAGCCGACTGAAATGCAAAAGCGCATCTGGTTGGTGGCGATTCGCTTGAAAACATCTGTTTTACGGGAATTTAAATGCACTTATGCATCTGAGAGCTGACTGCGGGGCATTTTGGCGAAAATCAACTGCACTTATGCATTTGAAGATAGGCGGGCGGCATCATCGAAGGGAGGATGTCACGCCGCAGCTGTTTGTGGGAACGCGCCAAATCTTTTATACTTGAGATAATCGCATCTGGAGGAGGAGGAACGTTGCAAGGGAAAGTCGCCTTAATCACTGGGAGCGCGAAGGGCCTCGGGAAAAAAACAGCGCTGATGCTGGCGGAGCAAGGCTGCCATATCGCGCTGAATTACGTACATAGCGAAGCGGAAGCGCTCTCCCTCCGTTCCGAGATCGAGCGGATGGGCGTTCGCTGCATCGCGGTGCAGGCGGACGTCTCGCGCCGCGAACAAATCGAGGACCTGACCTGGCAGGTGGGGGAACAGTTGGGAACGATCGATATTCTGGTCAACAATGCCGGCCCGTTTATCCGGGAGCGCAAGCTGTTCGCCGATTACAGCCAGACCGAGGTGCTGGCGATGATCGAGGGAAACCTGGTCGGCAGCCTGCTGCTGGATCATCTCGTGCTGCCGGGCATGCGGGAGAAGCGGTGGGGGCGAATCATTCATTTCGGCTTCGGCCATGCCGCCGAATCGCGGGCCTGGCCGCACCGCGCCGTCTACGCCGCGGCGAAGACCGGGCTGGTCTCCTTTACGAAAACGCTGGCCGTCGAAGAGGCGCCTTACGGCATCACCGTCAATATGGTTTGTCCCGGCGATATCCGCGGGGGCAACAAAGAGATCTCAATCCGGGAAGCGCGGGGCCAACGCGATCGCGAGACGCCGCTTGGAAGGCCGGGCAGCGGGGAGGATATCGCCCGCGTAATCGCTTTCTTATGCCATTCGGATTCCGATTTCATCACCGGCAATATCATGGACATTTCCGGCGGCCTGGATCCGATCCGGCCGTGGATCAAGCCGATATAATCAATTTGGCTCTCAAAAAAAGAGCACCAAGTTCCCGTCAATGTGGGAATTTGGTGCTTTTTTCGTTTCCTTCTTTGCCATTTTGGTATTTGTATAAGATACACAAAAAGGAAAAACAAGACAATACCATTATATCACTTTTAATAATTAATTTTCTATAAAATTCTATATATAACCATATTTATAAAAATGATATAGTTATTTTGAACCAGGATGCTTTATACTTCAATAAAACATATAGTAGGAGAATAATGATGAAACTAAGCGATTATGCAATCAAATATAACAAGGGAAATAATACAGTTCTAATTAATACTTTCACTGGTGCTATTGATATTTTACAAAATAGTCTGTACAAACGGTTAGAACAGGATTTAGATACGCTTGTACAAGAAGAATGTAATGAAGAGTTTGTAGAACAGATGATTAGTCGGGGACACTTGGTTAATGAGGTTGATGAACAAAGACGCATCGATTTGATAAAAAGAATGTTGTGTAATCATACTCACAAAGATTGTGTCCAGTATATAATTTGTCCTACTTTAGCATGTAACTTCAAATGTACATATTGTTTTGAAAACATGGAACTGCATTCAAATACACATGTATTAAACCAATCGCAACTTGATTCGATCTTTCAAGCAATTAAAGAGATCCAACTAATGACTAAGAAAAATGGTTACATAAATATCTTTGGTGGTGAGCCATTTTTACCCAGTACTAAGGAGATAGTTCTTCAAATATGTGAATTTGCTAAACAACAGAAGTTTATGATAGGAGTTAATACTAACGGGTATTATCTAAATGAATTTGCTGAGTTGCTAAAAGAATATAAGGATATAATTAATCTTCTTGTGACAATAGATGGGTTACAATCAACCCATGATAAGAGAAGATTCCTAGTAAATGGGAAGGGAACATTTGAGAAAATTAATTATGGTGTGAAAAAAATTCTACATTTGAAAATACCAGTTATGATTAGAATGAACTTGGATCGAGATAACATTAACGATGTAAACTTATTAATTCAATTTTACAAACAAAACGGTTTGTTCGCTAAAGAAAACTTTAGTATATCTTTAGCACCTGTAAAAGACCATTCACATTGTTATTATGATAAAAACTTGATGAAGGGTGCAGAAATACTACAAATTTTATGGGAGTCCATTGACGACTTTGAAAATTTAATTCAAACAAATAAACTTATTATTAGTCCTAATATGGTTCGGTTCTATCATATTTTGTCTGGAATGACAAAGAAATATAAAGTTACAAAGGAGACATACTTACCGGTTTTCAATTATTGTGATGCCACTTTAGGCTCTAGATATATTTTTGCCCCAGATAACTACATATATCCTTGCGAAGACTTACTAGGAGATCCACGCTTCAATATAGGTATCTACTACCCCCAGTTCGACCTAGATAGAAATATTATGGATCAATGGAGTAATTTTAATTCTTTTTCACTCACTAAATGTCAAACTTGTAATTGTGCACCCTTATGTGGAGGTGGATGTGCCGCACAGGCGTTGATAAAAAATGGTAACTTAAGCGTTCCAATCTGTCCTGATCCGGAACAAATGATTTTAGAGGAGATTGAAAGATTGTTCTCTGTTAGTGATTTTATCGATAAGGAGGAGATTATATGAAAGCGAGCACGTATAACTACTTTCAAAAGCTATCTAATGGCCGATATGTTTTATTGAATTCACTCAGTGGTGCAATTGATGTCGTTGGTCATGAAATAATCGATATGTTAAAAACAGTAGAATATATTGATAATGTTCCGCAAGAGACGATTGATTTTTTTTATAGTAGAGGATACGTATTTAATAACGAAATGGAGGAGGAAGTTGTCCTTTATAAAGTTAGAGGGCTTACCGAAAAAATTTCTCAAAAGTCTCAACTTGGTTATTCATTTACAGTATGTCCGACACTAATGTGTAATTTTCGATGTTCCTATTGTTTTGAACCGTTAAATAATCGAATTGGCACAAAAGTATTGAATAATGAGGAAGTTGATAAACTATTTGATGCAATCTCAAAAATTCTCTCTAATGGAGCGGCTACTGATCCTTCTTTTTCTCTAAAAAGACATGCATTAACTTTATTTGGCGGTGAACCCTTATTGCCAGGGACAAAGAGTATTGTTGAGAGAATCATTAAGCAAAGTGTAGAGAACCACAATTTTTCAATTGATTGTGTAACAAATGGATATTACTTAGAAAAATTTATTGATATATTTACCTTGTACAAGGATAATATTTCATTTTTACAAATTACTTTAGATGGAACCGAAGCAATCCATAATATCAGTAGGAAAAGTTTAAACGGGAAAGGGACATTTCGTAAAATAACTAATAACATTAATTTAGCCTTATCCAAAGGATTGCGTGTAGGTGTTAGAACAAATGTTAGTAGGAAAAATTTGTTGGATTTGATCAATTTGGCTGAATATATAGAAGAACAGAGATGGAATGATACAGGACTATTTGTATGGCAGTTGTCAACTGTAGAATACCATTATGGGGATTATGATGATGATTTTATTAGTGACGATGAATTGATGAAATGGGTTCGGGAGAACTTTGGTAATATCGATGAATTTGAAAAGAAGTATAACGCTCAATTTGGGGCAAATCCAAACTTAAGAATCTCCAGAATTAAAAATGCAATTGACTCTACTTATACTTACCGCGATGTACTTGATAAAAAATGTAATAGAAGTGTTGGGGGGGCTCCAATATTTAAGCATTGTTCTGCGAGAGCCGGAAAATATTACGTGTTTGGTGCTGATGGATATATCTATGCTTGCAATGAGGCTGTTGGAAACACTGATATGGTAATAGGCTCTTATTTACCTAATTACTTTATTGATGAAAAGAAAATCAATTATTGGATGCAAGATATAACAAATTCAGAAGAGTGTAGAAAGTGTAATGTCGCACTATTTTGTGGTGGAGCATGTGCTTACAATAATATCCTTCAAAAAGGTTCGATTACAAAACCTGTTTGTAAGGATTGTCATGCCACTATACATGAGTATATTAAATCGATTGAGCACAAATTAATTACGAGTAACTAGGTCTAAAAAATGAATACGGATAAAGAAAATATTAAACTTATTCCTTATAGTATTGATACGCTGGATATTAACTCAGAAAAGGAGCAGTATATTTTATCTTTTGATAATGAAGTCAACTTAAAGGTATCCCAAAAGATCATTACGTTAATAGAGTGCTTTGATGGAACCAAAAAATATGAAGACATTATAGAAGAGCTTCGTGAAAAAAACATTTACATTGAAAAAGAAGAAATTAAATTGTTAGTTAATAAGAAACTAATACCGAATGGATTAGTTATTGGTTCAAGTGTAGAACATAAATCCAATATAAAATCTCAATTACTTTTTCGTTTTCCCTTAATGGATGGAAGTCGACTTCAACATATTTCTCAGAAGCTCTTGTTCTTGTTCTCTAAAAAGACACTTTTATTCATTAGCATTTTTTGCTTGATAGTTTGTTTTAGCTATATTTTCTTATATTCACGAGTTGATCCAGTGAATGATCTAAGAACATATATTATAGGTTTCTTAATTCTTATTATTTCTACATTAGTCCACGAATTAGGACATGTGACTGCATCTTATAAGTTCGGAGTAAAACCAAAAGATATAGGAGTCGGGTTATACTTTATTTATCCTACTTTTTTTGTTGATTTGACAAATATATGGAGAATAAATAGAAAGCAACGAATGATAGTTGATGTATCAGGAATATATTTTCAAGGTATTTTCTTAGTCTTCCTATTATTTTGCCGCTCTTTTCTAAATTTATATTGGCTAGATTACGCAGTGATTTTAATATTATCTACTATGATTTTTAATATAAATCCTTTATTACCTAATACAGACGGCTATTGGTTACTGGCTGACTTTTTAGGGCAGTACAATCTTAAAAACAAGATTGTTCAAAATTTCACATTGTGGATCAAAGCAAAAATACTTAAAAAGGATACAGCGATTCAGTTGTATAATACGAAACATAAATTAGTAAGAAAAAGCGAAAAGTTCTGGAGCATAATGTATACATTTATAGCAATAATTTTATTTACTGTACTTCTTGGTTCTTTTTTATATCGAATAATTTTTATTATTACTTCCCAAGATTACAGTTTTAAAGATTTTGTACCTTTATTAATACCAATTGTAATAATTGCATTGAGTTTTTGCAAAAATTTCTTTAAAAACCGATAAAACCGATAAACCACTTCCATACTTTTCGAACGAGGAAGGAGGTGAGAAAATGGATAAGTTCAATTCTGTCAATGCAACAGAAAGTTTATGGACAAATCTCCTAGATGAAGTTGAATCCTTAGAACAACGTGATGAAATGAGCGCTCTAGGAGTTACCCCGGCGGATGTTTGCGTTAAAGGTATCTGTTGTTGGAATTTCTGTTGCATCCATATTACCTAACAGGTCTTAAATCCAAGGGCGGTTCATGAAATGGGCTTGATGTCCATTGATATTTGAGCCGCTTTTGGATTTTTTTAGAATTTTTTTCTTATGCGTGAATAATATCCTAATCCAAACATCTAAGATATACTAAAATATGGGATAATAGGGCATAGTCGATAGTTATGAAAAAGGAGGAGCAGGGATCGTGGGAGTAGTCATTCAGGTAGACAATTTAAACAAACATCATAGGATAAACGGAAACATCCATCAGATTCTAAACCATATCGACTTCCGTGTAAACAAAGGTGAAATGATTAGCATAATCGGGCCAAGCGGAAGCGGGAAGTCGACACTCCTGAGTATTCTGGGAACGTTGGATCAGCCAACGAACGGGGAGGTGACTCTTAACGGAATCCGAGTCACGCAATGCAACGAGAAAGAGTTGGTCAAGATCCGCTCGACGTTAATTGGTTTTGTATTTCAGAATTACAATTTAATTTCCAGCATGACGGCGAGGGAAAACATTTATGTTCCCCTAATGGCTGGAGGAGTGAAACAGCGGAAACAATTGAACCATCGCGCAATCGAGGTGTTGAGAGATGTCGGCTTGGAAGATCAAGCGGATAAACTTCCTTCCCAAATGTCGGGGGGGCAGCAACAACGGGTCGCCATTGCCAGAGCACTTGCTAATTTCCCCCAAATTGTGTTTATGGACGAACCTACGGGCAATCTTGATTCAAAAGCAACGCAATCGATATTGGAGCTGCTTCATAGGTTGCGAGATCAATATGAAACAACATTTGTTATTGTAACGCACGATGAAAAAGTTGCAGCACATTCAGATCGAATTCTGCAGATGTCCGATGGCGGGATATTTGAAGAGTTGGGAGGCACAAGATGATTTGGATGCTCCCTGCGTGGCGAACCCTGCGAAAGTCGCCTCTGCGCACCATTTTGCTTGCCGTCACGATCATGGTTTCTATAGCAAGTTATTATGGGACAACGTCCTTTATTACCCAGTTTAATGACTCTATAGCAAAGTCAAGCCGTCAAATGCTCGGCGGAGATTTAATGTTAACCTCTTATCTGGAACCTTACTCCATGGATGATTCACAGGCTTTACCCGAAAGCCTTTCGGAAACCTTTTCATTCTCCATGCAAACCCGGGTTGCTTCAGATCAGCGGGTCAGTAACATCGTATTAAAAGGCATTTCCGAATCGTATCCCTTTTATGGTCGCGATCGTATTCATCCTAAGGGCGAATGGCCTGCCAATGGAGTTTACTTGACAAAAACGGCGGCTGAGCGTCTTCAGGCTAAGGAAGGCGATACAATCAAAATTCCTGACCGTTTAGATCAGATGCAGCATTATACGGTTACTGCGATTATAAATGACACGGTTGAATTTTATGGTGACGCGGCTATATTCGGAAGCATGTACATTCACTATGACCAACTTATGAAAAATATATTGGATTTAGATACTCCTGTATACAATGAGCGGTTAATCAAATTAAGGGAGGGGGCATCTATTTCCGACATTCAAGCTGACCTCCAAAAAACGCAACCGCAAACTACAATAATCACACCCCAGATCGTTGAAGAAAACCAGTTTTCGGAAAAGAAATTCGTTTTGTTTTATTTGCAATTTGTCAGTTTAATTAGTTTGTTTATTGCAACTATCGCTGTTTATAATACGATGAAAATGGTATGGATGGCACGCTTGGATGAAATTGCCGTATATAAAGCCGTTGGGATGAAAGGGTGGAAAATAACTCGCATCCTGCTCTCCGAGAGTCTGATTCTCGGAACGATAGGAAGTATTTCAGGTGGAATTTTAGGCATCCTCTTTTACTCAGTTTTATCGCTAATTTTAGGACATGCCATAGATATTGAGATGACCTGGAGGATGCAATGGTGGACCTTGCTGGTAGCGTGTGGACTGGGAATTTTGGTAACGCTTTGTGCAACGTTGCTTTCGGTTCGTCCATTGCTTAGAATCAATCCGACGATATTATTGCGTATCTCTGCTCAGAAGCCCTTGCGCTCCAGATCTTCCTTATTTGAAAAGTTGATTGTTTTTCTTGGAGCCGCAGCGATAAGTGCCTTCTATATTCGCGATGTGTTGGCTCCGGGAGTCTACTCGTTAAGTTCTTATGTCACCTGCTTCTTCATCTCAATTGGCATTTTACTGGTGGCCATCATTATAACTCAGTTGGGCAGCTCTCTCTTTAGATTGTTTTTTTATCTGATTGGAAAAATAAAAGTTGTACGTTCCCAGTCGATTTTTCTTAGTCTTCAAAGGGTCGGGAGGCATAGCAAAAAGAATGGCCTGATTGCATTCGTGTTATCCGTTAGTATTTGTTCAGTACTGGCCAGCTTGGTATTTGGACAAAATTTGATTCATAGTGTCAATAATCAGGTCATGGAACAATTGGAGGGCAACGTTATTGTCACCAGTTCAACCGGAGACCGGGGACAAACAGAGAATGTGATTGCAAAGGCAACCGGGACGGCTCCGCCGAAACCTCATATGCAGGCGCAACTGGATTTGGTTTCTTTCAACGATCAAGCCTTTCAAGAAAAAATCTTTTCTCTTCAGAAGAATAAACGAGTGGCCGCTATGTTTAGAAGTTCAACCGTAACGGTTGAGTCGGTAGATCTCAATTCTTCTTCTGAGCATCGTTATAAAGTCATTGCAGGAACGGATTTGACCGGAAATGAGGATGAGGCTCTTTTTATTGAGGAATTTCATACGGATTTAGGGTTGCAGGTAGGCGATACCGTAACTGTTAAGATTAATGATGTTGATTATACGCTCAAAGCAAAAGGTTTTTTTCAATCAGGAACGGTCAAGACGGCCTTTCTTCGGGTGAGCGATGCGGAGATTCGGGAATGGAATATCCCGACACGGTTCATTTATTATACAAGCGCGAATGACCAGGCGCTAGAACAAATGTATTCGAAACTGCCGCCATCCGCTATGACCTACTCCATGAATCAAGCGGCAGTAGATGGGTTGCAAAATATATTGGATATGCAAAAGAAAATTTTCACTTTAATTAGTGCATTTACACTTTTGATTGCCGCACTTTTGATTGCAAATCAATTTATGAATACCATTCTGGAGGCGCAGTATGATTTAGCCATTCTCAAAACCTGCGGTGTTGGCGATCGTCAGATCAAACGATCCTTTTTAATCGAGAACGGACTAATTTCCATCATCGGAGGGGCAGCGGGGACGTTCGTTTCGTTATTTGTTGCTGCAGTCGGAGAGCTCCTGGTTTCGGGAATGACCGATGTGCCGGTAAGATTAGTATGGTTTGTAATCGGCTGCGGGATAGCTTTGTTTCTATCGTATACAGTAACTTCTATTGTTTCCAGCAGGTTAACCCGTATCAGTCCAGCTCGGTTATTGCATCAAGGATAAAAACCGGGGACCCCGGGCGGAGCGAAGAAGAACGGGGAATGGGTAAGAGAAAACCGGTTTATCTCGGTAGAGTGGACATTTCCGGCGGCCTGGATCCGATCCGGCCATGGATCAAGCCGATATAATCAATTTGGCTCTCAAAAAAAAAGAGCACCAAATTCCCGCTAATGTGGGAATTTGGGGCTTTTTTTCGTTTCCTTCTTCGCTTAAAAGGGCATGCCGTTGATAATCCGATTGCGGGTTGACCGATTGAAGCTTTTGACAATGCTGCGAACTCCCTCGCTATCTCCCGCTTTTAAGGCCTCCAGAATAGAGCGGTTCAAATGGTTGGCCGAATAGTGTTTCACAAAGGGAGTCCTTAAATAGTTTATGTATGAAGCCATCGCAAGCTTGTCGGCATAACCCTCCATGACTTCAAGCATGGCTTGATTGTTGATCGATGAGATGACCGCTTTAAAAAACAACATAGAATTTTTCATATAAGACAGATAATCATCCGCTTCCTCCGCCTCAATTTGCTTTTGCACAAACTCCTCCAGCTTCTCAAGGTTTAACCGGATACCAAGCTCGTGGGTCATATCCAAGACGTAAACCAGCATCGCCATCGTCGCCTCGAACATATCCATCGTTTCTTTGCCGGATATTTCTCTTACCAGGATCCCCCGGTTTTTGAGCGACTGGACGAATCCTTCCGCTTCCAGGCGGGTAATGGCGTTACGGACCGGCGTCCGGCTCATTTGCAGTTCTTCGGCTATTTCATTCTCGGACAACATGGTTCCGGGCATCAGGCTGCCGCACAGCATCCGCTCCTTGAGAGCCTTGTAGGCCGTATTGACAAGCGATTGGGAGCTCATACGAATTATTCCTTTCCAAAAATAATTAGCAACCTTATCTTAACAGTCGCGCTTTTCTGTGCGCAACCCCAATCCCAGTTTAACAAAACTTGTGATTTACGGAAACAAACTTCTTACACTCAGGTTGTATTCTAGTTGCATACAAGTTATGAGGAGGTTGTTAATTGTGTTGAAAAAAGCAAAGTGGGTCATGGCGTTGCTGCTCTCGGCCGTGATATTGACGTTGGCTGGATGTGGCGAGGGCAAAGAGACCAGCGCCGGAAACGACGGCGATTTGCCTGAAGGATGGCCGTCCGTATTACGTATAGGCAGCCTACCGATGGAGGATGGCGAAATGAGCCGCACGGCGGACCAGTTCGCGAAAGATCTTGGCGAGTATCTGGGGGTCAAGGTGGAGACGTTTCAAGGCGAGGACTACAACATGATGATCGAGGCGATGCGCTCCAAAAAAATCGACCTCACGACTTACGGGCCCTTCGGTTATATTATCGCGGCGGAGCGAAGCAATGCCAAACTGCTGGCCTCAATGGGCAACGGCCCCGGGTCGGAAGGCACAAGCGTCATCATCGTGCCGAAGGACTCCCCGGTGCAGACGGTTCAGGACTTAAAAGGAAAGGACTTCCTGTTTGCCGATCCGGCTTCGACGACCGGACATTTGTACCCGCGGGCTACCTTGATGAAACTGCTGGGGCTCAAAAACGATGAGATTCCGGAGTTTTTCGGCAATGTCTCATTTTCCGGAGGGCATGACAAGTCCCTTCTGGCGATCGCCAACGGAGACGCCGACGCGGCGGCAACCTGCAGCCAGTGCATCCAGATGTTTGCCGATTCCGGATTGTTCAAGGCCGAGGATATCCGCATCATCGCCGAGTCGGACCCGATTAAGGGCGGTGGAGCGCTAGCCTACCGTGGCGATTTGCCGCAGGATCTAGTGGACAAGATGAGCGAGTTCGCCTTGGGTTACGCGGAGAAGAATCCCGATTATTTCCAGGCGTTGGGGGTAAAAGGCTTTTTTCCTGCGGAGGAGTCCGATTTTGACGGTGTCCGAGAAGTGGCGAAAATGCTGGAGATGTCTCCGGAAGAAATGCTAAGCCAATAATTCGCCGGATGACAAGTACAAGTGAGACGGGGGGATGGGGAGAATGGTATTGCTGCAGGTTGAAGGTTTGCGGAAAGTATATGCGGACGGAACGGTGGGGCTTGGCGGGATCAACGTTCAGGTGGAGGTAGGGTCGTTCAAATCCAATCTTCCACATTGTAGGATGCTTGGCGGGATCAACGTTCAGGTGGAGGCCGGGGAATTTGTCGCGGTCATCGGACCTAGCGGGGCGGGCAAAAGCACGCTCCTCCGCTGCTTAAACCGGATTGTCGAACCCACGTCGGGCAGTATTCGGTTTCTGGGAGAGGAAACCGTGGGGACCGGCAGCCGACGGCTGAGACGGCTTCGCAGGGAAATCAGTATGATTTTCCAAGGCTTTAATCTGGTGGAACGCGTGTCTGTCCTGACCAATGTCCTGCACGGCCGCCTTGGGTATATGAGCGGTTGGCGCGGGGCGTTGGGTTGGTTCTCCAAACAGGACGTTCAGGAGGCTGAACGCCTGTTGGAGCGCGTCGGCCTAGGGGAGCAAATCTACAAGCGGGCCGACGAATTAAGCGGGGGCCAGCAGCAGCGGGTCGGTATCGCCCGGGCGCTCGCCCAGAAGCCGAAGCTGATTTTGGCCGATGAGCCGATTGCCAGTTTGGACCCGGCTTCTTCAGAGACGGTGATGAGCAGTCTTCATCGTTTCTGCAAGGAGGACGGTATCGCTTGCCTGTGCAATTTACATCAGGTGGAAATGGCCCGCAAGTACGCTACCCGGATCATCGGGATTCATAAGGGAACGAAGGTGTTCGACGGGACGCCGGAGGAGCTGACGGATGAAATCATCGCGCAAATCTATGCCCGGGACCCGGGAGAATTCGCGTTGGAAGAGCCGGAGTATCGCAACGCGCAGGCGGAGGCTGTGGTATGAAGCGGGATGACCGGAAACTGCGGCAAATCCGGCGAACCAAACGAAATCAGACGATGGTTTTTCTGGTTTTGCTGGGCGGGCTGACCGTATGGTCGGCGATCGGTACAAATTTTAGTCCCTTGGAGCTGTGGGGCGGCCTCGGCAATGGGGCAAAGTTTCTGTTCGTCGATTTGCTTCCGCCCAATACCTCCAAGTTCCCGGGCCTGATCTCCCCGGCGTTGGATACGATTTACATGAGTTTTGTCGCCATGGTCGTCGGTTCGCTGATCGCAGGCTTGCTCGCGTTGTTCGCGGCGGCCACGACAGCACCGAATTCGGCGCTGCGCATTTTGGTTCGCGGTTTATCCGCACTGCTACGCAACATACCGGTGATGATCTGGACGATTTTGTTCGTCGCTTCGTTCGGACTGGGCAATCTGGTGGGTATTTTGTCCTTGCTGCTCGTTTCGGTCGGCATGCTTGTTCGCTGCTATGCCGATTCGCTGGAGGAGATCGATATGGGGCAGGTCGAAGCGTTGCGGGCAACTGGCGCAGGTTATTGGGCCGTCTTGACGCAGGCCGTGCTGCCGCAGTTTTTGCCCAGCTTTATCGGCTGGTCGCTGTTCAATTTGGAGATCAACGTCCGGGCTTCGACCATCGTCGGGATGGTAGGCGGCGGTGGACTGGGTTTTGCGATTCAATCCGGCATCAAGCTGTTTCAGTATAAAGAGGTTAGCATGGGAATCGTTCTTGTGTTGATCATTGTACTGGGCACGGAATTTCTGACCGGACGGATCAGAAGGAGGCTGATCTAATGAATGAGCATGCGGCCAACGTTCCGGCCGTCA
Organism: Paenibacillus sp. JL3B1040; assembly: GCF_057063165.1. Classification (NCBI taxonomy): domain Bacteria; kingdom Bacillati; phylum Bacillota; class Bacilli; order Caryophanales; family Paenibacillaceae; genus Paenibacillus; species Paenibacillus tiangongensis. The sequence continues at coordinate 4,694,297 of NZ_CM169317.1, read as the reverse complement.
ATGAGAGATTACGGATGGCCAAACGGCAGATGGCGAAGCGAAAGTTGGCGCTTGCGGGGTACGGAGCCGGCGCGGCCGCCTTCTTCGTATTCAGCTTGATCCAGTTGGACCTCGATTATGGCAGACTGCTGGAAGGCGCGGCGAAATTCGCCCGGACGGCAAGGCTGATGTTTCCGCCGGACGTCTCGCAATGGACTTATGTGCTGTCCGCAGCGGCGGAGTCTATCCAGGTGGCCGTGTTGGGCACGGTGCTGGCGATTATCACCGCCTTTTTCCTCGCGTTTCTTGCCGCGGAGAACATTACACCGCATCCCGCGGTCGCCTGGCTCGTGCGCGGCGCAGCCTCCTTGCTACGAGCGATACCGACGCTTGTCTGGGCGCTGATCTTTATTGTCGCGGTTGGGATGGGGCCGTTGCCCGGCGTGCTGGCGATCATGGTCGGTGCGGTCGGCAGCTTGGTTAAAGTATTCGCACAGTCGCTGGAAGAAGTGGACCCTGGCGTCATCGAAGCGCTGCGCTCCACGGGAGCAAGCTGGCTGGCGATCGTTATTCAAGGGGTGCTGCCCTGCGCGCTGTCGGCATTATTATCGTGGTGCGTCATGCGGTTTGAGGGCGATTTGGCGGAATCCACCATTCTTGGGGCGGTGGGGGCTGGAGGCATCGGCTTCGAATTGTCCCATGCCATGCGGAGTTATCGGTATGATCAAGCTTTATTCGTCGGATTTGTCATTTTTGCGATGGTCTTCAGCGTCGAGTTGGTTTCCAACCGCATAAAGCTGGGGCTCCGCAAAAAATCATAGGATATGTTCTAACAAAAGGAGTCCGATACAGATGATTGAACAAAACGAAACGGCCGGTTTGCGAGAGGAGCGAATCAGGTTGGAACGGGCGGAGAACGGGGAACTGCGCTTGTCTTGGCTCAAGGAAGAAAAGAATCACCCGGTCGAAATCTATTGGAGCCCGCGGCCGAAATTCGAGGAACAGGAGGCGACGCTGATCGCGGCATTCGCGGGGCCCACCGCTTACGGCTTTTCCGATCCGCAGCCGGAAGGACGAAGCTACTATCATATCCGACTGGGCGAGGAAATGCTGCCGCCGGTGGCGGAGCGGATCGTTCCCTTACGGAGTGTTATGAACTTCAGGGATTTGGGCGGTTACCCGGCGGCCGACGGCAGACGTGTGCAATGGGGAAAGTTGTATCGTTCGGGGGACCTGTCCCGTATGACCGATCCGGATCTTCGTTATGCACGCAGCTTAGGCATCGCCTGGATCTGCGACCTGCGCACCCCCGATGAAGCCCGACGCTATCCCAGCCCGCGCATCGGAAGTGAAGTCAATGAGTTGCTCTCCTTTATGGCCGCGGCCGATCCCGAAGAATTGGCCGCCACAGCGTCCGGCATGACAGTGAATATGCTGGCCGACATGAACCGGCGGATGGTCGGCTATACGGAGACGGCGGTCCGCTTCCTGCGTCGTCTCCTCGAACAGCAGGGAGCATCGATCCTGTTCCATTGTGCGGCGGGCAAAGATCGTACCGGCTTTATCGGCGGGTTGATTTTGCAGGCGCTTGGCGTCGACCGCAAACATATTTTAAGCGATTATGCGTTAACCAACCGGTATGCAGAGCGCCTGAAGGGCGGACTGGATGGGGGGGACCCGGTCTGGGCCAAAACGATGGAGCGATTGCCGGAGGAGGTTCGAGCCGCGTTGTTGGAAGCCAGACCTTCCTATCTGCAAGCCGCCTTTGACGAGATGGACCGAAAATACGGAAACTTCGAAACGTATTGGACGAGCGGACTCGGCCTGACTGGGGAGGAACTTCGCCAGCTTCGCGACCATTATCTGCATTAGCGGACGATTAAAAAAATTGCAAAACAAAAGACCCGGCCCTCCGGCAAATGCACGGGGCCGAGTCTATTTTATAAACAGGATTAGAATACTTGAACAACCTCTTCTACGCCGTCCACTTCTTCAAACAGGGCGCGTTCGATCCCGGCTTTGAGGGTGATCGTGGAGCTTGGGCAGCTGCCGCAGGCCCCCATCAGCTTCAGCTTTACGATGCCGTCCTCGACGTCGACGAGCTCGACATCGCCGCCGTCACGCTGCAGGAAAGGCCGCAGTTTGTCCAATACTTCCAATACTTCATCATATAATTTATCTTGTACGTGTTCACTCATTGTGTTCAACTCCTTTCTTGCCTTATTATATTACAAAAAGTCAAAAATTTAAATGCTTCTTCATGGGGGGGACGGAAGATGAAACCGATCCTTGAATTTTGTGCAAATAACGCCAGCTTAGGTACGGGGGAAGCAATCCGGCAAGTGAAGGAACAAGCGGATTGCGACGTTTATGAATACGGCTGCCTTACCGCTTGCGGCACCTGTTATTTGTTCCCGTACGTGCTGGTTGACGGCGAGCAGGTAGAGGGGGAAGATGCGGAACGGCTGGCGGAGCGGATTTTGCAAAAAATCAGGGAGACACATCCGTAGGCCGCTTGAGGCTTTGACGGCGCTCCTTCTTCCGTTTATCCGATATGATGCTTGGACATCCACAGCACGCCGCTCTTCAGCAGGCGCGGGACGCGGCCCGTGACCTGCGTTCGGCCCATCAGGCCGAATCCGGCTTTTTTGCCTAACGATCCCAGCGTTCCCTTGAGCTTAATCCGCGAAAGCCGCGGCGTCTCCCCTCGCCATAACGCGCCGGTAATTTGTCCAATCTGGGCGCCTTGAGCTTCGGCTGCCTGGGCACTCGGCGAAAAGGGCAAGCTCGCGCAATCGCCGCAGACAAACACCTCGGGGTGTTCGGGGATCTGGTAATATTCGTTCAACAGGACGCGGCCTTGCCGGTCCTTGGCAACGTCCAGCGATTGCACGATCGACGCCGGCTGAATCCCGGCCGTCCACACGGTGACGTCGGAATCGATGTACCCCCGCTCATGGTGAATCACGCCGCATGCTACGGCCTGGATCGAAATGGTCGACAGCGTTTCGACGTCGTTCTCATGGAACCATTTGGCTACATAATCGGAGACCTTTGCCGGAAAAGCGGAGAGCAGCCGGGCCCCGCGGTCGATGATCGCGATGTTCAAATCCGGGCGGCTTTCCCGCAGCTCGGCAGCCAATTCGACGCCGCTGAGTCCTCCGCCGACGATATTGATTTTGCCATAGGGCCTGGTATTGTTCAGCCGCAGGTAGGTTTCGCGGGTTGAAGCGAACGACTGGACGCTGCACGAAAACTCGGCAGCGCCGGGAACATGGTGATAGTTATCGGTACAACCCAATGCGATCACCAATTGATCATACTCCAGCGGTTCCTCCTCCGCGAAATGGATCCGTCGCCGGTCCATATCGATGGATTCGACTTCGCCGTATTTCAGGACCAGACCCGGGTAGGCGGCAAAGGGGACGCGCAATTCATGATCGCTGGCCGTCCCGGCCGCCAAGGCGTAAAATTCGGTCTTTAGGCTCTGGTAAGGCATCCGGTCGACCAATACGACTTGCACATCCGAAGGAATCGGAGCCTTGAACAGCTCATGAATGACGGCCGTTCCTCCATATCCTCCCCCAAGCACAACGAATTGCCTCATACGTGACGATTCCCCTTTTTGCCGTGATCGTGAAATAGCCGCGTGTTGCTGCCGGACGGAATTACTCGTAGATACGGATCTCGTTATAGAAGGTGTCCCGCTCAACCGGGATGCGCCCGGCGCCTTTAACCAGCCAGATTAGCTCTTTCAAAGTTAACCCTTCCGGGGTTTGCGCGCCAGCGGCATGGCTGATTTGCTCCTTCAGGATCGTACCGTGCACGTCCGAGGCGCCAAAGGCCAACGCCACTTGGGTCAACTGAACGCCAATATTAATGAAGTAAGCTTTAATATGTTGGATGTTGTCCAGCATCAAACGGCTGATCGCGATCGTCTTGAGGTCCTCGTAAGCCGAGTTGCGGCGCATAATGCTGGCGTTCTTGTTGCGCGGCTGCATGGACAAGGGGATAAACACTTGGAACCCGCGGGTTTCGTCCTGCAGATCACGGATTTGCATCATATGGCGAATCCGATCCTCATAGGACTCGATCGAGCCGTACAGCATGGTGGTCGGCGTCTTCATCCCCAATCGGTGCGCGGTCCGGTGGACATCCAGATATTGGTCGACGTTGGCTTTTTCCACCTTCATCTTTTCGCGGTATTGGTCAGACAGAATTTCCGCGCCGCCGCCGGTTAACGATTCAAGGCCGGCTTCCTGCAACCGGATCAGCACTTCTTTCGTGCTCAGGCCGCTGATCCGGGTGAAGAATTCGATCTCCGCCGCCGTATACGCCTTGATCGTGACATTCGGAAAATTTTCTTTCAGCGCTTTAAGCGAATCAACGTAATATTGGAACGGAACGTGGTTGTTATGCCCGCCCACGATATGGAACTCGCGGACGCCCGGGGTGATATGCTGCTTCACGTAAGCGACCATTTCCTCCCCGGAAAGCGTATAAGCCCCTTCTTCTCCTTGATCCTTGCGGAAGCTGCAAAATGCGCAGTGAGATTCGCAGACGTTTGTGAAGTAGAGGCTCATATTTTCGATAAAATATACTTTTTTGCCGTTCTTGCGCAAATTGACTTCATTCGCTAATTGTCCAATGGTCAATATATCATCGCTGTCATATAAATAAACACCGTCTTCGAGGGTGAGACGTTCGCCTTGCCGGACTTTGTCCACAATTTCGGCCATTCTCCTATCGGTGTTTGGGGTGACTACAGTGAACATGACGTTCCCTCCGTTTCCAATTGCATAAAATGCCTCGTATCCTAACTGTATGAATTCCCTACCTATTATAAACCTCACATCCTAAGCGGGCAAGAAGCCTAGAGAGATGAAAAAGAAATTGGCAACAAGAAATATCACAATTGTTGAGCGATCGGGGGAGAAGGAGTATAATTTTTCGTAAAGGAGTGAGTACATGATGATTAACATAAGCGACAGCGCCATGGCGCGGATTAAAGATATGTTAGCCGAAGAAGAAACGCCGAACATGTTCCTGCGCGTCGGCGTGAATCCCGGCGGCTGCAGCGGCTTCTCCTATGGCATGGGCCTCGATGATCAGGAGAGCGAAGAGGACGTATATATGGACATTAAAGGGCTTAAGGTGGTCGTGGATAAGGAAAGCCTCCGCTATCTGAACGGCCTGGAGATCGACTTCAAGGAATCCGGCATGAGCGGCGGGTTCACGATCCACAACCCGAACGCCATCGCCACCTGCGGCTGCGGCCAATCGTTTCGCTTTAAGGATGAGGAAGGCCAACCGCAGCCTTGCGATTGACGAGCGCAATAACGACGCGGGTTCTCCGGTTTCTTCTCCCGTTGATCTGAACGGTAGCCGGTACGGAAGCCCATGCGCGATCGGCAAGAGCTTCGTAAAGGGGATAAGCAGTAACAAGAACGGTTATCAATTAAAAAGGGACTCTTCCAACCGGAAGGGTCCCTCTTGCTTATTGCTGCGATTCGTCGGCGCCATCGGGATTGACATCCTGGCCAGGGGAAGGCCCGGCTGTCTCCTCGTACAAATGGGACCGCCGCTCGAACCACTGAAACAGATGGGTGAAGATCACCTTGAGCACGGCATAACCCGGCACGGCCAAGATGACGCCAAGCACGCCAAACAGATTGCCGGCAGTCAGGATGACGAAGATGATCGTAATCGGATGCACCCGCAGCGTCTTGCCCATAATTTGCGGCGAGATGAACTTGCCTTCGATCAGTTGAACAACCGTCCAGACGATGACCAGCTTCAGCAGCATGATCGGCGACGTGACGATGGCCACGATGATCGCCGGCGTGATCGCGATGGCCGGACCGAGATACGGCACGATGCTCGTGAACGAAGCGATGATCGCAAGCGTCAGCGAGTAATCGAGGCCGATGATCAGAAAGCCGACGTACATCAGCGTCCCGATGCAGAAGCTGACAATGATTTGTCCGCGGATATAAGAGCTGATTTGGCCGTTCATCTCGGTCATGACATGGTGCGTCTGTTCGCGGAAGCGGACCGGCACGTAACGCAGGATGAATTTCGGCAGCTTCTTGCCATCCTTTAACAGATAAAATAAGATGAACGGCACGGTGATAATCGCCAGCACGACGTTCTTGATCGCGCCTATGAATCCGCCCAGGCCTGACCAGGCGTTGTTCAGCAGGGCTGATCCCTGCTCCGAGAGCGAGTTCGATAGGTCGTCGAGACTAAAGCCGGTTGATTCCTGTACCTGATGGAAGAAGTTGCTGCCGATCATGCTTTCGAACTGCCGTTGCACCTCCGTGAGATATTTCGGGAAATTATCGATCAAACTCGTAATCTGTTCCCGAACCAACGGGATAACGGTCATAATCAGCACCGTCAGGATCCCCGCGATCAACAGGTACAATCCGGTAATCGTGTATACCCTTTGGATTCGCTTGGTTTCCAGCCAATCGACCAGCGGGTTCAGCAGATAATAAATCGCTCCGGTCAGCAGAATCGGCAGCAGCACCGTTTTTAGCAACACCGTAAGCGGTTTGAACACGAATGGGATATTGGAGAACACCAAAATATTCAAGCCAATCAGCAATAAGACGAGCAGAAATACCACGAAACGGTTGTTTAGAAAGAATCTTTTGAATCGGTCCCCCCAAGGTTGCGCGCTTCCCATGCTATTAGAGCCTCCTGTATCTTCCTTCAGTACTCAGCGAGAATGGATTAATTATATGTAGTATTACGCATCAAAACGATTTGGTTCCCATAAATTTTAAGAAAAAAAGCCCGGGCCCCCACCCGCAGGCGTTGACCGGAGCCTTTCACCATCGGCGGGAGAGCCCCCAACCCGCTCTAGAAAAATTGGCGATTCACCATCAGGACGACCATGGAGGCTGCCGCGAGAGAAAAGAGGATGCAGCCGATCCCGAGACCTTTGCGCGCCGTTTTTGCCATTTTCAAGCCCATGAGGAACAAGGCGACGGTGATGCCCGCCAGCACCAGCGACATGGCGATCATGGCAAACCAATAAAGCACCTCGAACAGAGCTGCCTCGAATGAAGAATTCCCCGTATTCAAAGCTTCTGATTTCCCCTTCCTCTGCTAGGTATAGTTCAACGTCTCCCCTTAATATACGCGAAATCCCTCTTTTTGCATAGAAAGAGCCTGCGGAAGGCCGCGCCGGAAAAGAGGCTTAAGCCTTGGACAATCATCCAAGAATATTAATCTACAAATGAGTAGGATATCGTATAGTGCGAGAAAGGGGATGGTGTCATGGCGGGAAGACAATTGGCCAACAAATGGCTCAAGACCGAGGCGCTTCTAAGCAACGCGGACGTGGCCGCCCACATACCGCAAACCCGATTGTACGGTGCCGAATCTTTAAGAAGTATGCTGCATCAATTCGGCATGGTCGTGATTAAGCCGCTCCGCGGAGGCGGGGGATATGGCGTGATTAAAGTGACTTACGCAGGCGGGGTTTATGCTTTTACCTATATGTCCCGGAGATATGGCTTCTCCAGTTTTGAGGCGATGTTTCGGGCATTAAACCGAGTGAAGGTCGGGCGGAAGTACATGATTCAGCAGGGAATACATTTGGCGCGCATCGGCGGTCGACCGATCGACTACCGGGTGAAGGTCGTCAAGGAGAATGGAGCCTGGGTATACCGCTCGATGGTTGGCCGCTTGGCCCGTCCCGGTCTGTTCGTGACCAATCTGTGCAAAGGCGGAACGATGCTCAGCGCGCGCGAGGGGCTCAGCCGCTCGTTAAGCCGAAAGGCCGCCGGCCGCAAACGGCGGGAAATGCGCTCGTTGACCAATACGTGCGTGCAAATATTGGAGACTCGCTTTCCGGGTATCGGACAGCTGGGATTTGATTATGGCGTGGACCGGAGCGGCAAGATCTGGATTTTTGAGGTCAATACGCGGCCTCAATAAGCTTGGATCGACGGAAAATAAAAAAATTTTTGGAGAATTATGGGAACAAATGTCCTGTGAATAACTTTTGTCCACATTATCCCAATAGCTTTTTCAACGGTTTTCGATAATTACTAACACGTTATTCACAGGATTTCCACAAGCGTTTGTGGATAACAGGAACACTTGTTCTACTAAACTTTTCCTGTTATGATGAGGAAAATACTAGAAAGGATGTGTTATGAATGGCGCTGTTAACGGATGAGTTGCTCCTGGAATCCTATCAGAAAGCGACCGAACTGCAATTGGATCGCGAGTTTATCGCACTGCTGTTAGCGGAAATCCGCAAACGCGAATTAGAGCTCGCCGCGCCGTCCGTTCTGCACTAAAATTGTGGACAACCTGGCTATCTCCCAGTTTGATGATGAAGTTATCCCCAACCATTAAGGCGCCTGCCAGGCGTTGACATGATATATATAAGCTTCATGACAATGCGGACATTGCACGACATGTTCGCAACCGAAAGGAATACGCCCGGAGATAGCTGAGGTGTATTGATCAGCGGAGCCGTAAGGGCTGTAAGGCCCGGCGTAATCTTCTTTTTTTCCCGCATTCTCCAGAATGTTTCCGCAATCCGGGCAGGTGGCGGTCAGTGCAGCCAGACCGTTGCATAACGGGCATATAAATGGCAAAGGGTATCTCTCCTTTACGGCAGAATCTTCCGTAAAGTTAAGATACCCTTTTCTTTGTCAGAACATGTAAGAGCGTGAATATCCTCGGGTGAATCGGGTGAACTACAGCTTCATATTGCTGCTGTGGCCCGGGGATAGCTTCGCTTCCGGATCGATGTAGACTTTGGCGTTGTTGACCGCTGTCGGCGCTTCGCCAAATCCTACCGCAATCAGGTCCAATTTGCCGGGATATGTCGTAATGTCCCCGGCGGCAAAAATGCCGGGAATCGAGCTTTCCATCCGGGAATCGACGACAATGGCGTTCCCCTCGATGTCGAGGCCCCATTCGGCGATGGGTCCCAGCGAAGAAACGAAACCGAAATTGACGATGACATCGTCCACGGCGATCTCTTGCGTTTCCTTCGTTTTCACGTCGGCCAGCGTGACGCGTTCGATCCGCTCGTCCCCGTGCAGTTCCGCGATTTCCGTTGGCGTAATGACCTGCACTCGGGAAGCCATCAGCTTCTCGACGCTGTGTTCATGCGCCCGGAATTTGTCGCGGCGGTGAATCAGCGTGACCTGCTGCGCGATGGGCTCCAGCATCAGCGCCCAATCAACGGCGGAATCGCCGCCGCCGCTGATCAGCACCTTCTTGCCGCGGAAACGGTTCATGTCGCTGACGAAATAATGCAGGTTCGTTTTCTCGAAGCGGGCGGCATTCTCCAGTTCAAGACGGCGCGGTTCAAAGGCGCCAACCCCTGCAGTAATGATCAAGGCGCGCGCATAATGCACGTCTTTATCGGTCGTCACCACAAAATGGCGCTCCTCTTTCTTCTCGATTTGGAGCACCCGTTCCTCCAGACGAATGTCCGGCTCGAACAGCTTCAATTGCTCGTTCAAGTTGTTGATCAGCTCCTGGCCCGTCACTTTAGGAAAGCCGGCCACGTCGTAAATATATTTCTCAGGGTAGAGGGCAGCAACTTGCCCCCCAAGCTGAGGCATACTTTCAATTAACTTGACAGAAGCTTTTCTCATTCCGCCGTAAAATGCGGCAAACATGCCCGCCGGTCCGCCCCCGATAATCAGGAGATCAGTGAATTCGGCGTTGTTTTGGGATGACACGGGCCAAACACCTCCAGATGGTTTCTTTTCCTTCTAGCTATAATGTCAATTCTACTTTATTATAAACGTCACACCCCCGCTTGCAAAGGCAAGTTCGAAACTGTCGAAAATATGGAAAATAATCCGTGGAAAGTCCTATAGTTACAGGTAAAATAAGACTTGATCTTTTAGGCAAAAGTCGATATCATTCAAATGTATGCACTCATATTTGTGACGAAAAAAGTACATTTATGATTATACGACAGAAGGCTTTTGATCATCCTATAATTAAGGGTTAAACTAACTGTGACAAATGTCTCAGGGTTCATCGAACGGCTGGACAAGGGACGTAAGATTGGATTTTTATGTGTTAATTTTCACATTGCGTTTTTTGGTTTAATTCAAATATAGAGTGTGCAAAATTGGAAGGAGAACAAATACATGAGTACCATACCCAAAATTGTAATTCTCGGTGCGGGTTATGGCGGCATTCTTACCGCTCAGCGGCTGCAGAAAGAGTTGAATTACAATGAAGCGGACGTTACCCTGGTAAATCGGCACGACTATCATTATTTCACGACGCATCTACATATGCCGGCAGCCGGGACGGACTCCATCGAACATACCCGGGTGGCTATATCCAAATTGATTGACGAGTTCAAAATCGACCTTGTGAAATCGAACGTACAGGAGATTCGTCTGGCCGACAAGAAAGTCGTGCTGCAGGACGGAACCCTTTCTTATGATTACCTGATTATCGCGCTGGGCGGCGAGCCGGAGTCCTTCGGCATTCCGGGATTGACGGAATATGCGATGACGATTCGCAGCATCAATTCCGTCCGCTTGATCCGCCAGCATATCGAATATCAATTTGCGCTGTACAAAATGGACGAAAGCCGGAGCGATCGCCTGAACTTTGTAGTTGGCGGCGCGGGATTCAGCGGCATCGAATTTGTGGCCGAACTAGCCGACCGCATTCCGCAGTTGTGCAAGGAATACGACGTGGATCCGAACTTCGTGAATGTGTACAACGTCGAAGCCGCGCCAACGGCTCTGCCGGGCTTCGATCCCGAACTGGTCGAATACGCGATGGACGTACTCAAGAAGAAAGGGGTACAGTTCAAAATCGGCGTGGCCATTAAGGAGTGTACGCCGGATGGTGTTATTTTGGCCACCGGCGAGGAAATCAAATCGCAAACGGTCGTGTGGACCGGCGGCATCCGCGGCAACCGCCTGATCGAGGCGGCAGGCTTCGAGACCGCGCGCGGACGGGTGAAAATCGACGATTATCTGCGGGCGCCCGGACATGACAACGTCTTTATCATCGGCGACAATTCGCTGATGTTCAATCCGGAGGGCCGTCCGTACCCGCCAACGGCGCAAATCGCCATGCAGCAAGGGGTGACCTGCGCGCAAAACGTGGTGGCGTCCATTCGCGGCAAGGAGCTCAGGAAGTTCGTGTTCAGCAATAAAGGAACGGTGGCTTCGCTCGGCAAAGGGGAAGCCGTCGCCAGTGCTTTCGGCAAGAAATACAAAGGTTGGGTGGCGGCCCAATTGAAGAAGCTGGTCGACATGCGGTATCTGTTCATTATCGGCGGCATCCCGCTCGTGCTGAAGAAAGGAAGATTCTTCTAGGATGCGGCACTGCAGCGTACAGGTTCGGGGGCTGCTGACGCGGGACGAGCTGGATCGCTACAACGCCTTGATGGAAGTAGGTTCTTACCTGGAATCGCAGCAGCGTTACGATTTGGCTTATACGGTTCAAAAGGAAGTCGATCTTTTGATCCTGCCGGCAATCGAACGGCTGAAGGAGAAAAGCCGCGACCGCGACCGGGCGACGGCGGAATTCCTGAAGTCGCTCGAGTCGGAACGGGAAGAGGAGGAATAAGAAGGGTGTGCCGCTCGCTTAGAGACGGCACACCCTTTTTTGGAGATGCTCAAATGATTAGAGTTACAGCTTCAGCATATCGTCTAACCGCTCCGTATTGAGCAGGTTGCCGACATAAAAGGAACCAAACTCGCCGTAGCGCGCGCTGACTTCGTCAAACCGCATTTCATAAACGAGCTTCTTGAACTGCAAGGCATCATCGGCAAACAGCGTAACGCCCCATTCCCAGTCGTCGAGGCCGACGGAGCCGGTGATGATTTGCTTTACTTTACCGGCATAGCTGCGACCGATCAGACCGTGGCTGCGCATCATTTCGCGGCGCTCGTCCATCGACAGCATATACCAGTTGTCGCTGAGATCGCGTTTTTTGTTCATCGGGTAGAAGCAGATATGGTTGGACTTCGGCAGGATCGGCTGCAAACGGGCCATGACCTCCGGGTTCGCCTTCGGATCGCCGCCGCCGGATGCGAGATAATTGCTCAACTCCACGACGCTGACGTAGGAGTACGCTTTGATCGTATATTCGGCAAAGGTCGTTTTGTTGAAGGCATTCTCCAAGGCGTTCAGCTCTTCCAAGCTTTCCCGCAGATGCATGAACACGATATCGGCCTTCTGTCCGACGATCGAATACACGGCAGAACTGCCCGTCTTGGATTCTTCCATGAGGCTCCATTCTTTCAAGAACGTGTGCAGCTCTTCCAGAGCTCCGGCGCGTTCCTCGTCGTCCGCCGCTTTCCAGGCGTTCCAATCGATGGTGCGGAAATCGTGAAGCGCATACCAACCTTCCAAGGTTAAGGTAGCTTCGTTCATGTATAATCACTCCTAGATTCATTCTGATCCTGATTCACGAATCGTCAATTACGCTTCTTATTGTATCGCAAGGAGCACGAACGGGGCAAATTGATTCAACCATTTTTCATGCAAAGTTCATTGCTTCGTTACATAATTTCTAGTAAACTAACTACTAGCCTAATTTTGTGTGATTTATGTTATAGTTTGAGCGGGATTCGTGATCCGAAGATGCCTTATTGAATGATCGTTACAATGAAGATTCAAAAAGGCAGGTTTGGAGCACCGAAGCTTATGCTTCCGAAGTGCGTTTTTTCAAAACGCTTTAGGTTGGATGAAGCCAGGGTCTGAGTAGCGGAGCGTACGTATTGGGTACGTGAGCAACGGAAGACCCGCTGAATTCAAGATTCGATGTCGAATCACCTTCACTGATTTGCTTCGTGATCGAAAGATGCCTTTTTGAATGACCTTTAGAAGGGTGGGGGAGCGATGGGGTGGCTCATCGTACTGGTGCTGATGGTTTTATTCTTCGTCATGATGTTCGGCATCGGGTTTATTTTGAATATGCTGATGAAAACAACCTGGTTTCCGGCATACGTCTTCATTATCGTCATTTTGCCGATCGTGATTTATACGCTGTGGGACCATGACCAGAGCTTCGGGGCCTATCTCGCGTCGTTCCGACTGGTGGATTATTTGACGGCGTTCGCCGGGTTGTGCGGGGCGATCCTGAGCGGGTGGACCATCCGCAAACTGCGGCTGGGCGGGTACAAAATGTTCTAGAGGGAACATGTTCAAAAAGCGTGAGCATCGTCAGGGGGCAGCCTCCTGGCGTCTCGCGCTTTCTTTGCGTTTACCGTTATTCCTGTTGGCCTCGCTTCCACTTCTGGTATTCGAGGAAGTCCTTAAATTCCTTCTTGCTGACGCCCGAAGTCATGGCTTCCTGCACCAGCTCCGACCATTCCGGATCAAGCAATTCGGGTGCGGGGCGGTCGCCATACAATAGCAGGTTGATCGAGACGTTAAGAGCATCGGCGATCTTCTCGATGAAGGAAATGGAGGGATTCGATTGAATGTTGCGTTCGACATTGCTGAGGTAAGATTTGGCCACTTCCGCTTTCTCCGCCAGCTCGGACAAGGAGTACCCTCGGTCTTGCCGAATTTTCTGAATACGCTCGCCAATTTGTTCTGCCATGTAGCCGTCGCCCTTCTATCAGAATAATTTGATGTCATTATATCAAAATAAACGGAATCGGACAAAGGAGTTAAGTCGGAATTTAAACCAAGCAAAGAACACCTTAGTCCCAAGAGCGGGGCAAGGTGTTCTGATTCGGCCATCCGTTATTATCTAATGTCGCCGGCGCCTTGTCTAGCTTCAAACGTCCATTTCAGGTTCAAGGCGTCGCCTTGGAATTGGTTTTGGTCTTGACCGTTGTCCACGAATTCAAAAGCGACGGCCAAGATATCGGTGTTGCCGGCTCTCAGGCCGCTGCGTTCCCCGAGGAAAAATCCTTTTTCAACGGCGTCCGGGGTTTGATTTTGCAGATCGAACAACGTAGTTTCATAAATGACGTCATTCAGTTTGTCTACGTTTTTCAGGATTTTCACTTTGATATGTTTGCCGAAATCGTCCGTGTTGTCCGGTGCGCCGGCTCTATTCGTTACCGTGTAGCTCGTTTTCAGCAGGACTTCTTTAATGTCGAGCGTGCCGGAGTTTTTGAGCTTGAACGAGCGAAGAATCTGATCGCCCGGCTTTAAGTTGCCGATATCCACAATCGCCGTCGGATCGGCGTTGATATCCAGTGTGCCAGCGGCGAACGTGCCGGTCGTTTCCACCGTATCGCTAAAGTAAGCGAACGTGCCTCCGCCGATCAAGGTCAAGCCAAGTGCTGCGGTTGCTACTCCGAAACCTAACGTCTTTTTGATACCCATTTCCTAAATTCCTCCCTGATTTTAAAAAGATTTTTGATATATTGCATCCTTATGAATTCATAAGGAGAACAACCGATGTTCAAACCAGCTCCTTAGACGTCAACTGACTTTAGCGTCGGCATTGGGCTGCGGCTGGTTCGGCTCCTTCTTCGGTTCCTCCAGCCCGGCGATCGCTTTCCAAAGGGTCACGAGCGCGTACAGGAATAAGAGGAGGCCCGGGATAATCAGCAGTACGACATTGCCCGTTTTTGTCCCGGCGAAGCTGAATACATAACCGACATAGGGAACGTTAAACCCGGTATAAACGCCCGTGACGTTCGCCGGGTTCACGGGGGCGGAGTCGGCGGCGTTATTGTTATCCCCTTTGGTCCGGTAAAGCACCTGACCGCTCTGCTCGTCGCGTGTTACCTCGACAATGCGGTGAGTGATCAGCTTATTGTCGATGGAGCGGAAGGTGATGACATCGCCGACGCCAAACCGGTTCATATCTCCGCCGGGCTTAATGGCCGCGACGGAACCGGTAGGGATGGCAGGCTCCATCGAGCCGGACAGGACCGTTTTGAGCTGATAGCCGTAGAAGTTCGGTTCACTGCCGGAAACCTTCGAGAGTACGACCGAGCCGGCCACGGTAAAAAAGGCGACCGCCATCAGGAACGTCAACGCGTTTCCGATCCATTTGCGAATCCGCATGCTTATTCACCTACCTCCGATGAATTTGCGGGAGAGGGAATCGCAGTCCGAGAGGGATCGACTTCGTTCGGCTGATTCCCCTCTTCGTTATCGCCTTCACTCTCTTCCTCGTCTTCGTCATCCGCCGTATTCTCGTCATGAATCGGCAGCTCCTCCTCCGGCTTCGTCAGGACGAGATCCTCCAACGGGTCCGGCTGTACGGGAGGCAGCGGGGGTTCCAACGTCGGCGGGTCACCGCTTGTCGGCGCATCCGGCGGAAGGGCAACAGGGTCTTCGCCAACCGGTGGATCCGGCTGTTCCGGCGAAGGACCATGTTCGGCAGCATCGCCGGGGGCTGGCGGCGGTTCGTCGGAGGAAGCTTCCTCGTCCGCTTTGTTACCGTCCTTAGCGTCCTCCTCCGCAGCGTTATCGTCCTCCGCAGGAGGTTGAACCGCTCCGTTATCGGAGTCGCCCTCCGTCGGAGGGACTTCGCCGTCAGTCGGTTCGTCCGGCGCCGGCGGCTCCTCCCCGGGCTGCTGCGGTTCGCCGCCGCTTGGGTCGGCGTTCTCATCCGGGTTCGCCGGATCTTCGGCTTGCCCCGCTTCTTCTTGGGCTTTCGCTTCCGCCAGCCGCTTCAACCGTTCGATCTCGGCCAGCCGCTGGGCCTCCGCTTCCGCCAACAGTCTGGACCGCTGCGCTTCGAGGCTGGAGAGCTCGGCGGATAAACCGGCGATCGCCGATTCCAGAGAGGCCTGCACGCTTTCAAAATAAGCGAGCGCCTCGCCGTCAACCGGATTGTTTAAGGCGGAATCGCCATCGGCCAACGGACCGGTAAATGCGACGGCGGCAAATCCGTCGACGGAGAGGGCCGGGGCGGACGCATGGATGGAGCGCAAGTAGCCCAGCATTTCCTGCAGCGTGCCGCGAAGCGGGCCGGACAGCCCGCTGCCCTTCAGGAGGTCCTCGAGGCGATCAAGCAGCGTGGTTTGCGTGAGTTCGGCGCAATTCGGCTCCAATTCGATCAGCGAAGTCAACAACCCGTGAAACACGGCGGCGGCAGCGGCGAGCTCCTGTTGCAATTCCTGCCAAATGGACTGGTTCAGGGCTTGCTGCCGCTGCATCTGCTGAATCGTGGCGTGGAGTTCGCTGATTTGCGCCGCTAACCTATCGGCGGCGGCTTCCAACTGCAAGCTTGCGGAGAAATCCGCGGTCGCTTCCGAGCCGCCGGACCCTTCGCCGCCGGAGTAAACCGCGTCGGTTGCGGACGGTGCAGCCGGCGAAGCAGGGGCGGTGACGCCCGCTTCCGACAGAACCGGAGCCGGCGCAGGGATCGTCGTATCTATCGCAGCGCGGGTCAGGGTCGCGCCGATAAGTTTTCCTTTTAAGGTTGCGGCCCGTTCCAGATGCTTGGCCAAAATCGCAAGCTGGCTTTCGATTTGGCTCGGAAACACGCGGCATGCCTTAATCTCCGAGTTGTCCTCGCGTACGCTGGTGAATTCGCCGAAAGTGGTCCCGACCTGCTGGGAGGTCCACAAGAGCAGCGTCGAGAGAATGAATCCGGATTGCAGCGATTTGACCATGTTTTGTTTCTTCCGCTTTTTACGTAATTTGCGGATCACTTCAGCTCGGGTTCTTCGCAGAATAGTCGCTCCTTTCTGGGGAGGGTTCAAATGTTCGTTATTACGTTCGTTATAAAGAACGAATTCCGTGATTCGAATATACCCGAAACAATCGAAAAAAGGAAACTCACGAATTCGGCGATTTGTTCTTAATAAAGAACGATTATCTTGGATTATCTTTAAAAATCTGCCTGATTCACGAAATATCACAGCCTTTTGTTCACTATAGGAAACGAACAGTCCTTGTTACGGCAGCAGGTTATTTTTTTGCCGGAAATGACAAGATCGTAAGCGATCAAACAAAAAAAGCTATCCTTTTCCAAGAAAACGATCGGCCCGGTCTACGCAGAGTGACATACTTTTCAAAACGACGCCGTTATAATAGGGTCTAGGAGAGCTGCTGACTCAAAAGCCCGTGATCCATTGGCATAACAAAGCACCAGTTAAGGGTAAACCTGTTGAAAAGCAGGGGCACAAAGTCTCAGATCTAAGGTAGCGATACTAGGATGGCTGGACTGCCTGGGGACAAAACCAAAATAATGATCTTAGGAGGAGATTGTTGTTGAAGAAGTCCGCCCAGGTTATTGTTTACGATCGGTACCCCGGTAACGTCGATCCGGAGTGGGTGGTTTTGCTCGCCATGGCCAAGGAGGCGGGGATATCCATTGACGAGGTCAGACGCTTCTTGGCCGGAGATCGATCCAAACCGGCAGAGTGGCACCTACATAATGAGTAACTGAAAGCAGGAAGAGGGAGTAAGGGATCGTCCCCGGTCGGAAGAGGGACGGTTCTTTTTTTTGTCTATTCGTGCGTAAAACGTTGTCCCGGAGCGGAGCAGGCGGAAAAAGGGCGATTTTTGTAAGCTGGGGGCGATTCAGGACGATGTCTTTTATGCTAAAATAGAGGAAGTCTATTGGTGCGTGATAGGGAAGGAGCGATGAAGCCGTGCGCATGAACAACCTGCTGCATTTTACCGAAAATCACCGTTATTGCGTATACCGTGACTTCGGTCTCAGTCCCGTTGACGGCAAGATGCTAGGTTTGGTCTATCAGCCGATGGTCGGGGCGTTTGCGATTTCGCTGTACCGTCTGCTGGCGGACCAGATTCCCCAGGAACAGGTTGGATATTCGGAGCTGGAGCAGCAGCGGAAGCTGTTCTTGACCCTAGGCCTGGACCCGAGCGAAAAAGGAAGGAAGTTCCTGATCGAGCAGGCTTCCCGTCTGGAGGCGGTAGGTCTGCTTCAGACGAATCGGCTGTATGTCCCGGACAGCGATGATTATATGTACGAATATGAGCTGCAGGCCCCGTTGGCTCCGGCCGAATTTTTTCGGACCCAGCATTTGACCTTGCTGCTGCGGGACAAGATCGGCAAATTCGCGGTGTTGTCCCTGCGGGAGCAACTGTTCCGCCAGGAGCCGGAGGCGTGGCCCGGCCTTGGCTTGAATAGGGAGAATATTACGGTACCGTTTTACGAAATTTTCGAGCTGAATACGCATTCCATCGATTACGAGCTGGAGCAGGCGATCGCCGAGACGTCGATTGCCAGACAACCGGGCCTTAAGCTGGCCATGGATGAGGAATCGATCAACTACGCGGACATCATCCTCCGATTTCCGCGGGAATCGCGGAATCGAGCGTTCGTCGAGGCGCTCCGGTTCGACCCGGAAGGGATGGGCGTGGTGAATTTTGTCGCCCGTAAATACGATTTGAGCGTGCAGGATTTGTGCCGGTTGCTGGACGAAGACGGCGTATTCGAGCCGGGCGGCGGAATTCTGCTGGATGAGCTCCAGCATAAGGCCAATCTGCAGTTCCGGCAGGGGAAGCGGCGCCAGGAGGAGCGCGAGGTCGCCTTCGGCAAAATCGTCGCGCTGCGCGGCGAGCAGCCGAAGGAGGCGGCCTCTTCCTCCGGCAACGTGGCGGAAGAAGTCGCGGTGCAGATGGAGTATTACGTCGATGTGCCGCCGCAATTCCAAAGCAAATGCGATATTCACCAATACAATATGATGCTTCGCAATGAGCCGTATACCCGGCTGCTGAAGACGTTTTTTCCGGGGACGATTCCGGACAATCTGCTGGACATCTTTGAGAAGATCGATCTCAATTATAAACTGCCCGGCGAAGTGATCAATGTGCTCATCCATTATTTGATGTCGCTGTTAACTTCGGGCGGGGAGCAACGAATTAACCGCAACTTCATCGACGCGATCGCCGCCAACATGCTGCTGAAGCAGATCAGCACATATGAGCAGGCGGTGCAGTATATCCGCGATCAGTCGAAAGTGAAGGATAAAGTGAAAGAGAAGGCGTCCGGCGGCGCTTCCGGCGGAGGACGGGCGCGAGCCTACGGCAGCCGCGGGGCCAAGCCGAAGCCGGAGATTCCGATCGTGGAGCGGACGGGGGCGGAGCCGACGGTTTCCGAGGAAGAGTTCGCCGAATTGATTAAAATGGCGGAGCGCATGCAGTCCGGAAAGCACAAAAAAGAAGTCTGAATCCGTTTGGCTTGGGGAAGGAAGGTGACATACCACGATGGAATCCCTTGGGGAACTGCTCACCCAGATGAAGAACACGCAACTCAAACAACGCTCGGAGGAACTGACCGCGCGGCTGCTGAATGACCCGCTGGTATGGGAACTTCGGGATCGCCATCCGGAGCTGGAGCAGGAGCAACTGACGCGCGGAATGGCCAAGCTGTATCAATACGTCAACGACAGCAAGCACTGTGCCAATTGCCCGGGGCTTGCGCACTGCCCCAATGATTTCCCCGGCCATTTCACGAGATTGACGGTCGAACAGGTGGGTGGCAGCCCGCAGTTGGTGGACCGGCAGGTCCCATGCTCCAAGCAGTTGCAGTATGAACGGGAATTGTCCGTCAAGAAACGGATTCACAGTTTTTACGTGGATGAGCGGGCGCTGGAAGAAGGCTACAATGCGGTAGAAATCATGGCCAAGGATAGCTTGAGGGCTCCGGCCGTAGGCCAGGTATTTCGCTACATTGAAGAAGCGAAGGAGTCCGGCCTCCAAACGAAAGGGCTGTATTTGGAAGGGCCGTTCGGCACCGGCAAAACGTTCTTGATGTGTTATTTGCTGCATGAGCTGGCTAAGGAAGGGTATTCCGGCGCCATCGTCTACATGCCGGAATTCGTGGAAGAGCTGAAGAACATGCTGCAGGACAGCGACAAGCTGCGCGATACGGTGGAAATGATGAAGCGAGTGGATCTGCTCATCTTCGACGATATCGGTGCGGAGAACCTGAATCCATGGGTGCGCGACCATGTGATGGGCGCGATCCTGAATTACCGGATGAACCGCAAGCCGACGTTCTACACGTCGAATTATTCCCTAAACGCGCTGGAGAAGCATTTGAGCTTCACGAACAAGGACGGGGAAGAGCGGCACAAAGGCCAACGGCTGATGGACCGGATTGCCCCGTTCGTCGACGTCGTCCAGGTGAACGGGACAAATAAGCGCGGTCGGGCGTAGAAGATATAACGGCAGAGAAAAAGAGCCGGGCTTCCCTTGCGGGGGAAGGCCCGGCTCTTTCGTCAAATTCACGGGTTTTGTTACCGCCGGACCAGCTTAGCTGGCGATAAATTTGATGATGACCATGCCGAAGAAAATCACGGCCATCAACGTCAACATGCCAAAAAAGCCGTTCATCAAATCAAACAAGTCGTTGCGGGGTTCTTCGTTGATATGTTGCCGCGGATCGTTCGCATGCGGGTTAGCATCCATGGCGACGGGCCTCCTCAAGAAATAATCGTCTCGTCAATGAAATATGTCATAGACAATTCATTTTCAGGTTATTCTTAGTATAACCAAACCCTTTTCACTTTGTAAAGAAGGCGTGATCATGCACTTTCTTTTTTTCAGTGGAGTGTGGTATAATGGGTTCGGCAGCTGTTTTCCAGGCAGTCTGCATCTTTTTTGTCCAACTATCCGGTTGTTCGAGTGCCTGCAGATCTTTATGCGGGACTGGGCAACCCCAATAAGGAGGAAATAATCATGGCTATCGTGAATGTATCCGATCAGTCCTTCAACGCGGAAATCGAAGGGCAAGGTCCGGTTCTTGTTGATTTTTGGGCTCCCTGGTGCGGTCCCTGCAAGATGATCGCTCCAATTCTGGAGGAATTGTCCGCAGAAGTAGGGGATTCGGTGAAGATTGCCAAGCTGAACGTGGATGACAATCCGGAAACGGCTTCCCGTTTCGGCGTTATGAGCATTCCTACCCTCATCTTGTTCAAAGACGGTCAACCGGTTGACAAAATCGTCGGATTGAACTCGAAGGACACGCTGAAAAACCTGATCGCGAAACATCAATAATCCAGGCGATCAGGCGCGTCGCTTGACGCCTTGGATGACGCCTCCGGTTTGGGCCGGGGGCGTTTTCTGCGTTAACCTGGAGAGGAGAAAGGAGGAGAAGCCTTGGACGCACCGACCGACGAAACGCCTAGTTATGAGAAGGCGATGGAGCGAATCCACCATAAGCTGGCGCTGTTGCCCGATTCGCCGGGTTGTTACCTGATGAAGAACAAGGACGGCACGATTATTTACGTCGGGAAAGCCAAAGTGTTAAAGAACCGGGTCCGTTCCTATTTTACGGGAAGCCATGACGGCAAGACCCAACTGCTCGTGTCCGAGATACGCGACTTCGAGTACATCGTCACCGCGAGCAATATGGAAGCGCTCATTCTGGAGTGCAACCTGATCAAAGAACATCATCCGCGTTTTAATATCCTGCTCAAGGACGACAAAACTTTTCCTTATATCAAGATTACGAATGAACCGCATCCCCGGCTGGAAGTCACCCGGCGGGTGCTTAAAGATAAAGCGAAATACTTCGGTCCGTATCCGAACGCGTACGCGGCCCAGCAGACGAAGAAGCTGCTCGACCGCATGTATCCGCTGCGCAAATGCAACGTGATGCCCAAGGAGGTGTGCCTGTACTATCACATCGGCCAATGCCTCGCCCCCTGCGTGCAGGAGGTGGCGAAGGAAACGTACGAAACGATGATTCAGGAAATCACCTCTTTCCTTAGCGGTGGGCATGAGGAGATCAAGAAGGAGCTGCAGCGCAAAATGCACGAGGCGGCCGAAGAATTGCACTTCGAGCGGGCTAAGGAATTGCGCGATCAAATCATCAACATCGATGCGCTAATGGAGAAGCAGAAGATTACGGTGAACGACGCCAAGGACCGCGACGTGTTTGGGTACGCCGTGGACAAGGGCTGGATGTGCGTGCAGATTCTGTACATGCGCCAGGGGAAAATGATCGAACGGCACGCGTCGGTCTTTCCGTTCTTCGGTGAAGCTTACGGCGATTTCATGTCCTATGTGACGCAGTATTACAGTGATAATCCGGCATTGCCGCAGGAGATTCTGCTGCCGGAGAAGCCGGAGGACCAAGAGGACCCGGGCGCGCTCGATGCCCCGACAGCCCTCCAGGAGTGGCTTGGCGTCAAGACGCTGGTGCCGCAGCGCGGCTTGAAGCGGCAGATGACCAAGATGGCCGAGGAGAACGCGCGCGTCTCGCTGGACGAGAAGTTCCGCCTCATTGAACGGGATGAGGAGCGGACGTCGAAGGCGGCCGAGAACCTCGGCAAGGCCATTGGCCTGGAGTCGGTGTCGCGGATCGAGGCGTTCGATAACTCCAACATCCAGGGGACGAACCCGGTCTCGGCCATGGTCGTCTTCATCGACGGCAAGCCAGCCAAGAAGGAATATCGCAAATATAAAGTGAAAACCGTGCAAGGCCCGGACGATTACGAGACGATGCGCGAGGTGATCCGCCGCCGTTACGAGCGGGTGCTGAAGGAGAATCTGCCGCGTCCCGATCTGATCGTCGTCGACGGGGGCAAGGGGCAAATCTCCGCGGCTACCGACGTGCTGGAGAACGAGCTGGGCTTGTATATCCCGGTGTGCGGGCTGGTGAAGGACGCCAAGCACAAAACGGCGCAGTTGATGGCGTTTGACCCGCCGGAGCCGGTTCTTCTCCCCCGCGACAGCCAGGAGTTCTATCTGCTGCAGCGGATTCAGGACGAGGTGCACCGCTTCGCCATTTCGTTCCACCGCGAACAGCGGGCCAAGTCGATGGTCACCTCGCGGCTGGATGCGATCCCCGGCATCGGGGAGAAACGCCGGAAAGCGCTGCTGAAGCACTTCGGGTCGCTGAAAAAAATAAAAGAGGCCTCCGTCGAAGACTTCCGGCCTCTTTCTATCGGGGAAAAATTAGCCCGCGAAATTATCAATGCCCTCCGGGACGAGGATCCGCCAGAGGAGTCGTGAAATACGGCTCCTCTTTTTGCTGCTGCTGAGGCGGGTTCTTCCGTTCCTTGCTTGGCGGGTTGAACAGGTAAATGACATAAGCGACGATCGCCGGCAACGCGATGTAGAACAAGCCGGCGCCGATGTTCAGCGCTCCGCCCATAAACATCAGGCTCAGCGCCATCAGGATGCTGTCAAAGATGACATGCGAGAAGACAACGGCGGCGAACCCGTACCGCAGGAACACGAAGCTGAACAGCAGTCCGATAAGGGTCAATTCGATCGGGCGCGAAATGACCGGATAAATCGGATACAACGTATGGCCAAACGCCCAGATCAAGGTCGACAGCAGGCTGGCGACGAAGGTGCTGCGGAACATTTTCTTCAGCATCGGGATCCCGAACAGCCGGTACACCGCCTCTTCCCCGATCCCCGCCACCCATGCCAGCAGGGGGAACAGGAGCGGAACCATCATGTTGTACGGCGACTGCGTTGCATCCGTTGTGGACCAGGTATGAATCGTTCGTTCCAGAATGAAGAAGGCAACGGATTGAACCCCCAGCAGGATCAGGGCCCAGGCATAGCCGTCGGCCATCGAGGTCAGCACATGGCGGCCGTACCCTTCCTCCCGCGCTCGCGGCCACAGGTTGATGCCGTTCTTCCGCCACAGTCCGTCTCCGCCGACCAACGAGAAGTACACGGAAGCGGCGAGGAACAACGTCACCAGGCCCTGGAAGAAGAAGCCGAAAATCAGCACGCCGGGTTCGAGGCCGTCTTTTTGGAAGACCGGCATCATGTTGATCGTTCCAAGCGTGGATAACACGAAGTAAGCCGAAGCCAGGAAGATTCCCCGCTTAAACGACGTATGGGCCCGCGTCAGTGCGCTGTATACGATCGCGAGAATCGCCAGCACGAACGTCAGTAGAGCATATCCGGCATAGGTGAGCCAATTGGCGATTTGCGTCTGCCCGGCGACGTAGTCCTTGTGAGCCTGCGGGACGGTAAAATAGCGCTCCAGCGAGGATACGGCGCCGTATTCGTAGCTGATCTTGATTTGCGCTTGCGATTCGCCCAAAGCGTGGTCTTTGACTTGATATTGGAGACCGACCTCCTCTTCGTCGGAAGCCAGCTCCAGATCGCCGGGTTGAAATCCGAAGGCGTTCAGGTAAGGCAGCGCCAGCTGTTCTTTCTCGGCTAATGTCAAATCGCCTTCCCAAGCCTTCATGGAATCGGTAGTTTCCGCCCCCAGGTCAAGCATCATTTGCTTGTTGGCGTTGGTGGCGGAAGCGATTTCCTCGAAGCCGACGACTCGGCCGGTCGTCATGTGGACATCGATGGTCACAGCGCTTAACGTCCCGGCGGGATCGTTGTAACGGACGCGGAAGACGTCGTAGGGAAACTGCTTTTCATAAGTTTTTAAGTACGTAGCGAGCAGATCTTCTTTGGTCAAATAACCAAACAGATCGGAACGCGTTTCGTATGTAATTAAAGCCTTATCTTTGACTTGGTCCGACAGTTCCAGATGTAAGACGGACCCGGCGAATTCGGCTGCGCTGTCCGCCGCCTTCGATTTGCTGATGACCTCATCCGCTTGCTGCAACTGCAGCGACTCTGAGTCGGTCGTCGGGAACAATTGGACGGCGATAAACACGATCAAGCCGAGAGCGGCCAGTAGCCATAGGGTTTTCGTCTTCATCCTGCGGCCGGTTGGTTTCATGGAGGAACTCACTCGCAAAACTCCTTTTTTGAAGTAATGTTGATTTTTGAACATGCCCTTCTTTATATGAGGTATGAAATTCCCTCAAGTACGTCAAAGTAAAGATAACACAGCCGCCCCCCCTACGCCAGATCGGGAATAAAAATGACGAGAAACGGCAATAACTCCGGCAAGGCTTCGCATCTCTCAGATTCAGGGCGAAGTTTATTGATCCACCCTCCGATTTCGTCCTTTTTTGGTCTTTTTCCTGAAAATAGAGCTTTGTGGCGAAAGAAAATAAGGGATATAATCCATTTGACGAAAAATGAATGAAAACAATTGAAAAGAATAGCGGCCGAATTTCGTTATGAAAACGGGGGAACCGTCTTTTTGGGGTGAATTTCACAGGGCTTCGTGCAGCCGGCTAGATAGCGGCGGAAGGTCTGCGAATAGGGCAACTGTGCATGTCCGAATCCGTCAGCTAACCTCGTAGGCCTGTGCAGCAGGAACCAAACACCGAAAGGCATTGGATTTCCAGTGCTTTTTTTCTTTTGTTCTAACTACAATGAGGTGAACGAGTTGCGATTCAAGAAAGTTAGCTTTTCGCCGCCGCAGATTTTGGTCATCGGATTTGGGCTCATCATTTTGTTGGGTTCGGTGCTTCTGATGCTTCCGATCGCCAATGTAACGGGGAAATCACTGCCGTATATCGACGCTTTATTTACGGCCACCTCGGCCACCTGCGTCACGGGGTTGGTCGTGCGGGATACGGGTACTTTTTTTACGCCCTTTGGGCAAATCATTATCATGCTGCTGATTCAGGTCGGCGGTCTCGGATTCATGACCATGGCGACCTTGTTCTCGCTTGTGCTTAAACGGAAAATCTCGCTTAAAGACCGCTTGATTCTCCAGGAGGCCATGAACCAAAATACGATGGAGGGCATTGTCCGCCTGATCCGCAAAGTGTTGATGTACTCCCTGATTATCGAGTCTTGCGGCGCATTCCTCTTTTCCGTTCGTTGGGCGTTCGATATGCCGCTGGGCCGTGCGATATATTTTGGAATCTTCCACGCGGTTTCGCTGTTTAACAACGGCGGTTTCGACCTGTTCGGCGATTATCGCAGCCTAACCCAGTACGTCAGCGATCCGATGACCAACTTCATTGCCCTGACTTTGATTATTACGGGTGGACTCGGTTTTATCGTATTGTCCGATTTGATCGAGTATCGGAAGCGGCGGAAGCTGTCCCTGCATTCCAAAGTGGTGTTGTCGATGACTGCGACGCTGCTTGTGGTCGGGACTTTGGTGTTTTTCATTTTTGAGTATACGAACTCCAGAACCCTGGAACCTTTGGATATGGGAACGAAAATCATGAGTTCCTTCTTTCAGTCGGCTACGCCGAGAACGGCGGGGGCCAATACGCTGGATATCGGCGCGATGCGGCAAGCAAGCCAATTCTTTATCATTATCCTGATGTTTATCGGCGCGTCGCCAGGCTCCACCGGGGGCGGCATTAAGACGACGACGTTTACGATCCTGGTTGGTGCGGTCATCTCCATGATTCGCGGCCGGACGGATCTTGACCTTTTTCGTTACCGCTTGGCCCAGGAGCGCATCTTTAAAGCCGTCACCATCACGATGCTGGCCTTGTTCCTTGTGATTGTCGTTGCGATGGTGTTGTCTACCACGGAGGATGCCAGCTTCTTAACGATCCTGTTTGAATCGACTTCCGCATTCGGAACCGTGGGTCTTTCCATGGGGCTGACCGGTGATTTGACATCGTTCGGGAAAGCCGTGATCAGTTTCACCATGTTCGCCGGCCGGTTGGGAATGCTGACATTAGCCTATGCATTAGGACCGAAAAAGGGGAAAGATTTATATCGCCATCCAGAGGGCAAAATTATTATTGGATAAGGGGAATTAAACGAGAATGAAAACACAGCAGTTTGTAGTGATCGGGTTGGGACGCTTTGGTTCCAGTCTGGCACTGGAGCTCATGGACTTGGGGTACGAGGTACTGGGCATCGATCGGAATGAAGAGCTGGTCAACGAAATGAGCGAGCACCTGACGCATACCGTGGTTGCGGACGCGACGGATGAAGAGGTGTTGAAGTCGTTGGGAGTACGCAACTTCGATTGCGGCGTCGTCGCGATCGGCAACGACATTCAAACCAGCGTTTTGGCGGCGATCCTCCTGAAGGATCTGGGCATTCCTACCGTGGTTGCCAAGGCGATCTCCGTACTGCACGGCCGTGCGCTGGAGAAGCTGGGCGTAGACCGGGTCATTTTCCCCGAAAGGGATATGGGAATCCGCGTGGCGCACCAACTGGTCACTCCGAATCTGCTGGATTATATCGAGTTGTCGAAGGAATACAGCATCGTGGAAATGAACGTCCCCGCTTGCCTGAATCAAAAAAGTTTAGGCGACCTCAACCCGCGGGCCCGGTTCGGCTGCAGCATCGTGGCGATCCACCGCGAAGGCGGCGTGCTGGTGGCGCCAACCGCTATGGATCAGTTGACCGAAGGTGATATTATGGTGATTATTGGAGCGAAAAAAAATATCGAGCAATTCGAGACCATACTCAACCAATAAACGAGAAGCGGTTTTGGCATTGGACGGGAGAAGACCATGGAACAACAGGCGATTTGGGCATTGGGCATTTTTTTGCTAACCTATGCACTCATTATTTCTGAGAAAGTTCATCGGACGATATTGGCGATGGCCGGCGCCGCTTTGATGATCATGCTGGGGATCCTTGACCAGGAGAGCGCGGTGCATCATATCGACTTCAACACGCTGGGGCTGTTGATCGGAATGATGATTATCGTCAATACGACGGCCGAAACGGGGGTATTCTCCTATATTGGAATGTGGACCGCCAAATTGGCCAAAGGGAATCCCATCACCCTTTTGTGGCTGCTGTCGCTCATCACCGCCGTAGGTTCTGCTTTTCTGGATAACGTGACAACGATCATCCTGATGGTTCCCGTGGCATTCAGCATCACGCGCCGGTTAAGGGTAAAATCGTTTCCTTACCTCTTCTCCATGATTATCGCGACGAATATAGGCGGCACGGCGACGTTGATCGGGGATCCTCCGAACATCATGATCGGCAGCGCCGTGAAAGAGCTGACCTTTGTTGCTTTTTTGGAAAATTTGGCACCGATATCCCTGCTGATTCTGGCAGTAGTCTTGCCGCTCGTCATCGTGATTTTCCGCAAGCCTTTGAAGGAGGCCGCCGCCAATCGGCACCTCATTATGGAGATCAGCCTCGAGGGGTTGATTACGGAAAAAAAGCTGCTGGTAAAATGCCTAATCTCTTTGGGCGTCACTTTGCTGGGGTTCTTTTTGCATCAATATATTCAACTAGAAACCGCGACAATCGCGTTGGCCGGTGCGTCGCTGCTGCTATTCATGACCGGTGAACACGTGATGGAGAGAGCCTTCCGCTCCGTGGAATGGCCAACCCTCTTTTTCTTCATCGGTTTGTTCGTCTTGGTTGGCGGTTTGGTAGAAACGGGAATAATCACGATGGTGGCGGAATGGGTTGTGCATTTGACCGGGGGGAACGCGCTGTCCGCCTCGATGTTGATCCTGTGGCTGAGCGCTTTGGCGTCGGCCTTTATCGACAATATTCCGCTGGTCGCGACGATGATTCCGATGATCCGGGATATGGGGAGCATGGGACTGGACCATCTGGAACCGTTATGGTGGAGTCTCGCGCTGGGGGCGTGCTTGGGCGGAAACGGGACCTTGATCGGGGCCAGCGCCAATTTGATCGCCGCCGGGATGTCCGCCAAGGAAGGAGAGCCCATCAGCTTTGTCCGTTATTTGAAATACGGGCTGCCGTTGATGGTGATCACCATTCTGATCTCCAGCATATACATTTATCTTCGCTACTTCTAAATAGAAAGCTGCCGTTAATTCAGGTGTTGACCTGAGGAGCGGCAGCTTTCTGTATGAGGGACGAGAGAGCGGATCGGTCTCCCCCTTCAGATTGGCATTTCCTTCACGAGGGTTTCGCGGATTTGCGCGATCCACTCCTTCGTCTCGCTGGACAGCTCCGATTTGTCGCCGTAGACGAGGCAGGTTTCGCGGCGCGTCTGCGCCAGCTCGGGAATCGGGACGGTGAGCAGGCCGTTATCCCGCAGCAGCGGCATGCGCAGGTACGATTTGGGCAACAGGGCGGCCGCTTTGCAAATCGGCAGGAGGCGCACGATCGCTTCAAACGAATCGATCTCCATGCGGATGTCGGGCAGGATGCTGTAACGGCCGAACAGATCGTCGATCAGCCGGCGGTACCAGGTTCCCTTTGAAAATACGATCATCGGCCGACCGTTCAGATCGTCCATCACGAGGCGACGTTTTTGTCCGGCTGCGGCCAGATCATGCCCTTTCGGCACGACCAACTCAAGGTGGTCCTTAAACAGCGGCAGGCACTTCAGGCCGGTTTCGTTCACCATGGAGGCGACGACGCCGATATCGACTCTTTTGTCGCGGATGTAAGAGACGATTTCGTGGGTTTTGCCGGTGACGAGCTTTAATTCGATATCCGGAAACTTCTCCATCAGCGCGGTGACGAGCGGCGGGAGCGTGGTTTGGATCGTCGTCAGACTGGCGCCCAGCGTCACGATGCGGCGCTCCGCGGCCTTGAAGCGGGACACGGCCTGCAGGAAGTTCTGATGGCGCTGCCGCTGCTCGAGCGCATATTGGTAAGCCTCCTGCCCGACGCGGGTGAGCTCGAGTCTTTTCCCTTTGCGATGAAACAGGGAGACCCCCCATTCCTCCTCCAATTTGGCGATTTTCCGCGAAAGCGCGGGTTGGGACAGGTTCAGCAGCTTGGATGCTTTGTTCAAACTGGATTGCTCCACGACGGTGGTGAACACCAACAGTTCCTCCAGCACGGGGTGACCTCCTTTTTCCGGGTGAATGACAGGGTTCGACAGGTTTGCTTATGTGAATTGGTTATAATGATTAATAAATATATTGCAATTCCATTATAAGATAAAAAGGAGTAACATGAAAAGTGACACAAGTTGTTCACATGTTACCTTTGGCACAAACGGGTTTCACTGGCTCCGGTGTGGTATTTATCATATACAACGTCCACGCCTGATAAGGTCGATTCTTGAATGATTTTGCGCAATTTGAAACGGATGATGGAATGAGAAAGGGGTACACGCACTTATGAAAGGGTTTTATTCCAGAAAACTGCACTCGCTGCTGGGCGTCATTCCGCTGGGTTTTTTCCTGATCGAGCACATGATTACCAACTTCTCGGCGGTCGAGGGGGGGAGCGAGGGGTTCAAGGAGGCCGTGGCATTTCTGAACAGCCTGCCGCTCGTCTTGGCCTTGGAGCTTTTCGGGATTTGGCTGCCGCTGTTGTATCACGGGGTTTACGGTCTTTATATCGCGTTCCAGGCGAAGCCGAACAACGGGCGGTTCCCGACCGAACGCAATCTGCGTTATTTGCTGCAGCGGATTACCGGCGTGATCGCGTTTGTCTTCGTGATCTGGCATGTGGTGGAAACCCGCGTGCAGGTGGCGCTGGGCAATGTCACGCATGAGGAATTGGGCGGTTTGATGCATGACATCGTTAGTCAACCGGTCTTTTTCGTGCTTTATCTGATCGGGGTTGTCTCGGCGGCGTTCCACTTTACGAACGGGTTGTGGTCATTCCTGGTCAGCTGGGGCGTGACGGTGGGTCCGCGCGCACAGCGCGTATCCTCTTATATTTGCATGAGCTTGTTCGTGATCGTAGCGGTCATGTTCGTGTGGTCGCTGATCGCGTTCCGCGGCGCGGAGTTCCAGGCGGAAGGCGCGGCTTTGCTGGAGACGGCGAAGGCTTGGCTGGCTTAGGAATAAGATAAATGAAGGCTTCTTATGAGGCAAGTTTATGGAACGCTCACAAAATGAAGCAGATGCTTACGAAGCAAGTTTTGTTCGTAGGGCTTTCGATGATGTAACGCTCACAAAACTTTTAGGAGTTGAAATCAAATGGCTAAACAAAGCTTAATCGTCGTTGGCGGCGGCCTGGCCGGCCTGATGGCTACGATCAAATCGGCTGAAGCGGGCGTGCCGGTGCAGCTGTTTTCGCTCGTGCCGGTCAAACGCTCCCACTCGGTGTGCGCGCAGGGCGGCATTAACGGGGCCGTGAATACGAAGGGGGAAGGCGACTCGCCTTGGGAGCATTTTGACGATACGGTATACGGCGGGGACTTTCTGGCCAACCAGCCGCCGGTGAAGGCAATGTGCGAGGCGGCGCCCGGCATCATTCACCTGATGGACCGGATGGGCGTGATGTTCAACCGTACGCCGGAGGGCCTGCTTGATTTCCGCCGGTTCGGCGGGACGAAGCATCACCGCACGGCGTTCGCCGGAGCGACGACCGGACAGCAATTGCTGTACGCGCTGGATGAGCAGGTGCGCCGCCATGAAGCGGCCGGGCTGGTCACGAAATACGAAAACTGGGAGTTCCTGTCCGTCGTGCTGGACGATGAAGGCGTCTGCCGCGGCATTACGGCGCAGAACCTCCGCTCGATGGAGATTACTACGTTCCCTTCCGATGCGGTGATTTTGGCGACGGGGGGGCCGGGGATTATTTTCGGCAAAACGACGAACTCGGTCATCAACACGGGGACGGCGGCCAGCGCCGTGTACCAGCAAGGCGTGACGTACGCGAACGGCGAGTTCATTCAAATTCACCCGACGGCGATTCCGGGCGACGACAAGCTGCGACTGATGTCGGAATCGGCACGCGGGGAAGGCGGACGGATCTGGACGTACAAGGATGGCAAACCGTGGTACTTCCTCGAGGAGAAATACCCGGCTTACGGCAACCTCGTGCCGCGGGATATCGCGACGCGGGAGATTTTCCATGTATGTGTGGACTTGAAGCTGGGTATTAACGGCGAGAACATGGTGTATCTCGACCTGTCCCACAAGGATCCGAAAGAGCTGGACGTGAAGCTCGGCGGCATCATCGAAATTTACGAGAAATTCATGGGCGACGATCCGCGCAAAATTCCGATGAAGATTTTCCCGGCGGTCCATTATTCGATGGGCGGCATGTGGGTCGACTTCAATCAAATGACCAATATTCCCGGCCTGTTTGCGGCGGGTGAATGCGAATACCAGTATCACGGAGCCAACCGGCTGGGCGCCAACTCGCTGGTATCGGCGATTTACGGCGGTATGGTGGCCGGGCCGAAAGCGGTGGAGTATCTTCGCGGCCTGAAGAAATCGACGGAAGACCTCGGTTCGGGCGTGTTCGATAGCTATCGCAAGGCGCAGGAGGAGAAATACGAAGGCATCTTGGCGATGAACGGCACGGAAAACGCTTATGTCATCCATAAAGAGTTGGGCGAGTGGATGACCGCGAATATGACGGTCGTGCGTCACAACGACAGACTGGAAGCGACGATCGGTAAAATTAAGGAACTGAAGCAGCGCTATAAGAACATCAATATTAACGATACGTCCCGCTGGAACAATACGGGAGCGGCGTTCACCCGCCAGCTGTGGAACATGTTGGAGCTGGCCGAAGCAATGACGCTGGGTGCGCTGCTGCGCAACGAAAGCCGGGGCGCGCATTACAAACCGGAATTCCCGGATCGGAACGACGAGGAATTCCTGAAGACGACCAAAGCTTCATGGACGCCGGACGGCCCGCAAATTTCGTATGAACCGGTCGACGTCTCTCTGATCCCGCCGCGGATTCGCGATTACTCGAAGGACAAATAGGAGGGGATACCCATGGCAATGGCGGAAACGGATGTATCGGCCCAAAAACTTACGGCCAAAAAAGTCAAATTCATCATCACGCGCCAGGATGATCCGAACTCGAAGCCGTATTCGGAGGAATTCGAGCTGGACTATCGCCCCGGCATGAACGTAATCAGCGCCTTGATGGAAATCCAGCGGAACCCGGTGAACGAGAAAGGCGAGTCTACCTCGCCGGTTTGCTGGGAGTCCAACTGCCTGGAGGAAGTGTGCGGCGCTTGCTCGATGGTGATCAACGGCAAACCGCGCCAGGCTTGCGCGGCCTTGATCGATAATCTGGAGCAGCCGATTCGCGTCGAACCGATGCGGACGTTCCCGGTCGTGCGCGACCTGGTGATCGACCGTAGCCGGATGTTCAACGCGTTGAAGCGGGTAAAAGCTTGGATTCCGATCGACGGCACGTACGATCTGGGGCCGGGTCCGCGGATGGCGGAGAAGAAACGTCAATGGGCGTATGAGCTGTCCAAGTGCATGACCTGCGGCGTCTGCCTGGAGGCTTGCCCGAACGTCAACGAGCGGACGGACTTCATCGGCCCGGCGGCCATTTCCCAAGTGCGCCTGTTCAACGCGCACCCGACGGGGGAAATGAACGCCGATGAACGTCTGGAGGCGCTGATGGAGGACGGCGGCATCGAAGGCTGCGGCAACTCGCAAAACTGCGTGCGCGCCTGCCCGAAAGGCATCCCGCTGACCACCTCCATCGCCGAAATGAACAAAGCGACCACAAAGCATATGTTCAAAACATGGTTCACGCAATAATAGAGTCTGATAGATTCATACCAATATAGTATCGCCGTGATCCGAAAGAATCGGAGACAGACCTCGTGAGGGGCTGTCTCTTTTTTTGTTTTTCGCCCGGCGAAGTAATGGAATAGAAGGAGGGACAAGGAATGAACATTCAGATTCACCGGATCGAACAAGATCAGCTATCCGTGAAGCTCTTGGATTTTTCGATGGAGGATGTAGGTAAGCTACGGGCGGTAGGGGGAGGGAAGTGGGATCCTGAGCGAGAATTCTGGCGTTTTCCTTGCACGGAGGAGAAGCTTCGGCAAATCGCCGAATGCTTTCCGGGAGTGGAGATTCGAGTGGACGGGCTTACCGTGTCGTCAAAGCTATCCAACGACGAAGCATTGATTCTCGCCCTGGAACAGAAGCTGCTCACCGCGCTCAAACTAAAGGGATATAGCCACAAAACGGGCAAGGCCTACCGGGGGCATGTTCGACGATTTTTGCAGAGTCTGGCGGATCTCTCGGAGGTGAGAAGTTCGGAAGCCCGGAAGGACGAAGATTTTTCCAAATCCATGACGATCGACTCGGCCCATGCCCAACAATATGCTTTGCAGTTGCATGAGCAGGGACATTCCCCTGCCTATGTGAATCAAGCCATCAGTGCCCTTCGGTTTCTTGCCGCCGAGGTATTTAAACAACCCGCCGAACAAACCAGCTATATTCGACCGAAAAAAGAGAAAAAGCTGCCCTATGTCCTCTCGGAGGAGGAAGTGCTTCGCGTGATCCAAGCTCCGGCTAATTTGAAGCACCGCACGATGCTGTATCTGGCTTACGCTTCAGGGCTGCGGGTGAGCGAAGTTGTCCGGTTGAAAATCACGGATATCGACCCGGAATGCGGCATCCTTCGAGTCCGGCAAGGAAAGGGCAAAAAGGATAGACACACGCCGCTGTCTCAAACGGCCTGGGAGATGATCCGAAAATATGTAGATGCGGAGCGACTCCCTTCCTCCATGTGGTTGTTTCCGGGGCAGCATCCGGGGAGCCACTTGCATGAACGCTCCTTACAAAAGGTCTTTAAGGAAGCCTTAGAAACCTCCGGCGTCCAGAAGCAGGCGGGCATCCATGTCCTGCGGCATTCCTTCGCAACCCATTTGCTCGAGAACGGCACCGATCTCCGTTATATCCAGGAGCTTCTGGGCCACGCTAATCCCTCTACCACCGAACGCTACACCCATGTCAGCACCAAGAATCTGAAACGGATTCAGAGTCCGCTTGACCGTATTGTACGTGATCAGAAGGGGGAGTAGCAGCTTCCTACCGGGTCGCAGATTTGAAATTACATAATCAAGAAATGGAGGTATAATTAAGGGGGGGCGAACGAGTACATAAATCCCCGGGTCAAGATGAGATTGGTCACGTCATAGATGCGGGAACGTTATGTGAAATCCGTGAAATCGTATCAACCAAACCGAAAGGAATAAAAACATGACAAAACATGAATTCGAAGAACTAAAACAAAGGGTTGGTTGGGGGGAAGAATTTTTAATATATCACAACAATATTGGGTATTGGATAAGTAGAAATAAAGATGGAGTATATTTTACAAGAAATACTGATAGTTACTCTCAAGATTTTATGAATTCAGAAGAACTATTTGAAAAGGCGAGTATAGAAGACAAATTAATAAAGGATATATATGAAGAAATTGAATGGTAAGAATTATAACGAAACAACAGGTAAGATTGTGACGGGTATCTCAGGAGGACACGGACTTCACATAACACTGTATTCACGCAGCGGGGCTATCGCCCCTCGGTTGTCAGATGTATAATCATTGAAGAAGCTCAGACAACAAACGCCCCAGCCCAAGATAAGAGCTATCTAAGGCTGGGGCGTTTCGTGAATACAAGAACGTTATAGGAAATTCCGGCAAACTGTATACAAACATAAAACACGAACAAACATTCTATTAATGAATGGGTATATGTGGTAGAATGAGGAAGTACAATTGAATCTTGGGTGGGCATGGTTTCCCTTCGAAAGGAGGTGAAGCCATGGAGGTTAAAGATGCATTGACAATCATGTTCCTTTTCGGAACGTTTATCCTTGCCCTCTTAACATACATTAATTCCAACAACAAGAGAAAGTAAAAACCCACCCAAAGGTTAGCGCCAGAGGTGGGTTTTTATTACCTGGAACTTGAAGGGAATAAACCATCCAAGCCAATTGTATAGCCGAGTGTTCACAGCACTCGGTTTTCTTATATAAATGATACCATATCAAAAAGGCAATGAAAACTCTGATTGCAAAACCTGAATAAAAACCTGAATAAAATCCAACTAACCTTATAAGGGAATTATGAAGCAACGCGAAGATGGCCGGAACATCCTATAACACCGTATTCACGCGGCGAGACCTAACGGTCCCTTGGTCTGAAAGAGGATTTTCAGAGAAGCGGTATCAGCAGACAACCCTGCACTGGCTAAGTCCATCGGACCCGGGGCTAGCGCCCCTTAAGCCAGTGAGGGTTCGTGAATACAAGAACGTTAGGCGAAATTTAAAAACAAATAGGAGAAGTTATTGTCCTTAAAAACTGGATTTTTAATCAACCAATTAACATGAAAAGGAGCTTATTATGCAGAACTATATGAACTTCAAAGATGAAGAAGAAATTGTAAAAAAAGCTCATTCGATCTTGGAGAATAGCTATGCTTTTCATAATTGTACTATACGTACACAAATGTCATTCATCAAAGGATTAGAAGATGAACATTATAAAGTATTAGATTATAAATTAAAGGCTATCCGTCAAGATTTCTCTAAGATTCTTGTAATTATGAATAGTATCGATAAGACCTATTTAGCTTACCAAAGAGAACAATATAATTCATCATATTATTCCATTAGTAATGACCAAGCCATTTCCGAATTAGGATGTTTTATCGAATATTTATTTGCAAAATATCGTGTAATATTGGAGTATGTTCAGCAGATTTTAGAAATTTGTATTCCACCAAGGCTTAATGATAAAGAAAAAGATAAGTATAATGATCTCAAAAAATATTACAAAAAGTATAATTTTTTATTAAAGTATATTGCGGATAATGTCGATGAGAAAAATGTTTTGCTAAACATGGAATGGTTTCAAAAGCTCAGAATTGAAAGAGATCTGATTATTCATGATGGGGCTACTTGTTTGGTTTTTGGTGACAAAGAAAACTTGAAATTTAAAGTAATGACCACTGACGCTATGGATAAAGAAGATGAAGAAGAATCAGATGCATTCTTTACTAATGATAGAGGACTAATAGATTATTCACGATATTGGGGATTGCATATTTCAAAACTGATTGTTTTTGTTGAGATTATTTTTGAATTTTTATTACTGGATAGTGAAATTAAAGACGAGCAAAACTGGTTTTTAGAACGTATGTTATGCCAAGCTAGAACCGAATTAATAGATTCCGAAGGCACTGTACTTCCAGATATACAAAATGTCCTAGTGAACATGTTAGATTCAATAATTGAAGAATTAAATCGATAACTATATAGAATGCTTTGCTTTATATTAGTAAACCCTTATAACTTGGATTATCTAAACATTATCATTTATAAATTAAAGATTGATTAAATAAATTCAAACTTCGCCTAACATAATATTCACGCTGCGGACATTCGTCCTGGGTCCGACATTCGTCGGACACCCAACATTCGTTGGGTCGTGAATACAGGAACGTTATAGGAAATCATCGTAAAACCTTAATAAAAACATTAATACAATATATTCGAAGGAGCTTTGCTCTCGTGATTATTATAATATCAGGCAACAGTTGTACTGGTAAAACATTAATGGCTCAAAAATTGCTCGAGAAATATAAAATCCCATACTTTTCTATAGATCTTTTAAAGATGGGGCTTTATAGGGGGATTAGTGATTGTGGGTTTACACCATTGGATAGTAATGAGGTTATTGGAGATAAATTATGGCCTATTATTAAAGGAATTATTATGACTAGTATAGAGAACAAGCAGAGTCTTATAGTGGAGGGGTGCTATTTGTTTCCAAATTATTTGAAAGAAATAGAAACAATGTACCCGGGTGAGATTGTTTCAGTTTTCCTTGGATTTACCAATAAATATATTAATGAGAAATTTACTAACATAATTAATAACAGAAACGCTATAGAAACACGGAGCTATCAAGAGGAACGGACAATTAATGATTTTATTAATGAACACAACGAATTCAGAATAATATGCCAAGAAGCTAAGGTTAAATATTTTGAAATCGATCAAGATTATGAAGAAGATATAAAAATGATATATGACTATATAGAAAATAAGATAAGAATTGATGTGTAAGTAACTCGATGAAGGCGATAACATCCTATAACACCGTATTCACGCAGCGGTGCTATCGCCCCTCGGTTGTCAGATGTATAATCATGGAAGTAGCTCAGACAACAAACGCCCCAGCCTAAGATAGGAGCTATCTAGGGCTGGGGCATTTCGTGAATACAACAACGTTATCAGAAACCAGTGCAAACAAATAAAAGTCTACAAAAAAATACTGATAGGTTGTGATGATTTGGATATTCCTGATTTGAATTTATTTATGATATGCAGAGCTATTAATAAATCAGCGATTCGTGAAATGCCTATAGGGTTTCATGTCAGGAATTGCCGGAGATCAGAATTAGACACCTGGAAGGCCATTCATTTTGATGATGCAATTACAGCTCAGAAGTATTATGAATTTATGACAAATTACTTTGATAAAGTATACTCATACAAAGCTGACTTGTTTTTCAAGGAATGTTTGTTCGTTTGCGATAAAAATGATCACCCAATCGGAACCTGTTTTATATGGAAAGCATATAACAAGATTAACACGCTGCATTGGTTTAAGGTGGTTAAGGAATATGAAGGATTAGGCATTGGAAGAGCTCTGCTTTCAATTGTACTGCAAAACCTAGGCGAAGAAGATTTTCCAATTTACCTCCACACTCAACCATCTAGTTATCGAGCAATAAAGCTATATTCTGATTTTGGATTCTGTCTACTAACTGACCCGATAATAGGTAATAGATATAATGATTTAAAGGAATCGCTACTTATTTTAGAAAAACATATGCCGCATAAGGACTACACCAAACTCCAAATGACCACCGCTCCAAAGGAATTTTTGGAAATTGTTGGATCATCTAAAATAAATCAATTCTGAAAGTAGATACGAAGAGGGCACTGACATCTGATAACACCGCATTCACGCTGCGGGTCGCTGTCGCGCCCCTTGGTCCGCCCGAGGAAATTCAGCGAGGTTGGACCAGGCGGACAACCCTGCACCGACTAACCGCATCGCGGCCGTTCCCTTCGGTCACTTGAGTCGGTGAGGGTTCGTGAATGCCTGAACGTTATAGGAAATTCCGGAAAAACATATTCAAACATAAAACACGAACAAACATTCTATTAATGGATGGGTATATGTGGTAGAATGAGGAAGTACAATTGAATCTTGGGTGGGCATGGTTTCCCTTCAAAAAGGAGGTGAAGCCATGGAGGTTAAAGATGCATTGACAATCATGTTCCTTTTCGGAACGTTTATCCTTGCCCTCTTAACATACATTAATTCCAACAACAAGAGAAAGTAAAAACCCACCCCAAGGTTGACGGCCAAAGGTGGGTTTTGTTCCCTATATGACTTAGAGGGGAATAAACCATCCAAGCCAATTGTATAGCCGAGTGTTGACGCACTCGGTTTTCTTATAACGATCATAACATATACTGAATTGACTGAAAACTATAAGGATGAAATTTATAAAAACCTGTATAAAAGCCTTATAACCCGTATGAAGTAATTTGAATGAGATATCGAAGAGGGCCGGAACATCCTATAACACAATATTCACGCTGCGTCGCTGTGGCTCCTTGGTCCGGCGGATGTAGAAGCCTATGCAATAGGAGTATTTCAGTAACAGTGAGATTATTCAGCCGGACAAACCTGCGAACCTAACCGCAGTCGCGCCCGGCCCTCTGGGCCTTAAGGTTCTCGGTTTCGTGAATACATAACGTTATAAGACATACCCTAAAAAACCAAACAGTTCAAACTAATATAATTAGAATGATTTTATTAGTATCAAACAATATCAAATATGGAGGCGAACTCGATATGAGATTGCTTGGAAGTTGGGAAAACGCTAGGACTACTAGTGGAGTATCTTATTATTGTGGATTTTGTGGTACTACTGCTGCGCCAAGTGCTTATTATTATTGCGTTATCAAACAATCATCAACATCATCAAAAACAACTGCAAGAATTTATATATGTCCAAATTGCAATAAACCTACTTATAAATCGGAAAATGAACAAGTACCCGGTTTTAAGTTCGGGCGTGAAGTCAAGTACTTGCCTAATGATGCAGTAAGGGAATTGTATGAAGAAGCAAGAAAATGTACAAGTATAGGAGCGTTTACTTCTAGCGTTCTTGCTTGTAGAAAATTACTAGAGCAGAAGAAGGGAAAAGTTTTGTTGAGTATATAAATTTCCTGGAGAGTAGGGGTTATATTCCTCCTGGAGGACGAACATGGGTTGATGAAATAAGAAAACATGGAAATCAGGCAACTCATGAAATTGAAATGAAAACTAGAGAACAAGCTGAAAGTATTATTGTCTTTACCGAAATGTTACTGAAATTTATATTTGAGTTTCCCGCTTCTGTTATTAGCACATCATCTAGTTAATAAAGACAAAAGTAGAGTATTTCAGTGAAGAGAGTACGTCATATAACATCATATCTACGCTGCGGGGGACAAGCCCCCTTGGTCTGCCCGAAGTGTAAAACGAAGAAGCGAAACAGGCAGACAACCCTGCGAGGCTAAGTCCGTTGGACCCGGCGCTAAGCGCCTTAAAGCCTCTCGGGTTCGTAGATACAAAAACGTTATGCGTAATTACCGTAAGGCTCATAAAGATCTAAACCTATAAATCAAAAACAAAGGCGGTAGTTTATAGTGAATTACCCGAATATTGAAACCGAAAGACTATTCATGAGAGAACTTACTTTAGATGATGTTGAAGCAGTTTATAAACATTTTTCATATCCTGAGGTAACGAGATTTATGGATATTGAGGTATGTAAAGATTTACGAGAGGCAGAAGAGATTATTGATTTCCATATACATGACTCAGGCTGTAGATATGGGTTATTTAATAAAGAGAATGATGAACTTATCGGGACTTGCGGTTTTCATTGCTGGTCAACAGAGAGTTTAGAAACAAAAGCTGAAATAGATTTTGATGTATCTCCGAATTACTGGGGTAGGGGACTGATGCAGGAAGCTTTGATGAAGATTACCCGAATCGGATTTGACTTAATGAAGCTAGATTATATTGAAGTAGCGACAACGGAAGTAGAAAATCTCCAGTCGCAGAGGCTTTTAGAGAAGATGGGATTTAATCAAGAGAGTGAATTGAAGGACAATCTAATGTATTTTACATTGAGAGATAAAGAAACAGTTTGTAAGTAATTCAAGAAGACGGTAACTACGAATAACACCATATTCGTGCATCGGGACATTCGTCCCTCGGTCCGGTAGTGGGATTTCGGAGAAGTGGAATCAGCCGGACACATCCATCCCCCTAAGATAAAAGCTATCTAAGGGGGATGGACGTCGCGAATACAAGAACGTTATAAGAAATCATGTGCAAGACCAAAACCAAAATAAAAAGAGGAGATACCAATGGCTACCCATGAGCAGATTTATAAAGATCAAGCGGAATTATATGAATTCATGATTAGCAAGCAACCAGATTTAACTGAAATAATAAACGAGATTAGACCTTATCAAGGATTAGATATATTAGATTTAGGGGCTGGGACAGGCAGGTTATCATTAAATATTGCAAAAGAAGCGAAGTCATTGATATGTACAGATATTTCATCTTCGATGCTATCTGTTCTGGATAATAAGTTAAAGAAACTAGGGATAGATTGTAATTGGAAGCTTGTTGTTACAGATCATAGGCATTTGCCGATTACTGATAACTCTACTGACCTAGTGGTTTCCGGTTGGAGTATTTGTTACTTAACAAACACAGAGAATGAGAACTGGGAAGAGAATTTGGATAAGATTATTTCTGAATTGACCCGAGTAATGAGAGCTAGAGGAACGATTATTATACTTGAGACTATGGGAACCGGAACCGAGTATCCGAAACCACCAGGATTTTTGAAGCCCTATTATGAGGCCTTACAAAATAAATATGGATTTAGTCACCGGTGGATTCGTACGGACTATGTTTTTACTAGTGTGGAAGAGGCTAAGCAGAGTACCGAGTTTTTCTTTGGAACTGATATTGCCAAAACAATCGAAGATAATCAATGGTCAATTTTACCTGAGTGTGCAGGGATATGGTGGAAGCATTTGTAGAGTGAATTCGAAGAAGGCACATGACATCTGATAACAACGCATTCACGCATCGGGCTGAAGCCCTCGGTCGCAGACGTGAGTTCGATGAAGTGGATGCTGCGACAACTCCCTCCGGGAGTTCGTGAATGCGAGGAACGTTATCTGAAACCGGTGCAACACACAGAATGATACTAGAAGATTAAACTAATTATCTGTAGGAATGGGACCATTTTTCTTCTCATAGTCATGGATATGCTGCTCAATTAGATATTCAATTTGCATAGCAATTGAACGTTTATTTTTATCTGCAATATATTTAATTTTTTGAAAATTCGTATCCTCTAATCTTAAAGTGAAGACTCTTTTATTAGTTGCCACAATTGTCTCTCCTTATTGGTGATAGCACTATATTATCACTTAGAAGTCACAAAGAATACAATCATATTGACATCACTATGAAATCACCATAGAATGGAAATGTCGGGTGATTTCGAAGTGACATCACTAATTGGAGGGGATTTAATGCTTAAAGAATTAGAGTGTTATTTTGATTGTTTTGTTAGAAAAAGAACTGAAGAAATTGGACAAGTGATTTTAATGAAAAATTTATACTACAGGAAGCTTGTGAATGGTAAAAGATGTTCGTTCGAGGAAATGTTGAAGAGCATTCCGGATTCATGCCGAGAATTGTTATTTGATTTCGAAGATAAAGTAAACTATCAGGTGGCGTTTGCAAACGAAATAATCTATAGACAGGGTTTGTTGGATGGACTGAACTTTCAAAATACCTCCTTGAATAATCATATTCATGAGCATTTTGTGGGAGAGTTCGAAGAAGGCAACGGCATCAGATAACAATGTATTCACGCTGCGGAGCTATCGCCCCTTGGTTGTCAGATATATAATCATGGAAGAAGCTCAGACAACACATGACCCAGCCTAAGATAGGAGCTATCTAAGGCTGGGTCACGTCGTGAATACGAGAACGTTATAGGAAATATCCGCAAACACAATAAAACCATCCTGGGGTGAAGCATGGAAGATTGTATCTACTGCAATATTACTCAAGAAAGTAATCATGAAATTCTATTAGAAAATGATTTGTGTATTTACTCATTAATGAAAGATCAGGAAAAACAAGGGGCTGGGATAATTGTGCCTCGAAGCCACAAGGAAACAGTATTTGATTTGAGCCAGGAAGAGTGGAATGCGACTTATCTGTTACTTCATGAGGTCAAATTCTATATAGACAATAAATATAAACCAGATGGATATAATGTGGGTTGGAACTGTGGGTCAGTAGGAGGACAACATATATTTCATTCTCATTTACACGTCATACCAAGATATTCGGATGAACCTTATGCAGGCAAAGGAATCCGATATCTATTTAAGAGTGAAATAAATAAAAGGAATGGAAACAGTTAGAGACACTTT
The DNA here is from genome assembly GCF_057063165.1 of Paenibacillus sp. JL3B1040. NCBI lineage: Bacteria > Bacillati > Bacillota > Bacilli > Caryophanales > Paenibacillaceae > Paenibacillus > Paenibacillus tiangongensis. The sequence goes on along the minus strand of NZ_CM169317.1, from coordinate 4,651,407 downwards.
GTGGGCAATTCAAGAAGGCGGATACATCTTATAACAATGTGTTCACGCATCGGGGGACTACGTCCCCTCGGTCCCGGAAGATAAGCCGAAGGAGTAGTTGCCGGGACACATCCGCACCACCCAACCGCATCGCGGCTGGACCTAAAGTTCCTTAGGGTGGTGGGACGTCGTGAACACAGAAACGTTATACGAAACATTGGAGGCTAGCTTATAAAAACCAATATTTAAACCCATAAATAATAACACACATCTTTGGTTGTGGTTTATACTGTAGATAATACAGAAACGCGTGAGGTGAAGTATATGAGCATTAAGGGTAAAGTGATTAAACTTATACAGGAATTGCCGGAAGATGCAACGATGGAGGACATCCTTTATAAACTATATGTTCGGGCGAAGATCGAAGAAGGTTTAAATGAACTAAACGAAGGGCAAGGCATACCACATAATGAAGCGATGGAGAAAATCTCTAAATGGCTAAATTAACATGGTCGCCTAGATCATTAAATGATCTAGAAATTATACATGAATATATAAAACAGGATTCGGAAGAAAATGCAGGGGATTTCATTAGGTAATTGATAACCGCAACAGTAGACATCACTGAATTTCCATTGGCGGGTAGAAAAGTGCCAGAATATAAAGAGCATAGGATCCGAGAAAAGTTGTATAAGAACTATCGAATTATATACAGAATCAGTACAGATGGAATAGAAGTATTAACAGTATTACATCAAACTAGAAGACTTCATAAATGAAAAGGTTATAGAACATCATGACTTCATAAGTGAGATCGATGATGTTTTTTTGTTTTTTTTAGGTTGGTCAAGCATGCTTCGTATAACACCATATTCACGCATCGGGCCATTCGGCCCTTGGTCCGGCAGAAGTTAGAAGTGGATTCGATGAGGCATTTCAGTAGCAGAGAAGCAGAATCAGCCGGACACATCCGCACCGACTAACTGCGCAAGCGCAGCCGGCTCCTGGCGGAGCCTTAAGTCGGTGGGATGTCGTGAATACAAGAACGTTATACGAAATTTGAGCCAACAACATAAGAAGATCAGGGGGGGATTCGTTATAAATCGAATTGATGAAATAAGATTAAAAGAAAAAGAATATCATGATCATTGTTACGAAAACTACAAGTTATTTGAGCAAGGATCTTGGTTGCATAAGCCAGTCAAAACTATTCTGGATTTGTTCTCACTCCTTAACGAGAAAAATGAAGTTCATGTCTTAGATTTAGGTTGTGGGATAGGTAGGAATAGTATTCCTTTGGCTCAAAGAATTGGTGAACGGAAGGGCAAGGTAGTTTGTGTTGATCTATTGCAATCCGCGATTGACAAATTGAAGATTTATTCGAGTGAATTTGGTGTGACTGATAAGATTGAATGCAGACTAAACGATATTGGGGATTATTTAATAGATCCAAATCATTATGATTTTATTTTTGGAGTTTCAAGTATTGAACACTTGGAGAATGAAGCTACCTTTGATAAAGTTGTCTCGGACATGATATCTGGCACCAGAGTCGGTGGAATTAACTGTTTTATAATTAGCACAAATGTTTCTGAAACAATCATTGATTCTGGTAATGAAATTGAGCCGATATACGAGCTGAACTTTGAAACTGAATATTTAATTAAGAAGTTTCAAGCAGCGTATGTTCAATGGGAGATCTTAAAACTAACAGTAAAACCATATGAAGTTGAGATCGAAAGAGATGGTAGACGAATATTACTTCGTGGCGACGTAGTAACATGGGCAGTGCAAAGATAACTAGTAAGAAATTCGAAGATGGCTCAAACATCGTATAACACCGCATTCACACATCGGGCATTCGCCCTCGGTCCGCAAGAAGTATTTTCGAAGATGTAGATTCAGCGGACAACCCTGCACCGGCTAAGTCTGACGACCCGCGCTACGCGCTTAAGCCGGTGAGGGTTCGTGAATTCCCGAACGTTATCTGAAATCGACGGATTACTTAAAAGTTGGTGAGATCAATGAAGATAATTAGATCAAAAGATGAATTAGAGGGAACTTGTTATATTGAAGTTTTACCTGGTAAATATAATGGCAAATGCTGGAGTGATGACTCAATTTTCTTTAGTGAAGAAGTGTTTGGTTTTTTAGAAAAATCGATAGAAAGAGAATATCCGGAATACGATCATTACGCATTTAGTGAAATACATAAAGAGACATGGTTGAGGATTCTCGAGAGATTAAATATTTTGGTTAGTCTACTTGATGATAATGCAACAATTGAGGAATTTAAGGACCATGTATATTTTGTTTTTGTTAGCTCTGAGGATGAATTCAAACAAGATTTTGATAATAATGTTCATAAACTATGTGTACTAATAAAGGAATTTCAAGATTGGATTAGAGTACAATTCCAAACACAAGATTACATTTCAGTTTTGGGTATTTAGGTTATTCGAGGGAGTCGTCGACATCAGATAACACTACATTCACGCATCGGACCTGACGGCCCTCGGCCCGCAAGAGGTAATTTCGAAGGAGCAGATTCATCGGGCAACCCTGCGAACCTAACTGCGCAAGCGCAGCCGGCCTAACGGCTTTAAGGTTCTCGGGTTCATGAATGCGAAAACGTTATCCGAAATCCTCTTAAGGAGTGAAATGATGAAGGCAATTTCAGAACTTATTTTTGAAGCTGATTCATGGACGATTGTTCAAGACTTGATTCGCAATTCACAATTAAATATAGAAATTCTAGAGAACAATAGAACTCAAAGTGAAGAAGTTCTCTATAAATTGCAAATAACCAACAGATCAACAATGGGGGCTATTGCATTAGAATCCGGTGGCTTAATAGTTGATAATGGTTGGCTTTACATACTTGGTTCAGGGCATCCTAGAATATACGGATCCCTTGTTATTAATAAGCATAGTCCGCTCTTCGAAGAGGGATTTGTAGTAGCTTATGACGTAGTAGGAGGATTATTTGCAATAAATACAGGTCAGTTTGGTAGTGATTCACGCAATATATTTTATTTTGCTCCGGATACTCTAGAGTGGGAAGATACGGGGAAAGGATATACAGACTTTATTTATTGGATTTTTAATGGAGATCTAAATAAGTACTATGAGGCATTTAGATGGGATAACTGGATTAATGATTTGAAAGAAGTAAATTACGATCAAGGAATATCAGTATTTCCGTATTTATGGTCAAATGAAGGCGAAAATATTGAAAAGAGCTATAAAAAAGCCATCCCATTAAATGAAATATGGGGAATTCAAAATGATTTTAGAAATCAATTTAAAGGACAAATATAGTTATCTCTAGGAAGAAGAGGACTTCGGATAACACTATATTCACGCATCGGGCCATTCGGCCCTCAGTCCGGCAGGGCATTTCGAGGAGGTTGGAGCAGCCGGACAACCCTGCACTGGATAAGTCCGTCGGACCCGGGGCTAACGCCCCTTAGGCCAGTGAGGGTTCGTGAATACAAAAACGTTATGTGAAATCGGGGCAAAATTAAATTATGGGGAGTGGTCTCATGGAGAACAATAGAGAATTACAAGACATAAAAGAAAGAGTAACTAAGCTGGAAAATCAACTTCTGGAAAAGCCCAGGAAATCAAAAGCCATAAAATTTTTAATTGGTTTGGTCGTAAGCGTAGTAGCTATTGTACTCATTCTGATCGTTATTGGAGTACTCCAATTTATATCTTCTTGAGTATTGCTGTTGATATACACAGTACATGGAAAAACGAAAATAGTAAAAATAGATATAGCTGTATAGAGGCTAAAAACAAAAGAAGAAAAAGGGACAATAAAAAACTATTAGTTACAAGGATGTATAAATCATTAGCATACAAGGATACAGCACTAGAAAAAGCAAATAATAAGAGAATTTTTAAGACCAACCGAAGAAGGCCCCGACAGCATATAACACCATATTCACGCATCAGAACCTGTAGGTTCTTCGGTCGCCTCGGAAGTGGAAGAAGCAGAATCATGACGAGGTGAATTCAGTAGCAGGGAAGCGGATTCAGGCGACAACCACTGCGAGCCTAAGCCCTGACGGACCCAGTCGCTACGCCCCTTTAAGGCTCTCGGGTTCGTGAATACAAGAACGTTAGGTGAAATCTTGGATAAATTCTCTTTGAAAAACATCAAACCTTGAGGTGCTTATGAGAAGAATCGCATCAATTACAATTACTATATTCTTCATTTCTTTTTTAATCGGTTGTGAGAAGCCACATTGCCTCCAACAATAAAACATGGGGAATTTCCTTTTCACTTAAAGTATGAATTGAACGGAAAAGTGTATGACACTGTTATTTGCGATTACCGCGGCATCTCTTTAGCTAGTGGATTCGGATATTCTTATCGAACTTGGGACGAAAAATTAAAAAGTGGAAATAATAGAATAACAATATTATCTGAAATGAACGTAAAATCAGTATTGAAACCCAATAGAGTTAATTCTAGAATTGAAGTGTTTTACAATTATGGTTCTGCAACTTATTTTATGGGAGATCCAACAGGCTCTACATCAGAAAAACCTGAAATAAAATATTTAGAAAGATATAGTACTAAACCAAATGTGATACATAATGAATCTACGGCACTTACAAATGAAGAATTAGAGAAATTCTTTGGAATAAAAATAATAGAATTAACCCATAGTAATCCAATTAAGAACGCTTTTAAGTGAATTTTATCCGAATGAAAAATTTAATATTATTCTGTAAGGAAATCGAAGAAGTCCAAGACTTCACCTAACACCGTATTCCTGCTGCGGTTAGCTACGCCAACCTTGGTCTGCCCGAGGGTTTTCGGTGAAGTGAATCAGGCAGACAACCCTGCGAGGCTAAGTGGCGGAGCCACCCGGCCTAATGGCCTTAAGCCTCTCGGATTCAGGAATACAACAACGTTATGTGTAATTGCCGTAGAAAAATATTTGTAAAAGGCGGGATTCCATTATGGACCTAGAAGCGGATATTAAAGCGGAGATTACCTTTCTGACTTCTGCTGAAGGTGGTCGGACTAGACCCATTTATTCAGGATATCGCCCAGCTCATCTAGTAAAAGATAACTATTTAACTACAGGTATTCATCATTACGAAAAGGACGAGGTACAACCTGGAGACACAGTTATTGGAACCATAAGATTTCTAAGTCCTGAAGCTTACCCTAAGAGCCTTTGGCTAGAAAAGATTATACGAATACAGGAAGGTTCAAGATTAATTGGATTTGCAAAAGTGATAGAAATATATAATGAAATATTACGGAATGATTAGTAAAAGAAATTGTAAAAGAAGACACAGGAATAGTGTATTCTGATGTTGTGCTTCGAAGACGGCAACAGCACATAACATAATATTCACGCTGCGGACATACGTCCTTGGTCCGGCATGCGCCGGACACTCAGCATGCGCTGAGTCGTGAATACAGGAACGTTATGTGCAATACCCTGAATCCATAAATTCATCTTATTTAGTGAGGTGGAAACTGATGGCCCAAATAGTTGAAGTTCATGAAAGACAAGATTTATATGAACAGTTTGTTGAATATATTTGGAAACACTGGGGGGAGCAGAATAACTTTAACTTCTATAAGAACTGTATAGACCATTCCTCTGATAGCAAGGATATACCCAAGTTCTATGTTGTCATTGAGGATGACCGAATTGTGGGATGTTATGCAATATTAAGAAGTGATCTGAATAGTAGACAAGATTTATTTCCGTGGTTTGCATGTCTGCATGTATCACGAGATTATCGAGGTAACAAAATCGGGGACTTACTGCAGAATCATGCAATCAACCAAACGGATAAGATGGGGTTTAAAGATCTTTATTTGTGCACTGATCTAGAAGGATATTATGAAAGACTTGGATGGAAATTTCTTGATTATGGGTACTTGTTTAATGGACATAAGACAAGGATCTACAAAAAAGAAACAAGTAAAGTCAGCCTAGGGGATTAGCTCCGAAGCAGGGTACTGCACATAACACCGCATTCACGCTGCAGGCCGCTATCGCGTCCCTTGGTCCGCCCGAGGGTTTTCGAGTAAGCTGAATCAGGCGGACAACCCTGCACTGCTTAACCGCATCGCGGCCGCTCCCGTTGGTCGCTTAAGCCGGTGAGGGTTCGTGAATGTAAGAACGTTATGCGAAATTAATTCGAAGGGATAATAAGGATGCATATTCAAGGCGGATTTTATCTTGTAAGTGGATCTACCGAGATATGTAGGTCTCATCCTGAATTTCCAGAGACCTTCTATTCAATTAGTAATTGTATCAGTGATGTGGTACCAGGGAGTTGGGGACTATCTTGGGTTGCTCCCACTCAAGGAGATAGCTCGATTATAGATAAGTTATTGTTCGGAGAGGATCAGCTACAAAAGCTGCGCATATGGCTTGATAAGAAATTCGAAGAAGAATTATTTGGTTGGCCAAATGTTTTCACAGACCTCAAAACCGCCAGAGATTTTTATAATATTTTTCTAAGCAGTGCGAATGGACTTACTCGGGTCAAATTACTTGGTGTTGCATTGCAGGATGAAGATGCTGAGCTATATCTTAAAGAATATGAGGGATACTTTGAGAAAGACGAGAAGCTTGGGAAGCCTGGAAACTATTTGTGCTTACGTCGAAAGGAAGAAGTCGATAAGAGTGGTCACTTTCTCGGGTTTGAAATATTAGGAGAGACGTTTTCTTCATTCTGTTCCTTTGCTTGCAATGGATTGGAAACTGACTTTAAAGATAAATTGGGAATTAGTTTGAATGAACATGGACTTATTAATACCTATGAAGAGGCTGATAAAGCAGTTTACTATACGGTTTCTGACGAAGCGGGTGCTGAACCAGCGTTCTGGTTGCCATGGGCAATCTATGAGTATTTATTGTGAGCAATGTTCGAGGATGCGAATTAACTTCGCCTAACAATGTATTCACGCATCGGCAGACAAGCTGCCTCGGTCGCCAGGGCATCATTTCGCAGAAGTGAACTCAGGCGACACATCCGCACCACCTAACCGCATCGCGGCCGGCCCTACGGGCCTTAAGGTGGTGGGACGTCGTGAACACGGAAACGTTATGCGTAATTACCGTAAGGCTTATAAAGATCTAAACCTATAAATCAAAAACAAAGGCGGTAGTTTATAGTGAATTACCCGAATATTGAAACCGAAAGACTATTCATGAGAGAACTTACTTTAGATGATGTTGAAGCAGTTTATAAACATTTTTCATATCCTGAGGTAACGAGATTTATGGATATTGAGGTATGTAAAGATTTACGAGAGGCAGAAGAAATTATTGATTTCCATATACATGACTCAGGCTGTAGATATGGGTTATTTAATAAAGAGAATGATGAACTTATCGGGACTTGCGGTTTTCATTGCTGGTCAACAGAGCGTTTAGAAACAAAAGCTGAAATAGGTTTTGATTTATCTCCGAATTACTGGGGTAGGGGACTGATGCAGGAAGCTTTGATGAAGATTACCCGAATCGGATTTGACTTAATGAAGCTAGATTATATTGAAGCGACAACGGAAGTAGAAAATCTCCAGTCGCAGAGGCTTTTAGAGAAGATGGGATTTAATCAAGAGAGTGAATTGAAGGACAATCTAATTATTTTACATTGAGAGATAAAGAAACAGTTTGTAAGTAATTCAAGAAGACGGTAACTACGAATAACACCATATTCGCGCATCGGGACATTCGTCCCTCGGTCCGGCAGTGGGATTTCGGAGAAGTGGAATCAGCCGGACACATCCATCCCCCTAAGATAAGAGCTATCTAAGAGGGATGGACGTCGCGAATACAAGAACTTTATAGGAAACTCCGGCAAAATATATACAAACAAAATACGAACAAACATTCTATTAATGAATGGGTATATGTGGTAGAATGAGGAAGTACAATTGAATCTTGGTTGGGCATGGTTTCCCTTCGAAAGGAGGTGAAGCCATGGAAGTTAAGGATGCAATCACGATCATGTTTTTATTCGGATCGTTTATTCTGGCACTTTTAACATACATTAACTCTAACAACAAGAGAAAATAAAAACCCACCCCAAGGTTGACCGCCGAAGGTGGGTTTTTCTATCCATTCGACTAAGAAGGGATACCCCATCCAAGCCAATTGTTAAGCCGAGTGTTAGCCGCGCTCGGCTTCTTTACAAAGTATGATAACACAATTGGAAAAAGAAGTGAACTGGAAAAGCGTTTAAAGAATATTAAAAAGCATAGTAAAGGCGATAAAAAACTGGAATAGCAAATCGTATTAAAAGGCGTATGAAAGGCGTAATAGAAGCATATTGAAAGACTATCAAATCGTTTGTTAGCAGCGCAAAGAAGCGTTAACCTCGTCTAACACCATATTCACGCATCGGGCATTCGCCCTCGGTCCGCAGAAGTTATCGGCAGGGAAGTATAGGCTGCGGGACACATCCGACATCCGTCGGACGTCGTGAATACAAAACGTTAAGTGAAATTACTACAGACAACATTACAAACCTTAAATAAATAAAAATAAAAATAACGCAAAAATCTATAAAAGCGTTATAAAATGAGTTATACTGAGGTAAGAATAAGTAAGGAGCCGTGCGCGAACACGACTCCAAAGTACAATAACTGCATAAAGAGCAGTCGGCCACACTAGTCAGGTCGCAGAATAGACCGTTTCCTTAGGCAGGGCGGTCTATTTCTTTTTCATGTAGGTAAGCAATGCCAGAATGAACATGCCGAACATGAACATTAAGGAAAGTGCATCTTTGACCTCCATGGGCATCACCTCCCTTCCGGGAGATTAGCCGACCGCCCTTATAGCCGTATATTGTACTAGAAAATTATAACATATCAGACATGATCAGATACCATTAATATACTATCATTATCTAGAATACATAGGAAACAAAACCGTATATGAGAAATGTAAACACACAGAAGGCAGTAACATCACTTAACAATGCATCTATGCTGCGTGGCATTCGCCCCTTGGTTGTCAGAAGCAAAAGCAAACTCACAGACATAGATTCAGACAACACACGCCCCGGCCTAAGATAATAGCTATCTAAGGCCGGGGCGCGTCATAGATGCGGGAACGTTATGTGAAATTATTGCAGTGATAAAACTCAAGGAGGAAAGAACCTGTGAGCAGAAAAGAACTGATAGCTGAAATTGCTGAAAGACTAGCCTCAAGACCATTGATAGGTAACGAAGATAAGTATGGTCCGGATTTGTAACCAATACTTAACTGTTTTCCAAGAGAGAACTCTAACATAGGTTTCGATTGGTGTGCTGCGTTTGTATATCATTGCTGTATTGAAGCTGGCGTCAAGTTGCCTATTCGATTTCCAGAGCCAGTAACAAGAAATTTTGCATGGGTAGAAGCATGGTTAGAATGGGGGCAGTTATATAGCTTTTATCATCCGAATAGTGAACTTTTGTTTTTCCCGGAGAAAGGTGATCTTGTCGTATTTGACAACATTTTGGGAAATGGACCGAATGATCATATCGGAGTCGTATTAAGAACTGAACAAGATAAGATTATTACAGCAGAAGGAATTTTTCATAATAAATCAGGAATATTTGAAAGGACTGCAGATCAAATAAATGGATTTATAAGAATCGATGATTACTTTTAGTGAATGTTGAAAGCGTGTTCTCAGAAGGCAATAACTTCACATAACACCTTATTCACGCTGCGGCCTACGGTCCTTGGTCCGGACCGAAGAATTTGAAGCGGATTCGGTTGGAATATTCAGTAGCAGTGAAGTATTTTCAGCCGGACAACCCTGCACTGGCTAACCAAGTCGCGGCCGGCCCTTACGGGCCTTAAGTCGGTGGGGGTTCGTGAATACAAGAACGTTATAAGAAATTGGCGTAAGAGCGGATAAAGAAGGCTAATACATCGATGTAGTGAAAAAGCTATGTCTGGAGCATCCTTATATATTGAGATATAATAAGGATGATTAAATAAAGGGGGTACAGTTGATGAGTGTCCCGAATGATGAATTGGAAAACATATTAAGCAATTTAAATGAGAAAAATAAGGTTGTCGCAAAGAGCTTTTTATCATGGTTACTTGAAAAACAGCTTGATGAAGACGATGACTGTCTGACACCTGAAGATATTCAAGCGATAGAACAGGGGCGTATTGAATATCAAAATGGTCAGACTAAATCCTTGGAGGATTTAAAACGTGAACTTGAAATATAAAGTCACATTTTCAAGTGAAGCTGAAAAGAACCTTAGGAAAATAGACCGAGTTACCGCAGGAAGAATCTTTATATCCCTTGTTCTTAATAATGAATTAATCATCTTTGTAGTTCGTATAGGACCTAGAGGAGACATATATAATGACATCAAAGCCCTAGCAATAAAGTTAGGGCTCTTTTTATTTTAAGAAGATTATGTGAGATATTCAAGAAGCCGCCAACATCTTATAACATAACATTTTCAAGCAAGTATCAAAAAAGTATTAGAGCATTTAGATGATGTGACAGCAGTTTCACCTGACATATGGCTATATAAAGAGAATGAATGTATGATTGAGATTTTTCACGATGGAATTATAAGAAGAGCTGACAAGAAGAATTTATGAATGCTGATTTGTATGTAACTCTGGGGAATCGTCAACATCCCATAACACAGTATTCACACTGCGGGCCATTCGGCCCTAGGAAGCAGTGTTTAAGGCGAAACGATTGCGTAACGATACTATCGTCGCAGTCGTTGCTGGTAATGCTATGGCTACGAACACGGGTAATGCCCATACAAACGGTCTCAAATCTGACGGTACTGTAGTTGCTGTGAGTGATAATAATTATAGTCAATGTGATGCTCGGTATGATTTTTGTAATGAGTCATTCACCTCTTTCCAGTCCGTTTTAAGCCGTGATACGTATTTATTTACCCCACCATTCATTAACGGGGTAGTTGTCTCCTTGTAGCGATACAGATTCCCCCATACTAGGAACTGTAATTGTGATCGATTGTTTTTTAGCCGCAATCATTACGCGATGGATTGGATCAAGCCACCCGTGGGGTGCTAATTGAAAGGCAGCCCAATGAATCGGAAGCATTAATTCACCTCTTAAGTCCATATGGGCTTGTACTGATTCTTCTGGATACATATGGAGGTCCGGCCAACGTTCGTCATATTGTCCACACTCCACAAGAGTAAGTTGAAAGGGTCCGTATTTTTCCCCGATTTGACGAAAGTGAGGGCCATACCCGCTGTCTCCGCTAAAAAACACGCTTCCCGATAAGCCGATGATTGACCATAAACACCACAAAGTTCGATTTTTATGCAAGAAGCTTCGCCCCGACACGTGACGTGCAGGCGTGCAGACGATCTTCAACCCTTCCCACTCTAGTTCCTCCCACCAGTCCATCTGGGTGATATTTGAGCGAGGGACACCCCAGCGTTCAAGATGGCCCGCAACTCCCAGCGGGACAAAAAAATGACCAACCTTATCTTTTAAATGTTTTATTGAATAATAATCCAGGTGATCATAGTGAGCATGGGAAAGAAATACTGCATCAATGGCAGGCATATTTTTGACATCAATCGGCAGGTTGTCGTTAAATCGTTTGCTTCCCAGCTTAGGAAAAGGGAACGGAGACCGTCCAAACATCGGGTCGAATAGTAATCGTTCGCCGTCTAAATCAATGAGTACGCTTGAATGACCGAACCAGATGGCCTGATTGAAATCAGACAATGGTTTCGTATTCTCGATATCCGTCATAACCAGCTCAATTGGCGAGGAAGGCCTGCCATCGGCAGGCTTCCCGCGAGCAAAATCCCAAAGAACAGATAGTTGATTGTGCATAGACATTCTGGTTGAAGTAGGGATATCATTCACAAACTTGTGATTTTTGTAATGAATAGATCTTTTTATGCGTGATTGCGTTTTTCTGTCCGGCTTTCTACCGAACGCCGGGATAAAGAGCATCAGGAGCATTGCCGCAATAAAGCTACTCACAACATAGTCTCCTCTCTAGTACGGAAATACAAGGCCCCTTTTCTATACATATCGAATGATTATTTACCGGTTTTTTACCAAGGAACTATTCCATTCCGATCCATAAACGTACCCGTAGGTCCACTGTCGTCAAGAGTTGCAAGCTTCACAATGACATCTGTACCCTCACTGACGGTTTGGTAGCCGCGGTGTCCATTAAGGTCGGTTGCTGTCGGGCCGGGATCTGCGGCATTAATACGGAATTGGGGCAAAGCCTTGGCATATTGCACAGTCAGCATCGTGACTGCCGCTTTGGATGAAGAGTAAATCAAATCGTTTACTCGGGATTCAATCTTTTCAGGATTCGTCACGCGAGCAAAGGAACCTAATCCACTGCTGACATTAACGATAACAGGCATCGTCGACTTGTGCAGCAGAGGAAGAAAGGCTTGTGTCACACGAACCATACCGAAGACATTGGTGTCATAAACGGTGCGGAAGTCATCTGCAGTCACATCATCAGTGCCCAGGAGTCCCCTTGTTATTCCCGCATTATTGATAAGGACATCCAAGTGACCTTCATTCTGCTTAATTTCGGCAACTGCTTCATGTATAGATACATGATCGGTCACATCTAGCCGCACAAACTTTGCGCCAAGCTTGTCGGCCGATTCTTTACCGCGTTCTACACTGCGAGCACCAATATACACCATGTGACCATATGCGATCAATCGTCGTGCCGTTTCGAAGCCCAGACCTTTGTTTCCGCCTGTAATTAATGTAACTGTCAATTCAAACAACTCCTTTTTTGTTAATGTGATATACCTATCACATAACAACACAACGAATGTGATACGTCTATCACATTGTTTGTTATTGTGATACAATGATGAAAAAAGGGGATGTAAACATGCAGAACGGCAAGCGAAATTATCATCATGGAAACTTAAAAGAAACGCTAATTCGAACCTCCCTTGAAATGATTGCTGAACATGGCATTCAAGGTTTTTCCGTGGCCAAGGTCGCCAAAAAAGCAGGAGTTGCGATCAGCGCTCCCTATCGTCATTTTCCCAATCGAGAAAGTTTGCTTGCGGAAACCGGAATAGTTTTTCTTACGGACCTCACGTCGAGAATGCGGTCTGCCGCAACCGAAGCAGGTGACGATCCAATTGAGCGTGTAGCTTCTGTAGCTGGCGCTTATGTGCAGTATGCACTTGAACATAATGTCAGTTTTCATTTGTTTGCTGCAGCCAGAGAATCCCAGCTAACCGCATTCCAGGAACGAAGCCGCGAGATGATCCATTTTCTTTTTACATTAACGCAGGAAGCCGTACCTGAAGCAACATGGAATGAACTGCTCGAGCTTATGGAATCGCTGCTCGCTCTCGTTCAGGGATTTACAGATATGTTCTATGAAGGTTATTTTTCTCAGTTGAATTTGTCAAAGGAACAGATTTCCAAGCGTTCAGCCGTTGCTGCCAAACTGCTTATCAACGGGTGGAATCAATGCAGAAAGGACGCGGAGCAACCTTTATGATGAGATGGCTGTTGCGATCCATGACCGAGCTCAGTTCGCGTAAATGGATTTCCCGTATGACCGGGAAGCTGGCTCAGTCTAGGGTCAGTCGGGGGTTTATACCTTCGTTCGCTCGAATCTATGGAATCCAGATTCAGGAAGCGGAGAAGCCGATTGACGAATAACCGGATTCACATCCCTGTCGACGGCACGATCATCGAGCGTGTGCATATCCAAGGCAAGGTTTACCCGGTGAACGAGTTTGGTCTTCGACACGCGAAGCGGGTGCTGAGCCGCAATGAGCGACTGACGACCTATATCCGCCATTCCGGCGGCGAGATCGCGGTCATCAAGGTAGGCGCTATGAACGTCAGCAGTATCAAATACGTGGAGCCGCTGAATAAGGATGTCGAGAAAGGCCAGGAACTGGCTTATTTCAAATTCGGCTCCACCGTGGTGCTTCTCACCGAGGATCACACATTTACTCTTCGCGGAGATTTGATTCCGGGCAAGAAGGTTCGCATGGGCGAGTCCCTTGGCACGTTGCGCCTTCCATATCCTGATTGAGGATCGAAGCTTATGTTTTTTAGCTCGCCTGACCACCAATTTTAAAGTGATTATTAGGATAGCGGAAAAGTGTTCATTGCCTTTCTGTTTTTTTGTACATATCTTCTGCTAATACGATAATTTAACGAGAGAAATCATCATCCGGATGCCGCCTGCCTGGAAGGGCGGACACAATCCACCGGCTAAACCATGATTTCATATCGGTTTTGGGTATATAAAACAGAAGTATGGAGCTCATATAACAATGTGTTCACGCATCGGCAGACATGAGTCCCGGAAGATAAGTCGAAAGGCGATTACCGGGACACACCCGCACCATTTAACCGCATCGCAGGCTGTATTAACGTAACAATACCTACGTCTTCCGCGTATTAGGTTATAATGGCGAAGTTAAAATAAGGGGGGCTTATATGCCTAACGTCATTCTAATTCTATTTGGTTTAGTAATTTCTCTCATTACCGCCATATTATTTTTTATGCTCTGTGTTAACCTAATAATTTCTCTTGTCAAGAAGAGAGCTTTTCCTAAAAAATTGATGATTGCAACGTTGTCAGGGGTTGTTTTGGTTTCTTCCATCTATATTTATAATACCTATTTCTTTACATTTAGTGGTATTGATAGAGAATCCGCCCAGAGGGGACCTGGACCCGTAATATCCCCCACTGATAAATATACGGCTAACTCTTATTATGAAATGTATGGTGGTGCCGCAGGCGGTGTAAACGTTTGGGTGGAAGTCACAAACAATAATGACAAAAATAAAGTTCAAATTGTTTATTTCAGTGATGCAAAAAGTAAATTTTCTATGGAATGGGTGGATGAGGATACACTGTTCATTCAAAATGAAGAACCTAATCATCCAAAATCGAATAGAAGTATCAGTTTAAAAATTGGTAAGGAGATTTATCATGAAAGTGGTTTGGCTTGTAAAAGCGTATTGATAACAGGAAAGTATGAGACATGCTACCAAAACTAATGGGTTAGATCGACTGCATCAAAAATGTACGATTTCAATACGGAGAAGCTTGCTCTTATTGGAAGTTCAGCGGGAGCTTACCTTAGTTTGGTCAGTGGAACAATGGAATATAGACCTAATGCAATAGTTTCCTTTTACGGTTACGGTGATATCTTAGGAAAGTGGTATTCTGAGCCTAGCGAATTTTACTGCAAAAAACCAATTGCTAATCTTGTAGAAGCTGAAAAATATCTTAGTGACTCTGAAGTATCAGAAGGCTCGTGGGAAAGGTTTAATTACTATCTTTGGTGCCGTCAGCATGGAACTTGGGTTGAAAAGGTAACAGGTTTTGATCGAGATATAGATCGTGAGTTATTAAGAAAGTATAACCCTATCGATAATATTTCTAAGTCCTTTCCCCCAACACTCTTTTTGCATGGGGACAAAGATACTGATGTACCTTATGAACAGTCTCTGATAATGTATGAAGAATTACGAAAAGTTGGTGTTGAAACTGACCTAATTACAGTGAATGGTGCTGATCATGGATTTGATCAAAACATAAATGATGTACAGGTTAAAATTGCGTTTGAGAAAACAGTAGGATTTCTCAAAAAATATTTGTGTGATTAATCTAGGAACCTCCGTACTTCAGCTACCACAACATTAACGTACCGTCGCATACGATCCTCGATTGGAAGAAGAAATAGCAGAGAAGTAAGCTCACTAACACAGACGCCCACCTAAGATAAGAGACTATTTAAGGTGGGCGTCCGTCGTTAATGCAAGAACGTTAGCTTAGGGAGGTTATGAATATGTATTTAGAACACAATAATTTGGTTATTCGAAATGCAACTGAAAAAGACGCACGAATTTTCGCGTCGGCGGGCTAGCTAGCGCCGTCCCTTGGCCCGCTAGGGGTATTTCGAGAAGTGGGATCAGGCGGACAAGCCTCCATGGCAAATTAAAAGACTTATTGCTTGAACCACCTTTATTTTACAATAATGATGTTGGGATACGTTTTGAACTTGGTGTACCGTATAGGGGAGATATAGGAGATAAGTATAATTCAAACTATTTTGATATTGTGAATAAACGAGCTATAGAACTATTTGAATTTACTTTTAATGACTGTAAGAAATTGTACATAGTATGCAAAGGTTTTGAGCCACTACCGCCATTTGAGGTGATTAATCCAGGGCTTAATCTATTTTCTAATTACCTCTATAACAAGTGCTTAGACCAAGTAGAATGCTACGAAGAAGTGCCCGATATTGATGAGGACACACAAAAACTCTGTGGTTATTCCAGAAGTTACGTTTTGTATTGTTCTTTATCAGAATTAGATTATAAAGGGGCACTTAAAGCAATCAGTTTTGCTGACTTTACATCGAAAGGTGATTATATTTCAGATCGAGTTTACTTCATTCACCCAACTAAGAACATTGTCATGCATATGTATGATGATAGAGGAATGGATATTGTGGCCCCCGATAAAGAAACTTTGATAGATATGTATATGAGATATAATGATTGGATTTTAGATTACGACAGACAAAGAATAGATAAGATATTTAGCGGGTAATTCAATGATGTCAATCGCTTCGCCTAACACCGCATTCACGCTGCGGCCGAATTTAGTCCGCCCGAGGATTTTCGGAAAGTGGAGTCATTGCAGAATGTTAAAACCATACAAACCAATGAGGTGTACATATGCTGGATGCATTTACAAAAAAGAAGATTGAAAAGCTTCTGACCGCTTACACAGAACAGAAAGTGCCTAAACATATTAGAAATCAGGTAAGACTCAATTATAAATTCAGAGGGAATACCGTTACTCTATTTGAAGAAAGACCTGCATTTCAAAGTGAAGAATGGGTAGAATTGGACGTCGCCCAATTTCGACTGGAAGAAAATAAATGGAAGGTCTATTGGAGAGATAGCAAAAATAAATGGCATTATGTTAATGATATAATTCCCGATGAAAATTTTGAAAAGCAATTAAGAATAGTAGACCAAGATAATCGAGGATTATTTTGGGGATAGGAAAGACGATGGAAAAGGGGTGTTTAATATGATTAGTATCTATGATTGGTTCGGATATGAACTGCCTATTGAAGAACGGTATCGATTGATCAAGAAAGCAGGTTTTGATGGGGTGATGTTGTGGTGGAGTGAAGGCTTTGGTCGTGGAGAATATCGAAGTGGAGCACGACTTGCACGAGAAGCAGGGCTAACGATAGAAAATATTCATGCCCCCATCGAAAATCAAAATGATCTTTGGTTAGCTAATTTGGCGGGAGAAGCTTTGGTCAATTGTTATTTGGAATGTATTGAAGACTGTTCAAATTTAGAAATACCAACAATGGTCATACATCTTCCGGATGAAGAACATATACATAACCCCTTTGCTATGGATAGATTTAAACACATTGTGGAGAGAGCGGAACAGCGAGGCGTTAACCTTGCTCTAGAGAATTTGTGGAATTTGACCAACTTGACACACGTATTGAACGAGGTGGGTTCACCACAAGTCGGTTTTTGTTACGATGTAAGTCACCACTATCGATATTATCCAGAATACGATTTTTTGTCAATATATGGTAGACGATTAATGGCTATGCATCTGCATGATAATAACGGAAGCTACGCTCAACATGGATTGCCCTTTGATGGCACACTTGAATGGGCTGCAATCATGAAAAAAATAGTAGAAGCTGATTATTCAGGACCCATTTCTATTGAAGCCATGAACTGGGATTATCTTAACTTGTCTGTTGAAGAATTTTTAGTGAGAGCATTTACACAAGCAAAAAAGTTAGAAAAAATAAAGTTGGAGTTGGTATCAGGACTCTGTTGAGCATAAAGGAGAAAAACGTTCAAAGCAACGGAACTGAGCGCTGTTATTAGTCGAGCCATAACGTTGCTGAGTTCCGTTAACCCTTACACAGGCGGCAGACTGCTCTTTCGGCCGGTATCGCTGTCGCGGGGCAGTAAATGAGGAAGGAAGGTGAAAATGAAAAACAAGTTTTCGATAGGAGAGATGGCGAAACTCCATAATACCACCATAAAAACCTTAAGATACTACGACGAAATTGGGTTGCTGAAGCCGATTCAAATTGATCAAAACAATAGCTACAGATATTATTCGACTGAACAGTTTGAACAACTTAATACGATTCAATATTTAAAAGAGATCGGTTTTACTTTGAAGGAAATCAAAAGACACCTTGACCATCGGGATATTGATGGCTTTCTGGCATTATTAGAGAAACAAAAAACATTAACAGAGAATAAGATCAAGGAATTAGAACGAGTTAACCGCAAATTTCAAAATCGAATCGAGGATATTAGAACAGCTCGGGAAATAAAGAATTTAGGTGTAGCGACAATAAAGGAAATGAAAGAGAGAAGAATAGTAAGGTTAATGGAGAAAATCACTACAGAACCAGAGATGGAAGTTTCCTTGAGACAATTAGAGAATATGGCGAATATGAATGCTTCTATTTTTATCTTAATCGAGGAGGAAGATATTCAAAATTCATTAGTTACAACGTTTCGAGAAGGTAAATATGCCTGTATTAATTATAGAGGGGATCACCATAATTCATCCCCCTATTATAAGATTTTATTGGATTTCATTAAAGAGAACGAACTTCATATAACCGGAGACTCCATTGAAAGAACCATCATTGACCATTACATCTCAAAAGACAAAGAAGATTACCTCACAGAAATACAAATTCCAGTAAAGTGTTGACCCTACCCTTACGGGAGGGTTTATTATTTGTGTGGGTTTTAAAAGGGATTTTCAACGCTAAAGGAGCTAAAATAATGACTCACACAAACAACAAGATATGGTCTTTGTCTTTCATATTCGTGCTGATTTCCAATGCTTTGGTGTTTATGGTTTTTGAAATGTTGTTACCCACTCTCCCTTTATTTGTTACAGCTATTGGGGGCGGAGCGAACCAGGTTGGGTTAGTTACCGGAATCTTTATGTTATCTGCTATTCTGATTCGCCCATTTGCGGGATATCTGGCCTCGAAAGTGGATAAGAAGGTTCTGTTGATATTAGGGGTTATGGTCATGGCTCTATCAACAGGAGCTTATTATCTGTCTAACCATGTATCAGTATTATTGATTATTCGGTTAATTCATGGGGCTGGGTTTGGATTGGCGACCACTTACTTTGCAACACTTACAGCTGAAATCATTCCCAAGGAGCGTCGAGGGGAAGGAATCGGTTACTTTGGTGTCGGAGAAACGGTAGCCATATCAGTCGGTCCAATGATCGGAATGATGACCCTGGAATTATACGACTTTCAAAGATTATTCTTTGGAGGAATGGCCGTACTTTTCCTAGCTGTTATCATGGCCATTTTTATCAGGAGAGCGCCTGAAGCAAAAACGTTAGATCAACAAGGCCATCATAATGCGAAAATATTGGAAACACGAGTTCTATTTCCTGCGATGCTAGTTCTTCTCACTGGACTTGCGGCAGGAGGGATCATGTCTTTCTTTTCTTTATATGCAGTTGAGAAGAATTTTAATCAAGTAGGGTTGTTTTTCTTAGTAATTGCAGCAGCAAGCTTTGCTATACGACTCGTATCGGGAAAGCTGTATGATCAATACGGACCCTCTGTTATCCTGATCCCAGGCTCCGTATTGGCGATTATCGGAATGATGATACTTTATGCCGCAAATAGCGAGACCATGTTCTTCATAGCAGCTATCTTCTACGGATTTGGCTTTGGTGCGATATTTCCAGCTATTCAAACGTGGTGTATAAACTTAGTTGAGGAACATGAGCATGAAGCTGCAATGGCTTCTTTCTTCAACTTCTTCGATTTAGGCATCGGTGGAGGTTCCTTAATTCTAGGATTCATAGCAGCAGCCGTATCTTATCAAGCAATATACATTGTCACTGCAAGTATTTATGGAGTATTTCTGGTAACCTATCTTGTTTATTTCATAAGGAAAAAGAAACCCAACAAGAACGAAGACCAAAGTATAAAAGCAAAAAGTATTAAGCAGTCCTAAACGTTTTCGGACATGTAATGGAGAATGTCACAAGTGTCGTATACAGTGTCGGTCATATTCAGATCCGCACATAATATAAATTTCTTGATGTTGTAGCAGTTGACGCAACGTCATTTTCAACCGGCGAATTTCGTCTTGAAAGTGACGTTGCGTCATTTTGTATAATGGAAAAAGCTCGGCTAAGGCAGGGGATGTGATGTCGTGATACTCATGACAAATAACGGAGGGATACCTGTGAACAAAGGGGATATCGTGATATACGCTTGTGTTATCATAGGAGCGGGAATCGGACTCATCTTGGACTTTGCGTTTCCGGGCGCCTTGATCGGTCTCGGCGTAGGATACTTGCTGAAACAGGTTATAAGCAAAGAGTAGTTGACGGTCATGCGTATGGGTAGGGTGACAGGAAAGAGGTGCGTCGATGATACACATTCAGCAAATAGCGAAGCAGACCGGGCTTACGGTCAGGACGCTGCGCCACTATGATCAGATCGGGTTATTGCAGGCATCCTCAAGAACGGAAGGCGGCCATCGGTTATACACCGAGGAAGATCTGAAGAAGCTCCAGCAGATCGAGTTCCTGAAGGATCTGGGATTTCGGCTGTTGGAGATCCGTACGATGCTGGGGGACCCGGGATGGAAATGGCCCACTGCGCTCCAAAGCCAGCTGTCCTACATTCTGGAAGAACAGAAAAGATTGAAATTGATGGAGCAGTCATTGCGTGGATTGATCCATGGAATCGCGGTTGAAGGGGGGCAAAATCTTACCGCCTTACAGAAGCTGATCCAACTGTCCCATCGGGACAAGGAACTGATCCGCTCCTATAGGGCGACTATTCTGAACGAGAAGGAACTGGAAATGTGGCAGCGCCTGCCGAGCATGAATGGCGAGGACCCGGAAGCGCTCGAATGGATTGCCTTGCTCGGCCAGATCAAGCGCTATATGCCGGACGGACCTGCTTCGCCGCAGATACAAAGCATTATTAGAAGAATGATTGAGAAAAAAGACGAAGCGTTCGGCAATGATCCGGAATTTATAAACAAGCTGTGGGAGCTTAGAAAATCTCCTGACGATTCGGAGAAGCTGGGACTGTATCCGATTGAGCCGGAGGTGCTGGAATTTATGGATGAGGCTTGGCGCATCTATACCGCTGCTGCCGGGGGAGCTTCCGGCCGCCAAAGCAAAAGGGAGGATCATGGGTCTTGAGTATCGAACTGCTGGCGATTATCGGCGGCTTGGCGCTGCTGGATACCCTTAGCCCCGCGACGATCGGGGTCACGGTATATTTGCTTCTGACGGAGAGAGGCCGGCTTGGTTCGCGGCTTCTCGTGTATCTAAGCGTGGTAGCGGGTGTCTATTTCGTGCTAGGCGTCGGCCTGATGTTCGGGCTGGATGTTTTGTTTAATACATTGGCCTCTTGGTTCCAGAATCGGGTAGTCAGTTGGATCCTATTTATCATCGGAGCCGTCTTGTTCATCGGCAGCTTCTATGTCCCGGAGAAGAAGAAACACGAGCTGCCGCAGCCAAAATCGAAGAGCCTCCTGTCCATGGTCGCTCTGGGGTTGACGACTTCCTTCATCGAGTCGGGCACGGCCTTCCCATATTTCGGCGCGATCGGGCTGATGACGAACTCCGGTCTGCAGGTGTATGAATGGATGCCTGTACTAGCCGGCTATAATGGGATCATGGTGCTGCCGCCGCTGATTCTGTATGTGCTCCACGCGATGTTCGGACGGAGCATGGAGGGGATGCTGGATCGATTGCGGGTGAAGGTGGCCAAACTTTCGGGCTCGGCGCTCTCTTGGGTGATGTGCATTGTCGGGGTCATCCTCGTGATGAGCAGTCTGGATTATTTGTAGAAATTTCAATTGCAAAAAAACCAAGGGAATGCCGGAATGAAATCCGAAGGAAGTTCTGAAACCAGTGGTTCAATGGTAGGCGAAGACATCTTAACTATGTGAGGAAATTCATTCAATGTTGATAAAAGTGATAAAGTGCAAGGTTCGTGATGATACGAAGATGAGATTTCATCATGCTCAAACTAAATGGGTAGAACTTGGTGAAGTAAGTGGATTTATAGCCCAAGTTGGCGGCTGGAATATAATCACAATAGACAAAGAATGGTCCGTAAGGAGTTCAAGATGTCAGTAACATATCCAGTGAATACAAGGACGTTACCGGAAATCAGCGCAAAGAATGAAGTGTCTTTAAGAACTAGGCATAACTTTTTTTAGAAGTCTACACAAAATGGGAGAATTACCATGAAGAAATGGCTAAGTAGAACAGGTTCATCGATAGCATGTGCCACCCTGTTTGCCGTGATAATTACTACTATTGTTTGTTGGAATGAACTTGGAACCTTGTTCAGGGAAGGAAATTATGAGAATGAGGATCATATGGTGGAAACCATAATGGCCAAATCAGCCACTCCAGGCGTGGCTGTGGTAGTATCAGAGCAGGGCAAGACAGAATATAAGAATTACGGGTATGCGGATGTTCATAATAAGAAGAGGGTAACTAAGGAGTCATTATTTGAGTTGGGGTCGACTACAAAGGCATTTACGGCTCTAGCCGTTATTTTATTAGAAAATGAGGGCTACTTATCTCTTTCAGATTCGATTACAGATTATATTCCATCGTTTGAGCCCACCATTAAGGGGGAAAAAGTTAGTATTACGATTCATCAGTTGTTAGCTCATACAAGCGGAATTCCACCGTGGAGTATTCGGTTAATTCCTGAAGGTACCACGGAGGATATGCTTGAAAAAACGATACATAATGTGTCAGACATTGTATTAGATACGTATCCTGGGACAGCCTATAATTATGCCACAGTTAATTATGATATTTTAGCGATGATTATTGAAAAAGTTACAGGCGAACGTTATCAGGATTACATGACTGAAAACATACTAATTCCTTTAGGAATGACGGATAGTTATTTTTCAACGGGTCAGGAAAAGAGATCGGATAAACTTACCAAAGGATATCGCATATTTTTTGGAAGAAGCATAGAATATGACGCCCCTAGATATTATGGGAATATCGCTGCAGGATATTTGGTAACGAATTCAAAAGACTTAGAACGCTGGATCAATGCCCAAATGGGGATTGGCGATATTCCGGGTCATTTATCAAAAGCGATCGAACAATCTCATCAAGTCGACCTCCAAACGGCGGGATACGAAGCCGAGAATCAATACTACTCATTCGGATGGAGTATCGATACGAAAAACAGAGTTGTTAGTCATAATGGATCTAATCCGAATTATTCCTCACAGGTTCTTATTGAATTAGAAAATCAGCAGGCCATATTTGTTCTGGCTAATTCGAATTCAACTGCACCATCGCAAATAGCCAATAACATTTATGAGAATATGAATGGAAATCCTATGAAAAAATTTATTTATAATGACGTGTATCTATTCATTGATTTGGTATTTTCATTCTTAGTAATAATAGGCGTCGTTATCTTTTGTATCCAAACCATTAAACTCGTTAGAGGAGTAAAGCTAAATCTTAAAGATGAAAAGACAAGGTTCAGAAAAATGACAGGAAGCAGGATCGTACTAATCTTAAGCATTGTCCTTTTGGTATTAGTACTGATCTTGCCTTATCTATTAGGCAATAATTATTTGATGATAAGGGTGTGGATGTCGTATTCAATATTTATTTGGATGGGGCTCACTTCTATGAATTGTATTTTAACGATAATAATTAATATTAAAAAAATCGGAATTATTAGACTATGATAGAGAAGAAATAAAGAATATTTGAAGATACATCTAAAAGGAGGAAGGACATGAGTGACTTAAAACTTTGAGGCAATGCTTGAATTTCTGGAAGATCATGAGAAGGGCGTCGGGTTGCCGGAGGGATGGGTTTCAGACTCAACGTGATTACATTGAGGAAGACGGCAATGTAATAAGAAGATATTGGATAAAGAATTCTTAAGAGAAGACTCGAAGAAGAGCCGGATGCATAATCGTGGAAGAAGCTCAGGCAACAAACGCCTCAGCCTAAGATAAGAGTAATGCAATCAATGTATTGGATTTAGGATGTGGCGTTGGAAGGGATTTTACATAAAGATGCTACAATAACTTGTAATGTAGATCGAAGAGTCAGATAAAAGAAAAAACGGCAACTGACCCATTAGGCCGCTTACCGTTGAAATCAAACTATAGGATTCCCCAACAAAGATAATCTGAGTACGGTTCGGTGTAGTAAACAACTGAACCATTAACGTTGTTTCATTTTTCTAAGAGTAGCCATGTCTCCGCTTACGATTGCGCCGATATACTGATTGATGAGATCGATATCGAAATCCCACCATCTGATCTCCAATAATTCTTGAATGACTTCATACGGGTAACGTTGTTTGATCTCCCTGGCGGGATTTCCACCGACTACGGTATAAGGATCAACGTCCTTTACGACCACAGCCTCCGCGCTGATAATCGCGCCATCGCCGATTCGCACCCCCGGCATAATCGTGGCGCGTCTACCGATCCAGACATCATTACCGACAATCGTATCTCCTTTGATCGGCAGTTGGTCCAGGGAAGGGGTATGTCTCTCCCAACCGTTTCCGAAGATGTTAAAAGGAAAAGTCGAACCATCCATTCGGTGGTTGCCGCCGTCCATCATGAATCTGACTTCCGGAGCAATGGAACAAAATTTGCCTATCACTAACTTCGTCCCGATCACTTCATAATGGTACAACACTTGATCTTCAAACGATTCCCCGTGCAATGCGTTGTAATAAGAGTAATCTCCAACTATAATATTGGGTTTCGTAATCGTGTTTCGAATAAATTGCACGTTCGTGTCCCCAGGGATTGGGTATTTCACATTAGGGTTTGGACCTAGCATACGGAATCTTCCTTTCGTAAATGGGGATTGTCGTGAATCAGCGCGCTTCCATAAGCGCGTGGATCCGTTCGGCGATCACCGTTTTGGTCGCCTCGGCGATCGCGAAGACGCGGGGCCCGCGGGGGATATCGAATGACAAGTGCGAATGGGGGATCTCCGTGAGCAGCGTGCCGATCGTCCGGTCATCGGCGTCCCGGATGACGTTCCAGAACACGCGCGACCGATTGTCCTCCGTGCCCCATTTCTCGAGTGATTGCCGGAACAGCAACCGCCCTCCGACGACGAAATCGTCCTCCCGCACTTCGTCCGCGAACGCATATCCCGCTTGTTCGAGCGCTACGAACAGCGGCGGCATGAGCCGGTCCAAGTATTGACCGTACGCCGCATCCTCGATTTCCGCGAATGCGGCCGTCAACGCCTCATGCATTGATTCGTACAACGGCTGCCATTCCTTCTCCAAGTATTCCCCGCAAACCGTGCCGATGGCCTTGATCGTCATCCCTTGTTCGAATTGTACGAATGTCATCTGCAAACCGCCTCCCAGAACCTAAAATTCAATTGCAAATTGATTGTATAACAGTGAAGCAAATTAGAAGCTTGGTCGAATCTGAATGCGAAATTTCAAGGCGTTTTGCCGCGAGAATTGCGTAAAGTTTGCAATTATGATGTAATGTTATAATTAAATGGAAACAGGAGGAGGAGCCCATGCGGCCAATTGATCTGGCGAGACGGTTTCGCATCAGCCCCAGTACACTTCGGAATTATGAAGCGCAAGGGATTCTACCGCCTGCCGAGCGAACCCAAAGCGGATATCGGGTATATTTGGAAACGCACGCGTTATACGTGGCGGCCATGCAGGCGCTTTCCCCCGGATTCGGACCTGACGTCGCGGGTGAGACGCTTCGCCGTGTACGCAGCGGAGATTTACAGGGCGCGCTCTGGCTGTTGAAGGAACGGGAGGCGGCGCTCGTCCGTGACAAGCGGGAAGCCGAACAGGCGATCGACGCGTTCCGCGCTGCGGAAGACGACCGGGATGCGGATGATCCGGGGGCGTGGAAGACGATCGGCGAGGCGGCCGAAGCGGCCGGCGTATCCCGGACGGCGATCCGGTTCTGGGAACGGGAGGGACTGCTGCGGCCGACCCGCGACCCGAAGAACGGTTACCGGCGGTACGGATCGGCCGACATTCGCAAGCTGCTGCTCATTCGTGCTTTGCGTGCAACCGTATATTCGACGAACGTCGTTCGGCTTCGGCGAACGGTCGCCGAACTGGACAGCGGGGACACAAGCCGGTTAAGGGAAATCGCAGAGGAGACGATCGCGTATATGGACCGGATGAACGAAGCGCAGGCACACGGCATTTACGCGTTGTACGGACTCTGCCTGCAATTGGGACTGACGGAGACGCGCGGTACAGTGAGCGGTACGACTTGCGAGCTTGAAGATGAGATGGAGGATGGCGATGTTCATCGTTAACGTCAAAGGTTACGATTATCGAATACTGCCGCCCCTTGGTTGTCGGATGTATAATTATGGCAGAAGGCGTTTCACGAATACTATGACGTATAAAAAGGAGCTACTATGAAGGAATTACTAAAGCAGTACAATACGCTTTGTTACAAAAAGGCATAATAGTGAATGATTTTAACTAAACTAGAATGCTTTATTGGACCTCCATTACAAGAATCTTTTTCATTGTATTATCACATGAATGAAATAGAAGCATGGGAATCGGTAACAGCATATCGGGAGTATTTTAAGGAATATGGAATTTACGGGACATGACAATACCGTGATGATAGGTGATCGGAAACATGATTTGATTGGAGCAAATAATAAGACGATTAAGGACTTTATTGGAGCATATTCATAGAAGAAGGAGCGATCCTGAGTGGAACTTAATTGGTTGGACTATAATGATCAATTTGCAAACGAAATAAATAATTGGTTGACCCATGAGGAGACTAATAAATTTCTTGAAATTGATGATTGGCATTCTGCATATTTGAATATTATTAATGGCGTAGATTTTTACTATTCGAATGGTAAAGATGGAGAAAAGAGTTACTACAAGTTGAACGACGATTATTATTGTAAGTTAGTATTTGAGAAAGACAAGCTAGTTGCAGCCATGAGTATATATTTAAATCCTATTGATAAGACGATGCATATTAACCCTATTATTGTTGCCCCTGATCTTCAGGGCAAAGGATACGGCACAGCTGTACTTAAAGATTTTATCGTCAATGTGAATAATATTTTGAAAAGTAATTATTGCAGTAAGATAAATATAATGGTAGAAAAAGGGAACCTGGCAAGCAAGGCCTGTCTCGTAAAGTGTGGGTTCATTTATTTGAAAGATCATGATGATGATTTTGAAATATATGAGTATCAAATCAATTAATCTCGTACAAGTACGAGGGGATTTCCGGAAAAAGGGGATCGGATCTAAGCCGCTAAGCATAAGTGAATTTAGATTATAATAGAAGGAGACTTCGGACTAATCATGCAAGAAAAAGCAGCTAAATATCACGTGCTGGCTCGTGGAGTCATATTAGTCGATGATCATCTGTTAGTTGCTCATTGCATTGGAATGGATAATACATTTTTACCGGGAGGGCATGTTGAATTTCATGAGAGTATTCGAACCTCTTTGCATCGGGAAATATATGAAGAGCTTGGATTCATAAGCGAGGTTGGTCCATATCTTGGAGCAGTAGAAGCTGAACACGAAGATGAAGGAACCTATCATCAGGAGATCAATCACGTTTTTATGACTAAGTTGGAGAACGTTGACAATAGAAAAAATCCGGAATCCAAAGAAAGTCATTTGGAATTTTATTGGATACCTATAAGTGAGATGGATAAACATAATCTACTTCCTCTACCCATGAGAAGGATAATTGAATACTATATGAAGGGGATTCCAGGACCGTATTTTGAAAGTACATTCGGAGAGGGGCAGAAGTTCTGCTTATAGAACAAACATTATATTTTCACTTTTCTTGATTTTATCGGATTTTATGACGTTATCTATCGACTACGACAGTTCGATAAAACCAGGGAAACCACATGGGATATTTGTGGGCTAACCGAGGAAGTAACGGATGAACTTGGAATGCAAGTCAAAGTGAATGTTATAAAACCTGATTTGTCTAAATACGACCTCGTGTTCCTTCCTGGTGGAATGGGAACAAGAAAGCTGAAAGAAGACCTTGAATTCGTGGAATGGCTCCAAACTGCTGAATCCGTTCCTTATAAAGTTTCCGTTTGAGGAATCGTTGAAGTGTAATTGGGACGATACTCATTAGTGTGAGGAGATTCAAAATGACATATGAAGCGATAATTCCAATTCTAAATAGATTAGAAGAGAATAATATTGCATACGCACTTGGCGGAAGTGGATTGCTCTATTTTTTGGGGTTGACGGATTCAATTCATGATTGGGATATTACGGTTGAGTGCCCAAAAGACACATTAATTAAGGCCATCCGTGGATATGATTGGGTTGATCAAAGGAGTGGAGACTCCCCTTTTGCCAGTGAGTATAGGTTAAGCATAAATGCACTTCATATAGATTTTATAGGAAAATTTGCTTGTTATTCTAATGATAATATCATAAATTTACCGGTTTCTAGCTTTGTAAAGATGCATGGAATACATTTATCGAATCCAGAGATTTGGTATGTGGCTTACGATCTGATGGGCAGGAAAGAAAAAGCGAATCTTCTGCTGAAATATCTAAACGCCAATAAAGACAAAGCAAATGCGTATCTAATAAAAGAACTACTAAAGCAAAATGGAATCAATGATGAGATAAGACAAGAGCTTGGGAAGCTAATTCACTGATAGCCCCAACGGTACATAACACTGCACTCACTGCGAGGGGTTGTCGTCAAACGGAAAGGAGCGGTAAACAATGAAATCATATAAAAATTGTGGAATTGTATTCTTGATAATTGTAGCATTATTCATGTTTTGGAATTCATATAGTTCTTCAACTTTTGAAGCAGTAACCATACGGAATGTAAGCAAGAATGAAATAACTGTAGTAAATTTAAGCAACCGAGTAAGAACTGTTTTATTACCTGTTGATATATCTAAATTGATAGAGGAAAATAAAGAATATATAATTTCTTACGAAAAAAAACTATTTGATAAACATAGACTAAAATACATTTCTCCAAAAAATCCTAATGAAACAATATCAAAAGTCAAATAGAAGGTTCAGACAACACACGACCCGGCCTAAGATAAGAGGTATCTTAAGCCGGGTCGCGTCGTAGATGCGGAGAAGGCATATGAAACCCGAGTGAGAGATGATTGGAAGCATTTGACATCACCTAATACCGTAATCACGCTAGGGGGCTACCGCTCTTTGGCCTGACCGAGGCAATTCAAGGAAGTGGGATATACCTGTGAGGGGGGATTTCATGGAGCAGTTACTAATAGAACGTATTCCGTTTTTACAAGGCGATGTTCAAATTGAACCAATACATCAAGGATATTCAAGTGATAAGAAATATATTGTTTTAAGAGATGATGAGAAGTTTCTTCTCAGAACTTTTGATCCTAAACACTATTCTTCAAAAGTAATGGAATTTGCGGTTTTATTGAGGATGAAGGAATATAACGTGAAATGCTCAAGGCCGCTAGAGGTGGGCATTTTAGAAGACTTGGGAATTGGATTTATGGTGTTATCTTTCATAGAAGGGGATGATGCCGCTGAAGTTCTTTCTAAGCTTTCGTTGACAGAGCAATTCCATATTGGAGTTGAAGCAGGGAGAGAATTGCAAAAAATCCACAACTATATAGCTCCAAATAATATTACCCCTTGGTATGAGCGAAAACTTAAGAAGCATAATGAATACCTTAATAAGTATTTCCAGTTAGATGTTAGAATTAAGAAGGATTCAAGTTTTTTATCTTTTATTGAAGATCATTTACATCTAATGAAGGATAGACCCAATCTATTTCAGCATGACGATTTTCATGTTGGAAATCTTATAATAAAGGATAATCAACTTTCGGGAGTGATCGATTTTGATAGATACGATTGGGGAGATCCCATTCATGAATTTCTGAAGGCAGGAATGTTTAGTTCGGAAGTAAGCATTCCATTTTCAATTGGTCAGATTAAAGGATATCATCAAGACTCAGAACCTGATGATCTTTTCTGGAGATTGTATTCGCTTTATTTAGCTATGTGTCTTATTTCATCGGTTGTATGGATAAGAAAAGTTAAACCAGAAGAAACCGATATCATGATGGATAAAATAGATAGAGTGTTAGAAGACCATGAATATTTTAGACTTATTAAACCGAAATGGTATTCGGAAAGTTAATACGAATAAACGAGGAAGTAAGCTCGGCCAACAATGCCCCAGTTATCCGACATCGCAGAAAAAGAATAACAGAAAGAGGAATCCAGATGGGATATATTTCAGAACTCCGGAAATTGGTTGGTACTCGACCTTTAATTTTGACTGGCGTGACGGTTATCGTCTTGAACGAAGAAAAGCATATACTCCTTCAAAGAAGAACGGATACAGGAGATTGGGGAGTCATTGGAGGAGCTTTAGAATTGGCTGAAACTTTTGAAGAAGCAGGATATAGGGAATTATATGAAGAAGCGGGTCTACATGCAGAAGAACTGAAATTTATAACGGTCTTGTCCGGAAGGGATATGTACTACCAATATCCTCATGGCGATGAAGTATACAATGCAATCATTGTTTATGAAGCTCACAAGGTATCCGGGGTTCCAACCATCAATGATGATGAAGGACTTGAGCTGAACTATTTTAGTTTAAAAGAGCCCATCCATGAGTTGAATCCAATGACCTATAAGATCTTAAAGAAGTCGGGATATATCCATTGGTAGTTAATCGAAATGAATTTATTATACAATTTGAAATTGTCCCGACGCTTGTAGATGCGCACTTTCTCTATCAGTCGGGTTTTCATAGATCGGTTACATAAGAACTACATGGACTGAAGCATAAGTTTGCAGTAAATATGGAGGACAATCCGGAGGATTTTATGTATAATCGGATACACATTTTTGGAGCTTCCGGCTTGGGTGCAACGACATTAGGCAGAGAATTATCTCAACATTTACCCCATGTGAACTTTGATGGAGGCCCGGGGGGGACAAGCACGAACCATCCAAGGCATTTTTGGAATGGGCCGCTCTCTATGACACGGCCGGGCTTGAGGTTAGGAGTAGGGCCTTACACGCGCACTGGGTTTCAGATTTAACTTGTCCTGTATTGCGAATAGAGGGAAATCAATCCGTTAATGAAAGAGTAGAAATTATACTAAAATTTATTGAATTCAACAAAAGATATTAAAACGAGTGATCCGCTCGAAAGGAGAGAACATCATGTATGATAAGCAATTTACAGAACCCGACCATACGGCAGTACGGGTTGCGTTGTGGCGGGCTTTGCATATGCAGGTCGATTCACCTCCGCATGTGCTTGAAGATGAGGTCGGCCTACAGCTGGTTGACCCGGATGACGACTGGCACCAACGCCCCGACATGGATCCTCAGTTCTGCAGCGGCTTTAGAGCATCCATTGTGGCCCGCGCCCGTTTCGTTGAGGATTTGGTCGTCGAACAGCTCGGGCAAGAAGTCACTCAGTATGTGATCCTCGGGGCCGGCCTCGATACCTTTGCCCAACGCCGGCCGGAGATCGCCTCCAGGATGCGGGTTTTTGAGGTCGACCAACCGGGCACACAGGCCTGGAAGAGACAACGTTTAATTGATCTTGGCTTTGGCGTCCCAGAATGGCTGCGCCTCGTTCCGGTCGATTTTGAAGCGGGCTGGTTCTGGTGGGAGCAACTGAAAAATGCCGGTTTTGACACAGGCCGTCCAACCGTGGTAGCCTCCACGGGCGTCACGCAATATCTCACCAAGGACGCAATCGCTGCGACGCTTCGTCAGGTTGCGCGGCTCGCCCCCGGTTCCACTCTGGCCATGACATTTTTGTTGCCGTTTGAGCAAACAGGGTCCGAGGAGCATTCCGAGGTCGAAACGGCGAAGAAAGGAGCCAGGGCAAGCGGCACACCTTTCATCAGCTTCTTTACACCGCCGGAAATGTTGGAGATGGCCCGTGAAGCCGGCTTTCGAGAAGTCAGGCACGTATCTTCGGCCGATCTGAACAACCGCTACTTCACCGGCCGAACAGATGGACTTCGGCTACCAAGCGGAGAGGAGTTTCTTGTAGCAACTACCTAACATCAATTGCGGTCCTTGTAATTAAGGACATCTAGAGGGGCGAAACGAGAAATGATGAAACGTGAAGAATTGCTTGCCCGCCAAATGCGCCTGCAAGCTGAAGCGGCTGAGCTTGTGGAAGAGTTGAACCTTCAACGATTGCTGGAGACCGTCGGTACTCCCGTAAAAGTAGGGAGTGCGGCGCTTGGTTTAATGGTCTGGCGAGATCTCGATATGACGGTGATTTGTTCCGAGCTGAACATCGCTGCAATAACCAGTGTGGTTTCGGAGTTGATGTCCAACCCTCGGGTTCGGCAGTTGAAATGGCTGAACGATACCGGCGATTGGAACACCGATCCGGTCTACCCGGACGGTTATTATATCGGTCTGGTTTATCAATCCCGGCGCGGGAACGAATGGCGACTGGATATTTGGTTTATAGATGAGCCTGAAAAGCAGCCCGATCTACAGCATATTCGCACCATTCCAGGTCGTCTTACTTCGGAAGCAGTCGTTTCTATCCTGAGTATTAAAGCCGTCTGGGCATCGAGAAGCGAGTACGGAATACAAGTAAAAAGCTATGACATCTATACGGCCGTACTGGACGATCAGGTGCGAACACCTGCCGAATTCGAACAATGGCTGCAAAGGTCGCAACAATAATCTATCCCAGTAGAGTTACGAGCTTCCAATATCTGTAATGCGGAGAGGATTGGAAATGATTTATACAAAACCCCTAATAATTGCTATTGCAGCGGTTATCCTTTTTCAAGATTACACCATGATTTGAAGACCATTGATTTGACTGCTTTTATTGAAAGTTAATCCAAGATAACAAGAGCTTCAAACTAACAAGTTTTAACCTGAAAATTCAACGCAAATCAAGCTAAAGGGTGTGGAATGATATGGGGAAAAAGGTTTTCCAAATTGGAGAAATTCCTTCAAAGATTTTAATCACAGTTTTATTTTATACTGGATTCATCCCGATCCTATATAAATCAGTCCTATTCGGAAAAACGGTGTATTTAACCCATACCTACCAAAAGACGATAAAAGTTGGCGATTGGTATACTGGAGAAGAAGTCAACAATTTGCCTCTAGGTATATTCCAAGGCGTAATTTTGTTTTTAATCGCGGTTGTGATTTGGAAAGTCGTCTGTGAAATCATATTCATTGTAGTTCGATACTTTGAAAAATCAATCAATGAAGGTGTACTCGATGAAGAAACTGATCGTAATCAACGGAACAATGGGAGTCGGAAAAACCACAGTCTGTAAAGAATTATATAAGTCACTGGATAAAGCGGTATGGCTGGATGGGGATTGGTGCTGGATGATGAATCCCTGGGTAGTCAACGAAGAAAACATCAGAATGGTAGAGAGCAACATAACCTATTTACTTAGAAGCTTTTTGACAAACTCCATGTTCGACTATGTTATTTTCAATTGGGTTATTCATCGTGAAGAGATTCTGAATAATTTGCTGGATCGTCTTGGTGATTTAGATTTTCAGGTTAAGAAAGTGACTTTGATGTGCTCCGAAGCTGCATTGCGACAAAGAATGAATCAAGATCATCGTTCGAAAGAACAAATCAAGTTGAGCATCGAGCGGTTAAGCATGTATGAGAATATGGATACCACTAAAGTTGATACAAGTGAAACCGGCATTGAAGAGGTGATTGGAAAAATAAAAGAAATCATAATAGATAGCTAGTTGGAGAGAAATGATCGTTAAGGAATATCTGGAGGGGTCGGAATGGGCCGAAAAAAAGACGTTACGCTGCAGGATTTGGCCGCTCGGCTGGGATTAACCGTTCATACCGTCTCCAAGGCGCTCCGGGGAAAGCCGGGGATGTCGGAGGAGACGCGCAGAAGAGTGTTCCGCACGGCGCGGGAAATGGGCTATCGGACGCGGGCCCAGGAGGAAGCGGTCCTGGCGGACAAGCTGGCCCCCTTGGCGCAGAAGGCGCACCGGTTCGCTTTTGTGGCCGGGTGGAGCGGGGAGGTGACGAACCTGTTGTTTGCCGCGATTCAGGACCGCCTGCTAGAGTTCGGCCACCGGGTCGAGTTGACCTTGTTTCCCGGCCAAATCACCCGGCCGGGGCCGCTGCGGGAGTGGATTGAACGGGCGGGTTTGCCGTATGCCTCCGGCATATTCATCGCGCCGGCGCTACCGCCCGCGCTGGAGCGCCAGCTTATGGGGCTACCGCTCCCCAAAATCATGCTCAACTACCCCGAACCGGGCATGCGTGTGGATAGCGTGATTTGGGACGTCAACGACGCCATGGCCCAAACGGTCAACACCCTTGTCGCAGCGGGCCATACCCGGATCATGTACGTCGGCGATATCGAGACCCAGCGCGGGTTCAGGCAAAGGTGGCAGGCGTTTGGGGAAGCCTTGAAAACAGGCGGGATCCCGCGTCCGGCGGAGGAGCTTCTGCTCAAGCCGGCGGGGACGCAGGAGCAATGGACGCAGGCGTTCGTCGAGAAATGGGAGGCACTTCGTCCGACGGCCGTCCTTTGCGCCATCGAATACTTGCTGCCTTGGATCTATTACACCTGCAGCCGCTTGGGCCTGTCCATTCCGGACGACGTCTCGCTGGTCAGCCTGGAAACGTCGGAAAACGCCTTCCTCCCCGAGCTGACCCGGCCGGAGCTCCCCGTCCGGGAGACGGGCACTCGCGCGGCGGACCGGATGCTGTGGCGGTTGGCCAACCCGCATCTGCCGTTTGAGCATTCGCGGCTACAGTGCCGCTGGCATGCGGGAAGCACCGTCCGCCGTATCGTATCGACTGTTGATCCGCAGGAAATGAAACTAAAATGGAACTAGCTCGCGCCTCCATCCCGGACTAAGATGAAAGCAAAAAGGATGGAGGCGTTTTCAATGAAAAGTTATGCGTTTGAAAGGAAAGTACCGGTATATGACCGGGCGGACATCGTCGTCGTTGGCGGCGGCCCGGCGGGCGTGGCCGCGGCGATCGCTGCGGTTCGCAGCGGAAAAAGGGTTATCCTCGCCGAGCATTCCGGCCAACTCGGGGGAATGGGGACGTTGGCGAACGTCAGCATTTTCATGGGGGTCGGCAACGTGACGGGGATTTACCGGGAAATCGTGTCCGAGGTGCTTCCCGAGCAAGCGCTGCCGGAACAGCATGAGGGTTCGATTTGGCCGCAGTTCAACCCGTTCCGTTTGCGTCATTACCTGAACGAGAAGCTGGAAAAGGAAGGCGTCGAGGTGCTGTTTCACGCCGGTCTTTGCGGAACGGTCATGGAAGGCGATCGGGTGAAGGCCGTGGTCTTGAACACGCGGGAAGGGCTGATCGCCCTGGAGGCCCACGTCTTCATCGACTGCACGGGCGACGGCCGGGTCGCGATTGACGCGGGGGCCGGTTATACGACGGGAAGGGAATCCGATGGGATGACGCAGCCGATGACGCTGATGTTCATGATGCAAAACACCGGGAAGCCCGTTCGGCGGGAACTGCCCGAAGGGTGTTACCGCTACGAAGACGTATCGGAGCTGCCGCAAGGGAGACTGCTGCATTGGGAGCAAGGCGACGAAGGGACGCTGCTGGTCAACATGACCCGCGTCAAAGGCAACGGGGCCAGCGTGAAGGACGTGAGTCGGGCGGAGAAGGAAGCGCTGCGCCAGGTGTTTTCGGTGGCGGACTATCTGCAGCGCAACGGGTATGAGAATTACATCCTCTCCCATGTGCCGGGACAGACCGGAGTACGGGAAACCAACCAGATTCAAGGCGAATACGTATTGACCGAAGAGGATGTCGTGTCCGGCCGGAGATTCCCGGATGTTGTGGCCCAAACGAATTACGAAATCGATATTCATAACCCGGATGGACGCGGCGGGACCGACGAACGCAAAGTTAGCGGGTACGATATCCCGTACCGCTGTATGCTGCCGAAAGGAATCCGCGGCCTGCTTGTGGCCGGCCGGGCGATTTCCGCCACCCATGTGGCGATGTCCTCCATGCGCGTGCAGGCAACCTGCTACGCTTTGGGGCAGTCGGCCGGCATCGCCGCGTCGCTGGCGGCGGAGCATGACATTCCGCTTAGCGAGATCCATATCGATGAGCTGCACCGGGAGCTGGCGCGCCAGGATGTCCGGTTTTTGAAAGAGTAGCCCGGTCCATGCGGCCGGATCGCGCTAAAGCAGGCGCAGAAGGACCGGAACTGTTAAACGATTAAAACGTTAAAACTGCCAAAACTGCCAAAACGCCAGGTTCTTTGAACCCGGCGTTTTTAGCCTTCATCGTGCGGGGAGGGACGTGAAACGGGTGGCTTTCGCCGCTTCCGGACTCTATGTGGCCGGACGATGAATGGTGGACAACTTTGGACCCAAGGCCATACAGCAGGGTTTGTACGATTTTTCGTACACCCCCCTGCATTGGGCCGATGCACGAGAGCCTTTGTACGAAGGCTTGGGACCGGACTTACAACTTCTTGTCCACTGCACAGCATCGGCTCTCTATTCCGACCAGCTATTTCAATAGGTCTTGCCGTTTTTTCGCCTCAACCCCTTCCCAAGAAGTCATCAAACTCCCGAAAAAGGTCATCGACATCGCCTTACCCTGCTCTACGGGAAGCGATTACAATGGAAGTGTCCCGTACGGAGGACAAGCTATAGCAACCAAGAAAGGGAAGGGGGGCTCCTATGGCTCGGGATTTGGCGGAGGCCGGGACGCCTGGGGCGGCCCGGAGGCGGTTTCGGCCCGCTCGGCCGCACGTACCGAAGGCGAAAGGATCCGGCGCGCTAAGGAAATATTGGGATTTGTACCTGATCATGCTGCCGGGCATCGCCTATTTTATCATTTTCAAATATTTGCCCATGGGGGGCATTATCGTTGCTTTTCAGGACTTTAGCGCCTTTGCCGGCATCCGCGGAAGCGAATGGGTCGGGCTTGAACATTTCAAAAACATGTTCATGGACGACGAGTTTTACACGGTATTTCGCAACACGCTGCTGATCAGTTTATACAAGCTGTTGTGGGGATTTCCGGGACCGATCATTTTGGCGCTGATGCTCAACGAAGTTCGACATATGTTGTATAAGCGCTCCATCCAGACGCTGGTTTACCTGCCGCACTTTTTGTCGTGGGTGATCATCGGCGGGATCTTGATCAACGTGCTTTCCCCGTCCAGCGGGATTATTAACCAAGTATTGACGATGCTTGGGTTTGAGCCGATCTTTTTCCTGGGCAACCCGGACTGGTTTCGAACCGTATTGGTCGCCAGCGACATCTGGAAAGAGGTCGGCTGGGGAGCGATCATTTATCTGGCCGCATTGTCGTCTATAGACCCGCAGGTGTATGAAGCGGCGGTCGTCGACGGGGCCGGCAAGTGGAAGCAGTTGATCCACATCACGCTGCCCTCGCTGTTGGGCACCATCGTGATTTTGTTCGTTTTGCGGTTAGGCAGCGTGCTGGATGTCGGGTTCGAGCAGATTTTCGTGCTGTACAATCCGCTGGTCTATCACGTGGCGGACGTGATCGAAACCTACGTCTACCGCACCGGCATCACGCAGGGCGAGTTCAGCTTCACCACCGCCGTCGGCTTATTCAAGTCGGTGATCAGTTTCATCCTGGTCGTTGCGGCCAACCAAGCGGCCAAAAAAATGGGGCATGAGGGCTTATGGTAAGGGAGGCGAAAAAATGAAATTATCCAGGGGAGAACGGATCGCCTCAAAACTGAATTACGCGGCCCTGGGGCTGATCGCTTTGCTGGCGCTGCTGCCTTTCCTGCATGTCGTCGCCCAGTCGTTCAGCAGCCATCAAGCCATTACATCGGGGAAGGTGCATCTTTGGCCGGTCGACTTCAGTTGGGAAGCGTACGGCAAAGTGCTATCGGAACACGCGTTCCTCAGCGCTTTCAAAGTTAGCTTGCTGCGAACGGTCGTCGGAACGTGCATAAATATCGTGATTACATGCATGCTGGCCTATCCGCTTTCCAAAAAATACATCAAAGGGCGCTCCGCCATCATGTTCATGATCGTGTTCACGATGTTGTTCAACGGCGGGATGATCCCGACCTTCCTCGTCGTGAAAGCCGTGGGGCTGCTCGATTCGTTTTGGGTCTATATCATCCCGGGCGCCGTCAGCGCGTTTAATGTGATCATCATGAAGAACTTCTTCCAAAGCGTACCGGTCGAGTTGGAGGAATCCGCGAAGATCGACGGCTCCACGAATGTCGGTACCCTCGTGCGCATCGTCGTGCCGCTGTCCATGCCGGTGATCGCCACGATAACGCTGTTCCATGCGGTAGGACACTGGAATGCCTTTTTCGATACCGTGCTTTACGTAACGGAACGGAACCTGTTCCCGCTTCAGGTTTATCTCCGCGAGCTGATCATGTTCAACCAGTCGAACATCAGCAACAACAACGGCTATTCCGCCAATTTGGACAGCACGCTGCTTGCGTTGGAGTCGCTGAAGGCGGCGGCGCTGATCGCCAGTACCGTACCGATCCTGCTGGTATACCCGTTTTTGCAGAAGCACTTTGTTAAAGGCATTATGCTGGGGTCCGTCAAAGGTTAATCACCTGGCCAATTCGATTTCGAAAGGGGAATGTCATTTGAAAACAAACAGAAAAACCAAACGCGTCACGTCCGTCCTCATGCTGCTGGCGCTGATCGCCGTGTCGGCCTGCTCGCCCGGCGCAAGCGAGGGGACGGGCAATGCTTCCGGCTCCGGCTCGGGCGACGCACTCGAGAAAAAGTCGATCGAGATCGTCCTGAACAACGCCGGGCGCAAGTTCCCGGAAGGTATGGATGAGAACAACAACCCGTACATCGACTAC
The DNA here is from genome assembly GCF_057063165.1 of Paenibacillus sp. JL3B1040. Taxonomy (NCBI): domain Bacteria; kingdom Bacillati; phylum Bacillota; class Bacilli; order Caryophanales; family Paenibacillaceae; genus Paenibacillus; species Paenibacillus tiangongensis. The sequence goes on along the minus strand of NZ_CM169317.1, from coordinate 4,612,472 downwards.
ATTCGCGAGAACACCAATCTCGACATCAAGTTGAAGACGCCTCCGGCGGACGGCTACGGCGACGCTTTGAACGTCATTATGGCTTCGGACGATTTGCCGGATATGATTTTGTCTTACGATGCCAACTGGTTTGAAAGTTATGTCCGCCAAAAAGCGCTCACGCCGCTAAACGAGTTGATCGATCAATACGGTCCGAACCTGAAAAAGAACATCCCGGCGGAAGCGTGGGAAATGGTCACGGTGGACGGGAAAATTTACGCGATCCCCAACCTGAACCCGATTCCGGGGAACGAAATCATGTTCGCGCGCAAGGATTGGCTCGACAAGCTGGGCTTGCAGCCGCCGAAAACGCTGGAGGAGTACAAGAACGTCATTCGCGCTTTCGCGCAGCAGGATCCGGACGGGAACGGCAAACCCGACACCTTTGGATTGATCCTGCAGGAGAACCTGGGCAAAATCGCGCCTTTCGTCGGAGCATGGGGGATCCAGAAAGGGCAGTGGACGGAGCGGGACGGGAAGTTGGTCAACGCCAGCACGCTGCCGGAAATGAAGGAGGCGCTTGGTTACCTGGCGGGCTTGTATCAAGAGAAACTGATTGATCCCGAATGGGCGTTGAACAAAATGGCCAATGTGGACGAGAAGATCGCCAGCGGCAAGGTCGGCTTGTTCGCCGGGAACTGGTACGATACGCGGGGGCCGATCCTCACTAACCAAAACAACGATCCGAACGCGGAGTGGATCACGCTGGACTTCCCGACGGGTCTGGACGGCAAGCAAGGCACTTGGGGCAACAGCTACGTGGCCGGCTACAATGTGGTACCGGTTACGAGCAAAAATCCCGACGCGGTCATCCGCATGCTCGACTTCATGATCGGCGACGGCTACCGCACCTTGCTGCTGGGCTTCGAGAACGAGGTGTGGAGCCTGCAGGACGGAAAGGTCGTAACCGATTTCGAGCAGCATAACAAACACATTTACCGCCAGACGCTCAGCGAAACGGTCATTCCCTATATGGCGGAAGAAAACCGCGACCGGCTTGACTCGCTTGGCATGGAGTTTAAACTGAACGAAATCGTCGACAAAATCGATGCCGTGGCCATCCGGGATCAATATCTCAGCGTGCCGACGCCGGCCATGGGCAAATACGGAGCCAAGCTGTCCAAGATGGAAATCGAAGTCTTTACGAAAATCATTATGGGCGAACTTCCGCTGGATGCTTTCGATCAATACGTCGCCGATTGGAGCAAAAACGGCGGCGAAGAAATCGCCAAGGAAGTCAATGCGTGGTACGCCAGCAAATAACCCTGTTGCCGGAGGATGGCGCTCTTGTTCAAGAGCGCTGTTTTCCTCTATTTTCGGACGAGCCGCGCCGGTATAAGATAAACTAGAATTGTGGACGGATAAAGGCGAGCAACCGCCGGGAACGTGGGAGGAACCTTATGAGCTGGCTGGCGAAACTTCGCGGGAAATTCAAGCAATCGATTCAGGTCAAACTAACGTGTTATTTCATCCTTATCTTGCTTCCGCTGGTCGGCTTCAGCATGTTCGCCAATTTCCGCTCGCAGCAAATCCTCGAGCAGGAGTTGGGCGAACGGACGATGAGCGCCATGAGCTCCGCGCTGGAGTTCGTCGATTTGACCCTGGACGGGATCGAGAACCTGTCCACGCTGATTTCCACCGACGTTAATTTGACGTCCCGCCTGAATTACGGCGACGAGACGTTATCGCCGGGAGCGATCATCGATTTCATGAAGGTGCTGGACCAAATCTCCAACATCACCATGGTCAACGACTATTTGACCGACGCGATGATTTTTCACAGCAAATCGGGTTCGCTCGTCACCACCAAACTGGGGGTGCTTCACCGGGAAAACTACGCCTCCGAAGATTGGTACCGGGAGGTCGTGGAAGCGAACGGCGCAGGCATTTATTATATGCCGGGCCGTACCGAAGAGAATCTGTCCGGACTGCCGGACCCGATCTTCAATCAAAACAATCTGATCCTGATGAGGCTGCTTGATTTATATAGTCCGGAGCGGGGGAGAAACGTCGTCATGTTGTCCGTTCCGAAAAATAAGCTGCTGCGTTCCCTGGCCCATTTGATGCCGAACGACGGGTCCAAAGTGTATTTGTTCGACGGTGCGGGGCGCTTGGTCGTCAGCAATAGCGGGACGGAGCCGTTGCCGATGCCGCTCGCGCAGATCAGACCGGGCCAAGTGATCCTGCGGGAGGTGGCCGGCTCGCCGGATAAGGATATGATTCTCCGGGTCCACTCGCCCAGCAGCGGCTGGTCCCTGGTCCTGATCCAGCCGGAGGGCGAAATTTACCGGAAATCGCGGCCGCTCCAGATTTTTACCTATGGCATTATCGCCATCAGTTTCGTGCTGGCCGTTTGGATTTCCTGGGTCGTGTACAGCGGCATTTCATCGCCGATCTCGAGCCTTGTCTCCGGTATGAGACAGCTGCGAAAAGGCAATCTGAACATACAGTTGCCGAATCAGCGCCAGGACGAGCTGGGTTATTTGACCGACGCGTTCAACCAAACCGCCAGCCAGCAGCAGCATTTGATTCGCGACATCTACGAACAGCAGCTGCGAGTGACGAAAACCGAGCTGAAGTTTCTGCAGGCGCAGATCAACCCGCATTTCCTGTACAACACCCTGGATTCCATCTATTGGACGGCCAAAAATTACGAGGCGGAGGAGATCAGCGCGATGGTGCTGAATTTATCCCACTTTTTCCGCCTCAGCTTAAGCAAGGGGCGCGAAGCCTTTACCGTGGAAGAGACGTTTACACATTTGCACTATTACGTTCGCGTCCAGCAGCTGCGGTTCTCCGATCAATTTGCGGTTTCTTACCGCGCTTCCGAGGATAGCGGCAGCCTGCACATTCTCAAGCTGCTGCTTCAGCCGCTGGTGGAGAACGCGATCCTGCACGGGCTTGAGAAGCAAAGGAGCGGCGGCCGGCTGGATATTACGGCGGAGGTTCGCGGAGATCGCCTGATCCTGCAGGTGTCGGACAACGGGAAAGGGATCCCCGAACCTAGGCTGGCCCGTCTGAAGCAGGCGTTGGAACGGGCCAAAACCGGCGAATTCAACGGGCCGCCCGAACAGCAATCCGAGTTTTTCGGCCTGCTGAACGTGCAGGCGCGAATCCGGATTTATTACGGCCGGGCGGCGCAGCTTACGGTAGAGAGCAAGGAAGGGGAAGGGACAGTTGCGACGATCGACCTTCCGGCGGAACCTTGCAGGCTGGAAAGAGGAGAGGGGGCGGAGTTATGAACCTGATGATTGTGGAAGACGAAATTCGCATCTTGAACAGCCTGGCCCACAATATCCCGTGGGAGCGGCACGGCATCGAGGTCGTAGGTCTGGCCGAAAACGGAAAAGAAGCGCTCGCCTTAATGGAGCGGCGCAAGCCGGATATCGTGCTGCTCGATATCGAGATGCCGGAGATGAATGGGCTGGCATTGGCGGAAGCGGCGCTGCGCAAGGAGCCGCAGCTCAAAATCGTCATTTTGAGCGGCCATGACGACTTTCCGTACGCGCAAGCGGCGATCGGGCTTGGGGTGATGAACTATCTGCTGAAGCCGGCCGGCGACGACGAGATCCTGAATGCCGTGCTTACGGCGGCCGATGAAATCCGCCGGGAGCTGGCGGAGAAGCATAACCTCGCGGAGCTGCAGCGGAAATGGCAGGTACGGCTTCCCCAGCTGCGGGCGGATTTTTGCCGCAACTGGATGCTGGACCGTTATGCCGAATGGGAGCTGCACAAGCATATGCGGGAGCTGAACTTGGAACTGGAGGCATATTCCCATTTTGCGGTGACGGTATGCGACATCGATCCGCTGCCTGCGGAGGAGTCGCGTTTTACGGCGGCGGATTTGCCTTTGCTGCAATTTTCGTTGGAGTCCATCGCCGGGGAATTGGCCGAGGGGCAGGATTGCCGGGTTTTCGCCGACGCCGACGGTACCGCGGTGCTGCTGTTCTATGAGCGCGGAGAGGGCGCGGAGCAGACTTTGGCCAAGCGGGTCAACCTGCAGGTCCCGCGCCTGTTGAACGTTGTGAAGGAATGCCTGAAGTTGACGGCCAGCGCGGGCCTCGGGACGATCGTCGGCACGCTGGCCGAAGTCCCGCATTCTTACCGGCAGGCGTGCCGATCGCTGCAGGAGCGGGCGATTTACGGGAATGAAATCGTCATTCCTTACCTGGACGTGAAGAACAGCGAACATCCCATTGCGATCGATGCCGGCTTCGAGAAGAAGCTTGAGATTGCGCTGCATGCCGGGGATTCGGCCGGCGCCTACCGCTTGATCGACGAATATTTCGAGGCGGTTTACGCCCGGGCCGATTCCTCCGGGCTGGCCTACGAGCATCTGTTGCATTTGAGCAGCGTATTTACGCGGATGATCCAGTCCCGCGGATGGTCGATGCAAAAGGTGCTGCAGGACGATTACCGCCGGTTCCTCTCCTTCGAATCCTTGTTGTCCAAAGACCAGATTGTCGAGTGGGCCAAGCGGGCCGCAGGCCACATTGCCGCTTATCGGGAACATGAACGCCGAAGCTCCACCCACCGGCTGGTCAAACAAATGATGGAAGCGATCGAACAGATGTTGGGCGAAGAGGATTTAAGCCTGCATACCTTGGCCGAGCGCCTGTATGTCAATCCGTCCTACTTAAGCCGCTTGTTCAAGCGGGAAACGGGTATTGCCTTTTCGGGATACGTCCTGAAGCTTAGAATGGAGTTGGCCAAGGAGCATTTGAGCGGCGGGATGAAAGTGTATGACGCAGCGAACGCCTCCGGGTATCGCGATGTCAGTTATTTCGCCAAAGTGTTCCGCAAATATTGGGGCGTGGCGCCCAGCGAGATGAAGGGGTAAGCGCGCCGGGGAGGTTGATCGCTGTGAAATGGTCCGTTTCGCCGGACGGCCGTTTTTTTCGGAAAGATGGGAAAGCGGTTTTTTATTTGGGAGATACGGTATGGAACGCATTTTCGGGTGCCGAACTTGAGGAATGGGAGGACTATTTGGAGGTCCGCCGCCGGCAGGGGTATAACGTTCTGCAAATCTCCGTCTTGCCGATCATGCATGACGGAAGCGGCCTGCTGGAGGGACGTTGTCCGTTTGCGCTGCAGGAGGACGACTCTTTGAATTTCGCCGAACCGAATCCGGCGTATTTCCGGCAGGCCGCCCGCATGGTGGAGATGGCTTTTGCCCGGGGGATGACCTGCGCCCTGGTGCTTCTATGGGGAGAATACGTGCCCGGAACCTGGATGTCGCGGCAAAATGGGGCATCGTCTATAATGCCCCGGGAGCATGTCGCTTCGTATGTCGGCCTGGCGGTGCGGACGTTTTCGCCTTACGATCCGCTGTATTATATCAGCGGCGATACGAATTTTGAAACGGAAGAAGCGGCGGACTATTATCTTCATGCGCTGGAGATGTTGAAGCGGGTCGCCCCCGAAGCCCTGGCTTCGCTGCATGTGTGCGGCAGATTGGCCGCTCTGCCGGAGCGGCTTGACCGGCATCCGGGGCTGGACTTTTATGCCTACCAGTCCGGGCATAGCTTGGCGGACCAGCCGGATGCCTACGGGCTGGCCATGAGCTTCGCGGCCCGGCCGAACGGCCGCCCGGTCGTCAACGCGGAGCCCTGCTACGAAGGGCACGGCCATCATGGGGCGTACGGCCGTTTCGATGCCTTTGCGGTGCGCAGGGCATTCTGGTCCAGTGTGCTCTCCGGGGCCTCGGCCGGCTTTGCTTACGGCGCCCACGGCCTATGGTCCTGGCACCGGCGAGGGCGGCGTTTCACGAAAGCGCATGCCTCGCAGGTGCCATTCGACTGGCGGACGGCGCTGCGGCTTCCCGGGGCCTCGGACGTTGCCCTGGGCGCCTGGCTGATGGAAAGGCATGAGATGCTCGGCTGCCGTCCGGCCCAGGAGCTGCTGATCGACGTGCCGTCCGGCATCCGCGCCGCCGTCAGCCGGGACGGGAATACGCTGATGGCTTACGTTCCTTACAGCCATGCCGTCCATTTACGGCTAGCGCCGGATGCGTTTGCGTTTGAGCTGTTTGACCTGGAAATCCGGTGCCCGATGCGGCCGGTGGTTCATAGGACGGACGACGGGGTCGTCATCGAAATGGAGGAGGTAAACTCCGATGTGTTGGTGATTGGGAGGGCTCACTTTTGAATAGCAAGAGCTAATTAGCCGCCGCTGTTCAAGCGGATTTTCGGTTTCCTAATATAATAAACGATGAGCAGCAGCAGAGGGATCGCAAAACAAACGGTAAAATCCCAGTCTACCCAATAGGCGGGGATTTTTTTGAGGTAGAAAACAATATCTTTCGATACCAGTTGCGAAAGTCCAAACACGAGGAAACCAACCGGAAAAATCAAGGAACGGAAGCCTTTCAGGTTAAACAGTTGGGCGGAACCGAGCGTAAAGGCGTAGAAATACAACGCTGTTTTGAAAAAGGTGGTGATGACCCACACGATGGCCATCAGTGCTTCGATTCGCTGCAGGAAATTGCCGATATTGATTTTTTGCGCCAGGATGTAGGCGGCGTAAAATTGATGCTCGCTTAGATAAGTGCCCAGTACGGTAATCGAGAGAAACAAAATTAAATTCAGGACAACCGCGCCGAAAATCATGATGAGAAAGATATCCCTGTTGGTATGCTTGTTCCGCTTGACGTACGGCTGCACCATCTGAAATACGATCATTTCGCCAAACGGATAGCTGACGCCAAACAAAACGGAGTGCAGCAATTTAGGGGCTGGTGTATTCATGATAGGAAACAGATTCTCCAGCCGGACTTGCGGAAGCAGAAGAACCATCAATGAAACGAAAAACAGGATGAAGAGCGGCAATAAAATTTCGGCGGCCCTGCTGAGCGTCTCAAGACCCAGGCGAAGACCGTAAATCACCAGAAAAAGGGTCATGAAACGAAAAACGGCGCCTGGAGTACCTTCAAAAATATGCGTGCACATGAAATCCTCGATTTCTCGAATGTAAATGGCCGTTGCCATCAGAAAGAAAAACAAATAGAACAAGTTGACTGCGGTTCCGACCCCTTTCCCCAGGATTATATTAACTTTTTCGATGAGGTTCAGCTCAGGATAAAAATAATATACTTTAAGCGGGATCAGGATACCGGCGAGCCCCAGCGGCAAGCTGATCAAACTTGCGATCCAGGCGTCCTGATTCGAATCGGCCACCATGGTTAAGGGATAAATCAGCGCCATGTCGCCAACAAACACAAATAGGGCAAGTACTGTCAGTTGTCTTGAAGATAAGCGTCCTTTTTCCAAGCTCATGTCCTATACATCCTTCCGCCTAGGGCTCACATTTCGACCGGGTACGCGATTTCAGCGCCAGTCTGTGCTAGTATGCCGGCAATGAATTGACAGTATGCTCCTGTTCTGGATTTTTTGCGAATAATAATGGCCGAATCGACCAAAATAAGCAAAAAACGCCTATCGGCGGAGAACCCGGGTGACGAGAGTGGATCAATTAGTAAGCCTTGAAGGTCAATTGTCGGCCCGCCTGCAGGAGAACGAAATTCTGCTGCAACAAGCGCTTGGCGGGAGCACGGATCTGGTGAAAAAGAAGCTGATTCTAGGGACAAACATAAAGCTGATCTTGTTTTTTATCGATGGCCTGGTGGATACCGGCACCCTGCACAATTCCATCCTTTACTCGCTGACCGAACGGGGATTCTCCGAATTTGATGAACCGGAAAAGCTGGACGCCGCGCAGAAGCTGCAACTTCTCAAGGATTGCATTCTGATGGCTGGAGATATCACGGAAATCACCGATTACGACAAACTGTTTCATGATCTCTTATCGGGATGTATCATACTGCTGCTGGAGGGAGCAAATACCGCGCTGCGGATCGCACTTCCCGGCTGGGAGGACCGTAATGTCGGTGAACCCAACTCACAGACGGTTTTACGCGGGCCGATGGAGGGGTTTACCGAGCGACTGCGCACCAACACGGCGCTGATCCGGCGAAAAATCAAGGATCGGCATCTATGGCTCGAGACGTTTCAAATCGGCAAGGTCACCCAGACCGATGTGGCCATTATGTATCTGAACAACGTTGCCAATGCGGAAATCGTGGCCGAAGTAAAACGGCGTCTGGCCAAGATCGACACCGACAGTATTTTGGAAAGCGGCTATATCGAAGAATTCATTCAAGATACGGCCGTTACTCCGTTTCCCACGATCTATAATTCCGATCGCCCCGATACGATCGCGGCGGGAATTTTAGAAGGGAAAGTGGCCATCCTGGTGGACGGTACGCCGTTTGCTCTATTAGTTCCCTCCTTCTTTTTGAATTTCTTCCAATCTGCCGAAGATTATTATCAGCGGGCGGATATTGCCACTTTGCTGAGATTTATCCGCTATTTGGCATTTTTTATCGCGCTGCTGGCCCCGGCGCTCTATGTGGCCATTACGACGTATCACCAGGAAATGATTCCGACCACCCTCGTGATCAGCTTGGCTGCGCAAAGGGAGGCGGTTCCTTTTCCGGCTTTCATCGAAGCGATGCTCATGGAGGTCATCTATGAAGTTTTGCGCGAGGCGGGCGTAAGAATACCGAAGAACATCGGCCAGGCCATTTCCATTGTCGGGACCCTGGTGATCGGACAAGCGGCCGTAGAGGCAGGTTTTATCTCATCCGCCATGGTCATCATTGTGTCCGTGACGGCGATCTCCAGTTTTGTGATTCCGGAGACGGGAATGTCCATCGCCGTCCGAATCATCCGTTTTGGCCTGATGGCACTGGGGGCGTTTATGGGCTTGTACGGCATTTTGTTCGGCCTTTTTATCATCGTGCTGCATTTGGCCGGGCTGCGCTCTTTCGGAATGCCTTATATGAGTCCGATCGGACCCTATATTCAAAGCGATTTGAAAGATTCCGTTTTCCGTCTTCCTTGGCCGAGGTTAACAACGAGATCTAAGCAAACCGGGACCGAAAACGTGATCCGGCAAGGACAAACCGGGCGGGAGGAGCCGTAAACCATGATGAAAACGTTGAAAACAACGCTATGCGGGTTCATGCTGATCATTTTGCTGCCTGCCTTGCTTAGTGGATGCTGGGAAAGAAGAGAGCTTAATGAACTGGCATTTGTCCTAGGGTACGGGTTGGATAAGGAGGGAGACCAGTACAAAGTAACGATGCAGGTGGTCGTTCCTGCGGAAATCGCCACAACCACCGCAAAGGGGGGCGGAACGCCGGTCACCGTTTACGAATTTAAAGTCCCAACCGTTTTTGAAGCACTGCATAAATTTACCTTAATGAGCTCCAGATCAAGTTATTTGGGGCATATCCGCATTTTGGTGCTCGGTGAGGAGTTAGCCCGCTCTGGTATTTCCCCGGTGCTGGATGTCATTATAAGAAGCCGCGAACCACGGACGGACTTCTTCATCGCTGTCGCGCGGGATGCCCAGGCCTCCGAGGTGTTGCGGATATTGACGCCGCTGGATAAATTACCGGCCAACCGGCTGTTTTATTCCTTACAGACCTCGTCCCAATCAACAGCCAGAACGTCACCCGTCACGATTGACAAACTGGTTGACGACTTAGTAGCCGAGGGGAGAAATATCGCGCTGTCAAGCATAGAGATCGTTGGCGACCGTTCCGCAGGCGGGTCGAAGGGAAACTTGGAAAGCACGAAGCCCAAAGCAAGTATGAAGTTTCATGGCCTCGCTGTTTTTAAAAAGGACAAGCTGATCGGATGGCTTAATGACGAGGAAACGATTGGTTATAACTATATTATGGGTGAAGTGAAGAAGAGCGCCGGTCCGGTGAAAGGAGATGACGGAAAGCCCATCGTGATGGAGGCGCTCCGGACTTCCACCAAGCGAACGGTCAAAGTCATCGATGGGGAGCCGAATATTTACATTTCCGTACGCGCCACCGTCAATGTTCAGGCTTCGCAGAGTACGGAGAAGTTGGATGACGACCGGGTGATCCGAGAATTGGAGAAAAAGGCGGAAGAACGGATCATCTACCTCATGGAAAATGCGGCCGATCAAATTATTAGTAAATACAACTCCGATATTCTGGGGTTTGGCCAACTAATTTACCAATCCCATCCGAAGGTGTGGGAGAAGCTGAAGAAACAGCGGGCAAATTACCTAAAAACGCTGCCCGTTCATTATCAAGCTTCCGTGCATATCAACCGGGTCGGGCTCATCGATAAATCATTTCAGGATGACATGAAGGAGTGAGGCCGTATCATGGACCTTCTGGCCGTTCTGTTGGTTGCCGCGTGTTGTATAGCTCTTGATCTGCCTTCCTTGCTTCGTTCCCGTCAATTCGGCCAACTCGCCGTGTTCATCTTCCTCTGGTTGGCAGGCATTGCGGCAACATTATGCACTGTGCTCAAGGTGCAGGTCCCCAGCCCGCTCTATTTGATCATTTGGTTATATACGCCCGTCAACGATTTTGTTCAGCGAATCGTGGGATAAGGATTGGGGCGGAATAACTGAAGTTGATAGCCAAATTTTTTCATGAAAACTTCAAAACCGGATGTGTACAAGATGATATTTGATCTTGAGGAATGAATTGAAGTCGGGAGATGATGGAACTAACAGACAAACCCTTTTCATTTTAAGGAGAGATCAATTTGAATAGAAGTGAAGCAACCCGAATCATTCAGGACAATGAAGTGGCAGTAAAATGACTTTCAAACTGTTGAAATTAACCGAGGCCAATGTCTCTGAATATTTGCCGGTGATTTATCAGTGGGCTGCCGACGAAACCGAAAAGGAAAATCACACTTGTCGACCAATTGAAGATTTGGAAAATTACGAAGCTTATCGGGAGAAATTCAAGGTTCGTTTAAATCAAAGACAACTTCACTATGTTATCATTGATCTTGAGGATCGTGAGATGGTAGGGAAAATAAATCTTTTTGATTATAATCCGAGAAATCGAAGCGGAGAGTTTGGTTATTATGTTCCCCCATTCCGTAGAAAAAAGGGGGTGGGGAGAAAGATGATCGGTTTATTCTTGGAAGAAATCTTCCGCGATGAAAATTTAAATTTAAATAAAGTCTATGCTACGACTGCTTCTTGTAATAAAGCTTCGATCCGATTGCTGGAGAGCTTTAATTTTAAACTTGAGGGCGCTTATCGAGAACATTATTGGTTTCGCGACGGGTCCATTAGCGATCAATACCACTACTCTCTACTAAGAAAAGAGTTCGAAGAAAGACTAGTCCAAAGAAATCTCTAAAAGAATTCGGTTACTCCACCGACCAAACTAGGTTAAGCGTAAGCAAACTTGCCTTGTGGAGGGCTTCATTATTCTATTTTACATTGCCGATTATTCGCATATATTAGATCCGGCCATTCACCCCAAACGATGCTCACTATATGATAGAAGCGCATTGCCGGATCTATGGGGCGGAATATCAGTATGACGAGTCTTTCCGGGAATTTATAACGGACGAACGTATTTTATGAAGAAGGAAAAGAAGAAAACATGAATACATACATTTATATGGTAAGGCACGGCGAATCCCCTAAGGTGGATGGGAATGAACGCACCAGGGGACTAACGGACAAGGGGAAGGAAGATGCCAAGCGTATAACTGAAGTGTTGAAGAATGAGCGCATAGACATTTTTTACTCCAGCCCGTATTCACGCGCTGTTTTGACAATAGAAGATTTAGCGAAGGCTGCCGGCAAGGAAATAATTGTCCATGAAGATCTGAAAGAGATCGTATTTTCATGCGATGACAAGATTATGTCAGACAATGACCTATATCCTTTAGTAAGCAAGATGTTTCAAGATAGGGAGTTCCCTTCACCCGGAGGGGAATCCGTTTAATGGTTCATCTGGGTTTTACCGCAAGCACGCCGCTTCGGCAAAAGGACGAGTTGGGCAGCTTGTCCGACAGCAAGTTAACCCTGTTAGGTTTGGATTTAGTTATGGTAGTTGATGGTAGTTGATGGTATAATAGGGGAAAGTAAGAACTCATTCTACGATAATCATGGCTGCCGTTTTATATCCTTCTATCTAAAGGAGTCAACCCTATGCTAAACCTGGAAACGCCGCGCCTGACCCTGCGTAATTTCCGTCCGGAGAAGGATGGGAATCCGCTGCGGGAAATGATCGTTCAATATATGTCGTCGCCTTATGGAAAGTACGATCACCCTTGGCCGACCTCGGAGGAGGGCATCCAAGGAGCTTGCGATTGGTTTGCGAGCGGGGATCAGTATTTGGCTGTCTGCTTAAAAGAAAGCGGACGGTTTATCGGTTATGTCTGCTTAAACCCTACTGACGAGCAGGGCGTGTACAACATAGGTTATTGTTTCGATTTTCGGGAACATGGAAAGGGTTATGCCTTGGAAAGCTGCCGTGCGCTTGTGGCTTACGCGTTTCAAGAGCTTAAGGCGGCAAAAATCATCATGGGGACGGCGGCGGCGAACGAACCGTCGTGCAAGCTGTTGAACCGCTTAGGCATGAGACCGGTTCGAGAAAGTACGGGTTCTTTCAGCAACGATGCGGATGGGAATCCGATCGTTTTCGCCGGTTACGAGTTCGAGTTGACGCGTGAAGCTTGGGACGGCTATATAAATGCAACATAAGCAGTACCAATATGAGGGAAATAAGTTAAAATTTAAAATACAAGTTAAGGGAAGATTTCGGGCAAAACCAAACACAAATTCATCAATATTTATTATCGATGAATGATGTTGAGAAGAGAGTGACTTATCGAAACGCGGCAGGACAAGAGTTTCAGTATTGTGAATCATGGAACCTATCATCGAGGCAATATTTCGACAATGCTTAGATACTTAGGCTACAAGGGTATAAAAATAGATTATTTTGTCTATTTGAGTCAGTGATTTTCACTAAGGAAAGGGCCTTCTGCCGTTTACGGCGGGAAGGCCCATTTTGTGACGCCCAGCATGGTCACGCCTCAAGCCCGCTCCGCCACCGGCCACCGTGCCGCACTCCGCGGGTTCTTCTTATATTCGTTCGGCGTTACCCCGACCTCTTGCTTGAACAGCTTGGAGAAGTAGGAGTAGTTGGCGTACCCGACTTGGTTGGCTACGGCATATACCGAGAGTTTGGTCGTTTCAAGCAACTGCTTGGCGACGGAGATGCGGACCTGAATCACGTAGCTGCCGAGCGAGACACCCGTTTCTTTCTTAAACAAGCGGGCCAGATAATCCGGGTTGAGGTAGACCACCTCCGCCAGGTCGTTCCGGGTCAGTTCATCGCCGTAATGCGCGTGAATGTACTGCTTGATTTCCTCGGCGACCGACCTCGGCTCGGCGGCGAAGTCCCGGTAGGCCAGGGCGGTGTGGACCAAATAGGCCACGTACTCCTCCATGTCCTCGATCGAATGAAGGGACCCGGCCAGCAGTTGCTCGTTGGCTCGCGCGGCGTACAGTTTGTGCGCTTCGATGCCTTTCATCTTGAGAAAGGCGTACACGAGCTGCACGATGTCCAAGCGGAACAAGGCAAGGCCCGCGGTGTCCAGCGTCTTGCGGTCCAGGCGGTCGCGAAGGTAGCGCGACGTTTCGGCGAGGAATGCGGCCGGATCGTTTCGGTGGAGCAGTTCCTCCAAACGGGCCAAGTCCGGAGGAAGGTATTCCGGCTGCTTTTGCGGATCGTCGCGCTCCGCCCAGTAGGTCCGGTTGCGGGTTTTGGTCAAATTTTCGTTCATCGCCAGCAGCTGGTGCAGCGCCTGACCGATTCTCTCCAAGCGGCCGGAAAGGCCCACGCAGCAGCAGGCGTCGCAATTCAAATACGCATTCGCCCGGCGAATCCATTCGGCGCATAACTCCGCAAGCAGCGCGGGCTCCGGCGGATCGTTCCACTTGAGGATCGCGATCCAATGATATTCCTTGAACTCCAGGAGGGTTTCGACGGAAAACCGCGGGTTCTGCAGCAGCTCGCCCAGCACATTCCCCAGGGCGAAATCGAACAGCCCTTTTTCCTCCCGGCCCAGGCTGCCGTTGTAAGGAAACACATGGATCAGCACCGGCTGGATAAGGTCGGACATGCGGTAAGCCAGCTGCTGGTCTTCCGTCGCCTGGACCACCGCCCCCGGCTTGACGGGCGCGGCCGAGCTGGCGCTGACCAGTTTGCGCCAGAAATACTCCACCAGGTTCGCCTGATTTTTCTGCCAAAGCGCCCCCTCTTGAATCGCTTTCTCCCGATGCTGCTGCTCCTTGGCCCGAGCGACCGCTTTACGCAGGATCAGCATCAGCTTATCGAACTCGATCGGTTTGAGGAAATATTCGAAGCTCTGCAGCTCGATCGCTTTTTGCGCGTAGTTGAAATCGGCGTAATTGGTCAGGAAGATAGCCTGAACGGCATATTTCTCTTCCCGGATCCAAGCCAGCAGCTCCAGCCCGCTCCCCTGGGGCATTTCGATGTCGGAGATCAGGATTTGCACCGGGTGCCGCTGCAGGATGTCGCGCGCCTGGGCGACGTTGTTTGCCGTGTAGACCTTCTCGATCCCCAGCGACGTCCAATCGATTTTCTTCTCCAAAGCGGCGACGACGTAGACATCGTCATCCACGACCAAAGCATTCATATGGCCACGCTCCTCCTGTTCATTCCGGCGTAGGCCGGGAGGGATAAGATCACGCATGCTCCGCCGTCCTCGCGGTTGGAGAACGACGCGGCCGCTTGACCGTCGTATAAGGATTCCAAACGCTGCAGCGTGTTCATGATTCCGATATGGGTCCCCGCCGATTGATCCAGGGGGTTCCCGTTTTGCAAATCCTCCAGAATATCCGGCGGGAATCCGGGTCCGGTATCGGTGATCCGGATCGCGATGCGCTCTTCGCCACCTTCCTGCCGCAGCCGGACCTCAAGATTGATTTGTACCTGCGAGACCCGGGATACCGCGTATTTGACCGCGTTCTCCACGAAGGTCTGTAGGACGAGCGGCGGGATTTCGGCGTCCGCCAGGGGAGCTTCCTCATCGATGCGGTAAGCCAAGGCATCGGGATACCGGTGTTTCTGGATATCGAGATAAATCCGCACATGCTCGATTTCGTCCCTCAGCTTCACGAAGTCGCCGTCGTTCTGGAAGATGTACCGGAAATACTTCGAGGTGGACAAGGCCATCTGTTCGATCTCCCGGTACAACTGCATTTGCGCCATGCTGTAGATGTTCGTCAGGCAATTCAGGAAGAAATGCGGCTTGATCTGCAGCTTCATGTAATCCAACTGGATGCGCTGCTTCTCCAACTCCCGTTCGTACAAGTCGATTTTGAATTTTTTGATCTGGCCGACCAGATTCATGAATTGCTTGTTGGCTTTCTCCAGCTCGATGATTTTGCTGCTTTCGAATTCCAGCGGCTCGCCTTCCTCCGTCCAAAACGCCAGGTTGTAGGAGAAGCTCTTGATCGGCCGCAGCACCGTGTTCCTGAAGTAAAGCAGGATGAATCCGAGGCTGCAGGAGATGATGACGGCCAACAGGAGGATGAGGAGCTGGGCGATCATGATTTTTTCGAACGCTCCGAACTGGATCACCAGCTTCACGTGAAAAGAGGCGTTCGTAAACTCCCCGTTGACCGTCGTTCCGGCGCGGAACAGATCCGGCAACGAAGACGGCTGCGGATTCGCGTCCAGCAGCTTGCCGTTGTTGGAGATCGGGCTGGTTACGGCCATGCCGCGATCATCGATGAGGGAGACGAACCCGTCTTCGCCGAGATTCAGCGCGCGCAAAGGTCGGATCAAGTTATCCGCCGAAACCAAACTGATCATGTAG
Organism: Paenibacillus sp. JL3B1040; assembly: GCF_057063165.1. Classification (NCBI taxonomy): domain Bacteria; kingdom Bacillati; phylum Bacillota; class Bacilli; order Caryophanales; family Paenibacillaceae; genus Paenibacillus; species Paenibacillus tiangongensis. The sequence goes on along the minus strand of NZ_CM169317.1, from coordinate 4,596,720 downwards.
CTATCGTGATAAGGCACGATATTCGTAATGTAATACTTGCCGTTAATCTGCACCGGCGTCCATTTGGAGTAGATTTTCTCGTACACGTTCCGGTCCGCTTCCACGTTGGCGATCACCTGTTCCTTCAGCTCCAGATAATCCGTGTAAGGAATGCTGATCGGCGCGCAGTTGAGGAAGAAGTCCTGCTTCTTCAAATACACGAAAAAGTTGTATTCCTGCCCATAGTTTTTCTGCAGCTCGTTAAAACGTTTGTGCAGGTTTTCGTTCCCTTCGAAAAATTCCGCGCTGTTCATGGGGCTGTCGTTCATCGCTTTCAGGTTTTCGTCGTTCGCCAGGGTCCAGCCCGTATAGTGGTTGATATAGGCAAAATCGTGATTGATCCGATGGATGTACAAGTCGGCGGTGTCCTGCAAATAGCGCGTGGATTGCTGCTTGACGATCGATATCGCGGAAATGCTGATGGCGAAATCCAGGATCAGGACAACAAAGGAAATCAGAAACATGATATTGACGTAATGGCGGACCGGATACTGTTTGATTTTCGTCGATTTGGCCATGGCTTGCTAGCGCCGCATCCTTTCCCGCGCTTTTAATTCGTATGAATGCGCTTTATTGAATTTTAATTCTATTATAAAACCTTCCATTAAAAAAAGAATAAGGCGTCCCTTCGATTTCGCCGGAAAGTCCGGATAACGCCAGGAAAAGTCTGCTTACCGTTAGGCGGTTGCCGCCGAAGCCGCCCAAGGCGTTGGCCTGGAATCCGCATCCCGGCCGGATAGTCCGCATTCCGTGCCCAAGAGGTCCGGTAAACACACGAAGCGGGACGTTATACTGAGGATGTCGAAGCCGCCGGATAAACGTAATGCGGAAACGGATGAATGGAGATGAAGGAGGGGATGTCATGAAATCCGGCGCATTTGGTATTAGGCGTACATTCGGACAAATCAAGCGAAACGGCGGACTTTACTTGCTGCTGTTGCCCGCAGTGGTGCTGACGCTGCTGTTCGCATATAAACCGATGTACGGCGTGTTGATTGCGTTCAAGGACTACAGTCCGGCGCTGGGCATTAACGGCAGTCCGTGGGTGGGGCTCAAGCATTTCGAGAAATTTTTCCATTCCTATCAATTTTCGACGACCATTAAGAACACCATCGTCATCAGCTTGTACAGCATCGCTACGTTTCCGATTCCGATCGTGCTGGCGTTGATGGTGAATCAGATGCGGGCGAACCGGTTCCGCCGGTTTTTCCAAACGGTGTCGTACATGCCGCACTTTATCTCCACGGTCGTCATGGTCGGGTTGATGCTGATCCTGCTTTCCCCGAGCACCGGTCTGGTCGGCCATTTGTACAAACTGTTCGGCGCGGAAGCACCCGACCTGATCGGCTCGGCCGGATGGTTCAGCAGCATCTACGTTTGGTCGGACGTGTGGCAGCATGTCGGATGGGACAGCATCATTTACATCGCCGCGTTGTCCACGGTCGATCCCAGCTTATATGAAGCGGCTACGGTCGACGGGGCCAGCCGCTGGCACAAAATCCGCTACATCGATATCCCGATGCTGATGCCGACGGCGATCACGCTGCTTATTTTGCGGGTCGGCGGTTTGCTGGGGGTCGGATTCGAAAAGGTTTATCTGATGCAAAACGACCTGAACATTACCGCGAGCGAAATTTTGTCCACGTACATTTACAAAATCGGCCTGCTGAGCAGCCAGTACAGCTTCTCCTCGGCCGTCAACCTGTTCAACACCGTCATAAACTTCCTGCTGCTGATTCTGGTGAACCAGATTTCGAAGAAATACAGCGAGAACAGCTTATGGTAGAGGAAAGGAGGAGATGGAGATGGACACAGCCAATCCGGTAGCGGGCACGGCCCCGCAGCCGATCAACAACCGCTCGTCCGACAAAGTGATGGAAGTGCTGCTTTATGTTTTTGCCGTCTTGTTTCTGATCATCTTGATTTATCCGCTTTATTTTATCGTGATCGCCTCCTTCAGCGATCCGTCGGCGGTGGCGAACGGGCAGGTGTGGTTCGTTCCCAAGGGGTTTACTCTGGACGGGTACAAGGAGCTGTTCAAGCACGAAAACATTTGGATCGGGTACCGAAACACGATAGTGTATACGGTAGTGGGCACGGCCATCGGCCTGATCGTCAACGTGTCGGCAGCGTACGCGCTGTCGCGGAAGGATCTCGTCGGACGAAAGTTCCTTTCCTTGTTTTTCATCTTCACGATGTTTTTCAGCGGCGGACTGATCCCGACCTTCTTGACGATCCGGGATTTCCATTTGTACGACACGTTTCTGGTCATGGTGCTGCCGTTTTCCGTGATCGTGTACGATATCATCGTCGCCCGGACGTTCTTCCAATCGAGCATTCCCGAGGATCTGTGGGAGGCGGCGCAACTCGACGGCTGCGGCAACCTCCGTTATTTCGCCCAAATCGTGCTGCCGCTGTCCAAGGCGATCATCGCGGTGCTGGGGCTATGGATCGCCGTCGGTTATTGGAACTCTTATTTCAACGCTTTGATTTATTTGAAAAATCCGGACCTGCACCCCCTGCAGCTCGTCCTGCGCAACATCCTGATCACGAATCAGATGCAGTCGGGCATGGGGACCGGCGAAGCGGCGCAAATCGCGCTCCGGCTCGCCAATCTGATGCGGTATTCCGTCATCATTATCGCGACCGTTCCGATCATGTGCGTGTATCCCTTCCTGCAAAAATACTTCAATCAGGGGGTGATGATCGGCGCAGTAAAGAGCTAGTCCGTTACGTTGAAGCAGGGCAAAAACAATGAATGGGGGATCTTTCAATGAGCAAACAAACCGGCAAATTCGCGGCGAAAAAATGGACGGCGCTGGTGCTTGCAGGAGCGCTCGCCTTCGGGCTGGCGGGCTGCGGCGGAGGCGATTCTTCCGCGGGTTCGGGGAACCCGGCGCCAAGCGATACGAGCAATTTCAATCAGGAAGGGCTGCCGATCGTGAACGAACCGGTGACGCTCAAAGTCCTGACGATGCGTTGGGGGAATATGGGCGATACGTTTACCCAGAACCAATGGTTAAAGGATTTGGAGACGAACACGAACGTCAAAATCGAATGGCAGGTCGTATCATCCAACGACTGGGGCGAGCAGAAATCGATCATGCTGGCCAGCGGCACGCTGCCGGACATTATCCTGGGCGACCAGACCTTTTCCGATTCCGATATCGTCAATAACTTAAGCTATTTCCGTCCGCTCGACGATTACATCGACCCATACATGCCGAACCTCAAAGCCGCCATGGCCGAGACGCCGGAGCTGAAGAAGATCAGTACGTTCCCGGACGGCAAAATCTATTCCCTGCCGACCCGGCTGCCTTCGCGTCCGAAAACGAAAAACCAGCCGGTCATCAACAAAGCTTGGCTCGATCAATTGGGGCTTCCGGTGCCGGACACGATCGACGATCTTTACAACGTGCTGAAAGCGTTTAAGGAGCAGGATCCGAACGGCAACGGGAAAGCGGACGAAATTCCGTACACCGAAACCGGACTGGCGCCGGATTTCCTGAACCCGTTCGGCATCACCGACATCAACGCCAACAGTATGCTGGTGAAAGACGGGAAACCGGTCTTTTATCCGATCAGCGAGGAGTATAAGGAAGGCCTAAAGTTCGCCAACAAGCTGTACGCGGAAGGCCTGATCGACAAAGAGCTGTTCACCCAGGACGCCACGATGACATCGGCCAAACAGCAGAACGCGGACGCTCCGATCGTCGGGTTCACGAACCAATGGACGCCGGACGCCGTGTTCGGCAAATGGAGCGATCAATACGCCGCCATTCCGCCGATCGCAGGTCCCGACGGAAACCGCTACAACCCGGGCAATCCGAATGGCATGAGCTTTAACCGCAACGAGCTGCTGATCACAACGTCCTGCAAATATCCGGAAGTGGCCGCCCGCTGGGCCGACCAGTTCTACACCAACGAAGCGAGCATTCAGAACTTCTGGGGCGCGATCGGCACGGTTATCCAGAAGAACGACGACGGCACGTATACGCTGATGGATCCGCCGGCCGGCACCAGCGCGGACGCCTGGTATTGGGAGCAATCGCTGCGGGATTTCGGACCGAAATACGTCAGCCCTTCGTTCGAGAAAAACATCGTGCTGAACCCGGAAGCGGGCGATGGCCTTAAGCTGGAAATCGACAAAATGGGCAGCGAATACGTGACGACGCCGTTCCCGAACGTCATGTATACCGCCGAGGAGTTCCAAGAGCTGCCGACCTTGACGACGGATATCGACAGCTATGTGGCGACGATGCGCGCCCAATGGGTGACCAAAGGCGGCATCGACGAAAGTTGGGAGGCCTACGTGAAGAAGCTGAACGACATGGGGCTGGAGAAGCTGATGAAAATCCGCACCGATGCCTACGACCGTTATATGAGTGTGGAATAAACCGCGATCTTTTTACGAACGAATACCGCCCTGCGCATCGACTGCAGGGCGGTATTTCGTGCGTCCGCATTCCCGGCAAGATGACCGCCGACATAGCGCCCTTTCCAATTGGTTCGGGCGTTTTTCTATGTCAACTCGACAGGCGGATGACTCGGTATTCATAAGCGGCAACGGCGTGGAGCCCGGAGGCGACCTTGCGCCCGGTAACAACGTCCAAACCATCGCGGGGAAGAGTGACGTTCCCGCCAATGCCGTCCATATTGACGATAACCCACAGCTCCTTGCCGTCGTCCCCGGTCCGCGGAACAACAAGCGTGCCCGGAGTGACATCGCTCCGCAGGACAACCCCCGACTCGTTCGCGTAATGGTTGATCAGCTTTTGCAGCATCAGATCGCCCGCTTCGCCGCACGGCAGGGAGCCGAGCATGACGATTTTACCGCGGCCGTGGCGGCGTTCCGTCGCGAAAGCGACACCTGGGGTCACGCCCCCGGTAATGGTGCCGACGACGGAAACGTCCCGGCCGACCGGTTCAAAAACGGCGCTCCACAGGGACAGCGGGGCGGTGACGCCGAATGCTTCCCCGAGCGATCCGGTCCCGTCCATCGGATACGTGTATACCGTCTTGACGCCGGCCCAAACCTCCAGTTCGCCAAGTCCCGCATCCGTCGAAATCGTATGCTCCGCCGTCCGCCCGCCGGTCAGCGGCCCGGCAACCCAGACGCCGCCTTCCTTGACCCAATTTAACGCCTTTTGTAGGAATTCCGGGGACACGTAGGGGAGAAACGGCGTGAACATCAGCTTGTAGCCCGTCAAATCGCCTCCCTCGGGAACAACATCGCGATAAAGGCCCAGCGATAAAATCCGCTTGTAAAATTCGTTCATCCCCCCGCGGTAATTCAGCTTCCGGTGCGGCTCCGTCTGCAGGAAAGCCTTGGCGCGGTCCGAATACGTGATCGCGACCTCGGCGCGTTTCGGCCGGCTCGCCAGCAGAATCGGCTCCAATGCCCGCCGGGCCGCCTCCGCTTCCAGCACGCTGCGGTAGCCGATCGTCGGTTCACCCCAGGCGCTGACGACGGAGCCGTGGGGCTGCTCGCTGCCCGAGCGCTGCTGCCGCCACAGCCAGTAGCAGAACCCGCCCGCGCCCAGGGCATAGGCGGCCGCCGCTTCGGCCTTGACGTAGCCATTCGGATGCGGCGTGGCGTAGCTTTCCAGGGAGGCGGCGAAGGAGGGGCTCGTCTCCATCACCCAAAACGGCTTGCCCGGTTTTAAGTTCCGCCACAGATCGCAATTAAACAGATAAGCATGGGCGTTCGCTTGGGAAGCGTACGAATCGAAGGCGGCGAAATCGAGATTGCGGAACAGCCGTTCGTTGTCCAGATAAAAAGGAATGTTGCTGTTATGGGTGATCGGCGCATCGGAGTAACGGCGGAGGATCGCCGCCTGCTCGTCGGCAAATTCGGCGATTTGCTCCATCGTGAACAGCCGGTACATCGTCCGCAGTGACGAGTTGTGCAGGAACGGGGCGGGGCCGGGCTGCGGCACTTCCTCAAAACGCCGGTACGTCTGGCTCCAGACATTGGTGCCCCACGCCGCGTTAAGCGCCTCGATCGTGCCGTAACGCCGCTCAAGCCAACGATGCCACAGCTCTTTACAGGAAGCGCACAGGCAGTCGGCGACATGCGCTTTGAACTCGTTGTCGAGCTGCCAGGCGATCACACCGGGCAGCCGACCGACGGCCTGGGCCATCCGTTCGGTAATGATGGCGGCCCGCTGGCGAAAATAGGCGTTGTTCGTGCAGACATGCTGCCTTGCGCCATGGTTCATGACGGTCCCTTGTTCGGTCACGTGCATCCGCTCCGGATGGCCATAGCTCATCCAGATGGGCGGCGTCGGTGTTGGCGTGCACATCACCGTTTCGATCCCGTGCTCATAAAGGAGCCCGATGACTTCGGCAAAATAAGCGATGTCGATCCGGTCCTCCTCCGGCTCCAGTACGGACCAGGCGAACTCGCCCATGCGCACGACGTTGATGCCGATCTCCTTCATGGACGTGATATCCTCCATAAGCACGTCCCGGCTCCACAGCTCGGGATACAGGGCAGCGCCGTGATAAAGTTTCCCGTTGATCATCAAGTCCACCTCGCATTAAGGAATGTAGGGATTGTTAGGACCCGCGTAGCCGACCGGGTTCTTCCGTCAGTCTGCGCCAGACGCGGTGCGGCTGCAATAGCAATCTTTTGCCGGGTTCGCACTTTTTTGAAAATCCTGTCCGCACCAGGACAGGGAGCGCGTTCAAGAAAGTCCAATTGCCGGAAAGAAAATGCCGTTTCATAATGAGGACTACATCGATCGCCAAACACGGGCCGCCGGACGGACGATAGCGGCGTTTCCCGGTTTCGCGGTACGGCAGAATGATTTTTGGGAGGTGAACGGGGTGAAGCAAACGGCTGCGGCAAGCGTCCGTATGAATCAACCGCCTATAAGAAGCAAACGGGAAACGATGTGGAGGCGCTTTAGGCGCGACAAGTGGATGTATATACTTTTGACTCCCGGACTCCTGTATTTTATCGTGTTTAAATATGTGCCGATGTGGGGCGTGCTGCTGGCTTTCAAAAACTATCAGCCGTTTCTCGGATTCTGGAAAAGCGAATGGGTCGGCCTCGAGCACTTCAAAGTCTTTTTCCAGAACCCCGATTTCTTTATGCTGCTGCGCAATACGCTGGTGCTGTCGCTCTACAATCTGATTTTTTTCTTCCCGGCTCCGATCATTTTGGCGCTGCTCCTGAATGAAATCCGTCTGTCCTTCTTCAAGCGGACGATCCAGACGTTGATCTATGTCCCTCATTTTATTTCAATGGTGATTGTAGCCAGTTTGACCTACGTGTTTTTGACGACCGAGGGGGGCATGATCAACGAATATTTGTATGCGCTTAACGGCCAAAAAATCGACTTTCTGGCGAGCCCTGACTGGTTCCGGCCGCTGATCATCCTGCAGACGATTTGGAAGGAATGCGGCTGGGGGACGATCATCTTCCTCGCGGCGCTGGCCGGGGTGGACGTGGAACAGTACGAGGCCGCCATCGTCGATGGAGCGGGGCGCTGGAGACAGCTATGGCACATTACGTTGCCGGCGATCCGCAGCACGATCGTAATTCTGCTGATTCTGCGGATGGGCTCGATTTTGGACAACGGCTTCGAACAAATTTACTTGATGATGAACGCGCTGAACCGCGAAGTGGCCGAGGTGTTCGACACCTATGTGTACACGCTCGGGATCACCCAAGGGGCGTTTAGTTACAGCACGGCCGTAGGTTTGTTCAAATCGGTCGTCGGCATCATTCTCGTGCTCGGCACGAACTGGCTGGCCAAAAAGTTCGGAGAATCGGGACTCTACTAAGGAGGTGCGTTCATATGGCCAAACAATACAAAAGCACGGGCGAAAAGGTGTTTGACGTGTTCAACTACGCGTTCCTCAGCCTGTTCGGACTGCTGGCGGTTCTCCCGTTCATCTTCGTCATCTCCGGTTCTTTCGCCAGCGACGCGGAAATCACGCAGCGTGCCGTGTTTCTCATTCCGCGGACGTTTTCTCTGGACGCGTACAAGTTTATTCTCTCGACGGACACGATCGTCCGCAGTATCGGCGTGTCGATCTACGTGACCTTGGTCGGTACGATCGTCAATCTGTTCTTTACGGTGACGATGGCTTACCCGATGGCCCGGCGCAATCTGATGGGCCGCAATTTGGTGCTGAACCTGGTTATCTTTACGATGCTGTTCGGCGGCGGTATGATCCCAACTTATTTGGTTATCCGCGATCTCCAATTGCTGGATACGATGAACGCGCTGATCTTGCCTGGGGCGATCAGCGCATTTAACCTGATCATCGTCAAAAATTTCTTTCAGGAACTGCCCCCGGAATTGGAGGATGCCGCAAAAATCGACGGCTGCAACGAACTCGGCTTGCTGTGGCGGATCGTGCTTCCTTTATCCAAACCGGTACTGGCTACCTTTACGCTGTTTTACGCCGTCGGCCATTGGAATAATTTCTTCTCGGCACTGCTGTACATTAACGATCCCGCGAAATGGCCGCTGCAGGTGATGCTGCGTCAGATCGTCATGCTGTCCCAATCCGCGGGAGACATCAATTCCATGGACCCGACCTTCGTTCAGCCGCCGGAGCAATCGATCAAGATGGCCGTTATCGTCGTCGGGACGATTCCGATCCTGTGCGTGTACCCGTTCCTGCAAAAGCACTTCGCCAAAGGGGTGCTGCTCGGTTCGGTCAAAGGCTGAGCGATCTCGGCCGTCCCGTAAACCGGGATTTACCTTCGTGTAAATTCATGGAACCGTCCCTGGAGGGTTCGATGATTTTGCAATATTAAGCAACGCAACTCATACGATGAAAAGGAGGTCAACCGTCTATGAATGCAAAAACGAGTTGGAAGCGCTGGATAGCCGTGCCGCTGGCGGCAACGCTGATGTTCGCGGCCGCCGGATGCGGCGGAGGAAGCGGCGCAGGGAATGGGCCGGAAGCGTCCCCGGCCGCAACGCAAGGCGGCGAAAGCGGGGGAGGGAATGCTTCGTCGGAGGCGCCATTGGAACTTTCGATCATGCTGCCGATTTTCAAAACGAATTATCCGAAAGACGACGGCCCGGTTGTCGAGGAGATCGAAAAACGAACCCACACAAAAATTCATTTGGAATGGGTGCCGAACGCTTCTTATGCCGACAAGTTCAACATTACGCTCGCCTCCGGCAAGCTGCCGACCATTATTTACGTCAGCGACGTGAAGGGGCCGAGCTTCGTCGGCGCAGCCAAGTCCGGAGCGTTTTGGGAAGTGGGGCCTTATCTGAAAGACTACAAAAACTTGAGCGGCGCCAACCCGGTCATTTTGAAAAACTCTTCTATTGAAGGCAAAAACTATGGCATCTACCGCGGCCGGGTGTTGGGCCGGAACGGAATCGCCTTCCGCAAGGACTGGCTGGACCACGTCGGATTGCAAACGCCGCAAACGCTCGACGATTTTTACAACATGCTGAAGGCGTTCAAGGAGCAGGATCCGGACGGGAACGGAAAAGACGACACGTACGGCATGGTTCTGGTCAAATGGACGGGACAATGGGCCAGCGGCTTCGACACGATCAAGCTGTGGTTCGGCACGCCGAACAAATGGGGAGTGAAGGACGGCAGGCTTGTGCCCGAACATGAATATCCCGAGTATGTGGAAGCGCTGAAATTCATGAAGAAGCTATACGACGAGAAGCTGATCAACTCCGACTTCGCCGTCATGGACAGTGCGAAATGGGTCGATCCGGTCGTCAACAACAAAGCGGGATCGATCGTCGACGTCGTGGATGTAGGCGCACGGATCGACGACAAAATACACGCGGCGCTCGTGAAGGAGGGCAAAGACGAGCCGGATAAGCACTACATTGACGTAACGGGCGGCGTCACGGGTACCGACGGCCAGCTTCGTACCCTGCCCACCTCCGGTTATTCCGGCATTTTGGCGATTCCGAAATCGACGGTAAAGACCGAAGCCGAGCTGAGACGCGTGCTTGCTTTCCTGGATCAACTGAACGAGCCGGAGATGCAAACGCTGCTTAATTTCGGACAGGAAGGCGTTCACTACAATCTGGTGGACGATTATGTCGAACCGATCAAAGATACGGCAAAGCTGGAATCCGAGGTCGAAGGGTTGAACCAAATGCTCGCGTTTATTCCCGAGGACCGCGCCAAAAAGGTGAAGCAGACGCCGCTGCGGATCAAACAAGCCGAGGTACAGAAAGCCAACGAGCAGTATATCGTTTCCAACCCGGCGGAGCCGTTCATTTCCACGGTTTACTCGCAAAAAGGCCAGCAGCTTGACAACATCATCAATGATGCGCGCATCAAGTTTATTGTAGGGCAGCTCGACGAGGCCGGCTTGAAAGCGGCTTTCGAACTGTGGAGCAAATCGGGAGGGGACGATCTCGTCCAGGAAATGAACGAACTTTATAGCCAAGCGAACCCTTAAGCGCATTACTCTATAATCATCGAATGTAAGTACCCGTAAAAAGCTGTCCCGAAGGTTCTTCCCGAGCCTTTGCGGACAGCTTCCTGCACTTGCGAATCCCAAATCGTTCAAATTGTATTGATTTTTTCGATGTATGCGCTTACATTTTTGGATATACCTTAATTCGGTTGGTGAGAAAATGAAAATGGGGAAAGGTCGGTATTACCGCAAAAACCTGATCCTGATGCTGGTGGTTTCCGCCATTCCGGGAATCATCACCGGGGCGCTCGTGTACGGCATGGTCGGCGGTCGGCTGGAAAGCGAGCTGCTGCAGATGCATCACCGGCAAATCGAGCAGCGAGCCCGCAACATCGACGGTCAACTGACGAATCTGGAGCTGATGTTGTCCCATTGGGCGTTTGATCCGAAATTCGATTATAGCCTGGATGGGCTCGATTTCAAAATCGATTTCGAGCGGGCGCGGGACATTACGAAAACGTTGGTCGTCATGCAAGGCTCCAATACGATGATCAAGCAGGTGGAGCTTTATTTGGGAGGGGATCGGCCGGTCCTGTTTAATCCCGAGTATGGGGAGATCGAATCCGCGGCGGTGGCCGGCGTGTACGATAAATTGATCGGGACGCGGCAGAGCACCTACTGGACGGAATGGGCCTTCGACCCGAGCCGTCCCGGCGAGAAGGAGCTGACGCTGGTTCACCACATTCCCGGAGGCAGTCCCAAACCGTTCGGCGCTTTGCTGATCCGGATGGCCACCGGGAAGGTGGCGGATATGCTGAAGACGATGACGCCCTATAACGTAGGGGAGACGTTCCTTGTGCAAACGACCGGCGACCTGTTCGCCTCGGCCGGCGGCAGTGCCCCGGATTCGCCGTTCGTGCAGCGGCTGAGGGATGAAATTCGGGAGCGGGGAAGCGCCGGCAAAGCGTCTTTTTTCTTCGAATGGGAGGGGAAAACCTATACCGTCACGTACGGGGCGTTCTCCCGGATCGCCAACGAGTGGGCGTATGTCTCCGCTTCGCCGATTTCCAGCATTACGGCACCGGTGATGTTTGTATCCAAGTTGATTTTTATCGTGAGCTTCAGCGCTTTAATGCTGGCCGCCCTGCTGGCGTGGCTGGCGTCCAGACGGATGTACTCCCCGATCCGGAGGCTGTTTAAGACGTTGCTGCCGGAGCATGCCGCCGCAGAGATCCAGGAGGATGAGTTTGCGTTGATCGAGCGGCAATGGCGGAACTTGAACTGGGAAAGCCATGATCTGCAGCGAAAGCTGGCGGAACAGCTGCCCCACGTGAAGGAGAGCTTCCTCCACCAACTGCTGCACGGCCAATTGTACGCCTATTCCGAACAGGAACTTCGCCGCCGGATGGAGCGGTTTAAATGGGAGGTGGAGGATCGCCGCTTTGTATTGCTTTATGTTCAACTGACGGGGATGACGGGCTTGGGCGGGAAATTCAAAAACGGCGACGAAGGGCTGGCCTCCTACGCGGCGGCGAACATTATCGGCGAACTTGCTTCGCAGCGTTTCAGCCAGTCCGATACGATCCATTTCCACGATTTATCGACCGGGATTTTGCTGATGACGCCGAGCGAAGATTCCTACTTGCCCGAAGTGCACGCTTTGAGCGAAGAACTGATTCGTACGGTGAACCGGATTTTAAGGATGCGCGTTACGGTGGCGGTCAGCAAGCCTGTGGCCCAGGTGAAAGACATCCCGCTCGCGTTTGAGGGGGTGCGGCAGGCGGCCAGCTACAGGCCTTTTGACGGCGACAACCAAATCATCGAGATGGAGAAGCTGGAAGGCGAAGGGGCCGAGGAGGGGGAGACGGCCTATTCGTTTACGCTCGAGCGTGAATTGATCCAGGCGATGCGGACCGGTCAGGAGGAGGACGCGTACCGGCTGCTGGGCGAATTTTTGGCAACTTTGAGCGCTGGCGGAGCCAAAACGATCGACGTGCAGCAGGGGATGCTGCAACTGCTCGGCCATATCCAGCACGCCATCATGCAGTCCGGCATTCACCCGAACCGCTTGTTCAAGGGGGTCAACTTATACGAATCGCTTTCGCAAATCCGCGAACCGGAGCTGATCCTGACCTGGTTCCAGGAAAAAGTGCTCGCCCCTTATCTTAAGGAACTGTCCCTCCGCGCTAATGCCGGGGTCAAGTTCATGATCGAGCAGGCGATGATCTATTTGCAGCAAAACTACATGCGCGACATCTCGCTCGACAGCTGCGCCGATCACCTCGGCACCAACCCGTTTTTCCTGAGCAAGTCGTTTAAGCAGGTGACGGGCCGCAATTTCATCGATTACCTGACCGAGCTGCGGATGGAGAAAGCGAAGGAACTGCTGCGCGATACCGGACTGCGGATTTGCGACGTCGCCCAGCAGGTCGGGTACCAGCACAGCTATTTTAACCGGATCTTCAAGAAGCTGGAGGGGATGACGCCGACTCGGTACCGGGAACTCAGCCAGTAAAAGTACGAGTTCAAAAAGTCGGGTTAACAGGACCGAAGCGTTGTAGCGTGGCTGCGTAACGGACCGTAATGACCTTATTTGCCCATTTCCCGGCTATTTCCTGCTGTAACGGACTCTAGAGACCTTATTGGGCTCTCAGGTCGGCTATTTCGCCGCTTTTGACCGAAATAAGGTCTTATCGGTCCGTTGCTAGAATCGGAAACTGTCCTAAGGCGGGCCAATAGCGTTTCTGGTGTCCGTTCGCTTGCTGGAGGCTGTTCAGGAAACCTGCTTCGGAAGCATACGCTTGGCCCGGCTGCACTAAAATGGCGGGATGCCGGGGGCGCAACAAAGTCCAAACCGGAGAAAAATGTGCAATTCGGCTAATTCCGGCAGGCAGGGGTCCGGGAAAGCGCGGGCAAAAATGTCTCATTGCCGGTAAAACGGACTTGCGCCTACAATCAGGGCACCTATTGGAAAAGGAGATGATTGCCGTGTCAGGAACTGTATCTGGAACGGAGCCGGTTCATTTGCGCTGGCTCAGCGGGAGAAGTGAACCGGAGCTGCCGGTCGGAACGACCTGGGGCGTTCCCTGGAATAAAGGCGTGCTGGCCCGAGAGGAGGTGCCGGGTTTCAAGCTGGGTTGGCTTGGCGGGCCGATCATCGGAACTGACGTGTCGACAGGAACTGACGTGTCCACCAGGTCAGACCCTTCCCCCGGGTCTGAAAGTTCCGCCGGGCCTGGTGGGTTCGAAGACCCTGCCGGGCCGGCAGGCGCTGTCAAAATGGCGAAAACGGTCGGGTTCGCAGGGGCTGCGTTGGTGCGGGACGAGGCAGCGCTAACGGAACTCGCTTCGGACCGGGGCATGCGGCTTGTCCCCGTGCAGAGCTGGCCGACGGCTTTCTGGCCGGACGGAAGCGTTAAATGGACGGCCCATGCGGCGGTATTCGGAACGGGCGGAGGCGAAGCGGAAGCCGCATTGACGGCGGAAAATCCCGCTTCGGGTTGCGCAGCCGCACAGCATGAGCCTGTCGGCAATGCGGCAGGCAGCGCGGTTACCGTCACCGAGCTGGAGGACGCGATCTGCGTCGATACGGGGGCAATCACCTGCCTGATCGGCACCCAAGGCCCCCAAGTGATCCGCAGCATCGCGCGGGGCGGGACGGAAGTGTGCAGCGGCGGAACGCTTGTCTGCCTCCGTGAAGCGGAAAGCGCCGTAAGCGGGATGCGCGTCCGGCGCGAGGAACCGTTCGCCGGCCGCATCCACCGGGCCAAGGTGGAGCAGGCCGGCCCGGTCCGCGCGGTCGTGAAGCTGGAGGGCCGGCATCAGGCGTTCGGCGGGGGCAGGGAGTGGCTTCCGTTTACGCTGCGGTTGTATTTTTACGCCGGGCTGGAGTCGATCCGCCTCGTCTACACGTTCCACTATGACGGCAACCCGCATCAAGATTTCATTAAAGGGCTGGGCATTGCCTTTACCCTGCCGATGCGCGGGCCGCTCTACAACCGGCATGTGCGTTTTGCGGGCGAGCGGGGTTTGTTCAGCGAGTCGCCGAAAACGCTCCATACGCGCCGCACGAAGGGGCGCTACCGCGAGCTGTTCGCCGGGCAGACGGCGGGGCGGACGATTGCGTTTGATCCGGAGCAAGACGCTTATTTCCTCAGCCTGTTGGACGACTCGGCAACTTGGGACGCTTTTAAGCTCATACAGGACTCCTCCGAACACTACCGGATCGCCAAGCGGACCGGGGAAGGCTGCAGTTGGGTGAAAGCGGCGGACGGCCGGCGGGCCGGAGGGTTGGGGTATGCCGGGAGCGAGGGCGGCGGACTTGCCGTAGGGCTCAAAGACTTCTGGCAAAAACATCCGTCCGGGATGGAGGTCTCCGGCATGGCCGGAGAGGAGGCGAGGCTTACCGTCTGGCTCTGGTCGCCGGAAGCGGGGGCGATGGATCTGCGGCATTACGACACGAAGACGCATGTGGAGTCTTCATACGAGGGGGCCGAGGAGCTGCGGGCCACGCCCTACGGCATCGCCAATACGAGCGAGCTGACGGTCTGGTGCGCCGGGAGGACGCCGGAGTCCGAGCAGCTTGCCCGCATGGCGCGCGAGGCCGGCGCGCCTGCCCGGCTCGTTTGCGAGCCGGAGCATTATTACGCCACGGGCGCGTTCGGCATTTGGAGCCTGCCCGACCGGAGCACCCCGGCGAAAGCTGATCTTGAAGACCGCCTGGACGGCATCCTCGCTTTTTACCGGCGGGAAATCGAGCAGCGGAAATGGTACGGTTTTTGGGATTACGGCGACGTGATGCACAGCTACGATCCGGTCCGCCACGTGTGGAACTATGATCTCGGCGGCTGCGCCTGGCAAAATGCCGAACTTGTCCCGAACATGTGGCTGTGGCTGACTTTTCTGCGGTCGGGGCGGGAGGACGTGTTCCGGATGGCGGAAGCGATGACCCGGCATACGAGCGAAGTGGACGCGTATCATTTCGGCGAATATGCCGGGCTCGGGTCGCGCCACAACGTCGTCCACTGGGGCTGCGGCTGCAAGGAAGCGCGGATCGCGATGGCCGGGCTGCACCGGTATTACTACTATTTAACGGCGGATGAGCGGATCGGGGACATGATGGATGAGGTGAAGGACGCCGACTACTCTACCGTCTCGCTGGACCCGATGCGGGCTTATTTTCCGCAGGACGAACACCCTACGCATATCCGCGTCGGGCCGGATTGGGCCGCTTTCAGCTCAAACTGGATGACGCGCTGGGAACGTTATGAGGATGAGGCTTACCGCGACAAGATCATGACGGGGATCGGCTGCCTGAAAGCGGCGAACTTCCGGCTCATTTCCGGGCCAACCTACGGGTACGACCCGCGGACCGGCGTGCTGACCGCCATGGGGGACGACAACTGGGGGCGGCATTTGGCGATCTGCATGGGCGGCCCGCAGGTATGGTTCGAGCTGGCCGGGCTGTTGGAGGACCCGGAGTGGGAGGAGATGCTGGCGGAGTTCGGCTTGTTTTACAATTTGCCGCCGGAGGAGAAGCTTGCGCGAACCGACGGGGCGATCGGCGGCGGCCCGCTTCGCTTTGAGCACCCGGTGCTGAGCGTCGCAATCGCCGCTTACGGCGCGTATTACCACAATGATGCGGCGACGGCGGCGCTGTGCTGGTCGATTTTGCTGGACAACGACTTCGGGCGCATCGATCTGAGCCGGGCCGAGGTACCCGCG
The DNA here is from genome assembly GCF_057063165.1 of Paenibacillus sp. JL3B1040. Classification (NCBI taxonomy): domain Bacteria; kingdom Bacillati; phylum Bacillota; class Bacilli; order Caryophanales; family Paenibacillaceae; genus Paenibacillus; species Paenibacillus tiangongensis. Next base: position 4,580,585 of record NZ_CM169317.1, on the reverse strand, counting down.
TTGCATGCGGAAGAAGTGCTGGAAGTGGATTGGATGAATACGAATGAGGCTTCGCAGTGGTCGCTCAATACGATCATCAGCTTGGAGCTGATCGATCAGTTTTTGCCGGAACATCAGGCGGACCAACGGGCAACCGCAGCAACCTAACGAATCAGGGTCAAGGAGGCGGTCTCAAGCATGAAAAGGCCGAGCATTTATTTTTGCTTTCCGGGCGGGAAGCATAAGGCGCTAACGATGAGCTACGATGACGGACGGAGGGCCGATGAGCGGCTGGTCGGCATTTTTAACCGCAGTGGGATTCGCGGGACGTTCCACCTCAATTCCGGGCTGCTCGGAGGCGAGGACCGCCTGACGGCGGAAGAGGCGGTGGCGTTATATCGGGGACATGAAGTATCCGTGCATACGGTTTGGCACCCGACGATGGCCCACTGCCCGATGGTGCAGGTCGTCGACGAGGTGATGGAGGACCGCCGCAACCTGGAGCGGTTGTTCCGGACGACGGTGCGGGGGATGTCGTATCCGAACGGCTCTTACAGCCGGGAGATCAAAGAGCTGCTGCCGCATCTCGGCATCGAATACGCGCGGACGGTAAGAACCCACGGCGGTTTTGGCCTGCCGGAGGATTGGCTGGAGTGGGAAGCGACCTGCCATCACAAAGACCGTTTGCTGGAATATGCCCAAACCTTCGTCGGGCTGCATAAAACGCAGTATTTGTACCTGATGTACGTCTGGGGGCACAGCTACGAATTCGATAACGACAACAACTGGGAGTTGATCGAACGATTTTGCGAGATGGTCGGCGGGCAGGAGGACGTTTGGTACGCGACCAACATCGAAATCGTCGATTACATGAAGGCCTGCAAATGGCTGCGGTTTTCCGCGGAGCGGGAGTTTGTGCACAATCCGGGGGCGGCTCCGGTTTGGCTCCGCGTTGACGGCGGCATCGTGGAGGTGCCCGGAGGGGCGCAGGTGGAACTGCGCTGAAATCTTTTGGCGCTATTACGAAGAACGGGTCAGATGCCCGGAGATCGTTGCCGAACGTTTTACTTATTGAAGGGGAGGTTGAGTAACGATGGGATTCGAGCCGGTGAATCGGCGAGCGGTCGATGTGGGAATGACGAACGGAACGGAAACTCGTGCGGAGGCAATGCGTTTGGAGGCAGGAAGCCGCACCGGAGGCGCAGCGAACGGGCAAACTTCATACCGGCTGGCGGAAATCGGCATTTCGGCGGCCGGACCGCGCTGCAAAATGCTGCTGGGCGATCTGAACGGCGACGGCCGGATGGAAATGCTGCTCGTTCAGTCCGACAACCGTCAGGACGTGCGGTACATCCCCCATCAGGTACAGTGCCTGACGGCGTTTGACCTGGACGGACGGCTGCTGTGGCAGCACGGCAAACCCGATCCCGGGGCGGGCAGTCAAGGTTCGGATTACCCGGCCCAAATCTATGATCTGGATGGGGACGGCAAGCTGGAAGTGCTGTGCGTAATGAACGGGCGTTTTTATGTGCTGTCCGGCGAGGACGGTTCGGTGAAAAAAATTTACGATTTGCCGGATCCCGAAGCGCATGATTGCATCGTCATCGCCAATTTGAGCGGCGGGGAGCGCGCTTCCGATATTCTTTTGAAGGACCGGTACCGGCGGATTTGGGCCCTGAACCGCGATTTCGAGCTGCTATGGACGCATGAGGGGAACACGGGGCATTATCCTTGGGCCTGCGATTTGAACGGAGACGGCCGCGATGAGGTGATGGCGGGATACGATTTGTTGGACCCCCAAGGCCATGTGCTGTGGAGCTGCCGGAATTTGGCGGATCATGCGGACTGTATTTGGGTCGGGGACGTCAACGGCGATGGGGCTCCCGAACTGGTGATCGGCGGCAGCGTGACGGTAATGTACAGCCGGGAAGGCGAGGAACTGTGGCGGTACGAAGGTTCGATCGAGTCGCAGCACATCGCCCTCGGCAAATTCAGGCCGGATCTGCCGGGTCTGCAGATCGCCGGGTTGGATCGGATGGTTCGGGAGGATGACGGAAAAGGCTTAAAGGGCAAGGACGCCTTGTTCCTGCTCGATGCCGAAGGCCGTGAATTGTGGAAGGAGGAGCGGCAAACGAGCGGCTGGCTGACGATCGCCGAAACGTTAAGCGGCTGGTTCCCGGGGGCGCCGGACTATATTTTGGCGTACCGCCGCGGCGGGGGCGTGTACCCGGCTCTCTATGACGGAGAGCAGCGGATCGTTGCGCAATTGGATCATGAGGGGTATGCGGTTCATGGCGATTTGCTGGGCCGGGGGACGGAACAGGTGATCATTTACGACGACGAACGGGCCGTCCTGTTTGCGAGCGAACCGCTGGAGATCAGCGGGGCTTGGTTTGCCGCCGCTTCCGGTGACTTTGGACCGTCAGCGGGGGGCAGCTTGAGCCCGGAACAGGCATCCCTGCCGCTTCGTCGGCTTCCGCAGCCGAAACGGCTGTATAATTCCACCCTGTACCCTGGGGGAGAAATCGAATGGAAGTAGGGGGGAGGCACCAATGTCGGCTTATTTTCACGAAGGCGAAGCGATAGCTCGGATTGCGGCGGGCCGCATCGAGCCGGTATTGTCCGCCGTGGCGGGAAGGTACACCGGAGCCCATCCCCCGCAGCCTCCGGTGTACCGCGTCCACTCGCGGCGCGGGTTCCGGCGGTTGGCGGACTGCCGTTACGAGATGAATTTGGCCCGCCGTTGGCCGGAGCTGTCTCCGGGACAATTCGTGTACGTATGGGGGATGCTGTGGGGGGAGCAGGAGGGGGAAACGCCTTTTGCGGTCAGTTGCTACAGCCCGGTCAAAATTTATGTCAACGGCGGGCTCGCCTTTCAATCGAATTTGAACGATGACGTATTTCCCGACCGGAAAGCCTTCTTTCGCGCGAAGACGAAAAAAGGCCGGAACGACATCGTGCTGGAATTCACGGCGGTCGGCACCGGCTGCGGCGGCGTGTTCGGCACGGGCAGCGTGAAAGGAGCGCCGCTGCATGTGTTGAATCCGACGCCGGAACGGTACGGCTGCGAGGGATGGGTCTACAGCGAGCCGCAGCCGGAACCCTGGGACAGGAGCAATCAAGTGTTTGACAGGTGGTATCCCCAAGACCGATGGTCGCCGCATGAGCTGAAAGCGGGTTGCTTTACCCGGCTGTTCGGCCCGGAAGCGGGGCCCGGCGACAAGGCGTTTGCGTGGTGCAAGCTGGAGACGTTGAGGTTCCCGGCCGGCAGCGTACGGATCGCGGGCCGGTATGAGGGCGGCGTGACCGTTTATGTCGACGGTCGTCCGGTATTTCGCGGCGCGGAGGAAAGGGGGCGGATCGACTTCACGTTGCGCGGCATCGGCTACGGTACGCATGATTTGGTGGTGGAGTCGGTTTGCGGCGGCGGAAATTGGGGGTTTGCGATTGACGAAGCGAGGGAAGCGGAAGATACCGGTGAGGCTGCGAGAATGGACGGTGCCGGAGACGATCCGAACGACGGGCGCGATCGCGTTCGCCTGATCAAGCCCTATCCCGTGGAAGGGATGACGGAAACGTGGCTGTTTGCGGGGCCTTTTTCCGGGGGAAAGGCTCCGGAGGCGGCGAAGGTCACCGTCATGGATGCCTTGCTGGGGCAAGGAGAGGAGGCGACGTTTTGGCGCCTTGACCGACCGGACAGCTGGGTCCGACCTTTTACGGAAAGCCCGTTGTACGGCCGCTGGAATTATCCGCTGGGGGTGACGCTCTACGGTTTGTTGCAAACGGGAGAGGTGCTGGACGCTCCGCATTTCGTCCAATACGCGGCAGGGCATATCGAAGCGTGCAGTAAATTGCACGCGTATGCGCTGTGGGACCGAGATCGGTACGGAGCCCCCGGCATCAACCACCAGTTGGCGATGATCGATTCGCTGGACGATTGCGGTTCGTTTGGCGCCGCGATGCTGGAGGCGAACAAGCTGCGGCCGATCCGGGGAGCCGCCGAGACAGCGGCGCATATCGCCCGCTACATCGGCCGCGGGCAGGACCGCCTGCCGGACGGAACGTTGTACCGGGCGCGGGGGACGACCGATTTTATGCAGGACACCCTTTGGTGCGACGACCTGTATATGAGCACGCCGTTTTTAAGCAAATACTACGAGTTGACGGGAGATGAGGCTTATTTGGAGGATGCGGCCGCCCAGTTTTTGCGTTATAAGGAAAAGCTGTTGATGCCCGAGCTCGGTATTATGCACCACGTCTACGACATGAAGTTCGGCATGCCGAACGGAGTGGCATGGGGGAGAGGGAACGGCTGGGTCGTTTTTTCGCTGGCGGAGCTGTTGTCGGTCATGCCCGGACAGCATGTGCTTCGCCCGGATCTGCTGGCATTCTATCGGGAGCTTGGCCAAGGTTATTTGCGGCTGCAGGGAACAAGCGGGCTGTGGCATCAGGTGTTGACCGACCCGGAATCGTATGAGGAGGCGTCCTGCACCTCGATGTTTGTTTACGCGTTCGCCCGGGGCGTCCGCCAGGGCTGGTTGAAGGAGCCGGAAGCTTATTTGGATGCCGCCGTGCGGGGATGGCGCGGGTTGACCGAGAACTGCATCGACAAGTACGGCAACGTCTACGGAGTCTGCCGAGGGTCCGGCTATTCTTTCAACAAGTATTATTACAAGGACGAATTAACGTGGCAGTTGAACGATACCCACGGAATCGGCATCGTGCTGCTGGCGGGGATTGAGGTTGCCAAGCTGCTGCGCGGAAAGGAGGCCGGCGGGGATGGCGAATCTTGACAACCGGATGAACGGCGGCCCCCTCATTCCCGAAGGCTGGCGTTTGCTGTACGGCAATCCGCTCCAGTCCTCGCAGGATACGGCGGGGTTTAGAATGGAGGGCGACGGAGCCGTAACCTTTCCTCTCGGCCGGATGCGCCTGGAGAGCAGACGGAGCGCAGGGGAAGGGCAAAAAGCCAATCTGGTGTACTGGTGCCCCGAGGAGTTTCCCGCGGAGATGGCGGTGTCCTGGCGGTTCCGGCCGATCCGGGAGCCGGGCCTGGCGATATTGTTTTTTGGCGCCCGGGGAGCGGAGGGGAGGGACCTGTTCGATCCGGCGCTGCCGCCGCGCACGGGCGAATACGATCAGTATCACCACGGGGCGATGGATGCCTATCACGTCTCGTATTTTCGCCGCATGTGGGCCGAGGAGCGCAGTTTCCACACCTGTAACTTGCGTAAAAGCTACGGCTTCCATCTGGTCGCGCAGGGCGCCGACCCCTTGCCGGGGGTTGCCGATGCCGCGGACAGCTATCGGATGCTGCTTGTCAAAGAAGGCCCGTCCATCACGTTTGCGATCAATGAGTTGATCGTGTTTTCGTGGCTGGATGACGGGCTTTCTTACGGTCCGCCGCTGGCCGGCGGGAAAATCGGCTTTCGCCAGATGGCCCCGCTGATTGCGGAATATTCGGATTTGACGGTATATGGGCCGTGACCTTCCCTTGCCTCACTAACAAGCATGGGCCGAATTGCATGAAATCATCGAAATAAGTGTGTAGATGCAGTTATTTCCTCAACTTCTCATCGAAACGGCTAATTAGTTGCACAGGTACCGTTATTTTCTGCGTTTTTGAGAAAATTGGCCTTTTCCTTGAGAATAACTGCATTCTTGCAGCTATTTCCTTAAAAACCCGAATATTGGTGAAAACAGATGCACTCCTGCAGTTATTTTTCACAGCCGACCCAGAAACACACCGCTAGTTGGTGTGTTTCTTTGCTTTGCAGCAGGTATCCGCCGAAATGATCGCGAATAAAGTATGGAAAGGGAAGTTCATAGGAGGTGCAGGCGAAACGATGCGACCCGTCCCAAGATCCAGGCTGCGGCTGCTCGCGGGAAAGCATTTTTTCACGTGTCGAAGATACCTGGAATGGCAGTTCGGTGGAGTGAAATTCGCTAAAGTCAGGTCGGAGGAGCCGCTCGCATACCGGGTCTTTACGCATCAAACCCCGCTTTTGCGGCGCTTGAAGGATGTAGATATGTGGCTTCAGCATAATAAAATCAACAACTTGCGTATCGCCATCGACCGAGTTAACGGCATCCTCATTCGTCCCGGCGAAACTTTTTCCTATTGGAAGTTAATCGGCAAACCTACCCGCAGGAAAGGGTATGTGGAGGGAATGGTGTTGTTTTACGGGGGATTTCAGCCCGGGGTTGGGGGAGGGTTATGCCAATTATCGAATTTGATCTATTGGATGACCTTGCATACTCCCCTGATCGTTACGGAACGGCATCGGCACAGTTACGACGTATTTCCGGACGCGGGGCGAACGCAGCCTTTCGGGAGCGGCGCGACCTGCGCCTATAACTATTTGGATTTGCAGATCTGCAATCGTACGAAGCACCCCTATCAGCTTAAGCTTCAATTGACCTCGGATCATCTGGTCGGAGAATGGCGATCGGAGGACGAGCCCTCGTACCGGTACGAGGTTTACGAAAAAGATCATCGGATCACGCAGGAGGCTTGGGGCGGATACGTTCGCCACAACCGGATCTTTCGCAAAATCTATAATCCCGACAACGAACGGATCGCGGACGAGTTAATTACGGAGAACCATGCATTGATGATGTACCCGCCTTTTTTGAAGCAGGGCGGCAATGCGGACTGATCCGCTCCGGCATCAGGAAACACCTGCCCCATCGCCATGAAAGGACATGAACGTAATGACGACTGACGATCGGGTGTTACTTGGCGTGGAACGGCTGTGGAATTCATCGCGCGGGGCTGCCGCGATAAGCCCGAAAGGGGGATGAACTTTGGATTTAGGGCAAAGAAAGCTGTGGAACGCGAATCATCAGCGGTTGACCGTGCTCCTGCAGAATCCGAGAGCGCATGAGCGGGCAGTGGAGCTATTTTTGAGCCAGCATGCTTGGTTATACGCGTCGAAAATGGCGGATGCCGAGGACGCTAAGTTAAACACGCTTGAAGACGGACTGCTTGATGGAGCGACGGAGAATACGCTGCGCCAGTACCCGGTGAAAGCGCCGGATACGAAAAACTCGATTCTTTGGCATTTATGGCATATCGCCCGTATTGAAGACATGACCATGAACGTGCTGATCGGGGAGAGAGAACAAGTTTTTGAAGAGGGCGATTGGTTAAACCAGCTGAATATATCTTGTCTACATACCGGCAACGGTATGACGGAGGAAGAGGTCGCCGAACTCAGCGCGGCCATCGATCTGGAGGCTCTATGGAAATACCGCGTCGAAGTGGGGAGAAGGACGAGAGAGATCGTCCGCGGCCTGGAGCCGGGACAATTCAAACGCAAGGTGCCGGCGGCGGGAATCGAAAGACTCCGAGCCCAACACGCGGTGAAGCCGGAAGCGGATTGGCTATTGGATTATTGGGGGAAGAAGACCTATGCCGGATTGATCTTGATGCCGGCGACCCGGCACAACTTCCTGCATCTGAACAAAGCGATTCGCATCAAGCAGCGGCTCCAAAAATAAGTTTCCATGGGGGGATGGGGTGGATAAGAAGAAGCTAGTCCGCATTTTTGACAAGCAGGCCAATCAGTATGACCGCCGCACCGAAAGCCTGGCCCAAAGCCGGTGGCGTCAGCAATTGCTCCGCCATGCCCGGGGGAACGTGCTGGAGCTGGCGGTGGGGGCGGGGGCGAATTTCCCTTATTATCCGCCCGGCGTGCAGATCACGGCTATCGATTTCAGCCCGGCCATGCTGGATAAAGCCAAACGCAGGGCCGAGCATTTGCGGGTGAACGCCGATTTCGTGTGCGCCGATATGGAGGAGGCGGATTTTGCCGAGCATTCTTTTGATGCGGTCATCTCGACCCTCTCGTTCTGCAGTTACCGGCAGCCGTTGGAACTCCTGCGGAAAATCCGCCGCTGGTGCAAGCCGGAGGGAGAGATCCTTCTGTTGGAGCATGGCATCAGTTCCAGCCTTTTGGTTTCCGTGCTGCAAAAGACGCTGGATCCGCTTTTGTATCGGGCATACGGCTGCCACCAAACGCGAAATATCCGGCAGTTGGCCGAACAGGCCGGACTTGACGTGATCGCGGCGGAGGGCTACTGGATGGATATGGTCCAATTGCTTCGGGCGAAGCCCGGAATTTAGCCGCGAAGCGGCAGATCGTGAGGAAGGTGGAAAAATTGAGCTCCTATTGGGATCGGCGATTTGCTGCGGAAGGCATGATTTGGGGGAAACAGCCGAGCCGGACGGTATACCATGCAAGTGATGTTTTTCAGCAAAACAACACGAAGAAGTATAGATTGCGATATATCATTGTAAAAAAAGGCGAAACCCATTGATTTGGAGGCGGCGTGACGATGACGAACCGTTTCTTGGATATGACGTACTTGTTGGAAGGAAACGAACGTCAACGTAAAGCTTACGAGGCGATGGCGGAGCTCGGGATCGCCGACAAGCTGGCTCCGTATCATCCGGTGTTGGCCGGGACGATTCCGCTGGGCATCGATTTGCCCGAAAGCGACCTGGACATCATCTGCGAGGTCCATGACGCCAAACGGTTTGCCGCGGAGCTGCAGCTCCATTTCGGGGCATGCCGGGATTACGCCTGCTCCAGCAAAACCGTCGGCGGCCTCCTGCGTACGGTCGCGAACTTTACGTTTCACGGTTTTGCGTTCGAGATCTTCGGCCAGCCGAAGCCGGTGACGGAGCAAAACGCCTACAGGCATCTGGTCATCGAGCAGCGAATCCTGGAATTGGCGGGCCCGGAAGCCGCAAGGGCCGTCAGACAACGCAAGCGGGAAGGCTTGAAGACGGAGCCGGCTTTCGGCGCGGTGTTTCGGCTGGACGGCGATCCGTATGAAGCGCTGCTGGCGATGTATGATTGGGAGGATACGCGGCTGCGCCAATTTATCGAAGAGAGGATCGGGACGGGATGATCAGCAAAAACAACGCGGAGCATTACATTTGGGGCGGAAATTGCGACGGCTGGCGGCTGATGGACCGGGAAGACTGCAGCATCATTCATGAAAAAATGCCCCCGGATACCCGGGAGAGCCGGCATTTTCACAATGAGTCCAGGCAGTTTTTCTTCGTCTTGTCCGGCTGCATGCACATCGAAATCGAGGGGACCCGGCATGTGCTTCATCCCCACGAAGGCATCGAAGTCCAGCCGGAGCTGGCACACCAAGTGTTAAATCTATCGGCGGGGGAGTTGGAGTTCCTCGTGATTTCGCAGCCGAATACGCGGGGCGACCGGGTTCTGGCCTGACCGGCACCGGACGCTCGGAGAACGGAAAGGAGAAACGTTCATGAAGATGTATCCGCATCATGCCAAATCGATCAAGAAGCTAACCGACAAGCTGGCTGCCCGGGAGGATACCCTGGCGCTGCTGATTACGGGTTCCATCGCCCACGGATTCGCGAAAGCCTCCTCGGACGTGGACGTGATGATCGTGGTTTCCGAGGAGGATTATGCTCGGCGAATAAGCACCGGGGAAACGACGTATTGGGAAAATGAATCGACGGACTACGAGTCGGGGTATGTGGACGGAAAATATATCTCTTACGAATTTATGCGGCAGGTGGCCGAAAAGGGGAGCGAGCCGGCGCGTTTTGCCTTTGAAGGCGCGATCGTCGCCTTTTCAAGGGTTGCGGGGTTGGAGGAGCTGCTCGCGGACATCGTCCGGTATCCCGCGGAACGAAAGCAGGAGAACGCCGCCCGTTTCCTGGCCCAACTGGAGGCGTGGAAATGGTATTCCGCCGAAGCCTTCAAGCATGACAACCTTTATTTGCTGCGGCATGCCGTCAATAACCTGGTCTTATTCGGCGGAAGGCTGATCTTGACGCATAATGAAATGCTGTATCCGTATCATAAATGGTTCCTCAAGGTGCTGGAGAAAGCGCCCCGCCGGCCCGACGATTTCCTGCGCTTGATCGACCGGGTGTTGAAGGAGCCGACGGGCGAGCATATCGAGGCGTTTTACCAGTCCGTCCGCACGTTCGCCGACTGGGGCGACGACGGTCGGAGCTGGCCTTCGCGCTTTGTGGAGGACAGCGAATTGAACTGGCAACACGGATCAACGCCGATCGGCGACATTTAGCTGATACGCACACGAAGGCCGCCCTATTTGGGGGAGGTCTTCATCTTTTTTTGCGGCAAGCGCAAAAGTACATTTGATTTTCGGTAAATTCGCGTTTGGAGCCAACGAATTGTAAAAGCCTCCTGCAGTTATCTTGATCCATCTATCCATGCGTCCCCCTCTGCCTGTTATAAATTCTCCAGAAACACCGCAGGAACGCCTGCCTTGCGCAAACGAAAGCGTTGCACCTTGGAAAGGGGAAGCGCACAAGAGTGCTTTTCTCCGGGAAAGAGGCTTTCCGTGTCTGGAAAATGATTTTCCAAAATCCTTGTGTACAGAGCTTCTACAAACTTCAGCCACTGCTCCGAGCCAACTGGCTCTTGGCCCAAAAAGCGATGCAAATAGCTGTAGCCATCCGCCAGATAGAAAATCTTCAGCGCAAGAGCAAGATCGCAGCCGGAATCATTCAACAACGACTGGGGAAAGGTAAATCCATCGTCCCAGTTGTAGCGTTCAAGCCTGCGGCTATACTCCCGGTACTCCTCCTCGTTGGACATCAGACGGGGATTTTGCTTCTGTTCCGCATGTTCCTCCGCCAATATCTTCCACCGTGGTTTGTGCCCGAACCGGCGTCCCAGCGCTTCCTCGGCATCACCGCTGCCCCAATCGGCGGCAGTGCAATAGAGAGCATAGGCTTTCTCCAGATCCTGTTCCACACCGCAGCCCTTTTCGTAAAAAAATGCGAGCTTGTATAGTCCGTATGGACTGCCGCTGTTTGCAGCCTTGCGGTACCACTCTGCGGAGATTGCAGCATCCTTGGGTACGCCCTGTCCGCGTTCGTAGAATTCGCCAAGGCGGCACATGGCCTCTAAATTTCCGAATGCCGCAGATTTTTCATACCATTGCGCAGCCAAGGCGTAATCGCGTTTTACACCTTGGCCAAGCCAATAAGATTTTGCCATCAACGCAATTGCTGACGAATCGCCCTGCTCGGCCAGTTCCAAACAAATGGGGAATGCACGGCGGTAAAGCTCCTGTGATTTGCTTTTGCTGCTTTTCACTCCGTCCCCAAAGGCATAACATAAGGCCAGATTCCGAAGCCCCTCCAAATGGTTCTGTTCGGCAGATTTTTCAAACCACTGCACCGCCGTTTGCAGGCTGTCCGGCTCTTTGCCGGTTTCATAATGCAGGCGCCCAAGCAGGTACTGTGCTTCGGCATCTCCCTGCTCCGCCGCACGCTGGAACCATAGGGCAGCCTGGGCGTTTTCCTGCTGTTTGTCCTCCTCCTCGGTATGCCCATGATACAATGCACGCCCCATCTGGAGCTGTGCGAACACAAACCCGCTTTCCGCCATGCGACACAGGTTCTCTCGAGCTTCCGTATCGCCGTTCTTGCCGCCTGCGCGGTAAAGCTCTGCCGCATGCCGTAAATCCTGCTCCACACCAAAGCCGTTTTCATAACAAACTCCGAGATGGTATTGCGCTATTATATGTCCCATGTTTGCAGCGCGGGTAAACCAATGGGCAGCATATTCATAATTCTGATTTGTACCGTCACCGGCATAATAACACAGAGCCAGTTCATGCTGCGCCTGCAAATCATTGCCGTTTGCACGCGTAAGCAAGTCTTGAAAATCCGTCCTGTTTTCAGGGTTCTCCCCATTCTGCGAGGTGTTTCGATCCTTCTTCATATGAAAAACTCCTTGTGTAAGATGATTGTACCCATGTCTGCATCATACATTTTGTTCGGCGGGCATGGAGAAGCTGTGATATCACAACGGCCAGAAAGCAGGGTTAAGATCCGGGGTTCCTTGCTGCGCCAAAACACTGAGTTTGAAGCATCTCAAACACCTTGTCCCGAATCGCTTTGTCAAAAAAAACCATGCCGTTGTCCCCATCCTGCTCTGAGTTCTTGTAGTAAAAGAGGATGGTATGCAGATGAAAGCTGCGATAGGTGGTGTTTTTTGCTCCATGTGTGACCGCTGTTTTGCCCTCCTCCTCCGCGTGAATTTTCGCGACATCGGAAAGGCGCACTAAAATAACCAGAGGATAGCCGCCCCACAGGCAGGCGTAGCTGGGGGAAAGGAGAAACCTTGCGGGTGTTTTCTTGGAATTTGGTCCGATGACTTGGTAATCCAACACACGGGTTGAATCCTTTTCCGCCTCCAGCATTTCCCGCCCGAGCTGTTCTAGCTCTGTTTCGCTCATAAGCGACAGAACCGTCATTCAATCTTCTTTATTTTCAATCCATCCCCAGAAATAATCAATTGCATTTTGTACTTTAGCTAGGGCAAAGAGATTAATTATTGCTCGAACGACAAGCCTTAGGCAAACCTTCAAGTAAGGGTCTGCGAGGGAGCAAATCGTCGAGAAAGGATTCTTTTGTCCTTTGAAACGCTAAACATGCCGGAAACAATTTGTTTTTCATCTCTTTTTTGCATTCGGCTTTGCTTTACAAAGATTTGCCGTAAGCGTAATATTCGTCTCATGAAATGAATCCAATAGAACATTCTGTATCGCTTAATTTCCGATCCGGAAAACGGGGGACCCAAACGACCGGTGCCGATGTGAGAGTCGGCGGAACGGTCCGGGGTGAATCCCTTGCGGCAGCAGCGCTTGCCGCAAGGGTAGGGCGACTCTCACCGCCCGAATCCGACAGCTAACCTCGTCAGCGTTGGGAGAGAGGATGGTGAGCTTGTGATCATAGGCCACAGGGAAATCCTCTGTGGCTTTATTATGCTCTTTAATGAAAGAATGCGGATTGCTTACATTAACAAAAGAGTAGGAAATTTACAATAATTTCACAAACTGAAGTTTTTTTGATGGCTAATTCAGGAGAGTTTAGGAGGAAAAGAACAGAGATGTGCAAGCTCGAATATGCGCTTGTGACGGCCCCGAATGCCTTGGCCGCCGATTTTATCAAATCTATGAAATTCCGCGGCATCCCGTTTGCGCTGATGGTCAACAACTCCAAAAGCCGCAAAGAGGCTATGGAGCGGGGAATAGAGCATGTCGTTCTGGTGGATACAACAAAGCGCAAAAATCAAATGGTACCGGAAATCTCCATCGGACCCGTGTATATTTTCGAGGAATCGCTGACATTGACTTGCCGGTATTTGCAATTCTGCCGCCCGTGGACTTCAAAGGCAATCTACATCATCACGCAAAGAATAAACCCGGGCGCGGTCTACAAAGGGCTGGGAGCGGACTTCGTAATTTATACGAAAGGGAAAGACGTCTCGTTTATTTTGCAAAAAGAGAAAAAAGGAGGGGCATACGGACAATGACGGATATTTATATGTTGGGCATTTTGATCCTCTTAACCTTGATGATGATTGGTCTGGTTTCGTGGGCGTCCAAAGCGATTTCGGAAGGTAGTGGAGAACGATGATGTGGGTGCTTGGTATCATGATTGCCGCGATGTTCGTTTACCTGGGTTATGCGCTGCTTCATCCGGAAAAATTTTAAAAACGTTGTCGTTCGGAGGGATAAGACGTGACTATCTATAGTTGGATCGCCATGATCGTGACGCTGGGGCTTGTCGTTCTCATCGCCAAACCGGCGGGTTTGTATTTGGCGAAGGCTTTCGATTATAGCAATAACGGTTTGGACCGGTGGTTTGGACCTTTGGAAAAGGTCATTTACAAAATGAGCGGCATACGCCAGGAAAATCAAACCTGGAAACAATACGCCTTGTCCATCGTGCTCAGTAATGCAGGGATGATTCTCATCGTCTATATGATTTTCCGGGTACAGCATTTCCTGCCGTTGAATCCAAGCGGAGTGCCGAACATGGAGCCGACGCTGGCCTTCAATACGGCGATCAGCTTTATGACGAATACGAATTTGCAGCATTATAGCGGGGAAAGCGGCCTGTCCTATCTTTCGCAGATGATCGCGATCGTATTCCTGATGTTTACGGCGCCGGCCTCGGCGTTGGCTGCGGCCATCGCGTTTATTCGCGGGCTGGCCGGCAAGCCGCTCGGCAATTTCTTCGTCGACTTGATCCGTTCGATTACGCGGATTTTTCTGCCTGTCGCCTTGGTATCGGCTTTGATTTTCGTGGCTGCGGGAGTTCCTCAAACCCTCGAGCCGTCCGCGGTGGCCCATACCCTGGAGGGGGCGGAGCAGCATATCGCCCGGGGACCGGTCGCTTCGTTCCTGTCGATCAAAGAGCTGGGGAACAACGGCGGCGGATTTTTCGGCGTCAACTCGGCCCATCCGTTTGAAAACCCGGGCGGAATCAGCAACCTGCTGCAAATTTTGCTGATGATGCTCATCACCACATCCCTTCCTTTCACCTATGGGAAAATGGTTGGAAACACCAAACAGGGTCGCGTTTTGTTCGTGTCGATGCTGATGATGTTTATCGTGATGCTGGGCGTCGCGCTGGCGTCGGAAAGCGCCGGCAACCCGGCGTTGAACGCCATGGGAAACCAGCATGACCAAGGCAGCATGGAGGGCAAGGAAGTCCGTTTCGGCATGGCCCAGTCCGCGTTATATGCCACCGTCACAACAGCATCCGAAACCGGGGCCGTCAACACGATGCATGATACGCTGACGCCGCTCGGCGGGTTGGTGGCGATTTCCAACATGATGCTGAATACGGTTTTCGGCGGTGTGGGCGCCGGTTTCCTGAACGTTTTGATGTATGCGATGATCGCGGTGTTCCTGTCGGGCCTGATGGTAGGGAGGACGCCGGAGTTTCTCGGCAAGAAGCTGGAAGCCAGAGAGATCAAGCTGCTCGCCGTGACGCTGCTGATTCATCCGCTGCTGATTTTGGCTCCGACCGCTTTGGCTCTGGCCAGCGATCCGGATACGATCTCCAATCCCGGTTTCCATGGCCTGACCCAAGCGATGTACGAATTCACTTCGTCGGCGGCCAACAACGGCTCCGGGTTCGAGGGGCTTGGCGACAATACGCCATTCTGGAATATCGCCACCGGCATCGTGATGTTCCTCGGCCGCTATTTCTCGATCGTGACGCTGCTTGCGGTGGCGGGATCGATTGCGGCGAAGAAGCCGGTACCGGAAACGGTCGGCACGTTCCGCACGGATACGGGACTGTTTGCGGGCGTGTTCGTCGGCACGATTCTGATCGTAGGCGCCTTAACCTTCTTCCCGGCGCTAGTGCTGGGACCGGTCGCCGAGTATCTCACATTGAAGCCTTAGCGCGTTGAATAAAGGAGAGGAACGGGCATGAGTAAGAAAAAAACGATGCTTTCCGGAGAGATCGTTCGGAGCGCCGTGAAACAATCATTTATTAAGCTCGATCCAAGGGTCATGATTCGCAACCCGATCATGTTTGTCGTCGAAGTCGGGTTTCTGATCACCACCTTGCTGATCTTTGTGCCGAACGCTTTCGGAGGCGGCGTGTCCCGCGGCTTTAACCTGACGGTTGCGCTGGTTCTGCTGATTACGGTCTTGTTCGCGAATTTCGCGGAGGCCCTGGCGGAGGGCCGCGGCAAAGCGCAGGCGGACTCGCTCAAGAAAACGAAAAAAGAGATTATGGCGAATAAGCTGGTAGGCCAGCAAGTGAAACAGGTTCCTTCCACCGAACTGCGCAAAGGTGATATTGCCGTAGTCTCCCAGGGCGAAATGATTCCGGGCGACGGGGAAGTTATCGAGGGGCTGGCTTCTGTCGACGAATCCGCCATCACCGGCGAATCGGCGCCGGTCATCAAAGAAGCCGGCGGGGATTTCAGCTCCGTGACCGGCGGCACGAAGGTGATCAGCGACCGGATCAAAGTGAAGATCACCAGCGATCCCGGGGAATCGTTCCTGGACCGGATGATTTCGCTCGTGGAAGGAGCCAAACGCCAAAAAACGCCAAACGAAATTGCGCTGAACACCGTCCTGATCAGTTTGACCCTGATTTTCCTGATCGTGGTCGTCACGCTGCCGTTCTTCGGGCAGTACCTGAACGTTCAACTGGAAGTGCCGATTTTGATCGCCCTGCTGGTCTGTTTGATTCCGACCACGATCGGCGGCTTGCTGTCGGCGATCGGGATTGCGGGCATGGACCGCGTCACGCAGTTTAACGTTCTGGCGATGTCAGGGAAAGCGGTCGAGGCTTCCGGCGACATCAACACGATCATTTTGGATAAAACGGGGACCATCACGTTCGGGAACCGGATGGCCAGCGAATTCGTGCCCGTCGGCGGAGCCGGGTTGGCCGAAGTATCGGCCTGGGCGGCGATCAGTTCGGTCAAGGACGATACGCCGGAGGGGCGCTCGGTATTGGAATTGATGAAAAAGCAAGGTCTCGCCTATGACGCGCAGCTTGCCGACGGCGGGGAGTTCATCGAGTTTAAGGCGGAGACGCGCATGAGCGGCATTGATATGCGCGACGGTCGAAAGGTCCGCAAAGGTGCGGTGGATGCGGTCAAGAAGTGGGTTGGCGCCCAAGGTGGGCCAATTCCTGTGGATTTGGATGCGAACAGCGACGCGATCGCGACGGCCGGCGGCACGCCACTCGCGGTGGCGGTCGATAACCGTATTTACGGTTTGATCCATTTGAAGGATACCGTGAAGCCCGGTATGCGCGAACGGTTTGATCAGATGCGGCAAATGGGCATCAAAACGATCATGTGCACGGGGGATAATCCGCTGACGGCGGCGACGATCGCCCGCGAAGCCGGCGTGGACGATTTTATCGCGGAAAGCAAACCCGAAGACAAAATCGCGGTCATCCGCAAAGAACAAGCCGAGGGCAAGCTGGTCGCGATGACGGGCGACGGCACGAACGACGCCCCTGCGTTGGCGCAGGCGGACGTAGGGATCGCGATGAATAGCGGCACCGTGGCCGCGAAGGAAGCCGCCAACATGGTCGACCTCGACTCCGATCCGTCCAAAATCATCGAGGTCGTGTCGATCGGCAAGCAGCTTTTGATGACCCGCGGGGCATTGACCACCTTCAGCATCGCCAACGATATTGCCAAATATTTCGCGATTATCCCGGCGATGTTCATGCTGGCGATTCCCGAGATGAAAGCCATCAACATCATGGGGCTGGGTTCCCCCGACTCGGCGATCATTTCGGCGCTGATCTTTAACGCGATCATCATTCCGCTTTTGATTCCGCTCGCGATGAAGGGCGTTGCTTATAAACCGATGAGCTCCTCCAAGCTGTTGGCCCGCAACCTGCTGGTGTACGGACTGGGCGGGGTGATCGTGCCGTTTGCCGGCATTAAAATCATCGATCTGCTGGTCCACATGTGGATTTGATATCTTTCGGAAGGATGGAATGAGCGATGCGAAATATATGGATAACGCTGCGTGCCAGCCTCGTGCTGATGGTGCTTTGCGGGCTGCTGTACCACCTGGTCGTGCTTGGGATTGCTCAAGCAGCCATGCCGGATCAGGCAAATGGAAGCCTCGTTTACAACGAAAATAATGAAGTGATCGGCTCGAAGCTGATTGGCCAGAGCTTCACGGCCCCGGGGTTCTTCCATGGACGGGTCTCGAGCATCGATTATGACGCGGGTGGTTCGGGTTCGCCGAATTATGCGCCGTCCAACGCCGACATTCTGCAGCGGACGGCGTACGCCGTGGAGGCGTGGAAGCGGGAGAATCCGGATGTGCCGGTGAGCGGGCTGCCCATCGACCTGATCACCAATTCCGCTTCCGGCCTCGATCCGCAGATCAGCCCGGAAGCGGCTCAGGCGCAAATTCCGCGGGTTAGCCAAGCCACGGGGATTTCCGTGGAGGAGCTGGAGGGAATGATCCAGGAGCATACCCGGGGACGCGAGCTCGGTTTTCTGGGGGAACCGGGGGTTAACGTGCTGGAGCTAAATATCGAAGTTCAGAAGAAGGCAGCGCAATAAAGCGGCCGACGCCCTGCTTGAAAAGTAATTTTTCAGGCAGGGTATAGGTGCTTTTATATGCGAAAGCAATAGGGGAGGAAAAGGTTTTGCGCAGCTTCAAACGAAAGACGCCGGAGGAAATCCTCAAATCGATCTGCGAATTGCAACGGGGACGCCTAAAGGTGTACGTCGGGGCGGTCAACGGATCGGGAAAAACTTACCATATGCTGCGGGAAGGCCAGATGCTGCATGCGGAGGGCATCGACGTGATCGTTTGTGCCGTGTCGACGCTGCAAAGACCGGAGACGGCGGAGCAACTGGCCGGATTGGAGCGAATTCCGAGCATCCGCTGGGAGAAAGACGGCGTGGAGAAAAAGGACTTGAATCTGGAGGCCTTGGTCCGGCGCAATCCCGAGGTGGTGCTGGTGGACGGACTGGCGCACACCAACCGGGAAGGAGCCCCTTTTCCAAACCGTCTCCAAGACATTAATCATTTGCTTGGCCATGGCATCAGCGTGATCACGACCGTAAATATCTATGAATTGGACGGGATGACGGATTTGGTTCAAAAACTGGTGGGGATCCAGGTCAAGGAAACCGTTCCGGCGGACACGCTGGAGCTGGCCGACGAAGTGCGGCTAATCGACGTCTCGCCGGAAACGCTGCTGCAGCGGCTGGCGGACGGGAACCTGCGCAATATTCCCGATAAGGCCGTCTTCAACCGGGGGAATTTGAGCGTGTTGCGCGAGTTGGCGCTGCGGTGGATGGCCGAAGGCGTCAATGATACGCTGGAGAAACACCGGGAGGAACAGGGGCTGATTGGCGCGGCGGGCGTGGCGGAGCGGATCCTGGTATCTGCGCAGTATCACTGGAACGGTTCCATTTACGTGCGGCGGGGCCAGCAGATCGCGAGGCGGCTGAACGGCGATTTGCTGGTGGTGACGTTCGTGAATCCGCGCTGGAGGTTGTCCCCGGAAGCGTTAGCCTTCAAACGCTCGTTGACGCAACTCGTGGAGAAGGTGGAGGCCGAATTTGCGGAACTCCCCATGTCCAACAGAAGGAAACTGCCGGATTTGCTGGTCCGCTTTGCCCTGGAAAACCGCGTAACCCGGATCGTATTGGGCCATTCCAAGCAAAGCCGGCTCCAGGAATTTTGGCATGGCTCGATCATCGGCGACATTTTAAAGAAAACAAGGAACATGGATATCTTTATCATTGCCGACCGAGCCGACAACGAAGGGGAGCGCATTATGCCGGCCAAAACCCGTGAGAAAAGCGGGGCGGCCGAGCCTTACCGCCGTTTGAGCGAAGCGGAAGTGGACCGGGAAATCGGGAGGATCCGCCGCGGCAAGTTTAAAGTATACATCGGCGCGGCCCCCGGGGTCGGCAAAACCTACACGATGTTGCGGGAAGGCAACGATTTGTGCAAAAAAGGGATCGACGTGCGCATCGGCTTGCTTGAAACCCATGGACGCAGCGAAACCGCGGCCCAGGTCGGCTTGCTGCCTTTGTTCCGCCGCGCCGTCATCGATTATCGCGGGACGAAGCTGGAAGAGATGGATACAGCGGCAATCATCGCCGGGCATCCGGAGGTCGTTCTGATCGATGAACTTGCCCACACGAACATGCCCGGAAGCAAACGTAACAAGCGTTACGAGGATGTATTGGAGATTCTGGATGCCGGCATCTCGGTGATTTCGACCATGAACGTGCAGCATTTGGAGAGCCTGAACGACGCCGTGGAACGGATGACCGGCGTTCGCGTCCGGGAGACCGTGCCGGATTCGATCCTGCGCCAGGCCGATGAGGTCGAACTCATCGACGTTGCTCCCAGGTCGCTGCAGCAACGGATGCGGGAAGGCAAAATCTACGCGATGGACAAAGTGGACCAGGCGCTCGGGAATTTTTTCAAAACCGGCAACCTGATCGCCCTGCGCGAACTCGCGCTTAGGGAAATCGCCGACGATGTCGACGAGCGGCTGGAATCGTGGCAGCGCCAAAGTCCGCTGCGGGGCCCGACTTACCGGGAGGAGGCGATCTTCGTGGGCGTGACTTTAAGCGCCAACGCGGAGCGGTTGATCCGGCGCGGTTTTCGGATCGCTTACCGGTTGAAGGCCAAGTGGCATGTTTTCTACCGGCATAATGGCAAAGAGCCGACTCCGCAGGAAAGGGCGCGGATTCAAGCGATCGAGAAGCTGACCCGCCATCTGGGCGGAACCTTCGAGATGCAGAGGGGGGCGCGCACGCGAAAGCTCGGTGAGGCGCTCGTTCGCAGGGCGGACGAATTGAAGAGCACGCAGATGATCCTCGGTCAATCCCGGAGAAACTGGTGGCAGCGGCTTCGGAGAGGAGAGATTATCCGCCCGTTGCTCCGGCTTGCCAGGCATATGGACATCTTGGTCGTCGCCGGTTTTGCCTCTTCCGCCCAAGCGAAAAAACGAAAAGCCCCGTTTCATGCGGAACCGTATCGACAGGATGGCCCGAATGGAGTATAAAAGAATCAACGATAAAGGAGGCGAAACTAGAAATGGACCCTAGATATCCGATAGGTAAATTTGCATTCGAAGGCGAAATTACCGCCGCCCAGCGGGAACAGTGGATACGTGAAATCGAGACGCTGCCGGCACGTATGCGGCAAGCGGTCGCGGGTTTGAGCGAAGACCAATTGAACCTGCCCTACCGCGAGGGAGGTTGGACGCTGCGTCAGGTTGTGCATCACGTGGCCGATAGCCATATCAACGCCTATACCCGTTTTAAACTGGCGCTCACGGAGGAGACGCCAACGATCCGGCCGTATTTTGAAGACCGCTGGGCGATGCTGGCGGATTACGAGGGAGAGATCGAGGTTTCCCTGCTCCTGCTCGAAGCGCTGCACCGTCGCTGGACCCTCTTGTTGAGATCGCTCGGCGACGCGGACTTTGAACGCAAGTTCCATCACCCCGAATCGGGACAATCGACCAGCCTGGCCTACAATCTCGGCAACTACGCCTGGCACGGAAATCATCATCTCGCGCATATTACCGCTTTGAGAACGAAACTGGATCTCTAAAAACAAAAGTGAATACGGATGAAGCCGGCTTTAGGCATTACGGGAAAGATCCTCTTAATCATGGACACTTTCCGGACGGCCTAGGTGCCAAATTATAACTATCTACTCCGACGCCTGGCCCGAGGTCCGTCACGGATATTCGAGCCCGGCGTCGTTTGTTTTGCCTTGCGGCCCCCTTATTTACGTTTCATATCGCCTATATTAACAATCCCGATAGAATAAATCGGAAAAAAGGATTGAATTTCTGAATCCCTCTGTTATACTAGTTCATACACTCTATTACACTATCATATGGGGGTATATAATTATGAAACGCAACCATGTAGGACTCGTTACGCTCCTTATCTCGATCATTATGGTGTTGAGCGCTTGCGGAGGCAGCGGGAACGGGAACGGTGCGGCAGCCCCTTCCGGCAACAACGCATCCGCTCCGGAGGCGGACGGCCAGCCGAAGGACGGCGGCTCGCTTATCATCGCTGTGTCCGACGATCCCAAGGCGCTTAACCCGCTTTATGCCGGGGACCGCGTCACCTTGACGATCAACCAGTCGCTTTACGCTCCGTTATTTAATATCAGCGATGGGAAAAAGACATTTGTGCTCGCCGAAAGCGAGACCGTGTCCGAGGACCATCTCACTTATACGATCAAATTGCGCGACGGCCTGAAGTGGCATGATGGACAACCCATCACCGCCGACGACCTCGTCTTTTCGATCAACAGCATCCTGGACGAGAATCAGCACAATCCGAACCGCAGTTATTATATCTTTAATGGTAAACCGGTTACCGTGAAGAAGGTGGACGATTTAACGGTCGACATCGTCTTGCCGGAAGTGTCGGCGTCGTTCGATGGGGCGCTGGTTCAACTCTTTCCGATCCCCGAGCATATTTTCAAAGGGGAAGCGGATATCGAGAAGAGCGCCAAAAACGACAATCCGATCGGTTCCGGTCCGTTTAAATTCAAAGAATACCGTCCGGGCGAATACGTGACGCTGGAGCGCTTTGACGATTATTTTGCCGGAAAAGCCCATCTGGATTCGGTGACTTACCGGATCGCCAAAGATCCGAACGCGGCCAACCTGGCGCTGCAAAACGGCGAAATCCAAATGCGCATGGTCGATACGCAGGATTACAAGAAGTTGAACGACACCGGAAAATTCAACATGCTGGTTTATCCTGAAGGGCGCCTTCAATACATGGTGTTCAACCTGAACGTTCCGGCGATGCAGGACGTAAGGGTTCGGCAGGCGATCGCCTATGCGCTCGACCGCAACGAATTGATCACGGCCTCCTATTCTTCTACGGAATTCGCCGAGCCGGCCTATTCCATTCTGACGCCGGATACGCTGTACCAAACTTCGGACGTCGAGAAATACGACTCCAATCTGGACAAAGCGAAGCAATTGTTAAGCGAGGCCGGGGTTGGCAATTTGAAGCTGCGCTTGGCTTACACCAATACGAACAAACCGCAGGAAAGCCAAGCACTGTACATTCAGCAGAAGCTGAAGGACGCAGGCATCGAGGTAGAACTTCTCCCGATGGACGTGACGGCCTACGGCAACAAAACGCTGGACATGAACAACAAGGATTTTGAGCTGAACTTCGGCGGATACATTATGGGATACGAACCGGATGCTTACAAATCCCTCTACATGAGCGAGGAAGCCTACAACTATTCTCATTATAAAGATCCGGCGTTCGACGAGTTGTGGAGCAAGGCTGCCGTGGAAACCGACGAAACGAAACGGGCGGAATTGTATAAGCAGATCCAGCAAACCGTAGCCAACCAGATGACCGTCTATCCGATCGCCTACACCAAAGCGGTGGTCGCGATCGACAACAGCTACGGCGGGGTGGAAGAAGCGCGTCCGAAACCGGTCGTCATGCTGGAGGATCTGTCCAAGCTTTATAAAAAATAATCAGCCAACGGCTCAGTAACGCCGGCCTGTTCAGGCCGGCGTTGGTTTGGGAGGGATTCCTGTTGAAAAGATACATTCTGCGGCGGGTGCTGCAAGCCATCCCGCTGCTCTTTTTCATTTCCATCGTTTCCTTTGGCTTAATCAAGCTGTCACCCGGCGATCCGGTCCTTTCTTTCGTAACGCCGAATATGAACGCCGAGGATGTGGAGCGGATCCGGCAAAACCTCGGGCTCGACAGACCGGTGTATGTTCAGTACCTGCTGTGGCTGAAGAACGTGTTCCGGGGCGATCTCGGATATTCGCTGGTCAATCACCGCCCGGTTCTGACTCTGATCGTGGAACGTATTCCGGCGACCGTCGGCCTGATGGGAACGGCGCTCTTATTGTCTTTAATTATCGCGATCCCTTTGAGTCTGTATGCGGGTTCCCGCAAAAACCGTCCGGTAGACCGGATTCTCAGCCTGTTCTCTTATATCGGCATTTCGATTCCGGCCTTCTGGTTCGGGATTTTGCTCATTTTCTGGTTTTCCTTCAAAATGCACTGGCTGCCGAGCATGGGGATGCGGACAGTAGGCGTCGATTCGGCATTGGACATCATCAAACACGGAATTTTGCCGGTAACGGTGCTGTGCTTTATCAACGTGTCCATGTATATGCGCTATATCCGTTCAAGCACCATCAGCGAGTTGGAAGAGGACTACGTGCAGATTCAATACGCTTACGGGTCGACGCGAAATACCGTCTTATGGCGTCATGTTTTCCGTAATGTCCTGCTCCCGGTCGTGACGATTTTGGGGATGTCGCTGCCCGAGCTGATTGCCGGAGCTTTTATTACCGAGTCCGTATTTTCCTGGCCGGGGATGGGTTCGCTTGGCATTACCGCCGTGACCGGGCTCGATTATCCGGTCATTATGGGCATAACCATGCTGACCTCCGTCATGCTGGTCCTCGGGAATCTGGCGGCGGATTTATTATACGGTGTGGTCGATCCACGCATAAAGACAGCGGGGTGAACGAACGATGAATAAGTTGCGATGGCGTATGATGATTGCCGAGTTCAAACAGCAGAAAGCCGGGATCGCCGCCTTGGGCGTATTGGCTATCTTCGTTTTGGCGGCCGTGTTTGCTTTTCTGGCGCCGCACGATCCGAACGCGATCGTCGTGATGGATCGGCTGCAGGGGCCAAGCGCCGCCCATTGGTTCGGCACGGACGACTACGGACGGGATTATTTTGCCCGAGCGCTGTATGGGGGAAGGGTCTCCTTGAGCGTAGGCTTCCTGGCGATGGCCATTTCCGTGACGCTGGGCACGGCCGTTGGAACGATCAGCGGTTACTTTGGAGGAAGACTCGATAATTGGATCATGCGTGCGGTTGACGTGTTGATGTCGATTCCTTCGTTTTTTTTGATGCTGATATTAAATGCTTATCTTAGACCGGGGATCGGAGCGATTGTGATCATCATCGGCATGTTGAGCTGGATGAATATTTCGCGTATCGTACGGGCGGAGACGTTATCCGTCAAGCAGCGCGAATACGTGCTGTACGCCAAGGTGTCCGGGCAAAGCGCGTTCGGGATCATCATGAAGCACATCATTCCGAGCATCATGCCTACGATTATCGTTTCGGCCACGATGAATATCGCTTCGGCGATCCTGATGGAATCTTCGCTCAGCTTTTTGGGGCTTGGCATCAAGCAGCCGAATTCCTCTTGGGGCAGCATGCTGAATGACGCGCAAGGGTTTATCAGCGACGCGCCGTACATGGCGATTTTTCCGGGGGTATTCATTCTGTTAACCGTTCTGTCGTTTAATTTTCTCGGCGACATCTTCCGGACGGCCTTCGAGCCGAAAACGAGCAAGCGCTGATGATGTGCCAAGCAGCATAGGAATTTGAATGAAAACGGGGTGAGACGTTTGACCACGCTATTAACCGTCCAAAATCTAAAAACCTCTTTTATGACGCAACAGGGGGAAGTTCAGTCCGTGCGCGGCATCGATTTTGCGATAAATCAAGGCGAGGTGCTTGGCCTCGTCGGCGAGTCGGGCAGCGGCAAGAGCATTACCGCCAAATCGATCATGGGACTGATTCAGCCTCCCGGCCGGATTACCGCCGGCAAGGTGCTGTTTCACGATGAAGACCTGCTGAGCCTGCCCGAAAAAACGCTTCGAAGAATCCGCGGCAATCGGATATCGATGATCTTCCAAGATCCGATGACCTCGCTCAATCCGGTCATTCGGGTCGGCAAGCAGTTGACGGAAGTGATTTTGCGGCATCAGAAGATCAGCAAAGGCGAAGCCCGCAAGCTGGCGATCCAACTGCTGCGGGACGTAGGCATCCCCTCGCCCGAACAGCGGATGGAGCAATATCCGCATGAATTCAGCGGCGGGATGCGCCAACGAGTGATGATCGCCATGGCGTTGTCGTGCAAGCCGGAGCTGCTCATCGCCGATGAGCCGACGACGGCGCTGGACGTGACAATTCAAGCGCAGATCCTGAACCTGATGCGCGAGCTGCAGGAGAAGACCCGCACGTCGATCCTGCTCATTACCCACGATCTGGGCGTAGTCGCCCAGGTTTGCACCCGGGTGATCGTGATGTACGGCGGGCTCATCATGGAGGAAGGCACGGTAGAGGAAATTTTCGAGAGCCCGCTGCATCCTTACACCCAAGGGCTGCTGAAGTCGATTCCAAAATCGGTGTCGGGGACGCGGGAACGCCTGGAAGCGATCGAAGGTTCGCCGCCCGATATGCTGGAGCCTCCGGCCGGCTGTCCGTTTATAGATCGTTGCCCGTACGCCGGAAGTATCTGTCAGACCCTGCCGGCATACCGGCAAACGGATTCGGGACACCGCGCTCTTTGCTGGATCGGCCAGGAAGCGGAAGGCAATGACACCAAGACACGGAAGGAGGATTCCGATGGGCGATCAGCCGTTGTTGGAGGTTAAAGGACTGAAAAAGTATTTTCCTGCCTCCGGCAAAGGACCGGGGGGGACTAAAGGCTGGCTGAAAGCGGTGGACGATGTCAGCTTTCATATTCACAAAGGCGAAACGTTCGGACTGGTGGGCGAATCCGGCTGCGGCAAGTCCACGACGGGACGCAGCATTGTCAGACTGTACGATATTACCGAAGGATCCGTATGGTTCGATGGGCAGGATATCGCGAAGATGAACGAGCGGCAGCTCAAGCCTTTCCGCAAAAGAATGCAGACGATCTTCCAGGATCCGTATTCCTCGCTGAATCCCGGCATGAACGTATCCCAATTGATCAGCGAGCCGCTGGGCATTCAGGGACTCCGCAACAAGAAGGAGAATCGGGAGCGGGTACTGACGCTGCTGGAAAAAGTCGGCCTGAAAGCGGAGCATGCGGACCGTTATCCGCACGAATTCAGCGGAGGCCAACGCCAACGGATCAGCATCGCCAGAGCGTTGTCGGTCAATCCGGAGTTCATCCTGTGCGACGAGCCGATTTCCGCGCTGGACGTTTCCGTCCAGGCGCAGGTCGTCAACATGCTGGAGGATTTGCAGGCGGAGTACGGGCTGACTTACCTGTTCATCGCCCACGATTTATCCATGGTGCGGCACATTTCCAATCGCATCGGGGTCATGTACCTCGGGAAGCTGGTCGAAACGGCCCCCAGCGATGAACTGTACGAGCACCCGGCCCATCCCTATACGCAGGCTCTTCTTGCCGCGATTCCGGTGCCGGATCCCAAGGTGCGCAACCTTTCCGTTCCGGTTGTTCAGACCGAACCGCCTAGTCCGCTAAACAACATGGCCGGCTGCAAGTTCGCTTCGCGCTGCCCGTTTGCAACCGATCATTGCAGACAGGAGGAACCGCGGGTTACCGAGATCGCGCCGGAGCATTTCGTTGCATGTCATCTGTATCAGGATAAATAATTTAGTAAGGGGATCGTTCAGGATGGAAAAAGTCAACATTTCTCAACATACCGCCATTTTGCTGGAGCATGCCAGAAAGGCGGGGATCACCGATAGCCGGCTGCTGCAAGCCGTGAACTCCCGCGATGTTTCCGCTTTTCAAGCCGCGGAAGGGGAAGATTACGAATATGGCGACTTCGTTGCCTATGCGGAGGAGCACGGAGAGAACCTGCAGCAGGCAATTCAGGACGGATACCGGATGACGTTCAACACCCGAAACGGGTTGAAGATTTGGCTGGAGGAAGCTTTTGGCTTGAATTCGCAGTCCGATTTCACGGTTGGGGAAGGAAAGATGGAAGGCTTGCAACTGACGCAAGCCCAGCTTGAACGGTTAAAGCAGGCGCTGGCCGTGAATTGGGTAATTGCCGCCGAACAAGAGACGGAGAACGGTGTTGAAGTTTCGCTCAGCCTGAAGGCCTTGGCGTAAACGGGCGCCGCTTCCGTGATGTTGAAAGCGAGGGAGCCGTTTTACGGATCCCTCGCTTGTCTTTTTTTCCTATAGCACCAAAGTACCTATTAACCCGGCCGCGCTGCCGAGGACCACGACGGAAGCGAAGACGAACAGCAGCACCTTGCGCGGGAAGGAGCGCGATACCATGATCATGGATGGCAGGCTGATCGCCGGAAGCGTAAGCAGCAAGGCCGCAGCCGGTCCGGTGCCGAGCCCAAGCGCGGTGAACGATTGGACAATCGGAATTTCCGCCGCCGTCGGAATGACGAACAACGTGCCGACGAGGGCGAACAACAGGATGGCCATAATTCCGCCGCCGAGTTCAACCGGGAACAGGACGCCTTGGAAAGCGCCGAGCAGCAGGACGGACAACAGATACGCCGGTACGACGTTCAGGATCATCATCCCAAGGCTGTTCAGCCAGCGCAGGGCAAAAGGTCTTTCGTCCTTGAGTCCGGCTCCCGCCTCCGCTTGTTCCAATTCCGCCGGGGCAGGCACTTCTTTGCCTTTGGCCAGACGGTTTGCGAAATAGCTGACCCCGAACGTCAGCAGGATGCCGAAGATGAGGCGGAGCACCGTGAATTTCCAGGACAACACGAAGGTCATGAAAATCAAAGTGGCCGGGTTCAGCACCGGATTGCCGATCCAGAACGCCAGACTGGCGCCGACGGATACGTTGCGTTTGCGCAAGCCCGTGGCGATCGGCGCGGCGCAGCACGTGCACATCATGCCCGGCAAGGAGACGATGCCGCCGAGAAAGGTGCTTTTGAAGCGGTTGCTGCCGAGGACTTTGTACAGCCACTGCGCCGGAATCAGCACTTGCACGAGCGAACCCAGCAAAATGCCCAATACGGCGGCTTTCCAAACGGATTTAAAGTAGGCCGCCGCATAATCGAGGGCTCCGCTCCATGAGACCGGGGCGGAAACGTCCGTACCGAGGATCGACGAGCCGATCGAATGCTCGGTGGCGGCTTTGAACGCTTTTTCATAGTAAGGCCACCACTTGACATAACTTAATCCGGCAATGGCTATGATGAGAAACAGAATGGTAAACAGCGCGGCTTTGCGTTTATTGAAATGATGCGGCTGCTGCCGCGGATAATTGCCGTTTGTCGATGATGAAACCATAAGCCCTAATTCCCTCCGCTAACGATTGATTTGATCCAACGCACGAAATATAGTATACCATACGTTGGCAAGCCGGCTGATCCGGGATGTCTCGGGTTTTGGGGCGTTCGGGCCTGTTGCCTTTTGGGCCGCAACTGGAGTACGCTTGATATTAAGATGCATAGGTACTCCTATTAATGATGTAGGGAAGGATTGTGAGGATTTTATGTCTACAGCTGAACCCGTAAAATTAACTTCTCTGTCCAGCAAAGGGGGCTGCGGTTGCAAAATCGGCCCCGCCGACTTGATGCAGGTGATCCGGAGTCTCCCGCCGGCGGTGCCGAATCCCAATTTGCTGGTAGGACTCGATACAAGCGACGATGCCGGGGTTTACCGGTTAAACGACGAGTTGGCGTTGGTGCAGACGGTCGATTTCTTCACGCCGATCGTCGACGATCCGTATTCGTTCGGGCAAATCGCCGCAGCCAATGCGCTCAGCGATATTTACGCGATGGGCGGCAAGCCGCTGACGGTGCTGAACATCGTGGCTTTTCCCATCTCCACCTTGGATAAGAGCATCTTGGCCGACATCCTGCGCGGTGCGGCGGACAAAGTGCAGGAAGCCGGGGCGACGCTGGTGGGCGGCCACTCCATCGACGACAAGGAGCCGAAATTCGGTTTGGCCGTGACGGGGCTGGTGCACCCGGACAAGGTGAGAACGAATGCCGGCGCCAAGCCGGGGGACAAGCTGATCCTGACGAAGCCGATCGGCGTCGGCATTATGACCACGTCGATCAAGAAAGATCAGCTCAGCGCCGAAGAGACGCGGCGGGTCACCGCCGTGATGGCCGCGCTGAACAAGACGGCCGCCGAAGTGATGGAGCCGTACGACGTGCACGCTTGTACGGACGTGACCGGCTTCGGCTTGATGGGCCATGCCCTGGAGATGGCCAAGGGAAGCGGCGCCGGGATTACGATCCGGCATCGCGACGTACCGATGCTCCCGCGCGTGCGCGAGCTGGCGGAGCAAGGTTTTGTCCCGGGCGGGACCAAAAACAATTACGCCCACGTGGAAGCGGACATCATGTTCCCGGACGCGCTGGATCAGATCGGCCGTTATATTTTGTGCGATGCCGTGACATCCGGGGGGCTGCTGATTTCGGTGAGCCCCGAGCAAAGCGAAGGGTTGTTGGCCGACCTGCGGAAAGCCGGCGTCGAGGCAAGCCTGATCGGTGAGGTCACCGCCGAAAACGCGGGGAATATCGTGGTGGAAGAGTAGGAAGGGGATTGAAGATTGGATACGTTTCAGGATTTGAGCCTGGAGGAATGGGCCGACCAGCGGGAGAGCGGCAAAGCGATCACGATGATCGACGTCCGGTCGCCTTCCGAGTTTGCCGAATCAACGATTCCGGGCAGCTTGAATATTCCGCTGTTCGATGATCGGGAGCGGGCGGAAATCGGAACTTTATATAAACAAGTGAACGTGGATGCCGCCAAACAGCGCGGGCTTGAGGTCGTTTCGGCCAAGCTGCCCGACTTCGTTCGGCGGTTTGCGGAAATTCCCGGGCGGAAAGCGGTGTTCTGTTGGCGCGGGGGCATGCGAAGCCGAACGACGGCCACGCTGCTCAGCCTCATGGACATCCATACTTACCGGCTTGCCGGCGGCTACCGGGCCTATCGCCAGTGGGTCGTCGGCACGCTGGAGAAGATGGACTTTGCCCCCGGGATGACGGTGATTCACGGAAATACGGGGAGCGGCAAAACGCTGCTGCTTCGCAAGCTTCGGGAAAAAGGGTATCCCGTGATCGATCTGGAAGGGCTGGCCGGCCACCGGGGATCGGTTTTCGGTCAAATCGGATTGCAGGCCCATAACCAGAAGATGTTCGATTCCTTGCTGCTGGAGGATTTGCTTCGTTACCGGGAAGCTCCTTATGTGCTGATGGAAGCCGAAAGCAAACGGATCGGCAAAGTGGTCGTCCCGGATTTTCTCATGGCCAAAAAGGAGCGGGGCCATCATATCCGCATCGACCTCCCGACGGATGTACGCGTGCAGATCATCCTGGCGGATTACGAGCCTTGGAACGATCCGGAGGCCTGCTTGCAGGCGTTCCGGAAAATCAAATCGAAGATCCGCACGCCGATTGCGGCCGAGATCGAACAATGCCTGCTTTCGGGACGTTACGACCGCGCGGTCGAGCTCCTGCTGCTTTACTACTATGACCCCCGGTACGCTCATACGGAGGCTCAATACGAGGACGCGGAATTTACGGTGATTCGCGCCGACTCGGTTGATGAGGCGGCCCGGGAGGCGGAGCGGCTGTTGCCGAAGCCGGTTTAAATAGAATCGTACCGGACAGCTCGCGGATTGGCGGGCTGTTTTTTTTTCGCTTAGTAAGGATTTATAGATGGAAAATGCAGAACAACTTCTCTACAATAGAGAAGAAAATATGGGGAAAAGTGGGAAGGTGAAACGTTTGAAGCAACAGACGAATCCATTAAGCAAGGCGGCGGGCAGAAAGCCATTGATCAAGCTGGCGTTCATCGGTTTGATTACGCTTTCGGTAGCTTTGCCGCAAGGTGCGGTATTTGCGGACGGCGGAGAACACGGCGGAACGGTCAGCGGATCGTCTTCGGCGTGGTCAACCACGGTTGTCGCGGAGTCCGGCAATTTGGGAACCGGTCCGTCCCAATCGGGGGAGGCGGCAGCCGACCCGGCCAATGCGAAAATCACAAAAGAGCAGGCCATCGCCAAGGTTCGGGAGTTGTTTCCGGCATTGGAGGCAGCTAAGGTATCCCGGGTGGAATACGGCGTGAACAACGTGTATCCCGCACCAAGCAATCAAAACGTCTGGACGATTCATTGGGAGGTTGAGGTCGGCAACGGAAGCTATGGATTTAACAGCCAGGTCGACGCGATTACCGGGGACCTGATTAATACCTATATCAGCTTTCCGCGGCAGGTCGCCAAGTCGTATTATCCGCCGAAATTCACGAGAGAACAGGCCTTGGAGAGAGCAAAGGCGTTTATCGCCAAGGCGGTGCCATCGATCGCGGCGGATGAAGTGGAAGAAAGCGATTCGATTTATTTTCCGGATTCGCAGGCATTGCTTGGCCCCGTCCAATACAGCTTTAACTTCAGCATTCTGAAGAACGGCTTGCCCTCGGGATTCGAATCCATCAATATCACGGTTACCGGCGACGGAGAAGTGACGCAGTTCAGCCGGCCGGGGGAGAAGCTGGATTATCCTTCCTCCGTACCGACGGTTTCGCAAGTCGATGCGCAGAAGAAATTCCGGGAGGAATTTCAGGTTGACTTAGGGTATGTTCCGGTGTACAAAAAAGGCGTCATCTCGGATTGGGTGCTGGCCTGGGGACCCGCCGACGAAGCTGCCCTGCCGATCAACGCGCTGACCGGCCATAAGATCGATAGCGAAGGCAAAGAGAGCGCGGCTGCCAAGATTACGCGCAGCGACGTGCCGGCGGGGACCAAGCCGTTCCAGCCGCGAACGTCCAACGCGGAACTGACTTCCGATGAAGCCGCCAAGCTGGTGGAACAGACCGTATTTATTCCGGAAGGACGCAAGCTCAGTTATCCGAATCTCGACAAGGATTATCAGAATCCGGAACGGAATACTTGGCGATTAAGATGGGAGGAAGAGCGGCAAAACCTGTCGGGCCCCTTCCATTTCCCGGCGCAAACGTACGCAACGGTTGATGCCCTGACCGGACAAATCGTGGGCTTCGAAATTGAATCCTACAATTACGGCGAGCCGCGCGAACCGTTGGCGGCGCCCGCGGGAGCGTCCAAATTAAGCTACGATCAAGCGAAGCAGCGCGCACTGGAGTGGGTGAACCAGCTGTATCCGCAAGCCAGCCGGGAGTTAAAGCTGCTCGAACGAGGCGAAGCGTGGAGCCGCCTGTCCAACGGAGAACAATACCGCTTCGAGCTGGAGCGTTACGTGAACGACATTCCGGTTCTCGGCGGAGGGGTGTCCATCACGATCGACGCCTATGGACGATTGTTCTACTATTCCGTGAATCGCGGCCAGATCCCGGCGAAGCTGCCCGATGGCAAGGCCGTAACGGTGAGTGCCGAGCAAGCGCTCAAATCCTACTTGGACAATTATGAACTGGAGCTGCAATATGCCCAATTTGGCGGGTATATGATCGATAACTCCTACGTGGAGCCGAAGGTTTACCTGGTTTATTCCCCGCGGTCCAAGGATCCGTCGAAGCCTTATCAGGTGTTGGATGCCGTGACGGGAAAATGGGTCACCACCTATGAAGATCTCCGTACGGAACGCCCGGGGAACAACGCGGAACCTAAAGATCTGAAGGGACACTGGGCGGAGGCGGATTTGAAGACTTTGGTTCAGTACGGCATCCTCGAACCGGACGATCAGGGGAATTTGAATCCGGACGCATCGATTACGGCGGGCGATTGGCTGACCTATGCCGTAAAGGCGGCGAATCCGAACTATACCGGATACGTGTTGGCTTCCTCCCCCGCAACGTCGACCGGTGTGCCTGCGGACAGCAAGTATTCGCAGGCGGTCAGTTACGCCGCCGAGCTCGGCTGGATCGACAACATCGACCCGCTGCAGTTGGATCGCAAGCTGACCCGGGAGCAGTTGGCCGTCCTGCTCGCTTCCATCGTCAAATATGACCGGTTGGCGAGTTTCTACGGAAAAGACGCGTTGGCCGGCCAATTCAGCGACGCGAATCAGATTACCCGGCCCGGCGAGGTTGCCATCGCGGTACGACTTGGTTTGCTGCAAGGACAAAACGGCAAATTTAGTCCGCAGCAACAAGTTACCAAAGCCGAAGCGGCTTCCGTACTGATGAGATTGGTGAAACTTCAAGGCCAGACGGACCAGCCGATCGGCTTGGAATAAGCCGGCAGGTGAAATGGGAAGGAGAAGGGAAGCCCTTGCGGCTTCTCTTTTTTTCAACCATCTTACATTTCGCGGGCTGAATTGGTCCCGGCACTTATGGTAAAATCAGGTTACCGCCGAGGATTGTGATGATTCGCGGCGCCTTTACCAGGGAGAGGAGTCAGGTCGAT
Organism: Paenibacillus sp. JL3B1040; assembly: GCF_057063165.1. NCBI lineage: Bacteria > Bacillati > Bacillota > Bacilli > Caryophanales > Paenibacillaceae > Paenibacillus > Paenibacillus tiangongensis. The sequence goes on along the minus strand of NZ_CM169317.1, from coordinate 4,547,212 downwards.
GTTAAAGATGTTTCAATATAATTGGCAGGTCCGGGAAGAATGGTTTGCATGGTGTGAAAATGTATCCGAAGAGGAGCTGCTTCGCAAGCGGGTAGGCGGCGTGGGAAGCATCCTGCAGACGCTGTTCCACATCGTCGACGTGGAGTGGAGCTGGATCCGCACCATCCAAGGGAAACCGGATTTCCAGGAGGATTTCAAGCAATACATGTCTCTGGAATTGGTGAAAAAGCTGTCGGCTTCGTTTCATACGGAAGTAGAGGCGTTTCTCCAGACATGGACCAACGACATGGACGGATTGCCCATTACCGATCCATGGGGAAGGGAGTTTACGCAAGGCGAAATCCTTCGCCATGTCATCGCCCATGAAATTCATCATATCGGGCAGCTCTCGGTTTGGTCGCGGGAACTGGGCCTGGCGCCGGTTTCGCCTAATTTTATCAACCGGGGGATCCGGTAGCTGGCTTTTTTGAAACAAAGGGCATCCTATCCATATATCCCAAATAACCGCACCGAGGAGGAAACCGCTTGAGACAAAACATTCAGGTGCCCTTTGGTTACGAGCCTCCGGCCCCGAGCCGGAAAGGCACGCTGATCTTTTACGATTCCTTTGAGCATATTTCCGACGAAGGTCTGCGGGAGGCCGCCGAGGAGGCGGAGAACCGCAAGTTTGCAAAGCTGGTCCTGTATCCGTTACATGAAGAAACGGTGAGGCGGATGGCCAAAGATCCGGTAAGTCCCTTCTATCGAAGGGAGGACCGGCTGCATGAGTGGAGGCGGGAGCGGAAGGGGGCGGCGCCGGCGATCGTCGTGGAAGGCTGGGAAGGCAAGCGAAAAAAATACACGCCGATCGACACGGCCCTTCGCCATTTGACGGGAATCTACCCGGCGCCGCATTTCATGTATCTCACGCCGGAGCTGGCGAATCAGTTTGCCTCTTTCTCCTCCTTTGAGGAGTGGATCGTCAAAATCCGGCTCCTGCTTGCGGCCGAGCCGGAACCTCTGCATCCGCGGCTGGTGAAATACAGCCATCGCTGGGACTTTGCCGGCGGGCGATTGGATTCGCCTGATTTCGTATAGTCTATATTCATCTTGCAGGAGGGAAGAAGATGAGATCGATTTGCGTATTTGCCGGCTCCCGCTTCGGCGAAGACGAGCAATACCGTGTGAAGGCGGAGCAGTTGGGGGAAGTCATGGCACAACGGGGGTATCGCTTAATTTACGGGGGATCGAGGCATGGGCTCATGGGCACGGTAGCGGATGCGATCCTGGCGGCCGGCGGCGAAGCCGTCGGTATCATGCCCTCCGGTTTGATTCACGGCGAAATGGCCCATCCGGGGTTGACGCAGTTTATCGAGGTCGAGGGCATGCATGCCCGCAAAGCGAAAATGAACGAAATGGCGGACGGTTTTATCGCCCTTCCCGGCGGATTCGGCACGTTGGAGGAACTGTTCGAGGTGCTGTGCTGGCTGCAAATCGGCATCCATCAGAAGCCGGTGGGCGTCCTCAACGTACAGGGCTATTACGAGCCGCTGTTGGAGCTGGTGAATTCGTGCGTCCGGTCGGGATTTGTTCCTCCCGGGCACGAATCCCTGCTCAATCTGGCCGAGGACCCGGATGAGCTGCTGTCCCGGATGGAGAGCTTCGTGCCGTCCATCGCGGAGAAGAAATGGAAGCAGGGATGAGCTCTACGGAAAAAAGGCATATTCCTAAAGAAAATGGAGGCGGACGCATGGGCGGGATCAATACACGGCATCGGATGAATAGCATATGGACGGTCGCCTGTCTGCTGCTGGTGGCGGCCCTCTTGATCGGGGGATGCGTCTCCCGCCAGGCGGGAACCGGCAACCCTCCGCCTTCCGCCGGCGCAGGGAGCGGCGATTCCGGCTCCGGCGGGACGGAACCCCCTCCGGGGCAGGCGTCCCCCTCCGCTCCAGAAACGCCGGATACGCCGGCAGTACCGGCCGATCCTGCGGCCGAACTGCTGGCTCGGCTAAGCACGGATGAAAAAATCGGCCAACTGGTTCTGGTGGGCATGGAGGGCACGAAGCCGGACGACGTGACTCGCTCGCTGATCGAAGAGGATCATGTCGGGGGCTTTATTTTCTATAAGGACAACATCCAGAATGCCAAGCAGGCGCTCGAACTATTCAATGGATTAAAGGACGCCAATCGGGATCAGCAGGTGCCGTTGTTTCTGAGCGTCGACGAGGAAGGCGGCCGGGTCAGCCGGATGCCGGGAGAACTCGCCAAGCTGCCGGCCGCCCGCAAGATCGGCGATACCGGCAGCGAAGAGCTGGCGGGGCAAATCGGCGGCATCATCGGTCGGGAGCTGGCCGGATTCGGCTTGAACCTCGACTTCGCCCCGGTGCTTGACGTCAACAGCAACCCGGATAATCCGGTGATCGGAGACCGGGCGTTCGGCACGAAGCCGGAGATCGTCGGCCGCATGGGCATCGCCGTCATGAAGGGGATTCGGGAACAGGGCGTGATCCCGGTCGTTAAGCACTTTCCGGGGCACGGCGATACCTCGGTGGATTCGCATCTCGGTTTGCCGGTCGTCGAGCATGATCTGCCCCGGCTGCGGAAGCTGGAGCTCGTCCCTTTCAAGCAGGCGATCCAAGAGGGAGCCGACGTCGTGATGATCGCTCATTTGCTCATGCCGCAGTTGGATCCCGATCATCCGGCCTCCTTCTCCAAAGCGGTTATTGATGATTTGCTGCGGCAGGAGCTTGGATTCGAGGGGACGATCATTTCCGACGATATGACGATGGGCGCCATCACCCAGCATTACGATATCGGCGATGCAGCCGTGTTGTTCGTCCGGGCCGGCGGGAACATCGTGCTGGTCGGCCATGATTACGATAAGGAGAAGCAGGTGCTCCAGGCGCTCCGCGCTGCCGTGGCTTCGGGCAAGATAACGCCGGAAATGTTGGACGAACGCGTATACGATGTGCTGAAGCTGAAGCAAAAGTATGCTTTGAGCGACGAGCCTGCCCCGGGTCCCGAGACGGACGACATCAACCGCGAGATCCGCGACACGCTCAAGCCTTACGGGTTATAATCCACTTCGTCTTCCGGGCGGTACTGGTACCGGGCCAAGTTAATTCTTCCGCCCGGCAACACTTCCACGCCTTCCGCTTCCAGGTTCCACGTCTGCTCCTGTACGGCCGCTTCTTCCTGCAGGGCGATTTCCCCCTTCCCGTTGATCACCCGGTGCCAGGGCAAGCCGTATTTGCCGCTCATGCTATGCAGGATGCGAACGACCTGCCTGGCGGCGCGGGGACTGCCTGCGGCGGCGGCGATCTGGCCGTAGGTCATCACTTTGCCGGGCGGGATGGCGGCGATGATATCGATCGTTCGTGCGGTAAATGGCTGCATGGGTCATACTCCTTTTGTTGAACTAACTAAGGATCTATTTGTTTTATACCATGCCTTCGGGATAAGTTCCAGCCGTGCATGGCGGCATCGGACTGGCTGCGAGGCGCGAACCGGGCGTAACTATCCGCCGGCCCGAATCGTATATTGGCAAAGAGCTTGACGGGAGGTACTGTGTATTGCAGCGATGGAAGGAACTTGGTTATCCGAGCAAATGGATTTTATACGGCATTTTGTTTATCGGTACGGTCATCGGGATGAAATATGTCATTAGCACGCGGCTGCCGGAAGGCGGGCGTCCGCCTTATCTGTTTCTGATCTGGAACGCATTTTTAGCCTGGATTCCGCTGGGACTGGCGGTCTTGCTCGACCTGATCGGCTTGCTGGCATCGCGGACGGCCAGGCTGGCTTTAAGCGTGCCGGTCGGGTTGCTGTGGCTGTTTTTTTATCCGAACGCCGCTTATTTGATTACCGATCTATTGCATCCGTTTAACCGCTATCCGATTGCGGCGGGCACTCGGTTTTGGGAGGATATTTCGTTCTGGGATCACCTCTTCACCTTGTTGTTTGCCGGATTGCTGGGATTGGCGCTGGCAACGGTATCCCTGGCGTCGGTGCATCAGTTGGTGCGGAGAGCAGGAGGTCGCTTGGCCGGTTGGGCGTTTGCCGTGACCGTGCTGCTGCTCAGCAGCTTCGGCGTTTATCTTGGCCGCTTTATCCGCTGGAACAGCTGGGATTTGCTGAAGCATCCGGGGGATGTGCTCCGGGAAACGGCCGCTTATTTTGCCGATGCCGCGAACGTGGAGCATGCGCTGGCGTTTTGCAAATGGATTTTTCTGATCACGTTATTCTGCTATTTGGTGCTCTACGGGTTTGCGAAAGTCCAACGCGCTTCGGAGCGGGTCCGGGGAGAGCAACCATGACGGACCTGACGGAGATCAAGGAGCGGCTGCGGCGGCGCTTCCCGGTCCTGGAGAGCGAGCGGTTGACGCTGCGGCGGCTTCTGCCGGGAGACGCGGACCCGATGTTCCGCTGCATGTGCGATCCGGCGGTGCGCGAGTTCATGGCGATCCATCCGGGGAAGCTGCTGTTTCCCGGGCGACTTTACCGTTATTTCGAAGAATCGTACCGGTTTTTGCGCGATCTTCATTTTGCTGTGGTTCGAAAAGGGGAAGGCGACTGGATCGGACTATGTTCGCTGCAGCATTGGGATGCCTTGGGGCGAAAAGCGCGGCTCGGTTACCTGATCTCCCCGGCTTACCGGAACATGGGCTATGCGACCGAAGCGGCGGAACAAGTGCTGGAGTTCGCTTTCGGCACACTCGAACTCGGATGTGTCGAGGCCCGCTTGCACCCGGATAATCCGGCGTCGGAGCGCGTCCTAAGAAAATGCGGCCTGCGGGAGGCCGGAAGCATTTCCGAAGCCGGGCGAGCGGGAGAGGGAATGAAGCTCAAAAGGTATGTCGCCGAGGGGAAGTTCCTTGAAACGTAAGTGATAGCTTTTGTTACACAAATGAAATATAGCTGTGATCAAACCCTAATAGAAAGGGGGTACACTTAATACATGACCCCCTTTTGAATATATATTTTCCCTTGGAACCCGGAGCGTGAGATGACGGGTTCTCTTTTTTTTGCCTGGCGAATCCAACCGGGACTACAGCGGAACGGTGATTTTTTGCTTGTTTTTGAAATACGCCCATTCGTGAAATCCGATTTCTTTGAGGCGCCGGGCGACGTCTTCCCATTCATCTCCAACGCGCGACGGCGTGTGGGCATCGGAGCCGAAGGTGACGGCAACGCCGAAATAAAGCGCCCGCTCAAGAATGGAATCGTCCGGGTACCAACCGCCGCTCAGCTTCGTTTTCCCGGAGGTATTGATTTCGATAGCAACGCCGTGCTCGGCGATCGTTTTTAGCGTTTCGTCGATCGCATGTGCGGCCGGAATATCGGTAAATGCCGGGTAGTTGCCTTTCATCGCATCGATGTGTCCCAGAATCTGAAACATTCCGCTGCGCGCCGATTGACGGATTAACTCGTAATAGGCCTCCTTGCTGGTTACCTTCTCCTCGCGGCTCAGGCCTTTCCAACGATTCTTGTTGAAGATGCTTACCTCTCCGACGCTGTGCACCGAACCGATCACGTAATCGAACGGATACTGGTTTAGCGTATTCCGGTATGCGCCCGCGTGTTCCGGAAAAAAATCCGATTCGATTCCTAATAATACATCGATCCGGCCGGCGTACTCCTGCTTGAGCTTCAGCACTTCTTCGACGTAACCGGCAAAGGCTTGTTTGCTCATGGCGATCCGGGGAAAAGGCTGGTCCTCCTCGTGGCCGAAGTAAGGGGTATGGTCGCTGATGCCGATGACCGACAATCCGGCAGCGAGGCCGGCTTCGATATAGTCGCGAATGTTGCCGTCGGCATGTCCACAGCGGAAGTGATGGGTATGAAGGTCGAATTTCATCGGGTGACTGCTCCTTTCTGGTGGCGGGAACTTGGACCTATCCCGTCCTGGCTTATTCGGAACTGATGAAGTGCGTCTCCGGCATGCCTTTCAGATCGCCCAAAAACTGCTGCATCGCCGAATTGATATAACGGCTCGATTTGTAAATGACGCCGACCGGATGCGTGACCTCGAGTTCGGGAATCGGCACGACCTTTAGCGTGCCCTGTTTCAGCTCGCGTAATATCGATTGCCGGGAAATGATCGCCGCGCCCAAATTGATTTCCACCATTCGTTTGACTTCTTCGCTGCTGGACAGTTCCATGACGATATGCGGCTCGATGTCGTGCTGCCGGAAGACCTCGTCGATAAACCGGCGCCCGACCGTATCGGGCGATAACATGATGAGAGGGACGTCGCGCAGCGACTCGAGCGTGGGTGAAGGGATGCCCGCCAAGGGGTGCAATGGCGAGACGACGAATTCGAAGGTGTCGTAATATAACACCGACGAGAGCACTTGAGGGTTGTTTTCGATCAAATAACCGATGCCGATGTCGACCAGCCCCTGCTCCACGTTTTGATAGATCTGGCTGGAAGGCATGGATTGGATGGTCGTCTTGATCAGCGGGAACTGGTCTTGGAAATACGATAAGATCCGCGGCAAAATTTGAATGGCGATCGATGTCGTAGTGCCTAACACGATATGGCCTTGGGGGGTATGCTCCATATCGGACAACTTCTGCTTGAGTTCCTCGACGATATCCAGGATGCGTTCCGCCTGTTCGAGAAATACCTGGCCTCGATCCGTCAGGGTGACCGGTTGGTTGCGATCGACCAATACGGTGCGGAATTCGTCCTCCAGGCTCTTGATTTGGGCCGATACGGCAGGCTGGGTTAAGTTGAGCAATTCTCCGGCCTTTCGGAAGCTTTTCGTTTTGGATATGGTGATCAGCGTTTCCAACTGACTAATATTCACCAGAAGCCCTCCTTTCTTCCCGTTCCTTGGGGAGCCCGCCAGATTCGGCGGTTCCTCTTGATTTAATAATTATAGGGGATGTTCCTTCGTTAAATCAATGTTGCGCCGTTTGGCTTACTTCGACAATCTCTTTCTACACAGAGTGCGTCCAATCTCCATGATTCGATTTTTAATGACTTATGTATAGGAATAAAGTATAATATGGTTTAACTAAAAGCTGGGTCTATTGTATCGTAAAGTTATTCTCCTAGTGAAAAGGGGCGCATAATTTTGAAAGCAGAAGTCATAAATCCTTTTCTTGAATCCGCACGTTCGGTCATACAACAGGTTGTTCAAGTTTCTCCTTCCACCGGGAGTATGGGAGTTAAAGACGTAATTCCTGTGCAGGATCATATATGGATTCAGATCGGCATGACCGGACACTTCAGCGGCATGGTCGTGTTCGGACTGCAGGAAACCGTGGCTCTTCGCATCGTTTCTGCGATGATGGGCGGCTTCGTGTTGACGGAAATGGATGAGATGGGACAAAGCGCGATATCCGAGCTTGGCAACATGATCAGCGGCAACGCCAGTGCGATATTGTCCAACCAAGGATTTGCCGTGGACATCACGCCTCCGCAGGTCATCAAGACGGAAAATGCGGCCGGGATGGAACCGCGCAAGGCGCTTTGCATTCCGCTGCTGATGGATGGAATCGGCGAGTTGGACATTCAAGTGATGATCTCTTAAGATAGAGGCAGCAAAAAGTCATAGTTATCGCAGTTATCGTAGTTATCGCAGTGCCAACTGCCGATACCTTGAAAGTGGTACAAGGCAGGCCTGGAGCGCCGAAGCTCGGGCTTCCGATGTGCGCGTTTATTCAAGCACGCTTCAGGTCGCATGAAGCTAGGGAAGACGTCCGGTCCGGGGAGGCTGCAGCTTGGCTTCATCGGCTAACGGAACGTATAGCCCTTATTTGTCCATTTCCCGACTATTTCCCGACCTAACGGAATCCAGAGCCCTTATTGGGCTCTATTCGCGTCTAAATGACCCCTTTTCTTCTCGAAATAAGGTCTATCCGTTCCGTTAACAGAGGGAGATGCCCGAAGGTGGATAAATAGCGTCTCTGAGTTCCGTTGCTGGTTAGCGGAGCGTAGGCGGACCAACATGAGTGGGCGGAAGGAGTTAGGAGTATGTCGTTAGAGGGGAAAATCGTCGTAACAACCGGCGCCTCCAGCGGAATTGGCGCTCTGGCGGCGCGAATGTTGTCCGAGCGCGGCGCGGTGGTCGTATTGGCTGCCCGGAATACGGATAAGCTGAAGCAGGTTGCGGCTGGGATGGCGGGACCGTGCCTGGCGCTTGAGATGGACGTCGGCAGCGACGCTTCCGTTAAGGAAGGATTCGAACGTGTCCTGACGGAGTTTGGACGGGTGGATGTTCTGTTGAACAATGCGGGGTACGGCAAATTCGAATACTTGGACCAAATGCCGGTTTCCGAATTTAGCGAGATGATGAACGTGAATTACATAGGCATGGTCCGATGTACGAAGGCCGTCCTGCCGTCCATGAAAGCCGCTCGTTCCGGTCGCATCGTCAATGTTGCCTCGATGGCCGGCAAGATCGGCACGGCCAAATCGACGGCTTACACCGCTACGAAGCATGCGGTCGTTGGCTTTGGCAGCGCTCTGCGCCAAGAGGTCCGGGAATACGGCATTACGGTGTCGACGATAAATCCGGGACCGATCGATACGCCCTTTTTTGAAATCGCCGACCCCGGCGGAGGATACGTGAAAAACGTGCAATGGATGATGCTGAAACCGGAACGGGTCGCCCAAGCGATGGTGAAGGCGGCGGAGAAGGGCGTGACAGAGATCAATCTGCCCTGGATCGCCGGCGTAGGGGCCAAGTGGTACCAAATGTTTCCTCGCTTGGCGGATCGATTAACCTATCGGGTGATGAATAAGAAATAGCCTGCCTGCGAAGGTGGGCTTTTTTAGTTTGCGGATCGATAGGGAGTTAAAGGAGGCTTTGAAAGCGAGTCGATCGGTTAGAGGGAGAAAATGTTGTAATTGATACAACAATTTTGATGCGGTCCGGCGCATTCAGGCCAAATTGCTGTAAAAAGTACAACATTTTATCGCAGCAGAGCAAAATGGAGCGTGAAATGCCGCATAAAATACAACATTTTAAGGGGGATCGCCCGTTTTGCACTAAAAATGTTGTACAAACTACAACAATTCGGAGAAGGGCAGGGCAACACCCGTTTCCGGATCTCGGTAAATTGATGCCTTGATTTGTTGTGACTGATACTTATCGCATATAATGAAAATATTGGCATGGAACAACACGCAATATGAAAATAAAGGATGAATTTTTCATGACGAAAACAACATTTGCCGGGCTGGGTATCGGAGAACAGCTGACGGCAGCTTTGCTGGACTACGGCATCTCGGAGCCGTCGCCGGTTCAGGCGGAGTGCATTCCCGCAGCGTTGGAAGGCCGGGATGTCCTTGCCCAATCGCAGACGGGCACCGGGAAAACGCTGGCTTATCTGCTGCCTTTGCTTCAGCGAATTTCCCCCGGGGATAAAGCGCTGCAGGGGTTGATTTTGGCCCCGACACAGGAGCTGGCGATGCAGATCCAACGGGAAGCGGAGAAATACGGAGAGCCGCTGGGAATCCAAACCCAGGCGCTGATCGGCGGCGCGGCAATCAAACGGCAGTTGGAAAAGCTGAAGATGCATCCCCAACTCGTCGTGGGTACGCCGGGCCGGATTCGCGAAATTTTGGCGCTCCGCAAATTGAAGCTGCATACGCTGCGCACCGTCGTCGTTGATGAGGTGGATCAGATGTTCCAGCTCGGAGGCACGGCCGACGTGGAGCAAATCTTACGCGGGACGCTGCGGGACCGTCAACTGATGTTCCTATCGGCGACAATCAACCCGGCGATCCGGGCGCTGGCCGCGAAAGAGATGAACGATCCGCTGGAAATCGGGATCGAACCGGAGCAGCGGACGTCCAAAACCGTGGAGCATTTATACTTCGTATGCGAAGCGCGGGACAAAATCGACATGCTGCGCCGCATCGTGCGCCACTTCGAACCGGCGCGGACGATCGCCTTTATTAATCATACCGATCAGATCGCCGAGGTGGAGGGGAAGATGAACTTTGTCGGCCTCAGCGCCGGAGCCCTCTACGGCGATGCCGACAAAACGGCGCGCAGCCTGACGCTGAAGCGGTTCCGCGACGGCAAGATCCGCGTGCTCGTGGCGAGCGACGTGGCGGCGCGCGGGTTGGACATCGAGGACTTGGAGCTGGTCGTCAACCTCGATCCGCCGATCGATGCGGAGCATTACGTTCACCGGGTCGGCCGGACCGGGCGCATGGGCCGAAAAGGGCTGGCCGTTTCGATCCTAACTCCGCAGGAAGAGTTCATCATGCGCAAGTTCTCCCGGGAGCTTGGCATCGAGATCGAACCGAAGGCGTTGTACGGCGGCAAGCTGGTCGATGCCGGAACGGCCGCCGCAGGCAAGCGGACGCATCCGTCCGGCGCCGGCAAGGCGGGGGCTGTCGCGTCAACCCGCCGCGCAAGCTCGGCGTCTTCGACGGACCGCCTTGCCGGGGCCGAGGATGGCGGAAAGACGGGCAAGCCCGCGAAGATCTCCGGCCGGTCGGGGAACCCTGGGGCTTCCGGCAACGGCGGGCCGCGAAAGGCGACGCCGACCGCCGAGCGAAAGAAGGAGCGCCTGCAGGATCGGAAAAATAAAGGCGCTCCGAAGTGGTTGAAAAATAAGCCGCCGCGGAGTTAGGCGGATTGTGGGAGGCGATTCGTTTGATTGGAAGTGAACTGCCCGTACTGCAGGTCGAGGAGTTGAGCGGAGGCTACAGCCTGGGACGGCCTGTGCTTCACGACATTAGCTTCGAGGTGAAGCCGGGCGAAATGGTCGGGCTGATCGGGCTGAACGGGGCCGGCAAAAGCACGACCATGAAGCATATTCTTGGGCTGATGTCGCCGCATCGAGGCGAGATTCTGGTCTCCGGTAGAACGCGCGGCGAAGCGCCGGAGGTTTATCAGTCGCGGCTGGCTTTCGTTCCCGAGTCGCCGCTGCTCTATGAAGAACTGACCGTTCGGGAGCATCTGGAGTTTGCCGCCCGGGCTTACGGCGTCGAGCCGGGGGCTTACCGGGAGCGGGCGGACCGTCTGCTGAAGCTGTTTCACATGGAGGAGAAGGCGGACAGCCTGTCCGCTCATCTCTCCAAGGGGATGAAGCAGAAGGTGATGATTATGTGTGCATTCGTTGCCCGGCCGTCGCTGTATATTATCGATGAGCCCTTTTTGGGTTTGGACCCGCTCGGTATTCGGTCGCTGCTGGATTTCATGCTGGAGATGAAGCAAGGCGGCGCGTCGATTCTGTTAAGTTCGCATATTCTGTCGACGATCGAAAATTATTGCGACCGCTTTATTGTCCTGCATCGGGGGAAGGTGCTGGCCCAAGGGACGCTGGCTGAGATCGGGGAGCAGGCGCAAGTCTCGGGAGCTTCGTTGGAGCAGATCTTCTACGCCTTAGTGAAGGACGGCGAGTAGCGATGGAGCTTCGAACGCTGCGAAGCCGGCGGAAAGCGGACTTTTGGGGCAAAGTGCTCCCGTATTTGCCCTATGTGTTTCAGAGTGGGGTCGCCGTGCTGATGCTCCTGCTCCTTATTGCGTTTTCGGCCTGGTATACGGCGTTTCTGCAACAGATTCCGCCCGGCTTGCCGATTCGTTGGATTTTGCTGTTGCTGTGGGGGCCTCTGACTGTGTACGCCGGGTTTCGAACCTACGTGCAACCGGCGGACGTCATTTTCCTGTTGCCGCAAGAGACGAAAATGGACGCGTATTTGGCCCCGGCTTTTCGGAACGGACTGATTTATAAGCTGATCGGACTCTATATCGTGGTACTGTTGGCTTGGCCGCTATATCAGCGAAGCGGCGGAGTTGTTCATCCCCTCTGGCTGATGTTGCTCGTCCTCCTGCTGCTCAAGGCGTTAAGCGCCTACGGAGCCTGGCAGGAGCTGCGGATGATTTCGTCCCGGTCCAGAGCCGGGTTCCGTTTGCTTCGCTGGTGCTTCCTCCTGTTGATGACCGCGGCCTGGATCTGGCAGCCGGCCTGGAAAAGCGCTTTGTTCACGGTGCTCGTCGGCCTCAATTACGCCCTGGTTTTGCGGTTTCCGATAAAGCACCGGATCCCTTGGGACAACCTCATCGCGACCGAACGGTCGGCCGCGGCACGGGTGATGCTGGTGCTCGGTTGGTTTGTTGACGTGCCGGCGGAAGGCCAGAAAGTGGTCCGCCGCCGCTGGCTGTCCGGCATTGGCAACCGGATTCCCTGGAATCCGGCCGACGCTTACCGATACCTGCTGGTCAAGACGTTCGTCCGCAGCGAGCTGCTGGGCATCGTGCTGCGGCTGACGCTGCTCGGCATGGTGCTGACCGGTTGGAACGACGAATCTTGGCTGGGTCCGACTGTCTATTTGCTGTTTGTGTTCCTGACGGGCACGCAGTTGACTTCCCTGCGTCAGGTACATCGCGATTCACCGGCGGCCTCCTATTACCCGTTGCCGTCCGGAGCCAGGAAGGCTGCGGTGCTGCGCCTTACCTCCAGCCTGCTGCTGGCGCTGACAGTGCTGCTCTGGCTGCCGATGGCCGTCATCCCGGGCGGGGACGCCTTCCTGACGTTCGGCTCGCTGGCCGCGGGCCTCTTGCTGGCATTCGGCATGCGTTCCGCCATGTCGCGCAAATGGCAAGAGGACGAAGACGAGTGATTCAAAAAGGACCGTTTCCCACTTTAGGGGAAACGGTCCTTTTCGGATGGAGGGTCTTATCTTAGTACAGGATGGAACGGCTAACGATAACCAGCAGAATAAAGAGAACCAGGATCACGCCCGTGCTTGTGAACAGGCTGCCGTAGCCGCCGTAGCCGCCTCTTACTTCTTCAACACCGCTCATGTTCATACCCCTTTCCGGTTAAGCAGTAGTGTAATCGTACACCGTATTGTATGAGAGGGGGCGTAAGCGTGCTTGGGCCATCGTGCCGGTTCTCCGGCGGTGCGGCCGCCTATTTGCCCTGGAGGTCCCGGACGCCTTCGTAAATCAGGTCAAACAATTCTTCCAGGTTCTCCTCCGCGATGCAGGAGAAAGCGATCCGCAAATCGGTGTCGCCGAGTGCGATCGTACCGATGCCGTACCGATGGATCAAGTGCTGGCGAAGCTCTTCCGCGGACACGGTGTTGAGCTTGAGGCACATGAAATACCCGGAATTAAAGGGGTAGTATTCCCACACGTCTCCGTACTTGCCGCTGTCGAGCAAGGCTTTGACTTTATTGGCCCGGCCTTTCATGATCCGGAATTTTTCATCCTTTTGGGCCGCGAATTCCGGCGATTTCAGCGCTTGGAGCACAAACGTCTGCGAAGGGTGGGCGCCGCTGGAAATGGTGGCGCGAATGATCCCCAGCGTTTTCTGCTCCAATGCGGCCAGAAGGGCCTGGTTCTCGGCAGCATAAGTGATGAACCCGACGCGGAACCCCCAAACGTATTCTTCCTTTGTCGCCCCGTCCACTTTGATCGGCAAAATGCGCGGATGCAGTCCCGCCAGCTTCCCAAACAACGATTCCTTCAGCGAATCCTCGAAGAACAATCCGTAATAAGCGTCGTCCGTTACGACAACCACGTTGATTCCCGCTTCGGCGGCTTCCTGGATCGCGGCGACGATCTCCCCGCCTTCTTTGGCGCCGGGCGTATATCCGGTCGGATTATTCGGGAAGTTCAAGATCACGACCGCTTTGCCTTTCCCCTTCTGCGCCAGCAGCGCTTCGCGCAGACCGGCGCTGTTGAACTTCATATCGTCGGTGAACAGAGGGAAGTTCACGATGTTGGCGTGACGGCGAATCCCGAAGGTGAGCTCGTAGTTCTCCCAATTTTTATCGGGATAGATCACGGCATCGCCTTCATCGACGAACAGGTCGGCGACGATACTGAGGCCGTGGGTGAGCGCGTTCGTTACGACCGGATTGCCGAAGCTCTTGCCGGCGAGCGACGGGTTCTCCTGAATCATTTTGTCGCGCCAAACCGCACGCAGCTCGGGCTTGCCGGCCGGCGGGGCATAAGGGTACAAATCCTGCGGTTTATAGGCGGACAGCGTATCCTGAATCGCCGCGAGATGCATCGGGCCGCCGTTTTCGGTGGCGATGCCGATCGTGGCATTATATTTTTTGGCGTGGGCCGAAGCTTCGGCGGATTGGCTCAAAATGCCTTCCTTCGGAAAATAGATTTCTTTGCCCAGCGTCGACAGCATGTCGTACACGTGCCTATTCCCGGATTTGACGCTCTCGTTTAACTGCTCCGCGAGTGGGTTCATCACATTCATCCTTCCAAATCGGTTTGATATTTTAGGACAGTACCGTCTTAAACTGCCTAACATTATATCATTTCGATCCGGGCGCGTCACGGTGTAATCGCGAGGTACCCAGCCTATTTTTCACGGTGAGCCGGACAATATTTCTTCATGGAAGCGATCGTCTCCGCATCAAGCTCGCCGTCCCGCCGTTCCAGGCCGGAGGTGACCGCGGACAACATTGGCTCCTTCAGGTTTTGCCCGAATTTGAATTTGGCGCGGATCGCTTCCGGGACGATCCGGCAGAGCGCCACCGCCTTCAGCTGTCCGGCATAGTCGGGATCCTCCGGCGTGATCGGCGCGTAGCCGCCCTCGGGTTGAAGCTTCTCCATGAACAAAGTGAACGCACGAGCTTTTTCTTCCGGATCGTCCACCTTTTCGACTCGCCCGCGCACCATGACGCTTTTGAAATAAGCCGAAGCCGGGCAGGCCAGCTTGGGATCGGTAAAATACGACGGGATGATCGCATACTCCTTGGCCACCGTGAAGCTTACCCGGGGATCGCGGGCGAGATGCTTCATTTTCTCGCCGGCCAGGCTGCCGTGAAAATAAAAATGCTTGCCGTCGTATACGAAGTTCAGCGGCGTGACTCGGCTCCAGCCGTCTTCGCCCACGGTGCCGAGAAACCCGAAGCTCATCTCCCGCAAAAACTCGCGGATTTCGTTTTCCTCCGTCATATCGAATTCTTTTCTGCGCATCGCTCATTCCTCCTTCGTAGAATGACTCCCAGCTTACGCCGAAAATTGACAATAAAAAAGAACCAATTTACATTAATTTTAATAGTCCATTTTGACGTTAAGCCGACTTAGGGCGGAAGAAGGGGGACATGGGTTGCCGGACTTTACGATCCCGCTGGCGTCGTTCAGCGAGAAATATCGATACAAATATTTAGCCGTGTACCATGCGCTGCGCGAAGCCATTCTTGACGGCACGCTGCCGGAGGGAACGCGCCTGCCGGCGACCCGGGAGCTGGCCGAATTATACGGCCTGTCCCGCGGGAGCGTCTCGCAGGCGTACGATATGCTGCAAGCCGACGGTTACGTGCGGACCGCGGTCGGCAGCGGCACGTTCGTCGCGGGCGGCTTGCAGCCGCCGCAGGCGGACGACGGCCCGAAGGCGCCGATCGCGCTGTCCCGCTGGGGGCAGCGCGTGACGGCGGCGATGGCCATCGGCGGAGACGCCGCCGAAGCGACGCTCGCGGCGGCGGCCGGGCCGGGCGGGGCTTCCACCGCCGCTGCGGCGGCGGAATCGGCTGCCGTCCCGATTTCGTACCGGGACGGCGGGCCGTGGGAGGCGCTGTTCCCGGCGGCGGAGTGGAACAGCGCCATGGCCTGGGCGGCGCGCGGCAAGCTCGGCGCATCCTCGGGCGAAGGCGCGGACCGGGCGGACCCGGCCGGCGAGCCGGAGCTGCGCGCGGCGATCGCCGCGCATTTGCGGCGCAGCCGCGGCATTGCCGCAGAAGCGGAGCATATCTGCCTGTTCAACGGCTCGATGCAGGCGATCACGCTGCTGACCCAACTGCTGCTGGGGGAAGGCGAACCCGCAGTGCTGGAGAACCCGTGTTATTACGGGATCCCGCGGGCGGTGGCCGCCTGCGGGGGCGTGGCCGTCCCGGCTGCGTTGGACGGGGACGGCATCGTGCCGCGCGATTGGGAAGCGCGGCTCCTGTTCGTCACGCCGTCCCGGCAGTTCCCGACCGGCGCCGTGCTCTCCCGCGCCCGGCGGCGCGAGCTGCTGGCGTGGGCCGCGCGGCGGAACGCGGTCATCGTCGAGGACGACTATGACAGCGAGTTCCGCTGGGGCGGCCGCCCGCTGGAGCCGCTCAAGGCGCTGGACCGGGAGGAGCGCGTCGTGTACGTCGGCTCCTTCTCCAAGACGATGTTCGCCGCCCTGCGGGTCGGCTATGCCGTGCTGCCGCGCGCCCTGGTCCGGCCCGTGGCGAGCGCGAAGGCGCTCTACGAGCCGGTGCCGCCGGCGCGGCTCGAGCAACGGGCGCTCGCCCGGTTCATGCGCACGGGCGGCTACGAGCGCCATCTGCGCCGGATGCGCCGCCACTACGGCGCCAAGCAGGAGACGTTCCGCCGCAGCCTGGAACGGGAGCTGGGCGAATTGTTTCACCTTCGCCCGGCCGACGCCGGTCTGCTGCTGTACGCCGAATGGCGCCGCACGCCGGAAGAATACCGGGCGTTTCGAGCGTCAGCCGCAGCCCACGGCGTCCGTTTTCGCGATGCGGCCATCTACCGGATCGCGCCGGGAACGCCGGCGGCTTGCTTTGTTTTTTCCCATTTAGACGAAAAGACGCTGGTTGAGGGGGTAAATCGCATGAAAGCGGCCTGGGGAGATATTCAAACCCGCAGGTTTTAAGGGTATAATAAAGGCAGCAATATGCGCCGTTAGGATTTTTTGTCGGGAGGGAAGGACATGCTTCACGTTTCACCGTCTTCATTCGAATTGAAGCCGGCATTCGCCAAAATCGTATGCGAACCCGGATGGAAATGGCACAAGCGGGAGAAGCCGCTGCAGAACTACGACCTGTTCTATGTGTGGAGCGGAGAAGGTACGGTTGTCCTGAACGACCAGCCCATTCCGGTCAGCAAAGGCAGCTGCTTTCTGTTCCGTAAAGGGGATCACACCAGCGCAACGCACAATCCGCAGCGTCCGCTGGTGCTCACTTATATCCATTTCGACGTCCACGAGCCGGTCATGGAAGTGCCGGGCTCGTACCGCGTGCTGGAGGATACGCTGGATTTCGAGTACATGTTGTCTCGTTACGTCCGTTTGTTCTTAATGAAGGCGTACGCCGCCGAGGAGGAGGCGCAGTTGATTCTCAAGCAGTTGCTCATTCATTTGCTGCGGGAAGAACGGGAGGTGCCGATGGAGAAGAAGGTCAGCAACCAGCTGCATGAAGTGATTCATGAGGTGGCCAATTACGTGCTGCAGCACCCGGGACTTCCCCACAAGGTGCAGGATTTGGCCGCCCGGGCAGGCCTGTCCCCCCGGTATTTTTCGATCAAATTCAAGGAAATTATCGGGATGTCGGTGCAGTCCTACATTATCAAATCAAGAATCGACCGGGCTCAGCATCTGCTGCTTCATGCCGGCATGAATGTGACCGAAGTCGCCGATGCGCTGGGCTACCGGGACATCTTCTTCTTCAGCCGCCAATTCAAACAATACACGGGGAAAAGCCCGTCGGAAATCCGCTAATCAGGCTGTCCCCTGCTTTTGACTAACGATATAACGACCCTAACCGTCGATCGCCGAGTATGATGCTCCGGCGTTTTTTTCTCCCAACTACCCCAACTACCCCAACTACCCCTAACTACTCCCAGCTACCCCTGCCACATCTGCAGATCCTATTACGCTTGCTCTTGGACGAACTTTCTTCTCAGGCGTGAATCCGAGCGTTTGCATCATGCAAGCCCCCCGTTTTGTTAGCAAATAGCGTCGCTGACAAGCGTTAGAGTTTCGACTAGGCTGGCCGTTGCTGCTGCTCTCGGTTTTGCCGCCGTCCGCATGACGTCCGCATTTCCGGCCGCCCGGCGGCGAAGCTTCCGAAGGATCCTTGACCAAAGTCCAGGGAGCGAACCGGTCTCGCGCCAGTGGCGGGTCCCGGCCCCCCTTGTATAATCAGGGTAGGTGAACATATAAGGAGGACGAATATTCAAATGAAACCTACATCCAAAATCGCATGGCTGGCGGCTTCGGCCGTGCTGCTGGCTTTGGCCGCCGGCTGCGGCCCGGCGGAGAACCCATCGCTGGGGCAGCAATGGGGGGAGACGAAGGGAAACGCCGTCGACTCGGTTCGTCAATCGGTCAGCGATACCGCGGCATCCGTTCAGCAATCGGTAGCGTTGGCGGCCGGCGAGTGGAAGGACGATCTGACGTTTACGGGACGCTCGCACGAACTTTCGGCAACCGGGGAAATCGGCACCGCCGGCAAGCTGCAGTTGGATAACGCCGTAGGCCGTCTCGAGCTGAAAGAAGGCGCGTCCGATCAGGTCGCGGTAAAGGCGACTATCCAGGCCGCAGACCTCCCGGCACGCAAGGCAAAACTGGATCAGTTGTTCGAACAGAGCGAGGTTTCCGTTATCGTTCACGGCAACGCGGTGCAGGTGCGCGTGCACGCCAAGGGCGAACCGGATCGGAATCTGTGGGATTGGGCCCAAAAGGAACTGCATTTTACCGAATTCCGCATCGACTATATCGTGGAGGTCCCTGCCGGGATCGAGGAGTTCGAAGTCACGAACAATGTCGGCGAAATCGCGGCGAGCGGGTTGACGGGAACGTATCGGCTCAAGGGGGACGTGGGTTCGATCCGGGTCGAGAATGCCCGATTGGCGGGTGAATCCTCGATCCGTACGGCAACCGGCAGCTTGAATTTGGACATTCTCGGGATGGACACGGGCAGCCGGCTGCAGGCGAAAACCGACGTAGGCAGCGTGACGGCGGAGCTGGATCCGTCGCTGGCCTGCAACCTGGAAACGTCAAGCGACCTCGGGCAAATCAACGGGGCGCCGGAAGGAAGCAGCAAGCGGGGCGGCGGGGGGCCGCTGGTCGAGCTGGGGACTTCCATCGGCAATATTACGGTACAATAGGGGAAGGGCCCGCGTAAGCCGGCGGAGCGGAACAAGCGAATTCAGCTTTTGTCCGCAGGGATGAAGCGGCCCAGCGCTTCGCCCATCCGTACCTTCCGTCCGGGTTCGAGTCCGGGCAAAGGGATGAAGGTGCCGCTTTGCGTCAGCAGGACGACGGTCGAGCCGAATTCGAAGTAAGCCAGGTCGTCCCCCTGCTCCCAGCTTTTGGCCGAAGGGTCGGTGTATTGGATACTGCTGACGTTCATCGCTCCCACCTTGACGAGGGCGATCTCCCCGTAAGCGTGGGAAATATAAGTAATCAGGCGTTCGTTCCGGCACAACACCTTCTTCATATGACGCATGCCGAAATCGTTGACCGGGTAGACCCGGCCTTTAATATGCTCGCTTTCCAGCTTCTTGCCGGCCACGGGCGCATGAATCCGGTGATAATCGGTAGGACTAAGATAAAGTACAAAGGCGTAACCGTGTTTGTACGTTTCCACACGCGGCGAGCGTGACAGCAGTTCTTCCAGAGCGTAGTCCTGTCCTTTGACGTTCAGGATCGTGCCGGATCGGACTTCGCCCATAAACGTGATCAGCGCATCCACCGGACTGATCATCGTTCCCGGCTCCGCGTGCAGCGGGCGCATGCCCGGCTTCAATTTTCGGGTAAAGAACTCGTTTAGCGTCCGGTATTCCCGAAGCTCCTTCTCCGCTTCATGCAGCGGAATCCCGTAGGATTTGGCGAAGAAAGGAATTATCGCCCGGCTCAAGCCCGAATGGGAGAACTTGCCCATCATCCGGGACAACCATTTCCGGGAGGAGAGTTCCGTCAACCATTTCATCCATTTCGCGGCCAAATCGCATCCTCCTAGTCTGTCCGTTAGTGCTGCGTTGGTTTGATGAATTCGTTGCCACTTCCGCTTATCTTGACACAGAATAGGGCTGAAATCAATACGGCAACTTGTAACCCCGGTTTACGAATTTGTATAAATTTAGACTTGATGCCGGGGCAAGGTTGGTGTATGTTAATAACAATTAACAATCGCATAGGGATACGGGGGCTTGAGCGAATCAGGCTGAGATAGCGGCATACGGCGCCGCGGACCGTTAATCTGATCTGGATAATGCCAGCGTAGAGAATCGATCGTCCGGGATATTTTGCGTTTTTTCGTGCGCCCTCGTGACCTGACCGCCGTCTGAGCTTATTCAGGCGGTTTTTTTGCGATGCGATGAAATTCAAATTTAGGGATTAAAAGGAGAGATGAAGATGTCGGAGGTTGTCCAAAAAAGAATCGGCCGCGGCTTGAAGCTGAGCGATCTGCTGGTGACGGTGCTGGTCTCGTTGGTGCTTGGCGTGGTGTATCACTTCTGGAGCTCAGTGTACAATTTGTTCTCCCCCCTGTTCTTCCAGGCGGATGAGCTGGTGTACGGGATGTGGTTTCTGGCCGCAACGCTTGTGTTCCTGCTGATCCGCAAGCCGGGGGTGGCGCTGATTGCCGAGGTGGCGGCAGCCCATGTGGAAATTCTGTTCGGCAGCGAATGGGGGGTTCAGCTCGTACTTTACAGCGTGCTGCAAGGTTTAGGGGCGGAATTGGTGTTCGCCGCGTTCCGGTACCGGAAATTTTCCGGCTCCGTTGCCGCTCTGGCCGGAATCGGGGCCGCTGCCGGCTCGGTGATTCCGGATTTCTTCTACGGGTACGTACAGGATTACGAGCCTTGGCTCTTGACCGCCAAATATGCGATGCGGGCCGTCAGTTCCGCGCTGATCTGCGGTTACTTCGCCTACGCCGTGGTGAAAGCCGTGGAAGCGACGGGGGTCACTACGCTGCTGCGTCCGGTGGATCCAAAAGACTACGCGGCGCTGAACGACTGATGCGAATAACAGATACGGCGGCAGAGGTACGGGAACTCCGGCTGAAGTTCCCCGGCGAAGCCGAATTCGTGTTCAAGGATTTGAATTTCTCCGTTCGGCGCGGGGAACACGTCCTGCTGCTGGGCCCCAGCGGTTGCGGCAAATCGACGCTGCTGCAGGTGCTGTCCGGCATCATCCCGGACCTGGTGGAAATTCCGATGCGCGCGTCCGCACAACGGCTCCCGTCATCGTGGAGGTTCTTGTTCCAGGATCCCGACACGCAATTCTGCATGCCTTACGTTGACGAGGAGCTGGCCTTTGCCCTGGAGAACTTGAGCGTACCGCAGCCGGAGATGTCCGCGCGAATGGAGGACGCCTTGGTTAAAGTGGGGCTCGACCTGCCTTCGCTCCACGTACCGATCGATTCGCTGTCCCAGGGGATGAAGCAGCGCTTGGCGCTCGCTTCGGTGCTGCTCGGCGATCCGGAGGTGCTGCTGCTTGACGAGCCTTCGGCTCTGTTGGACCCGCAGGGCCGCGAGCAAATCTGGCAAGCGATCGCCAAGGTAGCCGAGGACCGCACCTTGATCATTGTCGAGCACCGGATCGAGGAACTCACGGCGCTTGGCCTGGTTGACCGCGTCGTGCTATTCGGACCGGACGGACGGGTGCTGGGCGAAGGCGCGCCGGAGGCCGTGTTTGATGCGTACCGTTCCGAGCTTGCCGAGTTCGGCATTTGGTACCCCGGCGTCTGGGAGGAGTACTTTGCCACAGATGCAGGCTGCCGCTTGCTGGAGCCGGCGGAGAACGTCCGGACGCCGGGCGGACCGGCCCTGGTGGAGCTGAAGGAATTTCACGGACTCCGGCAAGGGCGTCCGGTGATCGAAGTCGGGCAGGCCGCAGTGTATCCCGGCGATTGGATCGCCGTCACGGGGCCGAACGGGGCGGGAAAAAGCTCGCTGCTGCTCAGCCTGATCGGCCTGCTGCCGACGGAGGGCGCGTACGTGCTGCACGGAAACCGGATGGAGACGGAGAAGTTGTCCCGCCGCGCCCGCAGACGGCAAATGGAGCGGACCGCGCGCGAAATCGGCTTCGTATTCCAGAATCCCGAGTTTCAGTTCGTCGCCGATCGGGTGGCGGACGAGGTCGCCTTCTCGTTGCGGGAGGACGGACTTGACGCCGAGGTGCTGAGCGGACGGGTGGCGGATTATTTGAAGCGGTTTGGCCTGGCCGGCCTGGAGGCGCGTCATCCCTACCAGCTGTCGCTGGGGCAGAAGCGGCGCCTCAGCGTGGCCGCGGCGGCGGTGCGCGAGCAGCGGCTGCTGCTGCTCGACGAGCCGACCTTCGGCCAGGACGCGGCGAACACGTTCGCGATCCTGCAGCTCTGCGAAGCGCTGCGCCGCCGCGGGACCGCGATCGTCATGGTCACGCACGAGGAACGGATTGCCGAGCGGGTCGCCACCCAACATTGGGAGATTCGGGACGGGCGGCTGGCGTCGCAGCGGGCGACCCGGCGGGCGGCGAACTTCGCGGCGAGCCGAGATAAACCGTGCGGATCGCTTGGGTCGTCCGGGCCGGCAGCGGAATCCTCCGCAGAGACGGAACGGCCAGAGCGTCCCGGTCTGGAGGCGGTGATGACGAAATGAGGAAGTTCTTGACGCCGAAGCGGCAGACCTGGCTGCACCGGGCGAATCCGGCCGCCAAGCTGGCTTTCGTGATATTGCTGTTTCTGCTGACGTTGTTTACGCATCGGCTGGACTTTATTTTCTATCAAGCTGTCCTGTTTACGGTGCTTCTGTTCCTGTTCAGTGGATACGAACCGTGGAAAATCGCCTTGCTTGTCCTCCCTTTTGCGCTGATCTTCGCCTCCTCGGCGGCGACGATGATCCTCTTTGGCAAGGGCACGTTGGTCTGGTGGGAGTGGGGATTGTTCCGCATCTCCGAGGAAAGCTTCTTCCGGGGGATTCATATCGGGTTCAAGGCGGTGGCCTTTGCTGCCGAGGGGCTGCTGTTCGTGTTGACCACGCCTTCGGTCGCCTTGTTTTACGCGCTGATGCAGCAGGCGAAGCTGCCGCCGAAATATGCCTACAGCTTCATGGCCTCGGTCCGGCTGCTCCCCATGGTCTGGGAGGAGCTGCTCGTCCGCCGCAATGCGCTGCTCATCCGCGGCGTTCGCCGGCCGCGCGGGCTGCCCGGCCTCGTCGCTCAAGCCAAGCTGTACGCCGTGCCGCTGCTGTCCCAGAGCATCCGCCGGGCACACCGCGTCGCCGTCGCCATGGAAGCCAAGGCGTTTGACGGCAACCGGTCCCGCACGTATTATTACCGCACCGCCTATTCGCGGTACGATGCGCTGGTGCTGCTGCTCCTGGCGTTGGCCGCCGCCGCGGCTTATGCGCTAGCGCTTTCGTATCCGCCGTTTGGCATCGCCGACGTACGTTATCATTAACCGTCGGTTCATAAATCGAAGGGGCATTATTCCGTCCGGGACCATCGCACCGGCACCAAGGAATAAGCCCCTTTTTTAACAAATCGCACCTCATTATGTCGCTTGGCTGGCAGGATCGAATGATATGCGCGGCTGCCGCCCAAGCAAAAAGCCGGCGTAAGCCATAGGTTGACGGTAGGTATCTTTCCAGACCTCGGGCAATCCAGCCTTGCGGAAGCCGTAACGCTGGTCGCGTCCGTTGCATTCGATAAAGTAAGGACGTCCGCTGGCGGTCAGGCCGATATCCAGCCCCAGGTCGGCGAGGTGCGGCAGCCGTGCGCCCAGATAACGGGAGATCGCCAAAGCCAGATTTTCTACGTGTGCCAGCGCCGATGGGACGACCCGCTCCGGGAGCGCCTTGGACAGCAGTTCTTCGGCCGGCCAGGCTTCGCCGCCCTTTGCGATGTTGCAGACGAAGCTGCCTGCGGCGGCGATCTTCGCAAAACGTCCCGTTACCCCCCATTCGCCCCCACCCCCGCGCTGCACGGTGATCCGCAGATCGATGGGACGTCCTTCGTACTCCGCCAGCGGAATGCGCTCCTGCACCAGATAAGGCGTACGCCGGAACATGCGCCGCATCCATGATGGCAGTTCTCCCCGGTTCAGCCGCACCGTGTTCCATTTGCCCAGGGGCGAAGCATAGGTCAGTTCCCACCCGAACGCCGGCGCATGCCGCAATCGCATGACGCCGTGGCCGACGGAGCCGCGGATCGGCTTTAAAATAAGGTCGGGATGGCGGGACATCATCCTCCGCAGACTCCCGGAGGTCAGCGGCATCGCGGCGGGAAGATACGCCTTTAGATGGGGTGTGCTCCAAAGCAGGCGATGAACGAAGTCCTTCCCGTAACGATTGTTGGCGTTGAAGATCGCGATGCCCCGGGCGTTCAGGGATTGGAGTTTGTTCTGGGCCGCCAGCCTCGGATAGAGGGCACGGTTGTGGATCACCGACGGCAAAGGCAGCCGTTGTTCCACATACTCAATGCCGTTATATACGTACGCGACGCAGCTGTCTCCAACCGGATCGATGCCCGCCAGACGCAGGAAAACGGGGGTCAATCCGTATTCTCGCGCGGTTTCCTCATAACCTGCAATCCACTCTTGGCCGGTTCTTCGCGTGGGGATCCCCCGGTACATGCTGGAGTTGAGCAAGATTCCGACAGTGTCCTGACTCAAGTGGGTTTCCTCCTTCCCGTGCTTCTTCCTCCAATGTATGTTGTCCCGGGCAAAAAGAGTGGACGACTGTGCTGCGACAGCCGCCTGTTTTCGGGCGATCACCGGGGAGACGGCACCCACGCGACTTGTGGCAAAATAGGCTCTTCTTCCGGGAAGCTGTCACATTTGCCGGGCGGGTTTCGTATATTTAGGATAACGAAATCAAGCAAAACGGTAAGGAGGGAGACATCACATGGATCGGGAAAAAGTCGCGGTCATCGCACCCGGCGCTCTAGCGGCGTCTTCGGGAAAACACCGCCCGGCGGAGAGAGTGCTTGAGCGGATGATCCCTCACGTGGCGGAACGGCTGAACATTCGCATCTTCGGCATCGCTGACGGACATCTGCCGTCACAAGGCTGGATCGGCAGCGTTCCCTTTTATCGGCTGCCGGGGGGCCGGCTTTATCTGGAGTCGCTGCTGCGACATTTGCGCAAGTGGCGGCCGGATACGGTGGACGTTCACGGAAGGCCGCTGCTGGCCTGCCAGCTCAAGGGTCGGCTCCCGCTTGCTCGCGTCCTGTTGACCCTGCCTAGCGCCCCGGTCTTCTCTCCTTCCTGTCATTCCAAAGCGTGCACGACGCAGATCCTGGAAAGTGTGGACGGCCTCATCGTCGGCAGCGAACGCGCCAGGGCCGAACTGCTTGCGCGTTTTCCTTCCCTGCATACCCCGGTTTGGGTGAATCCGCCGGGAGCCAGCCTGGAGGATCGGGCTCTGCGCTGGACGCCGGACGGGGAACGGCAGCGTAGGCGACGGTTGGCGGAGTTGGGATGGGCTGACCGCAAAATCGTCCTACTGGCCGGCTGTTTGCCGCCGCCTGGCGAAGAGGGGCGAATCGTCGCGGCGATCTCCGATGTATTGAACCGAGTACCGGAGGCGCTGCTGGTGTTCCTGGCCGCCGACTTCCCCGGTTCGCTGCGCGAATCGGCTGACCGGCGGGGAATTCAGGCGCTCGCCGCTTATGATCCGGTCCGGATCGCCCGCCTGCCGGCCGCCCCGGTCGGTCATATGGCGGACGGGTACCTCTTGGCGGACTGCCTGGTCCTCTTGGCTGGTGATGAAGCGGAGATGATGTTCATGCGCATCGAAGCGATGGCTGCGGGCGTACCGATCCTTGACGCAAGCGACTCGCCGCCTGCGATGGCCGAATTCGCCGCGGACGGCCTGCTCGCATGGGGGCAGGAAGCGAGCCTGGCGGACCGAATCGTCCTGCTGCTCCGGGATGAGGAGCTTCGCCAGGTCTTAGGCCATGCCGGCCGGGAGACGGTTCGGAGCCATTACCGCTGGGAACATGCCGTTGACCGTTGGGTGGACATCGTACGCGCTGGGAGAGCACAAACCGCAGGCCATCGCAGCGTCAAAAACTGAAACCGGCCGGCAGGCCGTAAATTCAACCTATTGAAACGCCGGAAGGCGTTTTTTTTACTGGAATTTACGAGGGAGGATCAATATCCGCTGGCCGGACGCTTTGCAGGATTATCCCCTTTGATCAGATTGCCGAGAATTGGAGAAAGAGCTTGCCTCACTCCGGGCCCTAGCCCCCTGAAAGAAAGGGATAATCGTGCAAAGGCGGCATGAAGGACATCAAGGCACGCACACAAGGCAGAAGTTAGACCGCCGGTCGAGGACGCCGTCAGGCATTTTTCACGGCAGGGCCGGGGGCCCTTGCCGCATTCGAGTGGACAGCTGTACGTTTGCCGTTACCACCCCCCCGGCATGACATACACTGTGGTATATGCTCCGGTATTATCACGTTTTGGGAGGAAATCGATGTGGTCAAAAAACGCAAGCCGCGCATCCGGTTGAACCGCAAACCGCTTCAACGCAAGCCGATGCTGCCGCGTTTGGTCAATCATCCCGATCCCATGGTATCCATCATCATCCCGGCGATGAATGAAAGGGCGACGCTGGCCGGCGTATTGCGCGAAGCGGGCCGGGTGCATCCCCGCAGCGAGACGATCGTCGTCGCCAATGGGTCGACCGACGGGACGGCCGAGCTGGCGGAAGCCATCGGCGCCCGTGTGATCCATACACCGGAGCCGCTGGGGCATGATGTCGGCAGACGCGTAGGGGCGGAAGCCGCCCGCGGCCAAGCGCTGCTGTTCGTCGACGCCGACATGGTCATTCCGGCTCGGGAACTGCGCCCCTACGTCAAGGCGGTGCTTTCCGGCGTCGACGTTGCGCTGAACGGCTATTCGGGTCCGGCGGGCCGAAAGGAGGTCCATCCGGTCGTTCTGGCCAAACATGTTCTGAACGGTTTATTGCAGCGCCCCGACCTGCGGGGCGCTTCCCTGACGGCAGTCCCGCACGCAATGAGCCGGAAAGCGGCCGAAACCGTCGGGCTGGACGCCCTGGAGGTTCCGCCGCTGGCTTTGGCCAGAGCGGTGCTGCTCGGGCTAAACGTGCGGGCGGTCCATACCGTTCCTGTCGGCAAGCTGAACCCGGCCCGGGGAAGGATGCGGGACAAAGGGAAACGCGCCGATCCGCTGACCGCTCTCGTGGCGGGGGATCATTTGGAGGCCATCCATTGGCTGCTCCGCCAGCAGGGGCCGCGCGGCGGGTACGGCGATCTGGGCCGGCAGCGCGACAAGGTGAGGTGAAACATTGATGGCAATGAAGCAAACGATAAAGCAGCGCCGGAAAAGGAAAAGCGGAGCTCTGGCCCGCCCGCGCAGCGGAGCAAGCCGGACGAAGAACGGCCCGGCCCGCAGAGGCGGCCGATTGGCTCGGCCGTCCGCCAGGAAAAGCTCCGTCTCCGGCCCGCTCCAGCGGCTTAAATTGAAGGCGCGGGCTGCCGGCGCCCGGGCGGTGGTGGAGCGGGGGGCAGAGGCGGCCGATTCGCCCCATATGCAGGCCCGTTTTCGGGAATGGGCGCAAGCGGAGGGGATCGACAATCTGCCTTATGCCGCCGTCCTTACGGCCGCCTTGGCCTACCGCCGAGGTTATGCCGACGCCGCCGGATTGAGTGAGCCGTGGATCCCGCTGCCTCTGAACGGCAGCGCTTCGGCGATCGTGACGGCCAGCAACGAGGAGAAGACGCTGCCTGCGGTCGTGGCGGAGCTCCGCAAGCTGCCCCTGCGGGAAATCATCGTGGTTCTGAACGGCTGCAGCGACGGCAGCTTTACCGCCGTGGACCGGGATCCGCGAGTTTTGCGGCTTAGTTTTCCCGAACGGTTGGGTCATGACGTCGGTCGGGCGATCGGGGCGGCAACAGCCTCCGGGGACATTCTGCTGTTCACGGACGGAGATCTGTGCGTTGCGGCAGAGGATTTGGCCGTCTTCCTGATGGCCGTTGACCGGGGGGAGGATTTGGCGTTGAACGATTTGTCGCCGTATCTGCCGCCATTTTCGCAGCAGGATGAGGTGACGCGCTGCAAGGCGTTCCTGAACTTGGCGCTGGGCCGCCCGGACTTGCGGGCGAATTCGCTGACAGCGGTGCCGAACGCCCTGTCCCGCCGCGCCTTAAGAACGGTGGGGACGGCCGCGCTGATCGTTCCTCCGAAGGCGCAGGCACTGGCGCTGGCCCGCGGCTTAAAAGCGTGCGCCCCCGTGTCCGTCGACGTGATCCGCAAAAACCGCATTCGCAGCGGCAACAGCGGAGCGGGCAATGCGGTCGCGCGGATGATTGTCGGGGATCACATGGAGGCGCTGGGCGAAGTGATGAAAACGGAGGGCGTTCGCCTGCGGTTCGCGACGCTAGGCCGCAGCGAATTGGCGAAAGCGAGGAATGCACGATGAGTGGAGGCGGGTTAACGAGCATCATCATTCCAACCTATAACGGGGTGCACTTGCTGGCCTCCTGCGTTGCAGCAATCCGCCGCCATACGGATCCCCCATACGAAATCATCGTGGTGGATAACGGCTCCCAGGACGACACCGCATCGTATTGTCTGAGGGAACGGCTTATCCTGGCGGCGCTGCCGCGGAATGAAGGGTTTCCGATCGCGGTGAATCGGGGATTGTCCGTCGCTTCGGGCGATCAGCTGCTCATCCTTAACAACGATGTCACCGTCTCCCCGCGCTGGCTCTCTAACCTGCTGCCGGCGCTGTATAGCGCGGCCGATGTCGGCCTCGTCGGTCCGGTGACCAATTATGCCAGCGGACGGCAGCAGGTGGCGATCGATTGGGCGGAAGGCGAGGACTTCGCCCAGGCGGCGGATCGCCACAACCGTTCCGATCCGGCCAAATGGCAGGAAGTCCAGCGGCTTGTCGGCATGTGCCTGCTGTTCAAGCGGGAAGTGTTGGGCCGCGTGGGGCTTTTTGACGAACGGTTTTCACCCGGCCATTATGAGGACGACGATTACTGCTATCGCGCGCGGCAGCTAGGCTACCGTCTGCTCGTTTGCGGCGATACGCTGGTGTACCACGAAGGCAGCGCCAGCTTTAAGGCCCAGCATCCGGAGGGGTGGAACGAACTTCTGGAACGGAACCGTCTGCGGTTTATCGAAAAATGGGGAGTTGATCCTTGGCAATTCATTTGATAAGAAAATCAAAACTTTGGTGCAGGGGAGGAGCGTTCATGAAAGGCGTGATTTTGGCGGGGGGCAGCGGCACGCGTCTATACCCGCTGACCCGATTGATCAACAAGCATCTGCTTCCGGTCGGGAATTATCCGATGGTCTGTTACGGCATAGAACGGCTGCGTCAAGCCGGAATCACCGACATTCTCATCGTCATCAGCAAGCAATCGGCAGGCCTGTACGCCGACTTCCTCGGCAGCGGGGAGAACTTCGGCGTGAACCTGACGTATCGCGTGCAGGAGTCGCCCGGCGGGATTGCCGAAGCCCTGGAACTGGCCGACGGGTTTATTCCGCCCGGCGGCAAATTCGTCGTGCTCCTTGGCGACAACCTGTTTTTGGACGATTTGACGCCATACGTGGAGAAATTCAAGCAGCAGCCGGCGGGATGTGCCCGAGTGATGCTGAAGCCGGTGGACGATCCGCGGCGCTACGGCGTGCCGGTGTTCACTCCGGACGATCCGGGCCATATCGCGTATATCGAAGAAAAGCCGAAAAAACCGAAATCAAACTATTCGGTAACCGGCATTTACATGTACGATGATGCCGTATTCGACATCATCCGCAGCATCGACCGTTCCGCCCGGGGCGAGTTGGAGATTACGGACGTAAACAACCGCTACGCGCGGGACGGCAAGCTGGAATTCGACGTACTCCAGCTGTGGTGGGGGGACGCCGGCACGTTGGAATCGCTGCAGGAAGCCGGAGTTCATATGAAAGGCGTATTGCCCTAAGCGACAGCGAATCCGGAAAGGAGGCACGGGGATGGCTTTACGCGACAATCCAGCCAGCCGCCGCAGGACCCGCCGCCGGCGAGGCGGGGGCAAAGCTGCCGCGGCCGCGGCGGTCCGCCGGTCCGGCGGACGGGGCAAGGCCAGCCGCGTTGCCCGTACCGCCGCCCGCAAGGTCGAGCTTCGCCGCCGGTCCGGCGGCCGACCGGCGGCGGGGCGCGGGCGCCGCGGCAACGGCCCGGCCGCGTGGCGGCGAGCCCGGCGGGGCGCGGACGTTACGGGCGGCGCGGGCAGCTTTGGCGGCGGCCCGGAAGGGTCCGCGGCGGCCGCTGCGCCCAACCCGGGCGCGTTACCGCCGCCGCCGTTGCTGCCTGCCGCGCCGCCGGCGCCCGAATCGGCCCCGGTTGGCGATGCCGGGACCGTCTGGTCCGAGGCGGAAGCGGAGCGGGTCCGCGCCGCCGCCTTCGAAGACGGCTACCGCGAAGGCTTGTTTGAAGGCGGGGAAGCCAAGTTGGGCCGCTTGATTCCCCGCCATATGCTGCTGCCCGAGCTGCGGGTGGACGATGTCATTGCCGCGGGTTTCCCCGCCGTTGCCCGGCGGCTCCACCCGCTGCTCACGCCGGCCGCCGTATTCGCCGCCGTTGACGCGGCGCTGCGGGAAGGCCGGCCGCTGTCCATCGTCCGCCTCGGCGACGGGGAACTGCTCACCCTAGCGCACGGCACGGTGATCTCCACCGAGGAAGCGCTCCGCTGGGGAGCGTTTTTGCCCTATGCGGGAGTGCATCTGCCGGACCCGGCGACCCGCGAGGCTTTGGCGGCCGCCGTGCGAGCCGCCGATATCATCGGGGTACCGGAATCCCGGCATCCGTCCTATCAAGGGCTGTTGTTCCCCGTGCTGCGCCATTATGGGGTCGATTACCGCACTCTGCGCCTGACTACGTCGACCGTGAATTACGAATTGAATGCCGGCGGCTATTTGACCCGGCTGCTGCAAGGACGGCGCCTCTTGTTGATCGGAAATCAGGCGGAGGCGCTGGCGGGATTTCTCGGGCAGCGCGGCTTCAATATTGCCGGGTGGATTGCCCCGGTTCAAGGCGTAGCCGATGTGGCGGCGATCGCCATGCGCGCTCGGGAAATTCCGGATTTTGACCTGGCCCTGGTTGCGGCCGGCGTGGCTGCCGTGATGATCTGCGTGCGGCTGTCCGGGGAACTGGGCAAGGTGGCGCTGGATATGGGACATCTGGCCGATAAATTGATACAAGGCGAAGCGGCATTGCCGCAGCTCGGGGAGGTGCACACCGGTGCAAACGGACATTGAGGGGAACACGCAAGCGAAGCGCGCTTCGGGAACGTATGAACAGGGATATGCTGCCGGCTATGCGTACGGGGTCCGCGAAGGCCTCCGGACGTTTGGCTGGGGCCAGGACTTTACGAGCATCATTATTCCGACTTACGATCGCGTAGATCTGCTGCTGCAGTGCTTGGATCACATAGATCGATATACGTCTTCTCCGCATGAAATCATCGTCGTCGACAACGGATCGACCGACGGTACGGCCGCCGCGGTCCGGCGGAGGCAGGGGCGGGTGAGATTGGCGGTGTATCCGCAGAATCTGGGTTTTGCCCGCGCGGTGAATACCGGTTTAATGATGGCCAAAGGAAATACGATCGTTCTGCTGAATAACGACGTGCTGGTCACGGAGGGCTGGCTGGATCAACTGCTGGCTTGCCTCCGGCAGGTTCCGGGGGCGGCCGCGGCAGGCCCCGTCACGAATTACATCAGCGGCGAACAGCAAATCGACGTCCCTTATGTAGATGTTGCGGATATGCCGGCTTTCGCCGCCATGCACAACCGTCCCGATCCCGGGAAGTGGCGCGAAACCGATCGGTTGGTTGGTTTTTGCGTCGCTTTTCCGCGTACGACGCTGGAGCAAGTCGGATATTTTGACGAGGGGTACGAGATCGGCAATTTCGAGGATGATGACTGGGTCGCCCGCTTGCGGTTGCAGGGCAAGAAGATGGTGATCGCCGGGGACACCTTCGTTCACCATTATGGAAGCATGACGATGAAAGGGTTGGGTTCCCAGGGTTTCCAGGAAGTGAATGACCGGAACCACCATTTTTTTAACGAAAAATGGGGGGACCTGCACGAGTTGTATGCCCGGGTGCCGGTGTGGCGCGGGGAGCGGACGCTGCAGGCGGCGGATTTCTTCCCGACCCATGTGCGGGTTCGGGACGTGAACGGGAACATGCACTGGCTGGAGCATGGCGTTCGGCATCCGGTGCACCCGGCCGGCGCTCCGGGCACGTTGCCGGAGCCGGTACGGCTGTCCGTACTCGATCTGCTCCAACTGCCGGCCGGGCCGGCCCGTTCGCAAGAACAGTTGGCTTGGCCAAGCGGCGGCATGCCGCCCAAGCAGGGCTTGCCGGACGGCACCGTCGTCGTCTGTGGCGGCCGGCCGTATCAAATCGACCGGGGGCATCGGCGGGAGGTCGCCTCCGAATACGCGCTGCGCGCGTGGGGGCTGGCCCTTTCGGACACAGCCGTTCCGGAAGACGTGATCGCCGCTTATCCCGAGGGGCTGCCCGTTCTGCCCCCGCCGCGTATGGTTAGCGAAGATTTATAGGCTGGAACGGGCCGATTCCTCAGGAACGCGCTCATTCGTAACGGCATATGTTAATGCAGGGCACTTAAGGGGCCGGTGTCCGCTCCCCAGCGAAAGGCCGGCCTTAGGCGAGGAGGAGTCAGAGTGGAGCAGAAAATTTCGGAGATCATCGTGCATATGGCCCACTCTCATCAGCAGATGGCGCGGGTGATCGATGCCGAACGGCAGGTTGCCGTTCGCATGGCGCAGATCGTGCACGCGATTCCCGACGCCGAACCGGCGTTTGAAGGGGCGTCCGGGATTTTGGAGAATTCGGGCCGGATCAACAAAAGCGTGATTTCCTATTTAAACGCCATTGCCGATTTGCAGGAGGCGATGGCCGAGAACTTAGGTCTTGTCATGAAGCAATTGAAAGACCGCGAGGAAGAGTAAGGTTGAAGAAGCGGGGTATGATGCCATGAGCAGGGAACAGGCCTATCTGAACATCTTGGACGCGGCCGCCAAGATCCAGTGGAACGTCGCCATGATCCTGGAGGCCAAGGCCGTCGAATCCGAGAAGGTGCGCAACTGGATTTTGAATCATGTGCTGGAGAGCAGTTTCGAAGACCACGAAAAACAGCTGGGGGACCCGCTGGATGTTCACGATCAGCTCGTGGAGGTGATCGAGGGCCTGACCAAGCTGCAAAACGGGCTGTGCAGCAACCTGAAAACGGTGCTTCCGGAAGGCGATGAAGAAGGGGGAAGCGATAGCCTGGATGGTGGTTTTGGCGGATTGTTCGGCGGCGGCGATTTCGATCTGGAGGATTCGAGCAAATGACGATCTTTCCCCTTCAAGCCGGGGAGGAGGCCAAACTCCGGTTGATCGATGCGATCAGCCAGAGTCAGCAGGCGATGGCGCGAATTCTCGGCAGCCTCGCCGACGTGACCGAGTTGTCCCCGGACGCCGCCAGGCATATCGCCGGCAATATCGATAAGTTGACGAAATATCAGGAAGCGATGGCCCGCACGGTCTGCGGGTTGACTTTTCATCGCGTCAAATACGGAACTCCTTCGCCGCCATGGATGATGGACACTTGTTATGCCGCATACGACGTTACCCGAGGAGAACAGGAGGAAGAAGTATGGCAAAAACCAAACTCCGGCGCGCCCGCCGTGTGAAGCCGCGCGCGCTGAGAAAAATTCGTCCCCGCAAAAAACGGAAGCTGTCCCTGCGCCGGGGGAGCAAGCCGGCCTATGCCCGCCGAAAGCGGCGCAAGGCGGTGCATAAGCTGCGCTCTCGCCGCGGCAGAAGAAGATGGAGACGGCGGCGCGCCGCTTTGCCGGTGCCCGCGGTAGCGATTCCCGAGCCGGTTGCCGTGCCGGAACCCGTAGCCGCCCCACCGGCAACGCCGGAAGACGCGGCAGTTTACGATCAAGCCTATAACGAGGCTTATCAAGAGGGCTTTAACAGCGGATTCGCCCAAGGTTACGAGGACGGGCACAAAATAGCTTATAAGAATCAAATTTAACGCAAACCGCCGCCGGTTATCCGGCAGCGGTTTTTTTTGCGTTCCGGCGGCCGAAGGGCGGCATTCGCCAATTTCTCAGGCGGGCGGGTAGTCGTCCATGATGCACGTGTCCCCTCAGCATATATTTATTAAGACCCAGGAAACGCAAGATAGAAATCCACGAAGATAGGATGAAGAACCTTGGAGAACGTCAAGGAAAACCGGTACGGCGAAGCTTATCAGGCCGGATACGCAGAAGGGATCCGGTATGGCGGATGCCAGGCCGTACTCGAACGAATTCCGCCGGTTTCCCGGCATAAGGCGGATTTGCGGGTGCTGTACGTGCCCCAGGGGTTCGATGCGATCGACGAGGGCGTTCAAGCGGCCCTCGCGGAGCTGACGCGCGAGAGCTTCGTCACCTCTCCGGATATGATGCTGCAGGATGCGGATCGCCATCGTCCCGATCTGGTGCTGGTGATGAATTCGCTGCACGTCTTTCCGCCCGACCATGCCGAGCAAATGGAACAAATTCGGAGGATGGGCATTCGAACCGCCGTCTGGTTTGTCGATGACCCCTATTTTACCGACGATACGATTGCGCTGGCTTTATGCTACGACGTGGTGTTTACGCACGAAATCGAATGCGTGCAGCTCTATCGTTCGCTCGGAGTTCGGAACGTTCACCATCTTCCGCTGGCCGCCAATCCGCGCCAGTTCCGACCGGTTCCGGCAAAGCCGGAATACCGCTATGACGTGTGTTTCATCGGCAACGCCTTTTGGAACCGGGTCGCCTTGTTCGACCACTTAAGTTCGTTCCTGCAGGATAAACGGGTGTTGATCGCCGGATTTCACTGGGACCGGCTGCCCCGTTACGAGCTGTTGTCGCGGTTTATCCGCCCCGGTTGGGTTCCCGTCGAGGAGACGGTCGGCTATTACAACGCCTCCAAAATCGTGCTCAACATCCATCGGCCGACGCAAGCGGGCCAGGACAACCGGAACGGGCGCGACACCCCGGGCGGATCGATCAATCCGCGAACTTATGAAATCGCCGGCTGCGGCGCTTTCCAGATTACGGACATTCGCAGCGATTTACCCGCCTACTACCAACCGGGCTACGACATCGAAACGTTCCGGGACGTAGCGGAGCTGGAGGCCAAAATCCGTTACTATCTCGAACACGAGGAGGAGCGGCGTCTGATCGCCTGGCGTTCGCTGTGGACGACAACGGCCGTCCATACCTATTTGGATCGCGTCAGTCGCCTGCTGGACGTCGTCGCGCAAAGCTAGTTTCAAGAACCCATTCATAAAGGAGTGACATTATGTTTATAGAGGAAGCGGCGGGCAATCCGATTCAAACCGTGGTGGGCCCGGCCGAGAACGGAAGAGCCAACGGGCTCCGCGACGGTTTCGCCGAAGGGTATCTGCGGGGAAGAGCCAGTTATATCGTCAATCAACCGCGCCCGGCATTCCCGGTTCGCAATGTGAAAGTATTGTATGTCGGTTCGGGGAAAGGTTTTCCGTATTCCCCGCTCGACGAGGCCGTAACGTCAACGCTCCGCACCTTAACCGCCGAGCTGATCGCCGCCGTGCCGGGCGATCCGATTCCGGATTTGGCGGCGCAGCATAAGCCCGATCTGTTGCTCGCTCTCGACGGGCTGGAGCTCCCTGTGGAGCATGTGGAAGCCGTGCGGGCGATGGGCATTCCGACGGCCGTCTGGTTTACGGATGATCCGTATTACACCGATATGACCATTCCGCTGAGCGCTCACTACGATTATGTGTTTACGCTTGAACGGAACTGCGTCGAGCCTTATCGCGCCGCCGGCTGCAGCCAGGTGCATTATCTGCCGTTTGCGGCGTTTCCGGCGCACTATCGGCCAACCTTGATCCCATCCCCTCATCGCCGCAATGTTAGCTTTATCGGCTCGGCTTATTGGAACCGGGTGGTCTATCTCCAACCGGTCCTTCCCGCACTGATGGAACAAGGATTAATGATCAATGGCATCTGGTGGGATCGGCTGCCCGAGTTCCCGGCTTATGCGGACCGGATCGAGCTGGGCAAGTGGATGGGACCGTTGGAGACGGCCGAGGTCTACAGCGGTTCGAAAATCGTCCTGAATCTGCACCGTTCTCCGTTCGAGGAGGACGTCAACAACAACAATGCGGGGATTCCGGCGGCATCGCCCAATCCGCGGACATTCGAAATCTCGTCCTGCGCCACGCTCCAACTGGTCGATGCGCGCGACGATCTGGCGTCGTTTTACCTCCCCGGGGAAGAGATTGAAACGTTCTCCTCGCCCGAGGAATTGGTTGATAAAGTCCGCTTTTACCTGACCCATGAACAAGAGAGACGGGAAATCGCGCTTCGCGCACTGGATCGGACCTTGCGGGATCACACGTATGCGAATCGGTTGGATCAGCTGTTGACTGTGATTTTCGGGTGAGACCTGCGGTAATGAGGCAGGGGCCGGAAAGCCCGGAACCCATGCAAGCAAAGGAGGGGCAATCGTGCCGGATAAGAAAAAGCTGCTGCTATTTTCGCATGTGTGCAATTCAAGAAACGTAACCGGTGCCGAGAAGCTATTGTTGTTCAACGCCAGAAAGCTATCGGTGTACTATGACTGTACGATTGTGGTTCCCCGGCAAGGCAGTTTATCGGTATCGGCCAAACGTTACGGGATCCGGACGATCATGTGCGACAACGGGTTGCTTTACGGCATGTGTTCTCCGCACGCCGGTTTGGCCGGCGAGTTCCGCCAGGTCGCCTGGAGCGAACAGGTGCAACGCACGATCGAGCTGCTGAACGAGGAGCGGCCGGATGCCGTGCTCGTGAATACCAGCGTCAACGTTTCGCCGGCGATCGCCGCGAAACAGCTGGGGATCCCCGTCATTTGGCAGATTACCGAGGTGATCGCGTCCAATGAATTCACCGCGGAGGCGGTGGAGCTGATCGGGAAATACAGCGACTTGATTATCGGGATTTCCGATTCCGTGCTGCTCCCCTTCCTGGGAACGCCGTTCGCGGGCAAAACCGCCCTGCTGTACCCTTCGTGGAATCCCGAGGATATCCACCCCGACATCTGGCCGGCCCAACGCCGGCATAAACGAGCGCTATGGAAAGTCAAACCGTCGGAAGTGCTTGTGGGGTACATCTCCTCCTACCTGATTCCGGAGAAAGGGGCCGATCATTTCATCGCGGCGGCGTTGAGCTTGGCGGACCGGTTCGCGGCGGCGAAGTTCGTCGTCGTCGGCGCGGAAATTCACCATGAGTATTACCGGGATTTGAAGCGGTCGGTTCAGGCGTCCGAGCATCAACACCGGTTTGTTTTCGCCAGTTTTGAAGAACGGGTGGAATCCGCTTTTTGCGCGATGGATATCGTTGTCGTTCCCGGGATCCTGCCCGAAGGGTTTGGGTTAACCGCGCTGGAGGCGATGGTATTCGGCAAACCGGTCGTCGCATATGCCTCGGGCGGGCTGCGCGAAATTCTGGAGGCGGTGGGCAGCGGGGATTACCTGGTATCGACGCGGGATAGCGGCGGGCTTGCGGAGAAGTGCGCGGAGCTGCTGGCCTCCTCGGAGCTGGCCGCCAGCGTGGGAGGGAGAAACCGGGCCCAAGCGGAAGCGGTGTTCGGCCCGGCTGCCTACGACTTGCGGCTTCAAGGGTTGGTTCAGCGCATGCAGGGGCTTTCGGGTCTTGCCGTCCCTCTGCCCGAACCGGGGGATGGGCCCGCGGACGGGACGGATGTCCGCGTCGCCCCCCTGGAGTCCATGTCTACCGGGGAAATGCCTCCGGCGTCGCCCGCCTCCCCCTCCGGGCATCGCCGGAGAACCCGAACGAAGCGAACCAAGCGCTTGCGCCGGAGAAGACCCGGTGCAAGAGGAAGCTTAACCGCTCGCCGCAGCAGGAAGGGTCGCGTTCGCAAGCCGGCCCGGCGCCGCCGCAAGCCTGTCCGGAGAACGGCGGGCGCCCGTACGAAACGCATGCGTAAACGCAAGATGTCAGCAAGGAGATGAGACCGTGAAGATCATGACCATTTTGGGAACCCGGCCGGAGATCATCCGGCTAAGCCGGATCATCCCGCTGCTGGACCGGTGGGCCGACAAACATGTGCTGGTGCACACGGGACAGAATTTTACGGCCAGTCTCAGCGATGTTTTTTTTCGGGAGCTTGGGTTGAGACAGCCGGATTATGTTTTTCAAGACCATCAAACGACGCTGGGCGGCCAGCTTTCGGCCATGTTTGCCCGGATGGAACGGATATTGGAAGCGGAACGCCCGGATCGCGTGCTGCTGCTGGGAGATACGAACAGCGCGCTTTGCGCCGTGCTGGCCGAGCGGCTTGGCTACCCGGCGATCCATATGGAAGCGGGCAACCGCTGCTTCGACTTGGAGGTTCCCGAGGAGAAAAACCGGAAAGTCATCGATGCGGTATCGACGATCAATATGCCTTATACTCCGCAGAGCAAAGCGCATTTGCTCGCCGAGGGGGTTCCGAGCCGCCGGATC
Source organism: Paenibacillus sp. JL3B1040 (assembly GCF_057063165.1). Classification (NCBI taxonomy): domain Bacteria; kingdom Bacillati; phylum Bacillota; class Bacilli; order Caryophanales; family Paenibacillaceae; genus Paenibacillus; species Paenibacillus tiangongensis. Next base: position 4,509,038 of record NZ_CM169317.1, on the reverse strand, counting down.
GTGCTGACCGGCAATCCGATTTATGAAGTGATGAAGCATTACGAGCCGCAGATCGAGGCGAGCGGCATTCTGCAGCGGCTGGGGCTTAAAGAAGGAGAATATTATCTCGTTACGGCCCATCGTGCCGAGAATGTCGATCGGCCGACTTCCCTGCATGCCATTATGGAAGGTTTAAACCGGGTAGCGGAGTCTACGTCCAAGCGGTTGATCTGCAGCATTCACCCGCGCACAAAATCGCGGATCGAACGCGATTTGAAGCTGGAAATGCATCCTTTGGTTGAGTTTCATGAGCCGTTCGGTTTTTTTGATTTCGTGAAGCTGGAGAAGCATGCGTTATGCGCGTTGACGGACAGCGGCACCGTACAGGAGGAGTGCTGCATCATGCAGGTGCCGACGGTCACGGTTCGCCGAACCACGGAGCGGCCGGAAACGGTCGATTGCGGCAGCAACGTCGTTTCCGGCGTGGACGCCCGCAGAATTGCCGAGGCGGCGGCGCTGATGGCGGGGATGGAACGCTCGTGGCCTTGCCCCGAAGGCTATCTTGAGGAGAACGTTTCGCAGAAAGTGGTCAAATTCGTGCTTGGAGGGAAGTTGAATGTTTAAAGATCAAGTCATTCTCGTCACCGGGGGAACGGGGTCCTGGGGATACGAGCTGATCCGCCAGCTCCTTCCCCAGGAGCCGAAGGAGATCATCGTCTATTCCCGCGGTGAGGCGGCGCAGGTGGCCATGAGCCGCGCCTTTGACGACGAGCGCCTTACGTTCCGCATTGGGGATATCCGCGACAAGGAGGCGCTGACGGCGGCCTGCCGAAACGTGGACATCGTCTACCATCTGGCTGCCTTGAAGCATGTGCCCATTTGCGAGGAGCAGCCCGGCGAAGCGCTGAAGACGAACGTGGTCGGCACGCAAAACGTTATCGAAGCCGCTATCGAAAACAATGTCAAGAAAGTTCTCTATATCTCTACCGACAAAGCCTCCAACCCGTCCAACTTTTACGGCATGACCAAAGCTATCGGCGAAAAGCTGGTCGTATACGCCAATCTGCTCCAGGAGCAGACCCGGTTTGTATGCATCCGGGGCGGCAACGTGTTGGGCACCAACGGCAGCGTCATCCATTTGTTCAAGCAGCAAATCCGCGAGAAGAAGGAGGTTCGGATCACCGATTTGAAGATGACCCGATTTTTCCTGACGATGCCGGAAGCGATCCAGCTTCTGTTCAAGGCGTCCAGGGAAAGCGTGGGCGGCGAAATCTTCGTCATGCTGATGCCGACCTGCCGGATCGTCGATCTGGCGGAGGTGCTGATCGAGGATTCGGGAGAAGCGGACGTATCGATCGTGGAGTCGGGGATTCGGCCCGGGGAACGGATTCATGAGCTGCTGCTCAGCGAATACGAAAGCCGGACGACCGTGGTATACGACAAGGAGTATCTGGTCATTATGCCTGCGCTGGAAATTGCGGGTTTGAAGGAGCGGTACGGTCATTTGCCGCTCGTCACCTTCGGCGAGCTGAGCTCGGAGCATGCGCTGATGAACAAGGAGGATATTCGCGGCATGCTGATTAAAGGAGGATTTCTTTCATGAAAATACTGATCCTCGGAGGCCATGGCATGGCTGGTCATGTACTGGTGCGGCATTTCCGGGAGCACGGAGGGCACCGGGTGTTTTATACGTCGCGCGATCCCGGAGATCCCGATTCGCTGATTTTGGATGCCGGCGATATCGTGGCCGTCGATCAGGCCGTGCAGTTGGTTCGTCCGGACGTGATGATCAATGCGGTCGGGGTCCTGAACCAGTTTGCCGACCGCGACAAAATCATGGCTTACCACATCAACGGATTTCTGCCCCACCGGCTGCGGCATTTGGCGGACAAAATGAACGCGCGACTGATTCACATCAGCACGGATTGCGTTTTTCGCGGCGACCGCGGCGGCTACCGAGAGGACGATCAACCCGACGGCATCACGACCTACGCCTTAACCAAGGCGCTCGGGGAAGTGCGCGACGAAGGGCACCTGACGATCCGCACCTCGATCATCGGGCCGGAAGTTCGACGTCAGGGCATCGGGTTATTTCATTGGTTCATGAGCCAAAAAGGCAAGGTATCCGGGTACCGCCGGGTCAAATGGAACGGCGTGACTACGGTGCAGCTCGCCAAAACAATCGAATTATTGCTCGATCGTCCAGTGTCCGGACTGATCCATCTGGCGCATCCGGAAGTCGTCAGCAAATACGAGATGCTTCAGCTGTTTCGGGAAATCTGGGGGAGAGGCGACATTGAGGTCGAACCGGACGACGGCCCCGCGCTTGATCGGACACTGGTGAACACCCGTCCGGAGGCGATGGTTCCTCTCCCCCCCTTTCGGCAAATGCTGGAGGAAATGGCCGAATGGATGAGACGGCATGGGTGACGGGACGGCGATCCTTATCACGGGAGCCGGCGGTTTTACCGGCCGCCACGCCAGCTTCCGTTTCGCCGCCAAGGGGTACCGGGTCTTTGCGTTGGTGCGGAGCGAAACCGGGCTGCCCGCCATTGAAGGGGTCCAGTACATGGTCTGCGATTTGACGGACAAAGCGGCGGTCAAGCGAACGATCGACCGGACCCGGCCGCAGTACGTGCTGCATCTGGGCGGCAAAAACTCGGTACCGGATTCCTGGGCGGAGCCGCTTCTCTACATGGAAAGCAATGTCATGACGACCCTCTACCTGCTGGATGCCTTGCAGGCCTACGGTCTGGCGGATACCCGCGTGCTTGTTGCCGGCTCGCGTCTCAAATTCGGACTTGAGCGGCCGCTTCGGCCGACCCATCCCTACGGGTTAAGCAAATCGCTGCAAGAGGCCGCGGCGTTGGCATGGGGAAAGCTGTTTCACCTTAACGTCATGATCGCCGAACCGGGCAATTTGATCGGAGCCGGGCCGTCTACGGGCATCTGCTCTCTGCTCGCTCGACATATCGTGCGTTTGGAGCGAGGGGAGTCCCCTCCTCCCTTCTTATTGTCCGCCGCGGACGCCCGCCGCGATTTCTTGGACGTTCGCGACGCGGTGGACGCCTATGAAACGATGCTGCGCAAAGGCGAGATTGGCGAGGTATATCCGGTTTGCTCGGGGCGGGAGAGGAGCTTGGCCGAACTGGCCGAGGATTTCGCGCAACTGACGGACGCCGCAGATTTAAAGATTCGGGTCGGTTCCCCAGCGGGTGAAGAAGCGTTCCGCAGCGACGTGCCGCTCCTCCCGCAAGCGCTTTGGGCTCTGGGGTGGCGCGCGAGCGTGGCTTGGGAACGATCCCTGCAGGAGGTACTGGACTATTTTCGCAAGGAGGGAACCGCATCGTCATGAATCCACGCGTCAGTATCATTATTCCGTTTTATAACTGTCCGTATATCGAGCAGGCGGTGCAAAGCGCGCTAAATCAAACGTACCCGCATACGGAGATCATTGTCGTTGACGACGGCTCGACCGCTCATGCGGAGCGGCTTGCTCCTTATCGCGGGCATATTTATTATCTGGGCAAAGCCAACGGCGGAACGGCCTCCGCGCTAAACCACGGAATCCGCCATTCGTCCGGGGAATACGTCGCCTGGCTCAGTTCGGACGATCTGTTTTCGCCCGAGAAGATCGCGCTTCAGTTGAATTTCATGCGGGAACAAGGCGCCGAAATCTCGCATACCAATTTCCATTATATCGATGAGTATGGACGGGTCACTCAATACAATGCCGGCATGCAGCCGCTGGGGATGCGGGAACTGGCGAATACGTTCTATGGCGGCAATCCGGTTAATGGCTGCACCGTGATGATTCGCCGCAGCCTGATCGAGCGCGTCGGTTTGTTTGATGAGGCCCTGCCTTATACTCACGATTACGATTTATGGCACCGGGTGCTGCTGTCCCGCGCCGCATTTCCTTATTTGAACGTGCCGTTGGTCTCCTATCGCCGCCATTCGGGGATGGGAACGCTGCGCCACCAGGCGGCCATTTCGGCGGAGATCGCGTTCATCCAGAACCGCTACCGGGACGCGCTGACCCACCTTATCGCCACTTCATGAAGCCGGAAGCGGGTCTCTTCGGCAAGAGAGACAAAATAAGCGGTTATCTTGATCAAGTTGTCTATACCAAAACCGCGCTCTGATCATAACCTGTACTAGATTACAAGAAGGTGGTGATTAAGAGATGGGTGTCTTTCTTGATGCCAGAAGCTCCGTAAACTCCAACCAGCCCGGTTTCCCGGGGACGCCGCTCACAGATACTCCCGCTTTGTTCGGGATCATTGGGCTGCAGACGCAAAACGTTCCGAATCCGATCGTCATACTGCAAGGGGTCATCGGCATTCTGGGGGATGTTGGCGATACGTATACGATCGAAATCGTTCGCGGTGCGACGTATGCTCCCGCCAATGTCATCTTTACGCTCGATGGCGTCGTCAGCAACGCCACTTCGACGGAAGTCACGTCTTTCATAGCCGCCGACCTCCTGGCTCCGGCCGCTCCGGAAACCGTATATACGTCCTTTATTTCCGGGGCAACAACGGCTATCCGCAACGGTCCCGAAGCTTTTACAGGCATTGCCCAACAGGGTTAGGTTAGGCCCAGAAAACCTGCCTCGGGGAGTCCCGGGCAGGTTTTCTGCTAAACGAGTATTTGATCTCCGACAGAAAAGGACTTGAAGGGATGAAGCGGCTAAAAATTTTGTTCGTGACGAAGGATTTCAGTCAATATCTGGAGCGAAACTTCCACTATATGCAATTGGAACTGCGAAAACATGCCGATTTGGCTTTGGATTATAGGGGCGGAGAGGTACGGGCGATTCTCCGGCGGATCCCCTTTCGGCCCGATTTCGTTCTGTTTAACGACATGTTTCATGCCTCCTATTGCCCTAAAGTTCATGGGCTGGCCCAGTTGAAGCTGCCTTGGGGCATGATCATGCATGATCTTCACGCCAAGTCCGAGCAGCGCCGGGAGTTTCTGCGCCGGTTTCCGTCCGCGAACATCTTTACGATGTATCGGCAAGCGTTCGGGGAACGGTATCCCGAGTTCAAGGGCCGTTTGTTTTGGCTCCCCCATTTCGTGGAGCCCGGCGTGTTCAGGGACTATCGGCGCCGGAAAAATATCGACGTTCTGCTCATGGGCGCATCCAACCCGAAGGTGTACCCGCTTCGCCATAAGATGAAGAGCGCCCTGTCCGGGCATCCCGGCTTCGTATGCCATAACCACCCCGGCTATGCGAATTTCGGCTCCGAAGCCCAGGCGCCCGTGGCGCGCGGTTTTGCCCTTGAAGTGAACCGGGCCAAGATCTTCTTGAGCTGTGATTCGATATACCGCTATCCGCTGCGCAAATACTTTGAGGTGCCCGCCTGCAACACGCTGCTGCTCGCTCCCGACAACGCCGATTTGCGGGAGCTTGGCTTCAGATCCGGCGTACATTTTGCGGCCGTCACGGAGCGGGACTTTCTGGCCAAACTCCACTTCTATCTGCATCCGAACAACGAATCGCTGCGGGCCAAGATCAGCCGGCAAGGATATGAGTTCGTCCGAGAGAAACATTCGACCTCCGTCCGTTCCCTGCAGCTTCTCCAAATGATAGGTTCGATCGTCGGTTGATTCCGATACGGAGGGATCGCGATTGAACTAACCATCGTCAAAAATCAAGCGAAAGGGGAGATGGATTTTGTCACGTATTATCGCCATCGTCGGTATGGGCTATGTCGGTTTGCCTTTGGCCGAAACCTACCTGGACCAGGGATTTCGCGTCATCGGCCTCGACAAGGACGAGAATAAGTTGCGGCTATTGCGAATGGGGCGCAGTTACATCGCTGACGTTCCGGAAGCGAAGATCCAACGTTATGTCGAAGCTCAGCAACTGACGGTAACTTCAGACTTCGGGGGGCTTGCGGGTGCCGAAGCGGTCATTATTTGCGTACCGACCCCTTTGACGGACCAGCATGTACCGGACATGACCTACCTTATCGATGCCGCCGAAAGGATCGGGGAGCATCTTCGGCCCGGGCAGTTGGTCGCGTTGGAAAGCTCTACTTACCCTGGAACCACGCGGGAGGTCATTTTGCCCCTCCTGCAAAAAAGCGGTTTAAACCCGGGAACGGAGTTTTTTGTCGGATTTTCTCCGGAACGCGTCAATCCCGGAAGCCGCCGTTATCCGCTGCGGGATATCCCCAAGATTGTCAGCGGCATTACCCCCGCTTGCACCGATCGGACGGAGGAACTGTACCGCGCGGCTTTCCGAACCGTCGTACGGGTGTCTTCGACGGAAACCGCGGAAATGGCCAAATTGCTGGAAAATACGTTCCGCTTCGTCAATATATCGTTCATCAATGAGTTTGCTTTACTCTGCGATCGATTGGGGATCAATGTCTGGGAAGTGGTGGAGGCCGCCTCGTCAAAGCCTTTTGGCTTCAAAGCGTTTTACCCCGGCCCCGGCGTCGGAGGACACTGCATCCCGGTTGATCCGATCTATCTGCAATGGAAAGCGCAACAGGTGGGGGCAGCCAGCTCGTTTATCGAGATCAGCTCGCGGATTAACCGCGAGATGCCGGCCTACATCATTTCCCGGCTGCAGGAGGAATTGAACGTCCCCTCTCTTGAAGGCAAGCGAATTCTGATTCTTGGCATTACGTTCAAAGAGGATGTCGCCGATATCCGCGAATCGAGCGTGATCGAATTGATCCGGCTGTTGATTGCCGCAGGCGCGACGGTCGATTATCACGACCCGCTGATTCCGGAGGCGGAGATCGGAGGCGTCAAGCTGCGTTCGGTGGAGTTAACGGAGGAGCGATTGGCCTCTTCGGATTGCGTGGTGCTGGCGGTTCATCACAGCGGATTGCCGCTGGAGGACGTCATGGAGTACGCGCCGTTCGTGTTCGATACGCGAAATGCGGCCGCCGGCATTCAGGGCAAAGCGCGGATCGTTGCGCTAGGAGGCGGAAAATCCGGATCCGCAGGGCGAAAAGCCGGTTCCTAAACGGAAATTCACGATTAATATAGTCACGAAAGGAAGGTTGAATGATGTTCAAAGACAAGACGATTTTAATTACCGGGGGAACCGGATCCTGGGGAAGAATGCTGACAAGGAGACTGTTGCAGGAGGGGCCGCGGGAAATCCGAATCTTCTCGAGAAACGAATACGCGCAGGTTTTGATGCAGCGGGAATTTGCCGGGCACGCCTCCTTGCGGTACCTGATCGGCGATGTCCGCGACTATGCGGCGGTAGAAGCGGCCTGTAAGGGAGTCGACTATGTCTTTCATTTGGCGGCGTTAAAGCATGTGCCGGTTTGCGAATTTCAGCCGGAAGAAGCGCTGAAGACCAACGTGCTCGGAACGGAAAACATCATTCGGGCAAGCATCGCGCATAAGGTCATTAAAGTGATTGATGTCTCTACCGACAAAGCGGTGGATCCGACGAATACGTACGGCATGACCAAAGCGATCGGGGAAAAGCTGATGATCCGCGCGAACGATTTAAGTGAGCATACCCGGTTTACCTGTATTCGCGGAGGCAACGTGCTCGGAACCAACGGCAGCGTCGTCCCGCTGTTCATCAATCAACTGCGTGAAGGAAGAGCTTTAACGCTAACGGTTCGGGAGATGACCCGGTTCTTCCTGACCTTGTCGCAGGCGATCGATCTGCTCCTCAAAGCGGCCACGACGGCGATCGGAGGCGAAACATTCGTCATGAAAATGAAGGCTTGCCGAATCGTCGACATTGCCGAGGTGCTGTCGGAACATTACCTTGGACGCCAAATTCCCGTCCAGGAGATCGGCATCCGCCCCGGGGAGAAACTTCATGAAGTGCTGGTCTCCCGTTACGAAGCTCCTTATACGCTGAAATATAGCGACCAATATTTTGTTATTCTTCCTCCCGGCTCCAAGGAGCTTGTTGCCCATTATTCCAATCTGCCGCGCGCTTTGTTCTCCGAATATCATTCCAATGCGTCTTTGCTGAACAAAACGGAGGTCGCCGAGCTGCTGAAGGAGGGAGGGTTCTTAAACTGATTACCGTCAGCTTATGCATGATCGTCAAGAACGAGGAGGTTCGCCTTCCCGTATGCTTCAAATCGGCCGCGGATTTGGTGGATGAAATCGTCATCGTCGATACCGGATCAACCGACCGAACCAAGGACATCGCGGCGGCTTACGGGGCCAGAGTCTATGATTTTGCCTGGCGCGATAACTTTGCGGCCGCGCGAAATTACGCCTTTTCCTTAGCGACCTGCGAATATATTCTCTGGTTGGATGCCGACGATATCTTCACCGAACCGAATCGTGCCAAGTTCCTCCAATTGAAAAGCGAATTGACTTCGGATGTCGATGCGGTATTGATGAATTACGTGCTTCGCGAGCAGGAGCAAACCGGAGCCCCCTTGGCCTTTACCCGGAGAAATCGTTTGGTTAAGCGAAGCCGAAACTATCGCTGGATCGGCATCGTACACGAATATCTGGATGTCGCGGAAGGAAAACGGCTGCTGTCGGATATCACCGTTACCCATCGCGGTGCCGGAGACCATTCCGGACGGAATCTGAAGATCATCGAAAATTATTTGGCTGCCGGCGGCGTGCTGGAAGGGCGGCTGCGTTATCATCTGGCGTGCGAGTTGGCCGATTCCCGGCGGTTTGAAGAGGCGGCGGCGCATTTTGCGGAATTTCTCCGCGACTCTAAGGCGAACCGGGATGACCTGGTGCTGACCTGCGCCCGGTTAGCCGATTGCTACGAGAAGCTGGGGCGCGAACCGGAGAAGCTGGAGGTGTTGCTGCAATCGCTCCGGTTTGATATCCCGCAGTCGGAAATCTGCTGTGCCATCGGAAGATGCATGGAAGACCGGCAGGAGTGGGCCATCGCCGCCTATTGGTATGTTCAGGCTCTGCAGAACGCGAATGGCGGAAACTGGACGGCGATCGTTCACGCCGCGTCCCGGACCTGGCTGCCGCATAGCCGGCTTTGCCTCTGTTATGCCCGGCTCGGCCATTTGACTAAAGCTTACGAGCATAACCGGGAGGCGCTTCGTTATTTGCCGGACGACCCCGGGCTTCTCGAAAATGAGAAAAAACTAAAACAGGCTTTGGGGACGGCGTTTCCCCATTAGTATATGTATTTGTACAAAAAAAATTGCCGAATAAAGAACCTCCGGATTCACTGGAGGTTCTTTTGGCGTTTTCATTCATTTACCCCTAATTGCTGCAGCATTTGGCGGAACGAATCGGCATATTGCTGCGGCGACAACCACTGGTGAATATGCTTTTGCCCCAAGCTTCGGATCTTCTCCCGCTGCGCGTGATAGTCCATCAGCTCCAGCGCGCCGGCAACCGCTTGGCCGACCTGCGGATAAGGGAAGAACTTGCCCGTTTCATTATGTTTAATAAAAAGACGGACTCCTTCCGAATCGGTGGTGAGGACGGGACAGCGGCAAGCCAACGCTTCGGCGACAGCGTAACCGAAGCCCTCCAGGGTAGAAGTGGAGATCAGCAGCCCCCCGGAATCGCCGACCCGCGACAAATAAAAAGGCATCTCCCGGTTTGGCGTATTGGGATACAGCTTCAGGCTGGATTGAAGTCCCAATCGGCTGACGTTTTGCCAAAACGCGTTTTTGGTTTCCTCAGACGGAAGCTGATAATCGAGAAACATCCAGATTTCCGTCCGCGGACGCTGGCGGTGCAGTGCGGCTGCGATTTCCAGGAACAGCTCCCAGTTCTTATTGGGTTCCAGCCGTCCGACCCAAGCGATGATCGGGACCGGGTTTTTCGGTTGAACCTTATAGTGGAAGTGCTGCGTGTCGAGCGGATTCGGGAACACGAATCTGGGCAGTGTCGGATAGCACGCGGCGGCCAGCTCGATTAAATGGGGCGTTGGCGGCATCAGTGAAGCTTGGCAATGGCGGAGAACTTCCTCCGTTCCTTCCCGAAGCGTCTGCTCCGCTTGTTCCCGCGTTCCCAAACCCTGGATTTCAAATATAATCGGCTTCTGAAATCCGAGCCGGCGCAGCCTCCCCGGAATCCAGTAATCCGAGGTAGCTATAACCGCATCATATTGCGGCAGTCGATGAACCAGTTCGGCATCCCCAGGCCCCACCATAACGGGAATGTTCGCCAACTGCGTGTTAATTAAACCGGACCCGGGGCGCAAATACATAATATGACCCTCGATATTCCGGGTTTTTAGTGCAGCGCAGCGCAAGCGGTTTAAGGTCTCCACCCCTCCGCTCGGAACATAGAACGTGAACAGCACTTTCATGGGCTAGCACCCCTTGAAGTTATTGAGCCTCTTACGATTAGTTTACGCGTGACGCGAACCGGACGTGTGGGTTGATTTGCCGCGATTCGCCCCACCGTCAGCCAGGCGGGAGGTGGGTCGTTCGGTTATGTTTACCTGTATGACGACAACGGGATTTAGCGCATCCTAAGTCCTGTTTCATACATCAATTATTACGGATGGAGGATGACTACATGCGAGGAGCGAAAGTCGTTAACTTATCGTTATCCGCAGCATTGCTTGCCGGCGTTGCTTTGGTGGCGGGTTGCGGTAATGGCACCGACAACAATAATGTGCGGACGCATAACATGCGGGGCAATCACCGCAATTATGACGTCAATTCCCTAAACGAGGGCAATCGCCTGTTCTCCCGCAGTGCCGGCAACGGGCAGGATGAGCGAATCCGTTCCCTGCGTTACAGTCCCGCGCTGAGCAATAAAGTCGCGCAGCTCCGCGACGTCCAAACGGCACATGTCGTTGTTACCGACCGTGATGCTTATGTCGGCGTCACGCTCCACGGCAATACCACGACAGGCCGTACCACCGCGTACGGCATGCAGCGTCCGAACGGAATCGGTCTCGGGACGACCAATGTCGGCGGACCTTATGGCGCGGACTACGGCACCCGCGGCGCCGGAGACAACGGATTCGCTCGCGGCAACGGCCGTACGGGCGGTCTGTTTGATCTCGGACGCGGCGGTTTGTTCGGGGCGGACAATAATGTAAACCGCGGCGGCAACGGCTCCATGCTGGGAACCGGAACAACCGGTAACCGGTTCGGATCCGGAGGCGGCATGGGCATGTCCAGCATAAACCGCGGAACCGGTACGGGTGCTTCGGCTTATGGCACCGGTACGAATAACGGGACGATGAACAACACCCCTTCGGGCTTCACCACCGGGAACGGGGCCTTGGGAGCGGGAACCGACAACGTATCCCAAGACGTTAAGAACCGGATAGAGGCTGCCATCAAGCAAACGGCGCCGCATATCCGCAATGTCTATGTGTCCGGCGACGCCGACTTTGTCTCCCGCATCGGAGATTACGGAACGCAAACCCGGGGCGGCGGTACGCTGAACAACTTCATCAGCGATTTCGAAACGATGATCAACCGCGTGTTTCCCGGACGTACGGGAACGATGACCGGCCCTAACGGCTATGCGCCGACAGGTCCAAATGCCGGCATGGGCAACGGGACGGGGACCATGGGTACGACCGGTACCGGCGCACGTGGTATGAATGCCGGCTTCACAGGCGGAACAACCCGTTAAAGGAAGATGAATGAAATAACGAATAAGCGCGAGAAGCGGGACAAGATTGTCCCTGCCGCTCGCGCTTTATCTTTTGAATGAGATGTATCCTTTATTCGTTTGCTTGGAAAGCACGTCCTTTGATCCATACCCGCTTGAGGTCCAGCTCCCGGTCAACCAGCAGCAGGTCCGCCTGCTTGCCGGTCTCCACCGAGCCGGTCAAATGATCGATGCGGATCAGCTTCGCCGGATTGCCGCTGGCGGCTTCCGACGCGCGTTCCACCGATAACCCGACCTCGCGCACAAGATAACGGAACCCCCGGATCATCGTCAGCGTGCTTCCGGCCAGCGTGCCTTCGCTGTCCCGAAGCGTGCAGACGTTGTCCTTAACGACGACCGGCAGGTCGCCGAGCATGTAATCACCGTTGCCGAGCCCCGCTGCGGACATCGCATCGGTGATGAGGATCAGGTTGCTGCCGGTCTTCACGCTGGCCAGCAGCCGGATCGCCGCAGGGTGCACATGGATTCCGTCGGCGATGATTTCCGCGCTGATTCCCGGCGTGCTCAGGATGGCGCCCGCAGTGCCCGGTTTGCGATGATGCAGCGGGGTCATGGCGTTAAACATATGCACGGAGTGGTTTAACCCTACCTCATAAGCGGCGATGATTTCTTCGTAAGTCGCATCGGTATGGCCGGCGGCCGCCGCGATTCCCTGCTTCCGCAAATAACGGATCAGTTCATGCGCCCCTTCCCGTTCCGGCGCAAACGTCACCTGCTTGATCAATCCCGGATATTGCCGGTCCCAGGCTTCAACCCATTCCCGGTTAGGCGGGACGATGTGAGCGGGATTTTGCGCTCCGGGCCATTTCGGGCTTATGAAGGGCCCCTCGAGGTGGACGCCGACCAATTGGGCATAAGGCATGTTGCCGGCCATATATTGATGGACTTCCGCCAGCACTTCGTCGATCATCGCTTTGGGCAAGGTCATCGTGGTAGCCAGCATCGAAGTGGTCCCCTGGCTGCAATGCAGCTTGGTGATGGCATCCAGACCTTGCTTGCTTGGTTTCGAGAAATCCTCCAGCATGCCGCCGTGCACATGCACGTCGATAAAGCCGGGCAGCACGTAGCTGCCTCCCGCATCGATTGTCTCGACGTCCGCAGCGGCAGCGTGGGTTCCCGGCAAGCCTGCGGTTGTACCGACGTAAGTAATCACGCCGTCTTCAACCGCGACTGCGCCGTCGCGGAACGTTCCGCGCGGGGTAACGACTTCGGCGTGAACGAGGTTGAAAGTTCGTCCGTTTCCGCTCATTACAGGAATCTCCCTGCGGCTTGGTCGACGACAACGACAACGTTGGAGTGAGTTTGCAGCAGCGATGCCGGGCATTGCGTCGTAATCGGCCCTTTCAACGCTTTGGCGATGATTTCCGCTTTGTCTTCGCCTTTGGCCATCAGCAGGATTTGCTTGGCCTGCAGGATCGAGCCGATCCCCATCGTCAGCGCATGCGTCGGCACCTCGTCGATGGAATTAAAGAAGCGTGCGTTCGCGAGCCGGGTCCGTTCTTCCAGCTTCACGACATGCGGCGGACCCGTAAGCTCTTCGGCGGGCTCGTTAAAGCCGATGTGGCCATTATGGCCGAGGCCGAGCAACTGCAAATCGATTTGACCGGCATCGTCCAGCAGCTTCGCGTAATCCTTGGCGGCTTGCTCGGGATCCGCAGCGTTTCCGGATGGCACATGCGTATTTTCGCGTACAATATCGATATGGTTAAACAACTTCTCGTCCATGAAGCGGCGATAGCTCTCGGGATGGTCTGCGGGCAACCCGATATATTCGTCGAGGTTATAGCTGCTGGCTTGCTTAAAGCTGACGCTGCCTTCCTTGTAGAGCTCGATCAGCTTCTCGTACACCCCGACCGGCGTGCTGCCCGTTGCCAGGCCCAGGATCGCCCGCGGATTGGATTGCAGAAGACTGGCGATGATGCCTGCTCCGGTTTCATTGAACTGCTGCTCGCTGCTGGTTTTGATAATATTCAGCATTCGTGTTGACCTCCTTGGATTTTACGGTAAATTTGAACGTTCTGGTACGAGCTTTCCAGCTTGGGAATGAAGTCCTGAAATTCCAGACTGACCATACCCGTAAACAAAATATCGATGACGTGCAACTGCGCGATCCGCGAGGCCATATCGCCCCGGCGCATGCCTTCCTCCAACGATGACGAAAATAATGGGATGTCCGCCAGCGTAGCGAGGCGGTTGCTGCTGTACTGCGTGAGCGACAACGTGGTTGCGCCGCTGTCCTTGGCGCAGCGCAGGGCATCGATCGTTTCCGGCGTTTCCCCGGAATACGAAACCGCCAGCGCCACGTCGCCTTCGCCCAGCGAGGAAGCCGAGGTGATCTGCATGTGGGAATCGGCGAAGGCGGTGCAGTTCTTGCCGATGCGCACCAACTTCTGATAGAAGTCCTGGGCTACGATCGAGGAAGTCGCAACGCCGTACAGATCGACGCGCTTGGCGCGGCATAACGCCTCGACGGCTCGGGACAGCTGGTTCATGTCGAGCAGCCGGGTGGTGTCGGTGATGGAGGCCACATGGTTGGCTTCCATCGCTTCAACGATTTTGCGCAGGTCGTTGCCGGCGATGATGTCCTGGTAGTGATTCTCCGCAGGTTTATGGGCCAGCTCGGAGGCCAGCTTCATTTTGAAATCGGGGAATCCTTTAAAGTGGAAGGTTTTGCAGAACCTCGTCACCGTCGAAGGGCTGATTCCGCACGCGTTGGCCAGCTCCGTGATTCCCTGATGAATGACGGAAGCGGGCGCTTCCAAAATGTATTCGCCCAGCTTGCGTTCCTGCGGCGGCAACGTCTCCAAATGGCTGGAAACGGCATGCAATATGGGTGTCATCGCGATGATCCTCCCTTCGGAAGTATGGCTTTTGATCGCTAAACGAAAATTGTTTTTATAAAATCTGTGTGAACTGTGAAAATAATTTTGATACTACGGTTTCATCATAATGGATTTCCGAACCGTTTTCAAGTAGGGTAACCCGCCAAATGGCGACAGATTCCTTGAATTTTCGGGCGCCGCATAATAAACTTAAAGTACGCGTGAAAATCGGGTTTCGAGCGCGAGAAGGTGTTGGAGGAGATAACTCCAACTTGGAGAGAGGAAGGGTAAGGTTGACGTCTGATCTCGACAATTATATAGATCGGATCGAGTCGGTGTGGTCCAGCTCGTTCCGCAAAGTAAAGAGCGAATTGATGCATCACCAGGAGCTTGGCTTGACCGGCCCACAATTTCATATGCTGACGCTGATCGCCCAGAAGAACACCTGCAATGTCAGCTATTTGGCCGAGAAGCTAGAGGTGAAGCCCAGCGCGATTACGGTCATGATCGACCGGCTTGTCCAGAGCGGTTACGTGGAACGGCGGCATGACGAACAGGATCGGCGGGCGGTACTGCTGTCGGTAACCGAGCGGGGATCCGAGGTTCTGGCGGAAGCCCGGAAAAGGTCGCGGGAAGTGTTGAAAACGCATTTATCCGTGTTAAGCACGGATGAACTGGAGATGCTGATTACGATCCTGGAGAAGTTCTCGAGAAACTACAAACCTTAGTTGGGCAAAGAAGGGCAGCACACGCAAAGAACCGCGGGGGAATCCCGCGGTTCTTTGCGTGCATCGGCGCCGTCTTTCGGCGGCAGAACCGGAAGTTTCTATCGGTGCGATATGTTGATAAAATTTTGAAATCTTAAATTTGAAAATGAGGCGGGTGCGGAGATGACGCGCCTGAGGCTGTCGGGTTATGATAAGAGGAGGAATGTAAGCGTTATTCTATCGTGTGAAACGAGGGGAAGGTATGGATAAATACATATTGGCGTTGGATCAGGGAACGACGAGCTCGCGGGCCATCTTGTTCAATCGGCGGGGGGACATTGTCCACTCGGCCCAGCGGGAGTTCCCGCAGTATTTTCCCGAGCCCGGCTGGGTGGAGCAGAACCCGAACGAGATTTGGGGGTCGATCCTGTCGGGCATTGCGTCCTGCCTGTCGGAATCCGGCATCAAGCCCAAGCAAATCGCGGGGATCGGGATCACCAACCAGCGGGAAACGACGATCGTTTGGGAGAAAGAAAGCGGCCGCCCCGTCTATCCGGCGATCGTCTGGCAATCGCGGCAAACGGCTTCGATCTGCGAGGAGCTGCGCGAAGCGGGCCATGATGCCCTGTTTCGGGCCAAAACCGGGTTGCTGCTCGATCCGTATTTTTCCGGAACGAAGGTCAAGTGGATCCTCGATCATGTTGAAGGTGCTCGCGAACGGGCCATGAACGGGGAGCTGTTGTTCGGCACCGTCGATACGTGGCTGATCTGGAAGCTGTCCGGCGGACGGCTGCACGTGACGGATTACTCCAATGCGTCGCGGACTCTGATGTACAACATCCACGAGCTGAAATGGGATGACGAGCTGCTCGCGCTGCTGGATGTACCGAAGGCGATGCTGCCCGAGGTCAAATCCTCCTCCGAGGTGTACGGGACGACGATCCCGTATCATTTCTTCGGGGAAGAGGTGGCGATCGCCGGGGCGGCCGGGGATCAGCAGGCAGCGCTATTCGGGCAGGCCTGCTTCCAGCCGGGGATGGTCAAAACGACGTATGGAACCGGCTGCTTCATGCTGATGAATACCGGAAATACCCCCGTCTTGTCCGAGCACGGATTGATTACTTCATTGGCCTGGGGGTTGAACGGGAAAGTAGAGTATGCGCTGGAGGGCAGCATCTTTGTGTCCGGCTCGGCCATCCAATGGCTGCGCGACGGGCTGCGGATGTTCCGGGACGCGAAGGACAGCGAGACTTACGCGGTGCGCGTCGCGTCGACCGAAGGCGTCTACGTCGTCCCGGCCTTCGTCGGGCTCGGCAGCCCGTATTGGGACAGCGATGTGCGCGGGGCCGTATTCGGCTTGACGCGAGGCACGACGAAAGAGCATTTCATCCGGGCGACGCTGGAGGCGCTGGCTTACCAGACCCGAGACGTTCTTGGCGCGATGCAGCAAGATTCCGGGTATGCCGTGCGGTCCATGCAAGTGGACGGAGGGGCCGTAGCGAACGGATTCCTGATGCAGTTCCAAAGCGATATTCTCGGCGTCCCGGTGGAGCGTCCGGCGATTGGCGAAACGACGGCGCTGGGGGCCGCCTTTTTAGCGGGGCTGGCGGTAGGCTACTGGGGACATCTGGATGAGATCGCGGAGTGCAAGCGGCTGGAGCGCCGCTTTGAACCGGCCATGCCGCAGGCTACGCGGGAAGCGCTCTACCAAGGCTGGCTAAAAGCGGTTCATGCCGCAATGGCCTTTAAATAACGGACCGCCCAATTCTTTGCGGCACCGCACCATTAACCCTGCTCTTTCATAAGATGTGTTGACTGTATCCCTGAACCTTGTTAAACCACAAAACCCGAGCAAGGAGGGGTGACGCATTTTGAAGAGCAGCGATCGTAACAGCAAATTTCTGTTAACTCATCGTGAGCGGGAAGTCTTCGAGCTTCTCGTGCAGGATAAAACGACGCGCGACATTGCCGGGCAACTGTTTATCAGTGAGAAAACCGTCCGTAATCACATTTCCAACGTAATGTATTTTGAAACACACAAACGAAATTCGCTTTAATTTCAAGGAAAAAATTAAGAAAAAAATGAGAAAACATTGTGAGTTGCGGCGTTTTTAACGTGATAATCTTGTACCATGGAGATTCGAGTGAGAGGACACCGATGGGGCGTGAACGCCCTGGATCATGGCCGGCCGCGGATGGCCAAAAACGTGATGGTGCAAAGTTCCGATCCGGCTCTCCTAGCACACGCCGCATATGTACCGAATCGCAGTATATTGTGTGCAAACAAATCCTGGATGAGGATATATGAGGCGGCGCCACTTATTACTGCTTGAGGGTTACGTTTTACGTAGCTTGAGGTAGTAAGGGGCATATCTGCTGTAAGCCCGGCAGGCGCGGTCGCGAACGCACCTGGTCGGCTGGCGGAATAAATGCGGCATGTCGGCAATGGGCCTGTACGCGCTGTTCGAGCGGCATGCTGCAGTTTATGCGGGGTTGGTGTAATGGATAGCACGCTCGCCTGGATGGGCTGATGGTGGCGGTTCGAATCCGCTTCTCCGCTTAGGGTTTCGCGTTTGTCGGTGCTGTTTTCCCTGCAAAAAGCCTGAACCGATGCGGATTGGCGGTAGCCGCGATAAATTACCGCTCTTTATTATGTCAGGAGGAATGGCGATGCTGGTTGACCAAGAAACGGGCAAGTCTAAGAGGCCGACGACAGATAAATGCACGATTTGCAATGCTCCAGATCCGAAGTGCCATACAACTTTAGGAGCGTCATTCTGCGAGACATGCTGGGACATCATGGCGTCCGGAGATGAAGATGCCCTTTCAGAAAGGATCGTTTGGGAATAGCAGGAAGTTGGCTCCTGGCGTCGAAATATGATGCTGGGAGGTGATTTTTGTGAATAATCAAAAGAAGGAATATCTTGCTGTAGCGTCCAATAGACCAGATGGATGGTATGCGGTGATTAAAGAACAAAATTCGAATAAGATAGTTTTTCAAAAAAAGGCTATTGATGAAAGCAGCGCGCTTAGTTTAGCGCTCCAAGTAAAGGACGAGAGTTTCTCTGATTAAATAAGGATTTATCCATAGGCCGCTCAATATGGGCGGCTTTTTATTTTGGAGGGGAGTGAGGTGGCAACACATCGAGTCAATAAATCAGGCAAGGCAGCGCCGCCATTCACCCGGATTCTGAACGATCCGCTCCAGGACGAACGCCTCTCATTCAAAGCCCGCGGGCTGCTGGCCTACATGCTATCCAAGCCGGATAATTTCCGCTTTTACCTGGATGAGCTGGTGAAGCATACAACCGAGGGAAAAGACAGCATCCGCGCCGGCCTGAAAGAACTCGAGTCATTCGGATACGTCAAGCGTTATGTTTTGAAGGACGGCCGGGGTAAAATCATGTCATGGGAGATGGATATTTTCGAAAGCCCATCAATTCATCCAGAATCGGGTTTTCCACAACTGGAAAATCCAACACTAATAACGAATGATTATATAATAACGAATGATAAAAGATTAAATAAATACATCGCTTTAACAAGCGACGAGTTTGGGTATATAAAAACCTATCTGAAATACTTCCAACAAAAGAAAAACAAACAGCATATGAGAGTCACAGAGCAGCAGCAAGAATGGATCATTAACCAAATCGAGTATCTGATCTCATATGACGTTACGATAGATCAATGGGAAGAGCAGGTAAGAGATCATTTCGAGAATCTTCCCAAGAACAACAACGGCAATATCATTGCATTCCTGCATGCGTCACAAAGGCGCTTTGATGTAGGTATGCATGATCAGTTCTAAACGAGGGGGATGCATCATGCAGTTGGATCTGGACAAAGATGATTTGGTGTCATTGGTAAATGGGACAACACCTTACTACACCGTAATGAATCACCCGATTGTACGGAGATATGGTGAGTATTATGGCGGTCATACAGAGGTGTGGTCCTGGCATAAAGAACGTCTCAAGGAATGTTCTGAGGAAGAGCTGCTTTATATCTACCAGATATGTAAAGCAAGCTGGAAGAAATAAGAGTACGGCAATTCAAGGTCATCCAAACGGGTGGCCTTTTTATATTGCAAAAGAAAGCGAGGGAAAGATCATGCTTCAAAAACCACTACGGGGAGTAATGCCCCAATGGCTATGGTTAGAGCAAACCGACCACTCTTACGAGAGCATCACTCAAAGGCACGCGGACTTAGTTGCAGCTATAGAGAGATTTGCTGATGCAGGTCTTGAGGTTCCAATAGCATGGGCGGAAGAATGCAGCATGCACTCGGATGAGTTACTGCGTAGATATGAGATGAGAAAGGGTTGATTATGATGAGATCTTTTAATTGGGAACGAGCGCTATATGTGCTCCTCATATTGATTCTGGTCATGATGATCGTTGACAAGGCTTATGACATGTACACGACCTATCACGTACTCCAAGAACAAGAGCGACAGATTAGTGAGGTCGACCAGATGCTGCAGCAGATGAAGGAGCGAATGCCGTGAAGCGGGCAACTGATGAAGAACTGGTTATCGTAAAGACCAGCGCAGTAGGAATCTCAGAGGATATGACAGAGGCAGCAAAGTTCTTTCGAGAGTTAGCCCTTAGGCCCGCGCTTGAAACTATGATACCTAAGGCTATGATTGATCGTGTCTTGCCACGGTCGATTGATATTGTGAACGGCATTGAATGGGAAACGTCACCAGACGCACAGAATGGCACCGCACATGCATTTGATGATTGAGACGAACAAATCACGTAGAATGTGAAATAAGGGCAATACGAGGCGATATGAGCGTCACGGGTCCTTCTGGGGGTCGAGATGGACTGCGGGTGCGCGTGACCCCGATTTCCCGCTAGAAATTATTTCAAAATTTTAGTTCCGCTTCCGCTTCGGATCGTCAGGATTCGGGGCTTTTTGAATTTCGCTTCGAATTAAGCGAATGGGCGGGAAAACCATGTAAATCGGCTAAAAACGGAAGTTGAGGTGAGATAATGGCCAAAAAGAAAGCGGAAGAGACAAAACTGCATGAGAGAGTCGTCGGCACCGGTGAATTTGCGGCCGTTATCGGGAAAACAGATCGTTGGGTGCGCCAGTTGACGGGAGAAAAGATCCTCTCTCAAGTGGAGCGTGGGAAATACATTCTTGGCGATGCGGTTCAGGCTTACATAGAGTACGCCTCTGGTGGCAAGGAGGATGACAAAAAGCCGCGGCTCATTGATTTCAAGACTGAGCACGAGAAGACAAAAGCCGAAAAGGCGGCTCTCGAATTAGAACGAATGAAGGGAAACCTGCATGCTGCCGCCGACGTCGAGCGGCTCCTTTCCGATCTCATCCTGACAACAAAATCTCGGCTGCTTGGTGTACCGAGTCGGATCGCAACAGAGTGTGAAAACGAGCCCGCTGAAGTCGTGGAGGCGGTTGTCCGCCGAGAAATTGAGACCGTGCTTTCCGCCCTGGCGAAGTACACCCCAGACAAGATTGGGGGCGAAACAGATCATGGTAGCTCAGAAAACAGTTGATCTATTCGCCCGAGCGAATAAGCAGTGGGAGCCAAAGAGGCGCCTTACGGTCTCAGAGTGGGCAGACGCAAACAGGATCTTGACCACGGAAAGTAGCGCGGAGCCGGGTCCATGGCGGACTGACCGGGCACCGTATCAAAGAGAAATTATGAACTCCATCGAGGAATGGGAAGAGGTCGTAATCATGGCCTCTGCGCAAGTGGGGAAAACGGAGTTTCTTTTGAATGTGACTGGTTCCTACATTGATCAAGAGCCTTGCCCTATTCTGCATGTGCTGCCCAACGACACCCTAATTCAGGCTTATTCCAAAAAACGGCTTAGTCCAATGCTCAATAGCACCGAAGCGTTAAGGTCGAAGATTGAAGCTGCCAAGTCTCGGGGGAGCGGGAGCACGATTGAGGAGAAGTCTTTCCCTGGTGGGTACGTTGCAATAGCGGGAGCGAACGTCCCAGACGATCTTAAATCACGCCCTATACAGGTCGTCCTTTGCGACGAGGTTGACAGCTTTCCAATTTCGTCAGGAAATGAGGGCGATCCTATTGCGCTGGCAACGGCCCGAACAAAAACCTATCGGCATAAGAGGCGTCATCTATTTGTTTCGACTCCGGTGGATAAGGAAACATCCCGAATCTACCAACTTTATCAGGATAGCACGATGGAACAGTGGTGCCTGCCGTGCCCGCATTGCGGGGAACTGCAACCTCTGCGCTTTAAAGACGGGATTGTTTACGATCATTACGTGTCTGAGAGTGGCGAAATCGTCGTAACAAAGGCCGAACATCGTTGCGCATACTGCGGATTAACCGGATCAGAAAAGGAATGGAAGCACGGAGAGGGACAGTGGATTGCCCGTAAAGAACACTCAACCAGACGTGGCTTTCATATCAACCAGCTTTCTAGCCCTTGGTCAGACTGGCGCGAGGTTACGAAGGCTTTTTTGGTTGCGAAGAGAGAGGGAGTTGACAAGCTAAAAGTATTTATCAATACCGTTCTGGGTGAGCCGTGGGAAACAAAGGGTGAGGGCATTAACGAAAGAACGCTCGCCGCTCGCCGAGAAGCTTATGAATACGAAGTACCAACTGGGGTGAAAGTCCTGACGGCCGCGGTCGATACCCAGGATGACCGGTTTGAGGTGGAGGTCATTGGATGGGGAGCGGGTAAGGAGTCTTGGCGGATCGAGTACCACGTAATACCCGGGAACCTTGACACCCCTGGGCCGTGGAGGGAGCTGGACGAATTCTTAACCCGTTCGTGGATCGGGGAAGGTGGCCGGGAATTTCGGATCATCGGCGCGTGCATTGACTCCGGCGGCCACTACACCAAAGAGGTTTACGAATTCACTAGGCCGCGGAATTACCGCCGCATCTACGCCATCAAAGGTCAGGGGATCACTCCAAAGACTGCGAAGCATATCCCGTTTATTTATAAAAAGTCAAAGACACAGCGGGAGGGTGCCATCCTGTGGAGTTTGGGGGTAGATGACGGTAAGGTGAAAATCTTCGACAGCCTCAATGTGAAAGAACCGGGTCCACTTTATTGCCACTTCCCGGGTGAGGAGCAAGGGTATACGGAGGATTATTTCCTCGGTCTAACCGCCGAGGAGCCTTTCTATCAAGTGATTGGCGGCCAAAAATACAAGACGTGGCGAAAGATTAGGGACCGGAACGAACCGTTTGACCTTGCAGTTTACAACCGCGCGGTCATCGAGATACTGCGACCAAACCTTTCTCTACCAATCGAGCGACAACCGAACGGACCAAAGGTTATTCCCGGAGGAGGAGCAGTAAAAAAACGGCGCAAAAAAGGGGCGTCAAGCAGCTTGTAACCCTATGAAAGGAGGTGAAGGGGAAAATGCCTAAAATGACACTTGAAGAAGCAAAGGCAATGTATAAGCTGTGGCACGATGCTGAGATCGCACTTGCGACAGCTGCCTCATATAGCATCGCGGGGCGGACGCTGACGAGAACTGATATGGCAACTGTTTTGGAGCGAAAAAAATACTACGGCCGACTTTGCGATGAATTGCAGACAGGCCGGCGCCGCACGAAGGTTAGGAGCATAACCCCATTTGATTTATGAACAAGCTTGATAAACTCATCGGTTATGTTGCTCCCAGCATCGCAGAGCGCCGGGCCGCAGCCCGAGCTGAAGCTGCACGGCATGAAGCGGTACAAAACGTCCTGAGTAGTTACGGTAAAGGCTACGGCCGTCATGGAGCCAGCAGGACCAAAAAATCCATGGTCATGTGGCAGACACCAATCGGAGACGCCGATGCCGACATCCACCAAAACCTTAATGAACTCCGGGCGCGTGCGCGGGATCTGCATATGGGTTCCGATATTGTTGCGGCCGCGCATAAAGGTTTGAGGACCAACATTGTGGGTACAGGCCTACGGCTTAAGCCGGCTTTCGACGCAGATTTTTTAGGATTGAGCAAGGACCAGGCGAAAAAGCTGCGAAATAGCATACATCGAGAATGGTCTTTGTGGTCCGAATCAACAAAGTGCGACGCAGCCGGTTTGAATGATTTTCACGAGCTCCAATCCCTGGCCTTTTTATCAATGTTGATGAGCGGTGACGTGTTCGCCTTGCTGCCGATGTTGCCGCGTAAACATTCTATTTATGACCTAAGGATTAATCTGGTCGAGGCCGATCGGTGCGACACTCCACTAACCAAGGCTTTGGAGAATCCTGAACGAATACAGTCCGGCGTGGAGGTTGACGCTGACGGCATGGTTGTAGCTTACCACTTTTCGAACGAACACCCGGGCAGCGATAGGGTAGCCTTAGCGCCAAAAGATTGGGTGAGAGTCGAGAAGTATGGGGCGCGTACCGGGAGGTTGAACGTTATCCATCTGTTTGAAGCGGAACGACCCGGGCAGCGCCGGGGAATCCCGGTTATCTCTCCGATTATTGAGTCACTCAAGCAACTGGACCAGTACACCGAGGCGGAATTGATGGCTGCGGTCATCTCCGCGATGTATACCGTTTTTATCAAAAGTCCAGCTGAGGAAGATAATGGAGCATATGGCATGGAGGAGCCGGAGACGGAGAATCAATACGACGAACCGATCCCAGGGACCGGCGGGGACAACATCAAGATGGGACGGGGAGCTATCGTATATTTGGATCCTGGAGAGGAAGCGCAGTTCGCAAATCCGACTCGCCCTAATCCGGATTATGTCGGGTTCGTGAATGCCTTGCTGCGACAGATTGCGGCAGCTCTGGAATTGCCGTTCGAAATTCTCACCAAGCAGTTTACCAACTCTTATTCAGCTTCCCGCGGCGCCCTGTTGGAAGCCTGGAAAATGTACCGCATGCGCCGGTCATGGCTGGCAAAGTCGTTCTGCCAACCGATTTATGAAGAGTGGTTTGTCGAAGCCGTAACCAAAGGAAGAATTGACGCGCCTGGCATCTTTGATGACCCGGCTATTTTTGCTGCTTACACAAAAGCTGAATGGCACGGACCGTCACAGGGCCTACTTGATCCGACCAAAGAAGTGGACGCTGCGGTAACCCGCATCAACGAAAATCTCTCTACGGCCGAGCGCGAAACAACCGAACTGACTGGCGGATCGTGGGAGCAGAACATTGAGCAACGGGCTTATGAGCAATCACGCTTAGCAGAATTAGGGTTGTCCGGTGGCGCCAAGGCTTCAGCGCCAAAACGCCAGCCAAGCGATGGCAAAGGCGGCGAAGAGGATGACCGTGAAGATGATTCCGACGCTGAGACTTAATGAAAGGGGGTGAGGAAAAAAGATGCCAAAGAAAATCAAACTTAGCGGTGTTGTTGTTGGTGATGAGAATGCGTGGATTTATGACTGGTTAGGGATACCTTATATCAGCCCGTCATTAGTGGATAATGCGCTTGAAGAGGCGAACGGCGAGGATGTTGAAGTATATGTTAATTCTGGCGGCGGTTCAACTTGGACAGGCTCTGAAATTTACACATCACTCAAAGAGTATTCAGGCTTTGTAACTGCAAAAATACCTTCTATTGCAGGCAGCGCAGCGTCAGTGTTCATTATGGGAGCGGATAAAGTCTTAATCTCTCCAACTGCACAGATATTCATTCATCGATCGATGACCAGAACAGAAGGAAACGAGGAAGTTCACCAGCAAAGCGCCCAGATGTTATCTAGCGTAGACGAAGGAATGATCAACGCATATGTCGCCAAGACCGGCAGAACTCGAGAAGAGATTCTAAACCTCATGAAAAACGAAACGTTCTTCGACGCAAAGAGAGCTGTCGAGCTCGGGTTTGCTGATGAAATCATGTTTGCTGCTGAAGAGTTGTCGCCGGTTGCGAGCATGCAATTCGGAATAGAACTACCGCCGGAAGTCTTGGATACAGTTCGTTCAAAAATTCTTACTGCTTCCCTGGGAAAACAAGATATAGAAAACCTGGATCAAGGCCCTGTTGCAAAAAAACCAGTTGAACCAACAAAGGAGGAACCGAAAACAATGGATTTTAAAGAATTGCAAGCAAAACACCCTGATCTGGTGCAAGAAATCATGGGTGCTGCTACTCAAGAGGCGATTAAAGCAGAGCGCAAGCGTATTGCTGATTTGAATGCTCTGGCCACTGCGCCCGGGGCCGCTCAATTTATCACCGATGCAATTGCCAGTGGAGAAACAGCCGCAGAGGTTGCGATGAAGATCGTCCAAGCCTCGGCTGAACGGGTTAAGGCGGAAGGAAAAGATCGCCTTGAAGATTCTCAAGATAGCAATGTTACTGAGGTTGTCGCACAGGCTCCGGCCGTTCCTGGTCAAAAGGATGAAGAAGACGAGGAGAAATCTGTCAACGCAATGGTCGAATTCGCCAAGGAATTGATCGCGAAAAAAGGAGGATTGGTGTAAATGCCAGCCTACGAAAGCCAAAAATTTGATGATCTTTTTGCGGGTGGAGTAAAGCCGCCTACAGCCATTGCCATTATCGTAAAAGGCGGCGCCGGCATTGTAACTCGAGGCACGGTGTTGGGGAAGGTTTCTCAGCTTGCTGAAACCGACGTGTACGCAGGCACTCCGATCATGCTACCTGTAAACTCCACGTCTACGGATGGTTCGCAAGATCCGTATGCTATCCTCGCCGACGTGGAAGTTGATGCTAGTACATCTGATGTGCGTGCTGTTGCGTATACCGACGGCGAGTTTAATCGCGATGCCCTTAAATTTGGCGGTACAGATACCATTGCAACGCACGAAGACGCCCTTCGTAAAATCGGAATCATCACAAAACGAGTAGTTAAATAAGGAGGTTTACCTGACAATGGCAAAAGACATTTATTCGTTTCCATACCTGTTTCGTGTAGTCGAGGCTATGCCTAAGCCGAGCACATACATCTTGGATCAATTCTTTTCGGAGGGCGAAACTTTTGAAAAAGAAGAGATCGAAATCCAAACAAAGAAAGGCCATAAGCCAATCGCTCCGTATGTAAACGAACTGCTTCCCGGTAAGATTGTGCTGCGGACGGGTTTTACAGCAAGACAATATACACCGGCCCTTGTTAAACCGATGCGTGCCATTACGACCATTGACCTGAAAGTTCGGCAAGCTGGAGAGTCGCTGTACAACCCGGACAGCCCGGAGGTGCGTGCTCAAAAACTCCTCACTCAAGATATCGTAGATCTGACAAGCACCATCACTCAGCGCAAGATGCAAATGGCGTCCAGCCTTATGTTTACGGGGAAAGTGGTGCAGATCGGTGAGGGTGTAAATCAGGAGTTGGATTACGATTTCGAAAATCTTTATACGCTCTCGGGGACTGACCTGTTTGATAATGATAATGCTGATGTATATGGCATTCTTGAGGAAATCAAACAGGACGTGATGCAAAAGAGCGGACGAACACCGCGCGTAATCCTCACTACATTCAAGGTCGGCAAACGGATCATGCGTCACCCGAAAGTTATTGAGATCGCCAAGATCAATAATAACTCTGTCATCACCGCGGGTAACCTCAACCAAGATATTCTTCCCGATGGGGTTGTCTACCATGGCTACCTTGCTCAAGTCGATCTCCACGTTTACAGCTTAACCGCTAGCTACACTGATGAGGACGGCCAAGAGGTTGATTTCATTCCTGCGGGAACGCTCGCAATGCTTCCTGACGGTAAGCCTTTCGAATTCGCTTATGGCGCCAATGTGATTATGGGCGATAATGGGCAATTCCAATATGTTAAGGCACAAATCACGCCACAGTCGTGGACTTCCAAAGAGCCGGCGGCGCGCTTCCTTCAATTGTTGTCCCGTCCTTTCCCGATTCCACTTGACGTTAACGGCTGGGCTGTTGCAAAGGTAATGCAATAATTAAAGGGAGGGTTTAGCTATGATAAAAGCTATTAAAAACGTTATTCATAACGGCGAGAAATACAAGCACGGCGATGAAATCCTAGGACTTACAAAGGCAGAAGCAGAGAGATTAATTAAGTTGGGGGCAGCCGAGGAAGAAGGGAAAACATCCTATGAATCGGAGACTGACAAGGATAATCCGCTTTTTGATGACCTGACCACTCCTGAGCAATTTGCAAAGTTGAAGGCGGATGAACAAAAAGAATTGCTGGAGACGTTGCTGATTGATCCTGCCGGGAAATCCGAGGATCGCATCTCTCAATACGAAGAATGGTACGCCGAGCAGTGGACTGCTGGTGGTCTGAATGAACTTTAAAGATCAGCTCGCGGCTGACGTCGAGAAGGTGTTTTTTAACCTCGGCGAATTTGGCGAAGAGCATCGAGTCGACGACAAAAAAATGACGATCATCATCGACGATGATCTGCTGCAAAAACGAAAATCATCTGCATCAAACCCAACGGACGGCGTATATGGCGCGTCTTTTTTATTTCACGCGAAAAAATCGGACTTTGAGAAAAAGCCGGTTATCGACACACGAATGAAAATTGACGATCACACCTTTTACGTGTCCGACGTGCAGGCGAACGATGAAACGTACGTCATCACCCTGCGGAGGAACAAATCGTGATTACGGTCGATGCCGAAAAGCTGAAGGAGGTTGAGCGGCGCCTGGGACAATATCCCAAGAAGGCGCCGCTTGCCATTATGAGGGCATTAAACCGCACGGCGGCTAACGTCAAAACGAATGCATCAAAGAAGGTCCGGGAAGAGTACACGGCCAAGGCTAAAGATGTTAACTCTACGTTTACAGTCCGAAGAGCGTCCAAGTCGTCACTATCAGCTGCGGTAGAGTCGAGTGCGGGGGCCTTGGGGCTGGATAAGTTTAAGGTGAGCCCTCGGGTGCCGCGCCATGCTAAGCCACCAAAAGCGCTTAAGGTCCAGGTAAAAAAATCAGGCGGCGCCAAGCGGCTTGTCGGAGCATTCGTTGCGTCGGTCAACGGCAACAAGGTGTTTGAGCGGCAGCCAGGGGCCAAGGGTAAGAAGGGGAAAGGCGGAAACTGGACGGCGTTGCCGATTGAACGACTTTTTGGTCCTCCGGTACCTCAAATGCTTGATAATCGGAGTGTACGTGCCTTTGTCGAGCAGGAAGCCGCCAAGACCTTCGAAACGCGATTGGATCATGAGATCAAACGAATCATGGAGGGCAACTAAATGTCAACGCCATACCTATTACAAGACGCCTTGGTCAATGAGATCAAGGCTCTTTTTGTGGGATTTGAGACGTCTAATGCCCGCGGCGAGCCGGCGACACTGAACGTCTACCCTCAGCGACTACCAGACAAGCAGGTGGAGGACGACTCCGAGCATTTCCCGTATATCATCGTCCGTGTTATGGAAGGTGAAACCGCAGGTGAAGATGAAGCGGCAACATGCAAAATTGGACTGATCATCGGGGTGTATGATGAATCGCCTGATCAGCAGGGTCACCGAACGGTTCTTAATATTCTGCGCAGGATCGAAACACACCTTTTCGCAAAGCGATTCATCGATCGCAAATACAAGATCATTTACCCATATGACTGGGCCTTGCACGAGGAAGATGTTGCCCCTTTTTATTTTGGTGGGGCAGAAACCACGTGGCAACTTCCAGCCGTAAGACAGGAGGTTGATTTATTTGGCGACTGAAAAAAAACGGGCTGCAGCTCGTGTTGAAGAATTAAAGCCGGTTGACCAACTCATTTATGTTGGTCCGCCATTGCCTGGCGGCAGGTTGAATAGCTTCTCGATCTTTAAAGGCGGCGTGCCGAAACATTTGGATGGTCTGATTAAGCAATATCCGGAGCTAGCCGTGCTTATTGTTCCGGTGGGCGAGCTTACACGCGCAAAAAAAGACGTCAATACGCCTGGAACAACCCTATACGCCGCCTATCAAATTGTAAAGAAGGGAGCTCACACGAATGGCTGAAAGACATGGGATTTATGTATCTGAGGTTCCAGGATCGGTCATTACCCCGGTTCAGCAAAACTTTACGCTACCAGTGGCGATCGGCACAGCACCGGTTAATCTTTCCAAAGCTTCAACGCTGCCTGTCAATGTCCCGATCCTATGTTACTCGTATCAAGAGGCAGTCGATGCTTTCGGGTATTCGGACGATTGGGAGGACTATACGCTTAGTGAAGTGATCTATTCCCACTTCCAGCTCTACAAACAATCCCCGATTGTGCTTATTAACGTTCTGGACCCGGCGGAACATAAAACGACCGTTTCTCCGGCTGCTGTGACTCTCGTTGATGGCACAGCCACACTGCCTGAAGGCATTGTTAAGGGCACTGTTACCGTAACAAATACCGATGGATCAACGACTTACGTGCTCGACACGGATTATACGCTGAGCTTTGATGCTACTGGGAAACTGATTTTGACTGCCAAGACAGGCGGAGCGATCACCAACAACGCCTCGCTGCAGATTGGATACGACAAAATCGATGCGAGCAAGGTCAATGCGGCCGACATTATCGGCGGCGTGGACAGCACGACGCTGGCCGCCACGGGGCTAGAACTGCTCAACCAAGTGTTCCCACGGTTCCGGCTTGTGCCGGGGATTGTGATCGCCCCAGGCTGGTCTGATGACCCGACAGTTGCGGCAGTGATGGTCGCAAAAGCTTCGTTGATCAACAACCATTTTCGGGCACAGGCGATTACAGACCTGCCGTCCAACCTGCAGTATACGGAGGCGCCGGCTTGGAAAGAGGAAAATTGCTACACGGACCCACGGCAATTTAATACCTACCCGAAAGTGACCAAGTCAGGTAAGGTGTACCGTCTATCGACTCACCTGGCTGGTGTGATTTGCCGGACAGACACCGGGAACGCCGGAATCCCTAGTTTGTCGCCGTCGAACAAGGGCATGGAGATTGACGGCACGCTGACTGATGATCGAGAGCTTGCCCTCGGGCCGGAACACACCGAATACCTGAACGCCGCCGGCATCCATACCGCCCTGAATTTTATCGGCGGTTGGGCCACACGTGGGAACCGTACCGGGGCCTACCCGGCGCAGACCGATCCGCAAAGCGCATTTATCCCAGTCCGGCGCATGATGGACTGGATCGCCAACACTGTGACGCTGACCTATTGGAGATATCTCGATAGTGCGACAAACAAGCGCTTGGTAGAAGCCATTACGGATAGTGTTAACATTTGGCTCAATGGCCTGGCGTCGAATGGGTATATCCTAGGCGGCCGGGTGGAGTTCCTTTCGGAAGAAAATCCACCGGAGAATATCATGGACGGCAAACTTAAATTTCACATCTACGTGACGCCGCCGTCTCCGGCGCAGGTCATCGATTTTGTGCTTGAGTATGACGCATCATATCTTGCCGCAATCGCGGCGTAAGGGAGGGAAAGAACTTGCCAAAGCAGATTCCATCAACCCTAAACAGCTTTAACGCATACCGTAACGGCAGTGATTATTTGGGCGTTGCCGACGTTGAGTTGCCTAATTTGGAGGCTATGACGCAAACGATCACTGGTGCCGGCATTCCTGGTGAAATCGATATGCCGGTGTTGGGCCTTTTTGGATCGATGTCAGCTACGATCAACTGGCGGACGCTGGAAGGGGGCTCTTTCAAACTTGCTCGGCAGGAAGTACAGCAGATTGATTTTCGTGGGTCTATTGATGTCCTGGACACAGGTTCGGGCGAGACATTGCAAGTACCTTTGAAAGTCACAATGCGGTCGATGCCCAAAAACACAACACTGGGGAGCCTCAATACCGGTAACCCCATGGAAAGCAGTAACGAGGTTGAGGTGCTTTATATCAAGGTAATTTATGACGGGGCGACCGCGCTTGAGATCGATCGATTTAATGATATTTGCGTCATTGACGGAGTCGATTACAGAGCCAAAGTGCGGGCGAATCTCGGACAATAAGGAGGGTTTAAGCCATGGCAAAACAAGAAGCAATGACCGAAACGGTGGCGGATGAAAGGCTGTACACCCTGATTAAACCAATCCAATTCGATGGGGAGACGGTGACAAAGCTCACCCTCGATTTCGACGATTTGAGCGCCGAGGACTTAATCGTTTGCGTCAAACAGGCACGCCGGATTGACCCGGAGGAAGTTTCCTTGGCGCGGGCGACGTCCCTATCTTATCAGATGGCTGTCGCAGCGAGAGCAGCTAAACAGCCGATTGAACTCATTCGGGCTCTCAAGGCCAAGGACTTTACCCAGGTCACGCAGTTGGCTGCCAATTTTTTAATGATGCCGGAATAAGGGATTTGCAGTATCTGAGGGAGATCATCCTGATCCTCTCTTCCTCTATTCCGGGCTCACATATCGAATACTGGATTTGTCAGCCTCTTGGAGACTTAATCAAGTGGTTTGAAGCACACCAGAACGTCGAGAAAAGGCGGGCCGCCCGGCAGCCAAAACCAACCCATTACAGAAGGGTGGGCAGGCGGTAGTGGCAAACAAAAAAACATATTCAACAATTTTTCAGCTTGGTGGCAAGATAAATCCAACCTTTAACCGAACATTTAATAATGCTTCGGGACAGTTTGGGAAAATGCGAAACGAGATGAAGAAGACGGAAGGCGCCGGCGCGTCAATGGCTAACGCTTTGAAAAAAGCAGGAGCTATAGCAGCAGGCGCCTTTGCTTTGTCCAAAATCGTTGGTGGCGTAAAAGACGTAGTAAATACGTTTGCGACCTTTGAGCAGGGAATGGCAAACGTAAAAGCGGTGTCAGGAGCCACAGGAGACGCATTTACCCAACTGTCGAATAAAGCGAAGGAAATGGGGGCGAAGACCTCCAAAACGGCTGCAGAAGCAGCGGACGGGCTTCAGTACCTTGCCCTGGCCGGTTGGGATACGGAACAGATGCTGCAGGGCATTGAACCGGTGCTACGGCTTTCTGAGGCCGGGCAAATAGACTTGGGCCGCGCTTCAGATTTGGTCACTGACTCTATGTCCGCACTCGGTATTCAAGTATCCGAACTCCCTGGGTACCTGGATAAGGTAGCCCAAACTTCTCGCCGCGCGAATACAAACATCGACGCGCTGATGGAAGGATTCCTGGTAGCAGGTGGTACGTTCAAAACCTTTAACGTACCGCTGGAAGAATCCAACGCGTTGATGGGCATATTGGCCAACCGGGGTTTTAAAGGTGCCGAAGCGGGTACGGCGATGAATGCTATCGTGACCAACTTGACTAGTGGCGCCGGAGCGGCCGGGAAAGCTATGAAAGAGCTGAATATTTCGGCTTTTGACTCCCAAGGCAGGTTTAAGGGTCTGGAAAACGTCTTGCTTGAAGTTAAGGGTAAGATGGACAAGATGACCGATGCCCAGAAAGCGCAGTACATCTCCATGATAGCCGGTAAAGAACACATGAAGACTTTTACCGGGATAATGGACGGGCTTGGTGCGGAATATGGAGATTTGAAGAGTTCTATAGCCGGCGCTGACGGTGCGCTCATGGACATGGCCAACACGCAAATGGATACGTTCACTGGATCGATGACCCTGCTCAGTTCGGCCATCGACGGGGCGAAGTTGCAACTTGGAGAGAAGCTAGCACCGACGATCCGCCGGGTTGCTGACTGGATAACAAAATATATCCCTGTCGCTATGGATGTGGCGGGTAAGGCATTTAACAAGGTGGGCCAGTGGCTTAAACCTCTAAACACGCTATACGGTACTGTCCGAACCCTGTTTGCCGGAGATGCCGCAGGCGCTGGATTTAGTTTAGCCAAAATGTTCGGCATGGACGATGCAGATGCCAATGAGATCAGTTCGGGTTTCGGAAATCTCTTCCATCATATTATCGATCTGGTGGATAAAGCTGCATCTGCGTATAAAAGCTTTGCTCCTGACATTATGAACGCTCTGGGATCGGTTGGGAAAACAATTAAAGCGATTGTGCCACTTGCCATGAAATTTGGAACTACATTTTGGCAAGCTCTCCTGAAGGTAAGCAAAGCGCTATTGCCGATCGGCATTTATCTGCAAAGCAAGCTTTGGCCTATCGTCTCTAAGGTGTTCGGCTTCATCGCGAACGATGCTGTGCCGGCGGTGTCGCGGGCATTCACGGCCATGCTGCCGTCAATCATTTCCGTGGCTACCAAGTTCGGCGCAACCATATCGGCGCTGTTCAACTTCATTAAGCCTATCATCAACGCTTTGGTCGGCGTGTTCAACTTCGCGTTCCCGATTATTAAGGCCGTGGTACTCGCCGCCATACATTCAGTTTCCGGCATTTTCAACGGTCTGATGACCACTCTTGGAGGCGTTTTGGACTTCATTACGGGTGTCTTTACCGGGGATTGGGGAAAAGCCTGGGAAGGCGTTCGGGACATCTTCAGCGGGGTGTTTTCCGCACTTGGTTCGATACTAAAAGTCCCGATCAATGCTGTAATCGGCCTGATCAACCAAGCGTTTGAAAAGATCGGATCGATCAGCATTGACATCCCCGATTGGGTGCCCGGGCTTGGTGGCAAAACTTTCGGCGTCGATCTACCGCAAATCCCAATGCTTGCAGAAGGAGCCATCACAACAGGCCCGACGCTGGCGATGATCGGCGAGGGGGCGGAGCAGGAGGCGGTGCTGCCACTGTCCAAACTGGAGAGCTTGTTGGACTCTCGCGGTGGTGCTGGATCTGGTGGAGGCGGAGCAGGTGGTGGTGACATTTACGTTGAGTTTTCGCCACACTATAACATCTCTGGCGGCGCCGATGTGCAGCAGCAGGTAGCCCAAGCATCCGAACTGTCTCTCCAAAAGCTTGAGCAGATGCTTAAAAAATTGCAAAACAAGCAGCAAAGGGTGAGTTTGCAATGATGCAGTACACCACTATTCAAGGAGATACCTGGGACGGTATCTCCTTTAAACTTTTTGGGGATGAGAGGTTTGCAGCTCTGCTCATGGAGCAAAATCCCGGTCACATCCGCACGTCGGTCTTTTCGGCCGGGGTTTTGCTGGATGTGCCCGCCATCCCCGCGCAGCAGGCCGCGACTTTACCACCTTGGAAGCGAGGGGAATGATATGGATAAAATGCAGGATGCTCGCCGGGCAGAACTTCACTTGACCTATAACGGAGTCGGATTATCACTCGATATCGCCAAGGATGCCTTTGATTTTACGTATACAGATGCAGCGCCAGGGAGTTTGGATGATATCTCCATCTCGCTGCAGGACAGGGATCGGCTTTGGCAAAGTCCTGAATGGGCTCCGCTACAAGGCGACAAGATCAAAGCGGAGATCCGGACGATCAACTGGAGCAAACCCGGAGAGGTATCAAAACTCCCACTTGGCAGTTTCGAGGTTGATTCCTTCACATTCTCGGGGCCGCCGGATGCAGTCAGTATCAAGGCGGTAAGCCTGCCGATTGCGGCGAATATCCGGCAGGAAAAGCGAACAAAGGCTTGGGAAAAGGTGACGCTCAAGACGATCGCTGCAGAAGTCGCAAAAAAAGCCGGCTTAAAGCTAAACTACCTGATCAAAGAGACATACAGCTACGACAGGTTGGACCAAACGGATCAATCTGACATCGAATTTTTGAGCGAGCAGGCCAAGTCGGAA
Source organism: Paenibacillus sp. JL3B1040 (assembly GCF_057063165.1). Taxonomy (NCBI): domain Bacteria; kingdom Bacillati; phylum Bacillota; class Bacilli; order Caryophanales; family Paenibacillaceae; genus Paenibacillus; species Paenibacillus tiangongensis. Next base: position 4,474,492 of record NZ_CM169317.1, on the reverse strand, counting down.
GGCGTGGCGATCAAGGTCACAGGCGGCCAGCTTGTGTTATTCGACGAATTCGAATACGAGAAGGCCCCCCCTGTCCTGACATTAACCCGTGGCACGGATAACATCTTAAGCTATGAGTTCGGGTGGAGCGCTGCTTACGCGACGTACATCGCTTGCGAGATCAGTTATACCCAAGCTAAGTCGAATAAGACGATCAAGGCCACGTACAAGCCACCAGGAGCGCCGAGCATCGGCCCTATATTAAAGATCAACGAGCAGGCCAGTAGCCAAGCGGAGGCTATGCGCAAGGCCAAAAAGGCCCTGCGAGAAAAGAACAAAGAAATGAGCGCGGCCAGATTGACCCTTGTCGGTGATGTTCGCTTAGCCGCGGGGGTGACGATCATGATCGAAGGGTTTGGAAACTTCGACGGCAAGTATTTGGTTGTATCCGCGACTCACCAATTAGGTAGCGGCGGGTATACGACTGATATCGAAATTCGGCAAGTACTGGGGTGGTGACATGGGACTTATACAAAATTTATTGCGCATTGGGACGGTATCCAGCGTGGATACCACTGCGGGCATGGTCAGGGTTACTTTCCCGGATCGGGATGATTTGGTCAGCGATCAACTCCCTGTGCTGACCCGGGGAGGATGGGCCATGGGGAATGATCTCCCTGCCGTCGGAAATAGAGTCCTGTGCTGCTTTTTGGGGTCTGGATTGGAGGCTGGGTTTTGCCTTGGCTCATATTTCAACGACGAAAATACGCCCCCGGGAAATCCGGAGCAGCGCGGTGTTTGGTTTGAGGACGGCAGCTATGTCTATTATGACAAGCAAGCCGGGAAGTTGGTTGTCAAGGCCAACAGCGGCGTCAAGATCGAAGGGGATTTGGAAGTCACCGGCTCGATCACGGCCGCATCAATCACGAGGGCGGGTGAGCCACTATGATCGGCTCTTTGGGTCCGGTGGTGTTCGAGGTGAGCGCTGATCTGTTGCGGACATTATCGGAATTTACGCGCAATAGCGCCGGCCGTTACGCTCGCCATGAGGTGCTTGGCAAAAAGCCCCTCACCCAGTTTATCGGACCGGGACTGGACACGGTATCTTTTAGCGTGCGATTTGACGCGCGGCTTGGGATCAATCCGCGCAAGGAACTCGACCAGTTGACGGAGTTGGACCGAAAAGGGAAGGCTGTACCGCTGATGATCGGCGACAAAGGTGTCGGGGTCGGATTATGGGTCATAACGGGGTTGGAGCAAACTTGGGATGAGATCGACGCCAAGGGCAATGTGCTGGCGGCCACAGTAAATATCACGTTGGAGGAATACGTCAAATGATCTATACCGTGGATATGCGTATGCAACCGCCGATATCCTTCGGGCCAAAGACTCTTGAAGATGAAGTGGGGCAAAACATTCGTACACTGGTCGCTACACCCATGGGGTCCGTTCCGTTTGCGAGGTCGCTAGGTCTGGATAATAGCATTATGGATGATCCCTTGCCCATCCTCCGTGCTCGTCTGGCCGGGCTGATTACTTCCCTTGTGGCCGAGTATGAACCCCGGGCGACCATCACACAGGTTGATTTTACCCAGGACGATGAAGCTGGCACGCTGACCCCGATTGTTTATTACACCCTAGCCGAGGAGGTGAACGATCTTGGCTGATTTAAAGTTTATCGACGATGATCCTCAGACGATTATCGACAGCATTTTGACTGTGCACAAGGCGATTACGGGCCGTACTCTTTACCCAGCGGACCCGGAACGCCTTTTTTTATTGTCGCTGGCGCAAATCATCGTGCAACAGCGGGTGCTGATCAATGCAACGGCTCGGCAAAACCTGCTGCGCTATGCGACAGGAGAAGTGTTAGACGACATTGGCGAAATGTACGATACGACCAGGCTGCCCGCCGAGGCGGCGAGGACAACATTACAATTTTCCCTTTCTATTCCGCTTGCCTCGGCGCAGATCATTCCGGCCGGAACCCGGGTCGGGCCGCAAGGCGGGGGAGGAGAACTGTTTTTCGTGACCTCGGACGTGCTGCAGATACCCGCAGGAGCGGTTACAGGCAGCGTGCCGGCCTTGTGTTCGGTCCCGGGGGTTTCCGGGAATGGTTTTACCCCCGGCCAACTAAATGCGCTGATAGACCCGCTTCCGTTTGTCCAGAGCGTTACCAATACCACAGAGAGTTCCGGCGGTACGGATACGGAGACAGACGATGCATATCGGCAACGTATCAGATCGGCCCCGGAGTCATTTAGCGTAGCCGGCCCAGCGGGGGCCTATGAGTTTTGGGCGAAGTCTGCGAGCAGCTCCATCATCGATGTGGCGGTTGAATCGCCTGCGGCCGTGGAGGTTGTACTGGTCCCTCTCTTGAATGGAGGGGAGATACCGACCCAGGACATGTTGGACGATGTATTGGCAACGGTAACCGAAAAGGAAGTACGGCCACTTACAGATAAAGTGACGGCGCAAGCCCCCGCAGCGGTCCCGTATAATATCAACCTCACCTATTACGTAGACCGTTCGCGGGCTGCCGAGACAACGACAATACAACAGGCAGTGACGGCCGCTGTGGCCGAATATGTACTTTGGCAAAAGTCCAAACTTGGCCGAGACATCAATCCCTCGGAACTGATCAAGCGGGTTATGGCTGCAGGTGCTTTAAGGGTACAGGTCACAGAACCGACATTTGTGGATTTATCACGTTTCCAAGTTGCTCAAGACGCTACTATTAGCGTGACATTTGGAGGGCTTGAAGATGATTGACATCCAGAATGTGCACCTGTTGGACTTGTTACCCCCGAACCTGAGGAGTGACCCGGCGCTTTCTGCTGCTGCTCAATCCATACAGGAAGAATTAAGGCAAACAACGGAGGCTATCTCAAAGCTGTCCATTTTCGACCGGTTGAATACGCTGAACGATGTTGAAGCGGATGAAATGGCCTGGCAGCTGCATGTGGATTTTTACGATGCATCGCTGCCGATCGATCAAAAACGAGAATTGGTCAAAAACGCCATTCGTTTCCACCGCCGGAAAGGCACACCCGCAGCTGTTGAGGAATTGATAGCGATCCTATTCGGGACGGGCCAGGTTGAAGAATGGTTTGAGTATGGCGGCGAGCCGGGATATTTCCGTGTACGCACTAGCGATCCGTCGGCTACAAATGAGAGGGCGCAAGAGTTTGTACAGGCTATCGACTCGGTAAAGCGACTCTCGGCGTGGCTTGAGGCGGTCATCCTGGAGGAGACCATCGAGGCGCGCGATATGTACTATGGCGGTATGTTGCACATCGGTGAGTTTATCACAATAGGGTAGGTGATTTTTGTGAGCTCTTGGAGCTATGCATTAACCAATAAGGGGCGTCAGCTGCAGGCAAAAGCGCAGACTGGCGCCCAACTTGTTTATACGAGAATGGCGGTAGGGAGCGGCACGCTGAGCGGGCAATCCCTGGAGAGTATGACCGCTTTGATTACCCCAGTCAAGGACCTGGCCATCTCACGCCTCAAACGTCCAGCAGGCTCAACTCGGGCGCTCATCGGGGCGACATTGACCAACCAGGACGTTACAACCGGGTTTTACTTAAGGGAGGTTGGTATTTTTGCCGAAGATCCGGACGACGGTGAGATCCTCTATATGTACGCCAACTCCGGAGCGACGGCCGACTATATTACCCCGCAAGGAGATGGGGTGATTGAGAAGGCGTTGAATATGAACGTTTTTGTCGGAGCAGCGGCGGACATCACGGCCAACATCGACGAATCCCTGGTATACGTCACACAGGAGGAGTTGGCTGATGCTATTGCCGGAATACAGATCAATGATGCCACCACGACACAAAAAGGCATCGTCCAGCTCTCCAATGCCACCAACAGCACCGCCGAGGATCGTGCAGCGACATCGAAGGCCGTCAAATCGGCATATGATGCAGCTATGGCGGCGCAGAACACGGCGAATGCGGCGAATGAGGCAGCGTCACAGGCTTTTCAATTTGGCAATGAGCGTAAGCAAGAGGTGGTGGACATACTCATTGCCAAGGGGATATCAGCGTCCACAAGTGAGAGCTGGGATTCGCTCTTATCAAAAATGGCAGCGATTATCAAGGCGACCGGGAATGCGACAGCGGCGGATGTATTGGCCGGTAAAACGTTTAGTAACGCCAGCGGGAACAACCTGACAGGGAGTATGCCGAACCGAGGCGCAGGCGGTACCGTAACGCCGGGTACGGCCAACCAAACAAAGGATGCCGGATATTACAGCAGTCCAATTACGATATTAGGCGACGCCGACCTTGTACCCGGGAATATCAAAAGTGGGGTTAATTTATTTGGGGTTTTAGGTACCTTAGAGCCCAAACAATACTATTACACGCGGCTACCTAATCTAACTCAAAGATCTTGGCAACAGTTTACCGTACCTTTTACGCCGTCTATACTGCTTGCTTATGCAACGTCCGAGCCTGACTTTAATTCCAATATTCAAAGGTTTGGATGGGCTCTAGCCGCGCGTCTTGACAACTTCACTGGCGGTACATTATACCCGATAAAAACCTTCTACTCCGTAGGTTTTAACGGGGAGAGTGACATGCAATTATATTTGTCCAAATCCGCATCTACGGCTGGTTTCTTTTCTGTTCAGGACGAGTTAGTAAGTAACTTGTATTTATATAATCAACGCTTGGCTACATCATATAATGTTACCGTTATGGCGTGGGGATGATTAAGCGAAATGAAAAACATATCGAAGGGTGTTGACAATGATCAGAATGTTTAGGTCGAATGATTACGTCGAAGCAGTAGAGCTTAAAGATTTCGCATCGATTCAGGAGATAATCCAACTCACGGGCATGGGTGTTACCGTAGCCTTTTCGCCCGCCGGTGCTTTGCAATCCGTGACCCTCAAGAACGGCACGACCACGCTCACGGCTTTGCCTGGTCAGTACGTTTATAAAAACAAGGGCGGTACCGTCGGCGTATGCCCCTATGACTACCTTGCCGAGAACTATCCCGATGAAGTCACCGAACCAATAGCAGAATAAACCCACAGGAAGCGCCGCAAGGCGTATTTTTTGTGCCATCGGAGCTGATCCGTGGGCGATTTTTTGGGAGGGGAGAGGGAGCATGAAGGACGTCACAATAATAACCGCAGTTGTGTCCGTGCTGACGGGGTTAAGCGGGATGGCGCTAGGGTGGGCGGGCCGGGCCAGATCGGTACGGCAAGACGTCGCACAGGACGCCGAGACGATTACAACGTTAAAAAATGACTTGGGATACATCCGATCTGGGGTCGATGATATCAGGTTTGAGCAACGCATGCAGAGTCAGCGGATTGACGCCTTGAGTGAACGAGTCACACGCAACGAAGAGTCGGCCAAGCAAGCACATAAGAGGATCGACCGGCTTGAAGAAACCGAAGGGAGAGGATAGTTTTGGACAAAACAAAATACCCGATCGAGCGCCGGTACATCACCAAGCGCCCGAACACACGGCCAGGCACCCGGTTAAAAACGGGAACACCGGCCTTTTTTGTTGCCCACGACACCGGTAATCCGGGAGCGACAGCGGACAACCACTACACCTATTTTAACAACCTGACGGATCGCTCCGCCTCGGCCCATGTGTTTATTGATGATGAGCACATCTTGGAGATCATCCCGACGGGCACCGGTGCGGAGCCGGCGGAGAAAGCCTGGCACGTCCTCTACAACGTGACGACCGACAACGACCTATTCGGCTATGATGCCAACGACGCGGCGCTTGGGATAGAGTTGTGTTACGGTGGCCGGATCACTTTTACAGAGGCGTATAAGCGGTTTGTGTGGTACCTGGCCTATTGCTGCGACAAGTGGGGCAAGAATCCTTCGGCACACATTGCCAGCCACAAGCAGCTGGACCCGGCACGTAAAGCGGACTGCGAGCAGGCTCTGAAGGCGGGCGGCAAGACGCTCAAGGATCTGATTTATGATGTCGCCGCGGAGCTGGCCGCGCCGATCACGCCACCGGACTTTACCCCGCTGCCAGCAGGGATTGCCCAGGCGTTGATCGATAACTACGTATCTCCGGCATGGTTTGCATCCCAAAAAGCTGGGGACGAGGTGGGCAAGACTCACTTCCACAACTTGGCCAACAATCTGCGGCTGGCCGCCGGAATCTCGCTAACCCCCGGAGCGGCCGCAGCGCCGTTGACTAAGCTACCCAAGAGCAACGCTCAGGAGATCATTATCCGCTGGCTTTCGCCAGCATGGTTTAAGGCTCGGGATGAAGGGAACAAAGATCGGGCGCAGCATTTTAATAATCTGGCGAATTACCTGCGGCGCGCCGCGGGTATCCCGGAAGAATAAGAGAGGAGAATTGATAATCATGGAAGTATTGAATAATGTAATGGCCTTCGCATCGGTGCTGGCCGTGTTTGTGCTTGCTTTGGTGCAACTGGTTAAGACGACAATTAACCTGCCGAAGAACATCATACCGTTGATCGGCGTGGTGATCGGGGTTCTGGTCGGAGCTGCCGCATCCCCCTTCACGGACTTGGATCTTGTTTTGCGTCTTTGGGCTGGTGGCCTGGCTGGGCTGTCTGCTACGGGGTTGTTTGAGCTTGGAAATAAACGTGATGGTAGCACAAAGCAATAATATGTGATATATTGGAAATAGAAATCCGGACGCGCCGGTAGGAAAGCCCGCTGACCTTAATTGGTTGGCGGGCTTTTTTTTATATTATGAACCTCTCAAAAACCGGGCTCCGTAACATCCCCGCGCGGGTCCAGTTTCGTATTTTGACCTTCGCTTTTATCCGTGGCTCAACGAATACAAACTCGCGATTCTCTCCGGTGACAAGCTGCTGAGCAACCCCATAAAATGCCCTGCGTTCGGTAGGACCGGCACCGAGCTCGATAATTCCGGCCGGCCGCACCCTTCCGCGCTCATCGGCGACACCCGCCAACCAGCCGAACCCCGCCTTTTTGTATCCGGTAATATACACGTCCGCATGCGTCCAATTGATGACCTTACGCCAGTTCTCGGAGCGGCGTCCTGACTCGTATACGCTATCGGCGCGCTTGCCCACAACGCCCTCCATGCCGCGCGTCTCAATCTGCGCAAAAAGCGCCTCACCTGCGCCGACGATGTGAGGCACGATGCCAAAGCTGGGACTCGGTAGCGCCAAGCTCGCGAGGATCTCTTTGCGCTGTAGGAGCGGCAGTTTCCGCAAGTCCTCGCCATTGTAGCGTAAGATATCGAATACCGCGTAATAGGCCGGGAGAGTAACGGTGAGCCGCGCGATCTTCTCGGCTTTCTTCGCTTTAAACCGCGCCATGACTGCCTCAAAGTCGGAAACGCCGGTCGCTGGATCGACGCAGGCAACTTCGCCGTCGAGGACAACGTCATGACCAAACGGCAGTTGTAGCTCCGGGTATTGACGGGTGCAGTCGTTATTGTGGCGTGTATACAAGCGGACGACGCCGTCGGTCTGGGAAAATATCATGCGGTGGCCGTCGATCTTTGGCTCGAATATATAGCGCGGGTCAGAAAACGGGGCCGGCGCTGTTGCGAGTAACATTGAATCAATAAACATAAAAAACACCTCTATCCCGATTATATCGCGTGGATGTTCGGGAGAGGTGCGGTAAGTTGTGGAATAGGCATTCCCCTAAGAGGGGCCGTAGCCCCTAAACGTTATAGCACTCTTTTAATTGGTTGTTTATCTCAGCGACGCCGCCTTCTTGTTCGATTTCGCCCCATGTGAGCGTTACGTCTTCGATGACCCTTTGCTTTGTCGTGTACCACACTCCGTTTGCATCTTCATTTTTCACATTGTACATCGCACTTACAATGTATCTGTTTCTTTGTTTCAACCCGTCTACCTCAACAGTTAAATCATTTCTGATAAAGATTTCTTTCATCCCTCTTTACCTCCGTTCTTATTATCAACTTCCTGATATAAATATAGCACATGTTGATATAAGAAGTCAATAAATAATATTAACTTGTTGATAAAAAAATCATTCTAGTGTATATTAATTGTCAGGAGGTGTTTGGAATGGTCATTAATCACCTTAGCGAAATCATGGGGCGCAAGCGGCTGAAGGTAACTGATGTAGTTGCCGGAACTGGCTTGGCCGTAAATACAGTGTCTGGATTGTATCATGACAAGGTTAAACGCGTTGATTTAGATACGCTTGATAAACTGTGCGACTTTTTGGAGGTCGGGATCGGCGAGATCCTGGAGCACGTAAAGGAGGGGGCCTGATGCGGAACATCGATTATAAGGCCCACGGTAATTTACTGATCCCCTTTGTATATGTCGATATGGATAGCTTGATGGACAATTACGACTGGTTTATGATTGGATTTAAGCAGGCACGACGAAAGCACAAGAAAAGAGGAGCCTAATTGCTCGGCCCCTCTTCCGCGCTTACTTGCTGTTGCGCTTGCCTTTCATACGGAGGTACAGGTTGTAAGCCCGTTCCTCTCCTAGCGTGAGGCGATACCGTTCAAGTATCTCCGCCTCTTGCTTCTTGAACGCCTCTTCGGTGATTCGCCCCAGTGCCCGCTGGTCGCGATTCACACGCAGGAGGTGTTCTCGTTTTTGGAGCTTTGTAAAAGCATCCAACAGCAATTTTTCCATTTCGTTTTTCACCTCCCTAGGAAGTCTTTTCTATCAACTTCCTGATATAAATATACAACATAATGATATAACTTGTCAACATTTTATATCAATTAGTTGATATATTTTTTTATCATGTTGCTACAACTTGCCCGTTGCGGATTAATTCCGGATGGGCTTTTATTTTTCTTTTGATCGGCGTATAATACAAACAAATGTTCGCAAAATAGAGGTGATATCATGCTTGAAGATTTGGAGCGCAAACTGCTCCGTATCCTGTTTAATTTTGCATCGCAACGGCACCGGATGCCGACCAAACCTGAACTGGAGCGCACGACAGGCCGAAAATATAGTGACATCGAGGCTGCGCTTAATAAGCTGGTGGAGGAACGTTATATCTTTTGGCCGGATAACCCCCGTTTGGACACAATCATCATTTTGGAGGCGTGGGAGAGGGATCAGCCGCAGCAGCGCCCCAAAAAAGCAACAACTAGCAGCAACATTGATTATTGGACAAAGTATTAGGGGGGCACATCATGAGCAGCAGATTGGGAGCGGGACTGTGGGAGTCGAAGTTTATTTTGCCGGAACACAAAGAGTCGCTGCGGAGAGCGAGACAGGAGGAGCGCCGGAAACAACGGCCGATCCTGGACGCACAGGAGATCGAGCAGATCGAGCGAGCGATCGCCGAGGCTTTTCGGGAACGGAAGATCGTGACGCTGTGCATATGGGGAGAATACGAAGACACCGAGATCCGCGGGGCAATATTAACCGTCCAGACATATCTGCGCGAGATTAAGTTGTCGACCGGGACCGGCGAATGGCAGTGGATTAAGATTGAGGATATATTGAGCGCGGAAATAAATTAACCCCGGATCTCTCCGGGGTCTTTAATTTTATTCTAAATTATCAATGGCGTACTGTGCTTCTTCCTTCGTAAACTTTTCTCCGTGCTCCGAAATCAACTGATCGTAAATATCTGCATCAGACATACTCATGAGTTCCGCATATTCTTGCGCCTTTTTCAATGCATTTGCTTTCCAATCGAATTCAAGATTATCGATAGCATATTGAGCAGCTTCTTTTGGGAAATTCTCTCCATACTCAGAGGTTAACTGATCGTAAATGCCTGCCTTTGACATGTGCATAACTTCCGCGTATGTTTCCGCTTTTTTTAGCGCCGCTTTATGTTCCCGAGGGACGCTATTTGCTTTCGCCTCTGCCTCTTCTTTTGCTTTTTCCTCAGCTTCCTGTTTAGCCTTTGCCTCGGCTTCTTCTTTCGCTTTTTTCTCAGCTTCTAATTTCGCTTTATCTTCGTTCTCTTTTTGTGCCTGATCATCTGTGCTGACATCGTCCGTTACGGCGTTTGCGGTCGCTTCAGTTGCGGGCTGATCATCTGTATTGTCCGCATTTTCAACTGTCGTACCAGGATCGGCTGCGAAGGCAATGATCAATATTACAAATAACGCGCCCCCAGTAATAAATTTCTTCTTAGCTGTTCCATTTTTTTTAGCAGCTGCAATGATGCCTAAAATAATGAAAACGATGAAGCCGATAAACGATAACACACCTATAAAAGCCCACACGGTAAAGAACCCCTCCCTGTATAATTATAGTTGTAGTCTACCAGAACTAGGAAAATGTTTCTAGATATTTAAGGCAATACTTTACAAACTTCGTGGAAATCTGCTATTATGATCCCATACCTTTTTTATCATTCTTCTTTCCCCTGGCAAGCGCGAAAGGGGACATTCTAATTGTCACTGATGTCATTTTTTCATCGGTGAGTGGGGTTTTAAATTCAAGGATTATAGGGCGTAGTATGGCCGCTATGATCTGGGTTAAAGAAACAGGCTTTTAAAAAAAAGTGCTCAATGTCGTTATGGAGGTAACTCCATGACGCCAAAGAAAGTACTTTTGCCTGGAACTGATAACCCAGATTGTAGCGGCTTTTTTGCGTTCGCCGAAAGGTGGTGGTTTGTCCGATATCTGTCCGCATATAGTCCGATCACTGGTGCATCGAATGTATTATTTTACAAGTAGTAGTTTCGACATTTTGCGACAGCGGGGTTATGTGGAAAGTTTTAGAATAGGAGAACGAGGTGTTAAGCATTGCTGAACAATATGCTCGGGGGAGAGTAGAAAATCTACTCAACCTTCGTCGGACCAGGTTAGTACATACAAATCAGTCACGCGACAATTAAGGTAATGCGCGGCATTGATTGCGAAGGTCAGGGACATTTGTGCATCCCCATTAATGAGTTGTGTCACAAATGATCGTGTGCATTTCATAGCCCTTGCGAATTCAGCCCGGCTTACTCCTTTTTCTTTGAGTCGGTCCAACAAAAGGCATTCCCCGAGCACGTAACCCATGGGAACTCCTTTCCAAACTATGTTAAAGTTACGAACGTTTGTTCTGGTAACTGTTCGTATTTTGTGGTATGCTCGTCTTAACATCTCGCGCGGAAAAATATTACATCAAGGAGGAATGACTTATTAGTAAACAAGAAATCGACTTAACTAAGCTATCGATCGCAATGGGCAAAGATCCGGATTTTTTAAAGCTTGCTATTTCTGACTGTCCCGGTATAACCGCTCAGCCCGAACTGCAGCAATCATCCGTTGATATTCTTCCTCCGTCAGTTCCCGGCCGTCAACCTTAAAATCATACTTTTGTTTAATCTCTTCATCGGACAATTCAAGTGACTTATCAAAAAGCTCTTTCTCAGCGGTGTATGAGGAAGGGCTTTCTTTAAATACATCATTTCCTGTGTCTATAGATTCACATTTGGACAACTTTATTAACTCATTCAATAAGTTACTAAATTCTCTGAATTTATTGCATGTAACAGGTAGATCGTAAATTTCGTCATATAATTCCTCATATAAATAGCGATCATGCAAATGGCCGTCACCCAGAAGATTTTTATATTTTTCTTTCAGATCGGTTAATTTTGTGTTTTCTTCATTGAAGCCACCATTGTGCAGTATTGCTAAAACCTTCGTAAGCCCATCGTGTAAACTCTCACGCATTTTGTTCTTTTCTTGAACTGACACATCAAAAAGCGGAATTTCATCCTCTCCCAATAGCCTCGATACACTAACACCCAGTGCTAAAGCTATTTTAGTTAACGTTTCGGTTGAAGGTGCTTTAACTCGTCCACTGAAAAGCGATGTAATCGTGGTTTGTGGAAGACCGGAAGCTTTAGCAAGTTTGTATTTTGTCCAACCTCTTCTTTTCATTATTCTTTCGATCTTCTCAATGGTATCCATAGCGACTCCTTTATCTAAGTTATATCTATATTCAGTCATAATAGTATTTGAATTATAACGAAATGTCAACATAAATGAAGAAACCAAGAGAAAACATGTAGTTTTGTAACTAAATTGAGGTATGACGATGTTTGATTATATAACTAAACGTAGTTATATTGACTTCAGGAGGTGAGCCTGATGATCACTAGCATAGGAAAGCGGATAGCAAAATTAAGGGAGGCAAGAAACTGGACTCCTTATAGGTTATCCAAGAACAGCGGACTTTCTTACTCATACTTAACAGCTTTGGAAGAAGATAAACACAGTCCTTCATTAGAAGTTCTCGAAAAGATAGCTTCTGCGTTCGAGATTGAAGTTTCCGAGCTCGTGAAGAACGAGGTAGAAGAAACAAAAGTATAACGAAACGTAGTTATAACGATTTTTGGTCTTTAACAATTAAACCAGTTTGAACGAAGGGATGGTGCAAATGAACAAGCTCCAGATCATTAATCACGAAGGCCAGCGCGTGCTTACAACATCGCAGTTGGCGGAGTCGTTTGGAACGGACGCAATAAAAATTCAACAGAACTTCAGTAATAACAAATCGAGGTACAAAGAAGGGAAACATTTCTTCTTAATTCAAGGCGATGCTTTACGAGAGTTTAAAGGCAACTTAGAAAATTTCGAAGTCGCCAGTAACATTAATCGTCTCTACCTCTGGACCGAGAAAGGCGCCTGGATGCACGCCAAGTCGCTCAACACAGACCAAGCATGGGAAGCTTACGAAATGCTGGTGGATGACTATTACCGGGTTAAGTCAAATCCCTACGAACAGCTCAGCCAAGAGCTTCAGGCGATATTCCTGCTCGACCAGCGCACTCAGGCATTTGAGGTCCGGGTGGCTCGGCTGGAGAACAACACGACCATTGATTACGGGCAGCAGAACGACCTGCAGCTGATCGCGAACAAAACCGTGGTTACGGCGCTCGGCGGGAAAGAGAGCCCCGCATATCAAGACAAGACGATCCGCGGGGAAACCTATTCGTCGCTCTGGAAGGACTTCAAAGGCTACTTCAACACAAATTCCTATAAAAACACCTTGGTTAAGGATTTCGACAAGGCGAAGGAATATGTAGGCGGCTGGCGACCACACGGGAAATTACTGCGGGATATAGAGCAGGCGAACTCTCAAATGGCCTTCAGCTAAAATCATCATCCGCTCTTTGACAACTGAATGAAGCGAATTGAAACCAAAACGAAAGGATTGTGATAACGTGGCGATCTTTATCCACCCAACTCACCGCATTCTGGCCCATCTGTACCTGCAGTTTATGGCCGGGACGTTAAGCCCTTTGCAGGAGCCGGAGCTATTGAAGGCGATGCAAGAAAACGCGGAGCTGGTGCAAAAGATCGACGGACTAAAAGAAGCAGCATACGCAGCACAGTGTATCAAGAATAAGGACCTGGTCCAGTACTTTTGCGAAAAACTCTATGAATTGGAGGCAAAAAGTTTATGAATGGTACTTTTGCAACACTCTTACACTCGCAAGGCCTCTCCCGCGGACCGGTTTTCGTGGCCGGACTGATGAAAGGTCATGAAGCAGCTCGGATGGTCGAATTTTTCAAAAACCACGAAGTGACGACGAACGATGTCCTTCCGGACGGCCATGATCACGAGAAGCTCGGCACATACTTCACCCACTTCGACATCGGCGCCCGCTACGGCATCACGTTTGAGGATTTCGTGGGCCGGGTGCAGCGCGGGACATGGCAAGCGTGGCTGGCGTAGGACTGGACCGCTTCTCCCAGCCGCTATATGGCGAGCAGCAAGCCCGGGCGCCGCAGGAGGACGAACTGGCTGCCTACAAGCGGGAACGCGACGAGCAGCTTGAGCAGGACTTGAAGGGAGGTGAGGAAGGCGATGGGAGAAGCTGCTGAAATGGTGCTTGATGGTCTGCTTTGTGAGTGCTGCGGGATGATGATCGACGGCGAAGAGCCGGGTTATCCGCGACTCTGCGAGGACTGCGAAAACGAGTAGGCCTATTATTTTTTTGCCAAAATCGGGCTTCTGAGCCCAAAAAGGAGGATGTTGAGCAGTGAAAGTGATCGCAAAAACAAGCGAAGCAGGTTATTCGAGCGACCGGAAATGGCTTGTAGAAATGTCTGAATCGGAAATAGCCAACGTTTCCGGCCATAGCTACAGCATGCCGGAACCTATAAAAATCGGCACCAGCATCGATGTGGCGTCAGTCTATAGGGCTGCTAGAAGGGCTTTGGATCATGAAAACACTGTAACTCAGGCAATCAGTAACTTGAGATCAATGGCGGATGTGCTTGAAGCAATAAGACCGACGGTGTTATCCGCGATCCAGACTCCATGCGAAGAGGAACCGGACGCTGTGCCGATGGAGGAGCTATAGGAGGATGCCAATGCCAGAAACACCACTATTACCTATCAACCTTGCCCTAAGCGTTTATGAGCGGCAACCAGCCGTTGTCCGGATTGATCTTAACAATTACCTTTTCGTGCTGGATTGTCTGCAGACGGAGGATAACCCGGACATCCGGTCCCACCTGATCGGCGAGCTAGAAAAGCTCGAGCAGAAATACGGCGTAAAGGTAGACAGAAAAAAGGCCGCCCAAGAAGGCAGCAAATAAGAAAAATTCCAATTTCAATATATCACGGAAAGCGGGGAACGTGAATGGCAAAGCAAATTAAATTCATCCGGCTGGAGCTTCAAAACTTCGCCGGGATCCGGGAGCTGGACATCACATACGGCGACATCACGAAGCTCTCCGGACAAAACGGGGAAGGCAAAACGACGATCGGGGAAGCGCCGGCATGGATATTCTTCGGAACAGACCTTTTCGGCAAGACATGGAATCCATCTCCAACAACCTACGACTTCGACGTTGTTGGTGGACGTCTCACCTTGAGTGTGGACGGCGAAGAGAGGGTTTTCGAACGAGGGATTCACGTCGGTGATGCGGTTTATTTGGTAGACGACATCCCGAAAACATTCACCAAATTTAAAGAAGCGGTCGCAGAAATTTTCGGAAAAGAAGAGTTTCTTTCTCTTTATAATCCAGCTTATTTTTTCACAATGCACAAATTCGACCAGAGGGCCTTCATTCTTAAAAACACTCTCCCTCCAGTTCGAAGCGATGTGTTGGCCGAAATGAGTCGGACTACCCCGGATCAGAAGGCCAAGGATATCCCACTCAACCCGGCCGCCACCAAGCTTGATGAACTGCTGAAAAAATCGTCCCTTGATGATCTGGTTGACCGGCATAGTGGGAAAAACGGGCTTAAACCGAAGCTCGAAAAGCAGCATATCGCCGCGCAGAGCCGCACCAAGACGCTGCAGGAGCAGTTGGACCGCTTGCCAGAGGCTCCGGCGGATATCGAGGCAGCGAAAGCAGAATCGGCCGCGCTGCTGGAGCAAATCAAAGGGATCAACGTCCAGATTGAGGCAGCTACGGAGACCAACAATAACCGATCTGAGTTGCAGGCTAAACTCGTTGCGGCACGGCAGCAGGTAGAGGCGGCCAAGAATCGGTACATGAAAGTTTACAACGAGCCGATCGATGATGCTTGCCCGACTTGTCAGCGTCCATTTGATGACGCAGCCCGCCAAGCGGCAACCGACGCCAAGGAGAAGCACAAAGAAGAACTGCGTACTGAGCATGCGGAGTTGGTCGCTAAACGCAAAGAACTGGAGGGACAGTTGGCCGCCATCGAACCGGTTGACGTCTCCAAACTATGGGAGAGTATGCGTGAACTTGAGCAGAAACGGGATGCTCTGGAGGATATGATCCGCGCAGACAAATCCCGGCAAGGTCTCAAGGCAGAAGTCGAAGCAGCGAAGAAGGCCGAGGACAAAACACTGGCAGCCCTCAAGGAATCCATCTTTATCCTGGACGCGATCAAGGCTTACCGGGCCAAGGAGGCAGAACTCCAGGCTGAGAAAATTCAGTCTCTATTCGATCGGCTAAAAATTCGGCTTTTCAAATATGTCAAAACCACGGGCGAGTACGAGCCGGACTTTTCGATCCAAATGGACGGCAAGGATTACGCAACTCTCTCAACCGGTGAGAAGATCGCTGCTGGTCTGGAGCTCACGGAAGTGTTGTACAAGCAATCCGGTCTGATTGTTCCGACCTTCATTGATGGAATCGGGGAGTACACCGGCAGAGTGGCTGTATACGGGCAACTTATCACGGCCCGTGCGGTTGAAAATCAAAATCTCACAATCGAAACGGAGGACCTATCCCATGATGAATAAATCCATTGAAAAGCAAATTACAGCAGCTAGACTGCATGTGCAGCAAAAAGTGTTTCGTCAGTTCAAACAGGAGGCGAAGCTGGATAAGGCGTACAAGCCCGGTAGCTTAGGCCCGTCGGTTGTCGCAACTGCTATCAAAGAAGAGTTCCATGGGCCGATCCTTTCCCGGCGCGAACGTAAGGCCCTGGCAAAGGCGAACGGAACACCTGTTAAAAAGTTCTACTCGCAGGGGTGAACACCATGAAGAATGGAAAGAACCCAACCAGGCGCCAGAAAATAATCATTAGAGAAGCAGGTTTTAATCCCGATAACTGGCTCGTTTTCAAGGCACTCGATGATCGGCTTGAGCTGGTCCACTGTTTCACGAATACAACTAAAACTCTTTTCCTTTAGGAGGACGAAACCATATGGCAGGTACCAATCAATTAGCAACCGTCGGAAACTGGAGCGTTGAAGACATTGAAACGATGAAGAACACCCTCGCGGTAGGGACTACTGATTCACAGTTCCAGTTGTTCTTACGAACAGCATATGCTTCTGGACTCAATCCGTTTTTAAACCATATTTACGCCATCGTTTACCAAGGCAAGATGTCGCTCCAGATCGGAATCGAGGGTGTTGCTTACCTCGCTAAACAGCACGAAGGATACGGTGGGTATGACGCCCAGGTAGTATGCGAGAACGACACGTTCAAAGCCAAAAAGTCCACGGTATATAACGAAAAAACAGGCGAGCGTGAAGATGAATGGACCATCGTGGAACATGAAATAGGTTTTCCGCGCGGGAAAATTATCGGGGCATATGCGATCGCGTACCGTAAAGGTTTCCCTCCATTCACCGTGCTGATGGACTGGAGCGAAGTCGAACACTTCTTAAATAGCCCAATTCAGAACCAAAAGACGATGTGGACCAAGTACACGGCCGACATGTTCAAAAAGCACGTAGCGAAGCGGGCTTTGAAGGGTCAATTTGGAATTGACATCAACGAGGATGAAGTTCCCGGAAATGGTTCCACGTTGAATGAATCGGAACCACAGCGCCGCGATATCACCGCTGAAGCGAACGCTACTGCAGCAGTCACTAAAACGCCGCCTCCCGCTGAACCAGAGAATGCGGCGAATCCAGACGATGAAGCTGAACTGAAAAAATGCAAGGTCCAGATGAAAAAGAACTTTGTCGCATTGGGGATCACAACGCCTGAAGCTATGCAAGAATACACCGACCAGTACGGCAAATTCAAAAGCGAAACGCCGACGCTTGAAGAAGTGAAGGCTCTCCTGAAGGTGATGGACCTCCATATTGCCGAGAAGCTGCAGGCTGAGCAAGATGAACTCCCGCTGTGAGGTTGAACAACTAGACCTATTTGGCGGTGCTGATCTTAATGCGTCTCCTGATCCGGCCGGGGAAGTGCTGAACGGAGTGTATTACGAGGCCGAAACTGATCTGTTTGTCTCCTTTGTGCTGGGCCGCAGGTATTACGAATGGCCGGCAAAGGGATGCGAATTTGACCGAAGCTGGCAGGAACGAATCAAAAGGGAGAGATCGATATGAAAGTCGAGATCCTAGCAACCGGTTCGGACGGTAACTGCATCCACCTCAAAAGCGGCGGCACCGGGATCCTGATCGACGCCGGTAAGTGGAAGCGGGACCTGGAAAAGCGTTTGCTGGCCAGAGGGATCAACGCCGCGACGGATATTCAGGCCGTCTTTATCACCCACGCTCACGGCGATCATATCCGCGGACTGACACTGGCTAAGAAGTACCGCATCCCGGTCTGGGCCACGGATGGCGAATGGAAAGGTATCTCCGGTGTGGATGATGAGCTGCGCCGGGTGCTGGAAACGCGCTGGGGCAAGTACGAGCCCGTTCGGATTGGTGAACTGACGGTCCGCCCCTTTCGGACCTATCACAACACCTACGAGCCGGTCGGGTACGCGGTGGAGGACGACATTGGGAACCGCGCGTGCGTGGTATTTGATACAGGTCACATCGATGACGACATGCTGGAGATGATGGAAGGCAACATCTACATCATCGAGGCAAACCATGACTCTGACATGCTGCTTAATGGTCCTTATGATGATTACCTCAAGGACCGGATCGCCGACCCGCACCGAGGTCACCTGAGCAACGAGCAAACGGCGGCAGCGCTGCAGAAGCTGGTAAAAGGCAGCGGAGAACGGATTTACCTGACCCATTTGAGCAGCACGAACAACACGCCGGAGCTCGCGTCGCAGGCAGTACGGATGGCGTTATTCGAAAAGGGATTGATCAATAAACGAGATTATTTTCTGGAGGTGGTTTAGATGCCTAAGGTTTTGATAACAAACGGTTCTGATCTTGATACGTGGTACCACAACCAGCAAGGATCGATTTGGGATGTAACCTCAGTTAGTGAGTCGCACTATTACCTCCCCGATCTAGTGGGACGCTGGTCCACTGGGGTTCGCAAGAGAGATGGGGAGCTGCTTTACACCGAAGCCGAGTACAACGAGGTCCTGCAGCAACGGGACAAAGCGATTGATGATCTGGCCAAGTACGCGCAGGAATTGGTGGACCTGCAGCAAGAACGCCAGATGCTGATCGAAACGATCGAAAAGGCAGCCGGAGAACAGCGGTTAGTGGAGCTACCGCGGGAAGTGGCGGATGCGTTTGATTCGGCCGGGGGACTGAGTCATGTGCTCGGGATTATCGCTGCAGATCAGCCGAGCAGAACTGATCGGCAAATGGTTTTGAGGGAATATGCGGTAACCCACCCACATGATTTTGTCTCCACCCTGGTCAATGGCTACACCGCCGAGCAAACGCCGGAGGAACGGCTGCAGGCCAGGGTCAGCGGTTTGCTGAGGGAATGGTCGGGCACAACACTGGACGAAAAACACATTAGCCAGCTCGCTGGTCAGATCGTGGAGCAAGCAAAGCAATTAACCTGAACGTTGGTGAGGAGGTATGGCAAACCCTCAACCAGATAAATTCACCAAGATATCGAACGAATTGCTGGAGCAAGTGCCAAAATTCAAACTAAACGGCTCTCAGCTTCGGTTAATCCTAATCATTTGGCGCTACACCTACGGATTCGGGAAGAAAGAGGCGGAATTATCGGTTTCATTCCTGACAGAGGCAACGGAGATAGCAAAGCGCCAAGTGATTCGGGAACTGACAAAGTTAATTGAAATGAACGTGATACAAGTCGTTTCCGAACAAATAGGGACTCGTTCAAGAATCATCAGATTCAACAAAGATTATGAATCGTGGAAGGTGGTAGAGGTGACTAATCAGACATCTCAACTCGAATTATTTAGGGGTGACGGATTAGACACCCCAGAGGTGACTAAAAAGACACCTCTAGAGCCTTCTAGGGGTGACGGATTAGACACCCAAAAAAGAAAGTATTTAAAGAAAGGTTTAAAGAAAGGAGATATAGATATGGGTTCTCCAGAAAAATTGAAGTTCCATGACACGGTATATCTCACTCTCGATCAATACGAAAAGTTATGTGCTGATTTTGGAAAAGAGAGAGTCGATAACACCATCGAAGCTCTGGACGAATGGCAGACCAACAAGAAGAAGAGCCAGCATAAAAAGGACCACAATAAAACGCTCCGTGTCTGGATTAAGAGAGATATGGAGAAGGCCAAATCCTCTTTTAAACCGAAGGCTCAACAGCGGCAAGAGGAGCTAGACATACTGAATCGCTTTTATGAGGAGGGGGCGGCGCGTGAAGCAAACGGAAGCGGCGAAATTCCTATCAATGATCAAAACCGCCTATCCCTTCTTTGAAATTACTGAGCCTGGCACCCGACTCTGGCACATGATGCTCCAGGACATCGATCTTAAGACTGCTCAGCGGCGCTTGGCTCATCATATCCGGACGAGCAAATTCGCTCCGACGATCTCGGAGATCGTCCAGGATCCGGAGGGAGAACCATCTTATTACGATCTGCTGCGGCAGGAGGAGCAGCAAGAGCAGCTTGCCCTCCAAGCTTACGACGAAAAGGCCGTGCCCATGCCGGACCATATCCGCGAACGACTCGAGCGGCTTGTAGTGAAACGGAAGGTGAACGGCCATGAGTCTTGAGGCAGAACAGGCTGTGCTGGGGGCGCTGCTCCAAAAGTCCGAACTGATGGATGATTGTTACTTAACGCCGGATGACTTCGATCCGGACGGCCCAAACCGGATTGTAATGAAGGCGCTGAACTGGGCTCATGAAAATCTCTCGGATAAGCCGGGAGTGAAAGATCCATTCGATCCGTTGGTGCTGGCTGAACATTGGGGAAAGAATCTGGAGAAGATTGGCGGCATATCGTACCTGATGCGCCTGAGGAGTTCCGTTCCGACTCTAGCAAACTTTGACCAATACCAGCAAATTATTCGGGAGGAAAGTATTCAGCGGCAAGCAACTGCGGCGCTTCAAGAAGCATTGTCTCGCGGCGAGGTGGATTTGGCTCAGGTTAAGGACCAGATGGAGCGCCTGCAGGACCTCAAAAGCCAGGGCACGGTCGACGGCATGCAGTGGATTCCGGACGTTCTGGACGGACACCACAAGGAGATTATGTCCCGCGGCTCCCGGAGCGGCATAACTGGTGCCAAGACGGCGAGCGACGAGCTCAATGAGATGGGCGGCGGCCATCAGAAACAGGACCTGACGATCATCGGGGCGCGACCGAGTATCGGCAAAACGGCGTTTGTCGTTAGTGATTCGAAATCGGCGGCCATGTCAGGATGGACGGCAGCGTTATTTTCTGGCGAGATGCCGGCAAAGGATGTTGCTGAGCGGTACATTTGTGACATCAGCGGGATAGATGCCAAAAAAGTCCAAAAGGGCCGGCTCACCGAGAATGATTGGGACAGCTACAGCAAGGCGCTTGAAATATTGGACCAGTTGCCGATTTACATCGACGATACACCCGGGATGACCATGGAGTATATCTGGCGTCAGACCAAGGCGATGAAAAAAAAGCATTCAAACCTGATCGTCTACATCGATTATCTGCAGCTGATCGAAACAGAGAAGAAATTCAGCCAGACTGCGGACCGGGTGAATTACGTCTCCAAGCAGTTGAAGAAGATGGCGCGGGCTTTTGATATCCCGGTGGTAGCCATCAGCTCGGTCGGCCGGAAATGCGAGGAGCGGAATGATAAGCGACCGATGATGTCCGACCTCCGTGAGTCTGGAAATATCGAGTTCGACGCTGACGTGATTATCTTCCTGTACCGGGATGACTACTATTACCCGGATACCCCTTGGAAAGGCGTGATCGAGCTGATCATGGCAAAGGGCCGGAAGATCGGAACCGGCATGATCCAGATGTTCTTTAACCGAAAAAATGGCCGGTTCACAAACCTAAGCCGGGACGACAAGGATAAACTGCGGGAGAAGGTGCTGGAGTATGAGCAGTCGCGTAATAAAAGACGATGAGGAGTTGCGACGCGCGGAAGAAAAGCTGTTTGAAATCGCCGCCAAGCTCGACGATCCGCTGAACGACATGACACCGTACGAACGCCGGCGGCAGCTCGCCATCTACGACCGCACTTTGGAACTGATTGAGTTCTACCGGAAGGGCCGCGCGGTACAGGAGTTCCCTTGGATTCGCGAAATGTACACGAGGCTTGGTTGGAAGTTCCAAGAGTTCAGGGAGCCGGCCGCCGCTCCGCCGCCTGAAACCGTACCCGCGGCCGCAAAGCCGCCGGCGAGCAAACCAGCAGCAGCTCCGCCGGACGAGGGCAAGAAGGTCGATATCTCAGCCTGGCTGGATGATGACGATTGAAAGGAAGGTGAACGGGATGAGAGGCGTATCAATCCGAAAGCTACTGAAACTGCCGACCCTGTCTGATTCCGATAGGGACTATCTTCAGGCAGAACTCGACGATGCGAAGTATCGGCGGAAGGATAGAACAGATAAATGCCCTATCTGCGGGGAGGAACTCTACCACAGATCATGGAGTGAAGACCACTGGGGCGTGGTCGAAACGATAACCCAATGCGGCTACAACTTCATGAACACGCATTATAAAGATCATTTTTCCTACGGGGAGACTGAATTGATCGCTGGGAACTTCGAGGCGAGCTATACCTACAAGACACCCTGGATAGAAGTGGACTGGATTCGGGCCGAGTGGATGGAGGTCGCTTCGAGGCTCAAAAATCAATACAAGCGTAATCGGAAGTTAGCATATCGCAAGGCAAAAAGCCAGCAAAGGAGGATGAAACGGGCATGAAAATCAGCATTTCAAAGCAAGAACTGAACGAAGCCGTCCAACACGTCTCCAAAGCGATCAGCAGCAAGACCACGGTCCCGATCCTTACCGGCATCAAGATGGATGTCACGACGGACCAGGTTACGCTCACCGCGAGCGACATCTACACCACGATCCAAGCATTTATACCGATTGAAGAAAGCGACGGCACGGAGATCGTCCACATCGAGGATACAGGCAGTGTGGTTCTCCCGGCCAAATTTTTCGTGGAGGTAATCAAAAAGCTGCCTAAGGACACCGTCGAGATCGAGGTGGGGGACGGATTTAGCACCCGGATTAAGTCGGGCCGGACGAACATCGAACTGGTTGGGATGGATTCGGAAGAGTTCCCAGCGGCGCCGGTGGTAGACGATGAACTGACCTTCGCTGTAGCGGGAAGCAAGCTTAAGGAGTTGATCCGGTCCACAGTGTTCGCGGCTTCTACCAACGAGCAGAGCCCGATTCTTACCGGGGTGCTATGGAACCTCGACGGCGGGCGGTTGAAGCTCTTAGCAACCGATCGGCATCGTCTGGCCAGTGTTATTGCTGAAATTGATGTGCCGGAGGACATGAGCTTTCATAACACCGTCATTGCGGCCAAGACGCTGAACGAACTAATCAAAATCATTCCCGATCAGGGAGATGTCGAAATCTCGGTAGGCAATAGCCATGCGCTATTCAATGTCGGAGCAACTCACTTTTACACCCGGCTGTTGGACGGCACTTTCCCGGACACGTCGAAAATCATCCCGACGGGATTCAAATCGGAGCTGGACGTAAGCACCAAAGCGTTTGAGGCGGCTCTTGACCGGGCTTACCTGCTGGCCCGCGAGGAAAAGACGAATATCGTCCGGTTCGAAGCGACCGAGGACGGGGCGTTACAGATCAGATCGACAGTCTCTGATGTCGGCATGGTGCTCGAGCAGCTAGAGGCGGAAAAACTTACAGGTGATCCGCTTAAAATTGCCTTTAACGCCAAATACATGCTGGACGTCCTGAAGGCGATCGATAGCGATCAGGTACGCATCGGGTTTACCGGCCCAATGAGCCCGATCATCATACGGCCCGGGGGCGGCAGCGATGGCTTATACCTGATCCTGCCGTACAGGACGGCGAACTGATGCGCTTCGTAGGAATCGACCCGGCGACGCATACCGGGGTGGTTATCCTGGACGCCGCGGGAAACCCGATCCTTGAAACGGTCCTGGTCGGGAAAGGGAGGTCGGCTCCGGGCGGCATAACCCAGGAACAGCGGGTATCTTTGGAAAATCAGCTCTACCGGATCCTGCAGCCTGGGGACGAGATCATGAAAGAGGGTATCGGCTATGCCACGGAAAGGGTGGTTACTACCGCCAAAATTCACGGCGGGCTGGAGAGCATGATCACCCGAAAGGGCCTTTCATTTGACGAGGTGGCGCCGGACGCCGTAAAAAAGTTCGTCAGTGTCAGCAACTGGACCGGTGAAAAGGGCAGCAAACAACGCCTTAAGGGGAAGGCCAAGAAGGAAGCGATGGCAGCTGCGGCGCTTGAGCATTTCGGCTACTCCAATCCCCGGCATGACGTGGTGGACGCCTACATCATTGCCAAGATCGGCGAGGCAGTTTACCGGGTTAGGAGCGGAGAGAAGACCTTGGATGACTTTGAACTCATCTATCAGCGAGAAGTCATATGGTCCATCATCGATCCGGACGGCTACAAAGAGTACGTGAATAAGCCAAAACCAAAAACGAACAAACGCCGGGGAACACCTGCGGCGACGGGCGGTCACGCCCATGCGACAGAACAAGAGTTCTTATTTTGAGGGGGAGGAGGCTCGGAAGTATGACTGAAGTTGAGGCTCAGATTCTACGACTCTATGAAGAAAAGAGGATTACCGCCAGCGAAGCCAAGTCGCTAAAAGTAGTGTTAACCAGCGCTTCAAGGAAAGGTGCGGCGAAGCGGCTGGGGGTTCGGCTGGACACCGTGTACAAGATCAATTCGGGACTTATTAAGCGCGGCATCTTAATCAAGGTCAAACCGGGAGTTCTGAAACTCACGGACGATGACAGTACAATTCGCGAACTGGCGGACATCTCTCCGCCACCTCCGCCGCCGGCACCAAAATTTGAGGATTTGAACATCACGGACGCCGAGCGGAAGTGGATGCTTGAGAATTACGACAGCAGGCGCCGATCTGTGGCGGCCCGGGCGCTTGGTCGTGAAAAGTTTGAAATTAACCAAATGGCTATCGCGCTCGGGTTGGATCGGAAATATTGAGGGGGAATGGTATGAGGCACCTAAGTCTTTTCAGCGGCATTCTCGGAATCGATCTTGCCGGAGAATGGGCAGGCATGGAATCGGTCGCCTTTTGTGAACGCGAGCCGTTCCCGCGCAAGGTTATCGCCAAACGCTACCCCGGCCGCCCCATATACGACGATGTTTGTACTTTAACGAGGGAGGTATTAGAGCGAGATGGAATCATCGGACCAAATCGAACAATTGACATTATTTCCGCCGGATTCCCCTGCCAGCCATTTAGCCACGCCGGGCAGCGAGCGGGGACCGACGACGAGCGTTATCTCTGGCCAGAAGTTGTCAGAGTCGTTGCAGATGTCGGGCCCACTTGGTTTGTTGGCGAAAATGTTGCTGGGCTCCTCAGTATGGCAGAGCCAGATGGGGGGGCTTACGTGGAAGGTCGAACCATTACCCGCACGGAGGAAGAGGACTTTTACGAAGCGATACTTACACAACAAGAAATCATGCTCCTCGGACGTATCTGCCAAGACCTTGAAGACATCGGTTACCAAGTCGTCGTTTTTGCTCTTCCGGCTGCAGCTGTCGGCGCCTCACACAAGAGGGAAAGAATCGGCATTATGGCCTACACCGATGGTGCCGAACGGGGGGCGAAAAATCGGCGAAGTGGACGAATGGCGGGGGAAGATACCGTACAAGAACGGACGAAAATTACAGGTCGACCTCGCGAACGCAATCAGCCTATGGGCCACGCCGCAAGCCCGGGACTACCGAAGCGGGGACGATCCAACCGGACCAAGGGCGGCGAGGAAACAGGATCAGGGATGGAGCAAGAACCTAAACGATCAGGTGAAAATGTGGCCTACTCCGAAAGCAACGGACGGAATTATGGGGATGACGGCGAGAACGAGCGGCCGACCAATCGAGAAATCGACCCATCTCCAAACGCAAGTTCATCTTCAATCGAAATTTTGGCCGACTCCACGGGCGAACGATGCGGAGAAACGTGGGGAGATCAATACAGAGGACCCGAGGAACGGTTTGCCGGGGGCAGTGCGGATGTGGCCCACGCCAACGAACAGCATGGCAACGATGGCGGACATGATTCAAGCGCAGTTTTCTGGGAACGGGAACAGGCCGACGTATCAGGAAGCGAAAATGTGGCCGACACCGGCTGCGCAGGACTCGAAGAATGCCTCACTGCCGCAAAGTCAAACGGACCGGGATACAGTACCCGGGGCAATGATTCGGGTGGGGCATTCCGGCCAACTCAACCCGGAATGGGTAGAAGTTCTAATGAACTTTCCTCCTGGATGGACGGACGTGGAATAAATCCGTTGGATGCTTTTGCCGAATTCATCGCGAATTACCCGCAACCCGCACTTATGGGCCAACAACAACACGATTGGGAGCCACCCCGGGTGGCAACTGGCATAAAAGACCGGACGGCTCGCCTTAAAGCACTTGGGAATGCGGTTGATCCGCTACAGTTTTTCCCGGTAATGGCGGCAATAAAGGTGATAGATGATGCGTTGAAAGGAGGGGTTAGCCTTTGAATTACATTGATTTTCTTAAAACCAAAATCGAGATTGCCAGGGAGACCGGATTCACGGTTTCCCCGGATGAAATACATCCCGTACTAAAGCCGCATCAGCGGGACGGGGTTGTCTGGGCACTCCGAGGCGGCTGCCGGGCGCTTTTCGAAGCCTTCGGTCTGGGAAAGACCATCCAGGAGTTGGAGTTCTGTCGGTTGGTCGTGAAATACCGCGGCGGCAAAGCACTGATAGTTCTCCCGCTCGGCGTAAAGCTTGAGTTTGAAAACGACGCTGTGAACCTGCTGGGGCTGGAGAAACCGGAATACGTCCGGACCATGGCGGAGGTAGAGGCCGCCGCCGGCTCCATCCTTCTCACGAATTACGAGCGGGTTCGGGACGGGGACATTGACCCGACCTACTTCACGGCCTGCGTATTGGATGAGGCGAGCGTGCTGCGCGGATACGGCACCAAGACCTACCAAACGTTCCTCGACAAGTTCAAGGGCGTGCCGTTCAAACTGGTCTGCACCGCCACGCCAAGCCCGAACAAATACAAGGAACTGATCCATTACGCGGGATTCTTGGAGGTCATGGATACAGGCCAGGCCCTGACGCGGTTCTTCCAGCGGGATTCGACCAAGGCGAACAACCTGACGATCTACCCGCACAAAGAGGATGAGTTCTGGATGTGGGTTTCAACTTGGGCGCTGTTTATCACGAAACCGAGCGACTTGGGATACTCAGACGAGGGGTATGACCTGCCGCCGCTGGATATTCAATACCACGAGCTGCCAGTGGACCACAGCGAGGCCGGAGCAGAGCGGGACGGACAGCTGCTTTTACTCCGAGATGCGGCAATGGGCCTGAAAGATGCGGCCCGGGAGAAGCGAGAGAGTATCGGGGCGCGGGTTGCCCGGGTGGTGGAGATTGTCAAGTCCAACCTCCCGGAGCAGGTTGTGGTATGGTGCCATCTCAACGACGAGCAGGATGCCATCGAGCGGGCTTTAGCCGCCGAAGGGATCACGGTCGCCTCAGTCTATGGCAGCCTGTCGCATGAAGAAAAGGAACAGCGAATCCTGGATTGGAAGGCAAGGAAATACACCGTGCTCCTGTCCAAAGCGGAGATTCTCGGCTCCGGTGCCAACCTGCAGCAAAGCCATATCGAAGTCTTTGCCGGCATCGATTACAGCTTTAACGACACGATTCAAGCGGTACACCGGATATATCGGTTCGGCCAAACGAAACCATGTGAGGTCCATTTCATCCACATGGAGAGCGAATCGGAGATCATGAAAACCCTGCTGGAAAAGTGGCGGCAGCATGATTATCTGGTCGGCAAAATGGTCGAGATCATTAAAAAATATGGTCTTTCGGGCACGTCGGTACTCGACAAGTTGGCCCGCACGATTGGAGTTGAGAGAGTGAAATTACAAGGCGAGCGCTGGACGGCCGTCAATAACGATTGTGTGCTTGAGGCGGAGAGCATGCCGGAGGCTAGCGTTGATCTGATTCATACGTCAATCCCGTTTTCAAACCATTACGAATACACGCCATCCTACAACGATTTCGGCCACAACGAGGACACCGAGCGGTTTTTCGAGCAGATGGACCACCTGACACCGGAGCTGCTCCGGATCCTGAAGCCTGGCCGGGTGGCTGCCATCCACGTGAAAGATCGGGTCCTGTTCGGGAACGCGACTGGGGATGGCATGCCGACGATGGAGGATTTCCACGCCGACTGCATCAAGCACTACAAAAAGCACGGTTTCCGCTATTTCGGGATGATCACGGTTGTAACGGATGTGGTCCGGGAAAACAACCAGACTTACCGCCTTGGCTGGTCTGAGCAATGCAAGGACGGCAGCAAGATGGGGGTTGGCTGCCCTGAGTATATCCTGTTATTCCGCAAGCTTCCGAGCGACACCAGCCGCGCTTACGCCGACGAACCGGTCACCAAGACAAAGGAAGAGTACACCCGGGCACAATGGCAGATCGATGCTCACGGATACTGGCGATCCAGCGGTGACCGGCTGCTGACCAAAGACGAGCTCGCCGCGGTCTCGGTGGATAAGCTGCAGGATGCCTACCGCAAATACTCGAGGGACAACGTCTACAGCTATGCGGAGCACGTCGAGCTCGCGAAGAAACTCGACCAGGACGGCAAGCTGCCGGCAACCTTTATGGTGGTCGCCCCCGGATCCTGGACGGATGAAGTATGGGACGACATCAACCGCATGCGTACGCTTAACTCCACGCAAAGCCAGCGGCGCCAGCAGATGCACGTTTGTCCGCTGCAGCTCGACATCGTGGAGCGGATCATCAACCGGTACAGCAACCCTGGAGATCTCGTATTTGACCCGTTCGGCGGTCTGATGACGGTTCCTTACATGGCCGTCAAGATGGGGCGTCGCGGGTACGGGGTAGAACTCAACACCGATTATTTCCGGGACGGAATCGGGTACTTGAAAGCAGCTGAGGCGGAGGTTGAGATGCCCACGCTGTTCGATCTTGAGGATTTGGCATGATCCGACACCTCACGCACGAAGAATGCTTGACCCTGCTGGCCAGCATCCGCGCATCGGCGCCGGGTGACTGGACGCACGATCTGAACACCATCTGCGACGGCCCGGCTAGATTCGTCGCCCGCGTAGTTATCCCAGACGGGACTGAGGTTGTTTACTTCCGGCAGCCGGACGGCGCCGGCGCGTGGCCGGCAGCGAATTGGAATCGGTTCGCAGTGCCGCGGGTGGTGCAGCAGGTGGAGCAGATAACTTTGTTTTGATCACAAGTAGAGGTGCATCGGTTATGAAAACTGCTGAGGAAACACTGCAACTCCTCGAAGTTGGGATCAACAAGCGCCGACAATACCTTCGGCGGAAGCTCCGAAGGATTGAGGCGAGGGGTACGCAGCCGGGGCGTGGCCGACCTAACGAGCAGAACCGACTCAAATACTCCGGACGTGCAGGCATGCTATCAGAATTGACGCTGATCGAATGTCTGATTAAAGAAATTCGGAGCGGTGAACTGCATCCGGAGGAGATATGGAACGAAGAGGATGACACCGATGACGACTGACATTAAAGACACAAATAGTGAAGGAGCAAATGAAAATGAAAACAGAAATGCAGATTCAAAATGAAAATGTTGCCGAACTACTGAAAATTGTTGCTGAAAATCCTGAATTAAGAATTCTACCGATGGTAGACTCCGAAATCGTGGCTGACGACGGTTTCAATCGTTGGGTGGCGGTTTTTGGTTCGCCACAGGTCGATGAAGTGACATCAAGGGGAGAGCGGATTTTCATTCGGTCCGAAGATGAAGAGCAATTGATAGATGAAGCTTATGACAAATTGGAAGAAGATCCAATAACGGACGACGAAGCGCTAGAAAAAGCAAAAACAATCGTGGCTGGTTATGGGTGGGAAAAAGTCATACTTGTAAATATTAACTGCCTATGATGCACAGTACGAAAATTTAATTCATGTGGGGTGAAATCCATGAAAGCCATAACGATAAACCAGCCCTGGGCGACGCTGATCGCCCTTGGCGAAAAACGGTTTGAAACGCGCGGCTGGCGAACACATTACCAAGGTCCGATTGCGATACATGCAGGGAAGCAAAAAGACTTCAAAACTTGCATGATGCTGGCAGAAAGGTATCCCGAGATATGGCATAAGGTGACTCCGATGGCATTTGGAGCGGTAATAGCAACCGCGCAACTTGTAGGGTGTTACCGGATTTATGACACGGTTGATAATGGGGTGCATATCGTCAGATGTCCGGACAGTAAATATGATTTCGACAAAGTGCATTACATCGGTCAGAAAGAGAAATCATTCGGTTGGTATGAAGAAGGCCGCTTTGCCTGGGAACTGGCAGACGTCCGGCAACTGCCTGAGCCGATACCAGCAAAGGGGCAGCAGGGGCTTTGGAATTGGGAAGGTGTTTTAGATGCTGGACAAGGGGCTTAAGCGAGAAATTTGGACGCGGGAACAGCTGGCCGCGCACCTCAAAAAGATCGGCGCTGACGGTCCGCCGCCAAAGAAGATCATCGAGAGCCATTTGAACACCACGGCGCCGCAGCTGTCATCAAAAAGCCGGAAGTACAGAAGGCGGGGAGGCGAGTATTGAGTGAAGGAGACGGACTTATTTGAACCGGTCAAGGCCTGGCTTGAGGATAAGGGGTATGACGTCTACACAGAAGTCACCAGCCTTACAGCCGGCGGCCGCGCTGATATCGTAGCAGTATCCGGCCCAGCAGTGACAGTGGTGGAGATGAAGCGGTCATTAACCCTTGACCTACTCGCGCAAGCGGCTCGCTGGAAACTGTACTCGAATTACATTTACATCGCTGTTCCGCAAGGAAAGAACCGGCGCGTGAGCAATTATGTTAAGAAAATTCTACGCAGAGAGGGAATTGGGCTTCTGGAGGTTGTTTCCCCTGAGAAAACTTGGTACCCGCGTCCGTCATATGTGCTCAATACCGAAAGATGCAGGTTCCATCGAAGAATTGACAACCATTTGCGCGAGTCTTTGACCAAAAAGCACAAGGAGCTCCCCGGCGGGCATGCTGGGGGTGGATATATTACCGAGTACAGTCAAACGATCGATAGGGTTAGGGATTATCTAAAGTACGATGCTCGCG
Source organism: Paenibacillus sp. JL3B1040 (assembly GCF_057063165.1). NCBI lineage: Bacteria > Bacillati > Bacillota > Bacilli > Caryophanales > Paenibacillaceae > Paenibacillus > Paenibacillus tiangongensis. The sequence continues at coordinate 4,443,717 of NZ_CM169317.1, read as the reverse complement.
GCGAATGGGCCTCCTTGAACGATATCCTTGACCATTGCGAGACCCATTACGCATCGCCGAAATCATCGCTCGCCGCGGCGCTCAAGAAGTGGGAGTGCGATTGGTGCGAGAGCCAGATCATCAACGGACGGTTGCATTTCAGGATAAAACCAAAGGAGGCGAGCGAGACATGATCATCTTCTTATCCATCATCGCCGGCCTATCATTTCTCGGAACTATCGCCGAGGGCGACCGGAACAAATCGTTCGCGCAAAGCCTGGCCATGATCTGCTGTGCGGCGATCGTAGCAATCGCAATTATCATTACGAATTCATAGAGAGGGGAAATTAGAATGTCTATCACAATCAAAGCATGCTTCAACAAACAAACGAAGGATTCGAAAAAGGAGCAAGTGCAATTTTACATTAAGGGTGACGATGAGCACAAGCCAGAGCTTACCGAGATGACACGATCTGTGGTCATTCTGAGCATCGAGGGGGTTGAGCAGCAGCTTACTGCTGAGTTCAAGAAATCCTCCAAAGATGCCAAAAAGACAGTCCTCGACTTCGAGGTAAAGGGCGATTCGTCGGCGGAGAAATCATTTGAATTTTACAAAAAAGCTGGTCATGATGTCGTGTTGACGATCACCGAATCGGATGAAACGCTGGAAGAGTTCGAAGAACATCAGAAGAAGTATCGCGAAGGTTTGAGAGGGAAAATCAACCCGGACGGAACGGTTGAGGTGGATGATCCTAACCAGGCAAAACTTGATTTCGGCGAAGAAGATGACCCTATGGCTGGAGTTGATTCCGAATCGGATGTTTTGCCGTATTGATTGCCCGCCCCGGCTTCGGCCGGGGTATCCCCTACGATGGAGGTGAGCGCGTTTGGAGCAATTAAGCTTTCTCCCGGAAATCGATCGAAGCAAGACGCAGGAGGCCGTGGAGCGCGCGCTGGAACAATACAGATATTATAAATTTCTCACGGAAGATGAGGAGGAGCGGGAGGCGAGCACGACGGCAAGCTACAGCTTATCTCCCCGAGGTTACACAGGTACTACCAGCGACCAGACAGGGGATATTGCTGTCCACAACGTAGATAAGCAGATTCAACGGAGAAAGTATTGCGAGCGGATCGAGAGAGTTGTCCGCCGGATGCCCCGGATGGAACGGTTTCTGATCGAGGAACGATATTTGACCAAGGAACACGACTACATCACCGATCAGCACGTGTACAATTTTGTGTTCCAGCCGCCGATCAGCTCAGGGAAGTACGACAAGATCCGCTGGAAAGCCTTTTTCAAGTTAGCTTCCAATCTGGATTTGATAGTGGAGAAAACGGGGAACGAGAAACGAGAAGGGGCAAGTTAACCAAGCCCCTTCTCATACCCTAATAGTGGGTGATGCAAACATGGGGAAAAGCAAAAAATCCTTCACGATTAGGTATCACAAGGTGTGTGATCAGGAAAAATCAGATGAAATCATTCGAGCCTTTGCCAAAAGAGCGATCATGAAAGCACTAGAAAATAACGGGGCTGTAGCGTACAATGTGGATGATGTTTTGCATAAATACATTTCGGGGGAAATGCGTAATGGTCATGAAAGATGATAGAGCATATGTCCGTGTATCCACGTTAAAAGATTCGCAGAAGGATAGCCCAGAGCACCAAGAAGCTTTCATTCGTGAGCGTGCAAGTCGGGAGAATATAACAATTTCAAAAGTGTACGAAGATCGAGACACAGCGACAAGCATTGTGGCTCGGGAAGATGTACAGAAAATGATAGCCGATGCGAAAAGAGGCGAAATCAGATCAATCTGGTTCGCCTCTCTCTCGCGTTTTAGCCGGGATGCTCTGGATGCCATCTCGCTTAAACGGATTCTTGTCAATGCTTTGAAAATCAGAGTTGTGTCCATTGAGGACGGCTACGATTCGGCCGTGAAGGACGACGAGCTGCTGTTTGGGATCAAGTCAGTTGTCAACCAAAATACAAGTGGCGATATTAGCCAATCGTCGCGAAGAGGAATCCGGCAATCAGCTGCCAAGGGGAATTACATAGGATCTATTCCTCCTTACGGGTATCGAAAAGTGGTTGTTGATGGCAGAAAGACGCTGGAGGTCATTCCGGAGCAGGCTGAGATCGTAAAGAAGATATTTGAGCTTTATCTCAATGGGAATGGCGAGAAGAACATCGTAAATTACCTAAACGGAGACAACGAGAAGAACACCCCAATCCCGTCATATCGTGGCGGTGTCTGGGGATTAACTTCAGTACAACGCATTCTCCAAAACGAGAATTACACCGGATACACTGTCTATGGCCGTCATACAACGGAGGTTTCATACAATGACTTGTCGGACCTTATGGACAGAGGTAAAAAGCTCGTGATGAAACCAAAATCCGAATGGCAAAAGACCCCTTTCCAAACTCACGAGGCAATCATCTCAAAAGAGGTATTTGATCGCGCCCAGGAGATTCGCCTGCTTAGAGGCGGAGGGACGCGCGGTGGGAGAAGATCCTTTGTTAATGTTTTTTCAAAATTCATCTTCTGCGCAGAGTGCGGTACGGCCATGGTTTCGATGGGATCCAAAACCAAAAATAAGAACGGCAAAGACTACCGGTACCTAATGTGCTCGCGGAGACGGAGAACAGGCGAGATTGGATGCTCCAACGGTAAGTGGCTCCCGTATTACGAATTTCGGGACGAGCTGATTAAGGACATTTTGGAAAGGGTCCGGGAATCAATCCGAATGTTGGAGGAAGAGGGGGCCTCTGAAATCAATTCGCAGTTGCCTGAAAGCAACACGGAGAAGGACAAGCGAAAACTCGAAAAACGGATTGAGGAAAACCGGAAGCTCTTGTTTGAGGTACGGCGCCAACATATGTTGGGCGAAATTGACGATGCTCAGTATGAGTTCGAAAAAGGCCAATATGAAAAAGATATCTCAGATTCGGAGCATCGTTTGGCTGTCATTGAGGCGAACGAACGTAGGAGCCTCGATCGCGAGAAAGTCATTCGAGAAGCAAAGCAGAATCTTAAAGAACTGACTGAAATGAAAACATACGATGACGTTGAGAAAACACGCATGTTGCTTATGCAAATGGTCAAGAGAATCGAAGTTAATAAGGATGGAGAGGTGGACGTCCAGACATACGTTTAACTATGCGTGCTTGAAAACACATCACGAATGTCATGCAAAAGTTGAATGTCAAAGGTCGCGCGCAGGCGGTTGTCGAGCTGATCAAGCTTGGGGAGCTGAAAATCTGACGGTAGACTACGCGTGCGTAGAAAGCCGCAAGCCTTCTTTTTCATCCCGTCAGGGAGAGAGAGGAGGTTTTTTTGTCTATAGTTTGAGTCCCGGAAAGGCGCCGCGAAGTGCCGCCAACACGCCAAGAACAAAAGACCTCCGCCCTGCTTGTCATGCGGGAGCGGAGGTTTTCGGCGTTAAACGTCCAAGGGCGTGTGGCTATGCCCCGCTGTCTTGGCGGGGGGGGCGGGCTGGAACGGAGTCCGGATTTCGGACAATTCTCCGTCGAGCGTTCGAAGCCCGGGGAGGAGCAGCATGACGCAGGAGCTGAAGATCGGGAGCAGCCCGGCGGCCAAGAACATCGTCTGCACGCCGTAATGCTCGGCGAGGATACTCCCGGCAAACGTCCCCACGGGATACAGGGCCCCGCCGATCAAAAATCGGTTCGCATTTACGCGGCCCTGCAATCGGTCGGGAACGAGTTTGCCGTGCAGGGAAGAACTCAGGGAGCTGAAGAAGGGCCCGCAGGCTCCCGAAGCCAACAGTGCCGCCAGAGCGACCGGATAGCTCCGAGTTAGACCGAGGATGGCGTTGAAGCTCCGATCGCCGCCAGACTGAAGACCATCACTCGCCGCCGCTGCTTGATGTCGCCCAGCCAGGAAATCAGTCCGAGCCCCGCCAGGGAGCCTAAAGAAGTAGCGGTCGTGAAGGAACCCATCGCTGCGGCGTCCCGCTGCAAGACCTCGCTGACGAACGGAACCATCATCGTCCAGATGGCGCCCTGGCACATATTGCTGATCGAAACCATTCCCATGACGGCAAACATGGCGGGAACCTGCCTGTAAAACGAAAAGCCTTCGACGATCTCTCGCAGATAAGCGGCGATGGAAGCGGGAGGGGCTTCGTTCCGGTGCGTGCTCTTCGGAAGTAACAGCAGCATGGCGATGGCCGCCAGGTAACAGGCCGCGTTAACGCCCAGTGCGGGGAGCGTGCCCAACCCGGCCACCACGCCGCCCGCAATCGCCGGACCGACCAAGGCCGCCGCATTCCGGCATCCGTCGATCATGGCGAAAGCCCGGGTCAGCTTGCGGGAACCGGCAGCTTCCGGCACGAGGGCCATGGCTGTCGGCATAAACAGGGCCGAGCAAGAGCCGCTGAGTCCGGCCGCCAGGAACAAGTGCCATAACTGCAGATGTCCGGCCATGCCGGCAATCCAGGGCAGAAGAATGGCGATCAGCCGCACGGCGGCCAGACCTGCCATGAGGCGATGGCGGGGCAATCGGTCGGAGAGCGGAGAACCGAGCAGGCGAATCGCCAGCTCCGGAATGCCGGAAGAGAGCGCGAGCGCTCCCATCGCCAGTTTTGAGCCGGTGATTTCATAAACCAGCCACTCCATGGCAAGCAAGCCGAACGCATCTCCGAATCCGCTTAAGGCGGTCGTTGACAGGAGCCCGTAATAAGCGCGATGCTGCTTCAAGGCAATCATCTCCTTATTTCGCCACGACTGGACCGGCGGGCTCGCCGCCCTCGAAATAGTCGTCGATTTGACCGGACAACCCGTTTAACGCTTCGCGGCGCAGGCTGTATTCGACCGACTTAAACTCGGAGCCTTTGGCCTGGTAATGCACGATCACCAATCCGGCCGCCCGAAGCGCGATCAAGTGGTAATGGATCGTGCTTTTGGAGATGGCGATGTCGCGGGCGATTTCGGTAAACGTCATCTGCTTCCGGGCCAGCAGCCGGAGAATGCGAAGCCGGGTTTCATCCGACAATGCCCGGGTTAAGCGAAGCAGAGCCGGAGCGGGGTAACCCGGAGCCGGAGAAAACAGGTCGCATGAATATTGGGTGAAAATAATCGTCTCGAAGATGCTGGAAGTCACCAGCGGGCGAGGATGGTATTGGGGGATGAGCACGACCCGGGCTAGCGCATCGCCGGGATATAAACGCATCCCGTTCGTCGCCTGCTCATAGATATCCATGCCGCTTGTTCCGCCGCTCAATCGGGACTTTAAGGCGGCTGCTTCCTGTTGCAGACCTTCGTTGATCCGGGGATCGATCGTGGCGAAATAACGCAAATTCCATTCCTGCAACACCTCGCAAGCGGCATCCCGAAGCTCCGCAAGATTGGCGGGGACCGATTGACTGCAGGCGGCAGAAATCTCGTACAGTTCACCCAAAGATAATCCGGAGAACCACTCCAAAAATGGGGCAACCGTACGCGGACCCGGGCATTTCCAAATATACGGGGACAAGCTGAAATCATCCAGCAGTTTGACCGATATCAGCATTTTCTGCAGGGTCGCGGGCGCAAATCGCTCCTGAACGTCCTTCACCCATTGTTTTCCGGCATCCAGGGCACCGTGGTTTTGTTTGGCGAAAAAAGCCGTCAGGCTTGCCGCGCATTCATAAATTGGAGCAAAATCCGCTTCGACTTGATAGTCCATCACGCTTCTCTTCCCTTCTCTTCTCTTTCCTTGAACAGGGGCAGGCATTGAAATGCTCGTTTAGTTCTATAAATATAGAACATAATTATTGTTCTATATTAATCGAATAGACTGTGTATTGCAAGCTTATCGAGCAAATAGCGGACCTTAAGCCCTTATCCGGGCGGGCGATAGTCTCAAGCGATGCAGCAAAACTGCAAGCTAGGGCTTAAACGATAAAGCCGAATCGAAGCGGCCGATCGTCGTGAATAAACTGCGACGGGACGCTATCCGTTTTCTTGTCCTTCTGGGTTAAATGCTGTAATTTGTGCAACAATCTACCCCGTTCTAAGGTCTATAGGCTGAAATGTTGTAAATAGTACAACAATATCGCATTATCAGGCAAAATTAACCACGAGAAATGTTGCAGAAAAGACAACAATCTGTAGTTATTAGGTCGTTTTGCGTCTAAATTGTTGTACGAAATACAACAATCGGAGCGGAAAGGAAGGAAAGGGGGTGTGGCGTGTTTATTGGCCGGAGTTCATTTGGACGGTGCAATATCTAAAAAACCGCCCCAAGGGAGAGCCCTGCAAAAGCCTCGTTTCTAGGTTATTGGGGGCTCGGAACTGGAAAATAAATTCGATAAAATCGGATAGGAGGCTACCCATTAATTGAGTAGCCGACCTTCCACACCACCGTGCATACCGTTCGGTACACGGCGGTTCAATCGCATTGAGTGCTATTGACGTAGACGCTCGTATTGGGCAGGGAAGTCATAATAACCCGCCTGTGCGAGCCTTTCGTTTGTTACAGAGCGATTCAATACTGCGCTTCCGGCTATTCGCCAGTAGCCCAGCCTTGTGTTCCCCCATTGGTAGGCCTGCCACTTCGGCACCCCCAGCTTGCGCAGGTTTTGCACCTTCGTTTTCGGTCTCTTCCACTGTTTCCAGATGTACATCCGCATCCGTCTTCGCAGCCATTCATTCCAGTTTTGCAGAATCCGCTTCATATCCGCTACGTAGAAATAGCCGATCCATCCGCGAATGTAGACCTTTACGTTTTCCATCACCTGCCGCGCATTCCTGCCTTGGCTTCGACCCGTTAGCTCTTTCAGCTTCTTCTTCGCCTTGGTCAGCGCTTGACGATGTACGCGTACGTATATGCCCCTTCCGTTCTTCCCCAAGGCAAATCCGAGGAATTTGAAGTGCTTCTGCGCCACAACACTGACGACCTTGCTCTTCTGCGTGTTCATTTGAAGCTTTAGCTTCTGTTCCAAATAGGTCCGGCTCGATTCCAGCAGCCGTATGGCTGCTCGTTTGCTCTTCGCCAATACCACGATGTCATCCGCATAGCGGATGACCCTCACGCCTCGGCTTTCCATCTCCTGATCAAATTCGTTCAGGTAGATGTTGGCCAACAGCGGGGACAACGGGCCGCCCTGGGGAGAACCTTCCTCCGTTGCCCGGCACACGCCGTTCTCCATGACTCCGCTTTTCAGGTACTTCTTGATCAGATCAATGACGCGTTTGTCCTGGATTTGTTTGCGCAAGAGATTCAACAGAAGCTCGTGGTTCAGCGTATCGAAGTATTTTGACAGGTCAATTTCGACCGCTTGTCCATAGCCCTGCTCCGCATACGCTTTTACTTTTCGAATGGCTTGCTGCGCGCTTCGCCCCGGGCGGTAGCCGTAACTGCCTTCCGAGAAGCGCGGCTCGAACAAGGGTTGCAGCTCTTGAGCGATGGCTTGCTGAATCACCCGATCTACGACCGTCGGAATGCCTAGCTTTCGCACGCCGCTTCCATCTGGTTTGGGGATTTCCTTTCGCCGTACCGGGCTCGGTCGATAACTTCCATTCCGGATACTTTGTAGGAGTTCCTCTCTGTTTTCACGCAGCCATGGCAGTGCCGCTTCGACAGTCATCCCATCGATTCCGGGCGCTCCGTGGTTGCGCTTGACCTGTTTGTACGCTCGGTTCAGATTCTCTCTGTCCAGGATGCGTTCCATCAGTTCGGTTGCACCGTCTCTTTCTCTACCTTCCCGAGCTTCGATGCTCCGCACTCCTGCATACCCTTCGCGTTCCACGCTATCTCTTTGCCGGCAGCCCTTTCGGTATTCTGCTTTCATCGCGTCGACTCTCCTTTCGGTCTGTACTCAAGACTTACGATTGTTCAGCCCTTCCGCTCGCCGTCGCGGCAAGCGTACTATGGCGTCTGCTGACTTCTCACAGCAAGCTTTACTCCATGTTTCGGATTTTTTTTTTTTTTTCTTCCTACTCCACGTCTGTGAGACCTCCCCGGGTAAGGGCGATAACTTTCCCCTCATCCATCTGCCACATCTACATGATGAGATTCGGGCAGTATTGGACTTTACTTTGACGTGCAAGCTCGTCCGTCTCATCATGCCTTATATGTGATTTCTGTTCGTCAGACCGAGGGTTTGCCTCCGGCTTCCTTCAGATTCGGCCTCGCGACCGACACCCTTGCCTTCAGCTAACAGTTCCTACTGCCAAGCCTGTAGCGGACTTTCACCGCCTAGTTATCGCCCATGCCGGGCGCACACGGAAAAAGCAGCTTCATCCTCACCCGAGGATGGGCTGCTTTTGCTCTTTTAACTTCACCATCCGTTTTACGTTTACAACAAACGCGGTGAGGTAGGCTTGTATTCGCATGCGGAAGAGACCCCGGTACCTGGCTGTATCCATACCGTGGAATCTCTTCATTTCCGCGTTCTTGTGTTCAATGATCGGTCTGCGCTTGATTCGTTCCTTGAACGTATCACTGAACTCGAACTCGATCTGTTCCTTATAATGTTCGGCGATGATCCGAATCGAGTAAGTCTTACTCTTGGCGCCCGGCTTGTAGCATCCTTCGCGCAGCGGACAGGTTTTGCATTTCTCGACGTCAAAGTAAAAGACGAGTGATCGGCTCTCTCCGCTGGTCTTGCTGCCTTGAATCGCCTTCCGTTTGTTTCGCTCACCGGCCGGACAAACGACGAAATCGGCATCCTTGTTATACTCGAATCCTTCTTGACGCTCGCCCCCTTCGTGGACAATTGGGTTTAAGGGCACGACAGGCGATATGGTTTCCTTTTTCATTCTCGCCAGATTATCCTTGCCCGAATAGGCGGTATCCGCAATGATTTCGTTTACGGTTACACCGTTTGCTGTGGTTTGTTCGAGCAATGCCGGTAATTGCTTGCCGTCGTCAGTGCTTCCCGGTGTTACCTCCAGCGCGGTAATGATCTCTTCCTCCGTCATGGCGATATGTTCTTTGTAGCCAAAGAACGATTTGCTACTACTCTTCCAGCCGAAACGTGCATCCGGGTCGATGGCGGAGAGAATCCCCTTTTGTGAGAGGAGTCGCTCATCCTCGATGATTTGTTTGGCGATGCCCAGTTTCTCACTCACCGCTCCTTCATGGTCCGGAAGCAGTTCCTCCACGGTCTCTCCCAGTTGCGCCAAGTAGGTCAGCATGGTTTTCTCCGCTTCCGTATCTTCGCTTTTAACGGAGGGCAGCTTAGGTAGTTTCTTCTCCAACTTGGGGTGGCGTTTGACTACGACGCGAAACAGACGCTTGGCCGCGTCACGCAGCACGTCGAACGGCTTTTGTTTTGGGCTGCCGGCCCGTGTATGCGTGGCATCCAGGATAATGGTTTTGCTTTTGACTAAGCCTTGCTCAATGCATTGACTGACTACATGCTTCAGTACGTCTTCGACCTGACTTGCTCCTAGCCGGTGATTACGAAACCGCGACAGCTGGGAGGCGTCTGGCAGCGGATCCTCCGGATTGATCCCGAGAAACCACTTGTAAGCCAGATTCACCTCAGCTTCCTGAATCATTCGCTCATCCGAGAGGTTGTACAGGATCTGTAAGAACAGCAGGCGAAACAACAGTTCCGGCTCGTTTGCCGGTCTGCCGTAATACTTGCAGTAGGAATCCTCCACTAGTTCGTATACAAATCCGAAATCCACCGCAGCATCGATCTTGCGAAGCAGATGGTCTTCCGGCACAAGCTGATATAGCTCCGCATGGAATGATGCGGTTAGTTGTCTGGCTGGCTGCAGCAAAACGGCTCAACTCGCTTCTCTTTTTCTTCCAGTATACAGCAAACCCAGCACCGAAGGGGTACTGGGTTGCTTTTTACAGAAACTGTATTCGTTTTGCAGGGCTCTCCAAGGGACGGTTTTTTAGATATTTAGGTTTACAGCGACTTCAAATAATGGACGATGGTGAGCAGCCCTTTATCGAAGTTCTCCAGGTTGAAGTGTTCGTTTGGCGCGTGCAGGTTTTCGTCCGGCAGCCCGAAGCCCATCATTACGGCCGGAGCCGATAGGACACGGGACAAGGTTTCGACGATCGGGATCGAACCGCCGTCTTTGGTGAACAGCGCCCGGGTGCCGTACACGGATTCGTAGGCATCGGCCGCTTTTTGCAACATCGGATCTTCCGGATTGCACGTAAAGGCCCGGGCTTTCTCGGTCGCTTTGACCTTCAGAGTCGCTCCTGGCTGCAGGTGCTTGCGCAGGTGACGCTCGATGCGGTCGATCGTGGCCTGCGGGTCCTGGTCGCCGACGAGGCGGCAGGTGATTTTGGCATGGGCTTCCTTAGGCAACACCGTTTTGGTGCCTTCCCCTTGGAACCCGCCGTACACGCCGTTCAATTCCAACGTTGGCCGAGCACCAGTCCGCTCGACGAAGGAGTACCCCGCTTCGCCGAAGAGCTCGCTTAACCCAAGATCGCGCTTCAGCTTCTCCTCGTCGAACTGCTGTTTGGCGAACTCTTCGCGTTCCAGCGCGGTCAGCTCAGGCACGCCTTCGTAGAAACCGTCGACCGTCACCCGGCCTTGCTCGTCATGCAGGGAGGCGAGCAAAGACACCAGCGTATGCAGCGCGTTGGGCACGCCGCCGCCGTATGTTCCGGAGTGCAAATCGGTATTGGCGGTAAAAACCGACACCTCCATCGCGCATAAACCGCGGAGACCGATGCAGATGGCCGGTTTGCCCGGCGCCATTAACGCCGTGTCGGAGATCAGAATCACGTCGGCGGCCAGCTTCTCCTGGTTGGCCTGCAGGAAGGCGGGCAGGTTCGGGCTGGTGACTTCCTCTTCCCCTTCGATGCAGAATTTAATGTTGATCGGAAGCGCCTTCTCCTGCTTCAAAATCGCTTCAATTGCCTTGATATGCATAAACACTTGGCCTTTATCGTCCGTCGCGCCGCGGGCGTACAGCTTGCCGTCGCGGATGGCCGGTTCGAACGGCGGCGTCTCCCACAGATTCAGCGGGTCAACCGGCTGGACGTCGTAGTGGCCGTAGACCAAAACGGTCGGTTTGCCCGGAGCATGCAAATGCTCGGCATAAACGACGGGGTGCCCGGCGGTGGGGTGGACCTCCACCGCTTCCATGCCGGCGCGGCGCAGCGCTTCGGCGATCCATTCGGCGGCCTTGAGCACGTCGCCTTTGTGCTCGGACAAGGCGGAGATGCTGGGGATCCGTAGCAGTTCGCCAAGTTCCTGCAAATGTTGTTCGCGGTTCGTAGAAAAGTAAGCTTGATAATCCATCGTCGATTCGTTCCTCCCGAACTAGTTTTACCCGTATATTCTACACCTTTTTTGTCGAGAACACGAATGAAAGGGTCCACATTTTGCGGGTTCGCAGCGTATCCTTAAATTTAACTTAAAAACATCGGCGGTTTTTTTATGATTATTTAAGGTAAGGCGGTGTTATTTCTGGTAAAGTCAAGAAAGTACGATTTTCTAAAAAAACGAATGCTTTCCGAAGAAGGGAGTCGCAAGACGTATGGAAGAAAAGGATAAGAGAAGGCTGGATTTCGACGAAGGGGAAGCGGAAGCCTCGGAGGAGGAAACGCTGTCTTCGGAAGGACAAGCCGACCAAATGGAAGGTGACCCCGCCGAACCGAAGGAAGCGGGATACGATCCGGCGGACGACGCGGATTTTATCGCCGAAGGCACCGTAGCCGACGCGGATTCGACGCCGGTGATGGTCTCCCAGCAAGGGGAGTCTGAGGCCGCAGCGGTCCAAACCTCCAAATCCGGCAATAAAGTATGGCCGATTGTATCGCTGGTCTTGGCGGTTTTGCTGATCGTTGTGTTGATCAAACCGCCGTTTGCCACGAACAAAGCGGAGGCCGTCGCAACGGTGAACGGCGTGGAGATTACGAAAGATCGGCTGTATGATGAATTGGCGGCCAGCGGAGGGGAACAAGTGCTGTCGAATCTCATTAATCAGGAGCTCGTGAACCAAGAGGCCGCCAAGAAGAACATTACGGTGACAGACGCCGATATCGATGCCGAAATCGAAAGCTACAAAACCCAGTTCGGCTCGGAGGATGCCTTGAACCAGGCATTGGTACAGTACGGCATGACCATGGACGACCTGCGGGAGCAGGTCGTGATGGAACTGAAGCTGACCAAGCTGCTGGAGCCGGAGATCAAGGTGACCGACGAGCAAATCAAGGAAACGTTTGAATCCATCAAAGATTCCTTTAACACGCCGGAGCAGGTTCGCGCTTCCGTTATTTTGGTCGCTACCGAGCAGGAGGCGAAGGATATCGTGAAGCAGTTGGGCGAAGGCGCGGACTTCGCGGAGTTAGCCAAGAGCAAATCGCTTGATGCCGCAACGAAGGACCAAGGCGGCGACACCGATTTCTTCGCCCGCGGCGAGAAGGAAGAAGCGGTGGAAACGGCGGCCTTTAAGCTGGCGAAAGGCGAGGTCAGCGAACCCGTGAAAACGAGCGAAGGCTATCAGGTCATCAAAGTCACCGAGAAGAAGGAAGCCCACACGGCAACGCTGGAGGAGAAGCAGGATGAGATCCGCAAAGGGCTTGTCTCCCAACAGGTTGCCAGCATGTCGGGAATGTGGCTGGAGGACGTGCGCAGCAAAGCCAAGATCACCAATACGTTCACGGACGCGGCCGAAGCGCAGTAAGTTTGGCGCGGCGCAGCCGCAGCACCGCCGGAGCAGAAGCTCCGGCGGTTTTCATGTTCAGAAAGTTCGCTTATTATTGCTTGGAGTTTCCAAAGAACAAGCGGTACAATGGGGGTGTCGGAAAGAGATTCGGGAGTTTTTTGTGCGGATAGGTTTAGGAGGCAGGAGAAGATGGCGGAATGGTATGAGCTAAGTTTCGGAGAAGATTATTTGCTGGTATATAAACACCGTGACGTACAGGGCGCGAAACATGAAGTGGAGCGGATGATCGGCTGGCTGAACCTAGCTCCCGGAGCGAAGGTGCTGGATTTATGCTGCGGCATGGGGCGGCATTCGCTGGCGTTGGCCGACGCGGGATTCTTGGTTACCGGCGTGGACCTGTCGGAGGTGCTGCTCCGCGAGGCGAAGCGCCTAGACATCGAGGACAGGGTCGCCTGGCACCAGGCCGATATGCGCCGCTTGCCGCTCGAGTGCGGAGAGTTTGATGCGGTGGTGAACCTGTTCACCTCGTTCGGGTATTTCAAGACAGACGGGGATCAGATCAAGGTGCTGCGGGAAGCGGCGCGCGTGCTGAAGCCGGGCGGCCGCTTTCTCCTCGATTTTCTGAATCCCGCCTACACGGCGGCTCATCTTGTTCCGCATTCGGAACGGGAGGATGAAGGGCAGCGGATCGTGGAACGGCGCCGGATCGAAGACGGTTATGTGATCAAAGACATCGCCATTACCGCTCCCGGAGGGGAGCCGAGGCATTACCTGGAGCGAATCAAGCTGTACGCGTTGGATGATTTTCGGCGCATGCTGACGGAGGCCGGACTGGAACTGCAGCACGTTCATGGCGATTACGACGAAGAGGCTTACGACCCGGATACGTCCCGGCGCATGATCCTGGTGGGGGTGCGCCCATGACGCTGCTGCCGGAAATTCAGCTTTGGGAGCGGGATATCGTTGCCCGTGTCCCGATTTCCATGGCCCCTCCCCTACGCCGGGTGAACAGTTACGTGCTGCGGAGTGAAGAGGGAATTACGATCATCGACCCGGGGCCGCGGACGGACGAGACGGAGGCGGAGTGGCGGGTCGCGTGGCACGAGCTCGGGATCACGCCCCGCGATGTTACCCAGATCGTCCTGACCCATCACCATCCCGACCATTACGGCCTGGCGGGATATTTGCAGGAAATCACCGGGGCGGCGGTGCTGATGTCTCCGCGTGCTTTTGAGGAGACGCGGCTGATGTGGGGTGCGGACAGCCGAATGCAGGCGGCGCTGCCCGAATTATTCCGTCGGCACGGGATGCCGGAATCCTGGTGCGCCCAACTGCCAGGGCACTTGCACGGCTTTGTCGCCCAGGTCACCCCGGCTCCCGAAGTGACGTTCCTCCGCGAGGGGGAATCGGTCCGCATGGGCGGACGAGCCTGGTTGCCGGTCGAAACCGGCGGACATGCCCCGGGTCATCTGTCGTTTTATGATGCCGAGCACAAGCTGATGTTTTGCGGGGATGCGGTACTGCCGCAAATCTCCCCCAACGTCAGCTTCCTGCCCGGCAGCGATCCGCAGCCGCTGCGATCGTTCCTGGATTCGCTCGCGAAGCTTAGCGGCTACGAGGTGGCGACCGCTTATCCGGGACACCGCCATCCGTTCGATTATTTCGGAGAACGCGTGCGTCAACTGCAGCAGCACCATGAGGAGCGGCTGGCGCGCATCGAAGGCTTGCTGCGGGAACGGCCGCAGACCGGATTCGATGTCTGTGCGGCACTGTTCGGCACGGAACTTGGCATTCATCAAATGCGCTTTGCCATGTCGGAGACGCTGGCCCATCTGGTGGAACTGGTCCGGCAAGGACGGGCTATAGAGCAGCGGGTGCACGGAGATAGCGAAGTCGAAATCGTACGATTTGCGCCGGATTGATCGGTTCGGTTTGGCAAGCGGTACAAAAAGGAGAGCGGCAGTCGATACCGCTCTCCTTTTTGTTGGGTGCGCCGATTGGGTTAACGCTCGGCGTCAAGCGTTTCTTCGCCCTTTTCTTTTTCCCGCTCCGCCTGCTTGCGGTGAGCGATTCGGCTGCTGGCCGAAGCCGCGACCGCGCCGACGATATCGTCCAGGAACGTATTGCACGGTCCCAGGGACTTGTCGTTGAGTTGCTCGAGAATGCCCGGCTTTAGTTTGTCGACGTAGCCGTAGTTGGTAAAGCCGATGCTTCCATAAACGTTGACGATCGAGAAGGCCAGAATTTCGTCAACGCCGTACAATCCCTCGTCGTTGGCGATCATGTCCTGCAGCTCGGGGATCAGCATTCCCTGCTCTGCCAAAATATCGAGTTGGATGCCGGTCAGCACCGCATTTTGCACCTCGCGCTTGGTCAGCACCTGCTCCACGTTATGTATGCACTCTTCCATCGTCAGGTTCGGGTAATATTTTTGCTGCAAAAACAGAACGAGTTCGGCGATTTGCTCGGTGGTGACGCCGCGTTTGTGCAGCCACATCTTGGTGGCGTCGGCGACCTTTTTACTGTTCAGGCTGTAAGGCGCTTTAGCTTTCGGTTGTTCCATCCCCATACACTCTACTCCTTGTGATTTAGTCGGATCGACAGGATATGAAGCAGTTTGTCCAGTTCCCGGAAAAATATAGTTATTTTTCGGGACAAGGCTCGTATATATAGTAATACAAACCTTAGCCAAATGAAAAACTCAGGGAGGAACGAACAAAAATGAAACGGAACCGCCGAATACGAAATACGGCCGCCGCCGGGGCAATCTCGCTCCCGCTGCTGCTGTCGGGCTGCGGCATGTTTGGGGGAAACTCCGCCCAAATCGATCCTCCGCCCGCCGACATGGAAACCCGGATGCTGGAGGGTCTTGATACCGTAGAACAGACAAGCTTTGCGCAAGAGGAGGCCCTTTCTACGGTTTATCTGGTGAATGAGCATGGTAAGCTGGCCCCGGTCGCCCTTCACCTGCCGGAGGGCGAGGCTGCGCTGAAGCTGAATCGGATGCTGGAGATGCTGGTGAAGGACGGCAAGTATGCCGGTCTGCTCCCGGCCGGCTTTAGGGGCATACTTCCGGCGGGCAGCGAGGTCAAGGCGGTTACCGTCAAAAAAGACGAGAAGCTGGCCGTGGTCGAGTTCAATCAAGCGTTTGCCGGTTATGAGGCCGCGGATGAGCGCAAAATTCTCGAAGCGTTGACCTGGACGCTGACCGGAACGCCGGATGTGGAGAAGGTTCAGCTGTGGGTTGATGGGGAAAAGCTGAACGAGATGCCGGTGAACGGTACGCCGCTGGACCGTCCGCTCAGTCGCAGCTTCGGCATCAACCTCGAACTAAAAGCGGAATCCGGCCTGTCTCAACTGAGCCCGGTGATCGTGTATTTCTCCGCGGCAACGCCGGACGGTGTCCAGTATTTCGTGCCGGTGACAAGGTTCGTGCCAGCCGGCGGCGATGCGGTCAAATCGGCGCTGGGCGAGCTGCTCAAGGGGCCGCAGCAAGGCGACGGACTGGAGCGGGTTGTGACCGACAACACCAAGCTCGACAGCGTCGAAATCTCGAAAGACGGCGTCGTTACCGTCGCGCTGACGGACGATATGTTCGAAGCCGGCGAGAAGCTGCCGGCGCAAATGCTGCAGTCGCTAGTGCTGACGGTCACGGAAAACAAAGACGACAGCAAGGTGCGCATTTGGCTGAACGGGCAAAAGGAAGTCGTTGGTCTGGACAATCAGACCTACAGCGAACCGGTGATGCGGCCGGAGACGATCAACGAAATCCCGCTGTAACGGTATGCCGACCTTTAACAAAAGGAATCCTGCGATGGGCGGGGTTCCTTTTGTTTCGCCGAATGGAAAGATGCTTTTATGACCACACTTTGGTAGAATAGGGAAAGCATACAGACAGCAAGAAACCGTAGGAGGCAATGATGATGAGAAGCAACGGACGCCAGGCGGACGAGCGCCGGCCGATGAATTTAACCGTCAATATCAATAAATATGCGGAGGGTTCCGTTTATATCGAGGTTGGCGACACGAAGGTGATGTGTACCGCAACCGTTGAAGAGAAGGTCCCGATGTTCATGAAAGGCCAAGGCAAGGGGTGGGTTACGGCCGAATATGCGATGCTGCCCCGCGCGACCCAAACGCGCAACCAGCGGGAATCGGCCCGCGGCAAGCTGAGCGGCCGGACGATGGAAATCCAGCGGCTGATCGGACGCGCGCTGCGTTCGGTCGTCGATCTTCAGGCCCTGGGCGAACGCTCGGTTACGATCGACTGCGACGTGCTGCAGGCGGACGGCGGAACACGGACCACGTCGATTACGGGAGCTTTCGTGGCGATGGCGCTGGCGATGCATAGGATCGCTCAGAAACATGCGCTGCCGAAGTTTCCGATCACCGATTTTCTTGCTTCCGTCAGCGTAGGGATCGTCGGGGAAGATACGCTCCTGGACCTTAATTATGAGGAGGATTCCAAAGCGAAGGTGGACATGAACGTCGTTATGACCGGCCGGGGCCAATTCGTTGAGGTGCAAGGCACCGGCGAGGAAAGCCCGTTCTCCCGCTCGGAGTTGGACGGTTTGCTAGCCATCGCCGAGAAAGGGATTCGAGAGATGATCGAGCAGCAGCGCGAGGCGCTGGGACCGATTGCGCTCCAGATCGGCAGCAGGCAGTCCGGATCGGCGGTGTAGTCATGATCGAAGGACCGGTGATTATTGTTGCGACCCGCAATGCCGGGAAGGTGCGGGAGTTCGCCTATGCATTGGCACCGCTTGGCAAAGAGGTTCGGAGCTTGGCGGACTACCCGGACGTTCCGGAAGTAGTGGAGGATGGGACGACGTTCGCGGAGAACGCCCGCAAAAAAGCCAAAACGGTCGGCGATGCGCTGGGCCGCCCCGTGCTGGCCGACGATTCGGGACTTTGCGTCGACCAACTGGACGGCGCTCCGGGCGTTTATTCGGCGCGTTACGCCGGGGAAAACGCCAGCGACGAGGACAACAACGAGAAGCTGCTCGCCGAGTTGGAGAAGCGGCGGCTCGGGGAGGATACGGAACAGCCGCTGCTGAGCACGGCGCGGTTCGTCTGCCACTTGGCCCTGTATGACCCGGCCGGAGGGCGGTTCATCGAAGCCTCCGGCGAGGTCGAAGGCTGGATCACCTCCGAGCCGGCGGGCGGCGGCGGGTTTGGGTACGACCCGCTGTTTTACCTGCCGGCCTACGAGAAGACATTCGCCGAGCTGACGCTGGAGGAGAAGCAGGCCATCAGCCATCGCGGTGCGGCGCTGCGGGCGCTCGCGGAGAAGCTGGGCGGGACGCAGGTAAACTGAACAGCAGGATTTCCAGCTCGTTGTAAGCAATTCGCGTTCATGACAAAAGCAAGCCAGGAGCGGAGGGGCCCGGCTTGCTTTTTACGCTTTGAATTATCGAATTTTGACGTTGTATGCGCTCAGCCAGAAGTTTACCTGCGACAAATAAGCGAACAGCTGCGGGCCGCTCATCAGTTGACCGAACCACGGCAGGTTGGTGGACGATTCCTTGGATGCGGCGATGGCGCGGATTTTGTTCGCATCGATCAGCGGCAGGATCGGCGAGGTCGCGTCGTCGAGGATGTTCAGCATTTGATCGCGCACCGCAGTAAGGTAGTTCGGGTTATGCGTTTTGGGATAGGGGCTCTTTTTGCGGTACAACACGTCTTCGGGCAGAATGCCTTCGAGCGCTTTGCGCAAAATTCCTTTTTCCCGGTTCCCGGTCGTTTTGATCTCCCACGGGATGTTCCAGACGTACTGCACCAGACGGTGGTCGCAATAAGGTACGCGGACTTCCAGTCCAGCGGCCATACTCATGCGGTCCTTGCGATCGAGCAGCGTCGGCATGAACCGCGTGATGTTCAGGTAAGACATGACCCGCATCCGGGCCCTCTCCCCCACCTCCCCTTCCAGCTTCGGCGTCTCCCCTACCGCTTCGCTGTAACGATCGGCGAGGTACTGTTCCGGCTTGATCCATTCGCGGATTTCCGGAGACAGCAAATCGGCGCGCAGCCCGGTCGCCACCGACCACGGGAACGTCCCCGAATTGAGCAGTTCTTCGCGATGGAACCACGGGTATCCGCCAAAGACTTCGTCCGCGGCTTCGCCGGAGATGGCGACCGTCGCCCCTTTTTTGATCTCCCGGCAAAACAGCAGCAGCGAAGCGTCAACGTCGGCCATACCCGGCAGGTCGCGGGCAATCGTCGAATCGGGCAGCGCCGAGACCAGCTCGGGGGTGTCGAATTGAATGGCGTGATGGGCCGTCCGCATTTCCTCGACCATACGCTGTATCCACGGGCCGTCCGCCCCGGGCTGATAGCTGTGGGCCTGGAAATGCTTGTCGTTATCGACGTAGTCGATCGAATACGTATGCAATTGTCCACGGCCGGTCCGCTTGTAGTAATCGACGGCGAGCGCCGTCAGCGCGCTGGAGTCCAGACCGCCGGACAGCAAAGTGCACACCGGCACGTCGGAGATGAGCTGGCGATCCATCGTGTCCTGCAGCAGCTTGCGGATCGTCGAGGCCGTCTCCTCCACATTGTCCGTATGGGGTTCGGCTTCCAGCTTCCAGTAGGCGTATTTACGCAGCCCGCTGCGGTTGAAGATCATCACGTGACCCGGACGCAACTCCTTTAGATCCTTGTAAACGCCATGGCCGGGTGTTCGCGCCGGACCAATGACGAAAATTTCGGCAAGGCCTTCGGGCCCGACGACCGGCTCCACCTTCGGATGGCGCAAAATCGCCTTTGGCTCGGAGCCGAAGATCAGCGTGCCGTCCATTTCGCTGTAGAACAACGGTTTCACCCCGAGGCGGTCCCGGGCAAAAAAGACGTGCTCCCGGACGCTGTCCCAAATCGCGAAGGCATATATCCCGTTCAGCCGGTATACGCAATCCGGCCCCCACTCGATATACGATTGCAGCAGCACCTCCGTGTCGCAATTGGTGCGAAACGTACGGCCTCTCCTCTGCAGCTCGGCCTTCAGCTCCGGAGCGTTATAAAGTTCCCCATTATATACGATCGTAAACACCGCATCTTCTTCATGAATAATCATCGGTTGCGCCCCGTTCTCGGGGTCTATGACGCTAAGGCGCCGATGTCCGAAAGCACACGGTCCGGAAATCCATGTCCCCTGGGCATCGGGTCCCCGTTTTTCCAGACAGGACGTCATGGATAACACCAGATCCGATTCTTTGGTCAAGTCCCGGTTCCATTCGATAAAGCCGGTTATTCCGCACATTTTTGCTATCTCCTCTCCGCATTGCTTTACAGTCCCGCTTGCCGACCGGGTGAAAAGTATTAACAAATTATGCCGAACGAGGGCATAAAATGTCTGTCCATTATGGAAAACTATGGCTTGTAGGCGGCAAAGCGCGAGGTTAAAGCAAGCGACAGAAAGGAGGGAGGGACTTGGAAAAGAGGTCATTTTACATCTCTGTTCAAGGGCGATCGCTGCTTGAAGATCCCAGTGCCGCGGCGTATGAATGGGAGGTTGAAGCCACCCGGCAGGAGGCGGATACCCTAAGCCATATGCTCGAGCAGTTGGGCGAGAAGGAGGAAAGCGGCTTTCTCGCTTTTACGTACCCCTGGCCGGATTCGCCGGAGAGCGAGGTAAACCGCAGCTACGAGAGCCACTTGAACGCGTTGTATCGAGAAATATACCGGCTGGGCACGGCGGAGACCCGGAGGCAAATGGAGCGCTCCGGTTTTGCGGCGTTGCTGTAGCTGCCTTTAGATCCCATCGAAAGGAGCATCGCTTGTGACGTATTATATCAAGGACGCCGAATATCGGCGGATGGACGAATATCAGGACCGGCCCTGCGCGGTGATTCAGGTGTATCCGGGCGCGGTGGGCGATCCCGATCTTTTTGTCTACGTGGCTCGTACCGTGGACGGCAACGGATATGAAATTATCCGGATGATCCGCAGCGATGCCGATTTGGAGATCGATTGGTACGACAATAATCTGCATCAGGCGTTTGCCGAAGTAGCGGAAGACCAGTTTGGAGACCGGGGGTGGCCGGATCCGGGAATCCAACGCAAGGAGTTTTTGCAAAATTTGCTCGCCAACGAGCAGATTGCCGCCCGGTTGGAGCAGTTGACGACTTAAGAAAACGCCAATGTTTTGCCGAAAATCGCTTTGAAAAAACAAAAGGGATGCGCTATAATTATTAACGCATCCTTTTTTATGTCTAGGTGTCCCAGTAGCTCAGCTGGATAGAGCAACGGCCTTCTAAGCCGTCGGTCGGGGGTTCGAATCCCTCCTGGGACGTGACGAAAGAGCACCCGTTTGGGTGCTTTTTTTGTTGCGTCCCAGGTTGGGATGAGAACCCCCATAGGGGTTCGTCGCAGCGAAAACGCCCGCGGAAGCGGGGTGGAGGAGCGGAGTCTCGAGCGGTGCGAGAGTACCCCGACGGGGACAGAAAGAGCCTTTGTTAGCACCCGTTTGGGTGCTTTTTTTGTTGCGTCCCAGGTTGGGATGAGAACCCCGACAGCGGACGCCGCAGATCAACATCTATTTTGGGCGTTCTCACCCCCAGGATGCCGCAAAACCGCCTCAGGAATCGAACGCCATGGCCCGTGGCGGTGCCGGGATCCTCGGCAGTTCAACTTCCGAATAAATCAAAAAAACCCTTTGTGACCAAAGGGTTTAGAGGTTAAAAAAGGTTATGGAGCGGGTGAAGGGAATCGAACCCTCGCCTCAAGCTTGGGAAGCTGGCATTCTACCATTGAACTACACCCGCAAAAGCTAAGCAAGAAATATTATAACCCCAACCGAGACGAGAATCAAGCCCCGCCATATATTACCGGCCGGGGCGCTTGCTTTTACTTTTTACTTGACGAAAATCCTCCGAGCTGCCGCCATCCCCCGCAACTCGATATTCAGTTCCTCCTTCTCTTCATCGTTCAGTTCCAAGTGTAGTCCATAATGTTGGTTTGGGGGTTCAAGCTCCTTCTGCCAGCGGATTTCTCCGGGAAAGGTGCGGATCTCCTCGCTTAAGCGCACGTGAAGCAGGATGCGTATGGCGTGGGAGGACGCGTGCAGATTTAATTCGGTACGGACCCGGCAGCCCGATTTGCTGATATCGATCAGATCGATCTGCGCAGGTTTGCAGGGTAACGCTAGCCCGTCGATGGATAGGATTTCGAGCGATGCCTCTATCGGCGGATTTAGGGAGTAGCGAAAAGGTTCGGTTCTTCTAGTCGTCATCATAACTCGATTATAGCGAAAATCGTCGAAATGAACACGGTCTTTTTACCGATAAAGGGGAGAATTTTTTTTTCGTTTTTACATCACCTTACAATCTACGAGAATTGATTTAACAATTGTATACGACAATCAAATCGTAGTTACATATGCCAATATAAAGGGTGAAATGAATGAAGATGAGTAAGGTTATGGGGATGATTCTGGCCTCCGCGGTCGTGGCGACGTCAGCGATGGCGTCTAGCGCGGCAGCCGAAGCCGGCTTCAAGCCGGTCGCGGCCCAAGTCGCCGCAGGCCAACTGAAAGTGGTGAACCAAAGCGTTGTGATCGACGGCGCCAAAGTATCGCTGAAAACCGTGACGGTCAATCAAGCGGTCTTGTATTCGCTTCGCGATTTGGCCGGCGGGTTGGGGGCAACCATCAAGCAATCCGGCGCCGAATTAACGGTGACCGACAGCCTGGGGCAACACGCGGTCACGCTGAAAGCCGGCTCCAAAGGGTACCGGGTCGACGGAGTTAACGCCCAGTTTACAGTGGCTCCGCTGTCCGTACAAGGTTCGGTATACGTCGAACCGGCTGCGCTTGTTCAAGCATTGGGAGGCGAGGTGCTTCCGGGTACAAGCGAGCTTCGCAGCACTGCGCGTTTGAGCGGCCAATTTTCCGCACCGTGGTTCGACGCAGCCGGCAATGTCATCGTCAGTCAAGACGATGCGGCAACCGTGCAGCTATTAAAATTGGGGAACGGTGGCCAATCCGAGCTCTTTTCCGATAACGGAAATGTCGTTGGGGCAGCCTTGTCGCCAGACCATACCACTGCGGCTTTTACGGATGAAACCGGCGCTTTGTTCCTGATCGATACGGGGAACGGTACGGTCAAGCAGCTTGGTGCCGACACATCGGTGAAGACGGATTTGACCTGGTCGGCAGACGGCAAGAAAATCTATTTCATCCAAGGCGACAAGCAGGAGAAAATCGCATACATAAGCCTGGATACGGCGCAAGTAACGGAAGTGCTGGCCGATAAAGTGGAGAACAAAGCCGAGGTACAAGTATCTCCGGACGAGAAGCAGCTGGTTTACTTCGTCAACGTGACGGGTAAAGCCGAAACGGACAAAGAAGGCACGGAAGAGTCGCTGACGATCGATTACTCTAAAGCAGGGACGCAAGTCTATTCGCTGGAGCTTGGCAAGAAGGACGCCAAACCGGTGCAACTGACGAAAGAACTGGACAACAAGCTGTATCTGTCCCTTCTGCCGAATGGCAGCGCGGCATATATCAGTGCCGATCCGGATGGGGCTGCGGAAGGCAGCGTGCTGAAACTCATCTCGGCGGACGGTACGAAGATCAGTAATCTGGTCGCCGACGTTGACGTCATCTCGAGCGATGTCATTAACGGTAAGCTGGTCATTCTTGCTGAGGATGCCAACGGAAGCCATTTGTTCGAAGTCGCCCCAACCGGCGCAAAAACGGAGTTGTACGGCACGAAAGCGTCCGTTTCCGAATGGGCTTTGGCGAAGAACGGAATGATCGCGCTCATCGCAGACGGCAAGGTAATCTTGGTGCAAGGCGGCAAATCGACGGAACTGACAAAATAATCGAATCCGGAAGGAGTTTTATTTGAATGAACTGGTTGAAAAAATTATCATTGGTCACGGTAGCCTCGGCAGTGCTGCTGTCGACGACGATTTCGGGGTCCGCTTGGGCGAAGGACGAGCTCAAGGGCAAAATAACGGTGAACGGCTCGACGGCGTTGCTGCCGCTGACTTTGCAAGCGGCCAAGGAGTTTCAAAAGCTGCATCCGAAAGTGAAAATCGCCGCCTCGGGCAAAGGCTCCGTCACCGGACCTCAAGCCGTAAAGAAAGGAATTGCGGAAATCGGCGCCTGCGACTGGGACGCCAGCACGGACGTTCCCGGCTTTAAAGCGTTCGACGGGCAAGTTGCCAACAAAGTTGCGGTCATTCCGTTCGCGACGATCGTCAACAAGAGCGTAAGCGTCGACAATCTGACGACGGAGCAACTGAAAGGCATTTACGCCGGAAAAATCACCAATTGGAAAGAGGTTGGCGGCGACGACGAAGACATCGTGGTCATCACTCGTTCGTTCGGTTCGGGCACGCGCGTCAACTACCAGGCGAAGGCGCTCGGCGGCGGAGATATCGTGAAAAAGGAAAAGAACTACAAGGAAGTGGGCTCCAGCGGCGACATGAAAACGGCCGTAGCCACGACACCGAATTCAATCGGCTACATCGATTTGACGTACATCAGCGGGAAGGACATCAAAGCCGTGAAACACAACGGGGTTGAAGCCACGGTAGAAAATGTCATCAACGGCAAATATAAAATTTGGTCGTACGGCTACTACATGACCAAAGGTCAACCGACCGGAGCGACAAAAGCGTTTATCGAATATGTTCAAAGCAAGAAGTTCCAGGAAGGCTCACTGAAAAAATTGAAATTCATTCCGATTTCGGCAATGAAATAAAGCAGAAGCTTGCATGAACCCGGCCAGCCCCATACAACGGGGCTGGTCTTATGCATGGGAGGAACCAGGGTGAATTTACCTGCTCAACACACCGCTTCGCACGCCGGCACGGCCCCCGAGCCTCCGCGCGGACTGACGGCCGGAAACAACCGGGCGCGACGGATGGACCGGCTATTCAAAAACTACTTTCTGTTCAGCATTTTGGCGTTATGCTTCGTACTGGCGTTGGTCGTTTTCTTCATCGGCAGGACGGCCATTCTGACCTTCCGGGACGTTTCGTTCGCCGAATTTTTCTTCTCCTTCGATTGGACGCCGGAGGAGGGCCGGTTTGGCGCCGCCTTGTTTATCGTCAATACGTTGTCCTTAACCGCTTTAACCATGATTATTGCCGTCCCGGTTTCGGTGGGCATGGCGATTCTGATCGCGGAAATTGCGCCCCATTGGCTTAAAAAAATCGTACGCCCGCTGCTGGACCTGCTGGTCGGTATCCCGTCGATCGTTTATGGCTATCTCGGGTTGACGGTGCTGCTTCCGCTGCTTCGCGAACTAAGCGGCGAGGGCCTGGGCGACGGGCTGCTGGCCGCCGCGCTGGTGCTGACGGTCATGATTCTGCCGACGATCAGCCGAATAAGCGACGATGCCATCACTGCCGTACCCAAAAAGTACCGTGACGCCTCTTACGCGCTGGGCTCGACCCGACTGCAGACGATTTTCAAAGCGGTGCTGCCGGCGGCCGGTCGCGGGATCGTCGCCGCCGTCATTTTGGGCATGACCCGCGCCATCGGCGAGACGATGGCCGTGGTCATGGTCATCGGCAATACGCCGCAGTTGGCAAAGTCGCTGTTTGCTCCAGCTTCGGTGCTGACGAGCAATATCGTGATGCAAATCTCCAATGTGGAGTTCGAATCGACGTGGAACTACAGCCTGCATATGATGGCGTTTCTGCTGCTGCTCATTTCCTTTGCCCTGATTTTGCTCATCCGCTTCGTCGGCCGAAAGAGAGAGGTGTAAACCATGAACGGGTTTCAACGATCCCGGAAATATACCCGCTCTTTGCTGTGGGACCGCGCGGCCACCGGCGTCTTTTACGGATTGGGAGCGGCGATCCTGCTGTTGATCGCTTGGCTGCTGTTCACGATCCTGAGCAAAGGGCTGCCGCAGATTTCCTGGGGCTTCCTGATTAAGCTGCCGGAGGAAATCGATGCCGGCGGAGGCATCGGTCCGATGCTGTTCAATTCCTTCTATGTTCTGTTCCTTTCGCTGCTGATCTCAATTCCGATCGGCGTTGGCGCCGGCATATATATGGCGGAATACGCGCCGAACAATCGGTTTACGGAGGTGCTGCGCATCTGCGTGGAATCACTGTCCTCCGTGCCTTCGATCGTCTTCGGCATGTTGGGCTTGGCGATCTTCGCCGAATATTTCGGGATCGGTCTCACGATCCTTGGCGGAGCGGTTAGCTTGGCATTCCTTAACCTGCCCATGCTGGCCCGGGTGACGGAAGAGGCGGTCCGTGCCGTGCCAAACGAGCTTAGAAACGGAGCCTATGCGCTGGGCACTACGCATTTTCAGGCGATCCGCACCGTCGTGATCCCCGTGGCGATGCAGGCGATCGTCACCGGCATCTGTCTAGTGGCGGGCCGCGCCTTCGGGGAATCGGCCGTGATTATTTTGACGGCGGGGCTTAGCACTTCAGGGGAAATGTGGGACTTCAACCTGTTTTCACCGGGGGAGACCTTGGCTGTCCATCTTTGGTATGTCCAATCGGAGGCGATTGTGGAGGATGCTCGGGAAATCGCCGATAAGTCGGCCGCCGTGCTTGTGTTCGTCGTGCTGTTGATCAATCTGGTATTCCGCGTGCCGCTATGGTTCAACAACCGCAAGCTGAAAAGATAACGTGGACGCAGGCCGGCAAACCCCAAAAGCCACGAGAGCTTATGGCTCCCGCGGCTTTTTTGCCGTTATCGCGCATTGCGTTTAAGGGCTCAAAGTTTAGCGGCTTGCCGCCGAACCGGCCAGCAGCGCCTGAAGGTCCGGCTCGATTTCCGACGGCTCGGTGCGGGCACCGTACCGCTTGACGATCGCGCCCTCCCGGTTAACGAGGAACTTCACGAAGTTCCATTCGATATCGCCGGTGTCGTAAGGATCTGGCGTATGCTTAAGCAGATATCGGTATAACGGGTGTGCTTGCTCCCCATATACGTCGATTTTGGCGAAGAGCGGGAAGGTGACCTGATAATTCGTTTCGCAAAATGCCTTGATCTCCGCTTCAGTCCCGGGCTCCTGCTCGGCGAACTGGTTACAAGGGAAACCAAGGACGGAGAAGCCTTGGTCCTTATATTGACTGTAAAGGCGCTGCAGCCCTGCGTAATGCGGAGTCAAACCGCAGGCGCTGGCGGTGTTGACGATCAGCAGCACTTGGCCGCGGTAGGGGGCGAGCGTCGTCGATTCGCCCGTAATGGTACGGACTTCGGAATCATAGATACTCGTTGGCTCAGAATTCATAAGATCACCTCTCGCGAAATTTGGATAGCATTTAGCTCCATTGTACTCCAAATCCTCCCAGTATCTCAAATTTAAAAGATCGTACGCAAATAGCTGTCATAGACCTGACACTAAGAAATTTTCTATTGTCTATCCTATAAAAATGCTGTAAAGTAACTTATCAAATAAACATTTTTCTGTTTTGTGTCAGTTAACTTAACACCTCAATTGACCAAAGTTCGATTAATTGTCACTTTTTAGCGAAATAGCGGCAAAAATTGTGACCTATCATATATCGCTCCAATTGTCGTCCTCGCTTATTCCTCTACTTTATCTCGTTGCAGCAAAGAAATGGGAATACACATTCGTCCTCTCTTAAGAGACGGCTTTTGACAATACTCAAGCATCTAAGAAAAGAGGCTCGAAGGCCTGACTTTAGCCTATCGCTTTAGTGAATCACAGTAAGACAGAACAATTATACACTTGTCTTTTTATGGCGGACATTGTCGAAAGAGAGATTGTCGGTGAAGCTGTTCGTGAAGACCGCAATATTCCATTTTTCAGGAAAAGGGGCAGGAACATGATTCAACCCATTTTGCAGATTCAGGATTTGCACACCCACTTTTTTACCGATCGGGGTGAAATCCCTGCGGTGGACGGCGTGAACTTGTTTGTCAATCCCGGCGAGGTGCTCGGCGTCGTTGGGGAATCGGGCTGCGGCAAGAGCGTGACCTCCTTGTCGATCTTGAAGCTCATCCCGCAGCCTCCCGGTAAAATCACCGACGGGTCGATTTTATTTAAAGGGCAGGATATCGTTCCGATGAAGGAACGGGAAATGCGGGCAATTCGCGGCAACTCCGTTTCGATGATTTTTCAGGAGCCGATGACATCGCTGAATCCATTGTTTACCGTAGGTCAGCAAATCGGAGAGACGGTCCAACTGCACCGGGGGTTCCGCAAAAAAGAAGCGCGCGAGCATACGATCGACATGCTGAAAAAGGTAGGTATCCCAAGGCCGGAAGCCGTCATCGACGAGTATCCGCACCAGTTGTCCGGCGGGATGCGGCAACGGGTCATGATTGCGATGGCGATCTCCTGCAACCCGGAGCTGCTGATCGCAGACGAACCAACCACGGCGCTCGACGTGACCATCCAGGCGCAGATTCTCGATCTGATCCGGCGCCTGAACGAAGAGAACGGCACCGCCGTCATGATGATTACGCACGATCTTGGGGTCGTCGCCGATATGTGCCACCGGGTCGCCGTCATGTATGCGGGGAAAGTCGTGGAGGAGGGCAACGTGCGGGATATTTTCAAAAATCCGCTGCATCCCTACACGCAAGGGTTGATCAAATCGGTGCCGCGCATGGACGAAGACCGCAAACGCTTGTTCTCCATTCCGGGCAATGTGCCGATCCTGAACACGCGGATGAAGGGCTGCCGGTTCGCCGAACGATGTCCGCACGCGATGCCGGTTTGTCTGGAGCAGTTGCCTGAGCTCAAGGAATACGAAACGGCGCATAGCTGCCGTTGTTGGCTCCATGAAACGCCACAGGAGGAAGTCGTATGAGTGAACCGTTACTGCAAGTGGAGCATTTGAAAAAATACTACCCCCTCGGGGGCGGATGGTTCGGCAAGTCGCAGCAATTCGTCAAAGCCGTGGACGACATCTCATTTACGGTGAATAAGGGCGAAACGTTCGGGCTGGTGGGGGAGAGCGGCTGCGGCAAATCAACGACCGGCCGTTCGCTGCTCCGGCTGATCGAGCCGACCGGTGGAAAGGTGCTGTTCGAGGGAGAGGATATGACCGCCTTGTCTCCCGAAGCGCTGCGCCGAAAACGCAAAGATATGCAGATCGTGTTCCAGGACCCGTTCTCTTCGCTGGATCCACGCCACACCGTGCAGCGCATCCTGGAGGAACCGCTGATTGTGCACGGTGTGGGCAATGCCAAGGAACGCCGGGCCATGATCGACCGGCTGATCGATGTCGTCGGATTAACGCAGAGCCATCTGCAGCGTTATCCGCATCAGTTCTCCGGCGGCCAGCGCCAGCGGATCGGCATCGCCCGCGCGTTGTCGCTGCAGCCGAAGCTAATCGTCGCCGACGAACCGGTTTCGGCGCTTGACGTGTCGATCCAGTCGCAGGTCGTGAACCTGCTCCAGGATCTTCAGGAGGAATTCGGCTTGACGTATATTTTTATCGCCCACGATTTGAGCGTCGTGAAGCATATGTGCGATCGGGTCGCGGTGATGTACCTCGGGCGTATCGTCGAAATTGCCGACAAGCACAAGCTGTACTCGGCGCCTCAGCATCCGTACACGCAGGCGTTGCTGTCCGCCGTACCGGAGCCCGATCCGGACAAGAAGACGGAGCGGATCATCCTGCAGGGCGAAGTGCCCAGTCCTGCCAATGCGCCGGTCGGCTGTGCGTTCCATACGCGTTGTCCAATGGCGATGGACGTCTGCCGGAGGCGCCGCCCTGAGCTGGCCGAGACGGAAGCGGGCCACCTGACAGCCTGCCACCTGTTCACGGAAGCGAAGGCCGCAGGAAGCGCGTTGGCTTAAAGCAATTAAATCTTTGTTCAAAAAGTCAGGTTGGGAGCAACGAGAAGGTTGGATGAAGCTAGGGACGCCCGGCAGCGCGGCTGCACGGCTGCGTAACGGACCGTAATGACCTTATTTGCCCATTTCCCGGCTATTTCCCGCCGTAACGGACTCCAGAGGCCTTATTGCTCACTCATGCGGCCACTTAGCCGCTTTTAACTGAGAATAAGGTCTTCTCGGTCCGTTAGAATCGGGAACTGCCCCAAAGCAGGCCAATAGCGTTTCTGGTGTCCGTTAGCTTGCTGGAAGCTACGTGACAGACTGACTTCGTGATCGAAAGATGACGTTTTGGACTACCGCCATGGTTTATAGCCGGAAACTAAGCCCGGCTTCTTATAAACAAGAAATTATATATCGTATTTCAGAAGGGAGCCACAATATGAAAGCAAGAAGATGGAGCAGTGTCGTATTGGTCATGATGCTTAGCGCAGCCGTTGCCCTTACGGGCTGCGGGGGGAACAACAGTGCCGGTGGCGGCAACTCCGGCGGAACGAATGCGGGGACGAATACGGAAGCGAACGCTCCGGCCGATTCCGCCCAAGACACGTTGATTGTCGGCCGCGGCGGGGATTCCGCTTCCCTGGATCCGGCGATCGTAACGGACGGTGAGTCGCTGAAAATCGCGCACCAAGTGTTTGACTCTCTACTGGAGTACAAAGAAGGAACAACAGAGGTTCAGGGCTCGCTGGCCGAGAGCTGGACGGTGTCCGACGACGGTTTGAAATACACCTTCACGTTGCGTCAAGGCGTGAAATTCCATGACGGCACCGACTTCAATGCCGACGCGGTCGTATTCAACTTCAACCGCTGGACCGATCCAACCAGCGAATTTAAATTCGAAGGCGACTCCTTCGACTACTACGATTCCATGTTTGGCCCTGACGGCAAACGCGTCATCAAAGAAGTTAATGCGGTTGATGCCAACACGGTCGAATTCACATTGAACCAGCCGCAAGCGCCGTTCCTGCAAAACCTGGCCATGACCTCCTTCGGGATCGCCAGCCCGACGGCCATTCAGGAGAAGAAGGAAAACTTCAAGAACGAACCGGTCGGTACAGGCCCGTTCGTGTTCAAAGAATGGAAACGCAACGACTCGATCACGCTGGAGAAGAATGCGAACTATTGGAAAGAAGGGCTTCCGAAGCTGAACAAAGTTATCGTTCGCTCCATTCCGGACAACTCCGCGCGCTTCAACGCTTTGCAAAGCGGCGAGATCGATTTGATGGAAGACTTGAGCCCGGACGATCTGGCGACGCTGGAAGCGAACCCGGATCTGCAAAAGATCGAGCGTCCTTCCAACAACGTCGGTTACGTCGGCTTCAACCTCAAGAAAGAACCGTTTAACGACGTGAAAGTTAGACAAGCGCTGAACTATGCCGTCGACAAGCAAGCGATCATCGATGCCTTCTTCGCCGGCCAAGCGGAACCGGCCAAGAACCCGATGCCGCCGTCCCTATGGGGTTACAACGAGAGCATCGCCGATTATGAGTTTGATCCGGAGAAAGCAAAATCGCTGCTGGCGGAAGCGGGTTATCCAAACGGCCTGCCGGGCGAATATGTCTTCTACGCGATGCCGGTATCCCGTCCTTATATGCCGGACGGCAAGAAAGTTGCCGAAGTCATCCAACAGAACTTCGAAGCGGTTGGCGTGAAGGTTGTTATCGAATCTCCGGAATGGGCCACTTATCTGGACGATGCGCAAGCCGGCGAAAAAGACGATCTGTTCATGCTCGGCTGGACCGGCGACAACGGAGACCCGGACAACTTCCTGTACACACTGTTGGACAAAGACGCGATTCCGTCCAACAACTACAGCTATTATGCGAACGATGAGCTGCATGAATTGTTGATTGCGGCGCAAAAAGAAACCGAGCAATCGAAACGCGAAGAGTTATACAAACAAGCGCAGGAAATCATCAAGGCCGACGCGCCATGGATTCCGCTCGTGCATACGACGCCGCTCCTGGCAGCGAAAGCGAATCTGAAAGGTTATGTGCCGGCGCCGACAGGTACGGAGTACTACAGCAACATCTATTTCGAATAACAGGCGGTATCTTAACGCCTCTGGCGGGTGAACCTCATCTTGAAAGCTTATGTGTTGAAACGAATTCTCATCATGGTTCCTGTCCTGATCGGCATGACGATTATCGTGTTCTCCATTATCCATGCGATTCCCGGCGATCCCGCGGAAACGATTCTGGGGCAGAAGGCGACGGAGCAGTCCAAAGAAGCGCTCCGCGAGCAGCTTGGTCTGAACAATCCGTGGTATCAGCAGTATTTCGCGTACATGGGAGATTTG
The DNA here is from genome assembly GCF_057063165.1 of Paenibacillus sp. JL3B1040. NCBI lineage: Bacteria > Bacillati > Bacillota > Bacilli > Caryophanales > Paenibacillaceae > Paenibacillus > Paenibacillus tiangongensis. The sequence goes on along the minus strand of NZ_CM169317.1, from coordinate 4,412,047 downwards.
CTGAAAGGTGACCTGGGGCAATCGATCCGCACGAGAGTGCCGATTGCCCAGGAGATCACCCCGTATCTGGCGGCAACGGCGGAGTTAACCGTGGCGGCCATGGCGTTTGCGATTTTCTTTGGCGTGAACGCCGGCATTATCAGCGCCTGGAGGCAAAACTCTTGGTTCGATTACATTTGCATGCTCATCGCGCTGATCGGGGTATCGATGCCGATCTTCTGGCTCGGGCTTATGGAGCAGTGGATTTTCTCGCTCAAGCTGCATTGGCTGCCTTCGATCGGGCGAATGAACCAGCGGGATCCGGTAGAAGCCGTAACCAATCTGTATCTGATCGACAGTCTCATCGCGGGCCGTTGGGATCAGTTATGGACGGTGGTCAAGCATTTGATTTTGCCAAGCGTGGCGCTGGGCACGATTCCGATGGCGGTCATCGCTCGGATGACGCGGTCCAGCATGCTCGAGGTCATGAATTCGGATTTCGTTCGGACGGCCAAAGCCAAAGGTCTTTCTCAGTTCATCGTCGTATATAAGCATGCGCTGAAAAATGCGTTTATTCCCGTGCTGACGGTCATCGGTCTGCAAACGGGCGCGCTGCTCGGCGGCGCGGTCCTGACCGAAACGATTTTCGCTTGGCCTGGCGTGGGACGGTATATTTACGAGGCGATCAGTTCGCGCGATTATCCGGTCATTCAGTCCGGGATTCTGATCATTGCTTTCCTATTCGTCGTCATTAATCTGATCGTGGATTTGCTGTACGCAGCGGTCGATCCGCGCATCCGGTACCGGTAAAGGAGGGAAACCCATGGCGCAAGCAACTACGGCAACATCCAACGGAAGCACCTCCGTCCCGGCCGAGAAGGTTTCCGGACCTTGGCGCGATGCGTGGAGAGCGTTCCGCAAAAATAAAATCGCGATGGTCGGCCTCATCATGCTCGGCTTCTTCATTCTGATCGCGCTGCTCGCACCGGTCATCGCCCCTTATGAGTACGATACGCAGGTTTTGCGCGACCGCCTGAAAGCTCCGTCCTCGGCCCATTGGTTCGGGACGGACGACCTCGGACGCGACCTGTTTTCCCGCGTGCTTTACGGGGCCCGCATTTCCCTGTGGGTCGGTACGTTTTCCGTCGTGGGATCGATCATTCTGGGGACGTTGTTCGGCATCTTGGCGGGTTTCTACGGCAAATGGATCGACATGATTATCTCGCGTCTGTTCGATATCCTGCTGGCGTTCCCGAGCATCCTGCTGGCGATCGCGATCGTGGCCATTCTCGGCCCGTCCCTGCAGAACGCGCTGCTCGCCATCGCTATCGTCAACATTCCGACCTATGGCCGGCTGGTGCGGGCGAAGGTGCTGAGCTTGAAGAATGAAGAGTATATCACCGCCGCGCGGGCCATAGGGATGAAGAACAGCGCGATTCTGCTGCGGCACATCCTGCCCAACAGCTTAACGCCGATTATCGTGCAAGGCACGCTGGGGATCGCTACGGCGATCATCGAAGCGGCCGCGCTCGGCTTCCTTGGTCTGGGCGCGCAGCCGCCTACGCCGGAATGGGGCAAGATGCTGTCGGACTCGCGGCAGTTCATCGCCACCGCCCCGTGGACCGTCGTTTTCCCGGGGATTTCGATTATGCTGACCGTGCTGGCCTTCAACTTGATGGGCGACGGTTTGCGCGATGCGCTTGATCCGCGGATGAAAAGTTAATCCAGCCACGATCGACTGTCGGGAGGTTTGTCCCGGCAGTTTTTTCATGTGTGCGTGCCTAATATACGGGTCTATTGGTTTGCGGGTATAATTCAGGCGTAAGATAAAAGAGAGGGCAGGATAAGGAGGCGGCGGAATGGCCAAAAAAGCGAGGAAGGTGACGATTGTCGGGTCCGGACTGGTCGGTACGGCTTGCGCCTATTCCATGATCAATCAATCGATCTGCGACGAGATCATGATGATCGACCGGACGTATGACCGCGCGGTGGCGCATGCGCTGGATTTGTCGCATTGCATGGATTTTACGCCGGCCCGCACGAAGGTGTCGGCCGGCCGGGTGGAGGACTGCCGCGACATGGACGTCGTTGTGCTGACGGCGGGAGCCAATCCGAAACCGGGGCAAACGCGGCTGGACGTGCTGGAGGAAGCGGAGAAAATCACGCGGGATATCGTCAGCCGCATCGTTGGGGGAGGGTTTGACGGCGTCTTTGTCGTGGCCGCCAATCCGGTTGACATCGTGACTTACATCGTGCGCGAGGTATCGGGGTTTCCGCGGAACCGGGTGATCGGTACCGGTACTTCGATCGATTCGGCCCGCCTGAAAACGCTGCTGTCGGAGGTGTTTTCGATTGACCCGCGCAGCGTTAACGGGTACGCGATGGGCGAACACGGCGAATCCCAGTTTGTCGCCTGGTCGCATGTCACGATCGGCGGGAAGCCGCTGCTGCATATTTTGGAGCAGCATAAAGAGCGATTTCGCCACGTCCATTTGGATGAAATCGCGCAAAAAACCAAAGACGCGGGGTGGGAGATTTTTACGCGCAAGGGCAATACGCAGTTCGGGATCGGCAACGCGTTGGCTTACCTTGTACGTTCGATCTTGAACGACGAGCATAAGATCATCGCCGTCTCCGCCGTGCTGGAGGGCGAATACGGGCAGACGGGCGTCTGCGCCGGGGTCCCCGCCATCATCGGCGACGGAGGGATCGAGGAGGTGCTGGAGTTGAATTTGACCTGGGAGGAACAGCGCAAATTCGCACAGTCCTGCGAGATCCTGAAGACGGCGATCGCCAATCTTCAAGCCTGATGCGTTGCCGCCGGAATTGCCGGCCCATGAGCACCGGTCCGATAGATCGGTGTTTTTTTGCCTGCAAAGCCGTATCCGACGCCCTGCTTCCGTTTCCGGAAGGATCGCCAAATCCTCCTTGAGACGGTTCTGGAGGAATCTCCCCCATTATATAGTAGAAAAAAAGCACAGGAGGGCTCAGGAACGATGGGAGACTTCGTGATCAAAAATTTGGCGGAGCTCGGGGGCGCGCAGGTCAGGCAGGCAGCCGATGTTTTTGTAGAGGGGTTTTACGACTCGCTGATTTTTTTCTCGACGGATCGGGGGAAGTTGGCAAAGGCGCTGGAGCATGCCTTGGTCAAAGAACGGTTTTTCGTTGCGCTGGAAGAGGGTAACGTCGTGGGGATTTTTGCGTATTCGGCAGGGCGTAAACGCCCCTTTCGGTTCGAATGGGCGGCGCTTCGCCGCGAGCTTGGGTGGTTCAGGGGAACCCTGTTCTATAACTTAGTGCGGCAGGAGTTGGAAAAGCCGCTCGATTTGGCGGATCGGCAGTGTTATTTCGAAGCGGTTGCGACGGCCAAGGAAGCCCGGGGGCGCGGGGTGGCCAGTCGACTAAACAAGGAGCTCATTTCCCGTTTGAACTATGAGGATTATATTTTGGAGGTCGTGGATACCAATATGACCGCAATCCGGTTGTACGAGAAATTGGGTTACGTCGAATTTCGGCGAAAGCCGCAGCGCTGGTTTCGGAAGCAAGCCGGATTCAATGCCAGGATCTACATGAGATGGATGGGAGATAAAGGGGATCTGGGCGGATGAAGTTGGCAACCAGGCTCTGGGAAGGAACATACATTCGGTTTATGGTGAGAGGAGAGGGTGCCAGTTGGAGTTGTATCCGCGGAAGCGCGTATACCGCGTTAAAGAACGATTGGCTCGACTGGGTTGAGGAAGCTTGGGATAAGGAATAATTAGGGTTAAGATGGACTTGCCGGTGCATAGTCGGAAATTTGGAAGGAGGCAGTTCGATGTATAAGTTGAAAACCCAAGCAAACGACGACAGCGTCATCGAATTCATTGAAAGGGTGGTCGATGCGAAGAAGAAGGAGGACGCTTACCGATTGCTGGATCTTTTTTCGGAAGAAACCGGGTTTCCGGCAAAAATGTGGGGCCCCAGCATCATCGGATTTGGCTCGTACCATTACAAATACGCTTCCGGCCACGAAGGGGACGCGCCGCTGGTCGGATTCTCGCCAAGGAAGGCGAAGATCAGCCTATATCTGGCGCCGGACGATCCGGACCGGGATACGCTGCTCGAATCGTTCGGGAAGCATACCCGAGGGAAGGGGTGCGTCTATATCAATAAGGTCGCCGATATCGATGTGGACGTGCTGCGCGCGCTGATCCGACAGTCGGTCAAGCTTCTGGAGAGGCTGTATCCGCACGATGGCAAAGGTCAGTAACTCGTAAGCCGCTCTTTGTTTTTTTGAGTCGATAACGGTAGGGGCACGGGCACAGGAGGAAACTGCAGGAGCCGTCCGTCGTTCCAAATATATGCGATATACGTATGCGAAAAATGGAATAGAATCTGGATAATAGCTGAAATTTCATATATATAGAACTTACGATATAAGCGGCGGGAGCCGGAATCTTATCGAAATTTCGGATACATTTCGGCATTTCATCGGCACGTCGGCATCGGCATGCTCGTTAGGCTTTTTTGCAGAATCTCTTAAGAGCGGAGGCCTTCCGGGGCGTTACTTATTGGCAGGTTTGGCGTGATCCCTCGATCGGGTGAGTTTGGTAACTGGAAAAACTACACTTAATTTTTGTGTTTTTCTCCACGTGGACGGTACTAAGTGGAAATCCAACAGTTGTTTTTGCGGATTTCTCGTCCCGGGGCATTTTTTGGCGGATTGAACTGTAGAATTTCCAACTAGTTCATCTATTTTGTTCCAAAAAGACCGAATTAGATGTGGAAAATCCACTTAGTGCAACTCTATCCCCGTCGGGGTACTCTCGCACCGCTCGAGACTCCGCTCCTCCGCCCCCCTTCCGCGGGCGGTTTCGCTGCGACGAACCCCTATGGGGGGTTCTTATCCCAACCTGGGACGCAACAAAAAAAGCACCCAAACGGGTGCTAACAAGGGCTCTTTCTGTCCCCGTCGGGGTACTCTCGCACCGCTCGAGACTCCGCTCCTCCACCCCGCTTCCGCGGGCGGTTTCGCTGCGACGAACCCCTATGGGGGTTCTCATCCCAACCTGGGACGCAACAAAAAGCACCCCAACGGGTGCTAACAAGGGCTCTTTCTGTCCCCGTCGGGGTACTCTCGCACCGCTCGAGACTCCGCTCCTCCACCCCGCTTCCGCGGGCGTTTTCGCTGCGACGAACCCCTATGGGGGTTCTCATCCCAACCTGGGACGCAACAAAAAAAGCACCCCAACGGGTGCTAACGAGGGCTCTTTCTGTCCCCGTCGGGGTACTCTCGCACCGCTCGAGACTCCGCTCCTCCACCCCGCTTCCGCGGGCGTTTTCGCTCCGACGAACCCCTAATGGGGTTCTCATCCCAACCTGGGACGCAACAAAAAAAGCACCCAAACGGGTGCTCTTTCGTCACGTCCCAGGAGGGATTCGAACCCCCGACCGACGGCTTAGAAGGCCGTTGCTCTATCCAGCTGAGCTACTGGGACACCACAAATATTAAAAACACAAGCAAAAAATATTATATCATAGGAGGTGCTAAGGATCAATAACCTCCATGAAAAACTTGGAGGATTACGCAGAGCGAGCGAATCGGGCGTTTTTTTTCGGCATACGGACGGGAGTTTTTGTCTTCGCCGGGGACTATGCTATAATCTCAATTAATTGCTATTCGGAGGAAAGGAGGTGCCCTTATCAGCAGTTCACGACCCGATGAGAAAGACAACATCGTCTTGTTTCCAAAGACGCTCGACTACTATCAGATCGAATTGACCCGCATGCTGGAGACGGAGAGATACGGGGAGGCCGTGGAGCTTCTGAAGTTCCTGCTGCAATGTCAGGGCGAGGATCCCCGGCATTACGAGGAATGGCAGGCTTTGCTGGACTGGCTGATCGGCGCATTTCCCGCGCTGAAGGACGGCATGCCGGATCCGCAGGGCGTCGAGGACGAGGAAGAAACCGAAGAAATGCTGGCACGCCGGCTCGCGGAGGCTAAACTGGCAGAAGATGCGGGTTATGCGGACAAGTTGTTACATACCGTAAGGGATAAGCCGCTGTCGGAGCAGACGTTCCTGGCTCTGGAACAACTTGCTTATCTGGATCGGCCGGAGGTCGACGACGCGTTGCTGGAATGGATAACCCGGGAGGAACTTCATCCGCTGCTGCAATACCGGGTGCTGCAGACGCTGCGACGCCGCGGTATGACGGGAACGCTGGTCTTGACACGCGGTGGGGAGCGGGTGGAAGTGGAGATTGAAGCCGTCCCGATGAAACCGGAGGATTTTCCTCCGGCCGTGCAGGCGGTCTTGGACCGCGTAGGGAATCAGACGCAGGTGCATGATCCGACCCTTTTTTATTTCGCCCAGGAGTTATGGTCGCAGTTTGTGATGGCTTTATACGGAACCGCGGATTATCGCTCGCTCTTAGACGAGGAGGACGCGGTCATCGATCTCTGGGCCGCGGCGCTGCATCAGTTGGTGGCGGACAGTTTGTCCGGCAGCCAAACCGATGAGGAAATTCGCGCCATGTATGGGATTACCGATGGTCTGCGGCTTCGCTATGAGCAGATCTGCCGCTCGCTCGCTAGATTCGTGGCGACGGGACGAGTTCGCGGATTGTAGCGGATGGATCGCGAAAAAAGATCTATTCTATGAAGCTTGCAAAATGCAAACGCCGCCGCCAATACCTGGCTATGGATCGGCTCTTGTAAAATGATGTTTTGTTGTTTATAATATAATGGTTATTCTGATCGTGCTCATAGAGACAGCTATACTGGAACCTTAGTGCAAAACACCTCGAAATAGCTGCTTTATTCGCGATTCGGTTTCAGTATTTAAAGTATATGTGAAATTTGGAGGGGAAGGCATAAAATGAAAGCAACCTGGGAAAAAATAGAGAAGAACCTCGGCGTACTCGAGGTTGAAGTGGAGGCGGAACGCGTAGCCGCCGCACTGGATAAAGCTTTTCAAAAAGTCGTGAAGAGAGCCAACGTACCTGGTTTCCGCAAAGGTAAAGTGCCTCGGCCGATTTTTGAAGCGCGTTTTGGCGTGGAAAGCCTGTATCAAGACGCGATCGACATTTTGCTGCCTGAAGCATACGGCGAAGCTGTCGACCAAACGGATATTTTCCCGGTGGATCGCCCTGAAGTGGACGTTGAGCAATTCGCTAAAGGACAACCATTCAAGTTCAAAGCCAGAATCACGGTTAAACCTGAAGTGAAGCTTGGTGATTACAAAGGCGTGGAAGTGCCTGCCGTTAACATTGAAGTTAGCGAAGAAGAGCTGAACAGCGAACTGGAGCGTCTGCAACAACGCCATGCCGAGCTCGTTGTCATCGACGAAGAACCGGCCCAAAACGGGGATACGGTCGTTATCGACTTTGACGGCTCCGTGGACGGCGTGTCTTTCGAAGGCGGCCAAGCGGAACGTTACTCCCTGGAACTGGGAAGCAACACGTTTATCCCTGGTTTTGAGGATCAAGTTGTAGGTCTGGCTACCGGCGACTTCAAAGATATTACGGTCACTTTCCCGGATACGTACCAGGCGGAAGAGCTGGCTGGCAAAGAAGCCGTGTTCAAAGTGAAGGTGCATGAAATCAAACGCAAACAACTGCCTGAACTGGACGACGAGTTCGCGAAAGACGTTAGCGAATTCGATACGCTTGCCGAGTTCAAGGAAGATTTGAAGAAACAGCTGGGCGCTCGCAAGGAGCAAGAGGCCAAAGCTACCCGTGAAGGGGCACTCGTTGACAAAATCGGCGAGAACGCGGAAGTGGAAATTCCGGAAGCCATGATCAATGGCGAAGTGGAGAATATGGTCCGCGACTTTGACAACCGTCTCCGTTCGCAAGGCATGAACCTGGATATGTTCCTGGGCTTCTCCGGCCAAACGGTGGACGATCTGAGAGGACAAATGCAGGGAGATGCGGAGAAACGCGTTCGCAACAACCTGGTGCTCGAGGCGATCGCCAAAGCCGAGAAGATCGAAGTGACTCAAGACGAAATCAACAAAGAACTGAACGATATGGCTGAGGCTTACAAACGCACGCCGGAAGAAATCCGCAACATCTTGGCGGCTAACGGTTCTTTGGGCAGCTTGAACGAGGAAATCCTGATCCGCAAGACGATCGAGTTCCTGCTGGAGAACAGCAAGGAAGTTCCGGCCGAACAAGCGGAAGCGAAGGCCAAAGAAGCGAAGCCGGCCGCAAAGAAAACGACGAAAAAGTCGACGAAATCCGAAGCAAAAGCGGACGCCGACACAACCGAAGCCGAAGAAGCCCAAGGCGAAGAGTAATCGCTCCAGCCTTGATCTTGCTTCTTTGAATACATCACGATAAAAGTTAGGGCACGTATGATAAAATGCGTGCCTTAATTTTTCATCTCCGAACGATACATTTATTTCCATTAGGCACGGGACAAGCCCAAGGTTATATAATGTGTAAAAACGAACATAAACTGTACGGGGCGAAAAATGACACGGGGCTTCGAACATGATAGAATGTTTTACGTAAGCGCAAGGGAAATTGAAAAGGAAAAGAGGTTGGTCGCATGAGTCTGGTACCTATGGTCGTAGAACAAACGAATCGGGGAGAACGGTCGTACGACATCTATTCGAGACTCCTTAAAGATCGCATTATTTTTCTCAGCAACGCTATTGATGATGAAGTTGCCAATCTCGTGATTGCCCAACTGTTGTTTCTGGCGGCCGAAGATCCTGAGAAAGATATTCACCTGTACATCAATTCTCCGGGTGGTTCCGTTACCGCGGGGATGGGTATATATGATACGATGCAATATATCAAACCCGATGTGTCCACCATTTGCGTGGGCATGGCGGCCAGCATGGGATCGCTGCTGCTGACGGCGGGGGCTCCGGGCAAGCGTTTCGCGCTTCCGAACAGCGAAGTGATGATTCACCAGCCGCTTGGCGGCGTTCGCGGTCAGGCGACGGATATTAAAATCCATGCCGATTGGATCATCAAGACGAGACAAAAACTGAATCAGATCTACGTGGATCGAACGGGTCAACCCCTTGAAAAAATCGAGCGCGATACGGACCGCGACTTCTTCATGAGCGCGGAAGAGGCCAAGGCCTACGGGATTATCGACCAGGTCATCTCCAAGCCCACTAATCTATAAAGGGGTGTTTATATGTTTAAGTTTAACGATGAAAAAGGACAACTAAAATGCTCGTTTTGCGGCAAATCGCAAGAGCAGGTACGCAAGCTTGTTGCCGGACCCGGCGTTTATATATGCGACGAATGCATTGAGCTGTGCACGGAAATCGTGGAGGAGGAGCTTGGCCACGAGGAAGAGCTGGATCTGAAGGAAATTCCGAAGCCGAAGGAAATCCGCGATATTTTGGACCAGTATGTCATCGGTCAGGAACAAGCGAAAAAATCGCTGTCCGTTGCGGTTTACAACCACTACAAACGGGTAAATACGCAAAGCAAGATCGAGGATGTCGAGTTGCAGAAGAGTAATATTTTGCTGCTTGGCCCTACGGGTTCGGGGAAAACGCTCCTCGCGCAAACGATGGCTAAAATCCTGAACGTACCGTTCGCGATCGCCGATGCGACTTCCCTGACCGAAGCCGGCTACGTCGGTGAAGACGTGGAGAACATTCTGTTGAAGCTGATTCAGGCCGCCGATTATGACGTGGAAAAAGCGGAACGCGGTATCATTTACATCGACGAAATCGATAAAGTGGCACGCAAGTCGGAGAATCCTTCGATCACCCGCGACGTCTCCGGCGAAGGCGTACAGCAGGCGCTGCTGAAAATTTTGGAGGGCACGGTCGCTTCCGTTCCTCCGCAAGGCGGACGCAAGCATCCGCATCAGGAATTTATCCAAATCGATACGACGAACATTTTGTTCATTTGCGGCGGGGCGTTTGACGGCCTGGAGCAAATGATCAAACGCCGGATCGGCAAGAAAGTTATCGGCTTTAACGCGGGCAGCGACGGGCAAAAAGAACTCAAACCGGGGGAATACCTGTCGATGGTATTGCCGGAAGACCTGCTGAAGTTCGGGTTGATCCCGGAATTCGTCGGCCGTTTGCCGGTGATCTCGACCCTCGAGCCGCTGGATGAGAAAACGCTGGTGCGCATTTTGTCCGAACCGAAGAACGCTTTGGTGAAGCAATACCAGAAGCTGCTCGAACTGGACAATGTCAACCTGCAGTTCGAACCAAAGGCGCTGGAAGCCATCGCTCAGGAAGCGATCAAACGCAATACCGGCGCTCGCGGTCTTCGCGCGATCATCGAGGGCATCATGCTCGACGTGATGTATGAAGTACCGTCCCGCGACGATATTTCGGACTGCGTGATTACCGAGAAGGTCGTTCAGGAGAAGACGGTTCCTGAATTGGCCGCCAAGCCGAACAAAAAACAAGAAGAAAGCGCGTAAGGCGGGAAGCCGCTTTTTCGCGGTAAAATAAAGGTCAAGGTTCTCCACCTTTGCGTTGTCGTGCCTCCCAAAAGGCGCATGCCCGCGGGGGTGGAGCTTTGACGTTATGGGAGAGACCAGACATGACATTCTTGAGACAAGAGACGCGGCCGGTCAAAGTCGGGAATCTGACAATCGGCGGCAGCAACGAAGTCATCATCCAAAGCATGTGTACGACAAAAACGGCAGATGTCGAAGCGACGGTCGCCGAAATCCTCCGTTTGGAGGAGGCCGGTTGCCAACTGGTACGCGTGACGGTGAACAACGAGGAAGCGGCTGCGGCGATCAAGGAAATCAAGAAACGGATTCATATCCCGCTGGTCGCCGACATTCACTTCAACTACAAGCTGGCGCTGCTGGCAATCGAGAACGGCATCGACAAGGTCCGGATTAATCCGGGCAACATCGGCCGCCGGGAAAAGGTCGAAGCCGTCGTTAAGGCCTGCAAGGACCGCGGCATCCCGATCCGGATCGGGGTAAACGCCGGTTCGCTGGAGAACCATTTGCTGGAGAAATACGGCTATCCGACGCCGGAAGCGATGGTGGAAAGCGCCTTGTACCATATCGGCATTCTGGAGGAGCTCGACTTCCATGACATCATCGTGTCATTGAAGGCATCGGACGTTCCGATGGCGATCGCGTCCTACTCCAAAGCGGCGGAGGTCATTCCCTATCCGCTGCATTTGGGGATTACGGAAGCCGGGACCTTGTTCTCCGGCACGGTCAAGAGCGCGGCCGGCATCGGCGCCCTCTTGTCGATGGGCATCGGCTCGACGGTCCGGATTTCACTGAGCGCGGACCCGGTGGAGGAAGTGAAGGTGGCGCGCGAGCTGTTGAAGACGTTTGGTTTGATCACGAACGCAGCGACGCTCGTCTCCTGCCCGACCTGCGGCCGGCTCGATATCGACCTATTCTCCATCGCCAACGAGGTGGAAGCTTACATTGCGAACCTAAAGGTGCCGATCAAGGTATCCGTGCTCGGTTGCGCCGTTAATGGCCCGGGGGAAGCGCGCGAAGCCGACATCGGGATCGCCGGTGCCCGCGGCGAAGGATTGCTGTTCCGCTACGGGGAGATGATCCGCAAAGTGCCGGAAGCCGAACTGCTGAACGAATTGAAGAAAGAGATCGACCATATCGTGGAGGTGTACGAAGCGACCGGTGAAATTCCTGGACGCAAGGAACACCGCGCCCACGCCCAGTCCTGATTGCATTTGATCTAAGCCGCAACCTGCTCCATGCAGGGGGCGGCTTTTTGGTCCGGCACGCGAGGTGAACGAAGAATAAATGTTGTATTTCCTACAACTTTTTCGGGGGGAGATCGTTGTTTAGGGCCCAAAAGTTGTAGTTTATACAACATTTCAGCCTTGTTTTATTGGATTATCCTTCAAAATGTTGTAGTTTTTACAACGTTCCCTAACTGGACGAAGTAAAACCTTAAGAAATGTTGTAGAGATTACAATATTTCTAGTCCACTGGTCTCAACCCCCTGCCTTCAACCCGAGTTGGACCCCCTCTAGAATATCCCACTTAAAACTCCTTGTTTTACCTTGGAGCGAAAAGGCTATACTACCAAGTATCAGTCTAAGAGCAGTCTAAAGTGTGGGAGGCGTAACGCGTATGGATTTGAATGTTATCCTGATGGCGGTTCAAATGTTTTTTGCCGTGGTCATCGGGCTTTATTTCTGGAATCAGCTGCGCAGTCAAAAAGGAAACCGGGTGGCGGTGGACCGGGAATCGCGCAAGGAAATGGAGAAACTCCGCAAGCTGCGGGCCGTCTCGCTCACCAAGCCGCTCGCGGAGCGGACTCGTCCGGCGTCGATGAACGACATCGTCGGTCAAAAGGACGGGCTGCGCGCGCTCAAAGCAGCGCTTTGCAGCGCCAACCCGCAGCATGTGATCATTTACGGTCCGCCGGGCGTCGGCAAAACGGCGGCGGCACGCGTCGTGATGGAGGAAGCCAAGAAAAACCCGGTATCCCCGTTTAAATCCGATGCCAAATTTATTGAAATCGATGCGACCATCGCCCGTTTCGACGAGCGCGGCATCGCCGACCCGCTGATCGGTTCGGTGCATGACCCCATCTACCAAGGGGCGGGAGCCATGGGCGTCGCCGGCATTCCGCAACCGAAGCCCGGCGCCGTCACGAAAGCCCATGGCGGAATCTTGTTTATCGATGAAATCGGCGAATTGCATTCGATCCAAATGAATAAGCTGTTGAAAGTCTTGGAAGATCGCAAGGTTTTTCTGGAGAGTGCGTATTATAACTCCGAAGACGCAAATACGCCGGCATATATCCACGATATTTTCCAAAACGGGCTGCCTGCGGATTTTCGTCTGGTCGGGGCGACAACCCGTTCGCCACAAGAGATTCCGGCCGCCTTGCGTTCGCGGTGCATGGAGATTTATTTCCGGCCGCTGCTGCCGGAGGAAATTGCCCAAATCGCCGAGGATGCGGTGAAGCGGATCGGCTTCCAGCCTTGCCCGGAAGCGGTGGAAGTCATCAAGAAGTACGCGACCAACGGCCGCGAAGCGGTCAATATGGTGCAATTGGCCGTCGGGTTAGCTCTCACCGAGAAGCGCGACCACCTGCTGGCGTCGGACCTGGAATGGGTGGCGACGAGCAGCCAACTGGCGCCGCGTCCGGACCGCAAAGTTCCGGCTCAGCCTGCGGTCGGCGTCGTCAACGGCCTGGCCGTGTACGGCGCGAACATGGGCACGCTGCTGGAGATTGAAGCGACGGCCGTTCCGGCCGAGAAGGGCAAGGGCAACTACAACATAACCGGTGTTGTGGACGAAGAGGAAATCGGCGGGGGCAGCCGTACGCTGCGCCGCAAGAGCATGGCCAAGGGATCGGTGGAGAACGTCCTGACCGTTCTGCAGCGGATCGGTCTGAATCCGTCGAACTATCACCTTCATATCAACTTCCCGGGTGGAACGCCGATCGACGGCCCGTCCGCCGGGCTGGCCATTGCTACCGCCATCGCGTCGGCGATCAAGCAAGTGCCGGTGAACCATCAGATTGCCATGACCGGCGAACTGGGGATCCACGGCAAAGTCAAGCCGGTCGGCGGCGTCGTGGCCAAGGTGGAGGCGGCCTTCCAGGCGGGGGCAACGACGGTTCTAATCCCGAAGGACAATTGGCAAACGTTGTTCGAAGGTTTGGAAGGGCTGCGGGTGATTGCCGTCGAGACGCTGGGGGACGTGTTCCGTCACGTTTTTGGCCCCGAAGCCGAGAAGAACCTGGAGCTGCCGGCCGGAGGCGAGCTGTTCGCTCCGGCCACCGCTCCTGCGCCTTTCCTGCATGCGGAGTCCCCTTCGCAGGGCGGGGCAATGTAATCGAGCGAGAAAGGGATGGCCAAGACGAGCATCCAAATCGTTTGCTTTGCGGGGGGCGGCTGTCTGAAGCGGCCGCTCCTCGTTGGTGTTTTTAAGTAACTTTTGCTAAAATAGCAATGATATCAACAGAGAACGTTTGGAGGTGCATAAGCGATGGGACCCCACAAATCCAAAGGCCGGCGTTTCCCGCTGCTCCCGCTGCGCGGTCTGCTCGTCTATCCAAGCATGGTGCTGCACTTGGACGTAGGACGGGAGAAATCCGTGAAGGCGCTGGAAAAAGCCATGGTCGAAGATAATCTGATTCTCCTCTGTTCTCAATCGGAAGTGAACATAGAAGAACCGACCCGGGAAGATATTTTTCGCATCGGCACCGTCGCGAAGGTGCGCCAGATGCTGAAATTGCCCAACGGCACCATCCGCGTGCTGGTAGAGGGTATGGAGCGCGCAGAAATTATCGAATATTTGGACAATGACGAATATTATGAGGTTATGGCCAAAGAACGCCCGGAGGAAGAAACGGTCGATCCGGAAGTTGACGCGCTGATGCGTACGGTGTTGACTCAATTCGAACATTATATCAATTTATCCAAAAAGGTCACGCCGGAGACGCTGGCGGCGGTGTCGGACATCGAAGAAGCCGGGCGCCTGGCTGATGTGATTACCAGCCATTTGTCGCTGAAAATCAAGGATAAGCAAGAGATTTTGGAAACGGTCGATGTTCGCAAGCGGCTGGAGAAGCTGCTCGACATCTTAAATAACGAGCGCGAAGTGCTTGAGCTCGAACGCAAAATCAACCAGCGCGTCAAGAAGCAGATGGAGAAGACGCAGAAGGAATATTATTTGCGCGAGCAGATGAAAGCGATCCAGAAGGAGCTTGGCGAGAAGGAAGGACGGGCCGGCGAAGCGGAAGAGCTGCGGGCTCAGCTTGAGGAGAAGGGGCTGCCGGAGAAGGTTCGGGAGAAGGTCGAGAAGGAAATCGACCGCCTGGAGAAAATGCCGGCCAGCTCGGCGGAAGGCGGCGTCATCCGCAATTACGTGGATTGGCTGCTTAGCTTGCCGTGGAGCAACAAAACCGAAGACGACCTCGATCTTGCCAAGGCGGAGCAGGTGCTGAACGAAGATCACTACGGCCTGGATAAGCCGAAAGAGCGGGTTCTGGAATATTTGGCCGTGCAGAAGCTGGTCAAAAAACTGAAAGGCCCGATTCTTTGTCTGGTCGGACCGCCGGGGGTCGGAAAAACGTCGTTGGCACGTTCGATCGCCCGTTCGCTGGGACGCGAGTTCGTCCGTATTTCGCTGGGCGGCGTGCGGGACGAAGCGGAAATTCGGGGACACCGCCGCACCTATGTCGGCGCCATGCCGGGACGGGTGATTCAGGGCATGAAATCGGCGGGCACGCTGAATCCGGTGTTCTTGCTGGACGAAATCGACAAAATGGCTTCGGATTTCCGCGGCGATCCTTCCTCGGCGCTGCTTGAGGTGCTGGATCCGGAGCAGAACAACACGTTCTCCGATCATTTTATCGAGGTCCCGTTCGACCTGTCGAACGTTATGTTTATCACGACCGCCAACGCGGTGCACAACATTCCTCGGCCGCTGCTCGACCGGATGGAGACGCTGTTTATTCCCGGCTACACGGAGCTGGAGAAGCTGCAGATCGCCAATCGTTACTTGCTGCCGAAGCAAAAACGCGAGCACGGGCTGGAACCGGAGCAACTGGCGATCGGCGAAGACGTGCTGCTGAAAGTGATCCGCGAGTATACCCGCGAATCCGGCGTCCGCAATCTGGAGCAGCAAGTGGCTGCGCTCTGCCGCAAAGCCGCGAAGCAGATCGTGTCCGAAGGCAAGGAGCAGATCGAGATTGCGCCGGATACGCTGAAGGATTACCTCGGCGCGGCGAAATTCCGCTACGGCATGGCCGAACTGGAGGATCAGATCGGCACGGTGACCGGGCTGGCCTGGACGGAGGTTGGCGGCGAGACGCTGGTGATCGAGGTGACCGTCGTGCCGGGAACCGGGAAGCTGACGCTCACCGGCAAGCTCGGCGACGTGATGAAGGAGTCGGCGCAGGCCGCCTTCAGCTATACCCGCTCCAAAGCGGCGGAGCTCGGGATTCCGCTTGATTTTCACGAGAAGAACGATATTCACATCCACATCCCCGAAGGGGCGATTCCGAAGGACGGACCCTCGGCGGGCATTACGATCGCGACCGCGCTGATCTCGGCATTAACCAACCGTCATGTTTCCAAGGATGTCGCCATGACCGGCGAAATTACGCTGCGCGGCCGCGTGCTGCCGATCGGCGGACTGAAGGAGAAGTCGCTTGCCGCGCATCGGGCGGGTTACCGCAAAGTCCTGATGCCGAAGGACAACGAGCGCGATCTGCGCGATATTCCGGACAGCGTCAAGGAGGACTTGGAATTCGTGCCGGTGTCCCATATGGATCAGGTGCTTGAGCATGCGCTCGTGGAGCATCCCGAATTGCATTAGCATGTAGGCGCCCGCGCCAGTCGGCGCGCCGACCAAGAGAGGAATTGAACGATGAAGGTAACCAAGGCTGAATTTATCATCAGCGCTGTCGGCCCCAATCAATATCCTGAGGACGCCTTGCCGGAGATTGCTCTGGCAGGGCGTTCCAATGTGGGCAAATCGTCGCTGATCAACCGGATGATTAACCGCAAAAACCTAGCGCGCACCAGTTCGACCCCCGGAAAAACCCAGCATCTTAACTATTACCGGATCAACGACCGGGTTTATTTCGTGGATGTCCCCGGGTACGGGTACGCCAAAGTCTCCAAGTCGCAGCGCGAGGTCTGGGGCAAAATGATCGAGAAATACTTGCTGGAGCGGGAGACGCTCAAGCTGGTTCTGCAGATCATCGATCTCCGGCATCCGCCGACCAAAGACGACGAGCTGATGTACGATTGGCTGAAGGCGTACGAGCTGCCGGTCTGCGTCGTAGCCACCAAGGCCGACAAGGTTCCGAAGTCGCGCTGGCAGAAGCACCTGAAGATCATTAAGGAAGCGCTGGTGCTGCGGGCGGGCGATCCGCTGATCCTTTTTTCCGCGGAAGAGGGAATAGGCAAAGAGGAACTATGGGCGGAAATCTCGCGTTACGCCGAGCTTGCGGAGGAGAATGAGGGGATAAGCCCGGATGCCTTTGTGGGCAAAAATGGAGAAAGTTAAGAATTCGGTGGATGCCAAAGGGATTCGGAGCAGTTTCGGCAGGAAAGTGAGCATGCAGCGGGATTGTGGAGGTTAAAAACGGCTTAATGCCGTTTTTTCTGGAAAATGGCAAGAATTCACGTTTTGGCGGCTGAGCGTACGACGGGAATCGTAGTGTATAATTATGATAAAGCGATTTAAGAATTGAGGAGATTTGTATGGCTCAGCGGTTAGCCACAGAGTATGTCAATGCCAGTATGCGTTTAACGGAAGTCCAGATGTCGCAATTTGTTCACAAAGTATACGACCCTCACGTGCGCCAGCGGGTCAAGGTGCTTGACAACGGCGGGCAAGAGGTCGTTCTGGAGGATGACGGCGGGGAAGAAGTGCATCTGCCATTTGAACGTATCGACGGTTTTTATGTCTGCGAAATGTCTTTCCGCTTGGAGAAACCCCACTTGACGAACGTGATGAGATTGTTGTTCGCGGCGTTTAAAGGTTCCGGCATGGTTACCCGAATTTATAACGGATTCATGATGATGTATTATTATCAGGAAGGCCGGGTTCGTAAGATTGTCGAGTATTCCCGGGATTCCTACAAGCTGGTGTTCGAATACAAAGATGCGGCGGCAGAGCTGCAGCAGATTTACCGGAATAACGATGTCGAGCTGGAAATCGCCCGCATCCGCAAGGATATTAATGCGCTGCTTGATGAGCGGTTTATCGCCGGAGAAGCGGACGTGGAATGTATCGACGACAAACTGCGCCATTGCACGCGGAGGTTGTTCGTTCTGGAAGCTTAAATAATAATTCCGGGCTTCCCCCAACCGAAGTCACCAGCGGGAGGTCGGCGTCATAATGTACTAGTGATAACTACCCTGGATATCAGGGTGGTTTTTTATTAGGAACACCCGCGGCCGGATGAGGCGTTTCGCCAGAAAAAATAGGTTGCATTTGTCCTCAAGAGATGTTATTTTTAATCTCGTTGAAAAGAATATAGGAACCAGGATTCACTCAGGACATGGAGATGTTGCGAGAGATTTTTCCCTCGGGAAGTGAATGACGTAGGTCCTAGCGGATGAAATTTTTTCAAACATTTTGTTCCTAGGAAGGGGGAGCCGGAAGATGGAATATTCAACTTTCGGAAGACACGTTGCGGTTGATGCTTGGGGCGTCGACTATGAGGTGCTGAACAACGCCGGGTTGCTGGAAGTCCACTTGGTGGAAGCTGCGGAGGCTTGCGGGGCTACCGTGCTGTCGATCCAGTCCAGGCAGTTTGAGCCGCAGGGGGCTACTGTGCTAGTGATGCTGTCGGAAAGCCATCTCTCGATCCACACGTATCCTGAGAGAGGGTTTGCTGCCATTGATTGCTACACTTGCGGGGAAATGGTGGATCCGCAATTGGCGATCGATTACCTGGTGTCCGTCTTGAATCCGGAGAAAACGTACGCGAAGAAGCTGGTTCGCGGTATGGGCGAGTTGGAAGTTGCCGAACCGAGCTTGAATCGAGCCGAGTTCGTCTAGATATAAAGGTAGTTTTTTTGAAATATTGGGCAAAATAGGATAACCATGGAGCTTCCATGGTTATTTGTTTTGGCAATATGAATTTCATAAATAATTCATAAAAAACTCATATAAATCGCCGGGGAGTCCAGTACTACTGTGATATAATTAACATAGTTTGTTTTCGAAAGGTGATATTAACATCTATTCAAGGCAGGTGAACTTGCAATGCACATCGTCGTAGTCGGATTAAACTATCGGACGGCGCCTGTGGAAGTTAGGGAACGCTTCTCCTTTGCGGACAAGGACATGCCGCAAGCGCTGCAGGAGCTCTTACGCACCAAGAGTGTATTGGAAGGCGTGATTATCGCCACCTGCAATCGTACGGAAATATACGTCGTGGTCGATCGTTTGCACATGTGCGGGTATTTCATCCGCAGCTTCATGGAACGCTGGTTTGGGGTTCCGCGCGAAGAATTTACCCGCCATTTATATATGTATGAAGATGAACAAGCGGTACGTCATTTGTTCCGCGTCGCTTGCGGCCTGGATTCCATGGTGCTGGGGGAAACGCAAATCCTCGGCCAGGTCAAAAATGCGTTCCTGCTGTCGCAAAGGGAAAAATGCACCGGAACTTGGTTTAATACGCTGTTCAAGCAAGCGGTAACGCTCGGCAAACGGGCCCATTCCGAGACGGCCATCGGCGAAAGCGCCGTTTCGGTCAGCTATGCGGCCGTGGAACTCGGCAAGCGAGTGTTCGGGAGCTTTGGAGGGAAACGCGTGCTGATCCTTGGCGCCGGCAAAATGAGCGAGCTGACCGCCAAGCATCTGAGCGGCGCCGGCGCGGAGGAAGTGCTGGTGGCCAATCGGACGTATGCCCGTGCCCAGGAGCTCGCCGCCAAATGCGGCGGCGTGCCTTGCACGATGCAGGAGGCGATGGAGCGGCTGTCCGAGGTCGATATTCTGATCAGCTCGACCGGTGCGGAGGGGTATGTCATCACTTCGGCACAGGTTGCGCGGAGCATGAAGGGACGTCAGGAACGCCCGTTGTTTATGATCGACATCGCCGTGCCTCGGGACATCGAACCGGCCATCGGCGAGCTGGAGCAGGTATTCCTGTATGATATCGACGATCTCGAAGGGATCGTCGAGAGCAATATGGAGATGCGCCGTGCGGAAGCGGTCAAGATCGAAGCGATGATCGAGGAGGAAATGACCGCCTTCGCAACCTGGCTGCAGACGCTTGGCGTGAAGCCGGTAATCCGGGCGCTGCAGGAGAAGGCTTCCGATATCCACGAGAGCACGCTGGACAGTCTTTTCAACAAGCTGCCGGAGCTGGATGAACGGCAACGCAAGGTGATCCGGCGCCTGACCAGGAGCATCCTCAACCAAATGATGCATGACCCGATCAACCGGATCAAAGAGCTGGCCGGCGAGGGTCAAGGCACGGAGGCGCTGGAACTGTTTACGCAAATCTTTGCGTTGGAGGATCGACTGGAAGCACAAAGCGACTTGCCTTTTGAGAAGGAGACCTCGAAGATGTCGGACTCGCAAGGGATGCTGCCGCCCCGGGAATCCGAAGGTTTAACCGAGATCCGGGATGCGGCCCCAAGCCGGGTCGCTTTTAAGCCGGAGCCTTCGCTGGCGAAAGCGTCTGTATAAACTTTATAGTTAAGCCCCGGAAACGCCCTGAGCCCTCTGCCGGATGCAACCGAATCGATGGCTGATTCGATGCTGAAGCGCTGGTGAAGGGCTTTTTTTTGAAGGGATGAAACATGGAAAAATGCGGCAGGGTAGGGTATGCTATTAACGAGTTGAAGCGAAGGTTCGGGAGGGATGCGTTATGCCTCATTATGTGCCCGTCCTGTTGAATTTGGCCGGCCGGCGCTGCGTCGTCATCGGCGGCGGGCCGGTAGCCGAACGCAAAGCGGCGATGCTGGCTGATGCGGGAGCGAACACGGTCGTGGTCAGCCCCGTCGTAACGGAAGGCCTGCTGCGGCTCCACCGTGAACGGCGTCATGTTGATTGGCTAGAGCGCGAGTACCGGCGCGGGGATCTGGCCGGTGCGTTCCTCGCTTTCGCCGCGACGGATCGCCCGGAGGTAAACGCAGCCGTTACCGCCGAAGCCGAAGCGGAGGGCATACCAGTGAATGACGCCGGCGACGGCGCGCGAGGCAGCATGATTACGCCCGGCGTTCTGCGCCGCGGCGGGCTGGTGGTCGCCGTCTCCACCTCGGGAGCGGGACCGGCGGCCGCGCGGGAGCTGATTCGGGAGATCGATGAACGGTTTGGAGAAGATTATGAGCAGTATATTGATTTTTTGAGCTCCGCACGGGCTTTCATTAAAGCACGGATCGGCGATCCCGGCAGACGAAAACGTCTGTTTCGGAGATTGGCCGAGGCCGATATTTTAACCTCGATCCGGGAAGGGAACTTCCGTCCTTGGAGCGAAGCGGCGACGGTTGCCTGGATCGAGGAACAGACGGAGGAATAAGCATGACGAAGCGAACGATTGTGGTGGGGACGAGACAAAGCCAGCTGGCGCTGACGCAGACGGGACAGGTCATCGACGATTTGAAGGCACTCTGCCGGACGCATAACCTGCCGTTTGATTTTGAAATCCGTAAGATTGTGACCAAGGGTGACCGGATTCTGGACGTGACGTTATCCAAGGTCGGCGGCAAAGGGCTGTTCGTCAAAGAAATCGAGCAGGCCATGCTGAGCGGGGAAATCGACTTAGCGGTACATAGCATGAAAGACATGCCGTCCGTGCTGCCGGAGGGATTAATGAATGGTGCGGTACCGCGGCGGATAGACCCGCGGGATGCGCTGATCTCGAGAAGCGGCCAAGGCCTCGACGAACTGCCGCAGGGGGCAAGGGTTGGAACCAGCAGCTTGCGCCGTGCCAGCCAGTTGAAGGCGTATCGTCCTGATCTCGTGGTGGAGCCGGTCCGCGGCAATATCGATTCCCGCTTGCGCAAGCTGGAGGAGGAAGGCTTCGATGCGATTATCCTGGCGGCTGCCGGTTTATACCGGATGGGCTGGGAGCAGCGGATTACGGCCTATCTGCCGGCGGAGGTCTGCCTGCCGGCGGTCGGCCAAGGGGCGCTAGGCATCGAATGCCGCGAAGGCGACGACGAGGTGCGCCGGCTCTTATCCATGTACAATGATCCGGACACGTCGGTGACGGTTGCGGCGGAACGCCGTTTCCTCGGCGTGCTGAACGGCGGCTGCCAGGTACCGATCGGGGCTTACGCGACGCTGCTGCCGGCGGCGGGGGCTACCGAGCCAAGCGGCGGTCGGCGCCTGCATTTGACGGGGATGGTCGGCTCGGCGGACGGGGCGACCATCTTGAAGGAAAGCGCCGAAGGGACGGATCCTGCCGAGCTGGGCGAGCGGGTTGCCGGTCGGCTGATCTCCTTGGGGGCGGCCGCATTATTACAAGAAGCCGGGGAGTGAAGGAGAATGGCCGGTAAAGTTTATCTGGTTGGGGCAGGCCCAGGTGATGCGCGATTGATCACGCTGAAAGGGCTCGATTGCCTGGAGAAAGGCGATGTGATCGTATACGATCGTCTGGCCAATCCCAGCCTGTTGAAGAGAACGAAACCCGGGGCGGAGAAAATCTACGTCGGCAAACGAACCGATCGCCACACAATGAAGCAGGAGCATATCAACCAGCTGCTGGTCGATTTGGCTCTCGCGGGCAAAACGGTCGTTCGCCTGAAGGGCGGGGACCCGACGATCTTCGGCCGCGTGGGTGAGGAAGCCGAACTGCTGCGGCAGCACGCCATTCCTTATGAAATCGTGCCGGGGATCACGGCGGCGATTTCGGTGCCGGCTTATGCCGGTATTCCGGTCACTCACCGGGACATGGCTTCGTCCGTGTCGATCATTACGGGTCATGAGAGTCCGGATAAACTCGACTTGTCGATCAACTGGGAGAAAGTGACCAACGCGACAGGCACGCTGGTGTTCATGATGGGCGTGGCGAATATCGGACATATCAGCAAACAGCTGATGCATTACGGAAGGCCGCCCGAAACGCCGGTCGCCCTCATCCGCTGGGGGACGAGAGCGGAGCAGGAGACGCTGGTCGGCACGCTTGCCGATATCGAGCGGAAGGTGCGCGAAGCCGACTTCAAGCCGCCGGCCGTGACGGTTGTCGGCGAGGTGGTGTCCCAGCGCGAGCAACTGAAGTGGGCGGAAGCGCTGCCGCTGTTCGGCAAGCGGATTCTCGTCACTCGCTCGCGCTCGCAGGCCAGCGAGCTGGTGCGCGGCATCGAGGAGCTTGGCGGCGAGCCGTACGAGTTCCCGGTCATCGACATGGTTATGCCGGAGGGCCCGGAGCTGGCCGGCACCGATGCGGCGCTGGCGCGGCTGGACCGTTACGATTGGGTGTTCTTCACGAGCGTGAACGGCGTGGAGTATTTCTTCTCGCACCTGGAGAGACTGGGGAAGGACGTGCGGGGGCTGCACAAAGCGAGAATCGCCGCCGTAGGGCCGGCGACCCAGGCGGCGCTGCGCCAGCGCGGGATCGCTGCGGAAGGTCTGCCGGGCAAGTTCCAGGCCGAGGGGCTGATGGAAACGTACGGCAGCGAACTGCATCCGGGGCAGCACGTGCTGCTGCCTCGCGGCGATCTCGCCCGCGCCTGGCTGCCCGCCGCTTTGCGCGAGCAGGGACTGACCGTCACCGAGGCGGTGATGTACCGGACGGTGCCGGCGGGGGAAGCGGACGACGAGCTGCTGAAGATGCTCGAGAAAGGCCGCATCCACGCCGTTACCTTTACCAGCTCGTCGACGGTGACGAATCTGCTGGCCGCACTCGCCGGCATGGGCGTGGCCGATCCGGCCGCAGCGCTCCATGGCGTGGAGATCGCCTGCATCGGACCGGTCACGGCGAAAACGGCGGAGGACGCCGGCCTGAATGTGTCGATTCTTGCGGAAGAAGCGACGATCGCGAGTCTGCTTCAGGCGCTGTGCGCTTGGAAAGAACGGACCGCTCCGGCGGAATGAATTATTTCTCAACACGGAGGCCCATTCCCCGTGCTGCATACTAGGAGGGTATCAAACATGAGTTTTCCCATCGTAAGACATCGCCGACTGCGTCAGTCGGCCGCCATTCGCGGGATGGTGCGCGAAACCGTCCTGACGGTGGACGATTTGATCCAACCGATCTTCGTGACCTACGGGAGCGGCGTCAAGAACGAAATCTCGTCGATGCCCGGCGTGTTTCATTTTTCGCTCGACACCCTGGAAGAGGAAGTGAAGGAGATCGTCGATCTGGGCATTCCGGCCGTACTGCTGTTCGGAATACCGGAAAGTAAAGACAGCGTGGGCACTTCGGCATTCGCGGAGGGCGGGATCGTGCAGGAAGCGATGCGGATCATTAAATCGCGGTACCCGGATCTGCTGGTTGTTGCCGATACCTGCTTGTGCGAATTCACTAATCATGGGCATTGCGGCAGGGTACATACGTTTGAACGCGACGGGCATGTGTGCGGCGACGTGATGAATGACGAGTCGCTGGAGCTGCTGGTAAGAACCGCTGTCTCCCAAGCGCGCGCAGGCGCCGACATCATCGCTCCGTCCAACATGATGGACGGATTCGTGCAGGCGATCCGTTCCGGGCTCGATGAAGCCGGCTTCAGCCATGTGCCGATCATGTCGTATTCCGTCAAATACGCGTCCGCTTTTTACGGGCCGTTCCGCGAAGCGGCGGACTCGGCGCCGCAGTTCGGCGACCGGAAGACGTACCAGATGGATCCGGCAAATTCCCGCGAGGCGCTGCGGGAAGCGGAATCGGACGTGCTGGAGGGCGCGGACATGCTGATGGTCAAGCCGGCGCTGGCTTTTATGGACATCCTGCGCATGCTGCGCGATCAATTTGATCTGCCGCTGGTGGCCTATAACGTAAGCGGCGAATACTCGATGGTCAAAGCGGCCGCCCAGCAAGGCTGGATCAACGAGCGGGCGATCGTCACCGAGATGCTGCTCGGCATGAAGCGGGCAGGGGCGGATATTATCATTACGTATTTCGCCAAAGATATGGCGCGCTGGCTACGCGAGCAATAGTAAGCTTAGCCGGGATCGGAAAATCAAAACACGCTGGCCGGACGCTTTGCATGATTATCCCTTTTGATCAGAGAGCCAAGTGCTGGAGAAGAGCTCGCTCACTCCGGTCCATGGTCCCCTTAATGAAAGGGATAATCGTGCAAAGGGCGGCATTAAGGGACATCAAAGGAGGGGTATCGATGAGCAAAGATACGATTGGCCGGAGGGGCGAGGAGCGGTCGCGGCTGGCCTTCGAAGAAGCGAAACAGGTCTTGCCCGGCGGCGTCAACAGCCCGGTGCGGGCGTTTAAATCCGTCGGTTTGACGCCGATGTATATCGAACGCGGGAGCGGTTCCCGCATTTACGATATCGACGGCAACAGCTTTATCGATTACGTGGGTTCCTGGGGCCCGCTGATTATGGGGCATGCTCATCCGGAGGTGGTTCGGGCGCTCCAGGAAACGGCCGCCAAAGGGACGAGCTTCGGCGCGCCGACGCTGCTGGAGACGCAAATGGCCAAGCTGGTGGCCGAGCGGGTACCGTCGATCGACGTGGTGCGGATGGTCAATTCGGGAACGGAAGCGACGATGAGCGCGATTCGTCTGGCGCGGGGGTATACCGGGCGCAGCAAAATCATGAAATTCGAAGGCTCGTATCACGGCCATGCCGACAGCTTGCTGATCAAAGCAGGCTCCGGCGTCGCCACGCTGGGATTGCCGGACAGCCCCGGGGTGCCGGAGGGCGTCGCCGCCAATACAATCGCGGTGCCGTATAACGATTTAGCCTCCGTAGAGCTGGCGTTTGAGCGTTTCGGCGAAGAGATTGCCGGCGTGATCGTCGAGCCGGTGGCCGGGAACATGGGCGTGGTGCCGCCGCTACCGGGATTTCTGGAAGGCCTGCGCCGGATCACCGAGCAATACGGCAGCTTGCTGATTTTCGACGAAGTGATGACGGGCTTCCGTGTTGATCTGAATTGTGCGCAGGGACGCTTTGGCATCACGCCGGATTTGACCTGCCTCGGCAAAGTGATCGGCGGCGGGCTGCCCGTCGGAGCGTACGGCGGAAAGCGTGAGATCATGGAGCAAATCGCGCCCAGCGGGCCGATTTATCAAGCGGGGACGCTGAGCGGCAACCCGCTGGCGATGGTTGCGGGCTATACGACGCTGTCGCTGCTTACTCCGGAGGTGTACGACCGCCTGGAGCGCCTATCGGCGAAGCTGGAGGAGGGCTTTACGCGCAACGCCAAGGAACGGGGCATAGCTTGCACGATCAATCGCGTCGGCTCCATGGTGTGCCCGTTTTTTACCGAGGAGAATGTCATCAATTACGATACGGCGAAGACGAGCGATCTCGACCTGTTCCGCCGTTATTTCGCGGCATTGCTTGAGCAAGGCATCAACGTGGCGCCTTCGCAGTTCGAAGGCATGTTCGTCTCGGGCGCGCATACCGACGAAGACATCGAACTGACGATCGAAGCGCACCGGTTGGCGCTGCAAAAGCTGTGAGCCGTAAGCTAAACTGGACGCGGCGCGGCGAGTGGCTCGAGCTGATGCCCGGCAAGCTGCCTGTACGCGAAGGGCAGGAAAGTCTGGACGCGGCGGCGGCCTGGCTGGAGGAGGGGCTGCAAGCTCCTCCGAAGCTGCTGCGCAAACTTCGGTCCGAAGGCGGCATCAAGCTTGCCGGTGACCGTTTAAGGCTGCGGGCCTTTCCGCCTAAAGAGTCGCAATATACTCCATTCGCGGCGGAGCTTCAGCTGTTATACGAGGACGATTTTTGCCTTGTCGCGCACAAGCCGGCAGGGCTAAAAGTCCATCCGGACGGCGCCGAGCTTGCGGGCGGAGCTTCCCGCGTGACACCGGCTCCGCCGGATACGCTGGCCAACCGCGTCGCCGGATGGTTTGCCGGCCGCGGCGAGCCGATCGCCGCGGCGCATATTCACCGGCTTGACGAATTCACGTCAGGTCCGGTGTTGTTCGCCAAAAACGAATATGCGCATTTGAAGCTGGACGACGCGATGAGCCGCAAAGAAATCGGACGGACGTATATCGCATTCGTACAGGGCGTTGTCAACCCTGAACTTAAGGTTATCGATCAGCCGATCGGCCGGGATCGGCATCATAACCAGCGGCGCCGGGTTTCCCACGGCGGTAAACCGGCGGTGACGCACGTGGAGCTGCTGGAGGTCTATCCGAAGCATGGGATCAGTCTGGTTCGGCTAACCTTGGAAACCGGCCGGACGCATCAAATTCGCGTCCATCTGAGCGCGGCGGGTCACCCGCTCGTAGGCGATAAGCTGTACGGCGGCGGCACGAAGTGGCTGTCCCATCAGGCGCTGCACGGGGAACGCCTGTCGTTCCCGCACCCGCTCACCGGGGAAACGGTGGAGGTCGACGATCCGTGGCCCCCGGCTATGACCGGGCTGCGGGAGCGGTTGTTCAACTGAAGGACGGACGCATGGGCAAAAAGCTGGCATGCACTCCTTTTTGAAGCATATAGATTAAACGAGGATGATTTGGATCATGATTCATCGATTTTAAATCAGGTTTGGATATGCTGAAAGGAGGTAACGTGTTGGCTGATCAATCCTATGGTCTCAGGTTTGATATTTACGAGCGCATACATCTTTCTGAAGATGTGATCGGCATTGAAGAGCTGGAGGAGATCGAACTCTATCCAAAAATCCAGGTGGTTCCCGGGGAGGAGTATGCCGCGTTGCGCGGCCATTTGCTGTTGTCGGGGGTTTACCGGGGAGATGGGGAGACGCGGGAATTGGAACACTACATTCCCGTGGAAATTACGATTCCGCTAAGCCGGGTCAACCGGTTGGAGGATATCACGGTCGAGATCGAAAATTTCGACGTTGACCTGCTCAGTGCGCGCAGCTTGAACATAACGGGCGTATTGTCGCTTCAGGGTGTGGAGACCTCTGCTTTGCTGTCCGAGCAGGATGCATGGAAGGATCGGGAGTTTACGACGGCGCATGTCGTCTCCGCCATCCGCGGCAACGAATCGGATTCGGACACGGCCGCGCCTGCAGCTTTCGATCCGAATCCGGCGGAATCCGAACCGGTGGACGCGGCGCCATTGCTTGCGGAAGAGGTGCAGAACGAGCCGGCATTCTCCTGGAATTCGTTAACGCGCGAAGCTGTGGACGCGGAGCCGGAACAAAATCCGGAAGCGGGGCTGGAATTGGGGCAGCAAGATCCGCAGGTACCGCATGTTCCCCAATTTGCTTCTTGGCAGGCGTTCCCGGACGACGTGTTGAATGCACAAAATCGAAATGCGGACGAGCCGCAGGAGGTTCTAGCCTGGACCGAGGAAGATTCGGCGTTCCAGGAGACCAATCCTTGGGCGGACAAGGAATCCGGCGCGGATTTTGGAACTGCCGTGGAAACCTTCGCGGAGAACGAGCCGGAATTGGACGCAAACGTATGGTTTAAGGAGGAAGTTCGGCCGTCGTCCGAATTCCAACTGGCCGAACGTGCCGACGAAGCGGCGGAAACGGCAGCTGTAGAGTCTGAGGCGCCTTCGCACGAAGCGGCCGAAGAAGGCACTGCCGTACCGAAAGAAGCGGCGG
Source organism: Paenibacillus sp. JL3B1040 (assembly GCF_057063165.1). Taxonomy (NCBI): domain Bacteria; kingdom Bacillati; phylum Bacillota; class Bacilli; order Caryophanales; family Paenibacillaceae; genus Paenibacillus; species Paenibacillus tiangongensis. The sequence continues at coordinate 4,384,004 of NZ_CM169317.1, read as the reverse complement.
ACGGGGCTGCCGTTGAGCCGGAATCGGATGCCGAAGTCGATCATGGGCCCAATGCTCGGCCTGAAGAGAAGAAGGAAATGAAGATTGCGCTTGGGGCCAAAAAGGGAAGTGATGAAGGCGGAAAAGAAAGCTTCGGCTTAACGAAGCTGATCTCCTCTTCCCCGCGGGTGCCCCAGGAAGCGCTGGAGGACGCCTCGGACCTGCCAAGCCCGAGCGCCGGCGGAGAGCAGGGGGAAGGCGAAGAACTGCGGTGGAAAAATCTATTCATCAGCAGCGAAGATCAAACTCCATTCCGCAAAGTGCGCCTGGTCATCGTGCAGCGCGAGGAAACGCTTGACGATATCGCTCAGCGCTACCACTTGAGCTCGCGGGAGCTGCAACTGTATAATCGGCTGTCCGAGCACCAAGTCAACGAGGGGCAAGTCTTATACATTCCTTAAGGAATCGCCGCGAAAAAAGGCGGATTGTTGACTCCCGTTCCTTTCCAAGTTATGATAATATAGATTCAAGCAATAAGATCTATTGCAAAGACTTGGAACGGGAAGAGTAGGCAGCGTACCCTTCAGAGAGCGGAACCCACGGCTGAGAGATTCCGCAGGACATGTAGCTCGCCGAAGTCGCCCGGGAGTTGTCCGTTTGAACGTCTATTTACGATGGTTAGAACGGACCGGCAGCAGCCGTTATCTGTATGAGTGTCGCATGACGAGTGCCGGATGCCGGAAAGGCCGGATGCCGATGTGCGAAACAAAGGTGGTACCGCGAAAGCAAAGCCTTTCGTCCTTTGAGACGAAAGGCTTTTTTGTTTAGGCTTTAGCCAGTTGAGTACGCGAAGCGTGCGAAACAAAAAACCACCCGCTATGCGGGTGGAGGGAACGAGGGTTTGACCAACAAGACCATCCCGATAAAATTGAGATGTTCAGGCTCAATGAAAGGAATGGTCTTAGATGGCAAACAAGAACTACAGTCTTGCTCACACAAAGTGGATGTGCAAATACCATATTGTGTTCACCCCGAAGTATAGACGGAAAGAAATCTATAATCAAGTGAGGAAAGACTTGATCGAAATTTTCAAACGTCTATGTAAGTATAAAGGCGTGGAGATTCTAGAAGGTCATATGATGCCGGATCATGTACACATGTTGGTAGCCATTCCACCAAAGATATCCGTGTCATCTTTCATGGGATATCTGAAGGGAAAAAGTTCCCTCATGATCTTTGAGAAACATGCCCAATTAAAGTATAAATACGGGAACCGAAAATTTTGGGCGGAGGGATATTATGTGAGTACAGTGGGACTGAATGAAGCTACCGTAGCAAAGTATATTCGTGAACAAGAAGTACACGACCAGGCGATGGATAAGCTGAGTGTAAAAGAATATGAAGATCCGTTCAGCAGTAACGGTGGCAAGAAGAAGTAAACCAGTTTAACTGGTAAGTGAAGGTGACAAAATACACTGAGCCTGAACAATTTTATTGTCAGGCTAGCGTCTTTAGGCGCAGTTTGGCAACAGGGGGTTATACCCCAAGAGCAAACCACCCGTTGGACGGGTGGTTATGATTTTTCTTTGGCAGCATGAAAACGGCGGCCCCCGTTTAGTAGATGGGAATGGATGCCGGACGACTATCTTGGGATCGCCAAGGCTATGCTTATTTGTAACGGAGGTTGAAGAGGATGACGACAGAAAATCAAGGCCAACAAGCCTTGTCGGCCGAGATGCCGACGACGTACGATCCGAAAGCGGCGGAGCGGAAATGGTACCGTTATTGGCTGGAGCGCGGGTTCTTTAAAGCCGGACAGCGCCCGGACGCCAAGCCGTATACGATCGTGATCCCGCCGCCCAATGTAACCGGGATGCTTCATATCGGGCATGCGCTCGATTTGACGCTGCAGGATATTCTGACCCGCACCAAGCGGATGCAGGGATATGACGCTTTGTGGCTGCCCGGGATGGACCACGCGGGGATTGCAACGCAGACGAGAGTGGAACAGCGGCTTAGAGAGCAGGGCGTCTCGCGATACGATCTCGGGCGCGAGAAGTTCCTTGAGCAGGTGTGGGCATGGAAAGACCAATATGCGGAAACGATTCATGAACAGTGGGCCAAAATGGGCGCTTCCCTCGACTATTCGCGCGAGCGGTTTACGTTGGACGAGGGATTGTCCCAGGCGGTTCGCGAAGTGTTCGTCAAGCTCTATGAGAAGGGTTTGATTTACCGCGGCAAATATATTATCAACTGGGATCCGGCGGCGCGCACGGCGCTCTCCGACATCGAGGTGGAATACAAAGAGGTCAACGGGCATTTGTATCATCTTCAGTATCCGCTGAGCGACGGAAGCGGCCATCTCACGGTGGCGACGACGCGTCCCGAAACGATGCTTGGCGATACCGCCGTCGCCGTGCATCCGGAGGATGAACGTTACCGCCATTTGATCGGCAAGACCCTTCGTTTGCCGATCCTGGACCGCGAGATCCCGATTATCGCCGATGAATACGTCGAGAAAGAGTTTGGCAGCGGCGCCGTGAAAATTACCCCTGCGCACGACCCGAATGACTTCGAAGTGGGCTTGCGCCATAACCTGCCGCAGATTAACGTCATGGACGAGACCGGCACGATGAACGGCGAAGCCGGCAAATATCAAGGTTTGGACCGCAGCGAATGCCGCAAGCAAATCGTGAAGGATTTGCAAGAGATGGGCGTGCTGATCAAAATCGAAGATCACGTGCACCAAGTTGGCCATAGCGAACGGACCGGCGTCGTTGTCGAGCCGTATCTGTCAACGCAATGGTTCGTGAAGATGAAGCCGCTCGCGGAAAGGGCCATCGAAGCGCAGAAATCGGGCAAAGGCGTTCATTTCGTACCGGACCGGTTCGAGAAAACTTATTTGAATTGGATCGAAAATGTGCGCGATTGGTGCGTTTCCCGGCAATTGTGGTGGGGGCACCGCATTCCGGCCTGGTACTGCGATGAGACCGGTGAAATGGTGGTGGCTCGCAGTGAGGAAGAAGCGCGGGCCAAGTTGGGACGCGACGATCTGAGACAGGATGAGGACGTGCTCGATACGTGGTTCAGCTCCGCGCTTTGGCCGTTCTCCACGTTGGGCTGGCCGGATGAGAACAGTGCGGACCTCAAGCGCTATTTCCCGACGTCGGTCCTTTCCACCGGTTATGACATCATTTATTTCTGGGTGGCCCGGATGATCTTTACGTCGCTCGAATTTACCGGCGAGGTTCCGTTCAAGGATGTGCTGATGCACGGCCTTGTCCGCGACAGCGAAGGACGCAAAATGTCCAAGTCGTTGGGTAATGGCGTTGATCCTTTGGAGGTCATTGAGAAATACGGCACGGATGCGATGCGCTATATGCTCTCAACCAGCAATACGCCGGGGCAGGATTTACGCTTCCGCTGGGAGCGCGTTGAGCAGGCGCGCAACTTCGCCAACAAGATTTGGAACGCGTCCCGCTTCGCTTTGATGAACCTGGAAGGCGTTACGTACGAGGATATCGATATCAGCGGCGAACTGTCGACGGCCGACCGCTGGATTTTGCATCGCATGAACGAGACGGCCAAGGAAATCACCCGCTTGATCGACGCTTACGAATTCGGGGAAACCGGACGGCTGCTGTACAACTTCATTTGGGACGATCTGTGCGACTGGTACATCGAATTCGCTAAGCTGTCGCTGTACGGGGAAGATTCCGCGGCGAAGAAGAAAACCCAATCGGTACTTGCCTACGTGCTTGATCGGACGCTGCGCATGATCCATCCGTTTATGCCGTTTATTTCCGAGGAAATATGGCAGCATTTGCCGCATGATGGCGAGACGATTATGCTGGCGGCTTGGCCGGAATACGAGCCTTCGCTGGAAGCGCCGGACGCCGTTCAGGAAATGAATCTGCTGATCGACGTCATTCGCGCGGTGCGGAATATCCGCGCCGAAGTGAATGTGCCGATGAGCAAAAAGATCGAGCTGGTGATCAAGCCGGGCAGCGCGGATGTGCTGGAGGTGCTGGTCCGCAACGAGCACTACGTGCGCCGGTTCTGCAACACGTCGGAGTACGAGGCTTCGTTGAACGCGGCCGTGCCGGATAAGGCAATGACCGCTGTCGTGACCGGAGCCGAGCTGTTCCTGCCGTTATCGGGCCTGATTGACATCGGTCAGGAGATCGACCGGCTCGCGAAGGAACTCGACCACTTGAACAAGGAAGTCGAGCGCGTCGAGAAGAAGCTGGCCAACGAGGGCTTTGTGGCCAAAGCACCGGCGAAAGTGATCGAGGAAGAGCGCGCCAAGATGGCCGATTATTCCGAGAAACGCGACAAAGTGCTGGCCCGGATCGCGGAGCTGAAAGGGTAAGTAAATGATGAAGGTGACTGACATGGGGGATCGTACAGACGAAGAAATGTTGCCGCTGAACAGCTATGCTGAAGCGGTTGATTGGATCAACGGGTTACTGCCGTTTGGCATTCGGCCCGGCTTGGACCGGATCGAGCTCATGATGGAAAGATTGGGCCATCCCGAGCGGAGGTTGAAGTTCATTCATGTGGCGGGAACGAACGGGAAAGGCTCCTCCTGCGCTTTTTTGACCCGGACGCTGCGGGAATGCGGTTATCATGTGGGGACTTATACGTCTCCTTACATCACGAAGTTCACCAACCGCTTTCAGTATGACGAGGAGGATATCCCCGAACCGGTGCTGCTGAAGCTGGCGAACCGCGTTGTTCCGCTGGTCGAAGAAATCGCCGCAACCGATCTGGGATCTCCGACCATGTTCGAAGTGAGCACGGCGATTGCAATTTTGTATTTTGCGGAAAAGTGTTACCCCGACGTGGTGGTATGGGAGACCGGGCTTGGGGGAAGGATGGATGTGACCAATATCGTCACGCCGATTGTTTCTTTGATTACGAATATCGGCTATGATCATATGGACGTCCTTGGCGACACGATTGAACAGATTGCCCGTGAGAAGGCTGGCATTATTAAGGCGGGCGTGCCCGTAGTCAGCTGCGTCGAGCAGCCCGAGGCGGTCGCTGTGCTTAAGGATACGGCCGCGGCCAAGCATGCCGCCCTTTATCTGATGGGCGAGCAGTTCCGGTATGAGCGGCATGCGGTGGATGCCAAGGAGCAGCAACTGCGTTTCAAAGGTCCGTTCCGGGACCTGGGTTTTACGATCCGCATGCTTGGGGAGCATCAATGCAAAAACGCCTCCGGCGTCATGATGGTGCTGGAATTGCTGCGGCAGTATTTGGCTTTTATCCTTGAAGATGAGCAGGTGCAGGACGGATTCCGCACCGCCTTTTGGGCCGGACGCCTGGAACTGATTCGGGAAGAGCCTCGAATCGTGTTGGATGGCGCGCATAATCCGGAAGGCGCCGCTTCGCTGGCGCAAAGCCTGCCGGAAGCCTTCCGATACCGAAAACTGCATTTGATGATGGGGATGCTGGCCAACAAGCATCATCACGGCTACTTGAAGCATATATTACCAATAGTGGATACGCTTATTCTGACCGAGCCCGAATTTCGCCGAAAAATGGACGCCGAGGCGTTATTTGAACTCGTGGCCGAACTACAGGGGACGGAAGCGAAAGCGGATTTGGATATCATCGTGGAACGTGACTGGAGAAAAGCCCTTTCGCTTTTGGAGTCACGGACGGAACGGGAGGATCTTGGGGTGGTAACCGGCACGTTGTACTTGATCTCGGACGTGCGGGCGACCCTTTTGCATCAAACCGATTCTGAAAAAGGCTGGTGACCATTTTGTTGAATACGACCGAACAACATGTGCATTTTATCGGCATCGGCGGATATGGCATGAGCGCCATCGCCCGCGTGATGCTGGAAATGGGTTATACCGTCACGGGATCGGACGTCGCCTCCCAAGAATTGACGGAGAAGCTCGCCGCAAAGGGAGCGAAAATTTACATCGGCCACACCGCCGAACACGTTCATGGGGCGGATCTGGTCGTTTACTCGACGGCGTTGCCGATGGATAACGTGGAGCGGCTGGAAGCGCAGGAGCAAGGGATACCGGTGCTGCACCGCTCCCAGATGCTTGCCCGGCTATTAAATGAACGGACCGGCGTCGCCGTGGCCGGGGCGCACGGGAAGACGACGACCTCGTCGATGATCGCGCTCGTGATGGAGCATTGCGGGGCGGATCCGACCTATATTATCGGCGGGGAAATTATGGACATGGGCACCAATGCCAAAGCGGGGCAGGGAAAATGCGTGGTGGCGGAAGCCGACGAAAGCGACGGCTCCTTCTTGCAATATCACCCTTCGCTTGGGGTGGTCACCAATATCGAAGCCGACCACCTGGAGAACTATGGCGGCGATTTCGGCCGCTTGAAGGAAGCCTACGTGCAGTTCCTGAACCAGATCAAACCGGACGGAAAAGCGGTGGTTTGCGGCGACGACCGCAACGTGCGGGAACTGCTGCCCCAGGTTCAAAGCAAGACCATTACGTACGGCATCGAAACCGGCTGTGATTATACGGCCTATGAGATCGAGCTTGGGGACCGCTGTGTAACCTTTAAAATGAATCAGGGGGACCGGGAGCTCGGCACCGTAGAGCTGTCCGTGCCGGGCCGGCATAATGTTTACAATGCGATGGCTACCGTTATCGTCTGCATGGAAGCGGGCATTCCGTTTGGCGAGATTGCGGAGGCTTTGCGCCATTTCCATGGAGCGAAGCGCCGCTTCCAGGTGTTGGGGGAACACAACGGCATCCTGATCATCGACGACTATGCTCATCATCCGACGGAGATTCAAGCGACGATCGCGGCCGCCAAAGCGACGGGGAAGCGGATCATCGCCGTGTTCCAGCCGCAGCGCTACACGCGGACCTTCTTCCTGCTGGATGCGTTCAGCCGGGCGTTCGGAGAAGCGGATGAAGTGATTATTACCGATATTTACTCGCCTGCCGGGGAAAAAGCGATCGAAGGAGTACATTCTTCCAAACTGGTTGAACTGATTAAAGAAAACAGTAATGCCGGAGCCCGGTACTTACCGACGAAGCAGGATGTGCTTGCCGATTTGCAAAACCGGCTGCAGCCCGGCGATCTCGTGCTGACGATGGGCGCGGGCGACATCTATAAAGTGGGATACGAGTTGGTGAAAGGGTTGTCCAACTAAAGCTCGATATCGTTTCGTTGGCGAAAAAAACGGCTCCGCTGGGTCTTGTGCGTACCCGGGGGCCGTTTTTTGTTGGGCGCGTTTTTGTTTAGCGAACTTTGCATACGCTTCTCCCGGCTTGGCATAACGGGCGTCCCGCGCTCATATGGATAGGGTAGAAGAATGGACAAGGAGCGTGCGGACCGTGAACAAAGCCAGAATGACATTCCGGTTTGACGGGGATGGCCGGGAAATTCGGCCGGAGTTATCTCCGGAGATCGGTGAGCCGCCGAAGCGGGATACGGCTCAACGCTATCGAGCGGTGGAAACGGTGGAGGAATGGGGGGACCCCTTTACGGACCATACGGGAATGGGACTAACCGTATTCCCGGGCGGTCGGGATCGCAACCCGCGCCGAGAAACGAAGGAGACCTCTTGGGAGGATCGAGCCCCGGAACAAGTTACGGAAAATCCCCCTCCCGCTGACGACGATTGGGAAGAGATTTACGGGGGAGACCCGTGGCGGATCGGATGGCAGGAGGACCCCCCTCCCACCTATTCCCGCCCCCACCGAACCTCGTGGTGGAAGGTCGCCGGTTCGTTAACCGGAGCGATCGTGACGGGCGCGTTGTTTGGATTTGTCGTGTTATCCCTATTCAATCAGGAAATCAAGTTCCCTCTTCCGGGAATCGGCGTGCCGCAGCAGGCGGATACAGAGGAGGCGGCAAGTTTGCCGGCCATGGGGAATATTCAGGAAGCGGCGACGACACCGGAGGAGAACGTCCCGCTTCTCAGCGTTGAACTGCCCGTACAGACTTACTATTTCCTGCAATACGGCGTGTTCAGCACAGCGCAGGGCGTGCAGCTGGCGCAGGAGGAGCTTCAGGCTTCCGGCATTGCCGCCGCCCGGGATACGGTTGACGAGAAGCGGGTGTACGCCGGGGTTTCAACGGATCGCGAGCAATCGAAGCTGCTGAGCGGCCAACTGAAGGCGGCCGGCGTTAACCTCATTTTGCACGAAATTTCGTTCCCGGCATCGGCCAACGTTGAATTTGCCGGAGAACGCGAGGCTTTGGAAGGGTTTATGGCGCAAAGCGCCGACTTGGTCCGCTTGCTCAGCACCGCGTCCGCCGCACTGCTGACGGAAGCGGATCCGCAGCCGCAGCGGCATGCCGAGCTGAAACAACTGGGCGCTAAGCACCAAGCCTGGACGGAAAGCGCCTCGGCGATTCGCGGCAAATGGTCGGTGGCGGGAGCCTCGCTGGCCGGTGAAATGGAGAAAGCGATCAACGGGGCCGTCGAGGCCATGAGCGAATACCAAAAAAGCGGGGCAAAAACACTGCTCTGGGAAGTGCAGAACGAAATGATGCGCTTTATCATGGCCGAGCAGTCCTTGGTCGACGCCGGAGCCTAATTTTGGCGCTCGCATTAACAAAAGGCAGGGAACTGGAAATAGTTCCCCTTGCCTTTTTTGTGTTTGCGCCCGGGGCCCAAATAATCTTATAATAGATTAGTGTCAAAAAATGGCGGGGATGACAGCAATCCGCTGTCGAAACCGCATCCATTTTTTACTAAGTGATGCTTGTAACCATTCTGGACATGAAATCGTTTCTACAAAGGAGAGTTTCCGCATTGAATACCGCAAATTTGCGCCGCATCATCCTTGCTTCCACATCACCTCGCAGGCGTGAATTAATCGCGTCGCTGGCGATTCCTTTCGAGGTGGTGCCGAGCCATACGGACGAATCTTATGAAGAGGCGCTGCCGCCGGAGCAAATCGTGATGGAGCTTGCCGGGCGCAAGGCGGATGCCGTTTACCGGGGGTTGGACCAAGCGGTAGACCGGAATGCGGTGATCGTTGGCAGCGATACGGTCGTCGTCAGGGACGGCGACATCTTGGGCAAACCGCGGGATGTGCAAGAGGCCGCGGACATGCTGCGAAGCCTGCAGGGGCGGGAGCATACGGTGTATACCGGCGTGGCTTGCGTGGACGCCTTGACCGGCACGCGCCAGGTCGACTACCGGGCGACGACCGTAACGATGAAGGCGTTGAACGAAGCGCAAATCCTGGCCTATGCCCGCAGCGGGGAAGGATTGGATAAGGCGGGGGCGTATGCCATTCAGGGTTTGGGTGCCACGATTGTGACCGGAATCGAAGGCTGTTATTTTAATGTCGTCGGCTTGCCTTTGTCGCTGCTGGTCGAAATGCTGGAGGATTTCAATATTCGGGTGCTGTAGACAAGGAAGCATGGCTTGCCGCGATGGCAGGCCATACGGGAAGTGATAAAGCATATCCTTCCGAACTTAGGACGGGCGGGCCGGCATGTCCGGTACGGCTCGAAACCATTCGGAAGCGAGGGGTAACGATGGAACAAACTCCCTATATGCTGCGTGATCTTCCTACCGAAGAGCGGCCGCGGGAACGAATGATCAAATACGGTGCGGGCGCGCTCAGCCAGGCCGAACTACTGGCCATTCTGCTGCGTACGGGAACGCGTCAGGAATCGGCTGTCCATGTGGCCCAGCGGCTGCTGGCCGGCGTGGGCGGACTCCGCGGCCTGGTGGATGTCAGCTTGGACGAAATGATCAAGCAGAAAGGCATTGGCCCTGCCAAAGCGATACAGTTGAAGGCGGGGATCGAGCTGGGGCAGCGTTTGGCCAAAACGCGGCTGCCGGAGCAAGGTACGATCCGCAGTCCGCAGGATGCGGCCGACCTGCTGATGGAGCAAATGCGCTATTTGCAGAAAGAGCATTTTGTTTGTCTTTTTTTGAATACGAAAAATCATGTCATTGCTCAGGAGACGCTTTCCATCGGAAGCCTAAACGCTTCGATCGTGCATCCGCGCGAGGTGTTCCGCGCCGCGATCAAGTGCAGCAGCGCTTCCGTCGTGTGCGCCCACAATCACCCCAGCGGCGATCCCAATCCGAGTCCGGAGGATATCCGGATGACGCGCAGGCTTTGCGAAGCGGGCGATATCGTAGGCATTGACGTGCTTGATCACATCGTGATCGGGGATGGGAAATTCGTCAGCTTGAAGGAGCAGGGCTTGATGTAACGTGAGGGGCTGAATTCAAGATTCGCTGCCGAAAACGCTACTGCGAAGAACTTCGTGATCGGAAGATGACTTTTTGAACAACAGGATCAATGAAGGTTCAAAAATTCGGGTTTCGAGCACCAAGAAGGTTGGATGAAGCTAGGGGCTGAGTAGCGGAGCGTACGTTTTGGGTACGTGAGCAACGGAAGACCCGGCTGAATTCAAGATTCGCTGCCGAATACGCTACTGCGAAGAACTTCGTGATCGGAAGATGACTTTTTGAACAACCTCTAATATAATGGGTTAGATACAGAAGGAAAGGAAGAAGCAGCATGTTGGGTGGCTTTACAAAGGACTTGGGTATTGATTTAGGGACGGCGAATACGCTGGTATATACGAGAGGCAAGGGCATCATCGTCCGCGAGCCTTCGGTGGTAGCGATTCATACCGATACCAAAAACATTGTGGCCGTCGGTGAGTCCGCCAAAAAGATGATCGGCAGAACCCCCGGCAACATCCGGGCGATCCGTCCGATGAAGGACGGCGTCATCGCCGATTTCGATACAACCGCAACGATGATCAAATATTTTATCAATCAGGCGCAGAAGCAGCGTTCGCTGTTCCAACGCCATCCGAACGTGATGGTATGCGTTCCGTCGGGCATCACGGCCGTTGAGCAACGGGCTGTGGAAGACGCGACGAAGCAAGCCGGGGCGCGCGAGGCCTATACGATCGAGGAGCCTTTCGCCGCGGCGATCGGCGCCGATTTGCCGGTATGGGAGCCGACCGGCAGCATGGTCGTGGATATCGGCGGCGGAACGACGGAAGTGGCGGTGATCTCGCTTGGCGGGATCGTCACCAGCAAATCCGTCCGCGTCGCGGGCGACGAAATGGATGAAGCGATTATCCAGTACATCAAACGCCAATATAATCTGATGATCGGCGAAAGAACCTCCGAGCAGCTCAAAATGGATATCGGTTCCGCACTAGCCTTGGAAAAGGTCGAAACGATGGAAATCCGCGGACGCGACCTCGTGACCGGTTTGCCGAAGACCATTACGATCACTTCCGATGAGATTTCCGATGCGTTGAGCGACACGGTGGGCGCGATCGTCGACGCCGTGAAGGTAACCTTGGAGAAATGCCCGCCGGAATTGGCCGCGGACATTATGGACCGGGGGATCGTGTTGACCGGCGGCGGCGCGCTGCTGCGCAACCTGGATAAACTGCTGGCCAGCGAAACCGGCATGCCGGTCATCGTGGCGGAGAATCCGCTCGACTGCGTGGCGATCGGCACGGGCCGGGCCTTGGATAATATTCATTTATTCAAATCGAAAAGTAGTTCAGCCCTTCGTTCCAAACGATAATTTCGCGCGGGAGAAGGCACCCCTGATATTAAAGCGGCGCCGTCCTGAATTGGACGGCCTATGCCGTTTTTCCAAGAAAAATGCAATGGTTGGAGGGTGCGAAAACTGTTTAAGCTGCTTGGCAACAAAAGATTGTTTATTCTGTTGATGGGACTTATTTTGTTTATTGCGGTGATGGGGTTTACGCTGGGGCCTAGGACCGCCTTATCCTGGCCGGAGAAGTTCATCAAGGATACGGTCGGCTTCGTGCAATACGTGTTTTACAAGCCCGCTAGCTATGTAGCGGGCTTGTTTGAAGATATTTCGAATCTCCGAGCGCTGGAGGAGGAGAACGAACAGCTGAAGATCGCCTTGGCGCACTATACGCGTGACAAAGCGACTTATAACTGGATCGCTCAAGAAAACGCACGGTTGCAGGATAAGCTTGATTTCACCGAAGCCCAAAAGAGGATTTACGATTACACCTGGAAGATCGCTCAAGTGGTCAGCGTCAACGACGATCCCGTCACTCCTACGATCGTCGTCAACCTTGGGGCACGGGAAGGCGTCAAGGAGGGGATGGCCGTCTCTACCGAAAAAGGGTTGGTTGGCGTGATCAGCCATGTCAGCAACTTTACGTCCACCGTGCGGCTCGCCACCTCGATGGACGCCAAGGACCCGAATTCCAACGGCATCGCCGTTACGGCGCAGGGGAAGGAAAACGACGTCTTCGGCATGATCGAGACGTTTGATCGGGTGCAGGGGATGTTCCTGATGACGCGCATAGAAGATGCCACACCACTGAAGGAAAACGACCTGATCGTCTCCTCCGGGATCGGCGGTGTATTCCCGCGCGGGATGGTGATCGGCACGGTGAAGGACATCCAGGTTGGCGAATACGGATTGACGTATACCGCTACGGTGGAGCCCGCCGCAAATTTCACCGACTGGAAGGAACTGTTCATCGTGTTTACGCCGGAAGGTGATGGCGAGTGAACAAACGCAAACTAATTCTATTCCTGCTGCTGTTCCTTTTGTTTATCCTGGAGGGAACCCTGGTTCCCTGGCTGGTCCCGCCGGCTTGGCAGTCGCGGATCGCTCCGCATTTGGTTTACGTGGTCATTCTCTATTTTTCCGTTTATGAGAACCGGCATACGGGGCTGATCCTCGGATTGGTGTTCGGAATATTACACGATATCGTCTTTTACGGCGCGTTGATCGGAGCCTACTCTTTCGCCATGGGATTGTCCGGCTATCTGCTCGGACTCCTGTCGCGAAACCAGCGCGCCCCTCTGCCGCTCATGATGATCGTCGTGCTGCTCGGCAGCCTGCTGCTGGATTCGATCCTGTTCGGCACGTATTCGCTGTTTGAATTGATCCATCAGCCGTATACATGGGCGCTCAAAAACCATATCATCCCGAACGTATTCGTGCAGTTCTTGTTTAGTCTGGCGATTTACGTGCCGCTGCGGCGTCAGCTCGAAATCATCACCCGCAGGCGTTCGCCCGAGGAGAATGCTTGACTTCCCGCTTATTTTGCTTGCCGTAAGCAGGAACTTTCCCGCTCCGGCGCGAATTGATTAGGGGGGAGGGACAGGCTAATGACAGTAAAATCCAACCACGTGACGATCAAAGGAATCAAAGATGGCCTGGTTTTCCTGCTGGACGACAAGTGCGATTTTTCTAGTCTTCTGGAGGAATTGAAGTATAAATTGGAATTTAGCCATCAACATATTTTGACCGGGCCGATCATCCACGTCGACGTGAAGCTGGGGATGCGACTCGTCACCGAGGATCAGAAGGAAATGATTCTTGATATATTGAAGCAAAAAGGCAATCTGCTTGTCCGCTCTTTCGAAATGCCGGAGATCGTCCGCGCGGATGGGCCGGGGGCGCTGGCTACGATCGCGGGTATCGTCCGCTCGGGCCAAGTGCTGCATCATGAGGGGAACCTGCTGTTTATCGGTGATGTCAATCCCGGGGGGACGATCCGCTGTACCGGCGACATTCTGATTTTAGGCGCACTAAGGGGTATGGCCCACGCGGGACTAGAGGGGAACGAGAAGTCGATCATTGCGGCTTCGTACCTGTCTCCGACGCAGCTTCGGATCGCGGAAACGATCAGCCGGCCTCCGGACGAGTGGGAGAACCGGGAAACGAGCATGGAGTTCGCTTTTCTGCGGGAAGGAAAGATGCAGATCGACAAAATCATCAATATTACCCGGGTAAGACCGGACCTTAACGTGTTTAAAGGGGTGTGAATCATGGGACAAGCTATCGTAATTACGTCCGGCAAAGGCGGGGTCGGCAAAACGACCACCTCGGCCAATATCGGAACGGCGCTTGCGCTGCTGGGGAAAAAAGTCTGCTTGGTCGATACGGACATCGGTTTGCGGAATTTGGACGTGGTCATGGGACTGGAGAATCGGATCATCTATGATTTGATCGACGTCGCCGAAGGCCGCTGCCGTTTGAATCAAGCGCTGGTCAAGGATAAGCGGTTCGATGAGCTGTACATGCTCCCGGCTGCGCAAACGAAAGACAAAAACTCTATTTCGCCGGAGCAGGTCAAGGATATTATTTTGGAACTCAAGAAGGAATTCGAGTTCGTCATTATCGACTGCCCCGCCGGGATCGAGCAGGGCTTCAAGAACGCGATCGCCGGCGCGGACCAGGCGATTGTCGTCACGACGCCGGAGCATGCCGCCGTGCGCGATGCGGACCGGATTATCGGCCTCTTGGAGAACTCGCATATCGCTTCGCCGAAGCTGGTTGTGAATCGGATCAAGATCAATATGATGAAAGCCGGGGACATGCTGGATATCGAAGGGATTTTGCAAGTGCTGAACATCGATTTGATCGGAATCGTACCGGACGACGAATTGGTCATCAAAGCCGCCAACAGCGGCGAACCGACGGTCATGAATCCCGAATCCTCGGCGGCGATCGCCTACCGCAACATCGCGCGGCGGATCTTGGGCGACACCGTGCCGCTGATGCTGCTGGATCAAAAGAAGGGCGTGTTTACGCGCTTCAAGAAGTTTTTTGGAATGGGTGGATAACCGTTGTTTTTTAAACTAAAAAAAGTGGACTGGCTGATGGTGGGAATCCTCGTATTGTTAATGCTGTTCAGTACCCTCCTGGTGCGCAGTGCCATTGCTCCTTATGGCTCGGAGTTTCAAAGCTACGACATCAAGACGATTCTTTTCTATTTGCTGGGATTTGTCGCCGTGTTCGGTATGGCTTTGGTTGATTATCGTACGCTGCTTCGGTATAGCTGGTACATTTACGGGGCGGGCTGCGTGCTTCTCGTGCTGGTCTACCTGTTTGCGCCGGAAATCAACGGAGCGCGCAGTTGGTTTCAGATCGGAGGGCTACAATTTCAGCCAGCCGAACTGGTCAAGGTCATTCTGATTTTGACGACGGGGTATATGTTGGGCCAAAAAATGGGGCAACCGCTGCAATTTCGGCGCGACATCATCCCGATTACGCTGGTGACGCTGCTGCCGTTTTTTCTCGTGCTGATTCAGCCGGACCTGGGGAATGCCATTATCTATCTCGTGGTGCTGGTAGGGATGCTTTGGATCGGAAATGCCAGGTACAGCCACGTCTTGATCGCTTTGACGGCCGCCGTAGGGGCATTGATCCTGTTCGTTACGTTGTTTAACGCCTATAACACGCAGATTCAGGACTATTTGGAGAAACATCAGAAGATCCACTGGTACCAGCGGATCAACACGTTCATCAACCCGGATCAAGCGTCGAGCGATGACAGGCATCAATCGAACTACGCCAAGATCGCTATCGGCTCCGGGGGACTGCTTGGCGACGGATACATGAAAGGCGACTTGAAGAACAAAAAATTCATCCCTTACCCGTATTCGGATTCGATCTTTGTCGTCGTTGGCGAGGAGTTTGGGTTCATCGGGGCATCGGTGCTGCTGCTGGTCTACTTCTTGCTCATCTACAGGATGATCCTGATCGCCCTGCATTGCATCGATAAGCGGGGGGCTTACATTATCGTCGGGATCGTAGCGATGTTCTTGTTTCAGATTTTCGAGAACGTCGGGATGATGATCGGACTGATGCCGATTACGGGGATTACCTTGCCGTTTATCAGCTATGGGGGAACCTCGCTTCTGATCAATATGTTATGTATCGGACTGGTGTTCAGCATTAAGCTGCATCAGGAGAAATATAAGGTGGACTAGACAAACCGGTGCCGGAGGGCATCGGTTTTTTGGTCGCGCTGCGGAAGTGGGCGTTGTCCAAACCAGATAGAGGTAAAAAGTCACCTTATTTTTGCTATTCAAGGGATTTTGGATGAAATAAGGTGATTTTTTACCCTTATTATGGAGAATCCAAGACAGTTTGGGGTGAAATCGGATAAATAAGGTTAAAAATTCCCGCTATTTTGCGACTTGAAGGCAAATCGGCTGAAATAACGACAAATATTAACGCTATTTTCTTCAGAGCTCAGGAGTGATTGAGGCATGCGTAGACAATGTCTAGACTGAGCCGAAGCCGTTAAGCGGAAGCGAGCTTGTTCATATTCCATCCTTCTGGCTCATAAGTATGAAGTACAGGCCAAGGACAAACTGGGCATCGGACCGGAGGGATGAGAACATGGACGTGAAATCAAATGTGAAGAAACGGAGGGCGGAGCGGATTCGGCAACTGACGATGGAAGACGCCGTGGGTCCGCTGCCGCCGGACCGAGGCTGGGGAACGGCGCACGGGCAGGCAGCCGTTGCCCCGCGTGAACAAGTGGCGCGAAATGGCAAGGCGGAGCGCCCGGATAACGTCGAACCCGATCCCGAGCTGTTATGGAAACGCGGGCAAGGCCGCTGGCAGGACCCGTACGGGAGCGCCTACGGAAGCCGTATCGAAGATCCTGTCGGAGCCGGACCGGGAAAACGTTCTTCATTTTGGAACGCGATGTTCGCCCGACTGATCATCAGCGCGCTTCTATTTGCGGCGATCTGGGGGATAAACCGCTACGAGCCGTCATGGGCGACGCCGGTCCGCGCGTTTATCGCCAAGTCGCTTACCGTGGAGATGGATTTTCAGGCGGCCCAAGCCTGGTACGAACGTTATTTCGGCGGAGCGCCGTCGTTTATTCCGATATTCAAAATCAACGATGATCGCGGGCTGCGGGTTGGGGCGGCAACCGGTTTCGCTCCGCCGATCGCCGGCAGCTTGGCCAGCCCTTATGCCTTAAGCCTGAAGGGCGTGGAGATCATCCCCGACGCCGGCAGCGCACAGGTCAAAACGATCGGAACCGGGAGGGTGCTTGGCGCTGCCCGGGATGCCGTCACCGGGCAGACCGTCACGGTGCAGCACGCCGGCGGTTATGTTTCGGTGTACGGACATTTGGAGCGGATCTCCGTCGAAAAAGGGGACTGGCTGGAAGGAGGCGATGTTCTGGGCAGCCTTCCGCCGCGAACGCAATCGCCTTTGCCGACGCTCTACTTCGCGGTCAAAAAAGATGACCGGTATATCGATCCGGCGGATGTGATTCCGTTTGATTAAATGGCGCGGCATCGCGATTTCTTTCCACCCTTTTTTCGTGATCATCATGCTGACGTCGGTGCTGACCGGCCATTTCCTGGAGTTGCTTGCCTTGTTCTCGATCGTGTTCGTTCATGAGATGGGCCACGTATTCGCCGCCCGCATGTACGGCATCAAGGTGTTGTCCGTCCAAATGCTCCCGTTCGGGGGGGTGGCGGTGATGGAAGACGCGGGGGAGATGACGGCCGGGCGGGAAATCGCCATCGCTTTGGCGGGACCGCTGCAGAACGTCCTGCTGATCGGCGCCTCCCTGCTGCTGCATGTCGCCGGAATTTGGGACGGGCCGTTTTTGGACTATTTTATCCAAAGTAATCTGTTGATTGCCTCATTTAATCTGTTGCCCATCCTCCCGCTGGACGGAGGGAAAGTCTCGCAGGCAGTCTGCAGCCTGGCCATGCCTTACCACGCCACGCTGATCTGGTCCTACCGCATCAGCCTGTTGTTCAGCGCCTTGCTGCTGGTTTATTCCTTTTTGCCACTGCTGCTCGGGCTGGGGGGGATGCAGTTGAATCTTTTGCTGATCGGCCTTTTTTTGCTCTATTCCAATCTGACCGATTATCGGAACATTCCTTACCGTTTTTTGCGCTTTCTGGTGAACCGGGACCGCAGCTTCTCCAGGCATCTGCTGACCGGGACTTTGGCCCAGCCGATCATTGCCGACAAATCGAAACCTTTGGATCATATTTTGCGTCTATTTAAAAGAGAAAAATACCATTTCATTTATGTGATGAACCACCAGGGGAACATCGTGGCGGTCGTGCCGGAGCAGCGGGTTATTTCCTCTTTCTTACAGGGAAGTTCCGGGGCTTGAAGCGCAAATGTCGTGATATAATGGAACGGGCATGTTACTTGATAAAGAGTTCATGATCAATGGATGACGAACGTATGAAGGGTGAGATCATGAAAAGGATGATTGTTCACTGCGGACCCGGCTCTACGGAGATAGCGCTTATGGAAAACGGCAAACTGGTGGAGTATGCGGCAGAGGGTTCTCAGCAGCGGGGACTGGTTGGCAGTTTTATTAAAGGCAAGGTGGTCAATGTCATTCCCGGCATGCAGGCCGCTTTTGTGGATATCGGTCAGAAAAAAAATGCGTTTCTTTATATCGACGAGGTGCTGCACCCCCATTTGGAGAAGCAGCCGAAGGAGAAGCCGTCGATTGCGCAACTTCTGAAACCCGGTCAAGAGCTGATCGTTCAGGTGGTGAAGGAAGCGATCGGCAATAAGGGAGCTAGAGTGACGACTCATTATTCCTTGCCGGGACGCTGGATTGTCTATATGCCGACGTCCGGTTATGTTGCCGTTTCCAAGAAGATCGAGCGGGAAGAGGAGAAACACCGCCTCAAGATGATCGGCGAGGAGCTGCGCAGCGAAGAGGAAGGGCTGATTCTGCGTACGGTCGCCGAGGAAGAGGACGGCGAGGCGATCGGCGAAGATCTTGCGCAGTTGCGCAAGCTGTGGGCGGCCATTCTGGAGAAGGCGAAACACGCTGCGGCGCCGGTCGTGCTGCATCAGGATTTGAGCATGATCCAACGCCTGATGCGCGACGTGTACAGTCCGGAAACGGACGAGTTGATCATGGATTGTCTGGAGCAAGCCGAGGAGGCGCTGACTTTCCTGCAAGCGATGCTTCCGGGGGAGACGCCACGCGTGATCGTGCATGAAGGCGCCGCGCCGTTATTTGACCACTATGAGGTAAAGCCGCAGCTGGAGAGGGATTTTCAACGGAAAATCTGGCTGCCCGGGGGCGGCTATCTGGTGTGGGACACGACCGAGGCGCTGACCGTCATCGATGTGAATACCGGCAAGTTCACCGGGGGAGACAACCTAGAGGACACGGTATTCCGCACGAATCTGGAGGCCGCGCAGGAAATGGCCAGGTTGATCCGGCTGCGGGACACGGGCGGCATCATCATCGTCGATTTTATCGACATGGCCAGCGACGAGCATCGAGCGGCCGTTTGCGAACGGTTGGAACAGGCGATGTCCGGCGACCGAACGCAGCATCATATTTTGGGCTGGACCAAGCTTGGTTTGCTTGAAATGACGCGCAAAAGAATGCGGGAAGAGAACACGGTAATGAGTTGATTTTTTGCAAGGCCCATGATAGTATATTAGGGTATGTGTCATAAGTTAGCTTGTGCACATGCTGCAACCGCTCCGATCGGGTCGACAAGTCCGCTGGACCTTGGCGTCTAACGGCACCTGAATCAGGCGAGTCTGAGACATGAGGAGGTGCAAGCAAATGTACGCAATTATCGAAACCGGCGGTAAACAATACCGTGTTCAAGAAGGCGATGTGCTTTACATCGAGAAATTGAACGCAGAAGACGGTGCAAGCGTAACGTTCGATCGTGTGTTGGCGGTATCTAAAGGCGAAGGATTGGTAACGGGAGCTCCATTGGTATCCGGCGCAAGTGTGACGGCGAAAGTCGAGAAACACGGCAAAGGCCAAAAAGTTGTCGTTTACAAATACAAACCGAAGAAGAACTACCACAAGAAGCAAGGTCATCGTCAACCTTACACGAAAGTAACGATCGAGAAAATCCAAGCGTAAGAAGGTGCGATAATTTGATTATCGTCTCCATATTGCGCCGGAAGGATAACGGCATTGCGGGTTTTGAGGTGGAAGGCCATGCCGGCTACGCTAAGGCTGGGGAAGACATCGTTTGCGCAGGCGTTTCGGCCGTGACCGTGGGAACGGTTAATGCGATCGAAGCGTTGACGGGCATGGTGATGGACTCCAGGATGAAGAACGGCTTTCTCAGCGCGAATCTCCCTGTGGCGGCCGGGACGGAAGCCGAAGAACAAGCGCAATTGCTGCTTGCCTCGCTTGTCGTTATGCTGAAGAGTATCGAAGAATCATACGGGAAGTATATTCAGATACAGGACGTCATTATTTGAAGAAGGAGGTAGACTACAATGTTGAAATTGGATCTCCAGTTATTCGCTTCCAAAAAGGGCGTAGGCTCCACGAAGAACGGACGCGACAGCATCGCGAAACGCCTTGGCGTGAAACGTGCTGACGGTCAAGTCGTAACGGGCGGAAGCATTCTCGTTCGTCAACGCGGAACGAAAATTCACCCGGGTACGAACGTAGGCATCGGTTCGGACGATACGCTGTTCGCGAAAATCGACGGCGTCGTGAAGTTCGAACGTTGGGGTCGCGATCGCAAAAAAGTGAGCGTCTACCCTGTGGAAACCGCTCCTGTAGCGGCTACAGTCGAAGCTTAAGAGCTTGAAGCAAGAGCCCTGGCACGTTGGTGTCAGGGCTTCTCTTTTTTTGCGTACATAACGGGAGCGATATTAATGCAGGTATGTTATACTGGGTAATGATGCCAGGGTGGAATCCAAATCCGCCCAATTTGTTAGAGGAACGGGGAAAATATGAAACATCGGTTCATGGTGAAGGCGATGTTCGTGCTGTTGGCGGCCGTTAGCCTGACACTTGCTTATTTTCTGAAATCGCCGATCGGACAGGTTCTTCTGTGCGGTGCTCTTTTCGTGCTGTTTGGGGTTTATGTTCGGCATCTTCGGAAAGCGGCTGAACTGGAGCGGAAGCATTTGCTGGAATCGGTTCAACGGACGGCCTCCGCCACATTAGGCCATCATCGCCATGATTGGATGAACGATCTGCAGATTTTGTACGGGTATATCCAGCTTCGGAAAATTGATAAACTGGCCGATTGCGTGGAAAGAATAAAAGGACGAATGGCCGTGGAGAGCAAAATTGCAAGGCTTGGCGTCCCGGCTTTGGTCTTCTACCTGCAATCGTTCCGTGAGGTGAACGGTTCGGTACAGCTGGACGTTGACATTGAGGACGAACTGCAGTTGGACAGCTTGTTGACCGCGGAAGAAGCGGAAGAACTGACCCAAGCCATCGTAGAAACGGTGCGGATATTTCAGTTTAGCGGGCGGTCTTCCTGGGGAGAGATGCTGCAACTGAAGATGTCGATGTACCGCGAAAGCGGCGAGGTGCTGGTTCGATTCGATCAGATCGGTGCAGCAGGGAATCAGGAGGCACTCGCACGCCATATCGATGAAGGGATTGCGGGAATGCGGGTACGGGCCGATCGCGGCGATGCGGAGAACGGATCGCTGCGGCTTCGGGTGCCTTGCGGAAAAATAAACGAGGTGAACGCATGTTTGTAGATAAAGCGAAAATTTATGTTAAAGGGGGCGACGGCGGCGACGGGCTTGTGGCCTTTCGCCGGGAGAAATACGTTCCCGAAGGCGGGCCGGCCGGCGGTGACGGGGGCAAAGGCGGCGACGTGATTTTTCGCGTTGACGAGGGCCTAAGAACGCTGATGGATTTCCGCTATCAGCGGCATTTCAAGGCGCAGCGCGGAGAGAAAGGGCGAAACAAAAGCCAGCATGGGGCCAATGCGGAGAATATGATCGTACGGGTACCTCCGGGAACGGTCGTCATCGACGACGATACCCAAGAGGTACTCGCCGATTTAACGCGTCACGGGCAGCAGGTCGTCGTCGCTCGCGGCGGACGCGGCGGACGTGGCAACATCCGGTTCGCGACGCCGAGCAACCCGGCGCCCGAGCTGGCGGAGCATGGCGAGGAAGGCGAAGAACGCTGGGTCGTGCTGGAGCTGAAGGTGATGGCGGACGTCGGGCTGGTCGGATTTCCGAGCGTTGGCAAATCGACGTTACTATCGGTCGTATCGGCGGCCAAGCCGAAAATCGGCGCCTATCATTTCACGACGATTACCCCGAATCTCGGGGTCGTCGAAGTGGGCGACGGGCGCAGCTTCGTGATGGCCGATTTGCCCGGGCTGATTGAAGGCGCGCATGAGGGCGTTGGCCTGGGCCATGAGTTCCTGCGTCACGTGGAGCGGACGCGGCTGATCGTCCACGTTGTTGATATGGCCGGCTCGGAAGGACGCGACCCGTTTGACGATTGGCAGAAGATCAACGATGAACTGCGGCAATACAACGCGGATTTGGAGAAACGCCCGCAGATCGTGGCCGCCAATAAGATGGATATGCCCGAAGCGGCGGAGCATCTGGAGAAATTCCGCGAGGAAGTCGCCAAGGTACGCGGGGATCTGGAAATCCTACCGATTTCCTCGCTGACCCGTCAGGGCATTCAGGAACTGCTGTACCGCGTATCCGATCTGCTGGAGCAAATTCCGGAGGCGCCGGCCATCGAAGAAGTGACCGAGCTTACGGAACGCAAAATTTTCAAATTGGACCAAACGGAAGACGAAGGCTTTACGATTCGCCGCGAGAACGAGACGTTTGTGGTGGAAAGCGTGAAGATCGAACGGATGATGAAGCGGATGCAGTTGAATTCCCACGACGCGATTCTGAAGCTCGCCCGCACCTTACGGCATATGGGGGTTGACGATGAACTGCGGAAGCGGGGCGCCAAGGATGGCACACCGGTTCGTATCGGCGACTTCGAGTTTGAATTCGTGGAAGGCAGCAGCTACTACTATTGACGGCATGGAGCACCTTAAAGGTGCTTTTTTTGCTATCGGACAGGACAAAAAAAGCATTGCCACACTTCCGAATTTCCGCTATAATGTCCACTATACGAAAACAAAAGTCTCTAAGGAGAGGACGTTCGTGAAAGAGCACTACTATTTGGTACGTGAGGATATTTTGCCTGAAGCGGTGGTCAAGACCTTGCAGGTCAAGCAGTTGCTGGCCTCCGGGGATGCCAAGACGGTGCACGAAGCCGTAGCGCAGGTGGGGTTGAGCCGCAGCGCTTTTTATAAATATAAAGACGGCATTCATCAATTAAATCAAATCGATCGGGAAAGCATCGTCACCATCTCCTTTGACCTGGAGCATCGGTCGGGGATTTTGTCGAAGGTACTCGCGCTGATCGCCGGTTCCGGCGGCAATGTACTGACGATCAACCAAAGTATTCCGCTGCAAGGCAAAGCCAATGTCGTGATCTCCGTGGAAACCTCGCGCTTAACCGAGGAGCTGGATGAGATGCTGGGCTCGCTGCAAGGCATCCCGGGAGTAAGGAGAACACAGATCGTTGGGCAAGGATAAGAGAAGAAGCCAAACGGGAACACCCGCAATTGGATAACGGGAGGGGACGGCTGTGAAGCCTGTGAAAGTAGGACTGCTCGGACTCGGCACGGTGGGGACCGGCGTGGTCCGAATCTTGGAAGGACATCAGGAGGACCTCAGTAGTCAGGTCGGCTCGCCGATCGTGATCGAGAAAATCGCCGTCAAGACTTTAGAGAAAACGCGCAGCATCGAGGTGGATCCGCGAAAGCTGACGGAGGATCCCTGGTCGGTCATCCGCGATCCGGAAATTGACGTCATCGTGGAAGTGATGGGCGGCGTAGATCAGACGAAAGCTTATATTCTGGAGGCGCTCGAACGCGGCAAACATATCGTGACCGCCAACAAGGATTTGATGGCGCTGTACGGCTCGGAGATTCTGGAGAAAGCGATGGAACATCAATGCGATGTATTCTATGAGGCCAGCGTGGCCGGCGGCATTCCCATCATCCGCACGTTAATCGAGGGCTTCTCCTCCGACCGGATTATGAAGATCATGGGGATCGTCAACGGAACGACCAATTATATTCTGAGCAAAATGAGCCAGGAAGGCGCCTCCTACGAGGACGTGCTGAAGGAAGCGCAGCAGCTTGGGTACGCGGAGTCCGATCCGACCTCCGACGTGGAGGGGCTGGACGCGGCCCGCAAAATGGCCATTTTGGGTACGCTCGGCTTCCGCACGAACGTGGAGCTTGGCGATGTTCACGTCCGCGGCATTTCTACGGTGTCGAGGGAAGATGTTTTATATGCCAAGCGCCTCGGCTACGAGATGAAGCTACTGGGCATCGCCGAACGGCAGGATGACGAATTCAGCATTACGGTGCAGCCGACGATGGTCAAAAAAACGCATCCGATTGCGGCCGTAAACGGCGTATACAATGCGGTGTACGTGTACGGGGAAGCGGTCGGGGAAACGATGTTCTACGGCGCGGGCGCCGGGGAAATGCCGACGGCCACCTCCGTAGTCGCGGATTTGGTCGCCGTCGTCAAGAATCTCAAGCTTGGCGTCAACGGGCTGAAGGCAATCGTGCCGTATAAGCCGAAGAAGCTGAAGACCGACGAACAAATTGCCTATAAAAATTTCCTGCTGCTGCACGTCGACGATAAAGCCGGCGTCCTGGCGCAAATCACCCAGGTGTTCGCCGAATACGAGGTCAGCTTGGAGTCGGTCGTGCAGTCGCCGAACACGAATTTGGCCGGTGCGGAGATCATGATCGTCACGCATAACGCCAGCAAAGCGAGCATGGATAAGGTATTGGCTCATTTCGAGTCGCTGGACGTCATCCACCGGATCAAAAGCGTGTATCGCGTCGAGGGATAAACATTAAACGGATAAAGGAGTTCTTTTTGCATGAGATATCTCGGATTGTTGGAAACGTACAAGGAATATTTGCCGGTTAACGACAAGACGCCGAAGCTGACGCTGCAGGAAGGCAATACCCCGCTGGTGCGCGCGGAGAATTTGTCGAAGGAACTGGAGCTTGACTTGTATTTTAAATATGAAGGCTTGAATCCGACCGGTTCGTTTAAGGACCGCGGCATGGTCATGGCCGTTGCCAAAGCGATCGAGGAAGGCAGCCGCACGATCATGTGCGCGTCCACGGGGAACACCTCGGCGGCAGCGGCGGCTTATGCCGCCCGGGCAGGGATCGACTGCATCGTGCTGATTCCGAATAATAATATCGCCCTCGGCAAGCTGGCCCAGGCGATGATTTACGGTGCCAAAGTGATCGCGATTGAAGGGAATTTCGACCGCGCGCTTGAAATCGTGCGCGACATTACCGCCAAACATCCGATCACGCTGGTGAACTCGGTGAACCCGTACCGGATTGAAGGCCAGAAAACGGCGGCGTTCGAGGTTTGCGATCAACTGGGCAAAGCGCCCGACGTGTTGGCGATTCCGGTCGGCAATGCCGGCAATATTTCGGCCTATTGGAAAGGCTTCAAGGAATATCATGAGCGCGGCAAATCGGCTTCCCTGCCGCGGATGGTCGGTTTCGAAGCCGAGGGCGCGATGGCGATCGTGAAGGGCGAACCGATCCTGGAGCCCGAAACGATTGCGACCGCCATCCGCATCGGCAACCCGGCCAGTTGGAAGACGGCCGTTGCCGCGGCGGAGGAATCCGGCGGGCAAATCAACTACGTCACGGACGATGAGATCCTCGAAGCGTATCGGACCATTGCCGCCAAAGAAGGCATTTTCGCCGAGCCGGCTTCGGCTGCTTCCATCGCCGGCGTATATAAGCTGAAACGCGAAGGCTATTTTAAAGGCGGGGAAACGGTGGTTTGTGTCTTGACCGGACATGGCCTGAAGGATCCGAACATCGCCATCAAGAGCATCGGCGGCGAACCGCTTGTCGTGCAGGATACGGAAGAAGCGGTGCTGGATGCGATCGCCAAGCTGCAAGGAGCGCGGGCATGATTCGCATGGAAGGCGTTCGGGTCAAGGTGCCGGCAAGCACGGCGAATTTGGGCCCCGGCTTTGATACGCTTGGTATGGCGCTTAATCTCTATTCCTGGATCGAAATGAAACCGGCCGATTCCACGGTTTTCCGCCTGCATGGGGAGAACCTGGATGGGCTGCCGACCGATAAAAGCAATCTGGTGTATCAAGTCGCGCAATCGGTGTTTGCGGAAGCCGGCGTGAGCTTGCCGGAATTGGAAATCTCGATGAAATCGGATATTCCGCTGACCCGCGGACTTGGCAGCAGCGCTTCGGCGATCGTCGGGGCGCTGTTTGCCGCCAACCTGCTGATCGGTGAGCCATTAAGCCAAGCCAAGCTGTTCGACATGGCTACGGCTTTGGAGAAGCATCCGGACAACGTGGGTGCTTCCCTGTTCGGCGGGATCATCACCGCCGTTTGGGATGGGTCGCATGCGGACGTGCTGCGTATCGAGCCGCCGGCAGAGCTGGGGGTGCTTGTGGCTATCCCCGAGTTTCAGTTGTCCACGTCCAAGGCGCGCGAGGCGCTGCCCAAACAGATCAGCTTGCAGGATGCGGTGTACAACGTCAGCCGCGCGTCCCTGCTCACCGCGGCGCTGGCCGCGGGCCGGCTGGATCTGATCCCGGCCGCCATGCGCGATCGGCTGCACCAGCCCTACCGGGCTTCGCTTGTGCCGGGCATGGCCCGGATCCTCGGGGAAGCGACGGCTCACGGAGCGTTAGGCGCCGCTTTGAGCGGAGCCGGTCCGACGTTGCTCTGCCTGACGGATCGCCGCCAGGGAACGGACGATCGGCTGGAGGCGTTCCTGCTGGAGGTGCTTGGCGAGCAGGGCATCGGCGCCCAGACGATGCGGTTGAACCCTTGCACATCCGGGGCCGTTGAGCTTACTATGGAAAATGAAGCATTTTTGGATTACATTCAGGCTTGAGCGAGCGGAGGACCGGCTGCCTTCCATAGATTTGGAGCACCGAGAACGTTGGATGAAGTTAGGGAGTGAGTAGCGGAGATGAAACGAATAGCATTGCTGCCGGAAGGTTCGGTATCCCATGAAGCGGCGCTGCACCTGTTCGGCGACGAGCCGGTGGAGTTGCTCCATTTCAAGCAGATTTCCGACGTATTCTTGGCAACGGCCAGCGGCCACAGCGATTACAGCGTCATCCCGATGGAGAATACGATCGAAGGCTCCGTCAGCCTGCATATGGATTGGCTTGTCCATGAGGTGGATATTCCGATGCAGATCGAATGGGTGTACCCTTCCGTGCAGAATTTGATCGGCAAGCGGGAAGAGTTCCAATCGGCCGATCAACCCGGCGATCTCGATTACGCCAAAGTGACGAAGGTATTGTCCCATCCGGTCGCGATGGCTCAATGCCTGCAATTTATCCGCTCGCGTATGCCGAGGGCGGAACTGGAGCATACGGGCAGCACTTCAGAAGCGGTGGAATGGGTGAGGAAAAATCCGGGACAGGGTTGGACCGCGATTGGCACGGCCCTCGGCGCCAAGCGGCACGGCCTGGATGTCTTGGCCCGCCAAGTGACGGACCACGACAACAACTACACCCGGTTTGTTCTGATCGGCCCCCAGCCGCTGGAACCGGTGATCCCAGCCTCCCAACGTAAAACGAGCCTGCTCGTGACGCTGCCGGAGGATTTCCCGGGTGCTTTGCATCAGGTATTGTCGGCGTTTGCGTGGCGCAAACTGAATTTATCGCGCATCGAGTCGCGCCCCACCAAGAAACGGCTCGGGAATTACTATTTTATTATGGACGTGCTTGAATCGCTTGATGCCGTGCTGTTAAGTTCAGCGATTGGAGAAATCGAAGCGTTAGGCTGTCAAGTGCGGGTGCTAGGGAGTTATCCCAGCTTATCATTTGGAGAACAAAAAGCGGAGGTGCCAAAATAATGGCAGAGCAATGGATTTACTTAGACGGACAATTCGTAACTAAAGATCAAGCAAAGGTTTCCGTGTTCGACCACGGTTTTTTGTACGGGGACGGCATTTTTGAGGGCATCCGCATCTATAACGGGAATATTTTTAAATGCAAGGAGCACTTGGACCGCCTTTATGACTCGGCCAAATCGATCATGCTGGAGATCCCGCTAACCTACCAGGAAATGGAGGATGCGCTTGTCGAGACGCTTCGCCGCAACGAGTTGCGCAACGGTTACATCCGTTTGGTTGTTTCCCGCGGCGCCGGCAACTTAGGTTTGGATCCGAACCGCTGCCCGAAAGCGTCGGTGATCATTATCGTAGAGCAGCTTGCGATCTATTCGGAAGAAGCCTACAAAATCGGGCTGAAAACCGTTTCCGTATCGACGCGCCGCAACATTCCCGACGCCCTGAATCCCAAAATCAAATCGCTGAACTATTTGAACAATATTTTGGTGAAAATCCAGTCGAACCTGTCCGGTGCGGGCGAAGCGATCATGCTGAACGCGCAAGGGTATGTGACCGAAGGCTCGGGCGACAATATTTTCATCGTCAAAAACGGAATGATCACGACCCCTCCATGTTACTTGGGTGCCTTGGACGGAATTACTCGCCAGGCGATCATCGAGATTTGCCGCAAAAAAGGCTACAGTATCCAGGAGCAGCCGTTTACGCTACATGACGTTTATGTGGCTGACGAAGTGTTCCTGACGGGAACGGCGGCCGAAGTCATCGCCGTACGCGAAGTCGACGGCCGCATTATCGGCGAGGGGCATGCCGGCCCGGTCACGCTGAAGCTGCTGGAAGAATTCCGCGCGATCGTCGATCAGGACGGATTGAAGGTTTGGTAAGCTTTCGATAGACGCGGGCAAGAATCCTATTTTCCTTGATTTAGAAGGAAGATAGGATTTTTTCTTTTCCTGGATGTCAAAAACCGGGCTCCTGCATAGGATGTAATAAATGGGCCCCGGGCGATCATCACGTACCGGAGAAGAAACCTAGGAGGTCTTTATCGCGTGAAAATCCATATTGTGAAAAAAGGCGATACTTTGTTTGAACTCTCCAAAAAGTATAACGTGCCTCTGGAGAAATTGATCGAAGCCAACCCGCAGATCGCCAATCCGGATCAGTTGAACGTCGGCGAAAAAGTGAAGATTCCGGCCGTCGCCGTCCCGATCGGCGGGGATTCGGGCGGCAATATTTACAAGCACGTCGTAAAACAGGGTGACACGTTGTGGAAGCTGTCGAAAGCTTGGGGGGTGCCTTTGCAGACTTTGATTGCGGCAAATCCTCAGCTCCGCGATCCGAACCAGTTGAAGGTCGGGGATATCGTAAACATTCCCACGGGTTCAGGAACCGCCGTCGGTGGGGTCGATAACCCTTCCGGGGCTAACACGGGCTTGTCCCCGGCCCAAACCGGCAAGAAAAACACGGCACCCATTGCCGGTGCGGGAACGAAGGCCCCAACGGGCGTCAAGCCGGAAATGACGGCGCCAAAGCCGGAAAAGGTGGAAGCGCCGAAAGTCGAGCCGGTGAAAAAGGAGAAGCCGAAGGAAGAGCCGGTGAAGGTGGAGCCGCCGAAGCAGCAACCGGTACACGTAGAGCCCCCCAAGAAGGTGCCGATGGAAATCAAAGTGGAAGTGGAGCAAATCCAGTATGAATCCACTAAGTTCCAACCGATTCATTACGAACCGGTTAAGGTTGAGCCTTATAAGTATGAACCGGTAAATATCGCACCTGCGAATTATGGACCAACGAATGTCAGCCCTGCTGCCAATGTGCCGATGAAGGGGGAACCGACCGGAGTCAGTCCGTATGGGTATGAGCCGATGAAGGGGGAACCGACCGGAGTCAGCCCTTATGGGTATGAGCCGATGAAGGGAGAACCGACCGGAGTCAGTCCTTATGGATATGAGCCGATGAAGGGAGAACCGACCGGAGTCAGTCCGTATGGGTATGAGCCGATGAAGGGGGAACCGACCGGAGCCAGTCCGTACACTTCCGAACCCAATGTGCAACCGAACCTGTACGCACATCCTTCTTATCCGAACTATCCTATGCCACAGTTCTATCAGGCGCAGCAATCTCCGACTGTACTTCCGGCCACGGGTTATGCCCCGTCTCCTTGCGGATGTTCGGGAACCTCCCCTTATCCGTATACGGCTCAGGAAGCTTATCCTCCGTTTTATCAATATCCGGTTGCAGCTGAACCCGTATCCGCCTTTTACGACAATCCTTCAATTCCGCAGCCGCCGACGGCGCTGTCGCCGGCGGAGGGGGAGTATCCCGGGATTTCCAACGTTAACGCTCTCGCTGCCTCGCAAATGCCAGATTTGGGAGGGGGGAACCCATACGCGAATCTGGCTCCAAATGCCGGGTATCAGCCGTACGGGAACTCGCCGATCCCCTTATCTCCTGTATCGCATAGCAACACCTTCTATCCTCAGTCGATGGATTGGGGGCATCATCCCGGATATATGCCTTGTTACGGTCCGCCCGTACCAGGTTATCCTTCATCGGTATTGCCGGCCGCTTATTCCGTTCCGGCTACGCCAGGGTACCCGATGGCCTATCCCGGGGCAAACAACCAAGCCCCGATTGCAAATGAACCATTAAAAGGGGAAGTTGGCGGGACCGAAAATATGAAGGGACATTTTGATCGGGAAGCGCAGACTTCGGCATCCGATGACGAGGCGGAGGTTATCGCAGAAAAAAAAACGGAGACCCAATCCAAAACGTCCAAGAAAAACGTAAAGATATCGGCCAACCTTGACTCGCAGGCCAATTCGAAAAAACAAAGCAAATCCGGCACGAGAACTGCTGTTCAAAAGACTCGATCCCGTACCTCCAAAACATCGGGACGGCGGAATCCTTGGATCAATGCTTGATGGTATACAAGGAGGGGGGAGTTAGTTCCCCCCTCCTTGTCTTTTGACAAGATCCATTCGTTTCCTAAGAGAAAGGACTTGAGGCTGTAAGCTGAATATGGTATATTAAATGTCCCCTGAAAACTACTAAAATGTTGAGTTTAAAGGGAGAAGCCAATAGAAAGCGATAGCCAGCCATCTGGAACAAATTGTTTTATAAAAAGTGCTTGCTATCCCGCACTCGATATGTTATATTATTTAAGTCGCCGCTGAAACGCAGCGACGAACGAAAGAATGAAGTTGATCTTTGAAAACTGAACAACGAGTGAGTAATAAACTGAGATTTAAGGATGAATTTCAAACCGGTTCACTCCGGCCTTGAAATTCGATCCGATCTCGTCAGATTCAAAATGAGCTATCAGCTTGTTCAATAAGTTTCAACTTTATTGGAGAGTTTGATCCTGGCTCAGGACGAACGCTGGCGGCGTGCCTAATACATGCAAGTCGAGCGGACCTGATGGAGTGCTTGCACTCCTGATGGTTAGCGGCGGACGGGTGAGTAACACGTAGGCAACCTGCCCGTAAGACCGGGATAACTACCGGAAACGGTAGCTAATACCGGATACGCAAG
Organism: Paenibacillus sp. JL3B1040; assembly: GCF_057063165.1. Lineage (NCBI taxonomy): Bacteria > Bacillati > Bacillota > Bacilli > Caryophanales > Paenibacillaceae > Paenibacillus > Paenibacillus tiangongensis. The sequence goes on along the minus strand of NZ_CM169317.1, from coordinate 4,353,033 downwards.
TTTCTCGCATGGGGGACTTGGGAAAGGCGGAGCAATCTGTCACTTACGGATGGGCCTGCGGCGCATTAGCTAGTTGGTGGGGTAACGGCTCACCAAGGCGACGATGCGTAGCCGACCTGAGAGGGTGAACGGCCACACTGGGACTGAGACACGGCCCAGACTCCTACGGGAGGCAGCAGTAGGGAATCTTCCGCAATGGACGAAAGTCTGACGGAGCAACGCCGCGTGAGTGAAGAAGGTTTTCGGATCGTAAAGCTCTGTTGCCAGGGAAGAACGTCTTCTGGAGTAACTGCCAGGAGAGTGACGGTACCTGAGAAGAAAGCCCCGGCTAACTACGTGCCAGCAGCCGCGGTAATACGTAGGGGGCAAGCGTTGTCCGGAATTATTGGGCGTAAAGCGCGCGCAGGCGGCTGTTTAAGTCTGGTGTATAATCCTGGGGCTCAACTCCGGGTCGCACTGGAAACTGGGCAGCTTGAGTGCAGAAGAGGAGAGTGGAATTCCACGTGTAGCGGTGAAATGCGTAGAGATGTGGAGGAACACCAGTGGCGAAGGCGACTCTCTGGGCTGTAACTGACGCTGAGGCGCGAAAGCGTGGGGAGCAAACAGGATTAGATACCCTGGTAGTCCACGCCGTAAACGATGAATGCTAGGTGTTAGGGGTTTCGATACCCTTGGTGCCGAAGTAAACACATTAAGCATTCCGCCTGGGGAGTACGGCCGCAAGGCTGAAACTCAAAGGAATTGACGGGGACCCGCACAAGCAGTGGAGTATGTGGTTTAATTCGAAGCAACGCGAAGAACCTTACCAGGTCTTGACATCCCCCTGACCGTCTCAGAGATGAGGCTTTCCTTCGGGACAGGGGAGACAGGTGGTGCATGGTTGTCGTCAGCTCGTGTCGTGAGATGTTGGGTTAAGTCCCGCAACGAGCGCAACCCTTGACTTTAGTTGCCAGCAAGTAAGGTTGGGCACTCTAGAGTGACTGCCGGTGACAAACCGGAGGAAGGTGGGGATGACGTCAAATCATCATGCCCCTTATGACCTGGGCTACACACGTACTACAATGGCCGGTACAACGGGAAGCGAAGTCGCGAGATGGAGCGAATCCTAGAAAAGCCGGTCTCAGTTCGGATTGCAGGCTGCAACTCGCCTGCATGAAGTCGGAATTGCTAGTAATCGCGGATCAGCATGCCGCGGTGAATACGTTCCCGGGTCTTGTACACACCGCCCGTCACACCACGAGAGTTTACAACACCCGAAGTCGGTGAGGTAACCGCAAGGAGCCAGCCGCCGAAGGTGGGGTAGATGATTGGGGTGAAGTCGTAACAAGGTAGCCGTATCGGAAGGTGCGGCTGGATCACCTCCTTTCTATGGAGAATCGTCTTCTGTAACGAAGACATTCAAATACAAATCAGGCCTCGGCCTGTTGCTCACTCGTTGCTCAGTTTTGAGAGTTCAACTCTCAATGATGTACCTTGATCCTTGAAAACTGGATAAACGAAACGAAATTTGCGTTTTAGAAACCATCCTTTTAGCTGAACTTGTGTCAAACAAGTGAAATAAGAGGTAGTGACGACTAATGCGAAGGTTTTGTGATGGCCGATCCTTTGGGAGTCAGGACAGCACAATACCGAGCAACTTGGTTAAGCTACTAAGAGCACACGGAGGATGCCTAGGCGCTAGGAGCCGAAGAAGGACGTGGCGAACAACGAAACTGCCTCGGGGAGCTGTAAGCAAGCATCGATCCGGGGGTGTCCGAATGGGGAAACCCGGCTGAGGTAATATCCAGTCACTCATGCCTGAATACATAGGGCATGAAGAGGCAGACCAGGGGAACTGAAACATCTAAGTACCCTGAGGAAGAGAAAACAAAAGTGATTCCGTCAGTAGCGGCGAGCGAACGCGGATTAGCCTAAACCGAAGAGCTTGCTCTTCGGGGTTGTGGGACGTCTCACATGGAGTTACAAAGGAACCGATTAGACGAAGAGGTCTGGAAAGGCCCGCCAAAGAAGGTAAAAGCCCTGTAATTGAAAGTCTGTTCCCTCCGAGACGGATCCCGAGTAGTGCGGGGCACGTGAAACCCCGTATGAATCTGCCAGGACCATCTGGTAAGGCTAAATACTCCCTAGCGACCGATAGTGAAGCAGTACCGTGAGGGAAAGGTGAAAAGCACCCCGGAAGGGGAGTGAAAGAGAACCTGAAACCGTGTGCTTACAAGAAGTCAGAGCCCAATTAAGGGGTGATGGCGTGCCTTTTGTAGAATGAACCGGCGAGTTACGTTTGCAAGCAAGGTTAAGCCGAGAAGGTGGAGCCGTAGCGAAAGCGAGTCTGAATAGGGCGACTTAGTTTGTAGGCGTAGACCCGAAACCGTGTGATCTACCCCTGTCCAGGGTGAAGGTGCGGTAACACGCACTGGAGGCCCGAACCCACGTACGTTGAAAAGTGCGGGGATGAGGTGGGGGTAGCGGAGAAATTCCAATCGAACTCGGAGATAGCTGGTTCTCCCCGAAATAGCTTTAGGGCTAGCCTCGGTGGGATAGTCGTGGAGGTAGAGCACTGATTGGGTGCGGGGCCCGCCAAGGGTTACCAAGCTCAGTCAAACTCCGAATGCCACAGTACTTTATAACCGGGAGTCAGACAGTGAGTGCTAAGATCCATTGTCAAAAGGGAAACAGCCCAGACCATCAGCTAAGGTCCCCAAGTGTGTGTTAAGTGGGAAAGGATGTGGAGTTGCACAGACAACCAGGATGTTGGCTTAGAAGCAGCCATCATTTAAAGAGTGCGTAATAGCTCACTGGTCGAGTGACTCTGCGCCGAAAATGTAACGGGGCTAAACACACCACCGAAGCTATGGCTTGATGCTTTGCATCAGGGGTAGGGGAGCGTTGTATGTAGGTTGAAGGTGTACCGTAAGGAGCGCTGGACAGCATACAAGTGAGAATGCCGGTATGAGTAACGAAAAGATCAGTGAGAATCTGATCCGCCGAAAGCCTAAGGGTTCCTGAGGAAGGTTCGTCCGCTCAGGGTAAGTCGGGACCTAAGGCGAGGCCGAAAGGCGTAGTCGAAGGACAACAGGTTTAAATTCCTGTACCACCGTAATCCGCTATGAGCGATGGGGTGACGCAGCAGGGTAGTGACGCGGGGCGATGGAATGCCCCGTCCAAGCAGTGAGGCTGGTGTGTAGGCAAATCCGCACACTTTAAGGCTGGGCTGTGATGGGGAGGGAAAATTTACAGTACCGAAGGTCATGATCTCACACTGCCGAGAAAAGCCTCTAGCCAGGAGAAGGTGCCCGTACCGCAAACCGACACAGGTAGGCGAGAAGAGAATTCTAAGGCGCGCGGAAGAACTCTCGTTAAGGAACTCGGCAAAATGACCCCGTAACTTCGGGAGAAGGGGTGCCCCGGTAGAGTGAATAGCTCGAGGGGGCCGCAGTGAAAAGGCCCAAGCGACTGTTTAGCAAAAACACAGGTCTGTGCGAAGCCGCAAGGCGAAGTATACGGGCTGACGCCTGCCCGGTGCTGGAAGGTTAAGGGGAGCGGTTAGGAGGCAACTCCGAAGCTGTGAACCGAAGCCCCAGTAAACGGCGGCCGTAACTATAACGGTCCTAAGGTAGCGAAATTCCTTGTCAGGTAAATTCTGACCCGCACGAATGGCGTAACGACTTGGGCGCTGTCTCAACGAGAGATCCGGTGAAATTTTAATACCTGTGAAGATGCAGGTTACCCGCGACAAGACGGAAAGACCCCATGGAGCTTTACTGCAGCTTGATATTGGACTTTGATACGATTTGTACAGGATAGGTGGGAGCCTAGGAAGCCGGAGCGCCAGCTTCGGTGGAGGCGCCGTTGGGATACCACCCTGATCGTATCGGAGTTCTAACCTGGTACCGTAAGCCGGTACGGGGACAGTGTCAGGCGGGCAGTTTGACTGGGGCGGTCGCCTCCTAAAGAGTAACGGAGGCGCCCCAAGGTTCCCTCAGAATGGTTGGAAATCATTCGCAGAGTGCAAAGGCAAAAGGGAGCTTGACTGCGAGACTGACAAGTCGAGCAGGGACGAAAGTCGGGCTTAGTGATCCGGTGGTACCGCATGGAAGGGCCATCGCTCAACGGATAAAAGCTACCCTGGGGATAACAGGCTTATCTCCCCCAAGAGTCCACATCGACGGGGAGGTTTGGCACCTCGATGTCGGCTCATCGCATCCTGGGGCTGAAGTAGGTCCCAAGGGTTGGGCTGTTCGCCCATTAAAGCGGTACGCGAGCTGGGTTCAGAACGTCGTGAGACAGTTCGGTCCCTATCTGTCGTGGGCGTAGGAAATTTGAGAGGAGCTGTCCTTAGTACGAGAGGACCGGGATGGACGCACCGCTGGTGCACCAGTTGTTCCGCCAGGAGCACAGCTGGGTAGCTAAGTGCGGACGGGATAAGCGCTGAAAGCATCTAAGCGTGAAGCCCCCCTCAAGATGAGATTTCCCAGTATGTAAGACCCCTTGAAGACGACGAGGTTGATAGGCCTGAGGTGGAAGTGCAGCAATGTATGGAGCTGACAGGTACTAATCGGTCGAGGGCTTATCCAAAAACATCTAAAACACAAATTCGTTTCGTATCCAGTTTTCAGGCGATCAAGCGTCTGAATGACGATTTTAAGCTGCATGTCTTTTCTAAGGTTTGATCTTTTGCTGAAGCAGGGATCAGGCAGCGGAAGCAGCGCAAAAATCATGTTTGGTGGCGATGGCGGAGGGGTTCCACCCGTTCCCATCCCGAACACGACCGTTAAGCCCTCCAGCGCCGATGGTACTTGGACCGAAGGGTCCTGGGAGAGTAGGACGCCGCCAAGCAATGTTCCCTGATAGCTCAGTCGGTAGAGCACTCGACTGTTAATCGAGTTGTCACAGGTTCGAGTCCTGTTCGGGGAGTCCATCCTGGAAGAAAGCTTGTATGCCTTGCATATTTGCTTCTCTTCCGGGGAATCCAACTCATATGGAGAGGTGTCCGAGTTGGCCGAAGGAGCACGATTGGAAATCGTGTAGGCGTCACAAGCGTCTCGAGGGTTCGAATCCCTCTCTCTCCGCCAGCAAGGACTTTGATTGTGGCCCGTTGGTCAAGGGGTTAAGACACCTCCCTTTCACGGAGGTAACAGGGGTTCGAATCCCCTACGGGTCATTCTTTATCTTCCCAGATGCGGAGGCTTAGCTCAGCTGGGAGAGCATCTGCCTTACAAGCAGAGGGTCGGGGGTTCGATCCCCTCAGCCTCCACCATATCACTTACTACAGAAGTGAATAGATTTCCTTTTACTGACGCGGGGTGGAGCAGCCCGGTAGCTCGTCGGGCTCATAACCCGAAGGCCGCAGGTTCAAATCCTGCCCCCGCAATTATCCTCGAACGAGGATGGCATTATTCAAGTGTGGAGCCGTGGTGTAGAGGCCTAACATGCCTGCCTGTCACGCAGGAGACCGCGGGTTCGAATCCCGTCGGCTCCGCCATTTATTTATGCCTTATCTTTGTACGAGCCATTAGCTCAGTTGGTAGAGCACCTGACTTTTAATCAGGGTGTCGAAGGTTCGAGTCCTTCATGGCTCACCAGTTTCATATTGCTTATGCGGACGTGGCTCAGCGGTAGAGCATCGCCTTGCCAAGGCGAGGGTCGCGGGTTCGATTCCCGTCGTCCGCTCCATCTTCATACGCGCCCTTAGCTCAGCTGGATAGAGCGTTTGACTACGAATCAAAAGGTCAGGAGTTCGAATCTCTTAGGGCGCGTCCCTTTTGCCGGTGTGGCGGAATTGGCAGACGCGCGCGACTCAAAATTGTACGCGCCTCATGTTTTACGCGCCGAACCATTCCGTTCCTTGATATATAAAGGTTTTCCGAAAAGGGCACCGCGCTTTAGTCGGTGGACCCGCACCAAACTCCCCAAAATTCAGCCGATTTTGGAGGACTGCGCTTTTGTTTAGATGTAACGCGGTCAGGTTGTACGCGGCTGGTGTGTCGAGGATAACTCGATGTAGCATGCAAGTCAAGCATGACAAATTATATATTTTTATTGTGCCGGCGTGGCGGAATGGCAGACGCGCTCGACTCAAAATCGAGTGGGAAACCGTGGAGGTTCGAGTCCTCTCGCCGGTACCAACAATGAAATCAAGCTCTTGGGATCAGGAATCCAAAGGGCTTTTTTAATGTTCAGGACATTATGGATTGGCAGTAACAGTACGACATCGAGCTGTTTAGAAGAGATATTCGGGATCAACCTAAAAGTATAGTTCGGTGAAGAACACATTTTTGGAAAACGATCTCGATAAAAAACAAAGCAAGCGAACCTAGAGATAGTCCGCTTGCTTTGATCTGCCTGCCCTTCACCACCATTTGTAGCTGTTGCGCTCCAGCTTCTTCTGATCCGAGTTCTTTTCATGATCGCGTTTTCCGAAAAATTCGTCTTCTCTCGCGATCGTTGGGTCATACCAGTCCGCTTTGGCTTTCGCCCATTCCACCCACTTCATCGACTTGGGATCGAGGTTTCCGGATGCCTCCACTGCGGCAATATAACGCCTTATTTTGCAGGCGGTATCGTAGTCCTCCGAAAGATTTTCCAAAGCGAGCGTTTGCTCCACTTCAGCATTAAAGCGTTGTCTTCGCTCCTCTTTTCGCCGCTCTTCTTCCTGGCGTTTACGTTCAGCTTCCTCGCGGGCCTCGCGCTTTTGTCGGCGAATATCGGAAGCTTCGTAAAACGCAATCATGATATCGCCAAGGCGATCTTCGATGACGTATGATTTGCAATCGCGAAAGTTTTTTGCGGCATATATTGAAAAGCTGATTCGGCCATTGTAAACATAGTCATACTTTCTGATTTTTGGCTTTGACGCCCATGAACTGCGGCGCTTGTCTTCCTCATATTTCAGAAGCTGCATATTTTCTTCTTTCGTGGGAATATGCTTGACCTCGTCTTGCGCTTCTGAAACCGATATAGAGACAGTTTCCCCGTTGACTATAAATTTAAGATCGCTGGTAAGCGAACATCCTAACGGCTCCATGGCTTTGATTAGCGCATCAATTATATGTAACACCCGAGGTAATGTTTCTTCGGACACCGTGTCGGCAAGAAAGAGAGGAGAATCCTTGGCACGCCGATTGAAGCCTATTGCTTCTTGTTCTTTGCGTTTTTTTTTCCATTCCATGACTTCTTTGCGATGAGCAACAATTGTTGGGTGCATCTTCGCGTTTTCGTTAGGTATCCTGATTTGTGTTGCAGTGGAAAGCACGACTGTTCTCTCTTTCTCATTCAGAAATGCGAGAGTCTCTTTTTCAATCTGAGGTGTATACTCAGTTCCGGTTCTTACGCCTGATTTCTTAGCGGGCTTGCTGCTTATCGGGAGTGGTATTGGATTAACCAGTTTACCCGCACGAAGCTTGGCCCAGTATCCGACCGGAGGTGTGGGAATATCAAAGGACTGGCAGACTTTACGGATCGCAACATCCGAGACACCATATCTTTTCGCTACTTCGGTTACCGGCACCATCCATACTTCTTTGTACAAGGTTTCTCTGTCATAAATATTGTAGGTTTGTCCAGATTGCTCGTACGTTTCAGGTTGTCCGACCGTTTGAGTAGATTCGCTGGTATCGTCTACTGAAACGGACGGTGTCTGTTCCTCGACTAGTAACACAGAAGATTCAAGCGTTGGTGAAGATTCGCCGACAGCTGTTTCCATCTCCGCTCTAACGGAATCCTTTTCAGAAATCGCTCGATGTTTCTTTTTACGAGCGGCCGGTACGGTTCTGTAAATGAAAATCCTCTCATCCGCCGGTTCCGGTAGTTCCAGTTTGGTTACAGGCTTGTTGAAATTGAGCTTGGTCCAGTATCCGGACGGAGGAATCGGAATGCCAGCTTCCTTAATCTGTTTCATTAGATGAGCATAGGGAAGATTATATTTTTTGGCTACTCCGGCGACAGACATTTCCCAGATTTCATCGTATAATTGCTTACGTGTTATTACGATCTCCGAATGCTCTGGCACAGCGTTCACCTCCTTCCCTTCCTTGGATAAGCTCTTTGCAACAGTAGAAATGCGAGCCTTTGGCTCAGACATGACCTCCTGTTCTATTTGCATGGCTTGTTGATTTTCTTCTTCCGCATCAGCAGTACCCGCCGCAGCACTTTCTTTTAGCGGTTCATTCACTGTCTGTGGTGCGAGAATAGCGTCAAATTGTTTGATTCCCCCTATCCCTCGTTTTCGCTTAATAGAAAAACCAGGTCCCGTTTCATTTCCTCGAATTGATTAATAATCGTATTCAAATTTTTCTCGATATTCTCGACCTGGACAGCATTGATTTTTCCGTGGTTATAAGCAATGAGACGTTCCGGCACGATGGTATAGGACCAACTTTCTCTGTAGCGGTCTTCGTTGCGGACCGCAAAACCGATGGGCAACAAGTCGTTGCGCATGCCGAGTGTCAGCATGTTCGGGGATATACCCAAATAATCTGCAGCGATTTTTATTGTGATTTTGGGGATATTTCTGATCTCTTCATCCGAATACTTCACCATACGTTTCACCTCCTTGATCCGGTTCCGACGTCACAATCAGACTGGCGACAATCTATAGAAAGATATTGGTCTTCGGTATACCATAAACTTTCTCGTACAATATTTCCGAAATTCGAAAATTCTTATTCATCAACCACGAGAAGAATACCTAGCATCGGTCATGTCTGTGTATCCAGATGAGTTTGGCTTTGCTGAGAATCGTCTTGGAAGCTTCTCCTATCGAGAAAAAGATATGAAGTTCTCCATATATGACCTAAATAAGTGGGAGTCGCGAAAAGCCGCGCATTATGTTCTTAATTTAGTCTTTAATCCTCAAAATATAATCTATCGAGATATTCAGGATTTTGTCTATTCACTAGTCGAGAAAGAGGTTATCTTTAAAGTATAGTCACAAGACATCGGGCCAATCTGGCCCGATGCTACTTTTGCACAGGGACGCACCATTTGCAGTGGGTTTGTTTATTTATATACTGGCTTCTTTGGACAGGGTTATATATTTTTGAAGGATGTTCATGAGCAACAATATATTCAGGTTTTAACCTTTCTGAAATCCAGCATGCAGAGTTACTGTCATGAGGATCATAGTGTTCAGATATATCGTCTATTTGCCATTGAGGCAATAATTCTAGCGGGACATCACAAACAAAAATAGTGGGGATTCCGGTACTGGATAGCATATCGTGATATTTCCCATATATGTCTTTATCTAATTGTGCAGCAATTGCGGCAAGGTATTCACTCCCCCAACATAAATAGTGTCCGCTTTCGCCCAGGAGTTCTTTTTTAAACAAGCTGAAATAGACATGCTTGGAATCGGAAGGTTGCAGTGTAGGGTCGTAATCCATAACTGTGTTTACTGATATTCCAAATGTGGCAGTGGCAATTTGACGCATTTCCTCTACATTAAAAGGCTTTATGCCCTCTGAAAAGTAGCTTTCCATATCAATAGGACGACAGGCATGATACGCACGAATATGCGTGTAATGTCCAAGGTCAATCCCTTGTTTCTTATTCCCTTTATCATCAGGTACAAATACTTTTTTGTTATTCTCCATCATTCTAACTCCTTCGGCACGTTGCCTGACGGCTCGTGCCATTTTTTGGGGCATGATCTTCTACCGGTAAAGTCAATTCTCATATTCCAACAGAAAAAAACGATCTCAGCTACTTCCAGTCACTTTTGAAGTGAAAGAGCGTATTCCTCCGTATTGTTGAGCAAATCGATTTTTTGCTGCAGTTTGACTACGAAGCTCAAGAAGTCGGTGCTTTTCTTATTTTCCAATTTGAATGAGTTGATGATATTTTTGATGGTTTCGTTTTGCTCGGAGGTTAATTCATCTATAATTAAAATGATCCTTAAATTAGAACGGAATGCCTTGTCCAGCAAGCTGTGAAGATTGTATGAAATGTTCTGTTCTTTGATTTCGGGGTCCAGTTCGTGCATCCACGTCGCTGCTTTGGACATGATCGAATCATCCTCGTTGATGTATTTGATGATTTTTCCGGACCACTTATGAATTGTATCTTCTCTGATTTTCGTGTCTGTAGCAATGCTAAAAGTGGATGCAAACCGCATTAGCTGCGGGATAATGTGTCCATTTAGATGCTCGAATTTTTCCAAACGTGTTTTTTTGTATCGTCCATAACATTCGTATTCAATTAAGTTAACTTGAATGGGCATCGTTTTATTATCGGGAATGAAGCGGACGAGCACTGCATCTGGGTAACCGCTGATCCCAGCGATCATTTTGTTATTAGCATCTTTTTTAGGGGCAGTCATAAACATTCTGTTTTGTGGGATAAGCACGGACCGATGCTCGGAAAAATCATCGAATAAATGATAAAAGTTAGCGTTGACCAGCGGCTCCAGTCCTTTGATTTTGTCTGTTTCATTCTCAAATTTGACCGTGACATAGGTGCTCGTGATGTTGATTTTAACATCGGGAACAGTGTTCAAGACTTCTTGGTAATTTTCTTCAGTCACCTCATCCGTGGACCACTCTTCAGCATCAGAAGGGTTACCGTTGCAGTTAATCGTAAAAGGCTGTTCGAATTTGAACAGATCATTGGTTCGATTTTGTTCAAAGCCAGTCTGAAGCAACTGCAGAGCCGTCTCATCGGTTATGGTTTTTGCGGATTGCACATATTTGAGGCTCCAATACTTTCCACCGGCTTGCTCCAGAATGCTGATGTCAAACGGTTGGCAGTATTCGATTTCGCAAAGAGTGAAACATTGAGGATATTGATCGCTGTCTTTCCAAGGCCGAAAATCGGTAGGTTCTTTTAGTTTACCGCGAGCTCCGCATAGTGATTTATTTCCTACTTTCACTACAATATAGACCCGGTCATTCACGTTAGCGACTCTTTTCGTAAAGCCGGCTACTTGTTGATTGACGCATGTATAATAATTTTCCAAAGAAGTTCCACAATGTAAGATACGCTCTCCCATGTCCATCATCCTTATCTTATGATTAAATTACCAATTTCGACATGGTTAGTAAAAATCCTTTCTGGTGTAGTAACTGAAAGAGAGAAGGGTTTGTTATGCATAGAAATATACCTATTGAAGTTTAGAAAAATATTAAGAAAGAGGATGGTACAATGCTAAAATCATTTGATATACCAGATACTGATTTTGATGGTTTACGTCTTTTGTTAGAACAGTTGACCTCTGATAAGGTCGAAGTACAAAATTATTTAGGTGGAAGGTCGCTAAGAAAAGTTGAAATCAATTCTGCCGAAGGAAAAGTTAGACTAGACTTACGTTCAGAGCTTTATTTCCATTAAGGTGTCTATTATCAAAGCCTGATTATTGGTGTTATTGCATTGGCCCCTGAGCGGATGGGGATTGGGACAATAGTGATCGAATGGTTAAAAAATTATGCCAGAAGCAAAGGTTTTGAACGAATTTGTATCGAAAATGCTAACACGGAGGCGAGTATTGGATTGGCAAGGAAAATGGGTTTCATTAATGTCCCTAGTAGTCCAATTATTCAAGAGGTTCTCAAAATAGAGGCGTCGCCTGATTATCATTTACTGCTAGTAAGATCATAATTACTTTTTATAGTATATTTTAGATCTAAAAAGTACCCCCAACTTCGAGAGAGTTGGGGGAGTTAATGCTTACATTGATCATTTCTGTAATATTCCGATACTCGTAACAAATTATTGGCTAACCTAGAACTTGGTTTCGGTTGATCACTCCCATTTCGAATTGATTTACAGCATCATTCTATGGTTAGATACCTAGACCGTATCCGGCGAATGCCTATAGTCAAACGCCCTTTTTACCATTTTTGATACAAAGCCAGATTCGCAGGACTTTGGAGTTCTTCGAAAACTCCGCACGGATGGCCTGTTACAGAAAAACAAAGAAGAACCCCAAGCGAAAAGGGCAAGGGGTTATAAAGCAGGTGATTTGCTTTGATTCTAATTTATGAACAAATGCTTGCACATGTTACAGAAAACGAAAAGTCGCTGCTGTTCGAAATCCATATTTCCAATTCGGATATTACGATTTCGAGATGAAAATAAATAAGGAAAGTTTTGTAACTCCATTCTCGCAAAAGCTGGAATCTTCTAGTATAATATGTCTATAAAGCGAGGATTAGACAGGAATTTGGACTATATCTTCCCGCTTGTTATTAGGACAAAGGTCCGTTTTTCGGTCGAAACTGTGCTTCTATTGCTTATCTTAATGAAGGACTTGAAAAGAGGGAGGGATTTTGATGTCGAATCTATGTTAGGTAGTAGCACCTGGTGGCTGTTAAATGACATTATAGTGGTCAGGTGAGGGATTCGATCATCGCCATGGACGAATGGGTTATGAAGTAATCTCCGATTGGTTGTCCAAATAAATATGAGCTGAAGGAAAAATGGCAAACCCGCTCGAAAGACGGGGACGCAAAGCCACGGGTCTGCGGCCGTAAGGCTATGATCGCCGGGTTACCCTAAAAGGCAGGCTTCTGGAGAAAAGGCACGTTAGGGTACGTGTCTTTTTTGTCGTCTATGTCCGATTCCGAATAAGCCGAGGAACCTCATCGAGGGAGGGAACTGAAGTGGTGCTTGTATTGTCATTATTGTTGATGACCGCCATTCTGCTATTCACCAATCCGAGAAGCGAGCCAAATCGTTGGGCCGGTTCAGTCGCTTTTTTCTCTGTACTTGGAGAGTTGACTATCGCCATAGATGAGAAGATAATTCCCGCAATTGTCCCTTTGGCAAACGATTCAATTATAGCCGGACTGGAATGGGTAAAAGAGTTTTTTTACTTCTTAGCCTTGTACATGCCTCCTTATTCGTTGTTGATGTTCAGCTTGAGCTATGCGGGATGGTTTCAACGGCGAAAGGGTTGGAAGCGCTCCACAATCGTTGGGGCACTGATCCCGGTTCTGATCATGTTTCTTCTACCTTCAGAGGCTTCACGTGATACACATCCGATACCGCTCTGGGCGATGATTTATTACGCTACCGCAGCAGTGCCATGCTTGAGGTTGGCATACCGTGAAGTTGATGAGAGGATCAGACAGCAACACCGTGTGGTCTGTTGGATTGTTGTACCGTCGATCAGTTTTGTACTGCTTTTCGATTATATTCTGCCTTTGCTCCGATTCTATCCGCCCTTTGATACCAAACGTGCTGTTTTAACGGCAGTATGCATTTGCTTTTATGTATTTGTTGTTCGTTACGGTGTATTGGGTGTCCGAATCCGATTGGAATCTACACCCCAAGAACCATATGGGAACACTCCGCTTATATTTCAATTCTATCATGCTTTAAAAAGTGAACTGGGAAAAATACAGGTCGCAGCCAGACGTATATTTAATCTTGCCCAACAAACCGAGCAACAGGAATTGTATCGGGACACATCTCATCTAATCGATGCAACCGAGCGGATAATAGCAATAGCTTTCCGTTTTCGTCATTCATCACAACAGTTGGTATTATACGAGCAGTCATGTATTATAAATGAACTCGTTGAGCAACTATTGGATAGCTTGGCGGGAGAATTTTGCAGCAAGAATCTTAAAGTCCGAAAAAAATTGGATGAATCGATTGTTTTGTATTGTGATTCTGTTCACGTGCAACAAGTCATGAAGAACCTCTTCTATAATGCCATTGAAGCGATGTCCGAAGGAGGGTGTCTGACTATAACGTCTAATCTCTCGCAAGAAACGATGGATATTACCGTTCGTGATTCCGGTTGCGGCATCGCTCCGGAAGCCATGCCATATATATTTGAACCTCACTTTACAACCAAATCGAACGAAGGGAATGATGGATTGGGGTTATTCTACAGTCATGAAGTCATGCGACACCATCAGGGGTCCATCGAGGTACAAAGTCTAATCGGAATCGGTACGTCATTTACGCTTCATTTTCCCATCCAAAGAGTCATTCGTCATTCACCGTCATTGAACCGATGGGAGGGAGACCATGAGCAAGATCAAAGTACTATTGGTGGAAGACGATCCGGTGTGGAACGAATATATATCCGAAACGGTGAATCGGGAACAGGATTTGTTTTTGGTCGGAACGGCTCAGACGAAAGTCAATGCAATTCGCATTGTCAGTATGTTAGACATTGATGTGGTGCTATTGGATGTGGTGCTGGATGGGAAAAAGGCAGACGGGCTTGACGCGGCGCTCGAGATTGGCAGCATGAGTAATGCGAAAGTCATCATGCTTACAGTATTAGATCAGGCAGGGATCGTTTCTGAGGCGTTCGGCAACGGTGCTTTCAATTATATTCTCAAGACGGCGCTTGAAGATATTCCGGAGGCTATTCGAGCCGCATATGCGGGCCTATCCTCCATTCATGCTTCTGCCGCAGGCGTGCTTCGATCCGAGTTTGTACGAATGAAGCAACAAGAAATGCGCCAAAAATTAACGCGAACCGAAGTTGAAATCCTCCGTTTTATTCACAATGGTCATACCCGTTCCGCAATTGGGGAACATTTGCATATAACAGAGAGTACTGTCAAAAAACATGTGAACCGAGTGATTCGAAAACTGAAGGTGCACACCGGCAGGGAAGCTGCCAAGAAAGCAAAAATGAAAGGGATATTATAGCGTCCATGTGTATTGATATTGAAAGTCGCGAATAGCACCTAACCATTACAGGTTAGGTGCTATTCTATTTAATTGGCATCTATTTAGGTACAGCACTCTCGTAGAAAACCATCGAAGAACTGAGGCTGTCGTGCGTGCCAATCCGCCAGGGCCTGCGTAGCCAACCGTCGGTTGATTTCTGACGGAACACTTATGCTTTAGTATCTATCTTTTGTCCGCGATACTGATCCTGTATCTCTGACTTGTGCTGCTGATGTACTGTTTCAGTATGTTGGTGATTTGACGATATTTTCTTAGTCCCTCCGTGCATATTTTCCATCCCGCAATTCCTTGGCATTGCTGAACTCGACACACCGTTTACTGCCATAGATATTCCTCCTCAATCAATTTTTGCTACTCGTTTATCGTAGCACTTATTTGTGTCGTTCCTATGTGGATTTAATGTAGTGAAACATATTTATCTTCTTATTGCCGTCAACTGAACCCTCTTTTAATTTCGTTCTATTCTATCAGTGTTACGAATAAAAATAG
Organism: Paenibacillus sp. JL3B1040; assembly: GCF_057063165.1. Taxonomy (NCBI): domain Bacteria; kingdom Bacillati; phylum Bacillota; class Bacilli; order Caryophanales; family Paenibacillaceae; genus Paenibacillus; species Paenibacillus tiangongensis. The sequence continues at coordinate 4,337,895 of NZ_CM169317.1, read as the reverse complement.
AGTAGTCATCAAAAACGAAGAGAAGGGGATCAATGATGCAAACCAAATTGAAAGGGATCTGCTTGTCCGTATTTCTAGCTTCTTTCTTTGTCTCATTAAAAGAGGTAGTACCAGCGTCGCTGATACTACCAGCAAACGTATGGGTTAACTGGGAATTTATTAATAACCTGATTATATTCAAGCTGCGCATCAGTGATCGCCAGCTTTGAATAGACTTCCAGCGATTTTTGACTTTCATGGCCGGATTATGGCTGAATCAACGCATCGTCGATTCCTTGCTTCTTCTGTCAGGTTAGCAAGAAGTGGCGGAGCTTGTGTGGTGATAAATTCTGAGTCAGTCCGGCTTCCTCGGAATACTTGGCCAAAATCTTTCGGATTCCCCGATCCGTGTATTTTTTCTTCCAGAAGGACTCAAATAAATACACAGCCTGTTTCTTTCTCATCGAATCTACATGCATGGCCAGCAGTTCTTTGAAGGACTGAGGGAAAGGAACAATCCGATCTTTGCTCCCTTTCCCTTTGTTAATCCGGATCTGGCAGTAATTAAAATCGATATCCGTCAGTTTTATATGGATTAATTCACTGACGCGGATGCCGGTATACATCAAGGTTTTCACGATCACCATATCCTGAAAATTCTTTGCCTTCCAGACGACCTCATAGTATCGTTTTAAATCTTCTTCGGTCGGGACATAGGGCAATTTTTTTGAAGCTTTCGGCACTTCGATTTCAAGCCTATCTCTGAGGTGATGAAACAGTCTTTTAAGGTAAGCATAGTCAGGCCGTTCTGCCCGCAGGTATTTTGCCAATTCGCGGGCTTTCTTTTTTGCAGATACACGTTTTTCAATCATGCCAATTCACCTTCTAACGGAATTCGTTCCTTCATGTCCAGACGGAATATGCCATACGGATTCACGTGGGTATTAATTAACGGAGTTAAAGCCCGTGAATCTTCTGGAGTCATCAGGTCAAACCATTCTCCGATAACACATTTTGAAACATGATGGTATTGATGTACATCAGACAATTTTGTAACAGATGCAAGGATAATACGGCCATTTCCTGATCTTCCATGCGATTCGTGGCAATTTCTCCACCTTTTCCATAGAAAATAAAGCTGTTGGCCGAGTTCCAATTCTCTACGACATTTAATCCCTCGTTGATTTCGCGGCGCAACTCCTCGGAGTTTAAATAGTTACAGAGGAAGATGGTTATTTAGGTTGCTTCAGGTTATTCCTGGTGAATCGTTTCAGGATGGCTTCAGTCTCTGCAGTACCCAAGCGTAAAGTCGTCGCATATTTCATCATTTGGTCATACTGCTGCCGGATCAGCTTCCAGTTGATCGGACGTGTCAGCACCGTTTGTAGATGAGGGTAAGCATCTGTCATTCCTGCCTCCGCACGATACAGCTTTTGGGAGTGGATCGCTTTTAATCGCGGCATGAGCTGAAAACCCAACAAATTGCAAAAAGCAAAAGCGACTTCACTTTGGCCGTGAGAATCCTCATAGTTTTTCTCTAGTTCCATATCGGTACAGTGTCGAAGCAGCCCTTAGATCATAGCTGCAATCTCGGAAGAAGAACATGATTTGAGCTGAGAGTAGATGTAAGTAGAGTTTTTCTCGACATGCCAGTAAATCATCACGCCGCGGCCACGATACCGAACATGCCACTCTGTCATCAGATTCTGATACCAGGCCCCGAACTTCTTGGAGTCGGAGGCGCAAGAAGTTGTTCCTTCTCCCCATATATCCTGCATCCGTACCCGAAAGATCGCATTGAACACTTCAGCAATGACATTGCGCAGGTTGTCTTTGTGAATAAACTTGCGCCGCACATAAAGCAGATCCTTATAGCTCTCACCATGATCACCGGTACTGACCCGTTTTAAGCCATTATTGGTTCCTAAACCGTAAAGAGAAAGAATCAAGCGTTTCTGCAGCGTCTCCCGATCCAAAATCTCGCGGTTGGCCACCGTCTTGAATTATTCCGTAAATGAAACACGCAAATCTGTCTCCTTAAATATGTCCAGCAGGCTGGTCATCGGCCAGCGACGTGCAATTTCAACTTTTACTCGTGCTAAATGGGTCGGTTCTGGCTGCGGCTCCAAAGGGAAGACAGAGATCCAGCCGTTTCCCTTTTCTGTAATTCGCACTTTGGGGTTCTTGGGCATGCCATCATTCAGCTTTTCGAGTCCTTGAATCATCACTTGTTTCAGTGCAGCAATAAACGAATCCGCAGCTAAGGGCTGATTCAGTGCCTTGTAGTTTTCTTCGCGACGTTCTTCGAAATCGGACGGAAGATCTTCATCCGGATTCCGGTACCGATTAGCTCCAGGTACCCAGATTTCTTTGCAACGCAATTTATCCCGCAGCATCTATAAAGCGCTGATCTCGTAATTGATTCGGTTCATCAGTTCCTGTCCTTTGTCGTCTTTTTCGATAAGGATATCTTTGTATGCGGTACGGATGACACCATCGATCGGAATGTCATTAGATAAAGGGAAATAATGCAGACCGGAGTCTGCGTACTTTTTGATCAACTCCAATGCACGTATAACAGGTTGGTGAACCTCATTATTGGAACGAAAATTAAGAATGCAGAGAATTTCCGGAACCATCCGACGGTAATGGCTGCCATAGGAGGCCCGGATGACGGTATGGATTTTTTCGCGGTAAGCTGGACCGGTATGTTTAAATTCTTTCACCAGATCCTTTAAAGTTTGCTCGTAGACGACCGGGTACAACACGTCTTTGATGATGCCATCAAGATGGCTGATCGCGGTTTGCGCCAGATTAAACAAGATCCCGTATTTGTTACTGACTCTTCGTAAATCCTTCAGACTTTCCTTTTCTACCTTGCATTCTGCACCAACCCCGATACGATGAATGATCTGAATAAGGAGATCGACCAGGTTGTCCGATATTTCCATGCTGCGGAGCCAAAAGAAAGCCGCTAGTAGCATGTATCGAATCGGCGCAGGATGACGGCGCAACTCCCGAATATCCTCAGTGGACACACGCTGCCGATATTTCTTCAGCACTTTAGGAGGAATATCCTTAAACAAATCGACCGGAAGTTCTAAATTTCGAATCGTGCGAAGCTTATTGATTTCTTTTAACACACTCTCAAGTCCTGCTCGTCCAGATCAGCTTTCAATTCATGAAACGATAACTGTCCATGCTCTTCTCCGGAAGCCTCTTCGTCATCGGTTCCCAAATAAGCGATGCGATCAATCAAAGAGTCTAGCTTGGTCAGGGGTGAGGAATGCAGTTTTTGATAGGTCGTTTGGAAGAAACTTTCTTCGTGGCGGATCGAATGAGCCGTTCGATGCGCTCTGGGGTAGGAGGTGCGATTTTCAGCTCACGAAATCGACTGTAGACATGTTCCTTTAGGTGTTCAATATCATGATCATGATGCAGGACATGTTGGCCTAACCATGTCGTCATTTCCTCTACGTCCTCTATCGTATCCTCACGGAAGCCAAAGAACTTGCGGATCTGTGTCCGATGATACGTGATAGAGGCCCCTGACCAATCGTACCTGGCATACAGTTCCGAATCGGAAAAAATCTGTTTGGCAATGTAGGCAATCACAGCTTTGGGGACCTCGAACTTGTGCGTCGGAAAACGGGCTTCATTTTGAAAAAACTTCAATAACACAGCAAATCCAATCCTGGTTTCCCCCGTTTTATTTTCTATCAACTTCATTTCGTTCGGGAGTATGGTGAAATGCTCAATCAACTCATCCAGTTCCCAATTTCGTTTCATGATATCCCCTCCGGATAAAGTTCCTATAATGGTCAGTATCGGAACAATCAAAATGAAGTTAGTGTATCTTGCCTTCTATAATTAGGCAAATCATCGATTGATCACAACGAAGTTCCGATACCAAAAAGATTTTCGGAACTTGAATATTTTAGACATTTCTGCGAAATAATCAAATCAGTATTTGAATAATTGAAAAAGTGTTGTATGATAATAATCAAACAAATATTTGATTGAGGTGGTTCCGTGGAACATGTAGATACTTGCGAGATCTTTTGTTTTGACGAGCATAAGGTCAATCGGGTAAAAGAAAAGCTAAATAGACATAATTTTAAAGATATGACCCAAATCTTTAAGGTTCTCGCTGATCATACGCGGCTGAAAGTGGCCTATGCGCTTTGCGATGAGGATGAACTTTGTGTTTGTGATGTAGCCAATATTATCGGCTCCACCATGGCAACAGCTTCCCATCATTTACGGCTGCTGCGAAATATGGGCATAGCCAAGTACCGCAAAGAAGGGAAGCTTGTTTTCTACTCACTGGAAGACGAGCAGCTCAAACAAATGATCAGGCTCGCCATGAAGCATCAGAAGGAGGTTGTTGGCGTTGAGTAGAGTATCGGAATCTTCAGATCGTAAACACGTATACCGCGTTGAAGGATTTACATGTGCGAATTGTGCCGGAAAGTTTGAGAACAATGTAAAGCAGCTACCCGGGGTTCAAGATGCGAAGGTGAATTTTGGTGCGTCTAAAATCGCCGTTTACGGCGATGCAACGGTTGAAGAACTGGAGAAAGCTGGGGCATTTGAGAATTTGAAAGTCGTCCCGGAAAAGCCTGTACGTGCGGCAAACCCGATTGTGACCGAGGGCAAACAAGTATTCAATGTTCAGGGATTTACATGCGCGAATTGTGCCGGAAAGTTTGAGAATAATGTTAAACAGATTCCTGGCGTTCGAGATGCCAAAGTGAATTTTGGAGCTTCGAAAATTGCCGTTTATGGCAATGCAACAATTGAAGAACTGGAGAAAGCCGGCGCCTTTGAGAATCTGAAAGTAACCCCGGAAAAAGCCGAACGGGGAGCTGCCCAAGAAGTTAAAAAGGAAGTCAAAGAGCCATTTTATAAAAAGCACAGCACGTTATTGAATGCAGCTTTACTGATGGTGTTCGGTTACCTTTCCCAGTATGTAAATGGTGAAGAAAACCTGGTTACTTCCTTGCTATTTGCAGCCTCGATCATCATCGGTGGATTCTCACTCTTTAAAGTTGGCTTTCAGAACTTATTGCGATTTGAATTTGACATGAAAACCCTGATGACCGTAGCCATTATCGGCGCGGCGATCATTGGGGAATGGGCGGAAGGCGCAATTGTCGTTATTTTGTTCGCTATTAGTGAGGCCCTGGAACGATTCTCGATGGATCGGGCAAGACAATCGATTCGTTCCTTAATGGACATCGCACCAAAAGAAGCACTGGTCCGACGCAACGGGCAAGAAATAATGATTCATGTGGATGACATAGCGGTAGGCGACATCATGATCGTGAAACCCGGTCAAAAGATCGCTATGGACGGTGTGGTTGTCAGTGGCTACTCTGCCGTTAATCAGGCAGCGATTACCGGTGAGTCCGTGCCAGTTGAAAAATCGGTTGATGACGATGTCTTTGCCGGTACGTTAAATGAAGAAGGTTTGCTTGAAGTAAAGGTAACGAAGCTTGTGGATGATACCACTATTGCAAAGATTATTCACCTGGTTGAGGAAGCACAGGGTGAACGCGCACCTTCGCAAGCCTTTGTTGATAAATTTGCAAAGTATTACACACCCATCATCATGATCGTGGCCGCTTTAGTCGCAATCGTTCCGCCGCTTTTATTTGATGGAAGCTGGGCTGCTTGGATTTATCAAGGGTTATCTGTACTTGTCGTGGGTTGTCCGTGTGCACTCGTTATTTCGACGCCAATTTCCATCGTATCGGCTATCGGAAATGCGGCGAAAAAAGGCGTCCTTATCAAAGGCGGCGTTTACCTCGAAGAAATGGGGGCCTTAAAGGCCATTGCGTTTGATAAAACCGGAACCCTGACAAAAGGCGTCCCTGTAGTAACGGATTACAACGTATTTAGCAAGGAGACCAATGCGTCGGAATTGTTGTCCGTCATTACTGCATTAGAGTATCGTTCCCAACATCCGCTTGCCTCAGCCATCATGAGAAAAGCGGAGGAAGAGGACATTTCGTATTCGGATATCAAGGTTGAAGATTTTTCGTCCATTACAGGGAAAGGGATCAAAGGTATTGTCAACGGAACGACCTTTTACATTGGAAATCCGAAACTCTTTAAGGAAATGCCAACCGCTCTTTTCAGCAGCGAGCAGGAGCAGTTGGTCACTAGTCTACAGAACCAAGGCAAGACGGCCATGGTTGTCGGAACGGATCGTGCCATTCTCGCAGTAATCGCGGTAGCGGATGAAGTTCGCGAGTCAAGTAAAGAGGTTATTCAAAAGTTGCATCAGCTTGGCATCAAAAAAACGATCATGCTTACCGGTGACAACAAAGGTACGGCCAAGGCCATCGGCGGACAAGTTGGCGTATCGGATGTTCAGGCAGAACTGCTGCCGCAGGATAAATTAGACTTTATTAAACAACTGAGATCCGATTACGGGAACGTAGCAATGGTTGGGGATGGTGTCAATGATGCCCCGGCGCTGGCAGCTTCCACGGTTGGCATCGCCATGGGCGGAGCCGGTACGGACACGGCGCTGGAAACGGCAGACGTGGCTTTGATGGGTGACGATTTAAGAAAACTGCCTTTCGCGATAAAACTAAGCCGAAATGCACTTCGCATCATCAAACAAAATATCACCTTTGCACTTGCAATTAAGTTGATTGCTTTGCTACTCGTTATTCCGGGCTGGCTCACGCTGTGGATTGCCATCCTTTCCGATATGGGGGCAACGCTCCTGGTTGCATTAAACGGTTTACGACTCATGCGCACGAAAGAATAAAAAGTAAAGGGCTGCTGCGAGTCTTAATGGGCAGCCCCATTTTTCTGTTAAAACGTAACTGTGAATGGCTGGCGTTTTGTTTGGCCATTCTCACATATTGTTATGTTAATAGTCTTCGTCTATTAAAGGTAAAGGAACGTAGTCGAATATGAATAATCATTGGAATAAAGTGATCTTTCGATTTTGGGCACCCTTCTATGATTACCTCTTTAATTCGGGGCCTTTTCTAAAGGCTCGGAAAAAGATTTTTGAGAGTCTCGAAATTAAGCCTAAAAGCAAAATTCTTTTTGTGGGTGTCGGTACCGGAGCAGACCTGAGATTCATTATGGGCAAGGATGTTTCTGTAACAGCAATCGACCTTTCACCCGAAATGCTTGATCGAGCCAAGAAAAAATATGACTCCCCAAACATTAAGTTCATGGAGATGGATGCGGAAGATTTGACCTTTTCACCTGAATCATTTGATATGGTCATTGCAAACCTGATCTTATCCGTCGTCCCCAATCCGGATCTATGTTTTCAAGAAATGATTCGGGTTACGCGAACAGGGGGACGTATAGTTATCTTCGATAAATTTGCCCCACCATCCGAGGATTTGTCTTTAATAAAAAAAATCGTACGTCCTGTTATAGCAATTATGGGTACCGATATCGGCCGTCATTTTGAACCAATTATCATGCCGTACAAAAACCATTTTCGAGTGGAGGAAGATGCTTCAGCCCTGTTTAACGGCATGTATCGAAAAAAAGTACTTCGCAAAATTTGATCCGTATTTTTTCCAAACGTTTGCGGGTGGTGTCAGCGACGCTGGTACACCCCTAAAAGCCATTCCCGCGTACATTGAACTAAACGGATCTAAGGCGCCTACCTTACCAGAAAAAGGTCAGGTTCAGATGGTAATGGAAGAGAAGACTAACATACATAGATCAAGCAAGACAACAAAAGTAGAGAAGCCGAAACTAATATCTTCCGTGAAAAATCCAGTGGTATCCCCAGTTGCAAAAAAGATGGTTCAAAATAGAGAGGCAGTACAATCGGAACAACCTCGAGTTCTGATTTACCATACCCATAATCGTGAATCTTGGCTGCCGGAACTTCAAGGCAAAACCGCTCCCAATGAGGCCTTCGAATCCAAAATAAACGTTACTTTATTGGGAAAGGATCTATCCAAAAAATTAAAGGCAAAAGGAGTGAGTGTGGTCCAATCTGCTGATGATTATCCTAGTAAAATAAGTAATTTCGAGTACGTAAAATCGTACACCTATTCCAAGGCTACATTGAGCAAGGAGCTCTCTAAACATAAATCCATAGAATATGTATTTGATATACATCGAGATTCGGAATCAAGAAATAAAACAACCATTCTGTACAACAATGTGAATTACGCTAAGTTATATTTTGTTGTCGGACGGGATAATCCCAATTGGAAACAAACCAAAAACTTTGCAACTCGGTTACAGAATAAATTAAACGAAAAAATACCTGGAATCTCCAAGGTCATTTACCAAAAGGATCATTCCAGCGGGAATGGTCAATATAATCAATCGCTTGCCGAGTTTAGCGCACTCATTGAAATCGGCGGTGTAGAAAACGTATTAGAAGAAAATTATCGGACGATATCGATTTTGGCAGATGTGATTCATGAAATTTGGCATGAAGATCATAATTCGGCCATTTAATAAACATGATTTGATAATGCCCTATTAACCGCGGGCCGAAAGGATAAGCTTTATGTAAATATTTTGAATATGAGGACTTTCTGGTTCAAAGTTTGATACATTCTTAGGCCAAGAAACTCCTGCCGAAATGGCAGGAGTTTTTTGCTTATAGTTTCAATAATTTGGCATTGATGGCTACAATGACGGTGCTTAAAGACATCAGGATGGCGCCGATCGCGGGGTCCAGAATAATTCCAAACGGCATTAGGACGCCTGCAGCAAGCGGGATGGCAACGATGTTATAACCTGTCGCCCACCATAAGTTTTGCATCATTTTGCGATAGGTCACTCTGGAAAGCTTAATGATATTGACGACATCTTGCGGATTGCTCTTGATAAGTACGACGTCAGCTGTCTCAATCGCCACATCAGTGCCCGCACCGATCGCGATCCCTAAATCTGCCTTGGCAAGCGCTGGAGCATCGTTAACTCCATCTCCGGTCATCGCTGTACGCAAACCTTCTTTTGTTTGAATCTGGTCGATTTTATCCGACTTTTGATGGGGGAGAACTTCGGCGAAGATTTCATCCAAGCCTAGCTGCTTACCGACATATTGGGCTACCTTTTGGTTATCCCCCGTTAACATGATGGATTTAACTTCCATATCTTTCAGTTCCTGAACGGCATCTTTGGCTGTATCTCGGATCATATCTGCCAGTGCGATCATCCCGGCCACTTGACCATCAACGAGGATAAAGACAACGGTTTTCCCCTCTTGCGACCATTGATTAAAGCGTACCTCATCAAACGGAAGGTGCTTCTCCTTTACGTATACAGGACTTACCCCCATAATTTCCTTACCATCCACAACCCCTTGGAGGCCACTACCCGGGAGTGCTTTGAAGTCAGTCACTTCTTTAAGCTGAATCCCTTTTTCCTTTGCAGCTTTTGTAATGCCTCGGGCGATTGGATGCTCGGAATGTGTCTCTACGCTCGCTGCATTGGTAAGAAGTTCCGTCTCGGAAGATACGTTTCCGAGATGGATATTCGTAATCCCGAATTCCCCTTTGGTTAAAGTTCCTGTTTTATCGAACACAATGGCTTGGATATTCCGTGCACCTTCAAATGCGGTTCGGTTGCGAATCAAGAGCCCGTTCTTCGCGGCAAGCGATGTCGAAGTTGCAATAACAAGCGGAGCGGCGAGCCCTAACGCATGTGGACATGCGATTATCAACACGGTAACCATACGTTCCAAAGCAAAGGAGAGCGAATACCCGAGTGCAATCCATGCGGAAAAGGTGAGAATCCCTACCACCAATGCACCGTAAAAGAGCCACTTAGCGGCACGGTTCGCCAGATCCTGTGCTCGGGACTTGGAAGCCTGGGCTTCTTGAACGAGTGCAATCACTTGCGAGAGGTACGTTTCTTTGCCTACGCTCTGAACGGAAATCTTGACAGAGCCCTGACCGTTAATGGAACCACCAATGACTTGGTCGCCAGCTTGTTTTGCATTCGGTACGGATTCGCCGGTCAGCATCGATTCATCAATCAAGGTTTCGCCTTCAGTAATCTGACCGTCGATCGGAACTTTTTCACCCGGTTTCACGAGTACGATATCGCCTTTTTTTAGTTCAGTGACATCGATTTCGATAATCTCGCCGCTTTCTTTTACCAAATGTGCATCGGAAGGCATAAGTTTTGCGAGCTCCTCTAAAGCTTTAGTGGCCCCCATGATGGACTTCATCTCAATCCAATGCCCGAGTAGCATAATGTCGATTAACGTGGCAAGCTCCCAGAAAAAGTCTGTCGTGGTGAGTCCGAAAGTAGAGCTTGTACTGTAAACATACGCAACAACGATGGCGAGACAGATGAGAGTCATCATGCCCGGGTTTTTTACGGAAAGTTCATCCTTAGCCCCTTTAATAAAAGGCCAGCCCCCATAGAAGAAGACAAATGAGGACAAGAGGAACAGAAGGTATGTATCCCCCGGAAATCGCCAGCTTACGCCCATGAACATTTGAATCATTGGGGAAATGATTAGGATCGGAATCGTGATAATTAAGGATATATAGAAACGTTTCTTAAAATCTTCAACCATATGCCCATGATGGCCGGAATGATCATGTCCGCCAGCGTGCATAACATGGTTTCCATGTTGGTGCTCATCATGCTGATGATGATCCTCGTGTCTTACATGCTGATGTTGCTCATGCTCATCATGTTGGTGATGTTGGTGTTCGTTGGGTTCGTGGTGCTGTTCTTTATGTTGATGTTCAGAAGAACGACGGGAATGATCGCTTTGATCATGTTTATGATTGTTATTCATGATCTTGCTCCTTCGCATAATTTGTTATTTTTAAGTATTTAATTTAACCTCTATGTGATATTTTAATCACCACCTTCCCTGTTCTTATTCCAACATGGACATATTGTAGAAGAGGCTATGGCATTCTTAATTTCATCTTATAAAGGACATATACACTATGTAAGAACGGTAACTAAATAATTAAAATCTTGTAACCCTACAAGCAGTAGTATAAATATGGTATATTGATAATGTCAATTTTCGATACGTTCTTATTTTTATAAAAATCATCTGTTTCGACATTTCTAATAGCTTCCGAAAGCCCTCAGTAAGTGATTAAACATTCATATTACATTTTTTGTACTTCTATAAAAATAAGGATTGACAAAATAACAGAAAATAGACTACATTATGTAGGGTTACAAAAAATTAATTTTTGCCGAATTTCTTAACAGAAAACGGGGGAACCAATTTTGGGTGAATTATTCTTTTCGTAAAAAGAATATAGGGAACCTTCTACCGAACCCTCAGCTAACTCCGTAGGCATCGAAGGGAGACTACATATTTGAGAAAATTGATCTTATCGACATTAGGTGCAGCACTTATTTTTTCAGCGAGCGCTACCAGTTCCTTTGCTAGTTCGGCCAAACTTGAAAATGAAGTAGATAAAGTGGTGGGGACTCCTTACTTGTATGGAGGTACAACAGTAGCCGGTTTTGATTGCTCGGGTTTTATTTTATATGTTTTTGATAAGTTCAATTTGGATTTGCCTCGTACGTCAAAAAGCCAGGCAAAAGAGGGAACTCCGGTGGATCAGGACAAACTTCGAACTGGAGATTTGGTATTTTTTAATACGGATGGGAAGGGTATTTCTCATGCAGGCATCTATATCGGCGACAATAAGTTTGCACACTCTTCAAGTAGTAAAGGTGTAAGAATAAGCAGTTTGTCAGAATCTTATTATAAAGAGCGGTATGTTACTGCAAGGCGTGTTGTGAGTGAGCAGAGTTATCTTAAAATGATTGGTCAAGAATAACTATAAAAAGGACAAGCTGTAAGAAATTATCGGCTTGTCCTTATGTTTTGCAAAAATAATCATCCAAGGAGGATGATTATTTTTGTAAATTGACCAATGAAAGTTTATTAACTACAATATGTAGTATAGGATGAAAGGGTGAAAGCATGTCTGTTAAACGGATGTATTTAAACGAGGAGGGGCTAAATCGCTTTTTTGGCTCACTAGAAGCTCAAATCATGGAGATTATTTGGGAACATAATAGAATAACAATTAAAGAAGTTCAGTCTCTTCTGGAGGATGATTTATCTTTCAATGCTGTGATGACGGTGATGAATCGCTTGATTGAAAAAGGGCATCTGAAGAAAACAACAATAGGGAAGGGGAGAGCCAGGCAGAGTTATTTTGAACCTGTACAAAGCAAGGAGGAATTTATTACCGAACAAACGAAAACTGTTACGGTAGGTTTAATTCACGACTACGGGGACTTGATGGTAAATCATATGGTCGACGCGATGCAGCAGGCCGATCCTCAGTTGATGAAGTTATTAGAATCACGTTTAAATGAATGGAAAAAAGACCGTCATGATAACCATTAAAAAGCATGACATCATTTTTTTCTTGATGATCGCTATTGGATTACTCCTATGGATTAATATGGCAATTTATATGTTGCATGAAATTTGGGGATATTCCATCCAATGGGGAATATTGGAGTATTGCCTTTCTGCTCTAGGAGAGAGCACAATGATACACCAGTTCATATTAATAGGATTGAATATCGTTATTATATACAGCCTTCTAACATTTTTTTACATCTTGTTCAAACAAGTAAATCTAAAAAAACAGTGGAATAAAGAGGTTCGATTCAAATCGGATATTTTGTTAACGGAAGCGATAAATAGAACATTTCAACAATTTAATGGAAAAATTATTGTTATTAAAGACCATTCACTATTCGCTTTAACTTATGGATTTGTTCGACCGAGAATTGTCATTTCTACCAAGATGCTGGCATGTTTCGATCAAGAAGAGATTACAGCGGTATTGCTGCATGAATACGCTCATCTAAAAAAATTCGATCCTCTTCGTTCGTTAATCATAAATATCATAAAAGACAGTCTTCCTTTTGTACCGATTTTTAAAAAAATGCATTATTTCATTCATGTTTGGATGGAGATCGATGCCGATCAATATGCCATGATGCACATGGGGTCCCCATATGCTTTGGGTAGTGTGTTATATAAATGTGCGAGTTCAAATCATCAACGATTACCCATCGGGGTTGGATTTGCGGATGATCCCATCAATTATCGGATACAAAAATTAATTGAACCGAGTTCTCATATCAAAATTCCAATGATGGATATCCCCCCTATGGTTATATCTTTTAGTGTATTCATCACGTTTGCTGTCATCATGTTATTTAACGGCTGCACATAAAAGCCGTTTTCTTTTTCGTTTTAAAACTACGTATTGTAGTATATAAAGTGGCTCGATGGTTCATATTAAAAGCGATAGGAGAACAGATACATGTGTGGAATTCAGCCAGATTATATGAAAATGGCCATGATGAATTGATTAACGTTATGAGAAATCCTTTATACGGTCTTGTTGATTATCATAAATGATTAGGAGAATGATCATGTATAGAGTAAAAAAGAAATTGTCCTGGGGATTTGGTTTTTACTTAGCAGTAGCTTTGTTCACAATTATCATATTTGCAATATGGGGTGGAATTAAAAAAGCCAAAGAATCAGAATCAAATTTGGCTTCTTTGATCCCTGAGTCCGACACACATCCACACGTCTTTAGTTATGCACCCGATGACACAACGGTTTGGATAGGTACACATACAGGTGTATATGAACTTATTGATCAAAATTGGCAGAAAACTTTTGAGCCTATTAAAACCAACGACGTGATGGGAATCGAAACGGATTTCGAGAATCCTTCAAAAATATATGCTGCAGGTCACGGATTTGTGAAACGATCTATTGACGGCGGGGATACGTGGGAAACGATTGAAAATGGACTTCCTAATCAATCCAAACCCAATGAACCAGATGCGCATTATTTAGTTATGGATCCTGTCGATCCAAATCGTTTATTTACCTTGCTGGCAGGTTCAGAGAACAACTTATATGAAACAAAAGATGGGGGCGAGACATGGCGAAACATAGGCACTCTGCCTGAAGGTGCCTACTCCATTACGGTGCTGCCGGGAGTTCCTGCTTCCTTCTTGGCGGCCACGGAAACAGGACTTATTCAATACATTGTTAATGAAGGTAAGGTTCAGAACATGCAGTTAACCAATGAACCGGCATATGGGGTGCTTTATTTAGCAAATGGGGAGGTCATCCTTATGGCGGAGAGCGGATTTCTAAAAACAAAAGATTTGAAAAACTGGTCAGACCTTCATGTTGACTTAAAGGGCGAAATGCCACTCGGCATCAAAGCATCGAAACGTGATCCCAACCGGCTGCTCATTGTGACTGACCGCTATTCTGTTTTTGAAAGCGACAATGGCGGCAGTAGCTGGTCACTGAGAGCAAGTATTGAATAAACATATATCTTCTGATCTCTCCTTGTTTTCATTATCTATTATTTCAAAATTTAGATGTCTTCATAAATTCTACACAAATTTTAGATATACTGTTGGAGATAAAATCAATACGAGGAGGATCATTATGAAAGGTAAACTAAAAATTCTACTTGCAGTAGGTGCTTTTAGTGCCATCGTGGCAGGTTGCGCGAATTCAGACAGTCAAAACGGAATGGAAGGTATGGATCATTCAAAAATGAACATGAGTGATTCTCAACAAAATACGAATCAAAATAACCAATCAGGGGAGATCAAATTGACGAATGTTACTCCTGTTGCGGATGGGAAAGAGTTTACGATCACCGCGCAAACGAGCAACTTGAAAGTATCGGATGATTTGACGTTGCCTGTGTGGACGTTTAACAACTCGGTGCCTGGTCCTCAGATTCGTGTGAAGGTCGGTGATACCGTGAAAATCAAATTGAAGAATGAGTTGGAGGAGCCTGTCTCCATACACTGGCATGGCTATCCCGTTCCAAATAATATGGATGGTATTCCGGGAGTAACTCAAGATGCAGTGCCTGCAGGTAAGGAATTCACATATGAATTTAAAGCGACTGTTCCTGGTACTTATTGGTATCATTCGCACCAAGATAGTGTAAATCAGCTTGATAAGGGCTTGTATGGTACGTTAATCGTAGAAGATCCCAACGAAAGCTATGACCGTGATTATACCCTTGTGCTGGATGAGTGGATGAGCTCAGGTGAGATGGATATGAGCAACGCGGAAGGCATGGAGGGGATGGATCACAGCCAAATGAACATGGGCGATATGAGTAGCATGACAGAGATGGCTGGGCATGATATGAGCATGTACGACCTGTACACCATAAATGGGAAAACTGGGGATTCGATTGATAAGCTTATCGTGAAGGAAGGGGATAAAGTTCGTATTCGTTTGGTCAATGCGGGCTACATTACGCATTTGCTGCATTTACACGGACATGAATTTAAAGTTATTGCCTCCGATGGGCAGCCTGTAAATAGTCCAGCTGTGATCACCGATCAAGGCATTGCGATCGCGCCTGGTGAACGCTATGATCTCGAATTTACTGCCAATAACCCCGGATCATGGCTCTTAGAAGAGCATGGAAAAGATGAGCGTGTGAAGAACATGCGTGCTGTGATTGAGTATGAGGGAGCAACAGGCAAAACCGATGCCTCGAATGCGGATGTTGAGCTGCCTGTCTTTGATTTAACCAAATACGGTCAACAAGCGAAGTCTAATTTCTCTTTGGATCAAAAGTTTGATCAAGACGTGAAATTAAATCTGAACACAGAAATGAAGGATGGGGAAATGGTCTACACGATCAATGGAAAGATGTTTCCTGATACCGATTCGATCAAAGTAGATAAAGGGGACAAAGTGAAGGTTACCTTAGTAAATTTGTCTAAAACCGATGACCATCCCATGCACTTACACGGACATTTCTTCCAAGTATTAAGTAAGAACGGTAAACCTCTTGAAGGAACACCTGTGATCAAAGACACGCTTAATGTGAAGCCTGGCGAAGAATACGTGGTTGCATTTGAAGCGGATAATCCAGGGGATTGGATGTTCCACTGCCATGATTTGCACCATGCGTCCGCAGGGATGGTTACCGACGTGATGTACGAGGGCTACAAAAGTAATTACACACCGGACCCTACAGTCGGAAATAAGCCTGAATAATTTTTAAGACTCCTGCAGCGATCAGTCGTTGCAGGAGTTTTACTTTTGTTTATCTTAAAGGTTATCGACAAAACTCTCTTCTATTTTTCATCTTCTTACTTTCTACACAGATTCTCAACATTTTCCATGTACAATGAACTCAACTTAGATTACGAGAGGAGGATAAAACGAAGAAGATTATCCGGTGTTTTTAATTCCAATTCACGATTAATGAGTAAATCAAGAAATGGAGGAGACGATTTTGATCAAGAAGTTTTGGAAGCACGGCAGCTTGGCGTTCCTTTTACTCGCGGCAAGTGTCTTTGGTTCTGTAGGAGCTGCTAATGCAGAACAAGCGGAGCCGGCCAAACAAGATTTAAATATCCTGACCACCACTCAATTGCGAAAACTGCCTCCGTTAAAAGAAACAGACATTATTGTGCCAACAGGTAAAGTAAAGGAGTTTACGCTCGATGTCAAAGAAGGAAAGTGGGAGTTGGTGAAAGGGACAACCGTAAATGCCATTACAATCAACGACACGGTCCCTGGACCGGAAATTCGGGTGACTGAAGGAGATACGGTTCGTATCACGGTCAAAAACAACCTTAAGGAAGACACATCAATTCACTGGCATGGGCTCCATATTCCAAACAATATGGACGGAGTACCTCCTTTCACGCAGAATGGCATCAAACCGGGTAAATCTTATACTTACGAGTTTATTGCAAATCATGCGGGAACTTTTATGTATCACTCCCATTTAAATAGCGTTGAGCAAATCGATAAAGGGTTTTACGGAGCGTTTATTATAGATCCGCAAAAACCCGAAGCACAACCGAAATTTGATCAGGATATCACCTGGATGCTTGGCGGCTGGAACGTAGACGATATGCAAGTAACGGGTGTTAATGGGACGATGTCAAATAAAGCTGGTATGGATGTGGAAATGCCGAATGCACATGGCAAGATGACGGATATGGCAGGTATGGATATGGGGATGCATACTGCAGAAGGAACCGGCTCAGCTCAGATGAACATGGACTACAATTACTGGACGATCAACGGGAAAGCATTCCCGGATACGAAACCTCTTGTTGTCAAGAAGGGAGAAACCGTTCGCTTACGTCTCATCAATATCAGCAACCTAAATCACCCGATGCATTTGCATGGACACGATTTCCGGGTCATTGCGGAAGACGGCCATCCCATCTCCGATCCACAGGTCATGAATACCATTGATGTTGCTCCCGGTAAAACCTACGATATTGAATTCATTGCCGACAATCCGGGGACCTGGGTATTCCATTGCCATGAACTGCACCACACAATGAACGGGGAAGTGGAACCAGGCGGATTAATCGGCGTGATCAAATATGAAGGTCAACTGGCTGTTCAAACCCAGAGCGGTATGGAATAAGTCACAGGAGGAGTTCAGTAAGAGAGGAGAAATAGTTTGAAGAAGATTATTGGATCAATTTTATTCCTTACCCTTCTTACCGTATTTAATGCCGGAAGCGTGTTTGCCAGCGAGTCGGCATTACAGTCGGAAGTCGATCAGGTTTTGGGAACCCCATATCTTTATGGAGGAACGACAACCGAAGGATTTGATTGTTCAGGTTTTATTCAATATGTGTTTAAACAAGTGGATGTTGATCTTCCTAGAACAACGAAATTGCAGGCCAAAGAAGGAGTAAAGGTGGAGAAGAAAAACCTGCGTTCAGGGGATCTTGTATTTTTTAATACGGACGGAACGGGCATCTCGCACGCCGGTATTTATATGGGGAATGGATTATTCTCCCATTCATCTGCAAGTAAGGGAGTTCAAATCAGCAAACTTTCGGAAGATTATTATGTCGAACGTTATGTAACCGCTCGCCGTATATTATCTGATGATGAGTATTATAAAATAACGAAAGAATGAAAGAATGGCTCAGGACATCAGTTGGACAGGCTTGATTCTAGAATTTATCAGTAAAAAAGGAGTGCTTAAAACGCACTTCTTTTTCATTCCACCACTTAGAGGGGCGTAGGCATTCTTGATAAAGCCAATCAATATAAAGGGGAATTTATTAATTTTATCGAGTATTTTCTTAGTATCGGTTTCCTTATTTGTATACCAAGTAATACTAACAAGAATATTTTCGGCACTTTTATCTTATCACTATATTTTTCTTGTCACATCTTTTGCAATATGCGGCGTTGGTATCGGAAGCGTACTTGTATATATGCAGCAGAAAAAGACAAAAGCACTGGGGAAGAGGATAAAGCCGCAAGGTTTAGGATATGCTGCTTTGCTATTGGCCTTCATTTATCTTGTCATATTATCGGTAATCTATAAGCTGCCTTATATAAATAGTGTTTTAATCTATGCTGTACTGGGAACCTTTCCTTTTGTAATAGGGGGATATTATATATCCCTTCTTTTCAGACTATCCGCGGGGATAAGCAATAAACTATATTTTGCAGATTTACTCGGCTCAGGGGTTGGGAGCGTTGCTGTACTTCTATTATTGAACAATTCGGGAATGTTTAGGTCTTCTCTGGTTATATCTATTGTTGCCTTATTGGCCGCGCTGAGCATCTCGTTGTTTTCCAACTTTAAGAGGTTGATTGCTGTAACCATAGTTTCTCTCATTCTATTATCTTTAGGTTTGCTCATTCCAGTTCAGTATATAAATTCGATCGAGAAGAATTTCAACGGATTATTGACTAATTCAGGAAAAACGTTTGGGTCTTATCAAAATGAAGGCGAGAATGCAGAAATTATATCTACTGAATGGAATTCATTTTCTAGGACTGATGTTATAAGACTACCGGAAATACCCGACTATATGGTAGTTACCATTGATGGAGCGGCTAATGCCCCAATGATGAAATATAACGGCGATTTAAGCAGCCTGGAAAAATATAAAAAAGAAACTGAGTTTTTACCTTTTTCGATGGGGAAGAATGATAAATCTTTGATCATTGGGCCTGGAGGGGGGAGAGATATACTATACGCTTTGGCGGCCGGGAGTAAAGATATTACTGCAGTTGAAATTAATACTTCGAGCATTAACGCCGTAAAAAAGTATTCAGATTATAACGGCAACATTTACAATTTGCCGGAAGTGAAGGTTTATCCAGAAGACGGCCGGAATTTTGTCAGAAAGACGAAAGATAAATTCGATATGATCTTTTTATCTTTAGTGATGACGAATGCTTCTCAAAGTGTGGGGTATGCTCTTTCGGAAAACTATATTTATACCGTTGAGGCAGTGAAAGATTATCTAAAAAAACTGGAAAGTAACGGAAGAGTCGCCTTTCTTGTTCATGATCAAAACGATCTTGAGAAAATAGTATCGACCTCAATTTCAGCGCTAATGAATAGGGGAATTCCTCTAAAAGAAGCACCGAAACACATCGCTATTTTTACCAAAGCTATGCCTCAATCCGAACACGGCGATGATGCTGCACATATTCATTACCCTGTTGTTATTATAAAAAATGCTCCTTTTACGGAAAATGAAAGTAATCAGTTAATAGGCATGGCGTTAGAAAATGGGAATATTCCGTTATTCCTTCCTAATATTTACGAGGAGGGTCCGCTAAAGCACCTAGAAGATGAGCACGATAATTTCGAACAATTCACAGCTAAATTTAGCAACAATGTGGTCCCGTCTACAGATGATAGTCCCTATTTCTACAATTTTGAGAAGGGTTTACCTACATCGCTGCTTATTCTCCTTGCAGCAGTCGGAATTGGGAGTGTGGTTTTCTTTGCCCCGTTTCTAATAAGAAATCGGAGTTTGATGAGACCAGCACTTTACTTTGGGCTTCTAGGTGCCGGATTTATGTTGATTGAAACACCGCTCATACAGAAATTTTCTCTTTACTTCGGTCATCCTGTCATTACTTTTAGCTTTGTTCTGGCGGCATTGCTGGTTGGCAGCGGGGTGGGAGGATATATGAGCAGGAATAAATCGCTCAACAAAATTCTGAAAAATGAGCGTATACCCCCTCTTTTGGTCGTGGTAGTCAATATAGCATTAATACTGTTTTTAGAAAAAATGTTTCTCATAACGTCGGAGTGGAGCTTAGTTAATAAAATCATTGTTGCTTCCATATTAGTGATGATTCAAGGGTTCTTTATGGGGATTCCATTTCCGAGAGGTCTAAAACGACTTGAGGAATCTGGTAAAGTGGATGCAATTCCGATGATGTTCGGAATAAACGGAGTTATGTCTGTAATAGGCTCGGTACTAGCTGTTATTCTCTCCATGAGCCTGGGGTTCAATGGCGCACTGCTCGTTGGCGGATTCATTTATGCTCTGATAAGCGTTATAAATAGACCTTAATTTTGAATAAGTGGGGTACGATTATTATGCATCTTTTGGATAAGTACGCGTATGGCCTCTGGGGATCCGTTCTATTTAATATCCTATTTTTTGGTATGTTTGTATTTGCGGCATATAAGCCCCAAACGAAAAGGGAATGGAGAACATTAGGAGCCTTCGCGGCATTTATAGTTGCACTTTTCAGTGAAATGTTTGGATTCCCGTTAACAATCTATATTTTAACTTCAACTTTGGGGAGTAAATACCCGGTACTGGATCCGTTTACTCATCTTAATGGGCATTTATGGGTAGCCTTGGCTGGCGGTTCAACAACACTATACTCCATTCTCCACCCTCTCAGTAACATACTTATATTTGCGGGGATATTTATTATTGGGGTGGGTTGGAAAGGGATTCATGCCGGAAAGGGAGAAATGGTCGAAAGTGGGATTTACAGAATAGTACGGCACCCCCAGTACAGCGGTTTTGTACTTAGTATCATAGGCTTCTTGGTACAGTGGCCAACTATAATTACGATTTTAATGGCACCGATCCTTTTATTCATGTATACAAAACTTTCCAAAAAAGAAGAAAAACAAATGATAGAAGAATTTGGGGGGAAATATCTGGAGTATAAAAAATCAGTTCCGGCATTCGTTCCGAGAAGATTATTAACTAGAAATGAAATTTCAGAAATCGCAGGGACATTTAGAAATAGATAACCCAATATTTTGTAGAATATTGTATAAGGAGTAATTTATCGTGAAACTCTTCCTAAAATTGATGATCATGTTTTCCAGTGTCATATTAATTGTCATCGCCTCATTGGGAGGATACTCTGCAATGATGATGAAAAATGAGGTGACCCATCTTGCTGAGAAGAAACTCGCAACGAATGAAGCTATGGCCAAAGCATTACTCAATGAAAAATATCCAGGTGAGTGGGAAATTAAAAATGCCAAGTTGTACAAGGGCGAAACACTAATGGAAAATAATAGTCAAGCGGTAGAATCCATTAATAAACTGACTGGAGATAGTATCGTCATTTTTAAAGGTAAAATCAGCATCGCAACTGCAGATGATTCCATGGCAAATAATGAATCGATGAGTTCCCTTGAAACCGAGGTTCAAAAAATGGTTTTAGAGAAAGGGGAAGCCTATCTTGGTTCTTCCCATAATGGAGAAGAACTTTCTTTGTATGAACCGATAAGAAATAAGCAGGGCAATGTTATTGGAGCTTTCCATGTAAGTATGCCGAAAGAAATGTATGAGCATGCCTCCCAAAATTTTCGAAAAAGTATGATTTGGTTTGCCATAATCGGTCTCTTAGTTTCCTTAATAGTTGCTGCTTATTTATCGGTCAGATTTGTACGGCCTATTCTCTGGATGACACATCTTATGGAGAAGGTTTCAGTTGGTGACTTAAGAGTAGATCTTTTGGTTTCTAAGTCTAGAGATGAGCTAGGTAAGCTCGCTAGTGGCGTCAATCAAATGATACGGGGGCTTCAAGAAATGGTACATTCCGTCAAAGAAGTTTCTATAGGTGTTCACCATTCTTCTTTATCTGTTGACCAGAAGACGAAGCAAATTGCAGAGATAGCTCTAGATGTGAACTCAAATGTTATCCAAGTTGAATCAGGGGCGCTTAAGCAAGCTCAGGGAATGACTTCCAGTGCTAATGCTATGGAAGATATTTCAGAAAACATTCAGCATATCGCCAAAACCACATCCATTGTCGCACTAACATCAAGTGAAATGTTGGAACATGCTGATCGAGGAAATCAGTCAATCCAAACGGCGGTTGAGGAGATCCATCAGCTTAATGAAACGACCCGTTTAATGGCAGAAAGTATTAATGAGTTGTATCAGATGTCTGACAATGTAAGCAGTATAGCAGGAATGATAACAGAGATTTCCTCGCAAACTCATCTACTGGCATTGAATGCGGCCATTGAGGCAGCTCGAGCGGGGGAGAATGGTCGAGGGTTTACGGTGGTCGCCGATGAAGTAAAAAAGTTGGCTGAACAATCTGAAAGTTCTTCACATGAAATTCGATCTTTAATTGATGCTGTTCAAACGAAAACAAGTGACGCTGCAGAAAGGGTAAAGCTGGGACTCGAGCAGCTTGATCGTGGAATAAAAGTCCTTCAAGAAGCAGGACAAGCATTCAACAAAATTGTCAACTCTGCTGAAGTTGTAGCTAAGCAAAATCAGGAAATATCTATGGCAACTCAGGAAATATCTGCAGGAACTGAAGAAATTGCCGCCTCATTTCAGACGGTATCTTCAATCGCCAACGACACTGTAAAAAATGTACAATAC
This sequence comes from Paenibacillus sp. JL3B1040, assembly GCF_057063165.1. Taxonomy (NCBI): domain Bacteria; kingdom Bacillati; phylum Bacillota; class Bacilli; order Caryophanales; family Paenibacillaceae; genus Paenibacillus; species Paenibacillus tiangongensis. Next base: position 4,315,260 of record NZ_CM169317.1, on the reverse strand, counting down.
ATCATGGAAGCGAGCCATTCACAAGTGAAAAGAACAGAGGATATATCCAAAACTTCAGCCCAAATGTTGGAAACGATCGAAAAAATGAGAAAGGAGGTTAATCAATTTCAGGTATAATTTGGAGAAAGGACGAGCCAGTGAGTTATTTTTCACTGGCTCGTTATGCTATTTCAACACACTTCCCCCAAAAAGAAAGCGTTTTTCCCATTGAGTGCCCTCAATATTATCGATACGAACGCCGCCCGATTCTTTGGAATAAGTTTGTAGGATTTTCCCGTTTCCAAGATAAATCCCGTTATGGGTGATACGGGCAGTGCTTTTATTAATTCCTCGGTAGTCAGAAGCTTTGCTGCCTTTGTATGACATGAAGAACATAATGTCTCCACGCTTGAGGTTTTTCCAGTTTGTTGTATAGGTACCGTTTTTCTTGATATAAGCTCCTTGAGTCCTCGAGTTAGAAGGCAACTTGATTCCTGCTCCTTCCAAATAGGCTTGTCTTACAAAGTCGGAACAGTCGAACGTTTTAGTGTTGCTTCTGCTGGACCCGAACTCGTAAGGAGTTCCTAAATATTTCATCCCTTTTGCGATAACATTTTCCCGCACACTGCTTACAGTTGCTTTAGCTTGTGTAGGAATGTCGCTTGATGCATGAGTCGTCGGAGCTCCAAACGGACTCATTACGAGAGAAGCAGATACCATTAAAATTGCTAAAGATTTCTTCATGCTGAATTTCCTCCTGATGTTTTTTTGTGAAACTGACGTCATCCTAACACAGGATTTCAGGGTTTGTTTAGGCGTAATATTTGGAAGCGGAAAAGGTAATAATTAAACGGGATCTCCACGAAAACCACATACTTTCCACAAGCTTTTTGTTTAAAATGGATATCACCTAATAACTCTATTTAGAAAATAATGAGAATTTACAGGAGGCGCTTATGAAGAAACCAGTCCAACTCGGAGTAGCTTTATTAGTTACGGTGTTCATTTTATCGGCCTGCACCAATTCGGGAAACGACAATGCTGCTAAAGCTGAGAATACGGTTCAACCATCAAGTAATACAACTGTTTCCGAAGTAAAAGTCGTGACTCCATGGATTTCCTCAAAAAATACGACGCGGATAAACACGGATAATCCCGTGGAAGCGGCGGTGTCGGTATCGCGAACGTTATGGATGGCAACCAGTGATGATAACCGTCCAGGGAGTATTATTCTTACATCTGCTGATGATTGGCAGAATGCAGTTGTTAGTGCCGACTTGATCCATCATCCAAGCAATGGCCCGATTTTGTTTGTCAATCAGGATGGTATTCCTGAAGCTACTGCAAATGAGATGAAAAGATTAAAGCCGAAAGGCGTGGAGAGTAACGAGGGAATTCAAGCGATCTTGGTTGGTGATCTTGATCAAAAAGTTGAGGATCAGGCAAAGGAACTCGGGTTCAAAACGGACAAACTTGCAGCCGATAATCCTGCAGCTTTGGCTAAAGCCATTGATGCTTATTACGCTAAAGTAGCGGGTGAAAATCCTTCTTCCGTCATCATTGGATCGATGGAAAGTCTTGAGTATACAATGCCGGCCATCAACTGGATCGCTCATATGCCTGAGCCCCTGTTGTATGTCATGAAAGATGAGATACCGCAGGAAACCAAAGAAGCGTTACAAACCCGGGGAGGAAAGGCCAATATTTATATTTTAGGGCCTGAATCTGTCATTTCACAGAATGTAGCCAATCAAATAAAGCAATATGGCAAAGTGGTACGTATTGCTGGCGATGATCCATATGCTAACGCTGTTGCCTTTGCTCAATATAAGGACAAAGCAACCGGATTTGGTTGGGGAATTACAACACCTGGGCATAACTTTTCGTTTGTAAATCCAGAAAATCCGGGACTGGCTATTGCGGGTGCGCCTTTTTCTCACTTAGGCAAGCATGCACCGCTTCTATGGACAACAAAGGACAGTATGCCGGATTCGGTGATGTCTTACGTGATGTCTGTCCAACCCAAATATGAGAAATCTCCAACAGAGGGACCGTATAACCATGCCTGGCTAACCGGCTCTCAGGCATCCATTTCTGCTGAAGCTCAGGGGCAAATCGACACCATGCTGGAGATTGTATCGGCATCAGGGATGGATCATGGAAGTATGGGTGGAATGAACGGCAATACGGAGGATATGCCCGGGATGAACGACTAACCCGAAGAAAAGGCAAAAAGGCTGTATAGGATTGTTTAATATGATCCATGCAGCCTTTTTATTAAAAAAATGATGTTAGTATTAGGGAGCGAATCCGGCAATGTTACAGGCAGAAGATGTTGCAGAATGGTTGGCAGGCTGGGGGATAGGATCGTACGTCCTTAGCATCGTCCTCAATGTGGTCATCAGCATCTTAGGGGTAATTCCTTCCGTTTTTCTCACGATGGCCAATGTGTTAGTGTTTGGGGGAATCCCAGGTTTTTTCGTATCCTGGCTCGGTGAAATGGCCGGTGCGATTGTTTCCTATATGTTATACCGAAAAGGGGCACTCAAACTAGAGGAGAAGTATCTTTCAAAGAACAGAAGATTGTGGTTCCATCGTATACAACGGATGAGTACTCTTAGGCAGTTTCTCACGGTTTTGATCGCCAGAATCATTCCATATATGCCGTCCGCCCTGGTTACAGTCATGAGTGTAATAGCACAAGTACGTATCCCGATCTATCTCCTCGCTACAGGCATCGGAAAAGCCCCGTCCATTCTTTTAGAGTCTATGGCTGGCTATGGGTTTAAGATGATTGAAGACCAACGCGTCAAGACGGGTATTTCAATATTGCTACTATTTTCATTCTTTTTCATTCTCTTTATACCCGGAAAGTTCAGATCTAGGAAGTCGGATATTTAAACATTCGCCAAAGAAAGGATCGAAGGGGCTGAATTATTGACATGCCTAGTTTGGATACAGTACCGTCCACGCCTTACCACGACCATAATATCGGGTCGTGTTTTTTTATAAGTCCATAGAAATTGCACGCTTTCCACACGGTTTCTACACAATCACTCTTTACAATGAACATATCAAGTTATTGAAATGATAAAGGAGGAATACAAATGGATTGGTCTTGGCTGCTATTGTTGGCTTGTCCGTTAATGATGGTGTTTATGATGTTTGGAATGAAGGGGCATGGTCATGGACACGGCTCTCATTCGGAGCATTCAAATGACCGTGCGATGCAAGTACAGCTTGACGAACTAAAAGCGCAAAATGAGCAAATGAAGCAAGAAATTCAAAAATTATCCCGGTAAACCAATCCGAAATTCAAATTAACAAAGGAGGAACTAACATGAGTTGCTGTGGTAATCACAACCATGACGGAAATAATCATGCTGGCGGGGAGCATTCCGGCCATTCCAAAAAACATAATTGGATGATGATCTTGTGCTGTGTTTTGCCGATCGTTCTATTCGCTGCAATGCTACTTTTTAACGGAATAACAGGCTCAACGGGAAACATTATTCCATTCCTGCTTCTGCTGATTTGCCCATTGTCACACCTGGTTTTGATGCCGATGATGAGTAAGAAACGACACTAACAAACCCAATGACGAGAACATGGAGTGGATGAGTTCATGAAAAATATCTATCGATGGGGGGGAGTTTTGCTTTTCCTTTTGCTCGTTGCCGGTACTTGGCTTTTCGTAAAACAGCCAGAAGGGAAAGCAGCTCCTGCTTCAGTTTTTTATGTACCAAACGCTGGAGACGGAACCATCTCCGTTGTTGATTATGAACAAGGAAAAGCAGTGGACACGATTAAACTGGGAACAGACCAAGCTTCCCATGGTATTGCACTAAGCTTAGACCAAAAAGTACTTTACGCCGGCACCGGCTTTGACGGCAAAACGCTGATAGCGATCGATACGAAAACCAAAAAGAAAATAAAGGAACTTGCTTTTGACGAAGGCGTTCATGGCATCGATATAAGCCCGGACGGTCAAAACTTATACGTATCCCTTAATCCGGGGCTTGGTAAAACGGGCGGGAAATTAGCCATTGTGGATACGGCGAATCTCAATCTAAAATCCATGGTTGAGACGGGAGAAGGCCCGGCGCATGTGGCAGTTACTGCGGATGGTTCCCAAGTTTGGACAGCTAATGTGAATGATGATACGATTTCCATCGTAGACGCAACAACGGCAAAAGTCGTCAAAACCATCGCTGTCGGGAAAGTACCTAACGAGGTGGCGGTTATGCCGGATTCGCGATATGCTTTTGCTGCCAATGTAGAGTCGAATACGGTGTCTGTCATCGATATGAAAACCATGCAAGTGATCAAGGATATTGAAGCGGGAGAGGCTCCTCATGGGGTAACTGTCTCCCCAGACGGAAAAGAATTGTGGGTCAGCAATAACAAATCGAACGATGTCACAGTGATCAATACGGACAACTTTCGTGTTTTAGCGACGATTTCAACGGGTTCCTATGCAAATCACGTAGGCTTTTCACCTGATGGGGTATGGGCTTTTGTCTCAAATCGGCAATCGAACGATATCGTAAAGATCAACCGAGAAGACAGAAAGGTCGTAGCCATAATTCCGGTAGGTTCCGAACCGCATGAAATATCGCTGGAAGATATCATTGTTCCTGTCCAAGCTTCGAACGTAACCGCCCCTGACATTAGTCCGGATCCATCCGTTCAGGAGGGAACGCTTGGCTCGGCTCAAATCACGGTGCAAAGGTTAAAGGCAACTGACCTTGGGAATGATCCGAATTTTACGGATATCAAAGCGGAGGATTTTCAACAAAATGATATCTATGGAATTTCATTAGCTGCTCATTCTGGCGATATTTCTGATTTGTTAAATGAGCAGAGGATTAGCCTGCAAGGCTTAAATGGTAAATATGTGTCTCCTTCTCGGTTGGTTTCCGTAAGCAACGACTCACACCATCCTTTTTATTTGGCCTGGTTTCCAAAAACAGAGCAAGCCTCTCAGGTCGAAATGAAAATTGACGGACCCAATGGAGAAACGGTTTCTTTATCCTGGAGTGAGTAACTGAATCGAGAAATATAGTGAGCACGCTCACTATATTTTTTGGGGATAAATATAAAAATGAGAATAAATAAATTTAGGGGGATAAATAACATGAAAAGAAACTGGATGATAACGCTCTCTGTAGCGGTTTTAGCCATTGGTATTACTGCCTGTGGTACTGCACAACAGAATAACAATGCTGCACAACAGAATAACAATGCTGCACAACCAAATCAAACCACGAATAACTCTGAAAACAAAGCTGAAGCCCCAATTTCACAAAATGTTGCGCCGGCGTTTTTTTACACTGCCGATGAAGGGGGAAGTGTTACTAAGATAGATGCAACTTCAAATCAAGTCCTGCAGACCATTAAGGTTGAAGGGGCCGTTCATAATGTCCAGGTCTCTCCCGACGGGAAATTGGTAGGAGCTACGGTTGTTCCATCAATGTCGGACATGGAAGGAATGTCGGAGGCGGAAGATCAAGAGGGCGGACATGGCGAAGATGGCGATCATGAAATGAGCGGTTATGCCTATTTTTATGACACGGTTTCAGACGAACTCGTCAAGAAAGTCGAAGTAGGTATCCACCCGGCTCATCTCGTTTTTACGATGGATGGGAAAAATGTTCTGGTTACCAATAATGAAGGAAATAATGTAACGGTACTGGATGCCAAGACGTTTCAAACGGTGGGAACGATTCCAGCAGGAAAAGGCCCTCATGGTTTTAGAGTGTCGGCGGACAGTAAATTTGCCTATGTGGCAAATATGAGCGAAGACACCGTTAGTGTGTTGAACTTGCAGACCATGGTTGAGGAGAAAAAGATCAAGGTCGGTAGCACGCCTGTAACGACTGGCGTAACGAGTGACGGTAAAACCCTGGTCGTTCCTTTAAACGCAGAGAATGCAGCCGTAATTGTGGACTTAGCTACCGAGAAAATGATCAAAGTACCTGTCGGTAACGGTCCTGCGCAGGTGTATATTCCATCCGACAACAAGTATGCGATTATTGCGAATCAAGGTACCGAACAAAATCCATCAAATAGTATCTCGAAAATTGACCTGGCTACAAATCAGGTCATTGCCACGATCGAGACGGGCAAAGGGGCGCATGGCGTGGTAGTGAGCCCGGATAACAGTAAAATATATGTGACAAACATGTTCGATAACACTGTAACCGTGATCGACAATGAAACCAATAAAGTGATTACAACGATTAAAGTAGGCACAACGCCAAATGGAATTAGTGTTACTCCATAATAATAAGGGGATAGTGACGTGAGAGTAATTTTATTTGAAATCGGGGGATTCTCCCTTAGATCCTATGGCGTCGTAGTGGGTTTGGCTGTATTGCTTGCCGTGGGCATGGCGTATTATTTAGCTAGAGGGACGCAATATCAAAAACATATCTTTAATCTGGTGTTCTATGTACTTCTTGGTGCCATTCTAGGAGCCAGAATATGGCATGTGTTCTTTTTTCAATGGGGATACTACTCGAACCATTTATCTGAGATTTTTGCCATCTGGAATGGCGGAATCGCCATACAGGGAGCATTGGTTGGCGGATTCCTGACAACGGCTGTTTATACCTGGAAAAATAAAATTTCGTTTTGGGAACTCGCCGATATTGTGGCTCCTGCCATCATATTAGGTCAGGCCGTAGGCCGGATTGCCTGCTTCCTAAATGGTGATGCGTTTGGAGCTCCGACTGGGACAGGCTTTGGGGTTGTTTACCCTGAAGGTACCATCGCTTTTGAACGGTATGGTTCCGTTCCGCTATGGCCGGCCGAAGTTTGGGAGGGTCAGCTCGATTTGATCGTATTTGGAGTTCTCATAGCCATGAAGAATATCAAGCTTCCCGTAGGGGTGCTGTTTTTAAGTTATAATATGATGTATGCACTGGTCCGGTTTTCTTTGGAATTCCTTCGTGGGGATTCACCACGGTACGCCTTGGATTGGACTGCCGGACAATGGACCAGTATGAGTATCTTCCTGATCTCTATGGCCTTGATGGTGTATTTCTTCTTTAAGCGCAACCAAGAGACAAAGGTAATCACTATGTAAAAATGAGTCAATCGGTAAAGGCGGGTGGCGGCGTGCCAAAACTACAGGTTCTTGTTGTAGATGATGAATGGAATATGCGCAATCTCTTGCGGATTTATTTAACGCGAGAAGGGTTCGAGGTCAAGGAAGCTACAAACGGCAATGAAGCCTTGGAAATGGCGGCTAACCATCATTTCGACATTATTCTGCTGGACCTTATGCTGCCGGATATGGACGGGTGGCAAGTATGCAAAAAGATCCGGGAGAAGGATCATGTAGCTATTTTGATGCTCACCGCGCGTTCGGAGACGAAAGATAAAGTGTACGGGCTTGGCATCGGCGCGGACGATTATTTGACCAAGCCATTTGAACCTGAGGAATTGCTTGCCCGGGTCTATTCCTTAATCCGCCGTTCGGCGATTACACAATCCATCAGGCGGCAAGAGGCTGCGTTAGAGTTTCCCCATCTGAGAATATTACCGGAAGGTAGAGAAGTTATTATCCATGACCATTCCGTTGAATTCACACAGAAAGAGTTTGATTTATTCATCTCGCTCGCGAAAAGCGAACAACGTGCGTTCAGCCGCGAAGAGTTGGTGAATCTAATCTGGGGAGACGAATACGAGGGAGAAGTTCGCGTCGTAGATACTCATATCAAAAATATTCGGGAAAAGACTCAAAAGGCAGGGCTTGGCTATAATCCGATTCAAACGGTGTGGGGAGTAGGGTATAAGTTCAACGGAGCGGGTACTTCCAATGAGAAGGAATAAAATTGGCTTCAGGCTTGGTTTGATGATTCTCGTCGCTTTTGTTGTCGTGATTCTCTCTTTAGGATTGACGATTGATCGAATGTTCACGAATTTCTATAACTCGGAAATGAGAACAGAGGTAAATGAACTCACGACTCACTTCACAGCGATGAGCCAATCGCCTGAGATGTTGTCCGAAGAGACGCTGCTCAAGTTTGCCGATTTTTCAAACGTCAGTATTTTATTTGTTTCTGAACAAGGAGACATATTGGCAAATTCCGGAACCTATGAAATATCGGACCGAACATTCATTAAACCCAAGGACCTGAAGCTTCTTTTTACCGGGAAAGCCGTAAAGCTTGAACATACCGATGCTAATGGAGAACGTTACTTCGTGGCGGCCAGACCCGTATTGGATGCCACGGGGGTAAATATTAAAGCCGCGGTTTATGTCCTTTCTTCAACCGGGCATATGGATGAATCCATCACGGCCGTTCGTAGCGTATTGGTACTGTCAGGCCTAGGGGCATTTCTACTGGCACTGGGAATCACCTGGATCATCGCCAAAATCCTATCCCGACCCATGCTGCAAATGCAAGCGGCAACCCGGAAAATTGCCGCGGGTGAGCTGGAAACTCGATTAACGATTCAGCGAGATGATGAAATTGGTGTTTTGGCGGATTCCATCAATCATCTGGCCATCGAGCTACAGCGATATAGGGATACCCGGCAGGAATTTTTTGCGAATATATCTCATGAGCTGCGAACTCCGATCACGTACTTGGAAGGATATGCACAAGTCCTCAAGAAGCGTCTATATGAAACAGAGGAGGAGAAGGATAAATATTTAGATATTATTCATGAAGAGGCCATGCGTTTACAGCACCTCGTTGATGATCTATTCGATTTGGCTAAGATGGAAGAAGGAAAAGTCAGCCTGTCGCTGGAGTGGATTGACTTAGCGGAAATTACGGATAACGCGGTTCAAAAAATTAAGCTTAAAGCCGGCGAGAAGAACTTATCTCTCCAAACGAAGATCAACAGCAACATTCCATTGATTTACGGTGACGGTTTGAGAACGGAGCAGGTTCTTCTTAACTTGTTGGAAAATGCTGTACGCTATACGGAGAAGGGCAGCATCGTCGTTGAACTGGACCAAAACCGCTCCTTTATTTATATAGCAGTGGAAGATACCGGTATGGGTATCCCTGAGGATGAGATTCCGTACATCTTTGACCGTTTTTATCGTGTGGAGAAGTCCCGCTCACGGCAATATGGTGGTACAGGGCTCGGTTTGCCAATCGCTAAAAAGTTGGTGGAGCTGCAAGGCGGGGAACTCAAGGTCTTTAGTAAGTTAGGCCACGGAACTAGGTTTGAGATCCGCTTTGTGCCTGAACACCAGGAGGAACGAATATGAAGAAGGCGGATTGGGTTATAGTCATTGTTCTCATAACTATGGGGCTGGCATGTTTAATCGTATCGGCTTTCTCATTCCGTGGCATGTCATTTACTCAGATGGGACTTTCCATCGGGCAGGCTTGCTTATCGATGATTGTGATAGCTACGATCTTTGGTATCGTATATTGGTTCACGCAAAGAAACAAACCTTAACTCCTATCGGTTCCCTAAGTTCAAATCCGAGGTGAAAATATTGAATAAGGTCCAAACCGAAAAAATAAAAAGGCGATACAATCGCGTAGCCCCTCTGTTCCACAAAATGGACAGTAAAATGATGAAAACTTGGAGAAGCAGCTTATTATCAGGATTAAGCGGCAATATTCTGGAGGTTGGCATTGGTACGGGAGCTAATCTTCCCTACTATCCTTCTTCCGTTTCATTAACGGGAATAGATTTTAGTCCCAGTATGCTGAATTACGCCAAGCTAAGCGCTGAAGAACTCGGCATGAAGGTAGATTTGATTGAAATGGATGCAGAGCACATGGATTTTGCGGACCATACCTTTGATTATGTAATAGCTACCTGCGTGTTTTGCTCTGTTCCAGACCCTATACAAGGGATGAAAGAAATGGCTCGTGTATGTAAGCCGGAAGGACAAATTCGTTTATTGGAGCATATGCGTAGCGATAACCCGGTTGTGGGAAAAATCATGGATCTGCTTAATCCAATCACTGTGAGGTTGTCTGGGGCGAACATCAATCGAAGAACGATGGAAAATGTGGAAAAAGCGGGACTCGCTATTGAACAAAACGAGCAGTTGTTTTCTACAATCGTCAGAAGTCTAACCTTAAATACAATGGTTTGATCTTTATAACTTCTTCACAATGTATAAATTAGTTCTTCATATTTATCGTTTATATTATATTCAAAAGGAGGAGATACTAATGAAAAAACTATGGATTGGAATCGCAACGATGGCTTTGGTTATGGGAATTGGAACGGCAGGTGTCTATGCGGCTACAGCCGAAAACGGTACCGAAGACAGTGGTAAAGTAAATAACCAAAGCACCTTTGAACAAATGTTGCCGCATGCCAAACAAATGCACCCGGATCTTTCCGAGGAACAAATTCGGGAGATGTATAATAGCTGCCATGGTGGCAGTGGCTCAGGTGCGAAAGGTATGATGAACAATACTCAGATGGGCAGCAATATGATGAACTTCTAATCACGAATTTAGACAGGCCTCGCGAGTTACGTGAGGTCTTGTCTTATTTAATGAAAGGATTTGTATGGAACGGACAAAAATTTTAATTATCGATGATGAGCCAAGCCTTCTACACGTCATTAAAGCCTACCTGGAGAAACAGGATTATCTGGTTTACGAAACAGATTCGGGGTATGGGGCGCTTCGGCTTTTTGAAAATCTCCAGCCTGACTTAGTCATCTTGGACTTAATGCTTCCGGACCTTTCGGGTGAGGATGTCTGCAAAACGATTCGAAAGAAATCGGATATACCTATCCTCATGTTGACCGCAAAAAGCAGTGAAGATGACCTTGTTCACGGTCTATTGATAGGAGCTGATGACTATCTTGTCAAGCCGTTCAGCCCTCGGGAACTGATGGCCAGAGTGATCAGCTTGCTAAGAAGATCGAAGTCCGCCGGATATACGACTCAGGAAAAAAAGATTTCTTTCGGTGGGAACCGCCTCTCCATCGATTCAGAACGGCATGAAGTAATAGTTAAAGGCGAAACCGTCCAGCTTACCCCCATTGAATTCAAATTGCTTGAAACTTTAGCCAAACATCCTAAAAGAGCATTTACCCGTTTCGAACTGGTTAATCTGATCCAAGGTGATGATTTTGAAGGCATGGAACGCACGATCGATGTCCATATCAAGAACATCCGCCAAAAAATCGGTGATGATCCGAAAAATCCATCGTTTATTATTACGGTCTATGGGGTGGGTTATAAATTTCAGGGGGTACCCGATGAATAGCGGAGGACTGCGTAAAAGACTGTTAATTTCGCATCTAGGCGTAAGCCTCGGTTCACTGCTGCTCATCATGGTCATCGTTTATCTCGTCATGTCTTTCTCATTTGGAAGGTATACGCAAACCCAGCAGCAGGCAGAGGCAGATACGATTGTTGAAGATTTGGAAGGATCCTATGATGAAAGTTCAAGGGGATGGTCTGAGGATTCTTTAATGTCTATCTCCCATCAAGCTATGCTCCGGAACTATAACGTGAGCATTTATAACGCCGGAGGCAATTTGATCTGGGATACGAAATCCATGGGGAGAATGATGCATGCCTCTACACTGACTGAAAAAGGTACTATAAATACGAAAGTAATAACGCGAGAGATTACAAAGAATCATGTGAAGATTGGCAGGATCGAAATTGAGGGACTTGCAAGCAATTTTGAAATACAAAACCGACAGTTTTTGAACCTGTTTAACACGTTACTTTGGGTGGCGTTTATTTTAGCCATTGCCGGTGTAACGATATTTAGCGTAATTATGTCAAATAGCCTAAGCAGGCCTTTATTACGCATTAAACAAATAGCTACTCAAATGAAGGAAGGGAACTTGTCTTCCCGTGTTGTACTGGCGCATCGTCAAACGGAAATCGAGGAGGTGGGACTCGCTTTAAACCATCTAGCGGATGCACTGGAGCAACAAGATCAGTTGCGCAAAAATTTAACGGCCGATATCGCCCATGAATTACGCACACCGCTGGCCACGATCCAAAGCCATATTGAAGCTTTTCAAGATGGTGTATGGGAAGCAACGCCCGATAAATTGGAGGTTTGTCATGGGCAAGTTATCCGGTTAGTAAAGCTTATTCATGATTTGGAGAACTTGTCAGCGGTCGAAAATCCGATGCTCAAGCTAAAACAAGAACCGGTTAGACTGCTTGAGGTAATCAGAGAATCCGAAAAAACGGTAAAAGCTCAGTTCAGCGAGAAACCGATCGATCTCATCATTCAGGAAGAAACTCCTGTTGTTATCACCGGCGATGCTGGACGACTGATTCAAGTTTTTGTGAACCTGTTGAATAACGCTTATAAATTTACTGGCGAAGGTTCAATTTATGTTAGAATTTTTGAAGCTGCAGATCAAGTGAACGTAACCGTTTCGGATACGGGTTCGGGCATAGCGTCCGATGAGCTGCCACATATTTTCGAGCGTTTCTATCGTGGAGATAAATCGCGGAATCGCAAAACAGGCGGTGCCGGAATCGGTTTGGCTATCGTAAAGGCCATCGTAGAAGCGCACGGCGGCAGTATTCATGTCGAGAGTAAAATCAATCAAGGCACCAGGTTTACATTACACTTTCCAAAAAAGTTAAAATAAAAGATGAATTGTCTCTTAAAAGAGAAACTCATCTTTAAATTCCACTTTTTTCATAAGAATTGTTGCTAATGAGAAGACAAAAGATTAGCTTTTGTCAAGACTTCGAATAAACGTCGTGACATTGCCTAAACAACAAGAACCTTGAGGATTATTAACCTCACATCCACAACGATTTGCCTGAACTTGTTCCCGTATACGGTCAATTGGTTGCTGGTTTTCTTTAACCGCTTGTACTATACGTTCTCTTGTCCACCCAAAACAGTAGCAAACAGGAACAGCCATTGAATCGTCTTTTTGATATACCGAAACTTTTAGCATATCTCTTTCAAAGGTCTGCAATTCGCAAAAATATATAACTTCACAAGATGAATTAATACAAAAAAAGTAATCACATTCTGGATGGATGATTTCTAATGCAATTGGTTGAAGCATAGCCTTGAGTGTAATCAATTGAATACCCTTCCCCTTTTGATGACATACGGGGCATTGAGTAGGTATTGTCGACTGGTCAGTGGATGATTGACAACAACTATCCATTTTTTTTATCACTCCTTATGTAAATTTGATGGGGTGTTCAGGTAGGACCCTTTTAATTCATTTTAATTTGTCGAATCATGAACGCTGGCACCTTTTGTTTTTAAGGTTGTCACCCATCCCACGGTTAATGGTTGAATTTCAACCTCATCACCAGGGGAGAAACAGGCGAAGTTTTGCATATTATGGATGTTAACAACCGTTACTGTTTTTTTATTCTCCAATTCGATTTGATTATGGCATCTGCTAATTCCAGTTTCGTCTGCTTCGCAATCCGTATCTGTTTTAACGGTGCCCTTCAATAAAGTATCCACATTACCCTCGAGTAATTGAGTAATGTACCGTTTTTCTTTACCGTTATTTTGCCAATCATAAGTTTTTTCATCAAAGGAAAAGGAATTTGAATTATTAGAAGATCTATTCGTAAAAATGCTGCCAACTCCTAAAACAACAATAATGATGAATAACGATCCTACTGCCCAAACCGTCTTTTTTCTCAATATCAAGCACTCCCCGTTTATAGATCAGCTTATTTTACATAAGCATCGATCTCGTTTTCGGCATTATTTTTTTCTGATCCATCGACCTCTATAAACATTCGTAATGGCAAACAAATGATGGCTTCTTTGGGTTTGGAAATCAGTCCGAAAGTGAAGCAAATCTTCTGCGGACAATCGGATTCGATGACTTCAATGCCTTTGTCATGGATCTTCAGGATATCATAACCTCTTTCTGTTTTCACTTCGATAATTTGGGGTTCATCAGTAAGCTTCACCGTCTTGAAGATCTTATTATCCACTCTAATCGTCGCGTAATAATCCTCGTTCATGTTCGTTACGGCATCATTTGTAAGCCATCTGGCTCCCAATATAAATGTGGCCAGTAGTATAATGCAAACAATTAAGATTAAATCACCCTTTTTAAGCTTATGGTTCATCAGCTTATGGTTCATCTGTTGGTCATCCCCAAAATAATATCTCTTTAAATTGTATCTGAAAAATATGTGTTTTCTTTGTAGAAATGATGTGATATCCTGAACAATTTCTAATCATCGAATTTCTGAATAAAAAAACTACACTGGAGCATAATACCTCATGTATTTCAACTAATTGGAATGGAAGGTGAAAAGTTACAAATGTCTCACGAACAGTTTCAACATTGCATCGATGAGTGTCTGCGCTGCATGGTGGCATGTAACCATTGTTACACATCCTGTTTAGAAGAAGACAATATCGGGATGATGAAAGAATGTATACGATTGGATCGGGAGTGTGCTGATATTTGCGCCTTCTCTGCGCAAGCGATGTCCATGAACAGTTCTTATGCGAAACAGATCTGTAAGATCTGTGCGGATGTTTGTGAAGCATGCGGAAACGAATGCAAAAAGCATGGTCCAGAACATTGCCAACAATGTGCCGAAGCATGTTTTAGATGTGCCGAAGCATGCCGTAAAATGGCCGCATAATCATCAAACCCTAAAACCCGTTTCTGTCGGGCTTTAGGGTTTGATCTGTCTGGAATGTTATTCGAATTACATGATAAAAAAATCTGCAGCCAGAAAAAGACAAATCGTCGTAAACATCCAAATGGGGTTAGATAGAAGGAACGATTTTTTGTTAAGATCTCCAGGGGCTATTTCACCTTGTAACAAAATAAAGACTAGGAACAGGATTGCGATTGTAAACAAAGCAATAATATTCAACATGGTATGGGTTGAAGATGGAGGGATCATAACCAAAAGCATTGTTCCCATCATTCCACCCATGACTCCGGATAATAATCCGTCTATCACCGCCATAAGACCTTTTGGCCATCCAATAAATGTACCAGTAAGGCCACCTGCTAACATACTAAGCAAAGTTGTTTTGAAAAAGTCCTCTGCAATTATGACTGTCAGAAGGCTGCCCATTCCCAAACCGACAGACATTCCCACAGCCATCGCCGTCATCATGCCTGCCATACTACTTAACTGAGTTCGAAAAGAAATAATAAATAAATATACCCATGCCGTTAGAAGAAAAAACAATGCAATTATTGGGAAGAAGATCAATGCTTATACCCCCTAGGTCTATATTATACTTCATGAATATGGCTTGTTCCGTTAGAATATGCGCTTCACTTATATAATTGCAATAAATAGGGGGAGGGAGTATATTATTTATAATAATGTGGAGGTGAGCAATATGAATTCGGCGACAAATATTATGAATCAAGCAACGGAGAATGACAATAAAGATTGTTGCTCAAATACAGATCGAAAAAGTCATCATTCAGAGGGTACAAAAAACGATTTAACCAACCGTTTGAATCGGATCGAAGGTCAGATTAGAGGAATAAAAGGAATGATTGATCGGGATACCTATTGTGATGATGTACTAAACCAAATCGCTTCGGTACAATCTGCTCTAAACGGTGTTGCAAAATTGTTATTAGAGCATCATATGAAGAGTTGTGTTATTGAGCGGATCCAGGAGGGAGATACTAATGTAGTGAAGGAACTTATGGTGACAGTGAACAAATTAATGAAGTGATGAGTTGGTTGAAGAATAAATCTAACTGAATAAAATAATGGCAATTGATCACACTGTAATCGTATCTATTTCACGAGGAGTATTGATCGATGTATCGATTACAACCACGAACAATTGTCCAAGATATGACGGAAGTTTTTTTCTCTTCCTTAGCAATGATTATCTCGAGATATTTCTTTCCCGATTCTTTTCTGTCATTTTGGATTATAATTATGTTTTTTTAATTATTTCTTTAGCTACATTAGGGATAGGCGTTGGTGGTTACCTGGCTTATAAATGGAATGAACGATTTCTTGAAATGAACACTTCGATTTTGGGGATATTTTCAGTTTCAATGATACTCGTGGTTTTGGCCATGTATGCATTACCATATCGGGGCATTGTTTTTTATGCATTATGCGCCATATTGCCTTTTATTTTAGGTGGGCTTATTCTGGCTGGCACCATGCAATCCAGCAAGAATCAGGTCCATATTTTATATTTTGTTGATTTAGTTGCTGCAGGAATAGGATCTGCGGGAGCCATATTCTTGATGAATGCAATTAACCCTATTCAAACTATAGTTCTAATAACATTTGTATTGATTCTTGTTTATTTAGTTGTAAGCTATCGTAAAACAGGAAGATGGTCAAAGCTCGTTTACACTATCGTTTTGATGGGGCTCGGCCTTAATTTGGTGTATCCCTTTTTGGACCTCATCGAATTTAAAGCATATCGAACCAGTCCATTTACCGTTTTTTCAAAGAGACCGGATGCAGAAATTGTTTATACACATTGGGATGCGTTTTCCAGAACGGATGTTTACGACACTAAAGATGAACTGCTTTATATGACGATTGATGGAAGTGCGTTGTCACCAATTTCTAAGTATTCCAAAGAACTCAAAGAAGTGGACTACTTACTAACTACAACCGGTGCACTTGCATTTCAGCATGGTCCTAAGAGAAGTGTATTGATTATCGGGGCAGGAGGAGGTCAGGAAGTATTGACTGCTCAAATATCCGGCTTTCAAGAAATCGATGCAGTCGATATTAATAAGGGGAGTTTTGATGCGGTTCATGCTCTAGCAGGGCTTTCAGGTGATATTTTTCGTCAAAACGGCGTTAAGGAGATTATTTCTGATGGGCGAAGCTACATAAAAGAAACCACCAAAAAATATGACCTCATTTATTTATCTCTGGTTAAAAAGCAATCCGAAAATGGGCTTGGTCTGGCTTTAACTGAAAACTTCATCTATACGCAAGAAGCATTAAAGGATTATATGAATAGACTGAATAGCGATGGCAGACTTGCCTTCTTGCTTCATGATGACACGGAATTGAATAAAATGATGTATGCTGCGCGGAAATATTATCAGGGGCAGGGTATGTATGAAAAATCTTTTAAAAACTATATTGCTGTGGTGGGAACTTACCAGCATTTAGGCCATGTTCTTGTTGGCATGAAAGGGCCTGTCATAAATCGGCCGTTACTTATACTCCAGAAACAGCCTATGGATAGAGAAATGGGTCAGTCGCTATTGGATTCAACTTTACATATTCAACAAATTCCGATTCATATCCCTTATGTAAACGATCAATACGGGACACTACAAGCATTATTTAACACACAACATGTCAACGTGAATTCTAATCGGGACAACAGGCCCTTCTTTTATAATAAAACTAATCACTTCCCTATGGGACTTGTCGTTGCGATTATGATTGCCACATTAGTGGCAGCGTTTTTACTGCGTAGACGGGTATTATCTTCGGGACAAGCCATTTATTTTTCCGGTATTGCTATTGGGTTTATGTTACTTGAAGTTACATTTATCCAAAAACTAAGCTTGCCATTAGGCCATCCAACTCGATCCTTTGTCACTGTTCTAGGAGTTCTTTTGGTAGCCGGCGGAATAGGAAGTTATTGCTCAAAGCGAGGGAAAACCATTTATAGACGGTATTCCCCATTATTAATCATTGGATTTTTAGCTTTATTGGCAAACACGCTGGTTGGTTAATCGATCATTCTTTGGAAATCCCGGAAACTTACCGCATGTTCATAATTGTCGTACTGCTTTTCCCGCTAGGTTTCTTTATGGGGATGCCTTTTCCCCATGGACTTTCTCATTTGAAACGTGAACAAGTTGCAATGAGTTGGGGGGTTAATGGAGTCATGACCGTAGTCGGCTCATTACTTGCCGCAGCGGTATCACTAACCTTTGGGTTTACAGTCACCATATGGATAGGAGCAGCCATATATATCCTTTTGTTCATATTCCAGCCTACAGTAAAGTCGGTATAACAACTTTACACAGTCTTGGCGATTTTTCCCAATATACTCAAATCTGAACCGAACATGCACATTGCATCACAATTCTGACGTAGTTCAGAAAAAAAGATATAAGAAATCGGGAAATGCACTCCTTGTTGGAAAGATGGTCTTAATAGTTGGGCCTTTATTTCCTTTTCCCTTTTTTCAGGGGCAACAAGATATAGGCGGCTTTCATGACTTGTTATAGATATGGAGAGGTCATGTAGTCTAAGAATTCCGGAATAAATTGATGTACTTTTCTCCACTTCAAACGCACTTACTATTTGATTTCTTTCATTTATCCATAAGACATCGATAAGGGAGATCGTTTGTGCCGTTTGTTTTGGCATAGCGGGCAGATCCAATATAGGGATCGAAAATTCACCAAGCTTTATACCATTCCACTCCCTTTTATGATCATTTTGAGCAATCCAAACTTTATAACCCAATGCCGAACCAACTTTAGCTAAATGTGCTTGCATTTCAGAATGTTCATTTTCTTCTAGGATGTTCTGAACTACTTCTTGGTGTCTTTTAGTCCAATTATCGTTTTGGGCATTCTCCAAAGATGCAACAAATTTTACGGCATCCTGCTCAAAAATGTAACGACCAGAGCCAATTTCAAACAAAAGACCACTAATAGCTCCCAAATCCTTAGAAAAATGTATTCGGTATTTCTCATTTATTGAGATAATAGTCTCCCTCATTTGCAAATAAGCACTCCAGGATCCTAACTTTATTTTCATGTCAAAAAGAGTGTTAAACCCATTAACAATGGCAGTATTAAATGGAGGGAAGAGAGCGGGGTGCAAGAAATAAAGGATATTAGCTACAGCAGGACCAAGTCCTTTAATTTGAAGTTGATCAAGTTTCACAATCTCCTGAAGAATTTGTCTTTCATTGGTGGCTGAAATGCAAGCTTTCAAAAAACGCCCGAATGCTAACTGATTATTTTCATTTTCATAAATGTCGGGTATACGAAGTTTTGGTTTCCAATAAAAAGCATGGGCTGCTCCAGTAAATACTTGTTTTTGCTCAGAAATTGCTGTAATAACTGTTTCTAAAAGCGAGCCTTTAAAATCATTTCCGAAAGTTCTATTCTCTATGGCGTTAATCACTTCGAATAACCCATTTCTAATCGTGCGAAATGCTTTTAATCTTTCTTCATTATTCAGAAACCATATTTGGTAAACGGATTCTTTATCTTGCTTATATTCATTAGCTAATTTTGTAATCAATTCTTTCATAACACCCTCCGATGGTAATACAAACTTCTCCCATTATACTTCTCCTCTTCAAAAGTGGGCAATACTAAGGAATGTCGATAAAAGGAACACCAACAAAATCAAAATAATGCATTGACATAGGGTACCCCTGTAGGGTATATTTTGATTAAGCAAGTTACTTGAAAAAAACGAGGTGGGTCGGACATGGCAAGCAAACAGGTTTCTTTGCAGATCTCAGGTATGACATGTGCTGCTTGTGCTACAAGGATTGAAAAAGGATTAAACAAAGTGAACGGTGTCGAATCGGCTAATGTCAATTTAGCATTAGAGAAAGCAACGATACATTTTGATTCGGATAAAACCGACGTTGAGGCTTTTGAAAAAAAAATTTCTGATCTTGGATATGGCACTGTGAAGTCTGCGGCTGATTTCCAAATTGGGGGAATGACATGCGCTGCATGTGCTACACGAATCGAAAAGGGGCTTAATAAGCTACCGGGAGTAACGAAGGCTAACGTAAATTTGGCCATGGAATCGGCTCACGTGGAATACACACCATCCGAGGTTACAGTGGAGGATATGATCCAACGGGTACAGAAGTTGGGTTATCAGGCCACGCCGAAAAGCGAATCAAAGCAAGAGGACCATAGGGCCAAGGCGATCCGGAAACAAAAAGTGAAACTAATTATCTCCGCAGCACTTTCCTTGCCTTTGCTATGGGCAATGATCGCGCATTTCCAATGGACTTCCTCTATGTGGATTCCAGGGTTTCTTTTAAACCCTTGGGTTCAATTGGTATTAGCCGCTCCTGTGCAATTTTGGATCGGGAAAGAGTTTTATACGGGAGCGTATAAAGCGCTTAGAAATAAAAGTGCTAACATGGATGTTCTAATTGCCCTTGGCACATCAGCGGCTTATTTCTATAGCGTATATAAGACCTTTGAATGGCAGTTTATGGGGGGGCATCATGGAACGGCTGAGCTTTATTTTGAAACAAGTTCCGTCCTCATCACTTTGGTCATCCTGGGTAAATTGTTTGAAATGCTTGCCAAGGGGCGTACTTCTGAAGCGATTAAAACTCTAATGGGATTACAGGCCAAGACGGCTTTGGTTATACGTGACGGTCAAGAAGTATCTCTTCCCGTAGAGCAGGTCATCGTAGGCGACTTGATCGTTGTCAAACCGGGGGAGAAGGTGCCGGTTGATGGAGTAGTTGTTGAAGGCACTTCGTCGGTTGACGAGTCCATGATCACGGGTGAAAGCATACCGGTTGAGAAAAATCCCGGTGAAGGCGTCATTGGAGCCACAATCAATAAAAATGGTTCTTTGAAGATTAAGGCCACCAAGGTTGGCAAAGAAACTGCCCTGGCTCAAATTATTAAGGTGGTTGAAGAAGCCCAAGGCTCGAAGGCGCCTATTCAAAGAGTGGCCGACCGGATTTCAGGCGTGTTCGTGCCAATCGTCGTAGCTATTGCTGTAGTAACGTTTCTAGTATGGTATTTCTTTGTAGCGCCAGGCAATTTTGCGGAGGCGCTGGAAAAATTGATTGCCGTTCTTGTAATCGCCTGCCCTTGCGCCCTCGGGTTGGCGACGCCAACCTCGATTATGGCCGGCTCCGGACGCGCCGCTGAGGCGGGGATATTATTCAAAGGGGGTGAACATTTAGAATCGACGCATAAAATTAATGCCATTATTCTGGATAAAACAGGAACGGTTACAAAAGGGAAACCTGAGCTTACGGATGTTATAACAGACGCATTAAACGAAGATGAGTTCTTGCGTTTGGTTGCGGCTGCCGAGAAAAAGTCGGAGCATCCGCTGGCCGAAGCTATCGTAAACGGTGCAGTTTCCAAAGGAATCAACATTCCGGAAACAGAGCAATTTGAAGCGATACCCGGACATGGAATTCGTGCCATTGTAGATGGCCGCGAGCTGCTGGTTGGAACCCGAAAACTTTTAGCTTCTCGGAATATCGCTTATGCTGAGGCGATTTCCAATATGGAGGACCTGGAGACGGGAGGAAAGACGGCAATGCTGGTAGCCATTGATGGTGCCTATGCTGGGCTGGTTGCGGTTGCCGATACAATTAAAGAAACCTCAAAAGCAGCTGTCTCGAGATTAAAACAACTGGGTATTGAAGTTGTCATGATTACAGGGGATAACCAAAGAACGGCTAACGCCATCGCCAAAGAAGTAGGTATTGAACACGTATTAGCGGAGGTTTTGCCTGAAGGTAAGGCAGAAGAAGTCAAGAAGCTGCAAGCTCAAGGCAAAAAAGTGGCGATGGTAGGTGACGGCATTAATGATGCCCCTGCTCTTGCTACTGCGGACATAGGTATGGCTATTGGTACAGGTACCGATGTGGCCATGGAAGCAGCGGATGTTACCTTAATGCGGGGAGATCTAAACAGCATTCCGGATGCGATCTATATGAGTCGTAAAACCATGAGCAATATTAGACAAAACTTCTTTTGGGCCTTGGCTTATAACTCGTTGGGAATTCCGATTGCGGCTCTGGGGTTCTTAGCCCCATGGCTTGCGGGGGCAGCGATGGCCTTTAGTTCTGTATCCGTCGTGCTTAATTCGCTTCGTCTGCAAAGAGTAAAATTATAAAAAGTGAATTCAAAAACGAAATCAAAATATGGAGGTAACAAACATGAAAGCAAATTTAATCGTTGAAGGTATGCACTGTGGAGGCTGCGCTAAAAAGGTGGAAACATCAGTAGAGAATGTTGGTGCATCGTGTGAAGTTGATTTAGCTTCCAAATCCGTTGCAGTTGAGTTCGACGATAATAAAGTTTCTTTGGATGAGATTAAAGAAGCCATTAACAAGACAGGCTATAAAGTAAATTAAATGATTAGTTCAATATTTCTTTGAATGCCAGTTACGAACAAGCACTCAATTGAGTGCTTGTTTTTTGCGGTAGTGATATCATGGTAGGTTGGCTTGAGCCGAAATTACTTCTTATTTATTTCTCAGGTTAATCTCATAACAAACTTATCTTTGTTGATTATAATAACTGGCATAAAGATGAAATTTTTGAAAGCGGGGAACTCCATGAGCATTTATCAATGGGGAGGTACTTTATTAATTCTACTGTTTATTGTCGGGAGTATCGGTTTCTTATTTAGGAAAAAAAAGAAACACCACATTATTCTCAGCCCATCAGGTTATCAAGAAGTAAAGATCCGCGTGAATGGAAAGTACATGCCGAATACGATTGTTGTACAACGTGGTAAACCTGTCCGCATGGAATTTATCAGGGAGGAAAAGACGGCTTATTCAGAATTGGTCATGTTCCCTCATTATCATAAAAGTATCGTGCTGCCGTACGGACAAAAGGCCATAGTTGAGCTGTTTCCTAATGAAGCAGGGAGCTACCGGTTTACTAGCCAAATGGGAAGGTACCAAGGGACAATGGTTGTTCGAGACACAACAGAAAAGTATAAATAAAAACCTTCGGCCTACAATAAATAATGCAGGCAGTCATGGGGCAGTGGAGAGGTGAAACGTTAGTGGGTGCCAAAATTCTTATAATAGATGACGATAAGACGATATCCACCATGATTCGAAGGGGATTTACATATGAAGGATACGAGGTCACTGTTGCGAACGGAGGGAAAGAAGGCCTTAATTTGGTGCTGGAAGATGAGCCGGATTTAATCATTCTGGATATCATGATGCCTGATCTTGATGGGTTGGAAGTTTGCAAAAGGTTACGGAAAGATGCGGGCATTCCAATTCTTATGGTTACCGGTATGGATTCCATTGCAGATCGGGTCCATGGCCTTGAGACAGGCGCTGACGATTATTTGGTTAAACCTTTTGCGTTTGAAGAGTTAGTTGCAAGGGTTAAAGCTTTGTTACGGCGACTTGATCATCAGAAGAAGGAAGACGAAAAACTGATCTTTTCTGATCTGGTACTCGATCTTTCAACGCGTCAGGCATTTCGAGGATCGCGTACGATTGAATTTTCCACAACCGAGTTTAATCTCCTCTGTTTTTTCATGAAACATCCTCAGCAAGTTTTGACCCGGGAGCTGCTTATGGAAAGAGTATGGGGATTCGATTTTCGAGGGGAGTCAAACGTTTTGGAGGTATATGTAGGCTATTTGCGGAGTAAGCTGGAAGCGCAGAATGAACCTCGCCTTATTCATACTGTCAGAGGCGCCGGTTATGTATTGAGGGAATAATGCGATGCCGATAAGAATGCGCTTAACCCTCTGGAGTACCCTTATTTTTGGAATATTGTTGATCGGAATTACATCATCCATCTTTTTTATGCATCACGCTTCATATTATAGAGACCAGGATCGTTTGCTTACCAGTGTGTCCTTGCATATTCGGGAGGAACTGGAGAAAGGATTAGTTGAAGGAACCCCTTTAACCGAAGCGAATTTTTCCTTCGAGGAGTTTTCTTTAAATGGCGTTTATGTCATCGTTAGGGACCGAACAGGAAAAAATATTGCGAAGAGCGCCAATCCTTATCGAGCTCCAGATACTCCATTCACGGATTTCAACAAGACGCAAGATCGTTTGCTAACTTATACAGATCAAGAAAATAATCGTTTCCGTGTGATGGTGACGCCGATACGCTATCGGCAAAATATTGTCGGCTATATACAAGCTGAGGTTTCTCTACAGCAAGTTGATGCCTCCTTGGTACGTTTGGGGTGGTCAATCTTTGGCGTAACGTTTACAGGATTACTTCTGGCAGCCATCGCCAGTTGGTTCATGGCCCGCAAATCATTAAGTGGAGTAGAGATCATTAGCCAAACGGCGCAGGCTATAACGGAATCACAAAGTTTTAACCAAAGGGTTGTATATTCGGGGGCCAAAGATGAGTTAGGCCACCTGGCGGAAACTTTTAATGAAATGTTAGATAGTTTGGAAAAAGCGTTTGTCGGCCAACGTAGATTTATTTCTTACGCATCGCATGAGCTTAGGGCTCCTTTGACAGCGATACGCGGAAATTTGGATATTCTGCAGAAGAATGCGAATATTCCTTCAGAAGAAAAAGCCGATATTTTGAGCGACGTATCTAAAGAAGCTAAACGGATGTCAAAGCTTGTAGGCGATTTGCTATCTCTGGCTCGGGCGGATGCCGGACATGAGATTCAAAAAAGAATCGTTGATGTATCCAATATTTTAAAGGAATTGGAATCACGAATTCTATCCTCGAATCCTAAAGTGGAAATCACTTTTAAATATCAACCCTCAGTAATGACTTGGGGCAATGAAGATCTCCTCAAACAATTGATCCTTATATTACTTGAAAATGCGATAAGATATACGCCGGAAAGCGGGCAAATTACCCTATCGATTTTTCAGGATTCAGATTATTGTGGTGTTGAGATTGACGATACAGGTATTGGGATCGAGCCGGATGATATCCCCCATATATTTGACCGCTTTTACCGAAGCAAACCGGCAAGAATGTACACATCCGAAGGTACAGGCTTGGGCTTAGCACTTGCGAAGAGTATCGTTGATATCCATGATGGTTCTATCAAGGTGACAAGCTCACCAGGCCAAGGAAGTCTATTCAAAGTCTGTTTACCCAAAATCATAACTTGAAAGTAACTAATGCTCTATCTGTATTTTGGATAGAGCATTAGTTCGTGAGAAAATTCTTATCAAATTCTAAGGATAATCTCAGGGTTATCTTAGTTATTTCTAGTAATCTATTGCTAGAAAGTAAAAAGATATGAAAATTCATTAAGGAGTGAGAAAAAATGAGCAAAAGTTCGGATACTTTGGCCTTGGGGAAAGGACTACCTGGAACGACAACCAGCTTTCTATTTACACGATTACTCCATCAAATCCGGCTGCGCGAACGACAACCGCGAAATTTGGGTTCGATCGGTTCTTTCACTCCCAGTGAAATCCATGTCATTCAAACTATCGGTACTGGCAGAGGAATGATTATGGGACAATTAGCTAACCGAATTGGTGTAACGAATGGAGCTATTACTCAGATCATTGATCGAATGGAGAACAAAGGTTTAGTTCAGCGTTTCCTAATGCGTGGTTCTAATAAGGTGACTGTAATTTTAACCGATAAAGGAGAATCAGTATATTTTGCCAATGAGGAATTTTTTGTTAAGCCATTTGACCAATGGATTCGAGATGAGCTTAATGAAAATGAGCTTAAGTCGTTTGAAAAGGGCGTAAAAAAGCTAATAGAATTTTTGAATGAGTAGCTTCAATAATAAGTTATTTCTTCGTACTTTCTACATTCTTTCTCTATATTTCTTAATTACAATACTAATATGAAATGAGAAATAAAAAACATAAGAAAATGGGGAAGTGTAGTTGAACTTGAGAAAATGGTTATCTGCGACCGTATTTGTGATTTTAATCACATTCTTATTCCGCCCTTTGGATCATATTTATGCCAAAACCGTTAGCCAATTAGACAACGAACTGAAACAACTTCAAGAACGGGCGAAAATAGCTGAGCAAAAGCAAAAAGCTGCAGAAAAACAGCAACAGGAAGCCGAGCATTATGTCAATAAAAATAAAAACTATATCAAACAAATATTGATTGAGATCGACTCCGTAAGCGAAGAATTGACTAAAATCGCCATTGATACTGAGCAAGCAGAGGCAGAATTACTCCAGACTAACGAAAAGTTGGACAAAACCAAGCAAAGAGTCAAGGAGCGCTCCAAATGGCTGGATTCTCGAATACGGTTGATGTATACAGACGGAAATGTTTCTTACTTGGACGTATTGTTGTCCTCGACAAGTTTTATTGACTTTTTAGAACGTGCCGAAGTATTGCAAGCTATAGCCAATCAGGATCGAATGTTATTAGATGAATATAATAAGGACAAGGAGCTTCTATTAGAGCAGCAACGGAAATTGAAGGAGGATTATGAGGAAATAAAGACCTTGTATGTTGAAGCGGAGTCGCGGAAAAGCGTTTTGGAAAATAAAGAGGATGAGAAGCAGCAACTGATTGCCCGATACAGCGAGGAGATTGAAGAATCTGAAGATATTTCGGAAGAGCAGGAGACTTTATTGATCGAACTCGCTACAAAAAGAGCAATACTTGAAAAAGAAAAAAACAAGCTGAAGTCGGAGCAAGTTTACACATATAAAAGTACAAACTCTAATTTTTCATCAGAAAAAGTGAAAAGTGGTTCGGGAGCCATGTCCCTACCGATTCCGGGGGCTCGTTTATCTTCAAAGTACGGAACTCGAGTACATCCGGTCACCGGGGAAGTTAAAATGCACAAAGGTGTTGACTATGCAGCCCCTCAGGGAACGGAAATTCAGGCTGCCGAAAGTGGCGTTGTCATTGTTGCAGAATGGTGGAGTGGTTATGGCAACACGGTTATTGTCGACCATGGAGACAGCGTTTGGACGCTTTACGCCCATATTCGCAATAATGGAATTAAAGTGAAAAAAGGGGACACGGTAAAACGAGGACAAAAAATTGCTGAGGTCGGAAGTACAGGAACTGCAACGGGGAATAACTTGCATTTTGAGGTGCGAATTGACGGGAAACCAGTGGATCCGTTACCTTATTTAAACTAGAAAGTCGCTTATTAAGTCAAAAACAGACCTTCATAAGGATTGAGGACGCTAGCGGTAGCCTTGCGAGGCTACTGTTTTTTGTTTAGGCGATCTCAAGGAATATTCGGTTTAAAAAAATGAAGATTCTAATATCGGGAGGTATGTATGATGATGAATGGTTCCGTAATGGTCTTAATGTGCACTATCATGGGAATCTGGTTACTTATTCTAATCATTGCTGTTGGCGCAACAATTTATGTAGTAACACGATTACTCATAAGGAAATATAGAGTTGAAGACGGTCCCCTTAAGATTGTAAAAGAACGTTATGCCAAAGGCGAAATCAATGATGAAGAATTTATTCATAAACGTGAATTATTGAACAACCAAGGTCGGAATATTAAGTAGGGGCTGATAAAGGTACATGCTCAGCTTGAAACACCTATAAGGCATTAGCAACTGAAACGTTATAGTAGTGACATTACGGGTTATGTCAGCTCCCCAGGTGGCAGCCATTAATGTGACTATGGTCGGGTCGAGTACAGGGAAGGAGAAGAGAAAGACCATCACAATGCCCAAACGTTGTCCGGTCGCTAATACGTTACTGAGGTTAGGGAGCGCCACAAATCAATCACGATATAAAGACTTTTTGCAAATTATATATTATAATACAATTATATAAATATGTGTTTTTGAAAAATAGCGCCATCTCTGGAGGGGAACACTCATGGATAAATTAGATACAATGGCCGAGACCTTTAAATTGTTAGGAGATAAATCCAGACTCACGATCCTGGGACTATTGAAAGAAAGGGAGCTTTGTGTTTGCAACATTGTGGATATCCTTCAGATGTCACAACCAAGCATAAGCCAACATTTGCGTAAAATGAAGGCAGGGGGATTGGTAAGCGAAATCAGAAGAGGGAAGTGGACCTATTACTCCTTGACGATTGAGGATAAGCCTTATGTTAAAGACGTTTTGAATCATATTCCTTCCCAAGCCGCGATGATTGATTGGCTGGACCAACAAACGGCCGCTTCGGTTTGTGACTAATTGCGGTTCAATAAAACCAGTTTATAACCGATACCTTGGACGCGTTTAATTTGTATCGTGTTTTGATGCGGTTCAAGTTTTTTGCGCAGTGAGCTGATATAAACATTTACGATTCGTGGACTACCCTTGTACTCCGTTCCCCATATGGAGTCGAGAAGAACTTTACGCGATAAGGGCAAGTCGGCTCGTTGGGAAAGAAAATTCAAGAGCTGAAATTCTTTCGGGTTTAGCTCAATGATTTGTCCGCTTGATTCAACCTCATATTTATCCGGGGAAATCGTTAATTCTCCGATTTGATAATAACGTCTGGAGTAGGCTGATTGCTCCGGACGTTTATTTTTATGGGTTCTTCGGATCACGGTTTCGACTCGAGCCATAAACTCAGCCATTCCAAACGGCTTCTTTACAAACTCGTCAGCCCCACTCTCCAAAGCTTCAACGATATCCTTTTCCTGATTCTGATCCGACAAAATAATAACGGGAACGCGATTGTTCTTTTGTCTTATCGTTCGCAAAATCTGAAATCCGCTTTTTTCACCATTTACGATAAGGTCAAGAATAACAATATCGAACGGAGCGGTCAACGCGGCGTGTAGGCCGAGTTCTCCACTAGGAATAACTTCAGGCACATAATTTTTCTCGGATAGTTTCTTTGCGATGAACTCACCGGTAAGTGTTTCAGCCTGGATAATAAGGGCTCTATGAGTCACGGGGTTCCCTCCTTTTTCATATAACGCTTCTCCAATCATCTTCATTTAGCAGTTTATTTCTTCAACATGTTATGTCATAATTATATAAACATTATCTTATATGAAATTCAAGACGAATTTAGAAAATATTTTAGGAAATCGAACAAAAACTATCTATTTTACATAGAGATTACAAAACGAGAACATTCTTCAAACATTCAAGATATACGATCACATCGTAACATAATTATATTTGAATGGGAGAGGGTCTTGTTGTTGAAGAAAGGGTTAATGATTTTGCTGATCACTGCCACCGTGAGTATGCTTGCGGCATGCGGTCAATCCAATGATCAGGCTAATCAAGGAGCCGGTAACACGGAAACGAATGGACAAAGTTCAGCGGCACCATCGAATTCTGCAGGAGAGACAAAACTGTCGGGTCAAATTGAAATCGACGGTTCCAGCACCGTGTTTCCATTAACAGAAGCTGTAGCCGAAGAATTTAGTAAAGAGCACAGCGACGTGCGGGTTCCGGTTGGTGTTTCGGGAACCGGCGGCGGTTTTAAACGATTTATTGCCGGTGAGACCGATATCAGTAATGCCTCAAGACCGATTAAGGACGAGGAAGCGGAAGCGGCTAAGGCTGCCGGAATTGAATATATCGAATTGATGGTTGCTTATGATGGTTTGGCTGTCATCGTCAATCCGCAAAATGATTGGGTAGACCAAGTGACCGTGGAAGAATTGAATGCGATTTTCAAACCGGAAAGTACGGTGGTTAACTGGTCCGATGTTCGACCGGGGTGGCCGAATGAAAAGATCAACATTTTCTCTCCAGGTGCGGATTCCGGAACATTCGATTATTTTACGGAAGCTGTAAATGGTGAAGCCCAGGCAAGCCGTAATGACGACCAGGTTTCATTTAGTGAGGATGATAACGCCCTGGTTCAAGGGATTGCCGGAAACAAGAATGGTTTAGGTTATTTCGGTTTGGCTTATTATGAGGAAAACCAGGATAAACTGCGTACGGTTGCCATCGTTAATGAGGATGGTACCGCTGTAGAACCTACTGTAGAGACAGTTCGAGATGGATCTTACACGCCTTTGAGCCGTCCACTTTTCATCTATGTTAAAACGAGCTCTTATGAACGCCCTGAAGTTAAAGAGTTCGTGAATTTCTTTGTTGATCATGCGGGTGAATTAGCGACTGAGGTGGGGTATGTACCGCTTCCTGACGATAAGTTAGCTGAATCAAAAGCTAAATTGAAATAATTATTAAGCCAATAGTCATTACGGGACATCCCCCTTCATTTTTATGTTTATCCTTTGAAGGGGGATTTATTTTCATCCCTATCCCAAAGGAATTTTTATAAGTGAGGAGAGTAATCCATTTGGGCGCTGAACATGAACCAAAAACCGCAAACCCAATCGTATCCTTTAGAAATGAACGAAAATCACTTATGAATTGGTTTATACCCAAGTTGTTATTTCTATTTGCATCTGTATCCGTGTTGACGACCATCGGTATTGTCTACACGCTTTTGTCAGAAACCATCAATTTTTTTCGGCTTGTATCGCCTATAGAATTTTTCACTTCTACGAAATGGGCCCCTTTAATTGAACCCAAATCATTCGGTGTGTTGCCTTTATTAAGCGGTACGCTGCTGATTACAGTTATTGCCTGCCTCGTAGCGATGCCTATCGGTTTGGCGAGTGCGATTTATCTCAGCGAATACGCCCCAAGCAAGGTTCGAAAGATCGTCAAGCCCATTTTGGAAGTTCTGGCGGGGGTACCCACCATTGTTTATGGATACTTTGCGCTTAGCTTTGTTACACCCATGATTCAGTGGGTGTTTCGCGAAACCGTTGGCCAGGATGTCCCTGTATTCAACGCATTAAGTGCGGGTATCGTGGTAGGGATCATGATCATTCCCATGATTGCTTCGCTTAGCGAAGACGCTATGTTGGCTGTTCCGCGTTCACTTAGGGATGGAGCCTATGCTCTAGGGTCAACAAAGCTTGAAGTCGCTCTTAGAGTTGTCGTGCCTGCTTCGTTATCCGGTATCGTGGCTTCGTTTGTACTGGCCTTCTCCAGAGCGATTGGCGAAACGATGATCGTTACTGTGGCAGCCGGATCCACCCCAACATTAACCGGAAATCCGCTGGACAGCATTCAAACCATGACGGCCTATATCGTACAGGTGAGTCTTGGAGATACGCCGCACGGATCTGTCGAGTATGGAACCATTTTTGCGGTCGGGATGACGTTATTCGCGATCACGTTCCTGCTTAATATTTTTGCCCACTATATGGCTAAACGCTTTAAGGAGGAGTATTAGTCATGCTTGAGCTGGAGAATCAAAGACTTAACCGGGCTCGTCGAAAAACTGACCTTTACTTGCATTTGCTGTTCATCGTCTGCACCTCATTTGGCATTGTCTGCTTGACGGCCTTGATCGTTGACGTTGTGATCGATGGCATTCATGCCTTATCGCCGCAATTTTTCACGAATTTTCCTTCACGGCGTCCTAAGGAAGCCGGACTCTTATCCGCGCTTGTAGGAACCGCCTACATGGTTGCCATTATGGCTCCGGTCGCACTGATTTTTGGAGTAGGGGCAGCAATTTATCTCGAGGAATATGCGCCGAAGAATCGTTTGACTAGACTGATTCAAATCAATATCAGTACCTTGGCCGGCGTGCCTTCCATCGTTTATGGCATTCTTGGCTTGACTCTATTCGTCCGGGCCGGCGGATTTGAACCTCTGGCGATGGGGCGTAGTATTTTGTCCGGAGCGCTAACGATGGCCTTATTAGTATTGCCTATTATCATTGTGTCTGCACAGGAAGCTATTCGCGCCGTACCGAGATCCAGAAGAGACGCCTCTTATGCCCTGGGAGCGAACAAGTGGCAGACGGTGCAGAGGGCTGTGCTACCTTCGGCTATTCCAGGGATACTGACCGGCGTCATCTTATCTCTTTCAAGAGCGATTGGCGAGACGGCACCGCTTGTAATGATTGGTGCGTTAACCTTCGTGGCGTTTCTTCCGGATAATCCGCTGGATCAATTCACCGTGATACCAATCCAAATTTATAATTGGATCGCAAGGCCCCAAGTTGAATTCCACGAGTTGGCTGCTGCCGGTATTATGGTGCTGCTTGCTCTTCTGATTTTGATGAATTTATCCGCAGTATTGATTCGTAATAAATACCAAAATAAAAATTAACCGGGGGAAACATGTATGAGTGGCATTATAGACATCCAAAGCCTTGATCTGCACTATGGGACCTATCACGCGCTAAAGGACATTAACTTGCCTATTCAGGCCAATACAATAACAGCTTTCATCGGCCCATCCGGCTGCGGCAAATCCACATTGCTTCGTACGTTAAACCGGATGAACGATATGATTGCTGATGTGAAAATAGAGGGCTCGGTCAGGATCGGAGGAGTGGATCTGTATCAAGGGGACCTTGATGCCGAAGCGCTTCGCAAGAAGGTAGGGATGGTGTTCCAGCAACCAAATCCATTTCCGAAAACAGTGTATGATAACGTGGCTTACGGTCCAAGAATTCACGGGATCACCAAAAAAGCGGAACTGGATGGTATTGTGGAACAAAGTCTTCGCGGAGCCGCGTTGTGGGATGAGGTCAAAGATCACCTGAAACGTTCCGCATATAGTCTGTCAGGAGGACAACAGCAACGGCTTTGTATAGCCAGAGCTCTTGCGGTAAACCCGGCCATTCTGCTCATGGACGAAGCAACGTCCGCACTGGACCCCGTTTCAACCTTGAAAATTGAAGAACTGGTCAATGAACTGAAGGAAAAGTATACGATTGTGATGGTGACTCACAATATGCATCAGGCTGCCAGAGTATCTGATCAAACGGTGTTCTTTCTGAACGGTGAAGTGGTTGAATATGATGAAACGGAACGATTGTTTTCAAGCCCCAAAATGCAGAGAACGGAGGAGTACATCTCGGGAAGATTCGGCTGATGCCAAGATTATCATTATAGGGGAGAGATCAAGCAATGACGAGGCGCAAAGAGTTTGATCAAGGACTTGCGGAGCTTCAAACCTTGCTGGTAACAATGGGGGAACAAACAGAAACCGTTTTAAATGACGCGATTCAGGCGTTGGATCAGCAGGATATAAGCAGCGCCGACCAGATTATCAAAAACGATCTCGATATCAATGAGCTGGAAGAGAAAATCATGAAGATAGGGACCAAACTGATCGCAACCCAGCAACCCGTAGCTAAGGATCTGCGTAAAATCCTCGTTGCGTTTAAAATATCAAGTGATTTGGAACGTATGGCTGATCTTGCGGTAGATATCGCGGAAGTTGTACTGCAAATGGAAGAGCAAAAACTAATGCAAGTTTCCCGCGCCGATATATTACGATTAGGTGAAATTACGAAGAAGATGATTCATGACTCTATCCAGGCCTATCTTCATGAGAATGTGGATTTAGCCTATAAAATGGCCAGGGACGATGATCAAGTTGATCATCTATACAGTCAAATTATTCGGGAGCTTGTTTCTTATATCGTAGAAAAACCTTATGAAATGAACCAAATTTTGATGTTGGCTTTTGTTTGCCGCTACATTGAAAGGATTGCTGATCATGCAACCAATATAGGCGAGAATGTAGTTTTTCTGGTAAACGGCCATCGTCCTGAACTGAATCCTTAATGATGAGTTTTCGCATTCTTTTAATCGATGAGGATCTCACCGTTGGAAGGCTCCTTAGATATAGTTTGACGAGGCAAGGAAACAGAGTAGAGTGGTCTCAAAATATAAAGGAAGCGCCCCGGGCGGCTTTATCCATTTCCTTCGAAATCGTGATTTTCAATGTCGGCGGTCCGCTTCATAACGGGTTGGAGACATTGGCGCAGCTGAGTAAGATAGGGGATTTTCCTGTCATTCTTCTTAGTGATTGGAGTCAGGAAGAGGAAGTTGTTCGTGCTCTTTCGATGGGAGCGGAGGATGTGATTTTTAAACCTTTTGGCTACTCCGAACTGATGGCTCGGATCAATGCCATTATGCGGCGGGTAACCGAGAATGTACTTTATCCTCTTTCCAACGTTCAAGAAGATGAGGTGTTTCGTTTTGGTGTAATCGAAGTTTACCCTAAACGATGGGAAATAACCTATTTGGATCATCGAATCGCCTTCCGTAAGGATGAATTTTCGCTGCTCTTTCATCTGTTAAAAAAACCGGGGACGGTATTTTCCACTCGGCAATTACAGGAAGTTGTTTTTGGAACTTACGTTTACAAAACAAATCGAATCATTTTTCTGGTTTCGGCCATTCGTAAGAAGCTGCAAGCTGCGGTT
The DNA here is from genome assembly GCF_057063165.1 of Paenibacillus sp. JL3B1040. Lineage (NCBI taxonomy): Bacteria > Bacillati > Bacillota > Bacilli > Caryophanales > Paenibacillaceae > Paenibacillus > Paenibacillus tiangongensis. Next base: position 4,281,517 of record NZ_CM169317.1, on the reverse strand, counting down.
CCGTTTATTGAAATCCAGACGATTCCTTCCGTCGGTTATAAGTTGACTTTAAAGTAACATGCTGGAGATAATATAATTAAGTAATAATATTATTATTTCATGATGCATGTGTCTGAAGGGAATATAAGAGGAGGGGAATCATGGACACTTATCAAGAAGCATCCGACGTATACAAATTGTTGAGTGATCGAAACCGGTTAATGATCTTGGCTCTTTTGAAAGAAAAAGATCTCTGCGTTTGTGAAATTGTTGAGCTGTTGCAGATGTCCCAGCCTAATGTGAGTCAGCACATGCGAAAACTAAAGGCTGGGGGGCTTGTTTCCGAGACCAAAAAAGGACAATGGGTTTTTTATTCTCTGCGTATTGAAAATAAACCTTCTGTTGCTTATGCATTAAAGCAATTACCAAGCGTACAGAATAAAGTCGAGAAATTAGAACTAAAAGAGCGCCGGGAACCTTGTGAACAATCATAAACATATTATTATTTACTTATATAATAATAAGTGTATAATTATATTATATGAAGGGTTTCTTAAGGCAGAAATAAAGGAGAGGTACTTGAAATGAGTCAAGGCGCAACAAAAAGATTGTCCTTTCTCGACCGTTATTTGACCTTTTGGATTTTTGGGGCGATGGGAGTTGGACTGATCCTCGGAACGTTGATTCCTAATTTTGCGGATATATTGTCGCGGATGCAAGTGGGAACCACCTCGATTCCGATTGCGGTCGGCCTGATCGTTATGATGTATCCGCCGTTAGCCAAAGTGAAATACGAGAAGCTGGGCCGAGTCTTCAAAGATTGGAAGGTATTGCTGCTTTCTTTGGTGCAAAACTGGATCATCGGTCCGATTTTAATGTTTTTCTTGGCCTTCCTGTTTTTGAGCGATTTGCCGGAATACATGATTGGACTCATCATGATTGGCCTGGCTAGATGTATCGCTATGGTTCTAGTCTGGAGTGATTTAGCTAAAGGAGATCCGGAGTACACCGCAGGGTTAGTCGCTTTCAACTCCATCTTTCAAATTCTGTTCTACTCGGTATTTAGCTATGTGTTTATCACGGTCTTGCCCGGCTGGTTTGGGGTCCAAGGGGCTGAAGTGAATATTTCCATGGGGCAAATTGCCGAAAGCGTCCTGATTTATTTGGGAATTCCCTTTCTGGCCGGATTATTGACGCGCGTGATTGGGATCCGATTAAAGGGTTCGGAATGGTACGAAAAAGTGCTAATTCCCAAGATCAGCCCGCTTGCCCTGCTCGCTTTATTGTTCACGATTATTCTCATGTTCTCATTAAAAGCGGATCTGATCGTAACGCTGCCTCTGGACGTTGTACGCATTGCGATTCCGATGATCATCTATTTTGTGGTGATGTTCGTAGTGTCCTTCTTCTTTTCCAAAAAATCAGGGACATCCTATCCCGTTGCTACGTCACTGTCGTTTACGGCAGCCAGTAACAATTTCGAACTTGCCATTGCGGTGGCGATCGGCGTATTCGGCCTTGATTCGGGTGTAGCCTTTGCGGCCGTTATTGGACCGCTAGTGGAAGTGCCGGTATTAATCGCATTAGTGAATGTGGCTTTACGCTTCAAACGCAAGTATTTTGATGCTGAACTAACCCAACCATAAAGGAGAAATGAATCATGGAAAAGAAAACGATCTATTTCTTGTGCACAGGGAACTCTTGCCGCAGTCAAATGGCTGAAGGATGGGCCAAAAAATATTTGGGTGATCAATGGAACGTATATAGCGCAGGCATTGAGGCCCATGGACTGAATCCTAATGCCGTTAAAGCCATGCAGGAAGTAGGCATCGACATTTCCGCACAAACGTCGGATATCATTAATATGGAACTGCTTAACAATGCCGATATGGTCGTCACTTTGTGCGGCGACGCTGCAGATCGCTGCCCGATGACCCCTCCGCATGTAAAACGCGAGCATTGGGGATTTGACGACCCGGCAAAAGCGCAAGGCACGGACGAAGAGAAATGGGCCGTGTTCCAAAGAGTACGCGATGAAGTTGGCGCGCGTATCAAACAGTTTGCCGAAACTGGCGAGTAATAAACAAAACAGCCGAGAGGACTCTCGGCTATTTTCTATGGGAAAGGAAGCGTGCTTTTTCATGAGAAATATGGAAATCTATGATCCGGCGATGTGTTGCTCAACGGGAGTTTGCGGCCCTGGTGTAGATCCTGAGTTGATCCGCATTTCCATCGCGGTAAACAATTTGAACAAAAAAGGATTTACCGTGACTCGTTATAATTTGGCAAGTGAACCTGCAGCTTTTGTGGCTAACTCGTTGGTGGAGCAGTTGCTTTCCGACAAAGGTCCGGATGTGTTACCGATTGTCATCGTGGACGGACAAGTGGTTAAGGAACGAAACTATCCAAGCAATGAAGAGTTGTGTGCTTGGACGGGACTATCCGAAGATGAACTCATCAAGAAACCAAAGGTTCGTCTGGAAATCAAAGTACAACCGTAAAGGAAAGAAGGATTTGAAGATGCCAACTCGGTTTGATCCACTGTCGATACCACTAACTCCTTACCTGTTCTTTACTGGTAAAGGCGGGGTAGGGAAAACTTCGACGGCTTGCGCAACGGCTATTTCTTTAGCCGATTCCGGTAAGCGGGTGTTATTGGTCGGCACGGACCCAGCTTCGAATTTGCAGGACGTATTTGGCATGGCGTTTACGAATCATCCTGTCCAAGTAGATGGAGTGGATAACCTGTATGCCGCAAATTTGGATCCCGAAACCGCGGCAGCGGAATACAAAGCGTCCATGGTCGATCCGTATCGGGGTAAACTGCCCGACACGGTGATTGCAACGATGGAGGAGCAGTTATCGGGTGCTTGTACTGTTGAAATTGCTGCCTTTAATGAATTTTCGGCTCTGTTGACGGATCAAGAGCTTAAGGATCGATTCGATTATATTCTGTTTGATACTGCACCGACGGGCCATACGTTGCGGCTGCTGCAGCTTCCCACGGCCTGGAGCGGATTTCTTAATGAGAGCACACATGGTGCTTCTTGTTTAGGCCCGCTTGCCGGCTTGCAAAATCAAAAGAAAGTTTATGAGCAAGCGGTCCAAACTTTAACGGATGAGAAACAAACCATGCTGGTGATCGTCACCAGACCGGACGAATCCCCGCTTACCGAGGCAGCCCGGGCGTCTGTTGAATTAAAAGGGATCGGTATTCATCACCAGAATCTCGTGATCAACGGTGTTCTGAATCAATATAAACCGGGCGACCCCGTATCTAAAGGGGTTTACGAAAGACAGTTGAAAGCGATGGAGCGAATTCCGCCGGTGATCCAAGCGCTTCCGACTTACCAAATTCCTATGGCTCCTTTTAATGTAACCGGGCTGCAAAATTTACGCGATTTCTTTGAGCCCAATGTCTCAGAAACGGTTCCAGGGGTACATCAAAAGATATCTATACCGTCCTTTCAAAAACTCATTCAAGATTTGGATTCGGCCGGAACCCGCGTGGTCTTCACCATGGGAAAAGGCGGGGTAGGCAAAACGACGGTCGCTTCAGCGATTGCCGTCGGGCTGGCTGAACGTGGTCACCGGGTGCATCTGAGTACGACAGATCCTGCCGCACATCTTGATTTTGTCATTCAGGAGTCTGAATATATCACGGTGAGCCGGATTGATCCCAAGGTGGAAGTGCAAAAATACCAGGAGGAAATCATTGATCAAAACAAGGATTTGCTTGATGAGGATGGACTCGCATACTTGGAAGAGGATTTAAGGTCACCGTGCACGGAGGAAATCGCGGTTTTCAGAGCCTTTGCTGAATTGGTAGACCGAAGCGGGGAGGAAATCGTGGTGATCGATACAGCTCCAACCGGTCATACCTTGTTGCTGCTCGATGCCACTCAGGAATATCATAAGGAAATTGAGCGTTCATCCGGTCAGATACCGCCATCCGTTCAAAAGTTGTTACCTCGTTTGAGGGATTCGAAAGAAACCAGTGTGGTCATCGTCACTTTGGCTGAAGCTACTCCTTATTATGAGGCCGTTCGATTGAATGATGATTTGAAACGCGCCGGCATACCGACAAAATGGTGGGTCATTAATCAAAGCTTTGCCGCTGTTGGAACGACTGACCCTGTCCTGCAAAGTCGCGCACGGTCCGAACAATCCTGGATCCAGGAAATTAATGAAACGTCAAACCACCATACGGTGATTATTCCATGGGAGCCTGAGGAAATTAAAGGGTATACGCAGTTGAAAAAACTGATTGCGGAGCCTACTTAGCTGGATGAGGAATCTAATTAGATTGGAAAGGTTGATATGTCATGGTTATTACAGATGGAGCCAAAAGTTATATTGAAGAAATGATGAAGGAAGCCGGAGTCACGACGCTGCGATTTGTTCTTGCTAGCGGTTGCTGCGGTCCGAGCTTTCAATTGGCGCTCGAAAACGCTCAGGAAACGGATATTGTAAAAAGCATCAATAATATTGAGGTAGCGATCGATCCTCAAGTTGAAGAATTGGTAAGCCAAGTGACATTGGATCTTGAACAAGATGAAGAAGGTGCAGGCTTAGTGATTAGCGGCGGAAGCAACTGCTGCTAAGCTTGATATATGGAGAGGAGAGAAAACATGGCTCATTACCATGAACTGGTTAAAGGCAAAGTATTTATTGGTGGAATTGATGGATTGCAGGAAGCGCTGCGGAATGAGGACATTACCGATGTGTATGACTTAAGGGATGATGGTAAGGAGCCAAATGATTTTCCAAAAAGTGTTATGCGGCATCATTATCCTATTGTCGAAGATACATGCGGACAAGAAACTTCGATCGCAGAAGCCATTCAAGCGATTAAACAAGGATTGGACCATGATCAGAAAGTGTATTTTCATTGCTCAGGCGGCCGCAATCGGACAGGGACTGTAGCTACCGGATTGATGCTTGAACTCGGCCAAGCATCCAGTGTTGCAGAAGCAGAAAGCTTGGTCAAGTCCATTCGTTCTGAAATTGCGATAAAACCGGAAATGCGTGATGCTCTTAGAACGTTATACCCGAATCGGAACTAATCATTCAATAAAAGAAGCCTGATATATTGGAGGCTTCTTTTTTTGTTAAAAGATACTCATACAAAATAAAATAAAAGTTGCATATTGCAAATTTATGAAGTATATATAATACATAGTCCCTACACTTATTAAGCGAGTATTTTGGACTTATCGCAATAATGAAGAGGTATTTTTATCTATTTTAAGTTGTAGAATGCAAATATAATGGAGGTGCTTTACATCATGGATGTACTGGACACGATCGTGATTGGAGGAGGTCAGGCGGGGTTGGCCACAGGATATCATTTGCAAAAGAAAAGGCTACGTTTTCTGATACTAGAGGCAAATAACCAAGCAACCGGTTCATGGCCGCACTATTATGACAGCCTAAAATTATTCTCGCCAGCTCGATTTTCATCCATGCCCGGGATGAAGTTCCCCGGAGATCCAAATCATTACCCTGCCAGAGATGAAGTTATTCGTTATCTGCAGAGTTATCAGAAGGAATTTCAGTTACCGATAAGAACGAATCAACGCGTGGAATCGGTTAAAAAGGATGAGCATGGATTTACCATACAAACAACTTCAGGAGATACGTTTCAAGCTCGTACTATCATTAATGCAAACGGCTCATTTCATAATCCGTACAAGCCGGTAATACCTGGTCAGGAGATGTTTCGAGGACGAACACTTCACTCCTCGGAATACCAAAATCCGGGCTCATTTCGAAATCAGCGAGTAGTCGTGGTAGGACGAGGGAATTCGGCGGTACAAATTGGTGTTGAACTGGCTGAGGTGAGTAAAACGTCTCTCGCTGTTTTGCAGCCGGTTCAATTTATGAATCAAAAGGTTTGGGGGAAGGATATTCATTTTTGGGTTAGAATTATTGGTTTTGATACTTTCCCATTTTGGAGATTCGGGAAATCGGCACCAAGTTCAAGTGCGGTGAACGATACGGGACGGTATAAGGAGCGTATCCTTGCAGGAAAACCAGATCAACAGCCGATGTTTACCTCTTTTTATGAAGATGGAGTTGTATGGCCAAACGGGACAAAAGAACCGGTGGATTCAGTCATCTTCGCGACAGGTTATCGGCCGCGATTCCCCTACCTACGAGCGATAGGCGCTCTGGATGGAGAAGGAAGGCCAATCCATAAAGCCGGTATCAGTAAGATCCCTGGACTTTATTATGTGGGACTCGAGGGACAACGCTCTTTCTCTTCCGCAACATTAAGAGGAGTCGGACCGGATGCGAAGTTTGTTGTGAAACGGCTTTCGCATCATCTTAACAGTCGATAAACAATATATTTGAAAAACACAAGTAGTATAAAGTATAAATAAAATTGAGGTGAGTGGAATGGAAAACGTTCGAGAACTATTTCAAATCATGACACGCCGTTTTGGTTTTTTGAATAAAAACTGTTGTTCAGCTGGTGGTTGCGACATAACTTTAGTTCAAAGTCACATTCTTTACGAAATAGATCGTCAGCATAATCCGTCCATTCAGCAAGTAGCGGAAGCTTTAGGTACGGATATTACGACATTTAGTCGTCAAATACAAACGTTAATTAAAATGAATCTTGTAAAGAAGACTCCCGATCCAGGGGATCGAAGAATTTTTGTTCTTTCACTTACAACAGAAGGTAAATACGTAGCTGCTACCATTGATCAACAAATGAATGACTATTTGAATGAAATTTTTTCGCAGATGAGCGATTTTGAAAAAGATACTGTAATTCACTCTATTAAGTTGTTGAATGAAGCAATGTTGAAATCCAACAAATGTTGTTCCGTCCCAATCGGGTGACCGGTTATGAATCCGAACTACCTGCGATAAAAATAATATTTATAATATGGCTAAATAAGTAGTGGAGGGAATATGATGCTCTTAACTCGTCTCGTTTCCAGTGAAGACTGGGAAGCCATTAAATCTATCTATGAAGAAGCCATAATGACAGGTAACGCAACCTTCGAAATGAACGCACCTTCTAAAGAACAGTGGTACTCCAGCCATGACCTGGAGTGCAGTATTGTTTGTCTTGACGGTGACAAGATCGTCGGATGGGCAGCATTGAGCCCTGTATCCTCAAGATGTGTGTATTCGGGTGTCGGAGAGAATAGTATCTATGTCAAGCAGGATGCACGCGGTAAAGGCGTGGGGAATATTCTTCTTGGTCGATTGATAGAAATCGCCGAAGATAGAGGGTTCTGGACTATTCAAACCGGAATATTTCCTGAAAATTCGGCAAGTTTAGCTCTTCATTTGAAGCATGGTTTTCGTAAGGTAGGTCGTCGGGAAAAGATCGGCAAAATGAATGGTGTTTGGAGAGATGTTCTATTTATGGAGAGACGAAGCGAAGTTGTGGGGATAAATTAATAAAAAAAGCTCTATTCACGTCTCGCATCAAATCCCCAGTGCCGTTTGATGACGTTAAGATTCAATAAAGTTACGTTGCAGTAGTGCTTATCGAGACCATCACGATATTAAATCAATTATTTTTGATTTAATCTTGATTTTACCAGCTCTGCATGCTACGATTTATTCATCAAGAAATTTTGATGAATGGAGGTTCGTCCGATGATGAACCATTACGTGATGGAACAACTGATGAAATTTCAGCAAAAAGAAATCGAAGAGCGGGCGCGACAGGCGTGGAAGTGGTTGGATACCAATAGCCTTAAGGGAAGTAAAAACAATTCGACGTCGGTGGTCTTGCAGCCGATCGCGGCTTGTTGCGCCGCTTGCTGCTAAGGAGAGGTAGAGGGCATGATGATACAACTTCCCATCCTTGAACAAGACGGAGAGACGATCGATTTTGCCAAGTTTGAAGCCAAATTCAAAGCGCTCGCGGATCAAAAGCGTCTGCAAATTATGTATGAACTTACACAAAAGGGCAGCATATGCGTGTGTGATCTAGTAGAAATCGTGGATATGCCGCAATCTAAATTGTCGTATCACTTGAAAATCTTGCTTGATGCCGGCTTGATCTTCCGAGAAATGAAAGGAACTTGGAGCTATTATGAGTTAAATCACGCGGAGGTTAACCGACTGCTATCTCCCGAGTTGTGCTGTATATTCCGCAAACTGGACGATTCAAGCGGATGCTGTTCATAAGCCCACATGGTGGGTTTTTAATCCGTACATTTAATCAAAAAAAATTGATATATTAAAAAAGGAGCGATGTTCCATGAGCCAAGTAAAGAATGATGATGTACGCCAGCATGTACGAAACCGATACAAGCAAATTGCGATCCAAAGCAATTCCAATGCAAGTTGTTGCCAGGCTAGCACATCGGCATCCGGATACTCCGGTACGGCCGATGAAGTTTCAGCGAAATTGGGGTATTCCAATGAAGAACTATCAGCGGCTCCGGAAGGGGCAAACCTTGGTCTAGGCTGCGGGAATCCTCAAGCGATCGCATCGCTTCAGCCTGGGGAAGTCGTTCTGGATTTGGGAAGCGGAGCAGGCTTTGATTGTTTTCTGGCTACCCGGCAAGTGGGAGAGACCGGCAAAGTTTACGGTGTTGATATGACACCAGAGATGGTAAGCCGTGCCCGCAACAATGCGCAAAAGAACGGCTACCGGAATGTTGAATTCCGGCTTGGCGAAATCGAGCATCTCCCGATAGCTGATAACTCGATCGATGTCATCATCTCTAATTGTGTCATAAATCTTTCTCCCGATAAGGAGCAAGTCTTTCGTGAAGCTTTCCGGGTATTAAAACCAGGAGGGCGCTTAGCCATCTCGGATATCGTGACGACAGCGGAATTACCGGCAGAGATCCGGGGTGATCTTGATTCATTAGCAAACTGCATATCCGGCGCGTCCACCGTGGCTGAAGTCAGGGAAATGCTTCAATCGAGCGGATTTAACGATATTGTTGTTGAGCCGAAAGATGAGTCCCGCGAATTCATTCAGGACTGGGTTCCTGGGGCGAGCATGGAGGATTACATTCAATCGGCCGTTATCAAAGCTGTTAAACTTTAAGTAGGATTAAGAAACTGCACAAAAGCCATGAATAGCACCTTCAACCACGTTGGCAGGTGCTATTTTTGTTTGATATTCTTATGCATATACCCCATGGGGGTTCCAGGAAAATATACAACCTTTTGTAAAAAGGTTGTACAAAAAGAGTCGCCTTACCGAAACGTGACCTTCCCCGTACAATAAGGTCAAGCGCGCGCCCATTCATGAATTTGAAGGGAGCAAAAATGATGGGGAAGCACGAAGTCGTTAATGCGGGGCAGTCTTTCAGGGAAGTTTCTCTTTCCGAGACGGATAAACCGAATTTGCCGGCGCAATGTCAATCAAACAAGCCTGAAAAGCGGAGTGGAGCCAGCTATTCGCAAGCCTTTTACGCCCAATTGATGCGTCACGATTGGTATGGTAGAGTTCGTCATCGTATCCGGCAACGGGGGTGGGGGCAGTGAGCCGACCGATCCCGTTCACTCGCGTCGAAAACTGGTTATTCACTTTACCGGTTTGGAAATCGCAGTTGGAGTCCATGCGGGAACAGTTGTCACGTATCCCGGGGCTTACACAAAAATTCGATTTGGTCCCGATCTACGGCAAGGGTCAAAAAAACGAAGCAATATTAAACGAGATAATCCGCCGTTTACAATTGCAAAATGTAGAAATCCCTTTAATGGAACTGAGGATTGATGTGCTGGAAGCCGCGATTCACTCCTTGCAAGAGGAAGATCAGCAATTTGTGGAAGAGCGTTACATGCGCCGTCTGCCTTCCATGCTTGTCATGGAAAAGCTGGGCTTAACGCACCGCATGTTCTATAAGCGGCGGAAACGATTGCTCAGTCACATTTACCGCTTTGTAGGCGGAGAGGCTTCCATTTTATTCGTGGATGATAAAGAAGCGAATTCGGATGTGGATTCATCGGACGATTCCGCGGAATAAGGTCAGGTCAATCGAAGGTCACAAAATGATTAGGAACCTTGTTCTCCTTGAATTATGGTAGCGGTTGGCAATCCGGTGGTAAGTTCAATACTGGTGCTCTTCAGACGAACGGTTAGGCTTTCCGCTTGTGGTGGATCAGGGCTCTGTCGTCCGTTGGAACTTGCTAAATGATTGCCATGAGTCGGGTCAATCTTCACCCGATTTGCCTATTTTCTCAGAAAGAGTTAAACTCACTAGAATTAACATATTATATAACTTATCACTATCTAGATGTTTTTATGAAATATATTCTATATTTGGATAATGACATAGAATATTCGAAATAATTGTATTTATGTTATAACAAAACTTGATATATTGGGATATAATGGAATTGTTACAAAATAATAATTGATCGCTGGCCAGCCTTCAAAAAATGGGAGGGTTTCGAATCTAAATGAAGAAGATATTCTCGTCTGCTTTGTTTTGTATTATGCTCGTAGTATCTATTGCGACAAGCGCATATGGTATGGGTGAAACCACTCAAGTTGCCGGTACAGTTTATGAAGAGCAAGTGGCTGGTAAAGAGGCAAAGATAACAACAGTACCATTACAAGAAATGCTTCCTGCCCAATTTCAGGAAGATGGAGTTGTCCTGCAACGTGATGCAAACGGCAACTTCCATGCAACTATTCCTTTAGTAAAACCTAATAGCTCAATTACCGCTAGTGATGTTGTCTTTGGAGGATTAACTATGAGTTTGTACAACTATGTTGGTACAAACAAATATGAATTGTTTTATACGATGGTTGTAACAGGTGATTGGTTGAAAGGGTTAAAAGGGAATTTTACTGTTACAAATACTTCTGTACTTTCACCTGCCACATACCTCGATAAAGATGTAAATTCAACTTTTACGGCAACAAGACTACGTACAGCAAAAGTTGGTGACGATTTTGTTATACCTTCAGATGTTGAAAAGGTTCGAGTAAGGGCCAGTGATTTAACGGTCTCCTTTTTAGAGACAGACCCTTTATCGCCCGCACCTCTATCTATTATTTTTGAAACTGCTAATGCTAATTAATTAGGGAGGACTTGGGTGAATTAACTACTAAGTAGTTAGTTCACCTATTTCCATTTTTAAAGAAAATGGTGAGGATATGAAAAAGATTAGTTTTAACGAAATGAAAGAAAACCACACTTCCTTTTTTTCTCCAAACCAGCTCGTTGTTCGTAAACTGCCTGTTATTTCAACGACTGATGAAGAGCAAATAAGAGAAATCCTGATCAACATGATCAATATTCAAGGGATTCTGGCTAGGCATTATTTTTATCAAAGAGAACTAGGAAGCTCCAGTATAGAAGATTACTCCTTCTTTATCACTAATAAAGTGGATGATGAAGCTTTAATGTTTAGCATGATTTTTGATTCTGTTACTGTAACAAAGACCAAATACGGGGAACCATGCGGTCTTCAAGTTAATGACGCCAAAGATATAGCTTATAAAGTTTTTGAAAGAATGATTAAAGAAAAACTGGTTAACAATGAAATTGGCCACTTTATTCTAGGTAGAAAATTTCAGAATGATTATCGCCAGCTAGGGTGTTTTGAAATAGAAGGTGATGAAAGGGAGGTTATTGAAAATGAGTTTTTTACCTATTTGATCAAGAGTTCATCTTTGTCCACGGCTGTATATCCTGCATATCTCGATGTTAGTGGTTTGAAAATGGGAGAAATAGAAAAAGACCAGCTAATAATTCAGTTAGCAAATCAAGTTAGTAAACTCTATTTAATGGTTTATGATTATGAAAATACGGAAGGGGTTCCTTTCTTTCGAAAAGAATTAAGATGGTTTATTTGAGTCGGATAAGTGAGTCAATATCATAATTCGACTCGAGTAGAGGGCTAAAGCTACCAAAAATCAAAGGTCAATCCAAGGTCACAAAATGATCAGGAAAAGGGACAAGACAAGGTCACGTAATCCTGTTAATCTGATAGTGTCAAAAAGGTGTGGACAGGCTCCCGGGCATCCCGGACGGCCTGTCTTTTTCATTTTCAGGGCTGATCGGGCTCACCGGTCGTTCCTGAAGGGAAAGGAGTGATGGATCCATCCAATATCTCGACAATTGAGGAGCGGAAGATCGAGGGGAGGGGAGCAGCGATGCTCTCTTTTTTATTTCCAAGCTGGTGCGAGCCCGGCCAAGGTCAGCACAAGCGAACGCTATGGTTCGAAATTCAATCCTCCCTTAATGCCACGCCTATGGAGTTTGCCAATGCAACGCGATTTGCCCGGCATATCAGCGGACTTGGGCTTCCCCGATTCCAGCGTCTTCGGTATGGACAACTCTATTTTCGTTTCCTGATCCAGTGTGCAGGACCTGCTGGACGGGTACGGATCTACGTTTCTGTCCCCGACATTCGCTGGATGGGATTTCGTACCGGGTTCCACACACAGGTGTACGGAATGTATTTGCTTCCGGTCGAGACACCCGTGTTTACCGCTGGTTCGGGCAAAAACGTGATCGTTGCCGAAGGCCGTCCGGCGTATAAGGGCGCTCTTTCCGTTGCAAGTATCCATCCGACCGGCAAAGATCCGCTGAACGAAATGATCGCCGCGATGGGTGCAGGCGAACTGGCGGAAGGTGAGGAGGTGTGGCTGGAGCTGGCATTTGCGCCAGCGGGCAAGCGGCTCCTTCAGCGCCGTGTCCGCAGAGCCGAGAACTGGCTGCGTTCCCCGGCCAATGAGCCGGTGTCCATACAGTCCATTTGGCGGGAGATGAACACGAACCAAAAGGCTAAATCACGGCCGCGGGAATTGACCGCCTACCAGCAAAACGTGATGCGGACGCTGCAAAGCAAACAGGATGAGGATGAAATCGGGCTGTGGACCGGATTTCGCGTGCTGATTCGTTCCTCTTCGGCCAAAGCGCGACTGCAAACGATGAACGATATGCTGCAATCGATGCGAAGCGGTAATGGCATCGTCCTGCGGCCGGTAAAAGGCAAAAAGCAGGTATTCGCACCGGGAACGCCATCCAAGCAGTTATTGCTCGCTTCGGAGGAACTGGGCTACTGGCTGCGCATTCCTGCTTTTGGCGATCCGGCCGCCGCGCATATGGAGAAGATGCATGCAAAAATTGTACCGGCTCCCACTGGGCTCGACCACGGCCTCTACATCGGGAAAAGCAACGTACCGGGCCAGGAACGGGAACTTCGTATGCCGCTGGGTCAAATGCTCAAGCATGCGTTTCTCGCCGGCACGACCGGTTCCGGGAAAACGTCTACGCTGCTCTCGATCATGACCCGTATGGTTGAAGATCTGGAGCGGAAGTCGGACCAAGCGCCCGGTTTTACGTTTCTCGACCCGCACGGCGGGGCAATTGAAACGTTGCTGAGTTATATCCCGAAAAAGTTGTATCCGAAGCTGCACCTGATTCCGCTCGGGGCTACCGAACGGCCGCGCGGCTTCAACTTGTTTCAAGACGCGCATTCGGATGTACGGGAGTCGTTGACCGGGGAGTTCGTGACCACCTTGCAGCAATTGTTCCCGGGTTCGCGCCCGCGGGCGGAACATTATTTACGAAACGCCGTTTTAAGTCTGTTGTCGGTGCCGCCGCAAACGGTACTGGGTATTATGGATATTTTCTATAACGAGAACTACCGGAGAAAATTGCTGCCGAAGCTCGACCTGCATTTGCGCCATTTTTGGCTGGACGAGTTCGCGCAAATCAAAAATTTAGGGGATCATCTCGGTCCCATCATGAATAAGCTCGGTGCCTTAACGACGTACCCGACCGCGCGGCGGATGCTGGGGCAAGAGCGCAGCAGCATCGACACCCGGCGGGCGATGGACGAGGGCCATATCGTGCTCATCGACGGCAGCGGCTGCGTCCCGGATTTACTGAAGATTCTGGCCAGCCTGTTTTTCATCGACTATCATTTCACCTGCCGCAAGCGGCCTCAGCATAAGTCCAAAGCGCATTTTTTCTTTGCCGACGAAGTCCATTTGTTTGCGACGGACATCTTGACGAAAATATTGGCCGAGGATCGCAAGTTCGGTTTGTCACTCTTTCTGGCCACCCAGTATTTGACCCAATTATCCGATCGCATTCTGGAGGCGATACTCGGCAATGTCGGTACGCTGATGCTGCTGCAGCTCGGAGGGCCGGATGCGGACAAATTGTCGCGTTGGCTGAAACCCCAGGTGACGAATACCGATTTGATGAACCTGGCCGAACTGCACGCCATTGTACGCACGAAAGGACATGAAGGTCGTCTTGAGCTATTTACGGTGAAAAACGAGATTGTGCAGGTGAAGCACGAAGCTTGGATCCGGGAAGCATGGGCGCATTCGGACAAGCAGGATGGCCGGTCGATCGAGTCGGTCGAGCGGGAAATGAACATCGGAGAAGGACCGCAGTCCCCGCTAAACGGTTGGCGACGCGATGAGCCGGAGTAAGGCTCATGCCTAATAAAGTCAGAGATCAAAACTGAGATCAAGTCTGAGATAAAGATGGAGATAAGCGGGTTAGATGGAACCAACTCCGAAAACCGCAACCGGCGCATGAGCCGGCGGTCGCGCTGATCCGGACTTGCTCTCATCTGCGCGGAAAGGAGAGAGACATGTACGAAGCGGCAAAAAAGGAGCTGCTTGCGCTCATCTACCGATACGGACCGATGACCGCCAAGCAGGCGGCGATCGTTCTGAATTACCGGTTGCCTACTCTTTACGCAATGGCCAGTCAATTGAACCGGCAAGGATTGATTCGCAGTATTCCGCTTCCCTTCCTTCGGCTCAATCATGTAGGATACGGCCTGACCGCCCAAGGGGCAAAAACCGCTGCTCTGCTTGCTGGTGAAGAAGATGGTTACCGTTCTAAAGCATGGGAGAAGTTGCCGATGCAACTGGAGCATGTGTACGGCACTAACGCATTTTTTGTTTCACTCATTGAGCACAGTTTGCGCCATGAAGGCGAAGGTATAACGGAGTGGCAGTCAACCCGGGAATCCGCAGAACAATACGCCCATTTCAAAGACTCCGGCAAAAAAACGATGCTGCTTCGTCCGGACGGATTATGCACGTATGTGCTACCTGGGCGGGGAAGGCTTGTGCTGCATGTGGAGTACGATACCGGCAGCGAAAACCAGTGGAAGCTGCAGGACAAGTTGTGGCTGTACGGACGGGTGTTGTCCGCTGCGTGGAGGTCGGTTGCGGCTGTCCATGTCCTGTTTGTGACCAAGATTGAGTCGCGTCCGAAGCGTCTGTTGCGTCTTTGGGCTGCACTCGGCGAAGGGCCACTGCTTAGTCGTCCGTTGCCGAACGTCTGGGCAATCAGCGAGAGCGAATGGAAGCGAAAAGGCGTAGAGGAAGCACTTTGGTGGGGAGTGGGAGAGTCGCGCATCCGGTTGAAAGAGATGCCGCTGCTGCCGCCCGCAGAGGCGGATCTGCCGCTTCTCGGCAAACAGCCGCGTGAGCCATCCCCGATCGCAGGGAGGTGAATGGACTTGGAATTTCGTTGGCTGCCGAAGCTGCTCCTGTGGAGCATGCTAGTGTTTTCCTGTTTGGGGGCGGTTTCTACGCTGTTTCGCTCAGAAACCGATCCAGTCCCCGCCTTGCTCACACGAACGGCCGAGCAGCAGATAGCGATCCAAACGGCGCTTGGGTTTGCCCGGGAATGGATGCTCTGGGACGGCGGGGAATTGCCTGAAGAGCGAGTGCAGCGGCTGCAGCCCTATGTCAATCCGGATGCGCTTGCCCGTGTTGCTGCCTTACAGGCCGAATCAAACACTCGAAGTCAACAGGTGATGGCATCGGAGTTTTTGACCATCGCCGCTAGCGGCGGATCGTCTTATCGGGTCCGGGTTCGCGTAATAGCCGCCAATCCGGAGCGGGTGATGTGGGAAGTTGAAGTGCCGGTTTGGGTTCAAGCAGCAAAAGGGGCAGCGGTCACCGATCCGCCGATCATTCGATCATTACAGGAACCACCAGTCGTTCCGAAGATTCCGCAAGCAGCAGCGGCATCCGCCGCAGTGAAAGAGCGGATGCGGCCGGCCATGGAAAGTTTCCTGAAAACGATATGCGAAAGCAAGGATGCTGGCAGCCTGCTCAATTATGTAACGGCAGACGCCAAAATGGTTCCGCTAAATGGCCGGTTGCGTTTTGTAGCGTTAGATCGTTTGGAAGCAACCGGAGAAGGACCTTACGACGTTACGGTTTCATTTACCGCCGAGGACGCATCAACCGGCTTTCGTTTGGCGCAGGTGTGGCGGATGAAGGTAACGGAAGAAAATCAAAAATTTTTTGTGGCGGCTATGTAGTAATAACTTACCCGAAATCCGAGCCATCAAAATGATCGCGTGGACCACGATTCATTGGTTAGACCTGGAGGTGAGGGATATGGATGGGGATTTTGTCCAAACCGGTTTGCTTGTGCTGAAACGATTGCTGCAGGCGATTTTCTTGACGATCGCTATCTACCGTGGTGTGAAAATGTATGCCAATGGAGAAACGAATCGGCTTTGGTCGCACATTATGCTTTCAATCATTCTCGGTATTTTCGTTTTCGCACCCGGTATTGCCAAATATTTAGCTTTTTATGTACTCAAAACGCTGGGCATTTCGGTGGACGGGCTGACGGATACGACGGGGGGCTGACACGATGAACGAGCAGGAGAAAGCGGAAGCGTATCGTGCCTTATATCGGGTTCGTCCGCTCATCTACCATATTGGGGATATAAGGTTATGGATGCCGATCCGGCAGGATGGCCTCGTCATGTGGCTTGTCTTCCTTATCGTCTTTTTCATTTTTTGTTACATCTTGCCCGTACTTACGGTGCTTCCGTTTGATCGGGCGATCACAATGACGGTCGGTCCGGTTGCCGCGGCTTATTATACGGTCAAACTGGATCCGGCGGGCAAAACGGTGCCCCGCTATTTGCGGGACATTGTTCATTTTCTGGTTCGACCCAAATGGGTGGTCCGTTGGCAAGCGGTCCGCCAACCCGGAGGAATCCATCGGATTCGGTTTATCGGGCACTGCCGTCCTTACGAACGGTTGTCACTACAACAGGGAGGCGAGGAGTGGTGCGGCCGCAAGGGAGTGTTGGTTGGAACGGTGGAAGGTTTTCGGGTTCTCCTCCTTCCCGCACTAGTACGCATACGCTGGAATGTAAAGTCAGGCCGTTTGTCAATCATGCCGCTCAAACGGCAGCCGAAACAAGCCATTGTGCCGCCTACCTGGCTAGAAGGACATCGTGTGTTGTACGGGAGCGCGGCCACCCCGATCCAATTGGAGCGGGAGTTCAAAGAGAATGGCAACGAACATTGGAAGGCTCAAGTAAGAGCCGACATCCATGCGAGGTGAAACCGGATATGGGGAACTGGCGTCATCATGTGTCGATCGGCATCGATGATATTTTGGAGGACGAGTCGATGAGTGTGGAGCAAAAAGGGCGGATGATTGCGGATCGGCTCAGCCGTGAAGTCTGTTTCCATTCGTTCCCGTATGTAGCGAATTTTCGCACGGCGCGGACAGCGGACGAACTGGATCAATGGCTCGAGCGTATGTACGATTATGCCGACCGGCACCGCATTTGGATCCGGTAAGTGCCCTCCTTTTATGACAGGAGGTGAAGTAAGTTGAAATGCCCCGTGTTGTACTGGGAGCAAAACCTGCTGTTCGATTCGCTTCTGAAACCGTGGGCGGTGTATCGCATACCGCTGAAGCCGTATGCCTACCAGTCCGCGGAGAAAAAGCGCGGCACGGTCAGCCAGATGCAGCAGTTTTTGCATAGCTATCATGGCAATGGACAGTTGTTGTCGGTAACCCGTATGATGGATGCCGAACACTGGCGACGGCGGCGAATAGGGCAGGGCGCGGAGCACGAACGGTATGTGAAGGCGGTCATGCAACGGTTTGACGCACGTCGTCCGTGGCAGCGGTCGCTTTATTTGATTGTGCAGCTTTCCGACGTGCAAAAACAGTTTCCCGAAGTGGATTTGTCCGGGTTTCGAAAAACGGGCCAAACGTTAAAGGAACTGGCCGACGCTTTTCTGAGCCAAATTCAGGAGCAGTTCTGGTACCGTCAGCGCGGCGAGCTGGAGCGAGAGCGCCTGCATATGGCCAAATCCGCCGAGAGCCTGCAGTTCAATCACGTTTACCATCATTTAAACGGCGAACGATGCGGTCCGCAAGAAATTGAATGGTTGCTTCGCCGGGGCTTCTTCCGAGGACTTTCCCAGGAACCGGAACTGATCTTGACGCCGGAAGCGATGCGTGAAGTGCGGGTAAGAGGCGACAGAGTGCTGCTCCGCCCGAAAAAATCGCTGCCGATTTTGCTCGCTTCCGATTTGGTCAGCGAAGAGAAGATGAAGACGCTGGTTGTCCATCATGACGATCAGGACGAAGAAAGCTTAAGAAGCTATCAAGCATTCTTTTCGGTTGTCGATGTACCGGAGGAGATTACGGTGATTGGCGAAGAGTGGCTGTATGCGCTCGAGGACTTGCCGTTTCCCGCCGAAGTCAGCCTGCACTTTCAGGTACAGACGCCGCACGAGGCGGCCGGTGGTCTGCAGCGCAATCGGAAGGTGCTGAAAGACCAGCGCCGGGAATATGCCGAAGCGTCCGAAGAGACGCCGATCACGTTGGAATGGGCGGGCAAACGCGGGCGTGTGTTGGAGAACAAATTGCAAAAAGGGATGCCGCTCGTCTGGTCGTCCGCATGGCTTAATGTGTCGGGAGGTTCTCGTAAGGAACTGGAGGAGCGCGCAGCGCAGTTGCTGCAGCTGTACGCGACCAAGCAAATTCGCATCGTTCGCTCTCCGGCGGATCAGGCGCGGGCGTTTCAACTTTTTTTGCCGGGATCGGCGATGGACAAGCAAAATCGCATCCCGATGGACCCGAAGTTTTTGGCGGCGGGCATGCTGCACGGATCCCGGGAAATCGGCGACCCGGACGGGGACTACATCGGACGGACATTGCACAGTATCCCGGTGCTGCTCGACCTGAAGCGTCCGATGTCCAAGGAATTGAACCGGTCCGGGGCAATCGTCATTGTCGGTACGCTCGGCTCGGGCAAGTCGGTGCTGAAGAAGACGTTGTTTTACCACGGCTACAATCAAGGCGGCATCGTCTTTTCCATCGATCCCAAGGATGAGGATAGCTGCTTTGCGCTCATCCCGGATATTCAAAAAAACATGGTGCGGCTTAACTTTTCGGCAGAATCGACGACCAAATTCAATCCGTTCCGAATGTCGAAAAGCGAAGAACGCGCGCACAGCATCGTGCTGGATTTCCTCAGCCTGCTGTTGGAGGGCACTCGGAACGACGAGCGGGCCGACGCCATTATGGAGGCCGTGGAGCGTACGTTCGAGCAGGACAAGCGGGATTTGCATGTGTTCATAACGGAAATGGAACGGATTGCGAAAGATTCGCCGGTGGATGCGATCAGGGTGGAAGCGCGGCGCTGTGTGAACCGGCTGTTGTCCTATTCGCGAAGTCCGTTCGGCAAATTTATTTTCGCCCATGATGGGGAAGAAAACGCGAATATGAGCGGTGCACGGTTTATCGTCATTACGCTTGCCGGGTTACCTTTGCCGAAGAAACGAACTGAACGGCTGCAGCAGGCGTTGACGCCAAACGAACGGTTCGGCATTGGTATCATGTATTTGGTCGCGGCACTAGGGCGCGAATATATGTTTCACCGTCCAAGCGATCAACTCAAAATTTTCGGTATTGACGAGAGTTGGATACTCCGCGCCTTTCCGGAAGGCGCCCTGCTTATCGATGAAATCATCCGGATGGGTCGTTCCTTTCAGGTCGTGCCCTTACTTGCGACCCAAAACCCCGGCGATGTGGCGGACGAGGAGACGAGAAATAATCTCGGCTCCATTTTTTGTTTCCGGACGGAAGATCCGCGTGCGATTGCGGACAATTTGACGCTGCTCGGTTTGGATCGGGGTGACGAGGACATGATCCAGGCATTCCGGGAGCTTAAGGCCGGCGATTGCTATATGAAGGATATCACAGGTCGAATCGGACGGGTGCATATTGAGCCGACGCCGGATGATTTGCTCACCATTTTTAATACAACGCCGAAAGCCGGCGATATGGAAGGGAGGGAGAACCGTTGAGACGACGATGCTGCTTTAGGCTATTGACGGTGCTGCTCATTGCTGGCCTGATTGTGTTTCAGAGCTCCATTCCTGCCTATGCCGATGCTCCTGAGGATATGTTCGATCAGTTGCTGCCCGGCGAACGCGAAATGGGCATCGAACCGGGAGATCGAACATTAGATTACCGCCAGTATCCGGTCGACAGCTATATCTGGGACTTAGGTTACGATTTGATTGAGTGGTCCGGATGGAAAA
Organism: Paenibacillus sp. JL3B1040; assembly: GCF_057063165.1. NCBI lineage: Bacteria > Bacillati > Bacillota > Bacilli > Caryophanales > Paenibacillaceae > Paenibacillus > Paenibacillus tiangongensis. The sequence continues at coordinate 4,261,230 of NZ_CM169317.1, read as the reverse complement.
TGAAGCTGAATGATCCTTTTTCGTTACTGCTTAACTGGATAGCGAACGGACTGTTTATGCTAAATGCGTTTATTACGCGATTGTGTATTTTTCTTATGCAACTGGGGTTTCATACGGATTTGGTCAATGAACAATTGTCGCTGATTTTGCCGGTAATGGACGGCATGCGCACCGGACTATTCAGCAAGTTTTTACCGTGGGCGCTTGTCCTGCTGGCTGCATGGATGGTGAAAGTGGGCTACTGGAACAACCAGACGACAAGATTGACGTCCGGCGTAATCGGCTCGATTGTCGTGCTGGTCGGCACCTACTGGTTTTTCACCAACGCGGGGCAAAGCATTCGCGCGGTATCACAGACGATGGACCAGCTGACGCAGGTGACGATGGGGGCGCTTGCCGCACCGTATCAGCGTGTTACCGGTGAGGAACTGAAGGCGGGGCTTGCCGGCGCCGCGGACCAGCAACTGTTGGCCACATCCAACCGGCTTTGGCAGCTGTTTGTTGACCGTCCCTGGTTGATCGGTCAATTCAATCGTCAAGACTCGGACGACGTTCGCATGACTGCCGAGGAAGTCGAAGCCGTTCAGGACCTGGCGGAAGAAGAAGAGGTGACGATCGATGCGCAGGTTGGGGATGAATGGGCGCACTTGATGCGTCAGTATGCGCCTGGTATGGATCAACGGAACATTTTGCGGAAAGTCATGGGCGACGAAAACGTGGATCATGGCGACCATGCGGATACGGCGCTCTTGTTTATGGGCGGTTCGGCAGCCATCCGGTGTTTGGTTGCGGTACTTGCCCTTGTCGCTACGCTGACCCTGCTGCTTTTTGTCGGAACCGTATCTTTCATTCTGGTCTTGGCACAGGAAATGGCGCTGGCCATTCTCATCCTCGCACCGGTGGTGCTGCTCCTCGGCTTGTTTCCGGAGCGCGGCTTTGCATTTGTCCGCCGTTGGGTAGGTTGGCTGATCGGGACGCTTGGCACGAAAGTAATTTACGGCTTCTATATGGGGTTCACGCTGCTTGTCGCCGATGTGGTGGCGCGCGGCTCCGGTATTTTGATCCTGCAGCAAATCTTTGTGGCGCTACTCTTTTTCTGCGCCTTCCTGTTCCGCAAAAAGATATTAAAACAAATGCTTAGTAACTTCCAGGCCCCAACACCGCATGAGATGTATGACGTTTCAAAACGCGAGATTGTTTACCATGTTGGAGAAGTGAAGCAATCGTGGCAAAAAACCAAAGATCGCGCCAAAAAAATCATAAAAAAATTGAAATAAGGGAAGGGGGAGCGGACGATGGAACGACTGGCCGATTGGCTGAACCGGGAGCTGAAGCTGGATACGGTTCGTTTTGTGGAACGGCAAACGCATGGGCATTTGCTCAGAGGAAACGTACAAGGGCGGGACATTGATCTGTTGGTCATATCTTCGGGCCATGTATGGGTGAAGCATCCGGCTGCTCGCTCTTGGAGCACGACGGGGATTTACGTACCGGAGCGGGTTGGATTTTGAAAGGAGGAGGACCGTATGCGTACGAACTTTGACCCGGTGAAGATGGAACGGCTCGCCCGCCGAGATGCGATGATTCGCTTTGTCGTGGAGGATTTGGAGAAGCGAGGGCATAGTCGAAAGAAGGCCTTGGAGCTTGCGTTTAATGGCTATGTGCTCGACGATTCGGCCATGATCCGAGAGTACGAGAAAGATTAATCTAACTATGTGCCAAAGGTGAAACGGATGGAAACGGGGAGCTTACTTAGAAAGCGAGTCATCTGGTGGATCGTCGGCAGCTTGGGCGTGACCGGCATCGCGGCCCTATTGCTTGGTTTCATTCTTGTTTTTGCTTTGCTCGGGTCGCTGGTCACGACATCGGATGCCTCGAAAATGGCGGGCATTGAGGTACCTGACACTCCCGAATTCGATATTCCTTTATTCCTGCTGCCGATTTACATCCAGGCCGAACAAGAGCACGCCTCCTGGGCGCGGCTTGCGGCCATTCATCAGGTGACAACCGATTTTGGGGCGAAGAAAGCCAAACGAACCGACACGATCGGAGCCTTAGGATTTCCGCGCTCATTGTGGGAGGGTTATCGCGTGGATGGGGACAGCGACGGGAAGATTGATCCGGATAATCCCTACGATGCGATTTTTTCATTGGCAAATTATTTGCAATTGACCGCCCAGGACCTGGATGAAGCGCTCGTTGTTTGGTTCGGAAGCAGCAAAGAGGTGGCGTTGGTGTATCGGAAAGAAGCGGAATATGCGGCCCTGCTGTCCAGATCGGGAACGTGGCTATGGCCGTTGGCTGGGTACACGACGATTTCCAGTCCATTTGGTTATCGGGTAGATCCGGTTACGGGAGCGCAGGGAGCATTTCATGCAGGAATCGATATTCCCGCGCCGCGGGGCACACCGGTGTTAGCCGTGCTAAGCGGAACGGTTACGCAAGTCATCCACGGCAGCACCGGATACGGCAACGCGATTCTGTTGCAACATGCAAACGGTTTGGTCAGTTTGTATGGGCATTTGACGGACATTGGCGTACGTCAACGGCAACAGGTGCTGCAAGGCGAAGTGATTGGATGGGTGGGCAGTACGGGAAAATCAACCGGTCCTCACCTGCATTTAGAAATTCGGGTGAACGGGCAAAAAGTGGATCCACTACCTTACTTCCGGCAATTGGATGAGCCATGAATAAAGAAAGAAGGGGATGACGTGCGAAACATTGAAATCTATGTGATTGAAATGCGCGGTGTGATTCAGATCATCGGTTTGCTGCCGGGCGTCAATTTGTTTGATCTTGGATGCCGGAAAGAGCGGCAACAGGCGGTCCGGCACGCGCTGGATCTGGCACAGTTGCTCGAGGTTCCGGATTATCGGCTGCATATTTTTGGTCAAACGGCAACCACGTTGCTGGCAACAGGCATGGAGGCGTTGCTTTCCTCTGGTTAAAGCCGGGAAGGATCGATGTTTGGTGAATATTGAAGGGAGCGTGAAGCTGTGCTGAAAAGTCCCATCAGGTGGCAAGGCGGCAAATACAGGCTGCGTGAAGAGATTATCCGGCGCTTTCCACCGCATGTCGTTTATGCGGAAGTATTCGGGGGCGGGGGCTGGGTACTCTTTGGCAAGGAAAGATCCAAAGTGGAAGTTTATTCCGATATCAACGCGGAACTGGTCAATTTTTTTCGGGTGGTTCAAGAAGATTGGGAAGGGCTTGCCCAACGGTTTGAGTGGGCACTCTATGCCCGTGATGAATTTGAGCGTATCATGAAACGACGAGATCAGGAACGCGACCCGGTTACCCGAGCGTATGATTTTTACTACCGTGTCTACTCGCATTTTGGCGGGAAGTACAACGACGCCGACGATTGGGGGTACACACGAAGCAAGCCGGCATACGATATGTCCAACGTCAAACAAAAATTTAAAGTTGCTCATGAACGGCTGATTGGTGTATATATCGAAAACCGATCTTTTGAAGAGGTACTCGCCCGGTACGATTCGGCGGATACCTTTTTTTATTGCGATCCGCCCTACTTGGGACTCTCCGGTTATCTGTACAAATTCGACGAATCCGATCACCGGAAATTGCGGGAGCTGCTTGGCGGCATCAAGGGCAAGTTCTTGCTCAGCATCAACGACCATCCGACCATTCGGGAGTGGTACGCCCCATTTGTAATTGAGGGCGTTGAAACCCGTTATTCCATTGCGAAGCAAACGAAAGGACGGCAGCCGGTGAAGGAACTGTTCATTACGAACTATACGCCCAATTTGCAAACGGAGGGATGAACTTGAGAGTTGATGTCCGCGTTTTTAATCGATACCGTAAGCAACCTTTTCTTCCTCATTACGAAATGAATGCGGAAAGACCGCACGAGACTTACGTTTCCGCACCCGTTTTTGTGATTACCGAACAACGACTGGAGGACATCATTGCCCTGGAATCGGATGGACTGATCCGGCAGTATTGCCGTGAGCCTATTCTTATCTTTACAGATCGTAAACGGGTACTTGCCGTTGACCCTCAGGGGTACGATTACGCCCGCTATGTTTGTGTCATCGACTATCGTACCGTGGAATCAATTCTTAAACGGATATAATCCTATGGACAAGATTCAAATTGCAGATCAAGGAAGTATCTTTGCCGTCTTGTTTGTTCAAGACGGGAATCCGCATGAGATGGACAGGCGTAACACATTTGCGGATGCGGAAGAATTTGCATTCTATTTGGCTGCACGCCTGAAAGTGGATGTCTATTATCGAGACAAAAGACTGGAGCCGCGGAGGAAACGGTGATCGATATGGCAAGGAGGTGTTGGAGTTGCGGGTTGCACTATTTCGTCTGAGTCAACGACAGATGTGGGTGGAGCGGCTTCGCCGGTCGGGCTACGAAGTCAAGTTTGTTCATGATCCCGAACGGATCACGTCGGAAATGAGCGTTATCGTGGTAGATGCCATGGTGGGGAAATGGAAGGACTACGTACGGCTTGTCCAGGGAAGAGAAGTGCCGGTCGTGTTGCTAATAGAAGACCATAGTGACTGGGGAGAGCAACAAACCGAATCGTTGGGGATTGCCGGAACGGTGACAGCGGAAGAAGAAACGAACGGGCTGTTTTCCCGATTTATACCGGCGGGTGATGCCACGGCTACCCTTTCGAGCTTGGAAAGAACGCTTGTTTTTCAGACGGAAGCCCCTTTCCTATCACATACGGAAATGGAGACGGCTGAATCGCAATCTGTATCCATTGATGTTCCGCTCTCGCAGCGAAAAGCGCGGCAACGGTTCGAAGTGGAACCATCTCCAACGAAAACTTTATCCACCAGGGTTGTTCCCGCCCCTGCTTTTCAGGAGATGCCGGAGAATGGCAGTTTTCCGTATGAGCTGCCACAGACGGACAACCAAACAAAACCAGCGGATAAATCAATGGGAAAGAAGATCGGGCTTGAAACGGAGGACACTGGAAACGAACCGGAACCGGACCTAACCCTAAACGAACCTGACCTGACGCCGCACATGTCCTGGACACCTCCGGACCTGCCACCAGTTGTTGCCGTTTATGCTGCGAAAGGCGGCGTGGGAAAAACGACGCTTTTGCTCCATTTGGCCGCTCGATTATCGAAGGAAGGGCTTCGAGCTTGTATTCTCGACTTGGATCCGAACGGCACGGTCGCCACTATCATGCGCATACAGCCGAATAAAACGATTGTCGACCTTGTACGCCGGATCGACGATCCGAAAGCCAGACGGGCCTGTCTTCTTCAAACGAAGGCGGGCTTTTCCATTGTCGCAGCGCCGCTCATGCCAGGGCAATTCCTACTGCAGCCGGAAGAGCTGCGGGCCATCCTCCACTTTTTGAAGGAAGAAACGAATGTTGTGCTGCTTGACCTGCCTGTTTCGTTGGACAGGCTGACCCGACTGGCCTTGGAGCAGGCAGACCAGTTGATGTTGATCACGACGGACGAGCCGGCCAGCCTGTTCAATTTGGATCGGGTGAAGCCGTTACTAACCGGCCTTCGCCCTACACCGGAGTTGTATCTGGTATGGAACCGGCTGAAGGAGCCTGCTCCCAAACTAGATTGGAAAGAACGGCTGCCGTGGCCGATAGTACTGGAGTTGCCGGAAGATCCAACCGTTTACCGGTCCGTGCGAAGCGGGGAGTGGACCTTATCTTCCCCGAGCAGCCCTTATCATGTACAGGTGGGCCGGCTTGTGGATCGGTGGATGGGACGGGAAACGGCGTCGCTTCGTGAAAAACGAGGATGGTTACCTCGGTTGGCGTCACATCTCAAATCAGGAAGGTGAAGAGACGAATGAAGGTCCGAGAAACACAGGTCATTTACCCGGTCAATGGTCGAGGCGGTCTGTATATCCTCATTGAAGGTACGCAAGAGGAGGTATATAAAGGTTCGGCGGATAGAACGGCCATAGAGACGGCGAACCGGAATGGGTGGAAGGGAGCTGGAGAAGCCAGTATCGGCATCCCTACACGGGTCGGCGTTCAGTTGTATACGCGTGCATACTGGTTTCACGAAAAGCAATAGGCGGTTTCACCACGTTGAATGGAGAGGAGAAGGTAGGCGATGTCTTTACTATACCGTTACCGGAAACCGATCGTCATCATTGCGATCGGTTTTAGTTTTGTTTTGCTCCTAGTTTCCACCATATTTGTTCTCCAGCATCAAGCGGAGCAGAAACGGCTGCAACAACAGATGCGGGATCATTACGAACAACAAATCGAGCAATTGAAAACAAACGAACAACAAGGTAAAACGCGAATCCTGGTGGCTGCAAGGCCGATCACGGCGGGAACAACACTTGGAAACGGGGATATTCAGGCGGTGGAGGTCGTCCATACCCTAGTACCTTCGGATAGCTTCAAAGATCCGCAGATGGCGGTCGGAAAGATCGCCAAAATCGATCTGCAGCCGAATACGCCGCTTGTTGCTTCCATGTTGTATGAGGAGGGGCCGATCCCAAGGGACTTGAGGATGCAAGAGTTTAACGTCATCCAACTGCCGACCCATTTACAGAAGGATCAGGTGGTCGATGTCCGAATCAACTTTCCGACCGGCGAGGACTATATCGTGTTGTCCAAAAAGAAGGTTCGAGACCTTTCGGGGATGATCGTCCGGCTGGAAATAAACGAGCCGGAAATCTTGATGGCTTCCAGCGCCATCATCGATGCGTATTTGCAAGGGGCCAAGCTGTACGCACTCCCCTACATCGAACCGGGTCTGCAGGAAGCGGCAATCGCCAATTACCCCGCCAACCCGAAAGTGCTTGATCTGATGGACAGGGACCCGAACGTACTGGAAAAGGCCAAGACTGAACTCGCTCGCCAGTTGCGCAGTAGGCTGGATATCAATTTGAAAGCGATGAGCGATGCGGACAAACTACGGGTGGTCAGCGGTAGCGTCACCGTTCAGCAGCAGTTGCAAAACGATCGGATCGTTACTCAACAAGGCAATGCGATGGAGCAATCGGCGCAACAGCAAGCTGCAGGGGTGGAACAAACGGAGCAAGACGGTCTACCACCATCAGACGATAAGCCCGCGTCTACTCCTGAGCCGACAGCGACAGAACCGGCTTCCCATCCGCAGCAGGGTACATCCCAGCCGCTCCCGGAGCCGTCCGCTTCCGACGAACAGCCGACCAACACGGACAAGCTGGACGATATCTTCAACCAGCCGCCGGTATCCTGAAGGAGGTTGTCATGAAAAAAATTGTTTTTCTCGGTGCGCCGGATAAAAGCCATTTGCTGCTCGTGTTGGGTAAACTGCTGGTTGCCGCTGGGCAAAAGGTGCTTATCGTCGATTCAACGATCGCACAATCGATACTTGGGTTTATGACATCTCCGGATGAACGGCAGGCTTCTTTCGTTACCGAATTTGATGGGATGGATATCGCGGCAGGGTTCCTTACGTTCGGCCAATTGGACCGTTTTCTGAAACAAACGGAAACGGAAGGGGAATGGGCGGATTACGATGTGTTCCTGCTCGATACGGATCATACCGAATTTGTGAAAGGAAAAGATCTGCCATCCTATGACCAAAGGGTCTGGTGCAGTAATTTGGAGAAGCTGGCGATGTTGAAAAATGCGGAGTTGATGCGTCGGCTTTGTCTTAACGAATCCATCATTCGGCCGCTGCCGTTTTTTAAGTTGGTAAATCCATTCGTACAGTCGACTATAGCGGAGTCGTACATCGATTCGCATGTGACAACGGAATCTGTGGAGTGGCAGGAACCGGTGTTACGTATCCCGTTCGATGAGCGGGATGTTTCGGCTCGCATCGATCACCAGCATCATAGCCGCATTGAACTAAGAAAGCTGTCGCCAGCATACCGACATACGGTCTTTTCTATGGCTAAGCATATATTCGGCCTGGATGAGCGAACGATCAAAGCCGCGTGGAAACGATCAAGGAGGGATTTTCGTGGGTCATAACATCGTATTCTGGAGCCCGGTACCGGGTCAAACGGGCAATACGACGAATCTGATCGCCGTCGCGGCGCTGCTCGGACTTGAATATTCCTCCCGAATCGTGTTATTCGGCCATTTGCAAAGCCGCCGTGCGGCAGTCGAGCAAGCGCTGATCAAGCGAAGCTCCGAAGATCTGCTTGCCTTTGTAGCGGACTCCGGCATCGATGCCTTGGCACGGCTTGCACAAAACGGCAAACTCTCGCCGGAAATGATCCGCGATTACACGTTGCCGCTCCTCCAAGAACGGCTTGATTTGCTGCCCGGTTCGAATAAGGCGGACAAAGCGTTGATCATGGGCGTGAAGGATATGCTTGCACCGCTACTCGATTCGGCCAAGCGCTATTACGACTTGACTTTGATTGACGGTGGCAGCGGTGTCGGGTCCGGTTGGACGCAGTTGCTTCTTCAAAACGCCGATCTTGTCATCGTAAGTTTGAACCAAAACCGTTTTGTATTGGAACGGTTCTTTCGGCATCGGGAGGATTGGCTCAAAGGGAAAAAACTATTGCTTGTTTTGGGGCAGTACGACCGTGATTCCGCGCTAACTGCCAAAAATATGGCACGGAAATATCGGGTGAAGATGCCGATCTATCCGGTCCCACATCAGGCAGGGTTCATGGACGCAGCGCAGGAAGGCCGGGCAATCGATTTTCTGTTTAGAAACCGTAATGTACCGCGCGATCATGCCCATCATGCATTCATGCAGTGCGTACGGGCGCTAGCCCAGGCGATCATCGAACAAGCCGAGTTAAACAAACCGTTTTTCGGCGGCAAGGGGGTGTGAACGATGATCGTTTGGATCAACGGTATCATGATCGTCTTGTTGCTTGGGCTGACCGCTGCGCTGATCTATTTTCGTATGAGCGGGCAGAAAGCGGAAAAGCCGCCGCAGGAACGAGCCTTTACGATTGAGGCGATGACCGCATTTGTAAAGCAGACGTTACACGATCTGACGAGCGGCAACCTGCATGACCTCGGACTATCCGAGGAGGAGTTTCGCCGCCGGAAAAGTAAGCGAGCCGAACTGAAAAAAGCGCTGCGCGGCTGTACATCCGGAGACATCCGGGACAAAGCGTACGTCAAACAATATTTGGCGGATTTACTGGTTCAGCAGTATGGGGTTAATGAAACGAACATCGACCGGGTGATCGCCTTCGACGACCCGTATGAACTTTCATCTCAGGACCAGTTCGAAGTTTTGCTGTACCTGTACAAAAAACGATACCGGTATGATGCGCTCGGGGAGTTGATTCGCAAGTATGAACTGGACCAGCCCAAACTTGGTATTGAAGATGGCCAGACCGAATCGTATCGGATTACCGCCGATGAAATCTACGAGATTTACAAAAAAGAAGCGCGGCGGCTGTACTTCGACGACAAACTTAGCATTGTCGTGCAACGCATTTATCAAATGTACAAGGGCTTTAGTGTCGTGGACGAGATCCGGGATATGAAGATCGACGGCGTGTCGGGAGGCGTATCCGGTTTGCAGCCCTCCGTATGGGAAGGGGAATGGGAGTTCCAGGCCGACTCCTTATTGCGGGAAGTGCCGAAATCTCACGACAGTGTTTGGGTATTTTACAAAGGTAAATCCATTCACTTTAGCTTCCTCTCCTTCGGCTCGGAGCAAGAACTGAAGCGTGTCTGCCAAAATATTTACAAGTACAACTATCCCGGCCAATTGTCGGAGAGCAACGGCTATAAAGTAAACGAGATGGCCGACGGCTCCCGCGTCGTCGTACTGCGTCCCCGGTTCAGCGAATCGTGGGCGTTTTTTGTGCGCAAATTCGATGTGCAAAGCGCCACGCTGGAACAGCTCATCCGGGATCGAAATGCTGAGCTGCCGATCCGGCTCATCCAGTATCTCGTTAAAGGAGCCCGAATTACCGCAATTACCGGTGCGCAGGGCAGCGGGAAAACGACGCTCTTGATGGCGATGGTCCGATACATTCCCGCTACGTACACGATTCGGGTCCAGGAGATGAACTTCGAATTGAACCTGCGGAAAATCTATAAGGACCGCAATATCCTGAGCTTCCGGGAAACCGAGACGATTTCCGGCCAGGAAGGGCTGGATATTCAGAAAAAGACGGATGGTACGGTCAACATTCTCGGCGAGGTGGCCACGGACCCGGTTGCGGCATGGATGATTCAGATGGCACAGGTGGCCTCGCTGTTTACGCTGTTTACCCATCACGCCAAGACGCTCCGCGATCTGGTGTTTTCTTTACGGAACTCGCTGCTGAAAACCGGTGTATTTCAGAACGAAAAAATCGCCGAGCAGCAAGTGATCAGCGTACTTAACTTCGATATCCACTGGAAGCGCGATATGAACGGCCACCGTTACATTGAGCGCATTACCGAATGCGTACCGCTCGATCAGGAGAAGGCGTACCCCGTCCATTTTCGGCAAGGTGAGAAGTTAGAAGACAAGATGGCTGCATTTATGGAAACGGCCGTTGAGTTTTTTCAGCGTTCCACCGACCGGAAGCTGTACGAGGAGCGAAATGTGATTGAATTTCAAAACGGAGCCTATGTGGCGATTCACCCTATATCCGCTCAAAACGCAAACGAGATGCGGGAACAGATGTCGGATGCGGATCGCATAGCCTTTGAGGCTTTTCTAACGGAGAACTGGGGGGAACGGTATGGAATTTAACCAGTTGCTTTCCCTTATCTTTGGCGGGGCGGTCGTGCTGCTTCTAGCCGCGATCCTGCTATTCCAGTGGCTGTCCCGCAAAAATACGGGTGCGGGTTCGATCCGCGAATATGAGGAACTGCGGCTCCCCGGCAAACCGACGAATCGACAAGCGGTTTACAGCATCTTGCAACGCATCTATTTGGCTTGCGAACGGGTTCCGTTGCTTCGTGCTTACCTGAACACGATCCGCAGGCGGCTGATGGTGCTAGAGCGGTACGATGAATGGAAGCTGCGGCTGGAGACGATCAAGATTGCGCTAGCGGCGTGGGGGCTGTTGGCGTTCACTCTGATTCCGCTGATCGGCTTTGTTCGTGATCCGGTAACTTTGATCATGATGGTCACAGGCATTTGGGCCATACATGGCATGCTTGCGGATCTGTTTGTGCATCGTGCGGAAAACCGGCTGCTTCACCATCTTCGCCACTTTATGGCCGATGTGCGGCATCATTACCATCGGCATGAAATGGTGGAGGAAGCGGTCTACGATGCAACGGAAACTGCGCCCTATGAGATGGCGCTGCACGGGCAGGAAGTCTATGAGGTGCTGACCGCCCACGAACCGGACGAGAGGCTGGAACGTTACGAGGAGGTGGCGCCGAATCGCTTTCTGAAAGGGTTGGCTGGGATTTCGCATTTGATTAAGGAATACGGGGACAAGAAACTGCAGACCGGTTCGCTCTACTTGAAGGCGCTTGGCAAACTGACGACCGAACTGAACCTGGAGATTTTGCGGCGGGAGAAGCTTAGCTATTTGCTGCAAGGGTTGACGGCGATTGCGCTTTTTCCGATGTTGTTCACAAGGCCGATTGAAAGCTGGGCCAGCCACTATTTTCCGATGATGGACGAATTTTATGCCGGTAAGCTCGGGTGGATCACGAAAGTGGCTCTTCTACTGGTCATTCTGGTTTCCTATGTATTGCTTCGCAACATGCGGGAGTTGGAGGGCGAAACCAAACCGCGGCGTCGCAAGCCTTGGGAGCAAAAAGCGTACGAACTTCCGTGGATTCGTCGGCTTATCGACCGGATCGTTCCTCATCCCGAGACGCGGGAAGCCACGCGCTGCAAGAGGCTGCTAGCCGAAACAAACTCGCCGCTCCGCTTGGAATGGTTTTGGGTGCAGCGCGCGACAGCTGGCATACTCGCGTTTCTGCTGACACTCGGGCTTTTTGTCACGTTGCATGCAGTCACCAAACACCAACTGTTATATGCACCGGTCAAACCGGATATGATGTTTGGCCGCTTGTCCGCCCGGGAAGAAGCGGAAAGCCGGGAGAAGTCGGTGCTGGATCGCCGGATCATGACGGAAGTGAAGGGGGTGAAAACCGGACTTCCGGAAGCTGTGCGTGCCGCTTTGCGCAGCGACCCGCAGTTACAGTGGGAAGAAGCGGAGCTGTTCGTTGCCGCGCAGCGCATTCTGTCCAAAATGGAAGCTATGAACCAAGAATACTTGAAATGGTGGGAGGTGATGCTGGCGTTGTTTGGGGGCTGGGTCGGCTACTCCGCTCCGGTCGGCGTTCTACAGTTTCGCCGGCGAATGCGGCAGATGGAAATGAAACATGAAGTGGACCAACTCCAGTCGGTGATCGCCATGCTGTCCGAAATGGACCGAATGTCGGTAGAGCACATGCTCGAATGGATGGAGCGCTTTGCCCACATCTTCAAGACACCGATTCAGCATTGCCTGCTTCATTATGAACATGGCGCGGAACAAGCGTTGGAGAATCTGAAAGCGGAAGCCCCGTTTTTGCCGTTTGTTCGCATGGTGGAAAAACTGCAAATGGCGGTCGAACGGATTCCGATCCGGGACGCGTTCGATGACCTGGAATCTGAGCAAACCTACTTGCAGGAACAGCGTAAGCAAGATTACGAACGGCTCTTGGATGCAAAAGCCGGGTGGGGGAAAATGATCGGTTTCGCACCGATGATGGTCCTTATCTTCGGTTATCTTGTTTTTCCGCTCGTCTATGTCAGTCTGTCGCAGATGACCGTCTATTACGAGCAGATTCAGAAAATTCAATAACAGCCTCTAAGGCCGTTTCCGGCTCTTGCATACCGCAAGGGCTTTTTTTTCATTCTCATCAATTTAATGTAGAAGGAGAGGGAACTCCATGTCCAACGCTCAAAAAGCGATCGTCATGGCGGCCGGCATTTTGCTTGCCGTCGCACTGATCACCTTGGCCGTTCTGCTGTTTATTTCCGCGCAGGATTCGACGAAAACGGCACAAAGCAACTTTTCCAATCTTCAGACGGAACTGTCGCAAATGCAGTTTACCGTCTACGACAACACGGTGCTGTCCGGCAGCCAAACCGTCAATGCCATTCGCAAGTTCAGCGGGGAGGACCAGTTTGGTATTCAAATCATCACCGGGAAAAATCCGGCCGGCCAATGGTACGGCAAAGTCATCAATACGGGCGTGTCAATGGATAGCATCACCTACGGAACGGTCATAGGGGCCGCACCCGGTCAGCTTGATCACACGATGGATGAATCCAATGTCAACTACGTGAATCCGAGCGGCAAGTTTAGGGCCCAATTGATCAAGGACAAAAGCAACGTGATCCGCGGCATCATCTTCCGGCAACAGTAAGAACGGACCGGCGAACGGCATGTCTTTGTCCTGAAAGCGCAAAGGCATGTCCGCTTCGCTTTGCGGAAAGGAGGACGGCTCATGGGGCACTCCGTACGAACCATGATGGATATAAGCTTTGCATGTCTTGTATTTGTGATGGCAGCCACCGCCGGGTTGCTCCTGTTTCAAAATGGGGCGACCGCGCTGAATGCGGCCGTTGTTTCAGAGCGAATGCAGGACCGAAATGTTCACCAAACGTTTTTCCCGATAGCCGGGGACGGCAGTGTATCCGGCGCGGAAGTACTGCAATCGCTTGCCCGCATCGGGGACGCTGGGGTGGAAGTCGTTGTGAATGGCGTTTTATATGCAACGACGATGGAGCGAGATGATATCTCAGCATCAAGCATTCGGTTGGATAGCCGGTATCAACCCTCGTACGAACGCGGTCCGGACGGGCAGTTGCGGCGAATTGCCTATGTTTTGCGAGGTGAAGGATGAACAGTCTACTCAAAGTGTTTGCCGTCTTGATCGCAGTTCTTCTATTATATATCTTCCCGGTTTCCGCCGCTTTTGATCAGCAGGATGATGTATCCGAACTGGTGGTCTTGCGGGCAACGACATCGTTTGTCGACGCGGTCCGGGACAAAGGTTATATTTCCCCAGTCATGTACAACGATTTTATCCAGGCAATCCATTTGACGGGAAATACCTTCGACGTTCAGATGGAGCACGGACAAAAGCGGTACAATCCGGTTTATGACGATTCTACGCTTCCGGAAACGTTCCGTGGCGAATACGACGTGCATTACGACACATTTTACAATGCACAAATCTTGAAGGTGCTGTTTCCGAACAGCGCGGAGGGCAAAGACGATCCGGCACGCCGCTACCGGCTGCATGTCGGAGATACGTTCTCCGTTGTCGTAAAAAACACGAACCGGACGAATGGAACTATCCTACATGATTTTTTGAATCATGCGATCAGTCCGAATGAGAAAATCTTCGTTCCGTATGGAGGCATTGTCCGAAATGAAGATGATTAATTGGGCGGTCGTGGGTGTTCTGATCTTATTTTCGTTTTTCGTGATCAATCGTATCGAAACGGACACCCAGCGGCGGGTATTGCTCACCGAACTGCGGTACGATGCAGCGTTGGATACAGCGGTAGATGATGCGGCGCGGGCGCTTTTGATCACTGCCGATCAACAACAGGAAGCACGCTATGAATCGGTCAAACAGGTACGGGTGAACAAGGAGGAAGCGATTGATACGTTTTACCGAACCCTGTACATGAACTTCGGCATTGCCGAAGATACGGTAGCACAAGGCGTTCTTCGCCGTTACATTCCCGCGATCATCGTGATGGATTATAACGGGTTCTGGGTATATGCGGAGGAAGAGTTTCGTAATGCGGCCGGAGAAACGGAAATTCGTCCGGTCTGGGGTGCGAAAAAGCCGTATGCTTATGCCGATAGCCAAGGGAACAGTTTGTCCTTTACGTTGGACGATCACGTCCTTGCCTACGAAGCCGGAAGCGGGACTTGGCGGGAAGGATTTCGATCGGAAATACAGGCGGAGACCACGATTCCTCTCTTGCGGGATGCGGCATTGTTCGAACAGGTGCGTCGCAGCACGATCGTGGACGCCATTCAGAATGAACTGGCATACCGAATCAATCGGCATAATCAATACGTTTCCCGCTACGGCATCTCCTACACGTTTACGCTGCCGACGATCAGTGCCGAAGAATGGAATAACACGATCGACGATATCGGCGTAATGGCGTTTGTGCAAGGGATTCCGATGGGGAGCAAAACGTACAACAATTACGCGCTCGGCGGCAGCCGGGTGTTGAAAAAGCCGGCGATTATCGGCGCGGTGAAAGACGGCAGAAAAGTGTATTACCGCGACACATGCGACTACACTTATCCGGTTGAAGAGACGTTTGCGAGTGAAAAAGAGGCTGCGCGGAACGGATATTGGCCGCTGGAATGCAGCAATAACCATTGAGGTCAAACGATTTTTATCCAAGGGTGGACAGGTTGGCACAGGGATTATAAGATGGAGACGTAACGTCGATTTCTTCCTAATATTCACATTTTTTCTCGAATAAAGGAGTGAACCGGACATGAAAAAATGGGTAAGTATTAGCCTAGCGTTTATAACGTTGTTCGGCCTAGCAGCAGGCAACTCCAGCGCGGCATTCAAAGCGCCGACGTTTGTCAGTGTCGTGATGGATGGCGAAAAAATCTGGTTCCCCGATGCCCAAGCGTTTTCCGATGAGAACAACCGGACGCTCGTTCCGGTTCGCTTCGTCGCCGAAAAGATGAAAGCGAAGGTAGGCTGGGAACCACAAACCAAGACCGTCCCGATTGAACAGGGGGATCAGCGTATCCGCCTGACGATAGGCGAGAACAAGGCGACGGTTAATGGCGAAGACGTGACCTTTGATACGAAGGCGATTATGAGCGGTGGCCGAACCTTTGTCCCGTTGCGCTTTGTCAGCGAGGTACTGGGTGTAGAAGTCAATTGGGATGGGGCGACATCAACCGTTGTGATTTCCACAAAGGAGAAGGAAGCTGGTGCCAAGTACGATGAATGGGGCCGGCTCATTCGCACCACCAACCTGCCGAAAAATTCGCAGGATTACCCGTATATTTTGGCTGACGTGCCCAATGAAATGTATGAGATGAAATATCCCTTTTCCAACCCCGATCCCGAGGAACGGTCGGTCTCGGCCGATATGTATGCGAACTGGCCGGAGTTCAAGAAAGAGAACATTGACATCTGGATGGGGCGGCTTAAAACATTCGGGGCGTTATGGCTCAATGTCGACTATCGTACAATTGACGATACATGGGCCGAAAAGCTGGCCGCAGTCCAATCGGACGGCAATACCGGAAAGTTGAAGGCAGCCAAGGAATACGTGGACTGGGTGAAAAAGAACCAGATCGTTCTTGAGGGATACTTGGATCCGGAACCGTCCATAATTTATCAGGATGGATTCGGCGGGTACCATGTGCGATCCAAGTTCAGGGTTAAATTCAATCAATTTAAGCAACATAAAACACTTATTTATGATACGTGGTTCCCAGGGGAGATGAGGCTGGAGAACGATACGTGGGTTTCAAATGATATTCCTTTTAAAAAGGGAGTTTGGTATGAAGGCTATTCGGATATTGCCTTGGTAACCAATGTTGGCGGGAACTGGGGGAAGGCGTTAAAGGTCAGTGCGAATGCAAGCTTGTTCTTTAACCATATTATTCGAGAGGCTGAGTAACGGATGAATAGAGGAATAAAAATCGGTTTGTGCATGCTGCTGGCATGCACTTTTTTATTGTCTTCCTGGCCTTTGATTACTCATGCAGATGTCCCGGACGTTCAATTTAGTAAAGGAAAAATAACGTTCAACATTACCAGTACAACCGCATCATCCGGAATTCGTTTTAAAACCGTCGGTTGGACAGTGCGCCGGGAAAGTTCGCCATCGTGTACGTATGATTCGCAAGGAAAACACTGTGACCCGACCGGCCCGGGATCGGCGAGGGTCGTAGGGTTGGAACAAACGGGACAGTACCCGCCAAACCCTGCGCCCGGCACTCCCGTCACCACGTTCTTCGAAGTGCCTGAGGCGAAGGTGACAAAAGCGTTAACCGATAACGGCCTCGAAGGCATTAAACAGAACGACCAGCTCTATCTCTATGCGATCATGACCGTTACCCGGAACGGAACTCAGATCGGAGGGCCTTACTATACATTAGATGCGATCAAGAAGGCGCAGCCGTGGGCTCATCCCGACGATCTGGACAATTATTTTGGGATTCCCGTAACCTACGACAGTCCGTCCTTTCCGGTTGATATCGTCTGCAAAACCGAAGCGGGGACGGTCATCACGGACCCATCGTGCACGTTCCGGAAGGGCGAGTTTTTAGCTGGAGAAGAGATTGAGCATACGTTCGCCGAAACCTTGGAATCGAACGGGAAATCGTATGAAATCGTCCGATCGTATGTAGTCTCCAAAAATAATCCCGAGAAAAAACAATATGTTCGGGAAATCGGGCAAGACAATCTGCTTGACCGGCACATTAGCGTATTCATTAGCGGAGCTGATATTGTCGCCGAATATAGAGAGTCAACCTCCTTGGTTACCGTAACCTCTCGGATTGAAGCTCCGGCAGAGGTTGCTGGGTCGGTTAACGAAGTCGAGGGGGATTTTATCTTTGAGGCGAAATCGCCGAAGTCCTTAAAGTCATATGAAATCACCAGTATTCAGAATGCGGCGCTAACGCAACCGGCCGATAAATCAGGAACGCTTACCGGTACATCGGCTACCAAAACGCTTCCGATCAAAATCCCGTTTACTTCCGGAAACAGCGTCACGGTAAAGATAACGGTTGTCGTGAAAGATGTGGACGGCAATATGAGCGATTCCACCTCGAACCACACGGTACGCAAACCGGGAAGTGACGGTAGACCGACCCCGGGTGATTCAAAGGAAGCAAGCGTGATGGATCCGGAGGTGTCCGCCGTGATTCAGGCCGATGCGCGCGGAGCCGAAAAATTTGATGTTCTTAAGGGCATACCCACATCGGAGAGTCTGTACGTCAACGCTTTGGCGAAGTCGTATTTGTATCGAAATACGTTCTTGGAAATGATCGGGACAAAATCGTACCCGATTCAAGTGAGTAAGACGTACACGTTGCGGTGGACGGAACAGGTATCCGGTCCCCCGGATGAGAACGGGAATCCGACGACGAGGACGGTATCCCGTTCGGATACCCAAACGGTTACTAAAAATTACACGGTGCAACGTAAATACAGCTTCTGGCTGATTGATCGCCTTGAGGTTTATAGCATTCAAAAAGCCAACTTCACCAACTATGCGCTTCCTTCGGGTGGGGTCACATTGCAACCGGCTGGTTATACACCGCCGTCCGTTTCCGCAGCACACGACGCTTCGTTGAATGCGCATATAACCGATCCCGTTTATTCAAATGTGAGGCTGCCCGGAGAAACCATTTCCGGCGGAAGCAGCCGCCCGTCCGTTCCGAATGAGGATTGGAAGTCGGAAGCGGAGGAGGCCGTCGGAAAAATCAAGGTAAAGAACGATTCACTCGTCTTTAATGGAGGGACCATTATGGACAATCGAGTCGTCGAGGAAAAAGCGCCGACTCCCGGAGCGATTCCGGCTCCGACGACAATCGGGCAGTATGTGCTATACGGATCGGGATATGTGATTGATTCATCGAAAACAAACAAGGCCAACCAGCCAAGTTCGGGCAACATTTCGTACGCCTTAATCAAAGGAATCGGCGGCGGTGAAAACAAGAGCTTTCCGATCAAAGGCATCAACCCGGTGACCGTGCATACGCCGGTGGTGAACTATGCTTCCGTTTCGGATGATCAGGCGCACAACCAAAAAACAAAACCGACGGCAGGGCGTTCCGCGCTTATTTTGGATCGACCGTTTACGGTGACCGTACCGACAAGCGGACAGCACCGGGAGATCAAGGGCTACGGCAATCGGGATTACGCCAAATATACGCGGGACAAGCAGGTATGGTTCCCGTTTGATGTGTATGCTGCGGACCGGAAAACCTTTATACCGAAAGAAACGTGGACATCGATTCCGGTGGCCCAGACCAAGACGACGTTCTATTTACCGGTTTGGGTCGATGAAGGCCAATATGAGGTGCTGTTTCGCACCTTCGCGGAGAACTGCCCTTCCGGATTTACGACGCAGATGAATGCCAATTTGGACCTTTCGCATCATGTGGCTACTCAAGTGGTTCCGGTAGAAGTGATCGGACGGTTGTATGATTTCCGCATAACCGATATCGCTGATTTCCAATGGGAGACCGTATTCCGAAAGCAAAAAGGCAGTGCAACGCCAACCGGGAACGCCTATTGGGTCGGGATGAAGGATATAGATGGTGCGGCTCGCGGCAATAAGCAGCCGTTCACGCTGCCTGTTCGGCAGGGCAGCCATCCGGAGACAGGGAAGAAGAATGTGGCCGTCAAGACGGGATATCATGTAAAGTTCGAAGTCATGACGAAAGGAAATATGTTCGGCTCAGGCGACGGGATTCGAATTACGCCGACGTTCTATTTTGTAGACCGGCAAGGAAAGAAACGTCAAGAAGTAGACTTGTACTATCACTCTGACACAAAAAAATTTGTCCGGGTTGGTTCGAGCGAGGATGTTGAGCGGCGCAATATCACATTGGATACCCGGTTGCGAAATGTAGCCAAGCAGGAGTTGATGGACACAGCCGGCTCATTGTGGGCTTTAAACGGCAGTAGCGGAACGAAACAATCCTTCATCAATCAATATCTGAAAAGCGCTCAAAAGCCAACCTATGTTGGCGGGTACGATATTATGCTGCTGCCTTCACAGCTCCGGACGTTTGTCGGCAACATGAACGTACCATCCGGTGTCAACGCAGCGCGCGCGAATGCTTCGGTACAGCACTGGTTCGGCGAGTACAGTATTCCGGCCGCGGCATATGCCGTACCGAAAGGATTCAATCTGGCTGAGTACGGACGTAAAAACGGGTTGAACGACAAGTCTTCGATTTTCCTGCGGGACGGATATATTATCGTAAATTTCAACCTAGAAACGATTCGTAACAAGGACCTGAACAACCCGCATCTGCAATACATTCATGGCCCACTCAACAACCAGTGGCAAATGGAAGGCTTCCAGCGCAGCTTTACCGATCCGTACGGCGTGACGTTCCAACTGAAGGATGGCGACGCGGTGTTTTATCATGCCAATTTATCATCCTATGACGATTATGGAACGGGTGGTACCCATTAACCGACAAGGAGGTGCTGCGATGCAAAAACAGGAATGGGAGGTCACCATTAAGTGGAAGGATGGGACTCAATCCTGTTATGTCTACGAAGGGAAAAAGGAAGATGCGCGCCGCGATGCGTATCTCAGTTCACCCCAAGGAGATATTCGAAACGTGATTGTAAAGCCGTATCGTCTTGATTAAATCATGATCAGGAAAAACGGTTCAGGTCTATTTCTTATTAGTACAAGGAGGAAACCGATGTTTCGTGAAAAGGGAAGCGTTTGGATGGGACGACGATTTGTCGGAGAGGTGGACGGCTATTATGTGGAGGCACAAGTATTTGACGAGCCGTCCACTTACGGGATTGCATTTGGGCGAATAAGCCGGTTGGACGTGTATCCGGATCGCTCATCCGGATTTCGAAGTAGAATAGCTTGTTACGAGCGAGGTTGGGACGGCGGCCCGCCGCAAGATCGCCGCATACGCCGGGTAGTTGAGAAGACGGTGGAACACTTTGATCGGAAACAAGTGGACTGGGCGGTAGAAGAGAAACGGTATCGGGAAAGTCGGGAGTGAATCTCTAAAAGAGCGACTTGCCAACCGCGGCGCGTCAGAGTTAAGATCGACACCAGCCTAATGATTAGGAAGGAGAGGTTGGTGTGGAAACATTGCCGGGTTGGCTAATGGCGGTATTTCAAAAGCGTATGGATGTTCTGGATCACCGATTCGCGCAGCAGAATCGTCAGACAGATGAATATAAGCGGATTGCGGAACTCCGCGATCAACTTTGTCAGACTTTGTCGAAAGAGCAATTTCAAATTCTGTCCGAGTGGGAAGATTATAAGAACGAACGTGCTTCGGCTGAACGGGAAGCGTGGTACCTTTGCGGTCTTTCCGACGGACTGGGGATGTTCATAAGCATGGAAGATCTTCCGCCGTTTAACAGACGGACTTAGCCCGTATATTCTTCACTTATCCCGCCAGCGTTCTGGCGGGTATTTTCATGTAATGAAGAGGAACTGCTTGATTTGTTCCGATTTCAAACGAAAGGTTACCTGAACTTATCCCATCGAAAGCATGGATTGAAACTTATCAAACAACTCAGATGCCTGAATGCGTAATTGGCAAAATTCAAAGAAAACTTCGATCGATTCATAATACGTTTAATCGGGAAGCCCGCCGTTTGGCGGGTTTTTCATTTTTTTATTTTTCAGTTCGTTTGCGTAGTGCGACAAGCAAAACTTCGGCCGGTCTGCACGGCAATATGCCATGGAAGTCTCTTTTGAAAAAACGATTCCCCTATTATAATGAAAGGAGAGATGGAGTTTTGCGCAAGGCAGAAATCTTAAGGTATTTAGAAAAAGTCAATGACCAATTAAAACAACAGCAGTTACACGGCGAAATTTGCTTGTTTGGCGGAGCAGTGATGTGTCTGGTGCTTCAAAGTCGCGACAGTACCAAGGACGTCGACGCCATTTTCGCACCGACTCGCGAATTTTATGCGATCATCAAAAATGTGGCCGATGAGTATCGCTTGCCGGCAGATTGGTTAAACAATGCGGTAAAGGGATTTGTTTCGAGTCGGCATGATGTCCAGCTTTATCGCAGGCTGAGCCATTTGGACATTTTCGCTGCCTCGCCACAATATATGCTGGCCATGAAGTGCTTGGCTGCGCGAACATATGAAAGTAAGGATGTGGACGATATCCGCTTTCTGTTGCGGTATTTGAACATCCGAACGGCAGAACAGGCGCTTTCGGTAGTCGAACAGTTTTATCCTCAACATCGGGTGTTGCCGAGAACAGCCTATCTGTTGGAAGAACTACTAAATCATTAATCGGAAAAGAGGGATGGACATGACAGTGTGGGACATTGCCCGGGAAGCAGCAGCAGATATCGACCAATTCGCCATTCATTGCGGTAATTTTCTCGATGCTTTTTATCGGGCTACGCCTGAACAAAGAATTCGCATGGTACAGAGGGAACCGGAAGCTTATCCCGGCTTTCCAGACCACATGCTCCCGTTCCTGGCGGCCATGACACATAAGCTTTGCAACGATTATCAAGTGGAATGCCCGGCTTGGGTTCATCGGAAGCAATATACACTGAGTGAGCCGCACTTTTGGCTCAATGCAACCGGTAATCTCCGGCGTATTCTTTTGGAAGAAAGCCCGACCGAATTTAAAACCCGGAATTTGTTTGTAACGGCGAATACGCTGTCCAGAGCATAAGCGGTTTAGGCAAAATATTACTTGCTAGCTTCACTAGTAAGCCAATTACAAGTCATACGGAACAGTTGAGCCGTCCCATCGGGGCGGCTTTTCTATGTCGCGTGCCCAGAGGCACGCATTATCTAGTTGGTGAAAGTCCAACCAAGAGAGGGGCCAAGCCACTCTTGTAGCTAGGATGCTTGCGCATGGCGAAATCTGTGCGTAAAAGCGCATCGACGAAAGTACCGGCCAGAGGCCGGGCGAGCAACAACCCAGGCCGTAACATCAAGTGAATCCTGCCGCGTCGACAAAAAGGCCCTGCGAAGGGAAGAAGAGGAAGCCGAGTCCCGGACATATGGACGAAGGCCAAGGAAACTGTGCAGAACTTGGAACAATAGTGAAGAATCCTCCGGCGTAGAGGGATCGGCATGGGTTGAAAGATAATGCAGTGAACTGGGGAGACCCTCCCCCACACGGGATTTTTTTTTTTTTTAGAAACCCGTAAAGAGACGCTCTATAAGTCCAGAAGATGAAGTGAACCGTCTGTGGGAAGGGAGTCCGAGGGGCTCATAGTACCGAAGAACCTAAGGACAACATAACCTTAGGGAGGGAAGGGGTCCTACTTTGTTTATGCTTTTGGAGGAGGTACGAGTGAGTGAATGCCAAGCGGCTAACGACACCCAAGGAAAAAGTTCAAGAACTCCAAGAAAAGCTAGGTCATGCGGCCAAGGAGAACCATAAGCGTAAATTCCATGCCTTGTACGACAAAGTCTACCGGTGGGATGTGCTATGCGAAGCCTGGAAACGGGTGAGAGCAAATAAGGGAGCTGCGGGAGTGGATGCCGTGACGCTTGCAGATATTGAAGAACAAGGAGAAACAAGTTTCCTCAAGGAATGCGAGCGAGAACTAAAGGAAGGCCATTACCATCCGCAGCCCGTGCGGCGGCACTACATCCCGAAGAAAGATGGGAAGCCAAGACCACTAGGCATCCCTACCGTGCGCGACCGAGTCCTACAGATGGCAACCAAACTAGTCATTGAACCCATCTTCGAAGCGGATTTTAAAGAAGTCTCCTTCGGATTTCGTCCGAAACGAAGTGCAAAGGGAGCGTTGGAGCGAATCCGGAAAGCCTGCAACCGTAAAGGAAATTGGGTAGTCGACGTCGATATCCAAGGCTACTTCGACAACATGAATCAAGAGAAACTCATGAAGTTGGTACAGATGCGTATCAACGACAGGAGGATCCTGAAGTTAATCCGGAAGTGGCTACAAGCGGGAGTCATGGAGGAAGGAAACGTAAGACGCTCTGATTTAGGGACACCGCAAGGTGGCGTCATTTCACCGCTTCTGGCGAATATCTACCTGAACTACTTTGACCGGCTGTGGGAGAAACACGGAAGCGGGTTGGGAGAACTGACAAGGTATGCAGACGATTTTGTAGTGGTCTGCAAAACCAGAAAGGACGCCGAGCATGCCTATGAACTCATAGGCAGAATAATGGAACGTCTGGAGCTAACCCTACACCCTACGAAAACCCGCATTGTAGGTTTATGGACAGGAGAAGAAGGATTCGACTTCTTAGGGATGCATCACCGAAAAACAAAAGCAGAAACCTCTCAAGGGAAGGTGTACTATACCACACAACAGTGGCTAACGAAGAAGGCAGAGGAACGTATACGAAGCGTGGTCAAAGACAGATTAGCCCCGCCCGGCATGCGTTCGAAATCGTTCGCGGAACAGGTGGAATGGCTTAATCCAAGGATTCAGGGATGGAGAAATTATTACTACACGAACTACAGCCAAAAGAGATTAGCGAAACTGGATTGGTATATTCTGCAGCGATTCACCCGGTGGTACGCGAAGAAGAGACAACGCAGGAATTGGAAGAGTTCAATATCTGAGGTGAAGTATATTGCCCAAATACATGGACTACAAACGCTATTGTAATCTGCATGCCCATGAATGACGAACATCGGAAAGCCGTATGAGGGAAAACCTCACGTACGGTTTGATGAGGAGGGGCTGGCGAGCCAGCCCTTTACTCTAGCAAAATCGAGGTGGCAGGTGTGGATAGAATTAAGTTTACTTGTTCGAAATGCGGAAAAACGATCCAAATTGACCCTGAGATTTTTGTTCGCATATACCAAGGTCACGATCATTGTTTGTCTTGCCGTACAAATAAATTAAGAACGGGAAGTAAACGTTGGGGTGAGGTGCAGAATGAATCAACAATATGAATGTTTATTGGAAACCAAAGGATATCGTCTTAAAATTTCAATCTATTCGGATGGTGTATTCTCGGCAGAACAGATGGCGCGGCAACGGGCGGTGCGGCTTCTCAAAGAGAATTACGGGATATGTAGAAACGAAGAGGCTTTTAAGGTCGTGGATGTACAAAAAAAGAGTTCTCCAATTTAAAAGAAATAGTGGGGTGAGCCGGATGAGCAGTAACGTCGTTCCCATGTTGCAAAGTAAAAGTCCGTTTGCCAAGCCGAAACGACGCCGAAATGCGATAACGGAGATGAAATTCGAAAAAGGGACAGAAACCACATTGTCGTGGGATGAGGCGGTTGAACTTTTCATCGCGGCTAAGCGTACGGAAACGGAAGCGGAGCGGACAGTGGAATTTGAACAGGAAAACTTGGACAGCTATCGCAAAATCATGGTAGAGCAAGGAATCGAACCACAGGTGGAGGGATTGACGGTTGATTTCCTTCGAAACCATTTCGTGGCGTATATGGTGGATGTGAAAAATTATGCGTTGAATACGATTAACAATCGAATCAAGACGATCAAGCGATTTTTTGCTTTTTTACACCAGGAAGGGTGGATTCAGCAAAACCCGGCCGACTTGTTAAAAGTCCGAAGCGGACAAAAGCCGATCATCTATTCATTTACGGAAGAACAAGTCGTTACTTTACTGGCACAACCGGATCTGACGATGTTTACCGGATACCGGGATTATTGCATGCTCTATCTGATGTTGGACACGGGCCTCCGCTTAGGCGAAGTGGTTAGATTAGATCTCATTCAAATCGATCTCAAACAAAGCTATTTGATCGGTGTATTGGGCAAAAGCAAACGGCCGCGTGACGTCCCGTTTTGCGATGAAGTGCGCAAAGTATTGCTGAAATATTTGAAAATACGCGGGGAACTGCCGGAGCCTGCTTTATTTGTTACGGTAGACGGCACTCGCTTAAGCGGGAGAACTTTCCAGGAAACGCTGAAAAAATATGGGGAGCAGGCAAAAATCCAAGGGGTCAGAGTCAGTCCTCATACATTGCGTCATTCCTTTGCCAAAATGTATATCCTCAATGGCGGCGATCCTTACAGCTTGCAAGAAATCCTCGGCCACACCACACAGGACATGGTCAAAGTATATGTGAACCTGTGGAAGCCGGAAAAGAAGCTGCAGCATATGAAAGCATCTCCGATGCGGAATTTGGGACGGAGGAAATAAAATACGCGTATGGGGGTAAAGGGACTTGAGGTATCGTTTTTCGGGTCTATATTTTTCATTCACAACTTGGATTGGCGGATGGCAAGGTGGATGTGCTGGAGCTGCCGGTGGACGAAGTCTGAAAGACAACGAAAATCTAAAATGTTAAAGTATGAAGGAGAAGGAGTTGAACTCTCCTTCATACTAAATTTCAATACTCCTCGGGAATTGCTTTTTCAAATTTAAGTCTAAAGCGTATTTCTAATTCTTGGATACCTAAGCGTATAGTACTTCTAAAGTTTTTGTAAATTTGTGAGTAGTTGCTGTCCACCCAATCTCCTTGATCATTTTTATAGATAATGTGAGGCCGTTTTTTTGCGTTAAGTTCATCTGAAAATGTGTTGCAAGCATCGGTCATACTTCTCAAAATAGTCTTAGTTGCGTCTGAGAATGCACGGTCACCGAGTAAAACAACGATAAAATTTTTAATTTCTATCGTTGAGGTAGCGCAATGTTCCGGCATTTCCATTTCAATAGGATTTGTAAGAAGTCTCTTTGCCTCCAGAAAATAAAATAACTTTTCAATTCCCTGTCGTTCACTTTCAGTGATTTCCCACGATAAACCTCCAAATGGGGCACTGATTCCTGTAATTTTGATACCCAAAATTGCATCCCTCCAATAAGCAAACCAATATTTACCATTATGGTATCATCGAACACCCTAACAATTCAATAACAGGTTGAATAGTAGCAGTAATACGTAGACCGCAAGTTTTATTACGTTTTGGACACGACTCGGTTTAATCCAATAAATAGGCCCCGAGTACTATTTATGTTGTCGAGTTAGGCAGGGGAAATGGAAAAAATGTAGAAATATATCATAAGGCAAGTATTTGATTTGAAGAGGGAAAATATGAAAAGATGTCGAATGTACATCAAAGTACTTAGAAAGTAAATCAATCGGCTCATTTTTATAGAATAGGTAGGTGATAGCTGTGGCAATGCTTAGTCCAAGCGAGCCGGAAAAACAATTGATTATTGATAAAATTCATAAAATGAATCCTACACCTGAACAGATTGAGAGAGTTTGTCGTGTCGTACTTGAAGAGCATCCCAATGATGTTTATCCGCAGCGATCAACTACGTTTCAAGCTCTAAGTGCAATAGTAGATCGATCCGTACAAAAAGGGGTTACTTCAAAGTTAATTGAGGAGTTCGAGGTATCGATCCACCAAAATGGAAATAAAAGCTCAGGGATCCGACCAATCGATACAGATCTAGCCAATCAATTCGGTAAGGTGTTTACTTCGTTACTGCAAGCGCTTGAGCAGATGGATGATGCTGAATTGGAACAATATACTGCGGATATTGACAGTGCAGATATGACTGAGTTCAAAGACAAGCTTGAAAACAAAGCAAAGTTTTCTAAGGATAGGCAAGAACATGCGATGAGAAGTCGAACAGAGATTTCAGTGCTTCAACGCTTGGCAAAAAAATTAGGATATCGCAAATATAATAATCTTAAAAAAAAGGTCATGTTTTTATATTTTCGCATTTGCGATAATTACCCAGTGAGTCAGTATACAGCAGATTTTAGATTTGAGCGTTTACTTGAACATTTATATGCGCAACTGCCGCCTCAAATTCGGGAATACTACGATGAATGCCTTGAGCAGATAACGGGAGTTATTTTCGACACAACATACGATTGTTACATTTTTAATGAATGAAGGTGAAAGATTATTTTTAAGCGAAATATTGAGCAAGAGTTGGCTACATATGATATTGAAGAGAGTAGTTCAGTCAATGGATTGATATTAATTATAATACTAAATTACATGCCGAAATGCTCCATGAACCAATTGGCTTGCGCACTATACCTTGTACGCTTCTCTAAGGTACTCTCCAAGTTTTTAAGCAAGGAAGAAGAAGTTGATTTTCTAAATAAAGTCCCCGAATGGGAGCTTGGAAATTTAGATGCTATGCTGGTACCGTATATTAACCAAAAATACGATATACGTTTTATTAGGGGTATAAAAGAATTGTTTGCAAAAGGTCTTATTCAAATTGAAAATGAATTTGTTCAACTAATTTCCAAGAAAGAAATCTCATCAGGCAGCGAAACCATTATGCGGATTCAACACAAAGCTGATTATGCGAGTCGCTTGGTGATGGGAATGAACATTGAATTACTTAATAAGCAAATATCACGAATAGTAGGAGAAGAACAATGGGGAACTTTCTCTTCATCAACCGTGTCGCAATAAATCCGCCCAGAGGAAAAACAGATGTCACATTCAGGGCGGGATTAAATGTGATTCGTGCAACTTTAATGGAAGAAACCTCTAGAGAAGGACAAGATAGCCAACCGGGAATACGAAATAGTGTTGGAAAAACAACTTTTTGTCATTTGCTAAATTATGGATTGGGGAAAAGCAGCTTTTTAAATCGAGATAAAGCGTTTGGAAAAAAAACACTCGAATCACATGATTTATTGATGGAATTTAGAATTAAAGATGAAAAATATACCGTTCAACGAAATCTTGTTAAAGGTGATATTTGTATTTTGTATAAAGATTGGCGCATAAGTGATTTACTAAATGGAATACAGCTCACAGGCGAAAGATATCCAATTGAAAATTATAGAAATTTTTTGGAGGAAACAATTTTTTCTAAAGCAAACATTTTTGAAGGGGAAAGATTTATAACGTTTCGTGACATTATGCAGATTTTATTCAGGGATCAAGTTGGTGGTTTTGAAACTATAGATAAAGCGGGGAATTATTATACTAAAGCTGATGAAAAACGTAAACTGCAACAATTTCTTTCTGGATTAACTACCTCTGAAACCTTAGATGCAAACAAACAAGTAAGTGATGCTGAGGCAGCAGAAAAAGAAGCTAAGAAGGCTTTTGATATCATAAAAAAGTATGTACATCATAAGGTTAATCAAGCTGAAGAATTGATTAGATCGGAAGCAGCAACAATATTAGAGCAGATCAAAGAAAAAAATGATGAAATAGCTGGCCTCAAACAACAATTAGTCCTACTTCAACAAAGAGATGATGAACGAATCACGCAAAAGCAAGAGTTTCTTCAGCAGAAATTAAATCTTTCTAAAGAAGAAAACATAATAAAAATGAGAATTAACAGTTTTCAGGCCACGCTTAATGAAGTTCAAACGGAAAAAGAAAATTTAGAAACGGCTCATCATGCACACCAACTATTAGATCCTTATGAGTATGAGAAATGCCCTGTTTGTTTGGTAACTATTACAAATGACTCGTCCTTTAAATGTCCCCGAAGCGCAGAGGATCAAGAGGATTCTAATAAGGCTTTGGAGACTATGCAAATTATTTTGTCCAACGAAAGACAAGATTTGGTTCAATCTATTAATGAGTTAAATCATATATTAGAAGAGCTTCAACTTAGGATGTCTGAAATTGACAGCAAAATAGATGAATTGAATTTGGAAATTTCAGAAGATGCAAGTGAAATACTTTCGAAAATCGACCTAATTGAAAAGGAACAAAAAGAACTTAATGAGAAACTAACTGGATTAAGACAAGACTTAGAGTATTTTCGAGATCATGAAGAATACAAAAGGAAACATGGTTTAGCAAAGGATCAACTTGCGATTGCAAAATCAAACAGAAACCGAGTTCAACAACAAATGGAAGATAATATTGATAATTTGAAGAAGTACTTTCATGAAGTTGTTTCCTATTTATATTTTGAGAACCGAATTGGTTCATTTCAACTAAGTGAGAGGGCGAAAAATTTCGAAGTTGAAATTAGATATCTTAATTTGGGTGAGGGCAAAGATACAGGCGCGGCAGCAATTACTTTGGCAGTGATTGCTTATGACCTGGCATTATTAAAATTGGCACTAAAGGTTGATACACCCCATCCCAGATTACTTGTTCATGACTCTCCTAACATAAATGACATTGATCCAGCTGTTTATAACAGGATTTTTACTTATGTGAAAGATACCTTAGAAAAATCATTCACTGATGAAGGTTTGGAACCTGAATTCCAATATATCATTACAACTATCTTGATGCCAGAAGAACTAGCAACTGATCCTTACATTAGATTGGAGCTCAATAATAATGGAGACGAGGGAAAACTCTTTGAATTCACATTTTGAAAACAATCTGGTGAATCAACAACGCTTAATAGATTTCTTGAAACGATCATTCTCTGAAGAAGAAATTTATGCATTGGGGCGCTTGTTAAATTTAGAAAAAGAAGATTATGTTGGTAGGGGGATGACCAAGCAACAGTTATGTAGTGCTTTTGTTGAAATGCTCACTCAACGATCGTTATTCAATAGATTATTTGTATATCTTGAGTCACCTTCATATATTCGCCCAAGGATGTATCAAGAATTTGGTGACTTAGGAATAAAAGAACCTTTGTCTGATCATGGTTTAGAGCAGGCATTACAGGAATTTTATGGAAAAGTTGAAGAAGCCAAACAAAATAAATCTTTTTCGGATTGGCTTGATAATTGGAAGAAATCAATGGTCCTAGTTTTGGGGAAAGACAATACACCAGAAGCATGGGCAAAATTGGTCGCAATTTGTAATGAACTAAAACAACTAGGATATTCACCTTATTTAATTAAAGATCAGCCCGACATCGGTCATCTTACAAATGAGGAAAAAATGTTAGCGTATGCTGCCGCATCAAGATTTATTGTTATTGAAAAATCAGAGCCATCTGGACATATTGATGAAGCCCATATTTGTGCTATAAATCGCTTTGTTGGGATTTGGATTAGAGAAGAGGGAAAGGGAGACACCTGGATGCAAGGCGATTACGAGGTAAGCTTCCTTAATATCAAGAGTTTTACATATGCTACAGGAAATATAAAAAAGGCAATCAGCGATGGTGTTGATTGGGCAGAACAATACTTAGAAGAGAAAGAAAAACAATTAAATGGGTTGTATCCTTTTAGAAGGTAGGACTTCGACTCTGGTTTACATTGAGATGAAATAATAAGTAGTTACAGTATTTTCAAAAGAACAGTTTGGGTATTCCTCAAAATTGTCTTGAAAAGTAGCAAAGGGCCGCCTAATGCAGCCCTTTGTTTATTTTCTTATTGTATATTATCCACCGATCCGGAGTCGACTCATATTCTCCACCGGACTATATTTCTGATGCTGTTCCCGAATATCCTTGCTAAAAAGCTCTACATAATAGCGGACCATGTCCAGTGTGCTGTGGCCGAGAATCTGTTGTAGGGTAAAAACGTCGCCGCCGTTCAGGATGTAAAACTTCGCCATTGTATGTCTGAATGTATGAGGCGATACCCGAACGCCCGATATGCCGGCTAACTTCCCATACTCCTGAATGTTTTCCTGTATGGTTCGTGTACGAAGGGCTGTGCCCTCTACATTCACGAAGAGCCAGTCCGTCTCTACATTACCGCGTTCGGCTAAGTATTGTTTCAACACTTTAATGCACGTTTTTTGAATGGGGACGCGCCGCGCTTTTCCGCCTTTGCCCCGAACAATCCGGATCTCCATTTCTTTTAAGAAAAGATCGCCGACCTTCAAGTTCAGCAATTCTCCGATCCGCATCCCCGTTTCCAGCATAACCATCATGATCGTATAATCCCGAAATCCCGTAAAGGTTTGGCGATTGGGTTGGTTGAGCAAGGCAAGCAATTGCTCTTTGGTAAAGGTTTGGATCATTTTCTTTTCCGCTTTGATTAGCCGTAGTTCATCAGCCAGTTTGTGCTTGATATAGCCTTCCTCATATAAAAACTTGAAAAACGCTTTGCAGGTTTTGATGCGCCCGTTTACCGTATTGCTGGCCAGTCCTTTGCCTAGCATATATCCGATATAATGATGCTTGATGTCCCGGTTGGTCATGGCGAGGACGTCAAAGTCCTGGTTTTGTTCTTCGAAAGTCTTCTGCATCATGATCATATTTTCTTCATAAAACTCGATAGTTCGATCGGATAAATTTTTGGCCCGGCATTCAAACACAAATGATTGCAGCAGTTTGGGAAAACCGATTTGCGGCTTGCTCGGTGTAGCTGCCGATGTTGGGGCAACTACCTGCGTAGCAGCGGAGGTAAGTGTATTTTTACGACGTTTTACCGGCATCTCCATGTTTACTGCACCTCGCTTTCATTGAAGTTGCCTTCGTCCGCGAGGTTCTCAATCGGGCTGTACTTTTCGTGCTGTTTATGAATATCGGTGCTGAACAACTCGACGTAGTAGCGAGTCATTTCGAGGTTGGCGTGGCCGAGGAGGTATTGCAAAGTAAAGATGTCGCCGCAATTCATCAAAAACAATTTTGCCATCGTGTGTCTAAACACATGGCAGGCTCCTTCCACGCCAGTAATGCCTGCTCGATGAAAATACTCCTTCACCATTTTAATGAAGGAATTTCTCGCCATGGGTGTATTGAAAACCGTGACCCAAAGGTCGTTGAAGGGCTGATCTCCCCGTTCTGCGATATATCGTTTGAGGATCTCCGCACATGTGGCCTGAAATGGTACCAATCGGAATTTACGGACTTTCCCCATTTGAATGTGCACCGTATTTTCCTCAAAATTCACATCTGAGATTTTCAAACGGCTCATTTCGATGACGCGTATGCCGGTTTCAAGGAAAAGAAGCATAATGGCATAGTCCCGTAATCCGGTAAATGTAGTTTGATCGGGGGAGGCTAGGATTCGTTTGACTTGCTCTTCGGAAAAAGTATGAACGACTTGCCGTTTGTTCTTGAGGGGCTTTAACCCTTCGGCAATGTTAGTCGTCAGTAATCCATCCTCGAATAAAAATTTGAAAAACTGCTGAAGCGTGCGAATCTTTCCGTTGATCGTATTGGGCTTAAATTGCTGTTCGAGCATTTTGTTAATCATGCGGACGGAGAGGTCTTTAGGGGTCAGATTATCCAGGGAAAGGCACCAATCTTCAAGATCGCGTTGCAACGATTTGAGATAGACGTGGTAACCGTCTATGGTAAACTTGGAGAGATTGCGAAACTGGCAGTCCATCAAGAACAGCCGGACGGCTTCGGCGTATTGTTTTTTTGCCGAAACAGCATCGTATGCTACAGTGGATTCAGAGTTAATTTGCATGTGAAACCTCCCGAAATTTGGATCGGGAGTTTGGTGCGGTAAAAAGATTGGCGCGCCTGATGGCCTGTAACCGCGTCAATCTGTGGGTTTAGCGAGCGCACAAAACCCTGTCGGAAAACAAGCGACGTATTGGGTTAGTGGGAAAATAATCCATGTCCGACTTCCCTTGTCCCATAAGGAATCTCGATGATTGGCGAACGAGTGTTTCCCTCCTTCCATAGCGCCAATCTCAAAATCGTGAGGGAAACCGTGGGGGTTCGAGTCCCTTCACCGGCATCAAACAAAAATCAAAAGTCCTAAATCACGGAGTTGCAGTGATTTAGGACTTTTGATTTTTAAGATGAAGTACTAAATATGATAGGTTACTGAGTTGCACTAAGCGAAATTATGATTTGTTCTGTAAAATGGATGCCTGCTGTCCGACCTGTTTCAATTCGATATAATATCATAACTGCCTTATGGATCCAAAACGGAGAAAGACTTGGAAAGAAATAAACATCCTAATCCGCACCTGAAGACGAATTGAGTGGGTTATTTGATTGACACTCAAGGATTGTAAAGGTGATGACACTATCAATCACCGATAATGACGCTGGAAACAAAAGGCTCAAACTATAACTGCATGGTGCGTAGAAAGAAGTATCGGTCATATAAAGGTGATATGGGTAAAAGCTCGCAAAGGTTGTTGTCTGTGATACGGCAGTTATAGAAAGCTTCATTGGAGCGAAGCTGCAAACTGGGTGGTCCTTTTTCTACTGGGAACCTACTGAATGAGAATATGTTGCTTCCGACAGATAACTAAGTATGCTTGGTAATGGTGATCTTCATTGTGAAAAATGCATGGTTCGCGAAAATGGAGGCGAAAAATGAGCGTTGATCCTGTACACACTCTACTCTACCCTTATGGGTGGGAAAATTGAGCATACAGGAGGCGTATCATGCACTTTTTAAATTGGAGCTTGGCGCGGAAAGCGGGACAACTAGTGGTTGGGGGTTTTAATGGGAAAGAAATTACTGGAGAGGTCCGTAAACTTGTCCAACATTATCATATTGGAGGAGTTATTTTATTTAATCGCAGTATTGAGTCGCCCGCGCAGTTGAGAGTATTGACCGGAAGTTTGCAGGAGTTGGCCAAGAGCGGAAACGAAGATTGGGTTCCTTTGCTCATAGCTGTCGATCAGGAAGGCGGAAGTAATATTCATGTTAAAGAAGGAATTACGTTAACCCCCGGCAATATGGCCATGGGAGCTGCCGGTGACGCGGAGGGGGTTTACCGTATGGCACGTATTAGCGGAAAGGAGCTCAGAGCTCTGGGGATAAACGTAAATTACGCGCCGGATATGGATGTGAATAATAATCCGATGAATCCGGTCATCGGTATCCGTTCGTACGGCGAAGACCCGCACTTGGTGGCCAGGTTGGGGGCAGCCGCCATCCGCGGGTATCAAGAATCCGGCATCGCGGCAACGGCGAAGCACTTTCCGGGGCATGGCGATACCCGTACCGATTCCCATCTCGATCTTCCCGTAATCCCGTACTCCATGGAACGTCTGGAGAAATTGGAGCTGATCCCCTTTAAAGCGGCGATAGAGGCTGGGGTTGATTTAATGATGACGGCGCACATCGTATTTTCCGAACTTGAGCCGGAAGGCGTTCCGGCGACGTTGTCAAACCGCGTGGTGACAGGTCTTCTCAGAGAGAAACTGCAATACGACGGTGTCATAACGACAGATTGTCTGGAGATGAAAGCAATTCATGACAACTACGGCACGGCCGAGGGAGCCGTGCGAGCCATCGAGGCGGGCGTGGATATGGTATTGGTTAGCCATACATTTACCGAGCAGGTCAAGGCCATTGAAGCGATTATACAGGCTGTACGCACCGGCAGAATTTCCGAGGAGAGGATCAACAGATCGCTAGGGCGCATTCTGAATATGAAAAAGCGCAGAAATATGTGGGATGTAGTGATCGGCTTGGAGCAGGCTAACAAAACTATCGTGTTGCCGGAATCCGCGGCTGCCGTTCGTGAGCTTGTCGGCAAGAGTATAACCATGGTCAAAGAAGGCGGAGTACTTCCGCTGGATCCGGAACAATCGATTCTTGTAGTCCGGGTTAAGCATCAACTGCATATGGGAGGAGATGACCCGACGGTACTGCCGCATACTTTGGTGCAGGAACTTCGCAGCTATTGCGGGAATATGACCGAGATCGTCGTAGGCTCCAACCCTACCGACGAAGAGATCAATACGGCGATGAAGGTCGCTTCACAATCGGACCAGGTGATCGTTCAGACCTCCAACACATTGAGGTTCCCCTCCCAAGGGATTATGGTGAGGAGGCTCGTGGAAAATCATGAGCGGGTTGTAGCGGTATCCGTTCGTAATCCGTATGATTTGATGGCATTCCCGCAAGTGAAAACATATATTGCCTGCTATGAAGACTTGCCCATTACATTGGAGTTGCTCGCGGCAATCCTGATAGGAAACAAGAAGGCATCAGGAAAGCTGCCGGTAACTTTGGAGACGGGCGAGCATTAAAAAGGAGCGACGCAGGGAAACTTGCGCCGCTCCTTTTCTGTCTTATCAGTTTTGAACGGAGATAGTGTTGGCTTTTTTGTTGATTCTGAACGAAAGGCCGAAGTTGGCGTGCTCCTCCGGAGGAAGCTCAATGATGACCCCTTCTCTGTTGCGATCCCAGTTCAAGGCATGGTGCGAGCCCAAGAGTTCGATGGATTCGATGTCCGAAGGGTAAAGATTACGGTTTGGGGATAAGGAGGTCAGAATGATTCGCCCTTCCGAAGGCCGCCCCAAAACAATAGCATACAAAACGTCGCCGCGCGTAGTGTAACGAATATCTTTATCTGTATAGGAAGCCCGTTTGATGTCGTTAAATGTGCCTGTCACGATTGGTGTAGGTCCTTCGCCGAAAACCGTCCACGGGCGAGTGCCGTAAATGGCTTCTCCGTTGCGTCTCAGCCAGGTTCCGATATCCAGCAAAATCCGCCGTTCCTCATCCGGAATGGTTCCGTCTGGTTTAGGGCCAATATTAAGCAGCATGACGCCGTTTTTACTGACAATATCGACGAGATCTCCGATAATTTCTTCCGAAGTTTTATATTGATGGTTTGCCACGTAGCACCAGGCCGTTTTCGCCACAGAGGTACAGGTTTGCCAGAGTTCGGGCTGGATCCCCTCCTGTAATCCCCGCTCTACGTCGTAAACCGCGCTGCCCTTTGCAAAGGCTTCGAATTTGTAATTTATCGCGACCCCAAGATCCCGTGAGGCGGCTTTATTGTAATAATAGGCTGCCAGCCGCTGCAAATAGGGTTTGAAGGCAGGCTGCTCAATCCACCAGTCAAAATATAGCAACTGGGGCTCGTAACGATCAAGCAAATCACAGGTTCGAACAAGCCAGTCATTTAGAAACTCCTCGTTTGGCTGTAAAAAAGGGAACGGATAAGCAAGATCGCCATAGCACGGTTGGGCCGGTCCGTAGAGGGAGGAGTAAGCAGGGTTCGTGACGTCGGACTCGATGTCGCGCCCTCCGTTGTAGAACCACCAATTTTCCGCGCGGTGGCTGGACACGCCAAACGTTAAATATTGATTGCGTACCGCTTCGGCCAACTCGGCGATAATGTCCCGTTTTGGCCCCATGGCAGCTGCATTCCAGGGAGTAAACGGGCAATCGTACATTGGGAACCCGTCATGGTGCTCGGCCACGGGTACCACGAAGCTTGCCCCCGCCTGCCGGAACAGACTGGCCCAATCATTGGCGTCGAAATGTTCCGCTGTAAATAGAGGAATAAAATCCTTATATCCAAACTTGTTCTGAGGTCCGTAGGTAGCCAGGTGATGCTCATAGGCTTTAGTTCCTTTAATATACATGTTGCGCGGATACCATTCGCTGTCATAGCCCGGTACGGAGTATACACCCCAATGAATGAATATTCCGAGCTTGCCGTCCTGGTACCACGCCGGGGGAGTATAGACCTGCAACGATTCCCAGTTAGGGGAGAAGGGTCCGGCTTTGATTGTTTCCTGTATATCGTCTATCTTCGACCTCCAGTTGAGCAGCTTTTCTGACACATTAATCACCTCAAAGTTATTTGGTTTTGGAAAAACATAGCTTTGTATGTTTTCCGGGGGAGTTATAAAACAGTCATCTGCTGGATCTGTCGCGCAGCTCCGATGATGCCCGCATCATTTCCGAGAACAGCAGGCAGAAGTACAAAGGAACCGGGCTGAAGCAGGTTAATCTGCCGCTGCAGCTCAGTCCACCATACATGGCGTGTGGTAATGAGACCGCCGCCTATGATCACGGCCTCGGGGTCGTAAGCAGTTGCTGCGTTGACAATGCCGATCGCCAGATTCATGGAAAACGATTCGATGACTTCTAAAGCTGACGGGTGGGCATTTTCCGCCGCCTGCAACAGCGTCCGGCTATCCCAGGACGGGTCGATCCGGCTGGCTGCCCGGTTAAGCGCCGTGCCGGAGACATATTGTTCGAGACAGCCCCGACGCTTGCAATTGCAATGCAGCCCGTTCGGATGGAGGATCATGTGGCCCCATTCGGCCGCTCCTCCGCGAGCTCCACCGATAACGGTCCCTTTATATACATAGGCGCCGCCAACTCCAGTTCCGAGACAGAGCATGGCAACGGTCCGATAGGAAGCAGCGGCCCCGATCCAGCATTCGCCTGTCGCGGCTGCATTCACATCGTTATCGACGCATACGGGGAGGCCGAACTCTTTGTGAAGGACAGCTCTTAAGGGAGTACCCGACCAGCCGGGAAGATTTTCTGTGGCATAAAGAATCGTACCGCTATTTGGATCAATGCGTCCGGCCGAACCAACTCCAATGCCGGAGAGAGAAGGGACTGCGTTCAGCAACTCGCGGGCCAGTTCCAGAACTGTCGACAGAACGAACTCGCGTCCTCGTTCCGCATGGGTTGGCCTGCTCGCTTTATAGATCAGAGAGCCGTCGGCCGCAACAACACCAGCCTTGACTGCTGTACCCCCGATGTCAATCCCAAGCCAGCGGTTCATCGCGAACCGTCGGCAACAGCTGTCATGGCTTTGACATATTCGGCGGCGATTAGTTGTGGTCTTGTAATCGCGGAGCCGACGACAACAAAGCTGGCGCCGAGCCGCAGCGCTTCGGCCGCTTGCTCTGGTTTATGAATGCCCCCTTCGGCTACGACCGGCACATCGAGCGCCGAGGTCAGCCTAGATACAAGCTCCAAATCGGGTAATTCCTTACCTGCCGTCTCGAAGGTGTATCCGCATAACGTGGTGGAAATGTAATCCGCCCCGAGCGCAGCCGCCGTTACCCCTTCCTCGAAAGTTGAGATATCGGCCATAACCGGGATGTTTTTCTTTTTAAGCGAGGAGATTACTTCGGATAAAGTTCGTTGATCCGGGCGCTTTCGGCCTGTGGCATCGAGAGCGACGATATCGGCGCCCGCTTCATGCATGGCGATGGCGTCATCCAGTGTCGGAGTAATAAAGACATCATAATCCGGAAATGTTTTTTTGATCAGGCCGATTACCGGCAGATTCGTCGATTGCTTTATGGCAGCGATATCCTTTGCTCCTCCCGCACGGATGCCGCGAGCCCCCGCCAAACTTGCAGCGCGCGCCATTGCGGCCATAATGAAGCTGCCGTGCAGAGGTTCATTTTCCAATGCTTGACACGAAACGACAAGGCTGCCCGGAGGAATCAGTGTTGTCACTAGTGATCTACTCCTTTACTTTACTGTTGTGAATGGCAAAAAACTGACACGACTATGATAAGTATGCTAAGTGCTAGGGAAGCGGCGTGGCAATCAGCGTTTTTCAACTTTATGCATTTTTCAAAAATTCGCGGTTATTTCGAAGAAAAGTGGTATGATAAAAAAACACAAAAAGTTGCCCGAATTGATAAGAATTAAGAGAGAAGAGGCGGCACTTTGCAATAATCAACAAAGAGGAAGATTGAACAGAGGGGGACGGCAATGGGATATAACTGGTTTCGCAGAATGCTGCTGGCTTACACGCCGGTGTTCTTTGTCGTAGTGTCTTTCCTAGTGTTTATATTTTATCAGACGTTAAGCGAGCAAAGCCGGAGAGAGTCGCTCAAAAGCAATGAATCGCTAGCCGGACAAGCGCTTCGGTATACAGAGCAGACCTTGAAGAATATCGATCATCGGATTCTTCGTGAATCGATGGTAAATGATAGCTTTCAAGCCTTTCTGCAGGAAAAAGATACATCCCAAATTTATGTGTATATGGAAGCCGTCAAAGCGATGCAGGATTTAAAAATCAGCTTTCCCGATATCGATTCCATCTATCTTGTACGTTTAAGCGACGGCTTTGTATTAAGTTTGAGTACGTCGAGCAATATGGAAAGCTTCAGAGACCGGGATTTTATCCGAAGTTATTTCGCCAACGGCCGCCCGTCCGAATGGTCGGGCATACGGGAATTTAACGAATTTTCCTTTCAGGCGAAACGCAGTGTGGTGACACTTGCCCGGCCGATGCCTTTTTACTCCGGCAGCAAAGGAATTATCGTCATTAATGTGGACAAGGAAAAACTATCGCGTCAGGTAAAGGAGATGTACGATAGCGAGGTTAGCTTTGTTCGAATTCTGGATAAGAACGGGAAGGACTTGTTGGATAACCAACAAAGCGATTCGGCAAGTATGAAAGGAAGCGATGTTTTAACCCGTCTTTCCTCGGATTATACAGGCTGGACAATTGAAAGCGGTTTAATTCGGAATAGTGCCGTCCAGCTGCTGCAATCAATGAGCGGAGTTTGGGCGATGTTAGGGGGGATTGCGGTCTTCGTCGGTATTTTGTGGATCGTTATCGTTACCAGAAGAGCGTATAAGCCGCTCGAACGGCTTGTGAGCCAAATTCAGGTATACGCAGGGACGGAATCCGATAAAATATCCACTTATCCTAATGAGTTCAATTTTATCGGCGAGACAATCGGCCGAATTGTGGAGCAAAACGATCTCTATTTGCAGGAGCAAAGAGAATTTCAGGCTATCCGGAAAAAGCATGTTTTCGAGAAGCTGTTGAAGGGAAGCGGGGTTCTCCCCGTCTGGGAGCAGGAATTGCGCTTGATCGGAATGCCGCCTTCTTTCCGCCCTTCTTTGGTGTTTATACTTGAGGTCGACGGGTACGGAGAAGCTGTGAAGGTACAGGCGGCAGAGG
Organism: Paenibacillus sp. JL3B1040; assembly: GCF_057063165.1. Classification (NCBI taxonomy): domain Bacteria; kingdom Bacillati; phylum Bacillota; class Bacilli; order Caryophanales; family Paenibacillaceae; genus Paenibacillus; species Paenibacillus tiangongensis. The sequence goes on along the minus strand of NZ_CM169317.1, from coordinate 4,221,231 downwards.
GGCTCGTCAACTGGAAAGCCGAACTTGAGGAGAAGGTAGTCGAACTAGCTGAAAAGGCAGGCTATGAGATTTGGTGCGGGTGGTTGGAGGACCGGAAACTTGGTGGTATTTTGTGCTTTCCGGAAGCGGAGACGCTGGATGAAAAACATGTTTTCTCCGTCTTTGATCGCTGGCGTGTCGACATCGCGAAGAGCAACGGCTTTACTGTGACATTTGGCCTTAGCGAACCGGTGGCTATCCCGGAGGAAGTCCGCAGAGCCTATAGAGAATGTCTGGATGCCCTCCAATTTAAAGCGTCCACCGGGGTAAATCGTGTCATTCTTTATGGCGAGATCAAGGATACGGTAGGAGAATTGTTTGAGCACCTGAAGGAGATCCGCCAAATTATCGGTGAATTCCGATTAGCCGATAGTTCATGGGAGCAACAATTGAAAGAACTGTTCGGACGGATACGGAGAACGATGTTGCGCAAGGACGAGCTGACTAGCTTAATTCATTTCCTTCTGTACCAGTTGGATCGAGAAACGGGAATGCTGCCGCAGGAAATTCGCGGTGAATGGCAGAGTCGGACGCTGCCGGAAATGCAGGCCGCACTGCTTGATTTTGATACGATTGATCGGGTGGAGGAAGACTTTTTTCGGGCTCTAGGCCAACTTTCCAAGCGGATGCATGCGCTTCGCGACTCGCGTAACTACCATAAGCTCATGCTGGAGGTTCGGACCTATATTGAGAAGCATTTCGATAATCCCGACCTGTCTCTGGATTATTTGAGCGATTTGTTTGATATTAACCCCAAGTATCTGAGCAAGCTGTTTAAAGAAGAATTCGGTGAAAAATTTGTCGACTTCTTAATCCGGCTCCGTATGGATGCAGCCAAAACCGTACTGGAAACAACGGACATGCCTATCCTTGCTATTAGCGAGCAGGTCGGCTACATCAGCGCCAATTCCTTCACGAGAGTATTCCGTCGGGTGTATGGCATATCACCGGGTGAATATCGCAAAGGGGAGCGAAAAAGGGCTTAGTCCGTTCGAAAAAAGAATAGTTTGCCTTGCTAAAGGCCATTCGCATAGATAGGATATAACAAATTCCTATCAAGCGATGGCCTCTTTTTTTACACATAAACCTTAAACGCCCGTAGAAAGCGTTTTCTCGAAAATGGTTAAGCTGTAGAAAGTTGCAGATTGTATGACAGGTGGCAGGAAACTTATCATTGGAGTAGTGAAGCACAGGCCTAAGCCGGACGCTTACGAAGTTCTTGAGAAAGGTGGAGAGTATCATGGCGGCAGGCAGAGCCGGAGCAGATAAGCTGCTGCAGGTGCGGGAAGGGGGCGTCGGAAGGAGAAGCAAAAGAAGAGGAGGAGTGGCTAAAAGCTTGCGCAAGCATTGGCAATTATATCTTTTGCTGATCCCACCGGTGCTGTATTTGATCATCTTTAAATATGTCCCCATGGCAGGGGCCCAGATCGCTTTTAAAAATTACAACGTCGTCAAAGGAATCTGGGGCAGTGATTGGGTAGGGCTTGACCATTTTGTTCGTTTCTTCAATCTTCCGAATTTCTGGATCTATATATTCAACACTTTGGGAATTAGCCTATACAATCTGCTGATTAATTTTCCTGCCCCGATTATTTTGGCTCTTGCGCTTAATGAGGTTCGAAGTCGCTGGTTTAAGAAAACAGTTCAGATGGTTACTTATGCTCCTTATTTTATCTCGACGGTTATTATGGTTTCCATTCTTATTGTGGCGCTGAACCCGAATTTCGGCGTCATAAACCTTTTGCTGAATAAGCTGGGTTTTGAATCGATCAACTTTATGGGTGTGCCGAGATTGTTTAAAACCGTGTACGTTTTATCGGAGACCTGGCAGCTTACGGGTTACTCAGCAATTATTTATATCGCTGCGCTGGCGGGTATTAATCCCGATTTATACGAAGCGGCTAAAGTGGATGGTGCTTCAAGATTGCGGAAGATTTGGCATATTGACCTGCCTGGTATCCTACCGATTACAGTCGTACTGCTTATTTTGAATGTCGGAAATATGATGAAGATCGGTTTTGAAAAAATATTTCTGATGCAAAATCCGCTCAACGTGATGAGCTCCGAGGTGATTTCCACCTATGTGTACAAGGTTGGTTTGATCGGCGCCAATTTCAGTTTCTCAGCAGCGGTAGGGTTGTTTAATTCCATGATTAATCTTATTTTGCTGCTGATTGTCAACTATGCTTCGCGAAAGCTGGCCAAAACCAGCCTGTGGTAGAAAGGGGAATGTATTATGGCATCGGTTCGCACGAAGTCGCCTGACGGGAAATTGCGCGAATCTATGGGAGATCGCTTGTTTCTAGGAGGTATATATGCTTTTTTGGTGATCGTTTTAATCATCGTACTGTTTCCTTTGATGAATATCGTTAGTTCTTCTTTCAGCTCCCCGCAAGCGGTGATTTCGGGACGGGTTTTCTTGTTTCCGGTCGAGTTCTCTCTGGAAGGGTACAAAGCGGTTTTTCGAAATGGGGATATCATTACCGGTTTTCTGAATTCCCTTTTCTATACATGTGTGGGAACGACTCTGAACGTCGTTTTGACTATTATGATTGGTTATCCGCTGTCCCGTCGCACGCTTGCTGGCCGTGGATTCGTTATGGGGCTGCTCATGGTTACGATGCTGTTTGACGGAGGGCTTATTCCTTATTATTTGGTTGTGAAGGACCTGCAACTGCTGGACACTAGATGGGCGCTCATTTTACCGACGGCTCTCGCCGTTTTTCAAGTGATTGTGGCGAGGACGTTTTTTCAATCTACAATACCCGAGGAACTCAACGAGGCGGCGGAACTGGACGGAAGCAGCGATTGGCGTTTTATCTTCAGCATTGTGTTGCCGCTGTCGAAGCCGATTATCGCCGTAATGACGCTGATGTACGCCGTGGGTCATTGGAATGCCTATTTTGACGCAATGATCTTTTTGAAAGACAAGTCGTTGTTCCCCCTGCAGATTGTTCTTCGGAACATTCTGATCACCAATACAATAGATCCTGCAATGCTTTCCAACGTGGATATGCTGACTGCACAATCAGGGCTGAAGGATCAGCTCAAGTACGCGCTGATTGTGGTGGCGAGCGTTCCGGTATTGCTGATCTATCCGTTTGTCCAGAAGCATTTCGTAAAGGGAGTCATGATCGGTTCGCTGAAGGGGTGACCCTTGCGGGGCAGTGAACGAACGCTTGCGCGGAAAGGGGGAATGTCGAGAGGTCCGGCTGCCGATTGGGGCGTCCGACCTGCCGGTGTGGACAGAGGACAGTTATATGATCCATCGCAAGAAACTCCATAATGTGTAAGGAGGAGAAAAAAATGAAAAAACGATTATCCCAGAGCTTGCTGTTATTTGTTGCGTTGACGTTGATCTTGTCAGCTTGCTCCGGCGGAAAGAACGCGGCGGACAAAGGTGGAGCCGAGGATAGTGCCGGAGTGACCATTAACCCGGTAGGCGAGCTTCCCATCGTGAATGAGAAAATGACGCTTAAAATGTTTGCGCCGCAAAAACCGACGATTGAAAATATGGAAACGAATCTTTACACCCAATGGCTGGAGGAGAAAACAAACATTCATATTGATTGGGATCTTGCAGCCGAAGATGCGCTGAATGAGCGTAAGCAACTGATGTTGGCCAGCGGAGATTATCCCGAAGTGATCCTGCACGGCAATCTATCTAAAGACGAACAGATGCGGTACGGGGCCCAGGGCGTGTTCCTGCCGCTCAACGATTTGATCGATCAATATGCGCCAAACGTTAAAGCGGCTATGGAGAGTATTGATTATTTGAAACCCTCGATGACAGCGCCGGATGGCAACATTTATTCCATTCCAATGGTAAATGAGTGTTTCCATTGTACTTATCCGCAGAAGTACTGGATCAACAAGGCCTGGCTCGATAAGTTGGGACTGGATGTGCCGACAACGACGGATGAGCTTTATACCGTGCTGAAGGCGTTTAAGGAGCAGGACCCGAACGGGAACGGCAAAGCCGATGAAATTCCGTTAACGGGTACGGTTAAATCCGCTATCGACAAAGGGAATTTTGACGGATATTTGATGAATGCCTTCATCTACAATGATGCCGATACTTACCTGACGGTGGATAACGGTACCGTAGATTTCGCCGCCAACCAAGAAGCGTGGAAAGAGGGATTGTTGTATATGAAGAAGCTCTACGCGGAAGGGCTGATCGACCAGGGGGCGTTTACGCAAAATGAAGATGCCGTCAACCAGTTGGCCAACCGTGAGCCCGACAATATTATGGGTTCCATTACAACGATGCTGATCAGCTTCGCATTATCTCCGGATGACGCCCACCCTCGACACAAGGATTATGTTGCCGTGCCTCCGTTGAAAGGGCCGAATGGGGTGCAGCAGGCCGGAGTTGTCAACGGGATCGCCAATGGACAATTTGCACTTACAAATAAGGCGACGAAGGAACAGCAAATTGCCGCGATGCGCCTTGTTGACTTTCTGTTCACGGAAGAATCCATTCTGCTGCAAGAGAAAGGACCCGAAGGAGAGCGCTGGCGTAAAGCCGAATCCGGCGAGCTCGATTTTAACGGTCAACAGTCAAAATACACCGATGTTCCATTTACTTACACCAATACGCATAACATCTCCTGGGAGCAGATCGGTCCTTCCCTGAGAACGAAGGAATACTTGGCTTCATGGACGGCGCCGCAAGACCCGCTGGTTCAAGGCGGATACGGCATTCGTCTGTATAAAGAAACGAAGGAAAAATATGAGCCGTACGCGACAACTTCCGCTTATCCGCAGGGGACTTTCATCGCTGCGGAGGATTCCGACGAAGCGGCGCAGTTGAAGACGACGATTTCCGATTACGTAAATTCGAACATGGCCCAATTCATTACGGGCAGCAAAGATATTGAAAAGGATTGGGACAGTTACGTCAGCGGATTTGAGGGTCTGCAGTTGAAACGGTATATCGAAATATATCAGAAGGCCCTGGACCGGTAGTTTCTCGGCTGGGACGATCTGAACCTATGGTTAAGGCCCTTGCGCCGTCAGTTGCCCGGTGCGAGGGCCATTTTTATGGGTGAAGAAATCTGCTGTTACAGATGGATCTTTTGAGGGGTGAAAAGTATCATGACATACAAAGATGCAGGGCTCTCATGCGATAACAGGGCTCGATTGCTCTTATCGGAGATGGATCTTGATGAGAAGATCGGTCAGTTGCGTCAGCTTTTCGGCTGGAAGGCGGTGGAGCGAAAGGACGGTAAACCGGCGCCGACCGAGCAGTTCCAGGAAACGCTGTTGAAAGGCGGAATCGGCTCTCTTTACGGGACGTTGCGCGCTGATCCCTGGTCGGGCATTACGCTGCAGACGGGCTTTTCTCCGCGCGAAGGCGCCGAAGCGATCAATCTGCTGCAGCGTATGGCCGTAGAAGGCACCCGCCTGGGAATTCCGATTCTCTTCGGCGAGGAATGCTCGCACGGCCATATGGCGATCGGAGCGACCGTATTCCCGGTGCCGCTCTCCATCGGCAGCAGTTGGAACCCGGCGTTACTGGAGGAGATAGGACAAGCCATCGCGCTCGAAACGCGCGCTCAAGGCGGGGCGGTCACCTACTCGCCCGTGCTGGACGTCGTGAGGGATCCGCGCTGGGGAAGAACGGAGGAATGCTTCGGCGAGGATCCGTATCTCGTCGGAAGAATGGGCGAGGCTGTAGTCCGAGGGATGCAGGGACGGCGGCTGGATTCTCCGAACAGCATCGGGGTTACCTTGAAGCACTATGCCGCTTACGGGAGCAGCGAAGGGGGACGTAACGGAGCGCCGGTCCATATCGGGCTGCGCGAGCTTCATGAGATTGATTTATTCCCGTTTCGGCAAGCGGTTCGGGCTGGAGCCTTATCGGTTATGCCGGCTTATAACGAAATCGATGGTATCCCTTGCACCGCGAACCGTTATCTATTGGAAGAAGTATTGCGTCGGCAATGGGGATTTGACGGCTTCGTCATTACGGACTGCGGCGCAATCGATATGCTTGCGGAAGGGCACAACATCGCCGCTTCCGGGGAGGAAGCGGTCGCAATGGCCTTGAAAGCAGGAGTAGACATGGAAATGTCGGGTTATATGTACGGAACAAGCTTGCGTAAAGCAATCGAGCGGGGCAAGGTGAGTATGGAGGAACTGGATCAAGCGGTGATAAGGGTGCTAGAGGCCAAATTTCGCTTGGGATTGTTTGAGCAGCCCTATGCCGACCCCGTACGAGCGGAAGTCTTCATAAACAATGCGAATCATCGGGAATTGGCTAAAGAAGCGGCCATACAGGGAACGGTGTTGCTCAAAAACGAGGGGGGAATACTCCCGCTTCAGCGCAACAGTATCCAAAGGATCGCCGTGATCGGACCGAATGCCGACTCCCCCTACAATCAGCTTGGCGACTATACCTCGCCGCAGCCGCCGGGAAAGAGCGTAACGGTGTTGGAGGGGATCCGGACCAAACTTGCGGGCTTGGGGACCGAGGTGTTATTTTCCCCGGGTTGTCGCATTCGCGACGCGTCAACGGCCGGTTTTTCCGCAGCCGTTGAGGCTGCCGCCAGCGCTGACGCGGTTGTGCTCGTATTAGGCGGATCCAGCGCTCGGGATTTCGGAGAGGGAACCGTGGATCAACGTACCGGGGCGTCGCTTGCCCGCGAGGGGCAAATCAGCGATATGGATTGCGGTGAAGGAATTGACCGCGCGGATCTTGGACTGTCCGGCGTCCAGCTTGCTCTGGCGCAGGAAATCGGCCGTGTGGGCAAACCGTTGATCGTCGTTTATATTAACGGACGTCCGATCATTGAGCCGTGGGTCGACGAGAACGCGGCGGCCATTCTTGAAGTCTGGTACCCCGGACAGGAAGGAGGTCATGCGATTGCCGACATTTTGTTCGGGGACGCTAATCCTTCCGGACGTTTGAGCTTATCCCTGCCGAAGCATGCGGGCCAGGTTCCGTTGCTTTACAACGGCAAACGAACCCGAGGACGCCGCTATTTGGAGGTGGATACTCAACCGCGCTATCCGTTTGGATACGGTCTTTGTTATACAACGTTTGATTACGGAAAGCTGTGCTTGTCCCGCCGGACGATTGGCAGTAACGAGAGTACCGAGATCTCCGTTATAGTGACGAATAGCGGAGCCCGGGCAGGCTACGAGGTGGTCCAATTGTACGTGTCCGATTTGGTCAGTTCGTTTACCCGGGCGGAGAAAGAGTTGAAAGACTTTCGGAAGATTTACTTGGAGCCGGGCGAATCGGCCGAGGTGACCTTTTGCGTCGGCTTTGAGGAATTGTCCCTATTGGGGGCCGATTTGCGTAAGCTCGTCGAGCCGGGAGAGTTTCGGATCACCATAGGGCCGAATGCGGCAGAAGGCCTGCAGGCACTGCTCACAGTAGAAGGCGAATGGAGGGAATAATGTGATGTTCAAACAAAGAGACGGAAACGATGGTGTTGTCATTTTTTACGACAGGAACTTTCCTTACTCGGGAATTCGTCCCGATTCTCTCTCGGAGAAGGAGTTATCCTTGAAAGGCCGGGTGTGCACCGCAGAACAGTTACCGGCTGCGCTGAAAGACGCAAAGGTACTGATTCATCTTCACGGAAGCTATTTTCCCAAATCGGCCTGGCCGTCAATCCTGTCTTTTTTGGAAAAAGGCGGGGGCTTGTTGCACTTGGGCGGAGCGACCTTTCGGTTACCTGTATATCATAACGGGGCCGGTTGGACTGTGGAATCGGAGCAGACCGCGTACCACCAGCGGTTGAATATTCACGAGCAATTACCCGTTGATGCTCGGCGGGTAGAACGCTTTGTCTGTTCCGCCGATATTCCGCTGTTCGACGGGGCGCAAGAACTGTTTGCCATTCAGGATACCGTAGGCTTCGTTCTTCATCCAACCAAGTCCGACGATCAACCCGGCCAAGGCGGCAGCGCCGGACCGATGGATGCCCATATCTATCCGCTGCTTAAGGGAGTGATGGCGAACGGGCGCGAGATTGCCGCTCCCGCAGTTTTGATTGAACATACGAAAGGTTGCTTTGCGGGGGGGAGGTGGATTTTCGTCAATCTGGAACTGCGGGAGGAGTTTTGGAAGAGTGGCGGCATCGACGCTCTGGTCCGGTGGAGCGCGTTCTGCGGACGGGGAGTTACCGAAATGTGGCTGAAACCGAATTACGCAAGTTATTATTCCGGGGAACGACCGATTTTGAACCTTCAGCTTCAAGCCTTGGCGAGGACCGGAGAGTTCGTAGAGAACAAGAGGCATTGGCAATTCTCCCTGCGAGTATATAAGGAAGAGAACGAACGGTGCAGCCCGATTTGGACCGGAGAAATTTCCGCCTGCGCTTCGACAGAGTGGGCGGCGGAACGGATCGCCGTCGAGGTGGAGTTAACCCCCGGCTTCTACACGGTTGAATGCAAAGCGGAGGCTTCCGATGGAGAAATCCGTTTCCTTCGTCAGGGGTTTTGGGGATATGACCGCGAGTTGTTGACCTCCGGCTCACACTTGAGCCGCGACCGTGACTATTTCAGTCGTGACGGGCAGCCGTTTCCCGTGGTGGGCATGACGTATATGGCGTCGGACGTGGCGAGAAAGTTTCTGTTTTTGCCGAATGCCTCAGTATGGGATAGGGATATGAAACAGATCCGCTCGGCGGGAATTAATCTGATCCGCACCGGGATTTGGACCGCCTGGCGCCACATCATGTACGCGGACGGACACCCTAGCGAGGAAGCGCTGCGGGCGATCGATGCTTTCGTGCAAACCGCCAAACGGCATGACCTGGAAGTGGTGTTCACCTTCTTCACCTTCACGCCTGAAATGTGGGAGGGGGTCAATCCCTATCTCGACCCGCGCAGCGTAGAAGCGCAGAAACGGTTTGTTGCCGCGATCGTCTCGCGGCATAAATTATCGACGAATGTACATTGGGATTTGATCAACGAACCATCGTTGTTTAATCCCCACGATATTTTTAACGGCCCGCAGCCGGTCGGCGACGAATGGGAGCGCCGGGAATACGCAAAATGGCTGGAGAAACGCCATGGCGGCGACATTCGGCTTTTGCAAGAACGATGGAATATGACGCCGGACGATTTGCCGGATTTCTCCGCGGCGCGTCCGCCTCGCGCCGGCGACATTTCGTTCAGCACCACCGGCGTACAGCCGTTGCGGAATGCTGTGCTGCTCGATTTCACGCTGTTCAGTATGGATATGCACAACCGCTGGATCGGAGAGCTGACGGACACCATCCGCGTGTTTTCGGATAAGCAATTGATTACGGTCGGCCAGGACGAAGGATTGGCCAGCCAGCGCCCAACGCCATTCTTCTATGAAAGCGCAGTGGATTATACCTCAGTGCATTCCTGGTGGCAAAACGATGATCTTGTTTGGGACGGAGTATTCACAAAAACGCCGGATAAACCGAACTTGATCCAAGAGACGGGCATTATGTATGTGGAGACGCCGGAGGGGAAAGCGAAGCGTTCGGAGGAGGAGCTTAGATCCATCTTGGAGCGGAAATACGCCTATGCGTTCGCTACGGGAGGGGCTGGCGCAGTTCAATGGATCTGGAATATAAATTTCTACATGAACAATGTTAACGAGTCGAATATCGGGGCGGTGCGTGCCGATGGCACGGAGAAGCCGGAAGCGGATGTGTCTTATCATTTTGGCCGCTTCATCGGGGAAATCTCGGGGTTATTTCATGAACGGGAACCGGAAGAAACTGTCGTTGTATACCCTTATTCGAATGATTTCTCCAGCCGGAAACTCGCCATGGACGCTACGACTCAGTTAGCACGGGTCATGTCGTATGAGATAAAACAGCCCTTCCGGGCGCTGTCGGAATATCAGCTTGATACATTGGAGAAGTTCCCGCCGAAGTTGATTATGGTTCCGAGCCCGCATAATTTCAACGGGGAAGCGCTCAGCCGGCTGGTGACGTATGCTGAGCGGTCGGGCTGCACCTTGTTGTTCACTGGCCCGATCGGGATCGACGAGTATTGGAAGCCTACGGACCGAATGGCCGAAATGTTGGGGGAGGAAGAGCTTGTCAATGTTTGTAGGGAAGAGGGGCTGCTGTTGGAAAACGAGCATTTTCCCGTAAGTTTTCCGAAACAGCGGATCGCGGAGGTGTTTAAACAGACATCGTCTTGGAAGAAAGATGGCCCTGTTTGTGTTCGTACGATCCCGTTGGGCGCGGGGAACATGATTTATTGTCCGCTCCCCCTGGAATTGAACAGCCGGACGGAGCCGCTGGTCGCGCTTTATCGCCTGGCGCTGAATGAAGCGGGGGTGCGTCCGGAACTGGAATGGTTGAAAGGGGGAGAGCTTAGCGGCGTTTATGGGCGTAAGCTTTCGTTCCCGTTGGGGATCCTATACATTTTCGTATCTGAATACGCGGTTGATGCAGAGATTCAAATCAGGGATACGTCGAACGGAATCGGTTATGCGTTCCGTCTTGAGGCAGAGCGAACCGTTATGTTCGCTTCAGATCTCGACGGCCGGTTGCTTGCGGTTTATCGACCGGAAGAAACGGAAGTCAAGATTTGTGACAACGGATCTGCGGTTGATTAAAAAAACACCCGTAGCGATCGTCCACTTATAAAAGATCAATCATCTGCCTGAAGTGATTTTGGAGAGGTTGCTCTAACCAGATTGCTTCTAAATGGTACGGTGATCTGTACCTGGAATACCACCGCGGAACTTATACATCCCAGGCGAGGAACAAAAAGATGAACCGCAAGATGGAGTTGTTATACCGGGAGGCGGAGATCTGGAGCAGCTTGGCGGCTTGCCTGAATGTAGAATCTGCGGCTGATCGGGATTGCCTTCCGGCTTTGGAGCAAGGCTGGAAGCTGCTTTTACTAAATCAATTCCATGATATCATTCCCGGCTCATCCATCCCTGAGGTGTATGAGACATCTTCTAAAGAGTATGCGGAGGTGTCTCAAATTGGCCATTCGGTATTGAAAAGTGGGCTCGATCGCGTAAAATCGGCCATTCGGATCGAGGGGGAGGGCATTCCCTATATTGTATTCAACAGCCTTGGCTGGAAACGAAATGCCGTGATTAAGCTGCCGCTGGAAGCGGGAACAGAAGGAAGGGGGTTCGACGGACAAGGGAGACTTTTGAAATCACAGCTCATAGAGACGGAGAATGGCCCCTGCCTTTTGGTAGAACTACCTGAGATTCCGGCCTTCGGTTATACTACGGTATGGCTGCGTACAAAGCGATCAAATATGAAGGGAAATCAAATGGATGCAGGGCAGCGTGATCCCGCTCAATGTTTACAATGGGAGACGGATAAATATGTAATGGAGTTTAACGAACGCGGAGAGATCACTCGCTGGCTGGATAAGGAAGAGAACCGTGAACTGTTGAAAGCCGGAACGGTCGCCAACGAGTTTCAGTTTTTCCATGACCGGCCTGTGGAATGGGATGCATGGGACGTGGACAGTCGGTATGCCCAGCAATCTGCCGGAACGGCGAAGTTGGAATCCTTCGAGGTTATTGAACGAGGATGTGTCAGAGACGTGCTGCGTTTGCGCTGGTCTTGGAGCCGGTCTACGATCGAACAGGAAATCCTTTTTCATAAAGGTACAAGAAGAGTGGACTTTAAGACTTCTGTGAACTGGCAGGAGGATCACAAATTATGGAAAGTGGCCTTCCCCGTAGATGTGATTGCTACTAAGGCAACGTATGAGATTCCGTTCGGTGCCCTGGAACGCTCCACTACGAATAATACGAGTTGGGATCAGGCTCAGTACGAGGTTTGTGGGCATCGGTGGGCCGACTTATCCGAGGGCGGCTACGGAGTCAGCCTTCTGAACGATTGTAAATACGGATATGACATTAAGGAAGGCATCATGAGACTCTCCTTGCTGCGTTCACCAAAGTGGCCGGATAAGCATGCCGATTTGGGTCTTCACGAGTTTACGTATTCATTTTATCCGCATCGCGGGAATTGGCGGGAGGCGAAGGTCGTACATGCCGCAGCTGAATTAAATCAGCCAGTCGTTGTTGAGCTTGCGAAGGTTCAGCCAGGAGTTCTGCCCAGCGAAGGATCGTTCTTACGCCTGCTTAGCGACCATGTCATCCTGGACACGATGAAGATGGCAGAGGACGGAAAAGGGATTATTTTGCGATTTTACGAATCATCCGGTGCACGTGAGCAGGTTCGCCTGCATTGGAAGTTTCCCGCGGCCAAGGCAATGGTGGTTAATCTATTGGAGGAAGAAATGGAGGAGCCGCTTGTGAATGACGGTGAAGTAGTCCTTGATTTTCATCCTTACGAGATCAAGACCCTAAAGCTGGTTTTCTAAAGCTGGCTGCTTTGAAGAATGCGCGAAAATCGGGGAGCGGCGGCCGGGAACAAACATCGCCGATGACCGAAGATTCATTCTTGACTTCTTCATTTTGAACGCTATAATAGAGCAAGTGGCCCGATTTTCCGAATCGGCAAGCCATTTGGCTATCGGGACGTAGCTCAGCTTGGTAGAGCACCTGGTTTGGGACCAGGGGGTCGCATGTTCGAATCGTGTCGTCCCGATGTATGGAGGCAGTCATCCTTAAACGGATGGCTGCTTTTGTTTAGGCTTTAGCCAGTTGAGTACGCGAAGCGTGCGAAACAAAAAACCACCCGCTATGCGGGTGGAGGGAACGAGGGTTTGACCAACAAGACCATCCCGATAAAATTGAGATGTTCAGGCTCAATGAAAGGAATGGTCTTAGATGGCAAACAAGAACTACAGTCTTGCTCACACAAAGTGGATGTGCAAATACCATATTGTGTTCACCCCGAAGTATAGACGGAAAGAAATCTATAATCAAGTGAGGAAAGACTTGATCGAAATTTTCAAACGTCTATGTAAGTATAAAGGCGTGGAGATTCTAGAAGGTCATATGATGCCGGATCATGTACACATGTTGGTAGCCATTCCACCAAAGATATCCGTGTCATCTTTCATGGGATATCTGAAGGGAAAAAGTTCCCTCATGATCTTTGAGAAACATGCCCAATTAAAGTATAAATACGGGAACCGAAAATTTTGGGCGGAGGGATATTATGTGAGTACAGTGGGACTGAATGAAGCTACCGTAGCAAAGTATATTCGTGAACAAGAAGTACACGACCAGGCGATGGATAAGCTGAGTGTAAAAGAATATGAAGATCCGTTCAGCAGTAACGGTGGCAAGAAGAAGTAAACCAGTTTAACTGGTAAGTGAAGGTGACAAAATACACTGAGCCTGAACAATTTTATTGTCAGGCTAGCGTCTTTAGGCGCAGTTTGGCAACAGGGGGTTATACCCCAAGAGCAAACCACCCGTTGGACGGGTGGTTATGATTGTTGATGCGGTCATTTCGGGGGCTTGCCGTCTTCCAAAATTGAATAAAGGTTCCCGCTGTCGGCCACAATAGAGACAAAAGTCCGATAGAAGGGGATAACCGTGAATATCTTCCAAATCAAAAAACACTTAAAAAAACGATGGAGAAGATGGAGACGCGCCATATGGACCGCCAGCGCCTTTTGCTTAATCGCGGTTATGGCCTGGATGGGGTTGCCATTGTCCGAGCAAATGGAAAAGCTGATGGCCCGCGAACCGTTGGCGATCGAAACTTTGGGCCAGTGGCGGGAAGCCGCCCCCGAGGCCGAAGAAGAATGGCTGTTGGACCTGGAAAAGGATAAATCGCGAATCGTCCATCTGACAAAAATATATACCTGCGGCGAAGAAAGCAGCATACTTGGCATTATGACGCCGGAGGAGATCGCAGCGCTCCTAAAGGACCATCCTGCATGGGAAGGAAGACTGGGCGCAGGGGGAGACGTTTGGATCGAGGAAAAAATAGACGGCCTGTCCGACACCTGCAAAACAAGCGGTTATATCGGCTTGGACAAGGATGGGAATTTGACATTATTCGACGGTCCGCCGAAAAAGGAAAAGGTGATCCGCACTTTTTTTCAGATGGATGTGGAGATGATGGAGAGTGCGTTGCCGGCGGAAGTGATTCAACAATTGCAGCAAGGGATCCGCATTCAGGATGAAGAAGAGTACAACAGTGTGCTGTCCACCTTCAGCGACTTTGCGATCGAGCCGTCGGAGAGAGTTATGCAGCAAAACGAAGAGCAGTAGAAATGAGCAGTAGCAATGCCGGAAAACGACCAAGGCAGCGCCCCCATCCCGAATCATAGGATGGGAGGCGCTTTTTTACGTCACATTGCACACGGTGTCCTCCAATCCCCAACCCTTCTACAAACTTTTTCCTCAGTGCACGCGATCTTTTGCTATAATAAAGTGAATACATATGTTCGCTTTATGCCGGACGGGGCTCCATCCAAGGTTCATGGGGGAGTTTAAGCAACGATTGGGGAGAGATGAGCCTTGCGTGTACTTGGAATTGACCCCGGCATCGCCATTGTCGGGTTCGGATTTATTGATAAACAGGGCAGCAAAGTGACGCCGGTGCAGTACGGCTGCATTCAAACCGAAGCGCATACGCCGGAGGAAGAGCGGCTGTTGCACGTTTATGAAGCCATGGTTCAACTGATCGACAAATACAAACCGGAAGCGGTGGCGTTCGAGAAGCTGTTTTTTAATCGGAACGTCACGACGGCCATGTCGGTCAGCCAAGCGAGGGGCGTGTTAGTGCTCGCCGCGGCGCAGAAGGGGCTGCCGATTGCGGAATATACCCCGATGCAGGTCAAACAGGCAATCGTAGGTTACGGGAAGGCGGAAAAACGGCAGGTGCAGGAGATGACGCGCATGTTCCTGAAACTTCAGGCGATCCCGAAGCCGGACGATGTGGCGGACGCGTTATCCGTGGCGATCTGTCATGCGCATTCTTGTACTTTAAACTCTAAAATAAACGAGGTATTACGTTCATGATCGATTTTTTGCGGGGCCAGATTGCCCATTTGGAAACGGAGTACGTAGTTGTCGATGTACAAGGAATAGGGTATCGGGTGTTTTGCCCGAACCCTTACGCTTTTGCGGCCAAGGGACAAGAAACGGTGACGATATATACCCATCATCATGTGCGTGAAGATGCGATTTTGCTGTTCGGATTCCCGACCCGGGAGGAGCAGAAGCTGTTTCGCAAACTGATCGAGGTATCCGGCATCGGCCCGCGCGTGGCGCTGGGAATCTTAAGCGGCGGCAGCCCGGACCATGTCGTGGCCGCGATTCATCAGGAGAATATCGCATTCTTGACCAAGCTGCCGGGGATTGGGAAGAAAACCGCGCAGCGGATGATTTTGGACCTCAAGGACAAGCTGGGGGGCGGCGGCACGTTGTTCGACCCGGTGCCCGCAGCCGGTGGCGAAGCATTGCCGGATGGCGGCAACCCGGGTTGGCCGGAGGCGCGTGAGGGATTGAAAGCCCTGGGTTATACCGAAGCGGAGCTGGACAGGGTGTGGCATCGTCTGAAGGACGATGTCGGGCCGGACGAGGCGGTGGATTCCGTTATGAAAAAGGCGCTCAAGCTGCTGTACGCCGGCTAATGATAAGAACAGGAAGGGGGCTTAGCGCATGATGGAGGACCGGATCATTTCCGCGAATCTGATGATGGAGGACCAGGCGGTGGAATTAAGCCTGCGGCCCCGTTATTTGGCGGAATATATCGGACAGAACCAGATCAAGGAAAATTTGAAAATCTACATCGAAGCGGCGAAATTGCGCAAGGAAGCGTTGGATCATGTGCTGTTGTACGGACCGCCGGGACTCGGCAAGACGACGCTGGCCAACATCATCGCCAACGAGCTCGGCGTCAATTTGCGGACGACCTCGGGCCCGGCCATTGAACGGCCGGGCGATTTGGCTGCGCTGCTGACCAACTTGCAGGAGGGCGACGTCTTGTTCATCGACGAGATACATCGGCTGCACCGGACGGTGGAGGAAGTGCTGTATCCGGCTATGGAGGATTTTGCCCTCGATATCATGATCGGCAAGGGGCCGAGCGCCCGGTCCGTTCGATTGGACTTGCCGCCCTTTACGCTGGTCGGCGCCACGACACGGGCAGGACTCCTGTCGGCGCCGCTGCGCGACCGATTCGGGGTCGTCAGCCGCCTCGAATTTTATCATATCGATGAGCTCAGCTTTATTGTGTCGCGGGGCGCGGATATTTTCGGCATCGAAATGGTCGGCGACGCGGCGACGGAAATCGCGCTTCGGTCGCGCGGGACGCCGCGGATCGCCAACCGTCTGCTGAAGCGCGTGCGCGACTACGCTCAAGTGCGCGGCGACGGCATGATTACCACCGAGATCGCCAAAGAAGCGCTGCAACTGTTGCAGGTTGACCCGATGGGGCTGGATCTGATCGACCACAAAATGCTGCGCGCGATGATCACGAGCTTCCGCGGCGGGCCCGTCGGATTGGATACGATCGCCGCAACCATCGGCGAGGAGAGCCAGACGATCGAGGACGTATACGAGCCTTACTTGCTGCAGATCGGATTTTTGCAGCGAACGCCGCGGGGACGGATGGTCACGCCGGCGGCTTATCAGCATTTGGGTCTGCCCATTCCGGAGACGCCTTAAACTTAGTCCGGAAGGCATCATGAAGGAGGAGAAACGGGTTTGAAACGCATGGAACGCACATTTTCGTTAAGCCGATGGGGCAAAGGAATTCTCGCCGGTTTGCTGCTGGCCGGGGCGACTCACCTTCCGGCGGCGGCCGACGAATCGGCTACAACACGCGTCCGCGTGGCTATGTATTTGGATCTGGGCAGCACTTATAAATCGACGACGCCGGCGGTTACGCTGAAAACGGCGGCAGCCGCGGAGGCGAGCTTCGACGCCAATGCGGCGCTGGAACCGTGGCTCCGATGGGGTGCGGGCGAAACCGCAAGATTTAGCGTGAACGGCTATAAGGTCAAAGCGTTGGAGACCGCGGATTGGGCGACGACCGCCGCTGCGGTTAAGAAGCTGCAAGGCACGTCGGACAAGCCGGTGGTTTTCGCCGCTGACCAGGCGAACGGCACATTATACCGCGTTTATACGGGCCCTTACGTCAGCTCGGCGGAGGCGCAGAAAGCGGCGGACCGGGTCAGCCAAACGCTGTCCGCTTCCCTGAAAGGCGGCAAGGCCGAGGCGCGCGGACCCTTGTACGTATCCTCCGGTGCTTTGGCGAGTCTGACGGAGGCGGAGAATCTGAGCCGGACGCTGAACGTACAGCAGGCGGAAGCGGTTGCGGTGATGACCGGACCGCAGCAGTATGCGGTATGGGTCGGCGGCGCGTTAAACGCAGCCGAGCAGTCCGCGCTGCAAACGGGACTGGCCGGACAGCATCCGGGCGTTTCCTGGGCTCCGGTGAACGAGAACGTTCCGGCCCTACTTCTGCACCGTGACGTGACGTTGAGTTTGGATGCACCTGCAGGCGTTGACCATTACGAGCTTAGTGGAGAAGGCGCCAAGTTGACCATCCGGGATGAGGGCAATTCCCCAATCCAGATCGTGGAGCGTTCGGCGCGCAGCTATCGCGGGAATTTTGAGATCAGCAAAGTAAACGGTCAATTGGCGCTCGTCAATGAGCTGCCGATCGAACAATATCTGTATTCCGTCGTCGCCGGCGAAGTCCCGTCGTCTTGGCCGCAGGAGGCCCTGAAGGCACAGGCGGTTGCGGCACGCAGTTATGCCTTGTATAACGCGGGACTGAACAAGTTTCAAGTAGCCGGACTTGTGGATACAACCTTAAGCCAAGTCTACAATGGGACGGAGAAGGAAGTGGCCAGCATCGTCCAAGCCGTTGACGCCACGGCCGGAGAAGTGCTGGTGTCGGCGAACGGACAAATCGTGGAAGGAATCTTCGCGTCCAACAGCGGCGGCGTCACGGCGGATTCGAGCGAGGTTTGGGGGAATGTCAATCCGATCTATTCCAGCGTGCCGAGCGATGGAGACGAATCCGCGCAAGCCTCGTTGAAATCGTGGTATGAGGTTCTGCTGTCCAGCGGGATTACGGGATACGTTCGCGAAGATAACACGGCCTTAAACGGGACGACGCCGGCGGGGTTGCAGAAGCTGACGGTGACGACCAGCAACGTCCTGGTCCGGAGGCTGCCGCTCATCCAATCCGATGTTGAGCCTCTGGCCAAGTTGAATCCGGGCGACCAAGCCATCGTATTGGGCAAAGTGCCCGAATCCAGCTCCTATGCGTGGATTCGCGGACCTTACAGCTCGGAGGAGCTGGTGAAATCCCTGAAGGGTAAAACGTCGACGGAAGCCCCGTCTTCGATATCGAATTTGGAAGTGACCCAACGCGGACCGTCCGGACGGGTGATGCAGGTCAAAGCCAACGGGCAACCGCTCGACGTCAAATATCCGGACTCGTACCGTTCCGCTCTGAACGGTTTGCCCAGCACTTTGTTTGATATCGTTCAAACCGGGCGGTATACTGTACAAGGTGCGGGAGGAACCGCGGGAACGGGGACGGCTTCGTCCGCAACGGCGATTCAGTCGGCATCGGGCAAGACGACAGCCAATGGTCCGCTGGTCGTGATGAGCGGCGACAAGACCGCTCGCGTGGTCGACACGGCGAACCGATTCGTCTTCGTCGGGCGCGGAAACGGCCACGGCCTGGGACTTTCCCAATGGGGAGCCAAAGGAATGGCCGACGCCGGGTATGATTACCGGCAAATCTTGCAACACTACTACCAAAATGTGACTATCGTTAAGGAATGAAGAACCGATGAATGTGGATCTTTACGATTTCGAACTCCCCGAGGAGCTGATCGCCCAAACGCCGCTGGCCGAGCGCAGCGCTTCGCGCCTGCTGACGTTAAACAAGCAAACCGGGGAAATCCGGCATCATACGTTTTCCGATATATTGGATTACTTGCGGCCGGGCGATACGCTGGTGCTGAACGATACGCGGGTCATTCCGGCCCGACTGTTCGGGGTTAAGCAGGATACCGGCGCTAAAGCCGAAGTGCTGCTGCTCAAAAGTTTGGGCGAAGACCGCTGGGAGGCCTTGGTCAAACCCGGCAAGAAGCTGAAAGCCGGCGCGGTGATCGTGTTCGGCGAGGAGCTGCGCGCCGTCGTTGAGGCGGAGGGAGAAATGGGCGGACGCGTCCTCCGGTTCGTATACGCGGGGATATTCAACGAAATTCTGGACCGCCTGGGTCAAATGCCGCTGCCTCCTTACATCAAGGAGAAGCTGGATGACCGCGAACGTTATCAGACGGTATATTCCAAACACGAAGGTTCGGCTGCCGCGCCAACCGCGGGTTTGCATTTTACCGAGGAACTGCTGGAACAGGTGAGGGCCAAAGGGGTAACGACCGCTTTTGTCACGCTGCACGTCGGACTCGGTACGTTTCGGCCGATGTCGGTGGAACGGGTCGAGGATCATGTTATGCACGAAGAGTATTATGTGTTGCCCCAAGAGACGGCCGATATCCTGAATGAAACGAAAGCCAGAGGCGGCAGGGTCGTAGCCGTCGGGACGACCTCGGCGCGGACGCTGGAAACGGTGGCCCGGCAATGCGGGGACGGCCCCATTGTCAAAAGCAGCGGCTGGACAGGCATCTTCATTTATCCCGGTTACCGGTTCGGACTGGTGGATGCGCTCCTCACCAATTTTCATCTGCCGAAATCGACGCTGGTCATGCTGGTCAGCGCGCTGGCGGGCCGAGAGCGGATCCTAAGCGCTTATCGGGAAGCGATCGACCTGAAGTACCGTTTCTTCAGCTTCGGCGACGCCATGTTTATTTACTAAAATAAGTCGTCTTTTGATTACACATTTATTAAGAAGAGGACGGTTGATCAGATTGGCAGCAGCAATAACCTATGAACATATCAAGACCTGCAAGCAATCCGGCGCAAGGCTGGGGCGCGTGCATACGCCGCACGGCTCGTTCGATACGCCGGTGTTCATGCCGGTCGGAACGCAAGCGACCGTGAAAACGATGAGTCCGGAAGAATTGAAGGAGATGGATGCGCGGATCATCTTGAGCAATACGTACCATCTCTTCTTGCGGCCGGGACATGAGATCATTCGCGAGGCGGGCGGACTGCACAAATTCATGAATTGGGACCGGGCGATTCTGACCGATAGCGGCGGGTTTCAGGTGTTTTCGCTTAGCGAGATGCGCAAAATCACGGAAGAAGGCGTACATTTTCGTTCCCATCTCAATGGCGACAAACTGTTCCTTTCCCCGGAAGTGGCCATGGAAATTCAGAACGCGCTGGGTTCGGACATCATGATGGCGTTTGATGAATGCCCGCCGTATCCGGCGGATTACGAATATGTCAAACACTCGCTGGAGCGCACGACCCGATGGGCGGAACGCTGCCTGCAAAGCCACGCCCGTCCCCAGGATCAAGGGTTGTTTGCGATCGTTCAGGGCGGCATGTACGAAGACCTGCGCAAGCAAAGCGCCCGCGATTTGACTTCGCTGGATTTCCCGGGGTATGCTATTGGTGGACTGAGTGTAGGCGAACCTAAGCCGCTGATGTACGAGATGCTGGAACATACCGTTCCCCTGCTGCCGGCCGACAAGCCGCGTTACTTAATGGGAGTCGGTTCGCCGGATGCGCTGATTGAGGGGGCGATTCGCGGCGTCGACATGTTCGATTGCGTGCTTCCGACCCGGATTGCGCGCAACGGCACGACGATGACCAGTCAGGGCCGGCTTGTGGTGCGCAATGCTCAGTATGCCAACGATTTCGGACCGCTGGATCCCGAGTGCGACTGCTATACCTGCCGGAATTACTCCAGGGCGTACCTTCGCCACCTAATCAAAGCCGACGAGACGTTTGGGCTGCGATTAACTACATACCATAATCTGCATTTCCTCATTCATCTGATGGGCAAAGTCCGTCAGGCGATTATGGACGATCGGTTGTTGAGTTTCCGGGATGAGTTTTTTGAGCAGTACGGTCTGTTTGGCAATGACAAAGGATTTTAAGAAATACCGTTAGTTATCTTGGAAAGGGGGATAAGACATGTTCTTTCAGTATGCCGCACAACCGCCGGCGGCCGGCAATTCGCTGGTTACCATGATCATTCCGTTTGTTATCATGATCGCCGTCTTTTACTTTTTACTGATTCGCCCGCAGAAGAAAAAGCAGCAGCAACGCAGCACGATGCTGAATGCGCTTAAGAAAGGCGATAAAATCGTGACGATCGGCGGCCTGCACGGGACGATCATGGAGATGACCGACGACACGGTTGTGATCCGCGTCAATGATGTAACCAAGCTGACGTTTGACCGGAGCGCGATCAGCCATACGATCAAGGAGTCGGAAGGGTAATTTCCGATAAGCAAACCAAGCAAGAGCCTGTATGCTAAGCCTGTATGCTACAGGCTCTTTTTTATGGCATGATTCGGTTTAAGGCTTCCGGGCCGCGAAGAGTTCGCCATACGTTTCCCCCAAGCAAGGCCGATGGTTGAGGCCGAAACGGCCAGCACCAGCCCTCCGAGCATGTCCGTTAACCAGTGGATCCCCAAATAAAATATCGAAAACAAAATGATCGCCGAACAGCATGAAGCCATAATGCCCCAGCGCCGGTTTCCCGAGCGCGTGGCCAAAATGGCCATAGAGACGGAGACCGAGGTGTGCAGGCTGGGAAAACAGTTATTGAGACCGGACAAAGGGCGGTAAACCTTCTCGAAATCCGGAAAGACCTCCAGCATATAAAAAGAGGCGCCCGATGGAGGATACGACCATACCTCGTTTACGGGGAACAGCAAATAAAAAGGAATCGCCACCAGGTAATTCAAGATCACGGTACAACAGGTGGCGTACAGCAAAGGGAGTCGGTCGTCGGAAGCATAAATCCCCAGCGAAGCAAGAATTAAAGCTTGAAAAACGACTAAATAGAAGAAGGCGGCCACTTCGGTGACGGCTGGTGCATGAAACAGGCTTTGAAATGAAGCGACGAAATGTCCCTCGATGCTTAAGATCCACGGCGTGAAATCCATATCGTAGGGAAGTTGATTTTCCAGTAACAGTTCATATTTGTTTAACAGCAAAACTCCGACGGTCAACAGCAGAAGCCACAGCAAATGCCTTGACTTGATCAGTTGCCGAAACAATGAAATAACGGTGTGCCATGGCGAGCGGAGCGTGTTGGCCCAGATTAGGATTAGGACGGAAATACCGGTCAGCCCGGAAATGCCGGACATGGAATGATACATGATACGAGAACGACCTCCTCATGATGATGTCGCTTGGACTAAGTCCAACTTATCATGAATGGAGGCCGCCGTAAAACCCGGTTTACTTGCGAACGAGATTCACTCCGATCATACCGCCTATGGCGCCGATGACAAACCCCGGCAAGATTAAAGCCCATTCCTGAAACCCCAACGACGTATCCATGGCCAAGAAGCTGATCAACAGCAGCAGCAG
Source organism: Paenibacillus sp. JL3B1040 (assembly GCF_057063165.1). Classification (NCBI taxonomy): domain Bacteria; kingdom Bacillati; phylum Bacillota; class Bacilli; order Caryophanales; family Paenibacillaceae; genus Paenibacillus; species Paenibacillus tiangongensis. Next base: position 4,198,850 of record NZ_CM169317.1, on the reverse strand, counting down.
CACATACAGCGCTCCGGTCAGAGCCCCTTGATACCATCCTTTCTGTTTGGCACGTTTACCGGATACGATTCCTCCGAATAAGACGGCAACGGCATGCACGAGATAGGTGTACACCGTCATTTTAAACTCTTCAAGCATGTCCCCTTGCAGTAATAAGGATAAAATCAACGCGCCAATCATCATCCATAAAAATCCGTACCATAACCCGGCAACGGTGGGCTGGGACAAACGAATCCCGAATATTCGGCGGATCAAATGCATCGTGCTCGGCCTCCTGTCCTCAATGTCTTCGACAGACGTTTTACCACATTTTATGGTCAAGCTTATCCGGATAGACCTGACTTGGCCAAATTGAGCAAGGAAGATTATTGCAAACCTCCCGCATTTTAACCTGCGACCCTTCGCATGGAATGAGGAGGGGGCGGCCAGAATAGCTATACCATGTTTTGCGCGAACTTCTAGCCGGAGGAGGAATTGCCGTGATCGAGCATATGGCAAACCATATCATCCGAACCGTCCTGATGTATTTCTTGGTGTTCGGAGTCATGCGTATTATGGGGAAAAGAGAGATCGGCGAGCTGTCCATCTTCGACCTGGTCATCTCGGTCATGATCGCGGAAATTGCCGTTTTCGCCCTGGAAGATATCAATCGGCCCCTCTATGACGGAATCATTCCCATGCTGACGCTGCTGTTGATTCAAATCGCCATCGCGATGTTGTCGCTTCGTTTCCGCAAGGTGCGGTTGTGGTTTGACGGCGAACCGAGCGTCATTATCCGAAACGGACAGATCAACCGCAAAGAGATGAGGCGACAGCGCTACAATCTGGATGATTTAATGATGCAGCTGCGTTCGCAGAAGATCGACAGCGTCGCCGACGTTGAGTTTGCCGTATTGGAAACAACTGGACAGCTGAGCGTGATTCCCAAAGATAAAACTGAAGGGGAAGGAGGGGCGCATCCCAAAAAAAGGGAGGCCAGCCTCTCCGCCAAAATCAAATTCGAGGCGCTTCCGCTGCCGCTGATCATGGACGGCAAAGTGAACGACGAGAACCTGCAGAAAATCGGGAAAACCCGCTTTTGGCTGAAAAACCAAATCCAAACGAAAGGCTTGTCGGATTTTAAACAGGTGTTCTTCTGCAGCATCGATCATAATGGCAAGCTGTATATCAATGCAATCGATGAAAAATAGGTCGCGCCGGTTATTTCCGAAACCATTTGCCGAAAACGGGGAGCCGCTTCAAATCCTGGAGATTGAACAATCCCATGATGCCGGCAAGAGCCAAATACAGCAAACCGGACAACAGGGATGCCATCAAGAATTGCCATCCCATCTGCGAGCTTACGAAGAGATGCTTATATAAATAGTCGGCGGTGGCGGCCATAATGAGCATCGCAGCCCCTACTTTCAGTATGTCAAGGTAGGGCAACCGGTAGCCGAGAGTTCTGGACACGCTGTACCCATGCATGACGGTAACGACGATGAAGTTGACGATAATGGCGATAATCGCACCGTAGATTCCCAGCTTCGGATTGGAGGCCAGGTAGAAAATCAGCGAGATTTTGATGATGGCCCCGATAAGCGTGTTGACGAGCGCGCGGCCCGGTTTGTCCAAAGCCTGCAGCGTTGCCTGCAGCGGCGTCTGGATATACAGCAGGAGGGCAAACGGAGCCATGATTTTGAGCATTCCGCCGATGGTGCCGTCGTTATAGATCAGCCGGCAAATCGGATCGGCCAGCACGAACATGATCGCGGCGAACGGAGCGCCGGTCACCAGCGCAAGCCGCAAGGATTGATGCAACCGCAGGTGGATTGTTTTGACATCGCCCCGCGCTTGCGCTTCCGCCAAGGAAGGGACCAGCGATACAGCAAGCGACGAAGTTAACGCCCCGGGAAGCAGCAGCAGCGGAATGATCATCCCCTGCAGCGCCCCGTATTGCGATGTGGCCACGGCGACCCCTACGCCGGCGATGGCTAAGCTTCGCGCGGTCGTGATCGATTCCAGCAGATAGGATAGCGAACCGACGAGCCGGCTGCCCGTGACCGGGATGGCAATGCGCAGAATCCGGCGCAGCGTGGCTCCGAACGGATATGCGGCCGCATCGGGTGGAGCGCCGGCACCGGTAGTTGCATCAGGGGAGGCGGTCTGGGCGCCCGGCTTGGAGTGATCCAAGCGCTCCCGCCGCTGCAGGCGGCGGTACTGCCATAGCAGGACGCCCATGCCAACCGCTTCGCCGGCCACGACGCCAAGCATTGCTCCGGCGGCCGCATAGGCGATCCCCATCGGGAGCAGCAGATAAGAGAACCAGAGGACGCCGATAATTCGGGCGACCGTCTCCAATATGGAGGAGATGGCCGAGGGGATCATATCCTGCTTTCCCTGGAAATATCCGCGGTAGACCGAAGATATTGAAACGATGATGATCATCGGGCTCATGGCGATAAATGTATGATAGACGCGCGGATCGGTCAGGACGTACCGGGTTACCCACGGCGCGCCAAACAGGCAGAGAAACGTAAACAGAAAACCGGCTGCCGTCGTAAACACCAGGCTTGTCCGCAAAATCGACGTGGCGCGCTCCGGCTTGCCGGTGGATTCCGCTTCGGCCACCAGTTTCGCCACAGCGAGCGGAATGCCGCCGGTAATGATCGTCACCAGCACGAGAAAAAACGGGTATCCGAGCTGATACAGTCCTACGCCTTCGGACCCGATCACGCGAGGCAGCATGATGCGCGGAATGAAGCCCAGGAGGCGGTTCACGATCCCTGCCACCAGCAGGATCATCGTACCCTGGATAAAGGTTTGTTTATTCAATCGAAACTCCACTCCCCCGGCAGCATTCGATTTCTTCCATCAACCGATGCGAACAGCTGCCTAATAAACTCGTAAGCGAGGCCGTACAACCTCTCTCTTTATGGATATGACAGACCTGTCCCGGTTCATGACTCGTCTTTTTCGCAAGATTCGGAAATGGAAGAACTCTTCTAAGCAGGATTCGGAGATTTAGGGTAGAATGTAATAAGACGGGGTTTCGAAGGGGGCTTGAACGTGGCTGAAGATCAAATGACGGACCAACAACTGAACGAGGCAATCGAGGGCTTGTGTCGCAGCAAGGCCGAAGAGTTCCGGCTTATCGGGTACGAGCATATCACCGGACCCGACATTTGGGAGTGTATCAGCCATAAATACGAGAAGGGCGGAATCCCCCCTTTGTATCAGTTGGTCAATGACATTCTTTCTCTAAAAGTAACCCAGTTTATGAACTATATGACGATGTCCGCTTATCGGGGATCCCGTTTAGATTGAAGGGGATCTTTTTTTTCGTGCCGGTCGTTAATCAAATTGACAATATTAGATAAATTGACTGGTTTTTCGGCCATCGCTATAATAGGAATATTGAGAATTTGAAAGGGGAAAGAAGTACGGGATGAAAAGAATTATCGCATTCATAACCGTCGTGGTTGTCTCGTTTGGGATCATGGCTTGGACAACCCCCGACCTGTTGAACAACGTACGTCTCGGCCTTGATTTGAAAGGCGGCTTTGAGATTCTATATGAAGCCAGTCCGCTTGAGGGCGGAAGCGGGGTTACGCGTGAATCCTTGATCCAAACGGCCAAAAGCTTGGAGGACCGGGCGAACAAGCTGGGGACAAGCGAGCCGGAAGTGACGACGGAAGGCACGAACCGGATTCGCCTGAAGTTGGCTGGCGTGACCGATGAGGCTACGGTGCGCAAGACGATGAAGGAACCAGCTACGCTGACGTTCCGCAGTAAGGACGGCACGGAGAAGAACGCCGACGAATACAACAAAATCGAAATGATCGGCACGGATTTTGCTGCAAACGGAGCCAAGCTGGAGTTCACCCAAATGAACGAACCGGTGGTCAGCATCAAAGTGAACAGCAAAGAGAAATTTGCCGAGGTGACCAAGCGGTTGCTGGGACAACCGTTAGCGATCTATATGAACGACGAGTTGGTCTCCGACCCGGTCGTTCAAGCCGTTCTGACCGACGGAAGCGCACAAATCAGCGTGGGCGGCGACTTGGACAAGGCCAAGGAACTGCGCGACAAGATCAACCTTGGCGCACTCCCGCTTCAATTAACGGAGAAATATTCGCAAAGCATCGGCGCAACGCTGGGTAAGCAATCGCTGGACAAGACGATTGAGGCTGGCCTGATTGGCTCCCTCTTCATTCTGTTGTTCATGATCGGCATGTACCGGGTGCCTGGGTTGATCGCTTCGTTCACGTTAATCGTGCACACCTGGTTGCTCATTCTCGTGTTCGTCTGGGCCGATTTTACCCTGACCCTGCCAGGGATTGCAGCGATTATTCTCGGGATCGGGATGGCGGTTGACGCCAACATTATTACCAATGAACGGATCCATGAGGAAATGCGGTCCGGCAAGAGCATTATGTCCGCCGTTAAAGCAGGGGACAAGCACTCCCTGCGTACCGTGCTGGACTCGCAGATTACGACGATCATCGTTGCGGCCGTGATGTATGCGTATGGTACGGGGGCCGTCAAAGGTTTTGCCTTGGTGCTCATCGTGGAAATCGTACTTAGTATCGCCACGAATATCTATCTCTCCCGTTTCCTGCTGAACCTGCTGCTTAAAGCCGGCAAGCTGTTGAAACCGAAATATTTCGGTGTGAAGGAGCGTGACATTCGTGAGCTTTAATAAGAATCTAGATTACGTACATCTTAGCAAATATTTCTACACTCTATCGATTGTCCTGACCATTGCCGGCATTATCTGTTTGTCGTTCTTCGGCTTGAACTACAGCGTTGACTTCAAAGCGGGATCCAATGTCGATATTACGCTGTCCAAGCCTCTGACGGCGGAACAAGTCAATCCGATTCTGGAGAACCTGGGCATTGATGAAGGGGCGACGATCAGTCCCGGGGAAGACCGGATGAATATCCGGTTTACGAAAGTCTTAAATGAAGATAGTGATGCGAAACTGAAAGCGGAAATTTCGAAACTGGACGAGAAGGCTTCGTTTGAAGTGAATACCGTGGATCCGGAAATGGCCAAGGAGTTGGCGCGCAATGCGATTTACGCGGTCTTGATCTCCTGTCTCGGGATTATCATCTATGTCAGCATCCGGTTTGAATGGCGGTTTGCTGTAGCCGCGATTGTAGCGTTGCTGCATGATGCCTTTATGGTCATCGCCGTGTTCTCGATCTTCCGGCTTGAGGTGGACTTGACGTTTATCGTAGCTGTATTAACAATTATCGGTTATTCGATTAACGATACGATCGTTATCTTTGACCGGATCCGCGAGAACCTGCGTTTTGCCAAGCAGAAGTCCCGCCAGGATCTGATCAAGCTGGTAAACGAAAGCGTATCGCAAACCATCATGCGTTCCTTATATACCGCATTAACGGTGTTTGTAGCTGCGTTCTTCCTCTTCCTGCTGGGCGGGGAGTCGATCCGGATGTTCTCGCTTGCGATGGTGATCGGGCTGTTGTTTGGGGCATATTCCTCCATCTTTATCGCCAGCCCGCTCTGGTTCGTATTGAAGAGCAAGCAAAAGCGCAAACCGGCCAAAGCTTCCTAAGCGGCCGCTATGCCTGATTGAACCGCCAAAACATGAGCTGGATGAGGATAGAGCCGCGTCTTTTTGACGCGGCTTTCGCCTCTTATCCGCTGTGATGTGCATCAGGAGGGTGATTATGACACGAGAACAAGCCGTAATTTCGCAACCGGCAGCAAGGACCGGCATCGTGGGGGATTTCGTCCTTGCCGTTTTTTTGGGGACGGTGGGTCTGCTATACGGAAGCTTGGCTTTGCTAGCCGGGGCATTATATTCCGCGTATGATGCGGCCTCCGGGGTTGCCGCCAGGCTGCCGGGTCCGGGAAACCTGCGTTTACGGGGGTCCGGATCGGCGTCCGCCGGCAAAGAGTCGCCCGAGCCGCTGCCGACCATTTTCTTTTCCGTCTTTCTGCTGATGGGCGCCGTACAGCTGTGGATTGCCGCCATTACCGACATCGCCGAGGCGGACACCACTCCGCCGGAAACCTTCGTCTTGGCAGCCGTGCTCCTGTCGATGGCTGTCCGGGAAGCCTTGTTTCAGGTCAAGCTGCGGTTATCCCGCAGGAAGACGGACGTCGATCAGCAATCGATGATCGAGAAACACCGCCATTCGCTGTTCTCATCCGTCACGGTGTTGGCGGGCGTTTTTGGAGCGATGGGCGGGCAAGCCTGGGATTTACCGGCCATGGCGTATCTTGAACCGAGTGCGGCGATCCTTGTAGCTTTACATGTGCTGATTCAAGTCTATCGGCTGGTGAAACGCTCCGTTTACGGTTCGCCTGCGTTGCCGATTCGCGAAGAGGATGCCGCATCCTTAATCGAAACGGTGCAGCGGGTGTACGGAGTCATCACCGTGGACGATTTGAAGGCACAGGAGAACGGTCATTATGTAACCGTGACCGCGAAGATCAGCGTCAACCCAAGGATCACCGTGATGGAAGCCAACGACATCGCCAATCGGGCCAAAATGCTGCTGCTTAACCGGTTTTCCCATATCATCGACGTTCGGATTCAAATCGCGCCGTATGAAGCGGGATATCCGTACAAGAGCAATACCGAGGAATCCGACAGCGACTTGCCGAACCTGCTTCAGTAAGCCGGCTCCGGAGAGAACCGACAGGAAGAAAGAAGGTGCCGCTTTTGCTTCATTCCAAATATCGCTGGGATTCGCTGCTTTGCGACCAAGAGGCTGCCAGCCGACTGGCCGGCCAGTTGAACATTTCCCCGCTGCTTGCGTCTTTGCTGGTTACGCGGGGGATAGAGAGCCCGGAGGAGGCGCAGCTTTTCCTAAGAGGAAACCTTGCGGATCAACATGACCCCATGCTGCTCAGCGGCATGAAGGAAGCCGTTCCCCGAATCCGCCGTGCGGTGGAAAACGGGGAACGGATCTTGATCTACGGGGATTACGACGCCGACGGCGTTTCGTCCACGACCTTGATGATTCAACTGATGAGACGCCTTGGTGCTACATACGACTACTACATTCCGCATCGTACCAAAGAAGGGTATGGTTTGCATATTCCGGTGCTGGAGCATTTTCACCAAAAAGGATTCACGCTGATCGTGACGGTCGATACGGGAATTAGCGCGGTCGAGCAGGTGGCTTACGCCAATGCGGTCGGCATGGAGGTGATCGTCACCGACCACCATGAGCCGCCGGCGGTTTTGCCGGAAGCGTATGCCCTGATTAATCCGAAGCTTCCCCATTGTACGTACCCGTTTAAAGGATTGGCCGGGGTTGGGGTGGCTTACAAGCTGGCCCAGGCGCTGTTTGGAGAAGACACCCCCGAAGACTGGACGGAGCTCGTCGCGCTGGGGACCATCGCCGATCTCATGCCGCTGATCGGTGAAAATCGCGTGATCGTGAAGGCGGGTCTCGCCTCGATGGCGCGGTCTGCCTTCCCGGGGATGACGGCGCTGCTGGGGACATCCGGCTGGTCCAGCGGGGAAGTGACGTCGACGTCCGTCGCTTTCGGATTGGCGCCGCGAATCAACGCCAGCGGCCGCATGAGCCATGCCAATCGCGCCGTCGCCTTGTTGACGGCGGAGAGCATGGAAGAGGCCGAGGCGATCGCCGAGGAACTCGATGTGCTTAACAAAGAACGCCAAATGCTCGTCGAGAACATGGTGGAAGAAGCGCTGCGGCAGTTGGAAGGTCAGGCGGAGACGGAGGGGCTGCCGGATGTCATCGTCGTGGCCGGCGAAGACTGGAACGCCGGTGTCGTGGGCATCGTGGCCTCCAAATTGCTGGAACGTTATTACCGCCCGACGATCGTGCTGGGCATTCACCCGGAAACGGGGGAGTGCAAAGGCTCGGCCCGCTCCATTCCCGGCTTCGACATTTATGAAGCGTTAACGGATTGCGCCGACTTGCTGGATCATTTCGGCGGGCATCCTTCTGCGGCAGGCATGTCCCTTAACCGGGAGCGCTTGGAGGAATTCGGCCGCCGATTAAATGCTTTTGCCGCCGATCGGCTTGGCCCCGAGCATTTCGTGCCGGTCCTGCAGACGGATTTGGCCTGTTCCTTGGAGGACGTTACACTGCAAGCCATCGAGCAGCTCCAGCATCTGGCGCCGTTCGGCATGGCGAACGCCTGCCCGAGGCTGCTCCTCCGCGGCCTCAAGCTGCTGGAGTGCCGGCAAATGGGCAAAGACGGCAAGCATTTAAAGCTGATTCTCGGCCAAAACGGAAAAACGGTGGAAGCGGTCATGTTCGGCAAGGGCGAATTGGCTTCGCTGCTGGCGGAGGAGGCCCGAGTCGACATCGTCGCGGAAGCCGGGATCAACGAATGGAATGGTTCGCGCAAGCCGCAGCTGATAATCCAGGATCTGGCGGTGTCGCACCTGCAGGTATTCGATTACCGCGGTTCCCGGAATCCGGTGCTGCTGCTGGAGGAGCTGCACGGCAAGTTGGTTAATCTGCCGGCTTACGGCCAGGGCGCTTCCGCCGTTGTGCTGAATGGCGGCTCCGCTTTTTTCCAGTCCCTTGATTTGAAGGATATTCCGGTTTGGGTATATGATAAGAGCGTTGGCGTACGTCCCGGCAACGCTCTTGCGCAAGCGGAGGCGATCGGGGCGATGGCGACGTTGTTCGTCCTGGAGCTTCCGGAATCTCCGGAGGGTTGGACCGGGGTGGTATCGGCTTTTACCGGACTGGAGCGCATTTACATGCTGCATTCGCCGCGTGCGCCGCAAGAGCGGATCGAGCCGCCTTCCCGAGATGATTTCAAGCTGGTGTACAGCTTGATCTATCGCGGTGCCGGGCAAGGGCTTCGCGAGGACGATTTGCTGGCTGCGCTAGCGAAACGCACCGGCTGGTCCAAACGGATGCTGGAGCTCTCGCTTGGCGTATTCGAGGAGTTGGGTTTCATTATCCGTGCATCGGGGATGATTCGGATCCATCCGTCTCCTTCCAAGCAAGCCCTGGAAACGTCAAACCGTTACCGGGAGCTGGGACTGCTGGCTGAAATCGAACAGATGCTGCAATACGGCCGGGTGCCGGAAATTACCGAATGGATGCTGACCCAAATTGAGGGAGCTTCATAAATGATTTCGAGAAACAGACAATGATTCGCATCGCATTTGAACTAGGAGGAGATTGGTTTGGATTTTAAAGAATACATCCGGGTAATTCCTGATTTTCCCCAGCCCGGCATCAGCTTCAAGGATATTACGACGCTGCTGAACGACGGCGCGATGTATCGCAAGGCGGTCGACGAACTGAAGCAGCTGGTATCCCATCTGAAGATCGATTTGATCGCCGGTCCGGAAGCCCGCGGTTTCGTGGTTGGTGCGCCGCTGGCTTATGCGCTTGGCGTCGGGTTCGTACCGATCCGCAAAAGCGGGAAGTTGCCTTACGAAACGGTCGAGGTGGAATACGACCTGGAGTATGGCAAAGACCGCTTGGCCATGCATAGCGATGCGGTGAAACCGGGGCAAAACGTGCTGATTGCGGATGATTTGCTGGCGACCGGGGGAACGATTTCCACCTCCGTCAATCTGGTTCGCCAACTGGGCGGCAATGTGGTCGGGACCGCGTTCCTCATCGAGTTGAGCGAGCTGGGCGGCCGGCAAAAGCTGCCGGGAATCGAGGTATTCTCGCTGGTGGAATACGAATAATAAGTGACGAAAGGGGCTGTTGCCAATGTTCTACATGGCAACAGCCCCTTGTTTAGTGAAGAGATGTGGTTAATGTGAAGCTTCTTCGCTGTCGTTGCTTAATTTCAGCACCTGGATCAGCTTGAAGAACAGGCTGAGCAAAATGCCGACGATGGTGGCCAGTGCCATGCCTTTCAGCTCGACATTGCCCATAGTCAACTTGGTGCCGCTGAGGCCGATGACGAGCACGATCGTTGTCAGCAGCATATTGGTCGGCTTGGAGTAGTCCACCTTCTGCTCCACGAGGATCCGCAGGCCCGAAGCGGCGATCACGCCGAACAGGAGCAGGGATACCCCGCCCATAACCGGGGGCGGGATCACGGCAACCAACGTGGAGAATTTCCCGGAGAAGGAGAGCAAAATCGCGAAGAGTGCCGCGCCGCCGATCACGAATACGGAATAAACGCGGGTCAGCGCCATGACGCCGATGTTTTCCCCGTACGTCGTATTAGGCGTCGATCCCACGAAACCGGACAGGATCGTGGAAATCCCGTTCCCCATCAGCGAACGATGCAGTCCCGGATCCTTGGATAAGTCCTTGCCCACGATGTTGCTCGTCACCAGCAGATGGCCGATATGTTCGACGATAACCACCAGCGCGACCGGAGTGATCGATGTAATAACCGAGATGTCCCATTGCGGAGTCGTTACCGTCGGCAGCGTAAACCACTTCGCCTCGGCAATCGCCGCGGTGTTAACCTCACCCATCAGATAGGCAAGGACGTAACCGACGACGATCCCGATCAGGATGTGGATGATCTTCGGGAAGCCGCGGAACAGGACGGCGCCCAGCATCGTAACGCCAAGCGTCACCAGGGATAAAGTGATGGCCGTCGAGTCGGGCGACCAAGCCGCGGCAGGATCGCTGTTGATCCAGCCGGCCATGCCGGCGGCAACCGGAATCAATTCCAGGCCGATCAAGGCGACGATCGCGCCCATGGCGGCCGGCGGGAATACGATGTCGATCCACTTCGTGCCAACATACTTGATCAACAGGGCAAACAGAATGAAGATGGCGCCGGTGACGATGAACGCGCCAAGCGCCAGCGCATAGCCGTTCCCCGGATGGTGGTGCAGCACGGCCATGACCGGTGAAATAAAGGCGAAGCTGGAACCGAGGTAGGCGGGGATTTTTCCTTTGCAGATGAGGATGTACAACAAGGTGCCGATGCCGTTCATCAGCAGGATCATGCCGGGGTCTACGCCGAACAGGTTGGGCACCAGCACCGTGCTTCCGAACATGGCAAATAAGTGCTGCAGGCTTAACAGCACGCCCGGTCCGAACGGGACTTTCTCATTCACTTGAATTTCACGTTGCAACGTGTTCACTCCTCTATAGGTACGTTCATAAGATAACTATCCTTAATAGGATATAGACATTGCCGACAATTTTCAACAGAAAATTGCTTGACGGTTGCTTTTTCAGTCTACATCATTCCCTCCGCCCGGCTAACGTCATGCAGCTTTGTAATGCGGTGGACCTTGCGAGCCGCCTGTACACTCAGCAAGGACATTACCCGGAGTTGACGGGAGAGAACGCAAGAGGCATAATTATAGGAAATCAAAATGAGGCGATTTATGCTCTTGTATGCGTTTTTTCAGTATATTTTCATATAGAAAGGAATCATCAGGATCTCAATGGGCATAGAGCAATTACTCGAAAAGGCGTCTGCCTATATAAAGGAACCGGATCTCGAGAGGATTCGGGAAGCGTACGAGTTTGCGGACGAAGCCCATCACGGACAGGTTCGCAAATCCGGGGAACCTTATATTCTGCATCCTTTGGCAGTGGCGGATATTGTAGTGAACATGCAAATGGATGCGCTGTCGGTCATTGCGGCCCTGCTTCATGATGTGGTTGAAGACACGACGGTGTCTTTAAAGGAGATACAGGAGCATTTCGGCAACGATTGCGCCTTGCTTGTCGACGGCTTAACCAAGCTGGAGCGGATCAAGTTCCGATCCAAAGAGGAGCAGCAGAACGAAAACTATCGCAAAATGTTCATTGCGATGGCACAGGACATCCGGGTGATCGTCATTAAATTGGCGGACCGGCTGCATAATATGCGGACGCTTAAATATCAGTCCGAGGAGAGCCAGCGCCGTATCGCTTACGAAACGCTGGAAATTTTTTGTCCAATCGCCAATAGATTAGGTATTTCTGCGATCAAATGGGAAATGGAGGATATCGCCTTACGATACCTCAACCCGCAGCAGTACTACCGGATCGCCAACTTAATGCGCAAGAAACGGGCAGAACGCGAGGAATACATCAAGAACGTCATCGCCCGCATCGCCGAGAAGCTCGAGGAAATGGGCGTACATGCGGATTTGTCCGGACGGCCGAAGCATATCTATAGCGTCTATAAGAAAATGACGATGAAAAATAAGCAGTTCAATGAAATTTACGATCTGCTGGCGATTCGCATCATCGTTGACAATATTAAGGACTGTTACGCAACCCTGGGGATCATCCATACGTTGTGGAAGCCGATGCCGGGGCGGTTCAAGGATTACATCGCCATGCCGAAGGCGAATATGTATCAGTCGCTGCATACGACAGTCGTGGGCCCGAACGGGGAACCGACGGAGGTTCAGATCCGTACCTGGGAGATGCACCGGACCGCCGAATACGGGATTGCGGCGCATTGGGCGTATAAGGAAGGCACAGGAACGGGCGGTTTGGAAAATAAAATCACGTTCTTTAACGAAATCCTTGAGCTTCAGCATGAAGCGAAGGATGCTTCGGAGTTCGTGGAATCGCTGAAAATGGACTTTTTCTCGGACCTCGTATTCGTATTTACGCCGTCCGGGGAAGTGATCGAGCTGCCGGCGGGCTCCGTCCCGTTGGATTTCGCTTACCGTATCCATACCGAGGTCGGCAACCGTACGATCGGAGCTAAAGTGAACGGAAGGATCGTGCCGCTGGATCATCGGCTGAAAACGGGGGACATCGTGGAGATTTTGACGTCCAAGCATTCGTACGGACCCAGCCAGGATTGGCTGAAAATCGCCCAATCCTCCCATGCCCGCAGCAAAATCAAGCAATGGTTCAAGAAAGAGAAACGCGAAGAAAACGTGGAAAAAGGCCGTGAAGCGATCGAACGTGAGCTGAAACGGGCGGGGATCGAGCCCTCCCAGTGGATGAGCGACGACAAGCTGCTGGAAGCGGCGAAGAAATACGCCTTCAACGACATCGACGACATGCTGTCGGCGATCGGGTTCGGCGGCATCACGGCCTCGCAGGTCGTGACGAAGCTGACCGAGAAACTGCGCAAAGAGCAGGAAGAGGCCGCCGGGCACATCGAGTTGACCTCGGAGGTTAAGGAAGTGAAGGCGCCGGAAGAACGCCGGCATCGCCCGACGAACGGTGTGGTTGTCAAGGGCATCGACAATTTGCTGGTGCGCTTTGCCAGATGCTGCAATCCGGTACCGGGCGACGACATCGTCGGCTACATCACCCGCGGCCGGGGGGTCTCGGTGCACCGCAGCGATTGCCCGAACATTCCGGGCGGGAGCGACGGCGAAGAAGCGGCGCGCGTGATCGACGTGGAATGGGAAGAAGCGATCGAAGCGAATTACAGCGTCGATATCGAAATTACCGGTCACGACCGCCGCAACTTCCTTAACGAGGTGCTGCAAGCCGTGTCGGAGAGCAAAACGAACATTTCGGCCGTGTCGGGCCGCTCGGATAAGAACAAAATGGCTTTGGTGCATATGACGATCCTGATTCGCAACACCGACCATCTGCAGTCCGTTGTGGAGAAAATTAAACGGGTGAAGGATGTTTACACTGTGCACCGGATCATGCAATAAAAGGGATCGGAAGGAGTTCGAGCAAGAATGAGAGTGGTTGTGCAGCGCTGCCGGGAGGCGCGGGTGAACGTGGCGGGCGTTACGGTGGGGGCGATCGGCCCGGGGCTGATGCTGCTGGTCGGCGTGACGCATGGGGACACCGAACAGGATGCCGCCTATTTGGCGGAGAAGATCGCCGGTTTGCGGATTTTCGAAGACGAAGCGGGCAAGATGAACCTCGCGGTAACGGCGATCGGCGGGGCGATTTTATCGGTGTCCCAGTTTACCTTGTACGGAGACTGCCGCAAGGGCAAACGCCCCAACTTCATGGCGGCAGCCCGGCCGGAAACGGCCGAGCCGCTGTACGAGCGATTAAACGAGCTGCTGCGGGCCAAAGGACTGACGGTCGAGACCGGGGTGTTCGGCGCGGAAATGGACGTCGAGCTCACCAATTGGGGCCCGGTGACCTTGATCGTGGACAGCTCCGGTGGCGAGGCATAAATAGAAAAAGAAAAATAAGATGGGACAATTTCCTCTAATTTCAACGGAGGTTTTACGGTTTTGGAGGATAAGCGGGCCTTTTTTGGTACAACCTTGTGGTAAAGAGCTTGACGATCAAAGGAGTTGCTTGTCCGTGCACCAATCCGCAAAATCGAGAGACTGGCAGTCCATTCCGCTCTTAACGGCAGGGCACCGCAGCGAAGCTCGGATGTCGGCCCGTTTGGTCGAGCCGGAGCGCTTTGACGCGCTGATGCGGGAGGCCAGGCCTTCCGTCGAATGGCAACCTCGACCCGGAAGCAGATGTTGATCATAAGGAGGAATCGGCATGACCCAACATATTCAGGCCTATTTCAATACGGAAGATCAGGTGGAAGGCGCACGTATCACTTTGCATGCCTACAATATCAATGAGGTAGAGGCGGGGCATGTATCCAATGAATGGGGAGAGGACGACCGGCTCCAAGTTCCGTTGCTGCCTTTAAATAACGGGGTGATCAGCGCATCGGGGGCGAATAACCCGGGAATCGTGCCCTTGCCCGGAACGGTACGCGGCGTGCAGAGCGTGCTGCCGGTTACGGCCATGGGGGAGCGTTATGCCGGCGACGCGTTGAACGGAGAGCGCAGCGAAGCCGTTGCCGGGGACCGGCCGATGGCATCGGAATCGCTCATTGACACCGGCGACGAGCCGCAGGGATGGAAATACGTGCTTAGCGCAAAGGTTAAGGACAGCGATTACGAGACCGTCGTGCGGAAATTGCGCGAGCAAGGCGCTTATATTGCCGAACCGTGAGCCGTTTGCGGATTTTGTTCTCTGTAATATAACTGTAATATTAGATACATGTTCCCTTAACATTGCTTGTTTATAATAACAGCATGACCCCCTTTTTAATATAATACTTTGGAACCTGCACCCCGTTGGTGACAGGTTTTTTTCTTTGTTCGGACATTTTTCGCGGTTCGGGCTTGACTTTAGTGCGGTGGTTTCATACAATCTAAAAATAACAGTTGACCTCATAATCATTTGATGACGGGACAAAGTAGTTCAACCCCACATCCACAGAGAAGAATCCCCGACTTCGGCGGCGGCTAACGAACGGATCGATACCGTTCCCGGACGGCGAAGCAGGCTGGAAGGATTCCGGTGATGATTGAACGAAAGACTTCCCCGAGAACCGGCGGCGAAATCTGAAGCTACTTTTCGCTTGGATAGTAGACGTGCGGCGTAGGCGGGCGATAACCGCGTAAGAGCGAATGCGATGCTTGGAAGCCGACGCGCGAACCTGCGTGACGGACATCGAATTCGGAATGTGGGTGGCACCACGGGTGATTGCGAACCGATCTCTCGTCCCTGTTTGTTGGAACAGACAGGGACGGGGGATTTTTTATATTGGCTTACGAGTCTGAGATGGAGGATGAACGATATGGCTTTTCAAAAACCGACGGGCACGCAGGACTTGTTGCCGGGAACCGTCGAGAAATGGCAATTTATCGAAGAGAAGGCCAGGGATTTATGCCGGCGCTTTAACTACCGGGAGATTCGGACCCCGATTTTCGAGCAGACCTCGCTGTTCGAACGCGGCGTAGGGGAGACGACGGATATTGTCGAGAAGGAAATGTATACGTTCCTGGACAAAGGGGAGCGCAGCATGACGCTGCGTCCGGAAGGGACGGCCGGCGTCGTCCGCTCCTATGTGGAGAACAAGCTGTACGGCGAACCGGATGTCAGCAAGCTGTATTACATCGGGCCGATGTTCCGCTATGAACGTCCGCAGGCGGGCCGCCAGCGCCAGTTCCACCAGTTTGGGATAGAGGCGTTCGGGGCGACCGATCCGGCGATGGACGCCGAAGTTGTGGCTCTGGGTTACCAGTTCTGCCGCGAGTTGGGTCTGCAAGGCGTAAAGGTGGAGATCAACTCGGTCGGCAATCCGGCCAGCCGGGCGGCTTACCGCGAGAAGCTGCTCGGATTCCTGCTGCCGATGAAGGACAGCTTGTGCAAGGACTGCCAAGCCCGGATCGAACGCAATCCGCTGCGCGTCCTCGACTGCAAGACCGACCAGGACAAATTCGTCGGCGCGCCGTCCATCCTGGATAGTCTGGATGAGGAATGCACCGCGCATTTTGCGAAGGTACGGGAGCTGCTGAGCGCGATGGAGGTCGACTACGAGATCAATCCTCGCCTTGTCCGCGGGTTGGATTATTACACCCATACGGCGTTTGAATACAAAGCCCAAGGCATCGGCGCGATTGACACCATCGGCGGCGGCGGGCGTTATAACGGATTGGTGGCCGAGGTGGGCGGTCCCGATCAGCCGGGCATCGGGTTCGGCATGGGACTTGAACGGATCGCGTTGATCCTGGAAAAGCAAGAGATCGAAGTCGGCGCCGTCAAGCCGCTGGACGTATATTTCATCGCCCTGGGCGAAGCGGCGGATAAGGAAGTTACGAGCCAGCTGTTCAAGCTGCGGCAAGCGGGATTCTCCGCCGAACGCGATTACCTGGGCCGGAAGATGAAGGCGCAGATGAAATCCGCCGACCGGATGCAGGCCCGCTACACGGCAATTCTCGGCGACGATGAGCTGCAGCGCGGGGAAATCGCGCTGAAGTCGATGGAAAGCGGCGAGCAGCGCACGGTGAAGCTAAGCGAACTGATTCAAGAGTTGAAATAACCTTAACCTATAAACAATAGTCAAAAGCGAAAAGGGGAGTTACGATGAAACGAACGCATCAATGCGGGGCGCTTAGCACCGCGAACATCGGAGAATCCGTTACATTAAACGGCTGGGTGCAAACCCGCCGCGACTTGGGGGGCGTCCTGTTCATCGACCTGCGCGACCGAAGCGGGATCGTACAGATCGTCTTTAACCCGGCTTACTCCGGCGAAGCGCTGCAAACCGCCGACCGGGTGCGCAGCGAGTACGTGCTGGCCGTCACAGGGAAAGTCGTGCAAAGGGATGCCGAAACGGTCAACCCGAATTTGCCTACCGGGGATATTGAAGTGCACATCACCGAAATCGAAGTGTTGAATGCAGCCAAAACGCCGCCGTTCTTCATTGAAGACGGTATCGAAGTGGATGAATCGCTGCGTTTGAAATACCGTTACCTCGATCTGCGTCGTCCGGAAATGCAGCAGACGCTGTGGCTGCGTTCCAAAGCCGCCAAAGTCTTCCGCGATTTTCTCGACGGAGAAGGTTTCATTGAGGTCGAAACCCCGATCCTGACCAAGAGCTCGCCGGAAGGCGCCCGCGATTATCTCGTACCGAGCCGCGTGCATGCGGGCGAATTTTTCGCTCTCCCGCAATCGCCGCAGCTGTATAAGCAATTGCTCATGGTCAGCGGAATCGAGCGTTATTATCAAATCGCCCGCTGCTTCCGCGATGAGGATCTGCGTGCCGACCGTCAGCCGGAATTTACCCAGGTCGACATCGAGACGTCGTTCCTGTCGCGCGACGAGCTGCTGGACATGATGGAGAAGCTGGTGGTGCGCCTGTTCAAAGAAACGAAAGGCATCGATATCCCTACGCCGTTCCAGCGCCTGAGCTATGCCGATGCGATGGACAAGTACGGCTCGGATAAGCCGGACCTTCGCTTTGGCTTGGAACTCGTCAACGTGAGCGACCTCGTGGCCACAAGCGGCGTCAAGGTGTTCGCTTCCGTCATCGAGAAGGGCGGGGAAGTGAAAGTGCTGAACGCCAAAGGCTGCGGCACATGGAGCCGGAAGGACATCGACGATCTCGGACCGTATGCGGCCCGTTACGGCGCGAAGGGACTCGCCTGGATCCAGGTGAAGGAGGGCGAATTCCGCGGCCCGATCGTGAAGTTCTTCACCGAGCAGGAAATCGAAGCGATCAAGGAACGCACCGGCGCCGAGGAAGGCGACCTGCTGTTGTTCTCCGCCGATAACAAGAAGGTTGTCGCCGACGTGTTGGGTGCGCTGCGCCTGAAAATCGGCCGCGATCTCGGCCTGATCGACGACAGCGTCTACAAATTCGCCTGGGTCGTCGACTTCCCGCTGCTGGGCTGGGACGAGGAGCAAAAACGCTACATCGCCGAGCACCATCCGTTCACCCGTCCGCGCGAGGAGGATCTGCCGCTGTTCGACGCCGATCCGGGCAAAATCCTTGCCCAAGCGTACGACCTTGTGCTGAACGGCTACGAAGTCGGCGGCGGTTCGATGCGGATATACAAACGCGAGGTGCAGGAGAAAATGTTCAAGGCGATCGGCTTGTCGCCGGAGGAAGCCCAGGACAAATTCGGCTACCTGATGGACGCGTTCGAATACGGCACGCCGCCGCACGGCGGGATCGCCTTCGGCTTCGACCGCCTGGTGATGTTGCTGGCCGGCCGTTCCAACCTGCGCGAAACGATCGCCTTCCCGAAAACGGCCAGCGCGACCGATTTGCTGATGAACGCGCCATCCGAAGTGGACGGGGCGCAGCTGGATCAGTTGCATATCAAGCTCGCCGCCAAGCTGGCGGAAGCGAAGAAATAACCGATTAAGACGTCAACCTATCGGGAGGTACACTAGACCATGCTTCATCAATTTTCGCGGACAGAACTCGCCATCGGGGCGGAGGGACTGGATATTCTCAAGAACAGCACGGTGGCCGTGCTCGGCGTCGGCGGCGTGGGGGCGATGGCGGTCGAGGGACTGGCCAGAACCGGAATCGGCCGGATCATCCTGATCGACAAGGACGTCGTCGATATCACCAACATCAACCGGCAAATCCATGCGTTGACGACGACGATCGGTCAGAAGAAAGCCGATCTGATGTGCGAACGGGTCAAGCTGATCAACCCGGAGTGCGAAACGATCGCACTGAATATGTTCTATACGGAAGAGACTTGCGAAGAACTGTTTAAGTACGAAATCGATTACGTGCTGGACGCCTCGGATACGATCATGTACAAGATTCATTTGATCAAAGAGTGCCTGAAACGGGGAATCCCGATCTTGTCGAGCATGGGGGCCGCCAACAAAATGGACCCGACCAGATTCCAGGTTGCCGATATTTCGAAAACCCATATGGATCCGATGGCCCGCGTGATTCGCACGAAGCTGCGGGAGGCCGGGATCAAGAAGGGCGTCAAGGTCGTCTTCTCGACCGAACCTCCGGTGAAGCCACGCCAGGACGTCACGGAGAAAATCGCTCCGGCCGGCGCCAAGATCCGCAAGGCCAAGCAGCCGCCGGCCAGCAACTCGTTCGTGCCGCCGGTGGTCGGCTTGATCATGGTCAGCGTAGCGGTGCGCGAGCTGCTGGAGCGCGGAGGCGTGCGCGTATGAATCCGGAACTGGCCAAGAAGCTGCGCTTGCCTGCGGAGAGCGGGCACGTGCTCGTGCTGGATGCGCCGCAGGGGTATGTGGAGCGGTTGGGCTTAAGCGCGGAGCATGCCGCCTTGGATGAGCAACGGGCCGGAAATTACGAGTTCGTGCAGATGTTTTTTCGGTCGATCCGGGACGTGGAGGAAGGGGCGGCCGTAGCGCTGCGCGCCGTTAAGCCGGATGGGCTGCTGTGGTTATGTTATCCGAAAGGCGGCGCCAAAGCAGGCACCGATTTGACCCGGGACAAAGGCTGGGAAACGGTCAAAGCCGCGGGTTACGACGGGATCGCGCTGATCTCGATCGACGAGACCTGGTCCGCGATGCGTTTTCGCCCGGCGGATAAGGTGAAGCTTACGCCGGGATCGTCCCGCCGTACGGCCGGAAAGGGGGAGCCGAAGGCGAAGCGCCAGCCGGCTCCGCCGCCGGAAACGCCGGCGGAGCTGACGGCAGCGCTCGGGCAGGAGCCGCTCGCTGCCGCATTTTTTGCCGGGTTGGCCCCATCTCACCGGAAAGCGTATATCGAGTGGATCCTGGACGCCAAGCGGGCGGAAACCCGGGAGAACCGGATCGCCCAAACGGTCGAGAAGCTGAAGCGGGGCTTGAAGCGCCCGTCGGATAAAGCTTAAAAGAAGATGTAACAACGAGGATGACGCTGATTTCGGGTGGATAAAAGGCTGCCCGGATCGGCGTCTTTCATTTTGAGAAAATTCGCTTTTTGGCCCAAAGTAGTGGTATAATGGAAATCCTTTTGACGCTTGGAGTACACAAAACCTTAGGAGGTAACTGAAATGGATGATTTTCAAAGTGCCTATCAAGAAGAGAAGGCGCGGCTCGACCGCACCTTGGATGAGATCGACCGGCAGCTACAGCGGCTGCGTTCGATTCCGGTGTACACCGGGCAGGACTTTACCGAACAACTTCTCGAGGAGAACCGGGAAAACCAGCGAAAGCAGTTGGAGCAGTCGATCCATGAACCCTATTTTGGGCGATTGGATTTCGAGGAGCGGGGAAGAAGAAAAACGCCGCTTTATATCGGCAAGGTCGGCGTAGGCGACCAAGACGGCAAAGACCCCATCGTGATCGATTGGCGCGCGCCGGTGGCCAGCTTGTTCTATTCATTTACCGGCGGGGACGACGCGTCTTATGTGGCGCCTGAGGGCTTGATCGAAGGCTTGGTATATTTGAAGCGGAACAGCGTGATCCGCAAAGGCATTCTGGAGCGGGTGGTGGATACGTATAACCGCGACAGCGACGGTCCGGCCGTATCGGATGAATTCCTCGTTTATCGGCTTGGCGAGAACAAGGACAACCGCCTGCGCGATATCGTCTCGACGATCCAGGCCGAGCAGGACCAAATCATCCGTGCGGCGAAAAATACGGCGCTCATTATTCAAGGCGTGGCCGGCAGCGGGAAAACGACCGTGGCGCTGCATCGGCTGGCTTTTTTGTTGTATCAGTATAAGGAGCAGATTAAAGCGGAGCGTTTGGTTATTTTTGCGCCAAACCATATGTTTATCGACTATATTTCGGAAGTGCTGCCCGAGCTCGGGGTAGGGGATATCCAGCAGAGTACGTTCAGCGATTGGGCGGCCAAGGTGCTCGAGCTGGACGAGGTTCCGTCCGATGGCTCGGAGGCGCTATCGCGTTGGTTTGACGGCGGTACGAAAGACCAAGAGGCGTTGGCCGACGCGGAACTGCCCGGCCGTTTCAAAGGATCGATGGCGTTCAAGGAGATCATCGACGCGGCCTTAGCGAATCTCGAGTCCGGCTGCGTGCCCGAGGACGATTTCGAACCCTGGGAAGGAGCGCGGCTGCCGCGCAAAGAGATCATCGGCTGGTTTGAAGGGGAGTATCGCCATTATCCGGTGGCCCGCCGCAAGGAACGCGTGCTGGCGCGAATTCACCGCTGGATCGAAATGGAGCTGAAGAAGGCGCCATCGGCAGCAGCGCTCAAGGACAGGAAGAAAAAAGCCCAGCAGCGGGAAAAAAGCTATGCGAAAAAATGGCCGGAGCTGACGCCGCTCAGCTTGTACCGCGAGCTGTTCGGCATGCGGAAAGGCGGCGGAACGGAGGGAGTGGCCGATGTCTCGGATCGGATCCCGCGGGGGATTTGGAAGGATACGCTAGCTTACCTGAAGAAAAATGCCGTTAAGGAAGAGGATCTGGCCGCCCTTCTGTACCTGTATACGCTGCTCCACGAAATCGACGGCAATCTGACCTTCGACCACGTCGTGATCGACGAGGCGCAGGACTTTACCCCTTTTCAGGTGCATGTGCTGGACCGCTTTGTGAAGGGCCATTCTTTTACGATTCTCGGAGATTTGTCCCAAGGCATCCATTACTACAAAGGGGTGCGCCATTGGGAGGAGATGAAAGAGCTGTTTCGGCCGGAAGAAACCGCTTTTTTTGCGTTAACGCGCAGCTATCGATCGACGATGGAGATCATCCAATTCGCCAACGAGATTTTGGAGCGGGGCGTAGGCGCGGATTTGCTGGCCGTTCCGGTGTTCCGCAGCGGGGAGCCGGTACGGCTGCTGGAAGCGGATGGCGGGCAGCGGCTGACGCTGATTCGGAAGGCGCTGGACAAGGTGTTGGTCGGTTCCTTCCGCACGGCGGCGGTGTTGACCCGGACGATGCGAGAGGCGGAGGAGCTGCATGCCGCGTTAAGCGAGGTTGGTCTGGAGGCGAACCTGATCAACGGGGAGCTGACGCAATACGCCGGCGGTGTATCGGTACTGCCGGTGTATCTGTCGAAAGGCTTGGAGTTCGATGCCGTGATTGTGACGGACGTCGACCGGGAGCATTACGGGCCAAAGGACGCCAAGCTGCTGTACGTCGGCTGCACCCGGGCGCTGCACGAACTGTGGCTGCTGCATGGGGAGGAGCTGCCGGATTATGTCTCCGGTGATGGGGCGCCGGAGTATGCGGCCAGGATATGCCTGGAAGATTAAGGTTGCCGAGCGAATAAGGGATGGGTTATAGGGAAGCGGCTCCCTTTAAGGCATTCTCCCTTTCGTTCAGGAGAGGAGTCGGTTGCGCTCCGATAAACACGGAATAAGGACCGGGAGCACCTCGGTGCTGAAGGGTATTCGATTTTTCGTATAGATTCAGGGCATACGCCTTTAGGCTGCGCGAATGTGTATGAAATTTCATACACATTCCGCTAAAATCGCCAGAGACGCCCGATTGTACTTGAATTTTGCATAGATCATATTGTGAAGTCATGAACGAGACGGCTATTACAGCGCGTCATCCTGCATAAAGTCGTCCAGCCACCGATCGGCTTTGCTCTGGTTGCACAGGTTGCAGGCGCAAACGCAGTTGACCGGGGTCGTGTGACCGCCCTTGGCTTTGGGCAGCAGGTGGTCGATCGTATCGCCGTATTCGCCGCAGAAGAAACAGGTATAATGATCCCGCGTCAAAATATAATGGCGGAACGCTTTGTTGGTGAATAAACGCCGGATGGTGAACGGGTTCACGACGACCGCCATATGCTCGCGCACGAGCGTGACGGCCAGTTCAAAGTCGATTTCCTGCTGCCAGCGCCGGCCTTTGTCGGTGCGCCCGCGCAGGCGGATCATGCCGTTGCGATTGGGGCGCAGGGTCTGGACATCGGGCCCCTCGACCTTCGGCGGCGGGGCGGGCAGCGCCCGTTTGATCCGCCGCTTGGCCGGCGCGGCGTCGGCGCTTGGCCGGCTCGCGGTAGCCGCCGGCCCCGCATTGGCGGTGCTTGCGCCGTCCTTGACGGCCGCGATCTGGGCCGCGGCCTTTTTGCTGCGGCGCTTGCGCTTGCGTTTGCGCGCCGCCTTGGCCGTGCCGGCGGCGGCGGTGTCCGCGCCCGGCGGCGCGCTTGGCCCGGCCGCGGCTTCGCCAGCGCGGACGCCGCTGCCCGGCGCCGCTGCGGCGGGCGTTGCCGCTGGCGCCGCAAGCGCTGCATCGGCAACGGGCTCGGGGGCCGCAGCCGGCGGCAACGCGGCCTGGGCCCGCTGTTGCTTGCGCTGCGCGCGGCAACTGCGGCAGGCGCCGCGGCGCGAGCCTTTGCCGGAGCGCTTGCCGGTCCGGCGCAGGAATTCGCCCAGCGGCTTCGATTTTCCGCAATAGGCGCATATTTTTACCGCTCTCGCGGAAGTAGAGACATGTTCGGGTTGCTGTTGCGTCAAGGGAGTCACCTCGGTTTGGAATAGGCTGCAAGTAGGATATGATACCATTATACCTGATTCCATACGAATATAGCCAAGACCAGCCGGTCTTGGCTTATGGTTTGTATATGATTCGTCATTGGATGATCCCCCATTGCCGGTTACTCGGTCACGGCTGAGGGTTGTCTTAGGGTGCGCATCTTGGTCAATATCTTACGGATGCTCTCATCGGATAGGTGAAATCTTCCGGCCAAATCCCGTACGGAGCTCCCGGCCCGGTACAGGCGAAAAATCTCTTCGTTCCGCTTGGCGATGGAGATGCGGGAACCGCTCAATTCCCCCCACAGCGCCCTCGACCGTTCCGGTTTGGGAATGTACAGCAGCTCACCTTGAATATAGGTTTGGAGCTCCTGCAACAACCTAGGGGGAAGAACATCCTTTCCATTCTTGTAATTCACGATCATGTACCTCCTTGTTTCGTGGTCCGTCCTTGATAACATTTGCAACAGAAGTCAACATGGTCGCATCCCCCTTTCGGTTTAGTATTTGAACGCAATACAAAATCTGGTTTTACTGGATCTATCTTAACACAGTCGTCGTCAAACATAAATAAGGGAGGCTGTTCCCAGCCCCCCGCTAATTGCGGCGCCGCTTACGCGGCAGCCACCTCACTCACTGAAATCACTTCGATCAGCCCCCTTTCCCGTGATTCGTCGGCCCGACATCTATATTAACTCACATTTCCCGCCGCGGGGAAAGCGAAAGAACGATTATAAGTGTTTTTTACGCAGGTATGCTAGAATAAGTTTGGTATCATTCCATTATCATGCTAACGATCAAGGAAGTGACTTGAAGGTGGATTTGTTTTCCTACAATCAGGAGCAAAGCCCGGCGGGGCGGCTGCTGGCCGACCGGATGCGGCCGACCTCGCTGGATGAATATATCGGGCAGGAGCATATCGTCGGTCCGGGGAAGCTGCTGCGGCGGGCGATCGAAGCCGACCAGGTATCCTCAATCTTGCTTTATGGCCCTCCCGGCTGCGGCAAAACGACGCTCGCGCACATTATTTCCAATCATACGAAAGCGGAATTCGTTCGCTTGAACGCGGTTGACGCCTCAGTGAAGGATGTCCGCGAGGTCATTGAGAAGGCGCAGAACGACAAAGCTTTCTACGGCACGAAAACGATCCTGTTCCTGGACGAGGTGCATCGTTTCAACAGCTCGAGACAGGACGCCCTGCTGCCGGCGGTGGAAAAAGGCACGATCATCTTCATCGGCGCGACGACGGAAAATCCGTTCCATTACGTCAACGGCGCCTTGATGAGTCGTTCCACCTTATTCCAATTGGAATCTTTGACGAAAGAGCATTCGCTGATCGCGATGCGGCGGGCCTTGGAGGATAAGGAGAAGGGGCTAGGCTTCATGCCGCTCCAGGCCGACGAAGAAGCGCTTCTGCACATCGCCGCGATGGCCAACGGCGACATTCGTCGCGCGCTGAACGCCCTGGAGCTGGCGGCAATGACCACACCGCCGCAACCGGACGGCACGGTGCACCTCACGCTGGAAGTGGCCGAAGAGTCGATCCGGCGGCCGCTGGTCAAAGCGGACGAATCGACGCAGTATGATGTCTTGTCCGCGTTCCACAAGTCCATTCGCGGCTCCAGCGATGCCGCAGTGTTTTGGTTTCTGTACGCCGTGGAGAAGCTCGGGATGGATCCGATGACCTTTATCCGCCGGCTGATTGCGGCCAGCAGCGAGGACATCGGGCTGGCGAATCCGCAGGCGATGGTGCAAGCGGTCAGCGCTCTGGACGCCTACCGCAACAACGGTTGGCCCGAAGCGAAGCTGAACGTCGTGCAGGCGATTCTGTTCGCGGTCGAAAGCCCGAAATCGAACGGCGTCGTGGAGGCGATCGGAAACGCCATGGCGGCCATCGAAGAGGTCAAATCCGCGGAGGTGCCGCTGCATCTGCGCGATACCCACTATAAAGGAGCGGTAAAGCTCGGGCACGAAGGCTATAAATATCCGCATGACTACCCCGGTCATTACGTGCAGCAGGAATATTTGCCGAAGCGCCTGGCCAGCCGAACGTTTTATCATGCCACGGAGCAGGGGAACGAAGCGAAAATCAAGCATAATCAGGAACTGCGGCGCCGAAACGGCAAGTAACCGGAGCGCAAAGAGCCCCGACTATTTAACGTCAAAAAAGCGGGAGTCCCGCGTCAAGATGACGCCGTAACTCCCGCTTTATTTTTGCTTAGGCTTGCGCCGCCGCAGCCTCCGCCCGCAGTTTTGCCGGGGCTTCGATCGTGCCGCCGCCGAGGCATTCCTCGCCTTGGTAGAACACGACGGCTTGGCCCGGGGTGATCGCCTTTTGCGGCTGATCGAACGCCACGTGCACGGTGCCGTCCGGCCGCTTCGTCAGCGTCACGCCTTGATCGGGCTGGCGGTACCGGAACTTTGCCGTGCAGTGGAACGGTCCTTCCGGCAGCTTGTCGGCTCCCGCGATCCAATTGACGCCGGAAGCGATCAGCGACGTCGAGTACAAGCTTGGGTGCTTATCGCCTTGCACGACGTACAAAATGTTGCGCTCCAGGTCCTTGTCGGCAACGAACCACGGTTCGCCGGTGCCGGAGCCGCCGATGCCAAGGCCTTGCCGTTGGCCCAGCGTATAGTACATCAGGCCGTCGTGGCGGCCTTTGACTTCGCCGGTGACGATGTCGACCATTTCGCCGGATTTGGCCGGCAGGTAGTTGCTTAAGAATTCCTTGAAATTGCGTTCCCCGATAAAGCAGACGCCGGTGCTGTCTTTCTTCTTGGCCGTGTATAAGCCGGCTTCTTCGGCGATCCGCCGTACCTCCGGTTTCGGGAGATGGCCGATCGGGAACATCGCTTTGGACAATTGCTCCTGATTCAGGGCATTGAGGAAATAGGTTTGATCCTTGTTGTTGTCGACGCCTCGCAGCAGCTTGTACGCCCCGTTCTCTTCCACCACCCGAGCGTAGTGCCCGGTCGCAACGTAATCCGCGCCGAGATCCAGCGCTTTGTTCAGGAATTCGCCAAACTTGATTTCCCGGTTGCACATCACGTCGGGATTCGGCGTCCGGCCCCGCTTATATTCCTCGAGGAAATAGGCAAATACTTTATCGTAATATTGCTTCTCGAAGTTCACGGTGTAATAAGGGATATCGATTTGCTCGCAGACGCGGCGCACATCTTCGGCATCCGCTTCGGCCGTGCAATAGCCGAATTCGTCGGTATCGTCCCAGTTTTTCATAAATATGCCGATGACGTCGTAGCCCTGCTGCTTCAGCAGGAGCGCGGTCACCGAGGAATCGACGCCGCCGGACATGCCGACGACGACGCGTGTTTCACTAATGGGCTTTGCCATGATCATCACTCCTTTGAGCGGCGTTCGCTCGCCGTTTATTGTACCATAATCGTTGCTTTATTTTCCAAAACACATATGATATGTTACGATAAGCACAGGGTAAAGATAGGAATAGGGAGGAATTCCCGGATTTGGGCGCTGCTGCCGCGGAAGAACGCGGTTTATCGCCCGAGACTGTCTTTCATGGATCAATGTACAATTATATAAAGTTTATTTGAAAATTGAAAGAGGTGCCTTCTTTGAAGATTTCCACAAAAGGACGTTACGGATTGACGATTATGATGGAGCTGGCCGCCAAATTCGGCGAAGGGCCGACTTCCCTAAAAAGCATCGCCGAGAAAAACCAATTGTCCGAGCATTATCTGGAGCAACTGATCGCGCCGCTGCGGAACGCCGGTCTGGTGAAAAGCGTGCGCGGAGCTTACGGCGGTTATATTCTTTCCAAAGATGCAAGCGAAATTACGGCGGGAGACATCATCCGCGTGTTGGAAGGGCCGATTTCTCCGGTAGATTTTACCGAAGAGGACGATCCGGCGAAACGCGATCTGTGGCTGCGCATCCGCGACAGCATCGCCGAAGTGCTGGACTCGACAACGCTGGAGAACTTGATCAACTATGAAGAACATGGCTTGAAGGAAAATTATATGTTCTACATCTAAAGGACAAGGGCTCCGTTTGGAGCCCTTGTTTTCCCATTATAACAGCATCTTCTTTTCGCTTTATTTTCCGGAGCGGATTGTGGATAGCGCACTTTTATAAATCAGATTCTGCATTCCGTTTTGAGTGCGAATCAGAACGGAATATTTATCGTGGGCTTGAATGGTACCTCTGATCTGCACGCCGTTAACAGTAATGATCGTACAGTCAACCTGACTCTGCATCAATTGATTGAGTTGCTCCTCTTGCCCGAACGGACCTTCATTCATGGTTTATCCCTCTCTCTTTTTAAGGATTTGAAATATTACCCTTTTAGTATAACATACGCTCCATCGGTTTGATCTTTGCTTCGTTTTTTGTTATGATACAAAACGAACGTTCAGTATAGATTGGAGTGTTTCCGATGAACAAAAAGCTGCAGCAAAGCCTGGAGACAAAAAAACGAATCGTCGGCGCGGCCAAGGAACTGATTTTAAAAAAAGGCTACAAGGCGACTTCTATTGAGGATATCGTAAAGGCAACTGGAAGCAGCAAAGGGAACATCTACTATCATTTTAAGAGCAAGGAAGGCTTATTCCTGCACCTGATCGAAGAGTGGGACACGGAATGGGAACAGCGCTGGAGGGAAAAGGAAGCTTCCTACCCTACGGCGACGGATAAACTATACGGGATGGTTGAGCAACTGGCGCTCGATGAATTGGATCACCCCATGTCAAAGGCGATGGATGAATTTATGAACGACGAAAGCTTGGCTGATGATGTTCGGGTGAAAATCGCCGAAATCTTTGCCAATCATTTTGCCTTCAACAAGCAGCTGTTGGAGGAGGGCATCATCGCAGGGGAATTCGCGCAGGGCGACGCCGAAACCCTCTCCGTCGTGCTGGAAAGCCTGCTGGTAGGGTTGAGTCAAATGACGCGGCTCGTTAGGTTCGAAGACGTCCTGCATTTGTACCGCGCGGCGATGGCCGTATTTTTGAACGGAATTGTTCCTAAGTAGTTTTTGCTTATGAATACAAACTGAATGTTCAGTATATAAAAATAGATTTTTTTATTCTCATGTGGAGGAAACCATTATGTCTTTATTACTTCGTAACAACGGGGCCATTCTGTTGCTTATGATCAATATCTTCCTCGTTTTTACGGGGATCGGGCTCGTCGTTCCGATCATGCCGACCTATATGACGGAGCTTAACATCAGCGGCAGCATGGTCGGCATGCTGGTCGCCGCGTTTTCGCTGACGCAGTTGCTGTTCTCGCCGCTGGCTGGCCGTTTATCGGATTCGCTGGGCCGAAAAAAAATCATCGTCTCCGGAATGGTCGTCTTCGCCTTGTCGGAGTGGCTCTTCGGGACGGTAAGTTCACCGGCGCCGTTGTTTGCGGCGAGAATGCTGGGAGGCGTCGGCGCCGCGCTCATCATGCCGGCCGTCATGGCTTATGCGGCCGACGTTACTTCGGGTGAGGAAAGAGCCAAAGGCATGGGGCTGATCAACGCCTCCATTACCACCGGTTTTATTATTGGTCCGGGGATCGGCGGTTTTATTGCCGAATTCGGAATTCGCGTCCCGTTTTATGCCGCGGCGGCGGCAGGGGTGATCGCTGCCGTGATTACGAGCATTTTGTTGCCGGAATCGCTGAAGCTCACAAGCCGGCGGCCGGAGACGGAAGCGGCGGTTATGCCAAAACCGAAACGGGAGAGCCTAATCGTCCAGTTGGCCCGCTCGTACCGGGAGCCCTATTTTATCAGTCTGATTACTGTCTTTGTCTTGTCGTTTGGTTTGGCGAATTATGAGACGGTCTTCGGCCTGTTCGTCGACCATAAATTCGGCTTCACGCCGAAGGATATCGCCATGATCATCACGTTCGGCTCGATTTCCGGCGCCGTCGTGCAGGCGACGGTCTTCGGCTCCATCCTCAACCGCTTCGGGGAGAAGCGGGTCATTTCCGTCAGTTTGATCACGGCCGGGTTGTGCATCCTGTTGACTTTGTTCGTTCATCGCTACTGGCTGATTTTCCTGGTGACCTTCCTGGTGTTTTTGTCCATCGACATTTTGCGGCCGGCAGTCGGTACGCAATTGTCCCGAATGGCCGGAGATCAGCAGGGCTATGTCGCCGGTCTTAACTCGGCCTATACCAGTCTCGGCAATATCGCGGGTCCGCTCGTCGCCGGCTTTTTGTTCGACATCGATATCCGTTATCCGTACATCTCCGCCGCGGCCGTCCTGATTCTTTGTTTCGTGTTGGCCATCAGGGCAGGCTCTCCGCGGGCTTCGGCCGCGGCGCGGCAGGCGGAATATTAAAAAAAGGGAGACTGCCGAGGCAGCCTCCCGAGGGAATAAGCCGTTCGTTGCATGATCCGATTGGCTTTTGTCGCTTCAGCCTGCTCTACGGAGAGCCCTGCAAAACGAATACAGTTTCTGTAAAAAGCAACCCAGTACCCCTTCGGTGCTGGGTTTGCTGTATACTGGAAGAAAAAGAGAAGCGAGTTGAGCCGTTTTGCTGCAGCCAGCCAGACAACTAACCGCATCATTCCATGCGGAGCTATATCAGCTTGTGCCGGAAGACCATCTGCTTCGCAAGATCGATGCTGCGGTGGATTTCGGATTTGTATACGAACTAGTGGAGGATTCCTACTGCAAGTATTACGGCAGACCGGCAAACGAGCCGGAACTGTTGTTTCGACTGCTGTTCTTACAGATCCTGTACAACCTCTCGGATGAGCGAATGATTCAGGAAGCTGAGGTGAATCTGGCTTACAAGTGGTTTCTCGGGATCAATCCGGAGGATCCGCTGCCAGACGCCTCCCAGCTGTCGCGGTTTCGTAATCACCGGCTAGGAGCAAGTCAGGTCGAAGACGTACTGAAGCATGTGGTCAGTCAATGCATTGAGCAAGGCTTAGTCAAAAGCAAAACCATTATCCTGGATGCCACGCATACACGGGCCGGCAGCCCAAAACAAAAGCCGTTCGACGTGCTGCGTGACGCGGCCAAGCGTCTGTTTCGCGTCGTAGTCAAACGCCACCCCAAGTTGGAGAAGAAACTACCTAAGCTGCCCTCCGTTAAAAGCGAAGATACGGAAGCGGAGAAAACCATGCTGACCTACTTGGCGCAACTGGGAGAGACCGTGGAGGAACTGCTTCCGGACCATGAAGGAGCGGTGAGTGAGAAACTGGGCATCGCCAAACAAATCATCGAGGATGAGCGACTCCTCTCACAAAAGGGGATTCTCTCCGCCATCGACCCGGATGCACGTTTCGGCTGGAAGAGTAGTAGCAAATCGTTCTTTGGCTACAAAGAACATATCGCCATGACGGAGGAAGAGATCATTACCGCGCTGGAGGTAACACCGGGAAGCACTGACGACGGCAAGCAATTACCGGCATTGCTCGAACAAACCACAGCAAACGGTGTAACCGTAAACGAAATCATTGCGGATACCGCCTATTCGGGCAAGGATAATCTGGCGAGAATGAAAAAGGAAACCATATCGCCTGTCGTGCCCTTAAACCCAATTGTCCACGAAGGGGGCGAGCGTCAAGAAGGATTCGAGTATAACAAGGATGCCGATTTCGTCGTTTGTCCGGCCGGTGAGCGAAGCAAACGGAAGGCGATTCAAGGCAGCAAGACCAGCGGAGAGAGCCGATCACTCGTCTTTTACTTTGACGTCGAGATATGCAAAACCTGTCCGCTGCGCGAAGGATGCTACAAGCCGGGCGCCAAGAGTAAGACTTACTCGATTCGGATCATCGCCGAACATTATAAGGAACAGATCGAGTTCGAGTTCAGTGATACGTTCAAGGAACGAATCAAGCGCAGACCGATCATTGAACACAAGAACGCGGAAATGAAGAGATTCCACGGTATGGATACAGCCAGGTACCGGGGTCTCTTCCGCATGCGAATACAAGCCTACCTCACCGCGTTTGTGGTAAACGTAAAACGGATGGTGAAGTTAAAAGAGCAAAAGCAGCCCATCCTCGGGTGAGGATGAAGCTGCTTTTTCCGTGTGCGCCCGGCATGGGCGATAACTAGGCGGTGAAAGTCCGCTACAGGCTTGGCAGTAGGAACTGTTAGCTGAAGGCAAGGGTGTCGGTCGCGAGGCCGAATCTGAAGGAAGCCGGAGGCAAACCCTCGGTCTGACGAACAGAAATCACATATAAGGCATGATGAGACGGACGAGCTTGCACGTCAAAGTAAAGTCCAATACTGCCCGAATCTCATCATGTAGATGTGGCAGATGGATGAGGGGAAAGTTATCGCCCTTACCCGGGGAGGTCTCACAGACGTGGAGTAGGAAGAAAAAAAAAAAAAAATCCGAAACATGGAGTAAAGCTTGCTGTGAGAAGTCAGCAGACGCCATAGTACGCTTGCCGCGACGGCGAGCGGAAGGGCTGAACAATCGTAAGTCTTGAGTACAGACCGAAAGGAGAGTCGACGCGATGAAAGCAGAATACCGAAAGGGCTGCCGGCAAAGAGATAGCGTGGAACGCGAAGGGTATGCAGGAGTGCGGAGCATCGAAGCTCGGGAAGGTAGAGAAAGAGACGGTGCAACCGAACTGATGGAACGCATCCTGGACAGAGAGAATCTGAACCGAGCGTACAAACAGGTCAAGCGCAACCACGGAGCGCCCGGAATCGATGGGATGACTGTCGAAGCGGCACTGCCATGGCTGCGTGAAAACAGAGAGGAACTCCTACAAAGTATCCGGAATGGAAGTTATCGACCGAGCCCGGTACGGCGAAAGGAAATCCCCAAACCAGATGGAAGCGGCGTGCGAAAGCTAGGCATTCCGACGGTCGTAGATCGGGTGATTCAGCAAGCCATCGCTCAAGAGCTGCAACCCTTGTTCGAGCCGCGCTTCTCGGAAGGCAGTTACGGCTACCGCCCGGGGCGAAGCGCGCAGCAAGCCATTCGAAAAGTAAAAGCGTATGCGGAGCAGGGCTATGGACAAGCGGTCGAAATTGACCTGTCAAAATACTTCGATACGCTGAACCACGAGCTTCTGTTGAATCTCTTGCGCAAACAAATCCAGGACAAACGCGTCATTGATCTGATCAAGAAGTACCTGAAAAGCGGAGTCATGGAGAACGGCGTGTGCCGGGCAACGGAGGAAGGTTCTCCCCAGGGCGGCCCGTTGTCCCCGCTGTTGGCCAACATCTACCTGAACGAATTTGATCAGGAGATGGAAAGCCGAGGCGTGAGGGTCATCCGCTATGCGGATGACATCGTGGTATTGGCGAAGAGCAAACGAGCAGCCATACGGCTGCTGGAATCGAGCCGGACCTATTTGGAACAGAAGCTAAAGCTTCAAATGAACACGCAGAAGAGCAAGGTCGTCAGTGTTGTGGCGCAGAAGCACTTCAAATTCCTCGGATTTGCCTTGGGGAAGAACGGAAGGGGCATATACGTACGCGTACATCGTCAAGCGCTGACCAAGGCGAAGAAGAAGCTGAAAGAGCTAACGGGTCGAAGCCAAGGCAGGAATGCGCGGCAGGTGATGGAAAACGTAAAGGTCTACATTCGCGGATGGATCGGCTATTTCTACGTAGCGGATATGAAGCGGATTCTGCAAAACTGGAATGAATGGCTGCGAAGACGGATGCGGATGTACATCTGGAAACAGTGGAAGAGACCGAAAACGAAGGTGCAAAACCTGCGCAAGCTGGGGGTGCCGAAGTGGCAGGCCTACCAATGGGGGAACACAAGGCTGGGCTACTGGCGAATAGCCGGAAGCGCAGTATTGAATCGCTCTGTAACAAACGAAAGGCTCGCACAGGCGGGTTATTATGACTTCCCTGCCCAATACGAGCGTCTACGTCAATAGCACTCAATGCGATTGAACCGCCGTGTACCGAACGGTATGCACGGTGGTGTGGAAGGTCGGCTACTCAATTAATGGGTAGCCTCCTATCCGATTTTATCGAATTTATTTTCCAGTTCCGAGCCCCCAATAACCTAGAAACGAGGCTTTTGCAGGGCTCTCTCTACGGCAGGCTTTTTTTCGTTAAACAAGTCCTTTGTCCATCGCTTTGCATATCAATGCGGCAAACAGGCTGTTGGACCAGGCGAACCATTCCCGGGAAAAATCGGCCGGATTGTCGGGCGGCTAAAGGAAGAAAGGTTCGAAAAATGTCGTATTTCACGCATGAGTAGTTTTTTCGGATAAAATAATATAGAATTAAGTTCGCTCAAAATTTGTTAGGAATATGTCCCACCGTCATCGGCGCGTATTCCCTTAAGTTAAGGTGGCTAAGGAACATGAAGCATATCTATTTGGATCACGCCGCTTCCACGCCGATCCATCCGGACGTCGCGGAAACGATGCTGAAGGTGATGCGGGAGCAACTCGGGAACGCATCCAGCGTTCATTATTACGGCCGGGAGGCGAAGCGTCTGGTGAACGGGGCGCGCGATACGGTCGCGGCTCGGATCGGCTGCCGCCCGGATGAGCTGGTGTTTACCGGCGGGGGGACGGAAAGCGATAACTTGGCTTTGTTCGGCACGGCATCCGCCCGCAAAGCGGACGGCCGCCATATCATCACGACCGCGATCGAGCACCATGCGGTGTTGCATTCTTGCGAACGCTTGGAGAAGGATGGGTTCGAGGTGACCTATTTGCCGGTGGACCGTCATGGCCGGGTGCATCCGGATCAGGTGCGGGAAGCGATGCGTCCCGATACGATCCTGATCAGCGTGATGTACGGCAATAACGAGGTCGGAACGATTCAACCGATTGCCGAAATCGGCGCCATCGCCAAGGAGCGGGGGATCGTCTTTCACGTGGACGCCGTGCAGGCGCTCGGCGCGCTGCCGATTTCCTGCCGCGACCTGCCGATCGACCTGATGAGCTTCTCTTCGCATAAAATCAACGGCCCCCAAGGCGTCGGGGCATTATATGTACGGAAGGATCTGCTGCTGGAGCCGATCCAGCACGGCGGGCTGCAGGAGAGAAAACGCCGCGCCGGTACGGAAAACATGGCCGGTATTGCCGGGTTTGCCAAAGCGGTCGAATTGGCCGCGGCGGAGCGGGAGGCCCGAGCCGCGCACGATCAGTTGCTGATTCGGGAGCTGCTGCTCGCTTTGGAACAGCGGATTACCCGCGAAGCCTTCCACGTGAATGGCCACCCGACCGATCGGTTGCCGCATATCGTCAACCTCAGCTTTCCGGAAGTCGATTCGGAGACGATGCTGATGAATTTGGATATGGAAGGCATTGCGGCCTCGAGCGGCTCAGCCTGCACTTCAGGATCGTTGGAGCCTTCGCATGTGCTGGAAGCCATGCACCTTCCGGCAAGTTTTTTGCGTTCGGCGATTCGTTTTAGCGTAGGAATGGGTAATACTAGGGAAGAAATGACCGAAACTGCCGAAAAAATTGGAACCATCCTGGAACGTCTCCGTAGAAGAAAATAATAGGCACCTTTTTGGGGTCAAACCAGCTTTTGCGGAGGGGAGGTCAAGCGTTTTTCGGCGCAGTGCGAAATGCCCAAACAGGGAGTGTCCTTTACAACATGAGAATGCAGGAAATGATCGGCCTGACCGTCTACGATGTGGAGCATGGCAAGCAGGTCGGGAAAGTCATAGATAT
This sequence comes from Paenibacillus sp. JL3B1040, assembly GCF_057063165.1. NCBI lineage: Bacteria > Bacillati > Bacillota > Bacilli > Caryophanales > Paenibacillaceae > Paenibacillus > Paenibacillus tiangongensis. The sequence continues at coordinate 4,163,767 of NZ_CM169317.1, read as the reverse complement.
CATCTTGAACCACGATTGGTCGATCGTCGGCATCCAGCTGGAGAACCGTTTGTTTTGGAATTCCGGCGTCAAAACGGTGCGATGGGACGATATCGTGGCCTACGGCGAAGACGCCGTGATGATTCGCAATCACCAGGCTGTCCGCAAATGGGGAGCCGAGAACATACAGAACACCTTTTTAACGGGAAACGGGAAATTGAAAGAGCTGCCTGTCCTGACCGAGGACGGAATTCGTCTGGGCCATGTGACGGATGTTTATTTTGAACATGAATTGGGAAACACAATTACTGGAATTGAAATTAGCGACGGGTTTTTCACCGATCTGATGGAGGGGCGCAAGCTCCTGCCTTTTATGCCGGAAATGGCCCGAGGGGAAAACGTAATCATGGTGCCCCCAGGCAGCGAACAACTGCTTGAAAAGCCGTGAATTTTTGTGGATGGATAGGTGATGGTTTGATGATGAAATGTCCAAACTGCAATTCCAAGGATATCGGAAAAATCGGCACCCATCAGTTCTACTGCTGGGGTTGCTTTATCGAACTGACGGTGAACGGCGACAAAATGTCCGTGTATCAAGTCGAGGAAGACGGAACGCTCAGTTCGCTGGACGATCTGTTCTTCGGAGAGGAAATGGTGCAGGATTTCCCGCAAATGCATGCTTCCCCGTAACATTATATTCCGGCCAGGCTGCGGAAATGCAGAAGCTGTCCCCTCTTTTTCAGCGCGAGGGGGCGGCTTTTTTTTGCCTGCGGAGAATCGCTCTTCAAATGTTGTCAACAATAATCATGACGAAACCGTGTTTTGATTTGATTGAGAAAGAAAGCGCTTTGAATTAGGATGGGGTTAGAAACACGGGAGTCAATCTGTCAAGGTTATTGATGGTCCGTACATCATCATATCAAGGGGGTTTCTCTATATGGCAACGAAAGAACAGACGGCAGGCGTCGGCGGTGTCCGGGTCAGAGTCCAGCAGTTCGGCCGTGCGCTTAGCGGTATGGTTATGCCGAATATCGGCGCGTTTATCGCCTGGGGGTTAATTACTGCGTTATTCATTCCGACCGGCTGGATTCCGAATGAGTATCTCGGCAAGCTGGTCGATCCGATGATCAAATATTTGTTGCCGCTTCTGATCGGTTACACCGGCGGAAATATGATACACGGCAAACGCGGCGCTGTAACGGCGGCGATTGTGACGATGGGGGTCATCGTCGGCAGCGACATTCCGATGTTCCTCGGCGCGATGATCGTGGGTCCTTTGTCCGCTTGGGTCATCAAACAGTTCGATAGAGCGGTTGAAGGCAAAATCAGATCCGGTTTCGAAATGCTGGTGAACAACTTCTCGATCGGGATTTTTGGCGGTTTGATGGCGCTCGGAGCTTACTCCGGCATCGGTCCGGTCGTTACGGCCATCAGCAAAGCGTTGTCTTCGGGCGTTGACTTCCTGGTGAACGCGAAATTGCTGCCGCTGGTTAACCTGATCATTGAACCGGGCAAGGTGTTGTTCCTGAACAATGCGATCAACCATGGCGTGATCACGCCGATCGCCTCGGAGGAAGCGCTTCGGGTCGGCAAATCGATGCTCTATATGCTCGAATCCAACCCGGGACCGGGTCTTGGCATTCTGCTTGCCTACTGGCTCGTCGGACGCGGCATGGCGAAGCAGTCCGCACCTGGAGCGGTGGTCATTCATTTCCTGGGCGGGATTCACGAGATCTATTTCCCGTACATCTTGATGAAACCGATTCTGGTTCTGGCGGCCATGGCCGGCGGCGTAGCGGGTACGTTCACGTTCCAATTGACCGGTGCCGGTCTCGTAGGTTCACCTTCGCCGGGCAGTATCTTCGCTTACTTCCTGATGACGCCGAAGGGCGGATATGTGCCGATGTTAAGCGGGGTTATTGTTGCCACGGTCGTTTCCTTCCTTGTCGCTTCGCTGCTGCTCAAAACGGGTAAACAAGACGAAGAGGACATGAACTTGGATGAAGCTTCAGCCAAAATGAAAGAGATGAAAGCCGCAGGTACGAAAAACCAGGCGGCAACACCTGCCGCTGCGGGCGGCGTGCAGAAACAAACGGTCAACAAAATCGTGTTCGCATGCGACGCCGGTATGGGGTCGAGCGCGATGGGCGCATCGGTTCTGCGAAAGAAAATGCAGGATGCGGGCGTGAAGGTAACGGTCGTCAATTCGGCGGTTAGCGAGATCCCAAGCGACGCGGACATCGTGATTACGCAAAAAACGCTGACGGATCGCGCGATTGCGAACAAACCGGACGCCGAGCATATCTCCATTGATAATTTTCTGAAAAGTCCCAAATACGATGAACTGGTCGAACGGCTAAAAGGATAAGCTGCGCCGGTAACGATGCGGGGGCAAAACACTGGCGATCTTCGCCGGTGTTTTGCGTCTATATTAGGGGGAGACTTGATATGAGGAAAATGACCGCGCGACAAAAGCAAATCCTCATCCTCCTGCTCGGACGCAAGAACGGGATGACCGCCGCGGAAATCGCCGCGGAGATCAACGTCAGCGTCAGAACGGTCCACCGGGAACTGGACGAAATTGAAAAAATACTGGCCTATTTCGGTTTGGTCCTGCACCGCAAATCCGGCACCGGCATCTCCGTCTGGAGCAACGCCGCAGACAGCGAGGAAGGCGAGAAGCTGCGGGAGGCCAGGCGATTGTTGCTGGTGGATAAGCCAAGTGATTACTCCGGGGAGGAGCGACAGCTCTTGTTGATCTGCCGGCTGCTGGAGGAGCAGGAGCCGTGCAAGCTGTTTACGTTGGCCCATGGCTTGAAGGTCACGGTCGCGACCATCAGCAGCGATTTGGACGAGGTAGAGCCCTGGGCCCGCCGCTTCGGGCTGGAACTGGTCCGCCGTCGGGGCTACGGTGTGGAACTGATCGGCGATGAACAGGGCAAACGCGCTGCGTTATGCCAATTGGCGGCCGATCACCTGGATTATTCCGATCTGATCGGGGGATCGCCGGAAAGCCAAATTTCCTCGGCGACCGCCAGACTGCTGGAGGTCGTCGGCACAGGTAACCTGATGACGGTGGAAAATACGTTGTGGGCGATGAACTGGTCTTGGACGGAACATTTGTCCGAAAATGCTTATACGCAACTGCTGATCCATCTTTCCGTTACGGTGAACCGGATCAAGGCGGGAAGACTCGTTGGCGGCATAGGCAGCCCCGGCAAGCCGGCTTTCGCCGGGGGCGGCGAGCAGGAGGAAGGTGAAACGGCCCGCTTTGCCCACAGTTTGACCACTAGGCTCGCGCTTGCGTTCCCGCCGGAAGAAATCGCCTATATGAACGGATTGTTCAGCCGGGCTAAAGAGACCTCTCCCGAACTGGTGCAAGCGGATTTGGAGCTGGTCGAAACCGTGTACCGGCTGACGGAGAACGTCGTCAAGCGGACCGGCGTCCCGTTCCAGGAGGACCGCTTGCTGCGCAGCGGCCTGCTTGAGCACATGGGCCCGGCGTTTAAACGGATCCGCGAAGGCTCGCGCATCCGCAACCCGCTGCTTGGCGCCATTCGCAAGGATTACGAGGAATTGTTCGGCATCGTAAGGGAGGCGATGAACGACAGCGCAGCCGGCCTGGACGTGCCTGACGAGGAGATCGGCTTCCTGGTCATGCATTTCGGCGCCTCGATCGAACGGTTGAACCAACTTGGCCGCAACGTGCGGGCTATTCTGGTCTGCTCGAGCGGACTGAGTTCCTCCAAGCTGCTGGCCACGCGGTTGGCCAAGGAAATGCCGCAAATCGAAGTGCTTGGCAACGTCTCTTGGTACGAAGCCAAGCGACTCCCGGAGTCCGATTATGATTTGATTATTTCGACGATCGACCTGCCGCTCGCGGAGGATCGTTACGTCAAGTTGAGTCCGCTGCTCACGGACGAGGACAGCCAACGACTGCTCGAGTACGTTCAGCAGACGACGCTGAAGTCGCGCAAGCCCGCTTCCGAGCCGGACTCGGCCCAAACCAGAGCCTTCGACAAAGTCCGGTCGTTGTCGATGGCGCTGAACGAAGTCGTCAGCTTGCTGGAGCAATTTGTCGTGAGTCCCCTGGATAACCGGGGATTCTCGCTGCGGGAGACGGTGACGGCGGCGCTGGAGGAAATGAACCGGTCGTTCGTTCCGCCTTCCGGCCCCGGGAGCTTCGGGGCGGCAGAGTCCGCCGTTAAGCGAACCGTATCCGATGTGCCGGCCGTCGCCGACCGTTTGCTGGAACGGGAGAAGATGGCCAGCCAGGTCATTCCGGGCACTTCGCTTGCGTTGTTTCATACGCGAACCCGGTTTGTGAATTATCGTTCGCTGGCATTGTTCCGGCTGGAGCAGCCGGTGCTGCTGGACGGCGGCACGCAGGTGGGTGCGCTGCTATTCATGCTCGCGCCGCGCGAGCTGTCGCGCGAGAGCTTGGAGGTGCTCAGCGAAATCAGCGCCCTGCTGCTGAAGCCGGAGCTGGTGGAACTGCTGGAAACGGGAGAACGCCAGGAGATCCGCAATTTTTTGGCGACCGAGCTGTTGGTTTATTTCGAGAAGCTGTAACCAGGGAAGATAGGAAACTCAGTGGAAAGGGAGAGAACAATTATGAAATTACTGTCTAAAGAGAAAATGATATTGAACGGCCAAGCCAACGATAAATACGAGGCCATCCGCATGGCCGGAAAGCTGCTGGTTGACGCCGGCCACGTTACCGAGGAGTATGTCGACAAAATGGTCGAGCGCGAAGAGATCGTCTCCACCTATATGGGCGGCGGTCTGGCGATCCCGCACGGGACGAAGGAAGCGAAGAGCATGATTTCCTCGACCGGGCTGTCGGTCGTTCGCTTCCCGGAAGGCGTGGACTTCGGCGGCGATGAGCCGGCCTTTATTGTTATCGGCATCGCCGCTGCCGGCGGGGACCATATGGAGGTTTTGACCAACGTCGCCATGGTGTTTACCGAGGAATCCAATTTGGAGCGGATCATGAACGCTGCAACGGAAGAGGAAATCGCGGAAATCCTTGAAGGGGGCATGGAAGCATGAAGGCGGTCCATTTTGGCGCAGGCAATATCGGGAGAGGGTTTATCGGCTGGTTGTTATCCCGCTCGGGCTACGAGGTTTGTTTCATCGACGTCAACGAGAAGCTCGTCTCGGAACTGGCGCGGCGCAAGGAATATCCCGTCACGCTGGCCAGCGATCAGCGGGAGACCGTAATTGTAAGCGGCGTGACGGCGATCAACAGCATGAATGACCCCGTGGCCGCCGCCCGGGCGATCGCCGAATCCGATCTGGTCACGACGGCGGTTGGCGTGTCGGTGCTGAAGCATATCGCCGGCACGATCGCCCAAGGCTTGATGTTGCGGAAAACCAATGAAGCTTCGGCCCCTCTGCATGTGATCGCCTGCGAAAACGCCGTCGGCGGCAGTTCGCAGCTCAAGGAGCATGTGTATGCCCAGTTGGACGAGGCGACGCGGCAGTGGGCGGACGGCAACGTGGCCTTCCCCGATGCGGCGGTCGACCGGATCGTTCCGCTGCAGCAACATGAGGACCCGCTGCAGGTCGTGGTTGAGCCTTTTTATGAGTGGGCCATCGACCAATCGCAAATGTTCGACGGCTTCCGCCGGGTGGAAGGCGTTCACTACGTCGATCGCTTGGAGCCATATATCGAACGCAAATTGTTTACCGTAAATACCGGCCATTGCTCGGCCGCTTACATGGGATACCTGCAGGGCCATGCCACGATTCAGGAAGCCATGAACGACGAAAAGGTCGTTGGTCATGTGCGCGCCGTTCTCTCGGAGACCGGGGCAGTGCTTGTGGCGAAGCATGGATTTTCGCCGGCCGAGCATCAGGCATACATCGATACGATTCTGGAGCGCTTCGCCAATCCGGCGCTGACGGACGAGGTTTCGCGGGTCGGCCGTTCGCCGATCCGCAAGCTGTCCGCCGGCGACCGGCTGGTCTCCCCGGCGACGCAGGCGTATGAACGGGAGTTTGGCTACGGATACCTGGCGCTGACGATGGCGATGGCGCTCCGGTTCGATGCTCCGGACGATCCGGAAGCCGCGGAACTGCAAGCGTCACTGAGAGAAGCCGGCGCTTCGCGGACCCTGGCCAAATACACCGGCCTTGACGCCGAGCACCCGATCCATCAAGCGGTGCTGGCGCATGATGAGAAGTTGAAGAGCCGGTTAGGCGGCGATAAGTAGGGGATTAGCTTATTCAACGCATGTAAATAATGACCTCGGGCCGTTCTTGTCCGTAAGCTTTGTCACGGATGAGAACGGAAGGAGGACAAGCGGCTCCCAAATGCGGACGTAAACTACCTCTGGTTCGTTATTCACCTGCTTGAAGCTAAATTCTCCGGCTCGCTCCACCGCCGCTAGCGGTGGAGTGGAGTAGCAGCCCGGACGCATCTGAAATACAAGATGCGTTCGGGCTGTTTTGAGTTTGGATCATCGTACGCGCGGCTAACGGACCCAGGAGGCGTTATTGACCAAGAGGTCCGTACTTTTGAATCCTAACGGACTCAGATGACCTTATTCCCGCGAAATTGGCTCTGTTGGCTGCATTTTAACCCCAATAAGGTCGGCTGAGTCCGTTACGCCGGGAAATCTTCGGGAAATGAGCAAATAGCGTCTCTCAGGTCCATTAAGGAGTTGCCTACGGACCCATCGTGCCGAAGAGCGCGAAAAGGCCAGAGGGAGAAAATGATTCTGAAGAAACGCCAGTGGTTGCCTTTGCGAGCGTATAAACATTTCACCCGTCGGCCCCCCCAGCGCTTTTCTACTCTTTTCCGGTTGCCGGTACCCGTCATCCCTCACCTCCCCGGTGCTTCGCCCCCCTCCCTCATAAATTTCCCTCCCCGGGCAAATACTGATCTATACGAAGATTTCGCCGCGTAGGAGGGAGAAGGTTTGAAGCCGATGGAACCGATGGAGCCAATGGAACCGATCACCAAAAGCAAGCTGTTCCGATATGGCGTCTGGCTGCTTCTGGGGCTGGTCATCTTGTTTTTCGTGTGGCAGTTGCGTCCGATGTTTGCGCTCGTTTACGGATTTTTGAAGGCCGTATTTGCTCCGTTTGTGATCGCCATTATCATCTCTTATATCTTGAATCCGGTCGTTCGCATGCTCGGCGGGCGCAAGGTGCCCCGGACGATGGCCGTGCTGCTGATTTACGCGGTGTTCCTGACCCTCTTGGCGGTCGTGCTCATGAACGTGATCCCGATGTTTGTTGAACAACTGGAGGAGCTGGGCGAGCATTTGCCGGAGCTGACCATTCACACGCAGCAAATGATGAATCGTTGGGATAACGGCATTTTGCCGGGAAGTATCCGCATGGGGATGAACCATTGGTTTTATCAATTCGAGAACCGGCTGGCTAGCGCCATTTCCGGCTTCCTGGACAATATCGGAACGACGATCGGGGTGGTGTTTAATGCGTTCATTATCCCGTTCCTGATCTTCTACATGCTGAAGGACATCGAGCTGATCGAACGGCTGATGCTGCAGTATTTGCCGCGCTCGCGGCGCAAATCGATCATTACGTTGCTGAAGGAAATCGACATGGCCTTGGGCAACTACGTTCGGGGGCAACTGTTGGTGTGCGTGATGATCGGAGTGCTGGCTTACATCGGCTACATGCTCATCGGAATGCCGTTTGCGCTACTGCTGGCGGGGGTGGTTGCGCTGTGCAACATTATTCCTTACCTCGGTCCGTTCCTCGGGGCGGCCCCGGCCCTGGTCATGGCGACGACGATCTCGTGGAAAATGGTGCTGTTCGTCCTGCTCGTCAACATGCTGTGCCAAACGATCGAAAGCAACGTCATCTCGCCGCAGGTGGTGGGACGCAGCCTGCATATGCACCCGATGCTTATTATATTGGCGCTTCTGATCGGCGGGGAACTGGCGGGAGTGCCCGGACTAATTTTTGCCGTGCCGTTTTTTGCCGTGGTGAAGGTGGTTATTCAGCATTTCTATGCTTATTACGTGCGTAGAAAAACAGTTTAGATACGCAACCGACTATCTGCGGATCGTTTATCTTTATGTTGGTACTTTTCCCCTTCTGAGACGGATAGGCCTCGGAAGGGTTGTATTTTGTCGAAAGGCATGTTATATTTAACTCGTGAAATATGGAACCGGTACCATATAGTGAACTTGGAAATAGAATCTGTCCATAATTGATCATATCATTTCGTTTGATCAATTGATGGAACCGATACCATATGCAGATTGGGGTGGTTGTTATCGCGACGATCCGTGATGTAGCGAAGCTAGCAGGCGTATCCGTTTCGACCGTGTCGCGGTATTTGAATAAGAGCGGTTATGTCAATGTGGAAACAGAGCGCTCGATTAAATCCGCAATAGAGAAGCTGGATTACGCACCCAATCAGGTAGCACGCGGATTAGCTGGCAAGAGAACCAATACGATCGCTCTCATCCTTCCGGATATCTCGAACTTATTTTTCTCGGATTTGGCTCGAGCGGTAGAGGATGTTGCTGCTACCTACGGGTACACTGTAATCCTGGGAAATTCGGATGATCAGGTGGACAAAGAAAAGAGATATATTGAGACTCTTAAGAAGAAGTATATTGACGGATTCATATTCGCCTCACAGACATTCGGTACAGAAGAGGCGGAAATGCTAACGAAGCTAGGAATTCCTTTTGTCTGTCTGGACCGGGGGCCCTCGAAAGAGAACGCCAGCGTTGTAAGATCAAAGAACAAGGAGGGGGCCAAGCTGGCCGTCGAGCATTTGCTTGATATGGGCTGCCGAAAAATCGCTCATATCTATGGTCCCCAGGATTTAATAACTGGCAAGGATCGCTTGATCGGGTTTGAGGAATCGGTTCATCATTTGTCGTGGTATACACCCACCTTGCTTGAGGAAGGCGACTTCAGAATCCGCGGAGGGATCAGCGCGACCGAGCGGCTTCTACAGCGTCATCCGGATATCGATGGGATCTTCGCTGGCAATGATTTGATGGCGATTGGCGCACTGAAAGCATTAACGCGGATGGGAATGGCGGTCGGAAGCGATGTTGCGGTTTGCGGCTTTGACGGCATTCAGACAACGGAGGTCACAATGCCTGAGTTGACTACGATTGCTCAGCCACTCTATGAGATGGGCGCTTTGATCTCACGTCTGTTGATCAAGAAGATCGAAGGGAAACTGGAAGAGGATCTGACCTATGAGTTGGATGTCAAGCTGCTGGCTCGGGAATCTACTTTAGCTTTTGTTCCAAGATCCGAGCGCAAATAAGTAGTTGTCAGTATTGTTCTAGGGGGACTGAATGCTTATGGATAAGACCCGAGTAGTTGTTATCGGAAGTTTAAATATGGATATCGTTGTTGAGACGGAACAATATCCGCAGGTTGGAGAGACTTTGATGGGCAAGCGGGTCAACTTCACTCCTGGAGGAAAGGGAGCTAATCAGGCGGTCGCCGCAGCGCGTCTTGGCGCTGAGACAACAATGATTGGGGCGGTTGGTAATGATGCCTTCGGTGAAGAATTGCTGAGCTCCCTCCGGAACAATGGCATCAACGTTGACGGAGTGAAACGTTTGGATGGATTTGCGACGGGAACCGCTTTGATTTTTGTGGTGGACGGTGACAATAGTATCACTGTTGTCCCAGGTGCGAATGATGAGGTGGAGCCGGCCGATATCGACCGTTATGAAGATAAGCTGAGGCAGGCCGACATTGTCCTGCTGCAGCTCGAAATCCCCGTAGAGACCGTATGTTATGCGGCAAAGAAGGCGAAATCGCTGGGGAAGACGGTTGTGCTTAATCCCGCGCCTGCGCAGCCGCTTCCGGATGAGTTGCTCGCTAGCGTTGATTACATTACGCCGAACCGTACGGAGCTTGGCAGATACACCGGCATGGAGGCGGGGGGCGAGGACCTTGAACTGGCGATGCGGAGCATGAAAGCCAAAGGTACCGCACATGTTGTGACGACGTTGGGCGGTGCTGGCTCGGCTTATCTGGATGATAACGGCACCCTATGCCGAATCCCGGGCTATCCTGTTAAGGTGGTCGATACGACTGGAGCTGGCGATTGCTATAATGCCGGATTGGCTGTATCGCTCGCTCGCGGGCAGAGTTTAGATGAATCGATTCGCTATGCAACGCTTGTATCCGGTCTGGCCGTAACGAAATTTGGGGCTCAGAAGGGCATGCCAACGAAAGAAGAAGCACGTAGGTTCGCAGCAGAAAGACAGCAGACGGGAGAGCAAGAATGATATGAAGAAAATAGGGGTTATCAATAGTGAACTGTCCAGAGTAATCAGCGAGCTAGGTCATACGGATACGATTGTGATTGGGGATTGCGGGCTTCCGATTCCTCCTGGCGTCAGAAGAATAGATCTGGCCTTGAAGAAAGGGGTGCCGGGATATTTGGAAACGCTGGAGACGATTCTGGAGGAATTGCAGGTAGAGCGTTATATCGTCGCTGCTGAAATGGAACAGGTCAGTCCGGAGTTATATCGGGCTACGGCAAATTTGCTAAGCCCGGCGCATGAAGAGAAAGTCACGCATGAACAGTTCAAACAAGTGACAGAGAAGGCCAGAGCGGTCATTCGGACGGGGGAATTCACACCCTATGCCAATGTGGTATTGCAGGCTGGGGTCACTTTTTGAAAATCGATGTTCTTGTGAGGAATGGAGGTCATGAAGTTGGGTACGCCACTGCTGGAAATGAAGGATATCGATAAGAGCTTCTCCGGCGTAAAAGTGCTGCAGCAGGTCCAGTTCTCGCTGGAAGCCGGTGAAGTGCATGCTTTGATGGGGGAGAACGGTGCGGGGAAATCCACGCTTATGAAAATCCTTAACGGTATTTATGCACGGGATAATGGAAGCGTTCGCATAAAAGGGGAAGAGCAGCCCATCCCAACTCCGTCTTCCGCTCAGGAGCTTGGAATCGTAATGATTCATCAGGAACTGAACCTGATTCCGCATTTAACGGTGATGGAGAACATTTTCCTTGGCAGAGAGTTCACTTTGGGCCGAACAAACCTGATTCACTGGGGCAAAATGAAGCAAGAATCAACCCGTTATCTGTCTCAGCTCGGATTGAAGATTCATCCTGAGACACTAGTTGGAGACTTGTCTGTCGGCCAGCAGCAATTGGTGGAAATTGCGAAGGCCCTCTCGATGAATACCGAGATTCTGGTATTGGACGAGCCTACCGCCGCACTGACAGATCGGGAGATTGAGGGCCTGTTTCGCGTAATCGATTCTTTGAAGCAACGGGGCGTAGGCATGATCTATATTTCCCACCGGATGGAGGAAATCTTCCGCATCTGCGACCGGATTACGGTCATGCGGGATGGCAGATATGTTGGAACCGAGCAAGTGGCCAACACGGAAATGGATCAGGTCGTGAAAATGATGGTTGGCCGGGAGATCAAGGATCGGTTTCCGAAGCTGGATATTAAGTTTGGCGAAGAGAAGCTGAGGGTCGAAGGACTGACCCGAAAAGGGATGATAGAGGATATTTCCTTCTCGGTAAGAGCGGGTGAAATTGTTGGCATCTCCGGTCTGATGGGGGCTGGGAGAACAGAAATGGCCAAGGCGCTGTTTGGGGTTATGCCGATCGATAGCGGGTCAATTTGGTTAAACGGCAAGCCTGTCCAGATTCGAAAGCCGATGGATGCCATCCGCGCTGGGCTGGCGCTGGTGACAGAGGACCGGAAGGATGAAGGGCTTATCCTATCGATGTCGATCCGGGATAACCTGGATCTGACTAATTTGGAGGCGGTTTCGCATCTGGGGGTTCTGAACTATGCCAAGGAGGAAGAGTTGGCAAAAACGATGATCAACAGTTTGCGCATCAAGTCATCGGGCAGCGGTCAAGAAGTCGGATCATTAAGCGGGGGCAATCAGCAGAAGGTTGTCATCGGCAAATGGCTGGCGACAAAACCGCAGGTTTTAATACTTGATGAACCAACAAGAGGCGTCGATATCGGCGCCAAAAAGGAAATTTACGATTTGATGAACCGACTGGCCTCCGAAGGAGTTGCGATCTTGATGATCTCCTCCGAGTTGCCGGAGGTACTGGGGATGAGCGACCGGGTACTGGTTATGCGTGAAGGCAAACTTACGGGGCATTTTAATAGAGAAGAAGCTACCCAGGAAAAAATTATGATGTGCGCTACGGGAGGGGATCGGTATGAAAGCTAAAGCGGCCGATGGTCACAAACAGAACAAGGTCAGGCTGCAGGGGATTGGCTCGCTCATCGGGTTGTTGTTAATTGTCGTCGTGCTGGCGGTATCCGCGGATAACTTCCTGACGGTCAACAATCTGTTGAATGTGCTTCGGCAAGTGTCGATCAACGCTTTGATTGCTTTTGGTATGACGTTCGTTATTTTAACCGGTGGGATTGATTTGTCGGTCGGCTCGATTCTCGCACTATCCAGCGCATTATCGGCGGGTATGATGGCTGGGGGTATGGATACTTGGCTGGCTGTTTTGATCGGGCTGGGAGCAGGGGCCATCATGGGAGCGATCAACGGCTTTATCGTGGCCAAAGGGAGACTGGCTCCATTTATCGTGACCCTTGCCACAATGACGATCTTCCGCGGTTTAACGCTGGTATATACGGACGGGAGACCCATTACTGGACTGAATAAAGATTTTGCCTTGCTGGGTAAAGGGTACTTTCTGCAAATTCCAACTCCGATTATTTGGATGGTGGTTGCATTTGCAGTGGTATACATCGTATTAAAACACACTACCTTCGGACGGCGTGTCTACGCCGTGGGAAGCAACGAGGAGGCGACTTGGCTTTCAGGGATCAGCATAACCAGAGTTAAAGTGCTGGTTTACTCCATTAGCGGTTTGTTGGCTTCGATTAGCGGCATTGTGTTGACATCGCGGCTGAACTCAGCGCAACCAACGGCAGGTACCTCTTATGAGCTCGATGCAATTGCGGCGGTTGTACTCGGGGGTACAAGCCTGTCAGGCGGCAAAGGCTGGGTTGTAGGCACGTTGATCGGCGCCGTAATCATAGGGGTGCTGAACAATGGACTTAACCTGCTGAACGTGTCATCGTTCTATCAACTAGTTGTAAAGGGTCTGGTCATTCTAATCGCGGTGCTTCTTGATCGATCGAAGAAAAGAACAACCTAATTTAAATGTAAAGGGGACATAAGCTATGAAAAAATTAGCATCCACATGGACACTTCTTCTTGCGGTATTTCTGATGCTGTCGGCGTGTACGACGGGGAATGAAGGCGGAACGACCGAATCAACCGGAAACGGTGGAAACGAGGGTTCTTCGGGCGGCAAGGTTAAGATTGGGCTATCGATCTCGACTCAGAATAACCCATTCTTCGTAACCTTGAAGGACGGGGCAGATAAGGCGGCCAAGGCAGCAGGTGCAGATCTGATCGTCGTAGATGCGCAGGACGATACGTCAAAGCAAATCGCTGGTATTGAAGATTTGATTCAACAGAAGGTAGATGTTATTCTGATTAACCCGACGGATAGCGACGCGATCGCGACGGCTGTAGAATCGGCCAACGCCGCCAATATTCCGGTTATCACGGTAGACCGCGCGGCTAATGGTGGAACGATTGTGTCACATATTGCCTCGGATAACGTAGCCGGTGGGAAGATGGCAGGCGACTACATTCTCGAAGCGATCGGCGGGAAGGGAAATATCGTTGAATTGCAAGGAACAGCCGGAACATCGGCGGCTCGTGACCGCGGGGAAGGGTTCCACAATGCAGTTGACAACCAGAATGATGTGAAGGTTATCGCATCTCAGCCGGCAGATTTTGACCGGGCAAAAGGTCTTAGCGTTATGGAGAACATCCTGCAAAGTAACGGTGACGTTCAAGCGGTGTTCGCCCATAACGATGAGATGGCCCTTGGCGCATTGCAAGCCATCGAAGCTGCGGGCAAGACGGGAATCGTCGTCGTGGGCTTCGATGCGACGGATGACGCAGTCAACGCTGTGAATGACGGCACGATGGCAGCTACTGTAGCTCAGAAGCCGGAACTTATCGGTCAGCAGGCTATTGACGTTGCGATGAAGGTTGCCGCTGGTGAATCGGTAGATGCCTCGGTACCCGTTGATTTGGAACTTGTAACCAAGTAATAGGATAGCAATCATTGACGCGAAGGAATGCCGCAAGATCAGCTTGCTGTAGCCGCAACCATCATTCTGGATGAGATCAAGAACGCTGCAGCAGCTTTGATGAATGGCGTTCCTTCGCCGCATTGACACGAGATTATTCGCCTTATATACTTGAAATGTTATGTGTAAAATCAAAAAACGTTGATGAAATCAAGTACGTTCGGCAAGCGGATTAACCAGAGAAGGGTTCCGCTGCAGGCGGCGTCCCGCAAGGGAAGGCCCAGGTGGCGGCTGAGAGAACCCCAAATCTCGCGCGGACGGAAAGCTAATTTCGGAGTGTGAACCATAAATTCACCGGCAGGTCCCCGTTATCGGACCGACGAGGCGATCGCTGCAGACGCCGGCGGACGAAAGTCCAGCCGCATCGGAGCGATAACCAGGGTGGTACCGCGATGCAATCGTCCCTGATTTTCAGGGGCGTTTTTGTTATTTTTCAGAGGATCATTTAGGAGGTCAAAACTGATGAAAGCAAGTGAAATCCGTTCCAAATGGCTGGAGTTCTTTGCCGGCAAAGGCCATAAAATCGAACCGAGCGCCTCGCTCGTCCCGCATAACGATCCGTCCCTACTGTGGATCAACGCCGGGATGGCCCCGCTCAAGCCGTATTTCGACGGGCGGGTCAAGCCGGAAAATCCGCGCCTCACCAATTCGCAGAAATGCATCCGCACCAACGATATCGAGAACGTCGGCAAAACGCGCCGGCACCATACGTTTTTTGAAATGCTGGGCAACTTCTCGATTGGGGACTATTTTAAGGAGGAAGCGATCACGTGGGCCTGGGAATTCCTGACGGACAAGAAGTGGATCGGCTTCGACCCGGAGCGTCTGTCGGTGACGGTGTATCCCGAGGATGCAGAAGCGTTTAAGCTGTGGAACGAAAAGGTCGGCCTTCCGGCGGAGCGCATCGTCAAGCTGGAGGACAACTTCTGGGATATCGGCGAAGGGCCTTGCGGGCCTTGTACGGAAATCTTCTACGACCGCGGCGAAGCTTACGGCGATCTGTCCGATCCCGAATGTTATCCGGGCGGGGAGAACGAACGCTTCCTCGAGGTCTGGAACCTCGTATTTTCGCAATTCAACCATAACAAGGACGGCAGCTACACGCCGCTTCCGAACAAGAACATCGATACCGGGGCTGGTCTGGAGCGGTTTGCGTCCATTTTGCAGAATGTGAACTCGAACTTCGATACCGACTTGTTTCAACCGATCATTATGAAAACGGCCCAAATGGCCGGGATAACCTACGGTTCTGCCGAGGATAGCGACGTGGCGCTTAAGGTCATTGCCGACCACATCCGCACAGTGACGTTTGCCGTGGCCGACGGCGTGCTGCCATCCAACGAAGGCCGGGGCTACGTGATTCGCCGTCTGCTGCGCCGCGCGGTACGTTACGGCAAGCTGATCGGCTTGGACAAGCCGTTTATGTTCGGTCTGGTGGAAACCGTCGGGGACATCATGGGCACTTACTATACGGACGTCGTGACCAAACGCGAGTTTATTGAGAAGGTCATCCGTGCGGAGGAAGAACGGTTCCATGAAACGCTGAGCGACGGCTTGGCGATTTTGGCGGATATCAGCGGTGAAGCCAAAGCGGCCGGCCGTACGTTGATCGGCGGGGCGGACGCGTTTAAGCTGTACGACACCTACGGCTTCCCGCTGGATTTGACCGAGGATTTTGCGGCGGAGCAAGGGCTGGGCGTTGACCGTGAAGGCTTTGAGGCTGCCATGGAGGAACAGCGAGAACGTGCCCGGGCTGCTCGTCACGAAAGCGGCAGCATGAAGGTGCAGGGCGGAGTTTTATCCGATTTTACGACTAAAACAGAATTCGTTGGATATAATGAGCTTGAAGTTACTACGAGCATCGTAGCCATCGTGGCCGACGACGCTTTCGTTGACACCCTTGGCGCCGGCCGATCGGGCCAAATCATTTTGGCTTCGACGCCATTCTACGCGGAAAGCGGCGGCCAGGTCAGCGACCAGGGCACCCTTCGCGGCGGCTCCGGCAGCGCCGCCGTGG
This sequence comes from Paenibacillus sp. JL3B1040, assembly GCF_057063165.1. Lineage (NCBI taxonomy): Bacteria > Bacillati > Bacillota > Bacilli > Caryophanales > Paenibacillaceae > Paenibacillus > Paenibacillus tiangongensis. The sequence continues at coordinate 4,147,618 of NZ_CM169317.1, read as the reverse complement.
AGGGCTTGTTTAAAGCGCCCCACGGGCAGCATGTCCATCAGGTGACGGTGGAAACCGGCGAACTGCGGGTCGGTTCGGAGGTCACGGCTTCCGTAAACCGGGAACAACGCAGCCATACGGTGAAGAACCACACGGCAACCCATCTGCTTCATAAGGCATTGAAGGAAACGCTCGGCGAGCACGTGAACCAGGCCGGTTCCCTTGTTGAACCGCAGCGTCTGCGCTTCGACTTCTCCCATCTTGGCAGCATTTCGCCGGAGGAGCTGACGGAAATCGAGCGCCGTGTCAACGAGCAGATATGGAACGCTTTACCGGTGAGGACCTCGTTGAAACCGATCGATGAAGCCAAAGCCATGGGGGCGATGGCCCTGTTCGGCGAGAAATACGGGGACATCGTCCGCGTCGTGCAGATCGGCGATTACAGCCTGGAGCTGTGCGGCGGCTGCCACGTAACCAACTCGGCCGAGATCGGTCTGTTCAAAATCGTCAGCGAAAGCGGCATCGGCTCCGGCGTGCGCCGGATCGAGGCGGTGACCGGGCGCGGCGCTTATCTGTTCATGGACGGACAGCTTGATCTGTTGAAGCAAGCGGCCGGCCTGTTGAAATCAAACGTGAACGACGTGCCGAAACGGGTCGAAGGATTGTTCCAGCAGTTGAAGGAGCTTGGCCGCGAGAACGAATCGCTGCAGAGCAAGCTGAGCGTGATCGAAGCCGGCGAATTGACGAGCCAAGTGGTTACCGTCGGGCAGACCCGGCTGTTGGCCGCGCGCGTACAAGCCGGAAGCATGGAGGCGCTTCGCACGCTGGCCGACGAGCTGAAGGTGAAGCTGCCGGATGCGGTACTGGTCCTTGGCGCGCCTAGCGAGGACAAGGTGAACTTTGTCGTCGTCGTGCCGAAAGAGGAAGTGGACCGTGGACTTCATGCCGGCAAGCTCGTCAAAGAAGTGGCGGCGGTCTGCGGCGGCGGCGGCGGCGGCCGGCCGGATATGGCCCAGGCCGGCGGCAAGGATGCCGGCAAGTTGGATGAAGCCCTGAAGAAAGCGGCGGAATGGATTGCTTCTCAAGCCTGAATCAGCGGCGAATTTGACGGAGCGAACCGCCGAAACATTTCCTTATGGAACCCATGATATGGTATAGTATGATTAGGCTAAGAGGAAATCAGCTGCGATCATAAAGGCGTATGTCGAAGAAGCGAGGTGTCATCATGGACTCCATGGATAAAACCGTCAAATTTAACGTCAAAGGCGATGAACAAGAAGCGTCGGCGCAGGAAATTCTTCTTACGGTTTACCAGGCATTGCAGGAGAAAGAATACAATCCGGTGAACCAGATCGTCGGTTATTTATTGTCGGGAGATCCGGCTTATATCCCGCGTCATAACAATGCGAGAAGCCTGGTCCGCAAGAAGGAACGCGACGAACTGATCGAAGAGTTGGTGCGCTTCTACATGGCGGGTCACCGATAAAGCGGCTTTTGATCCAGAGCAGGACGAGAAGCGGATGTAAGGAGCAAGTCATGAAAATTATGGGTCTGGATTACGGGGACCGGCGGATCGGAGTGGCGGTGAGCGACAGCTTCGGCTGGACCGCCCAAGGCGTCGAGACCATCGAACGCCGCAGGGAAGGCGGTGAGTTCGACCGCATCGCCGAGCTGGCGAAGCTGCACGATGTGGAAGAAATCGTTGTAGGTCTGCCGAAGAATATGAACGGCACGATCGGCCCCCGTGGAGAAATATGCATGGCTTTTGCCGAGGACTTGCGAAGCAGGCTGAACCTGCCCGTGCATCTCTGGGATGAGCGGCTCACCACCGTTTCCGCGCAGCGGACGCTGCTGGAAGCGGACGTAAGCAGGAAGAAGCGCAAAGGCGTCGTCGACAAAATGGCCGCCAGCTTGATTTTGCAAAACTATTTGGACTCTAAGAGTATAAAGTGAGGGTGATCGCGTATGTCTAAAGATCGTATCGGAAATGAAGAAGAACCGGAAATTATTTATATCCCCGATGAAGAGGGCAATGAAGAAGAGTTCGAAGTCATTATGAAATTCGAAGTCGACGGTTCGGACGCCAAGTATATGATGGTCGTTCCTTTGGATTCCGATGGGAATGAAGATGAAGAGAGCGAAGAGGTATATGCGTTCCGTTACGAGGAAGACGGCGATGACCTGAAGCTGTACACAATCGAAAGCGACGAAGAATGGGAAATCGTCGAGGAGACGTTTAATACGCTCATTGACGAGTTTGATGGAGAAGATGGCGATGACTGATTTTACGGCAGGTCAAGCGGTCATGACGTCGCGGGTTCGCGACGCTTTCGGTCCGATTGTGGAGCTGGAGGACGAGTCGGGCCATGCCTCCTATTATCAAGTCGTTCGGGAGTTTGATGTCGCTGGAGCGGCCTATGCGGTGTTATTGCCGGAGGACGCCTCCAAGGATGAAGAGCCGGAGATTTTCAAGATTGTGACGACCGGTGGCGAGCTTGAACTGGTAACGATCGACGACGACGAGGAATGGGAGAACGTATCCGAGCTTTATGACGAATTGACCTTTCCGGAGTAAACAGGATGGCGTTGCGGGAGCACGATAGATCGGGTCAAGGAAGAGCGGGATTTTGCCGCTCTTTTTGGCTGTTAAGGGGGAAAGCGGCTTGAAGAAAGCGCTGAAATGGCTGAGTATCCTGCTGTTGCTTGCGATCATTGGAGCGGGAGCGGCCGGGATTTATGTTTACGCTGGCATGCAGCCTGTCGAGGCGAAAGAGCAGCCGGTCAAGTTCACGATCGAACCGGGAACGGGGACAGTGGGGATCGCGGAGTTGCTGGAAAACCAGGGACTAATTAAAAATTCCTTTTTATTCGTTTCCTATTTAAAATGGAAGTCGGAAGGCAGCCGGTTCCAAGCCGGGGTTTACGAGATGAAACCGGGCGTGACGTATGACGAGATTATCGCCAAACTGAACAGCGGCGACGTCGTCAAAGCGGAAATGATCCGGTTTACGATTCCCGAAGGCTTTACCGTCAAGCAAATGGCAGACAAGCTGGCTGAGGAAGGCCTGGCGGACAAAACGGCGTTTCTGCAACAGGCGAAGGATGCCGCGGGACTGGACGATGAGCTGTTGACCCAAATCCCGGCGGATGAGCGGCTGACGTACCGGCTGGAGGGATATTTGTTCCCGGAGACCTATGAGTTGAAAAAGGGCAGCAACGAGCGGGATATTATTGCCCGCATGTTGCAGGAGACGGGGGAGCGGCTTGAGGGTATCCCCGATTTTGCGCAAAAGCTGGAGGCACGCGGCCTTACGCTGGGCGAATTAATGACGGTTGCTTCGCTGGTGGAGCGGGAAGTGGTCGTCGATGCCGAGCGGCCCATGGTGGCCGGGGTTATCTATAACCGGCTGAAGGACGGCATGAAGCTGGAGATTGACGCCACGGTGCAGTATGTCCTTGATAAGCCGAAGGAGCGTCTGCTCAATTCCGATTTAAGAAGCGTGGACAGTCCATACAATACTTATCTGTATGAAGGGCTGCCACCGGGCCCCATCGCGGCGCCAAGCCTCAAATCGATCGAAGCGGCGCTGGCACCGAAAGCTTCGGAGTACCTGTTCTACGTGACGAAGAAGGATGGCAGCGGGGAGCACCTGTTCGCCAAAACCTATAAGGAACATTTGAAGAACATTGAGACTAGCAAGGCTATGGCCAATCAGTAATCAAACGGAAGTCGATAGATGACTGTTGGAACAGCCTCTTAAAGGTGGTAGTAACCATATGAGCAAAAAACCGGAACTGTTGGTCCCTGCCGGTTCGCTGGAAGAATTGAAGCGTTATTTCGCGGCGGGGGCCGACGCAGCTTTGATCGGCGAGACCCGGTACGGCATGCGCCTTCCCGGCGACATGACGACCCGGGATATCGCCGATGCGGTTCGGACGGCACGCGAATACGGAGCGAAAATTTACGTTAGCGTCAATAACCTAATGACCCATCCGCTACTGGACGGCTTGGCCGATTACGTGCAGCGACTGGCGGTGTGCGGCGTGGATGCGGTCGAATTCGGCGATCCGGCCGTGCTTCAGACAGTGCGCAAGGTTGCGCCGCAGTTGAAGCTGCATTGGAATGCGGAGATGACCTCCACCAACTATGCCACAGCCAATTATTGGGGTTCGAAGGGCGCCTCCCGCGTGGTGCTGGCGCGCGAATTGAACATGGACGAAATCACCGCCATGCCGGCATCCCTGAACGTCGAAGCGGAGGTTCAGGTGCATGGGATGACCAATATTTATCACTCCAAGCGCCGTTTGGTGCAGAGCTACATGACGCATCAAGGACGGCCGCTTGAGCCGGGCAGCGATCTCGGCCTGAGCCGCGGATTGTTCCTGGTCGAGGCGGAACGCCCGGACGAGAAGTTCCCGATTTTCGAGGATGCCAACGGAACGCATATTATGAGCTCCGACGATATCTGCATCTTGGAGGATTTGCACGTGCTGATGGCCTCCGGCGTGGACAGCTTCAAAATCGAGACGCTGCTGAAGCCGGCGGCCTATAACGAAGTTGTGATTGCTTCGTATCGACAAGCCATCGAAGCTTATTTCCGCAACCCGGACGGGTACGAGTTCGATGAGAGCTGGGTCGAGGCGATCCGCGAGGTACAGGACCCGGAGCGGGAGCTGACCTTCGGCTTCTTCTACAAAGAACAAGTCTATTAACGAGGAAGTCAAAAAGTCGGCTTGTTTCCTGCGGAAACATTTCAGTTGCTCACGTAGCCTCCAGCAAGCTAACGGACACCAGAAACGCTATGGGCCTGCTTTGAGCCAGTTCCCGATTCTAACGGGCTGAGAAGACCTTATTCCAAGTCAAAAACGGTTAAGTGGCCTCGTGAGTGACCAATAAGGCCTCAGGAGTCCGTTACAGTGGGAAATAACCGGGAAATGGACAAATAAGGTCATTACGGTCCGTTACGCAGCCGTGCAACCGGGCGTCCCTAGCTTCATCCAACCTTCTCGGCGCTGAAAACCCGACTTTTTGACCTGATTTAAGTTATAAGACACAACATGATTAAAAAACGAACAAAACGAGAGGTGAACGAAGATGCAGACTGCGGAGAAACACATCCCGAAATATGCGGGACAACGTTATCGGTTGGCGAAACCCGAGCTGCTCGCTCCGGCGGGCAATCTTGAAAAGCTGAAATTCGCCGTCCATTACGGCGCCGACGCCGTGTATATCGGGGGACAACAATACGGCCTTCGTTCCAATGCGGACAATTTCAGTTTCGAAGAAATGCGGGAAGGCGTGGAATTTGCCAAAAAATACGGCGCCAAGGTGTTTGTCGCCACGAATATTTACGCCCATAACGAGGATTTGGAGGGCATCGAGGATTATTTGCGCAATTTGTACGATGCAGGCATCGCCGCCATCATTGTCGCCGATCCGGTGATTATCGAGACCGCGCAGCGGGTCGTGCCGGAGCTGGAGGTTCACCTCAGTACCCAGCAGTCGACCGTCAACTGGCAGGCGGTTCAATTCTGGAAGGACCAGGGCTTGCCGCGGGTCGTATTGGGGCGCGAGACCGGCTTGGAAGAAATAGAAGAAATCAAACGCCATGTAGATATCGAGATCGAGGCGTTTATCCACGGGGCGATGTGTTCATCTTTTTCGGGGCGTTGCGTATTGTCCAATCATTTCACCGACCGCGACTCCAACCGGGGAGGCTGCTGCCAATCCTGCCGCTGGAAATACGACTTGTTTACGGATGCGCGCGCGGAGAGCGAGTGGATCTCCGAGGAAGAGGCCCGCAATAACAAGATGCTGGAGAAGTTCCGCCTTGGAGTAACGCAGCTGCCCCTGTTCGAGGAAGACGACCATGCTTTTACGATGGGGTCGAAGGATTTGTGCATGATCGCGCATGTGCCCGATTTGATCGATGTCGGCGTGGATAGCTTCAAGATCGAAGGGCGGATGAAGTCGATCCATTATGTGGCGACGGTCGTCAATGTTTATCGCCAAGCGATTGATGCGTACATGGCGGATCCGGAAAATTACGTTCTGAAGCCGGAGTGGATCGACGAGATCAACAAGGCGGCTAACCGGCCGCTGAACACCGGTTTTTTCTACGGTACGCCGGATCATGAAGACCATATTTACGAGCCGGAGGAAAAGGCAGCGCCGTACGACTTCGCCGGATTGGTCATGGAGTACGACGAAACCACAGGGATGGCGACCATTCAGCAGCGGAATCATTTTAAACCCGGACAAGAAGTGGAGTTTTTTGGCCCGGGGGGAACGTTTTTTAAGCAAGAGGTGGGGACGATTTACGATGAATCCGGCAATGAACTGGATGCGGCGCGTCATCCGCTGCAGCGGATTAAAATGAAAGTAGATCGGCCGGTGGCCTATTTCGATATGATGCGCAAAAAGAAATGAAGAAAAATCAATATGCTTCAGGGCCTGTTCGTCTCTAGGACGAAAGGCCCTTTTTTGCGCTTTTTGTAAATAACATTTAAAATCCGACAGAAATGAAACCGATATTATAAAGGAGAACGTCTGCTATTGTCGAATATTTTGAATAGCTGACGAAAGATGCGAACAATGAATTGCATTATGCATGACCTCAAGCCCAAAAACTTGGGTCTGCAACTATTAAGAGTGGCGGGTGATCAACATGAGTATGGTTCCAAAGAACGAGGACCAGGCGGCTAACAACAAGAAGAAGGAAAAGAAACAAAAGGGAGAACGGACCAAGTCAAAGGGGGGGAACCCATCGGGAAAGGCGCCGCTGAATTTCAATGCGATATTGGCTACACTGCGGGACAAGCTGCCGAAACAAATCAACCCCTCAAAATCGGTGGGCATTCGGTTGTTCCTGATTTTCTTTGTCGCCATTATGTTTTTCGTGCTGACGATCGGGATTATGTCTTCCCAGATGGCGAAGGGGACGATTCAGGACAACGCGGAAAAAGCTAATCTGCAGACGATTGTCCAAACCTCGCAGAAGCTGGATATCGTCTTGCAAAAGTATGAGGAAAACCTGCAGCAAATGTTCCTGGATGACGAAATGCAGAGTGCAATCATGGATGCTTCCTTGTCGAACATCACGGACTACGACAAATTTACCGCAACCAACAAGATGAGAACACGCTTGAATACGCTGACATTCTCGATGAAGGGGATTTCGGCAATTTATATGTTGTCGGTTGACCAAATCATAGATGATGTCACGTCAGGCAGCGCCAATGCCATGCTTATGGAGCAGGTTCGCGGTGAGGCTTGGTTTAAAGAGCTCAGCGAATCGACCAAAGTCATGTGGCTCCAAGTTCCTTCGGAAGGTTCAAGTTCTTCCGTATTCCGTTTAGCGCGCTCGGTTCAAAGTGTGAACAGCATGAAACGATTCGTGCTTATTGCCGACGTCAATTTGGATGTGTTGAACGGCTATTTGAAGGAAGTCAACTTGGGGAATAACTCCAAGCTGCAAATGTTAACGCAGGACAACATCGTCGTTGGTTCCTCCGCGGCAGGCGATGAGGGATTAGCGAGCGAATTCGACATGACGAAATCCGAAGGGAAGCCTTCCGGTACGTTCCATACTAAAGACGCCAGCGGCAATTCCGTCTTGGCTGCCTATAATACGCAGGTCTCGGGATGGAAGCTTGTAGGAACCGTGGATACGGCGGAACTGACGAAGAGTGCGGACCGTATCTTGATGGCTACGATCTTCTCCCTGATCGTCGTGGCAATCATCGCGGTTCTGCTCGGTATTTGGATGGTTCGGATGATCGCTCATCCGCTCGGCAAACTTAGAAACCTGATGGAGGAAGGCTCCAAAGGGAATCTGAACGTAAGAATGAACACGAAGGCGAAGGATGAGATCGGTCAGTTGACCGTAAGTTTTAACGTCATGATGGAGAATATCACCGCCCTCGTCAAACAAACCAATCACTCGGCACAGGACGTACTGGATACGGCTTCCGAATTGACGCAAGCATCGAACAAAACGGCATTGTCCGCCAAAGAGATCGCGGTAGCCACCGAAGAGATCGCAAACGGGGCAACCAGCCTGGCGAACGAAGCCGAACGCGGCAACGAGCTGACGGAGAATATTTCACGCCAGATGGAACGGGTAATCCAAACGAATAAAGAGATGGAAACTTCGGCCCGTCAGGTCGAGAAATCCAGTCAGCAAGGAACCGAGTATTTGAGCGGATTGATGGACAAAACCAATATGACGGTCGAGATGATCAACGCTTTGACCGCCAAAGTCGACTCGCTCAAAGCAAGCACAAGCTCCGTGATGAAAGTGCTCGACGTGATGCAGAACATTACGCAGCAAACGAACATCCTGTCGCTTAACGCGACGATCGAAGCGGCCCGCGCAGGCGCCGCCGGTCGAGGGTTCATGGTGGTTGCCGACGAAATTCGCCAGTTGGCGGATCAATCGCGCCAATCGATCACGATGGTCGGCGAAATTACGGATACGATCCAGAAAGAGATGAACGAGACGGTCAAAGCTTTGTCCGAAGCGAGTCCGATCTTCCAGGAGCAAATCGCGTCGGTACAGGAGACGAGCCAAATTTTCGTGTCCGTGCAACAACAAATGGAAGGCTTCGTCCGTCATCTCGATTCCGTGACGGCTTCCATCGATCAACTGAACGAATCGCAATCGGTCTTGTCCGAAGCGATGAGCAACGTCAGCGCGGTTGCGCAGCAATCGTCCGCCACGTCCGAAGAGGTGGCATCGCTCTCCAGCGAGCAGCAAACCGTTGGTGACCAGTTGGTGCAATTGTCGAGCAAGCTGGAGAATGTGTCCAGCGGCTTGAAAGAATCGTTGTCGAAGTTTACCGTATAGAGATAGGCTTGGCGCCAAAAGGCGAGTTCGCCCCAATCTCCGAGGGTTCCGGGGAACGGGGAAGAAACCCGGCAAATCTGCGAAAGCAGGTTTTGCCGGGTTTTTGCGTGTGCGGGGGCAGCGCAAGCTTACGGAAGCGCATTAACGAGCGGCGGTTTACGCCGACTTTTCCCAGGAAATAATGGGAACAGAACGGAGGGTGAACGATGTCGTTATTGCGCAAAAAGCGGATATTTTACTTACTATTGTCATTTGCGGCCGTGGTCGGGCTGTTCGCGCTGCGCATCGCTTGGATTCAGACGGCCTCTGCGTTTAAAGCCGTGACCGTCGGCGGCAAGACGATCAACGAATTGGCGGTCCGACAGCGGGAAGAAAGCATCGAATTGGACCCGGGTCGAGGCCATATCTTTGATCGTAACGGCAAGCCGTTGACGGGAGAAATGGCTTGGGCGCCGGTACTTTTTCCGGTCCGCACATTGCCCGATGACAGCCGGCTTGCCGGATTGGCAGTTGGGCTGGAGACGACGGTGCCCGAACTTCGGCGCAGGTGGGAACAGTTGGAGCGGCCTTATGTCTGGCCGAAGCCGGGGGGAGAACCAGGCCAGCCGCTCCGGCTTGATGAAGAAGCGGCCCGCACATTGCCGCAGCTTGAAGGATTCGAGGTACTGCCTTACATGACGCGCTACGGACCGGGCGAACGGGGCAATCAGTGGCTTGGATTCGTGACGCAGCGGCCGGATGTTATCCGCAAGCTGCGGGAGAATAGGCACCAACCGGAGTACGCGATGACCTTGCAGGTCGGAGCCTCCGGTTTGGAAAAAACGCTGGATGGGCTATTGCGCGGGCTTGGCGGCGTTCGCGCCGCCTATACGGTCGATGGCTGTAAAGACCCGCTTGGCGGGATGGGTACGCGGGTGAATGCGGCGGCCAGCCGATATTATCCGCTGCAAATTCAAACGACAGTGGACGATGAGCTTCAGCGGAAGATTGAACGCTTGGCAGCGAAGATGAACGTGACGGAAGGAGCGGTGGTCGTGCTGGACGCAAATACGGCCGATATCGTCTCGATGGTGTCGCTGCCTTTTTACGATCCGCACCACGTTGATCCGAAGGCGGCGAATTGGGGCAATAAAGCGGTCAAGGCCGCGGTTCCCGGCTCCATATTCAAGACGGTGATTGCGGCAGCGGCGCTGGAGGAGCATGCGGCAGTTCCCGGCGAGATGTTTCACTGTGACGGACATTACGGAAAATACGGCTTGGCTTGCTGGAAGGATGGCGGACACGGAAAACTTACGTTGGAAGAGGGATTCGCCAAGTCGTGCAACATCGTGTTTGCCTCGTTGGGAGAGAGATTGAGCGCGGACGCGATCGCTCGGACGGCCGCCAAGCTGGGGGTGGGGCGCCCCGTCGGCTGGCGCGATCCCGCTTTCTTGGGCGAAGACGCATTGCGCCCGCTGGATCAAGAGGAAGCAGGGGCGGTGTTCAGCAGTCTGACCGCCGCGGATGGCGGCGCCCGGGCGCAAACGGCGATCGGCCAACGGGATGTGCGGGTGTCCCCGCTTCAAGCGGCGAATCTGGTCGTAACCCTGCTTCACGGCGGGCAAGTCACGGCGCCGCGCTTAGTTCGCGAGATCCGTTACAAAGACGGTTCTCTGCTAACCGAATTGCCGATACAACGATCGCCCTCCCCTTCCGGACAGATTAGCCCTCAGACGGCCGACCGTCTGTTGTCCTGGATGAGGCGGGTGGTAACGGATGGAACCGGCCGCTCCTTGCAACGGGCCAAGTGGCCGTTGGCCGGCAAGTCCGGAACGGCGGAAGCGGTGAAGGACCGCAGGCAACTCAATCACCAGTGGTTCATCGGTTACGGACCGGTGGATGAACCCAAGTACGCCGTGGCCGTCCTGGTGCAGAACCGCCCTGAAGGATCCCGGCATCTCGCAGTCGAGTTGTTTCGGCGGACCATGGATTTATTGGCTTCTTCAAGTTAACGGATTTCCTAGCTTTCCCCAAAAAAGTGCGCCTAAATCACGGACGTCTGTGATAAAATAGTGTAGATGCTATGCTTTTCACGGAGCATGCCAAAGTCATTGATCATAGAAAAGTGGGGAAAGCATATGGAGACTTTGCTGCTATGGTTATTTTATATCTCTACGTTGTACGCTTTTATACCCGGATTGATCACACGGATCTTCGGTTTTCGCGTATTTAAGCACGGGACCAGCGATCGGGCGTTTGCGCTCACCTTCGACGACGGCCCCGATCCGAATTATACTCCGCAGTTGCTTGATTTGCTCAAGCGTCACGAAGCGAAAGCGACGTTTTTCCTGGTCGGTTCGAACGCGGAGAAATATCCCGAATTGATTAAACGGATTCACGAGGAAGGCCATTTGATCGGGACGCACAATTATGTGCACAAAACGAATTGGCTGATGGGGCCGGCTGCGGTCAAGCAACAGATTCAAAAAACGAACAAGATTATCTACGACGTAACCGGAGTTGAGTCCCATTTTTATCGGCCGCCGTGGGGAATAGTCAACTTGTTTGATTTCGCGAATCGGGGCAACACGCAAATCGTTCTATGGTCGGCCATGTTCGGCGATTGGCGGACGAAGGTTGGGGCCGACCGGTTGACGAAGCGCATGATGAAGAAGCTGCGCGGCGGCGAGGTGTTTCTGCTGCACGACTGCGGCGCCACCTTAGGCGCGAACACCGGAGCGCCGGCGGAAATGCTGACCGCGCTCGAGCGCGTGCTGACAGAAGCGGATCGCCGCGGATTGCGCAGCATTCGCATCGACGAGTTGATTCAAGTGACGGAAGAGGCCCGGAATAAAGGCAAACAAGCCGAACCCCCCGCACCGAAAGGGAGAAGACCCGTGAAGGTTTCCTGGTTCAAACGAAGTATTGTGGCTTTGTGGCTGGTATGGGAGAAGATTTTCCATGTCCTGTTCCAATTGAAAACCCCCAACCCCGAGGACCCGATCTTCCACTTCCGCATTCGGCCTTATCATGGGGAGCCGGTGGCGATGAACGACGGAAAGGCCTTGCAGCCTGGCGATCAGGTCATGGAAATCCATTTTGACAACAAAAAGCTGTACGAAATCGGGACACGCTCCAGGACAACCGTCCAACTGGCGATTCAAATGATCCGCGGAGTGGAGAAGACATTGCCCTTGTTAGCCCAGTACGTGATGGATCATCCCGAGTTAAGCGAGGTTAAGGCGCTATACGGTGTCAGCATGATTAACCGAGGGCCGGAGCAATTCGGCTTTATCATTACGGATTTGCCAAAAGGCTGGTTCGCCAGCTCGACGAAAATTTATTTGAAATTATTGATGCGCGTCATCCATCCTGCAGGAACGTCGAGACTAAAAGAGCAATCTCAAGAACTGGTGCCTAAAATGATCGTGATGCCGATGGATGTGCTGCTGGAGCGGTTCGCCGAAAACGGCTCGCATCGCAACCGCTCGGCCATGGAAGAGCCGGCGCCCGCGGTGGAACCTTTGGAAGAAGAGTCTTTGCTCCGAGTTTCCTTGCCTACCCGTTAAGTTATCATGTTCATGCATCATCCAAAATAAAAGAAGGGCCGTATCCAGATCAACCTGATCGGATACGGCCCTTTCGTTAGATAATAGCTCATTAAATTTTCATAACTCCGCCGGAGCTGGCGTTAGTAACCAGTTTGGAATAACGGGCCAAGTAACCGGTTTTGACCTTCGGTTCAAAGCCTTTCCAATTCGCTTTGCGGCGCGCAAGCTCTTCATCGCTGACATGCAGCTCGATCTTGCGGTTATTCAGGTCAAGCTCGATGATGTCGCCGTCTTCGACGAAAGCGATCGGTCCGCCTTCGGCAGCCTCCGGAGAGATATGACCGATGCTGATGCCGCGAGAAGCGCCGGAGAAACGTCCGTCGGTGATCAGGCCGACCTTCGCGCCGAGGCCCATGCCGACGATTTGCGAGGTCGGAGCCAGCATTTCCGGCATGCCCGGTCCGCCTTTCGGTCCTTCATAACGGATGACAACGACACAACCTTCTTTGACTTTGCCGCCGGCGATTCCTTCGAGCGCCTCTTCCTGGGAGTCAAAGCAGATGGCCGGACCTTTGTGGTATCCGCCGACCGAAGGATCTACGGCCCCAACTTTAATGACCGAGCCTTCCGGCGCCAGATTGCCGTAAAGGATGGCGAGTCCGCCTTTTTCCGAATGCGGCTTGTCGATCGGACGAATGACGTTAGGGTCGAGGATTTCGCAGCCGGCGACGTTCTCCGCCAGCGTCTTGCCGGTAACGGTCATTTGCTCGCCGAAAATCGCCCCCGGCTTCTTCAGCAGCTCGTTGAGGACGGCGCTGACGCCGCCGGCGCGATGCACGTCCTCAATGAAAATATCGGACGCCGGCGCCAGTTTGGCGATATGCGGTACGCGGTTCGCCACTTCATTGATGCGATCCAGCGGGTAATCGATGCCGGCTTCCTGGGCCAAGGCCAGCGTATGAAGCACGGTGTTGGTGGACCCGCCCATCGCCATATCCAGGGCAAACGCGTTGTCGATGGATTCCTTGGTGACGATATCGCGAGGTTTCAGGTCGAGCTTGATTAATTCCATTAGCTGACGAGCGGACTGACGCACGAATTCGCGGCGTTCCTCAGCCACGGCCAGGATGGTGCCGTTCCCCGGCATCGCCAGGCCAAGCGCTTCGGCCAGGCAGTTCATCGAGTTGGCGGTGAACATACCGGAACAGGAACCGCAGGTCGGACAGCCGTATTGTTCCAATTCGAGCAGGTCATCGTCGCTGATTTGTCCGGCTTGGTGCGCGCCGACGCCTTCAAAGACGGAAGTCAGAGACAATTTCCGTCCCCTGCTGTCCACGCCGGCTTTCATCGGGCCGCCGCTGACGAAGACGGTCGGGATGTTGACGCGCAGCGCGCCCATCATCATCCCGGGCGTGATTTTATCGCAGTTCGGAATGCAAACCATGCCGTCGAACCAATGTGCCGAAACGACGGTTTCGAGCGAATCGGCGATGATCTCCCGGCTGGGCAGGGAATAACGCATCCCGATATGCCCCATCGCAATGCCGTCGTCCACGCCGATGGTATTGAACTCGAACGGTACGCCGCCGGCTTCGCGGATCGCTTCCTTGACGATTTTGCCGAACTCCTGCAAATGCACGTGTCCGGGCACGATATCGATATAAGAGTTGCAGACCGCGATAAACGGTTTGCCGAAATCTTCTTCCTTCACGCCGGCGGCACGCAGCAAGCTGCGATGCGGCGCGCGGTCGAAGCCTTTTTTGATCATATCGGAACGCATCTTCTTGGCTGTCATGATCTCCGATCCCCCCATGAGTTAGTTATAGTTTTGGAGCTTTACACCGCTAAAGGTTTTCTCTAAAGTCTATCACAAGTAGTTATGATTTTCTACCGTAGATCACAGGGAGCGGGTTTAGGACGGAGCGCCTTCCTAATCTATGAAAATAAAAGAAGTCCCCGGGATTTCCGGAGACTTCGAAAGGTTCATCCATTTACTCCCGGCTTGCTGCGGGCGACCCCGCCTTTGCGGCCGATATCCCGATAAAATCCCTTATCGTGCTTCTGGGATGTCGCCTCGCCGCCCTTCTGGCCGATTTCCTGATAAAATTCGCGGTTATGGGTTTTCGAGGTCGCTTCGCCGCCTTTTTGTCCGATTTCCTGGTAAAAGGCTTTGCCGTGATTTTTGGCCGTGGCCAGTCCTCCCAAACGCCCCGCTTCTTCCCGGGTCATTTTGCTTTGGCTTCGTGCCATCGAATCCCTCCTTGATCTTATTTTGGAGTACGTATGTTTTATTTACCACGGTTTTCCAAGATGAAACGAGTTTATTCAAAAAATTGAAGATATCCAAAAAAAAGATATCCTGAAAATGGTATAATAAGGACAATTGTGCATAAGGAGAGGGGAACGGCTATGGCCACGATTGAAGCACATGGACACAAGGCGGTATGCCGCGCCATTCTGTTCGATAAAGACGGGACGCTGCTGAATTTCATGGGCCTGTGGGGGAGCTGGGCGGCGGCCTTGACCGATCTGATGGAGCGGAAATTGACCGAATTGGGCTCGCCCGGAGGTTTGAACAAAGCCGTGTTGCTGGGCCTTCAAACGGATGAGCGGAACCGGGTGATCGGTTACGACAAAACCGGCCCGGTCGCGATGGGGACGGAAGAGGAGGTGATCGCGTTGCTGGCGTCAACTTTGTATGCTGCAGGGGTTCCCTGGAACGAGGCGGTCACGACCGTTCGCGAATTGAATGCGGCGGCCATGACGGACCTCAAACGGCGGCGGGAAGCCGTTCCTTTGCCGGGACTGCGCGAGTTCCTGCAGAGCTGTCGGGAGGCGGGGGTGAAGCTCGCGGTCGTTACCTCGGATTCGACGTCGGAGGCGCTGGAGCATTTGGAATGGATGGGCATTCGAGAGGCATTCGCGAGCGTGGTCGGGCGCGACCGCGTCACCCGGGGCAAACCGGGGGCGGACATGGCGCTGCTGGCCTGCCGCGAGCTTGGGGTTCTGCCGAGCGAAGCCGTGGTTATCGGCGACAGCAACGCCGATATGCAGATGGGAAAGCGCGCGGGAGTCGGCATGATCATCGGCGTGGCGGAGGACTACAGCGAAGACGAACAAGGAGCGAGTTACTTGCGGGACGCGGACGTTATCATCGCCGGCTATGGCGAGTTAACGATACACTAATTAGGAGGTTGGATTCGGATGACCAAGGAGATCGACATTTTGACGGCGTGGGTCGAGGAGAGCCATAATATCGTATTTTTCGGCGGGGCCGGGGTATCGACGGAAAGCGGGATCCCCGATTTCCGCTCGGCGGCGGGCATTTATCAGCTGGAGCAGGATTCGCCTTACGCTCCGGAGGAAATATTAAGCCGGCGGTTTTTTGACCGCCATCCCGAGGTGTTTTTCGATTTCTACAAAACGAAAATGATCCATGAGGCAGCGCAGCCGAACGCCGCGCACCAATTCCTCGCCGAACTGGAGCGAGTCGGAAAGCTCAGTGCCGTGATCACGCAAAACATCGACGGGCTCCATCAGCAGGCGGGAAGCCGCCGCGTACTGGAGCTGCACGGATCGGTGCATCGCAACACCTGCATGGATTGCGGCCGCGCCTATCCGCTGGAAGCGGTGATGCGCAGCCAAGACGTCGTGCCGCGCTGCGCCTGCGGCGGAATCATCAAGCCGGACGTGGTGCTGTACGGGGAGAGCCTGGATGACCAAGTCATTCAGGACACGGTCGCCGCGATTGCCGGCGCCGACCTGCTGCTGATCGGCGGCACTTCGCTGACGGTGCAGCCGGCAGCGCATCTGGTCACCTATTTCCGTGGCGAACGGACGGTGCTGATCAATGCTTCGTCCACCGCATACGATCACCGGGCCGACCTGTTGATCACCAAGCCGATCGGAACGGTGCTCGGCGCCGTCGGCGAGCGGCTTTTAAAGAGGTAGTTCAAAAAGTCATCTTTGGATCACGAAGCTCATGCACAGAAGCGGATTCGGCATCGAATCTTGAATTCAGCCGGTCCAAGCGGATGCTTGCGGAGCATGTTTCTGCGGAAACATTTTCGTTGCTCATGTAGCTTCCAGCAAGCTAACGGACACCAGAAACGCTATTGGCCTGCTTTGGGGCAGTTCCCGACTCTAACGGACCGAGAAGACCTTATTTCAGTAAAAAACGGCTAAGTGGCCGTATGAGTGACCAATAAGACCTCTGGAGTCCGTTACGGTGGGAAATAGCCGGGAAATGGACAAATAAGGTCATTACGGTCCGTTACGCAGCCGTGCTCCCAACCTTCTCGGTCCTCCCAACCTGACTTTTTGAACATGAACTTAAAGGGTTTCACTAATTTACCCGGTAAAAAAGATGGAATTATTTAGGTTCTGTCCCCTAATCATTGCTGCTATCCTTGGTTTGAGAGCGCTTTCGGAACCGCAAATGGCAAGGAGGCAGCATGGGACTGTTTATCCAGTTTTTCAAATTGGCATTTAAAGAAAGATACGCCTACAAGTTCGATTTCTTTGTTTCCATCCTGGCGAGCGTTATGGTCTTGTTTGTGCAGATCAGCGTGTGGCGGGCGCTGTACGGGTACGGCGCGGCGGGAGGAAGCGGAGGACAAGCCGCCGATCTGTCGTCGATGATTACCTATGTACTCGTATCGACCCTCCTGTACAGTTTGACCCAATCGGAAGCGGCGGAGAAAATCGGCAGAAAAATCGAAAACGGCACGATCGTCTCCGACTTTTGCAAGCCGCTCAACTTCAAAAACTATATTTTCGCCGAGGATTTGGGGAGCAACCTGTTCCGGACCTTGTATATCGCGCTGCCCTCCGTGGCGCTTGGAGCCATCGTCTACGGCTTCCGTCCCGGCTTGCGGCCGGAGGAGGCGCTATGGTTTGCCCTAAGCGTCATCCTGGGCATGCTGATTTCCCTTTATTTGAAATACATGATCGGTTTGCTTGCTTTCTGGCTGGAAACCTCCTGGTATATCCCGTTTTTTATCAAAGCTTTGTTCGAATTGTTCTCCGGTTCGACGATCCCGCTGTGGTTCTATCCGGACTGGCTTCAAACCGTTAGCCGCCTGCTGCCGTTCCGCTTCGCCTTCTTTGAGCCGATCTCCATTTTCCTCGGAAAATACGATGCGTCGGGCGCCGCCGGGATCGTCTGTATGCAGATTTTATGGCTTGCGGCATTATACGGTCTGGAAAGATTCGTCTGGTCGAGGGCGCAAAAAAAGGTCATCGTAAACGGAGGGTGACAAATCGTGCATTATGTGATGCTGTACCTGGAGTTTATCAAGCTGCGCCTGCAAGCGATCGCCGAGTTTCGCAAGGCGTTTGTCATTGGGGCGATCGCCCAGATCGCCGCTTACGGAGCGGAATTTATGCTCATCTGGATCATCGTGGGCCAGTTTCGGACAATCAACGGCTGGACTTCGCCGGAAGTGCTGCTTCTTTACGGCCTGAATCTCGGTTCCTATGCCCTGGCGGGCTTCGTCTTTTTTAATCCCGCTACCGGACTCGCGGAGATGATTAAGAACGGCACGTTTGACGAGGTGCTGACGAAACCGCTCAGCAGCTTGCCATACCTGGTCTGCCGGGAGTTTAACACGGGGTATTTCAGCCATTTGCTGCTGTCGCTCGCCGTAATCGGAATCTCTTTTCGGCAACTGGATTATCGACTTTCGGCGGGAAGCCTGTTCTTTCTCATCCTGGTTTTGCTGGGAGGCGCCCTCATTCAAGGGGCCGGCCTGCTGCTGACGTCGGTGCCCGCTTTTTGGATCGTGGAGAACCGGGGGCTGCGGGATATATTGTTTTTTCAGGTCAAAAATTTCATCCGCTATCCGATATCGATTTACAGCGGCTTTATTCAAATTGTGCTGACGCTGATTCTGCCGTATGCGTTTTTGAACTTTTACCCGGCGCAATATTTTCTGGACAAGCGGGATTTTCTGATGTTTCATCCCCTGTTTCAGTACGCGACGCCGCTGGTCGGACTGCTCTTGTTTCTGGTTGCCTGCCTGTTCTGGCAAATCGGCGTCAACAACTATAAAAGCACGGGCTCTTAACCGCTTAGGGGCATATCCCGGCGGGCCGGCTCGTTGGATAGGAGCGTAAACGCGCAATGTCTCTGATCGAATTGGAGCACGTAAGCAAGGAGTTCAAAATTTTCAAGCGGGAAAAAGGCGTCAAAGCCGCGCTCGGATCGCTGCTGCACCGCAAATACGAGATCAAGCGGGCGGTCAACGACGTATCTTTTTCGATCGCCAAAGGGGAGCTGGTCGGATACATCGGCTCCAATGGAGCGGGAAAATCGACGACGATCAAGATGCTGTCCGGGATTCTGGTGCCGACGGAAGGAACGGTGCTGATCGACGGCCGGGCGCCCTATCGCAACCGGAAGGAAAACGCCCGCAAGATCGGCGTGGTGTTTGGGCAAAGGTCGCAGCTTTATTGGAACTTGCCGGTCGAAGAAACGTTCGAGCTGTACCGGAAAATGTACAAAGTGGATCGCGCCCGCTTTATGCGGAACCTGGATTTCTACGTGGAGCTGCTGGATCTGTCGAACATGCTTCGCTCGCCGGTAAGGCAGCTCAGTTTGGGGCAGCGGATGCGCGCCGAGCTGGTGATCGCCCTGCTCCACGATCCGGAAATCCTGTATCTGGACGAACCGACGATCGGGCTGGATCTGCTCGTCAAGCAGAAGATCCGGGAATTCATCCGTCAAGTGAACCGCGAAAAAAACACGACCGTGATCTTAACGACTCACGACATGGACGATATCGAGCAAATCTGCGACCGCATTATTACGATCGACCGCGGCGAAATCGTTTATGACGGATCGCGGGAGCAGTTCAAAAAACGGTTTTCGGCCGGGCATGTCCTGACGGTCGATTTCAAGCGCGAGCCTTTGCCGTTTGACGACCCGCGCCTGGAAATCGTGAAAAGCGAAGGGCAACGCCAAGTCCTCCGCTTCGATAAAGAACGGATCGGAATGGACGAAGTTTTGGCGATTTTGAGCCGGTGCGGAGACCTCGTCGATCTGCAGATCAAGGAGCCGGAAATCGAGGAAGCCGTTGGCAATTTGTACCGGGAGGCGAACCGCCAAACCGGACACGGTCGGACTCCGGCTTCGCCCGCCTAGCGTTGCCGCGGCTTCTTGTCCGCTCCCGTTACCGCTCTGCGGTATTCGCTCGGCGATTCGTGATGAAAGCGGCGGAATTGCCGCGAGAAATAAAGCGGATCGGTAAGCCCGACGGAAGCGGCGATCTGCTCGATCGACAGCTCCGGACGTTCGCGCAGCAGCTGGCGGGATTTATCGATGCGCAGCTTCAGCAGGTAGGTGACGGGGGGGAAGCCGGTTTCTTTTTTGAAAATTCGCGAGAGATAAGCCCGGTTATACCCCAGGGAAGCGCACATCTGCTCGATCGAGACCGGATGCGCGTATTGGCTGGCCATGTAATGGATCATTTGTTTCACGATCCGCTGCACGCCGGATTCGCCCGACGGCAGCGCGGATGCCATGCCCAGCGTCTCCTGGGCTTCGGCCATGATTTGATGCAGCAGCCCTAGCGAAAGCAAATGGGAGCTGTTTTTTTTGGCTTGAAAGGCCTGCAGCACGCCGCTCAGCATGGCCGGGATCGGGCTGTTCCCGCCGTGCCGGAACACGGGCTGCTTCGGGGTGAAGCCGGCCCGCTCGACGAGTTCCGCCGCTTGGGTCCCGGTGAAGGCGATCCAGCGGTACCGCCAAGGTTCGGCCACATCGGAAGCGTAGGTGACGAGCTGATCGGGGAGAATCAGGAAGCCGTCCCCGCAGCTGAGCTCATAGGAGGCCGATTCCGTGCGAAAATAACCTTTGCCCTGCTCCACGAAGTGCAGGAGAAAATAATCGTACACTTTCGGGCCCAGCCGGTGATCGGGAAGGGTCTGGCTTTCGCCGGCGAACAGGACATGCAGATCCTCCGCCTCGAACAAATCCGGGTTGGCCGCCGCACTGTAGGTCTCTTGTTTCATGGATCTTGTCTCCTTTTGGCTGGGACGAAAGGCGCCCCGAAGGATATCTGTTCACATTTTACTCCGAAAAGTCACATTTATCTATATTGTTCACGCAAAGTTGCATTATCAAAGCGAGGCGTTTTCTTTATACTGGGTACAAGAATCAAAGATTCCATGACGATGGGGTGGACGTTAATGAAAAAGCAGGAAATGGAACAATTGTTTATATCGAAGTATGGAGAAAGCTCGGAGCCGCTGCGCGTCTTTAACGCGCCGGGCCGGGTCAATTTAATCGGCGAGCATATCGATTATAATGGGGGGTATGTGTTCCCGGCCGCGCTGGAATTCGGGACCACGCTGGCGATCCGCAAAAGAGCCGACCGCAAAGTCGCCTTCGCCTCCAGCAACCTGCCGTATACGGCGGTATTGGCCCTGGAGGAGCTCGGCACCGGCAAAACGGACGAATGGATCGATTACCCGATCGGCGTCTGCGTCGAGCTGAAGAAGCTCGGAATCGAGCTGACGAGCGGATACGATCTCCTGTTCCACGGCGAAATTCCGAACGGATCGGGGTTGTCCTCCTCGGCGTCGATCGAAGTGGTGACGGCCTACGCCCTCCTGAGCATGGAAGGGAAAGAGACCGACAAGGTGGAGATCGCCCGGTTGTCCCAGCGGGCCGAGAATCAATACGTCGGCGTGAACAGCGGCATCATGGACCAGTTTGCCGTTGCGAACGGGGCGAAGGACCAGGCGATCCTGCTGATGTGCGACACCTTGGAATACAAGCTGGTGCCGTTCCGGACGGGCGCGTATAAGCTGGTGATCGGCAATACGAAGAAACGCAGAGGGCTGGTTGACTCCAAATACAATGAGCGCCGTTCCGAATGTGATGAAGCGTTGGCCATTTTGCAAAAACGCGTACCGGGGCTGGAGTTTTTGGCCCATCTGAAACCGGAGCAGTTGGAGCAGTGGCAAGGGGATTTTACGGACGAAGTCTTGTTGAAAAGGGCTAAGCATGTAGTGGAAGAGAACGCACGCGTGCTCCGATCGGTCGAGGCGCTGAGCGCAAACGACTTGAAGGCTTTTGGCGAGCTGATGAACGCTTCGCATGATTCGCTGCGCGATTTGTACGAGGTGAGCTGCCTGGAGCTGGACGTGATGGTCGAGGAGGCGCGGAAGATCGAGGGCACCTTGGGCGCCCGGATGACCGGAGCCGGGTTTGGCGGCTGTACGGTATCGCTGGTGCACGAGGACTCCGTGGAACGCTTCGTGGCCGAGGTAGGCCGGGCTTACCAAGAACGGACGGGGCTGGAAGGCGAATTCTACGTATGCGGCGTGGGCGAAGGTGTGCATGAGATGAAAGGAGACAAATAATCATGGCGATATTGGTAACGGGGGGAGCGGGCTATATCGGCTCGCATACGGTAGCTGCGTTGTTGGAGCAAGGAAGAGAGGTTGTCGTCGTCGACAACCTGCAGACCGGACATCGCGGGGCGCTGCTCGGCGGCAAGCTGTATGAAGGGGATCTGCGCGATAAGGCGCTGCTGGCCAAGCTGTTCGCCGAGAACGAGATCGAAGCGGTGATTCATTTTGCCGCGAACTCTCTGGTCGGGGAAAGCATGAAGGACCCGGTGAAGTATTTCGACAATAACGTGTACGGGACGCTTTGCCTGCTCGACGCGATGGATCAGGCGAACGTGCGCAAAATCGTGTTTTCCTCCACGGCGGCAACTTACGGTGAACCGGAAAAGGTGCCGATTGAGGAAACCGATCCGACCCGACCTACGAATGTGTATGGAGAAACCAAGCTGACGATGGAACGGATGATGGCCTGGTTCGATCAGGTGCTGGGGATCAAATACGTGTCGCTGCGCTATTTCAACGCGGCCGGGGCCCATGAGAGCGGCAAAATCGGCGAGGACCATCGCCCGGAAAGCCATCTGATCCCGTTGATCCTTCAGGCGGCATTGGGGCAGCGCCCGTCCATCCAGGTCTTCGGCGATGATTACAACACGGCCGACGGGACTTGCGTTCGCGACTATATTCACGTAAGCGATTTGGCCGACGCTCATCTGCGCGCGGTCGACCATCTGCTCGGCGGCGGGGAGAGCGACGTGTTCAACTTGGGCAACGGGCAAGGCTTTTCGGTCAAGGAGGTCATCGAAACGGTTAAGGATGTCACCGGCCGCGACTTCCCGGTCGTCATCAGCCCGCGCCGGGCCGGCGATCCGGCGGTGCTCATCGCTTCCTCGGACAAAGCCCGCCGCGTGCTGGGCTGGAATCCGACCCGCAATAAGCTGGCGAACATCATTGAAAGCGCGTGGCAGTGGCATAACAGCCATCCGAACGGCTATAACGACTAAGGGAGTGTTATGCGATGGGAGCAGATGAGAGAAATCGCCAGGAGGCGCTTCATGCCATCGAACGGCTGGTGAATTACGCTCTGGAGCAAGGGATGATTGATTGGTGGGACGCGGATTACTCGCGCAACCGCCTGCTGGAGCTGTTCTCGTTCGATGAGCCCTTCGCCGGTACGGTGGGGGAGGAGGCGCTGTCCGGACCGCAGGAGCCGCTTGAGATCCTGATCGATTACGGGCTTGCAATCGGCTTGATTCCGGAAGACACCGCCACGTACCGCGATCTGCTGGACGCCAAAATCATGGGTCTGCTGATGCCGCGCCCGTCGGAAACGATCGCCGCCTTCCGCAAAACGGAAAGCGAGCGGGGAATCCGCGCCGCGACAGACGCCTTCTATAAGCTGTCGGTGAACAGCAATTATATCCGAATGGACCGGGTCCGCCAGAACATCTATTGGGAGCAGCCCACCTCGTTCGGGGACATGGAAATCACGATCAATCTGTCCAAACCGGAGAAAAATCCGAAGGAAATCGCCATGGCCAAGCTGCTGCCGCCGCCGGTGTATCCCAAATGCCAGCTGTGCCGCGAGAACGTCGGTTATGCCGGGCGACTCAATCATCCGGCCCGCCAGAACCTGCGCGTCATTCCGCTGACGCTGAACGGAGAACCTTGGTTTTTCCAGTACTCGCCTTATGTGTATTACAACGAGCATTGTATCGTATTCCACCACGATCACGTGCCGATGAAGCTGACGCGCGACACGTTCAAGCGGCTGCTTGATTTCACGGCGTTGTTCCCGCATTATTTCATCGGATCGAACGCGGATCTGCCGATTG
The DNA here is from genome assembly GCF_057063165.1 of Paenibacillus sp. JL3B1040. Lineage (NCBI taxonomy): Bacteria > Bacillati > Bacillota > Bacilli > Caryophanales > Paenibacillaceae > Paenibacillus > Paenibacillus tiangongensis. The sequence goes on along the minus strand of NZ_CM169317.1, from coordinate 4,124,071 downwards.
TCGGCGGCTCGATCCTGACGCACGACCATTTTCAAGGGGGGCGTCATACGTTTCCCTTGGAGAAAGCCCCGGTGGAAGCTGTTTTCACGCACCCGGACTTGAACGGCGTGACCGTCGGCATGGTAAAATGGCCGATGTCCGTGCTGCGGGTGAACGGCCGGGACCGCGAGGCCGTGCTCGAAGCGGCGAACGATCTGTACGAGAAATGGAAGCGGTACAGTGATCCGTCCGCCGGCGTCCTTGCCTTCTCCGAGGAGAACGGCGAATCCGTGCCGCACAACACGGTTACGCCGATCGTGCGGCGCAGCGCGGATGGCGGTTACGAAGCCGACATCGTGCTGCGCAACAACCGGACGGATGAACGGCATCCGGAGGGGATCTTTCATCCGCACCGGGAGATGCATCATATCAAGAAGGAGAACATCGGCCTGATTGAGGTCATGGGCGTGGCGATCCTGCCGGGCCGGCTGAAGGAAGAGCTGGCGGGGGTTGCCGACATTCTTAGCGGGAACAAGGTTCTCTACGAGCAGACCTTATCCGAGCCGGAGGCCCGTCTCGCCGTGCACGCGGATTGGGTGAAGGAACTGGTCGCCCGCTTAGGCATGTCGCTGGCTCGCGAGGAGGCCGAAGCGTTGCTTCGCGACGAGGTGGGCAGCAAGTTCGCGGAGATCCTTGGGCATGCCGGCGTCTTCAAAGCGTCGACGGAAGGCCGCGAAGCTTTCGAGCGCTTCGTCGTTTCAATAGGTTATCGCCGACAGTAAATTCATTACAGCGGATCGCGATGGATCGGGTCGCTTCAAGCCCAAACGGGCTGAGGCGGCCCTTGTTTCTGTTTGTTTTTCCGTTACAGTTGGAAGTATAATAGTTTTGAAGTACGAAGAGGCTATAGGCAGCATAACCCCTTTTACATATATTCACTTAGGAGGAATTGGCATGGATAATTTCGTATTTCATAACCCGACGAAGCTGATCTTCGGCAAGGGCCAGCTCGAATCGCTGCGGACCGAGGTACCGGTTTACGGCAAAAAAGTGCTGCTCGTCTATGGCGGCGGCAGCATCAAACGCAGCGGGCTATACGATCAAGTGACCGCAATCCTGCGGGAAATCGGAGCCGAAGTGACGGAGCTTGCGGGCGTCGAGCCGAACCCGCGCCTGTCGACGGTGCACCGCGGAGTCGAGCTGTGCAAGTCGAACGGTATCGAGCTGGTGCTTGCAGTCGGCGGCGGCAGCGTGCTGGACTGCTCGAAGGCGATTGCCGTCGGCGCCAAATACGACGGCGATATGTGGGATTTTGCGGAGCGGAAGGCCGTTCCGAAGGCGGCTCTGCCGCTGGGCACGGTACTGACGATGGCCGCGACCGGCTCGGAAATGAACGGCAACTCGGTCATCTCCAACGAAGCGACGAAGGAGAAGCTCGGTTGGGGCAGCAAGCTGGCGTATCCGGCGTTTTCCGTCCTCGATCCGCAGTTCACTGCTTCGCTGCCGAAGGAACAAACGGTGTACGGCATGGTCGACATCATGTCCCATGTGTTCGAGCATTATTTCCATAAGACGCCAAACACTCCGCTGCAGGACGAATTTTGCGAAGCGCTGCTGCGGACCGTGATCGAAACCGCGCCGAAGCTGGTGCAAGACTTGGAGAATTACGACCTTCGGGAAACGATTTTGCTGTGCGGTACAATGGCGCTGAATGGCGTTCTGAACATGGGCATGTCCGGGGACTGGGCGACCCACAACATCGAGCATGCCGTGTCGGCGGTTTACGATATCCCGCATGGCGGCGGCCTGGCCATCCTGTTCCCGAACTGGATGAAATATAACTTGAAGCAGGACGTCGCCCGCTTCAAGCGTCTGGCGGTGAACGTCTTCCGCGTCGATCCCGCCGGCAAGAGCGACGAAGCGGTGGCTCTCGAGGGCATCGACGCACTGCGGTCGTTCTGGAACTCGATCGGCGCTCCGAGCCGCTTGGCCGACTACGGTATCGACGTCAGCCAGTTGGAGGTCATGGCCGATAAGGCGGTGCGCTTCGGTCCGTTCGGCAATTTTGCCGTGCTGGACAAAGCGGACGTGCTCGAAATTTATCGGATGTCCCTGTAGTCACGCATCTGCCTGATTTCATTTCCCAACCGGTTTCGCGGCACAATGCCGCGGGCCGGTTTTTCGTTTTTCGAAACAAATTTCTCCAATTTACGTATGTAATTGTAGAGTTCATTAATATTTTGGGTAGAGGGAGGATCAGGATGGAAGCGCTGTTTTGGGGCTGTTTCGTCGGCGGCGCCTTGTTTGCCGTCATTAGCGCATTGCTTGGCGACTTGGTCGGAAGCTGGCTGGACGGCGTGTTCGATTTCCTGTCCGCGGATTTTCTCAAGCCGATCATCACGGCATCGGCGATTACGTCCTTCGGCGGGGCGGGCATTTTGTTGGACCGATATACCGGGCTCGGAGCGGTCTTCGTCGTTATTCTGGCGATAGGGGTCGCCGTTGTATTGTCGGTCGTCGTGTACTTCACATATGTCAAACCGATGGAGAATAGTGAAAATTCCACGGGATTTTCCGAAGCGGAGCTGCCCGGCAAAATCGGCGAAGTGACCGTGCCCATTCCGGCGCAAGGCTACGGCGAAGTCATGGTGAAGCTGGTTGGGGGCAATACGCTCCATATCGCCTCAAGCTGGGACCGGAAGGAGATCCCCTCCGGAACGGCCGTGGTCGTTATCGAGACGGCGAAGGACGGGACCGTCCAGGTTTCCGAGCTATATCCCCACCCGATGTAGAACCCAAATAAGAAGAGGGAGCTGATGTTATTGTTCGAAAGTATTCCGGATTTCCTGATGATTCCATTGATCGTGATCGCCGTCATTATCGTGCTCGGCCTGGCGTTTTGGGCCAGATACAAAACGGTGAGTCCCGACGAAGCGATGATCGTCACGGGTTCTTTTCTGGGGGGGAAGAACATTTCCGACGACCAATCCGGCCGTAAAATCAAAATCGTGCGGGGCGGCGGGGCGTTTATTTGGCCGATTTTCCAAAAAGCCGAGTTCATGTCGCTGCTCTCCCACAAGCTGGACGTCATGACGCCGGAAGTCTACACCGAGCAAGGGGTTCCGGTATCCGCCGACGGGGTGGCCATCATCAAGGTGGGCAGCTCGATTGAGGATGTCGCAACGGCCGCCGAGCAATTCATGGGCAAGCCAATCGAATCGCTGAAGGGCGAAGCGCAGGAAGTGTTGGAAGGGCATCTCCGTTCGATCTTGGGTTCGATGACGGTCGAGGAAGTGTACCGCAATCGCGATAAATTCGCCCAGGAAGTGCAAGGCGTGGCAGCCCGGGATCTGAAGAAAATGGGACTGCAGATCGTTTCGTTCACGATTAAGGATGTCAGGGATAAACACGGTTATCTGGAGGCGCTCGGCAAGCCGCGGATTGCGGCGGTTAAGCGGGACGCCGACATCGCCGAGGCGGAAGCCCAGCGGGATGCGCGGATCCAGAAGGCCTTGGCCGAGGAAGCCGGTCAGAAGGCGGAGCTGGTGCGCGATACGAATATCGCGGAGGCGGAGAAGGACAAAGAGCTGAAGGTCGCCTCCTTTAAGAAGGAGCAGGACACCGCGAAGGCCGAAGCGGACCAGGCTTACCACATTCAGGAAGCGCGGGCGAAGCAGACGATGGTCGAGGAGCAGATGAAGGTCGAGCTGGTGCGCAAGGAGCGCGAAATCGACCTGCAGGACAAGGAAATCACCGTCCGCCAGAAGCAATATGACGCCGAAGTGAAGAAGAAAGCCGATGCGGACCGTTATGCGGTCGAGCAGGCGGCCGAAGCCGAAAAGGCGCGGAAAATGCGGGAGGCCGACGCGCTGCAGTATTCGATCGAGACGCAAGCTAAGGCATCCGCTGAACAGAAGCGCCTGGAGGGTCTGGCGATCGCGGAGGCCGAACGGGCCAAAGGGACGGCGGATGCCGAAATCATCCGCCTTCGCGGCTTGGCCGAAGCCGAAGCCAAGGAGAAGCTGGCCGAAGCGTTCCAGAAATTCGGCGAGGCCGCAATCCTCGATATCGTGACGAAGATGCTGCCGGAGCTGGCCGGCAAAATCGCGGCGCCGTTGTCCACGATCGACAAGCTGACCGTCGTCGATACCGGCAAAGGCGAGGGAGCCGCCCGCGTCAGCAATTACGTCACCGAGCTGATGGCCACAGCGCCCGACATGCTGAAGAGCGTCTCGGGGATTGAATTGGATCGATTAATCCAAGGCTTGACCAAAGGCAAAGTTGCCGCCGCGCCGCCGGCTGTCGAGGTGGCATCGGCGAAGCCGGCGCCTGTCGCGAAGGCGCAGGAGCCCGTCGTTCTGGAAACCGCCGCTTCGCAGGAAACGGAGCAAGACCCGGAGTAGGCCTTCCGGACGGCTTGACAATCGTCTTCAATCCGTGTACTTTGTCATAGGACTAAAGGAAAATCGGCGTCCCGCCCGGTCTTTGGGCGAGGACGCCTTTGAAATGCCCGGGAAGCGGCTGACTTGAACCGGAAAATCAATTATAATGGGCTTAACCGTTTTCGGAGAATAGGAAGAAGAGGTGCTTATGTTGTGAACAGCCTTCGCGTGGCCAAAGTGTTGAATAACAATGTCATTATCGCGAATCACCCGGAGCGAGGCGAGGTCGTCGTGATCGGCAAAGGCATCGGATTTAACCGTAAAACGGGGGAGTCCATTCCGCTTGAAGCGGTCGAGAAAATGTTCATTCTCACGAACCAGCAGGAGCAGGAGCAATACAAACAGCTCGTACCGCAGGTGGATGAACAGTTGATCGAGATTATCGGCGAAATTATCATGTACATTTCCGGGAAGACGCAGACCGAGTTGAACGAGCATATCCACATCGCCCTGACCGACCACTTGGCGTTTGCGATTAAGCGGGCGGAACAGGATATCGCTTTTCATAACCCTTTTTTGTTCGAGACGAAAGAAATCTACCCGATGGAATTCGAACTGGCGGAATACGCCATCCGTTTGATCAAGGAGCGGCTTGGCGTCGATCTCGGCGAGGATGAAATCGGCTTCGTTGCGCTCCACATTAACAGCGCCATGACCAACCGTCATATCAGCGAGGTCCGCGGACACGCTCAATTAATCGCTGACCTGGTCGGCATCATCGAGTCGGAGCTTGATTTTTCCATCCTCCGCAACTCCTTGGATTATTCGCGTCTGCTGACCCATTTACGGTTTGCGATTGAACGGATTCGGCGGGGCGAGCAGGTCGGCGAAGTCGACAAGCTGGAAATGCTGCTGAAGCAGGAATACCCGGTTTTGTATTCGCTTGCTTACAAATTGACCAAAGTGATGGAGCAGCGGCTCAAGATGCCGGTCTATCAGGCGGAGGTCAGCTATTTGACGATGCATTTGCACCGGGTAGCCCCGGCGAATGTTCAGTAGTTTTGCAGCCGTTTGCTTGCGCGAAAAAAAAAGCTCTGCTATAATGCCTAAGTGCATAGGCAACAACTTCATAAATCACAATGTGTGACTGATTCGATCAGGCATGAGTTGATAAAGGTTATTTTGGATTGTATTAGGCGGTTACGGGGTATTATATCCGTAAGCGACAACGGTCCAAATCCAATAACCGATATTAGCTCATGCTTTTTTTAGTTCGTTGCACTATCTCATACAGGAGGGTGTTTATGTTCAAGCGTTTGTTTGGTGTTTTACAACGGGTAGGCAAAGCGTTGATGCTGCCGGTAGCGCTTCTGCCTGCGGCAGGGCTGCTGCTCGGGATCGGAAATATGCTGGTCAGCCCGGAATTCCTGGAGCTGGTGCCTGCCCTGGATAACCATGGCGTACATGCCGTAGCCACGGTCATGATGAACGCCGGCCAAATCGTCTTTACAAACTTGGCCTTGCTGTTTGCGGTCGGCGTTGCCGTCGGCCTGGCCGGCGGCGAAGGCGTTGCCGGTCTGGCCGCGATCATCGGTTACCTTGTCATGAACGTGACGATGGGGACGGTGATCGGGGTGACGCCGGCAATGATCGGGACCGATCCGGCTTACGCCAATGTGCTGGGAATCCCGACGCTGGCCACCGGGGTGTTCGGCGGGATCATCGTAGGGATCTTGGCCGCCGCCATGTATAACCGTTTCTTCCGGATCGAGCTTCCGTCTTACCTCGGTTTCTTCGCCGGGAAGCGCTTCGTCCCGATTATGACGGCGGCCACCTCGGTTCTTCTCGGGCTGCTGATGGTGCTCATCTGGCCGCCGATCCAGGGCGGACTTAACTCCGCGTCCCACTTCATGCTGGAGCAGAACCGGACGTTGTCCGCGCTTATCTTCGGGGTGGTGGAGCGGGCGCTCATTCCGTTCGGCTTGCACCATATCTTCTATTCGCCGTTCTGGTTCGAATTTGGCGAATACGTCAACCATGCCGGTCAGCTCGTGCGCGGCGACCAGTCGATCTTTATGGCGCAACTGCGGGACGGCGTGCCGTTTACGGCCGGTACGTTCATGACCGGTAAATTCCCGTTCATGATGTTCGGGCTTCCGGCGGCAGCGCTGGCGATTTACCACGAAGCCAGACCGGAGCATAAGAAATACGTGGCCGGGATTATGGGTTCGGCCGCTTTGACGACCTTCCTGACGGGGATTACGGAACCGCTGGAGTTCTCGTTCCTGTTCGTCGCGCCGCTGCTGTTTGCGGTTCATACGGTTTTTGCGGGATTGTCGTTTATGACCATGCATCTGCTGGGGACGAAGATCGGGATGACCTTCTCCGGCGGTTTGATCGATTTCCTGATTTTCGGGGTCATCCCCAACCGCACGCCTTGGTGGAACGTCATCATTGTCGGCTTGATTCTGGCGGTGATCTACTACTTCGGTTTCCGTTTCGTGATCCGCAAGTTCAACCTGAAGACCCCGGGACGCGAAGATCCGGAGAACGGGGCGGAAGAAGGCGCGGAAGCGGGCGGCGCGCCTAGCCAGGACGATCTGCCGCACAATATTTTGTCGGCGCTCGGCGGGCAGGAGAACATCGCTCATCTGGATGCTTGCATCACCCGTTTGCGGGTTGAAGTCAAGGACAAAGGCAACGTCAGCAAGGACACGCTCAAGAAGTTGGGCGCCTCCGGCGTGCTGGAGGTCGGCAACAATATTCAGGCGATCTTCGGAACGCGTTCCGATACGATCAAGTCGCAAATCGCCGACATTATGAACGGCAAAGCTCCACGGCCCGCTGCAAAGACGGAGACGGCGAAACCGGCCGAAGTCGAACAGCAAGCCGCCCAAGATGGCGATGCGATCATCAAGGAAGATATCGTAATGCCGGTGAACGGGGAACTGATGGACATCTCCAAGGTTCCGGACCCGGTGTTCTCCGAAAGAATGACCGGCGACGGGTTCGCGGTCCTGCCGCACGACGGCGTGATCGGCTCCCCGGTTTACGGAAAAGTCTTTAACGTCTTCCCGAGCAAACATGCCATCGGCATTATGTCGGACGGCGGCAAGGAAGTCCTCGTGCATATCGGCGTCAATACCGTGAAGCTGAAAGGCCAAGGCTTCAATGTGCTGGTCAAGGAAGGCGATCTGGTCGCCGCCGGACAGCCGATCCTGGAAGTGGACCTGGATTATGTGAGGGAGCATGCGCCTTCGATCATTTCGCCGATCGTCTTCTCAAACCTGCCGGAAGGCGCGTCCGTGACGCTGCACAAGACCGGCAAGCTGCCAAAAGGCGAGGCCGATATCGTCACGATTAAGTAGGTTCCGGCGCGCCGCCGTTGACACGGCGGCGGCGCATTTGGATTTGGTAATCGCGATCCCTTACAATAGGATAGGGAGCGTATTTTATATAGATATTTCAAAATCATCAATTCAGAAAGCGAGAGGATCAATCATGGAAAGAATGTTCAAAATTACGGATGAAGACGGAATTCATGCACGTCCGGCAACAGCCCTGGTCAATACGGCCAATAAATTCAAAGGAGCCGAATCCTTCGCGGAAGCGGGCGGCAAAAAAGTAACGCTCAAATCGATTCTCGGCGTATTGTCGCTCGGTCTGGAGCAAGGCGATTCGCTGAAGCTGATCGTTGAAGGAGAAGAGGCCGCAGAAGCACTTCAAGCGCTCACCGAAGTGATGGTTAACGAAGGGCTGGGGGAAGTGAATGCTTAAGATCGGCGGCATTGCCGCTTCGGCCGGCGTAGCCATCGCCAAAGCCTTCAAGCTGGAGCATCCCGACTATACGATCCATCGCCGGGATGCTTCCGATTCGGCAGCGGAACTGGCACGCCTGGACGAGGCTTTGGCGAAATCCCAGCAGGAGCTTGAGGCGATCAAAGAGCGCACGCTTCAAGAGCTTGGCGAGAAGAAGGCGGAGATTTTCGAATCCCATCTGTTGATTCTGAACGATCCCGAGCTGCTGACGCCGGTCCGCGACAAAATCGCCGCAGACCAAGTCAGTGCGGAATATGCTTTGAACGAAACGGCCAACGAATTTATCGCGATGTTTGAAAATATGAAAAGCGCCTACCTCAAGGAACGCGCGGCGGATATGCGGGACGTGACCAAGCGCGTGCTCACGCATTTGCTCGGACTCAGCTACGTCAATCCGGCGGACATCAGCGAGGAAGTCATCGTGATCGCGGAAGATTTGACGCCGTCGGATACGGCGCAGTTGAACCGCAATTACGTCAAGGGCTTTACGACAAATATCGGCGGCCGTACGTCGCACTCGGCGATCATGGCCCGCTCGCTGGAAATCCCCGCGGTTGTCGGTACCAAAGAGGTGCTGGACAAGGTGAACGGCGGCGATCTCGTGATCGTGGACGGGCTGGACGGCAGCGTCATCATTAATCCGACCGAGGACGTCCTGAACGAATACAAAGCGAAACGCGATACGCATCTGAAGCAGATCGAAGAGTGGAAGAAACTGCGCGAAGTGCAAACGACGTCGAAGGACGGCGTCCATGTGGAGCTGGCGGCCAACATCGGAACGCCAAACGACGTAGCCGGCGTATTGGAGAACGGCGGAGAAGGCGTAGGCCTGTATCGGACGGAGTTCCTGTACATGGGCCGAACCGAGCTGCCTTCCGAGGAGGTCCAATTTACCGCCTACAAGACCGTGCTTGAGAAAATGGAAGGCAAGCCGGTCGTCGTCCGGACGCTGGATATCGGCGGTGACAAGGAGCTGCCGTATCTGAATCTGCCGAAGGAAATGAACCCGTTCCTGGGCTTCCGCGCCATCCGTTTGTGTCTGGAGCAGAAGGATCTGTTCCGCACACAGCTGCGCGCCCTGCTGCGGGCTAGCGTCTACGGCTCGCTGCGCATCATGTTCCCGATGATCGCGACGCTGGATGAATTCCGCGCGGCCAAAGCGCTGCTCCTGGAGGAGAAGGAGAAGCTGAAAGCCGAAGGCGTTCAGGTCTCCGACGAGATCCAACTCGGGATCATGGTGGAGATTCCATCAACTGCCGTCCTGGCCGATCAGTTCGCCAAAGAAGTGGACTTTTTCAGTATTGGAACCAATGACCTTATTCAATATACGATGGCAGCCGATCGCATGAACGAACGCGTATCTTATTTGTACCAACCTTATAACCCGGCGATTTTGCGGCTGGTGAAAATGGTCATCGACGCCGCCCACAAGGAAGGCAAATGGGCCGGCATGTGCGGCGAGATGGCCGGTGATGCCACGGCGATTCCGCTGTTGCTGGGACTGGGGCTGGACGAGTTCAGCATGAGTGCGACTTCGATTCTGCCGGCTCGTTCGCAGATTTCCAAATTGTCCAAAGCGGAAATGGAGGGGTTGGCGGCCAAGGCGCTGCAAATGCAGACCGCCCAGCAGGTCGTCGAACTGGTTCGCGCCATCGAAGCGGAGTAATACAAGATCTTTTCCAACCGAATTTGCGGGTTTCTTCTTAGACCGGTGCCGTTAGGCGCCGGTTTTTTTCGCGAGTAAGGTTTATTTTTGCCCGATTTTGGGATAAAGTGAGGTAAACTGCAAGGCCTGTTGGACAACTTCTATACACTACGGGAGCTAGAGTTCGTATGCAAAATAACCATGAATCCATCGGAATCATCGACATCGGGTCAAACTCCATCCGTTTGGCCATTTATGAAACGACCCCGCAAGGGCACTATCGACTGATTAACGAACTGAAGGAATCGGCGCGCCTAAGCGAAAAAATGAATGCCGAAGGGGCGATGGAAGCGAAGGAAGTCCGTTCGATCGTTCCGATTCTGCGCCAATTCCGCGAGGTGTGCGAAGCGTACGGCTGCCGGACCGTCCGGGTGGCGGCGACGGCGGCTATCCGGAACGCGGCGAATGCGCGGGAAATCGCCGGACTGTTGGAGGAAGAGACCGGACTGCCGATCGAAATCCTGTCCGGCGAACGGGAAGCCTATTTCGGATTTATCGCCGTCGCCGGAGGTATGGCGACCGAGGACGGCTTTATTATCGATATCGGGGGAGGCAGCACGGAAATTACCTTGTTCCGCAATCGACAGTTGATGGAGAGCGTCTCTCTGCCGATCGGTGCGGTCAACGCCCAGGTGAAATTCGGGCTGCCGGAGGAGCCTTGGCCGTCGGAACGGATCGCACGGCTTCAGGCGGAAGTCGCGCGCATGCTGGATGCCCTGCCCTGGATCGGAGCCCACCCGGGATTGCCGCTCATCGGGCTGGGGGGAACGATACGTACGCTGGGCAAGCTGGATCAGCGGCGGCGTAAATATCCGCTCCGCTTGGCTCATCATTACCGGCTGGAGCCGGACAGTCTCCGGCATTACGCCGAAACGCTGCCGCAAATGCCGCTGGAGAAACGCAAGCGGATCGACGGTTTGTCCAAAGCCCGGGCGGACATTATTGTGCCGGGTACGCTCATCCTGAAGGCGGTCTTCGACCGTATTGGGGCATCGGGCTGTCTGGTCAGCGGCTCGGGCTTGCGCGAAGGGCTGCTGCAGGATACGTTGGGCCTCGGCGTGCCGGCTGCCGATGAGGTGCTGGATCGCCAAGCCGGCACGCTGCTGGCATTCCATGCGCTGGCTCCGGCTGCGCATCACCGCCAGGTAAGCCGATATGCGAAGCAGTTATATCGATTGCTGGCGAATGAGTTTGGAGGCAAGGAGCAAACCCAACTGATTCATACGGCGGCGATGTTGTACAAAATCGGCGGCACGATCCGTTACCACCAACACGACAAGCACACGTTGTATTGGCTGACGCAAGCTCCGCTTGGCGCATTGACCCACAGGGAAGCCGTACTTTGCAGCCTCATTGCCGATTATCCGGCCAATCACGGCAAAAAATCAGGCTTGGGGGAGTACGGCGATCTGCTGCAAGAAAAGGATGACGAGTTGGTTCAAAGACTCGGAGCCTTGCTCGAAGTGGCGGTTGCCCTTGATGCCAGTGAAACGCAGACGGTTGAAGCGGCGGAGATGGTTCGGGAAGGGGAAGCCCTGCTGCTGAAGCTGAAATGCCGCAGCCAAGCTTACCTGGAAACCAGGCAACTCGAGGCTGCGGCCAAGAGCTTCAAGAAAGCGTGGGACCTTAGATTGGAGTGGGAGATTCGTCCATCTTCCATGCGCTGATCTCCCGGGCGGCGAATTGGCTCCGGCAAGGAGCCGCTTGTGGGCCGCTGTGGATCGGCTCGTACTTGCCGCTGGGAATCAGACGTTTCGCTTTCACGTTATCGGCAAGCGACAACATCAGGATCCGTACCAGCGTCTCCCGGGTTTGCGGTTTGGTGACGGGACACATCAGCTCCAGGCGGCGCGTCAGGTTGCGCGTCATCCAATCGGCGCTGGACAACCAAACCTCGGGGGTTCCGCCGTTCTCAAAATAATAGATGCGGGAATGCTCCAGAAATCGGTCGACGATGCTGCGCACCGTGATCCGTTCGCTCAATCCCTCGACGCCGGGACGCAGACAGCATACGCCGCGCACGATCAGGTCGATGCGGACGCCGGCGGCGGAGGCGTCGTATAATTCGTCGATCATCTCCTGATTGGATAAGGAGTTCATCTTGGCGATAATCCGCGCCGGGCGTCCGGCGGCGGCATGTTCGGCTTCCCGCCGGATCAGCTCGAACAGCTTGTCCTTCATGATCGTCGGCGCGACGGTCAACGCCTGCCACTGCTCGGCTTCCGAATAACCCGTAATGAGATTAAACAGCTGGGAGGCGTCCTCGCCGATCGCGGTATCGGTCGTAAACAACCCGATATCGGTGTAGAGCCGGGCGGTGATATCGTTGTAGTTGCCGGTCCCGACATGGACGTATCGCTTCAGGTCGCGTCCTTCCTGGCGCACGACCAGCAGGATTTTGGCATGGGTTTTCAGCCCGATCAGGCCGTAGACCACGTGGCAGCCGGCTTTTTCCAGCGTCCGCGCCCACGCGATGTTCCGCTCTTCGTCGAACCGGGCCTTCAGCTCGACGACGACGGTGACCTGCTTGCCGGATTCCGCGGCCCGCGCCAGCGCTTGAATCAGCGGCGAGTTGCCGCTGACGCGGTACAGCGTCATCTTGATCGCCATGACCGCCGGATCTTCCGCGGCCTGATCGATGAAATCGGTCACGGCGTCGAAGCTCTCGTACGGATGGTACACCAGCACATCCTTCTGCTTCAATACCTCGAAAAAGTCATCATTCTCGTCGAATTCCCGGGGATACACCGGATCGACTTGCGGGTAACGCAGCCGGGGATAACCCTTGACCGCACCCGGGAGCCGACCGAGAAAGCCCAGATCGAGCGGACCGTCGATTTCGAAGACGGCGTCGGTAATCTCAAATTCTTCCTTCAGCACCTCGAGCGCGTAAGGGTGGATGCCCCTCTGGATTTCCAGGCGGACCGGCGCACCCCAGCGCCGCTTGCGCAGCTCTTTCTCGATCTCCTCCAGCAAATCCTCGGCCCCTTCTTCGTCAAACGCCAGATCGGCGTTTCGCGTCAGCCGGAATTCGTCGACGGCAAGCGGCGTATACCCGCTGAACAGCGTTTGAATATGATGGCGGATCAGTTCCTCGATCAGGATGAAAGACTGCTTCTTGCTGTTGGAATGATGCGGCAGCGGGATAATCCGGGACAGGTTCGAAGGAATCTGCACGATGGCGAAGTAAGGCTCCTTCTCCTCTTCCTCCGTCAGCGCGGCCCCGTTCCGTGTCAGCACGACGGCCAAATAGACGAATCCCGTGTGCACGAGCGGAAACGGGCGGCTCTGGTCCACCGCCATCGGCGTCAGCACCGGATAGACGATATCGTGATAATACGTCTCCATCGATTTCCTCTGCGCTCCGTTCAGTTCGTCATACTTGAGAAACTGAATGCCCTCTTTGGCGAGCTGCCTCGATAGCTCCCGGTAGGTGCGGTATTGCTCGGCGACCATGGACGAAATCCGGAGGATCAGCCGCCGATATAAGCCGGCCGGAGTGTAGCCGGTAAAATCCTTTTTGGTATAGCCGGCGCGGATTTGATCCTGAATGCCGGCGACGCGTACGCTCATGAACTCGTCCAAATTGCTGGAGACGATGGACAGGAATTTGGCTCGCTCCAGCAAAGGCGTACCGGAGTCCTTGGCTTCCTGCAGCACGCGGCGGTTAAATTCCACCCAGCTGAGGTCGCGGTTCAAATATCGCGGTCCTTGTTTTTTCATCATCATATCCGCCATGTACGTATGACCTCCGCCTAATTTTGTATCTATTATGCTATCTATTTTACTATGCCGCGAGGCGTTGAAATGCTTGGTTTTGTAAATTCTATGTAAAAATTATAACTCTATGTAAAGTCGTTTGATGAAATTGGGTTCTTCTGGTTAGATTGGCGGAAAAAATGGGTAATATACGTTTATGGCGTCTATCGCCAATCGCCAAACAGGCATAATTTCAAGGAGGTTGTTGCAAGATGAGTACGAACCATCACACGTTTCAACTGAACGCCACGCCAAGAACGGAATTCAGCCGTTCGTCGCTGCGCCAGCTGAGACAACATGGACGCGTTCCGGCGGTCGTATATGGAGCGGAGTCCGGGAACCTCGCGGTTCATGTGGATGTGAAGGAGCTTGTGAAGGTCGTGCGTACGGGAAGATCGGAATTTTTTGACCTGACGGTGGAAGGGGGCGAAACGATTCCGGCATTGATTAAGGAAGTCCAGCAGCAGCAAGGGAAGATTCTGCACGTCGATTTTCAGCAGGTATCCCAAAATAAGCCGATTCGCGTGAAAATCCCGCTGCATTATACCGGTACGGCGGCAGGAACGAAGGTTGGCGGCGTTCTGCAGATTCAGGAAACGGAGCTGGAAGTGGAGGGTTTGCCGGATATTTTGCCGGCATCCTTGGATATAGACATCACCTCGCTGGATGCGGGAGACAAGCTGCTGGCCGGAGACGTGAAGCTGCCGGCAGGGGTTACGATGCATTCCCAGCCGGAGGAACTGCTGGCGTCGATCGTGTTGCCGCGGGTGGCGGATGCGGATCTGGCCCGGGATGCCGCGGCTGACGGGGAACCGGCCGGCACGGTTGGCACGGGCGGCGAAACCGCGGAATAATTCGCGGGGGTCCGCCAGTTGGGATCTTTGAAGAAGGGCTATTTCCGGCGCCTTGGGCGTTCGGGGTAGCCCTTTTCTCTTTTGATGTTGCCGGGGGAAGTCTTAAAGGGGGAGTTGCGGATGGAGCCGGCCTTGACGAATCTCGCTTTTGTAACTAGAATGGTTGCAGGAAAAGACGAAACTCGAATCTATCCATCTCACTCGAATCTATCCATCTCATAAGAAAGAAGGGGTCGCATGCCGCCGAAAACCGCAACCAACGCTTTGGCCAAGCGCAAAGCCGAACAGCTGAAACAGCAGCAGCAAATGAAAAGAAGACGCCTAATCTGGTTTACGACGGTGGGGCTGCTTCTGGTCCTGATCATCGTCGTGCTGACCATACAGCCGAAGCCGAAGGCGGCCGAATTTGATTACGCCGCTCTGCCCATGCTGGGACAAGCCGACGCACCGGTCAAAATCCTGGAGTTCGGGGACTATCAATGTCCGTCTTGCAAACATGTAAATGAACTGATTAAGCCGAATTTGGTGAACGATTATATAGATCAGGGCAAGGTCGCTTTTTATTTCATGAATCTGCCGTTTCTCGGCTCCGACTCGTTTACGGCCGCACTGGCCGCGCAATCGGTGTACCATCAAAGCAACGAAGCGTTCTGGACGTATTTCGATGCGATTTTCGAACGTCAAGGTGCGGAAAACAGCGGTTGGGCTTCGCCCGAATTCCTGGTGAGTCTCGCCAAGGAATTGGAGCTGCCGATCGACTACGACTTGCTGCAGAAGGATATTGCGGAGGCGACGTACCAAGACGAGGTTGAAGCGCATTTGTCCCAAGGCGACAAGCTGGGCGTGGACAGCACGCCGACGTTCTTCATCAATGGGGTGGAATACGCCGGCAACCTCGGCGATTACGAAGCGCTGAAGAAGACGCTCGACAACGAATTGGCCGGGAAGTAAAGAAGGAGAGGAGGACGGAAGATGCGGGCTTTTTTGAAGGATTACGGCATCTACCTCGCCTGGCTGGTCGCGCTGGTTGCGACGGCGGGGAGCCTGTATCTGAGCGAAGTACTGCATTATGAACCGTGCCGGTTGTGCTGGTTTCAGCGGATCTTCATGTACCCGCAGGTCATTTTGCTGGGGATCGCCGCCTACAAGAACGACCGACAAATCATTCCGTACGTGCTCCCGCTCAGCATCATCGGCGGCTCGATCTCCATCTACCACTACAGCGAGCAAAAAATTCCCGCATTGGCCAAGCTGCTTCCCTGCAAAGTCGGCGTGCCGTGCAACGTGGATTATCTGGGCCAGGGCTGGCTCGGATTTATAACGATTCCGTTCATGGCGCTGGTCGCCTTCGTTTTGATCGTTTGGTTGCTGCTGGCGGCTCGCGGGAAAAAGGAGGAGGCCGGGGAACGTTAATGCGGAGCAGGAAATATGCGGAATTTGCTCCGTGCCGGCAACCTTTTGAAGGTTCGGGCCGTCTGTGTAGACGGGGGTGTTGATATTGACAAACAGGAGCTTGAAGAAACATAAATGGGGGAAAACGGCAGGGTGGCTGGGCATGATCCTGCTGGCGCTATCGTTGACGGCGTGCACCGGGAACGGTGCCAAGCCCGGCATGAATGCAGGCGGCGAAACGAACGGGAACCAACCGGCGCCCGTTGACGATGCGACCGAAACGAAACAGGGAACGGGCGCCTTCGTCGGTCTGATCGACAACCACTCGGCGGAGATTGAGTGGGAAGGGACGCCAACCGCATTTCAATTGGATGAAGCGTTAAGCGAGGTGGCGCAAAACCTGGAGCAGGGGACACGCGTGTCTTTCGAATACGTGGAACGGGCGGTGGAAGGCGATGCTTCGCTGAAACAGCTGGTATTGACGAAGCTGGAGGCGGAGCCCGCCAAAGGGGCGACGGACTCCGGCGCGACGCCGGATCTGCCGGCCGAGAAACCGATCGAAGTTGAGCTGGAAGGCATGAAGGAGACGCGAACCGCCAAGCTTGCGAAGGGGGAAGGATATGCGTTCTACATGTTCGATGGCTTTTCGTTTGATGCCGGAGCCAACAAGTTAACGATGAATTACGACCCGGGGTATCATGTTGCGATCACCAAGCTGCCATCCGGCTACGATATCGAAGAATTGGCTAAGGCGGCTAAGGATGACTTGGCCAAGAACGGGAAAGTCGAGCAGTTGTCCGGCGACAAGGTTTACGTGACGATGCGCGATGCCGAGCTGTTCCTCATCGCTCAGGGCGACGGCTTGACTCAGGAATACATCGTCAAGAATATGGGCGGTCAGGGCTTCGCTTTCCTGCTCAACATGCCGCACGGCGAAGCGTCGGAAGGCTTTGGTCCGCTGGCCTTCGCGTCCATAAACACAACGGTGGCCACGGATTAACCCGACACCCGAGCTAGTCTTAAAACAACAAGCAAAACCGTCCGTGCAGGGCTCCTGCAGCGGGCGGTTTTTTGATGAAGAGAGTGAAAGAGAAGAAATGTTGTATTTAGTGCAACATTCTCCGCCAGATTTGGAGGGAGCAGGCCAAATGTTGTATAAAGTACAACAAATTCACCCACCAAAGGGGAAAATACCTAAAAATGTTGTATAAAGTACAACAATTTCTGGGTGCGAGGCGATATAATCTCTGAAATGTTGTACGAAATACAACATTTTGAGGATGGACTCGGCGCCGCACCCCATCGCATAATCCAAGCGACTCCTCAAGAGGTAAATTGCTTGCGGAACTGACGCGGCGAGCAGCCGTTCTTGAGCGCAAACCGGTTCGAGAAGTACGGGGTGCTGTTAAATCCGACATAAGCGGCGATGTCCGCGATCGGCCGCTCCGTTTTGAGCAGCAGCAGCTTGGCCTGCTCCAGCCGGTAGTGCAGTAGGTAGTCGTTCGGCGTCATGCCGTACACCTGCTTCATGCAGCGGGTGATGTAATTGTAGTGGTAATGCAGCGCATCGGCCATTTGACCGCTGTTGAGCTCCGAACGGTAATTGCTCTTGATGTAGGCTTCGGCCTTCTCCGCGACGGTCACCACCGGGGAAACGTGCGATTCCAGTTGTCTTAAGTCCATTGCGCGGAGCAACTCCTCGAACCATTGCTGGCGGTTCCAAAACGCCCGGGACTGGCGTTCTCCGAGGCTCTCCAGAAGCTGCCGGAACAAGCGGAACATCGGGTCGGGAGAGGGGAGGTCCCACACCTTCGGGAGTTGAAGGGAATACGGCGAAGCCAGGAAACGGTCGGAATGTTCGTCCGCTTCGGGATAATGACGGTCCGCTTCCTCCGCCGGCAGTTGCTGCCAGGCGCAGACCGTATGAAAATGCATCCAGTAAAAAGACGTAGGCTCCTCGCAAGGCTTCACCGCGTAATGATGCCGATCGGGCAGCAGCAGCAGCGATTGACCGGCCTCCAGGCTCCAGGCTTGCCCCTCCTCGCCGATAAATAACGTGCCGGATTCCACCGCGATCCAGTCGAAAATCCCGATATTGCGCCGGTTGGGATGCTCGTCTCCGGGCTGATACAAGGAATGCCCGCATTCGAGAAAATAGGGCAGGGGCGGAGCCGTAAGCTGCACCAGAACCGAGGGTTTCGGCAAAAGAAATCACCTCCATATCGAGTGTGAAATATTATAACTTTGAGGTTGCTGACATTCGTATTTTGATCTAAATATATGAGATAAAATGAGTTTTGTCAGTATGATTTTTCAAAAAAGGAGGACGTTATACGATGGACATAGCCGGGCAAATGCCGCGTTCGGAGAGGGTCGCGCTGAACCGGATACGGATTCGCGACGATTTTTGGAGCTACTATATCGAATTGGTCAAGAATGTGGTCATTCCCTACCAATGGGAGGCGTTAAACGACCGGGTGGAAGGGGCGGAACCCAGCGGGGCGGTGCGCAACTTTCGGATTGCCGCGGGCCTGTCGCAAGGCGAATTTTACGGATTTGTATTTCAGGACAGCGATTTGGCCAAATGGCTGGAAGCGGCGGCTTATCTTTTGGAAGCGGATGCAAACCCGGAGCTTGAGGGCATCGCCGACGGGGTGATCGACATCATCGCCAAGGCGCAACGGGAAGACGGGTATTTGAACACGTATTTTATCCTGAAGGAACCGGACAAGCGCTGGACGAACCTGACGGACTGCCATGAGCTGTATTGCGCGGGCCATTTGATCGAAGCGGGAGTCGCCTATTACCGGGCCACGGGAAAAAGAAAGCTGCTGGACGTGGTCGCGAAATTCGCGGATTACATCGACAGCGTGTTTGGCACGGAACCCGGCAAGCTCCCCGGTTACGACGGCCATCAGGAAATCGAGCTGGCGCTCGTCAAGCTGTACGAGGCCACCGGACAGGAGCGATACTTGCGCCTGAGCCGCTATTTCCTCGATCAGCGGGGGCAGCAGCCTTCCTTTTTCGAGGAGGAGCTGAAGCGTCGCGGCGGCAAATCTCATTGGGGAGGAAATGCCCAGCGCGTTGATCTCGCTTACCATCAAGCACATCTGCCGGTAAGGGAGCAGGAGACCGCCGTGGGCCATGCCGTTCGGCTGCTGTACATGTTGACCGGGATGGCCGATGTGGCGGGCTTGACCGGAGATGAGACGCTGCTGGCGGCCTGCCGCAAGCTGTGGGACAACATCGTCGGCAAACAGATGTACATTACCGGCGGGGTAGGCTCGATGCCGCAAGGCGAGGCGTTTTCGTTCGATTACGATCTGCCGAATGACACGGCATATGCGGAGACCTGCGCATCGATCGGGTTGATCTTCTTTGCCCAGCGGATGCTGCGAATTTCGCCGGAGTCGAGGTATGCCGACGTCATGGAGCGGGCCTTATACAATACCGTCGTCGGCGGGATGGCCCGGGACGGCAAGCATTTCTTCTACGTGAATCCGCTGGAGGTGGACCCGAAGGCTTGCGGAGGCGCGAATCACAAATACGACCACATTAAGCCGGTCCGTCAGGAATGGTTCGGATGCGCCTGCTGCCCGCCGAATATCGCCCGGCTGCTGGCATCGCTTGGCGAATATATTTATACGGTCCAAGGCGACACGGTATATGCCCATCTCTATATTGGCGGGGAAGCCGAATTGCAGGTTGGCGGCGGCAAGGTGAAGCTGACGCAAACGACGGATTACCCTTGGAACGGCCGTGTGCGTTTCGAAGTAGCGCCGGAAGGTGAGGGACGCTTTACGCTGGCGCTGCGGCTGCCGGATTGGTGCCCGGAAGCGAGCCTCAAGGTGAACGGGGAGGCTGTGGCGCTGGAGGGGGGATTCATCCAGAACGGATATATCCGGCTGCAACGGCAGTGGAGTGAGGGGGATGTCGTCGAGCTCAAGCTGGCAATGCCGGTGACGCGCATGTGCAGCCACCCGCTCGTGCGGGCGAACGCCGGAAAAGTCGCTCTGCAGCGCGGCCCGCTTGTTTATTGCCTGGAGCAGGCCGACAATGGCGCGAATCTGCACGAGCTGGTGCTGCCTCGGGAGGCGGAGCTTCGCGCCGAACGCGAAACCGGATTGCTTGGCGGCCTCGTCACCGTCCAAGCCGAGGCAGTCCGACTCACCGGATCGGAGGGGGACGGCGAGTTGTACAGACCGTCGTCCCCCCTGCTGGAGAAGCCGGCGGCGGTCAAGTTTATTCCTTATTACGCCTGGGCCAACCGCGGCGCAGGAGAAATGACGGTATGGGTCCGCGAACGGTAAAATCAAAGGCTGCGAGCGGCCCAGCCGGAAGCGTTGTGACAAGAGCCTAAACGCCCGCATATGATACCCAAGATGATCATCTTTAGCAAAGGAGAGGGCGGCTCTTGAAAAGACAAAAACCTGCGAAATCCGGCAGAGCGAGGAAATCGCTCTATTACGTAGATAATCCGGAAATGAACGAATTAAAGCTGTTGGAGGAACGAAAGATTCAGGCGTCATCCGGGGACAAGGAGCTTCGGCTTCATGAAACCGCAGCGCCCGTACTTCCGGCTCATGGCGAGGAGAACACGGCGGCGGCAACGCCTGAGGCGGAGCCGGAGCCGAAGACGGTTGACGGCAGCCGGGCCCTTCAGGAGTTGTTGATCGAAAAAACCGCACCCTACCAGGAGCAAGGCATCATTTATACCGACGATATCATCGATGAGGCCGTAACCCGGGAGAAAATCGCCCCGTTCACGATCGACGCCTCGCGGATCATGCGGGGGGCCATTGGCTCGGCTTGGATCGCCGACTACGCGGTGGAGAACATCAAGCTGGCCGACCGGGCGGTAACCTCGGGCAAAATTGCGCCTTTGTCGGTGAACGGCAGCCATTTGGTGGACGGTGCGATTGAAGGACGGGCGATCCGGGACCATTCCATCGGCGGGGAGAAACTGGCGGATGGCAGCGTGACGCCGGAGAAGCTGGCCGATCGGGCGATCACCGGAGAGAAGCTGGCGGAGGGGGCGGTAGAGAGCCGCCATCTGGCGGAGTGGATCGTGACGTCCGAACTGCTGCAGGATCAAGCCGTATCGGAGGAGAAAATCCGCAGCGGAGCCGTGAAAGCGCAGCATTTGGCCAACGGAGCGATCGACAATTCCAAGCTGGGGGACGCCTCCGTGACAACGTCCAAGCTGCGCGACGGCTCCGTGACGGGGGACAAATTGGCGGACGGAACAGTGGAAAGCCGCCATCTGACAGATCAAATCATTAGTCCGCGCCACTTGGCTCCCGGATTAATCGGTCAGGAGCAATTGGCCTGGTCCAGCGTCGGCGCGGAGCAATTGCAGGAGGGAAGCGTTAAGCCGGCCCATTTGGGCGATGCGGTGATCGAATCCCGCCACCTCGCGCCCGGGGCGGTTGGCAGCGGGCATGTACAGCCGGGCAGTATCGGTCAGGAGCAGCTAGCGAACGGGGAAATTTTCGCGCGGCATCTCGCCGATAAATCGATCCCCGCCACGAAGCTGGCCGACCAATCCGTTGGTACGTCGCACATCGTCGAACAAGCGGTGACATCGTCCAAAATCGCCGATCAAAGCGTACTGCCGGGCAAAATCGCCGATGAAGCCGTATTGGCCCGACATCTGGCCAAAGGCGCTGTCCAATCGGCGCAGCTTGCCCGAGGCGCGGTTGCAGGTTGGCATCTGACCGAAGGAGCTGTGCAAAGCGGTCACCTTGCGGCGGAGGCGGTACAGGAATGGCATTTGGCCGACTCCGCGGTGACCGGCGAGAAGCTGGCGGTCGCCGAGGTGACCGCGGAGCACCTGGCGGAAGGGGCCGTTGCGGCGGACCACCTGCAGCCGGGGAGCGTCACGGCCGACAAACTGGAGCAAGACAGCGTGACGAGCCGGGCGATCGCTCCGGGGGCCGTGACGGAGGCGGCCATCGGCGCACGGCAAATTACGGCCGAACATCTGGGGCTGGGCATTGTGCAGGCCCGGCACCTGGCGCCGGGTTCCGTCAACCGCAGCCAGATTGGGGCTGGCGCGGTTCGGGAGGAGCATCTGGGCATTGGCGTCGTCTTTTCGCCGCATCTCCAGGATCATGCGGTCACCGGTTTGAAACTGTCGCCGGAAAGCGTAACGACGGATAAGCTTGGCGATCTGTCGGTGACGGCCGCGAAGCTGGCGGAGGGCGGCGTGACCGGATCCAAGTTGGCGGCGCAAGCCGTGAACGCCGCACATTTGGCCGAAGGCGCCGTCGGGTCCGAGGCGTTGGCCGCCGGTGCCGTGCAGGCGGAGCATCTGGCCGAGGGAGCGGTCGCCTCCGCTCATCTGCGGTCCGGTGCGGTCAAATCGGGTCATTTGGCCGACGCGGCGGTGACGTCGCGGGCGCTGCGGGCCGGCGCCGTAACTGCCGGGCACTTGGCCGAAGGCGCAGTGCTTGGCGCGCATTTGGCCGAAGGCGGCGTGACGGAGCGCCACCTCGGCGACGCGGCGGTCGGTTCCCGCCATATCGCCGCCGAGGCGATCGACGCCGCGCATTTGTCCGCCGAGCTGCGGCAAAGCGGGCTGCTGCCCGAGGCGGGCGTCGGCGGGGAGGCCCTGCGGCCGGCGTCCATCTCAGGCCGGCATCTGCAGGCCGGCGCGGTCGGTGCCGAAGCGCTCGGCGATGCGGCGGTCGGAAGCGGCCATTTGCAGGCGGCTTCCGTGCAAAGCGGCCACCTGGCGGAGGAGGCCGTACAAAGCCAACACTTGGCTGAAGATGCGGTGCAGAGCGAGCATCTGGCCAAAGGCAGCGTGACCGACCGCCATCTTGGCATAGCGGTGATCGGCCCCTATCATATCGCCGCCGAATCGATCAATGCCACACATTTGACCCCCGCGCTGCGGCAAAGCGGGCTGCTGCCCGCCGGCGGCGTCGGCGGGGAAGCCCTGCAACCGGCGTCCATCGCAAGCCGGCATCTGCAGGCCGGCGCGGTCGGTGCCGAAGCGCTCGGCGATGCGGCGGTCGGAAGCGGTCATTTGCAGGCGGGTTCCGTACGAAACGGCCATCTGGCGGAGGCGTCCGTCCAGGGCCGGAACCTGGCTCCTCGTGCGGTGCAAGGCGGGCATTTGGCGGAAGGCAGCGTGTCGGAACACCACCTCGGCGAAGGCGCGGTCGACTCGCGCCATTTGCAGAGGGGTTCCGTGCAAAGCGAACATCTGGCGGAGGAGGCCGTGCAAAGCCGGCACTTGAGTGCAGACGTGGTGCAAGCGGCAAATTTGGCGGCGGACAGCGTGGAGTCCCGGCATCTGAGCGATGCGGCGGTTCATGCCCACCATATCTCGCTCGAAGCGGTAAACGTATGGCATTTGTCTTCTGAAATTCAGCAGCGCGGCCTTCTGCCCGAGGATGGCGTCGGCGGCAAGGACATCCGCCCGTCCGCTATCGGCCGGGGGCATCTGCAGCCGGGCGCGGTGGATGCCGGAACATTGGCCGAGGGCGCCGTGGGGGCCGATCATCTGCAGGCAGCTGCCGTAGGGAACGTCCACCTCGCAGCGGATGCGGTCGGGAGCAGCCAACTGACCGACGAAGCCGTCGGTACCCGCCATCTGCAGCCGGGCGCCGTCGGGGTGCGGCAGTTAAGCTTCACTCCGGTTCAAACCCTGCCGGGCCAGCCGGCACAGCTGCAGTTCGGCATGTCCGCATTTTTGCTGCAGGGCCATGAGGAGGAGACAACGATCACGATCGCTTTCGACGCTCCGTTCGATTCATCCGACTACGTCATCGTTGTCATGACCAATCACTCCGCGTATTACGCCTCGCTGAAGGAGCAGTCGCCCGAATCGGCCGTAATCGCGATCTCCAAACTTAAGGATAGCAGCGTCAACTACGGGTTTGTGACGTGGATGGCCATCGGCAGCGTTCGGTAGGACGACGTATCATGCGCCAGCCGCCGGATCGTTCCGGCGGCTGTTTTTCTGCGTATTCCCATAGATGGAGTGACAAATATTTCAGGCTGTGTGATTTTGCGTACAGCTTTTTTGCGCCAAATTACCTAGTATCTAATGGAAACCGCGCAGCTTTTGTTGCTCTGTTATGTGAAATCATTCACGATGATGTGGGGTGCGGTTTTCGGGATAGACATCGTGCAAGAGGGAGGGGCGTGGGTCGCTTGGAAGGCGGTGTATCGTTTCCGAGCACAGTCGAAAAACAAAGAGACGATATCATCAAGAAGAAGCAGGTTATGTAATTTACATAGCTTGGTGAAATTCACAAGGGAGAGGATCGCATTTGAAAAAGCTGATTAGCCTAACGGTAAGCGCAACATTGGTATTATCATCCTTGTCGCTTACTGTCGGTGTATCCGGTTACAAACTGACCGGCATTGACGTGGTATCCGCCGCATCGGAAACGGAAACGCCAGTCAAAGAAACGCCAAGCAAGACGACTACGCCAAGCAAAACAACGACGCCAAGCAAGACGACTACGCCAAGCAAAACAACGACCCCAAGCAAGAAAACAACACCTAACAAAACGACAACACCCAGCAAGAAAACAACACCCAGCAAAACAACAACACCCAGCAAAACGACAACGCCTGCCAAAACAACCGCTCCGGTTGTTAAACCGGTAGAGAATCCTTATGCCGACGGTGTGTACGTCACTTATGGAAACGCTTATTCTAAAGGGACCGAAGGAGCAAAAGTCACGATCAAGGACGGCAAGGTCGCTGCGATCGAATTGCTCAGAACGAGCCCTAAGCTGATCGATAGAGATGTCCGCAACAATTACAGCGGTCTCTGGAATGCTTATGAGACGATGAAGACCAACCTGCTTGGCAAAACGCAGGAGCAGGCAGCCAAAGTGGACGTTGTGTCCGGCGCGACCCGTTCGTGCGACGGCTGGAAGCTGTCCGTCGATCGCGCTTTCCAAAGAGCGTTGAAAGAGAAACCGCAGGGCGTAACCTATTTTGCCGGCGAGCACATGGGCGTTGATCCGGAAGGTAAATATATGATCTTCGTTACGTTCGACGCGACGAAGCGTACGGCCGTCAAGCTGTATGCGCTTGACGCCAGCGGCAATGCCGTCGAAGAAGCGAACCTGACCGAAGAGCAAGCCGCATTGGTGAAATCCATCGCTGCCGAGCTGCTGGCGAAAGGGACGGACGCCGTAGGACCCAAAGGCCAGGAAGCCGAGTTTAAGGCGGCTGTGAACGCTTATTGGGACGCGGAGCAAAATGCGAAAGTAAACAACGATTCGAAATACATCGACGGGTTCTATTCCGCTTACGGCGCAGCGCGCGATAAAGGCGTGGAGCGAGCCGACGTCTACATCCGCAACGGCAAGCTGGTTGACCTGAAGCTGTACAGACTGGGCTCCAACCTGATCGATCGGGGCGACACGGCATATGCCGATGTGGTGAAAGCCAATGCTCCGATGACGGCGAAACTGCTCGCCAACGGCTCGTACATCGAGAACTTCAGCGACGGCGTCGACGCGATTGCCGGCGCAACCGAAAGTAGCCACAGCTGGAACGTGGCCGTGGAAAGAGCTTTTGAAAAAGCGTTGAAAGTGTCGGGCAAAGCGAAATATTTTGAAGGCACCTTCGCCGGTGTCGACAACCTGTCCAAACTGCTGGTTCTGGCCGACATCAAGGCGGACCAAGTTTCGAACGTAAATGTACATCTGTTTGGTGCAGATGGTAAATTGATCGCAGCCGACAAGCTGACGGAAGAGCAACAAACCGTTGTTGCTCAACTGAACGAAGGCTTGACCCAAAAAGGCGTGAACATGACGCCGATCGTACTTCAAGAGGACTTGTCCCTCGCGGCCAGAGCGGCATTTGCCGACCTGCTGAACAACGCGTCAACAACGCAAGGTACTTACAAAGACGGCACCTACACCGCCTTTGGCGACGCTTATGACAAAGGGACGAACCGTGCCGACGTTACGTTACGCAACGGCGTCATCGTTGGTCTGAAGCTGTATCGCGTTGGGGTAAATATGATTGACCGCGGAGATTCAGCTTATCCTGAGGTTATCAGAGCGATCCCGATCTTGACCCGCGATCTGCTGTTTGCCGGAACGAGAGAGCAAGCGGCGAAGGTCGATGTGGTATCCGGCGCAACCAGCAGCAGTACCGCTTTGAAAACGGCCGTCGAAAATGCTTATAAGAAGGCAGAAATCAACGAGTCGTACAAAACAGCCTACATCAATGGCATTTTTGCCGGGATCAACAAAGACAAATCCGTTTACGTTATGGTAACGGTGCAAAACAACGTGCCGTTCAAAATGGAAGTGTTCTATCTTGACGCGAACGGGAAAATCAAGACGGAAGATCAATTGACCGTCGACGAGAAAGCCGTCAAGACGGAGTTCGAAACGCCGACTGCCGAAGGAGCCTTGCATAAATACGGGTATCGTCCGGCAGCCTTCGGCGATACGGAGGGCATGAAAGCCGTTTCTGCCCAAGTGGTGGACGCCGTGAAGAATGCGCTGGAGAACGCCGGCAGATAATCGCTTTTGCCGGATTTGGCAAGCCTAAAGGCTTGGTGCGTAAAGCCCCCTCGAATCGTTCGAGGGGGCTTTTGTTCGTGCGCATGGAGAAATTTAAAATTCCTAGTTTACAACTTCTGTCCTTGCATGCTAGTATAAATTAACTAAAAAATAGCAATTTTACTAGAAGGGCAAACTTGCCGAAAGTCAAGGACGCAAAGCCACGGGCCTAACGTAACCGTTACCAGGGCAGCCGGGTTTCATGGTAACTTGTGGATGCGATTCTATCTTTCAAACAGTTCTCTTTCTTCGAAAATGCAGCTTTCTCGAGAAAGAGTTTTTTTGTACGAAGAATTTGTCGAATAATAAGTAAAATTGTCGAAAATTGATGTGACGGGGAGAACATATCATGGGAGAATTTGGTGCTTCGGATCCTTTATTGGAGATATATCTTCACGAGAATTCGCAACTGCTGGAACAGCTGGAGCAGTGCATTTTGGAATGCGAGGAAGCGAATGCGTTTTCCTCCGCCGCGATCGATGTCATCTTCCGTATCATGCATACGATCAAAGGTTCTTCCACGATGATGGGCTTCGACAATATTGCGGCATTGTCTCACGTCATCGAGGATCTGTTTGCTTATATCCGCGAACATCAACCCCGAGTAACCGATTATTCGGCATTATCCGATTTGGTGCTCCAAGGTGGGGACTCTATCAAGCTTGAGCTTTATAAGATCAGGCAGGGCGATTCGCCCGACGGCGATTGTGCGCCGCTGATGGGCAGCATCCGCCACCACTTGGAAGAGCTTAAGCACCGGCATGACGGCGGGCGGGACGCTCCCGTCTCCAAACAAGCCGACAGCGGGAGCCTGGACGAGAGTACCGCCCTCGCCGCACATGGTGCCCGCTTGAAAGCAGTCCTGTTCTTCGACGACGACTACAATATGGAAAATGTACGTGCATACCAGGTGGTCCATAGTCTGAAGGAGTGGACCGAGCATTTCAGCTACTGGCCTGATGACATTGAAAGCAACCTGGACTCCGCAGGAATCATCAAGGAGCAGGGGTTTCAGTTGTTTTTCCGCAACGGGGAAAGCGCCGAAACCATCACCGCCTATCTTTCGCAAGCTCCTTGTCTCAAACATCTTGAGATCAGCGAGTATACAGCCCGCGGGGACTTGCCGGAAACCCGCGCTCCTGGCGGATTCCATGCCGGAGGTTATTCTTGAGAGCAACTCCGCAATCGAACCGCCGCTTGTCGAAGAGCGGCCGTCCCCCGGAGCCTCCGGCGTCGCGTCGTTTCCGCCGGAGGAGTCGCAATCGCTGGCCAAGCCGCCCGTTTCGACCGCAACTACGCAGCAGTCCAGTTTCATCAGCGTAAATTTGACCAAGCTGGACGAGTTGATGGACCTGGTTGGGGAATTGGTTATCGCCGAATCGATGGTCACGCAAAATCCCGAATTGGCGGGCCTTGAGCTGGAACAGTTCCGGAAAGCGGCGCGGCAACTGCGCAAAATTACCGGAGAAATTCAGGATAAGGTCATGTCCATCCGGATGGTTCCGCTGGTGAACACGTTTCAGAAAATGCACCGCATCGTCCGGGATATGTGCAGGAAGCAGGAGAAGCTCGTACGGCTCCAACTGGTCGGCGAGGATACGGAAGTCGACAAGAATATTATCGAGCATATCTCGGATCCGATCATGCACCTGGTACGCAACGCCATCGATCATGGCATCGAGGTCCCGGACGAGCGGGCTGCTGCCGGGAAGAACGAGACTGCCACGCTGACGCTCGAAGCCAAAAACGTCGGCGGCGAGGTGCTGATCCTCGTTCGCGACGACGGTCGCGGATTAAACCGGGAGAAAATCCTACAACGGGCCCGGGAGCGCCGCTTGATCTTTCGGGAAGAAGCGGAGATGAGCGATCGCGACATCTATAATCTGATTTTTTTGCCGGGGTTTTCAACCAAGGAGGTCATTACCGAATTCAGTGGCCGCGGTGTCGGCATGGACGTCGTGCTGAGGAATATCGAAAGCGTTGGCGGCAGCGTTTCCGTCGACAGCGCCGCAGGCGAGGGAACGACGATCACGATTCGCATCCCGCTGACGTTGGCGATTATTGACGGGATGAACGTCAAGGTTGGAAGGTCCCGATATACGATCCCGACCACGGCGATCAAGGAGTCGTTCCGGCCTGATCGAAGCAGCGTCGTGGTCGATCCCGAAGGAAACGAAATGGTGATGGTGCGGGGGCAGTGTTACGCCGTACTCCGCTTGTACGAACGATTTCAAGTCACGACCGACGTTACGGATATGGAGGAAGGCATTTTGATCATGGTGGAGCAGGATCATCGGACCTTCTGCATCTTTGCCGACGAATTGCTCGGTCAACAGCAGGTCGTCGTGAAAAGCCTGCCGTCCTACATCCGCAAAATCCGCAACATTCGGGGGTTGGCAGGCTGCACGATGCTTGGGGACGGAAGCATCAGCCTCATCCTCGACGTTGGCGGACTTGCTCTTACATCCTAAAAAAATAAAGGAGAGAACGAGGCCATGACAGACCCAAACGCACAGTTGCAAACAGAGCAAGAGGACGATACGCAGTCGGGAAAGTTCCTTACTTTTCTGATTGGAACCGACGTATACGGCATCGAAATCCGGTATGTCACGGAAATCATCGGAATTCAGGCCATTACGGAGGTGCCTGAACTCCCCGAGCATATTCGCGGAATCATTAATTTGCGCGGCAAAATCATTCCGGTTATGGATGTGCGGCTGCGCTTCAAGAAGCCGTTCCGCGAGTACAATGATCGGACATGCATCGTGGTCGTGGACATGAAGGACATTTCGATCGGACTTATCGTCGACAGCGTGGCCGAGGTCGCAACGATTGCGGAGGAGGATATCGTTCCTCCGCCGGAAATCAAAAACGGCAGCCAGCAAGGTTTTATTAAAGGGGTCGGAAGAGTGGGCGGCGAAGTCAAGCTGCTGCTGGACGGTGACAAGCTGCTGCACCATGATGAAGCCGAAAGTTTAAGTCAACTGTAAGCGAAAACGACAACGGGGGTTATGGAAAATGATGAAGCTGACGATCAAAGCAAGACTTATCCTGTCTTTTAGCCTTATGGTTCTTTCTCTGGCCGGCCTTGGAATGTATTCGATCAACTCGGTCGACCGGGTCAATCTTCAATCCACGGTCATCACCCGGGACTGGCTTCCCTCTATGGATTTGGCGCATTCCATGAATACGCTGATCTCCGATTACCGAATCACGGAGCTGCGAATTATTCTGGCGGTGAGCGACCCGCAGGATCTCAAAGACATGAAAGATCGTTTAGACACGGAAAACGGGAAAATGCAGCAACTGATCAACGGTTATGAACAAAGGGCGAAAGCCGGTCAGGACAAACAGTTGTTTGATACGTTTAAAGAGAGATGGATCGGATACATGCAACTGAGTCAGCAGATCATCGGGCTTGTTGATCAGCATAAGAGCGACGCCGCGATGGAACTTATGCGCGGGCAATCGAAATCGGAGTTTGATCAGGCCACGAATGCCTTGCTCGAACTGGTGAAATTCAATCAGACGAGTTCGCAAAATGCGAGCGATGACGGCGATAAAACGTACGCCGACACCATCACGGTCCTGATCACCATCATTATCGTCATCACGCTGATCGCTATCGGCCTTGCCTTTCTGATCGTCCTGAGCATCACGAAGCCGATCGGCAAGCTGTCGAAAGCGGCTGAAGCGTTGTCGCTCGGCGATGTCAACGTCAGCGTGGATACGAACAGTCAAGACGAAGTCGGTCAGTTGATGCAAGCCTTCTCCCGCATGATCACCAGCATTCGCGACCAAGCGCGGGTCGTCGAACAGGTAGCTAACGGCGATTTAACCGTTCAGGTGAAGGTAAGATCGGAACATGACCTGATGGGGATCAAGCTGCAGGAGATGGTCGAACGCAACAACGAGATCTTGTCCAGCATCAATACGGCGGCGGACCAAGTGGCTTCCGGTTCGAAACAGGTGTCCGATTCCAGCATCGCGTTATCTCAAGGCGCTACCGAACAAGCCAGCTCCGTCGAGCAGCTTACCGCCTCCCTGGAGGAAATCTCCACGCAGACGAAGCTGAATGCGCAAAACGCCAATGAAGCGAATCAATTGGCGGCCGATTCCAAGCAAAGCGCGCTGCAGGGCAACGAGCAGATGAAAGATATGCTGGGAGCGATGCGTGAAATCAATGAGGCGTCCAGCAGCATTTCCAAGATCATCAAGGTTATCGACGAAATCGCGTTCCAGACGAACATCCTGGCTCTGAATGCCGCGGTGGAAGCCGCGCGGGCGGGGCAGCACGGCAAAGGCTTCGCCGTCGTCGCCGAGGAGGTCCGCAATCTGGCGGCCCGCTCGGCAAACGCGGCCAAAGAGACGACCGATATGATCGAAGGCTCGATCAACAAGGTGCAGGAAGGCACGCGAATCGCCGACCAAACGGCCGAAGCGCTGAAATCGATCGTCGGCGACATCGAACGGGTAGCCAGCCTGGTCGGCGAAATTGCCCTGGCTTCCACGGAACAGGCGGCTGCGATTACGCAAATTAATCAAGGGATATCTCAGGTTTCCCAAGTCATTCAGACCAATTCCGCCACTTCGGAGGAAAGCGCCGCGGCCAGCGAAGAACTGTCGAGCCAAGCGGGGCTGTTGAAGCAACAGGTGGCGCGGTTTAAGTTGAAGCGCAGCAGTTATAACGATTATGCCAGCCGGGAGGAAATGAATCCCGAGGTGCTGCGCGTATTGGAACAAATGAATGAATCGCGGAAAACCGAGTTTGGCCCTGGAGCCGGCAATCCGAAAATTTTGCTCAGCGACTCGGAGTTCGGAAAGTATTAAGCCATGATCACCATTACGAACGAGGAGTTTCGTCAGTTATCGGATTATATCCGCCACTATTACGGGATTTATTTGAAGGAAGAGAAACGCGCGCTGGTGATGGGGAGGCTGCACCAGGTTCTTGTCAGCAAACGCTTCACCAGCTTTAAGGAATATTTTCAATATGTCGTTTCGGATCGTACCGGAGAAGCCGTGATGACGCTGGTGGACAAAATTACGACCAACCATACGTTTTTTATGCGGGAGTATGATCATTTCGAGTTTTTGCGCGACCGCGTCCTGCCGTATTTGGAAGCGGTGGTGAAAGACCGGGATTTGCGAATCTGGAGCGCGGGCTGCTCCTCGGGCCAAGAGCCTTACACGCTGGCGATGCTACTGGACGAATACTTCGGCGCGGGCAAACCGCTATGGGATGCCAAAGTGCTGGCAACGGACATTTCTGCGGAAATTTTGGCCAAAGCGCAGCAGGGTGAGTATGGGGCGGAAGACTTATCGGCCTTGCCTTCCTCTTGGCGATTGAAGTACTTCAACGTTCGGGAACGCGACCATTTCACGGTCAACGACAAGCTCAAGCGGGAAGTGATTTTCCGGAAATTCAATTTGATGGAACCTACGTTTCCGTTCAGGCGCAAATTCCACGTGATTTTCTGCCGGAATGTCATGATTTACTTCGACAATCCCACGAAGGAAGCGCTGGTGGACAAGTTCTACAAGCATTTGGAGATCGGAGGGTATTTGTTCATTGGCCATTCCGAATCGCTGCAGCGGGAAACGACGCCGTTCAAATACGTCAAGCCGGCGATATACCGGAAGGAGTAACGGGATACCGAGGGGGGAGAGCCTATGGGAGACCACTTGACATTACGCGTGTTGATCGTCGACGATTCCATGATGTACCGCGAGGTATTGGCTTTGGGGCTGTCCTCGGATCCGGCCATCGAAATCGTCGGCAAAGCGAAGGATCCGTTTGATGCCCGGGATCAAATCCTGCGGTTTCATCCGGACGTGATGATCTGCGACGTGGAGATGCCGAAAATGAACGGAATCGAATTTCTCCGCCGCCTGCTTCCGCAATATAGGCTCCCGGTCATTGTCGTAAGCACGATCAGCGATGCCGTCTTCGACGCCATGGAGGCGGGGGCGGTCGACTTCGTGTGCAAGCCGGATCCAAAGTCGCCCAGAAGTGTTGAAGGGTTCATCCGCGACCTGATCGATAAGGTGAAGATGGCCGCCAAGACGAACGTGGCGCCCGTCAGAGATCACGGGGAGCGGAGATCCGGGGGGTTGCCGGTTCCGGAGCGCCCATTTCAAGCCGGCGGGGTCGTTGCCATCGGCGCGTCCACCGGGGGGACCGAAGCGATCTCTTATCTGCTAGGCAGGTTGCCCTCGTCGTTTCCCGGGATCGTGATCGTTCAACATATTCCGCCCGTATTTTCGCGGATGTTTGCGGACCGCTTGAATCAAAGTACTTCCTTTACCGTAAAGGAAGCGGCTTCAGGCGATATCGTGGAGCCGGGCAAAGTGCTGATCGCTCCGGGCGACCGTCATATGCGGCTGCGCAAGGCGGACGGCCGCTACCGGGTCGACTGCTTTGAAGGCGACAAGCTGAACGGGCATTGCCCGTCGATCGACATTCTGTTCGAATCGGTCGCCAAGGAATGCGGTTCGCGGGCTGTCGGCGTTATTTTAACCGGCATGGGGTATGACGGAGCGAAAGGTCTGCTCTCGATGCGCCGCAAGGGGGCTCGGACGTTGGGGCAAAATGAGGCTTCATCGGTGGTGTACGGCATGCCCAAGGTCGCTTACGAATTGGGCGCGGTGGAGAAGCAGGTCTCGCTGGAGCTGCTGCCGCGGGCATTATGCTCCATGCTGATCGAGGAAACGAAATCGACACGAGAATCGTAATTTACGTTAGCTATTGGGCGCTGGCTCCGTGGTCCGTCACGGGGAGGCGTTCTTTTTTTGCAATGAGAGGGGCGGGCGGAGGAGAAAAGGCGCTGAGGTTTCGGCGGTCACATAGTATAATGGGTCTATCATGGATTTGGAGGAATTATGGGTGACGCAAATTAACCAATTAAAAAACCAAGATGAGTTTGTGGGCTTTTATCTGCTCAAGGAACTGGAGGTGAAGCAGACGAACGCCAATCCGCCGAAGGATTATTTGGATATCGTGTTGTGCGATGCGACCGGGGAGATGCCGGCCAAATTTTGGGATGCTTCGCCGACCGACAAAGAGACGTTTTTTCCGATGGGACTCGTGAAGGTGCGGGGGCTAGTCCAGACTTACCGGGAGAAGCTGCAGGTCAAGGTGCTGCAAATCCGGCCGGCCAAGCCGGAAGACGGTGTGAGATTAACCGAATTTATCCGTTCCGCGCCGATTTCGTCGGAAGCATTGATCCATACGATCCAAGGCGTAATCAGCGATATCGCCGATGAGGAGATCCA
This sequence comes from Paenibacillus sp. JL3B1040, assembly GCF_057063165.1. Classification (NCBI taxonomy): domain Bacteria; kingdom Bacillati; phylum Bacillota; class Bacilli; order Caryophanales; family Paenibacillaceae; genus Paenibacillus; species Paenibacillus tiangongensis. The sequence continues at coordinate 4,090,356 of NZ_CM169317.1, read as the reverse complement.
GGCGATCGTCCGGTATTGCGTCGGCAAGGTGGAGGAGAAGCTGGCCCATTATCCGGCGGCCAAAACGCATCATCACGCTTATTTCGGCGGGTTGGCTTACCATATGGTGCGGATGCTGGAAATCGGGGATTTCTTGTGCGGGCAGCGTTCGTTTCTAAACCCGGACCTGCTGAAGGCGGGCATCATTCTGCACGATATCGCCAAGCCGGAGGAAATGGTGGCCGAATTGGGCATCGTGTCCGAGTACAGCACGCCGGGCAAGCTGCTCGGCCATATCTCCATGGCTTCGCAGTGGGTGACTGAAGCGGCGATCCGGCTTAGCATCCCGCTCGATTCGCCGAAGGTGCTGGGGCTGCAGCATTTGGTGCTGTCCCACCACAACTTGGGGGAATGGGGCAGCCCGGTGCAGCCTCAGACGCCGGAAGCGGTCGCCCTGCACCATATCGATGCGCTGGACGCCAAGCTGCAGATGGTGGAGGACGCGCTCGCTACGACGCCGGAGTCCGAAGCCTGGACGCCGCTGATTCGGGGCCTGGAGAACAAGGGGATCTACCGGTTGAAGTGGTGAGCCCTGCCAGAGTTATTCCACGTCAAAATCGAAATAAGTCGAAGGATACGGCTCATCCTTCAGCGTATAATGCCACCATTCCTTGGCGTATGGCTTGAAACCCTGCTTTACCATCGCCGTCTTGAGGATATGGCGGGCCGTACGCTGCGCCTTAGTGAGCCCCTTTGCGCCATGCGCGGAAATCGGGCCGAGGAAATCGACCCGGCTGCCCATGTCCACCTCTTCGCCGGTCTTCTTGTAAACCAGGGTAAGATCCACCGTGCTGCCGCGGGAATGGCCGGATTTGGAGGACAAGTAGCCTTGTTTGAATAGATTTTTCTTGTCCACGCCGGGATAAAAAAGTTCCTTCATCTCGGTATCGAGCGGATCCTTGGACCATCGGGCGAAATGATCGACCGCTTTTTGCGGACGGTAGGCGTCGATGATTTTTAGACGGTAGCCTTGGCTTTTGACGTCTTCGTTGACCTTGTTCAAAGCGCGGGCCGCCCGCAAGGTCAGGATGGCGAACGGAGCGTTATATCCGTCGATCCGTTCCCCGATGAAGTTGTCGCCGGTATAATAGCGGAGATCGTAGACGGCGTCCGGGATCACCTCGTCGAGGTAAACGAAGCCCTTCCCTTTGGGCAGTTGATATTTCTTGACGACTCCGGCGGCATTGGAGGAGGAGGGCGGTGGCTCGGTTGGCTTGGAGGCAGCAGCGGTATCCCCCGTGTCGGCCGCGCTTACGCAGGACATTAGCATCAGGGCGGCCAGAATGATAAAGCCGATCTTATGCGATGGCCGGGATAAGTTCGGTGGAGAGGGGACAGAACCGCGGCTATCGGGCTCCGCGAGCATGTATTGAGCGCGGTTGGTTTTACGGAAAGGCATGATCCTGCTCCTTTCGCGGTTAGAATGATATAGATAACGATTGAGTTCTATGATTATAGCATATCTCAAACGTTTGAAGGAGGAGATTCATATGCGGAGCGGAGCGATTGAAGCCGGCGGAACGAAGTTCGTGTGCGGCAGAGAAAGAATGAGCGGGGGGGAGATCGAAGTCAGCATCTTGTTTCCGGTTCCCGACGGAGCTTCCGGAACCGACCCTGGAGCGGGATATGGCCTATTTCACCGATAAAGACGCGGAAGTGTTCGGCTTAGGTTCGTTTGGCCCGCTGGGCCTGGATCCGGATTGCGCCCGTTACGGTCATGTGACGACAACGCCAAAGCCGGGCAAGTTAAAATCGCAATTTAACGTTCCCTATGGCTGGGTACGGATGTGAATGCCGCCGCTTTAGGCGAGGCGAAATGGGGCGCGACCCAGAGGCTGGAAGACCTGGCGAGCCGCAACTGATACCCTGGGGGCAACGGTTTCGCAGGCAGAATCAAACATGGTTCGACAATCGATATATATCATGATATATTATAATATATATCATGTCCTTTTTAGTGAGGAAACGCGGGAGGAACGTCATGAGTGAAAGCACCTCGTCCAAACCGATGTACGAGAAAATCTTCGATGATGTGAAGCGGCAAATCCTGGAGCAAAGCTATAAGCCCGGCGACCGGATTCCGTCGGAGAAGGAGTTGGCCGACGAGTATGGGGTGAGCCGGATTACGAGCAAAAGAGCGCTCGAAATGCTGGCGGCCGAGCACATCATCGTGCGAAAGCCGGGCCGCGGCTCGTTTGTCGCCGAACCGGAGGCTGATGGGAGAGGCGTGGCGGAACAGGGCCGGCAGGAGGGAGCATACGGCGGAACCGGTGCGGGCCGGGAAGTCGCCGGGAAGCTGATCGGCGTCGTGTTGACGGATTTCGCCGGCAGTTACGGAACCCGGCTAATCTACGGCATGGAGGATGCCGCGCGGGAGCAGGAATGTTATCTCGTCCTGAAGCGGACTTTCGGCATCCAAGAGAACGAGGAGGAGACGATTCGCAAGCTGTTCCGGCTCGGCGTGGACGGATTGATCGTATTTCCGGCACAGGGGGAGTATTTCAATGCGGAAATCCTAAAGATGGTGATCGAACGCTTCCCGTTGGTGCTGATCGACCGGGAATTGAAGGGCGTGGCCGCGGCCTCCATCAGCACCGACAACGTGAAGGCGGCGCAGGAGGCGGCGGAGTATTTGTTCGATCTCGGGCACGCCCATATTTCGTTATTGTCCCCGCCACCGATCGACACGTCTGCCGTCGAGGAACGGATCGAAGGGTTCGTGCAGGCGCACGCCGGCCGCGGCATCGCGGCGGATCGGGAGCTATGGATCAGCGATCTGACCTCCACTCTGCCGAACTCGTTCAGCGACGAAAATATCGAGCGGGACATTGACAAAATCATGCGGCATTTGCAAGCGCATCCGTCGATTACGGCGTTTTTCGCCATCGAGTACAACATTGCGCTGCTGGCCAAAGCCGCCGTGACACGGCTCGGGCTTCGTATTCCCGAGGACGTGTCGATCATCTGCTTCGACAGCCCGCAGTTTCGCATCGGCGAAGGGTATGCTTTCACCCATATGCGCCAAAGCGAAGAAGACATGGGCAAGCTGGCCGTAGAGAACGTGCTGGCACTGCTCGAGAACCGGCCGGCGGCCAACAAAATCAAGTTGCCCGCCGCGCTCGTTCCGGGAGAATCCACCGGCCCCGCCAGGGTGAGCCGCAAGTAGCGGACGGTTCGCCCGCCCGATCGGTCGGCAACTGCCGGCCATGGGCGGAGCCCTTGCCGCTTCCGCGGCGGCAGATAGCAGCAGCGGCCCGTGGGCGGAGCCCTTGCCGCCTTCTGCAGCGGCAGATAGCAGCAGCGGCCCGTGGGCGGAGCTCTGGCCGCCTCCGCGGCGGCAGACAACGGCAGAAGCCCATGGGGCGGAGCTGATGAGGCTTGCAAGGCGGTGGCGACTACAGGCCTTCGCTGAACGGAGCTAACGACGCCCCCGAGCCGGCCAACTCCCGTTCTCAAATGCCGGTCAACTGCAAAACTGCAGTTAATTTCCGGCATTTTTGCGTTACCGGGCTTTTGTAATGCAAAAGTGCATCTGATTAATGGCGATTCGGCTGAAGGAGCCGATCTGAGCGAAAATTACCTGCACTTTCGCATTTGAAAGCCGCCTTAAGCACTTTTTGCCGATAATCGCCTGCACTTTTGCATTTGACGGTTAAGTCGCTCCTGGGGGATAAAGCGGAAAGGGCAGAAAGGGGCAATAAGGTGAAGGAGGTGAAAGAGGTGAAAGAGGGGGGAGAGGGAACGAAGGAGGAATGAGAAGGAAAGTGAAGAGAAAGAGAAGTGAATAGCAGAAGTAGAGGAATTAGAAGTAGTAGAAGTAGTAGAAGTAACAGAAGTAACAGAAGTAACAGAAGTAACAGAAGTAACAGAAGTAGCAAAAATAGCAGGAGTAACACAAGTAACACAAGTAACACAAGTAACAGAAGCAGTAGATGCAGAAGTAGATGGAGGTAAATAGAAGTAAGTAGTAAATAGAAGTTAGTAGTAAATAGAAGTTAGTAGTAAATGGAATAAACGGTTTGTTAGGAAGAAAAGGACAGAGGGTTGGAAGTGTAGGCAACGAAAAGGGAAGCTGAATGGAGTAAAAATTGAAACTTTCAAACAAGGACCTCCGTACGGGAAGGGCCTTTTTTGTCATGTCGGAAAGAGGGGAGGAGGAGTTTGGCATGTATTTCATATATCAGTGTAATCGCCCTTTTTCCTTATTGACATAATAATATGATACCAATATACTATATTTGTTGAAAACGCTTTAATTGCGATGCGATTCGATACGAAAAGGGGAGGTTTATGGGATGAAAAAGTGGATGCTTGTCATGCTGGCGACGGTTTTGTTCGGCGCGATGCTGGCCGGCTGCGGGGGAAGCGGCAACAGCGGAAACAGTGGCGACAGTGGCAGCGACAGCGGCGGAGACGGCGGAGATGGCGGCAATAGCAAGAAAGTGCAGCTGACGTTCTGGGGCGACTGGGGCGGAGAAGGGCAAAAGCAGTTCGAAACGATGGTTGACGCCTTCAACAAGTCGCAGGACAAGATCGAAGTCAAATACGTGCTGCAGCAGGATATGGTCACGAAGTTTCTGACGGCCGCGACAAGCGGCGGATCGCCGGATATTTTGTTCTGGGACCGCTGGAGAACGGCGTTGTACGCTCCGAAAAACGTGCTTCGCCCGATCGACGATTACCTGGAGCGCGACGGCGTGAACAAGGGAGATTTCTACGACGAGTCCTTAAAGGAACTGACGTATGGCGACAAATTATATGGCCTGCCGTTGACGGTGGATGCTCGCGCGTTGTTCTACAACAAGAAGATGTTTGCGGATGCGGGCCTGGAGGCGCCGACGACGTGGGACGAATTGGAGCAGGCCGCCAAGACGCTGACGAAATGGAACGGCAGCAAGCTCGAAACCGCCGGTTTCTCGATGGCCGATCCGGGGCTGTTTAACATGTACCTGCAGCAAGCCGGCGGGCAAATGCTCGGCGAGGACGGCAAAACCAATTTCAACAATGCGCAGGGCAAGCAGGTACTGGAGTTTTGGCAGCGCTTGCTGAACGAAGACAAAGTGTATAAGGTCGGTTTCGAGGAAGGTCTCGGTGAAGGGACCGACGCGTTCGTGACCGGCAAGGTCGCGATGCTGTATACCGGACCGTGGATGATGAGCACGTACAATAAATACGGCAAGGATCTGGAATACGGCATCGTTCCGCCGCCGGCAGGTCCAAACGGCGACAAGGGCAGCGTTATGGGCGGCTTCGGGCTCGTTATTCCGCAAGGCTCCAAGCATCCGGACGAAGCGTGGGCGTTCATCAAGTGGTGGACGGCGAACAAAGACAACGCCTTGCTGTGGGCCAAGACGAGCTTGAACCTGCCGGGCTTCAAACCGGCGCTGCAGGACGCGTTCTTCACCGAGGACCCGCTGTGGAAGCCGTTTACGGAGACGCTGGAATTCGCCAAGACGCGTCCGACGCATCCCGGTTATTCGGTCATGGAGGAGAACGCGCTGATCCCGAATCTGGAGCTGCTGCTGCAGAACAAGCAATCGATCGACGATACGCTGAAAAAAGCCCAGGAGCAAGGCGACAAGCTGCTTGCGGAAAATGCGGTCGCGAACTAAATCCGGCCTCTGAAAGGGGAGCGAAGAATGGCATCCGTCCATAAGCTTGAACGGCATCAGGCCCGAATGGCCTATCTGTTCATCACGCCAACCATGCTGTTGTTTGCCGTATTCATGGTCATCCCCGTCGTGATGGCCCTTTACCTCAGCTTCACCAACTATGATGTGCTGAGCAGCAACGATTGGGTCGGGCTGGACAATTACCGCCGCCTGATCGGGGACACCCTGCTCTGGCAGACTTTCATGAATGTGTTCTATTACGCGGTCGTTTTCGTGCCGCTCAATCTGTTGATTTCCTTGCTGCTGGCGATGCTGCTCAACAAAAAGAAGGGCGGGGTCAAGCTGTTCCGCACGTTTTATTACCTGCCGACCTTGACCTCGGCCGTCGCCGCGGCCACCGTGTGGATCTGGATGCTGCATCCCGAATACGGGCTGATCAACGGGCTGCTCTCATATATCGGCATCACCGGCCCGGCCTGGGTGTCGCAGACGGAAACGGCCATGCTGTCGATCATCGTCATGACGTTGTGGCAGTCGGTCGGCTCCAATATGATCATCTATTTGGCCGGCCTCCAGGGCGTGCCGGATTACCTGTACGAATCGGCCCGGCTGGACGGGGCGTCGCGGTTCGCCTGCTTCCGCTACATCACCTGGCCGCAGCTTCGCCCGACGACGTTCCTCGTCAGCGTCCTGTCGATCATCGGCGCCTTGCAGCTGTTTGACCAGGCGTTCGTGCTGACGCAGGGCGGCCCGGCGAACGTCACCAAAACCCCGGTGTACCTGATCTATCAGCAGGGCTTTAACCAACTGCAAATGGGGTATGCCTCAGCGCAGGCGTTCGTGCTGGCGATGGCGATTCTCGTATTTTCAATGATCAGCATGAAAATCACCAAAGCGGAGGAGCCGATCGTATGAGGAATCCAGAAACGACGAGAACCGGCGTCGGCACCCGTCACGTACAATTTGGCGTTCCGATGCGGAAGAGATTAGCCAATGTGCTGTTTTATACGGTTGGCGCCATCATCGCGGTCATTATGTTTTTGCCCTTTTACTGGAGCGTGCTCACTTCCTTTAAACCGGATGAAGAGATGTTCTCCATGCCGATTAAATGGTTCACGACCAACCTGACTTTCGAGCACTATTACAACGCGTTTACGACCGTGCCTTTCGGGCTTTATTTCTGGAATTCCTTTCTGCTGGCGGCGGTCGGCGTGTTGCTCAACCTGTTCTTCGGCTCGCTGAGCGGCTATGCGTTCGCCAAGCTGAATTTCCGGATGAATCAGCCGTTCTTCCGAGTTCTGCTCGTTTCCATGATGGTGCCGGGAATCGTCACGATGATCCCCAGCGTTTACGTGCTGCGGCATATTCCGCTGGTCGGGGGGAATGACCTGTTCGGCAGCGGGGGGCACGGGCTGATGAACTCGTTTTGGGGGATTATTTTGCCGGGAGCATCCGGCACGTTTGCCGTTTTCTTCATGCGCCAGTTTTTCCTGACGCTGCCGAAAGACATGATGGAAATGGCACGGATCGAAGGCTGCGGCGAGTTCAAAATCTTCTGGCGCATTTATTTGCCGCTGACCAAGCCGGCGCTGGCCACGCTGGGGATTTTCACGTTCCAAGCAGGCTGGAACGGCTTCCTGTGGCCGATGATCGTGCTGAACGATCCGGCGAAGGCCACGATTCAGATGGGGCTGCAGGCTTTTTCGTACAACTATCAGACGGACTATGGGCCGATGATGGCGGGGGCGCTGGTGGCGATCCTGCCGATTCTGGTATTGTTCCTGCTGCTGCAGCGGTATTTTATCCAGGGCATTGCCTTTAGCGGAATCAAAGGATAGGGACAGAAGGACAGATGGGAGAGATTACATGAAGACCACCACGAAGGAAACCGACTTGCGGCGGCAACGGGCCGATCTGGCCCAGACCGCGCTGGATGAAGGATTCTGGAACGAAGCGATCCGGATGTACAATATTCAAACGCCTTGCGAAAACGGGGCGTGCAACGAGATTTTTCATTACTGGTGGATGGCGCATGCGGTTGACGTGCTGGCTGACGGACTGCGGCGCACGGGGGAACGGCGGTATGCCAAGCGGCTGGAAACGCTGTACGACGGCCTCCTTCGGCGTAACGGCGGGGCTTGGCCCAATGAGCTGTACGATGATATGGAGTGGATGGCGCTTGCTTGGCTGCGCGCTTATCAGGCTACCGGTGAACCGCGCTACAAGGAGGCCTCCCTGCTGCTGTGGCAGGACATCCAAACCGGGTGGAACGAGCAGATGGGCGGCGGAATCGCCTGGCAGAAATCGCAGCTCGACTATAAAAACACGCCGGCCAACGCCCCCGCCGTCATCCTGGCGGCCAGGTTGTACCAAGCGTTTGGCGATCCGGACGATTGGGCTTGGGCGCAGCGAATTTACGATTGGCAGGCGGCGAACCTGGTCGACCCGGCCACCGGCCTGGTGTGGGACGGCATGAACCGCACGGGGGACGGCGCGATCGACAAGGATTGGAAGTTCACTTACTGCCAAGGCGTCTTTATTGGAGCTTCGGTGGAAATGTACCGGGTAAGCGGAGAAGCGGTCTTCCTGGAGGCGGCGCTTCGCACGTTTCGCGTCGTTCTCCAGGAGTTTGCCACCGGCGAAACCGGTCTGCTGCCGGAGGAAGGGGGCGGCGACGCCGGGCTGTTCAAAGGCATCCTGATTCGCTATTTGGCGGAGCTGGCCCGGGAAATTCCGGGGGCGCCGGAAGAAGTGGCCGCTTTCATCAGCCGCCAGGCGGAAACGGCCTGGAAGACGCAAGACGGGGCGGCGCTGCCGCTCTTCGCCACCGATTGGGGGAGAGCGCCCGGCGAAGGCGAGATCGTCCAGCTCAGTGCGCAACTGAGCGGGGTCATGCTGCTGGAGATGGCGGCGGCACTGCATCCCGGGTTGCCGGATTAAAGGGAGGAGGAAGCGGAATGAGCGAAAACCAAGGCGAAGGCGAAGGCAGACAGCCGACAAGGCCATCCGGAGTTTGGGCGGCCCGGGCGGAAGAGATGCATCGGGACTTGTTCGCCTGCTATATGAACGAGGATACCGGCATTCTCGATCAATGGTTTCCCCGCGCGGCGGGCCGGGCGGGCGAAAATTTCTACTACTGGTGGCAGGCCCACGTCCTCGACGTGCTGACGGACGCCTATGAGCGAAGCGGCGACTCCGCGCTGCCGGAGCGGATCGGGCGGTTTTGCCGCAGTTTGGAACGCTATAACGGCGGCACGTTTATCCATCATTATTACGACGACATGGAATGGACGGCGCTGGCGCTGCTGCGGGCGTACGACGCATTGGGCGATCCCTGGTACAGGGAGAAAACGCTGGAGCTGTGGGCGGATATCCAAACAGCCTGGAACGAACATTGCGGCGGCGGGATGGCCTGGAAGAAAGACCAGCTCGATTACAAAAATACGCCGGCCAATGCGCCGGCCGCCATTTTGGCGGCCCGGCTTTACCGGCGATTCGGCCGTGAAGCGGATCTCGCCTGGACTAAACGCATTTACGAGTGGAACAAAGCTCATCTCGTCGATCCGACGACCGGCTTTGTTTGGGACGGCCTGAACCGGCTGGGCGACGGCCGGATCGACAAGGACTGGAAATTTACGTATTGCCAAGGGGTGTTCATCGGCGCGGGCGTGGAACTGTACCGATGCACCGGCAATCCCGGTTATCTGCAGGATGCCCGGCGAACCGCGGCCGCCTGCTTCGACGAGCTTGCCGAGCCGGACAGCGGGCTGCTGCCCGACGAAGGGATCGACGATACCGGCCTGTTCAAGGGGATTCTGATCCGCTATTTGCTGGAATTGCTATGGGCGGACCCGGATCATCCGCGCGTTGCCGAAGGGATTATGGCCAATGCGAAGCGGCTGTGGAGCGAAGGCATGCGGCAGTCGCCGCTGCTGTGCGGGCCGGATTGGAAGGCGCCGCCGCAGCTTCCGGTACAGCTTAGCGTGCAGCTCAGCGGCCTGATGCTGCTGGAAGCGGCGGCCGCGCTGGAAGCCACCGTCCGAGATCAAGCCTGAAAGGAGACGGCGGAAGATGAATGAAATAAATGAAATATTCAATATAACAAATAGGGTTAAAATTTGGAACAGGATGTGATACATTGAGGAAGGAGGCAATACATCCTAATTTTTCGAATACAAGGAGAATAGTCCATGACAGAACACTTAACCCAAGCCGATATCATCGCATTCGTCGAAGAAAAGATGCAGCATCGCCCGAAGATCGTCGATATGTTCAAGAAGTGTTACGAGAATACGCTGGAAACGACGATTCACCGCCATGAGGACGGCACCGTCTTCATGCTGACCGGGGATATCCCGGCCATGTGGCTGCGGGATTCCGTCAACCAGCTTCGGCCTTATTTGATCCCGGCCGCGCACGACGCCGGACTGCGGGACGTGATCGAAGGCGTGCTGAGAACGCAATGCCGGTCGATTCTGAGAGACCCTTATGCCAACGCTTTTAATGAATTTGACAATTACCGCGGCCATCACCAGGACCTCACCGAGATGTCGGGTTGGATTTGGGAGCGCAAATACGAGATTGATTCGCTTTGTTACCCCATTCAGTTGGCGTACTTGTATTGGAAGAACACCGGCGAAACGAAGCATTTCACGCCGGAATTCAAGCGGGCTGCCGAGTTGATTTTGCAAACGTGGCGGACCGAACAGCGGCACGAGGAACAGTCGAAGTATACGTTCGTCAGGGAAAACGGCGGAGAAACCAACACCCTCCCGGGCAAGGTCGCCTATACCGGCATGACCTGGTCGGGCTTCCGTCCCAGCGATGATGCTTGCAAATACGGCTACCTGGTGCCGTCGAACCTGTTTGCGATCGTGGTGCTGGGGTATTTGCTGGAGATCAATGAACGGTTTTACGGAGACGACGAATTCGCCGGGGAAGCGCGCGCACTGCGGGAGGACATCCGACAGGGGGTAGAACGGCATGCCGTCATCGAGGACGAGGAGTTCGGAAAGGTGTATGCGTACGAGGTTGATGGCCTCGGCGGCGTGAATCTCATGGACGATGCCAATGTGCCAAGTCTTTTGTCGTTGCCTTATCTCGATTACTGCAGCAAAGACGATCCGGTATATCTGAACACGCGCCGGATGATCCTTAGCCGCCGCAATCCTTACTACTATGAAGGAACCTATGCCAAAGGGATCGGCAGCCCGCATACACCGGCCGATTATATCTGGCATATTGCCTTGTCCATTCAAGGCATTACGGCAACGAACGAGGCGGAGAAAAACGCGCTGCTCGACATGTTCGAGCGGACCGATGCCGGTACAGGGTTGGTGCATGAAGGCTTCCATAAGGATAACCCGGAGAAATATACGCGGGAGTGGTTCTCCTGGTCCAACGCCATGTTCGTCGAATACGTGTTAAGCATGTGCGGCTTGGAGATCAAGATGAAGTAAGCCCTTACGTCAATAAAACTGCCGGACGGTATCGCGGTAGGTTTGCGGGGTTATGCCTTTCCATTTTTTGAACAAATGGCAAAAATACGCTTCTCCCAACCCGCCCACCTCACGGCCGATCTGCTTGACCGACTTGGAGGTCAACATGAGCAGGGCGCAAGCCTCCCTGACCCGCCGGGCCGCGATATAGTCCGACAGCGTGCGTCCCGTATGCTGCTTGAACAAATGCGACAGGTGGTAAGGAGACAGGTGGAGATCCTCGGCGATGCGCTGCAGCCTGAACGGCTCCTTGAAATGGGCTTCAACCCAGTCCATGATGTGCTCGACATGCTGCGTCGCTTTCCCCTGCCCGGCATCGGCGGCGACTCCGTCCGCGAATACGTGCAGTTGAAGATGCCTTAACAGCGCCAGGAAGAAGAGTCCCAGCTCTTCCTCGATGGTTGCCGGCTCCTTCGACCGCAGCATCTCGAAGTCTTCCAGCAAATTCGGCAGCCGCTGATCCGCCTGCAGTTGGAAGACTTGCTGCCGCAAAACGCCCCGCCACACTTTTCTGAAGAAGAAACGCAGCTTCGGGAACGCAGCCAGCCAGGGCTCAACCAGATGCGGGTTAAAGGTAAGATTGGTGCGAATGTAGGATGCCTCCCCGTGAGCGGGCACTTCCACGCGGTGAAGCTGATAGGGCTGAAAGAAGACAAGCGTTCCGCTTTGCAAAGGATACGTGACGTCCTCCACGGCAATCTCGCCGGCCCCCTGATGAACGTAAAGCATTTCGATTCCCTGGTGGGCATGAACCATTTTCCAATGGATTTCTCTGGTTTCCGTTCGATAAGCGAACGTGTAGCCGTCCGCTCCGAGATCCATGGATTCGCGATATTCCATGCCATGATCCTCCCGTTAAATAAAAGCAAGATTTCTCTATATCATAACAGGTTAAATGACAAAACGGTACAGGCCGGCCAAACCGCTTGAAATCGCAATTTAGCGATATAATCACACAACTCAACGCAATGGATCTCCAATTATAATGAGGGTAAAAGCAATGAGACAACCCGAATTGGAGGAAGAGTCATGTGGGCACAAGCGATTCAACAAGCCGTCGAGCAAACGAAACGCAATATCGAACGGTTCGGGGAGCAGTTCCCCCACGTAAGCAAGGATGGCCGCCATTATGAGCTTAACGCGAATACCGATTGGACGGACGGGTTCTGGTCGGGCATTTTGTGGCTCAGCTACGAATATACGGGAGATTGGCGGTTCCGCGATGCGGCAGTGCGCACGGTGGATAGTTTCCGCCGCCGGCTGGAGGAGAACCCGGCCAGTCTGGACCATCACGACATCGGCTTCCTGTATTCCTTGTCGAGCCAAGCCGGTTGGATCATCGAAAAGGACGAAGCGGCCAGACAGCTCACGCTGCAGGCGGCGGACGTTTTGCTGAAGCGCTGGCGGGAGAAGCCGCAGCTGATCCAGGCATGGGGGCCGGAGAACGACCCGGAGAACGGCGGCCGGATCATTATCGACTGCCTGATGAACCTGCCTTTGCTGTACTGGGCTTTCGAGCAAACCGGCGAGGAGAAATACCGGGAGATTGCCGGAATCCATGCCGAAAAAAGCCGGCGTTATCTGGTAAGGGGGGACGATTCCTCGTACCATACGTTTTATTTCGATCCGCTTACCGGGGATGCCGTGCGGGGAGGAACGCATCAAGGCTACCGCGACGGTTCCACCTGGACGCGGGGGCAAGCCTGGGGCATTTATGGCTTTGCTTTGGCTTACCGCGCTTTGGGACGGCCGGAATTTTTGGAAACCTCCAAACGGATGGCCCGGTATTTTATCGACCGTGTTCCCGAAGACCACGTTGTCTACTGGGATTTTGACGCTCCGCAGGTCCCGGAAACGAAGCGCGACAGCTCGGCCTCCGCGATTGCGGCCGCCGGGATGCTGGAATTGATCGGGCATATGGCGGCGGATGATCCGCTTAGGGATGAGCTGCAGGAGGCCGTGCATCGGTCGATGTCTTCGCTCGCGCGAAACTATGCGCCGGACCCGGCTTCCGGCGACCACGGCTTTATCCGGCACGGCTCTTATTCCGTCCGTGGCGGAGCCTCGCCCGACGACTACACGATCTGGGGCGACTATTTCTATCTGGAAGCGCTCATGCGCCTGGAGAAGGGGCTTCCCGGCTACTGGTACGGACGCTAGACTGCTCCGCAATGATCACGACAAACGGGGCGTTCCGCGGTTGATTTCGATAACCGCAGGACGCCCCGTTTTTGCATGTCCGTTAAATGTTTTGCGCGTATTCCGGCGAAGGGACTTTGGTCAGCACGACGTACAGGCTGGAGGGCTCGGTTCCGTCATTGCGGTAGGAGAAAGCTTCGGCTCCCTCCAGATGCAGCACTTCGCCCTGAACGAGCGGCGAGGTTGCTCCGTCCACCGTAACGGCCCCGCTGCCTTGCAAGGCAAGGATAAACACATCGGTATTCGGATGCGTATGGGTCGGCAGCTCTTGCCCCGGCATAAAGTTCAGCACGAACACGACGCTTTCTCCCTTTTTGAAGGCGATGCGTTTGGTGAATTTCTCGGTTTGGTAGTCTTGAAGCTCGGATAACACTAACTTTTCCATGGATAGGTTCCTCCTTGAACCGGCCGTACGAACCGGATATTTCGTATGTTCCTATGTTAACACCCAGCCGCCGGCTTATTCTTGATCCAGATCAAGATCGGAAAAATATTGTCCTATTTCAAAACTCCCGGAAATGGACTCTACTGCAAAATGAAGTAAATTGGAGAAAGACCAATGGATGTTTTTTGAAAATGTGGCGAAAGGAGTAACGCTCGTGAAACGTTATCCGGGGATGGACCAAGAAGTGGTCATGATGGAAATCAAGCGGCTCAAACAGAAAGCCGACCGTTTGCTTGCCATGTCGATCCGGCTGAATCAGCCCAGCTTGGCGGACGAGGCGGAGCGCTTATACCAGCAAATCGACAGGTTGGCCTTGCTCACCGGGTGATTTGACGCAGCTGCATTTCATATATGGAATGATAAGATAACGCAAAAAGCCATTGCCTGACCTGAAGCGGCCGGGAAATGGCTTTTTTGCTGTCCTTAACATCATTACGGTTCGCTAGAAGGGAGGTCCAAATCGGCCGCCGCCGCTCCGGTCATCTGCCGGCTCAGTTCCCCCAGCGCTTCCGACTGCCCGATGGCTTGGGCGACCAGCCTGGCGATATGGCGGGCGCCGGGATCGGAGAAATGCGTATCGTCCCGGATGCCGTCGGGATAATTCGGATGGGCTCCCGCCGGCAGATGCATGAACAGATGGCGGGAGCCCTCTTCGCCGAGCGCCCGGTACAACCGTTGCGAGGCGGCAAAAATATCGAGCAGCGCCGTCCCGCCGGCGGCAGCGACCTCTTTCATCGCCGCCGGATAAGCGCCGACGGCGAGCGGGTCCGGGGCGCCGTCCGCCGTAAACCGCCGGCGGCTGACGGAGGTAAGCAGCACCGGCGTCCCGCCCAGTCGGCGGGCGGCGGCGACAAACCGGGCCAGATTGTCCCGGTACGCTTGCTCCGGATCGGCGTAACGGGCGGGATCCTCCCGTTTGCCGTCATTGTGGCCGAATTGGATGAACAAATAATCTCCGGCCCGAAAATCCCGCTCGATCGCCTCCAGCCGGCCTTCCGCCAGAAACGACTTGGTGCTGCGCCCGTTGACGGCCCGATTATCGATGCGAACGGCAGAGCTGAAGTAATCCTGCAGGTATTCTCCCCAGCCGGTCATCGGCTTCTCGGCAGGGCCTTTTGGCGCAGCGGTGGAATCGCCGGCAATAAACACGGTAAACGGCATTCTCAGTATCTCCTTCCCCATAAGGGTGCGATTACAACGTCACTCCGGTTTTGAAAATGGCCAATTCCCGCACCTCGTTCTCTTCGTTCCGCGTTTTGCGGCCGCTGGCCACCTCGATAATGTAAGCGATAAATTGTTCCAACACTTCTTCCATCGGGGTTTCCAGCAGCGGACCCGCGTTGAAATCCATCCAATGTCCTTTTTTGGCAAAAAGCTCGCTGTTGGTTGCGACTTTAACGGTCGGCACAAAGCTGCCGAACGGGGTGCCGCGGCCGGTCGTGAACAGGACGAGCTGGCAGTCGGAAGCGGCCAGGGCCGAGCTGGCCACTAGATCATTGCCCGGCGCTTGCAGCAAGCTTAGGCCTTTCTTGCGCAGTTTCTCGCCGTATTGCAGCACATCGACGACCGGAGCGGTTCCCGCCTTTTGCGTACAGCCCAGCGATTTGTCCTCCAGCGTGCTGATGCCGCCCGCTTTGTTCCCGGGCGACGGATTTTCGTACACGGGTTCGCCGTAGGACAGGAAATACTGCTTGAAGTTATTGATCAGGGCAACGATCTTGTCAAAAACCTCCCGGTTCTCCGCCCGAGCCATCAGCATTTTTTCGGCGCCGAACATTTCGGGCACTTCCGTCAGGATGGTGGAGCCTCCTTGAGAAACGAGAAAATCGGAGAAGGCGCCGAGCAGCGGATTGGCCGTGATGCCGGAGAAACCGTCGGACCCGCCGCATTTCAGGCCGACATTTAACTCGCTGAGCGGAACCGGCTCGCGTCGGTCATTCCGGGCCGCCTCGTACAATTCCTCGAGCAGCGAAAGTCCGGCCTCGACTTCGTCGCCAACTTCCTGGGCGACCAGGAACTTCACCCGGCTCTCGTCATAATCGCCCAGCATTTCGCGGAATTCGGCGACGATATTATTCTCGCAGCCGAGGCCAAACACAAGCACGCCGCCCGCGTTAGGATGATTCACGGCATCGAGCAAAATGCTCCGGGTCATCCGGTGGTCGTCGCCAAGCTGCGAACAGCCGTACGGATGCTTCAGAACGGTGATGTTGTCGAAGGGGCCGAGATCGGGATGCGCCGCCTTAAATCCGGCGATCAACAGTTCGGCGATCCCGTTCACGCATCCCACCGTAGGAACGATATAAAGGTCGTTGCGGATGCCGACCCTGCCGTTTTCGCGGCGATACCCCTCGAAAGTAAGCGGGCGTTTCGGATGGATGACCGGATTGAGATCCGGCACATATTCGTATTGCTCTTCGCCTGCCAGATTGGTTCTAATATTGTGCGTATGCACCCATTCGCCTGCGGCGATGTCGGCCTCGGCATGGCCGATCGGGTAGCCGTACTTGATCACGTCCGACCCGGGGGCATGGGGAGCGAGGGCGATTTTGTGGCCTTGCGCGATCTCATTCACCGCTTGCAGTTCATGCCCGTCGATCGCGAGTTTTTCCCCCGCCCGAATGGGGCGGAGCGCCACGGCGACCGTATCGCGCGGATTCATTTTCATGAGCGTTTTCATCTTCCTCCTCCTCCTATCCTTGCCTGTGTCAAAGCCGAGCGGGTTCCCCGTTCTTCTAGCAAAGTCAGGCATGCTTGAAGCTTTATTTGCAGATCGGGCACGGCAGTCAAATCCATTCCCCACAGACTGTTTTCCTTCAGGATCGTCGTTACGAAGGTTTGCGGGGCGGCCCAGGCTCGATCGAAGCGGGCGATCACCTCCACGCCGTCCTGCCGATTGACCTTATCCCCCCGGTAGCTAAGCAAAAGCGCGGCAAAGGCCAGCGTGATCAGCGGAGGCAACTGGCCTCGTTCCGCTTGATAACGCAAAAGGATCGGCAGCAGGCGAGTCTTGAATTTCGAAATGCTGTTGAGATAAATGGACTTCAGTTCATGCCGGATTGACGGATTTCTAAAACGTTCCAGCACCGCTTCGGCATAGGACTGCAATTCCTGGTGCGGAAGGTCCAGCATAGGGATCAGTTCGTCCTGGATCATTTGTTTGACGAAAGCGGAGAAAACCTCGTCATTCATGACGTCCTCTACGGTTTCCAGGCCGGCCAGCAATCCGAGGGAAACCATAGCCGTATGCGGGCCGTTAAGCAGGTGAACCTTCCGTTCACGGTAAGGGGTCATATCTTCGGTGACGACGACATTTAATCCGGCTTGGGCCAAAGGCAGGCGCTCGGCCAGCCAGGCAGGGCCTTCAATCACCCAGAACAGGAACGGTTCCGCGGCAACCATCAGGTTGTCCCGGTAACCCAACTCCTGCGCCAACTGTTCCGCCTTGTCGCGCGGGTAGCCCGGTACGATCCGGTCAACCAGACTGCAGCAAAACGTATTTTCCCGGTCCAGCCACTCCAGAAAATCGGCTCCCAAACGCCATTCCTCGGCATATTGCCGGACGATGTCGCGCAGTTTCTCGCCGTTGCGGTCAATCAGCTCGCAGGGGATAATGACAAAGCCCTTTTTGCCTAATTGGAAGCGCTTGTAAAGCAATGCCGTCAGTTTTCCCGGAAAGCTCTGTTGCGGCGCATCCTCCAGACGGTCTCCGGGGTGGTAGGCAATTCCGGCTTCGGTCGTGTTGGAGGTAATGAACTCTAGCCGGTCATTCTCCGCCAAGGCCAGGAAACGGTCATGATCCGAATACGGATTGATAAGACGGCTGACACTCGTGATGATTTCCCGATCGTTCACGGTTTCTCCATTCAGAATGCCGTCCAAAAGTACGGTGTAGAGATTGTCCTGCTCGGCAAAAAGATGGCTCGGGGCGGTTTGGAGCGGCTGAACCACGACCGCGCTGCCCTGGAACAACCCTTTGTTGTTCATTTGCTGCAGTTGCCAATCCACAAAGGCGCGCATAAAGTTTCCTTCCCCGAACTGGATTACTCGTTCGGGATAGGAGGGTAAATCAGGAAAAGTGGTTCGGGAAAGCGTTAGTGTCATGATCATGTCTCTCCTTTAGCAAAGGTTAATCATACAAGTGCACACGTTAACATTTTTATTTAAAAAAGAGAAAACTCTTCTTTAAACCGTTTTTTGTTCATGCTTCCAATTTCGCCACGGTTTGACGGATCATTAGCGTCGTTTTTACCAAGGATTGCTCCGGTTGGGTCCGCGGCTCCCGCATGAGTTCGATGAGTTTCAGGGTACCCAGCTCGCTGATATCCGCGATTGGCTTACGCACGGTAGTCAGTGCGGGGTTCGTGTACCGCGCAAACACGATGTCGTCAAAGCCGATGAAGGATATCTCATCCGGAACAGCTATCCGGGCCGCGTAACAGGCATTCATCGCACCGATCGCCATATCGTCGTTGGCACAAAACACGAGCGATGGAGGGATCGGCCGGGCAAGCAAAACATTCATCATTTGGTATCCGCTCTCCAGGCTGTAATCGCCGGTAACAAAATAATCGGAGCTGGAAGCCAGGCTGTGGACGAGCAGGCTGTCAAGAAAACCTTGCTTGCGTTCCGCGGACGACTTGAATCCGGTTTTGCCCTCGATCATCGCCAGCTTGCGGTGACCTAGCTTGATCGCATAGTCGATGGCTTCCCGCACGCCGCCTCTGTCATCGGCAACGACGTTCATGATCCCGGGATCCTCCAGATGACGGTTGAGAACAACGAAAGGGATCCCCGTTCTTTTGACATGGTAAATAAATTCATTGTCCGCATCGCTTTGGCTCATTACCAGAATCCCGTCGAAACGGTGCGGCGAGATGCCGTCCAAATGCTTGATGCTGTCGATCCCGTGCACAGTCAAACTATAATTTTCATCCAAAACATGGTTGATTCCCTTAATGACATCAACAAGGAAGCTGGCTGAGGTTCCCTGATCGATGCTTGAGAAAAACAATCCGATGGTATACGACTTTTTCAAAACGAGACTTTTGGCGCTGTAATTCGGCACATAATTCAATTCGGCGGCGATCTTTTCAATTTTGCTCCGGGTTTCTTTCTTGATGAGCGGATTGCCGTTCAGCGCTCTGGAAACCGTCGTATGCGAAACGCCAGCGACTTTTGCGATGTCTTTGATTGTGACCATAGGACCTCTTCCATCTGGAATAATGATTGGATTTAACGATTACATTGTAGTCTCACTTTCCTGGATAAGTCAACGATTTTGTGATATGCACACGTTAAAATAGTTATTGTTCGTCAATTTATGAAAGCGCTATAATAAAGTGATCATTGGAGTAAAGGAGTAGCGCATATGCACAAAGGAAGATTGTTCTATAAAATATTCATTCCTATCCTCATTCTCGGAATCGGTCTTGTGGCCAGCTTTGCCAGTTACATCTATTTCAGCACCGTCAATTCCGTGAATGAGCGGATTGCCGGCAGCAAGCAAAACTTTATCGCACAGACCAAAAACAATTTGGAGCAGCAGATCCGTTCGATCGAATATGCGTTTGACACGTACAGCACAACGACGTCGTTTAGCGAGGTCGTCAAAAATCCGATCACGGTACAGGATTTCATCGCGTACCGGAACGTGAATAGCCAACTTAACTACATTGCCACGATGGGCATGGATCGAACGGAATACGCGCTGATCAGCCTGGTGCAAGACTGGAAAATATCCAACGGCAGACTGACGAAGCTAGGCGAAGAAGAACGGGAAGAACTGATCCAAACCTATGTCGAAAACCAAAACCAGAGCCTGTTCTGGATCAAGACGGATACGGGAATCCGCTTTGTCAATACGCTGCCCGTGTTCTCCAAAAACAAGCAAGCCGTCGCCTTGTCGGACATCTCGCTGGAGACGCTGGATCAGACGATTCGGGCCGAAGACGATAGCATGGTGTACATATTGAATAAGCAGGGCGAGCTTATGTACGAGAGCAATCCTGCGGACTCCGCGTGGACCTCTGAAGAATGGAAAGACATGCTGTCCCGAATCGAGAAGGAAACTGCGCAAACCGGCATATTGCCCTTATCCAAGTTCGGCGATCATGCTTCAAAAATCATTTATGCCAAATCGGAATATAACAATTGGATCTACCTGACTCTGCTGGAACAAAAGGAAATCGCGGGTGCCCTTAAGCTGACCAAGTTCGGAATTATTACGTTGGCGGCGGTTTTGGCGTTTTTGATTGTTATTGTGGCCTACATCTTTGCCGTTAACTTCACCAAACCGATCCGGCAAATCAAACGCAGCCTGTCGCTGGACGACCGGACCGCCTCCCCCAATGAAGTCGAAACGATTATTCATTCCATCGATACGATACTGACCGAGAAAGAAAGCCTGGAGAACTTGATGGAAGCGGAAATGCCGCAGCTTGAAACGCAGTTGATCATGAATCTGTTCCGGGGGCGCGTCACGGAGGATGAACTGGCCATGAGGCTGCCTCGGCTTGGGTATCGGCAGTTGGACCGCTGTCTTTACGTCACGATGCTGATCCAATTGGATAACTTTGGCGAACATGAGGCCTCCGGCAAGGATATATTGCTGCTGGCGGTCAACAAACTGGTGGAGGAGCAGATTCCGCCCGAACAGCGGATGCTTCCGATTATTCTGAACGATAAGACCCAGGCCACGATCCTGAGGTTTACGGACAGAACCGAACCGGAAATACGCAAGCAATTGCTTCAACAAGCTACGTCTTTGATGAAAAGGGCCAGAGAGTACTTAAAAGTGTCCATCAGCATTGGGATCAGCAAAACGTACGACAGCTTGCTGAAAAGTAAAGAAGCCTGCGAAATGGGCAAGCAGGCATTGCATCACCGCCTCAATTTGGGCAAGGAATCGATCATTTTCTACGAGGATATTTCACGGGTCATCTCCGGTCCGGTACTGCTACACTATCCGGTGGAGCTGGAGTCGCAGCTCTTCGATGCCATTCGGCTCGGCGACGAGAATCAGGTCAGCCGAACGTTATATTTGCTGTTGGCGGAGATGATGAAGAAAAATAACAACTCCATGAATTTCGAGGTGGCGTTAGTCCGGTTCGTGAACAATCTGATCCAACTGGAGCAGCTTCTCGGCATCGAGGTTCTGCTTAAACAGGACAATTATGCCTTGTATCATGTGCTGCTCGATACGAGAAACCCCGAAGAAATTGAACGGATGCTGGTGGACGAGGTGATTTTTCCGATGGTAAGGAGCATGAAGGACAAGACGAACAAACAGTTCCGTTGCCTGTCCGAAGAAATCGCCGTGATCGTCAGGTCCGAATACGATCAGGAATTGACGCTGGAGCAAATTGCCGACCGGCTGCATTATAACCCGAACTATTTAAGCAATATTTTCAAAAGGGAGTATGGCACGACCTTCAGCGATTACCTGATGAATTATAGACTGGAAATGGCCAAAAAGTGGCTGGTCGAGACGGATATGACGATCCGAGAGATCGCGGAGCGGCTGCAATACCACAAACCGCAAAACTTTATTCGCTCGTTCCGCAAGAAAGAACATGTCACTCCGGGAGAGTACCGGAAAGCCAGACAAGCGATGTAGAGGGATGTAAAACAGAAGCTTGCCGCCGTGGCCAAGCTTCTGTTTTGCGGAAAAATGAAAAGTCTTTGGACGTAAAGCTGGCGTCGGTTCGATCGATGTCAGCTTTTTTTTACCCTTTGACCGAGCCGAGCATGGCGCCTTTAACGAAGTGGCGCTGCACGAATGGATAAGCCATGAGCATCGGCAGCGTGGCGACGACGATGACGGCCATCTTGATAGCTTGCGCCGGGGGAACGATATCCACGACGCTGTTATCCCCCTGCATGCCGCTGGAAACAATGACGATCTGGCGCAGCAACACCTGAATCGGCCATTTAAGAGAGTCGTTTAGATACAGAACGGCGCTCATGTACGTATTCCAATAAGCGACGCCATAGAAGAGCGAAATGGTCGCGATCGACGGCAGCGACAACGGCAGCATGATTTTGAAGAAAACTCCGAAATCGGTGCTTCCGTCGATTTTGGCCGACTCTTCCAGACTGTCCGGCAGCGACTGGAAGAAGTTGCGCATGATGATCAGGTTGAAAGCGTTGATCGCGGTCGGAATAATCATCGACCAGTAGGAATCAATCAAATGGACGCTTTTTACGACCAAAAATGTAGGAATCATCCCGCCGTTAAAAAGCATGGAGAATACCACGATAAAATTGATGGGATTTCTGCCGTAAAGATATTTGCGCGATAAACCGTAAGCCATCAACGCAGTAAGGGCCATGCTCAGGAGAGTTCCGACCAAAGTGACTCCGATCGAAACGCCCAATCCCCGAAAGATCGTCGGCGTGGAAAGAATGTACTTGTAAGCATCGAGCGAAAACGTGGTTGGAAACAGGATGAAGCGCTTTTCCACGATTTCCTGGGTTGAAGCAAAAGAACTGGCGATGACATTGACAAAAGGCAAGAGACAAGCGATGGCGATCAGGGTTAGCAAAGCTCCGTTGATCCAGGTAAAGAACCGATCGCCGATGGAATGTTTCTTGCGCAACTTTTGGGCCATATTGTTTTCCTCCTCATTAGTCGTTTGGCAATTTAACCTTAACAACCAAAGGAGAATTACGTATATAATCCTCACTTGAGGTCTTTTCAAACGGTGAAAAAACAGTTCCGGCAACGAATGCTCCTCAGCTTACCCCGTAATCATCAAATGAGGCGATCAGCGGAAAAAGCCCGATTCCAACCGGTTTTTGCAAACGCTGTCATCTGATGATTATATACGGAACGCGCCCCGTCAAGTACGCTTATCAACGAAAAAAAGAAAGCGCAAGGAGGTTGTTCAGTGAAAGCATCAAGTGCCGCACCGATGGGGATGGGATTGGAGCCGGAACTCAGGCGCAAGGCTCCTCCGGTTCTTAAAAGCTTAAGGCGCAACAAGCTTCTGTACCTGATGATTTTTCCCGGACTCGTCTACTTCATTGTATTTAAGTACTTGCCGATGGGGGGGCTGGTGATCGCCTTTCAGGATTATCAGCCTTTCCTGGGGATTGCGGAAAGCCCTTGGGTGGGATTGAAGCATTTTGAGCGTTTGTTTACGGAGCCTACTTTTTTCATGCTATTAAAGAATACGTTGATTCTGTTTGGCATGAACATCGTGTTTTTCTTTCCGCTGCCTATCGTTTTAGCGTTGATGCTAAACGAGGTAAGGACGAAATGGTTTAAAAACGCCGTGCAAACCATGATGTACCTTCCGCATTTCATGTCCTGGGTGATCATCGTCTCGATCTCGTACGTGCTCCTGAACGTGGATGGCGGAATCATCAATGAATTTCTGGCCGCGCTTGGTTTTAACAAGATCAGCTTTCTGACCTCTCCGGAGTGGCTCAGGACAATCTATATTGTCCAAATCATCTGGAAGGAGCTCGGCTGGTCGACGATCATTTATCTGGCGGCCATCACGGTCGTGGATACGCAGCTGTACGAAGCGGCCGAAATGGATGGCGCCGGACGCTGGAGAAAGACCTGGCATATTACCCTGCCGGCGATCCGTCCCGTCATTATTACGCTGTTGATTCTGAAGATCGGAAGCACTTTGGATTTGGGTTTCGAGCATATGTACCTGCTGTTGAATTCCTTGAACCGCGAGGTTGCCGAAATTTTCGACACCTATATTTATACGGCCGGGCTGAAGAACGGACAATTAAGCTTCAGCACAACCGTCGGACTGTTTAAAGGGGTGGTCGGATTGATTTTGGTGATGCTCTCCAACAAGCTGGCCAAGAAATTCGGAGAAGAAGGCGTGTACTAAGGCTGCGACCCATATAAATTCGAAAAGGGGTAGAAAAGATGATGAAGATGAAGTTGAAAATGAAGATGAAACAACTGTCCGTTCTTTTGTTAGCGAGCCTCCTTTTGCTGTCCGCTTGCGGATCGAATACCAAGGGCGGCAACAGCGCCCAAGGAACCGGCGGAACCTCCGGGTCCGTAAGCAACGGCGGAAACGCGGCGGCGGAAGAGCCGTTTGAGATCACGTGGATGAATATTTTGCATACGGCTTCTACGCCGACGGGGGATGTGCAATCGCTGATTGAAGAAAAGACGAATACGAAAATCAAGTTTTCCTGGGTCCCGGACGCTTCAAAGGAGGAACGGATTAATACCGCGCTTGCGTCCAATTCGCTGGCGGATATCGTCTCTTTGACGTTCCTGGAGAACGCCTCCGTGCGCAACGCGCTTAAATCGGGGATGTTCTGGGAAGTCGAGCCTTATCTGGACGAATTTCCGAATCTGGCGGCGATCTCGGAGGAGCAACGGCGGGCCGCTTCGATTGCCGGCAAACTATACGGGGTGCCCTACCTGAAGGACATTGCCCGTAATGGCGTGGTGATTCGCAAAGACTGGCTGGATAAGCTGGGCCTGGAAGTACCTAAAACCACCGATGAATTAATGGCTGTGGCTAAAGCGTTCACCGAGCAGGACCCGGACGGAAACGGGAAAAAGGACACTTTCGGATTTATCGACCGCAGCGACTTGATTTACGGAGCGTTTAAAACGTTGAGTTCTTATTTTGGCACCCCCAGTTACTGGGAAGTCACCGAAGACGGCAAATTTATCCCGGAGTTTGAAACCGAAGGATATGTCAAAACGATGAATTATATGAAGGAATTATATGATAATGGCTATATTAACCAGGATTTTGCCGTTACGGCCAAGAAGGATCAGCAGGACGGTTTCTCGCAAGGAAAGGCCGGTATTTATGTCGGCGCCTTGTTTGACGGCAAGAACCTGCTCAATGGCGCTAAAGGGATTCAAGATAGGATGGAGATTGCGCTTGTCAACGACATTACTTCCACCGGCAACGAAAGCGATCGGGCCATTTGGACGGGGAATGGCGGAATCGGCGGACTGCTGGCTTTCCCCAAATCGGAAGTCAAGGATGAAGCCGAATTGAAGCGGATGTTGAAATTTGTAAACGATCTGATGGATGAAGAAATCTTTACTTTGATGACCTATGGCATTGAAGGAGTGCATTACTCGGTTGACGCGGACAAGGCCGTTACGATTCTGGATCAGGATAAGTGGGAACAGGAGGTTCAACCCTTCTCTTCTTCCCGTCCCAAGGAGCCGGGGTATCAAATCCATGATTCGGATCCGTTAAAGGTCGAAGCCGCCAAACTCATCTTGGAAAATGAGAAATACGCGGTCTATAATCCCGCTGCTTCGCTGGAATCGGAAACCTATTCAATGATGGGTTCGGAGCTGCAAAAGATTATTACCGATGCCACCTATAAGTTCATTCTCGGCTCCCTCGACCTGAACGGCTTCAAGGCGGAGGTCGAGAAATGGAAGCAGTCCGGAGGCAGCAAGATTATCAGCGAATATGAAGCGGCCTACAAGGAAGCGAACTCTTAAGAGGATGTGTTAATCAGATGGGATGGGCTATGAAAACCGCGGAATCCGTCATGGAACGGACGCCGAAATTGTACGAGAAAGGGTATAACGGCAAATGGTCTTACGATTACGGTGTGGTGCTAAGAGGGTTTGCGCTGTTATGGAAACGGACGGGGGAGCGCAAGTATTTTCAGTACATCCGGGAGCAGATGGATTATTTTATCGGCGAAGACGGAAGTGTGCGGGGATACCGCAAGGATGAATACAATATCGATCACCTGAATAACGGCAAATTGTTATTTTTGCTGCATACGGAAACCGGATTGGGGAAATACCGGCAAGCGGCCGATCTGCTGCGATCGCAACTGGCCGCGCATCCGCGCACGTCGGAAGGGGCGTTTTGGCACAAAAAGATTTATCCATATCAAATTTGGCTGGACGGTCTTTATATGGGCGCGCCGTTTTATCTGGAGTATTTGCTGACTTTCGAAGACGGGAACGGGCTGGACGATGTAACGAAGCAATTCATCCTGTGCGAGAAGCATACACGGGATGCCAAGACAGGTCTTCTCTATCATGCCTGGGACGAGCAGAAGGTTCAGCCCTGGTGCGATCCTGCCACCGGATTATCTCCGAATTTCTGGGGCCGTTCCATGGGATGGTTTGTCATGGCTCTGGCGGATACGCTGGAACTGCTGCCGAAGGAGCATCGCGACTATAACGAGCTGGTACGGATATTCCGGGATGCCTTGACGGCCTTGAGAAATTATCAGGATCAAGCAAGCGGCGTATGGTATCAGGTTATTAATTTGGGCGGACGTAAAGGCAACTATTTGGAGGCGTCGGCTTCCAGCATGATCACCTTTGCCATCGCCAAAGGAATCCGGCTTGGGGTGCTGGATGCGAACGAATGGCGGAAACCGTTGGATAAAGCCTTCCGGGGTCTGATCGCCGAATTTGTGCTGGAAACGAAGGAAGGTTGGGTAAATCTGAACAAAAACTGTATGGTGGCCGGGCTGGGCGGCGAGGACCGCAGGGACGGCACGTACGCTTATTACGTCAGCGAGCCGATCATTACGAACGATTTAAAGGGAGTCGGGGCGTTTCTGCAGGCTTGCGCCGAGGTGGAATGGCTGGAGGATCTTGCGAACATGAAAGAGACCCCTTGAACAGGAGGAAAAGGGATGCAGGTGTATAACATCGCCGAATACGGCGCGGTCCCGGACGGAAAAACGCTGGCAACAGCGGCGATTCAAGCCGCCATCGACGCCGCGGGCGCGGCGGGCGGAGGCACGGTGTTCGTACCGGCGGGTACGTATTTGACCGGTGCGATTTTCATGAAAAGCCATACCGAGCTGCATCTAAGTCCAGGCGCCGTGCTGTCGTTCAGTACGGAACCGGAGCATTACCCGGCGGTCCTCTCCCGATGGGAAGGCGTGCTGCAGCAGGTGCACGCGTCGTGCATTTTCGGGCAAGGCCTGGAAAATATCGCGCTCACGGGAAGCGGGACGCTGGACGGGAACGGCGGGCCGTGGTGGGACAAGAAGCGGAACGCGCCGGAGGAACTGGAGTTTCCCCGGCCGAAGCTGATCAGCTTTGACGGCTGCCGCCGCGTAACGTTAAGGGACTTGAACCTGATCAATTCGCCGAGCTGGACCGTGAATCCGATCCGCTGCTCCGATGTGACGATCGACAATTTGTCCATCCATAATCCCGCCGATTCGCCGAACACGGACGGGATTAATCCGGAATCTTGCCGCAATGTGCGAATCTGCAACTGCCATATCGACGTGGGGGATGACTGCATCGCGATTAAAGCGGGTACCGAGGAGACGGCGGAGCGGATTCCGTGCGAAAATATCACGATCATGAACTGCACGATGGTGCACGGTCACGGCGGCGTGGTGCTGGGCAGCGAGATGAGCGGCGGCATCCGCAACGTCACGATCACGGGGTGCGTGTTCCAGCACACCGATCGCGGCATCCGGCTGAAATCGCGGCGCGGACGCGGGGGGATCGTGGAAGATATCCGCATCAGCCATATCGTAATGGAGGACGTCATTTGCCCGTTTATTTTGAATCTGTATTATTTTTGCGGCCCGCGCGGCAAAGACAAATACGTTTGGGACAAAAATGGTTACCCCGTGACGGAGGAGACGCCGCGTTTTCGGCGAATTCATTTCTCAAACATTACTGCACGCCGGGTTCATGCCGCCGCCGGGTTTTTGTACGGGCTTGCCGAACAGTACATTTCCGAAATTACGTTCGATCATATCGATATTTCCATGGCGGAGAACGCGGTTCCGGGCATTCCGGCGATGATGGCGGGCCTGGGCGAAATGAGCAATCGCGGATTTTTCCTTGGGAATGTAAGACAAATCCGGTTTAACCGAGTCACGATCGAAAATCATGAAGGGCCGGCTTTTTACGTGGAAAACGGAGAGCAGGTGACCGTGGAGCATTGCGAGTCCAGAAATGCGAAACACAGTGAAAAGCTGATGGAACAGGTTACGGTTCCGCCGGTGAATTCGGACACGGAAGGTTCGGGCAAGGAGGCGCAAGGATCATGATTGCGGAAGGAAAAAAGGCAGGGGTTGTGCAAAATCCGATATTGCCGGGATTTCACCCCGATCCTTGTATTGTGCGGGCGGGGGAAGTTTATTACATCGCGGTATCTACCTTCGAGTGGCTTCCCGGAGTCAGGGTATACGCGTCGGCGAATCTGGCCGATTGGGAGCACTGCACCGATCTTTTGACTCATCAGGTCGATTTGCGGGGAAATCCGAAAAACTGCAGTATTTGGGCACCTCAGCTTAGTTATCGTGACGGCTTGTTTTATCTCATGTACACCGATGTGAAAAGCACGAAGCGCCCGTTTAAGGACTGTCATAATTATTTGATCACGGCGCCGTCGATTCACGGCCCTTGGTCGGAGCCGGTGTATCTGAACAGCAGCGGGTTTGATCCGTCCCTGTTCCATGATGACGATGGCCGCAAGTGGCTGCTGAATTGCTTGTGGGATTACCGCATCCGTGAAAGCAACAAATCGAGCGGAATCGTGATTCAACAGTATGATCCCGATTTGGGGAAGCTGGTTGGAGAGCCTAAGAAATTGTTTGAATGCACGCCGCTGAAAAAAACGGAAGCGCCCCATATCTACAAGCATGGCGGTTATTACTATCTCATTACCGCCGAAGGGGGAACCGGCAGCGGGCACGCCGTTACCGTAGCGCGTTCAAGGGAGCTGCTCGGCCCCTATGAGGTGGATCCGCTCAATCCGATGCTGACCTCGCGGCATGATCCCGGTTTGGCGCTGCAGTGCGCCGGCCACGGCAGCCTGGTCGAGACGCCTGATGGCGAATGGTACATGGCGCATTTATGCACGCGCCCGGCGGAAGGCCAATACGCCATCTTAGGGAGGGAAACCGCGCTGCAGCAAGTGTATTGGGACGAGCAGGGCTGGCTCCGCTTGACCGCGGGCGGAAACGCGCCACAGCTCCGGGTGCCGCTGCCTAAAGGAGTTTACCCGAAAGCCGCCAATCGTTCCGGAACGGATTTTGAGGATGATTTTTCGGGGCCCGAGCTGAAGAAAAACTGGAATACGCTGCGCATTATGGCGGACGAAAGCTGGTGCTCGTTGTCCGCAAGGAATGGTTACTTGCGCATTCATGCGGGCGAATCCGTGCAAAGCTTGTTTGGTCATCATATTTTGGCGATCCGTCAGACGGATAAGTCTTTCCGTGCGGAGACGGCCGTGGAGTCGAATCCGGCTTCTTATTTGCAGATGGCCGGGCTCCTGCTCTATTTAAACGAGGATAACTACTTTTATGCTTGCGTCAGTCATGAGGAGGGGCGGGGCAAGGTGCTTCGGCTCATGCGCTGCGAAAGGGACGAATTCGAGCTCGATCCGCTCCCGATCGCTGTGGAGCAGACCCGGGCGGTACGGTTGGCGGTAGACGTAAACGGAGTAACCGGACGGTTCTATTACCGTCTAAACGATGAAGAAGAGTGGAAGCCACTGGGGGACAGTCGTCATGTTGGGTTCCTCTCGGGCGGGTTTACCGGCAACTTTATCGGGATCGCGGCCCACGATATGAATCAATTTGGAGGCAGCTACGCCGACTTTGCCTATTTCAAGTATACGGGGAGATTTTGTGCCTTTTAGGAGGACGATGTAAAGATGGGATGGAATCCGGCGATGGAGCGGGACAAGCTGCAGGGCTTGCTGGGGGAGCTTCCGGAGGATCGGCCGATCGCGGTCAGACTGCTGAAGCGGGAGGAATTCGACGGTTTTTTGCTGGAAACGCTGCTGCTGGATATAAACGGGCTGGAGCTCGTTCCGGCTTATTTTGCCAAACCGTTGGAAGGCGAGGGGCCGTTTCCGCTTGTCGTGTTTAATCATTCCCATGGCGGCAATTACGGTAACGGCCGCAAGGAGCTGATCCGCAGCAGCCCTTACCTTCAGGAGCCGTCGTTTGCCAAGGTGCTGACCGGTCTGGGCTGCGCCGTCTGCTGTATCGACATGTGGGCCTTCAACGAACGTAGCGGCAAAAGCGAAGGCGAACTGGTGAAGGAAATGCTATGGAACGGTCGGGTGCTGTGGGGGATGATGCTGTACGACAATCGCCGTCTGATCGATTATATGTGCACGCGCAAGGATGTGGATCCGTCGCGGATCGCTACGATCGGGATGTCGATGGGCGGATTAATGTCATGGTGGTTGTCCGCGCTTGATGAGCGGATCGGGGTGACGATCGACCTTTGCGGACAGGTGGATGCGGGTACGCTGATCGCCAAGCGGGGCCTGGAGCATCACGGGTTTTACTATTACGTTCCCGGATTGCTCAAACATTTCACGACTTTGGACATTCAAAAGTTAATCGTGCCGCGTCCGAGGCTGAGTCTCGTCGGACGGAACGACCGGTTATGCCCGTTCGAAGGGGTGCAGCTTCTGGACCGGGGCTTGCGCGAAGCTTATGGGGCCGCCGGGCAGCCGGACCATTGGCAGACGGTCGTAACCGGCGGGGGTCACATGGAAACCGCCGAAATGCGGGCCGCCTGGCCGGAATTTTTGAAGCGGCATTTGCTGGATCGGTAAAAGGGAGGCAGGCGAAGGAAAGGGGATACGATGGAAATCTGGGTGGGCAAGGAGAAGGGCTGCGATTTTTCCGCGCTTCAAGCGGCGGTTGACGCGGCGGAGCGGCAGACCGGCAGCGGGACGGCGAAGATTTATGTTCTTCCCGGCGTTTATGAGGAAGCGGTGCGCATTTACCGATCCGATCTGGCTTTGATCGGGCTCGGGCAGGCGGTGATCCGCATGAGTCGTTACGCTAAGTTACGCGACGCAAGCGGAAAGGAAATCGGGACGTTTGCGACGCCAACTTTGTTTCTGGGCGGCAGCCGGTTGGTCATGGAGAATCTAACCGTGGAGAATTCGGCCGGTCCCGGCGAACAGGTCGGGCAGGCGCTGGCGCTATATGCGCATTGCGATCTGGCCGTATTCCGCCACTGCGTCTTCAAAGGGCATCAGGACACCGTGTTCACCGGTCCCCTGCCGCCGTCGCCAAGAGCGGGAGGGGCGTTTGGCGGCGTTCCGCTGAAGGAGCATCATGAGCAATACCGCCAGCTGTACGAGCTTTGCCGGATCGAGGGCAATGTCGATTTCATATTCGGCGGGGCGACCGCTTATTTCGAGCGCTGCGAAATTCGCAGCTTGCCTCGGGTGGCGGCAGACGATCCGGGTTATCTTACGGCGGCTGCAACGCCGTTAGGCCAGGAGTACGGCTACGTATTCCGCGACTGCCTTTTGACCGCGGCGCCCGAGGTCGCCGAAGGTTCGGTGTACTTAGGCCGACCGTGGCGGGAATACGCCAAAACGGCATTCGTGGGCTGCCGGTACGGACCGCATATCCATCCGCAAAGGTGGAACAATTGGGGCAATCCTTCCCAGGAAGCGACCGTCCGTTACGGAGAATACGGGATGGGCGGCAGCGCGGTCGAATTGAGCCCGCAGCGAGCCGCCTGGGCGGAATGTTGCGAGCGGGGCGAGGAAGCATGGAGCCGGGAGAAGGTGTTCGGGGAGGCTGCGGCCTTTTTTGAAAGAGGCTACTGACAAGCTTTCTGACAAGCCCCCCTTTGCCCCCTCTTTCTTATCCCCCATCTCTTTCCCGGCGCTCTTCCGACGGGAGACGCTGGAACTCGCGTTTGTATAATCGCGCGAAATATACCGGCTCCAGGCCAACGTAGGCGGCGGCTTGGCGTATCGTCAAGTCGGGATGGTCGTGCAGCAGCATCCGGGCGGTTTTTAGCCGGATCTGATGGAGGTATTGCAGCGGCGTCAATCCCAGCGATTTCCGGAAAAGCCGGGTCAACTGCTTTTGCGAGTAGCCGACGTGGCCCGCCAGCCCGGCGATCGTGATCGGCCGGTTCAAGTGGTCGTGCAGGAAGCGGACCGCGACATCCACAACCGACGCCGGGTAGGAAGCGGAAGGAGGGGCCGGCCGTACCTGCGGGACGGTCGATTCGGTCCTTGGGTTTCTTTGCCCCGACGTATCCTTAAGGATCGCGAGCAGCAGCGAATACAAGAGCTCGGTCGTTTGCCAAGGATCGTGCTCGTTGCCGGACAGCCGCCAGATGTCGAGCAGGCGGTCCGTAAACAGGGAGACGTCCGAGAGCTGCAGCATCCGGGGGATGTCCCCGAAGCCCCACCGATTCAGCACTTCGCCGAAGTTCTCCAGCAGCGTGACGTACCCGACGAACCAGGGATGTTCCCCATAGGGCATATATTCGTGGGCGCAGCCGGCGGGGATGAAGAGCAATTGGCCGGGGCTGAGAATGTCCCATTTGTCCTTGTCGATGTTCAGCCGGCGGAATTGTCCCGCACCGGAGAGGGTCAAGAAGAGCTGATGTGCCGAAAATCCCTTCATACGCGTGATCGGCGGCTGGATCTCGGTCCCTACCGTATAAACGGTAAGCGGCAGAACCTCGTTATGGGAAGGGGATAAATTGCTTCTGAGCGGAAGCAGGTCCATGGCGATTCACTCCATTTTGTCCGTTTTGTCTGGTAGATTGTCCGATTTGTGGCTACCGCCCGATTATATCTCACCTCTATAATGAGAGCAAATCGTTATGGGAGTGTGAATTAGGTTGGAACTGAACCATGAATGGGAAAATCCGTCGTGCCTGCAAATCGGCCGGTTGCCGGCCAGGGCTTCCTTCATTCCGTACGGCAGCGCCGAAGCGGCCAGAACGGGGAACCGCGGCCGCTCGCCGCATTACCAAACGTTAAACGGGATGTGGAAGTTCCGCTACCATCGCAGCTTGCGCGAGGTGGATGAGCGCTTTTTCGAGACGGATACGGAGTTGGAGAGCTGGGACGGCCTGATCGTGCCTTCTTGCTGGCAAACCAACGGCTACGATCAACTGCATTACACGAACGTGAATTACCCGATTCCTTACGACCCCCCGTTCGTGCCGGATGACAACCCGGCAGGCGCTTACGCCCGGGATTTCAATTTACCGGAAACGTGGACGAAGAAGGAGACCCATATCGTATTCGAAGGGGTGAACGCCTGCTTCTACTTGTGGGTGAACGGCCGTTTTGTCGGATACAGCCAGGGCAGCCGGATCCCGGCAGAGTTTGATATTTCGCCGTTCGTGACGGCGGGCCGCAACCGCATCGCCGTTCTGGTCCTGAAGTGGTGCGACGGCACGTATCT
Organism: Paenibacillus sp. JL3B1040; assembly: GCF_057063165.1. NCBI lineage: Bacteria > Bacillati > Bacillota > Bacilli > Caryophanales > Paenibacillaceae > Paenibacillus > Paenibacillus tiangongensis. The sequence continues at coordinate 4,057,405 of NZ_CM169317.1, read as the reverse complement.
GGAGGACCAGGATGTCTGGCGGTTCTCCGGCATTTACCGCGACGTTTATCTGCTGTCCCGGGAAACTGCGCATGTCCGCGATGTATTCAACCAACCGCTGTTGTCGGCCGATCTGTCCGAGGGCAAGCTTCGCTCGGAGATCGAAACGACGGGCAGCCTGACGGTGCAAGCGGAGCTGCGGGATCCGGCGGGGAAGCGGATTGGACGGCAGGAGGCGCAAATCGACGGCCAGGGGGTCATTGAGCTGGACGTGCCGCAGCCGCAGCTGTGGAACGCCGAGCAGCCCCGTTTGTACGAGCTGCTGCTCACGGCCGGACAAGAAGTACTGCGTTTTCGTGTCGGCTTCAAAAAGGTGGAGATCGCTGGCGGCATCTTCCGCATCAACGGCCGCGCCGTGAAGCTAAAGGGCGTTAACCGCCACGATTCCCATCCGGAGCTCGGGCAAACGGTACCGGTTAACCATATGATTACGGATTTAAAACTGATGAAACGGCATAACGTCAACACGATTCGCACCTCGCATTATCCGAATGATCCGAAGTTTCTCGATCTGTGCGACGAATACGGGTTCTACGTGATCGACGAAGCGGATTTGGAGTGCCACGGCGTCACCAGCACGGGCAAGCTTGAGGAAGGGGCTTTCCATAAGCTGACGGCGGATCCAACATGGCGGGAAGCGTTCGTCGAGCGTGCGGTCCGCATGGTCGAGCGGGACAAAAACCACGCCTCCGTCATCATCTGGTCGATGGGGAACGAATCCGGGTATGGAGCCAACCATAAGGCCATGGCGGAGTGGACCAAAGCGCGCGACACCTCCCGCCCGGTGCATTACGAAGGGGCGGACGCCCGCTATTACGGCGATCCGGACACGTCATGCCTTGATTTGGACAGTCGCATGTACGCCTCGGTGAAGGAAATCGAGCGGTATGCCCTGGACGAGAACAGCGCGAAGCCGCTGTTCCTGTGCGAATACAGCCACGCCATGGGGAACGGTCCCGGCGATTTGCGGGATTACTGGAACGTGATCTATCGGTATCCGAAGCTGATGGGCGGTTGCGTCTGGGAGTGGTGCGATCACGGCATCACTGCCGAGACGCCGGACGGGCAGCGTTATTTTGCATACGGCGGCGATTTCGGCGATCAGCCGAACGACGGAAACTTCTGCATCGACGGCCTGGTATCGCCGGACCGTCGGCCGCATACCGGGCTGCTGGAATTGAAGCAGGTCATTGCGCCGGTTCATATCGAGGCGGAGGATGCCGGACAAGGCCGGTTCCGCGTGTTGAACCGCTATGATTTCAGCAGCCTGTCGCATCTGGCCGTCAGCTGGAAGCTGGAGCGGGAAGGGGAAGTGCTGCGGCAGGGCCGGTCGGCTCCGCTCACGGCGGGGCCGGGCGAGACCCAGGCGTTGTCGATTCCTTGCGACCTGCCGCCGGATTTGCCGGGACCCTATGTATTGACCTGTTCGGTCCGGCAGCAGCAAGATACGCCTTGGGCGGAGGAAGGGTATGAGATCGCCTTCTATCAATTCGAGCTGCCGGGGGTGAAGGCCGAGCTGCATCAAGAGCAGGTGCAGCTCGGGGAATACGCCGCCTTTGTCAAAGCGGATGAACAGGACGGTCTGCTTATCGTGACCGGATTCGATTTCGCGCACGTCTTTGACCTGAAGCTTGGGATGCCGCAGCAGTTGTCGAAGCATGGCGTTCCGCTTCTATCCCGGCCTGCCCGGTTTCATCTGTGGCGGGCACCGATAGACAACGATATGAACATCCGCAAAGAATGGCAGGCGGCGGGCCTTGATCATGCGGCCATGAAAGTATATGACAGCCGCTGGGAGCAAAAGCCGGACGCTTCGGTCGAAATCAGCGTCAACTTCTCGCTCGCCAGCTACAGCTACGAACCGTTCGTGCGCGGAAACGCTATCTGGACGATCGCGGGAACGGGGGAAATCAAGCTGGCGGTTCACGCCGGCGTGCGTGAGAATCTTCCGTACCTGCCGCGTTTCGGCCTGGAGTTGACGATGCCGGAAGGAACCGAGGAAATCGAATATTACGGGTACGGCCCGCATGAGAGCTATATCGACAAACGAGCGAGCGTACGCAAAGGCAAATATCTGCTGTCCGTAGACGACATGTTCGAGAACTACGTCATGCCGCAGGAAAGCGGGTCCCGCTACGCGACGGATTGGGCCATCGCTTCCACCGTCCTGGGGATGGGCTTGAAATTCGCGGCGGCGCAGCCGTTCTCGTTCCAGGCGCTGCATTACACGGCCGAAGACCTGACGGCGGCCAAACATACGTACGAGCTGAAGCGGCGTCCCGAGACGATTGTCTCGCTCGATTACCGGATGAGCGGGGCCGGCTCGGGCTCCTGCGGACCGCAGTTGGCGGAGCCGTATCGATTTGCCGAGAAATCGTTTGATTTCGAGCTGACGATCCAACCGGTTTTTAAGGAAGAAGAATAGAAGAGAGAAAAATCGAAGAGAATAGAACAGAAGGAGCTGTTCCTTGGCCAAGGCCGGGCGAACGGCTCTTTTTATTTGCGTTCGGAAGGCTTGACGAATGATTCATTAGGGAGTATATTATTAAACGCTGAAATATTTAAACAGTAAATTAATTAAATTATTAAATAAACGAACGGCTCATGGCAGGAAGGAGGAAGGGATATTGGTAAAAAAAGAAGAGCTGTTCGAAGTGACGTCGATGTTTCGAACGTTGATCAAGGCGATCACCCAGGAGTGGAACAAACGCGGCGGCGAATTTAACCTCAGCTTTCCCCAATATAAAATGCTCTGCATACTGGATGTCACCGGGACGCGTACCGTGTCCCAACTGGCGGAGGCGCTGGGAATTACCTCGGCGGCGATTACGGGAATTACCGACCGGCTAGTCACGGAAGGCTTTGCAATCCGAGAACGCGGGGAGAACGACCGCCGGGTGGTGAACATTTCGATTACCGACCAGGGCAAGGAAATCATTAGCCAGGTCACCGAACGGCAGAAGGAAATGCTCGAGGGAATTTTTGATCAGCTGCAGGAGGAAGATTTGCAGCATTTGCGACGGATTTTTGGCGTAGTGCTTGCGAACATAGAAAATAAATCATAACGGAGATGGAGAAACAACATGGAACATTTATCACTTAAACGCAAAGTTTCGATCATGGTCGCCATTATGGCCGCGATGTTCTTCGCCGCCATCAACCAGACGATCGTGAGTACGGCCATGCCGAGGATTATTTCGATTCTTGACGGCATGGACTATTATACCTGGACGATCAACATTTATTTGCTGACATCCACGATCGCCACCGTCCTGGTCGGCAAATTGTCCGATATGTACGGGCGGAAGCCGTTTTTGCTGATCGGGATCCTGCTCTTTATGGCCGGCGCTTTTATGACCGGGACGTCTTCGAACGTCTTTCAGTTCATTGCGTACCGGGGGATTCAAGGGATCGGCGCCGGCATTATCCAATCGACCGCCTTCACGGCTGTTGGTGACCTGTTCCCGCCGCGTGAGCGCGGCAAGTGGATGGGATTTATGACGGCGATCTTTGGGTTTTCCAGCGTCCTTGGCCCAACCTTGGGCGGTTACCTTGTCGATCACATGGATTGGCACTGGCTGTTCTGGATTTTCCTGCCGCTTGGCATCGTGGCGTTTGCCATGATCTTGTCGCTGTTTCCGAAAATGGAACGCGGCAGCTCCCAAAGCATCGACTATTTGGGCTCGCTGTTCATGACGACGACCATCGTGCCGATGCTGCTGGCCTTCTCTTGGGCGGGAACGACGTATGCCTGGAATTCGTCGCAAATTATCGGTCTGCTTGCGGCCACGGTCGTATCCGCTGTGATCTTCGTGTTCGTCGAATCGAAGGTGAACAATCCGATTTTGCCGCTTCATTTGTTTAAAAACGATGTCGTGACGATTTCCAATATCATCGGTTTCATTATGAACTTCGGGATGATGGGCGCCTTGATTTACCTTTCGTTTTTCGTGCAAGGCGTGCTTGGCATTTCGCCGACGTATGCCGGTTATGTAACGATGCCGATGTCCATCGTCATGGTCGTCGCGAGCGCCATCACCGGCCAAATGATCGCGAAGAAAGGCAAATACAAGCAATTTGCGCTGTTCGGCATTCCGATCATGATTGCCGGGATGGCTATCATGATCTTCATGAACAACGTACCGGTCGCTATCCTCAGCATGATCGTGTTCGGCTTAGGCCTGGGCGTTGGGATGCCGGTGTTCTCGCTGGCCACGCAAAACGCCGTGCCGCATAAAGAGCTGGGCGTAGTTACCGCTTCGACGCAGCTGTTCCGTAACCTTGGCGGTACGATTGGGATCGCCGTCATGGGTACGGTCATGTCCAACAGTTTGACGAAAAACCTGAAAGCGGCGTTGCAGTCGTCCTCCGCGCCCGACATGAGCAAGATGGACCCGCAGTTGGCGCAGCAGATGAACGCTTTCGCCAATCCGCAAACGCTGATGAACAAGCCGCTGCTGGAGCAGACGCAAGCCGGCTTGCCGGCGGATGCGCAGCCGCTGTTCGCGCAGATGATCCAAAGCATTCGCGATGCGCTGGGCAATACGTTGTCCACCGTGTTCCTGACCGGAACCTTGGTGTTGGTCGTGGCTTTCGTGCTGGTCTTCTTCCTTAGGGAACTGCCGCTTCGGTCCACCAACCAGGCGCCGGCCCCGCTGGCCTCCAAGGAGGGCGGCGCGGAAGACGCGGCGCAGGCGGCCCAGGCTTCCGCACCACATCAAGCTTAGAGTGGATAGAGAACGAATCCATAGCCAGAGCATTCGCGTCCCAGTGCGAATGCTCTGGCTTTATTTTTGCGACCGGAGGGAGCCCTCCGCCGCTTGAAACTTGCACTTGGGCGCACCGCGCTCCCTCCTCAACGGTATAAAGACGCGAACTCCCGCCGAAAGGGGAGGTTTGCGTCTTTTTCTCGCTATCGTGGCTCTAACGCTTGCTACACACCTTAAACCGGCAAAACCCGGCACTATGCGGTTCTAACGCTGATCACAGAGCTTATTGCACAACTTTACTGGTGAAACGGAGGGTTTTTGCTGGAATAGCGTGGCTCGGCGTCGTTAGAATTTGGTTTGCGTCGAAATGACCTTCATAGCGTTTCTCATCAGCGTTAGAGCAGGCGGTAGGGTTAGAAATACGAGGGGAGATTTGTCGATTCGGGAAGAGTATTGGACAATTTTGCGGAATTAAATTTCAAAATATAATTTCTAATTGAAATAAAATTTCAACGTCTTTATAATTGCCTTAAGACCGAGGAGGAGGGGGACATGAGAGAGGTGACCTGGCAGACGGACATAGAAGCAGCGGAGGCGATGGGGCTGGACCCGGCCCGGGTCCCGTGGATCGGGGAGACGCTGCGCGAAGCGGTGCGGGCCGGAGATATCCCCGGCGGAGTCGCGGTCGTGTCCCGGCGCGGAAGGCGCATCCGCTTCGCCTGCGGCAGCGCCGTAGACGACGGGACCGGGCGGACGCCGGTATCGTTTGACACGATCTACGACTGTGCTTCGCTGACGAAGATCGCGGTGACGCTGCCGCTGACCCTGCTGCTGGCCGAGCGCGGGCAACTGCGGCTGGACGAACCGGCAGCGTCGTACTTGCCGTCCCTGGCGGCCGCCGCGCTTCCGCGGCCGCCAGGGACGGAGGCGGCGGTAGAGCAGATGACGCTTCGTCATCTGCTCACGCATACGGCGGGCCTCGCGCCGTTTCACGATCTTCATTCCCGGGGCTTGAGCCGGGAGGAGATCGTGAACTACATCTGCGAGGCACCGCCGGAGGCAGCCCCGGGCGCTAAGGTGGTATATAGCGACCTGGGCTATATTTTGCTTGGCGAGATCGTCGCCAAGGTGGCGGGGCGGCCGCTGCCGGAACTCGCGGCAGCGGAGCTGTTCGCGCCGCTGGGCATGGCGTCCAGCGGCTACCTGCCGGCGCCGGAGCTGCGCCGGCGCATCGCCTCGACCGCCGAGCCCGGCGCGGCGGTCGGCTCCGGCCCCGCGGGCGTTCCCGTCGTCGTGCACGACGAGAACGCCCGGGCCCTGGCCGGCGTCAGCGGGCACGCCGGCCTGTTTGCCACCGCGGACGACTTGGCGTCGTACGCGGAGCTGTGGCTGGCCGGCGGCTACAGCGCCGTCGCCGGCCAGCGGGTGCTCTCGGCCGCGGCGGTGGAAGCCGCGACGCGGCCGTGCACGGCCGGCGTGCCGGGCGGCTGCCGCGGCCTCGGCTGGGTGCTGCGCGGCGATCCGTTCGACGCCGCCGGCGACCTGCTCTCCCCGATGGCCTACGGCCACACCGGGTTCACCGGCACGAGCCTGTACGTCGATCCGCCCCGGGGGCTGGCTTGCGTGCTGCTCACCAATCGCGTCCACTACGGGCGGGGCCGCTCCGTGGCCGGCTTGCGCGTCAAGTTCCACAACGCGGTCGCCGCAGCGATCGCCGAATAATGAGCTTAACAGGAGGAGATCCAAGATGGGACAAATCGTAACCCGGGGCTACCGGCCCGGCGACGAACCGCGGATCGTCGAGCTTTGGAACCGAACGCTGCTTCTCGATCCGGCAACGGCAAAGCGGTTCCGCAATCTGGTGCTGCTGGACGCCAATTTCGACCCGGAAGGGATGCGGCTGGCGTTTGACGACGAGGCCGGCAAGCTGGTCGGTTGCGTGTACGCCGTCCGCCGTTTGCTGCCGATGAACGGCACCGAGCTGGAGCCGGACCATGGCTGGATTCCGTTTTTCTTCGTGGACCCGGAAGCCGAACGCCAGGGCATTGGCAGCCGATTGCTGGACGAAGCCGAGGGGTTCTTGCGCGGGCATGGACGAAAGAAGCTGTTCTTCGCTTCCTATGCCCCAAACTACATCGTACCCGGCATCGACGCGGCGGGATATCCGAAGGGCGCTGCGTTTTTGCGCAAAAACGGCTTCATCAAACAGTATTCGGCCGTGGCGATGGACTATAGCCTGGTCGGCTACGAAACCCCGGCGGAAGTGGCCGCGCTCAAACGGCAAAGGGAGGCGGAGGGATATGTTTTCCGAACGGCGCGGGACGAGGACCTTACGGAACTGATTCGTTTTAACCTGGATTTCTTCAACCCTGACTGGGCCAGGGCGATCCGCGAGGGCCTGCTGCAGAGTCTGACCCTGGAGCAGATTATGGTGGCCCGCGAACGCGGACGACTCGTGGGCTTCTGCTTGTTCGGCGGATACGAGGGCGTCCGGGAGCGGTTCGGGCCGTTTGGCGTTCACCCGGATCAACGCGGCCAAGGCATCGGCAAAATCCTGCTGCACGATGCTCTCCGGAGCATGCGCGCCCATGCGCTGCACGGCGCCTGGTTCCTGTGGACCGGCGAACAAAGCCCGGCCGGGCATCTGTACAAGCAAACCGGCTTTTCGATCACAAGAACCTTCGACATCATGGTTAAGGACCTCGTGTAATCGCCGCAATCGCATGAAATAACGCGGCAATCGCAAGCGAAATCCAAGTCCAGGGAGGGAGAAGCGTGAAAAAAACGTTAGCATGGCTTTTAGCGTTCGCCTGTATCTTCGGATTGGCCGCCTGTTCTTCCGGCAACAACGCGAGCTCTTCCTCGAAAGTGACCCTCACCCTGCTCTCGCATTACACCGGCGAAAACGAGAAATTCATCCAACCTTATATCGATCAGTGGAACAAGGAAAATCCGGATATTCAGGTCAAGCTGACTCCGGTCGAATTCGATCAACTGCTCAGCACGATGATGACCAAGCAGACGGCCGGCCAGGTGGCCGACATCGTCCATACTTACACGTTGTGGGGCGGACAGTTGTCCAAGAACAAGGTACTGGCCCCGGCTCCGGAAGACGTCGCCGCGGACATTAAGGAGAATTATCCCGAATCCGCGGTGGCGGCGGCAACGATCGACGGGCAGATCGTCGGTTATCCGACTGAGGTGCAGGCTTACGGTTTGTTCTACAACAAGAAGCTGCTGAAGGAAGCGGGCTTCGACCAGCCGCCGAAAACGTGGGACGAATTGCTGCAGATGGCTTCAGCGATCGAGCAAAAAGACAAGGATGGCAAAACAACGCTGCAAGGGTTCGGCTTCCTGCGCGGCTACGCCGGCAAGGTCGTGCAGCCGTTCATGGGGTTGCTGGCGACGGCCGGAGGCACGCTGCTAACCGAAGATATGAGCCAAGCGAACCTGGACGGCGACGCCGCTAAGCGGACGATCGAGCTGTATTCCAAGGTTTACGGAAACGGCGGCATATCCGATATCGGGTTCGACACGACCAAGGCGTTTGGCGCCGGTCAAGCGGCGATGACGATTGAAGCCGGCTGGTGGGCGGGTTCGCTGAAGACGCTCATGAAGGACGGATTCGCCGACATCGACGCGGCTCCGCTGCCATCGCCGGACGGCAGGACTCAAGGCTCCCTGGCGTACACCTGGGCCTTCGGCGTGAACTCGAAGTCGAAGCATCAGGAAGCGGCCTGGAAGTTCCTCAAGTGGTTCAACTCGGTGAACGTCAAGAACGATATGACGCCGGAAGGCAACTTCCTGATCGAAGGCTTTAATACGGTACCTGCACGCAAAACGGATCTCGCCTCGAAAACGATCCAAGATAAGCTGGCCGCGGACCCGATCGCCAAAACGTTCTCCGATGCCCTGCAGTATGCGAGCCCAGAGCAAAACCCGGCGACGGCTTCGGAAATCCAGGACATCTTGTATAAACAAATCGAAAACATGTGGGCGGGCAAAGCGACGAAGGAAGAAGCGCTCGAGAACGCGCAAAAGGATGTTCAGGCGAAGTTGGGACAATAGGTGACCGGCCGATGAAAAAGAAGCTGGGTTTGGCCTATCGAGAAGGGTTGGTCGGTTATTTGTTCCTATCGCCGGTATTCGCGTTTTATGCGATTTTCCTGGTGATCCCATTTTTCTTCTCCCTGTTCCTCAGTTTTACGGAATGGGGCGGCTTCGACCTCGCGTCGATCAAGTGGGTTGGCTTCGCCAACTACCGGACGTTATTTTCCCCGGATTCGAATTTCCTGCATCCGGTGTTGACCAACACGTTTACTTTCGCATTCGGTACGGTGGCGATTTCGTTTGTCTGCGCGCTGGCGGTCGCTTACTTCATTACGCGGCTTCGCTGGGAAGGACTGTGGCGTACGCTGTACTTCTTGCCTTCGGTCACGACCGTCGTAGCCATCGGCAACATCTGGCTGTACTTGTACAACCCGACGAACGGGCTGATCAACCAACTGTTCACGTGGGTTGGCATTCCGAGGCAGAACTTTCTCCAGGACCCGAACACGGCATTGACCTCGGTCATCGTGGTCGGCGGCTGGCTGGGGATCGGCAGCTCGATGCTGATCCTGTCGGCCGGGCTGAAGGCGATCCCGGAGGATTACTATGAGGCGGCCGATTTGGAAGGAGGAAGCCTGTGGAAGGTGTTCTCCGGGATCACACTGCCGCTGCTCAAACCGTCCATCACCTTCGTGCTGATTACATCGTTTATCGGCGGGCTGCAGTCGTTTACGCTGACTTTAGTGATGACGCGGACCGGGGGACCGGGCGACGCCACCAATGTAGCCGGTCTGGAGATGTATAAGCAGGCGTTTTCGTTCGGCAACTGGGGACTCGCCAGCGCCATGGCGTTTGTGCTCTTCGTCTGCATCATGATCATTACGGCGGTCCAGATGCGATTTTTTAAACGGGGAGGGGTGGAGAGCTACTGATGCGACGAAAAAAAACGCCTTGGGTTTCCTATACGATCATCGTCGTCGGCTCCCTCGCGATGCTGTTCCCTTTTCTGGACATGATCTTCAGCTCGTTCAAAGGGGCGGCGGAGTATAACAGCCTGTACTACCGTTTCTTGCCGGAAACCTTCCAGTTCGGCAATTACGGACTGGCGTTCGAATCGCTGAACATCGCTTTGCTGTTTAAGAACAGCCTGATCAAATCCGTCGTCACCACCGTTCTGGTGCTGCTGACGAGCTCGATGGCGGCGTATGCGCTGTCGAAGCTGCGATTTCGCGGGCGAGCAGGCATTTTTCGCTTGATTTTGTCGACGATGATGATTCCGAGCTTTCTGTTCTTTATCCCGAACTTCTATATCATGACGCATTTCCCATTGGCCGGCGGGAACGACTTCTTCGGCAACGGCGGCGAAGGCGGGTTGACAACGTCGATCCTGTCCCTAATCCTGCCTTTTGCGGTCAGCGCGTACGGCATTTTCCTGATGCGTCAGTTCATGATGACGATCAACAATGCTTATTTGGAGGCGGCCCGCATCGACGGAGCATCGGAGTTTCGCATATACTTCCGGTTGATCCTGCCGATGACCGGACCGGCGCTGGCCACCCTGGCGATTTTCGAATTCATCGGGCAGTGGAACGAATTTATTTGGGCGCTGATCATCAACTCGGTGAATCCCGAGCTGGCGGTGCTCCCCGTCGGGGTGCATATGCTTAAGGACCATCTTGATCCGACGCTGACCCAACCGCTCTTGATGGCGGGACTTGTCATTTCGACGGTGCCGATCCTGATCGTGTTTATTATCCTGCAAAAATACTACGTGCGCGGCATGATGAATTCCGGATTGAAGGAGTAGAGTCAGGCAGTACCATTACATTGCGACGTGAAGGGAGTTTTTCTTATGGATATGGATAAACCGCAGCATATTTTGGCCATCGGCGGCCATGCCGGGGATATGGATTTGACGGCGGGGGCGGTTATCGCCAAATACGTACAGGCCGGGCATAAAGCGACCTTCTTGCACCTGACACCCGGGGAGAAAGGGCATCCCAAGCTGTCTCCGGACGACTACGCCAAGCAAAAAATCGAAGAAGCGCACCGGTTCGCCGAGATTGTCGGCGCTGACGTACGCTTCCTTGCCTACAAGGACGCCGAGCTGCCGGTGGATGAAGAGGTAAAATATCAGGTTGCCGACGTGATCCGCGAGGTGAAGCCGACGCTGCTGATCACGCATTGGAAAGGCTCGATGCACAAGGATCATGCGAACACGCATTATATCGTTGAGGACGCCCGGTTTTATGCGGCATTGAAGACGATCGAACGGGCGTTGCCGAACCACTATTCGGGCCCGCTTTACTATGCCGACAACTGGGAGGATCCCTACGATTTTCAGCCGGAGGTGTTCGTGGATATCCCCGAGCAGGCCTACGAAACATGGGTGAAGGCGATGAACGTGTATGCTTACGCGCGCGGCGAAACGTCCGGCTTCCCTTTTATCGAATATTACAAAGCGCTGACGATCGTCCGCGGCGCGCCGGCCGGCTTCAAGCGGGCCCAGGCGTTTATGGTGCCGCGCGGGGCGCTGAACAAGCGGGTACAGTTTTTGTAGATAGAAAGAAATGGCGAAATGTTGGCCGGGACCTTGGGTTCCGGCTTTTCGGGCCGATAGGGATCTGTGCGGGGCTCTTTTCACCATTATCCCTTTTGTTCAGGAAGCCGAAAAGGGGAGTTGGAGGCCGTAACTGACGAGAATAAACATAAATGCATACAAGGAAAAAATTATACGATATAGCTTGAAAAAGGAACATATGTTTGGTAAAATAAAAGAGAACAAATGTTCCGTTGTTTATTTTTTAGGGGAGGGGCAGAGACATGTCAGTTCTTGCAAAATCGGATCTTCAATCCTTCGTTGGCTGCGATCACAGCGAGCGAGCCTGCATGGAGGCGGTGATCGCGATGAAATGGCCGAACGGCTTCGTCTGCCCGCGCTGTGCATACAATCGGTGCAGTCGACTGACTTCCCGGCGGATTCCGCTGTTCGAGTGCAGACGGTGCGCACATCAAACGTCGCCTTTGGTCGGCACGATTTTTGAAGGATCGCGATTGCCTCTAGTGAAGTGGTTCCAGGCGTTGGAGCTGTTCCTGCTTCCTGATGGCATTTCGGCTACGCGGCTGTGCCGGGAGATCCGGGTTACGTATAAGACGGCGTGGCTGTTGCTCCACAAAATTCGCCATGCCATTGGGGAGATGGATGCCCGGGAGCTGCTCTGCGGGGACGTGAAGGTGAACAGCGATCGGTATAGGTTCGATCCGTCTCGGGGGCAATTTCCGTATCCCCATGCGTTAGCGGTCGTAGCGGGATGCACGGTAACGGAAACGGGCGAGCCGGAGCAGGTCAAAATTCGTTTGGTGCCGCAGGATAGAGGCGATGGAAGAAGGGCGAACCGTCGCGATCTTGCCGCGTTCGTCACCAATCATGTGGAGTCGCGCACATCTGAAGTGCAATTGTTTCCTCTGGCCTATCGGTTGTATGTGCCTTTGCGGAAAGTGGTGAGAGAGGCGTGGAAGTCGCTGAAGAATACGTACGTAGCCTTGGGTCAGAAGCATCTGCAGGCGTACCTGAACGAGTATACCGGACGCCGCCGACTACACCGGATCGGAACTGGGGAAACGTTGCGGCGGATGCTGCTGCGAATGTGCGTGGCGATTTCGGCGATTCCTTACCGCCAACTGATCGAGCGCCAACCGAAATTATCCTTGGCGGTAGCGGCCTGAATGGGTATGCATTTCTGCAAACGGCGGGGTTCTGATCTATCTCTATAGATCTAAATATCTATCTAATTTATATTTCTACTTTATATTTGAAGTAATCCTTTATATCTAAAATTTTCTTCTAATCTGAAAGACGGTTAGTATCCCTTAATTCTCTTATTTTTTGCACTTCTCCTTGTTCTTCTCTTCTTCTGGCCGGCTTCCTTCATCTAGTGTTGTGACATGGTTATAAGCCAATTGTCTTTTCACTATTCTTTGGTGCAGTTCCTTGCTGCTCCTCTTTTTCTTTTCCCTCCAACTAACCTTAACCTGATTAAAAGGGATAGCGGTGTAAAGGGCTGGGAAAGTGAATGTTGATCTCGCATCATTTAAGATGGAATTCCCCGTGATCTCAGGTATACTAAAGTATAGGTATACATAAAGATCAGACAAGAGGGGTTTCCCGGATGAAGGTTATCTTGGTTGATGATGAGCACTTGGCATTGAATTATATGGAACATCAATTGCGTAAAGTTTCCCAAATCGAGATGCTTGGCAAATTCACCGATCCGCTTGAGGCCAAACGTTTTGTGCTTGAGAAGGAGGTGGATGTGGATGTGATATTCCTGGACATCCATCTGCCCGAGATCAGCGGCATCGAACTTGCCGAACAACTGCTGCAGGACAAGCCGCGGCTTAACGTGGTGTTCGTTACGGCATACGACGAATACGCGATCAAAGCCTTCGAGCTGAATGCGCTGGATTATGTCATGAAGCCGGTTCCCAAAGAGCGCCTGGAAATCACATTGCGGCGGATTCAGGAACGTTTGGACGAACAGGCGAAGCAGGAAGAGGACTCCTACTCCGATGAGGACAACAGGTTGTACATCCGGTTGTTCCGGCAGTTTCGGATCGAAGCTCCCAACTGCGAGCCATTGCAGGTGCGCTGGCGGACGACCAAAGCGCAGGAATTATTTCTTTATCTGCTTCAGCATCGGGGGCAGCTTGTCCGAAAGTCCGTGCTGGTTGATTTGTTATGGCCGGAGTATGAGCCCGGTCGAGCCTACTCGCAGTTGTATACGGCGGTGTACCATATCCGCAAAACGCTGGAACCCTACGGCGGAGTCATGCATATCAACAGTGCCACGGACGGATATGTGCTGCAGCTTGCCAACGCCGATCTGGACGTGGAGGAATGGGATCGGTTTGTTACTTCGGGAACGCCGCTTGATGAGCGGACCGTTGCCGATTTTGAAGAGGCGCTGGACCTCTACCAAGGGGATTACCTGCAGGATTACGAATACTGGTGGGCGGAAAGCGAGCGATATCGTTTGAAATCGTCCTGGCTTCGCGTCGTTTCCCAAATAGCGGAATGGCATGCGGCGCACGGTAACTCGGAACGGGCCATCGAGGGGTACCAGTTGATTTGCGACCGCAACCCGCTGGCGGAAGATGCCCATTTCGCCTTGATGAAGTTGTACGCTTCGCTGGACAAACGCGCGCTCGTGCTCCATCAATACCGCAGATTGGAAGAGGTCTTGGCCGAGGAGTTCAATGAACCGCCAAGCCCCTCGATCCTGCAGTGGTATCGTGAATGGTCGCTAACTCAAAAAAGCCTTCCCCACAGCAATTTTTAAGCTGTCGGGAAGGCTTTTTGCTTATACGGGGATGCGGAAGGACACCGAGGTTCCCCGATTCGGCGCGCTGCGAATCTTCAGCCCCTTGCCGTAATATTGCTTCAGGCGCCGGTCCGTGTTTCGCAAGCCCACCCCTTGGCCGGGGCGGAGGGAAGGCTCAAAAATCAGGCGCTGCCGCTCCTCGCTAATGCCAACACCGTCGTCGTTCACAGCCACTTCGTACTCGTCGCCGGAACGGACGATGCGAATCTCCACCGTTCCGCCTTGAGATTTCCGGAGGATACCGTGATGAACGGCGTTTTCCACCAGTGTTTGGATCGATAGCGGGGGCAGCATGAAACTGGGTTCTTCGTCCATCGTCCAGCGAATCTTCAGCCGATCACCGAACCGCTCCTTCTCGATGTACAGGTACGAGCGGATGAGAGCCAATTCGCCGGCGATTGGCACGACCCGGTCGGAATTGTGAAAATCGAAGCTCGTTCGCAGATAGTAGCTGAATTCCTCAAGCAACCGCTGCATTTTGTCCGTATCAATCGTGCTGAGCGCGGCGATGGAATTAATGGTATTGTGGAGAAAATGCGGCTGGATTTGGGCTTGCAGCCAGGCCGCTTCCAGACGCAGCCGTTCCTCGATCGACACTTTCAATTCGGTTAAAGCCCGCACCCGCGACCTTAATTCCCAGGCCTCCACCGGCTTGGTCACGTAATCGTTGGCACCGGACTTGAAGCCGGTGAAAATATCCTCCGGCCGGTTTCGAGCCGTCAGCAATAGAACGGGAAGCTCCGAGATGGTATACCGGTCGCGAATCGCGCACGTCAGTTCGTAGCCCGACACGTCGGGCATCATGACATCGGCAATCACCAGGTCGAATTTTCCCCGGTTCAATAAGCGAAGCGCCTCCTCCGCGTTCGTCGCGGTGGTAATGTCGTATTCCGTCGGTCCCAGCAGATCAGCCAGGATCTTCAGATTAACCGGGTCGTCGTCGACGGCCAGGATACGGGGGCTGTCGCTGCTTACGAGCTTCGGGTCCACCGGCTGATCCCGAAGCTCAGCTTCGCGTGCGAACCCAGCTTCAGCCAAACTCTCCTGCGGATCGAGCAGCTCAGGCTGCTCGGGCGACCCTGTACGAACCAAATCCAAAGGCTTCTCGGTTTCCGTTTTCGTGGCCAAAGGCAGCGTAAAGGCAAAGACGGAGCCCTGGCCAGGGACGGAGGATACCTCCAGCGTCCCGCCATGCAGGGTGACGAGCTGGCGGCAAATGCTCAGTCCCAACCCGAATCCGCCTGCGGCTCTTGACATATTCGATGAGCCTTGCTCGTATGGCAAAAAGATGCGCCGACACGTATCCGCATCCATGCCGATCCCCGTATCCGTCACGCGAATGTACGCCATATTCCCCCGCGTTTCGGCCTCCAGCGCGATTTCGCCCCGGTCGGTGAATTTGATGGCGTTGTGCAGCAGATTATACAGCACTTGAATCAAGCGATTCTCATCGGCCCGGACGGATGGAAAGTCATCCGCGATTCCGATTCGCACCTGAACCGGTTTGCCGTCGAGCAAATAGCCGAGCAATTGCTGAAGGCCCGGCACGACGGTTTGCAGCCGGACGCCGGAAAATTCCAGGCGAAGCGTGTTTTCCTTCAACCGGGCAGCGTCCAGCAAGTCTTCGAGCAACCGCGACATGCGTCTAGCCACGGACAGCTGGACCTCCAACTTTTCGCGCTGGGCTTCGCTCATCGGGTGTTCCCGGTCATCCAACACGCTTTGGGTGATATTCATGATGCCGTGCAGCGGGTTTCTTAATTCGTGCGAAGTATTGACGAGAAAATCGTCCTTTTGCCGGTTGGCCTGCTGCAACTGCCCGGCCAGCCGTTCGGTTTGTTGTGCGGTTCGAAAATACCGCCTAAACCAAAACGCGGCGAAGGCCAGCACGGTGAAAATCAAATCAAACGGATAATGCATCAGGTGTAAGCCCAGCCGGCTTTGCACAATGGTCCACAGGATGTTGGTGCCCAAGCTTGCGCATGCCAGAAGCAGGAAAATGACGTCCTCCTGATTGCGAATTGCTTTCCGCAGCATCAAGGCCGTGATTAGTACGGCTGTCAGCAGCACGGTGGTCAGCAGCATCGGCTCCGCCGGAAGCGTAATCCGGGTAGGAAAGAACAGGACGAACGCCGCGTACGCCGCCGAGAACCAGGTGAATATTCGCAGCAACTTGGAATCTCCGACGTCAGGGAACATGCTTTTCACTAGCGGCGGGATAAAGGACACCACCCCGATATAGGAGGCGATGATCATTCTAATGCCTAGTTCAAAGAAAAGGCCGGGAACCCCAATATAGAGAAGTTTATCGTCGGCTCCAATGACGGAGAAAATCGCGCAAACGATAATGGCGGAAAAGTAAAGCAATCCTTTCTGACGGGCTCCCAGAAAATAGAGCATGAGTGCATAGAGAGCGTGAACCAGCAAAACGACGCAGAGCAGCCCTTGCAGGCTAACGGATAACAGTATGCGATGGTTTACTGCGCTCTCCGTTCCGAAGCGGATCGGTTGAACGATCCCGCCTTGCCCGGTGTGAGACGCGGCTTGGATGACAATGTCCAGCTTTGTCGTCCCTTTGGGTACCGGGATGGTGTATGGAGTATAGCGGGGTGTGAAATCATCCTCATATTCTGAAAGACGTCCCTGGCCGGCGGCTAATTTTCCGTTAATGTATACGGCCGAAGCGCGTTTAATATCTCCTGTGCGCAACAGATAAGAGGCCCCCGCTGCCTCCTCATCCATCAAAATTTGCAAACGGTAAGTCCCGGTATAATAAGAGCCCTGATGCCCTGCCGGAAAATACTTTCGCCAGGATCCGGGCACGGGAATCGAAGTTTTGTCGTACTCCCCCTCGGTTTCCGTCCCGCCGGAGGGAACGATCAGCGCGTCGGGGTAAAAATCCCATTCCCCTTCCAGCGGAATCGTATGATTGGGCGGAAGCTCCCAGCCCCTGAGATCCAAGATACCTCCCGACGCCGAGGGATGATCGACGGTTCGGTTCAATCCGAACCAAACCAACCGGATTCCGGTGATAGCGATAACGAACAAGACAACGATAATCCATGTTTTTTTGTATTTCATAATCGATTTAAATTCGATATGTCGGTCCGTTTCTCCTTTTTTGCCGAGTAAAGTTCGGAATTGTCGATAATTTGTAGAGTTGTACGTGCGAAAATGCGTAAGATGTCGGTTCGTTTGAAGTGATACAGAATGTGCTAAGTTAGGTTAGGTGGCGATTATGGGAATCTCCAAACATCTATCCGGTTTATTCCGGCTGGCAAGAGGATCCGTTGGATTGGCAGCAGTTCCCTGCGCTAGGAAGGACGGCTTGCGGGAACTGCTTGAACAGCAGGGCCGCATCCTGGACATGATCGCGATGGAAAATCAGCTTAAGCCAATCTTGCAGGAGCTTGCAGAGCTTATCGAACGGCAAGTCGATGCGCGTTGCGCCATTTTTTTTCCGGACGGCGAAGCCGGAGCGGACAAGCTGCGATTGGTCGTTACGTCCGGGATGCCGAGGGAATATGTCCGCAGGCTCCAAGGATTGGAGATCACCCCGTCGATGGGGGCAAGCGGCGCTGCGGCTTACGAGAGACGGCTCATCGTTGTGGCGGATGCCGGCGATGCCCCCCGGTGCCGACATTACCGGGACCTGCTCATGGAGCATCCGCAGTTGAAATCATGTTGGGCGGCTCCGGTACTGGCGCCGGATAGAAGCACGGCCGCTGTGTTCGAACTGCATCGCGAACGTCACGTCCCGCCGACCGCTGAAGCCTTGGCGGTGCTTGAAATGGCGGGCCGGCTGCTAAAACTGGCGATCGAGCAGTCGCAACTGCGCGAAGAATTACACCGGCGTATATACTACGATGAAATTACGGGACTGCCGAACCGTTCGTTTTTCCGGGAACGGCTGGAACAGGCTTTGCGTCAAGAGGAGGGCGGGCCTCGGCCGTTCGCCGTCCTTTATATTAAAATCGAAGGGTTGCAGGCGGTGCATGAACGGTTGGGCCAAGTGGCTGAAGATGACTGGCTCAAGCAGACTGCCGATTTGTTGTACTGCGGTCTGTCGGGTACAGGTGCAGCCGTGCTATGCCGAATGGCAGAAGGAAGGTTCGCCGCGCTCGTATGGGATGCGACCGAGGCGGAAGCAACCATGCTCGGCCGCAGTTTGGCCGCGGTGGTCGAGTCCACCCCGTTCAATCTGGACCCCTCCTGCCGTCTGGCGGCAGCCGTGGGCATCGGGGTGTATCCCAAACATGGGGAAGGGGTGTTTCAGGCTGCCAAAGCCAGTCTGAACCGGGCGAGAGACCCCAAGTTTTGAAGTGGAAGGTGATTTAATAATGAACATCAAGGGAGGCGGACTGGATTGGAATACGGTCGGGTTTCCGACCGTCTTGGCGATATTGGCCTCGATTTCCGTACTTGGCATTACTGCGTGCATCTTGAAATCGCCGCGGACTGACCGGAAAACAAGAGCGCTTATGTTTTGCGGGATTGCCTCGACGATTGGCGCCTCTGTATGGGCAGGGCACGTAGCCGGCATGCAGCTGTACAGGAGCGGAGACGCGAAGGACGCGGTGACCGTTGACTTTGTGGCGGCTTATGGCGTGGCGGCGGTATTGTTGCTCGTGTTTCACTTCTCCTGGATGACCCTGGTGTCCGATCGAAGAATGCTGGAGCAGATGGCTTATCGGGATCCGCTCACCGGTTTGCCGAACCGAAACGAAATGAACCGATTTTTCGATACATGCCGTACGCAGGAAACGTTGGGGCTGTTATTTTTGGATTTGGATCAATTTAAAACGGTGAACGACACTTTAGGTCACGATATGGGGGATTTGCTCGTCCAGGAGGTCGGGATTCGTCTGCATTCCTTCGCGCGAGGAGGGCAGCGGGTATACCGCATCGGCGGCGACGAATTTCTGATGATCATCGAATCCTGCAACCGGGAACGGGCGGAGCGCATAGCCGAGGCCGTGCTGCGGACCCTCCAGCAAAAATTCGTGCTGGGTGACCGCGAATTCCTTGTGACCGGAAGCATCGGAATCCGGCTCGGTTCGCTCCGGGATTCCGATCGTTCCATCCTGATAAAGACGGCGGACCAGGCGATGTACCAAGCGAAAAAACTGGGGAAGAACCGCTATTTTGTTTACGGAAGCGACGAGGACCTTGCCTTGGACCGGGCGGAACGAGACACGACGGCTTGCTGAAGAGGCTGAATCACGGACACTCGAATAGAAATTTTCCACGATACGTGCACCCGCTAGCTTGTCTGGAGTTCAGACAGGGCTTTACAGAAGCCGGGGATGCACGTATTCTTGTATCGAGAAGATTGTAAGGGCTTTCAACATAAAGCGAGAACCGATTAACCGCGATACCGGCGTTAAAAGGGAGGCTGTCATCACATGTACAAAGTGATTATCGTCGAGGATGAAATGCTTGTGCGGGTCGGATTGCGCAACTCCGTGGACTGGAGCAAATTCGGTATGGAAGTGGTCGCGGATTTGCATGATGGCCAGGCGGCTTGGGATTATTGCCAGAATCAGGGCTACCCTGATTTGATGATTACGGATATCCGGATGCCGCGAATGGATGGCATGGAATTGATTTCGAACATACGAAGACAGGACAAGACGATCAAAATCGTTGTGTTAACTTGCCTTGAGGAATTTGGATTGGTCCGTCAAGCCATGTCGCTTGGCGTATCCCACTATATTCTGAAACTTACGATGACCGAGGAAGAGATCGAGGAGATATTAGGGGGGATCGCTGCCGAGCTTCAGGCGCGTGAGAGAGGAGGGCCTCCCCAGAATGAGGGCTCTCTTGTCCCCGGCAATTTAGATCTCATCAAGGAAAAGGTGATCAAGGACTTTTTGTTTTACGGGATCTACTCGGTTTCCGAGTTCGAGAAATTTGTGGAACAAAGCGGCATTCGTCTTACGCCTCACCGGATGGTAGCGTGCACGATGGAGGTTGACCATTACGCCGGCATCCGGCGGAAGCTCAGGGACGACCAGGGACATTTGATTCGGCTGACGGTGCTGAATATCCTTCATGAAATCACGAACTCCTGCCAACGGGGGGAGACCATCTGCCTGAATGAAACCCGTTATCTTCTGCTCTTCAGCTTTGAAGATATCATTTCCGAGCGATCGTTGATGCAGGAATTGCATGCCGTATTGGGGACGGTCCAGGAAGCGATGGTTTCGTGCTTTGCCGAGTCCGGTTCCGTCTCCTTTGGGATCAGCTCCGTTCAAAGCGGGTTTTCCTCGCTGCGGAAAATGTACGCCGAGTCCGGTCGGGCCTTGGAGCGGAAGTTCTATGCCGGTCCCGGGCAAAGGCACACGGACTTCGATCCGCTTGAGCTTAATCTCATTCGGACACAGGTGGAAGAGATCCGCCAATATGCCCCACTAAGGAATCTTCTAAGTCCGATGAGAGTCCGGGAATACGACGAGTATTGGGATGGTTTGCTGGATGGTGTGACGAACGCCAAGCCGGCGGTCCGGATCCTATTGTATCAATTGATTCAATGGGTAAGCAGCCATCTGTACGACGATCATCAGAACGAAAAGACCCTGTTGCTCAGCAAAACGGAGATGCTTGACGAATGCGGGACATTGCCGGAAATGTTGCGGCATGTCCATGCGTATTTCATCGAAGCGGCGGAACAGGCGCAAACCCATCTTCAGATGAGTAATGAAATTACGAAGGCCATTCAGTACATCAAGCATAACTATCCTCGAAACATAAGTCTTCAACAGGTGGCAGACCATGTGAATTTAAGCTCCGGATACTTAAGCAATTTGTTTAAGAAGGAGCTGCAGGTCACCTTCGTGGAGTATTTAAACCTGTATCGAATCGAACGAGCTAAGGAGCTTCTTGCCCACACCACAATGAAATCCTATGACATTGCCGTGCAGGTAGGGTTCTCTCCGGAATACACCTATTTCAGCAAGGTATTTAAAAAAGTAACGGGCCTGAATCCCAACGAGTACCGTAAACAGTGGGTTTCCGGCGGTTCATGGGAGGGCCTATGAGGTTCCGACGCCGGTACCAGAGCCTGGGTACACAGTTGATCCTATGCTACATGATCATCAGCGTAACCGTGTTATCCGCAGCTTCCTATTACATTTACCAATATATGCTCGGCATCGTAAAGGAGAATAACGAAACCCTTCTGCTCCAGCAGTTTAAACAGTTGGATCATAACATCCAGGGATTTGTTGAGGATATGGACGCACTATCCAAGTTTTTCCTCCTTGAGGCCAGTGTCCAACGATTTCTCTCCTATACCCCGGGTGAAGGGGACATCGAATACTCGGAAATGAAAAAGGAGGTCCATTCGAGCATCGAGGGGTTTGTCGGCAATTATGAGTACCTGGATTCGATCTATTTGGTGGGCGAGGTACAAGGGGCTGTCGGAGGAACGAATCAAACCACGCTGATCGATCCCGATCCCAGGTGGCTGGAGCGGTTTACCGCCTCCCCTCTTTTTCGGAGATCGTATGAAGAGTTTCCGAAAATGGTTGTTGAAGGCGGAATCGTCAAGTCGGATTACAACCCGTACATGCTAACGGAGGATGGAGGCCACGTATTCAGCATGTCGCGTGGCGTCAAGGCGCTCTATCGGCCGCAAACGAGGGCGGTCCTCGTCTTGAACGTGGATGAGGGCTACATCTCGTCCCTCTATTCGACGGAATTGGAAGAGGGCAAGGGCACCATGTATATCATGGATTATCAGGGACGTATTATTTCAAGCAGTCATAAAGAGGATATCGGTCAACGCGGCCCTTTCTCGCAGGATGACATGGGGCAAGCGAGCTATGGCAGCTTCGATCACCACAAGGCGGGAGCGCAGGTGCAAACCGTTTATTATAAGCTCGAGCACCTGAATGGGTACCTGATGAAGGAAATCCCTCTTAACCTGTTTTCCGAACAGATTTACTCCGTGCAAACGATGCTGGTTTTCGTTTTTTTGCTCTGTCTGATCGTAAATTTCGTCGTCTCCTATTTTTGGCTCAAAAGAATGACTCGTCCGTTGACCATTTTGGCCCACAAGATGCAGGATATGAGCCGGGGCGAGTTGGGAGTGACGGTGGCCAAAATTCCGAACAACGAATTCGGCCTGGTTATCCGCCGTTTTAATGAGATGTCTCTAAGCATCGTCGATCTTCTCAAAACGACGAACGAAATCCAGGAGAAACGGCGTGAGCTAGAAATCGAAGCGCTGCAAAGTCAGATCAACCCTCATTTTTTGTACAATACCCTCAACATGATCCGCTGGATGGCCTCGGGAATCAAAGCGGATAACATCGTCCATAGCATCGTCGCTTTGGGGAACATGCTGCGTCCGGTGTTCGCCAGCAAGGACCCGATGTGCACGCTGCGCGATGAAATTCAATATCTGGACAACTACATCAAGATCACCAATTGGCGGTTCGGCAACCGCATTTTCTTCTCCATCGAAGTGGATGAACTGCACTTGGACCGGACGATTCCCCGGTTCATCCTGCAGCCTCTGGTCGAGAACAGCATCACGTTCGGCGGACAGAAGGAAGGACAGGCCGTTCATATTCTTATCAAGACCTTCGATACGGATAGCGAATTCATGATCTCCGTGATCGATTCCGGCGGGGGCATCGAGCCGCTTCGAATGCAGCAATTGAACAAGCAACTGCAATCGGGAACCACTTCCTCCGCCAAAGCTTCCGGGAGCGGAATTGGTTTATACAACGTAAATAAACGGATTCAACTCAATTATGGCGAAGCTTACGGGATTCGTCTGATGCCGCGGATCGAAGGAACGGAAGTGCAGGTTCGATTGCCCAAACCCGATGAGGGATAAGGGGGGCGTCATGGGGGAGCGAGGAATTGTTCAACCGAATCCGAAAATCGTTCAGCCGCGACATTTGCAACCTGTAGATTTTTCAACCGAATCCTTATTTTCTATATTCGTAGTTGCCAGGCATAGCCGTATGATCAATGGCAAGCGGTATAAATCAAATAGGGAGGTTACGCCATGAAAAAGAGGGGTTTATCGACAGCCATTGCCCTGCTGCTCATATTATCGATGCTGCTGTCTGCCTGCGGAAGTTCAAATCCATCCGGCAATTCGCCGGCCAACAAGGAGACAGACTCCAAGGATACAGCGGAGGAGGTCGTTACGTTACGGCTGTTGGTCATCGAAAGCGGAACGAAATGGAACACGTATCCGGACAGCGCGGTGGCCGAAGCGATCGCCCAACAAATCGGCGTCAAAATCGAATACGTCGAGGCGGATGAAAGCAAGTTTAACGTACTGCTGGCGGGGGGAGATCTTCCGGACATCGTCAGGGCCGAACCGGCCAAGTACGGTAAACAGTTAATCGAAGGCGATCTGATCATTCCGATGGATGACATGCTGGAGCAGTATGGTCAGGATATCAAACAAAATGTGCCTGATTTTCTCAATTACAGCCGGGAAAACTGGAGCGAGGGGCGAAATCAGCTGTTTTTCCTGGCTCCGCAAATCCAGTCGGAGCCCAGCGTGAATTATCCGGCGTTGACCATCGGTCCGACGATCCGTTGGGACTACTACAAGGAAATCGGCGCTCCCGAAATTAACAATCCGGACGATTTGCTGAATGTGCTGGACCAGATTGTCCAGAAGCATCCGCAAACGGAGGACGGCAAGAGCATCTATGGGGTGTCCATGTGGCAGGATTGGGGGCTCTGGCCATATATTTTTCCGTTCGCCTGGTACACCACACAGACGACCAACAACAGCGACTTATTGGCTAGAGCGCTCGACGAAACGCAATATCGGAATATCCTGACCGATGAACAGTCAACCTACTGGGTCGCCATGGATTTCTATAATAAAGCTTATCGTCGGGGGTTGCTTGATCCGGACGCGCTGACCATGAAGCACAACGACTACTTGGCCAAGGCGACGGCCGGTCAAATCGTGCTGGGACCCGCTACCTGGGCGATGGGCGATTTCAATTCCAAGTACGCCAAGGATGGGAAAGGCTACATTGTCTTGCCGGTGGGGAAACGGGCCTGGAGCGGCGGGGTGAACCCGCTCGGCTGGTCGGGCAAAAGCTACTCGATCTCCAAAAGCTCGAAACATCCGGAGAAAGCGATGCAGTTCCTGAACTACATTTATTCCTACGAGGGCGCCAGAACGATGTACAACGGAACGGAGGGCGTGCATTGGGACCTCGTGGACGGCAAACCGCAAATTAAGGATGAAGTTTTCGAATTGAAAAACGCCGGCGGAACCGAATGGGAAAAAACCGGCATTAGTATCGATTTGAATCTGATCGGTTTGGGCGGCGGCGTTACGGATCCGAAATCGGGCTCTCCGCTGGATTTGTTCACCACTTCCGAGGCCCTGGCGAGAGGGATTACGAAGCTGGAGAAGGATTTCAGCGAGTATTACGGAGGCATGCATCCGGGCGATGTCCTCGGCAAGCTGGTCGCCGAAGGCAAGCTGATGGATTCCAACACGGTCCAGAAGGATCTTACGCCGGAGCAAATCATCAAGGAAGGCCTCGTCGGCCTGCCGACCCTGCCCGAGGACCTCGTCAAAGTGGAAGGGCAACTGAAGGAAATGGCAGCCCGATACGCGGCCAAGCTGATCCTCTCGAAGACGGATGAAGAATTCGAGCGGAACAAGAAGGAAGCGCAAGAAGCCTTTATAAAAGGCGGCGTCGACAAGGTCACGGAGTTCTACACCTCGGATTATGCCAAACGGCGTGAGGCGGTAGGAGCCTTGCCTGCGGAGCTTAAACGGTAGTGAAGGGGATTTTTTGAGACGGAAGAGAGTCTTCCAGACGGAAGAGAGTCTTCCGTCTCTTTTTTATTTTTCAAGCGAATCTGTAAATGGTTCAACTTGCGAAGGCAAGGGGGAGGAGATAATTCAATGCATTCATTAGATCGTTCATTCAGAATCGGGCGGAGGGACGGTAAGCTGTGGTTATACCGCTTATGAAACACGATTACGCGAATAAGGAGAGACAACCAACGTGGACATTGTTTACCGTACGAAACCGGAGCTCGTTAAGAAAAAGCGGCGGCGAATTCGCAAAGAGGGGATGATTCTGCTCGGCATGACGTTTCCCTTCTTGCTGATCGCCTTCGCCTTCCATTACGTTCCTCTCTTCGGCTGGCTGTATGCCTTTTTTGATTATCACCCGGGAATCCCTCTGAGCCGGACGGAATTTGTGGGATTCGCGCATTTTCAGGAGATGCTGGCCGATCCGAATATGGGGCGCGTCTTGGTGAATACGTTAGCCCTTAGCTTGTTGTCCCTGTTGTGCGCTCCCATACCGATGCTGCTGGCTGTTATGATCTCGGAAGTGAAAAGCCATCGCTTCAAACGGATCTTTCAAACCACCTCGACGCTTCCGCACTATATCAGTTGGGTCATCATCTACTCGCTGGCCTTCAGCATGTTCAGTTCCGAAGGGGCGATCAATACGATACTGATAAATCTCGGCTGGATCGAAAGGCCGCTGAACGTATTGGGGAACGCGGATCATGTCTGGCTTACGCAGACGCTGATTCTGTTATGGAAATCGCTTGGCTGGAACGCGATTATTTACCTGGCGGCGATCGTCAGCATCGACAGCGAAATGTACGACGCGGCCAAGGTGGACGGAGCGGGAAGGCTGAGAAGCATTTGGCATATCACCTTCCCCGGCATCATGCCGACTTTTATCGTCCTGCAGTTGCTGGCGGTGAGCAATTTGCTGTCTGCGGGCTTTGAGCAATACCTCGTTTTCAACAACGTCATGGTTACGGATAAAATCGAGGTTCTTGATTTGTACGTATACCGGGTCGGTCTGGTCCTGAACGACTATCCGTATTCCACGGCCGTGGGCATGTTCAAATCGGTGATCAGCATTACGCTGCTGTTCCTGGTGAACGGCCTGTCGAAGAAAATCCGGGGAGAAAGCATCGTCTAGCCGACAGCGGACGAAGCAAGGAGGAGAAGAAAAGCATGCTTAGATGGCGCATAAGCAAATCGGACCTGATATTCAATATGATCAATTACACGTTCTTGATCTTGTTGTTGATCGTGACGGTTTATCCGTTCTATTACATTTTCATTTACTCGATCAGCGATTCCTTCGAGGCCCAGAAGGGGGTGTATCTCTGGCCCGCCGGATTTTCACTGGAAAGCTATAAAGCCGCGTTTAGGTTGAAGGGATTAGCCGATGCCGCGGTGGTATCCGTTATGCGTACCGTGATTGGGACGATATTGACGGTGTTGTGCAGCTCGTTTTTTGCCTATCTGATCACGAAACAGGAGCTGCCGTTCCGCAAGTATATTTACCGCTTCGTGTTGATTACGATGTATTTCAATGCGGGCTTCATCCCGTGGTATTTGACGATGAAAGCTTACCAATTGCAAAACAGCTTCCTGCTGTATATTCTGCCCGGGATGCTCACCGGCTTCTACATTATTCTCATCAAGACGTTTATGGAGCAATTGCCGCCCGCTTTGGAGGAATCTGCCAAAATCGACGGGGCGGGGTACTTCAAAATTTTTACGAGCATCGTGTTTCCCCTCTCCTTACCGATTATTGCTACCATCGCCGTGTTTGCGGCCGTTGGACAGTGGAATACGTGGTTTGACAACTTCTTCCTGGTATCGGATCCGAAGCTGCAAACGCTGCAGCTCTTGCTGTATAACTTCCTGAATCAGACGAGCAGCATCGCCGGAATGAGCGGTGAAGAGCTGACGAGAACCGGACAAGTGCGGGTGATGACGCCGCAATCGGTGCAAATGACGATCACGATGCTGGTGACGCTGCCGATCGTTGTCGTTTATCCTTTCCTGCAGCGGTTTTTCGTCAAAGGCATTATGCTGGGCGCGGTAAAGGGCTGAACCGAACGACCCGAACGAACTGAATGAACAAACGCTACGCGTTAAAGGGAGGAAACTCGGATGAGCATGCAAGGGTTGAAGATCAGCGGGAATGGGCGGTTTTTGACCACTACGGACGGGACGCCGTTCTTTTGGCTGGGGGATACGGCTTGGAACCTGCTTCATAAGCTGGATCGGGACGAGGCTGAGCATTATTTGCGCTATCGCGCGGAGCAGCAATTCAACGTGATCCAGACTGTGATCCTGTCGGAAGCCGACGGACTGAGGACGGGAAACGCGTATGGGCGAAAACCGCTGAAGCAGAACGAGCGCGGGGAATATGATCCACTGCTGCCGGATACGGAAGGCGACTACTCTTATTGGGCCCATATCGATTTCGTTCTGGATATGGCAGCCTCGTTAGGCTTATATGTCGCCTTGCTCCCGACTTGGGGAGACAAGTTTCATCTGAAGGGGGGAAAGGGACCGGTCATCTTTCACGAGCAGAATGCGCGGGCTTACGGTCGATGGCTGGGGAATCGTTACAAAAATCGCCCCAACCTGATCTGGGTGCTTGGCGGGGACCGGCCGCTAGTGCGTTATGAGCACTTTGCCGTCATTCGGGAGATGGCCGAAGGGATTAAGGCCGGAGATGACGGACGCCATTTGATGACGTTTCATCCGCAGGGCTGGCAATCCTCGTCCCATCACGTCCATGAGGAGTCGTGGCTCGACTTCAATATGATTCAATCGGGACATGGCCAACGCGAGTTGGTGAATTACGAGTTCGTAAATGCGGATTACGGGCGTTCCCCGGTTAAACCGACGCTGGATGCGGAGCCCTGCTACGAGGACATCCCGGTGGGATTTAAACCGGAAAACGGCTATTTCGATGCAGCCGACGTGCGCACGGCAGCCTACTATGCGGTGCTTTCCGGGGCTTTTGGGCACACGTACGGCCAGCACAGCATCTGGTCCATGACGCGGGAGACGGACGATGATTTCGTGATGACCTGGCAGGAGGGGCTGCATCGGCCAGGCGCTGCGCAAATGCGTCACCTCCGCGCGTTAATGGAATCCCGGCCTTTGCCGGAACGGGTTCCGGATCAGAGCCTGGTCGCCAATAACCGCCCGGGCGCCAACTATATGACGGCGGCTCGCGGCAGGGAGTACGCCTTCGTGTACACCCCCAACGGATTGCCGGTGGAGGTTACGATGGGCAAGATCGCGGGATCGCGGGCAGCGGCTTCGTGGTTTGACCCGCGTACCGGCGAATTTCGGGAGATTGGAGAATATCCCAACTCGGGCACGGCGTTCTTCCGTCCGCCTTCCGCCGGGAGGGGAAACGATTGGGTGCTCGTTCTTGATACGATGGATGGATAAATGGAGGCTTGAAACAGGTCAAATCATGAGGGGTGGATTGATGTGCGGATGGATGGACAGCAAGCAACAGCTTCATATGATGTCGTTGTTATAGGCGGAGGGGCGGCGGGTTTTACGGCTGCGGTTCAGGCCGCCAGGGCCGGGGCGCGCACCGCGCTAATTGAGAAAAACGGTGTACTGGGCGGTACGACGGTGGTAGCGGGCGTAGATTTCCCGGGGTTGTTCCACGCAGGGGGAAAACAGGTTATCTCCGGCATCGGCTGGGAAGCTATTGAACGTACAGTTGCTAAAGGCGGGGCGGAACTCCCGGATTTCACTCAGCCTATCCAAGAGGGAAAGCATTGGGAGCATCAGATCAGAGTCAACCGCTTCCTGTACAGCGCCGTACTGGATGAGATGTGTCTAGAGGCGGGAGTGGACCTTCGGTTTCATGAAATGCCGGCCGCCATCAAAGTGGACAGTAACGAGCAAGGAGAGCCTTTGTTATTTACGACAGGAAAAACGGGTCTGATGGCCATCGGATTTAAAAAACTGGTCGATGCTACCGGCGATGCCAACATTGCGGAAATGATGGGCTATGAGAGGGAAAGGGAAGCGGTGCTCCAACCGGGCACTTTGGTCTACAAACTGGAAGGATACGAATTGGAAAACGTGGATCGAAGTGTGTTGAAAGAGAGATATGCCTCCGCATTAGCGGCAGGGGAGATCAGGATTACGGATCATTTACCGGGCGAATTTCCATTTTACAGGGAACTGGTCCATAGAGGAAGCGCATCCTTGCATATCCCCTGGATTGATGGCTCCACTTCGCCGCTAAAGTCGCAGGCAGAAATCAAAGCACGCGAGGCACTGCTGCGTATCGTTCATTTTCTGCGCGGGATTCCCGGTTGCGAGAAGTTATACGTTTCGGATTTTGCAAATGAATGCGGCATTCGTGAAACCTGGCGAATTATCGGGGAGACCCGGGTGGACGCCCCTAGTTATGTTAGCGGACGAGTTTGGCCGGACGCGGTTTGTTACAGCTATTATCCCATTGATATTCATCAATCGGATTCAAATACAACCGAAGTCCGCCCATTGACTGAAGGCGTGGTTCCAACCATTCCGTATGGAGCGTTGATTCCCCGCGGAAGCGAGCATCTGCTTGCAGCCGGCCGATGCATATCGGGAGACGGCATAGCCTCCTCGGCATACCGGGTTCAGGCCAGTTGCATGGCCACAGGTCAGGCGGCGGGAGCGGCTGCGGCTATTGCCGCAAGCAGATCGATCCCTGTTTACCGCGTGGAGGTAGAGGAGTTGAGGCAATTATTGACGATGCATCAGGCCATTGTGCCGGAGAAAGACACATAAATTGACTTTTGTTGAGAGGGGCGGTTCGTGTTGAACAGCGTGAAACAGGAGATCTCGTGGGAGGTCGGCTGGAGCGATAGCCGGCAGGCAACTCCGGCGAGATGGGTACCCGCGGTCGTTCCCGGCGCGGTCCAATTGGATTGGGCCCGGGCGGAGCATTGGGGGGATTCTGCCTACGGGGAGAATTGGCGGCAATACGAATGGATGGAGGATAAATATTGGACTTACCGGAGCAAGCTTCGCGTTCCGGCATTTACCCCGGAGGAGCGGGTTGTATTCATCTCCAAAGGCATCGATTATCACTTCCGGATAACCCTAAACGGCGAGCTGTTGCTGGAACAGGAGGGGATGTTTACGCCGGTGGAACTGGATCTGACGGATTCGCTTACGCCCGGGAGCGAAGCGCTCCTGGAGGTCCGGCTGGAGCCGGTTCCCAAACGGCCCGGAGCCCCCAAAAGCCGCGACCAGGCGGACCATTCCTGCAAGCCGGCGGTCAGCTACGGGTGGGATTGGCATCCCCGCCTCATTCCGCTCGGGATCTGGGACGACACCTATCTGCTCGTTCGTCCAAAAACTCATATTTCATGCTCGGAGGTATTTTACGAGCTGAACGAGGCTTGCGATCACGTGAAGCTCACCATGCAAGCGGAGCTTGCCGGAGATGCGGGAGAGTTGGTTTGGCGTGTGAAGGATCCGGCAGGCGAAACCGTGGTGGAGCAAGTGCTTGCGGTGACGGGCACGAGCTGCATGTTGCAAGCTTCGATCGAGAAGCCGCAACTATGGTGGCCTCATAACCATGGGGATCAACCGCTGTACCGATCCGAGGTCTGGCTGCGCGCTCCGGAAGGGAGCCTCTCCGATCCGGATATCCACGTGCAGAGGATCGGCTTCCGAAGCGTCAGACTGGTGATGCATGATGGCGCGTGGAAGGAGCCAAGTCAATTTCCGAAAAGCCGCAGCAATCCCCCGATCACGATGGAGATAAACGGGCGGCGCATCTTTTGTAAAGGGACCAACTGGGTGAACCCCGATATTTTTCCGGGGAGAATCACGGCGGAGGATTACCGGACCTTGTTGACCCTGGCCAGGGAGGCAAACATGAATATGCTGCGGGTGTGGGGCGGCGGCATCGTCAACAAGACCCCGTTCTTCGAGCTGTGCGACGAGCTGGGTCTCATGGTTTGGCAGGAGTTTCCGCTGGCCTGCAACCAATATCCGGATGCGCCGGCATACCTGAAGGTGCTGGATCAGGAATCCCGCTCGATCGTGAAGAGATTGCGCCGGCACGCTTCGGTCGTTCTTTGGTGCGGCGGCAACGAGCTGTTTAATGCCTGGTCCAGAATGACAGAGCAATCCTATCCTTTGCGTCTTTTGAATGCCAACTGCTTTGAGTTGGATCCGCATACGCCGTTCATCATGACCTCCCCGCTTGACGGGATGGGGCATGGCCACTATATGTTCCGGTACAGAACAGGCGAAGACGTGTTCGAGGCGATGCCGAAGGCCAGCAATACCGCGTATACGGAATTCGGCGTTCCCGCACCGGCTTCGGTGGAGCAGCTGCGCAGCTTCATCCCGCCGGAGGAGCTGTTCCCGCCGCGACGAGGGACCTCCTGGGAAAGTCACCACGGATTAAACGCTTTGTCCGAGGAGATGTGGTTGATGCCCGATCAGCTCGAGTATTATTTCGGACCATCCGAGACGCTGGAGCAATTGGTGGAGCGGGGGCAGCTCCTGCAGTCTGAAGGCTACAAATGCATTTACGAGGAAGCGCGGCGCCAGCAGCCGAAATGCTCCATGGCATTGAACTGGTGCTTTAACGAAGCCTGGCCTGCTGCGGCGAATAACAGCATTATCAGTTGGCCTGCCAAGCCCAAGCCGGCTTATTCCGCCGTGCAGGCTTCCTGCCGTCCGGTGGTGGCGAGCGCGCGTATTCCCAAATTCGTATGGCGGGAAGGAGATTGGTTCGAGCCGGAGCTGTGGTTGTTAAACGATGGTCCCACCGCGATAGAGCCCGGGAGGATGCAGGCTTATCTGACGTTGGGATCCGGGGAGAGGCATCTGCTGCTGGTGTGGGACTTCGGCCGGGCCAAACCGGGGACCAACCTCCGGGGGCCAACCGCGAGATTCCTCCTGCCGGCCGGAAATAACGGCAGAATGAAGCTGGAGCTGATCGTCACCGGCCAGCCGGAGCGGAATTCGTCGTATACGGTCTTGTTCAAGGGCGAAGCCCCGGTCTTAACGAACAAGCCAAGCCAAACCCTGAATTTTCAAACGGAATAAGCACCCGAAAACGCCCGAAGACTGCCCGGAAAATCGGATTAAGTCTTCAGGCGTTCGCGTTATCCCTGACCTCCGAAGCCCTGCGGCGGGAACGGGGCGGATTAGGATTGGTTCAGCAGCTTAACGATTTCGTTATAAAACAAATTTGCGATCAGGCCTTGTCCGTCTCCATTCGGGTGCACGGTGCCCTCCGGGGTGTTGATGAACGTGTTGCCTTGGGTGGCCGTATAGAGATCGGCGCACGGGACGCCTTTGCGGAGGCAAGCGTCCTTGACTTCATTCACTTTAACTTGATTTTGGGCCTCCGTGTAGTACGTGTTGTATTGAATCGTGGAAGCGATGATGTGCGTTTCCGGAAGCCATTCCCGAAGCTTATCGAAGCCCTTCTCCAGGTCCGCGCCCGGATTGGCATTGTTCATTCCGGCCAGCCACAATACGAGGTCGGGACGGCGCGGGGCAACGACGGCGTCAATGATGCCGGTGACCGTGCCGATCGGAGCTCCGGACAAACCGTGGATGCTTACCGGGACCGACAGCATTTGCCGGAGCCTGCGCCCGTACAGCTGCTCCGGTCTTTGCGACACATTCGCGCCGAAGGTAATCGAGTCACCGATACAGACGATGCTGCGCAAGACGGACGATCCCGGGGGGACAAAATCGGCCATCAAATAATCGATATCGATGTAACAAGCGGTGGAGGAAGCGTTTTTGACGCCTTTTTTGCGAATCGAAACGGTGTGGACGCCGTCGCTTAGTCCTGTGATGGCGTACACCTGTACCCCATGCTGTCCCGATGCAGCGTAATAATCGATTTCGCCATGAAGCATGTCATCAACGAAGACGTCGGCTTTCCCGAAATTAGGTCCTTTGGTGGCATGGATATCAAGGCCCCTGAAATATCCGCTCCATGAAACCGTGGCGTTGGCGGCTGTAGTGCCGTCCGAGTCGTGCCTGCTGGATAAGCTTGCATTTGCCGTGTGCTGGACCGTCCAGCTTCCTTCATACGTTAGTGCGCCGTCTTCGACTTTCAGCTTGGCCATGTTCGAACCCTCCTCATTGGTATTGTAGGTCAGACCTGAAGGGGGACCACCCAGATCGTCCAGTTCCCGGTGAAATTGGCGACTTCAATTCTAAGAAAACGGGAGATGTCCTGCAAAACGTAGGATGTTGTGCCGGTTATTCCGGTCTTGACGGCCTCCGTCCCTAATTCGGGAGCGTAAATGCCGCTTTCGTTCGGGGCTCCCTTGACAGTTACATCGATGCGGGTACCCGTTTGCGTCGTTTGGATGTAAACGCGGCATTTGGCGTAGCCGTACATGTCCATCGGGTTGCTAACGGCGGTCGACCCCGTCGGTAAATAGACATAAGCCGGCGGAGGAGGGGGGAACCGATGCATCATGAAAAGCCTCCTTTATTTTGGTTCTGATTCAAGTTAGTGGTTTCCTTTATTTATTATATCGGCCTGTCACGCGGAGTAAAACGAGAGGATTTATACTTTGTTGTCCGATATTAACCGTTTCGAAGCCGAGGATCGGATGGCTCCGATTTGTCGTTAATCCAGATGCGAGGCTTTTCTTTAACATAGGCCGAAGGCAACGATCCGGTTACCTTTTTGAACACTTTATTGAAGTAGGAAGGCTCGCAAAAGCCCAGGAAATCGGAAATTTCACTCACGTTCATCGGCGAACCGGTCAGCAAGTCGCAAGCCGCGGAAATCCGGATTTGCTGAATGTATTCCGTCAAGGTGCTGCCTGTCGTTTGCTTAAACAACGCGCTGACATAATTCGGAGTCAGGCCAACGTGAGCGGCCAGGTCTCCGATCGATAACGACTCCCGATAGTGTTCAAGAATGTACTGCTGCAATTGAAAGACGATGCTTTGGGATTTCCCGCGAACTGACGGTGATTCGAAGTCGTCCGCCTCTTCGTTCAGGAGCGCCAGCATTTCCAGGAGGATGCCGTGAGCCAGCGGTTTTGCGTAACGCGATTTGCGCAACCAGTGCTGGGTCAATTGCGAGAAGCGATGCCGTATGTAATCCGCATTAGTTAGTTTGGCCTTGCAAACGAAAGGAGCGCTCAGCAGGGGCAAGCCCTCCCCGTCCCCTTCGTACTGGAAATGGGCGGCATACATGTGATGAGGCTCCGACTTCGCATTAGCGGCGGAGCGCAAGGTGCCTTGGGGAATAAACAACATTTCCCCCCGGACTAATGGCAGCGGGATTTCCTGTTCCAATGTGTAAACGGTTTCTCCTTCGGTCATCAGCAAGAGGATATGGTTGTGCGTTCGCGCCGAGGGCACATGCCAGCCGGGTTCGCATTGTTCAAAATAGATCGCGACAGGTTCGATCAATTTCAGCCGCCTCCTTCATTAACGAATGCTGATATTATAACGAAATCGTAGAATTATTCCAATAATTATTGTTCTGTTCATTGTTTGAATATCCCGTAATTACTAGGATATAAGTGTAACGATAAATCAATTGGTGGTGTAAAAATGAGTGAATTATTCAATCGCAAAAAAGCAAGGGTAGGTCTGATTACTGTCGGCCATGAACCGTATTGGGGACAGTTTCCGGGTTTGCGGGAGGAATTGGAGGGCAATGGCCGAAGCTTCGAAGCTTTACTGCGGAATTGTGACGTGGAAGTGGTGTCGGCCGGCTTTGTCGACAACGTGGACCGGGCTTTTGCGGCTGCCGCCGCGCTGCAGGCGGACAACGTCGATTTTCTGTTCTGCTATTTAAGCACGTATGTAACCTCCTCGACGGCGGCAACCGTCATTCTCAACCTTGCCGTACCGACCGTGCTAGTTGCCTTGCAGCCTCTGAGTCGGTTGGATTACCGGCATACCACGACCTATATGCAGCTTGCAAACGACAATATCTGCTCGCTGCCGGAAATCAGCGGCGTATTGGTGCGGGCGGGGCAACCTGCGGCCGGGATGATCGTCGGGACGCTGCACGGAGACATGCGGGTCGCTCGCGAACTTGAAGCCTGGTGCCAGGTGGCGAATGCACGCAAAGCCTTCAAACACGCCCGGATCGGTTACTTAGGCCATACGTACGAGGGCATGTATGACATGAATTCCGATCCCACCGCCTTCACGGCGACGTTCGGCGCGCATGTGCAAATGCTTGAAATGTGCGATCTGGCCAAGCTGGTCAACGCGGCGACTCCGGGAGAGATCAAAGCCAAGCTCGAGGAAATCCATCGCGTCTTTTCCCTCGCCGATCCCTTCATCGATCCCATCACAAGGCCGATCAAGGAGGAGGATTTGGCCTGGTCCGCCAAGGTGGCCGTCGGCCTCGACAAGCTGGTTACGGCCTACGGGCTGTCCGGA
Organism: Paenibacillus sp. JL3B1040; assembly: GCF_057063165.1. Lineage (NCBI taxonomy): Bacteria > Bacillati > Bacillota > Bacilli > Caryophanales > Paenibacillaceae > Paenibacillus > Paenibacillus tiangongensis. The sequence continues at coordinate 4,022,015 of NZ_CM169317.1, read as the reverse complement.
CTCGCTTATTATTACCGCGGCCTCGACAACAACGAATACGAACGGATCGGGGCCAACATGGTATTGGGCAATTCGCTGCTCACCGGCAAAGGAATCCCGCTGGCCGGCGAAGCCGACCTGAAGACCTGCGCGGCGATGCTGATCCTGGATCGGCTTGGCGCGGGCGGCTCTTTCGCCGAGCTGCATCCATGCGATTTCAACGATGATATCGTGCTGGTCGGCCACGATGGTCCGCACAATATCCGGATCAGCGACGGCAGGCCGGTGATCCGCGGCCTGGATGTGTTCCATGGGAAGAGCGGCTCCGGCATCGGCGTTGAATTCAGCATCAAGACGGGGCCCGTAACGCTTCTTGGCATTTCGCAAACGGCGGACGGACGATACAAAATGATCGCTGCCGAAGGCGAATCGGTCCCGGGGGAAATTCCGCAAACGGGCAATACCAACACCCGCTGCAGCTTTGGTCGCCGTGTCGCCGAATTTGTCGAGGACTGGTGCGCGGCGGGGCCCACCCATCATTTTGCCCTAGGCGTCGGACACGTGAATGCAAAGCTGGCGCATGTGGCCAGAGTTCTTGGCATTGAGCTTGAAGTGGTATAAGGAGGTGTCTCGTAAAATGACATGGAGTGCAATCAAAAAGCCGCTGCGCCGAGCTACCCTGGAGATGAGCCTGAAGCCGTTTACCAGTTTGAAGCCGGCTGACGTCGATGAAGTCTGTGCTGAAGCGATCCGGCAGTGGTTACCGTTAATCGATATGGCCGAGAAGGCTTCCATGCTGCTGTGGGTTTCGGACGGCAGTGAGATCTTGACCTGGAGCGGACAACCGGAAGCGGAATTGGAGTGGGCCAAATATATCGGCTTCGCGAATGAGCAATGCTTCAGCCATATTCAAGGTGAACATGATCCGCGGATCGCCCGGCCGTACACGGACGAACCGGTACGGATGACGTACGGCGATCTTGCCGGTATTGTAGGCAGCTTCAAACGCGTCGCGTCGGAGCGGTTCGGTGTGACGCTAGAAGTAGGGGCCGCCTTTGACGCAGGTCCTGAGTTTGCTTATTCCCCGTTCAAATATCAGGATCATCCCGAAATTAACCGGGCCGATTTAGGCGGGAAATTTATCGCCCTGAAGGCGGATTATACCGTCGTATGCACCTGGTCCACGCTGCATGGCGATACGGCTTCCTATGCGGCGTATCCGAACGGAATTCCCGAGGGGACCCCGTTCGGCGAATTCCTTGGCCGCCAATGTGCCCGTTATTTGCCCGCGATGGGATTCGATTATATATGGTTCTCGAACGGCTTTGCGCTCTCTTATTTCCCCTGGACCTATTTAGGGGCAAATTATGACGGCACGCAGATGCCGCTGGCGGACTTTGCGGAGCTGTCGGCAAAGGTGATGTCCTTCTGGGATCTATTCAAACGGGAATGCCCCGGCTACCGTACGGAAATTCGCGGCACGAACTTCGGCACGGGCATGGATTTGGCGAAGGACTGCATCCCGATGCTCGATCTATACGAGAAAGGGTATATTGAGCTGCCCCCGCCTAATTCGCCTTGGGGAGCGCTGAACTATGATTTTGGGCTGGAGATGACGGGGTACCTGTCGCGGATCGCCGAACTGCCGGGGGAAACGTACCCGTTTCGTTTTTATCCGAATGATCCTTGGTTTTGGCAGAACCCGTGGTGGGATTTGTACGACCGCGAGCCCCACGATATTTATTGCCCGCTGGCTGCGGCAAGAGTGAATGCCGAAGGCAAGCTGGAAGGTCCCGGTATCGTCGAAATTCTGACGATTGATACGGAGAAGGGAGAACTGCTGGAGGACGGACCCAGAGAAATCGTTCCGCATATTGCACGGGCTTTAAAGGATCATCCGGACGAGGCGGGATTATTAACCTGGGTATACCCTTTCCGCGAGTTGCATGAAGCGGCGGCGGATTCGCAGGATCGGTCCGGGAGCGTGTTTTTTCACGACTGGTTTATACGCAATGCCATTAATGAAGGACTGCCGCTGAATACGGTGGTGGGGACAGATACGATGTTTTCGCTGCAGGAGCCGGGTCTGAAGAAGCTGGCAAGCACGATCCTGTTGGTCTCCGCCAGTTGGTTAACCGGGGAACGCGCCACGTATTTTGCGAATTACGTCCGGTCGGGCGGTCAAGTTCTGCTTTACGGGGCGGTTCACGATCCGGAGTTGCTGGATATGCTCAATCTGGTGCGGGAAGAAGCGCTGGAAGGCGATTTCGAAGTGACCGGCTTTGCCTTTGAAGGAGACGGGTTTGCTTGTGACCGGGAAACGGAGCCGTTGCTTCTCCGGCACCGGGCCCTTATTGGGGACGGTGGGCTGGCGGAACGAGTCAGGGATACGGCGGATCCCCATACCATGCCGGGGATGGAGGTGATGTTGGACGGCCGGGTTCGGGCCTTTGCGTTAAGCCGTTCGCTGCCATCCTGGAAAGGGGGGCGAATCGGTTGGGTACGCGGGTCGCTTCCGTATGAGGCCTCGGGCATTACGCATCTTCCCATCCGGCAGGAGTCGGCATACCTGGACGGGTCTGTTGTAGTACGTTATATGCTGCAGCATTTCGGGTACACGATCCTGCAGCATAAATTCGACCGGGCATCCACGCCGGCCTTGATGTTTGTCAAGCGGCACGACAATGGCTTTATCTTTACCGGCTGTAAAAAGGATACCTCGGTCACGTTCCGGCTTCGCGGTCCGGATGGGGTGCCGGTGCTGATCGGCCAGACGGTTTGCCTTGCAGAAGGGGCGGCGCCTTATGCACTGGACCGCACTTTCTATGACGAATGCCGCGTCTTTGTGGATCAGTCGCACCATGGTCAGGTATGGTGCCGGGAGACCAGCCCGGTCTCGACGCCGGAGCGGACTCCCTCGAGAACGATCGCGGTGGGAGGACTGGAGAGCGCCTCGCTGACCGTTTATCCGCCGATCGGAGCGATGGACGCCGGGCAGGTCGTGGTCAGGAAGGAATATGCCTCCGGAGAAATCGTGACATGGCAACGGGAGGGCAACAAGCTGCGCGTCAAACAGGTGAGCGGAACGATTCAAATTTCATGGTAGATCGTTCAACCTATTACAGAGAGGAAGGTATCCAATGAAATTTCAGATCAGAAGCACCGCGCAGACGCGGAGAATTGTGGATTCCCTGGATTTCAGGGGTTTGCTGAATCAGGTGATATGCCCCGCCTACGTACGTATTCAGGAAGAGAACAGGGAGGAGCAGTATGGCTCCGTCTTTTTTCATCCCGCCGATCGAACGGAACTGCAGGATGCGATCAAAAGGATGCAGGACACTTATGCCATTCCGCCCTTGATCGTCAGCGACTTGGAATGCGGGCCCGGCAACATGATTCAGGGGGCGGCAAAATTTCCGTACATGATGGGATTAAGCCAGACGAATTCGCCGGAACTGGCGTACGAAACAGGTAAGATTACCGCCGAGGAAGCGGGGGATATCGGCTATAATTGGACCTTCTCGCCGGTGGCGGATTTGGCCGTCGATCCGGACAGTCCGGTCGTCAGCATGAGAAGCGCAGGCCATGATCCCGCGCATGTGATCAAGATGGTCGGCGCTTATATGAAGGGGCTGCAGGATCACGGGATGATGGCGACGATCAAGCATTTCCCGGGAGACGGTCATTCGTCCCTGGACCAGCACTTGACGACACCGGTCAATCCGCTTGCCGCGGAGGAATGGTGGGACGGTCCGGGTCGGGTGTTCCAGGCGCTGATCGATGAAGGGGCGATGGCGGTGATGCCGGGACATATCTCGCTCCCGGCCTTCGATTCGCCGGATGAGCGCGGGCTGTATCCGCCGGCAACGGTATCGAAGCGCTTGCTTGTCGATCTGCTTCGCAAGCAAATGGGGTTTGAGGGATTGATCGTCTCGGATGCCATTGAAATGGGGGGCGCGGTCGGCTTCATGAATTACTTCGACGCCTGTGCCGCCGCTCTGGAGAACGGCTGCGACGTCTTGTTGTTTCCCCGCGTGACCGACCGGTTTTACGCCGAGATGGAAATGCGGCTGAAGCAGGGGAAACTGACGATGGAGACCCTCCGCGACCGGGCATGCCGTGTGATTGCTCTCAAAGAGCAGATGGGGTTGTTTGGAAATTCCGAGGGTACGATCGCCGGGATGTCCCGAGCACGGCAACCCATCGATACAGAGAAGAACCTTCGTCTGGCGGCACGCGTTGCTCAAGACGGCATGACTCTCGTTCGGGACCGGGACGGAAAAATCCCATTTGCCATCGGTCCGAATACCCGCGTGCTGCACGTGGCGATCATGAACTATCAGGATCAATACGGCGAATTGTACAGCCGCATCAAGCAGGAGCTATCCCGGTTGACGAGCTCCGTCGATCAGTGGGTCGATCCCGGACCCGATCGGTTGTTCGAGGCAGCCTCGGGCGGCCATTACGATCTGATCCTGTGCTCGATCGGCAGCCGGCTCAGTTACGGTCTGAACGTTGTTCGGCTTCACGATGAGGTGGCCAGAAATATGATGGGAGGATGGACCAAGCTCGATACGCCGATCATTTTCGTCTCCCATTACCATCCGTTTGTCCATAAAGAATACGAGGCATCCATCGATACCATGATCAACACTTACGGGGACATCGAGTGCACCGCATATCACCTGATTCGGGCAATTACGGGTGAGCAGACGTTGAAACGCGAGTTGGTAGCGCACGATTAACCCCGCGGGAAGCAACTGCTTAATCCAAGACAAAAACCGCAACAGTGTCCCGTTCTGAGCGGTCCGGAACGTCTTTTATATTTACGGTGAAAGGCATAAACCAGTGAAGCGAGGGGACTGAATGAACAAGCAAAAAGGGTTCCAATACGATCCATCGCGCCTCATTTGGCTGATCCAGCCGAATGCAGGGGAATCCAATTTCGCGCTCCGGCCGGCGGTAAACCCTGCTCTGGAACGGATTCAGGATGCTTGCAAACGGGGATTGAACATCCCGTTATCCTTGGCCGCGGCGTCCGATCCCGTGAATTGGGAGCAGGTCGGCAGCCGGGTGGAGTCCCTAAAGTTCAGATGCTCTTGCGCAAGGGGACCGGGGAAGAAATGCTGATTACCGAGCTGGCCCCGGGGCAGGAAAATGGCCGCGGTTCCAGCCAATCCGCGATGGAGGTCGAGCGTTTACGCGCTAAGCTGAACAAACTGGATTTGCTGGAGACCGCGATGGATCATGGGCAGCCGGAGATTTTTATGGGGTTGTTTCAGGAATGGTTTGATGGCGCACAGGATTCCCTTCCCCTTGAAGGAGAACCGGAGTGGTTCAAGCTGGAATTTTTCTTTCGGCTATCGGCTTTTTTCCTGGCTTACCTCAATCAAAGGAGGCTGTGCGGCGACTTGCTCACCACATTGGACGCGGAGAAGCTGGCTCACCCCAACCGCCATGCCGATTGGCAGGAAATGCTGGGTTATTTCGGCGAGCTGGGGATCCGGATTGCTGAATACAATGGGCGCCAGCGGATGGAGAGAACCAACGATATCATCGGACGGGTCCACCAATATATCCACGAATTTCTGCATGAGGAATTGTCGCTGACCACGTTGGCCGAGCTGGTATACTTAAGCCCGCCCTATTTCTCGAGAATGTATAAGCAGAAGACGGGCAAGGGGTTACTGGAATACATCAATGAAACACGGATTAACAGAGCGAAGCTGCTGCTCAAGACCACCGATAAGAAAATTTATGAAATTGCCGCCGAGGTCGGACTCGAATCGGCCCCCTACTTCACCCGCCTGTTTCGTAAGAAGACCTTGGTTACCCCGCAGCAATATCGCGACAGCGTTAGAGCGAGAGGGGGATTTCGTCAGGCGGAAAAAGGGTGAAAATGGATAACAATCTTAAAAATGTCGAATTTATTCGTGCCGATCCAGCGATTACACTAAAGGTGTCATCCAAACTACAGGGGGCCGGAGGGAGGGAGATGAGGATCGATTCGCTTGTCAAAGGGATGTCCGTTCTTTCAAATTAGGAAAGAGGTGAACCTGAGCATGAAGTTGAAGAGAGCCTGGTTTAGCGGTGTATTCAGTTTGATTTTTGGTTTGGGGGCGCTTTCGCTGCCGCCGCTCCCCGCTTTGGCCGGTGGGAACACATCCACGGTATCCGTCGATGTGACCACGGTCGTAAATGCGGATTTTCTGGGGATCGGCGCGGAATACGATCCATTCCACTTTATGCCGGAAAGCTTGGAAAACGGTTACAATGGGCATTGGTGGGAGCTGGAGAAACGGCGCTTGGCCAAACTGAAGCCCAACGTGGTCCGCGTTTGGTACCAGATCGACTGGATGGAGCCGGTCAATGACAACCAAGATCCGCATGTCATCGACTGGGAGGGCATGCAAACGGACAGCGTCAAAATGCAGGCCGTGTACCGCGTGTTGGATGAGTTGAAATCGCAGCAAATCGACGTCAACCTGGTTGCCGGATGGAAAATGACCGAAGAGGTGCAGAGCTGGCTTGGCTTCGACGGGCTGGCTAAGCCGGAAACGAGCGCTCCGACCGATCTTGAAGAATGGGCAGAGTGGGTATCGGCGACGCTGCAGCAATTGATCGTCCACAAGGGGTACGACAACATCAAATATGTGACCAGCTATAACGAGCCCAATTTGGGCGATTTCGAGACGCCAGCGCATATCGATCAGATGGCATATTATGAAGCCATGTACCGGGCGATCCACGAGCGGCTTGTCGCAGACGGGCTGCGTTCGCAAATTAAGCTGCTCGGGCCGGACGAATCCGGCGGACTTCCTTGGATGCAGTATGCGGCGGAACAGATGAACGATATTCTGGATATCTACGAAGGACATGCCTACGGGCATAACTATACGACGTTGGCCGACTGGACGTCCGATCGGATGGCTTACGTACAGCCGACGGGAAAGCCGTTAATGATTACGGAGATCGCTGCGCCGGGGGATAAAACGACGCCTCAGAATGCCATTGAGCTTGCCGATCTGATGGTTTCCGGCATGCGCAGCGGAGTGTCGGGCATTCTGGTATGGCGGCTCGCCGACCAGTATCTGGTCGATCCGCTGAACTTCCTCGACAGCGCTGAATTCGGCACCTGGGTTTGGCCGGAGAACAGCGCGGTACCGCGCCATACTTATTATACGTTCGGTTTGTTCTCCCGCTTTACGGGCGCGCACTCCCAGGTGTTATTGACGGAGTCCGACGACCCCGATTTGCATGTCACGTCCGTGAAGCGGCCGGATGGCGAGTATTCGGTGTTCGTCGTCAACAAAAGCTCAAGCAGCAAGCAGGTATCGCTTCAGTTCTCGGAGCCGCTGCATAAACCGTTCCACCGCCATGTGTATACCGACGAGTTGCAGCCTACGGCAGGCGGACTCGTGATTCCGGGCGACCGCTCGTGGAACCCGATTTCCGTGTCGCTTGATGATTTCGATGTGCCGGCGAACAGTGTCGCGCTTTATACCACCGTACCGGAGCCGATTCAGTTGAAGATCACGCCGGCTGAAGTGTCGGCGGTGCCCGGCGCAACCATCGATTTCAACGGGGAACTGATCGGAGCTTCGGGGAAAATCAAATGGTCGGTCGTCGGGAGTCCCGCCTACGGAACGATCGATGCGCAAGGGAGATATACGGCGCCGACGACACTGCCGCCGATGTCCCAGGCGCTTGTTCGGGCACAAAGGGCAGGTAGTCCGGACGATTATGATCTGGCGGTCATCCGGTTTGAAGTCATGGGCTTGTCTGCCTTGGGCGACGACGGAACCATCGAGTTAAACTGGTCGCCAGCGGAAGGGGCAACGGGATACCATGTGCGGAGGAGCACGACGCCGGCCGGCCCTTACGTAACGATTGCCGGTCAGGTCACCGACACCACATACACGGATACTGCCGTATCCAACGGAGTGTCGTATTACTATACGGTTTCTGCCATCGGCTCATCGGGTGAAGGGCTCGCCTCCAAGCCGGTCGAAGCGATGCCGACATCCAACACCTTGCAGGACGACTTCGATGACGGCGTTATTGATTTGAACCACTGGTCTGTCATTGATCGCGGGTTGAGATCCAGCCAGCCTACCGATATTACGGCAACAGAGGCAGAGGGCGTGTTAACCTTCGAGGGGACGACTGGCGTCAATTATTGGTCCGGCAAAGCGCTCGAAAGCGTCCAGCCCTTCCATGCTTCGGCATCGAAACCGTTAGTCGTTGAAGTGGAACGGGTTTCATTGGAGGGCAACGGTACGGGGCTAAGGAGCGGTTTGTGGCTGTATGTCAGCCCTAGCGAATACCTGCGTTTCAGTCAGAATAAGGATACCGGCGTATGGGCGTACAATTTGAACGGCGGCAGCGATACGCTGGTGTACGCGAATAATGACGGCGGGACCCATACGATGAAGCTGGTTCATAACGGGACGGAAATCCAGATTTACGTGGACGATGTGATGTACTCCAGCGTGCCGGTAACCTGGAGCTCGAATATGCGCGTCGTACTGTCGGCGGAAGCCAGGGCGAGCGGGGACAGCATCCGCGTACAGTTCGACCGATTATCGGTCAACGCGTCTGAACCGGAGTAAGGCGGGGGTTGTTTGCTTTTTCCTTCGGCATGGTATGATAGGGACAACGAAGGAATGATGATGAAGGAGTTGCCGTCGGATGTCACTAGATATTGCAAACCCCATCCGCGTGAAACGGATCTACGAACCCGCGGCTCCCGAGGACGGGTACCGCATTTTGGTCGACCGTTTGTGGCCGCGCGGGATGACCAAAACGGATGCGGCGATCGACGAATGGATGAAGGCGATCGCCCCGAGCCCGGAGCTGCGCAAGGAATTCGCCCACCGCATGGAACGGTATGCGGATTTCAGCGCCGGCTATCTCCGGGAATTGAACGCCAGCCCGGAGTGCGCCGTGCTGGCCGACCGCATCCGCGAGCTCGCGCGGGAACGCCCGGTCACCTTGCTGTACGCCGCCAAGGACCCGGTGCATAATCACGCGAACGTGCTTTTTCGTTGGCTGATGGAGTGAATGATAAAAAAGCTGCTTCCTCGCTTTAGCGACGAAGCAGCTTTTTTCGCGTGAGGAAATTTGTGCCCAGCCCCCGCCGCTGTCAGCTCTCCCGCAAATACCGGAACCCCTTGTTAACCCCGTCCCCCGCGTAGATTATCGAATTGAGCTTGTCGATCTGCAGGCGTCCCTCCGCGTTCAAATAATCTTTGGCCACGGATCGGCTCACGATTTTACCTACAATGTTGGTTACGCCCGGGAATTGCTCGCTTTCCACGACGTGGGCGACCCGGCAGGCGATCGAGATCGGGCACTCCCGCACGGCGGGGGCATGGACCTGCTCCGAGGCTTCCGGCGTCAGGCCGGCCGCGGCGAATTTGCTGCCCTCCGCGCCGGAACGCGAACCGCAGTAGTTGACCGACTCTTGCAGAGAACGGTCCGGCACGTTCACCACGAAGTCGGCTCCCGCTTTGAGGTGCTGCGCGGCAAAGCCCTTACTGTTGAAGCCCAAGACAACCATGTCCTTGAGCGAATAAGAGGATGAAGTCGGCGTCACATGCGCGACCCCGTTTTCATCGTAGAAGCTGATCAGAATCACCGGGAAACCATAGTACATTTTTTCGTAATTGACCGCGATTTTCTCCAAGTTAACTCCTCCTGAATCCATGATATTTGTCGCTGGCTTCTCTCTTTCGAAGGATAACGCTGCTGCCCGTATGGCGAGGTGATTGCGGTCACAATTGGCGAATCGGGCGGCAAGGGGAGGATTGACAATGAAAAAAGCGAACGATATAGTAAGGGCACCCGATACAAGGCGTCCTCCCGATGCCGTAATGGAAAACGTCTGAACTCGAAACTTAAGCAGGGAGTGAGAACCGATGAATGTGCTGCAAATGCTCCGGTCGCGCAAATATTTGCAGCGGATCATGCTCAGTTTTATGCCCGTCGTCGCCATGCTTGCCATTGCCTCCCTCGTCCTGAACTCCGTCGCGCGCGATAAGGTGCTCAGCCTGCAAAACGACGCCGACCGCAAATTGCTCACCCAACTCAACTACAATATCGAGAACATGAACGGAATCGTCAAGGATTTGGCGGTTTCGCTGTATAACGATGAAGAGATGATCGCGCTGAAATCCGGCGGGGACTATAAACAGAGCATCTTGAAAATCGAACGGTTGAACAAAACGGTGGCGACCTCTCCTTATCTGCACGCTATCGTATTTTATAACGGGAAGCAGGGACGTTTTTTCTCGTCGTTGAACCACGGCATGGATAACGGGCAGCTGTATGACGCCTTGGAGAACGTTATGGCTTCCGGCAGCGAGCTGCCGAAGATGCAGTTGCTTCCGCTTGATCTGGACAAAAGGAACGAGGGGATCGACGTATTCGCTTTTTTCGTATATGACGGGCTTACGTTAGGTTCCGTCAACGACGATGTGTTGATCTTGACGGTGAAGCCCGGTTGGATGCTGGATAACCTGAAAGCGCTTAATCGGGTGGTCGACCGGGAAAATGATATGCTGTTCGTGACCGACGGCGATGGCCGGCTGCTGATGTCCAACGATCGCTCGCTTCCCGCAGGGCTCGACACGAAGGAGATTCTCCGGCGCATCGCCGGTTCGGAGCATTCGCTGGACTCGTTCATCTACGCGCACGAAGGAAGCAAATTCAAGGTCACCTATTTGAGCAAGGCTTTGAACAACTGGCAAATCATCAGCCTGCAGGATTACGACGACGTGCTGGGCAGCGTTCGGCAGATGAGGTGGACGGAAATCGCGGTCACGCTGTCCGTGGCGCTTCTTGCCGTGCTGCTGTCGGTGTTCTTTGCGCTGCGGCTATACAAACCGGTCGGCCATCTGCTGACGCTGGTGCCGCAGGGGGGCGGCGGCGCATCGCCGGCGCAGGATGAGTTGTCGCTGATTGCGGACAACCTGACGGAAATGCTCGGCAAGCTCAAAGGGCTGGAGCAGGAACGGGCGTCGCAATGGAATATCGCCAAGCTTTACCATTTGCGAAGCTTGATCGGCCTCAGCGAAAGCGTAGACGAACCGTCGTTTTTGCGGATCAGGGAGCAGTATGGGATCGATGTGGCCTATCCGTCGCCGCTTCGGCTGGCGCTCGTACAAATCGACGACGCCCAGCGACTGGCCCGGGAGCAGGGCCCTCAGGCGGAATCGCTGCTCTATTTCGCCGTCGCCAATATCGGCCAGGAGCTGCTGCGCCGCAGCGGAACCTGCGAGACCGCCGATATGAAAAGCGGCCATCTCGTCTTTATCGTCGGCGGGCCGCAAGAAACGCTGGAGAAGCTGGGGCAGAGCTTCGAGGAGCTGCAAGGAACCATTCTCCGTTATTACCGGATCACCTTTACCGTAACGCTTAGCGAGGTGTTTCAGGATTACCGCCGGATTACGGAGCATTACAACCTTGCGGTGCGGCACTCGAACTACCGGATGATTTTCGGCAAAGGCGCCGTGCTTGAACCGGATCGGCTCCGTGCCAATGAGATGAACGATTCGTTCCGTATTCCGCCGGAGTTGGAACGCAGCTTGACGGAAGGGTTGAAGAGCGGGAATCAGGAGGGGACGGAGCAAGCGATCCGAAGCTGGCGGGAACGGGTCGGTTCCTTCAGCTTCGAAAATATGTATTCCGGACTGCTTCACTTGGCGGTCACGCTAAGCAATACGCTCGGCGAATTGAACCAACATAACGCGAACCCGGTTACGGTCAACCTCCAGGCCATAAATCGGCGTATCCTCGAGAAAGAAACGCTGGACGAAATCGAAGCCGTGCTCATGGAGGTGGTGCGCGAAGTGTTCGAGCAGCGCCGGAACGGGCGCGCCAACAAAAACCGGCTGCTTGCCGACACCGTAAAGGAAATCATCGACAAGCATTATGCCGATCCCGATCTCAACGTGCAGCGGATCGCCGATATGCTGAAGCTGAGCTCCGTTCATCTGGGCCAGGTGTACAAAGCGGAGGAAGGCCTGTCGGTCGTTGACCGGATTAACGAAGTCCGCCTTGCCCAAGCTCGGCTGTATTTGGAGCAGCAGCAGTTGACCGTGGCGGAAATCATGGAGAAGGTCGGCTTCGGCAACGAAAGCTATTTCTACCGGCTGTTCAAGCGTCGTTACGGGGCAACGCCGAAGGAATACCGCCTCAAAGCGGCGATCGACCGCAGTACGTAAAATTGCCTCCCCAATCCATCTTCACTTTGAACCCGCAGCGGAGTTTGCCGTTAGCGGGTTTTTGCCGTTCGCTCAGGCGGGAGAGCCGCTCGGTACAGTAATCCGAAATTGTTACAGCCCGCCCGTACAGCAATCCTGAAATTGTACAGTAACGAACAAGCCCCGGTCTGCGCTATCGTTAGACGTGCAAAGCCTGATCGCAGGCCAGCCGCAAAGCGCAAGGAACATAAGGAAGGAGCTTGGCTATGTTGAAAAATGTTTCATGGGCGGGCGACGCGGAAACGCGCAGGGAAAAATCGAAAATCCGGAAAGAACTTCATCATTTCCGGAATAACCGGGAGCTGTTTCTGTTGTCGCTGCCGGGCATTCTGTACAAATTGATATTCGCCTATATTCCGATGGTCGGCCTGATTATCGCCTTTAAAAATTACAGGTACGATCTCGGCATGTTCGGCAGCAAATGGGTAGGCCTGGATAATTTCCGCTATCTGTTCTCCACCGATGCGGCCTGGCGGATTACGCGCAATACGGTGCTGTACAACGCCGCCTACATCGTGACCACGGCGGCTGCGGCGCTGCTGCTGGCGATTCTGCTGAACGAAGTCAAGGCGAAATGGAGCAAATATTACCAGACGGCCTTGTTTCTGCCCTACTTTTTATCCTGGGTGCTGGTGGGTTACGTGGCTTACGCGTTTTTAAATCACTCGGACGGATTCATCAATCGCACCTTGCAGGCTTTTGGTATGGATCCGGTCAGCTGGTATCAGAATGCCGCGCCATGGCCGGTAATCCTGATTCTGGTCCAGCTATGGAAAGCGATCGGGTTCAATACGCTGATCTATTTTGCCGGTATCATCGGCATCAACAGCGAGTACTACGAGGCGGCGCGGATCGACGGGGCGACGAAACGGCAAATGGCCATGAAAATCACCGTTCCGCTGCTGGCTCCGCTCGTCATCATCATGTTGATCTTATCCATCGGCAACATGTTCCGCGGGGATTTCGGACTGCATTATTTCATTCCGAACAATTCCGGATTTCTCTACGGCTCCACGGACGTGATCGACACTTATGTGTACCGGGCGCTGCGCGAGATCGGCAACGTGAGTATGTCCGCGGCGACAGGGTTTTATCAATCGGTGGTCGGGTTCATTCTGGTGCTGCTTGCGAACGGCGTCGTGCGCAAAATCAATCCGGATCATTCGCTGTGGTAAGGAGGAGGAACCGGCGATGCCTAAAAAATTCGAGATCTCCAAGATATGGCTCAATCTGTTGTTCATCGTCCTGTCCATCGTCGTCGTACTGCCGTTTCTGCTCGTAGTGGCGGTGTCGTTAACGGATGAAAAGACGATTACCAAGAACGGGTACCAATTTATTCCCGAATCGTTCAGCTTGGATGCGTACCGCTATCTGCTGGACGCTCCCGATATTTTGCTGCGGGCTTACGGGGTAACGATCACGGTCACCGTAATCGGAGCGTTGACCGGGCTGCTGCTGACCGCGATGACCGCCTACGTCATTTCCCGGCCGGATTACCGTTATAACCGGATCACGACGTTTTACGTGTTTTTTACGATGCTGTTCAGCGGGGGTCTCGTGCCTTCCTACATCCTGATGACGCAATACCTGCATCTGAAAGACAGCTTGCTGGCGCTTATCCTGCCGGTGCTGCTGTCGCCGTTCAACATCATGGTCATGAAAGGGTTTATGTCGAAAATCCCGCTCGAGATCATCGAATCGGCCAAAATCGACGGGGCGCGGGAACTGCGCATCTTCTTCCGGATCATCCTTCCGCTGTCCACGCCGGCGCTGGCCACGTTGGGCCTGCTGATCTCGTTCACTTACTGGAACGAATGGTTCAACGGGATGCTGTACATCGACGATCCGAACAAAGTGCCGCTTCAATTGCTGCTGGTACGGACGCTAAACAGCATCGAGTTCCTCACCTCCAATTCCGAGTTTACGCAACAGCTCGGCATCGATCTGGCGAGCTTTCCGAACAATTCGGCGCGGATGGCGATCGCCGTGCTGGCGGGCGGACCGATGCTGGTGATCTTTCCGTTCTTCCAGCGATTTTTCGTGAAAGGGCTTACGGTTGGCTCCCTCAAGGGTTAACATAAAACAAATATGTACAGGAGGTCACACAATGAAAAAACGATGGTTAGGAATGTTAGCGCTGATCTTGTTGGCCGCGTCCGTGTTTGCCGGCTGCGGCGGCAGCGGCAACGGTGCCAACGGAGCGAATGGCGCAAACGGCGCGGACAACAGCGCCGGAACCCCTGCGCCGGAAACGGGAAGCGCAGACGAGCTTGAGCCGGTTACGCTGACCTGGTATTACCCGCTGTCGCAGCTGCAGCCCGATCAGGATCAGGTGCAGGAGGCGGTAAACCAAATCGTGAAGGAAAAGCTGAACGCCACCGTCAAGCTGGTTCCCATCGCCATCGGCGATTACGTGCAGAAGATGAACACCGTGCTCGCGGCCGGCGAGAAGTTCGACATTCTGTGGACCGGCTACATGCTGAAGCCGGAGGAACTGGTGCGCAAAGGCGCGCTCCAGCCGATCGACGAGCTGCTGGACAAATACGCTCCCGAATTGAAAGCGGATGTCCCGCAGGTGATGTGGGACGGCCTGACCGTCGACGGGAAAATCTACGGCATTCCGAACCAGCAGATCAACGGCAACCGTTACGGTTATATCGTGCAGAAGCGGTTCGCCGACAAATACGGGCTGGATCCGGCCTCCATCAAAAAAGTGGAAGACATCGAACCCTTCCTGGCCCAAATCAAGGAAAACGAACCGGATATCATCCCGTTCGGCAATTTCGGCAACTACTTCGACTTCATTCCGCAGGTTCATGACGACGAGTATTGGGGCGTTCCCGGCGTCGACAACCATTTTTACATCAAGACGAACGATCCTACCTATACACTGCAGCGGTATCCCGAAGCGGAGCTGGACAATTACCGACTCGTCAGCAAATGGTATAAGCAAGGTTATATTTACAAGGATGCGGCAACGGCCAAATTCGAAGACTTCCAGTCCAAAGGGCAGATCGCGGTGCAATTCGACGTGACGCTGAAGCCGGGCGTGGAAGCCGAAGTAAAGGCGAAAAACGGCGGCAACGAGGTGGTCACCGTTCCGCTCAGCAACTGGTACACCAACGGTTACTCGGCAGCCACCAACCAATCGATCAGCCGGACATCGCCAAATCCGGAACGGGCCATGATGCTGCTGAACCTGGTCAACACCGACAAGGAGCTCTACAACCTGCTATGCAACGGCTTGGAAGGCACGCATTACGAGAAGCTCACCGGCGAATACATTAAGGCGCTGCCGGATTCCCGCTATAAACCCAATATGGACTGGGTTTTTGGCAGCGTATTCAATTCCTATCTGAAGGAAGGGCAGCCGGAGAACGTGTGGGAAGAGACGAAGAAAATCAATGCGGAAGCCGAGGTCAATCCCATTGGCGCGTTCAAATTCAATTCCGAGCCGGTCAATACGGAGATCGCGAATCTGAACGCCGTGTGGGGCGAGTATAAAAGAGGGATTCTGACCGGTACGCTGGATTTCGATGAAACCTGGCCCGTCCTGCACGGTAAGCTGAAGGAAGCGGGCGAAGACAAATACGTGGAGGAGGTGACGCGCCAGTTCGAAGCCTTCCTGAAGGAACAGGGTTTGAAGTAATCTGAATCGCCGGCTCTACCGGCACTTGGAGCGGATAAAGGGAGAAACCAGCTGTGAAGGACGGCTTTGCCCCAGCCTTTAGGGTAAAACCGTTCCTATCGCATGCGAAAGGATGGGAAGAGCGATGACGAGAAAAAGCTGGCTTGCGCTGGTAATCGCCAGTCTGTTGTTCACGTTAAGTCCTGTAGCAACGCCTGCGGTATCCGCGGCGGGAAACGGCAATCCCGGCAATCCCAACACCACGGCTTATTACGTAGCTGTAAACGGCAGTGATTCCAATAACGGGACCAAGGAGGCTCCGTTTCGGACCTTGGAGAAAGCCCGCGACGCCATTCGCGAGCTGAAAGCGGCGGAAGGGCTGCCGCCCGGTGGCGTCACGGTTTATTTGCGCGAAGGGCGCTACGAGCGATCGGCAAGCTTCGAACTGCGGGAACAAGATTCGGGCGCCGCGGGCAAACCGATTATCTATACGGCGTACCCCGGCGAGAAGGTGGTGTTGTCCGGTTCCGAACGTCTGGGGAAATCCGCCTTTGTTCCGGTTGCCGACGAGGCGGTGCGAAGCCGCATCATCAGCCGCGAAGCGAGGGAGAAGGTGCTGGTGGCGGATTTGGCGGCGCTTGGCATCACGGATTACGGGAACTTAAGCCGCCACGGCTATTACCTGGCCAACGATCTGAGCGAGGTGCCGCCGATGGAGTTGTACGTCAACGGGCAGGGCATGACGCTGGCGCGCTGGCCGAACGAGGGCACCGTCCAGATGGACGAAATCCTCGATCCCGGCCCAACGCGGAAAGACCCGAACGGGGAAGTGCATTCGCGAGGAGGAACGTTTACGTATACGTATGATCGTCCGCAATACTGGACGCAGGCGGACGACATTTGGCTGGACGGCATCTTCGGCTATAGCTGGGAGTGGTCGTACAACAAAATCGCCTCGATCGATCCGGCCGCCCAAACGATTACGCTCCGATACGGAGAGATGAGCGGAATCTTCAAGAACTGGTATCCCGATTTCCATTTTGCGCAAAACCTGCTGGAGGAAATCGATATGCCCGGCGAGTACTACATCGACCGGCAGGCCGGAAAGCTGTATTTTCTGCCGAACGCGGAATTTATGACGGCCGATCCGACGATCGAGGTGACGATGCTGAAGTCGCCGATGATCAACGCACTGAACGCCTCTTACATCAACTTCTCCGAGCTGATCCTGGAGAATGGCCGCGATTCGGCGGCGGTGTTCATGGGCGGCAGCCATATGAAGATCCAAAACAGCGAAATTCGCAACTTCACCAATAGCGGTGTACTGGTGAACACCCAAAGCCGGTTCTATTACAACGACTTCGACGGCGTTCCCGGCACGGACCACATGGTCGAAAACACGCATATCCACCATATCGGCGGGACGGCCGTCACCCTGACGGGCGGCAACAAAACGACGCTGTCGCCGGGCCGAAACGTCGTGAAAAATTCCCATATCCACGATTTTGCCTATTATCACAAGGCTTATAATCCCGGCGTCCTGCTGTCGGGCGTGGGCAACCGGATGCTGCACAACGAGCTGCATGATGCGCCTCATCCCGGCGTGTTGATTTTCGGCAACGATCACGTGGTGGAATACAACAACATTTACGATGTATGCAAAACGTTCTCGGATCTCGGCGCGATCTACATGAACGCAGGCGAAACGCCGCAGGAACGCGGGACCGTGATCCGGCGCAACTATTTCCATCATATCGGGGAGACGAAACCCGGGGTCGAAGGGGTCTATCCCGACAATTTTACGATGGGGCTGACGATCGATGAGAACATTTTTTATAAAATGGGCAACTCCGCGATCAAAAACAACGGGGGCTCGCACATTTTGACGCGCAACAATATTTTCGTGGACAGCAAGGTGCCTTACGATTACGCGGATTTGTATCTCGGCGACGATCCGGACGACCAGGTACCGAAGAATTACATGCCGAAATGGCTAGCCCTGTTCGCGGCCAATAACAACTTCGCGGGTACGCCATATTTGGAGAAGTACCCGGAACTGGCCGATTTCTTCACGGAAAACCGCTATTATCCCGACACGAATACGTTCCGGGGCAACGTGATCTACAATCCGGTGGTTCCGCGCAGTACGACGACGAACGAACACGGGGCGTACGACAAATTCGGGCTGGTTCAATATGCCGACAACTGGGTGGCGGAGGAGGATCCCGGCTTCGTCGATCTGGCGGGAGAGGACCTGTCGCTGCGTCCGGATGCGGAAGTGTTCGAGCGGCTTCCCGGTTTTCCGGATATCCCGTTTGATCAGATCGGCGTCCAAGGCAAAGCGGGCACGACCCTCGGCCAAGACAGCTACCCGGTACAAGGGGTCGCGGTTTATGACGACCACGTCACGGTCGACCGCTGGAAAACGGTGAAACTGAGGACGGCGATTCTGCCCTGGAATGCCGACAATCCGGCGTTGATTTTCACCTCTGCGGATCCGGCCATCGCCACGATCGACGGAAGCGGCATTGTCACCGGCCTGGCGGTGGGGCAGACGGTCATCACGGTCGCGTCGGCGGAAAATCCGCAGTTCTCGGCCACGGTGAACGTCACGGTGGAAGTCGGCGACGGCGTGATGGATTTCACCGATTTCGAATCGGGGGCGAACGGCTGGCCCCAGGATGCGAACCGAAGCATCGTCAAGGAAGGGGATAATCGCTGGTATAAGGTGCTGAACGGGGCTACGGCGTTAAGCTCCAAGTCGTTTTCGGAATACGAACTGAGCTTCAAGCTGAAGACGCCGGAGACGATCGGGGACGCTGCGACCTTGTATATCTTCGACCGCCAGGCAGGCAGCGGGTCCAGCCGGATCGGCTACAAAACCCGGGCGGACGGCAGTTCGGCCTGGCTGCTGTACGATCCCGCCTGGGCGATTCTGAAGGAAGTGAAGCTGCCGGGCCACGATTTGCAGCCGAATACGGAATATGAGGTCAAAATGCTCGTCAAAGGCGGCGACCTCAGCGTGTATGTGGACGGCGGACTTCGGCTGAAGGGCTACGATCCCGGACACAACGCCGAGGGGAAAGTCGGGTTTTACGTCGCCGGCATTAGCCATTTGCTGTTTGACGATATCCGGTTTAGAGCTTTGTCGACGGAGCTGGCCGGCATCCTTCCCGCCGAAAGCCGGGTTCGGATGATCCCGGGAGAACAGCGGCCATTGCAGCTTACATTTGATCCAACGGATACGCCGCAGACGGAGGTTACCTGGCAGTCGGCCGATCCGGCGGTGGCGACGGTGGACGCCATGGGCGTGGTGAGCGCCGTTTATGAAGGGGAGACGATCATCACGGCGGTATCCACGGCGAATCCGCTTATCCAAGCGGAGATTACGGTGACCGTATCCAACGTGATGCACGAGACGGACTTCGAGAACGGCGGCAACGGCTGGCCGGTCGATCCGAACCGCAGCATCGCGGCCGATCCCGACGGCAACCGCCGCTACAAGATTCTGAATGGCGCGACAGGTCTGCTGGACCGTGACTTCGAGTCCTATGCGCTGGAGTTCACGCTGAAAACCCCGGCCGCGATGCCCGATAACGGCGGCGTGATGTATATTTTCGACCGCCAGGACTCCGCCGGCTCCACCCGCATCGGTTACCGGACGCGGGCGGACGGAAGCTCCGGCTGGATCCTGTACGACACCAACTGGCAGAAGCTGGCGGAGGCCGATTCGCCGGGCCTCGACCTGCAGCCGGATACCGAATACGCGGTGAAGGTGGTCGTGAAGGATGGCGACGTCGCCGCTTACGTAGACGGCTCGCTGCGAATCGCCGGCACCGATCCGAACCACCGGCCATCGGGCAAGGTTGGGTTTTATGTCAGCGGGTTCGACTACCTGTTGTTTGACGATATTCGGGTATCGTTGAATCCGTGACCCTAGATTATGGGCCTTCGTCTTCCGGAAGCCTTAATGTGTATGAAATTTCAGATATATTCCTTTGAAATCGACGTAAACGGGGGAAATCTATGCGATTTTTCGTATAGATTTCCCAAAGCTATCGGGAGGTTGACCATGAAACGGTGCATATACCGGGCCGAAGGAGAAGAAGGAGCAGAGTGGGCGGAGATCTGGCGGGGGCCGGAGATTTCCCATGCGTTGGCCGAAGCGATGGAACGGCTGGAGGTGGATCATCTCAGCTTGTTCGCCGACGGGAATCGGTTCTATCTGTATTATGAATGCTTGGGGGAGGCGGTTCCGCCGGAGCGGCTGTTTATGGCGGCCGGTAAGCGGTTGATCGTGTGGCCGGGAGAAGAGACGGAGACGGGGACGGAGCGGCGTTGGGTGCCGATGACGGATATTTTTCATTACCATCAACCCGTTTACGGCATGCCCTGGCGGCTTCCCGGCCACCTGTCCGAACCTTACGGAAGGCTGGCCAGGCTGAAGCCCGAAGAAACTGCGAGCTACATCTACCACCATTATCAATATCAAGAGGAGCAGCCGGGCGACGGGGACAAATACGGCATCATCGGGCTGCATGAGAGCACGTTATTTTTCTATTCGGAGCAGCCTGCGACGCTCGAGCCCGCAACTTACGAAGGGAAGCTCGACACGTCGCTGAAGCCGGTACGCTGGGCCGAGGCGATGGAACCGCATTTTATCCCGTGGACGGGAGTTCCGGCAGGACAGGGGCTTTGGCGGAAGCTGGAGCTTGTGCTGCGCGCGGCGTTCCGCCGGACGGAGGAGGAGACACGATGCGTCATACGTTATGCCTGAACGGAGAATGGGACTTTATGCCGCTGTATGGCGAGCCGCGGCGCCGTACGCTGCCGGAATCCCTCATATATGAGGCGCAAAAGGTGAGGGTTCCCTCCAGTTGGAGGCGAACCTACGTGCAGGGGACGGGGAAACGTTTTGGCGAAATCCCGGAGCATGGTTTTAGCCCGATGGACCTGTACGGTTACCCGAAGGAATGGGACGACGCCGAGGCGGGCGTGCTGCACCGCCGCTTCCGGGTGCCGGAGCGGATGGCTGGCCAGCGGATCGCACTAAGACTGGACGGCATCATGCAAAAGGCCGTGATTTATCTGGACCGGCGGGAAATCGCCGAATGGGAGGACGGCTATCTGCCGCTTAGGCTCGACATTACCTCTTACGTGACGCCGGGACGGGAGCATGAGCTGCATCTCGTCTGCGGGAGCTTCGATCAAACGACGTTGCCCTCCGGCGCCGACAAGGTGACCGGACTGGTCGGTTCTTGGTTTGGCAGCGTATGCCGGGGGATCTGGCAGGACGTTTATCTGGAGAGCTACCCGGCGCTGGCCGTGGAGGACGTCACCCTGCGCACTTCCGTCCGGAACGGCCGGCTTGAAGCAGAGGCCGTCATCGGCGGGGCGGAAGGAATGGCGGCGGACACCGGGGATGGACCGCTGCGCGTCCGGCTTCGCGTTCGCGAGCTGGGGGTGCTGACTTCAAATCTTGCCGAGGGGTGTAATTCAGGGACGTCGGCGGGGTTGGAGCAGCAGGTGCTTGTGGCGGAACGGACGGTTGAGCCGGTTTCCGCCGAGGCAGTCGAGGGGTTGCGGCTGTGCGAGAACGAGCATGGCGGGGAAGTCTACCGCGCCACGTTCCGTCTGGACTGGGCCGACGTCAAGCGGTGGAGCCCCGATTCGCCGTTTCTGTACCGGGCCGAGTTCGAGCTGATGGATGGGGAGCGGGGGATCGACCGGCGCGAGGAAACGTTTGGTTTTCGCGAGTTCCGGTGCGAAGGCCCACAGTTTATGCTGAACGGAATTCCGCTGAACCTGCGCGGCGATTCTTGGCATTTTCAAGGCGGAGCGCAGCAGACGGAAGCCTATATCCGCAACTGGTACCGTATGTGCCGCTCCGTAGGGGTGAACAGCATCCGGCTGCACGCGGAGCCTTATCCGGCCGACTATCTTCGCATCGCCGACGAGGAAGGGATGCTGATCGTCGACGAAACGGCCATTTACGGCTCGAGCAAATCGATGCAGGCGGACCATCCCGACTACCTGGAGGCTTGCCGGCGACATGTGCGGCGGCTGGTGCGGCGCGACAAAAATCATCCGTCCGTCATCCTCTGGAGCGTGCAGAATGAGATGCGCTGGGTGGACGGGCGGGACGGCTTCAAGGAGCATCTCCCCGGCTTGATGGCCTCCATCCGAGAGCTGGATCCGACGCGGGCGATCATTGCCGAAGGGGATAACCGGCTGCTGCCCAAGGCGCATACGGAAGTGGAAAGCCGCCACTACAATATCGACGGGACGATCGGCCAATGGGATCGCACCGTTCCGCTAACCTTCGGCGAACATGGCGGCTGGTGGTACATCTGCCCGCAGAACAGCAGCATGTACGTCGGGCTGCGGGCTTATCGCGGCACGGACGAAAGCGCCTTGGGCTTGGCGGAGAAGGAGCGGCTGTTCGTGGAATATGCGCGCCGCCAGGGGGTATCCGGCCTGTCGACGTTTAACTTCGCCCACTATTTCATGCGGGCGATGCCCGAGCGGGACGTGATCCTGCCGCCACCGCCACCGTCGCCGTCCGGCCCGGACATGCCCGGCGTGAAACCGAAGGTTATCCCCGCCTATTCGCTGACGATCAACAACGGTCTGTTGCCGGAGGAAGAGCCGCCGTATCGGCCGAATCCCGCCTTTGCCGTCCTGGCGGAGGCGTTTAAACCGGCGACGATCCTCGCCGCCGAATACGACCGCTGCTTCTATGACGACCAGCCGGTCGACCGCAGCTTCGACGTGTACAATGACACGCTTTCGGGGCGAAGCGTCGTGGTGAAGTTTACCGTGAAGCAAGGGGAAACGCTTGTTCATGAGGAAAGCTTCGAGTTCACGCAAAGCCCGGCTGAACCGAAGGGGCTCCGGATCAAATGGCAGCCGCAGCCCGTCCAGTCGGAGGGGAGAGCGGAGCTTGCGGCCACGCTCCTTCACGACGGACAGCCGGTGCATGAGCTGCGGTTGAACTACCGGATCCTGACGGCCAGCTTGCGGAGCCGTCCCGTTCCTGTCCAGCGGCCGGTGGTTTATTGGGGGAATGACGCGGATTATGAGACCATCCACAGGCTTGTGCCCGGCTGTGAACGGGTGGATTGGGAGCAGTTGGCCGATCCCCGTCTGCCGACCGAAGGGCTCCTGGTCATCGGAAGTTACGCAGAGGATGCGGACGGCGCGTTGGAGCGGCTGCTCCAGGCGTATGTCGCGCGGGGCGGCCGGTTGCTGCTGTTGGAACAGAACCAGCTCTCGCTCGGCAAGCTGACGTTGTCGCGGCGCCCATTCCTGCGCGCCCATGCCGGGGATTACGGTCATCCGGCGCTCTCCGGGATCGGCGACGACGATCTGATGTTCTGGCAACCGGAGCTTGCCGAAGACGGCCCGCCGCCGATCATCCGCGCCGCTTTCGAGAAGCCGGTCTGCGGCGATTTCACGCTACTGCTGGAGTGCAGCGCGGGCGATTTCGGCGACGGCGGCGATCTGTGGTCGCCGCTGCTCGAATACCGGCGCGGCCGCGGCCTGGTGGTGGCCAATCAGCTGGAGCTGATGGCCCACGCGGATCGCGTGCCGCAGGCTTGCTTGCTGCTGCGCAACCTGCTTGCATATGCGGGCGGCGCGGCCGGGGAGCGGGACGGGGCGGAGGCGGCGGAGCTGCCGACCGCCGCGTTGGTGCGCCCCGGCGGCCTCGCCGCCGCGTTGCTCGGCCGGCTGCGGCTGCGGCACGCCGCGCTGGCCGATGCCGCGGCGCTGGCGGCAGCCGCGCCGCGCGGCCCGTTGGCGCCGGGCGATGCGCCGGCGCCAGCGCCTGGCGGGCATGGCGGGGGCCCCGCCATGCCGCCCGGGCAGGGCTTCGGCCTGCTGGTGGCCGAAGCCTGCCTGCTCGAGGCGCCGGGGGCGGCGGAAGCCGTCCGGCGCCATGCCGAAGCCGGCGGACGCGTGCTCGTCCTGCCGGCGGAACCCGGGCAGCAGGCGGCGCTGGCCCGCCTGCTGGACCGTCCCGTGCGCGTGACGCCGCACGAGACGTACCATTTGGCGGCGGACTACACGCACGCCGCCGCCCGCGGGCTCAGCCCGGTTGACCTGTTCGGCTTCGACAAAGTGTTCTTGTCGCCGCGGGAGGTCGTCAACCGGGCCCTCGCCGCCCACCGCTTGGAAGCGGCGGACGTCGCCGTCCTTTGCGCCAGCGTGGAGGGCACCGCCTGGAAGGATTACTTCGTGCGGGGACACACGGCCGAATACAGCCGCCAGGCGCTGGTGGAGCTGAACCGCCGGCAAGCCCGGCCATTCGGCGCGTTTCTGATTGAGGCCAAGGTGGGGCGCGGTACCGTGGTGTGCTCCCAGCTGTTGCCGGACCCCGAAAGCGAGAAGGCGCTGCGCTTGTATACCCGGCTGCTGGCCAATCTGGGCGCCTCTTTTGACGACGAACTTCTGGAAGAGGAGAAAGGCGACGGGGAATGGGCCGTGGAAGCCATGATGGCGCTGCCTTGTCCGGCTTACGCCGATGACGGCGCGATGAGAGCTTATTACACCGATCCGGAGTTTTCGCTGAACAATTTGGGGGAAGGCCTGTACGGCTGGATGCAGAAAAAAGAACGCCGCTCCACCGGCCTGCTCCATATCGCGAAGGCGGGGCGGGATCCGTGGTTTCTGAGCTGCTTTGTTACGGTGCCGGAAGAAGGGGAGGCTCCTCGCCGAGGGCGGCTGCGGGTACTCGCAGATGCCTCTTCCACGGTTGAAATCGTGATCAACGGTGAGCGGGTGCCGGAGCCCGAGCAGGAGCTGGTTCTGAATCCCGGATTAAACCGATTGATTGCCATCGTGCGAGGGGCTGGCGAGGATCTTGACTTTGGTTTGGTCTTCCTACATCCCGACGGGCGCTATATGAAAGATCTGTCGTATAGCTTGACGCTGGACGAGGTTGAACCCAAATAGACTGCCTCGACACCCTCGGGTTTACGGTAACGGACCTGAAAGACCTTATTTGCCCGAAAAAGCACCGTTCTCGTTTCTAGCGGACCGGAAAGCCGTTATTTGCTCCCAAATAGGTTTGATCGTACGTTTAGATGCTCAATAAGGTCTTTGGAGTCCGTTACAGCTGGAAATCGGCGTATTCCGGCTAAATAGCGGCGCTGAGGTCCGTTAGAAACCACCAAAGGAGTAAGGAGTGGATTCCCATGAAACCGAAAGACCCGCAAAGCTATTATTCCTTTCGCGACGCGGAAAAAGAAATCGAGTTCCACCGGCACGACATGCCGACTCCATGGATGAACTACTTGTCCAACGGCACGTTCCATACGATGTTGTCCCATGCGGGCGGCGGGGTCGCGTTTTACAAATCGCCGCAAATTTGGCGGATTACGCGCTACCGTTTTTTTCACCTGCCGATGGATCGCTCGGGCCCCTATATTTACATCCAGGACGCGGACTCGGGGACGTACTGGTGTCCCACCAACGAACCTGCCGCCGACAAACCGGAATCTTGGAAAAGCGCCCACGGCCTCGGCTACACCCGGTTTGAAGCGAAACGGGACGGGATCGCGGCCCAAACGTTGTATTTCGTCGGTCCCTACGAAAACTCGCTGATTTGGAAATTGACCTTGTCCAATGAAACCCCGGTAGCCAAAGAGCTGAACGTTTACGCTTACGTGGAGTTCGGGATGATGGAATTTATGCGCGAGCTGCAATGGCAATGTTACAACAAACATCAGGTCTCCGTGCAGTACCATCCGTCTGAGGCGCTGGTATACCGGTATGGCGTCGAAAATCAACCGAAGCCGGAAGAGACGCCGCTCGTTTATTTTGCCTCCGACGCGCCGCTGTCCGGGTATGACGGCGACCGCGAGGAATTTATCGGCAGCTATCGCAGCGAAGCCAATCCGGCGGCGATCGAAGAGGGAGGCTGCCGCGGGTCGACGCTGATGGGCGGAGACCCGTGCGGCGCGCTGCAGTTCAAGGTCACACTGCAGCCGGGCGAAAGCCGGACCGTCCATCTCTTTCTCGGCACGGCCCGGGATGAAGCCGAGGTTGGGCAGGCGCTGGCGCGCTCCCGGGAAGCCGGGTTTGCGGAGCATTCTTTTCAAGGACTTCGGTCTTTTTGGGACGGCTATCTTGGAGCGTGGGATTGCCGGCTGCCGGACCCGGACGCCGAACGGATGCTGAATATTTGGAATCCGTATCAGGCGCACCGCAACTTTCTGTTTTCGCGCAATATTTCCTTCTATGCCACCGGAACGTTCCGCGGCGTCGGGTACCGCGACACGTCGCAGGATATTTTGGCGGTCGTACCGTTCGATGGGCAGCAAGCGCTGGCTAAGCTTCGGCTGCTGCTCGGCCAGCAGTACCGGGACGGGCACGCGAATCATTACTTCTTCCCCCACGAGGGTTGGGAGCCGGTGACGAGCATTCATTCCGACGATCATTTATGGCCGGCTCTGGCGGCGTGGGATCTGTTGGCCGAAACCGGGGACGCCGCATTCCTAAACGCTGAAGTGCCTTACTATGATGGGGATCAAGGCACGGTATACGAGCACTTGAAGGCCGCCATCGAATTTACGGCGTCGAAGCTGGGGCCGAACGGCTTTCCGCTGATGCTGCGCTCGGATTGGAACGACCAGCTGTTCCGGGTGTGCCGCGAGGGCCGGGGGGAGAGCATTTGGACCGCCATGCAGCTCGGCTTGGTGCTGCTGCGCATGGTTGATCTCGCCAATGCCGCCGGTCATTCGGAGGATGCCGCAAAATACGAGGCCATGTATGAGCAGCAGCGGCAACTGGTCAACGGCCTCGGTTGGGACGGGCGCTGGTTCCGCCGCGCCATTATGGACGACGGCCGCTTTCTCGGCAGCGACGAGCACGATGAGGCAAAAATATGGCTCAACGCCCAAACCTGGGCGGTTCTGTCCGGGATGGCCGATCCGGAGAAAGGTTTGCAAGCGATGGACAGCGTTCGCGAGCTGCTGGACACGGAGCTTGGCCTCAAGAAAATCCATCCCTCCATCAGCACGTTTCCCGATCCCGCCGATCCTTTGACGAATTACAATAAAGGGACGGGGGAGAACGGGGCGGTCTTTTGCCATGCCAACACCTGGGCGATCATAGCCGAATGCCTGCTCGGGCGCGGGGACCTCGCCTACAAATATTACCGCCAATTGCTGCCGAACGTGGCCATGGACAAAGCCGGCCTGTGGCGGTACAAGGCGGAGCCCTATGTCTACGCCTCGAACTTGTTCGGGCCGGAATCCGACAAATTCGGATTGGCCAACGTGTCCTGGCTGACGGGGACGGCCGCTTGGATGTACGTCGCCGCGACCCAGTATATCCTGGGCATCAAACCTGTGCTCCAGGGCTTGTCCGTGAACCCTTGTATTCCATCCGATTGGGAAGGGTTTAGCGTGAAACGCAAGTTCCGCGGCTGCGATTATGAGATTACGGTTCGCAACGAAAGCCGGGTCAGCCAAGGGGTAAAAAGCATCGCCGTCGACGGCCTGCCGCTGGAAGGCACGGTGCTGCCGGCTTATCCCGGACGCTTGTCCGTCCGGGTCGACGTGGTCATGTAACGCTCGGGGATCCGGGAGTTGTTGGGTGGATGTGAAAATGTTCTATTTTGGTAAAAATGCGTATTTCTGTTCTATTCGGAACGTTGATTTGTTTCTATTCCGGCGAAGGGCGGCGTGATACGCTTGTACCGGTACCGGGAGGACCATGGTTATCGGGGATTAAAGTTTGCAAGCGATCTCAGTTTGAGGAGGCGGGAAACATGAAAAAGGGAAAAGGTTGGCGAATCGGGCTCTGGTTTGTTGCATTAACGACGCTGCTGCCGACAACGACGGGATATACAGCCGCGGAACTTACAGAGGTTCCTTACCCGATGGATTCCAGCAACCAGGCGGGATGGTGGTCGCCGCTGGATACGTACGGAACGGGAAACGAATACGCGTATATGGCTTATAATGCGCCGGGAAGTACCGCAGACAAGCATACCGTATATATCGCCAGAAGAGACGGAACGGGGGCTTGGAGCAACATCCCGGTCATGAACGGGTCCGTCGTGGCCGAGTATCAAGACGATGTGGGTCATAACCAGCCCTCCATCGCGAGGGACGGCAGCGGCCGGTTCCATGTGTTTGCCTCGATGCACGATAACAACTGGCGATATTTTCGTTCGGATACGGTAGGCGGAGCTCCCCAGAACCATTCGGCGGATCTGCCCGGTCCGGATATGAAAATATCCTATCCCATCGTTAAAACGGCACCGAACGGGGATTTGTATCTCTTCGCACGGGCGGCCAAGGATCCCGCAGGCAAACGGGAAGGCGTCCTGTTTCATTGGGACAACGCGGCTTCGTCCTGGAGCCAGATCGGAGTGATCGCGTCGACGCTGAATCGCTCCGTTTATCCGGACGACTTGGCTTTCGACGCCAACGGCGATATGCATATTTTGTTCGAGTGGGCGCATTTTGCCGCCAGCGCCTTGCGCCATGAGCTGTCGTACCTGAAGTACAGCCCGGCTACGGGCGTCTTCACCAAGGCGGACGGAACGCCGGTATCCATTCCGGCGACGTTGTCTACGGCCGATATCGTCCAACCTTTAGCCCCTGGCGAAACCTACGTGCAAAGCGGCGACGATCCGGGCGGACCCGGCGTGCAAAGCGCCAAACTGACGGTGGATTCCGCGGGAAGGCCGATCATCGCCTACCGTTACCGCGAGGCGGGCAGTGCGAATTTCGCGGTAAAGCAGGCGACCTACGTTGCGGGAGGCTGGGAGCTGCAAACCGTCTACGATGCCGGCGCGACGCGGGCCGCGGTGGACGTCACCTGGACCGGCACGGAAGCCCGAATTTATTACGTGAAGCAGAGCGGAACGGATCGGGCCTTCGTGGCCGTGAATCCGGGCGGAACCGGCTGGACCGAAACCTCGCTGGCTCCGGGCAAACCGATCGAACGGCTTGCGGTGGAGCGCAGCGCCAAAGGCGTGGATATTCTGTACCTGGTGGATATCCCGAATCTCAAGCTGTATTATGGCAGGAACAACTGAGCAAAACAGAAAGCTCTTGGACGTGGGCGTCCAAGAGCTTTCTCATGTTTTTTATAGTGGGAATTACGGCTCAACGCTTCACCCAAGCCAACTGCAAATCCATCTCCCGGATGCATTCGTCGGTATCGTATCGGTTGTTGTCGATGAGCGGAGTTACCGCGTAGGCCTGCATATCCTCCGCCGCATGCGGACGCAGGATCGGGTCCAGTGCATCGAGATCATTGATCTCTTCATCCAGCCACCGGGTCATGTCCTCGGGGGACAAAATCGCCGGCATGCGGCGCTCAAACTCCCCGATCAGCGGATTGGCGTCCGTCATGACGAGGGTGCAAGTCCGAAGCGGTTCGCCGCGCGTATCCCGCCAAATTTCGTACAGCCCGGCCACGCCGAACATGCCGCGGTTTTTCAGAACGACCCGTACGGGATATTCCTTCTTGCCTTCCTTCCTCCAATAATAGAAGCCGTTGCAGGGGATGACGCACCGCTGGGTGCCGATGATCCGACGATAGGTCGGATTCCGGTGGACGTTTCGCAGATCCGCGTTGACCGCGTCTTTTCCCCAATAAGGAACGAACCCCCAGCGGAACTCGTCGAGCACCCGCTCCCCGTCCTGCTGAAGCACGACCGGCGTCGGCTGCGTAGGACTAATGTTGAAGCGGTTCTTGTAGTAACACATCACCCGCCCGATTTGAAAATGCTCCTGAACCTCCGGCAGCTCGGCCGCCATGGAAAACCGTTGACACATAAAAGATCTGCCTCCTTTGATCGATTGGATGTAGTGTTTGTAAAAGGAGGAAAATCATGCTTGATAAGTTCTTTTTTTGATTTCGGAATGATGTATATCATGGATTCGCTTGTACTTCATGAGGATATATTCAAACCCGGGTCCTGTCCGTTAAGCGAAACGCGCTATGGTTCTTGCCTGATTTGTCACTCTGATCCATCATACCGATGGAAAGACAACGGGAGTGTGTCCTTTTCTTTTCCGGTACAGGCACGCCTAGGCCTCCGCCCACATACAATGAAATGACCCAAAATGAAGCGAGGTTGAATTCATTGTGATGTGAATCAGCAGGAGGTGTCATCTTTGCCCGGATTGTTTACCGCAATTGCTTTGTTCATAAAACAGCTGACTTTGCTCGTATCGTATGTGAAAAATAATGCGTTCCCGCAGCCCCTGACCGAGGAGGAGGAAACGAAGCATCTGCAGCGCATGGCGGAAGGGGACGCGGTGTCCCGCAATATCCTGATTGAGCATAACTTGCGGCTGGTGGCGCATATCGTGAAGAAATTCGATAACACCGGCGAGGACCTGGAGGACCTGATCTCAATCGGAACGATCGGTCTGATCAAGGCGATTGAGAGCTTCCGGCCGAATAAAGGGACGAAGCTGGCGACCTTCGCGGCCCGTTGCATCGAGAACGAGATCCTCATGCATCTGCGATCGCTGAAGAAAACGCGCAAGGACGTATCGCTGCATGATCCGATCGGAACGGATAAAGAAGGAAATGAAATCACCTTGATCGATATTTTGGGGACGGAAGCGGACGACGTGGTGGACCGGGTTCAGCTCAAAATGGAGAAGAGCAAGATTTACCGGAACCTGGATATATTGGACGCGCGGGAACAGGAAGTGATCAAGGGGCGTTTCGGGCTGGAGCATGGGGGAGAAGAACGGACCCAGCGCGAAATCGCCAAAGAGCTTGGCATCAGCCGCAGTTACGTGTCCCGCATCGAGAAAAGAGCGCTCATGAAGTTGTATCATGAGTTTTATAAGAAAAAATAGGGGAACTTCCAAACTAATATCGAAAATTATATGATAGGGGAAATGATGGGACGGTTACCTCACCGTCTCATTTTTATTGGCGATTGAGATTTTAATTCATCCAAGACTTCGGTTATGCCAATGCTTATAGCCAGTTATTGCCCGAAAGGGCAGATCGCGATGCACCTTCGGACGATGTTGACGTTTTCATATTCAAGTAAAATTCATGGAACGATGATGGATATATTACCTATAATGGAAGAGGGATCTCAATGAAAATCCTGGACAAGCTGAGACATTGGACATTAGACTCGATCAAATTCAAGCTCATCCTTCCGGTTGTTGTACTCCAAATTTTTAGTACGAACATCGGCCAACTGGTGAACTTCGTTTTCGATAAAGGGCGGGAAGTGATTGCCGATGCAGGTATGAACACGAACTATATGGATGGTAATATTGGCTTTTTTGTTTCTTCCGGCCTGAGTATCCTGATATCCGCGTTTATCTTGATATTTCTGTACGACCGCCTTGTTTTGAGAAGACTGCTAAAAGTAGTTGCATTTACGGAAAAGCTTGGCGATGGGGATTTATCCGTTACATTGAATTTTAAAGGGAATGATGATATCAGTCGACTGGGTTCCTCTTTGGTGAAGAGCTCGTCCAATATCCGAAATTTGGTTATGGAAATCGATAGGACATTTAATAATATGCACGCGACCAGCGGGCTGCTGCTTCATTCGACCCAAAATTCGGCAGACAGCATTCAGAGCATTCATGCCACGGCCTCGTTCCTCGCGGAAGATGCGCTTCATTTGATCCAAGAAGCCCAAACCGTGAATGAATCCATTGCTGAGATCAATCACACAAATGAATTATTGATACAGAAGATGGAATCCTCTTTATCCGCCTCGGCTGCTATGAAAAAAAGAGCGGATCGCATGGAAAAGGAAGGCATCCAATCCTTGGAACGGTCGCAGATGACCTATACAGATAAGCATAAGAATTTGCTTAAAGCGATCGAAGCGGGGAAAGTCATCGATGAAATCAATACCCTTGCTTCTAGTGTCAGGGATATTTCCGAACAAACCAATCTGTTAGCTTTAAACGCATCTATTGAAGCCGCAAGGGCCGGGGAGAACGGGAAAGGCTTCGAGGTCGTTGCGGGAGAAGTGAGAAAACTGGCGGGCCAGTCTGCAGCCGCGATAGCAGATGTGGATCGGTTGGTCGCGCAAGTCAGGGACGCATTTGGATATCTTGCGGAAAGCTCCCAGGATATTCTCAATTATATCAATCAGGACGTGCAGGCCGATTACGAGTTGCTGATTGAAACCGGACGACAATATCAACAAGATGCTCAGCTTGTGACCGCAATGTCGGAAGAAATGAATGCGGCTACAACAGCCATGAGCGGTTCGGTCATGCAAATTAGCTCCGTGATCGATAAGGTTGTCCAACGTTCCGCCAAAACATCGGATTATACCAATCAGATCAAGGACCGCTTGGGAGAGTTTAATATCGTGATTCAGGATGCTTCCCGATTCACGGAAGATCAAACCGCAATGTCTAACCAATTAAGCAGCTCGATTCAAAAATTCAGGTTATAGATCCTATATAATAGAATAAGAGAAAGGGGGGCTGGTTCATTGAATGACAAAAAGACCGGACTTGCGATGTTCAACGGGATGTTTGCTTCCAGGCTCCCGATTCTGATTTGGGTTTCGTTTGTCTATGCCGGGACGGTGGTGCTTCAGTTCCTAAGGGACCCGCAGATCTTGCCGAGCATTGCGTTTACCGGATTATTCACGGTCCACGTTCTGCTTCATTGGAATTCATATCGGGTGACGCAAAAGCAATTTTGGATCTATTTCACGGTACAAGGGATTCTGATCTTTTTTTGCGCGATTCTGATGCCGCAAGGATACCAAGCCGTGCTGCTCGGACTGCTGCCTGTTCTGATTGCTCAAAGTCTCGGCTTTTCCTTTCGTATCCACAGAGTTGTTTTTGTCTCCCTCATCAGTATCATCATCTTCTTTGATTCGGCCCTGACCGTTCATGATATGGATGAGATTTACGTCTTTCTTCCGATCTTCGTCTTAATGCTGATTATTGTAGTGGCTTATGGCATTTTGTTTTTTCAGCAGGTCAATGAACGGTTGCGGATTCAGAGCTTTCTGCATGATTTGCAGGAGGCGCATCAAAAGGTGGAAGAATTGACGTTATCCAATGAACGGCAGCGAATGGCCAGAGATTTGCATGACACGCTAGCGCAAGGCGTTGCCGGGTTAATCATGCAGCTGGAAGCTGTCGATGCCCATATGACCCAAGGCAATTCGGAGGGGGCGCACGCCATTCTCAAGCGATCTATGCAGCAGGCGCGCAGGACATTGGCCGAAGCGCGTCGAGCCATTGACGATCTGCGGCAGAAGTCGGCTCCCGACATGAACTTGAAAGAGGCGCTTGAAGATGAAGTCCGGCGTTTCGAAGAAGCGACGGGCATTTCCGTCGTCACCAATCTCCGAATCAATACAAAATTACCCCAGTTGTACATGGAGCACTGTTTGCACATCGTGAAAGAAGGGCTGACGAATATTGCCCGTCACGCCCAGGCGAGCAGGGTATGGTTAACCTTCTTTGGCGATGCTAAACAGCTATGGATCGAAATCAGGGATAACGGCGTTGGTTTTAATACGAACAATTTGGGGATGGATGCCGGACATTACGGACTTTTGGGAATCCAGGAACGGGCCAGACTGATTGAGGGAGAGATGAAGGTACTTAGCAGCGGGGAAGGAACAACGATTTCGGTCACGATACAGCTTAGTGAAGGTGAAGATGAATGAATCCTTATAAAATCATGATCGTGGACGATCACTTTGTGGTTCGCGAGGGACTTAAATTGATTCTGGAGACGAGCGATAAGTTTCAGGTTGTGGGCGAGGCTAAAAATGGTCAGGAAGCATTGGAACTGCTGGGTTCAATCAACCCGGATGTCATTTTGATGGATTTGAATATGCCGGTCATGGGCGGACTTGAAGCGATTCAAGCCTTAAAGGACAAAAATGATCCTACCCCGGTGATTATACTGACCACCTACAACGAGGATGAGCTCATGATCGGAGGCCTGGCGCTCGGGGCGAAGGGGTATCTGCTTAAGGATACGAACCGGGAAAACTTATTCAGGAACATCGAATCGGCGGTCAGAGGAGAGACGTTGCTGTCGGCGGATATCCTCGAGAGGGTAATGGCAGCCAAGTTGCAGAAGCCTCCGGTTTCAGCTAAGACGGAGTCTGCTTTGCTTAGCGATAAGGAAACTTATATTTTGCAAAGCGTCGCCAGAGGCTTTAAAAGCAAAGAAATCGCTTATGATCTCGGGATTGCGGAACGAACGGTAAAAGCCCATTTGACAAGCATCTACAACAAACTCGGCGTCGATTCACGTTCTCAGGCGGTAGCCACCGCCTTGGAACGCGGAATATTAAAAATGTAGATTTACAAGCATGCGAGAGCAATTATCCGCATGCTTTTTTTTTGCACCTATGTTGCCCGAAGGGGCAGTTTATCCTTTCCCTTTTGGACGATGCTGCAGACGCCTCCCCAGTGTAAGATAGGGGCTAGTGACCGGCACACCTAAATCTGAACAACTGAGGAACAGAGAGAAATGCCAAAAATAATGAATGAACGAGGAAGACTTCTTGTTGTCTTTAGTGTAGTTCTACTGTTGAAAAGCATGGTCGCCTGGTATGTCGTATTTAACGAAGGGCCGGGCTGGAGCACGGTGATTACGGAATTCCCGTTTTTTCTGATCGTGTTCAGTTTGATTGAATGGTTCGCCGCAAAACGAAAGATGTTGTACTACATGCTGTCTAACTTTCTGATGTCATTAATCTATTTTGCCGTATTGATGTATTACAAATACTATGGGGTGATCCCGACTTATCATCATTTGCGGCAAGCCCAAAAAATCACGCATTTGGGAGAAAGTACGTACTCCCTGATTGCACCGTACTATTTGTTTATTTTTTTGGATGTCGTTCTCTTCATCCTCTTTATGTTTCAGCCAAAGTATATTGCGAAATGGA
Organism: Paenibacillus sp. JL3B1040; assembly: GCF_057063165.1. Classification (NCBI taxonomy): domain Bacteria; kingdom Bacillati; phylum Bacillota; class Bacilli; order Caryophanales; family Paenibacillaceae; genus Paenibacillus; species Paenibacillus tiangongensis. Next base: position 3,987,244 of record NZ_CM169317.1, on the reverse strand, counting down.
AGCAATGGGGCGTGCAACCGCTCAGTAAAAAGGTACTTTCTTGCACATTATCCGTCTCGCTGGGACTTTGTATTTTCAATGTCTGGCCTAATCAGGCCAATATGAATGAAATCAAAAAGGCAGGGAGCATGGGGATTCTTAATTACGAAGTCTATACCTTGCTTGCCGACGCTTCTAATGACGAAGAAATGATAGACTCCAAAGACATTACGCAGCAGAGGATACAGTCCATAAAAGGTGTCACGATGCCGACGGTATCGAAATATTTTGGCCTTGATCAAGGGAAAAATTTGATTATCGTACAGTTGGAATCGTTTCAGAACTTCCTCATCGGTTTAACTTTGGACGGTCATGAGATTACCCCGAATCTCAATCGACTGGCTCGGGAGAACACGTATTTTCGTAACTTCTATGCGAATGCCGGACAAGGAACGACGTCGGATGCCGAATTCGTGGTGAATACTTCTTTCTATGTCCCCCCGAACGAGCCTGCTACCTCTTCGGATTACATGGAGAAGGATTTGCCGAGTTTGCCCCGGCTTCTAAATCAACACCAGTATTATACAGCCACTTTCCATACGAACCGTGTTGATTTTTGGAACCGAAACGATTTGTATAAAGCGGTCGGCTTTAAAACTTATTATGATGAGGCTTTCTTCGGCAAGGACGATTATATCGCCTTCGGCTCCTCCGATGAGGTGCTTTACAAGAAAACGCTGCCGGAGTTAGTCCGTTTGGATGCGAATTCGCAGCCTTTTTATGCCATGGTGATTTCCATGAGTGCACATCATCCTTATCATATTCCGGAGGAAAAGTACGGAATGACCCTGCCTGAGGAATACGAGGGTACGCTTTTGGGGGACTACCTTCGCGCGCAAAATTACGCGGACGATGCGATGGGGCAATTTCTGGAGGGTTTGAAGAATAGCGGCTTATGGGAAGATTCCCTCCTTGTTTTTTATGGCGATCATCAAGGTTTGCCGATGTATACGCTGAACCGCAACGAGAAAGATCTTCTGGAATCTTTGATCGGACATAAGTACGGTTACGCCGATATGTTCAACGTCCCACTAATTATCCACTCGCCGGGCGGGCAGTTGCCGAAGGTGGTGGCCGGCACGGGCGGACAAATCGATATACTTCCAACAGTGGCTAATTTGCTGGGTGTGCCGCTGAGGGATCAATTGTATTTCGGTCAGGACCTGTTCAATCAGAGCAGTAATCTGATCCCGCTGAGGCATTTTCTGCCGACCGGATCGTTTCTTAACGACACGAGTATTTATGTGACCGGCAACGATTATGAGGATGGAAGCAATTACAGTTTAGAAGATAATCATCTCATTCAGAACGGTTCCACAAAGAACCAATTCGAAGCGGGGCAACTGCTCTTGAATCTGTCCAACAGCTATCTTCGACAACTGCCGAACCGGGATGATTCTCGGTGAGGAGGGGCTGCCCGAAAGGGCAACCGACCGGAGCCCTTTTGGACGATGCGACTTGCACTTTTCAACTGTAAGATAGGGTCATGTTAGAAGTTAAGCTCACTTGAACGAGGAGGTGACGTGATATGGCTCGACTTTCAGTGATTGCAACGATCTATAATGAGAGGCGAAATATAAACGATCTTTACTTGGACATTATTGAAGCGATGAGAAACCAGCATGAAAACTATGAAATTGTGTTTGTGAATGATGGCAGCCGCGATGGAAGTTCGCAGCAATTAAATGAGATCGCTCAATACGACTCGCGGGTAAAGGTCATTCATTTGGCTCGAAATTATGGTCCGGCCGCAGCGATTTGGGCTGGAATCCGACATTCCGATGGAGATCTCATTGCATTAATGGATGCCGGCCTTCAGACAGATCCTCGGGATATATTCAGAATGATGCCGTTCATTGAAAGAATGGATTGTGTCAATGGCAGATGGAACGATATTCCGGAGTCATGGATCCAGAGGTTGTCTTACCGAGCCGGAAATCACCTTCGCAGATGGATCACCCGCGGGAAGCTTCAAGATTCGGCTTGTCCCCTGAAGTTATTCAGAAGGGAAGTAGCGGATAGCCTATATCTTTTCAAGGGGATGCACCGCTTTATTTCGACAATGGCGCAGATGAACGGATTTTCCGTCATTGAGGTGTCGGTCAGCTACCGCAAACGAAGAAACGGAGGCCCCAGACCCCATGTTCTGAAAAATATTTTTGCAGGATGCATGGACGCCGTGGTGGTTCGCTGCCTTAGCAAGCGAATGGTCCGTTACAAAATCAGGAAAGTACAGCAGTTTTCAAACTGAGTATCGACAACTGGATTCGGATAGGAATGAGAGGAGAGAGAAAAAGTGGCAAAATGGTTGTATAAGCTCGGAAGTTGGACAGGTTCAAATAGTAAAAAGGTGATTACGGCTTTTATCTTGCTCATGGCTCTCTTGGGCGCACTGATCCTGAGCATGGGCACGTCGTTTAGTGAGGATGTTTCCATACCGGGAACCGAATCGGAAAAGGCCATGACCATCTTGCAGGAACAATTTACGGGCGGCGAACAAAAAGGGCAAGTCAACATTGTCTTTAAAGCTCCCGCAAATGAACCTTTAGATTCGGAAAAAAGCAAAGCGGCGATTAGCGACCTGCTAGCAAAGATTCAGGAGGATCAGGCGGTCATTTCCGTGGCAACGCCGTATGAGCTTGGGAATATTAACCCGGATAAACAAATTGGTTATGCGGTCGTTACTTATAATTCTCCCGCGGATCAGGTGTCTCAAGCGTCCAAAGACAGGGTGGAAGACAGCTTGAAGCTAACACGGGAACAAGGCATTGAGACGGGGTTAGGCGGGACGGTTAAATTTGAACAAACCAAAGCGGGCGGAGGACCGGGAGAAGTTTTGGGCATCGCTATGGCTTATGTGATCTTGGCGCTTACTTTTGCTTCCTTGCTTGTGGCGGGAATGCCGATACTTATCGCACTAATCGGTGTTGGTACCGGCGCCTTGTTAATCATGCTGGGAACGAACTTCTTCGATGTCTCATCGATATCCCTCACTTTGGCAGGAATGTTGGGGATTGCCGTGGGGATAGATTACTCCCTGTTCATTTTCTCCAGATTCAAACAACAACTGAAAAAAGGATATTCCGTACACGAGTCGATCGCCATCGCCAACGGTACGGCCGGCAATGCCGTTGTATTTGCTGGAATCACCGTGATTATTGCTCTGTTAGGGCTGATCGTTGTGGATATCCCGTTCATGACCACGATGGGGATCGCGACGGCAGTGGTCGTGTTGCTTTCGATTATTGTAGCCATTACGGTTGTGCCGGCGATCTTGGGAATCATGGGTCATCGAATTCAACCGGACAAAGGCAATCGATGGATCTTGAAGTTGACGCGGGCCAACAAGAAAAAAGATACGGACACCAATGCATGGAGCAGATTTGTTACGAAAAATCCTTTTGTCGTCGCATTCGTCGGTATAGCCCTATTAGTAGTCATGACCGTCCCGTTCTTCCATTTGAATCTCGGACTCCCTGACGATGGGAATAAGCCGTATGAAACGGCAGAGAGACAAGGGTACGATTTGTTAACGGAAGCGTATGGAGCCGGATTCCATTCTACATTAGTCGTGATTGCCGATCCTGCCAATCCGGAGGCTGCCGCTCCGGACAAGTTGAAGTCCCTGTCGGAACAAATTAGCGGATTGGATCACGTAAAAAGCGCTACGCCTGCGATGCCGAACCAAAGCGGCGATATGTTCTTAATGAGTGTGACCCCGGAGGATGGGCCAAACGCTCCGGAAACCAAAGACCTCGTAAATGAAATTAGGGCTCTGTCCGATCAGGGGAGCGTAGAGTTGTTGGTTACAGGAGCTACGGCCATTAATATAGATATCACGGAACAAATCATGAGCGCTTTACCGACCTTTGCCATTCTCATTGTTGCTTTCGCTTTTGTACTCATGATGGTCGTTTTCAGATCCTTGCTTGTCCCGTTAAAAGCGGTTCTCGGTTTTGTTCTTTCCATTGGCGCAACTTTAGGATTTACGGTATTCATTGTGCAGGACGGCAATTTCCTAGATCTGTTCGGCTTCCCCGGGGAGAGTGCGATCCTGTTCCTCTTGCCGGTGCTGTGTATCGGCATCCTGTTCGGTTTATCCATGGATTACGAAGTCTTCCTCGTTAGCCGAATGCGCGAAGAATTTGCGCATACCGGCGATGCGAAAAAAGCGATTCATGCGGGTTTGAAGGAAAATGGAGCTGTCGTTACGGCGGCCGGTTTAATCATGATCTCGGTATTCTCTGGCTTTATCTTCTCCCATGATCCTACGATCAAGCAAATGGGACTGGCCCTGGCAGTCGGCGTTTTGTTCGATGCCTTTGTCGTGAGATTGGCGATTGTACCCGCCGTGATGACTTTACTGGGCAAATCCGCTTGGTACTTCCCTAAATGGTTAGATAAAATACTCCCTAACTTCGATATTGAAGGGGAGACGATCATGAAAGAGTATTCCGAAAAGGGCAAAGAGCCAAAGTCCTATGCCGGGCAAGTCCGGTTGAATGAATAGCATAGCAGTATAAATGAATTGACGAACCCCCTCTTCGGTGATATATTGTGCATACACGGTATGCACAATATTTTTTTTGAGGAGGTACCGAATGCTGGCGTTGGATATTCAAAACGTAAATAAGAAATTCCCGAACTTTGAACTCAAAGAGGTTTCGTTCCAACTGGAGAAAGGGTACATCATGGGTTTTATCGGAGTCAACGGTGCAGGTAAAACAACCACAATCAAATCGATATTGAATATGACGCATATCGATAGCGGCGAGGTTCATATTCTGGGCAGAAAGCTGGCTGAACATGAGCTTGAATTGAAGCAGGACATCGGATTCGCTTTCGGAGGCGTCGAGTTTTATACCCGCAGCAAAATCAAGACATTGACCGATACGATTAAGAAGTTCTACCGGAATTGGGACGAGGAGACCTATTCCTATTACTTGCGAAGATTCAAACTGAATGAGAACAAAAAAATCGCCGATCTGTCGACAGGCATGAAGGTCAAATACAGCCTTGCTCTTGCTTTGTCTCACGGAGCGAAGCTTCTGATTCTCGACGAGCCGACAAGCGGGCTTGATCCGGCTTCAAGAGACGATTTGCTGGATATTTTCCAAGAACTGATCGTAGACGGTGAAGTCAGCATTCTATTCTCGACGCATATTACCTCCGACTTGGAGAAGTGCGCGGATTTCATTACGTTTATCTCAAACGGGCAAATTATTCTAAGCTGCGAGAAGGAAGAATTCAAAGAGACTTATCTCCTGCTGAACGGTTCCGCAAGCGAACTGGACCGGGTGAAGGACCGGATGATATCCTATAAAACGAATTCGTTTGGGTTTACGGGCTTGATCCACGCGAGCGACTTCGATCCCTCCGCTGGCATCAAAGCCGCCACGCCAAGCCTGGAGGAGATCGTGATTTATTATACGAAGAAGGAGGAGCAAATCCATGGTGAACTTGATTAAGAAAGATATCAAGCTGGGTGTACATCCCCTGTTTTTAATTATGCCATTCTTGACCGGCGCCTTGATGTTCATTCCCGGCTGGATTTACTTTATCGTGATCCTGTATTTTTGCTGGATCACCATTCCGAATATGTTTAACCAATTAAGATCGCAAAACGATTTGATGTTTACCTCGATGATGCCTGTCACGAAACGGGACATCGTGAAGGCGCGGGTATTCGTGATCGCGGGATTGGAAACGGCGCATCTGGTGGTTGCCCTAGTCTTTGGCATGATCACGCTCCGCTTGTATCCGGATTTGACCTATATTTTCTTCCCGCCGAATTTGGGGTTCTTTGGTCTCTGTTTTGCGATGCTGGCGATTTTCAACCTGATCTTTATTCCGATGTATTACAAGACGGCGTATAAATTCGGCATGGCGCTGCTTGCCTCCACCGTGGCTGCCACGTTGTTCGCCGGGATCGCCCAATGGCTCGGGATTCAGAACTCGGGGATAAACCGCATTTTCTATGGGACGGAAGCGAGCAGTGCGGCGCTTCAAGCCTATATTCTGATCGCGGGAATCGTGATCTTCCTAGCGCTTACCGCTATGGCTTGCCGGATTGCGATCAAACGATTCCTTCATGTGGAAATCCAATGAACGTAGCGATTTCGAACACCTCCGAGAAACCGATTTATCAGCAGCTTTTCGAACAAATCAGCGCTCAAATTTTGCAGGGCGAGCTGGAAAGCGGCTATTGTCTGCCGCCGATCAGGCAAGCCGCCCATGAGCTGCGCGTCAGCGTCATCACCGTCAAGAAGGCTTGGGAAGAGCTTGAACGGCGCGGGTTGATCCGTACGATTACAGGCAAGGGTTGCTTTGTGGCTGAGTTTTCACCCGAGGAGATGCGGCGAATACGCAGTGAAATGGTTACGGAGCAAATGGCTAGCGAGGTGGCTTACTACAAGTCCTTTGGCCTAAGTTTGGAAGAAGTGATCGAAGTATTGAAGAAGGTTTATTAACTCGCTCATACGAACGGTCTGACCCGCGTCTTCTCGGAACAAAGCTTGTCGTGACGATCCTTTCCGCCGGGCTGGGTTCATGGGCGTCCTCCAGATTAGTGGCTGCAACCTCTCCGCGTATGCTTGTTATTGAATAAGTTACAGGTGTACGTCGGATGAGCGCTTTGCCTGATTATCCCTTTTGATCAGAAACAGCTCTTGTTCCTGAACGAGAGGGATAATCGTACAAAGCGGTGCGCAAGAGACCCTATGACACGCTCAATAAAACCGATACAGACGCACTCCGTGCGGCGGTACCGTGGTGTGAAGCACGTCCGCCGCAAGTTCGGCCAGCGCTCCGCTCCACAGCTCGGACCCTGCGGCAACGCCCGACAGGCCAATCCGCTCCAGGGGGAGGTCCAGCGGCAGCGGGCTCTCGCCGACGTTGAACACGGCGGCATAGCTGAACCCTTCGGGATGTTCGGCCGTCCAAACGATGAGATCCCCTTGACGGATCGTTTCTCTGGCGTTTCGGCTCTCCCGGTGCATGCGCAGCACTTCGCGATTGGTCAGCAACGCCAAGGTCCATTCGTCGTTATCCCGCATTTCGCCGCCAAAGATGAGCGGCGAGCGGAAGATGCTCCAGAGCGACATCATCGTCAACTGTTCGTCTCGGGTGAACCGGGTCCAGCGGTCGGCCCCGCCGCCATCCACCGAGCGTATGCCGATGTGGCCGAGCGGTAGCATGTCGCAGTCCGGCCAGGAACCGGCTTGCGGTATGCCCTGCCAGGCCCGGCAGCGGTCGAACATGTCCCGCAGAAGCGGCCACTGGTCCCAGAAGTCGTCCGTCATCCGCCACATATTGGCATGCTCGACAAAGAAATCCGAGTGTTCAACGGGAGCCGGCCCGGGGGAGAGGCTTAGCACCATGGGGCGGCCGCATCGCTGGATTGCATGGGAGATCAAGGCGATTTCCGGCCGGTGAGTGCCATAAAGCTTTGAAGCTGCGATGTCGTCCACCTTCACCAGATCGACGCCCCACGCGGCATACAATTCAAAAAGCGAGTCGTAATAGGCCTGCGCGCCTTCTTTTGAGGCATCTACGCCATACATATCCGTATTCCAGGGACAAATGGAATTTGTATGCGCAATATCGCGTGCCGTTACGGAAACGGAAGTCCCTTTAATCGGGGAAGCGGCGTGAACAGCCTGCCGGGGGATGCCGCGCATGATATGAATGCCGAACTGCAGTCCAAGGCTGTGCACATAATCGGCCAACGGTTTGAAGCCTTGGCCTCCCGCCGCGGAGGGGAAACGGTTTTCGGCAGGCATAAGCCGGGAATAGCCGTCCATCACGAGCGGGACAAACGGCCGATATTGCGAGGAATGGGCCCCCGGTTCATACCACTGAATATCGACGGTAATGTAGCTCCAGCCGAATGCTTTAAGATGCTTCGCCATGTACTCCGCATTGCCGCGAATTTCGTCTTCCGTTACGGCCGCTCCGTAGCAGTCCCAGCTGTTCCAGCCAAGCGGCGGAGCAGGTGCGACAAGCCGATGGTCCATGTTCATCACTCCTCTACAGATCAACGAGCATAGCATAATAGAATATCCATAGCATGAATAACCCTGCCAAGGGATTGGAACGATAAGGTCATTATCCCATAATTTCAAAGGAGAATAAACCTATGGATACGGAAATGGAGTACGGGAGCGATTATAAATATATCCCTGCCACTTCGGTTGGAAGCGGTCACGGCGTTGAGGTGCTCCCGGACCTTTATTGCCATACCCTCCAAATCGTGAATATCTGCTTCGTCGGAGACCCGACCGCGCAGGAGTTTGTCCTGGTTGACGCAGGAATGCCCGGGTCGGCGAAAGAAATCATCTCCGTTGCGGAAGCTCGCTACGGGGCGGGCTGCCGGCCGAAAGCCATCCTTCTGACGCATGGACATTTTGACCATGTAGGCGCGGTGATCGAGCTGGTTGAGCACTGGAACGTTCCCGTATACGCTCATGAATGGGAAATCCCCTATTTGACGGGACAAAAGAGTTACCCGGAACCAGATCCCACCGTAGAAGGCGGTATGGTTGCCAAAATGTCCGCTTTGTTCCCCAATGAGCCTATTCGGCTGGGGAACCATGTTCAGCCGCTCCCGACGGACGGAAGCGTGCCGCATTTGGCCGACTTTCGTTGGATTCACACCCCGGGGCATACGCCGGGTCATGTGTCGTTGTTCAGGGACGAAGACCGCGCATTGATTGCGGCGGACGCGTTCGTGACGGTTAGGCAGGATGCGTTGTATAAGGTGCTGACACAGGAAGTGGAAATCAGCGGTCCGCCAAGATACCTGACCACCGATTGGGCAGCCGCATGGGAATCCGTCAGGAAATTAGCGGCCCTACAGCCTGCCGTAGCGGTTACCGGTCACGGACGTCCCGTATCCGGCCAAGTGTTGACGGACGGCTTGCTTCAACTGGCGAACGAGTTTGACCGTGTCGCCATCCCGGATTACGGGAAATACGTAAAGCAGTGAGCGGCGAAAGGCAGCGCAAAGAAAAAACGGAGGAGCATCGCCGGCTGCATGATGCCGGTTGACGCTCCCCCGTTTTTTCTTATTTATACGGATCGATCGTTTGGATTGTGCCGTCCGAATTGTAATGCAATTCGGTATACTTGACGCTGCGCTTATGATTTACGCCGCCGGACAACGAGCTGTCGTGATAGAACAAATACCATTTGTCCTGAAATTGCACGATGGAATGGTGCGTGGTCCAGCCGATGACCGGCGTCAGAATTTTACCTTTAAATACGTAAGGGCCCTGCGGGTTCTTGCTGATCGCATAGACGAGCGTGTGGGTGGTTCCGGTCGAATAGGACAGGTAGTAATAACCGTTGTATTTATGCACCCATGGCCCCTCGAAATACCGGCGGTCTTCGTCCCCGGCCAACAGCGGATTTCCGTCTTCGTCAACGATGGAAATCTCCTGCGGCGCCGATTTGAAGCTGAGCATATCGTCGCTTAATTCGGCGAATTGTGGCCCCAGCGCCGGCGCATCCGGTGCCGGTCCCTCGGCGTCCGGCTTGAAGGTTCCGGTTTGCCACTTCTCCAACTGGCCGCCCCAAAGTCCGCCGAAATACATATAGGCGCGGTTGTCGTCATCGACGAGGACGGCCGGATCGATGCTGAAGCTGCCGGAGATGTAGCTTTCTTGCGGCGTGAACGGCCCCGCGGGCGAGGAACTCGTAGCTACGCCGATGCGGAAGATGCCCTCTTTGTCCCGCGCGGGGAAATAGAGGTAATACGTATTGTTTTTGTAAGCGGCGTCGGGAGCCCACAGTTGCTGGCTCGCCCAAGGAATATCCCGCAGATGCAGGGCTTCGCCGTGATCGACGCATGGAGAGTTGAAATCATCCAGCGAGAGGACATGGTAGTCCTCCATCGCGTATTGGTCGCCGTTATCGTTGTCGGGACCGTTGTGATCGAGATCATGGGAGGGGTAGATATAGATTTTGCCGTCGTACACATGGGCGGATGGGTCAGCCGTAAAAATGTGCGTAACGATGGGTTCATTCGGACGTACAGGTCTTTCCATCAGGATTCCCCTTTACCTAGTTAGTTTGTTGACTAAACTTACTAACTTTAATTATACAGATGCACAAGCAACTATCAACCGCTTGAAGTTATTTTCTCCAAAATCGTCGGATTTTATAGGAAGACGGACGGCTTTGCCGGAACATATTTCTCCTATCGAAGGAATAGGATCACTGTAGGATTAATATGGAAAAAAATTAACATTGGCATGTTCAGGAGAAAGGAGTGATGATCGATGACGAATCATTTGGATCCATCCGCCTCAAGGCAGCCGGAAAACCAAGCCACCGGGGCGTTAACCGTGCCCGAGCCGATACGCGATGACGGCAGCGGCGCAACCGATACGGGACCGCGGGATGTGATGCGGGATCGCGAAAATCCCGATATGCTGGTTCCTCCGGTGACCGACAACGGATTGATTCCGAATTTGAAGTTTTCTTTTTCGGATACGCATATGCAGTTGAATCATGGGGGCTGGTCGCGGGAAATTACGATTCGGGAGCTGCCGGTCGCCACAACGCTGGCTGGGGTCAACATGCGTCTGACGCCGGGGGGAGTGCGGGAACTGCATTGGCATCAACAGGCGGAATGGTCGTTCATGATCTCGGGCAAAGCTCGGATTACGGCGGTGGATCAGGATGGCCGGAACTTTATCGCCGATGTGGGCGTTGGGGATTTGTGGTATTTCCCGCCGGGGATTCCCCATTCGATTCAAGGGCTGGAGGAAGGCTGCGAATTCTTGCTTGTGTTCGATGACGGGCATTTCTCCGACTTGAACACCTTGTCGATTTCCGACTGGTTCGCCCACACGCCCAAGGAAGTGCTCTCCGCCAACTTCGGTGTGCCCCGCAAAGCGTTCGAGCATATTCCAGGGAAACAGGTGTACATTTACCAGGATCGCGTTCCGGGACCGATTGCCAGCCAGAAGGTCGCTTCGCCGTACGGCGAAATTCCCGTCAGCTTCAAGCATAGCTTGCTGGCCCAGAAACCGATCACGACGCCGGGCGGGACCGTGCGCATTGCCGATTCCACGAACTTTCCCATCGCCAAGACGATTGCGGCTGCCCTTGTGGAGATCAAGCCCGGGGCCATGCGGGAGATGCATTGGCATCCGAACAACGACGAGTGGCAGTATTATTTGTCCGGCAAAGGGCGCATGACCGTATTCGCCGGAGGCGGCGTTGCCCGGACGTTCAACGTAAGAGCCGGGGATGTAGGTTATGTGCCGTTCGCCTATGGCCATTATATTCAGAATACCGGTGACCGCAGCATCTGGTTTCTCGAAATGTTCCGCAGCGACCGGTTCGCCGACGTGTCGCTCAACCAATGGATGGCGCTGACCCCCCGCGAGCTGGTACAGGATAATTTGCACGTCGGGCCTCTGCTGATGGATGCGCTGCGAAAGCAAAAATGGCCGGTTGTGAAGTACGACCGCAGTTGACGCTGACGACCGCCATGCCCAACTCCATAATCCCCGTCCATTACCTCCGTTGACAGCTAAGAACCTCCTCGACGTCATCCATCTGCACGATCAGCCGCTGGATCTCGTACGGATCGCCGCAGCGGGCGGCGATTTGCGGGAGAAGAACGCCGAGGCATTGCCGGTCTTGAACGGGAAGTCCCGCATTCGGCTCGGAACCGTCGGAGCATTCCGACGGTTCTTGAACTTTAAGGCGTACCAGGTCTTCCAGCAGGACGGAAACCCCGGGCAAATCGCCGAAGTCTTCGGGCGCAAACGGCTCAAACGGACCGGAAACCGGGAGATATAACGTCTTCGACCAATCCAGTTCGCCTGGCCGGGCATCCACGATCAACTGCAGCGGCCGGGTGGCGTCCCCGTAAAAATCGCAATACGCCGCAATGCGCATCGGTTACCGCCCTCCTTGTCCGCCGATTTGCCGTTCCAGTTGGGACAACATGCGCCGGGTCTCGGGCGACCAGCCCCGCTCCGCTTCGCGCTGGCGGCGGTTGGCTTCTTGGGCCGCCGCGATCAGGCTGCCGTGCAGCACCCGCCGCTGGATTTGATCCAGCCGCTGCTCGGCCAGTTCCGGTTGAACGCGAAACTGTTCGGCGACGAAGGCCACCGCCTCGCTGCGATGATCCGGCACCGGCAGCTTGGCGAACATATAAAACGGGATGGCGGCGTAGAGCGCGAACTGCTCGGCTTCGGTCTCCTGGGCATGCATGAACAGCTCCGTCATCCTACGCTGGTCTCCGGCGTGGCGCAGCACATGGCACAGCTCATGGAAGAAGACGATTCGCGCCTGCCCCGCCTCCATATGCTTATTCAGGAAAATCACGTTCTCCTCGTTATCCGAGAAAGAGGGATGATTCCCGTAAACCAACCCGACGCCAAAAGCTTCGGCGATTCGCTCAATGTCAAGATCGGCGGGCGTCGACATCCCGCGGTCCAGATATTTTGTATGGATCCATTGCTCCAGGTGGGTCTCATAATAATAGGCATACAACATCCAAATCACCCCGAATCAGAATGTATGTTCGGTTCAACGTCCGAAATAAGGGCCCTTAAGAATCAGGGCCTTCGTTGCTGGCATTATTTATAGGGTTGGTTAACTTCGCTCTACTTCGCTTCGTCCCCGTTCAGCAGCTTCTTCTTTTGCTCCCGATAAGCTCTCAAAGCGGCTTCCATCATGGCGATTTCATCGGCCGTATACGCTTCGGGACCGCCGAAAAAAGACAAGCTCGCGCCTTTCTCCGCCGCAGGGGACGGATCGGGTGTCCGGCCCAGCAAGTAATCGGCGCTCGTATCCAGCGCATCAACGATATTTCGCAGCACCTCCGGATCCGGCTTGCGGTCGTTTGTCTCATATCGGGACAACTGCACGACCGAAATGTCCGCTTGGGAGGCGAGGTCTTTTTGTGTGAGCTGACGTTGTTCACGAAGATATTTGATCCGATCGCCTAGCGTTTGCATGATTACTCCTCTTCCTTGCCGTTTCATTTAGTGTAGCATAGGTTGCCAAATTGGTAAAGTGGGATGAAAGAGATCAATTTTTTTGTGTTGTCAAATCGGCAATAAGCAGACTTGACATTACCGAATTGGCAACATATAATCAGGGTGAGGTTACCAGATTGGTAAAAAAGAGGAGGTGCAAGCGGTGCGAGGGAAGTTTAAGCCAGACTCACGCTTGGACAAGCAAGGAGTTTAGTCGAAGAGCCTGTTTGATATTTGCCAAAATGGCAATGAACTATAGGAGGGAAATGATATGGGGAGAAGACGCATTCATGTGTATCATGCTTTATTCGATTCGCTGCCGGTGGACGAAGCGGCAACCCGGGCGGCCGTGGAAAAGCGATTGGAGGAAGTCAGGCGCTACCGGCAGGTCGGATGGATTCGCAAGGAAGCGTTCATCACATCAGATTATGAGCCGAGGTTTCACGGCGCTACCCACACGGTAAGCCAACCGACGGAACGGCTGGCGATCGGAAACGTGGATCAGGAAGCGGAACTGATTCGCAAATCGCAGTTGCTGGACCTCGCGATGGAGCGGCTGTCGGAGGAGCAGCGGGAGGTGATCCGGCGAAGCTATTTGGATCAGAAAGCCGAATACGATTTCGTCAGCTGCGGCGAAATGGGCATCAGCGACCGGACGTACCGCCGCATCAAAGCCAGCGCGATCCGCCTTCTGGCGGCAGCCATGAGGCTGGAGGTTTATCAAGAAGCATCGCAAACGGCACAACACGGGGTCGGCTGAAAGCCGGCCTTTTTTGCGTCTAAAGAGCTGGGCGTTGTCCGATAGCTGTCCGGTGGATGTCCGACACTTGTCCGTTCGTTTGGTTTTCCCCGTGTTACATTGGTAGCGTGGAAAGGAAAAGTTACTGTTCAGCCGAATCAAATCGATGAAAACCGCTGGGTAAGTCAGCGGTTTTTGTTTTGGAAGGAAGGGGTGCCGATGCGGAAAAAGAACAAAACGCCGCCATATCCGTCTGAACCCGAATGGGTTCAACCGGCGCGTTGCCAGGGCTGTATTTGGGGGCGGCTGGAGGGAACGAAGCAGTTCTGCAGCCTGCCGCGCTGTTTACACGGCGATTTCATGCCGGAAAGGAGGTGATTGCCATTGCAGAAGGAGAGATGACGCCGACTCCGGTACCGGCGCCGATCACCAGCGACCCGTGGATGACGGGATTAGCCGAATGGTCGTTGGCGGCGTTAGGCCCGGAGTGGAAGGCCTACTCCGGGATGTGGCCGCCGGAAGCGGCCGCGCCAGCCGTGATGTGGCGGATGATCGGCATGGACGTGCGGGCGTTGGGTCCGTCGTCTTACGAGGTTCAAAAGCGGATGACGGCTTTTATTCTGGCGGAAGACGCGGATCGCGAGCATGCGGCGATGCTGCGGCTGCTGGAAGCGCTCGGCACGGCGGTGAAAATTCCGTTGGACGCCGCGGCCAAGCGGTATCTGCGCGTTGCCGATCCGAAGATAAGCGTGCCGCCGGAAGGGGCGGCGGGAAGCGAGACGGTGCAGGGGCCGCTGACCGTCACGTTGATTCGGCGAACGTCGAAGCCGGCGGCGGAAGCGCCGCTGATGCGGTCCGTTGTTTATCAATCGAAAATGAGATGAACGTTTCCCCCGGTTGCCGGGGCGGAGCGGAAAGGGGTTCAAATCGGCGAAGCGAAACGGTTTGCCGACTAATTTTTGAGGAAGAAGGTGCTGGTAATTATGGCAGGAGGAACATGGAATGTAACGGATCAGCCGGTACTGCCCGGGCTGTATCTGAATTTCGTCAGCGCGGCGGGGAACGCGATCCAGGCAGGGGCGCGCGGCGTCGTTGTCGCCCCGGTTAAAGCCCATTGGGGACCGGTCGGACAATTCGTGGAAGTGGCCGGGGAGGCGGCGATTCAAGAGTTGTTTTCCCTCGACGAGACGGACGGCGCGACGGCGTACGGTACGTTGTATCTCGCTTTGCTGGGCGGTCCGAAGAAAATGCTGGCTTACCGGCTGGCCGGGGCATCCGCGGCGGAGGCGTCGCTCACGCTTCAGGATGCTTCAAATAATCCGGCGCTGCGGGTGAAGGCCAAATATCCCGGTCAACGCGGAAACGGCTTTACCGTATCGGTCGGCCCAAGCCTATCGCTTCCCGGCAGCAAGGAGCTCAAGCTGTATGAAGGTACGGCGCTGCTGCGCACGTTCCCGTTGGGCGACGGAACGGCGGTACAAGCGGCAGCGGCCGTCAACGGCGATCCGGCCAACGCCTGGATCGTTGCGGAAGCGCTGGACAGCGGCTTGCTGGCCGATGTGTCGGGAGCGTCCCTGACCGGCGGGGACAGCGGCATCGCCGGGATCACGAACGCCGATTACGCTGCGGCTTTGTCCGCGTTCGAGACGCAGGACTTCCACGTGCTTACGCTGGACGGCGTGTCGGACGCGGCTTTGCGGACCAGCGTCGTCGCTTGGGTCAAGCGCGTCCGCGGCGAAGGCAAAGGCGTCATCGCCGTGCTGGGCGGCTCCGCGGCCGACGATACCGCATCCGATGCCGTCGGGAAAGCGGTGGCGCGCAGCGCCGCCATCGATCACGAAGGCGTCGTCAACGTCGGCACCGGCGCGGTGCTGAACGGCCGGGCGTATTCGTCCGCGCAGGTGGCCGCTTGGGTCGCGGGCTTGATCGCCGGCCAGCCGCTGAAGGCGTCGACGACGTACGCCGCCGCGCCGTTCGACGATGTGACGCGGCGCTGGACCCGCTCCGAGCAGGAGCAGGCGGTGCAGGGCGGGGTGTTCCTGCTCGTGCACGACGGCCGCCGGGTGAAGGCGCTGCGCGGCGTGAACAGCCTCATTTCGCCTCGCGAGGGGCAGAACAAGGGCTGGAAGAAAATCCGCAAAATCCGCGTCATGGACCAGATCAACGCCGACTTGCAGCGAACCGCCGAGGATGCCTACATCGGCAAAGTGAACAACACCGAAGAGGGACGTCTGGCGCTGATCGGCGCGGGAAAACAGTATCTGCAAACATTGGCCGCCGAGAACGTGATCGAGGCGACGGGATTCGACGTGATGCCGGATCCGCGGTTTTACGGCAGCGCGCCGCAATTCACGCCGGAGGACGATCAGGTTTTCCTGGCTTGGACGGCGGACGATACCGATGTGATGGAGCAGATTTTCGGCACGTTTTACGTGCAATAACTTTTAAGTTGGAGGAGGAGTTAAAGGATGGCGCAATTTCTTGATCCCGGCCGCGTGATGATGGGGACGTTTGGCCAGATTTTTATCGAAGGGGTATGGCAGTCGAACCTGAATCACCTGGAAGCGAGCGTCGAAGCGGAGAAGAAGGAGCTGAACCTCGTGGGCACCGATTATACGGTGTACAAACTGGGGCGCAAAAAAGGCACCGGCACGATGAGCGGCTACAAGGTCACGTCCGACATGATCGCGCGCGGCTTTCAGAAATTTTCGATCATTCATAAGCTGGACGATCCGGAAGCCTACGGGTTCGAACGTATCCAACTGAACAACTGCATGGTCGACAAAATCGTGCTGGCCAACTGGACCGCCGGCGAAGAGGTGACGGAGGAAACGCCGTTTACGTTCGAGTCGTACGAGCTGCTGGACCCGATCGTGGCGTCTTAAGTAGGAATGACGGAGCGGAGCGGCTGAGGGCTGCCGAGGGTGAACTGTGGCCTTAGTCGATGGACGGAAAACCAATTTCGAGCGAAGCCTAGCGGACATTTTGGGCGTTATGTTTGCTTATTGCCGGTTGGCGGGAGGAATAGCGGTAGGATGGGCGTTATTTGTGGCTATTTATCCCGCTATTCTTCGGCCTGCTCCGGCGGGGGTTCTATTGCTGAGCAACCGCCATTTACATTTATATATCTAAGGGAGGAAGCTATCTTGGGCGATTATCAATCCATGGATCCGGTCCATGAGCAGGAAATCTTGGACAGTCTGTTCGAAACCGCGGCGAATTTGCCGGAAGAGGCCGTGTTTATCGGACGCTTGGGACTGCGCGTGACCTTGCGCGGCCTGACGTCCAGCAAAGTGGACGCGATCCGTGAACGTTGCACGGTACGCAAGACGACCAAAGGCCAGGTGACGGAGAAGATCGACAGCGAGCTGTTTAACGCGGCGTTGATCAAGGAAGCCACCTCGGCGCTGGAGGTGGTGAAAAAGACCGGCGGCAGTGATCGCGGCGCGGAGACGCACAGCGTCAAGCTGAGCGGCTGGGGCGACGAGCGCCTGACCAGCCGGTTGAAGCTGTCCGGCGGAGAAGAGGCGGTGCGCCGCCTGCTATTGGCCGGGGAGCTCGACGCCGTCGGCGATAAAGTGCTGGAGATTTCCGGGTTCGGGGTGGACATCGAAGACGTAAAAAACTAATCGACTCCGGCGGCATGACGACGCTGCTGTTCCATATGTGGACGCGGCATCATCTTCGCCCCGGGGAATACTGGTCGCTCCCCAAGGGAGAGCGCTTGCTGCTGCGGGCTTTTTCGGAAAGGGAGCTGGAGATGTTGTGAGGCGTGGATCGCCGAGAGATTAACTGGACAAGTCATGTGCAGGATCAATCGAGCGGCACGATGCCATCGAAATAATGGCCTAGATGCAGTTATTTCCGCGCATTTCCGTCCAATCGGCTAAATAGCTGCGTAGGTGCAGTTATTTTCTGAGAATTTTGAGAATTCGGCACTAGCCTTGCATAGAAGCTGACATGGATTGGATTAAGAATCAAAAGTATACATGAAATGTATCTAGATCAAATATTTTGCAGTTAGTTATCCAGGCTCATCGCCAAAAAGTCGATCTCCCTGTAAGCATAGGATCATGTTACCAATTATTGTATATATGCCCTTGTGTAACTATTTCTTGATCAATTTTACGGTCTTGTGCACCTTAGGATGCTTTCGAGGGCGACCGAGCTTCTTTTTCTTACGCCTACCAAGTGAATGCTTGGTCGGCTTGCGGTTCAATCGCTCCACAAATGCAGTCCATGAGGATGTTATATACGCTCGCAGCATCTTCAAAAAGGACCACAAGCGCTGAGGGGGTGCGGACTCTTGATGAATCAACTGCAGTAAGGCATGAGCAATCATCGCCAAATAGATTTGGTTCCACACCGCCTCTGGCTTGTAGCTGTATAGATGAACAAGACTTACATGTTGTTTCATCCATTTGAAAAACAGCTCGATGGCCCAGCGCCCACGATAGATGTCACTGATCTGTACAGCTGCTCGATCCCATACGTTTGTCAGAACCCGGTACAGACGTTCTTTGTCATCGATGTATTCCACCAATCGCAAAGAAACCTCCACTTGTTCTTTCGTTTCTTTATCCGTGTAGGATACGGTGACATCGGCATCGCGAAGGATCGAAGGGAACTCGGAAACATCGCGTTCTTCCTTCACAACGGTTCGGCTGTTTTTCTGGATACGTGCGACGAAGCGAATATTGTTTTCTAACCAATGCTTGAATTGGCTATACACAATGTAACCGCGGTCCATCACATGAATCGCCTTGGGATCGACGACGAGATCCAGCGCGACTTCCGAGTCTGCGACGCCTCGAGTGG
Organism: Paenibacillus sp. JL3B1040; assembly: GCF_057063165.1. Taxonomy (NCBI): domain Bacteria; kingdom Bacillati; phylum Bacillota; class Bacilli; order Caryophanales; family Paenibacillaceae; genus Paenibacillus; species Paenibacillus tiangongensis. The sequence continues at coordinate 3,968,647 of NZ_CM169317.1, read as the reverse complement.
AACAGACCATCTGATCGCAATAGCAGAGGCCTGGGCGGGCTAATACGACACTCGTATGAATCTTAATGCCATTGCTTGTCTGTGAATTATAAGCCCATTTACCCGCCATCTCTGGAAGAGACAACACCGTCGAATCGATGATGCGCAGCTTTCCGAGATGAGCCCCTTTTTGCGCTGAACAAACCTGATTTTGCTTAGAGATCAATTGGAACCAAAGCTCTTGCAGTTCCACTAATGGAAGTGCGTTTAAGGTCCGGTCAATCTGAGAAGCGCTGATGCGGACAAGACCAATATCTTGTTGTAACTGCGGATTCGCATCGAGATGAAGGCTAATGGCCTCCAAATCGCTACGTTGGCTTAATTGGGCTTCGATCAACAGCTTAACCGCTTTGACGAAAGTGAACTTGCGACGATAATTAAACAACGGAAAATGATCGTCGGATAAATCCATGTAATCTAGGCATTTACAAATGACGGTCTGATCTGGTACATTACCCATGGTGAGCTCCTTTTGTGAGAGGAATGGGTAACATGCCTATCCTTCAACATTAGGAGTTTTTTTATGGATTTCCAGAGTGATTCCATCAATTTCTTCAATATTTAGGAATTTGTGAGAATATTATTTTTCTTATGTCAGGTTTGGTGCAAGGCTAGTGAGAATTCGGCCGTTTTACTGGGAATAACTGCATGCTTGCAACTATTTTCGGAAAAACCCGATAAATGGGAGAATTAACTGCATTCTTGCTCTTATTTTCGGATTTCAGGTGTACTGATGATCGAGTACCGGGCATTCCAGCAGAGGGTTCTATGTTAGTTCGGTAGAGCCCATGCTCACCAAAAACATGGAGAAAGGAGGTAAGCTATGGCTGTCAATGAGAAGTTCGAGCTTGATTTTGAGATCGACGACCGCAATATCGACAAAACCGAGAAAAAGCTGCGCAGTCTGGACAAGCTTCTGCAGCAAACCCAGCGCCGGGCCGGTCTGCTGGGTAAAACCCGGATCAAACCCATCCTTGCGTTGGAGGACCGTTTGACGCCCGCCGCCCGTAAGGCGGAGGAAGCGCTGGACCGTCTGCAACGAACGACGGCGAAACCTATGGTGCAATTGAGCGATCGCGTCTCTCCTTTCGCATTGAAGCTCCGAACTTCCCTTGCCGCGCTAACTACTACCCCATGGCAGGTTACTGCAGCGGGGGTAGATTGGGAGGCGATGGTTGGCGACTCTTTTGCCGGATGGGTAAGCTCAGAGGGAAAAAGCACGCTGGGGCGGATTTCCTCGGCGATTGGAGCAGCGCTAGGATGGTCAGGAAAGGCCGTGAGTTCCCCGCCCGAGCCTGAAGTTCAGGGGATGTGGAAGAAGGACGCGCCCTTGTCCGCGAAACCGGGTTACCCGATGCCGGATGGATACGACCCGTTATCGAATCGAGTCGCTGAGGCGGGAAAAAGTAAAGTCCCCGAAAGCACCGGGCCTGAAAGTAAAGGGCTTCTGGAAAAGTCGGTAGGATCCTTGTTCGGCTTCACGAAGGATGTTCGAAAGGATGTATCGAAGGACTACGCCAAGGAAGGCACGAAAGAACTGATTGACAAATACATTTTCAAAAAAGATGAAAATGACAAGAAAATCGTGTGCAAATGCGAAGTCACCTGTAATTGCAACTGTGGTTCAGGCGGTGGCGGTTATATCGGCGGAACCGGAGCTAAGGGGAAACGAACTGGTCGTGCTTCAAGGGGACGGAGACCTATGAATACGAAGCTCCCGCGAGTACAACTGCCTAAACCGAGTTCCGGCCGCGGTATCGCTGGCTCTCTGGGGAAAATTGGGGCTGGGATGCTCCTAAGCACAGGGGGAGATTTGTTGGGCGGCAGTGGCCTTCCGGAGTTGTTAACCAAAGGAGCGGGCTCGGTTGACCGCTTCGGAGCGAAGTTATTAGGCAAAGCCGGGGGGCTGATCGGGAAGATCGGCAAGGGCATCAAGCTTCCGGGGCCGTTAGGTTTACTGTCGAACGCAACTGTAATCGCAACGGCTCAGAACAATAAAGAACGCGTGAAGGCGACCACTTCCGCGGTGGTTTCTTCTATCGGCGGTTTCGTAGGCGGTGCTGTCGGTTCGATCATTCCCGGAGCGGGGACAGCGATCGGGGCGACGTTGGGCGCGATGGGCGGTGACTTCATTGGAGATAAATTGGGTGGATTTGTGTATAACCTTTTTTCTAAGAAAAAGAAAGCCGCCGACAAGAAGGCAACTCCGAAGGCGTCCCCTTTGCCGGTGGGGAGGAGTATGGGCTTATCTTCGGTTCCGCAGCTCGCTCCGAGCTTGTCTGGTATAAATCCGTATGTGGGGAACTCGAACCGTCCGAAGGACAGAGCAAATCCAACCTCTGCAGTGCCTCAGATTAATGTTTCCTTATCCCGGGGGGCGCTTAGCCTCACCGTGAACAAAGACGAGATCAATTACGACGAACTCGCGAAGGCGGCCGGCTGGAAAATCGCCAACGAGGTGCGGTTCGCCATGCAAAATCTGAAATAGGGGAGGGGAGGAGCCTTATGGAAATTCATTTTATCGATGGGACGGGTCAAAACTTCGTGTTTCCCGTCAATCCGGAGGAGATTACGATCTCGCGGAGCAAAGGCGTGGAGACCGTGAATATCGTATCGCTGGGGGAATACGACTTTCCGGCTGGAGAGAAGGTGAAGGAGATCGCCTTCTCTTCTTTTTTTCCGGCGGCATATGATCCGGGGTATTGCAACTATCAAGATCTCCCCGATCCGCAGGAGGCGATGAACCGATTAACCGCGATGATGAACAGCGGGTCGCCGGTCCGAATGATTATCACGGGTACGGCTGTAAACGTGCTGGTGACAATCGCCGCGCACAACAGCACCTTTCGGGGCGGGGAGCCGGGGGACGTGTACTTCGACCTCACCGCCCGGACTTGGCGGGAGATGAAGATTCACACTCAGGCCGCTGCCGGGGGGACGGCTTCCAACGCCAAATCGGCCCGACCGGACACGAAGCAACCGGCGAAAACCTACGTCGTCAAAGCCGGTGACACGTTGTCCAAAATCGCCAAGCTGGAGCTTGGCGACAGCTCGAAGTGGCAGCAGATTTACAGCGCCAACCAAAAAACGATCGGCAAGGATCCGAACCGCATCAGGCCCGGTCAAAAGCTGGTGATACCGAAGTGAGTTACGAGGTGGTGCTGCAAAACCAATATTACTTGCGGGAAGTTGTGGAGAGTATCTCGCTCAAGGATTCGCTCGAACAGACTTCTTATCAAGGTACGATTGGGCTGAGCATTCCGGCTTCTTTTCCGGGGATCGAACCGGGGCAGGAGATTCGGATCAGCGGCGTCCCGTTTAAGGGGGACAGGAGTAGTGCCGGGGGGCAGGCGGGCGGCGGTGGGATGGTCCCGTTGCTGCATCCGGGCGTGGTGTGGGATTGCTCCAGTACGCTGAAACAGACGAAGCACATGACGGTGACGGTGTATGACCGGACGATTTATTTAGCGAAATCGGAGGATGAGTATCTGTTTCCGGCAGGGGGAACGGCTGCTCAGCGCTTGAAGAAATACGCGGCGGACTGGGGCATTCCGCTCGATGCGGTGCCGGACACGAAAACGAAACTGAAAAAAGCCGTCTATCGCCCGCAAACGCTCTACAACATGATCTTGTCCGACCTCAAGGAGACGGTGAAGGCCGGCGGGGAGATGTACATTCCGCGGATGACGCCTGCCGGGTTAACTTTGTTCAAGATCGGCAGTAATACTGGGGTCTGGAAGCTGGAGCAACTGGAGGAAGCCACGCAAAACCGCACGCTGGAGGGGGCGGTGACGCGGGTTAAAGTGATCGGGTCCGAGGACCGGGGGGATAGCGCGCCTTCCAAGGTGCTGGCCGTAGCAAGCGGGGAGACTGCCAAATACGGGGTGCTCCAACGGATTATGCAGGACGAGAACGTCAAAACCGTCGGCGCCGCCAAAAAATTTGCCGAGTCGATGCTGACCGGTCAAGCGCAGTCCTACACCGTAACTTGTATAGATCTGAATACGATCCGAGCCGGGGACAAGGTGAATTTTAACGGGCTGAACCTGATTGTGACCTCCGTTTCGCATGAGCTGGGGGACCCCGGGCATATGACGCTGGAGCTGGCAACGATGGACGACGTGAAGAGGAGGTATTATCTTGACCATTGATCCTTATGCGGCGTTGGCCGTATCGCTGCGAGAGAATGCCGCGAAGAAAGCAGCCGAAGCGTTAACCGGCGTGACGGCGGAGCTCGGGACCGTGACGGGTACGGGACTGAAGCTGGACGGCTTCAAGCACGAAATCCAGGAGTACTTGGTCGCGGAGTTTCCGGGGACGCTGAAGCTGCCGGAGTTGAAGCTGACCGGCGCCGTTCGCGGGTTGAGGGTTAGTGAGGGCGGCAGTGTGGAGGGACAAGGGGAGTTTGCGTTCAAGCCCTCGGAAACCGATGAAACGGTGTTGTCGCTCCGGTACAAGCCTGGAGACCGCGTGCTGGCGCTGCCGTTGAACGGCGGGAATGACGCGGTTGTGCTGTGCAGGGTGGTGAGCGGGAATGGCTAATCTTTTTCCGGAGATGGTGGCGGATTCTTGGTCGGCTGTGGTGTCGGACGGGCAGGAGTCGCTTCTGGATGCGGTCACGTTTGGCCGGAGTTGGCGGTTCGACTTTGAGGCTGGGGAGTTCGTGATGACGCCGACGGGGAAAATCGCTCCTGCCGACGAGATCGCCGCGTGGAAAGTGTGGTGTGAAAAAGCGATCCGTACCCCGCGGTATCGGCACTTGATTTACTCCCGCGCGTACGGTCAGGAATTCGAGGAGTTGATCGGCCAAGGTTATAGCCGGGCCGTTCAGGAAAGCGAAATCCGGCGGATCGCGACGGAGACGCTGATGGTGGACCCGCGGACGTTGAGCGTGGACGGGTTTGTTTTTGATTGGCGGGAGGATGGGTGCCGATTTATGTGCCAGGTCAAAAATGTAAGGGAGGACGAGTTACTGGTGGAAGGGAGCGTGACGTGATGGCGGAGTTGCCGCTTTATTTGCAGGATCAGACGGAAGCGCGGATTATGCAGCGAATGCTGGAGCGGGTGCCTTCGGATATCGATAAATCCGAGGGTTCTTTTATTTGGGACGCGGAGGCGCCGGCGGCCTTCATGCTGTCGGAGGCGGCGGCGTGGGCGCAGCAGTTGCTGGCGCGCGGGTTTGCGAGCACGACGTACGGGGAGTATCTCGATCTCCGGGCGGCGGAGCACGGGGTGACGCGGCGGCCGGCTGTGGCCGCAACCGGCGTGGTGCGGTTTACCGGAGAGCCGGGGAGAACGGTCCCTGCGGGGACGGTTGTAGCGACGCCGGCGGACGAGTACTCGGCGGAGGCGTCGATGGAATACGAAACGACGGCAGCCGTGACGTTGGATGAGCGCGGCGAGGGGACGGCCCCGATCCGGGCGCTGGTTCAAGGCCGTGCGGGCGTTGTACCGGCGGGCGTCATTCAGGTGATGGCTACGCCGGTCGGCGGCGTGACGGCCGTCACGAACCCGGAGGCTACGCGGGGCGGTGCGGATATCGAGTCGGATGAGCTGCTGTTGGAGCGGTTTTTCTCGCAGGTGCGCAATCAGGGGACGAGCGGGAACAAAGCGCAATATTTGAAGTGGGCCGGGGAGGTGCCGGGCGTGGGCGGAGCCCAGGTGGAGCCGTTATGGCAGGGACCGGGGACGGTCGGCATCTATTTATTGGATGCCGACAAGCGGGCGGCTAGCGAGGAGATCGTTGCCGCGGCGCAAGCCTACATCGATCCGACCCGGGACGGGCAAGGCGAAGGCGCGGCGCCGGCGGGGCCGATCGTCACGGTGATGGCCGCCGAGGAGGTACCGATCGATATTCGCGTGAAGCTGACGCTCGCCAGCGGCGTGACGATGGCTGAGGTGAAGAAGAAGATTGAGGAGGGCGTGCGTGCGTATTTGAAGCAGCTGGCTTTTGCCGACCCGTTAGTGCGGTTTACGCGGATTGCCGCGATTCTGCTCGACATTCCGCCGATCATCGACTATGCCGAGCTGATGGTGAACGGCAACGCCGACACCAACCTGGAGATCTACACGGGCCAGGTTGCCGTGCTGGGGACGGTGGATGTGGATGAGTGAATCGAGGTTTGGGACGAGTGGGGCTTTGCTTGCGAATGCGGGTGAGCCTTTACTGGCAAGCTCCAACGTTTCTGTACTAACCAGCCCCCGGGGGCGCGAAATGTTCTCCTACCTCCCGGGCTACTACGAAACTTCCCGGGTCATGCAGGCAGACATGAATGCTAAGGGCACGGAGTTGGACCAGCTCTTCGCAGCGTTGGACGAGACGCTGCAGCAGTTCTTTGTGCGCACGGCCACCTGGGGCCTCGATCGCTGGGAGAGCGAGTTGGGCATCGCGACCGACCTTAGTAAGCCGCTTGATCAGCGCCGTGCCGTCGTCGAATCCAAGCTGCGCGGCAGCGGGAAGTTTTCGGGGCGGCTGGTAAAGAGTGTGGCGGAGGCGTATGATAGCGGAACGGTAGATGTGAGCTTTCAGCCTGCAGATTGGAGCTTTACCGTTAAATTCGTGGACACTTTGGGTATACCGCCTAACCTGAATGACTTAAGGGCGGTCATCGATGAAATTAAGCCGGCACACTTGGCCGTAGTGTACGAATTCAGTTATTTGTTAATCCGAGAAATCCATAACGTGCTTACTCTTAATGAAATTGAGCAAATACCACTAAACAAATTTGCAGGAGGTGATCCGGTTGGCCAGTAACACACCTAATCTAAATTTGCTGAAGAAGGATCCGGTGGTGGATGGCGCCGATACTTTTAACATCCAAACGATGTTGAATGATAACTGGGATAAGATCGATCAAGCCGTGGGGGAGGTCAGGGAGGAGCTTCAGGACATCGATATTCCCCTGGCTTCCCTGACTAAGCCTGGCATCGTGCAGATCTCGAACTCCACCAACGGAACCCGGGAGGACGTTGCTGCAACGGAGAAGGCGGTCAAAGCGACCTTTGATACTGCCACAGCAGCACAAACCACGGCGAATGCTGCAAATCTGGCGGCAGCGGCGGCGCAGGCCAAAGCAGATGCAGCTGAGACGCCTTCCGGGGCGCAGGCAAAAGTAAATGCCGCCGTTGGCTCACTGCCCAGCTTGCTCACAACGGCCAAAGGCAATACGGTTGCCGCGATCAACGAGCTTTTTACATCTGCCAGTAACGGTAAAAATGCGGTCGCTGCCGCGATTACTGGCAAAGGCGTACCGGCATCAGGCAGCGATACATTTGCGCAGTTGGCGGGGAAGATAGGGCAGATTGTGACGGGCAAGAAGTTTGCTACAGGTGTAGATATTAAAGATTATATACCTAGTGGGTATGAACTTATTGTCAATGGACTAAATTTCAACCCGTCTTTGGTTTTTGTAACATATGTATGGACCTACCAAAATCCGAACTATTCACAATATATGGAGATATTGGTGTCTCCCAATCTTAGTCAAACGGTAAGCCAAGTCACTGGTGTATGGGTATATTTTACTTTTTCGGATGTGGCGACGTTTAAATCTGATTTCGGAACTATTACACCGGGCGGCTTTCGAGTAAAAGCCCCTTTTAGTGGTGGTGGATCAGCTCCTTATCACGTAAAGTGGTATGCATATGAGTAAGAAGATGAATTTAATTACGAAGGGTGTTGACAATGATCAGAATGTTTAGAAGTAAAGACCGCGCAGAAGCAATGGAGTTTACGGAACCATCAACGATACAGGAGATCGCAAAATTCACGGGGTTGCGAGTCACCGCCGAGTATAATCCGGATGGAAGTATCGCACGGGCCGGAATAATCAGGAGTGCAGGAGAAACGCCGCTAGTCGTACATCTCGGGCAGTATGTGTATAAGGAAAATGACGGGAAAATCGGCGTTTACGATTACGAACAACTCATCGAGAAGTACGAAGAAATCACAGAAGAAACCGCATCGTAAGGGAGCAAAAATCTATGTTCTAAAAACTCCTAAAATAATCTATTAATTTACATCATTTAGGAGATGGGTGTATAATAGAGTCGAAAATCGGCCGGTACTAACATTACCGTCGTCTGTTTTTGCTACAGAAGTAACGCCTGCCGCTATTGGAATTGGGGATACTAAAGAAAATGCTATCACGGCTCGCAATGGTGATTACTTTCAACTGTTTATTCAAAATAGTCAGGATTTGGACTGGTTCGTCTATACTAATAATACTGGTGAAATGGGAAATTTCCGTGCCTTCTTAAACTCTAGTGATTATGAGAATTTTAGAATTGGATGTCAAATTAAATATCCTGATGGAAGGGAATCATCAATTTTTTATAACGATCCTTATATAGGACCAAGCCTTATCATAGGTGATATTTTAGTACCAGATGGAGCAAAAGTGTATATTGTGGTGAGAAAGACGGACGATAATCTGGCACAGTACCGGCTGGGTTTCTCAGCTCCATAATTATTATTCTTATCGAAAGCACCCTCAGGGGTGCTTTTTCTTATGCCCTTAGAGACGATCTTGAGGATATGTTGTCGGAGGGGAAAGGAGATACGCATGAAGGATGTCACACTAATAACTGCAGTTGTGTCCGTGCTGACGGGGTTAAGCGGGATGGCGCTAGGGTGGGCGGGTCGAGCCAGGACAATCCGGCAGGATGTTGCACAGGAGTCTGCGGCTGATGCGGTACAGCGGGCGGATGTAGAGTACATCAAGCGGGGCGTTGACGACATGAAAGTGGGGCAGAAGCTGCAAGGCCAGCGATTTGAAGCTTTCTCCGAGCGGCTGACGCGCGTTGAGGAATCGGCCAAACAAGCCCATAAGCGGATCGATCGGCTGGAGGAATAATCGCCCTGTGAATTATTGAGTTACAGAAACAAAGAGGCTACGCCACAGCCTCCCCGGTGGAACCTCCAAGATCAGGATGCAGATAATAACCCGCACTTTGACGCTAACCTGGGCGGATTATTTTCGTTCTTACGCAGCACCTCCCATCCGGAGGCGGTACTGTCCCACCCAAGTTTAGTTGTATATGCTGAATTATACCAAGAGTCTGCTAAATATCGCAGGCTCTTTTCTTTTATTCTTATGTGCCCCAGAATCGGACAAACAAGCGCACAAGCGAATGAGCTACCATACAGAATAATATAAACGGAAGGGGTGAATCGCATATGGATACACGAAAATACCGAATTGAGAGGCGGTACGTCGCGATCCGGCCGAACGTAAGACCCGGGACGAGATTGTCGACCGGAACGCCGGAGTTTTTTGTGGCGCATGATTCGGGGAATCCGGGCGCAACGGCGGACAATCACTATGCCTACTTCAACTCCCAAACGAATCGCTCGGCCTCGGCCCATGTGTTTATCGACGATACGAAAATCCTTGAAATCATACCGACCGGCACCGGAACCGACCTGGCGGAAAAAGCGTGGCACGTGCTGTACAACGTCACTACCGACAACGACTTGTTTGGCTATGATGCCAACGACGCGGCAATCGGGGTGGAATTTTGTTACGGCGGGCGCATAAACTTTACGGAAGCGTACAAGCGGTATGTCTGGTATCTGGCGTATTGCTGCAGCAAATGGAATAAGAATCCTTACGTCTATATCCCGACCCATCGTCAGTTGGATCCCGCGCGAAGAAAGGATCCCGATCAGGCTTTGGCCACGGGCGGGAAAACACTGAACCACTTGCTGGACGACATCTCGGCTGAAATTAACATCATGCGCGCTCCCGGTCCGACGCCCAACTCGAATACGTCGTTTGCCCCATTACCTGCATCCATAGCGCAGTCTTTGATCGACAACTATGTATCCCCGGCTTGGTTCGCCTCGCAAGCGAAAGGAGACCGGGTTGGAATGACGCATTTTCACAATCTGGCAAACAATCTGCGGGTAGCTTCGGGAATCCCGCTGACCGCTTCCGCCGCACCCGGCCCGTTGATTCCGCTGCCGAAAAGCAACGCGCAGGAAATCATCTTCCGCTGGCTTTCCCCGGCTTGGTTTAAAGCACGGGACGAGGGGAACAAGGCGCGGGCACAGCATTTTAACAATCTGGCGAATTATCTGAGGCGGGCCGCGGGCATTCCGGAGCAATAATAAGGAGGGTAGTCATGCAAAACGAAATTTTAACCAATGTGTTGGCCTTTGCCTCGGTTTTGTCCGTATTCGTATTAGCTTTGGTCCAACTCGTCAAAACGACCATCAACCTGCCCAAAAACCTGATCCCCTTCATCGGGCTCGTCATCGGCGTATTGGTCGGAGCCGCAGCTTACCCGTTTACGGAAATGGAGTTGGTGCTGCGGCTGTGGGCGGGAGGTTTGGCCGGCTTGTCGGCCACCGGATTATTCGAGCTTGGGAACAATCGTCAGGGAATGACGAAAGAGAAGTGATGAAATCCGGCTGATTTATTTTCCAGTTGAATAAAGAACATCTGTTTGCATATAATACAAACAAACGTTCTTATTTGGAGATGATTCGGGTGGAAAAATACATCGGCCAGACCGTAGAAATCATCTACGTCGACCGTGCGGGCAAAATTACGCAGCGGCGGATCGAAGTTCATGATGTGCGAGGGGATTTGGTGCGGGCGACCTGCTTGGCTTCCCATGCGCCACGGGCTTTTCGGATCGAGAATATATTGGCTTGGGCTCCTGTGACAAAAGGGCGGCATCATGCCTCCTGAACCTCCCTAGCCTCCCATTGTATGGGGCCGCTTCGCTTTTTTGCGAGCGGCCTTTTTTTGCAAGAGCTTATTTTCAGCAAGTTCCATCTTTTTCGCCCAAAACTTCAACCATCAGACAGGCTCCAAGCCGAAAGCCGCGGCGAAATGAAGAGGTTAACTCCATCCCATGGATCTGTGCGTAGATGTCCAATAGCGCTTCCAGCTCTTCAAACTCCTCTTCGGAATGCCGCTCCTTCCAAGTCATCATAGTATACTCTACAACTCGGAAGTAATTTAGAGATGATTCACGAACGTTGGGGATGTACATTGTCAATCCGTTTTCCTTTGTGATAGAATGAAAGCAAATCATTCTGCATAAAATAAAGAGTGAAGATGCGCGAACATCTTCACTCTGACAACAGCCGCTTTGAAGAGCGGTCGGCTGTAGTTGGTTAAAGGAATAGACCCCTTACCTACCACGTGGGCGGTCTATTTCTTTTTGTTTTGGTTTGACGTAGCTACTATCGTAATGACCAAACCGATGAGTGCTATTAATAGCGCTCCGAATTGTATCATCAAAGACAGTGCGTCTTTAACCTCCACAGGCATCACCTCCCATCTGGGGAGACTAGCCGACCACCCATCTAAGCCACTCTGTTGTTAGGGGTATTATACCATATTTAGTAGAATTTTGAGAGCAACTATCTATTAACCACCGACTCATCAAACTCCACGGTCACCGACCCTATTTTTTGCCGGGTATCGGTCTCCACATCAAATCTTCCGTTATGATCTTCATCCGCATAAAAGAGGATTGTGGCATAAGCGTTGGAGGGAGCGTTGACCTCTACTGCGGAGTTGAACCGCCCCTCGCGATCGACCGTTAGCTTTCCTTCTCCTATGAAAGAGTGCCCGTCTTCAATTTGATAGAAAAAATAGCTTTCTTTGAAATTCGATACTTTTCCGGAAATTTGAATTTTTCGGGTATCGAGGACCGCTCCCGAACGGGGCGTATCCAATTGCAGTTCCGCTTTGTTCTCGCTGCAGGCCGCCAGTATAAAAATCACGGCGATCAGCGGTACAACCAAGGCGCTTCTATTTCGAAGAGTTTGCCGAGCTTCGCAAATAAACAACATTTTCGGATATTATCGTAATTTTATGGGATATTTCCTGAACTGCCGGAAGGCTAAGATTACATTAAGCGTACGATAACCCATACGCTGTTTTTCGATGGAAATCAGGCTAACGGGAGGGAGTGGCTTTATGGCGAAAGTGGTATATGTGCCGCTGGACGAAAGACCATGCAACGAGAGGTTTCCCAGGCAACTGGCAAGAATGACGGACGTGACGCTCGTCGTTCCGGATCGTTCCCTGCTCGGGGACAAGAAACGCCCGGCGGATACGAACGCGGTTCGGGAATGGATGATCGAGGCTGCGGAAGGCGCGGATTATTTACTCGTATCGATCGATCTGCTCGTTTACGGAGGGATTGTGCCGTCCCGGCTGCATCATTTATCCCTGGAGGAGTGCTTGCGGCGGCTGGCGGTATTAGGGGAGATCAAACGCCGTTATCCCGGCGTCAAGATCCATGCCTTTAATCTGATCATGCGGGTGCCGAACAACAACAAAGACGAAGAGGAGCCGGATTATTACAAATTCCATGGCGGGCAAATTTTCAAATACAGCTACCTGACCGACAAGGCGGATCAGGAGGCTTTGACCCCGGCGGAACGCCGGGAACTGGAGGAGGTCACGCGACTTATTCCGGAAGCTGACTTAAGCGATTTTCTGGAGCGCCGCGCCGTCAATCAGCAGGTGAACCAGCACGTGCTGACCCTGGTCCGCGAAGGCGTGATCGACCATCTGGTCATCCCGCTGGACGACAATTCCCAATACGGCTTTTCCCGGGCGGAGCAGCAAATGCTGGTTTGCCGCGTGGAGGCGCTGAATGTGCTGGATAAAGTGCTGATCTATCCGGGAGCCGACGAAATTGGCTGCACGATGTTTGCGCGTATTTTCGGGGAACTAAAACAGTATAAACCGGAGATTTTTGTGCGTTATTCCTCCACCAAAGGTCCGCTGGTCAATCCCAAATACGAGGACCGCAGCTTGAACGAAAGTGTCAAATCGCATATTACCGCGGCCGGAGCCGTCCTTGCCGACCATTCCGCCGAGACGGATCTGGTGCTGCTCGTCCACTCGCCGGCCGTCGACCAGGCGCAGATGGCCGAGCAAATCCCGTTCCGGGACCGGCATCGTTCCTATTTCTCGGGAATCCATTACCGGGAGATCGCCGAGGCGATGGGGGCCTACCTGCGCAAAGGGAAACTCGTGGCGTTAGGCGACATAGCGACGTGCAACGGCGGCGATCCGGTGCTGATGAATTTGCTTCAGCAGCAAGGGCAGGTGGACCGGTTAACGGCCTACGCCGGCTGGAACACCTCCGGGAACGCGCTGGGAACGGTCGTCGCCCATCTGGTCATCGCTTCGTACTACGCGGATCGCTGGGCCCAGGGCGAGTCGGTGCAGGGTTATGAGGCGAGCCGAATCTTCTATTACCACCGGCTGGCGGAAGACTTCCTGTATCAATCGCGGGTACGCCAGGACATGCTGGAGAACGATCTTCCCCGGCTGAACGCGAGTTATTATGAGCTGGAGCATTGTTTGGAGCAGGCGGAGACAATTCTTGCCGACAAAATGAAACGGGCGGCCGCGCATTATTTTGCGAATATAAGGGAAGGCGAGATTCGGCTGAACGGACTGCATTTTCCGTGGAGACGCATGTTTGAGGTCGGATTCGAGTTGACGATCGAAGGTTTCGAAGGATTTCGCCCATAAACATTATAACGTTATATTTACCGAACGCCATTTCCGTGTTAAACTTAATCCAATCGTAAACATGACAACGATAACTTAAAAGAGGCGAGCAAAGTGAAGGAAAGAACCGTTCTACGCCATCTGAAAAGGGTGAGTGGGGAGGGGATCGACATCGTGGTCGAGGATGGAAAAATCGCCGAAATTGCCGGATCCGGTCAGGCCCGCGGAGATCGGGAGTGGGACGGATCCTCCCTTTACGTCTCCAGCGGCTGGATCGATATGCATGTCCACGCGTTTCCGGAATTCGATCCGTACGGCGACGAAATTGACGAGATCGGCGTGAAGCGGGGCGTCACGACGATCGTGGACGCCGGCAGTTGCGGAGCGGACCGGATCGGCGATCTCGTGGCGAGCGGCGAACGGGCGGCGACGAACCTGCTAGCGTTCTTGAACATCTCGCGCATCGGACTTAAACGCGTCGACGAATTGTCACGCCTGGCCTGGATCGACCGCGATCGGGTGAAGGAAGCGCTCGCGGATTACAGCGACTCCATCGTCGGCCTGAAAGCGCGGATCAGCCAAAGCGTGGTCCGGGAGAACGGCGTCGAACCGCTGCGCATCGCGCGGGAGCTGTCGCGCGAGACGGGGCTGCCGCTGATGGTGCATATCGGTTCGGCACCGCCCGATATCCGGGAGGTAATTCCGCTGCTGCAGCGACAAGATATCATTACCCATTATCTCAACGGCAAAGCGAACAATCTGTTCGCTGCATCGGGCGAACCGCTCCAGGTGCTCCGCGACGCCGTCGGCCGGGGCGTACACCTCGACGTCGGCCACGGCACGGCGAGCTTCTCCTTCCGGGTGGCCGAAGCGGCCAAGCGGCACGGCATCAACCCGGATACGATCAGCACCGATATCTACCGGGGCAACCGGCTGAACGGCCCGGTGTACAGCATGGCGAACGTGCTGAGCAAATTCCTCTATCTCGGTTACCCGCTGGAAGAGATCATCGCGGCGGTGACCACGCGCGCCGCGCAGTGGCTGGGAAGAGAGGAGCTTGGCCGCATCCGGGTCGGGGACCCGGCCAATTTAACCTTGTTTGCCGTCAAGGAAGAACCGACGGTATTGATCGATTCGGAGGGAGAACGGCGCGTCTCGGACCGCCGCATCGAAGCTAAAGGAGTGATTGTCCATGGAAAGTTCATTGAATGCGAAGTATGGGCTTAAACGCGTCATCAACGCCAGCGGGCGGATGAGCATCCTCGGCGTGTCCGCGCCGACCGACACCGTGATGGAGGCGATGAAGCGGGGCGGCCAAAGCTACGTCGAAATCGCCGATCTTGTCGATAAGGCGGGGGACTATGTCGCCAAGCACGTCGGTTCGGAGGCGGCGGTGATCGTGAACTCGGCATCCAGCGGCATCGCTCTATCCGTAGCGGCGATCGTGACCCGGGGCGACCGGCGCAAGAGTCTGCGTTTGCATCAGGAGGAGATTCCCCGTAACGAAATCATCATCCTGAAGGGCCACAACGTGCAATACGGCGCACCGGTGGAGACGATGGTGTATCTCGGTGGCGGCAAGTTGGCGGAGGTCGGCTACGCCAACGAAGGTCGGGCGGAGCATATCGAAGACGCGATCGGTGAGAACACGGCGGCGATTCTGTACGTGAAATCGCATCATGCAGTGCAGAAGAACATGATCTCCGTCGAGGAAGCGTGGGAGGTGGCGAAGCGGAACCGGGTGCCGATGATCGTGGACGCGGCGGCGGAAGAGGACTTGCAAAAATACGTGAAGTTCTCCGATTTGGCGATTTATAGCGGCTCCAAGGCAATCGAAGGGCCCACTTCCGGGATCGTCGCCGGGAAACGCGCCTACATCGAATGGGTGAAGGTGCAATTGCACGGCATCGGACGGAGCATGAAAGTTGGCAAGGAAACGTCCTTCGGCCTGCTGCAGGCTTTGGACGAGTATGCCGCCAAACCGGACAACAGCGAGCGGGAAAAAGCGGCACTGCAGACGCTGATGCCGCTGGGCGATCTCCCGGGCGTCCGGGTTTCGATCGTGCAGGACGAAGCCGGGCGGGCAATTTACCGGGCGCGGGTGCAGGTCGATCCGCAGCAGGCCGGAATGACCGCGAAGGAAATGGTTCATGCGCTGCAAACCGGTGACATTGCGATTTATACCCGGGATTATGGGGTCAGACAAGGGTATTTCGATATCGATCCGCGCCCGCTGCTGGGCGACGATATCCAGGTGATTGCCGCAAAAATACGCGAATTGGCAGGAGGACGTTAAGATGTTGCAGATCGCAAAACGATTTTATAAAAAACGGGTGGCCCTCAACGTATTGGCCAAAGATATTGCCAACGCCAAGGAAGTGTTCGAAGCGGCGGAGGGCTACGTGCTTGTCGGAGTGCTCTCCAAGGACTACCCTACGGTGGAGGAAGCCGTGACGGCGATGAAAGCGTACGGCCGGGAAATCGACGACGCGGTGTCGATTGGCCTTGGCGCCGGCGATAATCGCCAAGCGGCGGTCGTCGCGGAAATCGCCAAGCATTATTCCGGCAGCCACATCAATCAGGTGTTCCCGGCCGTCGGGGCAACGCGGGCCAATCTCGGCGCGCAAGACAGCTGGATCAACAGCCTGGTTTCGCCGACGGGGGAGGCCGGGTACGTTAACATTTCCACCGGTCCGGTCAGCGCCGCTCAGGAGAAACCGGCGATCGTTCCGGTCGAAGCGGCGATCGCGCTGGTGCGCGATATGGGCGGCAATGCGCTCAAATACTTCCCGATGCAGGGGCTTAGCCGCGAAGATGAATTGCGTGCCGTGGCGGCGGCCTGCGCCGAGGCCGATTTTGCGCTGGAGCCGACCGGCGGCATCGACCTGGACAATTTCGAGGCGATCCTGCGCATCGCTTTGGAAGCCGGCGTTCCGCAGGTGATCCCGCATGTGTATACTTCGATCATCGACAAGGCGACGGGCAGCACTCGGACCGAAGACGTGCTGCTGCTGACCAAAATCATGAAAAAGCTGGCGGACCATTATGCCTAAACGCGTTGCGGCCTTCGGGGAAGTAATGATGCGCCTGCAGGTGCCGGGGTACGATACGCTGGCGCAGAGCGATACGCTGAAGTATTCCTTTTCGGGCACCGGCGTCAACGTCGTGTCGGCTTTGTCCCGGTACGGGCATGCCGGTGCGCTGGTTACGCGGTTGCCGGACAATCCGCTGGGCGACGCCGCGGCCGCGTACCTGCGCAAGCTAGGCATTGACACCGCGCGCGTGGTAAGGGGCGGCAAATACGTTGGCATGTATTTTTTGGAGAACGGCTTTGGCCTGCGCCCCAGCCGCGTTACGTACTCGAACCGGTTGGACAGCAGTTTTAACACCGCGCCCGAAGAGGCCTACGATTTCGCGGACATCGCCGCCGGCATCGATGCGGTCCACTTTTGCGGGATTACGCTGGCGATGAACGACGGCGTGCGGGCGCACATGACATCGTTTGCCGAAGCGGTCAAGCGGCAAGGGGGCAAGGTGATTTTCGACTGCAATTACCGGCCGTCCCTTTGGGGGGAAGGCGGTTACGCCCAAGCCAAACCGCATTACGAAGCGATGCTGCGGCTGGCGGACATCGTGATGATGAATGAGCAGGACGCTTTATTTACGCTGGGGATGACCACATCCCGGCGAGAACGGGAGGAGCAGCTGGCGGAGCTGATTCCGGCCGTGGCGGAAAGCTACGGCATTTCCGTAATTGCCGGTACGCACCGCCGGATCCAGGGCGACAATACCCATTCGCTGCGCGGGTTTCTCTATAAGGGCGATTGCCTTCATTTCTCCGATCGGCTGACGTTCTCCGTCTATGATAGAATAGGGGCAGGAGACGCTTACGCCAGCGGGATCATCCACGGCGAACTGCAGGGCTTCGCCCCGGAGCGAACCGTCCGGTTTGCGGCGGCGGCGGGCATGCTGGCGCATACCGTGCCGGGCGACACCCCAATGGCGACGGAGGCGGAAATCCTCCGGGCGATGGAGCAATCCGCCGCCGGCGATGTGGAAAGGTAGGGAACAGGGTCGTGAGTTTGTCCCGTAAAGATAGACCGTTGTATTTACAAATCAAAAACATCCTGAAGGATCGCATTTTGTACGGCGAATACCCGCTCGGTTCGAATATCCCTTCCGAGCCCCAACTGGAGCAGGAATTCGCCGTCAGCAAAATCACCGTCCGCGGCGCGATTCAGGAGCTCGTGCAGGAAGGTTACTTGGAGAAGGGCAGCGGCAAAGGCACCAAAGTGATCCGCAATAAGGCGGCTTCGAAGTGGTCCAAGTGGAAGCACTTCACGGAGATTCTGGTGGAGGAAAACCATCAGATCCGCAAGGAATGGCTCCGTGCCGAAACGGTGCGAAACGAGGCGGGCTCCGAGCTTCATCGGCTGTTCGGGGAGCGCTGCTTAAAGCTGGAACGCGCGTATTTTCTCGACGGCCGGCCTTATATTTTTTACGAGCACTACGTGGCGTCCGGCCGGAAGCAACCGGATCTCGAGGATTTTCGCGATCATTCGCTTTACGAAGTGCTGGAGGAGCGCGGCGTTTCGCTGGACAAGCTTAGGGACGAATTTGCGGTGTCCGTTCCGCCGGACGAGGCGAAGCGTTTCTTGCGGTTGGCCGACGGGGTGCCCGTGCTGAAGCGGTCGCGGTATTCGCGGGATGTCCAGGGAAGAGTGGCCGAGTACAGCGTCGGCTATTACAATACGGAGCTGCAAAGTTACATTGTCGATTATGACGCGTAACGCGGCGTTTCTCCGGCTGCAAGAAGCGAGAAGCTGTTTGCAGGCCCTCCCGACAGGCGGGTTCTCCCCGTTTCGGGACGGCTTTTTCAATGAGGTCAACACTCGCTGTCTGGACGCTTTGCACAGTTATCCCGTTTGATCAGACCATGGAGCGGAGAAACGGACAAGCTTGGAATGTCCTAGCCTAGCCTAGTCCCTACCCTTGCTCCCTTAACGAAAGGGATAATCGTGCAAAGGCGCAAGCAGACACAACAAGACCTGAATTTATTCAGATGATTTCGAAAGTTTATGGGATATTTCCGTGCGGGGGCCGAGGCTATAATAACAGTAAAGATCAATATTTAAGGGGTTTCATGAGGAGGAGCACAGATGAAGATAACGAGGCATCCGGAAAATCCGATCGTGGTACCGGGAGGTTTCGAATGGAGAAAAGTAACCGTATTCAATCCGGCGGTGATCATCGATAACGGCAAATTTTACATGATCGAACGGACGGCAGGCTCCCTGGCGCCGTGCAAAAACTTCCTGGGCCTGCTGGAAAGCGAAGACGGCGTGCATTTCACCCATGTGAAGGACGAGCCGATCGTCACGCCGGACATGCTCGGTTTCCCGTACGGCAGCGTGCAGGACCCGCGGATCGTAAAAATCGACGATACGTTCTACCTGAACTATGCGCTGCGGCCGTGCGCGATGAGCTACTACCCGACGGGCCGGGGCGTGCCGGAGCGTTCGATCCCCGAGTATCCGGACGGGTGGGGCGAGCAGGAAGGCCACTGGCTGACGCGTTCGTCGATTCTCGCCTCCAAAAACCTGATCGATTGGGAGTTCGTGGCCGACACGACGCCGCTTGACATCAACGACCGCGACAATATCCTGTTCCCGGAGAAAATTAACGGCAAGTTCGTGCTGCTGCGCCGGCCGGAGGAATACGTAGGCGAAGCGTACGGCACGGAAAAAGCGGCGATGTGGATCACCTATTCGGACGATCTTGTCCACTGGGAGGAGCCGAAGCTGCTGGCGAAGGCGGAAAACCTGGCCTGGGAATCGCGCAAAATCGGCGGATCGACGCCGCCGGTACGGACGGATCGCGGATGGCTCGTATTGTATCACGGCGTGGACGACGAGGTGGTCTATCGCGTTGGCGCGATGCTGCTGGATCTGGAAAATCCGGAGAAAGTCATCGCCCGCACGAAAAACTTCATCATGGAACCGGAAACGTATTACGAGAAATTCGGCTACCAGATTCCGAACGTCATTTTCCCGACGGGGAATGTCGTCAAAGACGGGTTGCTGTACATCTACTACGGGGTGACCGATACGGCGATCGCGTTGGCAACGGTGCCGGTCGAGGAGCTTGTCGATTATATTCTGAACGAGCCGCAAGCCTAATCGTATTTGCATTTGAATGACCGCGTAAAGCGGTTATTCAAAGAGTACTTTTTGCAAACGCTTACCGTTATAAATGTTATGTTATATGACACAGTTTTCTGAAAATGAGATGAATCACATCAAAATCAGCGGGATATTTCGGATATAATCGAAAATTTATAGGATATAGTTGAATGAACGTAGCTTTTATAATAAGTAATATAACAGGTGGAGTAACAAAAACGACCATATCCTGTTATGTTTATGGATCTTGATCCAAATACCATGAGAAGAGGGTTGATTATGGGCAAAACACACAGAGGCAAAAAAGCGGTGCTGCTCGGTTTGGTTGCGGTGCTGACGCTGTTCGCGGCGGCTTGCGGCAACGAAAACGCGGCGGGCGGCAACAACGCCGGCGGTGCAGGCGAGGCGGAGACGATTACCTTGAACATGATGCATCCTTGGACCTCCCCGAACGTGGACAACGAAGTCTACAAAGCGCGGATCGCCGAATTTGAAAAACAGCACCCGAACATCGTGATCAAGCAAGATGGCGTGCCGTCCGCCCAGTATAAGACCAAGCTGCGCACGCTGGCGGCCGCCAACAACCTGTCCGATATCAACGTCGTTTGGCCGGGAGCGGATTTGTCGCCGCTCGTTGCCGGGAATCTGCTTCAGCCGATCAACGATCTGATGGACAATTGGGGTACGATTTTACCGGAAGCGGCGCTTTCCGGGTTTAACGTGGACGGACAGCAATATGCGGTACCGACCAAGCAGAATTTCGTAGACATCATTTATTACAACAAAGAGATGTTCGCGCAAGTGGGTTACGATCAATTCCCCGACACCTACGATCAATTCATCGATGCGGTGAAAAAGCTGAAAGCGGCGGGAATTACCCCGATTTCGCTCGGCAACAAGGAACAATGGCCGTTGCAATCGTCTTACATCTCCATTATTGGCGACCGGTTCACCGGAAGCGATTTCCTTCCGGCCGTGATGGAAGGCAAAGCGAAATTTACCGACCCCGAGTTCGTCAAGGCGCTTGCGGTGATCGACGAGCTGACGAAGTTGGGCGCCTTCAATACGGACGCCAACAACATGGATTCGGTTCAAGGCCAGGACTACTTTATCCAAGGCAAAGCGGCCATGCATATCTCCTCCGCAACCGTTGACGGAAGAGTGCGGATTAACAACGATGAGGGAGACAAGTTCGGCATCGCCCTGTTCCCGAGCGTAGATGGCGGTAAAGGCGATCCGCAGAAGAGCGCCGGGATCGTACAATACGGCATCGCCATCAAGAGCGGGCTAGACGAGAAGAAGAAAGCGGCTGCCGAGGAGTTCTTGAAGTTTTTCGTAAGCGAAGATTTGTATAAAGAATTGATCCGCAATGGGGTGGTCGTGCCGGCTAAGGTGGAAGTTCCCGAAGACGCCAGCCCTTATCTGAAAGAGATGCTGGCGCTGACCGGAAATGGCACCGCCCCGGTATTCGACAGCGTCATTCCTACGCAAGTGGTGGACGTCATGCAGAACGGACTGCAAGCGTTGACCGTGGGCCGCGGCACGCCGGAAGAGCTGGCCAAGGAAGTTCAGGAAGCGATGGAAAACTACAGCAATTAACGAGACGTCTTTCAAATTCGATGCGTGATAGAAAACCCGATTCCCGGGTTTTCTTCATTCATCGGGATTGAACCTAAATTCGACATAAAGGAGGGAACCACTGATGCAAACGTTACGAGGCACGAAACTGGCGATTTTTCTCGGGTTGTTTCCGGCGCTTGTCATCTATTTGGGCATTGCCATCGTCCCGATCGGGATTTCGCTGTACTATTCGTTGATGGATTGGAACGGCATCGGTTCGATGCGGTTCGTTGGTCTTGACAATTTCGTAAAGATCCTGGGCGACGACACCTTCTGGCTGTCCGTCAAAAACAACGTCATCATCATGGTGACCGGCCTGATCGGCCAGATTCCGCTGGGTTTATTGCTTGCGCTTCTGCTGAACAAAGGGCTCAAAGGATCCGGATTTTTCCGGACGGTCGGCTTTATGCCGGTCGTGATTTCATCCGTCATGGTATCTCTGATCTGGGGGATGGTTTATAACACGGAGTACGGGATGCTGAACAATCTGCTGGGCATCATCGGCCTTGACGGCTGGAAGCAAAATTGGCTCGGCGATGACCGGTGGTCGATGCTGTCGATCAGCATTGCGTACATCTGGCAGAACTGCGGGCTGTATATGGTCATTTTTCTGGCCGCGCTGCAAAACATCCCCGACGAGGTCAACGAAGCGGCCGAACTGGATGGGGCTACCGGGCTCAAACGGACCTTTCGCATTACGATCCCGATGATTCGCAGCACGCTGATGGTTGGGGTCGTTTACAGCATCAGCAACTCCTTCCGCGTCTTCGACCTGATTCAAATCTTGACGGGCGGCGGCCCGGCGCACCAGACCGAGGTCATGACGATCCATATGTACAACAGCGCCTTCATGAACATGCGTTACGGATACGGCAGTGCGGTTTCGATTCTGATTCTGCTGTTCAGCTTGATCGTGATTTCGCTGGTGAACCGTTTGGGCCGAGAAAAAGATGCTTAAGGGAGGAGGAAACTGCCATGAATAAGAAGTCTGCCGGCTTCCGAATATTTGCGTACACTTTTCTAAGCCTATTCGCTATTATGAATATAGTTCCGCTGTTCTGGATGGTCGTCAACTCTTTCAAAAATGAACAGGAATACGCGGCCAATCCGTTTTCGTTCCCGGAGGCTTTGCATTTTTCCAACTACGCGGAGGCGTGGAAGGTCGCGAATATGAACGTGTATTTTCTGAACAGCCTTTTCGTCACGTTTGCGTCCTTGATCGTGACCGTATTTTTCGGGGCCTTGGCCTCCTATTTTCTATCGCGGTTTCAATTCAAGCTTCGCGGAATCACCTACGGCGTATTTCTGCTCGGCATGCTGGTACCGATTCACGCGACACTGATTCCGATCTTTCTGATCATGCAAAAATTGCATCTGCTGGACACGCATTTATCGTTAATTTTGCCGTATACGGCGTTCCACCTCTCATTAACGATCATTATTCTGGAGGGCTTCATGCGGGGATTCCCCAAGGACTTGGAGGAATCGGGCGTGATGGACGGCGCCGGCATTTTCCGGATCTTCTGGTCGATCATTCTCCCGATTACGAGACCCGCGATGGCCACCGTCGTCATCCTCAACTTTATTTATAACTGGAATGAATATTTATTCGCTTTAGTATTGATCAGCTCGTCTTCTCTCAAGACGTTGCCGCTGGGCCTGGCCAACTTCGTCGGCATCGAAACGGCGAGCCTCACCCTGCAAATGGCGGCGCTGACGATGGCGCTCATTCCGATCATTATCTTCTACCTGCTGCTGCAAAAGCAACTGGTGACCGGCATGACAGCGGGAGCGGTCAAAGGCTAGGTAGGCAAGCGGGAGAGTCCGCTAACGGACTCCAGAGACTTTATTTGACTCTAAACCGGCAGCTCGAAACTGTAACGGACAGAGATTTAACGTCATTACGGTCCGTTACGGATCGGCAGACGCAGACGATGGCGTTGGTACGAAACACTACATCACGACCGGACGGAGGAGCGTGCGATGACGAGCTACAGAAGGATTCTCGGCAGCTTTGGCTTAAAACGAAAGGCGCTTGTCATCTTCCTGATCTTCGTCATCCTGCCGACATTCGGCGTCGGCGTGGTCGTGCAAATCCAATTTAACCAGGTGCTGCGGGACCAGTTCATCAATTCGACCAAGCGAAATCTCGACAACGTCGCGGGGCAACTCGGCGAGCAAACCAAAATGGTCGAGGATATCGCCAATTATTTGATTTTAAGCCCGGACATGCGGAACTTCTTGCGCACATCGCCGCCGCTCGGCAGCGAACAGCAGGCCAACCTGAAGCGCAACATCGAAGATTTCCTGACGTTCCAGTTGATGTCGAAAGGCTACATCCGGGCGATCGAAATTTATGGCTTCAACGGCAGCTTTATCGAGATGGGCGAGCCGTTCAGCGGCGACGAATCGAAATGGGAGCAGGCCGCCAAAGCCCGCAAAGGCGGAATTACCTGGACCGAAGGATATGCGCTCCATAGCGATTGGAACGGCGAGGTTCGCGTCCTGTCGATGTTCCGCGTCCTCAACTCCTACAGCCAGATCACCAAACCGCTGGGAAGGCTGATCATCCGTTTGGACGAAGCGAGCATCGTCGGCCTGTTGGAAAAAGGGATTTTCAAGGATGGAGCCGGGAGCGTGTTCATCGTCGGCGCGGAAGGCCAGGTGATCCTGGGCTCGGCGAACCCGTTGCCGGGTGTGCCCCAGCCGGGAGCGCCGCTACTGGACAAGCTGTCGTCCGCTCGGGGAGATCTGACGTACGAGGTGAACGGCCAGCGTTACTTAACTTTATACAATCGGATGGAAAATACGGACTGGAAAGTGGTCGCCATGATTCCCGAAGCGAAGGTGTCCGAGGAGTTCCGCGGGATCAAGATGACGATGCTGGTCATCCTGACGGCGATTATGCTGCTTGGTTTGACCGCGTTGATCGGGTTCCATTACACGATCATCCGCCCGATTTTGCGCCTCAAAAAGGAAACCAGCAAAGTCACTTACGGCGACTTCAACGCTCGGGTTCCGGTCAACTCCAACGACGAAATCTCCGAGTTGAACCGCAAGTTCAATGAGATGGTCGCGACGATCCAGCAACTGATCGAGCATAAGTACAAGCTGGAGCTTAGGGAGCGGGAATCCGAGCTGAAGCTCATGCAAAACCAGATGGACCCGCATTTTCTGTACAACACGCTGGATATGATCCGTTGGACGGCGCGTTTGGAACGGGCGTCGAAGTCGAGTCAATTGATTGAAATGCTGTCGAAATTTTTCCGGTCCAGCTTGAACAACGGGAGCTACCAAACCACGCTGCGCAAGGAGCTGGAATTTGCCCAGTCTTACTTGTATCTGCAGCAGCGCCGGCTTGGGGAGAAAAAGTTGAAATATTCCCTCCATACCGAGGCGGGCATTGAGGAGGCCGTAACGTTGAAGGCTACGATCCAACCGCTGGTGGAGAACTTTATCAAGCACGGCCTGGATCGCGGCAAGCCGTTCGGGGAAGTGAACGTTCGCTGTTACGCCCGCGAAGGCGAAATCCATGTGGACGTGATCGACAACGGCAAAGGAATGGATCCCGGCAAGGCGGAAGCTATCCGGAGCGCCCTGGATCGGTCGGGAAGCGGCGGAACCAGGGAGGGAGCCATGTCTAATATTCACGAAAGACTATCGATCTTTTTCGGACAGGATTACGGTTTGGAGATCGTCGATACTTCGGCCGAAGGCACGTGGGTACGGCTTCGTTTCCCTTTTGCCGAGGCCTGTCATCCGGGAGGTGAACCTCATGAATCCTGATCTTCGAACGAATGTGGAGCCTGCGGGCGCAGGCAAACGCGTGAAAATGCTGATCGTGGACGACGAAGCGGTCATCTGCGAGGGGCTGCGATATACGATCGACTGGACGATGCTGGGCGTGGAAGTCGTAGGCGAGGCGTATGACGGGAAAGAGGCGCTGCGGCTGGTCGAGGAGCACGGCGCCCAACTGGTGCTTTCGGACATCCGCATGGACGGCATGGACGGGTTGGAGCTGGCCAAGCAATTGCGGCAACGGCATCCAACGGTGCAGGTCGTCATGATCAGCGGGTATGAGGATTTCGAATATGCGCGCCAGGCCATCCGGCTTGGCGTGGAAGACTACCTGCTGAAGCCGGTCGACATCGAGGAATTGAGCTCTGTCGTGAAAAAAATCG
This sequence comes from Paenibacillus sp. JL3B1040, assembly GCF_057063165.1. Classification (NCBI taxonomy): domain Bacteria; kingdom Bacillati; phylum Bacillota; class Bacilli; order Caryophanales; family Paenibacillaceae; genus Paenibacillus; species Paenibacillus tiangongensis. The sequence goes on along the minus strand of NZ_CM169317.1, from coordinate 3,943,132 downwards.
TTGCCGGCATCCGGACCGGCGACATGGAAGAGAAAGCTCGGGAAATCGAGCTGTGGCTTTCGGGTATGGCCCGGCACGGCTCGGCGTACGGCAAAGAACCGCCGCCTTCGCTGGACGGCGTCCAATTCCGCATCGTAGCGACCCAACTGGCCGACTTCCACGAACGATTCGCCGGTATGGAAGCGGATCGGTACGAGTCGATCCAAGAGGCATGGCTGCTCGGGCTGCACCGCAGCCTGGACAGAAGCCCGATCCGAGCGGTGTCCGTTTTCGACCATGAAAATCTGCTGATCACTTTACTGGCCTCGGAGGAACGGGCCGAACCGAACGCGTGGGCCGAGCGGCTGGCATCGGCCGTGGGGTCGTTTGACCCCGGGGCGGGGGGCCGGATTTATTGCGGGGCTTCCGCCGTGTACGAGGACCTGGGGGAAACCGCCGACCGCTGCGCCGAAGCGGTGCGCCTGCTGGCGCTTCATGTGCTGGACGGCCGCCGGGTCCTGACGGCGGACTACGGAGAAACGGCGTTGTCCGGCCGATCGTTGCCGGGCTTCGACATCACGGAAACGGTGCAGGGTCTCGTCTCCGCATTATTCAAACAGCACCGGGAGGAAGTCCGCCGGGCGGTGGAGGGGATGTTCCGATTTTTCCGGGAATCGCGTTACCTGCTGCCGGAAGCCTGGAACCTGTACGAGGAATTGTTCGCGCTGCTGCGCCAGCGCTTGCGCAAAAGCGGAATGACCGGGTTGGACTATGCACGCCGGGGGCAGCCGGACCCGAATATTTATAACTCCTATGCCGGTCTCGAAACGGTGGTTCTGGAGGATATGGAGGAGCTTCAGCAGCTCATCGATCAAAACGGGATCGACAAGTCCTACTGGATCGTCGAAAAAGCGAAAAGATTTATCGTCGACCGTTACCGAACGGACCTTAAAGCCTCCGAGGTCGCCGCTTGGCTGAAAATCACTCCAAGCTATTTCAGCTATATTTTTAAGCAGAGTACGGGGAAGGGCTTTACGGAATACATGAACGAGATGCGGATCGAGCAGGCCAAGAACCTGCTGGCCACGACGCAAGATAAAGTATTCGAGATCGCGGACAAGGTCGGTTATAAGGAATACAAATATTTCGTGTCCGTATTCAAGACCTATACGGGCATGACGCCGAAAGAATACCGCGGCCTGCGCGTCAGTCACGAGGCGCCCGCGGGCGGCGGGGATACGACGGTGACGGCCGGCAGGGAACCGGCCAGAGACTAGGAGGCGGCCGGACGGCATTTGAACCGCCGGCCGAGAAGCGGGGGGAACACGGATGGAAACTTATAAACGGCCGTCCGCTCCTTTGGAAGAGCGGGTGGCGGATTTGCTGGGTCGGATGACGCTTCGGGAGAAGGTGGGCCAACTCAATCAGCGCATGTACGGCTGGGACGCCTACCTCCGGAAAGGCGAAACGTTCGAACTGACCGATGCGTTTAAGAACGAGGTGGCCAAAGGCGGCGGGATGGGGGCGCTGTACGGCTTGTTCCGCAGCGATCCCTGGTCGGGCGTGGATTACGGGAACGGCATCACAGCGGCGGATAGCGCGAAGGTGGCCAACATGGTGCAGCGGTACGTGCTGGAGCATACCCGACTGGGCATTCCCGTCCTGTTGACGGAGGAATGTCCGCACGGCCACCAGGCGCTGGACGGGACGCTGCTGCCGGTCAATCTCGGCGCCGGAGCGACCTGGAACCCGGAGCTGATGGAGCGGGCATACGCCCATGTGGCGGCCGAAATCCGCAGCCGCGGCGCTCACGTCGGGCTCGTCTCGGCGCTTGATATTTTGCAGGAACCGCGCTGGGGGCGTTCCGAGGAATGCTACGGCGAGGATCCCTATCTGGCCGCCCGCTTCACGGAGGCGGCGGTGCGCGGCATGCAGGGCGACGATCCTCGGAAGCTGGACGCGCCGGACCGTGTCGCTGTCGTCCTGAAGCATTTATGCGCGCAAGGGACGGCTCAGGGCGGGCGCAACGCCGGTCCGGCGGCCATCGGGCCGCGAGAGCTGCGGGAGATTCATCTCCCGGCCGCCCGGGCGGGAGCGCTCGCCGGAGCCGCGGGCTTCATGGCGGCCTACAACGAAATCGACGGTGTGCCCTGCCATGCCAACCGCGATTTGCTGACCGGCATCCTGCGGGAGGAATGGGGCTTCGAAGGACTGGTGATGGCGGACGGCGGCGCGGTGGACCGGCTGCTGGCGCTGACCGGCAGCCATGAGTCCGCGGCGGCGCTCGCCTTGGGATCGGGCGTCGATCTCAGCCTGTGGGATACCGCCTTTTCCACACTGGAGGAAGCGGTTCGCCAGGGGCTGGTGCAGGAGGCGGACATCGACCGGGCGGCCGCGCGTGTGCTGCGGCTGAAATTCCGGCTGGGCCTGTTCGACCGGCCATACGTGTCGGAGCTCCGGGCCATTTCCGTCGTGGGCAGTCCGGAATTCCGGGACGTGAACCTGCAGGTCGCCCGTGAATCGGCCGTGCTGCTCAAGAACGAAGGCCGTTTGCTGCCGATCGTCGGCCGTCCGCGTCGGATCGCGGTGATCGGCCCGAACGCCGACCGCTTGTACAACCAACTGGGCGATTACACGAGCGTCCAGCGCGAGGGGAGCGGCACGACGGTGCTGCAGGGCATCCGTTCGTGCGCTCCGGAAGGCGCTGACGTCGTGTACGCCTTGGGCTGCGGCATCCGCGACCGGTCCAAGGCGGGGTTCGCCGAGGCGGTGGCCGCCGCGAAGGACGCGGACGTCGCGGTGCTGGTGCTCGGCGGGAGCAGCGCCCGCGAATTCGGGGGCGAGTTCGAAGACAACGGCGCGGCGATCGTCAAGCAGGGCAGTCCGTCCGAGATGGACTGCGGCGAAGGCGTCGACCTGGCCGACCTGTCGCTCGGCGGGGTGCAGCGGGAGCTGGCTGAGGCCGTCGCCGTAACCGGCACGCCCGTTGTCGCCGTGATCATCCAGGGCCGACCGCATGCGCTCGCCGATATCGTCGGTTTGTGCGACGCCGTCCTCTGCGCGTGGTATCCCGGGACGGAAGGCGGCCGGGCGGTCGCGGAGCTCCTGTTCGGCAGGGCGAATCCGAGCGGCAAGCTGCCGGTGACGCTGCCGCGATCCTCAGCCCAGCTTCCCGTATATTACAATCAAAAGGATCCCGGACGAACCCGAAATTACGTCGATATGCCGTCTGCGCCGTTATACCCGTTCGGCTACGGGCTGAGCTATACGGAGTTTGCTTATGCCGATCTTTCCTTGTCCCGGGACGTCGTCTCGGCGGCGGAACTGGAGAACGGGGAGCGGGTGACGGTTCGCGTCGAGGTGGAAAATACGGGGGCCAGGAGCGGAGCGGAAACGGTCCAGCTGTACATCCGGGCCCGGGAATCGGGCATCACCCGGCGGATCGCCGAGCTGAAAGGGTTTAGCAAAATCGAGCTGAACCCGGGAGAACGCCGCTCCATCGAGTTCATGCTGGGCCGGGAGGAGCTGGGGATTTGGAACCGGGAACTGCGTTTTGCGGCGGTTCCGTGCAAAGTGATCGTTCAAGTCGGGGGCAACAGCCGCGATACGCTTTCCGCCGAACTGGCCGTGACATTGTAAACTTTCGTTATACTTGCAGCGCAAGGATCCGAGGGCAGTTGCCCCCGGTACTTGCGCTGTTTTTTTTTATGAAAATCAAAGTGGGTGAGAACGCCGAAAATATGCACAACAAAGTAGGGCTACCGATTCGGCAGTCCTAGAGGGGTGGTAGATACGGATGTTATGCAGTACGAGTCACAATGTAACCTTCAGCTTCAAGCTGCTTAATCATTAAAGATTGTTTGCGCTTATGACTCTCGGATTTATAGCGGTCCAAGTAATCAGGGCCAATCTCCAAATAAGGACGTTTGTGGAGCAACATGTGGTAGATAATGCGTAACAACGTATGACCAAGTGCAACTAGGGCTTTCTTCTTGCCGAGGCGTTTCACCCACGACCAGTACCTTGCAGACAATCGTGTGTTTCGTGTCATGGAAGCAGCCCACGCACATTCGCATAGCACAGCTTTTAACATGCTGTTTCCGGATCGGGCTCGTTGCCGTTTTTTTTACCCGCACTTTCATGGTTTCCCGGACTTACACCGGCCCATGCGGAGAGACTGTGTTCATTCTTAAATTGGCTCATGTCAGTGCCAATCTCAGCAAGAATGATGGAGGCCGCTTGTTCGTTAACGCCGGGGATGGTCACAAGAAGATCCACTGCTTCCTGTTTTGTAGCAAGGCGTTCTCGAATTTCTTGCTCTACATCTTTAATGGACTGTTCGATGAACAAGAGATGGTTCCAAGACATGCGAATGAGATCCCGATGATGCTTGCGAAGTCTGCTGTTTAGGGATTGAAGAAGCTTCGGGGATTTATGCTTGAGTGTTCCTTTCATGTGCTGCTCTAGGAACGACAGAGTGATGACCTCACCGTCAACGACCTTCTGCAGTAGAATGCGTCCGGATGTACCGAAGATATCTGACATATGCGTCGTCAGTTTGACGTTGGCATCTTGGAGAAGCTTATGGATTCGATTCTTCTCTGCGGTGGCATCGTGAACAAGCTTCTTGCGATAACGAGTCAGATCGCGCAATTCCCGGATTGCGATCGGCGGTACGAAACTTCCTTCAATCAATCCGCAACGCAAAAGCTTAGCGATCCATTCGGCGTCCTTCATGTCAGTCTTCCGACCGGGTAGATTCTTAATGTGATGGGCATTCGCAAGTAACAGTTCGAGTTCAAAGGCTTCGAGGACGTTCCACACGGGTTTCCAGAAAACGCCCGTACTTTCCATGGCGACATGCGTGCACTGCATGTCCGTTAGCCACTCGCCAAGAGAAAGCAATTCGTCAGTCATCGTTCCGAACGTACGAATCTCCATCTTGGGAGACTGATCTAGTGTCCCGAATAACACGCAGGCGACAACCGTTTCTTGATGGACATCCAGACCGGCACACCGTTCGAGAATGGCTTCCATCATGAGACTCAACTCCTTTACGGGATTTATGAACCAGCGGGACAACCTGAATCATGAAATTTTTTTATCCGGACTCTCGGTCCAATAGCCTGTGCTTCGAAGGTTGTCCATTCAGTTTTGTTTTCGGGGTAAGATCCACCGCAAAAAGCCTGGAACTTGTGCTGGTAATTTAAGTATGCAAGAAGGAAAGAAAAAAGGCTACGACGAAATTTTCATCATAGCCTGTGACCGGGACGGTCATGAAAGTTTTGTTTGGGCATCAGGTCAACTCTCTTTGTCGGCCCCTTTGCACGATTATCCCGTTTGATCAGACAGTAGGATGACACGATGAGGTTCACTAGTCGAACGATCCGGAAATAACGTGCGAAAAATAGCGGAACATGATGCTCCCTTAGCCAAAGGGATAATCGTGCAAAACAGCTGACAGACAGCACGAGAGAGAGATTCCTCATTCCCCCTATTCGTTGACTTTGCAAAAGTGTGTTCTTACAATATTCAAGAAAGCGCTTTCTATGATGAATGGAAAGAAACTGCGTTCGATATGGGAGTGGTGAAATGAAAGGGAATTGGTACCGACGGATGCTGTTATCGTATTTTCCTATCTTTTTGATCACGGTGGCGGTGTTGTTTTTCATCTTCGTCATTGTGGTAAGCGACATTTCGTACAAGCAGACGGTTAAAGCCGACCGGATTACGACGGACTATGTGGTGGGACGGCTGACCAGTTCGCTCAAAGGCATCGAAATGGACGTGCTGGAGGAATTCGAAAAAAACAAGCGGTACGAGGATTTCCTGAACGTCGGGCTGACCGAACGGGACAGTCAGATCATCCTGGACGTGGCAAGCAGCATGCGCGAGCTGGCTTCCCGGGACAGTCTGATCGAATCCATCTATATCTTACGCATGAAGGACCGAAAAGTACTGACACGCAGCGGACTGATGGATCTGGAGACGTTTGCTGACCGTTCATTCGTGGAAAATGCACTAACGAAGCTGGACGATCGAAGTTGGACGCCGATCCGCAGCTACCGGGAATTTAACTCGGATCAGGAAAAACGGGTGATTTCCGCATACAAGAGAGGGCCTCTGCCTTTTGGAAACGATGGCCTGATCGTGATTAATCTCGATATGTATGCGGTTGAACGTATGATTCGCTCCATGAACAGCAGCGAGGTTTCCTTCCTGGACGTTCGCGATGCGTCCGGCGAACTGTTGTTCACGACCCGTTCAGCCGACATGGCGCAGCAAAACGGGGACAGGGGCCGGGTCGCGAACCGGGTGACCTCAGAGGTGCTGGGATGGCAGTTCGAGAGTGGCCTTGCCGCCGGCCAGCTGTTTACATGGGTATCTTTTATTTCATACATATGGGTTGTGCTCGGCGCTCTGACCGTCGTTGCCGCTCTGTTGTATCTCATTTTTATCAAGAGAAAAAATTATCAGCCAATCCGGGCGATGGTGGGCCGAATCGAAGCATTAAGGCAACGCGAAGACAAACGTGGATTAAAGATGGATGAACTGTCCATGATCGACCGGGCGCTGGAGGAGCTGATTCGGCAAGCGGCTGAGTTCGAGAAGCAGCAGCGCGAAAATTTGCTGATCAGCCGCCGGCAGCTGTTCTATGATCTCATGCAAGGCGAGACGCCGGATATGCTGGGCGATCGTTTGGAGAAGCTGGGCGTTCAGCCGAAGGGGGAGGCGCTCCAACTGGCTTTTGTGGTAGTGGAAATCCGCAACTATCCCGATTTTCGCAGCTCGTTCTCCGAACGGGATCAGCACACCTTGAAATTTGCGCTTACCAATGTCTTGCAGGAGCTGGCGCAAATCGACGGCCTGTACGGCTGGGCGGAATGGATCGCCGAGGAGAGAATGGGCATGATCGTCGGCGTGAGCCAGCACGAGATTTCAGCGGCGGAGGCCATTCGGGGGTTCGCGGACAAAGGGAAGGCCTGGGTCGAACAGCATTTGCGGTTTTCCCTGCTCTTCTGTGCCGGCCATGTGGAGCACGAATGGATGCGGATCGAACGATCCTATAAAGCGGCGCTTGATGTCCTGCAGCATAAGTTGTCGCTGGGACCAGAGGCAATTCTGATGAGCGAGGATTTGCCGGAGGCCGTCGACCGGAAATGGCATGAATACGTGACGATGATTTCTGAGCTGGTCCGGGATTTCCGGCACTTGGACGGCGAGTGGCGCATGCGTCTGGACCAATGGTTTGAGCGGATGGTCAAGGATTGTTTAAAGGACGAAGATATTCGGATGCTGCTGCAGATGATGATGGACATGTTGGGTTATGAGATGGTCCCCCTATCCGCTGAGCTTCGGGATGTTTTCCAAGGTCCGGAGGGGATTCGGCTGCGGAAGGACATGGAGAAAGCGGGTAACCTGGAACAATTAAAATCGCTTTATTCCGAGCACTTGACCGCGTTGTACCGATTGTACGTCGCGTACAGCGAAACCAAGAACCATCGGGCGATGGTCAGCGAGTTAAAGACCTATATCGAGGAAAACTTCGAAAACCCCGATTTATCTCTAAAGCACATCAGCGATCGTTTTCATATCTCGGCGAAATACGCCAGTTATTTATTTAAGGAAGAGTTTAACCTGAAATTTGTTGATTTTATCGTCAACCTACGGATGGAGCGGGCCCAAGAGCTGTTGGCCGAGACTGATGAGACCATCCAGAACATCTCGATTCGGGTAGGTTATGCCAATTCCATCACGTTCGGACGCGTATTCAAACGCATCGTTGGCGTTACGCCGGGCGATTACAGAAAGCTGAAATTAAAACCCGATAAATCCCGTCATTCCGGAATTTAGCGAAACAAGTTTATTGCGGGAATTCGCTTTATTTATCCATAAATTGGGTATCCGGACATCGGTTTATCGGGTTGAATCTTGTTTATTGCCGCTCCTTCCGGCCCATGGCATACTTTGGTCAATCCGGACGGGCGGCAGCAGCCTCAGTGGAAAGCACGCGTTATCCAATGTCTTCCGATCGGATGATAGACCTATTCGAAGAAGGGGATGAAAAAATGATTGGAAACAAACAAAGATCAGGGTTAGCTATCGCTGCGGTAATTTTGATTACTTCCTTGTTGTTTACGGCATGTTCGTCTTCATCAAATTCGCTTTCCAATGATCCGGGCGCTGCACCGCCATCAGGCGAATCCAGCGGCAAAAGGGCCACGCTGAAGGTTGAAGTGTTCGATCGGGGCAACTCGCCGGCCGGATCGACGATTACGGAGAATTATTTAACGAAATACGTGCAAGAGAACTTCGGAGATTCAAACAATATTGACGTAGAATTCGTACCGATCCCCCGCTCCGAAGAAGTCGAGAAGCTGAACGTTCTCATGGCCAGCGGCAGCGATGTGCCGGATATTGTATTCACGTATGATACCAACACCTTTAACCGTTATGCCTCACAAGGCGGCTTAACCGACCTGACCCCACTCCTTGAGCAATATGCCCCTAATTTAACGGCCTTCCTGGGCGAAGATATCCTGCAATACGGCTTGTATGAAGGCACGCAATACGCGGTTCCCGCCAAACGTACGCAGTTGGGTAAATACGCTTCCTTCATCCGTCAGGATTGGCTGGATAAGCTGGGACTTCCCGTACCGCAAACGACGGAGGAATTATACACCGTGCTGAAAGCCTTTAAGGAGCAAGATCCCGGAGAAACGGGAGGCCAAGTCATTCCGATGGCCATGACCGTGGCCAACGCTCAGTACGAACCCCTGCTCTGGTCCTTCATCGAACCGTTAACCGAAGAACAAAGCTACACCTTGACCCAAACGCTGGGCTCCAACGACTATCCGACGCTGCTGCCGGGCTTCAAGAACGCGCTGCAGTTTATGAATAAGCTGTACAACGAAGGGTTGATCAGCAAGGATTTCGCGCTTGACACAGACAAGAAGAAATTAGGCGAAGACGTATCTTCGGGCAAAGTGGGCTTCTTCAGCGAGGACGACGTCAATCCTTTCTATGAGAATGGCTCCTATGCCACGCTCCAGAAAAATGTTCCCGGTGCGATTCTGAAAGCGGTAGACGTCTTTGCGAACTCCGAAGGCAAGCATGCGAAACCGATGTACAATCCGAACGGCATGTACATCATGGTTCCGAAATCGAGTGAACGTGGCGTGGAAGCGATCAAGTACCTGGAATGGATGGCTTCGGACGATCATCTGTTCCATATGCAAAACGGCATCGAAGGCGAGAACTACACCATGGTCGACGGCGTTCCGGTCGTCATGGAGAACCAAACCGAAGAAGCGCTCAACCGCCTCTACAATAGCGGGGATATGGCGATTATTTCCAACGGCAAGCAGCTGGGCAGCGACGAACTGAACATGAAGGCCCGGGCAATGCAGTTCCCGACGCAGTATCAGAAGGATGTTGCGGAGGCCCAAACTATTGCCAATACGGACCTGATCAAGCCGGTCGTGATGAGTAAACCGATTGAAGCCCAAACGAAGTACGGCACGACACTGCAGGAGAAATTCCATGAAATGCTCGTCAAAGTGACGATGTCAAAAACGGATCAATTTGAAAGCGCATACGAATCCATGCTGAAAGACTATATGGCCAGTGGAGGCCAAGCGATCCTTGACGAGCGCACAGCCGTCTACAAAGAAATGCAGTCCAAATAAGGTCAGATTGGGTCATTGCGGGGAAGGAGCTTCCCCTTCTCCCGCAATTTCCAATTGCATAAGGAGGGGACCGCTGTGAGCTGGAAAGTCTATTTCCGCAGATATTGGCAGTTGTACGCGTTGCTTGCGTTACCACTAGCTTATTTTGTTGTTTTCCGATACGGCCCGATGTACGGAATTCAGATTGCGTTTAAGGATTTTAACTTCTTTCAGGGGATTGGAGGCAGCGAATGGATTGGGTTTGAAGCGTTCCGGGAAGTGTTTGGGATGCGGGACTTCTATATCACGCTTCGCAACACGCTGATGCTTAACTTCTTGGATTTGCTGGTCTCTTTTCCGGCCCCGCTCATTCTGGCGATTCTACTCTATGAAATGCGGATTAACTGGTTTAAAAAGCTATCGCAAACGATTCTGTACATCCCGCATTTTATCTCCTGGGTCATTATCGGGGGGATCGCCGCGCAGGTCTTCGGAACGCAGTCCGGCATGATCAACAATGTAATTACCTCTTTGGGGTATGAGGCCATTCCTTTTCTAACCGAGAAGAACACCTGGCTGGTGACCTATTTGCTCATTGGCATGTGGCAAAGCGCAGGTTGGGGAACCATTATCTACTTGGCGGCTCTCACGGGCATCAACAAAGAATTGTTCGAAGCGGCCAGCATTGACGGGGCCGGCCGGATGAAACGAATCTGGCATATTACGCTTCCGGGCTTGAAGTCGACGATCGTGATGCTGCTGATCATTAACCTGGGCCATTTGATTACGATTGGCTTCGATCGCCCTTATGTGATCGGTAACCTTGCGGTGCGTGAGTATTCCGACGTGCTCAGTACGTTTGTCTACCGCATCGGGCTGCAGTCCGGCCAGTACACGCTGGCAACGGTCGTTGGCTTGTTCCAGGCGGTCGTTGGGCTGGTGATGGTGCTGTCGGCCAACCATATTTCCAAGAAGCTTACCGATGAAGGGATTATGTAGGAGGTATGCATTATATGAAAGGAGCGGACGTCCGTGAAAGAACAAACCGCTAATCGCGTGTTCGATGTTGTCAATTTTATTGTGATCGCTGTCGCCACGCTGCTTTGTCTTGCTCCGTTTATCCATATTCTCGCTGTTTCTCTAAGCTCTGCAGGACCTATCCTGTCCGGAAAGGTCAGCTTGCTTCCGGTTGAACTCACATTCGATTCCTACAAGCAGGTTTTCACCGATCCATCGATGATACGCTCCTTGGGCTTTACGGTCTTGCTGACGGCTTTGTTTACGTTGTTCTGCATGCTGATGACGATCGCCGCCGGCTATCCGTTGTCCAAGCGAAAGCTGAGAGGACGCAGATTCTTCATGACTGTCGTGGTGATTACGATGTTCTTCAGCGGGGGGATCATCCCTGAATATATTTTGATCCGCAACCTGAACCTGTTGGATTCGATCTGGGCGTTGGTGCTTCCGGGATTGATCAATCCGTTTTATCTCATCATCCTGATCACCTTTTTCAACAACATTCCGGAAGGCCTGGAGGAATCGGCGGAGATTGACGGCAGCAGCCATGTTCGGACCCTGATCAATATCATCCTGCCGCTGTCGCTTCCGGTGATCGCGACGCTCAGCTTGTTCTACGCGGTAGGTCGTTGGAACGGATTTCAGGACACGTTGATGTACATTAACAGCCCGGAGCTGTACCCGTTGCAATTAAAGCTATATCAGCTTATTCAAAACAACATGATTTCCGATCTCTTGGCGGCGGAAGGGGCCGGTGCGGTCACGAAACTCGTCTCCGAAGGCCTGAAATCGGCGAGCGTCATGTTTGCGACGATCCCGATCCTGCTCGTGTACCCATGGCTCCAGCGTTATTTCGTCAGCGGCGTCATGCTTGGCGCGGTGAAGGGATAACCTTGTGAAATCTAATGCCAGGGCGGAGCGAAAGGGGAGATGACACTTGGAACACTTGGAAATGGAGATCTACGACAAGCTGGTGCTTATGAATGACGAGTTTGCGCAAGCGGCGATGGAGGATCAAGTTCTCGACCCGACCAGCCGCTTCTACGGCGGGGTCATTGAACCGGCGAGCGGGATTGCTTGGCCGAGCCATGGCGGAACGCCGAAGGATATGGCCATTTGGGCATGCGCGCTCGTCAATGGGGATTCCCGGTTTTATCATGAGGACGCCTTGCTGGAACGTTTGGAGCTGGCAGCGCAGTTTATGTTGCGGTCGCAGCATGAAGACGGTTCGATTTCGCCGCCTTGGACGAATCTTCACTCGCCGCCCGACACCGCTTTTGTCGTGAGCGGTCTGGCCCAGGTATATAAGCTGCTTGAGGCCCATGCGGTCGAATATCCTCGGGTTCGCAAAGCGGCGACCGATATTCGCCTTTTTCTGGAGCGGACGATTCCGGTGCTGTTGACAGGCGGATGTCACACGCCGAATCATCGCTGGGTCCTATGCTCGGCGCTTGGGTTCATGCACAAGCTGACGGGACGGCCGGAGTTGAAGGAGCGGGCGGAAGCGTGGCTCGCGGAAGGCATCGACTGCACGGAGGACGGCGAATGGACGGAGCGCAGCAACGGCATTTATAACACGGTCAGCGACATCGTTTTGGTTTATGCCGCCGAGCAATTGGAGCGTCCCGAGCTGCTTGAGCCGGTGCGCCGCAACTTGCGAATGATGGCTTACTTGATCCACCCGGGCGGGGACGTCGTCACGGATTATTCGGGGCGCCAGGATTTCGGCAGCCCGTTTGATCTTAGCGGCTATTTCCTTGCCGCCAAATGGCTGGCGCACCGCGATAAGGACCCGCTGTTCGAGGCCATCGCCGAGTTGGCCGGCCGTTCGCTAAGCCATCCAGGCGGCTTGCCGAACCAGGCGCTCCTGGGATTACTCCGTGATCCCGAGCTCCGCAAGCCCGCGGTTCAACCCGGACGGCTGCCGGATTCCTATCGGGTGGTTATCAACGGCGGTTTCCCGCGGGAGCATTACTTAAGCGGCCTGGAAGCGGCCGGGCATCACGGGCGAATCTGCCATAGCAAGCTGCATCCCGACTTCGGCGCCCCGATCGCCCGGTATCGGCGCGGGGAGACGAGTGCAACCGTGATGACGGCAGCGAATTCGTTCTTTGCCTTGCGGCATGGCCAGGTGCGATTGCTGGCGGTTCAGCTCGCTTCCGCATTCGCGCCGGGTTACGTAAAGCTGCAGCAGTTGGAGGAGCTGGAGCAGGGGCAAGGGTACCGGCTCACCGCAACGGAACGGAAAGGTTATTATGCTCCCGTCGCGAAGGAGTTGTTGCCCGAAACGGCCCAAGGGCCGGTGAGTCCCTGGTATTTGCTGCCCCACCATCTGCGGGCAATCACCCATGAACAGCAGCATCGGGTCGAAATCGAGATCAAGGAAACCGAGGAGGGCTGGAACCTTCGCATTCGATGCGAGCGCGAGGAGCCGATTTTGACGCAGCTTTCGTTCCTCATTGGCCCGGAAAGCGAGTTGTCCGGCGAAGCGTTGGAGCCAGCGGCCAGCGGCTTCTTCTGGAAGCAAGGCAAGGTTCGCCTGACATCAGGCGAACACTGGATTGAGCTGGACGGAGGCGTGAATGAGCATCGGGCCCTAGGAATCAACAATACGGGTCATCCGGCCGATTGCCGGACTCTGATCGTCAATCTGTTGACGCCCTACGACCGAACGTTTGAACTGAAGCTGTCGCGTTAAGCAAATAACTTTCAGGCGTTAAACCGATCGGACGCCTATTTGGAGGCTTCCGAATAGCGGGTACTCAAAGGAGATGAGTTCGGATGAAAGAGACGATACGGCTGTCGATGGCCCAGGCGCTGCTGCACTTCCTGGATAACCAATACATCCTGCTGGACGGCAAGGAAACCAAGTTCGTCGAAGGCATCATCGGCATCTTTGGACATGGGAACGTCACGGGCATCGGGGAAGCGATCGAGCGGGAGAAGACGGGGCTTGTCTTTATCCAGGGCAAAAATGAGCAGGGGATGGTGCACACGGCGACGGCGTACGCCAAGCAAAAAGGCCGCCGGCAAATCTTCGCCTGCACTACCTCGATTGGCCCGGGAGCGCTGAACATGGTCACGGCGGCGGCGACGGCGACGGTCAACCGGATTCCGGTGCTGCTGCTGCCCGGCGATAATTTCGCCTGCCGTCAGCCCGATCCGGTATTGCAGCAGCTTGAGGTGCCGAGCGACTACACGATATCCGCGGCGGACGCGTTTCGCCCGGTCAGCCGTTACTGGGACCGGATCTCCCGTCCGGAGCAGTTGATGAGCGCGGCGCTTCAAGCGATGCGGGTGTTAACCGATCCGGCCGAGACCGGCGCGGTGACGTTAGCCCTGCCTCAGGACGTGCAGACCGAGGTTTTTGATTATCCGGTCGATTTTTTAAGGAAGCGCATACATGTGATCGATCGCCGGCCGCCGGCGAAGGAAGCCATTGCGCGCGCTGCGGAGCTGATCGCCGGAAAGCGGCGGCCGTTGATCATCGCCGGCGGGGGCGTGCATTACAGCGGGGCAACGGCGGAGTTGGTCGCCTTTGCGGAAGCCTTCGACATCCCGGTGGCCGAGACTCAGGCCGGCAAAAGCGCGATCTCGTGGAGGCACCCGCTGGGTATGGGGGGCGTTGGGGTAACGGGAACGGCCGCCGCCAATCGGCTGGCTCGCGAAGCCGACGTCATTATCGGCGTCGGAACCCGGTACACCGACTTCACGACCGCGTCCAAATCCGCCTTCGGCGAGAACACGTCTTTCGTGAATCTCAATGTAAACGGACAGGACGTGGTGAAGCTGGGCGGTGTATCCGTTGCCGCGGATGCCCGGGAAGGGCTTGTGGCGCTGCGGGCGGCGCTGCTTGGGCGAGCTTACCGAAGCGGCTACGACGCCGGCGAGCTCGCGGATCTCAAGGCGGATTGGGACCAAGAGGTGGAGCGCCTTTACGCAATCGATTTGCACGAAGGACTGGCGCAAACCCGGGCGTTAGGCGTCATCAACCGCTTTCTGGATAAGGAGGACATCGTATTGCTCGCTTCCGGCAGTCTTCCAGGCGACATGCATCGCCTCTGGCGAACGGAGCGTTCGGGCACCTATCACGCGGAATACGGGTTCTCCTGTATGGGGTATGAAGTCAGCGGCGCGTTGGGGGCCGCCCTGGCGGAGCCGGACCGTAATGTCTATGCGGTTCTGGGCGATGGCGGTTATCTGATGCTGCATTCGGAGCTTGTGACCAGCCTGCAGGAAAATCGAAAAATCACCCTTCTGCTATTTGACAATCACGGCTTCCAATGCATCCACAGCTTGCAGCGTAACCACGGCAGTGATGGGTTTGGCAATGAATTCCGCAGACGCGATGCCGGGGGCGGTTTGACCGGGGAGTATCTGCCGATCGACTTTGCCGCCCATGCACGCAGCTTGGGGGCTAAGGCCTATACCGCGACAACCGCGGACGAACTGCAGGAAGCGCTGATTCAAGCGAAACGGGAACCGTATACGACGCTGATCGATATCAAGGTTGTGCCGGGCTCTCATACCGCGGGGTACGATTCCTGGTGGAGGGTCGGCGTGCCGGAGATATCGACCAGCCCGAAGGTTGTGGAGGCCCACCAAGCCATGCGCCAGCGGTTGGATCGGGCAAAAGCACTATCGTAAATGGCAAGCGGATCTGGAGGTGGAAAAGAGATGCTGGACGGACTAAAGCTGAAGCTGGGCATTCACCCGATTAACTGGGTTGGCGAGGATGTGCGGGAACATGGGGAGACAACGTCCTATGAACAAATCCTTGGCGAGATTCAAAAGCTGGGCTTGACGGGAACGGAAATGGGCCGCAAATTTCCGAAGGATCGGAACATTTTGAAGGAGACGTTGGCAAGCCGAGGGATCCAGCTCGTCTCCCAATGGAAGTCGGTACTGTTCTCCGACCCGGCTTATCATGAGAGCGAGCTGAAAGCGTACCGGGAACACGCCGCCTTTTTGCATGACATGGGCAGTCCGGTCATCAGCACGGCGGAGGTTGGCGGATCGCTGCATTTCGATCCGCGCCGCACGCCGCACGAGAAGGAAGTGCAAAGGCTCGACGCCGCCGGCTGGGCGGCATTGGCCGAGGGGTTAAACGCCGCCGGCCGAATTGCCGCGGATTACGGCATGAAGCTGACTTATCACCATCATGGCGGAACGGTGGTGGAACGGCCGGAAGAAATCGATCGTTTAATGGAGCTGACCGATCCATCACTGGTGTATCTGCTGTACGACACGGGTCACGCCTATTACGGTGGTGCCGATCCGCTGGAGCTGCTGCGGAAGCACGCGAACCGGATCGCCTACATCCATCTCAAGGATGTCCGCTTCCCCGTGTTGGAGGAGGCACGCCGTGAAGGTGCGGATTTCGTCACCTGCATTCGCAAAGGGGTATTTACGGTTTCCGGCGACGGCGGGATCGACTTCGGCCCGATCTTGGCGGAGCTGGCGGCCCGCGGTTACGACGGCTGGGCCATGCTGGAAGGCGAGCAGGATCCGGCACTCCATCCGGCTTACGAATATGCACGGCGTTCCCTGGACTATTTAGCTTCGCGACCACCAAACGGCAAATTCGGAGAGGAGTAGATCGCAAGATGAGCACGCTGGTTTTCGATTCAAGCAAGCCGGTCGATTTCGTTGCGATCGGGCGACTGTGCATCGATTTGAACGCAAACGAAATCAACCGGCCGATGGAGGATACGCTAACCTTCGCGAAGTATGTCGGCGGCTCGCCGGCCAATATCTGCATCGGCATGTCGCGGCTCGGCAGGAAGGCCGGCTTTATCGGCAAGGTGTCGGACGATCAAGGGGCGGTTTATCGTCCGCTATCTGGAGCAAAACGGCATCGACACCCGTAATGTCGTAACGGACCGTACCGGTGCCGTGACGGGGCTGGCTTTTACGGAAATCAAAAGCCCGTTGGACTGCAGCATTCTCATGTACCGCGACAACGTCGCCGACCTGCTGTTAACGCCCGGCGAGGTGCAGGAGGAGCGGATCGCCGAGGCGAAGCTGCTGCTGATCTCCGGTACGGCGCTGGCCAAGAGCCCGTCTCGCGAGGCGGTATTTCAGGCGCTGCGTTATGCGCGCAAGCATGGGGCCGTCATCGCTTTTGACCTGGACTACCGGCCATATACGTGGAGTAGCGACGAGGAGACGGCCGTCTATTACAATCTGGCGGCGGAATACTGCAATATCCTGATCGGAACGCGCGAGGAGTTTGATAGGATGGAGCGTTTCGATTCCAATCCGGAGCGCAGCGACCGCGTGACCGCATCCGGTTGGTTTGATCATCGCGCCGAGCTGGTTGTGATTAAGCACGGGAAAGACGGTTCGATCGCCTACGCGAAGGACGGCTCAAGCCATCGGGCGCGCAGCTTTCAGGCCCGGGTTATCAAGACGTTTGGGGCGGGCGACTCGTATGCTGCCGGAATGCTGTACGGTTTGATGCAGGGCTGGACGATCGAGCGTAGCATGACTTACGGCAGCGCGGCCGCAGCGATCGTCGTTTCCAGCCACAGCTGCTCCGATGCGATGCCGACGACCCGCCAGGTTGACGACTTTATCGCCGCCGCAAACGACGGTGCTAATGACGGTGCTCATTAAGGAGGGGAGTCAAACACGATGACAATAGAAGTGACATACATGAAGAACCTGATCGGCGGGGAATGGATAGCTTCCGCCTCCGCGCAGACGCTGCCGGTCGTGAATCCGGCGACGGAGGAGATATTAGGCCATGTGCCCTTATCGACAAAGCGGGAGCTTGACGCCGCCGTAGAGTTGGCGAAGAAAGCGTTTGGACCCTGGAGCCGTACGGCGGTGCCGCGGCGAGCCCGCATCCTGTTCAAATACCAGCAACTGCTGGTGGACCATTGGGAGGAGCTCGCCCGCATCGTCACGATCGAGAACGGTAAAAGCTTCGAGGAGGCTTACGGAGAAGTCCAGCGCGGGATCGAATGCGTGGAATTCGCGGCCGGTGCCCCTACCTTGATGATGGGAAAGCAGCTTCCCGACATTGCGACGAACCTGGAATCGGGCATGTACCGCTACCCCGTTGGAGTGGTCGGGGGCATCACTCCTTTTAACTTCCCGATGATGGTACCTTGTTGGATGTTTCCACTGGCGATTGCTTGCGGGAATGCGTTCATCTTAAAGCCATCGGAGCGGACGCCCTTGCTGGCAAATCGATTGGCGGAGCTATTCCTGGAAGCAGGGTTGCCCAAGGGCGTATTGTCCGTCGTTCACGGCGCCCACGACATCGTCAACGGCCTGCTGGAGCATCCCGATGTAAAGGCGATCTCCTTTGTCGGCTCGCAGCCGGTCGCCGAGTACGTTTATAAGACCGGAACTGCCCACGGTAAACGGGTACAGGCGCTTGCCGGGGCCAAAAACCACTCGATCGTTATGCCGGATGCCGACCTCGATGCGGCAGTGAAGCAGATCATTGGCGCGGCTTTTGGCTCGGCCGGTGAACGGTGCATGGCCTGCGCGGTTGCGGTAGCCGTCGGCGAGGCTGCCGATCCATTGCTGGCGAAGCTCAAGGAAGCGGCCGATGCGATTGAGATCGGGAACGGCCTCGACGAAGGCGTGTTCCTGGGCCCCGTCATTCGCGACACGCATAAGGCGCGCACGCTGCAATATATCGAGCTTGGCGAGCAGGAAGGGGCCTTGCTGGTTCGCGACGGGCGCAAGGACGCAGCCACGGACGGCAAAGGCTATTTTGTGGGGCCAACGATTTTTGACCACGTCTCCACGGAGATGAAGCTGTGGCAGGACGAGATTTTTGCCCCGGTGCTGTCGGTGGTTCGGGTTAATACGCTCGAAGAGGCGATTGCCTTGGCCAACCGCTCCGAGTTTGCCAACGGTGCTTGCTTGTTTACGACGAACGGCAGCCATGTCCGGACTTTCCGCGATCAAATTGATGCGGGCATGCTGGGTATTAATTTGGGCGTGCCGGCTCCGATGGCGTTCTTTCCGTTCTCGGGCTGGAAGCATTCGTTTTACGGCGATCTGCACGCGAATGGCATGGATGGGGTGGAATTTTATACGCGCAAGAAGATGGTGACGGCGCGTTGGTAGGCCTGCCGAAACTTAGGTGACAAGGGGACGAGGACGATGGCAATAGAGATGGGGAAGGGAAAAATCAAGGTCGGTATTATCGGTGCCGGACGAATCGGGAAAATCCATGCCGAACATTTGCAGCGATTAGGCCAAGCGGAGGTAGCGGCCCTAAGCGACCCGTTTGCCGATGAGGCGCTGCGGCAATGGGCGGCGGAGCGCGGTATTCGGACCGTAACGAAGGAGCCGGACGATTGGATGCATGATCCAGCGATTCAGGCCGTGTTCATCTGTTCGCCGACGGATACGCATGTCGCGCTGATCAAGCAAGCGGCTGCGGCCGGCAAGCATATCTTCTGCGAGAAGCCGGTGAGCATGGACATCGGGGAGACGAGAGAGGCGCTGGCCGCGGTTCAAACCGCCGGCGTTCAGCTGCAGGTCGGGTTCAACCGACGGTTCGATCATAACTTTAGGCGGATCCGGGAGATCGTGGCCCGCGGGCAAATCGGGCGGCCGCATATCGTCAAAATCACGTCCCGCGATCCGAACCCGCCAAGCGAAACCTACCTTCGTTCTTCCGGCGGCATCTTCATGGACATGATGATCCATGATTTCGACATGGCCCGGTATGTAACGGGAGATGAAGCGGTGGAAATCAGCGCGGCCGGCAGCGTACTGATCGATCCCGTATTCGAGCGCTGCGGGGACGTGGATACCGCCGTAGTGACGATTCGTTTCGCCAGCGGCGCGATCGGCATGATCGATAACAGCCGGCAGGCGGTGTACGGTTACGATCAACGCGTCGAGGTGTTCGGATCGGGCGGCAGCGCCTCGGTAACCAACGATTATCCGAATTCGGCCGAGGTTCATACGGCCGAGGGAGTTCGCCGCGATAATCCGCTGCATTTTTTCCTGGAGCGTTATAACGAAGCCTATGGAGACGAAGTCCGGCAGTTTATCGCCTGCATAGCCGAGGGACAAACGGTCCCGGTATCGGGCGAGGACGGGCTGCAAGCACAATTGATGGCTCGCGCTGCGGCCAGCTCGCTCCGCCTGGGCCGACCGGTCAAGCTGACCGAAGCTGCCGAAATATCCGAGAAGGAGTGATTCGTCATGCCATCCCAATTGCTTGTTCCGGAGGCACTGCATCCGGACGCTGAAGGTGTTGTTCTACGGGTAACTCCGGAGTCGGTAGGGTGGAATTATGTCGGATATGAGACGGTCAAGTTAAGGAAAGGACAGTCGCTCGCCCGCGAAACCGGCGCCTTGGAGGTTTGCCTGGTGCTGTTGAGCGGGATTGGCTTGGCCAGAACGACGAAGAAGGAATGGGCCGGCATCGGCAAGCGAATGAGCGCCTTCGAGCGGATTCCTCCCTTCGCGGTTTATGTCTCCTGCCAGGACTGCTATGAGGTGATTGCGGAGACCGATCTGGAGCTGGCGGTTTGCGCAGCGCCGGGAGGTGCCGGATTCGAAGCCAGGCTTATCGAGCCTACCCGGGTGGGGGTTGAACATCGGGGCAGCGGCAGCATGGCGCGCCGGGTTCATCATATTTTACCGGAGACCGAACCGGCCGCCAGCCTGCTTGTGGTCGAGGTGTTTACGCCGGAAGGCCACTGGTCCAGCTACCCGCCGCATAAGCATGACCGGGACGCTTTGCCGGAGGAGGCGTTGCTGGAGGAGACGTATTACTTCCGCATCCAGCCGGAGCAAGGATTTGCCGTGCAGCGGGTGTATACGGACGACGGGTCCTTGGATGAAACGCTGTGCGTACGCAACGGCCAGGTGGTGCTGGTGCCCAAAGGGTATCATCCGGTCGCCGCGCCGGCCGGTTACGACGTTTATTACTTGAATGTGATGGCGGGTCCAAAGCGCACCTGGAAAGTATACAACGATCCGAACCACGCGTGGCTGCTGAAGTGAGGGCGGGCAGCATGCTGGAGCAAATGACGCCGGAGCAAGTGTTTTTGGTCAAGCAAGCGATGGAGGAGATGGACCGTCATTACGACGAGGAGAAACGCATGCTGCGCAATGCGGAGGGGGACCGAAGTGAATGGCATTCGACCCGCGGCAGTACCCACTATGCCGTAGGTCTGTTAATCCGGAACGGCGAAGGCGATTTGGATCGGGCCTGCGCCGTTTTGGACCAGGTGTTGGAGTTGCAATTCGATGCCCCGGATGAAATTTACCACGGTACGTTCAAAACCTCGCCGCAAGCTGCGGAGCCTCCGAGTGGCGGCTATCCGTGGAAACGCTTCGGTCCAGGATTCGCGTACTACCTCTCAAGTACGTTGGATAGGATCTCAGGTCATCTTGCGGAGGAGCTTGGTGCAGGGAACGAGGGAAGGAAGAGTGTAGAGGAGGCCTTGGGGAGGGCGGCCAACCGGGTTATTCCCCCCGTCTGGAAGAGCTATGATCCGAACTGGCGGGAGTTTATCGCCTGCGCATTTGCGGTGATTTTGGAGCATTTCGAGCTACGGCTTCCCCGGGACCTGATCCGGCGCATGGACGAAGCGATGGACAAGGCCGTCACCGGCTCCATCGACCGCAGGCTGTCGGATGCGATTCCGATGAATACGAACATTGAGTTAATGCATCTGTTTGTCGTCCATTATTACGGATATCGCTATGGCAACGAAGCGTGGATTCGCCATGCCGATCTTGAGGCTGAACGTTTCCTCGAAGAATTTGCCGAATTCGGCACCCTCGCGGAGTTCAACTCCACCACCTACTACGGAGTCGACCTCACCGTGCTGGGCTTAATCCGGAAATATGCCCGAACGGACCGTTTCAAAGCGATAGGGCAAAAGGTCGAGCATGGACTCTGGCACACGATTGCGTTATTCTACCACCCGGGGCTGGAAAATATGGCCGGCCCGTATGCCCGGGCCTACGAAATGGAGATGACCGCCCACAGCTCGATGGGAGTGTTCTTCTACTTGGCGTTTGGCGAACGGCTGAAGCATCTGGCTGGGGTCAATTGCGAGACCGGGCATGACCCGATGATTGCGCTGGTCGGTGTGGACGTGCCCGATCCGGTGAAAGCGAAGCTGCTTGGCGAGCCGGTGGAGCGGCTGGTGACCCGGCGATACCGCGAACTCTGCGAACGGGATAAACCCGGCGAGAACCGCAACGTGTGCACGGCAACCGCTTGGTTGGGCCGTACCCTCATGATCGGCGCGTGTTCGGGAAGCCGCAATACGAACGGCCAGTTTCATCCGGCCACGATACATTGGCGCAGCGGCGATGGAGGACGTTATTCATTGCGGTTGATCCGTCGGGAGCCGGAAGGCGGCTGGAAGAGCCATCTACGCGGATATTACGTCGACGCGGCAGCCGCGCCGGGCAAGCTGACCGCAGCGGTGACATTGGAGACCGGTAAAGCGCTGGACATTTATTTCGAGGTGTGCGGACCCGGGGTTACCGCTGTGGGCGTGACACCCTCGGCATGGACGTTCCCCGGGTTGTCGCTTCGCGTGGAGGCAAAAGCGCCGGAGCCGATCGTCCGGGAACGAGACGGCGGCGTGGAAATCATTTATCCCTATCGCCCGGCATCGCCCGAGGCGGCTTCGTTTATGGAATTCAAGCTGGAGGTATCGCCGGAAGCTTGATCGGCAGTGTGCAATAAAATAAGAAGCCTCGCAGCGCTGCGAGGCTTTATTTCGTTTCCCGGAAAGCGCTGGGCGACTGGCCGGTTACTTTTTTGAACAACATGGAGAAGTATTTGTCGTTCCCGTAACCAACCCGGGCGGCGACTTCATGTATCGGCGCGTTGGTTTCGCGGAGCAGGCGCTTGGCCTCTTCAATCCGGCGGGTAATAAGATAGTTGACGGGCGAATCGCCCAGTTCCTTTTTGAACAGATGGGATAAATAATGCTGACTGACATAGAGAGTATCGGCAATTTCCTTGAGCGTGATGCTCCGGGTGTAGTTCTTGTCGATGAATTGCTTGGTACGGACGGTGATTTCGTTCTTGTCCTTCAACGGATCAAAAGGATGCTTGACGTCGACAATCCGGTAGAGGAGCGTGATGAGCGACATGAGCAGGTTGTTGCTGAGCGTCTCGTAGCCGAGCACCTGGGAGTCGCATTCCTGCAGCATTTCCGACAGGTAGCTCTCCACTTTGTAGGCGTATTTCTCGCACGGGATCACCGGGTCGACGGAGGCGGGCAGCAATTGTCCCTGCGGCACGCCATCAATGTGCACGTTGCCAACACCGCAATAAATCAATTTGAACGGGTCCGGACTCACCGAGCGTTCCTCGTGGGGGACGCCGGCGTTGTAGACGGCAACGTCGCCGGGATGAACTTCGTAGGTCGTGCCGCCGATTCGGAATTCTCCGCGGCCTTCGACGATATAGATGATCTCGCAATAGTCGTGGATTTGCGGCGGCGCGTAGAAGCGGCGTTCGTCCACAACTTGGCCGGCGTACAGCAACTCGGGTATTTTTTTGAAACGGAAGCGGTCGCTTTTCCGATGAGGAATTTCGATTTTGGGCACGATGGGCTCCTCCCGAACATTTGGATAGTTCCATTATAGCGGAAGCGAGGACGGTTGGGAGGAATTTCTAGGAGGATGCGCGTGAAGGGGGACGGTTCACTTTTTTGCGCTGTTGCGGCGGCAAGTGGGCAATATAGTAGGTTCCCGAGCCGGGCGGGCCAACGATAGAATAGGACTATAATTCATTGTCCAAGGAGGCAGGTTGGGTATGGCTGAAAACGGTTACAGATGGCGGGACGGATTCCCGAAAATCGGCATTCGTCCGACGATCGACGGCAGACGAAGAGGGGTGCGCGAGTCTCTGGAGGAGCAGACGATGAATCTGGCCAAGGCGGTGGCCCGGCTGTTGGAGACGGAGCTGCGGTATCCGAACGGGCAGCCGGTGGAATGCGTGATCGCCGATACGTGCATCGGCGGGGTAGCCGAAGCGGCGGCCGCAGCGAAGAAATTCAAAGCGGCCGAAGTGGGGGTGTCGATCACCGTGACACCGTGCTGGTGCTACGGCACGGAAACGATGGATACCGATCCGCAGGTTCCGAAGGCGGTATGGGGCTTTAACGGCACTGGCCGTCCGGGTGCGGTGTATCTGGCGGCCGTGCTGTCCGCCCATGCGCAAAAAGGGCTGCCGGCGTTCGGCATCTACGGCGAAGACGTGCAGGACGAAGGGGACGACCGGATTCCGGCCGACGTGCAGGAGAAGCTGTTGCGCTTTGCCCGCGGCGGACTGGCGGCGGCGCTGATGCGCGACCGGGCGTATTTGTCGATGGGCTCGGTATCGATGGGGATCGCCGGCTCGATGGTGAACGATGCTTTTTTCCAAGAGTATCTGGGAATGCGCAACGAGTACATCGACATGACCGAGTTCACGCGGCGGATGGAGGAAGGGATCTACGATCCCGAGGAATACGAAGCGGCGCTGGCCTGGGTGAAGAAGAACTGCCAGGAAGGCCCGGACAACAACCCGTCCCATCTGCAGACGACGCGCGAGCGTAAGGACCAAGAATGGGAGACGGTCGTCAAAATGACGCTGATTACGCGCGACCTGATGATCGGCAACCCGCGTCTCGCCGAACTGGGTTACGAAGAGGAGGCGCAGGGACATCACGCGATCGCCTCCGGTTTCCAGGGGCAACGTCAGTGGACGGACCATTTCCCGAACGGCGATTTCATGGAGACGATGCTCAATTCGTCGTTCGACTGGAACGGCACGCGCGCGCCTTACCTCGTGGCGACGGAGAATGACAGCTTGAACGGCGTCGGCATGCTGTTCGGGTATTTGCTGACCAACACGGCGCAAATTTTCGCCGATGTACGCACGTACTGGAGCCCGGCTTCCGTGGAACGGGTGGCCGGCTATAAGCTGGAGGGCCGCGCGGCGGGCGGCATCCTGCACCTGATCAACTCCGGTTCGGCGGCGCTCGACGGGACCGGCGAGCAAATGAAAGACGGCGTTCCCGTCATCAAGCCGTTCTGGGAGATCAGCGAGGAGGAAGTCGAACGCATGCTGCAAGCGACGCAATTCCGGCCGGCTTCGCTGGAATATTTCCGCGGCGGCGGATTCTCCACCGATTACTTGACCCGCGGCGGCATGCCGATGACGATGACCCGGTTGAACCTGGTCAAAGGGCTGGGTCCGGTGCTGCAAATCGCCGAGGGGTATTCGGTGGACCTGCCGGAGCAGGTGCATGACACGCTTGACAAACGGACCGACCCGACATGGCCGTCGACCTGGTTTGCGCCGAACCTGACCGGCAGCGGCGCGTTCGCCAGCGTTTACGACGTAATGGACCACTGGGGCGCGAACCATGGCGTAATCAGCTACGGCCATATCGGCGCCGACCTGATCACGCTGGCGTCGATCCTGCGCATTCCGGTCAGCATGCACAACGTGCCGAAGGAGAAGGTATTCCGCCCGCGGGCCTGGGGTCTGTTCGGCACCGAAGACGCGGAGAGCGCCGATTTCCGGGCCTGCGCCGCGTTCGGGCCGCTGTACAAATAACAAGTACTCAAGCATGCCTATAAAGGAGAAAACCGAAATGCAAAACATGGAAACGCGCCAAGAGCTGTGCAAATACGCCCGCAAGATTGTAGAGAGCGGGTTGGTCGTGGGGCCGGGCGGCAACATCAGCGCGCGGGCCGGCGACAAGATGTATCTGTCGCCCAGCGGCTTCGCGCTTGAGGAGATCGAGCCGGAGCAGTGGATCGAAGTGGATATTCCGACGGGGGAGGTGACCGATATCGGCTTGCGTCCGTCGTCCGAAGTGCTGATGCATCTCTACGGCTACCGCCAAAAGCCCGACATGGGGGCCATGGTGCATACGCACCCGTCCCATTGCATCGCTTTTACGCTGATTGAGCGGGACCTGCCGATCATGTTCCCGGACCAGGCTGCATTAGTCGGACGGACGGCGTTTATTCCTTATTTGATTCCGACGACGGACCTGCTGGCGAACGCTGTAGCCGAGAAGGTGAACGAAGCGAGCTCGATTTTGCTGGGGAACCATGGCCTGGTCACGACGGGGCGCAATCTGCGTGAAGCCTACTACCGGACCCAGGTCGTGGAGGAAAGCGCGAAAATTTACTTAAGCGCGAAGGCGGCGGGGACGCCTGCCCCGTTAACGGATCAGGAGGTCGCGGACATCGCCGCGCTGGAAAGCGAAGACTACCGGATTACGCTGCTGCAAAAAATGAAGTGATCGGACGGTGAAGGTTCATGTCATCGGAACAACAACGTTTCCCCTGCGCTCTCGCGTTTGATTTAGGGGCCGGCAGCGGTCGGGCGTTTGTCGGCGAGATCGTGCCCGGGAGTCTTGATGGTGAGTCCGGTGCCAGTCCTGGTGCCGGTCCTGGTCCCAGTCCCGGTCCCGGAACTCCCGGCGTTCGGAAGCTGACCATCACCGAGATTCACCGTTTCCCGAACGTTCCGGTCCAAATCGGCGGGCATCTCCATTGGGATACGCCGATGCTGCTGCGGGAGATCAAAACCGGCATCCGCAAAGCGTTCCAGGCCGGGTTCAGCCCGGAGAGTTGCGCCATCGACACTTGGGGCGTCGATTTTGGCCTGTTGGATCGAAACGGCGAGCTGCTTGGCATCCCGTACCATTATAGGGACCGCCAAACGGAAGGGCTGGTCGAGGAGGTATCCGCCCTGATCGGCGCGGAGCGCTTGTTCCGCGAAAGCGGGCTGCAGTTTATGCCCTTTAACACGCTGTATCAGCTGTATGCGATGAAAAAAGCCGGCTCCCCCAAGCTCGATCTGGCCGAAACGCTGCTGCTGACGCCGGATTTGCTAAGCTATTTTCTGACCGGCCGGCGCGTCTGCGAATTTACGATGGCGACTACGACGGGGCTGTTCGATCCTGCCCGGGGCGCCTGGAACGTCCCGCTGATGGAGCAGCTCGGCATCTCGGGCGAAATGTTCGCCGATCCGGTGCCTCCGGGTACCGTGATCGGCGAACTGACGGCGGAGGTCTGTGCGGAGCTTGGGGTCCCGCCGATCCAGATGATCGCGGTCGCTTCGCACGACACGGAATCCGCCGCCGCGGCCGTGCCGGCGGATTCGCCGGCGTTCGCCTACCTCGTCAGCGGCACCTGGTCGCTGCTGGGGACGCAGATGGCGAGGCCGCTGCTGACACCGGCGGTGCTGGAACGCCAGTTCTCCAACGAAGGCGGCGTGGACGGCACGTACCATTTGCTCAAAAACATCATGGGCCTGTGGATCCTGCAGGAGTGCAGACGCAAATGGGAACAGGGCGGCGAAGCCTATTCGTTCGCGGAGCTGGTGCAGTTGGCGAAACAGGCGGAGCCGCTGTGCACCTTGATCGACCCGGATGATCTGCGTTTTATGAATCCGGCCGATATGCCGGAGGAAATCCGCGCTTTTTGCCGGGAAACGGGCCAACCGGTACCGGATTCGCCCGGCGCCTTCGTCCGCTGCATCCTCGAAAGCCTGGCGCTCCGCTACCGTCAGGTGCTGGAGCAGGCCGAGGAACTGACCGGTTCACGGTTTGCCGGGCTGCATATGGTTGGCGGCGGCATTCAGAACGAGCTGCTTTGCCGCTTTACGGCGGAGGCGATCGGCCGCCCGGTATGGGCGGGACCGGTGGAAGCCAGCGCGATCGGCAACCTGCTGGTACAGCTGAGAGCCGGCGGTTGGCTCCAGGACCTGCAGGAAGGCCTCGCGCTGGTGAAGGCATCGTTCCCGCTCCAGGTTTACGAGCCGGGGCTTGAGGAGCGCCAAGCGGCGTGGACCGCCGCCTATGAGCGATTCGAACGACTCGGGAGGTCGATGAAATGTTAAAAGGCATATCCAGCCTGCTTTCGCCGGAGCTGCTGAAGATTCTGATGGAAATGGGGCATTCGGACGAGATCGTGCTCGCGGACGGCAATTTTCCGGCCGCAAGCCATGCCCGGCGGTTAATCCGCTGCGACGGCCACGGAATCCCCGAATTGCTGGAAGCGATTCTGCCGCTGTTTCCGCTCGACGCTTACGTGGAACGGCCGGTTTCCTTGATGGCGGTCATGTCCGGCGATCCGGTCGAAACGCCGATCTGGGACGAGTATCGCAGGATCGTCAGCCGTCACCACACAGCGGATCAGCCGTTTGAGGAGGTCGAGCGATTTGCCTTCTACGAACGGGCCAAACAGGCGTATGCGATCATCTCTACCGGTGAAAAGGCGCTGTACGCCAACGTGATCCTGAAAAAGGGCGTGGTTACGCCCTAAACGAAGCTATACCACCAAAAGAAGATCGCATATAACAGGGGGCTGCCGGAGGGCATG
The DNA here is from genome assembly GCF_057063165.1 of Paenibacillus sp. JL3B1040. Lineage (NCBI taxonomy): Bacteria > Bacillati > Bacillota > Bacilli > Caryophanales > Paenibacillaceae > Paenibacillus > Paenibacillus tiangongensis. The sequence continues at coordinate 3,915,119 of NZ_CM169317.1, read as the reverse complement.
CCCCCTTTGAAATCGCTGCAACAAAGCGTTCACAAGATTCTGAGCGATATCGAAACGACGGTGCTTGGCGACAGCCGGATTGGATTGAGGGGGGCGGAAGGCAAGACCTGTTGTCAGGCCCTTGTTAGCCCCTTGTTAGCCCCTTGTCAGACCTTTGTCGGGCGCTCTTGATGATTATCCCGTTTGATCAGGTCGGCGGAGAAGTAGAAGAGCTCGGGAGAAGGAATAGTCATGAACAAGCTGCGTTGGGTATGAAAAGAGCAAGATTGTGCCCAGCCTAGGCCTTCCTTCCGGAACACACTCAAACCGCATCATGTCATTTTAGCCGCTCGCTCATGCGACCTTCCCCTATAACAAGTTTGAACCACGCCAATATACACGGCAACTGCAACTTACCTCACCGCAAGCACCTCAATCAAGCCGCAACTGCAAGGGATGAGTTCGGTTGAGGCGCGATCATTTGGAGGTAAGGGATTGACGGAATCTCCACACACATGTGCAGTAAATTTAGCACCTTCTGCTGCTGCGTTTCTTGCTCTCCAAGTCGAAGCAGTCGGCGTCGTCCGGTGTACTCGTTCAGGTAGGATTGCAGATGCTTCGCTCCTAATGCTACATACGTACTTGTTAGCGATTTCCACGCCTCTCTCACCACTTTCCGCAAGGGCAAATACAGCCGGTAGGCCAGAGGAAACGACTGCACCGCCGATGTACGAACCTCCACCTGTTCGGTGATGAACGAAGCGAGTTCGCGGCGGTTAGCTCTTTGTCCTTCTCCTCTCTTCTGCGGCAACAGGTGGATCTTGACGTGCTCCGGCTCGCCCGATTCCGTCACGGTGCACCCCGCTACGACCGCCGTGGCATACGGATGCGGGAACTGACACCGGGACGGATCCCGCCCATACTGATCACTGTTCACCTTCACGTCTCCGTTTAACAGCTCCCGGGCATCGAACTCCCCGACAGCATGGCGTATTTTGTGCAGCATCAACCAGGCGGTCTTGTAGGTGACTCGAATCACCTGGCTCAGCCTCATTGCCGAGATCCCGTCGGGGAGCAGGAACAGCTCTAGGGCTTGGAACCATTTCAATAGGGGCAGATGCGTTCGTTCAAAAATCGTGCCAACTATAGGTGACGTTTGATGCGTGCATCTTCCGCATTCGAACAAGGGGAGCCGTCGGGAGGTCAGGCGGGTACAGCGGGTGTAGCCGCAGCAGGGGCAAACGAAGCCGTTCGGCCATTTCGCGGCGATTAACGCCTCTATGCAGGCTTCTTCACTTTTATAACGGCTGTTGAGTAATTGAAGATCACTATCCGTTTTAACTTCCATTTCCGCTCACCCCTGAAACAGAAAATACGTACGTATGTTCGATTTATCTCCATTATACCAAACATATGTTCTTGCATCAAGCCGAAAATTCCAGTTGAAAATTCCAGTTGAACTGCCTTTTTAATAACATTTTTCTTGATCTCTTACCCGCCCTGACCGATTAACCCTAATCAATCTCGAGTCTCTCCTTCTGAGCAAAAGGGATAATCGTGCAAAAAGAGGGATGAAGGTACACAAGAGTACCCCTGTTCCGCAATTTTTTATGAAAGCGCTATACCCAAAACAACCCAAATGGTTTAAAATTAAAACAAACAAAAATAAAGAAAAAACCAAATAAACAAAAATGGAGGTAATTATGGTTCAAAATTTATGGGACTCATCCAAAGCATCGACTTTATCCGCAGGGCTGGAACAACTTGTCTACCGCTCCAATTTGCTTGGCGCGGATCGCCGGGTGTGCAACTGGGGCGGCGGCAACACGTCGAGCAAAACGATCGAGAAGGACTTCCGCGGCCGAGACGTGGAAATGATGTGGGTGAAGGGAAGCGGCTCGGATCTTGCCACCATGAAAGCGGGGAACTTTACCGGACTGCGCATGGACGATATTCGGCCGCTGTTTGAGCGGGAGGAGATGTCGGACAAAGAGATGGTGGGTTACCTGGCGAATTGCATGGTTGACGCCAAACATCCGCGGGCATCGATCGAAACTTTGCTGCATGCGTTATTGCCGTTTAAGCATGTCGACCATACGCATCCGGACGCGATCATCAGCTTGTGCTGCGCCGACAACGGCCAAGACATTGCCCGGAAAATCTACGGCAACCGTTTCGTATGGGTTCCGTATATCCGGCCCGGGTTCACGTTGTCCAAAATGATCGCCGAAGGCGTCATGGCCAACCCGGATGCGGAGCTGGTGCTGATGGAGAAGCACGGGTTGGTGACCTGGGGCGAGACGCAGGAGGATTGCTACGCCAAAACCATCGCGATTATCAATGAGGCGGAAGCTTACATTGAAGCGAAAAGCAGAGCGCAAGCGGCGGAAGGACGCGTATTTGGCGGGCAATTGACCAAGCCGCTCGAAGCCGAGCAGCGCCGGGCGATCGCGGCGGAAGTGATGCCGCTGGTGCGCGGGTTGGCGAGCGGCGACAGTCCGGTTATCGTCACGTTCGACGACGAGGCGGACGTGCTCGAATTCGCCGGCAGCCGGGATGCCGGCGAGCTGTCGCAGGTCGGCGCCGCCTGCCCCGATCATCTGGTGCACACGAAGATGGTGCCGCTGTTCGTCGACTGGAAGCCGGATGCCGCTGATGTCGCCGGGCTGAAGGATAAGCTGGCAGCAGGGATCGCTGACTATAAAGCGCGGTACCAGGCTTATTTTGAGCGGAATAAGCAGGCTAATGACGTCATGTTCGATGCAGCGCCGCGCGTCATCCTGATTTCCGGTGTCGGCATGCTGAACACCGGCAAAAGCTGGGTGAACTCCAAGCTGAGCGGGGCTTTGTATCATCGGGCGATCGCGGTAATGAAAGGCGCGACGGCGCTCGGCCGGTTCGTATCGCTCAGCGAAAACGAATCTTACAACGTCGAGTATTGGCCGCTGGAGCTGTATAAATTGTCGCTGGCGCCTGCGGAGGCGGAGTTTTCCCGCAAGGTAGCGTTCATTACCGGGGGCGCGGGCGGCATCGGCAGCGAAACGGCGCGGCGCCTGGCCGACGAAGGAGCGCACGTCGTGCTGGCCGACCTGAACCTGGAAGGGGCGCAAAAGGTCGCGGCTGAAATCAACGCTCAATACGGCGAGAACCGGGCATTGGCGGTGAAGATGGACGTGACGCAGGAGGAGCAGGTTGCGGCCGCTTACGTCAAAACGTCGTTAACCTACGGCGGCGTCGACATTATCGTCAACAACGCCGGCTTGGCAACGTCCAGCCCGTTCACGGAAACGTCGCTGCAGGAATGGAATCTAAATATGTCCGTGCTGGGGACGGGATATTTTCTCGTCGCGAGAGAAGCGTTCAAGCTGATGAAGGAGCAAAACCTTGGCGGCAGTATGGTGTTCATCGGCTCGAAAAACTCGGTGTACGCCGGCAAAAACGTTACCGCCTACAGCTCCGCCAAAGCGCTGGAGGCTCATTTGGCCCGCTGTATCGCGGCCGAAGGCGGGGAACTGGGCATCCGGGTGAATACGATTTTACCCGATGCGATTTTGCAGGGCTCGGCGATTTGGAATTCCAACTGGCGGAATGAGCGGGCCGCCGCTTACGGCATTGAACCGGATCAGTTGGAGGAGTATTACCGCAAGCGTACGACGCTGCTGGTGAATATTTATCCGCGGGATATCGCCGAGGGGGTCGCCTTTTTTGCTTCGTCCAAGGCGGCAAAAACGACCGGCTGCATGCTGACGATCGACGGCGGCGTGCCGGCGGCTTTTGTAAGATAAGGCGGGGAGTAGCGGTGAGGGTGAAAATCTAACGAACCTATGGGAGGTGCGAGGATAGGATGGGGCTTCTGAATAATGCGGACACGGCAACGGCCGGGACCGGGACAGGGAACGGGCACGGCATCAAGGTATCGATGTTTGCCACCTGCATCGGCGACGCGGTGTACCCGCGCATCGCGGAAGCGATGGCCCGCTTGCTGGCACGGGTTGGAGTCAAGCTGGAATTTCCGCAGGGGCAAACGTGCTGCGGCCAGCCGGCGTTCAACAGCGGATATTGGGATGAGGCGCGCCGGTCGGCAACTACGTTACTGGAGGCTTTTGCCGACAGCGATTTCGTCGTCGGTCCTTCGGGCTCGTGCATCGGGATGATTCATCATTACCCGAAGCTATTCGAGAAGGATCCGGTCCGGTTAGCGATGGCCGAGGAACTGAAAGCCAAGTCGTATGAATTCACGCAGTTCCTCGTCCAAGTGCTGGGTATCACCGATCTTGGGGCGGCGTTTCCGCACAAGGTCACGTATCACCCGTCCTGCCACGGCAGCCGGCTGCTTGGAATCAAGGAGGAGCCGATAGCGCTGCTGCAAAACGTGAGGGGCATGGAGCTCGTGCCGCTTCCGTTCGCGGAGGATTGCTGCGGTTTCGGCGGGACGTTTGCGGTGAAGATGGCCGATATTTCCGGGGCGATGGTCACGGAAAAAGCCGACCACGTGCTGGAGACGTCCGCCGAAGTGCTGACCGGGTTGGACATGGCCTGCCTGATGAACATCGCCGGCCATTTGCGTTACCGTCGCCGGCCGGTACGCGTGATGCATCTGGCCGAGCTGCTGTACGAGGGGGTGAGCGGGGCGTGAATACCGTAAAGGAACGGGCGGAGCTGGCGCTGAACAACGATTTCTTGCGCAAAGCGGTGCGCTTTACGACCGAACGCCTGCGCGACGGGAAGCGGAAAGCCGCCGCCGACCATGGAAACTGGGAGGAATGGCGGGAACGGGGGCGGCAAATTCGCCTGCATACGATTGCGCATCTCGATTACTACTTAAACCGGTTTGCCGAGCAGGCTAGGGCGAGCGGGGCGCATGTTCACTTTGCCGCCACCGGCGAGGAAGCGGTGCGCATCGCATTGGAGATCGCCGCCCGCAAGCAAGCGAGTTCCGTCGTGAAGTCGAAATCGATGGTCAGCGAGGAGCTGCACATCAACCGGGCGCTGGAGGAAGCGGGCGTCGAGGCGATCGAAACCGACCTGGGCGAGTATATTATTCAGCTTGCCGGGGAAGCTCCTTCGCATATCATCATTCCGGCGATTCACAAAAACCGTCACCAGATCGCCGAGCTGTTGTCCCGCGAGGCAGGGGAAGAACTGCCGCCGGAGACGAGCGTGCTGGCCGGGTTCGTGCGCCGGAAGCTGCGGACGAAGTTTCTGGCGGCGGACATCGGCATGACCGGCTGCAACTTCGCGATCGCCGAGACCGGTTCGATTGTGCTGTTCGAAAACGAAGGCAACGCCCGCATGGTGTCGACGGTGCCCCAAACGCAAATCACGTTTATGGGCATGGAGCGCATCATCCCCACCTGGAGCGACCTCGAAGTGATGGCGACGCTGCTGCCGCGCTCGGCGACCGGACAAAAGCTAACGGTCTACATGTCCGGCATTACCGGACCGCGCCGGGCGGAGGATGGGGACGGCCCGGAGGAGATGCATATCATCGTCCTTGACAACGGCCGCTCCGAGCAACTCGGCGATCCGGAGTTTCAGGAACTGCTGAACTGCATCCGTTGCGGGGCTTGCCTCAACGCTTGCCCGGTATACCGCCACATCGGCGGCCATGCTTACGGCGGAACGTACAGCGGCCCGATCGGTGCGGTGCTGACGCCGGCGCTGAACAAGAATGTGGCGGAATGGGACGATATCGCTTCGGCCTCCAGCTTGTGCGGCGCCTGTTATGAAGCATGTCCGGTCAAGATCCCGCTGCACGACATGCTCGTCTATTTGCGGCGGCGCAAGGTCGAGCAGGGTTACGGTAACAAGCTGGAGACGGCGGGGATGAAGGGCTTCGCCGCCGTGACGGCGAGCTCCAAGCGGTTTCATCGGGCGCTGAAGCTGGGCAGGATCGCACAACGAGCCGTCGTGCGCGGCGGGGAAATTCCGGCGCGGATCGGCCCGCTCAAAGGCTGGAACCGCTACCGGGTTGCGCCAAGCCTGGCAAACTCGCCGTTCCGCGAACGCTGGGGTACGCTCCAGCATGAGCTGCGGGCAACGATGGCGGAGACCGTGACCGGCGCAGCCGCGCAGGAGCGGATGATGGCGGTGCTGCGCATGCGTGCGGCGGGACCGGAAGGCCGCGAAGAAACGGTGCGGACGCATGGAGCCGCCGGTGACCGAGCCGGTGCCGCGACGGTACGGAAAGAAGGTCAAACCTATGACGGATAACGAATATAACGATTGGCTGAAAGCGAAGGAAGCGGAAGCGCGGCGGAATCAGGAGCAGTTCATGGAGCGGATCGCCGGGAAACTCAAGCGACCCCGGCTGCGGGAGGCGCCGGACCACCCGTTCCGGGGAGCGCCGTCGTACTGGCGGGAGTTGGATTGGAGCCTGGAGGAGCGGCTGGCTCGCTTTGAGGAAAATTTCACGGCGGCGGGGGGGCATGTCGTCCGGCTGGCCGATCTCGAAGCGGCCAAAGCGTATATTGTGGCCAAGGCGCAAGCGCTTGGTGCCCGTTATATTCTGCGCCAGGACGATCCGTTGCTGACGGAGCTCGAGCTGGACGACGCGCTTGCCGCCGACGGCGCCCGGGTGTCCGTGTGGAACGAGCATCGTTCCGAGGCGTGGATCGCCCGGGCTGCGGAGGCGGACATCGGCATCGTGGCGGCGGATCATGCCGTCGCCTACACCGGTTCGCTGGTCGTTCGGTCCGCCGCGGAGAAGGGGCGCTCGGTCAGCCTGCTGCCGACGGTGCTGTTCGCCATCATCCCCGTGGAACGGCTGAAAACCCGCTTGGGCGAGGTAATGGAGACGTTCGACGCGGCCGGGCGTGAAGCCCTGCCCGCCGGCATCCATTTCATCTCCGGTCCGAGCCGTTCGGCGGACATCGAAAACGATTTGACGATCGGCGTGCATGGGCCCGGCATCGTGTTTGCGCTGCTGGTCGGTTAAGAAGGGAGAAGTCAGTACAACACTTCGATGTTATTGCCTTGCAGCAGCTGAAGCCAGGCGTCGGAGGGGCGCTCGTCGGTGATCAAATAATCGATTTGCTCCCAGTCGGCCAGCTTGACGAAAGCATTCTTGTCAAACTTCGTATGGTCGGCCAGCAAAATGACTTTGTCGGCATGGCGGAGCATGTGCTTCTTCAACTCGCATTCCGGCTCGTTGGAATCGGAGATGCCTTTGTCCGGCGACATGCCTTTGCAACTGATGATCGCGGTGTCGACGTTGTATTTTTGCACCGTTTCCTGGGCGGCGGGGCCGACCAGCGACAAGGAGCGCGCGCGCAGCGAACCGCCGGTGGAGATGATGTTCAGGTTCGAGCCGGCGAATTCGTGCAGGACGCTGACGGAATTGGTGATGACGGTCACGTTGTTTTTCGGAAGCAGCGTCTTCAAAAATTCAAAGCAGGTCGAGCTCGGATCGATCATCAGCGTGTCGCCGTCGTTCACCAGGTCAACCGCTTTGAGCGCGATGTCCCGCTTGATTTCCACGTTGATCGTGTTCCGCGTCGTATAAGGCAAATCTTCGTTCGTGTGCCGGTTGAGCATCGCGCCGCCGTAGGAGCGGGTCGCAATCCCTTCTTTTTCGAGCTTCTCCAGGTCGCGGCGGATCGTCTCCTCCGTGACTTCGAACATCCGGCTGAGCTCGGACACCAGCACCCGCTTGTCCTGATGAAGCAAGTCGATGATTTTCTGTTTGCGTTCTGCCGCCAGCATGGCGTTCACCTCCCTCCCATCATAGCGATAAAAAGGGGCGCTTGGCAACCGTATTCGGGAATGCGGCGGCTTTGGCGGGCGTTATTTTTTCACGGAATAGACAAAAACGGAATGAAAACAACATTATATATCTTTGTTTATGTTGACTCCAAAGGAAAACGGACATAGGATAGAAATAAGAACAGGCCGTATTTTGGAGCGAGGAGCGCTGAGGAATGATAAATCATCTAGCCGTCGATATCGGCGCCTCCAGCGGGAGGCTGGTATGGGGGACACTGCAGGACGGCCTATTGTCGCTGCAGGAGATCCACCGGTTCGATAATGGGTTTCATGAACAAGGCGGGCATTGTTATTGGGATATCGATCATCTGTACAGGGAAGTTATCCGCGGCCTGCAGCAGGCCAAAAAGCTCGGGATCGAACGCTGCACGCTGGGCATCGATACTTGGGCGGTCGATTATGCACTCCTGGATGGGAAAGGGGAGCGGATCGGCGAAGTTTACGCTTATCGCGATTCCCGCACGCTTGAGGCAATCCCCCAGGTTCACGCGGTGTATCCTTTCGCGAGAATTTACGAGAAAACCGGCATTCAGCATTTGGTTTTCAATACGCTGTATCAATTGTACGCGCACGATCGAGCGGAGCTTGCGGCCGCGGAGCAAATCCTGCTCGTGCCGGATTATCTCCATTATTTGCTGACGGGGCGGATGATTAGCGAAACGACCAATGCCTCGACGACGGCTTTGCTGAATCTGCAATCCCGCGATTACGACCCGGAATTGCTGGATCTGCTGGGGCTGCCGCGGTCGAAGTTTCCGGCGCTGACGGAGCCGGGGACGCGCCTCGGGCCGATCAAGGAGGAGCTGGTGCGGGCTTACGATCTGCCCGCATGCGAGCTGATCGTCGCGGCGACGCACGATACGGCTTCCGCCGTATTGGGCGTGCCTGCCGGCGCCGCTTCGTGGGCGTATCTCAGCAGCGGAACCTGGTCGCTGATCGGCGTGGAGCGGCAGGCGCCGCTGGCGACGCCGGAAGCGATGGAGCGCAACTATACCAATGAATGGGGCGCGTACGGCACGTACCGTTTTTTGAAGAACATCATGGGTATGTGGCTGATCCAGGAAGTTCGCAAGGAGTACGGAAAACAGCACAGTTATGCCGAGCTGGTGGAGCTGGCGGAGGCGGTGCCGCCGTTTCGTTCCCTGATCGACTGCAACGACGACCGCTTTTTGAACCCTGCGCGGATGACCGAAGAAATTCGGCGCTTCTGCGCGGAGACGGGCCAGCCTGTTCCGGATTCGCCGGGGGAGGTCGCGCGGTGCATTTATGACAGCTTGGCTTTATCCTACGACGTTTACCTGCGGGAGCTTGAGCGGCTGACCGGCCAAAAGCCGGAGACGCTGCATATCGTTGGCGGCGGCGCCAACAACGGGCTGCTGTGCCAATGGACGGCGGATGTATCGGGCATTCCGGTGGAAGCCGGGCCGACGGAGTCGACGGCTTTGGGCAATCTGCTGGTGCAGATGATCAGCAGCGGGGCGATACGCGATATCGGCGAGGGACGCGAGCTGATTCGGCGGTCTTTTCCGATCCGGACGTATGTCCCGCGGGGGACGCATGCCGGCCGGATTACAGAGGCGCGGACACGGTTCGCGGATTTGCTGGCACGGTGACGGTAGGAAGGAGCAATAGAGCGATAGAAAGGTCATGTCAAAGGAGGAGCAGAACATGGACAACGCGATTCAAACCAGCTACCATGAGGCGAAAAAGCTGTACGAGCGGCATGGGATCGACGTCGACGGCGCGTTGGCCCGGCTGGGCCAAATCAAAATTTCTTTACACTGTTGGCAGGGGGATGATGTCAAGGGATTTCTGCGCAAGGATCAGGAGCTTGGCGGCGGTCTGGCGGTCACCGGCAGTTATCCCGGACGGGCGCGGACGCCGGACGAATTGCGGCAGGATTTGGACGAGGCGCTTCGCCTGATTCCGGGCAAACATAAGGTGAATCTTCACGCGATTTACGCCGATACGGAAGAACGGGTCGAGCTCGACGCATTGGAGCCGCGGCATTTTGCCGGTTGGGCGGAGTGGGCGAAGGACCGGGGACTTGGGCTTGATTTCAATCCAACCTGCTTCTCGCATGAGAAGGCCAAGGACGGCTTCACGCTCAGCCATCCGGACCCGGAGATTCGCAAATTTTGGATCGACCACTGCAAGGCGTCGCGCAAAATTGCCGAATCGTTTGGCCGGGCGCTCGGCCAGCCCTGCGTCACGAATGTCTGGATCCCGGACGGCTTCAAGGATTCGCCGGTGGACCGGCTGACGCCGCGGGCCCGCCTGATGGAAGCGCTCGATGAAGTTTTCGCCGAGCGGATCGACGAGAAGTACAACATCGACGCGGTGGAGAGCAAGCTGTTCGGGATCGGCTCGGAAAGTTATGTCGTCGGCTCGCATGAATTCTACATGGGTTATGCATTGTCGCGCGGCAAGGCGGTATGCTTCGATGCCGGCCATTTCCATCCGACGGAGACGATCTCCAACAAGTTGTCTTCCTGGCTGTTGTTTGGCCGCGAGCTGCTCTTGCACGTCAGCCGCCCGGTGCGCTGGGACAGCGACCACGTCGTGACGATGGACGACGAGCTGCTGGAAATCGCCCGCGAGCTGGTACGCGGGGGGCTGCTGGACCGCACGCATATCGGCCTTGATTTCTTCGACGGCAGCATCAATCATATCGCGGCTTGGGTCATCGGGACGCGCAACACGCAGAAAGCGCTGCTGCGGGCGATGCTGGAGCCGGTCGACGCGTTGAAGCGGCTGGAGCTGGACGGGGACTACACGTCCCGGCTGGCGCTGGTCGAAGAGTTCAAATCGTATCCGTACGGTGCAATTTGGGATTATTTCTGCGCAACGCAAGGTGTGCCGGTGCGCGAAGCGTGGCTGACGGACGTCAAGACCTACGAAAAAAACGTGCTGTCGGCGCGGTAAGCAATAAATTGTAATCCGAGGTAATCCGCATTTTCAAATATAAGCTTGGTCAAAGGAGAGGAACCTACTGTGAGTACGACAATAACGGAAGTGGAGGAAGGTCGGCGGGCCCGGGGGGTGGAAGTGCCTTTCATCCGGGAGATGGCGGAAATCACGTATCATATGTGGCGTCTGGGCTGGGATGAGCGAAACGGCGGGAACATCAGCTACCTGCTGGATGAGGCGGAGGTGGCGAAATATCTCGGAACCGGATCTGCAACGGAGCGCCGCAAGCTGCCGCTCGCGTTTCCGGTGAAGGAGCTCGCGGGACGTTATTTTATCGTGACGGGCTCGGGCAAGTATTTCAAAAACGTGATCTCCGATCCGGAAGCGAATCTTGGCGTACTGCGGGTGGCCGAGGGCGGGGATCAGGTCGAAGTGCTGTGGGGCCTGCGGGACGGCGCGGTACCCACCAGCGAGTTGCCGGCTCATTTCATGAGCCATATCGAGCGCTTGAAGGTGGACCCGGCACACCGCATCGTCATGCACTGCCATGCGACGCACGCACTGGCCATGACGTTCGTCCATGAGCTGGACGAGAAAAAGCTGACGAAAACGCTGTGGGAGATGTGCACAGAATGTCTGGTGGTGTTCCCCGACGGCATCGGCATCGTGCCGTGGATGGTGCCCGGCAGCCCGGACATCGGGCGGGCCACCGCCGCGAAGATGCGCGAGCACCGCGTCGTTATCTGGCCGCAGCACGGGATTTTCGGCACGGGAACCACGATGGATGAAGCGTTCGGCTTGATCGAAACGGTGGAGAAGGCGGCCCAAATCTACATGCTGCTCGGCGACCGTCCGGTGCTGCAAAAGATCACCGACGCCCAACTGCAGGACCTGGCCAAAGCGTTTGGCGTCACGCCGCAGCCGGGGATTTTGAGCTAGGGTTGAGCGGCGAATCCCAAAACAGCAAAAAGAAGACATCTTCCTATGGGTTGATGTCTTCTTTTTGCTATAGCAACCTTTTTCCTCAACATTATACCGTTACATCCACATGCTGACCCTTTGTCCGATCTCCGGATGCCTGAGTTTGCGTTGCTTCGGATCCGCGCTCCCCTTGATTGGCTGCTTCCGCTGCGTCTGTCTTATCTTCATCCTTTTCTACTCTGGATTTATCTAAGGTCGTATCGATGTCGGATATTTTATCCATGAGATCAGCAGAGGCCATATGAATACGATCATTCAGTTCCGCAAGCTCCGCCTCTTTGTTCTTCGTTGAGCCACCTCGTCCTGCGTCCATTTTTATTTCGCTCTCCAACACACCTGCTTTGCCTTCCATGCTGGTTTTTACAGATTGGACGGTTTTTGCCTGCTTCAATGAAGCATCGGCGCTTAGGATTCCCCGCATGGCAGTTGTACCTATGACATTAGCTTCTCGCTTGTCGATATCCCCTTGGGCCGCTTCTTGTTTCTCAACTTTAGCGGTTGATTCCTCCCGTTTCTCTTGGATTATTTCCCTTTTTCTCTGGGTCATTTGTTTGTTCAACTCTTGAAGCTGTTGCTGCAGCTCTTTTCGTCTGTTCGCTTTCGTTTCCGTAGACATTTCCTCATTACTTGAAAGGCTTTGTAATTGCTGCTGCACATTTTCAATTTGCTTCTGAATCGATTGAAGACGACGATCCTGATTTGCGCCGTTTATATTCTGCTTCGGACTATAATTGGAACCATGAACTCCTGTACTGTTTGCAATTTTCATTACGAGGTCCTCCTTAAATTTGTTTACATTTGTTATCCAATAGCTTATAAGATTTCTTTAATAATCCATTGGGCCATTTCTGTCACGATATCATATTGGTTACCGTAGGGTATTTTTGCGATACCGCCGGGAAGCCCGCTGAAATCCAAATAAATGCAATCCATCCCGCTGCCCCAATGCGGAATTTTATCGTAGCCATTGATTCCTATGAAGAATTCATTGCCGTACACTCCTTGTTCGTTTAATAAACTCAAAAATTGCTCTTTGTTAATATAAAGATTTTCTTCGTCATAGTAGATTGCATGGTTCGACCTGCTAACATCATCAATCAATACTTTGGAATCGTGAATTCCAAAGACGGTTATCGTTTCATCCATCGTATAGTTTGGAAAAGATATCGAATTTAGAAAGCAGATTCCGGATATAACTATAAGTACACAACAAACGACCAGCTTTGCCGCAGCCCCTTTTTTATAAGGCTTATACTGAATAATGCTTACCACTCTTTCTTTAAAAAAAGAATAATCACTTCTGCCGACGAAAGTTGGGAATAAACGCACCTCGTTTCCCGTAAGCAATTGCATACTCTTTAAAAGCAGACTTCCATAAGCCTTAGGTTCATAACCGCTTTTCTGAATCGATACCCTGTCGCAAATCGCTTCCATATCCTGTTTGAAATAGGGAAGACACTTATAGATCAATGGATTAAACCAAAAAACCGCTTTGAGCATATCCCAAAACGCATAAAACCATAGGTGCCCCAACCGGATGTGCGTTTGTTCATGCAACAGTATGACCTCTAACTCCTTGCGGGTATAGCTTTTATAGATTAACTCCGGAATGATAATTCTCGGTTTCAATAATCCGATGGAAAATGGAGTAACATTGGATTCGCAGAGGTAGAACTTTTTTCCCATTATGCTTCGTTGCTGTAAATTCCTAGTTGCTTTCCAGAGTTTTCTGCGCCGCCTGATCACATCGATCGCTACGACAAGGACCCCAATCATGTATATATAATCGATAAAAAGGAGCGATGCGCATACCTCTTTCCACCAGCCCAACCACTTCAATGCAAAGGGGTTTTCATCGAAAACTTTAAGGGTTCCGCTAAACATCATTAGAGGGACTAGGCACCATAATGCTCCCTTTAAGAATACCTTTCCACGAAACGCCGTATTCCGCAGCAGCATAATAAGAAGGAAGAGGAATAGGGAAAGCAAGGCACACCTTCCGGCTTTTAAGGTAAAATATGCGGATGAAAAGTGAAGCAGTTCCGGTATGTTATAAAGCAGGGATTTCCAGATCGTCATTCTTCCTGTCCTTTACTTTGCTCCAGAATTTCCGCGATTTCCCGTATCTGTTCCTCCGTCAATGGAAAAGTCTGAATAAGTGTTGCTACTGCGTTTGCTCCGTTACCGGCAAAATAGCTTTCTATAAAATGATAACTTTTTCCTTTCAGACACTCTTCCTTTGTTTTAACAGGGTAATAGTGATAGATTCTGGCATCCTTATCATCTATTGTGTAGTCTAAGATATTTTTCTGGCATAGCCGATTTATCATCACCCTGACGGTCTTGTGGCTGATGTCCTTGTTATTCTGCAATTTCTTGATTACCTCAGCCGATGTCATAGAACGGTTCGTCTGCCAAAACAACTCCATGATGAGCCACTCATTTTCGCTTGGTGTTAATGTTTTCATGCTGTCCCCCCATTTTCCTATACTAATATTATCGGATAACAGACGTAAATCTTTAGCTTTTTTGCATGAAAAAGATCAACACACGCTGTCCGGACGCTTTGCACCATTATCCCCTTTGATCAGGCAGCAGAGAAATAGACAAGAGCTCGTCTCACTCCGGTCACTGGTCTCCCTGCCCCAGCCGCTGGCCCCGCCTGAACGAAAGGGATAATCGTGCAAAGGGAGCATGAGAGACACTGAGGCACGAACCCGGGATTTTTCGACGATTACGAAACAGGCGTTTACGAAACGCTCTTGCCTTTTGAGGCGAGGGGAAGTACAATAAAAGCAAATTAACTTGTACGTACATTATTGATAAATTTGTCGAAAACAGTATATAGGTATGTACAAGTTAGCAAGCAGTTGATTTCTATATTTTAGGAGGCGCTTTGGCATGATGAAACTGAAACCGCATTCTTTTTGGTTTGTGACCGGCAGCCAGCATTTGTACGGACCCGAGACGTTGGAGGAGGTGGCGGCCCACTCCCGCATCATCGCGGAGCAACTGGATAAAGATCCGGCGATCGGGTATTCGGTGGTTTTTAAGCCGATCGTGACGACCTCGGACGAGATCTACAAGCTGATTCTGGCCGCAAACGGTGACGAGACCTGCGCGGGGATCATCACCTGGATGCATACGTTCTCGCCGGCCAAGATGTGGATTGCCGGCTTGTCCCAGCTGCAAAAGCCGCTGCTGCATTTCCATACGCAGTTTAACCGCGATATTCCGTGGGAAACGATCGACATGGACTTCATGAACCTGAACCAATCCGCCCACGGCGACCGCGAGTACGGCCATATCGGCGCCCGGCTCGGCATCGCCCGCAAAATCGTGGTCGGCCATTGGGAAGACGACGAAGTGCGCGGCTCGATCGCCGGCTGGATGCGGACGGCGGCCGCTTACGCGGAAAGTCGCCAGCTCAAGGTGGCCCGCTTCGGCGACAACATGCGCGAGGTGGCGGTGACGGAAGGCGACAAGGTCGAAGCGCAAATCAAGTTCGGCTGGTCGGTGAACGGGTATGGCGTCGGCGATCTGGTGCAGGTGGTAAGCGAAGTCAGCGATGCGGAAGCCGAAGCGCTGCTGAAGGAGTACGCCGAGCAGTACGCGATTACGAAAGCGGGCTTAAGCAGCGGGCCGGTTCGCGAATCCATCGCCTATCAGGCGAAGCTTGAAATCGCCATGAAACGTTTTTTGGAGCAAGGCGGCTTTGGCGCGTTTACGACGACGTTCGAGGACCTGCACGGGCTCAAGCAGCTTCCGGGTCTGGCCGTGCAGCGGCTGATGGAGGCCGGCTACGGCTTCGGCGGCGAAGGCGACTGGAAAACCGCGGCCCTAACGCGCGTGCTGAAGGTGCTGGCGAACAACAAGAGCACGTCCTTCATGGAGGATTACACGTATCATTTCGAGCCGGGCAACCACATGATTCTTGGCGCGCACATGCTGGAGGTGTGCCCTACGATTGCGGCGACGAAGCCGACGATCGAGGTGCACCCGCTGGGCATCGGCGGCAAAGCCGATCCGGCGCGGATGGTGTTCGACGGCCAGGCCGGTCCGGCGGTTAACGCTTCGCTGGTCGATCTGGGTCATCGCTTCCGGCTGCTGATCAACGTGGTGGACGGCGCGAAGGTGGAGAAGCCGATGCCGAAGCTGCCGGTGGCCCGCGTGTTGTGGAAGCCGCAGCCTTCGCTGCGCGAATCGGCGGAAGCTTGGATTTTGGCCGGCGGGGCGCATCATACGGTGCTGTCTTACGCGATTACGGCCGAAAACTTGAACGATTGGGCGGAAATGGCCGGCATCGAAGCGGTGATTATCGACAAGGATACTTCGTTACCGCGCTTTAAGAACGAGTTGCGCTGGAGCGATGCGGCCTATCGGCTGCGTTAATCGAAACTTAATAGGAGGGGAACCGGCCCTCTGCGTTCGCCCGGCCTATGTTACAATAACGGGTAGTCAATAGAACGGCGGCATTGGTGAAGGGTGGACGAAACATGAATGACCGGAAAATTCCGAAATATTTGCAGCTCAAAAACGAATTATTGTCTTGGCTTGAGCAAGGAAAGCTTCAGCCCGGAAAGCAGGTTCCCTCGGAGAACGAGATCGCGGAGCAGTTCGGCTTAAGCCGGCAGACGGTACGGCAAACCTTTGGCGAGTTGGAGAAAGACGGCTGGCTGGAGCGCATCCAGGGCAAAGGTACCTTCGTCCGGAATCCCGGACGGCGGGAGGGCGAAGCGGTCAAGACGATCGGGATTATGACAACGTATATCTCCGATTATATTTTTCCCCATATCGTTCGCGGGGCGGAAGCGGAGCTGCGCCAGCACGGGTATCGCCTGCTGCTGTCGAGCACGGACAACACGAAGGAGAAGGAGATGGACAGCCTGCAGCTCATGACGAGCCAGCCGCTCAGCGGACTGATCATCGAGCCGACAAAAAGCGCGGAGGGCAACCCGAATTTGGGGTATTTTTTGGAGCTGCAGGAGAAGGGTATTCCTTATTTGATGATCAACGAAAAATACCGGGAACTGGAATGTCCCTGTCTGAAGGTGAACGACGAGGCGGGGGGCCGGAAGGCGGCGCGTTACCTGCTGGAGAAGGGGCACCGGCAGATCGCCGGGTTCTTCAAAAGGGATGACTTGCAGGGCGTGAACCGGCTGAAGGGGTTCCTGTCCGCCCATCGGGATTTCGGGGTTGCGGTATCGCCGCAGCATGTGGTGACGTTTACGACGGAGCAAAAAGGCGAGTACGCCTATCAAAAAGCGCTTGAGCTGCTTCAGAGAACGCCGGAGCAGCGGCCGACCGCGCTGGTGTGCTACAACGACGAATTGGCGGTACTGCTGATGGACGCCGCGGCCGCCTGCGGCTTGCGGGTTCCTGAGGACTTGTCCGTCATCGGCTTCGACGATTCCAGCTTGGCGGCGGCCTCGGGCACGAAGCTGACGACGCTGACCCATCCCAAAACGGCGATGGGCGAGCAAGCCGCCCGCCAGTTGATCGGAATGATTGAGCGGGGAGAAGCGCCGGGCGATACGGTATTCGAACCGGAGCTGATGGAGCGGGATTCGGTGCTGGAGCTAACGGAACGGAAATAAACGGGAATGGGACAACTCGGCGGTATCTCCGTCCTGCTGTAGTTCGGCGGGGCGGTGCCGCTTCGGGTTGAAGCAAGTGCTTGGTAACTTGTACGTACCTTTTGTTGGATAGATAACACGGGAAGTGGAAAGGGGTTGGATCAAGCATGTTGGAAGCCTTAAAGCAGCAGGTGTGGGAAGCCAATTTGGAGCTGCCGAAGTATGGTCTGGTCACGTTTACGTGGGGGAATGTCAGCGGGATCGACCGGGAAAGCGGATTGTTTGTCATTAAACCAAGCGGCGTGCCGTATGAGGAATTAAAGCCGGAACACATGGTCGTCGTCGATCTGGAAGGCAACGTGGTGGAGGGGAACCTGCGTCCGTCCTCCGATACGCCGACGCACCTGGTGCTGTACCGCGAGTTCCCCGACATCGGCGGGGTCGTGCACACGCATTCCCCTTGGGGAACCAGTTGGGCCCAAGCGGGGCGTGCGCTGCCGGCGTACGGAACGACGCATGCGGATTATTTCTACGGTGAGATTCCGGTGACACGGCCGATGACGCGGGAAGAAATCGAAGGCGCTTACGAGCTGGAGACAGGCAACGTGATCGTGGAGCGGTTTGCCGAGCTTTGCCTTAACCCGAACCAGGTGCCGGGGGTGCTCGTGCACTCGCATGCGCCGTTCGTATGGGGCAAGGACGCGCATAACGCCGTTCATAACGCGGTTGTGCTGGAAGAGGTGGCGAAGATCGCCGCCCGCATGCTGCAGATCCATCCGGATACGCCGGCGATGGATCAGACTTTGCTGGACCGGCATTTTTTGCGGAAGCATGGAGCGAATGCCTATTACGGGCAGAAATAACGGGGAGGGATTACGATGAGCATGGGAAAAAAATACACGATCGGCGTCGACTACGGCACCCAGTCCGGACGCGCCGTGTTGGTTGATCTGTCGGACGGCCGGGAGGTCACCGACCACGTCACGCCGTATCCGCACCACGTCATCGACGAGCGGCTGCCCGGCTCCGGGGTCAGGCTGGAGCACGATTGGGCCTTGCAGCATCCCGGCGATTATCTGGAGGTGCTGAGGCGCTCCGTACCTGCGGTGCTGAAGGAATCGGGGATCGATCCGGCGGATGTGATCGGGATCGGGATCGATTTTACCGCCTGCACGATGCTGCCGGTGGACGCGCAAGGTCAGCCGCTTAGCTTCGATCCGGCGCTGGCCGACAACCCGCATAGCTGGGTGAAGCTGTGGAAGCACCATGCGGCCCAGCCGGAGGCCGACAAGATCAACGCGATCGCGGCCGCGCGGGGAGAGGCATTTTTGCCGCGGTACGGGGGGAAGATTTCGTCCGAATGGATGATCGCCAAGGTATGGCAAATCCTTGACGAAGCGCCGGAGATCTACGAGAAGACCGACCGATTTCTGGAAGCGACCGATTGGGTCATCGCGCAAATGACCGGCAACATCGTCCGCAACAGCTGTACGGCGGGCTATAAAGCGATATGGCATAAGCAGGACGGATATCCGAGCAAGGCGTATTTCAAGGCGCTGGATCCCCGGCTGGAGGATTTGACGGATACGAAGCTGCGCGGCGACGTAATTCCGCTCGGGACCAACGCGGGCGGACTTCTGCCGGAGATGGCCGAGATGATGGGTCTTACGCCGGGCATCGCCGTGGCGGTGGGCAACGTGGACGCCCATGCGGCCGTGCCGGCCGTCGGCGTCGTTACGCCGGGCAAGCTGGTGATGGCGATGGGCACGTCGATTTGCCACATGCTGCTGGGGACGGAAGAGAAGCAGGTGGAAGGCATGTGCGGCGTGGTCGAAGACGGGATCATCCCGGGCTTGTACGGCTATGAGGCCGGGCAGTCGGCCGTGGGCGACATCTTCGAATGGTACGTCGAAGAAGCGTTGCCGGCGTACGTGAAGCAAGCGGCGGAGAAGGAGGGCCTGAACGTCCACCAATGGCTGGAGCGGGAAGCCGCCGCGTACAAACCGGGGCAAACCGGCCTCCTCGCGCTCGATTGGTGGAACGGCAACCGGTCCGTGCTGGTGGATACCGATTTGACCGGCCTGATCCTGGGGATGACGCTGCTGACCAAACCGCAGGAAATTTACCGGGCGCTACTGGAGGCTACCGCCTTCGGCACGCGCAAAATCGTCGACGCGTTTGATCGGAACGGCGTGCGGGTGGACGCGTTGTACGCCTGCGGCGGGCTGCCGCAGAAAAACCGCCTGCTGATGCAAATCTATGCGGATGTGACGAACCGCGAGATTTTTGTGGCGGATTCCAAGCAGACGCCGGCTCTCGGCGCGGCGATGTTCGCCGCTGTGGCCGCCGGTGCGAAGTCCGGCGGGTACGATTCGATCCTGGACGCGGCCGGGAAAATGGCCCGGGTCAAGGAGGAAACGTTCAAGCCGATTCCGGCGCACGTGGAAGTGTACGAGAAGCTGTACCAGGAGTACAGCAAGCTGCACGACTACTTCGGCCGCGGCGAAAACGACGTGATGAAGCGGCTGAAGCGGATTAAGAAAGCGGCGGAGTAAGAGTGGCGAATGGGCGGAGCGATGGATGAGCGGGTAACGGTAACGCCCCGCCGGCGTTTCAGGACGTTAGGTGACGTTTCAGAACTTCGCAGGGTGTTGTAGGGCATTTTGCAAGTAATATGGGGAATCCGAAGGAGTTTTCAGAAAATTTCGGTATTTGCAGGAAGTCGATGGATGGCCTAAGGAGGGGATACCATGTTGCAAGACTGGCAACTGGGGCAGTTGAAGGTGATAGAACTAGATCGGGGGGTGATCCGCAAGGTTGCTCTTTATTTGCGGGAACACGGCTATGATCGCGTCCTGCTGGTGGCGGACGACCACACGTATGCGGCGGCGGGGAAACAGCTGAACGGCCTATTGGGGGCCGAAGGGGTGGACGCGCGCGTCTGCCTTATTCAACCGGACGCGTTGGGCGACGTGGTGGCCGACGAGATGGCAATCGTTCAGCTGCTGCTTGAGATTCGCCCCGAGGAGACGGACGCGTTGCTCGCGGTGGGCTCCGGGACGATTCACGACATCGTCCGGTTTGCCGCCCACAAGACCGGCAAGCCGTTCGTGTCGGTGCCGACGGCGCCGTCCGTGGATGGTTTCACCTCCGCGGGCGCGCCGCTCATCCTGCGCGGGGTCAAGAAGACGGTACCGGCCGTGCCGCCGGTTGCGATTTTCGCCGACCTCGACGTCCTTATGGCGGCCCCGCAGCGGCTGGTCGCCGCCGGCTTTGGCGATATGCTCGGCAAGTACACCTCTCTGTTCGACTGGAAATTCTCCCATCTGACGGCGGGGGAACCTTATGACGAACAGGCGGCGGCGATTACCGAGCGCGCGCTTTTGAACTGCGTGGCGCACGCCGATGCGATCGGCGCGCGCACGGAAGAAGGGATCCGCGCCTTGATGACGGCGCTGATCGAATCGGGCATCGCCATGCTGCTGTTCGGGCAGTCGCACCCGGCCTCGGGCGCCGAGCACCATCTCTCCCATTACTGGGAGATGGAGTACCTGCGCCTGGGCCGACGGGCGCTGCTGCACGGCGCCAAAGTCGGCGTTGCCTGCGCCGAGATCGCCCGCGCGTACCACGCCGCGGGCGAAGGGACCTTCCCGGGCGCCGAGCCCGCGGCGCTCCGGGAACACGGGGAGCAGGTCCGCGCCTGGCTGCGGGACCTGCCCGGCGAAGCCGAGCTCCGCGGCCTGCTGCGCAAGGCCGGCGGGCCGGCGACCCTCGCCGAGCTGGGCGTCGGCGAGGAGCTGTTCGCGCGCAGCCTGCGCGAAGCCCACCGCGTGCGCGACCGCCGCACGCTGCTGCGGGCGCTGAACGAGGCGGAGCAGGCCTAGCGCGCGAACCGTCCCGCGGCCGGGCCTGGCGCCTCGGCCGCGGCAAACGAGCCGGCTGAACCTCCCGTTGTGGTGAGGTTCAGCCGGCTCGTGCCTCTTTTGCGCGAAATAACGGTAATAAATCACCTTATTTCGCCCGGGCACCGATTTTTTTGCGGAATAGCGCCAAAAAATCACCTTATTTACCCGGACAATCACCCCAAAGGAGGGTTCGGGGCAATATAAGACTAAAAAATCACCTTATTTCCGTCAAAACCCACTAGCGTTGCATTAAAATTCGCAGACAAAAAAGAAGACATCTCCTATTGTTGAGTTAACCACGCGTTATCCATAAAACGCCTCAACAATAAGGAGATGACTATGGATAACGTACCGAATCAAACCGTCATTTGTCAATGTCTGAAACTGTTAAATGTGGATTCTTCCCGGGATGCAACTTTAGACTATCGGTCTCGGAAATTATTTGTCGGCGCTTCGACGCTCTTGTTTATCGAAGCTCAGTTGCACCAGCGCAGTTCTTACAAAGTCATGTCAGAGCATTTAGCCGCCAATCGCGAATTTCAGAAACTGCTGAAACTCGAAAGCATAAGTGCTGCCCAGTTATCGCGGAAAATGAAGCGGCTGCCTATGGCCAACCTTCAAACCCTTTTTTTCTCGATCATCGAGCAAATCAAGCAAAGAACAAAGGATTTAAAAGGGGTGACTCCTGGCATGGGTAGGCTCAAACTCATCGATTCGACGGGGATTACCTTGCCGCCTATTCTCGCGAAATGGTGCTACTGCTCAGAGACGAATCATGGCGTGAAGATGCACACTTCCTTGGTTGTCATGGATTCCAAAACCATGTATCCGGACAAAATCATCGCTTCCACCAAGGACGTCGCGGACCATGAAGTGGCTCTGGAATTTACGATCGCCAAAGACGCGACTTACGTGATGGATCGCGGCTACCAAGTATATAAGCATTTTCAGAAATGGCTAAAGGACAAAATCAAGTTTGTCTGCCGCGTCAAGGAAAATAGCCGACTAACGGTCATCCGAGAAAGGGAACTGCCCAAAAGACAGAAGGGATTCATCCGAGATGCCGACGTGAAACTTCCGGACTTTCCCGGGATCTTTCGCTTAATCGAGTTTTGCGATGACCAGAAGCGAACCTATTGTCTTGTAACGAATCGCTTCGACTTGTCTGCGCACCAAATCGCTGAGGTTTACCGAAATCGCTGGCATATCGAGTTGTTTTTCAAGTGGGTCAAACAGCATATTCGATTGGTCAAACCGCATGGTTATACGCCCGAAGCGATATGGAACCAAATGTATATTGCTTTGATCGCCTATGCGTTATGTTTACTTGTTAAACTAACTCTGAACTGTAAGAAATCAGCGTGGGATCTGCTCCAACTGATGCGAATCTATGCGGAAAAACCATGGGACGATTTTTTAGTAGCGATCTACCGCAAGCCAACGCGAACATCGAAGGGACGACCTAAGCGAAATGGTAGGCCCCCGAAAAAGGCAACGAAGTCAATGGAGCCGAAACTGATCGTACGCTAATGACAAATGAAAATTAAAAAAATGGATAACTCGTGGATCTATTCCCCCTTAGCCATTTTAGTTTATCCAGAGGAAACAAAGATGTAAAAATATTCATTTTATTGATATCAATTCAATTCTATCGTGACGAAAATTACTTAATGCAACGCTAGTGGTCAAAACCTCCGTTTTGTCCGAAATAAGGTGATTTTTTAACGCTATCGTCCACCGAGCGACACCGCTCTCTCCTGCACGCCCATCAAATCCAGCAAAGCGCGGAGCGCGCTGGTCGGGTGGGCGTTTTTGCGGTAGAGGAGTTCGGTCTTCATGTGACGCATCGATTCGGGGATCTCATGAATCCGTACGGCGCCGTCCTGCTCCTGCTTCTCGGCGACGATCCGAGGAACCAGCGAGATGCCGAGTCCGGCCGATACGCCGCCGAGGATGGCTTCCAGCGTGCCGAACTCCATCGTCCCGACGTAAGTTCTGCCGCGAGACTGCCGCATGTCTTCCAGCATTTCGCGGTAAGCGCAGCCTCGGCTGTAGACCAGGCTCGGTTTCGTCAGCGCTTCGTCGAGGTTATCAATGCCCGGCGGAGAAATGACGACAACCTCCTCGTCGAACACGGGAAGGGAGGTCAGCTCGTCATGGACGTACCGGAAATTGCCGAAGGCTACGTCCAGCTCGTATTGCAGCACCTTCTCCGCCAAGCGGTCGGAGAGGTCGGTCGTCAGCGTTAACTCCACTTTCGGGTACATTTCGTAATACCTGCTCAGCAGCTTGGGCAAACGGACGGCCGCCGTCGTCTGCGTCGAGCCGATCAACAGCGGGCCGGTGGGCTCGCCGGAGAAGGAGAGCGCCGCCGCCGCTTCGTCCAGCAGGCCGATGATTTTGTCGGCGTAATCCAGCAGCATTTTACCGCTGGAGGTTAAGGTGATACCGCGGTTATGACGGTAAAACAACCCCGTCCCCAGTTCCGACTCGAGCTGCCGGATGCGGGCGGTCACGTTGGACTGCACGTAGCCAAGCCGGGCGGCGGCTTTCGTAATCGAGCCCTCCCGGGCGACCGCTTGAAAAATACGCAAATCCGCGCTTCCCATGGCGGGGTCCTCCTTTATCTAAGGTATCACTAAAAGTGATATCAAGTATCTTTACCAATCATTATACATAATGGAATACCTCCCTTACAATACAAACATGACTTACACCCTGGGAGGAAGAGCTTCATGTCGATTTACAAATATACAAGTTTACTGCTGTTAACCACCTTCTTGATGGGGACGGCCTATCCCGTTGCCAAGCTGGGGATGATGCATACGACGCCCCTCATGCTTATGGGAATCCGCTTCGTGTTCGCCGGGGGGCTGCTGGCCTTGTTCAGCGCCAACAAACCACAGCCTAAGGGAGCAAAGGCATGGCTGCAAATCTTGGCGCTTGGTTTGTTCCAATCGGTTGGGGTAATGGGGTTCACCGCTTACAGCATGCGATGGATCACCTCCGGGGAGTCGGCGATTATCTCAAGTACCAGCCCGCTGATGCTGATCGTATGGGGAGCGTTGATGGGCACCGCTTACCGCGTAAGGCAATGGTTCGGCTTGGTGATCGGCTTTATTGGGGTCGTGATCACTTTTGGCCTGCACATGAGCTTGGATCCCGGCACCGTGCTTGCTTTAGCGGGAGCGGTCTGCTTCACGATCGCCACGCGGATGATCCATCGGATGGGTCCGGCATTTGACAAAAGAGTGCTGGCCGCCTACCAAATGCTGGCAGGCGGCGTTATGCTGCTGATCCTTAGCTTTGCGGGGGAGAAGCCAACCTTCGAACTGAACATCACGTCGGGCTTGGTGGTCGTATGGTTGGTGCTCTTCTGCTCCATCGTCCAATTTACCCTCTGGTTCTATTTGCTTAGCCATAGCGATCCGGGAAAAACCAGCTCGTTCCTGTTCCTCGTGCCGATCTTCAGCGTCATCTGCAGTTGGCTGCTGCTTGGCGAGCACATCGCTGGGTACGTTTACGTCGGCGGAGCCTTGACTTGTGCGGGCGTCTTTCTGGTGAATTGGCAGGGGAACGGCAAGCCGCAAGCCGAGGCAGCAAATGCAGCAAATGCAGCAAAGGAAGCAAAAGCAGCAAAAGAAGCAAAAGAAGCAAAAGCAGCGAGTTCGCTTCGGATGAAGGAGGAGATGTAAACATGAGTTACCTTAACAAGGTGGTTCTGGTTACCGGCGGCGGCACGGGGATTGGCCGGGCTACGGCCATGCTGCTGGCCGAACGCGGGGCGATCGTCGCCGTGAACTATTCCCGTTCGGCGGCGGAGGCCGAAGAGACGGTGCAGGCCATCCGGCAATTCGGCGGCCGGGCGGTTGCGATTCGGGCCGATGTGGCCCGGACTGCCGAGGTCGTCTCGATGGTGGAACAAATCGTCCAGGCATTCGGGACGATCGATTACCTGGTCAACAACGCCGGCATCACCCGGTATATCGCCATGGACGATCTGGAGGCGGTTACGGAGGAGGCGTGGGACGATCTGTTCGCGGTGAACGTCAAGGGCATGTTCAACTGCGCGCGGGCAGCCGCACCGTACTTGAAGGCCGGCAAAGGAGCGATCGTCAACGTCGGCAGCATCGCCGGGATCACTGGGAAAGGCTCCTCGCTTCCTTATGCGGTATCCAAGGCGGCCGTGCATGGCTTGACCAAATCGCTGGCCCATGCCTTGGCGCCGGACGTACGGGTCACCGGCGTAGCGCCCGGGGCCGTGGAGACGCGTTGGTGGGCCGGGAAGGAGGAGCGGATGCGGGGCTTGATGACACAATTGCCTTTGGACCGGATCAGCGCGCCGGAGGAGATTGCCGCACTTATCGCCGCGCTGCTGGAGCAGCCCTCCCTGACCGGGCAAATCCTCACCGCCGACAACGGTCAGACCCTATAAGTTTATTTTGCGCATGACAAAAAACAGCCTTCAGGCCAAGTGACCTGCAGGCTGTTTTTCAGTTATTCCGCCCTTACATCGTACAACACCCGGGCCAGCAAATCCTGGCTGTAATTGCCGAAATTCCTGCCGAAGATCGTCAAGCCCCGCTTGTTGATCGGCTTGTCGGTAACGGCGATGCGGAACGACAGTTCGCTCTTGTAATCCAGGTTGATTTGTTCCAGCGTGACGTCGGAAATTCGGCATCCGTCAATAAAGCTGCCCTCGTTGTTGATGCGGATCAGCTTGAGCATCCCGTATTGGTTCAGATGCGGCGGCCACCAATCCGGGTTAAACGTGCCGCGCGCGTCGCCGAAATCGCCCGGACTCGTCCAAGAACCGATTTCCACGCCGTTCAAATAGAAATAGATGTCGGACGGGTAGTTATCGCAATATCCGGGAGCCTCCGAGCCGAGCTCCATCGAGAATTGAATTTCCCGGAACGTCTGGTTCGGCTTGAGGTAATTCGGAATGCGGTACTCCAGAAAACCCTCGGACAACCAAATGATCTCCGAATCGATCCGCTGCGGATCGGCGAAGTAACGGGGATCGTCGAAGTCGCCGATGATGCTGTCCTTCGTGGCGAGCCCGCAGGTAGGGAGTGCCTGGTAATTGCTGTAGTGTCCCACCTGAATCTCCACTTCGTATAAATTGTCGACATCCTTGCTCCGCAGGTCGACCATCAGCTTGTCTTTGTTCAAATAACAAATCTTCTGGATGCCGTGTTTGCCAACCGAAGTATTAATCTCGATTAGGCCGCTCTCCTCCAGCTTCTTGATGTGCATCGTAATGGCCCCGTTGCTCAAGCCTAGCTTGGTGGCCAGGTCGTTCAGGTTTAAGGCGGGGTTCTTGGCCAACAGTTCGAGGATTTGAATCCTGATCTCCGAGCTTAACGCTTTAAAAATGTCGATCCCGCTCATCAAATCCTTAATATAGATCATCGGATAATCGAACCTTCTTCCAATAGAATGATGGGTTGTTTTATTTTAGAATATTATAAACTAACTCGGTCGTTTAATAAAGCATTAAATCAAAAATTGTAAAAATAGTTCAAAAAATAGCTTAATTTTGTAATAAATAAATGCTTATCTTTAGAACTTCCTAAATCAAATTTCACAACTTTATTGAAATTACAAGCTAATTACAAGGTTTTTCATGTCCGAAAAGATGGTTTATATCGTTAATTTTATAAAAGATTAAAATGTTTTAGATATATATATTTACAACCCAGATTTCATATGTTATTTTATACCTGTAAACGGATTCATTCAAGACTATTCGAATTATTTTATTATTTTCTAAAACGGAAGGTGGTCAACATGTCATCAGCAGCGCCGCGAGCAACGATGGTCGTAGACAAAGCCTTTAGGATCGCGGAAGTGGACCGGCGGATTTATGGCTCCTTCATTGAGCATTTAGGCCGAGCGGTATACGGAGGGATCTATGAGCCTTCGCATCCGGCCGCCGACCGCTTGGGTTTCCGAAACGACGTGAAAGAGCTGGTCAAACAGCTGAACGTTCCGATCATCCGGTATCCCGGCGGGAATTTCGTATCCGGGTACAACTGGGAGGACGGGGTCGGTCCGGTCGACACGCGGCCGAAACGCCTGGAACTCGCCTGGAGGACGGTCGAGCCCAATTGGGTCGGCACGAACGAATTTGCCGCATGGGCCAAGGAGGTTGGCTCGGACGTGATGATGGCGGTGAACCTCGGTACCCGCAGTGTCGACGCCGCCCGCAATTTGCTGGAGTACTGCAACCATCCGGGCGGCAGCTATTGGAGCGATTTGCGCCGCAGCCACGGTTACGAGCAGCCGCATAAGATCAAGACCTGGTGCCTGGGCAATGAGATGGACGGTCCGTGGCAAATCGGTCAGAAGACGCCGCAGGAATACGGCCGGCTCGCCTGCGAGACCGCGAAGGCGATGCGGTTGCTCGATCCCGATATCGAACTGGTGTCCTGCGGGAGCTCCAGTTCGTCGATGCCTACGTTCCCCGAATGGGAAGCGGTGACGCTGGACCACACCTATGAGGTTGCCGACTACATCTCTTTGCATCAATACTACGGCAACCGGGACAACGACTCCGCGAATTACCTGGCCCGCTCGATGGACATGGATCATTTCATCCGTACGGTGATCGCGACCTGCGATTACGTCAAAGCGAAGAAGCGCAGCAAAAAGACGATGCACCTCAGCTTCGACGAGTGGAACGTCTGGTACCATTCCAACGACGCCGACGCCAAGCTGGAGCCTTGGGGAATTGCACCGCCGCAGTTGGAAGACGTTTACAACTTCGAGGACGCCCTGCTGGTCGGAAGCATGTTGATTACGTTCTTGCGCCATGCGGATCGGGTGAAGATGGCCTGCATGGCCCAATTGGTAAACGTCATCGCTCCGATCATGACGGAGAATGGCGGGCGGTCCTGGAGGCAGACGATCTTCTATCCCTACATGCATGCATCGGTCTTTGGACGAGGGGTGTCGCTGCAGCCGGTCGTCGACTCTCCGGTATACGACGCCAAGGACTATACCGATGTGCCTTATTTGGACAGCGCCGTCGTGTATAACGAGGCCGACGAGACGCTGACGATTTTTGCGGTGAACCGCCACCTGGGCGAAGCCCTTGAACTGGATTGCGACATCCGCGGGTTTGAAGGCTACCGACTGATCGAGCATCTCGTGCTGGAGCACGAGGACCTCAAGGCCGTGAACACGGCGGACCGGGAGAACGTCAAACCGCATGCGGGAGGGGATGCGGCCTGCCGGGACGGTTACGTCAAGGCGCGGTTAGCCAAAGCCTCCTGGAACGTGATTCGTTTGGGCAAACCGAGATCGTCATGAACATGAAACGGCGCTCCCCGGGGGGAGGCCGTTTGATCTCCCGATGAATGACATGAGCTATGCACAACAGGTGAGCGCTTCTGATGGCCAATGCTTTAACGCCGGGTTGACTAGAAGTGAGAGAAACGGACTGTACATGGAGTGTGTAGATTTTATTTTGTCAGGGAGGGTCAAGGATGAAGAAAAAGGGATGGATTTTGCTTTTGGTGTTAACGATGGCCACATGGTTATGGGGCTGCGGCAAGGCATCGACGACGGCCGGGGGCGAAACCTCCGTGCTGGACGGCGGTGCGGGAGAAAGTGCGACAGAGCTGTCCTATTGGACGTTCGTGGAGCTGCATGGGCAGCATTTTGAGAAAATGCTGGAGAAATGGAACGCCGCCAATCCGGATCGGCAAATCAAGCTGAACGTCACTGTCATGCCTTACGATGACATGCACAACAAATTGTCGATTGCCGTGCAGACGGGCGTCGGCGCGCCGGATATCGCCGACATCGAGTTGGGTAAGTTCCCGGACTTCTTGGCCGGGACGCCGCAACTGGTCGAATTGAACGATGTCATCGACCCGTACCGGGACACGATCGTCAAATCCAGAATCGACCTTTACAGCAAGGATGGCAAGAATTACGGCGTTCCAACCCACGTTGGGGCTTCGGTCGCTTTTTACAATACGGAAATCCTGGAAGAGGCAGGAGTGGATTACAAGACGATCGTCACCTGGGAAGATTTCAAGCAAGCCGGAATCCAGGTTTACGAGAAAACCGGGAAGTACATGGGAACCGCCGATACGAGCGCGACCTGGCAAACTTCCCAACTGCTGGCGCAGCAAGGGACGGATTTCACGGACGACGCCGGGAACCCGGTCGTTAATTCGGAAGCGATGGTCAAGGCGCTTACTCTGCTGAAAGACCTGCAGGACAACAATGTCATCGCCACGATCGCCGGCGGACAGCCGGATACGGAAGAAGCTTACGGGGAGTTTAACGCAGGCAACTATGCAACCGCATTCATGCCGCTGTGGCAAATGTCGAGATATACGAACTACATGACGGATCTATCCGGCAAGATCGCGATCGCGCCGATTCCGGTCATCGAGAAAGGCATGCCGCGCTCGGTGGGCGGCGGCGGAACCGGAACCGTCGTGACCCAAACGGCGAAAGACATTGAGCTTGCCAAGGATTTCCTGGCTTTTGCCAAATTGTCGGAGGATGCCAATATCGAAATCTGGAACACGTTGGGCTTTGATCCGGTGAATATGGACGTTTGGGAAATGAAGGATGTCACCCATAACCCGGATAACCAATTTGTCCAATACTTCGTAAACAATCCGTTTGACGTGCTGGCCGACATCAAGGACGAAATTCAATTGATCAAATCGACCTCGGCTTCGCCAACCATCAACAATGTGCTTTGCACGGTCACGCTGAACGAAATTTTTGAAGACGGCAAAGAGATCAAGCAAGCCCTGGACGATGCGCAAGCGCAAATCGAGCAAGAGCTGAAGTAATGCCAAATCGATTGAAATAAGCGGCGAGCTACTCCATCCGGAGTAGCTCTGTTTAAAAAGGGGTAGGGCGATGGTCAAAAAATTCCTATACTCGCAAAAGGTTGCTCCTTACGTATTTGTTCTGCCGTTCGTGCTCGTTTTCCTCATCTTTTGGGTGTACCCGCTGGTCAGCTCCTTCGGGATGAGCTTCCAGAAAGTCACTTTGGGGCAGGAAGCGGCTTGGATCGGCGTAGACAATTACGAGAAATTGATGGGCGACGGCATTTTCCTCAAAGCGGTTGGCAACAGCGCGATCTACATGGTGTTGACTTTAGTGATCCTGATTCCGTTTCCGATGTTGTTCGCCGTATTGATCAACAACAAATTCATGTGGGCCCGGGAATTTTTCAAATCCTCGTTTTTCTTCCCGGCCCTAACCTCGGTTGTCGTCGCCGGGACCATTTTCCGGCTGATGTTCGGGGAAATGGAAGGCTCTTTGATCAACAGCTTTTTGGGATGGTTCGGCGTGGAGCCGATCAAGTTCCTGAAAGGGCAGGCGACCGGGTTCATCGCGTTATTGGCTTTGGCGACCTGGAGATGGACCGGGGTGAACATGCTGTACTTCTTATCCGGGCTTAAGAGCATTCCCGACGAATATTATGAAGCCGCTTCGATTGACGGGGCCTCTCCCTTCCAGCGATTTACGAAGATCACCATGCCGCTGTTGAAGCCGACGACGATTTACGTATTAACGATCAGCATTTATGCCGGTTTGGCGATGTTCATCGAAAGCATGATGCTCTGGAACGGCAACAACTCTCCGAAGAATATCGGTTTGACGATCGTCGGCTATTTGTACCGCCAAGGGATCGAGAAGAACAACTTGGGGTATGCGGCCGCCGTCGGCATCGTGCTTCTGGTCATTACGATGGTCATCAATCTGACGCAGTTGTCTTTTACCGGCATGTTTAAGAAGGAGGAGGAAGCATGACGAAATCGGCCCGCGGCTTGCCGCTCAAAATCGTCCTGTTCGTGTTTTTTGCCTTCTTGTGCGTGCTGATCCTTTTGCCGTTTTATGCCGTTACGCTCGCTTCGTTTAAGCCCGGAGAGGACTTGATCCGGTATGGGCTGAATCTGCGGTTCGATCTGTCTGTCATGAGCTTCGACAACTTCGTTTATCTGTTCACGGGGAATCATTCTTATTTCTTATGGTTTTTCAATTCGCTTCTGCTTACGGTCGTGCAGGTGGTCGTCACGCTGCTGGTCAGCGCCACGGTGGCGTACGGATTTTCGGCTTATGAATTCAAGGGAAAAAATGCCCTGTTCATCTGCGTGCTGCTGATCATGATGGTTCCGTTCGAAATCCTGCTGCTGCCGTTGTATACGTTAACGTACGATATCGGGCTGATGAACTCCTATTCGGCCATTATTCTGCCGGGGATCGCCAGCGCTGCGACGATCTTCTTCTTCCGGCAGTATCTGCGGGGAATTCCCCGGGAAATTATCGCCGCCGGCCGCGTCGACGGAGCAAGCGAATACGGGATTTACGTGCGGCTGATCCTGCCGGTCATGAAGCCTTCATTTGCGGCGATGGCGATTCTCAACGGCATGAACAGCTGGAACAATTTCCTGTGGCCGTTTATGGTTTTGAGCGACGCGAATAAATATACGCTGCCGATCGGACTCAAGACGCTGCTGACTCCTTACGGCAACAACTATGATTTGCTGATCGTGGGTTCTTTTTTCTCCATCATTCCGATCTTTATCCTGTTCGTCGCTTTCCAGAAATATTTTATCGACGGGATGACGGCGGGAGCGGTCAAGGGATAAAGCGGCTCGGCGCTGCTGACGTTTCGCGGACGGCCTGCGGCGCCCGGTCGATTTCATATCATATCAACTATTCAAAACGGGGGAAGAACATGAAAACAAAATGGTTGTCTTTATCAATGGTTTTGGTTTTTTTGTGCATCACGGTGCTGAACGGCTGCGGCAGCGGTTCGGACAAGAAGACGATTACCTTCTGGACGCCGCTGACCGGCGATGATGGGGCTTACATGGATCAATTGGTCAAGGATTACAACGCGACGAATCCCGATTTCAAAGTTAAACATGTCATTACCGCAGACATGTACACCAAAATTTCCACGGTGCTGAACTCTGGCAAAGGGGTTCCCGATTTGGCGATTATCCACGCGGACCGCGTTCCCGGCTTTGTCAAACAAGGCGTGCTGGAACCGATCGACGGTGCCATTGCCGCGCAGCCGGAAATCAAGGAGGAGAACTATCTTCCGCAGGCTTGGTCTACAGGGAACATCGATGGCACGCAGTACACCGTTCCGCTCGACATTCATAGCAATACGATGTATTACAACAAGGACCTGCTCAAGAAGTACAACGTGGAATCCTTCCTGGACGACGACGTGGTTACCATCGACGAAATGCTGTCGCTGCAAGGCAAATTGGATGAAGGTCAATATGTCGTAAACGATGCGCTGCTCGGCTGGGTTATTTTGGCCCAAGTGCAAAATCTCGGCGGCGACATCCAGGAGAACGGCAAGCCGGCCGTCAATACGCCGGTGATGAAGCAGGCCTTCGAAGAAGTCAAGAAAATCGCCGACGCCGGGCTGATGACCCCCTTCGGCGAAGACGGCTACTTGATGTTCCAATCCGGCAACGTGTTGTTCTCGACGGACGGCACCTGGAGCTCCACGGCCCATGCGTCGGTCGAAGGCTTGAACTTCGGGGTAACGAATATCTATTCGCCGACGCCGGACAAGTTTACGAATCGCGCCTCATCCCATCTGTTTGCGATGTTAAAAAACGAGGATCGGTCGGATGAAAAAGAAGCCGGCATCGGCGCTTTCCTGGAATTTATCCGCGAGAACTCCCTGGAATGGGCGAAAGCGGGGCAAATCGTTGCCAGTAGACAAGTGAACGAAAGCCCGGAATATCAGCAATTTATGCAATCCTTCTTCACCTCCAATGAGAAGGAAATCCAGTCCCTTTATATTTACACCTACGAATATTACCCTTACGTCGCGGAAGCGGTAGATACCTATTGCGCGGATATCGTCCGCGGCAACGTCGATCTGGAAGAGACGCTGCAGACGATGCAGAAGTTCGTCGAGGATAAGATTGCCGAGAGCGCTGCGGGCAGTGCGAGCTAAAGCAACGGTCCCAGCTATACAGAAAGAAATCATGTGCCGGAAAGCTTGCTTCTGGCACATGATTTTTCCAAAAGGAGATATGGAAAGGCGATGAACAAGAGATCCTTTGCGCCGTTTTTCTTTGTCGGCCCGCACCTGGTTTTGTTCCTGATCTTTATTCTGATACCGACCGTATATGGGATTTATGCCTCGTTTACGCAGTGGAATCTGATGAACGATCCATCCTGGGTCGGGTGGGCCAACTATAAAACGATCCTGTTTGATGAAACCTCGACCTTCCACACCCAATTCGTGAACGGGCTTCGGAATACGCTCATTTTTGTCGGTATCAGTGTTCCGCTATTGATTGTCATTCCGTTGTCTGTGGCCGTCGCTTTGGAGCATAAGAAGGTCAAATTGAAAGGATTCATCCAGTCGATCATTTACATTCCGGGTTTGATCTCCATTTCCGCCGCCGCTTTGATCTGGCTGCTCATCTTTAACAAACAGCTTGGCATTACGGGAAACCTGTTTCATTCGCAGGTCGCTTGGGCGGCGACGCAGCCCTATGCCTGGATGATTATTTTTGTGATTACCGTATGGGGCGGGGTCGGCGGAAACATGATTATTTACCGGGCCTCGATCGCCGGGGTATCCAAAGACTTGTACGAAGCCGCCGAGATCGACGGGGCCGGGGCGACCCGGCGTTTCATCAGCATCACCTTGCCGTCCATCCGTTTCCCGCTGATTTATACCTTTGTCATGACCACCGCCGGGGCCTTTAACGTCTTTGGCCAACCTCTAATGATGACGGATGGCGGACCGCGACAATCGACGCATGTACTCATGATGTACATTCGTCAATTGGCGTTTGGTCATGGAGAATCGATTGCCGGCATGGCATCCGCGATGGCGGTGCTGCTGGGCATGGTCATTTTGGTCATTTCGGCGCTGCAGTATTACGTCATGAATCGAAACGCCAATTGACGCATCCGGTTATGGATTATGGAAACGAGAGGTAAGGTGTAAATCAAGATGTCGAAGAAAATCAGCATTTCAAAATATATCGCATACCTGTATCTGTTCCTCCTGTGCGCCATCTGGGTCATTCCCGTGTTATTCGGAATTTCGACCTCCTTCCGCTCCCAATCCGAAGTGGTGTCAACGGGCTTCCGTTTGCTTCCCGTGGAATGGATTTTGGATAATTACGTGACGATTCTGGAGAATACGTCTACGGCTCCAATCCTGCGCTGGCTTACGAACTCCATATTCATTGCGGTGACGCATACTTTTCTCGTGATCGTGATTATCTCGATTACAGGTTACGGGTATGCCCGAATGAACTTTAAAGGCAGAGACACGCTGTTTTTTACATTGCTAGGCATTTCCTTCTTTCCGGGAGTCGTCAACATCATCCCTTCTTACAAAATCATCGATATTTTCGGCTGGGTGAATACCGCATGGGCGATGATTATTCCGGGTTTGGCGGGCATGGGCAATATCTTTCTGGTCAGGCAGTTTCTGAAAGGGATTCCGACCGAACTGGATGAATCCGCCCGGGTTGACGGGGCCGGGGATTTTCGGATCTACTCGGCCATTATCCTGCCGCTCATCAAGCCGGTCCTCATCGTTTGCGGCCTGTTCTCATTTGTTGGCTCCTGGAACGACTTTCTCTGGCCGGTCATTGTCTATACCGATGTGGACAAAATGCCGGTGACTGCCGGGCTGCTGCTCCTTCAGGATATCTACGGCAACTATCGCATGATCGGACAGCTCATGGGCTCGGCCTTGTTGGCTATTATTCCGACGCTGTTGCTGTTCGTTTTTGCGCAAAAATATTTCATTCAATCGATCAATCTGAATTCGGGCATCAAAGGATAAATGACTTGTGGAGGAAAACACATTCACGTTGCCGGCAACACGCTGCATGTGAGAATGCCGGCCATGTCACTGGTGACTTTGATCATCCGATCATGACCTAAACCTATTAAGGAGGGAAGTCCGTTGAAAAGCATGTATAAGTGCCTGGCTTTACTCTTTATCTTCACCATGCTCATCCCCGGCGAAGGGTGGGCAAGCAGCGGAGGCGACGCGCAACGGAAGGCAGCGGGCGGCGACGCTCCAGCAGGC
Source organism: Paenibacillus sp. JL3B1040 (assembly GCF_057063165.1). Classification (NCBI taxonomy): domain Bacteria; kingdom Bacillati; phylum Bacillota; class Bacilli; order Caryophanales; family Paenibacillaceae; genus Paenibacillus; species Paenibacillus tiangongensis. The sequence continues at coordinate 3,879,924 of NZ_CM169317.1, read as the reverse complement.
GGCTCTGCGGAGAAGAAGCAACGCCCTGCGTTTACCGACGTGTCGGTCCATGATCCGAACATCATTAAGGCCGGCTCGGCCTATTATGTGTTCGGATCGCATATCGAGGCCGCCAAATCGAGCGATTTAATGAATTGGACGACGTTTACCAACGGCTATCAAACGCCCGGTAACGCGATTTACGGCGACCTGTCCCGGAATCTGGCCGGCTCGTTCGCCTGGGCGGGAGAAGACGATTCCGACAGCAAAGGCGGGTACGCCGTCTGGGCGCCGGGCGTGATTTGGAACGGAAAGTACCGCCATGCGGACGGAACAACCGGCGCGTACATGATGTATTACAGCGCCTCGTCCACATATATCCGCTCCGCGATCGGTTATGCGGTATCCAAAAATATCGAAGGCCCGTACACTTACGTGGATACGGTCATTTACTCCGGATTTACGAAGGAAACGGCGTTTGACGAGAACAGCCGGGTGGACAAAAAGTGGACGAATACGAACGTCAAGCGGCTGGTGGAGCAGGGGAGGCTGGCGGAGGCCAATCCGAACTGGTTCAACGGCGACGGTACCTATAATAATGCCATGTATCCGAATGCGATTGATGCCGCCTTGTTCTTCGATAAGGAGGGCAAGCTGTGGATGACGTACGGCTCCTGGTCCGGCGGGATCTTCATCGTGGAGCTGGATCCGGCCACCGGCCAGGTGAAATATCCGGGCAAGGACGGCACGACGACGGACGGCCGCCTCGTAGACCGTTATTTCGGCACCAAAATCGCCGGAGGGTATACGAAGTCCGGCGAAGGCCCGTACATTTTATACGATCAAGCCTCAGGCCATTATTATTTGAACGTTTCGTACGGATGGTTGGGAGCGAATGGCGGCTACAACCTCCGGCAATTCCGGGCGGAGCACCCGGACGGCCCATATCTTGACGCTGCCGGCCAAAACGCCGTGCTGCCGGGGGATACGGACAATGCCCCCTACGGGATCAAAATGGTCGGCAACTTCCTGTTCGACCGCAAAATCGGCGATCCGGGGACGGGGATCGGTTACGGCTACGCTTCACCGGGACATAACTCGTTAGAGTATGACGAGAAGACAAAGAAATATTTCTCGGTCTTCCATACTCGCTTCCCGCAGCGGGGAGAAGTGCACGAGGTTCGCGTGCATCAGCTGTTTATGAACCAAAACGGTTGGCTGGTCATGGCGCCGACGCGTTATGCCGGGGAGTCCCTGCGGAAAGTGACGGCCTCCAAGCTGGTCGGCGACTATCAATTCATCCATCACGGGCTCGGCTATTCCGCAGAGGTCCCGACCTCGGTTCATCTCGCCTTGAACAAAGACTATACGGTTACGGGCTCCCACACCGGGACCTGGAAACTGAACGGTTCCTATGGTGCGGAGCTGACGATTGATGGAACAATTTACAACGGCGTGTTCGTCAGCGGCTGGGATGAGGTGCAGGGCCGGGAGACGATGACCTTTACGGCGATCTCCCGTGAAGGAACTGCGATTTGGGGAATCCGACAGCCGGATATGAACGACCGCCAGGTCGTAAAGGCGGTGCGGCAGGCCTTGACCCTGGGCGATACCGGCAGAGTCATGAGCAACCTGACGCTGCCGGCGGAAGGAACGCATGGGGCCAAAATCGTCTGGTCTACCTCGGATCCGAGCGTCATTTCCGAAACCGGGATCATCCACCCGCCAGACGCCGGTGAAGCCGCTGCCCGGGCCACGTTGACCGCTACGATCACGAAGGGGAAAGCGAGCGCCGTCAAGACTTTTGCTGTCGTCGTCGCCCCGATTGACCCTTCCTATGGACTTCGGGCCCACTATGGCTTCGAAGGGAATCTGTCGGATGCCGGGGGACAGTTTGCGGATGGCGCGATCACCGGAGCTAAGCTCGATACCGAAGGCGGAGCTATCGCTTATGCGGACGGGGTACGGGGGCAGGCTGCCGTATTTGACGGGAAATCCGGCATTCGGCTGGATGACGGGCTGATTCAAGGGAACCGTTACTCGGTTTCCCTATGGCTGAATCCGCAGCAATTCACCCAATTTACGACTAGCTTCTTCGGGGCGAAATCCCATGCAAGCTGGATCAGCCTTGTTCCGGATTCCTGGGACCATAACACAATGCTGTGGTCCGGAGAAGCCTGGTATGACGGGAGTACGGGCGCGCGGATTTCGGCGGGCGAATGGCATCATATCGCCTTTACCGTCGACGCCGGGACCGTGATAGTATACGTGGACGGAGAAGCGAAGTTTTCGGGAACCGGATTCCCGGATATTTTCACGGATGATCAAGGGATCTTCAGTCTAGGGGTCAATTGGTGGGATCCTCCCTTCCAAGGGCGGATGGATGAGCTTCGCGTCTATGACGTACCGATTACGGAAGCGGTCATTCGCAAGCTGTACGAGGAAGGTCGGGACAGCCGGCCGGAATGAAGGCCGGGAGTGGAACAGATCCAAACGGCGCCGCCGTTAGGATATCAATTTAGAGAAGGAGAAACCGACATGAATCAGAAGCAGGAGTACCTCAATCCGATCGTTGAGCAGCGGGCGGATCCATGGGTGTATAAGCATCTGGACGGCTATTATTATTTTACGGCATCCGTTCCGGAGTACGACCGGATTGAAATCCGCAGGTCGAAGACGCTGCAAGGATTGGGCGAAGCCCAGCCTGTCTTGGCCTGGCGCAAATATGAATCGGGTCCGCTGAGCGCCAATATTTGGGCGCCGGAACTTCATTTTATCGATGGAAAATGGTACATCTATTTTGCCGCGGCGCGGACGACGGAAACGAACGAGGGTTTGTTTGATCATCGAATGTACGTGCTGGAGAACGCCTCCGCCAATCCGCTCGAAGGCGTCTGGGAAGAGAAAGGCCAGGTCCGTACGCGCTGGGAGTCGTTCGCGCTGGATGCGACGACGTTCGAGCACCGGGGAGAACGTTATTACGTTTGGGCGCAGAAGGATCCGCAGATCGACGGCAACTCCAATCTGTACATCTCCCGGATGGGCAATCCCTGGACGTTGACCGGCGAACAAGCGATGATCTCCACGCCGGAATACGACTGGGAGACGATCGGCTTCAAGGTGAACGAGGGGCCGGCGGTGCTCAAACGGAACGGGCGCATTTTCATCAGCTATTCGGCCAGCGCAACCGACCATCATTATTGTATGGGGCTTCTTACCGCCGATGAATCGGCGAATCTGCTGGACCCCGCCTCCTGGGCGAAATCGCCGGGCCCGGTGTTCGCCACCGATGAGGCTGCCGGGCAGTTCGGACCGGGGCATAACAGCTTTACCGTCTCGGAAGACGGGTGCGACGTGTTGATCTATCATGCCCGCAACTACAAGGAGATCGTCGGCGACCCGCTGTATGATCCGAATCGGCATACGCGGGCCCAACCGTTTGTTTGGAACGAGGACGGTACGCCGAATTTCGGCGCGCCGGTAGCGGACTCGTCCCGCACCGGAAAATAAGACGACACGGCGAACCGGGACCATACTGCGGTTTGACTGACTCGGAAAGGCTGCTTTGCGCTCATCGAAGGATGAGGTAGAGCGGCTTTTTCATTTGTCCGCATCAAAATAGTGCAATAAATCAACAGAATAATGGTTGTGGAGCAGACAAAAATTAAAATATAATCATTGTAAACGCTTCATTATTTTAAATCGCTGGAAGAACGAAATTCTTCCGGCCGGAGGAATGCCTAATGATTAAAGCGCTTATTGTTGACGACGAACCCAAGCTTCGGGAAGGCTTGCGCAAATTTATCGATTGGGAAGCCTGCGGTTATGAAGTTGTCGATACGGCGGCGAACGGGAACGAAGCCCTGGATAAATATCAGCGCTATCGTCCCGACCTGGTGGTGGCCGATATCCGCATGCCCGGCATGGACGGGCTGCAATTGATCGAGAAGCTCCGCGGGCAGGACCCGCTCCTGCATATTTTGATTCTTAGCGGTTACGCGGATTTCAGCTACGCGAAGAAAGCCATGACCCAGCGGGCGGACGGCTATTTGCTGAAGCCGGTCGACGAGGACGAACTGAAGGATTACCTCTGGAAGATCAAGGTGACGATCGACGAGGAGAAAGCCTCCCAGCAGTGGAAGCACGTCACGGCCGAATGGAACCGCGAAGCGCTGATCCAGTCCGTGTTGACCTGCGATAGTGAAGACGAAACCGCCCCGCTATGCGAGCGGGCCGATCAGGTCGGCATCAGCGGCAAGGCGTTTCAAGTCCTGCTGCTGACCGCGCAAATCGAAGGAGACGCCGAAGCCGAAATGAATGCGCTAACTCGAAAAGCGCTGGTCCGGCTGTTCGAGGAGACCGGCCGCGGCTGGGTGTTCGCCATTCACGCCAAGCTCGGCGTTCTGCTGAAGGAGCCGCTTCTCTCGGTAGAACTCGGGGAGATCTATCGCGAGCTGGCCGCCGAGCTGACCGGGGCGGATATCCGGTTTTCCGCCGCGCTCGGCGAGAAGGTCGGCTGCTTGACGGAGATCCGCGAATCCTACCGGACGGCGTGCGAGCTGGTTCGGCATCATTTTTTTCTGGATCAGGGAACGATCTTGACTCCGGAAGCTTTGCGAGCCGGGACGGCCAAGGGCTCGGGGCCTTCGATCGAAGAGCTGGGCGAACAGCTCTTTTACGCCGTTGACATCGGTAATCGGGAAGCGGTCCAATCTTTGCTGCGCCAACTGAGCGGAGCGTATACGGCCGAAGGCGCGACGGAGAACGAGGTCAAGAACCGTTACGTGGAGCTGCTGACGACGATTTACGGCAAGGCGCTGAAGCAATCGCCGGAGCTGCAAAACCGCGGCAAGGAGTTTTCCGACGGTTTTTCCAAGATCCAAAAAGCCTTTACGATCCTGGAGTTAAACGGGCTGGCGGAGAATTTGCTGCAGCAGATCATGAATCAACTCGGCGATGACGGTAAACACCGGGAAGTCAAAATTATGTTAGACCTGATTCACCGCAACTTTAGCGATAACCTCAAACTGGAGACGCTCTCGGGCATTTTCAACTATAACAGCGCCTATTTGGGCAAATTGTTCAAGAACACAACCGGGGAATACTTCAATACGTATCTCGATAAAGTAAGGATCGAACGAGCGAAGGGCTACCTTGAGGAAGGCTTGAAAGTCTATCAGGTGGCCGAAAAGGTGGGTTACACCAACGTCGATTACTTCCACAGCAAGTTCCGCAAGTATGTCGGCACTTCGCCTTCTGCGTACCGCAAGCAGTCGAACCATGCCTGAATCTTCTTTGGGATGTATGCCTATGCCACCCGAGCTCTTCTGACGATTATCCCGTTGCATCAGGGAGTGGAGAAAGAGAGACGGAAACGCCCGTGAAACGTTCGGAAGAAAAAATGTTCATGTTATAAAAAAGTTCTGATCCTATACCAGCCGATCCAGCCTAACCCAGCCCAGTCCACCCGGTCCGTCCCGAAAGCGGCCCTTCTCGTTCGCTTAGCAGCCCGTTCGTTCAGCACCCGTTCGTTCAGCAGTTGATTAAGCCGCTGCTGCTATGGACGGGTTTTGTTGTTGGCGTGCAGTTAGTTGGTGGTACGGGATTGCTGGAACAGACACGCACATATGCAGAAGTTTATGGCTCATCGTCTCTTCAGAATCAGACATGAGCAAGCGGCGGCGTACAGTATACTCATTTAAATACGCCTGTAAGTGTTTTATCCCTATGGCGACATACGTACTCTTGAGAGAACTCCAAGCCGCTCTTACTTCTCTCCGTAAAGGCAGATACAGCCGATAAGCCAACGGAAACGATTGAACGCTGGAAGTAGGGTCCTCGATATGCTTATGAATGAACGCGGAAAGATCGTGCCGGTTGGCCCGTTGCCCGCCTCCTCTTTTATGCGAAATCAGCTGAATCTTCACCCGCCCCAGCTCCCCGGACTCCGTGACCGTGCATCCGGCGACGACCGCGGTGGCATAAGGTTGAGCAGCTGGATGAAACCGCAACGGATCGCTTGCATATTGATCGCAGTTCACCTTCACCTCTCCGCTGAGCAGCTCCCGGGCATCGCATTCGCCGAGAGTATGGCGGATTTTGTGCAGCATGAGCCATGCGGTTTTGTAGGTAACCTGGATGACCTGACTCAATCGCAGCGCCGAGATGCCATCGGGAAGCAGGAACAATTCCATAGCTTGAAACCATTTCGCTAAGGGCAGATGAGTTCTTTCAAAAATCGTGCCCACCAAAGGCGAGGCTTGATAGCCGCATCTTCCACATTCAAACAAAGGAAGGCGGCGGGAGGACAGACGGGTGCACCCGGTATAAGCGCATCGCGGGCAGACGAAGCCATTTGGCCACTTCATAGCGATAATCGCATCGATGCAGTTCGCCTCACTTTGAAAACGGCTGTTGATCGATTGAAGCTCCGTATTCACAACTATTTCCATGTCCGATCCCTCCAACTCAAGAAATGCGCACATACGTTCTCTTTTTTTCATTATACCAAACAAATGTTCTTAATACAAGAAATAATCCCAATAAAAATGTGGAGGATCAGCCTAGAAGACCTCATATCTCCTCTCCGCTAACCTATTTCTGAACGAAAGGGATAATCGCGGAAAGGAGGGCGCGAAATAGTCGAAGTAGGTGAAAGTAGATGCGATATTTTTATATGAAAAGATGACTAATGTTCTGTGTATCGCGAGGGGAAGCGTGCGGGCTATGATAGGATTGGCAAACCCGAGAGGGTACAAGCGGAGCGTTTTGCTTAAGCGCTTACAACGAAACTATGGAGTAGGGGAGAGAGGTAATCGCATGACGAACAATACGGTTCAATATCCTTATCAAAATCCGGATTTGCCGCTGGCGGAGCGGGTGGACGATCTGGTATCCCGATTTACTTTGGATGAAAAAATCGAGCTGATGTGCCAGTTCCAAACAGAGGTGCCGCGGCTCGGCGTCAAAAAATACAAACACGGCACGGAAGGCGCGCATGGCGTCGCCTGGCTGGGTGAAGCCACGTCGTTTCCGCAAAATACGGGGCTGGCCTGCACCTGGAATCCGGAGCTGATGCGTCAAATCGGTTCGGCGATCGGCGATGAGGCCCGGGTGTATTTTCAGCGGAATCCGGCGGTTAACGGCTTGACGATCTGGGCTCCGACCATCGATATGGAGCGCGACCCGCGCTGGGGGCGGACGGAGGAAGCTTACGGCGAAGATCCGCACCTCACGGGAACGTTAACGACCGAGCTGGTGAAGGGCCTGCAGGGCGATCATCCGTTTTATTATAAGGCCGTGGCTACGCTGAAGCATTTTTACGGAAATAATAATGAAATTGGCCGCGGCAGCGATTCGGTCAGCATCGATCCGCGAAACAAGCGGGAGTATTATTTGAAAGCGTTCGAGCGGACGTTCCGGGAAGGCCGGGCCGGCTCGATGATGACGGCTTATAACGCGATCAACGGAACGCCTTGCAACCTCAATCCGGAAGTCAATGATATCGTCAAGGGCGAATGGAACATGGACGGGTTTGTCGTTGGCGATGCCGGCGACGTGATGGGCACGGTGCTGGACCACCGCTACGTGGAATCTTATGCCGAAGCGGTGGCGGGAACGATCAAGGCCGGCGTCGACAGCATGACCGACGATCAGCCGATCATGTTCCAGGCGCTGCGAAGTGCGCTCGAGCAAGGTTTGCTGGCCGAGTCGGACCTGGACCGCGCGCTGCGCAACGCCTTCCGCGTCCGGTTCCGGCTGGGTGAATTCGATCCCGAGGAGCGCAACCCGTACAGCCGCGTGCCGGAGGCCAAGCTGTGCGCACCGGAACATGCGGCCCTGTCGCTCAAGGCAACCCGCGAATCGATCGTGCTGCTGAAGAACGAAGGCTTGCTGCCCTTGCCGCAAACCCTAGGTTCGGTGGCGGTCGTCGGACCGCTGGCCGCTGAAGCGTTGACCGACTGGTACAGCGGCACGCCGCCGTACCGCGTAACTCCACTTCAGGGGATTAAGGAGAAAATGGGCGACCGTCCCGTCCGGTTCGGAACCGGCCTGGACCGGATTCGCTTGCGCTCCGCGGCGACCGGCAAATATGTGCGGATCGCGTCCGGGGATGGAGCGGAAGCCGCTTTGGCGGCAACCGGCGACAGCACGGCCGATGCGGCGGTATTCGAGCGGGGCGATTGGGGCTGGGGCTCCATCACGCTGCGGTCGGCGGATACCGGGAAGTTCGTGACGGAGACCGATTCGGGTCTGCTGACGGCGACGGCTGACGAAGCCAGCGGCTGGTTCGTAAAGGAAGTGTTCAGCCTGGGTACTGTTCCAAGCGGCAAGGTGGAGATGAAGGCGTGGAACGGACGGCCGATCGTGCTGAACGAACGCGGCGGCTTAATTGCGGTTGGCGAAAATGTGTTTGATAATGCCGTTAAAGCGGATAGCAAACTGCCGGGCGAAGCTTGGATCGTGGAGATCGTGGAGAACGGGGTCGAGCAAGCCGTGAATGCGGCCAAGTCGGCGGATGCGGCGGTCGTCTTTGTGGGCAACCATCCGTTCATCAATGCGAAGGAAACGATCGATCGCGCCGACATCGTGCTGCCGCCGGTGCAGCAAGCGCTGATCCGGGCGGTCAGAGCGGCCAATCCGAATACGGTGGTCGTCATCGTCGGGAGCTATCCGTTTGCAGTCAACTGGGAGAACTGGCAGGTGCCGTCGATCCTGTTTACCTCCCATGCCGCCCAGGAGCTGGGCCATGCCGTGACCGACGTGCTGTTCGGTGATTACAATCCGGCGGGACGGCTTCATATGACCTGGTACAAATCGGTCGACCAACTGCCGGAGCTGAAGGACTATGACATCATTAAGGGAAAACGGACTTATCAATATTTTGACGGCGAGGTGTTGTACCCGTTCGGGCACGGGCTTAGCTATACGACGTTCGAATATGGCGGACTTGCGCTGGATCGGACGACGATAGGCCGGGACGGCGAAGTCCGAGTTTCGTTTGACGTGCGGAACGCCGGGGAAATGGCCGGGGACGAAGTGCCGCAGCTGTACGTGCGGATCGGACAGTCTCGGGTGCCGCGTCCGTTGAAAACGTTGAAGGGCTTTACCCGCCTACACTTGCAGCCGGGTGAGACGAAGCGGGTTACGTTTACGCTGAAAGCGGAGGAGCTCGCGTTCTGGGATGTGACCCGGGATCGCTATTGCGTGGAATCGGGCCAATATACGATCATGGTCGGACCTTCCTCGGGGACGATGGCCTTGACGGCAACGCTTCGGGTGGACGGCGAAACCGTGCCGCCGCGTTCGCTGCGCGAACCGGTTCGGGCGGTGAACTATGACGATTACGAGCAGGTCTTCCTGGACGAATGCCGCGAGGGCGGCGAAAGCATCCGGCTCAAGGCGGAGCGCGGATGGGTGGCCTTCCGCGACGTCGAGTTGGGCGAGGGAACGTCCCGGTTCGAAGCCCGGGTATCGGGGAATCTGAAGGGCGGCGAAATTGCCGTCACGCTGGATGCACCGGAAGGCGAGCCTGTGATGACTTGCCAGTTGTTGCCTACCGGCGGGCACCAGGCCTGGACGACGATTACCGCCCAAGCCGCGACCGGTTTGTCGGGCCGCCATGATGTGTATGTGCATCTGCAAGGCGAGGCGCAAATCAGCTGGTTCCGGCTGTATTAGCCTCCAGTAGAACGGTCCGAAAATAACGTTCTAACATAACGTTCGAACATAGCGGGACTTTAGGCTCGCCGGATTTCTGTCGCTCTTTTGAGCCAGACTATAGGAAACGAATACAAAACCGTTCGCGCCAACCGCATTAAACCTCCACCGGCGCCAGCAGCCGCTTGCGGAATTCCGACGGCGAGCAGTTCATGGCCTTGCGGAATACGCGGATGAAGTAGCTGATGTTGTCGAAGCCGACTTCCAGCGCGATATCGGAGATTTTGCGTTCCGGGTCGCGCAGCAGCTCGGCGGCTTGGCGAATCCGGTACGAGTTGATGTAGTCCATCGGCGTCTGCCGGGTCATCGACTTAAAGAACCGGCAGAACTGGCCTTCGCTCATCGGGATCAGCGCCGCCAGCTCCGCCAGCCGGATCGGATGACCGTAGTTGTGCTGGATGTGCAGGATGACCGTCTTGAGCCGGTCGATCTTGGACGATTCGCTGCGGCTGTTGCCGGCCGCCCGGTTGACGGCCCGGCCGGCCGCCGCGGTCTCCGCCAGCATCAGGTAGAGATGCCCTTTGACGGCGCCTTCGTAGCCGGGCGCTTCGGTGCTGCAGCTGCGCATCATGGATACGATGTGCTCCAGCAAGGAGAGGCTGGCCGCTTCCTCGCGGCGGAGGTGACGAGGGAACGAAGCTTTCCGTTCCTGCAGCGGCAGCACAAGGTTCTCCTGAACCGCGTCGTAATGCGCGCTGGCCAGCAACTGCGTGTCGAAGACGAGGGAGAAAAACGCGCAGCCCTGTTCGCCGTGCGCATGCGCGGCATGGATGTCGCCGCCGTCGATAAACACCGCTTCTCCGGCCCGGACCGGGAAATAATCGGTATCGACCTGGAACAGCGTCTCGCCCTCAAGGCAGTAAAAAAACTCGGCCTCGTCATGCCAATGGCAATCGATGACGTGCTCGCCGGGACCGTAGCGGTACCAGTACGTGCCGAACGGGAGCCGTTCGGTGCCGTGGCTTTTGCTTTCCTTCAGGGAGCGGCGGAGCGCTTGATCCATAGTCATTCACCTCATCAAAATAGTGTTATATTTTCGTTTGATTATGTTAGTTTATTAAACTTGGTGTCAGTATAATGCAAGTATAGAACGTTTTCATTCGAAAAACAATGCGATAAGAAAGGCGGTATTTCCCAAATGAAGTTTACCGATGGCAACTGGCTGATTCGCGACGAATTTACGCTTTCTCCTGCGGTGCAGGCCTATGATTTTTACGTTCAAGACCATACGTTGATTGCCTCCGCCTCGACGACGCCGATTCGCGGCCGCGGCGACATGATCAATACGACGCTGCTGACGATGCAGTTTCACTCCCCGCTACCGGGCGTGATCGGCGTCAAGTTGATTCATTTTGCCGGCACGGTTGACCATGGTCCGCATTTTGAGTTGGCAAAGGGTGGCGACCATACTGAAATTACGGAGAACGAACAATATGCCGAACTGAAAAGCGGAAACCTCAGCGTCCGCATCAACAAAGGCCCGCAATGGTCCGTCGATTTCTATCGCGGCGACGAGCGGATTACCGGCAGCGGATTCAAATCGATGGCGCACGTGACCGAGGCGGGCGGCAATACCTACATGCGCGAAGAGCTTGACCTGCGCGTTGGCGAGTGGGTATACGGACTTGGCGAACGCTTCACTTCTTTCCTTAAGAATGGCCAAGTCGTCGACATCTGGAACAAGGACGGCGGCACGAGCTCCGAGCAGTCCTATAAGAACATTCCTTTTTATGTGACCAACAAAGGGTATGGCGTATTCGTGAACGATCCGGGCGCGGTTTCCTTCGAAGTCGCATCGGAAAAAGTCAAAAAAGTGCAGTTCAGCGTTCCCGGCGAATCGCTGGAATATTTCGTGATCGACGGTCCCAAGCCGAAGGATGTGCTGAACAAATATACCGATTTGACCGGCAAGCCGTCGCTGCCGCCAGCCTGGAGCTTTGGCCTGTGGCTGACGACCTCGTTTACGACCGATTATGACGAAGCGACCGTGAATTCCTTCGTGGACGGTATGGCCGAACGCGATTTGCCGCTGCATGTGTTCCACTTCGACTGCTTCTGGATGCGCGAATTCCACTGGACGGACTTCAAATGGGACGAGCGCGTATTCCCGGATCCGGTGGGTATGCTGAAGCGCCTGAAGGAGAAAGGCCTGAAAATCTGCGTTTGGATCAACCCGTACATCGCGCAGCGCTCCCGGCTGTTTGAAGAAGGTAAGCAAAACGGCTATCTGGTGAAAAAAGCGAACGGTGACGTTTGGCAATGGAACTTGTGGCAGCCGGGCATGGCGCTCGTGGATTTTACGAATCCGGACGCCTGCGAATGGTTCGCCGGCTACCTGCGCGAGTTGGTCGACATGGGCGTCGACTGCTTCAAAACCGACTTCGGCGAACGGATTCCGACGGATGTCGTGTACCACGACGGCTCCGATCCGGTGAAAATGCACAACTATTACACGTACCTCTACAATAAAGTCGTTTTCGAAGTGCTTGAGGAGAAGTTGGGTAAAAATGAAGCGGCCTTGTTCGCCCGTTCGGCCACGGTCGGCGGACAGAAGTTCCCGGTTCACTGGGGCGGCGACTGCTACGCCGACTACGAGTCGATGGCGGAAAGCCTCCGCGGCGGCTTGTCGCTGGGCCTCGCCGGCTTCGGTTTCTGGAGCCACGATATCGGCGGCTTCGAGAACACGGCGCCGGTACATGTGTTCAAACGCTGGCTGGCCTTCGGCTTGCTGTCCAGCCACAGCCGCCTGCACGGCAGCAGCTCTTACCGCGTGCCTTGGGCTTACGATGACGAGGCGGTAGACGTCACCCGGTTCTTCACCAAGCTCAAATGCCGCTTGATGCCTTATATGTTCGACACCGCCGTCCAAGCGACGCAGCAGGGCGTGCCGACGATGCGGGCGATGTTCCTCGAATTTCCGGAGGATCCGGCTTGCGAAACGCTGGACCGTCAATATATGCTGGGCGACTCGCTGCTCGTGGCGCCGGTGTTCAGCGAACAAGGCGACGTAACCTACTATTTGCCGGAAGGCCGGTGGACGCATTTGCTGTCCGGGCAGACGGTAGAAGGCGGCAAATGGCGCAAAGAGAATTACGATTTCTTCAGCCTCCCGCTGTTTGTCCGGCCGAATTCAATTCTGGCGACGGGCGCCAACGACGTTAGTCCGGATTACGACTATGCGGACGGCGTGGAAGTCGGCCTATACGCGGTCGAAGACGGGGCGGCGCTCTCTCGCACGGTGCGAAATGCCAAAGGCGACGCCGAGCTCCACGTCACGGTCGTTCGCAGCGGCAAGCTCGTGACTTTGACCGCCGAAGGCGCCGGCAAGCCGTTCTCCGTTACGCTGCACGGCATGGGCGAAGCGGCTGCGGTGCAAGGCGGAGCGCTGGCTGACAACGGTAAGCTTGAAGTGGCTTCCTTCAGCGGCAAAACCGAACTGCAAATCACCTTGAAGTAATTGGTCACGGAGTCGGAGATATCCCCTTACAATAGGGGATATTTCCATGTAAGGAGGTGCTTCCGCTGCTCGTCAAACTGATCCGCGCTACCAACAATCTGAAGCTCAAGCATAAGCTGCTCATTTCTTATATCGTCGTTGTCATGATTCCCGTGCTGATCGTCGGGATCGGCATTACCACCTATTTCCGCAATCAGGCCATGGAACGAGCGATCGCGCAAACCACCAATAACGTCGAAAAAGTAAAAACCCGAACGGCGACGATGCTTCGGGTGCCTACCGACATTTCCGACATTCTGGTGCTCGATAAAGGCTTGGAAACGATGGTTAATACGCATTATGCCAGTGTACTTGACTTGACCAAGGCTTATCTCGCTTATAACGATTTCCGCAACTACATCCGGCAATACCGGGAGATATCCGGGATCCGCTTCTATTACGATAACCCGACTTTAATCAACAATCTGGAATTGATCCCGGTGAGTGAGGATGTCGAAGCGACGAATTGGTATAAAAAAGCGATGTCAAGCAAGAGCATCGGTTGGTTCTACATTAATGACAACCAGGAAATCCCGGTCAATCGGCTCAGTTTGGTCCGGCAAATCTCATTTCAAGGTACCGGCAAAAGCGGCGTATTGGTGATCGTCATGAATCAGGAGGAACTTAACCGGATGCTGCGACAGGAGCCGTTTGAAACGTTGATCACCGATGATTTAGGATACGTCGTAGCCGCGAAAAATCCGACGCTCGTCGGCAAAACGCTGGAATCGCTCGATTACGGCATCGATTTGCGAACGCAGCAAAAAGGGACGTTCAAAGTGGATATCCGGGGAGAGCCATCCTATCTCGTAATCGACACTTTGTCCCCGGGATCAAGCATGAGCAGCCTGAAATTCATTTCGGTATTTGCGACCGAACCGATCGTAAAGGATGCGAATACCGTCAGCCTGATCGGACTGATTATCATTTTGCTGGTTTTGCTGATCGCTTTGGTATTCGTGTATACCGTCTCGCTTCTGACGACGAATCGGATGCTGCGGCTGAGCCGTCATTTAAACCGCCTCGCCCTGGGCGATCTGACGGTTGTGTCCCGGATCGACGGCAACGATGAAATTGGCCAACTCTCCCGGCAGTTCAACTACATGGTGGAGAGCATCCGACGCCTGATGAACCAGGTCGTGGAGACGACCGAGCAGAACAACGCGCTGGAGCTGGCGCAACGGGAAATCAAGCTGAAGATGATGGCCAGCCAGATCAATCCGCATTTCCTGTTCAACGCGCTGGAATCGATCCGCATGAACGCTCACCTCAAAGGGGATAAGGAGATAGCCAATGTCGTCCGGATGCTGGGCAAAATGATGCGCAAAAACCTCGAGGCCGGGCGAGAAAGCATACCGCTCAAGGATGAGATAGAGATGGTCAGCTCATACCTGGAAATTCAGAAATTCCGGTATGAAGACCGGCTTAAGTTTACCCTCGACATCGATCCGGCGGCTGCTCAGATCCGCGTGCCGCCGCTGATTGTTCAGCCGTTGGTGGAGAATGCCGTCGTGCACGGCGTGGAAGACAAGGAAGAGGGCGTATACGTGGAACTGAAGGTCGAAGTGAACGACGGTTTGGTTTATGTTTCGGTTCGCGACAACGGCATGGGGATGCCCGCGGAGCGTCTGGAAGAGGTAATACGCTTGATCAGCGGAGCCCAGGAGCCGGAGCAGGGGCGGATCGGGTTGCGCAACGTCCATCAAAGGCTTGTCTTGTCTTACGGCGAAGAGCATGGACTTCGCATCCTCAGCGTATACGGCCAAGGCACGGAAATCAGTTTTACGCTCCCGGTTTAAGGCAATCTCTAATTTTTATATGGTTTTGTTTGAAATCTCTCTGGTATTCCGAATTTCCCCCAGGGCTTATCATAAAGCTATAGCAAACAAGGGGGGACAAAAAGAGATGGAAACGCTAACAGCTCAGCCTGAATCTAGAAATGTAAGCGCAACCCCTGCACCGCCCAAAAAGCGGAAGAGTGGCATCTGGCGGAGCATCGTGCAGCAAAAATACTTATATTTAATGTCCATGCCATTCGTCATCTGGTTGTTCGTCTTCAACTACCTGCCGATCTGGGGATGGACGATGGCTTTTCAAAACTATAAGCCGGCCAAATCCTTTTCCGAGCAGAAATGGGTAGGGTTCAAAAACTTCGTGGAATTGTTCCAGGATGAACGTTTTTATCTCGTATTGCGAAACACGCTGGCAATGAGCATTCTGAGTATCATTTTTGGGTTTATCGTACCGATCTTATTTGCGGTGTTCTTGAACGAATTAAGGGGCAGCTTCTTCAAACGTACCGTTCAAACGGTATCTTACTTGCCTCACTTCGTATCTTGGGTTGTCGTAGGCGGGATCGTGACGAAAATGCTCTCGATCGACGGCGGGATCGTTAACGAGATTTTACTGTCATTGCATATCATTAACGAACCTATTCAGTTCATGGCTCAAGGGAAATGGTTTTGGGGGATTGTAACCGGTGCCGATATATGGAAAGAGACCGGTTGGAACGCCATCATTTATTTGGCTGCGATCACCGGGATCGACAAGGAACTGTATGAAGCCTCTCGGGTTGACGGGGCGGGCCGCTTCAGACAAATTTGGAATATTACCCTTCCGGGAATCCGCAGTACGATAGCCGTACTTTTGATTATGTCGATCGGTCATTTGATCGGAATCGGGTTCGAGAAGCAATTCCAACTCCAGAACGCGCTGGTTAAGGATTATTCCGAAGTATTGGATCTGTACGCGCTTAATTACGGCATCAATATCAGCCGCTTCTCTTACGGTACGGCAATCAGTATGTTCACTTCGGTCGTGAGTATCATTTTGCTGCTGACGGCGAACGGGATTATGAAGAAAACAACGAAAGAAAGCATTATGTAAGGGGGGGAGCAACTTGGCGACAAGCAAAGCATTTAATTCAACGAGATCCGAGAAGATTTTTGACATCTGCAACATCATTGTAATGACCGTCATTCTGATTATTACGTTGTATCCTTTCCTTAATGTACTGGCGATTTCTCTCAATGATTCAACCGATACGGTTCGGGGCGGCATCTATTTGTGGCCGCGCGAGTTCACCCTGGAAAACTACAAGACGATATTCAACTATACCGGACTGATCCAAGGCTTCAAAATTACGATATTACGAACGGTTTCCGGTACGCTTCTCGGACTGATAAGCGGATCCATGCTGGCGTATACCTTGAGCCGTCCGGATTTCAGGGCACGGAGATTCGTCTCCACCGTTTTGGCGTTAACGATGTATTTCTCCGGCGGTCTCGTTCCGACCTACATTTTGATGCGTCAGCTTGGTTTGATCGGAACCTTCTGGATTTACATCTTGCCCGGAGTCGTTACCGCATTCAACGTGTTCATTATCCGGTCGTTTATCGACGGTTTGCCATACGCTTTGCAAGAGTCCGCAAAGCTCGACGGTGCCAATGATTTCAAAATCTACTACAAAATCATTCTGCCGCTTTGTAAACCGGTATTAGCGACGATCGCGTTGTTCCTGGCGGTGGGTCAATGGAACATGTGGTTCGATACTTATCTCTATAACGGGAACAAGCCTCATCTTACTACATTGCAATACGAATTGATGAAGGTACTGGCTAGCACCAACCAAGGATCGGCAATGGCAAACGCGAATGATTTGGCCAACCAGATGGCTCAGGTATCGCCGGAGTCGATCAAGATGGCGATTACGATTGTGATCACGGTGCCGATTCTGGTCGTATACCCGTTCCTGCAAAGATATTTCGTATCCGGCATGACTTTGGGGGCCGTGAAAGCTTAGTCATTTCGTTCATGTTCAGGATTCGCGGGGCTGGCGACAAGCAGCCTCGCCGGATTCCTATCCAATCATAGCATTTTAAGATTTTCGTTGTAAGCCCTTACTTCATGGATTTGCCGGAAACTACTCCGGTCTAAGGGAGGTATAAGCAGGTACGCCTGTTATACAATATAGCTCTACATTATTCTTCGAGGGGGAAAGTAGATATGAAGTGGAAAAGTCCAAAAACCTTTGCAGCTCTTCTGCTGGCCAGCACATTGCTCGTCGGCGGCTGCGGAAATTCCGGAAATAACGATGCCGCAGGCAACACCGCAGGCAACAATAGCCAAAATGCGCAGGCAGCGGATGACACTAGCCCGATCACCTTTACCTTTTTCGGTGGGGATGCCAGCCCGAACTGGAACGGGATGCAGGATGATGTTGGTAAAGCGATTACGGAGAAGACCGGGGTCACCCTGGATGCCGAATTTGATGTGGGCGCCGGCGGCGGACAAAGTAAAGTCGCTTTGATGGCGGCCAGCGGCGATGTTCCTGATTTGATTTTTGCCAAAGGCGAACTGTCCAAACTGATCGATGCCGGACTCATCCTTGATTTGACCGATTTGATTGAGCAGCATGCGCCAAATATCAAAAAGATTTTCAGTGAAAACATGAACCGCTTGAAGTACAGCAATGAAGATCCAGCCATCTATTCGATCGTAACGAATATGGGCGTGGATAACCAATACTTTGACGCTACCGGCGGTTTTGAAATCCAGCACAGAGTGTTGAAAGAACTCGGTTATCCGAAGGTTCGCACTTTGCAAGATTATGAAAACGTTTTGAAGGAATACTATGCGAAGCATCCGACCATTGACGGACAACCTACCATTCCATTGACGTTGAGCGCGGACGACTGGAGAATCATGATCACGGTTACCAACCCGGCTTTCAGCGCTACCGGCGCTCCGGATGACGGCGAATATTATGTCAATCCGGAAACTTATGAAGCACAGCTTCACTATAAACGTCCGGAAGAGAGAGAATACTTCCGCTGGTTGAACCACATGTACAATGAGGGATTGCTTGATAAGGATACCTTCGTGCAGAAGGAAGACCAATACAAAGCCAAAATTGCCAGCGGCCGCGTACTTGGCTTGATTGACCAAGAGTGGGGTTACATGGATGCGGAAAACGCCTTGAAAGCCGAGGGCAAGCATGAATATACTTACGCCCACTTCCCCGTTACGCTGAGCGAAGATTATGTTGACCATTCCTTCCAACCGGCTGGGGTTGACGGTTACGGGATCGCCATCACAACGGCTTGTAAAGATCCGGTTCGCGCAATCAAGTTCCTGGATTGGCTGGCTTCCGACGAAGGCCAAATCCTTAGAAACTGGGGGATCGAAGGGAAACACTACACCGTTGATGAAAACGGGAAACGCGTCATTCCAGATGAAATTACGGATAGAAGAATGAACGATACGGCCAATTTCACAAAAGAAACAGGTCTCGGCAATCCAGCCGGTCTTTACGCCGTAATGAGTGCGCGTTATGGTGACGGAGTTAAGGATTCCACAGGCAATTATTATACGATCAACTTCCCTGAACAAATCGTAGAGCTTTATTCCGATGCCGAAAAAGAATCGTTGGCCGCGTACAATGCAACAACTTGGAAAGATTTGTTCCCTCAAGAAAGCGATTTTGAAGCTAAGGAATGGGGCGCTTTGTACAACATGCCTGTTCCTACGGATGGCGAATATCAAGTGATTTTCCAAAAAACGCAAGATATTATTCGCAAACGGATTCCGGAAGCCGTTCTGGCAAAACCGACGGATTTCGACAAAGTGTATGACTCTTTCCTTGATGAACTGAATAAAGCCGGCGCTGAAAAAATGGAAGCCGAGTTCACGGAATTGGTCAAAGCGAGAGTTGAGCTGTTTACCGGCAAGGATCTGAAATAATTCTTTTTTTGCAAAACAATATATTTGGTTTGGAAAAGGCCCGTGATTCCTTCGGGCCTTTTCTGCAAATTTACGAACATGTTCAGGAAGGGTGGGCATTCTGAGTAATTTGGAGCAAAAACTTTGGAAGCTGTGGTACGATCGGCCCGCTTCCCGTTGGGAAGAAGCTCTTCCCGTCGGAAACGGGCGAATCGGCGGGATGGTATACGGCGGGATGCATGAGGAACTGATCGCGCTAAATGAGGATACGTTATGGTCGGGATTTCCCCGGGATCCGCAGAACTACGATGCGCTGCGCCATCTCGGACCGGCGCGGGAGCTGATTTTTACCGGCAAATACAAAGACGCCGAGAGGCTGATCGATGCGAAAATGCTGGGCCGGCGCACGGAATCCTACCAACCGCTGGGCAACTTGCGGCTGGAGCAGGGAAAGCATACTGCGGCAGAGGCCGGCGCGGAGAATGAGCTTACCGGGTTCCGGAGGGAGTTGGACTTGGCGACGGGAATCGCCGCGACGAACTATGGGATAGGCGATTCGGCTTATCTCCGTGAGGTGTTTGTCAGCGCGGTCGACCAGGTGCTTGTTGTGCGAATCGCTGCGCTGGGGGAGAAGCCCGTTGATCTGGCCGCTTCACTGGATTCTTTGCTCCAACATCAGGTTGGCGGCGGTCCGGCGGGCTCGGCTTGTCTCGTAATGACGGGCCGGGCGCCCAGCCACATTGCCGACAATTACCGCGGGGATCACCCGCAATCGGTCTTGTACGAGGAAGGGCGGGGCCTTGCCTTCGAAGTGCAGTTGCAGGCGCTTCTCGTGGGCGGAACGGCGGAAGCGGACGAATCGGGCAAGCTGGCGGTCCGCGGGGCGCGGGAGGTGACGCTGCTGCTGGCGGCTGCGACGGATTTCGCCGGCTATGACAAGGCGCCGGGAAGCGGCGGCGCCGATCCGGCGGAGCGGTGCCGGGCCGCGCTGGATGCGGCGGCGGAGCTGGGCTATTCGCGATTGCGCGAGCGCCATGTGGAGGACCACCGCCGCCTGTTTGGCCGCGTGGAGCTGCAGTTGGGGAGCGCGTCCGCGGCGGCGGAACGGGCGGCCGTACCGACCGATGTCCGGCTTGACGCTTACCGCGGCGGGGCTGAGGATGCCGCGCTGGAGGCGCTTTATTTTCACTATGGTCGGTATTTGTTGATGGCAAGCTCCCGGCCGGGGACGGAGGCTGCCCATTTGCAGGGCATCTGGAATCCGCACGTGCAGCCGCCGTGGAACTGCGGGTATACGACCAACATCAATACGCAAATGAACTATTGGCCGGCGGAGGTGGCGGGGCTGGCCGAGTGCCATGAGCCGTTGTTCGAGTTGATTCGCGACCTGAGCGTCACCGGCGCCCGAACGGCGCGGATTCATTACGGCTCCCGGGGCTGGGTGGCCCATCACAATGTAGATTTATGGCGCCAGTCGACGCCGTCGGACGGCGAGGCCAGCTGGGCCTTTTGGCCGCTCGGCGGGGTGTGGTTGTGCCGGCATTTATGGGAGCATTACGAATTTGCGCCGGACGAGCGTTTTTTGCGGGAGACCGCCTATCCGTTGATGAAGGGGGCGGCGGAGTTTTGCCGCGACTGGTTGGTCGCCGGCCCGGACGGCCGGCTGGTCACGGCGCCTTCGACGTCGCCGGAGAACAAGTTCCTGACGCCGGATGGCGGCGAGCCCTGCAGCGTGTCCGCCGGCAGCACGATGGATCTGTTCCTGATCCGCGAGCTGCTCGAGCATACGATCCGGGCTGCGGAAATCCTTGGCGTCGACGAGGCGTGGCGGGAAGAGACGGCCGGTACGCTGGCGCGCATGGCCCAGCCGCAGATCGGCCCGGACGGCCGGCTGCAGGAGTGGAGCGAGCCGTTTGCGGAAGCCGAGCCGGGACACCGGCATGTGTCTCATCTGTACGGCTTCTATCCGGGAGACGCAATCACCGTGCGGCAAACGCCGGAGCTGGCGGAAGCCGTCCGCCGAACGCTGGAGGAACGCATCCGGAATGGCGGAGGCCATACCGGCTGGAGCTGCGCTTGGCTGATCAACCTGTATGCCCGGCTGGGCGATGGGGAGACGGCGCACCGGTTCGTGGACACGTTGTTGTCGCGCTCGACGTACCCGAACCTGTTCGACGATCACCCGCCGTTCCAGATCGACGGCAACTTTGGCGGGGCCGCCGGCATCGCGGAAATGCTGCTGCAAAGCCACATGGCCGGCATTGACCTTTTGCCGGCGCTGCCCAAGGCGTGGGGGAGCGGCCAGGTGAGCGGCCTGCGGGCCCGCGGCGGCTTTACCGTCGACATGACGTGGGAGGACGGCCGATTGACGTCGGCCGGCATCACGTCGACGGTCGGCGGCGAGTGCACGCTGCGCGGGCTGTGCGGCCTGGCCGTCCGGCTGCCGGACGGCCGCACGGCGCAGGAAGGCGAACGCTTCCTGACGGAAGCGGGGGTGACGTACAGCGTGGGCTAGGGGTTAGCACTGCGAGAGGCGGCGGGCTCGGCGATTGGAGATCGGGGCGACGACCGGCGGCGATCACGAACTCGCGACCGGGGACAACCGGCGACCAACGACGACCGAAGGCGACCGGCGATGACCAACGGCGACCGGGGACCAATGACGACTAACGATGACCAACGACGAACGGACTACGCCGCACACGACGGACCCCTGACGCCACGCGTCCACCGACGATCATGACGTCCCCGACACCGCCTCCGTCGATTTGTACGATATTACGTACATAATGCGGGATTCGGCTGCCCCGCCCGAGCGAATTTGTACGATTAATCGTACAAATAGTCGGCGCCCATCCGCCACAGCCGATTTTGCCGCCGACGGAACGCTGTTCCTAATGCAGCCGGCGGAACTGCTGGGGCGTCATGCCCGTATGCTTGCGAAAGGTGGCGACGAAATGGCTGGCATCGCGAAAGCCCGTCTTGCCGGCGATCGCGGCTACGGTGACGCCGGGCTCGCTGGCCAGATGCTCCTTCGCCTTGTGGATCCGCATTTGGGTAAGGTAGCTGTACGGCGCGATGCCGAAGGTTTGCTGGAACAGCTTGCTAAGGTGTCGGCCTGACATCCCGACCACCTCCGCCAAGGTATCCAGACCGATGTCGGGATTGCCGTATTCCTGCTCCATCCAGGCAAGCAGAGGGCCCAGTTTCTCCATGTTGCGGGTGACGGCGCTGCCGCTCACCTGGCCGAATTGGCTCAGCACGGCGAGAAAACGATACACTTCCGTTGAGGTTTCCAGGCCAAACAAGTCCTGGATGCGGTCCAGCTTATTCAGCAAATGCCCGAGCAGCGGAGTCAGGGGAGCCTCCGCTTCCCAGCGGAACAACGCGGCCTCCCGGATGCCGAACGCGGCCAGGATCGACCCGGCGGCCGCCCCGCCAAAGGTGAGGTAATACGTCTCCCATCTCGTGCTGCGCTTGGCCGCATAGGCGTGAGGCATCCCCGGCGGCAGCAGCATGCCGCTGCCCGGAGGAAGCGGGACCGTTCCGTTGCCGAAGGTCAGTTCGCCTTCGCCCTCGGCGGTCTGCAGCCAATGGTAATAGGGGTATCCGTCCGGGCGGGCGATTTTCTCCTGGTTCGGGTTATAGCCTACGCTTTCCAGGAGCAACGGAAGATCCGGGGTTGCCGCCGGAGAGAATACAAAACGGGTAAAGGCCCGAGAACTCATCGTGATAAGTGCCTCCTTACTTGATCCATATTATTATATAACATTACGAAAATATTATATATAAAGCGGAAAAATTCCACCTTACAATGGACTTAGAAGTTATATATCGCTAAAGGATGTGGATATGGTGATCAACGATAAACTGCCGAAAATCTGGTACGGCGGCGACTACAATCCGGAGCAGTGGGGTCCGGACATTTGGAAAGAAGACGAGCGGATGTTCAAGCTGGCCGGAATCGACGTCGCCACGGTCAACGTGTTTTCGTGGGCCTTAATTCAGCCGAGCGAGGAAACGTACGATTTTACCCAACTGGACGAAACGATCGATCGCTTGTATAAGAGCGGTGTCCACGTCTGTCTGGCAACCAGTACCGGGGCTCACCCCGCATGGATGGCCCGCAAATATCCGGACGTGCTGCGCGTTGATGTACAGGGACGGAAACGTCGGTTTGGCGGACGGCACAACTCCTGCCCGAATTCGCCGACCTACCGCAAATATTCCGCTCGGCTGGCCGGGAAGCTGGCCGAACGCTACAAGGATCATCCCGGCCTGTTGATCTGGCATGTCTCCAACGAATACGGAGGCTACTGCTATTGCGACAATTGCGCCGCCGCGTTCCGCGTTTGGCTGCGGGAGCGGTACAAAACGCTGGATGAGCTCAACCGGGTTTGGAATACGCGATTCTGGGGCCATACGTTTTACGATTGGGAAGAGATCGTGGTTCCGAACGAACTGAGCGAGGAATGGGGCGGAAACCGCACGAATTTCCAGGGCATTTCTCTCGATTATCGCCGCTTCCAGTCGGAGTCGCTGCTGGAGTGTTACAAGCTGGAGTACGACGAAATCAAAAAGCATACTCCGAACGTACCGGTAACCACGAATTTGATGGGATTTTATCCGGAGCTGGATTACTTCGAATGGGCCAAACACATGGATATCGTCTCCTGGGACAATTATCCGTCCTTGGATACGCCGGTCAGCCACACGGCCATGACCCACGACCTGATGCGCGGGCTCAAGAGCGGTGCGCCGTTCATGCTGATGGAGCAGACGCCGAGCCAGCAAAACTGGCAGCCGTACAACTCGCTCAAGCGTCCCGGCGTGATGCGGTTGTGGAGTTATCAAGCGGTTGCGCGCGGCGCCGATACGGTGCTGTTCTTCCAACTGCGCCGTTCGATCGGGGCCTGCGAGAAATACCACGGGGCGGTGATTGAGCACGTCGGGCATGAGCATACCCGGGTATTTCGCGAGGTGGCGGAGCTCGGCCGGGAGCTGGAGCAGCTTGGCGATACGCTGCTGGATGCGCGGACCGATGCTGCGATCGGTATCGTCTACGATTGGGAGAATCGCTGGGCGCTCGAACTCTCGAGCGGGCCGACTGTGGCCCTGAACTATGTGAACGAGGTTCACAAATATTATGATACCCTGTTCCAAATGCACGTCGAAACCGACATGGTGTCGGTGGAGGAGGATTTCGGCAAATACGAAATCGTCATTGCGCCGGTCATGTACATGGTGAAGCCGGGATTCGCGAAAAAAGTCGAGGAGTTTGTGGCTAACGGAGGCACGTTTATTACCACCTTCTTCAGCGGCATCGTGAACGAGAACGATCTGGTGACGACCGGCGGTTACCCGGGCGAGCTGCGCTCCGTGCTGGGGATCTGGGCGGAAGAGATCGACGCTTTGCTGCCGGGCCGCACCAACCAAATCGTGATGAAAGAAGCTTGGGGCGAGCTGTCGGGCCAATACGAGTGCGGCCTTCTGTGCGATTTGATCCACGCCGAAGGCGCCGAAGTGCTGGCCGAATACGGCTCCGACTTCTATAAGGGGATGCCGGCCGTGACGTCCAACCGATTCGGGAAAGGCCGCGCATATTATGTGGCGAGCAGCCCGGATGCGGCCTTCCTGCAAGGGTTCCTGAAGAACTTGTGCGAGGACAAAGGAATCCGGCCGCTGCTGGACGCTCCGGCCGGCGTGGAAGTGGCCCGCCGCGTCAAGGACGGCAAGGCTTTCCTGTTCCTGCTGAACCATAACGAAGAAGCCGCCGAGGTGGAGATCGGGTCCGTCGGCATGAAGGACTTGCTCGCGAATGCCGAGGTGTCCGGCACCGTCACGGTGCCAGGGCAGGGCGTCGTCCTATTGGAAGGCAAGAAGTAAGCTCGTCCGCCGGGCATATCAGCCAAAAAACCGCAGGGGCCGTTGGGCCTTGCGGTTTTTTGGCGGTACGCCCAGCATGGGCGTCATCTCTAGGGTGAAAGTCCCGAACGGGGGCTGGCGAGCGCCTACCGTAGCCAAGGGCAAGGGTGTCCGTCGCGAGACGGAATCCGGAGGAAGCCGGAGGCAAAAGCACGGGCCAAGGTACACGAACTGGATTTGAGGCAGGATGAGTCGGATGAGTTGCCTGCACACGACGAAATCCAAAGCCGCCAAGGGCTCATCTTGTAAACTCCAGTGGTCGCGGGCGGAAAGATGACGTTCTTATCTGGGGAGGCCTGCGGGAGGAAAAAAAAAAAAAAGAGCGAAGTTCCTTCGTAACCACAGTCGGGAGGCTGTGCTGAACCCGCAGGAGTCAGCAGAGGCCATAGTACGGGAGTACGGGACGCTGGAAACCGGAAGGGCCGAACCGAAAGGAGAGAGGAAACCGATGCGTTCGCGCGAAGAGCAAAGACAGCCGAATATCCCGAAAGGGAGCTGCCAGCAAAGAGAAGCGGTGAAGCCGCCAGGGTATGCTGGAGTGCCGAGTTCTTCGACGGCACAAATCGCCCCTTCCTCTCGCAAAGACCAGAACGACTTGTTGGAGCGAATGCTCGAAGGAGAAAACCTCCGACTCGCCTATAAGCGAGTGGTACAAAACGGGGGAGCTCCCGGCGTGGACGGTGTAACGGTAGCGGAGCTACAGGCCTACCTGAAAACATACTGGGAAACGGTGAAAGCCGAACTTCTAACGGGGACGTACAGACCGCTGCCCGTCAGACGGGTGGAAATTCCCAAACCCGGAGGCGGCCTGCGGCCGCTCGGCATCCCGACCGTGATGGACCGGTTCCTCCAACAAGCACTTCTGCAAGTGATGAACCCGATTTTCGATGCCCACTTCTCATGGTACAGCTACGGCTTTAGACCGGGGAAGAGAGCACACGATGCCGTGAAGCAAGCCCAGCGATATATCCAAAGCGGTCTGCGATGGGTCGTAGATATGGACTTGGAGAAGTTCTTTGACCGGGTGAACCACGACATTCTCATGGCAAGAGTGGCGAGGAGAGTGACAGACAAGCGAGTCTTGAAGCTGATTCGAGCTTACTTGGAAGCCGGAATGATGGAAGGTGGCGTCTGCCAGAAGACGGACGAGGGAACCCCGCAAGGCGGCCCGCTAAGTCCGCTTCTGGCGAACATCTTACTCGATGATCTGGACAAAGAACTGACAAAGAGGGGACTGAGGTTTGTTCGTTACGCGGACGACTGCAACATCTTTGTAGCGAGCAGGCGAGCAGGGGAACGCGTTATGGAATCGGTGATTCGCTTCGTGGAAGGCAAGCTGAAATTGAAAGTGAATCGGGATAAGAGCGCGGTAGACCGTCCGTGGAACCGAAAGTTCCTGGGATTTAGTTTCCTGTCGAACTCACAGGCAACGATTCGTCTAGCTCCTAAAACGATCTCCCGGTTCAAGGAGAAAATCCGGGAGTTAACGAACCGTACCCGGCCCATGGCGATGGAAGAACGGATTCTGAAATTGAACCGATACCTTATGGGCTGGATGGGATACTTTCGGCTAGCCTCAGCGAAGGGGCACTGCGAAAGATTCGACCAGTGGATTCGAAGAAGACTCCGAATGTGCCTTTGGAAACAATGGAAACGGGTACGAACCCGTCTCCGAGAGTTACGTGCTCTTGGCGTTCCGGGATGGGCTGCCTTTAAGATGGCCAACTCACGAAGGGGAGCCTGGGAAATGTCCAGAAACACAAATAATGCCCTTCCGACTTCCTACTGGGAAGCAAAAGGGCTCAAAAGCTTGCTTTCTCGTTATTTGGAACTTTGTTAACCTTTTGGAACCGCCGTATGCGGACCCGCATGTACGGTGGTGTGAGAGGACGGGGGCTAGCCGCCCCCTCCTACTCGATTGCTCGCACAGAAATGTTGTAGAAACCAACTTGCCGATGCGGCGCTCAGCTGTTCTCCAGAATCGTGTTCAGGGTCGTGCGGTCCAGCCCGCGCACGAGGCGGATCAGCAGCTCTTTAGCGGCTTGGTAATCGTCCGTATGGATGATCGAAGACGACGTGTGAATGTAACGGGAGCAAATGCCGATGACGCTCGACGGCACGCCGGCGCCGCTAAGATGCACCTGTCCCGCGTCCGTGCCGCCCGGCGACACGAAGTACTGGTACTTAATCTTGTGCGTATCCGCCGTATCGCGGATATATTCGACCAAGCCGCGGTGGGTGATCATCGTCGGATCGAGAATGCGCAGCAGCGCGCCGTCGCCCAGCCGGCCGAACGCTTTTTTGTCGCCGGTCATGTCGTTGGCCGCACTGGCGTCCAGGGCGAAGAAGATGTCAGGCCGAATCAGGTTGGCCGCCGTCCGCGCGCCCCGCAAGCCCACTTCCTCCTGCACGTTGGCACCGGCGTATACGATGTTCGGCAGCTTCTCTCCGTGCAGCGCCTCCACCAGTTCGATCGCCAATCCTACGCCATAACGGTTGTCCCAGGCTTTGGCCATGATTTTCTTGGGGTTGACGAGCGGGGTGAACTCGCAAATCGGCACGATTTGCTGGCCGATCCGTACGCCGGCGGCTTCGGCCTCCTCGCGGCTGTCGGCACCGATGTCCAGGTACATCGCCTTGAGGTCCACCGGTTTGTTGCGCTGCGCCTCGTCCAGCAGATGCGTTGGGATCGATCCGACCACGCCTCGAATCGGACCGTTTGGCGTGATGATTTGCAGGCGCTGCGCCAATACCGCCTGGCTCCACCAGCCGCCCAGCGGCTGAAACGCAACCATCCCGTTGTCGCTGATGCCGGTGGTCATGAACCCGACCTCGTCGAAATGTCCGGCGACCATAACTCGCGGACCTTGTTCGTCACCGCGCAATACGCCGAACAGCCCGCCAAGGTTATCCTGCACGAATTCTTGCGTGTAAGCCGACATTTTGTCCTTGACGAAGGCGCGCAGTTCCCGTTCGAATCCGGGGGCCGCCGGAAATTCCGTCAGTTGTTTAAACAGCTCGCGCGTTTTTTCATTCATAAATTTCTCTCCTCTTTTCTTTTTGAGCTTTCTTTATAAATCGCAAATGAACATTCTATTTTAGTATGAACTACCTTTTTTCGATTGTCCATGCGGCTTATTCTTCTGCAGTTCGGCCTATGGCCGCACCGGCGTTTCACGACGGGCATATACTGCAGCAAGCAGCAGTCTGATGGGCGAATGAGGAGGCTAAGCTTAATGGAACAGTATGCTAAGGATTGGCTGATTATCTGTCTTCTTTTCATCTTGCTGGTCATCATCCTTTATTATTTGTGAACGGACCGAAACGCCGCCAAGATGAGGGCTCCTCAAACGCTTGTGAGCAACGCTATTTTGGCAAAATCGCGGCATAACAAATTCTAACGACGATGAGACACTCTATTGGCGGAAAAATCGAGTAATTTGGCTGCAAAACAGGGGAATAAGCTTCGTGGTAAGCGTTAGAATTGCAAAGTGCTATTTTTGGAGCATATAAGGTTTGTGGCAAGCGTTAGCGGTTAGGCGGATGGGTTGCCAAAGTTACAAGGTTGCAGGTTGGCGGGTCGTAAGGTCATATGGTGCTGAGTCGCGGATAGGCGGGTCGTAAGGTCATATGGTGCTGAGTCGCATGTAGGCGGGGTGCTCGGTCACATCTCGGTCACATGTAACAAAGTTGCAGGTAAGTAGATCGCCAGATAGCTTAAACGAGGATTGCTGGAGGTCGTGAACGGCAAGCAACGGTTTCGCACGTTGCGGCTTCCCGGCGCCGACCGGAGGGGAGTGGGTGCCGGATAGGGGGGCGAGGGGGTGGAGCGACCTCCGAGTGTCACCTCTGGGTGCAACCTTAGCTATACCCCGTCCCGCCTGACGCGAACCCGCCGGAAGCCCGATTCCGGCGGTTTTTTTCGTGCCTTAGGCCATGGATGATTTTCCAAACATAACAAGCGGTCGGATGGCAAATAATGAGTATACCGTGCAAGTTAGGATCATAAGGAGGAATGCCGTTTGCCTGCAAAAGCGAAAAACAAGCCGGGAGCGCGGGTGAAGCTGAACCGCCTGCTGCTGACGGAGCAAGAATACAAGCAGGTTGCCGACCAGCATAAACCGAAAACGAATATCTGGGGCAACTGTCTGAAGGCTTTTCTGGTCGGCGGGTTCATCTGCCTGATCGGCCAATGTATCCAGCAGTTGTTCATGACTTTCGCCGGCATGACGTCGCGGGAGGCGGCCAGTCCTACGGTCGCCGTGCTGATATTTATCTCCGTCGTGCTAACTTCGCTCGGCGTTTACGATAAAATCGCCCAGTGGGCGGGGGCCGGCACGGCCGTGCCCGTGACCGGGTTTGCCAACTCGATGTGCTCCTCGGCGATCGAATCCCGGGCGGAGGGGCTTGTCCTCGGCGTTGGCGCCAACATGTTCAAACTGGCGGGATCGGTGATCGTGTTCGGCGTTGTGGCCGCCTTCATCGTGGGAGTCATCCACGTCATTTTCGGTCTGGGAGGGGTGCATTAACCGATGTTGATCGGCGCGCAAACCTGGGAGTTCCGCTCCAAACCGGCGATCGTCGGGGCGGCCACGGTCGTCGGACCGGAAGAAGGGGAAGGTCCGTTGTCGCATACCTTCGATTTCGTCTACGACAATTTGGAAATTGACGAGAAGACGTGGGAAAAAGCGGAGCGCAAGCTGCTGGAGCACGCTTCGGCCCTCGCTTTGGTCCATGCCGGTATCGGCCGGGAGGATTTATCCTTCTTCATCGGTGGGGACTTGATGAACCAGATTATCACCGCGACGTTTGCGGCCCGCTCGATCGCCGCTCCGTATCTCGGCGTGTTCGGCGCCTGCTCCACCTCGATGGAAAGCCTGGCGCTTGCCGCCTTCCTGGCCGATGCCGGCGGCGCGCGCTACGTGATGGCCGGTACGGCCAGCCATAACTGTACGGTGGAGAAGCAATTCCGCTATCCGACCGAATACGGTTCGCAAAAGCCGGCGACGGCCCAATATACGATCACGGGGGCGGGCTGCGCGGTCGTATCGGCGGCGGGATCCGGTCCCCGCATCACGCATGCCACGATCGGGCGCATCCAGGATCTCGGCGTCAAAGATCCGTTCAACATGGGGGCGGCGATGGCCCCGGCCGCGGCCGACACCTTGGTCTCACATTTCCGCGATACGGGCCGCGGGCCGGAGGATTACGATTTGATCGTAACCGGAGACTTGGCTTCGGTGGGACATGCCATCGTCAAGGATCTTCTTGGCAAAGACGGCGTCTCTATGGATAAAACGGAGTTCAACGATTGCGGGCTCATGATTTATGACCGTGAAAAACAGACCTACGTCAATGCCGGAGGCAGCGGCTGCGGATGCTCCGCCGTCGTCACCTACGGCCACATTTTACGAAAATTAAGGAACCGGGAGCTTCACCGGGTGCTGGTCGTTGCCACGGGCGCCCTCTTGTCACCGCTGTCCTACCAGCAAGGCGAGAGCATTCCCGGCATCGCTCACGCGGTCGCCCTGGAACAGGAGGAATACGAAAGATGATATTTGTATGGGCATTTGTGGTTGGCGGATTGATTTGCGTCGTCGGCCAACTGATGTTTGACGTGCTGAAGCTGACGCCGGCTCACACAATGAGTTCGCTGGTCGTCGCCGGAGCGGTGATGGATGCGTTCGGATGGTACGATCCGCTGGTGAAGTTCGCCGGAGCGGGCGCCTCCGTGCCGATTACGAGCTTCGGCAACTCGCTGGTTCATGGAGCGTTAACCGAACTGCAGGAAGTTGGCTGGATCGGGGTGATCACCGGGATCTTCGAGGTGACCAGCGCGGGGATTTCGGCGGCGATCATTTTTTCCTTCCTTGCGGCGCTTGTGGCTCGGCCCAAAGGTTAATTTTTCGGAAATCGTCTTGCTTTTTACGGGGATCGGTGTACTCCCTATCTATCTTCATGTAAAATAGGTAGATATATATAGGTCTTACTTGGGAGGGAAAATGCGTGCCCGTACATGAGCAATCGATGCAAACTTTGAACGCCGTGAAGAACAACCTGGAGTCGTGCATTTTAGGAAAATCGTTTGAAATCAAACTGCTGCTCTCGGCGCTGCTGGCCGGCGGCCATGTGTTAATCGAGGACGTACCCGGTACCGGCAAGACGCAGCTTGTCAAGGCGCTGGCCAAATCGATGAGCGGCGATTACCGGCGCATTCAATGCAATCCGGATATTTTGCCCAGCGATATTACGGGGGTTTCGGTTTTCCATCCCCATGAAGAACGATTCGTATTCCGGCCGGGTCCGGTGATGACGCATATTTTGCTGGCGGATGAAATTAACAGAGCCACCACGAAAACGCAGTCGGCCTTGCTGGAAGTCATGGAGGAACGAAGCGTGACCGCCGACGGGGTAACCTATCCGCTTCCCCATCCCTTTATGCTCTGCGCCACGCAGAATCCGATCGATTTCGAAGGCACCTACCTGCTGCCGGAAGCCCAATTGGACCGATTTATGATGAAGATCGGCATCGGATACCCCGACGCCGGCACGGAGAAAGCGATGCTTCAATCCCATAGCCTGGGGCAGCCGGCCGACCAGTTGGAATCGGTTACAACGATGGAAGAGATCGCCGCGATCCAGCGCGAGGTGCAGAATGTGCATATTAGCGAACCGTTGGCCGATTATTTGCTGGAGATCGTCCGCCGGACAAGGGAGCACGAAGATGTTTTGCTGGGCGCTTCGCCGCGTGCTTCGCTGGCTTTTATGGCCGCGGTAAAGGCGTATGCTTTCCTGGGTGAGCGGGATTACGTGCTGCCTGACGATATCAAGACGCTGGCGCCGTACGTACTGGAACATCGGATCCTATTGCGCCCCGAGTCCCGCCTGGGGCACCGGAACGTCGGCGAGGTGCTGCAGCAAATTCTCCGGCAGATCCATGTACCGGTCGCCGTAGGACGGTAACCGATGCGCGCGCTGGTCGAAGGCGTCAAATCGGGCCTAACTTCCCGCAAGTTCTGGAAAGTTGCGTCCGTCTGGCTGGTCTGCCTGCTGTATGTGTTGTTTCAAGGCGGGAAGACCTCGCTGATGTTGTTTATGATGGTTTCGGTGCTGTGCTTCTATTGGGCGGTCGGCGGCCTCGGCGGCGTTAAGCGAATCAAGGGCTCCAGGACGATGTCGCTCTCCGGTGAACGGGGCGCGGTGCTTCAGGCCGGGGACCAAGTGCTGGTCAAGCTGCAACTGCAGCTTCCGGCATTCCTGCCGCTCCCTTACATCGTCATCCGGGAAACGCTGCGCCGCCATAACGGCGATACCTGGGTGTTCGAGGACAGCGTAGTGCCTTACTTCAGTTCCAGATCCGAGCTGGTGTACAAAACACCGCCGCTCGAGCGCGGCAAATACGGATTTGCCGGTACGATTTGCAGCGGCGAGGATATTTTCGGCCTGGTAGAACATACCAGCGTTTTTCAGACCGGCGGAGAGTTTCGCATCCTTCCCCGGACGGTGTTCATCCCTCATTGGGAGCTGTACAGCCGCAATTCGCGTCTGGCCGGCCCGGAGACGGCCGTTGCGCTGTCGCGCCGGGAATCGACCCAGATCAACGGGGTGCGTGACTATGTGTACGGGGACCGGATTTCGCGGATTCACTGGAGCGCCACCGCAAAGACGGGGACTTGGAAGTCCAAGGAATTCGAGCATGAATCGCTGCCCAAAATGCTTCTGTTGCTGGACGCCCATTCCGGCGGGTATCTCCGCCCGGCGCAGTTCGAATTGGCCGTATCCACGGCGGCGTCGCTGCTGGAATACGGGGCCAGGGAACGCATCAGTATGGGGCTTTGCACACTTAGCAAGAACCTGCGTTATTTTCCGCCGGCGGAAAGTTATCTGGAGCGGCAGCAGATGCTGCACCAGCTCGTCGATATTAATGCGGACGGGTTCGGCAACTACAAGGAACGCTTGGAGGCGCAGCAGGATCTGTTTCAGCCGGGCGCGTTCTTCATCCTCATCAGCCCGTTGGCGGACGATAAGGTGCTCGCCATGCTAAGGTTAGCCAAATCGCGGCAGATGATCCCGTACCATATCCAGATCGGGGATGAGACCGCGGCGGGCGTGCCGAGCGCCTACCGGGCCGGCAAGCGCTCCGCCTGGCAGGGAACTCTGCAGGAACGGGGACTGCGCGGTGTATACGTTTCCTCCCTCCGCGAGCTCCCCTCGGCGATGGGGGGTGCGAAGCTGTGAAACAAGCGGCAAAACCGCAATATCCGAGATCTTATCGGACATTGACGTTGCTGTGGCTCGTCATTATCGCGATGCAATGGATCGACTTTACGGAACCGCTCTGGTTTTCGGTGACGACCACATTGGTCACCGTAACGATTCTGATGATGGCTTTGGTGGAATGGTTGCTGCCGGTACAGGCGGCATGGAAATGGACGATCAAAATCTTCGTGCTGCTGACCGTATGGCGTTTTATCCTGACCAGCTACGGCGTTTACGTGCCGTATGGCCCGTTTTTTCCCGATCAGATTCGCGGCATGGCGTTGACCTTCACGCCGTATATCTGGTTTTCGCTGGTGGCCTGGGCGCTGCTGGAGGCGGCGCTGCGGCTCGTCGTGAACCGCCCGAGAATCCTGCTGTTTCTGGCGGCTCATCTGGTAACGTTTGCGATTTTGGACTCATTTACGCGTTACTATTTATGGCATAACGTGGCTTGGATCGTATTTGCCGGTCTCGGTTGGCTGGTGAGCGCGCATTTCCACGAATATCGCCGGAAATATCCCCAGGGCTGGCGGCGTCTGCGGCAGAGCCCGCTTAAGATCGCCGTAAATGTCGGCATCGTGTTTGCCTGCGTGCTGTTGATCGGGATTAGCATGCCGTCGGTTTCGCCGACGCTGACCGATCCGTATACGGCCTGGATCAAGCGAAGCGGGGGAGGCGGCGGCGAACCCTCGGCGCTGACCGGCGCGCTTGGAGAGAGCCCGTCGGCAGTTCAAGAGGAAATCGTCTCCGGCTACAGCCGGGACGACAAAACCCTTGGCGACGGCTTCGAGTTCAGCTACAGCCCGGTCATGTCGATCGATACGCCGGTGAGGTCCTATTGGCGGGGAGAAACCCGGCGCATCTATTCCGGTACGGGTTGGGCGGACCTGGAGAGGGAAGGCCGGGATGCGGAGCGTTACCGCGGCGGTCCGGACGCGGACCCGCTTGTGCACGCGCAACCGGGTAAGGTGGAAACGATGCGGGTGGAGCAGACGGTGACGATGAACACCGATAAGGTATATCCGGTGCTGTTCGGCGGCTATGCCATCGAAAGCGTCGAACTGCTTGACGAACGGCAACAAGCGGATATGCGCTGGGCCGGCAAGCAGGCGGAGCTGTTCTGGAACGGCTACCGCGATCCCGGCGATTTGCCGGATTATCCCCGGAAATACAAGGTTGTCGCGAATATTCCGTTAATCCCTCTGGAGGAACTGGAACAGGCGAGTTACGAAACGTTATATCCCGAAGGAGCGCCGGAGGAATATTTGCAACTGCCGGGCAGTTTGCCGCAACGGGTCATAGACCTGGCCGAGCAGATCACTGCGGAAGGCAGTACGCCGTATGCGAAAATGGATTTGCTGCAGGCTTACCTCCGGCAGAATTACGAATATACGAACAAACCGGATTTGACCCGTAAGCGAAGCGACGACTTCGTTGACAGCTTCTTGTTTGACATCCGCCAAGGATATTGTGATTATTATTCGACGTCGATGGTTGTCATGGCCCGCTCGCTGGGCATACCGGCGCGATGGGTCAAAGGCTACGCCCCCGGCAGCCAGCCGAGCGACGAGATGATGATGCGCAGCCCGGAGCTGGGACGGGCGTACAATGTGAGCAACGCCGATGCCCACTCCTGGGCGGAGTTGTATTTCGGCGATTACGGCTGGATTCCGTTTGAGGCGACGCCGGGTTTTGTCTCGCCGATTATGCTGGCGCCGGAGGAGAGCGAGGAGGCGTTCGCGCCGGATATGGAAACCGATACGGAAGTTTCGGCGGCCGAGGAAGGCTTCTTCTCCAAGCTGGATCCGGTGATCATGCAACGGATTTTCGTGTCGGCCGTAAGCGTGCTGCTGCTTTGGACCCTCTACCAGTTGCGCTCGGAGATCTATTTCCTTTGGCTCCGGCTGCGGGTGGGGCGCCCGCTGACTTCGGGCGAGAAGACGGTATACGAGACGCTGCGGCTTGTGAAGCGGCTCGGCCGCAGGGGCTTCACGCGCGTCGACCAGGAGACGCTGCGGGAGGCGTTCGGGCGGTGGAAGCTTGAGCGGCCGCAGCTCGCGGAAGCGCTGGACCCGCTGCTGCTCCATTACGAACAGGCAAACTACGGCCGAAGCCCGGGCACGGCGGATTGGCGCGCGGTACGGGAATTGTCGCGGCGTGCCGTCAAATTGGCCGGGGGCAACGGGTTGAGGCAAGCCCTGCCGTTCAGCGGCAAACGGTTCCTCGGCCGGTAATCCGCCGAACGCCGCCCCCGGCGGCTTGGGTTCGCCAGCCTTCGCTTCGGGAACTTTACTTCCATAACGCCCCCGCGCTTGCGTGGGAGGCGTTTTCTTTTTTAAAATAGAAGCATGTCGGGGGAAGAATATGGTATAGTTTGTCGTATGAAACTGAGGTGAGCGTATTTGTTTGAGAAGTTTATGCCGAATCTGCGCGTGGACAGCGTATTCGATATCGATCTGGAAGGACTCTATGCCCAAGGCTACCGCGGCATCATCACCGACCTGGACAACACGCTGGTCGGAGCCAAAGCGCCGCTGGCCACTCCCGAACTGATCGGTTGGTTTGAGAAAGTGAAGAAATGCGGGTTTAAACTCGTGATTGTGTCAAACAATAATTTGGACAGGGTGTCGGTATTCGCCAGCCCTTTGAATATTGAGTTTGTGCACGCAGCCAGAAAACCGTCCGGCGCGGCTTTCCACCGAGCCATGGAAATGATGGGCCTGGGCCCGCGGGAGACGATCGTCGTCGGCGACCAAATGATGACCGACGTGTTTGGCGGCAACCGGCAAGGGTTATATACCGTGCTTGTGCTCCCGATTTCCGTCCAGGACGAAGGGATCGGCACGAGGATTAACCGCCAGTTGGAGCGTTTCGTGAAGCGGCGGCTGGGCAAGGTTGGATTATGGCTCGAGGAGGACAAGAAGCGATGACGGAAGTACGGAGCGCGGAAGGCGCTCTTCGTTGCAGCGGGTGCGGCGTCATGCTGCAAACGCAAAATTCGAGTAAGCCGGGGTTCGTCCCGGAGCAGGCCTTAACGAAAGAACCGGTCATTTGCCAGCGCTGTTTCCGGATCAAGAACTATAATGAATCCTCGTCGATAACGGTGGAGCAGGACGAGTTCCTGCGGCTGCTGTCGCAGATCGGCGGCAAGGAAGCGCTGGTCATCCATATCGTGGACCTGTTCGATTTCCAGGGCAGCGTCATTTCCGGACTGCAGCGGTTTGTCGGGAACAATCCGGTGTTGCTGGCCGTCAACAAAACCGATCTGCTGCCGAAGGTGACGAACTGGAACAAAGTGCGTAACTGGGTGCAGAAGGAAGCGAAGGATCTGGGGTTGAAGATCGAAGACGTCGTCCTGTGCAGCGCCAAGCAAAACAGCGGCTTCGACCGGCTGCTGGAAGCGGTGGCGGCGCGGCGCGGCGACCGCGACGTGTATGTCGTCGGCGCGACGAACGTCGGCAAATCGACGCTGATCAACCGGCTGATCCGCGATTACAGCGATCTGGAGCAGGAGCTCACCGTATCGCGCTATCCGGGCACGACGCTCGACATGGTGCACATCCCGCTGGACGACGGCCGGGCGATCATCGATACGCCCGGGATCATGTATCCGTCAAGGTACAGCGAACTGGTGGCCCCTGCAGATCTGGGGGTCATTATGCCGGACAAACCGCTCAAACCGGCGGTGTACCAGCTGAATGAGGGGCAGACGCTCTTTTTTGGCGGGTTTGGTCGGTTCGATTTCATTCAGGGGGAACGCCAGTCGTTCACCTGCTTCGTCAGCGGCCGCGTGCCGATTCACCGCACGAAGCTGGAGCGGGCGGACGAGCTGTTCGCGGAGCATGCCGGCGAAATGCTGGCGCCGCCGAGCCGGGAGCGTCTCGAAGCTCTGCCTGAATGGACGCGGCACGAGTTCCGGATTCCGAAGGGCAGCCGGAGCGACCTGTTCATTTCCGGCCTGGGCTGGATCAAGATCAACAACGATTTTGGCGCGGTCGTTGCGGCGCACGTGCCTAAAGGCGTGAAGGTGCTGGTTCGGCCGTCGTTGATTTGATGGGGGATGGACGTTTTGTACCTTCAATAAGAGTAAAAAACAGCGTTATTTTATGCGATATGGGTATTTTAGACAAAATAGCGTTGTTATTTCACTCTATTTAGCGAGGAGAGTGTCGGAACGGCCGGTTTTCGAGGAGTTAAGGTGATTTATTACCGCTATTTTCCCGTTAATGGCTTGATTAGGGGGAATAGCGTTAATTTTTAACCTTATTTCGCGGAGACAGGCAATCGAACAAAGCAAAGCGGAGGAGAGCGGAGGAGAATCGATGGGAGAGTATGCGAATCACGAGAAACGGAAAAGGGCACACGCGCCGGAAAACGAACGGGAAGGGCTGCAGGCGGGCTCGCAGGATAATGTGCAGAAAACGATGCAGGATCCAGCGCAGGTAACCTTGCAGGCGAGTACGCAGGCAACCTTACAGGCATATACGCAGGCTGCCCCCCGCAATGAGCCGCTGCTGCTCGGCGTCATCGGCGATCCGATCCAGCATTCGAAATCGCCGGCGATGCATACCGCCGCTTTGCGGACCTGCGGGCTCGCGGGCACCTACCTGCCGTTCCACGTCAAGGGGAACCGGTTGGAGGAAGCGATCCGAGGCATCCGCGCGCTTGGGTTCCGGGGCATCAATGTCACGGTCCCGCATAAGCTGGACGTCATGAACTACTTGGACCGGATCGACGAAGGCGCGCGTTTGATCGGCGCGGTGAACACGATCGTGAACGACGACGGCGTGCTGACCGGGTACAACACCGACGGCATCGGGTATATCCGCTCTCTGAAAGAGGAGGCGGTCCCGGAACTGAAGGGCAAACGCGTGCTGGTGTTGGGATCCGGCGGCGCGGCGCGCGGCATCGTATACGCGCTGCTGCAGGAGCGGCCGGGCCTCGTGACGATCGCCAACCGCACGGCGGAGAAAGCGCGGGAGCTGGCCGCCGAATGGGCCCATCTCGGCAGTTTGAGCGGCTGCGGGCTGGAGGATCTGGATGCGGTACTGCCGGAAGTTGATGTCATTATCAACACGACCTCCGTTGGCATGCATCCGCGTGTCGGCGACTGTCCGCTGGATTCGCGGCAAATCCCGGAAGGGATCGTCGTCAGCGATCTGATCTACAACCCGCTGAAGACGGAGCTCCTGCAGCAGGCCGAGGTTCGAGGATGTACGATCCACAGCGGACTCGGAATGTTCATCTACCAGGGGGCTTACGCGTTTGAGCATTGGACGGGCCGGGCCGCTCCGGTCGAAGCGATGCGGGCCGCGGTTTTGGCGAGCATGCATCAATAAAGCAAGTTGTCGCATAATTGAATACTAAGGGGTCATGAAACGAAATGTTAACGGGAAAACAAAAACGCCACCTGCGCAGTTTGGCGCACGGGCTGCAGCCGATTTTTCAAGTGGGCAAAGGCGGCACGAACGAGCATATGATCAAGCAGATTTCGGAAGCGCTCGAGCGCCGGGAGCTGATCAAAATCTCCGTGCTGAACAACAACCTGGACGATCCGCAGGAAATCGCCGAGGAACTGGCGAAAGGCGCCGACGCGGAACTGGTTCAGCTCATCGGCCGGACGATCATCCTGTACAAGGAATCTCGCGAATACAAGCAAATCGAACTTCCATAGGTTCGTGGAGGAAACGTGAAATGAAAAAAGTCGGAATTATGGGCGGGGCGTTTGATCCGATTCACCTCGGCCACTTACTGGCGGCGGAGGCCGCCAGAGAACAATATCATCTGGATGAGGTTTGGTTCATGCCCTCCCATATCCCTCCGCACAAGCATCAGGCCGGCGTCAGCGGCCAGCAGCGGTTGGAGATGGTGGAGGCGGCGATCGCCAGCCATCCCGCTTTTAAGCCGCTCGACATCGAGCTGCGCCGCGGCGGGGTCTCCTATACCGTGGACACGATCCGGGAAATCCGTTCGCTGCATCCCGATCCGGAATTCTATTTCATTATCGGGGCCGATATGGTCAATTATCTGCCCAAATGGGAAGGCATCGAGGATCTGGCCGGGATGATTACGTTTATCGGGCTGCAGCGTCCCGGGAGCTTCCTGGAGCTGGACGCCTTGCCTCCGTTTATTCAGGAAGCGGTGCAGCTTGCGGAAATGCCGCTCGTCGATATTTCCTCAAGCCTGATTCGCAGCCGTTTAGCGGCCGGACATTCGGTCAGGTATATGGTTCCGGACGCCGTGTATGAATACATGACAAGGAGCGGATTGTATGGGTTACAGCCGTGAAGAACTGATCGCTGCCGTGTCGGCGGGGATGCCGGCCAAACGTTGGAAGCATGTCGAAGGCGTGATGGAGAGCGCGGTCATCCTGGCCAAACGGTACGGCGCCGATCCGGTCAAAGCCGATTTGGCCGCCCTGCTGCATGACCTGGCCAAGTTTTGGCCGATCGAAGAGCAGGTAGCGATCATCCGCGAGAATGGCTTGAACGCCGAATTGCTTCACCATGACAAGCAGCTATTGCATGCCGAGGTCGGGGCTTTTATTTCCCGGCGGGATTACGGCGTGGAGGATCAGGAGGTGCTGGATGCGATCCGTTACCATACCTCCGGCCGGGAGGGGATGACCCTGCTGGACAAAATCGTTTGCCTGGCCGATTATATCGAGCCGGGACGCGAATTTCCGGGCGTGGAGAAGATTCGCGAGCTGGCGGAGACGAGTCTGGAGGACGCGCTGGTCGCGGGGTTCGACTCGACGATTTCTTTTTTGCTGGAGAAAGGAAAACCGATCTTTCCGCTGACGGTGTTGGCGCGCAACGATTTAATCGCAAACCGAATGAAATCAAGGGAGGCTGAGTGAATGGCGGTAAGTTCGAACGAATTGATGAACATGGCGGTGCAAGCCGCAGACGATAAGAAAGCAATGAACATCGTGGCGCTGGATTTGAAGGGAATTTCCCTGATCGCGGACTATTTTGTGATCTGCCACGGCAACTCGGATACGCAGGTGCAGGCGATCGCCACCGAGGTCCGAAAAAGAGCGCATGAGGCCGGCGCGCAGGTCCGCGGCATCGAAGGCATGGACTCGGCCCGTTGGGTGCTCATGGATTTGGGCGACGTGGTCGTCCATGTGTTCCATCGCGACGAACGCGAATATTACAATATCGAGCGGCTTTGGTCGGATGCCAAAGTCGTGGAGACGGTATGAGCCTGGTCGCGGGGACAACCGTATCTTTGCCGATCGATCGCGAGGTGTCGCCGTACGGATATTTTCTTAGCGCAGGCGGGCAGGACGTCCTGCTGCATTACTCCGAGCTGACTCGTCAGGTCAAGCCGGGGGAAACGGTCGAGGTGTTCCTGTTCTACGATACGGAGGACCGACTGGCGGCCACGATGAAAAAGCCGTATCTTACGCTCGGCGAGCTGGCGCTGCTCGAGGTGGCGGACGTGCATCCGCGGCTGGGCTGCTTCCTGGAGATGGGGCTTGGCCGTCAACTGCTGCTGCCGATCCGCGAACTGCCCGAGCTGAAGGAGCTGCATCCGCAGGTTGGCGATCAGGTCTACGTCATCATGGAGCATGACAAACAGGGCCGGCTCAAAGCGAAGCTGGCGGGCGAGCAGGAGCTGGCTCCTCACGCCTTCCATGCCCCGGATTCGTGGAAAAACCAATGGCTGGACGCCATCGTCTA
Source organism: Paenibacillus sp. JL3B1040 (assembly GCF_057063165.1). Taxonomy (NCBI): domain Bacteria; kingdom Bacillati; phylum Bacillota; class Bacilli; order Caryophanales; family Paenibacillaceae; genus Paenibacillus; species Paenibacillus tiangongensis. Next base: position 3,839,136 of record NZ_CM169317.1, on the reverse strand, counting down.
CAAACCGCTGCAAATGGGGACATTTGTGGTCGTCCAAGGTGGTGTGCTGGGGTTCGGTGCGATCGGGATGATCCACGCCTCGGAACGCAGCCGTCTGCTGCGGCTAGGCGAACGCGTGCAGGTACGGGTGGCGCATATCCGTGAGGACGGGCGCGTGAACCTGGCGATGGCGCCGCGCAAGGAAATCGGCATGGGCCAGGACGCGGAGCGCATCCTCGCCTATCTGGAGAGCCGCCCCGGCGGAGGCATGCCGTATTCCGACGCGACGCCGCCGGATTTGATCAAGCAGCGGTTTGCCATCAGCAAATCCGCATTCAAGCGGGCGATCGGCAAGCTGATGAAGGAAGGCAAAGTCGTCCAGAAAGAAAATTGGACTTACTTGGTGCAGTCTCCGTCTGCCGGTGCGGACGATGGAAATCAGCCGGAAGCCTAAACGACGGAAACAGCAGCATCCGGACAGAAAGCGGTGACAAGCAAGCTCATGGCATCTTATCGGAAATTTGCTTATGTGTACGACGAATTAATGGAGGACATGCCTTACCCGGAGTGGATTCGATTTGCCCGCACGGCCTGGGAACGGCACGGCATGCCGAGGACGGTCGTCGATCTCGGCTGCGGGACCGGCAGCATCACGATCCCGTTGGTCAATGCCGGGTTCGAGGTGACGGGCATCGATCTGTCCGCCGACATGCTGGCGGTGGCCCGCCGCAAAATGGAAGCGACGCCCCAGGGCGCCCGGCTGTTCCGCGAGGGCAGCGTGCGCTGGGTGCAGCAGGATATGACGGAATGGTCCGTGCCCGAGCCGGTCGATGCCGTCATTTCTTTTTGCGATTGCCTGAACTATTTGCTGGAGGAGGAGGATATTGTCCGGACCTTCCGCCGTACCTACGAAGGGCTGAAGCCCGGAGGGACGTTCCTGTTCGACGTGCACCATCCCCATACCTTGATCCGGTACGAGGAGGAGCAGCCGTTTATTTGGGATGAGCCCAGCGTGTCCTATATCTGGACGTGCGAACGGGACGCCTATCGCAACGAGATCGAGCATCACCTGACGATCTTCGCCCGCGAGGAGGAGCAGGGGCCGGGGCTGTACCGGCGGTTCGAAGAGACGCATATCCAGCGCGCCTACGACCCGGCCTGGTTGAGAAGCGAGCTGCTGCGCTGCGGATTCCGCGACGTCACCATCTATGCGGATTTCGAGTGGGTTGAGGCGGTGGATGAGGCGGCCCGGCTCTTTTTTGTGGCGGTAAAATAGACGGTGATTCCGTTTTGAAGCCGCCGCGGCGGCTTCACGGCCGAATAGTTGCGTGAGTGCAGGTAACTGCAGCATTGCAACAATTCGCGAATTATAGCTCAAACTTGAAAATTTAACTGCACTTCTGCACTAATTTCTTCATGGAGGGGCGATGGATTCCAAAGTTATAATGGGAAACAGAGTCCAATGGAAAGAGGGGAAACGCATGAAGAAGCAATACACGGTACTATTCCAAGGGGATTCCATCACGGATGGGAACCGGGGGCGCGACAACGACCTGAATCATATTCTGGGACATAGCTATGCCTACATCATCGCCGCCAAGCTGGGCAACGATTTTGCGCATTTGCGGCCCACCTTTATTAACCGGGGAGTGAGCGGCGATCGGGTCTCGGATTTGTACGCCAGATGGAACGAGGATACGATCAGCTTGCAGCCGGACGTTATCAGCATGCTGGTGGGCGTCAACGACGCCTGGCGGCAAATGAGCGGCGAACCCAGCGGGGCGACGGACCGTTTCGAGCGGGCTTACCGCCATTTGTTGGAGGAGACGCGGGAGGTGCTGCCGAGCACCAAGCTGGTGTTATGCGAGCCGTTTATCTTGAAAACCGGTGCGACAGCGGAAAAATGGGCCGAATGGGAGCGTCTGATCAGGCGGTATCAGGACACCGTGCGCCAGTTGGCTGAGGAGTTCGGCGCGGTGCATGTCCCGCTGCAGGATGCTTTTGATGCGGCGACCGACAAAGCGGAAGCCGCATATTGGCTCTGGGATGGCGTCCATCCGACGGCAGCGGGCCACGATTTGCTGGCCGCCCGTTGGCTGGAGGTCGCGGGTCGCAGCGGGCTGTGGGAGTAAGAACATGAATAAAGGGTTTAAAGCGGAGGGAGTCCGTTTTAAACCCTTTTATTTTTGACGGAACATTTCTTTCAGTACGCGATACGCACGCGCTTGTTCCTCGGCAGGCTGCTCCTGCAGCAGTTGCACGATTTGCCAAATCCATGTCTGATCCCGAAGCTCGTCGTACCCTGGATTCCGGAATAAGGCATACACGCTGATCTGCAGCGCATCCGCGATTTTATGCAGCGTTTCGAGCTGTACGTTTTGTTCCCCGCGTTCCAACCGTCCGATATAGGAACCGTACGTCTCTGTCGACTCCGCCAGTTGCTCCTGGGTAAGCCCTTTAAGTTTGCGATAGTACCTGACATTTTTGCCGACTTGTTTGGCTACTTCCATAAAGGCCACCTCTCGTATTAAGTTTAGTCGATACGGAGGGGCGAACTGCAGAGCATTGTAAGATTCATATTCCGTAAAAAAGAATTCAAAAGTTCTGTATTGCATATTATTGACAAAAACGGACTGGTATATTAGATTTGGGATAGAAATATTAACCATTAACTGGCGGATACTTCTATTCCATGATCAGGTTGTGGTTAATGCAAGGAATTGTAGGGTTGTTAGGAGTGGTTATCGAATGAATCACACAACCACGATTTTAACGGAATTGAGAGGCTTTATGAACCGGGAAAGCTTAAACATCAGCCAATTGAGCAGAATGGCGGGGCTGAACTCCGGTACCGTAAGTTCCATGATCAATGGAAGGAAGGTGATGAGCGTTGAGCAATTGGATCGTCTGACGGCGTTGATGGGATTGGCGGAAGGGGACCTTTATGAAGAGTATTTTAAGGAGTATTTGACCGAGGCGTCACCCAACTGGCGCAGAATCCGACCTTTTCTGTACCGCTGCGGGGAACTCGGGAAGCAGGACTGCATTCGGAGAACCGTGGATTTATTGATGGAGAATTTAATGTATGCTTCCCCGTTGTTTGAAGTTGCGGAGGACTTTTTTCGAAGCGGCAAGCCTGCCGCTGCCGCCATCTTATACGAAAGCATCGCCGAAAGCGAGCAAAAGCAACATTCGGAGCGGTTGGCCGTTTGTCAGTATCGCTTGTTTATGATCCGCCAAGGAAACGACCAAGAGTTGAATTATCAGGCGGCCATTCAGTTCGAGCCCTTTGTGGAGCGGTTGGATGAAGTGGAGCAGTTGGATGCGTTGAAAGACTTGGCTAATACGTATCGCGCTTTAAACCGCTGGGATAAGGTAGAGAAGGTAGCTGAAAATTTGGAGCATAAAGCCATGATTTACTACTTCTCGGAACGGCAACAAAGAGTAGATCCTCCAAAGAAACCAAACAGGCCCTTGTTTTTTTATTTGGCGTACTCTTATCTGCTTCGTGGAAGCATTTGGGATTTCCGAGGAGATTATGAGCAAGCACTACGATATATTCGGCTTTATGCGGATTTAAGCTGGGTAAAAGAAAGCGACAAGGAGACGCAACATTGGAAGAATCTTTTTCAAGAGTGGGCCGAGGCGAATACTCTATTGACCAGACTATCTTCAGGAGATATAAGTATACTCCCGGATTTTGTAGCCAATATCGAATCTAAGAAAGATGATATTATTCTGTCGTTATTAAACATCATGGAGATTGCAAACCGATTTGATATTAATGTCGACGATATTATCCGGCGTTTTGAAGTGGAGATTAATTCTTTGACTAAAAAACCAGCAGCAGTTGGAATGTACCCTCAACAAATTATTTCGGATCGCATTTCTAGACTTCTAAATGAATTAGCTAGTTACTACTTACATAAAAGTGAGTTTTCAGACGGGTTTAATTATTTAATTCATAGTTTGGAAATATCTACAACTACAAATAATAAAGTGTGTATAATTAGGTGTGTAGGGTTGTTCGAGCTTTTTAGAGAGCATGCCTCTTCCGAAATCAAATCGGCCTACAAAAATTTAATTAATGAGGTGTACAAAGATGAAAAGAAAATGGGTAAAGCTCCTCTTGCTAAGTAGTTTTTTATTAGTGTTAATCACTCCCATTCAGGCCACACCAAATGGTGGACATTTCCATCTTGCTGAACACATTGGGATAGGTTGATTTATTCTATCAGAACAGCGTTTTTCAAGGACTAGCTCTTACGAGCTGGTTCTTTTTTGTCATGTAAGATTTTTGCTTTTTAATTTTTGTTTTTCCAAATCTAGACATAATCCCCTAAAATAATTTGTATAGTCTTATTTACATGATTGAGGGGGATTCACTTGAATCACTTGAAATATCGGACCACGATTATTGAAGCAGTTCATAAATATATGGAGCGGAACGGGTTAAGTCTTACGCAATTGGCCAAGCAATGGGAATTGAACCCCGGGACGGTCAGCTCAATCCTGAACGGGAACCGTCCGCTCGCGGTAGAACAATTGGAACGGATCACGGCGGTAATGGAGCTTCCCCGGGGTTATTTCTACAAGACTTATATTGGCGAGTACTTGCATGAAGCCAACCCCGATTGGCGCAGGGTGAAACCGATGCTGCAATATTGCGCCGAACTGGATATGCCGGACCTTATTCGGGAGATCGTTGGCTTATTGCTTGACAATCCGCTATATGCACATCTCTTGTTTGATTTGGCCGAAGAATTTTATAAAACGGGTCAATTGGAAGCGGCGGGGATTTTGTACGAAAATGTCGCCCTGACCGAGCGCAGGCAACATTCCGAACGGTTGGCCTTATGCCAGTACCGCTTGTTTCTGATTGGGCAGGGCCATGACCAGGATCAGAATTTCCAGGCCGCGATTCAGTTTGAGCCTTTTGTCGAGCGGCTCGATGAAGCAAGTCAACTTGATGCGTTAAAGGATTTGGCCAACGCTTATCGTGCTTTGAACCGCTGGGACAAAGTAGAGAAAATCGTTCAAAGGTTGGAGCAAAAGGCCAAAATTTATTACTTCTCGGAAAGGAAGAGAACCGTACTCCAAAGAAAGACGAACAGACCTTTGTTTTTTTATCTGGCTTATTCTTATCTTCTTCTTGGAAATATTAATGAGTTGCGTGGAGAGTATAAAGAGGCGCTGCGATGTATTCAGTTTTACGCTGATTTAAGCTGGGTGAAGGAGAACGATCCGGAAACGAAATACTGGAAGGATCAGTTTCAAGAATGGGCTCAAGCAAATACCCTATTGAACAGACTATCATCTGGAGATGCAAGCGTTCTTCCGGATTATGTGGCTTATATGTCATCCAGAAAAGATGAGATCATACTTTCGCTTTCAAATATTATGGAGGCAGCAAATCGGTATGATATGGATGTCGACGACATCCTTCAGCGATTCGAATTGGAAATTCAACTTTTAAGCAAACAACCAGTATCCCTGGGTGTGTACACTCAGCAGTTTATATTAGATCGCATTTCCCAACTTCTTAACGAATTAGCAATTTACTATTTACGCAAAGGCAAATACTCGGAGGGCTTTAACTATTTTATAGAGAGCCTGGAGCAATACTGTTATTTAAACATTCATAATCGATCCTTGATCATCAAATATGTGGAATTATTCGAACGTTATAAAAACTATGCTTCACCGGAAGTTATAGATGCCTATCAGGAATTGATCGGCAATATAAAATAGCGGTGGATTCGATTGGCTTCATCCATGCGGCTCCTGGCGGCGGATATTAAACAGCGCAATCTCGATTTGAAACAGCCGATCACGGTATGAAATCTCGATGATGCCGCCGCAGTCGGCAACGATTTTTTTGATATTCTTTAAGCCGAGACCATGGGTGCCGCGGTTTCCGGATTTGGCGGAAAGGATATCTCCTTTCCGGTTTGTACGGATTTCATGGACGTACGGATTTTGGATGCGTATAAACAAACTTTGGTTAAGGTAATGCATATGAATGTTGATTTGCCGATCAATATTGGCTTCCGTCTTGCAGGCTTCGATGGCATTATCCAATGCGTTTCCCAAAATAACGCTTATCGCCACGGTATCAAGCTCCAGATGCGGAGGGATATTCAAATCCAAATGAAAGGGAATTTGATCGACCCGGGCCGCCTGCTGCTTGTAATTGATGATCGAGTCAATGATCAGGTTACCGGTATGGCAGCCTCCCGAGCTATCTTCGAAACCTCCAAGGAGCTTGTCTATTTCCTGCAGGCCGGCTTTTTCCTCACCGGATTGCAGCTTTGCTCTTAATCCCAGCAGAATATTTTGAAAATCATGCCGGAACTTCGATATTTCCTCCTGTTTTTCTTTGGTTTGCAGATATTGATTTACATAATATCTATTTTGCTGCTCCAACAGTCGATTTCTCGTCTGAGCCGTTTGAAAGCTTAATACGCGGTCATATAGAATAAAAATCAAAAAATTGATGATCAGCAGCCCGCTGGAGATGACCGGAAACAAAATAGGGGACGTCCGATAAGCCCAGTTGCTTGAAAGCGAGAGGATACCGGTTACACTTAAAAACGGACATAAAAATAAAAGCACCCAATATCGTCCGGATAGATCCCCTGCTCCATAAGATCGGATGAGTCGAACCAATAGGAAGACCAACAAAACCATCAACAGCTTGGAAAGAAAAAGAGTTAGAATGTATCCGTTGCTCGAATACACGGGTTGCATCGCCGCATCGCTTAAAATAATGAGGGCCACGATAAACAGAGCCGCGCCGATTTTCCACTTCAAATTTCCCCTATAAAGAAAAGACATCCCTACTATTAACCCCGTGTTCATAGCCAGTTGAACGGCGCCGGGGAATGGGCTTAAACGCAAAGCAACGGTCCCGATGAAGTACAGAACGTAAAATAAACCAAGCTTCAATTTGCTTTCCACTCGGCAAACGAAGCAATGGCCGAAAAAATAGTGAACGATAAACGATAAAATCGGAAGGGTCCCCAAATAAAACAGTTCTTCCGTAAAGGCATTATCCAATAAAATCCCCTCTGAATTTCAAGTAGTTTTTTCGGACGGCGGAGCTTCTCTTTTCACTGATCGGCAATGTTTTGCCCGTAACAAGCACAAGTTTACTGTAGGCAATTTCTCTTACGAAGTAGAAATTCACGATGTACGACTGGTGGATTCGTATAAAATCCCCGCCCGTCAGTTTCTTTTCTTCTTCATTTAACGTGCCGTAATATTCGATAGGACCGGTTCCGGTGTAGAGCGAAATCTTTCTCAAGTTGCTTTCCAGGTACATAATTTCCCGGAAGGGTACCAGTTGCTCGCTTCCCTTTTGACGTACCGGCAGAAAACTGCGATAGGCTTGCCGCCGCTTGCGAATCGCTTTATGAATGGCAGACGTCAGTTTGGCTTTGAAGGATTCGGGGGCGAGGGGTTTCTTGATAAACCCGGACGGATGAACATCGAACAGCTGAACATGGTATTGTTCATGACTGGAAATATATATCAACTGGACGTTGTCATTCTCATCGCTCGCTCGAAGCGCATGCCCCGCCTCAATGCCGTTAACGCCTTCCATCTCAATATCCATGATAATAATATCGTACGGGCAACCTTGCTGAATGGTTTTAGAGAAACTTTCTCCGGAATAGAAAAGAGACACCTCTATTTTCTCAGGAATCGTGTATTGAAGATCCGATAAAAGTTCTTCGACCCGTTCGGTTGTTGGCAGGTCGTCATCACACACGGAGATTCGAATCACGTGAACCTTCCTTTCTACCGTCCTCCCTTTGATTATACAATTTTTGAACCCCTGAATAGTTACACGAAAGCTCTTAATTCTGACAATCCGTGGTTTGAAGGAAGGACAAGCATGTTATGATGACCTCGATCACAGCAGGTAGAGGAGTGTTTGGACATGGAGACGCCGATTTTTGAGGCAAAAGGGTTAACGAAGAGATTCGGATCCTCCTTCGCGCTTCAGGATATTCATATGACGATTCAAGCCGGAGATATTTATGGGTTTGTCGGGGAGAACGGGGCCGGCAAAACCACCCTGATGCGAATCATTGGCGGTTTGGTATATCCGACGCAGGGCAGCTTTTCTCTATTTGGAAAAACGGAAAAAAGCGAATGGGATGCGGCTAGGCGTCAGATCGGGTTTCTCATCGAATGGCCGGCGCTGTATCCGCATTTGAACGCGGAGGAGAACCTGACCTTTTATTGCCGGATTTACGGAATTAGGAATCCTGGCCGAATTGCCGAGGTGTTGGATACGGTATCTTTGACGGACACCGGAAGAAATAAGAAGGTTTCGGAATACTCGCTAGGCATGCGACAACGGCTTGGACTGGCCATCGCCCTGCTCAATCGGCCGAAATTTCTGGTGCTGGACGAACCGATCAACGGACTTGACCCTTCAGGGATCGTGGAAGTGCGCAAAATTCTGGAGCATCTGGCAAGAGACAAAGAAGTAACCATTTTGATTTCCAGTCATATTTTAAGCGAACTGCAATTATTGGCTACTAAATTTGGATTCATCCATCGCGGAAAGTTAATCAAGGAGATCTCCGCCCAAGCATTATTAAAGTCCGCGGAAACCAGCCTATGCGTTCGAACGCCGGATCTGTCGGCGGCTGTCGAAGTTTTAAGAGGACAGCTCAACCTCGAGCGAATAACGATCAAGGATAATGGAGAGATCCACATTCCCAAGGAGGACACGAATCTGGAACAACTTATGGCGATTCTGCTGAAGCAGGGAGTTCCGGTTGAGGGAATCCATCTGTCATCTCCCAATCTGGAGAACTACTATATGGACCTGATCGGAGGCCACGCTTCATGAAAAATTTTCTAAAAGGCGAAATCTATTATTTGCGAAAAGAATCCGCCTTTCGAGCGGTGACTTTGATTTTTTTGCTCGCCGGTATTGCGCTTCCCGTATGGATCGGTATGAAAACCGGATTTGCGTTAAGCAATCCGGCGGAACCCTTGCGAACCTCCACCCAGCTTTCGTTATTTCTGTACTTTATTATTCCCGTGCATGCTTGTTGTTTCGCGACGGAGGGATATGAGTACGGCTCCATCAAAAATATCATTTCCTCAGGTCAGAGCAGACAGTCCTATTTGATCGGGAAATATGTGACGGAACTCCTGGCGATTTTAGGGTGGATCGTTCAATTTTTTGGAGTGTTCTATATTTTATATATGGCGTTGGCGCTGCTTGCGGGTTCTCCTATTGGAAACAACGATCCTGCGGGAAATCTCAAGTCCGCGATGTTGGCGCTTGTGTTCAACTTTCTCTATTTGGCCGCTTACGCTTCCATCGTGATGATGGCGGGGATCCTGATCAAAAGAACGGCTTCGGCGATCATTTTCACTTTTATCGCCGTGTTCGGCGACTTTCTGCTTAGCGGGTATCTGAAAGATTCCGCCTCCGCCTTTTTGCGCACGGTCTCGGAGCATAGCTTAATGACTCAGATATTTAAATTTTCCGGACAATACGTAGTAAATTCAAAACTCGTCGTCCCGTCGGGGCCTGAAGAGTATCTCCGCATGACGCTGATTCCTTTGGTCATCATCGCCGTTTGTTTAACGCTGGCCCTCCTCGCTTTTAGAAAAAGCGACATTGTGACTTAACACGAAACGCTAATGATCTCATTTGCGACTTTAATCGTTCTGATACTTTCTTTCCGTAATAAAAAATAGACTGCCCTCTGACAAAGGTTTGCAGTCTATTTTTTATGGATAGCACCTTGTAAATGCCTTCCGCCCTTAAAAGCGGCTACTGCTCAAAGGAGTCCGTGTTGGAAGCACGGCTCCTTTTCATGTCTTTATATTAGCATTTTATGTTACTTGTTTCAATTATCCTCGCTTCAAATTCGTCGTCCCGTCGGGGCCTGAAGAGTATCTCCGCATAACTCTTACGCTTACAGGAGCGCTTATTTAAGCGAAAAGTGGGGGGAGATATTTCTAACGCTGGTCAGCGTGCTTATATGGGCGAAAACGCCGTTTTTTTGACGAGAAACCGGGAAATAAGCTCTCCTGCAAGCGTTACAACCTGCGCGTCCTCGTTTTGGGCCCAATAGCGTTGCTCCTAAGCGTTAGACTCATGCCTTGTTCCTGTTGCCGTGCGATAAGCCCCCGATTTGAGTACAGAGCCTAAAATCTTTCGATAAATTCCCCCGGCTTCGCCGATTATCCGTAAAAATTAAATAGTTATTGTGCCGATAATTCAGTATAATTCTCTTATAGCCTAGTGAACGAACCCTTCAGAGAGGATTATCTACCTAATGAATGTAGCAGCAACTAAACCAGTAAAGACAAATCGACGTTCCAAATCGTCTCCTCCGCCCGTCCGGATTTTCTCGCTTGGCGGGATCGGGGAGATCGGCAAAAATATGTACGGCATCGAATTCAGAGATGAGATCATTCTGATTGACGCGGGTCTCAAATTCCCGGACTCCCGCTTGACGGGCATTGATTGCATTATCCCGGATATCCGTTATTTACTTGACAACAAGCATAAAATGAAAGGCTTGTTTCTTACCCATGGCCACGAGGACCATATCGGCGCCATTCCGTACGTGTTGCGCCAGCTGCAGCTGCCGATCTACGGCGGTCCGCTGACGATCGGGCTGGTCAAAGCCAAGTTGGAGGAGCATCGACTGCTCGGGCAAGCGGAGCTGCACGTGTTCCACGAGAACGACCGGTTCGCCTTCAAGCATCTGGCCGTGCATTTCTTCCGGACAACCCACAGTATTCCCGATGCCTTCGGCATCGTGGTTGATACCCCTTACGGATCGATCGTGCATACGGGAGATTTCAAATTCGACTTCACGCCGGAGGATCGTCCGGCCGACCTGTTCAAAATGGCCAGCGTCGGCGGCGATGGCGTGTTAGCGCTGCTCGCCGACAGCACGAACAGCGAGAAGGAAGGCTTTACCCCTTCCGAGCGTCGGGTCGGCGACGCCATCCTGGAGTCGTTCCGCGGCTGCCGGGGCCGGATCTTGTTCGCCACCTTCGCCTCCAATGTACACCGGTTGCAGCAAGTGGTGGAAGCGGCAGCGATCGTGGGCCGCAAAATTGCCGTCATCGGCCGCAGCATGGAGAAAGTGTTCGCCATCGGCCAGGATCTGGGGTACATCCGCGTTCCGGAAGGGATGCTGATCGATGTGAAGCATATCGACCGTTACCCTGAAGAGCAGGTGCTGATCGTCTGCACCGGCAGTCAAGGAGAACCCAACGCCGCGCTTAGCCGGATTGCTTCCGGCGCCCATCGGAACGTCCAGGTCTATCCGGGCGATACCGTGATTTACTCGTCTTCGCCGATTCCCGGCAATGCGCAGAATATTAACCGGAGTATCGACCTGCTGCTTCGCGCGGGCGCAAATGTCATTTACGGCTCGATCTTCGATATCCATACGTCCGGGCACGGCTGCCGGGAGGACTTGAAGCTGATGCTCAGCTTCATTCGTCCGAAATATTTCATCCCGATTCACGGCGAATACCGGATGCTGCTCAGTCACCGCGATCTGGCGCTGCAAACGGGCATTCCCGAAGATCATGTGTTTGTCATGAATATCGGGGATACGTTGTCGGTATACCGGAACCGGGCCAAACGGGGACGCACGATTCCTTCCGGACAAGTGCTGATCAGCAACGGGGAAATGCGTCCAACTCATGAAGACGCACTGCTGATAGAGCGGATGGAGCTGGCTCAAGAAGGGATCGTCATTGTCGTGATGACGGTGGACCGTAAAACGCGGCAAATCCTGGCCGGGCCGGATATCGTCTCGCGCGGCTTCGTCTACATGCAGGATGCCCGGCCGCTGCTTCGCCGGGCCGAAGCGATGCTGAAGCGGAGCCTGAACCGGCTTGGCGAGAAGGAATCGTACGATCATAACGTTTGGCTGCGGGCGACGCAGCAGCAACTGCGGCGGTATTTTTCCAAAGAAGTGGGCCGAACCCCGCATATCATGCCATCCATCCTGGAAGTCTAGCCTCCGGTAAGGAGCTTCCCGAGAACCATTGGGAAGTTCCTTTTTTTAATTGACCCCCTGTTCATCCTTCCGTATAATGTGTAAAAAAATAGGGGATTCCGAAGGAGGGAGATCAAATGACGAATGAACCCGCGATTCGCTCCGTGATCAGCCGCCAACTGGAAAGGAAAGGATATTCCTTGCACAGCTTTTCCCACCGTTCGGGAATCAATCGGGGTACGCTCAGCGCCATTTTAAACGGCAATCCCCCCAAACCGATCTCTATAAAGCAACTGGACTTGATAACCGAAGCGTTGGAACAGCCGATCGGACGGTATTATCCCTTATACATTGAGGAGTGTATCGACTCCGGGCATCCGAACCGGCGGAGGCTGAAATCGTTTTTGCTGCGCTGTGCGGAAATCGGCGAATTGGCTTGCATTGAGCAGGTGCTGTCCCGCCTGGCCGAAGACTTGTCGTATCTTCCGATGATCTTTGCGATTGGCGAAGAATTGGATAAAGCGGGAAAACGCGAAGCGGCAAAGCTGTTCTATCAATCGGTATGCGAACACGAGAAATATCAGCATTCGGAGCGTTTGGCGATCAGCCAATATCGTCTGTTCCGAATGAATTCGTGTGACGACGCGGACTCCATCCTGCGGGCGGCAACCTGGTTCGAGCCGTACCGCAACCGGCTTCCCGAGGATCTTCAGCTCGATGGGCTGCTGCATTTGGCGAACGCTTATTACACACTGCAAAAGTGGACTTATGTCGAGAGATTTGCCGAGGAGCTGCAGACGCTGGCCCAGCGTATGTATGAAATGTGCCGCAAATCGGCGAACCCCAATCCGTATCGCGAGCTGCGCTGCGAACGCCATCTGGTGGTCTATTACGGCCAAGGTTATTTGCTGAAAGGCTCGGCCTTGGAGCATCGGGGCAAGTACGGCGAGGCGCTGGCCTGCGTGGAGGAATACGCGGATTTAAGCTGGTTTGAGGGCCTTGACGAAACGGGCTTGAATGAGGTCGATAAATTTAAGGTCTGGGCCAAAGCGAACCGGTACAACCTGGAGATTTTGAACGGAAATGAAGCGATTCTACCGGAATACGTCGGCTTGCTCAAAGAGCATCCTTACGAAGTTCTTCCCAGTCTAAGGATCATTGTCGAAGCCGCCAACATCAACGGTTTTCTGATCGACGACGTATTAAAAGAGTTTCCCGTGAATACGGATTTATATAGCCGATTTTCGGATCACTATGTTTCGGCCGTGAGTAAAGATCGGTATCTGGATCTCAACTATCAGTTGGCCATTTATTTGCTGCGCAAACAGGAGATGGCGGAAGGCTTGGAGAAATTGATCTATGCGCTCAAATACGCCGTTTCTCTCAAGAACAAGGATTTTTTTGTGAAAATGGTCCCGCTGTTTGAGCAGCATCGCATCTATGCTTCGCGGCAGCAACTGCGAGAGTACGAAACTTTGATGGGGGAGGTGTTGGAGGATGCGGAAATGGATGTTGGCACTCGCACTGGTCATTAGTTTCGGCATGGGGGTATTCGGTAGCATCAGTCATGAAGGCCATCTCACCGCTTACGAGAACGGAGTAGGGGGTTAAGGAGGGAACCGGGGATGCCGGGTATACCTCCTGATCGTAATTCGAAGCCGATCGTACCGGGAAAGTCCTGTACGAATCGGCTTTTTGCGTGTACGAAGATCTACACTCGCTGCCCGGACGCTTTGCGCGATTATCCCCTTTGATCAGGTAGCAGAGAAATAGACAAGGGTTCGCCTCACTCCAGGCCCTAGCCCCCCTGAACGAAAGGGATAACCGTGCAAAGACAGCTGGACGGACACCAGGGCACGGTCCAACTCTGTGATTGACGTTTTTTTGACGGGGTAGTTATAATTGTTGAATCACAAGAAAAGAAAGCGCTTCACCACTTCGCTATCGGTTTTTCTTTTTTCAGGAGGCGGGAATGGATGATAAAGGGGTTTGATTCGATACGCGGTTGGTTGGGTCGCGATACGCTTCGGGGACGCATGTACCTTATTCTGCTGACCAGCTCCATGATTCCGTTAATCATGACGGGCAGCCTGGCCTTTTATTCGATGACTTCCATTTTGGACAATAAGATCGAAAGGGGAATCGAGGACAATCTGGAACGCGTGCTGCAAACGGTGGAAGCCACTTTAAACAACCTGTACGACGTATCGCAACAAATGTCCTTTGAGGGGTTCGTCGGGCGGGATTTGGAGCGTTTATTACAGACAGAAGACCCTTATGAAGCGGCGCAACTGAATAGAAACATCCAGCAAAATGTCAACCTGCTCAATGCCTCCAACCTGAATACCGGGTTGATGTTCTATTATGACAGCTCCAGCCGGAAAATGATGTACGAAACGCTATTGACCCACGAGAAGCAACCCGACCTGGAAAGTCTTCCGGTAATGGCGGAAAAGTCGGACATTGTGTTCAATAGCCCCCACTTAACATTATACAAATACAATGACACGCCCGTATTTTCCGTATTGCGGAAAATGGGGGATCCCGAACGTCCTCTGTACGCTTATGTCGAAACCCATTCTAAGGTACTGCAACAAGTGTTAAATATGAAACAGTACGGGATGAAAGCCTTCCATCTATTGACGGACGCAAACAATACGGTTCTGTACAGCGATCATCCGGTATGGTTGCCCGAAGGAGGCCGCTACCTTGGCGACCCTATTCCGGGTTATTACCCGTTTACGGCGACCTCCAAGCAAGGGTGGCATTTGGTAGTGTTCATCAGCAAACAGGACTATCACCAGGAGAGCAGAACCTGGTTGATCGGTTTTTCCATGGTGGCCGGATTTGCCCTTGTGATCAGCTTGCTGCTTGCGCTTCGCGTTTGGAGGATGGTGTTTGGCCCGTTGCACCGCATCCACCGGGGGATTGGGGATTTGACGAGCCGTCGGGGAAATGTAGAGATACGTTTGACGGGCATGAGAGAGTTTGATGTCCTTATTGATCGTTTTAACGGAATGCATCATCAAATTGAAGTTTTGGTAGCGGAAGTCGAGACAAAGGCCAAGGAAAAACAGGATATCGAAATGGAAAAGCTGATGGCCCAAATCAATCCCCATTTCCTGTACAACACGGTAAATACAGCTCAATGGTTGGCGCGCATGAACGGACAGCACGATATCGATCGCTTTTTGTCGTTATTTACCAAAGTATTAAAGTATAATCTGGCCAAAAACGGAAAAATCGTCACGTTGTATGATGAGATTCAGTCGCTTAGGGACTATGTGGAATTGCAGCAGATCAGGTATGACTTTGATTTCGACGTTCGTTATGAAGTTCCCGGGGAACTGATGAATGTATCCATGCCGCGGTTTATCCTGCAGCCTATCGTGGAAAATTCCCTGTATCATGGGCTTCCCGAGACGGGGGGAGCGATCGTGGTTTCGGCCGGAGTAGAAGGGGAAGACGTACGGGTCGAAATTCGCGATAACGGAAAAGGAATGAGCAAGGAGCAGATCGGCGAAATATTAAGCGGAACGACGGAAGAAACGCATTCTTCGGGTATGGGCATCGGATTAAAGTACGTGATCCGCAGTCTTGGCAGCTATACGCAAGGACGAGGGAAACTCGATATCCAGAGCTTGACGGAGGGGGGGACTTCCGTTTCATTTACAATTCCTTTTGGTGTAAATAGGCTTGCCGAAAATGATCAATCGAAATGGAGCGAAGAGGATGAAAGTTCTGATCGTGGATGATGAAAAGTTGGTACGAAGGGGCTTGATCTCCATGATGCCTTGGGAAAAATACGGCATGGAGGTCATTGGTGAAGCCATGAACGGAAGCAAAGCGTTGGAATGCATGGAACAAGATCCGGCCGATTTGGTATTCACAGACTTGATGATGCCGGTCATGTCGGGGTTTGACCTGATGAGCGAGTTAGCGGATAAATACCCTCGGACCTCCGTGGCCGTCTTGACTTGTCATGAGGAATTTGCTCTTGCCCAGCAGGCGATCCGGATGGGGGCTATTGATTATGTCGTTAAAAACGATTTGGAGGCCGATCTTATGGATGAGGTTCTGGAACGAATCTCTCGTCTATACCGACAAAAGGCCATGGGCCTCTCGGAAATGGATCGGGAAAGATATGCATTTTACGAGCAGACTTCCGGCCCGCTTCCAGGAGGAACCCCGTCGAATCCCGGGTTGGACGTGAAGCAGGAAGACGTGATGACCTGTTCCGAATGGTGGAACGATCTGAAATGGATTGGCGACGATCAAGTATACGAGCTGATGTTAGAGCAAACCCGTCGATTCCGTTTGCCGCTTGCGGAACTTAAAGGTTGCGTGTTCCCGGCGCTGCTTAAGATCGGAAACCTGACGTTGTCCGTGGACTACGCCGTTGAGTGGATCTCCCGACTGGAGCAGGGGCGGCATTGGGAACATTGGGTCGGTATTTTGCAGGAAGGTCGCAATCATTTCCGGCGTATGTTGTTCAGGGGAAAACAAGCCCCCGATATCGTGAACGGCATTTTGCTGGCCGTCCAATACATGCATGCCCAGGAAGAACTGGATTTTGACCAGAATGAAATTGCCGGAATCGCTCATATGAGCCGCACGTATTTCAGCCGCAGCTTTAAAGAAGCAACCGGAAAGTCCTTTCAAGATTACGTGAAAGAGCTGCGGCTTTACAAGGCGCAACAACTTTTGTTGCAGAGCGATAAACCGATCTATACGATTGCGCGGCAAATCGGCTTCAAGGACGATAAATATTTCAGCAAAATGTTCCAGCAGCGGTTTGGCCTGCTTCCATCCGCTTATCGCCATCAAAGGCTAAGGCTTTAAAAACAGCTTCGGTAGAATTTTGTGAATCGTGGTCTGAAAAAAGTCAACCGGCGGCAACGCATTTTATGAAAGCGGATACAATAAACCGAAATCCGGTAAAACGTTTCTATCCCGGGGTTTTGAGAATGGACATTATACTCGAAATGTAATCCCAATTCGTCCAAAGGGGGAAGAAAAATGAGGAAACGGAAACGGATCATGCTTTTGTTGGGCTTCGCATTGGCGTTATCGGCCTGTTCCGGCGATCCCGGGAATGCTCCGGTTGCCGAAGACACAAGCGGAGAAGGCATTGCAGCCACGACTCCGAACCAGGATCCCTACGCAGCGATGCCCGAGCAAGTAACGATCACGATCGGCAAGGAAGCGGCGGTCGATCCCAAGCTCCCGAGCGGTTCAACTGTCGAGGATAATGAACTGACGCGCTATTTTTCCGAAAAGCTGAACATCAAATACGTAAATGCCTGGCAGGCGACGGGGTCCGGCGACGCTTACAAGCAAAAGGTCAGCCTCACCCTTTCCGGCGGGGACCTCCCCGATGTTATGGTCGTGGACAAGCAGCAGTTGGTTCAGTTGGTCAACGCGGATATGGTGGAGGATTTGACGGAAACCTATGCCGGTTTTGTTTCGCCGAACCTCAAGGCCGCTTACGAATCCACGAACGGATACAGCCTGGCTTCGGCGACTTTTGACGGAAAGTTGCGCGCGTTCCCGAACATCAGCCCCGGAGCCGACGGCCAAAATTTGCTCTGGGTGCGTCAGGACTGGCTGGATGATCTGAACCTTCCGGCGCCGAAAACGCTCGACGACATTATTGCGGTAACGAAGGCTTTCCAGGAGAAAAAAGGGTCGGCAGGAATTCTGGGAACCCAGCAGATCGTCAATGTCGGCAACAGCCAGTATGGCTTCGATACAATCTTCAGCGCCTTTGACGCTTATCCGGAATTGTGGGTAAAGGATGACCAGGGGAAGGTAACCTACGGTTCGATCCAGCCCCAAATGAAGGAAGCGTTGGCCAAACTTCAGGATATGGTTAAAGAAGGGTTGATCGATCGGGAATTCGCGGTGAAAAAGCCGGAGCAGTCCACGGAACTCGTGGTCAGCGGCAAGGCGGGAATCTTTTTCGGGCCGTGGTGGTTGCCGTTCTCTCCGTTGAATGATGCGGTCAGCCAAGATTCTAAAGCGGAATGGGTCGCGTATGCGGCGCCGACCGGAAGCCAAGGCAAAATGAATACGCACATGGCTGCGCCAAGCGCCAGCTATTTGGTGGTTCGCAAGGGATACGAGCATCCCGAAGCGGTGTTGAAGACGCTTAATTTGCAATTCGATGTTGACCAGATGCAAGGGGAAGGCATCGTCCAAAACGATCCGTACCAATGGATGAACATGCCGTTTTCGCTGTTGCTCAGCAACTATGACGATAAGGAAAAGAAAGCCTTGGCTGTCCAAGCGGTGATCGAAGGTAAAGCAGGCGAGGATACGCTGCAAGGGGAAACCAAGCAGGTTTACGAGTCCTATTTGAAAGACAAGGAGGCGCCCAAGAAAGATCTCAGCGCCTGGTCGCAGCGTCACGCCTTTCTGACGGGCGCCTTGGTTTTGGCGGGCGACGGCATCCATCGGGTGCAAGGCGTTTATTACGATCAGACCGATACGATGCGTTTAAAATGGGCGAATCTCCAGAAGCTCGAGGATGAAACGATGCTAAAGATCATCATGGGCTCCGAAACCGTCGACTATTTTGACGACTTCGTGCAGAAATGGAAGGCCCAAGGCGGTGAGGAAATCACGGCCGAGGTTCAGGCTGCCGTGGACCAACATTAATTTCAAGAAGGGAGTTTGGGCCAAGGCTTGGACTCCCTTTGCTCATCAAGCAAGGTGAGGATTCGGAGGAGATACAATGGGGAAGAACAACGCTTCGCTTCATTACCATCTGATGTTGGCTCCGGGCATGCTATTTATCGTTTTGTTCGGGCTCGTCCCTTTGTTTGGCATCGCCATCGCCTTTCAGGATTTCATCCCTGTCAAAGGCATCACGGGTTCCAGATGGGTAGGTTTTGACAATTTTATCTACATGTTTCAACTGGAGGACAGCAAACGAATCTTGTTCAATACCTTGTACATTTCGATATCGAAAATGATCATGCAGATTCTTGTCCCCGTCGGGACCGCGCTGCTGCTGCACGAACTTGTTTTTCCGCGGATGAAGCGGTGGTTTCAAACGATTATTTATTTGCCTCATTTTTTGTCCTGGGTCATCCTGGCGGGGATTTTGACGGATATGTTATCCGCCCAAGGCATCGTAAATCAAGTCGTAAAAGGATTGTTCGGCGAAACCGTGTTCTTCCTGGGCAGCAACTTCTGGTTTCCGATCATTGTCGTATTGAGCGACGTTTGGAAAGAATTCGGTTTCAACGCCATCATCTTTCTGGCGGCATTGACCGCGATCAACCCTTCGTTGTACGAAGCGGCCGAGATCGACGGGGCGGGAAGGCTCCGCAAAATGTGGAGCGTCACGCTGCCGGGCATCTTGCCCACGATTGTGCTCGTAACTACGCTCAATATCGGACAGATCTTGAACGCGGGCTTCGATCAGATTTATAACCTATATAACCCGCTCGTGTATCCGTCGGGAGATATTATCGACACCTATGTTTACCGGATCGGGCTGGTGCAATATCAATACGGTTTGGCTACGGCGGTCGGCGGTTTAAAATCGCTGGTAGGGTTCGTGCTAATTTTTATCTCCTACCGGTTGGCTGCAAAATACGCCAATTACCGCATTTTTTAGCGACTAGCGTCCAGGAAAGGAAGTGTACTCATGACGCTTTCAACAAAACGGCGGATCAGACCGACGGATATAGCCCTGCTTGTTGCCATGCTCTTGATCACTTTGCTCTGTTTGCTGCCGATCGTTTACATCGTGTCCCTCTCTCTAAGCGGAAAATCGGCGGCGGCGGCCGGTTTGGTCACTTTGTTTCCGGTCGACTTCACTTTTTATTCGTATGAATATATGTTGGGCGACCATCGGTTTTTCGAAGCATTCGGCGTATCCGTAAAAAGAGTGTTGATCGGCGGGCTCATTAATTTCGTCTTAACCGTTCTTATGGCCTTTCCGCTGGCCAAAGAGCGATCGGAGTTCAAGAGCCGGAACGTTTACGTTTGGATTATCGTTTTTACGATGATGTTCAACGGCGGATTGATCCCCTGGTACATGGTCGTCAAAAACCTGCATTTGATCGATACGATTTGGGCGCTGACGTTGCCCGGAGCGGTTCCGATTTTTAATGTCATCTTGCTGATGAATTTTTTTCGCAATCAGCCAAAGGAAATCAACGAAGCTGCGGTTGTCGACGGCGCGGGCCCATGGAGAATGCTGCTGTCGGTCGCCGTTCCGCTTGCGCTGCCGGCGATAGCTACAGTGACTTTGTTTAGCATCGTCAATCATTGGAATGCGTTTTTTGACGGTCTGATCCTGATCAACAAGCAAAGCAACATCCCCTTGCAGACTTATATCCAGCAGCTCGTCGTGCAACCGGTCATTTCCAACACGACTCGTGCGGAGGATTTGATCCAATTTTCGCAGCGGACGTTCAATGCGGCCAAAATTGTGGTCACAATGATTCCGATTTTAGTTATTTATCCATTTTTACAGAAGTATTTCGTGACCGGCATCACGCTCGGTTCAGTGAAAGAATAACGGGAGATTCAAAGGGCACAATCACCCGGCAAGGGCGGGTCAGCGGTTTCACCTCTCCAGCTCAAGCAGCCGGGTTTTCATCTCCAGGCCGCCGCGGTAGCCGGTGAGCGCGCCGTTCTTGCCGATCACCCGATGGCAGGGAACGGTGATCAGCAGCGGGTTGGCTCCGATCGCCGTGCCGACGGCGCGGACGGAGGATGGTTTGTGTACGGCTTCGGCGATCTCCGAATAGGAACGGGTTTGTCCGAAGGGAATGTCGCAAAGCGCCTTCCATACCGTGAGTTGAAATGCCGTCCCCCGCAAATCGAGGGGGAGCGTGAAACGTTCGCGTTTGGCCGCCAAATACTCCGTCAGCTCGGCAGCGTAAGGAGCGAGCCGCTGCTCGTCCTGCGTGAGCGGGCTGCCTGGGAAGCGGCGGCCGGCCCAAGCGGCCAATTCTTCAAACGGCCGACCGGGAGAGCCAACGTACGCCAGGCCGTTGTCGGTGGCGGCGAGGTACAGGCTCCATGGGTGACCGTGGAGCCGTGACCAGTATAAAGGCTGAGGTTGGTTGGTTTTCATGGGGAATCCACCTCCAGAAATGATGTAATGCAAAATACAATATTAGGTCACTAGGTCGGCGAGCCCGCCTGCGAATTCCGATATTCGTTGGGCGTGACGCCGGTTGTTTTTTTGAACAAGGTAATGAAGTACGCCGGGCTGCCGATTCCCACCTCAAGGGCGATGTCCGCCACTGTGCGCCGTGTGTGGAGCAGCGCGCGTTTGGCCGCTTCGATTCTGCGCCGCTGGATGTATTCGACCGGCGTCATTTGCATGACGCGTTTAAAAGTGCGCTGCAGATGGTACGGGCTGCCGTGGCACATGTCGGCGAGAAGTTCCAGCGTCAGCTTCTCTTCATAATGGCGGTCGATGTATTCGGCGACTTGCTCCACCCATTCCCGGTCCGGCAGCGGTTGTCCATCGGGTTTGCAGCGCTTGCACGGGCGGAAGCGGGCGGCCTTGGCTTGCTCGGCGCTGGCGAAAATGCGGACGTTTTCCCTTTTGGGCGGCTTCGATTTGCATGAGGGCCGGCAGAAGATCCCCGTGCTGGCGACCGCGTAGAAAAAACGGCCGTCCTGCGAGGCATCGTTATGGATGATCGCCTGCCACTCGGTTTCACTGGCGGTTGGATATTCGCCGCGGGTGGTCGACATGGGTAACCTCACCTCCAGCCTTAGTATACCTTTGCGGAGGCCGCCTCGTCATGCTTTTCAAATGGAAAAGCAAGATAACGAAACTCATTAGAACGTCAATCGTGTTAAAACTAGAAGGGTAAAGCGTTAGTTAAAGTGAGGAGGAAGTGTCATCAGTCGGACTTATTCAGAAGAGCCGGGCGTGGTGTGGGAAGATCGGGGGGATATGCTGATGCTGCCGGTACCCGAGGAATTCCGTTTTGCCGAAAATATGAAGTACTTGTCACGGTCATCCAACGAGTGTCTGTCGCGTATTGACCATCAGCGGCTGTACAAGGCGATTCCGCTGGCATCCGGGGCGATCGCCGTGGTGGAAATCAGCGCGGAGGGGAGCGAGGCCCTGGGGGTTCGATTCCTCGGCGGGACGGCCCCTTCCAGTAAGCAAGATCGCGAAGAGGTAGCTCGTTATGTCAGGGACTGGTTCGATTTGGATACCGATTTGCGTCCGTTCTATGAAATGGCGCAAGGGGACGCCTTGCTGCGGGGAACGGTCGCTTCGTTCTACGGGCTGCGCAATATCGGCATTCCCGATTTGTTCGAAGCCCTGGCTTGGGGGATCATTGGCCAGCAGATCAACCTGGCTTTTGCTTACACGCTGAAGCGGCGCCTCGTCGAACGTTTTGGGCGTTCCGTGGATTGTGAGGGAGAACGGTACTGGGTATTTCCGTCCGCCCGGGACATCGCCGGTTTGACCGCTGCGGATTTGGAGGGGGTCCGCATGACCCGGAAAAAATCCGAATATCTGCTCGGCACGGCCCAATGGATTGCCTCGGGTGAGCTGACGAAGGAAGGGCTGCGGGCGTTGGGCGGGGTGAAAGAAGCGGAGAAGCGGCTCGTCGGCATCCGCGGGATCGGTCCGTGGACGGCCAATTACGTACTGATGCGCTGCCTGCGCATGCCGGACGCTTTTCCGGTTGACGATGTCGGTTTGCACAATGCGGTCAAGCATGTGCTAAAGATGGACCGGAAGCCGACCCCAAAGGAGCTGCTGGCCTGGGCGGAAGGCTGGAAGCCGTGGCAGTCGTACGCGACCTTTTACTTGTGGAGAGTGTTGTATTAACAACGAAATGTGGGAACCCCTAGTTCAACATCGACAGCAAACGAAGCGCGGCCGAGGAATCGGCGGTGCTTTTTTGTATATTCGGCAAGGTATACGTAGCGGGTAAAGAAGCGGGTAAGAAGCGACAGTTTGACGACAGTATGCTGACAGCTTGGCGTGATCCTCCACTCAACTGCAAAAGTGCAGCTTATTTTCCGCAAAAGTCGCTTGTCGAGCGGTTGAGAAGCAAAAGTGCAGTTGTTTTGTGAGGATATGGAAAATTATGGATAATTAAATAAAAGTGAACTGCACTTTTACACTTGATCAGCCGGAATGGAGCGACATGGCGCGAATAGAATGCATTTTTACACTTCGCTCCCTGCTGCGCGCCCTTTGGGGAAGCTCTTGAGCCGGTTTCTCCCGCAAGCCGGCTTTCTCCCTCTCCCGGATTGGCCTAAGCTTTACGCAAATCATCATTTGAATTGATTTTCGACAAATAGTTCGCCTTTATTATGGAGTTGAAGCTGTAGGAAAACAATCATTTTGTAGGATGTGACGGAAATCCTTCATAGCGGAAAAGCGGGGGAATTGCTTATGATTCGGTTTGTATGGTTTGACCTTGGCTATACCTTGGTCAAGACCAATCGCGAAGAAGTCTACTTACGGACGTTGGAGAAATTCGACTGCGTTAAAACTCTGGATGAAATCACCATGGCCTATCATCTGGCGGACAAGCTGTTTATGCGAGAGTTCCGGGGCGTCCTGGGAAAGGACGGAAGATCGTATTTGCCATGGTACATCGGCGTGTTGAACTACTACTTGGGCTTGGCCTTGCCGATCGAAGAGGTGCTGCAGGCGCAACGGACCATGGCGAAGGAAGCAGCGGCGGGCTGGAGCTGGAGCGCGTTCGATTTCAGCAAACCGACCCTGCGGTATTTAAGGGAGCTGGGGTACAAGGCGGGCCTGATCTCCAATTGGGACGGAACCGCCCGGGAGGTGCTCCGGCGGAACCGGCTGGATGAGGAACTCGACGTCATCGTAGTTTCCTCGGAGGTTGGCATGGAGAAGCCGGACCCGGCCATCTTCACGTACGCTTTGCAAAAAGCCGGCGTCACCGCGCAGCAGTCCTTATATGTCGGCGACAATTATTATGACGATTGCGTAGGCGCGCGCAAAGTCGGCATGGATTGCCTGCTGATCAATCCTTACGGCAAGCGGGGGATCGAGGAATTGGATGACGCGCGGGTGATTTCCGGGATCGATGAAGTTCCCGCTTACCTGGGACATCCCCCGGCTCCCCCGGCCGCCGGAGCAATCTATCGGGAGAGAATAAGCCATGCCGGCGATTGAAGAGCGCATCCGCGACAAGTTCGAAGCCTTAAGCCCGGGACAAAAAAGAGCGGCCCACTATCTTCAGAGCCATCTCCGCGAAGCCGCCCTGCAGTCCGCGCAAAAAATCGCCGAGAAATCCGGCGTCAGCGAAGCGACGGTGCACCGGCTGGCCCAAGCCCTGTCCTATTCCAGCTTCTCCGACATGCATCAGGATTTGCAGCGGATGGTCCTCCAGGATCGGCGGGCCGTGCATAACTTCATCCAGACCACGAGCCGGCAGGAGGAGTCGTGGCTGGAGAAGCATTTTGCCCAGGAGGCGGAAAATATTCGGCAAACGATGCTGCAGGTGGACAAGGCGCAAATTCATGAGGCGGCCGGTTTGCTGCTGCAAGCCGAGCGGATTTGGGTGGCCGGATGGAGAATGGGCTTGTCTGTAACCTCATTTTTCAGCTTTGTCATGAAATACATGCTGGGCAACTGCGAGTTGATCCCCCAGGGAAGCGTTGCGGAATACGCATCCTACATCAAACCCGGCGACGTCGTGTTCGCCTGCGGATTTCCGCGATATTGCTCCAAGACGCTGAAGCTGTCCAAACTGGCCAAAGAACAAGACGCCAAGGTGATTGCGCTGACCGACTCCGGCCTGTCTCCCTTCGCCAAGCTGGCCGATCTGACGCTGCTGGCGGAATGCAAATCCACCGGCTTTCTCGATTCCTATACCGCATCCCTGTCGGTGGTGAACGCCATCATCAACGAGATTTCCTATTTGGAGAAGGACCGGGTGGGGCGCAATCTCGAGCGGATGGAACTGATGTTTAAAGAGTTTCAGGACAGCTTCGAATGGATGCATAGAACGAAGTAGGCTTACGACCCAAACGTCGTCAGGGAAAGGAAAACGTATGGAGTTTACGGTGATTGGCTGTTGGGGGGCTTACCCCGCCAAAAATGAAGCAACCTCGGGATACTTGCTGCGGCACGCGGGCAGCGCGATAATGCTCGATTGCGGCAGCGGAGTTCTATCCAGGCTGCAAAACGAAATCGAGTTGGAGCAATTGGACGCCGTGTTTATTACGCATACGCATGCCGACCATTTCGCGGACGCGTATGCGCTGGAATTCGCCACGCTCGTTCTGACGCAGATCGGCAAACGCAATCGGCCGCTGGACGTGTACATCTACGGTGACGAGCTTGACGGACTGGCGTTTGCGTACCCCGATTACGTCAGGGTACATCCGATCGTTCCGGGACGAACGGTATCGGTCGGGGAGCTGACGTTGTCTTTTTCCGAGAATGTCCACGACGTTCCCTGCTGCGCCATCAAAATCACGTCTGCGGACGGCCGGTCGCTGGTGTATTCCGGGGATACGGGGTACTGTCAGAGCATCGTTGATTTGGCGGCGAACGCCGATTTGCTAGTGTTGGAAAGCAGCTTTTACGACTTCCAAAAGGGGGTGATGCGGGGGCATCTGACCGCCGGCGAGGCGGGGGAGATCGCCAGCTTGGCCAAGGCCGGGCAGCTGATTCTAACGCATTTTCCCCACTACGGGGACAGGCGCCAATTGGCGGCGGAGGCAGCCCGCAAATATGACGGTCCGGTAAGGTTGGCTTATTGCGGGATGAAGGTTGGCATTTGACGCACAAGACATACAGAAAATTTATTTAGGGAGAGGGGTAAACCGTAATGAAACTGAAGAACAACTTCGCTGCTGGCTTGTCCGTTTTGGCTCTGTTGGCCGTGATCGTTTCCGGTTGCGGGGGAGGCGCCCAGCCGGCGGGAACGGCGGACGGATCGACGACGGAGCCGCAGACGCAAACGCAGACGCCGGCTGCGGCGGAGAACGGGACGGAGAAAGCGAAGGAGGGCGGAACCGTCAGAGTAGCGATGGCCACGGAACCGGACAACCTGGATCCGTATTTATCGGCGGCCACGGATACCAGCTCGATGATGGACAACGTGTTCGACGGCTTGTTCGAAGCCGGAGAGAAGGGCGAATTGATCCCGGCCATCGCCGAATCCTACCAGGTCTCGGAGGACGGCTTGACTTATACGTTCAAGCTGAAGCAGGGCGTAACGTTTCACGACGGTTCCGCGCTGACCTCGGAGGACGTGGAGTACGCGTATGCCAAACTCGCCGGGCTGAACGGACAGGAGCCGCTCTCCTCGAAATTTTCCGGCGTCGTAAGCCTCGAATCGCCCGATGATCTTACGGTCATCGTCAAGCTCAAGGAGCGGGACGCTGCGTTCCTCGCCGCCAACATCGCCGCAATTGTGCCGAAAGACTACGAGAAGCAAAGCGAGCGGCCGATCGGAGCGGGGCCTTTCAAGTTTGCGGAATACCAACCGGGGCAGCAGCTGGTGCTGGAGAAAAACGAGCATTTTTATGACAAGGACCACGCGCCCAAGCTGGACCGGATCGAGTTTAAAATCATGCCCGACGCCAATTCGTCCGTCCTGGCGCTGCAAGCCGGCGATATCGACATGGTGCCCGGCATCGGCGAACAAGGCGTGCAGCAATTGGGCGACGGCTACACGATTGTATCCGGTCCGCAAAATATGGTCCAACTGATGGCCTTGAACAATTCGGTTAAACCGTTGGATGATCTGAAGGTACGCCAGGCCATCAATTATGCGATCGACAAGGACGTTATCATCCAGACGGTCGCCGACGGCAACGGCACCCAATTGGGCTCGAACATGAGTCCGGCCATGAAGCTGTATTATCAGGAAGGGCTGGATAACCGTTATACGCCGGACGCCGAGCAAGCGAAGCAGCTGTTGAAGGAAGCGGGGTACGAGAACGGGTTCGACCTGACCATCACGGTTCCTTCCAATTATCAATTTCATGTCGACACGGCGCAGGTGATCAGCGAGCAGCTTAAAAAAGTAGGGATTCGCGCAACCATCAAACAAATCGAATGGAGCAGCTGGCTTGAGGACGTCTACAACAACGCCAAATACGAAGCGACGATCATCGGTCTGACCGGCAAGCTGGACCCGCATGAAGTGCTGGGCAGATACGAAACGACCTATGCGAAAAATTTCTATAAATTCAGCAACGGCGAATTTGACGGTCTCGTAGGCCAGGCCCGCACGGAGCTGGATGAGAGCAAACGGGTCGACTTGTACAAGCAAGCGCAGACCATTCTGACCGATCAGGCGGTCGCCGTGTTCATCATGGACCCAAGCCGCAATGTGGCGATGAAGAAAAACCTGCACGGCTTCAAAATGTATCCCGTGCAAAAATACGATTTTGCCGCGATGTACTACACGGAAGAATAATTAGGGGAAATGTGCCTTGAGATTTTACATCCGCAAGCTGTTTACGCTGGCCGCTACGGTTTTGCTCGTCTCGGTGATCACCTTTCTCGTGTTCCAGGTTCTGCCGGGGGACCCCGCGCAAATCATTTTGGGGGTGGACGCCGATCCCCATCAGCTGGCGGCGCTTCGCCAAACGATGGGGCTGGACCGGCCCGCGGGCGAACGTTATCTGACCTGGATCCAAAGCGCCGCTTCCGGCGATCTCGGCGAGTCGCTGCGTTACCAGCGGCCGGTCGCGGATATTTTGGCGGAGCGGTTGCCGGTGACGGTATCGCTGGCGCTATTTTCCCTGGGATTGACCTTGTTCATCGGCCTTCCGCTCGGGATTTTCATCGCCAGACAGGACGGCAAGTGGCCGGCGGTATGGCTGTCGGCCCTGACCCAGCTCGGCGTGGCCGTACCGTCCTTTTGGCTGGCCTTTATACTGATTCTGGTTTTTTCCGTGACCTTCCGGCTGTTTCCGACCTACGGCTACGTGCCCTGGAGCGAGGATCCGGTCGGCGCGGTCCGCTCCTTGTTCTTGCCGTCCCTGGCCTTGGCGGTCCCCGGGATCGCCGTCGTGATCCGCTATTTGCGCAACACGCTGCTGGATCAAGCCCGCATGGATTACGTACGGACAGCCAGGAGCAAGGGGTTGCGCGAGAAGGCCGTCATGTACCGCCATATTTTGCGCAATGCGCTGATTCCGGTCGTGACGATCATCGGTCTGCTGATCGCCGATACTCTGGGGGGCAGCATTGTGGTGGAGAACGTGTTCGCCCTTCCGGGCCTCGGGAATTTGCTGATCACGTCGATCGGCACCCGGGATTTGCCGCTGGTGCAGACGCTCGTGTTATATATCGCCATTTTGGTGGTCGGCATCAATTTTATCGTGGATCTGCTTTACAAAGCGATCGATCCCCGCATTCGACTGAAAAGGTGAGAGGGCGATGAAGCTAAAACGATGGCTCCAAAGCAAACCGCTGATGATCGGCGGATCTCTGGTCATGTTGTTGCTGCTGTTCATGCTGACGGGAGTGTTCTATACCCCGCATGAACCGAATGAGATGAATACCGCCATGCGGCTCGCTCCCCCGCAGCCGGCTTATTGGTGGGGGACCGACAACTTTGGGCGGGATATTTTCAGCCGGATCATGGAGGGGACGCAGACGGCTTTCCTGATCGGAGCCACTTCCGTTTCCATCGGGCTGGCGTGCGGGCTGATCATCGGGGCTGCGGCCGGCTACTTTGGCGGCTTTGTGGATGAGGCGATCATGCGCCTCATCGACGCGACGCAGGCGTTTCCGGGAATTCTGCTGGCGATCATGCTCGTATCCGTGTTCGGTCCGGGATTGAACAATACGATCCTGGCCCTGGGGTTGATGAGCATTCCCTCGTTTTCACGGATCGCCCGCAGCGGCTTTATCCAGTATAAGGAGTTCGATTTTGTCAAAGCGTCCGTGGCCAAAGGGGCGGGGCCTTTGCGGATTATGATCCGGCATATTTTGCCCAATATGGTATCGCCCCTCATTGTCGCGGCGTCGCTGGGGTTTTCCGGATCGGTGCTGGCCGAAGCCGGATTGAGTTACCTCGGGCTCGGCGTACAGCCGCCCGATCCAAGCTGGGGCCGGATGCTGAGCGAAGCCCAGCCGTATA
This sequence comes from Paenibacillus sp. JL3B1040, assembly GCF_057063165.1. Taxonomy (NCBI): domain Bacteria; kingdom Bacillati; phylum Bacillota; class Bacilli; order Caryophanales; family Paenibacillaceae; genus Paenibacillus; species Paenibacillus tiangongensis. Next base: position 3,810,059 of record NZ_CM169317.1, on the reverse strand, counting down.
TCATCAACGCCCCCTGGTATGTTCTGATCACCGGCGCGGTCATCACGACGATGGTGCTTGGGTTTAATCTGCTGGGGGACGGCATTCGGGATATTTATGACAAGAAAGGCTGAAGCCCGTTCAAAAAGCCATCATGAATTCAGCCTCACTTAGGTTCCAGCAAGCTAACGGACACCAGAAATGCGAATCGTCCGCTTTTTGGTCTTCTCCGATTGTAACGGACTGAGGAAACCTTATTTCGGACAAAAGCAGTTAAATGGTCACGATGAGAGCCCAATAAGGTCTCTGGAGTCCGTTACAGCGGGAAATAGTCGAGAAATGAGCAAATAAGGTCATTACGGTCCGTTAACTAACTTTTTGAACATTCATTTAAAGGGGGAGAGGGATGGACACGGCATTGTTGGAAATGCGGGGCTTGAACGTGGATTTTTCCGCCGGCAAGGCCAGCTATTCGGCGCTCCGGGACATTTCGTTCGATCTGAAGGAACGGGAGGTGCTCGGGATCGTCGGGGAATCCGGATGCGGCAAAAGCTTGACCTCTTTATCCGTCATGGGGCTATTGCCTCGAGGAGCCGCGGTTTCCGGCGGGGACATCCTTTTGAACGGGAAGAGCCTTCGCGAATTAAGCGAGGAGGAGTGGTGCCGGGTTAGGGGCAAGCAGGCGGCGATGATTTTTCAGGACCCGATGACGGCTTTGAACCCGCTTGTTCCGATCGGCCGCCAGATCGCCGAACCGGCGCGTACCCATCTGCCCGTTTCCCGCAAAGAAGCGGACCGCTTGGCCCTCGAGATGATGGAACGGGTCGGGCTGCCCCGCGCGGAACGGCTCTTTCGCCAATACCCGCATCAGTTGTCCGGAGGCATGCGGCAGCGGGTCATGATCGCGATGGCGCTGATTTGCCGGCCGCAGCTGCTGATCGCCGACGAGCCGACGACCGCGCTGGACGTTACCATCCAGGCGCAAATATTGGACCTGCTCCGCGGCATGAAGGCGGAGACCGGCGCGGCGATGATCTTTATCTCTCATGATTTGGGCGTCATTCGGGAAATCAGCGACCGGGTTATCGTGATGTATGCCGGCCATGTCGTGGAGGAGGCGCCGGTGGACGAGCTTTTGGAGCGCCCGAGACATCCCTATACGGTCGGCCTGATCAACTCCATTCCCGACATCGATCACAAAGACAAGCCGCTGTATACGATACCGGGACGCGTCCCTTCCCTGGCCGAACGCCGGCAAGGTTGTCCGTTTGCCGGCCGCTGTCCCCATGCCGAGCGCGTTTGCGAGCTCCATGTGCCGCAGCTCGAACGGCAGGCGGATAACCACTTGGTGCGCTGTCACTTGTATTCGGCAGCGGGAATGGAGGCGGACCGATGAACGGGGCATTGATCGAGGTCGAAGGGCTGGCCAAATATTATCCCGTACCGCGGCAAGGACTGTGGGAACATCGGCAATACGTCAAGGCGGTGGACGGCGTGTCGTTTGCGATCGGCGAAGGCGAAACCTTCGGCCTGGTCGGGGAAAGCGGCTGCGGCAAATCGACGACCGGCCAAATGCTGATCCGGCTGCTGGAGCGGACGAAAGGAAGCGTTCGTTATCGCGGAACGGAAATTACGGGGCTGGACCGGCGAGAGATGAGAACGCTGCGCCGGGAGCTGCAAATCGTGTTTCAAGATCCGTACGCTTCTTTGAATCCGAGGAAGCCAATCGGCTGGATTTTGGAGGAACCGCTCATCATTCACCGCATCGGGGACAAGCGGGAGCGGAAGAAAATCGTGGCTGAGGCTCTGGAACAAGTCGGTCTGGACAACAGCCATTTGAAGCGTTATCCGCATGAATTAAGCGGCGGCCAAAGGCAACGCGTCGGGATCGCTTCGGCGCTCGTGCTGAATCCCAAATTCGTCGTCATCGACGAAGCGGTGTCCGCCCTGGACGTCTCGATTCAATCGCAAATCCTCAATCTGCTCAAGGAGCTGCAGCAAAGGCACGGCCTGACGTATCTGTTCATTTCCCACGATTTGAACGTCGTCCAGTATATGAGCGACCGGATTGGGGTGATGTATTTGGGGAAAATGGTGGAGATCCTCGATGCCCGGAAATCGGGAATGGAGCCGCAGCACCCGTATACCCAAGCGTTGTTTTCGGCGATCCCCCGCGTGAAAGCGCAGGACCGGGAACGGATTTTGCTCCAAGGGGACCTGCCAAGCCCGATCAAACCGCCGGATGGCTGCGCGTTTCACCCCCGATGCCCCTACGCGACGGACAAATGCAGGCAGGTGGTGCCCGAGTTGAAGCCGATTGCAGCAGGGAACCTGGTGAGCTGTCACTTACATGGAGGAGGAGATGACTGATGAACATCGGAGTGATTTCGGATCTGCACGTCGATTTGAACGACCTGCCCGAAGACAGGCCGATTGAAGTAGCTTTGCTGGAAGTCGTCAGGGAGCGCGGGCTGGATCATCTGATTATCGCCGGGGACATTTCGAACGATGTGCGCCTTAGCTTGAAAGTGCTCCACTGGCTGCGAGAGGCGAGCGGCATCCCGGTGCTGTTCGTTCCCGGCAATCATGATTATTGGAGCAAGGAGAACGGAATCAAAGATACGTGGGAGATTTACCGGCAATTTCAAACGTTTGCCGGCTGCCTGAGCGAACGGCCCTATGGGCTGGATGGCGATTGGGTCGTCGTTGGCAATTCGGGATGGTACGATTACACGCTGGGCGAGAGCAAGTACGGATTCGCCGACTTCGAGCGGATGAAGACGCCGGACCGGACGTGGCAGGACAGCCTGTTCGTCGATTGGGGAAGAAGCAACCGCGATATCCACCGCTATTTTTACGAGGCGCTGGAGCGGGAGCTTGTGGAACATCGGGGCAAACGGATCATCATGGTCACCCATATGTTGGGGCATCCTCACTTTAAAGTGCCGATGCCGCATCCGCAGTGGGAGTATTTCAACGCTTTTCTGGGCAGTGCGGAATATGCGGATTTATATGCCGCATACGGCGTGCGTTACGCCGTGATGGGACATGTCCATTACCGGAAAAGACATATCGAACGGGGGACGGAGATGATTTGCGCTTGCCTGGGTTACCGGAAAGAATGGAAACAGGCAGCCGCCGTGGATGAAATCCGGAGCTGCCTGCAGGTGATTTCCGTTTAAGAAGACTTTTTGAACATCCCCTTTAAATAATTATCTTGCCATCCATCCCCCGTCGACGCAGAGGATATGGCCGTTCAGATAATCCGAAGCGGCGGAGGCGAGGAATACGGCCGGTCCCTTCACATCCTCCGGCGTCCCCCAACGTTCGGCGGGAATACGGTCCGTAATCGAAGCCTTCCGGTTCTCGTCGGCGCGGATTGGCGCCGTATTGTCGGTAGCCATGTAACCGGGGGCGATCGCGTTCACTTGCAGGCCATGGGCAGCCCATTCGTTGGCGAACGCTTTGGTCAGCCCGGCGACACCGTGCTTGCTGGCGGTATACCCCGGCACATTGATGCCGCCTTGATAGGAGAGCATCGAGCAGATATTGATGATTTTGCCGCTGCCGCGTTCGAGCATATGGCGTCCGGCGATTTGCGACAGTAAAAATACGGTGTTCAGATTGAGGTTGATAACGTCGAACCAGTCTTTTTCGCTGTGGTCCTTGGCCGGCGTCCGGCGGATAATTCCCGCGTTATTGACCAAAATTTCGATATGTCCCGTCAACTTGAGCGCTTCGTCAAAGGTTTCCTGCAGCTTGCCGTGGTCGCTTAAGTCAACGATGATTTCCGCAGCTCTTCTCCCCAAGGCTTCGATTTTGCCGACCGTCTCCGCGCTGGTGCTCAGCGAAGCGCTAACGACGTCCGCCCCCGCTTCCGCCAGTCCGACGGCGATCCCTTGGCCAAGGCCGCCTGCGGCTCCGGTAACCAAAGCCGTTTTTCCCGATAAATCGAACAGTTTCATGAGTAATCCACTCTCCCTATTGGTTAATTCGTTCATTTGGATGCAAATTCGATCTTTACGCCGGCGCGTTCGTACTGCTGCGCGGTCTCGGCAGACAAGCCGCTATCGGTGATGATGTGCGTCAGTTCGCTTAGCGAAGCGAAGGTGCGAAGCGCCGTCTGCCCGAACTTGTGATGGTTCATGACGGCGATTGCCTCGCGGGACGTTTCGATCAATGCCCGCTTGAAGTCGATCAAATCGCCGGTATAAATCGACAGCCCGTGTTCCGGGTGAATGCCGGTCGCCGAGATAAAGGCTTTTTGGATGTTCAACTGGCGGACGTACGCCGCCGACTCCGGACCGGCCAGCATATTGCGGACGCGGTAGCCTCCGGGCACGACGAGACGTATCTGGTCTTTGGCCGCCAGTTCGCTGATGATGTACACGTCGTTCGTTATGACGGTCAGTGGACGGTTCTCCAGCCGCCGGGCAATCTCCAGCGTCGTGCTGCCGCCGTCCAACGCGATGATATCGCCCTCCTGAATATGATTTAAGGCAAGGCGGGCGATTTCGCTTTTCTCCTCGGCGTGTCTGGCCAGCGGCTCCCTGGACGGCAGGATGCCGTATTGGTCGCTTTGAGCGAGCATGGCTCCGCCGTGCACGCGCACCAGCAGCCCCTGCTCCTCCAGCTTGGCGAGATCCTCCCGGATCGTCTTGCCGGTCACGCCCAGGCTCTCGCTTAATTCCGCCACCGTCACTTCTTTGTGCGTCAGCAGAACCTCCATGATTTTTTCGTAGCGCCGAATCTGGTTCATGTTACCTCAAGTCTTTCATTGCGACGGCGTCCATGTCCGAATACTGCTTGTTGTCGCCGGCCATTCCCCAAATAAAGGTATAATTGCTCGTGCCGACGCCGCTATGGATCGACCAGCTCGGCGAAATGACGGCTTGCTCGTTGCGCATGACGATATGTCGGGTTTCGTTCGGTTCGCCCATCAAATGGAAGACGACGGCATCCTCCGCCAAATCGAAATACATGTAGGCTTCCATGCGGCGCGGATGGACATGGGCCGGCATCGTGTTCCACATGTTGCCGGTCTTGAGCTGGGTCATCCCCATGACGAGCTGGGAGCTTTGAAGGCCATTCTCGTGAATGAACCGATGGATCGTCCGCTCGTTGGAATTTTCGATCGAGCCCAGCGCTCCGGATTCGGCTTCCGCCAGCGTCGTTTTGGCCGTAGGGAACTCCTTGTGCGCCGGAGCCGAATTCAAATAGAACTTGGCCGGTTTGGCCGCATCTTTGCTTCGGAAGATGACTTCGCGCGAGCCCTTGCCGACATACAAGCAATCCTTGTGATTCAGCTCGTATTCCGTACCGTCGACGACGATCGATCCCGGCCCGCCGACGTTAATGGCCCCAAGCTCGCGCCGTTCGAGGAAGTAGGCGACCCCCAGCTCCTTGAGATCCGTTTCCAGCTTGACGTCCTGCCGCACCGGAGCGGCACCGCCGACGATCAGCCGATCTTCGTGCGTAAGCACGAGTTCCAGGCGATCCGGCGTAAACAGCGTCGGGATGTGAAATTCCCTGCGCAGCCGATCCGTATCGAATTGCTTGACTTCATTGGGATGCGAGGCGTAACGACGTTCCATGTAAAATCTCTCCTTTTTACGTTCGTTTTGGTGTATAATGTTCATATACGTTCACATTAATCCATTTCAGTTCATTTGACAAGGGGCGTTTTTGATGAATCAGTATCGGTCAAGAATGGAGGAAATCGTCCGAAAAGCGGCCGGGTATGCGTGGCGGCAGCCGCTCTTGCCCAGCGGGTTGTGGTTTCATGGCGATATCCGGGATAACTTTTATTACGCTTCCTATTTGTTTGCGGCAGCCGTTCATCCGGACGAGGCGCCGCCGTTCGACCGTACGGAAGGGCGGCGGCGGGCCGAACGGGTGCTGCTGCGCGTGCTGGAGCTGCAGGACCGGGAGGCGGCGAGCCCGACGTACGGCCATTGGCCGCTGGGATTGGACCCGGCGCCGGAGCTGGCCGCGCCGCATGTGCTGCCGGTGGAGCTGATGGGAAGCCTCATGGCGTATTTCGTTGAGACCTACGGGAAGCACTTGAGCCCGGAGTTGGCCGCGCGTTTCGAGGAAGCCTTGTCCCATGTGTACCGCAGCGGTTTTTATCGTAAGCCTTTGCGGGATTACGGACATCATGAAGCCAAATATACGGCCGCGAAGCTGATCTTCGGGCAGCGGCAGGGGGATGCGGCTTTGTTCGCGGACGGAAGGGAGAGCCTCCGGCAAACGCTGGCCCATATTCGCCTTGAGGGTATGGCCGAATACGGCGCCTTGCCCTGGTTCTGGCATTGGATCCAGGCGTTCACCTGCGCCTGGATGCTGGTGGACGATGTTGAGGTCAAGGCGGAGCTTGGCGAAATGCTGGACCACCTCTGGTTCGTCCGGGCTGTCTATTATTTCAAAGGAGCCTGGGTCGGGGCCCACGCCCGAGGTTGGCCGCATGATGCGCCGCGGGACGCCAACGTCCTGCACGATTATGTGCAATTCGGCGATTTTGAGCTGCCGAATAAGATGCCGCGCACGGAGTACGCCGGGTTCCTCTTTTACGAAGCGCCTGCGGGCGCCCGTATCCGGGCGCTGGAGCGGAAGGAAGCGAGCGAGTCCCGAATGGCTCTTCTTAAAGAGATCGGCGGTGTGAAGCAACGCCTCCATTCTTATGCTTACATGACCGGCCAATTCGCGGTCGGGGGGATGTGGGAGAGGGTCGAGGAATTCGACAACGAGCAGTTGCGCTGGCTCTACAGCTTGCCGATTCGCGGGGAGAAGGGGAATCAGCTGTACTTCTTCCATCCCGGCAAAGGTTATGATCCTGCAGGAACGGACCCGCGCCATCAAAGCGAGTGGACCGAGGTGCTGTATCATCGTAGCGCCGTCTTGGCGGTTTACTCGCTGCCGGAGGACGTGCCCGGACGGATTCTCGGCGTGCTTCCGGAAGGAGAATGGCGGTTTACGGCGAAAGGTATATTCGGAAGGGTTGAAGAAACGTATTTTGCCGTGTATGTGTCGGTGGCTTATCGGGTGCGGGAGCGGGACGGTTATCTGCTAGTGGAGGCGGACGGACGGCGTGTGGGGATCGTGGTTGAAGCGGTCGGCGTTCCGGAAGCAAACAGGCGAGGGATTGCGGGTCTTGACGAGTTCGTATCGGCCTTGATGTCCCGTTCGCCCCGCTTTGAAGGAGACGGCGGGGCGGGAAGAATCGGCGCATCGTATACTTCGTACGCCGAGGCAGCCGTGCTTACCCTTAGCGTGGAAGGCCCCGGGCTTCCGGGGGATCGGCGCGTGAATGGCGAGAACGTCGTTTTGGAATCTTATTCTTTGCCGTTGGAATTCTAATGGACAACGTGGGAAAGAGGGTTGAAGGATGAAAAAACTGCAGCTCGTCCAAAAAATCTTGCAAGAGGGCGTCGTCGCCGTGCTGCGAGGCGAAACCCCGGAGGAAGTCGTGCAAATGGCCGAGCAGGCCATTGCCGGCGGCATCAAGGTTATCGAAGTGACGATGACGATTCCGTTCGCTTTGCGGGCAATCGAGCAATTGGCCCGCAAATACGCTTGGGATGCCGAGGAGGAATCCCGTTACGCGATCATCGGCGTCGGCACCGTGCTTGATCCCGAAACGGCGAGGGCTGCCATTCTGAGCGGCGCCGAATTCGTGGTTGGCCCGTCCTTGAACCGCGATACGGTGATGTTGTGCAACAGATACCGCATCCCGGTCATGCCCGGGTGCATGACGATCAAGGAAATCCAGGAGGCTCTGGAGCTGGGGGCGGACATCGTCAAGCTGTTCCCGGGCAACCTGTACGACCCGTCGATGATCAAAGCGGTCAAGGGTCCGCTGCCGCAAGCGAATATCATGCCGACCGGCGGGGTCACGCTTTCGAATCTCGGCGAATGGATCCGAGCCGACGCGGTGGCCGTCGGCATCGGCTCGGACTTGACGAACGAAGCCGTGAAGCGGAACGACCTGTCGCTGATCGCCCGGAAGGCCGCGGCCTATAAGGCGGAGTTCTTGAAGGCCAAGGGATAATTTCAAACCAAGCTTAGTCAAAACAATAAAATGGCGAGGAGGAGTTAACGTGGATCTTGGATTGCAAGGAAAGCGGGCGATCATCACCGGAGGCAGCAAAGGCATCGGCTTTGCCTCGGCCCTTGCGCTTGCTGCGGAAGGGGCCCGTGTGGCCATCGTCGCGCGGAATGCCGGGCCGCTGCAGGAGGCCGCCGAGGCTATCCGGGTGAAGACCGGGACCGAGCCGCTCGTCCTCGTCGCCGACGTCGCTTCGCGCGAAGAAGCGCGTCTTGCCGTGGAGCAGGCGGCCGAGCATTTTGGCGGCCTCGACATTCTCGTGAACAATGCCGGCACATCCGCAGCGGCGCCGTTTGAGCAGGTCGATGCCGACGCTTGGACGGCCGACTTGGATCTTAAGCTGTTTGGCGCGGTGAATTTCGCGCGGGCGGCAGTTCCGCACCTGCGGGAAGCCGGCGGCGGCGCGATCCTCAACGTTACAGCGGTTGGCGGCAAGACGCCGGGCGCTTCTTCGCTGCCTACTTCGGTCAGCCGGGCGGCCGGCCTGGCTTTGACGAAGGCGATGAGCAAGGACCTGGCGCGCGATCGCATCCGCGTCAACGCCGTTTGCATCGGCTTGATCCGCAGCGACCAAATCGAGCGCAAATGGCGCCAGACGGCGCCCGAGCTAACATGGGAGCAATTCGCCACCGATCCGCGCCACGGTATTCCGCTTGGGCGGATCGGTCAGGCCGAGGAGGCGGCAAAGGTCATCGCGTTCCTGGTTTCGGACGCGGCGTCTTACGTGACCGGCACGGCGGTCAACATCGACGGGGGCGCCGCGGCGGTGTTGTAGCCCGGCTGTGGCGGAGCGATATGCTATTGGAAGATCATCAAGCTGATCGTCAATAATGGACGATCAGCTTTTTTATACTTCGAGGGACATAGGCTGGCCGGACGCTTTGCAGGATGATCCCCTTTAATCAGATCGCCCAGATCGCCGAAAACTGGAGAAGAGCTCGCCTCACTCCGGCCCCCTTACCCGCGAGTCCCCCCTGAATGAAAGGGATAATCGTGCAAAGGCAGGCAGCATAGGGGACATCAAGGCATGCATACGATGTTCGTCCCCGGAGATAATAGAAAAAAAAGGAAAGTGGGGAAAAGCATGCCGATCGATCTGGAACCGCCGGGATCGGAACGAGCGGCGATCGCCCAGGTCGCGGCGGTATTTATCGAAGATATGCACCGGCATTTGGGGGACAGTCCCGATATCATTTATCGGCAAATGATGGCGGGTCATTCCCGTTCCGTCGTCGTGTTTATCGAAGGGTTGGCGGAACCGCGTCATTTGATCGAAGCGATGATGGAGAGTGATCATCCGCCAGTAGGCCGGGAGGAAGGGGCGCCCGCCGATCATCTGAAGTTTCTGCGGGAGCGGCTGATCCCGTTCGGACAAGTGTCGGAGGTCGGATCTTATGGGGAAGCGGCCGCCAACCTTTTATCCGGCGACACGATCGTTTATGTCGAAGGGGCTCCACTGACGTTGAGCGTCGGAACGCGCGAACTGAAGCAACGCGGCGTGGAGGAGGCCACCTCGCAATCGGTGGTTCGCGGGCCGCGGGAGGGCTTTAACGAATCGCTGCGGGACAATACGGCGCTGGTGCGGAGAAGGATCCAGAACCCGAAGCTGCGTTTGGAGCAGCGAAAAATGGGCGAGAAGACGCAAACCGACGTGGCCATCATGTATTTGGAAGGAAGCGCCGACCCTGAAGTGCTGGAGGAGCTGCGAAGAAAGCTGGACGAAATCAAACTCGACAGCGTGCTGGAAGGCAATTATATCGAGGAGATGATTCAAGACCGGCGATATTCGCCGTTTCCGACGGTATACAATTCCGAACGCCCCGACGTCATCGCCTCGGCGCTGCTGGAAGGACGGATCGCGATTTTCGTGGAAGGCACGCCTTTTGTCCTGGTGGTTCCGGCGTTGTTTGCGCAATTTTTTCAATCCAACGAGGATTATTACCAGCGCGGCGATTTTGCCAGCCTGGTTCGTCTTTTGCGCTATCTCTGCTTCGGCATCGCGATGTTGACGCCTTCGGCGTATATCGCGATTACCACCTTCCACCAAGAGATGATTCCTACCAATTTGCTGATGAGCCTTATTGGACAACGGGAGGGCGTTCCATTTCCAGCATTTATCGAAGCCGTGATCATGGAGGTCACTTTTGAAATTTTGCGGGAAGCGGGCATCCGACTTCCGAAATCGATCGGCCAATCGGTATCCATCGTGGGAACGCTGGTCATCGGCCAAGCCGCCGTGGAAGCGGGACTCGTCTCCGCCGCGATGGTCATCGTCGTATCCATTACCGCCATCGCCAACTTTGCGCTGCCGGCCTTTAATGTGGGCATTTCCGCGCGCATGCTGCGTTTCCTCTTGATGGGAATTGCCGCGTCGTTTGGCTTGTATGGGATTATTATCTCCATGATCGTATTGGGATTGCATTTGTGCAGCTTGGAATCGCTGGGAGTCCCCTATATGACTTCGGTTGCCCCGTTTCGTTGGAAGGCCCAGAAGGACACGTTGCTGCGATTGCCTCGGCGGACGGCGAAAAAATTTTTTGAACGGGATGGTCGGTCATGAGGGAACGAATCGTGATTGCGGCGCTTCTGCTCGCGGGGTTAACCGTATTGCCCGGGTGCTGGAGCAAAAAGGAACTGAACGAGCTGGCGGTGGTGATGGCGCTGGGGATCGATCACGATCGGGAGGGTTACGCGGTATCCGCCCAGGTCATGAATTCGAGCGAGGTTGGCTCCCAGCAGCGGAGTTCCATCGGAAGTTCGCCGGTGATTACCTATACGGCGGTAGGCAAGACGATTCCCGATGCGCTCCAGCGAATGCTGGAACTGACCCCACGCATGTTGTATTTATCCCATTTGCGCGTCCTCGTATTCGGCGAGGATATGGCGCGGCGGGGCGTCAGCGACGCGTTGGATTTCATCTCGCGCAACCGTCAGCTGCGTACGGATTTTTATATTCTGGTGGCGAAAGGCATGAGGGCTACGGACATCCTCCAGGTGGTGACTCCGTTTGAGCATATTCCTGCCAATTCGCTGTATTCCTCCATTCTGGTCTCCAATAAAAAATCGGCGGCCATGGGGAAGATCACGCTTCAGCAATTTATCACCGAGATGGACCGCAGCGGCTCCAATCCCGTATTGTCCGGCGTTGAGATTCAAGGCCCGCGGCAAACCGGGAACGATTTGGATAACGTGAGGCGAATCAAGCCGGAAACCATTCTGAAGAATGCGGGGCTGGCCGTATTCGTGAAGGATCGCCTTGTTGGCTGGTTGGGGGAGTCCGGCAGCAAATCGGCCAACTACGTATTGAATAAAGTGGAGATGACCGCGGGGAATGTACCTTGCCCGGGAGGAGGCATCATTGGCGTGGAAATTACGAATGCGAAAAGCGCGTTTGACGTCAAGCTGGCGCGGGACGGACGCCCCGAGTTTTTGGTGCGTTTGAAGCTGGATGCGAATATCAATGCGGCGCAATGCAATTTGGATTTAAGCAAGCCCTCCAACGTTGAAGATATTGAAAAAAAACTGGCAAGCAAACTGACGACGAATGTGGAGCGAAACATTCAGGACATTCAGCGGAAATACGGGGCCGATATTTTTGGATTGGGTGAAGCGCTGCACCGTAAATATCCGAAGGTGTGGAACAATTACAGGGGCCATTGGGAGGACAGCTTCCGTACGATGAAGGTGCAGGTTCTTTCCGAGGTAAAAATCCGGCGCATCGGTTCGGTCATCCAACCCGAGCGAAGGGAGATGGAGCTTCGTTGATCTGGGAGATCGGCATATTGCTGGTGCTGGCTGCAGCGGGAGCTGCCAGTACGCCGAAATTGCTTAAATTGCGGTCCAAACGGGATCTAATTGTGTTTTGCATGATATGGGGGATAGCCGTGGCCGGCATAATAAACGACCTGGCCGAAGGACCCGAGTACAGGCCGCTCGATTGGATTCGAGCCGTTATGGCGCCGCTCGGCTTTATGAACCCTTGATTCTTGTTCAAAGTTGGGAGCGATCCGATGCGAGCTAAGCCCCTCTCTCCAAGGCAAATGTTCATACTTACGTTTGGATTGACCGTCGGCACGTCCATTCTCGTCACGCCGGCGGGTCTGACCCATATGGCCAGGGAGGACGCGTGGCTCGCTTCCCTGATCAGCTTATTGATCAATTTGCTCATGATTGCTTTGTATATCGTCCTTGCCCGGCTTTATCCCGGGAAAACGTTGTTCGAAATCAACGAGGCGGTCCTGGGAAAATGGCCGGGCAAACTGATTTCCCTGCTTTACCTGTTTTATTTCTTGATCCTAACGGGGACGCTGCTGGGGAATCTGAGTTTTTTCCTGTCCAGCGAATTGATGCCGGAAACGCCGACCGAAGCCACTCAAATCTTGTTCCTGGCGGCGGCGGTGATGAGCGCTCGGTTGGGTACCGTCATTTTGGCAAGGTTTGGCGAATTGATGTTTCCCTGGATTATGATGCTATTTCTGATTCTTGTATTGGCGCTGCTGCCGCAAATCGATTGGAACCATATCAAACCCGTCCTGGAAGACGGATTTCCGCCCGTTGCCCGCGCGGGAGTTCACTCCGCGATGTTCCAGGAATTGATCGTCCTGTTCGCGTTCTTTCCGTTGGTTAAGGAGAAAACAGGCAGGGAGGCGAGCCTTTTGGGCGGCACTTTGCTCGGAGGATTGACGCTTGCCGTTATCGTGCTGCTCGGCGTGCTGGTATTGGGCATCGAACAGGCCGAAAACGCCACATTCCCCACGTTTGCATTGGCCAAAACGATCAATGTCGGAAACTTTTTTCAGCGCGTGGAAGTTATTTTGATTACGATTTGGATCCTGACGTTTTTTGTGAAGATCTCCCTGCTGTTCCATTCCATCCTAATCGGATTGAGAAGTGTGTTCGGTTTGCGTGAACCGCGCTTGTTGATCCTGCCCTTGGCGGTGCTGTTTATGTTGGTTGCTTGGCATACGTACACCAATACGGTTTACGTGGCCGATATCATCCAGCGGGTTTGGGCCGGATACGCGATGCTGCATCTTCTGTTGGTTCCGTTTGCGCTTTGGCTGATCGGTTATGTCCGAAGCCGGATTCGAAAAGAGGGATAGAAGCACAAGAGGGTGCCCTCAAATAAGGTGGGGACACCCTCTTGTCTGCGCCGGAACCAGGTGGTTTCTTAATCCAGCGTGTATGGCGTAAGATTCGTCGGCAACGCGGCCGGCGGCGTGCAGGTGCTTCGCATTTCGTAGTAGCTCCCCGCGTCGGAAGCGTCGTGGAAGCCCCACATCGCCTCGAGCACGTGGTAGGCTAGCTCGCCGCTGGCGCGGTGCGGTCGACCCTGCAGCAGGGCGCTGGCCATGTCGGCCGGACCGATGCCGCGGCTGTTCTCGGCGTAGCCGGGAAGCAGCGGCACCTCGGTCCAGGCTTCCTCGCCGATCCGGCGGAGCTTGACCGGGCCGCCGAAGGAATTGGGATCCGGCACGAGCAAGGTGCCTTCGGTCCCGTGGATTTCGATCGGCGGGAGCGTGCTTCCGCCGAAAATATCGAAGCTGGTAGTCAGCGTCCCGATCGCGCCTTGCGCAAATTCCAGCAAGCCCGTGACATGGGTCGGGACCTCGACTTCAATCGATTGGCCGTACTTCTTCTCGCTGGTGATCGTACGCCGGTCCAGCGCCTTGCCGGTCATGCCGGCGATCCGTCTGATCGGGCCCAGCAATTGAATCAGGGCGGTGAGATAATAGGGGCCCATATCGAACATCGGCCCGCCGCCCTTAGCATAATAGAACTCCGGATCCGGATGCCAGAATTCGTGGCCGCGGCTCATCATGAACGCCGCTGCCGAGACGGGTCGGCCGATCGCGCCGTCTTGAATCAGCTTCAGCGCCGTCTGGATACCGGCGCCGAAGAACGTCTCCGGCGCGCTGCCGACCATGAGCCCGCGACGGCGGGCCGCTTCGAGCACGGCCAAGCCTTCCTCGCGGGTCACTGCCAGCGGTTTCTCGACGTATACATGTTTGCCGGCTTCCAGCGCTTTCAGGCAAACTTCGGCATGTGCCGCCGGAATGGTCAGATTGATCACGATCCGAATATCGGGATCCTGCAGCAGCTCGTCAACCGTGCAGGCCCGGGGGACGCGATACCGTTCGGCTTGCTCCCGCGCTCGGTGGATGTCGAGATCGGCGCAGGCCGCGAGTTCGAGCATCTCGAACTTCGCGCAATTTTCCAAGTAGATCCCGCTGATTTTCCCGCAGCCGATAATACCTACCTTGATTTTGTCCATTATTGGCTATCCCCCATGCCCGTATAGTTGTTCCGGCTCCGCACGCTCCCGTCCTGCGATTCCAGCGCAAGCCGTTTGCCTTCGGCCGCCCACAGCATCCCGCGGGTCATCATTTCCTTCACCGGGGGCAGGTCAACGATATCGGCGTGATGTCCCAGCGAATTATAATACACTCGTCCGACGCCCCAGCGCTTGGTCCACGCCACCGGCATATCCACCGGTTTGTTGAGGCGGTGAGGGCCGTCGATGACCGGGAAGCGGGTGGTGGCCAGCACCTCGACGGCGGGATCGACATGCAGGTAGTACTGCTCCGTCTGTACGCGGAAGTCTTCAATCCCTTCCACCAGCGGACTGGAATTGGCGATGATTTCGACCTTGTAGTCCACTCCGTCGTTGCCCGGGTGGGCGACCCATTGTCCGCCGGTCATAAATTGCCAATCGACGTTATTCCGGAACGAATCGCACATCCCGCCATGACAGCCGGCCAGACCGGTTCCGGCCTGCACCGCCGTCGACACATTATTCACCAGCTCCTGGGCGATGGTTCCCATCGTCCACACCGGTACGATCAAATCGAGCCCCAGCAGCTTCTCCGCGTCGGCATACGCCTCCAAGGTATCGGAGATCTCCACCTCAAAGGCATGCTCCCGCAGAACGCCGGCGAAAATACCGGCCACCTGTTCCGGCTCGTGTCCATCCCAGCCGCCCCAGACGATTAATGCTTTTTTCATCTTTATGTTCCTTCTCTCTTATAGGGTTGTTCAACAAGTCAACTTCGGTTCACGATGTGTGTCCCGGAGAAGCGAGCAGTTTAATGATGCCAGCTAACGGACACCAGAGACGTTATTGATCCTCGTTTGAGCAGTTGCGAAATCTAACGGACTGAGGCGACCTTATTTCGGGTAGAAACGGCCAAAAGTATACCATATGAGCCCAATAAGGCCTCTGGAGTCCGTTACACCGGGAAATCGTCGGGAAAAGGACGAATAAGGGCGCTACGGTCCGTTGCTAGAATCGGGGGCAGTTTACAGTGCTGCGAGCGTTAGCTCTGAGGCCAGTCACATACCGCATCAGCCCGCTCCCGAGCCTTCGGATCACATCTCCGAGATCTCGACCCAGCGCCGTTCCGCAACCGAGCGCTCGACCGCTTCCAGCACCGCTTGGCACTGCACGCCTTCGCGGAAGCTTGGCATCGGTTGGCGGCCTTCGCGGATCGCCGAGGTTAGTTCGAGCATCTCGTGCGTAAACGTGTGCTCGAATCCGATCGTATGCCCCGGTGGCCACCAAGCTTCGGCATAGGCATGCGCCGGGTCGGTCGCAAGCACGCGCCGGAAGCCTTGAACATCGGCTTCATCGGAGGTGAAGTACACCTCAAGCTCGTTCATTCGCTCGAAATCGAATTTTACGCTGCCCAGACTGCCGTTGATCTCGAACGCATTCGTCGAGCGATGGCCGGCGGCGAACCGCGTCGCTTCAAAGCTGCCCAACGCACCGCTCGCGAACCGGGCCAGGAACAGCGTGGCATCGTCGACCGTCACCGGACCTTTCGGCGCGTCCGCGCTGCTCTTGGCGCTGAGGCCCGTCATGTTTTCGGCCAGCGGCCGTTCCTTGATAAACGTCTCGCTCATGCCGATCGCTTCGCGAATATCTCCGACCAAATAATGCGCCAGGTCGATCAAGTGGGCGCCGAGGTCGCCGTGCGATCCCGAACCGGCAACGTCCTTCTGCAGCCGCCAAACGAGCGGGAACGACGGATCGAGAATCCAGTCCTGGAGGAACCTGGCCCGGAAATGATAGATCCGGCCCAATCGGCCGCTTTGCACCAGCTCCTTGGCCAATTGGACTGCCGGCGAGAAGCGGTAGTTGAAGCCGACCATATGAGCGACGCCGGCCGCTTCAGCCGCGGCAAGCATTTCCCGGGCATCCTTCAATGTAAGCGCTAACGGCTTCTCGCAAAAAATATGCTTGCCCGCCCGGGCCGCCGCGAGCGCAATTTCTTTGTGGGCGTCGCTGGGTGCATTGATGTCGATCAGGTCGATATCGTCCCGGGCGACCAGTTCCCGCCAATCCGTGACGATTTCGCGCCAACCCAGGTGATTCGCCGCTTCTTGCACCGCCTCCTCGTTGCGGCCGCACAATACGGCCATCTCCGGTTTTAAGGCCCCGGGGAAAAACATCGGCAGCGCCCGATAGGCGTTGCTGTGGGCTTTGCCCATAAACTTGTAACCGATCATTCCGACACGCAGCGAGTTCATCGAATTCCTCCGTTTCGCGGGTAGGGTAGATACTCTCAATTCAAGAATTATTATAAATAGATTGCCCGGATTTCTCTCGCCAGTTTATGCCGAATGCTGGACAAAATATGCACTTTCCGATTTTTTGCGCGATAGGTCAGTTTTCCGGACGGCGCAGGCTGGAGGGGATGCACCCCCGAAGTTCCTTAAATACGCGGTTAAACGTGCGAATGCTGCTGAATCCGCTCTCCAGAGCGATTTCCATGATGCTGAGATCGCTGGTCAGCAATTGATGCTCGGCGCGCAACACCCGAACCGTATTGAGGTAAGTTTTGAAGTTCATGCCGATGGCGGCCTTAAAGGAACGGCTGAAATGGGAAGGTTCCATCGAAAAACGCTCCGCCATGACCGCAACGTTCAGTTCCTCGTGGTAATGGTCTTCGATATAGGACAAAATTTGCTGCATCCGTGCCCGGCGGGATTCGTACTTCTCCTTGGTGGAACGGTCCATCGGGAAGATGTCCACGTATCTTTGCAGGCTTCCGAACAGCTCTAATATCCCGGCTTTCAGCAGCAGCGGGAAGCCGGGGCGTTTTTCGCGTTTTTCCCGGATCAGCTTCTCCAGCCCCGTTTTCACCGTTTCCAGCCCCGGGGTATTCGCAGGAATATAAGGCGAAGCGAAGCGAAAGTCGACCGGCCAGCTCTTGGACATCGTAATCCATTCCGGTTTGCAGATGAGAATGATGATCTCCGACTCCAATCCCCGGCTGTCGAAGTAATGGATTTCGTTGCTGCCGCAAATCACCATGTCGCCTTGCCGAAGCAGGCGGCTTTCTTCGTTGACGCCGATTCGGATCGCGCCGGATGCGACATAGATAAATTCGATTTCGGCGTGAAAATGGGGATAAAACGTGATATTGGTGCTCTGGTAGATGTCCATCGGAAGCCCGGGATCCAGTTTCCAGTTTTGATAGAACGATTTCACGTGGCTCACTCCGCATCGTTGAGATGGCTATACCTCCTAAATGTACTGCATCTGGGCGGGAGAATCCTCTTTTTTATTTCGAGAATAGAAGGAAGAGCTTGGACATAGGATGAAACATGCGTTATAAAAAATGGTAATTATGGAGGATATATGAATGTGCGGTGGGGCCAAATCTTTCAAATCGCCGTAACCTATATCGGTACCGTTGTGGGTGCCGGTTTTGCATCCGGACAATCGATCATGCAGTTTTTTACGTTGTACGGCCCGGTCGGGGCCGCGGGCATCGTCGTGACGACGCTGCTGTTCATCTGGCTGGGGACGAAAATGATGATTTACGCTCATCGGATTCAGGCTTATTCGTACCAGGAATTTAACGATCATCTGTTCGGCCCCCTGTTTGGGAAGATCGCCAATCTTATGACTTTGCTGATCCTGCTTGGAGTTACCGCCGTGATGTTGTCCGGCACCGGTTCCATATTTGCCGAGCAGCTTCGCCTCCCCTATCAATTGGGCATCTTGCTTAGCATCGTTATCAGCTATCTGGTCATGACGAAGGAAATGAACGGCATCGTCATAGTTAATGCGCTCGTCGTACCGATGATTCTTCTGTTTACGAGCTTGATTGCATTCCGGGCCATTCAACCGGAAAGCCTGCTGAGGATAAACGACTGGCAGTTGCAGCAGTTGGAGGGTTTCCGTTGGGTGCTGAGTCCCTTCACCTATGCGGCCCTCAACTTCGCCTTTATCCAGGCGGTTATGGTTCCGCTCGGCAGCGAGATTAAGGATGAGAAAACCTTAAAATGGGGCGGTATCTGGGGCGGCATCGGACTCGGGGCGATGCTGTTGATCTACCACTTTGCCTTGAATTCCCGGATGCCTGAGATGCTTGGCTACGACATACCGATGGCTGAAATCGTCCGCGACCTGGGACCGTTCCTTCATGTCCTGTTTTTGCTGGTGATTTACGGAGAGATTTTTACGACGCTGGTCGGAAACGTGTTTGGGGTCACAAGACAACTGCAAAGCCTTTACAAAGTACCCAAAAACGCGACCCTGCTCGCCGTTTTGCTTGCTTGCTTTTTGATCAGCCAGGCCGGCTTTGCCTCCTTGTTAACGTACCTGTATCCGTTGTTCGGCTATGTCGGCATGTTGCTGCTCCTTCTACTGGCGTTCCGGCGCTTGCCGAAGCGTTAATTCTTGCCTACCGGAAACCGAGCATTTCCCGAGCAATAAATCTCCGGTCTTGGCCCATTTGTTTCGGCCATGAGTCCAACGTTAGATTATAGCCGCTGCCCCTCCTTCGGGAGAGGGCTTTTTGGCGTGCGAGTCCGCTGCCCTTTCGTTGAAGCGGGAAGAGTTGACAGGAAATAAAAGGAAGCTATAATAAAAAAGTAAACTGATAGTTTATTATTTTTCACTTGCGTGCAAATGAAGGGGGAAGCCAATGGGTACCCAAGAGCGCAGACAAAAGGCGCAGGAGATGCGCAGACAGGACTTGATCGAGGCGGCGGAAAGGGTCTTTTTCGCCAAAGGCTACGCTGCCGCCACGATGGACGACGTCGCCAAAGAAGCGGAGTTCAGCAAAAGAACGGTGTACATTTACTTTAACAGCAAGGAGCAGCTTTATTTTGAAATCATGACACGGGGCTACAGGCGATGGCTCGACATGCTGAAAGAGGATATGGAGAGTGGGGACTTTCCCGACGCGATCGGAGAGATCAAGCAAATGGCCGCAACGTTATATCGCTTCAGCCGGGCATATCCGAGCTATTTTCAAGCGATTATGGAATACGAAAACGGGGAACTCGATTTCCAAAAAGGAATTCCGGACCCGTCCCGGGAAGCGTGTTACGAGCTCGGCGAACAGGTTATGCGGAGTTTGATCGGTTCCTTGAAGAAGGGCGTTGCGGAAGGCTCACTGCGCCCCGACTTGAATCCGGAGAAGACGGCGCTTGTATTATGGGCCTGTGCCGTAGGCGTTTTTAATACCGCGCGCAAAAAAGAAAACTATCTTCAAAGCTACTACGGGACGACGTCGGAGGAATTGATCGCGGAAGCTTTTGACCTGTTGATTCGTTCGATTCGGGCCGGGCAAGGAGCAAACGAACCGATGAGCCGAAAGAGGGGGGACGATGAATGATCATGACCATCGCCGGAATCGGCACTTTGCTGGCTGCGGCTTTCGCCGCGCTGCTGTTGATCAGCGGGATCGGGATGCGCCGGAGGTATCTTGAACCTTGGCAGCGGCATTACTCGCAGCAGTTTGACGACCCGCGGGTTCGCCTGGCGGCTCACGGGCTGCTTGCGGCCAGCGGGCACAATATGCAGCCGTGGCAAATCCGGCTTGATGCGAACGACCCGCGGGTGTTTGATCTGCACGCCGATTCGAATCGTATGACTCCCGAGGTGGATCCCCGATCCCGGCAAATGCTGGTCACGCAAGGCACCTTTTTGGAGTATGTGCGCATTGCCGGATTGCGTTCGGGTTACGAGACGGATATCCGATTGTTCCCGGAAGGGGAATACGATGAGGGGCATTTGGCGGCCAGCATGGACGCGAAACCGGCGGCTCGCCTCACGCTGACCGAAATCGCGCCGCAAGCGGAGCCTTTCTATGAGTTCCTGTTCTTGCCGGATACAAACCGGGGAGCGTACGGGCCGGGCGCGCTAGCCCCCGAGGCCATCGCGTTGCTCGAAAGCATAGGGGACGATGCCGGAGTGCAGGTGGTTGTTTTCCAGAATGCGGATGATCTCCGGAGGCTTGGAAGCTATGCGGTTCGGGCCGCACAAGTCGAAGCCGGCGTAAGCCGCGTGATGCAAGAAACGGAAGACATCTTTCGGGCCAATGAGCGCGAGAAGAACCGCTGCCGTTTCGGCTTCTCCGTCGAAGGCCGAGGGACCCGGGGCGCGATGCTTCATCTGTTGCAGGGGATGGTGACGTTGTTTCCTTCGCTGAACGCCGGCCAAGCCGCGGCCGATATGTTCGTGAAGTCCACCGAAACCTCGGTGGAAGGCACGTCGGCTTATGCCATGATCATCACCCGCGACAATTCCCGAACCGCGCAGATCTTAAGCGGAAGGGGCTACAGCCGGATGATTCTTGAAGCGCACCGGTTGGGACTGGCCGTTCAACCGCTTAGCCAGGCGTTGGAGGAGTATCCTGAAATGCAGGCGTTATATGACGGGATTCATCGCGACTATGCGCCGGACGGCGGTACGATTCAGATGCTTGTCCGGATAGGCCGTCCTACCCGGGAAGCCCCGTTAAGCATGCGGCGCGATGTCATGGATTTGATGAGGGTCAGATAGGCGGTGGGGGCGGTTAATGCCCGGAGGGTCCTTGGTGCCCGCTCCGGGAGACGAATAATCGCGCGTGCAAGCGGGAATAGCCGTAGACGGCCCCCAGCGCCAGGAGATAGGACAAGTAGGTCCAGCCGATATTCCATCCGTTCCCGTATTGAATCTTGTCCAGACAGACGTATACGAATTCGGCGCCGGTCAATAAAGCGGCAAAAGCCGCGATCATCAGGGCGGCATTGAACCGAAACCGGGTGTGGAAAATGGAGTAAAGGATCCAGCCCGCCACGATCGGATAGATCCCGAGATTAAACGGGATCGTGGTTACGGACTCCATGTGATCCGGATGCAGCTCCCACCATTTCTTATAAATGCCGAAGTCGTTGAACAGCAGCGACATGAACCCGCCCGAAGGAAAGGCGAGCAGCATCGCTTTTTTGTCCCGATAGATCAGGAAAGCGCCGGCAATCCAGGGAACGAGGAATCCGGCGATGATGTTGATCAGCAACATGATCACCCCACTAGCAGTATGTCCAGATTTTGGGCTCTCCACGACAAAACCGCAATCCCTACTCACAAAAAATCGTCTTTAACCCTGAAAGTCAACGGTCAAAAGGTCATGCTAAAAAATGATCCGGTCATCGTTCAAAATACGAACCTGGTGCCCCTTCGGGAGTTAGCCGAGAGCCTGGGTGCAACTACAACTTGGGATCGGGAAACCCAAACCGTCGGTATTATCAAAGGCGACGATAAGATCACGTTAACGATCGGGAGCACGAAGGTTTACTATAATGGTGTTGCCGATACTTTAAACGCGGCTCCCCAAGTGATCGGCGGAGTAACCTATGTTCCCGCACAAGCCGTAGCCAGAGGACTCAACGCGAGCTTAAGTTATGATAAGCAGTCGGATACTTTGGATATCGGCAGCGAGTAGTTCGAACCAGGGCTTTGTATGAGTAATCGTACAAAATCGGATGGCTGATCCGACATCCCGGTTAAGTTCTTTGAAATTGTTTGAATATTTCATGAAAGATATCCAATCTTCTCCGAAAACGGCCGTTCGCTAGTACATAATGGGTTGAGGCCGGATGAACCTATCTTATATAATACGGTTCTGAGTTCAGGTTCTGAATTTAATTAGGGGTTGATTCGTTTGAAATGGACGATCGGTTTGCGCAACGCCAAGACGGGTTTGGCTATATGCATCTGTGTCATCATAGCGTCGTTGCTGCACCTGGAGTATCCTTTTTACGCGGCGATCGCTACAATTATTTCGATGGAAAATTCAGTAACCAACTCGTTCACGGCAGGGAAACACCGGACGATGGGGACGTTCGTCGGGGCGATCGTCGGCGCAGGGTTTGCCATGATCGAACCGGGAAACGCGGTTTATTGCGCGATCGGCGTCATCTTGGTGATATATGTATGCAATTTGCTGAAATGGAATAAGTCGATTTCCATCGGATGCATCGTGTTTTTAGCCATTATGCTCAATCTCCAACCGGGCGAAAGCCCGATCTTTTACGGCATTAACCGGATTACGGATACGCTGATCGGCATCGCCGTCGCCGTGGTCGTCAATCTGGTCGTTTTTCCGCCCAAACATGAAGCCGGCTTGGAAAAAGCGCGGAAGGTCGTCGCCAAACGGATGGCCGATTTATTCGGGCAAATCGCGACATGCCGGGAAACCGTCGATTTGAAGAGCTTTCGCGCAGAGCTGGACAGTCTGGTGAAATATTATCAGCTGTGCAAAGAGGAGTTCCACCTGACCAAACATCTGAACGATTCAATGGATCAAATCGGCGAGGAAATCGATTCGTACCGCCAGATTTATGAGCATCTGGTCATCTTGCGGCGGCTCATTGACGAACATCGCCCGTTGCTCCGGGAAAGCGAAGAGTTCCCGGATTTCGCTCCGGATCAAGGCGGAGGTCAGATGCCAACGGGAGCTTCGACGGGGCCGGAATACACGAACGAGGAGATGCGGCAAAGAATCGAAATCGTATACGCGTACCATGTGGATTGGGTTTATGCCGAGTTGCAGAAGCTCGGACTGCCGCTGCCGCTAAAGGAACGGGTCCGCTGGCAAGCGAAGGCAAAATATAAAGTATCGTAAGCGCAAAGCAACCTCAGGCGAGGTTGCTTTTTTTTGCAGCGGCATAGTACAATGACGTTCGTCCTAATGAAGATAGGGCGAACGTGCATTGTATATCCATGTGCTAACCGGATAAATAGGCTAGCGACTAAAGGAGATCCTGACGCAATGAAATCTGACCTTATAAACATCCCTCCGGGATTTTGGGCGGGGGTGCAGCAATTAGGGATCGCCCCTTGCGCCGTCGTGCGGAAAGCGAAGCTGTCGCTCAGCCTCATGAAGGAACCGGCTGCAGTCGATGCCGCTCAATATTCCAGCATCTGGCAGGCCTATGCCGACCTTGTCGGTGACGCTGCCTTGGGCATCACCAAGCTAGTAACCGCTTTTGAATCGGCGCAATATCCGCCGACCGTTTTGGCAACTTACCATGCCCGCGATTATCGTGACGCCCTTCACCGAATGACCCGTTACAAACAACTGTGCCCTCCGGAAAGCCTGCGTTTAACCGAAGAGAGCGAGAGCGGTATTTTGGAATTGGGAGGCTCGCCCCATTCCCCCTCCGCACCGCCCGTGCTGATCGGAATCACGCTGGCTTTTCTGCTTGAGCTTGGGCGTCGGGGCACGGGCCATCCTATCTCCGCCCGTTGTGTGGAATTGTCGTCCTTCACGGGCGACGCAACCCCACTGGAAGCTTATTTCGGATGCCCTGTTCGAACGGGTTCAAGCCAAAACCGCTTGACGCTGCATCGGAGAGATCTGGACCGCCCCTTCAAATCATACAACCAGGAATTACTGGAGATCCTGACTCCCGTATTGGACCGATCATTGGGTGAACGCGCCCGCTCCATTTCCGAGAAGGTCAAGCGGATTTTGAAGCGGAACCTGACCGGAGGACGTTTGGATATCCGCTTGGCGGCCTATGAGTTAGGTATGAGCGATCGTACCTTGCAACGACGTCTCGCGAACGAAGGCACGACCTTCAAGAAGCTGCTAAGTCTGGCCCGGCAGGAACAAGCACGGGAATACTTGGCGGATCCCAAGTTGAATATCGAAGAAGTGGCTTTTCTGGTAGGATACGAAGACCAAAACTCGTTTTACCGGGCTTTTCGCTTATGGGAAGGCGATACGCCATCAAATTGGCGTTCCAAATTACTTGGCGGCTAAAACAAGAGATTTGGCGTCGTACGCTAGTTACCGGACGATCCGAACCCAGTAAACTAATCCCTAGCCGGAGCGCAGGAGCGTTCCGGAAATCACATCAGAGCGGTTTGTCGTGAATAACAATAAAGGAGATATGCAGGATGGATATGGGATTATTCAACAAAACAGCCTTAGTGACCGGATCGACGAAAGGGATCGGAAAGGCCATCGCTTTTGAACTGGCCAGAGAAGGCGTCAATGTCCTTGTGAATGGTCGGAATAAGCAAGAGGTTGAACGGACCGTACATGAATTGAAGGCGGAGTTCCCGGCGACCTCGCCTCAAAACGCTCAAGCCGATATTGTGGATGTGCGGCAAAGAGAGGTTTTATTTGAACGACATCCCAATGTCGACATTCTGATCAACAATATGGGCATTTATGAAATCATGTCCTATGAGGACGTAGACGACGGGGTGTGGGAAAAATACTTCCGGACGAACGTGCTTGCCGCGAACGGATTATCCAAGTTCTATTTGCCCAACATGTTGAAAAACAATTTTGGACGCATGATCTTTATGGCAAGCGAAGAAGCGGTGATGCCTTCAGGACAAATGCCCCAGTACTGCATGACCAAATCTATGTTGTTGTCGTTGTCCAAAAGCATTTCCAAACTCACGAGAGGAACGGAAGTTACGTCCAATACGATTCTGCCGGGCCCCACACTTTCCGAAAACGTGCATCAAATTGTTGACAGCCTGTATCCTGATGAGATGCCGTTTACGGAAAAAGAGAAGAAATTTATGGCCGCGAACCTGCCGCAATCCGAGTTGCAGCGGTTTATCAAGCCGGTTGAAATTGGCAGATTAGCCGCATTCTTATGCAGCCCCTATGCTTCCGCATTTAAAGGTTCTCCAGTCCGTATGGATGGGGGCATGGTGCCTACCATTTTTTAATGTCCTGTGCCGGGCGGTAGCCCCTCAATTTATTTGGCTCCTGAAAAGGGTGAAACTTGATTCATTGTAGAATATTTGAAAATAGAATATCATAGTAAACTGAAATACATAATATGTCGAAAGGAAAGGAACGGTGGAGTTTTTTGAAGAAAAAAGTAATTGCAGTTGGATTGTTTGGTGTAGTGCTACTGTCTTTTACGGCTGGGGCTTCTGCAGCATCGACGTTGGAGCGAATTTCAGCAAATCTTAATCATGGGATCACTTTTCTCTTAAATGGATCGTCATGGACACCTAAAGATGCAAATGGCAACAAGGCGACTCCGATCAGTTATCAAGGGACTACATACGTACCATTGCGGGCCGTGGCCGAAGCAACGGGCGCTGAGGTAACCTTCGATAGTGCCAAGCAGCAAATCGTGCTTGAAACGGGAAAAGGGGGCTCCGGTTCCGAGGAGGCGGCTACTGGCGTCAAGGTGTCGTTTAGTAGCGACAACGTTTCACATGTGCAGATTGGTATTGATAAAAGCGGAGTAACCCGCAACAAAGAAGATCTTTTATTTGGAGAAACACAGTATGAAGCGGCATTTACAGTCAGCGAGGTGAATGTTGCGGGTGCAGAATTTGGCTTTAAAGTAAAAGCTGGCGCGAAGAAAATGGGAATCCTTCTTGGGTATAAGGCAAATGAGGAAGATGTAAAACGAACGGCGAAGTACACAATCAAGGATTCTACGGGTCAAACCCTGGCATCCGGTCAAATCAAAGACGGAACGGTGGAAAGTAACGAAATTGTGGTGCCCACTGGTGAGACGGAATTCACTGTTCATTTTGAGTCGGGCAGCACAAGCAGTAAAGGCGCAGGATTTTTGATCTGGGACGAGAGCTGGACTGAAAACTGAGCCTAAAGTGAACACAACATGACGCTAATTTGCTCACCGAGCATAGAAAAAGGCGAGATGAACATGCACAGTTGCAATTATACGGCTTGAAACCCGTAACTCTTCTCGCCTTTTATCTGCTATGACTGATTCTTAATTTGTATTTTCATTGTATCCATTTGGATTTCATGAAGTTAGTCATACCAATTCGGCACCATATTAGTTAACAATCAAACCAGCAGGCGGTTTTCTACAAATCAAAAAATAAAAAACCCTTGATACACAAGGGTATGATCAATCGAGACGACAGGATTTGAACCTGCGACCTCTTGCTCCCGAAGCAAGCGCTCTACCAAGCTGAGCCACGTCTCGTAAATGGGAGTGATGACAGTTAGTTATTTTACTCGGATTTGCTGCTTTTGTAAAGAGATAATTTTAGAAAAATGAGGCGACGGTTTTGCTACTGGAAGCTAAGTACTGGAAGCTAAGTGATAGTGCAAAAGATGACAGTGTGTTATAATCCCTTTCGGAATTATTCCTGGGGGGACGCGATTTAGTAATTTCGCCCTGACTAGCTAAAGGAGGGACAAGCTACGTGAAAAGGCTGGGTGCGATTGAAGCGGGCGGAACCAAGTTTGTGTGCGGCGTAGGGACGGAAGCGGGAGAGGTGCTGGATCGGATCAGTTTTCCGACGACAACGCCGGAGGAGACGATGATGCGAGTGCTGGCTTATTTCCAAGGCAAAGAAGTGGAAGCGATGGGGATCGGTTCATTTGGTCCGATCGACCCGATTCCGGGAAGCAGCACATATGGATTTATTACGACCACGCCCAAGCCGCATTGGGGCAATTATAATTTGGTGGGAGCCGTCAAAGCGCATTTCGATATCCCGATCGGTTTCGATACGGATGTGAACGGAGCGGCTTTGGGCGAAGCCCGTTGGGGAGCCGCCAAGGGATTGGACAACTGTCTGTATATTACGGTCGGAACCGGCATCGGCGCGGGGGCTGTCGTGGGCGGTAAATTGATCCACGGTTTATCCCATCCCGAGATGGGGCATATCGTGGTTCGCCGGCATCCCGATGAGACGTATGCGGGCGCCTGCCCGTATCACGGGGATTGTTTGGAAGGGTTGGCCGCCGGACCGGCGATTGTCAATCGTTGGGGTGTCGGCAACGGGGCGGAACTGGCGCCGGATCATCCGGCATGGGAGATGGAAGCCCATTATTTGGCGCAAGCACTGATGAATTACATATTGATCCTCTCGCCGGAGAAAATCGTGATGGGCGGCGGCGTCATGAAACAGGCCCAACTATTCCCGCTGATTCGCCGGAAAGTGCAGGAACTGCTGGGAGGTTATGTGCAGCACCACAATCTGGTCGACGGCATCGACAGTTACATCGTGCCGCCCGGGCTGGGTGACAATGCCGGATTGAGCGGGGCGCTTGCTCTGGCCGATCTGGCGTTGGATAACGCATTGTGATGAACAAACAAAGGCCGTCCGGAGTTGATCTCCGGCGGCCTTTGCCATGCTAGGCGATAGGGAAAAAGGGCGTTGTTTTCGCGCCGAGGAGGCCAAAAACAAAGCGGATCTGTTTGACAAAATTACACCATATCATTCTGCTATTCGATATTAATTGGGCTTGCGCTCTTGCGTCAAGTCGTCTCCCCAACGATCAACTCCACATCGACTATGGTGGTATTGTTAATTTCATCATGTTTGTTTTCAATCAGTTGGATCAGCGTACCCAGCAGCATTCGGCCGATCCGGTCGATCGGCTGTTTGATGGTCGTTAATTTCGGATTTTGCAGCATGCGGGTAAAGCTGTGATGGTCATAACCGACGATTTTTAGCTGTTCGGGCACTTTGATGCCTTTTTGCTGGGCATAAATATAAAGGGCGTATGCCACGATATCATTACTGCAAAAAACGCCATCATATCCGGACAATTCGATCGAGGACAATTCATGGGTGATAAAATCCCAGAAATAATCGAAAGTCAGTTTGTTGCGGGCTCCCTGAACGAAGTCGTATTCGATTCCGTATTTCATGCAGGTGAGGGCGAAAGCGTCTCCCCGCCGGTTTGACAGCATATCGAGATCTAGGGGCCCCGAAATATGCAGGATCTTCTTGCAGCCTCGTTTGATCAGATGCTCGGTTGCCAGCTCGCCCCCTCGGTAGTTGTCCGAACCGACGCACGGGATGTTGGGCGAAATCATCCGGTCAAAGGACACGATCGGAAGCGTCGCCTTCTTGTATTGTTCGATATCCAGCGTATGGCTGCACATGATGATCCCGTCCACCTGATTTTGCCGGAGCATGCTGATGTAATTGGCTTCCTTTTCGGGATCGTCGAGCGAATTGCATACAAGCACTTTGTAGTTTCGTTCATTGGCCTGGATCTCGATATATTTGATTAACTCGGAAAAAAACGGATGATTCGAGTCGGGCACAATGACCCCGATGAAAAAGGTTTGGCTTCTTTGCAAAGCCCTGGCGATTTGATTGGGATGATAATCCACCGCCGCCATGGCCGCTTCCACTTTTCTGCGGGTCTCCTTGCCGATATAGCCGCGGTTATTGATCACCCGCGATACGGTCGTGACGGAAACTCCGGCCTTTTTGGCCACATCTTTTATACTTGACATTAAGATCATCCCTTTGCAGTTGTTGCCCCCGTTTTTAAATTCTATGGTGGAGGCTTAAATCCTTTTTAACTATATCACTAATATGATAACGTTACCATGTTTTTATGGTTTATACGTCATGTTTTTTCTTTATATCCTTGTTTGATATAGATTCATTTATATGAAAACGTTTGACATAAAATCAAAAAGTAATATAATAGTCCATGAGCTCATTATCAAACCGATCTCAAAAAATGCAGACTGGGGGAACAAAAATGAAGAAGTGGATGTCTCTTTCCATCGCCATGGCGCTGCTTGTTACGGTGCTGTCGGCTTGCGGAGGAAGCGGCAAGGAAAGCAATGAAGGACAGGGAGTGGACGAAGCGGCCGGCAAGCCTGTTGATATTACGGTTTTGGTTGGCAAAGAGGAAATCGCCAAGCCGTTTGAAGCAATGGTTAAGGAGTACAATGAATCGCAGGATAAAGCCAAATTGACGATTATCCCATTATCCGGGGCGAACGGCTACGAAAGAATGACTACACTGTATGCGGCGAACAATGCTCCGACCGTGATCAGCATCGGCCAGGAGTTGCCGCTGATGAAGGACAAACTGTTGGATCTGACGGATCAGGAATGGGTCAAGAACGCTTCGGCAGGCACCTTGGATTACGCTACGCTTGACGGTAAGGTGCTAGGGATGCCGATGTCCGTGGAGGCGTTTGGGTTTATTTATAACAAAGCCGTTTTGGATAAAGCGACGGGCGGCAGCTTCGATCCTTCAACCGTCAAAACTGTAGACGACTTGAAAGCGCTTTTTGAAAAAGTCAAAGCCAGCGGCGTTGCGCCGATCACGGTCACTCCTTTGGACTGGTCGCTTGGCGCTCATTTCGCCAATATTCTGTTCACCAACCAATCATCGGACCGCGATGCGCGCCACAAGTTCCTTGAAGATATGAAGAGCGGTACGGTCGATCTCGCCAACAATGCGGTATTCAATAGCTGGATGGACACTTTTGATCTGATGAAGGAATACAATACGGCGAAGGATGCTCCGCTCGCCGCGCAATACGACGAAGCGCCGCTGCTGTTGGCCGACGGAGGCGCGGCGATGTGGTTCATGGGCAACTGGGCTTATCCTCAAATCAAGGAAGCCGATCCGGACGGCGAATACGGCTTCCTGCCGGTGCCGATCAGCAACAATCCCGACGATTACGGCAACAGCCAAATTTCGGCCAGCGTCTCCTTGTACTGGGCTATCGACAAAGAGCAATCCACTCCGGAACAACAGGCTGCGGCCAAGGATTTCCTGAACTGGATGATCGGCAGTGAGAAGGGTCAGGATTATTACGTCAATCAATTCAGCGCAATCCCTGCGTTCAGCAATTTCCAGATTCAACCGGAAGACAGCCTGTCGCAAGCGGTATTGTATTACATGGACAAGCAGCAAACGCTGGAATGGATGAACCTCTACTTCCCGCCGGACGGTTTTCCGACCATGGGGGCGGCGCTGCAGAAATATTTGACCGGCGCTATTGACCGGGCCGGCGTCGCCAAAGAGTTTGAAGATTACTGGAAAAAACAGAAATAACACAACATGACACCGGAGGGGGGAGGCCGTTTGGCTTATCCCCCCGCCGTATATTGAGAGCCCTTCTTGGAGGTCATCCAAAAATATGTATAACGAGAAAACTTGGATAGGTAAATGGAAAGTGTTTGGGTTGTTTGCTGCCGTCCCGTTGTTTGTGTTTACTACCGTCATCATCCTGCCTTTTTTGGCCGGTTTGTTCATGACGCTGACAAACTGGCAAGGAACGGGCGGCTTTGAATTTACGGGGCTAAGCAATTATGCATCCGCGTTGCAGGATTCCGTGTTTTGGAACTCTATGTGGCTGACGCTCCGTTACGTATTTTTCACGCTGATTCTGACCAATGTAATCGGGTTTGCTCTTGCATTGCTTGTCACCAGCGGACTTCGCAGCCAGAACTTTTTCCGTGCCGGCTTTTTTACGCCGAACCTCATTGGCGGGATCATCCTCGGGTTTGTCTGGCAGTTTATTTTCACCAAGGTGCTCGTGTATGTGGGAAGCGAGCTTCATCTCGGCATCTTCTCCTCGTCCTGGCTTGCCGATCCCGGCACCGCCTTCTGGTCGCTGGTCGTGGTTGGCGTCTGGCAGAACGCGGGATACATGATGCTGATCTATATTGCCGGATTGACCGGCATTTCCGAGTCGCTTACCGAAGCGGCCAATCTGGACGGAGCCAGCTACTGGAAACAACTGACGCGGATCCGTATCCCCTTGATGGTTCCTTCTTTTACGATCAGTCTGTTCCTGACGCTGCAGCGCAGCTTTATGGTCTACGATACCAACCTGTCCCTGACCAAAGGAGGACCGTTCCGTTCCACGGAAATGATCGCCATGCACGTGTATAACGAGGCGTTTGTCTATCAAAATTATGGTCCCGGTCAAGCGAAGGCGTTCGTTTTGTTTTTGATTGTCGCCGCGATCGCCATCCTTCAGGTCAGAGCGATGAAAAAGGTGGAGGTGGAAGCCTGATGAGCGGCAAGGCCGGGAAGAAACTGCTGTTGTTTATTGTAAGCGCGCTGATGCTCGCTTTGTTTATTTTTCCGTTGCTGATGATTTTGGTGAATTCGTTAAAGCCTCGACTGGATATCGTCCGCGATCCGCTAAGTTTGCCCGGAAGTCTGAATTTCGGCAACTACAAAGAGGCATTTGAAACGATGAATTTTTCGCACGCGTTGCTCAATTCTGTGATCGTTACGGTCCTTTCCGTCGTGCTCATCATTGTGTTCTCGTCCATGCTGGCTTATTTTCTCGTGCGCTGGAAATGGAAGATCAACAATTACATTCTGATGGTCCTCGTATCGTCCATGATCATCCCGTTTCAGGCAGTGATGATCCCTTTCGTTTCGATCTACGGCGATCTGAACATGTTGAACAGCAAATGGTGGTTGGCTTATTTTTACCTTGGCTTTGGACTGGCGATGGCCACCTTCATGTTCCACGGTTTCGTAAAAGGGGTTCCCAAGGAGCTGGAAGAAGCGGCATTGATCGACGGGGCAGGGAAATTGCGGGTGTTTGCCCAAATCGTATTTCCGATCTTGAAGCCGATCTCGACGACGTTGGCGATCCTGGACGTATTGTGGATCTGGAACGATTTCCTGTTGCCGTCGCTGGTGCTGATCTCGGAAAACGACCGTACCTTGCCGTTGTCCACGTTTTATTTCTTCGGTAAATACACGTCGGATTATGGAGTGGCGATGGCGGCTCTGGTATTGTCGATGATTCCGGTGATTTTCTTCTATCTCTTCATGCAAAAACAAATTATTCGAGGCGTCGTTGAAGGAGCAGTTAAGTAATGTCATATGAACCAACGGATTTTTCGAGCGATTCCATAGCCAGGGCAGAAGCGTATCTGGAGCAGGTGAAGCCCGCGGCTGAAGAGAGCCGGTGGAAGCCGAAATATCATCTCTCCGCGCCGGCCAATTGGCTGAGCGATCCGAACGGATTTTGCCTCTATCAGGGAGAACATCATTTGTTTTATCAGCATCATCCTTACGCTCCCAAATGGGGGGATATGTTCTGGGGGCATGTGAAAAGCCGGGACCTGGTGCATTGGCGGCATTTGCCCATAGCGTTGGCTCCGGATGAGGATTACGACAAGGACGGATGTTTTTCCGGAAGCGCGATTGAAAAGGACGGCAAGCTGTATTTGCTTTATACCGGAAATGTCTGGACCGGATCGGACTGGACCCGAGACTTGCTTCAGGTGCAGTGCGCGGCGGTTAGTGAGGACGGGATTACCTTCGCCAAGCTGCCGCAAAATCCGCTGATAAAAGCGGCTCCCGCGGGTGACATACACCCTTGCCATCTCAGGGATCCCAAAGTGTGGAGGCAAGGAGAAACCTATTACATGGTGCTGGGCTCTCGCAGCCGCAGTGATCGGGGGCAGGCTCTGTTGTACCGCTCCGCCAATTTGCTCGATTGGGAGTTTGTCAGTGTGTTGGCGCAAGGCGATGAACGTTTGGGTTTTATGTGGGAGTGTCCCGACCTGTTCGCCTTGGAAGACAAGCATGTCCTCATCGTTTCGCCGGAAGGCATGAAGCCCGAAGGCGATCTGTACCACAACAAAAGCCAATCAGGTTATATGGTTGGACATTTTGATGAAGTTCGGGGCGTATTTGAACCTGGCGATTTTCACCTGCTGGACTATGGATTTAATTTTTACGCGCCGCAGACTACGCTGGATGACCAGGGGAGACGCGTGATGATCGGCTGGATGTCCTCATGGGATGAGGAAAAGCCCGAGGGGGCGCACCAATGGGCCGGAACGATGACGATCCCGCGGCTGTTGATGCTTAAGGGAGAGAAACTGTGCAGCACACCTCTGCCCGAGCTGGAGAATCTGCGGAGGAAGCATGTCGGCCATACCGATATTGCTCTGGAGAATGAAGTTGTGCTGACTGGTGTTTACGGCAGCAGCGTGGAATTGGAGATCGCCGTTCGGGCTGGCGCGGATTCGGTTTTCGGCCTGAAGTTCGGTTGCAGCCGGGACGGTGCGGAGGAAACGGTATTGACCTTTAACGGGCCGGAAGGAAACTTGGTTCTGGACCGTACTCGTTCCGGAGAAGTGGCGAGGGGAATCCGCAAGGCCCCGGTGAAGCTGCAGGACGGTCGGCTGATTCTGCGCGTTTTTATCGACCGGTCCTGCGTTGAGATCTTCGTCAATTTCGGGGAACAAGTCATGAGCGCCAGGTTTTACCCGGGAGAAGCTTCCGACGGAATCGTCTTTTTCGGCGACGGCTCGGCCGTGCTGGAAAAGCTGGACAAATGGGAAATAGACAGCTGCTGGCTGTAGAAAATAAATGGAAGCATCTCTAATTTCATTGGCTTATGGAGGTTGCGATGAGAGAACAACAACGGCAGTGGTGGAAGGAAAGCGTGGCATACCAGATATACCCGCGCAGCTTCCAAGACTCGAACGGAGACGGGATCGGGGATTTGCGGGGCATTATCCGGCGCCTCGATTATTTGGTGTACCTGGGGATCGATCTGCTGTGGCTAAGTCCGGTTTACGACTCTCCGAATGACGACAACGGATATGATATCCGCGATTATCACAGCATTTTGGCCGAGTATGGAACGATGGAGGATATGGACGAACTGCTGGAGAAAGCGCGTAAGCGGGGGATCCGGCTGGTGATGGATCTGGTCGCCAACCATACCTCGGACGAGCACGCCTGGTTTATCGAGTCACGTTCCTCTAAAGACAACCCAAAGCGGGATTGGTATATTTGGCGTCCGGGCCAGGACGGCAAGGAGCCGACCAACTGGGAATGTGGATTCGGCGGATCCGCCTGGGAGCTTGACGAGCAGAGTGGCGAATATTATCTTCACTGCTTCTCAGCCAAACAGCCGGATCTGAATTGGGAGAACGAGGAAGTGCGGCGGGAAATCTACGCGATGATCGACTGGTGGATGGATAAGGGGATTGCCGGTTTCCGCGTCGACGCGATTACGTATATCAAGAAAAATCCCGCGTATCCCCAGCTCGAAACCGCAAACGGACGAACTTTCGCGCCGATTGAACGGGCCAGCCTGAATCAGGAAGGAATCCTGGATTTTCTCCGCGAGATGAAGCAAGAAGCCTTGGAGCCTCGTGGGGCAATTACGGTCGCCGAAGCTCCGGGGGTGCCGCTTGAGCAGATTCCCGATTTCGTAGATGAGACCGACGGCGTATTTTCGATGCTGTTCCAGTTTAACCATGTGGATTTGGATATCAAGCCCGGCGGCAAAGCGGAATTCATCGATTGGGATATGAAAAAATTCAAGGACGCTTTGTCCTTGTGGCAGCGGGAATCCAATCGGCACGGCTGGATGGGACTGTTCCTGGAAAATCATGACCACGTCCGCTCGGTGTCCAAATTCGGCAACGACGGGGCGTATCGCAGCTTATCGGCCAAAATGCTCGCGGCGTATTATTTTTTGATGCGCGGCACGCCGTTCATTTATCAAGGGCAGGAGATCGGCATGACCAATTGCCGCTTCGATTCGATTCAAGAATACCGCGACATCGGCAGCATCAACCTGTTTCGCGATGAGACGGGGAAGGGACGCTCGGCTGAAGAGATCATGGATTATCTCGGCAGACGCAGCCGTGATCAGGGGCGGACGCCGATGCAGTGGAACGGTGAAGCGGAGGGCGGTTTTACGTCCGGGAAGCCCTGGATCAAAGTGAATCCCAATCACACAACGATCAATGTCGAAGAGAATATGAAGAACGGAGATTCCGTCCTGCAGTTTTACCGTCGCCTCATCGCGCTCAGGCGGAAGCATCCGGCTCTGGTTTACGGCTATTATGAAGATCTTTGCATGGAATCCGCGGAGATCGGAGCGTACCGGCGCATTTACGAGGATGAACTTTTTGTTGTCATCTGTAATTTTACCGATCACCCCGTGGCGCGGAAAGAACTGGAGGAAATTTCCTTCGGCGGCGAACGGGTTTTATCCAATTATGAAGAATGGGAGCAAGGAGTACTGCAGCCGTACGAAGCTTCGGTTTTGAGATGGTCGGCCGGAATGGGAGGACAAGGATCATAAATGGAACAAAAGATCGAGGAAATCATCGTACAACTGTCATTGGAAGAAAAGGCAAGCCTCTGCTCGGGCCAAGATTTTTGGCGGCTGAAGAAGATTGAGCGTTTGGGTATTCCTTCGATTCGGGTGGCCGACGGGCCGCACGGTTTGCGCAAGGAAGTGGAGAACGCGGATTATTTGGTGGCTGGCCAGAGCGTACCGGCCACTTGTTTTCCTTCCGCCGCAGGGCTGGCCTGTTCTTGGGACCGCTCACTGATCCGGGAAATGGGGGAGGCGCTAGGCAAGGAAAGCCAGGCGGCGGGCGTATCGGTGCTGCTGGGTCCTGGCGCCAACATTAAGCGCAGTCCGCTCTGCGGCAGAAACTTCGAATATTTCTCGGAGGACCCTTATTTGTCTGCGGAAATGGCGGCCAGCCATATTCAAGGAGTACAAAGCCAAGGAGTAGGGGCCTCGCTGAAGCACTTTGCCCTCAATAACCAGGAGCATCGCAAAATGACGGTGGACGCGGTCGCGGACGAACGGACGCTGCGGGAGATTTACCTGGCCAGCTTTGAAGGCGCGGTGAAGGTAGGCCGCCCGTGGACAGTAATGACCGCTTACAATCGGGTAAATGGGGAATACTGCGCCGAGAACAAGACGCTGCTTACCGACATTCTGCGGGAAGAATGGGGGTTTGATGGAGTCGTCGTATCCGATTGGGGGGCGGTTAATGAACGGGTCGCCGGGCTGCGGGCCGGACTCGATCTGGAGATGCCGTTCAGCCTCGGCGAAGGCGACGCGAAAATCGTGCAAGCTGTGCGCAACGGCGAACTGGACGAAGCGGTGCTGGATCGAGCGGTGAAGGCGCTGCTGGAGTTGGCGTTCAAGGGTCATGCGGCCAAGCGAGAGCAAGCTTCCTTCGATGTGGCGGAGCATCATGAATTAGCCCGGAGGATTGCCCGCGAAAGCATGGTACTGCTCAGGAACGAACAAGGAATACTTCCGCTCTCCAAGTCGGCAAACCTCGCCGTTATCGGCGGCTTTGCGCGGCAGCCGAGATATCAGGGTGGGGGCAGCTCGCATATTGTGCCTACCCGGCTGGATGATATTTATGAAGAAATCGGCCGTAAGGTAGAGAACCCGGCACAGCTCAACTATGCGCAAGGATACCGTCTGGACGATGACGAGGTGGATGCCGCTTTGCTTGCGGAAGCCGTGGAAACGGCCAAGACGGCGGACGTTGCCGTGATTTTTGCCGGTTTGCCGGACCGCTATGAAACGGAAGGATATGACCGCAAGCATCTGCGCTTACCGGATAATCATATCCGCCTGATTGAGGAAGTAGCCCGCGTCCAGCGCAATTTGGTCGTTGTCCTTAGCAACGGCTCGCCGGTGGAAATGCCTTGGATCGGCAATACCCGGGCCGTGCTCGAAGCATATTTGGGCGGACAGGCGAGTGGCGGAGCGTTGGCCGATCTGCTGTTCGGCGACGCCAATCCATGCGGCAAGCTGGCCGAGACCTTCCCGGCGGATTTGGAGCACAACCCTTCCCACCCCTTCTTTCCGGGCGAGAATGACCGGGCCGAATATCGAGAAGGAATATTCGTCGGTTACCGGTACTATGACGCCAAAGCGATCGAGCCGCTGTTCCCGTTTGGTCACGGTCTGAGCTATACCCGGTTCGAATACAGCGATTTGATTCTGGGCGATTCCCGGATCCGGGAGGATGAGACCTTAACGGTCAGCGTACGGGTGAAAAATACCGGCGGAGTCACCGGCAAGGAGATCGTACAGTTGTACGTCGGCGATCGGGAATCTAGCGCAGCCCGTCCGCCCCGGGAGCTGAAGGCCTTTGAGAAGATCGAACTGGAGCCGGGGGAAGAGAAGACGGTAGTCTTCGAGCTGAACCGAAGAGCGTTCGCCTACTATGACACCGAGCTGGGGGACTGGTACGTCGAGAGCGGTGTGTTCGATATTCTGATCGGTCGTTCATCCCGGGACATCGCGGCCGAAGCATCGGTTTTTGTAGAGAGCACGGCTAAGAGAGAGCGTCGGTTTACGCGGAATTCGACCTTAGGCGATCTGCTTGCGGGAGGAGAGCTTGACCGGTTGACGCTGGAGTTGATTGAGCAATTTAAAGCGAACAGCGGCATCTTTCCGGAGGACAAACCCGCGGATATCGCCGAGGCCGATCTGCATTTCCTGCCGCTGCGGGCGCTTGTCTCGCTTAGCAAGGGCGGTCTCCGGGAAAGAGACATGGAGACATTGCTAAACCGGGTTAATCGCAACTAATTCGGCGGCGGATCTTTGCTCGACTGGAGCGAAGGTCCGCCGTTGACTTTAGGGCGGCGAATTGGATATAATGATTGATAATCCAATTCTATATTGTGGAACTTTGAAGAGGAATAGTAATTTGGATTCCGCCATCCAGAGAGCCGGCGTTTGGTGCAAGCCGGTTGGGGAATGCAGACGAACTCGCCTTGGAGTTATGATGCCTCAAATCATCATCGTTTTGCCCGCGTTAAGGGTGCAAAGGGAGCTAGGACAAAGCATGTCCGACGCTAACTAGGGTGGTACCACGGGAAATCTCCTCTCGTCCCTAGCGATGATACGCTACGGGTCGGGAGGTTTTTGTTTTTTGCAAGGAAGTTCAGAACGCCGGCTTTGGGCCGGGCTTGATGAACCCTTACTAAATCATAGCAAGCTCAAGGAGGATATTGAATTATGGCGGACCAAAACGTGCCCCATGACGTTTACCGGGCCCAGGCCATCGAACCGAAGTGGCAGGCATACTGGGATGAGCATCACACCTTCAAAACACGGGAAGAGGCGGGCAAACCGAAGTTTTACGCGCTCGACATGTTCCCTTATCCATCGGGAGCGGGTCTGCACGTAGGCCATCCGGAGGGATATACGGCCACGGATATCGTCTCCCGCTTTAAACGGATGCGCGGCTACAATGTGCTGCATCCGATGGGCTGGGACGCTTTCGGCCTACCGGCGGAGCAGCATGCGCTCGATACGGGTGAGCATCCGCGCGACATCACGGTCAAGAACATCAACAATTTCCGGCGTCAGATCAAATCGCTGGGCTTCTCCTACGATTGGGACCGCGAGATCAGCACGACCGATCCGGATTATTACAAATGGACGCAATGGATTTTTATCCAGCTGTACAACAAAGGGTTGGCTTATGTGGCCGAAGTTCCGGTAAACTGGTGTCCGGCACTCGGGACGGTATTGGCGAACGAGGAGGTCATCGACGGCAAGAGCGAACGCGGCGGCCATCCGGTCATCCGCAAGCCGATGCGCCAGTGGGTGCTGAAAATCACCGAATACGCCGAACGGCTGCTGGAGGACCTCGAGGAACTCGATTGGTCGGAAAGCATCAAGGACATGCAGCGCAACTGGATCGGAAAATCCGAAGGAGCCGAAGTCGTGTTCGAGGTCGAAGGCCAGGACGCCTCCCTGACCGTCTTTACGACGCGCCCGGATACGCTGTTCGGGGCCACCTATGCGGTGCTTGCGCCGGAGCATGAACTGGTCAGGACGATTACGACGGACGGTCAACGTGAAGCGGTTCAAGCCTACCAGGACCAAGCCGCGCGCAAAAGCGATCTGGAGCGTACCGATTTGGCGAAGGAGAAAACCGGGGTCTTCACCGGCGCTTACGCGATCAATCCGGTGAACGGCGCGAAGCTGCCGATCTGGATCGCCGACTACGTGCTGGCGGGTTACGGTACCGGCGCGATCATGGCCGTGCCGGGACATGACGAGCGCGACTATGAATTCGCCAAACAGTTCGAGCTGCCGATCATCGAGGTGCTCGAAGGCGGCGATCTGGCGAAGGCGGCTTATACGGGCGACGGGGCGCATGTGAACTCCGGCTTCCTGAACGGGCTGGGCAAAGAGGAAGGGATCAAGAAGATGATCTCCTGGTTGGAGGAGAACGGCAAAGGCCGCGGCAAAGTGACTTACCGCTTGCGCGACTGGTTGTTCAGCCGCCAACGGTATTGGGGCGAACCGATCCCGATTCTGCATCTGGAAGACGGCACGATGAAGCCGGTGCCGGAAGATCAGCTACCGCTCGTCCTGCCGGACGTCGACGCAATCAAGCCGTCGGGTACCGGGGAGTCGCCGCTGGCGAACGTTACCGACTGGGTGAACACCGTGGATCCGAAAACGGGCAAGCCGGCTCGCCGCGAGACGAACACGATGCCGCAATGGGCCGGCAGCTGCTGGTATTACCTGCGTTATATCGACCCGCACAACGACAAGGAGCTGTGCTCGAAGGAGAAGCAGCAGGAATGGCTGCCGGTCGATCTTTACATCGGCGGAGCCGAGCATGCGGTGCTTCACCTGCTCTATGCCCGCTTCTGGCACAAAGTGCTGTACGATCTCGGCGTAGTCACGACCAAGGAACCGTTCCACAAGCTGGTGAACCAGGGGATGATTCTCGGCACCAACAACGAGAAGATGAGTAAATCCCGCGGCAACGTCATCAATCCGGACGAAATCGTAAACGAATACGGCGCGGATACGCTGCGCGTCTATGAAATGTTCATGGGGCCGCTGGAAGCGACCAAACCGTGGAGCGCCAGCGGCGTGGAGGGCATTCACCGCTTCTTGTCCCGCGTCTGGCGGCTGTTCGTCGCCGAAGACGGCAGCCTGAATCCGAAAATTACGGCGGACGGCGGCAGCGACGAGTTTAAGCGTACTTGGCACAAGACGATCAAGAAAGTCACGGAGGATTTTGAAAATCTGCGCTTCAACACGGCGATCAGCCAGTTGATGATCTTCGTCAACGAAGCGTACAAAACGGACGCCGTACCGAAAGCGGCGGCGGAGCAATTCGTGCAGCTGCTGTCCCCGTTGGCGCCGCATTTGGCGGAAGAGCTGTGGGAGCGCCTTGGCCATACCGACACGATTACGTACGAACCGTGGCCGGAGTACGACGAGGCTTGGACGGTGGAAGCCGAGGTGGAAATCGTCGTGCAGGTGAACGGGAAAATCGTCGAGCGTACGAAAATTTCCAAGGACCTGGATCAGGCGGCGATGCAGGAACATAGCTTAAGCCTGCCGAACGTGCAGCAGGCTGTGGCCGGCAAGACGATCCGCAAAGTGATTGCCGTTCCGGGCAAGCTGGTAAATATCGTCGTCGGTTAAATCCGTTATTCTTCCGACGGTGGCGAGCAATCCGGGATACTCGGGTGAAACCGCGCGTGCAGTTTGCCGATATCCTCGTCATACTTGCGGTGAGTCGTTTCGATCAGGCGGGCAAATACCCCGCGCAGACCGGATTCGAGCACGGCGATGCCATCGGCGGTAACCCCGCCGGGAACGGCAACCCGCTCAATCAGCTCCTCCGGGCTGAGGCCGCCTTCGGTCAACAGTTTGCCGGTACCGAGCAGCATTTCCGAGCCAAGGGCAATCGCTTCGGCATAACCGATTCCCGTCAGCTCGGCGGCCGATTCCGCCCATAGCTGCAGCATATAAGCGACGAAAGCCGGTCCGCAGCTGGACAGATCGGAAGCGATCCGGGTTTCGCTCTCTTTGAGGGTGGTCGGCGTGCTGATCGAGGACATCAGTTGCTCCAGCAGCAAACGATCTTCAGGGCGAATTCTCTTGCCGTACATGCAGAGCGATGCGCCGCTGTGAACCGAATGCGTGATGCTGGGAATGATCTTGGCGATTCTCGAGGGAATGGCGTCTTCCAACATGTCGATTTGAACGGGGCTGGTGATCGACACGACGATCTGCCTCTCGTCGAGCACGTCCCGGATTTCCGCGATCACCTCGGGGTAATCCAGAGGTTTGATGCACAAGAAGACGATTTTGCTTTCCCGTGCGGCTTCGGCGTTGCTGCCGTACGCCAGGAGTCCGGGATGGCGTTGAACCAGCCATTTGATTTTATAGGGAGAGCGGTTGCTGGCACAGATGTTGTGCGGGAGCAGCGCACCGGAACGCAAAAAAGCGTCGATGAGCAGGCTTCCCATGGATCCGGTTCCGATGAAGGCGACTTTCATCCGGCTTCCCCTTTCCGTGCTTCACGCACTGTCTTGTTACAACAATAAGGTGGATCGCATTTGTTCACGTAACGTAAAACGGTCCGTTTTTACGCAACGCAAACCTACTTCTGCCGTTTCTACTCACCTGTATAAATATGTATGCAACTTGATTGGATCTTCATGACTATGGCGGATTCTTTTAAGATGGTCTGATGGGAGTGGAGTTGGAGTATGCGGAGGGAACTCGTGTTGACAGCGATGGTTTCGGCTGCGATCGGCGCCGGTCTGATGTTGTTGGCGACGGGCGGTCGTCCGCCGGCCGGAATCGAAGGCTGGATGCCGGTCAACGCCGAAGTGACAGCGGCGCTGACCCAAGATAGCGCGGATGGCAAGGACGCCGGCGCCGCAGATCGCGGCGGCGATAGCGGATCGCCGACGGTGGGGGGAACCGCGGCTTTGCCGGGCAAACCGGGCGAGGCTGGAAGCGGCTCGTCCGGAGTAGCAGGGGGCAGCCCGGCAGCAATGGCGTCCCCGGCCGGAGGGAAATCCGACACCGGGGCCGGAGCGGGTAACGGTGCCGAAGCCCGAACGGCAGGCGGCGGTGATTCCGCCGAAACGGGACGGATCAGCATCAATCGGGCCGAGTTGGCCGAGCTGCAGGAGATTCCCGGCATCGGGGAGAAGAAGGCGCAGGCGATCCTCGATTATCGCAACACGCACGGCGCTTTTTCCTCCATTAACGATTTGACCCAAGTGAAAGGGATCGGCGACAAAATGCTGGAGAAGATGAAGCCTTACATCGGGCTGTAAGCCCGTGTGTTCGAAAGATGACTTGCGAGGGTGATAATGGGATGAATCCGGACAAACGCAAAGACTGGGATACGTATTTCATGGATATCGCTTATATGGTATCGACGCGGTCGCGCTGCAACCGCCGTCATGTCGGCGCCGTGCTGGTTCAGGGCAAGAAGCTGCTGGGAACGGCCTATAACGGAGCCCCTTCCGGCGTCCCGGACTGTTCGGAAGCCGGCTGCATGATCGCGGAAGAGTACGAGCTTGTGATCGAAGAGGGCCAGGAGAAAATGGTGAAGAAGCAACGCTGCGTACGCACCATTCATGCCGAGCAGAACCTGCTTTTGTTCACGGACCGGATCGACCGGGAAGGTTCCAGCGTATACGTGACGGACGAGCCGTGCTGGACTTGCGCGAACATGCTGGCCAACAGCGGCATTACGGAGATCGTGTTTCATCGGCCGTATCCGAAGGATACCGGCAAGGTAACGGCCATGATGGCGCAAAAAGGAATCACCTTCCGCCGTCTGGAAGGCTATCAGCCGCCGCAGGAAACGGTCTCGAACGTGGAGGAGTAACAAAGATACGCTTCATTACGATGATCGAATGCGGAAGCACCCCATTCGCCTTAGGGCGGGTGGGGTGTTTTTTGGCTTAAGCGGACCAAGGAGGAGATTTCGATGAACCGGAGACCGTTAACCGCCATGGCGTGCGGATGGATAGCCGGCAGCGGCTTGGCGGCGGGTTATGCCGGCTGGCGTTTTTGGTTGTTTTGGCTGGGATTGTCGCTCATCGGTTCGGCCATCGCCTTGATCTGGCGCCAATCCTGGCGGAGCCTGGTCCTGGTTTGGCTGGCTTTTTCGCTTGGAGGCGGCTATTGGCTGTATACCGAAGCGGGGAATGTTAGCCGGATCGGACCCATGGCAACTGCTGCGGAAGGGGCAGAAGGGGCAGGGGCTGGTTGGATCGACGATTCACGGGCGGCGGGGACAAACGGTGCGGAGGAGCGGTCGCAGCCTGCGGACGGCCAAGCCGTTCGTCTGGAAGGAACGATCGTGTCGGAGGTGGAGGTCGATGGTGATCGAGCCGATTTTACGCTGAAGGCAAGCCGAATTTCTTGGCTTGCGGCAGGAGCGAGCCCGCAGGTTATGCAGGAGATTCCCGGCGGAGAAAAGGTGGCGGTCCAGTTGCGGCTGGCTGCTCAAAGCGAACAGCCTACGGCGGCCTCCTGGCGGCGCGGTCTTGGGGTCACGCTTGACGGAACGCTGGAGGCGCCGCAGACTGCCCGCAACTTCGGCGCGTTCGATTACCGCCGGTATTTACATCTGCAACGGATTCACTGGATGATCAAGGCGTCCGGCGCCTCCTCTTTACAGTCCGGTTCGCCAACCCGCGGCACCGCCGCCGCTTTGGGTTATGTCGACGCGCTTCGCGATCGGCTCGGCGGGCGTATCGAGCGGTTGTTTCCGGGCTGGCAGGCGGGATATATGAAGGGGCTGCTCATCGGCCTGCGGGATGATCTGGACCCGGACAAATACGCGGAATTTACGCAGCTTGGTCTCACGCATATTTTGGCCATCTCCGGCAGTCATGTGGCGATTAACGTAGCGCTTGTTCTGGGGCTGCTTCGCTTGTGCCGGATAACCCGCGAGACCGCGATGACGGTGACGTTGGCGTTCGTTCCGGCGTATGTGCTGCTCACCGGATTTACACCGTCGGTCATTCGGTCCGGGATCATGACGATGCTGGGGCTGTATTTGCTGAGGCGCGGGCTGCTGAAAGACAGCCTTAACATTTTGGCTGCTGCCGCGCTAATGATGTTAATCTGGGAACCGTACTATTTGCTAAATGTCAGCTTTCAGCTTTCGTTTGCCGTGACCGCGGGGCTGATCGTGTTCGTGCCGCTGCTGACGCCGTACTTCCGGTGGCTGCCGGCAAAGGTGCGGGGTACCGTGGCGGTTACCCTGGCGGCGCAAGTGGTGTCCTTTCCGTTGACGATCGTGTATTTCAACCAGTTTTCGCTGCTGTCCCTCGCGGCTAATTTGTTGATCGTGCCGGTCATCGGCATGCTTGCGCTTCCGCTGGGGATGGGCGCATTGCTGCTCAGCTTGTTTTCGGTTCGGCTCGGTACCGTGGCGGCCGTCCCGGTACGGTGGCTGAATACGGCTACGTTTGAGGCGACGAACTGGTTGAGCGCACGCAGCGGCTTCATGACGTATTGGAAATCGCCATCGTTGCTTTGGGTCGCGGCTTTTTATGCAGGTTGCTTCCTGCTGCTGTATTGGGGAAAAAGGCGCGAACGCACTGCTGCCGAAGCGTTGGCCGCAGCGTGGCAGAACGAGGACACGGTACCGCTGGGACCGGTAAAAGCAGCAGCTTCCTTACATATTAGAAGGGGGCGATGGCGTTCCGCCGGGGAGCCCGGGGAGCGAGGGCGGCGGCTTCTCAGGGCGGCGTCCGCTGCCGCATTGTGCCGACGGGCATGGGCTAGGCGCACGGACCTCCTGCGGTTGGCCGTAGCCGCCGGACTGGGGCTGCTGCTTGTATCCGGTTATCGGCCAGCTTATACCAAAGGTACCGGCTACATCGAGTTCATCGATGTCGGCCAAGGCGATTGCGCCCTGATCACGACGCCTTCGGGCAAGCATCTGCTGGTGGACGGCGGA
This sequence comes from Paenibacillus sp. JL3B1040, assembly GCF_057063165.1. Taxonomy (NCBI): domain Bacteria; kingdom Bacillati; phylum Bacillota; class Bacilli; order Caryophanales; family Paenibacillaceae; genus Paenibacillus; species Paenibacillus tiangongensis. Next base: position 3,765,432 of record NZ_CM169317.1, on the reverse strand, counting down.
GGCACGGTGTCGTTCCGCAAAGCGAAGGACGCCTGGCGTGAGCGCCGCGAACCCTTTGAAGTCGGGGCCAAAACGGTGGTTCCGTTGCTTAAGAAACGGGGAATCCACCGCTTGGATGCGGTGATACTGACTCATGGGGACCAGGATCATATCGGCGGCCTGCAGGCGGTGCTCGATTCGTTCCCGGTAGAGGCGCTGCTGATCAACGGCAGCCTGGCGGAATCGAAAACGATGGTACATTTAATGGATACGGCCCTCACCCGGCGCATTCCGGTGTATTCGGCAAGCCGCGGCATGAAGCTGCAACCGGACGGGGCCACCCGCCTTGAGGTGCTTTATCCGCTGATGCAAACGAAGGAACCTAGCCGGATTCCCTTCGTGAAGGAACAAAACCATCGTTCCATCGTATTTCGGTTGGACATGGGCGGAGCTTCCTTTTTGTTCACGGGCGATATGGATGAGGCGGCGGAGCGGAAGATGCTTGAACTGGAAAAGATAGCCCCTACCGTCACAACGGCGCGGCGGGAAGCTTCGATCGACATCATGAAAGTCGCACACCACGGCAGCAAGACTTCGACTTCCGCGGCATGGCTGGATTACTGGCGGCCTGCGGCGGCGCTGATCTCGGTCGGAGCTACGAATACCTACGGCCACCCGCATCCCACAGTCGTTGACCGGTTGAACAGGCATAACGTTCGAATCTATCGAACCGACAAGCAAGGCGAAGTTCAAATGAGAGTGCGCGGGGGAAGGATCGAGACCCGCTCCAAGCTGCCGCAAACCCCATAAAAATAGGCCCTTACCTGATTTCGGCAGGATGACGGGGCCTGTTTTTTTTGGTATTCTGGAGTGAGATTGAAAGGATTCCGCACGATGAACTCCAAATTATTTTTAAAAAATAGTAACAACATTGCAACATCTTGTCGGACGCTAGCGTCTGTAAGGATGCAAGGAAGGGGGAGCCTTAGTGGTAGAGCAGGGACTCATCAGAGCCGCTCAAACGGGCGATCGCGACGCTCTAATCACCCTATTGCGAGAAATTGAACATCACGTATACCGGACGGCCTATTATATTTTGAACAATGAGCAGGATGCACACGATGCCGCTCAAGAAGCCCTCATACGCATTTATACCAAAATCGATTCTTATGAGGAAAAAGCGCAGTTCAAAACCTGGGTCCAGCGGATTGTGACCAACATCTGTATCGACAAATTTCGTAGAAATAAGCCAACCGTTTCGATCGAGGAGCACGAAATGGTGTTTCAAGGGAACGATAGCGTAGAGCGGGAAGTTATGTCGGGTTATTTGGCCGCGGACATTCGCAGCGCGATCGATCAATTGCCGGACCATCACCGGTCGGTGGTTGTACTGAGGTATTTGCAGGATTTTTCGTATAACGAAATTGCGGATAGTTTGAATTTGCCGCTGAATACAGTGAAATCCTATTTATTCAGGGCCAGGCAGCAGCTACAGCGTTTACTCCAAGATTATCAGAAGGGTGGTGTATCAGGATGAAGTGCCCGGAGGCGGTGGAATGGATGCATCGTTATCTCGACCATGATTTAAATGAAGAGGAAAGTTTTCTTCTCTTTGAGCATATTCGTAGTTGCGAGGAATGCGCCGAGACGTTTGCGCTGTTGAACAAGCTGTCTGCGCAATTGGAGAAGCTGCCGAAGGTGGTTCCGAACTTTAGCCTCGTGGATGCGATCCTGCCGCAGCTGGATGAGATCGACCGCGCCCGCCGCGAAGGAGGCAGCGCAGCCGAAGAAACGGTGCTGCCGATGACGGCTGTGAAAGTGGATGCGGGAACCGGCCAAGGCGGCACGCTGCCGAGTCGCCGCAGCTCGCGTCGGGATGACGGGGATTCGGGGCTGCGACGGAGCCGGATTTACCGGTACGGATCGCTTGGCTTTGCCGCTGCCTTGATTCTGGGCGTGTTCATTTATCAATATGAACCGCGTACGGTATCGGATGCCGAAATTGCCATGAACACCGCGCTGACGGATTCGGGGAGCGAGGATTCCTCGACCGCGGATTCGGCCGACGATGCGGCGGGGAACGCCAAGTTATTTATGGATGACGGCGGTACGGGGGGGCTTGAGGCAGGGCGTCAGGACGCTCCGGCTCCGAAAGAAGAAGTTGCTCCGATCGAAGGTTCAAACTCCGGCGGCGTTGAGGATCGGATCGATCCCAAGGGTTCCCCGGGTGCCGGTGCCCCTGCGGCGAAGCCGGAAAATCCACAGGCAGGCGCTAAAGCTCCGAAGGACCGGGATACCGGGAAGACCAAGCCGGCCGGCAACCCCGAGGCGTCTTCGAACGGCGGAGGCGCACCCCTTCAGGAATCGGCATCGCCGGAAGCGGGGAATACGGATCCGGCGGCCGGCGATCGCGCAACTCCGGACGGTGAGGAGCAGGAGATGTTGAACCAGCAAATCACTCTCGATGAACCAAGGGAAGAGAAGATCGGCATCGCTAGCTTCAACATCTGGACTTCGCCGGACGGGACATTTGAAGCCGAGTTGAAGGACGGACATCTGTATGTGTACCGTCTCGAGGCCCAGGAGCGAAAGCAGGTGGCCGATGAGGCAATCGACGGAAATTGGGTTGGCGGCGCGTGGTCGGAGGAAGGCCATGTATTTACGTACGAGACAGAAATCGACGGAACCCCTGCGGTTCATACGGTCGATGCCGAGAAGGCAGCCGCCGCCGCGGAAGGAACGCAGCCCTAAAGAGGATCACGGACGGACGAATTTGGGCGGTTTTTTGAACATGCGGCAGGCACCTTTTCAGGAGATATGGAATAGGTTATATGTATAGCAGAGATATCGGTTTGGACCCCTGATCGTCGTATGACCGCTGGCGGGAGAGTTTCTAGAGCTTTTCGGCCCGCGTTTATATAGATGTTCCGGGACAGAGGGATCTTTCGCCAAGAGGCAGAGGTCCCTCTGTTGCATTTATAGCGGTTGTTTAAAAAGTCAGCTTGCGATCACGAAGCGGATTCGGGGGAGCGGACTCGACGTCGAAGCTTGAATTCAGCCGGGCCTTCCAATGCTCACGTAGCCTCCGGCTACGCTCCGCTTCTCAGTCCCTAAGCTTCATCCAACCTTCTCGGTGCTCCCAACCTGACTTTTTAAACCTTCATTGGAAGAGGTAGTTTAAAAAGTCGGCTTCGGATCATGAAGCGGATTCGGGGGAGCGGATTCGGCGTCAAATCTTGAATTCAGCCGGGCCTTGCGTTGCTCCGTTCCTGGTATCCCCGTAGGCTAACGGACTCCAGAGCCGTTATTTTCACGTCTCAAATGCTTATCCGATTCTAGCGGACCGAGGAGACCTTATTCTGGACAAATCCAGCTCAAGAGGTGTCGGAAGTGCCTAATAAGGACTCTGGTGTCCGTTACGGCGGGAAATAGCCGGGAAATGTACAAATAAGGGCTGTACGGTCCGTTATGTTAACTTTAGGCCTACTTTAGGCCAGCTTTAGGCCGACCTTAGGCCGACCTTAGGCCAACTTTAGGTCTGTCTCGCGGTACATTGAGCTGGAACAGTACTAACTCGCCATGCAACCGAACATTGGCATCCCCGTCTCCTAACAACCGCACACGTTTCTCCTACTGCGACCTCAAGTTACTTTACGCTATTTCGACTGAACAACAATAAACAGGGTTTGGACGAATGAACGAAATCGAAGTATGATGGAAAGAGGCAATGAAGACGGAAGGAAGATCACGGATGGACGCAAAGCAAGCGATGAAAGACATTAAACAGGGGCGGATCTCCCCGTTATACGTATGTTACGGCACGGAGAAATACCAGATTCAGGAGTTCGTCGGCGTGCTCCAAGAGCGGCTTGTCGACCGGGATCAAAAGGATTTTGCCTACGCCGCCTTCGATTTGGCGGAGACGCCGATCGAGGCGGTGGTCGAGGAGGCGGAGACGATGCCATTTCTCGTCGAGCGCAAGCTGATTGTCGTGCGCGACTCCGCGCTGCTTGTAGCAGGCGGCAAGGAAGGCGGAAAAATCGAGCATAAGGTCGAAGCGCTGCTGACGTATATCGGCAATCCGGCGGAGCATAGCGTGATCGTGTTTGTCGTGAACGGCGAGAAACTCGATGAGCGAAAAAAGGTCGTCAAAGCGATCAAGGCGGCGGGGACGGTGTTGTCCTTCATGCCGCTGGGCGGCGGAGAGCTTGTGCAGTGGGTCGGGCAAGAGGTGGAGAAACGCGGCTGCCGGATCGGACGTGACGCCGCGGAGGCGCTGATCGCGGCGAGCGGCGTGCAGATGGCCGCCTTGGCCGCGGAAATGGACAAGCTCTGCTTGTACGCCGGGTCCGGCGGCATGATCGATACCGCGGCGGTTGAGCAGTTGGTGGCGCGCAGCACGGAGCAGAACGTGTTCGTGATGGTGGAGCATATCGCCGCGATCCGGCTGGAGCAGGCGCTCGGCATTTTCTACGAGCTGCTGAAGCAGCGCGAGGAGCCGATCAAGATTGCGGCGCTGATCGCCCGCCAATTCCGGATCATGCTGCAGGTGAAGGAGCTCGGACGCCAGAGCTATTCGCAGCAGCAGATCGCCTCGCAGCTCAGCCTGCATCCGTACGTCGTGAAGCTGGCCGGCGACCAGGCCCGCAAATTCGAAGCCGGCCGGCTGCGGGCCATCCTGTCCGAGCTGGCGGAGCTGGATTACCGGATGAAGAGCGGGCAAATCGACAAGGTGCTGGGGCTGGAGCTGTTTCTGCTGCGGCTTGCGTCATAGTCTACGGGAACCGAAGCATGTTGGATGCGCCAAGAGGCGGCCGGATCGTTACCGGCCGCCTCTTGGGCTATTCATAGCAGGTTTTTAAAGCCGTGATTTGCTGCCGCCGGCCTCCGGGCCGATGATATACGGTACTCCGCCGCGCCAGCCGATTTCCGTCATGGACAAATACCAGGAACGGCCCATGTCGTTGTTTCCCTGGAAAAATAAATACATGCGTCCGTCATCGTCCGTAAACAGAAAGGGATGGCCGGATTCGCAGGCGTTCCAACTGCCCGGCGCTCCATTGGGCATAAACGGCTCGTCAAACACCCTGCTCCATCGCAAGCCGTCCTCACTAACGGCGCAGCCAATCTGCTGGGGGGCGTTGTTGTAGGCGCCCCCATAAAACATATAGAGCTTACCGTCATGTTCACACACAGCCGCAGCCTCGATGCAGTCCTGTTCCCATGGAAGCTCGGGCTTCAGGATAGGTTCCGAGCATAGCTGCGTCCACGATCCCCGGCCGAAGCCGGAATCCAGCTCCGCTGCCGCCACGCCCTGCATTTGAATTTCGCCGCGGGGATCGCGGGTGGCGAAGTAAAGCAGCAGCCTACCTTGCCATACGATAACCTCGGCATCGATCGCCCTGCCGTTGTTCCATTCGCCGGTAGGCGAAAACACCGGGTTGGAGGCGTTTTTGCTGAAATGGATTCCGTCTTCGGAAACGGCGTGGCAGATCGCATCCTTCGGGCCGTTGCCATAGGTTTGATAGAACAGGTGCACCTTGCCTTCAAGCACAATGGCGCCCGGTGCGCATATGCCGTTCTGCTCACAGCTTTGTTCTGCCGGAATTTCGCCGATTTTTCGCCAATCGTGCAGATCGCCGCTGCGCGCGATGCCGATGCCCCAGCCGGATGGCGCCGGGCCGGTCTTGTACGGCGCCATCGAGTAGTACAGATAATACATGTCATTAAGCTTGACGACGGCCGGGTCTTTCGCCATGATCCGACCTCTGTCCGTATCGGTGTATTTCATATTTTCCCTCCTCCGATTTGCTCCTGCTATTCTGCATCTATTTGGCGGCGAATGCCCACATATCTTTGGCCAGGAACGCCGTGTCCGCGTTGGCTTCATACCAGTCGGCGTAAAAAGCCTCCAGCTTGTCGCCGCCGGATTTCGTCCACAGGTCGAGCGCATCTTGGTATGCCTGTTCGGTCGTATAGGCTGAACCGGAAATGATCGCTTTGTTGTAGATGTCGGCGATTTTGGAAACGTTGGTGTTGATCACGCTTAACTCATCGGACAGCGCGGGCATATGCTCGCTATGCGTGAGCGGCGCATATTCCACGTCCGCACCTAAATTAGCTTCATTATTTTGCTTCACCAGCTCCAAAAACTCTTTTTCCAAAGGCTTGGCCGGGTCCAATTGACTCTGAATGCCCCCGCAGGGTTCGAGTTCGATCCGGGAGAGCAGGAGCTGCATATCGATGTTCCAAGACACCTCCTTGTTGAAGTCCTCGGCGTTAATCGGACGGAGACAACCGTTTTCTCCCTTAACGGAATCGGTTCCCTCCAGACCGTATCTCAGCGTTTCGCTTGTGGAACGCGAGGCCATGAAATCGATATACTGCATGGCGGCTTGCGGATTTTTGGTATTCGCGTTGATAACCGTAGTCATCTGCACCGGATTGTTGACGCCAATGGCAAAACGGCCGAATTGGGAACGCGGAAGCTTGATGGCGATAACCTCGGCCTCCGGCACGTTATTTTTTAGCTGTTCGTAATATTGGGCAACATCGACCAGGTCGATCGTGCGCCCGACGAATATGCCCAGCTTGCCGCTGTTCCAATCCTGCTGGGCCTTCTGCCCGTTTTTGTCGGCCAGAAAATCCTTGTCGACCACGCCGGCGTCATACAATTGCTTCTTGAACGCGTTGGCGGCGTTCTCCTGTTCCCAGCCGCGCACTACCCGGCCGCCCTCCAGCACCCAGCCGACGTTGCGGAACATCGTATTGATCGCGCCGCCGGTTTCACCGCTCAAAGCGATGCCGAACGTGTCGTCAACTCCGTTGCCGTCGGGGTCTTGTTTAGTAAACGCGATGGCGACCTCCAGCAGTTCTTCTGTCGTTTCCGGAACGGCAAGCCCCAGCTTGTTCAACCAGTCGCTGCGGACAAACAGCGCCTGAAAGCCCGCCAATTGGCCGACCCGCCCGAATTCGTACATTTTTCCGTCAGGCTTTACGGCCGCCTTCTTCATCTCGGGATATTTCTCCAACAATTGCTTGTAGCTCGTGCTGTGCTGTTCGATCAAGTCGTCCACGGCAAGGATCTGTTTTTGCTGATAAAGCTGGTTCCGGAAGTTGGTGTCGAATTCAAATACGACATCCGGAGCGTCTCCCGAAGCAAATAGGAGATTCAGCTTCTGCACCGATTCGCCGCGCGGAATGGGCACGTACTGGGCATTGACCGGCCCGTTTTCGTTTAACCACTTCGTCCAACGGTTATTGTCGATCGTTCCCATTTGTTGCGGCACGTTGCCGCGGTCATAGATGGAAACGGTAAGACTCGGCTTTTGTCCATCCGCTGCGGTATTGCCGCCCGCCGTCTTGTCATTCGCGGCGCAGGCTGCCAACATCGTGCAAGCCAGCAGTCCGGCCCATAGCGCCGGGATTTTTCGTTTTGCCATTTTCATCGTATACGCCCCCTATCATGGACTATCCTTTGACGGCGCCGATCATGACGCCTTGGACAAAATGTCTTTGCAAAAAAGGGTAAATTACCATCATCGGCAGCACCATGATCATAATGGCGGCCGCATTCACCATTTCCGGCGACAAGATTAACGGCTCCGATGACTGCGCCGAATTCATCTGGGCCAACATCATTTGGCTTTGAATCATCTGTTGCACGAGAACGGCGATATTGTACTTATCCGGCGAATGAATGTACATCAGAACGCTGAAGAAAGAATTCCAATAGCCGACTCCATAAAACAAGGCTAGCGTTGCAAGAACGGGCGTCGAGAGCGGCAGCGCGATCCGCAGCAGATACCGCCATTCGCCACAGCCGTCGATTCGCGAGGCGTCGTCGATTTCTTCGGGAATATTCTCCATAAAGGTGCGTAGCACCAGCAGATTAAAAACGCTGATCAGTCCAGGAAACCACAGGGCTCCGTACGTATCAATCAGCCCCAGATTTCGGATCGTCAAGTAAGTCGGGATTAATCCGCCGTTGAACAGCATCGTGAAGACAATGCCGAGCGTAAACGCCCTGCGTCCCCAAAAATAGCTGCGCGTCAGCGGATATGCCGCCAGAACCGTAAATGTCATGCTGAGCGCGACGCCGACGACCGTAATGACGACGCTGTTGCGGAAAGCGGGAATAATCGCCGTTCCTTCAAAAAGCTGCCGGTAAGCCGAAAAGGAAAACTCCACCGGGTACAACGTAACTTCTCCTGCCGACACGGCGCGCAGCGAGCTTAAGGAAAGGGAAGCGATATGCACAAGCGGCAATAGGCACATCAGTCCCGCGGCGAACAATACGGCGTACACTCCCGCCATATACCATCGTTCTCCGAGCGATTTTTTCATTTTGACCGTTCCTTTCGCTTACCATAATCCATTGCCGAACCTCCTTGCGGCCGCATTGGCGCCCATCACCAGCACGAAGCCGACCAGCGATTCGAACAACCCGATTGCGGCTGTCAGGCTGAACTGCGAGCCCATCAACCCGATTTTGTAAATATAGGTGCTGATGACTTCGGAAATGTCCGAAACGGATGAATTTTGCAGCATGTACACCTGGTCAAAGCCGACTTCCATGACGCGGCCCAACGACAGGATCAGCATCAGCACGATCGTTACTTGAAGGCCCGGCAGCGTCACGTGGCGAATTTGTTTCCACCTGGAGGCACCGTCGATACCTGCCGCTTCATACAGCGTGGGATCGATGTTGGTCAAGGCCGCCAAATAAATGATGGCGCTGAATCCGGCTTCTTTCCAGATGCCCGACCCGACGAAAATCGAAAGCCACGACCCCTCGCGATACAGGAACGGATACGAGTGGCCGGTTAAGCTTTCCCATATCCCGCTGACCAGGCCGTTTTGCTGGGAAAACACCGTTACAATGATTCCGCTTACAATGATCCATGAAAAAAAATGCGGCAAATAAACCAACGTTTGCACCAGCCGTTTGAACCACATGCGGCGGGCCTCATTGAGCAAAATAGCCAGCATAATCGGAAACGGGAACCCTGCTATAATGGACAGCAAGCTCAGCATGAGCGTGTTGCGGATCATTTGCAGTGTCGTCGGCGTGCTGAACAGCAGACGAAAGTTATCCAAACCAACCCATGGACTGTGGAGGATACCGTCCATCAAATTGTATTTTTTAAACGCAATCATCGCCCCGCCCATCGGTACGTACTTAAAAAGGACAAAAAATAAAAGGACGGGGAGAAACATCAGATAGAGGGGAACATTCCGCCTCCAGGTCCGCTTCATGGGACCGCCTCCTTCAACCGTGCAATATGCCTGATGGATAAAATGCTGTGCGGATTCCTGCAGGATGACTCCGAGCACAACCCCACTATAGTTCATCGACGGCGAGCGTTCAATTTTCATTTTTCCCCCGATAAGCATTTTGGTGTTGAAAGACGCAAACAGCCGTCCCCGTATGGGGAGCGGCTGTAAGGCGAACAAGAAGCGCCCGCGCTTGTTCTGCTGTTCATGCTGCACGCAATAAACATTTTTCTCCGTTATACCACTTCGTCAAGGCCGGTCCGACTGCTTGCGGTATTCGCCCGGCGTCACGCCCGTCACCCGTTTGAAGGTGCGGATGAACGAAATGACCTGGGGATAACCAACTTGCTCGCCAATGGTCTGGACAGGCAGCTCGGTGTCCAGCAGCAACGATTCCGCCCGCTTCATCCGCAGTTCCATGACATAATCCACAAAGCGGATCCCCGTTCCCGCCTTGAACAGCTTGCTGACCGTACGCGGCGACATCCCGAAAATATCGCCGAGATGGTCGAGGGAAATATCGGGATTGGCATAATTGCGGTTCAAGTAATCCAAGATCTGTTCCACGGGCGTCATTTTCGGTTCGGCATCCCGCCATTCGCGCACCGCATCGGCTAGGGCTTGCAGCAGGAGAAGCAGGCTGCGTTCCAGATCATCATTTAGCTCCTTGTCCAAAATCGCGGCGGCCGGATAACGGCGGAAGGCTTCCATCCAGCCTGCCAGAAGCGTCTCCGGCATTTCATCCATCTCTTTCTCCAGCAAATAAAAGACATAGCCAACGACCTCGGCCCGCTGTTCGGGCGGCAATTCGTCCCGCCTCATGTCCAGAAAAACGCCGCTGAACCGCTCGAACCAGTCGGGATCGGAAGCGCGCAGCGATTTGACGAGCAGCTTGACTGCCGTCAGGTAAGCGTGCAGATCCCCTTTGGCGGCCAACTTCCACTCCGAAGCCGGGTACACTTTGTTGTAGCCATATAGCGTTCGATACTGTCCGGCCTGCAAAGCGGCCCGATAGGAGCGGGGAATGTCCTCGCTGTCTTCAGCCGTTGTGCCGAGATAGAGCGAAACCGTAAATTTCAGGTTGTTCTCTACCCAATCCTTCAGTTCATTGGCGATTTGCAGCACCAGCTTCGGTTCCCGGCGTTCTCCGATATAGAGAATGGAACACAGCTGGTCGTCTTCCTTCCATTCCGACCATACCTTCGTGCCGTGGTTGCCGCATATTTCGTTCCATACGCCTTGAACGACAAATTTCAGCAGCGTCTGATCGCGTTTACTGTACACGGAATCAAATTGCTCGCGGTTATCCAGAACCGTCACAACAACGATTGTGGAGCGAAACGTTTCGGGAAGCCCCATTTCTTCCGCTTCCCGGGCCCATTCGGCGACGGATAGAGAGAAATGGCCGTCCAACAACTCATAAAACCAGTAGCGTTTGCGGATTAGCAAATCGTCTCGATATCTGGCTTCGTATTCGTTTGATCTCTCCATTAAATTATCGAGCGCGGCGGAAATGAAATGAAACTCATTGTGGCTGCTGCTCTTGCCGATCTGGAGGCTGCGTTTCAGCGCATATCGATCAATTTGCATCATAATTTGTTCGATCGGCTTGTAGTTGCGGTGGGTTACATAGGTTAAGACAAGAATACTGAACAAAATAACGGCTAAGGTCGGCAAGGTCCAGTTATTCAGAAAAATCGAAACGAGACGCGCATCCGCCTGGGAAATGCCTGATTGTTCGTATTCTGTATGCGAACTTTGGTTTCCGCATTCCATTTGATGTAGAAGAAAACGATCAGTACCAACACCAGGAAAAGCAAAATGGGCGCATAAGACAGCAGCAGACGGAAAAACCAGTTTTTCTTCATCTCGAATCAGACAAGCCCCTTTACGATAAGTGCAACCTCTATAAGTGCAACTATATAAAAAGCGCAAAAAAACCTGGCCTTTCATAAAGAAGGGTCAGGTTCTTTGATGCTGGTTATGAATTCGTCTTAGGCCTGAGCCTGAAGAGCGTTCAATTTTTTAGCCAAGCGGGATTTCTTACGGGCAGCTGCATTTTTGTGGATCAAACCTTTGGTAACGGCTTTGTCCAATTTTTTGGTTGCAGCCACGAAAGCAGCTTTAGCCGCTTCAACTTCGTTGTTTGCCAGAGCGGTGTCGGCGGTTTTCACGGCCGTACGCAGGGCGGATTTTTGCGAAGCGTTCAACGCGCGGCGTTTGTCGTTCGTCTTCACGCGTTTGATTGCGGATTTAATGTTAGGCATTGCATTCACCTCCTGTAAAGCATAGTTCAACCCAGATGATTCACAACTTAAAATATTTTATCACGCAAGATAGCAAAAAGCAATAAATTCATGATACTGAATCTCTCGATTTTGCGCAAGTTTTGCGGCCCGGGGGAAGGCATGCATAAACGCTTTCCCTCTCCCGCACAATAAAGGCAATCAGAGGAAATGGAGGTCATATGGCATGAATTTGGATTTGCGGGAGTATTCCGTACGCACCGACTTGGCCGTTGAATCGAAGGAAATGGCGGAGACGGCCCATGGCGGGCCGGTTCCCGGACTGAATGAGCAGGTCGAAGAAGCGGACGGGATCAAGATCACCCGGTTGGACGTGACCAACGAGGCGGCCTCGCGGCAAATCGGAAGAATCCAGGGGCATTACGTAACGCTGGAGGTTCCGGGTCTTCGGAATCAGGATACCGAGCTGCAGGAAAAAGTCGCCGCCGCGTTTGCCAAGGAGTTTACCGCATTTTTAAATAAAATCGGCGTCGGACCGGGGGCCAAAACATTGATCGTCGGCCTGGGCAACTGGAACGTCACGCCGGACGCGCTTGGACCGCTGGTAGTGGAGAACGTGATGGTGACCCGCCATTACTTCGAACTGACGCCGGACCAGGTGGCTCCGGGATACCGCGAGGTCAGCGCCGTCGCTCCCGGGGTACTGGGGATTACCGGCATCGAATCGAGCGAGGTGGTACAGGGGATCGTCGACCGGACCAAGCCGGATTTGATCATCGCCATCGATGCGCTCGCCTCGCGTTCACTGGAGCGGGTCAATACGACGATCCAGATCGCCGACATCGGCATCCATCCGGGCTCCGGTATCGGCAACAAGCGCCGGGGACTGACCGAGGAAATTTTGGGCGTGCCCTGCATCGCCATTGGTGTGCCAACGGTATGTTACGCGTCGACGATCGTCAACAATGTGTTCGATTTGATGAAGAGTCATTTCAATCAGGAAAGCGACGACGGGAATGCGCCCACCCAGCAGATCATGGGCATGCTGAACGACCTCAGCGAAAGTGAGAGGCTGGGTCTCGTCAAAGAGGTGCTCGAGCCGCTGGGTCATGATCTGATCGTGACCCCGAAAGAAATCGACGAATTTATCGAAGATGTGGCCAACGTGATCGCCAGCGGCCTGAACATCTCGCTGCACGAGGCGGTTACGCCGGATAACGTGGCGTCTTACACGCATTAACGCCGTAACGCCGCATCCGGTTCCTTCTCCCGGATCTCTAGGAAATCCGCAACTCTAGCGGATTTCTTTTTTTTGTGAGAATTCGAGGTTCTAGCCTTTGAACTAGGTTCATAGATTTGGAATATAGTTTGAAAGCGGCTGGAGGAGGACACGCATATGAAATTCAAGGCTTGGAATCTAGGAAAATTAAGACGGAATTTGCTCCATGTTTTGGCGCTGGGACGCACGTTCCTGCTGCTATCGGTCATGTCGGTGATCTTTTTCGTTATGTTGGGGGTGCTGGGCATCGCCGAGAAGAACCTGAACACCTCCCCGGTCTCTTCGATGAAAGGGCTGGCGGCTTCGCTGTCGAGCGGATTTTTCATGGACATGGTCGGGATGGAGCTGCCGCATGCCGCCAGCGAGAAGCAAATGCCGGCGATCTCCGGCCGGCAGGTAACGAATTTCGTCTTTCAACTGTTGACGGACGTCAATCCGTCCGATCCGAAAAGCTTGGTAGCGCGCGAAGTTCCGGGTCTCGGCGCCGACAGCCCGATCCTGCTGCGCACCGGCTCCGGCAACGGTGCGCAGCAGGCGCCCGAGGACTACCGGCCGGGCGCAGGGGCGGACGGCAGCGCGCCGGATCACCCGGAGCCGGATGTCGAAGATGGCGGGAACGCGGACCCGGGAGCGGGCGGTGCCGATCCGGGCGGAGTGCAGCCGCCGGCGGGGGAGCCCGGGAAGACGGACGGCTCGTCCGGGAACCAGGAGGAACCTTCGATCAAACCGGGCAACAAAAACATCGTCATGATCTATCATTCGCATCCGCAAGAATCGTTTAATCCGGTGTTGGGCACAAATAGCGATAACCCGAGCTCGGCGGAAGGCATGAAAAACGTCGGCCTGGTCGGTGAAGCGCTGGCGAAAGAGTTGGAGCGTAAAGGTGTCGCCGCCCTGCATTCGTACGAAAATTATGCGGCTAAGGTAAGCAATTACAGCTACAACTATTCATATAAATATTCACGAGAGACGGTAAAGCAGGCGATGGCCGAAAACGGCAAGCTGCAATATTTTATCGATATCCACCGCGATTCGCAGCGCCACGACAAAACGACGACGACCATCGACGGCTTGAATTACGCTCAGGTGTACTTCATTATCGGGCATGGCAACGAGAATTGGCGCGAGAATGAGAGATTCGCCAGCTCCATCCATGATCGTCTGGAACAAGCCTATCCCGGGATTTCCAGAGGGATCTGGGGGAAGACGTCCTCTCAAGGCAACGGGGAATACAACCAATCGCTGTCGCCGAACAGCGTCCTGATCGAAATCGGCGGCATTGACAACAGCGAGGAAGAACTGGTGCGCACCGCCAAGCTGTTGGCTGGAATTCTGGCCGATCTATATTGGGAAAGCCAGGATGCGGAGAAGGCGGGCAAGCTGACGAAGACCGGTACGAACGGCATCGCGAACGGAAAGGCGAGCAATTCGAGCAAGGGAGCAAACAATGGCTCGCCGAAGTCCGGGGAAACGAGCAAGAAGTCTTGATTCGAATTAACGAAGCGACGGGGGATGGATATGGCAAAAACGCTGCGCAAAACATTGGTATACGGCCTTTTGCTGGCCGCGGGGGTGACGCTGGGGATGCAGCTCGCCGAAAGCGGAACAACGTCGGAATACGGCCCCGCTTTTCAAACCGGAGGGATGCCCGTGGGCATGGGCGAACCCTCCGCGGCATATCCGTATTCGCCGCAGCAATATAGCACCGGCTGGCAGGGAGGCTCCCCCCCGGTCTGGACGACGACCGGACAGGTCTACCCTGCGCCGCAAGAAACGCCGGGCGGTTACGCCTCGGCTCCCGGCTACGGCCCCGCCCAATCCGGAGCGACCACCCCAAGCGCGTCGACTGAGGGTACTACAGCCCCGGCTGCAGGCGGCCGGGCGATGCAAACGCCGGCCGATTTGCTGATGCCGCCCCCGTCGCCTCCGGCCATCGACCGGTTTGCCGACAAAGCGGCCCAATTGCTCCAGCAGGCGTCGCAAAAAAGCATCCATTGGGTAGCCTCCCTGTTTGGCCCCGGCGAATGAAATAACGATTTATAACGAATAGCGGATTTGTTATACTACTGTTATATTGTTATGAATCCGTTCGTTATACGTTATTCCGGAGGTTACAACCCTTGAAGAAAATCACGATGCAGCAAATCGCCGACCATTTAGGCGTCTCGAAATTCGTCGTATCCAAAGCTTTGTCCGGCAAGGGCGGGGTCAACGAGCAGACCCGAGAGCGGGTCATTCAAGCCGCTTCCCGGCTCGGTTATTTTAACCAGAAGAACGGATACGTCAAAAACGTCATTCCCCCGGGCACTGCGCTGCCGTCATCGGCCGGCAAGCAGTCGGTGCTGGTGCTGATGCCCAATATCCGGTTTCAAAACAAGGAATCGTTGTATTGGGGCCGATTGCTTGAAGGCATTTCTCGGGAACTGGAGGCGCAGGAGCTCGGGATGATCATCGTTTCGGAACCCCGCAGCGACAATTTCGTGAATATCCTGAATCCCGGCGGCATTCTGGGGATGATCGGGGTGGGGCAAATCGCCACCTCGCTTCTGCTGGAGGTGCACCGGATCGGGTTGCCGATGGTGCTTGTTGATCATGAGGACCCGCTGATTCCCAGCGATACGGTGTTTGCGAACAACGTGGATGGCATGGCCCGCCTGACCAACCATTTGCTTGGCCTGGGGCACCGGGAACTGCACTTCTTGGGCAACTCGGCGTTCTCCCGCAGTTTCCGGGACCGCTGGATCGGCTTCCGCAGCGCCTTGGAGGAGAACGGCTTGACCCCGCAATCCCAGAATGATCCGATTTTGCAGTTGGAAGGCATCGATACCGGGGCTTACGAGAACCGGCTACACGGGTGGTTGGAGCGGCGGAAAGCGTCAGGAACGCTTCCGACCGCGTTGGTATGCGCGAACGACTCCATTGCCATCCATGCCTGCTCCGTCCTTCGGGAAATTGGCCTCAACGTGCCCGGCGACCTTGCCGTCAGCGGGTTTGACAATATCGAGGATGCGGCCCGGCACTCCCCGGCGATCACCACCATCAACGTACCGAAGGAGGACCTTGGCCAACGTGCGGTGAGGAAGCTGCTGGAACGAATTGCCCATCCAGACACCCCGCAGGAGAAAATCATGATTTCCGTCGAGACCGTATACCGGGATTCCACCGCCGAGCCGCACCGGAAGGCTGAGGAATAACCCCCAAAAAACGAGCTGCCAAGAGATTCACTCCTGGCGGCTCGTTTTCTACGTGTTTCTATAGGGATCCTTTCAGAAATTGCGCATTTCGCTCGATCAAGTCGATTCGCTGCTGCACACAGGCGTAGGAGCGCAGCGGATCCTCCGGCGTGTTCAGCACGTAGTCGAGCAGACGGTCTACCGTCGTTGTGGCGACATGGATACGCGTGTCGGAGGAGGCGTAATAGATGAAGACATCGCCGTTATCGCGGGCGATAACGCCGTTGCAGAACACAACGTTGGACACGTCGCCGACGCGTTCCTCGCCTTCCGGTGCGATCAGATGGCCGCTCGGCCGGTGCGTAACGCGCTGCGGCTCCTGCAGATCGGAGAGGAAGGCGTACAGCACATAGCGGAGCCCGGCCGCCGTTCCCCGCACGCCATGGGCGATGTGCAGCCAGCCTTTGTCCGTTTTGATCGGCGCCGGACCTTGGCCGTTCTTGACCTCTTTGATCGTGTGGTACTTGCGGTCGTCAACGATGATTTCCTCGTCGATGACCGCCTGCTCGATCGAATCGGACAACCCCCAGCCGATGCCGCCTCCGGAGCCGGCATCGATGAAGCCGTCCTGCGGACGGGTATAGAACGCGTATTTCCCGTTAACGAACTCGGGGTGCAGCACAACGTTGCGCTGCTGCGGGGATTTCGTCTTCAGGTCGGCCAGCCGTTCCCAAGTGACCAGGTCCTTGGTGCGGGCGATGCCGCATTGGGCTACGGCGCTCGACAGATCCCCCCGCGGGGCATCGGGATCTTTGCGCTCCGTGCAGAACAGGCCGTAAATCCAGCCGTCTTCGTGCCGTACGACCCGCATGTCGTAGACGTTGACGTCCGGATCGTGGGTTTCCGGCAAGACTACCGGCTTATCCCAGAAACGGAAGGCGTCAATGCCGTTCTCGCTCTCGGCTACGGCGAAGAACGATTTACGGTCTACACCCTCGACGCGGGCGATGAGATGGATTTTTCCGTTCAGCTCGATGGCTCCCGGATTAAATACGCCGTTGACGCCGAGGCGCTCGGAGAAATACGGATTCGTAGCCGGGTTGAAATCGTATTTCCAAACGGGCGGCGCATGCTCCGCCGTCAGTACCGGATAGCGGTAGCGGTCGTATACCCCGTTGCCATAAGGAACCTTCTCGTTGCGGCGCACGATCAATTGCTCGTAGCGCTCGGTAATCTGCCGTTTTCTTTCCTCGAATAAGCTCATGGTACTTTCCTCCGATCGATCGTTTGGATAAGGGCTACCGCTCGCGTTCCAGACGTTCCAGCATTTCCAGGCACGCGCGGCTGTTGTGATAAGGGCATTTCCACGGGCCGACCTTCGGCTCGTCCGGCAGCGGGACGCCGCCCCGGTCTACGCCCCAGAACCATTCGCCGTTCTTTCGGTCCACCAGATACGTCCGGATAAAGCTCCAGGAATTTGCCGCAGCCGCCCGATACTTCCGATCGCCGGTCGCCTGATAAGCGTTGTAGAAGCCGACCATCGCTTCCGCCTGCGGCCACCAGTCCTTGTTGTCATCGGCCAGGCCGTTCGGACCGGCTTCGTTCCATATGCCGCCGTCCCGGTCTATGCCTTCCATATATACAGCCTCCGCCATCGCCACCGCGGTTTCCTTCACGCGCTGCAGCAGCGTGGGCTCACCCAGCACTTCGGCCGCCTCGATGAGCAGCCAGCTTCCCTCGATATCATGGCCATAGGAGACATGCTGTCCCTTGGCCTGCCAGGTGTCATCGAAAAATAACAGGAAGTGGGCGGTTATCGGATCGATGATATGCTCCAGCATCACCTCGATCAGCTCGGACAAGCTGTCGCGCAGCTCGGGGGATTTCCAAACCCGGTACAGATTGGTGTAAGCCTCCAGCACGTGCAGATGCGTGTTCATCGATTTCTTCTCGTTGAGATCCTTATTGCTGAGACTGAGGTCTTCGGTCGGTTTCCAATCTCGGGACAGGGCTTCGATATAGCCTTTATGGACCGGATCGTAACTGTGCCGCTCCAGCAGCCGGTAAAGGTCGATCGCCCGCTCCAACGCCTCGGAGCAGGAGGTCGCGCGGTAATATTCGGCCAAAGCGTAGATGACGAACGCCTGCCCGTAAACCTGCTTTTTGTCCTGGACCGGACGTCCCTGAACATCGACCATCCAATAGAAGCCGCCGAATTTTGGATCCGCAAAATACGCTTTCAAGTAACCGTAAGCCCGCTCGGCCATCTCCAGATAGTTCGGGTCGGGAAAAAGGCGGTAGGCGGAAGCGAACGTCCAAAGGATACGGGCGTTCAGCACCAGTCCTTTATCGGCTTCGGGATGCTTGCCAAGCTGCGGATCGATGTACCCGACAAAGCCGCCATGCTGCGAGTCGACCGTATTTTCCATCCAAAACGACAGAATGTTGTCCTGCAGCTCCTGCCGCAGCTGTGATTTCCAATCATGGCTATCCACGAAAAAACCTCCTTATCGACTGTCAGTTTTTGAGTTTGTTATCATTTGTTATAATAATTAAGATAACAAAACTATAAGATGACATAAATATATAACTAATAAGCGGAGGATTCAAGCTTTAAGTTTTCGAATTTGTTAGCGCGGCGCCTATGCTTTATTAGGGCGGATGCGTTCTGGAGATGCCGAAGCTGTACGCGGCAAAAAACTCGCCGTGATTGCTGCTTGCCCTTTCAACTGATATAATAAATTGATTGTATTACTTCGATGATTTGTGGTGGGGGTAAGGATGACAGATATCAAGGCTAGACAAGCGAAAATTCGCAATTTCTGTATTATTGCACATATAGACCATGGCAAATCGACCTTGGCCGACCGGATTCTGGAGTATACCGGGGCGCTGACCTCCCGGGAAATGCAGGAGCAGGTCCTCGACCAGATGGACCTGGAACGCGAGCGCGGGATCACGATCAAGCTCCAGGCCGTTCGTTTGACCTATCGCGCCGACGATGGCGAAGAGTATTTGCTGAATCTTATCGATACGCCGGGACACGTCGATTTCACCTACGAAGTCTCCCGCAGCTTGGCCGCTTGCGAAGGTGCTCTGCTGGTGGTGGACGCAGCTCAGGGGATCGAGGCGCAAACGCTGGCCAACGTCTATCTGGCGCTCGACAACAACCTGGAGATTTTGCCGGTCATCAACAAAATCGACTTGCCGAGCGCGGATCCCGATCGGGTGAAGCAGGAGATCGAGGATGTCATCGGCCTCGATGCCAGCGAAGCGGTGCACGCCTCCGCCAAAGCCGGGATCGGGATCAAGGAGATTCTGGAGCAGGTCGTTCAGAAGGTGCCCGCCCCGACGGGCGAACCGGAGCAACCGTTGAAAGCGTTGATTTTCGATTCGCACTACGATCCCTACAAAGGCGTTATCGTTTACGTACGCGTCATTGACGGGCAGATTAAAGCCGGCTCGAAAATCAAAATGATGGCGACGGACAAAACGTTCGAGGTCATTGAAGTCGGTGCCTTCAAACCGCGCATGACGATCGTGGACGAGCTGAACGTCGGCGATGTCGGCTTTATCGTGGCCGGCATTAAGACGGTTGGCGATACCCGCGTCGGGGATACCGTGACGGACGCGAAGCATCCGACCCCCGAGCCGCTGCCGGGTTACCGCAGGATCAACCCGATGGTTTACTGCGGCTTGTATCCGATTGAGACGTCGGACTACAACGACCTGCGCGAAGCGCTGGAGAAGCTGCAGTTGAACGACGCTTCGTTGAGCTTCGAACCGGAGACTTCAAGCGCGCTGGGCTTCGGCTTCCGCTGCGGCTTCCTGGGACTTTTGCACATGGACGTCATCCAGGAGCGGATCGAACGGGAGTTCAACATCCCGCTCATTACGACGGCGCCGAGCGTTATCTACAAAGTGACGCTGACGAACGGCGAGACGATTTCCATCGACAACCCGTCGAACTATCCGGAAGTCGGCAAAATCGACCACGTTGAAGAGCCTTACGTCAAGGCTTCGATCATCGTGCCGAACGATTATGTCGGAACCGTCATGGAGCTGTGCCAAAGCAAACGCGGCGAGTTCGTGAATATGGAATACCTTGACACGACGCGCGTAACGATCACTTACCAGGTGCCGTTATCGGAAATCGTGTACGACTTCTTTGATCAGTTGAAATCGAGCACGAAAGGGTATGCTTCGTTCGATTACGAGTTGTCCGGCTACCGCCAGTCCAATCTGGTGAAGATGGACATCCTGCTGAACGGCGAGCAGGTTGACGCCTTGTCCTTCATCGTGCACCGCGACCGCGCCTACCACCGCGGCCGGATCATTTGCGAGAAGCTGCGCGAGCTGATTCCGCGTCAAATGTTCGAAGTGCCGATTCAGGCCTCGATCGGGCAGAAGGTCATCGCCCGCGAAACCGTCAAGGCGATGCGTAAGAACGTTCTTGCCAAGTGTTACGGCGGCGACATCTCGCGGAAGCGCAAGCTGCTGGAGAAACAGAAGGAAGGCAAGAAGCGGATGAAGCAGGTCGGCAATGTCGAGGTGCCGCAGGAAGCGTTTATGGCGGTGCTGAAGATCGACGACAAATAGGAAGCACGCACATTGACGAAGGAAAGCCGTCTGGCTTTCCTTTCTACTATTATGGAAGAGAAACCTGAAGGAGGGCATGACCATGGACCACATTACAAACGCATCGGGGCGGGGAGTGCCGATCCAGGAGCCGACGGCGGGCAGCGGCATGGCGCAATCCGAATCAACCGGCGCACCGCATGCCGTTTATATTCATATCCCGTTTTGCACGAACAAGTGCTTTTACTGCGATTTCAACTCCTATGTATTAAAAGATCAGCCGGTCATGGATTATTTGCGCGCCTTGGACCGGGAGATGGAACTGACGGTGCGGCAGACGCCTCCGGGCGAAATCCGCAGCATCTTCGTCGGCGGCGGAACGCCTACCGTGCTGAATCCGCAGGAAATGGAATTTTTCCTGGCTTCGGTGCGGCGCCATTTTCCCGATTGGGCGAGCGATATCGAATTTACGATGGAAGCCAATCCGGGAACGACGGATCGGGACAAACTGAACGTCATGAAAGACGGCGGCGTGAATCGGGTCAGCTTCGGCGTGCAAGCGTTCCAGAATGAGCTGCTCAGCGGCATTGGCCGGATCCACAATACCGATGACGTTTATCGCAGCTTGGAAAATGCGCGGGCCGTCGGTCTCGACAATTTGTCGATCGACTTAATGTTCGGACTGCCGAACCAGACGGTCGACATGCTCGATTACAGCGTATCGAGGGCACTGGAACTCGGGTTGCCGCATTATTCGATTTACAGTCTGAAGGTCGAAGAGAACACGTTGTTCCATACGCTGTATCATAAAAATCAGCTTCCGCTCCCCAGCGAAGAGGAGGAGCTGAACATGTATCTGCTGCTGATGGAACGGATGGAGCAGGCCGGGTACAAACAATACGAAATCAGCAATTTCGCGAGACCCGTCTTTGCCAGCCGGCATAACATCACCTATTGGAAGAACGAGGATTATTACGGTCTAGGCGCCGGTGCCCACGGTTATGTTGACCGGAAACGTCACATGAACATTAAGGGCGTGAATCCTTACGTAGAGGCGGCGAAGGCGGGACTTCCGCGTCTTGAGCAGTTTGGCGTATCCCGGGAAGAGGCGATGGAGGACTTCGTCATGGTTGGACTTCGGATGCTGGATGGCATCCGCAAGGCGGATTTCCGGGGACAATTCGGCGTAGAACTGGACGCCGTGTTTGCCCGGCCGCTAGGCAAGATGCTGGACGCCGGCCTGCTGGAAGCCCATGACGACGGAGAGGGCTATCGGTTAAGCAGGCAAGGCGTGTTGTTCGGTAACGAGGTGTTTGCCGAGTTTATCGGCGTTTTAACCGTATAGCAGCAGTTCAATCAAGCAGCTTGCGCTTCTTTTACGAAGTGGCAAAGCTGCTTTTTTGCGTTCCGCTGAATATACTTTGGGGGTGACATGGCGGTGAAACATTGTTCTTGAAGTTTTATACCGTATAATGTATATTTATTCATATTATTTGTGATTGAGGGGGAAATCAGCATGCCAGCGGTTGCCGTATGCAGAAAGGCAAACTTAGCGGACGTCGAGCCACTTTATAATATGATTGAGGGGTATGCTCGGCGAGGGATTATGCTGCCGCGTTCGCGGGCGGTGCTGGAGCGCCAGATCGAGGATTTCGTGGTTGCGGAAGTGGATGGCGAGGTCGCCGGCTGCGGATCGCTGTGCAAGCTGGGGGAGGAACTGGTCGAGATCCGCTCGCTTGGGATCGCCGAAGGCCACAAGGGTAGAGGGCTTGGCTCCATGCTTGTCGAGCAATTGGTGGAAGAGGCGCGGAGACAGGCGATCCCCAAAGTGATGGCGCTGACGTATGAGGTTTCCTTTTTCGTCAAAAACGGGTTTGCGGTCGTCAGTAAAGAGATCTTTCCGGAGAAAGTGTGGACCGACTGCGTCAATTGCGCGAAGCAGCATTGCTGCGACGAAATCGCCGTTCTCAAGATACTGGACTGACTTGACAATCGTCAGGTCGGTTTGGTATTTTTGTATTAGCGTTTAGCACTCTACATCATTGAGTGCTAACGAATCGGAAAATCGAGTTAACTTAAGGAGGGATTGCCATGTTGACGGAACGCCAAAGAATGATCTTAACAGCTATTGTGGACGACTATATTCGTTCGGCGGAGCCGGTGGGATCCCGAAGTATATCCAAACGGGGCGATGTCGCATACAGTCCGGCGACGATCCGCAATGAAATGGCCGATTTGGAGGAGCTCGGTTTTTTGGAGCAGCCGCATACGTCGGCGGGACGTATTCCTTCCCATAAGGGCTACCGCTACTATGTGGATCACCTGACACCGCTGAATTTGCTGACGAACGATGAACTGACGATGTTAAAAGCGTTTTTCGCGGAGAAGCTGAACGCTACCGAACAAGTGATTCAACATGCCGGGACGATTCTTTCCCAAATGACCAACTATACTTCCATCCTGCTGGGGCCGGAAGTTTTTCATACGTCTTTGCGCCATTTTCAGCTATTGCCGCTGAACGAGACGACGGCGGTGGCCATCGTCGTGACGAATACGGGACAAGTGGAGAACAAGACGGTGTCCATTCCGGCAGACTTGTCCGTTTCGGAAATGGAACGGGTGGTCAACCTGTTGAACCGCAAGCTCGCCGGCGTGCCGATCTACAAACTGAAGTCCGCTCTGTATAACGAGATCGGCCGGGAGATGCAGCGGCATATCGAACATTTCGAAGAGCTGATGAAGGTGTTGGATCAAGCGCTTGATGCAGGTTCGGAAGGGCAGCGTCTCTTCCTCAGCGGGGCGACGAACATGCTGACCCAGCCGGAGTTCCGCGACGTCGACAAGGTGAAGAGCATTTTGGATTTGCTGGAAGAGACGCCAACCTTGACGAGAATGATCTCCTCGGCGGCGGGTTCCGGGATCCAGGTGCGCATCGGTACCGAAAACGGCCACGAAGCGTTTGCCAACTGCAGTCTCATCACGGCGACCTATCAACTGGAAGGCGAAGCGGTCGGAACCATCGGCATTCTGGGACCGACGCGAATGGAGTACGCCCGGGTCATCCGGATTTTGGAGATTTTATCGAAGGATTTGAGCAAATTCCTATCCCGGATGAAATAACATGCATGTTCCATTTGTGTAGCTGCATGTTAAGGAGGTGAGCATCTTGAAGGAGTCACAGCCGATTCAAGACAACATCAATCATAATGTAGAGGAAGAAATGACCATGAACGATAACGTGCAAGAGGATCTGCAACAAACGCCGGAACCGGAGGCGAGGCAGGAGGAAGTTGTTGAGGAGCCGCAGGGTGCTGCAGAAGAGGTTGCAGCTGAAGCCGGGGACGAGGCCGGAGCTTCCGCCGAACTGGTGAAGCTGCGTGCGGAAAGCGAGGAATATCAACAGCGGCTGCTGCGAACGCAGGCCGATTTCGATAATTTCCGGCGCCGTACGATTAAGGAGAAGGAAGAGCTGGGGAAATACGCTTCCGCCAAGCTGATTACCGAGCTGCTGCCGGTCATCGACAACTTTGAACGGGCACTCAGTTCGATTGGGGAGAGCACCGATGCCGCTTCCTACTCTAAAGGGGTGGAAATGATTTTTCGTCAACTGGAAGGCGTGCTCAAGTCGGAAGGGCTGACGCCGATGGAAGCGGAGGGGCAGCCGTTTAACCCCGAGTTCCACCAGGCGATTATGCAAGTGGAGTCCGATGAGCACGAAGAAGGCATCGTCGTGGAAGTCGTGCAGAAGGGGTATCTTTTGAAAGATAAAGTGCTACGCCCGGCAATGGTCAAAGTTAGCGGCTAAACTCTCTGGCCGGCTTTGTGATCTTAGATGATTTAACCTATTAAGGAGGACATAACGTAATGAGCAAAGTAATCGGTATTGACTTAGGAACAACCAACTCCTGCGTAGCAGTTATGGAGGGCGGCGAAGCGGTCGTCATTCCGAACCCGGAAGGCGCGCGTACGACTCCGTCCGTCGTAGGCTTTAAGAAAGACGGCGAACGGATCGTCGGGGAAACGGCGAAACGTCAAGCGATCACCAATCCGGACCGGACGATCATTTCGATCAAACGGCATATGGGGACGAACCATAAAGAATCGATCGACGGCAAAGAATATACGCCGCAGGAAATTTCCGCGATCATTTTGCAGAAGCTGAAGGCCGATGCCGAAGCTTATTTGGGCCAACCGGTAACTCAAGCGGTTATTACGGTTCCGGCTTATTTTAACGACAGTCAGCGTCAGGCAACCAAAGATGCCGGCAAGATCGCCGGTCTGGATGTGCTGCGGATCGTCAACGAGCCGACGGCAGCCGCACTGGCTTACGGTCTGGAAAAAGCCGAAGATCAAACGATTCTCGTCTATGACCTCGGCGGCGGGACGTTCGACGTTTCGATCCTCGAGCTGGGCGACGGCTTTTTCGAAGTTAAGGCGACCAGTGGGGACAACCATCTCGGCGGCGATGACTTCGACCAGAAGATCATCGATTACCTGGTTGCTGAATTCAAGAAAGATCAAGGCATCGATCTGAGCAAGGATAAAGCGGCGGTGCAGCGTTTGAAGGACGCCGCCGAGAAAGCGAAAAAGGAATTGTCCGGCGTGCTGACCACGACGATCTCTCTGCCGTTCATCACCGTAGTCGACGGCGTGCCGCAGCACCTTGAGGTCAACCTGACCCGTGCGAAGTTCGAAGAATTAACGGCGGATCTCGTAGAGCGTACGCTCGGCCCGACGCGCCGCGCCTTAAGCGACGCTGGCTTGACGCCGGCGGATATTGACCGTATCGTTCTTGTCGGCGGCTCCACGCGGATTCCGGCCGTACAGGAAGCGATTAAGAAGCTGACCGGTAAAGAACCGCACAAAGGCGTAAACCCGGACGAAGTCGTTGCGCTTGGTGCAGCGGTGCAAGCGGGCGTCCTGACGGGCGACGTCAAAGACGTCGTATTGCTCGACGTGACTCCGCTGTCCCTGGGGATCGAAACCGCCGGCGGCGTATTTACAAAGATGATTGAACGGAATACGACGATTCCGACCAGCAAATCGCAAATTTTCTCCACCTATGCCGACAATCAGCCAAGCGTAGAGATTCATGTTCTGCAAGGCGAACGCGAGATGGCGGCCGGCAACAAAACACTGGGACGCTTTATGCTGGGCGACATTCCTTTGGCGCCGCGCGGCGTTCCGCAAATCGAAGTCACCTTCGACATCGACGCGAACGGGATCGTGAACGTGTCCGCAACGGACAAAGGCACCGGCAAGAGTCAAAAAATCACGATCACGTCCTCCAGCGGCTTGAGCGACGAGGAAGTGGAACGGATGATGAAGGACGCCGAGCTGCACGCGGAAGAGGACAAGAAACGCAAAGAGCTGGTTGAAGCGAAGAACAACGGTGACCAATTGATCTACAGCGTAGACAAGACGCTGAAGGAGTTGGGCGACAAAGTCGACGCGGCCGAAACCGACAAAGCGAACACCGCCAAAGAAGAGCTGAAGAAAGCGCTGGAAAGCGACGATCTGGAGCAAATCAAAGCGGCTTCGGAAAAATTGACCGAAATCGTCCAGCAGTTGTCCATGAAGTTGTATGAACAAGCTTCGCAGGCGGCGGGAGCTGAAGGCGCAGCCGAGTCTGCCGGCGGTCAAACCCGCGATAATGTCGTGGATGCCGACTATGAAGTGGTTGACGAAGATAAGAAACAAGGCTAAGATGGCTCACAGAGCAGCCTAAAGTCTGGTGAATAGATTTTTGGCAACCGGGAAGGTCAAAGTGCGGGCTGCTTCCGCGCTTTGACTTTCCTTTTGCCGTGATTAAAAGATGACAGATAAGTTTGCTTCGTGAACAAAAGATGACTATTTGTCAGGTTTTGAGCACCGAGAAGGTTGGATGAAGTTGGGACTGAGTAGCGGAGCGTACATTGGGGTACGTGAGCAACTAAAATGTTTCTGCAGGAAACATGCTTCGGAAGCATACGCTTTGGCCCGGCTGAATTCAAGATTCGATGTCGAATCGGCTTCTCGATTTGCTTCGTGAACAAAAGATGACCGACGGGGGTGGAAGAATGGCAGAGAAACGCGATTACTACGAGGTGCTGGGCCTCAGTAAAAACGCATCCGACGAAGATATCAAAAAAGCTTACCGCAAGCTGGCCCGGCAATATCACCCGGACGTCAATAAAGCGGAGGATGCGGAAGCGAAATTCAAAGAAGTAAAGGAAGCCTACGACGTCCTGAGCGATCCGGGGAAACGGTCGCGTTACGACCAGTACGGCCATGTCGATCCGAATCAGGGCATGGGTGGCGGCTTCTCCGGCGGGGATTTCGGCGGCTTCGGGGATATCTTCGATATGTTCTTCGGTGGCGGCGGCGGTCGGCGTGATCCCAACGCTCCGCAGCGCGGCAACGATTTGCAATATACGATGACAATCGAATTCAAGGAAGCGGTGTTCGGCAAGGAAACGGATATCACGATTCCACGCACGGAGAACTGCGATACCTGCTTCGGTACCGGGGCCAAACCGGGAACGAAGCCGGTCACTTGCTCTGTGTGCCACGGCACCGGACAGCAAGAAGTCGTACAGAACACGCCGTTCGGACGAATGGTTAACCGGCGGGCGTGCAGCAACTGCGGCGGCAAAGGGCAGATCATTAAGGAGAAGTGCACCACCTGCGCCGGGAGCGGTAAAGTGAAGAAGCAGCGCAAAATTCATGTCCGCATTCCGGCAGGGGTCGACGATGGAGCGCAACTGCGGATGACCGGCGAAGGCGAAGGCGGATTGCGCGGCGGCCCTGCCGGCGACCTGTACATCATAATTCGCGTGAAATCGCATGATTTCTTCGACCGCGAAGGCGACGATATCTACTGCGAAGTTCCGTTAACATTCGCCCAGGCTGCGCTCGGCGATGAAATCGAGATCCCGACGCTGACGGAGAAGGTCAAACTGAAAATTCCGGCCGGAACGCAAACCGGGACCTACTTCCGTTTGAAAGGCAAAGGGGTTCCCCGCCTACGCGGGATCGGCCAGGGAGACCAACACGTGAAAGTGGTCGTCGTGACGCCAAGCAAGCTGAGCGACGAGCAAAAAGAACTGCTGCGTCAATTTGCTTCGCTGGACGGCGAGCAGACGCACGAGCATGAGCAATCGTTTTTTGACCGCATGAAACGGGCGTTTCGCGGAGATTGATCCCTAATGGAAGGGGCTACAATAAGTCCCCGAACAACAAAAAGCTGGATGGAAAAGGTGAAAGTTTTCCGCCCAGCTTTTTTTTAGCTGCTTTTTAATGCCATCGACCAAGCAAGTTTGAACGGTATTTCATACAAATTCCCTGCATCCCTTGCTTTACGGGCACTTTTAGACGATATTTCGTCCAAAATCCTGAATTCAGGCGGTACGGGAGTGACTTTGTATAACTTTTCGTACATAACTCCGGCGGCAGGAGGGATAGAGATTATCCGTCCGTCCGAATCTCCGCCAAGATTTCTTCCTCCAGGATCAGCCGGATATCCTCCCGGAATACACGCATCCCGTATTCCCGGTGAACGTACACCATGATCGCTTCCATGATGTTCGATTCGACGATATAGCGGCTGCGGCCGTTGACCCAAACCTCGCCGGTATATCCGGTATCCTCATCCCAGCTAAGCTCCACCGTCACATCGGTGGGGCGAACGCCCGTCCGCTCGGCGGTATGCAGGCAGATCGCGTTGATGATTTCGTCCATCCCGAGGATCATGGCTTAATACCGGCCTCCGTCGCGGTAATCGTCGTGGCGCGGCTGCTTTTTGAAGCGGCGGTACAAGGCCATGACCGCAATAATAATGACATAGATGGCCAACAGGTTAACGGCTAACCCCAGAATATTGCCGAAGAAGCCCATGTTGCCAAACAAGCCGCCGAACAGCAGGCCGGCAAATCCGCCGATCATCATCCCGCGCATAAAGCTGCCGCCGCTAAAAAAGCCCCGGTTGGTCGTCGGGGTCCCCGCCTGGGTTCCGGTTCGATTGCCGGTCGTATTCTGGTATTCGCTTTGCGCTGGCTTTTTCGGGGCGGGCTTGTACGTACGAGGACCGGATTTAAACCCTCCGCCGCGTCTCGCGTCGGCAAATTCGGGAGCGGTGAAGGTGAAAAACACGGTAAAAGCCATCATCAGCAGCATCACTCTTTTTAACATGGTGCATGAACCCCTCCTATGCATGTAAGTATGTTCTGTTCCCTAGCAAGTAATACGGACATAGTCGTGCGACGTTTCAAATTTTAATCAATAGGTGATTGGACAAAATTTGCATAAAGCCGGGGCCAAGATTGCATCCTACGGAATAGTGGCTGCGAAGAGTGCAGCTTCATTGAAAGCCGAAACGAAAGGCAGGGAGGAAGAATGGCTGAAAAGAATATTTTGGCCTATTTCAAAAGCCCGGAAGAAGCCGAAGGGGCAGCCCGCAAGTTAAGCGCGCTGCGAGTGGAGGATCTGTCGATCGACCGTTTCAGCCGTTATGCCGGCGAGGGGTATGAACCGATGAACCCGGTTGCGGGAAACCTATCCAGCCTGGCGGCAGTCACCCAGGATGCCGCGATCACGAACGCTTCGGCGGGCATTCTGGCGGCGGCGGATCCGGCGGCCAGCGGACTAAGCCACGGGGGACAAGGCGGACCGACCGGCCGCGATATTTTGCTGACCGCCGTCGTCGATGAATCGATTCATCATCAGGCGCTGCGGATCATTGAAGAAGCGGGCGGCTTGATTTAGCGTTTATGGAGGAGCCCGGCTTAGAATAAGCGATTTCGGTTAAAGGAGATGAAGATGGAGATGAGTCAAAGCCAGGAGGATCGGCGAACAAAGCGGATTTCGGCCAACGGAAAAACTTTGCCGATCGGACATAACAACGACGTGGAGTTTTCCGAGGATCTGGCCGATCAAGAGGATTGGGAAGCGCTGGAACGCAGCGAACGAGCGGATGCGCGCCAGCAGGGACAATATAAGTTGTAACGGCAGCGGCAAGCGGGGGAACCTTAACGGGGTCCCCTGTTTTGTTTTGTCACGGTCTGTATTCTATAGTACAATAAATCTTATGCATGGATGTCAAGGAGGAAATCATACGATGATTTGGAAGGAAATAACTATACATACGACGGAAGAAGCGGTGGAGATGGTTTCCAACTTCCTGCATGAAGCGGGTGCAGGCGGGGTAACCATTGAAGAGCACGTCGATAACGATAAGCCTCGCGATACTTCGCTGGGACAATGGTTTGAAATTCCGCCCAACGATATTCCCGAGGGGGAAGCCAAAATCAGCGGGTATTTTCCGGAAGGACTGAATATCGACGAAGTGCTGGCCGAAATCCGGTCGCGGATCGAGGAACTCAAGGGCTATGACATCGACCCGGGGGATGCGGGCATCACCGTTCGGGACGTAAGCGAGGACGATTGGGCCAACAACTGGAAGCAGTACTTCAAACCGCTGCGGGTGTCGGAGAAGCTGACGATCAAACCGACGTGGGAAACCTATGCCCCTGAGTCGCCGGGCGAGCAAATTATCGAACTGGATCCCGGCATGGCGTTTGGTACGGGCACGCATCCGACCACGTCCCTATGCTTGCGCACGCTCGAGACGATGATCCGCGAAGGGGACGAAGTCATCGACGTCGGCACGGGGTCGGGGATTCTGGCCATCGGCGCATGCCGGCTTGGCGCTTCCAAGGTGCTGGCGCTCGATCTGGATCCGGTAGCCGTGTCCAGCGCGACGGAGAACACGCGGCTGAACGGTTTGGAGGATCGGATCCAGGTAGTGGAAAGCGATCTGTTGTCCGTGCTTAAGGGCGAAGGCAGCGCCGGCGTACAGGTTAAGCTGCCGGTGCGGGTGGTGGTCGCCAATATTTTGGCCGAGATCATTTTGCTGTTTATCGAGGATGTATACCAGGCGTTGCAGACCGGCGGTTATTATATCGCATCGGGCATTTATAAAAACAAAGAACAAGCCGTACAAGAAGCGCTGATTGCCGCGGGTTTCGAACTGGAACGGACGGCCCGGGAAGAAGATTGGGTCGCTTTTGTGGCGAGAAAGAGGTAACCGTTTATGGAGTGGTTAAACCAAATATTGCGGGTCCCGCTGGACCAGCTTCCTTTTTATTTGATCACGCTGGTGATCGCTTTTACGGTGCATGAATTTTCCCACGCTTATTTCGCTAATAAATTCGGGGACCCGACGGCCAAGCTGCTGGGCCGCGTCACGCTGAATCCGGCGGTGCATTTCGATTTGCTGGGTATCATCCTGCTTCTGATCGCCGGCTTTGGCTGGGCCCGGCCGGTGCCGGTCAACCGCGACAACTTCAGCAAACCGCGCCAGATGGGCGTGATCGTATCGGTGGCCGGGCCGCTCAGCAACCTGTTGCTGGGCGTTCTCGGAACCTTGGTTTACGTGATCCTGGCCCGGTTCGGTGTGTTGGATGCCATTACGAACGAGAAGTTATTCCAGGCGATTCTGATTTTCTTTAATTTGTTTACCATCATGAACTTTTTCTTATTCTTATTCAATTTGATCCCGCTGCCGCCGCTTGACGGCTATCGGATCTTGGAGGATGTCGTGCCGCGCCGCATGCTGGGCAAGCTGCAGCAATACGAGCAGTGGTCGGTGCTGATTTTCTTGATCATCCTGATCGTCCCGGGGATGCAGCGGTATACGATTACGCCGCTGTATAACGCGGCCGAGGCAATCTACTTCCAGTTCGCTCATCTCTTCCTTACTTTATTTGGCATGTAGGCGGGAAGAAAGACTGGAAACGGGGATTTAAAAGTTGTATGATGTAGTTTGGTGATTTTGACCTTGATGGAACGATGAGGATGATATGGATGCAGCGTTATTTTGTGGAGCCCGCGCAGTTCGGCGATCGGGAAGTGACCATTGTCGGAGAGGATGCCCGCCATATCGGCAGGGTGATGCGTTCCAAGCCCGGCGATAAGCTGATCGTGAGCGACGGGGTTTCCCGGGAAATCCTCGCGGAGATTACTTGTATCGAGCCGCAGCAGGTAACTGCGGCTATTATAGAGGAGCTGGCGGCGTCCGGTGAACCGTGGCTGCAGGTGACCGTGGCCCAGAGCTTGCCGAAAGGCGACAAGATGGAAACCGTCATCCAGAAATGCACGGAGATTGGAGCCGCCTCCTTTCTTCCTTTTTTATCGGAACGTACGGTAGTGCAATACGACAGCAAGAAGGAAGAGAAGCGGCTCGCCCGCTGGCAAAAAATCGCCAAAGAGGCCGCCGAGCAGGCGCATCGCAGCAAAATTCCGGTTCTCGAGCTTCCGGTGAAATGGAAGGAGCTGCTTGCTGCGCTGCGGGGCTACGATTTGGTATGCTTATGTTACGAGAAAGAGGACGGACGGCAGCTGCGGGACGTGCTAAAGCCTTTCGCCGCCGCGCTGGCGCCTGATGCAACGGTCAAAGTCGCCGTCGTGGTCGGGCCGGAAGGCGGCTTCACCGAAGCCGAAGTGCGGGAAGCCGAGGCCGCAGGCGCGGTATCCGTCGGATTGGGCCGGCGCATTCTGCGGACCGAAACGGCCGCCATGGCCGCCCTGACCTGCATCATGTATGAAACCGGAGAAATGGGGGGGATTTGAGCGATGCCAACCGTCGCCTTTTACACCTTGGGTTGTAAAGTTAATTTCTATGATACCGAAGCCATTTGGCAGCTGTTCAAAAACGAAGGCTACGAGCAGGTGGATTTCGAGCAATCCGCCGCTGACGTTTATTTAATCAATACCTGTACCGTGACGAACACCGGCGATAAGAAGAGCCGTCAGATCATCCGGCGTGCCGTCCGCCGCAATCCGGACGCGATCGTTGCGGTAACCGGCTGCTATGCGCAGACATCTCCTGCGGAGATTTTGGACATCCCCGGCGTGGATCTGGTGATCGGGACGCAGGACCGGGATAAGATCATCCCTTATGTGAAGCAGCTTCAAGAGCAACGCAAACCGATCAACGCCGTGCGCAACATCATGAAGACGCGGGAGTTCGAGGAGCTGGACGTGCCGGATTTTGCCGATCACACCCGCGCTTTCCTGAAAATCCAGGAAGGCTGCAACAATTTCTGCACCTTCTGCATTATCCCTTGGTCGCGCGGTCTGTCCCGCAGCCGCGATCCGCAAAGCGTTATCCAGCAAGCGCGTCAATTGGTCGCGGCAGGGTACAAGGAAATCGTCTTGACCGGCATTCATACCGGCGGGTATGGGGACGACCTGGAAAACTACCGTTTGTCCGACCTGCTTTGGGACCTGGATAAAGTCGAAGGGCTCGGCCGCATCCGCATCAGCTCGATCGAAGCGAGCCAAATCGACGAGCGGATGCTTGAGGTGCTGAAGAACTCCTCGAAAATGTGCCGCCATTTCCATATCCCGCTGCAGGCGGGCAGCAACGAAGTGCTGAAGCGCATGAGAAGAAAGTATACAATCGAAGAGTTTGAGCATAAAATCAAAATGATCCGCGATTTCATGCCGGACGTAGCGATTACGACCGACGTCATCGTCGGCTTCCCGGGGGAAACCGACGAGTTGTTCCGCGAAGGCTTCGAAGCGATCAAACGCATCGGATTCTCGGAGATGCACGTATTCCCTTATTCCAAGCGGAGCGGTACGCCGGCTGCCCGGATGGAGGACCAGGTGGACGAGGACGTGAAGCATGCTCGCGTGCATGAGCTAATTGATTTGTCCGAGCAAATGCAGTTCGCGTATGCCGAGAAATTCGTCGGCCAGGTGCTGGACGTCATCCCGGAGAAGGATGAGAAAGGCACCGCCGGAGACGGCTTCGTGACCGGCTTTAGCGACAACTACCTGCAAGTTCGCTTCCCGGGCACCCCGGACCTGACCGGCAAAATGTGCCGCGTCAAGCTGACCCGCGCCGACGTCAACACCAGCGAAGGCCAGTTGGTCCGCGTGCTGGACGAAGCCTCGCAAGCCCTAGCTTAATACTTCCGCCCGACACCGGGCATGAGCCAAGGATTTCACCCCTGCCGGGGCTGAAATCCTTGTTGTTACATAAGGGCAAATTGGAAGTATGAGTACGATGCGCCTATAATTAACAAGTAACATGGAAGGAGCAAGCGTATTCCCGAAGGGAACAGCGCAGGAGCGCCTCAGTAATTCCGTGAGTCCCGGTTTGAGTGGATTGAGTTCTTATATTGAAGGAGGTACAGCCAGAATGCCATTCAAAGAAATCTCTGCCGGAGGCGTCGTTTATCGCATCCAAGACGGGCGGCTGCAAGTGCAACTCATTACCGATCGTTACGGCAAAATATCGTTTCCGAAAGGGAAGAGGGAACCGGGGGAGACGCCCCCGCAAACGGCGCTTCGCGAAATTTTGGAGGAAACCGGCATTAATGGCCAAATTGATAAATTAATCGATATCATCGCCTATACCTACCATCATCCCAAACTGGGGAATGTCGATAAAGAAGTTCATTATTACCTGGTAGAATGGCAGAGCGGAGCGCTCCGGCCCCAACTCGAGGAGATCCGCAGCGTGTCCTGGTACGAGCCGCAGGAAGCTTGGCGTCAGCAGCGGAAGGCCGGATACGACAACAACGATTTCATATTGGAAAAAGCGCTGAAAATGCTCGGTGTCGAGCCGAAAAACTAAAGGTAAAGCCATCGGGAGAGAAATAGTTGCCTACGAGGTTACTACTTAGGTCTCCTCCTATCGCGAGGAGATTTTTTTTTGTCTCAAGCAGTAATTCCCATGCAAACGTCGAATGTAATATTATCCATTGAATCATGAGGTGAGCCGTATGAAGCTGACGAAACAACAGGTCAATACTATTTGTAAAGGCGATCAGGAGATTGCCAGTTACTTTCATGCGCTGCTGGATCAAAATGAGAAGCTCACCCAAATCGTAGAGAAGCAAGCCAAACGCATTCAACAATTGGAGAAGCGAGTTCAGGAACTGGAGCGCCAACTCGGCCAGAATAGTCAGAACAGCAGCAAACCGCCTTCGAGTGACGGATTCCGTAAACCAACCAATTTACGCCAACCAGGAGGGAAAAAAGGCGCTCCTCAAGGTCACGAAGGTCATACGCTGCATGTGGTTACGAACCCGGATTATGTCATGGTTCATCCGCTTGAAACCTGTTCCAGCTGCGGTTTTTCCTTGAAACAGGTACCCGCACAAGAGCTAGAGAAGCGACAAGTCTTTGACTTACCTGCCCCTCGCATGGTCATCACCGAACATCAGGCTGAAAAGAAATGTTGCCCGCAATGCTGCGTCCAACAGACCGCTTCCTTTCCTTCTCATGTTCGAGCGCCTGTGCAATACGGAAGAGAAATGGCAGCATGGACGGCTTATCTTCATGCCTATCAATTGTTGCCGCTTGAGCGTATTGGACAGCTCTATGCCGATCTCACGGGATACCGCCCGAGCGAGGCCACCTTACTTGCTCAACTGGAAGAGATGACAAGTCGTCTTCAGCCGCTAGAGCGAACCATTCGCGAGCAGCTGTTAGCCAGCCCCGTGGTACACGCCGATGAAACGGGATTTCGCGTCAACGGAAAAGGGTACTGGATGCATACCGTGTGTAACCAAGAGTGGACACTCTTGTTCGCCCATCCCAGCCGCGGAAGCAAAGGAATGGATGCCATGAATGTATTACCCCACTATAAGGGGAATCTCGTTCATGACTGCTACGCCTCTTACTTTAAAGACCAGTATGCTTTCCGTCATGTGCTTTGCAATGCGCACCTGCTGCGGGATTGTAAAGAAATTGCCCAGTACGATAACCATCAATGGGCAACCGATATGACGACGCTGTTGCAAGAGAGTTGGAAAGCTGCACGCATAGCTCGCAGCCTTCAACAGCCTCTATCTGATGCGGTGGTCCAAGCATTCAGATCCCGTTATGATGATATTCTGCAGCGAGGTCGTGAAGAATGGGCGAAAGATGCCGTGCCCGAGAAAACGGGACCTCGCGGAAGAAAATCCAAGAGCAAAGCAGCCAATCTAGGTGGGAGGTTTCTGGCGTACAAAGACGCCGTACTCGCCTTTCTTTGTGATGCCCGAATTCCTTTTGACAACAACCAAGCGGAGCGAGATATCCGTATGGTGAAAGTCAAAACGAAGATATCTGGTGGATTCCGCACTTCGCAAGGTGCGGAGCAATTCGCTCGCATCCGCGGCGTCATCTCCACGTTTCGCAAAAAACAACTCCCCATCTTAAACTCCCTGATTTCTGCACTTCAAGGTCAATTCAGTTTCTAACAGCACCTAAGTAGTAACCCTACGAGCAGTTATTTCTGCCGAAATCGCCTAAAAAGGTGGAATAAATGCAAGAGTGCAGTTATTTTTTACGGTATTTGAGAAATCGAGAGATATCGGCGAAAATAACTGCATTTTTGAGGTTATTTTGAGGAATAGCTGCTTGTTCTTAGGAATAGCTGCACTTCAACAGCTATTCCTATCCACTCTAGGCCTTCGTGTTCGGAAGGAGACGGCCGGGGCGGTCGTCTCCGATTCGATCCAGCCGGGACCAGATCGGCAAGTAGCAAAAGGGCAGCGCTAACAAGGAAGAAACGACGTTGAATATCGTTTGCGTATGGGCGATTTGCGCCGAAGGATCGGCGGTCAGCCAGGCTGCCGCCATTTGCAGCAACGGGACCAGCGGCAAAAACAACGCTGCCCCCAGCACGTTCAGCGTCACGTGCGACCAGGCGACGAACCGGCCCGGCCGGGTGCCGCCGATCGCGGCGATCACCGCCGTGACGCAGGTGCCGACGTTGGAGCCGATGACCATGGCGATTCCGAACTCCATCGGCAAGGCTCCGCTTGCGGCAAGTCCCATCGTCATGGCGACGACGGCGGCGCTGCTATGAATGATCGCCGTCAGGATCGCCCCGGCGAAGGCGCCCCACAGCAGGCTGCCGGTCGCATGCTCCAGCAGCCAGGTGATCACGCCGCGTTCCTCCAGCGCCGGACCGATCGATTGCATGAAGCGGATCGCGATCATCACCAGGCTGAAGCCGGCCAAGGCCAGGGCGCCAAACTGCAAGGGCAGCAGCCAAGGCAAGCGGCGTTTGATATAGTCGGGCAGCCTCTCATCGCCCAGCACGGCGGCCGCCCACAGCCCTAATGAAACGACGAGCATGGGAACGCCCAGCTTGGCTATATTAAGGGCAAGCAGCTCCGTGGTGAGACAGGTCCCGATATTGCCCCCCAGGATGATGCCCAGCGTTCGCGCATAGTTCAACAGACCGGCGTTGACGAGGCCGATCGTCATTACCGTAACGGCCGTGCTGCTCTGCAGTACGGCCGTAATCAGCGTGCTGGACAGCAGGCCGGTCCACGGCGTCCGCGTCGTTCGGTGAAGGAAGCCGATCAGTCTGGGTCCGGCCCAGGCGTGCAGGGCTCCCTCCATCACTTTCATGCCGAACAGGAACAGGGCGAAACCAAACGTCACCGGGAACAAGATGTCTTGAAACATATCGGCGGTCCCCTTTTCCGCATAATTAAATGGTATCCAAGCTATATTCGTACAAGTTACATATATGACGGATGGACAACTTCCATGCCAGCAAAGCGAGCTGGCCGGCGTCTGATTCGCAAGGGGCGGCGTGGCGTCCCCGATTACAATTTTGGATGAGGAGTGAGGCATCGAGTGGCAAGGGTCATATTGCAGCGCAGCCGTAAAAAACGGTTGGAAAAAGGGCATCCTTGGATCTTCAAAAATGAAATCGAAAGCGTAGAAGGGGACGTGCAGCCGGGTGCTCTGGTCGAAGTCGTCGACCATCGGGGTCGTTACCTGGCTACGGGATATTACAACCCGGCCTCGCAAATTACCGTCCGCGTCGTGTCGTATAAGCCGCTGGCGGAGATGGACACCGCCTTTTTTGTCCGGCGGTTTACGGAATGTTTGAAGCATCGGGAACGGTTCGTGAAGGAGGATGCCTACCGGCTGGTCTACGGGGAAGCCGACTTTTTGCCCGGCCTGATCGTGGACAAGTTCGGGGACGTGCTGGTTGTGCAGTTGCTGACCCTGGGCATGGACCGCTGCCGAAAGCAAATCGTGGAGGCGTTGACAGAAGTGCTGCATCCGATGGGCATCTATGAACGAAGCGACGTCTCCGTACGCGAAATGGAAGGCCTGGAGCAGGTAAAAGGACCGATGTACGGTGAGCCGCCCCGCCATGTGATCGTTTCCGAGAACGGGCTTCGGATCGAAGTCGATATCGAGCAAGGGCAAAAAACGGGATATTTCTTCGACCAGCGGGAAAATCGGGCGTCCATCCGGCCGCTGATGACCGGCTGGGGCGGACGCAGCGGCATCGCGCTGCAGGAATTGCCGGCGGAAGACGGCGGCGTGCGGTTGGCGCCGGTCAACCGGAACGGCAAAGAGGTCACCTTCCCGTATTGGGACGGGGCGACCGTGCTGGAATGCTTCTCGCACACCGGAAGCTTTACCCTGCATGCCTGCCAATACGGAGCGAAAAAAGTAACCTGCCTCGATATTTCCGAGCATGCGATCGAAAGCGCGAAACGGAACGTTGAGTTGAACGGGTTCACCGATCGCGTCGAGTTTGTCGTGGCCGACGCGTTTGACTATTTGCGCAGCCAAGGGAAGGGCTTGGAGGAACGGGCGCGCCGGGCGGCGCAGGACGCCAAGGTTGACACCTCCGTGCCGCTGATCGCCGGCGGCGGACGAACCTGGGATGTCGTGATCCTCGATCCGCCAGCGTTCGCCAAGACGAAATCGGCCGTTAAGGGCGCCTGCCGCGGATACAAAGACATCAACCTGCACGGGATGAAGCTGGTCAACGAAGGCGGTTACTTGGTAACGGCGAGCTGCTCCTACCATATGCGTCCGGATTTGTTCCTGGAGACGATCCTGGAGGCCGCCGAGGATGCGGGTAAAGTGCTGCGCCTGGTCGAATGGCGGGCGGCCGGGAAAGACCATCCGCAAATCCTGGGGGTGGACGAAGGGCATTACCTGAAATTCGCCATTTTCGAAGTGCGCAGTAAATCGTCGTTTTGAACTGCAAATTCATAAGAGATAAAACGTCATTTCGCCGGCCGGTGCGAGATGGCGTTTTTTTGCGTTTTAATTCGTAATAAATGAAGTTGATAATCATTATCAATTATGCTAGTCTATTATTGTTTACTAGTAAACGATAATATTTAATTCGTGAAGTAGCTATGCCGTAAAGGAGAAGGGAAGGTGTTTTTTATATGACATCCTTGATCATTGAAAACCTGAAATCGGAAATTGAAGGTAAGGAGATTTTAAAAGGATTGAGCCTTACGATCGGCGGCGGAGAAATTCATG
Source organism: Paenibacillus sp. JL3B1040 (assembly GCF_057063165.1). Lineage (NCBI taxonomy): Bacteria > Bacillati > Bacillota > Bacilli > Caryophanales > Paenibacillaceae > Paenibacillus > Paenibacillus tiangongensis. The sequence goes on along the minus strand of NZ_CM169317.1, from coordinate 3,726,607 downwards.
CGGTGATGGGACCGAACGGTACCGGAAAAAGCACGCTGGCCTCCTCGCTGATGGGCCATCCCAAATATGAGGTAACGGGCGGAAGCGTGACGCTCAACGGAGAGGATCTGCTGGAGATGGATGTTGACGAACGGGCGCGTGCGGGATTGTTCCTGGCGATGCAGTATCCGAGCGAAATCGCCGGCGTCACCAACGCGGATTTTCTGCGCAGCGCGATCAATGCCCGAAGGGAAGAGGGGAACGAGATCTCGCTGATCCGCTTCGTGCGCCAGATGGAGAGCAAAATGCAGGAGTTGGAAATGAATCCGGAATTCGCCCACCGATATTTGAACGAAGGTTTTTCCGGGGGGGAGAAGAAGCGAAACGAAATTTTGCAAATGATGCTGTTGGAACCGAAAATCGTCATTCTTGACGAGGTCGATTCCGGGTTGGACATCGACGCGCTCCGCATCGTAGCCCGCGGCGTCAATGCGATGCGCTCGCCGGAGCGGGGCTTTTTGATCATCACTCACTATCAGCGGCTGCTGAATTATATCACGCCGGATTACGTGCATGTGATGATGCAGGGGCGGATCGTCAAGTCCGGAGGGCCGGAGCTCGCCGAACGCCTGGAGGCGGACGGATATGAATGGGTCAAAGAGGAGCTGGGCATCGAGGACGAGACGGCGGAGCAATCGATCTAGAAACCATGGAGAAAGGAGGAGAATACGAATGAGCGCAATTGTACGGCCATTGCCGATGGATGCCGAACGGCTTCGCTCCTTATCTTTGCGGAAGAGCGAGCCCCTCTGGCTGACGAATTCCCGGCTGCGGGCGTTGGAGCTCGCGGAAACACTGGAGTTGCCGAAGCTGGAGAAGACAAGCCTGGAGCGCTGGGATATTTATGCGTGCGGGACCTACAGCCCCGAATCGGCCTGGAGCGGTCCGGAGGAAGCGCCCGAAGCGGTCCGCGCGTTGATTGCCGGGCAAGGAGGACGTAGGGAGGGCGGTCTGATCGTAGGGCGCAATGCCGGCAACGTCTACCGGTGGCTGGCCCCCGAATTTTCCGCCCAAGGCGTGATCTTTACCGACTTGCAAACCGCGGCAAGGGAGCATGGGGAACTCGTCAAGCCTTTCCTCCATCAAGCCGTTGCCGCGGAAGAACACGCGCTGACCGCGCTGCATGCCGCATGCTGGAGCGGAGGCGTGTTCCTATACGTTCCCGATAACGTGGAGGTAACCGTGCCGCTGCAGGCTATCCTGCTAAGTGACGGCGAGAATGCGCTGTTCATGCCGCACATTTTGATCGTCACGGGCAAAAACAGTTCGGTCAGCTATGTCGATAACTACGTGTCCGGCGGCAACGCCGCGAAAACGCTGCACAACGGGGTTGTTGAAGTGTTCGTGGGGGCCGGTTCCAGGGTGCGCTTCGCTTCGGTCCACCAGCTTGGCCCGGAAATGACCGATCTGACCTGGCGCCGGGCGGTCATCGAAAATGACGGCGGCATCGAATGGATTATCGGCGAAATGAATGACGGAAACACGGCCGGCGATACCAAAACGGTGCTGAAAGGCAACGGTTCGACATCCGATACGAAAGTGATCGCGGTCGGTTCGGCTTCACAGAAAGCGAACTATACGACGCAGGCCCAGCATTTCGGCAGAAGCTCCAAAAGCCAAATGGCCACCCGCGCCGTCATGCGGGAGGAAGCGACCGCCATCATCAACGGCATCACCAAAATCGAAAAAGGCGCCTCCAAATGCGACGGACAACAGGCGGAAAAGGTGTTGATGCTGAGTCCCAATGCCCGCGGAGACGCGAATCCGATCTTGCTGATCGACGAGGACGACGTCGTTGCGGGGCATGCCGCTTCGGTCGGACAGGTGAATCCGGAACAGATCTACTATCTGATGTCCCGGGGGATTTCCCGCCGCGAGGCGGAGTACTTGGCTATTTTCGGATTTCTTATGCCGGTCATTTCCGAAATTCCGCTGGAAGGCGTGCGCGACCGGCTGCAACAGCTCGTCGAACGGAAACTGGGAAGATAGGCAGTTCTATAGGTAAAAGGGAGGTATCAAAATGGCCAAAAAAGCGCCCGAAATGGAAGATTACAAATACGACTTCCGCGATGCGCATCGCCCCGTTTTCCAATCCGGAAAAGGGCTGACCATCGAAACCGTCCGGGAGATTTCCCGTATGAAGGAAGAGCCGGAGTGGATGCTCGAGTTCCGCCTGAAGTCGTTCGAGCAATTTCTGAAAATGCCGATGCCGCGCTGGGGAGCGAACCTGGACGGACTTCATCTGGACGACATTCAATATTATGTGCGGCCGTCCGAAAAGCAAGGCAGAACCTGGGAAGAGGTGCCGGAAGAAATCAAGGCAACGTTCGACAAGCTGGGGATTCCGGAGGCTGAGCAAAAATATCTCGCCGGAGTGTCTGCCCAATACGAATCGGAAGTGGTTTACCACAGCATGCGGGAGGATTTGCAAAAACAAGGCGTCGTGTTCCTGGATACGGATACGGCGCTCAAAGAATACCCGGAGCTGTTCAAAAAATATTTCGGCACGATCATTCCGGCGGCCGACAACAAATTCGCGGCCCTGAACAGCGCCGTCTGGTCGGGCGGAAGCTTCGTGTACGTTCCGAAAGGCGTGCAGTGCGAGGTGCCGATCCAGGGGTATTTTCGCATCAACTCGGAAAATATGGGGCAGTTCGAACGTACGCTGATCATCGCGGAGGAAGGCAGCTTCGTGCATTACGTGGAAGGCTGCACGGCGCCGGTATACAGCACGAGCTCGCTGCACAGCGGCGTTATCGAAATCGTCTGCCTCAAAGATTCGCGCGTCCGCTATACGACGATCCAAAATTGGGCGCCGAATATATACAACCTGGTGACCCAACGGGCCGTAGCCGAGGAAAACGCGACGATGGAATGGGTCGACGGCAATATCGGCTCCAAAATCACGATGAAATATCCGGCGGTCATCCTGAAAGGCCGCGGCGCCAAAGGCTCGGTTCTGTCGATCGCCGTCGCCGGCGAAGGCCAGGTTCAGGACGCCGGAGCCAAAATGATCCATCTGGCGCCGGAAACGACCTCGACCATCATTTCCAAATCGATCAGCAAGCACGGCGGAAAAGTGACCTACCGGGGTCTTTCCACCTTCGGCCGAGACGCGGCGTTCTCCAAATCAAACATCAAATGCGATACGTTAATCCTTGATCCTTTGTCCACCTCCGACACGATTCCGTACAACGAAATCAAAAACGACCAGGTCACGTTGGAGCACGAGGCGACGGTTTCCAAAGTTTCGGAGGAGCAGCTGTTTTACCTGATGAGCCGGGGGCTGACGGAGGAAGAAGCGACGCAGATGATCGTCATGGGCTTTATTGAGCCGTTCACGAAGGAGCTGCCGATGGAATACGCAGTGGAAATGAACCGGCTGATCAAGTTCGAGATGGAGGGATCGATCGGTTGAACCTCCCGAAGCCGCCGAACGGCAGCCTTGTTTCGCGTAATATCGTGAAACAAGGCTGTTTTTTTTGAAATGGCGCCCATTTTTTCGATGCGAATGTTTGATCGTATTTATGCTATACTGGAAACTAACGAAATGTCCGTCGTAGGAGGTACTTCCATGTCTTTACGGTTCATACTCGGCCGCTCCGGCAGCGGCAAAACCAGCCTCATTCTCGACCGGGTAACCGCCGCGCTGCGCGAAAGACCCACCGGCCCGCCGCTCATCATCCTAACCCCGGAACAAGGCACGTTTCAAATCGAACAGCGGATCGCCACGGCCCCGGGACTGCGCGGAACCGTCCGCACCCAGGTGCTTGGCTTTCGCCGCTTGGCGCTGCGCGTCATGCAGGAAACCGGCGGGGCTGCGCTCGTGCCGATCGATGACGAAGGCAAAAAAATGCTGCTGTACAAGCTCATGCGCCGCCGCAAAGACGACCTGAAGCTGTTCGGGCATGGCGGGGACCAACTCGGACTCATCGACCGGATCGCCGGACTGTATACGGAAATGAAAAAATATAATGTGGATTTTTCGGCTTTGCAGGAGCATTATCGCCTTCTGGAGCAAACCGAAGGGGAGTCCCCGTTATTGAAGGATAAAATGCATGACCTCAGCCTGCTGTTCGCCGAATTTGACGAGGAGCTGTCCCGCTTGTACATCGACAACGAGGACCATGTCGTCAAGCTGGCGCAGGGGGCTGCGGAATCGGCCTATTTGCGGGAAGCGGAGATTTGGATCGATGGATTTCACACGTTCACGCCGCAGGAATATAAGGCGATCCTCGCGCTGCTCAAGGTAGCCGCGAACGTCACCGTCTCGTTGACGCTGGACAGGATCTACGGCGACGGAACGCTGCCGCACGACTTAAATCTGTTCCATACTCCGGCGTCCGCTTTCCTCAAATTGAGCCAACTGGCCCTGGAGGCGGGAATCGAGGTTCAACCGGCGGAGCTGCTGGAGGAGCGTCCGTTTCCCCGTTTTCGGGAGAGCGAGACGCTATCGTTCTTGGAGTCGGCTTACGAACGGCGTTCGCCGTGGCCGCAGGCACAGCCGCCGCAGGATCTGGAGCGGGCCCTGTCACTTCGCCGGGCGGCGAGTCGGCGCGCCGAGGTTGAGGGAGCAGCGCGCGCGATGGTGCGCCTGGCCCGGGAAGAGGGCATACGCTGGCGGGATATGGCGCTGCTGGTGCGCAATCTGGGGGATTATGAAGAATTGCTCGCTCCGACGATGGAGGCTTACGGAATCCCGTATTTTCTCGACCAGAAGTCGAGCATGCTGCATCATCCGATGATCGAATTTATCCGGGCGGCGCTGGACGTCGTGCTCGGTTTTTGGAAATACGATGACGTGTTCCGCTGCGTGAAGAGCGAATTTCTTCTGCCGCTGGACGGCAGTCTGACGCGGGGGCATATGGACATGCTGGAAAATTACGCGCTGGCGAGCGGCATTCAAGGCTACCGCTGGTTTGACGGCCGGCCTTGGAAGGCGGCGCCAAACCTGTCGCTCGAGCAGGTCGATCAAACGGCGGCTTCGGCAAAAGCCTTGGAGCAGTTGAAGCTTCTGGAGCGGTGCCGCGCTGCGGTTGCCGGTCCCTTGTCGGCGTTCGAGAAAGAGATCCGAAAGGCGAAAAACGCGGCGGACATGTGTGTCGCGGTATATCAACTGCTGGAGAGCGTGGAGGCGGCCCAGCGCCTGGATGTGCTGGCGCATCGAATGGTGCGCGAAGGCAAGCCGCGCCAGGCGATGGAGCACCGCCAATTATGGGGCGCGGTCTTGGACGTGCTGGACCAGATCGTGGAGATGATGGGGGACGAGCCTCTGGAGCTGGAGCTGTTTGCCGGCGTGCTGGAGACCGGGCTCAAGGAGCTGAAGGTGTCGCTGGTGCCGCCTTCGCTTGATCAGGTGCTGATCGGGAGCACCGAACGGACGCGTTCGGGGCAGGTCAAGCATCTGTTCCTGCTGGGCATCAACGAAGGGATCATGCCGGCCAATCTGCAGGAGGAAGGCGTACTCAGCGAACAGGAGCGGCAGCGCCTGGCGGAACTCGGCCTGGAGCTGGCACCGGGGCTTGCCCGAAAGCTGCTGGATGAGCGCTTCCTCGTGTACGAGGCGTTGTCGGGGGCAAGCCGCTCGCTGTGGCTCAGCTACCCGGCCGCGGACGGAGAGGGCGGTGCGCTTCTGCCGTCCGAGGTGATCCGCCACGTGAAACGGATTTTCCCGGGACTTCAAGAGCGGCCGCTTGCCTTGACGCCGGGACCGGCCAGCGGCTCTGCCGACCAGACGGCTTCGCAGTTGGAGTTCGTCTCGCGTCCGGGTCCGGCGCTAAACGCCTTAATCGGCCAACTGCGGCTGTGGAAAGCGGGAGAATCGATTTCCCCGCTATGGTGGCGCGTGCTGGAATGGTACAAGGATCGCCCGGAATGGGACGGCAAAGCATCGCGCCTGCTCGGCTCGCTCGATTACCGCAATCGGGTACGCGGCTTGACGCCGGCGACCAGCCGACGGTTGTACGGCAAACGGCTGCGAACGAGCGTGTCGCGGATGGAGCAGTTCTCGGCGTGTCCGTTCGCCCATTTCGCTTCCCATGGGCTGAAGCTGAAGGAAAGGCAGCTTTACCGGCTGCAAGCGCCGGATATCGGGCAGTTGTTCCATGCCGCGCTCAGTCAGATGGCGATCACCTTCAAAGCGCAAAACCGGAGTTGGGGCAGCCTCACGCCGGAGGAAGCGATTCAAGCGGCAAATTCGGCCGTTGATGAATTGGCGCCAAAGCTGCAGGGGGAAATCCTGTTAAGCTCCAAACGCTACGGTTATATTTCCCGCAAGCTCAAAGCCATCGTCGGCCGGGCTTCGCTAATCCTTGGCGAGCAAGCGCGTCGCGGCAGCTTCGAACCGGTCGGACTGGAACTGGATTTCGGACCGGGGCGGCCGCTGCCTCCGCTTACGTTCGAGCTGCCGAACGGCTGCGTCATGGAGATTGTCGGCCGGATCGACCGGGTCGACATGGCGGAGGGCGAACAAGGTTTGCTGCTGCGGGTCATCGACTACAAGTCGAGCCAAACCGACCTGAAGCTGCATGAAGTGTATTATGGCTTGTCGCTGCAAATGCTCACCTATCTGGACGTTCTGCTGTCTTCGGCGGAAGCCTGGCTAGGCCAGCCCGCGCTCCCTGCGGGCACCCTGTACTTTCACGTACATAATCCGCTGCTGCAGAGCAGCAACGGCATGAGCGCGGAACAGGCGCGGCAGGAGCTGTTGAAGCGGTTCAAAATGAAAGGACTGCTGCTGGCGGACCGGGATGTGATCGCGAAAATGGATGCTCAGTTGGAAAAAGGGTACTCGGAGATTATCCCCGTGGCGATTAAGGCGGACGGCGGCTTTTACAGCAGCGCGTCCGTGGCGACGCCGGAGCAGTGGGATACGCTGCTGGGTTCCGTGCGGCGGACGATCACCGAGATCGGTACGCGCATCACCGACGGTGACGTAGAGATCGCCCCTTACCGGCTTGGCATGGAGACGGCTTGTACATTCTGTCCGTACAAACCGGTGTGCCGGTTCGAGGAATCGCTGGACGGCAATTCGTATCATGTGCTCGGCAAGCCGGGCAAAAATGAGATTTGGCAGCTCCTCGGGCAGGAGAGCGGAAAGGAGGCGGATCCTTCATGACGACCACGATGAAACCCAAACCGGCCGGCAGTTACTGGAGCGATGACCAGTGGCGGGCGATCGCCCTGTCCGGCGGCGATATGCTGGTGGCGGCGGCGGCCGGCTCCGGCAAGACGGCGGTGCTCGTCGAGCGGATCATCCGCAAGCTGACGGACCGCGAGCAACCGCTGAGCGTGGACCGGCTGCTGGTGGCCACGTTTACCAAAGCGGCCGCCGCGGAGATGCGAGGTCGGATCACGGAAGCGCTGGAGAAGGAGCTCGCCAAGGATCCGAACAACGAATATTTGAACCGACAATTGGCCATGCTGGGGCGCGCTTCGATCACGACGCTCCACTCGTTTTGCATGGAAGTCATCCAGCGTTACTACGCGCTGATTCCGCTGGATCCGGGCTTCCGCATCGCTTCGGAAAGCGAAACGGCGCTGCTGCGGCAGGAAGTGCTGGAGGAGCTGCTCGAGGAAAAATACGGCAGTGAACCGGCGGACAGCCCGTTCTTGGAGCTGGTCGATCGATTTGGCGGGGAGCGCAGCGATGCGGCGGTGTTCACGCTGGTGCAGCGGCTATATGATTTCTCGCGCAGCCATCCTTGGCCGGATCATTGGCTGCGGGAAGCGTCCTCGGCGTTTATGGCCCCGGATCTGGACGCCTTGGAGCACAGCGCATGGGTCCAAAGCCTATTGGCCGATACGACGTTGGCGTTGGGAGGCGCGATCAGCTTGCTGTCGCAGGCGAAGGCGCTGGCATTGTCTCCGGGAGGGCCCGAGCCTTACGCCGTGACGCTGGAGGACGATATGTACGTTGTCCGGTTGCTGCAGGAAGCGGTGAACGGCGGTTCTTGGGCTTCGCTGTACGACGCGTTTCAGGGCGCGAGCTTTGGCAAGCTGAAGCCGGTCAAGAAAGACCAGACCGATCCGGAGGTGCAGGAGCGGGTTAAGGCGCTGCGCGAGGAAGCGAAGAAGACGGTCACCGATTTGCGCACACAGCTGTACGGGCGGCCGGCGGAGGCGTTTTTGCGGGAGATGCATGACATGGCTCCGCTGCTTGGCGCGCTTTCCGGTCTCGTGAGCGACTTCGGGGAACGTTACCGGCTGCAAAAAGTGTCCAAAGGCTGGCTCGATTTCTCCGACCTGGAGCATTACTGCCTGCGGATCTTGCGGCATCCGGATTCGGCGCCGGGCGAGCTTCGGCCGTCCGACGCGGCCCTGGAATACCGCCGGCAATTCGATGAGGTACTGTTGGACGAATACCAGGACACCAACACGGTGCAGGAAACGATCGTGCGGTTGATCGCCCGGGAGAACCCGGGCAACCGGTTTATGGTCGGCGACGTGAAGCAGAGCATCTACCGCTTCCGTTTGGCCGAGCCGGGGCTCTTCCTGGAGAAATACCGGACCTATGGCGACGATTTTGGCGGGGCCGGACTGCGCATCGATTTGGCGCGAAACTTCCGCAGCCGGCGCGAGGTCGTCGATGCGGTGAATTTGTTGTTCCGGCAAATCATGAACGAAAGTGTGGCGGAAATTTCGTATGATCCCCGCGCCGAGCTGGTCTACGGGGAAGGGTTTCCGCCGGCTGCGGCGGAGGATTATCGGCCGGAGCTTCTGCTGATCGACCGCGACACCGGTTCGGGGGGCAGTTCGGAATCGGTCGATCGCGGAGAGAGCGAGACGATGGAGAGCGGCGGCGGGGACGAGGAGGATGAAGCGGCATTAATCGAAGCGGTGCGGCTGGAAGCCCGCGCGATCGCCGCCCGCATCCGCGGCATGCTGGGCGAAGGCGGCGAGCCGCTGCGCATTTACGACAAGCAGCTGCAGGCGATGCGTCCGGTCGCTTTTCGGGACATGGTGATTTTGCTGCGTTCGACGCTTGTCTGGGCGCCGGCCATGATCGAGGAGCTTCGGGTGGAAGGGATCCCGGCGTACGGGGAGCTGAGCCAGGGGTATTTTCAGGCGTCCGAGGTCGAGACGATGCTGTCGCTCCTGCAGGTGATCGATAACCCGCTGCAGGACATTCCGCTGGCGGCGGTGCTGCGTTCCCCGCTGTACGATTTCTCCGAGGAGGAGCTGGCCGACATCCGTCTCGCTTCCCCGGGAGGCCGCTACTATGAGGCGGTGCTCGCAAGGACTTCCGCCGGGAAGGCGGAGGCGTCTTCGGGGGACGGCAGGGGAGGCGGAGTAGGGGAAGCCCCGGCGATTGCCCCGGGGGCAGGAGCGATTGGTACTGCGGCCGAGGATGCATTGGCGATGAAGCTGCAGGTCTTCTTGCGGCAATTGGAGGCTTGGCGGAGCATGGCTCGAATCGGGCAACTGGGCGACTTGATCCGGGACATTTACCGGGAAACCGGTTATCTGGAATGGGTCGGCGGCTTGCCGGGAGGTACCCAGCGCCAAAGCAATCTGCAAGCGCTGCTGGACCGGGCCAGACAATACGAGGTGTCGTCATCCGCGCCGGGTTTGTTCCGCTTCCTGCGTTACGTGAACCGGCTGCGCGAAAACGGCAGAGACTTCGGCGCTCCCGGGGATGCCGGGGAGCAGGGCGACGGCGTCCGCATCATGACGATCCACAAGAGCAAAGGCTTGGAGTTTCCGGTCGTGTTCGTAGCCGGGTTGTCCAAGCCATTTAACCGACAAGACTTGAACGTGCCGTTCCTGATGCATAAGGAACTGGGCTTTGGACCGAAATTCGTCGACGCGGACACTCGCGTCAGCTACCCGACGCTGCCGAATCTCGCGATCCGGCGGCGGGCGCAAATGGAGCTGCTGGCGGAGGAAATGCGCGTGTTGTACGTGGCCCTAACCCGCCCGAAGGACAAGCTTGTGCTGGTCTCTTCGGTGAAGAACCTCGTCAAATCCGTCGAAGCCTGGGGCGGCGCGCTGGCGGCTGGCGGCGAGCAGTTGCCGGATTATTTGCTGGCGCGAGGCCGCTGCTATCTCGACTGGATCGGCCCGGCATTGATCCGCCACCCTAGCGCTCGGGAGCTGCGGCAGTTCGCCGGGCTGCCGGAGACGGGGCCCGCCGTGTTGGCCGATAGCCCGTCCGAGTGGCACATCGCGTTCGTTTCCGCCCGCACGGCCGGGCAGAGCGGCGGTGCGGAAGCGGCGGCGGCATCAGCGCGTGCGGCGGACCCGGCGCAGATCAAGGCGCTGCTGGCGGGGCGGCCGGTAGCGGTCCTGACGGAGGAGGAGGGCGACGTGGAGGCCGCAGCGCTGAGAGCGGCGGTGGAGTCCCGGCTAAGCTGGACCTACCCGTATGCTGCGGCGAGCCGGATCGCGGCCAAAACCTCGGTGACGGAGATGAAGGCGCTGCTCGCGCTGCAGGAGGAGCCGGCGCGCGACGTCTTCGCCGAAGCGGAGCTGGCGCGCGAACGGGAACGGGCGGAGGCGGAAGAACTGCCGGAGTTCAAGCTGCATCTGCGGCGGCCGCGGTTCATGGAGCAGCGCAAGCTGACGCCGACCGAACGCGGGACCGCGTACCATACGCTGATGCAGCATCTGCCGTTTGACGCGGAGCCGGGGATCGCTGCGGTTCAAGCGACGCTCGCCGGGTTGGTCGAGCGGCAAATCATGACGGCCGAGCAAGCGGCCGCGATCGACGCCGAGAGCATCGCCGGGCTGCTGCGAAGTCCGCTCGGCGAACTGCTGCGCCGGGCGGACTGGGTGAAGCGGGAGATGCCGTTCAGCTACGGTCTGCCCGCGGCGGAGGCTTCGCCGCAGCTCGGCGGCCTGGATGTGGCGGGGGCAGGGGATGCCGCTCAGGCAGATGCTCAGGCAGATGCTCCGGCTGGCGCGGCGATCCGGGAGCTGGACGGGGAAACCGTGCTGATCCAGGGGATCGTGGACTGCCTGTTCGCCGCCGACGGCAAAGTGTACCTGCTCGATTACAAAAGCGACCGGGTGCTGGAGCATCGCGGCGGCACGGCGGCGTTGGCGGAATCGTACCGATTCCAATTGGAGCTGTACGCCAAAGCGGTCGAGGAAATCACCGGTATGGCGGTCGACGAAAAATGGCTGTATTTTTTTGACGGCGGACAAGCGGTGAAGCTGTGAGACTCACTTTGAGACGATGAGTCTAGGAATCTATGAAACTAGGAAACTCGGCAGACTAAGCAACCAAGTAGACTAAGCAACCAAGTAGACTAAGCAAACTAAGCAAACCAAGCAAACCAAGCAAACCAAGCAAACTAAGCAAACCAAGCAAACCAAGCAAACCAAGCAGACTATGCTAAGAACCTAAGGGCCAAGAGACTAAGGGCTAAGAGCCTAAGAACCTAAGAACCTAAGAGCCTAAGAGCCAAGAAACTAAAGCTAAGAAACTAAAGCTAAGAAACTAAAGCTAAGAAACTAAGAGCTAGGACACTAATAAGCTAGGAAGCTAATGACTCTACTCGGAGTTAGGAAATTTTACGCGTGCAAGCGGCTCACTAAGGCAAATAGAGTGAATTGATATTCTTATTTTGGTCATTTCCGATGGACAAGCAAATATAGCGATATAAAATCGTCTTATTCCCGCAAAAATAGACCTGATCGGGATGATTTCAGGTGAATAGCGTGATTTTATCATCTTATATTTGCGATGAAGCCTGAATTTGCCGGAATAGCGATATATTTTCACTCTATTTCTTGCGGGGAGCTAAAAAGTGTAACTTGCCGGGATCAAGGAGGGGAAAAGGTTGCGCATATTGCATACGGGCGATTGGCATTTGGGGCGCACGCTGGAAGGACGCAGCCGGCTCGCGGAGCAGGAGGCGTTCTTGGACGAGCTGGTGCGGATGGTGAAGGAGCTGCAGGTCGATCTCGTCCTGATGGCGGGCGACGTCTATGACAGCGTGAACCCGCCGGCTGCGGCGGAGGGAATGTTCTACGAAGCGGCGGCTAGGCTGACGGAGGCCGGCTGCCACCTGGCGGTCATCGCCGGCAACCATGACCAGCCGGAACGGGTGGCCGCTGTGTCGCCGTTAGTCGCGAGCCGTGGCATCTCGCTGGTGGGACTGCCGATGCCGGAAGCGATCACCGTCCCCGTGGCCCGCACCGGGGAAACGGCGGTCATCGCTGCGCTGCCCTATCCGTCGGAGGCCCGGTTGTCCGAGCTGTTGGCCGGCGATGCGGACGAATCCGAGCTGCGGCTCGCTTACAGCGCCAAGGTGGGGCTGCTCATGCGCCAGCTGGCCGGGGCGTTTCACCCGGACACGGTTAACCTCGCAATGAGCCATATCTATGTGCTTGGCGGACTGGAGTCCGACTCCGAACGTCCGATCCAGGTCGGAGGCGCTTATACCGTGGATCCGTCGGCGCTGGACGTTGGCGCGCAATACACGGCGCTGGGCCACCTGCATCGGCCGCAGGCGGTGAAAGGCGGCGGACTGACGCGGTACAGCGGGTCGCCGCTGGCGTATTCTTTTTCCGAGGCGGGACAAGCCAAGTCGGTGATGCTGCTGGACGTGGCGCCCGGTAAGGAGCCGGTCATGGAAGAGCTGTACCTGAGCAGCGGACGGCCGTTGGTGCGATGGAGCTGCCGGGGGGGACTTGCGGAGGCGTATCGCTGGCTGGAGGAGGGACGGGACGCGAATGCGTTCATCGACCTCGAAATCAGCCTAAGCGAAGCGATGTCGCTAGGCGATATCCAGGCGCTGCGCAAAGCCCATGAAGGCATCGTACATATCCGGCCGGTGTATCCCGGACGCGAGCCGGAGGAAGAGGAGCGGGTGTCGCGCGCGAGCGTGCCGGTGCATGAGCTGTTCCGCAAGTTTTACCAGCGGCAAACCGGCGGGGCCGAGCCGGAGGAAGAGCTGGTCGAGCTGTTTATGGCGCTCGTCTCCGAGGAAGAGGATGAGGCGGCCGGCGATGATGGAGCTATGGAGGGGGAACGCCGATGAAGCCGATCATGCTGAAAATAGCCGGACTGCAAAGCTACCGCGAACCACAGACGATCGATTTCACCGAGCTGTGCGAGACGGGGCTGTTTGGCATCTTCGGGCCGACGGGCAGCGGGAAATCGACGATTCTGGATGCGATTACGCTGGCCCTTTACGGCAAGGTTGGGCGCGCATCCGGCGGAACGCAGGGGATCATGAACCATTCGGAGGATGCGTTGTTCGTGGCGTTCACCTTCGAGCTGAACTCCGCCGCCGGAACGGAGCGCTACCGGGTGGAGCGGCGCTTTAAGCGCCAGGGCGAGCTGTCGGTGAGCAATACGATCAGCCGGTTTATTGAAATGCTGCCCGAAGGGGAAAAGGTCGTCGCCGACAAGTTGGCCGATGTGACGCGCTGCGTAGAGCAGAAGCTCGGCCTTAAGATGGACGATTTCACCCGCGCGGTCGTGCTGCCCCAAGGCAAATTCGCCGAATTTCTGTCCCTGAAGGGGGCGGACCGCCGGGCGATGCTGCAGCGGCTGTTCCATCTGGAGAAATACGGCGACCTGCTGGGGCAGAAGCTGACGCGCAAGGTGCGGGCCGCCGAGCAGCGCCGAGGCGAGGTGGCCGCCGAGCAGCAAGGGCTCGGCAACGCTTCCGCGGAGGCGCTGGAGCAAGCGGCGGCTGCGGCACGCGAAGCTGCGGAGCACGCGGCCGCGCGGCGCCGCGAGCTGGAGCTGGCGCAGCAGCGCTACGAGCAGCTCGCCAAAGTCCGCGAGCTGGCGGTGGAGCGCGCCGAGCGCGCGGCGCAGCTCGAGGCGCTGCGCGCACAGGGCGGCGAGGTCGCCGCGCTGGAAGCGAAGCTGGCGCGCGGAAGCGCCGCCGAGGCGCTCAGGCCGGTGCTGACGGCCTGGCAAGAGGCGCAGCGCACCGCCGCGGAGCGCGCGCGGCTGGCGGCCGAGGCCGAGCAGGCCGCCCGCACGGCGGCGGCTGCTGCAGCCGCGGCGAGCGCGGCCGCCGAAGCCGCTGCGGCGGCGCTCGGCCGCGAGGAGCCGACGTTGCTCGTGCGGCTCGAGCAGTTGGAGCAGGCGCGCGGCCTGCAGGAAGAGGCCGCGCGCCTCGGCGCCGAGCTGCAACGGCTGGCGGCGCAGCGCGCGGAAGGCGCGCAGCGCAAGCAAAGCCTCGCCGAGCAGTCGGCGAAGGAGGAGCAACTGCTGGCCAAGGCGCAAACGCGCCAGCGCGAGCTGGAGCAGCAGTTGAAGGAGGCGGAGGTTAAGGCCGAGGCGCGCCATTTGGCGCAAGCCGCCGTGCAGCTGGCCCAGCAACTGAACGCGCTGCAAGAGCAGCTCGCGGGAGCGGAGTCGGAGGAGGAGGCGCGGCGGACGAACTTGCAGCAGGCGGCGGCCAAGCTGGAGCACATCACCGCCGAGGTTGCCGCAGCGCGGCAATCCGGGCAAGCTCTCGCCGGGCAGCTCGCGGAAACCGCATGGCAATTGGCGGCGCTGGAGGAGGAGCTGCGGCATTACGCCGGCGAGCTGGCGGCGCACGAAACCGCGCTGCGCCAGGCGCTGAAAGCCCGCGAACGCCACCTCTGGGCGGCAAGGCTCGCCGAACGGCTGCATGGCGGCGAGCCTTGCCCGGTGTGCGGCTCCGCGCATCATCCGGCGCCGGCGCGGGCCGAGGACGGCGAGGCCGCCGGCTGCGAAGCGGAGCTCGAGGCGCTCGCCGCCCTGATCGCGGAAGCCCGCGAGCTGCAGTTCGCCGTCTCCCGCGATCGCGACGCCTGCGGCGCCTTGCTGCAGGCGCTGGGCCATGACGGCGCCGGCGATGCCGACGGCAGCGGTGCGGCTGCCCCCGCAGCGGCCGCGCTTGCCGCCCGCGAAGCCGCCGCCACCGCCGCCGAGGCGGCCGCGCCGGACGAAGCCGCGCCGGCTCCTGCCGGCTTGGCCGCCCTGCAGCGGCAGGCTGCGGCGCTGGGCGAGCGGCACGCCGCTTGCCGCCGCCGGCTGGAGGCGCTGCAGCGCAATGGCCGCGCGGCGCAAAGCGCGCTGGCGGCTTTGCAGCCGCAGCATGCCGCCGCCGAAGCGGCCGCGGTTGCGGCCTCCGGGCTGCTGGAGCAGGCCGCTGCGCGCTGCGCGCAACACCGCGAAGCCCTCGCCGCCAAACAGCGCGAGTGGGCCGAGCGATACCCGAGCTTCACGCCGGAGGAAGCCGCCCGGCAAATGGAGTCTTTTGCCGCCAAGGATCGGCTGGCCGAGGACCTGCGGGGCCGGCTGGCGGTCAGCGTGCCGTTCATCGAGGAGAAAACGGCCAAGCTTCAGGCGCTCGCCGCCGACATGGTCGAGCTGGACAAAACGCTGGTGCAATGGGAAACCCAGGAGCAGGCGAAACGGGAGCAGCTGTGCGAGAAACAGGAGAGGCTGCAGGCGGTCGCAGGGGAACGCCCGGTCGATGAGCTGCTGTCGGAGGCTCGGGAGAAGCTGGAGACCCTTCGCAAGCAGGCGGAGAGCAGCCGGGCGCAGCAGACGGAAACCGCAGCGCGAAGTCACGAGTTGGCCAAGACGGAGGCGATCGCCGTTCAATCGGCCGCGGCGGCCCGGGAGCGGGAGGCGGAGCTCCAAGCCCGCTGGCTCCAGGCATTGACGGCATCGCCCTTCGACGAGGAAGCCTCCGTGTTGGACAACCTGCTCGCTCCGGGAGAAGCGGAGTCGATTGCCGGTACGGTGCAAAACCACCGCAGCCGTGAACAAGAGCTGGTGATCGGCCTTAGCGAGCTGGATGCCAAGCTGGCGGGACAAACGGTCAGCGACGAGGAATGGCAAGCAAGCGAAGCGGCGTTAACCGTGGCTAAGGAGCAGGACGAGGCTGCTCTGCAGCGGAAGGCTCGCGCGGAGCGGGACTGGGAGGACTTGCAGGTTCGCCACGTCCGCTGGCAAGAGCTGGAGACGGTCCGCAGCCAGTTGGAGAAGGAAGCGGGGTTGCTCGCCAAACTGCAGTCGGCGTTACGCGGCAATGCGTTTGTCGAATACGTGGCGGAGGAGCAGTTGATGAACGTCAGTCATGCCGCTTCCCAACGCCTGCGGTTCTTGACGAAGCAGCGATACGCGCTGGAGACCGATTCCGGCGGCGGCTTCGTGATCCGCGACGATGCGAGCGGCGGCGTGAAGCGCCCGGTGGCAACGCTGTCGGGCGGGGAGACCTTCCTGGCTTCGCTGGCGCTGGCGCTGGCCTTGTCGGCGCAAATTCAACTGCGCGGCCAATATCCGCTGCAGTTCTTCTTCCTGGACGAAGGTTTTGGGACGCTGGATCCCGAACTGCTCGACACGGTGATCACCTCGCTTGAGCATTTGCATCACGACCATCTCTCGGTCGGGATTATTAGCCATGTCGCCGAACTGCGGTCCCGGCTGGCCCGCAAGCTGGTGGTCATTCCCGCGGAAAGCGGCGGCGCCGGTTCCCGCATCGAGCTGGAACGGCTGTAAGGCGCGGCATCCAATCTCATCCTGCCGAAAAAAATAACATCCACCGCGTGATGTACATCACAGATACAGTACCAACCTGCTGTTATACTACAGTTAGCCGACATCATATTTGCAAGCACCCCGCCGGACGTATTGGTGACAGAGAGCGTTACGCGATTTTCCGTCCAATACGTCCGTGCGACCAGCCAACTCATTATTTGAGGCGGCAGGGTGCTTCTTTTTTTTGCCTATTTTCGGTATCATGAAGTTTAAAATAGAAATTGTTTGGGAGGCTTTAAGGATGGACAATTGTTTGTTTTGCAAAATCGTCGAAGGATCGATTCCCTCGAACAAAGTTTACGAGGATGAGCGCGTGCTCGTCTTTCATGATATTCAACCGGCCGCGCCGGTGCATGTGCTGATCATTCCGAAGAAGCACATCGCTTCGATGAATGATGTCGCTGCCGAGGATTTCGCTCTGATCGGGGAACTGCACCGCATCGCGCAGGAGACCGCGAAACAGCTGGGCGTTGCGGACAGCGGATACCGGCTGATCAACAACTGCGGACCCGACAGCGGACAAGCGGTGGCGCATCTCCATTACCACCTGATCGGGGGCGCCAAGCTGGGCGCGCTGGTGCAATCCTCGGACTCGCACGCCCTGTAGGTCCTCTTTTAGAATTTGGAAGAGAAAAAAGCGGGAGCTCCGGTTGACACCCTATTTCTCTTTCCCCTATAATGAAGTTTGATGAACCGTGTTATGCTCTTGGACGGTCTGGTCGGAGGGAGGGAAAACTGGTGTCTGAAACTAAAGTTCGCAAAAACGAGACAATTGATGCTGCACTTCGTCGCTTTAAACGTTCCATCGCGAAAGATGGAGTATTGGCTGAGGTGAAGAAACGTAAGCATTATGAAAAGCCAAGCGTAAAGCGCAAGAAAAAGTCCGAGGCTGCTCGTAAGAGAAAGTTTTAGGAGGATTTAATCAGCGATGAATCTTAGCGAGCGATTGAACGAAGATATGAAGCAAGCGATGAAGAGTCAAGACAAGTTCAAGCTCTCCACCATTCGAATGGTTCGTGCTACGATCAAGAATCTTGAAATAGATTTGAAAAGAACTTTGAACGATAATGAAGTGCTTGATATCCTAAGTCGTGAAATCAAACAGCGCAAAGATGCCCTCCAAGAATTTGAAAAAGCGGGTCGTGACGATCTTGCCGCACAAGTGAAAGCGGAAGCGGAGATCCTTGCTGAGTACCTTCCCGAACAGCTAAGCGAAGAAGAAATTAAAGTCATTGTACAGCAGACCATCCAGGAAACCGGTGCTTCTTCGAAAGCCGATATCGGGAAAGTGATGAGTGCGCTGATGCCCAAGGTCAAAGGCCGGGCGGACGGCAAGCTCGTAAACCAGACGGTTCAACAGCTTTTGCCATAACTTCGAGAGACAAACACCTTCTACGATTTAATTCGTGTAGAAGGTGTTTTTTCGTTTGTTGATGCGATTCAAGCCAAGGCTGCCTGCCGGAGCGGCCTTGGCTTTTTGTTCCCCTTTTCCTTTCTCATAAAACAAAGAAGGGCCGCATAATTTGTACAGTAGGGGAAGGAGGATTGCCTCATATGAGCCGGTTTGTCCGCAAAATTCGCAAATGGACGGTCGATGCGCTCGACTTGCCCAGCGACCTTGTATACGATTTGCCGAGGCTCACCTTAATCGGAGGTCAGCAGCTGTATATAGAAAATCACCGGGGCGTTGTCCACTTCTCTCCCGAGGCGCTGCATTTGGCGCTCAGTCAAGGCACGTTGGAAGTCGAAGGCAGCGATCTGGTCATTAAAGCGATCATGCCGGAGGAAGTGGTCGTGGAGGGGCGGATCTTTGGCATCAAATATCGTGGAACGGAGGAATGAAGCGTGAAATCACCGGCCTTAAGCCAGCTGAGAGGCATCGTTACCATCAGGGTCCGCGGAGGATCGATCGAACGGCTCGTAAACGAGCTGTCCCGACAAGGCATCGACATCTGGGATGTCAAGCCCTTGCCCGGAGGGCAAATGGATATGAATATCGCGTTATCCGATTTCTTCCGCCTGCGGCCGTTGTTAAAACGGACAGGCTGCCGGATGTCGGTTCGGGGGCGCTCCGGCCTGCCGTTCGTGCTGGCCAGGGTGTGGAAGAGAAAGGGGTTCGTCGCCGGATTCGCCTTGTTTGTCGCGGCGATTTTTTGCTTGACCTCGCTGGTCTGGGACGTCGAGGTGACAGGAAACGAGGATATCGCCTCCCAGGATGTGCTCCAAGCGGCGAAACAGGAAGGGATCTATCCGTTTCAGTGGATTTTCCGTTTGCCCGATCAGGACAAGCTCTCCGCGGAAATGACCCGCAAGCTGCCGGGCGCTTCATGGGTCGGGGTAACCCGCACGGGAACGCGAATTACGATTCAAGTGGTGGAAGCGACGAAGCCCAAGGACCAACGTCTGGTCAGCCCGAGCCATTTGGTGAGCAAGCATGACGCCGTGATTACGCATATTTATGCGGAAAAAGGTCAGCCCGAGGTCGGCAAAAACGACCGGGTGAAGAAAGGACAAGTGCTGGTCTCTGGCTTTCAGGGCGGTAAGCCGATCGTGCCTCAAGCGAATATTCGCGGCATTGTCTGGCACGAGTATAATATCCAGGTGCCGCAGGTCTACAGGCAGAAGGTGTATACGGGAGAACGGAAACAACGGGGGTATTTGTATTTCGGCAATACGGCCATCCAACTGACCGGTTACGGAAAAGTCGACTATGCGGAATCGGAAACGATGGTCGACCAGGATCCGTTGACGTGGCGCAGCCTGAAGCTGCCGATCGGCTGGATGACGGAGAAGGTCATGGAAACGACGGAACTCGAGTTGAAGCGGACGGAGGAACAAGCCAAACAGGAAGGTCTCGAGCGAGCCAAGCGCGATATTTTGGCGAAATACGGTACGGACAGCGTCATTATGAATCAAAAAATTTTGCATGAGAAGACGGACAATGGTAAAGTTTATATAAAAGTGCATTTCGAAGTAGAGCAGAACATTGCGGAAGAAGTGCCGATAGTACAAGATCAAGGAGAATGAGGCTATTTGTCGGAACAACCGGTGAACATCAAATTACCGCTGCACAGTGCGGCTGAAGGGCTTTCGTTATTCGGCCCTCAGGACGCGTTTCTGAAATTGATCGAACAGCATTTGCCGGCCAGCATTGTATTGCGGGAATCGGAGATTACCATCCGCGGAGAACAACGCGAGGCGGAGAAGGTAGAGCAGTTGTTTGAAGTATTGCTTGAACTGATCCGGAACGGATATATTTTGACCGAACGGGACGTACTTTACGCTATCGATTTGGCCAGGGACTTCCGCGCCGATCAGTTGCTTGATTTATATAAAGGCGAAATCGCCATGACCTATCGGGGCAAGCCGATTCGGGTCAAGACCATCGGACAGAAGCATTACGTGACGACGATCAAGAAACGGGACGTCGTCTTTGGCGTCGGCCCGGCCGGGACAGGCAAGACGTATTTGGCCGTCGTTTTGGCCATTACGGCACTGAAGGAAGGTTCAGTGAAACGGATCATTTTGACCCGTCCGGCCGTTGAAGCGGGGGAGAGCCTCGGCTTTTTGCCGGGTGACCTGCAGGAGAAGGTGGATCCTTATCTGCGTCCGCTGTATGATGCCTTATATGACGTTATGGGACCCGAGCAAACCGCCAAGGCGCTGGAGCGCGGGTTGATCGAGATCGCGCCGCTTGCTTACATGCGTGGCCGAACGCTGGACGATTCATTTATTATTTTGGACGAGGCGCAGAACACGACGCCGGAGCAAATGAAAATGTTCTTGACCCGACTCGGCTTCGGATCCAAGATGGTGATTACCGGGGATGTGACGCAAATCGATCTTCCAAAAGGAAAGAAATCCGGGCTGGTGGAAGCGAAGGCGATTTTGAGCGACATCGAAGAGATTGGGTTCGTCCAATTTGCGGAGTCCGATGTCGTCCGTCATTCGCTGGTACAGAAGATTATTGTGGCGTATGACCGCGCCGCCGAAAACCATGGGTAAGCTTCCCGGCCGCTTGAGGTTTACTATGTTCAGGAGGGCTGTCTATTATGACAAATAACGATCAGCAAAAGAGAGGCGCGTTTCAATCCAGATTTACGGGATGGAAACATAGCACCAGCGTGCGTTATGTTCTGTTCGCGTTGCTTGTCGTTATGTTTTACGTCAGTTTGGCGCCCAAACTGCTTCCCGAAACGTACGACATTGCCGTAGGTTTGCCCAGCGACAAAGAAATTTTGGCGCCGATGGACATCCCCGATACCAAAGCGACGCTGAAGGCGCAGGAAGAGGCGGCCGAGAAGGTGGGGCAATTATTTACCATTCTTCCGCTTCGCAACGAGACGTTGGTCGCGCAAATGCTCGATCGGATTTTTCGTTTGAATCAGGACGATCAGGTTTCGGAAGAGGACAAGATCAAGATCTACCGGGAAGAGTTGCCGCAACGCGTCAAGGATTACGTGCAGAATTTCATCATGAATAACCGGAACTCCAGCGTGTACTCGGCTACCTTGTTCGAGGAAGTGACGCAGCGTGTTGACGAACAGCAGTATCATATCTCGGAGGAGACGTTTATTAAGATCCCTCGTTTAACCGCGGAGGATATCAATGAGATGAAGCCGGTCGCCGCCGATATCGTCGCCCGGCTGACGGCGGACCCGATCGTTGAGGCGCAGGCCGCGCGGGCCAAGGTTGCCGAGATGGTCAGTACCAGCTCGTTAAGCAAACGAACCGCGCGAGAGGTCGTGCAGGAGTTGGCCCGCTTGTCGATTACGGCCAACAAGTTTTACGATGAAGAAGCAACCAAGACGGCCAAGGTGGAAGCTCGCGAGAATACGCCGACCGTCTATATCAAGCAAGGGGACGTTCTCATCCAAAAGGGAGAAAGAATCACCCAGGAAATGTACACCTTGTTGGAGAAAAACGGCTTGCTGAAAGACGAGGTCGACTATTCGCCGCAATTTGGGCTCGTTTTGTTGTCATTGCTGATGGCGACCGGGCTGATTATGTTTATCCGGCAATCGGAAGGCGCCAGCCGATTCAAATACAACAACGCGCAGTTCGTCATGCTCTTGTTGATTATTTTCATCACGATCGCATCCATGCATGTCATCAATATCCTGCAGACCGAACAGCATTCTTATATCGGATATTTGGCCCCGATCGCCACCGGCGCGATGCTGATTACGCTGCTGTTGGACTTGCCGCTCGCTTACATTTGCTCGATCCTGTTCGGTATTTTGGCCAGCATCATTTTAAATCAGCGGCAAAGCGAAATTTTTGATTTTCAGTTTGGTTTCTTCGCTTTGGTGACTTCGTTTGCAGCGATATTTGCGATACATCGGGCCAGCCAGCGATCGACGTTGCTCAAAGCGGGCATTATGATCTGTTTGTTCGGCGCGCTGTCGATTTTTACGCTGCAGTTGATCGACAATCAGGACTGGACGCAAACCAGTACGTTGTATGCGCTTGGCTTTTCCGTGGCCGGGGGGTTAGTGACGACGATTCTGGTCATCGGCTTGATGCCTTTCTTCGAAGTTACCTTCGGGATCCTTTCGGCGCTCAAGCTGGTGGAGTTATCCAATCCCAACCATCCGCTGCTGCGCAAGCTGTTGACGGAGACGCCGGGCACGTACCACCACAGCGTCATGGTCGGCAATCTGTCGGAAGCGGCGGCCGAGGCGATCGGCGCAAACGGCCTGCTTTGCCGCGTTGGTTCCTATTACCATGACATCGGGAAAACGAAACGGCCGAGCTATTTTATCGAAAATCAGAACAATATGGAAAATCCCCATGATTTTATCGATCCGAAGCTAAGCAAATCGATTATCATTGCCCACGCCCGGGACGGGGTGGAAATGCAAAAGGAATATAAGCTGCCGAAGCCGATACGGGATATCGCGGAGCAGCATCATGGAACGACGTTTTTGCATTATTTTTATCACAAGGCGCTGCGTCTGGCGGAAGAGCAAGGCGTGGAACCGGATTTCACCGAAGACGATTTCCGCTATCCGGGGCCTAAAGCGCAATCGAAGGAAGCGGCGGTGGTCGGTATCGCCGACAGCGTCGAGGCGGCCGTGCGTTCGCTGCGCAAACCGACGGTCGAGCAGGTCGAGTCGATGATCGAGAAGATCATCAAAAGCCGATTGGACGATCACCAGTTTAACGAATGTGATTTGACGATGCGGGAACTGGATTTGATCGCGCAAACATTGAAGGAAACGGTCATGGGCATCTTCCACTCGCGGATCGAATATCCGGAGGAAGTCAAGAAGAGTAAAGAGAACGAGGAGAAGGACAGGGGGCAAAACGTAAATGGGCCTACAGCTGGCTTGGAGCAATGAGCAGGATAAAATGGAGATCGGGCAAGAGTTGATCGATCTCTTGGATCGGTTGCTGCAGATCGCCGGACAATTGGAGGGCATTACCGATGGCGAGGTGGCGCTGACGTTCGTGGACGACGAGGCCATTCATGAGTTGAACCGCGATTATCGCGGCATCGACCGGCCGACGGACGTGCTGTCGTTCGCGATGAACGAAGCACTGGAGGAAGAGCCGGAAATCGTCTATGAGCTCGAAGAAGACGAGGAGCTGGACGATTTGACCGATGTGCTCGGAGACATTATCATCTCCGTGGACCGGGCCAAAGCGCAAAGCGAGGATTACGGCCATTCGCTGGAGAGGGAAATCGGTTTCCTGTTCGTGCACGGTTTTTTGCATTTGCTCGGTTACGATCATCAAGACGCCCCAAGCGAAGCGGAAATGATGGGCAAACAAGAAGCGGCTCTGGCCAAGGTTGGGCTTGTCCGTTAATGAAGCCGTCTCGCCGCTGGAGCTCGTCCTTTCGTTATGCCCTGGAGGGAATCGCCACTTCGTTTAAGACACAGCGTCATCTGCGGTTTCATTGCGCGGCGGCCGTGATCGTCATCGCTGCCGCGATCGTACTGTCTCTTCCTGTTCGGGATTTGGCCTTGCTGCTGCTCGTTATCGCTTTGGTCATCTCGCTTGAGCTTGTCAATACGGCGATCGAAGCCGTCGTTGATCTCGCAGCCCCGGAGTGGCATCGCCTTGGAAAAATCGCCAAGGATGCCGCGGCCGGGGCCGTACTGGTCGCAGCGGTTTTTGCCGTGGCGATCGGGATTTTGATCTTTTACGAGCCGGTGATGCGGTGGCTGGGATTGCCGTAAATCAGGTTCGCGCGGCTTAACCTGTACTTAATTTGCTATTGATCAGGAGATGATATGAATATGGATTATGGTCAATTATTGCAAGAAGCGATCGAAGCCCGCAAGACGGCGTACATCCCTTATTCGGGATTCGGCGTAGGGGCGGCACTTCTCGATAGCCAAGGCCATGTTCACCGCGGCTGCAATGTGGAGAATGCGGCTTACTCTCCGGGAAACTGCGCGGAGCGAACCGCAATGTTCCGGGCGATCGCCGACGGACACAAACCGGGGACGTTCCAGGCGATCGCCGTTGTCGGCGATACGGAAGAGCCGGTTGCGCCCTGTGGCGTTTGCCGTCAGGTGTTGCTGGAGCTATGCGGTCCGGATATGCCTGTCATCCTGGGCAATCTGAAAGGCGACATCCGCCAGACCACGGTGCGGGAGCTTCTTCCCTACGCCTTTGCTCCCACGCATCTGGAGGAGCAGCGGTAGTTCAAAAAGGCGTCTATGGATCACGAAGCGGCACGCACGGTCGCTCCGCTAACGGACACCAGAAACGCTATTGACCTGCATATGGGTGCCATCGCATTCTGACGGACTCAGGAGACGTTATTTCATGACGAAATGGGAAAATGTACGTCGCGAGAGCCGAATAAGGGCGGTGGAGTCCGTTAGCGCAGAGGATAGCTGAGAAATGGACAAATAAGGTCATTACGGTCCGTTACGCAAGGTTCGTTAGGGCTCTTCATGTGTAACACGGATTCACGCGCCAACGAGGACCAATAAACAGGGTCCTTCGCGCGCCATCACTGACTCGTAGAACCAACACGGATCGTTACGGTCGGAGAAACTGACCAGGTCCTGACGAAAGGAACCCAAATATGG
This sequence comes from Paenibacillus sp. JL3B1040, assembly GCF_057063165.1. Lineage (NCBI taxonomy): Bacteria > Bacillati > Bacillota > Bacilli > Caryophanales > Paenibacillaceae > Paenibacillus > Paenibacillus tiangongensis. Next base: position 3,702,031 of record NZ_CM169317.1, on the reverse strand, counting down.
CAAAAGCAAAATTCAAATCCGGCTTCGTGGCAATTGTCGGGCGGCCGAACGTGGGCAAATCGACGCTGATGAACCAGATCATCGGGCAGAAGATCGCCATCATGTCCGACAAACCGCAAACGACGCGGAATAAAATTCACGGCGTCTACACGTCGGAAGCGATGCAAATCGTGTTTCTGGATACGCCGGGGATCCATAAACGCCAATCCAAGCTTGGCGACTATATGAACACGACGGCGCTCAACACGCTTGGCGAGGTCGAGGCCGTACTGTTCCTCGTCGATGCCGCGGAAGGGCTGGGCGGCGGCGATCGGTTCATCATCGAACGGCTGAAGGATTTGCGGACGCCGGTCATTCTGGTGTTGAACAAAATCGATCGCGTGGAACCGGAGCAATTGCTGCCGCTGATCGATGAGTACAGCAAGCTTCACCCGTTCAGCGAAATCGTGCCGATTTCGGCGATGCTTGGCAACAACGTAAACACGCTCCTGGAGCAAATCGGAAAATACCTTCCGGAAGGCCCGCAATATTATCCGGAGGATCAGGTCACCGACCACCCGGAGCAGTTCGTCTGCGCCGAATTGATCCGCGAAAAAATTCTGCATCTGACCCGCGAGGAAGTGCCGCACTCCATCGCCGTCACGATCGAAGACATGCGCGTCCAAGAGAACGGCGTGGTCAACATTTCCGCGGTGATTTTCGTCGAGCGCGATTCCCAAAAAGGAATCATTATCGGTAAGCAGGGAGCTTTGCTGAAGGAAGTCGGCAAGCTGGCCCGGCATGACATCGAGAATTTGCTTGGCTCGCGGATTTTTCTCGAGTTATGGGTCAAGGTGAAAAAAGACTGGCGCAACCAGGAACGCATCTTGAAGGATCTCGGGTTCCACAAGGACGCTTAAGAGGATATTATTTCCATATAAGTTCAAAAAGTCGACTTTATGACATCCTCTATACTGGGAGTTATTGCAACGCATAGATCCCGCTCATGCGCACATCCTATCTTTGAAGATGCAGGCGTCATTTCCGAAGAAAGGGTGAATACGGAATGCGAGATTTTTCGTGGAAGTATTTTGCGATGACTGGAGATGTCGATGCTTACTTGCTTTATAAAGAAGCCAGCGGCCCGTATGAAGAGGAGGTTGCGGCTGCGGAAGAGCTGATCGTAGAGGAAGAAGCCGAGTAACACCAACATGGCGGGAGAGGCGAGTTTGGGGGAAAGTGAAATGCTCTACAGAGTGGAAGGAATCGTCATCCGCAGCATGGACTATGGGGAAGGCAATAAAATTATCACCTTATGCACGGAAACGAGCGGCAAAATCGGGGTGCTGGTGCGCGGCGCCAAAAAGGTCAAGAGCCGTCACGCGGCTCTGACCCAGCCTTTTACACATGGAGAATACGTGTTCTTCCGCAAAAGCGGCGGTTTGGGCACCTTAAACCAGGGTGAGATCATCGAATCTCACTTTTCTTTGCGTGAGGACCTTTTATTGGCGGCCTACGCTTCGTACGCTTGCGAATTGTTGGATAAGACGCTGCAGGACGAGGAGGTCGGCAGCTTCTGGTATACCCAACTGAAGGCTTGTCTCGAGGGCTTGTCATCCGGCAAGGATCCGCAGGTCGTCATCCATCTGTATGAGATGAAAATCTTACAGGCGGCAGGCTACGGCCCTTCGTTCGAGAGCTGCGTGTCCTGCGGACGGGCCGACGATTCGCCCTATGTCAGCCCGCGGTTAGGCGGGAAGCTGTGCAGGGCTTGCCGCCATCAGGATCCGGCCGCAATGCAGGTCACGCCGGGGGTGTTCAAGCTGCTGGCGTTGTTTGAAAAAATGGATCTGCGCCGGCTCGGAAACGTGGAGGTCAAGGAGGAAACGAAACGGGAACTGAAAACCGTGATGCGCGCCTTCATGGACATGCAGCTTGGGCTCAAGCTGAAATCCCGCCATTTCCTCGACCAGTTGGACAAGTATGAAATTTGACGAACGAGCTGAAATTAGATAATATATAAAAGAATTTCTATGCGTTGAACGGGAAGAGTAACGAGGCAAAGTCTATGAAGTCAACTGAGGATCAAGCAGTTGGCCAAGCGACCGGGGATGGTGTGAGCCCGGATAGACGGTCTTGCGAAACGGCGGCCCGGGAGCATGAACGATCGTGAAAAGCGGATTTGCCGACTAAGATCACCGATAGGTGGCGCGGCGAATCAAGTAGGGTGGAACCGCGGGAACTTAACGTATGAGGATGAACCTCTTACAGCTCTCGTCCCTACGTCTGACAGCAGGCGTAGAGGCGGGAGCTTTTTAGTTTGCCCTCTCGCTCATGCTTGCTGAACAAACCTGAAGGTGAGGAGATGAGGTTCGCCATGAGTATTAACTTTCAACAAATGATTCTGACGCTGCAGCAGTTCTGGGCGGAACAGAATTGCATCGTCGTGCAGCCGTATGACGTGGAAAAAGGGGCAGGTACGCTGAACCCGATGACGTTCCTGCGTTCGATCGGTCCGGAGCCGTGGAACGTCGCCTACGTTGAGCCTTCCCGTCGCCCGGCGGACGGCCGTTACGGGGAGAACCCGAACCGGCTGTACCAGCACCACCAGTTCCAGGTGATCATGAAGCCATCGCCGGACAATATTCAGGAAATTTACCTGGAGAGCTTGAAGCGGCTCGGCATCAACCCGCTGGAGCATGACATCCGCTTCGTGGAAGACAACTGGGAGCATCCGGGCTTGGGCGCTTGGGGCCTAGGCTGGGAAGTCTGGCTGGACGGCATGGAAGTGACCCAGTTTACGTATTTCCAGCAGGTCGGCGGGATCGAAACCAACCCGGTGGCCGTGGAAATCACCTACGGCATGGAGCGCCTGGCCTCCTATATCCAAGACAAGGAGAACGTGTTCGACCTCGAATGGGTGGACGGCACCTCGTACGGCGATGTTTTCCACCAGGCGGAATATGAGCATTCCAAATATACGTTTGAAATCTCCGACGTAAAAATGTTGTTTACGCTGTTCAACATGTACGAGCAGGAAGCGGGCAAAGCGATGGAGCAGCATTTGGTGTTCCCGGCATACGACTATGTGCTGAAATGCTCGCATACGTTTAACCTGCTGGATGCCCGCGGCGCGATCAGCGTCACCGAACGGACGGGGTATATCACGCGGGTGCGGAATTTGGCGCGTCAGGTTGCCGCGACCTATTTGGAGGAGCGCGAGAAGCTCGGCTTCCCGATGCTTCAGAAAGGGGGTGCCGCACGTGGCTAAGGATCTGCTGTTCGAAATCGGATTAGAGGAAATGCCGGCCCGGTTCATCCGCGGCGCGATGGAGCAACTGAAGGAGCGGACGGTCAAATGGCTGGAGGAATCGGTGATCCGGCACGGAGCGGTGGAAGCTTACGCAACCCCGCGTCGTTTGGCCGTCCTGGTAAAGGACGTGGCCGAGAAACAAGAGGACGTGCATGAAGAGGTCAAAGGGCCTTCGCGCAAAATCGCCTTGGACGAAAACGGCGAATGGAGCAAAGCGGCGCTTGGTTTTGCACGCAGCCAAGGGGCCAGCCCGGAGCAGTTCACGTTTCGCGAGGTTGGCGGTACCGAGTATGTTTATGTTAACAAAAGCCGGATCGGCGTTGAGACGGCAAGTCTTGTCGGAGAGGGTCTGCTGAGCATTTTGCAGGCGATGAATTTTCCGAAAAACATGCGCTGGGGCAGTTACGACTTTAAATTCGTCCGTCCGATTCGCTGGATGGTCGCGTTGTTCGGCAAAGATGTCATCGAACTGGAAATCGCCGGCGTCAAGTCCGGCAACGTCACGAGGGGACATCGGTTCCTCGGAGCCGAAACGGTTATCGGCGAGCCTGCGGCTTATGTGGAAACGCTGCGCGCCCAGCAGGTCATCGCGGATGTGAATGAGCGTCAAGCTTTGATTCAATCCCAAATTGATGCCTTGGCAAAAGAAAAAGGCTGGCATATCGCAGTGAAGGAAGATTTGCTGGAGGAAGTTTTGTTCTTGGTGGAGACGCCAACCGTGCTGTTCGGCAGGTTCGAGGAATCGTTCCTGAACATTCCGCAGGAGGTGCTTATTACCTCAATGCGCGAGCACCAGCGGTATTTCCCGGTGTTGAACGAGCAAGGCAACCTGCTTCCTTACTTTGTGACGGTGCGCAACGGCAACAATACTTCGCTGGATGTGATCGCCCGAGGCAACGAAAAGGTGCTTCGTGCCCGCTTGTCCGACGCGAAATTCTTCTATGAGGAAGATCAGAAGTTGGCAATCAAGGACGCATTGTCCAAGCTGGAAAGCATCGTATTCCATGACGAGCTCGGCACGATTGGGGACAAGGTGCGCCGCATCCGCCGCAATACGGAGAAGCTGTCCACGATGCTTGGCACTGATACCGGGACGGCGGAAGCCGCCGCGCGTACGGCGGAAATTTGCAAATTCGACTTAGTGACGCAAATGGTATATGAATTCCCTGAATTGCAGGGGGTTATGGGTGAGGATTATGCCCGTAAAGCAGGCGAACCCGAGAGCGTGGCGAAAGGCGTATTCGAGCATTATCAGCCGCGTTTCGCCGATGATGCCGTACCGGCTTCTGCCGTAGGCTCGATCGTCAGCATCGCCGACAAAATCGATACGATCGTCGGGTGCTTCTCGATCGGCATTATCCCAACCGGCTCGCAGGATCCGTACGGGCTGCGCCGTCAAGCGGCCGGTATCGTACAGATTATCGTCGAACACGGATTGTCCGTCTCGTTGACCGACATTTTCAAGCTGGCGCTGGAGACGCATCAGCAATTCCGCGGACTCAAACGCAGCGAAGACGAAATCTTGAAAGATCTGATGGAATTCTTCGGTCTCCGCGTCAGAAAGACGCTTTCGGACGAAAATCTCCGTTATGACGTCGTGGATGCCGTGCTGTCGGCTGGTTACGATGATATTGTCTCCTCGGTAGCTCGCGGCAAGGCGTTGATGGGAGCCGTCGGGGCGAAGGAAGATTTCAAATCGACCGTCGAATCGTTTGGCCGGGTCAGCAATCTCGCGGCAAAAGCAACCGGGGAGAAGGTTCGCTCCGATCTGCTCAGCGAACCGGCGGAACAAGCGCTGTTCGAGGCATGGCGTTCGGTTTCCGGCAAGTACCGGGATACGCTCGCTTCTCGCGACGCTGCCGGTGCGCTGGAACTGATCGGCGGTTTGAAGGAAGCGATCACGGTCTTCTTTGACGCCGTCATGGTCATGGCCGAGGACGATGCGATTCGGACCAACCGCTTGGCCCTGCTGGCCGCGATCGATGAGGATCTGAAGGCTTTCGCCGATTTCGGCAAACTGGTATGGGCATAATAGAAGAACGGAAAGCGAGTATGGCTGACGGCAAGCGAACGACCTGCCGTCAGCCTTCCATCGCTTAACGGCAAAGATCGGTGAGTTTCGGGGGTCGGCTTTGTTTAGATTAGGCCGATTCGAGGTTATATTGTATTACATGGAGGCATGGAGGCATGGAGGATGCGGATCGTCGTCGACGGGGATTCTTGTCCGGTTAAGGCGGAAATTGCCGAAACGGCCGGCAGGTTCGGCGTACCGGTAATCATGGTGGCTTCATACGATCATGTCTTACAGCCGGAGCCGGGAGTCGAGGTCGTGCAGGTTGACCGGAGCGGACAAAGCGCCGACTTGTACATCGCCGCCCACGTGGAGAAAGGCGATATCGTCGTGACCCAGGACTACGGCCTGGCGGCATTGGCGATTGCGAGAGCCTGTCACGGCTTATCACCGCGCGGCGACGTTTACCATGCGGGGAATATCGACTATTTGCTCGAGCGCCGCCATCATCAAGCGAAAGCCCGGCGGGCAGGGCGCCACGGCCGAGGGCCGAAGCCGTTTACGGGCGAAGACCGCGAGCGGTTTGTGGAGGCTTTGTCAAAACTTTTGTTATGTTTGCAGGAGAATGTATAGTTTTAGCGAATTACTATTTACGTGTCACCCGAGAGCAGCAAAATGTCGGTGATTTTGACATTTTGGACGATTCTCACTCGTGAAAGATGAAGGTGATTTGGATGAGTACCGGGCGTGGCATTCCGGAGGAAGTCATCGAGGCGGTTCTGCGTCAGCACGATATCGTCGACACGGTCAGCAAGCACGTTCATCTAACGAAACAGGGGAAGTACATGAAGGGGTTATGCCCGTTCCACTCGGAGAAAACCCCGTCGTTTACGGTCACACCCGAGCGTCAAATTTTCCATTGCTATGGCTGCGGCAAAGGCGGGAACGCCATCAAATTCAGGATGGAAATCGAAGGATTAACCTTCCCCGAGGCTGTCAGAATCATGGCGGAAGAAGCGCACATCCCTTACGAGGATAAGGGGAAAGGTTACGGCGATCCACCGCGTAACCGGGAGTTGGAAGAGCTGCTGCAGGCCCACGAATGGTCCTCCAAGCTTTATCATTACTTGTTGAAGAATACCGAATACGGCAAGCCGGCGATGGAGTACTTGAAATCCCGCGGCTTTACCGACAAAGCCATCGATACGTTCCAGATTGGTTATGCACCCGCCAGATGGGATACGCTCGTCCAGTTTTTGGACAAACGATCGTTTAGTCTGGAAGCGATGGAGAAAGGCGGGTTGCTATCGTCCAGACAAGACGGTTCCGGATTCGTGGACCGATTCCGCGATCGGGTCATTTTCCCGCTGCACAACCGAAGCGGCAAAGTGATCGCGTTTGCGGGAAGGGTGCTTGGCGACGGACAACCGAAATATTTGAACTCGCCGGAAAGCAAGCTGTTTACCAAAAGCCGAGTACTCTACAATTTGCATCAAGCGAAGAACGAGATACGCAAGACGGGCCAAGTCGTCCTGTTCGAAGGATACGGCGACGTAATCAGCGCATGGGAAGCCGGGGTTCATAACGGCGTGGCCACGATGGGGACCGCTTTGACGGAAAGCCATGCGGCGATCATGCGAGGCATAGCCGATGAAGTACTGGTCTGCTATGACGGCGATTCTGCCGGGCAAGCCGCGGCGCTAAAGAGCATCCCGATTCTCGAAGGGGCAGGGCTTCAGGTGAAAATCGCTTTGCTTAGCGAAGGGCTGGATCCCGACGAATTTATCCAAAAATACGGAGCCGAGCGGTTCCGCCATCAAGTTTTGGACGGTGCCGTTTCTTCCGTCAAATTTAGGCTTATATATCTGAGAAAAAACCATATACTGCTAGAAGAAGACGGAAAGGTCGCTTATATCAAAGAGGCGATGCCGATTATTGCGGCGCTCTCCTCCCCAAGCGAACGGGAGATTTATTTGAAGGAGCTTTCCGCCGATTTGCAGGTCTCTTTTGAGAGCTTGAAGCAGGAATGCAACGAACTCCGAACGCTTATGCAAAAAAAGGCAGATGCCGGGGATAATAAGCCCGAAAGGTGGAATAATGGTAGGCATAAAAAAGGGCAGGTATCCATGCCGACGTTGCTGCCTGCTTTTCACGCGGCGGAACGAAGATTGCTTTCTTTCATGTTGCAGGATGAGGAAGTGTCCCGTTACGTAGGCGAACGCCTGGGGACGAACTTTAACATCGAAGATCATGTGGCGATTGCCGCTTATCTATACGCCTATTACGCGCAAGGAAAAACCCCGGATGCCAGCCGATTCATCTCCTCGTTACAGGATGAGCGGTTGGAGCAGACCGTCATATCAATCGCGATGATGGATACGCCGGCCGAATGGACGACGCAGGAGCTGGACGATTGCATCCGCGAAATTTTGAAGGTGCCGCTGCTCGAACAGATCAAACGCAAGAAAGAGGAAATGGTATCAGCCGAACGGGCCGGAGATTTTATGCGTGCGGCGCAAATTGCAAGTGAGATTATTGCCCTAGAGAGACAGTAAGACGAACGGACTTTCGGTGATGTTTCTAGGGAGGAGGGAGCCAGATATGACGAATGACCAACATACTGAACTAGAAACGGAATTGACGCTGGATCAGGCGAGGGACCAACTGATCGAACAAGGGAAGAAAAGGTCATCCTTGACTTATAAAGAAATAATGGAGAAGCTTTCGCCTTTCGATCAAGATCCCGAGCAAATGGACGAGTTTTTTGAACAATTGGCCGATCTCGGCATCGACGTAACGGGGGATAGCGACGAAGATCACCGGCGCAATGACGGGGAAGGCTCGCATGACGGTGACGACTACAACTATGACGACGATCTCTCGCTTCCTCCGGGAATCAAGATCAATGACCCGGTACGGATGTATCTGAAAGAGATCGGGCGCGTACCGCTGTTGTCGGCGGACGACGAAATGGAGCTGGCCAAACGCATCGAAAACGGGGATGAAGAGGCGAAGCGGCGGTTGGCCGAAGCCAACCTGCGGCTGGTCGTCAGTATCGCCAAGCGGTATGTCGGCCGGGGCATGCTGTTCCTGGATTTGATCCAGGAAGGAAATATGGGTTTGATCAAAGCCGTGGAGAAGTTCGACCACAAGAAAGGCTTTAAGTTCAGTACCTACGCCACCTGGTGGATCCGTCAGGCGATTACCCGCGCGATTGCCGACCAAGCGAGAACGATTCGGATCCCGGTTCATATGGTCGAAACGATCAACAAGCTGATTCGGGTGTCCCGGCAACTGCTGCAAGAGCTGGGGCGCGAACCTACGCCGGAAGAAATCGCCGCAGAGATGGAACTCAGCGTGGAGAAGGTTCGGGAGATCATGAAAATCGCCCAGGAGCCGGTTTCGCTGGAAACGCCGATCGGGGAAGAAGACGACTCCCATCTCGGCGATTTCATCGAGGATCAGGAAGCGTTGGCTCCAGCGGATGCAGCGGCTTACGAGTTGCTGAAGGAACAGCTGGAGGATGTACTTGACACGCTCACGGAACGCGAAGAGAACGTGCTCCGGTTACGGTTCGGACTCGATGACGGACGCACAAGAACCCTTGAGGAAGTGGGGAAAGTATTTGGCGTCACGCGGGAGCGAATCCGGCAAATCGAAGCGAAAGCGCTCCGCAAGCTGCGCCATCCCAGCCGCAGCAAGCGGCTGAAGGACTTCCTCGAATAGGCGTGACCACCATTTGCAACCATGACCTTCTGCAGCCAAGCAGCAAGGTCATTTTTGTTGAACAACGTGTCCGCTTCTTCCAGAGGGCGCCTGTTGCTTGCACCCGATATACTGCGGATTAACGCCTACGGGATAGCGGTTCCCGTAACAATGTAACACGCAAGGCCGTATACGCAACACGTGATTTTGCTGGCCGGCGCCGGCGCTGGAAACCCGTAACGGACCGTAAAGACCTTATTTGCGGATTACCCGGCGATTTCCCGCTGTAACGGACTCAAGAGACCTTATTGGGTTCCCACTGCTTTCATGTGGCTGCTTTTGGCCGAAATAAGGTCTCCTCAGTCCGTTAGAATTCGGAACTGTTCAGAAACGGATCGATAACGGCTCTGGTGTCCGTTAGCCGTCTGCGAGCGCCCGGCTGAATTCAAGATTCGATGCCGCATTCGCTTCAGTGCTCAATGCTTCGTGATCTAAAGATGACTTTGTGAACAACCATTTCAATATGAAGTTCAAAAAGTCAGGTTTGGAGCACCAAGAAGGTTGGATGAAGCTAGGGACTGAGCAGCGCAGCGTAGCTGGAGGCTACGTGAGCAGCGGAAGGCCCGGCTGAATTCAAGATTCGATGCCGCAAACGCTTCAGCGCTTATGCTTCGTGATCTAAAGGTGACTTTGTGAACAACCACTTTGGAAGAAGGTGTTCTGTTGGATGTTGGATCAGGAGAAACGCAACATCATCCTAAAGGAAATCGATCATTGGCGGAGAAGCCGGCTGCTCCCCGAGCAATATTGCGATTTCCTGGAAAATCTCTATAAAGATCAGACCGAGGGATCGTCATCCCGCCCAGGCTTCTCGCTAAATAAGCTGATTCAACAGGGAAGCTTGAAGCTGTGGTCCCTTTCATTTGGAATTATTTCCTTCTTTTTCTTTATTGTTTTTTATTTTAACGTTTTTCCCTGGGGTTTGCAAATCGTCGTTGCGCTGCTGTTTTCGGCGGCATGTTATGCTCTTTCGGCCTATTATCGGCGCGAAATGAAGCTGTTCTCCATGTCGATGGCCGGATTGGGCAGCTTGCTGTTGCTGGGTTTCGGCAGCTGGATCATCGCCGTCCAGGGCTGGCCGCCCGGCATCGGAACGACGCTATTGATTGCCTTTTGCGGGTTCGTCTGGCTCGTCTTGGGGTACGCGCTGCGGTTCGGCATTATCAGCTATTGCGGATTTGCCTGCGGCATGCTGCTGTATGCCTTCTTGCTCGGGCAAACGAATCCGGACGCGTCCTGGGGCCTGCTTCAGATATTTTGGCTGCCGCTGGCCGCGCTCTTTTTTTGGCTCAGTTGGCTGGGGTATCATCGGTTAAAAGCGATGGCTCCCGTGTTCTTCGCCGTTTCCGTATCGTTATGGTTCATGCCGGAAGCGGATGCTTTCTTGCTGCGGGACGCCGGGATTTCGTCCATGCCGGTTTTGATTCTTCTGAAGACTGTGGCCGCTTTTCTCCTCTTGTTTGGATTACGTAAAAAATGGGTGGTGTGGATAACTTCATGAAATTGTCAGCTAGATTGCAGCTTATTGCCGACTGGCTTCCGGCCGGGTGCCGATTCGCCGATATCGGCTCGGACCACGCGTTGTTGCCCGTGGTCGCGGTGCGCAGCGGGCAGGCGGCCTTCGCCGTCGCCGGCGAAGTGAATGACGGCCCGCTCGAGGCGGCGCGCCGCCAGGTGGCCGAGGCCGGGGAGACGGGGCGCATCTCCGTCCGCAAAGGAGACGGACTTGCCGTCATCGCCCCCGGCGAAGTGGACGCGATCACGATCGCCGGCATGGGCGGCGCGTTGATCGCAACGATTTTGGACCAAGGCCAAGCGAAGCTGGACGGCGTCAAACGGCTCGTGCTGCAGCCGAACGTCGGCGGAGAATTCGTCCGCCGCTGGCTGCTTGAGCACGATTGGTATTTGGCCGAAGAGGCGATCCTGGAGGAAGACGGCAAAATTTACGAAGCGATGATGGCCGAAGCCCGGCCCGATGCGTCGGAACAAAACGCCGAGCTGTACCGCGACCGCGAACTGGCAGGGGGCAGAGTCCGCCTCACCCGCGATCTGCAGTTATTGATGGGGCCGAGATTATCGGCGGCTCCGAATGCAGTCTTTTTCGCAAAATGGGAATCGGAGCTGCGCAAGCTGGAGGGTATCCGGCGCTCGGTCGCATCGTCTTCGCTGGAGGCGTCCCGACAAAAGGAAGCGGAGCTGGCCCGGCTGTCGGAACAGATAGAGGAGGTGCTGGCATGTTTGCCAAAGGACAAACGGTAGTGCAATACATGGAGCAGTTGGCTCCCAAGCATGTGGCGATGGAAGGGGACAAAATCGGACTTCAGCTCGGCAGCCTGCAGAAGGAGATTCGAAACGTGCTGGTGGCGTTGGACGTCAACGAAGCGGTGGTAGACGAGGCCATCTCCCTGGAGGCGGATCTGATCGTCGCCCATCATGCGATCATTTATCGTCCGTTGGCCCATTTGCAAAGCGACACGCCGATGGGGAAGGTATACGAAAAGCTGATTAAGAACGATATCGCCGTCTACATCGCCCATACGAACCTCGACGTGACGGACGGCGGGATGAACGATTGGATGGCGGAGGCCCTAGGGATCGTAAGCTCCGGTTCGCTCGAAGACGTTCACACGGACAACCTGTACAAGCTGGTCGTGTTCGTACCGAAGGACCACCACGAGCGGGTGCTGAAGGCGATGTTGGACGCGGGCGCAGGCGATATCGGCAATTACAGCCATTGCAGCTTCAACCTGGAGGGCTATGGCACGTTTAAGCCGGGAGAGGGCACCGATCCGTTCATCGGAACCGAAGGCAAGCTCGAGCGGGTGGAAGAGGTGCGCATCGAAACAGTCTTGCCGCACAGCCTGCGCAGCAAGGTGATCCAGGCGATGTTGAAGCAGCATCCCTATGAGGAAGTCGCTTATGACTTGTACCCGATGGATCTGAAGGGCCGCACCTTCGGCCTGGGACGGGTCGGCAAGATGACGGAGGCGGTTACGCTGCGGGACTTCGTGCAGCGCGTCAAAGAGCGGCTGGATGTGCCGATGGTTCGCGTCGTCGGCGATTTGGACCAGCCGGTTCGCAAAGCTGCCGTCCTGGGCGGATCGGGCGGACGATATTGGAGAAACGCCCAATTCCGCGGGGCGGACGTGCTCGTGACCGGGGACGTAGACTACCATACCGCGCAGGATGCTTGGATGGCAGGGGTCGCGATCGTCGATCCGGGACACAATGCCGAGAAGATCATGAAACCCCGCGTCACCGCCTGGTTGGCCGAGAAGCTAAGCGAAGACAAATATGCGACCCGCGTGCATGCTTCGCAGGTCAATACCGAGCCGTTTAAGTTCATGTAGGAACGCCGAGGGCTTCGGAAGTATCCGCTTCCTTCGTTGGTAGTTTACGACAGCTTTACCGTTAAATCGCCCTTGTCAGCGGGCGGCAATGCCTGTATACTATCAAGTGTTGCCTTTCGAAAGTTTGACAGACAATCGCCGGCGGCTGAAGGGCCGCGGGAGGAAAGTCCGGGCTCCACAGGGCAGGGTGCTGGATAACGTCCAGTCAGCGCGAGCTGAAGGATAGTGCCACAGAAATGGACCGCCGATGGACTTGTGTCCCCTATGTTGCGGGATGCAGTTACAGGCAAGGATGGAACCGAGGTGTAAGAGACCCCGAGGAACGCTGGCGACTTCGTTCCTGGTAAACCCCACTTGGAGCAAGACCTAATGGGACGCAGCTTCTTCGCGAAGCGGCCTTTGCCCGAGGCGCGTCCGGGTTGGTTGCTGGAGCCGCCCAGTAATGTGCGGCCTAGATAGATGATTGTCGCTCAAGGCGGGAGGGTTGTTCCCGTTATACCGCAGCGAGTACAGAACCCGGCTTACGGCAAACTTTCAGCACTAAAGGGAACATGATCATATCTATGGATAAAGCCTCCGCATCGCTTGGAATTCATTCCGGCGATGCGGAGGCTTTTGGTTTAGGTGCGTTATTTGGCGCGCTCCACCGCGCGTTCCATTTTGCGCTGGATCGACTGCGGCCAGAACTGCAGCGGCGCCTCGCCGCCCCCGGCGGCCTGCAGCGCGGCGTAAACGTCGATTTGTCCGTATCCGTAGTATTTATCGCGCCCGGTATCCCCGAGATCGATCACGTTCTTCCGGATGATATCCATGACCTCGGTATTTTTCAGGTCAGGGTTCATCGAACGAATCAGAGCGGCAAGGGCCGCGACGTGCGGGCTGGCCATCGAGGTGCCGGACAACGCCGCGTATTGATTGTCCGGATAGGTGCTGGCGATGCTTTCGCCCGGCGCCATGACGTCGATGTAATCGCCGTAGTTGGAGAAGGTGGCTTTCTGCAGGTTGTAGTCTGTCGCCGATACCGACAACACCTCCGGATAGGCGGCCGGAAATCCCGGGCGTTCGGTGTTGTCGTTGCCCGTGGCTGCGATCAGCACCACGTCCCGCTCGTAGGCATATTTGATGGCTTCATGCAGGAACTGGGCGTCGGCGTAGTTGCCGAGGCTCATATTGATCACCTTGGCTCCATGGTCGGTCGCCCAAATGATGCCTTGGGCCACGGAATACGTCGTACCCGAGCCGGATTTGTCCAGGGCCTTCACCGGCAAGATTTTGCCGCCCCACATCATGCCCGCGATACCTTCGCCGTTGTTGACGTTGGCGGAAATGATGCCGGCCACATGGGTGCCGTGACCGACGTCGTCCGATGGCTCCTTGTCCGGTTCGATCACGTTATACCCCTTCAGCAAACGCCCTTGCAGATCGGGGTGTTTCAGATCCACACCGGTATCGACGACCCCCACGATCACCTCGTTGCTGCCTTTCGACAATTGCCAGCCGCGGTTCGTTTCAATGATCGGCAGATTCCACTGGTATTCGGAGAACAGCAAGTCGTTCGGGATTTCCGGCGTATCTTCGGCGTAACCCGTGTCATCTTCGTTGAAGAAGCTCCCCGGATCGTCCCAATAGCTCCCTCCGGTTTCGTTGGTTAAATACAAATAATGCGGCTCGATGTACTTCGGTTGCCATTTGTTCAGAAAATACTGCCGAAGCTGCTTCATGCTCATCGTGTCCGAACGAAAAATGTAGGTACTGTTCAGTTTGCGCGGCGGTTTGCCGGAAATGTCCTTCAAGATCCGCTTCATTTGCTCCGGATTTGGCTTGCGGTGGAACGTGACGACGATTTCGTTTTCATAATAATGGCTCGCTTTTTCGTTGTCATGCCCCGTTTTGACCGTAATATCCTTGAGCGTATCCGCATGCACCGATTCAACCTTGAATTTGCCTTCTTTCGGGTAAGGGATCAAGCGCAGGTTCTTGTGCTGGTGTTCCTCGACCCGCCCCAGGATCCCGATGTCCATCACCGCGATGACGCCTTGTCGTTTGGTTTTGGCCGGCTCGGCGGCAATGAAGTATTTCGGCCGCTTCTCCGGAAAGGAAGGCGATTCATATGCCGTGGTTTTGTTCAGCGCTTTTTTGGCATAGCTTAAGTACGTATTCAACTGCTTCTTTACGGCCGGATCTGGATTGAAATCTTCCCGGCGAAATTGCTTGGTCTGCCCGGTTGCCGCATCGTACCAGAGAATCGCTTGAAACTGCTTGTGGCCCTTTTGCAATTCCAGTGCAGTGCCGGTCAGCTTGCCGCTCCCGCTATCGCTAAATTCGGCGGCCAGCGAGCGAAGGTGCCCCCGGGCGTCCAATCGCGATAACCGTTCGGTTGCGGTAATATCGCGCTTCAGCATACTTTGCTTCAGTTTCTGCTCCTCCGCAGGCAGCGGTACGGATAAACGGCTTACGGAATTTCGCGGAGCCACCTTGTCATTGTCCGCGGAAGGGAGAAGAAGCGAAACCGCAGCCACCGCGGCAGCTCCCGTCAACCCCAGAGCGGCCCATCTGCGCCATTTCATCGGTTAACCTCCTTGTAGATGTCGATAGCCATAGCGTGAGGTGATGTCCCTGTTTTTATTCCTTGAGGGATACCGTATTCGGTTAAATTGTGTTACGATATTTTCGTTAATGACTATAACGATCCTTACAGGTGAAGGAGAATTGTTCGCATGCCACAAGCCAATAACATCAGGCAACTGTGTGAAGCCACCCGGGTGAAACTGAAACATGCGGCCGAGAAGCTTGAAGTGTTTTTGAACCAGCATTCGCTGCCGCAGCTTATGGAAGGCCAAGACGAAGACAGAGCGTTGTTTTACCAAGGATTTTTGTCGGACCTGCGGCACTTGCTCGTGTTCAGCGAGGTTTGCTACGAGAAGCTGGGCGTTGTCCTTCGCCGCGGGACCTTTGACGAGGAAACTGCCGAGAAAGTGCTATACCATGTATATCATGACTGCGTGAACAACTTCTTCTATCCTAAAAATGAAAGCTATTCCGAAGACGGAAGATACGCTTATACCGGTCAGGACGCCATCCGCTTCCGCAAGAAGCCGGTTCGCCCGGCGCGCGATATCGTGCTGGACGTGACGGGGGTGTTCGAGGAATTGCGCGACGACCTGGCTTATTATGAAAGCGATTATTTGACCCAACTGAGGCTAAATCGTTCCGCCAAATAAAAAGTGAATTGAAAAAGCGCCAAGATGCCGATATCCCGGCATCTTTTTCTTTTGGGAACGATTTGCTAATCGCCCGGCGCATAAGGGGATGGAGGAGAGGAGAAAATGATACGCGAGGTGATCAACATGCCAAGTGGGGAAAAACCCATTGTCAAATGTAGCGTATCCAACTGCACCTACTGGGGAGAAAAAAACGTGTGCAACGCCGACGTCATTATGATCGATGTCGATCAGCATGCGAACAGCCGTTATTCGGCGGAATTCGCCGGCGAAACGTTTGATACGGAACACCGAGATACCGCCTCGTCGTCCGCCGCTACTTGCTGCCATACGTTCAAGCCGAAATCGAAATCGTCTTAAGGAAAACATCATTTTAACGGAGGTGTTTTTGATGACGGATAACAACGAAAACAAACCGGAGCAACCATCCTTCGGGACAAGCCGGACCGATTATCCGCGCAAAGTTGACCGCGAGCACCGCGAGGAATATGCGGCCGAGGTGACGCCGGCAGGGACTTTCAGCGGTAACGTGATCCGCAGCGATAAAGCCGAAGAAACTCGCGATGCGGAACGAATCAATGAGGCTGATGGCGCCAATACGGCAGGCCGTACGGTGGGTTACGTCGGCGTGGGTCTCGGGATCGCTTCGCTGTTCATGTGGTCGATTATCCTGGGACCGCTGGCGGCCGTGATGGGCTTTTACGCTTACAGCCAAGGCAATAAAACGTCCGGAGCTTGGGCTATCGGCCTAGGCATTGTTTCTACGTTAAGTTATTTCGTACTCATGCCGTTTACACGCTAATCAGACGCCTTTGTCGGCTGATGGCGGAGGAATCATGAACGCTATTGCCATCGGGCTAACGTCGGTTTTCGGACGTTGGCCTTTTTCCTTTTTTAACGACATTTATCGAAAAAGGGTGGTGCGGGAACCGGATTACGTGTAAAATATAGGCATTGAATTCGTTATTCCCCAAAGAGGAGATCATAAGGCATGCAAATCGATCCACGAACGATGGGACAATTGATTCAGCTTCAGACTTTGAATCAAATAGACTTGCAAGGAACGTCGGCGCAGCGGGCTTCAAGCGGCATGGGCGGCTCGTTGTTTGATATATTGCTGCAGGAAATGATGCTGGCGGAACGGGGGGAAGCGGCGTCGGCCGATTCTTCCGGTACCGCTCCCGGTTCCATGCTGGAATCGCTTCAGGGGTACCTGTATTCCGCCGGGTTAAATGACACGAATGCCTTGGACGGGCTGTTTGCGGAGATGGTACCGGATTACGGAACGGTGACCGCGATTGGGACGGTAGGCCATTCCGGGCCTGCTCCGGAAGGCTCATCGGATCTTCAGTCCCTGATTTCCCAAGCCAGCGCTAGATACGGGGTTCCCGAAAGCCTGATCAAGGCAGTGATCGCGACGGAGTCGTCATTCAATCCGCAGGCGGTTTCGTCCGCCGGCGCCAAAGGGCTGATGCAACTGATGGACGGTACGGCGAGGGGGCTGGGAGTGAGCGACCCGTTTGATCCGGCGCAAAACATTGACGCAGGCACCAGATATTTGTCGTATCAGCTCAATCGTTACGGCGGCGATGTCAAAACGGCGCTGGCGGCATACAATGCCGGTCCCGGAAGGTTGCAACGGCTGGGGATCGGCAATGATGAGCAATTGATGGAGAACTTCCATTTGCTGCCGCAAGAGACGCAAGGCTACATTGCCAAGATTATGAGAGCGCAGGCAAAATTCGAAGCTTAATCGTTTTTTTTGAAATTGGCGGTACACTATTGGGAAGATCAAATGGAAAACGCTCCGATCGCGGTTGTTTCGGGTATACGCGTTTTTCGTTTGGTCTTTTTTGAGATGAAGGTGACAAGATGATTTATTTCGACCATGCGGCGACGACGCCGCCTTACGAGGACGTTGCCAGAACGGTAGCGGAAGTCATGGCGCGGCACTATGGGAACCCGTCTTCGCTGCATCGCCTTGGCGAGGAGAGTGCCAAGCTGCTGGATAAGGCCAGGGAAGTCAGCGCCGCGGCGCTGGGGGTCCGGCCGCGGGAAATCGTATATACCGGCGGGGCGACGGAAAGCAACAATATGGCGATCAAAGGCGCCGCCCTTCAGTTTGCCGGACGAGGCAAGCATTTGATCACGACGGCGACGGAGCATCCGTCCGTGCTGGAGAGCGTGAAGCAATTGGCTTTCTGGGGCTGGGAGACAACCCTCCTTCCGGTCGACGGAGACGGTTGCGTGAACGCCGAACAGGTGCGGGCGGCGGTGCGCGCGGACACCGTGCTCGTATCGGTGATGCATGTGAACAATGAAACCGGAACCGTGCAGCCGGTGGAGGAAATCGGCCGGATGCTCAAATCCGCCGCGCCTCGGGTGCTGTTTCATGTCGACGGCGTGCAGGGCTTTGGGAAGCTGCCGTTATCCTTGTCCGACAGCGGCATTGATTTATACAGCCTGTCGGCGCACAAACTAAGGGGGCCGAAAGGTATCGGGCTGCTGTACGTTCGCGAGGGTCTGAAGCTGGCGCCGCTGCTGGCCGGCGGCGGCCAGGAAGGGGGCTACCGTTCCGGAACGGAAAATATTCCTTATATCGTAGCTTTCGCCAAAGCTTTGCGTTTGGCGGCGGAAGGCCGGGAAGCGCGGGCAAACAAGCTGTACCGTTTGCGGGAACGACTCACCCAAGGGCTTGGGGAGTTGCCGGAACTGACGGTGAATTCGCCGGCGCAAGGCGCCCCGCACATCGTGCATTTTTCTTATCCCGGCATGAAAGCGGAAGCGCTGCTGCACATGCTGGAGGAGGAGGGATTTTTCGTATCCACCCGCTCGGCCTGCTCTTCCAAGCGAAGCGAACCAAGCCGCGTCCTGCTGGCTATGGGCAAATCCATGGATATCGCTTCGTCGGGCATTCGGATCAGCCTGGGCGATGAACATGAAGAACGAGACATTGACGCCCTGCTGGCCGCTTTGGAGCAATCCGTCAAGCGGTTGCAGGCTTTACGATAGGAGAGATACCAACCGATGCTGGAATATGATATGCTGCTGCTGCGTTTCGGAGAAATCACCCTCAAAGGGCGGAACCGGTCGCGTTTCGAAAAGGTCGCCCACAATCACGTCAAAGCGCTGTTGCATCCGTATCCCCGCGCCGAGATCATTAAGGAATACGGGCGCATTTATATTGCGTTAAACGGTGAGCCGCTGGAGTCGATCGTCGCCGCGATGAAGAACGTGTTCGGCGTCACGTCGATCTCTCCGATCAAAGTCGCCCCGTCCCGTTTGGAGGACATCACCCGGATTGCGGTGAATTTCGTCAAGGAGCTGGGCGCCGCGCCGGGCACGAGGTTTAAAGTCAGTGCACGCCGGGTGTGGAAGCCGTTTCCCCACTCTACGCAGGAAATGAACAAGCTGGTCAGCGGCCCGATCCTGAACGCCTGCCCCGAGCTGCAGGTGGATGTCCATAATCCCGAATTGGAGCTGCGCGTGGAGATTCGCGAACAGGGCACCTACTTGTTCTGCGAGGTGATTCCCGGAGCGGGGGGATTCCCGCTGGGAACGAACGGCAAGGCCATGCTGCTGTTGTCCGGCGGCATCGACAGCCCTGTCGCCGGCTGGTCGGCGCTGCGGCGCGGATTGGAAATCGAATGCGTGCATTTCCACAGCTATCCGTTTACGAGTAAAAAAGCCGAACAAAAGGTGATCGACCTGGCGGCCGTGTTGGCACAGTATGCCGGTTCGATCAAGCTGCATCTCGTCCCGTTTACCGACATCCAAACCAAATTGGCGCAATCCGGCCAGGATAACCTGATCATCACCCTGATGCGCAGATCGATGCTGCGCATCGCCACCAAGCTGGCCGAACGCAACGGAGCGTTGGCGTTGGTTACGGGGGACAGCCTTGGCCAGGTCGCCAGCCAAACGTTGTCCAGCATGAATGCGATCGGACGGGTAACGGATCTGCCGCTGCTGCGGCCATTGGTCATGACGGACAAGGTGGACATTATCGCGTTGGCGCAGCAGATCGGCACGTATGACTTGTCGATCCTGCCTTACGAAGATTGCTGCACCTTGTTCGTTCCGAAGTCGCCGGCAACCAACCCCAATCTGCAGGTACTGGAGAACGTCGAGCGCTCGCTGGAGGATTTGGACCTAATGATCGGCAAAGCGGTGGAGGATACGGAAACGATCGTCATCCGGCCGGGTCGCAGCATCGTGCGTCGCGAGTCGGCGGAAGATCAAGTCGTGCAGGAAAATTGGTTTTGAACAGACAAAAACCCGCCAAGGCCATCTTTGATGGCTCGAGGCGGGTTTTTGTCCTCCCTAGCGGGTTGCCGGGTGAGTCTGATGACTCTCCGTTTCCTTGCGGTGCTGGCGCTTCTTCATGTAGCCGGCCAACAGCACGCCGGCGACAACGATGGCGATCAGCAGATAACGAAGAACCGGGTTCTCCTCGAAGAATTGCAGGAAATGGCGTTCCTCGGTAATCATATTGGCGGCGGTGTAAGCTAACACCGCAGCGCCAAGGTAGGCGATCCAAGGGAACTTGTCCAACAGTTTAATAAACAGGGTGCTTCCCCATACGACGATGGGGACGCTGATCAGCAGGCCGATGACGACCAGCACCATATGCTGTTTGGACGCTCCTGCGACCGCGATGACGTTGTCGAGTCCCATTGCCGCATCGGCGATGATAATGGTGCGGATCGCCGGCCACAGCTTATCCTTGGCTTCGATGTTATCATGTCCGCCTTCATCCGCCAGCACTTTGTAGGCGATAAAGACCAGCATCAAACCGCCGATCGCCAGCAGCCAGGGAATTTGCAGCAGCCAGACGACGATGAGAGTCGCGAGGATTCGCAGCAGCACGGCGCCGGCCGTCCCGTACAGGATCGCTTTCTTTTGGACCGAGTGGGGCAGTTTTCTTGCCGCCATTCCGATGACGATCGCATTGTCTCCCGCCAAAATCAGGTCGATAAAAATGATGTTGATCAGGGCGAGAAAAAAAGCAGCGCTAAATAAGTCCACCTTATGTCACTTCCTCTACAGACGTATATACGTATTAAATCGCTAAAAGGATTCATTTGTCCAGAGTTGTTTTGCAAAGTGGCATAGCTTGGCTCTATTCCTCATACAAGTTGTAGGGGAGGGATGAGCTTGGAACAATTGCTGCTGCTGTCGGAAATCTTGATTATCAATTTAGTGCTCAGCGGCGATAACGCCGTTGTTATAGCTATGGCCAGCAAGAACCTACCGCTTAAGCAGCGCAAGCGGGCCGTATGGTGGGGGGCGCTGGGAGCCGTGCTGCTGCGATGCGTTTTGACCTGGGTGGCCGTAATCCTGTTGAAGATTCCGTTTATTCATGCGGCGGGGGGCCTGCTGCTGGCCGCCATTGCCTTCAAGTTGCTGCTGCCGCAGGAGGAGCACTCCCGCGTGGCCGGCGCAGGCTCGATGTGGAAGGCGGTGCGGACCATCCTA
Source organism: Paenibacillus sp. JL3B1040 (assembly GCF_057063165.1). Lineage (NCBI taxonomy): Bacteria > Bacillati > Bacillota > Bacilli > Caryophanales > Paenibacillaceae > Paenibacillus > Paenibacillus tiangongensis. Next base: position 3,680,914 of record NZ_CM169317.1, on the reverse strand, counting down.
GCCGCTGACTTCATCATGAGCCTGGATAATGTGCTGGCGATCGCCGCGCTCGCGGAAGGCGATGTATCCATTCTTGTGATCGGCATCGCCATCAGCATTCCGATTGTGGTGTGGGGCAGCAACTTGATCGCCGATTGGCTGCAGCGCATGCCGATCCTGATTTATGCCGGCGCGGGCATCCTCGGATATACGGCAGGGGAAATGCTGCTGCAGGACCCGGAGCTTGGACCGGCGCTGGAGGCGGCCGCTCCCGCACTGGCGCATGCCGTGCCCACGGTGACCGCTGCGGTCGTTATTATGTTCGGCTGGTTGCGAAAATATAACGCCGGGCGAGGTTAACCCGTTTCGACAGTTCCATCCACGCGCTGCGAAAAAAACATGGAGCCTAGGCTTTGGTCGAGTGGTTTTTTGGGCAGATATCATATAAACTGGAAGGGAAGGGGATGTCGTAATTTGCTGCGGCTTGTCCCTCATTGTCTTCTGGAAGGTGTGTGATGGATATGTCCGACAACAATAAGCTGATGACTGGCATCTTGATTCTCGCTGCCGGAGTGATTATCCTGCTCGGAAAATTAGGGGTATTCAGCTTTCTTGGAAAGGCGCTTTGGCCGCTGCTGCTGTTGATTCCGGGGATCGTGCTGCATTTGTGGCATTTTTGGCGCAAAGGCCCTGCGGAACTGCTGCTTCCCGGTGCGATTCTGGTCGTCTACAGCCTCGTCTTTTTCATCGGCGTGATCGGCGGCTGGCATACGCTGAAGTTTACCTGGCCGTTCTTCTTCTTCGGCCTGGCCGTCGGCCTGTTCGAATACGGTTACTTTTCGCCTCAGCGACAGAATGGGATATTCATCGCCGCCCTGATTCTGGGCGCTCTTTCGATCATCTTGCTCGGCTGGACGTTGTTTGCTTCTGCGATCGTGTATTTCCTGGCCGCGCTGCTGATTATTGGGGGCATTTGGCTGATCGTTGCCCGCGGCAATCGCCGGAGCTCCTGGTGATGTCGTGTTAGTTCTTGAAATATTCAAAATTTCACGTATAATATAAGGGATATGTCAAGCGTCGGCATTTTGAGTCGACGCTTTGTTTTGTGGTTCATGAGGCTGCACTTGGTCCTGTCGACTAATTACCGTTCGAAGTGCAAACTTTATATTTATAAAACAGCTCAATAATCTATAGAGACGAAAGGATATGGAGATAAACCTATGCATGAAAGAAATGAAATTCGCAATATTGCGATTATTGCCCACGTCGACCACGGGAAAACGACGCTCGTCGACAAGTTGCTGCAGCAATCCGGGATTTTCCGGGAGAACGAGGCGGTCCAAGAGCGGGCCATGGATTCCAACGATCTGGAGCGGGAACGCGGAATCACCATTCTGGCGAAGAACACCGCGATTACGTACAAGGACTATTTGATCAATATCGTGGATACACCGGGACATGCCGACTTTGGCGGCGAAGTGGAACGGATTATGAAAATGGTTGACGGCGTGCTGCTCGTCGTCGACGCCTACGAAGGCTGCATGCCGCAGACGAAGTTTGTGCTGCGCAAAGCGCTGGAGCATCATCTGACGCCGATCGTCGTCGTGAACAAGATCGACCGTCCGGCCGCACGCCCGGCGGAAGTCATCGACGAGGTGCTCGACTTGTTCATCGAATTGGAAGCAAGCGATGACCAACTGGAATTCCCGGTTGTTTATGCCTCGGCTCTGAACGGAACGTCCAGCCTGGATCCGGAGAAACAGGACGACAACATGTTGGCGCTCTACGAAACGATTATCGATCATATCCCGGCGCCGACTGAGAAGGTAGACGAGCCGTTGCAATTCCTCGTCACGCTGATGGACTACAACGAATACTTAGGCCGGATCGCCATCGGCCGGGTGAACCGCGGCATCATCCGCCAAGGTCAATCCGTAACGGTCATGACGCGGGACGGCGGCAAGAAAACGGCACGCATCGAGAAACTGTTCGGCTTCCAGGGCCTGCGCCGCGTGGAGATCGAAGAAGCCGGAGCCGGCGACATCGTGGCGATCGCCGGGATCAAGGACATTAATATCGGCGAAACGATCGCCGATCCGAACCAGCCGGAGGCTTTGCCGGTATTGAAGATCGACGAGCCGACGTTGCAGATGACGTTCCTCGTCAATAACAGCCCGTTTGCCGGACGGGAAGGGAAGTGGGTCACTTCCCGCAAGCTGCGCGAGCGTCTGTTTAAGGAGCTGGAAACGGACGTTTCCTTGCGCGTGGAAGAGACCGATAGCCCGGACGCCTTCATCGTATCCGGCCGCGGCGAACTTCACCTGGGCATCTTGATTGAAAATATGCGCCGCGAAGGATATGAGCTGCAGGTGTCCAAACCGGAAGTCATCGTGCGGGAAATCGACGGAATCAAAATGGAACCGATCGAACGCCTGCTGATCGACGTACCCGAAGAAAGCATGGGCGCGGTCATGGAAAGCCTTGGTTCCCGCAAAGCGGAAATGGTTAATATGATCAACAGCGGAAACGGTCAGGTCCGCTTGGAATTCCTGATTCCGGCCCGTGGTCTGATTGGCTACACCACGCATTTCCTGACGTTGACTCGCGGCTACGGCGTCATGAACCACGCCTTCGACAGTTACGGTCCTTACGTTGGCGGCCAGGTCGGCGGACGTCACGAGGGTGTGCTGGTTTCCAGCGAAAACGGAGTTTCGACCCTTTACGGCATTTTGTCGATCGAGGATCGCGGCATCTTGTTCGTTGAACCGGGGACGGAAATCTACGAGGGTATGATCGTCGGGGAGCATACCCGGGATAACGACATCGTCGTAAATATCTGTAAAGAAAAACAACTGACCAACGTTCGCTCGGCCACGAAGGACGAGACCGTGAAGATGAAGACGCCGCGGCTGTTTTCGCTGGAACAAGCGCTGGAGTATTTGAACGACGACGAATATTGCGAAGTCACGCCGAAATCGGTCCGCTTGCGCAAGAAGATTTTGAACAAGAGTGAACGCGAACGGGCGGAAAAACATCGCAAAATGTCGGAAGCCCATTTATAATAGATTTATCGTTGCCATTTGAAGGAGGGAGTTCGTTATGCAAGCTTGGTTTGCGGAGCATCCGGTGATATCCTACGTGCTGATCTTCGTGCTGATCGTCTTTGTGTACAATAAAGTATTCCGCGCACAGCAGAAGCTGCCGCTGTTCAAGGAAATCATCCTTTACCTTCTCATGGCGCTCGGTTCGTTCCTGCTGCTCATTTTTCAGATCGACAAGCTGCCGATTATCCAATGTCTGTTGGTAGCCGTGGTTCTGATGCTGATGGTGAGGATCCGTTATTTTGTCGAAGGACGACGGAATAAGGGGAAAAAGGCGGGTCCGCCGACAGGGGATAAATCGGCATAATTTGGCTCCTGCTCCCAATCGGTAACTTTTCCGAAACTCGGTACGTCTTTATGGGTGCGACAACATTTTTATAGAAATAAGGTGTTTGAGTACATGAGTTCTAACCGCAGCGGCTTACCCCCACGGGGGCAAGGCCAAAGAGGCTCGGCAAAAGGTTCGACAAAAGGATCGAGTAAAGGGTCCGGGAAAAAAAGGAAATCCGGTGGTTTTAAACGATTTTTAAAAATCGTCCTGACGCTCTTGATTATCGGGGTGATCGGGGTTGGCCTTTATGCAGGTTATTTGTTTTATACCGCAGATCAGGTGATCGATGCGACGGGGACCTCGGACAATGTGGCTCCGGAGCAATCCGCCAAGGTGAAGCCGATTACGATGCTGCTGCTCGGCACCGATTATCGTCCGGAGACCGGCACCCATCTCAGCGATGTGATGATGGTGATCGCGATGAATCCGGATACCAAGACCGCGACCGTCGTCTCCCTGCCGAGGGATACGAAGCTGGAACTGGACGGGTACAAGACGAATAAGATCAACGCTTTCTATCCGAATTTTCTGGCGGCCGAGAAGAAAACGGGGATTCCCGCCACGCAGGAAATGAAAACGATGATGGGCAAGTTTTTCGATATTCATATCGATTATGTCACGGTATTGAATTTCCAGGGGTTCCGCGATGTAGTGGACGCGCTTGGCGGCGTAGACGTGAATGTGGACGCAGATATGTGTTACCGCGATACGGCGGACGGCACCAATATCAATTTGAAGCAAGGCGCCCAGCATCTGAACGGAGAAGACGCGCTGGGATTCGTTCGATACCGCAAATCGAACTGCAAACCCCGAACGAAGGGTTCGGACGATTTCGACCGCAACCGTCGGCAGAATGAAGTGCTGCATGCTCTCATCGACCAAGCGAAATCGCTCAATGGCGTAATGGGCGCCGGTAAAGTGATCGAATCCGTTGGGAAGAACATGGAAACGGATTTGGAATCGAAACAGATGAAAAATCTGATTCAAGCCTATTGGAACATTTCCAAGGAAAACGTGGATTTCATGCCGGTGACCGGCGATTGGAAGAGCCCGTACGTCTACTTGCACGAGGATGAACTGGAGGCCGCCAAGCAGGCCTTAAAGGATCAAATCGCCGGCAAAACGCCGGAATCGCAACCGGAGAACGGCGGGGCCGCAGGCAGCGAGCCGGCCAACTGACGATTGAATGCAAGTTTTGCCGCATGCTATAATACAATTAACATACAGGATCGCGGAAGCGTCTTGAGTTGAATCCATGCAATGCCGTACAGGAGGGCTGGTCGTAATGTCCGAGATCGTTACCCAATTGTCCGATTCGCTTTATTCGATTTTCCAGTCCGAAACGTTTGTGTTGCTGAACACGGTAGATCAGGAATCCGGAGGACCGACGTCCAGCGCGATTTCTTGGGTGTACGCCGTGGATTATTCGAAGCTGCGTCTGGCCTTGGACCATCGCTCCAGGCTGGTCGGCAATATGAAGGCCAATCCGCGGGTTACCGTGACGGTATTTGGCCAAGATACGATTTACGCCATTAATGGCCGCGCCGTTGTTGTGCAGGATCCGCTGGACGGGGTGCCGTTTAATATGTGCTGCTTCGACATTCATATCGATGCGGTGCGGAATGCGTTGTTTTATGGCGCGCAGCTGATGTCTCCGCCGGAATATGCTAAAATTTATGACCAGCGTGCTGCGGACATGCTGGATCGTCAAGTGTTTGAAGCCATGAAGAAAGCCTAGCGAGGTGATCGCTAGGCTTTCTTTCCGTCTTGGGACAAACTACCGCAAATTTTGACGCGATGTGCCGCCGCCGGGGGCGATCTGCATTTGTTCCCGATCTAGGCCTTCGGGCGGTCGGGTATCGTTCGGCAGTTGAGGCACGATTCGTCCGATAATATCGGCCAGTTCGGTGGCGAAACCGGATACCGGCCGGCCATCCCGGATTTTTTCGCCGATCTCGGCAATCCGCTGGTTCAAGTCCATATCGGCGGTGACGATAGCGCCGGCGCCATGCGGATCTTTTCGAAGCGCTTCGGCGACCGTATATTTGATGCTCCCAACTCGTGCGCGCTCCAGGCGACTGTCCACATCAATGCCGACGATGGCCGTTCTGCCCATGATGACGCAGTGCGCACCTTTGACGCCGGGGACCTTATTCACAAGTTGCTCCAAATATACTTGTCTGTCACGGTCCGACATTGCCCTGTTGCCGTTATTTTCCGGTGTGGCGTAAGGATCCACACCTTGCGCTCGGGGCGCATTCTCCGTTTGATTTCGTGGAGAGGGTGATGCCTTTTCAGAACCAGTTCCGCAGCTTGTCAGCAGGGAAACTGTCACTAACAAACACAGCCATATTCGCATGTTCGATCCGTCCTTTCGGAATTGATCTCTTTCGTACGGAGTTCAAATATCGATTTCGATTTTAGATTTCCCGGGGCGGAAAAAAATATGTATGAATCGCAAATGGATGCACTGACCGGTGGAGGGGATAATGGTGAAGAAAATCTTTGTATTGGATACCAATGTATTATTGCATGATCCGGGTGCCGTTTTTGCCTTTGATGAGCATGATGTGGTTATTCCGGCCGTCGTGCTGGAGGAAATCGACACCAAAAAGCGCAATGCCGACGAAATCGGCCGTAATGCGCGGGGCGTATCGCGCCTGCTGGACGGATTGCGGGAAACGGGGCATTTGCACGACGGCGTGCCGCTGGAGGGCGGCGGGCGAATCAAGGTAGAATTGAATCACCGCAGCTTCGTCAAGGTCCAGGAAATGTTCGGGGAGGTTACCAACGACAACCGGATTCTTGCGGTGGCCCTAAACTATCATTTGGAGCAGTCGGAGCTGCCTTCGCCGCGCCCGGTTATCCTCGTCAGCAAGGATGTGCTCGTCCGGATCAAAGCCGATGTTCTGGGGCTTCACGCCGAGGATTATCTGTCGGACCGAACCGTTGGCCCCAGCGACCTATACGGAGGTTACTCGACTCTCAAGGTTCACCCGTCGGTGATCGACGAATTTTATACGTACCGCTTTTTGCCGATCAAACCGCTTGGGCTGAATTACCCCCTTTACCCTCATGAGTTCGTGATTCTAAAAGATGAAATGGGCACCGGCAAATCCGCTCTGCTGAAGGTCAATGATGACGCCACCCGCATGGAGCCGCTGTATCTCAGCAACGAGCCGGTCTGGGGCATCAGCGCCCGGAACGCCCAGCAACGCATGGCTTTGGAACTGCTGCTCAACGATGAGATTCCGCTGGTCACGATCACCGGCAAGGCCGGCACCGGGAAGACGCTGTTAGCGCTGGCCGCCGGTCTGCTCAAGGTTGAGGATGAGCATAAGTACAAGAAGCTGCTAATTGCCCGGCCCGTCGTCCCGATGGGGAAAGATATCGGTTATCTGCCCGGGGAAAAAGAAGAAAAGCTGCGTCCCTGGATGCAGCCGATCTACGATAATTTGGAGTTCCTGTTCGACACGAAGAAATCCGGCGACATCGAGAAAATCCTGATGGGACTCGGCAGCATTCAGGTCGAGGCGCTCACGTACATTCGCGGACGCTCGATCCCGGGGCAGTTCATCATCATCGACGAGGCGCAGAACTTATCGCGCCACGAAGTTAAGACGATCGTATCGCGTGTTGGTGAAGGCAGCAAGATCGTGCTGGTCGGTGATCCGGAGCAGATTGACCATCCTTATCTCGACGCTTCCAGCAACGGTTTGACCAGCTTGGTCGAACGCTTCCGCGACCAGGGCCTCAGCGGGCATATCACGCTGGAGAAAGGGGAGCGGTCGAAGCTGGCACAGCTCGCGGCGGATTTGTTGTAAAGGGGGGGCGCGCGGGAGTCGGCGTTCATCCGCGTTGAGAAACCAGTGGCAGCCGAATCAACGGAACCAAGTAACGACCTCGGCCCGCTCTTGTCCGCCGGTTGTCCATGATGAAGTCGAAGGAAGACAATCGGCTCCCAAATGCGGACGTAAACTTCCTCCGGTTCGTTACTTGATTTCCTGTAGCAGGGAAGACATTAGCCGAGTGCTCGCCACTCGTTCCTCGCGAGAATAAATAAATAGGTAAGCCCGGCGAATCGGTATAACATGATTCGCCGGGCTTTTTTTGGTAGGTTGCGCAATCGCTAACGGAACTCAGAGACGCTATTCGGCTGCAAATGAAGGATTCTGAGCTCTAACGGAACCCAATGACCTTATTTGGACACTTTCGGCGTCTATAGTTACATTTTCGGCCAATTAACGGCTCGTAGTTCCGTTAGAATGGGAAATGCCCGGGAAATGAGCAAATAGCGGCTCTCCGTTCCGTTACAGAAGAGACTTCGTGCGGGAGCCTCCTTCGGCACACTTGAGCTAGTTTTTCCGCCCGACGAATCATCAATACCCTGTTCGTCGGGCTTTACTACTTCCCTCCGGCGGGAAGAGCCGGAGGGCAATTCCAAATAAGAGCGCGAAAAGGCCAGAGGGGGAAATGATTCTGAAGAAACGATAGTGGCCGCCTTTGCGAGCGCAAGAACATTTCACCCGTCGGCCCCACGAGAGATCTTGAATTGTTCTCCTCTGACCTCCCGCCATCCCCCCATATACAATTTTTTACGGGACAATTCATTCGGCGATTTGCTACAATACGGAGTATCGGAATGTTTATTGACTTGCGCTCCTAAATTGTGGAGAGGAAGAACAGGCGTGAAGCGAAAAAATCATTGGGTGCTGTTTGCGATCCTGCTGCTCGCTTTAATCAATCTGTCCCCTAGTGAAGAAACGACGCGGGTCCGCCCGGAAAACCGCGGGGAGACCCAGCCGGTTACGCTACCCGAAGCGCAGACCCTTCAGGAGACTGGGCATATTCAAGTAGCAGTGCAGGTGGACGAGTCCGATTTCCGCCGCTTGGAGGACATGAGCCGTCAGTTTACGGCGAGCCATCCGGTGGAGGTTGATCTGGTAAATGTGCCGGCGGAAGAGACTTATGCTTCTTTTCAGCGCCAGCTCATGAAGTTAGGAGAATCGCCGGACGTCCTGCTATTGGACAATGTCTGGGTTCGCCGCTTTGCCGCGGACGGTTACCTGTTGCCAACAGAGGGCTATTATTCGGGATCTTTGTCCGGAGAAGTGTTAAGCGCTTCCTTGATTCCGAACGAATGGAACGGTTATGTCTGGGGGGTACCGCTGGATGTGGATCCTTATGTACTGGTCTATGATACGGACAAGTTGAAGCAACTGGGCCTGGAGCGCCCGCCGATATCGGTGGAGGATTGGAGTGCCCTGCTATCCGCCTTCAAAAAACAACATTCCCAGCTTTACCTGCTGGGTTTGGATTATCGCGATCCTTATGCGGCGGCCACGTTGTTATGGCAACTCGGGGGTGGGTGGAAGCCGGACGGGGCGACGGCCTTTTTTGCCCTGAAGGGTAACATGCCGCTCTCCTTGCAGCAGTTGGAACTCATCCGCCCTTGGCTCTTGGATACCGGGGCGGCAGGAGCGGATCCTTCGCGCAAACGGCAAAGCGGCGAACTGCCGATAAGGATCACCCGGGCATCCGAGGCGCAGAAGCTTGCGCATCCCCGAACCAAAGTGTGGATGCCGGATTTGCAGGCGAATATGGCGTCTGCCTGGATACAGGGCCGCAGCTATGCGGTCTCTTCGCAAACGGACAATGCCGAAGCCGCCGGGTTGTGGATTTCGGAGATGACCTCCGCGATAAATCAAATGCGTTGGCGGGAAGCGACCGGCCATCTTCCCGTATTAAAAACCATTTATTACGAAGCAACCCAAAACGAGCTGCCGGCATGGGTTCCCGCCACGCTGGCCGCTGGCTCCGGAGCGGCGCTGCCGGCGAGTCCGGCGTTGCCCGCACAGCTTGAAGCGTTTGCGCCGCTCACCTACGATTATTTGAGCGGGGCGCTAAACGCCAAGCAATATCGCGGGCGGCTAGCCGAGCTCGGCCAGTAACGACGATGATTACAAAGCCAATTTCAACTTTACCGTCAACGTTCCCTCGGAGATGGCCACATCGGTGGCCTCCACGAAGGGAACGATTTTTTTGGGATAAAATCCGAGATCGAAATCGCGCTCCAGTTCGGCCCGCGTTGTATCCGGCAACGCCAATCCGTTAAACAGCAGACGGTCTACGTGAAAGACGATCGAATTTTCCGGTTCCTGCTCTACCGTATAATGTCCCTCGACCTCCAGTTCCAGCCCTTCCCGTCGGCCCTTTGCGACGATCTTGTCCTTTTCGAAGCGAAACCCCATGTCTTTCAACAGCGCGCTTTTGCGGTGCAGAAACGCATTCAGCTGTTCTTCGCGGATCTCCAGGCGATAACCGCCTTTTTCGGCGACCAGACTGTTTTCATTTTGCTGCAAAAAATCGGGGAACTCCGACATCGCGGTACTAAGTGCCTGAAAATACTTGCGAAGCTCATAAAGTCCGACATTGTGCCAATAAACGGACAGCTCTTCAATCAGTGCTTTGAGCTTTTCGGGATCGGAGCTGAGCCCAAGCGATTCGTCGATCCTTTGTTGAAGGGCGGCGACGCGGCTGCGTTGGAGCTGAAGGTTTTCCTTCATGCGGGCCAGTTCGGACGAGGCGTCGTCCAACTTCCGCTTGGTGCTCACAAGCTCGGCATATTCCGTCTTGTAACGATTTAATACCGTACGGTCACGATCCAAGATGAGCTGGTAATAGTCCAATACGGTAAAAAAATCCTTGAGGCTGTTCACGCTAAGCAAGGCGTACAGCAAACTTTCCCGTTCTCCCATATAATAAGCGCGCAGCCTTAAGCCGGCTTGCTCCCGGCTAACGCGGATTTGCTCGTTTTTATCGGAAAGTTGTCCCTGCAGCTCGCGAAGGGCCGCTTGCGTGTCATGCTGGCGGGTTTCGATCCGTTCGATTTCCCGGTCAATTTCCTGAATCGACAAGCTTTGTTCCAGGATCCGCTGTTCTTCGGCGGTAAACGGATCGGCGGCGGCCGGCATGCCCGCAAGAGGGAGGACGGCAAGCGGAAGCAACAGACAAAGCGATTTGATGCGTTTTCTCAACAACGATCCTCTCCCGTCAGTAGTTGTACTATATATATGATAACAGGTTCGGAAATAGCAGAGCTCACGAAAAAAGGCGTTCCGGCCCGCTGCCGAAACGCCTTTTGGAACGCTTATGAACTTTTGGGATTAGAGGGGCAAACCCATTTTGAAGATCGTCCAGTAGCTGAAGCCGGTAAATGCGACGATCATGTATCCCCAAAACAGCAGGATATAGGTTCTCTCGGTAAACTTCAGGTAGCCGAAAAGAACGAAAAAAGCGGTTTGCAGGAAGAACAGCAAAGCCATTTCCGTCAGATCGCCCGCAAAGGCCATAAGCCCAATAGCCAAAGTGAAGAAGCCAAGGACGCGGAACATGCGTGCCACGAGGTAATCCCCCTTTCTTATGTATCGACGAACCTTCCATTTCTTTTCTCATTATACCCGTTAGGCGGAAAAGTGTAAACGAAAAGTCATGATTCAGCCGGATATTGTCCGCGAAGTTGTGATGTATATAACAGTATTATCGCTTGTTGTGTGCCTATGTTATTCGTTTCTGCGGACGGCATGTATGGAGTCCCCTGATTTTGGAAATACATTTTAGTATCAAATAGATTCTATGAACTCTATGAGAGGCATAGAAATGGAGTAAGAAGCATTTTACCCATACGCCTGCCGGAGACCGCCGGTTGGAAGACGGTTAGACTAGGATGTCGTTAGGAGGTTTTTATAGCATGACAGCTGTGAGACAAGATGCATGGAGCGCAGAAGATGATTTGATTCTGGCCGAGGTGACTCTTCGGCACATACGGGAGGGCAGTACCCAGTTAAACGCCTTCGAAGAGGTCGGGGAACGGATCGGCAGAACGGCGGCGGCCTGCGGGTTCCGATGGAACAGCTGCGTCCGGAAAAAATACGAAGCGGCCATCAGCATCGCCAAAGCACAAAGGCAGAAACGGAATTATATGAAAAAGCAAACCCCGCTATCCGCGGGTTCCGGCATGGCTTCGCTCGCCTCCGTCGAAATGGACGACGGCGGTTACCGCAGCGATGGCGTAACGGAAGAAACGATATCCATCGACGCGGTAATCCGTTTTTTGCGCGGATGGAAAAATACGGTTCAGGAGACGAATCGCCAAATGAAGGCGTTGGAGAAGGAACTGCGCGAGAAAGAAGAAGAGCTTGCCGGCCTTCGTGAAGAAAACGAGCGGTTATCGGCACAGGTTAATGAGGTGCAGACCGATTACCGGGTCGTCAACGACGATTATAAGGCGTTAATTCAGATTATGGACCGGGCACGGCGTTTGGCCTTCTTAAACGAAGAGGACGAGGAAAGCAAATCCCGCTTTAAAATGGATGCGAATGGAAATTTGGAACGAATCGAGTAAGAGGGGTAAATCGCAAAAATCCCGCCTTTGTGGCGGGGTTTTTGTGTTTTGGAGGGAGAGTTTGGTATAAAGGGAATAGATGAAGGAAAGGGCGTGAAACTTCAATGCGATTTGACATTATCGGTGCCGGGGCGCTGGGGCTGCTGTTCGGCGGCAAGTTGGCGGTGTCCGGCGCGTCCGTGCGCTTTTGGACAAGGACTCCCGAACAAGCCGCATGGCTGAAGCAAGAGGGAATCCGGCTCACCGAACCGGACGGGACATCGATTGTCGTTGAAGGCGATGGATTCGAGGCTTATGTTATGGAGGAAAGGGGTGCGAACGGCGGGATTGGGCGAGCCGATTGGCTGCTGATGACCACAAAGCAACGGCATCTTGATGCCAAACTGATGTCATCCGTCCGCCGGCTTGTAGGCCTTGAGACGAAGGTCGTTTGCTTTCAGAACGGGGTAGGGCATCTGGAGTTCATCGCCCGCATGCTGCCTGGCATACCCGTCTATGCGGCAATCACCACCGAAGGCGCGAAACGGACGAATGAATCCAGCGTCAGCCGGTCCGGCTACGGGGTTACGCAAATCGGAATGAGCGGAGGTATGTCCGCTAACGATCGATATGGAGAAAGTTTGGTGAAAATGCTTGAGATAGCAGGATTTACCGCGCTTTTGTCGAAAGACATCGAGAGGGAAATCTACAGAAAGCTGCTGATCAATGCCGCCATCAATCCGTTGACGGCGATCTGGCGGGTAGCTAACGGACAACTGCTGGAGAAGGAGGAGCGGCTCCATATGCTTCGGCAGCTATGCGATGAAGGCATAGCGATCTATGACGCCTATGGCATTCCCTGTGACAAGGACATGTTTGATCAAATCGTCGCGGTATGTCGGGCAACGTCGACCAATATCTCTTCCATGCTGAAGGACGTGCAGCAGGGGGCTTCAACGGAAATCGATTATATCAACGGGAAATTGGTCGAAATGGCGCGCGCCAAGGGGATGGCTGTCCCCGGGCATGAGACGGTTTGGCGGTTGGTCCGCGCTTTGTAACCTGACATGAATATAAAAATATCGTTACTTACTCGGCAAGTCATCTTTCTATTTACATTTGATGCGGAGGTGAGGCTTTGGAAGCGTTGGTCTCTTCCTTTATCGTGTTGGCCATGGTACCGATCATTCCTTTCGGGCTAGCTTATTTCATTCATTATTACGTAAAGCGGGATAAAAAAACGGCACTGAAGCTGGCGATGGACGTGACGACGCTGTTTCTGATTTTATCGGTTTCCGCGTTGTTCAATAACGTATTCCATTCGACCTTTGGCTTCTACCTGATCCTTCTGATCCTGCTGGTTGTGGGAGGGTTGATTGGCGGCGCTCAAACGCGCCTGAAGGGGAAGGTCGACGGTCGCAAACTCGTGCGCGTAGTTTGGCGCCTCGCGTTTGCGGGGACCGGACTGGCTTATATCCTGTTATTTCTGATCAGCTTCATTACATATATCACAGCGGCATAACCCCAACCGGGATTCTGGCGAATACCGAATAAATGGATGACATCTTTGGTTAATTGTTAAGGAAAACAAATGTCAATATTGTATATTGGACTATTTTGTTAAAGAATCACGCAGAATTTATCAAATCACGCGAAAAATCTTTAAATTTATGTTGGATTTTTTTGACCGCTGGTTGTATAATCTAAAAACATATACCAAAACATTTTAAGGGGGATATTGCTAGATGAAGAAGAGTAAAAGTCTTTTGCTTCTTCTGACGCTCGTTCTTGCAGTCGGCACTTTGCTCGCCGCATGCGGTTCGAACGGCGGGAACAATGGCGCTGCCAATAACGGCGCAGCTAACGGAGGCAATACGGCTTCCGACAGCGGCAACAGCGGCGAAGAGAAATTGGCTGCGGATCAAACGCTTAAAATCAACTTGAGCGCGGAACCGCCTACATTTGACCCGGCTCAAGCTCAAGACAGCCAAGCCAACACCGTGCTGAAGTTGATGTACGAAGGCCTCACGCGCATGGATGAAGGCGGTCAAGTTATCCCCGCAGCAGCTGAGCGTTGGGAAATTGACGAAACGAAATATACGTTCTATCTGCGCAAAGACGCGAAATGGAGCAATGGCGATCCGGTCACTGCGAACGATTTCGTATTTGCCTGGGAACGCGTACTGAGCCCGAACACCGACCCGGCCGCTCCTTACGCTTACCAATTGTATTATCTGAAAAACGGGCAAGAATATAATGAAGGAAAAGTTACCGATTTCAGCCAAGTTGGCGTGAAAGCGGTGGACGATTACACGCTGGAAGTTGACTTGGTGGCTCCAACGCCTTACTTCCTGGGCTTGACTTCCTTCTATACCCTGTACCCGGTTCACCAATCCGTGAAGGATGACCCGAAATGGGCGGTTGACCAAAGCAAAATGATCGTTAACGGCGCATTCACGCTGACTAACTGGGTGAAAGGCCAAACGATCGAAGTATCCAAGAACGAAAGCTACTGGGATAACGCCAACATCAAGCTGAGCAAAATCACGATGTCGCTGGTAAACAGCAGCGCGACTGAGCTGGCATCTTACCAAAATGGCGAATTGGATCGCGCCGGTCATCCGAACGGCGAAATTCCAACCGACCAAATCCCGATCCTGAAGGATCAGTTGAAAGACGAACTGCAAATCAAAGGGATTGCAAGTACGTACTACTATGAATTTAACGTAACGGCTAAACCGTTCGATAATGTGAATATCCGCAGAGCGTTTGCGATGGCAATCGATCGTCAAGCGATCGTAGACAACGTAACCCTTGGCGGTCAAGTGCCGGCGTTCGGCTTTGTGCCTCCAGGGATCAAAGGCGCGAACGACGGTGAAGAATTCCGCACCGTTCACAAAGACGACTACTTCACGGAAAACGTTGAAGAAGCCAAAAAGCTGCTGGAACAAGGTATGCAAGAAGAAGGCTACACGAAATTGCCTGAAATCACTTTGATTTATAACTCCAGCGACGCTCATAAGAAAATCGCTCTGGCTGTTGCCGACATGTGGAAGAAAAATCTTGGCGTTGACGTGAAAACGGAAAACCAGGAATGGGCCGTGTTCATCGAAAACCGTCAAAACCTGAACTATCAAGTCGCTCGTGCCGGCTGGACCGCCGATTACAACGATCCAATGACGTTCATGGATATGTGGGTGACCGGCGGCGGCAACAACGACACTGGTTTCTCGAACGAGGAATATGACAAACTGATTCAAGATGCAAAAACTTCGGGCGATTTGGCGAAACGCGACGCCGACTTCGTGAAAGCCGAAGAAATCCTGATCAAGGACAACCAAGTCCTGATGCCGATTTACTATTACACGAACGTTGCGGCTACCAAACCGTATCTGAAGGGCGTTTCGCTCGACTTCAGCGGCGCGATCGATTACAGCCGCGCTTACCTACTTGAGCATTAATCGGTAAGTTTCGAACTGCATAGAAATTTCGGGATATATATGTGGGTATTCCATATATATCCCGTTTTTTTTGTGTGGGCCCTTCTTCCAAGCATTGCGTCTTTATACAATTATATGGAATAGACAAAGTGGTTTTTTTCACCTAAAATCGGGATATGTCGAATTTTATAAGAAGGAGGTGTGAACGGGCATGGTACGTTATATAGCCAATAAGTTTTTTTATATGTTGTTATCGCTATTTATTCTGATTTCGGCGACTTTTTTCCTGATGAAGGCTATTCCGGGTAGCCCTCTTACGTCGGAGAAACAGGTACCTCCTGCAATCAAGGAGAGACTTATTGAACAGCTTGGACTCGATAAGCCCGTTTATCAGCAGTATTTCAAATATTTAGGTGACATTGCGCAGGGCGATTTGGGGATCTCCATGAAGATGATTAACCAGGATGTGTCCAAGATCATCGGCCAGACGTTTTCGGCGTCCTTGAAGCTGGGCTTAGTCGCGATTGTCGTAGCCGTCGTCGTGGGAGTTCTGCTTGGTATGCTGGCAGCGCTGTATCATCGCAAGTTGATCGACAATGTGGCGATGGTGGTAGCGGTGCTAGGAATCGCGGTGCCGAGCTTCGTCGTAGCTTCATTGCTGCAGTATGTGTTCGCTTCCAAGCTGCACTGGCTGCCGACGATGGGCTTTAAAGGGCCGTTGTACTATGTATTGCCGGTCGCCGCTTTGACGGCGCAACCGATTGCATTTATCGCCCGTTTAACCCGCTCGAGCATGCTCGAAGTGCTGCATGCCGATTACATCAAGACCGCCAAAGCCAAAGGCTTGGGTTGGATGGCGATCCTGTCCCGCCACGTGATCCGCAACGGCATCATGCCGGTCATCACTTACGTAGGGCCGATGACGGCCGATATCGTTACGGGTTCGGTCGTCATTGAGCAAATCTTCGGGATCGGCGGCATCGGCAAACAATACGTGCAGGCGATCAGTGTCCGTGACTATCCGGTCATTATGGGGATTACGATATTCTACGGCATTTTATTGATGATGGCGCGCTTTATTACGGATATCGCCTACGTCTTCGTGGATCCGCGGATCAAGCTTATGAAAGGGAAGGAGGGTTAAACGGATGGACTCGAATCCAATCAAAGTCATGCCGACCCCGGCCGATCTGACCGCGGACGATTTTCGCAAAATCGGCACGGACGAGAAAGAAGCCGAAGTCATTCAGCGCGAAAGCATCTCCGCCTGGCGCGATGCTTGGCAGCGGTTGTGCAGCAACAAGCTGGCCATGGCGTCTTTGGTCATTTTGGCTCTGATCACGCTGACGGCGATCGTAGCTCCGTGGCTGATCGGCAAAATTTACGGCTACAACTACTATTCGAATGATCTCTTGAATACGAACAAAGGTCCTTCCTCCACGCATTGGTTCGGCACGGACGATCTCGGGCGCGACATGTTCATCCGTACCTGGATGGGGGCGCGAATTTCCCTGATCGTCGGTCTGGCCGCGGCATGCATCGACCTTTTTATCGGTGTCATTTATGGCGGAACCATGGGATATTTCGGCGGTCGCGTCGACGACATTATGAATAAGTTTTCCGAGATTTTGTACGCGATTCCTTATTTGCTGGTAACCATCTTGTTGCTGGTTGTATTGGAGCCAAGCCTTGGAACGATCATATTGGCTTTAACGATTACGGGCTGGATCAATATGTCGTGGATTGTCCGCGGCGAAATTATGCAGCTTAAAAATCGCGAGTTCGTCCTTGCTTCCCGTTCGATGGGCGCGGGTTCAGGCCGGTTGTTATTCAAACATCTGCTGCCGAATGCGGTTGGACCGATTATCGTAACGGTGACGTTGTCCGTACCGAAAGCGATTTTTGCCGAAGCTTTCCTGAGCTTCTTGGGACTCGGCGTGCAAGCCCCGATCGCTTCGCTGGGTTCGATGATCAACGATGCCTTGACCGGTTGGTTGTATTATCCGTGGCGCATGCTGTTCCCGGCGATTCTGATCAGCTTGATCATGCTTGCGTTTAACATTTTCGGCGACGGTCTTCGCGACGCGCTCGATCCTAAATTAAAGAAATAGGAGGTGGAATGAATGGAGCCGATTTTACAAGTCAAAGATTTGCATGTTTCCTTCCAAGTCAAAGGCGGAGAAATCAAAGCCGTCCGCGGCATGAACTTTGAAGTGGGGAAAGGTGAAACGGTTGCGATCGTCGGCGAATCCGGCAGCGGCAAAAGCGTTACGGCCCAAACGATCATGCGCTTGATTCCATCCCCTCCATCCGTCATTAAGCAAGGCGAAATTATTTTTCAAGGGCAAGACATCTTAAAGAAAAGCGACAAGCAAATGGAGTCGATCCGCGGCAAAGATATTGGCATGATATTTCAGGACCCGATGACCTCCTTGAATCCTACGATCAAAGTAGGCCGACAAATCACTGAAGTATTAATCAAACATCAGAATATGTCAGCGGCCGAAGCGAAGAAACAAGCTGTGGAAATGCTTAAGCTTGTAGGCATCAAAAATGCGGAGGCCCGCTTTAACCAATATCCACACGAATTCTCCGGGGGCATGCGGCAGCGCGTTATGATCGCGATCGCCCTTGCTTGCCGGCCAGCGCTGCTGATCGCGGATGAACCGACGACGGCGCTTGACGTAACGATCCAGGCGCAAATTATGGACGTGATGAAGGAGATGCAATCCCGGCTCGGAACTTCCATCATTTTGATTACGCATGACCTGGGCGTTGTGGCCGGCATGTGCGACCGCGTCATCGTTATGTATGCCGGCGAAGTGGTCGAAACGGGAACGAAGTGGGAAATTTTCAAAAACCCGCAACATCCTTACACCAAAGGTTTGCTGCGCTCGATGCCGCGGCTTGACCAGAAAAAAGGCGAGCCGCTTATTCCGATTATCGGCACGCCGCCGGATTTGATTAAGCCGCCGATCGGTTGTCCTTTCGCAGCTCGCTGCGACCAGGCGATGAAGGTATGCGAACGCATTGATCCGGGCGCAACCGTCTTCAGCGAAACGCATATCGCCCGTTGCTGGGACCTTCATCCGATGGCCAAGGAGGGACAGTCGTCATGAGCATTGGGAAAACCTTGATCGAAGTCGAAGGACTGAAGAAATATTTTAACGTCGGCGGCGGCAATATCCTGAAGGCCGTCAACGACATCAGCTTTTCGATTGCCGAAGGCGAAACGCTTGGCCTCGTGGGCGAGTCCGGCTGCGGTAAATCCACCGCGGGCCGCACGATCCTCCGCTTGTACGAGCCGACGGCCGGCAGTGTCCGCTTTAACGGCGTGGACATCAATCAATTGTCGCCGAAGAAAATGAAGGCGATGCGCCGCGACATGCAGATGATCTTCCAGGATCCTTACGCATCGCTGAATCCGCGTTTTACCGTTACCGATATTATCGGCGAAGCGCTGGACATCCACGGGATGGCCGGTTCGCGCGCGGAACGCAAGAAACGCGTCGAAGAGTTGCTGGACATGGTTGGTTTGAACCCCGATCATGCAACCCGTTATCCGCATGAATTTTCCGGCGGCCAGCGTCAGCGGATCGGGATCGCCCGCGCGCTTGCGGTAAACCCGAAATTCATTATCTGCGATGAACCGATTTCGGCGCTCGACGTATCCATCCAGGCTCAAGTCGTCAACCTGCTGAAAGACCTGCAGGACCGCCTCGGGCTGACCTACTTGTTTATCGCGCATGACCTGTCCATGGTTAAGCATATCAGCGACCGCGTCGCCGTCATGTACCTGGGCCGGATCGTTGAATTGGCCGACAGTGAAGAACTGTACGCCAACCCGCTGCATCCTTATACCAAAACGCTCCTGTCCGCGATTCCGATCCCGGATCCGGAGATTGAAGCGGGCAAAAAGCGGATTCTCTTGGAGGATACCGGAAGCGGTCCGATCGGTAAGGAAGGCGCCGCTACCGGCGGATTGTTCGACTTGGACAACTCCGAGTTGGTTGAGGTGTCCAAAGGGCATTTTGTCTCCATGCCGAAAAAAGGCTGATTGATCCTGCGAACTCCCGCAGCCGTCATGACGGTTGCGGGAGTTTTTTGCGTCGAATCGTTACGGAAAGTTATCAGTTCTGCGAAAGCAAGGATTTCTTTGACGGAGCGGCCGGACATCCGGTACAATCAAGTAAGGTTTTGATGCAGACGGGAGGACGCTACCTGATGAATGTCGTTCAAGAGCAGCTTTCATTCGCGGGGCCGCTGGCTGAACTATACGTTAACCGGTTCTCCGCGGTGGAGCTATTATATGAAAGCGACCCGGGACAGGCCGACAGCTGGGCTGAACGGGCCGCTTGGCTTGATCAAACGGAACATACGCGCATCGATCGGAATGCTTTGGCCGCACGCCTTCGGGAATATAACGGGCAATATAACCCGAACCCGGCCGTCGAACGGGCGATCGGCCAACTGGAGCAGCCCGGGACCGCCGTGATCGTCGGCGGGCAGCAAAGCGGGCTGTTCACGGGCCCGCTGCTTGTGGTCTATAAGGCCGTGACGATTCTCAAAGCGGCGAAGGCGGCTGCGGCGCGGTTAAATCGGCCGGTTGTGCCGGTATTTTGGATTGCCGGGGAGGATCACGATTGGGACGAGGTGAATCATGCCTATGTGTTGGCGCCGGATTTGCAGGTTCGCCGCATCCGCATGCACCGTGGTGCGATGGACCGGCTGCCGGTCAGCTTCACGAAGGTGACAGCCGAAGCTTGGGAGAAGGCGTTGTCGGAACTGGAGAAGTTGCTGCCCGACAGCGAGCATAAGGCCGCCATTATGGAACTTATGCGCAGCTCGTCGGCAGATGCGGATAACCTGACGGCGTGTTTCGCCAAGCTAATGGGGGCTTTGTTCGGGAAGCACGGCCTGGTGCTGCTGGACTCGTCGGATCCTGAGCTGCGCCGGTTGGAGATGCCGGTATTTGAGCGGATGATTCGGCACAATGACGAGCTGGAGTCGGCTTATCACGAAACAGTACGCGACATGGCGGGTTTGGGGTACGAACCGACCGCGGAGGTGGCTGAAGGCGGAGCCAACCTGTTCTATATCGGCGAGCGGGAACGGTTGCTGCTGTTTAAGCGGGACGGTCGGTTCGAAGACCGTAAAGGCAAGGTTTCATTTACTGCCGACGGTTTGCTGGCCGAGCTGCGGGAGCATCCGGAGCGGTTCAGCAACAACGTGCTGACTCGTCCGCTAATGCAAGACAGTGTGCTGCCCGTCCTTGGCTCCGTGCTGGGGCCGGGGGAAATTGCCTACTGGGGGCTGACGCGCAAAGCGTTTCGCAAGCTGGGGCTGAAAATGCCGCTGCTGCTGCCTCGGGAATCTTTTACCGTGGTAGACAGAACGCTGCAAAAGTATATGAAGAAATATCAGCTTGGCTGGAACGACGTAAAGGATCCCGAGGGCTTCCGACGCAAACGCGACGCTTGGCTCGCCGCCCAAGAGCGGATGCAGGTCGATCAGCGGTTCGATGAAGTCAAGGCCGCGTTTGAGGAGCTGTACGATCCGCTTCTCAAGGAATTGGCCGAGATCCAAAGCGGCTTGGCGCGGCTAGGGGCGGTGAACCGGGACAAAATCATCGGCCAAATGGAATACTTGCGGGGCAAAACGATGGATGCGCTGGAGAACATCCATGAAACCGGACTGCGTCATTTTGACCGGATTCAGTTGTCGTTGTTTCCTATGAATAAACCGCAGGAGAGGGTTTACAATCTCTTTGACGCTCTGAACCGATTCGGGATGGATTGGATCGAAGGACTGATGGATATCCCTTATGATAGGACTGGCAAACATCGAATCATCTATTTATAGGAGGAGACGGATATGAGTTCGAAAGCGATTCAGAACAGCTTGATTACCGACTTGAAGCTTGCGCCGGAGGGACATTTGAAGATCGATTGGGTAGAAGCCCACATGCCGGTACTGAACCGGGTGCGCAAGCAATTTGAGGCCGAGCAGCCGTTTAAAGGACTGAAAGTCACCATCTCGCTTCATCTGGAAGCGAAAACGGCATATTTGGCCAAGGTCGTGCAAGCGGGCGGCGCCGAGGTAACGATCACCGGCAGCAATCCATTGTCGACGCAGGACGACGTTTGCGCCGCGCTGGTCGAAGATGGCGTAACCGTGTTTGCGAAATACAATCCCGAACCGGAGGAATACAAGGCGCTGTTGATTAAGGCACTGGAGACGAAACCGGACCTGATCATCGACGACGGCGGCGATTTGGTTTCGATTTTGCACTCGGAACGGTCGGATTTGCTGGAAAACGTGCGCGGCGGTGCCGAAGAAACGACCACCGGGATTTTGCGTTTGAAAGCGATGGACAAGGAAGGGCAGCTTAAATTTCCGATGGTTGCCGTCAATGACGCTTATTGCAAATATTTGTTCGACAACCGTTACGGAACCGGTCAATCCGTGTGGGACGGCATTAATCGGACGACCAATCTGGTGGTGGCCGGCAAAACCGTCGTCGTGGTTGGTTATGGGTGGTGCGGCAAAGGCGTAGCGATGCGGGCCAAAGGTCTCGGCGCCAATGTCGTCGTTACGGAAGTGGACGCGATCAAAGCGGTCGAAGCCGTGATGGACGGCTTCCGGGTGATGCCGATGCTGGAGGCGGCGAAGGTCGGCGATTTCTTCATCACCGTTACAGGGAACCGCGATGTCATTCGCGGCGAACACTACGATGTGATGAAGGATGGCGCGATTTTGTCCAATGCCGGCCACTTTGACGTGGAAGTGAACAAGCCGGAACTTACGGAACGTTCCGTATCGGTGCGCACCGTTCGCCGCAACATCGAGGAGTACCGGTTGAAGGACGGCCGCAAAGTGTACCTGCTGGCCGAAGGCCGCTTGGTTAATTTGGCCGCAGGCGACGGGCATCCGGCCGAAATTATGGACATGACGTTTGCGCTGCAGGCATTATCGCTGAAATACGTCAATGACCGCTATCGGGAAATCGGCAAAACGGTGGTTAACGTGCCTTACGAGCTGGATGAACAAGTCGCCCGCTTTAAACTGGAAAGCCTGGGCGTAAGCATCGATTCGCTGTCGGCCGAGCAGCGCGCTTACCTGGATAGCTGGCAGGAGCATTAATCCGGTTTACGGGGACTTGGGCCAAGCTGAACTGAAGTTGCTTTGCCGGATCAGGCAAAGTCGGCGATTTTCAAGGAAATAACGGTAAAACAAGGACGATCTCGAGCAAAGAAATTTGCCGAGATCGTCCTTGTTTTGTCGTGATTTGGCGATCCTTCGAAGGCAACGGCGATCGTACGCCCAAGCGATTCCACAGTTACGGCGATCCCGCCGCCAAAAAAAATTATGACATGAGCAGGATTTTCTCCTCCAATGTGGAATAGTTACATATCACGGTGGTGTAAAGTGGTGTAAAGTGGGGGAAAGAGGTAAGGAGTGAGTCACCGATGTTTATGGGGGAATTCCAACATAGCATTGACGATAAGGGCCGGATCATCATACCGGCCAAGTTTCGTGATCTCCTCGGCAGCTCTTTCGTCGTGACCCGCGGCTTGGACCAGTGCCTTTTCGTTTATCCGTTGCAGGAGTGGGAAGTGCTGGAACAGAAGCTGAAGGCATTGCCGCTGATGAAATCCGACGCCCGTGCGTTTACCCGCTTTTTTTTCTCGGGGGCGACGGAATGCGAGTGGGATAAACAGGGAAGGGTAAACTTGCCAGGCAATTTGAGGCAGTATGCCAAGCTGGAGAAGGATTGCGTAGTACTCGGCGTGTCGAACCGGGTGGAAATATGGAGTAAAGACACGTGGGAGCAATACTTCCAGCAATCGGAGGATACGTTCAACGAGATTGCGGAGAAGCTGGTCGATTTCAACTTCGATCTTTAAGTGCGTGTTCAGAAGATGACCTTTTGAACAACCTCTTTAAAATGAATTCAGGTTTGGGGGCGTAAGTCTTGTTCCATCACATCACGGTGCTCAAAGAAGAAGCGACAGAAGGGCTGCGCATCAAGCCGGACGGCATTTACGTGGATTGCACGCTGGGAGGCGGCGGTCACAGCTCGGTGATTTTGTCCAAGCTTGGTCCGGGCGGAAGGCTGATTGCCTTCGACCAGGACGACTGGGCGCTGGACAATGCGAGGGATCGGCTCGCAGCCTACGCGGACAAGTTAACTTTGGTCAAAAGTAATTTTCGCTATATCGAGCAAAAACTGCTGGAAATCGCGGGGGTGCCGCAGCTTAACGGAGTTCCCCAAGTGGATGGCGTTTTGTTCGACCTCGGCGTCTCCTCGCCGCAATTTGACGAAGGCGAGCGGGGGTTCAGCTATAACGCCGATGCGCCGCTCGACATGCGGATGGACCAAGCGGCGCCGCTGACGGCGCGGGAGATTGTGAATACGTGGCCGGAACGCGAAATTGCTCGGATTTTGTTCCAATACGGCGAGGAGAAGTTTTCCAGGCGTATCGCCAAAGTCATTGCGGACCGGCGGGAACAAGAGCCGATCGAGTCGACGGGTCAACTCGTCGAGCTGATCAAGGAAGGGATTCCGGCGGCCGCAAGACGGACGGGCGGCCATCCGGCCAAACGCAGCTTTCAGGCATTGCGCATCGCCGTCAACGACGAGCTGGGCGCTTTCGAGGAAGGACTGCATGCGGCCATCCGCTGTCTAGCGCCGGAAGGCCGGGTTTCGGTCATCACTTTTCATTCGCTCGAGGACCGAATCTGCAAGCAGATTTTCGCCGGCTATGTGGAGAAATGCACCTGCCCGCCCGATTTTCCGATGTGCGTGTGCGGCGGCAAAGGTTCGCTTAAATTAATCAATCGGAAACCGTTGGTCCCGTCGGCGCGGGAATTGGAAGAAAATCCGCGGGCTCGCTCGGCAAAATTGCGCGTGGCGGAGAAATTGCAAACCGGTGTGGAGGTATCGTAAATGGCTTATACGCGTGGGAATTTGGCAGTTAAAGAGAAGCAAGCGGAACGCAGCAATCAAACGCAACGTTACCGGGAAACGACGAAGGTAGTGACACGCCGGTCGCCGCTGCCGGTTCGCGAGAAGCTTTTGTATATGATGACCGTTATGTTTTGCGTTGCGGTGATGGGCGGACTGTTATGGCAAAATGTGTCGCTTTACAACATGAAACGTCAAATGTTTAATTTGAATACGGACATTCAAGCGATCAACGCCGAAGTGAAGGAACTGAAGATCCAGAAGGAAAAGCTGGAGGAGCAGATTCCGATGAAGGCGAAGGAGCTCGGTTATGTGCAGCCGGAGGTGGATGGATTCCACGTCCGGGTTCCGACGGGAACGCAAGAGAATGGCGGCGTCGACGCGGAATCCGATACGGCGGCTGCGACGGATGGCGTGGCTACGGCCAAGAAATAAAAGTCTAAAGAGGTATTGCCATGATCAAGCGAATAAAGCTGCGAACACTGCTGATAGGGGGATGTATTACCCTCTTTTTTGCTGTATTGATGGGTAGAGTGTTTTTTCTTCAGGTCGTGCAGGCGGATTTTTGGCAGGCGCATGCGGAGGATCTGTGGTCGACCAAAAAGCAACTGCCGGCGACGCGCGGAACGATAGCCGACCGGAATGGCGACGTCTTGGCGGTGGACGCCCCGGCCTATACGGTAGCCGTCAACCCCGAAATCATCAACAAATACGGGCTTCAGGATGAAGTGGTTGAGGGGCTTGGCAAGGTCCTCGGGAAAAACGAAAGCGAGCTGCGGGACATTGTGAACGCGAAAAAGGAATCCGGCGAGTTCTTTACGCAGCGCGAGGTTCGAAACGAAGGCTGGAAAATCGACCAGGACTTAAAGAACCAGGTGCAAGCTTTCATCGGGGAACTGAAGGATAAGCATCAAGACCTGCCGGACGTCGGCATTTATTTGATCAAGGATCAGAAACGGTATTATCCGAAACAAAGCTTGGCTTCTCACATATTGGGCTATATCGACCGGGAAGGCAAGGCCGTCTCCGGACTCGAGGCCTTTTTCGACGAGCAGTTGAAAGGGATCGACGGTTCGATCGAGTACAAGCGCGACGGCCGCGGAATCGAAATTCCGAAAGCCAGCGAAATCTATAACCCGCCAAAAAACGGGAACAACCTGAAGCTGACGATCGATTACACGATTCAGTATTACATCGAGCAAGCGATGAAGGATGCGTACGATCAGTTACAGCCGATCAGTATGACTGTCATCGCCGCCGATCCCAAAACGATGGAAATTCTCGGCATGGCCAATATGCCTACCTATAACCCTAATGAGTATTGGGCGGATGTCGATCAGAAAAACTTTTATAACCATGCGATCAAATCGGTTTATGAGCCGGGGTCCACATTTAAAATCGTCACCTTGGCCGGAGCCGTTCAAGAAGGATTGTTCAACCCGAACGCCACGTACATGTCGGGCAGCATCCGGGTGCCGGGTCAAACGATCCACGATTTGAAACGATCCGGCTGGGGCACGATCTCCTATCTTGAAGGGGTCAAGCGCTCAAGTAACGTTGCTTTTGTCAAATTGGGTTACGAGATGCTGGGACCGGAGCGGCTGAAAGCCTACGTCGACCATTTCGGGTTCGGGAAAAAGACCGGCATCGAGCTGCCGGGCGAATCCAAAGGGACCGTGGATCCGGTGCAGCAGGCCGACTTCGCGGCGATGGCATACGGACACGGCAAGCTGCTCGTCACGCCGCTGCAGCAAATCGTGGCGGTCTCGGCGATCGCCAACGGCGGCAAGCTGATGGAGCCGCATATCGTTAAGTCGATTACGGATCCGCAAACCGGAGAGACGTTAAATACCGAACCGAAAGTGATCGACCAGGTCATCTCCTCCGAGAAAGCCAAAGAAGTCGGAAGCTATCTGGAACAGGTTGTCTCGGATCAAAAAATCGGCACCGGCCGTCATGCCTACATCGACGGTTACCGGATCGCCGGCAAGACGGGAACCGCGGTAAAGGTTGTCGGTGGAAAATACGATTATTCCAAACAGGTCGTTTCTTTTATCGGCTACGCGCCGGTGGATGATCCGAAAATCGCCGTGCTCGTCCTGATTGACGAGCCGAAGGATTCCGAGCTGGGCGGGGGGACCGCCGCCGCACCGATATTCAAAAAAATCGTGAATCAAACGCTCCAGTACATGGGGGTTCCGAAGAAAATCGAAGGGGAAGCCGCCGATACTCAGAAGAAGCTTACGGCTACCGGTCCCAAGGTGCCTGATGTAGGCGGGCTGCCGGTGCAGCAAGCCAAAGAGAAATTGTCGGCAAGCGGCATTTCCTACGCCACTTACGGGAAAGGGGCGGAGATCCTCTCCCAATTCCCTAAGGCGGGCAGCACGCTAAAAGCCGGGCAATTCGTGTACCTGCTCACGGAGAACGGGTCGGACATCAACGTGCCGAACCTGCAAGGGGAATCGCTGCGCGACGCGATGGAACTGTTGTCGGTGCTGCAGATTCCGGTCACGACGGAAGGCGAAGGGTATGTCGTATCACAGGAAGTCGTCAGCGAGAACGGCGGAAGACGCGTTATTCTCAAGCTGGAACCGCCTGATAAGGAGGAGGCTGCGTCCGACGGCGGGCAGGCGGAAGATGCCGGCGCCGGCGCTGAAGGAGGCGACGGGGCGGGCGAAGATGCGACCCAAGGCTCGCCATAGCTTGTTCTAACCCCTGGCTGTCCTGAATAGTCATGTGATGAGTACAATCATGATGAAGTGTCAGGATGGATTAGGGGGGCGACCTGTGAAAGTATCCAAGTTTACCGTCAGACGAAGACTGTTCTGGCTGTTGATGGTGTTGTGTTTGCTGTTTGCGGCTCTCGCCGTGCGTCTTGCTTACGTTCAAATCGGAAAAGGCGCCGAATTGTCCGCCAAGGCGGAGGATTCCTGGCGCCGCAACATCCCGTATTCGGCAAAACGCGGCGAAATCAGCGACCGGGGCGGCAACGTGCTCGCTTATAATATTACGACGCCAACGGTCATGGCCATCCCGGTGCAGATCAAGAACCCGGAGCAGACGGCCAAAAGCCTGGCGCCACTCCTCGGCATGACCGAGGAATCGGTTCTGAAGTCGATCACCAAGAGACAATCCATAGTCAGGCTGCAACCCGGCGGACGCAAAATTACGATGGAAAAAGCGCAGCAAATTCGTGATTTGGCTCTTCCGGGTATTGTTGTCGCCGAAGATAACAAGCGCTACTACCCCTTCGGGGGGCTGGCGGCGCATATTTTGGGCTTCACGGGGGGGTACAACCAGGGGCTGACCGGGGTGGAAAGCAAATACGACAGCCAACTGAGCGGCATGAACGGCAGCGTATCTTATTTATCCGACGCCGGCGGACGCTTGATGCCGGGCTCTTCGGAGAAATACGTGGAGCCGAAGGATGGCTTGAATCTGACGCTGACGATCGACAAAACGATCCAAAGCATTATCGAACGGGAACTGGATCAGGCCATGGACCGGTTGCAAGCCGACTCGGCGCTGACGATCGCGATGGATCCGAAAACGGGCGAAATCCTGGGCATGGCCGCCAGACCGGGATACGAGCCGGGAGCTTATCAGGAATACGATGCGGAGGTATATAACCGAAACTTGCCGATTTGGATGACGTACGAGCCGGGATCCACGTTCAAGATCATCACGCTGGCGGCGGCGCTCGAGGAGAAGAAGGTCGACTTGCTGCATGACCGGTTTTTCGATCCGGGTTATGTTAAGGTCGGCGGAGCGACGCTCCGATGTTGGAAGAAGGGCGGGCACGGCAGCCAAACGTTTCTTCAAGTCGTGGAAAATTCCTGCAACCCCGGCTTCGTGGCATTGGGTCAACGGCTGGGCAAAGAAACGCTGTTTCAGTACATCAAAAATTTCGGTTTCGGCAGCAAAACGGGCATCGATCTGAACGGCGAAGAAAACGGGATTTTGTTCAAGCTGTCCCAGGTGGGACCGGTTGAGCTGGCGACCACCTCGTTCGGGCAAGGCGTATCGGTAACCCCGATTCAGCAGATCACCGCGGTTTCCGCGGCGATCAACGGCGGCAAACTGTTTAAACCTTTCGTGGCCAAGTCCTGGACGAATCCGGACACGGGCGAGGTGGTTTCGGAGACGAAACCGCAGTTGGTGCGGCAGGTGATATCGGAGGAAACCTCGAAGCAGATCCGCACGGCGCTGGAAAGCGTCGTGGCCAACGGGACGGGCGGTAACGCGTTTATCGACGGATACCGGGTCGGCGGCAAAACGGGGACGGCGCAAAAGGTCGTGAACGGGCGTTATTCGCAAAATGAACATATCGTTTCATTTATCGGCTTCGCCCCGGCGGACGATCCGCAAATCGTCGTGTATACCGCCGTCGATAACCCGCAGGGGATCCAGTTCGGGGGCGTGGTGGCCGCGCCGATCGTGCGCAATATTATGGAGGACACCTTGGAATACATGAAAGTTCCGCCGCGTCAGCAGCAGGTCGCGAAGAAATACAAATACGGGGAGACGCCGATCGTTACGGTGCCGGACCTGATCGGCCACACGACGCAGGAAATCTATGAGAACCTGAACATGAACTTCAACCTGGCAAGATCCGGCGCCGGCAATGTGGTGATCAATCAGGCTCCGAAAGCGGGATCGCGGGTGGAGAAAGGTTCGACCATCCGCATCTACATGGGCAGCGAAGCCGAAGCCGAACAACAGCACGATCATAATCCGATCACAAGTGAATAATTTTCCTGAACGAAACCATTTTTGGTGATAATATAAAATAAGTGTATAGCTTGATTTCCGCTATTCGCATAAATTCATTCATACAGCTACAGCATGCAGTTGAAAGACGGAGGGGTAACCTATGCTGCTTAAGGAAATGACATCTTATTTAGTGGCTTCGCAAATCCGCGGGGACGGGGAAACGTCCTGTACGGGGATCGCCATCGATTCGCGCAAGGTGGAGGCGGGGGATCTGTTCATCTGCCTTCCCGGCCATACGGTAGACGGTCATGATTATGCCCTGCAGGCCGCAGAGCAAGGCGCGGCCGCGCTCGTGGTGGAACGCTGGCTGGACGGCGTCGCCTTGCCGCAGCTCAAGGTGAAGGACAGCCGGCTGGCGATGGCGATTCTCGGAGGCGTGTTCTACGGATCGCCGAGCTCCCGGCTGAAGGTCATCGGAGTGACCGGCACGAACGGCAAGACGACCACGACTTATCTGATCGAGCGGATCTTGCAGGATCAAGGGCGGGCGACGGGGTTGATCGGTACGATCCAGCGGCGCTTCGCCGGACAGACCTATCCGATGTCGGGGACGACGCCGGAATCGCTGGAGCTTCAGAAGTATTTGCATGACATGGCCGAAGGCGGCGGGGAGTATTGCGTCATGGAGGTTTCCTCCCACGCGCTGGATCAAGGCCGCGTTAAAGGAACCCGCTTCCGCACGGCCGTATTCACGAATCTGACCCAGGATCATCTGGATTATCATAAAACGATGGAGGATTACCGCGGGGCCAAGGCGTTGTTCTTCTCCCGGCTTGGCAATACGTACGCGGAGCATCCGGAGGAACGCAGCTATGCGGTGCTGAACGCCGACGACCCGGCAAGCGCTTATTTTGCCAAGCAAACGGCGTCCGAGGTGATCACCTATGGCGTGGAACAGGAAGCGGACGTGCGGGCTTCGGACATCTCCATTACCGCTCGGGGGACGTCCTTCCACGTCGATACGTTCCGCGGCCGCGCGGATATCTCATTGCGGATGGTCGGCAAGTTTAATGTATACAACGCGCTGGCGGCGATTTCGGCAGCATTGCTGGAGGGGATCGCGCTGGATCGGATCAAAGCCAGCCTGGAATCGGTCAAAGGCGTGGAAGGCCGGGTGGAGGCGGTTGATGAAGGCCAGGATTTCGCCGTGATCGTCGATTATGCCCATACGCCGGACGGTCTGGAGAACGTGCTGCGCACCGTAAACGAATTCGCGAAGGGCCGGGTCATTTGCGTCTTTGGCTGCGGCGGGGACCGGGACCGGACGAAACGGCCGATGATGGGACGCCTTGCCGCGAAATACGCGCAGCAGGTGATCGTCACCTCCGACAATCCGCGTACCGAGGACCCGCAAGCGATTCTGCGGGATATCGAGCAGGGACTGATCGATGACGGGGTGGATCCGGCGCGTTACGAGCTGATCGTCGACCGCCGCGAGGCGATCCATAAGGCTATTGAAATGGCAAGCCGTGAGGATGTAGTATTGATTGCGGGGAAAGGCCATGAGACCTATCAACTGATCGGAACCAAGGTGCTCGATTTTGACGATCGAATCGTTGCAAAAGAAGCGATAAGGGGTTTGGCAAAGTGATAAGAAGAAACTTGGCGCAAATTGCCGCGATGTGCGGCGGACAGATTCGGGATGCGGGCGATGCCGGCATCCCGGTGCGGGGCGTGGTGACCGACTCCCGGCAAATCACGCAAGGCTGCTTGTTTGTGCCGCTTGCGGGAGAGCGGTTCGACGGTCATGATTTCGCCGCGAACTGCCTGCAAGCCGGTGCGGGCGCTTGCCTATGGGCAAGATCGAAGGGAACGCCGCCCGGTCCGGCCGTGCTCGTGGACGATACGCTCCTTGCGCTGCAGGCGCTGGCCAAATCATATTTGGGCGAAACCGGGGCGAAGGTGGTCGGCATTACCGGAAGCAACGGGAAGACGACGACCAAGGACTTGGTTTACGCTCTTTTGTCCACGACTTATAAAGTGCATAAAACCAAAGGCAATTTCAATAACCATATCGGGCTCCCGCTGACGCTCCTGTCTATGCCCGAGGATACGGAAATCGCCGTGCTTGAGATGGGCATGAGCGGCCGCCATGAAATCGAACTGCTTTCGATGCTGGGCGAACCGGAAACGGCAGTGATCACCAACATTGGCGAATCGCATTTGCAGCAGCTTGGTTCGCGGGAAGAGATCGCCAGGGCCAAGATAGAGATCCTTGCGGGTATGAAGCCCGGGGGGCTGTTCGTCTATAATGGGGACGAACCTCTAATCCCCCAGGTGTTGGCCGAGCCGGCTACCGTGAAGCCGGAGGGATTGCGCACGGCAACGTTCGGGCTCCGGTCGAATAATGACGCTTATCCCAGCGGGATCCTGTTCACGGACCACCGTACGTTGTTTACCCCCCATGGCAGCGAGGGCGAGCCGTTCGACCTGCCGCTCTTGGGCGAACATAATGTAACGAACGCGCTCGCAGCCATTACCGTTGCCCGCCATTACGGCGTAAGCGAGGCCGCGATCCGCGAAGGCTTCGGCAAGGTCGAGTTGACCGGGATGCGAATCGAGGTCGTTACCGGCCGCAGCGGCATCACGATCCTGAACGATGCGTATAACGCCAGCCCGACCTCCATGAAGGCGGCGATCGGCGTTTTGGACCATATGAAGGGGTATCGGAAAAAAGTCGCCGTGCTGGGCGATATGCTGGAGCTGGGCGCTGCCGAGGCGGAGTACCACCGCGGGATCGGAGAGATGTTGACTCCGAGCCAGGCGGATCTGCTGTTTACCTACGGGCCGCTCTCCCGCCAGATTGCCGAAGGAGCCAAAAAACAGATGGACGCTGACTGCATTTACGCATATACTGATAAGTCTGAACTGATCCGCAAGCTGGTTTCGCTGCTGCATCCGCAGGACGTCGTCTTGGTTAAGGCTTCCCGAGGCATGAAACTCGAAGAAGTCGTCGAAGCGATCAAAACTAGCGAGCTGACACACTAATACCGGCGAAAGGGGGGGATCCCATGGATTTTGGACTTATCTTACTAACGATCGGCGTATCCTTTATTCTGGCGGTCATCTCGGCTCCGCTGGTGATACCGCTGCTGAAAAGGCTCAAATTCGGCCAGCAAATCCGCGGCGAAGGGCCGCAAAGCCATTTGAAAAAAGCGGGGACGCCAACGATGGGCGGCATCATCATCCTATTGGCGTTTACGCTGTCTTACCTCAAATTTTCGGTCGTAAATACCGACTTCTACGTGCTGCTGGTCGCTACGCTCGGATTCGGACTGGTCGGGTTTCTCGACGATTACATCAAAATTGTGTTTAAACGATCTTTGGGACTCACGCCCAGACAGAAATTGATCGGACAGCTGCTGTTCGCCGGGATTATGTGCGCTTTGCTCATCTCGAAAGGCCATAGCACGGCGATCGGCATTCCGGGGACGCAGCTCGCGCTCGATTGGGGGCCGTGGTTCTACTATCCGTTTCTCGTCATTATGATGATGGCGGTTACCAACGCGGTCAATTTTACCGACGGAGTGGACGGTTTGCTGTCCGGCGTCAGCGCGATTGCGCTTGGCGCGTTCGCGGTGATTGCGATGCAGGCGACCTCGCTTCCGGCCGCGGTTTGCGCGGCGGCCATGATCGGCGCGGTGCTGGGGTTCCTCGTGTTTAACGCCCATCCGGCCAAGGTATTCATGGGCGATACCGGCTCGCTTGGCATCGGCGGAGCGATCGGAGCGATTGCCATCGTCACCAAAACCGAACTGCTGTTCCTGATTGTCGGCGGGATTTTCGTCATCGAAATGTTATCCGTCGTTATTCAGGTGGTTTCTTTTAAGACGCGCGGCAAGCGGATCTTCAAAATGAGCCCGATTCATCATCATTTCGAGTTGTCCGGATGGTCGGAATGGCGCGTCGTCGTTACGTTTTGGGCAGCCGGACTCGTGTTGGCGGTCATAGGACTTTACTTGAACAAGGGGTTGTAAACGATGAATCATCCAGAAGAATACCGGGGACGCCAGGTCGTCGTTCTCGGTTTGGCGAGAAGCGGCGCTCAAGTCGCCAAAACCCTGCATAGATATGGAGCCGTCATCACGGTTAACGATAGGAAGGAAAGGGAACAGTGTCCCGAAGCATCCGAATTGGAGGCTTTGGGAATTTCTGTTGTATGCGGCGGTCACCCGGACGGGCTTATTCATGAAGGCGTGTCGCTGGTTGTCAAAAATCCCGGAATCCCGTACAATGCGCCTCCCGTGGCCAAAGCGCTCGAACTTGGCATCGAAGTCGTGACGGAGGTGGAGGTGGCCTATCTGCTTAGTCCGGCTCCGATTCTCGGCATCACCGGCTCCAACGGCAAGACCACGACGACGACCTGGATCGGCAACATGCTGGAGGCCGCCGGGATGCGGCCGATCGTCGCCGGCAATATCGGAACCCCGCTGTGCGAAGCGGCAGAACGGTCCGATGCCGGCAATTGGCTGGTCGCCGAGCTGAGCAGCTTTCAGTTGAAGGGGACGTGGGCGTTCCGGCCGGAGGTGGCTTGCCTGCTGAACGTGGCGGAGACGCATTTGGATTACCACGGGACGCTGGATGACTACATTTCGTCCAAAGCCAAGCTGTTTGCGAATCAGCGGGAAACCGATCGCGCCGTCATCAATTGGGACGACCCTGTGTGCCGGGAACTGGTGCCTTATCTTCACGCGAAGCTGATTCCTTTCTCGATGACCGAGGAATTGCAGACGGAAGGCGTTTACGTCCAGCCGGCGTACGTTCCGGATGTCGAGGACGGGCTGCCCCGGCGCATCATGTATCGCGCTGCTGACGGTGAGTCGCGCGGCATTGTCGACATCGCCGATATCGCCTTGCCGGGCCGTTTTAACGTCGAGAACGCGCTTGCGGCCGTCGCGGCGGCGATTGCGGCGGGAGCCGAGCCGGAGGCTTTAGCCGAGCCGCTTCGGACCTTCCGCGGTGTGGAGCATCGCTTGGAGTACGTGGACGAGAAGCGCGGGGTTGCTTACTTTAACAATTCCAAAGCGACCAATTCGAGGGCCACGGTCATGGCCCTGGGCGCGCTGCAAGCGCCGATCGTGCTGATCGCCGGCGGTTTGGACCGGGGCTCCGATTATATGGAGCTGCTGCCGGTTTTCAAAGAGAAGGTGAAAGCCGTTGTCGCGCTGGGCCAAACGAAGGAAAAAATCGCGAGAGTCGCCGAACTGGCGGGTCTATCGCACATCGTGCTGGTCGATACTGTGGACAGCGCCGCGGAAACGCTGCGTACCGCGTTGAAGGAGGCCGCCGGTCTGGCGGAGCGGGGAGACGTCGTGCTGCTCTCGCCGGCTTGTGCCAGCTGGGATATGTTCCCCTCCTATGAAGAGCGCGGACGCATTTTTAAAGAGGCGGTGCATACCCTTTAAGTAGGGGGGTGGAAAAGCCCCTACTTTCTGTCAAGAGGTGGCATCCACGATGGGAAAGAGCCGTACGGCGCCGGATTTTTGGCTGGCGGCCAGCATTCTCGGACTGCTGGCGATCGGAATCGTGATGGTATACAGCGCGGGTTCGGTACTCGCTTTCCATGATTACGGCGATTCTTTCTATTTTGTCAAAAGACAGCTATTGTTTGCCGTACTAGGATTGATCGCAATGGTCCTGATGATGAATCTGGATTACCGGCTGCTGCGGAAATACGCGAAGATCGGGCTGGTCCTTTGCTTTGCGCTGCTTGTCGTCGTGCTGATCCCCGGCATCGGGGTCGTGCGCGGCGGGGCGCGCAGCTGGCTGGGGATCAGTTCCTTTGGCATCCAGCCCTCCGAGTTCATGAAGCTGGGCATGATTTTGTTTCTATCCTATTGGCTCAGCAAAGAAGATTACAAGATCACGAACTTTACCAAGGGTCTGCTGCCGCCGCTCGGCGTCATCGGACTAGCCTTCGGGCTGATCATGCTGCAGCCCGACTTGGGGACAGGCACCGTCATGCTCGGAGCGTCCCTGTTGATCGTGTTTACCGCGGGCGCGCGCATTCGGCATTTGGCCGGCTTGGCCGCCGTGGGGGCGCTGGGTTTCGTCGGCTTGATCCTGGCGGCGCCATATCGGCTGAAACGCATCACCGCCTTCCTGGACCCGTGGTCGGATCCGCTGGGTGCGGGCTATCAGATCATCCAGTCGTTATATGCGATCGGACCGGGGGGATTGGCGGGCTTGGGGCTCGGCATGAGCCGGCAGAAATATAGCTATGTGCCGGAGCCGCAAACCGACTTCATCTTCTCGATTCTGGCCGAGGAATTGGGTTTTATCGGCGGCCTCCTGGTCCTGCTGCTGTTTTTGATTTTGGTGTGGCGCGGCATGCGCGTCGCCATGACGATCGACGACACGTTTGGCAGCCTGCTGGCGGTCGGCA
The DNA here is from genome assembly GCF_057063165.1 of Paenibacillus sp. JL3B1040. Classification (NCBI taxonomy): domain Bacteria; kingdom Bacillati; phylum Bacillota; class Bacilli; order Caryophanales; family Paenibacillaceae; genus Paenibacillus; species Paenibacillus tiangongensis. Next base: position 3,645,554 of record NZ_CM169317.1, on the reverse strand, counting down.
TCGTCGGCATGGTCGGCGTGCAGGTCGTGATCAACATCGGCGTCGTCATCGGCCTGATGCCCGTCACCGGCATTACGCTGCCGCTGATCAGCTATGGGGGATCGTCGCTTACGCTGATGCTGACCGCGCTAGGCATTTTACTTAATTTATCCCGTTACGCGAGGTGAGGATATGCGCGTCGTACTTAGCGGCGGCGGAACCGGCGGACACATCTACCCGGCGTTGGCCGTCGCCAGCCAATGCGCCGAGGAAATTCCCGGTTCCGAATTTTTGTATATCGGGGGCAAACGCGGGCTGGAAAGCTCGCTGGTCCCAAAGCAGGGGATTCCGTTCGAAGCGATAGAGATTACCGGCTTTCGTCGGAAGCTGTCGTTCGATAACGTGAAAACGGTCATGCGTTTTCTCAAGGGGGTGCAGACCTCCAAGAAGCTGCTAAAAGAATTCAAGCCCGACGTGGTGATCGGCACGGGCGGTTATGTCTGCGGTCCGGTCGTTTACGCCGCGGCCAAGCTGGGCATCCCCAGCATAATTCATGAACAGAACGCGATTCCGGGCTTAACGAATCGTTTCTTAAGTAAATACGTATCGACGGTCGCCGTCAGTTTTGAAGGATCGGGCGCGTCATTTCCTTCGGCCCGCCATGTCGTTTACACGGGTAATCCGCGGGCAACGACCGTTTGCGCAGCCGATAAACGGAAAGGCTTCGAGACGCTTGGTTTGCCGCAGTCCAGCTCCGTCGTGCTGGTCGTCGGCGGCAGCCGCGGCGCCAAAGCGATCAACGAAGCGATGGTTGAGATGGCTCCGCTGCTGAAGCAATCGGAGCATTTGAAATTTGTTTACGTAACCGGGGACAGCTATTACGCCTCGACGGTGGAGGCGATCGCGGCGAAGACGGGCGGGCTGCCCGCCAATTTGCAGGTGCTTCCTTATGTGCACAACATGCCGGAAGTTCTGGCCTGCACCTCGCTGATCGTGAACCGTGCCGGGGCTTCTTTTTTGGCGGAAATCACGGCGCTCGGCCTTCCGGCTATCCTGATTCCTTCGCCCAACGTCACGAACAACCACCAGGAGAAAAATGCCCGTACGCTGGAGAGCGCCGGCGCGGCCGAAGTCATTCTGGAGCCGGAGCTGACCGGCGGCAGCCTGTATTCGGCTATCACAGGCATCATGAACGATCTGCCGCGGCATCATGCCATGTCGGCCGCTTCGCGTACGCTGGGCAAGCCGGATTCCGCGCATCTCGTCGTCGAGGAGATGCGGAGACTGGCGCTAGATCGTCAACAACGCAGCTAGAGGCGGACGGCTGGGTTCCAAGGTCTGGGCGATTGTCACACTCTCCGTGAGGGAGGCATAAGATACTCTATAAATCGTGACAACCAAGCGGGGCAGGGCGATAATCCCCGCGGGACCCGGGCTCCGGCAGCCATCGGCTGCCGATTTGGAACAGCGGCGCCCGGCGCTTGACGCCGGAGGAATCCGCCATACAAGTCAAGGAGGGTTAACCGATGCAGCAGTGGATATCACATTTGAACAGGCTGGAGGCCTTGGAGGTCTTGCCGGATGAGCCGATGTCCAAGTATACGACCTGGAAAATCGGCGGTCCGGCGGACGCGATAGTCGTTCCGAAAACTTCACGGCAACTTGCGGAGCTGATGCGACTGCTGCAGGCCGAGGGGATACCGTGGATGACAATCGGAAAAGGCTCCAATTTGCTGGTTTCCGACAAGGGCATCCGGGGCTGCGTCATTCGGCTGGGCGGTGAGCTGGAACGGATTGCGTCAGGTGGCACGGAGGTCTGTGCCGGAGGAGGCGCATCGATCGTCAGACTCAGCATTATGGCGGGCAAAGCGGGATTGACCGGGCTGGAATTTGCCGGGGGGATCCCGGGGACGGTGGGCGGCGCCGTCTACATGAATGCCGGTGCCCACGGGTCCGAAATGTCACGTATATTCAAATCCGCTGACATTGTTCTGGAGACAGGTGAATTGGTCACATACACAGCGGAGGATATGAAGTTTGCCTACCGGCATTCCGTCCTGCATGAACAGCGAGGGATCGTGGCACAGGCATGCTTTTCGCTTGCCGCGGGCGACCGGCTGGAAGTCGCGGCGGCCATGGCGGCGTACAAGGACCGGCGCCGCAAAACGCAGCCGCTGACGCAGCCTTGCGCCGGCAGCGTATTTCGCAATCCGCCCGGGGATCATGCCGCCAGGCTGATCGAAGCGGCGGGACTTAAAGGGACGAAGGTCGGCGGTGCCGAAGTATCCGTGCTGCACGCCAATTTCATCGTCAATACCGGGCAAGCGACAGCAGAGGACGTTCTAGCGCTCATGGAGAAAGTTAAGGCCGCCGTCCAAGGCAAGTTCGGCGTAGCGCTGGTGCCGGAGGTCTTCTTCGTGGGTGAACGGTAAACTCGGAGGTGATACATTGGACAAATTGGTGATCGAAGGCGGGAAACCCCTATCCGGAACCATTCGTATCCATGGAGCGAAAAATGCCGCACTGCCAATCCTGGCCGCATCGCTGCTGGCGGAAGGCAAAGTGCAACTTCGAAATGTCCCCCGCCTGCTCGATATTGATGTCATGTTAGGCATTCTCGGCCGACTGGGCTGCAGAGCCGTCCATTTGGGAGATACGGTAACCGTCGATACGTCGGGGGCGGATTCCAGCCACGTGCCGGAAGATTTGATGAAACAGATGCGTTCCTCCATTTTTTTGATGGGGCCGCTGCTTGCCCGTTTCGGGGAAGTTTGCATTTATCAGCCGGGCGGCTGTGCGATCGGGGAGCGGAAGATCGATCTGCATTTAAAGGGACTTGAAGCTTTGGGAGCGAAGATTGAGGAGTACGATCAGCAAATTTGGTGCAGGGCCGGCAAGCTGGTCGGCACCGACATCCATCTTGATTTCCCCAGCGTAGGCGCGACCGAAAACATCATGATGGCTGCGGCGCTAGCCGAAGGAACCACCGTTATTACCAACGCGGCCCGGGAGCCGGAGATCCAGGACCTGCAAAACTTTTTGAATACCATGGGCGCAAGCATTATCGGAGCCGGGACCGACACGATTACGATCAAGGGAGTGGACCGCCTCTCTCCCTGCGACTACGAGATCATCCCGGACCGCATCGTTGCGGGAACCGCGCTGATCGCCGTCGCCGCAACCCGCGGCAGCGTCACCCTTAACCGCTGCAATCCTTCGCATCTGGTATCGCTGCTGCATGTGCTGAAGCGGGCCGGTGTTCAAATCGGAGTCACGGATGATATAATAACGTTGAGTAGCGCCGGCCGTCCCAAAGCGGTGGATCGAATCGTGACCTCGCCTTACCCGTCGTTCCCTACCGATTTGCAGTCCCAAGTCATGGTGCTGTTATCGCTGGCGGACGGACTTAGCGTGATGAAAGAGACCGTATTCGAAGGAAGATTCAAGCATGTCGACGAGCTTGTCCGCATGGGAGCCGATATTACGGTGGACTTGAATTCCGCGTTTATTCGCGGTGTTCCCCGGCTTTACGGCGCGACCGTGGAAGCGACCGACCTGCGTGCAGGGGCGGCGCTGGTCATCGCCGGATTGGCAGCGCAAGGGCAAACGGTCGTCGAGCAGGTTCATCATATCGACCGCGGTTATGATCGGATCGAGAACATGTTTCAGCGTCTGGGGGGCGCGGTGCGCCGCGAAACTCCCGCCCTGCGGCAGTTGGATCTGGCCTAAAGGCCGGGAGGCGTGCTGCTACGCGAATCTTTCTTGGTTCGAGGCCCAAAACTTTTGTCCCCTCCCCCGGAGGGGATAATAGGCTTTGTAATACTTATTCAGAAAGTTGCGGAGAAATGACATGCCAAAAGCAAATGTACCCGTCCTAAAAGAACCCGCGCCCAAGAAGAAAAGCGGCCGGAAAATCAAAGCCATTCTCATCTTGCTGTTCCTCGCGTTGCTGTGCGTCCTGTTTTTTCGTTCACCCCTTAGCAAAATTTCCGCGATCACGTTTGAAGGCAATACGTATACGACCGAATCGGAGCTCCTGAATGTCGCCGGTCTTCAAGTCGGTTCCCCGTTTTTTGCCGTCAGCGCGGATCATATCGCCCGCAAGCTGGAGGACGTTCCTTCGGTGAAGCAAGCTACGGTGGACAAGACCTTTCCCGGCAGCGTGACGATCCGGATCGAGGAATATTCGATCGCCGCTTACGAGTTGACGGGGAACGGGGAACTGCAAGGTTTGCTCGCCAACGGAACGCGAATCGAGCTCAAGGACGGGTTGATGCCGGTGGACAAGCCGATTTTGACCGGTTGGAAAGCAGATGACGCCAGCTTGGTTAAACTATGCCGAACGCTGTCGCAAATTCCGGACGAGCTCACCGCGGACATCTCCGAGATCGTGCCGTCGCCGACATTGTCCTATCCGGACCGGATCAAGCTCTATACCCGGTCCAAATTCGAAATCATCTCGGCCATCTCGCTGCTGGCCAAAAAAGCGGAATACATGAACGAAATTCTGCAAACGCAGGACCCCGGGAAGCTGACGCTGCTGGATGCCGATTCTTATGTTCCGTACTCCTCGGCAGAGAACGAAGACGATGGACAAAATGATACTACTCATGAGTGAAAAACAATGTTAAAATACATTTTATGGGCTAGTTGGCGTTCTCCCTCTTTTTTCTTCTAATTTTGCAGATCTGGCCAGGATCTTATTCCGGAAGGTCATGTACTTCCTGCCGATTGGATGTAAAACTTGGAAGTCAAAAAATTTGTAGAAAAAAGAGGGAAAGGTTAAATGGCGTTGAATTAGTAGATAGTGCATCTAACACGGCAAGTATATTTTGATGGGGAAATAGGAGGTGCCAGGGGCTTGAGCAACAATGACATCATTGTTAGTTTGGACATCGGTACATCCAAAGTTCGTGCTATTATTGGGGAAATTAATAATGGAACCTTTAATATTATTGGGGTTGGATCTGCCGACTCGGAAGGAATTCGCAAAGGCGCGATTGTAGATATTGACCAGACGGTGCAGTCGATTCGCAGCGCTGTGGATCATGCGGAACGGATGGTAGACATTCAAATATCGGAAGTGTATGTCGGCATTTCGGGAAATCATATCGGACTCCAAACGAGCCACGGGGTTGTAGCCGTACAAAACGAAGACCGGGAAATCGGCGAAGAGGACATCGAACGCGTCCTTAAGGCGGCCGAGGTGATTGCGCTGCCGCCGGAACGCGAGATTATCGATGTGGTGGCCAAGCAGTATATCGTGGACGGGCTGGAAGGCATTTCGGACCCGCGGGGCATGATCGGCGTTCGTCTCGAGGTTGAAGCGACGATCGTTACCGGTGCCAAGACGGCGATTCATAACTTGCTCCGCTGCGTGGAGAAGGCCGGACTCAAGGTTCGGGATTTGGTGTTACTGTCGTTAGCCTCCGGACAACTGGCGTTGTCCAAAGACGAAAAAACGATGGGATCCGTCCTGGTAGACATCGGCGCGGGTTCCACGACGATCGCTGTATTCGAAAGCGGCACGATCGTAGCGACATCCACGCTTCCGATTGGAGGAGAATTTATAACGAACGACATTGCTTACGGTCTTCGGACGTTGACGGACCACGCGGAGAAAGCGAAGCTGAAATACGGCTGCGCTGCGATCGAGGACGCGGCACCGGACGTGACCTTCAAGGTGACGCGAATCGGAAGCAATGTGGACAAGGAATTTACGCAGGAGGATCTGGCTGCCATTGCGGAGCCTCGCGTACAGGAGATCTTTCAGCTGATTCGCCAGGAAGTGAAACGTCTTGGCTACAGCGAACAGCCGGGGGGCTATATCCTCATTGGTGGAACCGTGTCCATGCCGGGGTTGCTCAAGATTGCCCAGCAGGAACTCGAAGCGTCCGTACGGATCGCCGTGCCCGATTTCATCGGCGTTCGAGATCCCGCTTATACCGGCGGGGTAGGGATTTTGCATAAGGTGATCAAGAATATGCGCGTCCGCAGCGGTTCAAGTCCCAAGAAAAGCGCGAACCGGAGCAAAGCTCCGGGACCGCAGGAAACCGTTCGGAAAACCGGCTTGATGGAACGACTCAAAAACCTGTTTAGCGAATTTATATAGGGGTATAGGAATGATGCACGGGCCATCCATGCATATTGAGGGGGAGATGGAAGAGTATGTTGGAATTTGATTTCGAAATGGAGAGCTTGGCACAAATCAAGGTTATCGGAGTTGGCGGCGGCGGAAGCAACGCCGTAAACCGGATGATCGAAAACGGCGTGCAGGGCGTGGAGTTTATTACGGTCAACACGGACGCTCAAGCGCTGCATTTGGCCAAGTCCGAGCATAAATTGCAAATCGGCGACAAGCTGACCCGCGGCCTGGGCGCCGGAGCCAATCCGGAGGTCGGCAAGAAAGCGGCGGAGGAATCCCGCGATTTGATCGCCAATACGCTGAAAGGCGCGGACATGGTGTTCGTAACCGCCGGCATGGGCGGCGGCACCGGGACCGGCGCGGCGCCGGTCATCGCCGAAATCGCCAGAGAATGCGGGGCGCTAACGGTTGGCGTCGTGACCCGTCCGTTTACGTTTGAAGGGCGTAAGCGTTCTTCCCAAGCGGAGCTGGGCATCGAAGCCTTGAAGGAAAAGGTTGACACGCTCATCGTGATTCCGAACGACCGCTTGCTTGAGATCGTTGACAAGAAGACGCCGATGCTGGAAGCGTTCCGCGAGGCGGACAACGTATTGCGTCAGGCTGTGCAAGGCATTTCCGACTTGATCGCCGTACCGGGTCTGATCAACCTCGATTTTGCCGACGTGAAGACGATCATGACCGAACGCGGATCCGCCCTGATGGGCATCGGTCTGGCGACCGGTGAGAACCGGGCGGCCGAAGCGGCACGCAAAGCAATCATGAGTCCGTTGCTCGAGACTTCGATCGAAGGCGCGCGCGGTGTAATCATGAACATCACCGGCGGGGCCAATCTGTCCTTGTATGAAGTGAATGAAGCCGCCGAAATCGTTATTTCCGCTTCCGATCCGGAAGTGAACATGATCTTCGGCGCGATTATCGACGAGAACATGAAGGAAGAGATCAAAGTGACGGTGATCGCGACGGGCTTCGAGAACAAGCCGTTGCCTAACCGCAAGCCGGCGGCGTCCGCTCCCGGCGCGCCGGAGCCGCAGGAGTCCCGTTCGGCTTCCACGCTGAGACCGTTTGGCAACCAAACTGGCGGCGACCAGCTGGATATTCCGACGTTTCTCCGCAACCGTTCGCGGAACAACAACGAATAGTTTATAAGCTTTCAACGTCTTCCCCAAGACCTTGTCCTGAGTATAGGACAAGGTCTTTTTTCTTTTTTTCAAAGAACGCTTGACTCTTCGGCTATGTCGACAAAAATAGTGGCATTCTGCTTTCAATTTTAGACAGACTTTATAGTTTGTTCTCTTTATACTGATAACCATCTACCCAGGCAGGTGAATGCCGTTGGTTGTCTATATCGATCTTCTATTCGCAATGAACCTATTGATCGATGCAAGCTTGCTCCTGGTCACGGCATGGATGCGGAAGCAAAAAATCATCCTCTGGCGGCTGGCTCTGTCGGCGGTGGTCGGGGCGATGTACGTCGTCATGATGTTTTTGCCGGAGCTCTCGTTTCTGTATACGTTTCTGGTGAAGTTTCTATTCTCTGTCGCGATGTTATGGATCGCGTTCGGATTTGGAAGTTTGCAAAACTACTTACGGAATATGGGAGCTTTTTATATTGTTAATTTTGCGGCGGCCGGCGGGATTCTGGGTGTGCATTACTTGCTGCAGGACTCCGGAGAAATCTGGAGCGGGATATGGTATTCGGCATCCGGCGGGCTTTCGTTTTCGCTCAAAATCGGAGCTTTGTTTATCCTGGTTTGTTTTTTTGCCGTCTTGTATGGGTTCAAGCGGGTGCTTGACGCACGGCAGCGGCAGGAGCGGATTCACTCCTTTCTGGCCGAGTTGGAGGTGCGCGTCGGAGATATGGCGATCACCTGTACGGGACTGATCGACACGGGCAATCAGTTATCCGACCCGCTCAGTCGACTGCCGGTGACGATCATGGAGGCTTCGCTTTGGGAGCGGGTTCTCCCCCCGGCGTATCGAGGGAAGCTGGCTGACGAGCGTGCGGACAACCTCATCCTGGAGCTGACGGAAGCGGGAGATTTTCCTTGGCCGGAGCGGCTGCGGCTCGTTCCCTACCGGGGGATCAACAAGGGTACGCAGTTTATGCTGGCGCTTAAGCCCGACGAGGTGACGGTGCGTCTGGAGGGACGGGAACATCGTTCGACCCGGTTGTTGATCGGCTTGGATGGGGGGCGATTATCGACGGAAGGGGCCTACCGGGCGATCATTCATCCCGCGCTGGTTGAGACGGCGGAGGCGAAGGAAGGCACGGACCCCATCAGTAAAACGGGAACGTAACTTAGGAGGATACGAAACCATGCATGTAAAGTGGAAAATGATGCTGCAGCTGCAGTATTACCGGCTGCTGTTTCTTTTTGGGCTGAAAAGCGAGGAAATCTACTATATCGGCGGGAGCGAAGCGCTGCCCCCTCCCTTGACGCGCGAAGAGGAAGAATACTTGCTGCAGCGGCTGCCCAGCGGCGACGCGGCGATCCGGGCCATGCTGATCGAGCGCAATCTGCGGCTCGTCGTGTATATCGCCCGAAAGTTTGAAAATACCGGAATCAACATCGAGGACCTGGTATCGATCGGCGCGATCGGCCTGATCAAGGCGGTGAACACCTTCGACCCGGAGAAGAAAATCAAGCTGGCCACCTATGCTTCCCGCTGTATCGAAAACGAAATTCTGATGTATTTGCGCCGCAACAGCAAAATCCGCACCGAGGTAAGCTTCGATGAGCCGCTCAACATCGATTGGGACGGCAACGAGCTCCTGCTGTCCGACGTACTCGGTACGGAGAACGATACGATTTACCGAAACATCGAGGAGCAGGTGGACCGCAAGCTGCTGCACAAAGCGCTCGACAAATTGACCGAACGGGAACGCATGATCATGGAGCTGCGGTTCGGGCTGGTTGACGGCGACGAGAAGACGCAAAAGGATGTGGCCGACCTGCTCGGGATTTCGCAATCGTACATCTCGCGCCTGGAGAAACGCATCATTAAACGGCTGCGTAAGGAATTTAACAAGATGGTCTAAGCGCGATACTCAAACAGTCAGGGTCGAATCGGCTTCGTGATTTTGCTTCGTCATGGAAAGAGGGCTGCGGAATAAAAATGCAGTCCCGGGAGATACTGTTCATTAGTTTCTCCTTGGGAGGTTTAGACACGATGACCCGAAACAAAGTCGAAATTTGCGGTGTCGATACCGCAAAATTGCCCGTTCTAACCAATGCGGAAATGCGTGAATTATTCCACTCGTTGCAGCAGGACCACGTAAGATCAGCCAGAGAAAAGTTAGTAAATGGCAATCTGAGACTCGTGCTGAGCGTCATCCAGCGATTCAACAATCGGGGGGAGTATGTGGACGACCTGTTCCAGGTTGGCTGCATCGGACTCATGAAAGCCATCGATAATTTCGATTTATCGCAGAACGTCAAATTCTCCACTTACGCCGTACCGATGATTATCGGGGAAATCCGGCGTTACCTGCGGGACAACAACCCGATCCGCGTCTCCCGCAGTTTGCGCGATATTGCCTACAAAGCGCTGCAAATGCGGGACAACCTGACCAACAAGAACTCACGCGAACCCACGATTTTCGAAATTTCCGAGGCATTGGGCTTGCCGAAGGAGGACGTCGTCTTTGCCCTTGACGCCATCCAGGATCCGGTCTCTTTGTTCGAACCGATTTACCATGACGGCGGCGATCCCATCTATGTGATGGACCAAATCAGCGACGACAAGAACAAGGACGTATCCTGGATCGAGGAAATCGCTTTGCGCGAAGCGATGCAACGGTTGGGCCGCCGCGAGAAGATGATCTTGTCCATGCGTTTCTTCGAAGGAAAAACGCAAATGGAGGTTGCCGACGAAATCGGGATCTCCCAGGCACAAGTATCCAGGCTTGAGAAATCCGCCATTTTACAAATGCAGAAGCATGTGAAGTCGTAAGTTCGGTCCCTGCGGGGACCTTTTTTGTTGTGAACATTTCCATATCTTCATCGCTTCCTCCTTTTGTATCATAAAAGATGGTGCAATAGGCTTGCGACGCGAGTTATGCGAGGAGGGAAGAAGCATGAAGTATTGCATTGGCGAGTTTTCCTCGCGGCTCGGCATCACTAGGGACACGCTCCGTCTGTACGAAAAGCACGACATCGTCAAGCCGGTTAAGGACCGCCACAACAGCTACCGTTATTTCAACGACCTGGACGCCAGGAACCTGTTGATGAGTCGGTGGTATCGAAGTTTGCAGATTCCGCTGCAGGACGTGGCCGGCTTGATTCAAAATGCCTCGCTTGGCGACATCCTCGAAAAAATGGAGGCCAGCAAGCAGGAGCTGGAGGAAGAGATTCGCAAAAGCATGATGCTGCTCCATAAACTGGAGGAGCTGAGCCGGGAAGTGCAGCGTCTGGAGAGTCGGCTTTACCGGTGTGAGCTTGTGGACAGGCCGGGCCTCTACCGTATAAAGCAAACGGACAAAAACGACCTACTCGACACAAAAGGCTTGGAAGGCACTATTAATGCCTTGATGGAAATGCTGCCCTATTCGTATTATTGCTTCCGCATCGAGCGGGACTCCATCGAATCGGAGGAAGCCCTTTTGAATTACAACTGGGGCTTGTCGATCTCCGAAGACGAGGCGCGTCAGCTCGGAATCGCATTGGACGGGCATCTGGAGTACATCCCGCCATCCCGCTGTGTGTCTTCCGTGATCCTGTCGCCCCAGAGCGAGCATTTTTCCAAAGAGTCCTTCCGGTTTATGCTCACTTACGTGGACGAGCACCACTACGCGATTAACGGCGCGGTGACCGGCCGGTTGATACTGACCGAAAATCATGAAGGAGTGAAACGTTCTTTCCTGGAAATGCATATCCCCATAGAGGAAGCCTATTGACCTTGGTGCCGCACTAAGGTTTATGCTTGATTCGGAAGCCATGTTACATGATATGTGAAAACAATCACAAAAAAGGCTTCAATATGCATGAAGTAAGGGGAGAAGAGAAATGCGCAGCAAACGTAACAAAATGCTCATGTTATCCATCTGCATCGTTTTGATTGCGTCGATGTTCGGCTGGGGGTGGCATTCCGGGAAACTGTTTCATGCCAGCCCTTCGACAGCGCAGGCTTCGGAGTTTAAGGCGGGGACGTATACCGGAGAAGCCGAAGGCAAAGACGGCGTCATCAAAGTGCAAGTGACGATGGAGCAAGCGGATCGGATCAAAGATATCAAGATCGTCAGCCAAACGGAAACCGAAGGATTGGGGGATGCCGCGCTGAACAAAATCAAGGAGCAAATCCTCGCCAATCAATCGCTGGCTATCGACGCCGTGAGCGGCGCGAGCTTGTCGAGTGATGCCATGCTGAAAGCGGTGGAGGACGCCGTAAAGAAAGCGGGCGGCGATGTCAATGCCTTGAAGTCGGTTAGCGTCAAGAAGCCCGGCGCAGGGAAAACGGAGAAGCTCCAAGCGGACGTCGTTGTCGTCGGCGCAGGCGCTTCCGGCGTATCGGCGGCAGTGACGGCAGCGGATAAAGGCGCTAAAGTCGTGATCATCGAGAAAACCGGCGTGATCGGGGGCGCCAGCAACCTGTCCTGGGCCGGCAAATTCTATAATTCCTCCGCCGCGGTCGCCAGCGGATTAAAGGTGAACGTGGAACAGGAGATTTCCAATTGGATCGTAAATAATCACTGGAGAGTGGATGCGGCGGCAATCCGCCAATACGTCACGAAATCCGGAGATACCTACGATTGGCTGAAGAGCAAAGGGTACGTTACGACCTTCATGAATTTCGGCGGAGAACAACTGCATGTGCTGCCGTCTTATAACACCCGTGAACAAACGCTCCGCACCATGCTGGCGGCTTCCGTAGAGAAGAACGGCGGCAAGGTCATCACCGAAACGACCGCGAAGAAGTTGATGACCGACGCGGAAGGAGCTGTGACCGGCGTCGTAGCGGAAAAGGCGGACGGTACAACGCTGGAAATCAGCGCGAAAAGCGTCGTGATGGCTACAGGCGGATATGCCGGCAACAAGGAAATGGTGAAGGAAGCGTTTGGATTTGAGGGCGTTAACGGCGGACTCGCGCAAAACATTGGCGAAGGGCTGGAAATGTCCTGGGCTGTTGGCGCAAAGGTGCCGGACAACTTCGGCGGACAAATGCTGCATCAGACATTGGCGAGAGGGACAAGCAATCTGAAGAAGCAATATTCGTCCTTTGAAGCGAGCTACCCTATGATGCTGAGCTACCTGCCGACCTTGATGAACGTGGGTCCTTCGGGAGCGCGGTTCAGAGATGAGACGGCGACCTTGACGGCGGTTGCGGCAGCGAATACGAGTGCGTTTAACGGTCCTTACCATCTGGTGATCGTATCGCAATCGCAATTGAAGGCTTTGGAAGCGAAAGGCATGAACGGCATTAAGGCGCCGGGGCTGCCCGGACTTCCTCCGGAATTTTACGCGGATTTCACCGATCAGTTCAAGCTGGATACCCCATGGAAGAACGTCGTATCCGTGTTTGACTCGATGGTGGAGAACGGGGACGGGTACAAAGGCAATACGATCGAGGAATTGGCCAAAAACGCCGGAATGGACGCAGAGGTGTTTAAGGACGCATTCAACAAATATACGCAAGCGACGGAAACGGGCGTAGATACAGAGTTTGGTAAAACCAAAGATTATTTGCTGCCGATGGGCGATGGCCCCTATTACGCGATTATTGCCGAAATCAATAACCTGGGCTCGGTTGGCGGCTTGCTCGTAAACCCTAAATTCCAAGTGCTGAACGACAAACGCGTGCCGGTAAAAGGGCTTTACGCGGTCGGGCTTGAATCCGAAGGCGTGCTGTTCAACGATACGTATGTCGGCAACGGCGTAGGCATCGGCTATTCGTTCACCTCCGGACGTCTGGGCGGCGAAAGTGCCGCAGCCGGGGCGCTGGGCAAATAATACGATAACTAGAACGTAACGGGCGGAAGGACTTCATTTCCAGGATCAAAGAATCTTGGGGGAGGTCCTTTTCGCGTTGTTCGAGTGTTCTTTTCCCGTGGCCAAGGGCGCATGCTGGCAATCCTTTGCACATATAGTAAAGGGACGGAATGAATCAGACGGAACGGGGGCGTAAAACCATGGAGAATGTAGTGAGGGCGAGTATGAAGATATCCGATTTCCAGACGAAGGACGTCATTAATGTCGTGGACGGGAAACGACTCGGGCATATCAGCGACCTGGAACTGGATTTGCGGCAAGGAGTCATCGAGGCGATCGTCGTGCCCGTCGGGGCCAAATTCATGGGGTTGTTCGGCGGAGGCAGCGATTTGATCATCCCCTGGAAAAATATCGTGAAGATCGGTTCCGACGTCGTTTTGGTCAAAATGGAGGAATTGCGCGAATCCCGAACTCAGACGGCTTACGATACTACCGTGTATATCGACCGGGACGGGCGTGCGGAGCGGCGGAGCTAGAAATCGCAAGCGGCGCCTCGCCGATTTGTGGTAGACTTGAACTATTATATAAAAATCTACGGAAGCCTACGTGAGCAGCGGATGGCCCGGCTAAATTCAAGATTCGATGTCGAATAGGCACCTAGGAACTACTTCGTGATCAATAAAATCTAATAGAAATTAAAAAAACGGCTTTTCAGCACCGAGAAGGTTGGATGAAGCTAGGGACAGAGCAGCGGAGCGTAGGTAAGCCTACGTGAGCAGCGGATGGCCCGGCTGAATTCAAGATTCGATGTCGAATAGGCACCTAGGAACTACTTCGTGATCAATAAAATCTAATAGAAATTAAAAAAACGGCTTTTCAGCACCGAGAAGGTTGGATGAAGCTAGGGACAGAGCAGCGGAGCGTAGGTAAGCCTACGTGAGCAGCGGATGGCCCGGCTGAATTCAAGATTCGATGTCGAATAGGCACCTAGGAACTACTTCGTGATCAAAAGACGTTTTTTTAATAACCTTAAGGAGATGGATGATGGAACCGTTTGTAAGGAATGCTAATGACCAACACCCGGAACGGTTCGAGTTGGCCCCATGGTCGGGTTTGATCTCGGGAATCAGCGTTGGGTTTACCGGAAGGTCGGGCGGGGTCAGTGAGCCGCCGTACGGTCGCTTGAATCTCGCTTACCATGTCGGCGACGATCCGCGGCATGTCTTGGAGAACCGGCGCCGGTTAGCCGAGGCGCTGGGCTTCGCTCCCGATGCCTGGACCTGCGGCGAGCAGGTTCACGGCAATGCCGTCGCCGTGGTCCGTGCCGGAGATCGCGGCAAGGGCTACCTGGATCGGAGCAGCGCCTTTCAGGCGACGGACGGGCTGGTAACGAACGAGCCCGGGGTGCTGCTGACTTCGTTTTATGCCGATTGCGTACCGCTTTATTTCGCCGATCCCGCAGGCCGCGTCGTCGGCTTGGCCCATGCCGGTTGGAAAGGCACCGTCGGCCTTATTGCCGAGGAAATGATCCGAACGATGGAGCGGGAGTACGGCAGCCGGCGAAGCGAGATTCGTACCGCAATTGGCCCCAGCATCGGCGGCTGCTGTTACGAGGTGGACGAGGCGGTGATGGTGAAAGTCCGCGCAGCGCTGCCGCCTGGTGAAGGCCTTCGGGAGGATCAAACATATACTTCCGCTTCGGATAATGCGGGGAAAACGATGCTGAACTTGAAAGAAATGAATCGAATCATTATGATTAAAGCAGGAATATTGCCGACTCATATCGAATGTACAACATGGTGTACAAGCTGCCATCCGGAGTATTTTTACTCCTATCGGGCGCAAAGCGGCGTTACGGGGAGGATGGCAAGCTGGATAGGCATAAAAGAGAGGTGATCCTTCCCGTGTCGCTGAAGGAACGGATTAAGCACGTGGAAGAGCGGATTGAGGCCGCCTGTGAACGGAGTGGAAGGAACCGCGAGGAGGTCCGCGTCGTCGCCATAACCAAATACGTGTCGACCGAAGCTACGCGTGAAGTCCTGGAGGAAGGCATCGAGCATATTGGCGAGAATCGCCCGCAAATCGCCGTCCCCAAATGGAACGCGCTCGGCGGACAAGGGACCTGGCATTTTGTCGGCCATCTGCAGAGCAATAAGGTCAAGGACGTCATCGGGAAGTTCCAATATATTCATTCGTTGGACCGGTTGTCGCTGGCCCGGGAATTGGAGAAACGGGCTGCGGCGCTCGGAACGAGCGTTATCGCGTTCCTGCAGGTGAACGTATCCGGTGAGGAATCCAAGCAGGGAATTACGCCGGAAACGGCTGCCGATTTTCTAAGGGAAACCGCTGATTTGAAGCATATTAAAATCGCAGGACTGATGACGATGGCCCCCATCGAGGAGGATGCGGAACGGACAAGACCGGTCTTCCGCCGGCTGCGCGAGTTGCGCGATCAACTGAACGCCCTGTCGATCACCACGGAGCCGTTAACGGAATTGTCGATGGGCATGTCGGGTGATTTTGAAGTGGCGATTGAGGAAGGGGCGACCTGGGTGCGCCTTGGGACGATTTTAGTGGGGAAAGGGGAATTGACGTAATGGGAGTAATGAACCGGTTCATGAACTTTCTGGGCTTGCAGGAAGAAGAAGAGATTGTGGAGCGCGAACAGTTTTCCGGTCAAGAGGACACGGAAATTGAAACCCCAAGCTTTGAATCCCGTAAAAATCAGAGAGGAAACAACGTGGTCAGCATTCACTCCCAGAAGAATGTCAAGGTGATCCTCTATGAGCCTCGCTCCTATGACGAAGCGCAGGAAATCGCCGACCATCTGCGTTCCCATCGCTCGGTCGTGGTCAATTTGCAGCGGGTTCGCAATGATCAGGCGATGCGTATTATCGATTTCTTGAGCGGGACGATTTACGCGCTTAGCGGCGGCATTTCCAAAATCGGAGCGAATATTTTTTTGTGTACGCCGGATACCGTCGAGATTCAGGGGTCCATCACGGAGATTTTAACGGAGGATTCCGATTACAACAGAATGAGGTGATGACAGCTTGGTAGGCTATATCGATTCCATCGTAGGGCTGCTATACAATATTTATTTTTATATGATTCTGGTTTACATTTTGATGTCTTGGGTGCCTAACGCCCGAGAGAGCTTTATCGGCGAGCTGCTCGGCAAGCTGGTTGAACCTTATCTGGCTCCCTTTCGGCGGTTTATTCCTCCGATCATGGGGATGATCGACATTTCTCCGATTATTGCCTTGTTCGTTCTCCGCGTGGCAGCCTTCGGATTAATGAGCGTTCTGCATTATATCTTCGGGTATTAGTGATGAAAGCCGAGATTTATGAACATTTTAAACCGGAGGAACGGCCGTTTGTCGACCGGGCTTGGGAATGGGTAGTGAATGCCGGGGATTACCATGAGGTCAAGCTTAGCGACTTCCTGGATCCGCGGCAGTGTTATATTCTGGAGTCCTTGGCCAATCGTCATCCGGATACGCAGATTCGGCTGGACGGCGGTTATGAAGGCGCGGAACGGCGCCGGGCGATAATTGCTCCGGATTACCGGGATCTCAGCCAAGAACCGATGGGCATGAAAGTGCTCGGCATCCTCTCGGGAGACCCGAAGTTTCTCGCCCTACAGCACGGCGATTATTTGGGGGCGATATTGGGGGTGGGGCTCAAACGCGACAAAATCGGCGACATCCATGTCCACGAGGACGGGTGCCATGTGGTGGTTGCTGAAGAGATCGCCCCCTACCTGCAGATGAACCTCCATCAGGTGCATCGCGTCAGCGTCCTTACCGAACTGTTGAACCTGAGCGAGCTGAGGACGATGGAGAAGGAGCTCGAGCCGCTGGAATTAACGGTGGCTTCTTTGCGACTGGACGGTATCGTCAGCGATGTGTTCCGCTTAAGCCGCAGCAAAGTGCTGATTCCGATCAAAGCCGGCCGCTGCAGAGTGAACTGGAGAACGGAGGAGGACCCCTCCACGCCGCTGAAGGCCGGCGACGTGATCGCGCTGCAAGGCTTCGGTCGGTTTAAAGTGCTCGAGGCGGGCGGCTTGACCAAAAAGGGCAGACATCGTGTCAAAATCGGTAAATTTGTGTGAGGCGGTTTGCAGGAGATGGCGGATTCTTGTCGAATAAGATAGTTCGAACTGTTTCCTGAATGTATCTCGTGATTATATTGACCACGTCTTCCCGCTGAAGTGCGAGTTCAATAAGTCCAAGCTTTTGAACCATCGCTTTAAGGGAAGTTTCGAAATTTCTAGGAGGTGGGGATCATGCCATTAATGCCGCTGGATATACATAACAAAGAGTTTTCCAGACGTATTCGCGGTTACGACGAAGATGAAGTCAACGAGTTTCTCGACCAAGTGATCAAAGATTATGAGATCGTGATCCGGGAGAACAAGGAGCTACATAACCAGCTGTTGACTTTGCAGGAGAAACTGGATCATTTTGCCAATATCGAAGAAACGCTCAGTAAGACTATCATCGTCGCTCAGGAAGCGGCCGACGAAGTGAAGAACAACGCGAAGAAGGAAGCCCAGTTGATCGTGAAGGAGGCGGAGAAGAACGCCGACCGGATCGTCAACGAATCACTGGCCAAATCACGCAAAATTGCCATGGAAGTGGAAGAGCTCAAGAAGCAGGCTTCCATCTACCGGGCACGATTCCGTACGCTGGTGGAAGCGCAGCTGGATTTGCTCAGCAGCGACGGCTGGGATACGCTGGAGACCCGCGAACGCGGCGCCGAGAAAGGGCAAGAAGTGCAAGAGCTGTATTAAACCAAACCCAATAAACGCCATTTGGCTTCCCGGAAGGGTTCGTCAAATGGCGTTATTTTTATTGGACTCCATCAAGCCGATCGGTTGAGCTGGCTTGCCGACGATACTCCGAAGGGGAGACGCCGGTTGTCTGCTTAAATAGGGACAGGAAATGCTTTTTGTCCGCATAACCAACGGCTCGCATAATCTCCTGAACGGGTAACCTGGTAGTTGCCAGCAGTTCGCGGCTCGTCTCGATTCTTTTCCTTTGGATGTAATCGTTAAACGTGCAACCTGCGTATCGCCGGAACAATCGATGGAAATGCCGCTCGCTTAAATGACTGGCGGCAGCAAAGCTGCGGGCGGTTATCGGGGTCCGATAGGACGCATCGATCCGGCGAACGACTTCCTCCATGACCCGAGCTTCCGGCGCAGGGGCTTGATGAGACTCCCCGCGTTCCAAATGGCGTTCCAGCATGACCGCCAGCTCGATGAACAGGCTGTACAGCTTGATGACATAGCCGGGGTTTCTTTCCGTATATTCACGGTTAGCGGTTCGAAACCAAGCGCTCCATTGACCGCCGCAATCCTTCAAATGAAGCCACCTCCGCGGTTCAGTGTCATGCTCCCCGAACAAAAAGGGCCTGGAACGGCTCAGCTCATGAAAGCCCGGCAAGGATTCCAGACAGGTCCGAAGCTTCACTTGCTCATACAAGCAATTGGATACGATCAGCGGTCGGCGCGAACCCGCGTGAACGGGGCGAAACACATGTCTTGCCCCGGCGGGGAGCAGGAACAAATCGTGCTTGGCGACGCGAACGACCTCATCGTCGATATAATGGAACCCCTCTCCATCAACCACGAGCACGATCTCCACGAATCGATGGCTGTGCATCTGCAGGTCAAACGTCTCCTCGGCCCGGTTAAAGAAAAAGGGCAGTGCGTCCGTAAAAAAGGCGGTCCCGTCCAATACCTTCTCCCCTCGGAACAACGACAACCGTAATCCCTCCTTCGTTGCGGTTGCCCTTATTATAGGCGCCTGGCCCGGGCAGGGTCAATTTCGACCCTTCAGCCCGGATGTAACGCTTACTCCGGCGTCCCGGAATACGAGGCCAGACGGATATGCTCAGTCACAGCGTCAACCTCACGCGGGAGCTGAATCTCGATATCGATAGCCTCCGGGGAAACGATGCGCAGATGCATCCGGGTTGAGGCAGGCGGCGTTTGCCCGTCTCCCGCTGTTCCCTCCGCAGGATGTGGGGGCTCCAGGCGCCACGAGACATCGATCCTACCGCCGCCCGGAACGGGAACCGAGCCGCGGGCCCAGGACAGTCCGCCGCAAGGCTGCGGGGCGACGAGGACCCGGCTCCAGCCGGGCTCAAGGCTGCGTACCCCAAGAACGTAAGCGCCCAGGAAATAGGCCGGCCCCGCGGACCAGGCATGGCAATGGCTCCGGGTAAGAAGATTCGGATTCGCCCGGTTTTCCGAGAAATGCGGATACATCTCCCAGCAGGTCGTGGCCCCCCAATCGATCATTTGTCCGTATTGATGGCGGATGTCTTCGAGCATGACGTCCCATTCGCCCAATTTGGCTAGCGCTTCGTAATAAAAGAAGGACATGAACGGACTGCCGATTTGCACGAAGGAGCGAGGTGGATGCCGGATGATGCTTTCCACGGAAGCGAGCCTCCGACCGGCGGGAGAGGCGCCAACGCGTTGATCCGCCGCTGCAGCGAAACCTTGTTCCGAATGCGGAGGGGTCTCGTCCCCGGCCCGTTCGGGAATGCCGCACAACAGCGCCACGACTTGCGTTTGGATGCTGAAGATGTCAGAGAGCCGTCCGTCCGCATGAATGGAGTCGAGATAGGCCTCGCGTTCTTCCGACCATAAATGCGCATTGATGGCGGCCGCCAAACGGTTTGCCTGATCGGCATAGAACGCTTCGGCTTCGTCATGGCCGAGGGCTGAAGCCATATCGGCAGCGGACGACAGCGCTTTCACGAGAAACATATTCTGGTGCGAAACGATGCCGTCGTTCGGTTGGTCGATCGGAGCCCAATCGAGCAGGTTCCAACTGCGCATCCGCATCAGTCCCCGGTCGTCGAGTCGGCCCAAATAATGCTTCAGTGTGTATTCGATATGGGGGAAAATATCCGCCGCAAAGGCTCTATCCCCATTATAGCGATACAGCTCCAAGCAGGCGATCACCCAGAAGAACGTCCAGTTCGGGATGACGCTGTTCCATCCGCTGGGCACCTGGTTGGCGTAAAACGGGGTTTGGAACCGTGAACCCGGCACTAATCTAAGACACCGTTCCACGATCCGATCGGCCCCAAACAAATAGTAGTTGATCAGCGCTTCATTTCGGGCATCGCCAACCCAAAAGGTCTGCTCGTACATCGGACAATCGACGAAGGTATCCTCCATGCAAAGCCGGGTCGTATGTTGACTGATCCGCCAGATATCATTCAAGCGCGAATCCGAAGAACGGAACTGCCCGATTTCGGCGATGGGATAATTGCTTTGCAGCATTCGCAGATAACGGATGCGAACGGGGGATGACGCGTTCCGTACGGTAACCTGGCAGTAACGCAGCCCCCTCCGCACCGGAGAAGTATACTTGCGAAGTCCGCCGGCACAGATATAACGAAGCGTATGATCCAGTCCGTAGGTATCCTGGCGCCGGCCGTCATGCATGAATTCGAATCCGTAAAAATCGAGGATTGCTCCTTCCGGTGCGTCCACCTCGAACTGCAAATAGCCCGACAGTTCCTTGCCAAAGTCGATCACAAATTCGGTATCCGCATCGGAGTACCATGGAATTTCCGCGAATTCGGGGCCGGGAATCACCGCGTTCTGCAGATTGTTTGGAATGGACTGGGGCGTTTCATGCCTCTTCCAAACGGACAGGATAAACACATCTTCCTGGCTGACCAGCGCTTCGGGAACGGGACGGAGCCAAGTCGAAAACGTCAGTAGCCCTGCCGAATCGGATATTTCTTTGGCCCGCAAATAATTCGGATGCGCTTCGTCCATCGGCGGGGATGGCCGATGATCGTAACGGATACCGCCGTCGAAGGGGCCGAGGGTGACAAAGGCGGAGTTAACGTCTGCTTGGGCAAGGTTGTCGGCCTGAAGGAACGAGAAGGGCGATAAGAACTCCAACGGCTCTTCCGCATCCACGGCAAAATGATACCCGCCACCGTGCGTGCCTCCGCTCACGTCGATCAGCAAAAAATGGTCGCCCGGCACAAGGTCAAGGCGGAGGAAACGTTCGGGGGCTTCCCCTACCAGCGACTTCTCATCGTAGTGAACCCCGTCCAGGCTGCAGCCCCGAAAAGTCGCGCCGACATCGATGAACGCCAGCGTAGCCGTGCAGCGCCGTTCACAGCGGATGACAGTAGCCAGGAATCCGAGGAACTCCGCCGGATTCGCCGTATCGGTGCTCGCTTCATAAAATTGATTGCGCAGGTCGATCGCCGCGGTAAATTGAACAGGCTTGACCTTGTTAAGTCGTTCGACGTGCCGGGGATAAACGGGCTCTTCCGTTAAATAAGGAATGTCCCTCGGTACCGGCACTCCCCAAGGTTCGCATCCCGCCGGGCCGATGACGGCGGCTGGGCGCCACACCGGACCGGGCTTGTAATCCGGCCGGGTCCAGGCGTCGTCCCACAGCCGGGCGTCGATTTTCTCGGCAAAAGCATGCTGGCAAGACATTCTGGGGGAACGCCGGTCATGACCCGGATGGGTAACGGTTAGCCACGTTTCGTCCGTAGCCGTCAATACCTGCCCGGCATCGTCCGCGCCGGTCAAGGTCTGGTTTTGGTCTTGGCCGTGATAGCTGCTCCCGACCTCCAATTGGGCAAGCAGCCCTCCGCGTCCCCGCAAGTAATAGAAGTTGCTGATGCCGAAATGCATGACTAATATGGCGATGGCGTTGGTCCGTCCCGGTCTCAGCAGATGGCCGATGTCGTATTCGTCATAGGCCAGTCGAAACGGCCAGGATCGCGGGGGGCCTTGCCCAACCCGTTGTCCGTTGACGTAGAGGACGTATCTGGAATCCGCCGTCAACTTGAGAATTGCCCGCCCGTGTCCGGCTTCCGGCCACGAAAACGTTTGGCGAAAACAACTCCAATCGTTGCGGGGGCTGGACTCGCCGGAATGCCAGATCCATTTTGCTTGCCACGTGGTGTCCATCGGTTTAACTCGCTCCTTTCGCGTCGATTGATTTCCACTTTCATTATAAAAGAGGCGGCGAAGAAACTTAGGAGGGGAAAACGTACACATGCAGGGGAGAACGGACATTACGGGGAAAAACGCGCTCCGTCAGGCAAACGGCTGAGCCCGGGCGATAGCATCATGTTGACACAAGGCAGGCGATACGATATAACTAATTACATATTGTACTTGCATAATGGAATGATTCGATGATGGGAACCAGTACGCCGCGATTTTTGTTCCCCAGAGAGTTGGCCCCTTGCTGAAAGCCAACGTTCAAAGCGCGGACGGAAGATCCTCCCGGAGAAGCAAAGCTGAACTCTTCTTAATCGGATTTTCAGCACCGAGAAGGTTGGATGAAACTAGGGACTGAGTAGCGGAGCGTAGCTGGAAGCTACGTGAGCAACGGAAGGCCCGGTTGAATCCAAGATTCGACGTCGAATTATCTACCTGATCTGCTTCGTGATCAAAATCCGATCCAGTAAGCTTTGCCGGTTGTCGGCCGTTATACCGCCCCCATATGAAGCGTATGGGATCAAGGTGTCATGCTAGGTTGCGGCCCCGTCCAGACGGCGGCTGCGTTCGAAGCGCATGAAACAAGGGTGGTAACGCGAGCACAAGTCTCGTCCCTTCCGGGGGCGGGGCTTTTTTTATTTTCCAGGCTTAATTCAAGAAAGGAAGAGAAAAATGAAGAAAGTCGATGTCAAAGAAAATGCGCGTACGCGCGACTTGCGGATTCTCGACAAATGGAGCCGCGAAAATACGTTTAAGCGGAGTATCGAAAACCGGGCGGGTCGGCCAAACTACGTCTTTTTCGAAGGACCGCCGACCGCCAACGGCTTGCCGCATATCGGGCATGTGCTGGGGCGCGTGATCAAGGATTTTGTCGGCCGCTACCAAACGATGAAAGGCTACCGCGTCGTCCGCAAAGCGGGCTGGGATACGCACGGGTTGCCGGTCGAACTGGGCGTGGAGAAGGAGCTGGGCATCTCCGGCAAGCAGGAGATCGAGAAGTACGGAATCGAAGCCTTCGTGAAAAAATGTAAAGACAGCGTGTTCGGCTACGAAAAACAGTGGCGCGAGTTTACCGAGGCCATCGCGTATTGGGTGGATCTCGATGATCCGTACATCACGCTGAACAACAGCTACATCGAAAGCGTGTGGAACATCCTGGCGACGATTCACGATAAGGGCCTGCTGTATCGCGGACACCGCGTCAGCCCGTATTGCCCGTGCTGCCAAACGTCGCTGAGCTCCCACGAAGTGGCACAGGGCTATGAGGACGTTAAGGACCTCAGCGCCACGGCCAAATTCAAGCTGAACGATACCGGCGAGTATGTGCTGGCCTGGACGACCACGCCGTGGACGCTGCCGTCCCACGTGGCCCTGGCCGTAAATCCGGACATGGAATACGCCCGGGTGAAGCAGGAAGACGGCGTATACATCGTCGCCAAGAACCTGGTCGAGAAAGTGATGAAAGGCGATCACACGGTATTGTCGACGCATAAAGGATCGGAATTCGTGGGCAAAACCTATACGCCGCCGTTCACTTACATTCAAGCCGAGAACATCAACGTCATCGTAGGGGCTTCGTTCGTCACCGACGCCAGCGGTACGGGGATCGTCCACATGGCGCCGGCGCACGGCGAAGACGACTACCGCGTCTGCCGCGAGAACGGCGTCAGCTTCGTCAGCGTCGTCAATGGCCAAGGGCGTTATACCGATGTGGTAACCGATTTTGCCGGCCGTTTTGTAAAGGACTGCGACCTCGACATCATCAAGATGTTGTCCGAGCAAGGAACGCTGTACAGCAAAGAGAAATACGAGCACAGCTATCCGTTCTGCTGGCGCTGCAAATCGCCGCTGCTGTATTATGCAATGGAGAGCTGGTTCATCGAAACGACCGCGGTGAAGAATCAACTGATCGCCAACAACAACTCCGTCGACTGGTATCCGGGGCATGTCCGCGAAGGGCGGTTCGGTAAGTTCCTGGAAGAGCTGGTCGATTGGAACATCAGCCGGAACCGCTATTGGGGCACGCCGCTGAACGTGTGGGTTTGTCCGGATTGCGGCGGGCAGTTCGCGCCGCACAGCATCGCCGAGCTGCGCGAGCATGCGGTCGGCCATGTCAGCGAGGATTTGGAGCTGCATAAGCCGTACGTGGATGAAGTGAAGGTCCGTTGCCCGCACTGCGACGGCGGGGTGATGGAACGGACGAGCGAAGTCATCGACGTTTGGTTCGACAGCGGTTCGATGCCGTTTGCGCAGCATCATTATCCGCTCGAGAACCAGGAGAAGTTCGCGGAGCAGTTCCCGGCGGACATGATCTGCGAAGGGATCGACCAGACGCGCGGCTGGTTCTACAGCCTGCTGGCCGTATCCACGCTGTTCACCGGCAAAGCGCCGTACAAAGCCGTTATCGCCACCGGCCACGTGCTGGATGAAAACGGGCAGAAAATGTCCAAATCGAAAGGCAACGTCATCGATCCTTGGGAGATCATCAACGAGTTCGGCACGGACGCGTTCCGCTGGGCGCTCTTGTCCGACAGCGCGCCTTGGAACAGCAAGCGCTTCTCCAAGGGGATCGTGGCCGAAGCCAAATCCAAAGTGGTCGATACGTTAGTCAACACCCATGCGTTCCTGACGTTGTACGCCGGCATCGACGGCTATAACCCGGAGGAGCACGTTTACCGTCCTTCGAAGAATAAGCTGGACCGCTGGATTCTGTCCCGCCTGAACAGCTTGATCCCGTTTGTCGACAAAGGTCTGGCGGTTAACGACTTCGTGAACTCCTCGCAAGCGATCGAAGGGTTCATCGACGAGTTGAGCAACTGGTATATCCGTCGTTCCCGCGACCGCTTCTGGGGCAGCGGCCTGACCGAGGACAAATTGTCCGCCTACCAGACGCTGACTCATGTGCTGCAGACGGTATCCAAGCTGATCGCGCCGTTCGCGCCGATGCTCGCCGAGGATATTTACACCAACCTGGGCGGCGGAGAGAGCGTGCACCTGGCCGATTATCCTCAAGCGGATGAATCGTTGATCGACCTGGCGTTGGAACAAGACATGGAGAGCGCGCGGCAGATCGTCGAGCTGGCCCGCAACGTCCGCAACGAGAGCGGGATCAAAACGCGCCAGCCGCTGTCCAGCCTGGTCGTCTCCATGGACCGCGAGTTCGCGGTGAGCGAATATGAAGATATCATCAAGGAAGAGATCAACGTCAAAGCGATCGACATCGAAACGAGCGACAGCGGCTTTGTCGATTTCACGCTGAAAATGAATCTGAAGGTGGCCGGCAAGAAATACGGCAAAAACGTCGGCTTCCTGCAAGGCTACCTGAAGAGTCTTGCGCCGGAGCAAACCCGCGCGATCGTGGAACAGGGTCAATTTACCGTGACTTCGCCGGAAGGCGAGGAGCTGGCGGTTACGGCGGACGAACTGCTCGTCGAAAAGCAGGCGAAGCCGGGTTACGCTTCCGCTTCCGGTTACGGTTTGACCGTAGCGCTTAATACGGATATCACGCCGGAGCTGGAGCAGGAAGGCTGGGTCCGCGAAGTCGTTCGCGCCGTGCAGGATACCCGCAAAAAGCTGGACCTGCCGATCGAGAAGCGGGTGCACCTCACCCTCGACGTCGACGACGAATTGAAAGCGGCCATTACCGCGTTTGAACACGTGCTGCGCGAGAACGTATTGATTACCGACGTCGCCTTCGGCAAGCCGCAAGGTGCCGCCGAAACGGTGGATCTCGGCAGCAAGACGATCGCGATTTCGATTGACGCTTAAGTGCAGCGATCGGGAAGAGGACGGATTCGCCTGAATGGAGCTTTTCCATAAGGGCTATAATAGTAGCAATTGAAGCAAACGAGCCTGCGGTCTCCCTTGAAGGAGAATGGGCTCGTTTGTGTTTTTGGATACTCTGGGGAGCAAAGGATGGGGTGTAAATGTCTCGTCATAAACCGGCGCCCGAACCCGCGGCGGAGCCCTTGCCGGAAACGCCGGAGGAGCAGATGAACGCCATGTACCGCCTAACCCTGAACTGGACCAGGCAGTTGGAAAAATCGCGCATCGCCGAATACACCGAATTGCTGAACCGCCCGTGGCGCTTGATCTGGCTGAATCTGTTGTCCGGCACGGCCCGGGGAGTCGGTATAGCGATCGGCTTTACTTTTTTTGCGGCAACGATCATCTACGTCCTGCAGGTCCTGGGGGCGCTGAACCTTCCGATCATCGGCGACTATATCGCGGACATCGTGCGGATCGTGCAAAGGCAGTTAGAGCTTAATACTTATTAGAGCCGGTTCCCAGCGAATCTTCGCTATCCAAATGCTCGGTGGCACTCATATGTTTTCGGTACACCCCGTTGCGGTAAAAGCATACGTTTTTGCCATAGATATCGGTGGCAACGAAGGACTCGTAGGGCTCAACAAATCCGTCGAGCTCCTCGGACGCCTCGATTTCCATATCGTTGTAATCGTCGATTTCCGAATCCTCGGCTAAAGCCGGTGAATTCGAGGTGCCGTAGCTCTCGACGATCTGCCAGGCGTCTTCCCCGTCAAAGCCGGTTTGGTCGTCGCGTTCATCCAGGCTCGTCCGCCCGAACGGAGGAGACAGGAAGATTTCCTCGATCGGGCGTTTGGCCGAAACGAACGTTTGCGGGCTGTGCTCCTTGCAATACGCCGTTTCCGGGATCGCGCGGAGCCGTTCGAAGCTGATCGGCTTGCCGCAGGTCGCGCAATAGCCGTAGCTGCCGGCCTCGATCCGTTCGAGGGCATCTTCGACCCGGGTCAGATGCAGCTCGTGATGCTCGGCGAGCGCCAGGTCTTTTCCCCGTTCATATACCTCCGTTCCGAGGTCTCCGGGGTGATTATCGATCGGGCTGAGCTCATTGGTTTGATCGCGCATCGATTCATTCATTCCATAATGATCATTGTCCGACAATTGACCGCTTAAAGCGGACCGGGTTTCCTTCAGTTTTGCGGTAAGCTCCGCAAGCTGTTCTTTCATCAAATGCGCCATGAGGTTGCTCCTTCCTTTCTGTGTCTAGAGCGGTTGGGTGTGACATCTCGTCTAGCGGTATTTTGTGCAGAACCATGACGAAATACCTAAGGAAAATCCTTTCGCGCATGGACGGGTCATTTCCGGCTGTGCTACAATAAACAAGGCTTAGATGAGGAATATCCTGCCGCTTTGGAGCGGGCGGGAAATGAAAAACGAGGTGACGGACCGCGTGGTATATTTTTTGATTGCATTAATCGTTTTTCTGGTCGATCAAGGCACGAAATATTGGATTGCTACCGGACTTGCGATCGGGGAACAGATCCCGGTGATCGGCGACTTTTTCATCATTACCTCCCATCGGAACCGCGGCGCAGCGTTTGGCATTTTACAGGATCAACGCTGGTTTTTTATCGTGGTAACCACGGTCGTGGTGGTGGGGATCGTCTGGTATTTGCTGAAAGTGAGAAAACAGCCGAACAAGCTGCTGCCGGTGGCGTTGTCCCTGGTGTTAGGCGGAGCGATCGGGAATTTTCTGGACCGTGCCGTCAGCGGGGAAGTCGTGGATTTTCTGATGTTCAATTTCGGTTCGTACACGTTCCCGATTTTTAACGTAGCGGATTCCTGCATTGTCGTTGGCGTTGCGCTAATCATTTTGGATTCGCTGCTGGAGATTCGCCGCGAGAAGCAGACCGCAAACCAACAGGAGCATGAGGAGAAGGTATGAGTTCGGACAGAACGGTAGAAGATTTCGATGACGAGAAGCTCGAGTGGGTGGCCGGACCGGCCGACGCCAAGGAGCGAATCGATAAATATGCAAAAACGCAGTTGGGGGATGAGGTGTCCCGCAGCCAGATTCAACTGTGGATTGAAGCGGGGAACCTGGTTGTCAATGACGCGCCGGTCAAAGCGAATTACAAGCTGGGGGAGGGCGACCGGGTCGTCTTGACCATACCGGAGGCGGAGCCGACGGAAATCGTGCCGGAAGACCTTCCGCTCGATATTTATTATGAAGACGGCGATGTCATCGTCGTGAACAAGGCGCGCGGCATGGTCGTCCATCCCGCCCCGGGACACGCTTCCGGAACGCTGGTCAACGCCTTGATGCACCATTGCAAGGATCTGTCGGGCATCAACGGCGAGCTTCGGCCCGGGATCGTGCATCGCATCGACAAGGACACGTCGGGACTGATCATGGCGGCCAAGAACGATAAAGCGCATGCCTCGTTGGCGGCGCAGCTCAAGGCGCATTCCGTGACGCGGAAGTATTATGCTCTGGTACACGGCAACGTCAGCCATGATCAAGGCACGGTGGATGCGCCGATTGGCCGCGATCCTCATGACCGCAAGATGTATACGGTGATCGAACGGAACAGCAAGCGGGCAGTGACGCATTTTCAAGTTGTCGAAAGGTTCGGCGACTATACGCTGCTTGAGCTGAAGCTGGAAACCGGACGAACCCATCAAATCCGCGTCCATATGAAGTTCATCGGCCATCCGCTGGTGGGGGATCCGCTGTATGGCCGCAGCAAAGGGATCAAAATGGACGGACAAGCGCTCCATGCGGCCGTATTGGGGTTTGAGCACCCGGCAGACGGACGTTATTTGGATTTCAGCGCGCCGATTCCTCCGGATATGGAGGATGTCCTGCAATCGCTGCGAAATCGCTGAGCGTCGACTCGAATGTTCACCTCCAGGAGACAGCTTGATCAAAAAGTACAAACGATCGGGTGATTAATCCATTCTCTAAATAGGCCGAATTCCTGCATATTTAAAGTGCGAGTTCGAACCATTCGAGAATGGATTTTTGATGATACGAAGGAGATGGACGTCTGATATGAGTACGCTGAACGGACAAGAAACTTATATTCAACAGCAATTTGCGGAGCGCATTGGCGGAGCGAATTACGGCAAAGACACCGCTATTTATAAATTCGAGAAAATCAAACGCGCCAAAGCGGCGGCGAAGAAGGAGTTTCCTGATCTTGAACTGATCGACATGGGCGTCGGCGAACCCGACGACATGGCCGATGCCGGTATTGTGGCCAAGCTGGCGGAGGAAGCGGCCAAACGCGAGAACCGCGGTTACGCCGACAACGGAATCGCCGAGTTCAAGGAAGCGGCGGCGAAGTACCTCCATGACGTATTTGGCGTCGAAGGCATTGACCCGGTAACGGAGGTCGTTCACTCGATCGGCTCCAAGCCGGCGATCGCCATGCTGCCTTCTTGCTTCATTAACCCTGGCGACATCACGATAATGACCGTGCCGGGTTACCCGATCATCGGAACGCATACGAAGTATTTGGGCGGTGAAGTCTATACGGTCCAATTGACGGAGGAGAACGACTTCCTGCCGGATCTGGACGCAATCCCGGAAGAGGTGGCCCGCAGGGCGAAGCTGATTTATTTGAACTATCCGAACAATCCGACCGGGGCAAGCGCGACGCCGGAGTTTTTTGCCAAAGTGGTGGACTGGGCGAAAAAATACCGCGTCGTCGTCGTTCACGATGCTCCTTATGCCGCATTGACCTATGACGGCCAGAAGCCGCTGAGCTTCCTGTCCGTGCCGGGGGCGAAGGACGTGGGCGTCGAGCTTCACTCGTTGTCCAAGTCGTTTAACATGACGGGATGGAGAATCGGGTTTGTGGCCGGGAATCCGCTGGTCGTGAAGGCGTTCGGCGACGTGAAGGACAACAACGATTCCGGCCAGTTTATCGCGATTCAAAAAGCGGCGGCATACGGGCTGGCCCATCCGGAAATTACGGAGAGAATCGCCGCCAAATATTCGCGCCGCCACGAGCTGCTCGTAAATGCGCTGAACGACTTGGGCTTCAAGGCGAAGAAGCCGCAGGGATCGTTTTTCCTTTATGTGGAAGCGCCGAAGGGCGTGGAAGGCGGACCGGCGTTTGCCACAGCCGAGGATTTCTCGCAGTTCCTGATCCGGGAGAAGCTGATCTCCACCGTACCGTGGGACGATGCAGGACATTACGTCCGCTTCTCCGTAACATTTATAGCCGACGGCGAGGACGAGGAGCGCCGTGTCATTTCGGAAATTAAGCGCCGCCTCGGCGATTTGAAGTTTCAATTTTAAGCTAATAGCGGTAAGCTTCCGCAAGGGACCGGGAAACGGTCTCTTTTTTTGTATGCGACAAGTCGCTCTTCCAAAATTTTCACTTTACAAGATTAACCAAGTAACCTATGATAAATTTTTTGCGTTATTGTATAGAGAAGCTAGAGCTAGTAGAAACGTTTTTTGAAAGGAGTACATTGGAATTGCTAACACCACATACCGACATCTCATTATCGCGGGCTGCGGGAACGGGCGGTCCCATCGCCGGCCTGTTGCGGCTGCTGCGTCCAAAACAGTGGACGAAAAATTTGCTGCTGTTTGCCGCGCTGCTGTTTTCCTTTGAGGAAATTCGGATGGAAACGATGATAACGACCGTAGCTGGATTTATTTTGTTCAGTCTGGTTGCAGGCTGCGTGTATATCCTGAATGACTACATCGACCGGGAGAGAGATCGGCAGCATCCGGTGAAAAAAAATCGTCCGATCGCTTCGGGACAGGTAAATCCAAAGCATGCGCTGCTGTTTGGCATCGGGCTGCTTCTGCTGTCCGTCCTTACGGCCTTTTTTCTGAATTCGTCATTCGGCGTTTTGTGCATCGTCTATTTTTTACTGAACGTATCGTATTCGTTTGTGCTCAAGCATGTGGTCATTCTCGATGTCATGAGCATCGCCGCTGGATTTGTGCTGCGGGCGATCGCGGGCGGCTTGCTGATTCATGTGCCGTTCACGCCGTGGTTCCTGATTTGCACCCTGCTGCTGTCCTTGTTTCTTGCGATCGGCAAACGCCGCCATGAGCTTACCTTGCTTGAGGGTCATACCGGATCGCATCGTAAAGTGCTTGATCATTATTCCATCACGCTGCTGGATCAACTCAACACGATCGTGACGACGGCGACGATTATCAGTTATTCGCTGTTTACCTTTACGTCCGGTCGGACCATACACTTGATGTGGACCATTCCGTTCGTCATTTATGGGATGTTCCGCTATCTGTATTTGATCCACATGGAAAACCAGGGCGGCTCGCCGGATCGGGTTCTGTTGGAGGATAAACCCATCCTGATTACCGTCATCCTGTATGTCATTAGCGTCATTTTCATTTTGTCGGTGTTTGAATGATTTCCCGTTGACAGGAGCAAGGGAGGACCCGGATTGAAAAGTACGAAAGTAGCCATTTTTGATATTGATAAAACCATTATACGCCGCGATTCCATGTTTCTGTTTGTCCGCTACGCGCTCCAACGCTATCCCGGGCTAACGTGGCGGTTGCCCGTGATTGCCGTTCATACGGTGTTGTTCAAAGCAAGGCTCCTGAGCGTGGAGCGGGTCAAGCGCTCTTATTTCAAAGGCATCGAACGCATGTCGGAGCAAGATCTGGAGCACTTCTATGCCAGCCGCCTGCGCACCGCGGTATTTGCCGAGGCCCTGGCGGAGATGCAGCAACGCAAGCGGGAGGGGTATCATGTGCTGCTGGTAACGGCATCCCCTCATGCGTACATGAAATATTTCCAAACGCTATCCTGTGTGGATCATGTTATTGGAACGGAGCTTGTCCGTCATGCCAACGGATATACGTGCGAAATTGCCGGCATGAACTGCAAAGGGGAGGAAAAGGTACGCCGTATTCAGGCCTACTTGAAGGAACGGAGCATGGCCATTGATTTTGAACAGTCCTGCGCCTATTCGGATTCCCTCTCCGATCTGCCTGTTATGAAGCTGGTTGCGCGGCGGTACTTTATCAACAAACGCGTACCGGAGATGGAGGAACTGTCATGGGGGAAATAAAGGGGCGTCATACAGGCAAATTATTGATGCTGCTCTCCGCCTTTCTGACCGCCACAGGACAGCTGTTTTGGAAATGGGGGCTGGATCAGTGGATCTATCTGGGCGTCGGGTTTCTGTGTTATGGGCTGGGAGCGCTGCTGATGATCAAGGCTTTTACGTACGAAAAGTTGTCTGTTGCCTATCCGTTGATGTGCGCAAGCTATGTGTTTGCGCTAATGTACGGGTATTTTTTGCTCGGCGAAGAGATTACTTTTCAGAAAGTGGCCGCCGTTGCGCTGCTGGGAATCGGGGTGACGTTGACCAGTGCGGATCGATAGCTGGATGATTGCCTTGCTTATTGCGATGACCTTGTGCGGAGCGATAGGCGGAGCGGGGCTGAAAGCGTACGCCTCCAGCCGTAAACTACGGTATGTGCTGTTTGGACTCGGTTTTTACGGAATGGGAGCGCTGCTGAATATCGTGCTGTTGAAATACCTTCCGCTGACCGTCGTTCTTCCTGCTAATGCTTTAACCTATGTGTGGACGCTCCTGATTGCGAAGTGGGCGTTTAAGGAAACGGTGGGGCCGCTGCGCTGGATTGGGGTAGGCTGTATTATGGGCGGGCTGTTCTTTTTGGTGTTTTAGGGGTTGTTGCCGGCCTTTTGAGCACGCACTTTTAGAGACAATGAAAAAAAAAACAGGATGTGAAACGATGAATTTTCTGGATTACCTATTTTCCGATTACAAACGCAATCGAATTGCGCTCGTTTTGTTTGCGGGGTTCGCCGTCTTATATGCCCTGATGAATGCCCCTTATGTAACATACATTGCCGAGAACGCAGCAGTTGTCGGGGAACACAGTCCCTTTAATACGCAGGAATTTCCGCTGAACCTGTTCAATTTTGATCCTTCGATGTATTATGGCGTGAACAGCTCCTCGGTCATTCACCCGTTGATCGCCTTCCTGACCGTAACCCTGGGGGCGGGAGCGAAGCTGCTGGGGGGGAACTGGTTTTTTCTCGTATTGCAGTCTCTCGTGAATGCGGGCTCGGTGGTGCTCGTTTTTCTGTTTCTCGGCCGGAAAGCGAAAGAGCTGACCGTTCCGTTTCTGATGGCGCTGCTGTTCGGTTTGAGCTCCTACCTGATGTTTACTGCATTGATCCCGGACTCCTATCCGTATGTGCAGTTGGTCATTTTGCTCTCCGTTGTTTATATGCAATATACACGCGAACGGGAAGATGTCCGCTATATGTCCAATGCTCTGCTGACTGCCGTTAATTTCGGCTTAACGTCCACCAATGCCGTGCCGTTTGCGGCCGGGTTGTTTTTAAACATGCGGGCATGGCGCAGCCGAGCCGGCTGGAAAAAATTTTCTGGTATCATGGCCCTGGCTGCTGTCCTGATCGCCGTATTGACCGCCATCCAGTATGTAGCCTTTGGGCGCAGTTGGGTCGGCAATTGGCTTCTAGGCATTCAGAACGGGGGAATAAGCTATGCCGCGCCATTCCAGTTCGCCGCGCATCGGCAGGCTCTAACGCTACTGACCATCAACCCGATGCTTACGCCCAAGGTGCATATGCTGGACCCGGGCATGGTAGCCATTGTAACCGATTTGTCGGTTCCCAATCCGCTTTATGCTCAGTTGACGGGGACTTTTGTTTTGCTGCTGGCGCTGGCCGGCTTCATTGCCGGTATTCGGGAACGGGAAACATGGACGCTGGTTCCATATCTCTTGTTTGCCTTTTTGCTGCATATCGTCGTAGGCTTTGGCCTGGCGGTATTCCAGTACGATATGTATTTATATGCGGGCCATTATCTGTTTGCTCTATTCCTGCTGGCTGGCGGGTTCGCGATTAGACTGCGCGCAGGTCTGGGCAAAAAAGTGCTGATTGCCCTGCTCGCCTTATGCGTGCTTGTGATGGCCGGAAACAATATTTATCGTCATGTTGAAACATTGACGACGATCAAGCAATCTTATGCGGAGCTGGGATGAACCGGCACGCCGGTCCCCACCGCATCCTGAAGTTACCTGAAGTCCACTCACAATTTCGATGGATAAATATACAGATTTATTGTATAATTATAAATACCAAATGAAATCTGCTGTGCATGGACGCTTTTCAGCCGGGCCACTGATTCATAGGAACGAAGCAGAATCAATTCTCTGCGATAGTTGGGTGTTGACAGAGGGGGGGCTTTCTGTCATAATTCATGAAGATCGACGGACGTATTGACGAAGTGCCCCGTGAGGCACGGCGATGCGGCCGACATGAATAGCACCTTTAAATCAGTCCCGTGAGACTGGCAAGGTAACGTGAACGATACATCGTTTTTTTGCTGCGGCAAAAAACATGACGATGCATCCCGAGAGTAAACGATCTTCAGCATGCGCTGAAGTTTGGAGACTCCTTGCCAACAACCACGGCAGGGAGTCTTTTTTGTTCTCCTCGTCACGGGACCATGATCTGAAGGGAAATCCTGAGGAGGCTGACGCATGAGCACAGAGACCCATGTCATTATGGATGAAACGGCAATTCGCCGCGCGTTAACACGGATTGCCCATGAGATTTTGGAAAAAAACAAAGGAATTGAAGGCTGTGTGCTGGTAGGGATTCGTACACGCGGGGTCTACCTTGCTGAACGGATTGCCGCCAAGATCGAAGAGATTGAAGGCACCAAAGTACCCTGGGGAGAGCTGGATGTAACACCTTACCGCGATGACCGCTCGAACGAGGGGGGAGCAATGGATCAGAAGATGCTCAAGAAGACGCCGGAGTCCCTGACCATTCACGACAAAAAAATCATTTTGTTCGACGATGTGCTGTATACGGGACGCACGATCCGGGCCGCGATGGACGCGATCATGGACTGCGGGCGGCCGGAGTCGATCCAACTGGCGGTTCTCGCCGACCGGGGCCATCGGGAGCTGCCGATTCGGGCCGATTATGTAGGCAAAAACGTGCCGACGTCGCGTACGGAAGAAATCGAAGTGCTGCTTCGGGAATATGACGGCAGCGATCTTGTCCGCATCCTGCACGACCGGGAGGGAAACTGACATGGCGCTGACGACTGCAACGGTGAAGGAACGCAGCTTGCTGGGGCTCAAAAACTTGAGCGCGTCGGAGATTTCCTCCATCCTCGACCGGGCGGCCTATTGGGACGCCAAAGAGAAGAAAGTGACCCCGGTTTTGCAGGATCGATTTATAGCCAATATGTTTTTTGAAAACAGCACGCGCACCCGCTTTTCGTTCGAAATGGCGGAGAAAAGGCTGGGTGCGCAAGTGCTGAACTTCGCGGCAGCCGCCTCCAGTGTAGAGAAGGGCGAGTCGATCTACGATACGGTCCGCACGTTGGAATCGATGGGCATCGACGCCGGCGTGATCCGGTTGAAGCCGATCGGCATGCTGGAGGAGCTGGCCAAGCGGGTATCGGTGCCGCTCGTGAATGCCGGGGACGGCAATAACGAGCATCCGACCCAAGCGCTGCTGGATCTATATACTATGAAACAGCATTTCGGGGAACTCGGCGGGCTGAAGGTGTCGATCATCGGGGATATCAAGCATAGCCGGGTCGCCCGCTCCAATCTGTGGGCGCTGCAAAAATTCGGCGCCGAGGTCAAGCTCTGCGCCCCGGAGAATATGCAGGCGCCGGAACTTAACGCCTACGCGCCTTACGTTCCGATGGAGGAAGCGCTATGCGCCGATGTGGTCATGATGCTGCGGGTGCAACTGGAGCGCCACGTCGGCGGGCTGATTAAGTCGGCCGAAGAATATCGTCTGCAATACGGCCTGACGGAAGAGAGAGCCGCGGGGCTGGCGCCGCACGCGCTGATCATGCATCCGGCTCCGGTGAACCGGGGCGTCGAGATCGACGATGCGGTGGTGGAGCATCCGCAATCCCGGATTTTCAAACAGATGCAAAACGGGGTTCCGATCCGCATGGCGGTCATGGAACGCGCTTTGCTGTAAGCCGTGGCCGGTCAAGGATTGCTGCGGGCAAGGCGGCGGATGCGAGGTTTCGGTACGAGTACTTCAATCAGCGGGGGGAGATTAAAGCATGCGGCTGGTCATCATCAATGCCCATATCTTAAACGAACTAGGGAAACAGGAGTTATCTCAAATCACCATAGAGGACGGAATCATCGCTAAGATCGAGAAAGCGGCACAACTTGAGCAGGCCGGACCGGAGGACGGGACCGAGGTCATCGATGCCGGCGGCAGACTGCTCACTCCAGGATTCATTGATATGCACGTCCATTTGCGGGAACCGGGGTTCGAACATAAAGAAACGATCGAAACCGGCTCAAGGTCGGCAGCCCAAGGGGGATTTACCACGATCGCCTGCATGCCGAATACCCGGCCGGTCACCGATAACCCGGAAACGGTACGTTATGTGAAGCAGAAGGCAGAGGAAGCCGGGCTCGTGAACGTGCTGCCTTATGCAGCCATTACCAAAAGCGAGCTTGGCCGCGAGCTGACCGACTTCGCCGCCCTGAAAGAGGCCGGGGCGATCGGCTTCACCGATGACGGCGTTGGCGTGCAAAGTGCGCAGATGATGAAGGATGCGATGCGAATGGCCGCCTCGCTGGGAATGCCGGTCATCGCCCACTGCGAAGACAATTCGCTGGTGGAAGGCGCGCCGGTGGCCGAAGGAGAATTCGCCCGAAAGCACGGACTGAAGGGGATTTCGAACGAATCGGAGGCGATTCATGTCGGGCGGGATATTTTGCTGGCGGAAGCGACCGGGGTTCATTACCATGTGTGCCACGTAAGCACGGAGCAATCGATCCGGCTGATCCGCCAGGCGAAGCAAATCGGCATCCACGTTACCGCGGAAGTATGTCCGCATCATCTGGTCTTGTCGGAAGCGGATATTCCCGGACTGGACGCCAACTGGAAAATGAACCCGCCGCTGCGCTCCCGCCGGGACGTGGAAGCGTGCATCGCCGCGTTGGAGGACGGCACGATCGACATTCTCGTAACCGACCATGCCCCGCATAGCGAAGAGGAGAAAGCGAAGGGTATGCAGCAGGCGCCGTTTGGCATCGTTGGGTTCGAGACAGCCTTCCCGCTGCTCTACACGAAGTTCGTCGAGACGGGGCGCTGGAGCCTGGAAATGCTGGTGCAGCGGATGACTGCGGATCCGGCCCGCGTGTTCGGGCTGGAAGCGGGACGACTGGTTCCGGGGTCTCCGGCCGACCTGACGATCGTCGATCTGAACATGGAACGGACGGTCGATCCGACCGCCTTCGCCTCGAAAGGGCGCAACACTCCGTTTGCCGGCTGGAAGCTCAGGGGCTGGCCGGTCGCGACAATCGTCAAAGGAAAACTGGTTTGGAACGATGCGCTTGAACTGGCCCGTTAATGGGCGGATGTGAATATAGTATTTAAGCTTATGGATAAAGGAGTGCTGCAGGATGCAGGCAAGACTATTGTTGGAGGACGGCACGCTGTTTACCGGAACCTCATTTGGAGCAGACGGGGAGAAGACCGGCGAGGTCGTTTTTAATACGGGAATTACGGGGTATCAAGAGGTGCTGTCCGACCCTTCGTACTGCGGACAAATCGTCACGATGACGTATCCGCTGATCGGGAACTACGGCATTTCGCGCGACGACTTCGAATCCATCGCACCGTCGATCCACGGCTTTGTGGTTCGCCGCTATGAACCGACCCCGAGCAACTGGCGGGCTCAATACAATTTGGGCGACCTGCTTAAGGAATACGGCATTCCCGGCATTTCCGACATCGATACGCGCATGCTGACGCGCCTTATCCGCCATCAGGGAACGATGAGAGGGATTCTGACCACCTCGTCGAAATCGGTTGATGAACTGAAGGAAATGATGCTGGCCACCAGCATCGCCGAGCTGCGCAACCAAGTGGCGCAGACTTCGACGCATCATGTCTACAGCAGTCCAGGGTCCAAGGAACGGATCGTGCTGGTCGACTTCGGGGCAAAAAGCGGGATCCTGCGCGAGCTGAACAAACGCGATTGCGATGTGGTGATCGTACCGCATAACACGACCGCGGATGAGATCCGCCGCCTGCATCCGGACGGCATCCAGCTGTCCAACGGGCCGGGGGACCCCAAAGACGTGCCTTACGCGGTGGAGATGATTGCGGAGCTGCTCGGCGAGTATCCGATTTTCGGAATTTGCTTGGGTCACCAGCTGTTTGCCCTGGCCTGCGGCGCCGATACGGAGAAGCTCAAATTCGGCCATCGCGGCGGCAACCATCCCGTCAAGGATCTGGCTTCCGGCCGCTGCTACATTACTTCGCAAAACCACGGCTACACCGTAAACGAAGCGTCCATCGCCGGCACGGAGCTGGAAGTGACGCATATCAACAACAACGACAAAACGATTGAGGGATTGAAACATAAGAAATACCCGGCTTTTTCCGTACAATACCATCCGGAGGCGGCCCCGGGACCGTACGACAACAGCTACCTGTTCGACCGATTCATCGAGACGATCCGCGAGAACAAGCGGCTGAACCCGCAAAAGCCGCGCCAAGCCGAACTGATGGCCGCTGCGAAAGGAGAACTGTAAACCTATGCCGATCAACAAAGAGCTTAAGAAAATTCTCGTCATCGGCTCCGGGCCGATCGTCATCGGCCAAGCGGCCGAGTTCGACTACGCCGGAACGCAAGCCTGCCAAGCGCTGAAAGAAGAAGGCGTCGAGGTAGTGCTGATCAACAGCAACCCGGCGACGATTATGACCGACACCAATATGGCCGACAAGGTTTACATCGAACCGATTACCCTGGAATTCGTGACGCAGATTATTCGTCAAGAGCGGCCGGATGGCTTGCTGCCGACGCTCGGCGGGCAAACCGGCCTGAATATGGCGGTCGAGCTGGCCCGCGCAGGCGTGCTGGAGCGCGAGAACGTGAAGCTGCTCGGCACGCAGCTGACTTCGATCGAAAAGGCGGAGGACCGCGATCTGTTCCGCGAGCTGATGCGCGAGTTGGAGCAGCCGGTACCGGAAAGCACCATCATCACCACGGTCGATGAAGCGCTGCAATTCGCCGGGGAGATCGGTTATCCGGTGATTGTCCGTCCGGCGTATACGCTGGGCGGTACCGGCGGCGGCATCTGCGCCACGGAAGAGGAGCTGCGCGAGACGGTAGCTTCCGGCATTCGCTACAGCCCGATCGGCCAATGTCTGATCGAGAAGTCGATCGCCGGCATGAAGGAAGTCGAATACGAAGTGATGCGCGACGCCAACGACAACTGCATCGTCGTCTGCAACATGGAGAACTTCGACCCGGTGGGCGTACATACCGGGGACAGCATTGTCGTTGCGCCAAGCCAGACGCTCTCCGACCGCGAATACCAGATGCTGCGTTCGGCCTCGCTCAAAATCATCCGGGCTTTGAATATCGAAGGCGGCTGCAATGTGCAGTTCGCATTGGATCCGCAAAGCTTCCAGTACTATGTCATCGAAGTGAATCCGCGGGTCAGCCGCTCTTCGGCGCTGGCTTCCAAAGCGACGGGGTACCCGATCGCGAAGATGGCGGCCAAAATCGCGCTGGGCTACACGCTCGATGAAATCGTCAACCCGGTGACGGGGCAGACTTACGCCTGCTTCGAGCCGACGCTTGACTACATCGTCAGCAAAATCCCGCGCTGGCCGTTCGATAAGTTCGTCCATGCCAACCGCAAGCTCGGCACGCAGATGAAGGCGACCGGCGAGGTCATGGCGATCGGCCGGACGTTTGAAGAGTCGATTCACAAGGCGGTTCGGTCGCTGGAGATCGGCACCCATCGCTTGTACCTGAAAGGCGCGGAAAAGATCGACGAAGAAACGCTGAACAACCGCCTGGTCAAGGCGGACGACGAGCGGCTGTTCCTGATCGCCGAAGCGTTCCGCCGCGGCTATAAGCTGCAGCAAATCCATGACCTGACCGGAATCGACTGGTGGTTCCTGGACAAAATCGAGCGCTTGGTGGAATTCGAGAAGACGATTGCGGGGGAAGAGTTCTTTTCCTACGAAACGCTGTACGAAGCGAAGCGCTTAGGGTTCACCGACCGGGCGATCGCCGAGCTGCGCGCCGCCGGACAGCCGGCCGGCACGCACCGGACTGAAGCCGAAGTGAGAAGCTTCCGCAAGGAACACGGGCTGAAGCCGGTCTACAAAATGGTCGACACGTGCGCGGCCGAATTCGAGGCTTCCACGCCTTACTATTACTCGACCTATGAAACGGAAAACGAGGTCGTCCAAACCGACAAGGAGAAGATCGTCGTGCTCGGTTCCGGACCGATCCGCATCGGGCAAGGGATCGAGTTCGACTACTCGACGGTGCATGCGGTCTGGGCGATTCAAAAAGCCGGTTACGAAGCGGTCATCATCAATAATAATCCGGAGACGGTATCCACCGACTTCAATACGTCGGATCGCCTGTACTTCGAGCCGTTGTTCTTCGAGGACGTGATGAACGTGATCGAAGAGGAGAAACCGGTCGGCGTGATCGTCCAGTTCGGCGGCCAAACGGCGATCAACCTGGCAGCGCCGCTGCAAGCGGCGGGCGTGCGCATTCTCGGCACCTCGCTCGAAAGCATCGACGAAGCCGAAGACCGCAAGAAATTCGAAGCGCTGCTGTCGAAGCTGGACATCGCGCAGCCGAAAGGCAGCACGGTAACTTCGGTGGAGGAAGCGGTGGGAACGGCTCAATCCCTCGGCTACCCGGTGCTGGTCAGACCGTCGTACGTGCTCGGCGGCCGGGCGATGGAAATCGTCTACTCCGACGAGGAGCTGCTTCGCTACATGGAAGAAGCGGTGAACATTAACCCGCAGCATCCGGTGCTGATCGATCGCTACATGCTGGGCAAGGAAGTCGAAGTCGACGCCATCAGCGACGGGGAGACGGTGCTCATCCCGGGCATCATGGAGCATATCGAACGCGCGGGCGTGCACTCGGGCGATTCGATCGCGGTATATCCGCCGCAGCATCTGTCCGCGGAACTGAAAGAGAAGATCGTCGAGATCACGGTCAAAATCGCCCGCGAGCTGAAGACGGTCGGTTTGGTCAACATCCAATTCGTTATCTATAAGGATCAGGTGTACGTGATCGAGGTCAACCCCCGTTCATCCCGAACGGTACCGTTCCTGAGCAAAGTGACGAACATTCCGATGGCGAACGTGGCGACCCAGTGCATTCTCGGCACGAAGCTCCGCGATCTTGGCTATCAAAACGGCCTGTGGCCGGAAAGCACCCAGGTTGCCGTCAAGGTTCCGGTGTTCTCCTTCGCCAAGCTGCGCCGCGTCGAGCCGACGCTCGGTCCGGAAATGAAATCGACCGGCGAGGTCATGGGGCGCGATCCGCAATATGCCAAAGCGCTGTATAAAGGCTTGATCGGCGCGGGGATGAAGATCCCTTCGACCGGCGCGATCATCGCCACGGTGGCCGACAAGGATAAGCAGGAGGCGGTTGAGCTGCTGCGCGGCTTCTACCGCCTGGGCTACAAGATCATCGCTACGGACGGCACGGCTTCCGCGCTGATCGAAGCGGGCATCCACGTGACGACGGTTTACAAGCTGTCCGAAGGAGTGCCGAATATCCTGGATCTGATCCGGAACGGCGAAGCCCACTTCGTCATCAATACGCTGACCAAAGGCAAAGCGCCGGAACGCGACGGCTTCCGCATCCGCCGGGAAGCGGTGGAGAACGGCGTGGTCTGCATGACCTCGCTCGATACGGTCCGCGCGCTGCTGGAGATGCTGGAGACGATCAATTTCTCCTCCCAGGCCATGCCTGCGCTTTAATGGCTGGCTAACGGACACCAGAAGCGTTATTGACCCGGTGTTGGGCAGCTTCCGTTGCTAGCTACGGACCGAGGAGACCTTATTTCGCTTCATAGCAGCTGTTCGGGCGCCGTGGGGGCTGAATAAGGCCCTTGGAGTCCGTTACAGCGGGAAATACCCGGGGAATGGGCAAATAAGGTCTTTCTGGTCCGTTGCTAGGGTTCACCCGAATCAATACACTTTAAGCAGCGGCTCGGGAGCATCTTGCTTCGGAGCCGCAAGCATGAATGGAGGAGAGCGGATTTGCGTACGTTTGAAGAAGCGGCGGGGAAGCTGATCGTCGGTCTGGACGTCTCCGATGCGCAGCAGGCGCGGAAGCTGCTGAAGGAGCTGGAGGGGATTCCTTGCTACATGAAGGTGGGGCTGCAGCTGTTTTATGCGGCCGGTCCGGATTTGATCCGCGAATTGAAGCAGCGGGGCTATTCCGTTTTTCTCGATGTAAAAATGCACGACATCCCGAACACGGTCAAAGGCGGAGCGAACAGCGTCACGAAGCTGGGCGTGGATCTGTTTAACGTGCATGCCGCGGGCGGGAAGGACATGATGATAGCGGCTCGGGAGGGCGCGCTGGCCGCGCTGGAAAGCGATGCTTCGCTGACGATGCCGAAGATCATCGCCGTGACGCAACTGACGAGCACAAGCCGGCGGGTGATGAACGAGGAAATCGGCATCCCCGGAGAAGTGGAAGAAGCGGTGGTGCATTACGCGGAGCTGGCTCGTCAGGCCGGTCTGGATGGTGTCGTTGCTTCGCCGCTCGAGGTGACGGCGATCAAGGCGCAATGCGGACAAGCCTTCCTGACGGTAACGCCGGGGATTCGCCCGGCGAACAGCCCGCAAGGCGATCAGTCGCGCACCCTGACTCCGGGCGAGGCGGTGGCCCAAGGCACCGATTATATCGTCGTTGCCCGCCCGATCATCGCCGCGCCCCATCCGCGCGAAGCGGCGGAAACGATCATAAAGGAGATGATGTAGTCATGACAAATCCCCAATCGATAGAAGCGCAAATTGCCGACAGCCTGCTGGACATCGGAGCGGTGGCGCTCCGGCCGCATCAGCCGTTCACCTGGACCTCGGGCATCCAATCGCCGATTTATTGCGACAACCGGCTCACGATGTCGTACCCGGAAATTCGCGATCTGATCGCCGAATCGTTCGCGGCCTTGATCCGCAGCACGTACCCGGAAGCGGAAGTGATCGCCGGAACGGCGACGGCCGGCATCCCGCATGCGGCGTTCGCTTCGCAGAAGCTGGGCCTGCCGATGGCCTATATTCGCGACAAGGCGAAAGGGCACGGCAAAGAGAATCAAATCGAAGGATTGATTAAGCCGGGGCAGAAGGTTGTCGTCATCGAGGATTTGATCTCCACCGGCGGCAGTTCGATCAAGGCGGCGCAAGCCGTGCGGGACGCCGGTGCGGAGCCGTTGGCCGTGCTGGCGATCTTCAGCTATCAGTTGGACAAAGCGGCGCAAGCGTTTGCCGCTGCCGGCCTCCCGCTGCAAACCTTGTCCAACTATACAGCGCTGGTCGACGTTGCCGTGAAGCGGGGCGATATCCAGCCGGAAGATCTGGAGCTCCTGCGGTCTTGGCGGCAGGATCC
The DNA here is from genome assembly GCF_057063165.1 of Paenibacillus sp. JL3B1040. NCBI lineage: Bacteria > Bacillati > Bacillota > Bacilli > Caryophanales > Paenibacillaceae > Paenibacillus > Paenibacillus tiangongensis. The sequence continues at coordinate 3,602,278 of NZ_CM169317.1, read as the reverse complement.
GGCTTCGTTCGGGAAGGCGTAATTTTCTATCCAGTTAGCGAAAAAGCAGCCTTATCCTAGCGAATAGGGCTGCTTTTTTCGTTCGAAGGGAGTAGTAAGGGGAAAACGAACCAACCCGCCGGAAACGGATTCCCGGTCGGCAGGTTGGCTTTTGAAAGCTATTGCAGATATGCTTTGGCCAGCTTGATCAATTGCTCCTTGCTGATTTGGAGGCCGGTTTCGATATGGTAATGGACGGCTTGCTCACTGCCTGGCACATCCTCAACCCACTGAATATTGCGGCCGCTGATTCCCGTGTCTTTGCCGTTGAATTCCGCATACAACATATCCACGCCTTTTACCTTGAGGTTCTCCCGTTTCACGTCGGCATCTTCGGGAACCAAAATCGTTTGCTTCCCGGGGATTCTGGCCATGGAAACCCGAATTTCCTGTTCGCCCTGTTTATAGGTGCCGTTAATTCTCCAGTGGTCCGGGGCGATCTCCAGCGGCATCATTGCGTAGTCTTTGCCCGACTCCTCGGCCTGCTTCCGCAGCGTATCGGCGAGCTTCGTTTCTTCCTGCGGCGTCATCGGCTTCTCGAATACGGTCGGAAAGAAGAAGACGGTGGCGCGCTCGAACTTATAGTTCCCGCCGATTCGCTCGAACAGCTTGACCGGCTGATCGGCCATCCGTTCGCGCAGTTTGGTCAGGTCGTCGAAGTTGGCTGGCCGATACTCGACGTTGAGCTTATGGTCCGGATTGTTCGAGGTCAGGTAGAAGACGGCCGCCGTTCCTTCCTTCAGCAAATCGTCCGACAACCCGGCGCTCTTTAGCGAGCGGATCTGTTCGTCAAGGGAAGGCGCATGGTAATCGGGACTGCTCTTGTCCAAAGTCTTTTCCTCCACTACAACTTCACCCTGTTTGTTTTTAAGTACATAGTGGTTCGTTGCCGCAACCGCGGTGGATACCGCCAACAACATCCCAGCTAACACTAGTGCACTGACTTTACGTTTCACGATGAATCTCTCCTTTGGTTTTTGTTCGGTATACAGCCTGCTCATGACTTTGCCGCTCAGGTCCACATCGGGCAGTCGGTCTTCATGAAACAGTCGTCTCAGATCCTGATCCTTGTCCGATATCATAAGGCTCTACTCCCTTCGCTTGAGCATAGTACTTGCGGAATTTGGCCGCCGTACGCCCGTATTTCTTGCGCAGACTCGCGTTGTTTTGCTGCAGGATCAGGCCGATCTCGTCATAGCTCTTCTCCTCCACACAGCGTAGAATGAGCAAGTTGCGCTCCTCCGCGGACAACTTCAACAGGGCTCGCTGCACGAATTCATTGAAGCAGTTCTCCTCTACCCACCAATCGACGGGTTTGTGCTGCCGCTCATCCCGGTAAAAAAAGGGAAGATATTTGGCGAGCTTCCGCTTGCGCAGCACATCGATGCAATGATTGTAGGCGATTTTGTACAGCCACGCCCCAAACGGGATTTCCCGGCTGTACTTTCCCATGGAACGATAGGCTTTCAAAAAGATCTCCTGGCCGCTGTCCTCGGCATCGCCGGCATCCCCCAGCATACGGAAGCAATAGTGAAAAATCGATTTCTGGTAGGCTCGGATGATTTCCGCGAATTTTTCCGTCTCTCCTTCCAGTATGTCGGTAATGATCCGCGACAACCTGGCGTCGTCCACATCTCTCACATCCTTTCCACCCTATACAACGGTTAACCCGGTCCTCAATGTGACCGATCGGCAAAAAAAAAATAAACAACCCCTGCAAAATCGATGCTGGGGTTGAAGCTCCGGGCGTACCTTGCCGAATCATTTAAAATAATATCCCTCGTACCTCTCGGCATTCTTCAAGCTTGTCCACACGTCCGGCGACTCTCCGCCGATATGCCAGTAGGCATATCCGGCGATGCCGTATCTGGCTCCCAACCGGTATTTCTCGGACAGAGAACGGGCATCCTCCAGCCAAATCTTGTGCCGCGTACTGTTCTTTCGGTATTCCAAGGTGTATTGGCCAACCGCATCGTCCCATTTGGGCATGCCGCCGTACTGGGTTGCTCGTGTATTTTGCTCAGGAAGAGAAAGGTCCTCCGACGACAACGTAGCTCCGCTGCTGCTGAGGCTCCAATCCCGCGTATACAGCGGCATCCCGAGGATAAGCCGGTCCGCTGGAACTTTGGCGAGCAACTTATCCAGGTGTTTCCCGACCCAGCCGAGCGAGGCGACCGAACCGGCGGTATATCCGCTCCAATGCTCGTCGTAGGCCATAAGCACGAGGTAATCGGCACTCTTGGCCAATTCCGCGTAATTGTACGCATCCGACCAATCGCTGCCGAGATCCGGCGGCAGATCGACGGACAACACGGCCGAGACAGAATGCAATTCCTTAGCCAGCTTGGCGATAAAGGCGGTAAACAGATCCCGATCGGAACCCGCGACGTTCTCGAAGTCCACATTGATGCCGTCAAGCCCATATTTTTGAACATAAGATTTCAAGCTTTGAATCGCGTTCGAGGACATGGAACTGGAAGCAAGCAGCTTGTGTGTCGTTTCTTGATCAAATCGGTTGCCCACCATGGCCCATACCTGTTTGTCGTTATTTTTGGCCCAGGTTACCAGGGAAGGAACGCTGGAGTCGGAGATTTTGCCGGTCTTCTCGAGAAAATACCACCTCGGCGCCAACACGTTTACGCTCGATTGCAAAATCGACTTCTGGTAAGCTTCAGTCGATTGACCGTACTGCCAGCCGATTTGGATCGGAGCCGGATTGGCACTGGCCGCCATCGCCTCGGTCCAGCGGTTGTCCTGTAGCAGGCGATCCAGGATGACGGCCGTCTCCTGACGGGTGATCGCCTGCGCCGGATAGAACATCCCGCCGCTTCCTTGCATCAGCCCAAGCTGCGAAACGGAACCGATGTAAGGCTTGGCCCAGACGGCGATCGCCGCTTCGTCTTTGTAGCCGGTCCGTACGCCGCCGGCCGACGAAGGGGTCTGCTTCAACGCCCGAACCAGCCAAGCGGCGGCTTCTTGGCGGGTCAACGGCTGATCGGGCTTGAAAAGGCCGTTGCCCATTCCCTCGGTTAAGCCCAGTTCGGTCGCGGCCTGGATCGTACCGTAGTACCAAGCGCTTTTCGGTACGTCGCGGTATGCCGGAACGGCGGATGCCGCCGGCTCCACCCGGAAGATCCGGATTAGCGTTGTCATGAATTCCGCCCTCGTAATAGAACGGTTAGGTGAAAACAACGTCGGGGACGTTCCTTTCATAACGCCATCGGCATGCAAGCGAATCATCGCGTCTTGGGCATAGCTGGCCGCGATGTCGGTATACGGGAGTTTGTCGGCGGCGGCCGGTTCCAGCCGGGAGACGGCTGCAGCAAGCAGCAATGATACCGCGAGCAGGGCGGGGATTATTTTCTTCATAAAGTAGATCTCCTTGCCGATTCTAGTAGAATTCCCCTTAATTCTAACAGGATTGTAACCCCGCATCAGCGCTTAAAATCTGGAAAGAAAAGAACGAATTCGTTAATTCCGTTGTAACTTTTTGCCATAGTATTTCGTTTATAATGCAAGACGTATATGATTTGCTAGACAAGGCCAACAAGACGAAGAAGAGGCAGAATCACAAATTAGGGAAATGGGAGAACGATACACGATGATGCGATGGCTTCGCAAAACAGAAAAGGTCGAAGTTCAGTCCAAAGCGGACGCTCCGGTCCCGGAAGCGGAAGCGGAAGCCGCTGCCGCTGCAGAGAAGAAGGTTTCAGAAGATCCAGCCGTTGAGGTCATTGCAGCCCGTACGCAAGAGGAGGAACCGGAGAAGGAGACCGGACCGGTCCTGTCGGTGAAAGCCGTTCGCCGTTCTTTTCCGGTAGGCGGAGGAGAAATCCAGGTTTTGAAAGGGATCGACATGGAAGTGCTTTCCGGCCAGCTGGTGATGCTCAAGGGACGCTCCGGCTCGGGCAAGACGACGCTGCTCAATATGCTCGGCGGATTGGACCAGCCGACGTCGGGCGAAATATGGTTCCGCGGTCAGGCGCTGCATGAACTGAACGACGACAAGCGGACGCTCTTGCGCCGGGACCAGATTGGCTTTATTTTCCAAGCGTACGCCTTGCTTCCGTTGCTGTCAGCCTGGGAGAACGTCGAGCTGTCGCTGCGCATGGCGGGCGTTCCGCCCCAGGAGTGGAAGCGGCGCGTTACCCACTGTCTGGAGCTCGTCGGGCTGGGGAAACGGATGTTCCACCGACCGTTCGAGCTGTCCGGTGGGGAACAGCAGCGGGTGGCCATCGCCAAGGCGATCGCCCACCGTCCCAAGCTGCTGCTCGCGGATGAGCCGACGGCGAATCTCGATTCGCAAATGGGAGCACAAGTCATGGCAGTATTCAAGAACATCATACAGACCGAACGCGTGACGATCTGTATGACTACACACGATCCTACAATCCTGGAGGTAGCGGACCATGTTTACGAAATGGTGGATGGCAAATTTATCGGATAAAAGGGGGAAGGCAAGGCTGGTTCGAACGCTTGGCATATTGTCCGTATGTCTGGCTCTGGCGGCATCCACGGGCTGTTCACTGCTGCCGAACGAAGAGTCGGAGGAGGACCTGCCGGTGATTACACCGCCGACGATCTCGAAGAAGCCGGAGTATGAGGTGCGTACCGAGACGATCGAGCTTAGCGTCAGTGCGGTCGGGAAGATCATGAGCCAGCGGGAAGAGCCGCTGTTTTTCACGGAGGATAATCTCCACGTCAAGGAAGTGATGGTCAAGGCGGGAGACAAGGTCAAGCAGGGGGACCCGCTTATTCAGCTGGACGTAGAGGACCTGCAGAAGGACTTGCGCAAGAAGAAGCTGGAGTTCCGCAAGCAGGAAATCAACATGAAGGAACTGCTGCGTACGAAGGACGAGAGGGACCCGATTGAATTCGAGGAAGCCTCCATCGTCTTCGAGGAACAGCGCCAAGCGCTGGAGGATTTGGAGAAGACGATTGCCGACGGAACCTTGCGTGCGCCGTTCTCCGGCACGGTGGTCTCCGTCTCAGCCCAGAAAGGCGCCACAATCAAAGCTTATGACACGGTAGCGGTGCTGTCCGATACGTCTTCGCTGGTCGTGGCGGCTCAGTTTGCCAAGGAGGATTTGGCGAAGGTAGCGGTCGGCATGAAGGCCAAGGTCGACATCAACGCGGCCGGCGTGTTTGACGGTAAAGTGAAGGTGATGCCGGTCAATACCGGGTCATCCGACAACGGCAACGGTAACGGCGGAGGAAGCGGCGGCACCCCTCCGGAGAAAGACTCGATCGATAAGTACTTGATCGTTCAACTGGATAAATGGCCTGAGGGAATTGAACGGGGCCGTCCGCTTAGCGTTTCGATTGTGACCCAGCGCAAGGAAAACGCCGTATTGATTCCGATTTCTGCATTGCGGACCATCGGCTCGCGCACTTACGTCCAGGTTGTAGAGGAGGACGGCTCAAAACGCGAAGCCGATGTCGAGGTAGGCTTGCAAACCTCGACCGACGTGGAAATCGTTAAAGGACTCACGCCGGGACAGAAAGTAGTGGGTCGTTAATGGGAGTACCTTTATTTCGCTTGCTGTTCCGCAAAATGTGGAACACGAAATGGTTAACGTTGAGTACTTTGCTGGGCCTGATCGTCGCCGTCTCGTTTACAGTCAGCATCCCGATGTATTCCGACGGGTCGTTGAAACGGGTTGTCGCGACCACGCTGAAAGCCGAAAGCGAAGGGCTCCCGGCGGGTTCGCTGATCATGAGCTACCAGGCTCCGGGCGGCGCGAAGACGGATCCCGGCGCTCTTGCGGCCGTGGATCAATATATCACCGCCGAAGTGCCTAAGGAGATCGGCTTCCCGTATGACGCCTACGTCAATTCGCGGGCGATCCGCAGCACGGAGGTATTTCCGGAAGATCCGACCAAAGTCGATGCAAGCCGTACCCGGACCATGTCGATCGTGTCGCTGAGCGGCTTGCAGGATCATATTTCCATCACCGGCGGCCAGCTGTATTCGGATCAGGCCGACGGCGATGCGCTTGAGGCGCTGATGCTGGAGGAAGCGATGTATCGCCAGGATCTGCACGTTGGCGACGTGATGGAGTATCCGGTGTACAGCGGCGTCGACGTGACGCTGAAAGTCAAGATCGTCGGCACCTTCCAGCCGGCCAACGAAAATGATCCGTATTGGTATCAAGGCTTTGAAGGGATGATGAACAACTTCTACGTCCCGGATCAAGTCTTTAACGAAGACCTGATGAATCGACTATCGATTCCGCTGCATAATTCCAGTTGGTATTACGCCTTTGATCTCGGCGAGATCAAAACGAGCCAGCTGTCGCCGCTGTCGGATACGCTGGATCGGCTGAACGTGGAATTGTATCAGAAACTGAAGGACACGAAGGTGGACGTTTCCTTCGGCAGCCTGCTGAATGACTTCCGCAAGCAAAGCTTGCAGATGCAAACGCTGCTGTTTACCCTGGCGGCACCGATGATCGCCATGGTGTTCTATTATATCGTCATGAACGCCCGCCAGGCGCTCGACAAGCAGCAGAGCGACATCGCCGTGCTGCGGAGCCGCGGGGCTTCCACGAAGCAGATTATCCTGATTTATTTATTTGAAAGCTTGATTCTTGGTTCGGTCGCGTTGGTCGCGGGTCCCTTGCTCGGCTGGTTTATGTCGAAGAGCATCGGATCGGCGGACGGATTCCTGACCTTCGTGAACCGGAAGTCCATCCCGGTGGGATTCAATTTCGACGCCTTGGCGTTGGGGACAGCGGCGGTCATCATCGCCATCTTGGCGACTCTGCTGCCGGCGATCTCGTTCGCCCGGTCCTCGATCGTTAAGACGAAACAGAAGCAAGCGCGCTCCGATCGGGCGCCGTTCTGGCAACGATGGTTCCTCGATATCATTCTGATGGGGATCTCGGGGTACGGCTACTACCTGTTTAATGAGCGCCAGATGCTGACGTTTCAGACGGGGATGACCACGGATGAGCTGCAGGTTCAGCCGTTTCTGTTCTTTGTACCGGCGCTGGCGATCTTCTCGATCGGGTTATTCTTCCTGCGGGTGTTCCCGTGGCTGCTGAAGCTGATCGGCTGGATCGGCAAGAAGTGGCTTCCGGTTCCCTATTATCTAAGCTTGACGCAGCTGTCCAGATCGTCTTCTTCCTACTATCCGCTCATGATCCTGCTCGTATTGACGCTGGGTCTCGGGGTATACAACGCCTCTGCGGCACGGACGATCGACTTGAACTCGACGGAGCGAACGTTGTACAAGTACGGAGCGGATGTGATCATGCGGACGGTATGGGAAGGTACGCCGGAGATGACCCGTCCTCCTCAAGGAGGATCCGGCCAAGGTCAAGGCGGCGGCTCGGGAGCTCCGGGCGGCGGAGGGAACCGGGGCGGGGGACCTGGAGGAGGACCGGGAGGCGGAGGGCAAAACCCGACCCCGTCCAAGGTCATTTACTCCGAACCCCCGTTTGAAGTCTTCCGGAAGCTGGATGGGGTCGAACATGCGGCGCGCGTGCTGCAGACGAAGGGCAACATTATCGTCTCCGGCCGTTCGGCGGGCCAAGGCAACGTGATGGGGATCGACAACATCGATTTCGCTAAAGTCGCCTGGTTCCGTAACGATCTTTTTCCGACACATCCGCACAACTATTTGAATTTCCTGGGGATGAACGAAAGCGCGGCTTTGGTGCCGTCCAATATGGCCGAGAAATATAAGCTGAAGCCGGGGGACGTGTTTACGGTGGCTTTGGGCGAACAAACGGTGGAATTCGCCGTTTACGGCATTTTGCCGTATTGGCCTAGCCAGTATCCGGACCAAACGCCGTTTATCATCGCCAATTTGGATTATATCTACGACCAGGTTCCGCTCATTCCTTATGAGGTGTGGCTGAAAATGAAGCCGGGAGCCAAGGTAGCGCCGCTGATCACCAAGCTGGCGGATGAAGGGGTCGAGCTTTATTCGGTCGACGATGTGCGCAGCGAACTGGCGGTGCAGAGCAAGCACCCGACCCGGGGCGGCGTGTTCGGGATTTTAAGCCTCGGCTTCCTCGTTTCGGTCATCGTCTCGCTGATCGGGTACGTGCTTTACTGGTTCTTCAATTTATCGGGCAGGGTTGTCCAGTTCGGAATCCTGCGAGCGATGGGCTTATCCCGTAAGCAACTGACGTTTATGCTGTTGGCCGAACAAATCTTAACGGCCGGCTTGTCGATCGTGCTTGGGATCGTCATCGGGAAGATCGCCGGCAAGTTGTACTTGCCGTTCCTGCAAACGGCCGACAACGTGACGACGCAAGTGCCGCCGTTTAGGATCGTGTTCGATTCGCAGGATACGCTTCAGTTGTATGTCGTCGTGTTAGTGATGCTGTTGATGGGAGCCGGCCTGCTCTTCTGGCAAATCCGGCGCTTGCGCGTGCATCAGGCGGTAAAAATGGGAGAGGAGCGCTAAGGGATGATTCATTGCGAAGGACTTGTCAAAATTTTTAAATCCGAAGATATCGAAGTCGTTGCGCTCCAAGGCTTGAATTTGACCGTTGAACAAGGCGAGATGATGGCGATCATCGGCAACAGCGGCAGCGGCAAGTCGACGCTGCTAAACATCCTCGGCGGGCTGGATCGCCCGTCGGCCGGCCAGGTTAACGTCGGAGGCTGGGATTTGCTCAAGATCCGCGATGAACAACTGGTGGAATATAAACGCAATACCGTCGGTTTCGTCTGGCAAAATAACGCCCGCAACCTGCTTCCTTATTTGACCGCGCTGGAGAATGTAGAAATGCCGATGCTGCTCACCGGCAAGCTGGATCGGGCTTATGCCAAGGAACTGCTGGAGCGGGTCGGTTTGAAGGATCGGATGCATAACAAGCTGCATCAGCTCTCCGGCGGGGAGCAGCAGCGGGTGGCGATCGCGATCTCGCTGTCCAACCGCCCGAAGCTCCTGCTGGCCGACGAGCCGACAGGCTCGGTGGATACGGCCACCTCCGATCAGATCATGCAGATCTTTCGCGAGGTCAACCGGGAACTCGGGATCACGGTCGTCATCGTTACGCACGATTTAACGCTCGCCGGGAAGGTGGACCGTGTGGTCGCCATCCGCGACGGATTGACGAGCACCGAATTCCTGAAACGTAATCCGAATCTGGATGCGGCTGCGGCGGAACTGGGAGCCGGCGGATTGCAGGAGGTTCACGAAGCCTTCGTCGTCGTCGACCGCGTCGGGCGGCTGCAGGTGCCGAAAGAATATTTGGAATCCGTCGGAATTAACGGCCGGGCGAGCATGGAGTTTGACGGGGAGAAGATCATTATTACGGCACCTAAATCATTGGAGGGGGATCCATCATGAGGTTCAAAAAATTATTATCCGTATCGCTCGCGGCTACGCTGGCCTTGGGGTTGCTGGCCGGCTGCAACGGCAGCAAGGCGCCGAGCGCCGAGCAGGAGAAGGTGCTGCGCATCGGCGTGTTGTACGGGGGATATGACGATTCTTATTTCCGTCAACAGTACACCGACGTGTACGAATTCACGCACCAGAACGTTCGCATCGAAGTCGTACCGGCCATCGACCAAAGCCAATACCGATATCAGGATGGCTCGCAGCCTTACGTACAGCCGGATTACCTGGAAAGCATGAAAAAAATTATGACCGGCAGCAATCCGGTGGACGTCGTGGTGACCGATACGACGGTGCTGAATCAGCTGATCAAGGAGAATATGGTTAAACAACTTGATCCGATGATGCAAGAGGATAAATTCGATACGTCGGATTTCGTGCCGGCGGTGCTTGACGGAATCAAGGATCTTGGGGAAGGCAGCCTGTATGGGTTAACGCCTTCGTTCTCTTCTTCCGCCTTGTTTTATAACAAAAAGATCTTTGCGGATGCCGGCGTGGAACCCCCGACCGATAATATGACTTGGGACGATATCTTCAATCTGGCTCGCCGCTTGGCCAAAGGCGAAGGCAAGGACCGGACTTATGGATTTTCGTTTAGCCGTTACCAAGGCAGCGATCCGTTCTGGGATATGCAGAACAACTATGTAAACGCGCTGCAACTCAAAACCTTCGATGACAAAGCGGAGACGATGACCGTTAACACGCCGCAATGGACCAAGGTTTGGGAAACGATCAGCAAGCTGGCCAAAGATAAAATCATTCCGGACAGTAACAGTGGTATGATGGACGGTATGGAATGGAACGCCGTAACCAGCGACTTGTTCCTGTCCGGAAGAGTGGCAATGACGATCGGTGAAAACTACTACGTGAATGAAATCGCCGACGCCAACAACAACGCTTCGAAAATCAAAAATTTCAAGCCCGTGGATTGGGATATTGTTACCGTTCCGGTTCATCCCGAAAAACCGGGCGTCGGGGGCAACATCTGGCTCAGCAATACGTTTGCCATCAACAGCGCCGCTCCAAACGCCGAAACGGCTTGGGACTTCATCAAGTTCATTAATGGCGAGGATTGGGCAAAGCTGAAATCCCGCAGCAACTCGTATGAAATGCTGGCCCGCAAAACGTACATCAAACCGAAAATGGGTTTGGATTACAACATTCAAGCGTTTTATATGCTGAAGCCGACGCCGCCAACCGATCCGAAGCAGGATAAGCTGATGAGCGAGAAACCGGGTCTTTACAGCGTGACCGACAATGGACGCAGATTCTTCCAGGAAGTGCTGGATAACAAGAAGACGCCGGCGGAAGCGCTCAAAGAGTGGGAAGAGAAGGGCAACAAGATGCTGCAGGAGATTAAAAACAATCCGAAAACCCAATTTCAAGAGGATGGCACGCCATTCGTTCCGAATGAAGGGGGCGCAGCGTAAGGTAAAGGTTAAGCCGTTTTTCCCGGAAAGTACAAAAATTACCAGGTCAACATGAGGCCGCCGGACGAGATCCGGCGGCTTTTTTTGTTAAGATTGGGCATTCTATAGGCAAGGCAAGGACAATTGCGAATCTACGAAAGGATGGACGGAAAAGTTATGCGTTGGGTCTATTTTAATAAATTGTACAGAACGAAATTCCAAGCCGGGTGCCTGGCTCGGCGCTTGGAGCAAGACGGCTGGATCTACGGTTTCGACGACATGCGGCAAATCGAAATCTTCCGCTCCCGCAAGGGCAAATACGGTGTGCGTTTTATTCCATGATGTACCGCTTGACGCCTCCCATGGGAATCGTGTATATTATTAATTGTCGCTATTTATTGACGCGGGGTGGAGCAGCCCGGTAGCTCGTCGGGCTCATAACCCGAAGGCCGCAGGTTCAAATCCTGCCCCCGCAATCCAAGTTTCTCCGGGCCCTTAGCTCAGTTGGTTAGAGCGGTCGGCTCATAACCGATTGGTCACAGGTTCGAGTCCTGTAGGGCCCATATGCGCGAACCCCCTTGATTATCAAGGGGGTTTTGCTATGTTTTGGAGTTATAGGGGCGTGAGTGGCCAACACTGCGTACAAAACTCCGGTTACAGCACGATCACCAGTATGGCCCAAACTAGAAAATACCCGCCGATGATAAGGCTAATGAAACCTCTGAATCTCATGGATTCCAGGTAGGCCTCGCTGGGTTCGGCATCCCCCAGGACCTTCCAAGACTCATTCATTCGCCAGAATACATCGGGTTTTCTGCGGACGAGGATCCCTAAGCCGATAAAGACAAATGAGACGATGACAAGGAGAAATCGGATACTAAGCCCTCCTTAACCATTTTGAACCCATTTTAAAATAAGCCGGGGCAGATACGCTATGATGTCTGAAATCCAGGTAAGCCAATCCGCCCATTTGGTTAAACGGGAGTTGTTGATCTTCATAGGTAGGGGTGCCCTCCTGTACGAATTCTTATCTATGATAGATATACGTTTAACGTTCTCCACAGTTGCGATTCTTGGAGAAGCTTTCCAGAACGACAAACGTTCCCTCTTTTGGAAGATGGCAGGTTCTAGGGTTGGAATGTATAGAAAAAGGAGCCGCTTTCGCGGCTCCCTGAATCATTTGAATTGCTTTTGGATCACCAAACGATGATATTCGTTGAGCAATTCGTCCAGTCGTTGACTTATCTTGACCAATTCTCGATCGGCCAGACGTTTGCTTCCGGCGAGTCGGTTTAATTCCATCCGGAGCTCTTCAATTTTGAAGATCAGATCCAAGGCGAACAACTCCCAGAATTGAAGTATCTATGTCATACGTCCGCTGTGCACTGGCGACCGTCCTGCGGATCCCACTTTATATCTGTCCGCACCAGGCTAAAGTGGTAACTATACTTTCTATGTCCGTTTTTGTAAATCCTCCCTAAATCCTGAGATAAAATGCAAAAAACTGTCGATCCGGTGAATTTTGTTTAAATTGAAGGTTTTACGGAAGTAAAAAGGACCGCCGGGCGGTCCTTCACCGTTGATAGAAACGCGATTACTTGCCGCCCTGAGACGGGGCAGGGGGGCGGTTAAGGATTCAACCGCATTATTAGGGGGGCCTCTGCACGAATATCGGAGCTGCCGATGGCCACGTCATAAAAGGTGCCTACGGGTGCGAGGCCTTCTCCAGCTAGCGACAGACCCAACATGGCTGCGGCGGACAACAGGCTGGATTACGTTTGAACATGGGGGCTTACCTCGTCTTGTTATTTGTGTTGTAACAACACCTAGAGGAGGGCTAATAAAAAGGTTGCAAGCTAATCCGGAGACTTTCCAAACGGGATGATCCGCGTTACGTGATGGATTTCGTCAAGCCGGACCCACACGGCTCCTTCCGCCGTGCGCAGCTGTACCTTGTCGGGCGCGGAACCCCACTTGGGCAGTCCGGTCATCATTTGTCCGTCGTGCAGTTGCACGACTACTTGGTGACCGAGCGTAACCGCCATTTTTAATTCATGCATGAAACCAAACCTCACCTTTTCAGAAATTAGAACGATCAACGCTACAAACAACTTACCACAAATTACGATCGAATAGTTTATCGGACGAGACGGGCTCGAATATTTGGTTGAATTTAATGTCGTTTCTGTATATAATCTTAGATACGGGATTTTTTCAAGTTATGCCGGGGTGGCGGAATAGGCAGACGCACAGGACTTAAAATCCTGCGGTTGGTGACAACCGTACCGGTTCGAGCCCGGTCCTCGGCATCTTTAAAGGAGAGAGCGTATTCGGTAGGCGAATAGGCTCTCTTTTTATATAGGAAAAAAGGATTATTTTCGATTCAAAACATTACGAAACGACTACCAAATGTCGATATAAAACGCAGAGGGCTGGAAAAAGGTTCCGGTAATTTAGCATGATTTAGCAATAAGGATAAAGGAGAGAAATCAATGATTGCTAACAGGAAAATGACGTATTGGCTGCTCATTATGACGCTGCTCCTTTCGGTGATGGTTCCGACAGGCGTGTTTGCGGCGACTGGGGACATCAAGGAGATTAATATCGAGGGAGCGAATACGACCATTGAGCTCGGCGTGGGCAAGACGAAGCAGTTGAAAGTTAATGCTTTACTAGAAGGGGGTGGCACAAAAGATGTGACCACTACTGTAAATTGGACAACCTCTGACGTTAGCGTAGTTAAGGTCAGCGGTGGTTTGGTAACAGCCCTGAAAAGCGGTACGGCTACCGTAACGGCGGAATATAACAACCCAACCACGGAAGTCGGGTCCGTTTCGATTATCACCATTAAAGTTACGGATACCTACTCCGCATTAACCTTGGATTACAAGTTGGACGGAAAATATAGCCTGGACAGCTCCGAATCGGATCTGACCGTCACGGCCAAGGCAAAGGTGGACAATGGGGCGATTGAACCGAAGGACGTTACGGCCGACGCGGAGTGGTCTTCCTCCAATACCGGCGTACTAACGATCGAGAAGGGTAAAATCACTTTGGTCAGCGCCGGGGAAGCCACGATTACGGCCAAATATGCCGGTCTGACCGCTTCGTTCAAAGCCAAGGTCACTTCCCCGTATTCTGGTTTGAAAATGTACCGGGTCGAGGGCTCATCCGACGTCGTCATCGGCGAGGAGGAAGATCTGGAGCAAATCACGGCCGACAAAGAAGTGAAGCTTCGGGTTAAGACGGTGTTGGCCAGCGATTTGAATAACACAAATGACGTTTCGGACAAAGCGACCTGGGCTTCTTCGGATAACGGTGTCGCTACCGTGGAAGAGGGGGTCGTTAAGATTTTGTCGACGGGCAAAACGACGATTACCGCCACCTATCACGGTGCTCAAGTGAGCGTAGACATCTACGTGCGCGCGCCGTACGAGGCTATTCTGCTGACGCCGTCCGGCGATCAAACGGTGTTCATCGGCGAAACGCTGAGCATGCATGCCGGTGTGAGAAGCAGCGCCAATGAAACCAAGGATGTCACCAGCCAAGCTAACTGGTCTTCCTCCAACAAATTAATCGCAACCGTGGATGCAAATGGCGTCATTTCGACCAAAGCGGCCGGAACCACGACCATTAAAGCGAGCTATCAGGGCGTAAGCAAGAGCTTCAAGCTGACGGTTCACCCGACCATTATCAAGCTGGAAGCGGAAAAAGCCGAGTTGGACGTTTACAAAGGGGAGTCGGTCAGCTTGCCGAAAGTCACGGCGACGAAGCTGGACGGCGAGAAGCTCGATTTTAGCAATGAAATCGTCTGGACCTTGGATAAGGAAGACATTGCAAAGATCGAGGACGGTAAAATCGTCACGAAGGATAATGATAATACCGCGCTTTCGACGACATTGACGATCACGGGCAAACTTCCCGAGATCAGCGCAGGCTTGACCCCCAATGGGAATTTCCCGATCCGCGGAGTGCTGGACAGCAACTTTACCGTTAAAGTGAACGTAAAAGAGAAGGTGTTGACTCTCCTGGTTCCGGAAACTTCGATGAGCATCGTGATGGGCGAGGAAACGGCGCTGCCGAATGTAACTGCCGTGTATGAAAACGGGGAGGAGGTCTCCGGCCTTACGGGCGTGGAATGGACTTTAACGGGGACGAACGCGGTACTGAAAACGACGGCATACGGCAAGAAAATCAAAGGGTTGAACAAAGGATCGGCAACGTTGAAAGGAACCTTCGAGGGAAAGACGGTAAGCATTTCCGTCACGATCGAGAAGAAAATCTCGAAAATCGTTGTTGAGCCGACTTCGATCGAATTGAATATCAAAAAATCCAAATCGATTAAAGTGACCGGGTACTACACGGACGGCTCGAAGGTAACGTTATCGTCCAAAATGGGCTGGGTCTCCTCGAATACGGACGTAGCGACGGTATCGTCCTCTACGGTCAAAGCGGTAGCCGAAGGATCGGTTACGCTGACCGGCTCGTATCAGGGGCAAACCGTAACCGTAAAAGTGAATGTGGTGCCGAAGCTGATGAAACTTGAAGTGAGCGAGAAAAGACTGCAGTTGGCCCCGGGTTCGGCCAAGACGCTGGTGCTTACGGCAACTTACGATACGGGCAAGGTAGTTACGGTAACCGGCAGCGCGACCTGGACCAGCTCGAAAACTAGCGTAGCCAAGGTTTCGGCCGGCAAGATAGAAGCGGTGGCCAAGGGTTCCGCTTCGGTTAAAGCGAAATTTGGCGGCAAAACGGTCTCGGTCAACGTTCATGTCAAATAAATGAAAGGAACTCGGGTCTGCCTTCCAAAGGAGGGCAGGCTTTTTTTTAGGCTTTAGCCAAGTTTTGGTTGATTTTCGGCTAGGGTATACCCTATAATTAGAACAAATGTTCTGGGAAGAGGATTATATCATCTATGAATGGACAGAAGACAAGATGGACGGTTGTTGGCATATTCTTGGTTTGGTTATGCATCCTGATTTCGGGCTGCGTGCCGGAAGGATGGGAAGCGGCCGGGGGGCGACCGACCGAGAACGCCTCGATCCTTTCCGGAGCGGAGGGGGATGGTCGGCTCCGCGTTATTTTCCTGGATGTCGGGCAAGGCGCTTCGCAGCTCCTGATCAGCCCCTCCGGGCACACGATGCTGATCGATGCCGGCAACAATGACAAGGAAGAATTAATGCTGCACTATTTGCAGGCGTATGGGGTAAGCCGCCTGGACCTCGTGATCGGGACGCATCCGGATGCGGATCATATCGGCGGATTGGACCGGGTGATCGACCGATTGGACGTTGGCGAGATGTATATGCCGAAAGTCCAGTCCAATACGAAGACGTTCGAATCGCTGTTGAATTCCATTCACAGCAAAGGGTTGAAGGTGAAGTCCGCCAAGGCTGGACTGGAGCTGGCCTGGGACGAGCGGGTTCAGGTGAAAATGCTGGCCCCGGCGATGGCAACCGGTGACAATAACAACATGAGCGCCGTCGTCAAAGTGACTTATGGCCGAACCTCCTTTCTGCTGACCGGAGATGCGGAGGCCGAAAGCGAACGGGCCATGCTCGAATCGGGAGCGAACCTGAAGGCGGATGTCCTGTTGGTCGGGCATCACGGCTCGAAGTCGTCAACCACGGCACGTTTCCTGAATGCGGTTAAGCCGAAATACGCAGTGATTCAAGTCGGCGACAATTCCTATGGGCATCCGACGAAGACGGTTCTGAACCGACTGGCCAAACAACAGGTGGAAGTGTATCGCAACGATCTGCAGGGGACGGTGGAGATTGTAAGCGATGGCGAGCGGTACCAAATTACGACGGAAAGGTAAGATGGGGATGATTCATATCGTGGAAGGCTTTGAAGGTGATGTGTGCATCCTGGAGTCGGACGGGATCACCCGGAACGTCCCGCGTTCTCAGGTTGATCCTTCGGTCAAACCGGGCGACGTCGTGGAATGGGACGGCGGAAAATGGGTCCCCAATCTGCGGAAAACCAAACGAAGAACCCGCCAAATCCGCGCGTTGATGGAAGAAGTGTGGGAAGATGAGGAGGAATGATGGAGATGTTGACACGACCGCAGCCAGGGGAATACGCGGAGCATTTTGCGCCATATATTAACGAGGTGCCGGATGGTGATTTGCTTGCCTTTCTGGAGTCGCAGCCCAAGCTTCTGCGGCAGGAATGGACCGGAATTAGCGAGGAACAGGCAAACTATCGGTACGCCGAAGGAAAATGGAGCGTCAAGGAAGTGCTGGGCCATATAGCTGATACGGAGCGGGTCATGAGTTACCGTCTGCTGCGAATCGCTCGAGGGGATACGACGCCGCTTCCGGGGTTCGAAGAGGAATTGTTCGTCCGCCAAGCCGGATTTGACCGGTTGTCGCTAGAGGAGTTGCTGCGCGGCATCGAGATCGTGCGGGAAGCGACGCTGGTGTTGGCTCGCCAGCTGGACGCCGCCGCCTGGGCCCGGATGGGTACCGCCGCCGGAGAACCGGCCTCCGCCCGCGCCTTCGCCTATATTATCGCGGGGCATGCGCAACACCATGCGCGAATTTTGCGAGAACGGTATGCCCGGGCTTAAGCGGGCGGACGCAACGAACAAACGGACGGAACAGCCATTCCTGAGGATGACTGCTTCCGTCCGTTTGTTTGGGTTCGGATTATTCGTGGGACAGGATCATTTCAAGTTCCCCGCTTAATCGGTAAGGACCAAAGCCCGCCGGCAGAATCAAATGATCGCCCTTGGCCAGGCCGTAGCTTTGGCCGTCTGCCGTCAGCGTACCGTTGCCTGCGAGTACGCTGAAGATCGTATATTTCTCGTTCGCGGCAACCTCGGTGTCGGCGCCGGAAACGTTCCATTTTTCCACCGTAAAGAAGGAATTGGAGACGAAGGAAGTGACCGTCAGGTCGCCTTTGCGCGTAGTTTCGTAGGTAACCGGTACATAGGCTTGCGGTACGGTGGTGACGTCGATCGCCTTCTCCAGATGCAGCTCGCGGGTGTTGCCGTCCTTGTCGCGGCGGTCATAATCGTACACGCGGTAGGTCGTATCCGAGCTTTGCTGCGTTTCAAGCACCACGATGCCTTTGCCGAGCGCGTGCAGCGTGCCGCTGGGGACGTAGAAGAAATCGCCCGGCTTAACCGGCACTTTGGTCAGGAAGCGGTCCCAGTCGCCGTTTTCGATCATCGTGACGAGTTCCTCTTTCGTTGTTGCCTCATGGCCGTAAATGATCATGGCGCCCGGTTCGGCATCAACGATGTACCAGCATTCGGTCTTGCCGAGCTCGCCGTTTTCGTGTTGACCGGCATAGGCGTCATCCGGGTGCACCTGCACCGACAGATCGTCGGAGGCGTCGAGAAGTTTCGTCAGCAGCGGGAATACCTTGGACGAGGAGCGGAACAGCTCCGGATGCGAGGTCCATAATTCCCCCAGCTTCATGCCTTGGTACGGTCCGTTCTTGACAACGCTTTGCCCGTTGGGATGCGCGGACACGGCCCAGCATTCGCCGGTATGGTCATTCGGAATGTCGTAGCCGAACAAGTCTTTCAGCTTCGTTCCGCCCCAAATGCGCTCTTGGAAAATCGGCTGCAAAAAAATCGGTTCGTTCATGGTTATCGGACTCCTTTATCTCTTTAGATCAGTATGGAATATGGACTAAAGCGGCGGCGCCGATCAAGCCGGCGTCCTGATGAAGCGCGGCGGGAACGATCGGCGTTTGCCGGCCGGAAGGGTTCAGGGCGTACTTGGACACGTAGTCCCGAACGGCATCGAACATCGGAGCGCCAACCTGGGAGACGCCGCCGCCAAGGACCAGCTTCTCCGGATCAAATGTGTTGATCAAGGTCACGCAACCAACGCCGATGTATTCATACACCTTGGCCACAAGCTCCTGAATGGGAGTATGCCCGGCTGCCGCCAGATCAAAAGCTTCCTTCGAGGAAACTTCCCGGCCAAGCAAAGCCGAGGCTTGTCTCGCGACCGCCGTGCCGGAGGCCACGTATTCCCAGCAGCCCTTCTGCCCGCACACGCAGGTGCCGGCAGAAGGGTCAACAACGAAATGCCCAACGTCGCCGGCATTGCCGGAAGCTCCGGTGATCAGCTTGCCGTGGGAATAAATCCCCGCGCCGATGCCCGTGCTGATTGTGACGAACACGAAGTGATCGTCTTTCTTCGCGGCTCCAAGCCACTTCTCGGCCAATGCGGCAGCGGTAGCGTCGTTCTCGAGCCGAATCGGCAGGCTGAAATGCCGCGCCAGCGAGGCGACGACGGGGAAGTTCCACCAGCTTCGCAAATTCGGCGGCTCGGCAATTTTTCCTTCCTTTGTATTTAACGGCCCCGGAGCTCCGACGCCGATGCCCAAGAGCTCTTTTTCCGCCACCCCTTGTGCGCTGAGGATATCCCGAATCGCGGTGGCCATCCGGTCGACCATCGCTTCCGGCGCCACCGTCTGGTCGGTCGGCAAAGAGGTTTTGGCCCGTACTTCTCCGTCCGCGCCAACGAGGCCAATGGCGGTCTTGGTGCCGCCGATGTCGATGCCTATTGCGTAATTCAACGTTCATTCCTCCTGTGGAAGTGAAAATTCCGCCATTAACTTGACAAACTTGACAAATTGGATATTTGTAAAGTAGCATGTAGGCTAAGTGTAGCACGTTTCGAAAGGAATGAAAAGAATGGGCCGTAAAAAGAAAATATCCATGCAGGATATCGCCGATCGGCTGCAGATTTCCAAAAATGCGGTGTCGCTTGCGCTGATGAACAAAAAAGGCGTCAGCGAAGAGATGCGCCGTCTTGTGCAGCAAACCGCCCGGGAGATGGGCTACGGTCCTTATGCGCCCCAAGAGAGCGGAAAGGCCAACATTCTGGTGCTCGTCCCCGAGCGGATCATGAGTTACCAGGATAATGATCATTTTCAGTTTTTTCACGACATGATTTGGGGACTGGAGCGGAGCGCGCGCAAAAAAGGCTTTAACGCCGTCATTACCCCGCTCGACCGGGAGACGGAAACGGCTCGCTCGCTGCCCGGAACATTTGCCGACATTCCGTACCGGGGGGTCATTCTGTTCGGCATCGCCGACCGGGGGTATGCCGAGCGCATTTGGGGGCTGGATACCCCGCTCGTGCTGATGGACTCCTATTACCGCGACCTGCCTTGTCCGGCCGTCACCTCGGCCAATCTGGAGGGGGCTTACGCCGCCGTTTCGTATTTGATTGAAGCCGGCCACCGGCGGATCGGGTTTATCGGGCCGACGAACCTGTCGACCAGTCATGAGGAGCGGTGGTTCGGGTACGAGAAAGCGATGAAGGAGCGGGGGCTGGTCATTCGGGAAGCGGATTGTCTGACGACCTCTCGGGGGTATAATAACACCGTTGCGGAGATGGCAACCTTTTTGGACAGGCTTGGCGAATGGCCGACGGCGTTCTTCTGCGGGAACGACCGTATCGCTTATTTGCTCGCCGGCTTATTGAAGGCGAGAAACAAGCGAATGCCGGAGGATGTCTCCGTCGCCGGGTTTGACGATTTGCCTTACGTGAACGGGGAAGGGTTGAACATAACGACGATGCGGGTGGAGAAGGAGCGCATGTGCGATGCGGCGATTCATCTGCTGGTGTCGGAGCTTGGCCGTACCCGCGAAGCGATTCATTGGCAAGTCCGGCCGACGCTGGTAGTTCGCGGGTCGGTAGCCCAGAGGCCGTAACGAATCGAGAACAGTCATGTCATTGACGCGGAAGAAACAAAGGGTGTCCTGAGGGAACCGGCCAACCGATCCTCGGGACACCCTTTGTTATTTGGTGCAGGCGCTTGGCCTACATTCCTGCTTATTTGTTCAGCGCTGCTTCGTAACGTTTCTCCACTTCGGACCAGTTGATCACGTTGAAGAAAGCGGCGATGTAGTCAGGACGTTTGTTTTGGTATTTCAGGTAATACGCGTGCTCCCACACGTCCAGGCCAAGGATCGGCGTTTTGCCTTCCATGATCGGGGAGTCTTGGTTCGGCAGGCTGTATACGGACAATTTGCCGTTTGCGTCTACCGCAAGGAAAGCCCAGCCGCTGCCGAAACGAGTCGTTGCCGCTTTGCTAAAGTCTTCCTTGAACTTGTCGAAGCCGCCCAGTTCGCTGTTGATCGCTTCAGCCAGCTTGCCGGAAGGTTGGCCGCCGCCGTTCGGACCAATCGTTTCCCAGAAGAGAGAGTGGTTGGCGTGGCCGCCGCCGTTGTTGCGAACCGCAGTGCGGATGCTTTCCGGGACGCTGTCGAGATCAGCGATCAGCTCTTCCACGGATTTGGATTGAAGTTCCGGAGCGGATTCCAGAGCTGCGTTCAGGTTCGTAACGTACGTATTATGGTGACGATCATGGTGAATCATCATCGTTGTTTCATCGATATGAGGCTCGAGCGCGTTGTTCGGGTAAGGCAATGCAGGTAATTGATGTGCCATTCTTAATCAATCCTTTCTTCTCCGATATGTAATAGTCATTCCGACAAATCTAATTATAAAGCTGCACTTCGACTTAGTCAACATAAATGTATGTTAAGTATGTTAAATGATTCGCAAATATTGACAAATGCGTTTGCGATCTTCATAATGTGGGTTCAAGCAGAGTAAGTCCTAAAGTTTGGGGTGAAAGACGTCATGGGGTTGGGCATCGTAATCGTCGAGGTATGCGACAGTAACCTGATGAGCGCGCTTGAGCTGGAGAAGCTGGAAGAGGAATATCCCGAAATCGCCGTAATGCGCCAAGACTGTCTTAGTTTATGCGGCTTATGCAAGCTTAGACCGTACGCGCTGGTTAATGGCAAACGGGTCGCCGGCAAGACGACGGAGGAGTGTATCCGGCTCGTCAAGCAAGCCATCGAGGACGAATTAAGCGTTTATGATATATAACCCAAAAAAGCAGCCCAAGGGCTGCTTTTTTGGGTTTATCGCTTCCGCTGGCGGATCACATATACGCATTTTTTGCCTTGCTGGGCCAAGCATTCCGTGCGTACGACGTCGGCATCCAGCAGCGATTCGAACAAATTCAGCTCGCAGTCGCAGGCGTGGTTGTAGCGGTTGGCGATTTGCGAGATCGGACAGTTATGCTCCATGAGCACGTATTCGCCGCCGTCGTTCTGCTGGAGTTCGGTCATATAACCGTTCTCGTTTTGAATTTCCGACAGGGTCCGCACCTTTTCGGTCAGCGATTTGCCTTGCATATCGGCCATATATTTACGGCTCAGCTTCTCTTTGCGGCGGTCGAACAGGCGGTCCACCATCCCTTCGCCGCTTTCCTCGGCCAGTTCGTCCAGCAGGTCCAGCGTAAGCGAATGATATTTCTTCGGAAAAAGCCCCTCGGCGAGCTCCGTTAATCCATACACCGCGGTCGGCCGCCCCGGCGTTTGCCGAACCATCTTCGATTCGATCAGCCCGTCGCGTTCCATCGTGCCGATATGCCGGCGCACGGCCATTTCCGTAATCTGCAGTTCTGTCGTAAGCTCCTTGGCGCTAAGGGGGCCGGCGGTTTTCATCAGATGAAGAATCCGCTCGCGAGTCGTAAGGTCTTTGTTTGCGTTCATGCGTGACACTCCCTCTCGGGTGATAGTTCCGGCGGTCTTTAGCTTTGCGGGACGGCGAGGGCCGACTCCCGGCACGCTTCCGAACAGAAGCCGTGATGCTCGTCTTCGCAATCCTCGCAGCATACGTACTGCAAGTTGCAGACGGGACAATTGATATATCGGTCGTGCGTCGTGCCGCAGTGATGGCAGTTGGCGATCACGACATCCTCCTCCGTCCGGTTGATCGGCACGGAGATTCGTTCGTCGAAGACGTAGCACTTGCCGTCAAACAGGCGGCCGTTCACCTGCGGATCTTTGCCGTAGGTAACGATTCCGCCCTCCAGCTGGGCGACGTCGCGGAAACCTTCGTTCAGCAGGAAGCCGGTCAGCTTCTCGCAACGGATGCCCCCGGTACAGTAAGTCAGGATGGTCTTATCCTTGTGCTCGCCCAGGTTTTGCCGGATCCATTCCGGAAACTCGCGGAAGGAATCGATCTCCGGCCGAATCGCGCCGCGAAAATGGCCGATATCGTATTCGTAATCGTTGCGTCCGTCCAGGACGATCACATCGTCCCGCTGCAACTGCTCGTAAAATTCGACGGGGGAGAGGCGTTTGCCGCTGATTGTGTTCGGGTCCAGCTCCTTCTCGCAGCGGAACGTGACCAGCTCTTTTTTATGGCGAACGAACATCTTCTTGAACGTATGGCCCTCGGCTTCGTCGATCTTGAACACGATGTCGGCGAACAGCGGGTTGGCTTTGAGGTCGTTCATATACTTCTCGGTTTGCTCCCACGTCCCGGATAACGTCCCGTTGATGCCTTCGGCGGCGATCAGGATGCGTCCCTTGATGCCGAGTTCTTTGCAGTACTGCAGATGCTCGGCGGTGAGGGCGGCGGGATTCTCGATTCGGACAAACTTATAAAATAATAATACGCGGTAGGCGTGTTGTTCCATTATTTAAATCACCTATTCTATGTTGAATTCTACTGCATTGTAGTCTAAGGCTCCCAACTTAGTCAATATATAAGTATAGTAAGTATATTAATGCGGGTCCAGCGGATATTCTTTCCTTGGGCAAAGGTTTGGTGAGAGGGGGGGCGTTCGCCGGGGAAGCAGATAAAGAAAAAGAAGGCCTTCCATTGGAGGCCTTCTTCCATGCGCCTGGCCATTACGCCGTGCGTTCAACGCTTCGCGGTTGTTTAGGCGCCGGGGTTGGTGTTCCGGCATCGTCTTTCTTATGGAACAGCTTGCGGAGGTAAGGAAGCACGTAGTAGTCGAGGCCGATTTTGCCGGCGTTGGCGGCGGCAACGATCACCAGCACTTCAAGGATCAGCATTTGCGCGTTGGTGCTTACCGTACCCGAGAAGAGAAACGCGGCGTTCATCACGAGGCCCATCAGCGCGGCGAAGGTGGTGAAGGTGCCGAGGATCAGCCCGACGCCGACCAGGAATTCGCCGTAAGGCACCAGGATGTTAAAGAGGTCAACGTTCGGCAGGGCGACGTGCTGCAGGAAGGTCGCCCACCAGCCTTGCACGGCCGGATGGTCGCCGGTGCTGTTCGCGATCGCTCCGGTCAGGAAGCCCGCGGCGTCGAAGCCGCCGGTGATTTTATGGAAGCCGGCTTCGATCCATTGATAGCCGAGGTACACGCGGATGATGGTCAAGAGCCACATCGCCGCTTTGTTTGTTCTAAGGAAATTGTTAAACATAATTCCCACTCCTTTGATTTTCGTTTGTCTTTTTTTGGGATGATCATCTTTGATGTCCTTATTATATGTGATATTTTTCACTTAACATGTGATTTAAATCACAAATATAAAAATTTAAAATAATAAATTTTGAAATATAACAGCAAGGCGGATGTGGAACCACCTTGCTGCATGTTCGTTTGCACTTATTTGGTTGGATCCTTGCCCTTATCCTCGCCCGTCAAGGTCTCCGCCCATTCGTCCATCATCTCGCCGACGAAATCCTCGAGCTTTTCCGTAGCCGATGTGGGGTGTTTGGGGATGGGAATCGGATCGACGCCGGGGCCTTTTCCGGGAGGCAGGATGTCTTGCTCTTTATCCATGTCCATTCGTGCCTGCTCCTTATCCTTAAGAGTCTAGTGGTTGACTTTGATATGATGATCCGGCGTAACCTTATGCGTCAGCAGCTCGGATACGGTTACGAACCGATAACCTCGGCTTTGGAGCTCCGGTAAAATCACCTTTAACGCTTCGATCGTCTGCGTACTGTTATGCACGTAATCATGCATCAGGATGATATCGCCGTTGCGGGCGTTATTCAGCACCTTGCGGACGATTTTGTACACGCCGGGCGATGCCCAATCCTTCGTATCCTGATGCCAGGACCAGAGGATCATCTTCAGGTCGTTATGTTTGGTTAACTCGACGATGGTTTCATTATAATAACCGCCCGGGGGACGGAACAGGACCGGTTTATGCCCGGTAGTCTCGAATACGGCTTCCTGCGTCATGGCCATCTCTTCCGTTAAGGTCTTTAACGGCAGCCTGTGAAAGGAAGGATGGTGATAGGAGTGGTTGCCGATTTCATGCCCGTGCGTTTGTTCCATTCGAACGATTTCGGGAAAACGTTTGACGCGGTCGCCGACGACGAAGAAGGTCGCCTTTGCCTGGTACTGTTCCAGAAGTTCAAGAATTTTCGGGGTTTGCCGCTCATCCGGCCCGTCGTCAAAGGTCAAGGCAATGTATTTCTCCGGCATCGGCACTTCCCATACAATGTCCCCGCGTTCCTCGTAGTAACGTCTTTCCTTGCCCTGAGCCGGGGATGTCGCCTCTGCCGCAGGGGATAGAAGCGATGCCGAGAGGGTGATGGCGAGTACTGCCCCCAGTTTGTTTTTTAACATCGGTTTTACGTGCCTCCATCGACTAAACTTGAAGAAATTGTCCGGCCGGGAAGCTAGCGCTTCCGGCGGTCGGCGCTGTTTGTTTAGTTTGGCTACACGCTGGCGCTTTTATCCTTATTCGGGGGAATTGTCCGACCTTTCAAAAAATTCACCGCTTAGCAAACGGTCGACGAACCGCTGCAGCCACTCGTAATAACTGACGGCATGCTTCAGCTTATGCAAGTCCTCCAAGCACCGTTTACGCTCCTCTTCGGAGGTCTCCAGCTCCAAAATCGTTTCGGAGAGGGGAGGGATTACGGCACCCAGGGCTCCCTGCATGACATCGATTTCGCGTTGCAGCTTGGCGGCAAAAAAGGCCTGAAACGCTTTGAAAAAATCGGTTTCCGCCGTGTAGAGATCTTTGCGGGCGTTCTTTTCGTCCAACTTGACCACCATCTTCGATTCGATCAGTGAGCGGACGGCATAGCTCATATTGCTCTTGCTCATATTCATGCTTTGCTGCATTTCTTCCAGCGTCATGGGCCGATCCTCGAAAAACATGATGCCATACAGCTGGCCGTAGGAGTAGTTCACGCCGTACAGGTCCATCGTCTGCGCGATCGCATCGATGACCTTGGCGCGCAGTTCTTCCCGGAAATTTTGCGGCTCCGGCATTTTCCCCGAAGTTGGTTTCTTCACCGTAACACCTGCCTCGAAAAATTTTACACAAAATTAATCGCCGTTTCACGCAGAGATAACCCAATGAAATGAAAATGAACGTACAATAAATATTGAACAAAGTAATGAAATACAAATTTTCAGCTCTATTATAACAAATATTCAATGGATATTGAATGAAGAAAAAGGAGGATCCATGAAACGTTCGTTTTGGGCGGAAGACGTCCGGGCCCTGCTGTTTACGCTTCCGGCGATGGTCCCGCTGACGATGTTCTGGTTTTATCCGCTGGGATACATCATCTACCTCAGCTTCACGGAATGGGATTTCATGAGCCCGGACAAGCTGTTCGTCGGTCTGCAAAATTATCGCGATCTGTTCACGGACCCCGCCTTCTACCAAGCGCTCCGGGTCACCGCGTTGTTTTGCCTCGGCAGCGTAGTTCCCGTCGTCGTGTTCGGCTTGGGGCTGGCGCTGCTGCTGAACCGGAACATGAAGGGCGGCTCCGTCTACCGAATGCTGATATTCTCCCCTTGGGTGACGCCGACGGTGGCGGTCTCGATCGTTTGGTCGTGGATTTTTGAACCCGAGGTCGGCCTGGCGAACACCCTGCTGAGGATGTTGGGTCTGGAAGGCGTTCGCTGGCTGGAGGATCCGAATTGGGCGCTCGTCGGTGTCCTGCTCGTGACCGTTTGGAAATCCGCCGGCTGGGGGATGATTTTCTATCTCGTTGCATTGCGCAATTTACCCGCAGAACTGTTGCAAGCGGCCGAGCTCGACGGTGCCAACCGCTGGCGCAAGTTCTGGAACGTCACTTTGCCGCTGATTTCGCCGACGACCTTCTTCCTGGTGGTGGTTCAGCTCATTCAAGCTCTGCAGGCGTACGATCAGATCAATGTGCTGACGCAAGGCGGACCTGCCGGTTCAACGCGCACGTTGCTTTATCTCTATTATCAGTCGGCTTTTGACGCGTTTCAAATCGGTCAGGCTTCTTCGGTGGCGATTACGCTGATTATCGGGTGCGTAGGATTATCGCTGCTTTCGTTCGGGGTAGGCCGGCGGACCGTGCATTACTCTTCATAGGAGAAAGGGGACCATTCTAATTGATGTCAGGTAATAAATGGGGCTCCGCCATCCGCCATGTCCTATTGGCGGCGGTAGCGCTGCTGATGGCGTTTCCGTTCTACTGGATGGCGACCAGCGCGCTGAAGAGCAATGACGAGATCTGGCAGTTTCCACCGACGATCTGGCCGCATAGCCCCAAATGGGGACAATTCGCCGAAGCCTGGGCCGCCGCTCCGTTTGAACGGTACATGTTCAACAGCATCTTCGTGGCTGCGGTCATCGTCGTCATCCAGGTGGTGAATTCGGGGATGATGGCTTATGCCTTGACCCATATGAAATTCCGCCTGAAAGGGGCATTCACCGCGTTGGTCCTGGTGGGGTACATGGTGCCGAGCACCGCGGTGTACCTTCCGGGTTATATTGTGCTCGGCCGGCTCGGGTTGCTGGACTCCTATGCCGGATTGATCCTTTCCAACTGCGTCAGCGTATTTTCGATTTTCTTGATCCGGCAAGCTTTTCTGCAAATCTCGCATGAGCTGGTGGAAGCCGGGCAAATCGACGGGGCGTCGCATCTTCGCATCCTTTGGACGATCCTGCTGCCGCTTGCGCGCTCTTCGTTTGCGGTGCTCGGACTCATTACGTTTATCGAGCAGTACAACAACTATTTCTGGCCGATGCTGATCACCAAAAGCCAGCACTTGCAGCTCGTTTCGGCCGGTCTGCGCAGCTTTTTCGTGGAAGGAGGTGCTTACGGGCTGAAATGGCCATTGATTATGGCCGCCAGCGCCTTCACGATTGCGCCATTGCTCGTGTTGTTCGTGCTGACCCAGAAAACAATCATGAAAAGCGTCAATTTGTCCGCAGGTGCTAATAAAGGGTAAACCCATGAAATTGAAACCATTTATTGGAGGTTAGGAAATGTCGAATTGGAAAAAATCATGGTTCGGACTGTTCATGACGTGTACGTTCCTGCTCATTAGTGCTTGCGGAGGGGGCTCCGGCGCGGCAAGTAATACGGCCGATCCCGCCCAGGCCGCGCCGTCCGGGAATACGGCGAATGCCGATCATACGACTCAAACGTCAGAACCGGTCACCATCGAGTTTTGGTACGGACTGGGCGGCAAGCTGGGCGAAAACATGCAGAGTTTGATCGATAAGTTCAACAGCTCCCAGCAGGAAGTGATCGTCAAGCCGGTCGTGCAAGCCGACTACAGCGAAACGGAACAAAAGCTGCAAGCAGCCATCGCCTCGGGCTCCGTACCGGCCGCGGTGCTGTCGTCCAACGTAGACTGGGCCCGCAAAGGTTATTACGCTCCCTTGGATGAGCTGATCGCCGCTTTGCCGGATTTTCATTCGGAGGATGTGGTGCAGACGTTCCTGGAACAAGGGAAGGTCGACGGCCAGCAGTTTTTCCTGCCGATGTACGGTACGACGCAGGTCATGTATTACCGGAAGGATGCCTTCGAGAAGAACGGCATCAATGCCGAAGATCTGACGACCTGGGAGGCGCTCGCCGAGGCGGCGGCCAAAATGACCGTGAAGGAAGGCGGCAAAACCGTGTTCTACGGCTGGGAGCCGATGTGGGGCTCGGGCAACATGATTGACGCGGTGTATAGTAAAGGCGGCCAAATTTTGAGCGATGACGGCAACACGGTGCTGATCGATTCCCCGGAATGGGCGGAAACGTGGGAGCTGTTCCGCAAATGGATCCATGAGGACAAAATCATGCGCATCCATTCCGGCGGTCAAGGCTGGGAATATTGGTACAAGACGATCGACGATGTGATGAAAGGTCAAGCGGCGGGTTATACCGGATCCAGCGGCGATCAGGGGGACCTCGATTTCAGTATTGTCGCGGCGATGGAGCAACCGGGCTGGGAAGGCGTCGGTGAGGGTAGACCGGTTGCCGAGGCGATTATGGCGGGTATTCCGTCTGCAGCAAGTCCCGAACAGCAACAGGCCGCGATGAAATGGTACAGCTTCTTCATGAGTCCGGAGAATACCGCCTTCTGGTCGATGAACACCGGTTATATCGCCGTACGCCAATCGGCGCTGGAAGACCCTGAGTTCGTCGCTTACAGCAAGCAGAACCCGCAGGCGACCGTGCCTCTGAAGCAGGCAACGCATGCCTCGAAGCCGTTCCAGGACCCGACGGGCGGCAAAATCAGCGATGCGCTGAAGATCGCGGCCGACAAGGTGCAAATCAGCAATACCCCGGCAGCCGAAGCGCTGAAGGAAGCAAAGGAGACGGCGCAGCGTGAGCTTGATCGGATCCGGAAATAATCGTCACCGCGCGGTCGCTTTAACCGTTGCGGGGATGGCGTTCGAGATCGAAGCGATTTTGTTCGATAAGGACGGCACGCTGATGGACTTTATCTACACGTGGGGAAGGTGGGGCGAGCTGCTGCTCGCCCGTTTTTCCTCCGAGTTGACGAAACGGCGGCGGCCGCCGCTATCCTCCGATCTGCTGCATGTTTGGGGGATAAGGTATGACACCGAGGGGCAAGTCTCCGGGTATGACCGGAACAGTCCGGTGTCGATGGGGACGATGGATGATCTGCTGACGCTGCTGGCGCTGGAGGGCTACAAGGCGGGCCTCTCCTGGGCGGAAGCCCGGGTGCTTGCGACGCAGTGCCGCGAGGCGGCGGACGAAACGCTGGAACGTTCGCGCACAGCCCGGTTGCTGCCGGAGGTAACGCCGTTCCTCGAACAATGCCGGCAGGCCGGTCTCCGGCTCGGCATCGTCACGTCCGATGAAACGGCGGCGGCGGAGAAGCACCTGGAATGGCTGGGCATTCGCCCGTACTTCTCCGTATGTGTCGGGGCGGATCGGGTGAGCCGGGGCAAGCCGTATCCGGAAATGGCGGAGCTGGCCTGCCGAGAGCTTGGCGTGGAGGCGGCGAAAGCGGCCGTCATCGGCGACACGGACGGCGACATGCGGATGGCCCGCACCGCAGGGGCGGCGGCAGCCATCGCTTTGGATGAGGGCCATGCCGGGGGGAGGGAAGGCTTCCCATCGGCGGATGCCGTGATCGCGGGATACCGCGAGCTGCGGCTCGGGCATGTTCGGTAATACCGGAAAGGTGGAAGAAGAAATGGGTTGGTTATTCCTGGCTCTGGCCATCGTGCTGGAGTTGTCCGGCACGGTGTCGATGAAGCTGTCGGATAGCTTTACCCGACTGGTTCCTTCGGTGCTGATGTTTGTTTTTTACGGGGCCAGCTTTACGTTTCTGAATTTTGCGCTGGGGTATATGAAGGTAAGTACTGTTTATGCGGTATGGTCGGGGGTGGGCATCGTACTGATTTCTTTGGCGGGAAGTATCCTGTTTCAGGAGAAATTATCGGTGCCCTCGATCTTGTGGATCGGGGTGATCGTCCTCGGCGTCATCGGATTGAATTTAAGCGGTAAGGGAGGTTAAGGCATTGGTGAATGGACAGGAGATACATGAAGGCGAAGCCCGGCGGGATGAGGAGCTTCTGCTTGCGTTTCAGGTGATCACCGACACGCATGTTCGGGCGGACGAGTCGCATACGTATAACGTCAACCTGGAGCGGGCCTTGCGGGATATCGCGGCGATCGGAGCCGGAAGCGTCGGAATCATGCATGCGGGGGACGTGACCGATCACGGGTTCTCGGAGGAATACGAAGCGTGGAAGCGGATTTGGGAACGGTTTGGCGGGACATTGCCTGCGCTGTATGTGACGATGGGGAATCACGATGTCGCGTTGGGGAACTGGGAGTCGCGTTTGGGGCAATTTTTGCGCGGTACCGGGGCGGAGGGCATCTATCATGATCATTGGATTGACGGATATCATTTTATTTTTCTTGGAACCGAAGAGGGGCTGGAGTTGTTCAGCTCACTGTCGGAGAAGCAACTGGCATGGCTCGATGACAAGTTAGGAGAAAATGCTGCCGCCGACCGACCGGTGTTCGTCTTCCTGCATCAGCCGCTGCTCAACACGGTCGCCGGATCCTACGAAGCACAACGCTGGTATGGCGTCGTGCAGGATGCGGAACTGCACGCCGTGCTGACCCGCCACCCGCAGGCGATTCTGTTTACGGGGCATACCCATTGGGAGCTGGATGCGCCTCACACTTCTTATGGCGTGCGAGGCGAAGGGCCGGCGATGTTCAATGCTGCTTCGGTCGCCTATCTATGGACCGACGACGACGAACACAAGGACGGCAGCCAAGGCTTCTACGTAGAGGTCTACCGCGACCACGTCCTCGTGCGCGGCCGGGACTTCGCCCGCGGCGAATGGGTGGAGGCCGCGCAGTTTCGGGTGGAGTATCCGCGGGGTTAGCAGGTGAATGGGGAACACTAACATACTTTAATCATAACCACCCGTCCAACGGGTGGTTTGCTCTTGGGGTATAACCCCCTGTTGCCAAACTGCGCCTAAAGACGCTAGCCTGACAATAAAATTGTTCAGGCTCAGTGTATTTTGTCACCTTCACTTACCAGTTAAACTGGTTTACTTCTTCTTGCCACCGTTACTGCTGAACGGATCTTCATATTCTTTTACACTCAGCTTATCCATCGCCTGGTCGTGTACTTCTTGTTCACGAATATACTTTGCTACGGTAGCTTCATTCAGTCCCACTGTACTCACATAATATCCCTCCGCCCAAAATTTTCGGTTCCCGTATTTATACTTTAATTGGGCATGTTTCTCAAAGATCATGAGGGAACTTTTTCCCTTCAGATATCCCATGAAAGATGACACGGATATCTTTGGTGGAATGGCTACCAACATGTGTACATGATCCGGCATCATATGACCTTCTAGAATCTCCACGCCTTTATACTTACATAGACGTTTGAAAATTTCGATCAAGTCTTTCCTCACTTGATTATAGATTTCTTTCCGTCTATACTTCGGGGTGAACACAATATGGTATTTGCACATCCACTTTGTGTGAGCAAGACTGTAGTTCTTGTTTGCCATCTAAGACCATTCCTTTCATTGAGCCTGAACATCTCAATTTTATCGGGATGGTCTTGTTGGTCAAACCCTCGTTCCCTCCACCCGCATAGCGGGTGGTTTTTTGTTTCGCACGCTTCGCGTACTCAACTGGCTAAAGCCTAAACGAGAACGCGCGCCTTTTGGGGCGCGTGTTTTTTGGGCGGTGCTATGGTGTATGTTAGAAGACTAGCAACTGGCGACGAGCCGTCGCCTTTTTGCTGGTAGATGGTGGCTGGTCGCTTGGCTGCGCAAACGGACACCAGCGCCGTTATTTCGGTTGGGACGCAAGCCTGCCCATTTTAAGGGACCTCAAAGGCCTTATTTGGTCTGTTGGTGGTGAATCCGTGACTATTTTTGCCCAATAAGGTCACTTGAGTCCGTTAGCTCGGGAAATCTCCGGGAAAAGAGCAAATAAGGTCGGTACAGTCCGTTAGAGGTTGGGAGGTATCGAAGATACAAAGATGTAGGAAACTTTATATTAGTATGGTAAATTATAGTTAAATAATCATTGTCTTAGGAGTAGATGAGCTTGAAAACACGGTACAAACTATTAACTTCTAGCCTAATCGTAGCAGCATTATTCGTGTTAACGTCGTTCGCAATCTCCCAAGAAAACCGTACTGACGGTCCGCATAATTACGCAACTCAGGGAAAACCGGGTAACGTTGTTGATGATAAAATTGAATCTTTACCTTTCGAAACTCAGTTGATTAACTCCGTTCAGCATGAAGGGAAATCGGCTTACACCGGTGAATTTGTCACTGCACCTGAACAAGGTGAGCACTTGGATGTCTATTGTAAAAATAATGGTACAGGAACGATTTACATGAACATTAAGCGAAACAATTTGGCTTTTGTATCTGATCTTGTAATAACACCAGGCAACCAGCGGACCCAAACCTTCAAAGAACTATATAATGAGGGAATTAGGGGAGAGTGGGAAGTCTACATCTTTTCAAGGGATGGGCATGAAATGAGTCTCGAAGTCTCGGCAAAACAATATTGAATGTCAGCCTAGCCAACGATAAATCATATCCAATCACTGCCCCACCCTGCAGAAAGCCTACTAGCCACTTTCCCCGTTCTACGTACAGATAGCTAATCTACAATAGAGTTAGCAATCTGAACGAGTTCAGAAATACTGTACAAAGGAACAAAAGCACCATCCTCAACCTTATTCGATGCTAAGGCATAGGTTAATCCATGCTTTCTCCAATAGAGCCCGCTTAAGCTTAGTGTGTTTTGGATCCAGGTTTGTGTCCCATCGCTTAATTTTGGCCCTTTTTTTCCATCGGGCTTGGATTTATCCTTCGAATTCGAAACAGCCAGTATCAGTTGCTCACCTCTCTCTTCATTAGCAAAGGTCAGTTGAATCAAGTCAAAGCTAGCTGGGACGATATCGGCAGATTGATGAGTAATCGGAAAAGGAACTTTAGGAATGGGAACCTCGAAAGGGACTTCTTGCAAGGTATCTTCAAAAGATTTACAACACTGTGAGCCTGGGTCCCACACTGCTACACCATCTCTTATGGATAAGCCTGGTGAAGGTGGGGGAGTTTGATCGACACCCTTAGCAACCGGAGGGGGACTATTTCGCTCCCCAGTCCCACAACCACTACATAGCAGCAGAAGAGCAACAAAGAAGCAAACATAAATAGTTCTGTTCAAAATCAATCATCTCCCATTTTCAAAATTTAATATCATTCTTGCCAAGTCAACTCATCTCGGCTTGCTTTGGGATTGTTCTTCACTATTTGCCTGCCATGTACACACCGGTCTTACGCAGTGGTCTATCTTCGCAGCAAGCCTTATTATAATTACCTCAGGCCTTGTGGATCCCCACCAATCTCAATTTCTCAAACCTGATTGATTCAGGTTGGATGCATGGGAACGTTACTCTGATGTTTGTTCATCAGTATATCCACCGCTCATTGACCTGATCCTCAGTAAGAATTATAGTTAAATACTCCAGAAGGTATAGGAATTCGTAAAGACTTTTTGCTTCTGTACACCATAAATGCTTGTTTTACTTCGTGGTTATGCAAGATTGCCGGACATACCAGACATATAGCAGTGATAATCTCCGCACGCAATGAATTATGCTCGTAGTAAGAGGTGTTTCTTTTTGAGATATATAGAAATTGGAATAGGAAACAAGTGGCTCATTAGGACAGAAACAGAATTAAGTGACGGCACAGAATATGAAGAAAAAGGCATAGTCCGACCAATAAAGTTCCAATCAGCATACATACGTATTTGGATAAGAAAGACTGTCTTAATTATTGATTTGAAACAAGGCTTCAAAGTGACAAAAAAGAACCGAAACGATTTTAAAGTCATCTTTGGGATAGTGAGCCTTTGAGTTTACGTTGTGGGTCATAATTAAAATAGTAGAGCGTCATCATTCCTTCCAAGTTGAAGAGGCACGCATCTGTAAATCATCAGTCGCTTACACTACTGCGGATATAAGGAGTAAAAAAACTCAATCAAACTCTTAACATTTAACCGACTGCAATGAAGATCATAAAAAGAAAATCCGATGCGCCGGCACCGGATCGATTTATTTAATTCTCTTCAGTTCAGCTTCTTGCTGGATGGATCGCGTAGAGAGCAGTTCAATAATTCTATGTTGATTTTCCAAGATGGATTCAACATTTATAAGCCGATCATTTGTTTCCAGTACTGCACGCTTGATTAGTTCTTGGTCTTGTTTCATCAGTTGCTGTTCAGTTTCAAAACGTTCAAAACGTTCATCAAAGCGATCTAGGCGCTCATTAATCGGCTCCAACTCTTCTTTGATAACAGATCGTAAAATCTCTTTCAAACCATTGTCCATAAGTACCGCTCCTTAAGCCTTATGATGCTATTGTAGCAAATACATTCCATCATTTCCACAGAGAAATAGTCCACAGAGAAATAGTCCATGCAGGGAAAGATAGGAGGATCTTAGCATGACTGTAATCAAAGACAAGAACGTCAAAAAAACCCATGGTACTTCGTCATTGAAGTTGGCGATGGGAAGGACAGGAAGCGGATTAAGCGGCGTGGGTTTCGTATCAAGCAGGATGCAATAGACGCTGAACGTGAGCTTCAGAACCAGTTAAAGTTGACCGGCCAAAGGCTACTCCTAAAGGAAATGATGTACTGGACAGATGATGAAGCCCACATGTTTCTGGAAGCTGCCCAGGGTGACATTCTATACTGTGCCTTTCTGCTGGCCATTACGACCGGCATGCGACAGGGGGTTGCGAACCCAGGACGTTGATTTCAAGAATAGAACGATCTCCGTGCGTCAGATTCTGAACCATAACGGAAAGAGTATCGAGCCGGGGGCAAAGACGGCATCCGGGATCCGGGCTATTGGGATTGACAAGGTTACGGCCGTGGAATTGGAGAAATTAAGTCACCGGGTCAAGAAAGAGAAAATGAAGAACCGCGATATATACGAGGATAACGGTCTGCTGATCTGTACGTCTCTTGGAACGCCTCTTTTCCCGCGGAACTTAAATCGATCGTTCTACAGAATCATTGAGAAGGTGAATACAGATATTGAGCAGCTCCGGGCAAATGGAGAGCAGTTTGAGCCGCTGAAGATGCGGGAAAACAGCAAGCGGATCGCGGAGAGAATGGGATGGTCCAGTATCAAGATGCTCGACCGGTATTCACATATTACGCCGCACATGCAGCAGGAGACAGCAGATGTATTCGGAGAAATGTTTTTCGTGGAACCAGATGGCACCAGAATGAAGAAAAATACGCTTTAGTTGAATAAAGGGCACCAATTCGGCACCAGATGTATGTTTTGGAGGCTTATTTGAGTGCAAATAATCGTCCATAAAACGCCAAAAACCCTTGATATACAAGGGTTCTTTGCTATGATCTGCAGTGGGCTCGAACCACTGACCCCCACCCTGTCAAGATGGTGCTCTCCCAGCTGAGCTAGCAGATCGAAATTATAGGGAAGACAAAATTTATCTTAACAGGCGGCGGGGTTCTTGTCAACACATTCCTGAAGGCACATTCCTGAAGGCACCCATTCCTAAAGTCATTCCTGAAGTATAAGGTTCCGGGGCGCTGCCAACAATGGAGGAGGAGCGCGATCACGGACAGGAAAAGCACTGCGAAACGCATGCTTACATCAGTTAGAAAAACGCACCGCATAAGGAAAGGAAGAGGTATAGATGCATCGATCTCGAACTCTACATCCCCCCCGGAACCACCATCAGACCCTGTCGTCAAAGAACGGGACGAAGCGGCCCCGGCCCCTTTGGGCGGCTGTGGCGGGAGCCGTTCTCCTGCTGGCCTTAACCACCGCCTGCCGTCTGGCTCCGGACCAGGGGACAATGAACCGGCAGGCTCGCGCCTTGCCCTGGCCGTTTGGGCCATCCGTATCGGACGGCGTGTATTCGCCAACAATCGTGGAGGACGTCTATTCTACGGAATAATCGTTTTATTCTTCGTCCCATTTACGAGAGTAGCCTTTTTTCGTCACGTAAAACATGGAGAAGATCAGCAAAGCCGCGATCAGCACTGCAGCGGCAATCGTGATGCCCATAACCATCGCCCGTTGCCAGCTCCTTTCAACCAATATCATCAGAATAACTATACATGAAATTGATTTTTTTGTATAATGATGCAGTTTAAACAAACCAACAGACAAGCAATGCGGGGAGGGGAACGAAGTGTCGGCTGCAACAATCATTCATGTCGAGAATGAGGAACAATTGCAGAAATGCCTGGACATCCGGAAAGAGGTGTTCGTGGAGGAACAGAAGGTTCCCATCGATTTGGAGATTGACGAATACGATCAAATTGGGCCGGACGTCCATCATGTGCTGATTGAATTGGAGGGGGCCTATGCTGCTACGGGCAGGCTGATTTTCTATAAAGACAACGCGGCCAAAATGCAGCGGATCGCGGTGCGTCAAGAATTCCGCTCGAAAGGCATGGGCAAAATCCTGCTGCTCGCCCTGGAGGAGCTGGCGCGAGAGCTGGGGCTTGCCAAGTCGGTGCTGGATGCGCAGTGTCAGGCAGAAGGGTTCTACGCCAAACTCGGCTATGAGACGATTTCATCCGAACCGTTCGACGACGCCGGGATTCCGCACGTCCGGATGGTCAAGCCGTTGAAATCGTAAGAACATCGTTTTTGAGGTTTTGGGGCAAGCTAGATCTAACCTTATTGAAGAGGAGATGAACTAGCCGATGGCCTTGAATACCAGAGAAACGTTTATTGCCGTGCGAAAGAACGGCGACGGGGATTTGGAGGCGTTTAAAACGTCCAGCGGACGCGTGTTGGACTACCAGCAAGCCCTGCAGGAAGTCCAAGCCGGTGCGATCGCCGGCGTCAACGTGTTTAAGGGACGGGACGGAGAAATGTATATCCGTGGCGATGCCGACGGCGATCCGTCCAATAACCTCGACAACTTGCCCGGTTTCGAATAACGCCGATCCTATCCCATAAACGAGCGAAACCCTGCAGGCATACACGCCCGCAGGGTTATTTGATTACAGCGTATATACCTCGTGCTGACGCAGAAACTCCATTTCCCCGGTAGCACCTCGGAAGGACTCCATTTCATCTCCATAATGCATCAGTAGGATTTGGCTCTGAATCTCGGACGGCAGGGTTAGCAATTCCTGCAGCGTCGTGTGGACTTCGCCCGGCCCGGTCAACTGGACCTCGTGCAGGATGCGGCGGCAGCCCCGCTCGCGGACAAGCTTCTCCAGCAGCTCCGGTTGAAAGGTCTTATCCGCGCTGTAGAAAATCTCCTCATTCAAATAAAGCGAATAGCTTGGTTTTCCCGGGATATGCGGCGTCCGGATCAATTCCACCTTCAATTCGGGCGCTAGCTGCGCCAGCAGGCCTTCCGTTAAAAGACGCACGTCGAATACATCGCTCAGCGAGTGGATCACGCCGTCCTGGCTTAACCCGCCTTTCAGCGTGTTTTCCCACAGCGGCTCCACCAGATTTTCGGCGATGTACAGGATCGGCTTCCGGCCGGACCCGAACTTTCGGCGAAAGGCCAGCTCCTCCAGGCCCCCGACATGATCCCCATGAATGTGGGTGATCAGTACGGCATCGATGTCGTCCACCGGTTTGCCGATCGCGTGCAGCGCCATGGGGGCGGTGATCCCGCAGTCGATCAACAGGGTGAAGTCTCCGGCGTAAAGGAGCGCGTTGGTGTTGTAATATTTTTTGGCAAACGCCCCGCCCGTACCCAGCATTTGCAAGCGTAATGGCATCAGGAATCCCCCTTATGGAAGTATAGATCACCCCTCTACTGTACACAATTTCCAGCAGAAACAAAAGACTGGCAGGTCTCTCCAAAAAAAGTGCCGCCATTTCCCATAATCACCGCAACTTGACCGGAATCGGGGAGTATAACTTAACATCAACAGGAATCAAATGGAGGGTCAAATTCATGAGATGGAGAAGAGTTGCAGTACTGGTGGTCGCATTCTCTCTAATGGGAGGTTCCCTGCTGTTTGCCGACGCCGCGAGCCAAAAGGTAAAGCTGATGCTGAACGGCCGCGAACTGGAGGACGGCGGATATATCGTGGACG
The DNA here is from genome assembly GCF_057063165.1 of Paenibacillus sp. JL3B1040. Lineage (NCBI taxonomy): Bacteria > Bacillati > Bacillota > Bacilli > Caryophanales > Paenibacillaceae > Paenibacillus > Paenibacillus tiangongensis. The sequence goes on along the minus strand of NZ_CM169317.1, from coordinate 3,563,829 downwards.
GGAAAACCTATGTGCCCGTACGTAATCTTGAAGGCCTAGTCGACTACAATGATAACACCAAAACAGTGAATTATTATAAACCGAACGTTCACATGTTTTTATTTACGGACGATGCGGTTTTCGGCGACGTGAAGAAGACGGGGAAGCTGAAGTTCAACGTATTCTCACAAATCGATAATTTGCGCACGGATATCGCCGCGGTGCGGGTTTCCATCACGGCCCCGGACGGGACGTCCAAAGAAATCCAAACCGATGAAATCAAGGAGCAGCGGGATAACTTCTGGTTCCGGACCAAGGATTTCACGTATGATTTCAAATCGTCGGGCCGCTATATCGTAGGATTTTACATGAAACCGTCGAACGGGGCGGACTTCGTGTTGGTCTCGGAAAAAGGCATCAACGTCTTGAAATAAACGAAAGATGGTCCCCCAACTCCGGCAGCGCTCGTGAAAATTGACCTGTCCCTACCAAAAATGTTACGATACGGGGGGATGAAGCGGGAATGACGGCTTCACTCCATTAAAACATACTTAAAGCGAGGTAATTTCATGAGCGACCACAATCACGAACACGGCGAAGCATGCGGCTGCGGCCACGATCATGACCATGAGCATGAAGAGTTTGTGTTGACGCTGACTGACGAAGAGGGGAACGATGTAGAAATGGTTCTTGTCGAAACCTTCGACGTTGGCGAGAAAGTGTACGCGCTGCTGCTCGAGCGCAACAATCTGGAAGCGGACGGCATCATTCTCCGCATGGAAGAAGAGAACGAAGAGATGGTGCTCTACAATATCGAAGACGAACAGGAATGGAAACAGGTGGAGGAAGCTTACAACGAGCTTGTCGCCCAAATGGATGAAGCCTGATTTACGGTTGATCTCCTGGTATATAAGATAAAAGCTCCCCGAATCGGGGAGCTTTTTGATTACCTTTGACTCAGAAAATCGGATCGGCTTCAACAATCACCTTGACCTTATCGATATACCGGTCCTCCGGCCCTTTCACCGGCAAGCCGACCTCGACATGGTCGACGATGTAGTCAATATTGTCCTGGGAAATCACCTCGCCCGGGAGCAGAATCGGAATGCCCGGCGGATAGACGTAGATAAACTCGGCGATAATCCGTCCGGCCGATTCCTTAAACGGAATGACTTCGGTATCCGCATAGAAAGCGTCCCGCGGAATCAGGGAAAGATGCGGGATTTCCGGGATTTTGACGATCAGCTCGTTGGCGTTGTTTTCTTTATAATAGGTCTTCGACAATTCGCGTAAGGCCGTCAGCAAAATATCGGCGGTTTCCTGCGTATCCCCCGGCGTAATCAAGCACAGGATGTTATACATGTCGCTAAGCTCCACTTCGATGTTGTAGTGCTCGCGCAGCCAGTTTTCCGTTTCATAACCGGTAATCCCCAAATGACGAACGTGGATCGTCAGCTTGGTCGGATCATGGTCATACGTCGCTTCCCCGCCCAGAATCTCCCGCCCGAAGCAGTACAAGCCTTCGATCCGGTTAATTTCCGAACGTGCATAATGCGCCAGCTCCATCGCCCGTTCGGCCAGTTCCCGCCCGTGCAGCGCGAGATTGCGGCGTGCCGTATCGAGGGAAGCCAGCAGCAGATAGGAAGTGGACGTGGTCGTCAGCATGCTGATGATCGTCTGCACGCGCTGCGGGTTGACGTAACCGTTCTTCGTATTCAGGTTAAGAATCGAGCTTTGCGTCATCGAGCCGCCGAGCTTGTGCACGCTGGTGGCGGCCATATCGGCGCCCGCCTGCATGGCCGACATCGGCAGCTTCTCATGAAAGTGAATATGCACCCCATGCGCTTCGTCGACCAATACCGGCACGTGAAAGCTGTGGGCCAGATCGACGATTTCTTTGAGATTGGCGCAAACGCCGAAATACGTCGGGTTGATCACCACGATCGCCTTGGCGTCGGGATGGCGCTGCAGCGCGCGGCGGACCGAGGAAGTCGTAATCCCGTGATCGATCCCCAAATTGGCATCTTGCGCCGGTGAGACGAAAACCGGCTTCGCCCCGGCGAAAATAATCGCCGACATCACGGATTTATGAATATTTCTCGGGACGATAATTTTATCACCCGGAGAACAAACGGATAGTATCATGGTCATGATGGCTCCGCTGGTTCCTTGCACCGAGAAGTAGGTATAGTCGGCGCCGAAAGCGTCGGCGGCCAGCTTCTGCGCCTCCTCGATGACGCCGGTAGGTTGGTGCAGGTCGTCCAGGGGAGCGATGTTGATCAAGTCGATGGACAAGGCGTTATCGCCGATGAACTCGCGGAATTCTTTATCGGTGCCGAGCCCTTTTTTGTGCCCGGGAATGTGAAACTGAACGGGATTGCCGGCCGCGTGCTTTTTGAGAGCGGTGAAGAGCGGCGTGCTTTGATGATCCATACGGGCCATCCCTGCCTTTCGTCTGCGTAATTTTCAAACAAGCTTGAGTATAGCAAAATGCGCTCGGAATGCAAGCGAATGACGACAGTTTTACGCAAAATTGACGTAGTTTGGGTTAATTTACCGACGAAATCGGACAGACTGAAAAGGGAAGCCGTGATCGGAAACCAGGAGAGGGGGGTTTTTCGTGGAACTGACAAGCGGAATCGCGCGAAAAAAATGGCTGAATCCCACGTTCGCCAGCCTATGGCTCATCATGTTTTTGGTGGAGTTCGTCAAGGGGGCGTTGATCGTATCCATCCTGCCGGTCTATATGGGGGATGTGCTAAAGCTTAGCGCGTTTGCGATCGGTTTGTCTTTTTCGATGCAGTATATCGGGGATAATTTATTTCGCAGCCCGGCGGGCTGGCTGATTGAACGGATCGGCTTCCGCTGGACGATGAGCCTGGGGCTGTGCATCACACTGGGCGCCGTGGCGATGATCGCTTTCCTGCCGGCCATGGGGTTTCTCGTGCTTGGCTGCGCGCTGCTGGGCATCGGTACCGCGCCGCTTTGGCCTTGCGTTTTGATGGGGATCACCGCGGTCACGGAGGAGAACAACAACTTTGCGACGGCGATGGGGGTCATTCAGATTTCCAGCCTTGGCGGAACCGGACTGGGGCCCGTCATCATCAACTTTTTCCTGCATGATTCGTACCGGCCGGTCTTCTGGTTCCTACTCGGCTGTATTGCGCTGGTCGTGCTGGTGTCGTTGGTATTGCCGGGAAAAGAAGGCGGTTCGACCGTCGCGGGCACGGTGAAACCCGCCGTCCCCGGGGATTCATCCTCCTCCGGCAAGAGCGGAGGGATGTGGAGCCAGCTGCGTGCCACAATCCGCCATATCCGCGCGCATTTGAACGTCAGCCCGTTATTATATCCGGCGCTGTTCCTTCAATCGTTCGCCGTCGGGCTGCTCACGCCGGTCCTCACGCTGTACGTCCGAACGGAGCTGGGGTTGTCTCCGGAGACGTTCAGCGCCATGCTCGTGGCCGGAGGCGGAATTACCGTGCTGGGGCTGATTCCGATCGGCAAGCTGGTCGACCGGCTGGGAACGCGTTGGTTTCTGCATATCGGTTTCGCCTTGGCGGCGGCCTCGATTGGCTTGTTTGCCCTGACGCGGGAGGTGTCGCTGGTCTGGCTGTTCGTCATCCTGATCGGTTGCAGCTATGCGTTCATTCTCCCGACATGGGACACGATGATCTCGCACATGCTTCCGAGCGGGGAAAAGGGCGCGATCTGGGGCTTCTTCCTGACGATCCAGGGCTCGGGCATGGTTGCGGGGCCGATCATCTCCGGCAAGATGTGGGATCTGATCGGTCCGACCGCGCCGTTTCTGGCCAGCTCGGTGACGATGGCGCTGCTTTTCTTCCTGCATATCGGCCTCGTCCGCACGCAGAAAGCCTCCCCGAGGCCGTAACGTAAGGCGAGGAGGCTTGAGGTGCGGCGGAGGCTAGCGATAGGCCAAGCTCAAAACGCGTTTTTATACAGCGGCAGCAGCGTTTGGAACGTCTCTTGGACCGTGTGGATCAACTTGCTCCCGTCGGATACGAGGGGGGCGTTCCGCTCCAGTCGCAGCCCGCACAACGCCTCGGACTTTTTCACCGTCTTCAGTTGCTCGACCCAGGCTTTCAGCTGTTTGGCGTCGGCCTCCCGATGCAGCGTGCCGCCCGGGCTCATATGATCCAGGGACCAGTAGAACCCGTCCGGAATCGTCTTCTTGATCTGTGCCGCGTGCTTGTCCAAATAGTTCGCAAACACCGATTTATTCGGGCTTTCGTAAATGACGGCGAAAATGATGAACAGGTGCGTGGAGAACATCCCCACTTGAAAATGCGGCAGCGCTTTATAGCCGCGTTTGTTGGCCGCCCAGGCAACCCAGGTGTCGTTCGGCGGGTTCACCGTCCGGCGGGCATGCTTGGCGACATGCGGGAACATTTCTTCCCCACATAAAGCGGACATGTAAGGAGCCAGCTCGGTGCCGAGCGTCTCCAACTTGGGTCTGATACGGCTTATGATCGCTTCCATCCGGGGCTCAAGGCCGGGGACGGTCAGGGCGTCGAAATCTTGTGTCGTAAATCCTTCAAAGGACATCGGTGATTCCCTCCAACTCTGGCATAGATCTGATGCCGATCGTTTGGCAACGGTACCAGTATATCATAATTTTGCGCGTCATCCCCGGCGCTACCGGGGTAAAAATAATCAATAAACCAAGTTCCATTACATAAGATGAAGTATAAGATAAGGTAAACCGTGAGGAGGGAGTGCCGTGAACAAAAGTTACGAAGTGGAATACTGCAACCTGGAACTCCGATTCGACCGCCGGCACATTCAACAATTGATCCGCGACTTGATCCAAGACGGGTATTCTTTATATTGGAGCGAAAACGAAACACTCTTTATCATCTCGGTCCGCACCGGACGAAAGCTGACCAAGCTGCGGTTTCAGCGTCTTCCCAAAGGATACAAGCTGGTTGGAGACTACGTGATACGGGATGTCAAGCTGGCCGAATGGCTGGAGAAGCTGATCGGGGATCTGCGCGGTCATGCGGTGGTTAAACGGTTCAAGGATCGTCAGATCCTGGTCGAAAACATTTTGTTTGGGGAAGTCATCCGTCTGGTCGAAATTTCGGGGGTGGAGCATCGCGTGATCTATCAAAAAGGGCCGGTCGTCGACACGGCGCAGATAGCCGAATTGTTCGCATCCGAATCCGCGGAGCAGCAGTTGGCGCAACTGCAGGAGGAACTCGACGCCGAATTGGAACGCTTGTTCGAAGCGATCCAACAAGAGGACGACGAAACCTCCGAGGCCTGCAAAGAGAGGTTGCGCAAGCTTCGGCTCGAACTGCTCCGGCTTGAATGGTAACCGTTGAAACGGCTCATCCTAGGGGAGTGGATACCCGCCTGATTGCCGGCCACGCACAAATCGAAAATCGAAAGGCAAGTCCTTGGCTCCCACGGCGTTGGGGGTTGTTTTTTGGGCGAATGGCGCAGGGTTCACTTCTGTACACAAAAGAGTTAAAATGATACTATTGAAAAAAATATAGTGTGCAAAGGATGGAGACCATGTCAAAACAACAAATCGGCGTTATCGGCTTGGCCGTTATGGGCAAGAATTTGGCCCTTAATATTGAAAGCCGGGGCTTTACCGTGTCGGTATTCAACCGCTCCCCGGAAAAAACGCATGACCTGCTCGAAAACGAAGGGAAGGGCAAAAAACTGGTCGGCACGTTTTCTGTGGAAGAGTTCGTGAACTCGCTGGAAACGCCGCGCAAAATTTTAATCATGGTACAAGCCGGTCCGGCGACGGACAGCACGATCGAACAACTGCTGCCTTATCTGGATCAAGGCGATATCATCATCGACGGGGGCAACGCGCACTTCCCGGATACGCAGCGCCGCAGTAAAGAGCTGGAAGCCAAAGGGTTCCGCTTTATCGGCACCGGGGTGTCCGGCGGCGAAGAAGGCGCCTTGAAAGGGCCTGCCATCATGCCGGGCGGCCAGGAATCCGCTTATAAGCTGGTCGAACCGATTTTGACGGCGATTTCCGCGAAAGTGAACGGCGATCCTTGTTGTACATATATTGGTCCGGACGGAGCCGGGCATTACGTCAAAATGGTGCATAATGGCATCGAATACGGCGACATGCAACTGATCGGCGAAGCTTACCATCTGCTGAAAGATGTGCTGGGCGTCGATGCGAAGGAGCTGCACGAGATTTTCAGCGAATGGAACAAAGGCGAGCTTGACAGCTACCTGATCGAAATTACCGCCGATATCTTCTCGCAGTATGATGAAGAAACCGGCAAACCGATGGTTGACGTTATCTTGGACGCGGCCGGCCAAAAGGGTACCGGAAAATGGACAAGCCAAAGCGCCCTCGATCTGGGCGTGCCGCTGTCCATGATCACCGAATCGGTCTTCTCCCGGTTCCTCTCGGCGATGAAGGAAGAGCGTGTAGCCGCCAGCAAAATCCTGAACGGACCGGCGAAGCAAGCGTTCAGCGGCGACAAGAAAGAATTTATCGAGAACGTGCGCAAGGCGTTGTTTGCCTCGAAGATCGTCTCGTACGCCCAAGGATTTGCGCAAATGCGCGCCGCTTCAGACGAATACGGCTGGGATTTGAAATACGGCAACATCGCGATGATTTTCCGCGGCGGCTGCATCATTCGTTCCCAGTTCCTGCACAACATCAAGGAAGCTTACGATCGCGATCCGGCGCTGAAGAACCTGCTGCTTGACCCTTACTTTAAAAATGTCGTGGAAAGCTACCAAGACGCATGGCGCAACGTTGTATCCGCCGCCGTGGCGAACGGGATTCCGGTGCCGGGCTTTGCCAGCGCCCTGTCCTACTATGACAGCTACCGCACGGAACGCTTGCCGGCCAACCTGCTGCAAGCGCAGCGCGATTATTTCGGGGCCCACACGTTCAAACGCGTTGACAAGGAAGGCGTCTTCCACCATCAATGGTTCTAAGCCGAAGCACGGATCATCTGGAAGCCGGAGGGACGAAAACGTCTCTGCCGGCTTCTTTTTCGTGTTGAAAATTGATCGGCCTGTGTTATGATATGAAAAAGTTTACTCTGAGCGAGTGCCTCAATGAGCTGAACAGACCAAGTAGGTGAACAAACACATGAATCAACCGCCATACAATATCGTGCTGATCGGCATGATGGGTACGGGGAAGTCGACCGTCGGCTCGCTGCTGGCGGCGGAAACCGGCCTCACGCTTGTCGATCTCGACCAGCGGATTGCTGCGGAAGCCGGACGGACGATTCCGGACCTGTTCGCGGCCGAAGGGGAAGCTTACTTCCGCGATCTTGAATCCGCTGCGCTGCGGAGAACGCTGCAGGAGCGCGGGATCGTGCTGGCGACCGGCGGCGGCGCCGTGCTGCGTGAGGAGAATCGCCGGGCCATGCGGGACGGCGGCCTGGTTGTCGCGCTCCAAGCGACTGCGGAGGAAATCCTCGCACGCGTCGGGGACGATCCGGGACGGCCGCTGCTGGCAGGAGGCGCGAAGGAGCGGGTGACGGCGCTGCTGGAGGAACGGAAGGATGCTTATGCTTTTGCCCATCTGACCGTGGATACCTCGGGGAAAAGCGCGGAACAGGTGGCAACCGAGATTTTAACGCATTACCGCGGTTCTTGATCAATAACATTAAAGGGGAATGTGAACAATATGGACGTTATCGTAAGGCCTACGCCGGAGCTCAAGGGCGAAATCGGAGCATTATCCTCCAAGAACTATACGACCCGGTATTTGCTGGTTGCCGCTCTCGCGGAAGGGACAAGCACCGTGTATTACCCGGCTCGCAGCGAGGACAGCGACGCCATGCGCCGCTGCATCGCCGATTTGGGCGCGGTGCTGGAAGAGGATGAGGAGAAGATCGTCATCACCGGCTTTGGAAGCCGGCCGAAGGACGTCAAGGAGCTGAACGTCGGCAACGCCGGTGCGGTCCTGCGCTTCCTGATGGCAATCGCGGCGTTGTGCCCGGAAGTGACGTTCGTGAATACGTACCCGGATTCGCTGGGGAAACGTCCGCATGACGATCTCATCGATGCGCTGGGGCAACTGGGCGTGGAGGTCAGCCATAACGAAGGCAGACTGCCGATCACGATTCGCGGCGGGGCGCCGAAGGGCGGGAAGATCCGCGTGTCCGGTGCGGTCAGCTCGCAGTATTTGAGCGCCTTGCTGTTTCTGACGCCGCTGCTGGCCGAGGACAGCGAAATCGAAGTTTTGAACGACCTGAAATCGAAGGTGGTCGTCGGGCAAACGCTGGAGGTGCTGGAGCAGGCGGGAATTGTAATTCATGCCAGCGACGATTATATGCATTTCCGCGTGCCCGGAGGGCAAAGCTACCAAGCGAAAACGTACACTGTGCAGGGCGACTACCCCGGCTCGGCGGCGATTTTGGCCGCAGCGGCGGTGACGAAGTCGGACGTGAAGGTTCACCGGCTGGCGGAGCGCAGCAAGCAAGGCGAACGCGCCGTCGTGGACGTTCTGCAAATGATGGACGTGCCGCTGACCCATCGGGACGGGACGGTACACGTGCAAGGGAACGGCCGCCTACGGCCGGTGGAATTCGACGGCGATGCGGCAACCGACGCCGTGCTGGCGATGGTGGCGGCCGCGGTGTTCGCGGACGGAACGTCCCGCTTCTATAACGTGGAAAATTTGCGTTATAAGGAATGCGACCGGATCACCGACTTTTTGACCGAGCTTCGAAAAGCCGGAGCCAATGTGGAGGAACGCCAAGCGGAAATTATCGTGCACGGACGTCCGTCCGGCTTGGAAGGCGGCGTGACGATCAACGCGCATTACGACCATCGCGTCATTATGGCGCTGACCGTCGTCGGCCTGCGCTGCCGGCAGCCGCTGGCCATTAAGGATGCGCATCATGTGGCGAAGTCGTATCCGCAATTTTTTGACCATATCCTCTCGCTTGGCGCATCCGTGGAACGGGTAGAATAAACTTGAACTAAGACGCAAGGCGCTGGCTGCGACCGGCGCCGGCAAAGGAGGCATTTCAAATGGCATTCGAAAATCCAAGCCGCGAGGAAATCAAGGAGATCCTGCTGAACGCCGGCAACATTGCGGTCGTCGGGTTGTCGGACAAAACCGACCGGACTTCGTACATGGTAGCCCAAGCGCTGCAACAGAACGGCTACCGCATCATCCCGGTCAATCCGACCGTCAGCGGCGAAATCCTGGGCGAAAAGGTGTACCCGAGCTTGTCGGACATCCCGGAGCCGGTGGATATCGTCAACGTGTTCCGCCGCAGCGAGCAGACGCCGCCGGTGGCGGAGGAAGCCGTAAAAGTCGGCGCCCGCGTGCTCTGGCTGCAACTGGGCATTGTAAGCGAAGAAGCGTACGAAATCGCCTCGAAAGGCGGGCTGACCGTCATTATGGACCGCTGCATCAAGGTGGAAGATAGCATTCTGATCGGAAAACGCAGTTAAACGTTGCGTGGCCAATAGGACCCGTCCGCTTTTGGAGGGCCCTTTTTTGGCTTCTCGTTTTTCCTTTGACAAATTTGAAGGGCTAGGATTACCATAATGAAGTAGATAGAGGGCATCCTATAGAGGTGCTGAAAAGCTGATTTTTGAACTCTTATTTAGAATGCAACTTACAAGCAGGACTAGGGGGTCACTACATGATACAGGGGATCGGAGCAGCAGCGGGCGTCGCCATCGGCAAAGCTTTTGTGCTGCCCGCCTGGGAATGGGACGTACCGGATCGCCGGATGGAGAAGGTGGATCTCGCCAAGGAATTCGAACGGTTGTACGAAGGTATTCGCACGTCCAAAACCGAAATCGAAGTGATGAAGAACGAGATTAAGGAGACGGTGGGTGCGGAGGAATCCGGCATTTTTGACGCCCATCTGGCGATCCTGGAAGATCCCGTCTTTATGAGCGAGATCCGGGGAATTATCGAACGCCAATACAAGGCGGCGGAAGTGGCCGTTAAGGAAGCGATCGACCATTTTGTAACGATGTTTGACCTGCTGGACGATGAATATATGAAAGAACGGGCGCTCGACATCAAGGATGTCGGCAATCGTCTGCTTAAGCACTTGCTTGGGACGCCGGACATCACCTTGCCCGCGGATACGCAGCCGTATATTTTGGTGGCCAAGGAGCTTTCACCCTCCCAACTGGTCCATTTGAATCCGGACAATGTGCTGGGCATGGTCACGATGGCCGGCGGCAAAACGTCGCACTCGGCGATCATGGCGAGGGCGCTGGGCATTCCGCTCGTTTCGGGGCTCGAGAACAAGCTGGCCGAGCCGCTGCAAACCGGCGATCTGCTGGTGATCGACGGCGACGAGGGATTGGTGTATCTGAATCCCGAACCGTCAATCGTTACGCGGTATACGGAGCTGGCGGAGAATCAACGTCGCCGGAAGGAGCAGTTGCAACTGCTGGCGGCTGTGGAGGCGGTGACCAAAGACGGCGTGCGTATGCGGCTCGCCGGGAATATCAGCTCCGTTAAGGATTTGGAGCTGGCCTTGAAGCATGGCGCGGAAGGTGTCGGCTTGTTCCGCACGGAATTTTTGTACATGGACCGAGCTTCGTTTCCGGGCGAAGACGAGCAATTCGAGGTATATCGGCAGGTTGCGGAGAAGGCTGGGCCGCACTCGGTCGTCATCCGGACGCTGGACATCGGCGGCGACAAGCAGCTGGAGTATTTCGAGCTGCAGGAAGAGGAGAACCCGGTTCTGGGCTATCGCGGAATCCGCATCAGCTTGGACAGCCGCGAGATGTTCCGGACACAGCTTGCCGCGATTTTGCGCGCCAGCGCTTACGGCAAAATGAAGATCCTGTATCCGATGATCTCTTCGCTGGAGGAAATCCGCGGGGCGAACGCGATTTTGCAGGAAGCCAAGCGGGACTTGACCCGGCGCGGACTCGCCTACGACCCCGATATTCAGGTCGGGATCATGATCGAGATCCCGGCAGCGGCGGCGATCGCCGATCTGTTGGCGCAGGAAGTGGACTTCTTCAGCATCGGCACCAACGACCTGGTCCAGTACGTACTGGCCGTCGACCGAATGAACGAGAAGATTGCCCATATGTACCATCCGTTTCATCCGGCGGTGCTGCGGCTGCTCCGTCAAACGGTGCAATCGGCCAAGGCGGCGGGTATCGCCGTCAGCGTCTGCGGCGAGATGGCCGGGGACGAGAAGGCGGTGCCGCTCTGGCTGCATCTCGGCGTCACCGATTTGAGTATGTCGCCGCAGGCACTGCTGCGGGTGAAGCATCGCGTCCTAAACTCCGATTCGCGGGAGAGCAAGGAAGTCGGCGCAGCCTGCTACCATCTGTCCACCAGCGATCAGATTGAATCCGAGCTGATCCGCTATGCGTACGAGCTGGAGCAAGAACGGTTGGGCAAATAAGCGAAATAGGCCGTTCCCGGGGGCAGGCAGGACTCCGGGAACGGCCTATTTCGGTTTGCGTTGCAGCTTTGGTGTGTGGCTGTAATATACTAGCTCTGCACTAGCTGAGTGCTAGCTGCACTAGCTGAGCGCTGGCTGAGTGCTAGCTCTGCATAGTTCGCCGCTTCGCGCGCTCAGATGTAAAAGTGCAGGCGGTTTTTGTCGAAACGACCCCGCGAGAAGCATTGAAATGCAAAAGCGCAGTTGATTTTGGGAGGATCGGACCGGAGTAGGCCTTTTCAACCGAACTGAACTGCACTTTTGCATTTGAATCCCAAATTCTGGAGAATTAGGGGATATTGTACTGTACTTTTACACTTGGCGGAAGCAAGTGGAGCTTTGATGCAGAGGTAGACGTTGGCCCATGCGTTGATGTTGGCGAAGTTAGTCGATGGCGTAGATGCATACAGGGACACCGGGAGCAGACGTTAGCGTTGGGGCAGACGTAGGTGCTAGTGAAGGCGGGCGCTTGTGCAGATGGAGACACTATTGCACACGTTGGTGTTGACACAGACGCAGAGGTAAATGCTGGAACTCACGTTGGTGCTTGCGCAGACGTTGATGCTGGAGCAGGCACAGGTATAGGTATAGGTATAGGTATAGGTATAGGTATAGCACAGGGACAGGATCTGGCTCAGGCTCTATTTATAGTTGTATTTTGCCTAGGCCCGGCGCGTGACCCTTGCCCAGCGCGGCCTGGCGCATGTCGATCGGCGGCGCTGGGCGCAGGGACTGCCCGTTCACAATAGTCTGATATTAACTGCTAGCCACCTCATCATAACCTACCCGCCACCCGTACCGGGCTACATTATAGATCTCCGCCACAAGCCGCCGCTCCCGTCAACAGCCGCCGCATTCGCATTCCGCTGCCACTTACCGCCACCGTACCCCGCAGTCGCCCCCTGTTACCGCACCCCGCCAACGAACCAAACCAACACTGTGCCGCTAAGTACCGCACCTTGCAATTGCACCCCGTTATCGCTTGCTGGCCACCGCGTCCACGAAAGCTTTGCCGTAAGCTGGCAGGTCTGGCGGCCGGCGGGCCGAGATGATGTGCCCGTCCACGACGACGGGCTCGTCGAGCCAGATTGCGCCGGCGTTTTGCATATCGTCGCGGATACCCGGCGTGGAAGTGACGGTTACGCCTTTCAAGATGCCGGCGGAGATGAGCACCCAGCCGGCGTGGCAGATTTGCCCGATCGGCTTCTTCGCTTGGTGCAGCTCGCGAACGAGCTGCAGCACCTTTTCGTAACGCCGCAACTTATCGGGTGCCCAGCCGCCTGGGACAAGTATCCCGTCATACTCGCTGGCGTCGATTTCCTCGAAGGCCAATTCCGCCTCGGCGGGCACGCCGTATTTGCCGATGTATTTTTTGCCTTTCACCGGGCCAACCAAATGGACCGCGGCCCCCTCTTCGCGAACGCGGTAGATCGGGTACCATAGCTCCAAATCCTCGAATTCCTCATCCACCAGGGCTACTATTTTTTTGCCAGTTAATCTCAAATCCAACTCCTCCTGTCTTTTATGGGGCTTGACGAAAGTTCGTTTCAATATTTTAATTGTATCAAAAATGATGACTATTTCTATGCCTAGCGTTTTCTGAAACCTTTCCAAAAATGGCAATTTAAAGTATCATCGGCCAACAGAAGGAGATTCTCGCAGGCGAGTCGAATAGGAACTATATCCATAAGAATAACATCTATCGATGCACTTTCTAAGCACGAATGCTTTCTTAATATCTTAAAAATTCATCGAAATAAAAATGCAGAGGACTAAGATGAGGTGGTACTGTGCGTAAGCACTGTCATTGCGGGCAAATGATGAACCTAGGCTTCAGGCTGGTCATTTTTGAAGGAATCTATGAAATCGACCGCGTTCCCATTTACGAATGCGAGGATTGCAGCTATTACGAGGTGCTTCCCGAGGTGAAGTCGGATCTGACGGACATGCTGGCCGAACTCAAGAAAGAGCAGCCTAACGGCCGGGTATACTTTACCGAGCTGAACGAGCTGGCCGATCTGATTTTCGGCATCTACCGCCAGTGGAACCGGACGGAGAACGCTTCCTTCGAGAGCTTGCTGGAGCAGCAATGCGAGGAACGAATCAACCTGCTGCTGGACTTGTATGGCGGAGCCAAGAACATCGGCGATTTGAAATGGATGGACGAGATCTCCAAACGCCTCTCCCAACTGTCTAAATACGTAAAGAATCGACAATTTTCCAGGGCCAATTAACGTGTTTGCTCGATTTTTGCAAATCATATTGTAAATGATGTTGTATTTTCATTTCTTTTTTTGTTAAGATATCAACATAACATCTGGAGATTCTTATTCGCACTAAAGGGGATGAAATGTCATGTCCAAATGGATGAGAATACAATCGATCCAGGAGCTGAATAATGCTTTGGAACGCTCCTCAAGCCAGCCGCTATTGCTGTTCAAGCACAGTACCCGCTGCCCGATCAGTGCCGGGGCGCATAAGGAGGCGGAGACTTATTTGGACGGGACTCCGCGCGAAGACGTTACATACGGGCTGATTTACGTCATCGAGAACCGGGACGTATCCAACGAGGCGGCCGAACGGCTTGGCGTTCAGCATGAATCCCCTCAAGCCATTCTGGTCAAGGAGGGACAAGCCGTCTGGCACACGTCCCATTCGAAGATCACGAAGGCGGCGCTGCAGGAGATTTTACGCTGAGTGAAGCGTTATCATTGCATAAAGTAGTATTTTGTCGTATCATAAATTTAATTGAAGCTCTGGAACTTTACCGGATGAACGAGTGAAAATCTATTGGCAATGGAGAGAAGAATGTGACGGTTACCATTTACGATGTGGCACGTGAAGCAGGCGTCTCGATGGCCACGGTTTCCCGGGTTGTCAACAACAATCCGAATGTGAAGCCGCAGACCCGGAAAAAGGTTTATGAAGCGATTGAACGGTTAGGCTATCGGCCCAATGCCGTAGCCAGGGGACTTGCCAGCAAGAAGACCACTACGGTGGGCGTGGTCATCCCCGATATCTCGAATTCGATTTTTGCGGAAATTGCCCGGGGCATCGAAGATATTGCAAACATGTATCACTATAACATTATTTTGTGTAACGCCGACAAACGCAAAGAGAAGGAGATTCGCGTCATCAACACTTTGCTCGAGAAGCAAGTGGACGGGCTCCTGTTCATGGGCGGAACCGTAACGGAGGAGCATATTCAAGCGTTCCAGACGTCCGCGGTGCCAATTGTACTCTGCGCAACGAGCGACGAGAACGGACAGTATCCTTCCGTGGATATCGATCATGAAGCGGCGGCGTATGACGCGGTCAGCACGCTGATTCGTCATGGGCATCGCGAAATTGCGATGATCAGCGGAACGCTGCAGGATCCGGCGAACGGCTATGCGAGATTCCAAGGATACAAGCGCGCGCTGGAGACCGCGGGCATTCAGTATCAGGAGGATCTGGTGCGGATCGGGAACTACCGCTATGAATCCGGCGTGGAAGCGATGAAGTATTTCCTGGGGCTGAAGAAGCGTCCGACGGCGATCTTTGCGGCGACGGACGAAATGGCGATCGGCGCGATCCATAGCATTCAGGACGAAGGCTTGAAGGTGCCGGACGATTTCTCGATCATCAGCGTGGATAATATCCGCATGGCTTCGATGGTTCGTCCTCAATTGACGACCGTCGCCCAGCCGATGTACGACCTTGGCGCGGTAGCGATGCGACTGCTCACGAAGCTGATGAAGAAGGAAGCGGTCGAGAATCCGCGGGTGATCTTGCCGCACGAAACGATTTTGCGTTTGTCCGTCAGCCACGTTTAAAGGGTCGGAAGCCTGCGGCGTTTCGTTTAAAGAGATAAGCTACACATAGAAAATATATATGAAAAAGGTTAACAACGGAAAAAGCTCCTTGAATTAAGGAGCTTTTTTGAGTATTCGGATACCATAATCCTGTTCGCGCGAGTGAACGGGGAACAGAAGGGAGAAACTGACATGCCCCTGATAAACACAATTGGTCTGATGGGAGCCATGGATGAAGAAATTGCGCTGCTTGTGGAGAAGGTGGAACGTCAGGAGCGGGTTGTGGCGGCCGGGACCACTTTCATCAAAGGCTGGCTGCACGGCCGGAACGTTGTTGTCTGCAAGTCCGGCGTCGGCAAAGTGAATGCCGCGGCCACGACGCAAATCCTGATCGATCGTTTTGGTGCGGACACGATCTGGTTTACCGGGGTGGCCGGAGCGGTACACCCCGATTTGAATGTCGGCGATATCGTTATTTCGTCCACTTGCCTGCAGCACGATATGGACGCCCGGCCGCTTGGCTACGCGCGGGGCATCACGCCGTACCAGGACATCTCCGACTTTCCGGCCGACCCTGCGCTGATCTCCTTGGCGAAAAGTGCTTGCGCTCGCCAGTGCACGGACCATCAGTACCGGGTGGGACGGGTGTTGTCCGGAGATCAGTTCATCGCCGACCCGGAATTCGTTGGCTCCGTTCTGTACAGGGAGCTGGACGGCGCTTGCGTCGAAATGGAAGGGGCGGCGCTCGCCCAGGTATGCCACAGGAACGGCGTTCCTTTTATCGTGCTGCGTTCCATCTCGGACAAGGCCGATGGCTCCGCCGACGTGAACTATTCCGAGTTTACGGCGCTTGCCGCCCGGCGTTCGTTTGTCATTTTGAACGACATGGTGGAGCATGCCGGCGAGGTACTAGGCTAAGAAGACTTAAGAGGGGTTAAGGGGAGGCTCCCAACCGCCTGAGTCTTAGGGATAATCCTGCAAAGCAACCGCGAGACTTTCGCGGTTTTTTGCCGTGATTTCCGCGCGGCGGGGAATGCCCTCCCAATGGGACAAGTCGTCAAGCCAAACGGCCGGGAGCGAGAACGAGGTTTGCGGCTGCCAGCGGTTAACCCAGGTCTGGGGCAACGGAAGCAGCGGCTCGCGGCGCAGGGCGGCGGATAGCGGATGATCGCTCATCTCCAGCCACAGCAAGCTCCAGGCGCGGGGAACAACCCGCCAGAAATCGTAACCGCCGCCGCCCATGGCGACCCAACGCCCTTCGCAATACGTATGGGCCAGCTCGTGCAGGATGGCCGGCATATCCCGGTAGATCGACATGCTGCAGTGCATGTGCGATAGCGGGTCCAGTGCATGGGCGTCGCAGCCGTGCAGACTGATGATCAAATCCGGCCGGAAATAGGCGGTTAGCCGCCGAATCGACGCTTCAAAGCATTCCATCCAGGAGGCATCTTCCGTGTAAGGCTGAAGCGGCAGGTTCATGCAAGCGCCGTAGCCATGATGTTCGCCGCGCTCCGGCAGGAAGCCGGTGCCCGGGAACAGGTATTTGCCCGTCTCATGGATGGAATACGTGCACACATCGGGGTCCGAATAGAAGCTCCACTGCACCCCGTCTCCGTGGTGAACATCCGTGTCGACGTATAAGACGCGCGCACCGTAATGGCGGCGGGCATAGTCGATGGCCACCGCAGCATCGTTGTAAACGCAGAAGCCGGCCGCTTTGGCCGACAGGGCGTGATGCAAGCCGCCGCCGAGGTGCAGGGCATGCGTGCTGGATCCGGAGAGCACGGCCTCCACGGCCGAAATCGTCCCTCCGGCGACCCAGGCCGCCGCTTCGTGCATGCCGTGAAAATAAGGCGTATCCTCGTCCAATAGCCCAAACTGCTCGCCTCGCGCAATCCACTCCGCCTCGGGGCTCGGGCGGCTCAGCTGCTTGACGGCTTCGACGTAGGCCGGCTGATGGATCCATAGCAGCTCTTCGTCGGTCGCCGGCCGCGACGGGTGCATCTGCTGCGGCGTCAGCGCGCCGAGCTCCTGCAGCAGATCCATCGTCAATTCCAGCCGGATCGGATGAAACGGATGGCCGTCGTGAAACCGGTAGTTCATCGCCTGTTCATGGTGAACAAATAAAGCGCTTCCAGGCATGGATTCATCACGCCTTCCTTTTTACTGTCAGTACATAAAACGCTGCTGAAAACGAATCCGGTCAAACTGCTCCTCGGAGGACAAGGGAACCTCCTTGCCGATTCGCACCATCAGGCAGTTGGCCGGATGGGAGCAAATCTCCGGGTCGTCGGTGGCATACCAGACCATGTCGACCGTCTTCATCAGCCGTTCCATCATGCTGCGGTAATCCCACACGGAGAGGCCGCTGTTTTTCAAATCCCAATGCCAATAATATTCGGTCGTAAAGACGATGTATTTCTCCATCTGGTCATCTTCGAACGCCGTCCGGATCATCTTCGAACCGAGTCCGAGCGACCGGTAGTCGTCGGCGACTTCGATGGCTCCGAGCTCGATCAGGTCGGGCATGCGTCCCTGCGACCACCGTTCCATTTCGTCAGGGTAGTGAAAGGTCACATACCCAACGATGGTCGACTCCTCCCGAGCCAGGATGATACGCCCTTCCGGAAGGCCGGCGATTTCCACCAATGCGGCGTGCTGGTCCGCCGGCTTGCGAAACGCGTCCAGATCGGGATGCATCCGTAAGGTTTGGAGATGCGAGGGGGACGCGGGACCCTCTACAACAATTTCACGATTCTGATGGGGCAGGGTGTGGCGGATATACGTTTTTCGGTGTTCCATGGAACCGCCTCCTTTGCTCGTTCCCCTCACTTATAACAGAAAAATGAAAAATTGAAAAGTGTAGCCTGTGCGCGAAAACGTGTGCTATAATGTTCACCGACATAAAATATTCATAATTTCGGGTCGTTTATGTGATCGTTGTACTCGAAAAACGCCTCAACCATTTGATATTTACCGTGCTTTTTTCGATCAAAACGGATGCCCTCATTCATGACACGCTGAATCAAGCTTTCAACTTACGCTGCTATGTATCCGTTTTCATAAACTTTGATCTACTGCTTGGAAATTTCCAAAGATTAAGGGAGGATGAAACGATGAGTCAACTGCAAGGGGAAGTCATTTCACCGGGCGTTCCGTCGTCCAACATGGGCAGCTACGAAGAGGCGTATAAGAATTTTCAATGGGAGGATGTCGAGAAGCAGTTCTCCTGGTATGTCACGGGCAAAGTCAACATGGCCTATGAGGCGATCGATCGCCACGTCGATGCGGGCAAGGGCGGGCGCGTGGCGCTCCGCTTCAGCGATCCTGCGCGGGAGGAGTCGTATACGTACGAGGACATGCAGGAGCTGACGAACCGGTTCGCCAATGTGCTGCGCAAATACGGCATCACGAAGGGAGATCGGGTCTTCGTCTTTATGCCGCGGACGCCGGAGCTCTATGTGAGCGTATTGGGGACGCTCAAGGTCGGTGCGGTCGTCGGGCCGTTGTTCGAGGCGTTTATGGAAACGGCGGTCAAGGACCGCCTGGAGGATAGCGGAGCGGTTGTGCTGGTCACGACGCCGGCGCTGCTGCCGCGGGTGAAGCGCGAGGAACTGCCGACGCTGCGGACGATTTTCGTCGTAGGCGACGAGGTGACTGCCGGGGGCGGAATCGTCGATTATAAGGCGGAAATGGAAGCCGCATCCCCTGAAGCCGAGATCGAGTGGGTGAACCGCGAGGACGGCCTGATTTTGCATTATACATCGGGTTCAACCGGCAAGCCGAAAGGCGTTTACCACGTGCATAACGCCATGATTCAGCACTATCATACCGGCAACGTTGTGCTGGACCTTAAGGAAGGGGATGTCTATTGGTGTACGGCGGACCCGGGATGGGTCACCGGAACGTCCTACGGTATCTTTGCCCCGTGGCTGCACGGCGTGACCAACGTCGTCCGCGGCGGTCGCTTCAGCCCGGCGGACTGGTACGAGACGATCCAAAAGAACCAGGTGACCGTCTGGTACAGTGCGCCAACGGCGTTTCGCATGCTGATGGGAGCGGGGCAGGACATCATCCGGCAGTATGATCTGTCATCCTTGCGCCATGTCCTGTCGGTCGGCGAACCGCTGAACCCCGAGGTTGTTCGCTGGGGGATGAAGGTATACAACCGCCGCATCCACGATACCTGGTGGATGACGGAAACGGGCGGCCAGCTGATCTGCAACTATCCGTCGATGCCGATCAAACCCGGCTCGATGGGCAAGCCGGTACCCGGCATCCAGGCAGCGATCATCGACGACAACGGCAAGGAGTTGCCGCCGTACCGGATGGGCAATCTGGCGATCCGCACGCCGTGGCCGTCGGTTATGCGGCTGATCTGGAACAACGCGCCGAAATACGAGGAGTATTTCCGCATCCCCGGTTGGTACATTTCCGGCGATACGGCCTACATGGACGAGGACGGCTATTTCTGGTTCCAAGGCCGGATCGACGATGTGATCAATTCCTCCGGCGAGCGAATCGGCCCGTTCGAGGTCGAGAGCAAGCTTGTCGAGCATCCGGCCGTGGCGGAAGCCGGGGTCATCGGCAAGCCCGATCCGGTACGCGGGGAGATCATCAAGGCGTTCATTTCGCTGCGCGAAGGCTTTGCGGCGTCCGAGGAGCTGAAGGCGGAGATCGCCAAATTCGTCAAGGAAGGGTTGTCCGCCCACGCCGCCCCGCGCGAAATCGAGTTCAAAGACAAACTGCCCAAGACCCGCTCCGGCAAAATCATGCGCCGGGTGCTCAAGGCCTGGGAGCTCAACCTCCCGGCCGGCGATTTGTCGACGATCGAGGATTGAGGTCGTTAGATCTATAATAGGGAGTCCCCTTAAGCGAAGGCTTGAGGGGACTCTTTTTTTGCGGAGAGGGAATTCGGTTCCGGTTCTGGGCCGTCACTTTCGCTGCTGGAGCGGGATTATATTCGAAAAATCATATATAATAACTGTTGCAGGGGGTTATGTTCTCTATAGAGTCATAAGATTTGCCCCATCCCTTTGCCCCCCTTATGGCCTACAATTCCGGCCAATTTAGTTGCTCCATAGGTGAGGGAAGGAGACTAACAATGAAGTATTTTACCAATGAGCTATGGAATTTGATAAACAGTGAAAACTTGAACGAAAGAACCATGGCTAAGGCTGAGTGGAAAGCAAATTCAGAAGAATATTCCAATTACTAAAACAATTGGTTGGTAGGTTACCATCTAGGGTGTATAAATTTTTTAGTAGTAATGATTTTCACGATAAAAATATTTCCCTTAAAAAGGCTAATGAATTATGAAACATTGTTTGGAATGATTTTATCTCAAATAACGTAAGGAATCCTTAAAAGTTACTATTGATAAAGAGTTTTCAAATCAAAAAAGCAGCAGGCTCACAACCTGCTGCTATTTACTGCTTACTTACTATACTGCACCGGCGCCGACGGCGAGGATTCGCCCAGCACGTTGACGGCGGTGACTTGGATCCAGACGGAGTTGGAGTCGGTTTTGAACGAGAAGTGCGGGTCCGAGGTGGAGCCCACCTTCGTGTAGGAGCCGCCTTCGGCATCGGACACGTAGACGTTGTAGCTCGTCACGAGGTCGAGCGCGCCGTTCGCCTCCCAGCTGACCGTGAACCCGCGCTCGTCCTTCTTGACGCTTACCTTGGCAGGCGAAGCGGGGAGCGGGCCGCTGTCGCTGTTGCCGCCGATCGTGCCGTCGCTGCCGCTGTCCGGCGTTTCGCCGTTCGGGTCCGGCGCCGAGCCGCCGTCCGGGAATCCGCCGCCGCCAAAGGCGCTGACGATCGCGCTTGGCGCCGATTCCTTGCCGGCCACGTCGACTGCCGTGACGTAATACGCGGTAGCGATGCCGGCCGAGCCGCCGTCCGTAATTGCAGCCGAATCGCCGACCAGCGCCGCTTTCCCGGTGTACTGGAACGTCACGCCGTCATCCGCGCGGTACAATCGGTAACCGACGACGTCTTTCTCCGTATTTTCGCTAAATGTAATCTTGGTAGCCCCACCGCTGCCCGACAAGGCGACATTCGCCGGAGGAGCCGGCGGTTGACCGTCGTCGACGCGCGGATCCGGTTTGTAGGGCGCATCCTCACCAGCATCCTTCGGCATATAGAAGCTCAGCGGTTTATGGCCGCCGGACATGCCGGCGAACGCCTTCTCCAACTGTTCCTTGAGCACTTTGATCGGCGTCTCGCGTTTCACCACGACCTTCTCGCGCAGCATATCGGAAGGCGTCGTTTCGAGCGGAATGTAGTTGACCCCTTCATACGTCACGTATTTGGCCCGGATCAGGACGTCGTCCGGCTCCGTCGGCACATATTTGGCGTTGAAAATATCCGTAACCAGCTTGCCGGCCTGCTGCGTCAGTTGGGTTGGCAGTTTGCCGCTGTAACCGGACACCGTCTTCTTCACGATGCCGTCCGGTTTGGTAAACGCTTCGGCCGCGAACAGCTCCGGCTCGTTTTCGGTCACTTCGTTCATGATCAGCGCCCAGATTTTCCGCGCCCGCGATTTGCCGGCATCCGACAGCGTATTGACCGGTTCGCGGTAGCCGATCCATACCCCCAGCGTGACGTCCGGCGAATACCCCATAAACCAGACGTCGGCGTAGTTTTGCGTCGTTCCGGTCTTGCCGACGACCGGGATTTTGCCATAGTTCTTGAAATCGCTTTTGATCGATTTGCCGGTGCCGTCCTTGATGACGGTGCGCAGCATATCGGTCATCAGGTAAGCCGTTTGCTCGGAAAATACCTGCTTCGGTTCGACCTTATGCTTATATACGATATCCCCTTTGGCGTCGGTGATTTTCTCGATCATGTAAGCATCGGTAAACTTCCCGCCGTTGGCAATGGCACTGTATGCGTTGGTCAGTTCCTCGACGGTGACGCCATATTTCAAGCCGCCGAGCACGCCGGTTTGGGCGCTGTAATCCTCGTCCTCCAGCGTTGTGATGCCGAGCTTCTTGGAGAAATCCCAGGCTTTGTCGATGCCGACGATGTTGTTGAACACCCGAAGCGCCGGGATGTTCCGCGATTCGTTCAGCGCGGTCCGCACCGTCACAAGGCCCTTGTAACCGCCGCTGGAATTGACCGGAATATGGAAGCCCTTCTGGTAGTCCTTCAAAATCATCGGCGAATCGTCGATGATGCTGGCCGGCTGGACGAGCCCGGCTTCGAGGGCCGGCAAATAAGCGGCGATCGGCTTCATCGTGGAGCCCGGCTGCCGTTTCATCTGCGTTGCATAGTTCATTTGCTCCGTGTAGAAGTCGCGTCCTTCGATCATCCCGAGGATCGCGCCGGTCTTGTTGTCGATCATCATCGAAGCGACTTGCTCCAGACCTTTCTTCTCGCTGAACGGCGAGAAATTGTCGGCGTTGTCCGACACCTTGTGCATGGAGTTGTAGACCTTCTTGTCGATGGTCGTGTAGACCCGGTACCCCCCGGTCAGCAGCTCCTGCCGGGCTTCCTCAAGGATTTGCGTGTTGGCGGCGACTTCCTCTTTGGTCATCTCCGGATTGTTGAGCATCGCAATAACGATCGCGCCTTGCCGTTCCGTCTCCAGCATCAGATACGGGAAGGTGTCGTAAGCCTTCTTCGTCGTTTTGGCCAGCGAACCCTTGATGTCGAATGCCATCGCTTCGTCATATTGCGCCTGCGTGATTTTGTTCTCCTCGAGCATGCGCTGCAGCACCAACTGCTGACGTTTCACGGCCCGACCAAAGGCCTCTTCGTTGAATTCGCCTTTGCCGTTAAAAGCGGAATACGTGGAAGGGAGCTGAGGCAAACCGGCCAAATACGCCGCTTGAGCGATGTTCAGATCCGCCAGATTGCTGATGTTGAAGAGGCCCTTCGCGGCGGCCTTGATGCCGTATACCTGATAGCCGTTCGAACCGTTGCCGAAAGGAACCTTATTCATATAAGCCGTGATGATTTCTTCCTTGGATAAAAAACGCTCCAGCCGAAGCGCCAGCAGCATTTCCTTGACCTTCCGGTCTTCGGTCTTATCCAGGTTCAGGAACACGCGGCGCGCCAATTGCTGCGTCAGCGTACTGCCGCCGGTCTGCACGTCTTCCTTGAGCAACCGCTGCTTGACCGCCCGCAGCGTGCCCTTAAAGTCGATACCGATGTGTTCCTCGAAATGGTTGTCTTCGATGGCGATTACCGCATCGAGTACGATTTGCGGGATCTCCTTGTAAGTGACGGGGCGTCGGTCCTCTTCGGAGCGGAGCTGGCCGATCGGTTGACCGTCACGGAAATAGGCGAAGCCCGTCATTTCATTATGGTTGATTTTCGCTTCAATGTCGGCGCGTGACCGTACCGGTTCGTCCTTGACGATGGAGGATACGTATCCGAATACGGCCCCCCCGACAAACAGCGCGCCGGCAAATCCAAACAGAACGAGCCAACCCGTTATCGCCCAGGCGATCCGGCCTTTTTTGCGCTTTCGGGCGGGTTTAGCGGGTTTTTCGCTCCGGTTGTTGCGCCGCAGCTTGCCGGAGTTTTTGTCGTTCTCATGATCCATGCATGATCCTCCTTTATAAACAGCAACATTATAGCATAAAAAAGGGGATTTGGATGTTTTTTCAGCGCATTTTGGCGTGTTGTAGAGCCTTGTTCATGCTTATGACCTAGTTTTCGTAGGTTTGACTTTGCAAATGCATCTATGTTATATATTATTTTAAATCGCATATCGACAAAAGGCTTGGAAAGACTCAGTAGAAGGCGGAATCCCGCCGCTCAGAGAATCGGTGGTCGCTGTGAACCGAATGGGCGGATCCCTTTTGAAATACCGTCTGGAGCCGTCCGGGGGAACGCGCGGGAACATGCCGATGCGCCAGTAGTCCGGTACCGGGGTCCCCCGTTATGTTAATGAAGTGAAAACCGTGCACGGTTCGCTCGCACCATCATGGACGAGATCCGGGCAGCGGTTTTAATTAGGGTGGTAACGCGAGTGCTCCTTCTCGTCCCTTGGGATGGGAAGGAGCATTTTTGCGTTCATTTTCATAGGTGTACTGAACAATTTGGATGGAGGTAAGAGCAATGAAGTGGGAAGAATTAAGCGCGGCGCAGCAAGCCGAGGTTGAACGCCAGCTTCAGGTGATTTCCCGCGGCGTGGTGGAGATCGTGCCGGAGGATGAATTGAAGCAGAAAGTGATCAAGTCAGTTGTGACCGGCAAGCCGCTTAAGGTGAAGCTGGGGCTGGACCCTTCCGCGCCGGACATTCACGTCGGCCATACGGTGGTGATGCAGAAGCTGCGCCAATTTCAGGAGCTGGGGCATCAGGTGCAGTTGATTATCGGCGACTTCACGGGGCGGATCGGCGACCCGACCGGAAAATCGGAAACCCGTAAGCAGTTGACCGAAGAAGACGTACAACGGAACGCGGAAACGTACCGTCAGCAAATTTTCAAAATTTTAGACCCGTCCAAAACCCAGGTCAATTTCAACTCCGAATGGCTGGCCCCGATGACGTTTGCCGATGTGGTGAAGTTATCCGCCAAGGTGACCGTGGCGCGCATGCTCGAACGCGACGATTTTACGAAGCGGTACACGAGCGGGCAGCCGATCAGCATCCACGAGTTTTTCTACCCGCTGATGCAGGGCATGGATTCGGTGGCGCTGGAAAGCGACATCGAGCTTGGGGGAACGGACCAGAAGTTTAATCTGCTCATGGGCCGGACGCTGCAAAAAGAATATGGCAAAGACACGCAAATCGCGATTATGACGCCGATCATCGAAGGCTTGGACGGCGTACAGAAGATGAGTAAAAGCCTCGGCAACTACATCGGCATCGACGAGGCGCCCAACGAAATTTACGGCAAAGCGATGTCCGTGCCGGACGAGCTGATGGCGAAATACTACGAGCTCGTGACGGACCTGTCCCTGGAAGAATTGGCCGCACTCACCGAGGGCCTTAAATCCGGGGATGTCCATCCGCGCGACGCCAAGATGAGACTCGCCCACACGCTGGTCCGGATGTACCATGGCCAGGAAGCGGCCGATGCAGCCCAGGAGCATTTCGTGACCGTATTCCAGCAGCGGGCGCTGCCGGAGGATATCGAGGAGAAGGAGATTCCTGCCGCGGAACTGGAGGATGGGAAAATCCGCCTGATCAAGCTGCTGACGCTGATCGGATTCGCCGCATCCAACGGGGAAGCCAAACGCAGCATCCAGCAGGGCGCGGTGAAGCTGAACGAAGCGAAGATCAGCGATCCGAACGCGGAAGTGGAACTGGCGGGCGGAGAGATCGTCCAAGTCGGCAAACGCAAATTCGCCAAGCTGCAAATCAATTAATATGAAAAGAACCCCGAAACGATTGGTTAGGGGTTCTCTTTATTAACACGAAAAAACCGGCCAAAGTCGATAACGACTTGGCCGGTTTGGCATTGATCAATCTTAACGGTTGTAGAATTCGACGATTTGCTTCTCGTCGATGTCTTGCGACAGCTCGGAACGCTCCGGCAAACGGATGTATTTGCCTTCCAGGGCCGTGTCGTTGAATTCCAGGTAAGCCGGAAGATGCGAACGGTTCTCCAAGGCTTCTTTCACCGAGGAAAGGCCGCGGCTTCTTTCGCGAAGACCGATCACGTCGCCGATGTTCACGCGGTAGGAAGCGATGTCCACTTTCTTGCCGTTCACGGTGACGTGGCCATGGGATACGAGCTGACGCGCGCCGGCGCGGGA
Source organism: Paenibacillus sp. JL3B1040 (assembly GCF_057063165.1). Taxonomy (NCBI): domain Bacteria; kingdom Bacillati; phylum Bacillota; class Bacilli; order Caryophanales; family Paenibacillaceae; genus Paenibacillus; species Paenibacillus tiangongensis. The sequence continues at coordinate 3,537,933 of NZ_CM169317.1, read as the reverse complement.
GTTCGCGAAGCCCAGACGATAAACGAGGTTGTCCAACCGGCTTTCAAGCAGGAACATGAACGTTTCGCCCGCGATACCAGGCATGTGCTGCGCTTTCTCGAAGAGGGTGCGGAATTGCTTCTCGCCCAAGCCGTACATGTGGCGCAGTTTTTGTTTCTCGAGCAGCTGTGCTCCGTAGTTGCTTACTTTTCTGCGTTGGTTAGCGCCGTGTTGTCCCGGAGGGAACGGACGCTTCAAATCTTTGCCAGTACCGCTCAAGGAAATGCCGAGACGGCGGCTGAGTTTAAATTTAGGACCTGTGTAACGTGCCATTGTATAGGTAGACTCCTTTGTTGGTTAAATTTCGTATAGGGTTCTACTTGCGCGGGTTTTGTTTTGGATGAGCGAAGGATAGATGAAAGATACGCTCCCTGACAGGAAAGTTCAGCCGCTGTCCCGTCAGCAACAAAAACCGAGAGGGTGCTCGCATGCGTTACGCCCTAAGCAAGACTCTATCCAGTCTTTTTCAACAATATATATTATATGATTTAAGGGGATAAAGTCAATAAGGGGTTTTGTTGGGAAAGGCGTTTTTTTGTCGATAGGGCTTTTGGCCTAAAAAAATATCTTAAACCTTAGGAATTGTAATGCAAAACCCTTAGGAAGATAGTAAAATGGAGATAATAAATAAAAATCGGATTCCTACGAAATGGACAAGCTTGAACTTCAGGGAAGGAAGCTTGTCCGTTTGGTATTTATCGCAAGGCGAAGGCAAAAATCCAACGCAGCATATAAAGGAGCTTTTTTATGGCCGATCAATCCAAGGGTCAGCCGGTGCTGAGCCCGAATAGTGCATCTGTCCCGCCGCGGCTTGAGGATGGCGACAATTATACGGATTGGCTGCGGCAGCTAGATATTACCGTCCATGATTTTCCTTATATCGATTCTATTTTAAAACAGGGATATGCCGAGTGGCGCAAGCAGGTAAGCGAAATGCCCGAACTCGGCGAGGCTGTTTTTTTCATTTTCGGCAGCCGCGGCGAGAAGCTGCTTGCCGATTCGCTTAAAGCGAGAGAGCTATCGGATCCGTCCTGGTCCTTGCGGATGGAAGAGACGATTGCGGAGAGCCTTCGCGATCGTCAAGCGATCGCGGTCGAAACGGCGAACGGAGTTTATGTGGCCGTGCCGATGTTTACCCGCATTCATGGGGAGTTATTCGCCGCGTTCGGCTGCTTCTTGCGCAATTGCGGCGCCTCGGCGGCGACCCTGTTCGCGAAAACGGCGGCCCGGCTGTTTCTAACCTGTTTTTATCAGTGCTTTGAAGGCTTGTTCATATCCGATCTGCTGCGCGTCCAGCAGCAGGCCAAGCGCGAAGAACAGCGCCGCTCCAAGCTCTTCCAAGTGGTGCAGAAGCTCCATGACAAGATCGACGTGGATTCGGTCCTGACCGAAGTGTTCGAACGGGTTTCCGGGATGTATCCGGCAGCGAAGCTGGAGCTGTTGATGTCCCAGGATCATTTAAGCCGCGATCCGCGGGTCAAATCGCTGCAGTTGCACGGGCAGGGCGACGAGCTGTTCGTTCGGGCTTTCATGGAGGGCCGGATGCAGGTCAGGGAATCCGCGGATCCCGGCGAACGCGGCGAAAGACGGGTGGAAATCGCCGTGCCCCTCAGCGGCAAGCAAGGCGTGTACGGCGTTTTTCACTTGCAAATTCGGCGGGAAGAGATCGATGACGTGGATTTGCAGTTGATCGGCATGTTGGCCGATACGGCCGGCACGGCGTTCGAGAACGCCAAGCTGTACGAGCAGTCCAATGTGTTGATCAACGAGTTGAGGCTGATCAACGAGCTGACCAAACGGCTGAATCAAAGCCTGCGGCTCAAGGAAGTGTTCCAGTTTGCTACCGAAGAGCTGTTGTCGATTTTCAAAGCGGAATATTGCTGCATCTCCCAACTGAACAAGGAGCGGGAAACGTTCGAGATTATGTCCAGCAACGTGCCCGGGCTGTCGAAGGAGCATTTTCCAAAAAACTACGGGTTTAGCGGTCTGGTGTATTCCACGCAGGAGCCGATCATTCTGTCGGATTTCCAGGCATACGGCAAAGTATCCTCGAGATTTATGGAGGAGTCGGATTCCCGCTCGTTGATCACAGCCCCCCTAATCGTCCAGGGCGAAGTCAACGGGGTAATCATGTTGGCACACCGCAAGACTCGCTTCTTCTCTTACGACAATTACAAGCTGCTTCAGGTCTTGTCCACGCACATCGGCCTGGCGATCGCCAACGCTTCGCTGCATGCGGAGGTTCGCCGCATGGCCAACCGCGATATGTTGACCGGGCTTTACGCCCGCCACTATGTCGATGATGCGATTCAGGAGTTTCAGAAGAAGGATTCGAACGGATCCTTGATTCTCGTCGATATCGATCAGTTTAAGCAGGTCAACGATACCTACGGCCACCAGACCGGGGACAAAATCCTGAAACAGGTGTGCGCCATCGTCAAAAGCTCGATCCGCAAGACGGACATCGCCGCCCGTTGGGGAGGCGAGGAGCTGGCCGTGTATTTGCCGGGCGCGGGCGCCGATAACAGCTACCAAATCGCGGAAAAGATCAGGCTGCGCGTCGCGATGGATACCGATCCGCCGGTTACCGTGTCGTGCGGCATCGCGGAGTGGGTGCGCGGCGACGATAAGCTTAGTGTGGAGTCGCTGTTCTATCAGGCGGACATGGCTTTATATAAAGCCAAGAACAACGGGCGGAACCAAACGCAAATCGGGTCAAGAGACGATGCTCAAGCCCCGTAAATGCAATGGGACTCCCGGCGAATAGACCGGACGCCCCCGTGGCAGGCTACTGCTAGAGAAGGAAGCTGAATCATCCGGTATAAACCGGCTTATTCTTGAAGGCGGGGGCTTGCGCATGAGGGGAATGACACAGAGAGGGTTGAAATCCCGGATAGCCGGCATTGCAAGCGGGTTGCTGCTAGCGCTGGCACTGGCGTCCTGCGGGATGAACGAAGCAAAAACGCCGGAACAGTGGTTCGAGTTTACTTGGTCGGGCCTTGCCGGCTGCGATGCTCTGACGTTCCGCGGTCTGGCTGCCTTGCAGCTCCGAAACGAGCATGGGCTGGAAGAGAGCTTCAGTTATACGGGGCGCCTCCAGGAGCACCGGGAATTGAGCATCCGGGCCGAACCGGCCAGAGGTAGCTCCGGAACGCCCGGCGGACGGCTGCAGACGACGGGGTTATCGCAGCCAAGCGGATGGGAAGCCAAGCTGCGCTTAGAGAACGGGAACTGGCTGGTGCAATCCGATGACCCTAGCGCGCTGCTGCAAGGGGTTGTCCGGTTGAATCCGCTGGATCAACTGGAGGAAATCCGCATGGCGGCCAAGAAAACGATCACCTCCGAAAGCGGCGCGGCGCGGGGGACGAAGGTGCTCCGGATCGAGATGGATCCGGCCGAAGCCAGCATAAGGCTCAAGGATCGCCTGCTGGCCGAAATGGAGCTTGCCCGCGAGGGCTGGAACGAGCAGTTGGAAAGTGTTCCGGCGGATCGGCGGGAGAAGCTGCGAGGCGAATTGTCCAAGATTTGGACGGCGGGCAACGACCAGTTGTCGGCCATGCTCGAGCAGATGAACGCGTCGGTCGTCTATCACTTGACGATCAACCGCAAATCCGGACTTCCCGCCAGACTGACCTCCGAGACGACCATGGATTATCTGTCCGCGAAAGGCGTACCGCAGCGGGAGGTGCTGCGCACCGATAACCGATTCGAAGGTTATCAGTAGCGGAGCTGTCTTCGGTTAAGCTGACTTTCCGCCCCCATCGTGCTACAATAGCAGAAGAATTAACCAATGGTTAAACCATACGGGACACCTGAACGGCACGTTTGCCTAACGGAAGTCCCGTTACGAATTTTGGAGGAGAGTGAGCCAGATGCGAGATCCTAGAATTCAGAAGCTGGCGGAAAACCTGGTCGGTTATTCCGTTGACGTACAGCCGGGAGAGAACGTCCTGGTCGAAATGATCGGCGATGAACGCGATTTGCTGAAAGCGGTGGTCGAAGAAGTAGGGAAAAAGGGCGGGAACGCCTTCGTCGAGATTACCGACCGTACCGTGCAGCGTTCACAGTTGAAATACGCCACCGAAGATGGCATGAAAACCTGGGCCGAATACGATTTGAAACGGATGCAAATGATGGACTGCTACATCGGCATTCGCGCGGGTTCCAACGTTAACGACATGTCCGACGTGCCCGAGGACAAGATGAAGCTGTACAACTCGCTTTATTCTCATCCCGTACATAGCGAACAACGGGTGAAGCACACGAAATGGGTCGTGCTCCGTTATCCGAACGCCAGCATGGCGCAATTGGCCAACACAAGCACCGAAGCCTTCGAGGATTTCTACTTCGATGTGTGCAACCTGGATTATGCCAAAATGGACCGGGCGCAGGACGCCTTAGCCGAGCTGATGAACAAAACGGACCGAGTGCGGATCGTCGCTCCGGGCACCGACCTGAGCTTCTCGATTAAGGATATCCCGGCCATCAAATGCTCCGGCCAGAAGAATATCCCGGACGGCGAAGTCTATACCGCTCCGGTTCGGGATTCCGTAAACGGCACGATCAGCTACAATGCGGCAACGCTGTATAACGGCATCACGTTCGAGAACATCAAATTCCGCTTCGAAAACGGCAAAATCGTCGAGGCGACGAGCAATGATACGAAACGCATGAACGAAATCCTGGATTCGGACGAAGGGGCCAGATACATCGGGGAGTTTGCGATCGGCTTCAACCCGTACATCCTGCATCCGATGAAGGACATTTTGTTCGACGAGAAAATCGCCGGCAGCCTGCACTTTACGCCGGGTCAAGCTTACGAGGAGGCCGACAACGGCAACCGTTCTTCGATTCACTGGGATCTCGTGCTGATCCAGCGTCCGGATTACGGCGGCGGAGAAATTTATTTCGACGATGTACTGATCCGCAAAGACGGCATTTTCGTTCTCCCCGAGCTGGCGGGATTGAACCCGGAAAACTTGAAATAAGAAGAAATTCCCTTGCTAGGAAAGCGGATTCAATGTATGATTGAAGTATGTAATTTCCAAAGTTAAAGACGGAGGGATTCCCATGGCCACGAACAATGAAGCGGTAGTCGAAATTGCCCAAACTGCCGGCAAATTCACTTCTTCCATTGTGCTTCAAACGGACAACAAGTATATCGACGTTAAAAGTATTCTCGGCCTCTTCACCACACTCGTAAACACGAAGAGCTATGAGCTTCACGTTCACGGACCGGATGCGGAAGAAGCGAAGAAAGCCGTAACCGAAGTGTTTGCCAAACACGGTTTGGAAGTCAAAGTCGTCGCCGAATAACGAAACGAAAGAAACGCTCCCGCTTACGGCGGGGGCGTTTTTTAATGACCGCAAACAGCGGCGCCCGGCGGTTTCCGGCGAATCGGTTAATTTGCAGAGGTTCTTGTATTGGCCTTCGATTTCGTCTAATATTAAGATTAGAGCAGAATGGTAGGCGATTTTGGACATAGGGGGGAAAAAGCATGACTTCATCTGAGTTGCAGGAGCAACTAAACCTGAAAGCACTTAATCTTCTGAAAGAAGATGCAGATAAAATCGAGAAGCTGATCGAAGTACAGATGGAGAACTTGGCGACACGTTACTGCCCTCTCTATGAGGAAGTGCTGGATACCCAGATGTATGGATTCTCCAGGCAAGTGGATTACGCGATTCGCGTCGGACTTATTCAAGAGACGATAGGCAAGCAAATCCTCAGCAGATTGGAACGAAATTTGGCTACGCTGTATGAAGCCATGAACAATAAACAACAGTAAACGTTTCTGTTGCCTAAATGATGCAAGCGTATGTTTTCGGATGTTTCCGATAGCATACGTTTGTTTTGTTTTCGGAGGCGTTATTCGAGATAAAACGAAAAGTGATTATTTGGAAAAAATCGAATGTAACGATTTTACTCAAACTAAGCTGTGAAGGTCTGCATTTGCTTTAAATCGACTTCCGATTTACAATGATATTAATGAGGTTGAAGGAGGAATGACCATGACCGAACAACTGCAGTTGGATAATGGGCTGATTCGGATTTCAGACGATGTCGTTGCGAAAATCGCCGGAATGGCCGCTCTGGAGACACCGGGGATTGCCGCGATGTCCGGCGGATTGTCCGAAGGCTGGGCGAAACGGTTAAGCGGCAAAAATGTGCAAAAAGGTGTTACGGTCGAAGTCGGTCAATTGGAGGCGGCGATCGACCTGCGTATTATCGTGTTGTACGAAACGCCGATCCACGAGGTTTGCCGGATGCTTCAGCAAAATGTTCGTGAAGCGGTAGAGAGCATGACGGGGCTTAAAATTGTGGAAGTCAACGTGAAAGTCGAGGGCGTCGCGTTTAAGGACGATGAAGTCTGATCGATCCTTCCTTGACCTTCTGCAGCATATAGAGTTTCGCTTTCGGCCTCGAATGACCGGATTGCTGGTTTAAGCGCAAAAAAGACTACGAAGCATAAGCCTCGTAGTCTTTTTGTTTTTCCTTACAACCCGCGCCTCGTTTGGCGCATTTCAAACGGCGTCGCTTCGCGGACGACCACCGATTTGGTGCGCTCCTGCTTCGCCGGCAGGGACGATTCGCGCGAGATGCTAAGCACGATGCCCATCGAAACCATCGTAACGAGCAGCGATGAGCCGCCGTAGCTGATGAACGGCAGGGTGACGCCGGTAACCGGAATCGTATTCGTGACGCCGCCGATATTGACGAACGCCTGGATCGCGATCAATCCCATGATGCCGACGCCGACGAGCGTACCGTACGTGCTTTGGCAGCGCAGCGACACGAGCAGCCCTCGCCAGATGAAATAAATGTAGAAGAGCAGGAAAATCAAGGTGCCGATAAACCCGAATTCTTCGCCGATGACGGAAAAAATAAAGTCGTTGTAGGCATTCGGCAAATAATGCAGCTTCTGGATGCCTTGTCCGAATCCGGTACCGGTAACCCCGCCGTGGCCGATCGCCGTCATGGACTGGATCAGGTTATAACCGATCCCCTGCGTATCCTGCCAAGGGTCCAGAAATGCTTGGATCCGGCCCATCCGGTAATCGCCGCCGGAAGCGGCGGCGGGATCCGGCGGGTTGATTTTACTCCACAGCGCCCCGACGCCCAGCACCATGCTGGCGCCGAGCACGAGCAGCGCGATCGAGCCGAGAATATGCTTCAGGTTGGCGCCTCCGGCGAAAATAATCAATCCGGCGGTAGCGACAAGAATCAGGCAAGAGCCGAGATCCGGCTGGAGCATGATCAAGCCGGCGATGAAGCCGACGATCACCATGACCGGGATATACCCGGTTCGCAAATCGCGAAAGCGTTCGCCTTTCTTGGAAATCAGTGCCGATAAATACAGGATGGTCGTAATTTTCGCCAGCTCCGTCGGTTGAATGCCTAATGACCCCAGCTTGAGCCAACTGCTCGCCCCATTGATGGATTCGGCGAAGGGAACGATCAAAAGCAGAATAATCGCCAAAATGAACACGGGAACAAACAGCTTCTTATATTTCTCATAAGGGATATTCATCGTCACGAACATGCCGACAAGCCCGAGCAAACCAAATATAATTTGCCGTTTGGTAAAATACATCGGGTCAGAGTCGAAATTTTCGTTGACCAGCGTGATGCTGGAGCTGGAGCTGAACACCATGACGATCCCGAACCCCACCAGCAGCAGGGTGAGGATAAGCAATTGGAAATCGGGGGCTCCGCGTCTTGGTCTCTCTGTGCCTTCTCTCATCGCTGATTCACTTAGGCTTCGAGAAGTTCCTTCAGTTCCGTCAATTTATGATTGGCGGTTTTCATAACCAGTGCGGGAATCTCCGATTCGTATTCCAAACCGTGCGGAAAAGTGGCCCGCCCCATGTAGACCGCTTCGATCGCCAGTACCGTGTCCGGACGCTCCAATTTGCCTTCCACCGCGCGCGTATTGATGCGCAGATAGTAGTCGCTGTTGTTGTATTCGATTTTATAATCGTATGTAGCGCGGTAGTATTCCCATTGCCAGCGTACGAAGCCCAGCTTCTCCGCAGCTTCGTCCAAGTAACCCAAATCGCTTTGCAATCCGTCCAATCCGGTATTTTCTACGATCATTGTAAAGAGTGCCCCCTTAAAAATATTGGTCCCAAAAGCTTGCTTGTCAAAATGTGAACTTTCGTCAAACTTATCATACTTATCCTCATGATATTATGTTTCCATCGGTTGTGCAAGCAGGAGAAAACCTCGCAAATCGGCGGTTTCCCGCAAGGTTGACCTGATCCGCGAACCGGTTTTCTGCTACAATAAGCTAAACAAGATCGCGGAAAAAAGAGGAGTGGGACGATGGAGGAGAAGCTGTTGAGCGATTTGTTCCCGTCCATGGTGGATCGGCGGCGGCATTTCCACCGCCATCCGGAGCTTTCTTTCATGGAGAAGGAGACGTCGGCGCAGATCGCCGGGATATTGCGGGAACTGGGGATCGAAACCTCCGTCAATGTCGGCGGGTTCGGCCTCGTGGCCAAAATCCGGGGAGACCTTCCCGGCAAAACGGTGGCGCTTCGGGCCGACATGGACGCGCTGCCGATCCAGGACGAGAAGACCTGCGAATACGCCTCGCAGCACCCCGGCGTGATGCACGCCTGCGGGCATGACGGCCATACGGCGACGCTGCTGGCCCTGGCGGAATATTATGCCCGGACGAAAGCGAAGCTGCGCGGGGAAATCCGTCTGATCTTCCAACCGGCGGAAGAGGTATGTCCTGGCGGGGCGAAAGCGATGATCGAGGAAGGAGCGCTGGAGGGCGTGAACGTCATTTACGGGGTGCACCTGTGGACGCCGGTTCCCGTCGGCACCGTGGCGAGCGCGCCCGGGCCGCTCATGGCTTCGACGGATGAATTCTTCATCGACGTGCAAGGGCGCGGGGGCCACGGCGGCATGCCGCATACAACGGTGGACAGCGTCGTGGCGGCCTCCGCGTTGGTGCTGCAGTTGCAAAGCGTGGTCAGCCGTTCGATTGATCCATTGGATCCGGCCGTCGTGACGATCGGCTCCATCCAGGGCGGTACGGCGCAAAACATCATCGCCGACCGCTGCAGGCTGTCCGGCACGGTCCGCTGCTTCCGCGAGGAGACGCGGGAGCGGATCCGCGAGCGGATCCACGTTCTGGCCCTTAACACGGCAGAGGCATACGGCGCGAAGGCTCATATCAACTATATGATGGGCTACCCGAGCCTGGTGAACGACGAGGGAGAATACCGCCGTTTTAGAAAAGTGGCTCCCGGCGTCTTCGGACTTCGGGCCGAGATGTCGCCGAAGATTATGCCGGCGGAGGACTTTGCCTACTATTTGCGGGAGGTCCCCGGCTGCTTCATGTTCGTGGGGGCGGGAAATCCCGGCAAAGGCGCGGTGTACCCGCACCACCACCCGAAATTCGACATCGATGAGGACGCTATGCTGCATGCGGCGGGGCTGCTGGCCGCGATGGCGGAATCCTATCAGAACGAACGCGCATAAACCGTTCCCTTCTTAGGCACGCTATGACCGAAGGAGGGATATATGTTGAGAAAAGTCAGCGAAATCATGACCGAACAGGTCGTTACCGTGTCACCGCAGGATAATGTCTACGAAGTGGCGGTTAAAATGAAAGAAAACGACACGGGTTTTATTCCGGTGGTCGAAGGCGGAGATAAGCTGATCGGCGTGATTACCGACCGGGATTTGGTGATCCGAGGCATCGCCGAGAAGCGCCCCGGGTCCACGGCAGTCGAAGAAGTGATGACCAAAGGGATCAAGACCGCTTCCCGCGACATGTCGGTGGACGATGCGGCCGAACTGATGGCGCAGCAACAAATCCGCCGGCTGCCGGTATGCGAAGGGGATCGCTTGATCGGGATCGTGTCGATCGGCGATATGGCCGTGCGCAATATTTTTGCCGATAATGCGGGAGAGGCTTTGTCCGAAATTTCGGAGCAGGTGCACTAGGACGAAGAGGAAACCAATCGGAGAGGTTCGCGGCTGCGGCGGCGAACTTCTCTTTTTGCTGGCTGACGGCCGACGGAACGAAAGGAGGGGGCAAACCGATGAATGAAACTAGAGCATGCATCGTTCAGCGAGATTTGACGGTGCTGTTGGAGAAGGAGCATCCCGGCTTCGAAACGGCGCGGGAGCGGTTGTCCCATTTTGCCGAGTTGGTGAAGAGCCCGGCTTTTTATCATACATATCGAATCACTCCGCTGACGTTATGGCATGCGGCGTCCTGCGGAATGGACGCGGACGGGGTGCTGGAAGAGCTTGTGTCCATGGCACGTTACGGGCTGCCGAGCGGGGCGGCTGAAGACATTCGCCGCTGGATGGGTCGGTACGGGCAGCTAAAGCTTCGTCCGGTTCCCGGCGAACCGGACAAGCTGGAATTGGAATACGGCGGCGCGGAAGTTGGCTTCCTGGAGCAAATGGCCCGCCAGCTCGCTTTACCGGCGGGAACATCGAGCCGAGTGGACGAGCGGCATCTCCGCCTGCCGGCCTCTTTCCGCGGCCAATTAAAACAGGAGCTTGCCCGCCAGGGTTATCCCGTGCTCGACGAAGCGGGGTACCATCAAGGCCGCACCCTTAAGTTTGCGCTCCGGGAGGAGCTGGAAGGGGGGCGGCCGTTTAGGCTCAGACCCTACCAGCAGGAAGCCGTCGCGGCGTTTGCCGGCCGGGCCGGCGACGGCGGCAGCGGCGTTGTGGTGCTCCCCTGCGGCGCGGGCAAAACCGTGGTCGGCCTGGCGGCGATGGAACGGTTTCAATGCGAGACGCTGATCCTGACCTCCAACGTGACTTCGGTGCGCCAGTGGATTGCCGAACTGAACTCCAAAACGACGCTGCCGGCCGCAGCGATCGGGGAATATTCGGGCGAGAAGAAACAGGTGAAACCCGTTACCGTATCCACATATCAAATTTTGACGCATCGGACGCGGAAAGAGGATGGATTCAAGCACATGTCTTTGTTTAACGAACGCGATTGGGGCCTGATCATTTACGACGAAGTGCACTTGCTGCCGGCCCCGATCTTTCGTGCGACGGCCGACATTCAGGCGACGAGGCGCCTAGGCTTGACCGCCACGCTGATTCGCGAAGACGGCTGCGAACGGGACGTCTTCTCCTTGATCGGACCGAAGCGGTACGACGTTCCGTGGAAAGCCCTGGAGGAAAGCGGGTTTATCGCGCGGGTCGATTGCGAGGAAATCCGGGTGGCGATGTCCGAATCCCAACAGGGCAAATACGTTCAAGCCGAAGGACGGGAGAAGTTTCGCATCGCTGCGGAAAATCCGTACAAGAACGAGATCGTGCGGCGGCTGTTGGACCGGCATCGCGACCGTCAGGTGCTGATTATCGGACAGTACTTGGACCAGTTGGAGAGCATGGCAAGGGAGCTCCGGGTTCCGCTGATTACCGGAAGCACGCCGCAGGCGGAGCGAGGCAGACTGTTTCAGGCGTTCCGCGAAGGGGAACTGCCGGTTCTGGCGGTCTCGAAGGTGGCCAATTTTGCGGTGGATTTGCCGGATGCGTCGGTAGCGATCCAAATTTCCGGCAGCTTTGGCTCTCGCCAAGAGGAGGCGCAGCGCTTGGGCCGGATCCTGCGGCCGAAGCGGGATGGCGGTCGGGCTTATTTTTATACGCTTGTATCGGAGAACACCCGGGAGCAAGAGTTTGCCTTGCGGCGTCAGTTATTCTTGCTGGAACAAGGTTACGAGTATGCCGTACGGCGGGATCGGGAGGGGAGTGAAGCATGAGCATGGGATCGGGAATGCCGGCCTATGAAGGCGATCGCCCTTTGGAGCGGGTGGACGAATCCGCTTTGAACGAGGCGGGCGGAGAGGCGCTCCGGCTCCTGTTTCGCCGTTACGCCGGGCAGCCGTTTAAGCTGGAGCAGGTGAGCGCCGCAGCGGCCGGAGGCATGAGCGGAGCGGACCTTCGCGCGGCGCTGCCGGCGCTGCTGCGCTCCGGGACTCTTGCCGCGGTGCGGAAAGCCTGGGGCGAAAAACTGTACTACCTGCCGCTGGACCGGCTGCTGGAGATGTGGAACGAGTGGGGGTACGCGGAACTGCGCGAGCAGGACCCGGCACGCGTTGAGCTGCGCCGGGAGGCCAAACCGGGCCTGGCGCTGGATTTGTTCCGCGCCTTAACCTGGATCGCCGGCAACGGGCTGCGAATGACGGCCAAAGGGACCATACATCAGAAGGAGCGCGGCAAGCTGGAGAACCGAATTGCGCTGAAAGCGGAGGATGTCACCGGTTTGCGGCTGAACTATCCGCATCCGGACGCGTATTCTCCCGCGTTTGCCGTTGTATTGGATCTGTTGCTGGCGTTAGGCCTGATTGCCAAGGAGCGGGCGGTGTGGCGGGTGGATCCTCGGGGCTTGGCGCAGTGGCTGTCCTTGGACCTGCCGGCGATGAACGGGATCCTGCTGCGCGAGCTGCTGCAGCGTTATGTCCCGGCCGATGCCGGGCTGCAGCATGTCGCCCTGCGATTGACGGCGGCGGACCTCAAATCCGGCGTCTGGTATTCGCTGGAGGAACTGCTCGGTTCGCTCCAGGACCAGGGGCTGCTGGGGCCGGAAGCGGGTTCGTCCCCGGAGCGCGAGGCCTGGATCGAAGGTTGGCTGGACGCCCTTTGCGGCTGCGGTTGGATGGAGCTGGGCCGCCATCCCGAGGACGGCGCAATGTTCCGTTGGCTGATCGAACGGGAGTTACCCGGCTTGGCGGGGGCTCGAACCGCTGCGGGCAAGCTGATCGTACAGCCTGATTTTGAGCTATTCGTCCCGCCGGACGTGCCGTTTACGGTTCGCTTCGAGCTGGAAGCCTGCGCCGAAATGACTTCGTCCGGCGTGATGAGCGTCTACCGCCTGACGCGTGCGGGGCTGGAGCAGGCTTGCCGGCTGGGCCGAACGCCGCAGGATATCCTGCGGCTGTTGGAGGCGCATTCCGCCGGTATACCGGAGCCCGTTCGCGACGCGCTCCTTCAATGGGGCCGGGAAATCGGACGTACGACGCTGTCCGAAGCGAAGTTGCTGTGCTGCGCGGACGCGGAAGCCGCGGATCGTATCGCCGGCCTGCCGTCGCTGGACGGCAAGCTGGAGCGGATCGGGCCGCTCCATTTTCTGGTGAATTCGGGCTGCGAGGCGGAAGTCTTGAAGCTCTTGGACGGAGAGCGGTTGGCGCCTGTCCATCGGCAAGCGCCAGATGGGGATGAACCGGTTTATCCGAAGCTGACGGAAGCCGCTTGGCCCGATGGCGGGGAACTGAAGCGGCTGGAAGGCCAAGGCTGGATCTACAAAGGGGCGGACCTGCATTTTTACGAGCCGGATCCAGATCCGCCGAAGGTTGAGGAATTGTTCCCCGGATTGTCCGAGGTCCCTGTCATGTGGTGGAAGGAGCTGCGACGGTATCATGCCTCGACCGCCCGGGAACTGGTCGAACGAGCCCTGGCATGGCACGCCAAGCTCTTGCTGCAACTCGGCGGGGAGACGGTTCTATGCGTGCCGCTAGCCGTAGAAGGGGAAACGGATTGGCAGGTAAAGGTTTGGCTGCTTCATTCGTCCGGGGAGCCAAGAGAGGAACGCGTAATCTCTCCCGGAGACTGGCAGGCGATTCGCCTGATTCTCCCGGCAAGTTTACGCTAAACGGGAGATTAGGAAGGATGAACCTCTTCTGCTCGCTAAAGGATTGTGGTATGATAATGTCGTCTACCCAAGGGTGGAACATTAACCGCAAAAGCGAGATGAAAATTCATGAGCGTAATCGCGAAGAACACGGTCGACATGGCCGAAGTGCTGATAAACGCCTATGAATTGGGCGATATGATAAATCAATCCGCCGCCGTTTCCGAATACTTGCATTGGAAGCGGCGCGTGGAGGAGGACAGCGAGATTCAGGCGTGGGTCAGGAAGCTGGAAGCTCAAAAAGAACTGTTCCGGGAGACCGAGCGTTTCGGCCATTTCCATCCCAACTATCACGAAGCCAAGGATAAAGTGGCCGAGGTTGAGCGGGAATTGGAGCGTTTCGAGGCGGTCCGCAAGTTCAAGGCAGCCGAAGACGAGTTGGACGACATCCTTCACACGATGTCGGAAATGATCGCTTATGCCGTTTCCGAAACGATCAAGGTGCCAAGCAATGATCCGAACCCGAAAGGCGGATGCGGCAGCGGCGGGAAATGCAGCTGCGGCTAATGCGCACGGGCAGCCGAGAATTCCGGAAGAAGCGGCAAGTCCGCCTTGGCTTGCCGGAATTTTCAACAGTTGAGGAACGGAGGGGAAAGTCATGTTTCCGGAGCGCACAGGCTATATCATTTGGGTAAGCGACCTCAAAGCGGCAAGGAATTTGGATAAATACGGAAGCGTGCATTATTTGTCCCGCCGGATGCATTATGTGGTGATGTATGTCAATGCCGACCGGGCGGAGGAAACGATGCGGAACATCCGCAAGCTGTCCTATGTCCGCAAAATCGAACGGTCTTACCGCGGGGAAATCAAAACGGAATACAGTAAGGATGTCCCCGACAAAACCCGCTTCTACGGCTTGTAAACGAAAAAATTTCAACCGAACGGAAGCGAAAGGCACCCGTGCAGCGATTCATTCGTTGCGCGGGTTTTTTTGCGTCTGAAATCCGCTTGCGGAATGAATGTCCTATATACAAAATGGGTCATAAGTTCTAAAAAACTCCTTATTTCTACAAAAATAGCGCTTTAATCTTGTGGAAAATTAGGGGTTGTTGTAATATAATAGGCGAAAGTGCTTAGTTAAAAAGACCTAATTATTGGTTCTGTTTTGGAGATTTATATAATGCGAGGTGCGGCATGAGAGACAGGGCAACGGAACGCTGGAGAACCTATGAATCTTTCCATATTGCGCTAGGGGACAAGAGGGTTGCCGATATCGTAGTGACGAACCATGCCAAGCTCAGATATCAGGATCGGATCGATCGGGATCATATCGGGTTCGAACAGATTGCCGGATGGGCTTGGGAATGTCTGAAGCAGGGACGGATTACGCCGTATTATCGGAAGGAAGAGGACGTTTATCTGATTGATGACGATCTCGTGATGGTCGCCGAATTTGCGGAAATTCCCGGTGAATTCGATCTTGCCGGACGCCCGCTGCACCGCATGATCATCGTGACCTTCTTGGGACGGATGTCGGAGACGATCGAGCTGCGCGATTTGAAATCCTATTACTCCTGGCTTCGCCACTCCCGGCGGATGACGTTGATGAAGAACAGCCGTAAGCGCCGGTAGAATCGGCGCGTTTAAGAAGATGAAGACGATGCGGAATCAAGCATGCCGGCGAGCGGCATGCTTTTTTTGTTGGCCCGGGCATGCTATTGTAAGTGGGAGGTCCCAAAGATCGGTTTTCAAACAACCTCTGTATGGGAATGAAAGGGGAGGGCCGGACGATGGCGTTGAACTACCACCAGCTTCATATCTTCTATACGGTGGCGCAGCGGGGCAGTTTCTCGGCAGCCGCCCAGGCGCTGCACATGACCCAACCTGCGGTCACGATGCAAATCCAATCGCTGGAAGACTACTTCGGCACCAAGCTGCTGATACGCTCCACGAAAAAAATCGAATTGACCGAAGCGGGGCAAACCCTGCTTCCGTATGCGCGCCAAAGCGTGGAACTGATCCGCGAAACGGAGCAGGCCATGTCGCGGCATACGTCTATGCTGGAGGGGCGGCTTCTGCTCGGCTCCAGCCTGACGATCGGGGAATACGTATTGCCCCGGTTGCTGGGGCCGTTCGGGCAGCGGTATCCGCATATTTCGATCGTCATGAAGGTGATCAATACGACGCAAATCATCGATGAGATCGTGAACCACCAGCTCAATTTCGGGCTGGTCGAAGCGCAGGTAGCGCACCCGGACATGGTGTCGGAGCCCGTCATGGAGGATGAGCTCAAGCTGATCGTTCCCTCTGGCCATCCGTTGACGGGGAGAAGGTCTGTCACGGTGGAAGACGCGATCCAGTATCCTTTTGTGCTGCGGGAGAAAGGCTCCGGCACCCGTCAGGTGATGGAGGACGAAATGCGAAGACGCGGGGTCGATCTCGGCCAAATCCGCACCGTCATGGAGCTAGGCAGCACCGGCGCGGTCAAATCGGCGGTCGAAGCCGGGATCGGCATCACGATTATTTCGCCCTCCTCCGTCAAGCATGAGCAAGCGCTGGGGCTGCTGGAGGTGCTGGATATCGAAGGATTGTCGTTCAAACGGATGTTTTATTCGATTCATCTGAAATCTACGCTACTGCCGGTGACTGCGGTCACGTTTTTGACCTTTTTGCGGGAATATTCGCAGTCGACTTGAAGACTTAACGATACAATAAGGACGGGATAAGCATGGAAAAGCAAACGGGAGAGCGCTATGACCTGCATACGCACACCCAAGCTTCGGACGGGATGAACAAGCCGGCGGAAAACGTGCGGCTGGCCAAGGAGAAAGGGCTGGTTGGCCTCGCGATTACGGATCACGATACGGTCGCCGGGATCGCGGAGGCGCTTCTCGCCGGGAAGGAACTTGGCCTAGACGTCGTACCCGGCATCGAAATCAGTACCCGGGCGGGGGATAAAGACATCCACGTGCTGGGGTATTTCGTGAACCCGCAGGACGAACGGCTTCAGGAGCGATTGGGCCGGCTTCGGTCGGTGCGGGAGGAGCGGAATAGGATGATCATCGCCAAGCTGCGGCAATTGGGCCTTTCGATCACGCTGGAGGAAGTGAAGGTCGGGCTGGCCCGGCCGCTGCGCCCGGACGAAAGCCTCGGCCGGCCGCATATCGCCGACGCGCTTGTCCGCAAAGGTTATGCGGCCGATCTGCGCGACGCGTTTGACCGGTATTTGGCCGAAGGCAAACCGGGATACGCTTCCCTGCCGCGCATCGCTCCGGAGGAGGCGTTCGCGTGGATTCGCGAGGCGGGCGGTGCGCCGGTGCTGGCTCATCCCGGGCTGTACGGGGATGACGAACTGGTGCGGTCGATCCTGGAGCGCGGGAAGCCGGCCGGGATCGAGGTTTACCATTCCGACCACGGGCCGGAGGAGGAGCGCCGTTATGCCGCGATGGCCGAACGATACGGGCTGATCGCCACCGGCGGTTCCGATTACCATGGCGTGCGGCAGGGCGTCGTTTTCCACGGCGATTTGGGCGGACGCACGGCTCCGCCGGGTACGGTGGAACGGCTAAGGCAGGCAGCGGCAGCCGGGCGGGCTGCGAGCAACTGAAAAACGGTGCCCAAAGGGGCTTATGGGCTCCCTGCGGCGCACCGTTTTTTAGTTACTCAAATGCAAAAGTGCAGCTCATTCTGCGGGAAATTGCCTTCTTTGGCGTATGAGATGCAAAAGTGCAGCTCGTTAGAGGCACAAACGCCCCAATCCCGCGTGAAGCTGGGAATCAACTGTACATTTACACCTGACTGGCTATCTTCGGCAATTTTCGGGAGGTTCAGCTGCACTTTTGCATTTGGACCTTATGCGGGCGGGTAAGACTCCCGTAAGCCGCAAGCCACAAACCGCCAAGCCCACAAACCGCGGCCATCAGCCGTTCTTCACCGTATTCGGCAGCGCCTTGATCAACTGCTCGTCCGGCGTGACGAACAACGTCCGCTGGTGGTCGTAAATGACGAAGCCGGGTTTGGCGCCGTTTGGCTTGCGGACATGGCGAATGAGCGTGCAATCGACCGGGACGCTGCTGGACTCTTTCGCCTGGCTGAAATAAGCGGCGAGCTGTGCGGCCTCATTCAGCGTCGCGTCGCCGTACGACTCGCTGCGGATCAGCACGTGCGAACCCGGGATATCCTTCGTATGGAGCCAGGTATCGTTGGGTTTACCGAGCCGGTTCGTGACGTATTCGTTTTGCAGATTGTTTTTGCCGACGTAAATTTCGATGCCCTCCGACGAGGTATAGACATGCAGCGTCGGTCGGTCGTTTTTTTTCTTCTTCTTGCCCCGTTTGGCCCGATCCCGCAAATATCCCTGCTGGGTTAGCTCCTCGCGGATTTCGTCGATATCGCTTAACGTCGCGTCGTTCAACTGCTGGAGCAAGCCTTCAAGATAGGCGATTTCCCCCTTGGCCAGCTCCATCTGCTCATCAATGACGGCAAGGCTGTTCTTGAATTTGTTGTATTTCTTAAAATAACGCTGGGCGTTCTCCGACGGCGTCAGCAGCGGATCCAGCGGAATCGTCTCCGTTCTCTGCTCTTCATCGTAGTAGTTGACCAGCTCTACGCGGGTGTCGCCCTTGCGGATCGTATGCAGGGACGGCAGAAGCAGCTCGCCCCAGATGCGGTAACGTTCCGCATCCTCCGCTTCGTTCAAGTCCTGCTCCAGATTGGTCAGCTTCTTCACGTTTTTGTTCCGTTCGTTCTGCAGGAAGCGCAGCAGGTCGCTCGTTTTCTGCTTGACCGTGTCCCGCAGCGCTTTATCACCATAGTAATCCTCCATGCATTCGCTGATGGAAGGATAGGTTCGAATTTCCCCGCGGGCGCTGATGAGCCGGACGGCGGAAAAGATGCTTTTCCCCTTGGCGTTCTCACCGGTCATGGGCGTGTACCGCTGGTCGCGAATCCCCCCCATGAATTCGGAAAAAGCCGTCCACAGCCGCTCCGCTTCCTCCGGGTTCAGCCCGATCTCCATCGCGGCCTCGCCAACTGCCGCACGGGCATAGATTTCGCCGGCGATCAGCGGGCTCATTCCGGCGAAGGCGTCGACCAACCAGCCGCTGCCGGCGCCTTTGCCTTCGGCCGCCGCCGCTTGCCAGGCGGCCAGAAAAGCCTCGCGATCCGCCTCGAGCGGATTGCGTTTATGCTGCTCCGGCGGCGCCGTATAGGCAAAGCCGGGCATCACGACCCGATAGCCGGAAATCGCCGGCGTCACGTGATGGATTCCGTCCAGTTGGGTGCCGGTGGCCGGGTCGATCAGGATGATATTGCTGTGCCTTCCCATCAACTCGATAATGATCCGCTTGACGGACAGATCGCCAAGCTCGTCGCGCGTACGGACGTCAATGTGGATGATCCGCTCCATGCCGACTTGGGTCACGGCTTCGATCGTCCCGCCTTCGCAGTACTTGCGCAGCAGCATGCAGAACATCGGCGCTTCCAGCGGATTCGGAAACGACGCTTCCGTGAAATGGACCCGCGGATATGTCGGGTTTGCCGACAGCAGCAGCCGCTTGTTTCCGGCCTGCGTGCGCAGGTGAAAGACGAGGTCGCTTGCTGCGGGCTGATGTATTTTATTGATGCGACCGCCGGTGCAGGCTTGAAGCTCATGCACGATCGCTCTGGTTACGATGCCGTCGAGTGCCATTTTATGATATTCTCCTGTTCTCTCTTCGAAATAAAAGGGGGGTATGGATAGAAAGCCTCCCTCTATGATGCCATACTTCGGGCAAAAACTTAAGGGCTCCCCTGTGATAATTTGGGACGGGCCGGAATACATTTACCCTAGGTGGAAAAGCCTTCACGCCGATACTGCATAATAAACGGAAGGGGAATAAGGAGGATGGAACAAAAAAACTGGCACCAGTGGAGCAGCGAGGCGCTTCTGGAACGTTTCGGCGTCACGCGTGAACAGGGCCTGACCGATGAAGAAGCGCAGAAGAGACGCGAGGAGTCGGGCTGGAACGAACTGCAGGAGGGAGAGCGCATCTCCCCGATCCTGCTGTTCCTGAACCAGTTCAAGGATTTTATGATGCTGGTGCTGATGGGCGCCACGCTCATTTCCGGTTTTCTCGGCGAATATCTGGATGCCGTCACGATCATCGCCATCATTATTCTGAACGGGGTGCTTGGATTCATCCAGGAATTCCGCGCGGAACGTTCCTTGCGGGCGCTGAAAGAGCTGTCCGCGCCCCATGCCAACGTGCTGCGCCAAGGTGTCGTCAAGAATATTCCGGCCAGAGAGCTTGTTCCGGGGGATATCGTCCTGCTGGAAAGCGGCGACCGGATTCCTGCCGATATCCGCTGGTTATCCACGAACAGCCTGGACGCGGAAGAGTCCGCTTTGACCGGCGAATCGCATCCGGTAGGCAAACATGCGGGGGTGCTGAGCGAAAGCGACGTTCCTCTGGGCGACCAGAAGAATATCGGCTTTATGGGTACGATGATCACGCGCGGAACGGGGCGCGGGCTCGTCATCCGCACGGGCATGGACACCGAGATGGGGAAAATCGCCGATTTGATCCAAAACACCGAGGTCCAGGAAACACCGCTGCAACGGCGTCTGGAGCAGCTCGGCAAAATTTTGATTTACATGGCGCTCGGCTTGACCGTTGTCGTGGTGCTGCTGGGAATTCTGCAGGGGCAGCCGGCGAGCAGCATGTTCTTCGCCGGGGTCAGTCTGGCGGTCGCCGCCATTCCGGAAGGCCTGCCAGCGATCGTCACGATCGCGCTGGCGCTGGGCGTGCAGCGCATGATCAAACGCAAGGCGATCGTCCGCAAGTTGCCGTCGGTGGAGACGCTCGGCTGCGCCTCGGTCATCTGTTCGGATAAGACCGGCACATTGACCCAGAACAAAATGACGGTCACCCGGCTGTGGTTGGAAGGGCGGTCGCTCGAAGTGACGGGCGAAGGGTACGAGCCGGTCGGCAACGTTCTGGGTCAAGGCGTTCCCGTCGATTTGCGCAAGGATCAAAGCTTGCGCCGGCTGCTGCAGATCAGCGCCTTGTGCAGCAATGCGGTTATCTATGACGATGACCCGGAGCAGCGCGGCCGCCGCAAGACGAAGGAAGATGCCGCCGCAGCCGGACCGATCTGGAAGCTGAAGGGCGACCCGACCGAAGGCGCGCTGGTCACGCTTGCCTCCAAAATGGGCTTGTCCCCAGCCGCTTTGAGCGGGATGTATGCCCGCGACCGGGAGTTTCCTTTCGATTCCAAGCGCAAGCGGATGTCCGTCATCGTCTCGCATCAAGGCGGCAAGATGGCGTTTGTCAAGGGGGCGCCGGACATGCTGCTGGAGCGCTGCTCGTATATTTTGTGGGAAGGCAAAGTGGTTCCCTTCACCGGCACGTTCCGGCAGAAAGTGCAAGCGGCCAATGAACAAATGGCCCGCAGCGCGCTGCGCGTGCTCGGGATGGCCTACCGCGACCTGAAGCCGACGGAAGGGTCGGACCAAGAGGATCAGGTGGAATCGCAACTGATCTTCGTCGGCCTGACGGGGATGATCGACCCGCCGCGCCGTGAAGCGCGGGACGCGATCTCCGTCTGCCGCCGGGCGGGCATCAAGACGGTGATGATCACCGGCGACCATGGGCTGACCGCCGAAGCGATCGCCGCCGATCTCGGCATTTTGCCGCGGGGCGGTTCCTCGATGTCGGGCCAGCAGTTGGAGGCGCTTAGCGACGAGGAACTGGAGAAGCAGGTGGAGAACATTTATGTCTACTCCCGGGTGTCCCCGGAGCATAAGCTGCGGATCGTGAAGGCGCTGCAGCGGAACGGCCACGTCGTGGCGATGACCGGCGACGGCGTGAACGACGCGCCGGCGATCAAGGCGGCCGATATCGGCATCGCCATGGGCATGACGGGCACGGACGTATCTAAGGAAGCGTCCTCGCTGATCTTAAGCGACGACAACTTCACGTCGATCGTGGCCGCGATTGAGGAAGGCCGCAGCATTTACGAGAACATCCGCAAATTCATCCGTTATTTGCTGGCATCGAATGTCGGCGAGATTTTGACCATGTTCTTCGCCATGCTGGCCGGGTTGCCGCTGCCGCTGCTGCCGATTCAGATTCTGTGGGTCAACCTGGTGACCGACGGTTTGCCGGCGATGGCGCTGGGCGTCGATCAGCCGGAGAAGGATCTGATGGAGCACAAGCCCCGCGGCGCGAACGAGAATATTTTTGCCCGCCGGTTGGGTTGGAAAATCATCAGCCGCGGGGTGTTGATCGGCTTATGTACGCTGGGCGCCTTCTGGTTGACGCTGCGGTACGCGCCGAACGACCCGGCCCAATTGATCAAGGCGCAATCGGTCGCCTTCGCCACCCTGGTGATGGCGCAACTGATCCATGTGTTCGATTGTCGCAGCTCGCGTTCGATTTTCCACCGCAACATTTTGCAAAACAAATATCTTGTCGCCGCGGTTCTGTCGTCCATCGTGCTGCTGCTTGGGGTGATGTACATCGAACCGCTGCAGCCGATCTTCAAAACGGTGCCGCTCGGCACGCGGGAGTGGGCGATCACGCTGGTGGCCGCAGGCATTCCGACCTTCCTGATGGGCGCGGGCAGCGTCTGGTCGGGCAAACGGAACCGGCGCAGCAGCGGGCCGCGTCCGTTCGTCACCGCGAAAAGTACAAATATTCGTGCATAAAATCAATAGCTTTTGCGCCGGGCAAAAGCTAGACTAACCCTATCATTTAACGATGCAGGAGTGGGGTTAGCATGGAATTTACGAAAATGCACGGACTGGGCAACGATTTTCTGGTGTTTTACGGCGAGCAACGGCTGCCGGACAACGTATCCAAGCTGGCGATCCAATGGTGTGACCGCTATTTCGGCGTCGGCGGGGACGGCTTGGTGTATATTCTCCCGTCGGAGCAAGCGGATTTCAAAATGCGCATCATCAATTCGGACGGTACGGAAGCCGAACAATGCGGCAACGCAATCCGCTGCGTAGCCAAATACGTATATGACCGTCGTCTGGTCGATAAGACTAGCGTAACGATCGAAACCTTGGGCGCCGGCGTTCAGCAGGTGACCTTGCAGGTGGAGGACGGAGCCGTCAAAACGGTCCGGGTCGACATGGGCGAGCCCATTCTGGACGGCTTGGCCGTACCGACGACGCTGGATCAGCATCCGGTGCGAAATCAGCCGATTGAGACGGACGGCCGGGAATTTGCGTTTACGGCCGTCTCCATGGGCAATCCGCACTGCGTCATTTATGTCGACGATGCGACGAATTTCGATTTGGCGACATGGGGGCCGAAGCTGGAGACGCATCCGTTTTTTCCGCGCAAGATTAACGTGGAATTCGCTACCGTGACCAGCCGGGAGCGGGTGGAGATGCGCGTATGGGAGCGCGGAGCGGGCCCAACGCTCGCTTGCGGCACGGGCGCCTGCGCCACGCTGGTATCCTCCGTACTGAACGGGTTGACGGACCGAGCCGCCTGGATCGGGCTCAAGGGCGGCGATCTGTTCATCGAATGGGATGAACGCGACAATCATGTATACATGACCGGTCCGGCGGAAGCGGTGTATGAGGGCAGCATCGAAATTTAATCGGCATCGGCGCGCGATCATGGCAAAGCCGGGTTCCCGTAACGGGGGCTCGGCTTTTGCGACGTTATGGCGGCGGGGCCTGAACGATACCTTATCATTCTGAGCGATTTATGATAAATTAATATGATAATAGTTTGCGCCGGGGTCGATTATGAGGCGACAAAGACATCACGGCAGTCAGGGGGCAGAAGCATGAAACCGGATTTGCGCACGACTTGGCAACGCGAAATCATCGTCGGCGACGGAGCCATGGGCACTTATTTATATCAGTTGGGATTTCCGGTTGGCATTTCTTACGAAGAATTCAATTTGCTGCGTCCGGACGTGATCGGCGACATCCATTCCCGCTATCTCGATGCCGGGGCTCGGCTGCTGGAGACCAATACGTTCTCGGCGAATTACTATAAATTGTCCAAATTCGGGCTGGAGGCCAAGGTGGAGGACATTAACCGGGCTGCTGTGCGGATCGCCAAGCAAGCGGCGGGAGAACGCGCGTACGTCGCGGGGGCGGTCGGTTCCATCCGCGGCGGCAAGCGGGCGAACGTTACTGTCCAGGAGCTCGGGGCATACTTCGAGCAGCAAATCTCCGCCTTGCTGGACGAAGGGGTAGACGCGCTGCTGTTCGAGACGTTTTACGATCTGGAGGAAATGCGGATTGCCTTGGGACGAGCACGGAAACGGACGGACGTTCCGGTCATTTGCCAGTTCGCCGTCGATCAAATCGGACGCACGCTGGACGGGTTTACCATCCCCGAAGCCTTCGGAGCGCTGGTTCAGGAGGGGGCTGACGTGCTCGGCTTCAATTGCCATTCCGGTCCTAAAGGAATCATGGCTGTCATGGACGGGGTGGGAGGTCCTCTCGACGTACCGATGTCCGTATTCCCGAATGCGGGTTTGGCGGACTACGTCGATGGAGAGTATGTATATGGGGCAACTCCGGAATATTTCGGGGAATGCGCCCGCTCTTTCGCCGACTTGGGGGCCCGATTGATCGGCGGATGCTGCGGCACGACGCCGGAGCATATCGCCGCCATGTCGGACGCGCTTGAGGGGTATGCCGCTATACCGCTGGCGAACGAACCGAAGCTGCCCGAGCCGCGCCCGTCCATCTCCATAACGCTGAAAGAGCGGCCGACTGCGGCGGATGCCGGGGATGTGGGACGCGAGCTGCCGAGCTTGACCGAGCTCGTGAAAGAGCGTCATACCGTCATCGTCGAGCTGGATCCGCCGCGCGACCTGGACATCGGCAAGTTCATGGAAGGCGCGGCCGCCTTGAAAGAGGCGGGCGTCGACGCGCTCACGCTGGCGGATAACTCGCTTGCCGTGACGCGCATGAGCAACATGGCGCTCGGGCATCTCGTCCAGTCCCGGCTCGGCCTGAGACCGCTCGTGCATATCGCCTGCCGGGACCGCAATCTGATCGGCACGCAGTCGCATATGATGGGCTTCGATGCGCTTGGCATCGACCATGTGCTGGCCGTGACGGGCGACCCCGCCCGCTTCGGCGACCTGCCGGGAGCGAGTTCGGTGTACGATTTGACGTCGTTCGAGATCATTCGGATGATCAAGCAGTTGAACGACGGGATCTCTTTCTCCGGCAAGCCCTTGAAGCAAAAAGCCAAATTTGTGGTCGGCGCCGCGTTTAATCCCAATGTGAAGCATCTGCACAAAGCGGTGGAGCGGCTGGAGAAGAAAATCGCCTCCGGCGCCGATTACATCATGACCCAGCCGGTGTACGATCCCGAACTGATCGTGGCGATCAAGCAAGCGACGGCGCATCTGGACGTGCCGATCTTCATCGGCATTATGCCGCTGGCCAGCGGCAAAAACGCGGAGTATCTGCACAATGAGGTGCCCGGAATCCAGCTGTCCGAGGACGTCCGCAAGCGGATGGAAGGACTGCAGGGCGAAGAAGGGCGGACGATGGGCGTCGAGATCGCCAAAGAGCTGCTCGATACGGCGATGGAGCATTTTAACGGAATTTATCTCATGACGCCGTTCATGTTCTATGAAATGAATGTCGCCTTGATGGATTATGTCCGCGGGAAGTCCAAACGGGGCTCGGCCCACTTGTCTCGGTTCACATAATCAATTACAATAGGGTAACGGATGTGATGCCTGTGTCGCACAGTATGACAGGGTACGGCGGGGCCGTCAGATCGTATGGCGGTTACGTCGTCCAATTTGAAGTCAAGTCCGTCAATCACCGGTACGCCGAAGTCGTCCTGCGGATGCCGCGGGAATGGACGTGCTATGAGGACGGATTGAGGCGCCTGGTTCAGCGCCATATCAAGCGGGGACGCATTGATGTATACATCAGCAAAGAACGTGATGAATCCGGCACCCTTCCTTACGTGTTGAACCGGCCGGTCGTCGAAGCGTACCTGAGGGCTGCCGGGGAACTCGCCAAGCACTACGGCGTTGACGCGAAGCTAAGCGCCAGGGATCTGTTGTCCCTCCCGGACGCCTTGACGGCGCCCGCGGCGGAGGCCATCTCCGCAGGCACGGCGGAGCCCGATTGGGAACAGGTATTGACCGACGGCTTGGAGGAAGCCCTGATCGGGCTACTGGGCATGCGGGAGCGGGAAGGGAAGCATCTGGCCGCCGATTTGGGCGAGCGCCTGCAGCGGCTGGAGGCGATTCACGGCGAGTTGGTCCGGCTGGCTCCGGAGGTCGTGAACGAATACCGGAGCCGTCTGAAAGGGCGGTTGGCCGAACTGCTGGACGGGAATTATGACGAGCAGCGATTTGCGATGGAGGTGGCGGTGTTTGCCGACCGGTCCAACATCGATGAAGAGCTGATTCGCCTGAAGAGCCACTTCGGGCAGTGCCGTAGCCTGCTTCAGGCATACGAACCGGTAGGCCGCAAGCTGGATTTTCTAATACAGGAAATGAACCGGGAAACCAATACGATCGGCTCTAAAGCCAATCATTTGGCTCTAGTCAACCTGGTCGTCGAAATGAAGGCCGAATTGGAGAAGATCCGCGAGCAGGCGGCGAATCTCGAGTAAGCCGATTTCGCGGCGCCGGGTGAGTCAAGTAAATTAGGGGGAACTACCTGAACATGGCAATTAAACTTATTAACATCGGCTTCGGAAATATCGTATCGGCCAACCGGATCATTTCGATCGTCAGCCCCGAGTCCGCGCCGATCAAGCGGATCATTCAGGAGGCGAGGGATCGCCACATGCTGATCGACGCTACCTATGGGCGGCGGACGCGCGCCGTGATCATCACGGACAGCGATCATGTGATATTGTCGGCGGTTCAGCCGGAGACGGTCGCTCATCGTTTGTCCACTAAAGATGAAGACAACGACGAATAAAATGGAGAGAGATATGTCTAAAGGGTTATTAATCGTATTGTCCGGTCCGTCCGGCGTCGGCAAAGGCACGGTGTGCTCGGAGCTGCGCAAACGGATGCCGGAGCTGGTCTATTCCGTATCGGCCACCACACGGCAGCCCCGGTTGGGGGAAGAAAACGGCGTCAACTATTTCTTCAAAAGCCGCGAGCAATTCTTGGATATGATCGAGAAAGACCAGCTCCTGGAGTACGCGGAGTACGTCGGCAATTATTACGGAACTCCCCGCGATTTTGTGGAGGAGACGCTAGCCGGCGGGAAGGATATCATTTTGGAAATCGAGGTTCAGGGGGCGCTCAAGGTCAAAGAGAAATTTCCCGAAGGCGTGTTTGTATTCCTGCTTCCGCCGTCGCTCGATGAGCTGAAAGGCCGGATTCAAGGCCGGGGAACGGAGAACCAAGCTACGATCGATCACCGCATGAGCGTGGCGGCCTACGAGATCGGACTGATGGAGAATTATGATTACGCCGTCGTCAATGACGAGATCGATTTGGCCTGCCAAAGAATCCAATCCATTATCATCGCCGAACATTGCAAAATCAGAAAGTCGTGCTAACGCCTGCGCGTTAATGCGGCGGTGAGTCCAAATAAGAAGAGGTGTTTTGAACATGCTGTATCCATCGATTGACAAAATGCTCGGCAAAGTCGGCAGCAAATATTCGTTGGTCGTCGCTGCTTCCCGGCGAGCCAGACAACTGCGCGAAGGGGAAAAAAGCGAACTGAAGCAGCCGAGATCTCATAAGCAGGTGGGCATCGCGCTTGAAGAGATTTACGGCGACTACATCAAGCTGAAACACCAAGATTCGGAGCCCGAAGAGAACGACAAAGATTAAAGACATAGCCATATAGGAAAGGCCTCCGGGCTTCTTTTTACGACAACCGAGAGGTTGTTATTTTTTTCGTTTGGGGAAAGCGAGGGGTAGCGATGTTAACCGGCAAGAAGGTTTTATTGGGCGTGACCGGCGGCATTGCCGCGTTCAAGGCGGCATCCTTGTGCAGTAAGCTGGTGAAGGAAGGCGCGGAGGTTCGCGTCATTATGACCGAATCGGCGACCAAATTCATCACGGAGCTGACCATGCAAGCGTTATCGAAAAATTTCGTGTATACCGACACTTTTGACGAGAAGCATGCCGAATCGATCGCCCACATTCATTTGGCGGATTGGCCGGATCTGGTGCTGGTGGCGCCGGCGACGGCCAACATCATCGGCAAAATGGCGGCGGGCATCGCCGACGATATGCTGTCGACGACGCTGCTGGCGACCCAGGCGCCAATCATGCTTGCGCCGGCGATGAATGTGCATATGTACGAGCATCCGGCCGTCACCCGCAATTTGGCGGAGCTGGCCGCACGCGGCGTCATGATGATCGAGCCCGGGGAGGGCTTGCTGGCGTGCGGATACACCGGTAAGGGACGGATGGAGGAGCCGGAGTCGATTGCCCGGGTCGTGAAAGATTATTTTGCCCGGGAAGCCCGCATTTCGCAACGGCCTCTGGCCGGCAAGAAGGTCGTCGTTACCGCCGGAGGCACCGTGGAACGGATTGACCCGGTCCGCTATATCACCAACGATTCCTCGGGGAAAATGGGTTTCGCCATCGCCAAAGCGGCGCGGCGCCTCGGCGCGGAGGTCGTGTTGATCGCCGGGCATACGCAGGTGGAGCCGCCGGCCGGCATTCCAATCACCCGCGTGCTTTCGGCTCAGGACATGTTCGAGGCGGTGCAGGCGGTATGGGCGGATACCGACATTCTCGTGAAAGCCGCCGCCGTCGCGGATTATCGGCCGAAGGAGGCTTCCGCGCAAAAAATCAAAAAAAACGAGGCTTCACTCGTGCTGGAGCTCGTGAAAAACATCGATATTCTGGAAACGCTGGGCAAGCAAAAAACGACGCAGTTCCTGATCGGCTTTGCGGCCGAAACGGAAAACGTGGAGCAGCATGCCATGGATAAGCTGAAGCGCAAAAACTGCGATCTGCTGGTGGCGAACGATGTTACCGCGCAGGGAGCCGGGTTCGGCTCCGAAACCAACATCGTGAACATTTACGATGCCTCCGGCTTAGTTCGATCCGTACCGCAGATGGCCAAGGAGGAAGTCGCGCATCAAATTCTGGAGCTGGCGGGCGAACGTTTGGCGGGAGAGGGCCGATGACTTATCGTATGGCCAAAGTCATCGTCGATGTGCCGAGCCGGGAAACCGACCGGCCTTTTGACTATTTAATCCCTGAATCGATGGCCGGCTGGATCGAGGTGGGCAGCCGGGTCGGCGTTCCGTTCGGGCGCCGTACGGTTCAGGGTTTTGTCGTTTCCCTGCACGAGCAGCCGGAGATGGACCGGGCGCGGATGAAGCCGATTCAGGAGCTGCTCGACCTGATGCCGCCGCTGCCTCCGGACCTGGTGGAATTGGCGGAGTGGATGAGCCGCAAGTACGCCTGCAGCCTGATTGCGGCGCTGCAGGCGATGGTTCCGGCCGCGCTGAAAGGCAAGGCCGAACGGTATATTCGCGCGGCGGATGACGAAGCCGCGGATGGAGGGCGGCCGGCCGGGCCGGGGGGACAGCCGGATGGCGCGGACGGCCTGTTTGCGCTGCCGCGTCTGTTCACGCCGGAGGAAGAGGAAATCCTGAACTTCGTGCGGGCCTCCGACTCCGTCACGATGAACCAACTGGGCGCCAAATATCCGGAAGCCGCCGGCCTGATTAAAGATATGCTGGCCCGGGGCGTGCTGACGGAAAGCCAGGCGATCAAGGACAAGGTGCGCAAGAAGACGGTCAAAACCGTGGCGGCCGCAGTCAGCGGCCAGGCGGCGAAGGAAGCGTTGGCTTCTTTTGGTCCGCAGGCGCGCCGGCAAAAGGAAGTTCTGGCCTACTTGCTGGAGGTCGGTTTGCCGCAGTCGCTGCAGGAGGTGCTGTCGACGCTGCAGGTGACGGCCGGAACGGTCAAGAAGCTGGCGGACAAAGGATTCGCCGTCATCGAGGACGTCGAAGTGTTTCGCGACCCGTATCAGGGCCGGCGTTTTCAAGGCAGCGAGCCGCTGGCCCGGACGCCGGAGCAGGAGCTGGTCTACCGCCGCCTGGCGAAAGCGCTGGATGAAGAGCGGCATGAGGTCTTCTTGCTGCACGGGGTTACCGGCAGCGGCAAAACCGAGGTGTATTTGCAGACGATCGAGCGCTGCATCGCTGCGGACCGGCAGGCGATCGTACTGGTGCCGGAAATTTCGCTGACCCCGCAGATGGTCGAACGGTTCAAGGGGCGCTTCGGCGCGAAGGTGGCGGTGATGCACAGCCGCTTGTCCACCGGCGAGCGTTACGACGAATGGCGTAAAATCCGCGAGGGCCGCGTGGAGGTGGCGATCGGCGCACGCTCGGCGATCTTCGCCCCGTTCAGCCGCTTGGGATTGATCGTCATGGACGAAGAGCATGAGACGTCCTACAAGCAAGAGGAGTCGCCGAAGTATCATGCCCGCGACGTGGCCGTCAAGCGAGCCCGTCAGCATGGCGCGGCCGTGATTCTGGGGTCGGCCACCCCGTCGCTGGAGAGTTACCACGCGGCTCGTTCGGGCGGCGGCGATTACGGGGAGTTTGCCCCGGTATTGCTGGAAATGAAGCAGCGTCCGTCCGGCAGCCAATTGCCCGGCGTTCAGATCGTCGATATGCGCGAGGAATTGAAAGAAGGCAACCGCTCGATGTTCAGCCGCGCCCTGCATCAAGGGATCGCAACGCGGCTGGAGCGCGGGGAGCAAACCGTGCTGCTGCTGAACCGGCGCGGGTATTCGACGTTCGTGATGTGCCGGACCTGCGGTTACGTGGCGAGTTGCCCGGATTGCGACATTTCGCTGACCTATCATCAGAAGTCGAACAATCTGCGCTGCCATTACTGCGGTTACGCGGAAGCCGCTCCATCGGTATGCCCGGAATGCGGCAGCGAGCATATCCGTTATTTCGGAACCGGAACGCAGCGGGTGGAAGGGGAACTGGCCAAGCTGTTTCCCGGCATCCGCGTGATTCGCATGGACGTTGACACCACGAGCGAAAAAGGCGCTCACGAGAAGCTGCTGCAGGCGTTCCGCGAGAAGAAAGGCGATGTGCTGCTGGGAACGCAGATGGTGGCGAAGGGGCTGGATTTTCCGGACGTGACGCTGGTTGGCGTCATCGCCGCGGATACGGCGCTGAACTTCCCGGATTTCCGCTCGGCGGAGAAGACGTTCCAATTGTTGACGCAGGTCGCCGGGCGGGCGGGGCGCCATCAACTGCCCGGAGAAGTATTCATTCAATCTTATATGCCGGAGCATTATTCGATCGTTCATGCGAGCGGCCACGATTATTTGTCGTTTGTGCGCGAGGAGTTGAAGCACCGCAAGACGCTTCATTATCCGCCCTACAGCCGATTGATCCTGGTGACGCTGTCGCACGAGAAGCTGCCGCTGCTGTTGCGGATGGCGGAGAACTTCGCCGGCGATCTGCGGGCCAAGGCCCAGCGCCAAGGGTGGTTCGGCAGTCTGGACCGGTTTGCGCCGGCCGCTCTGGACATTCTCGGTCCCGTAGCGTCGCCGATTCCGCGCATCAAGAACCGCTACCGCTTCCAGTGCATGGTGAAATATCGCGGTGACCTTGATGCGGTGGGCCTGATCCGGGAGACGGCGGCGGCCACGCTGGACCAGTTGCGCGACGCGATGCTGCAGATCAGCATCGATGTGGATCCGCAAATGTTGATGTAATTCTTGCGGACTGGAATGATCCATTTCTTATCTGCTGACATATATTTGGGTTAGAATAGGGAAAAGAGCAATCGAACTAGCGAAGTGAAGACGGGAAAGGGAGTGCCAACATGGCGATTCGGATCATCGTGAAGGAACCGGATGAAGTGCTGCACCAGATAGCCAAGGAAGTCAAGAAAATTACGCCGAACATTCAAAAGCTGCTGACCGATATGGCGGATACGATGTACGATGCGGAGGGCGTCGGTCTGGCCGCTCCGCAAATCGGGATCCTCAAGCGGGTCATCGTGGTGGATGTCGGCGATGAAAATGGATTGATCGAGCTGGTGAATCCGGAAATCGTGTCCACGGAAGGCGAACAATTCGGGCCGGAGGGCTGCCTTAGCATTCCGGGGTATCGCGGCGATGTCCGCCGAGCTATGACGGTTACGGTCAAAGGGCTGGACCGCAACGGCAACGAAGTGAGCTATACGGGTTCGGAACTGTTGGCGCGCGCTTTTCAACACGAAATCGATCACCTGAACGGCGTATTGTATACGGATGTGGCGGAAAGAGTGTACGAAATTACCCCCGAGGGGGAAGAGAAGGAGTGAATAGCGCCCGATGAATATCGTATTTATGGGGACACCGGCGTTTGCGGTGCCATCGCTGGAAGGGCTGCTGCGCGAGGGGTACAACATCGTCGGCGTCGTCACTCAGCCGGACCGGCCGCAAGGGCGCAAGAAGCTGTTGACGCCGACGCCGGTGAAGGAGGCCGCCCTGCGCCACGGGCTTCCCGTGCTGCAGCCGGCGCGGATGCGCGCGCCGGAGGCGGTGGCGGAAGTCGCCGCACTGGAGCCCGACCTGATTGTCACCGCAGCGTATGGCCAAATTCTGCCGAAAGGCGTGCTTGACCTGCCGCAATATGGCTGCCTGAACGTGCACGGTTCGCTGCTGCCGAAATATCGCGGCGGGGCGCCGATTCAACGGGCGATCATAGGCGGCGAGAAGGAAACGGGCATCACTTTGATGTATATGGCCGAGGGACTCGACACCGGGGATATGATCGCCAAGGCGGTTGTGCCGATCGACGATGAGGATACGTCGGGCACGTTGTTCGAGAAGCTGAGCGAAGCCGGGGCGCGGCTGCTGCTTGCGCAGTTGCCGCTAATTCTGGCCGGGACGGCGGCGCGTATCCCGCAGAACGATGCGGAATCGACCTACGCACCGAACCTGACGCGGGAGGATGAACGGATCGATTGGAGTGCGACTTCCCGGCAAATCTATGACCGCGTGCGGGGGCTGGTGCCTTTCGCCGGCGGTTTTACGACCTGGAACGGCGAGGTGTTCAAGGTTTGGGCGGTGGCCAAGCCTGCGGAGGCCGAACCTTCTGCGTCGGCGACCGGACCAGCGCCGGGCACGGTACTGGAGCTGGCGCCGCAGGGCATTCGAGTCAAAACCGGCGACGGCTCCGTCTGGCTAACCCGGGTTCAACCTGCCGGCAAGAAGGCGATGGAGGCCGGCGAATTCATCCGCGGCGGCGTGATGACCATCGGGACGGTCCTGTCATGAGCGGCGCAGGTAAGGGGCCGGGCCCGGCTTCGGGCTCGGGCGGCGGCAAGAGACCAAGCTCGGGCGCGAGAGCGGCTGGACAAGCCGATGGAGGCCGGAGGGCGGCACGGTCGTCCGGAGCATCGTCATTCCGCGGGGACGGCCGAAGTTCGGGAGCTCCGTCCGCCCGCGGCGTGGCGCTGCAGGTGCTAACCGCCGTCGAGCAGGAGGGCGCCTACAGCAATCTGCTGCTGAACGGAGCGCTGCAAAAGTCCGGATTGACCGGACCGGACGCCGGTCTGGCTACCGAGCTGGTCTACGGCACCATTCAGCGGCTCAATACGATCGACTATTTTCTGGAGCCGTTTGTGACGAAGGGACTGGCGAAATTGGCGCCTTGGGTGCGTAATTTGCTGCGGCTCAGCTTCTATCAACTGCATTACCTTGACCGGATTCCTCCGCATGCCGCAGTGAACGAAGCGGTAAATCTGGCCAAAAAGAAGGGGCATCAAGGCATCTCCGGGATGGTTAACGGCGTGCTGCGCAGCGTGTTGCGCCGCAAAGACGAGCTGCGTTTGCCGGAAGGACTGGCCCCCATGCAGCGCATCGCGCTTGAGCATTCCCATCCGGAGTGGATGGTCTCGCTTTGGATCCGGCAGTATGGCGAAGAGGCGGCCGAGGCGATTTGCCGCGCCAACAATGAGCCGCCTTCGGTCAGCGTTCGGGTCAACCGGGCCAAAACCGGCCGGGACGAGATGCTGCGCTTGATGGAAGAGCAGGGGCTGCGGGCCTTGGCTTCGCCGATCTCGCCGGACGGCATCGTGGTACATAGCGGGGGAAATATGGCGCTGACTTCCTGGTACCGAGACGGGCTGATTTCCGTGCAGGACGAAAGCTCGATGCTGGTGGCCGAGGCGCTGGCCCCGCTGCCGGGCATGACGGTGCTGGACTGCTGCGCGGCGCCCGGAGGCAAGACCTGCCATATCGCCGAAATCATGGAGGGGCGCGGGCGGGTGCTGGCGAACGACATCCATCCGCACAAGGCGAAGCTGATCGAGGATCATGCCCAGCGGTTGGGCCTGGACAACGTCGAGACGTTGTCGGGCGACGCCCTGCAGTTGGCCGAGCGGCTGGACACGGCCTCCTTCGACCGGATTTTGCTGGACGCGCCTTGCTCCGGGCTTGGCGTGATCCGGCGCAAACCGGATTTGAAATGGGCGAAGACTCCCGGGGACGTGGCGGAGATCGCCGGCGTCCAGCGGGCGCTGCTTGACTCGGTCAGCGGGCTGTTGAAGCCCGGCGGACTGCTGGTTTACAGCACTTGCACGATCGAGCCGCGCGAAAACGCCGAGATGATCGCTTCTTTCCTGAGCCGCCATCCGGAATTTGAGCTGGCGGGCGAGCCGACCGGCTGGAATGAGCGGCAGTCTTTGGCATTCGCTGCAGGGCGGGTGGAAGGCGGCCTGCAGATTTTGCCGCAGGACGCCCATTCGGACGGATTCTATATCGCTCGGCTGCGCAAGAAGCTCGAGGGACAATGAGTGACAGGGGAGGTCAAGCGCCGTCGTGACCGGCGGGCTTGGCCTTTTTACGCGGCCGCGCCGCGGCGGACGACTTTAGTCGGAAGGCGATTTATGATAAAATAGGAGGAATGAGTGGGCAAATTTCGAAATTTACGTGGACAGGTGTGTGAAGATGAAACCTTTTATATATGATTATACGTTGGAAGAATTGCAGGAATGGACTGCCCGGCAGGGAGAACCCGCGTTTCGCGGCGGCCAGATTTTCGATTGGCTGTACGTGAAGCGCGTTGGTTCTTTCGAAGAGATGACCAACTTGTCCAAAGCGCTCCGCCAGAGGCTTGACGAAGAGTTTGCGTTTGTGACGCTGCGGGAGATAACCAAGCTGGAGTCGAAGGACGGAACGGTAAAGTTCCTGTTCGGGCTGCACGATGATCATGCGATCGAAACGGTCATCATGAAGCATAATTACGGCAACAGCATTTGCGTGACCACCCAGGTCGGCTGCAAAGTGGGCTGTACGTTTTGCGCTTCGACGCTGGGCGGCCTGAAGCGGAATCTGACGCCGGGAGAAATCGTCGCGCAGGTGGTGCAGGCGCAGAAAATCCTGGATACGAGAGGGGAGCGCGTCAGCAGTATCGTCATCATGGGAACGGGCGAGCCGTTCGAGAATTATGAAGCGACGATGAAATTTTTGCGGATTATGATCCATGAAAAGGGCTTGAACATCGGACAACGGCATATTACTGTATCAACGAGCGGGATTGTCCCGAACATTTACCGGTTTGCGGACGAGAACACGCAAATCAATCTGGCGATCTCGATCCATGCGCCAAATGACGCGCTGCGATCCAAGCTGATGCCGGTGAATCGGCGCTTTCCGTTCGACGACGTGATGGAGGCGCTGCGCTACTATATCGCCAAAACGGGCCGCCGGGTGACGTTCGAGTACGCTTTGATCGGCGGGGTGAACGACCAGCCGGAGCATGCGGAGGAACTGGCCGGCGTGCTGAAGGATATGCTGTGCCACGTCAATTTGATTCCGGTCAACTATGTGCCGGAGCGCAAGTACGTGAGAACGTCGCGCAACGATATTTTTCAATTTCAACGCATATTGGCGGACAAAGGCATCAATGTGACGATCCGCCGCGAGCAAGGCCATGATATTGCCGCGGCCTGCGGGCAACTGCGGGCGAAGCACATGGAGTCTGGTGCGAGGTGAGCGAATGTGATGAATTGCGTTTATGTTAGCGATGTGGGGCGAGTCCGTTCCGTCAATGAGGACTGCACGTGGGTCAATCAGTTGGAGTCGGGTTATACGCTGGCCATCGTCGCGGACGGAATGGGCGGCCACCAGGCGGGCGATATAGCCAGCCGCATGGCGGTCGAGACGATTACCGGGGATCTGGGAACGCTGCCTTCGGGCTTGTCGGCCGAGGCTTGCGGGGAAGAATTGAAGAAAGCGATTCTCCACGCGAACGAGGCCGTGTTCCGCAAGGCAACGGAGCATGCGGAGTACCACAGCATGGGGACCACGATCGTCGCCGGGATCTTTGCGGGCCGCGATGGCGTGATCGCCCATATCGGAGACAGCCGGGCCTACCATTTCCGGCAAGGCCGGCTGGTCCAGTTGACCGATGACCACTCGCTGGTCAACGAGCTGCTGAAGAACAAGCAGATCAGCGAAGAGGAAGCGACGACTCATCCGCATCGCAATGTGGTGACCCGTGCGCTGGGCACCGATGAGCGGGTCGAGGTCGATTTGAACCGGGTGTCGCTGGAGCCGGGGGACATTTTGCTGTTGTGCAGCGACGGGCTCAGCAACTACGTGACGCCGGAACAAATGGTCTTGACGCTTGGCTCGGACGATCTTGGGTTAAACGATCGCGCCGATCGTTTGCTCCAGCTGGCGCTGAACGCGGGAGGCGACGATAACATCAGCGTCGCCCTGCTGGAACAACATGAGGATGCCGAGTTAGGCATAAAGGAGTGGAATTCATGATCGGACACGAATTGGGCGGTCGTTATCAAATCATCGAACGGATCGGCGGTGGGGGCATGGCGCTCGTCTACAAAGCGCAGGACCTGCTGCTGAACCGCTTTGTGGCCATCAAGGTGCTGCGTCAACAA
Source organism: Paenibacillus sp. JL3B1040 (assembly GCF_057063165.1). Lineage (NCBI taxonomy): Bacteria > Bacillati > Bacillota > Bacilli > Caryophanales > Paenibacillaceae > Paenibacillus > Paenibacillus tiangongensis. The sequence goes on along the minus strand of NZ_CM169317.1, from coordinate 3,501,424 downwards.
TTTGTGAATGACGAGGAATTTATCCGGCGTTTCCGCCGGGAGGCCCAGTCTGCCGCCTCCTTGTCGCATCCGAATATCGTCAGCGTGTATGATGTCGGACAAGAGGACGAAGTCCATTACATCGTTATGGAATACATCGAAGGGCAAAACCTAAACGAAATCATCAAGGAACGCGCCCCGTTGCAAGTCGACGAGGCCGTCCGAATCGCCTCGCAAATCGCCGATGCGTTGGATCACGCCCATCACAACCAAATTATTCATCGCGATATTAAACCTCATAACATCTTGATCGGGCGAAACGGACGAGTCAAAGTGACGGATTTCGGGATTGCGCGCGCCGTCACGTCGGCGACGATCACGCAGACCGGCTCGGTGGTCGGCTCGGTGCATTACTTCTCGCCGGAGCACGCGAAGGGCGTCGCCACCGGGGAGAAATCCGACCTCTATTCGCTGGGGATCGTGCTGTATCAAATGCTCACGGGCCGCTTGCCGTTCCTCGGCGAAAGCCCGATCAGCGTAGCGCTGAAGCATCTGCAGGAGGAATTCGACGAGCCGCGGATGGTGAATCCGATGATTCCGCAGAGCGTGGAGAACATCATTCTCAAGTCGATGCGGAAAAATCCGGGCGAGCGGTACCAATCCGCCAAGGAGATGCTGCGCGACCTGGAAACCTGCCTGCTGCCGGAACGCAGAACGGAATCGAAACTGGCCTTTATTGAAGATCATGACGAAGACAGCACGCGCATCATCCCGGCGATCCGGCCGCAAAACCAAGCTTCTCCGGCGGGGTCGTCCAAGTTGTCCCGCGACGGCGGGACGGCGGTAGAGGAGCGAAGCGGCACCCAGAAGAAGAAAATTTGGGGCAAGCCGGCGCTTTGGGTCAGCTTGACGTTGGTCGTCCTGCTGGCACTGGCCGGTGTGGCTTGGTACGTCACGAGCCTGGTTACCGTAGCGGAGGTAGCCGTGCCGAACGTGCTTAACCTGGAAGAGGAGAAGGCGGTTCAGGCGCTGGCCGATAAAGGTATTGTCGTAGGGAACGTTGCTCGGGAATACAAAGAAGGCGTGGACGAGGGCATCGTCTATGAGCAGAGCAAGCCGGAGGGGACGATGGTGAAGGAGGGTTCGGCTATCGATCTGAAGGTTAGCACGGAGAAGCCGCCGGAGAAAATGCCGGAGTTAACCGGAACTTATGAAGAGGCGCTGCGGCAGCTGAAGGAGCTTGGCGTAGCCGAGGCCCGCGTGACGAAAAAAGAGGAAAACAGCAGCGAAATCGAACCGGGTAAGATCATCAGCCAGTCGCCGGACGCCGGTGCGGAGTTTAATCCCGAGACGGTGGACGTCGTCCTGAAGGTCAGCAAGGGACCGGACGAGGTGATGATGCCGAATCTCGTGAACAAAACGCAAGCGGAAGCGGAAAAAATGCTGCGGGACGCGGGGCTGGAGCTGGCTGAAGACGGCATCAAGGAAGAAGCGAGCTTCGAGGTCGAAGCGGGCAAAGTGACGAAGCAGTGGCCTTATGCGAAAGATGAAATGGTGGCGCCGGGTTCGAAGGTGACCTTGTTTATCAGCACCGGCTACCCGCCGGAAGCGATCAACTATACGTTCCAGGTGCCGGCCGTGCCTGCCCAGGAAGGTCAAATCAGCAAATACACGATCGTGTACGGGGATGCCCGCGGCGAAGGCCGCGAATGGGGGACGCAAAAGGTAGGCAAAGCGCAATATCTGGCGGTCGACCTCGTTCTTGCGCCAAACAAGAACGGTTACGTCACGGTTTCGCGCGACGGCGTCATGCTCGACACCTACCCGATCTCGTACATCGATGCCAAGCAAGGGACCGTTCCGGTGCCGCAATTCCCGGATACCGGCGAGCCGGACGAGGATACGATGGACATGGAGTCGGGCGAGAATCCACCCGACACCGGCATGAATTTATCGGGCAAGCTGGCCTCGCTCCAAAGCGAGCTGGGCGCAGCCCAAGGTAAAGGAAAGGCGGGTAAACGAAACAAACATGGCGATTAAGTCAGACCGATACGAAAGCGAGGCCGTCCCCTATGCCTGAAGGCTTGATTGTGAAGGCATTAAGCGGTTATTACTACGTGAAGCCGGCGACAGCGCAGGGCGTGGCAACGGACGGGGCTGCGGATGCCTACGTCCAGTGCCGCGGCCGCGGGATTTTTAAGAAAAGAGGCGAGAGTCCGCTGGTGGGCGACCGGGTCATTTATTCTCCGACCGAAAACGGGGAAGGAACCGTGGACGAAATTTTGCCGCGGGAAACCGAGCTGGTCCGCCCGCCGATCGCCAACGCCAAGCTGGCCGTACTCCTGTTTTCACTGCGCGAGCCGGATCTCAACCTGCAACTACTGGACAAGTTTTTGGTGCATATCGAACACGCCGGTCTGCGGGCGCTGATCTGCCTCACCAAGGAGGATCTGCTGGAGGAGGACGGAGCGGAGGAGACGCCCGAAATCATTAGCGAGGTCAAGGCGTTGTATGAGTCGATCGGCTACGAGGTCATCGTCACCAGTTCGGTGACCGGGATGGGGACCGAGGAAGTGAAATCCCGTTTGGCCGGAGAAATCAGCGTTTTCTCGGGCCAGTCGGGCGTCGGGAAATCCTCGCTTCTTAACGCCATGCTGGGTTTATCGCTGGAGACGAGCGAAATCAGCCTCAGGCTGGGACGGGGACGCCACACGACGCGTCATGTCGAGCTGATCGAGCTGGAAAACGGCGGTTATGTAGCCGATACGCCGGGCTTCAGCCAGTTGGATTTCCTCGAACTCGGCGTGGAGGAGCTGTCCAGCTGCTTCCGGGAGTTCACGGATTACGCGGAAGGCTGCAAATTCCGCGGCTGCAGCCATCTGCACGAGCCGGGCTGCAAGGTGAGAGAGGCGGCGGACAAAGGCGAAATCGCCGCCAGCCGCTACGAGCATTATGTACAGTTCCATGAAGAGATGAAGGAGAAGAAGCGGAGGTATTGACGTCATGAGCAACAACATTTATATTGCACCGTCCATTCTGTCGGCCGATTTCGCCAAGCTGGGTGAGGAGGTCGCCGACGTGGAGCGGGGAGGCGCCGATTGGCTGCATGTGGACGTCATGGACGGCCACTTCGTTCCCAACCTGACGTTCGGGCCGCTGGTGCTGCAGGCGATTGCCCCGCAAACCAAGCTGCCGCTGGACGTCCATCTGATGATCGAGAAGCCGGAGGAGGTTGTTCCGGCGTTTGCGAAAGCGGGAGCCCACCTTATTACCGTGCATGTCGAGGCCTGTGTGCATCTGCACCGGGTGCTGCATTTGATTAAGGAGCAGGGAGTTAAGGCGGGGGTTGCGATCAACCCGGCCACGCCGGCATCGGCCGTTCGCGAGGTGCTGGAGGACGTGGATCTCGTTCTTGTCATGACGGTGAACCCCGGTTTCGGCGGGCAGGCGTTCATTCCGGGGACGCTGCGCAAGATTCGCCAGCTCAGGGCCTGGAAGGAAGAGCTGGGGTTAAGCGATTTGCGGATCGAAGTGGACGGCGGCATCGCCGCCGCAACGGCACCGCTGGTCGTGGAGGCGGGCGCGGATGTGCTGGTTGCCGGGAATGCGGTATTCGGCCAAGCCGACCGGCGCGCGGCGATGGCGGAAATCCGCGAGAGCCTGGCCGGATTGGCATAGGCGCGGAGAGATGCGCATACAATGGGTTACATGAGCGAAGGTTCTCATGTAGCCTTTTTTTTGTGGCGGGAATACACGGGTAAATGACATCGAACATAGAATATGGGTGAAGGCATGAGCACGATGGGGAGGGTGAACGATGAAATTTTACACATTCAAGCTGCCTAAGTTTTTGGGAGGATTCGTTAAGGCGGTACTGAACACGTTTCACAAGAACTAGCGGGCGGGGCCTGAAAACCCGCCCCAAGCAGCGAAAGGGCGCGCCTGGCGGTTCCCGCCATGAAAGGAATGCATGAGCCGCGGCTAATCATGCAGCTGGCGTTAGCCTTTTGGCGGCATTGACCACCGACTTCAATGAAAAAACACAGTAAAAAAGCACCTCCATAGGAAGAGAGCCCTGCAAAAGCCTCGTTTCTAGGTTATTGGGGGCTCGGAACTGGAAAATAAATTCGATAAAACGGAAAAAGCAGCTTCATCCTCACCCGAGGATGGGCTGCTTTTGCTCTTTTAACTTCACCATCCGTTTTACGTTTACAACAAACGCGGTGAGGTAGGCTTGTATTCGCATGCGGAAGAGACCCCGGTACCTGGCTGTATCCATACCGTGGAATCTCTTCATTTCCGCGTTCTTGTGTTCAATGATCGGTCTGCGCTTGATTCGTTCCTTGAACGTATCACTGAACTCGAACTCGATCTGTTCCTTATAATGTTCGGCGATGATCCGAATCGAGTAAGTCTTACTCTTGGCGCCCGGCTTGTAGCATCCTTCGCGCAGCGGACAGGTTTTGCATTTCTCGACGTCAAAGTAAAAGACGAGTGATCGGCTCTCTCCGCTGGTCTTGCTGCCTTGAATCGCCTTCCGTTTGTTTCGCTCACCGGCCGGACAAACGACGAAATCGGCATCCTTGTTATACTCGAATCCTTCTTGACGCTCGCCCCCTTCGTGGACAATTGGGTTTAAGGGCACGACAGGCGATATGGTTTCCTTTTTCATTCTCGCCAGATTATCCTTGCCCGAATAGGCGGTATCCGCAATGATTTCGTTTACGGTTACACCGTTTGCTGTGGTTTGTTCGAGCAATGCCGGTAATTGCTTGCCGTCGTCAGTGCTTCCCGGTGTTACCTCCAGCGCGGTAATGATCTCTTCCTCCGTCATGGCGATATGTTCTTTGTAGCCAAAGAACGATTTGCTACTACTCTTCCAGCCGAAACGTGCATCCGGGTCGATGGCGGAGAGAATCCCCTTTTGTGAGAGGAGTCGCTCATCCTCGATGATTTGTTTGGCGATGCCCAGTTTCTCACTCACCGCTCCTTCATGGTCCGGAAGCAGTTCCTCCACGGTCTCTCCCAGTTGCGCCAAGTAGGTCAGCATGGTTTTCTCCGCTTCCGTATCTTCGCTTTTAACGGAGGGCAGCTTAGGTAGTTTCTTCTCCAACTTGGGGTGGCGTTTGACTACGACGCGAAACAGACGCTTGGCCGCGTCACGCAGCACGTCGAACGGCTTTTGTTTTGGGCTGCCGGCCCGTGTATGCGTGGCATCCAGGATAATGGTTTTGCTTTTGACTAAGCCTTGCTCAATGCATTGACTGACTACATGCTTCAGTACGTCTTCGACCTGACTTGCTCCTAGCCGGTGATTACGAAACCGCGACAGCTGGGAGGCGTCTGGCAGCGGATCCTCCGGATTGATCCCGAGAAACCACTTGTAAGCCAGATTCACCTCAGCTTCCTGAATCATTCGCTCATCCGAGAGGTTGTACAGGATCTGTAAGAACAGCAGGCGAAACAACAGTTCCGGCTCGTTTGCCGGTCTGCCGTAATACTTGCAGTAGGAATCCTCCACTAGTTCGTATACAAATCCGAAATCCACCGCAGCATCGATCTTGCGAAGCAGATGGTCTTCCGGCACAAGCTGATATAGCTCCGCATGGAATGATGCGGTTAGTTGTCTGGCTGGCTGCAGCAAAACGGCTCAACTCGCTTCTCTTTTTCTTCCAGTATACAGCAAACCCAGCACCGAAGGGGTACTGGGTTGCTTTTTACAGAAACTGTATTCGTTTTGCAGGGCTCTCATAGGAAAAGGTGCTTTTTGTCTATAGTTCGTCCCGAGCCATTACACGCGGGTCACTTTACCGGATTTCAAAGCCCGAGTGCTGACGTATACGCGTTTCGGTTTGCCGTCTACCAAAATCCGGACCTTCTGCACGTTTACGCCCCAAGAGCGCCGATTGCGATTGTTTGCGTGAGATACATGGTTACCGCTGCCTGGCTTCTTGCCAGTCACATAACATTTGCGAGCCATTCATTACACCTCCTGTTCCAGTACACCTGTCTTGAAAATAACAGCCTCATCTTGATTATCACGGTTATTGACAATACTTATATATAATATCACAGTAAAAAAAGCCCCGTCAACAGATATTGACGGCGACTCTTTTATTTATTTCTCTCTGTTCTTATAGTACAATATAGTTTAGTCCATAATAATTTCTATGGAAGGAGTGAGGTTGGCGTGGCTGTAAATCTTACGACCGAATATGGACGAATCGATATTTCGGAGGAAGCCATCAAGGTTATTGCCGGATCGGCCGCCATGGAGTGTTATGGACTGGTAGGAATGGCAAGCCGAAAGCAGTTGAAGGACGGCATTGCCGAATTGCTGGGGCAAGAGAACTTGGCCCGGGGTGTGGAAGTGAACCTGGATAATCATCGATTAGCTATTCATCTTTATATTATAGTCAGTTATGGCACGAAAATTTCCGAGGTCGCACACAACATACAGCTCAAAGTGAAATACGTATTGAATGAAATCGTTGGACTCGAAGTGGATCAGGTGAATATCGCAGTCCAAGGCGTACGCGTATCAAGCTAGGAAGGGGAATTTTCATTGAGTAAGCGTTCTTTAACTGGAACAGATTTCACCGCCATGGTATTGGCCGGTGCGCAGCGGCTGACGGAGCATGCTGAGCACGTCAACTCCCTGAACGTATTCCCGGTTCCCGATGGGGACACCGGTACGAATATGAATTTGACGATGACCGCTGGCGTAACGGAACTGAAAAATCACGGAACCGGAGGTTTGGGCAGCAGAGCGGCCACGTTATCCAAAGGCCTCCTGATGGGCGCGCGCGGGAACTCCGGCGTCATCCTGTCCCAGCTGTTCCGGGGCTTTAGCCGCTATGCCGCTTCATTGGAAGAAATGAATACGGCTCAATTTGCCGCCGCTTTGCAAAGCGGGGTAGATACCGCTTATAAAGCGGTCGTCAAACCGGTGGAAGGGACGATTCTGACGGTAGCGAAGGAAGCCGCCAAGCATGCCGTATATTATTCGCGCAGAACGACGGATATTACGGAATTAATGACCGAGGTGCTTGCCAAAGCGAAGGAAGCGCTCGCAGGCACGCCGGAGCTGTTGCCGGTGCTGAAGCAGGTTGGCGTCGTGGATTCGGGCGGTCAAGGACTTGTTTATATTTATGAAGGATTTTTGCAGTGGCTGACCGGCGGCGTCAGCAGCGAGGCCGCAGCGGCGTTGGGACAAGCTCCCGCGGCGACCGTCCCATCGGAGCTTCACACGCAAGCGGTCGCACCGGCACCGGTACACGTTCCGGCTTCGGCACAAGCCAAGCTGGACACCGAAGATATTGAATTTTTATACGATATGGAATTTTTCATTAATCGAAAAATCGGTGAAATCAAGGATGCCGTATTTGACGAGGATCAGTTCCGGAAAGCGCTTTCGGTCAATGGCGATTCGATTATCGTGATCGCGGACGACGAAGTCATCAAGGTCCACGTCCATTCCAAAACGCCGGGCGATGTGCTGAACTTGGCGTTGCGTTACGGCGAAATTACGCAAATTCATATTTTGAACATGCGCGAGCAGCATCGCGATCTGCTGATCGCGGGCATGGATGCGGCGCCGATGCCGGAGCTGTTTGCCGAAATTCCGGCAGAACCGGCCCGCCCGGTCGATCCGGCCGGCTTACCGGCTGACGAACTGGCGCCTTACGGCTTCATCGCCGTCGCTTCGGGGCAAGGCATTTCGGAAATCTTCACCAGCCTGGGCGTTGATGTGGTCTTGTCCGGCGGGCAGACGATGAACCCGAGCACCGAGGATTTCGTGAAGGCGATCCAGTCGATTTCGGCGCAGCATGTGTTCGTGCTGCCGAACAACTCCAATATTATTTTGGCTGCGCAGCAGGCGCGCGATTTGCTTGAGGGGGAACGCAGCGTGACCGTCATCCCGAGCAAGAGCATCCCTCAAGGGATTGCCGCGGCGTTTGCTTTCCAAGAGGAAGAAAGCGTGGAGATCAACCAGGATAACATGCAGAACGCCGTACATCACGTGAAAACGGGCCAAGTCACGTACGCGGTTCGCGACACGATGTTCGACGATTTGGAAATTACGGCCGGCCACTACATCGGCATCGCCGATTCCAAAATCGTGGCCACCGAAGAAGGCCTGCTGGAAACGTGCCGGGGCTTGCTGGCCAAAATGCTGACCGGCGGCGACGAAATCGTGACGGTTCTGGCCGGCGAGGATGCCGACGAGGAAATGACGGACACGCTGGTGGCCTGGATTCATGAAGAGTATCCCGACGTTGAAGTAGAGGTTCATAACGGCGGACAACCGATTTATTATTATTTGTTTTCGGTAGAATCCTGATCCCTATGAGAGGATGAAGATACCTATGAATCAGGCGGTCATCATTGCCGACAGTACGGCGGATATCCCGCAGGCGGTCGTTTCGGAATACGGCATTCATATCGTGCCGATGCGGCTGGCCTTCGGGGATCAATCTTATCTTGAAGGCATCGACATCACGGCGGAAGAGTTCTACGAGATGTTGACGAAATCGAAGGAGCTGCCAACCACGTCGCAGACCTCGCCCTCCCAATATGTGGAGGTTTACCGCAACCTGCTCGCGGCTTACCCCGGCTCGCCGATTATTTCGATCCATATCTCTTCGGGGATGAGCGGCACTTACCAATCCGCCGTCCTCGCCAAGGAGATGCTGGAGGAAGAGCTCGGACATTCGGTGGACGTCACGGTCATTGACTCGCTGTGCGCAACGTACGGCTTCGGGCTCCAGGTCGTGCACGCCGCGCGAATGGCAAAGCAGGGGGCGTCGGCCGAAGAGATTCGCGCGGCGGTCGAGCGGATTGGACGAGGGCGGCGGCTGTATTTTCTCGTCGATACGCTCGAATATCTGCAAAAAGGCGGACGGATCGGTAAAGCCGCGGCGATTCTGGGCACGCTGCTCAACATTAAGCCGATATTGTCGGTGGACCAAGAGGGCGTCATTTACGCCGTCGATAAGGTCCGGGGCCGCAAAAAGGCGGTGTCCCGCGTGATCGAATTGTTCGTGAACGATTTCGGCGGGCTGAAGGACATCAACGTTGCCGTTTGCGACAGCGTGAATCCGGAAGGCGCCGAGGAAATGCTGGAGTTGCTGCGCCAGCACTTTACGTTGCACGAGGTCGTCCGCACCAGCATCGGTGCGGTCGTTGGCACGCACGTCGGACCGGGCACCGTGGCGACGTTTATTTGGCCGGCCGAGTGATCTTCGGTGCTCGTTGAGGCTGAGTCGATTTTGACGGGCACGGCGATGATCGGAACCGGCTTTAACGGAACAGAGAGACCTTATTTGCTCATTTCCCGGCTATTTCCCGGAGTAACGGAACTTAGGGACCTTATTAGGCGCTAATGCTTACTAATTGGCCGCCTTAGTTCCAAATAAGGTCCTTCAGTTCCGTTAGCGATAGAAATTGCCCGAAAACGGTGAGATAACGTCTCTGGGTTCCGTTAGGAGCGTAGTCGTAGGCTACGTGAGCAACGGAAGGCCCGGGTGAATTCAAGATTCGACGCCGAAATTGCTTCTTCGTTTGAGCTTCGTGATCCGAAGATGATTTTTTGAACTACTGTTTCAATGGAGGTTCAAAAAGGCAGGTTTGGAGCACCGAGAAGGTTGGATGAAGCTAGGGACTGAGTAGCAGAGCGTAGTCGTAGGCTACGTGAGCAACGGAAGGCCCGGGTGAATTCAAGATTCGACGCCGAAATTGCTTCTCGCTTGAGCTTCGTGATCCGAAGATGATTTTTTGAACTACCTCTGTAAAGCGAGGGGATTGAATTGGATTTGCATAACATCCCCGTAAAGCAAGTCAGCGGCGTGAGCGCTCTTAAACAAGAAGAGCTTCACGCCTTTGGCATCTTTACGGTGAATGATTTGATCGAATATTATCCGTTCCGGTACGAGGATTACCGGCTGCGCTCCCTGACCGAAGCAAAGGATGGAGACAAGGTGACGGTGCAGGCCAAAATTATGGGCCTCCCGGTGCTGCAGCGTTACGGGCGGAAGTCTCGCCTTACGTGCAAAATGGTCGCGGAGGATTGGATGTTCACGGCGACGTGGTTTAACCGTCATTTTCTCAAGGATCAGCTGACGACGGGCCGGGACATCATCTTGACCGGGAAATGGGATATGCGCCGCAGCCAGCTCACCGTGACGGAGTCGGAGTTTCCCGACCGCGGAACGCTGCGCAGCGGCAGCCTGCAGCCGGTCTACTCCGTCGGCGGCAAAATCACGCAGCAGTGGATGCGCAAGACGATCGGACAAGCGTTGCAGCAATACGGGGAGATGATCCCGGAAAACCTGCCGCCCGAACTGCTGCGCAAATACGGCCTGATGCCCCGCAAGGCGGCGATTCTGCGGCTGCATCAGCCGCAGGATAACGAGGAGGGGCAACTTGCCCGGCGCCGCATGGTGTACGAGGAGTTGTTCCTGTTTCAGCTCAAGCTCCAGGCGTACCGGGCGATGAACCATGAGCGCATGGACGGGGTGGCGCATGTCGTCGATAACGCCACCATCCGGGAGTTCGTGCGCAGTTTGCCGTTTGAGCTGACCGACGCGCAGAAGAAGGTGGAGCTGGAAATTTTGCAGGACATGCGCTCGCCATACTGCATGAACCGCCTGCTTCAGGGAGATGTCGGCTCCGGCAAGACGGTCATCGCCGCGATCGCCTTATACGCGGCGGTGAAGTCGGGGCACCAGGGCGCCTTCATGGTGCCGACGGAAATTTTGGCCGAGCAGCACATGCGCTCGCTGACCCGGCTGTTCGAGCCGTTCGGCATTACGGTGGGCCTGTTGACGGGCAGTGTGACGGGGCGCAAGCGCAAGGACCTGCTGGGCTCGCTGCAAATGGGGCTCACCGATATCGTTGTCGGCACGCATGCGCTGATTCAGGAAGACGTATTTTTCCGTTCGCTCAGCCTGGTCGTCACCGATGAGCAGCACCGGTTCGGCGTCAATCAACGCAGCATTTTGCGGCGCAAAGGTTTTAATCCCGACGTGCTGACGATGACGGCGACGCCAATTCCGCGCACGCTGGCGATTACCGCTTTTGGCGACATGGACGTATCGACGTTGTCGGAGCGCCCGAAGGGGCGAAAACCGATCACGACCTATTGGGTCAAGCACAGCATGATGGACCGCGTGCTTGGCTTCATTGAACGGGAGGTGTCGCAGGGCCGGCAGGCGTACGTGATCTGTCCGCTCATTGAGGAGTCGGACAAGCTGGACGTGCAGAACGCCATCGACCTGTACGTGTCGATGCAGCAGGCGTTCCCGAACATGAAGGTCGGGCTGCTGCACGGCCGGATGACGGCCGCCGAGAAGGACGAGGTGATGCGCGCGTTCTATGAGAACGAGGTGCAGCTGCTCGTCTCGACGACCGTCGTCGAGGTCGGCGTCGACGTGCCCAACGCCACGCTGATGATCGTGATGGACGCCGACCGGTTCGGCTTGTCCCAGCTCCACCAGCTGCGCGGGCGCGTAGGCCGGGGGGAGCACGCGTCGTATTGCGTGCTCATCGCCGATCCGAAGTCGGAGGTCGGTCAGGAGCGGATGAAGGTCATGACCGACACGGACGACGGCTTCGAGGTGGCCCGGCGGGATCTGGAGCTGCGCGGTCCCGGTGATTTTTTCGGCACGAAGCAAAGCGGCGTGCCGGATTTTCGCGTCGCGGACATGGTCAGCGACTACGCGGTGCTGGAGGCGGCGCGGGACGACGCCGCCCGGCTGGTGGCGGGCGAGGCGTTCTGGACGTCGTCCGAGTACGGGCCGCTGCGGGATTACTTGCGGAGGGAGCAAGTTTTTCAGGGCGAGTTGATCGACTAGCGAAAAGGGGAGAAAAGAAAACCTCGCCAGTTCTATTGGTTGGCGAGGTTTTCTCCTTGTTCTAACTCCATGGCAAAAATTCGATCAATGAAGTAGTATCGGTAAGCGCCACGTTCTCTTCATTAGGAGCCCAAATCGGCGGTTAAGCGCGCCAAGTCTTTTTCGCAGTTCTTGTCGCCTCGCTCCGCCCCAAAACGGTACCAGCGGATTGCCTCGTCAAAGTCCTTCACAACGCCAAGCCCTTTTTCATAGAGCGCCCCGATGCTGGAAGCCGCGAAAGCATACCCCTGTTCAACGGCCTGCCGGTAAAGTTTCATGGCCTGCGCAAAATCCTGTTCAACCCCATCCCCCTTTTCATAGCAATCGCCCAAATTGTTGAGCGCTGTCAGATTGCCCTGCTCGGCGGAAAGTCTGTACAGCCGAACAGCCTCTTGCGTGTCACGCGCCACGGTCTCTCCGTTTCTGTACATGTCTCCCAAATTGCACTGCGCGCAGGCGTTCCCTTTTTCCGCCGCCAACCGGCATAGCCGGAAGGCCTCTTGTGTATCCCTTTCCAGCCCGCCCTCCGCGTGATAATAGGCATAGCCGAGATTGGCCAGTGCACTTGGCTGCCCCTGCTCGGCGGCTATCCGGTACAAGCGAACCGCCTCGACCTGATCCTGCGGCATACCGCGCCCATAATCGTACAGCGCCGCAAGGTTATACATCGCGTCCATATTCCCGTTGTCGGCGGCAAGGCGATACAGCCGGGCGGCCTCCTGATAATTCCGATCGACGCCCAATCCCTTCTCATACATGATGGCAAGACAGTTCCGCGCCCGTGCGCAACCCTGGTCCGCGGCCTCCTGATACCACCGAATGGCCTCCTGATAATCCTGCGGCACACCCCGTCCGTATTCGAAAAAAATACCCAGCGTGCACTGAGACTCATCGTCTCCTTGTTCAGCCGCAAGAGAAAACCAGTTGACCGCTTGCTCATCATCTCGCTCGACACCAAGTCCCTGTTCATAAAAACGGCCCATATGGCGCTGAGAATACACATGCCCCTGCTCGGCAGCAAGCCGATACCATTCAAGCGCCTGTTGAAAATCCTGCTCCACACCTATGCCATCCTCATAGCAGACCCCAAGACGATACTGTGCGGTAGCATATCCCTGTTCGGCGGCAAGATGATACCAGCGCAGCGCTTCGGTGTAATTGATCTCCACACCAATACCTACCTCATAGGAGTACCCCACATTGCCCTGTCCGATTGCAAAGCCCTGTTTTGCTGCCATCATGTTAAAGCGAAAGCCTGTTTCCGGATTTTTTTCCACACCCCATCCTTTTTCATAAAACACGCCCAAATCCACCTGAGACGGCGCGTAGCCCTGTTCCGCGGAAATATGATAATGCTTTGCGGCCTGCGCGTAATTCTGCTCCACGCCGTAGCCAAATTCATAGCATTTTCCAAGATTATGCCTTGCACGGATGACTCCCTGCTCCGCCGCGCGTTCAAACCATTCGATGGCAGCCGAATAGTCTTGCTCCACAGCGATTCCGTGAAAATAGAAAGCACCAACCCTGTTCTGTGCCGGACCATACCCCTGTTCGGCTGCCGTCCGGTACAACTCCAGTGCTTTTTCTTCGTTTTGTTCCACGCCATAGCCATTTTCAAAACATTCACCCAGAAAAAGCTGGGCGCGCGGATACCCTCGTTTCGCCGCCAGCGCAAACCATTTGACAGCTTCTTCGTTATTTTCCTCCACGGCGATTCCGCGATAGTAGAAAAAGCCAACATTGCATTGCGCGGGAACGTACCCCTGCTCCGCTGCCAGTCGGTACAACTCCAGCGCCTTTTGGGAATTCGCCTCCGTCCCGTAACCAAATTCATAGCACTCACCTAAGAGGCACTGTGCAGAAGGCTCTTCTTGTTCAGCAGCTTTGGAAAACCATAAAAAGGCCTGCGCGTCACTTTGTTCAAGAAATTGTCCCCGTAAATAGAGAAGACCAAGCCTGCTCTGGGCCATAGCAAAATTCCCCTCGGCAGCAAGCCGGTATAGTTCAATCGCTTTGGCGATATCTTTCTGCACGCCGTAGCCATAATCATAGCATTCCCCCAGTAAAAATTGCGCGCGCGGATATCCCTGCTCCGCCGATTTAGAAAACCAGTAGACCGCCTTTGGATTATCCTCTTCCATGGCAATGCCATAATAATAGAAGAAGCCCAAATTGCACTGCGCAGGCGCGTAACCCTGCTCGGCAGACAGAAGATAGAATTGCGCTGCCCGTTTCTTATCCTCCTTTATTCCCTTGCCCAGTTCCATACACAAAGCATAAGCACACTGTGCAGGCGCAAAGTTTTGCTCTGCCGCCTCCCGATACCACAGCAAAGCCTTTTCATCGTCCGGTTCCACGCCCAAGCCGTTTTCATAGCAGACTCCCAGATCGTATTTTGCTATCACATGTCCCTGCTTTGCAGCGAGGGTAAACCAATAGACGGCCTGTTCATAGTCCTGCGTTGTGCCGTCGCCCAGATAGTAACAGAGCGCCAGCTCGTGCTGGGCCCGCAAATCACTGCCGTTTGCGCGTTCGAGCAGCTCCTGAAAATCTGCCTTCCGTTGTTTCCCGCCATTGTCATTCATCATATGGAGACTCCTATTCAGATTATAAAATTAGATGCTTATGGCCTGTTCTGTAGCAGCTTCCGCTTGCAAAACTCAGATAAAACAGGAAGATATTTCTTCTGTTCAGCATACTAAAGCAGTCGCATTATGTCTGTGATCTTCCTCCTGACATTCACGCCTAGTATATTCCGCAAAAGCTCACGAGAAGATAAGGAGTGGAGGGGAGAATTTATGACATTTAAATGAAATATAATTTCAATAAAAAAATAATATATTGAAATAATATGTCGAATGAATTATAATCGAGTCGAAAGCGGTTGCAGCGCTGAATTTTACATCAAAGGAGAGGGACCTATGCTGGAAAATCTGACAACTGAAGCGAGAAACGAACGGACGATGAGTCTGGACGAAATGAGCGTCGCCGAATTGCTGACGGTAATGAATGAAGAGGACGCGAAAGTAGCGGGAGCGGTAAAGAGAGAGATCCCGAAAATTGCCGAGGCTGTAACCGCGATTACCGAGTCCCTTCGCAAAGGGGGGAGGCTGATTTATATGGGAGCCGGAACGAGCGGCCGGATCGGGCTGCTTGATGCGGTGGAGTGTCCGCCGACTTTCGGGACTTCCCCGGATCAGGTGGTCGGGCTCATCGCGGGCGGAAGCCAAGCCTTTATCAAAGCGGTAGAGGGGGCGGAGGACCGGGCTGAGCTGGGGGAGGCCGATCTTCAACATCTTGGGCTTACCCCAAATGACACGGTCGTCGGGTTAGCCGCAAGCGGGCGGACGCCTTATGTCATCGGTGGGCTGGAATATGCCAAACGGATCGGTGCCTCCACGGTCAGCATCAGTTGCAACAAAAATGCGGTGATTAGCTCCAAAGCGGATATTGCCATCGAGATCGAGAACGGTCCCGAAGTGTTGACCGGGTCGACTCGACTGAAGGCGGGAACCTCACAGAAGCTGGTTTGCAATATGCTGTCAACGGCGTCGATGATCGGCTTGGGCAAGGTCTACGGCAATTTGATGGTTGATGTGCAGCCAACCAACGAGAAACTGGCCGATCGGGCCAAGCGGATCGTGATGGAAGCGACCGCCTGTGAGGCTCAAACTGCCGCAAACGCCCTGAACCTTGCCGAAGGGAAACCCAAGCCGGCAATCCTGATGATCCTAACGGGATGCACGTATGCGGAAGCATTGGAAAAGTTGGAGCAAAGCCGTGGTTTTATCGGCAAGGCGGCCAAGCTGACTTTGAAGTAAAGATTTAACCACATCTATGGGCAGGAGGCTGACCAATGAGTAAATTTGAAGTAATGGCGAAGCGGATTTTGGAATCGATCGGGGGTTCCGGCAATGTGGAACAATTTACGAACTGCATGACCCGGCTCCGCATTTCGACCCTGGATCGCAGCCGGATCAATGAGGCCGAATTGAAACAAATCGATGGGGTCCTCGGCGTGGTTGATGACGAGACCTACCAAATCATTCTCGGACCGGGCGTCGTTAATAAGGTGGCGGAGGAATTCGGAAAGTTGCTGCAGGCCGATGGACATGGCGGCGCGGGGGCTTCCTCCGGCAGCCCGGCGGCACCTCTGCGCGAAGGCTCGGACATCAAGGCTGAGCTCAAGCAGAAAAACAATACTCCCTTTAAAAATTTCCTGCGGAAAATCGGCAACATCTTTATTCCGCTGATTCCGGCCTTGGTGGGAGCCGGGATTATCAACGGCATCGCCGGCTTGATCAACAACCTGATTACTTCCGGCAACGGAGCGGATTGGCTCCTTACGCTCCAACCGATCATTAGTGTGATCGGCTCGGCGTTCTTCGGTTATTTGACGATCTTCGCCGGGATCAACGCCGCCAAAGAGTTCGGCGGGACGCCGGCCCTCGGCGGCGCCGTGGCCGCGATCATCGTAGCTCCGGCGGTGGCGAACATTTCTTACAGCTACCCTCTCTTTGGCGAAATTAAGCTTAACGCGGGGCAAGGCGGGATCATCGGGGCCATTTTAGCGGCAGGGTTAATATCTATGATGGAGAAATGGATTCGCAAACGGATGCCGGCCGCCATCGACATCATTGTAACTCCTACCCTCTCGCTGCTCGTCGTGGGTCTCATTACCGTGTTCTTCCTCATGCCGGTCAGCGGCATTATCTCCCAGGGAATCGGACAAGCCACAACCTGGTTGCTGGCCCATGGCGGACCGTTATCGGGGTTTGTTCTAGCTTCGCTGTTCCTGCCGTTGGTTATGTTCGGCTTGCACCAGGCGTTGATTCCGATCCATGCCGAATTGATTTCTCAGGTCGGATACACGGCACTGCTGCCGATTCTGGCCATGGCGGGTGCGGGGCAGGTCGGCTCGGCCATCGCCATTTACATCAAGCTGAAGCATAACGCGCGATTGCGCAATATGATCAAAGGCGCATTGCCCGTCGGGTTCCTCGGGATCGGCGAACCGCTCATTTACGGCGTAAGCCTGCCGCTGGGCCGGCCATTTATAACGGCTTGTCTCGGCGGCGGCTTTGGCGGCGCCCTGCTCGGTTTGTTCGCAATGACGGGAAATTTCGTCGGTTCGGTGGCGATCGGTCCTTCCGGCTTGGTTCTCATTCCGCTGATCCAAGGCCCGATGGGGATCGGCATGACCATTCTGGGTTACTTGTCCGGGCTGATTCTCTCTTATGTTGCGGGTTTCTTGCTCACTTACTTCTTTGGTTTTACAAAGCAGATGCTTATAGAGCATAATAGATCATAGCAGCTGGCAGAGGAACGTTTGGCGGCCTGTTACCGGGCCGCCGCGTTTCTTTTGCGTTTGCGGAAATGAAGGCAAACGTAGGAGAATACGGAGGGGATACGCGTGACGACTGGAAGCATACTTACGCAAATGGAGGCGATGCTGGGACAACTGCCCGAATCGGAGAGAAAGGCAGCCCAATATATTTTGGCTGCCTCGACGGAGGTCTCCGGTCTAAGCATCCATGCGGTGGCCGATAAAGCCGGAACCAGTGCGGCGGCGATTACCCGGTTATGCCGTTCGCTTGGCTTGAGCGGCTTTCCCGATTTGAAGATGCGCTTGTCCGTCGACAATGCCAAACCGCAGAGGCCGGGGTATTACGATATTGAGCGGGGCGAGACGGTTCAAACCGTGATTCAAAAGACGATTTCCAACAGTGTCCAAGCCATTCAAGATACGATGCTTCACCTGCAGCCGGAGTTGATCGAGCAGGTGGTCGACAGCTTCCGTAAGGCTCCCGTCATTCATATGTACGGTGTCGGAGCTTCGGCCATCGTAGCGGCGGATGCCGCACAAAAGTGGCTGCGGCTCGGCAAGCAGGCGTTCGCTCTCCAGGACGAGCATCTGATTGCCGCCGCGCTGGCCAGCGCTCCGCCAGGTGCCTTGTTTATGGGCATTTCGTACAGCGGAAATACCAAGGAAGTACTGCAATTGTTCCGGGTTGCTCAAAAGTACGGAGTACGCACCATCGGTTTGTCCCGTTTTGGCAATCATAAAGTTTCCGAGCTGGCCGATTTGATGCTGTACACGCCGCAGGCGCCGGAAGCGACGCTGCGCAGCGGGGCGTCCGGCTCCCGGTTGGCTCAATTGGTCATGATCGATATTTTGTTTTTTGCGTACGCCTCGACCCAATATGAGGAAACGATCGTCCGGTTGGGACAAACCCACGAAGCGACGGCGTTCCTTAAACAAAGCTAACCGCTTCGCGGGCGGCTGGATTTTTTTCGTGCACTATGGACAGCCTTACCGTCATATATTAGGGTTGAAGTCCGGAATTGACGGGACAGGAGGTGCTAGTCACGGTGCCGAGTTATCATCAATATGGAATCAGTCCGCAACTGGTCGAACGGGTTAAACTCAAAATGAAAAATCCGGCGATCAAAGAGCGGATCAAACAGGTCGTCGATGGCCTCACCCGCGCGGATTTGCAGGATCGCGTCAAGGTGCGCAGGCTCGTCAGAACGGCCGCTTCCGTGCTTGGCGAACGTCTGAGCGGCGTCCAGGAAGAGCAGATCGTCCAATTCGTCATCGATCAACGAATCGACCCGCGCAATACGCTCCACTTGCTGCGGTTATGGGGAATGTTCCGGTAGACGCGTGAACGGTCGTCTCTTTGAGAAATGGGCAGATTGGATAAATTTGCTATGACAGGACCCCGGGGAAGCTTCTATACCGGCGGTCCTTCTTTTTTTCTGCCGCATAAAAAAGACCTGCCGATATTCTCGGCAAGTCTGTGGAAGGGGCAATGATTTACTGAGCACTTGCTTTACGCAAAATTTCATCCGCCTCGGCTTGCGTCATCTTGCCGTCCTTCACCTGTTTCTCGCAGTATGGCTTTATTTCGGCAAGCAGTTGTTCTTGGGTATCGTAGGGGCCGAAGTTGACCGTATTTCCATTGCCGTCGTCAATCACCATGCTGTAGCTGGTCGTCGGCTCGTCGATTTCCCCTAATCCAGAAGATATCACCAGGTCATCTTTGCCGTCCACCGTTTTCGACACCTTGACGCCATGTTTGATGTCCTCCAATGTCCGTTCATACATGGCGATGGTTTCATCCACCTTCTCCTGTGTCCAGACATACCAGCCGTCGCTCGGGTTCCAGCCCTTTGAGCCGATGATCGATGGCAAGGATTTTTTTTCTTCTTCCAACCAAGCCTTGTATTCGTCATAAGTCCACCAAACCACTTCAGGGGTCGGGTAGGCTTTATCGTATTCTTGCTCGCTCATCCAGGTTTTCCCGCCATCGGCGCTGAACCGGGTCTTACCCGTTTCATCGGTATAAGAGTAAACCGTGGCAGAGCCTGTTTCGATGGTTTTTTGCGTATCGCCGCCCGACTCGTCCGCGTAAGAAAAACCGTCCCCGTCCGGAATGGCCAACTCCTTTCTTTTCGTGGCGAATTCTTGCTGCAGTTGTTCTTTTTCGGCCGTGTTCCGGTCGAATTCCGCCTGGCTTCGTTTTTGGAGTCCGGTGAGCTTGCCGTGCTCATAGACCGCGTACAGGTCAACCGAACCCTCCGTCATGAACTGGCCGACCCCGGCCTGTTCATCATAGAAGTCGCGCACCTTTTCTCCTTGATAAAAAAGCTCACCGGTTTTCTCGTCATAGGTCAGGCCGAAGGGTTCGTAGATATTCATCGCTTTCGCCATCGCTTTGCGGTCCTGAGCTTCTTGTTCCTGCTCTGTCAGGTTGGCGGACAAGTCGCCGTTTTCCGTTGCCATCGCCGAAGCCGTGTCGGTGTCCGCCTTAACGGCACTGGTGGTGGCGAAAGCGGTCAAAGTGCCGCCAACCAGGAGCAGCGCCGCGGCTACTCCCGCCGCCGTAATTTTTTTTATTTTCATAATTGCCATAATCCTTTCTTCAATCGCATTTTTACTAAAGTTGTTGAACAAAGGGGTTATCTTGCTTTTCTGCTCCTCCATCTCGATCAACGTCAACGCGTAGGCGGATTTGGCCGTTTCGCCGCAGGTCCGCACCACCGTTTCGTCGCAGGCCAGTTCCATATCGCGGTTGGCGAGCACATACATCACCCATACCAAAGGATTAAACCAGTGTACGCACAAAGCGGCCGCGAGCCCCCATTTTGTCAGGGCGTCAAACCTTTTGATATGCACCATTTCATGGGTAAGGACATACCGCAGCCTGGACTCGTCCGCCCAGTCGGTAGTCTTCGGGAGGAGCACCACGGGCCGGAGCACGCCGTAGGTCAGGGGCGCTTTGATTTGATCGGATTGTCTGACTTGCACCTGCCGCCGTATCGGGTGTTCCCGCAGCCAAGCGTCGACGAAATCGTTTTTGACGGGCAGGGAAGCCTGAAACTCTCGAAGGCACTTCACATAAACCACGATAAAAAACAAAGCGAACGCCCCCATGCCTGCCAGCCAAATGATCAACATGGGCGAAATCGTCTCCGTCGGCACAACGCGGACGCCGGATCCGAACCCGGTTGATGCGCCGATGGGATGCGGGGGGCCGGCAACACCGCCCGCTACATCGTAACCCCCTGTCGTTCCGGCCACCGCGGGAAAAGCCGCCGTTTCCCCAAACCTCCGTTTCAAAGCGTCCACGCCGGAAAAAAAGCTGAAGCGCGACGGAACGGAAAAGGGAAGGAGCAGACGGCAAACGACCGTGCCCCAAAGGATAAGAAACGTCTTTTTGGGCAGCTTGTGCAGGGCCAGCCCGCGGATGATCACGACGGCGATAATGAGAGCCGCCGCCGCCAGGCTCATCTGAAAAACATCCATACGGGACACCTCATTTCAACTTATCGACAAGCCGCTTCAAGCTTTCGATTTCGGCTTTGGACAGTTTTTTGCTGTTGATGAGGGAAGCGAACAGCAAATCGGCCGAGCCGTCAAACACTTTGTTAATCAGTTCCGACGTTTCCTGCTCCTGCACCTGTTCTTTCGTAATGGCGGCACGGCATAAGAAGTTGGGTTCAAGCCGCTGAATCGCCCCTTTGGCGATGCATTTCTTGATGACGGTGTAGGTGGTGTTCTTGTTCCAGCCGACCTGCTCGGCCAAAATTTCGCTGAGCCGTTTGGCGGTCAACTCGCCTTCTTTCCATAAAACATCCATCACTTTCAGTTCGGAATCAAACAGTTTGATTGACATACCAGGGTTCTTCCTTTCAGACTATTGCAATAGTTTAAGATCATACTACTGCGATAGTCTGCCTTTGTCAAGCGACTGCCTCTTGTAATTTGCCTGCCATTGTTTTATATTGACATGAGAGTAGGTCAAAAAATAAAGGGACGATATCTAAAGCAATGAGAGGAGGCTGTAAATTAAGTTATGACTCCGCGCACGAAGGAACAAAATGAAGAGATCCGGCTGCGGCGCCTTGCCCAAATCCGCAGGGCGGCGGCCGATGTTTTTCTCGATAAGGGAATGATGCTGGAAATTCGGGATGTCGCGGCGGCGGCCGGGCTTGGCTACGGGACGGTGTATCATTACTACAGCAACAAGGGAGATTTGCTGCACGACGTGCTGTGG
Organism: Paenibacillus sp. JL3B1040; assembly: GCF_057063165.1. Lineage (NCBI taxonomy): Bacteria > Bacillati > Bacillota > Bacilli > Caryophanales > Paenibacillaceae > Paenibacillus > Paenibacillus tiangongensis. The sequence continues at coordinate 3,479,988 of NZ_CM169317.1, read as the reverse complement.
ACGGCGATGGACCGAGCAGGGGAATGGCTCGTCGCGGGAGACGCAGGCGATCCCCTCGTCGCGGCGGGCGTCCGGCTGCTGGAGCTGTGGGCCGAGGACCACGGCGTCTACCTGCTGTATAAATTGGCCGCGGAGGAATTCCGCCTGCTGCCCGAGGCGCGAGCGGTGCCGCTGGCCGAAGCGTTCCGCCGCGAGGCGCTGCTGCCGTTTGCCGTATGGCTAGGAAGCAGCCCGCCGCTTTGGGGCGTTCCTCCGGCTTCCGCCGAAGACGCAGCCGTCGGAAACGGAGGCGATCCGGCTCCGCACGTCCGGCAGGCGGAATGGCTGCTTGCCGCTCTGGCCGGCTGCGCGTTCTTCCCGCTTCGCCGCGGCTCGCTGCGGGCCGAAGCCGGGGAAATCGCCGGTTTGTTATTGCATCGGCTCTCGGATCGGATCGGATTAACCATTGAAGGAGTGGAGGCTACATGATCATCTTGAAATCACCGCGGGAGATTGAGGAAATGAAGCGGGCGAACCAGATTGTCGCGGATTGCCATCGGGAGGTCGCCAAAATGATCGAGCCCGGGATCACGACGCAGGAAATTAATGACTTCGTAGCCCGGCATATTACGAAGCTGGGCGGGAAGCAGTTTACGAAAGGATACAACGGATTTCCCGCGGAAACCTGCGCTTCGGTCAACGATGTGGTCGCCCACGGGTTTCCGTCGAACCGGCCGCTGCAAAGCGGGGACCTGCTCAAGCTGGACATCGTCGCGGAAGCGGATGGCTGGTTCGGCGATTCGTGCTGGTGTTACGCGGTGGGCCGGGTAAGTCCCGAGGCGGAGAAGCTGATGCGGGTGACGAAGGAATGCCTGGAGCTGGGCATTGCCCAAGCGCTTCCGGGCAACCGGCTGGGCGACGTGACTTCGGCGATCCAAAAGCATGCGGAGGCGAACGGCTATTCCGTCGTGCGCGATCTGCTGGGTCACGGGGTCGGACGCCGCCTGCACGAGGAGCCCAACTACGAGCATGTCGGCGTGGCGGGCAAAGGCATTCGCCTCAAGGAAGGCATGGTGTTTACGATCGAGCCGATGATCAATGAAGGGACGTTCCGCATTGCGATCGACGACGATGGCTGGACGGCGCGGACGGCGGACGGCAAATGGTCGGCCCAGTATGAGCATACGATCGCGCTAACGGCGGACGGGCCGCTGATTTTAACGGCCCAGTAAGCGGTCAACAGGAAAACGAGGCGGATCCCCAAAGTCCGAAGGGACGGGGATCGGCCTTTTTTTGCGCGCTTTCACCCTGCCAAATTATCCAACATAAACCTGTTGATATGGGGAATATTTGTTCGTATGATGAATACAATAAGAACAAACGTTCCGATCAGAGGGTGAGCTTATGACAGACAGCATGAAGAAGGGAACGGCATGACCCCGGTTCCTTGGCAAACGCAGGAGGAGGCGGAGCTGATCAAGCAGTACGTGCTGCTCCCCCTGCTGCTCGACGCGCTGGAACGGGACCTGCGCGCTCTGGCATCGGCTTCGCTAAAGCTGCCGCAGGTGTACAAGGGGCTGATCGGTTTGCTGCAGAACGCCGCGACCGCCGATCTGGCCCGGGTACGCCAAAGCATGCGCGAGCATGGATTAAAGGTATTTGAAGAGCGGCGGACGAAGTTTGGAATTGAAGCCCGTTATCTATGCCGAGGCTACACGTACGAATTTTCCATGCTGTGGGGATTGGTTAAGGCGGAGCTGATCAGCCGATTATGCGCCTATCTCGGGATCGACGTAACGAAAGAGGGGATGTTCTCATGAAATCGGAACGCGTAATCATGATGGCGGACTGCCAATCCTTCTACGCCAGCGTGGAGAAAGCCGATCACCCGCAGCACCGGGACCGTCCGCTGATCGTGGCCGGTGATCCGGAACGCCGCTCGGGCATCGTGCTGGCCGCTTGCCCGCGAGCTAAACAGCATGGCGTTACGACGGCGGAGACGCTGGGTACGGCTTTGGCCAAATGCCCGGATCTGGTGGTGATGCGGCCGCGCATGGAGCGCTACATCGCCGTGTCGATGCAGATCACGGGCATCATGAAGCAGTTCACCGACCTGGTGGAGCCGTACAGCATCGACGAGCAGCATCTCGACGTGACCGGCAGCCTGTCGCTGTTCGGCGAGCCGGAGACGCTGGCTCTGATGATTCAGCAAAAAATCCGCCGCGAGACCGGCATCTACAGCCGTTTCGGCATCAGCTACAACAAGGCGGTCAGCAAAATGGCCTGCGATAACTTTGCCAAGAAAAATGCGAACGGCCTGTACGCCTTGCCCCGCGAGGCCGTCCCAGAGGTACTGTGGCCGCTGCCGATCCGGCAAATGCTCATGGTCGGCTCCCGCATGGAGCGCCATCTGCTGCGCATGGGCATCCGTACGATCGGGCAGTTGGCCAACACGCCGCTGGCCCGGCTGCGGCAGCGTTGGGGCGTAAACGGCGAAGTACTCTGGCGGCTGGCCAATGGCATCGACGACTCGCCGGTCGACCCGAGCAGCCATCAGGGGGAGAAGTCGATCGGCCATGAAATGACGCTGCCCCGCGACTATTATTCGCTGGAGGAAACGGCGGTGCCGCTGCTCGAGCTGACCGAGCTCGTCTGCCGCCGGTGCCGGGAAAAGGGCTATATGGGCGGGGTCGTCAGCGTTGGCTGCCGGGGAGCGGATTTTGATCATCCGACCGGGTTTTACCGGCAGATGAAACTGCCCGATCCGACCAACGTGACTAAACAGGTATACGACGGGGTGATGCGGTTGTTTCGCCGTCATTGGGACGGTCAGCCGATCCGTAAGGTCGGAGTCACGTTAACCGGCCTGGTACGGGACGACGAGTACCAGCTGACCCTGTTCGACGAGCGGCCGAGATACCAGGCGCTGGAGCGAGCCACCGACGAAATCAAACGCCGTTACGGAGAATCGGCGATTTTTCGCGCGGTATCGCTGACCGCTGCCGGGCAGGCGCGGGATCGGGCCGGTAAGATTGGAGGGCATTACCGATGAGAGGAAAGCTGTACGGCAACGGATTGTGGGAGTCGTCGCGGATGATGCTGCCGGAGCATAAGGAGGCGATTTTGCGCAGCAACCGCAATCAGGAGCGCAAGGTGCGATCCGTCCTCGACGAGCAGGAGCTCGAGCGGATTTCGCGCGTTCTCGCGGCCTCGTTGCAGACGAAAAAGCCGGTGCGCCTGCGCCTCTTCGGGGAATGGCAGGGACGGGAGGTCCTAGGAACCGTGACGCGAGTCGATCCCGGCGGGCGGCGGGCATGCCTGCGGACCGAAGCCGGCCTAGAATGGATCGCGTTGGCGGACATTGTGGGAGCCGAGGGCGATTAGCCGGATCAACGGCAGGTAAAGTTGCGTAAATCGACGGTAAAGAAATAAGGCTGCTGATTCTGCTCCAGGCGGATCGGGAGCTTTTTTTGTTAACGCCCGGTGAATTCTGTCTTCCGAAGCCGAAAAGCGCAAAGTGCGGGGAAACGTCATTTTTTAGGAAGGAAGTCGCCAACCGAGGTAAGACGGCCCGACGAAAATCCGTCATCGGAAACGACGAAAAAGCGTTGGGCCCAGCCTGGGACCAGGGAAGCTTTTTTGGACACGGGCCGTAACTTTTGCAAATCGCGAAAAACCGCGGAACGACGCGATTTCTAAACAAGACTTTGGTATCATTTTTGTAACCATTATGGAAAAGGGTGTAAAAAATGAGCGAAACCTAGATGAATTTCGCGCGTCTATTATCACGAAATGACCCAGCCGGCAGAAGGATGCCGAAAATCCGTCTCCCCCGGAAAACAGCCCCAGCTGTAAAACACTCCCATTAGCCTAGTTACACGATAGGGGCGCTTGGTTCATGATAAATATGATTTCGAGAAGCGGAGGTGCAAATCGGCCATACTGAATCGTCACACCTGTATAGCTGCATAGAAAGCGGCCGTTCATAAGAACGCCGGGCTCCGCGGGAAATGTCGGCTTCGCGACGGGGGATTCGGTTGTTCGGAACGTGCACGAAAAGAAGAACAGCGAGGTGAAACAAGGGGAAATCCGATGACGACATTAGCGAAAAAAAGGTTGGCAATTGGGCTCGTTCTGGCGGTTGCCTTCATCGCAGGCTGCCTGGTCATGGTGGTTTTAAACTGGCCGCCGCCCCATTACAGCTATGCGGCGGAGGACGGAACCGAGCTGAAGTTCCGCACCGAAGGCGACAAATTTATGGCCTATGACGGAGAAAGCAGCTGGGAGGAGATCTTCGTCAAAGGCGTCAATCTGGGGGCGACGGTACCCGGGCATTTTCCCGGGGAATTTCCGATTACGGAAGACGATTATTTGCGCTGGTTCCGGCAGATTGACGACATGGGCGCAAACGTCATTCGAATTTATACGGTGCATAATCCGGTATTCTACAAGTCTCTGGTCAAGTACAACCGGGACAAGGGGAAGGATCCCCTCTATTTCATTCAGGGCATCTGGTCGCCGGAGGAACAGTTGATCGAGCAGCAGGATGCTTACATTCCGGGGATCAAGGAGGCCTTTCATCGGGAGATCGAAAAAGCGGTCAAAGCCGTTTACGGCGATTTGAAGGCGCCGAAGCAGCCGGGAACGTCGGGCGGGAAGTACACCGCCAATGCCGGTCCTTACCTGATGGCCTGGCATATCGGCACCGAATGGGATCCGGAAATGGTGGACAACACGAATCGCAAGCACACCGATATTCAGCCGTATCAAGGGCAGTATTTTGCGGCGACGGGCGAGGCCAGTCCGTTCGAGAGCTGGCTGGCGGAGCTGGTGGACGATACGGCTCGGCAGGAACGCGCTTACGGATGGGAGCATCCGATCACGTTTACGAACTGGGTGACCACCGACGTGCTGCAGCATCCCGGGGAACCGCTGTTCGAGGAGGATCTCGTGAGCGTTGATGCGACCCATATTCAGCCGGTGGCTTGGGAAGCGGGTTATTTCGCCGCCTATCATGCGTACCCGTATTATCCGGACTTTTTCCATCTGGACGAAACGCTGGAGACGATCCCGGACGGGAACGGAGACTTTAATACTTACAAGGCTTATTTGCAGGAATTGAAGGCTTACCATAAGGACATCCCGGTGATGATTACCGAATACGGCGTTCCTTCTTCGTTGGGTGTCTCCCACCTCGGCCGGGGAGGGCGGAACCAGGGAGGACACAACGAGCGGGAACAGGGGGAGATCAATGTCTCCCTAACGAAGGATATTTACGATACCGGATATGCCGGCGCTATTTTGTTCATGTGGCAGGACGAATGGTTCAAGAAGACATGGAATACGATGCGGTTCGAAATCCCGGAAGATCGGCGCGCCTTCTGGCTCAACGTATTGACCAATGAAAAACAATTCGGGTTGTTGTCGATGGGCCCCGGCAAAGAAGACGACCTTACGATCGACGGCAAGCTGGACGACTGGGAGTCGCTGCCCGAGGGGGAAGTTCAAGCTTGGGATCGTCCGTCGGCTGGGATTGACCGCCTGCAGGTCACGCACGACGAAGCTTACGTCTACGTCGGGCTTCGGCTAAGCGAACCGTTCGATCCGGCCAAGCGGTTGATCCGGCTGGGCGCGAATACGCAACCCGGCGGTAACCAGCCGCAGGTGGAGCTGCCCGGTCGAACGTTGAGCGACGGGCTGGAGGCGATCGTGGCGATCGGGAGCGACGAGGAGACCGAAGTGCTGGCGGCGCCAAGCTACGATTTCCACCGCCGGCTTTACGGGCGGTACGGATATTGGATGCTTGACGATCCGACCGAGGAGCAATCCGTGGCGTTTCAACCCTGGAAGCTGGCGATCAGCTTGACAATGACGCCGCCCGATACCCGCTCCGCCCATCCGTTTCAGGACATGACCGTCGGCAAGCTGATTCGCGGTACAACCGACCCGGAGAGCGCCGATTTCAATTCGCTTGCTTCTTGGCAGTACAGCGGCAGCGAGGTAGAACTGCGCATCCCCTGGATGCTGCTCGGCTTTGCCGATCCCAGTTCGCGACAGGTCATCGACTACCGGCCTTTGAAGGAGGACCGCGCCTTCTCAACGACCGAGACGGACGGCCTGACTCTGGTGCCCTGGATCGTGGAGCGGGGCGAAGCGGAGACGCTGGGCCCAGGGCCCGTAAACGGAAATCCCGGAGAAACCGTCTCTTTGGACGCGTTCCCGAAATACGTATGGCAGCCATGGGAAACCGTGCGGTATTCCGAGCGGCTCAAGTCCGGTTATTACGCCCTGCGGGCGTTCTATCAAAGCTTGCCGGACCGCCGCCCCACGGGAGAATAACCTGGCGCCGAGAGGAGGATACGATGATGGCGGGTCAGCATCTTGGCCTGGCAATTGCCTTTATTTACGTATGCCTGGGGCTGATCGTCATAGGCATGCTGCTCTTGTTCACTATGAAAATTCGATATTTGCGGATCCAACGCAAAACGAAGGAATATCAGCGGAAGCACCAGGATTACTTCCTGTTTCTTCAGGCCCATCTGGGCGATGCGAAGGAGTTGCCGCTGCCGCCCGGCAAGCTTGGGGATTTGGAGCGGCGGGTGATCCAGCAGCGGGTAACCGAGTGGATCGAACAGTTTAAGGGCGATTTGCAACAGCAACTGATCGAGTTATGTTACAACGCCGGCTTCGTGCGGGAAGACCTGAAGCAGCTCGACAGCCTGTTCTATGGCCGGCGAATCGCCGCCGCCTACCGCCTCGGCGGGATGCGGGCGGCGGAAGCGGTGCCGCGGCTGCTGGACATGCTGAAGCATCAGAAGTATGGTCCGCTGAGCATCGTGCTTGCCCGCTCGATCGCCAAAAGCGCGAAACACGAGCAGCAGCTCAGGGATATGCTGGTCCATCTGCTGCGCCACGGCAAGCCGATTCACCACCTCGCCGCCGACATCCTGATGGAAACGCGGCTTGACACCAGCCGGCTTCTGCTCCAACTGCTGAAGGAGGACAACGAGGATCTGGTGAAGGTGGCGCTGGCGGCGATGCGGGGGCAAGAAGGCCCGGAGGAGGCCCCGTCGCCTGGACGATTTGCTTTTGCGCTTGAGAGGAGGGAGACCACTGCTTAGGGATATTTTGCTGATCTACGGCCTGTTCGCGACGTATTACGTCATGACGGTCAACCTGGTTTATTTTTCGATCATGACGTTTTCGTTCCGCCAGATCCTGACGATCTTTCGCCGGGCCGCCTATTCGAAATACAACACATTGTCCGGCTCCGAGCTGGTGCCGCCGGTTTCGCTGCTGGTGCCGGCGTTTAACGAGGAGATTACGGTCATCGAAAACGTCAAATGCCTGCTGACGCTGAATTATCCGACCTATGAAGTCATCGTGATTAACGACGGGTCCAAGGACAATACGCTGGGCGTGCTGCGGGACGAATTCGAGCTGATACCGCTGCCGAATCCGGACATTCGCCACAAGATCGACTGCCAGCCGATTACGGCGGTGTACCATAACCCGAAGTATCCGCATTTGTACGTGATCGACAAACCGAACGGCGGTAAGGCCGATTCGCTGAATGCGGGCATCAACCTGTCGCATTATCCGCTCATCTCTTCGATCGACGCCGATTCGCTGCTCGAGAAGGATGCGCTGATCCGGATGGCCCGCATGTATATGGAGAACCCGGAGGAGACGGTGGCTATCGGCGGCGACGTGCGGATCGCCAACGGCTGCGTCATCGAGAACGGAGCGGTGAAGGAGGTTTCGCTGCCCCGCAAAATCTGGCCGATGTTCCAGGCCACGGAATATCTGAAGGCCTTCCTTGGAGGCCGGATCGGCTGGAGCTCGATCAATGGGCTGATCATCGTGTCGGGCGCGTTCGGCTTGTTCCGCAAGGACTATGTCATCGCGGTCGGCGGCTATCGCGGCGGTTATCCCGGCGAGGACATGAACATCATCATCAAGCTTCACCGCTATATGCTGGAGAACAAGTTGAAATACCGCATCGCGTTTTGTCCCGAGGCGGTGTGCTGGACGCAGGCGCCGGATTCGTACCGGATTTTGTCCAACCAACGCAAGCGCTGGGGCCGCGGCAACCTGAAGAACATGATCGAGAACTACGACATGGCCTTTAATCCGAAATATAAGGTGATGGGGCTTCTGACGATGCCTTACAACATTATTTTCGAAGCGTTGAACCCATATTTCAAAATCACGGGGCTGCTGGCCCTGATCGGGTACACGCTGCTGGACATGACGCATTGGCGGATCCTTGCGGTGTTCTGGCTGATCAATTTCCTCAGCGGTTATGTGCTCAGCATCGGGGCGCTGCTGCTCGAGGAGCTTGCGTTCAAGCGGTTCGACAAGCTGTCGGATTTGTGCAAGTTGCTGTTGTTTTCGGCGTTTAAGTTTTTCGGATACGCGCAGCTCGGAGGACTGTGGCGCATTCAGGGGCATATCCAGTTTCTGCGCAACAACAATTCCTGGGGGACGATGACTCGCCAGAGCTGGCAGGATAAGGGGGAGTCGGCCGCCAAAACGGCGAAGCCGGCCAAATCGGCATAGCTCCGGGCTTCTCCCCTCCCCCCGCTTCGCGGCCGGTGGCCGGAAAGGGGATGATAGACCAAGGAAAGGCTTGGATTGGAATCCAAGAAGTAACCAAACTTACGGATAAACTTTCGGAAGAAGAAAGGCGGGAATGAATGATGTCAAACCTGACGGCACTGCAAAACCAAACGGAACGATCCGGCTTATATGCCGGTATAGAGCAACGCGTGAGGGAAGAGGCCAGCGAGGTGAACGGGTTGCTGTTCATTTATTCCGCAGGCGGTCCCTCTTACGTGACATCCCAAGTGAGGGGAATTCTGGAATCCGAACCGGGACTTCGGTTTGACGTATGGGACGGAGACGAGCCGGGGAGCGTGGCGGTGCTGCTGCCGGGTCTGGCGCTGGATGCCGTCCACTATCAAGGCTTGCGGCTGAAGCAGCAACTGCAGGAGCGCATCGCCGATTATCGTCCGCACTTGGCGCTGGCCAGCTTCTCCTCGCAGGCCGAGATTACGCCTCAACTGCTCAGTCAAATGGAGGAAAAAGCCAAGCAGAACTATTCCGATGACATTCATATTTTTACGAAAGCCGATTTGCTGCTCGTCAAAAGCCGGATTCTGATCGTGGAGGGGGATCCCGCCGTGCGCGAGTTTCTGCAAATTCGGCTGAACATGCAGGGCTATGAGACGATGACGGCCGATAACGGCATCACCGCCCTGGATCTGATCACCGATTGGAGGCCGGATCTGGTGCTGACCGAGCTGAATCTATACGGAATCGACGGTTTGCCTTATATCCATCAAATCCAACAAGCCAGCGGCGGCGAACTGCCGAAAATCGTCGTCCTCACGGAGCAGCGGGTCGAGAAAACGATCAGCTTGTGCTTCCAGAACGGAGTGGACGATTATATCACGAAGCCGTTTTCCCCGGTTGAACTGGACGCCCGGATTCGCCGCTGCATCCAATAATCAGACCGATCAAATACAGACCATAAATGGAGGTAGGAACCTGTGAATAATCATTACCTGAAGCTGATGAATGCGATTGAATCGAAAACCGCCGTATTGGGCGTTGTGGGTCTAGGCTATGTCGGACTGCCGCTGGCGGTCGAAATGGTTAAGCAGGGATTCCGGGTCGTCGGCATCGATCTTGATGCCGCGAAAATCGATAAAATCCACCGCGGGGAATCGTATATCCACGATATCCCGTCCCCAACCTTGGCCGGAGCGATGGCGACAGGCCGGTTTCAGCCGACCACGGATTACGCGAGTTTGTCCGAAATCGACGCGGTCAGCATCTGCGTGCCGACGCCGTTAAGCGAGAATCAGGACCCCGATACCTCCTATATCGTCACCGTGGTGGAGCAGTTGAAACGTTATATGAAAAAGGGAATGCTGATCACGCTGGAAAGCACAACCTATCCGGGGACGACCGAAGAGCTGATCCAGCGGGAGCTGGAAAAGCTGGGGTACACGGCCGGCGAAGATTTCTTCCTCTGCTTTTCGCCGGAGCGGGTCGATCCGTCCAATTCGAAATTCAATACCTACAACACCCCGAAGGTGATCGGAGGAACAACGAAGGCTTGCCTGGATTTGGGGACAGCGCTGTATTCCCGTTATGTCCAGACGGTCGTACCGGTTTCTTCGCCCAAGGTGGCGGAAATGTCCAAGCTGCTGGAGAACACGTTCCGCAGCGTCAACATCGCTTTTGTCAACGAAATGGCTATGATGTGCGACCGAATGGGCATCGACATTTGGGAAGTGATCGACGCGGCGAAAACCAAGCCGTTCGGGTTTATGCCGTTTTATCCGGGCCCCGGCATCGGGGGGCACTGCATTCCGCTTGACCCGATGTACCTGAGCTGGAAAGCGAAGGGCTTCCGCTTCTACAGCCAGTTCATCGAGCTGGCGCAGTCGACCAACGATAACATGCCTTATTATGTCGTCAATAAGACATCCAAAATCATGAACGAATACGCCAAATCGATCAAGAAGTCCCGCATCCTCATTCTCGGCATGGCTTACAAGCCCGATATCGCCGACCTGCGCGAATCGCCGGGACTGTCCGTGTACGAGCTGTTTAAGGACAGCGGAGCCAAAGTGGACTATTACGACCCGTATGCGGCAAGCTTCCGCGAAAAATCCGGCGGCGTGGTGCACAGCGTCGCTTACGAGCTCGACAAGTTCAGAACTTACGATTGCATCGTGCTGGTGACCAATCACAGCAATTTCGATTACGAGGGGATCGCCCGCCTCGGCGTGCCGATCGTCGATACGCGCAACGCATTCCGCGATTATCCGCTGCCGCATGTTTATAAGATTGGCCACTCCGTTGCGCAGATGAACGAAGGATCCACGGCGTTAAGCGTAGGTTAAAAGGACAAACGGCCTTGAGGTTGAGAACGCCGGTTTTCGTCCGCCTTCGGGCGTTTTCGGGAAGCAAGAAGCGGCCGACCTTGCTTGCGCTCGGCGGGATGCTGATGACGGCTTTGCTTGTTTTAGTGGCTTTGATCCGGCCATCGGGTTCGCAAGCGAAAGCGACGTGGATCTGGGAGACCGCGGTCATCGAAAAGCAACCCGGCGAGCTGCTGGAATTTGCCGGCCAACAGGGCGTGGACACCCTCTTCCTGCAAATCGGCGGCGGGGTGAAGCGGGAGAGTTACCGCAGCTTCATCCGGGCCGCCGCCCAAGGCGGCATCCGGGTCCATGCCTTAAACGGCCATCCGGATTGGGCGCTGCGGGAACACCGGAACGAAGCCGAGGAATTTCTGAAGTGGGTGATCGACTTCAACCGGGAAGCGAAGGCCGAAGAGCGGTTTGCGGGCGTGCAACTGGACGTCGAGCCGTATTTGCTGGACCGCTGGCAGACGGATCGGGAGGCGGTAGTGGAGCAGTGGGTGGAGAGCGTCCGCGCCTGGACGGAGGAAGCGGAATATAACGGTCTTGCGATCGGCGCGGCCGTTCCGTTCTGGCTGGACCAGATCGACCACCCGAGCGGGACCCTGGAGCTGCCGCTGGGCGATTGGATGGTAGCCCGATTCGATTATTTGGCGATTATGGCCTACCGGGATGCCGCGGGCCGCATCTATGAAATCTCGCAGCGCACGCTGAATGAAGCGGATCGGCAAAACAAGCGGGTATGGGTCGGCGTTGAGCTGGGCGAAAGCGGGGAAGGGCCCGGCGTCTCTTTTCACGAACGGCCGCTAGCTTCGCTGAACCGGGAGCTGAACCGGTTGGAGGAGCTGGGAAGAAAACACGACTCGTTTGCCGGGATTGCCGTTCACAGCTATGAGGCTTGGAATCGGAAGCTTCGCGGGCCTTAAAACCCGAAGGCTGTCCCATAGATAAAGACGGGGCAGTCTTCTTGCTATGTTGCGGGACGAGGCCCCGGACTATTGGGACAGCCTTCTCCATTTTTGCTATAATATAAGCAACTGCGTTTTGAGGAAATGGAGCGATTGTCATGATTCTACATAAAGGCGAAATCTTGTTCCGGCAAGGAGACGACGGTTCATATTTGTACCACATCAAAAGCGGGCTGTTTAAAGTCACGCGTTTGCATGAGAACGGAAACATGGTCTTGTTCAATATCTTGTACCCGGGGGAAACGGTACCCCATCACTCCCTGATCACCCCGAAAGAGGTGCACGGGACAGCGATCGCCTTGATGCGCAGTGAGGTGGAGGCCATCCCCGCGCAGGTATGGTACCGCGAGCTTCAGGAGGACCCGAAGAAACCGCTGGAGGTCGCGCAGCTCCTGCAGGAGAAGGTGCGCTTCATGCAAGAGCGGCTTGACCATTTGACGGTTGGCACGCCGGCCGAACGGCTGGGGCTGCTGACGAAATGGCTGGGCCAGCACGCCCATGGCGTGCCGCTGACCGACTATTTGACCCAGGAAGAAATCGGCCAGTTGATCGGCGTGCGGCGCGAAACGGTCAACCGGCTGCTGCGCGGCCATGGCCACGAACGGGCCTAAATCTAAGCACATGACCAAACGCGGACAACGGGAGATTCCCCGTGTCCGCGTTTTTTTGTGTTCCGGCGGCGCAATGCGCATTAGCGGCTAAGCGTATCTTCCAGGCTGTCCGCCGGTCCGAAAAATTCAAAGTGAATCCGTTCGTCCGGTACGCCCCAATCCTTTAAGGCGCGGCGAACCGCCTTCATGAACGGAACCGGGCCGCAGAAATAAAAGTCGCTGTCGGCGGTCGCGACCGATCTCAGCCAAGGCAGGTCGATGTAGCCGATTTTGTCGCAGCTTTCGCCAGCTTGCGGCGTTTCGTAGACGGTGTAGGAACGCAGATTGCCGTGCGTCCGCGCGAGCTCGGCAATAGGCTCCTTCATCGCGTGATATTTGGCGCTGCGGGCGGCGTGGATATAGACGATCTCCCGCTGGGCTCCGCTTTGCAGCGCCGTTTCCAGCATGCTGACCATCGGCGTGAGGCCGACCCCGCCGCTTAGCAGCACAAGCGGAAGGTCCCGCGTTTGATCCAGCGTAAAGTCCCCGGCCGGCGCGCTAAGTTCCAGGACGTCGCCTTCGCCGATACGGGTATGCAAATAGGTCGATACGAGGCCCGCCGGACGATCCTCGACGGCGTCTTCCCGTTTCACCGATATCCGGTAATACGGCTGCCCCGGTGCCGTGGACAAGCTGTAATGGCGCAGATGGGTAAACTCCTGGCCTTCCGGCTTCACGCGGACGGTAATATATTGCCCCGGCGCATAAGAGGCGATCTCTTTACCGTCCTCCGGCTTCAGGTAGAACGAGGTGATGACATCGCTCTCCTGGACTTTTCGATCGACGATAAAGCGGCGGAATCCGCGCCAACCGCCTTTTTTCTCCTCCGCCTCACGGTACATTTCGGCTTCCACACGGATAAACACATCGGCAATCACGCCGTAGGCTTTACCCCAGGCCTCGAGAATCTCTTCGGTCGCGGCGTCTCCGAGCACCGTTTTGATGGCCGCCAGCAGGTTCTCGCCGACGATCGGGTAATGCTCGGGCTGGATCCCCAGCGCCCGATGCTTCTGGGCAATGCCGCGGACGACCGGTAGAATCTCTTCCAGACGGTCGATGTGCGCGGCGGCGGCGTAAACCGCGTTGGCCAGCGCCGTAGGTTGTTTTCCTTGGCGCTGATTGGCGTGGTTAAATACGTTCAGCAGCTCGGGATGATTTTTGAACATCGTCTGATAGAAGGTTTTCGTAATCGTTTGTCCATGGACTTCCAGAACCGGTACGGTAGATTTGATGATCTCGATTGTTTTGGCGTCAAGCATCGGTAAACCCTCTTTCCTGGAAATTTCGTTCCATCTCAGTATAGGGAGCGTCCGAATGCAAAAAGGTGACTTCTGTCACATTGAAAGTTGCCAAAGTGTGAACTGTTACTAAAATGCAATGACAAGTATCACATTATCCGTCGAAAAATTAAAAAGCTTGGAGGCTGTCCCGTGCAGTCATGATTTGAAATGTGGTATAATATAAATAGAAGAAATTCCAACAGAAAGGATCAGGATACCATGTGTCCCCGAAGGACGAAATCCCAAAGGACGATTTGGAAACGTTGTGATCTCTCTTATACTTAGCTCCTTTCGTAGATAGTCGGTAACTCGGCGACAAACCTACGAAAGAAGCGTGAAATCATGCGAAGGATGAACTCCTCCTGGATCTTCTCCGTAGAGTGTTGCCGGATGGTCAACCATACTACGATAAGAGGGGTTCCAAATGAGGACAAAAGCAAAAAGGCACACCTACGTCACTCGATTATTGACGATGTTGGCAGGGTCCGGTTTATTGGCGTTTACGTATTACCACATCAATTTTCAGAACGGATTGTCGGAAGGCGGATTTGTCGGCTTGGCGCTGCTGGGCAAATATCTGTTTGACCTGCCTCCGGCATTGACCGTGATTGCGCTGGATTTGCCGATCGTACTGCTCGCCTGGTGGCTGAAAGGCCATAAGTTCGTGGTGAATACGATTGTGGCCTCCTTGACGTTTTCGCTGGTTTACGAGCTGTGCGAGCAATACTCGCCGCTGACGATGAACCTGCATGGCAATCTGCCGTTGGCCGCGTTATTGTCGGGTCTTCTCACCGGGTTCGGGGCGGGGCTCGTGCTGCGGGCAGGCGGAGCGAGCGGCGGGGACGATATTTTGTCGATGCTGCTAAGCCAGTGGTCCGGCATAAAAATCGGTACGATGTTTATCATCATGGATGCGGTCGTGCTGACGGTCTCCTTGTTATATTTACCATTCAAAGAAACGATGTTTACGATACTGGCGGTGCTGATCGCCGGCAAAATGATTACCTGGACCGTCCATTACGGACAGGGACAGCTGACGCCGATGCGTCTGCCTTACCCGATGAAAGAGAAAACGGCTCGAGCCTGAGGCTCGGGCCGTTTTCTTGTGAGGTGCGCCCGGTCCATGGTTAGGAAGGAGGAAAGCCCTCTTGGTCACCCGGTTCTGCGCTAGTTGGAAATCCTCCACTTCATCCGCCGAAAACCAGGGATATCGACCTGATTTGATGTGCTTTTTCCACTTAGTGAACTTAGCGCTGTAGCCTGACTAACCTGACTAACCTGACTAACCTGACGCAACCTCACTAACCTCACTAACCTGGCCAGCTTTCGCTCCCGCCCGGAAGCCTAACGAGGTTCCCGAACAAACCGCTTCATGCTCACATGAATTTTTTAGGGATCAGGATCTCCAGGATCCTTGCTGTCTGCGGATCAGCACGATTTGTCCCGCGTGGTAGGCGTCATGCAGCATCCAACGGGATAGCTGTTGTCCGAACGACTCGTTCGTATCCGCGTAAGGCGCTTCCAGGTCGCTACCGGATAAAGAGGCGATCGTTTCGCGCAATTCCAGCTGAATCCGCTTTGTTTCGGCCAGCGTATCCGCCCAGGCGGCTTCTCCCTGCATCCCTCCGGTACCGGCGAAGCTCTCTTCGTTGGTTTCGACGCTAACGCCCGGATCAATCCCTTTCAGGCGGCTGAGTATCCGCCCGTTGTAATAATTGAGGTGATTGACGGTTTGCCAGATCGTATTGCCGCCTCCCGGCGGAGCCCATACGGCTTGCTCGGCGGTCACGCCCGCCAAGGCTGTCGCCAATGGGACGATCCATTCCTCTACTTCCCAAGTGTCGTCTTTTTGCAGTACCAGTAAATCCACGGCGCTTAAAGCCATCCCATTTCCTCCTTGTCATTGTAACTGGTTAATCACGGGTTAAAGGGTTACAATGGTATTGTAGCAGAAATAATGATAAATGTAACCACTAAAATATTGATTAGGTAGTTACAAATTTGGGGGCATTGGAGTTGGAGACTTTATGGAGCGATTTCCTTAATAGCGAGTGGCATGATTGGCGGGGGAGCGGACGCAGCGAAGACCGGATGGAGCAGCCGGCTTGGCAGGAGCGTTTCCTTAGCGACTGGCAGTTGGCCGCTCCTGTACCGATGCCTGCGAAGGAAGTTCCGGCGATGCGCCGTTTTCGGGAGAACTTGCACGCGTTGGCGGTTAAATTGGCGGAGGGAGGCGCTATGGGGGAGGAGGATTGGCACCTTCTCAATGCGCATTTGGAGCTTGGTGCGGTGAAGCGCCGTTTGAGCGGGGAATCGGGGGACGTCCGCCTGGAATATGTACCCGTGACGGAGGATTGGCGCCAAGTGCGGGCGGAGATCGCCGCAAGCTTCGGCCAAATGCTGCTTGAGGGAGAGACGGGAAGGATTCGCGTATGCGACAATCCCGATTGCCGCTGGATTTTTTACGACGAGACGCGAAACCGGACGAAGAAATACTGCGATGATAAGATGTGCGGCAATTTGATGAAGGTACGGCGGTTCCGGGCCCGCAAAAAAGCCGGAACGGAGCGGGGCGCGGAATAAACAACGATCATGGGAAAAAGATCAAGGCTGCCGGATCGGCAGCCTTTTTTGCGATATAGCGTCGTTATTCGTTCAAGTCCTCGAAAAGATAGAGATACTCCCCGTACCCTTCCTTCTCCAGATCGGCTTTCGGCACGAAGCGGAGCGCCGCGGAATTGATACAGTACCTTAGGCCCGTCGGTTCCGGTCCGTCCTCGAAAACATGGCCGAGATGGGAATCTCCCAGCCGGCTGCGTACTTCGGTGCGGATCATGAAATGGCTGGTATCGGTTTTTTCTTTGATGTGATAGCTGCGCAAAGGGCGCGTGAAGCTGGGCCAGCCGCAGCCGGCATCGTATTTGTCACGGGAGCTGAACAACGGCTCGCCGGAAACGACGTCGACATAAATGCCCTCTTCCTCATGATCCCAATACTCGCCGGTAAACGGTCGCTCGGTGGCGTTATTTTGCGTCACTTCGTATTGTATCGGCGTCAGCCGGCGTTTCAGTTCCTCGCGATCGGCAGGGCCGGACCAGTGGCGCTCCAGGAAATCCTCACGGCCGGAGCCTTTGCGGTACAGCTTGTAGTGCCCCGGATTTTTCTTATGGTATTGCTGATGGTATTCCTCGGCGGGATAAAAGGGGGCCGCCGGCAGAATCGGCGTGACGATCGGCTTGTCAAAGCGGCCGCTTTGCGCAAGCTCCCGCTTGGATGCCTCCGCTTCCTGACGCTGCTCTTCATCATGGTAAAAAATCGCGGTGCGGTACGATTCGCCGCGGTCATGGAATTGGCCGCCTTCGTCCGTAGGGTCGATTTGCTGCCAATACAGCTCCAGCAGCTTGCGGTAAGGAAACACGGCCGGGTCGTAAGTGATCTGTACGGCTTCGTAGTGGCCGGTATGTCCGGCGCAAACCTGCTCATAGGTAGGATTAACCGTATGACCGCCGGTATATCCGGAAATGATGCCGCGAATGCCGGGCAGCTCTTCGAATGGCGATACCATGCACCAGAAGCAGCCGCCGGCAAAAGTGGCCAGTTTGACATGGGGATTTGACGCTGGACTCATTGTGATCCCTCCGTTTCGCTCCTTATTATAACTTGTTTTGGCGCCAAACCCAAAACGTCGGATAAAAGGCTGGTGCTCTCCCTGAGTACGTGCTATAATTATTCCATTAAACATGCATGGTTCCCAAAGGGGAGTAGCTGCTACAATAAAGTCGTCATTACGGGAGTTATACATACCCCCGGCTTTATTGGCAACGAACTGTTGTTAGCGAGACCTTTGCCCGTAGCGAGTATTGGGTAAAGGTCTTTTTTGATGCAATCATTGCGTCGTGCCCAATACGGACACGGCGTATTTTTTTTGGATCACCGATGGGGATTCTTCCCGTAGTCCCAGCCGCATGAATTGTCCGCAGGCCAGATAGACTACATTTAGGACTGCCGCGGCCAATCGCAAGGCGGTTTATCCAAAAAGAAGGGGTCCGCTGCATGGAACATTAGAAAGGGGAGAGAACATGGATTTATTTTCGCCGGAATTTTGGATGGCCTTATTATCCATCGTCCTGATTGACCTTGTCCTAGCCGGGGATAATGCCATCGTTATCGGGCTTGCAGCTCGAAACGTACCGCAGCGGGATCAGAAGAAAGTGATTATTTGGGGGACCGTGGGCGCGATCGTGATCCGGGTGATCATGACTTTGCTCGTCGTGCAGTTGCTGAACATTCCGGGCTTGCGGCTGGCCGGCGGTCTTGCGCTGATCTGGATTGCTTATAAATTGCTGGTCGAGGAGAAGAACCACGAAATTAAAGCGGGGAACCAGATGTTGGCCGCCATCCGCACGATCATCATCGCCGATGCCATGATGGGCCTCGATAACGTGCTCGCCGTTGCCGGTGCCGCTCACGGGGACTTCTTGCTGGTTATTATCGGCCTGGCCTTATCCGTACCGATCATGGTTTGGGGCAGCACGATGATTCTGAAGCTGACCGAACGCTTTCCGATCGTTATCACAATCGGGGCCGCCGTGCTGGCCTGGACTTCAGCCAAGATGATCGTAGAAGAGCCGCTGATCCACGACTGGTTCGCCAGCCCTTGGGTCAAATACGGATTCGAGATTCTCGTCATCGTAGCCGTTGTGTTGCTTGGCACTCAAATGAAGAAGCGTAAAGCGCGCCTTCACCAAACTGTGGCGCAAACGAATGGAAGCTAAAGACTGAATAAATGAACAACGCCGCGGGCGGCCAACTTCACGGGCTGCTGCGGCGTTGTTTGCATTCCTGCGCTAGGTGCCGTTGTCTCGGGCGGTTTGCCGGAATTGCTTCGGCGACATCCCAAACCGCTTGCGGAATACTTTATGGAAATAGTTATAGCTCGGGAAGCCCGAGCTTTCCGCAACATGCTCGAGCGACAAAGGGCTGAAGATGATCCGCTCGCGCGCCATGTTCAAACGTACTTCCAGCAAGTACTGTATCATGCTGGTGCCGAACGCCTGCTTAAACAGATGCACCGCCCGCGAAACGCTGATGCCGACTTGAGTGGCCGCATCCTCCAGCTTAAAAGGAGCGGACGCGTTCTCTTCGATATAATTTTTCAGGCGGTGGGCAAGATAGGTAGGATATGCAGGCTGCGGCTGCTCCAGCAGATTCCTATCGATCTCCAGGCATAGGATTTTCAAGTAATACTCCGATATTTCCGGGGTCGGATTGGAGATGCGGCGCTGCTCCAGCATGATCTGCCGGAAGGCTCCGACGATCCCCTCGGACAAGGGGACCTTCAAGCGGTGGGGAAGCGGCCGACGATTCCACCAGGCCTTGATCCATTCCCCGGATAAAAAAATATAGTAATCTCCGCTGGAAACTGCCGTTTCGCCCGAGCCGTTCGGTTCGGCTTCGATTTTGAGCTCATAGGGGTCCCCCGGGGCAAACAGTAGCAAATCGCCGGGCTCCAGCAGCTCCAACCGGCCGTTTAGCCGTGAACGGCATCTGCCTAACGTTTGCAGGCGAATCAAATAATTCTCGTGCCCGTCCAATTGCGTCGTGTGGAACGGCTTGCGGTGCAATGAATAGCCGGCATGCAGAATTTGCAGGTTTGCATCTTCTTTCATAGCTGTCCTCCATAGGGTTTTCGAAAAAAATGACCAGATTGTTCATGTTTCAATCACATTATTCATTTTACAACGGAGCGTTTTGAAATACCATGGTACATGGAAAGCGCAGCTTGCCCGACTAACATCGGCTTGGAACCTGTGTCATTTGAGGCAATGCGAGGTGGAGGTCATTTGCGCTGATCAAGCAACGTCCGGAGAGGTGCGAGAACGGACGGAACAATTCGGAATTGAAAACGCATTCGCCGATTGATCAATGATGCAATAGCTTAGCTGTACCCACTACAAAGGAGAGGTGAACGAAAAATGACGCAGATCGGTTTGCAGTTGTATACGGTAAGAGAGCACTTGGAACGGGATTTTGAGGGAACGCTGCGGAAAGTGGCGGAGCTTGGCTATCAAGGCGTGGAATTTGCCGGATTCTACGATCGCTCGGCAGAGCAAGTGCAGGAAATTTTGCGGGAAACGGGATTGACGGCGATCGGCGCGCATACCCCGTACAACCGGTTGAAGGAAGCGTTGGAAGAGGAACTGACATTTAATAAAGCGATCGGCAGCCGTTATATCGTCGTTCCGTACTTGGCGGAGGAAGACCGCAACCGCTGGCCGGAAGTCATCGAAGATTTGAAAAAGTTCGGCGAGCGCTGCAAAGAGGAAGATTTGGTGCTTTGCTATCATAATCATGATTTTGAGCTGACGTTGCAGCTTGACGGCAAGCCGGTGCTTGACGCGATTTACGAGCAAGTACCCGAGTCCTTGCTGCAGGTTGAGCTCGACTCCTGCTGGGTTCGCTTCGCCGGAGCCGATCCGCTGGAATATATCGCTACATACCGGGGGCGTCTTCCTTTGGTGCACTGGAAGGACCTGGTCAAGAAGGCGGACGGTTCGCCGGATACGGTCGAGCTCGGCCGCGGGGAGATCGCGATCACGGAGATTGGCGATGCCGCGATTGCTGCGGGGGCCAAGTGGCTGATCGTCGAGCAGGACCATTGCGCAGGAGATTCGTTGGAAAGCATTAAAACGAGCATGGAGTGGGTTCGTGCCTACGCGGAAAAGGGAGGAAAAATTCATGTCTAAAACGTTGAAAGTAGCGATCGTCGGCTGCGGCGGGATTGCGAACGGAAAACACTTGCCGAGCCTGGCTCAGCAGCCGGAGGTGGAAATGGTCGCGTTCTGCGATATCATCGAGGAGCGCGCAGCCAAAGCCGCCGCGCAATACGGTGCGGAGGGAGCCAAGGTGTACACCGATTTCCGTCAGCTGCTGGCGGAAAGCAACGCCGAAGTCGTGCATGTCTGCACGCCGAACGATTCGCATGCCGAAATCACGGTCGCTTCGCTGGAATCCGGCCGCCATGTCATGTGCGAGAAACCGATGGCCAAAACGGCCGAGCAGGCCCGCCAAATGCTGGATGCCGCCAAACGCACAGGCAAGAAGCTGACGATCGCTTACCAGAACCGTTTCCGCAGCGACAGCTTGTACTTGAAGGAGCTGTGCGAAAATGGCGAGCTGGGCGACATTTATCTTGGCAAGGCGCTGGCGCTTCGCCGCCGGGCGGTGCCGACGTGGGGCGTGTTCCTGGACGAGGAGAAGCAAGGCGGCGGTCCGTTGATCGACATCGGCACCCACGCATTGGACCTCACCTTGTGGCTGATGAACAATTACGAGCCGAAGAGCGTCACCGGATCCGTCTTCCACAAGCTCGGCAGCCGCGAGAATGCGGCTAACGCGTTCGGGCCCTGGAATCCCGAGGAGTTCAAAGTGGAGGACTCCGCCTTTGGCTTCATTACGATGAAAAACGGCGCGACGATTATCCTCGAATCGAGCTGGGCGCTGAACGTCGTAGATATCGGTGAAGCCAAAACACTGCTGTGCGGGACCGAAGGCGGGGCGGATATGACGAACGGCTTGCGCATCAACGGAGAGAAAATGAGCCGCTTGTATGAAACGAAGATCGACCTGGGTTCGGGCGGAGTGGCCTTCTTCGAAGGCAAGCAGGAAACCGATGCCACGCGCGAAGCGAGAGCCTGGGTGCAGGCGGTTCTCGAGGATAAGGAGCCGCTCGTGAAACCGGAGCAAGCGCTCGTCGTCACGGAAATCCTGGAAGCCATTTACGAGTCGGCGAGAACCGGAAAAACGGTTTATTTTGATTAATTACGGGAGGGACCTGGGATGAAATTAGGCGTATTTCTCGTATTGTTCGGAGGACTCCCGCTGGAGCAGGCACTGGATAAGGCAGCCGCGCAGGGACTGAAGGCGGTAGAGATCGGGACCGGAGGGTATCCCGGCAACGCGCATTGCAATCCGGATGTGCTGTTGGAGAATCCGGCGGCGCGGGCGGAATTCAAAAAGGCGGTGGAATCGCGCGGGCTCATGATCAGCGCGCTGAGCTGCCACGGCAACCCGTTGCATCCGCAAAAGGCGGTTGCCAAGCAGTTCCATGACGCCTTCGTCAAAACCGTCCAATTGGCCGAATTGCTGGAGGTTCCGGTCGTCAATACGTTCTCCGGCTGCCCGGGCGACCATGAGGACGCGAAATACCCAAACTGGCCGATAGCGCCATGGCCCAACGACTTTCAGGAAATCCTCGATTGGCAGTGGAGCAACAAGGTGATCCCGTATTGGACGGAAATGGGACGTTATGCGGCGGAGCATCACGTAAAGATCGGCCTGGAGCTGCACGGCGGATTCTCCGTGCATACCCCTGCCACGTTGCTTCGCCTGCGCGAAGCGGCCGGCGAGGCCATCGGAGCGAATCTCGACCCAAGCCATATGTGGTGGCAGGGAATTGACCCCGTGCAGGCGATTTCCGTCCTGGGCCGGGCCGGCGCGATTCATCATTTCCACGCCAAGGACACGACGATCGATTCGGTGAACGTGAACCGGTACGGATTAACGGATATGCAGCCTTACACGAACATGCAGGATCGGGCTTGGCAGTTCCGCACCGTCGGTTACGGCCACGATTTGAAAACCTGGGCGGATATCCTCAGCGCTCTGCGCCTGTACGGATACGATTACGCCGTCAGCATTGAGCATGAGGACGGCCTGATGTCCATCGACGAGGGATTTACGAAGGCGGTACGCAACCTTCAGCAAGTGCTTATCGAGGATTCCGCCGCCGAAATGTGGTGGGTATAAGTTACCATCAGCGTAATATACTATATTAGCGGCCGCCGCCTGGGCGGTCGTTTTTTTAAATGGCCCCGGTACCCCCTTACTTTCCAAAGACAAATGTGCTAATATGAAATATACTAACAAAATGTAAGTTTTAAGCCTTTAGGCGGGCAATGATAACGAGGTGAATTTTATGGATGAGCATTCTCATGCGATGTGTCCGCGGTTTGAATCGGCTTTTTCGTTTCTGGGCAAGCGCTGGAACGGATTGATCATCAATACGCTGATGAGCGGGCCGAAACGATTCAAGGATATTTCCAATCAGATTCCTTCCATGAGCGATAAAATGTTGTCGGAGCGGATGAAGGATTTGGAATGTGAAGGGATCTTAATCCGTCACGTTTATCCTGAGACGCCGGTTCGGATTGAATATGAATTGACCGAGAAAGGGCAGGCGCTTCGTCCGGTGATGGATGAAGTTCAAGCCTGGGCGACCGAGTGGATCAAGTGATCGGCATGCCGTTACCGGCGAGCGGGCGGCATGAATACAATAGAAAGTGGGTGTACTTGTGGCTGAGGTAATCGTTATCGGAGCAGGACCAGCGGGAGCCAGCGCGGCCCTTTTCTTGGCCAAAGCGGGCAAAGAAACGCTCGTTCTCGACAGCAACGCCAGCATGACCAAACGGGCATGGATCGAAAATCATTACGGCGCGAAGGAGATTTCCGGACCGGATCTGTTGAAGATCGGGCGGGAGCAGGCGGAGAAATTCGGCGCGAAATTCATTGAAGAAAAAGTGACGGGCGTAGATACCAACGGCGGATCGAAAGTGACCGTCAAGACCGAATCCGGCCGCAGTTACGAAGCGTCCCATATCGTATTGGCCACCGGCGCGTTAACCGATCTTGCAAACGCTATCGGCTTGGAGCTGAAGGAAGGCCGCGAACCGAGAATCAAAACGGTGATCGCTACGGACGGCGAAGGCCGTACGAGCGTTCCGCGCGTTTGGGCGGCGGGAACGGTAGCCGGAGTAAGCGTGCATACGATCATCACCGCCGGCGACGGCGCGAAGGTGGCGATCGAGCTGATCAGCGAGCTGAACGGCGAGCGCTACGTGGATCACGACGTACTTAAGTAATAAATATGAACATACGGAAGGCCTCCTGAAAGACAGGGGGCCCTTTTTATGCGGAAATCAGGTGTGCGGCGGCAAAGTGAGTGCAATCTCAGTTCGGCCGCCGACGGAATAATATTGAGAACTTGCGCCTTGTCCGGTATCCTTAAGATAAGGAATATTCTTTTGCCCGGTTTGGGACAATGTTATCAGAAAGGCGGGGCGGCAATGCGCAAAAGATGGCGATGGCTTGTTGGATGGATGGCTGGAGTAGCAATAGTCGTGTCGGCGTGCGCCCAAGGCCAAATCACCGATCAACCGGCGCCGGCGGAAACGCCGAGAACCGAGACGGAGCAGTCCCACGATATCACGCTGACGATTGACGGAGGCAACTTTATCCCCGATGTGACGCGCAGCCTGCATTACGATTATATGGATGGGCTAACGGCACGCCGTGCACTGGAAAGCAGCGGGATCGTCAGATTTACGGAGGATCGATCGGCGATTCAGTCGGTCGGGGAAGTATCGCTGGACTCCACGCTGGAATGGGGCACCCGGCTGAACGAGAAAGAGCTTGCTTCCGACAGTTGGGATCAAGAGCTGCGGGTCGGCGACAAGCTGCTTGTCTATGTCAAGACGATCGATAGCTATGAGGCGATCCCGCAGCAGGCGTCCTTGCTGTTGATTATCGATGGCGGAAACCAGAAAAAGTATTTCGTCAATAAATACGACGATAACACCACGGTCAGGGATCTTTTGAATCGCAGCGGCTTCGTTCAGTTCAATTCCAACAACAAATCCATCGTATCGGTTGGCGGTTATGCGCCTCAGGAGAATGAACAATGGATTCTGAAGGTGAACGGCAAGAAATTGCTGGATACCGGGCTGGAGATGAGATTGAAGCCGCAGGATAACGTGGAAGTGGTCTTGAAGCAGAAATAAATAAAGCAAATCTAACTGATGAAATCCGCTTTTCCGGTATAACCGGGATTGCGGATTTTTTCAATAGGTTCAGTAAAATAGTTATGACAAAAGTTTGTGTAAATTTTCACAATTAATGTGAATGCAATCACAAGTTGCCTTCAATTTAAAATATATACTTGAAGCATCACTTAAAAATTGAAATATCGTGAATACACAAGAGACCCAGGTACTTATTGGAGGAGGCGTTACGAACATGGGAACTGACAGAGAGAAACTTGTCGTGATCGGTAACGGAATGGCCGGCATTGGTACGGTCGAGCAAATTTTAAAATTAACTTCGAAATTCGATATCACGGTGTTCGGGAGCGAACCGCATCCGAATTATAACCGGATCATGCTGTCGTATGTATTGGAAGGCAGCAAAACGTTGGACGACATCGTGCTCAATGATTTGAACTGGTACAAGGATCAGGGGATCACGCTGCACATGGGGACCGCCGTGGCGCGGATCGACGCGGAAAGCAAGGAGGTCGTGACCGAGAACGGGCGACGCGTTCCTTACGATAAGGTGTTGATCGCGACCGGATCGACCTCGTTTATTTTGCCGATCCCGGGCAGCGATAAGGAAGGCGTCGTTGGCTTCCGCGACATCGCGGATTGCGAACAAATGCTGCAGGCGGCCAAAACTTGCAAGAAAGCGGCCGTTATCGGCGGCGGTCTGCTTGGTTTGGAAGCGGCCAAGGGACTTGTGCAGCTCGGCATGGACGTGACCGTCGTGCACTTGATGGAGGATCTCATGGAGCGTCAGCTCGATCACCAGGCGGCTGCGATGCTCAAGGCGGAGCTGGAGCGCCAGGGCATCAAATTCAAGATGGGCGCGCAAACGACGGAGCTGCTGGGCGGCCGCCGGGTCGCCGGGTTGCGCTTTGCCGACGGCACGGAGCTGGAAGCCGAATTCGTCGTGATGGCCGTAGGGATCAAACCGAACGTCGCCGTCGCCAAAGCCAGCGGACTCGAAGTCAACCGCGGGATCGTTGTCAACGATTATATGCAGACGTCGCTGGAAGGCGTGTATTCGGTCGGCGAATGCACCGAGCACCGCGGTATCTGCTACGGCTTGGTGGCACCGCTGTTCGAACAGGGGATGGTGCTGGCCAAACATATCAGCGGGGTGGAAACCGCCCCTTATGAAGGCTCGGTCGTATCGACCAAGCTGAAAATTTCCGGCGTGGACGTCTTCTCCACCGGCGAGTTTATCGACGGGCCGGAGCATACGGTGATCGCCAGCAAGGACGATTGGAAACGCACGTATAAGAAAATCCTGCTGAAGGACGGCAAGCTGGTAGGGGCAGTTCTATTTGGCGACGTCTCGGATTCGGCCGAGCTGCAGAAGCTGATTAAGCAGGGAGCGGTGATGACCGACGAGCTGTACGAGTCGCTGATGGGAGGCG
Organism: Paenibacillus sp. JL3B1040; assembly: GCF_057063165.1. Taxonomy (NCBI): domain Bacteria; kingdom Bacillati; phylum Bacillota; class Bacilli; order Caryophanales; family Paenibacillaceae; genus Paenibacillus; species Paenibacillus tiangongensis. The sequence continues at coordinate 3,453,900 of NZ_CM169317.1, read as the reverse complement.
GATGCTGCGGTGGCGGAAGCAAGAAGAAGGCATCGGTCGAAACGATGAGCGACGATGAAATCGTCTGCGGCTGCAACGGGGTCACCAAAGGCACGATCGTCGATTGCGTCGTGAACCAGGGCATGACGACGGTGGATGAGATCAAGGCGCGCACCGGGGCAACCCGTTCTTGCGGCGGCTGCAAACCGGTCGTCGAGCAAATCTTGCAATACGTGCTTGGCGACGGCTTCACGCAAACGGCAAAGCAGGGCATTTGCGGCTGTACTTCGCTGAGCCGCGACGAGATCGTAGCGGAGATTAAGGCAAAAGGCCTGCAGACGACCAAAGAAGTCATGAACGTGCTTGGATGGTCGCAACCGGAGGGCTGTTCGAAATGCCGGCCGGCCATCAACTACTACCTGGGCATGATTTATCCGGATACGCACGAGGACGAGAAAGCGTCGCGGTTCGTGAACGAGCGGATGAATGCCAACATTCAAAAGGATGGCACGTATACGGTGGTCCCGCGGATGTACGGCGGCGTAACGACGCCGGAAGATCTGAAGAAAATCGCGGATGTTTCCCTAAAATACGATGTCAAAGTGGTGAAGGTCACGGGCGGGCAGCGTCTCGACTTGATCGGCGTGAAGAAAGAAGATCTGCCTAAAGTTTGGGCGGAGCTGGATATGCCGTCGGGTTATGCTTACGCCAAATCGCTGCGTACCGTGAAAACATGCGTCGGTTCGCAATTCTGCCGCTTCGGCACCCAGGACTCGATGGGCATGGGCGCGCTGCTGGAGCGCAAATTCGAGCGGCTCGACTTCCCGGCGAAATTCAAGATGGCCGTTAACGGCTGCCCGCGCAACTGCGCCGAATCGTGCACCAAAGATATCGGCATCGTCGGCAACGATGGCGGCTGGGAAATCTTCATCGGCGGCAACGGTGGGATCAAGGCGCGGCTGGCGGATTCGCTTTGCAAGGTGAGAACCGATGAAGAGCTGATCGAGCTGTGCGGCGCAATCATGCAGTATTATCGCGAAACCGGCAACTACTTGGAGCGAACGTCGGAGTGGGTGGAACGGATGGGACTTGAGCACATCCGCTCGGTTGTGGTCGACGACATCGAGAATCGCAAAGCGCTGATGGAACGCATTGAAATTGCCCTGAAGCAAGTGACGGATCCATGGAAAAAAGTGCTGAACGACGATGAGCAGCGCGGCAAATTGTATCATTCGCTAGAAATGAGCAACCGGCTGTAACGTCAGTAGTCTTAAGCGAAAGGGGTTATGGAGCATGAAGATGGAGTTGTGTGGCGAAACGTTTTATCCTGTTGGCGCCCTGGAGGATTTCCTGCCGCAGATCGGGCGCGTCGTGGAGCTGGGCGATCGGCAGATCGCCGTGTTCCGTACGTCGGATGGCCGCGTGTTTGCGGCGCTCAACCAAAATCCGCATCCGAAGGGCGGTCCGTTGGCCGAGGGCATCGTGTCGGGCCATTATCTGTACGATCCGCTGTATGATTGGAAAATCGACCTGACTACGGGGCTGGTTCAAGCGCCGGACAACGGCAAGGTGCCGATGTTTCCGGTCAAGGTGGAGGATGGGCAGGTTTTCGTGGCCGCAGCCGAGCTGCAGCAAGCGTAGCGGCGTCCGAGTGAAGAGCGCGGTGATCGGAAGGTCGCCGCGTTTTTTTGTAGAGCATGGGCAAATTGAATTTAGGGGAGGAACGCGGATGTTTACGCCAAATGTGGAAGCGATCGTGGAAACGGCGGTCAAAAAAAAGGAAAAGATGAACGAAAGTCTGCCCAGATACTTTGTGTCGGCGATGCTGGCGGGCGCTTACGTCGGCTTGGGCATCATTTTGATCTTCAGCATCGGCGGGCCGCTGGCGGCGGTCAAATCGCCGTATCAGACCATGCTGATGGGAATGTCCTTCGGGCTTGCCCTGACGCTGGTCGTTTTCGCCGGCTCGGAGCTCTTTACCGGCAACAATATGTTTTTTACGGCAAGCACGCTGGCGAAGCGGACGACGATCGGCGATACGGCCAAGAACTGGACGATCGTTTTTCTCGGCAACCTGGCGGGCGCGCTGGTACTTTGCCTGCTGATCGTGGGCAGCGGTTTGTTCAAGACGGCCGCGCCGGAGCATTTGATCTTTGCCGCTTCGGCCAAAAAGATGGGCGCACCGGTAACGGAGCTGTTTTTCCGCGGCATTTTGTGCAACTGGCTCGTTTGCCTGGCATTGTGGATGGCAAACCGGACCAAGGAAGACATTGCCAAGCTGGTCCTGATCTGGTGGTGCCTTTATGCGTTCATCGCCAGCGGTTACGAGCACAGCGTGGCCAATATGACCTTGCTCAGCTTGTCGCTGCTCTTGCCGAATCATCCGGATACGGTTACGTTTGCCGGCTGGCTGCACAACATGGTGCCGGTCACGCTAGGGAATATGGTTGGCGGCATCGTGTTCGTCGGCATGGCCTACTGGTTTATCTCGCCTGTACGCAAGAAGGCGTAGAGCATTCAGTTGCACAACGTACTCCTCCTCCGAAGTTCGTCCGACAGTGACGAAGCTTGGAGGGGGAATTTGCTATGCGAGAAAAAGAACAAAGCAAAAAACCGCCCGACAAGGAAGGGACGGTTCGATTCGCCGGAATTAGCGCGGATTTGACTTGGCTTTTCGTTTAGATGCGGCAAATTTCGTTCGGGCACAGCTCACAGTGGCAAATATCCTGCAGCATCACGAGGTCTTTGATCACGATCATGCCGTTTTCGTATTCCAGGGCGTCCTTCTTGCGCAGGTCGCTCAGCATGCGATTGACGCTCTCGCGCGTTGCTCCGATCATGTTGGACAAGTCGGTATGAGTGATCTTCTTGTTGATCAGAATCGTGTCCCCGTGTTGTTCGCCGTACGTATTGCTGAGGCGAATCAACGTCGAACACAGCGCACCCGGTTTGCCGTACATCATCAAATCGCGGAATTTTGTCTGAGTCAAACGGTGGTGAATCCCCATCCACTTCATGAAATCGATGGCGAAATCGCAATGCTGGCAGATCATGATTTCCAGATCCTTCTGTTCGATGACGCCGATTTCGCAGTCTTCGATAACTTCGGCCGTGAAGCTGTGCTTCGAGCTGAAGAACGGATCGGCTTGACCGACCATGTCTCCGCGTCCATACATGTAAAGGATCAGTTCCTTGCCTTCATCCGTAGATTTGGTCAGTTTCACGCGGCCGCGCTTGATATAGAACAATTTATCGGAAAAGTCCCCTTCCCAGAACAAATGCGTCCCCTCGGGATAGGCTTTGTCTTTCATCGTAACGAGAAGGCGATTGAAGTTTTGCTCTGTAAAACAGCTCGTATTGCCGCGGGGCAGGGTGGCATTTACAATTTCACTCATCATCGATTTCCCCTTTGTACTCCAAATTTTTCTGAAAATTTTAAATTAATTATAACTCGGTTTTTCAGTTTTTTGGGGGCCGTAAAGCCCGAAAAAGTGTCGAAATTTCAACATTGTGAGAAAATTCACTTTGTCAGACGATAAAAATGAGCTATGGCATGCGTAGGATCAAGGACTTTTTAACCAAAAAAACAGGACAAGAATGTTCGCACAATGTAAAGTATATATGAAAATAAAATCATGGCAAGTGAAAACTTTCAATTTTCTTTAAAGTATGTGAAAAAATTCACTATGAAAAGTCAAAGCCCTGTGCTATGATCAAGACATAAAGAGAAGCGCACAAGCTTCATAAGGATTCGCTTGCAAGTGAAAACTTTCACTAATGCAAAACGATGATTACCCGCACCGCAGGCAAAATCCTTAACCCAAACTAGGAGGATGAGAGAGATGGCCGTTAAAAACGAAGTGGCTCCCAAAGCACAGCCGACTGCACAAGATTACATTCAAACCTTGATCGACAAGGCGAAGAAAGCTTCCGAAGCCTTCATGAGCATGGATCAGGAGCAAATCGACAACATCGTGCAAGCCATGGCTTTGGCCGGGCTCGACAAACACATGCATCTTGCGAAACTGGCGATTGAAGAAACGGGCCGCGGGGTGTACGAGGACAAAATCATCAAAAACATGTTTGCGACCGAGTACATCTGGCACAGCATCAAGTATGACAAAACGGTTGGCGTCATCGAGGACAACGACTTTGACAGCTTTCAGAAAATCGCCGAGCCGGTTGGGATCATTATGGGGATTACCCCGGTCACGAACCCAACGTCGACCACTATCTTCAAATCCTTGATCGCCATCAAAACTCGCAACCCGATCATTTTCGGTTTCCATCCGTCCGCTCAAGCCTGCAGCACGGAAGCCGCTAAAATATTGCTCGAGGCCGCCGTTAAACACGGGGCGCCGGCCGACTGCATCCAGTGGATCGAAAATCCTTCCATGGACCGCACGAACGCGCTGATGAATCACCCCGACGTCGCCTGCATCCTGGCTACCGGCGGTTCCGCGATGGTTAAGGCAGCGTATAGCTGCGGCAAACCGGCCCTCGGCGTAGGCCCCGGCAACGTGCCTTGCTTCATTGAGAAGAGCGCCGACCTGGATCAAGCGGTCAACGATCTGATCCTGTCCAAAACGTTTGACAACGGCATGATTTGCGCATCCGAACAAGCCGTCATTATCGAAGAGCCGATTTTCGACCAAGTGAAGAAAAAAATGATCGCCAACGGCTGTTATTTCGTGAACAAGGATGAAGCGGCCAAGCTGACCGCCGGAGCCATCATCGCCGACAAATGTGCGGTGAATCCTTCGATTGTAGGCCAATCGGCCGTGAAGATTGCGGAAATGTGCGGCATTGATGTGCCGGCCGGAACGAAAATCCTCGTTGCCGAAATCGAAGGCGTAGGTCCGAAATTCCCGTTGTCCGCCGAGAAATTGAGCCCTGTGCTCGCTTGCTATAAAGTGAAGAACGCCGAGCAAGGCATCGAACGTGCCCTGGAAGTCGTTAAGTTTGGGGGCATGGGCCACTCTTCGGTCATCCACTCGAACAATGAGGAAGTCATCCAAAAGTTTTCGGACCGGATGCCTACCTGCCGGATTTTGGTTAATCAGCCTTCGTCGCAAGGCGGTATCGGCGATATCTACAACACGAACCTGCCGTCGCTGACACTCGGCTGCGGATCGTACGGGCGCAACTCTACCTCTTCGAACGTAACGGCCGTCAATCTGATCAACGTGAAAAGGGTGAATCGTCGTACCGTGAATATGCAATGGTTTAAAGTGCCGAGCAAAATTTATTTCGAGAAAAATTCGACGCAATACTTGGCTAAAATGCCGGACATCTCCCGCGTGCTGATCGTTACCGACCCGATGATGGTGAAACTGGGGTATGTGGAAAGGGTGGAGCATTATCTCCGTCAACGCCAAACGCCGGTAGCGATCGAGGTGTTCTCGGACGTCGAGCCGGATCCATCGACAACGACGGTGGAACGCGGTACCGAATTGATGGCCAAATTCCAGCCGGACTGCATCATCGCCCTCGGCGGCGGATCGCCGATGGACGCGGCGAAAGGCATGTGGCTGTTCTATGAATATCCTGAGGAAGATTTCTTTAACCTGAAGCAAAAATTCATGGATATCCGCAAACGCCTTTACAAGTATCCAAGACTCGGCCAAAAAGCGAAATTCGTAGCTATTCCGACAACCTCGGGCACCGGCTCGGAGGTAACATCTTTTGCCGTAATCACGGACAAAATCAACGGCAATACGAAATATCCTTTGGCGGATTACGAATTGACTCCGGACGTGGCGATTATTGACCCGGTCTTCGTGTACAGCCTGCCGAAAACCGCGGTAGCCGATACGGGGATGGACGTCCTGACGCACGCCATTGAAGCTTACGTATCGGTCATGGCCAACGACTATACGGACGGCCTGGCGATCAAAGCGATCCAACTGGTATTCCAATACCTCGAGAAATCGGCATTGACCGGCGACAAGTTGGCCCGCGAAAAAATGCACAACGCTTCGACGATCGCGGGGATGGCGTTCTCCAACGCCTTCCTGGGCATCAACCACAGCTTGGCCCATAAATGGGGCGGCCAATACCATACGGCTCATGGACGCACGAACGCGATCCTGATGCCGCACGTGATCCGCTACAATGCGAAGAAACCGACGAAGTTCGCCGCATGGCCGAAATACACGAACTTCGTAGCCGACGAGCGTTACGCGGAAATCGCCCGCATTCTGGGCCTGCCGGCCCGCACGACGGAAGAAGGCGTGAAGAGCTTGATCAAAGCGATCCGCGACCTGAACAAGAAGTTGGGCATTCCGGAAACGTTCCAGGAGCTTGGTTTCGATGCGAAGGATTTCGAATCGCGTGTCGATTACTTGGCGGACCGTGCATTCGAAGATCAATGTACGACAGCGAATCCGAAGCTGCCGCTGGTCAGCGAACTGGCTGAAGTTTACCGCGACGCCTTCTACGGAAGATTTGAAGAATAAGTGAACAACCTGGTATGAAAACGTGACAAATATCACTTAATGTGATATTTGTCACAATCTTTTTAGGGCGGTTAAGCTATGATTACAATATAAATGATCCCTCATAAGAGTGATGATCGCATGGAATCCCGGTCCCGTGGCCGGGCACAATTATTGTCTAAGTTGTGAAAAATGTCACAAATTTAAGGGATCATGAGGCGCGGGATATATCCTTCAAACCGCGACCACTATATAAAATGGAGGGAATAAAGATGTCGGTGATCGAAAAAGAAGTGCAAGACGTGCAAAACGCATGGAGAGGCTTCAAACCGGGCAAATGGATGAACGAGGTGAACACCAAGGATTTCATCGATACGAACATCACGCCTTACCACGGTAACGAGTCTTTCTTGAAAGGCGCTACGGCCAACACGAAAGCTTTGTGGGAAATCGTATCGAGCTTGTCCAAGAAAGAAAGAGAAGCTGGCGGTGTATTGGATGTTGACGTAAACACGCCTTCGACCATTACTTCCCATGCTCCTGGCTACCTTGACAAAGACAAAGAACAAATCGTTGGTGTACAAGGCTCCGCGCCTTTCCAACGCACGATCCGTCCTAACGGCGGCATCCGGATGGTTATCACCGCTTGTAAGGCTTACGGCTTCGAGCTTCCGGAAGAAATCGTGGATCTGTATACCAATGTTCGCAAAACACATAACCAAGGCGTATTCGACGCCTATACCGCTGAAATGAGAAACGCCCGCCACACCGGGATTATCACCGGTTTGCCGGATGCCTACGGCCGTGGCCGCATCATCGGCGACTATCGCCGCGTGGCGCTGTACGGCGTAGACTTCCTGATCAATCAGAAGAAACAAGAGCTTAACGAGCTGGATGTTGACGTGATGAGCGAAGAAATCATTCGCCAACGCGAAGAACTGTCCGAGCAAATCCGCGCCTTGGGCGAGTTGAAACAACTTGGCCAAATGTACGGTTTCGACATTTCCAGACCGGCGAACAACGCGAAGGAAGCTTTCCAATGGTTGTACTTCGGTTATCTGGCAGCCGTTAAAGAACAAGACGGCGCCGCAATGTCCCTTGGCCGCGTATCCTCGTTCCTCGACGCTTACATCGAACGCGATCTGGCCGAAGGTACTTTGACGGAAGAAACCGCACAAGAGCTGGTTGACCACTTCGTTATGAAGCTGCGGATCGTGAAGTTCCTGAGAACTCCGGAATATAACGAATTGTACAGCGGCGACCCGACTTGGGTAACCGAGTCGATCGGCGGGATGTCCGTGCAAGGCGTGACCCGCGTAACGAAGAACAGCTTCCGCTTCCTGCATACGCTCTACAACTTGGGAGCCGCTCCGGAACCAAACCTGACGGTGCTCTGGTCGGACAAATTGCCGGATGCGTTCAAGAAATATTGCGCCAAAGTATCCATCGAGACCAGCTCGATTCAATACGAAAACGACGATCTGATGCGTCCGATCTACGGCGATGACTACGGGATCGCTTGCTGCGTATCCGCGATGAGAATCGGCAAGCAAATGCAATTCTTCGGCGCTCGCGCGAACCTGGCCAAATGCTTGCTCTACGCAATCAACGGCGGTAAAGACGAAAGATACGGCACGCAAGTCGGTCCGGAATATCCGGCGATCACTTCCGAATATCTGGATTACGACGAAGTGATGAAACGCTTCGTTCCGATGATGGAATGGCTGGCTAAATTGTATGTAAATACGCTGAATGTCATTCACTACATGCATGACAAATATGCTTACGAACGGATCGAAATGGCGCTTCACGATCGCGATATCCTGCGTACGATGGCTTGCGGTATCGCCGGTCTGTCGGTTGTGGCCGACTCGCTCAGCGCGATCAAATATGCGAAAGTTAAACCGATCCGCAACGAAAACGGCATCGCCGTCGACTTCGTTATCGAAGGCGAATTCCCTTGCTACGGCAACAACGACGACCGCGTTGACCAAATCGCCGTGAACCTGGTTGAAACGTTCATGGGCATGATTCGCAAGCACCAAACTTATCGGAATGCCTTGCCGACGCAATCGATCTTGACAATTACCTCGAACGTTGTTTATGGTAAGAAAACAGGTACAACGCCTGACGGGCGTAAAGCCGGCGAACCGTTCGCGCCGGGGGCGAACCCAATGCATGGTCGCGATAAGAAAGGTGCCTTGGCTTCCCTGAGTTCGGTAGCGAAACTGCCTTACGAGCACAGCTTGGACGGTATCTCGAACACCTTCTCGATCGTACCTAAGGCGCTGGGCAAAGACGAAGAAACCCGGGTCTCGAACCTGGCTTCGATGATGGGCGGCTACTTCGGCAGCCATGCGCATCACTTGAACGTCAACGTATTTGACCGGGAGACGCTGCTTGATGCGATGGAGCATCCGGAGCAATATCCGCAACTGACGATCCGCGTATCGGGTTATGCGGTGAACTTCATTAAGTTGACTCGCGAGCAACAGCTGGATGTCATCAATCGGACATTCCACGGCAAAATGTAAGAACCTGTCTGTAAACAGATAAGCAGCAACAATTGAAGCTGTACGAAAGAATGGGGAGTTGGGCCTGATCGCCTTTCTCCCCATTCCTATATCGGACGGCTTACCATGAAAGGGTGACGAAAGATGCTTAAAGGTCGCATACATTCATTAGAGACTTTCGGAACGGTAGACGGGCCGGGAATTCGTTTCGTACTCTTTATGCAGGGCTGCTTGCTGCAGTGCCAGTATTGCCATAACCCGGACACCTGGAGCCTGACGGAAGGCAAAGAAATGACCGTAGAAGAAGTGCTTGCCGAAATCGAACCGTATTTGAGCTATTACCGGTCGTCGGGCGGCGGGCTGACGGTATCCGGCGGCGAAGCGACGCTGCAGGCGCCGTTCGTCACCGAATTGTTCCGGGAAGCGAAGAAACGCTGGAACCTTCATACGACGCTGGACACGAACGGGTACAACGAAGGGGACAAGATCCGCGATCTGCTCGACGTTACCGATCTGGTGCTGCTCGATTTGAAGCATATCGACAACGAGAAGCATATCAAGTTGACCGGCAAACCGAACGACCGGATGTTGAAAATCGCCCGCTGGCTATCCGATCATGGCCGTAAAATGTGGATTCGACATGTGTACGTACCCGGCATTCACGGCGACGAGCGGGATTTGCTGGAGCTTGGACGATTTATCGGCAGCCTGCAAGGCGTTGAGAAGTTCGAAATCCTGCCGTATCATCAGATGGGCATATACAAATGGCAGGAGCTGGGGTGGGACTATCCGCTCGAAGGCGTTCCTTCTCCGACGGAGGAAGAGATCGAACGCGCTTACCGGCTTATTCGCGAAGGCGAGCAGCAGGTAGCGGCAAAATCTTAATCATTATGTGAATATATATAACATAATCATGTTAATATTCAACAACAAACGGTTAAACTTAACGCGCAAGCGTCAGGTTTAACCGTTTTCATTTTTCAATTTAGAGGATATTATCCCCATAATAGAAAAATGTCCTCCTTATCAAAGCGGAAGCCGCTTTCTATAATGAGGGTGTATCACAATACACCGTTTTTCGAGGAGGGTCTGGAAACATGAGGAAGAGTTTGGTGATGTTGCTGTCGCTCGTATTCCTCGCATCCGCGCTGCTTGCCGGCTGCGGCAATTCCGGCAACAACGCGCAGAACGCGCCTGCGAACGAAGGGCAAGGAACGTCGAACAATGGGGCCGGGACGGAGACGGAAACGAACAACGATCCGTTTGAAATCACGATCCGCCACACGCAAGTCGGGGAATCCAAGAAATTCCGCCTGGCGATGCTCGAGGATGTCGTCAAGCAGACGGAAGCCGCCGTACCGGGTTTAACGATCAAGCTGGACGCGGTCGACTCCGAAGTCAACCGCAAAGAAAAGCTGCGGGGCGAAATGGCCGCGGGGAAACCGCCGGAAATTTTCGACGTGTTCGGCAGCCCGGACGCCGCGTTGTATGCCACAGAAGGCCTGATGCTGGATTTAACGCCGATCATCGAAGAACTGGGCATTAAGGACAAATTTACGACGCTGGATCCGTTCACCCTTGACGGCAAAGTATACGGTCTGCCGATCGGCGGATCGATCGAAGGCTTCTTCTACAATAAAGAATATTTCGAGCAAAAAGGATTGACGGTGCCGAAAACGCTGGGCGAGCTGGAGCAAATCGCCGAGAAAATCAAGGCCGACGGCAAAATTCCGTTTGCCCAATCCTCCAAGGATGCCTGGATTCCGCTGATGACGACAAATAACCTGTGGTCGTATTATGCCGGACCGGAAATCACCTACGGCTTCAAAACGGGTGAAACGAAGTGGACCGACGAGAATATGGTCAAAGCGATCGCCAAACATCAGGAATGGGTGCAAAAAGGGTACTACAAAAAAGGCGAGCTCGGCTTCGAATACGCGGATATGAGAAACCAAATCATTACGGGCGAAGCGATCATGATGATGGACGGCTCGTGGGCCAACTCCGTCTTCCGCGATCCGGCTCAAGCCGGCGATAGGGTTGGCAAAATCGGCTACTTCAACATGCCGCCGCTGAACGAAGGCGACAAGGTCGTCGTGATGCAGGACGCCAACAACGGCTACGGCTTCTCCAGCGCGGTTGCCGATGATCCGCGGAAGCTTGCGGCCGTCAAAGAGTTCATCAAAAACATGTGGACGGATGAAATGCAGCTGCGCGGCTTGAAGGAAGACGGTGTGCTGCCGGCGATGAAAATGGATCTGGAGCAAATGAAAACCGCGTCCGACGACCCGCTGATGCAGGACATTTTCAAAGCGGTCAGCGAAATCGGCACGTCGTTCCCGGCGTTCGACGCGCTGGTGCAAGCGGAAGTCAACACGGCGCTTAGCATGGGCATCCAACAAATCATTGGCGGTGAAATCGAACCGGCGAAGATGCTGGAAAATGTGCAGGCGGCGCAAGATGCGGCGAATGCCGCAGCGGAGTAACCGTTTCGGCAAGAAATTCAGGCAAGGGCGTCACCCGCCGGAAGCGGACAGGGGACGCCCTTGCTTCCAACTACGGAGGTATTGGCATGAACAAAGCGCTCAGAAGCCCTCTGATCTATGGTTTGTTTGTTCTCCCGGCATTGATTTTGTTTCTCGCCTTTTTCATCTACCCGATCTTTACGGCCATCAACAACAGCTTTACTAGCTGGAACGGCATCTCCAAGCATATGACCTACATCGGACTGGATAACTACGCGATGGCGTTCGAGGATCCGGCCTTCTGGAAATCGGTGCGAAACAATGCCTATTTCATTTTGTTTTCCTGCCTGATTCAGGTGCCGTTGATCGTCTTTTTCTCCTTGCTCATCGCGAATGTCAAAAAGCTGAAAGGGTTGTACAAAACGGCCGTTTTTATGCCGTCTATCATGTCGACCGCGGTCATCGGCATTTTGTGGGGCTTCATTTATAACCCCGATTTCGGCTTGATGAACGAGATGCTCGGCGTGTTCGGCATTCCCCCGGTGTACTGGCTGTCCGACAAAAATTGGGCAATGATCTCCATTCTGATCACGAACGCCTGGCAGTGGACCGGTTTCTATATCGTCATGGTGTTGGCGGCGATTCTGGCAATTCCGCGAGAGCTGGATGAAGCGGCGGAAATTGACGGGGCAAACGGCATTCAGCGCGCCTTTCGAATCACCATCCCGCTGATCATGCCGATTATTTCCGTCGTGGTCATGCTGTCGGTGGCCGGCGCCATGAAAGCGGCCGATATCGTGCTGGTCATGACCAAAGGCGGGCCGGCCGGTTCGACGGACGTCATGGCGACGTACATGATCCGCTACGCGATTACCAGCTTCCGGCACGGCTTCGGCAATGCGATCGCGGTGCTCATCTTCGTGTTTACGATCATCATCACCGCGGTGTACCAACTGCTCATAGCCCGACGCGCAGAAAGGATTGAATACTGATGAGAGTGCTGAAAAAGGCGATCCCGCATATTTTCCTGATGGCTTATCTGCTCGTCATTTTGTATCCCTTCCTGTTCGTGCTGTTTTCATCGGTAAAAACCGATAACCAGGCGATTGCGTCCAACCCGTTCGGCCTGCCGTCGTCGATCATTTTCGACAACTATGTCAACGCTTGGGTTAACGCCAAAATCAGCACCTATTTTTTCAATAGCTTGTATATCGGCGTTTTGTCGGCATGCTTATCCATTTTGTTTGCGGCGATGCTGTCGTTTGCGGTGACGCGGATGCGGTATAACCGGCTTAGTGTGATCGTGTTCCAGTTGATCCTGCTGGGGATGCTGATCCCGAACAATTCCCTGCTGCTGCCGATCTACGGCATGATGCGCAACCTGAACGTACTCGACACGCATATGGCGCTCATTTTGCCTTACGTAGCCAACGCGATTCCGTTTTCGGTTATCATCTTGGCCGCGTTTATGCGCTCCATCCCCGGAGAAATCGAGGAGGCTGCCGTCATGGACGGGTTAAGCTCGGCCGGGATGTTCTTCAAAGTGATGCTCCCGCTGACGGTGCCGGCGATCGTGACCGTGTTCATCATCAATTTTCTCGGCAACTGGAACGAATTTTTGCTGGCGAACTATTTTCTGTCCAGTGAAGAATTACGAACGCTCCCGGTAGGCATGGTCGGCTTCCGCGACGCCTACAACACGAATTACGCGCAAATGTCGGCGGGCATCGTATTCAGCGTGCTGCCGGTCATGATCATTTACGCGGTGCTGCAAGAAAAAATTATTGAAGGCGTTACGGCCGGCAGCGTTAAAGGATAAACTGCAGCGTGGTAAAATGGGGTTACGTGGGCGAAATCAAGCCGAAATAGAACCAACGATCCAGTTTACCGATTGGGAGCTGCCGCCGATGAATTTGCGCATTAAACTGTTTACCGCCTTTTTGGGGCTGGTGATTATTCCTTTGTTTGTGCTGGGCATTATTACGTTTTTTGTCACGTTTAATTCGATCGAGAAGAAATACAGCCAACAGGCGGAATATTCGCTGAAGGCGATCGGCTACAGCATCAAGAACGTCTTCCAGGAGATGGACAACGTCACCGACAACGGCATTGCCAAAGGGGTATTTCAGGCTGCGTTATCGGCCAAGGATCCGGATACGCAGGATCTGACGGCCACGACCCAACTGGAGCTGAACGCCAATCAGCGAAATTTCCGATCGTTGCTGTACAGTCACCCGGCCATCGACTATGCGTTTTTGTACAACATTCACGGGGGCCGGAAATCCAATGTGATCGCCATTTTCAACAAGGAAAATTTCGAGACGCTGCCCTACGAGAAATTCACGGAGCATCCTTTATATAACGAAGTGATGGCCCTCAACGGCCAACCCAAATGGATCGCTCCGCACGAATATCCTGAATTGACCGGATCGGATACCGTGTTTACGCAAATCCGCCTGATCAAGGAACTCAGCAATCTGGAACGGGTTGGCGTGCTGGTGGTGCAGATCAAGAACTGGGAATTCGAGAAGATTTTTCAGAATCTGAAACTGGGCAGCGAAATGCGGGATACCCGCTTTATGCTGGTCAACGACAAAGGCCTGATCCTGTACGATTATCAGTCGGAGCTGGATGGACGGCAAATCGGAGCTTACCTGTCGAAGGAATGGGAGCTCGGCGACGGTTATCGAAGTTTTAAAGGCAAATTTAACGGCAAAGAGAGCGTTGTCTCCATCTATAAATTGCAGGATTACCCGTGGAGCCTCGTTTCGGTCACTTCCTGGAGCTATTTGTCGCAGGAGGTCACAACCTTCGCCAAATGGTTTGTCGCCATTATTTGCGTTTGTGTACTGACGGCGATGTTGTTCAACCTGCTTTTTATGAACCGGATTACCGGAACGATCGGCGTGATCGTGAGGTTCATGCGTAAGGTGGAGAGCGGCGACCTAAATGCGCGCGTGGACGAGAAAGGCGATGACGAACTGCTTCTGCTGCAAAAAGGTTTTAATAATCAGATGGATAAAATCAATGAGCTGTTCGAGCAGGTGAAGCGGGAGCAACTGCAGAAGGCCAACGCCGAGCTGCGCGTCCTTCAGGCGCAAATTAAACCGCATTTCCTGTTTAATACGCTGGAATCGATCAATGCGCTTGCCGTGCAGAACGAGGGACGCAAGGTAAGTGAAATGGTGCTCCGTCTGGCCAGTATTTTGCGGATTAGTATTCAGGATAAGGAAGAAATCAAGTTGAATCTGGAAGTTGAGCATTTGCGCAGCTACTTGGAAATTCAAAAATTCCGGTTCGACGAGCTGTTCGAATATGCGATCGAAATTCCGGAGGAGATGATGAATTGCCTGTTGTTGAAATTGACACTGCAGCCGCTCGTGGAGAACAGCATTCAGCACGGATTTGAAGGGATCGAATATAAAGGCAGGATCAAGGTCACGGGGAGAATGGAACAAGACCGCATCCTGCTGACGGTTGAAGACAACGGAATTGGGATGACGAGCGAGCAGTTGGCGAAGATCCAATACGCGGATATGGACGATCCGGCCTACCGTTCCTTGGCGCCGTATCCGAATCATGAACGCCGGGGGCTGGGTCTCCGCAGCGTATACGACCGGCTGAGGTTTCAGTACGGGAACCGGTACGGATTGTTTATTTGTTCGCAGCCCGGGTACGGGACGACGATTCAGTGCGTGATACCAAGATATGGGGCGGGTGATTCCGATGAGATTAAAAGCGTTGCTGGTTGACGATGAAATTCATATTCTCACGAACTTGTCCAAGGTATTGCCTTGGGAAGAAATGGGGTTCGAGATCGTCTTGTTGGCCAAGAACGGCAAGGAAGCGTTGGGGATGGCCTCCATGCATCGTCCCGACTTGATTTTAAGCGATATCCGAATGCCGGTGATGGACGGCATCCAATTGCTGCAGGAGCTCCGGGATCGGGAGATTCCTTGCGAAGTTTTGCTGCTGACCGGGTATCAGGAATTCGAGTATGCACGAACCGCGATTCGCTATGGAGTAAAGGATTACATCTGCAAGCCGATCAATTATTTCGAGCTGGAGGAGACCGTCCGAGGCGTCGCCAAGCAGATACGCGAGAAGCGCAAAAACCTGAACAAGGAGCAGCGGCTGAATCGGGCAGTCGATCTGGCTAACGAAAACTTCTTGATGCATTCCTTGCTCGGCCAGGAGACGGAAGGGGAAGGGCTGTTATGGGATGACGAGGAGGGCGGGAGAGAGTGTCGCCGTTACACCATGCTTCTGTTGGATTTGGAAGGGTATTCGCATCGCTCGATCGTCTGGACGCTCCATGAGCGAAAAGCCTGGAATTTGCACATCAAGCAGGCCTTGAAAGATATATTTGGCGAGGTTGTGCCGAGGCTGGCCGTATTGCAGATCCGCGAGGGGGAATGGTGTATGGTGTTTCCTTCTCCTTCGGCCGATCGGCCGATCGAGGAGGAGGCGCTGGTCCCGGGATACGAACGCATCCGGCAGTTGATCCGCGTCAAGGAGGATTTGCCGGTCCGGATGTGCTTGGCTGCTCAACCACGCCGTTTGCAGGAATTGTCGGATTTGTATCATCATTTGCAGCATCGGATGATTCTGGGCTCGTCGCAGGAAGGGTTACTGAAGGCCGATGCATTGATGGCGGACGATTCCCGTTCGGAAACGGACGCCATGGAGATGCAATGGGGCTGGATCGAACAGTTGGGAACCGGATTGCGCAACGGAAGCCAGGAGGTCCTGGAACGCATCGCCGAGGAATTGAAGTCGTACATCGGCCGCCTGGATGAACAGCGGGTCGGCGCGGCGGAGAAGCTGATGCATTATTTGCTCATCCATCTGCTGCGCGAAATGCGCGAGCTGCAAATGCTGCCGCGAGAACAGGAAGAAGCGTTATGGCAGCGGCTGCGGGAGCCGCTGAGCTTGAAAGAGCTGCTGTCGCTGGTCGTCTCGCTGATCGTGCAGTCGCGCAGTTGTCTGTCGGCCAAGAAATCCACGGAGCTGCTGATGATGTCCGCGCAAAATTATATCCAAAACCATCTCGGCCACGATTTCGGGATCGAAGAAATCGCCGATTATCTTGGCATCAGCAGCAGTTATTTCTGTTTGCTCTTCAAGAACCATTTTGGCGAAACGTTCGTGGAGTATTTGACCAAACAGCGAATGGAGATGGCCAAATGCTTGCTGCGCAGCAGCGAGCGTTCGATCGCGCAGATCGGGACCGCGATCGGTTACCAAGAGCGGCGTTATTTCACCAAGGTCTTTCAGAAATATACCGGCATGACGCCGTCGGATTTCCGGCAGAAGGAATCCAACGTATCTTAGAACGGATTAATTTACGATGAGGAGGACGGCTAGTGGATTGGACGGCATGGACGTTGGAGGAGAAGATCGGGCAGCTGTTTATTTGCGGATTTCATAGCTTGGTGCCGGACGAACAGATTCGATCGCTGGTGCAGCATGAACATGTAGGCGGCGTAGTATATTTCCGGCGAAATATCGCCTCGGTAGAGCAGCTCGCCGACCTGTCGCGGAGCCTGCAGGCGATGCCTCGCCGGAAGCCGGAGCTTCCGCTGTTCGTTGCGATCGACCAAGAGGGCGGCATGGTGGCCCGGCTGGACCATGAAGGAATGAGCCGCATCCCCGGCAATATGGCGCTCGGGGCGGCCGATGATCCTGCGTTGACGGAAGAAGTGGCTCGGCTTGCGGCG
Organism: Paenibacillus sp. JL3B1040; assembly: GCF_057063165.1. NCBI lineage: Bacteria > Bacillati > Bacillota > Bacilli > Caryophanales > Paenibacillaceae > Paenibacillus > Paenibacillus tiangongensis. Next base: position 3,436,786 of record NZ_CM169317.1, on the reverse strand, counting down.
AAGGAGATGCAGCAACTGGGCATCAACTTTAACTTTGCGCCGTGCGTCGACGTCAACAACAATCCGGCGAATCCCGTGATCGGCGTGCGCTCGTTCGGGGAACGCCCGGAGCGGGTTGCCGTACACGGGGCTGCGGCAGTGCGGGGAACCCAGGCGCAGGGCGTGATCGCAACGGCCAAGCATTTTCCGGGCCACGGCGATACGGCGGTGGACTCCCATCGCGGCTTGGCCAGCGTCCCGCACGGGAAGGAACGGCTGCATCAGGTCGAGCTGGCGCCATTTCGAGAAGCGATCGCGGCAGGCGTCGACGCGATTATGACGGCGCATGTGATCTTTCCGGCGTTCGAGCCAGAGGAGATCCCGGCGACGTTGTCGCGCCGGGTGCTGACCGGCTTGCTCCGCGAAGAGCTGGGCTTCGGCGGGCTGATCGTCACCGATTGCCTGGAAATGCAGGCCATCGCGGGGCATTACGGCATCGCCGAAGGGGCGGTGCGGGCCATTGAAGCCGGCGCGGATCTGGTGCTCGTGAGCCATACGCTGGAGGAGCAGCGCGCGGCGATCGAGCGGGTGGTCAAAGCGGTGCGGAGCGGACGGATCAGCGAAGCGCGAATCGACCGCTCGCTGGAACGGATTCTGGCGCTGAAGGCGAAGCGGATCGGCAATACGGCGCAGGCGTTGTCCGTTGCAACGGCGACGGCAGGGCCGCTGACGCCGGAGGCGGTGAGCGGCGAGATGCTGCGGCGAGCGGCGGAGCGCAGCGTCACGCTCGTGAAGGGCGCGGGCAGCCTGCCGATCGAGACCGATCGGCCGGTGCTGGTCGTCTGGCCGGAGCTGCGGCACCGCACCGAGGTCGATGAGCCGGCGGTGCAGCCCTATACGCTGGCGGATGCTCTGCGGCCGCTTCACGGCCAGGTAGCCGCAGCGGTGATTGGGACGGAGCCAAGCGACGAGGAGATCGCTGCCGTGCTGGAGCGATGCGGATCGGTCGGCCAGATCGTTGTGGCGACCTATACCGCAGAGGGGGCGATCCCCGAAGGACAGCGAACGCTGGTACAGCGCATCCAGCAGCTACCGGGTAAACGGATGATCGTCGTTTCTACCCGCAATCCTTATGATTTGAACGCGTTTCCGGAGATCGAGGCCTATCTTTGCTTGTATGAGAACCGGCCCTACTCTTTGGATGCGGCGGCTAGGGTTCTGCTCGGCGTGAGACAGCCGCAGGGAGTTTTGCCTGTCCGCATGACTCAAGCGTAAAAATTTTTTTGCAACAACGCCCGGGAGCGATTTCCGGGCGTTTTTTCGCGGGATTTGTCAAAATATAAAGAAAAACGCAACATCGAACGAATGCTTTTGCCAATTTATTGTCGTTCGTGTCAGCAACTTTTCGTTTTTACTTGCGTTTAATACATTGTGAGATAAAGGGAGTAATACAAAATGGGAGAGTAAGGGAGTTTAGGCATGAATGTAAAGAGATTGTTGATCACCACAATGTTGGTGGTATCGCAAGTTGCCATGGTGCTTCCGGCCAGCGCGGAGGAAGCGGGGCAAGGAAACGGCACGGATCCGTCAACCGTGACGCAGCAGCTCGCAGACAACGGGACATTGGTTAATCCGACCGATGAGGTTCCGCCGGGCGACACGCCTACGGACCAGGGAACAAACGACGGAACGACGGGGGGAACGATTCCGGGAGAGGACCAGGGGGAAACGGACAGCGACGATGGTTCGGTTCCGCCGCCGACCAGTCCGGTTACACCGTCGATCGATCAAGCACAACCCCAGGGCAACTCGGGTCAATTGATTTTGATGGTGAACAGCAAGAAGATGTACCAAAACGGAAAGGAATACCTTGCCGGTTATCCGATGGAAGTGAAGGACGGCGTATCTTACGTATCGATCCGGGCGATCGTCGAGCGGGCGGGATTCCAATTATCTTATGACAACAAGACTAAAGAAACGATCATTAAACGGGGCAGCGACGAGCTTCGGTTCAAAATGAATACGACGTATTACAAAGTGAACGGCGTGACGCAAACGATGCGGGGGAAATCCTACTCGGTGCAAAACAACTTCATGGTACCGCTGACCGCGATCACGAAGGCCTTGAATATTTCTTATTCGTATGATTCGGCAGGCAAACGAGTCATCGTCAATTTAAACACCCTGCCTACAGCTTCTTTTACGATCGGCAACAAGGAAGTGATCGCCGGCGAAACTCAAGTGCAGTATGTGACCAGTTCATCTTCGCCGATCGGACTGCCCATCGTGAACGAGGAATGGACCGGGCGAGAGGATATGTTCATGACGCCGGGGGATTACATCGTTACATACCGGGTTCAGGACTCCAGCGGTCAATGGAGTGATCCGTATTCGCTGACGATTCATGTCAGCAAGCCGCATACGCCGCCGGTGGCGAATTTTACCACGGACAAAGACACTTACAAAATGGGTGAAATGATCACTTACACCGACCTCAGTACGGATGAAGTGGGCATCACCGAACGCATTTGGGAAAATAAACAACTGGCGTTCTTTACGCCGGGGCAAATGACAATCCGTTTGAAGGTCGTCAATCAATTCGGCTTGTTCTCGACCATGGAGAAGACGATTACGATTACGAACGAAACGCTTTATACGCAGGACGAATTTAATAAACTGTTCATGCCGGTCGGCGAGAAATATACGTTCGACGGCACGCAGGTACCGAGCTGGGAACGGATCAAATACGATTTCACTTCCGAGGCGGTAACGTTGATCCGGAGCAACAGCCCGGAGACAGTCTATTCCAAAGGGATTCTGTATAAGGAATCGGCCATCGGAAATACGCGCTTCATGGTTCACCACGCCAATGTGACCGGGAAACCGGTGAAAATGTACGTTATCGCCACGAACAATAACGGTGAAACGGCGCGTTTGACGCAAAGCAGCCTGGGCTTCGGCGGCCCAAGCCCTTATGCAACGGCAACGGGGAAAGTATCGGTACAGCGCTATTACGAGTCGATGCAAACCGGCAGCAAATACAAGGAGTTGTGGCTTGCTCCGGGAGAAAGCAAAGTCATCCTGGATGAGCTAAGCGCCACAGTGATGAAGCAAGGCGACGTCATTTCGCTGTTTGCCGATTTGTATAGCGACCGTACGCTCCATTATACGGTGATTATGGTCGATCAGGAGCAAGATCCATTCAAGACCTTGCCTTACCTGAGCGCGCTCGAACCTGACATTCATAATCGCGGCACTTACATGGAAGCCAACCGCAACATCGAGGTGACCAACCTGATCGGCACTACGCCGTCCCGGCTGTTGATCGGCGATAACTCCAGCGACCCGTTCCTGGTAGGAGCCGACGGCATTAAAGGCGATTATCGGCTGAACGCCGGGAACTTCGGCGTTCTGTACCGGATCAAGCTATATCGTGTCGCGCCGAATACATTGATCACGTTTAATCCGCGCGGCGGGAATTATTCGGGAGCGGTCATGGTCAACGGCGATATCGTAGGATTGCCGACGGTCGGAGGACTCGGAGCGCCTAACGAAAATGCCGTGCTGTTCCGCACCGGCGAACGCGAGCAAACCGTGGATCTTGTATTCACGGCCGCTCCGGGCAGCAACCTGTCCGTAAACCTGCTGTTCCAGCAGATGCCGGAGAAGAAAAGCGAATAAGAGCAAATGAACGAAAAGGCATGGCGCCCTGCGCCGTGCCTTTTTGATGTAAGGTTAGAAGCTGATATGTTGTAATTTATGCAACATTTTAGTAGGAGGCTGGGAAGTTTGGAGTGAAATGTTGTATAAAGTGCAACAATAACGGGGCTTCAAGCGAGGTTTGCCGCGAAATGTTGTACAGAATGCAATATTTCGCTGTAACTAAGCCGTTTAGCACTTAAAATGTTGTAACAAATACAACATTTTGTAGGCACTCCCCCGAGAGCTGGACACTTTTCACCTTGTGAGCATTACGAGCCTTGCGAATCCGGGTCATTTGACGGTGCTGCCGATTTGCGGCATTATTAGAGAAGACGCATGGAGAGAAAGGTTCAGACGGGAGGAATGTCACATGCTGTCGACCGAGGAAATTGTCAAAGTGATGTCCAGCCGAGGACTGCGGATTACCGACCAACGCAAAAGCTTGGCCAAGCTGTTCGCCGAGCGGAACGGTTATTTGACCCCGAAGGACGTCTATGAATATATGGGCAAGCAGTATAGCGGCCTTAGCTTCGATACCGTATATCGTAATCTCCGGGTCATGGAGGAGCTTGGCGTGCTGGAGCAGGTCATGTTCGAGGACGGGTTGAAGTTCAAGGCGAGTTGCAGCAACGATGGCCACCATCACCATCATATGATCTGCCTGCAATGCGAGAAGACGTATCCGATCCATTTCTGTCCGATGCCGCTCACGGACGCGCCGGAGCAGTTCCAGATCGTGAAACATAAATTCGAGGTATTCGGGTATTGTAAAAACTGCCGGCCGGACGGCAAACTGCAGGATGCCGCGCCGGAGCCGAGCGGGGTGTCTTGAGATGGGCGTGGTCCGTAAAACGTTTCAGGCGCCGATCCATGTCTACCGCAAGTTTATTTCGCCGCTGAAACCGCCGACTTGTCGGTTCTATCCGACCTGCTCGGCGTATGCTTTGGAGGCGATTGAGGTGCATGGTCCGCTGAAAGGGTCCTGGCTGGCGGCCAAACGGATCGTCAAATGCCAGCCGTTCCATCCGGGCGGGTACGACCCCGTTCCGCCGAAGGCGGAGAAGAAACGCGGGGGAGAGCAGGGCACGCCGCCGCTGAACGGCGGACAAGCCTGATCGCAAATCAGGGAAAGGCCATCTCCGGCGCGGCTTGACATGGTTTGGGAATTTTTTTAATATAAAATGTAAGTTCAAAATAAAATGTGTAAGTTCAAAAAATTAGGTTTGGAGCACCGAGAAGGTTGGATGAAACTAGGGAATGAGTAGCGGAGCGTAGCTGTAAGCTACGTGAGCAACATAAGGCCCGGTTGTCTTGAACTACTTCGTGATCGAAAGATGATTTTTTGAACAACCACTAAAGTTTCCAGTGAACGGATGAGTACAGGGATAAGATCCAGCCACAGAGAGCCGGGGCAGCTGCAAACCGGTCTGGAGCGTCTTTGGAAGATGGTCCGGGAGGAACCGTTTTCGAGCCGGTCGGCGTTTCGCACAGCGCGCGGGTAAGGGAACGGCGTAGGGTCCGGCGTTAACGGAAGGTCGGTTTCGACTAGTGGAGCCCGTGGTCTGTGAAGGTGCGGGAAATTTGGGTGGTAACGCGTGAGAACTCTCTCGCCCCATGATGGGGCGGGAGTTTTTTTGTTGTATTAGTAGTTTAATTGATGGTTCGAACAGTCTTAAAGGAGATGAGGGTACAATGTCCAACAACAAACCAACGTTTTACATTACGACGCCGATCTATTATCCCAGCGATAAGCTGCATATCGGCCATGCCTACACGACGGTGGCCGGGGACGCGATGGCGCGGTACAAACGGCTGCGCGGCTTTGATGTCCGCTATTTGACGGGGACCGATGAACACGGGCAGAAGATCGAGCAGAAAGCGAAGGAAAAAGGCCAAACCCCGCAGCAATTCGTTGACGGCATCGTAGCGGGGATCAAGCAGCTTTGGGAGAAGCTGGACATTTCCTACGACGACTTTATCCGCACGACGGAACCGCGGCATAAGCTGGTCGTGGAAGAGATTTTTGACAAGCTGCTGAAGCAAGGCGACATTTACAAAGGGGAATACGAGGGCTGGTACAGCATTCCCGATGAGACCTACTACACGGAATCGCAACTGGTGGACGTGGTTCGCAACGATCAAGGCGAAGTGATCGGCGGGAAAAGCCCGGAAAGCGGCCATACCGTGGAGCTGGTGAAGGAAGAGTGTTATTTTTTCCGGATGAGCCACTATGTGGATCGCCTGCTGAAGTATTATGAAGAGAACCCGGACTTCATCCAGCCGGAATCGCGCAAAAATGAAATGATCAACAACTTCATCAAGCCGGGACTGGAAGATTTGGCCGTGTCGCGGACAACGTTCGACTGGGGCGTGAAGGTGAAGGGCGATCCGAAGCACGTCGTGTACGTATGGATCGACGCTTTGTCCAACTACATCACGGCGCTCGGTTACGGCACGGACCATCCGGAGCTGTACGAACGGTATTGGCCGGCGGATGTTCACCTGGTTGGCAAAGAGATTGTGCGTTTCCATACGATTTATTGGCCGATCATGCTGATGGCGTTGGGGCTGCCGCTGCCGAAGAAGGTGTTCGGTCACGGCTGGCTGCTGATGAAGGGCGGCAAAATGTCCAAATCGAAAGGCAACGTCATGGATCCGAACGTGCTGATCGACCGTTATGGGCTCGACGCAACGCGATATTACTTGCTGCGCGAGGTACCGTTCGGCTCGGACGGCTCGTTTACGCCGGAAAGCTTCGTACAGCGGGTCAATTCCGATCTTGCGAATGACCTGGGCAACCTCCTGAACCGGACGGTGGCGATGGTTGAGAAGTATTTTGGCGGCGAAGTTCCGGCTTATCAGCCGAACGCTACGGCGTATGACGCCGAGTTGGAGCAAGCGGCGCTGGATATGGTTCGCAAGGTGGAGGAAGTGATGGAGAACATGGAATTCTCCGTGGCGCTGACCCAGATCGGCGCGTTCATCAGCCGTACGAACAAATACATCGACGAGACGCAGCCTTGGGTGCTGGCCAAAGACGAAACGAAGCAAGGCGAGCTTGCTTCGGTGATGGCGCATCTGGCCGAGTCGTTGCGCATCGCTTCGATCCTGCTGCAGCCGTTCCTGACGCAGGCTCCGACGAAAATTTGGGCACAGCTCGGGATCGCTCCCGGGGAGCTGACGACCTGGGAGAGCACCAAGACGTTTGGCCGGATTCCGGCCGGAACGAAGCTCGCCAAAGGTGAGCCGATCTTCCCGCGGCTCGACGCGGAGCAGGAGATCGAGTTCATTTCGAACTCGATGAGCGGAGGAGCGGCGGCTACTGCCCCGACCGCGACCGCGGCTGCGACGTCCACGCCGGCACCGGCGGTGGAACAGCCGGCGCCGAAGGACGAAATCGGCATCGACGATTTCGCCAAGGTCGAGCTGCGTGTCGCGCAGGTGCTGGCCTGCGAACCGGTACCGAAGGCTGACAAACTGCTGAAGCTGCAACTGGATTTGGGCTACGAACAGCGTCAGGTCGTATCCGGCATCGCCAAGTTTTACAAGCCGGAAGAGTTGGTCGGACGCAAGGTGATTTGCGTCACCAACCTGAAGCCGGTAAAGCTGCGCGGCGAGTTGTCGCAAGGAATGATTCTGGCCGCTTCGCAAGGAGACCAGCTGACGCTGGCGACGGTGCCGGATTCGATGCCAAACGGCGCCATCGTGAAATAAGCAAAGACCGATTATTCACGAACTGCGGAACTTGCGCCGTTCATTTCCACCGCCAGGGGCACCCCCACTGGCGGTTTTGTTTGTTGTGACGCTGTGAAAGGAAGAATAATAGAGGTTGACAATCATAGAAGAATAGCCCTATAATCCTTGTTGGTAATCATTACGATTAAGAAGGGGAGAAAATGATGCTTTTACATAGAACCAAACGGGGACTTCTTCTCATTGCGGCGCTGCTTGCCGCAATGCTGGCATTGTCGGGCTGCGGAAAGAACACGGATGGCGGAAAGATCGTGGAGGGCAAGGTAAATGTAATAACCAGTTTTTATCCGATCTATGAGTTCGCCCAAGCGATCGGCGGCGAGGACGCCAACGTCATTAATCTTCTTCCGACGGGAGTCGAGCCGCATGATTGGACACCGCGCAGCCAGGATATTCTGAATGTGTCCAAAGCCCAGTTGTTTTTGTATAACGGTGCCGGGCTGGAGGGCTGGGTGCCGAACTTTCTGAAAGGCTTGGGGAGCGACGCCAAGGTCAAAACCGTGGAGGTTAGCCAGGGCATCGAGTTGATCAAAGCGAATGGCGACGACGGCCACGGTCATGGCGACGACGGCCACGGTCATGGCGACGACGGCCACGATCATGGCAACGACGGCCATGGTCATGGCGAGGAAGCGGAGCATGAAGCGGGGACGGAAGCGGACCATGAGGAGGAAACCGCCGATCATCATGTGGATCCGCACACCTGGGTAAGTCCGAAATCCGCCATCGTCATGGCGGAGAACATCAAGAACAGTTTCGTCGACGCAGACCCGGAGCATCAGGCGGCTTATGAAGCCCGTTATCAGGAGCTGCTTGGCCAACTTCAGGAATTGGACGCCAAGTTTACCGAACAATTGTCCGCGCTGCCGAACAAAGAAATCGTCGTGTCCCACCAAGCCTTCGGCTATTTGTGCCGGGATTACGGATTGTCCCAACACGCGATTATGGGGCTCTCGCCGGAAGCCGAGCCGCGGGCCCAGGATTTGGTGGCATTATCGAAGCTGGTGAAGGAAGAGGGCATCCGCTATATTTTCTTCGAGGAGCTCGTCTCGGATAAATTGGCCAAAACGCTGGCTTCCGAGGCCGGTGTGGAAACGTTGGTCTTGAATCCGGTGGAGGGGTTGACGAAATCCCAAGCGAAAGCCGGGGACAATTACTTTACGCTGATGGAGAAAAATTTGCAAAATTTGATTCAAGCTCTACAATAAAAGAAAACTATATGTACCGGAAGGACGCAAAGTGAATGAAATCCGACGCAAATACGGCACAGGATGCCGTTTGTCATGACAGTATCATCGAGCTCGATCATGTCTCCTTCGCGTACCAGGAACAAAGAGTCATCTCCGACTTCAGCTTTCGGGTCCGCGAGCGGGATTTCGTCGGAGTGATCGGTTCCAACGGCGCGGGGAAGACAACGCTGCTGCGGATGATGGTAGGCCTGTTGCCGCCGACGGAAGGACAAATCCGCTTGTTCGGCGAGCCGATCCGGCGTTTCCGCGATTGGGAGCGGATCGGCTATGTGCCGCAGAAGAACGCTTTTAACCCGCTGTTTCCGGCGACGGTCCGCGAAGTGGTGCTGTCCGGCCTATACAACAACAAGAAGCTGTTCCGCCGGATTGGCCGCGAGGAGCAGCGCAAGTGTGACGATGCGATGGAAGTCATGCGGATTGGCGAGATTCAGGACAAGCGGATCGGCCAGCTGTCGGGCGGCCAGCAGCAGCGCGTATTTTTGGCGCGGGCGATGGTCAACAAACCCGATTTGCTTATTTTGGACGAACCTACGGTCGGTATCGACGCCCAGACGCAAGCCGATTTTTTTGAATTGATCTTTCATATGCACGCCCATCATCATATGACGTTCCTGATGGTCTCCCATGATATCGGCATGATCGAAGGCAAGCTGGGTCAGGAACCCCGCGAGCATTGCGGGGCGATCAAATTTTACGTACGGCACTCGCACGAGCAGGATTGCGCGATTCCGGACCTGCAGCATTCGTTGATTTAGTCTACGCTTTCGAAGCCCTTTTTGCTTCGCAGAACTATTAGGAGTTGTTGATGTTGGAGATTTTATCCGCTGAGTTTTTTCAAAGAGCGCTGGCTGGGGGGCTGCTGATCGGGCTGACGGCGCCGCTGATCGGGATCTTTCTGGTGCTGCGCCGCCTGTCGATGATCGGGGATACGCTGGCCCATGTTACGATAGCCGGGGTGGCCTTAGGTTTTTTGATCGGCGTTTATCCCGTTGGCGTCGGTCTGGCTTTTGCCGTTGCCGCCTCTTTTGCCATAGAAAAGCTCCGCAAAGCGTATAAAGGATACGCCGAGCTGTCAATTGCCATTATCATGTCCGGCGGCGTCGCGTTGGCTTCCCTGTTCTTCACGCTAGGGATGGGTTACAATACGGATGTGGTCAGCTATCTGTTCGGCAGTATTTATACGCTGGATACGACCGATATGTACGTGGCATTTGGCGTTACCTTGGTGGTGGTGGTCATCGTTGCCGCCTTTTTCAAGGAGTTTTTCCTGCTGACCTTTGAGGAAGATGCCGCTTCGGTAAGCGGTCTTCCGGTTAAGCTGCTGAATCTTCTGCTGACGGTCATGACGGCGCTGGTGATCAGCACCGCCATCAAAATCGTTGGCGCTTTGCTGGTCTCGGCGTTGCTGACGATTCCGGCCGCCTGCAGCCTGCTGATTGCCCGAAGTTTTAAGACGTCCGTCATTTTCTCCGTCGTGATCGCCGAAATTGCGGTCGTGGCGGGACTGATCGTGGCCGGCATCTGGAATCTGGCGCCGGGCGCTACGATCGTGCTGCTGCTGATCTGCATGCTTATTCTTACCTTGCTGGGCAAGAGGGGGAGTTCCGCCTAGCCAGCAAGGATACATAGGAGGTTCATATGGCCGACATCCATCTCGGGATTGCCTTTGCCGCGGGGATCGCTTCCTTCATTTCTCCCTGCTGCCTGCCTTTATATCCGTCCTATTTGTCGTATATCACCGGGATGTCCGTCCAGCAGTTGAAGACGGAGCAAAGCAAACGGGATGTCCGGTTCCGGACGATGACGCATACGTTGGCGTTTATCCTCGGCTTCTCCGTCGTCTTCTACACGCTCGGCTTCGGCGCCGGTTTGTTTGGTGAATTTTTCAATCAATACCGCGGGTTGATTCGGCAATTGTCCGCCATTCTGATCATTTGTATGGGCTTGTTTCTGCTGGGGATTTTCCAGCCGCAGTTTCTGCTGAAGGAACGGAAAATGGACCTGAAATTCAAGCCGGCGGGATACGTCGGTTCGTTTATTTTCGGTATCGGCTTCTCGGCAGGCTGGTCGCCTTGCGTCGGTCCGATTCTGGCGGCGATCATCGCATTGGCCGTGACGGAGCCGGGAACTTGGATCGGACTCATCACCGCGTATACGCTGGGGTTTGCGTTGCCTTTTTTTGCGCTGGCTTTCTTTATCGGCTCGACGAAATGGATTCTTCGTTATTCCGCGATCATGATGAAAATCGGCGGCGCCCTGATGTTGCTGATGGGGGTGCTGCTGTTTACGAACCGTATGGCCCGTATCACGATTTGGCTGCAGCAAATTACGCCCGAATGGCTGAAGTTCTAAGAGGGGACCTCGGAAAGTGTGCCGATGTGCACTTGCCAACGGACAATCAGAACATGTATCATTAACAGAGTAATGTTAACCTGCGTACATGTTTTGTCCGCGTCAACTCATGGAAAAGAGGGAATCGATAGATGCCAACGCCCAGTATGGAGGACTATTTGGAGCGTATTTACAAACTGATCGACGAGAAAGGATACGCGCGCGTATCCGATATCGCGGAAGGTTTGGAGGTTCATCCTTCCTCCGTCACGAAAATGATTCAAAAATTGGACAAGGATGAGTATCTGATTTACGAGAAGTACCGGGGCCTTGTCCTGACCAACAAAGGGAAAAAAATCGGCAAACGGCTCGTGGACCGGCATCAACTGCTAGAGGAGTTCCTTGGCATGATCGGCGTCGACCACGAGAACATTTATAAAGACGTCGAAGGCATCGAGCATCATTTAAGCTGGGATTCCATCACGCGCATTGCAACGCTTGTGGAATATTTCAAGCGCGACGGCTCCCGGATCCGTGATTTGGAGACGGTCCATCAGGAACTGATTAACGAATCGTAGAAGAAGCATCTGTCTTTGAAGATAAGGCAGATGCTTTTTTTTGCCCCGAGAGCGCAACTCTTGGCCTCCGCCGGACGTTAAAGAGAGTAGCGCGGTTTGTCCGTACATAACGATGATGTGGAGGATTCTGATGAAATTTCGCAAATGGTTTATTCCTTTCCTCGTGTTGTTCTTCTTCTGGCCTTATTCCGGAAATTCGCCGGCAACTGCCGCATCCGACATTCGGATTATTCTCGACGGGGAGGAATTGTCCACCGATGCTTCGCCATACATGAAGCCCGGGGCGAACGTCACCATGGTACCGCTTCGGGTGATCGGCGAAAACCTGGGGGCCCAGGTTGCCTGGTCTCAAACTGATCAAACGGCGACGATTCAAAAAGACGGCAGCACCCTCGTGTTGACGCTAGGTTCTTCCGCGGTTCAAGTGGGCGGGAGCACCGTCAACCTTGAAGCTTCGGTGGAAATCAGTTCCGGCCGAACGATGGTGCCGCTTCGCTTCGTCAGCGAGCAGCTCGGGATTAACGTCGACTGGAACGGGAAGAACCGTACCATTATACTGACGAGCGGTGCCGTGAATGTTCCGTCGGATCCCGGCGCAGGCGGGGAGCTGCCGCAGGGCGATTTGCCGCGGCCGCCGGCTGCGGGCGATATGGCTAGCGGGCTGCGTGGCGTTTGGGTATCGACTGTGTCCAACCTCGATTGGCCAAGCAAAAGCTCGTATGGTAAGGTGGAGACTCAAAAAGCCGAATACGTGCAATTGCTTGACGAAGTGCAGGCGATGGGCATGAACGCGGTGTTCGTTCAGGTGCGCCCGTCCGCGGACGCGATCTATCCGTCCTCGTTGGTGCCGTGGACCTCTTATTTGACGGGAACCGCCGGCAAGGATCCAGGCTACGATCCGCTGCAGTTTCTGATCGAGGAGACGCACCGCCGCGGCATGGAGTTCCATGCCTGGTTCAATCCGTTCCGCGCCAGCACGGGCGGCGATGCCAGCAAGCTTCCGGCCAATCACGTCGCGAACGTGCACCCGGAATGGATCGTGAAGTTCGACGGCAAGCTGTACATTAATCCGGGAATTCCGGAAGCCCGCGAGCACGTCATCCAAGCGATCATGGAAGTCGTGAACGAATATGAGATCGACGGCGTTCATTTGGACGATTATTTTTATCCGACCGGGGAAACGGCCTCGAAGAAATTCGCGGATGACGCCACGTTCAAAACTTATAACGTTAAGAAAATTGCAACCAAAGGCGACTGGCGGCGCGATAACATCAATCAGTTCGTGCAGAAGCTAGGCCAAAGCGTCGGCCAAGCCAAGTCGAACGTGTCTTATGGCATCAGCCCGTACGGAGTTTGGCGGAACAAGTCGAACGATTTGACCGGCTCCGATACGAAGGCCAGTGTTACGGCATACGACAGCACTTATGCAGATGTCCGCACCTGGATAAAAAACGAATGGATCGATTACGTGGCTCCGCAGATCTATTGGAGCTTGTCGCGGAAAGAGGTCCGCTATGACCTGTTGGCCGACTGGTGGGCCGGAGAGGTTCGAGGTACCAACGTGAAGCTGTACATCGGCCATGCGCCGTATAAGCTGGGAACGCCGGAAATCGGCTGGTCCAGCGCACAGGAAATTATCGATCAGTTGGAGTACAACCGACAGGTTCCCGAAATCAGCGGCAGCATTTTCTTTAGCGCCAAGGATTTACGCAAGAACCCGCTTGGGTTGATCCCGCTGCTGCAGTCCTATTATGGGACACAACCTTGACAGGAAGGATCAAATACGGTAAATTCGTTCTCAAAATCGTTTTTTAGTATTATCGGCTGTGATCAAGGATCGAAATTGACGACCGCGTCACCAGAGAAGAGACTCGAGAGCTGGAAGGTCTCCGTCGCGACGTGAATTTTTCCCGCCTTGTGAGCTGTACAGGGAAGTTTCCTGGAGGAAAATTCAACCCGTACCGGTCCCCAACCGTTACCTTGGAACTGAGCGCCACTTGATCTTTGCAGGTGGTGGAATTAGGGTGGTACCACGACACATTCGTCCCTTGACGGATGTGTCTTTTTGTTTTTTAACGGTCTTTGCAGGACCAGGATGAAGGAGGATTCAGATATGCGCCAAAGTCAGTTATTATCCCCAACCTTACGGGAAGCTCCGTCCGATGCCGAGGCAAGCAGCCATCAATACCTGCTGCGCGGCGGCTACATTCGCCAATTGGCGGCAGGGATTTACTCCTACCTGCCCTTGGGCAGAAGAGTGTTGCATCGAATCGAACGGATTGTGCGGGAGGAGATGGACCGGGCCGGAGCCCAGGAGCTGCTGCTTCCCGCCATGCAGCCGGCGGAATTGTGGCGGAATTCCGGTCGTTATGAACGCTACGGACCGGAGTTGATCCGTTTCAAGGACCGTAATGAACGCGAATTTACTCTTGGCCCGACGCATGAAGAGGTGATCACCATGCTGCTGCGGGATGAAGTGAGTTCATACCGGAAGCTGCCCCTTGCTCTGTATCAAATTCAAACGAAATTCCGTGACGAACGACGTCCTCGGTTTGGTTTGCTGCGCGGCCGGGAGTTCCTGATGAAGGATGCCTATTCCTTCGACTCCGATTGGGCGGGCCTTGATCGGGCTTATCGGGCGATGTTTACCGCTTATGAGAGGATTTTTCGCCGCTGCGGCTTGGAATATCGGGCGGTGGAGGCCGATCCGGGAACCATCGGCGGAGAAGGGGGCACCCATGAATTCATGGCCTTAGCCGATATCGGCGAGGATCATATAGCCGTTTGCGAAGCATGCCATTACGCGGCTAATCTTGAAAAGGCGGCTTCGCCGCAACCGGGCGGAAGCCGTAAGGATCGAGCGCCGGAGCCGGAACATTTCCTCAAAACGCTGATCTACATTCCTGACGGTAAGGAACCGGTTGCGGTCGTCGTACGCGGGGATCACGATGTGAACGAGCTGAAAGTTGCCGCCTGGTTAGGGGTCGATCAGGTGAAGTTGGCCGATAGCGGGACGGTGAAGGAAGTGACCGGGGCTCCCGTCGGTTATGCCGATCCAATGGGTCTTGACATCCCGGTATTGATGGACCGGGACGCCTGGAGCCTGGCTACCGCGATCGCAGGGGCGAATGCGGCCGATAACCATATGCGCTTGGTTCGCCCGGTTCGCGATGTGCCGCAGGCGATCGTTGGCGATTTTCGGAACGTTGTAAGCGGCGACGCCTGTCCACGATGTCATGACGGAAAGCTGGAGCTGCTGCAAAGCATCGAGGTCGGTCATGTGTTTAAACTCGGAACCAAGTACAGCAAACGGCTGGGGGCGGTATTTCTGGATGCCCAAGGACGGCAGCAGCCCATGCTGATGGGCTGCTATGGAATCGGACTTTCCCGGCTGATGTCCGCGATCGCAGAGCAGCACCAGGATGATCGCGGCCTGATCTGGCCGGCGTCGGTCGCTCCCTATCAAGCGCACCTCATTCCGATATCCGCGAGGGATCCGCTGCAGATGGAGCTGGCCGCGCAGCTATACGAACAATTGACCCAAGCCGGGATCGAAGTCCTGCTGGATGACCGCGAGGAACGTCCGGGCAGCAAATTCCATGATGCGGATTTGATCGGCATACCGTATCGGGTCATCATCGGCAAATCGGCGGAACAGGGTCAGGTTGAATGGTTGGAACGGGCTGCCATGAAACGTGAGCTCGTCACAGCGGCGGAGGCGATTCGGCGTATCGTCTCTGGGCAGGTTCTTTAGGCATACGTACAACCCTTCCCGACATACATAAGCAGTAGACGGAATGCGGGTTGGGGGGAAGGCGCCTGATGCTGATGAACGGTGTGTTTGAAGGCGGCGGGGTCAAGGGGATTTCGTTGGCCGGCGCGGTCAGGGCGGCCGAGAAATACGGCGCGCGGTTTCATCGCGTGGCCGGAACCTCGTCCGGCTCGATCATCGCTTCGATGATTGCCGCAGGTTATACCGCGGACGAAATGAAAGACCTGATCTTGACCGCGTCGTTTACGAAATTTCTGAAGCGGGCGCCGATTTTTAATCTGGCCTTGATAGGACCGGCCCTGCGGGTCCTGCTTAAAAAGGGCCTGTATTCAGGCGAGGCGCTGGAGGAGTGGGTGCGCCAGATTTTGTTGGCCAAAGGCATTCGCACGTTCGGCGATCTGACGCCGGGAAAGCTGACGATTATCGCCTCGGACATCACGAGCGGCAAAATTATGATCCTGCCGGATGATTTGGACAATATCGGCATTCAACCGGCGACGTTCGAGGTGGCAAGAGCGGTTCGCATGAGCTGCAGCATCCCTTATTTCTTTGATCCGGTGCTCTTACGGCTGCCGCCGAAGCTGGCCAAAGGGAAGCCGTTCGCCGAGCAATTTCTGCATATTGTCGATGGCGGGCTGCTCAGCAATTTTCCGCTTTGGCTGTTTGACCGCGAGGAACCGCGGCACGGGGAGAGGCGCATTCCGACCGTCGGCTTTCAAATGGTCGGCAAAAACACGAATAAGCCGCATGGCATTACCGGGCCGTTTACGATGCTGCAGGCGATCGTAGAGACGATGTTGTCCGCCCATGACGAGCGGTACATCGAGCAATCCAACCGGTACCGGACCGTGAAGATCCCGACGCTTGGCATCGGTACGACGCAATTCGATATTAGCGAAGAGGAGAGCCTGCTGTTATACGAATCGGGTTTTCTGGCCGGAGACCGGTTCTTCGGCAGTTGGAACGTGCAGCTTTACGAGGATCAGTTCAAGAAGTACCAGCAAGCTTACGCCGCGCAAAAATAAACCCAAAAGGACGGTGCCGCAGTTTGCGCGGCGCCGTCCTTTTGGGATTTTTATTAATGATATTTAGGCAAATCGTCGTCGTTCTTGCCTTTGTGGCCTTCGATGACTTGAAACGGATACGCTCTGCGCTTCTCGTTGCGGGCGGGCTTGCGTTCTGCGGCCACTTTGGCCATCGTCCGCGCGGAAGGCTTGATTTTCGGCTGCGTCTTCCGGTATTTCCGCGGCGGGAATTTATACAGCAGGAAGACGATGCCGATGACGGCGACCGGAACGATGATGCTGCTCCAAGGGATTCGATGGCTGACAAAGAGACTGTCGATGATGCCGATAGCGACCAGGAGGACGATGACCCAAAACATGATGCCTTGCTTTTTCATGTTACCTCATCCTTTCAAGGGATCCAAAGTCGAACGAACGGGCGCCGGGGTGACGCCGACTTGCTCCCACTGGGCATCCAGCTCGCGCATCCGGTTAAACGACGCGATGGATACCTCGACCTGATCATCGGTCGGCTCCTTTGTCGTCAACAACTGCAGCCACAGTCCCGGATAGCCGAGGAAACGAAGGACCGGGATGTCGCGAACCGCATTGGTAAGGCGCAGCATTTCGAACGAGAGTCCGATGACCAGCGGGAGCAGCAGCACCCGGATGTAGATGCGCTCCCATAGCGAATCCCAACTGAATATAGGCAAGGAGTAAATGATGACGCCGACGATCACTGTCAGAATGATAAAGCTGCTGCCGCAGCGGTAATGAAGACGGCTGAATTTTTGCACATTGGCCGGGGTCAATTCTGCTCCGGCTTCATATGCGGAGATGACTTTATGCTCTGCCCCGTGGTATTGGAACAACCGTTTGATCACGGGTGTCTGGGACATGAGCCACAGATAGGCGAGCAACAGGATGATTTTGATAGCGCCCTCGATTAGGGAATGCAGCGTTTGGCTGGCAAAAGCGTGTTGAAACAAATATTGCTCCAAGAGCGCCGGAACCAACGTAAATATCAGCTTGCCCACGATAAAGGACAAGACCCCGACTACGGCTACTCCAAGCAGCATGGTAAGGGAAAAGCCGGACTCCTCTTTCTCCTTCTGTTTGGCGCGTTCCTCCGGATCCATCTCGTCGTCGGCCATCGCCTCTGCCGAATAGTTGAGGTGTTTGGAGCCTTTGGCGCTGGAGTCGACGATGCTGACGATTCCGCGGATCAGCGGAATTTTTCGCAGCGGTTTGATCCATTCCTTGTCTTCTTTGGGGACCTCCAAAAAGGTGATTTCCCCGGTTTTCCGCCGAACGGCGGTCACATTGACATATTTTCCACCGAACATGACGCCTTCTATAACGGCTTGGCCGCCGTAAATCGTCGGTGCGGATTGTTCAGGCAAAACTTTCACCTTCCTACAATTGATAAGTTTGGTATGGCGTAATCGGCGTGGATCAGAAGATTTGTAATGATTCCATTGTAACGGACTTTGCGGGCAAATTCTAGTTTGTTTAGTCTTTTTGGAAATGTGCATACTAATGCTCAAAAAAATGAATGAAAATATTTCTATGGAAGGGAAGGATGCGCATGAAGTCGGACAAGGAGCAATCGCGGCCAAGGATTCAGCCCTGGCAGCAACGGCGCCGGGAAAACACCAACATTTGGCTGTTCTCGCTGGAAATCGGATTTTTCGCCGGTTTGATCTGGGGAGGCGTCAAAGGGCTGTTTTTCTATATGGGCTTTACCTCGGTATTGCCCGGCTATCTGGTGGAGCCTTTTTTCAAAAATTCGTTCCTGCATAGTCAAGCCGGGTATTACGTCGGGTGGCTGTCGTTTATCGCATTGTCCCTGCTGGCGACGATCCTCTACGTGCTGGCGTTCCGTAAACTGAAGGGACCGGGACCGGGCATCCTGTACGGCATCGCGTGGTGGGGGATTTTATTCGGGATGCTGGGTCCGCTGCTTGATCTGATTCCCCCGCTGCGCGAGCTGTCGCGGACCACGATCATCAGCGAATTCTGCCTGTATCTGCTATGGGGACTGTTTATCGGCTACACCACGGCGGAGGAATATACGGACGAACGGTCGCGCGAACCGAACAAAGCCCGCGAGCAAGCGCTTCAATAAGCGTCGGGACGAAAAGATATAGCTTCTCAAGCGGCTCCCTCCTATGTTAAAATTATTTTTGGTTATTTTTCGGAAAGGGGGAGCCGCCATGTACCGCATCCTGGTGATGAACGGACCGAATTTGAACATGCTTGGCGTGCGCGAGCCCGGCGTATACGGCTCCGAGAAACTCGTCGACATCGAAGACAAACTAAAGGAACTGGCCGCGCCGATCGCGCTGGAGCTTTCCTTCTTTCAATCCAACCATGAGGGCGAGCTGATCGACCGAATTCATGCCGCCTACGGAAATACGGACGGGATTCTGCTGAATCCGGGGGCGTTGACGCATTACAGCTATGCGCTTCGGGACGCCTTGACCTCGGTGAATCTCCCCGTTGTCGAGGTCCATTTGTCCAATATCCATGCCCGCGAGGCGTTCCGTCACACTTCGGTAATCGCACCGATCGCCGTCGGACAAATCTCCGGGTTCGGAGCTTTCGGGTATGAAATGGGACTGTTGGCGCTAAAACGCCATTTGGAGCGGGGATAACGAAGTTGTGGAGTTCGGAAGTTCGGTAAGGAAGAGCGAAGTTTGCGGTTTGTGGATGCGATGCGTAACGGAACGTACAGCCTCTATTCAACCCTTTCGCGGTTATTTCCCAAAGTAACGGAACTGAGAGACCTTATTGGACTCTAATGGAAGCGAAGGGGCCGGTTTTGCTCGAAATAAGGCCCCCTAGTTCCGTTAGCCGCAGAAAACCCCCAGAAGCGGATAAATAACGTCTCTGAGTTCCGTTACAAGCAGGAGGGTGAGTGGCGGAGCGTAGCCGGAGGCTACGTGAGCAACTCAAATGTTTCCGGAGGAAACATGCTTCGGAAGCGTTCGCTTTGGACCGGCTGAATTCAGGATTCGACGCCGAAATGCTCCTTCGCTTGAGCTTCGTGATCCAAAGACGGCTTTTTGAACTACCAATTCAAATAAAGGTTCAAAAGGACGGGTGTGGAGCACCGAGAAGGTTGGATGAAGCTAGGGAGTGAGTAGCGGAGCGTAGCCGGAGGCTACGTGAGCAACGGAAGGACCGGCTGAATTCAGGATTCGACGCCGAAATGCTCCTTCGCTTGAGCTTCGTGATCCAAAGACGGCTTTTTGAACTACCAATTCAAATAAAGGTTCAAAAGGACGGGTGTGGAGCACCGAGAAGGTTGGATGAAGCTAGGGAGTGAGTAGCGGAGCGTAGCCGGAGGCTACGTGAGCAACGGAAGGACCGGCTGAATTCAAGATTCGACGCCGAAATGCTCCTTCGCTTGAGCTTCGTGATCCAAAGACGGCTTTTTGAACTACCTTATTAAAAAAGGGAGAGTTAGTTATGGCGAGTACACGTATAAACCGGCTCCGCGAAGCGATGACATCGCAGCAGATCGAAGCCGTGCTGATCACCGGAGAAGTGAACCGCCGCTATTTGACGGGATTTACGGGAAGTTCCGGCTATGTCCTGATTACGCAGCAAAAGGCTTGGCTGCTGACGGACTTCCGTTATTTGACGCAGGCGGCCGAACAGGCGCCCGGGTTCGAAATCGTGGATCATGGGGCTTCGGTCACCGGAACGATTCAAGGCCTGCTGAAACAAGAGAATTTGGATCGGCTTGGATTTGAAGAAGAGCAGATGGTGTTCGCCACTTACCGCACTTACGAGCGGGAACTAAAGCCGGCAACGCTTGTTCCGCTGAGCGGTTTGGTAGAAGAACTGCGCATGTTCAAGGACGCCGAGGAATTGGCGATCATGAAGGAAGCGGCCGAGTTGGCCGACCGGACGTTCCAGCATATGCTGGACGTGCTGAAGCCTGGAATCAGTGAGTGGGAGGCCGCGCTGGAGTTGGAAACGTTCATGCGGAAGAACGGCGCAACCGGCCCTTCGTTCGATACGATTATGGCTTCCGGGGAACGCTCCGCTTTGCCTCACGGCCGAGCAAGCGAACGCATCATGCAGGCGAACGAACTGGTAACGATGGATTTCGGCGCATTATATAATGGATATTGCTCCGATATTACGCGGACGGTGGCCTTGGGAACGCCAAGCGCCAAGCTTCGCGAAATTTACGATATCGTGCTGGAGGCCCAACTGCATACGCTGGAGTTCCTGCGTCCGGGAATGACCGGACGGGAAGCCGACGCCTTGGCGCGCGACGTGATCACCCGTTACGGCTACGGCGAACAGTTTGGCCACAGCACCGGACACGGCCTCGGCATGGAAGTGCATGAGGCGCCGCGCGTATCCAAAGCGAGCGATACCGTGTTGAAGCCGGGGATGGTCGTTACCGTGGAACCGGGCATTTACTTGCCGGGAATCGGCGGCGTTCGCATCGAAGACGATGTGGTGATCACGGAGACCGGGATGCGCCGGTTGACGGAGTCGACGAAGGACTTCATTTCGCTCGGCTAATCAAGACGAACGGTTCTCATAAGGGCGGACGCCCGGCTGTGCGTGATTTCGCAGGGACTCCAAGCGTGGGGGAACAGCAGCTTACGACGGCAGCTTGAAATTTGGGTATTTTTCAATTTTAATAGAAGTGTTAACCCACTTGAGGAGGTACTTTTGTGATTTCAGTAAACGATTTTAAAACAGGCTTGACCGTCGAGGTGGACGGCGACATTTATACGGTGCTGGAGTTCCAACACGTGAAACCGGGCAAAGGCGCGGCGTTCGTCCGCTCCAAGCTGAAAAACCTGCGTAACGGCAACACCGTGGAAAAAACGTTCCGCGCCGGTGAAACGATCGGTCGGGCGATGATTGAAAACCGCGACGTGCAATACCTGTATGCCAGCGGCCAAGAACATACGTTCATGGACAACGAAACTTACGATCAATTCACGTTGACTTCGGAACAGTTGGAATGGGAGCTGAACTTCCTGAAGGAAAACATGAATGTCAAAATCGTCAGCTACCAAGGCGAAATTCTCGGGATCAACCTGCCGAACAGCGTTGAGTTAAAAGTCATTGAAACCGAACCGGGGATCAAGGGCAACACGGCAACCGGCGCAACCAAAAACGCCAAGGTCGAAACCGGCCTGAACGTTCAAGTCCCGCTCTTCATTAATGAAGGCGACGTGCTGCTGATCGATACGCGCGAAGGCAAATACATTTCGCGGGCATAATTCCCCCTGCGGTTGTTTTGGTACAAGGCTCTGCTCCAAGCGGGGGCTTGGTCCTAAAGCGGCATCCTCCACCTGACTTGGGTGGAGGAATTTTTGTTAATATCCGCAAAAGCATTGACGAACTTCGGGTCTTTCGTATTATACTGGTTTAAAGCGTTACTGGATTCAATGGGCTGAACGCTCCGATTCGGGGCACCATTAGGGAGGGTCTGACTTGGCTTTATACGTGATGAAATTTGGAGGCAGCTCCGTAGGCGATACGGAGCGCATGCAGCGCGTCGCCCGGCGCGTTGTGGAGAAGCAGCAGGAAGGGCATCGGGTCATGGTAGTAGTCTCCGCGATGGGCGACACGACGGACGATTTGATCGATCAGGCAAAGCTGTTGAATCAGAACCCGCCTTTGCGGGAGATGGATATGTTGATGACGACCGGCGAGCAAATCTCCATCGCGCTGCTGGCGATCGCCATCGACGCGCTTGGCGCCAAAGCCGTTTCTTATACGGGCTGGCAGGCGGGCTTCCGCACGGAAGCGGAGCATGGCAAAGCCCGGATCACCGAGATTCAACCCGAACGGGTACTGAAATCGCTGGAGGAAGGCCATATCGTGATCGTTGCCGGCTTCCAAGGCATGACCCAGGATGGGGAAATCACCACGTTTGGGCGAGGCGGTTCCGACACGACGGCGGTTGCTCTGGCCGCAGCGACGGGAGCGGATTTTTGCGAGATTTACACGGACGTGGACGGGATTTATTCCACCGACCCGCGAATCGTGAAAAACGCCCGCAAGCTGAATGAAATCTCGTATGACGAGATGCTCGAGCTCGCGAATCTGGGGGCGGCGGTCCTGCATCCCCGCGCGGTGGAATACGCGAAGCACAACAAGGTCCGGCTCGTCGTTCGCTCCAGCTTTAACTATCATGAAGGTACGGTCGTGAAGGAGGAAGTCAATATGGAACAAGGTGTGGTAGTCAGCGGTATCGCTTACGATAAGAACGTGGCCCGAATCAGCATCATGGGCGTGTCGCACGTGCCCGGCGTACTGGCGAAAGTGTTCGGCTCGCTGGCCGAAGCGAAAATCGACGTGGACATCATTGTGCAAAGCGGCGTAACGGATGGCAAAGCGGACTTCTCCTTTACGGTGGCCCTGTCCGATTGCGACAAAGCGGTGAAGGTGCTGGAAGGGATCCGCAGCGAACTGCCGTACGAGCAAGTTACCTCCGAGGAAGGACTCGTGAAGGTGTCGATCGTTGGCGCCGGCATGGTCAGCCATCCGGGCGTCGCGGCACAAATGTTCGACGTGATCTCGCAACAAGGGGTCAATATCGTGATGGTTAGCACCTCGGAAATCAAAGTATCCTGCGTCATCGACGGAAGTAAGCTAAACGAGGTCGTAACCGTGCTGCATACGGCCTACGGCCTGGACGCGGAGAGCACCGCTTTTGTTGGCGGGCCGCAGGAACGCCGGTAAACCAACGGAACCCGGAAAATATCAAACGCGAAATGGAAGGGGCTGCCCCATAAGCCCATGAACACAAAAAGGCCGGATGGAAAGGTAATATATTCCATCCGGCCTTTTTGTGTTTTGGGGACGACTCCTTTTTTTTAATAAATAGAGATATTCGGGCATATCGTTAAGAGAACAGATGGGACAAGAAGGAGGTACTTATGCTTGATAAATTCGTAACCAGTATGGCAGCTCTGCGCATCTTCTCGGGTACGATCGAGATTCTGGCGGCGCTGCTTATGCTTAAGCTTGGAAGGGTGGATAAAGCGCTGGCCGTCAACTCGGCATTGGCGTTCGTCGGGCCGACGATTCTGCTCGTCACCACGTCCATCGGGCTAGCCGGCATCGCCGATAAACTTTCCTGGGGAAAGATGGTATGGATCGGCTGCGGAGTGGCTTGTCTCTTAATCGGTATTTTGAAGAAATGATAGATTTCCCTAGCATATTGGCAAAGTACAAGCATACACATGTGATATAGCAAAAACAATTCAATTAAGAGAAAGTTTTGGGCGGTATGGACATGCATGAAAGTAAGAGTTTTGGGGGTACGCCTATGAACCCGAGTTGGTTGACCGTATTTCCCGACAATCTTCGGGCCTTGCTGCTTAAGCTTCCGCCTTCTATCTTTCCGGGTTTGGAAGAGATTCGCATCCGTGAGGGGCGTCCGCTCGAGATTAACGCAGGCGGCCGCTACTTCTTCCTAACGCCCGAGGGGGAGATGACGAGGGATCCGGACGCGGCGTACAAGCCGGGCAAGCAGGACGGCAATCGCCTGCTTGACCTGATCACCAACCATTCGCTCTACACGATGGAAGAGGAGCTTCGCAAAGGGTTTATTACGATCGCCGGCGGCCATCGCATCGGATTGGCCGGAAGAACTCTGCTTAGCGGAGGGAGGGTGGAGCACTTGCGCGACATCAGCGGCTTTAACGTGCGGATTGCCCGGGAGATCCGCGGCATCGCCGACCCGATCCTGCCGAAGCTGCTGGATTTCAGGCATAAAACGGTGCACCATACCTTGATCCTGTCGCCGCCGCAGCAAGGCAAAACGACGCTGATTCGCGATTTGGCCCGTCAAATTAGCAGCGGAACCTGGGGACATCCCGAAGCGCTCTGGCCGGGGCTGAAGGTTGCGGTGATCGACGAACGCTCGGAGATCGCCGGCAGCAAGCGGGGGGTGCCCGGTTTTGACGTCGGTCCGCGAACCGATGTCATGGACGGCTGTCCGAAGGCGGAGGGGATCATGATGATGATTCGCTCCATGTCGCCGGACGTGCTGATCGTGGACGAGATCGGCCGCCCGGAGGATGCCGAAGCTTTGGCCGAAGCGCTGCACGCCGGAGTTCGGGTCATCGCTACGGCGCACGGGTCGAGCGTGGACGATCTGGCCGCCCGCCCGGCGTTGGCCAAGCTGGCGGAGAGCTCCTTCTTCCAGATGTACACGGTGCTGGCGCGAACGGAAAAAGGACTGGCATTCAAGCTGTGGGACGGCAAACGCCGAGGCATCCCGGCGGCCTCACCCGGCTGGAAAGGCAGGGAAGAACATGCTTAAGATGTTCGGGGCCGCGCTCGTCCTACTGACCGCCACATTGGCAGGCTGGCTGCAAGCCAGGCAGTTCGCCGCCCGGCCAAGCCAAATCCGACGGCTCATCCTCGCTTTAAAGCGGCTTGAGACGGAAATCATGTACGGCTTTACGCCCTTGCCGGACGCGCTCCGAAGAATCGGCGAGCAAAGCGGGGAGCCGATTCGGGCGATTTTCGTCAATGCGGCGGACAATATGAGTTCGGCTCACCCGTGGACCGCGCAAGAAAGCTTGGAGCAAGCCGTGACGAAGCTGTGGAAATATACCGCCATGAAGGCGCCCGAGCAGGAAGTCATCCGGCAGCTCAGCTTGACGCTCGGGACAAGCGACCGGAAGGACCAACTGGGTCATCTGGCCACGGCGGTGCGGCAACTGGAAAGCGAGGAATCCGCGGCACGGGAAGAACAAGCCCGCTATGAAAAAATGTATCGAAGCTTGGGACTTTTGTGCGGAGCGTTCATCGTCATTTTGTTCTACTGAATTCCATTTCCCTCCACGGCTGATTGTCGCCTGTGAAATCGTTAGTGAGGTGCCAAATCAATGAACATAGAAGTGAACGCCATTTTTCAGATTGCGGGCATCGGTATCATTATCGCCATGATCCATACGGTGCTGAAGCAGATGGGAAAAGAAGACATGGCGCATTGGGTGACGCTGATCGGGTTCGTTGTCGTCCTGTTCATGGTCATTCGGCTGCTTGACAGTCTGTTTCAGGAAATCAAATCGATTTTCTTATTCCAGTAGGTGATCGCTCCGTGGAAATCATCCAAGTCGTAGGGCTCGGGCTTATCGCTACCGTGTTGGTCCTGGTCGTCAAGGAACAAAAGCCGATGTTCGCTTTCCTGATCGCCGCAAGTACGGGCGTTCTGATCTTTCTGTACCTGATCGGCAAAATTGGCGGAATTATCGAGGTACTCGAGGATCTGGCCGAAAAATCCGGAGTCCAGATGATTTATCTGAAGACGATTCTGAAAATCATCGGCATTGCCTATATTGCCGAATTCGGCGCGCAGATCGTCCGAGATGCCGGGCAGGAGGGCATCGCCAGCAAGATCGAGATGGCGGGAAAAGTGCTCATCATGGTGCTCGCCATTCCGATCATCAGCATCATTATCGAGACCGTCATTAAGCTGCTGCCGGCTTAGCAGGCTGCATGGCATCAGATTGGGGAGAAGGACTTATGCTCGCTACGAACGAACGATGGCGCGGCCCTACGTTGCTCTTGATTTTTCTGGGCGTGCTGCTGTTTGGGTACATGCCCGTCATCGCCTCCGCCGAAGGGGAAGGGGATAACTGGATCCAGCGCCAGGCCGAGGAGCTTCCCACCGATCAGGTTGAAAAGTATTGGCAGCAGCTAATGAAGGATTACGGCGGTTTTTTTCCGGATCAGAAGGTTCCTTCATTTATGGAAATGCTTCTACAGCAGGACGAGAGCTTCAGTCTGAAATCGGGACTTAGCGGCCTGATGCGATATATGTGGCACGAAGTGTTATACAACGGGCACATCCTGGTGACCATCGTGCTGCTTACCATCTTCAGCATGATCCTGGAAACCCTGCAAACGGCGTTCGAACGCAAACAGGTCAGCAAAGTGGCCTACTCCATTTGCTACATGGTCATCCTGGTACTCGCGATCAACAGCTTCCACGTCGCGATCACGTACGCCACGAATGCGATCAGCGGAATGATCGACTTCATGATGGCGATGGTGCCGCTGCTGTTTACGCTCCTGGCCTCCTTAGGCAATGCGGTGACGGTGACGGTGACCCATCCGCTGGTCGTATTTATGGTTCACGCGGTCGGAACGGCGGTGCATACAATCGTGTTCCCGTTGTTGTTCTTCTCGGCGGTACTTCACATCGTCAGCTCGTTGTCCGACAAGTATAAGCTCACTCAGCTGGCCAATTTGCTTCGTACCGTCAGCATGGCTCTGCTAGGGGTTCTGCTCACCGTCTTTCTCGGCGTCATTTCCGTAAAAGGCATCGCGGGATCGGTGGCGGACGGGGTCACGCTGCGCACGGCCAAGTACCTGACCGGAAATTTCGTGCCGGTCGTCGGCAAAGTATTCGCCGACGCTACGGATACCGTCATCTCGGCTTCTCTGCTCGTCAAAAATTCGATCGGCCTGGTCGGGGTCATCATTCTGTTGTTCCTCTGCGCTTTTCCGGCGATCAAAATCATTACGCTGGCGCTGATCTTCAATCTGGCTGCGGCAGTCATGCAGCCGCTCGGCGATTCGCCGGTCATCGCTTGCCTGGAGACGATCGGCAAGAGCATGCTGTATGTTTTTGCGGCGCTGGCCGCCGTCGGCATGATGTTTTTCCTGGCGATCACGATCATGCTGACCGCCGGGAACATCACCGTCATGATGAGGTGAAACGCCAAGGACAAAACGAATGAACAAGGGGTGGTGATCATGCGTGAACTGGCTGTCGGAGTGGTTGAGAGAAATTATCTTCATCGTGCTGATCGCGGTTTTTATCGATTTGCTGCTGCCCAACCGCGCGATGGAGCGCTACGTCAAATTCGTGGTCAGCCTTTTGATCCTGCTGACGCTGCTATCCCCGGTCATGCGTTTCTTTGCGGCGGATGCCAAGGATCAGCTTGAAGCGGCTTTCGCCACCAGTTGGGACGGCATGGCGAGCGATTCTCGGAACCAAAGCACGGAAGCGATTCTACAGCAGGGCGAGAAGTTGAAGCGGAAGCAGGAATCCGAAGCGCTCGCCTGGGCAGGCGAGGAGGCAGCCAGACAAATGAAGGAACAAATCGAACGAACGACAGGGCAGCAGGTAGACCGGGTCTCCGTCAAGCTGAGAACGGAACCCGCCAAAGCGCAGGCGGGAGCCGACGGAACCCGTCCGGTTGCCGCGGAGCCGGTCATCTCCTCGGTCGAGGTGGTCCTGGCGCAGGTCAAGCCGGAAGAGGCCAGCGTTGATCCCGGTGCAGCCGGACGGGGGCCGGAGATATCGATCGCACCAGTAGAGAAAATTAATATCAACGTAAGCACAAAAGAGAATTCCGGCAAGGCCGTGGGTGAGGAAGATCGGATCGAGACTCAAAGCCGTGCGGCGATGGCCGACTCCGGCGACGAAGCGCGGGACGTAACCGCCTCGGGGTCGAACGACGATGGCGGCGGCAAGGCAGCGGGCGAGGCCAAGCCGGCGGCAGGCCGGTTGGTCTTGCAAATCGAAGAGCTGCTCCAGCAGAACTGGGGCGTAGATAGAGAGGCGGTTACGGTCCTTGGGGCCGCGAATCCTAAAGAAGATAATGCCGGGAGGTGATGAAAGTGCCGGGATGGCTGAAAAAACTGGAGCAATGGCTTGGTCGGGGAGCGGAAGGCAAAAAAACCGCAAGTACGTTTCGTTGGCTGCTGATCCTCGGGCTGGTCGGGATCGCCATTATGCTGTTCAATTCCTTCGTCAACGTGAAGCAGATGGAACCTAACGGCGAGGGGAGCCGCGAACCGCCTATGATGCAGGAAATCGCCGATTCGTCCGGATCCGCGGGCGGAACGGGGAACGATGATTTCAGCAGCATCGAAATGACGCTCGAAGGCAAAACCAAGGAGATCCTGGAAAAAATCGTGGGGGTCGGTGCGGTGGACGTGCTCGTAACCATCGATTCGACCGAGGAAATCGTGGTTCAACGGAATATTAAAGACTCGCAGGAACTAACGGAAGAAAGCGATGCGGACGGAGGGAAACGGCACATCACCCAATATACCCGGGATGGCCAGATCGTCACCTACGAGGCTTCCGGCAGCGAGCAGCCGATCGTCACCAAGAAGATCAAACCCAAGGTTCGCGGCGTGCTGATCGTAGCGCGTGGGGCCGAGAACAAAACGGTGAAAAGCTTGATCGTGGACGCTGTCGAGAAGGGCCTAAACGTACCGGCATACCGGATCTCCGTCGTTCCGCGCAAGCAATCGCAATAATCGATGATTCGGAGTCAGGATGTCTCTCGATCCATTTAAAATTTGAGGAGGAATTCCATTATGAAATCCAAAAGACAAACGATTTGGCTGGTTTCCATGCTGAGCTTGATGGTTATTTTATCCGCCTACTACTTATTTACGGAGGACGGACCGCAGACTTCGACGCCAACCGACGGACAGCATGTCAGCACGACAAATAACGGCATGACGCAAGACGGCGTTCTGGAAGGCAGCGGAAACGCGGGAGACGACGTGATCCTGTCGGAAGTGACTACGGACGGCAGCGAAAACGGCAGCGCCATCACGGACGGTACCGCAGGCGCGGACGAATCGGAACAAGCCGGCGCGGCGGACGGTGCCGAAAATCCGGATGCGGCGAAAAACGACGACGCTGCGGCTACCGGCGATGCGAAAGCGACGGATGGCAACAAGGCGGCGGAAGGCGCTCCGACTGCGGACGGGCAGAAGTCAGCCGCAACGGATGAAGATGTGCTGAACCAGTTGGAAGCCCAGGGCGTCTCCTCTACGGACACGTTGAATGCCTATCAATTTACCCGCACCCAGGAAAACATGAAGAAGCAAGAAGAGCTGATTCAGGCGATCAACGAGAACAAATCGCTGGAGGAAGCCGCCATGGCGCAGCAGGAATTAAGCGCATTGGAAGAGAAAGAAGCGAAAATCTACGACATCGAAGAAAGACTGAAACAGCAATATGCGAATGCCGTCGTACAAGAAACGGAAGACAAATTTAAGGTTGTCGTCGTCAGCGAGAAGATGGAAGCCAAGGAAGCCGTAAGCATTATGGACCTGATTATCAAGGAGCTGGGTGTTTCCCAGGACAAAGTCAGCGTTCAGTACGTAACGCAATAAAAGAGTGAAGCCAAATAAAAATGCGAACCGATAGGTTCCAATTGCGGGGAGGGTCCGAGGCAACTTGGACTCTTTCCATTTTGATCGATTATGATATAATACATAAAGTTATGAGCCGAGCGAGGCTTATGTTTTAAGGCCAAGGCTTTTCCTACAAAGCTGAAGGAGAGAGTGAAAATATGTTTAAGCTGAGTGAAATCAAAGAATTGATCGAACTGTTGGACCAAACGTCCGTGCATGAATTAGAAATCGAAAATGAAGGCGCTCGCTTGTGCATCCGCAAGCCCGGAGTAAGCGAAGTTGTTCATGTGCAGCCGCAGATGGTTGCCGCCGCGCCGCAAAATATCCAAGTCGCTGTACCGGCTCCGGCTCCGCAAGAATCCGCATCGGCGCCCCAAGCGACGGAAGCGGCCCGTTCCGCTGCGTCTGCCGCCAATTTACATACCATAGTTTCGCCGATGGTCGGGACGTTCTACCGTTCCTCGTCGCCGGAAGCCCAGCCTTACGTGAACATCGGCGACAAAGTCGGCGAGAAGACGACGGTTTGCATCATTGAAGCGATGAAGCTGATGAATGAGCTGGAGGCGGAAGTCAAAGGCGAGATCATCGACATCCTCGTGGAGAACGGGCAGATGGTCGAATACGGACAGCCTCTCTTTTTGGTGAAGCCGGAGTAAATCGAGGCGTACCGCCCCTATGCAGCTTCAAGGGCCGCTACCCTAGCTTTCCAAAGGAGGATACGAGAATCTCATGAAATTTCATAAAATATTGATTGCGAACCGCGGCGAAATCGCCGTACGGATCATTCGCGCTTGCCGCGAGCTGGGGATTTCCACCGTAGCGGTCTATTCCGAAGCGGACAAGGATTCACTGCACGTGCGGCTGGCCGATGAGGCTTATTGCATTGGACCGACGCTGTCCAAGGACAGTTATTTGAATTTGACCAACCTGATGAGCGTAGCGACGTTGACGGAGTGCGACGCGATTCATCCCGGCTACGGATTCCTGGCGGAGAACGCGGATTTCGCGGAAATTTGCGGCTCCTGCAACATAACGTTCATCGGCCCTTCTCCGGAAGCGATCACCCGAATGGGGGATAAAGCGATGGCGAAGCAAACGATGAAGGAAGCCAAGGTGCCGGTTATTCCCGGCTCGGACGGGTTGATTGAGGATCTGGACGAAGCTGTCATGGTGGCGCGCGACATCGGGTATCCGGTCATCATCAAAGCGACCGCCGGCGGCGGGGGCAAAGGGATCCGCATCGCCGAGGACGAGGAATCGCTGATCAAGCAAATTACAACGGCCCAACAGGAAGCGCAAAAAGCGTTCGGCAACGCCGGCGTCTATCTGGAGAAATATTTGACCGGCATGAAGCACGTGGAAATCCAAATCATTGCCGACAAGCACGGCAACGCCGTGTACCTGGGCGAACGCGATTGCTCGGTGCAGCGCCGCCGGCAGAAGCTGGTCGAGGAGGCGCCGTGTCCGGTGCTCTCGCCGGAGAAACGGCGGGAAATGGGCGAGGCGGCGGTCCGAGCCGCGAAGGCCGTCAACTATTCCGGTGCGGGAACACTGGAATTCCTATTGGGACAGGATGGGCAATTCTATTTCATGGAAATGAACACGCGGATTCAGGTGGAGCATCCGGTTACCGAAATGGTCACCGGCGTCGATTTGATCCAGGAGATGATCTCCGTGGCCGAAGGCAATCCGCTTTCCTTCACCCAGGAGGACATCAAGCTGAACGGCTGGTCGATGGAATGCCGGATCAACGCCGAGGATCCAGCCCGTAACTTCATGCCTTCTCCGGGCAAAATCGGCTTCTATTTGCCGCCGGGCGGACCGGGGGTACGCGTCGACAGCGGCGCTTATCCAGGGTATACGATCCCGCCCTATTACGATTCGATGATTGCCAAATTGATCGTTTGGGGACCCACGCGGGAGGAAGCGATCGCCAAGATGAAGCGAGCCCTGTCCGAATTCGCCATCGAAGGCATTCATACCACGATCCCCTTTCACCAGAAGCTGTTGGAGCATCCGACTTTCATCAAAGGCGACTTCGATATCAAATTTCTGGAAGAAAACGAGATATAGAAAGCCGCCGTATGTTTGTCATAATGAACCCAAAATGATATAGTATGTATAATAAGTGCGCGGTATCTATCGCTAGAGCAGCGTCATACTTATTGAGAGGTGGATGAATAGAATGAGCACTTTGCCAACGGAATTCGAACGTACGGATATTGGTGAAATTCAGATTGCCCCGGAAGTCATCGAAGTGATCGCCGGACTGGCGACCGTCGAGGTGAAAGGCGTAGCCGGAATGAGCGGCGGATTTGCCGGCGGCATCGCCGAATTGCTGGGAAGAAAGAATCTTTCCAAAGGCGTCAAGGTGGAAGTCGGCCAACGTGAAGCCGCGGTAGACGTATCCGTTATCGTCGAATACGGCAACCGTCTCCCGGAAGTCGCCTCGGAAATCCAGCGTAACGTCAAGCGCTCCATCGAAACCATGACGGGACTGAATGTAATCGAAGTGAACGTGCATATTCACGACGTCATTTTCAAAGCGGCCGAACGTGTGGAAGAAGTGGAAGCGACCCATCGCGTGAAATAACGATTGTGACGAACCCCCGACCGCTTCTCGGTCAGGGGTTTACTGTAATTTTCAGCTGGGACGAGCTGAAGTGTAACTTCAAACCTCTATTAAGGAGGCAATACCTGTCGTGGCCAAAATTTTAGACCGAATCCTGATGTTTGTTTACAGCTTGAGCATCGCGATCCTTTCCGTTTTCGTTATTCTATTGCTTACGGACGCCATTCCCCTGGACCTGAAGATGCTGGAGCAGCAGCCGTTCTACATCGGAGCCTGGGTGACAGCCATCGTCTTGCTGCTCATCAGCATCCGTGTTTTCTACATATCGATCAGCAGAGACCGGAGTTCGGCGACCTCGATTGACCAGCGCAACGAATACGGGGATATCCAAATTTCGGTGGAGACGATCGAGAATCTGTCCTATAAAGCCGCTTCTCGCGTGAGAGGCATCAAGGAAGTCAAGACGCGGATTCGAATCACGGAATCGGGACTGGAAATCGTGGTTCGTGCGCTTGTCGACGGCGAAACGTCGATCCCGGCGCTGACGGAGGAAGTTCAGCGACAAGTTCATGACCATGTCGAGGAAATTACGGGAATTCCCGTTTCCTACGTGTCGGTATACATTGCCAATCTGGTCCATTCCCCGGTCATCAAAAGCCGGGTTGAATAGGGGTGAGCAGCGGGGTGTTCTGGAAACAATTGTGGGAGAGTCACAAAGGACGCCTGCTTGGCGTAGCGGCGGCCGTGTTTTTATGCCCGATCTATCTGTTTTTCGGATTCTGGAATATGTTGTTCTGCGCCTTGCTGCTGTTTATCGGGTATACGATCGGCAAGCAGAAGGACTTGGAGGGAGGCCCGCTGCTGCCTTGGGGCACGATCTGGGAGTGGCTGTCGACGCGGTGGCGTCCCTTCAAATAAGATTTCGAATTCCTCATTCCCGTTTCCTGTGATATGCTTACTCCGGAAAAGAGCTAGGAACGTTTTCTTGCCCCTTTTGTGGAGTAAGCCTATTGCGGGTCTTTTTTTGTGTAAAGAGATATGCAGCGTTTGGCGGTGCCGGTGATGATTGAAGCGGTTTTGGTCCATGCTGAAAGATAAGAACAGGTTGAGGATTCACGTTTAGAAACTTTTTAGGAGGAAGCAGATGAAACGGCGTTTGGCGAGAGAGATTGCGGTACAGAGCATGTACCAGATGGAAATGAACGAGGTTGACGCCCACGAGGCGGTCACCATGCTGCTTACGGAAGCCATGGAAGAAAACGAAAGCGAGGTAGAACTGTCGGATGTGGACGCGACCCGGGCTTTCGTCCTCGAACTGGTTAACGGTACCTGGAGCCGGAAAGAGGCGATCGATACCCTGCTGGAGGATTATTTGAAAGGCTGGCAAATCAGCCGCTTGTCCAAAGTGGACCGGCAGGTGTTGCGTCTGGCCACGTATGAAATGATCTTCCGCGACGACGTGCCGGGCAAAGTGGCCGTCAATGAAGCAATCGAGCTGGCCAAACATTTCGGGACCGCGGAATCCGGCAAGTTCGTGAACGGCGTGCTTGGCAAAATGATTCAAGACGTCGATCAGTTGAAAAGCAACCGGTAATTTAATTTTAAGTAGAGGAGAGGACGAGCATGACGGCACCAATCATTAACGGAAAACAAATTTCGGAGGAAATCCGCAAGAATTTGCGTGAAGAGGTAAAGCGGCTGACGGAGCGGGGGGTTACGCCGGGACTGGCGGTCGTGCTCGTCGGAGAGGATCCGGCTTCGCAAGTGTATGTGCGAAATAAAGAGAAAGCATGCCATGAGCTGGGCTACTATTCGGAAGTTCACCGCCTCTCCGCGGAGACGTCGCAGGAGGAGCTGCTGGCTCTGGTGGACAAGCTGAATCATCAGACCCGTATTCACGGGATCTTGGTGCAGCTCCCGCTGCCGAAGCATATCGACGAGAAAGCCGTCATCGATGCGATTTCCGCGGAGAAGGACGTCGACGGGTTTCATCCGGTGAATGTCGGCAATCTGATGATCGGCGACGATAGCTTGCTGCCGTGTACGCCGGCGGGCGTCATCGAACTCATTAAACGCACGGGCGTTGAGATTGCCGGCAAACACGCGGTCGTCATCGGCCGCAGCAACATCGTCGGCAAGCCGGTCTCCTTGCTTCTGCAGCGGGAGAACGCCACGGTCACGATGTGCCATTCGCGTACGGCCAATATGAAGGAACTGACCCGGTTGGCGGACATTCTCGTGGTGGCGATCGGGCGCGCCAATTTCGTCGACGCCTCTTACGTGAAACCGGGCGCGGTTATCATCGACGTCGGCATGAATCGTCTCGAGAGCGGCAAGCTGGCCGGGGACGTCGATTTCGAAAGCGTAAAGGAAGTTTCCGGCCCAATTACCCCGGTACCCGGCGGCGTCGGACCGATGACGATCACGATGCTGATGCATAATACGCTGATCGCGGCGAAAAGACTGCAGGGGCTGGAGTAGGAGGCGGCTTGATGGATCCACAGCGGATTTTGACGGTCAAGGATTTGAACCGCTACATCCGGATGAAGCTGGAATCGGATCAGGTGCTCAACGACGTCTGGATTCGCGGTGAAATTTCCAACTTCACGCACCATTCCAGCGGACATATGTATTTTACGCTGAAGGATGCGGACAGCCGGATCAAATGCATTATGTTTGCGTCCCACAACCAGCGGCTGCCGTTTCGGCCAAAGGAAGGGACGCGCGTGATCGCCCGCGGCAACGTTTCCGTTTACGAGCGGGACGGGCAATATCAATTCTACGCGACGCATATGCAGCCGGATGGGGTCGGCAGCTTGTATTTAGCCTTCGAGCAACTGAAGCAGAAGCTCGAGGCGGAAGGGCTGTTCGCGCCGGGACGCAAGCGGCCTTTGCCGCGGTTCCCGAAGACGATCGGCGTCGTGACCTCGCCGACCGGGGCTGCGGTCCGCGATATCCTGACGACGCTCGGGCGGCGGTACCCGCAGGCCGCGGTGATCCTGCACCCCGTGCTCGTCCAGGGCAAAGGGGCTGCGCCTTCGATCGTGAAGGCCATCCGGACGCTGAACGTCATGGGCGAGGCCGACGTTCTGATCGTCGGCCGCGGCGGCGGCTCGCTCGAGGAGCTGTGGGCGTTTAACGAGGAGCAGGTCGCGCGTGCGATTTACGAATCGGCGATCCCCGTCATCTCGGCCGTCGGCCATGAGACGGACTTCACCATCGCCGATTTCGTCGCCGACCTGCGCGCCGCTACGCCCACTGCGGCCGCCGAGCTGGCCGTGCCGCATACGGCCGAGCTGCGCGCGCTCCTGCGCCAGCGCGAGCAAGTGCTGCAGCAGGGCTTGCAGCACCGCCTGCAGCAGGCGCGCGAACGGCTGCGCCGGCTGACACGCTCGCCGGCGCTGACGCAGCCGCGGCGCAGCCTGCTCCAGCACGCGGAGCGGCTGGACCGGCTGTCCTCGCGGCTGACCGGCCGCATGGAGACGCGGCTGCAGTTGGCCGGCGCGGCCCAGGACCGCCTGCACCAGCGGCTGTTGCGCTTCCATCCCCGGGAAGCGCTGCAGTTCGCGGGGCGCCGGCGGCGGGAGGCGGATCGCCTGCTGCGGCAGGCCATGTACGGCATCCTGCGGGAGAAGTCCGGCCAGCTTGCCTCGGGTCTTCGCCAACTGGACGCGTTAAGCCCGCTTAAGGTGATGGCGCGGGGCTACAGCCTCGTCTACGATGAACGAGGCGAGCGGCTCGTCAAGTCGTTGTCGGACGTCGAACCGGGCGACCGGATTACGGTCAAAGTCACGGACGGAGAACTGGATTGTCAAGTATGGGGCATGAGACCGGAAGGAGCTGAAGAAGATGAAGGAACAGGAAGCCACGCTTAACGCGGAAGGGCAGCAACCGGAACTGAATTTCGAGGAAGCGATGAACCAGTTGGAGGATATCGTTTCCCAACTGGAACACGGCGACGTGCCGCTCGAGAAAGCGATTGACCTGTTTCAGCAAGGGATGCGTCTTTCGCAATTATGCGGACAAAAGCTGGCTCAGGTGGAACGGAAAATCGAAATGATCGTAGAAGAAGACGGAGCGGTGGAGAAACAGCCGTTTCAGCCGCCGCTGGGCGATGGCGCGGATTTCTGAAGAGAGCGGTGATCTTGTTGCGGCAGCATTTAACGATAGAGGAATATGTGAAGGAAATTAGCGAAGCCGTCTCCGCCCGGCTGACCGCAAGCCTTCCGGCGGCTTGGGAAGTACCGGATACGCTGCGTCAGGCGATGGATTACTCGCTGATGGCCGGAGGGAAACGGCTGCGGCCGCTGCTCGTCGTGGCTGCGGCGGAGGCGCTCGGCGGCAGCCGGGAAGCGTCAATGCCCGTCGCCTGCGCCGTGGAAATGGTGCATACCTATTCGCTGATCCATGACGACCTGCCGGCGCTGGATAACGATGACTTCCGCCGCGGCAAACCGACGAATCACAAAATGTTTGGGGAAGCGATGGCGATTTTGGCCGGGGACGGTCTGCTGACGCATGCCTTCTACAATGTAGTTCAAGCGAGCCGCGAACACGGGGTGCCGGCCGCGGCGGCTTTGGCGATCGTGGAGGAACTGTCCCGCTACGCCGGACCCGGCGGCATGGTAGGCGGCCAAGTGGCCGATATGCAAGGCGAGCAGGGAGTGACCGACCTGGGTCGGCTGCAGTATATCCATGAGCACAAAACCGGTGACCTGATCGTGTTCTCGGTGAAAGCGGGCGGATATCTCGCTTCCGGTACGGCGGAGCAGCTCGAAGCCTTGGGGCGTTACGGACGGGCGCTGGGACACGCTTTTCAAATTCAGGACGATATCCTCGATTTAATCGGGGACGAGCGCAAGCTCGGCAAAAAAACGCAAAGCGACGTGAAGCAGCAGAAGGTGACCTATCCGTACTTTATCGGCATCGAGTCTTCCCGCTCCGAGGTCGATCGACTGACGCGCGAGGCGAAGGCAGCGGTGCAGGACGGAACGGTTCCGAACCCGCAGCGGCTGCTGGAAATCGCCGATATGCTGCTTCGCCGCGATCACTAAGAAACCGGATTTTCATGCGAAATCAGGGAAAAATGACTCGTTCATCCTTGGCATGTGATTTCGACATCATCGTGACATATGATATAATGAAAGCTATTATCATCTAGTGCAACGAAAAGCCGGTTTTCGCTTGCGGGCTTTTCGAACCCTACATTAAGGAAAGCGGGGAATGTCTGTGCTGCTTTCGAGAATACATGAGCCTGCCGATCTGAAAAACTTGTCCCTGGAGCAATTAACGCCGCTCGCTGCGGAAATCCGCCAGTTCTTGATCGAGAAGCTGTCGGTGACCGGCGGGCATTTGGCTTCGAATTTGGGCGTGGTGGAATTGACGATCGCTCTGCACTATTGCTACAACAGTCCGCAGGATAAACTGATCTTTGACGTAGGTCACCAGGCTTATGTACATAAAATCTTGACCGGGCGGATGGACCAGTTCGACACGCTCCGCAAACATCACGGGTTATGCGGGTTTGTGAAGCGAAGCGAGAGCGAGCATGACGTGTGGGAGGCAGGGCACAGCAGCACCTCGCTTTCGGCGGCCATGGGGATGGCGCTGGCCCGGGATTTAAAGGGCGAGTCCAACCGGGTAATCGCCGTCATTGGGGACGGTGCGCTGACCGGTGGAATGGCGTTCGAAGCGCTGAATCATATCGGTCATGAGAAGAAAGACCTGATGGTGATCCTCAACGACAATGAAATGTCGATTGCACCGAACGTCGGGGCTTTGCATAATTACCTGACCAAAATCCGCTCCGACCGCAATTACCTGCGGGCCAAGGACGAAGTGGAGCAACTGCTCAAGAAGATCCCGGCGATCGGCGGGAAGGTCGCCAAAACCGTGGAGCGGGTGAAGGACAGCCTGAAGTATTTGATGGTATCCGGCGTCTTGTTCGAGGAGCTGGGCTTCAAATACCTGGGGCCGGTCGACGGCCATGATTTGCCGGGCTTGATCGATTCCTTCAAGCAGGCGAATAACGTGAGCGGCCCGGTTCTGGTGCATGTCCTGACCACCAAAGGCAAAGGATATACGCCGGCGGAGCAGGATTCTCACAAATGGCACGGCATTACGCCGTACAAAATCGAGTCCGGCCAACTGCTGAAGGCGGTCGGCAATCCGATGTACACGGAAGTGTTCGGGCAAACGCTGATCGAGCTGGCCGAACAGGACGAACGCATCGTTGCCGTTACCCCGGCCATGCCGGGCGGTTCCGGATTGGTTAAATTCGCCGAACGTTTTCCCGGCCGCATGATCGACGTCGGCATCGCCGAACAGCATGCCGCCACGATGTGCGCCGCCATGGCGATGGAAGGCCTGAAGCCGGTGTACGCGGTGTATTCCACGTTCATGCAGCGGGCTTACGACCAAATCGTCCATGATATTTGCCGCCATAATGCGAACGTGATGTTCGCCATCGACCGGGCCGGATTCGTCGGCGCGGACGGAGAGACCCACCAAGGGGTTTACGATATCGCTTTTTTGCGGCATATTCCGAATATCGTATTAATGATGCCGAAGGATGAGAATGAATTGCGCCATATGATGAAGACGGCGCTGGAATATAATGACGGCCCAATCGCCTACCGCTATCCGCGGATCAACGTGCCGGGCGTTCCGCTGGACAAAGAACTGGTGCCGATTCCGATCGGTACCTGGGAACAACTGCGGGAAGGGGACAGCCTGACGCTCGTTGCGGTGGGCCCGATGGTGCAGGTCGCGGAGGAAGCTGCGGAAATGTTGAAACGCGAAGGCGTGTCCGCCGCCGTCGTGAACGCCAGATTTTTGAAGCCCCTCGACGGTGATATGCTGATAAGACTGGCACAGGGCAGCGGCAGGATGATCGTGCTTGAAGAGGCTTCGCAGGCGGGAGGCTTGGGCAGCGCCATTCTGGAATTCTACGCGGAGCAAGGGCTCAGTGGAATGGACATTCATCTGATGGGCGTCCCGGATCGGTTTATCGAGCATGGCAGCATCAAGGAGCAATTGGATGAAGTAGGCTTGACGTCCGAAAACATCGTTCACGAAGTGCAGAAATTACGGAGCAGCCAACATCTGGCCATGGGCAAAAAAGTAAATTATTGACGGGAGATTGGCATGTCGGTTTCCAAGGAACGCGTAGACGTCCTGCTCGTGGAGCAGGGATATTTCGATAGTAGGGAAAAGGCGAAAGCCGCGATCATGGCCGGACTGGTGTTCGGCGGACAGGAGCGGATCGAGAAGGCGGGAACGAAAATCCCGCGCGATACCGCGTTGTCCGTCAAAGGGGCGATCCATCCGTACGTCAGCCGAGGCGGACTGAAGCTGGAGAAAGCGATCAAGCGGTTCCAGCTTGATCTGACGGGACGCACGATGCTGGACATCGGCTCTTCCACCGGCGGGTTCACGGATTGCGCCTTGCAGCATGGCGCCGCCTATGTCTACGCTATCGACGTCGGTTACAATCAACTCGATTGGTCACTGCGCAACGATCCGCGGGTGAATGTCAAGGAACGCACCAACTTTCGCTATATGAGGCCGGAGGATTTGGATGGTCCGACACCCGACTTTGCCAGCATCGACGTATCCTTTATATCGCTCAAAATCATTTTGCCGCCATTGCTTGCGCTGCTCAAGAGGCCGGCGGACATCGCCGCGCTCATCAAACCGCAGTTTGAAGCCGGGCGGGAGAAGGTCGGCAAATCCGGAGTGGTGCGGGATTCGAGGGTACATCTGGAGGTGCTCGAGACGGTGCTCTCCTTTGCTGAAGAGCAGGGCTACGGGGTGGCCGGGTTGACCTTCTCCCCGATTACTGGCGGAGAGGGCAACATCGAATTTTTGGCCCATCTCAGGCTGGATGAAGCCGCAGCGGATCGCGCGCGGGAGCGGAAAGACGAACGGCTGTCGGAGATTCGCGAAATGGCGGCCAGTGTCGTTCAGGAAGCGTCGAACACCTTTGCGGGAGGCTCATCCAAGTGATGGGTCTTTTTCGCATGCAATGCACTTGAAAAACGAACGTTTGTTCCCTATAATAAAATCAAAACGCGATTTTGTCCTCATTCCCCTTATAAATTTGTTATCGCCTGACAGGAGCTGATCGCGGCGGCGTCGAAATAGAGGGTGAGGTGATAATCGGTGGGAGCATACTCTGACGGTCTTCTGATGGTTGTGATCGCGGGAATCGGCGCTTATTTGCTTTATCGCGGTTTTCGCTCCTGGGTTCGCAAGCCGTTTTCTTTAAGATCCGGCATCGGATTTGAAATGAATGAGGAGATATTGGAGCACCCTGCCGTGGACATGCTGGAGCAAGCGGGTTACGAGGTCGTTAGCGATAAATTGAAGGTGCCGCTTGCCTTTCGCGTGGATGGCGAACTGCTGCGCAGCCGTCTGTTTATCGACTATATTGCGGTCAAGAACGGGGAATTCTATCTGGTGAGAACCGCGCGGGAACGCCTCCCGATCGAATGGACGGGCAGCGGGGTGCGAAGGGAGCTCCTGCCGTTCCTGCTGCTGTATCCGGAATGCGCCGGCTTGCTGTACGTGGATCCGGATCAAGGGGAGCTCAAGGCCATCTCCTTAATGACGGACGATGACGAAGAAGATGAATCCGCCTGAATCGATTACGTTCGACCGACAGGCAAATGGAGGGCAGAATGAAAGGGCATAGACATATCAAAATTCGGGAAATCATTGCGGCAAGAGAAATCGAAACCCAGGACGAGTTGGTGGAAGCGCTGCGCGAGGCGGGTTACCAGGTCACCCAGGCCACGGTCTCCCGCGATATCAAGGAACTGATGCTGATCAAGGTACCAACGGACGATGGCAGGTACAAGTATTCCATGCCGACGGCCCAGCGCTACAACCCGGTGCAAAAGCTGCAACGGGCGTTGGTCGACAGCTTTGTGCACATCGATCATACCGATAATCTGGTCGTCATGAAATGCCTTCCGGGGACGGCAAATTCGGTGGCCGTGCTGCTCGATAATATGGAGTGGCCGGATTTGCTCGGCACGATTTGCGGCGACGACACGATTTTGCTGATCTGCCGGAACGAGGATTACAGCCGGTATCTGATCGAGCAAATTATGGGATACATATCTTAATCGAGTTTGAAGTTAGGGGAAGGGGTGCCTCGCATGTTGGTTCATTTATCCATTCGTAATCTCGCGGTGGTTGAAGCGGTGGACGTTTCGTTTGGTTCCGGCTTTCATGTTCTGACAGGGGAGACCGGCGCGGGCAAGTCGATCATTATTGATGCGCTGGGTCTGATTGCCGGCGGCCGGGGTTCGGCCGATTTGATCCGTTACGGCAGCGACAGGGCCGAGATGGAGGCCTCCTTCGATCTGCCCGCGGGACATCCGGTGTGGACGACTCTGGAAGGATTGGGAATCGCCGGAGATCCCGGCGAACTGCTGATCATCCGCAGGGAAATAAGCGTTCAGGGCAAGAGTTCGGCCCGCATTAACGGTCAACTTGTCAATTTGTCCATGCTGCGCGAGGTCGGCGACGAATTGATCAACCTGCACGGCCAACACGAGCACCAAACCTTGCTGCGCCCGGAACGCCATCTGGAGTTGTTGGACGCTTACGGGGCCGATTCGATTGATCCGGTGAAGGCCGCTTACCAGACGACGTACGCCGAATTCGTGCGGATCGAGAAGGAATACAACGAGCTTCGCAATACGAGCCAGCAAGCGCTGCAAATGCTCGATTTATACCGTTTTCAACTTGGCGAAATATCC
Organism: Paenibacillus sp. JL3B1040; assembly: GCF_057063165.1. Classification (NCBI taxonomy): domain Bacteria; kingdom Bacillati; phylum Bacillota; class Bacilli; order Caryophanales; family Paenibacillaceae; genus Paenibacillus; species Paenibacillus tiangongensis. Next base: position 3,394,902 of record NZ_CM169317.1, on the reverse strand, counting down.
GCGGCCGAGTTAAAACCGGGGGAAGATGAATGGCTTGCGGAGGAAAAGGTCAAGCTATCCCATAGCGAGAAAATGATGGAGTCCATTTCGAAAGCCTACGACCTGCTGTACGGTCCCCAAGGACTTGAGGCAATCGCAAAGGCGGTATCGAAGCTGAGCGAAGTGGCCGCTTATGACAGCAAAGGGATCTCCCCCCTTCTGGAGCAGCTGCAATCCGCTTATTATCAACTGGAGGACGCATCCTTCGGCCTGCGCAACTATCGTGAACGGATCGAGTTTAATCCCGAGCGGCTTGAGGAGGTGGAGGAACGCCTGAATCTGATCTCTACCCTGCGCCGCAAATACGGCGACGATATTCAAGGCATCCTCGCGTATTATGAGAAAATCCGTCAGGAAGCGGATGTTTTGGAGAACAAGGATGAGCGGCTGGAACAACTGCAGGCGGAGCGGGAGAAACTGACGGCGCATCTAATGAAGCAAGCGTTCGAGCTAAGTGCCGTCCGGCGCCGGATGGCCGATGAACTCGCTGCCCAGATCGAGATGGAGCTTAAGGACCTGCAGATGGGAAGAACGACTTTGCAAGTGAAGCTGTCATTCATGGAGGATGCTCATGGCTTGGAATGGGAAGGGAAGAGAATTCGTCCCGGCAAACACGGCATCGATAATGCCGAATTTCTGATTTCGCCGAATCCGGGAGAACCGCTCCGGCCGCTGAGCAAAATCGCATCCGGCGGTGAGTTGTCGCGGATGATGCTGGCCTTGAAGAGCATTTTTGCCCGGCATGAGCAAGTCCCGGTGCTGATCTTCGACGAAGTCGATACCGGCGTCAGCGGACGGGCAGCTCAGTCGATCGCCGATAAATTGTCGCGATTGTCCGCGATGTGCCAGGTGTTCGCCATTACCCACTTGCCGCAGGTGGCCTGCATGGCCGATCGGCAATACTTAATCGAGAAAGTCGTTGAAGACGGCCGCACGATGACCCGCGTCGAACCGTTAGATGAAGCGGGACGTGTAAATGAACTGGCCCGCATGCTCGGCGGGGTGGAAATCACGGAGAAAACCCAGCACCATGCCCAGGAAATGCTGAAGCTGGCACAGGCACAAAAGGATGGTTTCTTAAGTCCGGCACAATGATTGACAGTAATAAAACACCTGACCCGGGGTATCTTATAGGTACGCAATTGGCGACCACCTTTTCGTCAAGCGAAAGAAGCTAAGGGAGCGTGACAGCCATTGAACCCGAACCTCAGGAATAGAATGCTCGGTCTTTTTCTTGCCTTCTTCTTTTGTTTTCTCGGCACGTCGGCCGCTGAAGGACGGCTGCCCGCATTGCCGGACGAGTTGCGCCTGTTTCAGGGTCAGGGAACGCAAATTTCTTTAGCTTTGCCCGTACAGGCCGAAGTTAGCGTGGATCGGCCCGATGTTGTGATGTTAAATGGGCAGGCTAACCCTTCCATGAAAGTATCTTTGGGAAATCCGCTCAAGCTTTCGTCGCTTCGGAGTGGAGAAGCCAACCTCCGCATGAAATTATTCGGTCAAATTCCTCTAAAGACCGTTAAGGTCAATGTCATACCGGACCTCAAAGTGATTCCCGGCGGACAAACCATTGGCGTGAAAGTCAAATCCGCCGGGATCTTAGTGGTCGGCCACCACCAGGTTGTCACCGCCACCGGCAAGGTATCTCCCGGCGAAGCGGCGGGAATTCAAGCCGGCGATTTGATCACCCACATTAACGGTGCGAAGCTGCAGGATGTACGCGAGGTGGCGGATATCGCGGCCGATGCCGGCAAACATCAGCGTCCGCTAAAAATTACTTATCAGCGGAACGACAAGGAGTTTAACACTTCCTTAAACCCGGCGTACGATCAGCAGGATCGGGCCTGGAGACTGGGGTTGTATATCCGTGATTCCGCCGCAGGGGTAGGAACGCTTACGTTCTATGCTCCGGATCATGGCGTGTATGGGGCGTTAGGTCACATTATCACCGATATGAATACGCAGACGCCGATCGTGGTCGGCAGCGGGCAGATCCTGCAGTCCAGCGTCACGTCCATCTCCAAAAGCGAAAACGGAGAACCGGGGGAGAAGCGGGCTCATTTTCTGAAGGAAGGAAAAACTTTAGGTAATATCGAACGCAATACCCATTTCGGGATCTTCGGGAAAATGTCGCAAAATCCGGAGCATAGCGTATATCAGAAACCGGTCCCTGTTGCTTTTGCGGAAGAAGTTAAGGAAGGACCGGCGGAAATCCTAACGGTGGTGGAAGGTCAACGTGTGGAGCGATTCAAGGTGGAGATCGTTCATGTCTCCAAGCAGAACGTACCTGAAACCAAAGGTCTGGTGATTCGGATTACCGATCCTCGTCTGGTGGAGAAGACGGGCGGGATCGTTCAAGGCATGAGCGGCAGCCCAATTATCCAGAACGGGAAGCTAATCGGCGCAGTCACCCATGTATTCGTCAACGATCCGAAATCCGGATATGGTTGCTTTATCGAATGGATGCTGCAGGATGCCGGTATTCTGCAAAGCAACAGAGGCACGTTGCAAAATCTTAAGGCGAGCTAAACGCTGCCTTAAGATTTTTTTCTTGCGGGTTGCGTCGGATCGACAAACCCTTGCATGAATCCTGTATGCATTTGTCGAATGAATCCGAAAGGGATCGCTTTGTGTAAATAAATATTTTATTATATCTCAACCCTGTAAAAAAATAAATAAAAATAATTTTCGACAGAAGGAATTTACTTTTGTATGTCGAATCCTTATTCTGGGAAGAGGAGAAACAAAGAATAACCCATCCATTTACCTGAAGGAGGAAGTAGGCAGTGCAGAAAATCGAAGTGTTGTTGGCGGATGATAATCGAGAATTTACAAATTTGCTTGCGGAATACATTTCGGAGCAAGACGATATGGTCGTCTCGGGAATCGCCTATAATGGGGAAGAAGTGCTGGAGATGATCGATCATGCGGCAAAAGTTCCGGATGTTTTGATCCTGGACATCATTATGCCTCATCTGGACGGTTTGGGAGTACTTGAGCGCATTCGCGATCTCAACTTGACTCCACAGCCCAAAATCATCATGCTAACCGCTTTTGGACAAGAGAACATCACGCAGCGTGCCGTTCAGCTTGGCGCTTCTTACTACATCTTGAAGCCTTTTGACATGGAAGTCCTGGCGAACCGCATCCGTCAGCTCGTCGGCGTACAAAATTTAACTACCAGCGCACCGTCGGCATCCTTTGCGAAATCGAACGTGGTACCGCTGGGTAAAGGCAAAAACCTCGATGCGAATATCACTTCGATTATTCATGAAATCGGAGTTCCGGCGCATATTAAAGGGTATCAATATCTGCGCGAAGCGATTACGATGGTTTACAACAACATCGAAATTTTGGGCGCGATCACCAAAACGTTGTATCCGGCCATTGCGGAAAAATTCAAAACGACGCCATCCCGCGTGGAGCGTGCGATCCGCCATGCGATCGAAGTCGCTTGGACGCGCGGCAACATCGATTCGATCAGCCATCTTTTCGGTTATACTATCAATATTTCCAAATCCAAGCCAACCAACAGCGAATTTATCGCCATGGTAGCCGACAAGCTGCGGATCGAGCATAAAGTGTCGTGAAAGTCTAAGGAAACGAATGAACGTGATAACGACTGGTGAGTTCAAGCCGATGGTCGTTCACTTGCGTAGTTATACAGAATGGGATAAAAGGCGGTCTCTCGGTGCATACCGGGATACGACCGTTTTTTATTTTTTGCCGATCTTATATCGGTCACTTCACCATTCAGGTCGAAACGTCGCACATCCGTCACCGGGAGCTTATGGTATAATTTGAATGTGAGAAAGGATGAGCGAACATGTCCAAGGAAATCGAACCGGCGGCTTATCGGGAAATGCTGGAGCAAGCCGATGTGGAGGAAGCAATGCGGCAGCAAATATTGGAACTAATCGATCGTTATGAACAGGTTTCCGCCGAAAATGCCAGACTGCGCAAAGCGCTGCTTCGCGTCTCTTCCCATAACGGCTCGCGGATGTCGACCAAGCTGAAAGAAGCTTTATACGAATAAGCCGAAAAAAACCTCTCCCGCCAAGATTTTTAGGCGAAAGAGGTTTATTATTTGCCCGTAAATCGGAAAACCTGAGGTTAATCATGCTGCAGTGCGGACGGTTCCGGTTCTTTGCCGGGAGGCGCGTCTTTTTTGCGAAATCTTGGTCCGACGTAATTGCGCTTCCGATCCCGAAAGAAGATCCAGCCGCCCAGAAATCCGGCCCCTGCCGCGAATAACACGATGCCCAGCACGAAGTTTAACCAGTCGAAGCTCACGCGGGTCAAGGCATCGTCGCCGTGAGCGGACATATAATCGAATAGGGAATCTTTTATTTTCAGAAAACCGATCATCGCCGCTATGCCGGGAATAACCAGCAATAGGATGGCGATAAACCGGGATAATTTCAGCTTCATGAATGGAATCGCCCTTTCGTTTAAAATTGACCTATGTATTGTTAAAAATATCATACCTTTTTCCCGAAAGGATGTCTATTTGCGACCCTGATTTGTATTAACGGAAAAACAAGGTAAAATAGGGGAAAGTGACTGATTTGATAGAATGGGTGGAGATCTGATATGGCAATGACTTGTGATGTAGCAGTGCTGGGCGGAGGTACGGGCGGGTATATCGCGGCCATACGCGCGGCTCAATTGGGGAAAGACGTCGTGATTATCGAGCGGGACAAGCTGGGTGGAACCTGCCTGCACCGCGGCTGTATACCAAGCAAAGCGCTGCTGCGCAGCGCCGAGCTCTACGCACAAATGAAGGACAGCGCGAGCTTTGGCATTGAAACGAACGGAGTCACGCTGGTATATCCCAAAGTGCAGGAAAGAAAGCAAAGCATCGTGGATCAACTGCATAAAGGGGTCCAATATTTGATGCGTAAACATAAAATCCGCGTTATCGAAGGCACCGGGCGGGTGATTGGACCGTCGATCTTCTCGCCGAAAAGCGGGGCGGTTGCGGTGGAGCTCCCGGACGGAGAAATGGAAACGGTCGTTCCGACCTATCTGATTATTGCGACCGGCTCGCGGCCGCGGACGCTGCCGGGGCTTGAACCGGACGGTACCCATATTCTGAGCAGCGACGAAGCGCTGCAGTTAACCGAACTTCCCGGCTCGATACTGATCGTGGGGGGCGGCGTCATCGGCGTGGAGTGGGCATCCCTGCTCAACGATTTTGGCGTACGGGTGACCCTAGCGGAAGCGGCGGACCAACTGCTGCCGGCCGAGGACGAAGACGTGGCCCGCGAATTGCGGAAGCAACTGCAGCGACGCGGCATTGAAGTCCTGACCGGGATTTCAGTGGATCCCGGGTCGCTTGAAATCGGCGATAACCGGGTACATATTTCGGCAAAGCGCGGGGCCGAATCGATCCGACTCGAAGCGGACAAGCTGCTGGTTTCGATCGGACGCGAGGCGAACGTGGAGAATATCGGGCTGGAAAATACCGACATCGGGTTAGAGCGCGGCTTCATTCGGGTAAATGAACATATGCAGACAACCGAACCGCATATTTATGCCATCGGCGATTGCATCGGCGGTCTTCAGCTGGCACATGCCGCCAGTCATGAGGGATTAACGGCCGTACATCATTTGGCGGGGGAAGCTTCGCACGGATATCAGGAAAGCCAGGTCCCGCGCTGCGTGTATACCCGTCCGGAGGTGGCTTCGGTCGGCATCACTGCCAAAGAGGCCAAGGCCAAGGGCATGGACGTCAAAATCGGCAAGGTTCCGTTTTCGGCGATCGGCAAGGCGTTGGTGCACGGCGAAGCGGAAGGCTTCGTCAAAATGGTGGCCGATGCCCGGACGAACGATATCCTCGGCGTGCAGATGATCGGGCCGCATGTGACGGAGTTGATTAGTCAAACGGCGCTGGCACAGGTGCTGGATGCAACGCCTTGGGAAGTCGGACAGGCGGTATTCGCCCACCCGACGCTGGCGGAAATTGTCGGGGAAGCGGCGCTGGCCGTGGACGGAAACTCCTTAAACACTTGAGGGTTACGGACGGGAAAATGAATATTTTCCTTTTCAACGCAAAAAGATTATAATAAACTTATTCCAAGTCTTAGTACCTGGTGTTAAGATTAAGGTATGCATAGCCCCAATCGAAGGAGGTAACTCCCATGAATGCCAAAAGTTTAGTTCAAACGGAGCCAAGACATAAGCAGCTCGGATTAACGGATGCGGAAGTCGTTGAGATGTACAGATATATGGTGGTCGCGCGCAAATTCGACGAGCGCAATCTGCTGTTGCAGCGGGCGGGGAAAATCAATTTTCACGTTTCCGGCATCGGACAGGAGACGGCGCAGGTTGCCGCAGCGTTCGCGCTGGATCGGCAGCGCGATTATTTCCTGCCTTACTACCGCGACTACGGCTTTGTGCTGGCGGTCGGCATGTCGCTGACCGAGTTGATGCTGTCGGCGTTCGCCAAAGCGGGCGACCCGAACAGCGGCGGCCGGCAAATGCCGGGACACTTCGGCAGCAAACGGCTGCGCATCGTGACCGGCTCCAGTCCGGTGACGACCCAGGTACCCCATGCGGTGGGCGTGGCTTTGGCGGCGAAAATGCAAAAGAAAGACATCGTTTCTTATGTCACGTTTGGCGAAGGCTCCAGCAATCAGGGCGATTTTCATGAAGGCTTGAACTTTGCCGGGGTCCAGAAACTGCCGGTGATTTTTATGTGCGAAAACAACCAATACGCCATCTCCGTTCCGGTGAAGAAGCAATTGGGCGGGCGCGTTTGCGACCGGGCCCAAGGCTACGGTTTTCCGGGAATCCGCGTCGATGGCAACGATGCGCTTGAAGTGTACCGCGTGGTGAAGGAAGCGCGGGAACGCGCCATCCGCGGCGAGGGGCCAACGTTGATCGAAGCGATGATGTACCGGCTGTCTCCGCACTCGACGTCGGATAACGACCTGGCGTACCGGACGAAGGAAGAAGTCGAGGAAAACTGGAAAAAAGACGGAATCCCGAAAATGAAATCGTACCTGATCGATGCCGGCTTATGGAGCGAGGAGCAGGACGAGGCGCTGTCGAAGGAAGTGAATCAACAGCTGAAGGAAGCGGTGGAAGCGGCGGACAACGCGCCGTTCCCGAAACCTGAAGACACGCTGCTGCATGTGTATGCCAGCGAAGGGGAGGCGCAATAATTATGCCGGTGATGGAGTATATCGACGCGATCCGTCTCGCGATGAAAGAAGAAATGGAACGGGACGAACGCGTATTTGTCATGGGGGAAGACGTTGGCGTAAAAGGCGGCGTGTTCACGACGACGAAAGGCCTGCAGGAGCAGTTCGGGGAAATGCGCGTCATTGACACGCCGCTGGCCGAGTCGGCGATCGCCGGAGTTGCGATCGGTGCGGCGATGTATGGGCTGAAGCCGATCGCGGAAATGCAATATTCCGACTTTATGCTGCCGGCCACCAACCAGATTATTAGCGAAGCGGCGAAAATTCGCTACCGCTCCAACAACGACTGGAATTGCCCTGTCGTCGTTCGGGCTCCGATCGGCGGCGGGATCTTCGGCGGATTGTACCACTCCCAATGTCCGGAATCGATCTTCTTCGGTACGCCGGGCTTGAAGATCGTTGCCCCCTACTCGGCTTATGACGCCAAAGGCCTGCTGAAGGCGGCGATCCGCGACCCCGATCCGGTGTTGTTCTTTGAGAACAAAAAATGCTACAAGCTGATTAAAGAGGATGTACCGGTGGACGATTATGTGGTACCGATCGGCAAAGCGAACCTGCTTCGGGAAGGCAGCGACATTACGGTGATCAGTTACAGCCTGCCGCTGCATTTTGCGATGCAAGCCGCGGAAGAGCTGGCTACGGAGCAGGGGATCAGTTCCCATATTCTCGATTTGCGTACGCTCCAGCCGTTGGACCGCGAAGCCATAGTGGAAGCGACCCGCAAGACGGGCAAGGTCCTGATCGTCCATGAGGACAACAAGACCGGCGGCATCGGCGCCGAGGTCTCGGCCATCATCTCCGAGGAATGCCTGTTCGAGCTGGACGCACCGATTGCCCGGCTATGCGGCCCGGACGTTCCGGCCATGCCGATCAGTCCGCCGATGGAGAAATTCTTTATGCTAAGCAAAGATAAGGTCAAAGAAGCGATGCTTCAATTGGCGCTTTATTAATTGGGAGTGAGTATACGATGCCATCCAATAAAACATTGATTGACGTGCATTTGCCCCAGCTCGCCGAATCGCTCGTCTCGGCCACCATCGGAAAGTGGCTGAAGAAACCGGGCGACCCGGTCGAGCAATACGAACCGATTCTCGAAGTCATTACGGATAAAGTGAATGCGGAAATCCCCTCGACTTTGGACGGGGTGATGGGCGAACTGCTGGCCGAGGAAGGGCAGGAGGTCGAAGTTGGCGCCGTGATCTGCCGGATCGAAACTTCGAATGCCGACGACGCACCGGCAGATGCTCCGGCGGTCGCGGCAGCCCATCCGGCAGCGGGGACGCCAAGCGCGGGCGACCGGCCCGATGAGCCGCAGCGCAGCCGGTATTCGCCGGCGGTGCAGACGCTCGCCGCCCAGCACGGCCTGGATTTGCGGCAAATCGCCGGGACGGGGCTCGGCGGACGAATCACGCGCAAAGACGTGCTGGCTTACATCGAGCAGGGCGGCCGAGGAGCCGCCTCGGCACCAGCCGCAGCCGCAGCGCCGTCCGTCCCCCCCGCCGTCCAGCCGCCGGCAGCGCCGTCCCCCGCACCGGCGGCGTCGAACGCTATTCCGGCAGGGCTGAACGCCGCCGCTGGCCCGGTACGCCATTCCGGCTTGCATTTGACGGAAAATCCGCCGATCCCGACCATCGAAGTGGAGGGAGGCGACCGTTCCGAGTATTTTATCGACGTGACTCCCATCCGTAACACGATTGCTACCCGGATGCGACAAAGCGTGTCGGAGATTCCGCACGGTTGGATGATGATCGAAGTCGACGTCACCAATCTGGTGCAGCTGCGCAACAAGATAAAGCAGGAATTTATGCAGAAGGAAGGCGTAAATCTGACGTACTTGGCCTTCCTGCTGAAGGCGGTTGTGGGTGCGATCAAGGATTATCCGATCATGAACTCGGTGTGGGCGGTGGACAAAATCATCGTCAAACGCGATATCAACCTCTCCCTTGCCGTCGGAACCGAGGATTCGGTGTTGACGCCGGTTATCAAAAAGGCCGACCAGAAAAATATCGCCGGCCTGGCGCGGGAAATCGAGGAGCTGGCGACGAAGGTTCGTTCCGGCAAGCTGAAGCTGGACGACATGCAGGGCGGAACGTTTACGGTGAACAATACCGGATCGTTTGGTTCGATTTTGACGCAGCCGATCATCAATTATCCGCAAGCCGCCATCTTAACGTTCGAATCGATCGTCAAAAGACCTGTCGTGATCAACGACATGATCGCCGTCCGTTCGATGGCCAATCTCTGCTTGTCCTTGGATCATCGGATCTTAGATGGGGTCATTTGCGGCCGCTTTATGCAGCGGGTGAAGGAAAATATGGAAAGCTACAATTTGGATACGCAGGTGTATTGAACCAAGAGAGGATCGAGGCGATTAGGCGATGAACGAGGGCTTGACAGTACGCTATTATCCGATGATGGAATACGGGGAAGCCTGGGAATTGCAGAAACGACTCGTTAAAGAAATGGATGCGCAGCAGCAGGTTGAACACCTGCTGCTGCTGCAGCATCCGCCGACCTACACGATCGGCTCCCAGCGCCATCCCGAGCATTTGCTGCTTAGTGCGGAAGAACTGCAGGAACGGGGCATTGCGGTGTTCGAAATCGACCGCGGCGGAGACATTACATACCATGGGCCCGGCCAGCTTGTCGGCTATCCGCTGCTTAGACTGGGTGCCGGGCGCAGCCTGGATTTGCACGGTTACCTGCGCCAACTGGAGCAGGTGATTATCGATTATTTGGCGGAATTTGGTCTTACGGGCTCGCGAAAGCCGGAGTATACCGGGGTATGGATCGGCGACGCGAAAATTTGCGCGATTGGCGTGAAATTCAACAAAAGCAGGCACCATAAAGGGTTCATCACCAGCCATGGGTTCGCCTTTAACGTCAAGTCCGGCATTCAGGAGGAAGGGTTTCGCGGCATCATTCCTTGCGGAATTCAAGAATACGGGGTGACGTCGCTGGAGGACGCGACCGGTCGCATGTTTACGGTGGAGCAAGTCGCGAAGGACATCGTTCCGAAATTTAACGCGGTGTTTGAGCGTTCGGGGGCTTGGGCCGAAGCTTAAAGAAGTACTTAAAGAGCCCCCGCAGAAGGTCAGCGAATGAAGAAAGGCTCCAGGAAAGCGACCAGCGTGGAAGCGATCATGGCGAACAACATTAAAAACACAACGATTCTCATCCGATTTTTGCGCATAACGGTAACTCCTTTTGCTTAAACGTATATTGTTTTTCACTTCTATTATCGTAACGAAGAAAGCGAGGAAAGTCCAATGATTCACGAGGAACGCGTCATCGGACAATTTTTGGAACTGGTGCAGATCGACAGCGAAACGAAACACGAGCGCCGGATCGCCGATGTGCTGAAACGCAAATTCAGCGATTTGGGGCTGGACGTCGTTGAGGACGGTTCGCAGGCGGTAACGGGACATGGCGCCGGGAACCTGATCGCCACGCTGAAGGCAAGCGAAGGCGTGTCCGCCGAACCTTTCCTGTTCACCTGCCATATGGATACCGTGACGCCGGGCAAAGGGATCAAGCCGGTGGTCGGCGATGACGGATGGATCCGCAGCGACGGCACGACGATCCTCGGGGCCGACGACAAAGCCGGCGTAGCGGTGCTGCTGGAACTGATTCAAACCTTGCAGGAGGAGCAAATCCCGCACGGTCAAATTCAGTTCGTTATTTCGGTCGGGGAAGAATCCAGTCTGCGTGGGGCGCGGGCGCTGGAATCGCGGTTCGTGGACGCCAAGTTCGGATTTGCGATCGATACCGACGGCGAAGTGGGCACGATCTGCGTCGGCGCACCTACGCAAGCTCGCGTCGAAATCGAGATTTACGGCAAAGCCGCCCATGCCGGGGTAAATCCGGAGGATGGAATCAGCGCGATTCAGGTGGCCGGCAAAGCGTTGGCCCGGATGAACCTGGGGCGGATCGACCACGAGACGACGGCGAACATCGGCAAATTCGAAGGCGGCGGTGCGACCAACATCGTCCCCGACCACGTTACTTTATACGGCGAGGCGCGCAGCATGTCCCAGGAGAAGGTCGACAAGCAACTGCAGGAAATGAAGGAAGCGGTGGAATCCGCTTGCCGCGATTTTGGGGCGAAAGGGGAATTCCGCAGCGAGGTGCTGTACCGTGCCTTCCACATTCCGGAAGAGGCTCCCGTATTGCGGATCGCCAAGCAAGCGGCGGGTGCGCTCGGACTGGCGGGTACGACGTTTACGACCGGCGGCGGCAGCGACGCGAACGTATTCAACAGCCTGGGGATCCCAACCGTGAATTTGGCCATCGGCTATGAGGACATCCATACGACAAGCGAAAGAATCAAAAAGGACGATATCGTCAAGACCGCGAAATTCGCCCTGGAAATCGTCCGTCAATCCGTATCCTCCTAAATGCGGGACGAGGAGAAGGAAGAGCCCGGTGCGGAATGCACCGGGCTTACTTTTTGATTATTGCAGCAGGGTGGCCGGTTTCGTCGGTAAATTGCGCACCTGTGCATGGTTCCACTGGGTATGCCAACCTGAAGTGTGGATCAGATTCAGGGCTTGGTGAAAGTCATCCAAATATTTGCAGATTTTCGCCTGCTCCGTTTTGGACGGGTGATACAGCTGGATTCTCCGTTCCAAATTGGCGATCGCCAGTTGTAAGTAACAGGAAGCCGCGCCGAAGCGGGCGGCGGCGAAATCGGGATGCCGCTCGGCAATCGTTTCAAAAATAGGGGCTGCTTCGTCATACCGTCTCTCGTCGTAGCAGATTTCCGCCCAAATCAGGCCAAGCTTCAAAAATGGGGGGGAGGGTTCGCGAAGCAAGCGAGGTTCCATCTGCAGCAGCCGTTCTTTGGCTAATGCAACGTAACCTTCTTTATACAAGGATTGTACCAGCTCGCCAAGCAAATAATTGTCGGTTCGCCCCGCCAACTGATCGGCGACGTCAAGCCGTCCTGCCGTGACGGCATTTTGAATCATTTCTACGATTTTACCCATATTTTGTGGTTGTCCGGAAGGACTACGCATAATTCACCCCCTCCTTATATTAACCGGAATAACCATGTCTGAATAACTAGATTTATAGGATTGGAGGAGATCGGAGATTTTGGCGTCGCGCCCCGCTTCTTTCATCCATTGGGATAATAGGATGCGGATTTGCCAGCCTTTGCCCTGGGCGCGAACGCGGTCTTCCGTAAAATAACTTTTCATGAGGGGCTCCTTTCCGAGCGGGTCTGGTATAATAACACCATATGTCCGGTGCGGACAAGTTATGAATGGATAGGATGGCTTTTGCCCAATTAAGGAGGAAACGAGATGACTGCAAACGATAAACTAGTCGAAATGACGGTTTCGACGGAGCCGGTATTTAACGGAAAAGTGATTTCTCTGCAGATCGATACGGTAAAATTGCCGGATGGAACGACGGCAACGCGCGAAATCGTGAAGCACCCGGGTGCCGTAGCCGTGCTGGCGGTGCACGAGGGGCGCCTGCTGTTGGTCGACCAATACCGTCAGGCGATGGGCCGATGCGAGTTGGAGATTCCGGCCGGCAAATTGGAGAAGGGGGAGAATCCGGCGGAAGCGGCGATCCGCGAGCTTCAGGAAGAGACCGGATATCGCTGCGGCAAACTGACGCATTTGCATTCGTTTTATACCTCGCCGGGTTTTGCGGATGAAATTATTCATTTGTATTTGGCCGAGCAGTTAAGCGCCGGCGAAATGTCGCTGGACGAGGACGAATTTCTCGAAGTTCGGGAAGCGACGCTGAAGGAAGCCCTTCAGCTGATTGCCGAGGGGCGGATCGCCGACGCCAAAACGATCTTGGCGGTATATATTTGGCAGCTTTGGAACGTTCGCGGATCGGCCGGGGCAGGAGCATGAACCCGCATTCCGATTCTACCCGGGATCAACTGAAGACCGTATTTGCCGATTTGCATATCCATATCGGACGAACCGGGCGGGATGAACCGGTCAAGATCAGCGGCAGCCGCAACCTGACTTTTGCCGGCATCGCAAAGGAGGCCGCGAAACGAAAGGGTATCGGACTTGTCGGCATCATCGACTGTCATGCCCCCGGGGTTCAGGAGGATATCGAGCTATGCCTCGAGCGGGGCGAAATGCAGGAACTGAAGGACGGAGGTATCGCTTATCAGGGGACGACGATTCTGCTCGGCAGCGAGCTGGAAATCCGTGAGCCGGGGATGGGGCCGGCGCATTTGCTTGCCTTCTTTCCCCATCTTGAGACGATTCGCGGCTTCACCGGCTGGCTGAGATCCAGAATGAAAAATGTCGGTCTTAGCTCGCAGCGCGTGTACGCTCCGGCGATCACCTTGCAGAAGGAGGTGTATGCCCGGGGCGGGATGATCCTACCTGCCCATATTTTCACGCCGCATCGCAGTATTTACGGGAGCTGTGCGCCGCGTATGAACGATGTGCTGGACCTCTCCCTGATCAGCGCGGTGGAACTGGGGCTCAGCGCCGATACCGAGATGGCCGGCTTGATCAGCGAGCTGGATCCCTACACGATCCTGACCAATTCCGATGCTCATTCGCTGGGCAAAATCGGCCGGGAGTACAATGAACTGCGGCTTAAGGAAGCGAGTTACCTGGAGTTCGCCAAGGCGCTGCGCCGCGAGGAAGGACGCCGGGTGGCCGGAAATTACGGGCTGAATCCGCGCCTCGGCAAATACCACCGTACCTACTGCGGCAACTGCAATTACATCATCGACGAGGCGGAAGCCGCTGTGGAGCGCTGCCCTTATTGCGGCAGTCCGAAGCTGGTGAGAGGCGTGCTCGACCGCATTCGCTCGATCGCGGATCGACCGGAGCCGATCATTCCGGCCCATCGTCCGCCCTATCATTACCAGGTGCCCTTGGAGTTTATCACGGGCCTGGGACCGGCGAAATTGGAGCTGCTGCTGGAGCAGTTCGGCACGGAGATGAACATTTTGCATCGCGTACCGGAAACGGAGCTGGCGAAGGCGGCGGGGATTGAGTTGGCCGAACGGATTATCCTGGCCCGCAGCGGCAGGCTGGAGCTTAGCGCGGGAGGCGGCGGGATTTACGGTAAAGTGAAGAAATCATGACCTGTCGGAAGCCGCACGGAAAGAAGCAGGCATAGGCGAGCGGACTTGTTCATAGTTTTAGGATAGGACCCTATTGAACAAGCTGGGAGGCAAAATTCGATGCTGCATCCGATTCGCCATGCGCTCAAAGACCAAACGCCGCTTTACGTTTTTGTTTCCGTGCTGTTTTTGATGGGCGTCGTATTCGGCGCATTGATGGTCAATGCTTTAACTTTGGAACAGCAACAGGATATCTCCCGTTATTTGGGCGATTTTTTTCTGTCGATTAACGAGGGCGGAGCCGAATTCCAGCCGCAGTCGTTTTGGGACGTCGCCGCCTTGCATTTGAAATGGCTCGGATTGATCTGGCTGCTTGGATTATCCGTCATCGGGCTTCCGGGCATCCTGATCCTCGACTTTCTGAAAGGGGTACTGATCGGTTTTACGGTCGGATGCCTGGTCGGACAATATACTTGGAAAGGGCTGCTGTTTGCCCTCGTCTCGGTCGCACCGCATAATCTGGTCGTGATTCCGGCTTTGTTGATAGCCAGTGTGGCGGCTGTCGGCTTCTCCCTCAATATCATCCGCTCGCGCGTGCTGATGAGCCGCACAGGGCATGCCGCCCGTCCGTTCTTATCCTACACGGGGCTGACGCTGGCCATGGCCGCCATGCTGCTGGCCGTCTCTTCGTTTGAAACCTATGTCACGCCGATTTTGATGAGCTGGGTTACGCCCTTGATCGCATGAAATGACGGTTCCCCGGCATAGGTAGGCAGAACACAGACGACTCTACCAAAATGTTTGACTTTGTTGAATCACTCCCCCTATAATGAAAGAAGTGGTTATAGAACTTTTTTTGGATGTGCGGCAAGGGCTGGGGGAGGGAGAACATGGAAGCAAAGATCGAAAAAATCAAACAGCAGTTACAATCCCACGGTTACAAATTGACGCCCCAGCGGGAAGCCACGGTACGCGTATTGCTCGAAAATGAAGACGATCATCTCAGTGCGGAAGATGTATTCATGCTCGTCAAGGACAAGGCGCCGGAAATCGGCCTGGCCACGGTCTATCGAACATTGGAATTGCTCAGCGAGCTTCACGTCGTGGAGAAGATCAATTTCGGTGACGGCGTAGCCCGGTACGACCTGCGTACCGATACGACCAAACATCATCATCACCATTTGATCTGCGTTCAATGCGGGGCAATGGATGAAATCCGCGAGGATTGGCTGGGACCGCTTGAGGAACGCTTGGAGAAGGAATTCAATTTTACGGTGCTCGATCACCGATTGGATTTTCAGGGCATTTGTTACCGATGCAAGGACAAGAACAACGACTCTCCGGGAACGGGCAATAAGAAATAAGATCATGAAGCCGAGCTCTTTACGGCCCTGCCGTAGGGAGCTTTTTACGTTGTCCGCGATCAACCGATTCCGCATACTCGCCGGCCCCTCTTTATATACTGAATACATAGGGGTGTCCAAGCAGAAACCCGGGCGCCGAACGAAGGATGGAGGGGTGGGGGTATGGTAATTTCGCTTCGCAAATGGCTAAGATCGGGGAAATATTTGATCCTATTCGTCGCGCTTGCGTATACTTTCTACAAAGCGCTGGGACTGCTGGACGAATACGTGTTTCGCGAGGACAAGTACCGCGTTCCCGAAGGCTCCGCGGTGAAGGTATTCCGCGAAGGCTTGCCGGGAAGCGCCGAGATGGAGACGATGGCGGACCGGTTGAAAATGTTTTTTTGGTATGGGGAGTAGCCCTTTCGTCGGGAGCAGCAGGGAATTTCCGGCGGGATGTGGAATTAGTCATTAAGGCGGACGGTAAAATATATCGTTTTTCGACAATCGAGAAAGGAGGCGCAACGCATGGAACGGGATGTGGCCTCTTTTATTTCATTTTTGTCCGGACAGCGGGGGCTAAGCGAAGCGACTCGGGAGTCCTATGCGCGGGATCTGAAGCAGTATATCCTATACTTGCGGGACAAGCAGGTCGACGATTTCCGCCAAGTCACCCGCGCGGGAGTCCTGCTCTATTTCGCTCACCTGAAAGAACGCGGCAGAGCTCCGGCGACGATTCAGCGAGTGTCCGTGACCCTTCGCGCATTCTTTCAGTATTTGCTGCGGGAACGGCGGATCGACCAAGATCCCTTCGTAATGCTGGAGGTGCCGAAAGCCGAAAAAAAACCGCCGCAATCGCTGACCGTGGAGGAGACGGAACGACTGCTGGAGACCCCACGGCCGGAAACGCCGCTGGGCCTTCGGGACAAGGCGATGCTGGAGCTGCTTTATGCGACCGGTATCCGCGTGTCCGAGCTGATCTCGCTGAATACGGATGACGTAAACCTGGCTCTAAACTTTCTCCGCTGCTCCGGCGAGCGGGGGAAGGAGCGAATCATTCCGTTTGGCGGCGTCACGGCGGAATGGCTGGACCGGTATTTGCGGGAAGGACGCCTCCAATTGGTCCAGGCCGGAGGGGACAACTCCGCCTTGTTCCCGAATCGCCGAGGCGGGCGGATCAGTCGCCAAGGTTTCTGGAAGGTGATCAAGAGATACGGCCAGGAAGCCGGAATCTCTGCGGACATCACGCCGCATACCCTGCGCCATTCCTTCGCCGTCCATCTGCTGGAGCGGGGGGCGGACGTGTGGTCGGTGCAGGAGCTGTTAGGCCACGCCGACGCCTCGACGACCCAAATGTACGTCAGCCGCACAAGGCCTAATCTGAAGACGGTCTACGATGCTTATCATCCGCGGTCCAAACGCAAGTCGGAAGCACCGGAAGGCACGGAGGAAGCATCGCCTAACGATAGGCAGAATGTTTTCCCTTCGAGCAAGGGATAACTATAGCTGCATAGATCAAAGGAGTGATAGTAGATGCGTAACGGAAACCGTTTTAGAAAAATAACTGTCATCGTCCTCGACAGCGTGGGAATCGGCGAGCTGCCGGACGCCAAGAAGTTCGGCGACGAAGGGGCGCATACGCTGGGGCATATTTTGCAGACCGTGCCGGGCACCAAGCTGCCGAATATGCAAAAATTAGGACTGGGCAATATCGCGGAGCTTCCGAATTTAAGTCCGGTGGCGTCGCCGACCGCCTTTTACGGCAAAATGGCCGAGATTTCCTCGGGCAAGGATACCATGACCGGCCACTGGGAGCTGATGGGGCTGAAGATCGAAACGCCGTTCCAGACGTATCCGAACGGCTTTCCGCGCGATTTGATCGCCCGCTTCGAGCAGGAAACGGGCCGCAAAATCCTTGGCAACAAGCCGGCTTCGGGCACGGAAATCCTGGTGGAGCTTGGGGAAGAGCATATGAAGACCGGCAAATGGATCGTATATACCTCGGCGGACAGCGTATTCCAAATCGCCGCCCATGAAGAGGTCATCCCGTTGCCGGAGCTGTATCGGGCCTGCGAAATCGCCCGCCGCTTGACGCTCGAACCGGAGCATTCCGTCGGCCGCGTCATCGCCCGTCCGTTCCTCGGTCAGCCGGGCAACTTCCAACGCACGCCGAACCGCCATGATTACGCGGTGAAGCCTCCGGAACCCACCGTCCTGAATGCATTGAAAAATGCCGGCAAGGAGGTCGTTGCCGTCGGGAAAATCGGTGATATTTTCTCCGGGGAAGGGGTTACCGCCTCGTATCCGACGAAGAGCAACCAGCACGGGATCGAGGAGACGTTGCAGCGCATCGGCCAGGATTTCTCCGGTATGCTGTTCACGAATCTTGTTGATTTCGACTCTTTGTATGGACATCGACGCGACCCTCAAGGGTACGCCCGGGCGCTCGAGGAATTTGACGCCGCATTGCCGGATTTGCTGAAGAATGTGGGTGAAAACGACCTGCTGGTCATTACCGCCGACCACGGCAACGATCCGATTCACGCGGGAACGGACCATACGCGCGAATATGTGCCGCTGCTCGTCTACGGGCCTAGCCTGAACAAGCCGGGGAGCCTGGGAGTCAGAGCGACGTATGCCGATTTGGCGGCGACGATCGCCGACAATTTCGGGGTACATGCCACCGAGCACGGCAAGAGCTTTTTACACGAACTCGTATAAGAGAGGCAGTTCAAAAAGTCATCTTTTATTTTGGACTTGGAGGATTTCGATATGACGACTACATTGACCATTGGCATGATCCGGGAGGCGGCGCAATACATCCGTTCCCGGTCGGCGCTTGCGCCGAAGATCGGATTGATTCTGGGCTCCGGATTGGGCGTTCTGGCCGATCACATCGAGCAGCCGGTCACCATCGATTACCGCGAGATCCCGTTCTTTCCGCAATCGACGGTGGAAGGCCATGTCGGCGAGCTGTTGATCGGGACGGTTCAAGGCACGCCGGTCGTGCTGATGAAAGGCCGCTTCCATATGTACGAAGGGTACGGGCCGGAGTTGACCGCGTTTCCGGTGCGGGTCATGAAAGAGCTGGGCGTCACGACGCTGCTCGTTACGAACGCTGCCGGCGGGGTGAACACGTCTTATGAGCCGGGGGATTTGATGCTGATTTCCGACCATCTGAATCTGACGGGGAGAAATCCATTGGTCGGACCCAACGACGAGGAGCTTGGACCGCGCTTCCCGGATATGTCGCAGGCCTACAGCCGCCGGTTGCGCGACATCGCGCGGAAGATTGCCGAGGACAAAGGGGTGCCTCTGCAGGAAGGCGTCTATGCCGGCTTGCTTGGCCCAACCTATGAGACGCCGGCGGAAATCCGTATGCTGCGGATGTTTGGCGCCGACGCGGTAGGCATGTCCACCGTCTCCGAAACGATCGTGGCCCGGCATGCGGGCATTGAGGTGCTGGGCATCTCCTGTATCAGCAACATGGCATCGGGCATTTTGGACCAGCCGTTGTCCCACCAGGAGGTCATGGAAACGACCGAGCGCGTGCGCGAGAAGTTCCTGAGCCTCGTGTTGTCCATTATTCCGCAAATCGGCGAAGCCTAAGGAACGGAGGTAGGGAGCGATGAGAGCGGTAGATCTGATTCGTAAAAAAAGGGATGGCCAGGAACTGACGAGCGAAGAGATCGCCTTCTTGGTGAAAGGGTACAGCGAGGGGCAGATTCCCGATTACCAAATGTCGGCATGGGCGATGGCCGTTTATTATCAAGGGATGAGCGCCCGAGAAACGGCCGACCTGACGATGGCCATGGCCGGTTCCGGGGATAGGATTGACCTCGGCTCCATTCATGGCGTCAAGGTCGATAAGCATTCCACCGGCGGAGTCGGCGATAAAACGACCGTCGTGCTCGGGCCGCTCGTTGCCGCCGCCGGCGTACCGGTGGCGAAGATGTCGGGCCGGGGCCTGGGGCATACCGGCGGAACGATCGACAAGCTGGAAGCGATTCCCGGATTCTCCGTGGAACTTGGGAAGGAGCAGTTCTTCCGCCAGGTGAACGAAATCGGTCTGGCGGTCGTCGGCCAGAGCGGCAATATGACGCCGGCGGACAAGAAGCTGTACGCGCTGCGGGACGTAACCGCTACGGTGGATTCCATCCCGTTGATCGCCAGCAGCGTCATGAGCAAGAAGATCGCCGCCGGCGCCGACGCCATCGTGCTGGACGTGAAAACCGGCAGCGGCGCGTTCATGAAGACGCTGGAGGATTCGATCCGCTTGGCCAAGGCCATGGTCGATATCGGGACCCAGGTCGGCCGCCGCACGGTCGCCGTGATCAGCGACATGGACCAGCCATTGGGCCACGCGATCGGAAATGCGCTGGAGATCAAGGAAGCCGTCGCAACGCTGCGCGGCGAAGGCCCGGCCGATCTTGAGGAGGTCTGCCTGATCCTGGCCTCGCACATGCTGATTCTCGGCGGCAAGGCCGCGGACGAGGAAGAAGCGCAAGCCATACTGACTGCGCGGCTCGACAGCGGCGAAGCGCTGGAGAAGCTGAAGCAGATGGTGGCTGCGCAGGGCGGCAATACGGAGCAGATCGACCATCCCGAATTGTTGCCGACCGCGGAGCTGAAGGTGGACGTGAAGTCGGACGCGAACGGATTCGTTGACTCGATTCAAGCGGAAGAGATCGGCATCGCCGCGATGATGCTGGGCGCCGGCCGGGAAACGAAGGATTCCGTCATCGATCTGGCGGCCGGAGTGGAGCTGCGCAAAAAAATCGGCGACCCGGTTGAGATTGGCGAAACGCTGGCCGTGCTGCATTTGAACCGCAGCCATGAAGCGGGCCGCGCCGAAGCGGAGCGGCGCATCTTAAATGCTTACGGCATTTCCGGATCGAAGGTGCCGAGACGTCCGCTTGTCTTCGCGCTTGTGACGCCGGACGGCGTCAAGCGGTTCTGAGCATGCGCGGGGACCCTAGCCCCGCCGCAAGCGGAATGCGGGATCGTATGAAATAGCGATAAAAACTTCCCTTTTTCAAATGTTGGAGTCAAACGCCGAGAGGCGTTTTTTTTCTTTTTTTCAGGAATATTATCCCACTTTCATGCCGATACTAGGTTAGCAGAATCCAGACTGATGTCCAAAGGAGGACGAATCTTGAAAAGACGGGTGTTGATCTGGTTTACCGCGTTTGTGTTGGCCGCGTCGGTTTGGCCGACTTCCACCAGCGCCGAACACGGCGGACCGCATGTCGGGGATGATGAAATCGCGTTGGCGGAGAATGCGCTGTCCGCGATATTGATCGATGCGGATACGGGTACGGTCATCTACGAGAAAAAGAGCCACGAGAAGCTGCCTCCGGCCAGCATCACCAAGATCATGACGATGCTGCTGACGATGGAGGCCATCGATAACGGCACGCTGAAGCTGACCGACAAGGTAACCGCCAGCGAGTATGCGGCGTCCATGGGCGGTTCGCAGATCTTTCTGGAGCCGGGGGAGTCGATGACGGTCGACGAGCTGCTGAAGGGCGTCGCTATGGCTTCCGGGAACGATGCATCCGTGGCGCTGGCGGAGAAAATAGCCGGGTCCGAAAAAGCGTTCGTGAAAATGATGAACGAGCGGGCGCAGGAGCTGGGAATGAAGGATACGCATTTTGTCAACTGCAACGGCCTCCCGGTGGAAGACCACTACAGCTCCGCGCACGATATCGCGGTCATGAGCCGGGAGCTGCTCAAGCATGAAGGGATCACGAAATATACCGGCGCCTACCAGGATTACTTGCGGCAGGGAACGGAAAAGCCGTTCTGGCTGGTAAACACAAACAAGCTGGTTCGCTTCTATAGCGGGGCCGATGGTCTGAAAACCGGCTATACGTCGGAAGCGAAGTTCTGCCTGGCGGCCACCGCAAAACGCGACGGGATGCGGATGATCGCCGTGGTGCTTGGCGAACCGAATACGAAGACACGGAACGGCGAAGTGTCGGCCATGTTCGATTATGCCTTCTCGCAGTACGCACTGCTGCCGATTTATCAAGCGGGGGAAACGATCGGCAAGGTCAAGGTGCAGAAGGGGATGAGCGCTCAATTGGAGCTGGCGGCGGCCAAACCGCTGAACGTGTTGGTCAAAAAAGGCGTGAAGCAGGACAGTATCACGCATAAGCTGCTTGCTCCGGAAAAACTTGCGGCGCCGATCAAAGCGGGCCAATCCGTCGGTAAGCTGGTGGTTTATCAGGACGGCCGCGTGCTGACCGAATTCGAGCTGACCGCGCCAAGCGATATCGATAAAGCCGGCTGGTGGACGTTATTTAAACGAACGGCCGCCCACTTGTTTTTTGTAGATTCATAGGGCTTTTCTTCTAGTTTTGTCAGTCGGCAGGAATCCGGCCCGGGATCGTAGAATTGTTGTGTTCATGTCAGGGAGGAGAGTGAACAGACGTGAATTTGCATGTGGAAATGGAAAAACACCGCGATACGTTAATCGTACGTTTGAGCGGGGAATTGGATCACCATACGGCGGACGACGTCCGCATGCGGATGGATGAAGAGATCGCCCGCGGAAACTGCCGCAATCTCGTATTAAGCCTGAAATCGCTGCAGTTTATGGATAGCTCCGGCATCGGCGTTATCCTCGGAAGATATAAACTGATCAAGCAAAAAGGCGGGAAGATGGTCGTGTGCGACGTCAACCCGCCGGTTTACCGGCTGCTGGAAATGTCGGGATTGTTCAAGATCATGTCCATCTTCGAAAACGAGGATATGGCGCTGACGGATCTGGAGGTGGCCCTGTGAATACCAACGCGAATCAAGCCGGAAATTTCATGTCGTTGAAGTTTGCTGCGAAATCCGAAAACGAATCGTTTGCCCGGGTGACCGTCGCCGCCTTCGTCTCCCAACTGGACCCGACGATGGACGAGATCACCGATTTGAAGACGGTGGTGTCGGAGGCGGTCACGAATTCCATCATCCACGGATACGACGGAAACCCGGAAGGAGTCGTATCGATCTCCGCCGCGATTGAAGGCGATACGGTGACCTTGATCATCGAGGATCAAGGCCGCGGCATCGAGGATGTGGAGTTGGCGAAGCAGCCGCTTTATACGTCGAAGCCTGAGCTGGAACGCTCCGGCATGGGTTTTACGATCATGGAGAATTTTATGGACGAATTCGATGTGACCAGCGAGATGGGCAGAGGCACGCGCATTCGGATGAAGAAAAGGATTGTATCCAAGAAAGCTTTATACAATTAGGGGTTGGATCTATGGATGCCGAAGTGAAGCAAATCTCGAGAGAGTTTTTGGACGACACGGAAGTGAAACGGTTGATCGCCCTGAGTCAATCCGGGGACAACGCTGCCAGAGACCGGCTGGTGAACTGCAACATTCGGCTTGTCTGGTCCGTCGTGCAGCGGTTTATGAATCGGGGGTACGAACCCGAGGATTTGTTTCAAATCGGCTGTATCGGCCTGCTCAAGTCGGTGGATAAGTTTGATCTCAGCTATGATGTGAAGTTTTCTACGTATGCGGTGCCGATGATTATCGGGGAGATCCAGCGTTTCCTGCGCGACGACGGAACGCTGAAGGTCAGCCGATCGCTGAAAGAAATGGCGAACAAGGTTCGCAAGAAGAAGGATGAATTGTCCAAGCTGCTGGGCCGGCTTCCGACGGTCAAGGAAGTCGCCGAGGAGCTGGGGGTGACGCCCGAGGACGTCGTGTTTGCCCAGGAGGCCAACAAGCCGCCGGCGTCCATTCACGAAACCGTGTTTGAAAATGACGGCGACCCGATCACGCTGATGGATCAAATCGCCGATGAATCCCAGGAGCGCTGGTTCGACAAGCTGGCGCTACACGAAGCGATCGACGGCTTGACCGACCGGGAGCGTCTGATCGTGTACCTCAGGTACTATCGCGACCAGACTCAGTCGGAAGTGGCGAGCCGGCTGGGGATTTCCCAGGTACAGGTGTCCCGGCTGGAGAAGAAAATCTTGCAGAGCATTCGCGATCAAATCGCGCAATGACCTGACCTGTACGCACCCCTTCGTGCAGCGGTGGCCTTTATGAGGCGCATCCGTTTCCGAGGGGGTGATTTTGTCTTGTACAGGTTTAGACGTAATGCTGAAGCACCAGCCCGCCATATAAGAAGGCTGCAACGATGACAAGAGCGGGCCCCCGGCATCAACAGCGGAAAAAGGTGCATCCATATACGTTGATTGTAACATCCTATATAATATAAGAGTGGAAGCTATACCATTATTGTGAGCAAGGGAGACACCAGAACATGAGTGTACATATCGCAGCCAAACCGGGAGAGATCGCCGAAACGATCCTGCTGCCGGGAGATCCGCTCCGGGCCCAATTTATCGCGGAGACGTATTTGAGCGACGTCATTTGTTATAACGAGGTGCGCGGGATGCTTGGCTTTACCGGCACTTATCAAGGAAAACGGATTTCCGTGCAGGGCACCGGCATGGGCATCCCGTCGATTTCCATCTACGTCAACGAATTGATGAAGGAATACGGCGTCAAGAACCTGATCCGCGTCGGAACCTGCGGCGGCATGCAGCAGCATGTCCGCGTGCGGGACGTCATTTTGGCCCAGGCCTCCTGTACCGATTCCAGCATGAACCGCCACGTCTTTGGCGGGTACGATTTTGCGCCGATCGCCAGCTTCGAGCTGTTGAAAGCGGCCTATGAACGCGGTGTGGAAAAAGGGCTGAAGCTGCACGTCGGCAACATCTTCAGCTCGGACATGTTCTACCGCGACGATACGAGCGTAACCCAGCTCCTGATGAAATACGGCGTGCTGGGGGTGGAGATGGAAACGACGGCGCTGTATACGCTGGCCGCCAAATACGGCGCGAGGGCGTTAACGATTCTGACCGTCAGCGACCATCTGCTGACCGGCGAGGAGACGTCCGCCGAGGAACGGCAAACGACGTTCAAGCAAATGATGGAAGTGGCGCTGGATACGGCAATCACGCTGTAATTCCGAAAGCGGTCAAAACCGATCAAGCATGGGGAACGGATGCGAATGCATCTCCCCATGCTTTTTTGGGTTGGTGCCCATTTTCATTAATAACGTAAAGGATACTCGTGACTTTAGTCATGAGTTGTTGACCAAGAGTAAAGCCCCTCCTCGCTTGGCATACTATGGGCAATACGCTAGTGGAAGGGTGGTCCGCATGGATAAAGATTCCGCGTCCATCGTCTATTTGCGTCTGCGCAAGCAGGTCGGGATTCCCGCCGGGACACCGATTCGGCTGCGGGACGTAGCCCGCGTGCTGGCGGAGCCGGAACTGGAAGCCGAGCTGCTGAAGCTGGAATTGGTGCGGCCGGAGCAGCGCGACGGAAACTTGATCGTCATCGATATGCTCCAGGTCCTATCCGCCATCCAAGCCCGATTTCCCGGGCAGCGCGTCGAATTGCTCGGCGAACCGCACGTACTCGTGGAAATGGTTAAACCTGAGAAGAAACCGTCTCCGCTGCTGTTTGTCTTGGTCTGGCTGCTGCTCTTCTTCGGGGCGGCACTGACCATTATGAACTTCCATGCCGACGTCAGCATGCCGGAGGTACAGGTAAGGATCGTGGAGATGATCACCGGCAAGAAGGACGAGCATCCCTATCTGTTTCAAGGCGCGTATTCCGTGGGCATCGGATTCGGGATGATCGTGTTTTTTAATCATTTGTTCAAGAAGAAATGGAATGAGGAACCCACCCCGCTGGAAGTCGAGATGTTCCTCTACCAGGAAAACCTCAATCAATACGTCGTTGCCGAGGAGTACAAAAAAATGCATCGCGCCGAATCGTCGGCGGAGCGAACCTGATGTCTCCCTTTGCTGCGGGGGTGGCGATCTTCCTCGGCTTAGCCGGCGGCATTGCCGTGGGCGGCGGCGCGATCGCTTTGTTTATCGTGCTGGACATGATTCCGCGCCTGGCTCAGGTGACGAATTCTTACGATAAGGTGCACTGGTATGAAGGGGCGATGATCGCCGGAGCCGTGGTGGGCACGGTTGCGGACTTCTGGGATTGGAAAATCGCCGGGCCGTGGGCGATCACCGGCGTCGTCGGCTTGTTTAACGGCGTATTCGTCGGGATGCTGGCGGCGGCCTTGACCGAAGTGCTGAATGTGCTGCCGATTTTGGCCAAAAGGCTACATATGCAGCGGTATCTGTTCGGCTTCTTGCTTGCCATGGTGTTTGGCAAAATGGCGGGCTCCCTGTTTGAATGGTTTATTTACAGACCGTGAATTTGAAGATACGGAGGATGATGATGGATGGAGCAGGATACGCAAGGGACGAAGCGGGACGGGATCGATCCGCCGCAGGCGATTCCGGACTTCGTTCCCGAGGAAGAGGAGAATTTTCTGCAGGAGAACTCCCCGGAAGACGAGGCGACCAGACGGAAACGCGAGGCGGAGAGATCCGACAATGTTGAGGAGTCGGTCATTTATTGGCAGCAAAGCGATGCGATCAGCCGCAGTCTGGCGACAACGAAACATACGCTGAAGGAAGTCGTCAGCCTCGGGGAAAGCTTTGACGTCGTGTTCCGCGATATGACCTTCGGCGGCAAACGCACCTGTCTCTTCTTCATTAATGGTTTTGCGCGGACCGACGCCATGCAGGAAATCCTCAAGCGGCTGACCTATTTGACGCCGGAGAATTTGTCGACCGGAGCCCTCCGCTCTTTTTTCGAACTCTATATTCCTCATATTCAGGTGGAGAAAACGGAGAAGCTGAGCGACGCCATCAACAAAACGTTGACCGGCATGAGCACGCTCTTTATTGAGGGCGAGCAAACGGCGCTGCTCATGGATACCCGGCAATACCCCGTCCGCAGCCCGGAGGAACCGTCGCTGGAGCGTGTCGTACGCGGCTCGAGGGACGGGTTCACGGAGACGCTGGTCACCAACATCACCTTGGTTCGCCGCCGGCTGCGCGATCCGGGACTTAAACTGGAGATGGTCAGCGTGGGCCGCCGGACCCGCACCGACGTCTGTATTGCCTATATCGACGATATCGTCGATAAGACCCAGGTCGATTCCATCCGCGAAAAAATTAAAGCGGTCAATATCGACGGCATTCCCCTGGCCGATAAACAGCTGGAGGAAGCGATCATTCACCGAGGTTGGAATCCGTATCCGCTGGTGCGTTACTCGGAGCGTCCGGACGTCGTCGCTTCGCATTTGCTGGAAGGCCGGGTCGTCGTGTTCGTGGATACGTCGCCCAGCGTGATGATCTTGCCGACAACCTTTTTCGATCTGTGCCAGCATGCGGAGGAGAACCGGCAAACCCCGTTCATGGGAACTTATTTGCGCTGGGTGCGCTTCTTCGGCATTTTCGCTTCGCTGTTCCTGCTGCCGCTCTGGCTGCTGATCGTTGTCTATCCGGAGTTCAAGCCGGCGGGGCTTGCCTTCATCGGACCCGAGGAACAGGCGAAAATTCCGCTGATCGCCCAATTCCTGCTGGTCGAGTTCGGCGTCGATCTGATGCGGATGGCCGCCGTGCATACGCCGACCCCGCTGGCTTCCGCGATGGGCTTGATCGCGGCCATTCTGATCGGCGATATCGCCGTCCAGACGGGACTGTTCGTCAATGAGGTCGTCCTCTACATGGCGGTCGCGGCGATCGGGATGTTTGCGACGCCAAGCTATGAGTTGGGCCTCGCCAATCGCGTCGTACGGCTGGCTTTACTGGTAGCGGTTGCCGTCTTCGGCGCCCCCGGATTCCTGATTGGGGTCACGGCGTTTATCGTTCTGCTGTCTTTGCGCCGCTCGAACAACTCCTCCTATCTGTGGCCGTTTATACCTTTTAATGCCAAAGCTTTGGCGGGGGTGTTGTTCCGTGTTCCGGTGATGACTTCCAAGCAAAGACCGTCCTCCAACAAGCCGCGGGACAATACGCGAATGCCGGGCAAACGGTGACGCTTTAGGCTTGTTCAACATATAACACAAATGTTATTCAAAAAAATCCATTTTTCAGGTTACCGGTTGTTTGCTATACTGGTGTAAAATTTGAAAGTGGAGGACTGCATAGATGTATTTACACGGTACCAGCAAAATCAATGCAAAAGGCCATCTCGAAATCGGCGGATGCGATACGGTCGAGTTGAAGCAAACCTACGGGACGCCGCTGTATGTCGTAGATGAAACCCTTGTGCGGCAAAGATGCCGTGAATATATGAACGCCTTCCGGGCATCGGGCCTGTCTTTCCAGGTTGCCTATGCCAGCAAAGCGTTCTGCGTCATGGCGATGTGCCGGCTGGCCGAGGAGGAGGGCTTGTCTCTGGACGTCGTCTCCGAGGGTGAATTGTTTACGGCCCTTCAAGCGGGATTCCCCGCGCAGCGAATCCATTTTCACGGCAACAACAAGACGCCGGATGAATTGGAAATGGCGATTTCCGCCGGAATCGGCTGTTTTGTGGCGGACAACTTTACGGAGCTGCACATGCTGCAGGCGATCGCCGCCGAGAAAGGCGTCACCGTCAATGTCCTGCTTCGCGTAACGCCGGGGGTGGAAGCCCATACGCATGAATATATTTCGACAGGTCAAACTGACTCCAAATTTGGGTTTGATATCGGCAACGGCTCGGCGCTGGAAGCCGTGGAATTGGCCAACCGCAGCTTGAATCTGCATTTGCTCGGCGTACATTCGCATATCGGGTCGCAGATTTTCGAAGTGGAAGGCTTCCAGATGGCGATTGAACGAGTTGCGGCGTTTGCCATGCAAGTTAAGGAAAAGTTGGGCGTTATCTTCAAGGTCGTCAATTTGGGCGGCGGTTTTGGCATTCGTTATACGGAAGGCGACACGCCGCTGAAGGTTTCCGATTACGTCGGCGCGATTACGGAGGCGGTCAAACGGGAATTTGCCAGCTACCCGCAGCTTCCGGAAATCTGGGTTGAACCGGGCCGGAGCATCGTTGGGGATGCAGGCACGACGCTTTATACGGCGGGAACCAGCAAGGATATTCCCGGCGTGCGTAAATACGTCGCCGTGGATGGCGGGATGACGGACAACCCGCGTCCGGCCCTTTACGGCTCCAAATATGAGGCGATGCTGGCGAATCGCGGTAATGATGCGAACGAAGAGACCGTATCGATCGCCGGCAAATGCTGCGAGAGCGGCGATATGTTGATCTGGGACGTAGATTTGCCGAAGGTGAACAGCGGCGATTTGCTCGCCGTGGCCTGCACCGGCGCCTATAACTATGCCATGGCCAGCAATTATAACCGGATTCGCCGTCCGGCGGTCGTCTTCGTTCAAGACGGACGCAGCGATCTTGTCGTGAAGCGGGAGTCGCTGCAGGACTTGATCGCCTGCGACGTCATCCCCGAGCGGATCGCCAAACAGCCGTCACTGAAGTAATCGGCAACAACGGATAAAGTAAGGCCGAGGCAGGGGAACCGGGTTTCGTCCGGCTCTCTGCCCGGCTTTTTTGCTTGAAGGGCTTTTTTTTAGTAAACTGGAGGAGGTTTGTCCTATGATGTTCAAGAAGAAGGGTGTGTGCGGATATGAAAAAAGGTAAAATCGTATTGGAAAAAGGCGGCGAGGTGGAAATTCAGTTCCTGCCGGAGGAAGCTCCCGGTACGGTCGCCAACTTCGAAAAGCTGGCGAATTCCGGATTCTATAACGGACTTACGTTCCATCGCGTGATCCCGGGGTTTGTGGCGCAAGGCGGTTGCCCGCATGGAACAGGAACGGGCGGACCCGGCTACACGATCAAATGCGAGACGGATACGAATGTCACCAAACACGAGCGCGGCGTGCTGTCGATGGCCCATGCCGGCAAAGATACCGGCGGCAGCCAGTTCTTCATCGTGTATGAGCCGCAACCGCATTTGAACGGTGTGCATACTGTATTCGGCAAAGTAACTTCGGGGATGGAGCTTGTGGATCAGGTTCGTCCTGGGGACAAGATGAAGGAAGTTACGGTGTGGGACGAGGCTTAATCCCGCAACGTATAAAGGGGTGTTTCGCCGCCAGTTATGCTGGCGAGCCGAAACACCCCTTTTTGCTTGATCCGCTTCATATCCGGCGCCCTGATTCCAAGCGGACTTTAAGAATTTCCTTGATGAGCCGCCTCATCCTTCACTTCTTCGCGTTGACCTTCGATGGCTTTAAGCCGTCTTTCGTTTTTCTCCTCGATTTGCCGCTTCTCTTCGCCGGAGATTTCGTCGGCATGTTCGCTTAGATAGTCTTGACCTTCGCGGAAGTTTTCGATCGTATCTTGAATGCTGTCCTGAAGCTTCTCGACATTATCGGAACGGTCGTCGGGTTTTGCCATGCTAAACTCCTCCTGAATGATCATGATTTTTCGCTGGGGATATCGAGGTTTAAGGTTGCCTGTTTGGACATGATTTATTCACTCGGCCACGGAAATCCGTAGAGTCAAGACTTCCAAAGCGAAGTTCTGGCTCTGTTTTTACATTGAAGGAGACTAGAGGCGTCTGCTCGCCATTTGGCAGAAAGCGAAATTGCACGGTTTACAACTGTTTAATGCAGATGTATTATGCAATCAATCAAAGACGATTTATAGGAATGGATC
Source organism: Paenibacillus sp. JL3B1040 (assembly GCF_057063165.1). Lineage (NCBI taxonomy): Bacteria > Bacillati > Bacillota > Bacilli > Caryophanales > Paenibacillaceae > Paenibacillus > Paenibacillus tiangongensis. The sequence goes on along the minus strand of NZ_CM169317.1, from coordinate 3,364,721 downwards.
AGGAAACGGAGGTTTGGCTAATGCCACGGATATTTTTGGTGGAGGACGATAAGGCAATCGCTAAAAACCTTATACTTTTGCTCCGCTCGGAAGGATTTATTGTCACCCACGCTCCTACGCGGAATGAGGCACTTGCCGCGCTTGCCGGGAATAAATTTGACCTCGCGCTCGTTGATATTTCCTTGCCTGACGGAAATGGCTTTACGGTTTGCACGGATATCAAAGAAGCAGGGGATGTACCCGTTATCTTTCTGACGGCTTCCGGCGACGAGGCGAGTGTGGTTACCGGACTGAACATGGGCGCGGACGACTATATCACCAAGCCTTTTCGTCCGCGTGAATTGATGGCGCGAATTGGCAGCGCCTTGCGTAAAAGCGGGCGCTTCCGGTCGGCTTTTGAAATCTGCGGGCTGCATGTCGATACGGCAAGCGGTGTTGTGAAAAAAAACGGCAGCGAGGTGTTTCTATCCGCCTTAGAATACCGCTTGTTGCTGGTGTTTATTAACAACCCCAAAAGTGTTATCACGAGGGGGAGGCTGCTTGACGAATTGTGGGACGCGGCGGGCGAGTTTGTCAATGACAATACACTGACCGTGTACATCAAGCGTTTGCGGGAGAAGATCGAGAATGATCCGGCAAACCCGCAAATTATTCTCACCGTGCGCGGGACAGGGTATAGATTGGGGGGCGAGTATGCTTCGGAATAGAGAGTTTCGGCAGTTTGCCATTCTGTTCTCCTTCATGGCCGCCGCCGCTGTAATGCTGGGATTTGCCATCAATACGGCGGCGGGAATCCTTGCCACGTCTTCTGCCGCCGCCTTTGGCACGGCGTTTTTCGTGTTTACCAAAGCCCGATACAACAGCATTGCGCGGATTTCAAATCAAATCGACCTGGTGCTTCATCATGCAGACCATCTGTATATCGGTGAGTCGGACGAGGGCGAGCTTTCCATTCTGCACAGCGAGATCACAAAAATGATGTTGCGGATTCGGGAGCAAAACGATGCATTGAAAAAAGAAAAAGAACATCTTGCCGATTCGTTGGCCGATATAGCCCACCAACTCCGCACCCCGCTCACATCCGCGAACCTCATTCTGTCCTTGTTAGCGAATCATCCCGATGAAAACGAGCGAAAAGCCTTTGTGCGGGAAACGGAGGAATTGCTGGTGCGAATGGATTGGCTGATTACTTCCCTCTTAAAATTGTCCCGCTTGGACGCGGGCATTGTGGTATTCCAAAGCGAGCGGATCGAGGTGAACGCTCTTGTACGCGCCGCGCTTCGCCCGCTCCTCATCCCAATGGAACTCCGCGATATTAATTTGCAAATCGACGTTCCGAAAGGGATGATGATTCAGGGCGATTCAGGTTGGCTGTCGGAAGCCATGCAAAACATCCTCAAAAATTGTCTGGACAGCGCAGGCGAGCACGGAAAGATTGAGATTGTCTGCACGGACAACCCCCTGTTTGCCGAAATGGCCATCCGCGACAGCGGCACGGGTTTTGAAAAAGAAGATATTCCCCGCCTGTTTGACCGATTTTATCGCGGGAAAAGCGCAAACGCAACAGGATACGGGATTGGACTGGCTCTCTGCAAAATGATCATAACCCGGCAAGGAGGGACGATTACCGCCAAAAATCACCCGCAGGGCGGCGCGATCTTTACCATTCGTTTCCCAAAGTGACGAATCTCTCACCGGAAAGTCACAGAGATGTAAGCCGAAAGCTCTATGATAGGGGTAAACCATGAGAAAGGGAGGCTTGCATCATGGAGCTCTTAAAAATTGAAAATTTATGCAAGGTCTATGGCAAGGGCGAAAACCAAGTTGCCGCGCTTGACCATGTTTCGCTTACCATCGAAAAGGGGGAGTTTACCGCCATCATCGGTTCCTCCGGCTCCGGTAAATCCACATTGCTTCACATCATCGGCGGTGTGGACGTGCCGACAAGCGGAAAGGTATATTTGGACGGGCAGGATGTATATGCCCAAAACAATACAAAACTGGCTATTTTCCGCAGGCGGCAAGTCGGGCTGATTTACCAGTTTCACAACCTCATCCCCACGCTGAATGTGGTGGAGAACATCACCTTGCCGATCCTGATGGACAAGCGGAAGGTCAATAAGGAGAGGCTTGATGACTTGCTCGAATTGCTTGGGCTGCAAGACCGCAAAACGCATTTGCCCAATCAGCTTTCGGGCGGCCAGCAACAGCGCGTTTCCATCGGACGCGCTTTGATGAACGCCCCGGCGGTCATGTTGGCTGACGAGCCCACGGGCAGTTTGGACAGCCGGAATGGACATGAAATCATCAAGCTGTTGAAAGAAAGCAATCAAAAATATGGGCAGACCCTTCTCCTCGTCACCCATGACGAGAATATCGCCCTGCAAGCAGACCGCATTATCGGCATATCAGACGGCAAAGTCGTGAGAGATGAGCGGGTGCGGCCATGAACATTTTCAACAAAGTCACCCTGCAAAGTATGAAAAAAAGCCGTACCCAAACGGTTGTCACGATCATCGGAGTGGTATTGTCCGCCGCGATGATAACGGCTGTAACCACCTTTGGCGTTTCCTTGCTGAACTATATGGCAAACGGCGCGGCCGAGAAATACGGCGATTGGCATGTTGGGTTTTTGGACGTCCCTTCTTCTTTCGTACAGGAACGAACCCACGACGAGGGAGTTGCAAACACCGCAACATTTGAAAATATCGGCTACGCAACGCTTGACGGCGGGAAAAACCCCAGCAAGCCGTATCTTTTTATAGCCGGATACAGCGAGGAAGCCTTTGATACCTTGCCCGTAACCCTGGTTGCAGGAAGATTGCCGAAAAACAGTGGGGAGATGGTTGTTTCGGGGCGCGTCGCCACAAACGGCGGCGTTAAATTCGCGGTAGGCGACAAGCTTACCCTTGCTGTCGGAAGCCGTATGACTGGCGACAAAAAACTCGGTCAACACGACCCTTACCTTTCCGGGAAAGAAACGCTTGTGCCACAAGACGAAAGAACTTACACGGTTGTCGGTATCAGCCAAAGCCCCGGCTTTGAGGAAGCTTCCGCTCCGGGATATACCTTGATAACGACAGCGGATGCTGGGAACAAAGCGGACAGCTTCAGCCTATTTGTCACGCTGAAAAACCCGCGCCAGGTTCACGCTTACGCAAGCAGCGCAGCCGGAACCGAAGCTTATGTTTTTAACGATCATGTGCTGCGCTTCATGGGTCTTTCCGAAGATAACGTGTTCAACGTGCTTCTGTACACAGTTGGCGGCATTGTGGTCGCCATCATTATGATAGGCTCGATTTTTCTGATTTATAACGCATTCACCATTTCGCTGAACGAACGCACTCGCCAGTTCGGGATTCTCTCGTCGGTGGGAGCCACAGCGAGGCAACTGCGAAATTCGGTGTTGTTTGAGGGGCTATGTATTGGCGCAATCGGCATACCGATTGGCGTTATCGTTGGCATAGGCAGCATCGGGCTTGTGATTTCCGTTGTCGCCAGAAGTTTCGGGAGCATTGCCTACAGCGCCGTACCTTTAACCTTGACGGTGTCTGCTCCCGCGATTGCCGTTGCGGCGGCGGTCAGCTTGGTTACCATTCTGATTTCGGCCTATATCCCGGCCAAGAAGGCTGCAAGCACTCCCGTGATGGAGAGTATTCGCCAGACAAACGAGGTAAAAGTTGAATCGAAAGCCGTGAAAACGTCAAAACTGGCGCAGCGTATTTACGGTTTGGAGGGAACCCTTGCGCTAAAGAATTTTAAAAGAAACAAGAAACGCTATCGCAGCATTGTGCTATCCCTTGGTTTAAGCGTAGTGCTGTTTATATCGGCCAGTTCTTTTGTAACGGATATGAAACAGGCGTCGGAGCGGGCCGTAGTGGTTACTGATTATGACATCGGTTTGGCGACGCAGGACATGGACGATAGCGAAATGTTGTCGCTTTACGACAAACTAAAAACTGCCGATGGGGTTTACGAAAGCTCGTATCAAGCGCTTATGAAGTATTCAGGCGCTGCCAAAGCAAGCGATCTTTCAGACGATTACTGGAAATCCACGGATTCACCTTCGCGGGATGAAACGATACATCTTCCAATGGAGCTCCAGTTTCTTGAGGACAGCGCCTATCTGAATATAATCAAGGGCTTGGGCTTGCCTTCAGAGGAATATACCGGGGAAAACGCGAAGATGATCGCGGTTGCCCAAATGCAAGGCGACGGAAAAGTGGAGGAGCCTGACCGGATAAATAATATGTTCACGAGGTCTTCCATGAGTTTAACCATCGCTCCCGAAACCAATGGCAAGCCGGAGATGGAGCAGGGGCAAAACGTAAGCATTACGTTTGTCGAAACCGTGCCGCCTGATACACTCCCGCTCATAGAAAAATCCGAGCCGAAGCCATACTTTTTTAGGATAATGGTTCCCTATTCGCTCAAAGAGAAGTTTGAAACCCCCGATGCCCAGGTGGCTGTTAAGGGCTTGACCTTTCGGTCAAAGAATCCCACACAATCGGCGGCTGAAATGGAAACGATGATTCAGGGGGCGGGAATTACAACAGCCGAGTACAACCTATACAATCTCAATAAAGTACTTGAAGAGAACCGAAATATGATCTTCATTGTCAACATGTTCGCTTATACGTTTATCATTCTGATTTCGCTGATTGGGGTTGCCAATGTGTTCAACACGATTTCCACGAATATCAAGCTGCGTCGGCGGGAACTTGCCATGCTTCGCTCCGTGGGGATGTCTGAACGCGATTTTCAAAAGATGATGAATTTGGAGTGTGCCTTTTATGGCATGAGGACGTTGCTTTTTGGGCTTCCCCTAGCGGCTATCTTTTCTTGGCTGATTTACAAAGGAATGGTTGCCGGCGGGATGGACAATATCGATTTTGCGTTCCCGTGGGGCAGTATGGCAATCAGCGTGTTCGGCGTGCTCTTTATCGTGTTCATTACAATGCTGTATGCCGTTAGCAAGATAAAAAAAGAAAATATCATTGATGCGCTTCGGGACGATATGACTTAAAGTAGCGGCGGGAGTCCTTGCATTTTTCAATTTGTGGTGGTAACATTACCGCAGAGCCTATGACAGGATTGATCGGATCGTGGTAGGATTTTGGTGGGAGACAGTCAGAACCCAAACGACTATTACGCATCGCAAACATAAATGTTGTCATGGGATCCAATTAAATAAGCAGCAATCCTTCGGGGCAGGGTGAAATTCCCTACCGACGGTGATGGCTCATCGGATGGTTATCCGGTGTAGCACAAGTCCGTGACCCGCCAGCGCTCTAACCAGCGTTTGCGGCTGAGCCGGTGAGATTCCGGGACCGACAGTATAGTCTGGATGGGAGAAGGAAAACGCGAGAGCACGAACGTTTTTTTGCGAAGGTGTTCAAATCTAAAGAGTTTCAATCAAACAAGTTCCGTTTTTCACAAGCGTTTTGTGAGCGCGGGTTGGATTGGTTGCGGGCCGTACAGATATTGAAATGGCGGCGCTCTTTTCGATATGCGTAGAATCACTCTCATAGTCAACCCTGCCGGATTGCGGCAGGGTTATTTTGGTTTCATACAAAAGGCCATCGGCAGGAAGAGGTGTGACGGATGAAGGCAATCGACGACGAATATTACATGACGCTGGCGCTGGACATGGCGGAGCGGGCGCTGGGACAAACCGGAACCAATCCGGTCGTCGGCTCCGTAGTCGTCAAGCAAGGGGCGTTGGTCGGGCTCGGCACCCATTTGCAGCGGGGGACCCCGCACGCCGAAGTGCATGCCCTGAACATGGCCGGTTCGCAGGCGGAAGGCAGCACCGTCTACGTAACGTTGGAGCCTTGCAGCCATCATGGCTTGACCCCGCCTTGCGCGGAGCGGCTTATTCGCGAGAAGGTGAGCCGCGTCGTGGTTGCCTGCGAGGATCCGAATCCGTTGGTAGCCGGGAAAGGCATAGCCATGCTGCGAGCGGCCGGTATCGAGGTCGAGGTCGGCGTACTGCGCGAGCGAGCTTTGAGGTTAAACCGTAGGTTCATCAAGTACATCACGACCGGATTGCCCTATGTCACGGTCAAAACAGCCAGTACGTTGGACGGCAAAATCGCTTCCCGTACCGGGGACAGCAAATGGATCTCCAACGAAAAGGCGCGCGAAATCGTGCATACGATGCGCCATCGCCATCAGGCGATTATGGTCGGGGTTTCGACGATTGCCGCCGATGATCCGCAGCTTACGACCCGGCTGTCCGTACCGGGCTTGTCGCCGGTTCGCGTGATCGCGGATTCGACGCTTCGCATCCCGGAGACGGCGAAGGTGCTGAGCGACGGGGCGGCGCCGACGTGGATTTTGACCACGGAGCAGGCCGACCCGGCCAAAGCCGAGCGCCTGACCGGGCGCGGCGCGGAGATCATCCGCTGCGGCGGCGGCCCGCGGGTGGATCTTCGGGAAGCGCTCGTGCAGCTTGGCAAGCGGGGGATATCCTCCGTGCTCGTCGAAGGCGGCGGACGTTTGAACGGGGCGCTGCTGGAGCGGCGGCTTGCGGACGAAATCGTGCTGTTTTTCGCTCCCAAGCTGATCGGCGGCAAGGAAGCCGCGGGGAACTTTATGTTCGCCGGGTACGATTTAATGCGGGATGCCGTGTTCCTGCGCGACATGGAAGTGGAGCAAATCGGAGATAATGTGTGCATCCGGGGATTTCCGGTCTGGGCGCAGGCTGTAAAGAAGGAGGGGGAATCTGAATGTTTACGGGACTAGTGGAGGAAATCGGCACGATGAAATCGATCGGCCGTAAAGGCGAAGCGATGTTGCTCGGCATCTCTGCGAACGTCGTTACGGAAGGCATCAAGCTGGGCGACAGCATTGCGGTCAACGGCGTCTGTCTGACGGCCGTCTCATTCGACGCTGCCTCTTTTACGGTGGATGTGATGCCGCAAACGTACCGCAACACCAATCTGAAGGATTTGAAAGCCGGGAGCCGCGTCAATCTGGAGCGGGCGATGGCGGCGAACGGCAGGTTCGGCGGCCACATCGTTCAGGGGCATGTCGATGGAGTCGGCACGATTTTGGGCACCAGCCAGGATCAAAACGCGGTCGTGTACACCATCAAGCCCCACAAGCCGTCTTTGTTCAAATACATTATTCCGAAAGGTTCGATCGCGGTGGACGGCATCAGCTTGACGGTGGTGGAAGCGCGCGGCGGCACGTTTACGATCTCGATCATCCCGCATACGTTGGCCGAAACGGTGTTGGCCTTCAAACGGGCCGGAGACACGGTCAATCTGGAATGCGACGTGCTCGGGAAGTACGTGGACCATCTGCTGAAGTTCGGCAGAGACGGCGTTGATGCGGAGGATGTAAGCGGCGGCGGTGAGTCGGGAATCAACCTGCCTTTTCTGGCCGCGAACGGGTTTGTTTAAAAACTGGTTGTTATGCGATTGTTTGGCGTCGAACTGGATGAAGTGAGGAACACGGGCTGCGACCGAAAGAGAACCTATCCGTTTTGGCTGGAACTTGTAACGGAACGGAGAGCTCTTATTGTCTCATTTCCCGGCGATTTCCCGATGCAACGGAACTCAGAGACCTTATTGAGCTTAATTGGCAGCAAATCAGCCGTATTGTCTCGAAATAAGACCTCCTGGTTCCGTTAGGGCAAGAATCGCCCAATTTGCAGAGAAATAACGTCTCTGAGTTCCGTTAGCAAGGCACCCACCCATTTCGTCATCGATTCGCCGCCGAAACCGCCGCTGTGAATCACTTCGTGATCCGAAGACGACATTTTGAACTACATATAATAAGGAGGGGAAAGCTATGAGCGATATTGTATTAGATCGGGTTGAAGAAGCGATCTACGAATTGATGCGAGGCAAGGTCATCATCGTCGTCGACGACGAAGACCGGGAGAATGAAGGGGACTTTTTGGCCCTGGCCGAAAAAGCGACGCCCGAAGTGATCAACTTCATGATCACGCAAGGCCGCGGTCTGGTCTGCCTGCCGATTACGGCGGAGCGGGCCGAAGAGCTGGACCTGCAACCGATGGTGGCGCAAAACACCGATAACCACGGCACGGCCTTTACCGTTTCCATCGATCATAAGGATACGACGACGGGGATTTCGGCGTATGAGCGGTCCTTGACCGTTAAGGCGATCATGGACCCGAACGCCAAGGCTTCGGATTTCCGCCGGCCGGGCCATATGTTTCCGCTGATCGCCAAAAAAGGCGGCGTGTTGCGGCGCGCCGGCCATACGGAAGCGGCGGTCGACTTAGCTCGGATGTGCGGCGCTTATCCGGCCGGCGTGATCTGCGAAGTGATCAAGGAAGACGGGACGATGGCCCGATTGCCGGACTTGGTGGAAATTGCCAAAACCTATGACCTGAAATTAATCAGCGTCAAAGATCTGATTCACTACCGCAATGAAAAGGAGAAACTGGTCACCCGCGAAGTCGAGGTCCGCATGCCGACCGATTACGGCGAGTTCCGCGCCGTTGCTTACACGAACGACGTCGACAACAAAGAGCATGTCGCGCTTGTCAAAGGCGAGATTAACGGCGACGAGCCGGTACTGGTGCGGGTGCATTCCGAATGCTTGACCGGGGACGTATTCCACTCCCACCGCTGCGATTGCGGTCCGCAATTCGAAGCGGCTTTGCGCCAGATCGAGGAAGCGGGCCGCGGCGTGCTGCTGTATATGCGCCAGGAAGGCCGGGGCATCGGCTTGATCAATAAGCTGAAAGCCTACAAGCTGCAGGAACAAGGTCTCGATACGGTTGACGCCAATCTGAAGCTCGGATTTCCGGCGGACCTGCGCGATTACGGTATTGGAGCGCAGATCCTTAAGGATCTGGGCATTCGCCAGATTCGCCTGATGACCAATAATCCGCGGAAGATCAAAGGCTTGGAGGGTTACGGGCTGGAGGTCGTCGAACGCGTACCGATTCAAATGAAGGAAACTGAGGATAACACCAAATATCTGCACACGAAGCAGACTAAATTAGGGCATTTACTCAGATTTGACGATCTGGAGCAGGACGAATCCTCCCGGGTTTAGAACAGCGGAAGGCTGCGACGTGAAATCATCAAATTATCTCCCAATAGAAAGGTATGATTATGAAATGGCAAACGTATTTGAAGGGCACTTAGTATCGGAAGGGTTAAAATATGCGATCGTCGTCGGGCGGTTTAACGAGTTCATCACAAGCAAGCTGCTCACCGGCGCCTTGGATGCCTTGAAACGGCACGGGGCCAAAGAGGAAGAGATCAACGTCGCCTGGGTACCGGGCGCATTCGAAATCCCGTTTGCGGCACAGAAGCTGGCCGAGAGCGGCAAATACGACGCCGTGATCACGCTGGGCACCGTCATCCGGGGTTCCACTACGCATTACGATTATGTCTGCAACGAAGTCGCGAAAGGCGTGGCGGCCGTAGGTCTCAAAACTGGCGTACCGACGATCTTCGGGGTTGTGACCACCGAAAACATCGAGCAGGCGATCGAACGCGCAGGCACGAAAGCCGGCAACAAAGGTTGGGACGCGGCGATGGCGGCGATCGAAATGGCGAACTTGACGAAACAGCTGAAATAGTGCTTATCTTAATGTAGTATCCCTCATCGGCGGGGTACTACATTTTTCTTTTGCAACCAACCGTTTTTAAGGTAAACTAATCTACATATATGTTAGGTTACGGGTGGAGGATGTTCATTGACGACAGTTACGTACAAGCTGGAAACCTTCGAGGGACCGCTGGATTTGCTATTGCACTTGATCGACAAAGCGGAGATCGATATCCATCAAATCTCCATCAGCGAGATCACCGATCAGTACCTCGAATATTTGCAAGACATGCAGGAGCTAGAGCTGGAGGTGACCAGCGAGTTTCTGGTCATGGCGGCCACGCTGCTGTCGATCAAGAGTAAACAGCTATTGCCCAAACCGCCCGTTATCGAGTTGGACGATGAATTCGATTATCTGCTGGAGGATGAGGAAGATCCGCGGGACGAACTGATCCGCAAGCTGATCGAATATCGGAAATATAAGGGCATCGCCGAGCATTTGCATGAACGGGAATGGGAGCGCAGCTTGATATTCTCCAAGGAACCGGAGGACTTGACGCCGTTTATGCCGGAAGTGCAAGAGAACCCCGTGAAGGGCCTGCACGCCGCCGACCTGATCGCCGTTTTTCAGAAGGCGATTCGTCGGGCGGCCAAACGCAACACGGTGGCGCGAATCCACCGCGACGAAATTTCCGTCAAGGACCGGATCAAGGAGGTCGTGGCCGCGCTTGAGCAGACGGGCAAGGGGGGACGGTTGCTCTTTTCCAAGCTGCTGCACCCCGAGATGTACCGGCATGAAATCGTCGTCACGTTTTTGGCCGTGCTGGAGCTGATGAAGATGAAACAGATCGTCTGTTACCAGAACAAACTGTTCGACGATATTGTTATGGAGTGGAGAGGGGAAGGAAAGATCGATGAATTTTCAGGAATTGAAATCGATTATTGAGGGGCTGCTGTTTTTGGCGGGCGAAGAAGGCCTGAGCCTCAAGCAGCTGGCCGAAGTGACGGAACAGCGGCAGGAGGTGGTTTCGGATGCCCTGCTCGATCTGAAGTCGTCCTTCGAGCGAGCCGGCAGAGGACTTCAGATCGTGCAGATCGCCGGTAATTACCAGTTAGCCACGCTGCCGGAGCATGCCCCTTATTTCGAACGTCTGGCTTATTCGCCATCGCGTTCGACCTTATCCCAGGCGGCGCTCGAGACGCTGTCGATCATCGCTTACCGTCAACCGATTACCCGGGTGGAGATCGAGGAGATCCGCGGGGTCAAGTCGGAGCGGGCCATCCATTCGCTGGTGAACAAGGATTTAATCGAGGAGGTTGGCCGTGCCGAAGCGATTGGACGTCCGATTCTATACGGTACGACCAAAGCCTTTCTTGATTATTTCGGATTGGCCAGCTTGAAGGATCTGCCGGACTTGGCCGATTTCGAAAGCGCCGAGCAACTGGAGGAGGAAACGCAGCTGCTGTTTCAGCGGCTGGAGGAACAACAGTTGACCTTCGACGACGTGGACAATGAAGTTTCGCCGCCGGATGGGGATGGTGACCGGGAGGGCGAGATCTGATGAAGCGCTGTTTTTTCAAATAGCGGCCGAGGATGAACATAAAGCGGTATTTCCGGGCATCCGGATAACATAAGGGAACTTTTTGCCTCTTTTTTGCCCCTATTGGGTGGCCTCGGCTTCCCGACGGGGGCTTTTTCTGCCTATCGTGCCTAAATAATGCCTCAGATGTTCCTTTTGTTCCCCAAGCGTTTTGAACGAATTTTTTCCTTTTTGGATAGACATACTACGATGGAGAATTTTATCTGATAGGTATGGAGGGCTTTCCCGTGTGGATTTGGCTCGGAGGCATCCTGATCCTGCTGCTGCTTATAGCCGCCTTGATTTTGCTGTCTACCATCACGCTCCATTTGACTCTGCGCAAGAAGAATCGGGACGATACGATCCTGCTGGATGTCACGATGCTCTACGGCTTTGTTCGCTTGCATTATCAAGTGCCCTCGGTTCGCTTGAAGAACTGGCGCGATGGCCTGCAGTTCGAGGAGAATCGGTCTGAGAACATACTGCAAAAGGAGTCTTCGAGCGTCGACCAAAAATTGAACAAAGATCAAATCGATCTATGGATGGACGAGTTCGACCGGATGCTCAAGGCGACCAGCGGGTTTCGGGTATGGCTTCGGTCCACGCTCCGTCGCGTATCGTTCCGCCAGTTGGAATGGTCAACCAATGTGGGTCTGGAGGATGCAGCCCATACCGCGACATTGACCGGGGCGTTATGGGGGGTTAAAGCCACGCTTGTCGGGTGGCTTACCCATCACATCTCATTAAAGCAGCGACCGAAGCTATTCGTCGTTCCGGTATTCGGCGGCACGCCGTTATTTTCCACGGAATTTCGCTGCATAGCGCAAATTCGCTGCGGTTATGCTATATATGCTGGACTGGTACTTATAGTTCGCGTGCTAAAAGTGAAGGGAGGAGTGAAAAAATGGCTGACCATCCTATTCAAGGGTTAATGCAAACCGCCATGGAGAACATCAAGGATATGGTTGATGTGAACACGATTGTGGGCGAGCCGGTCGAAACGCCGGACGGCAGCGTGATTCTGCCGATCAGCCGCGTCGGGTTCGGATTTGCTGCCGGGGGCAGCGATTTCAATATCGACGACGGCCATGATAAAGAGGGCACGAGTTCGTCTGAGCACGGCAAAGCCCGTCCATTCGGCGGCGGTAGTGGCGGCGGGGTATCGATAAATCCAATCGCATTCCTCGTCGTGGGCAAGCCGGGGGTACACATCGTACCGCTGGACAATCAGACGCATCTGGTCGAAAAGATCATCGATTCGGTGCCCGGCGTTATCGACAGAATCCAGTCCATGTTCCCGAACCAACAGGCACCGGTGGATCCCTCGATCGCATCGGCACAGGCTGCGCAAAACGCGATGCAGGAATCGGCTGCAAGAACCGGCGTCAACCCGTTCACCTAACCGCCTTACGACCGTCGATCCTTTCCGGACTTCCGGGAGGGGTCTTTTTCTTCGTTTCGGGGTTGGACATACTCTCTTGGATTATCGCATATAAGTAAACAAGTACTCGCTACAGTACCTGTTACCGGAGGAATCGACTTATGAGGAAAAATGCATCTGGCCGCAAATTTCGCTCGGTTTGCGGTTGCCTGGCCGCCCTGCTGCTGCTAAGTTGGCTGAGCCCGACAGCGGTACAGGCCGCTCCTGAAGCGCCAACCGTTCACGCTCAAGCCGCAGCGGTCATCGACGTGACTTCCGGCCGCCTGTTGTATAGTCTGCGGGGAGATGAGCAGTTGCCGATCGCCAGCCTGACCAAAATTATGACGGCCATCGTCGCCATCGAGCACGGCAAGCTATCGGATACGGTCACGGTCGGAAAGAACGCTTTTGCCAAGGAAGGTTCGTCCATTTATCTCCGTTTGGGGGAAGAGATGAGCCTGGAAAATATGCTGTACGGGCTCATGCTCCGCTCGGGCAACGATGCGGCTACGGCGATCGCCGAGCATGTCGGCGGCTCCGAGGCGGGGTTCGTTTACTTGATGAACGAAAAAGCCAAGCTGCTCGGACTAACGCATACCCGCTTTGAGAATCCCCATGGCCTCGACGCCAAAGGGCATTATTCGACGGCTAACGATTTGGCCAAGCTGACAAGCTATGCACTCCAAAATCCGCAGTTTAAGGAGATCGTCCGTACGCCGAGCAAAACCGCGCCGAATCCCAACGATCCTTGGGATTACAAATGGTTGAACAAAAACAAGATGCTGCGTTTCTACGATGGGGCGGACGGCGTCAAAACCGGCTATACCCAAATTGCTAAACGCTGCCTGGTGAGTTCCGCGACCCGCGGCGGACAGCAAATCGCCGTCGTCACCTTAAATGACGGGGATGATTGGAACGACCACCGGAAGCTGTTGGACTTCGGCTTTGCCAACTTTCCGCTGACGACGCTGATCGACAAAGGGCAGGAGGTTCAGAACGGTTTGATCACCGGAGCGGAATTCAAATATGCGTTGGCTCCGGAGGAAGTCGGCCAAATTGAAAGAAGGCTTAAGCTATCCACGGCACGCGCAGGTTCGTTCGGATACCGCGGGAGTATCACCGTTCTGTTGAAAGGGGAAGAGATCGGCACGGTGCCGATCTACGATAAAATCAGCTACAGCCCGTCCAGATTGGGAGAAGGAAGCGAACCGAAAGCCGACGGGGCATTTGGCTCCGCCTCAGACGGCAAGCTCATCCGGTTGCCCTCCGATTGGGCCGGGACGCTGAAAAGTGTGCTGCAATCCCTGCTCTTTGACGTTCAATAACAGAATTACAGGAGACAGGGCCAAGGAGGGAGAAGAATGGTTAATAAAATCTGGCTTGCGCTCATTTTGATCGGGTTTCTGTTTGCCGCCGTGAAAGGGGAAATCGGAACCGTGACGCAAGCGGCATTCGATGGGGCCGCGACCGGTGTGACCGTTTGTTTCGGTTTGATCAGCGTATTGGTGTTCTGGCTCGGCATCATGCGGCTGGCAGAGGATTCCGGCTTGGTTAAAGCCATTTCCCGGCTGCTTGGGCCGATCGTTGCTTATTTGTTTCCCGACGTGCCTAAGAATCATCCGGCCATGGGGTATATTCTATCGAACATGAGCGCCAATTTGCTGGGATTGGGGAATGCGGCAACGCCTATGGGAATCCGCGCCATGCAGGAGCTTCAAGAATTGAATCCGGACAAACAGACGGCTTCTCCGGCGATGTGCACGCTCCTGGCACTCAACACGGCGAGCATCACGTTGATTCCGACGACGTTGATTGCCATCCGCATCAATTTTCATTCCGCGAATCCGGCCGAGATCGTTGGCTCTACGCTGCTTGCGACCGCAATCGCCACGATGGCGGCCATCCTGGCCGACCGTTGGTATCGCAAGCGCAGCCCTTATCGGACCCCGCCACAGGCCACAGCGCCGCCCAATATCTCGCTGAAAGGGTGAGGCACTTTGCTGGACTGGATCAATCTAGTTTCCGCTTGGGCGGTACCGGTGATGATCGCGTTCATTCCGCTTTATGCTTATTTTAAAAAAGTGCCGGTCTACGAATCGTTCGTGGACGGGGCCAAGGACGGTTTTTCGACCGCCATCGGCATCATCCCGCATTTGGTGGGCATGATGGTGGCCATCAGCGTATTCCGCGCGTCGGGGGCGCTGGATTTCTTCGTCGGTTGGGTAGCTCCCCTGCTGTCTTGGCTGCGGGTTCCGCCGGAAGTGCTGCCGCTTGGTTTCCTCCGGCCTTTGACCGGAACCGGATCGCTCGCGTTTACGACCGATCTGATCAAAACCTACGGTCCGGATTCGATGATCGGCCGCATCGCCTCCACGATTCAAGGAAGCACCGATACGACGTTGTACGTATTGACGGTCTACTTCGGAGCCGTAGGGATTCGGAATGGCCGTTACGCCTTAAAGGTTGGGCTGTTTTCGGATATTGTCGGATTTATCGCGGCGATCGCCGTTTGTCTGCTCTTATTCGGATAATTCCTGCATTACATATCGTTTAGGAATCACGTGTAAACCGTCCCGGCAGCAAGCTGACGAGGCGGTTTTTGCGGTTTCTCCGCACGGCTATTGTGATTTTGCCCTTCGGTGGGTATCATGTGTATGAGGTGACTTAGCGAAAATGGAGAGATTACAGAAAATATTGGCCGCCGCAGGTGTGGCCTCCCGCCGCAAATGCGAGGAATTGATTTTGAGCGGCAAAGTTCAGGTGAACGGGGAAACCGTCACGACCCTCGGCACGAAAGCCGATCCAACCGTTGACGTCATTACCGTCGAGGGGAAGGCGATCGGCAAGGAGAAGAAGCTGTATTTGGTGTTCAACAAACCGAAAGGCGTGATCACGAGCGCATCCGATCCCCAAGGCCGTAAAATCGTCACCGACTATTTAAAAGGAATCACCGAGCGGGTTTACCCGGTAGGCCGGCTCGATTATGATACCGAAGGACTGCTGTTGCTGACCAATGACGGTGAATTTGCTCATCTGCTGACGCACCCGAAGCATCATGTGCCGAAGACGTATCATGCCACGGTCAAAGGTGTACCGCATGGTTCGGCGCTGGACAAGCTGAAGCAAGGCGTTATGCTGGAGGACGGAATGACGGCCCCGGCGGAGGTGGAGTACCAAGACGTCGATCCGGAAGGCAAATTCTCGACGATTTCGATCACGATTCATGAGGGCAGAAACCGGCAGGTACGCCGCATGTTCGACGCGATCTCGCACCCCGTGACAAAGCTGAAGCGCATTTCCTTCGGCGATTTGTACCTCGGCAACCTGAAGCGCGGCCTGTACCGCCATTTGACCAAAGAAGAGGTCGAAAGCCTCTATAAACAAGCCCGCCCCACCACTCCCCCCAACCCGAAGCGCTAGAACTGCGGTGAAAGTGGTAACGAAGAAGGGAATTAGAAGCTGAAACGGCTAACGTTCTAAGAACATGAACTCTAAAGTTGAACTTAGAAAAAGCGGAGAATGGCAAAGTGTGAAATGATTCTGAAGAAACGGCAGTGGTCGCCTTTGTGAGCGGATTTCTACCCTATATGAATTTAGGAAATCAGAGAAATCCGCGAACAACAGCGATCGTAAGCCTAAAATTCCGCACGGAGTTACCAAAAATCACCTCATTTCTAGCGCGTCACATAATATTCATATTTCCCCGGGCTGAAACTGTGGCAAATTTCGTTATAATGTTCATAGAGTGTTCACGATTTGTTCAACACTTATGATTTTTGTCATAGAAAGGAAGTTAAATATGGGGAAGGCGAGACGGCCGATCCAAATCGTTATTTTACTGCTAATCGTCGTCCTGGGCGGCTATGCCATCGGGACCGCGGTGTTCGGCGGCGAAGCCGAAAAGCCGAAGCAGGGCGGACAACCGCCGGCCTTTAAGCTGCTTGGTTTGGATGGACAGGTACATACGCTGGACGACTATAAAGGCCAAACGGTTGTCCTGAATTTCTGGGCTACCTGGTGTACCTATTGTGTGAAAGAAATGCCTGCCCTGCAAGCCCAGTGGGAAAAATGGCGCGATCAAGGCGTCGTCGTGCTGGGGGTCAACACGGGCGAGGACGAGATGACCGTGGAAAATTTCGTCAAGCAGACGGGCGTGGATTTTCCCATTTTATTCGATTCGGATAACACCACGACGCGCGATTACGGCATCGTGCCGATGCCGACGACGTTTTTTATCGGCAAAAACGGCAAAATCTCCTCCATCCATCAAGGCGAACTGAACTTGGATACGCTGGATGACCAAATCAGGCAGTTGATGGATCTTTGACGACGAGAGGAGGCATAAGCGGTGATCCAAAATACAAAATGCGAATGCGGCCACCAGAATCGGGTGGGAACCGTGTTATGCGAAGCCTGCGGCAAACCACTGATCGAGGATGAGCAGTCGGGCGGGTTGCTGGAGATGCGCTATGACGGGGTTGCCCGGCGCTCGCAGCGAGCCAACCCTAACGTGATCGATCGGATTTGGAATTTCTTCTCCTCCGTGAAGGTGGCTGTCTACCTGATCATCATCACGCTGATTGGCGCGATGTTCGGCACAATCTTCGAACAGGAGAGCAACTTCGTCAATTTCGACCCGTCCACCTTTTATAAGAACAAATACGGAACGATCGGCGAAATCTATTACCGACTGGGTTTATCCCATACGTATGAATCCTGGTGGTTTATTCTGCTGCTGGTTATGATCGGCGCTTCGCTGGTGATCTGCAGCCTGGATCGCGTGCTTCCGCTATACAAAGCGCTTTCAAAGCAAAAAGTGCGCAAGCACCTTGAATTCCTGACCCGCCAGAAAATCGTGTACCAGGGGGAAGTCGAGGAAGAAGGCGGCGATTGGGTGCAGCGCGCCGTTCAGCCTTTGCGAAAGAAGCATTACCGCGTTTACACGGACGGCAGCGCTCTGTTGGCCGAGAAGCAGCGGTTCAGCCGCTGGGGGCCTTATATCATTCATATCGGGTTGATCGTGTTTCTCCTGGCCGTCTTATTCCGAGGTTTGCCGGGTCTGCACCTGGACAAACATTACTGGTTCCCCGAGGGGGAAGTGACGCGAATCCCGGAAACCGACATGTATTTGAAAAACGAGAAGTTTACGGTCGAATATTACAACGAGGACGAAATGTCCGAGGATTTCAAAGCAAGGGGCAAAGTCGTTCCCAAGCTGTTCGAGACGCAAGCGGTGCTCTATGAATGCACGGCGGATTGCGATGATCCTTCGAAAGAGCCGCAGCTTCGGGAAGTGAAGCGTCACGCCATCCGGGTGAACGATCCGCTCAGCTACAAGGGTCTCCAAGCCTACCAGTTCGACTTCGATCTGACGCCGAAGCTGAGATCCGTACAACCGGCTTTGGTGAATGGTAAAACCGGAGAATCGTACGGTAAATTTAAACTGGATATGAGAAATCCGCAGCGTGAATTTGTGGTCGGCCCTTATCGGCTTACGCTGCAAAACAAATATATGGATTTTTCCCTTAACGACCAAGGGCAGCCGGTATCCATCTCCGGCGAGCCCAATGCGCCCGCCTTCTTGTTCTTGATCCAAGGACCGGGGCTTCCTGACGAGGGCGCGCAGTATATTTACTTTCCCAAGCAGATCGACAAGGAGCGTTTTCAGCAGGATGCGATCAACCGGCAGCTCGGCGGAGTGCAGGATAAGCTGCAATTGGACGTTCTCGGCATGGAGGACGTGGACTTCATCGAAGCGTCCAGTTACCTGAACATTCGCGTCGACCGGGCCATGCCGTTCGTCTGGTTGGGACTCGGAATCGTGATGCTGGGGCTGATTTTAGGGTTTTATTGGCAGCATCGCCGGATATGGCTGCGCGTGGACGGCCGTCAGCTGACGCTGGGCGGACACACGACGAAGAACTGGTTCGGCATGCGCCGCGAAGTTGCCGCGTTCCTCCAATCGATGGGCCTGGAAGCGGATGAGAAGTCATTGGAAAATAGGGGGGAACGTCCATGAACTTTCTGGAAATCAGTAGAGTCGCATTTATGACGGCCTTTTTGCTGTATTGCGCGGCCTTTATTTTATATGTGGTGGCCGTCACGGGAAAAACATGGCGCAATCGCGACCCGCAGCGCCATGAGATCAAATGGGGGCGCATTTCGTTCGGCGTTTCCTCGCTTGGTTTGCTGTCGCATCTCGTTTATTGCGGTACCCGCTGGGCTTACAGCGGACATGTGCCGGTCAGCAACATGTACGAATTCATGTCGTTTTTGTCGATGATGATCATGGTGGCCTTTACCATCGTCTTTATCATTTACCGCAAAATTCTGCTCGGCATGTTTGCGCTCCCGTTGGCGATTCTGATCATGGCCTATGCCGCCGTTTTTCCGCAGGACGTGCAGCCGTTAATTCCGTCGCTTCGCTCCATTTGGCTCTATATTCACGTCACGCTGGCGGCCACCGGCGAGGCGTTTTTCGCCGTCGGATTTATCGCCGGCTTGATGTACCTGCTGCGCGCCGTGGATTTCACGGCCACCGACCGGCCGGGCCGGCGGCAAAAATGGTGGGTTGAATTTACGCTCTTTTCTATTATTATAGTATTGGGCTTTCTTGTTTCCGTATTCGCCTTTCGGGCAGCAGGATATGAAGCCGTATTCGTACAAAATCAGACAACGATTGACAGCCAAGTAGAGCAGGATAGTACAATAGAAGATAAAGAAATCTATAATCTGCCGCCGATCGTCGGTCCGCATCACAGCGAACCGGAGCAAATCCAGCCGTTCCTCGGCATGACAAAACCGTTATTCGATGCGCCTTCCTGGATGAGGGGGGACACGGCGGGCCGTAAACTGAACACGGTCATTTGGGCTATACTAACGGGGACCGTGCTTTATGTGCTGCTCCGTTTGATCCTTCGCAAACCGCTAGGCACGGCGCTGTCGCCAACACTGCGGGGTATCGATCCGGATGATCTGGATGAGATCAGTTACCGGGCAATTGCGATCGGATTCCCGATCTTTACTTTGGGGGCGCTCGTATTTGCCATGATCTGGGCGCAGCAGGCCTGGGGCAGATTCTGGGGTTGGGATCCGAAGGAAGTATGGGCGCTGATTACCTGGCTGTTCTACAGTGCCTATCTGCATTTGCGCTTGTCGCGAGGGTTTCAGGGACGCAAGGCATCTTGGCTTGCCGTCTTGGGATTTCTGGTCGTGATGTTTACGCTCGTAGGGGTGAATTTGATCATCGCCGGTCTGCACTCCTATGCGGGTACCGATTAACAAAGCAAGAAGACCATATGGACTGCTCAACTGATTGGGTAAGATGATGAAGGGGTTGTTGTTAATGTCAGATCAAGCAAACCGCATTCTGGTAGTCGATGACGAGGAGCGGATTCGCCGGCTGCTGAAGATGTACTTGGAAAAAGAAGGCTACGAAATCGATGAAGCGGAAGACGGCGAAACCGCCTTGAAAAAGGCGACCTCCGGCGACTATGGGTTGATTCTGCTCGATGTCATGCTGCCGGGCATTGACGGCGTCGAGGTCTGTAACCGTTTGAGACAAGTCAAAGCCACGCCGGTGCTGATGTTGACGGCCAAAGGCGAGGAAATTAACCGCGTGCAGGGCTTTGAAGTCGGAGCGGACGATTACGTCGTGAAGCCGTTCAGCCCAAGGGAGGTTATCTACCGGGTCAAAGCGATTATGCGCCGGGCTTCGGCAACGGCCTATTTGACCAAGGAAAGCGGGACTAGCAACAATATCGTGTTCCCTCATCTCGTGATAGAGCATGACGCCCACCGGGTAACGGCAAGCGGCCAAGAGGTCAGCCTGACCCCGAAGGAATATGAACTGCTGCATTATCTGGCGGTTTCGCCGGATAAGGTGTTTTCCCGGGAAGAACTATTGAAGGACGTATGGAATTACGAATTTTTCGGCGATTTGCGTACGGTAGACACTCATGTCAAACGGCTGCGCGAGAAGTTGAACAAGGTTTCGCCGGAATCCGCCGCGATGATCACCACGGTATGGGGCGTCGGTTACAAGCTGGAGGTTTCGAAGTAAGTGAACTTCTGGAGAACGCTCGTCGGTAAGCTGTGGATTACGATCATTTGCCTGGTGGCCTGCGTCATGATGCTGATGGGTCTGTTTCTGCTACCTTATATCGATACGAATTTTACGAACTCCGGAGCGGTCAAACGACTATTCGTGATCGTCGCGATGATCGGATTTTCGCTCACGACGTTTTTTGCGTTGTTTCTGTTCACCAAGATCACCCAACCGATGCAGCAGTTGATTCAAGCTACCGATTCGGTGCGCAAGGGCAAGTACGATACTCGCCTGTCGCTCCGCACGAGCGACGAGATCGGCGAACTGGCGATCACGTTCAATCATATGGCGGAAGAACTGGACAATACGATTCGCAGCCTGAAGCATGAGAAAGAGCATCTTTCCAGCGTACTGCGCAGCATGAACGATGCGGTGATCACCTTGGATCGAAACGGCTATGTCATCTTGACCAACCCGCCGGGCGATCGGATTCTGCAGATGTGGAGCGATCTGACCGAGGAAGATGCGGAGGATCGGCTGGCGCCGACCGGTGAAGGACAGCCTGTTCCTCAGCCGCTGCTTCCGATGTTCCGCCGGCTGCTGGACCAGGAAAGCGACCAAAAGATGAACGTCCACGTGATGAAAGGCGTATGGTCCGTTCATATGGCCCCGCTGTCCTCGGACGGCGAAGTCCGCGGGGCGGTCGCCGTGCTTCGCGACGTGACCGAAGAGGTGAGCCTGGAGAAAATGCGCCGCGACTTCGTAGCGAACGTGTCGCACGAAATCCGAACCCCACTGTCGATGATGCAGGGCTACAGCGAAGCGTTGCTGGACGGCATGGCTTCTTCCCCGGAAGAAAGTGCCGAGCTCGCACAGGTCATTTATGACGAGTCCTTACGAATGGGGCGGCTGGTTCGCGACTTGCTGGACTTGGCTCGCATGGAGGCCGGTCATACCGATATGGTAATGCGCCAGGTGGATTTCCGCGAATTGGCCGAGCGGGTGTACCGTAAATTTCAGGTGCGGGCCAAGGAGAACG
Source organism: Paenibacillus sp. JL3B1040 (assembly GCF_057063165.1). Lineage (NCBI taxonomy): Bacteria > Bacillati > Bacillota > Bacilli > Caryophanales > Paenibacillaceae > Paenibacillus > Paenibacillus tiangongensis. Next base: position 3,343,095 of record NZ_CM169317.1, on the reverse strand, counting down.
GCGTCGATCTCACGTTGGAATTGGAAGCGGGGGATTTGAAGCTGCTAGCCGATGAGGACCGATTGGAGCAGGTGCTGACCAACCTGCTGGACAATGCGTTCCGGCATACGCCGGAAGGCGGAAAAGTTACGGTGACGGCCGGCATGCAGCAGGACGGGCAGAGCGAGCGGCTCCACGCGACCGTGACGGATACGGGCGTCGGCATTCCCAGCGACGATGTGCGGTTTATCTTTGATCGCTTCTATAAAGCCGACAAGGCACGTGTTCGTGGGGAGAACGGGGGGACGGGACTCGGGCTCTCCATCGTTAAGAATATTATTGATGCGCATCACGGCTCGGTTTGGGCCGATAGCGAAATCGGCAAAGGCACGGCTTTTCACTTTCTGCTTCCTGTCGAAAAGGGGCAAACCACGTAATCAACAAAAAAACATCCTTCGCGAAGAAGGATGTTTTTTTGTTGAATGCCGCAGATAAATCTTGTTCATCGTGGAACAATAATCGGGATTTGGGCCGGGTTAGGCAAAAATGATATGCTGCGCTTTATTCAGTTCGGGAAGCTTCGTCAAGTCGTCCAGTACGTCCTTGGTCACGGCTTTATCCACGGTCAGCACCATGATGGCCTCTCCGCCGACGAGCTTGCGTCCCACCTGCATGGAGGCGATGTTGACGTCGTTCTTCCCGAGCAAGGTTCCGACATGTCCGATGATCCCCGGTTTGTCGTTGTGTGAGATAAAGATCAGATGACCTTCCGGCGCAACGTCGACCGGGAACTTGTCGATCTGTACGATCCGCGCGCCATATCCGTTCAGCAGCGTTCCGGCAACTCGGCGCTCCGCCCCGTCTTGGGCCTTGAGCGTCACAGAGATCAGGTTGGTGAAGCCTTTGGTGGCCGATGCCTGCGAGACGACGACGTTGATGTCGCGGACTTTCGCCAGATGCATGGAGTTGACGATATTGACGTCACTGCCGAAATGGCGGGACAACACCCCTTTGATGATATAGCGGGTGAGCGGCTGCGTATCGACTTCCGCCAGATCTCCAGCATAATCGACGTGGATTTCCTTCACGGCCTGATTGTTCAGTTGGGACAGGAAGATGCCGATTTTCTCGCCAAGCCCGAAATAAGGCTGCAGCTTGTTCATGACGCTGGCCGCGACCGGCGGCATATTGACGGCGTTTTTGAACGGTTCGTTGCGCAGGATGTGAAGCACCTGCTCCGATACGTCGATAGCCACGTTTTCCTGGGCTTCCACGGTGGAGGCACCGAGGTGCGGGGTCACGATGATTTTCGGATGGCCCAGGAAAGGATGGTCAGCTTCCGGCGGCTCTTTCTCGAACACGTCGAAGGCGGCTCCGGCGACGATGCCTTGATCGATCGCTTCAACCAGCGCCATTTCGTCGATAATGCCGCCGCGCGCGCAGTTGACGATCCGCATGCCTTTCTTCATCACTTCAAACTGAGGACGGGCGATCATATGCTTCGTTTCCGGCGTCAGTGGCGTATGCACGGTGATGAAGTCAGCGTTACGAATGATTTCGTCCACGGTGGCCAGTTTGACGCCCAGCTTCTCGGCACGATCTTCGGTTAGGAACGGGTCATATCCGAGAATATCCATACCAAACGCCTTAGCCCGCTTGGCGACCTCGCTGCCGATCCGCCCCATGCCCAGCACGCCCAACGTTTTGTTGCGCAGCTCCACGCCTAGGAATTTGCGATCCCATTCGCCGCCGATCGTTTTGGCGTAGGCTTGTGGAATATGGCGGGCCAAAGCCATCATCATCGCAAACGCATGCTCGCATGTTGTGATCGTGTTGCCGTCCGGAGCATTGATGACGATGATCCCGCGTTTCGTGGCGGCCTCCAGATTGATATTGTCGACCCCGACACCTGCACGGCCGATGACTTTCAAGCGGGTCCCGGCTTCCATGATTTTTTCGGTTACTTTCGTTTGGCTGCGGACCAGAAGCCCGTCGTATTGCGGGATGATCTGCACCAATTCGTCTTCGCTGAGACCCGGTTTCTTATCGACCTCAACGTCGGCTGCATCCATCAGTTGCTGAATCCCCAAGTCGCTGATCGGATCCGATACTAACACTTTAAACATGATTATTGACCCTCCTAAAAGTTTTATATAGCAAGGCCTCCTTGGAAAGTATGCATACATTGCTTTCTTCGGAAGCATACGCTGATGGGTTTCAGATGAGTCCTTCATTGACGCTGTGTCCTATCACCGTACAAAAGAATGAAGGTACCCCGGGACGTTAGATCGCTGTCCGCGTTTCGTTACATCTTACTTGATAAACCAAAAAACTCTCGATCCGCACACTACTTCCGTAGTAAGGGACGAGAGTTGATCGTGGTACCACCCTAATTCGCTGCGCCTTCGCAGAAGCAGCCTCAGTTGTCATTGCTGACAGAACGGTAACGGGTTCACCGGCTGCGCCTACTTTAGATTCAACGCAGCGACTCGGGAGCGCTAAAGGCATTCGTTCCGCTGCCGGTTTGCAGCACCACCGGCTCTCTGGAAGCTTTCCGAATCCTTATTTCCTTCAACGTGTTTCATGAGATGTAATTTTTCATAATGTAACACGGCCCCCGCGTGAGTGTCAACACTAACCTGAACATTTTTACAATGTTATGCGGTTGTCGTTCGGATTTTGACCGAACTTGAATCCGCCTGGAATTTTGGTTATGATTTTACTAATGTCGAAAAGCGTCTGATTCCGGCGACAAGCCGCGAGGCTTAGTTCTCCGTAAAGAATGGCAGCTCCGGCAGCGATTCGGAGGCGTAATACGTTGATTTCCATTTTGTGAATTCCTTGTTTTTGACGGCATCCGTTTCCGTTAAAACCTTAACGATCGAGGCAACGGAGGTCAGTTTCAGCGCATCGGCTTTTCCGTTTTCGATCAGCTGATCGATTTTGGCGGTAAGGTCCTGCGGCAGATAAGATACATAAAGCTGCTCGTTCACCATCATATCGGTGATGGCTTTGTTTTTGACGGCCAGCGAATAACCGGACCATTCTTTGGTGCCGATGTTGTTCTTGTAAGTGTAATCGGCCGGAATGCCCTGTTTCGTTTTGGCGGTCCATTTGAGGATCGAGGAATAATATTTCTTTTGCGCCTGCAGACCGTAGTTCTTGGCGCTTACCGTAAACTTGTCCTGGTTGACCACCTCGGCCAGCTCCGTGCCTTTTTTGCTCCCTGCCGTGGCTTTGAGCTGATCCATACTGTCCTCAAACAGTTTCAAGCTTTTTAAATAATCGGTCTGGGCCTCTTTAAGCAAAGGCGAGTAATTCGCGATGGACTGGGCGGCGATTTGTTCGTAGCAGGCTTTCGCTTTATCGCGAATTTCCTTCATCGTGTCGCCCGAGACCGACTTCGAATGGCTTCGGGCCATTTCTTCGACCAGCGTGAGATAATCCTCTTTGAACTGCTGGTAAGGTTGGAACACAACATAGTAGAACGTGACCAAATCCTGCTGCTGATAGGAGACTTCGAGTTCTTCCCCGGGCGGGACAACTTTTAGATAAGCGTATTTGGCTTCTGTCTTGTCGACGCCGATGTTGAGTCCCAGAAAGAATGTTCCGAACGCGATGATCAGCGTGGCGAGAAAACCGATGAGAAACAGGATTTCGAATTTGACATTATTTTTACGAATCATGAGGATGCTCCTTACCATTATGATTTGAATGCGCTAGAATAATATTAAAGGACAGGGTTTGACAAAAACTATGAAAAAGTTCAAATTGCGCGACGTGAAAATCCAAAAAGTCGATCCCGGTCAGCTTAACGATCGTTTACTGCTCATCAATTTATATTTGACGCAAGGACTTACCTTATTTATCGGTCTGGTCATCCTGTTATTTCAGAAAAGGAACCCGTTTCACCTCTTTGTTTTCCCGAAAAGTGTCGATTTTTTGTACTGGGGGGCGGGACTAGCGTTAGTTATGTTCGGAGCGGACATGTTGTTGTCCCGTTTTATTTCCGAAGAAAGCATGGACGATGGGGGCATCAATTCGCTGCTGTTCCGAAACCGGCCGATCTGGCACATTGTCCTGATCTCGGCAATCGTGGCGGTTTGCGAAGAACTGTTGTTCCGGGGGGCAATCCAGTATGGTCTCGGTCCGTACTGGACGAGTATCCTGTTCGCGGCGATTCATGTCCGGTATCTTCGCCATTGGATACCAACAGCGTGGGTGTTCGCCAGCAGTTACGGCCTTGGATTCATTTATATTCAAACGGGGACGCTTTGGGCGCCGATCCTATGCCACTTCCTGATCGATATGGTATCGGGACTGGTGATCAAATTTCGGAGGGAGTCATGAACGATCATTTGAGTCGAATGGACCGTAACGGTCAGCAAAATCGAGTCAAACGCAGCGTTTCCTCGGCATCGCGGAGCCCCGCTTCCGGACAGGGGGAGAAGCAACCTGCGCCGCGATCGGCAGGAGCGGAGGCCGAACGGCCAACATCAAAGCCGACGATTGGCGACGAGACGATGGTGCGTCTGCTGATTCCGCGTATAGCGGCCACTGAGGACCGACAGGAGAAGACGGCGCCGGCTGCGACAAAGTCCGAATCGGTTCAACCGGGGAGCGGGGGCGACGGCAGGTTTCAGTCTCCGGCCGTTGCTGCGCTTGCCGCATTGAAGGAACCGGTTCAGCGACGGCCGTTCTCCTCGACGACGGATTCCGGGTCGCGCGAAGGCGGCCGTCTTTACGCCGGCCAGGACCGTTCGGTTGCGGCGCCGGAAACGGAAACGCTGGCCAGCCCGGGGATGGAACCGGATCTGGAGTTGCTGCCGACACGCAAGGAGTTGTTTCCGTCGCAGCGGTTGAAAATGACCCGTTGGTTTTATAATTCTCTTCTATACATCTTTGTTATCATTCTAATTTATTTATTATGGTGGGGCGTTAGCGATTCCCCGTGGGGGAAAAGCCACGGCTTATAATTACGCACAAAAAAACGTCAGGAAGCTTTGTCCTGACGGTTTTTGTGCGTTGTTAGCGTAGGGTTCCTGAAAGGCCCCCAAACGCCTAGCGTTGCATAAATGGTGTTCTGCTAGGTTTGGGCGGGCCCGTACCGTTACTTTGTTCCTCCGGACTCCGCTTCGACAGGAGCAGGTCCGATGCTGCGCGGGTCGACAAATCCGTAGCCCTTCTCTTCCAGCCGGGTCAGCAGCTCATCCAATGCTTCCACGGTCCAGGGGAGCTCGTGCATCAGGATGTTGCTTCCGGCATGAAGCTGCTCGAGCACATTGGCGATGACCGCCTCGGGTTTGTTTTTGTTTTTGCTGTCCCAGTCAAGGGAACCGTTGGACCAGGTCATATAAATCAGCTCGTTATCGTCCGCGATTTGATGCGTCGTTTCGTTGCCCGAGCCGAATGGGGGGCGGAAGAAACGAGGAGACTCGCCGGTTATTTCCTTTACGATGCTTTGCACGTCCTCGATCTGCTTGCGCATATTTGCGGCGGCTTCCTTCTTTAAGTCGACGTGATCCCAGCTGTGGTTGCCGATGATTTGCCCACGGTCATGAATCAGTTGCAGCAGTTCGGGATGGGCCTTCACGCGGTATCCGTTAACGAAGAAGATCGCTTTAGCTTCGTGTTTATCCAATGTATCGATCAATCCATCGATCATTTCCTTCTCCTTTGGCCCGTCGTCAAACGTGAGCAATACGACCTTTTTGTCTGCGCTCTCGTGGTTGGGGACAACATTGTAGGCTTTGTTGATGTGGTATAACTGCTCCGGCTCAGCCGATTCCGACGAAGGCCTTTCGCCGTTTTCGGGACTACCGGATGCATCGGCCGAATTGACGGAAGCTGCATCCTGATCGGATAGCGCCGAGCCGCCGGTCTCGCCGTTTGTCTGAGCGGATTCGCTGCTGCCGACCGGCGCGGTTGTTTCAGCGGAGGGCGCAGCGTTTTGGTTGGATATGGTTCGTTCCTTTTGTGCATCGATCTGGCCGCATGAGCTAAGAATAAGACCAGCGGCGGCGATGAGCAGGAGCTTCTTGGGGAGCAAAGGAGTCATCTCGCTTTCCTGTATTTATGCCGCATGAGTTCAAGGCAAACCGCGAACACTACAGATGATTTTAACATAACCAAGGAGGTTTTTTACGTGAAATCTTCCTCATTTTTAGGCGGTGTTCTGGTCGGCGCCTTTGCCGCGATGTGGGCTTCGAGACGGAAGCAAAGCTTGATGTCCGTCATGAACGGGGCGGGTTCGGCGCTGAAATTTGCCGGGCTGTCCTCGACTCGCCACGAAACGCCTACCGATGACATTTCGGCAGCGCTGAAGACGGATAGTTCGCCGTCAGAAACCGCAAAAAAGGCAAAAGGGGCAGATCACGCCCAGGTGTATCCCAGTTTCAGCTCGGGTTCAGCGACCGGTTCGAATCATTCGAAGGAATACGATTTGAAGCAGTTGGCCGACTTCATTAAAGGCGATGCGAATGTGCGCCGTGAAGTCGAAGCCATCCTAAAAGAGACAAATACGCCGGTTCCGGGACTGTAGCCGGACGTAAGCTCACCCGCTCGAGAATCATTTTCTTCTCCCTTGCCGAGGGGAATGAAAATGATTCTTTTTTGGTCTATTTTAAAGCGTGCATTTAGGGGGAATAAGTGATAACATACATACAAAGAACCATTTCCAGCACATTTAACAACAGGTTTCATAATCTGTTTATAACACGGCATAGAGAGAGGAGGATCCTGTATGAAGATAGAAAGACTAGGCCAGGATAAGATACGGATTTTCCTCACGTTTGACGATTTAAGCGAACGCGGCATACAGAAAGAGGACATGTGGCAGGAGATTCCCAAAGTCCATGACCTGTTCACCGAAATGATGGATCAGGCTTATAATGAAGTGGGCTTTGACGCCACAGGCCCTTTGGCTGTGGAAGTATTCGCCCTTCCTGCGCAAGGAATGGTCGTCATCGTAACGCGCGGCAAATACGATCACCATCAACACGGGATCGGCTCGCCTTATGAGGATGAATTGCCGGAAGAAGTATATGAGATGGAAGTCACGCTGGAGCAAAGTGATACGATCTTGTATTCCTTTGACGATTTCGAAAATTTGATCGAAGCGGCGCACGTGCTTAAGACCATGCTTCAGAATGCCGGCAAATTGTATAAATATAATGGGAAATGGGTTCTTCAGCTGGAACCGGAAGAGTTGGAGGAGGGCAAACACCCGGCCTTGATCGCGGTGCTGGCTGAGTTTGGCGAAGCAACTTCGGTAACTACGGCGATGCTGGAAGAATACGGGAAATTGATCATGGCCGAACATGCGGTGGACACGATTTGCAGCCACTTCAAACGCCAGGATTGATTTGCACGTCTCGAACGAAGGCAGGCTCGTGGAACCATATGAGAGAGAGACAAGGAACGGCAAGCGGGTTATATAAGGGGGGATAACCGTTGCTCTTTTTCTCGATAGCAAGCGCAGCGGTAGCTCCCGGTATTGCATTGCTAACTTATTTTTATCTCAAGGACAAGTATGACGCGGAACCTTTGCATATGGTCATAAAGGTGTTCTTGCTTGGCTTCCTGATCGTCTTGCCGGTTATGATCATCCAGCGGGGATTGATGATGTGGCTGGGCGAAGGACCGCTGGTGACGGCATTCGGTATCTCGGCCGGCGTAGAGGAAGCGCTGAAGTGGTTTGTGCTGTTCCATATGATTTACAATCATACGGAGTTCGATGAGCCGTATGACGGAATTTTATATGCAGTGGCTATCTCTTTGGGATTTGCAACGGTCGAGAATGTATTGTACGCCTTCGCAAGCCACGCTTCAATTGGTGCCATGATCGTTCGGGCTCTGCTTCCGGTGTCCGGGCACGCGATGTTTGGAGTCATGATGGGGTATTACATGGGCCGAGCCAAATTTTCGACCGGGTGGCAAAGCCGGAAGTTCCTGGCGTTCTCGCTGTTGTTTCCGTTTTTCTGGCACGGGATCTACGACTGGATTTTAGACAATACGACCCAGTACTGGATTTGGTTCATCGCGCCGCTTATGGCCTTCCTTTGGTACGGAGGACTCGGCAAGGTATACCGGGCCAACAATCGTTCCCCGTTTCGGTTAACGCCGGGAGCCAAAGGGCAAGATTAATTCATTAAAGAATAGGGCATCCTGATTCTAGCGATTTGTGCGGTTGCGTAAGGCAAGCCGCGAAATTGGATGGAAAGGGGTGCCTTTTTCGTGCGCGTCAAGGTCAAAATCACATGCAAGGCGTGTGGAGAACGGTTCGTGCTGCGCGGCAAAAAAGAACGCGGCCACATCGAAACCGGCTTCAAGCAATGCTTGTGCAACAATCAGCACGACTTCGAGATTGAAGAAGACGCTCAATAAGGCGGAGCGGTGATCAAAAGACAGCCTATTGAACTACCGCCTACAATGAAGGTTCAAAAAGTGGGTTTTGAGCACCGAGGAGGTTGGATGAAGCTAGGGAGTGAGTAGCGGAGCGTAGCCGGAGGCTACGTGAGCAACTGAAATGTTTCCGCAGGAAACATGCTTCGGAAGCATCCGCTTTGGACCGGGTGAATTCAAGATCCGACGCCGAATAAGCTTCATTGGACTGCTTCGTGATCAAAAGACAGCTTTTTGAACTACCTTATTCTAATGCATAAAGTTCTTTTCTTCTTGTCACACTAATCCCAACCTAGTTGAAGAAGGGAGAGAACACAAGCCCAATGTACAAACGACTGAGTGCGATCCTGTTCCCGGTGACCGCTGTTCTGTTAATCGGCGCTCTGGTATGGGGGTATCAAGAGAACCAGGAGAAAAACTCGATTCTGATCAAAGCGGAAAACCAATATCAGCGGGCTTTTCACGATTTGTCCTACCATGTCGATAAGCTGCATTCGGAATTGGGCAACACCTTGGCCGTCAATTCGGCTTCCACCGGTGCGCAGCGCAAAGGGCTGGTTAATATTTGGCGTATCACCAGCGAAGCGCAAAATGAAATCAACCAGTTACCCCTGACATTGCTCCCGTTCAATAAAACGGAAGAATTCCTGTCGCGGATCGCCAAGTTTTCGTACCAAACCGCCGTGCGCGATTTGACGAAGCAACCGATGAGCGATAACGAAAGGAAAAACCTGAAAGAGCTGTACAAAAGCTCGGCGCAAATCGCCCAGGACCTGCAAGGAGTGCAGAACAAAGTTATCGCCAACCGTCTGCGCTGGATGGACGTCGAAACGGCTTTGGCCAGCGAAAAGGAGCCGCGGGACAATACGATCATCGACGGCTTTAAAACCGTAGACAAAAAGGTCAGCGAATATCCGGAACTGGATTGGGGACCGTCCATTTCCAACATGTACAATAAACGTTCGGTAAAAAAGCTGGGCGGAAGTCCGATCACCGTCGAGGAAATCAAACGCAAAACGGCGGATTTTACGGGCGTTCGGAACACAGATGCGATCCAGGTCGTAGAGAACGGCAAAGGGACGGAGTGGGCCTCCTATACCGCCAATCTAAAGAACGGCAACGGCGGCGAGTCCTGGTCGCTCGACTTTACCCGGAACGGCGGGCACCTGATATCCTATGCCTACCAGCGTCAGATCGGCCCGAAAGCGGTGAACGTCGGCACGGCGAGACAACAAGCCAGCGAATTTCTGGACAATAAAGGATATCCGGGAATGACGGCCGTGTCATACGACGAGTTCGACAACGAAGGAAACTTTACTTTCGTCAGCAAGCAAGGCGATGTGCTGATTTATCCGGAGAAAATCACGATTCGCGTGGCGCTCGACAACGGGCAGGTTACCGGGATGCAGGCCAGCGACTACGTTTATGAGCGCGAAAGCCGTGACAATGTCGGGAAACCGAAGCTGACGCTGGAGCAAGCACGCAAATTTTTGAATCCGGAGTACAAAGAAAAATATCATCGTTTGGCGCTCATCGAAAACGAGCAGTCGGAGAAGGTGCTGACCTACGAATTCGGCGGTTCAATCAACGGTTCGCAGTACCGAATCTACATTAACGCCGAAAACGGCAACGAAGAGATGATTGAAGAAATTCGAAACCGCAACAATAAGGGAGTCACGCCTTCCTGAAACGACTCTCGGCAAACGAAGGAATGTTCCGGTCGTCCGGAAGATTCCTTTTTGGCTTAATGCGGCAATAAATTAGGTCCAGCTTGCGCCTCGCCGTGCTATAATCAGGAGTAGCAATATTACCATGGCATAGGACGGTGGGGAAACTTGTTTCCTAAAGTGAACGATCTCGTATACATTCAAGTCGCGTCGGCGGACAAGCCGAACGAGGAGAAGGAATGTAAATCACGGATCGCGGACGTTGAGAAAGAGTCGTTTTTGATCGAGGTGCCGATCGAGAGCGGTAGCGGACGCATCAAGAAGCTGTACATCGGGGATGAGTTATCCGTTTATTTCTTGACGGATTCCGGAGTGAAAAACTACTTTAATACATACGTGCTGGGCTTTGCCGACGACGTTGTCCATTTGGTGCGGATCCGCAAGCCCGAGCCGGAAACGATCACGAAAATCCAGCGTCGCCATTTCTTGCGAGTGGTCGCCGAATTGGAAATCGCCGTTCAAATGAAGGACGGCATCCGGTTCGTTACCCGTACGGAAGATGTCGGTGGCGGCGGGGTTTCCTTTAGCTGCAGCAGCGAATTTAAAGTCGTCCAGGGCGATCAATTGTTCTGCTGGCTGTTAATTCCGTTCAAGAACGGGGCGATAGACCATGCCCCTTTCGAAGCCGAGGTCGTACGCACGAAGAAGCTGGAAACGGGGCGCACGGTGGTGATGCTCAAATTCGTCAGCATTTCGGACCTGGAACGACAGAAGCTGATCCGGTATTGCTTCGAACGACAGTTCGATTTCAAAAACCGCTGAATCGATCTGAACGAAAGGGGGATTCCCGAACTCCCCCAATGGATAAGCTAATCAGTGGCGGCTTGCACTGCAAGCGCCGGCATTTGCATTTGGACGGAGGGAAGAAGTTGAAACGATCCAAGGATGACGAGATCTATACCGAACTGTTTCTGTCGTTTTCGGAAAAGGCGGAGCATTGGCTTAAACGGGGGCTGCTGGTGTTATTGGCGGCGTTATGCCTGTTTCAGGCGCTGCTGCGGATTCCGGAGTTTCGATATTTTCTCGCTTCGGCGGAAAAATACGAAGGCGTGCCGATTCACAGGGAGCAGGGCAAATAAGCGCGGGGAAACAAGATCGATTCTTTTGCATCCCTTTGCTATCTGTGGTATAATTTTCACGTCGCAGGCAATGCCTGCTTTTTTCTTGAGGACTTGTTTTGAGGAGGAATGCCCCTTTGGCAAGCGAGGCGTCTACAACCCATGATAAAATCAACATCGCGATCGACGGTCCTGCGGGGGCAGGGAAAAGCACGATAGCTCGAATGGTTGCCGGCAGACTGCATTATGTTTATGTCGATACCGGCGCGATGTACCGGGCGGCAACATGGCATTTTCTCCAGCGGGGAATCGGAGCGGACGAAGTGGACAAAGTGCTGCGTGATTTGCCTGAACTGGAAATCGAATTGTTGCCCGGCGAACAAGGACAACAGGTTCGGGTGAACGGTCAGGACGTAACGGAGGAAATTCGTTCGCTGGCCGTTAATGCCGAGGTGTCCCGATATGCGCAAATCGAGGGGCTGCGCGAACGGCTTGTCTCTTTGCAGCGGCAAATGGCTTTGCGCAAAGGCGTCGTCATGGACGGACGCGATATCGGCACATGCGTTTTACCCGATGCGGAAGTGAAGGTGTTTATGACTGCGAGCGTCGAGGAACGGGCGCGCCGCCGCTACAAGGAAATGAAGGAACAGAACGAAATCTCCTTCGAAGAACTCGTGCGGTCGATCGAGGAGCGGGACCGGCTGGATCGGGAGCGGGAGGTTTCTCCACTCCGTCAGGCGGAGGATGCCCGGCTACTGGATACAACGGATATGTCCTTGGACGAGGTGGCCGACCACATCGTAGCTTTGTGCAGAACCTATGGAAGTGAGAGTTGAGCCTGAATGATCTATCGTTTTTGTCGCAGCGCCCTGCGGGTCCTCTACAAGCTGTTTTTTCGTCTCGAAGCGAGCGGCTTGGAGCATATCCCGAATGAGGGCGGAGTGCTTCTGTGTTCCAACCATTTAGCCTTGTTGGATCCGCCAACCATCGGCATCATGCTGAAACGCAAGGTGCATTTTATGGCCAAACAGGAATTGTTTCAAATCATCGGTTTCGGGTGGTTGATCAGACAGTTGGGAGCTTTTCCCGTGAAGCGGGGGGGCGTGAGCAAGGAGTCGATCAAAACCGCATTAACCCTGCTCCGCGACGGCCATGTGATGGGGATCTTCCCTGAAGGCCGCCGGGTGAAAGGGGCCGAGGAAAATGCGATCGGCAAGAAGGGGGCGGCGACATTTGCGCTCCGCAGTGAGGCTACGGTGATTCCGGTTGCGATTATCGGCACTTATAAGCTTTTTCGTAAAATGCGCGTCGTGTACGGACCGCCGGTAGATCTTACGGAGTTTAAGCAGAATGGCGGAACCGACGCGGCCGAGCGAGCCACGGAGAAGATTATGGCCAGCATCGCCGAGCTCAAGAAGCGTTAATTTCTCCATGCCTTTGCTTCGGTGCGATGCATGAAGGCCGAATACATTAGAGAAGCTATATCTAGAGGCAAGTTTTGAACCTCGCCGCAAGTGGAAGTTCAAGAAGTCGGATCTTATTGAACACCTTTAGGCGGGTTTAAATAAATGGGTTTTTGAATTGAGGAGGTTATTGACATGTCGGAAGAAACAAAAAATGTTCAAGAAGCTGCGGAGATCGCAAGCCAGGATGAAATGGAACAAATCGTCTCTTTGAAAAAAGGGGACACCGTCAAAGGAACGATCGTCAAAATCGAAGATAACCAAGCTTACGTAAGCATTGGATATAAATACGACGGTGTAATTCCTATCCGCGAGCTGTCCTCCGTTCATCTGGACAATGTCGCAGACGCGGTTGCGGTTGGCCAGGAAGTGGAAACGAAAGTGGTCAGCATCGACGACGAGAAGGAACGCCTGGTGCTTTCGAAACGCGCGATCGACAGCGAGAACGCTTGGGAAGAGTTAGAGAAGAAGTTCCAAAACGGCGAAACGTTCGAAGTTACGGTGGCGGACGTCGTAAAAGGCGGGATCGTAGCGGATGTAGGCGTTCGCGGCTTCATTCCGGCATCGATGGTGGAACGCCACTTCGTCGAGGATTTCAGCGATTATAAAGGGCGCACGCTGCGCGTCAAAGTCAAGGAACTCGACCGCGAGAACAACAAAGTCATCCTTTCCCAAAAGGATGTGCTGGACGAAGAGTTTGAAGCCAACAAGCTGAAAGTGATGGGCGAATTGCAGGAAGGCCAGGTGCTGGAAGGTACGGTTCAACGCCTGACTCAATTTGGTGCTTTTGTCGACGTAGGGGGCGTGGACGGATTGGTTCACGTATCCGAAATCGCTTGGAGTCACGTCGACAAACCGGCTGACGTCTTGTCCGAAGGCGACAAGGTCAAAGTGAAAGTTCTCAAAGTCGATCCGGAGAAAGGCAAGATCAGCCTCAGCATCAAAGCGGCGCAACCGGGCCCTTGGGATACTGCGGCCGAGCAATTCCATACCGGCGACATCGTGAGCGGCGAAGTCAAACGACTGGTGAACTTCGGCGCCTTCGTGGAAATCGCGCCAGGGGTAGAAGGACTTGTCCATATCTCTCAAATTTCGCATAAGCATATCGGTACTCCGCATGAAGTGCTGAAAGAAGGCCAAACGGTACAGGTGAAGGTGCTCGACGTGAATCCGGCGGAAAAACGGGTTAGCCTCAGCATTAAGGAAACCGAGGAAGCTCCGGCTCCCGCTCCGAAGAGCGAACGGCCTTCCAAGGGCAGCAGCGTGAGAAAAGAAGATTTGGGCGACAACCCTAACGTATCGCTGAGCAACCAAGGCTTGAGCATTACGCTGGGCGAACGCTTCGGCGACAAGCTCAGCAAACTGAAATAATCAGGAATTTTGTGGCTCGAACATCGGCGGACCCTGAAGAAGCGGGTTCGCCGTTTTTGTTGTTTGCCGTAAGATTTGGAGAATGTGCGTAGACCCGTTAGCCAAGCAATCGTTTTTTTGCTATGATGATTAACGTGTATCCGCAAGAAAATGAGTGAAACCTATATAGATGACAAGGATCAACAGGATGAACAAAAATAGTTCAAGGAGGGATGTCTATGGCAAGACCCGTTGTGGCCATCGTCGGGAGGCCAAACGTGGGGAAATCCACGATATTTAACCGGATCATCGGAGATCGGCTGGCGATCGTAGAAGACAAGCCGGGAATTACGCGCGACCGGATTTACGGCGCCTCGGAGTGGAACGGAAAACCGTTCAGCATCATCGATACCGGGGGAATCGAGCTCGATGACGAGGAGCCGATTTTAAAGTCGATCCGTATGCAGGCGGAGCTGGCGATCGAGGAGGCCGACGTGATCGTGTTTATGTGCGACGCCAAGGCCGGAGTGACTTCGTCCGACGAGGAAGTTGCCAATTTGCTGTACCGGTCGGGAAAGCCGGTTGTCGTCGCCGTCAATAAGGTCGATAACATCGGCCGAATCGACAATATTTATGAATTTTACAATCTGGGCTTTGGTGACCCGATCGGGGTTTCGGGAAGCCATGGTACCGGTGTCGGGGATTTGCTTGATGCGATTGCCGACAATTTGCCGGAGCTTGCGGAGGATGAATACGATGAGGACGTGATTCGCGTAGCGCTAATCGGTCGTCCTAACGTAGGGAAGTCCTCGTTGGTCAATGCGATTCTAGGTGAAGAGCGGGTCATCGTCAGCGACATTGCCGGGACAACCCGGGATGCCATCGATACGCCATTCGAGAAGGATGGTCAGCGTTATGTCCTGATCGATACCGCCGGCATGCGCAAACGCGGCAAGGTTTACGAAACGACGGAGAAATACAGTGTGATGCGCGCGATGAAGGCGATTGAGCGGGCGGATGTCGTGCTGGTGCTGATTAACGGAGAAGAGGGGATCATCGAGCAGGATAAGCATATCGCCGGATATGCCTATGAAGCCGGCAAAGCTTCCGTCTTCGTCGTTAACAAATGGGATGTGGTCGAGAAGGACGATAAGACGATGCACCAATTCGAGCAAAAAATTCGCGACCACTTCCTGTTCATGACTTACGCTCCGGTCGTCTTCTTGTCGGCCAAAACGAAACAACGTTTGCATAAATTGCTCCCGGTAGTCCAACATGTGGCGGATCAGCATGCCAAACGGGTGCAAACCCATTTATTAAACGATGTCGTGTCCGATGCCATCGCCATCAACCCTCCGCCTACGGACAAGGGCCGGCGACTGCGGATCAACTACGTGACCCAGGTCGCAGTCAAACCGCCGACGATTGTGGTATTCGTTAACGATCCGGAGTTGATGCATTTCTCTTACGAACGGTACCTGGAGAATAAAATTCGGGCTGCTTTCGATTTTGAGGGGACGCCGATCCGGTTGTTTACGCGGCGCAAGTCTGATGAAGGTTAGGGGAGAATAAGGTGATTTTACCCGTAATAGCTGTAATCGTTTGTTATTTGCTAGGCTCGGTCAGCTTTAGCGTGGTGCTGGCGAAGATTTTGAAAGGTATCGACATTCGTCAGCATGGCAGCGGTAACGCGGGGGCGACCAACACACTGCGCGTATTGGGGAAAGGCCCGGCGATCCTTGTCCTGGCGCTTGACGTGCTCAAAGGCATCGCCGCCGTATGGCTCGGCCGCTGGCTGGGTGACGGCGCCGAATGGACGGCGGCGTTGTGCGGCATCGCGGCCATTATTGGCCATAACTGGCCGCTGTATTTCCGCTTTCGCGGCGGAAAAGGGATCGCCACCACAATCGGCGTGATGGCCACCCTGTTTTTCTTCCCGGCGTTGTACGCAGGGATTATCGCGATATTATCGATCGTCTTTACCCGGTATGTCTCGCTCGGTTCGCTGATTTTCGTCTTTTTGACGCCGATATTTCTGGCAGTCTCCGGCGAATTCGGACCTTATTTCTGGACGAGTCTCATCATCTGCGTATTCGCTTTCTGGAGACATCGCACGAATATTGTGAAAATCGTGCACGGCAAAGAAAATAAGCTGGGTTCCAAAGGAGGAGATCGCGTTGTCTAGCAAAGCCGCCGTACTGGTGGCGGGCAGTTGGGGAACAGCACTTGCCAGCGTGCTCGCCGACAAAGACATGGAAGTCGCCTTGTGGACGCGTAACGTGGCGCAGCAGGAAGAAATCAACACAAAACACCGCAATGAACGGTTTTTGCCGGGAATCGAGCTGTCGCCGCGGCTTGCCGCAACCACGGATTTGGAGGCCGCGGTGAGCGGCGCCAAAGCGGTTGTAATGGTCGCGCCCTCCTCGGCCGTACGCGAAGTGGCTCGAGCGTTAAAGCCCTTCTGGCACGAGGATATGCTGGTGGTGCATGCGACCAAAGGTTTTGAAATCGAGAGTATGAAGCGGATCTCAACCGTGATTGCCGAGGAGCTCGGTTGCGAAGAGGGGCGGGTCGTCGTCTTGTCCGGACCGAGCCATGCGGAGGAAGTGGTTAAACGCTGCCCGACCACGGTGGTCGTTGCTTCGCAGATCGCTTCTCAGGCTGATTTGGCCCAAGACTTGTTCATGAACCCTTATTTCCGCGTATACACGAACCGCGATATGGTGGGCGTGGAACTTGCCGGGGCGTTAAAGAACATCATCGCGCTGGGCGCGGGGATGTCCGACGGATTGGGATACGGCGACAACGCCAAAGCGGCGTTGCTTACCCGCGGACTCGCGGAAATCACGCGGGTCGGCGTTGAAATGGGCGCCAATCCCCTAACCTTTGCCGGGTTGGCCGGGATCGGCGACCTTGTCGTGACCGCGACCAGCCGGCATAGCCGCAACTGGCGGGCCGGGTTCATGCTGGGCGAAGGCAAGCCGCTGGAAACCGTATTAAGCCAGATGGGCATGGTCGTGGAGGGCATCCGAACCACGAAGGCCGCTCACGCCATTTCCGAGAAATACCAGGTTCAAATGCCGATTGCCGCTCAATTGTACCATGTCCTGTTCGAAGGCTTGGATCCTCGCACCGCCGTGGAGGCGCTGATGGGACGCGACCGGAAAACGGAGATGGAGGTCATGTCCTTGGAAACCTGGGAACAATGGCACACTTGATGTTATAAAATGTCGATATGCCTGCATGTTTGGCTTCGTGATCAAAAGTCGAGTTTTTGAACTTCCGCTATTAAGCCCGTTTTGGCGGGTAAAGGGCACCTTTGCCTGCGCCTCCTCATATCTTGGTGGAAGAGGACAGCGGAGGAGGCGATAGCGTGAGCAAAATTTCCAAAGAGGCCTTGAATGCCATCAACAAAAAGACGGGTAAAAACATCTCGGAAGGTTCGGTCAAAAAGCTGGCCAGTACCGTAAAGCCGTCAACGATGCATAATGAAGCCGAATTGCGGAAGCTGATCAAGCAGGTATCGGCGATGGCGAAAGTCCCCGTCTCGGAAAGCACGATTCAGGAGATTGTGAGCGCCGTGAAGAAGAGCGGCATGAATCCATCCAATATGGAAGCCTTGATGAAATTGATGATCAAAAAATAACCGATGGGTTCCTTGTTGCCCCCAAGCTCTGCGGTCTTTTGCCGCGGGGCTTTGTTTAGTTAGGGCGATCCAAAGCAAATCCCGAAGAGGCACGTAGCCTGAAAGACCGTATAATGCTATAATATGGATCATATTCAAGCAAAAAAAGTAGGAGAATCGAACACATGGATGCAATGACGAAGATGTGGTTATCGATCGCAGCGGTATTGATCATGGGGATTTCCGTCTTTTTGATCACGTTTGCACGGACGAAAACAAAAGGGATCGTCAGGGGGATTTTATCGCTGCTCGCCTTTTTTATCATGTTGGCGGGTTTTTTGACCGGACTTGTGTCGATTACTTAAAGGAACCTCTACGCTACGGAACTCAAGAGAAGAGGAAGATGCATGCAACAACAAGAAAGCAAAGCTTATGCCGAATTAACGGAGGCCTTAGGCCGGCTCGCCGCCGGTTGTGAAGGGGTGGAGGGATCCTGGTTGCTGGGCGGCAGCTGCGGATTGTGGCTGCAGGGGGTTACGCTTTCGACCGCCCCCCGGGATATCGATGTTTATGCCGACCTTGCGACCGCAAGCCGGCTTCACGAGCGTCTCGAGATGTTTGCCACGGACCAGCCGCGCCATGACCAAAGCGGGTTATACACTTCGTTGTTAAGCCATTACCGTATAGGGGAAGCGACCGTGGAACTGGTGGGCGGATTCGAAGTTCATGCCGCAGGGGCTTATTATCGGACGGAGGTTGAGGTGCTGCTGGCGCCGGCAGCGCAGCGCGTGACGCTGCGGGATACCGCTTTTCCGGCGATGCCACTTGCCCATGAGTTGGTATTTAATCTGTTGCGGGAGCGTCCGGACCGCTATCTGCCGATTGCCGCCATGATCCGCAAAGAGCCGGAGCGCCATCTGCCGCTGTTGGACGAGCTGCTGCAGCGGAACGAGTGGTCGGCCAATTGGGTTGGACGCATGGCCGAGCTCTTAAACACCCCGCTGCTCTCCCGGCCGTGGCGCGAATATCGCGGCGGGGAAGCTTAAGGGGCGCGTCGTGGAAGGGCGGATTACGTTTCTGCCGATAGGGAAAACGGTCCAAGTCCGGCCAGGCACCAGCGTGTTGCGGGCTGCTCGCCAGGCGAAGATCCCTATCGCGACCCGCTGCGGCGGGAATGCCGGATGCCTGATGTGCAAGGTTCAGGTCGATCGGGAGCAAGCGTCCGCGCTATCGCCGCCCAGCGCTGCGGAGCGCCGCAAGCTTGGCCCTCTGCTGGAGCAGGGGGTTCGATTGGCGTGCCAGGCGAACGTTCGCGGTGAAGCCGTCGTGCGGCTCCCGGAGGACCCGCTCAAGGCGGCGATTCGCAAACAGCTGGAACGGCAGCGGGAAGAAGAGGATTTATGGTAAGAACGAAGGGGACAAAGCGAGGAATTCAACCATGGCGAAGTTATCTTTTTTTAGGAAGACCCGCGTAAGGACGGCGGCGCTGGTAGTCATATTCACGATGATGACCTCCCTGTTGTCGGGATGTTTGTATCGCGGAGATCGGCAGCCGGGCGGCCCGGTCTCCTATACGGAGAGTGTGGACCGGGTCCAGCGGGCCTTGGATCGCTTTCAGGAAGACAAAGGGATCCTGCCGATCATAACGGCCGGGGAGGAAACCCCGCGGTACGAGAAGTATCGGATCGATTTGAACCAGTTGAAGCGGGAGGGCTATCTGGAGGGAATCCCTGCGGCGGCTTTTGAGCAGGGCGGAAGCGTTTATTTTCTAGTTATTGACGAGGAAACCGACCCGACGGTCAAAGTGATGGATTTGAGCACGGTGCAGAAGGTTAACGATGTCCAGCGGAAGGTGCTAAGCTATAGGTCCACCCATGGGGAGGGCCTGCCGGGCGAGGCCGGTGGGGAGACCTATCCGGGCTTGTATCCCGTCGATTTGCCGATGCTGAAAGCCGAGAATCTGGCTCTTTCAAGCGTTTACTCCGGGGAGACGCTTCCCTACCTTATGGATGCGGAGGGCAATGTATACGTGGATTATGCCTTCGATATCATGCAGGCGATCGATCGATCCGGCCAGACGCCGCAGGGAGACGAGGACTTGCGCACCTGGCTGACGGACCGCTCGGCGTTCGTTCCGGTGAAGTCGCTGCCTTATCGCTGGGCCAACGGCACTCCGATACCTGATGTTGGCCTATGAAGTATGAAGAAGCCTTTCGTTTTTTTCGAAAGGTTTCTTTTTTTGCGTTTCGTTTCACGGCTTTTGTTCTTCCTCTCTCCCGGGCGTCATATTTTTTTCGATAGACTCATACAAATGGAAGTATGGCGGTTAAGTGCCCGCCTTGTTCGGGTTGAATGAGCGGCCACGCAAAAAAAACGGGCTTGGACGGTTTTAACCGTCATATTCTTGCATCTGGTACATAAGATGTTACTAGTCCAAATGCATGTACGAGTTTACGCCGCTTCGTTCAGGTTCCTTCCACAGGTTTGCGGCGGCGGACACGGGCAAGAGGGGCTGCCGCTCCTGCCTTAGCAGCGAAGCCCACAATCATGGCGAATCACGAAGCGGATGCTCTCGGGGCATTTTTCCTTCGGCGAAATTTGAGGAGGGGATATCATTGGTATTGGAGAAAGTGGACATTTTTAAGGACATTGCCGAACGAACCGGAGGCGACATTTATCTGGGAGTCGTCGGTGCGGTCCGTACCGGGAAATCGACCTTTATTAAGCGTTTCATGGAAACGGTCGTGCTCCCGAACATCGCAAACGAAGCCGATCGGGTCCGCGCGGTGGATGAACTTCCGCAAAGCGCCGCCGGCAAAACCATCATGACGACCGAACCGAAGTTCGTCCCGAACAATGCGGTGCAAATCAAGGTGGCTGAAGGACTCGAAGTCAATGTAAGACTCGTGGATTGCGTCGGATACGCCGTGGAAGGCGCAAAGGGCTACGAGGACGAAAACGGGCCGCGGATGATCTCCACGCCATGGTTCGAAGACCCGATTCCGTTCCAGGAAGCGGCGGAAATCGGAACGCGCAAAGTCATCCAGGAGCACTCTACCCTGGGCGTCGTCGTAACGACCGACGGTACGATCGCCGATATTCCGCGTTACTCATACGTGGAGTCCGAGGAGCGAGTCGTTGCCGAGTTGAAGGAGGTTGGCAAGCCGTTTGTGCTCGTGATCAACTCGACGCGGCCGAACAGCGAGGAAGCGCAGCAACTGCGCGGCGAATTGGCGGCCAAATACGACATTCCGGTCATTACGCTCAGCGCGGCGACGATGACGGAAGAAGACGTGACCGGCGTTCTTCGGGAAGTTCTCTATGAATTTCCGGTGCACGAAGTCAACGTCAACCTGCCTAGCTGGGTCATGGTGCTGAACGAGAACCACTGGCTGCGCAGCAATTATGAGAACTCCGTCCGCGACACGGTCAAGGACATTCGCCGTCTGCGCGATGTCGACCGAGTCGTCGGAAATTTCATGGAATACGATTTCATCGACCGGGCCGGACTCAGCGGATTGAACATGGGGCAAGGCGTTGCAGAGATCGACCTGTACGCCCCGGACGATTTGTATGACCGCATCCTGATGGAAGTGGTTGGCGTGGAAATCCGCGGGAAGGACCACTTGCTGCAGCTGATGCAGGATTTCACGCATGCGAAACGGGAATATGACCGGTTCGCCGAGGCGCTCGAAATGGTCAAAACGACCGGCTACGGCATCGCTGCACCCACGCTCGCGGAAATGGCGCTGGATGAGCCGGAGCTCATTCGTCAAGGCTCCCGGTTCGGCGTAAGGCTGAAAGCGACGGCCCCTTCGATCCATATGATCCGCGTCGACGTCGAATCGGAATTCGCGCCGATCATCGGGACCGAAAAGCAAAGTGAAGAGCTGGTCCGTTATCTGATGCAAGATTTCGAGAACGATCCGATCAAGATCTGGGAATCCGATATCTTCGGCCGTTCCCTGCACTCCATCGTACGCGAAGGGATTCAGGGCAAAATCGCCATGATGCCGGACAATGCCCGCTACAAACTGCAGGAAACGCTGGGGCGGATCATTAACGAAGGCTCCGGCGGCCTCATCGCCATCATTTTGTAAGGTAGTTTCCTAGCTTCATCCAACCTTCTCGGTGCTGAAAAGCCGATTTTTAACCTTTATTAACTGCAATTCCTCCTCAATAACCGCGCGCATGCCGATCTTAGCTGCGTGCGGTTGTTTTGTCGTTTGAGGGACGGATTCACCGTTTTTGTAGGGCGAAATGAGGAAAAATCGGCGGGAAGCCTTGAAATAGCTTGAAATTCTGCATGGGCTGTATTACTATAAATTTGTTCCGCGCCCCCCGAAAGCGCGATTTCATCACGTTTTTGGGGAATTTGTACGTATTGAATTACAAAAATCACGTATATTCTGCGGTAAAACGGAAACACAAATAACAAGTGGTATTATTTTCCTTGGTGGGGAGGTGAATCACACATGAACAAATCCGATTTGATTTCTCAAGTCGCAGAAAGCACGGAGCTGTCCAAGAAGGATGCAACAAAAGCGGTTGACGCCGTGTTCGAAGCCATTTCCGAAGCGCTGCAAAACGGAGACAAAGTTCAACTGGTCGGCTTCGGCAACTTTGAAGTCCGCGAGCGTTCCGCACGCAAAGGCCGCAACCCGCAAACCGGAGAGGAAATCGAAATCCCTGCGAGCAAAATTCCTGCTTTCAAACCAGGCAAAGCGCTCAAAGACGGAATTAAATAAAGATTTCTACATATCTTTCCGTGCAAAAAAGACCGTGGGCTTCTCGTTCACGGCTTTTTCTTTTCGCGGGAGGCGTAGATGGAGAGCAGTCTGTCAAATTGACGAAGGGAGAGGCGCAGCCATCATGGATAACCAGCACATCGGCGGAAACGATCAAGCTGTCACGGGCGGGGACTATTTCGTAGTCAAGGCCAAGGAGCAGGGGGTTACGGTCATCGGGCTGACCCGGGGGAAAGATACGCGGTTTCACCACACCGAAAAGTTGGACAAGGGCGAGGTGCTCATCGCCCAGTTTACCGACCATACGTCGGCGGTCAAGGTTCGCGGCAAAGCGCTCGTATACACGAAGCACGGAATGATCGACACGGAAGAATGATTTTCAAATCTGCAGGCATAGCCTGCTTTTTTTCTATGTAGAATGGGGTATAAGCATCTCTTGGACAGGAGGAACTCCGCTGTCCGAGTGAACCTGGAGGGGAGTGCCCCATGAAGCGAAAATTAGCCGTTCGCGCCCTGCTGCTTACGTTCGGATGCGCGCTGGCGATGGCCGGCGCGGCCTGGCTCGGCGAACATCCCGGCCGGCCGCGGCAGACGGCCACCGTGTTTGCCGGACCGTACCCGGCCGAACTGACCGACGATAATCTCGTGGACGCATTGGACCCGCTGCAGCTTCCGCTGCCGATCGCGAAAGTTGATTTGAACCGGGGAATCTTGTCCATCGACTTAAAGATCGAGGGCGATCACGTCGGCACCGCCGACGTTTACCGGGGAATGGCCGAGATGATCTCTTTTGCGTTCGAACACACGAGTAATATCGATCAGTTGCTGCTGCGTTTGATGGCGGAGGACCGCTGGCTCGGCACCCAATATTTGCTTTTGGCTGCCGATGTGAGACGCAGCGAATTTTCGGCCGAGGAGCTGTCCGCGCTGCGGCATGCCGGGAGCGGCGAACTGCCCGAAGCGCTGCGGCTGCGCCTGCGAATGACGGAAACCCGGTTATGGAAGTCGCGTTTTCTGCAGGAGTAGCCGGCCCGCTAGACCGATGAGCCGAAATCGCGACAAGGCTGTGCGCAGTGAAATAACATATGCTATAATAGACAAGATTGTGACATCTTTATCACTGAAAGATCAGCGGCCGGAGGCAAAGGATGAAACCTTATCGCATAACAGAATTGGCAAATAAGTATGTCAGTTATGACATGATTACTACATACACGGCGCTTCCGGAGTTCCCGGTGCCCCGTGTTCGTTTGCTTTATACGTTTTTGAACGAGCGGCCGGGCCGCCCGCCCGAGTCGGCGGAAACGTGCGCGCTGGCGGCGTTCCTCGTGCAGCTCGGCATGGATACCCACGATCGGATCGACCTGGCGTCCGGACTTGGCGAAGCCACGCGGGCGATGCGCTCGCGCCAGCTCAAGGTGTTGGCCGGCGACTATTTCAGCGGCGTATTCTACCATTTGCTCGCCCAGGCCGGGGAGACCGGCATGGTTCCGTTGATGAGTTCGGCGATCTGTGAGGTGAACCGTCTGAAAGTCCAGCTTTACAGCAAATTGAAGCGGGCGGTATTGCCGGCGGAGGAGTACCTGAAAGAATGCGTCCATGTCAAAATGGGGCTTTTTCTTTCTTTTACCGAGCTGTTGGACAAGTCCGTGCAAAATTTATGGCAGAAGTTGCTGACCGAGTTAAGCCGTTGCGAAGTTATGCTTGATGAAATCCGGTCCTCCTCCGAATTGCCGCATGATCGCAAAGGGTATGCGTATTTGCGGATTATGGAGACCGGGACCTCCGAAGATAAGGATACGCTCTCCGCGCGCAAAGTCGGCGAGCGCGACTGGTCGCTGATGCTCGTAAAATACAATATCAAGGAACAGTTGATGTCCATGCTGCACCAATCGGTGGAGCATGTTCATTCGCTGCTGCATGAATGCAAGAAAGAAACGGCGCGCAATGAGCTCAAATCCATCCTTGAGCCATTTATCGCCGTGCTGTCACCGGCACGCCGCTCCGTGCAAGAAGGGTAGGGGATCAGCAGATGAGTCAATCGTCTTCATCCGAAACGAAAGAACAGTTCGTTCACGCTGTATTCGAGAGCATTGCTCCGAAATACGACATGATGAACGACCTGCTTAGCTTCAGGCGCCATAAAGCGTGGCGGAAATTCACGATGGCCAAAATGAACATGTCCCCCGGGAATACGGCACTCGATTTGTGCTGCGGAACCTGCGATTGGACAATCAGCATGGCCGAGGCCAGCGGAGGACCGATCGTCGGCCTGGATTTCAGCGAGCAGATGCTGGAATACGGCCGCCGCAAGGTGAAGGAACGCCAGCTCGATTCGCGGATTACCCTGGTTCAGGGGAACGCAATGGAACTGCCGTTTGAAGATAACAGTTTCGATTACGCCACGATCGGCTTCGGCCTGCGCAACGTGCCCGATGTGCGCCAAGTGCTGCAGGAAATGCGCCGGGTCGTGAAACCCGGGGGCATGGTGGTTTGCCTGGAATTGTCCAAGCCGACCTGGCAACCGTTCAAAGGCCTTTATTATTTTTACTTCCAAAAAGTGCTTCCGATGCTTGGCAAACTGGTGGCGAAACGGTATGAGCAGTACAAATGGCTGCCGGATTCCCTCGTCCAATTTCCCGGCCGCGCGGAGCTGACGGAGATCTTCCGGGAAACGGGACTAGCCCGGGTCGAAGCGTATCCTTTAACCGGCGGGATCGCCGCCTTGCATATCGGAACGAAGGAGACGCAACATGTTTAGAAAAATCGTTATTTTCCTGCAAATGATCAAATTCGAGCATACGATATTCGCTTTGCCGTTCGCGTTCATGGGCGCTCTGCTTGGTTCCGAAGCGATCAACCATGAGCTGCCGTCCTGGGAACAGATCGGCTGGGTGCTGCTGGCGATGTTCGGCGCGCGCAGCGCAGCCATGGGCCTTAACCGCCTGATCGATCGGGTCAGCGATGCCAAGAACCCCCGTACCGCAAACCGCGCGATCCCGGCGGGCCTCCTGAAAATCGGCGAAGTGGTGTTGTTCGTGATCGTCTCTTTCGCCCTGCTGTTCTGGGCTGCGGCGGAGTTGCATCCGCTGGCGCTCAAGTTGCTGCCGATCGCCGTCATCATGCTGGTATTTTATTCGTACACGAAGCGTTTCACTTGGCTTTGCCACGTCGTGCTCGGCCTAACGATCGCCTTGGCCCCGCTCGGCGGATGGGCGGCTGTGACGGGCCAGGTCGACTGGACGGCGATGGTGTTCTTCGCCACGATTACGTTCTGGATTGCCGGGTTTGATATCATTTACGCCTGTCAGGATGTAGAGTTCGACAAGAAGGAAGGCCTTCATTCCATTCCGGTGCGCTTCGGAATCGCCAAATCGCTCAAAATTGCCCAGGCGTTTCATATCTTTACCGCGCTGGGCTTTATCGCTTTGCTGCTAATGACGGATTTGGGCTGGTGGTATGTCGCAGGCATGGTGATCGCCTATCTCATTTTGTTCTACGAGCACCATATCGTGTCCCCGGGCGATCTCAGCCGGCTGCAAACCGCATTTTTTACCATGAACGGCGTACTTAGCATCGTGGTTTTTTCCTTTACATTGATTGATTTGGTGGTGCGTCATTACTAATGGATAAAGCGAAAACGATCGTCGTCGGCATTACCGGAGCCAGCGGTTCGATCTACGGCGTGAAGCTGGTCGAAACGCTGCTGGGGATGAACTTCCGCGTGCATCTTGTCGTATCCAATGCGGGGTGGCGGGTGATCAAGGAAGAGCTCGGCTGGAACACGAGCGACCGGGAGGTTACGCTGCATGAACATTTCGGCAGGTTGCCCGGCAAGCTGGTGTATCATCCGATCGCCGATATCGGCGCCTCGATCGCCAGCGGCTCGTTTCTCACGCAAGGCATGATCGTGATGCCATGCTCCATGGGAACTTTGTCGGGGGTCGCGAACGGTACGTCGGACAACTTGATGGCCCGGGCTGCCGACGTCATGTTGAAGGAAGGACGGCCGCTTGTGCTGGTGCCGCGCGAAACGCCGCTGCATGCCATTCATCTGGAGAACATGCTGAAGCTGGCAAGGCTCGGCGTGCGTATCATCCCGGCGATGCCGGCGTTTTATTACGGGCCGCAAACGATCGACGATCTGGTAGCGTTCTTGGTCGGCAAAGTCCTCGATAGTCTGGGGATCGAGCATGCGTTATTCAAGAGATGGGGGGAGCAAGATGAACGCACGGGAAAATAAAGACATCCTCATCGGCAAAATCAAATACAGCAATGTTTGGCCCGTATTTCATTATTTCGACGTCGCGCGCCTGCCGCAAGCAAGCCAATTGATCACCGAGGTGCCTTCGAAGCTGAACCGCCGCATGCTCGGCGGCACGCTCGATATTTCCCCGGTGTCTTCCTTTGCTTACGGGTACGGGTCGGATCGCTTCTTGCTGCTGCCGGATCTTTCCGTCAGCTCCGACGGTCCGGTCCATTCGATTCTGCTGTTCTCGCGGAAGCCGCCGGAGCAAATTGCCAACGGGAGAATCGCGCTGACGAATACTTCAGCCACTTCGGTTAACCTGTTGAAGATCATTATGGAAAAAGCTTATGAGGGGAAGCCGCAATATTGGGACAGCGAACCCGAGCTGGACGCAATGATGGCCGAAAGCGACGGCGCGCTGCTGATTGGGGATCACGCTATCGAGGCGTCCTGGCGGGATCACGGTTTTATCGTCACCGATTTGGGGGAAGTCTGGAAATCATGGACCGGCTTTGGCATGACCTTCGCGGTTTGGGCCGTACAG
This sequence comes from Paenibacillus sp. JL3B1040, assembly GCF_057063165.1. Taxonomy (NCBI): domain Bacteria; kingdom Bacillati; phylum Bacillota; class Bacilli; order Caryophanales; family Paenibacillaceae; genus Paenibacillus; species Paenibacillus tiangongensis. The sequence goes on along the minus strand of NZ_CM169317.1, from coordinate 3,315,949 downwards.
AAGACGTTTGCCGAAGCGAACGCCGAGTATCTGGCCGAAGTGACGGGAGCGTTTGCCGAGAGCAAACGCAAGAGCTTAAGCGATGTTTTGCCACTCGTAACCAAGGCCTGCTCCGAGATCGGCGGCACGGCGGACTATTGGCGGCATTATTTCAATAACCTGCGTTACGACTTCGGGGAATCGCGTCGCAAGGGCCTTGCTTTATATTTTGAATATGCTTATGATATGGGCTTGCTGAACCATCGGGTAGAGCTGGAGATTTGGAGTCACAATTCGCTGACACGGGTGAAAGAATGAAATTACTGGATATTTTCGGCGCGTTAAAAAAAGATATGGATTTCATCGAGCGGCAGTTGTACCGGAGCATCGACGGCGATGACGAGCTGCTGAGCGAGACGTCCTTGCACCTGCTGAGGGCGGGCGGTAAGCGGCTTCGGCCGATCTTCGTGCTGCTGGGCGGGAAGTTCGGGAACTACGATCTGCAGAAGCTGCAGCATATTGCCGTGCCGCTGGAACTGATCCATTCGGCGTCCCTCGTCCACGATGATGTGATCGACGATGCCGATACGCGGCGGGGCAAAGCGACGGTCAAGTCGAAGTGGGACAACCGGATCGCCATGTATACCGGGGATTATATTTACGCCAAGGCGCTAATGCAGGTGTCCGAGCTTGGGAATCCATACATACACCGTATTCTGGCCAAGGCGATGGTCCAGATGTCGATCGGGGAAATGGAGCAGATTCGCGATTTTTTCAACACGGAGCAAAGCGTGCGCAATTATTTGCTGCGCATTCGCCGCAAAACGGCGCTGCTCATCGCCATCAGCTGTCAACTGGGAGCGATGGCGGCGGACGCCTCGGATAAAGTGAACGCGCTGCTGTACCGGTACGGCTACAACGTCGGAATGGCTTTTCAAATCCGGGACGACCTGCTCGATTTGTTCGGCACCGAGAAGACGATCGGCAAACCGCCGGGCAGCGATATGCGCCAGGGCAACATTACGCTCCCGGTCCTCTTCGCGTTGCAGGAGCCGGAGCTGAGGGAGCCGCTGCTCCGGGAAATTCGCGGCATTCAGGCCGGCGACGGGAGCGGCGACGTATCCCGGGCGATCGAAATGATCCGGACCAGCCCCGGCATCGGCAAAGCGGAGGCGCTGGCGGACCGTTTTATTGCGAAGGCGCTTAAGGCGCTGCATCAGCTGCCGGCGACGGGGGCACGCTCCCATTTGGAGGACATCGCGGAGTTCGTCAATAAACGCTCCTATTAAATCATTGACCTTTACCTGTTTCGCATGGATCTGGTAAAATGCAGGTGAAACCGCCTTCTTGGGACGGTTGGAATTTTTTGGTCGCATACGATGCGGATTACTATCGGGAGGGGAACCATGGAAAGAACGTTTTTAATGGTTAAGCCGGACGGCGTGCAGCGCGGGCTGATCGGCAGAATTATCAGCCGTTTCGAGGATAAAGGCTTTCAACTGGTCGCCGGCAAGCTGGTTCAGGTGACGGAAGCCCAGGCGAAGAAGCATTACGCGGAGCACGAGGGCAAGCCTTTCTTTGACGAACTGGTCGGCTTCATCATATCCGGACCGGTATTTGCCATGGTATGGGAAGGGGATGACATTATCGCCTTGTCGCGCATGGTCATCGGCAAAACGAAAGTAACCGAAGCGCTTCCCGGCACGATTCGGGGCGACTTTGCCGCCCATACGCCGTTTAATCTGATTCATGGTTCCGATAGCGTTGAAAGTGCGGAGCGGGAAATCGCCAATTTCTTTGCGCCGCAGGAGCTGGTTCGGTACACGAGAAGCGTGAGCCCATGGATCTGAACCGAATTTTCCCCGACATGGCTCGGACAGACAACGCAGAGAAGGCGCTGGACCCGGATTACCTCGGCTTTATCCAAAGTATCAAACAAAGCACGGGCATCGATTTGGCCCAATACAAGGAAGCGCAAATGAAGCGGCGTCTGACGACGCTGCGCAACAAAAACGGCTATGCGACATTTGCCGATTTCTATACGGCGATGATGAGCAATAAGCCGCTGTTTTATGAATTTTTGGACAAGATGACGATTAACGTGTCCGAGTTCTGGCGCAACCCGAACCGTTGGGAAGTGCTGCGGGATTCGGTGCTGCCGGAGCTGGCGGCCGGGCGGCCGAAGCTGAAGGTATGGAGCGCGGCCTGCTCGACGGGCGAGGAGCCGTATACGCTGACGATGATTCTCGCGGATCTGGGGCTTCTCCCGAACACTTACCTGCTGGCGACGGATATTGACGATGGGGCGCTGGGCAAGGCCCAGGAAGGGCTCTATTTGGAGCGTTCGCTGAAGGATGTGCCTAAAGCGGTGGCTGAGCGTTATTTTTCGCCGGAAGGTCCTATGTACCGGTTTGATCCGAAGCTGAAGAAGGCGGTCACGTTCAAGAAGCAAAACCTGCTGCTCGATACGTTCGAAGAGGGGTTCGACCTGATCGTTTGCCGCAACGTCATGATCTATTTTACCGAAGAAGCGAAGCAGGGGCTTTATCATAAATTTTCGCGTGCGCTGCGTCCCGGCGGCATCCTGTTCGTCGGCAGCACGGAGCAGATCTTCTCCCCCGGCCAATACGACCTGGAAGCGGCGGAGACGTTCTTTTACCGGAAGAAGGAGTAAGGGGGAGGGCCTTACCTGATTTATATGAAAAATCGTCCAAATTGGCCCGATTCGGGGCTGGTTTGGACTTTTTTGTGTGAAAAATCATCCCTCGTGATCCAAAGCCGATGGTATAGAATGGTTTGATCTTTCCTATACTTGGACCATACAGTCAATGGAGGTCAGGTCATGGACAAGCGAAAAGTGATCGAAGCTTACCGGCGGGGGTTCTTGACGCCGCAGGAATGCGCGCAGGTGCTGGGCATCGAAGGCCCGCATCTGACAAGGATGCTGGAGGATTTTCCGATGGACCCGCGGCGTACCAATCCCCTAGAAAATCAACCGGCATCGGGACTGAGATAAGCGAGAGAACGGCCATACCCCAATCCAAATCGGCAGCGCCGAGAGTTCGTCATGCAGGGCGGAAGCGGCGCTTTTTTGCGCCCGCGCTTTGGTAGCGTCCTTGACAGCCGCAGCGGGGCTTTCTTATAATAGTTATTAAATTAGGTCAGGAGAGGTTTCATCGATGAGCGATTCGGACGACCCGGAGAGTAGCGACACATCACAATTAAAGAATAACCGATTCGGTATCGGCGGAGTTCAGGCATAACCTGCGTCATTTTTTTGGCGGCGGGTTATGCCTTTTTGCGTATATCCGCAGGGTGAAGACCTCAAACTAAACCGGGGAAATTTTTGGAGGTGGAAATAGATTGTTGGAACTATTGGTCATTTTAATTTTAATTTTAATTAATGCTTTTTTTGCCGCATCGGAAATCGCCTTAATCTCCCTGAACGACAACAAAATCAAAGCGATGGCCGGGCAGGGGCATCGGAAGGCGAAGGTGATCGTCGGATTGCTCGGCGAGCCCAGCAAATTTTTGGCTACGATTCAGATTGGCATCACACTGGCGGGCTTTTTTGCCAGTGCCTTTGCCGGAGAGAGCTTTGCCGGCGACCTGGCGGCTTACCTGATCCGCTTTGGATTGCCGATTCCGGAAAACGTGCTGAGTACGATTTCGCTCATCGTCATTACGCTGCTGCTCTCCTATTTCCAGTTGGTGCTTGGCGAGCTGGTGCCGAAGCGGGTGGCGATGAAAAAAGCCGAAGCCATGGCGATGTTCGCAGCTACGACGTTATCCTTGTTGTCCAAAATAACCGCACCGTTCGTGAAGCTGTTGACCGCGTCCACCAACCTGATCGTTCGGCTGTTCGGCATTGATCCGAACGCCAATGATGAGGAAGTCTCCGAGGAAGAGATCCGCATGATGCTGGATACCGGGGAGGAAATGGGGACGATCCAGCCCAGCGAACGGCTGATGATCAACAATATTTTTGACTTCGACAACCTGACCGTGTCCGATATCATGACGCACCGGATCGACGTTGTGGCGATTCCCGTGGATGCCGACCAGCATACCGTGGCCGAAATTGCCGACAAGGAGCAGTATACCCGATTCCCGGTGTACGAGGATACGGTCGATAACCTGATCGGCATTTTGCACAGCAAGGATTTGATTCGCTTTTTGCGTAACGGGGAGAAGGAGAACTGGAATTTGCAAGAGCTGGTGACGCCGCCATATTTCATCCCGATCTCCAAAAAAACCAACGAGCTGTTCGAGGAAATGCAGCAAAACCGCATCCATATGGCGATTGTCGTGGACGAATACGGCGGGACCGCCGGCATTGTGACGATGGAGGATTTGCTGGAGGAAATCGTCGGCAATATCTATGACGAGCATGATGAGGAGGAGCGGGAATACGAGCAGGTTAGCGAAGGCAGCTATCTGTTCAGCGGCACGATGTCTCTCGATGATGCGCAGGATATCCTCGATATCAAGCTTCCGGTCGAGCATTACGATACGCTTAGCGGGTTTATGATCGGGCAACTCAAGCGGATCCCGACGATTAACGAGAAGCCGGAATTCGAGTACGCCGGATATGTATTCGCCGTGCGCGAGGTCGGGCAACACCGGATCCGCAAGCTGGCGGCAGTCAGGAAGACCGATGCGCCCGTTTTGGTGGAAGTGGCGCGGGAAGATGAAAACGAAGGTTAGTTTGTGGTTTTCTGCAACACAATCCACCACTGCGAATCGAAGCCGTTGAGATAAATTTCGCGGCAGCCCCTCAGCTCGCGCGGCCACTTGCGCGTCAACGGGATCATGAACTCGAAAATATCGGGAGGGGGGGATACCCCCTATCCGGGTCGAGCAGATGTTTAAGCTGCCGCGTCTTTTCCTCACCGGAAAGCATACCGGGGCGGGTTATGCGCAATGATTTTTTCGGTGTCCTCGCCAAGCGGTGCGAAAAGAAGTATTCTGCAAAATGGAATCATCACGTGACAGAATACGGCGTTAAATATTATAATGAGCAAAGGTATAACCGGATTTTAGTTCTTTACAGTTTAACAGTTTAAAGGGGGAACGCAACATCATGAGTTTGCGATACTTAACAGCCGGGGAGACGCATGGACCCCAGTTGACTGCGATTATTGAAGGTTTGCCGAGCCATTTGCCGCTCGATTTCGAAGCGTTGAACTTCGAGCTGGCCCGCCGTCAAAAAGGGTACGGCCGCGGCCGGCGGATGCAAATCGAGAAGGACAAGGCGCAAATCGTCGGCGGCGTTCGGCACGGGTATACGACGGGAGCGCCGGTGGCGTTGGTCGTGGAGAATAATGACTGGAAGCATTGGCAGAAAATTATGAACATCGAACCGATCGAAGGCACGGATGAGGAGAAGCGCCGAGTGCACCGGCCTCGCCCCGGGCATGCTGATTTGAACGGGGGCTTGAAATATAACCATAAAGACCTGCGCAATGTGCTGGAGCGTTCCAGCGCGCGCGAAACCGCCGTCCGCGTGGCCGTCGGCGCAGTGGCCAAACAGCTTCTGGAGCGCTTTGGCATCCGCATTGCGGGCCATGTCAAGCGCATCGGCGAGATCGAAGCGCCGCCGCATCACTTGCCTCTCGACGAGCTGGCTCGTGTAACCGAAGCTTCCTCGGTTCGGGTAGCCGACGCCGAGACGGAGAAGAAGATGGAAGCCTATATCGATAAAATCAAGGAGGAAGGCGACTCCATCGGCGGGATCGTCGAATGCATCGTCGAAGGCGTGCCGGTCGGATTAGGCAGCCATGTGCAATATGACCGCAAGCTGGACGGACGCATCGCGCAAGCGGTGATGTCGATCAACGCGTTCAAGGGCGTGGAGATCGGCATTGGCTTCGAGGCCGGGACGCTGCCAGGGTCCAAGGTTCACGACGAAATTCTGTACAGTGAGGAGCGCGGCTACTACCGGGCCACCAATCGTCTCGGCGGCTTCGAGGGCGGGATGACCAACGGGATGCCGATCGTCGTCCGCGGCGTGATGAAGCCGATTCCTACGCTGTATAAACCGCTGCAAAGCGTCGATATCGACACCCACGAGGCGTTTGCCGCCCAAGTGGAGCGTTCCGATGCCTGCGCCGTGCCGGCGGCCAGCGTCGTGCTGGAGCACGTGGTCGCTTGGGAAGTCGCCAAAGCGTTCCTGGAGAAATTCGGCGGGGATTCCATCGAGGAGATCGAGCGTAATTATAAGGGGTATCAGGCTCAATTGGAGGAGTATTGATGAGAACGCTAGAGGTCGATTTGGGCGAACGTTCTTATCCGATTTATATCGGCGGCGGCTTGCTGGAGAAGGCCGGAGAATTTTTCGAGCGGCATAAGCTGTCGGCAAAAAGCCCCGTCCTGATCGTCACCGACGACCATGTCGCGCCAAAGTATCTGCCGGTTGTCGAAGCTTCGCTGCAGGCCCGCGGCTACCGGACGGTCGGCAAAGTGGTCAAAGCCGGCGAGAAGTCCAAATCGCTGGACGTCTATGAGGACATCATGACCACGGCCATTGAAGGCGGCTTGGATCGCCGTTCGTCCGTGGTGGCGCTGGGGGGCGGCGTCGTCGGCGATTTGGCCGGATTCGTGGCGGCGACGTATATGCGCGGCGTGGCGTTCGTGCAGATGCCGACGACGATCCTGGCCCACGACAGCAGTGTCGGAGGAAAGGTAGCGGTCAACCATCGGCTGGCAAAAAACATGATCGGTGCTTTTCACCAGCCGGAAATGGTGCTGTATGACGTGGATAGCCTGCAAAGCCTGCCGCCGCGCGACGTCCGGGCCGGCTTGTCCGAAATGGTCAAGCATGGGTTGATTTGGGATTCGGCATTTGCGGACTGGTGCCGCGAGCATACGGCCGACTTGCTGGCTTTGGATCCCGAAGCGCTCGGATACGGATTAACCCAGGGCTGCTCGATCAAAGCCCAGGTGGTATCCGTGGATGAACGGGAGAACGGTTTACGCGCGATCCTCAACCTGGGGCACACATTAGGCCATGCGATTGAAGCGATCGGCGGGTATGGCGAATTTTTGCACGGGGAAGCGATTTCGATCGGGATGGCGGCCGCGGCGAAGCTGGCGGTGAACCGGGGACGGGATCCGCAAATTTATGAAGAAACGGTCTCCTTGCTGCGCGGCTTTGGCTTGCCGACGGCAATGCCGGCTCATTTGAATGAGCGGGATTTGATCGGAGCCATGATGCACGACAAGAAGTTTAAAGAACAGACGATGGTATTTATTTTGCCGGTGGCGATCGGGCAAGTGGAAATGGTCTCTGACGTGACATTGGATGAAGTTCGCCGGGTGATCGCTGAATTGAAAGAGGAGGGACAACATGTATAACCGAGGCATTCGCGGAGCCACGACGGTCGACCGCAACGACGAACAGGAAATTTTGGATGCAACGGCCGCGTTGTTGAAGGAAATCGTAGCGCGCAACGAAATCGAACCCGAGGACATCTGCAGCGTCTGGATTACGGTCACGCCGGATTTGGATGCCACTTTTCCGGCCCGCGCCATTCGGGTCTTGAGCGGTTGGGATATGGTTCCGCTGATGTGCTCCACGGAGATCCCGGTTCAAGGCGCCTTGCCCAAATGCATACGCCTGCTGATTCAGGTGAACACCAACAAGGGGCAACGCGACATGAAACATGTGTATTTGAACGAGGCCCGCAGCCTCCGGCCGGACCTCAGCGTTTCCGGATCCTGAACCGGAAGGCGAAGCGGATAACCAGAGGCGGCTTTATCGGCTGAAGGTTTGGGTTGTCAAACGGGTCGCCGATAAGGTATAGTTATTTTAGATTTTATGTTTTAGACGAGAGCCAATTAGACGAGTGTTAGAAACAAGCATTTTTTAGAGCCGAGTAGAGATAAGTTGAGATGAGCCGAGTTTAGCTGAGCGAACAGCCTGTTTCCGGATGCGTATTTGTCGTTTTCCCTTTTTGGAGGGAAATTGACGGGAACGACGCATGCTTATGGGACGGGGCGTTCCCATAAACCGCAAATCCCAGAACCTCTACTTCGGTGGAGGTTTTTTTATTTGGCCCTAACCAACCCGAAAAGGAAGTGAGAGACATGGCAACCCCGCAAGTAGAACAGGTCATTGCTTTGGCGAACGAGTACAATCTGATCCCGATTGCCCGGACGTTGCTCGCCGACATGGAAACGCCGATCCGGATTTTCCGCCGCATCGCTCAGCGGGAGCGGGCATTTTTGCTGGAGAGCGTGGAAGGTGGCAGTCAATGGGCGCGGTATTCTTTTATCGGCACCGATCCGTTCCTGACCATCTCCGCCAAGAAAGGCGAGATCACGGTCGAGCGGGAAGACGGCAAAGAGCATCTGCAATCGTCCCGGCCCATCGATGAGCTGAAGGCGATTCTGCGGGGTTACCGCAGTCCGAAGCTTCCGGAAATGCCGCCGTTTACGGGCGGGGCGATCGGGTTTTTCGGTTATGATCTGCTGCAATACTACGAAAAATTGCCGGCCCATCAGGTCGATGACCTGAACTTGCAGGATATGCAGTTTATGTTCTGCGACCAGATAATCGTGTTCGACCACGTGAAGCAACGGATCCTGCTGGTGGCTAACGTGCACGTCAAGCCAGGCGACCGCGACGAGGATATCCGCCGTGCTTATGCGGAGGCGGAGCTGAAGCTGGACCTGGCGGCCGATCTGCTGCAGCAGGAAGGACCGGGCGAAAGCTTTAATCGCCGGCCGCTGCCGGCGGTGACCGATCTCGGCGACGTCCGTTCCAATCTGACCAAGGAGCAATTCATAGCAAACGTAGAAAAGGCGAAGGAATATATCCGCGCGGGCGATATTTTCCAGGTGGTGTTGTCGCAGCGGTTCCATATTGAGACCGAGGTTGATCCGCTTCACGTCTACCGCGTCCTGCGGACGCTGAACCCGTCGCCGTATATGTATTATCTTAAGCTGGACGAGGAAATTATCGTCGGGACGTCGCCGGAAGCGCTGGTCAAGGTGGAGAATGGCCGGGTGGAAACCCGCCCGATCGCCGGAACGAGGCCGAGGGGGGCGACGGAAGAGGCCGATGTGGCGCTGGAAGCCGAGCTGCTGCAGGATGAAAAGGAACGGGCGGAGCACCTGATGCTGGTCGACCTGGGCCGCAACGATTTGGGCCGGGTATCCGAATTCGGCAGCGTGACATGCGAATCTTACATGGATATCGAGCGTTATTCCCATGTTATGCACATGGTATCCAAGGTGTCCGGCAAGCTGCGGAACGACAAGGACTTCTTCGATGCGTTTCTGTCCTGCCTGCCGGCCGGAACGGTATCCGGCGCGCCGAAGCTCCGGGCGATGGAGATTATCGCCGAGCTGGAGCGGGAAGCGCGCGGAACTTATGCCGGGGCCATCGGGTATCTCGGGTTCTCGGGAAACATGGATTCCTGCATCACGATCCGCACGATCGTGTTCAAGCATGGAAAAGCTTACGTGCAGGCCGGTGGGGGAATCGTGTGGGATTCCATTCCGGAGAACGAATATCAGGAGTCGGTGAACAAGGCCAAGGCGCTGTTGACGGCGATCCGCACCGCCGAACAGATGTTTCCGCCTCCGGCCCGACACGACGGCGTCATTAACCAGGATTACCTTTACGAATATACCCCGGGGAACTGAAGAGAGGAGCGAATCGAGATGACAGGACAGGTAGCGGTTCAGGCGGGCATCAGCCGCTTGATCGAAGGAAGGCATTTGGCACGGGAAGAAGCGCGCGGCATGATGCAGGCGATCATGAACGGCGAATCGACGCCGGCCCAAATCGGCAGCCTGCTGACGGCGCTGCGGATCAAGGGGGAAACCGTCGAGGAAATCACCGGGTTCGCCGAGGCCATGCGCGGCGCCTCCAGCCGAATTCATACGGAATCGCAAAAGCTGCTGGATACGTGCGGCACGGGCGGTTCCGGCATTCACAAAATCAACGTGTCGACGACGGCGGCGATCGTCGCGGCTTCGGTGTCGGTTCGGGTGGCGAAACACGGCAACCGCTCGGCATCCGGCCGTTCGGGCAGCGCCGATGTCCTCGAAGCGCTGGGCGTCAATATTCAGCTGGACGCAGGACAGGCGAAGCGCTGCCTGGATGATATCGGCATTTGCTTCATGTTCTCGCAGCTGTATCATCCCTCGATGAAGCACGCGGCGGGTCCCCGCAAAGAGCTGGGCATCCGTACGGTCTTTAACATGCTGGGTCCGCTGACCAATCCGGCAGGGGCGGATCGCCAAGTGTTGGGCATCTATGACGGCAGCAGAACGTCGACGATCGCCGAAGTGCTGCGCGAGCTCGGCTCCAAGCGGGCGCTGGTCGTCAGCAGCCGGGAAGGGCTCGATGAAATCAGCATTTCTTCTCCAACGCGGGTATCCGAGCTGAAAAGCGGCGAAATCACGACCTACGAGCTTCAGCCGGAAGATTTGGGACTTCGCACTTATCCGCTGGAGGCGATGATCGGCGGCGATCCCCAGACGAACGCGGAGATCGTCCGGCGCGTGCTGCAAGGGGAGGGCGGGGCCCATCGGGACGTGGTGCTGGCTAACGCGGGCGCTTGCGTGTACGTAGCGGGGCTGGCAGACAGTATTCGAGATGGGGTCGCCGTCGCGGCGGAAGCGATCGATTCGGGGAAGGCCTATGCCAAACTGGAGCAACTCATTCAGACAACGGGGGAACTAAGTTATGTATCTTGATCGGATCGTGGAGACGAAAAGAACGGAAGTCGCGCACTTGGCGGAAAACCTCTCCATTAGGGAAGCGGAGCGGCGCATCGCGATGATGGAGCCGACGCGGGGCTTCCATACGGCCTTAACGACCGGGCGGAAACGGGACACGGGATTAATCGCCGAGGTGAAAAAGGCGTCGCCGTCCAAAGGGCTGATTCGCCCGGACTTCCATCCGGTCCAGCTGGCAGCGGCTTATGAGGCGTCGGGAACCGACTGCATCTCCGTGCTGACGGATGAAACGTATTTTCAGGGCAGCGGCGAATATTTGAGCGCGATTCGCGAAGCGGTAAGCGTGCCGCTGCTGCGCAAGGATTTCGTGATCGACGAGCGGCAAATCTACGAAGCCAGGCTGCTTGGCGCCGACGCGGTGCTGTTGATCGCGGCGATCCTGAGCGATGCGCAATTGCGCGACTACCTGACGCTCGCCACGGGGCTGGGGCTTGATGCCTTGATCGAGGTGCATGATCGCGCGGAGTTGGAGCGGGCGCTGACGCTTCCTGCGGCGAAGCTGATCGGCATCAACAACCGGAACCTGCGGACCTTTGAGGTATCCCTGGAGACGACGGCCGCGCTCGCGGAGCTGGTGCCATCCGATGCGACGCTGATCAGCGAAAGCGGGATTCGGACGCGGGAAGATGTGGACTACTTGCGGCGGACCGGCGCCCGGGGCGTGCTGATCGGGGAAACGTTCATGCGGCGGGAGAATGTGGGGGACGCGGTGCATGATTTAATGGGACCATTGCTTCAAGCGGGAGAACCGGAATTTGATGCGGAAGGGACGACGTTTCATGGGTGAGGTGGCCGTAAAAATTTGTGGACTTCAAAGCGTTGAAGTGCTAAAATCTATGGTGAACTTACCCGTGGATTATGTCGGATTCGTGTTTGCCAGAAGCAAGCGCCAAATCAGCGGAAGCCGCGCGGCGGAGCTGCTTACCGTGCTTCGGGAATGGAGCGCGGGGGCAGCTCCGCAAAGCGTCGGGGTCTTCGTCAATCCGAGCTTGGAGGAGCTGGACGATTGTTTGCGGCAGGCGCCGCTGGACATCCTGCAGCTCCATGGGACGGAAAGCCCGGAGTTTTGCCGGAAGGTCAAGGAGACCTATGGGGTCAAGATTTTCAAGGCGTTTGCGGTCAAAACGGACGGTACGGTCCATGCCGGCGCCGCCTTGGCGGAGTACGAAGGCGTGCTGGACGGGCTGCTGCTCGATACGTACGACCCGAAATACGGCGGAGGCTCCGGCATTGCTTTTGATTGGGAGGCCGCTGAGCCTTATCGCAAGTGGGCCAAGGAGCGAGGAATTCCTTTCCTGGCGGCGGGCGGTTTGCATTCTGGCAATGTTAGGACGTTGATCGAGACTTTGCAGCCGGACGGAGTGGACGTCTCAAGCGGGGTTGAAACGGACGGCGTGAAGGATATCGCGAAAATGACAGCATTCGTAGAGAGGGTGAAGGGATGATGAAGCAGGTACCGGATGAGCAGGGACGGTTCGGCCCCTTTGGCGGCCGCTACGTACCGGAAACGCTGATGAACGCATTGATCGAACTGGAAGAATCCTATTTGAAATATAAAGACGATCCCGAGTTTCAAGCGGAAATTGCTTATTTGCTGAAGCAGTATTCCGGGCGGGAGACGCCGCTTTATTACGCGGAACGCCTGACGGAACATCTGGGCGGGGCGAAGATCTATCTGAAACGCGAGGATTTGAATCATACCGGCGCTCATAAAATCAACAATGCGATCGGGCAGGGAATCCTGGCCAAGCGGATGGGCAAGCAGAAGGTCATCGCCGAAACCGGCGCCGGCCAACACGGCGTGGCCACCGCTACCGTTGCCGCTTTGCTGGGCCTCGAGTGCAAGGTTTTTATGGGCGAGGAGGATACGAAGCGGCAGCAGCTTAACGTGTTCCGAATGAAGCTGCTCGGCGCGGAGGTCGTTCCGGTCATGTCGGGCACACGCACCCTAAAGGATGCCTGCAACGAGGCGCTGCGTTATTGGGTCAGCAATGTGCATGACACGTTTTATATTCTCGGTTCGGCCACCGGGCCGCATCCTTACCCGATGATGGTTCGGAATTTCCAACGCATTATCGGCGATGAAACGCGGGAGCAGATTTTGCGGGCGGAAGGCCGGTTGCCGGAGATGCTCGTCGCCGCGGTAGGCGGCGGCAGCAACGCGATCGGCATGTTTTATCCGTTTATCGAGGACGGGGATGTTCAACTGGTGGGGGTGGAAGCGGCCGGCAAAGGCGTCGATACCGAATTCCACGCCGCTACGATGACCAAGGGCACCAAGGGCGTGTTCCAGGGCTCGATGAGTTATCTGCTGCAGGACGCCCACGGTCAAGTGCTGCCGGCCCATTCGATTTCGGCCGGACTGGACTATCCGGGGATCGGACCGGAGCACTCTTATTTGAAAGATATCGAACGCGCGAAGTATTACCCGATCACCGACCGCGAAGCGCTGGAGGCGCTCCAACTGCTGAGCCGGACCGAAGGGATCATTCCGGCGCTGGAGTCGGCGCATGCGGTGGCTCAAGTCGTAAAGATGGCCCCGGCCATGAGCCGGAACGAGATCGTCGTCATCTGCTTGTCGGGACGCGGAGATAAAGACGTGGAATCGATTATGGCGTATACGGAAGGCGGGGAGACGATATGAGTCAACTAACGGAGCATTTGCTCGACGACACGTTTGCGAAGCTGAAAGCGGCGGGGAAAACGGCGCTGATTCCGTTCGTAACCGTCGGAGATCCGGACCCCGAAACGACGCTCGACATTTTGGCGGTTCTGGAGGAGGCCGGCGCCGACGTGGTGGAACTGGGCGTTCCGTATTCCGATCCGCTGGCGGACGGACCGGTCATTCAACGGGCTTCGGAACGCGCCCTTGTCCATGGCGTTACGGTCGCTTCCTGCATCCGGGCAGCCGCCAAAGCCCGGGAACGGGGGATTCGTCTTCCGTTCGTTTTGTTTACTTATTACAATCCCGTTTTGCAAATGGGATTGGATCGTTTTTTTGCCGAATTGCAGGGGGCGGGGATCAGCGGCTTGATCATTCCGGATCTGCCTTATGAAGAAGCGGAGGAGGTCCTGGGGCTGGCGGATGCGGCCGGCGTCAAGCTGATTCCGCTCGTGGCCCCGACTTCCAGTGATCGGATCGCGAAGATTCTCGAGCGCGCCCGCGGTTTCGTCTACTGCGTATCGTCGCTGGGCGTAACCGGGGAACGGGCATCGTTCCACGCCAGCGTCGACGAATTCATCGCTTCCGTCAAAGCGCAAACCGATTTGCCCGTCGCTGTCGGTTTCGGCATCTCGAGCCGGGAGCAAGTCGAGCGGTTTGCGGCGATCTGCGACGGTGCGGTCGTCGGCAGCGCGATCGTGCGTAAAGTCGAAGAAAGCTTGCCGCTGTTGGCCCAGGCTTCGACCCGGGACCAAGGGTTGTTGCAAATTCGCGACTTTGTGGCAAAATTGAGATTATAGATTTTTGGAACTGCACAACAAGGTTATTTGAGGGAGGAACCCATCCATGTTGCCGAAACCCCAGATCGTCCATTTGCCGGTGTATCAACCCGGTAAACCGATTGAAGAAGTGAAGAAGGAGCTCGGGCTCGAGGATGTCATTAAGCTGGCTTCCAACGAAAATCCGTTCGGTTGTTCTCCGCGCGTCCGCGCCGCTATCGAGCAGGAGCTGGCGAACTTAAGCTTGTATCCCGACGGCAGCGCCGCGGAATTGACCGAGGCGTTGGCCGACCGGCTTGGCGTCGGGAAGGAGCAGATCATTTTCGGCTGCGGTTCTGACGAGATTATCGCTTTGATCGCTCGCGCTTTTTTCCTGCCTGGCGATGAGACGGTGATGGCGGATCAGACGTTCAGCGTGTATAAGAGCAATGCCGATATCGAAGGCGCGGTCAGCATCGAGGTCCCGCTGAAGGAAGGTACCCATGATTTGGAGGGGATGCTCGCCCGGATCGGGGAGAAAACCAAGGTGGTTTGGATCTGCAACCCCAACAATCCAACCGGGACGATTGTGCCTCACGCCGAGCTCGTCGCATTTCTGGATCAGGTTCCTGGGCATGTGCTGGTCGTCTTGGATGAAGCGTATGCGGAGTATGTCACGGATTCGGATTATACGAACGGGATTGCTTTGCTAAGCCAATATCCGAACCTGGTGGTGCTGCGCACGTTCTCCAAAATTTACGGCCTCGCTTCGCTGCGCATCGGTTATGGCGTAGGCCAGCCGGCCGTGATCAAATTGATCAATCAAGTGCGCGAACCGTTTAACACGTCGCGGATCGGGCAAGCGGCGGCTAAAGCGGCTTTGGCCGATCAGGAATTCGTAGCCGATTGCCGCGCCAAGAATCGTGAAGGAATCGATTATTTGTATGGTGAGTTCGAGCGTCTGGGCCTTAAATATTTCCCGGCGCACGGCAATTTCATTATGGTCGATGCTCAGCGTCCGGCCGGCGAAATGTTCCAGTCGCTGCTGCAACTGGGCATCATCGTGCGCGCCGGCTTTCCGAAATATCCGAATTCCGTGCGGGTGACCGTCGGATCGGCGGAACAAAACGCCAAATTCGTGGCCGCCTTGGAGAAGGTGCTCGGCAAATCGGCAACCCGGGTCTAATCCCGCAATTTATTCGCAGAAAATGAGTGAGATACGATGACAACGAAAATAGCCATTTTTGGAGTTGGTCTGATCGGAGGTTCGCTGGCGTTGTGCCTGAAAGGCAAGCCGGGGATCACGGTCGTCGGCCACGCCCACAGTCCGGAATCCCTGAGACGCATCGAGGAGCGCGGCGTCGTTGACGCCGCGACCCTATCCATGGAGGAGGCGGCGGCGGATGCCGACTTTATTTTTTTGTGCGTGCCGGTGGGCCTGCTGGAGGAATATCTGCAGAGGCTGAACGGGCTCCCGCTGAAGCCGGGCTGCATCGTTACCGACGTCGGAAGCACGAAAGCGACAATCGCCGCCTGCGCGGCGGAAATCGCTCGTCCGGGCGTACATTTCATCGGCGGTCATCCGATGGCCGGCTCGGAACGTTCGGGCGTGGGGGCTGCTTCGTCGCTGCTGTTTGAGAACGCCTACTACGTGTTGACGCCGTCCCCCAACGTGCCGGAAGAAGCTTATCAGCGGTTGGAACGGTTGCTCACGCACACCAAAGCGCAAATCGTCCGAGTGGATCCGGTCATGCATGACGAGATCGTCGGAGCGATCAGTCACCTGCCGCATATTATCGCGGTTGCGCTGGTCAATCAGGTGCGGGATTACAACGAAGGGAACGGGTTGTACCGCATGCTGGCGGCAGGCGGTTTCCGCGATATCACGCGGATCGCTTCGAGCGACCCGGTGATCTGGCGGGACATCCTGCTCAGCAATCGGGAAGTGCTGCTTGGCCTGCTGAAGGATTGGAACCGCGAGATCGAAGGGTTTATTTCCCTGCTTGAAGACCGGAACGGGGAAGGGATTGAGGCGGCGTTCCAAAAAGCGAACCAGTTCCGCAGCGAGCTGCCGGAACGGCGCAAAGGAGCCATCACTTCGTTGTTCGACATTTACATCGACGTGCCCGACACGCCGGGGATCATCGGCCAAATCGCGACGGAACTGGGCCTTCGCCACATCAACCTGAGCAATATGCAAATCATCGAAAGCCGCGAGGACGTTCTGGGCGTGCTTCGCCTGTCCTTCCGCCAGGAAGGGGAGATGGAGAGGGCGAAGGTGCATCTCCAATCCCTAGGTCACACCGTCTACGTTTAGTAAGGTAATTTTAAATTTGGCTTTTGATCACGAAGTGGAATCGAAAGGGGAGGCTCGGCGTCGAATCTTGAATTCAGCCGGGCCTTCCGCTGCTTTAGCCTACTACCGAGTTCTAACGGAACCTAGAGACGTTATTTGCGTGTTTATAGGCATTTTTCCTATTCTAACGGAATGAGGAGACCTTATTTGGGTTCAAAGCAACGAAACGGCGAACAATACGGTAAAATAAAGCCTCGAGGTTCCGTTACAGCGGGAAATAGTCGGGAAATGAAGAAATAAGGTCATTACGTTCCGTTAGCAATCGGTCGCAGTTCAGGCTCATGAGCTGAGTTGAGCGTTAACGGGTTAACTTGGTTACAAGGCTTCTACGGCGATTGTCGGCAAGAGCCTATAGGCCGGCACACCGAATAATGAAAGCGCTAAAAAAAAGATGTTGACAGAATGAAAACGGATACATATAATAAAAGTACAGTATGGTTTCTCTCCACTCCTATCCAATAACTTCTTGCTCGTGAGTGAGCAAGGACCGCTTCGAAAGAAGCGGTCTTTTTTTTTGTTTTTATGCAGCAGGCGAGTCGTATATACGATAAATCGAATACATGAAAATTTTCCGCAACTCTTGGTATCCATCCCCTTCACAATTTCCGGATCACCTTTGGCTCATTAACCTCAACCGCACCCCCGCTTAGTAACTCGCTCCC
Source organism: Paenibacillus sp. JL3B1040 (assembly GCF_057063165.1). NCBI lineage: Bacteria > Bacillati > Bacillota > Bacilli > Caryophanales > Paenibacillaceae > Paenibacillus > Paenibacillus tiangongensis. The sequence goes on along the minus strand of NZ_CM169317.1, from coordinate 3,298,780 downwards.
ATCAACAGTTACTTCTTTCCGCCGCAACAAATCTATTGCCGGATGCGAAAACGGTATCCCTTCATTTACTGACACTCTATCCATTCATCGGTTCGTTTGCCGGACTCAATTGCCGCTTGCGGTAGGCGAGCGGGCTGACGCCGTATTTCTTCTTGAACGCTTTGCTGAAGTAGTAAATGTCAGGGAAGCCGGCTTGTTCGGCGACTTCTTTTATGAGCAGGGAAGGCTGCAGCAGCAGCTCGCAAGCTTTGGTCAGCCGGATCCGGTTCATCTCCTCGATCAAGGTTCGGCCGGTTTTTTGTTTGTACACTCGGGACAGGTGGCCGTAGCTCATATGCAGCGACGCTGCCAACGCCTCAACGTTCAGTCGGTCTCCGCGAAAATCCTCCAAGTAAACCTCCACTTTGCGGACCAACGCATCCCGAGCTTGCGCCGGTGCCGTAGCTGAGTGGGCCTGACGCGCATTTACGCCGGATAGGATTTCCAAAAATTGCGCCAGCAGCAGCCGCAGGTAAAAGGGCGACCGTCCGCTCGCCGCTTCGCTGAAGAACTGAATCAACAACGAGCGGATGCCGTAATTGTCGCGGTAAGCGCCGGGGGGCCATTCTTTCAGAAGGCCAAGCCGCTCGAGGAAACTGTCGTCCGCCGCCGCTTTTTCGCTGGGAGAAGGCCGAAACCGCCACCGCAGGCAGATGCCTTCATGCGGATCTTCGCGGGAGTAGTCGTGGGCATGTGTCATCCCCGGCGGGATCAGGAAAAATTCGCCCGCGTGCACCATCACATCCTGATCGATAAAGCGGGTTTGCATCCGGCCGGACAGAACGTAGTTGAATTCGTACCACGTATGGGCGTGGGGCGGGCATCTTCCCGAACCGCTGGTTTGTTCTATCACGATATCGACCCAATCAACCACGGCATCGCCAACCGCAATTTCGCCGCACAGCGCGTTCATGACGGACGCCAGTTCAATGCGCCATTTTTTCAAATCCACGGGCAGCCGCTCCTTTGCTCATTATAGTTCCATCATATCATAATAGGACAAAAATTGATGAGGATAAGTAATTTACTTCGCAGAGGCGGAACCGGAAAATGAGGGGGTAGGCTAACACATATTCAGGGAGGTACCCGATACGATGTTCTGGACGGAAGAAAAATTGAACGCGCGGATTCGCGAGCTGGAGACTTACCGATACCGCGATGCTCGGCCGGTTGAGACGTTTCGAGCACAAGTGGACGTGGAAGGGCGCATCGGCGCCAGACCGCCCAAGGAGGGACGGTGGTCCACGATGCAGGCGGGAGAACGCTGGGAAGGCCGCGATCTTTATTTATGGTTGGAGACGGAAGTCGAGATCCCGGCCGCATGGAAAGGACGCCGGATCGTCGGCGTATTCGACTTCGGCAAAACGGGCGGAGGGAACAACTCCGGATTCGAGTCGCTCCTGTATATAAACGGCGAACCGTTCCAAGGCGTGGATATGAATCACCAGGAGGTGTTTTTTCCAGAAGAAGCTATCGGCAACAACGTCAAGCTGCAGTTTCGCTTGTGGTCCGGGCTGGAGGGCGGCGGGAAGCCGCAAGTGCAGGAACACCGGATCAAACGGGCGGAAATCGCATGGCTGGACGGGACGGTGGATCGCTTGTATTATACGGCCCGCGCGGTGATGCAGACGGTAGAAGTACTGCCGGCGAATGCGCCGGAGCGGACCGACTTATTGACGGCGCTGGATCGGGCTTTCCTGCGGATCGATTGGTCCTACCCGGGGGCGGAAGCGTTCTATGCGTCGCTGGCCGAGGCCGAGGAGCAATTGACCCGGGCGGTAGCGGGGATGAAAAAGACGTCGCCGGTCACGGTCCAATGCATCGGGCATACGCATATCGACGTCGCCTGGTTGTGGCGGCTGAAGCATACGCGGGAAAAAGCGGCCCGCAGCTTCAGCACCGTGCTGCGCTTGATGGAGATGTTCCCGGAATACGTATTCCTGCAGACGCAGCCTCAGCTTTACGAATATATCAAGCAGGATTATCCGGAGCTTTATGAACAGATCAAGGAACGCGTCAAGGAAGGACGCTGGGAAGCGGCCGGCGGCATGTGGCTGGAGGCGGACTGCAATTTGACGAGCGGGGAATCGCTGGTGCGGCAACTGCTGTACGGGACGCGGTTCTTACGCGAGGAATTCGGCCAGGAATGCACCTATTTGTGGCTTCCGGACGTGTTCGGCTACAGCTGGGCCCTGCCGCAGATTTTGCGCAAGTCGGGCATCGATACGTTCATGACGACGAAAATCAGCTGGAACCAGTACAACCGCATGCCGCATGACACATTCCGGTGGCGGGGCATCGACGGCAGCGAGGTGCTGACCCACTTCATCACCACGCCGCAGGACGGCAATTTCTGGTGGTACACCTACAATGGAAATATCGAGGCGTCCAGCGTGCAAGGCATTTGGGAGACGTACCGCGACAAAGAGGTAAACAAGGAGCTCCTGCTCTCCTACGGGTACGGCGACGGAGGCGGCGGCGTCAATCGCGAGCATCTGGAGCTGCGGCGGCGGCTTGACGAAATGCCGGGGCTGCCGCGCGTGACGACCGGACGGGCGGACGATTACTTCGCCAAGCTGCATGAGACCGTCGAGGCGGCGGACCGATACGTCCATACCTGGGACGGGGAGCTGTACCTGGAATATCACAGGGGAACCTACACCAGCCAGGCGTACAACAAAAAGATGAACCGCAAGCTGGAGCTGCTGTCCCGGGACGCCGAATGGCTAAACAGCCTGCAGGCGCTGCTTGCGGGCGGGAACTGGGGGGCTTATCCGAAAGAAATGCTGGATGAAAGCTGGAAAACGATCCTGCGCAACCAGTTCCATGACATCATTCCGGGCTCGTCCATTCCCGAAGTGTACCGTGATTCCAAGCTGGAATACGCGCAGGCCGAATCGCTGCTGGAGTCCTGCCGCGAGCAGGCGATTCAAGCCTTGATAAGCGACGCGGGAGATTCGTATACCGTGTGGAATCCGTCCTCCTGGCCGTACAGCGGCCTTGTTGCCTTGTCAGGCCAATCTGCGGAGACGAAGTGGGTTCAAGCGGACGGCCTGGAGCTGCAATCCGAATTCGACGGGACGACGGTATGGGTGAAGGTAGAGAACGTGCCGCCGCTCGGCTTTATGACGATCCGGCGGAGTGAGGACGGGCGGGCCGAAACCGCCGCGAGCGAACCGTTTAAGGTACGGTCCAATGGCATCGACACGCCGGTGTACCGCATCGAGTGGAACGATCGTGGGCAGCTCACCTCGATATATGACCGCGCCGCCGGGCGCGAGGTGCTTGCCTCGGGCGAACGGGGCAACGTGCTGCAGGTGTTCGAAGATAAGCCGAAGATGTTTGAGGCTTGGGACATCGATGTTTTCTACCAAGAAAAACAACGCGAAGTCGAGCAGCTTCAGGAATGTGAGGTGGTGACTGGCGCGCTGCGAGCCCTCGTTACCTTTACCTGGACCTACATGAGTTCGACGATACGCCAACAGATGATCCTGTACGCCGACGATCGGCGGATCGATTTCCGGACCCGGGTCGATTGGCAGGAGCGCCAGCAACTGCTGAAAGTCGCTTTTCCGGTCAATGTTCGGGCCACGGAAGCCACCTACGATATCCAGTTCGGCAATGTCAAGCGGCCAACGCATTGGAACACGTCTTGGGACTTCGCCCGGTTTGAAACGGTAGGTCATCAATGGGCCGATTTGTCGGAGCACGGGTATGGGGTCAGCCTGCTGAACGATTGCAAATACGGCCATGACATTAAGGATCATGTGATTCGCCTGTCCTTGCTGAAATCGGCGACTTACCCGGATCCGCAAGCCGATCGCGGCGAACATGAGTTTACGTATGCCTTGTATCCGCATGAAGGGCATTGGTCCGAAGGCGGCACCGTACAGGCCGCAGCGCTGCTGAATCAGCCGGTTTACGCCACGCCGGGCCAGGCTCACACGCCGTCGTTCTCGCTGCTCCAAACGAGCGGCACCGCGGACGTGGTCATTGATGCGGTGAAAAAAGCGGAAGACGGCGACGAGCTGATCGTCCGTTTCCATGAATATAAAGGCGGACGGGGCCTTGTTCGCTTGCATTTTGAAGTTCCCGTGGCCTCCTGGCAAGAGACCGATCTGATGGAACGGCCGATTGGAGACCCCTCTTCGGCCGCGGAGCTCGAGCTGGCCGTAGCGCCTTATGAAATCAAAACGATTCGCTTGCAATTGAACTAACTCCCCGTTTCGTGGTATCGATCAAAGATAAGGGGAGAAATGAGAGAAGCGAGAGAGCGAACGATCTTTCGCTGGACGGGATTGACAATCCAGACAGGGATCGGTAAAGTAAAAGATGAATTGCATAGGAAATCCACTAGGGGCGCCGTAATCGGCTGAGACAAGAGAACATCTTGGACCCTTTGAACCTGATCTAGTTCATACTAGCGTAGGAAAGTGGAGCCGGCCCCATATGAATTGCGCTTGGCTGCCGATCGTCGGTTTGCCTAGGGCTTCATCCAGCCGCTCCCTCTACGGAGCGGCTTTTTTGCGCTCTTCGACCGGTCGTTGTCGATGCTCTCTCAGGGGATTTCCAAGCCAAATATATGGGAGGTAGAGACAGATGGGGTTTTCGCAAGAGCTGCGCCGACAGGCGGATGGAATTTTTCAAGCCCTTTGTGATCATCCGTTCGTCCGAGGCATAGCGAGCGGCCAATTGAAGAAAGAGCAGCTTATTCATTACGTCAAGCAGGATTACGAATATTTAAACGCCTACATGCGGATTTACGGCATCGCCATTTCCAAATGCCGATCCCGCGAGGAAATCGCAATGTTCAACGAACAGATCGCCTTCATCCTGAACAGTGAGATTCATCCTCATCACAATTTTTGCCGGGCCGCCGGGGTGAACTTCGAGGATCTGCAGGGCTTTCCGCTCGCGCCTTCGGCACATCATTACATCCGCCATATGCTGACGGTGGCTCACGAAGGGAGTTTGGGCGAGATCTACGCCGTGCTGTTGCCCTGTCCATGGACGTATCTGGAGATTGGCCAAAAGCTGCTGGAGGAAGTGCGACCGACGTCGGACCATCCGTTCTACGAGTGGATTCAATTTTACGGCCAACGTTCGGGCGGCGTGACGGAGCAGCTCGTTCAATCGTTGGATTGCTGGGCCGCAGAGGCCAAGGAGGCGGAGCGCCAAAGGATGGCCGAGCATTTTCTGCAAAGCTGCCAATTGGAGTATCTCTTCTGGGACATGGCTTATCGGCTGGAAGACTGGCCGGTTGCGGCGCCGATGAAGCTGCTTGACTCCGATCAAGTGAAGGATTGAAAGAGAGGTTGAATGATCATGAGCTTATTGGAAAAAGATCTGTCCGATGCGCTGGAAAAAGTGCAGAACTCGAAACCGCTCGTCCATAACATGACTAATGTCGTCGTCACGAATTTTACGGCGAACGGCCTGTACGCGCTTGGCGCGTCGCCGGTCATGGCCTACGCGCCGGAGGAGGTGGCCGAGATGGCCCGAATCGCCGGCGCGCTCGTCCTGAACATCGGCACGCTGTCGACGCCGCAAGTCGAGGCGATGATCCTGGCCGGTCGGTCGGCGAACGCCCATGGCGTACCGGTGCTGCTTGACCCGGTCGGCGCGGGCGCGACCGCTTTTCGCACCGAGTCGGCCCAGCGCATTCTGCGCGAGGTGAAGGTGTCGCTCTTGCGCGGCAATGCGGCGGAGATCGCTCATCTCGTCGGGGAATCCCGCGAGATCAAGGGCGTCGATGCCGGAGACACCGCCGCCGCCGAGGCGGCCGAGCTGGCGGTGCGGGCCGCGCGGGCGCTGAACACGGTCGTGGCGATCACCGGCCGTGAAGACGTCATCACCGACGGGCGGCGGTGCCGGATCGTCAGCGGCGGGGACGCGCTGCTGACCCAGGTGACCGGCACGGGCTGCCTGCTCACGTCGGTGCTCGGGGCTTTCGCCGCGGTGGAGCGCGACCTGCTGCTGGCCGGCACCGCCGGACTGGCCTTCTACGGCGCCGCCGCGTCCCGCGCCGCCGAGCGGACGGCGGCCGCCGGCCCGGGCAGTTTCCAGATCGCGTTCCTCGACGAGTTGGCGAAGCTGCATCCGCATTCGCTCAAGGGTCACGCGGCGGTACGCGAAATACAGGCGGCCACCGCCGGCGGATGGTGGGTCGGATGAGCCGGATCGCCCGGGCGCTAACGGTCGCTGGATCGGACAGCGGCGGCGGAGCCGGTATCCAGGCCGATCTCAAAACGTTCCAGGAGCTGGACGTTTACGGGATGTCGGCGATCACCGCCGTGACGGTCCAGAACACGCTGGGCGTGACCGATGTCTTCCCGCTGCCGCCGGAAGCGACGGCAGCGCAAATCGAGGCGGTCGGCTCCGACCTCGGCGTAGACGCGATGAAGACGGGGATGCTGTTCAGCGCGGATATCATCGAGGCGGTTGCTGCCCGGATTCGCGCCTTCGGCTGGACCCAAGTGGTGGTCGACCCGGTGATGATCGCCAAGGGCGGCGCTTCTCTGCTCCAGCCGGAAGCGGTGCAGGCGCTGCGGGAGAAGCTCCTGCCGCTAGCCTGCATCGTGACGCCCAACCTCCCCGAGGCGGAGGTGTTATCCGGCCAATCCATCCGCAGCATGGAGGACCGCCGCGAGGCGGCGAAGCGCATCTGCGCGTACGGAGCGCGGCAGGTTGTGATCAAGGGCGGACACGATGCCGAAACCGGCGAGCGGGTCATCGATTTGCATTATGACGGGTCGACCTTCACCGAGTTGGAAGGGCGACGGATTCCCACGCGGCACACGCATGGCACGGGTTGCACTTTCTCGGCCGCGCTGACGGCGGAGCTCGCCAAGGGAACGGCGGCTTTGGAGGCGGTGCGGATCGCGCGGGCCTTCATCCAGGCGGCGATCGAGTACGGACTTGAGCTGGGGCAAGGGCGCGGTCCGACCAACCATTTTGCTTACCGTCGCCGGCAAGGAGCTTCCCGATGAGCGGCGGCGTCGGAAGCGGCCGCATCGCGGTAGGCCGCATGCGCGAGCTGCTGCGGACGTATCTGGTTATCGGCAGCGCCAATTGCCGCGAAGCGCCGCTGCGGGTGCTGGAGGCGGCTCTGGATGGCGGTGTGACGCTGGTGCAGCTCCGCGAGAAAGGGCCGGGAGCGCTCACAGGGGAGCCGCTGCGAGCGCTAGCCGTCCAGTTGCAGGCCGCCTGCCGTCGGCGGGGGGTGCCGTTCCTCGTCAACGATGACGTGGAACTGGCCCTCGCGATCGGGGCCGACGGCGTTCACGTCGGCCAGGAGGACGAGGCGGCCGCGCGGGTCCGCGCCCGGATCGGCGACCGCATCCTCGGCGTCTCCGCGCACACGTTCGTCGAAGCGGAGGCCGCCGTCCGACACGGCGCCGACTACCTCGGCATCGGACCGATCTATCCCACGGCCTCGAAAGCGGATGCCAAGGCGCCGCAAGGGCCGGACATCCTCCGCGAGCTGCGCGCCCGCGGCATCGCCTTGCCCTTGGTCGGCATCGGCGGCATCACCGCAGAGACGGCGAGCCAAGTGATTCGCGCCGGAGCGGATGGCGTTGCCGTGATTTCCGCCGTGACGCAGGCGGCTGACGTCCGCGAAGCAGCCGCTCATTTATATGCGGCTTCGGCTGCGGAATCCCGCCGATAGCTTTATCCGATTTGCAGAACAGACCTTTGCTTTTTGGGCAAAGGTCTGTTCATATATGGAGCACCTGTTAGGGGGAATGAAAATCCTTTTTCTTTTGCCACGAAATTGAGCACGATTGGATGTTTTTATGAATCGAACTCCTGTGGTATAATATCCTCGAAGTTTGGCTACGCTGTTAATTTGCTTTCATGTCGATTCGATTTTTTTACGAAGTTACATAGATAACCGCAACTTTTTTGATCCTGTTCGGTAATAATTGGTGAAAGAATCGAACGGGAAGATGGCCCATGGAAGCGCGAGGAGGATCGCACCCAATGACGGATTCCCAAATGATTCGTGAGATTAAGGAAGGCAATACGGAACTGTACTCGGAGCTGATGCGAAGGTATCAGCGGAAGATATTGGCCTTCGTTTATCACATGTTAAAGAGCGCTCATCTGGAGCTGCTTGCCGAAGATCTATGCTCGGAAACGTTCTATAAAGCATTTCGCAGCTTGCATTCCTTCAGAGAGGTAGATGCTTCTTTCTCAACCTGGTTGTATACGATTGCCCGCAACACGGTGCTCAGTGAACTCCGCAAACCAAGAAACGGCAACGTCCCTTTGGATGAAAGCGGGATCGTTCCCGTAGCGCCAAGCGAGATCGCCCCCGAACAAGCGGTATTGCGGAGCGAGAAAGTGGGCATGGTGAGAGAAGCCATCAACAATCTGCCGGAGAAGCAAAGATCGGCTTTGATCTTGCGCGAATACGATCAATTGGATTACCAAGAGATCGCGAATATTCTGGGACAAAGCGTCAGTGCCGTGAAGTCGCTGCTGTTCCGGGCGCGCAGCAGTGTTAAAAGTCAGCTTGAACCCTACTTTTATGAACCCATCTACGAGCATTACGAAGGGATGAAAAGCAGATGAATTGTAGAGAGGCCCAAGAATTGTTCGGATTGTTACGGGATCTGCCCGAACATCATCCTCAGCGACAAATGCTGGAGAGGCATCTTTTGGGCTGCGAGTCTTGCGCGGGCGAGTACCAACAATGGGAAGAAAGCCTGGACATGCTGCAGTACATACCGATAGAAGTGACGGAGGAGCAGGCGGAAGCGGTCAATCGACGGGTCATGGACCGGATTTATGCCGAATCGCCTTGGCTGGCACCTGACGTCAAGCGTGGCGTCACCCGCCGTTTCCGGCGGAGGGTCGTCTTTTGGGCCGCAAGTTTTCTGGCCATCTTCCTGTTCAGTTTTGTATTCATGCTAGTGGATCATACTTCATCGAACCGGCAAGTTGCCGAGCCGATGACCGGGATTCTTCCGACCGCCGTCGCGGCAGCCGGATCGGAATCGGATGCGTACGAGGGGTTTTCCATCGCCTTGCCCAGCATCTCGCGAGGGATCGTAGAGCCGTTTGCGGTGCAAATGGGCCCGGCCTATCCGCAATACTGGATGATGTTGTCCATGGCAGGCATGCTACTGGCGCTTTTCTCCTGGAAAGGGTTGCGCCGTACCAAAAGATAAACGATCGCAAACGCTTCTCCCGCTATTGGAGCGGGTGGGGCGTTTTTTCACATCTAAAGGGGGATGATTATGCTCGTTGGTTTGATTCGCCACGGACTTACCGATTGGAACGCGATAGGAAAAATTCAGGGGCAAAGCGATATTCCGCTGAACGATGAAGGGCGGCGGCAGGCCGGGCTACTCGGCAAGAGATTGAAGGAGGAAGGCGAATACCGCTGGGACTTCGTCATCACGAGCAACTTGTCGCGGGCGCGGGAGACCGGCACGATCTTGGCCGAGACGTTGGGCATTCCGCTGTACGATCCCGATTTGCGATTGATGGAGCGTTCGTTTGGCCAGGTTGAGGGGATGACCTTGGCGGAAAGGGAATCGTTATGGGGCAAGGATTGGGATCGGCATGAGCTGGGGCAAGAAAAGGATGAAGAGATCCGCCGGAGGGCCTTGTCTTTTATGAGCGATTTGGCGGAACGTTACCCGGACAACAACGTATTGGTCGTTTCGCACGGCGGCCTGCTGGCCCAGCTTTATATCGCCTTGTACCGGGAGAAATGCCAGGAGCGGATCGGCAATTTGTCCTTAACCATTTTGGAGAAGAACGAGCAATCTTGGGATATGCGTTTGTATAATTGCACGCGCCACTTGCAGGAAAGCGTCAAAGAATCCAAGTAAACCGGCTTAGGCCGGCTTATTTTTTTGCCGATTTTTCGCAGATAATTTCGCAGTAAGGGAATAAACGCCGGAAAACCTTCCCATAATGGGATTAAAACGGCGAGGCGGTAAAACTATGAATCTGGCGGATATGCTTACTTTTGCCGATATCGGACAACTTAGCAGAATAGCGGATCATTACCGCTGCGAATGCAGCGGGCACTCCAAGCATGAACTGATTCAATCCATCCTGCAGACGGTAGGCCGCCGCGATTTTATCGAGCGGCATATCGGCGGCATGAGTATGGAAGATTTGCGATTCCTGAACACCCTGCTGTTCGACGGCCGCCGCCAGTTCAGCTTGGAGGAGTTGGTCGCCTGTGCGCAGGGCTCGCGGTTTACCGATGATGCCAAGGAACGGGAAAGTCCGCGAGACATGATTGCCCGCTTTCGCCAGCAGGGGTGGCTGTTCAATGGAACGACCCCACAGACCCGCTATCTGTTCGAGGTTCCCGAGGATTTGAAGAGCCGTTTCCGGGAAGCTCTCGAACGCCGGCTTCTTGCCGAAGTGAAGGCGGCCGCCGCCGAACCGCCGATGTACCGGGAGGAGCCGGACCTGTTGTCCGCCGATCTGCTGCTCTTCCTGCAGTACGTTTCCCGGCATGATATCCCGTTAAACAGCGAAGGCGTCATGTACCGGAGAAACCAGATGCAGATCCTTGAATCGCTTCACGTGTCCGAGGGATTGGTCGGCAAAGGCTGGCGTTTCGGGTACGGCCGCCGTTTTAAAGATTACCCGAACCGCTTTGCGCTGCTCTACGATTATGCCTATCATTCCCGCCTCGTTCAAGAGAACAATCAACGCCTGGAATTGACGGAAGCGGGAGCGGCCTATCTGGCGGAAGAACGTCGAGAGCCCATGATACACTTCGTTCGCTTTTGGTTAAGATTATATAAAGGGCCCATTCCTAACTTGCTGTCTCTCGTCTACTGGATTTTACGCTGTTCGAAAGATTGGGTGACGGTCACTTCGTTATTCGAGAGGATCGAGGCGCTGATCAAGCCGTTCTTTTACGACTCTCCCGAATCCATCTTCGAGGAACGGATCCTGCAGATGATGCTTCATTTGGGGATGGTGCGCTTTGGCGAAGACGAGCGACGCGAACGGTATGTCCAGGCTACTCCGTTCGGGAAACAAGCGATTCAGCAAATCCATAAGGCCTAAGCGCCTGAAGAAAGCGAGCAACGAACATACATATATTTCTACAGCAAGATGCTTCGGCCTAGGCGGAAGCGGCATTCAGGCCGGATTTAAGACCCGCCTTGACAGGGATGTCTCGAATTGCTACAATCACTCGCAATTCAAGCAGGGAGAGTGATAGGCCGTGTTGATTCCTTATCAAGGGAGATTCCCTCAGATCGATGGAAGCGTATTTATGGCGGCTGGAGCCAAGCTGATCGGGGACGTCCGCATAGGGAGCGAGTCGAGCGTTTGGTATAATGCGGTACTTCGCGGGGATCTGGCGGAAATCGTCGTCGGCAGCCGCACCAATCTACAGGACGGCGTGATCGGACATGTCAATGCTTCACAGCCCTTGATCGTTGGCGACGACGTATCCGTGGGCCATGCCGCCGTGATCCACGGATGCCGCATAGGCACGGGCACATTAATCGGCATGGGGGCGATCGTCCTAAACGGAGCGGATATCGGTGAATATGCTTTAGTAGGAGCAGGTTCTTTAGTGACGGAAAATACGAAAATTCCACCCTATACGCTTTCCCTGGGTTCGCCTGCCAAAGTCGTGCGTGAACTGACCGAAGACGATTTAGAGCGGATGCGGCGGACGACGGAAAGCTATGTGACCAAAGGCAAAGAATATAGGATCCCTTAAATGGATCGTCCCGACGGTCATTTAGGGTGGCAAAGAGATTATTGAACGATGGTTTGGAGGTGCATCCTATGGATCAGATGAAGGTTACTTATGAAGCAATGCTTGGATTGGCGGCGGAAATGATATGGGACGAAGCGCTCCGGAAGCATCGCTCGGAACAGATCTACAACGAGATCGACACCGCCTTGGCGAATGGCGATGAGGTTGCCTTCCGGCTCCTGACGGATGAACTGAAAACATTGGAAGAACGTTAAAGGCAAGCCGCCCCGTCTGTTCACAACAAATAACGGATGGGACGGTTTTTTTGCGGACCAACCATGGAATTAATCGTAGTTGCGGATGGCCGGGGTAAACATGACGGTCAAGACGGCCAGTGATCCGATTTCCGCAAACAGCGTGATCGTTTGCAGACCGCCGATGTAATCGGCTAGCCAACCGACCACGATATAACCGATCGGGAGCAGGGCAAACGACCCAAGCATATCGAGGCTGGCCACGCGGCCGAACGTTTCCTGAGGAACCAACTCCTGCATGCTGGTTTCCCAGATCAAGCCAAACATCATCAGCCCGAATCCTTCCAGGGCAAAGAGGGCACAGAGAACGATTGGGCCAGGGGTTGTGGCCATCAACAGCAGGGAGATCCCGCTCAATAACGCGCCACCGTACGCAATCCTTCCGCGGTACCGCCAGCGTTTCTTCATACCAAACAGCAAGCCGGCGCCAATCGCTCCAATTCCCGAGCAGGTTACGGCAAGGCCGTAAACATACGGTTTCAAATCCAGGTGAATTTTGAATAACCAGGGGATGACCACCGTGATAATCGCACCGAAGCAAATGTTAACCAAGGAGAAAGCCAGAATGGTGACCCAAAGCCAGGGGTTGGCCTTCAGCACGGACAAGCCTTCCTTGAAATCCGCACCCATCCCCGCGCTCTCGCCAACCGCCTTCGGTCGATGAGGGACGAGCTTCCGCAGCCCGAACAAACAAAGAAACGAAGCAACATAAGTCAAGGCATCCAGCGCCACTCCCCAGCCCGCCGAGAAGAACGTGACCAGGATCCCGCCCAGGGAAGGTCCAATCAGACGAACGGCCTGATTGCTGATTTGCGTTAGCGCATTGGCGGAATTGCGGATTTCCGGGGTGAATACCGTGGCGCGGGTAGCGGCATACGCGGGCTGGAATAAGCCGTCCATTAAGCCATACGACGTGACCAAGATAAACAGCAGTTGAATCGTTAAGGCATCCGCAAACAACAATATCGCCAGGACGGCCATCACCGCAAAACGAAGCAGATCCGTCAGCAGCATCAGGTTCGTGCGATTATAGCGGTCGACAAGCGTACCGGAGATGGGCAGCATGACGATGTTGGGCAGCATATAGGCAGCCATAAGCATTCCCATCGTAGTGGTTGATCCAGTCAGGGAATAGACGATGATCGGTAGGATGACCATGGTTACGGAGCTGCCGAGGAAAGAAACCAACTGCCCCAGCCATAAATAGGGGAATGCTTTGGATTTGCGGAACGGCTCGGCGAATCCGGCGAACGCATGCTTGGCTGCCGGCTTGTGGGACGGTTGGGCCGCCTGCCTAACAGCGCTGTCTTCCGCTTGTGAAGTTTCAAGACTCATAGAAAATCCTCCTCGTCAGCACTCGGAACTCGAGTCACTGTCCTGTACGCGCCCCATGGTGAATAATACGCCGTATTCGGCGCCATCGGTGTCCTTCGCCTCCCATTTGCGGACCAGGGCATCCAACTCGTCAATGAACTCCTGAGATTGCTCCGGGGACAGCAGCAAACGCGTCGCAACCCGAAATTGCGGCATGCCTTCGAGATAATGGAAACCGGTGAAATGCTCGGGCTGAAAAAACGTTGTCTTGGAGCGGTAATACTTTTCGAGGACGCCCCCAACCGTTTGGGTACTGACTAAGTCCAAGAGCCCGCCGTCATAAAGCTTCTGAATGTGATAATGTACATTTCCGGGTGTTTTGCCCAAAAGATCGGCGACCTGCTTGGCGGTGTGCGGCTCATCGGCCAGCACGTTTAAGATTTTGATGCGCAAAGCGCTTTCGAGGAGCTTGCTTTGCTCGGCGTTGATTGGCATGGGTGTATGTTTACGAACGTCCATAAATCTTCCCCCCCCTTGCTTGATAAGTGATTTATCCATCATTCTGAACATAAATCAATCTAATATTTAGTGTGATCTATTTTCCAGATCGATAGTACAGCAAGAAGGATGGAATTGTCAAGGAGCCCTGTTTATAATGGAAAGACATCGATCGGAAAAGGGGTTATCACATGAAGTTCAGTGAAATTGAAGCCTCCGCATGGGAGGAACTAGGCCCGTATTTGGATACTTGCCTAATCCCGGTCACGGGATTAACCGGGCTGGAACGGCCGTATGAAGTGACGGAGTGGCTGGAAAGGTTGAGGAATCTGCTTGATTGGGTGGAAGTTCCTTTCAAAGGGAGAGTGGTTACGTATCCGTCCTTCCAATATCAAACCCAAGATATGACGCAGGCTATTAATGACTTGTGCCGAAATGTCAAGGCCAGCGGGTTTGCCTATGCCATCGTCGTCTCCGCCGCTTACGAATGGACCGACGAGGAACTTCCCAACGCCGATTTGATCGTGACGCCGCAGCGTTTTGCGCCGGATTTCGGGAAGAGGGCCGAAGGACAAGTGAAGGCGGCCGTACAAGAATTGTGGCAATCGAAGAAGGTTTGAAGATTGTGACAAAATATCGACAATTTCGAGGAGGACAAGCTTTTCGGTGAGCAAAAAAATGTGTCAAATTCTTGACGCTCCTAAAACGCTAATATATTATTAATATGTCTTACGCGATATTGTGATAAATATCATTGTAACACTCGGAAACAATTGCTTGGCAAAGGGGGTTGAAGATATATGAGCAATCAGCATGACTCGCAGGAATCCTCGCATAAACCGCCTATTCGCAAAGAGATGTCCCGTCGGCAATTTCTTACATACACGCTAGGTGGCGCCACTGCTTTCATGGTGGGTGGGGTGACGCTTCCCATGGTTCGCTTCGCGGTCGATCCGATATTGCACAAGAAAGGCGAAGGCTCCTTCGTCAAAGTTGTGGAAGTCAGCAAAATCACGAGTGAGCCGCAGGAATTCTCGTTCGAGCTCAAGCAGCAGGACGGCTGGTATTTGAGTACGGCCTCCCTTACGGCTTGGATTCGCAAAGACGAGAGCGGAAATATTTATGCGCTTTCACCGATTTGTAAACATTTGGGGTGCACGGTCGGCTGGAATAACGACAAGAAATTCCCGAATGAATACCACTGCCCTTGCCATGGCGCGCATTATACCAAGGAAGGCAAGCAACTGGCGGTCGCGTCGAAGCCGCTTGATGAGTACAAGGTGATGATCAAGGACGATTGGGTATATCTGGGGGATATCATCCCGAACACCATCGTGAAATAAGGAGGCGTAGATTCGGATGTTTAAAAATGTGTATGACTGGATTGACGAACGTCTTGATATCACGCCGATCTGGCGCGATGTGGCCGATCACGAGGTTCCGGAGCACGTGAACCCGGCGCACCACTTTTCCGCGTTTGTGTATTGCTTCGGCGGCCTGACGTTTTTTATCACGGTCATCCAGATCCTGTCGGGGATGTTTCTGACCATGTATTACGTCCCCGATATTATTAACGCCTATGCTAGTGTGGAATACTTGCAGACGCAGGTCGCTTTTGGCCAAATCGTTCGCGGGATGCACCACTGGGGGGCAAGCTTGGTTATCGTTATGATGTTCTTACATACGCTTCGCGTGTTCTTCACCGGCTCGTACAAAGCCCCGCGCGAAATGAACTGGGTTGTCGGTATGCTGATTTTCTTCGTCATGATCGGTCTCGGCTTGACGGGGTATTTGCTGCCATGGGATAACAAAGCTTATTTCGCCACGAAGGTCACTTTGGAAATCGCCAACTCTGTACCGGTGCTTGGTCCGGTCATTAAGGAACTGCTGCAGGGCGGTTCGATCGTAGGGGCTGAAACGTTAACCCGGTTCTTTGCCATTCACGTGTTCTTCCTTCCGGCGGTCTTGCTGATCCTTTTGGTAGGTCATTTTATCATGATCCGCAGACAAGGGATTTCCGGTCCGTTGTAAGAAACGATGTTAACGAAACCATGAATTGAACTACCTCTATAAGAGAAGG
The DNA here is from genome assembly GCF_057063165.1 of Paenibacillus sp. JL3B1040. Lineage (NCBI taxonomy): Bacteria > Bacillati > Bacillota > Bacilli > Caryophanales > Paenibacillaceae > Paenibacillus > Paenibacillus tiangongensis. Next base: position 3,282,840 of record NZ_CM169317.1, on the reverse strand, counting down.
GGGGCAAAAGGGACATGGCTCATCATGACAATTCGAAGGAAAAAGTCGTGTACGTCGGCGATTCCCGCGTCCGTAAGGGCAAGGGCTTTATCACGCCGCCGGATTATACGGCTTATCCGGGCAAGTCGGAAGCGTTCATTCCCAACTTTTTGCTGAAGGAATGGATGGTCGGCGTGGTCGTGCTTGTCGGCTTCCTGGTGCTGACCATTTCGGAACCGGCTCCGCTTGGCTTCCCGGCCAATCCGACCGCTTCGGTTATTCCGATGCCGGACTGGTATTTCCTGTTCCTGTATCAATATTTGAAATATCCTTATGCCTCCGGCGATTACGTCGTACTCGGCACGCTGGGGATTCCCGGAGTGATGTTCGGCGGGCTGCTGCTTGCTCCGTTCCTTGATCGGGGCAAGGAGCGCCGCTTCTATAAGCGTCCGATCGCTTCGTCGCTGATGCTGCTGTCGATCGCTGCGGTCGTTTACTTAACGAACTTCGCCTGGACGCATTACCAGCATGAGCTTGAAGCGACGGGGCAAGTGCCGGAGCATATTCAACGGGAAGAACAAGCCCGCGAGAACCGGGAGAAGGGCTTGCCGACGTCCAACGCGAACCGTCAGGAAGAGGTCGCTATCGTGGATAAGGACGATCCGGCGATGGAGATCTACAAGAAGGCCACTTGCGTATCCTGCCATGCTGCGGACCTGAAAGGGGCGGGCGGACCTTCGCTGCGCGGAGTCGGCGACAAGCATGACAAGGAAGCGATTCTATCCATTATAAAAGAAGGTTACAACGGCAAGATGCCTGAGATGTACATCACGGCAATTAACGCCGGTTTGACGGATCAGGACATCGACCATTTGGCCGAGTGGCTTGCGAAACAAAAATCGGAGCAGTAAAATAGGAAGTAATGTGAAAACCTGATCGTGATGCGGTCAGGTTTTTTAAGCTTGCGGGCCGGATTCGCGCGGATGTGGACCGGCGCGATTTTCGTGAAAAAGAGGGATATCGCGTTGAAACTATCGGATTTTTGGAGCACCTCATTTCTATCCTCGCGTTTCATATTATGGACTTTGTTCGTCTGTAATCTTTTGGGCACGATTTACGGCTATATCTGGTATGACGCACAACTGCTGGACACCTGGCGGAATCACCCGCATTGGCAGATCGTATTCGTTCCGGACAGCCCGACGGCAAGCTTGTTTTTCACGTTAAGCCTGTTGTTCCTGCTGTTCCCGGGAAAGCTGGGGAAATATTACCGTTTCCGCACCTTAATCGAGGGGTTGGCCGTCGTGACGAGCGTGAAATACGGCGTGTGGGCCGTTTCGATGATTTTTGCCGGAGCGCACCAGGGCGGAGTTCTCGTATGGCAGGACTGGATGCTCGTCGCCTCCCATTTGGCGATGGCCGTAGAATCGCTGCTATTCGTCCGATTGTACAAATTTGGTCCGTTCATGCTGCTGGGCGCGGGAGCCTGGACGCTGCTCAACGATACGGTGGATTACACGTATGAGGTTTATCCCTGGCTGCCGGAGACGTTATGGGACGATGTCTCCGCGGTGGCGGTTTTCACCGTGGTTCTGACGGTGGCCAGCGTAGCGGCCGGTTGGCTGGCGTTGAAACAGGCCAAACGCGCTTAAGAGCAAGTTCTAACGTGGGACAGCCTGCCATACCATGATGGTAGGGAGGGGATGTCCGTGAGAAGAACTTGGGTGAAACGGGCTGCGGCCGCGCTGGCTTTGCTTGCCGCGATGCTGATCTGGAGTGCGGCGGTAATCGCTCAGCCGGCAGGGAGCGGAACGGGGGGGAAGGCAGGAACGTCGTCGACCGGTGCATTCGCCTTATCGGAGCAGGAGCGCAGCGAGCGGCTGCAGCAGCTTGAAGCTGCGTCGGAACGGCTGTACGAGCATATGCAGCAGGGAAGTGCCCAGGAGGCGATGGCCGATATGGAAACGCTGATCGCCGCACTGGAGGGCGTATCCTTCAAGGGATTGACGTCGGTGGAGGGAATCCACGCCTTGGCGGAGACGATCATGGACACCAAGGAGACGCTGGTGAAGGCCGAGGTCCGGCCAGAGGAGTGGGCGCTTTCCTCGGCCCGCTTGCGGCTGGCGGTCAACAGCCTGCTGCATCCGGATAAGGCCTTATGGCAGCAATATTATAAAGTCATGGCCGATAACCTGCAGCAGATGGACCGGGCGCGCGCCGGCGGGAAACCGGCGGAGGTGCGCAAGGCGTTCCAGGCTCTGCAGGGCCATTACGACGTGGTCCGGCCCGCCGCGGTCATCCGTCGCCCGGCAGCCGATGTTAACCGCTTCGATTCCTGGCTGTCCTACGCCGGCCGGTTGAGCGAGGAACGGACCTGGGACGAAGCGGCCTTGAAAGGGGCCATCACACAGGGAGATGGCGCGTTAAAGGCGCTGTTCGGCCGCCGGGGAGACGAGCCCGTATTCCTGCCGATCACCGGCTTTGACAGCCCGTGGTATTGGAGCGGCCTGATCGGTCTGTGGATCGTGCTGGCTTTAACCTACACGGGCATCCGCAAGTATCGGGCTTCGCAAACGGTAATCGCGGTGCGGGAGCCTCGCAGGGAAGAGGAGGCATACCGGTACCGGCTGTAGCCGATGGCTAATCGAGCGGAGAGCGATAGCGACAAAAATTTGCCGTCCTCCATTCTAGGGCTGCACTCAAAAAAGCAGAGAGGCAAGGATTTCCTTAGCCTCTCTGCTTTTTTCATCTTAATCCTCTTTGAATCCTTCTCCGTGCACGTCATGCACGTCGCTGATGATAATGAACGCCCGCGGGTCGACCGATTTGGCGATCGACTGCAGCCGCCGGATCTCCTGGCGCGATACGACGCAGTAAGCCATATGCTTCGCCTGCTTGGAGTAAGCGCCGATCGCCGGAATCAACGTTACGCCGCGATCCATCTCTTTCGTAATGATGTCGGCAATCGCCGGCGCATCATCGCTGATGATCGTAAACGCCTTGGCGGAATACGCGCCTTCCTGAATGAAATCGATCACCTTGGAGGCGATAAACACGGCGACGAGCGTATACAAAATATTTTCCTTCCTAATATAAAAGAGCGACAACCCGATAATGACGATATCCAGCGTTAAAATGACCTGTCCCATACTGAATCCGTATTTACGTCCAAGAATCCGGGCCACGATATCCGATCCCCCGGTCGTGCCGCCAAAACGGAAAACGATGCCCAGCCCTGCGCCCAGCGTCACGCCCGCATACAGCGATACGAGGATATAGTCCGTTTGCGTCTCGAACGGCAGAATCCAGCCCCCCTTGATCATTCGCTCGAACAGCCACAGGAAGAAGGTCAGCGAACCGATCCCGATTCCGGTCCAGATAATTTGCCGTCCGCCGAGGATTTTCCAGCCGAGCAGAAACAAGGGGATGTTGAGCAGCAGGTTCGAAAGCGAAGGCGAGATGCCAAACGCATAGTTCAGCAGCAGCGTTACCCCGGTAACTCCGCCTTCCATCAACTGGTTGGGCAAGATAAAATAAAGGAGTCCAAACGCATATATCGCCGTACCGAGCAAAATCGGCAGCAGCGTTTTGAGAAATCCGGAAAGTTTGCTTGAAGCCATGAAAAAACCTCACCTATCCCTAACTTATTTGATATAGATGTTGCAACCGATCGGCCATTGGTTAGATCTGCCTCTCCTAGTATACCTTTTTCCGTGCCGATTAAAAAATGATTTGTTTTCGTCATCTACTTACGATAACATAGGGGAAAACGGGACAAAAAGCGGAGGGATCGGCGCTTGGATAGAGACAAAGAAAAATCTCTCGCGGAAATGCAGCGCGAAGTAGACCGTTACATCTCGCAGTTTAAAGAGGGGTATTTCAGCCCGCTGACCATGCTGGCCCGAATGGCCGAGGAAGTGGGCGAGCTGGCCCGCGAGGTCAACCATACCTTCGGCGAAAAGCCGAAGAAGAAGGACGAGCCGGATAATTCCATCGAGCTGGAGTTAGGCGACATTCTGTTCATTACGATCTGCTTCGCCAATTCGCTCGGCATCGATCTGACCGAGGCCCATGATCGGGTCATGTATAAATTCGCCACCCGCGATGCGGACCGATGGACGAAAAAGGACACCGAATAAGGTCATCCTTCATATGCTGTTGGTATGATCATCCCTACAGCAAAGGGGGATAGCACATGAAGGCGGAGGATTATTTGCATAGAGCTTATCGAAGCATCTATGAAAACGATTTTGAGCAGGCGTTGCATTGGTTCGAGCGAGCGCTTGACGTTCAACCGGATCACGCGGATATCCATTATCGGTACTCGATCACCTGCGCCCGGAGCGGGCAGTTGGATAAGGCGCTTCAGCATGCGCGCCTTGCTGCGGCCCTGGAGCCTGCCCAGGACGAATATAAACTGCATTACGACCGTTTGCAGGCTATGGAACTCACCCAGATGGCCAAACGTCAGCTGGAGATGCCGGGCGTTAAGCGGAAAGCCGCGGCCGAGCCGGCAGTCCGCATGCTAAAGCGCGCCGTGGAGCTCGATCCGTTGTCGATGGATGCTCAGGTATGGCTGGCGATCGCTTATGGCGAACTGGAATGCTACGATCTTGCGCTGCAGGCGGTTCGCGATGCGTCGGCCCTTCCTTTGGACGCCGGTGCGGCCGGGCAACTGAAGGAGATGGAACATCGGTTGAAGCAGCGAATCAAGCAATCATCATAGTACAGAATGCGAGGAGATTAACATGACGGAACCAATTAAAGTTGCCGTGGCGGGCGCCGCCGGCAGAATGGGCAGAGAAGTAGTGAAGATGGTGCTCCAGGATCCGGAGCTTAGGCTGGTTGCCGCCGTAAGTCTGTCGGATGCCGGCCTTGATGCCGGAACACTGGTCGGCCTTCCGGCTTGCGGCGTGGCATTGACCGGCGATCTGGATAAGGCGCTTAGCGAGTCCAGACCGCAGGTGCTGGTCGATTTCACGACGCCGCAGTCCGCCTACGCCAACACCGAGCTGGCGATCCGGCTCGGGGTTTCGCCGGTCATCGGCACGACCGGATTCACGCCGGAGCAAATCGAGGATCTGGACAAGCTGTGCCAAACCCGGGGGATCGGTGGCTTGATCGCGCCGAACTTCTCGATCGGGGCTATTCTGATGATGCGCTTTGCGGCGCAGGCGGCGAAATATTTTCCCCACTTGGAAATCATCGAATACCATGGCGACCAGAAGCTGGACGCCCCTTCGGGGACGGCGGTGAAGACGGCCGAGTTGATCGCTCAGAACCGCCAGGAGCTGCGCCAGGGGAGCACGAACGAGGAGGAGACGATCGAAGGGGCGCGCGGCGGCTATTATAATGGGTTCCGGATACATAGCGTCCGTTTGCCGGGCGTATTTGCCCAGCAGGAGGTCATTTTCGGCGGCTTTGGCCAGACGCTCAAAATTCGCCACGATTCCTATGAGCGTGCCGGATATATGCCGGGAGTCAATTTGGCGATCAAGAAAGTGATCGAATGCAAAGGCATGGTTTACGGTTTCGAACATTTTATGGATGAATAAAGGGGATAAGTCATATGTTAAACATCGCATTTATTGCTCATGACCGCAAAAAAGAGGATATCGTCAATTTCGCCATCGCTTACGAGCATGTATTCAAGGATAAACAACTTTATTCCACAGGAACAACCGGGAAGCAAATCATGGAGAATACTTCGCTTACCATCCACCGCTTCCTGTCGGGACCGCTGGGCGGGGACCAGCAGATCGGTGCGCTGATTGCCCAGAACGAGATGGACCTGGTGATTTTCCTGCGCGATCCGTTGATGGCGCAGCCTCATGAACCGGACATCACCGCACTGCTGCGCCTGTGCGACGTGCACGGCATTCCGGTTGCGACCAACATGGCGACCGCGGAGATCCTCGTGCGCGCGCTGGATCGCGGCGATTTCGGCTGGCGCGAGCTGGTGGAGCTGCATAAGCCGGGGCTGGCGAAATGAGCGAGAGGCTGGATATCCTGATCTTCGGCGCCCATGCGGATGATGCCGAGATCGGTATGGCCGGCACGATCGCCAAGCATACGGCAGCGGGTTATCGCGTCGGCATTTGCGATTTGACCGAAGCCGAGCTGTCCTCCAACGGCAATCCCGAGCTGCGTAAGAAAGAAGCGGAAGCGGCGGCCGAAACGTTGGGTTTGGCTGCGCGCGTGAACCTTGGACTGCCCGACCGCGGATTGACCGGGGCGGAGAACCAACTGGCCGCGGTAACCGGGGTCATTCGCCGGTTTGCGCCGCGCCTCGTGTTCGCCCCGTATTGGGAGGATCGCCATCCGGATCATATCGATTGCAGCAAGCTGGTGGAGGCGGCGGTTTTTAACGCCAAGCTGCGCCGGTATATGCCGGACAAGCCGGCGGTCCCGGCGCCCGAGCTCTATTTTTATTTCATCAATGATTGGACAACGCCGGATCTGATTGTTGACGTGAGCGCAACCTACGAGCGGAAAGAGCGGGCGCTGCGATGCTACCGTTCCCAGTTCGAGGCGGGTTCGCCGGGCGAAGACGTCGCCTTAACGCCGCTTAACCAGGGGTATGTGGAACGCGTTAAAGCCCGGGATTCGTTGATCGGACAGCGTTCGCTGATTCCGTTCGCGGAAGGGTTCATGGCGAAAACCGCCTATCCGGTAAATCTATTCGGCTCCCTTCGCACATAAGCTGAAAGAGGGAACAATGACAAAGGAGGCCCCCACCATATGGAACCATTTTTAAAAATCGGCATCACCTGTTATCCATCCTTGGGCGGTTCGGGGGTAGTGGCCACCGAGCTGGGAAAGTTGCTGGCGGAAAAGGGCCACGAAGTCCATTTCATCTCGCATAGCGTTCCTTTTCGCTTAGGGAGTTATCATAAGAATATTTTCTATCATGAAGTCGAGGTCAGCGATTACTACGTGTTCCGTTATCCGCCTTACGATCTGTCCCTGGCGACAAAGATGGCTACGGTGGCCAAGGCGCAAGGGCTGGATATCCTTCATGTCCATTATGCGGTGCCGCACGCCGTTTGCGCCTTCCTTGCCAAACAGATGGTCGGCGATTCGCTGAAGGTCGTGACAACCCTGCACGGAACGGATATCACGGTACTGGCGCAGGATGAGTCGCTGAAGGACTTGATCCGGCTGGCGATCAACGAAAGCGACGCGGTGACCTCGGTCTCGCGCGACTTGATGCGGGAAACCCGGGAAGTGCTCGACATTACGCGGGATATCGACCTGACCTACAACTTCGTCGACGAACGGGTGTATTATCCCCGGGACGCGAAAAACTGCCGGATGGATTTTGCCGCACCGGGCGAGAAGGTGTTGATGCATATCTCCAATTTCCGGCCGGTGAAACGGGTTGGCGACGTCGTAGACATTTTCCATCAAGTGAACGAGCAGGTTCCTTCCCGCTTGCTGTTCGTCGGTGAAGGGCCGGATCTGCCCAAAATCCAATGTAAAATCAAGGATCTTGGCATTGCCGACCGGGTGCATTTCCTCGGCAAGCAGGACGATATCGCGCATGTCATTTCGATGGCCGATGTCTTGCTGCTGCCTTCGGAGAAGGAGAGTTTTGGCCTGGTAGCCCTGGAAGCCATGGCATGCGGCGTACCGACGGTCGGCACGTTGGCTGGCGGGATTCCGGAGCTGGTGAAGCACGGCGAAACCGGGTTTTTGGCGCCGATCGGCGATACCCAGCAGATGGCGGAGCAATGCATCCAGTTGCTGCAGAACCCCGATTTGGCTGCCCGTATGCGCGAAGCTTGCATCAATCGGGCGAAAATCGAATTCAGCAGCCAGATGACGACGGCGACCTACGAAGAAATTTATTACCGGGTGTTGAACCGACAGTTGCCGACGTTAAATCCGGCTTGCCGTTGAAGTTGGGCCGGAGCGGGAATCGAAAGTTGGATACGGCGCAGGGCTTCGGGCCCTGCGCTTGCTGTTCCGGGTATGGAGCTAGGTTAATACTTTTTGGAAAGGGAGGTGTCCGCCATCGGGACGGATCGCTGGAGTCAGGTAGACCCGCTGATGTTGGTTCAAGGGGAACAGGTGCTGCGCGCCTTGCGCGATGGTGGGCATAAGGCTTTTTTTGTCGGGGGCTGCGTCCGCGACGAATTTATGGAACGCCCGGTCCACGATATGGATATCGCCACCTCCGCCAAACCGGAGGAGGTCGTTCGGCTGTTTGACCGCACGGTGCCGACGGGAATTCGGCACGGCACGGTCACGGTGCTGATGGAGGACCATGCGTTCGAGGTGACGACGTTCCGCAAGGAGTCGGATTACGCGGACCACCGTCGTCCCGCTTCCGTGGATTTCGTGGATGCGGTCGCCGAGGATTTGCGGCGGCGCGATTTTACGATGAACGCGATGGCCCGGGGACTGGATGGCGAGCTGATTGATCCGTTTGACGGCCGCTCCGATATCGAGAGCGGACTGATCCGCTGCGTCGGTATTGCCGAAGAACGGTTCGAAGAGGATGCCCTGCGCATGCTGCGGGCGGTTCGATTCGCCTCGACGTTTGGCTTTCGCCCGGTGAAGAGCTTATGGCGAGCGCTTCTTGCGGGGAGGGACAAGCTGGGCTATATCGCAACGGAGCGGGTGCGCATGGAGCTGGATCGAATCGTACTGGGGCCGGACCCGCGACGCGGGCTGGCCTTGTTGGAGCGCAGCGGGCTGCTGCGGTACGCGAAGGCGGCGCAAGGAGCGGCCGCAGAGGCGGAGCTGACGCGGCGCCTGCTGCATCGCGAGCCGCCGCGCCGCGAGCTGCTGGCCGCGCTGCCGCTGCTGGAGGCCGCGCCGCCGGCGCAGCGCTGGTCGCTGCTGCTGCAGGCCTTGGGCGTCCCGGGCGAGGCGGCTTCCCCGCTGCTCAAAAGCTGGACGTTCCCGAACCAGACCGCTCTGGAAGCGGCGGGGCTCGTCCGCTTTGACGAGGCGTGGGAAGCCATCCAGGCCGGGGCGTTGGGCGAGCGCGAACGGCGGCGCGGCTGGATCGGCCTGCAGGTCGCGTTCGGCCGCGAGATCGCCGGGCTGTGGCTGCGCCGTCAGCAGGCAGTGCTGCAAGCGGCCGTCAACGGCGGCGCCGAGCGGCAGGCCGGCAGTGCAGTGTTGGAGCGTGCGGCCCGTTGGCACCGCGAGGTGCAAGTGCATACGCTGAAGGACCTGGCCGTCAGCGGCGGCGAAGTGCTGCAAGCGACCGGACGCAAAGGCGGTCCCTGGCTTGGCGAGCTGATGAGGGAGCTGCAGTTGGCGGTCGCCGCGGGCGAGCTGCCCAACGAACGTCAGTCCCTTCTGGAACATGTGGAAACGGTGGTGAAGCAAGGGTGGAAGCAAACCGATTGATTGACATGCTCCTGGAGCATTCGGGGCAATATATATCCGGTGAAGAGCTCAGCCGTCGACTGTCGATCAGCCGGACGGCGGTGTGGAAGCAAATCGCCAAGCTGCGCGAGGAAGGGTACGAATTCGAATCGGCCCCCCGGAGGGGATATCGGCTCATCCGTCAACCGGACAAGCTAAGCCAAACCGGGCTGCTGCATGCGCTGCAGGGGAACCGCTCGTTCGGGCGGAGACTGAAGCTGCTCGAATCGACTTCCTCCACGCAGGAGGAAGCGCGAAAGCTGGCGGAGGAAGGGGCACCGCACGGCACGCTGGTGCTCGCCGAAGAGCAGACGGCGGGGCGCGGGCGGCAAGGCCGGCGCTGGTATTCGCCGCCCGGCAAAGGAATCTGGATGAGCCTTCTGCTGCGGCCGGAACGGCAGCCTTTGTCGATCGCCCCCCAGTTGACGTTGCTTGTTGCGGTGGCGGTGTGCCGCGCCGTGCGCAAAGTCGGCGGCGTGGATGCCGGGATCAAGTGGCCTAACGATATTCTGGTCGACGGGCGCAAGCTGTGCGGCATTCTCGTCGAATCGGTGGCCGAAGACGAACGGATTCGTTATGCCGTCGCCGGCATCGGCATCGACGTGAACCTGAAGGCGGACGATATTCCGCAGGAGCTAAATCCTATCGCTACGTCGCTGTCGCTGGAGAGCGGCCGCCGCATTGATCGAACCGAACTGATTGGGGCCGTTCTGAACGAAATGGAGCAGCTTTACGAGCTATACACGCAGGAAGGTTTTGGGCCGGTCGGCCATTTGTGGGAGGCGCTGTCGATCACGCTGGGCCGGGAGATCGCTGTTGATACCTCGAACGGGGTGCTGAAAGGCAAGGCAACCGGCTTGGATGCCAGCGGCGCATTATTGCTCCTGGATCAGGCTGGACAACCTTTCACGATTTTCTCTGGAGAAGTACAACTTGGCGGATGAAAATGTTAACGTAATTTGTTATACTGAGCACAGGAGGCGGTATCGGCATCGTTCCGAACGGCACTCCGGGCGCTCGTCGGAGGTATGGAAGTGAATGTTCACGAAGTCGCCCGACTTTTTGAACAGCCACGATCAAGTTGCGTTGGATTCTGCTCTGAGCCGTAAGAAGGACCGAGACAGAAGAACGAGGAATGAACTCTTCTTTGAACTTCGGACCTTTTTAGTGCCAAACTAAAAGGTTTTTTTGTTGTGCGCGTTTTTTCAAGGCTCGCACACGCCCAAACCGAAGGAGATGAATCAGATGGCAAGTAAACAGGCATTAAACATCGTCAAAATGAAAAAAATGAAGCAGGACGGCATTCCGCTCGCCATGATCACCGCGTACGACTATCCGTCGGCCCAACTGGCCGAGGAAGCGGGCGCGGATCTGCTGCTGGTCGGCGACTCCCTGGGGAACGTGGTGTTAGGGTACGATTCGACGATCCCCGTGACGCTGGACGATATGGTGTACCATTCCCGTTCGGTCGCACGTGGAGCGCGGCATACGTTCATCGTCACGGATATGCCGTTTATGACGTATCACGGGAGTATCGATGAGACGTTGCGGAACGTCCGCCGCTTGATGCAGGAAGGCCATGCCCATGCCGTCAAAATGGAAGGCGGCGCTGAAATTGCCGGGGCCGTACAGGCCATCGTACACGCTGGCGTCCCGGTACTGGGACACATCGGATTAACGCCGCAGTCTGTCAACCAGATCGGCGGTTATCGGGTGCAGGGCAAGGACGCGGCGGATGCCAAACGGCTGATGGAGGACGCCAAAGCGCTGGAACGTGCCGGCGCCTTTGGCATCGTGCTGGAGCTGGTTGCCGAAGAAGTGGCGACGGCGATCTCCAAGGAGCTGTCGATCCCGACCATCGGCATCGGAGCGGGACGCGGCTGCGACGGCCAAGTGCTGGTGTATCACGATGTGTTGAAATATACCGCGGATTACCGGGACAAAAGGTTCGTCAAAACGTACGCCGATCTCGGGGCGCAGGTGCGCCGCGGCATCTCGGAATACGTCGCCGACGTCAAAAGCCGCTCGTTCCCGGCGGAGGAGCATGTTTTCCGTGCGGATCAAAGCGTACAGGAATCCCTCGGCACGCTGTACGGCAAAGGAAAGGTGGAAGTCCGGTCATGATGACCTTTACGAATATACTCCCGCTCCGTGAACGGCTGAAGGAAGCGCGGTTCACGGCGGCGAGAGACGGAAAAGCAATCAAAATCGCGCTCGTGCCGACGATGGGATATTTGCATGAGGGGCATGCCAGCCTGCTGCGCAAGGCACGGGCGGAGAATGATCTGGTGGTGCTCAGCATTTTCGTTAACCCGATCCAGTTCGGGCCCAACGAGGATTTTGAACGCTATCCCCGCGATCCTGAGAAAGACCTGGCCTTGGCCGGGCGGGAGGGCGTCGATTTCGTCTTTCTCCCCAGCGTGGAGGAGATGTATCCGCAGCCGACGCGAACGAATATTAAGGTCGCCGGTTTGACGGACGTCTTGTGCGGCGCGTCGCGGCCGGGCCATTTCGACGGCGTCACGACCGTCGTCGGCAAGCTGCTGCATATCGTCCAGCCGGACCGGGCTTATTTCGGGCAAAAGGATGCCCAGCAGGTGGCGGTCATCGCGCAGATGGTGAAGGACTTGAATTTTGACGTCGAAATCATCCCATGCCCGATTGTGCGTGAGGCCGACGGTCTTGCGCTCAGCTCCCGCAACGTATATCTCAGCGCGGAAGAACGGAGGGCGGCGCTGGTATTGTCCCGCAGTCTGCTTGCGGCGCAGGCTAAGGCCGATACGGAAGCCAACATAACCGCAGGAGAGGTGCTTGCCGAATTGCGCGATTCGATCGGGGCTGAACCGCTTGCCGTGATCGATTACGTGGAGGTCGCCGAATTTCCGGGGTTGACCGCGCTGGCGGATGGAGAGCGGCTCGACGCCGCCGGTCGCCGGAAAGATGTGCTGATCGCCGTGGCTGTGAAGTTTGGCAACACCCGGCTGATCGATAACGTTATTTTGACGAAGAAGGTGAACGACTGATGTATAGAACGATGATGAAATCGAAAATTCACCGGGCGACCGTGACGGAAGCCAATTTGAATTACGTCGGCAGCATCACGATTGACGAGGACTTGATGGAGGCGTCGGACCTGTTGGAAAACGAGCAGGTGCAAATCGTCAACAACAACAACGGCGCGCGTCTGGAAACTTACGTGATTCCGGGACCCCGCGGCAGCGGCGTCATCTGTTTGAACGGCGCGGCAGCGCGGCTGGTGCAGCCGGGAGACAACGTTATCATTATTTCCTACGCGCAGCTGTCGGCTGAAGAGGTACGCAGCCATAAGCCGACGGTCGTATTCGTCGACGAGAACAACCGGCCGGTGGAGAAGGCCCATCAAGAACTCCACGCCATGATCCGCTAAAGCTGTAGTTCAAAAAGGCCTCTTCGGATCACGAAGCGGACTCGGGGAAGCGGGCTCGGCGTCGAATCTTGAATTCAGCCGGGCCCTCCGTTGCTCACGTAGCCTCCAGCTACGCTGCGCTACTCGATCCCTAGCTTCATCCAACCTTCTCGGTGCTCCGAACCTGCCTTTTTGAACCTTGATTGGAAGGGGGAGTTCAAAAAGGCCTCTTCGGATCACGAAGCGGACTCGGCGGAGCGGGCTCGGCGTCGAATCTTGAATTCAGCGGGCTCTCCGTGTGCTCACGTAGCCTCCAGCTACGCTGCGCTACTCGATCCCTAGCTTCATCCAACCTTCTCGGTGCTCCGAACCTGCCTTTTTGAACCTTGATTGGAAAGGGTAGTTCAAAAAGGCCTCTTCGGATCACAAAGCGGACTCGGGGAAGCGGGCTCGGCGTCGAATCTTGAATTCAGCGGGCTCTCCGTGTGCTCACGTAGCCTCCAGCTACGCTGCGCTACTCGATCCCTAGCTTCATCCAACCTTCTCGGTGCTCCGAACCTGCCTTTTTGAACCTTGATTGGAAGGGGTAGTTCAAAAAGGCCTCTTCGGATCACGAAGTATGGCTAAGAAGTAAAGCGGCGCCGAATCTTGAATTCAGCCGGGCCTTGCCATCGAAAAGTGTAATTCCTCCCTGCGGGAATGAAATTCGGCCCCAAAACAAAAAATGAACGTAAGGCTCGGACTGATTTCATTTTCGTTTGGGGGGATGCGAATGATGTTTCAGCATGTGTTTGCGGAAATGAATGAGATGTTGGACGAAATCACACGGAAATATCCCTTGGCCGGCAACGCCCAAAAGCAGGAGCTGGCGAAGAAATGGAGCCTGCTTCAGCATATGAGCGACGGCATCATCGAGGAATGGCTGTGCTTCGAGGAGAAGATGGGGTATTTGCGCCACGCGTTCGGTAGTCTGGAGCCCAAGGAGACGCCCGATCTTCCCGAACTGGATGCCCCCGCCTTTATCAAGGGGCAAGGGTATTACAAGCTGCTGATGTTTCCCCAGGCTTTGGCGCAGTTTGAGCTGGTTATGCAGCAGTTTCCGGGCAGCGTGTTAACCCGAACCTATTTGGGGATGTGCCACCTGCACCTGGAGCAATCCGACAAAGCCGCCAAGAATTTCTGGCTGGTGCTGGAGAAGGCGGCGAACCAACGGCTTCGTTCGATCATTTATAACGCGCTCGGCTGCATTGAGGCGCAGAAGGGCGTTTTTACCAAGGCAAAAGAATACTTCAAGTTGGCTCACCACAGCGATCCGTCCTTGCCCGAGCCGCTGGCCAATTTGGAGGCGTGCACGAACAGCACGGGGAAACTGCATTACGGCCCGGAATTGACTTCTTTATTGTAGGTTTTCATCGTATGATCGCCGCACTTGTTTACGGTTTGATACATGAAGCGATGCGAATTTCCGCTCAAAGCGGCGCATCGCTTGTTTTGTTTTGTGATTTTTATTACAGATACCGTTTGTATTAATTTTCAAATCGGCTATCTTCTGTTATGCTGTAAAGAGAATGGAATGAAGGGACAGCTAATAGCAATGAAATACGCGGTGCTTGATTTTGAAACGACGGGTAACCAGTCCTCCGATGAAATTATTCAAGTGGGACTTGCCATTATAGAACCGGATAGGACGATTTCGCAGGTGTATCGTTCCTTCGTCAAACCGGGCATTCCGATTCCTTCTTTTATTACGGGATTGACGGGAATTACCGAGGAAGACGTCAAGGATGCGCCGGAGCTGGACGAAGTGATGATGGAGATGGTTCCGCTCCTGAACGACGTCGTCTTGGTCGGGCACAATGTTGCGTTTGATTTCAATTACCTGCAAAGCGCTTTGGACAAAACGGGTTATTTGCCGTTTACCGGCCGCATCCTGGATACGATGGATTTCTTGAAAATCCTGTTTCCTTCGCTGACTTCGTATCAGTTGGGACTGGTGGCGGCGGAGTTTGAAGTGAAGCATGATCGTCCGCACCAGGCGGACAGCGACGCGCTGGCAACGGCGCTCATTTTCCTGAAATGTCTGGAAGAATGCGCGCAGCTGCCTCTCCTGACATTGCAACGATTGGCCGATCTGTTCGCCGGTGAGGACAGCGATCTGGGTTGGTTTTTTGACGCGATGGCACAGGAGAAGGAACTTGAGGCGCTGCCAAGCGAAGACGGCTTCGTATACTACCGCCAATTTGCTTTGCAGGTCGAGGATTGGCTGGATATTGAGGCACCGCGGGATGCTGCGGATCGAAATCCGCTGGCGGACGTAAATTTCGAGCAGTTTATGGAACAGGTCCGGGAACGGCTGAGGGAGCGTTTGCCGCAATACGAGGAGCGGGAAGCCCAGAATATGATGCTGAATGAGGTCATGCGGGCCTTCGAGGAAGACAAGCATTTGCTGGTCGAAGCCGGGACGGGGACCGGGAAATCCTTGGGTTACCTGCTGCCGGCCATTTACCACAGCGTCAAAAACGACGAGAAGGTGATGGTCAGCACGCATACCATCAACCTGCAGGAGCAGCTGCGGGAGCGCGATGTGCCGCTGTTGACGGAGGTCGTGCCTTTTCCTTTCCGCGCTGCCGTATTTAAAGGAAGGCAGCATTATTTGTGCTTGCGCAAATTTGAACATAAAATAACTAGGAAAGACTTCACAACGCCTAAAGAAGAGGTGATGACGGCCGCGCAAATGGTCGTGTGGCTGACGCAAACGGCAGACGGTGACGACGAGGAGCTGAATCTCGGAAACCGCGGCGGCGATTTCTGGGAGACGGTGGCCAGCGAATCGGATTCTTGCCTAGGCCGTTCCTGCCCTTGGTTCCGCAAATGCTTCTACCATCGCGCCAAACACGAAGCCGGGGTGGCGGACGTGGTCATCACGAACCACTCGAAATTGTTTACGGACATCCAAGCCGGTCACCAACTGCTGCCGGGCTACGAGCGCCTGGTCATCGATGAGGCGCATCATTTGGAGGATGTGGCCGGCAAGCATCTTGGCATTCATATGAAATATTTTACGGTCGTCCATACGCTGACCCGGTTGTTCAAAGACAGCAAGACGGGGCAACTGGCGAATCTTCGGAGCTCGCTTGAGGCGTCAGCGGCGGAGAAAGCTTCGGAATGGTGCTCGGTGATCGACGGCATTTATCCGACGCTGGTGGATGTGAAGGAAAGCTGGGACAAGCTCAGCGAGTTGCTGTTCAGTTTGATGCCGGACCGCAGCGACGCGGCGCCCGGCGATCCCGGTCAATTCGTGTACCGGCTATTACCGGCCCGTAAGCCGAAGGAATGGGAGGTGCTCGCCGCGCTTGAGAACCAGATTTATGTGGGGCTTGGCGATGTGCTGCGCAAAGGGGAGCGTCTCTTGTCCGACATTCGGGAGGAGCAGGACGATTATGCAGCGGAGAGCTTGCTTACCGACATCAGTGGTCTGTTCAAAGATTTGGCGGGAGAACGGGAAGCTTTGCGTTTCTTCATGAAGCTGGACAACCAAGACACGGTCTACTGGATGGAAGCCAACGGGAACTACCGCAGCCGTTCGCTGCAAATGTACGCGGTGCCGATCGACGTCAGCGCCCAGTTGAAGGAATTTTTCTTCGACCGGAAAAAAAGCGTCGTCATGACGTCCGCGACTTTGTCGGTCGATAAGTCGTTCCAATATATGATCGAGCAGTTGGGCTTGACCGAGGCGGCGGAAGAGGACCGGCTGATCACGGCGATGTTGCCGTCCCCGTTCAATTACCGGGATCAGGCGCTGCTGGTCATTCCGCGCGATTTTCCGAGCGTGAAGGGCAGCGTGGGGGACGACCATTTCATCCTGACACTGGTGCAGTCGCTGGCCGATGCTGCCGTGGCGACGCAAGGACGGATGCTGGTGTTGTTTACGTCCTACCGGATGCTGAGACAGGTATACGATCCGCTGAAAGAGCTGCTTTCGGCAGAGGGAATCACCGTCATCGGTCAAGGGATGGACAGCGGCAGCCGCACCAAGCTGACCCGGCGCTTCCAGGGCCAAAACGCATCGGTGCTGCTGGGGACGAGCAGCTTCTGGGAAGGGGTGGACATCCCGGGCGAGGCATTGACGAGTCTGGCGATCGTGCGCCTGCCTTTTCAGCCGCCAAACCATCCGCTGGTGGAAGCCAAAAGCGAACGGCTGCAGCGGGAGAAAAAAAATCCGTTCATGAAGTTGTCCGTCCCGCAAGCGGTTATCCGTTTCAAGCAGGGCTTCGGACGGCTCGTTCGCTCGTCGCAGGATCGGGGCATCGTAATCGTGTATGATACCCGCATCCTGGAATCCTATTACGGGAAATACTTCTTGTATTCATTGCCGGGTCCGAAGATGGAGCATATGCCGATGAGCCAGATGGTGCCACGCATCTCGGAATGGTTGAATCCCGATGAATAAACCGTTTCATATCTTGGTTTGAAGAATAGGGGGAACGAAGTATGAAGTCAGAGAAAATTTCGGACGCCGTCGTCCGCAGGCTGCCGGTTTACCTGCGCTTTTTGAACGAACTGAGCCGCCGCGAGGTCCCGACGGTATCATCGCAGGAGCTGGGGCAAAAACTCGATCTGAATCCGGCGCAAATCCGCAAGGACTTGGCTTATTTCGGCGATTTCGGCCGAAAGGGCATCGGTTACGACGTCGCTTATTTGATTGAAAAAATTCAGCAAATTCTCAACCTGGACCAGCAGATCAACGTGGCGCTCGTCGGTGCCGGTAACCTGGGCCAAGCCTTGTCGAATTATAACGCGTATCTGAAGGATAATATGAAAATCGTCGCGGTGTTCGACGCCTCGCCGGCGAAGATCGGCACCCAGATCAACAACATTACGATCCAGCCGATCGAGGAACTGGTGGATACGGTCAGAAAGAACAACATTCGCATCGGCATCATTACCGTGCCGGATACGGAAGCCCAGCGCGTAGCGGACGAATTGGTTGCCGCCGGCATTGGCGCGATTCTGAACTTCGCACCTACGATTCTGAAAGTTCCGCCGGAAGTGCGGATCCATGCCGCCGATTTCACCACAGACCTGCTCAGTTTGGCGTATTATCTGGAGAACGGAAAGGAACAAGCATCGTATGAGTCGTAAATGGTTGATCAAGAACGGAACGTTTGCCGTACTGGAAACGAATCGTCCCGTGATTCACGGATATATGCTCGTTGAGGGCGACACCATCACCTATATCGGCGAAGCGCGCCCGGAAGGTGTGGAAGGCGCCGAAACATTTGATGGCAAAGGGATGTTGTTCCTCCCTGGACTGATCAACACCCATGGACATGCAGCCATGTCGCTGCTTCGCGGCTACGGGGATGACATGGTGCTGCAGACCTGGCTGCAGGAAAAAATGTGGCCGATGGAAGCCAAGTTTACCGCCGCTGATATCTATGCCGGTACGGCATTGTCTGTCCTGGAAATGCTTAAGGGCGGCACGACAACGTTCCTGGATATGTACGATCATATGGACGAAGTCGCCAAGGTCGTGGAGGAATCCGGCATTCGCGCCGTGCTGATGCGCGGAGCAATCGGGTTATGCTCACCGGAGGAGCAAGAGCAGAAGCTGAAAGAAGCGATCGCGTTTGCCCGGAACTGGCACGGTAAAGCGGAAGGCCGCATCACCACGATGATGTCGCCGCATGCGCCCTACACCTGCCCGCCGGCTTTCATCGAGAAATTCGTGCAAGCCGCGCATGATCTGGACTTGCCGATGCACACGCATATGTCGGAGACGCGTGCCGAAGTGGAGCAAAACGAGAGTGATTACGGCGACCGTCCTGTGGAACATTTGCGGAAGCTGGGCATGTTCTCGCGTCCGACGCTGCTCGCCCATGCCGTGCATTTGACGGACGAGGAGATCGACGTTTTGGCGGCGCATGACGTTGCGATCTCGCATAACCCGGGCAGCAACCTGAAGCTGGCCAGCGGTGTGGCTCGCGTGCCGAAGCTGCTGCAAAAAGGCGTGATCGTCTCGCTGGGGACGGACAGCGCCGCCAGCAACAACAACCTGGACATGCTGGAGGAGATTCGCTTGGCCGCGCTGATCCATAAAGGCGTATCCGGGGATCCGACGGCGGTGCCCGCGTTGGAAGCGCTCAAGATGGGGACGGAATACGGCGCAAAGGCGGTCTTTTTGCCGAATACCGGGAAGCTTGCGGCAGGCATGAAGGCGGATTTCATCGCCTTGAATACGGAGCAAGCTCATTTCCTGCCTAAAACCGATTTCATCTCCCACACCGTTTATTCCGCCGGACCCAAAGATGTGGAGCATGTATGGGTGAACGGAAAACAGGTCGTCAAACACGGAGCCTGCCTAACGCTGGATGAGGAGCGTATCCGACATGACGCGCAAGCGGCATTCGAGGGACTGCTGGCTCGATAATGTTGTGCAAGGCATCCCGTTTGATCGACTGATATGCATTGAACGGGCGGTTTCCTGAAGGTGGCTGCCTGCTTAGGAAGGGGAAAGGAAGAGAAGGTTGAGGAAGCGAACGAAGTGGATTCTGTTGTCCATCGTGATCCTGTTGATCGTGCTCCTTGGGCTTAACCGGTTTTATATCTACATTCATGAGGATACGTGGAGAGCCGAAAGAGCCGCCATCCAGCAGGCGAAACAGGAGACGAACCTTGTTCGGGGCGACGAGGTGTGGAAGTCGGTATGGGATGAAGTCACCTGGGTCGTCCAGGGGGAAGACGATTCCGGCCGCAAAATGATGGTATGGCTGCGGGAAGGACAGGATCCCGAGGTACGCTTATTGTCGGAAGGAAAGTCCGAGCAGCAGATCCGCGCGATCATCAAACAATCGCTGCCGGACATTCGGGTTGTCCGATTACTGCCGGGGATTTATAATAACCAATTGGTCTGGCAGTTGTTCTACAAGCAGAAGGACCATCATTACTATAGATTCTTTAGCTTTACGACCGGCGCACCGCTGCCGGAGGTGTTTACCTTGCCCAATCGCTGACGGGAGCGCAGGGGGTATCGTTTACGAATAGACGGTTTCGATGTTTAGGCGAAAGGCCTGAATGACGAGACCGTTTTATTTTTATAGGATGAGTTAATGAGAACGTAGGAGCAATATAACAGGGAACGCTTTAAGTCGTATAAGCCGGAGACGATCCCCATTTATTAGCCCGGGTCGAAGCGCAGCGGGCCGCAACGGAAGTCGTCGATCCAGCGTGGTTTCAAACGGTTGAGCCCGGCTGGATATCGCTCGTGCCGTAATGTCTTGTGCATTTGATGATACGTTGGACCCGGTTTTGGCTGCTGCTTTTATGGAGGGATACAGGCAAGAAGAAGCCGCCGCAACCGGAAAAGGGTATTTAACGATTTCGCTGCAAATGCTGTGGTACATGGAGAGCGTCTGGTGGATCCGTGATCAAATGGATCGGCAGAGTCCGCCCCCCCGCGCGATTTGCCAAGGAGATGAGCTGGCGGGCAGAGAATATGAAGCGATTGCCGGCTATACTTGAGAATTTGTAACATTTCGGGGTAGAACTACTAGTTTAAAATTTTAAATATCGTCAACGTTTTTTTCGATATTTTATATACGATGTGATATACTCTTATTTGTGGTTTTGATATACGATATGATATATCAAATTGATAATTACTATAGATAAGGGGGACATCGCGTGAAACTGCGTATTGGACCAATAGCTGCAAGCATCGTCATTTCCTCGCTCGTGTTGTTTGGCGGATGGTTCCTCTACCGGGAATGGGCGATTGAGCGTCCGCTGGAGAATCTCGTAAAAAGTGTGGGTGGGGTCCATCAAGTGGAAATGGACATTAAACCCGACGAGTTGGCGCTTAAGCTGAATTTGGAGCCGGGAACCGATCTCGGCGCGTTAGTCCAGCAGATCGAACAGAACGGGAAGAAGCAAATCGGCAACCGTACCCTGAAGCTGGACGTGGAGGATCATTCTTCTCCGGCGCTGGATCAAATATGGGAAAACGCGTTGTTTACCGTCGCCCAGGCGATGGAGAACAAGCAGTATACGCAAATTACCGCTGCTCTGAAGCAGATGGAGCAAGAAAACAGCAAGTTGAAGGCAACGGCGGAGATGGATGATAAGAACGTTTATATCACCTTAACGGACGGACAATATAGTAAATTCGTGATTTTGCCGCGCACGCCGGAACGGATGGGGGTATGGCCGAATGCGTAAATGGGTGATCGAAGCCGCGATCGGCTTTATTCCGGTACTGATCGTCTTCCTGGCGGTGATCGGCGTTAACGTTGTACCGCTTGTCGTTGCCATGGTGCTGTTCGGCGCATTGTTCGCGGCGATCAAAATGCGCGGCGGCGGCATCGCGATTGGCGCCGGCCAGGAACGGAAACGCCAAAAGCGCGGGCCGTCGAAGCTGACCTTTGAGCAGATCGGCGGGCAGGAGAGCGCCAAGCAGGAGCTCCGGGAAGCGCTGGATTTTATGGTGCGCCAGGATGAAATCAGTAAGTTCGGTATTCGGCCGATCAAAGGGATACTGCTGACCGGACCTCCGGGAACCGGGAAAACGCTGCTCGCCAAAGCGGCGGCACACTACACGAATGCCGTGTTTGTAGCGGCATCGGGCAGCGAATTTGTGGAAATGTATGTCGGCGTCGGGGCGAGCCGGATAAGGGATCTGTTTAAAGAAGCCCGAACCCGCGCGGCCAAGGAAAATAAGGAGAATGCAGTTATCTTTATAGACGAAATCGAAGTGATCGGCGGAAAAAGAGAAGGCGGACAGCAGCGCGAATACGATCAAACGTTAAACCAGTTGCTGACGGAAATGGACGGCATTTACTCCTCCGACACGCCGCGGATCTTGCTGATCGCCGCGACCAACCGCAAGGAGATGCTGGACAGCGCTTTGCTGCGCCCCGGCCGCTTTGACCGGCACATTCAGGTCGATCTGCCGGACAAGAAGGGGCGCCGTCATATCCTTGAACTGCATGCGGGGAACAAACCGTTGCATGAGAGCGTCGATTTGGACAAGATCGCCGAGGAATCGTACGGCTTCTCCGGCGCTCAGTTGGAAAGCGTCATGAATGAAGCGGCGATTTACGCCATGCGCGATGAGGTGGAGCAAGTTACGCAAGCGCATTTATCGATGGCCATCGATAAAGTACTGATGGGCGAGAAGACGGACCGGCAGGCTGCGGAGGAAGAGAAGCGTCGCGTCGCCATTCACGAGCTTGGCCATGCGATCGCAGCCGAAGTGGTCGCCCCCGGCAGCGTAAGTCAAGTGGCGTTAAGCCCGCGCGGTAGAGCGCTTGGGTATGTCCGGCATAATCCCCAGGACGAGAAATATTTGTATACCCAATCGTATTTGGAGGGTCAAATCATGATCGCCTTAGCCGGCGCGGCGGCGGAAGAAATTTACTACGGCGGCCGCAGCACGGGATCGAGCAACGATTTCGAGCAGGCTTTGAAGATCGTGCATACGATGATGACATCCGGACTGACCTCGCTTGGGATCGTCAACATGGATATGGTCACCACGGAAGTGCTGATGAAGGAAAATACGCGGATTTTGGATGACCTTGCCGCCAGAACGAAAGAAATGCTGCAACAACATTCGGCAGTTTTCGACAAATCTCTGGATATCCTATTAAAAGAAGAACGCCTCTCCGGAGAGCAATTCCGTTGTCAATTTCGTGACAGCGTCCATTTACCGGCATAATTCATGATGCCGGTTATTTTTTTTTACTTTTTCTTCGTGCTAAGATATTATTATATGTTGGGTGTAAGAAGATGTATGATTCGACATCTGGAAAACCATATTATGTACAGACGATGAAAGGATGGAGCGAGAGGACCATGAACTACAAACGAATTGGTGTCATCGGCGGCGGCACGATGGGTCAGGGCATCAGCGAAATGCTGGCGGCTAAAGGGCTTGACGTACTGCTCGTAGAGGAGACGGCCGATAAATTGGATCATGCCTACGACATGATCGAAACGAGTCTGGATAAACAGCTTGAGAAATGGGCGATCACGAAAGCGGAGAAGAAACTGATCTTATCCCGTATTCATAAAGTAACTCATTTTGCCGAACTCGGTACCTGCGATTTGGTGATCGAGACCATTTCGGAAGATTTGAATGCCAAAAAAGAGATATTCATGCAGCTTGATCAAGTTTGCCCAAGCAACATCATTCTGGCAAGCAACACGTCGACGCTTAGCTTGACTGAGCTCGCCGGCGGAACGAGATATCCGGAGCGCGTCATCGGCATGCACTTTATTTATCCCGTCGCCAAGATCAACTTGGTCGAAATTATTCGCGGCTTGAAGACTTCGGATGCGACGTTTGAAGAAACGAAACGCTTCGTGGAAGAGGTCGTGGAGAAACGCGGCATCATGGTTTATGAATCCCCGGGCTTTGTAACCTCCCGGATTATTTGCGTTATGATCAATGAAGCGCTGCATGTGCTGGGCGAAGGCGTCGCTTCCGCGGAAGAGATCGATGAAGCGATGCGCATGGGCTACCAGTTCCAATACGGACCTCTGGAAATGGCCGACCGCTTTGGCCTGGATTCCGTGCTGGCCGCTCTGGAGCGCATGTTCCGCGAATTTGGCGAACTGAAATACCGTCCTTCCTTCGTGCTTAAGAAAATGGTTCGCGCCGGCAATTTGGGCGTAAAAACGGGCGAAGGTTTCTTCAAATACGATAAGGACGGTGACCGACTGTGAAATTGTTAGTTATCAATGCGGGAAGCTCTTCCCTGAAATACCAGCTGTACGACATGACGGATGAGTCGGTTTTGGCGAAAGGTCTGGTCGAGCGCATCGGCATGGATTCCTCTATCTTGACGCATAAACCAACCGGCAAAGAAGAGGTAACGGAAGTCAGCGAGATCCTGGAGCATACGACGGCCATCCGCAAAGTGCTCGAGAAATTAACGGACAAGGAGCATGGCGTCCTGGCCTCGGTTGACGAGATTCAAGCGGTGGGTCACCGCGTCGTGCACGGCGGTGAAGCGTTTAAAGGCTCCGCCCTCGTTACGCCGGAAGTCAAAGCCGAAATCCGCCGCTTGTTCGATCTGGCACCGCTCCATAACCCGCCGGCCATCATGGGGATTAATGCCTCCGAAGCCAATATGCCGGGCGTTCCGAACGTGGTGGCTTTTGATACGGCTTTCCATCAAACCATGGATGAGAAGGTGTATTTGTACCCGATTCCGAGAGTTCTGTACAAGAAACACCGCATCCGTCGTTACGGCGCTCACGGTACCTCTCACCAATATGTCAGCCGCGTAGCGGCGGAATACTTGAACCGTCCGATCGAAGAGTTGAAGATCATTACTTGCCATATCGGAAACGGTGCAAGCTTGACTGCGGTGAAAGGCGGGGTTTCGGTCGATACCTCCATGGGTCTGACGCCTTTGGAAGGTTTGATGATGGGAACGCGCAGCGGCGACCTGGACCCGACGGTCGTGACCTTTGTCATGAACAAGGAAGAGCTGTCCATCAGCGAAGTCAACTCGATGCTGAACAAGCACAGCGGCCTGTTGGCCATCTCCGGCAGCAGCAGCGACATGCGGGATATTACCGACGGCTGGGAAGCCGGCAAACCGAACGAAACGCTGGCTTTTGAAATGTACGAATATCGTCTGCGCAAATACATTGGCGCATACGCCGCCGCGATGAACGGCGTGGACGTCATCGTCTTTACGGCTGGCGTCGGCGAAAACTCGGCGATCGTCCGCGAGAAAACCTGCGAGAACCTGAGCTATTTGGGCGTCGAGCTGGACAAAGAGCTCAACAAGATCCGTTCCGGGGAACCGCGCCGCATTTCGACTCCGAATTCCAAAGTCGAGGTCCTGGTCATTCCGACGAACGAAGAGCTGATGATTGCCCGCGATACGTTGCAGATCGTGCAGGAATCGAAGTAAAACGCGGCGAAATTAAACCTTTGAGTTTTAATATAGCTATCGTAAGAGGAGAGATAAAGGCATGGCGGTCAAAACTGTGATTCGTCAAGTGAATGAGCATGTCGGGGAAACGGTGGTTATCGGCAGTTGGCTGAACAACAAACGCTCCAGCGGCAAAATTCAATTTTTGCAGCTGCGTGACGGGACCGGCTACATTCAAGCGGTTGTCGTTAAGAATGAAGTATCCGAGGAGACCTGGAACAACGCCAAGAGCTTGACCCAGGAATCTTCGATGTACGTGACGGGCGTGATTCGCGAGGAACCGCGAAGCCAATCCGGCTATGAGATGACCGTAACCGAAATCGAAATCCTTCATTTGACCGAGAACTATCCGATTACGCCAAAAGAACACGGTGTGGATTTCCTGATGGACCATCGTCATCTGTGGCTTCGCTCCTCGAAACAGCGGGCGATCCTGGTGATCCGGGCCGAAATTATTCGTGCCGTACAGGAATTTTTCGACCAAAACGGGTTTACGTTGGTCGACCCACCGATCTTGACGCCAACTTCGGCGGAAGGGACCACCAACCTGTTCCATACGAAATATTTCGAAGAAGACGCCTATCTGACGCAAAGCGGGCAGCTTTACATGGAAGCCGCCGCAATGGCTTTAGGGAAGGTTTATTCCTTCGGGCCTACGTTCCGCGCCGAGAAATCCAAGACACGCCGCCATCTGATCGAGTTTTGGATGATCGAGCCGGAGATGGCTTTCACCGATCATGAGGAAAGCTTGAAGGTACAGGAGAATTTCATCGCGCATGTAGTGCAATCCGTGTTGAGAAACTGCCGAACCGAGCTTGAGGCCGTGGGCCGCGACGTGTCCAAGCTGGAGGGCATTCAAGCGCCGTTCCCCCGGATCACCTACGACGAAGCGATCGAATTTCTGCATTCGCAAGGTTTTGATATTCCTTGGGGCGAGGATTTCGGGGCGCCGCACGAAACGGCGATCGCCGAGCGTTACGACAAGCCGGTATTCATCACGCATTATCCGGCGGGAATCAAGGCGTTTTACATGAAGCCGGATCCGAACCGTCCGGAGGTCGTGCTATGCGCCGATATGATTGCGCCGGAAGGTTATGGGGAAATCATCGGCGGTTCGCAGCGGATCGACGATCCAGCTTTGATGGAAGAACGTTTCAAGGATCATAACCTGTCGCCGGAAACGTACCAATGGTACCTGGACCTGCGCAAATACGGCTCGGTGCCGCATTCTGGCTTCGGCCTCGGTTTGGAGCGGACGGTCGCCTGGATTTGCGGTCTGGATCATGTACGCGAGACGATTCCGTTCCCGCGGATGCTGTACCGTTTGTATCCTTAATCGGCGTTGAAAGGTGAGGCTTTGTCTATGGCCATGAATGAGGGCAACAACGCTTGGGCGAAAGGGATCGCTTTTGGGATGGAGGCGGGGACGGTACATGTGCCATACCCGCTGCTTGCTCATTACCGCAAGCTCCGCTTAAGCGATACGGAAGCGATGCTTCTGATCCAGCTGCTTGCTTTCAAACAAGCCGAACGCAACGATTTTCCGTCGATCGGGCAGTTGGAATCGCGGATGGACATGGCGCCCGGAACGTTGGCCCCGGTCATTCGCGGTTTGTTGAAGGAAGGCTGGATCAGCATCGACGAAACGGTCGACGAAACGACCGGCATCCGCTCGGAACAGTACAATTTGAGCGGGATGTACGAGCGGTTGGCAGCGCAGCAGGCGGCAGCCGCCGGCCGCAAAACGCAGGACGGGGACCCCGAAGCTCGGGAAGAGCAAGAACGGAATCTGTTCGTGATTTTCGAGAAGGAGTTCGCCCGGCCGCTGTCGCCGATGGAATGCGAGACGATTTCCGGTTGGGTGGATCAGGACCGTTACCCGGAAGAACTGATTCGGTTGGCGTTGAAGGAAGCGGTGTTTGCCGGGAAAGTACATTTCCGGTACATTGACCGGATTTTGCTGGAATGGAGCCGCAACCGCGTGCGTACGGCGGAAGACGTCAAAGCCTATACGCAGCGGTTCCGCGGAGGCATGCGTTAATAGAGACGAAATCAGAGAGAGTGCCTTCTTTCATAGGGAGAGGGCGCTCTTTTTATGCTTGCGATTTTTTACATGAATCTCGATTTGGCATCATACTTGAAACGAATAGAGGACGTACACTGGGGAGAGAGTTCATCCCATTGATCATTTCCCAGGAGGACGATACCGATGCAAGGCTGGATCATTTATAAAAGCTCCACAAACGACGTGAAGCCCGAAACTTATGAAATTAGAAGGCTGATGGAAGAGGCTGAAAAACAAGGGATCGACGTGAGGGTATTCGCACCCGAGCAGTTCGAATTGATCGTCACGCGGGATGACCGGAAAAGCGTGATGGTGGGCGGCGAGGTGCTGCCGCTTCCCGATTTCGTCCTGCCGCGGATGGGGGCGGGAACGAATTACTTCGGATTGGCGCTGATCCGCCACCTGGAGCGGCTGGGCGTGCATACCTTAAATACGGCGCAAAGCATCGATACGGTCAAGGACAAGCTGTTCACGCTGCGGATTTTGGCGCAATACAATTTACCCGTCCCGAAAACGATGCTGATCCGCTCCAAAGTGGACGTCGAGTTGGTGGACAAGCATCTGGGATTTCCGGTCATCGTCAAAACGATTTCCGGCTCGCAGGGCAGCGGGGTGTTTCTGGCGGAAAGCAAATCGAAATTCATTGATTTATTGGAGATGATCAATGCCTATAAAGAGAACGCGACGATGATCCTCCAGGAATTCGTGGCGTCCAGCCGGGGCGTGGACCTGCGGGTCCTGACCATCGGCGGCCGTGCCGTTGCGGCGATGAAACGCAGCTCCGGCAGCGACAGCTTCAAAGCGAACTATTCGCGCGGCGGTGTCGTGGAAGCGTACGAAATCACCCCCGAGATCGAATGGCTGGCGCTGGAGGCCGCCCGTTTGTTGAACCTGGACATCGCCGGCATCGACCTGCTGTTCGACGGGGACCACTTCAAAATTTGCGAAGCCAACTCTTCGCCGGGCTTTGAAGGGCTGGAGTCCTGCAGCCAAGCAAATATCGCCGAGGAAATCTACAATTTTTTGCGAGTGCGGCTGAACGCGTTCGAGTAGGGAGTGCTGCCAGAGTGTAAGGGAACCATCGATCACCGACATGGGCCCAAGTTTTACAGCCGCCTGCGGAAGACGCCGGAAAACATGGGGCGTGGCAGAAGTTATCCTTGCATCACTGCGATGACGAAGATCACCCAGCCCGCGAGGAAGCAGAGACCGCCAAGCGGCGTGATGGCGCCTAGCTTGCGGATGCCCGTCAAGCTTAAAGCGTACAGGCTGCCGGAGAACAAAAGGATCCCGGCAAATAGGAACCACCCGGCGAGGACGATTTGCGCGTCGTTCGCGAACTGGGCGGCGGTGAGACCAAGCCCAACCAAACCCAAGCCGTGAGCGATATGATATTGGATGCCGGTCTGATACGTTTTTAGCTTGTCCTCGGTTAATTTGTCTTTCAAGGCATGAGCGCCGAAGGCGCCAAGCGCGACGGCCAAGAACATCATGATCCCGCCCAAAGCAAGCAACAGTTGCATGTTGAATAACACCTCCCTCCAAATCTTACCGATTCCCCGGAGGCGCGTCAATTCGGACATAAACAAGCAGCGCGTTCATGCGAGAACGCGCTGCTTGCATTTGGAGCGCCGTTATTTGGCCGGAAGCTCGATTTGGCCGTAACCGACCGTGGTGAACCAATTCTTGACCGTATCGAAGTCATTGGAGAAGGACAAGCACAAGAGCAAGAGAATTCGGGCATGAGCCGCATTCAGGTTGTCGCCGGCGATAATGCCGTCGCCGCCGGAATAGTTGCTGCCGGAGCCGGTCCGGGTCGTCGTGACGAATACGACGCCTTTCTCGATGGCGGCTTTACGTTCTTCGCTCATCGCTTTGGAGATCCCGCCCGCTCCGGTGCCGGCGGTGACGATGCCGTTGGCTCCGTTCGCGACGAATCCGCTGATCGCCCCGGCACCGGCATCTTGATAGGAATAGGCGATTTCGACCTTGGCCAGGTCCTGCTTGGAGATTTTGCTCAGGTCAAACGGCGTAGTCCACTCGCTGGCGGATTTCAGCGCCCGGAACGGGGCGCGGTACACGCGGATCGTTTTTTCGTCGATATAGCCCAGAGCTCCGATTTCCGGCGTCACGAACGTATCGGTACGGTAGGAGTTCGATTTGGTGACTTCACGTCCGGCATGGAATTCATCGTTCAACATCAGAATGGCGCCGAAATATTTCGTTTTCCCGCTGGCCGCCAACTTAATGGCGTTGTAAAGGTTGGCCGGAGCGTCCGTGCCGATGACCGTCCATGGTCGCATGGAACCTGTGATGACGACCGGCTTCGGACTGCGCACGGTCAGGTCGAGGAAATAGGCGATTTCCTCCATCGTATCCGTGCCGGTGGTGACAACGACGCCGTCTTGGGTTTTGAGGGCTTCATCTACTTTCAAGGAAAGATCGTATAATTGCTCGATCGTATAGGCGCTGGAACCGGAGTTGCCGAATTGATAAGTGGAAACCTCAGCGATTTGGTCCTTGTTCGGAAGAGAGGCTACAAGATCGGCAATCGGCAACGAGCCGGCCCGATAGGTTTGGAAGCTCGTTTCATCCGTGGATTGCCCGGCGAGTGTGCCGCCGGTGGCGATGACCTGCACCTTGGGCAGATTCTTAACGGTTTCGGCGGACGTAACGGTGCCGGTTACGGTCGTTTCGGCCGCCAAAACCGGGGAGAGGTATAGATTGGGGAGCAAGGCGCTCACGGCAAGGCCGGTGACCAGTAATGCCTTCAAACTTCGGGATGTCCACTTCTTCATTCCATCAACCTCCAAGATGTATTTAAGTTAACGATATGTAATAATACCTAACGTAAAATTCGTTAACTTGAGTGAAATTATAGTTTGATGTCATGTATGTTGACAAATTAGTTATTGGTCCAATAAAGCGCTTAAACCCTGCAAGAGCTTGCATTTACGCCGTTTCGAACGCTCGCTAAAGCTGTTTCAAAACATTTAAAATGTCCAAATTTTATGTAATATTTTATAACATCCTTTTAAATTACGGGAGTTTGTAGAACTTTCAAGGCTTCAAACGTTTTTAAAAATAGTGCAGGGGCAGGACGGACAACCGGCGTCTATATCTTGGGGAGGAGGGGAGAGTCATTGATGAAACGTCGTTTATTCTAAGATTTCGGCAGGGAGACCGCAGTGTCTTTCCGTGGCTGGTCCGGGAATATGGGACCTATGTGTACCGGGTGGCCCATTCGGTACTGCATGACGCCAAGGAGGCGGAGGACGCCGCGCAGGAAACCTTTCTGCAAATCTATAAATCTCTCCCGGAGTATCGCTCCCAAGGGCTCAAAACCTGGATCACCCGGATTGCCGTCAACAAGTCGATCGACATCAAGCGGAAGCGGGACCGTCGCAAGGAGGAGCGGTGGGACCCGGTGGACCTCGATCTGCCGTCACCCGATTCGGAAGAGGACAACCTGTTTGGATTAATCGATGCCGAGCGGAGCAAGGAAGTGCGTCGCCGAGTCGCCAGGCTTCCGGCAGGACACCGGGAGATCGTCACCAAGTTTTACTTGGAAGGCAAGAGCCATGAGCAAATTGCGGCGGAGCTCGGTTTGGCGGTGAAAACCGTCGAATCCAGGCTTTACCGGGCAAGAGCTTATATTCGCAAGCATTGGTCAAGGGAGGAATGGGGATGAGCCATCAAAGGCACGACGAACAATCGGAGTTATGGAAGTGCTATATCCGCGGCCGCTTGGATCCAACCACGGAGGCTCGGTTGGAAGCGCTGCTGCTAGGGGATGATGCGGCATTTTCCGCCTATGCTGCCGCTCTTTCCTCCCTGGAGAACGAGCTTCCGGGTCCGGAGGAGGATGCAGCCTATTTGCAATCTATCTTGGCGAAGTTCCCGAAATCGAAGGCGAGCGAGGCGCGAAGCGGCAGCCGCAAGAGCTGGAGCCGACATCCGCTGCTGCATTATGCGATCGCGGCTACCATGACGGCGTTGCTGCTCGGCAGCGGATTTTTCGATAAAATGGCGGCGGAGACCAATCAATTCATGAATCGTCCGAACGCTTCGTCTTTAAGCGAGCGGATGATGGAGGCGACGGCCGGATGGCTGGACGGATGGAAGCGATAAAGGATTCGATTGTACAGATTAGATATATGGAAAGGAAGAATGCACATGCCGTTTGAGCGCAATCGACTGCTGGCTTTACTTTTAAACTTCATCCCGGGAGTGGGACATCTATACTGGGGCAAAAAGGGGAGAGGGATCACGTACCCGATCCTGTTCTTCGGCGGGTTGCTGTTTGGATTTGTCGTCGCGATGGCTGCGGATAGCGGGGAACTGGCCATGGCGACCTTGGTCGCGGCGATCCTCCTCTGGCTGATCTCGATGGCCGATCTCTTGATTACGATGCTTCGCGAATCGCCGGAGGAACGGGCTTACCGGGAGCATGTCCGGCAGATGTCCGGCGCCGGCAGAGAATCTGAGAAATTCTATACCATCCTGTTGTCGTTCGTCCCGGGTTTGGGCCATTTTCAGTTGGGGCTGATGCAGCGGGGGTTGTCGTTTTTGATTGCCTTTTTCGGCTTGATTACGATGATGTTTTTTGTGACCGGGATTACCCACGAAACGGTATTCCTGCTGTTCCTTGGTTTGCTTCCGATTATTTGGCTGTACAGCATGTTTGACGCGGTGCAGCTCGTACACCGGAAATTGGCCGGGGAGCCGCTGGTTGACCGGACCCCGTTTGACGATTGGGAGGCCGGCCGAATCGAAGGCCGACGCAGCAAGGTGCTGGCGACGCTGTTGTCCGCTTTTCCGGGAGCGGGGCAAATGTATCTGGGGCTGCAAAAACGCGGCCTGCAGATGATGATTCTGTTCTTGGGCAGTTTTTACGTGATCGACGTATTGCGGCTTTCGGTGTTTTTGTTCGTCATCCCGATCATCTGGTTTTATTGTTTCTTTGACGGCCTGCAGCAGACGAGCCGTTACGGGATCCTGCCGATGGAGGATCACCCGCTGCTTCAAACCCGCGGCGAATATCAGCACTGGCTTGGCATCGTGCTCATCTTGCTGGGGATCTATTTCGTCGGGATGGAGCTGATCGTTCCGGTGCTGGACGCTCATTTCCCGGAGCTTCGCCTGCGCCTTCGGATTGAACAATACCTCCGGCCGACGATTGTCGCGGTCCTGTTGATCGGCGGTGGCATCAAGCTGCTTGCCCGGCCGAAACGGCGGGAGGCATTGTGGAGCGACGGGGACATCTAACATTTGCAAGACGACAAGAGAGGTTGCAGCTTCGCGGCTGAACCTCTCTATTTTATTTCCGGTGTCGTTATTTGTTACAATGCAGGAAGTGGGATTGCTAGAAAAGGAGAAACGCCTATGTTCAAAATCTTTATTGTTGAAGATGACAAGCCGCTCGTGGAGCTGCTCGAACAATATTTGCACCGGTTTGGTTACGATACGCATGCGGTTGCCGATTTCGGCGAGGTCAAAACCGAGTTTGAGCGTTACGCCCCGCATCTCGTGTTGCTGGACGTGAATCTGCCGAAATACGACGGGTATTACTGGTGCCGCCAGATCCGCAACTTATCGACCTGTCCGATCGTATTCTTGTCGGCGCGGGAAGGGAAAATGGATCAGGTGATGGCGCTGGAGAACGGTGCCGATGACTACATCACCAAACCGTTTGATTACGATATCGTGATCGCCAAAATCAAAAGCCAGCTGCGCCGGGCCTATGGGACCTATGCCGGAAGCGGAGACGATCGCGCGGTTACGGTCGCCGGGTTGCGCCTGGACCGGGACCGGCTGTCCCTCAGCTTGCGGGAGAAACGGATCGAGTTGAGCTTAACCGAGGTGAAAATTTTGGATGAGCTGATGGGGAAAATCGAGCAGGTAGTCAGCCGGGATCGGTTGCTGGAGAAAATTTGGGACGACCAGGCTTTTGTTGACGACAACACGCTGAACGTCTACGTAACCCGGGTGCGCAAGAAGTTGTCCGCCCTCGGAATCGAAGATGCGCTGCAAACCGTCCGGGGCCAGGGTTATCGGCTCGTTCCGCACTGGGGGGAGTGAACGATGCGTTTGTTTCTGCGGGATCAACGCCCGTTCATTCTGGTGTATTTGCTGCAACTGGCCTTAGTCACCTTGGTATATTGGCTTGATGGTTACCGACACGCGGCGATCAGCCTGTACGCCGCTTTGCTCAGCACCTGCATCCTGGCGGCTTTTCTGATCATCCGCTATTGGACGAACCGGTCGTTCTATCGCTTGTTGGAGCAGGTCCCCGTTTCGCTGCGTGCTTTTGCTGATATGAAACCGGGCTCGCCGCTGGCCGACTCCCTGCAGCGATTCCTCAATACGCAATACCGCCTTTATCTGCAGGAAATCGGCGAGCAGCAGAGCAAAATCGAGGGCCATCGCCATTTTATGAATCAATGGGTACATCAAATGAAGACGCCGTTGTCCGTGATCCACCTGATGGTGCAGCATGAAGACGACTCCCGGTCCGTGGCGATCGGCGATGAGCTGGATCGGCTGCGTAAGGGGCTGGAGATGGTGCTTTACGCGGCCCGTTTGGATACGTTCGAGCATGACTTCGTGGTCGAGACGCTCGATTTGGGGACTCTGGTGCGTTCGGTTGCATCGGCGCAGAAAAGACTGTTCATTCGGCGCAAGGTCTATCCCGTGATCGAGATTCCCGAAGGCCTTTCGGTCGCTTCGGATGAGAAATGGCTGTCCTTCGTGCTGACCCAGCTTATTACCAACGCCGTCAAATATACCGTCAAGGAACGGGCGAATCTCCGATTCCGCGGCTCTGCGCGCGGGAGGGAGACGGTGCTTGAGATCGAGGATGAAGGGGTGGGCATTCCGGCCAGCGATCTTCCGCGGGTGTTCGACGCCTATTTTACCGGGGACAATGGCCGCAGCTTTCAAGAATCCACCGGGATGGGATTGTACTTGGCGAAGGAAATCTGCATGAAGTTAGGGCACCGGCTCGAGCTGGAATCGCAGGAAGGAGCGGGGACGACGGCGCGGATCGTCTTTCAGCCGGAACGCTAAAGCTTACAACGAAGTAAGGTAACTGTAAGATTGAGCCATGGAGCGCAAGCTGGCGGCTTTACTATAATCAAAGTAGTTCAGGCGGCATGCCGGGACGCAGAAGGACTGAACAGAAGGAGCGCTTGGACATCATGTCGGTGTTGGAAGTTGCGGCATTAACGAAAATCTATGAGGGTAAGATCGCTACCAAGGCCTTGGATGGCGTTAGCTTCCGAATTGATGAAGGGGAGTTCGTCGGGATCATGGGACCGTCGGGCAGCGGCAAAACGACGCTGCTCAACGTCATCGCCACGATCGACGAACCAACCTCGGGGACCGTGACCATCGGCGGGCAAGACCCGCATTGCATGACCCGGGAACAGACGGCGTTGTTTCGGCGGCGGGAGCTCGGGTTCGTCTTTCAGCATTTCAACCTGCTGGACACACTCACGGCCGAGGAAAATATCGTGTTGCCCTTGACGCTGAGCGGCGCAGCCGTCCCGGACATGAAAGCCAAAGCGCTGGAAATGGCGCGGCGGCTCGGAATCGAAAGCGTGCTGCCCAAGCGTACCTATGAAATGTCGGGCGGACAGATGCAGCGGACGGCCATCGCCCGCGCGATGGTTCACGAGCCTTCGCTGATTTTGGCCGACGAGCCGACGGGCAATTTGGATTCCAAAGCGTCGCGGGACGTGATGGAGGCGTTTGCCTCCATGAACGGGACCTACCGGTCGACGATTATGATGGTCACGCATGACGCGCTGGCGGCGAGCTACTGCCATCGAGTTATTTTTATCAAGGACGGCAAGCTGTACAACGAAATCTATCGCGGTGACAACCGGCAGGCCTTTTTCCAGAAAATCATCGACATGATGTCGCTGCTGGGAGGGGACGGTCATGACCTTTCGTCAATTCGCCGTTAACAACGTACTGCGGAACAAACGGACGTACGCCGCCTATTTCCTGAGCAGCTCTTTTTCGGTCATGATGTTTTATGTTTGCGCGTTGTTCCTGTTTCACCCCGGCCTTCAAGGAGAAGTCGCGTACCATCGGTCGGCCGTGATGGTGTTATGGGCGGCGGAAGTGATTATGTACGTGTTTTCTTTCTTCTTCGTGATCTATTCCGTGGGCTCGTTTCTGCGTTCCCGCAAACGCGAATTCGGGATATTGCTGCTGCACGGCATGACCGAAAAGCAACTGCGCAAGCTGGTATTCCTGGAAAATCTGCTGATCGGCGCGGGTTCGCTCGCTTGCGGCATCGGCGGGGGACTTTTGATGGGCAAGCTGTTTTTGATGGCTGGTTCCACTCTGCTCGGCGTTCCGCAGCTTGCGTTCCACATTCCGTGGGCGGGATTGCTGCTGACGATCGGGGCGTTTTCGCTGCTGTTTCTGTTGATCTCGTTGTGCACGACGCTGCTGCTCGGCTCGCACCGGCTGATCGATCTGTTTCAGGCGGAAATGAAGCCCGCCCGGCCGCTGAAGGCTTCTCCGGCTCTATCGATGCTCGCCGTGCTGTTGCTGGGCGCCGGTTATACGCTGGCGGCGACGGCGACGGCTTCCAATGTGCTGATTCGCATGCTGCCGGTGAC
This sequence comes from Paenibacillus sp. JL3B1040, assembly GCF_057063165.1. Taxonomy (NCBI): domain Bacteria; kingdom Bacillati; phylum Bacillota; class Bacilli; order Caryophanales; family Paenibacillaceae; genus Paenibacillus; species Paenibacillus tiangongensis. The sequence goes on along the minus strand of NZ_CM169317.1, from coordinate 3,247,443 downwards.
GGCAATGACGATCGGGGGCACGTATTTCTTCTACACGCAGCTTAGCGTGTTTCTGATTCGGTTGGGCCAAAGCCGGCTTGGCTTCTATTGGCGCAAAACGAATTTGGTCACCGTTTCGAGTCTGGCGTACCGGATGAAAGAAAACGCCTTGATGTTTTTTCTCGTGACGATCATTTCCACGGTCACGTTTTGCGCGGTGGGCGCCTTTGCCTCGGTCAACCGGCTGGCCGGCGAGTTCGAGCAGGACTATCCGGTGGAGATCGGTTATGTGGCCAAGGCCGGCAGTGGACTTGCGGACGCGCATTTGCACGAGATTCGCGGCGAACTGGAGGCGAGAAAGATCGTCTATCGCGAATTAAACCTCCCGATTTACGTCGCGAAGGTGCTTTCGGCGACATCGTCGTCGCCGGTCGAGCAGATGCCGTTCATTTCGTTCGCCGACTATGGACGGGCGCTGACCGCGGCGGGAATTCAAGTATCCGAGGAGCCGCCGCGCGGCATGAACGCGCTCGTGCTGCTTAGCTCGGAGCGGGAGAGACCGCTGCTGAAGCAGCGGAAGCCGGTTGCCTATACGTTTGCGGCAGCACCGGACGTCGAGGTGCGGGAAACCGCCCTCACGCAGCATGTAGCGATTCCGGAAAATCTGACGGGGGCGATGGGCAGCGATTGGGAAGGTTCCTTTTCCGGCTTGGTCATTAGCGATGAATTGCTGGCACGGTTAACGTCGGCGGAAGGTGCGGGAAATAAGCTGCAAGTCGACCGCTTCACCGGCTTTTACGTGGAACGACCTGAGTTGACGCGCGGCATTGCGGCGGATTTAACGGAAAACGGCAGGATGAGATATGAAACGGGGGAGCCGTACGCGCTAACTGTGAGCGGCACATTGTATGAGGTGCAGCGGACAACGTACCGGGCCTTGCTCTTTTTCGCCTTGCTGGTCGGAACGGTCTTCTTCATCGCGGCGGGGAGCTTTCTCTATTTCCGGCTGTACAGCGATTTGGCATACGACCGGCGACAGTATGGGGCGTTGGCCAAGCTCGGGTTGACGGAGAAAGAACTGGCCGACGTCGTTACGCGTCAAGTGGGCCTGCTGTTTTTCGTGCCGATCGCATTGGCGATGGTGCATAGTTTGTTCGCTTTCAAGGCAATGCAGAGCTTCTTCAACTTTTCCGTCGCTTGGCAGACGGTCGTGATTCTGACCAGCTTTCTGCTGGCGCAAGTGGCCTATTTCTTCTTTATCCGGGCCCGATATTTACGCAACGTAAAAAAAGCGATTCGCTAAAAATAGGAGAGATATAACGTGGAGAACTGGATTACGGACTTTATGGAGCAGTTTGGTTATTTTGGCGTCTTTCTGCTCATCGCCTTGGAAAACGTGTTTCCTCCGATCCCGTCGGAAGTGATCCTCACGTTCGGCGGATTTATGACCACGTACACGAGTTTGACGCCGGCAGGAGTCATCGTGTTCTCGACACTGGGATCGGTGTTTGGTGCCGTAATCCTGTACGGGATCGGATATTTGGTGAACGTCGATCGGCTGGAAGGATGGATCGACCGTTACGGACGGATCCTGCGCCTGAAAAAAGAAGACGTGCGCCGCGCGGATGCCTGGTTCGACCGGTACGGCTACTGGACGGTGCTGTTCTGCCGCATGATTCCGCTGATTCGCAGCCTTATCTCCGTCCCGGCCGGCATGTCCAAAATGAAGTTCGGCTTGTTCCTGTTGTTCACAACCATCGGGACGCTCATTTGGAACGTGGCGCTCGTCCTGCTTGGCGCCGCGGTAGGAGGATCGTGGGAAGAAATCGTCGCGTTCATGGACGTTTATTCCCATATTGCTTATGCCGTTATTGCGTTGGGGGTGTTGATTGGGCTCCTGGTTTGGCTGTACAAAAGAAAGCGCAACGCCAGCGAGAGCTAATGGCGGCTAGAGACAGAAGATCATCATGAGTGAAATATAAGGAGAAACCGATACGATGAATTTTTTGGAACTACTCAAAGCGATCATTCTCGGCTTGGTGGAAGGACTAACGGAGTTTGCTCCGGTGTCCTCCACGGGGCATATGATCATCGTCGACGATATGTGGCTCAAAACCGGTGAACTGCTGGGGTCGAAATATGTGGCGAACACGTTTAAGGTGGTGATCCAGCTCGGTTCGATATTAGCCGTCCTAGTTGTGTTCCGGGACCGGTTTATCGATTTGCTGGGACTGTCGCGCTGGAAATCGGGGAAGGCGAAGGGAGCATCGGCAGTTGGACAGGCGGGTTCGCGTCTGAAGCTGATGCAGGTCATCGTAGGGTTGATTCCGGCAGGGATTCTCGGCGTCCTGTTCGAAGACTTCATCGACGAGCATCTGTTCTCCAGCGCGACCGTGCTGATCGGGTTGGTGGTGGGGGCGCTGCTGATGATCGCTGCTGACCGGTTCGCTCCGAAGCGCGTAAGCGTGGAGACGGTCGACCAAATTTCGTACAAGCAGGCGTTTGGCATCGGCTTGTTTCAGTGCTTGTCGATCTGGCCGGGCTTCTCGCGCTCGGGATCGACGATTTCCGGCGGGGTGCTGCTCGGTTTAAGCCACCGCGCGGCGGCCGATTTCACCTTCATCATGGCCGTTCCGATTATGGCCGGGGCCAGCTTGATTTCCCTGGTGAAGAATTTGGAGTACTTTAGGATTGATGCGCTGCCGTTCTTCGTGGTCGGCTTTATCAGCGCCTTTGTGTTTGCGCTGTTGTCGATCCGGTTTTTCCTGAAGCTGATCGACCGTATCAAGCTCGTGCCGTTTGCGGTGTACCGCATTCTGCTGGCCATCGTGATTTGGGCGGTGTATTTCTAAGTCCTAGATGTTGTAAAGACTGCAATATTTGAAGGGGAAGCCCGGTGTGATGGCACGGATTGTTGCATTTCGTACAACAATTTCGCGCTGTCGAAGGGGTTGAGGGTGATAATGTTGTACGGAATACAGCATTTCCGAGTAAAGGCCGTTTTGGCTACTAATCATGTTGTACGAAATACAACATTTGGTTAAGAAGTCCCTGAACACAAAAAGTTGGATGGAATAAGGGTTAGATTCCATCCAACTTTTTGTGCTTGTAGGAAGTGGCTGTGGCGTGACGTAAGTGCTCTCTGTACGATATTTCGTATATAACCGCTCCTTGATGCTTTCGACCAAACCAGTTTGAACGATATTGCAGTTTTGTTTGATCTGGAGGCGCAAACCCTCCGTTCCGGGCTTACCCGCAGGCGCAGTTCAGCACCGGCTTCCGGGCGGCGCCGGTTTCGTCCAGGCGCGTGACCGGCGTTGTGTGCGGCGCGTTCCGCAACCGATCCGGGTCCGTCTCGGCCTCCCTGGCGATGGCGATCATGGCGTTGATAAAGCTGTCCAGCGTTTCCTTGCTTTCGGTTTCCGTCGGTTCGATCATCAGGCATTCCTCGACGTTCAGCGGGAAATAGATGGTCGGCGGATGATAGCCGAAGTCCAGCAGCCGCTTGGCGATGTCCAGCGTGCGGATGCCGTACTTCGCCAGCCCGCTGCCGGACATGACGAATTCGTGTTTGCACGGTTGACCTGGGTACGGAAGGTCGTAATAAGGAGCCAAGCGGTTCATCATATAGTTGGCGTTTAATACGGCATTTTCCGACACTTGGCGGAGTCCTTCCGGGCCGAGACTGCGGATATACGCATAAGCGCGGACAAGAATTCCGAAATTTCCGTAAAAAGCTTTCACCCGGCCGATCGAGCCGACCGCCCCGGAGTTTTTGGCGTTAGCCGCATCGGCGGCGGCTCCTGCGGCGCGTGTGCCTCGAATGGCGTACCGGCCGGTTTCGTCCTTGACGATCATGGGCTCGGGAAGAAACGGAACCAACCGCCGCTTGACGCCGACCGGACCGGCGCCGGGGCCGCCGCCGCCGTGCGGGGTGCTCATCGTCTTGTGCAGGTTCAGGTGCACGACGTCAAAGCCCATGTCGCCGGGGCGGGCGATGCCCATGATCGCGTTGGAGTTCGCGCCGTCATAGTACAGCAGCCCGCCGGCTTCGTGCACGATGTCGGCGATCTCCAGGATTTGTTCCTCGAACAAGCCCAGCGTGTTCGGGTTGGTGAGCATCAGCGCGGCCGTGTCTTCGCCGACGGCTGCGCGCAGCGCGTCCAGATCGACCATGCCGCGCGCGGTGGACGGGATGGTGATCGTCTCGAATCCGGCAACCGAAGCGCTGGCCGGATTGGTGCCGTGCGAGGAGTCCGGCACGATCACTTTGGTCCGCCGCTCGCCGCGGCTTTCGTGGTAGGCGCGGATCATCATCAGGCCGGTCCATTCGCCGTGGGCCCCGGCCGCCGGCTGCAGCGTCACCTCATCCATGCCGGTGAGTCCGGCCAGGTCCCGCTGCAGGCGGTGCATCAGTTCCAGCGCGCCTTGCACGCTTTCCTCCGGCTGAAAGGGATGGATTTTGGCCAGGCCGGAATACCGCGCCACGTCCTCGTTGACCTTCGGATTGTATTTCATCGTGCAGGAGCCCAGCGGATAAAATCCGTTATCGACCCCGAAGTTCCGGCGGGATAACGCCGTATAATGACGGATCACGTCCACCTCGTACACTTCGGGGAAAGCCAAGCCTTCGCTCCGCAGCATGCCCTGCGGCACCAGTTCTTCCTTAGCGACGGCCGGGACGTCGCATTCCGGCAGGGAATAGCCGACCCGTCCGGGGCGGCTGCGCTCAAAAATCAACAATTCATCGGGTTTCGTCTCTTTTATTTCGGACATATCGATTCCTCCATCACGCGGGCGAATTGGTCGATTTCCGCTTTGCTGCGTTTTTCCGTTACGGCGATCAACAGATGGCCGGCCAGCTCGGGGTAGCTGCGGCCGAGATCGTACCCGCCGATCAAGCCTGCGGCGAGAAAGTCCCGCTGCAGCCGGACCGGATCGGTCCCCTCCGGCAGCCGCAGCACGAACTCGTTGAAGAACGGCGATTCAAAAGCCGCGCTTACGCCGGGAATGGCGGTCAGCGTCTTTTGGGCATAATGGCTTTTCTGCAAATTCAGCTCCGCCACCTCGGCCATCCCTTGCTTGCCCATGACGGACAGATAGACGGAGGCGGCCAGCGCAAGCAGCGCCTGATTGGAGCAAATGTTCGAGGTCGCTTTCTCGCGGCGGATATGCTGCTCGCGGGCCTGCAGGGTCAGGACGAACCCGCGCTTGCCGTTCCGGTCGGTCGTTTGTCCGACGATCCGGCCGGGCATCCGGCGCATATGCGCTTCCGATACGGCGAAGAATCCGCAGGTCGGACCGCCGAAGGAAGGGGCCAGGCCAAGCGGCTGGGCATCGCCGACGACGATGTCGGCGCCGAGCTTGCCCGGCGCTTCCAGCAGGCCAAGCGCCAGCGGATTGCTGCTGACGACCAGCAAGCTGCCGTGCGCGTGAGCCAATTCGCCGATCGCGCGAAGATCCTCCAAAGAACCGAAAAAATTCGGGTTTTGGATCAGCACGGCGGCGGTGTCCTTGGTGATGGCGGCGGCGAGCGCCTGGCGATCGGTCACGCCTTGCTCCCAGCCGACCTCGACGAGCTCGAGGTTCAGGCCATGGGCATAAGTGGCGAGCACCTCGCGGGCTTCCGGGTGGACGGCGCGGGAGACGACGAGCCGCTTGCGCTTGGTGGCGGCCGCAGCCAGGTTGCCGGCTTCGGCCAAAGCGGTGGCTCCGTCATACATGCTGGCATTGGCGACCTTGAGGCCGGTCAGCTCGCAGATGTAGGATTGGAACTCGAAAATCGCCTGCAGCTCGCCTTGGCTAATTTCCGGTTGATAGGGCGTGTAGGCGGTATAAAACTCCGAACGGGACACGACGTGTTGGATTACGGAAGGGATGTGATGGTCGTAAAGTCCGGCGCCGAGGAAGCTGGCGAAGCGATCGGTGTCGGCGTTGCGCCCGGCCAGCTCGGCCAGGTGCCGGGTCAGCGCGTATTCGTCCAGGCGCGGGGAGACCGGGAGCTCGCCTTGAAAGCGAATGGCCTCCGGGATATCGCGGAACAACGCCTCCACGGAATCGGTGCCGATGGCCGCCAGCATTTCATTTCGGTCTTGTTCGGTTAACGGCAAATAACGGTGCTTTAGCATACGGTTTTATGAATCTCCTTTCGTCGCTTGGCGGCTTTCGTTTCGGCGATAGAACGGCAGCGGGACGACCTTGGCCTTCAGCCGTTTGCCGCGGATGTCGACCTCCAGGATCGTACCCGGTTCGGTATAGGCACTGGTCAGGATCGCCATCCCGAGGTTTCTTTTCAAAGTCGGCGACTGCGTACCTGTCGTCACTTCCCCGAGCGGTACTTCCGAGCCTTCGGCAAACACCGGGTAATGCGTGCGCGGGATGCCGCGATCGATCATCTCGAGGCCGACCAAGCGGCGAGGTACGCCGTCGTCCCGCTGTTTGGCCAGCGCCTCGCGCCCGATGAAATCGCCCTGCTGCAGCTTCACGAACCGGTTCAGACCGGCTTCGAGCGGGGTGATATCCGGCCCGAGCTCCTGCCCGTACAGCGGCAGGCAGGCTTCGAAGCGCAGCGTATCCCTGGCGCCGAGCCCGGCGGGGAGCAGGCCGTACGCCGCCCCGGCTTCCATCAAAACGTCCCATAACGCTTTCGCGCGTTCCGCCGCCACATATAACTCGAAGCCGTCTTCGCCGGTATACCCGGTTCGCGACAGCAGCGCCGGAATACCGGCAATCCGCACTTCCGGAATAAAGGCGAACGGGCGCAAGGCCGCGGGCTCCTGCCCATCGCAAAGCGGGGAGAGGATCGTGGAAGCGAGCGGCCCTTGCACGGCCAGCAACGCCGTCTCGCCGGACGCGTCACGCATCGTTGCGCCGTCGGCGGGAAGGTGACGCTGCAGCCATTCCCAATCCTTTTCGATATTCGAGGCGTTGACTACCAGCATGTACTTCCCCGGCTCCAGCATATAAATCAACAGATCGTCCACCACGCCGCCATCGGGGTAGCACAGCAAAGTATACTGGGCTTTACCCGGTTGGAGCAGGGTCACGTCATTGGTCGTCATACGCTGCAAAAAGCGTTCCGCTTCCGGTCCTTCCACGAAAAATTCGCCCATGTGCGACACGTCGAACAATCCGGCGCGCTCGCGCACGGCTTCATGTTCTTTCTGGATGCCGCTGAACTGCACCGGCAGCTCCCAGCCGCCGAAATCGATGCAGCGGACGCCTTCGTAACGCGCATACCCGGAGTAGAGCGGCGTTCGCCGCAATGCGGATTCGGACATTACCATCACCTCGTAGGGCCGGATCGGCCTTTTTTGGAAAAACGAAAAGGACAGGCCAAAGAAATTCCGTCAGCTTCCCTAACGGATCTTCCTGGCTCTGTCCCTTGTACCTGAGAGTTACCCTGCCGAAGCCATGAAGGCACGTGCAGGTTTCCCCTTGGGTGATTCGCGCAATGCGAAGATGACTTCATCACTCCATCGATTCCATCGCTTGCGAATGCTCTCCAGAGTTGCGTCCGGCAGAAGTCCTTTTGCCTGAGAGATTCACCGCATGGCGGTTTGCTCCTTCGGCGTTACAGAACTTGCGTATTGTAATCTCTCCCTCTGCCATCAACCGCAGCTTATACATCTCATTAATACTCAAAATCGATCGAGATGTCAATAAAGTTATCATAATAATTTTAAACTATTTCGTTTAATGGAAAAGTCTACGCTTACATTTTGCTAGACTCTATCAAATGTGTTAATAATATTGACATGAGAGCCGGGTTTGGAATAATCTGAACGAAGAAACTTCAGGTTCGAGCATCGGCAAGGCAAGTAGGGGACGATAGATTATCCGGACAGAGGAGGAGCTAATCTTGGCCAGTGAGATCAGGGAAAACGTTTGGTACAGCGATGAGCATGAATGGGTGCTTGATTTGGGGGACGGGACGGTGAAAATCGGCATCTCCGACGTCGCCCAGCATCGTTTGGGCGATATCGTGTTCGTGGAGCTGCCCGATCCGGGGCAGGAGATCGAAGCGCAGGACGCCATCGGCACGATCGAATCCGTCAAGACGGTGGCCGATTTGTTTACGCCGGTCAGCGGGACCGTGCTGGCGGTCAACGGGGAGCTGGACACCGCGCCGGAGCTCGTGAATGAAGAGCCTTACGATGGAGGTTGGATGGTGCACATCCGGCTGAAGGAGGATCCGAACCTCGCGTTGGCAAATTTGATGGACTCTACAGCGTATGCGGAATTTATCGAGAGATAATCCGGTTTCATGCACATGAAAAAAAACTCGCGGCCAGCGTTAGCGCGAAAGGAGCGGATCAACGATCCGCCCAACCGCCTATCGCATGCCGCGAGTTGTCGTTATCGGGCATTGCGCCCATGGGGGGGCAACAGCAGGGAGCGGTACAGCGCTTCGAACATAAACTCCAGCGCTTCCAGATGCCGCTTGGCCTCCGCAACGCCGGAGCCCCAGGCATAAATCCCGTGGTTTCGGAGCAGCAACGCGGGAACGCGCGTATCCAGCCCACCCGATATTCGCTTGAGGATCGCAGGGAGTTCGGGATTCGGCAGGATCGGCACCCGAATTTCCGCATCCGTCTCCCAGATCTCCAAGCTTTTGAGCAGCTCGTTTCCCTTGAGAGGGACCCCGCCGTCCGCGCCGAAATATTCGCTAAGCACGTTATTGAACGCCGTATGGACGTGAACAATCGCGCCGCAGCCGGTCATCCGGTAAATTTTCGCGTGAATCGGCGTATCGGAGCAAGGCTTCAGCCGCGTCGGTTCGCAAGGCGCGCCGGCGGCATCGACGAACAGCACGCTTGCCGGAGCGGAAGGCTCCGCGGACAACTCCGACGTGTGCGTCTCGTCGCAAATAACGGCAAACACAAACCGGTCGGGCGTATAACTGCCGACCCGCACCGATAAGCTTCCGCTGGAAGCGGGAAACCAGCCGCGGGCCGCCAACACTTCCCGCACTCGGCTTAACGCGCCCAGCGCCGCTTGTTTCTCTTCCCATGGGATGTCGCCATAATTCATGCTCCCGTCCCCCTTTCGCACTGGCCTCAGGGCGGCCAGCCCCCCCTTGTTGGCCCAAGCGCTGCTGCTACAACAGCGCCTGTCTAACCGCTTCGCCCATTTCCTTCGAACGTTCGGCGGCCCGGTGGACCGCAGCCCGCACGTTCGGCTGGAAGCTGCCGGTTTCCAGCACGCCGATCGCGGCTTGCGTCGAACCGTTTGGCGAGGTGATATCCGCGCGCAGCTTGGTTGGCGCTTCGCCGGTTTCCGCCATCATCCGGGCGGCGCCCAGCACCGTCTGCACCGTGAGCTCGCGGGATTGCTCCGCGGTCAGGCCGCCTTCGATCCCCGCTTCGATCATCGCTTCCATCAGATAATAAACATATGCGGGTCCGCTCCCGGATACGCCCGTTAAGATTTCCATTTGCTCTTCGGGGATGACGCTAACCGTTCCGACGGCTTCAAACATCGACAACACCTGGGCGCGCTGTTCCCCGTTCGTTTCCGGCGAGAAGGAAATGCCGGTCGCGCCGTGCCCGATGGAACAGGAGGTGTTCGGCATCGTACGGGCCACGGCCGCCTTCGTGCCGAGCAGGGCCTGGATCGTGGCGATGGACAAGCCGGCGATCAGGGAGACGATCAGTTGGCCTTCGCGCAAGAGCGGCCCCAGGCCGGCCAGAGCTGCGCCGGCGTCCTTAGGTTTCATCGCCAGGACGATGATCGAGGCATCCCGCAGATAAATTCGCTTCGCATCGTCTTCGATCGCCGTTTGGACCCGGTAGGTTTGCGTTAAATATTCGAGCCGTTCCCGGTTGGAGCGGTTCAGCATGACAATTTGGCCGGCGTTAGCGACTTGCTTATGGAGCAATCCGCGCACGATGGCTTCGGCCATGGAGCCCGCTCCATAAAAACAGAGGGTGGAGGCGGCCAAAGTAGAGTTGGTTTGCATAGGGAATGACCTCCTGTTGAAGTGGTGAAAAAAAGGGGGACGGCCGGTTATTGCCGGATTTGCCCATTCCCCTGGATGATATATTTGCTCGACGTCAGCGCAGCCAGTCCCATCGGTCCCCGGGCATGCAGCTTCTGGGTGCTGATGCCGATCTCCGCGCCGAACCCGAATTCGAAACCGTCGGTAAAGCGGGTGGAGGCGTTATGGTATACGGCGGCGGCGTCCACTTCCTGCTGGAACCGTTCGGCATTGGCGCCGTCCCGGGTGACGATGCATTCGGAGTGCTTCGTGCCGAAACGGGCGATGTGCGCCGTGGCTTCGTCGAGACTGCGCACGATTTTGACATTAAGAATATAGTCGTTGTACTCCGTCGCGTAATCCTCGTCCGTGGCCGGCACCGCCCAAGGGATCAGCCGTCTGGCGGCCTCGCAGCCCCGCAGCTCGACGCCGGCGTCCTTGAACCGGCCGGCCAGCTCCGCCAGATGGCGTTCGGCGAAATCCTCATGGACCAGCAGCGTTTCCATCGAGTTGCAGACCGACGGGCGCTGCACTTTGGCATTTAAGGCGATGTCCGCGGCCATGGCGGGATCGGCCGAAGCGTCCAGGTACGTATGGCAGATGCCGGCGCCCGTCTCGATGACCGGCACCGTGGCGTTTTGCACGACCGTTTGAATCAGCGAGCTGCCGCCGCGCGGAATCACGACGTCGAGCAGCCCGTTCAGTTTAAGCATCTCGTCGACGGAGGAACGGCTGGGATCCTCAATCAGCTGTACGGCTTCAACAGGAACTTGGGTTGCCGCGAGCGCGCCGTGGATGATCTCCACGATTTTGCGGTTGGAGGACAAGGCGGAGGAGCCGCCGCGAAGCACCACGGCGTTGCCCGTTTTCAGGCATAGCCCCATCGCGTCGACCGTGACGTTCGGCCGGGCCTCGTAGACGATCCCGATGACACCGAGCGGGACGCGGCGTTTGACGATATGCAGTCCGTTCGGACGGTCGATCGTCTCCAGCACGTCCCCGACCGGATCCGGCAACCCGACGATTTGCCGCAGCCCTTCGGCGATAGCTTCAATCCGTTCCGGGGTTAAAGCCAGGCGATCGAGCATGGACGAGGATGTACCGTTGTCCCGCCCTCGCTGCAGGTCCTCCTCATTTGCGGCGAGAATGGCGGCGCTGCCGTTCACCAGCGCTTCGGCCGCCGCCAGCAGAGCTTCGTTTTTTTGCGCCGTCGTCAATCGGTTCAGCACGGCAACGGCGCCGCCGGCCCGCTCGGCTTTTTGTCTCACTTCACTCATACGTATACCTCCTTGATTTCCGCTATGGAATGGGTTTGATTTTAGGCTTTCAGCGAAATCCATTCGTCCCGGTGAATGACTTCCAGGCGATGGATGCTGTCGATTTTTTGGACGACCTCGGTGCTGGGGAGCCCGAGGATACCGTGGAGCTGCTCCGCGTCATAATTAACGATGCCACGCCCCAGTACCTCGCCGCCGGCGTTGACGACTTCAACGACGTCGCCGGTATGAAAATGCCCGGTCGCGGCTTTGACGCCGACCGGAAGCAGGCTTCGCCCGCCGCGAATCAAGGCGTCTTCGGCACCGGCATCGACCGTCAGCGTTCCGATCGGGGTGGAGAAGAAGCCCAGCCATTGCTTCTTCCGCGGCAGCGCCGCACCTTGGGCCTCGAAATAGGTGCCCCGTCCGTCGCCGCGCAAAGCGGCCAGCAGATCGCCGGGCGAGTCGACCTTGCCGACGAAGACGGGGACGCCTCCGAGCGAGGCGATTTTGGCGGCGTCGATCTTCGAGCGCATGCCGCCCGTGCCGACGGCGGAACCGGCCCCGCCGGCGATCGCGTAGATCTCGCCGGAAATTTCCGTTACCCGGCCGATCCGGGTCGCTTCCGGATCCAGGCGCGGATCCTTGGTATACAGACCGTCCAAATCGGTGAGGATCAGCAGGTGATCGGCCCGAATGAGGTTAGCGACGAGAGCGGACAACGTGTCGTTGTCGCCGAATTTCAATTCATCCAGCGACACGGTGTCGTTCTCGTTAATGATCGGCAGCACGTTTCGCTTTAATAGCTCCTCGATCGCCATGCTGGCGTTGCCCGTCCGCTTGCGGTTCTGAAAGTCGGATCGGGTCAGCAGCACCTGGGCGGCGGAAACCCCGTGCAGAGCCAGCTCTTCGCGATAAGTTTGCATCAGCAGCGCTTGACCGACGGCGGCCGAAGCCTGCTTCTCATGAAGAAGCTTCGGCCGTTCGGGGTAGCCGATTTCGCGGAACCCGGCGGCAACGGCGCCGGAGGTCACGAGCAGCGGCTGATATCCGGCCCGGATCAGCCCGGCCAATTCGGCCGCGAAATAGGCGAGCGCCCCCCGGTTTAATTCTCCTTCCGACGATGTCAGCGAACTGCTGCCGATTTTGACGACGATGCGTCGCAGCATGGGGATCACTCCTCGAACGATAGATAAAATAAAAAAACTTTCGCCTTTGCACGCAAAGGACGAAAGTTTGACTTCCGCGGTACCACCTTTATTGATGAGAAGAATCCCATCCAACTTGAATACCCGGTAACAGGGGGCGCTGTCCGGCTTGTTCGGCCGGCCGCTCGGGGGTAGGGTTCGGAAAGGGCTGGCATGTAAATTCTTTCAGCCGATGGAATTTACTCTCTGTGGCGCCGCGTTTCTTTCGTACTGGTCCCGTCTTCGCGTTTTACGTGTGTCCGATTGAGTATGATTACTGTAAGAATACCATCGTCCCCTCGTTTTTGCAAAAGAAAAAAGCGAGAAAGACAACCGCTCCCGGGCGGCCGTCCGGCCGACGGTAAAACAAATTCCTTCAATTACCGATATAAACCTTAAAACTCACCTTACGAAAGGAGCCGTTATGAATATTAACAGCAGGGTGGATTATACGCTTTTTGCCAAACGGTTGAGGGAAACTTCCTACGGAACATCTTCCCCGCGGGCCAAGGAGTCCGCGCGGGCGGCCACCGTCCCGAAAGACGCGGTAACCATCAGCGCGGAAGCCCAAGAAGCGCAAAAAAACTCGCCATCGTTAAGATCGCAAATGAATGGCGTTCAATTTGAGATTTACAATCTTTACCTGGATAGACAGCGCTTGAACAGCCAGATCGAACAGACGCTGAGCGAACACGGTATACCACGGAACGAGCAAGAAAACCTGACCTTCCGCGTCGGCGGCGACAATCGCATAACGGTTGAGGGGGCGTCCGATGCGCAAACCAAAGCGCGGATCGAAGCAGCGCTGAACGAGAGCGACAAAAGGTTTGGAGCGCGCCTGTTAAGCCATGGGGAATTGGTGGCCGAACAAAACGGGACATCCATCAATAAAGCGGCTTATGAAAAATGGCATGTCAACGAGTTTTTGCAAACCTTAACCGGACTATCGTTGGCGGATGTCGGCCTCAATGAGGCCGGAGAATTCGTCGGCGGTAACGATAAGCTGGACCAGGTGATCAAGGCGGCTGCCCAACCGCAAACCGACTTGGAAAACAGCTTCCGCAATATGCTGGAAAAACTGAAAAACGTGCTGCGAAAAGGTCCGGACACGATCCCGACCGTTCCGCGATTTTCGGTTACTCCGGCGGATCGCTGGTGGACCTGGACGTTGCGAAAGGGTTTTCCCCAAAGCAGTTGGCTGACTGGCTTGAAGATCCTTTTCTAAAGCGTGTATTGCTGGAGGACTGACGCCGCTGAATTGTCCAATTCTCCCTTCCGCCCGATGACGCGTATTGCTTCCCGTTAACGAGCGGGCTATCATATCTGATAGGTTGCTTCGGAGGAGTGGGTGATATGGCGGAGCGAAAGCAAGGAAAAATGCAAGTCGCCCTGATTCAGGGCGAGATCAGGCTTGGGAAACCGGAGGAAAATTTCAAACAGATGCGGGCTTTGCTTGAGCAGGCCGTTTCGGAACATCCGGACTTGGATCTGGCGGTGCTCCCGGAGATGTGGAACACGGGTTACGCGTTGGACCGGATTCATGAATTGGCCGACCCTGAGGGCGGCGCGGCGCGGGAGTGGCTGTCGGCGTTTGCCGCGGAGCGCCGCATCCAGATTGTCGGCGGTTCCATCGCCGAGAAGCGGGACGGGAACATTTACAACGCCATGTATGTGTTTGACCGGGAGGGAAGAGAGGCGGCGCGTTACGCCAAAATCCATCTGTTCCGGTTGATGGATGAGCAGAAGTACGTGGCGCCCGGAGAACGGAACGTCGTCTTTGAACTGAACGGCACGAAAGCCGGGGCGGCGATCTGCTACGATATCCGCTTCCCGGAGCTGGCCCGGACGTTGGCGCTTCAGGGCGCCAAGCTTTTGATCGTCCCCGCGCAATGGCCGCATCCCCGGATGCATCACTGGCGCACGCTGCTGATGGCCCGGGCGATCGAAAACCAAATGTACGTGCTTGCCTGCAATCGGACCGGCCGGAGCGGTAACGACGTTTTCTTCGGGCACTCGATGATCATTGATCCGTGGGGCGAAGTTATTGCGGAGGGCGGAGAAGGAGAGGCGATCGTCACCGGGGCCGTCGACCCGTCACTCGTCGATGAGGTTCGCGGCCGCATTCCCGTTTTTTCCGACCGTCGCCCGGACCGCTACGAATGGTAAGCGCGCTCGCGCAGCTCCATCGTCGCTTTGAACGTTTCAATAAAAGCTTCCGCGGCTTTGGACAAATAACGGCCTTTGCGGTAGGCGATCACGAGCGTCCGGCTCGGGACGGGTTGGGCCAGCGGCAAATACGCCGGGATCAGCTCGCTGCGCTTGGCCCGGGCGATAAATCGCGGAACGAGTGTAATGCCCATGCCGGCCGCAACCAGCGATTGTACGGTTTCAATATTGTTGCTTTCGAATACGACGTTGGGTTCGAACCCGGCGCTCCGGCACAGCTCGACGGTCAGCTTACGGAACCCCTGGCCTTTTTTGAGCACGATAAACGGTTCAGCCTGAAGCTGTGCCAGTTCGACGCCCCGCTCCTGGACGCCGGGAATTTCCGTCAGCGGGTGGTTTGGCGGAACCGCCAAATCGATGATCTCTTCGCCGATCGGCACATAGGAGAGCGTCGGCTCCTGCAGCGGCAGCGAAAGCAGGCTAAGATCGGTGCCGCCGCCGGCCGTGAGCTTCTCCAGATTCAATGACGTATCCTCCAGCAGGGTCACTTGGATATCCGGATAACTCTCCTTGAACGCCGGAAGCACGTAGGGCAGCAGGTGGGAACCGGTAATCGGCATGCTGCCGACCACGACGCGGCCGGCGCGCAGTTGGGAGATGTCGTCCATCTCCTGCCGGAGCTGGGCGACGGCGTCCATGATTTTTTGCGCGTGCGCGATAAAGCTGGCTCCGGCGTAGGTGAGCTCGACCGTGCTCGTGTTGCGCTGAAACAGCTTTACCCCGAGCTCCCGCTCCAGCTTGGACAATTGCTGGCTCAGCGACGGCTGGGCGATGTGGAGCTTGTCGGCGGCGCGAGAGAAGTTTTTTTCCTCGGCGATTTGCAAGGTGTATTGAAGCTGGCGAAGTTCCATAGCATTAACCCCTTTGTTTCTTATAAGAAAAACCTATAAATAAACTATATCATATAGGGCGGAATAATTCATCGATGGTTTAAAAAGGGTGAAAATGGGAGGAGCTGCCAAATTTGTCTTCCTGCATCGGTACCCGTTATAATAGAGTCAAACATCAAGTTGGTGGAGGTTTTCGCTTGAAACGGAAAAGATGGTGGAAAGAAATCGGCGGCTGGGGTTTCTCGATCGCCCTCGGGTTTGTGCTTAGCATGATCATCGGCATTTTTATCATTCAACCTTATAAAGTGGACGGGCATTCGATGGAACCGACATTAAACGATAACCAGCGGATTTATGCCTGGAAGTTTGCGCATGTGCTGGAGAAGCTGCCGGCCTACGGCGACATCGTCATTATCGACAGCCGTGTTGACCGGAGCCGCACGTTTTGGGACGACGTGAAGGAGCATCCGATCATCACCTGGCTGTCCGGAGAAGAGGCCGATATCTTTTACGTCAAACGGGTAATCGGCTTGCCCGGGGACACGATCGAAGTGAAGGACGGGCAAGTGTTCCGCAACGGGGAGCCATTGCAGGAGCCTTACATCAAGGAGCAGATGGACGCCGGAGCGGCTCAGGTTTGGCAAGTTCCGGATCAACACGTGTTCGTGATGGGGGACAACCGGAACAACAGCAACGACAGCCGCAACATCGGGCCGGTCCCGCTCGATCATGTGATGGGCGTCGATTCGTTCTAAATCTCGTTTGTTGTTATATCCTGGATGCAAACGCAAACCGCCTAGTTGGTTCATAGGCGGTTTGTTTTTTACCGCTCAAGGGAGCGATAGATATTTTCCGTGTAGTTGGTGATGGCCTCGTCATAATCCGGATAGCGGGTTCCGAGGTGTTTCGCCAGGGTCTTTGCATAAGTTCTGAATAACGCATGGCAAGCGAACAAGGACCGCCACATTTCCGGATAGCCGTGTTCGGCATAGGTAGACAGCAAGGCCTCCCATTCTTCGGGCGGCAGGTAGCGATCGATAAACTTATAATTTTTCCCGACGCTGAAGTCATACCCTCGCTCCGATCCGATATGCCAAGCCATCATTCTCAACAAATTCGGACGCACAATCTCGTTCAAATGATCGATGGCAAAAAGAATCTCCTTTCGCGCCAAACCTTTTGCGACGTAAGTCGAAGCCATCCAGAACTCATTGCAGCAATCGTCAAACGCTCTGGCGGTCGGCTTCTTTATCCAATATTGCCGGTCGCTTGCGGCCACTTCCCGGCCGATTCGCGCATCCTTATCGAGCAAGACCTTCACCAAGCCGTCGCTGCCCGCAAAATAATCCTCCAGCTCATTTAAGGGGATGAGCGTAAGGTCCAGTTTGTTTCCATCCTCGAAAAGAATCAAATAAGAGAACCAATTGCCCAATTCCGGCGGAAAAAGCTCCATATCTTCGGGTTTTTGCATCATCAGGCGGCGGCCAAAGCCGTCGATCCACCGATCGTTTTCCTTGAAGGAATCCAAATCCGTCACGAAAAAGGAAATGTCGTAATCCTGGAACGCATCGCGAGGAATCCTGTCGTTCGTGCGCGATCCTTCCAAAGTGACCAAGCGGATTCGCTCCTCATTCCTTGCGAAATCCAAAATAAGACTCATCATTTCTTGTTCGTTTCTCATGCCGATCCCCCTCCGTTTTTCGCCTCTTTCTTGCTGTAAACCATTCTGCGCCGCGTGTTCGAACTCCTTTATCAAGATATAGGCAAAGGCTATCAACGGTATTGCTTTCCGGTCTTGGACGATGCGATGAAACAGGGGGTAAAATAGAGGGCAGCAAAAAGAGAGGGAGGTTACGGCCATGCTGCAAACCGTATTGTCCACGCTGCTCCAGGTCATCGTGCCGTTGTCGGTCCCGGTCGCCGCCGGCGCGTTATTGGCGCGGTTCCGCGCCTGGGACACGAAGCCCTTGCTGACGTTGTACCTGTACGTGTTAAGTCCGGCGATCATTTTCGACACGCTCCGCAACGCCCAAATGACTTCGGATGAACTATACAACACCATCGCTTTCTCCCTGGTGAATCTGCTGCTGATGTGGGGCGTGGCCAAGGCGGCGGCGTTCATCGGCTGGCTGGAGCAGTCGGAAGCCGCCGGCATGACGCTGATCTCGACCTTGACCAACAGCGCGAACTACGGGTTGCCGCTCGTGCTGCTTGCCTTCGGCCAACTGGGGTTGGATAAAGCCTCGGTGTACGTGATTACGCAAATGATCCTCGTCAATACGGTCGGCGTGTATTTCGCCGCAAGGTCCAGCTTTTCCGTCAAAAGCGCGGTCAAATCCGTATTCGCTTTACCGGCGATTTATGCGGCGGCATTGGCTGTGTTTCTGAAAGTCGCCGGGCTGCACCTGGCCGCCGAGCTGGAGCAGGGCATTTCCATGGTGGCGGACGCTTATTCGCCGGTCGTGCTGACGATCTTGGGCGCCCAAATGACCAAGGTCGGACGTCCGGACGCCAAGCGGGCGAGACCGACGGCAGTATGGATGGGGCTGGCGGTTCGTCTGGCCATAGCGCCGATCATGGCCTACGCGGCCTTGAAGCTGCTGGGGATTACGGGCACGCTGTTTTCCGTCCTGTTCATCCTGGCGTCGATGCCGGTCGCGGTCAACGCCGTTGTGCTGGCCGAACGCTTTGATGCTTCACCCGGCCTGGTGTCCCGATGCATCGTTTGGACGACGCTCGCTTCGTTTCTTGCGCTTCCGGCGATGCTGGTGCTCGTCCAGGCAATTCATTAAACCGGCGAACAGAATCAACATCGGATTCAGATACGCGGGTATTGCTCGATTTATAGGATAAACCTATCGCCATTATAGTTATTATATCTTGGAACAATTAACGTGAAAATGTTATATTGAATTCAATATTCAAGGCTGGGGGAAGCGGACAATCGCGCACCTGCGCCTTGAGATTTGTACGAATCCTTGTGTGGGGTGAATAAATATGAGCAGCAAAAAGACAATGTACGAGAAAATTTGGGATCATCACGTAATCCATCAAGAGGAAGGCAAGCCTAGCATTCTCTATATCGATTTGCACCTTGTGCATGAGGTGACGTCTCCGCAGGCATTTGAGGGACTTCGTCTCAGCGGCCGCAAGGTACGCCGTCCGGAACTGACTTTCGCTACGATGGACCATAACGTTCCGACCAAAGACCGCTACAACATTTCGGACCCGATCTCCAAGCAGCAGATCGACACGCTGTCTAAGAACTGCCGCGATTTTGGCGTCACCTTATACGATCTGGATACGATCGATCAAGGCGTTGTGCACGTCATGGGGCCGGAGTTGGGACTTACGCATCCGGGCAAAACGATCGTTTGCGGCGACAGCCACACCTCCACGCACGGTGCGTTCGGCGCGCTTGCTTTCGGGATCGGTACGAGTGAAGTCGAGCACGTCCTGGCAACCCAATGCCTCCAGCAAGCGAAAGCGAAAACGTTGGAAGTCCGCTTTGTCGGCAAACGTAAACCGGGCGTGACCGCAAAGGATATGATCCTCGGCGTGATCGCTAAGTACGGCACCGACTTCGCTACCGGCTATGTTATTGAGTACACGGGTGAAGCGATCCGCGAGCTGACGATGGAAGAGCGGATGACCGTCTGCAACATGTCGATCGAAGCCGGGGCGAGAGCGGGCTTGATCGCGCCGGACGAAACGACGTTCAACTATTTGCGCGGCCGCGAGCACGTGCCGCAAGGCGCGGCGTTCGAACAGGCGGTAGCCGAATGGAAGAGCCTGACCTCCGATGAAGGCGCGGTTTACGATCGTGTCGTAGAATTCGACGTCGATTCGTTGATTCCGCAGGTCACCTGGGGGACCAGCCCGGGGATGGGCGCGGGAATCGACGGAACGGTGCCGAATCCGGCGGACTTCGCGACCGACAACGAACGGAAGGCCGCCGAAAAAGCGCTGGAATACATGGACTTGAAGCCAGGCACCCCGATGACGGAGATCGCCGTCGACTATGTCTTTATCGGTTCCTGCACAAACGGCCGGATCGAAGACCTGCGCGCAGCGGCGGAAATCGCCAAGGGCTACCAGGTGTCGGATAAAGTAACGGCGATTGTCGTTCCGGGTTCGGGCCGCGTGAAGCTGCAAGCGGAAAAAGAAGGCCTCGACAAGGTGTTTAAGGAAGCGGGCTTCGAATGGCGCGACGCGGGCTGCAGCATGTGTCTCGCGATGAATCCCGACGTCCTGCAGCCGGGACAGCGGTGCGCCTCCACTTCGAACCGCAACTTCGAAGGACGGCAAGGGCGCGGCGGCAGAACGCATTTGGTTTCCCCGGCCATGGCGGCTGCGGCGGCGATTAAGGGTCATTTCGTCGACGTGCGCGAGTGGGAAATCAAAAGCGAAGTCCTGAGCTAATCAAGGGAAAAGGGGAGAATCGACGATGGAAGCATTTGTGAAACATACCGGTATCGTGGGTCCGGTGGACCGCGTGAACGTCGATACCGATGCGATTATACCGAAGCAATTTTTGAAGCGGATCGAACGGTCCGGGTTTGGCCAGTTCTTGTTCTATGAATGGCGGTTCGATACGGAAGGGAACGTCAATCCCGAGTTCGAATTGAACAAACCGCGATACGCCGGCGCGTCCGTCCTCATTTCGCGCGTAAACTTCGGATGCGGCTCCTCGCGGGAGCATGCGCCGTGGGCGATTCTGGATTACGGGTTCCGCTGCGTGATCGCGCCGTCCTTTGCGGATATTTTCTACAACAACTGCTTTAAGAACGGCATTTTGCCGATCAAGCTGTCCGAAGAACAGGTCGAGGAGCTGTTCGTGCGGACGGCAGCCCATGAAGGCTATAAGCTGACGGTTGATCTGGAGCAGAAGACGATCACCGACGAGTACGGCTTGAACTTGAGTTTCGATCTGGATGAGCATCGCCGCCAGTTTTTGCTGCAAGGCTTGGACGATATCGGTTTGACCCTTCAGCACGAGGATTTGATTGCGGCTTACGAGAAGAAGAAGTTTGCGCATTTGGCTTAAACCGCCTGAGATTGGCGGGAGTCCCGGTTGCGAGAGGCAGCCGGGGCTTTTTTGTCTCTCTTTTTGTCAATCTATGAAAATAGAAGTCTATCAACGCCGCGTTTTTTCTGATATTATGGAAGTAATTAGCAGTGTATTGGGAATGTTGGCGTTTACAGAGTCCGCTGGACCGCAAAGCGGGGCGTATCCGCCCATGAAATTCTTGATTCGGCAAAATACGAGGGTGGGGTAGGGATTAACGAATGAAGAAGCTCGGCTTGATGATGTTTATGTTGGTTGGCTTGCTGATTTTTCCGGGATTGGCGAAAGATGCCTACGCGGCCTCGTCGGGAACCTCCGGAACGCATATTATACTCGACGGTCAGGAGTTGCAGCAGCCTGCCGGCGTCCAGGCGGGAATTGTAGGAGGCAATGTCATGGTGCCGCTGCGCGTGGTTGCCGAGGGGATGGGTTACCAGGTCGTATGGGAGAAGAAGGGCGGGACGATCACCATCTCGCAGGAGGGAACGGAGCTTAAGCTGACGCTCGGTCAAAATACGGCTTCCGTCGGTGACCAGGCGGTCAAGCTCAATGGCGCTCCATTTCTGCAGGGAGATTCAACGCTCGTGCCGCTTCGGTTCGTCGGAGAACAGATGGGCATGCAGGTCAGTTGGGACAATGCGACCAAGTCCGCGTATTTAACCAGCCCTGCGGGAGGTTCCGCGGGCGGTGTCGTTCCGGGAACGGGAAGCCCGGCTCCCGGGCAGGAAACCCCGGTATCCGTTCCGGAAGAGCAGCCGGCGGCGGGGAATGACGATACATACTTGCCGGGGTCCGCGACGACCGGGAACCAAGCCGAGACCCCCAATGCGCTGATCCAGGGTATCAGCTTCAGCGAAAATCGCTTGATGTTTGCCGTTTCCGGCAGCGTGACGCCTAACGTATTTAAGATGAGCGGTCCCGATCGGATCGTCATCGATATTCCTAACGCCGATTTTGCCCCGACCTTTGGGGAGGTTCATCCGCTGGATACCAGTCGGATGGGTCAATTTGCGGTAAGCGATTATCCGGACGTATCCCAGATCCGTTATTCGCTATTCAGCACGGTACCGTCTACCGTGCGGATCGTGATCGACTTGAATCGGAACGCGGAGTTCACGGTAACCAATCTTGACGACGGCCTGGTGACCGTCGATTTGGCGCCGGGAGCGGCATCGCTAGACGGCCAAACGGGGAGTGCGGGAAGCGGCGGCAAGAAGATCGTCGTCATCGATCCTGGCCATGGCGGCACGGCCCCGGGAGCGACCAGCGTAACGAAGAAGCCGGAGAAAGATTTTACGCTTGCCGTCGGCTTGAAAGTGGAAGCGCTGCTGAAACAGGAGCCGGGCATTGAACTGGTGATGACCCGCACGGACGACGCCACATTGTCTTTAGCGGAGCGGGCCCAAATCGCCAATGACGCAAACGCCGATATTTTTGTGTCCATTCACGGCAACAGCATCGATCCGCCGCTTAATCCGACCGGGACGGAGACGCATTATACCCGAAAGGAGAGCTTGGCGCTGGCCCAGGTGATGCACCGCCATCTTGTGGCGGCAACCGGTCTCAAGGACCGGGAAGTAAGGCAAAGCAACTACCACGTCACCCGGGAGACCAAGATGCCGGCCGTTCTTCTCGAGGTAGGGTATCTCAGCAACAAGAACGACGAGTCCCTCATGTGGACCGAAGAGTTCCAGCAGCGTGTCGCCAGCGGCATCGTCGCGGGTATTAAGGAATATTTGGGGCTGTAATGAAGATGGAGACGAACTTTAGGGGGGAGACGGCTTGAGAAGATTAGGATATATTTTGACGTTGATCGCCCTGCTTGGTCTCGCGGCAGGCTGCGGAGATAAACCGGCATCTTCGCCGGAAGACGGCGCGGTTCAGGGAGCGGGAGGCGGCGGGAACGGTTCCGAAGAGGTCCGGCATACTCCCGAGTCCAGTAATCAGACGATCAAGGTCTATTTTACGGATGACGATGTCATGGATCTGCAGGAGAAAACGCGCGAGATCGAGGTTTCCGCGGAGCATTCCAAATATGAAGGAGCGTTCAAAGCTTTGCAAACGGCGGACAGCGGGTTGGCTTCCCTGTGGCAGAACGTTGTGCTGAACAGCGTTTCCTTCTCCGAAGCGAACGGACAGCTGGCGATCGATATCAGCTTGCCGGACGAAGCCCGCTTGGGCGCCGGCGGGGAATCGTTGGCCATCGAAGCGCTGAAGAAAACGATGTTCCAATTTGACGAGGTCAAACAAATCGAGCTGACTTTGGATGGGGAGCAGGTCGAATCGCTGATGGGCCACGTCGACCTGGAGCATCCGATGAGCCGTTAGCTGTTGAATAGAAGAGCGCGGGGAGGCCGCCGTGGGGGGGAGACCACACGATAGATTGCTGAAGCTGATTCATCGGGATAATGAACAAAAGAGCGCTGGGAAATGGAAATGTAACGGTGAGGACGGAATTTGTAACGGACCGGAGAACCGTTATCCCGTCATTTCCTGAGTATTTCCCTAAGCTACGGACCCCAATGGCGTTATTTAGCCCTGTCAGCAGGATTCGGAGCAATATCGAAGCAGATAAGGTCATCTCGGTCCGTTACAGAATAGGTTGCCGGAAGCTACAGCGATTAACGTCGCTCAGGTCCGTTGCTAGCTTTGAAGATTTGCCGGGCTATTTTTTGCTCGAAATCGAGAAGGTGCACCCCGCTAGGGTGTGCCTTTTCCGTTTTCAGGGAACCCAGGATTGTCGTAGGAAGCTCTGGCAAAAGTTAAGCAGAAAAATGCCATAATTTCGCAACTTTCCAGGGCTTCTGGCGTCTAATATGTCGTCTGGTGATGTCGAAATGCAGGTGTGAAAACTCATCGGTCATCATGAGGCAAAATTCTAGGATGGTAGGGGTGACGGATGAAGAAAAAAGGTTTGGCGGCGCTCATGTTCGCCTGGATGCTGCTGATCGTGATGGCGCAAACAGGACACGCTGCGCCGGGCAGTACGAGTATTTATTTGGACGGGAAAGCGCTCGCTTTGCCCAAAAATGGACAAGTCCAGAATGTGAACGGAAATGTGATGATTCCAATTCGTGTCGTCGCGGAGGAGCTGGGTTTTGACGTCAACTGGGAGAAAAAGACGGGCACGGTAACCATAAAGCAATCGGATACAACGCTTATTCTCAACGTCAATAAAACGACCGCTTCCGTAAACGGCAGCGAGGTCAAACTGCCGATCGCGCCGAGGCTTGCCGAGGACACGACGCTCGTGCCGATGCGTTTCGTCGGGGAACAGATGGGGTTGCAGGTGTCTTGGGACAATCCGGCTAAAGCTGCTTATTTGACGACGCCAAACTCCGGCAGCGGAAGCGGCAATGCCGGCAATGCTGGCAATGTTGGATCCGGCACAGGTACGGAAGGACCGCAACCGGGAACGGTTGTGCCGCCAGCGGATACCGCCGACTTGGCCAAAGTTACCGGGATCGCGTTTAGCAACAACAGCCTAATGATTGCGATCGATAAGAGCGTGACACCGAACATTTTTACGATGAGCGGTCCGGAACGGCTCGTGATCGATCTTCCGCAAGCGCAATTTGCCGACATGTTGGCGGGTGGAGCGCCGCTCGACGCCAACAAGAGCGGAGCCATTGAAGTAACGGATTATCCCGATGTCTCCAAAGTCAGATATGCGCTGTTCAGCAGCAATCCATCGACCGTACGGGTCGTGTTGGATTTGAATTATAAGGTCAATTATCAGTTGGTCAACGAAAACGACGGGCTGATCATCGTTACTTTGAACGTGGATGGGGGCCAGGGCGGAACCTCCGGCGGCGACGGAACGAAAACGGTCGTGCTGGACGCCGGTCATGGAGGCAGCGATCCGGGCGCGATCAGCGTAACGAAGAACAAGGAAAAAGACTTCAACCTTGCGGTGGTTCTGAAAGTTCAGGAGCTGTTGCAGAACGATCCCAACATCAATTTGGTGCTGACGCGGGATAGCGATACTTATCCAACATTGCCGGAGCGGGTGAAAATCGCCGAAAATGCGGGCGCGGACATCTTTATTTCCGTCCACGCGAACTCCGGTTCCGCCACCGCCAGCGGCGTGGAAACCTATTACACTCGGGCGGCCAGCTTGGATCTGGCCAAGGTGATGCATAAGCATATGGTCCAAGCCTCCGGCTTGCCCGATCGCAATGTTCGCACGCAAAGTCTGCACGTGACCCGGGAAACGACCATGCCGGCCGTGCTGCTGGAATGCGGGTACTTAAGCAACAAGAGCGACGATGCGCTGCTGGCAACCGACGAGTACCGCAGCAAAGTTGCCCAAGGCATCGTTGACGGCATCAAAGAATATTTCGGCCTTCAGTGATTGCCGGGCGAAGGAGGAAGAAACCGTGAACAGAAAAAGCTATATCTTGGGAGTTTTGGTTCTTCTGCTCGCCTTGAGCAGCGGCTGCGGGCAAAAACCGCAGACCGCTCCGGACGCCGGAGCGGAGAACGCCGAGGCAAACCAGGAGAACGTGCTGCCTCCGAACGCGGCTTCGCCGCAGGAGGAGGATTCGTCGCAAGGAGCGGGAGAGATGAATCCGCCGCCGCAGATTACGGAAACGATCGAGACGTATTATACCGACGATCAGATGTTGGAGTTAACCAAAGCAAGCCGCGGGATCACTTATCAAGCGGAGGAGGACAAATATTTGGCGGCCCTTAAAGCGCTGCAAACCCCAAGTAGCGCCAAGCAGTTCTCCCTGTGGGGCAAAGCCGAGTTTCGTTCCGCCGATTTGAAGGACGGAACGGTCACCGTCGACTTGTCGCTCCCCGATGAAGCGCGCCTTGGCGCAGGCGGGGAAGCGCTGGCTCTCGATGCTTTGAAAAACACCCTGTTCCAATTCGACGAGGTGCAAGCGATCGAGTTGCGGGTCGATGGAACTCCCGTCGATACCTTGATGGGGCATGTCGAACTGACGCATCCGTTGTCAAGAAATTAAGGAATCGGGGAGGAACTCGACCGTCCGCCGTCGAAAGGATATATGGAGATCTTTTATAGTAGAAAGGAAGAATTGGATGGCATCCTATAAACGCACGTTTAAACGCAGTACCCAAAGAGCGGTATCCGCCATGCTGGTTACGGCCATGTGTTTGGGCGGAACAACGGCGGCATTCGCCGAGGAAACGCCGAACGTAAACCCCTCGCAAAATGTCGCGACGGTAGCTTTGTTCAGTGATGTACAGAACGGATTTTGGGCGGAGAAACATATCTACAAACTGGCGGCCGAAGGGATTATCCTCGGCGATGCAGGAAAATTCCGGCCGGGCGATAGTGTGACCCAGCAGGAAGCGATTACGATGGCCATCCGGTTCATGAACCTGGATTCCCAGTTGGGCAGCGGTTCCGACGCTCCGGCGGATCTCAAGGTCGGCAATTATTTTAAACCTTATTTGGAACTGGCGCTGTCGAAGAAATTGATCGACAAGAATGAAGAGATCGCCGCCACGAAGGAAGGGGAAGCGTGGGGCGAGAAGAAGGCTTCGCGGGAATGGGTCGCCAAAATTCTCGTGCGTTCCCTTGGCAAAGATGCGGAAGCCAAAGCCTCGGCCTCCATGTCGACCGGGTTTGCCGATCAATCGAGCATTTCGGCGAATGCGCGCGGTTATGTAAATGTCGCGGTTCAGCTGAACCTGACCAAAGGGGTTGAAGGCAATCGCTTTGATCCGCTCGGCAAAGTAACGCGGGCCCAGATGGCTACCTTCTTAAGCCGCGGCGGCGAATACGTAAATCCGGGTTACGCCAACGTCTACGAGGGGATCGTGACCGAGCTGACGGACAACAAGCTGACGTTGTATACGAACGGCCAGATGAAGAGCTTTACGTTGGACAATCGGTCCGTCTATTTTACGAAGGATTCCGAATCGAGAGCCTCAAAGAGCGCTTTGAAGCTGTATACGAAAGTGCTGGCCGTGGATAAGGTAGGCTCGGCCGCTTATGTGGAAGTGACCGATCCGAATCAGCAGTTGGAACGTTCGGAAGGAACGATACTATGGAACCCGGGAAATAATCAATTGCTGGTGTTAGTAAATAACACTCCGGTGACCTTGAACTATGATAGTAACACATCTTTTGTCGATCAGTACGGGAATGCCATCAAGGTCGGCGATCTTACGCCGGATAGTACGGTAGTGATCCAGCGCGAAACGTTTACTGCCGAGAAAAAGCCGGTGATCGTACAACTGCAATCCGTGGGGAATGTATCCGGCAGCGGTACGGTTTCCAAAGTGGACCTCACCGGGAAAACCGTCACGATCAAAGTCGCCAACGGCAGTGAAGAAACATTCAAGTTTGATGATAAGACGATTTTGCTGTATCAAAATCAACGGTTAAATCAAATGGGTGAAGTGAATACCGGGGCTTCCGTAAACTATTCGGTCAAGAACGGTGTCCTGGCTTCCCTGGAAGTCACTCAAGCAACGGAGCGCACGGTGACCGGTACGCTGCTGAGTCTCACGGGCGACACGCTGCTCAGCTATACGAACGCCAGCGGACGCGATGAAATCAAACGATTGGCCAAAGATGTTGTCGTACAAATCAACGGCATCGCCGAGGCGCACCTGGAGGATTTGATCACCGACGAAAACGGCGGGGACAAGGTCGAGTTGACATTAAACCCCGACGACGAAGTAACGAAAATCGTTGTCACCGGACGGCAGTCCGAGCAGTTGGCGAGCGCTACCGTGCTCAACTATGACGCCAAAACCAAGGCGCTCACCGTAATCGATGCCGCTGAAAAACCGTATGTATTCGTCATCGACGAAAAGACGAAATACACCTATAACACGACGGCGCCAACTCTGTCCGGTCTGGAGGCGCTGCTGTCCAAAGGACGCAGAGTCGATCTGACGGTGGTAGGCTCGCGCGTGGTCAATTTGGAAGTGACTTACAAGTATGAAGGTACTTACGTGTCGACGAATACCACGACGAAGAAAGTCACGATCCTGCTGGGCAACGGCAAAACCGTGGAAATCCCTTATCAAGGAATTACCCCATCGATTAGCATCTATGGGAAAGCTAGCGCCTCGCTGTCTGATATCAAAGCCGGAGATCCGGTGACCGCCATGCTGACGGCGAATCAGGACGCACTGCAAACGTTGGCGGTGAAGACTTCCATCCAGTTCGAAATCGTGTCGGTAGATACGTCCAGAAGTCGGATTCGGGCAACGGCAGACGGAGTTTCTAGAGACTTCTATGTTGACCAGGCATTATTGTTCGGCGAAAACGGCGGAGCGATCAAAGTCGGCGACCTGAAGGCCGGACAGACGATCAACGTTACGTTCAACGGGCAAACGGCCGTCTCGCTGCAAGTCGTGAAGCTGACGTTGGGTAAGATTCAAAGCGTAGACGGAACGATATTAACGGTGAAATCCTTCACCGGTACCGAGGAGACTTTTTCGCTGGCAAGCGGCGTGAAGGTACAGCGGGGAACCGAAGTCAGCACGAGCACCGCTTCGCTGACGACAAGCGATCGCGTTGAAGTTCGCAAGGATACCGGAGGAACGGTCGTCGTCAAAGTGCTGACCTCGCAGGAGCGCAAGTTATCCCGGTACGACGGGGTAAGCAAAGAGATTATCGTATATCGGTCCAGTACGTCGGATACCAATTACCGATTTGCGGTAACGGCGGACACATATATTCACCAAGGCGACACGACAATATCCGTGCAATCGCTCCAGATTAATGATAAAATTGTTTTGTATTTCAACGGGGACAAGCTGGTTGAAATCGAAAAGCAATAATCATTTTTCGTGAGATCAACCGTCTTGATGCGGGATGTTTCCCGGATCAGGACGGTTTTTTCGCGGATAAAACCGATCTCCAGAGAAAGGGGTGGAGACATGAAGGCAGCAGAGGCCCGCCATATTTTGGATACCATCGGTGCCATGTTTCCGGATGCGCGCTGCGAGTTGAACCACGAGAACGCCTTCGAACTTACGATTGCCGTGCTCCTGTCCGCACAGTGCACCGACGCGACCGTGAATAAAGTCACGGCCGACTTGTTCCGGAAGTACAAAACTCCCGAAGATTACGTTTCGGTGCCGCTGGAGGAACTGGAACAGGATATCCGCAAAATCGGTTTGTTTCGCAGCAAAGCGAAGCATATTCAAAATTTATGCCGGATTTTGCTGGAGCGGTACGGCGGCGAGGTGCCTCGGGAACATGAGCGTCTGGTCGAGCTTCCCGGCGTCGGGCGCAAAACGGCAAACGTCGTAGTTTCGAACGCCTTCGGCGTGCCGGCCATCGCGGTGGACACGCATGTGGAGCGCGTCAGCAAACGACTGGGGTTGGCCGGATGGAACGATTCCGTGCTTGAGGTGGAGAAGAAGCTCATGAAGCGGGTTCCGAAAGAAGAGTGGACATTAACGCATCATCGCCTCATTTTTTTCGGAAGGTACCACTGCAAGGCGCAAAATCCGCAATGTGAGGTTTGCCCGCTGCTCGACGTATGCCGCGAAGGCAAAAAACGTATGAAAACGCCGCAAGTCAGAAAAAATAAGAGAAGTGCGGCAAAAAAAGATAATGAATAGGTGAGGATGAGAGACCCCATGAGATGCATTTCTGTGTATACCGATAATTTTGAACAATTTTCGGATGTGTTTGAGCAAGTGATCGGCCTGCAACTGGGCGAAAACGACGAGCGCGAAGTCGAAGGTTTGGTCGTCAGCAACTCCGGCGAGGTGCCCGAGCATTATCTGGAGCGGATGTCCGCAAAACCGGAGGTCGTTGTGATGAAGGACAAAACCAGAGGCATTACGATTTTGCAGCATGGCAAAGTTTTTGAAATTTTGCTGCCGGCGGAAACGGCGGAAGTGGTCGGTTAAGCGGGGCGAAATCCCATAAGCATATGCGAAATAGAATCCCCTCCAAGGATTTGTGCAGATTTGCACGCCTCCCCGGAGGGGGTTTTTTGCGTTAGAGTACGATTAAAACTCCCCGCCAAGCGTCTTGCCTGACGGGGAGTTTAGTCGTTTTTCAAGCGGGAGGAGATCAACAGCAGACCAAAGGACAGCAGAATGGTGCAGCCCGTCAGCGCCCAGGCCAGCGGCAGGTTTCCGGCGTCGACGGCAAAATAAATCGCCGTCGGGATCGTTTGCGTTCGGCCGGGGATGTTGCCGGCAATCATCATTGTCGCCCCGAATTCGCCGAGCGCACGGGCGAAACCAAGAATAAACGCCGCTTGCAGGGAGCGGGAGGCGAGGGGCAGCACAATATACCGCAGCACCTGCCATTCGCCGGCGCCTTGCGAGCGGGCCGCGTCTTTCAGCTCCGGATCCACCGCATAAAAGCCGGACTTCAGCGTTTGATAGATCAGCGGGAAGCTGACGACGGCCGCGGCAACCACCGCGCCGAGCGGCCGGAACACGAAGCTTAGGTGAAACAGGGTTTCTGCGGCTTGTCCGATCCAGCCGTTCTTTCCCAGCACCACAAGCAAAACAAAACCAACTACGCTTGGCGGCAGCACGAGCGGCAGGAGAAAGACCGTCTCCACCAGCGTTTTTCCGTAGAAGGAAGCGGCGGACACCCGCCATGCCGCCAGCAGTCCCGCCATAAAAGCGATGACGGTAGCGGCGATGGACACCTGCATTGACAATACGACCGGCTCCCAGAATGGGTCCGGAATCATTTGTCCGCTCATAAGCCCTTCACTCCGCCGGGGTGAATCCGTATTTGCTGAACACCTGCCGGGCCTGGTCGCTCCACAAGAAATCATAGAAAGCCTTGGCTTCGCGCGGATGGGCGCTGTTCTTCAAGACGCCGACCGGATATTCGATCGGATCATGGCTTCCGGGTTCCGCACTCAAGGCCACTTCGACCTTATCGGAAAGGGCGGCGTCGGTTTTGTACACGAACCCGGCGTCGACGTTTCCGGTTTCGACGTAGGACAGCACCTGCTTGACGTCTTTTGTCAGCACCAGCTTGGACTGCAGGCTGTCCCACAGCTTATGGAAAGCAAGGGTTTGCTGCGCGTATTTCCCGGCCGGTACGGATTCGGGCGTGCCGATGGCGATGTCGCCGAGATTTGCCAGATCCTCGATCTTGTCAATCTCTATTGAACCGTCTTGCGGAACGACCAGCACCAGTTCGTTAGTGAGCAGGTTTGCCGTCAACTGGTTGTCCACGAGTCCCTTGTCGATCAAGGCCTCCATTTGTTTGGTCCCGGCGGACAGGAACAGGTCGGCCGGGGCGCCTTGTTCGATTTGCTGTTGGAGCGTGCCGGAGGCGGCGTAGTTGAAGGTCAGCTTGATATTGCCGTGTTCGGCTTCGTACAGGCTCTTAAGCTCATCCAAACTTTCGGTCAAGCTGGCGGCGGCGGAGACCAGCAGTTCGACTTGCTCCGCCGCTTCGGGTTCATTTCCGGCCGTTGCCGATGAAGGGCTGGTTCCCGTCTCCTTGCTGCCGCATCCGGCGGAGAGGAGCAGGATGAAGGCGAATAAAGCCGTCCATATGGGCCGTTTTCGATTTTTCGGCATGGGTAATCCTCCTGGATATATCTAATTATAACTAGATTATACGAAACATAACGACTTGCATAGATGCGTAAGGGACATTCCATTGAAAAAAAGGGAAATCCCCGGTAAGATGAGTCTAGTTGCATGAACTATGGCGAAACGGATGAAGGAGAGAGACATGACCGAACCGATCTCTTATACGGCGGAGGAAATCGCCAAGCTGTTGAAGGTATCCAAGTTAACCGTCTACGATCTGATCAAAAAAGGGGAACTTCCCGCTTACCGGGTCGGCAAACAGATGAGGGTGGACTCCACCGACCTGGAAGCCTATAAGCAAAAGGCCAAAGGCGGAACTAAGCCTTCCGCCGCCGGAATGCCGGTATTCCAGGTCCCTTATGCCGTGCCGGCTCGTCCGGATGGCGACGGAGGTGAAACGAGGGAAGGCGCAAGGACGCTGGTGATTACCGGCCAGGACCCGGGGCTCGACCTTTTGGCCAAAGCGTTGGAATCCCAGGGCCGCTCGTACCGGCCGCTGCGTTCCTTCGCCAGCAGCATGGACAGCTTGGTAGCGATGTACAACGGCGCGGCCGATATCGTCAGCACGCATCTGTATGACGGGGACTCGGGGGAATACAATTTGCCGTATATCCGCAAACTGTTCATTTCTCTCCCTTATATGGTGCTGAATTTTGCGGCGCGCAGGGCCGGTTTTTACGTCAAGCAGGGCAATCCGCTGGGCATTCGGTCCTGGGAGGATCTGGCGCGGCCCGGGATTCGGTTGATCAACCGCGAGAAAGGCTCGGGCGCCCGAGTGCTGCTTGACGAACAATTGCGCAAGCATGGGATTGCCCCCGCTTCCATCAGCGGGTATGCCCAGGAGGAAACCTCGCATATGGGGCTCGGGGGGCGGATTGCCTTGGGCCAGGCGGACGTCGGCGTCGGCAGCGAACGGCCGGCCCGGATCGCCGGTCTCGATTTTGTTCCGCTTACCCTTGAGCGAGTGGATCTCGTCGTGCTGAACAAACCGGAAAACCGCGAGTGGATCGCCAAGCTCCGCGAGGCGCTGGAATCGTCCGAGCTGCGCGAGGTGCTGGCGTCTTTGGGCGATTACGACCTGTCGCTCACCGGGCAGGTGCTGGCGGATCGGGAGTCGGGGTTGTATTAGTATTGTAAGGAACACAGGCCGCAAGCGGGCCGAACCGCCTCTCCCGGGAGACGGTTTTTTTAATGGCTTCAGCCGGTTGAGCGCGAGTAACTTGCCTAACTAAGAAAGGGGGATTGTGCGCTGTGCAGGACCTAGGAGAACGATCCGGAAAGAATATTCGAAAATAGCGCTATAAACCTCCTCTATTTCCATTAGCGTTGCATGAAGATTCATACGAATCCACAAAGAAAGCAGTGGATGCTGGGGCGGCGGGGAAATTAACGGCAGGAGTGCAGCTATTTAGCGGATTAGATGAAGATGTGGGAAAATAACTGCATCTGCGCACTTATTATGATGATGTCATGCCATTCGGCTCCTGCTTGCTAGTGAGGTAAGGGAATAGGCATGATTCCATCTGCCAAGCTGAAGCTGATAGATATGACTTTCGCTTTCGCACAAGCTTAGCAACGCTTGGGTACCTAAGTTGACGGGCTGGACGTGCGGCGAGAAGAGGAAGATCCGCAGCGAGGAGCGTTTCCAAGCGCACAGGGAAATGTTAAAATATGAATAATCAAAATCAAAATGAAACTTGATTTCGCAGCGTGGAAAACGGAGGGGCTTAGATGGATCGGACGATAACGAAGACGGAGTACACCCTGCAGGAGCGGCTGCATCGGCTGCGGGACCTGCTGGAGAGAGAAGGGGATCTGACTGCGGCGGCGGAACTGCGCGAGGTTGGCGATAAGCTGGGCCGGCGGGAGCTGGTTGCGGCGTTTTGCGGCCATTTTTCGGCGGGAAAGTCGAGTTTGATCAATGCGTTATGCGGGAAAGCCGTGATGCCGTCCAGTCCTCTCCCGACCAGCGCTAACGTGGTGCTCATTCGGGCAGGGGAGCCGCATGCGCTGCTGACGCCGGCCGATCCGGCCAAAGCCAAGGCGAAAGTGCCGGTGGATGAAGTGGCGGCATATTGCCTTAACGGGGAAGAATACGCCCGCATCGAGCTCTGGGATCAGGTGAAGCTGCCGCCGCGCGGCGGCGTGTTGCTCGATACGCCGGGGGTCGATTCCAATGACGCCGGCCATGCGATGGCTACGCACTCCGCTTTGCACTTGGCGGATGTCGTTTTTTACGTGATGGATTATAACCACGTTTCTTCGGAGACGAATTTAAGCTTCGCCAAATCGCTGTGCGATTACGGGAAGCCGGTTTTTATGGTTGTGAATCAAATCGATAAGCACCGGGAAGAGGAACTGGCTTTTGAAGCTTATCGGAACTCGGTCCGCGGGGCGTTTGGTGCTTGGAATATCGCGGCGAAGGGAATTTTCTATATCTCTTTGAAACGGGACGATGCTCCCGGCAATATGCTGCCGCAGTTGCGTGAAGCGGTCCGCGCCTTGTTTGACCGGGGCGACGGGTTGCTGGAATACGGCGCTTATGCCTCGGCCGCCCAGTCGGTCGAAGCCCATTTGGCCCGGGCGGCCGAGGCGGAGCGGGACCGGCGCGAGCGGCTTGAGCAGGAAGCGGGCGGAGAAACGGACGTATCGGCGATGGAGGAAGAGCTGCGGATGCTGGAGGCCGCTGGCCCGTCGGGAGAGCCGGCGTGGGAGCTGCGGAAGCAGGAGTGGCTGCGCCGCATCGGCAGCCTGCTGGAGACGGCGCAGTTGATGACGCCGCCGCTGCGGGAGCTCGCCGGGCGTTTCCTGGAGAGCCGGGCGCCGGGCTTTAAAGCGAAGGGCTGGTTCGCCGGCGGGAGGACGGAAGCGGAGAAACTGGCGCGCCAAACCGCGTTTCTGCAGGCGCTGGGGGAGCAAGCCCAAGCGCAGCTGGATTGGCATGTGCGCCAGGAGCTGCGGGCGATCGGTCAGGAGCTGGAGCTGTGGGGCGAAGCCTGGGAGCGGCAGCTCGACGAGCGGATGCCGAAGCCGGAGGCGGCGTGGATCACGGAGCCGCTGCCGGGCGGAGCGACGCTGTCCGGCGAGTCGACGCTGCACTACGCGGCGGCGGTGGGCGCCGGCATCGCCGTGCGCTACCGTCGCGCGGCCGCGGGCGTGATCGACGCGCTGCTCGCCGCGCCGTCGCCGCGCCGCGCCGCCGAAGCTGCGGCGGCGCTCGCTAGGCGCGCCGAGCTGGCGGCGCGCCTGCCTGCGGCCCGCGCCCTGGCGCAGCTGGACGCGGCCGCCGAAGCGCGCGCGGCGCGCTGTGCCGCGCTGCTGGGCGCGCCCGTGCCCCTCACCCCCGGCCTACTGCCGGAGGTGAGGGCGGGGGTGGCCGCGCCGCGCGCTGCGGGCAGCGGCGCGGGAGCGCCTGCGGCGGCGAAGGCGGCGGGCACCGCCGCTGCCGCTCGGCCGCCGCAGGCGCAAGCCGCCGGGGGCGGTGCCCCGGCGGCAACGGTGCCCGCGCCGGCGCGCGGGCGCGCGCTCGCCGCCGCCGCGCGCCTGACGGCCGCCGCGGAGCGGCTGGCTCCCCACCCGGCCTTCGGGACCGGGGTGAGGGAGCTGACCCGGCGCGCCGCCGAGCTGCGCGGCGGCGTCTTCACTGTGGCGCTGTTCGGGGCGTTCAGCGCCGGGAAATCGTCCTTCGCCAGCGCTTTGCTGGGCGAAGCCGTGCTGCCCGTCTCGCCGCATCCGACCACCGCGGCGATCATCCGCGTGATGGCGCCGGCCGACGGCCAGCGCCATCAAACGGCAGCCGTCAAATTCAAGAGCGCTGAGGCGATCCGCGAGGATTTGGCTTATTCCTTCCAAGCTCTCGGCTTGGGGGCTTGGTCCGAAACGGCCTGGCTGGAGGCGGTTCGGCGCTTGAAACCCGAAGACATTCCGGCGGCCGGCCGGGCTCATTACAGCTTCCTGAAGGCGGCGGCCGCCGGATGGGATGCGGTTGCCGAACGGCTCGGGCAGGTCGAGGTCGTGGAGGCGGAATTGTTCCGCAGCTACGCGGCTAACGAAGCGAAAGCGTGCTTCGTGGCCGAAATCGATTTTTACTACAGCTGCCCGTTAACCGAACAGGGCATCGTATTGGTGGACACGCCGGGGGCGGATTCGATTCATGCCCGCCACACGGGGGTCACGTTCCAATATATGAAAGACTCCGACGCGATCATTTTCGTAACGTACTACAATCATGCGTTTTCGCGCGCCGACAAGCAGCTGCTGAGCCAACTGGGCCGAATTAAGGGCAGCTTTGCTCTCGATAAAATGTTCTTTGTCGTTAATGCGGCCGATCTTGCGGCCTCGGAGGAGGAGTTGACCGCCGTCGTGGAGCATGTACGGGACGGCTTGCGAGCGGCTGGTATTCAACAGCCAAGCGTGTATGCCGTATCCAGCATGCGCGCCATGGCCGCAAGCCGGGAGAACGCCGCGGACGATCCGGGTTTCGCTCTTTTCCGGCAGCGGTTCTCGGCTTTCCTGGAGCAAGATCTGGGCAACCTGGCCGTTTCGTCCGCGGCCGCGCTGCTGAAGCAGTTGCACGAACGGTTGTTTAAATGGACCGAGGCGGCCGGGCAAACCACGAAAAGCGCGGAACAGCAGCTCGCCGCTCTGCATGAACGCCGGGATGTCTTCGAGCAGGCGGTTGCGGAGTTCGTCCAGGTCGATATCGGCCGGGAGTGGGGGCAGGAGAATGCCGAGCTGCTGTTCCACGTCGTGCAGCGGGTGCGGCTGCAGGCGTTGGAGCTGTTCGCCGAATTTTTCCACCCTTCGCTTCTGCAGGAGCGCAACGGTCCGCTGAAACGCAACTTTACCGTTGCGATGCATGGCTGGCTGGGTCAGGTTTCGGGCGAGTTGGAGCGAGAGCTGCTCGCCACAACGCTGCGCCTGGAGCGCAAAGCCGAAACGCTGCTGAATCGTGAAGCGGAAGCATGGTGCCGTCGGCATGAAGCTGCTCTGGAAATGCCGCTCAGTTATTCGCAGAGCGAAGCAAACTGGAATACGCCGGTGATCCCGGAAGGTTTGTTGGACAGCGGAACCTTGCTGCCGGAGACGTATTGGCCGTTCTTCAAAAATCCGAAGTCCTTCTTTGAAGGTGGCGGCCGCATGCAACTGCGGGCCAAACTTGAGGAACCGCTGCTTGCCAAGCTGAAGGAGATCGTCGAGGGGATGGAGATGAAGTTCCGGGAGCATTATGAACGTGAAATCGCGGTCCGCAAGGAGCAAACCGCCGCAACCTTCCGCGGTTTGTGGGAGGAATGGGAGCAGAGCATCCAAGGCTCCCAAGCCCCTTCGGAGGAGATCGCCCATTGGAAGAGCATTCTTGAGCAAATTGGGCGGGATGTGGAGGAAATGGAAGCTTTTTATGAAAGATAAGCCGGATTTGCCCGGGATAGAGGCCTAATATTCCAAATATAAGGGATATTAGGCTTTTCTTCGTTTTGCCGCGGGAAAATCCTGATGATAAACTGCAAGGAGCCAAGGCCATGTAAGCGCATGCTCTCAGGCTGTGAGAGGTTTTGCGCGTTCTGACGGCTCTCTCGGATATCGCACCAAGACGTCCGGAACCCTTGGTAGACGGGCTTTTTGCAAGGCATTCCAAGAAACGGTGTGTAGGAGGAGAGACATGGAGGTTCTCAGGCAACTGCGGGGCTATTATCAGGCAAGGTTGAATTACTTGGTGTTGTCGATATTATGTTTGGCGGCCGCGACCGGACTGGGTTTAGTCTATCCGATGCTGCTGCGCAAGTTGATTGACGATGTGATACGTCCGGGAAATTACGGGGAAGTTGTATGGATTGCCGCAACGGCGGTTTCCGTCGTGGCCGTTAAGGCGCTCCTGCAATTTCTGCACGGTTTTTTCGGCGGGCGATTGGGGAACTATCTTGCCTATCGCCTGCGTAACGCATGCTACGAGAAGCTGCAGTTTTTGTCGTTCCGCTATTACGATACGGCCAGGACGGGGGACTTAATGTCGCGCTTGACGGGGGATTTGGAAGCAATCCGCAACTTCGTCGGGTTCGGCTTTGCCCAACTGCTCAATCTCATTCTGATGGTGACGTTCGGATCGGCGGTCATGCTGTCCATTCATTGGCAGTTGACCTTGCTGACGATGATCACGATTCCGTTTCTGGCCGGCGTGGCGCTCAAATTCGAGTCGAAAATCCATCCGGCGTTCCAGGAAATGCGCCAGGCGCTCAGTTCCTTGACGACCGCGGTGCAGGAAAACGTAACCGGCGTGCGCACCGTCAAATCGTTCGCCCGGGAGCCGCACGAAGTGGAGAAATTCTCGCACCGGAACGAGCGCTATAAGAATAACCAGATTTTCGCGGCTACTTTATGGAGCAAGTTCTTTCCGGTGATGGAGTTGCTGGCTTCGATCAGTGTGGCGGTGCTCCTGTCGGTCGGAGGAACGCTGGTGATCAAGGGGCAGCTGTCGCTCGGCGATCTGGTCGCCTTCTTCAGCTTAATCTGGTTTATTATCGGACCGATGTGGGGGCTTGGCTTCCATATTAACAACTATACGCAATCCAAGGCGTCCGGGGAACGGGTGCTGGAAATTTTGAATCAACCGATCGACGTCAAAGATGAAGCGCAGGCGATGGAGCTCGACTCGGAGCAGGTTCGCGGCGATGTTCGGTTTGAGGGGGTTACGTTTGCTTACGGAAATAAAATGCCTGCCGTGGTCGACATCGATTTCCATGCGCCGCCCGGCTCCGTGATCGGTTTTCTCGGCGGCACCGGTTCCGGCAAATCGACGATTATTCAATTGCTGATGCGCGCTTACGACGTGAACAAAGGCCATATCCGTCTGGATGGCAAAGACATCCGGGAGCTCAGCGTGCGCAGTTTGCGCAACCAAATCGCCACGGTGTTCCAGGAGACGTTCCTATTCTCCTCGACCATCAAAGGGAATATCGCCTACGGCATGACCAACGTGTCCATGGAGGAGATCATCCGCGCCGCCCAATTGGCTAAGGCGCACGAGTTTATCATGGAGCTGCCGGATGGTTACGATACGGTGGTAGGGGAACGAGGGCTGGGATTGTCCGGCGGACAGAAGCAGCGGATCGCCATCGCCCGTGCCCTGCTCAAAAATCCGAAAATCCTCATTCTGGACGATGCCACCAGCGCGGTGGACATGGAGACCGAGCAGGAGATCCAATCCGGCTTTCAAGAGGTTATGCGGGGGCGAACGACGTTTATTATCGCCCACCGGATCTCGTCGCTGCGGCATGCCGATGAAATCCTCGTCTTGAACGAAGGGCGGGTCGTCCAGCGCGGGAAACATGAGGAGCTGATCGAATCGCCCGGTCCGTACCGGGACGTGTACCGTATCCAATACGCGGACCATTTGGCTGGAACGGCCCTTGGTGAAGGGGGGGAGATGGCATGAATACGCAAACGGTCACCGAGCATAAGCGAGGGCCGGGCAAGGAATCGGCACGCGGCAAAATCGAGGAACGGTTTGTCTATCAAGATGACGAGGTGATGGATAAGGCGTTTGATTGGCAGCAATTTCGCCGGCTCTTCGCTTACATGATTCCCTATGCCAAACAGATGCTGCCCTTGATCATCCTGATGACGGTGCTCGGTACGTTGACGAAGCTGGCCGTGCCTTATTTGACGAGTTTGGCCATCGACCGGGCGATCGCGCCGGAGAACGGCCAAACCAGCTTATCGCTGCTGTACGGCATCACCGCCGCCGTTCTGGCGTTATACCTGATCCAATGGGCTTCCGGCGTATACCGGATCAAATATACGAACATGATTGGGCAGAAGGTTATCTATGATTTGCGCGCCCATTTGTTTAAGCATATCCAGAAGCTGTCGTTTAACTTCTTCGATAAACGTCCGGCCGGTTCGGTGCTGGTGCGGGTGACCAATGACGTCAATTCTTTGCAGGAGCTGTTCACCAACGGGGTCGTTAACCTGATGATCGACTGCGTACAACTGGCCGGAATCGTCGTGATTCTGCTGCTGATCAACTGGAAGCTGGGGCTTGCGGTGATGATTACCGTACCGATTATGTTCCTGATCTCCACCAAGCTGCGGCAAAAAATCCGGATGGCCTGGCAGGAAGTCCGTATGAAGAATTCGCGGATCAATTCCCATTTGAACGAGTCGATTCAGGGCATCCGCGTCACCCAAGCCTACACCCAAGAGCGGGAGAACATGCGTTACTTCGATTCGATGAACCTGAGCAGCAAAAAATCGTGGGATAAAGCGTCGGCCATGAACCAGGCGTTTGGGCCATTAATTGAAATCACCGGGGGCATCGGCACGTTCGTTTTGTTTGTGCTGGGCGTTTATCTGATTCAGTCCGGAGAACTGACGATTGGCCTGCTGGTCGCGTTCAGCAACTATGTGGGCAACTTCTGGGACCCGATCAATCGCCTGGGACAAATGTATAACCAATTGCTCGTGGCGATGGCTTCCTCCGAACGGATCTTCGAATTTATCGACGAGGAGCCGATGATTGCCGATAAACCGGGGGCGAAGCCGCTGCCGGCCATTACGGGCGAGATCCGCTTTAACCGGGTTGTCTTTGAATATGAAAAAGGACGTCCGGCCTTAAAAGGCATCGATCTGGACGTTCACGCCGGTCAGTCGATTGCGCTCGTTGGCCATACGGGCTCGGGAAAAAGCACGATCATCAACCTGCTCAGCCGATTTTATGATCCAAGCGAAGGTTCGTTGGTGATCGATGGTCATGACATTCGTGATGTCACCGTTCAGAGCCTGCGCAGTCAAATCGGTGTTGTGCTGCAGGATACGTTCATCTTCTCGGGAACGATTCGGGACAACATCCGATTCGGGCGGCTGGATGCGACGGACGCGGATGTGGAAGCCGCGGCCAGGGCGGTGGACGCCCACGATTTCATCATGAAGCTGCCGGCCGGCTACGATACCGAGGTGGAGGAGCGCGGCAACGTGCTGTCAATGGGGCAGCGCCAGCTATTGTCGTTTGCCCGGGCGCTGCTGGCGAATCCGCGGATTCTCATCCTCGACGAGGCGACGGCCAGTATCGATACGGAGACCGAGCTGAAGATCCAGGAGGCGCTTAAGGTGCTGCTCAAAGGGAGGACCTCTTTTATCGTCGCCCACCGGCTCTCGACCATCCGCAGCGCCGACCAAATCGTCGTTTTGGATCACGGCGAGATCAAAGAATCGGGCACGCACCGGGAATTGATGGAGAAAAAGGGAATCTATTACGGCTTGGTCGAAGCCCAATTTCGCTATTTGTAACTTTTTATCGAAAAATATTTACATTTTTAATTATAACTATTGCAATCTTGCCCGCAAAGCCGGAAAATAAAATAGGATTGTTATCGGCAAATTAAATAAAGGTGGTTTGGTCCAATTGAGTATTGAGGCGTTAGCTCCGGCTTTGGTCATTCGCAACGGATGTTGCGACGATGTTCAACACATGCTTCCTTTAATGCGTCAGTTGCGTTATCCGATGACGGCGAGTGTGCTGAAGGAACGTCTAGGGATGCTGGAAGGCCAGCTGCTGCTGGGCAACCTGGTGGCGGAACTCGACGGTGTGGTCGTAGGGACGGCTTTTCTCAAGCAGCATCAGACGCATGATATGAGTAAACCGGTCACCCGGATTACGGCATTGGTTGTGGATGAGAAGCACCGTGGTACGGGCGTCGGGAGACGATTGATCGAGGAAGCGGAGAAGTGGGCCCGCGAGCGGGGGAGCACGGATTTGGTGTTATCCACAGCCCGGGAAAACCATCTGTCCGCCAAAGCATTCTATGAGCATTGCGGCTTCAGCTGCAACGGATACCGGATGAATAAGCCGTTAAGTCAAGCCTAAAAATATCCTAAAGACAAACTGCGATTCAAGCTCCGCCCTATTCGAAGGGCGGGGCTTTTTTGTGCTCGGCGAGGAAGAAGAAAATCGCGCGTAAAATAAATTAACATTTCCGTTTTATAGTTGAAGTGGGAAAATGTAGTTTTGCGTAGGTGCGGGATTAATGTGATTTCAAATGTGACGAATACTAACATATTTATGGGAATGGAATGATTTATTGTTAGTATACGTGACGTGAAAGTAACGCAAATTGGGGCTAACCCCTAGAAAGAAGAACCATTTTAGGAGGATGCGTATGAAGGGGAAAAAAAGATGGGCATGGCTAGTCAGTACTTGTTTAATGATCGGGTTGCTTTCGGCGTGCAATTCGTCCGGCAACGAAACGAAACCGGCGGATGGGAATACCGCCGCCGGAGGCGAACTTCCGGTTATCAAAATCGCTTCGCAATCCCCGTTATCCGGGGGCTCGGCCATCCAAGGGGAATCGATCAAGCTCGGGGGGCAGATGGCGCTGGAGGAACGCCAAGCGGAATTTAAGGAACTCGGATTTGACTTGCGGTTCGTGCCTTACGACGACCAGGGCGATTCGAAGAAAGGGGTTGCCAATTCCGAATTGATCGGTGCCGATCAGGCGGTATTGGCGGTGCTCGGGCATTTGAACTCCGGAGTCTCGATTCCGAGCTCGGTCGTGTACGAGAAATACGGGATTCCGATGGTCTCCCCGGCCAGCACGGCG
The DNA here is from genome assembly GCF_057063165.1 of Paenibacillus sp. JL3B1040. Lineage (NCBI taxonomy): Bacteria > Bacillati > Bacillota > Bacilli > Caryophanales > Paenibacillaceae > Paenibacillus > Paenibacillus tiangongensis. Next base: position 3,205,805 of record NZ_CM169317.1, on the reverse strand, counting down.
ACCGACTTCACCGACCGCAAACTCCAGGTGGCCAACCGCATCGTCGCCCGCGACGATTTTCAGGGACCGGCGGGCGCCGAATATGCCGTGAAAACGGTCGGAGCGAAACATATTTTCGTCATCCAGGATAAAACGGCTTACGGGCAAGGATTGGCCGACGCTTTCCGCAGCGCGGCCGAAGAACTCGGAGCCACGATCGCCGGTTATGAGGGCATCACGGTCGGGGAAAAGGATTTTAACGGGGTGCTGAACCAGGTGCTTAGCAAGAAGCCGGACTTTATTTTCTTCGGCGGGATGTATGCGGAGGCCGGACTGATCGTCAAACAGGCCCGCGAGAAGGGCATCACGGTGCCGATCATGGGTGGAGACGCACTGGATTCGTCGGGGATGGTGGACATCGCCGGCGACAAGTTGACCGAAGTCGCTTACAGCTCCGTGTCGACGGACGTCACGAAGTCCAATAAGGAATGGGCGGACCAATATCAAGCAAAGTTCGGCAAATCCGTCGAGAACTATTCCGCCTATGCGTATGATTCGATGAATGTGATTCTGAACGCGGTGAAGAAAGCGATTGAAGCGAATGGCGGCAAGCTGCCAACCCGCGGGCAGGTTCGCGACGCGGTCCGGGCCACGACCGATTTCGAGGGCATCGCGACCAAGGTCAGCTTCGACGACAAAGGCGATAACGAGTTCGCCAAGGTTTTCATCTATAAATTCGAAACGTCAACCTACCCTGGCACGATGGTATCGGAAATTGAGCAGCCGAAGTGATCTTGGGTTTCGGCAATAACGCAGAAGGGGTTAGGACTTATGGATATGATCCTGCAAACACTCCCCCAGGTTTTGGTGGACGGATTAACCTTGGGCGCGGTCTACGCGGTGGTGGCCATCGGCTATACGATGGTATACGGCATCCTCGAATTCATCAATTTTGCGCATGGGGAAATCTTTATGACCGGCGCGTTTGTGGGCACCGCCGCCCTGCTGACGATGAATTCGGCAGGGTGGTTGACCGGGCTGCCCGCCGGACTTGCTTACTTCCTCATCCTGGCGACGGCGATGCTGTCAACCGGACTGCTCGGGATCGGAATTGAGCGGGTGGCCTACCGGCCGCTCCGCCGGGCTCCGAAGCTCATCTCGCTGATCTCGGCGATCGGGGTGTCCTTCCTGCTGCAGGATATCGTCCGATTTATCGCGGATATCCGGACGGGGAATTTTATCGTCACCGGCATTTCATTGTACGGCGAGAACTTGAAGTTAGGCGCCTCTTCCTTGTGGAGCGGGTTTGACGATGCGTTTCTGAAGATGAATACGATCATCGTCGTGGTTGTGGCGGTCGTTTTAATGGTGGGGCTCGATTTTTTCGTAAATCGCACCAAATGGGGCACCGCCATGCGGGCCGTAGCTCAGGACCGGGAAACGGCGTCGCTGATGTCCATTAACGTGAACAAGGTGATCGCGTTGACTTTCTTTATCGGATCGGCGCTTGGCGGCGGGACCGGCGTCCTGTTTGCCCAGCAGTACGGAACCATCGATCCTTATATCGGGTTTATCCTCGGAATGAAGGCTTTCACCGCGGCGGTTCTCGGCGGGATCGGCAATATCCGGGGTGCTATGTTCGGCGGGTTGTTCATCGGCGTGCTGGAAATGTTCTCGTCGGCCAACCTGTCGGTCTTGACCAGCGGCGCGCTTGGCGGGGAGTATAAGGACGTCGTCGCTTTTCTGATCCTGATCGCGGTGTTGATCTTCAAGCCGGAAGGGTTGTTCGGCAAAGCCGTGAAAGAGAAAGTGTAGGTGATCCGCTATGAATCAACTTAAGCTCTGGTTGGAGCGCAGCAAACCCGCGCAAGCTTTGTTATTGACGTTGTTTGTCCTTATCACGGCGGCCAGCGTATATTTCTCGAATAAATCAGTGATTGCTTTTCTGTTGCTGCTCGGTTCTTTATTGCTGCTGTATTTGACGACCTTCCGACCCTCCGTGAAATGGTTGACCGGCGCGGTGCTGCTGCTGGGGGTGATTCCGCTTGCGACCTCCGGTGGCCCGGCGCATCAGTCATATATGGAAGTGGCTACACAGTGCGGCATTTACATCGCTATGGCGTTAGGGCTTAACATCGTGGTCGGGTTCGCCGGACTGCTCGATCTCGGCTTTGTGGCTTTCTTTGCGGTTGGAGCCTATACGTACGCCATCTTTGCCACGCCGCAGGCGAACGAGTTGATCTCCGGCAACCTGTTTCCGCTGCCCGGGGGCGCTTTCTGGATCTTCATTGTGCTTGGCGGATTTATGGCCGCGCTGTTCGGGCTGCTGCTCGGTTTGCCGGTACTGCGGGTCAAGGGCGATTATCTGGCGATCGTGACGCTGGGATTCGGGGAAATTATCCGGATCATCTTCAACAATCTGGATAAACCGGTGAACATCACGAACGGGGCGATGGGGCTGTCTTCGATTCAACCGCCGAGCTTATTTGGCCTTTCGTTCACGTTTCCGAACCAGTTTTACTTTATCGTCGTCTTTATTTTGGCGATCGTGATTTTCAGCGTCAAACGTTTGGAGCATTCCCGGCTCGGGCGGGCGTGGAAGGCGATTCGGGAGAACGAGATCGCCGCGCAATCGATGGGCATTCCGCTCATCCGCACCAAACTGACCGCCTTTGCCATCGGCGCTTCTTTTTCCGGCATGATGGGCGTGGTATTTGCGGCCAAGCAGACCTTTATCGATCCGACCAGCTTCACGCTGATTGAATCGATCACGATTCTGGTCATGGTGCTGCTGGGCGGCATGGGCAGCGTGCCCGGCGTCATTCTCGGGGCGGCTTTGGTGACGATCCTGAATTTGCAGGTGCTTACGGAACTGACCAATTGGTTAAACCAGTTATCGCTGCAGGGGATCATTCAGCTTCCCGCCTCGATCTCGCCGTCCAAGATGCAGCGCTTGATCTTCGGCGCCATCCTGGTGCTCGTCGCCATCTTCAGGCCGAACGGCCTGATCACCGCCAAGAACAAGCAGGTGGATCCCGTGCGGTTGAAGGCGCTGCGATCCGACAAGGCGTTGTCCGTCAGGCCGTCGGCCAATCCCCAAAGCGGAAAAGCGGAGGTGTAGGTCCATGACGATTCTGAAGGTCAGCAAGCTGGTCAAGCGCTTCGGCGGATTAACGGCGGTCGGAGGCGTCGACTTTGCGTTCCCCCGCGGCAAAATTTCCGCCGTGATCGGTCCCAATGGGGCCGGGAAAACGACGTTCTTCAATATGATTACCGGCATCTATACGCCGGATGAAGGCACGATCGAACTGGACGGAACGTCTATCGTGGGGGTCAAACCCCATCAGATCGTCAGCCGGGGAATCGCCCGGACGTTCCAGAACATCCGCCTGTTCGGCAGTATGACCGTGTTGGAAAACGTCATGGTCGGCATGCATATCCATCTGAAGGCGGGAGTCATCGGCACGCTGCTCTCGCTGCCGACCGCCCGGCATGAGGAGGAAGCGGTGCACAGGGAGGCCTACCGTCTGCTGGAATTCGTCGGCTTGCAGGAGCTGCTGAACGAGCAGGCGGCCAACCTGCCGTACGGCGCTCAGCGGCGGCTGGAGATCGCCCGGGCGCTGGCGGCGAAGCCGAAGGTGCTGTTGCTGGACGAACCGGCAGCCGGCATGAATCCGCGCGAGACGGCCGAGCTGATCGGGTTGATCCGGCGGATTCAGGAGGATACCGGAATGACGGTCATCCTGATCGAACATGACATGAAGCTGGTGATGGAGTTAGCCGAGCACATCCTCGTCTTGGATTACGGAACGAAAATTGCCGAAGGCGGGCCGGATCATATTCGCTCGCACCCGAAGGTGATCGAAGCCTACCTCGGCAAGAGCAAGGTTCAAGGCGATACCAGCGTACGATTCGAGGTGATTTCATGAGCTTGCTGGAGCTGAGAGGGGTTCATGCCTATTACGGGGCGATCGAAGCGCTAAAAGGGGTCAGCTTGACCGTGGAAGAGGGGGAGATCGTTTCGCTGATCGGCTCGAACGGGGCCGGAAAGTCCACCACGCTCAAGGCGATTTGCGGCCAAGTGAATACGACCGGCACCATCCGCTTTAACGGCACCGAGATGTCAACCTTGCCGCCGCATCGGACGGCGTTGAAAGGCATCGCGCACGTGCCGGAGGGCCGGCGGATTTTCCCGCGGCTGACGGTGAAGGAAAACCTGGAGATGGGTGCTTTTTCCGTGAGGGACAAAAAGACGATCAAGCAGCGGATGGAGAGGGTGTTCGACCATTTTCCCCGGCTCCTGGAGAGGCTGACGCAAACCGGCGGAACGATGAGCGGCGGGGAGCAGCAAATGCTGGCTATCGGCCGGGCGATGATGATGCAGCCGAGAATATTGCTGCTGGACGAACCGTCGATGGGGCTTGCCCCGATCATCGTCGAGCAAATCTTTGAGATCATCCAGCAGCTTAATCGCGAAGGGATGACCGTGCTGCTCGTCGAGCAAAACGCTTTTCAGGCTTTGCATATCGCCCACCGCGGCTACGTGATGCAAACCGGGGAAATCTTGATGGAGGACGAGGCCGATATGCTGCTCGCCAACGAGCAGGTTAAAGAAGCTTATCTGGCATAACCGTATGCGGAAACGTCCCGTACGTAGGATCACCATCGTTTTTCGGAGCTTTGCGCGATGATCCCGGTTATCTCCTCCTTATTCTCCTTATCAAAAGGGATAATGGTGCAAAGGAACACAGAGAACCGGAACCTATAGATGCACACCGAGGAAACACAGACCACGCGGGAGGTACTACGTGGTTTGTGTTTTATTTCTGTACTTTTTTTAAAATCTCTTTGCGAACGGGACCACCTCAATGTTAATTGGCTCTAAATTAAATGCTTCAATTTCATACCGAACCTAATCATATACCTATAAAATAATATTAAAAGACAATATATTGATCATGACGAGTACATGGGATAATTGGGGGACTGAAAAATGGCAAGTATAGGGAAAAGTCGGAATCAGTGTATTTTTATGATTATGATCACCTTGATGTTATTCATTACAACCGCATTATCGGGCTGCCAAGCAGGTGATTCATCTGATAGCGATATAGAGATCATCTCTAAAGAATTGATAGAAATCCCCGGTCAAAATCCGAATATCCATATCTACAAAATATTTTATAGGAGTGACGATATCAAAGTATTAGCATACCTGACGGTCCCCAAAGCGCGCGGAAAATATCCTTTGATTGTTCTTAACCATGGGGGATTCGCGCTTGAACGCAAAGAATTATCTCATTACAACTACGGCTTTACGCTCGGGTTTAAATCTATGAGCGACCAAGCGGTAGGCATATTCCCCCTCTATCGCGGATATATGGAAAGCGATGGCCATGTGCAGGGAATTGCGGAGAATACACGGGATACGGAAAATGCGATTAAAGCGGCGATATCCACTGGAAGAGTAAAACCGAACTCGATCTACCTGATCGGTTCATCGATGGGAGGCGGTGTGGCTTTAAGATTAGCTTCTGAACGGCAGGATATCAAAGCGGTGGTCGCGATCAGCCCTTTTGTGGGCTGGGATGCGACATTACGCTGGTTAGATGAGCATCCGGACGTGACCTCCCCGGAGATTGTAGAGGAGCAGAGGGAACTGTCGTATTATGTAAGATTTAGATATATTAATGGTAATGAGGAATCCAAAGGAGACTATGCGATTCTGGATCGAATTCCCGACATCGAGGCCCCTGTTCTTCTGCTGCAAGGTACTGGAGATACGAGCCTAATTTGGCAAACCGTTCAATTATTTGCGGATGAAATGGAGAAGGCGGGTAAAACCGTAAAGCTGGTTGTATACCCGGGTGGTATGCATGATTTAACGGATCAGTACATCGACCAGAGAAATCAAGAATTGAATCAATGGCTGCAACAGTATGGTGCGCCGAAACCTTTTATCGTCGATGAGTAGTCCAACTTAAAATATAGCGATATATAATCACCTTATTTGCCTGGGAATTTCGAATATCGGCAAAATAGGGTGATTTTTTATTCTTATTCCATATTAAATCAGCCTGTCCAGGCACTTTAGGAGGAAATAAGGTGATTGAATCACTCTATTAACCCCAAATAGCGCCATTTCCACCGAATAAGGTTAAGAAATAACGCTATCTGGACGTGATCGGTCTGGCTGTCCTAACTATTGAACCGAACTTCATTAATTCGCCGCATAATACCGGCTTTGCTCATACGCCAATGCGGTTCGACGCGAGTAGCAGTACAGCTCGCGGTACGTTGCGAGGCGCCCGCGGAACTCGAGCTGGAGCTGCGAGCAGTCGCAGAGATCGGACGGGGTCGTTAATCCCGCGGACTTATCCAACAGCTTGACTCCGGCTTCTTGAAACACGTGGCTCACGAACTCGGAACAGAAGTAGGAGTTCTCCCCGCCAAGCTCCATGTTTAGAACAACGCCCAACAAACCCAGAAAGTTATAAGTGTAAAGTTCGTCGTGATCCTCGAAGTTTTTAACGAAATTTCTCATGCGCCAGTAGTTCTCCGCGCTAACCCTGTAGCTGTATACGGCGCAGTTCGCTTTTTCGAACACGCCGCAGTGAATGTCCTCCTTGACGAAGCCTCCGAAGATCGGAATCAAAGGGTGTTTGCGTCCGAAGCTATATACCTCGCGCAGTTCGGAATCAAATGCGACGGATGCGTGATTGTAAGGCGCACGGGTATATAAGCCGATCATTTTGGCGACCCATGTTTTTGGATTGCTTAACAGGACATAAATTTTCATCTCATTGTTCATCATTTCGACCACCATTTGAGTTGATGATAGTTCCTTAGGATAATATCATGGTACTTGGTTTATGGGAATCCCAAAACGGACCGAAGGCGGAAAACGAACTGGACTAAGGTCTTGGTTTCATCCGGCCTCACCGTATGATCGGGCAATTTACTTTTGCGAACCGATAGGATAAAATCGGGGGGAAATCAGGGCATAGAAGAGGATGGTCCATCGATGTATAAATTGATATTGGCCGATGACGAAGAGGACGTACGGGAGGGCTTGTTAGGCCTGATCGATTGGGATCGTCTCGGTTACGCCGTCATGGAGACGGCAGAGAACGGCAAGGAAGCGGCCGAGCTGGTGGAGAAGCATACCCCGGATGTCGTCGTGACGGACATTCAGATGCCGTTCATGAACGGCCTGCAGCTCTCCGAGTGGATTCGCGAACACTACCCCGCAACGAAAATCATTATTTTGACCGGTTACGAGGAGTTCGAATATGCGCAGAAAGCCATCCGCCTTGGCATCGACGAGTATGTGTTGAAACCGTTTTCGGCAGGAGAATTGGCCGAGATTTTAAGCAAGGTGAAGGCGCAGCTCGACGAAGAGATGGCGGCGAAGGAAAACGTTCAACTGCTGACCGAGCACTATCGCAAGAATCTGCCGATTCTGCAAAGCCTGTTCTTGTCTTCTCTAGTGTCCCGCCGGCTGCAGGAAACGGAAATCCGCGAGAAATGCGAGCATTATGATCTGGACCTGAGCGGCGACCGTTATCTGGTTTCCGCCGTCCGGATCGATTCCGCGGCGGCCCGGCGGGAATCTGCCGAGAGCGGCGGCGAACCCGGCAAGGGGCAGGCGTCGGTCTCCCTGAAGGAGACGAACGACACTCAATTGCAGCTGTTTGCCGTCTTCAACATCGCCGAGGAGATCGTCCGGCTTCAACCGAAAGACCGAGTGTTTATTCATCATGACGAAGTCGTGGTGATCAGCATCGCGGAATCCGGCATGAAGGATCGTCTGGTCGACCGAACGCTGCAGTTATTGGAAGAAATCCGCTTTAGCGTGGAGCGGTTCCTGAAGCTGACGGTGACGATTGGCGCCGGCTCGGAGGTGGAGCGGCTCAGCGCGCTTGCCGGCTCCTATGAGGAAGCGGCCAAGGCGCTGGATTACCGCGTGATTCTTGGCGGCAATAAAGTGATCTGGATCGAAGACGTGGAATCGCGGCAATTCGTGCCGTTATCGTTGGACGAGCTGAAAGAGAAGGAACTGGTCCGTTGCCTGAAGGTCGGCAGCGACCAAGAACTGACGCACTTGCTGGAAGAACTGTTCTCGGCAATAGCCGACAGCAAGGTGTCGTATCAGGATTTTCAGGTGTATCTGCTGGAGATGTTGACGTCGGTGATCAAGGTGGCCAAAGACCTTCACGTTGACCTCGATAAATTGTTCGGGGAGGGAGCCGGATTCCTGGGGCAGTTCGCCAAGTTCTCGCATGCCGATGAAGCGAAGGCCTGGTTCCTCGACGTCTGCATGAAGCTGAAGCATTCCATCGCCTCCGACCGGCAATCGAGCTACAACAAACTGGTAGATGAAGCGAAGGAATACATTTTGGAGCATTACGGCGACAATGAGATCTCCATCGCCAAGGTATGCCAGCACCTTCATATCAGTACCGGGTATTTCAGCAACATTTTTAAGAAGGAGACCAAAACCACCTTCGTCAACTATTTGATGGGCGTGCGAATGGAAGCGGCGCAGGATCTGCTCGCCACAACCGACCTGAAAGCTTTTGAAATCGCCGAGCGCGTCGGGTTTGCGGACCCGAATTATTTCAGCTTCTGCTTCCGCAAAAAATTCGGCGTCTCCCCGAAAGAATATCGCACCGGGGCGAGAAGTTCATGAAGCTGCGGCGTTATGTCAAACGATTGCTTCAAGGCTTCCATGTGCGCAATATCCAGATGCTGATCTCGTTATCGTCGATTGCCGTTACCGTACTGGCGGTCGTGCTGGTCAGCACCTTGCTGTACAACCGATTTTCCCGGGCGGCTGAGGACAATGCCTACTTAAGCTTGGAGCAAATCGTTGAGCAGGTTCATTCGAACCTTGAGTTGTATGTCAGCGGAATGCAGGACATTTTTGACCTGGTGGAGCAAAAGATCGCCGCCGTTCCCGACCTGACCTCCAACGATCAACTGGGGGAGCAACTGGGAACCGTGCTCGGCACGCGCGAAGACCTGGTGTCCATGGCGCTGTTTACCGAAGACGGGAAGCTGGTGCGCAATATGCCGTCGATTCCGATGCGGCAAAACACGCGGCTGCAGGAGCAATTATGGTTCGAATCGGCGATGGAAAACCCCGGCAAACTGCAATTTACCCCGCCCCATATTCAGAACCTGTTCAAGTGGCAATACCGCTGGGTGGTCTCGATGAGCAAAACCGTGACTTACCAGGATCAAGGAAAGTCGGAGCAGGGCGTGTTGGTGATCGACATCAACTTTCGCACCATCGACGAGTTAAGCGGACGCATCAGCTTGGGCAAAAAAGGGTACGTGTACATCATCGACGCCGTGGGGAACATCGTTTATCACCCGCAGCAACAGCTGATTTATGCCGGATTGAAATACGAAAATCTGGAGCCGGTGCTCAATTACGCCTATGGCCGTTATTTCGACGAGTCGGACGGGGAGCAGCGGATCATCACGATCCAGACGGTTAAGCCTGCCGAGTGGAAAATCGTCGGGGTGGCCTACGCGGATGAGTTTTTGACGACCAAAAGGGAGGTCGGCGATTTTCTTACCTGGTTTTTGCCTCTCGTGATCGCCATCATCCTGGTCATCAGTATTTATGTGTCGGCCCGAATCTCGCAGCCGATCCGCAAGCTCGAACGATCCGTGCAAATGGTGGAACGCGGGGATTTCGGAACGAACGTTTACGTTAGCGGCGCCTATGAAGTCGAGCAGCTGTCCAAACGGTTTAATCTGATGCTGCGCCGGATCCGCGAATTGATGGATCAAATCATCCAGGAGCAGGAAGCCAAACGCAAAAGCGAGCTGAACGTGCTGCAGTCGCAGATCAATCCGCATTTCCTCTATAATACGTTGAATTCGGTCACCAGGCTGGCCGAGTTGGGGAGGAACGAGGAGGTCGTCACGACGATTACGTCGCTGTCGCGCTTTTTCCGGATCAGTTTAAGCAAGGGGAACCACATCATCAGCGTGCAGGACGAGTTGGAGCATGTACGCCATTATTTGATCATTCAAACGATCCGGTTCAAAAATAAGTTTCGTTATGACATCCAGGCCGAGGAAGCTGCGCTAAAATGTTCGACCTTGAAGCTGATTTTGCAGCCGCTCGTCGAGAATGCGATTCATCACGGGATCGAAAAATTGGCCGAGGAAGGGTTTATCCACATCGAGGCCCGGTTGGAAGGAGATAATCTCGTATTCCGTATCCGCGATAACGGAATCGGGATGTCGCCGGAAACGGTCGAGAAGCTATTCAGCGGGGCCGTGCGCAGCGAAAGCGGATCGGGCGTCGGCGTACGAAACGTGCAGGAGCGCATTGCGCTGTATTACGGCGCCGGCTACGGGCTGCATTTTGATAGTGAACCGGAGGAAGGAACGACAGTAACGATAACGATCCCGGCCGTATGGCCGGAAAGTCTGGAACAAGGCGGGATGGAGCCATGAAGCGATCGGCGAAGTACGCGAATCGGGTTTGTTTGCTGCTGCTGTCGGCTTTGCTGATGTTGCCGATAACCTCCTGCGGCCGCCCCGGAAGTGGAGGGAACGATAAGCAGGAAACCGACGTGGATATGATCGTCAAGATGGACCGCGGCGATTATTGGAAGACAACCAAGCTGGGAGCGGAGGTGGCGGCCAAGGAATATAACGTACGGTTGAACTTTCTCGCACCGGAGAACGAGAACGACGTCGAAGGCCAAATCCGCCTGATGGAGGAGTCCATCGAACGGCGTCCCGATGCCATCATTTTGGCCGCATCCGATTATGAAGCGCTGGGCCAGGTGACGGACCGAACTTCCTATTACGACATTCCGGTCATATCCATGGATTCGGAGGTCGCCTCGACCAAGGTGCAAACCTTCGTCGGCACGAACAACTACGAAGCCGGCCAGAAAGCGGCCGAACGGCTGGTCGAGCTAACGGGGCCGGAAAGCGAAATCGGGATCATCAACTTTGTCAAAGGGGCTCGGAACGCGAACCAACGCGAGGAAGGGTTCCTGGACTACGTCGCCCGGTTTCCCGACGTCCACGTCGTTGATATTCAGTACTGCGGTTCGGACGAGAATCTCGCATATAAGTTAACGGCGGATATGCTGAAGCGGTTCCCGGATCTGGAGGGCATCGTGTCGCTTAGCGCCGAATCTTCGATCGGCGCGGGCCGGGCCGTCGACGAGCTCGGCTACGGCGGCAAGGTGAAGATGATCGCCTTCGACAATCCGCCGGAAATGCTCGAGCTGCTGCAGGAGGAGAAGGTGCAGGCCATGGTCGTGCAAAATCCGTTCAACAACGGGTATATGGCGGTTGCCGCCGCCGTCCAGGCCGCCCGCGGCGAGAAGCTGGAAGATCGCATCCCGACGGATACGAAGCTGATCGATCTGAACAATATGCTGTGGCCCGAAAACCAGAAGCTGCTGTTCCCGTTCGTGAAGTAAGACCGGCGGCAGCCCGGGTTCCCCTATATGAAGCTTAAACGGCATACCGCAAGTGTTTTCCGAAAAAAGATCGGAGGGCTTGCGGTTTGCCGTTTTGTCGTTCCGCCGACAATGGAGCTAGACATGCTCAAATGGACAGCATCAGAATTTTGATAGAAACACCTTAGAATTTTGGATTCGCAAGCCGTCCAAAACCATGCATAATGAAAACGTATCCAAGAGGATGACTCACAGAAATACACTTTTCAGGAGGTCAAAGAGATGAAAAAGATTACGACAGTCATGCTGGCTGCGGCTATGCTCGGGGCGACGATGGTAGGATGCTCCAACGGGGGCGGCAAAGAAAGCGGCGGCGACGGCGTATCGACTCCTAATGTTGGCGTAGCGATTTACAAATTCGACGATACGTTCATGACGGGCGTTCGGAACTCGATCGAGAAGAACGCGGACGGAATCGCGAAAGTCGACATCGTGGACAGCCAAAACTCCCAGCCGACTCAAAACGATAAAATCGACTTGTTCTTGACAAAGAAAACGAATGCGCTGATCGTGAACCCGGTTGACCGGACGGCGGCAGGCGTGATTATCGACAAAGCGAAGGCGAAAGAGACGCCGGTCGTATTCTTGAACCGCGAGCCTTTGCCGGAAGATATGAAGAAATGGGACAAAGTTTACTACGTAGGGGCGAAAGCCGAAGAATCCGGGACGTTGTCCGGGCAAATCGTGGTTGACTACTGGAAAGCGCATCCGGAAGCCGACAAAAACGGCGACGGCGTTCTGCAATACGTCATGCTGAAAGGCGAACCCGGTCACCAAGACGCCGAGCTGCGCACGCAATATTCGGTTCAAGCGATTGAAGATGCCGGCATCAAGGTTGAAAAAGTGGCTGAAGACACAGCCATGTGGGATCGCGTAAAAGGTCAAGAGAAAATGGCGGCCTTCCTGGCCGCAAACGGCGACAAAATCGAAGCCGTGCTTGCCAATAACGATGACATGGCTCTCGGCGCAATCGAAGCTCTGAAAGCAGCCGGATACTTCACGGGCGACAAATACATGCCGGTTGTCGGCGTAGACGCAACAGCGCCGGCCATCCAAGCGCTGGAACAAGGCACGATGCTCGGCACGGTACTGAACGACGCCGAAAACCAAGGGAAAGCGGCGGTCACGCTGGCTTCCTTGCTGGCAAAAGGCGAGGCGATCAGCAAAGACAGCGTAGGTTTCGATATTACCGACAACCAATATGTGTGGATTCCTTACCAAAAAGTAACGAAGGAAAACGCTGCTGACTTTAAATAAGCGCGCGGCAAGCAGGTAATCAGCAGGACTTCTCATATTCGCAAGGACAAAATGGGAGGTTCGATGCCGAAGGGTGCGGACCTCCCGGTTTTTTCGAGAGGGATAGGAAATGCCGGAGGAAACAATGCTGTGCCTCTAAAGCGAAAGAAATGATCAGGGGGCGAAAACCATGTCTGAATTTATGCTCGAGATGAAGGGCATCACCAAGGAATTTCCCGGCGTTAAAGCGCTGGATGGCGTAACGCTGCAGGTGAGACCCGGTACCGTTCATGCGTTGATGGGCGAAAACGGGGCCGGCAAATCAACGCTGATGAAATGTCTATTCGGGATCTATAAGCCGGACGGCGGCGAAATGGTTCTGAATGGTCAGAAAGCGGAAATCAACAATTCCAGCGATGCGCTGAAGCTTGGAGTTTCGATGATTCACCAGGAGCTGCATCCGGTGCCTTTCCGCAATGTGATGGAAAATATATGGCTCGGCCGTTTCCCGATGAAAGGTTGGGGTCCTCTTCGCTTCGTTGACCACAAGAAGATGTATAAGGACACGGAAGAGCTGTTTAAGCAATTAGATATCGATTTGGATCCGGATACGATTGTCGGCAAACTGTCCGTTTCGAAAATCCAGTCGATCGAGATCGCCAAAGCGGTATCGTTCAACTCGCGGATTATCGTCATGGACGAACCCACCTCCTCCTTGACCAGCGTCGAGGTCGAGCATCTGTTCCGGATCATTGGTGACTTGAAAAAACGCGGGGTGTCGATTATTTACATCTCGCACAAAATGGAGGAAATCCTGCGGATTTCCGACGACGTCACGATCATGCGCGATGGCAAGAAGATCGGCACCTGGCCAGCAGCGGAAATGACCACCGACCTCATTATCTCCAAGATGGTCGGCCGCGATTTGACGCAGCGGTTCCCGGACCGGCATAACGTGCCGAACGGCGTCATTATGAAGGTGGAGAAATTGACGTCCAGCAATCCGAATTCGTTTAAGAATGTGTCGTTCGAGCTGCGCAAAGGGGAAATCCTTGGCGTTGGCGGCCTGGTCGGAGCCCAGCGCACCGAGCTGATCGAAGCCTTGTTCGGCCTTCGCGAAATCCAGTCGGGCACGATCTCGATTAACGGCAAAGAGGTGAAGATCCGAAGTGCCGGCGAAGCCAAAAAGCACGGATTGGCGCTGCTGACGGAGGAACGGCGAACAACCGGTATTTTCCCTGTCTTGTCCGTGCACGAAAATGCGGCCATCGCCAACTTGGATCGATATGTAACGCCTTATGGCCTGTTGAATGAACGGAAGAAAAAAAGCGAAGTCAATCAGATGGTCGAAAAGCTGCGGACGAAAACGCCGTCGCCGAAAACGCTGATCATGAACCTTTCGGGCGGAAATCAGCAGAAGGTGCTGCTGGCCCGCTGGCTGCTCACCGAACCGGAGATTTTGTTGCTGGACGAACCGACGCGCGGGATCGACGTCGGGGCAAAATACGAGATTTATTCCATCATTGCGGATTTGGCACAGCAAGGCAAGAGCATCATCATGATTTCATCCGAGATGCCTGAACTGCTTGGGATGTCCGACCGTGTCATGGTAATGTCCGAAGGCCGACTTACGGGAATCGTGGATGGAGACAAGGCTACGGAAGAAGAAATTATGCGTCTGGCAGCCCAGCACTAGGGATTGCGAAGGAGGAGAAAATCATGACTACCAAAAGAATTCAAGGTTTTGTGACCGAAAATGCCATTTATATCGTTTTGGCCGTGCTGCTTATCGGCATCGCCGTTTATGATCCAAGCTTTATCGGACTAAATACGTTGCGCGATATTTTGATTCAATCGTCTACCCGGGTCATTATCGCTCTCGGGGTAGCGTTTATCCTGATCACGGGCGGTACCGACTTGTCCGCCGGACGGATGGTCGGGTTAACGGCGGTCGTCTCCGCTTCCATGCTGCAAGAGGCCGACTATGCTCGCCGTTTCTTCCCGAATTTGCCGGAGCTTCCGCTGTTCGTGCCGATCTTGATCGCCATTGCCGTCGGTCTGCTCTTCGGCCTGATTAACGGGGTTATCGTATCCAAGTTCAAGGTACCTCCGTTCATCGCCACGCTGGGCACGATGGTTGCCATCTACGGGATTAACTCCCTGTATTTCGACACGGAGCCCAACCAATCCCAGCCGATCGGCGGATTGCGCGGCGACTTCACAACGTTAGGTTCGGGAGCTTTGTTCAAGAACTGGGACTTCTCCATTCCTTATATCGTAATCATCGCCATTGTCGTCTGTGCGATCGTTTGGGTCATGTTCAACAAAACGCGGCTTGGCAAAAATATGTACGCCATCGGCGGGAATCAGCAAGCAGCGAAGGTATCGGGGATTAACGTCTCCAAAAATTTGATTCTGATCTATTCGATTGCCGGCGCTCTCTACGGTTTGGCCGGCGTGCTGGAAGCGGCCAGAACCGGCGGCGCAACGAACAACTACGGCAACATGTACGAGCTTGACGCGATCGCGGCATGCGTCGTGGGCGGCGTCTCCACTACCGGCGGGATCGGTACTGTGCCGGGGATTATGGCCGGCGTGCTGATCTTTACGGTCATCAACTACGGTTTGACCTTCGTCGGCGTAGGGCCTTACTGGCAGCAAATCATCAAAGGCGCGATCATCGTGGCGGCGGTAGCGTTCGATATGCGCAAATACGCAAACAAAAAATAAGCCCTGCGGGGTGGCGGAAGGACGGCTGAAGAGCCGTCCTTTTTCCACTTTTTTCTTCAGCGGCAAGCTAAAAAATATGTTAAAATGTGACAAGAAACGGCAATATGGGAAAACGGCTGGGAGGAGCAAACCATCATGAAGAAATGGAGCAAAAAAATCGGGACGGCCGGGCTTCTGGCTGCGGCCTTGGCATTGGTTTTGACGACGGCGCAGGGAGGCGGGGGCATGGGCATGAGCACTGCGCAGGCAGCGGCAAAGTCCGCTAGCGCATCGAAGTCCAGTGGCGCTAGCACATCGAAAGCCAGTGGTGCATCGAAGTCCGGCAGCATCAGCACATCGAAGGCGCTTGCGGCGGTATACGCGCAAATTCAGACACAAAACGCGTTCAAGGTTGTCGCCCTTGTGAACGAAGAGCGGAAGAACGCCGGTCTGAAGCCGCTGGTGGTACATACCAATTTAACGAAAATGGCCAAGACCAAAGCCGTCGACATGTTCAAAACCGGGTATTTCAGCCATACGTCGCCGAAATACGGCTCTCCCTTCGATATGATGGATGCGTCCAATATCACGTATCTCTACGCGGGCGAAAACATCGGCAAGGGCCAGCGCTCCGCCGAGGAAGTGGTCAAGGATTGGATGGACAGCCCCGGCCACAAGGCCAATATCCTTAACCCCCAATACAAGCTGATCGGCGTCGGCTATTATAATGGGTATTGGGTGCAGGAGTTTATCGGGAAATGAGAAGTCTCCTTCGTCCTATTGCTGACCAACGAAAAAGATAACGACCACGGGCCGCTCTTGTCCGCCGCTTGTCCAATGATGAGATAAAAGGAAGACAAGCGGCTCCCAAATGCGGACGTAAACTCCCTTAGGTTCGTTATTCTTTTTCTTCAAGCAATAGGACATCGCAGGTGGGAGTTGTAGAAGAGCCCGGCGGTTCGCCGGGATCTTTGTGTTGTTTGCGGGGACAAGGAAGCGAATGGTGTGTTTGAACTGGTGAATGACCGGTAAAGCGCGATTCCATGGGGATGTTTGAGCTGTAACGGAACCGAGAGACGCTATTGGGCTGCAAGATGCAGGAATGTGAACTCTAACGGAACGAGGAGGCCTTATTGGAGCGATATTAGCTTCGGCGGCTTCATTTTTAGGCGAATAACGGCTGTTGGTTCCGTTAAACTGGGAAATACCCGGGAAATGGTCGAATAGCGGCTTTACGTTCCGTTAGAAAGAAGCGCGGGGAAAAAGAACGTCTTACGGTAGAGTTCAATGGCCTATGGTCCGGCCATGATCCATCCGCAAGCAATAGCGCTCGTAAGAACATTTCACACGGTCGCCTCAGACTCCCACGAATTATTTTTCGAACGGTAGTCTAATCGTTTGAAATTTATGAAACCTCCTGAATTCTGCAGCGTAAACATAAGCATAATCTGATCTTTCAATCGGGAGGAAAAAACAAATGTCCATTTTTAAAAGATTGCGCGATTTGACGATGTCCAATATCAATGCTTTGATCGACAAAGCGGAGGATCCGATCAAGCTGACGGACCAATATATTCGGGATATGCAGGAAGATCTCGAAGACGCGGAAAAGGCGGTAGCCGCCCAGATCGCCATTGAGAAGAAGTTCAAGGGACTGTACGAAGAGCAGGAAGCCCTGGTCGAGCGGCGCACGCAGCAGGCGCATCAGGCGGCCCAAGCGCAAAATGTTGACCTGGCCCGCCGAGCCCTGGAGGAGAAGAAAGCGGCAGAGACCAAAATGGCAGAGTACAAAGCCAGCTATGACCAAAACAAAGCGGCGGCCGACAATCTTCGCGCTAAGCTCGATGAAATGCGCAAGCAACTGACGGAGATGAAAAACAAACGCGAAACACTGGTAGCCCGTTACAATGCGGCGAAGGCACAGAACGAAATCAACAAGGCGATGACCGGGTTTGGCTCCGATACGGCAGCGAGCGGTCTGAAGCGGATGGAAGAAAAAATGCTGCAGATGGAAGCCCAGGCCGAAGCCAGCAATGAGTTAAGCTCCAAGGACAAATCCCTGGATGACGAATTCGAAAACATGAGCAAGGACGCTGCAGTGGAGGCGGAGTTGGCCGAGTTGTTGAAGCAATACGAGGACAAAAAATAGGCGAATCGATCCTAAAGTGAGGCTTGACCTAACATGAGCGTATGGAAAAGAATCGGCAACCTGTTTGCCAAACCGGAACCGCCGATCGCAGAGAAAAGCATGCTTGCGCTGGGTCCCGGGGACATCTGCGAGGTATCGCTCGTTTCCTACGAGGTGACCGGCCGGGTCGGCAATCGCAGCCGCAACGCGGTCGTGCTGACGCTGCAGGACGGCAGCCGAATCAGTTATCTGCTGGTTGAAGAGCGCGAGACGCTGCAATATCAGCTGTATCAGCCGATTGATGGGCGGCTGAACGATCCGAGCGAAGTGCCGTCGCAAATGGAGCTGGACGGGACCCTATATTTTCTGGAGGAAGAGTACGGAGGGTACGTGTCCGTGGTCGGCAAAACGCCGTTTCTCCAAGGCGGGGAGCAGCATGTCTGGCAATACCAGGCGGACGACGGCAAGTTGCTGCGCATCGAGTGGCAGAACGGGCGCTTTATGTTGTACGACGGCGTCAAGGTGATCCCGGCCGACGTCAAAGTCATCCGTGCCAACTAAGGGTGGCATCGTTGGCGGAACCGATGGAGAGAAGCGCGAGAGGGGGGCGGCAGCCTCGAATCCCGCGCTTTTTTTCGCCATAAGCGGACAAAAAATAACATCCCCCGAACTGCCGTTGCAGCGGAGGATGCTATGAATGGGTTATGCAGGGGTCGAACCTGCGACCTGCCGATTAAGAGTCGGCTGCTCTACCAGCTAAGCTAATAACCCGTAATGTTAAGTTTTTTCGAGAACATGAATTATTATAACTCCGGAGCTTACAAAAATCTAGTCCTTTTTTCGAGAAAATTTGCATCTGAAAGCGAGAAGTTTTATGTTATTTACATAAGTTGGAGAGTTTATTGAAGTGAGCGTTACTAAGGGACTACGACGGAACAGGGGGAAGTGGCATGAACAGGACGTCCCGAATCTGGAGATGGGCGGGGATCGCTTCCGCGGTTTCGAGCTTGCTGTTGCTGGTCGGCTTTGTCTATGCGGTATCGGATATTGCCAATCCGTCGGCCCATGCCGGAAAGCAGGAGGCGTCCCCGTCGCGAGCGGAACAGACCGCCAAGGCCGGCGCTTGGGATGTGACAGCCATCGGGGATTCCCTGGCCAAAGGGACCGGGGACGATACGGGCCGCGGATTTGCCCGCCGCGCAGTGGATTTATGGAATGAGGGAGGCGCATCCTCCAAACTGGTCAATAACCTTGGCATCAACGGATTAACGACGGAGGAATTGCTGCAAATGCTGGATGATCCGGGCGTGAAGTATGCCCTGCAGCAGGCGGGGATTATCATGTTGTCCATTGGGGGCAACGATTTGTTCGATGGCACGGAGACGTTAACCGCCGGACAGCATGTGCCGACCCAAGCGGAAATCGACGCGGCGATCGACAAAAATTCGGCGAATTTCGCGCAAGCCGTTGCGCAAATCAAGAAAATCAACATGCAGGCTCTCCTCGTCTATGTCGGGTTATACAATCCATTCAGCGACCTGGAAGGCATGCGGGAAATCGGCAACGATGCGGTTGCACGGTGGAACGCGATGGCGATGAAAGCGCTCGGGGAATATGAAGGCACGCTGGCGGTGCCAACGTATGACCTGTTTACGCAAAATGCTTCACGTTACCTGTCGAGTGATCATTTTCACCCGAACGGCGACGGTTATCAGGCGATTGCGGAGCGGATGATTCAGGGCATCGCGCGCCAATAACGGAAACGGATGGGTCCCGGAGTAGAGAGAAAGGAGCGGACGGCGATGGGAACAAGGCAGCCGATCGAAGCCGATGAGCGCCTGCCGGTATTGAAGGTACAGGGGCTAAAGAAGAAAATCGGCCGAAAATGGATCGTACGCGATGTGAACTTCGAAGTGTATGCCGGGGAGATCTTCGGGTTCCTCGGTCCCAACGGGGCCGGCAAAACGACAACGATCCGCATGCTCGTCGATTTGATCCGGCCGACCGAAGGCCAAGTGGCCATTTGCGGATACGATGTGCAGCGGGAACCGGAGCGTGCCCTGCGCTGCGTCGGTTCGATCGTGGAAAACCCCGAGGTATACGGGTATTTGACCGGACGGGAAAACCTTGAGCACTTCGCCCGCATGATCCCGGGCATCGATGCCAAGCGGATCGAAGAGGTCGTTCGAATGGTCGGCTTAACGGGCCGGATTGACGACAAAGTCAAAACCTATTCGCTGGGTATGCGGCAGCGGCTGGGAATTGCCCAAGCGCTGTTAGGGCGGCCGAGGCTTCTGATTCTGGACGAACCGACGAACGGCCTCGATCCCAAGGGCATCAAAGAGATGCGCGGGTTTATCCGGCGATTGGCGGAAGAAGGCATGGCCGTATTCGTATCGAGCCACCTGCTCAGCGAAATTCAACTGCTGTGCGACCGGGTGGCGATTATCGGGCGCGGGCGCGTATTGGCCGTCGGCAAAGTCGACGAGCTGATTCAAGCGAATACGAGTTATGTGGTATGGGAGTTGGAACCGCGGGAGCCCGGAGAGCGGCTGCTCCGATCGGCGGCCGGGGTCGGCCTGGTGAACGAAGTCGGAAACGTATTGGACGATACGATCATGGCGGGGATCCGGGGACAGGCGATCGTAACCCAAATGCAGCCGGAATTGATCCCGGGTCTCGTGCATCGGCTGGTGCAGGAGGGAGTCCGGGTGGAAGCCGTCCAGAAGGTCAATCCGACGCTCGAGCAGTTGTTCCTGGAGTTGACGGAAGGTGAAAGCATTGAATAACATTCTTCCTTTAGTAAAAAATGAAACGATCAAGATGATCAAAAAGAAACGGTTTTACGTCATCTTGCTCGTGCTGATCGTGCTGGTTCCGATGTTTGCCTACGCGCAGTTGCGGCAGGCCGAGGACAAACGGGAGAAGTTCGGGACCGACTGGCGCCGGGAGGTGCAGCAAGCGATCACCGACAACCAGAATTCGCTGGGCAGCGACCGGGTGCCGGAGGAGTGGAAGAAATACCGTCAAATTTATATTCAGCAGATGAAATATTATTTGGAGCATGACGTGAACCCGAGGGAGCCGGGCGGCGTTTCGTTTACCCGGGAGTTCCTGGATAACGCGGCCA
Source organism: Paenibacillus sp. JL3B1040 (assembly GCF_057063165.1). NCBI lineage: Bacteria > Bacillati > Bacillota > Bacilli > Caryophanales > Paenibacillaceae > Paenibacillus > Paenibacillus tiangongensis. Next base: position 3,185,119 of record NZ_CM169317.1, on the reverse strand, counting down.
CGCTGTTCATTCCGCTGTTAATCATGGGCGTGGGCTCGGATATCGTGTCTTCGGAACGAACGGGCGGAACGGTCAAAATGCTGCTGACCCGGCCGGTAAGGCGTTGGAAAATTCTGCTGAGCAAGCTGTTGACCTTGATGATGTTCGTGTCCTTGATCATCGTCTCAACCTGTTTGATTTGCTATTTGATCTCGGGGTTGTTTTTCGGTTACCGCGGATGGAACCTGCCGGTATTTACCGGGTTTCAGCTGCGGGGGGCCGAGGTGGACATCTCGGGCGTGCACGCGGTGCCGCAATGGCAATATATCTTCATGCAGGCCGGGCTGATCTGGTTTGCCAGCATGGTCGTGGCCGCTCTGGCGTTCATGGTATCCGTGCTTGTGCGAAGCACATCGGCGAGTATCGTGATCATGATGGCGGCGCTGATCGCCGGCAATATTTTGACGAATATGGCTTCCTCTTGGACGAGTGCCAAATACCTGTTCATGGTCAATCTCGGCTTGACGAATTATTTGGCGGGCACGCCGGCGCCGATCGAGGGGATGACGTTGGGGTTTTCGCTAGCCGTACTGGCGGTTTGGGGCGTTTGCTCCCTAGCCGTTTCATTCCTTGTCTTTACGAAACAAGATATTTTGAATTAAAATGGACGAAGGCACCAAAACATCTGTTCGACTACATACAGAGGTTTACTACAAGAAATAAAGGGGGAGCATGAATGGCCGAACAAATCGATTTGTTCGAGGACGTACCCGGCACAAGTTCCGGAAGCGCGTCTTCGGGATACGACGCGGACGACATTCAAGTGCTCGAAGGGCTTGTCGCGGTACGCAAACGGCCAGGGATGTATATTGGCAGTACGAGCTCGTCGGGACTTCATCATCTGGTATGGGAGATCGTCGATAATGCCGTCGACGAGCATCTGGCAAAGTACTGCTCCAAAATCGACATCACGCTGAATAAAGACGGATCGGTCACTGTGATCGATAACGGCCGGGGGATTCCGACCGGCATGCACAAAACCGGTATTCCGACGCCGCAGGTCGTTTTTACGATTTTGCACGCCGGCGGCAAATTCGGCGGAGGGGGCTACAAGAAATCCGGCGGTCTGCACGGGGTTGGTGCCTCGGTTACCAACGCCTTGTCCGAATGGCTGGAGGTGCACATTTACAAGGACGGGAAAATCCACCGGATGCGCTTCGAATATTGGGTTGACGATCAAGGCATCGAACACGTCGGCGAACCGGTCACGGGGCTGGAGATTCTCGGCAATACGAACAAGACCGGTACAAAAGTGACGTTTAAGCCGGATATTCGCGTATTCACCGCCGGCATCGGATTAAACTATGATACGCTCGCGGAACGTTTACAGGAGATCGCTTTTCTGAATTCGGGCCTGAAGGTGACCTTGAAGGACGAGCGGTCCGACCGTTTCGACGAGTTTTTTTACGAGGGCGGAGCCAGCCAGTTCGTTCAATTCCTCAATGACGGGAAAGACGTGCTGCATGACGTCGTCCATTTCTATGCGGAACGGGAAGATATCGAGGTGGAGGTTGCGCTGCAGTACAATGCAGGGTATACCGAAACGCTGGTGTCTTTCGTCAATTCCATTCCGACTCGGGGCGGGGGGACGCATGAAACCGGCTTCAAAACGGCCTATACCCGGGTGATGAACGAATATGCCCGGAAGAACGGCATGTTGAAGGAGAAGGAGAAGAACCTCGAAGGCAACGATTTGCGCGAAGGGATGATGGCCGTCATCAGCGTCAAGATGTCCGAGGTGGAGTTTGTCGGTCAAACGAAGGACCAGCTCGGCAGCGCGTCCGCGCGCAGCGCCGTGGAATCCGTCGTTGGCGAGAAGATGGCGGTGTTTCTGGAAGAGAACCCGCAAGTCGCCCAAACGTTGATCAAGAAGGCGGTACAAGCCTCCAAAGCGCGTGAAGCGGCCCGCAAAGCCCGCGACGAAATGCGTTCGGGCAAGAAGCGGAGCGAAAGCTCGAACCTCGGCGGCAAGCTGACGCCGGCGCAATCAAAGGATTATTCGCGTACCGAACTGTTTATCGTGGAAGGGGACTCCGCCGGAGGTTCGGCGAAGCAGGGACGCGATTCGAAAATTCAGGCGATTTTGCCGCTGAAGGGCAAGCCGATGAATCCGGAGAAGGCGAAGCTTGCCGATATCCTCAAGAACGACGAGTACCGGGCCATCATTTCGGCCATCGGCGCCGGCATCGGGCCGGAATTCGCCGTGGAGGACAGCAATTTTTCCAAAATCATCATCATGACCGACGCCGATACGGACGGCGCGCACATTCAAGTGCTGCTGCTGACGTTCTTTTACCGTTACATGAAGCCGCTGATCGATACGGGACGGGTCTACATCGCCCAGCCGCCTCTGTATAAAATCACCCGCCGTTCCGGTAAGCTGGAAACGGTAAGATATGCGTGGAGCGACGAGCAACTGCAGAACTACCTGAAGGAATTCGGCAAAAATTTCGAGCTGCAGCGCTACAAAGGTTTGGGGGAAATGAACCCCGAGCAGCTATGGGAAACGACGATGAATCCGGAAACGCGGACCATGCTGCAGGTGCAGATCGAAGATGCCGCCAAAGCGGAACGCCGCGTGTCTACGCTGATGGGGGACAAGGTCGATCCGCGCAAGCGCTGGATCGTGGAAAACGTGGATTTCACGGAGTTTGAGGAATAGAAGGTGAATTGATGTGAGCATGCTTGAAAACTTTTTGCCGGCGTTTCTCGAAGAGGTTGTAGGCGACCGCTTTGGCCGGTATTCCAAATACATTATCCAGGACCGGGCGATTCCCGATATTCGCGACGGGTTGAAGCCGGTGCAACGACGAATTTTGTACGCGATGTACGATTCCGGCAATACGCCGGACAAGCCGTACCGCAAATCGGCCAAAACGGTCGGGGACGTGATGGGCAACTATCATCCGCACGGGGACTCTTCGATTTACGAGGGTATGGTGCGGATGGCTCAGCCGTGGAAAATGGGCCATACGCTCATCGACGGCCATGGCAACTGGGGCTCGCAGGACGATGACCCGGCAGCGGCGATGCGGTATACCGAGGCGCGCTTGTCGGCGATCGCCATGGAGCTGCTTCGCGACATCGAGAAACGTACCGTGCCGTTCAAGGACAACTTCGACAACACGGCGAAGGAGCCGGTCGTGCTGCCGGCGCGTTTTCCGAACCTGCTGGTCAACGGAGCCAGCGGGATTTCGTCAGGGTTTGCGACGGAAATTCCGCCGCATAACCTGCGCGAGGTGATCGACGCCTGCATCGCCTTGATGGAGAAACCCGAAATGACGCTGGAGGAAATCCGTTTGTTCGTCAAAGGACCGGATTTTCCGACGGGCGGCATCATCATGGGCGAAGAAGGGATCCAAGAAGCTTATCAGACCGGCAAAGGCCGGATTTATCTGCGCTCCAAAACGGAAATCGAGACGCTTCGCGGCGGGAAGCAGCAGATCGTCATCACCGAAATTCCTTATCAGGTGGTTAAATCCCGGCTCGTCACGGCGATGGAGAATATCCGCTTGGAGAAAAAGGTGGACGGTATTGCCGAGGTCCGCGACGAAAGCGGCCGGAACGGGCTGCGCATCGTCGTTGAGCTGAAGAAGGATGCGGATGCGCAGGGGATTTTGGCGTATTTGTTGAAAAAAACCGACCTACAAGTCACTTACAACTTCAACATGGTAGCCATCGTCAACAAGGCGCCGCGCCAGTTGGGCCTCAAGGCAATGCTCGAAGCCTACATCGCCCATCAGCGCGAGGTGGTCACGTACCGGACGCAATACGAGCTGGAGAAGCTGGAGGACCGCGCCCACGTATTGGAGGGCCTGGTCAAGGCGCTCAACATTTTGGATGAGGTCATCGCGGCGATCAAAGCTTCGAAGAACCGTCAGGATGCGCAGAACAACCTGCAATGGATGTTCGGGTTCACCGAACGCCAGGCGGATGCGATTTTGACGTTGCAGCTGTATCGTTTGACGAATCTTGAAATTACGACGCTGCAAAAAGAGCTGGAGGACATCCAGAAGAAAATCACGGTTCTGCGCGGCATTCTGGAAAGCGATAAGAAGCTGATCGCTTTGATCAAGAAAGAGCTGATCGAGATTCGCGACAAATACGGGATCGACCGCCGCTCGCACATTCAGGACGAGGTAGAGGAGCTGAAGGTCAACCTTGAAGTGCTGGTTGCCCAGGAGGACGTGCTGGTCACGATTTCGCATGAGGGTTACATTAAGCGTACCAGCATGCTGTCGTTTACCCGGTCCGGCGGGGAGCGGGACGGCTCCGGGGTCAAGGAAGGCGACTACATCAAGCATTTGCTTGAGCTGGACACGCTGCAGAACCTGCTGATCTTTACGCAGCGAGGCCAATATTTTCTTTTGCCGGTCCACCAGATTCCGGAGTTTAAGTGGAAGGACAACGGGACCGCGATCGTCAACGTGATTCCGCTGGCCAAGGAAGACCGTATTATCAGCGTCGTTCCGGTAAGAGGGTTTGACGAGAATCCGGAGCTTAGTCTGGTGTTCGTCACGAAGAACGGCCAGGTGAAGCGGACGGAATTGAAAGAATACGAGACGAAGCGCTCCGGCGCGATCGCCGCCTGCAAAGTAGGAGACGGCGATGAAGTGCTGAGCGTCACCGTCAGCCGGAACAATCAAGAGGTCTTGCTGCTGACGAAGCAGGGGATGGCGATCCGATTCGCGGAAAGCGAAGTGAATCCGATGGGCCGCGTATCCGCCGGGGTGCGCGGGATCAATCTGAAGGATGGCGACGAAGTCGTGGCCTCGATCTGGGTGGAAGGCGAGGAAGGCGAAGTTCTGGTTGTGTCGGAGCTGGGTTACGGCAAGCGCAGCCTGCTGCTCGATTATCCGCTCCAAAGCCGGGGAGGCAAAGGCGTTCAGACGTTCGAATTCAAAGAAGGCAAACGCGTCAAGCCGAACGGCAGCCGCTTGATCGGCGGCGTTCATTGCAAGGAGCCTGTCCTGTTGCAGGCGGTGACGAAGGAAGGCCGGATACACGGCTTCAGTTCGGAAGAGGCGCCGCTGGCCGACCGGAAATCGATCGGCAAGGCGCTGGCGCATCTGGAGAAAAACGACGAAATCACCGAGCTGCTGCTCAAAGCCTAATCGAGTTAAGTATGAAGTCCCGCAAAACGCGCGGTTGCGTATTGGCGGGACTTTTTTAGGGATAGGGTGAAGAAAACCTACCCGCTCGGGAGGTACATTGGCCTTGGACTAGTTGGAAATGGCCAAGCTAGTTGGAAATCTTCCACTTAAATCTGTCCCATTTCAACAATCAGCAGATGCTAAGTGGATTTTATGCAACTAAATTGTGGAGATTTGCTCAAAAACGGCGATACCGGGCGAAACAAGTGGAGGTTTTCCAACTAACTTCCTCAAAACTTCACTTTTAGCTCGAAATAGATGTGCTTTTTCCACTTAGCACTTTGCCGGAGTTCGCTAAGGTCCGCCGCCGAGTTGCCTCGGCGGGAATTGAGTTGGAGGCTTTCCACCTGTTTAACCCGAACCAAAGAAAGGAACCATCTCGAACAAAGGAGTGTTTCAAATGGCGGTTAAGCCCAAACAAATGCGGACCTGCGACAAAGGACACCGATATGCAAAAAGCAGCGATTGTCCGACTTGCCCGACGTGCGAGCAGGAACGCAAACCGGAAGAAGGATTTCTTGCGAAACTTTCGGCGCCGGCCAGGAGGGCGCTGGAATCGAACGGGATAACCTCCTTGGAGAAGCTGTGCGAGCTGAGCGAACAAGAGGTGCTGCAGCTCCACGGCATGGGGCCGGCTTCCCTACCCAAGCTTAGGGAGGCCCTGCATGCGGAGGGGTTAACGTTCAGAAGCTAGCGGGTTCTTGAGAAGGTTAGGACTGTTTTATAACCGTGTTGGGCTTCACTTTCGATTTGCATTATGCCGCTGTGAGCCTCCACAATTTGGCGTACCAGCAGAAGTCCTAAACCATGCCGCAAATCCAGCCGCTCATTTGTACTTTTCATATAGTGCGGCCTTGCCTCCAGCTCATGCAGTTTCTCAGGCGTCAGGCCAATACCATCATCTGAAACGGTTAAGGACAGCCCCGTTTCGAAGCGGTCAAGCAGCAGCCGGATATTACAGCCTTGGGGATTGTGCCGGATGCTGTTTTGGACCAAATTGTGAATAGCCCGCGAGATTAATCGAGCGTCGCACTCCATCGTTGCTGTTTCGGCGTCAGGGGTTATCTTAATATCAATCGAGTAGGCATCTGGAATACCTGTATTCAGTAATTCCGCAACGTAAGATCGCAGCAGTTTAGAAAGACGGACAGTCTCTTGATGAAGCGGCTGCATCTCATATTCCAGCTGTGACACCAAGTTCAAATCTTGCACCAATTCTTTGATTTTGACGCCTTGTTTGCCGATAATTTCGGCTTGCTCCCGGGCGGAGTCGCTTGCCGTACGATCATTGGCTATCCGGCCGGCGTAGCCCATAATCATAGAAAGCGGGGTGCGAATATCGTGGGAGACACCGCTGATCCAGTTAGCCCGCGCTTCATTTTGCCTGCTTAAAATCCGCGACGCTTTATTAACGCTGTCGGCCACCTCGGACAGTTCCCCGCGTACGGAAAGCGATACCGGCTTCCCATCGGAGAGCGTCTCAATTGAGGCGATGATCGGTTCCGTATTTTTAATGATTTTTTGTTTTGAGAGATAATATGCGAGGAACAAGACCAGCAAATCAAGGGCCAGCATTCCCGCAAAATACAGCGGTATAGTCCGGATTGCCCGCATGGAGAAGTAATTGCTCGTGAGCTTTGTATAGCTGCCTTTGGGATATCCCAATACCAGCAGGCCATCTTCTGTATTCCGGAGGAAAACGGGATAATCCGCAAGATATCCCCTGGAGAAAGCGGCCACATCCTGAACGGTATAGCTGCCCGGAATATCCTCCGGCGTATCAACTGACCACATCCATTGTCCCTGCGGGTCCAGGAACATAGCCCAAATGTGATTGGTTTGGAGCTTTTGGCGGGCATCGTCCGATATGCCCTCGAAATTGGAGGCTGCGGCGATTTCCGCTAACATATTTTGCGGAGAAGTGTCACCGTAATCGTTGGTAATGACATGCTGAAACGTCCAGATAAAAGAGACAGCGTTAATGAGAAACAAAACGATGACAAAGCCAACAAAGGAAGTCAAATATTTTGTGATATATTTTCCGAATGATTGCATAGCATCACTTCCGTGTATTCAGTTTATAGCCTAATCCCTTAATCGTAATGAGAGAAACCGGCTTTGATGGGGCGGTTTCGATTTTTTCCCGAATCCGGCGAATATGGGCATTTAAGCTATTTTCATATCCAAAAGGGTTATCTCCCCAAAGAGCCTCGCATAATGCATCAACCGTTACAATCTTTCCCTCGCTGCGCGCGAGCGTTTCCAGCAGCGCGTGTTCCTTAGCCGTTAACGGGATCATTTCGTTGTTTTTTATTACTTCGGCACGGCTAAAGTCAATCGTACATCCCTCCAATTGTACCAATGAAGGCTCCTCTTTGTAACACCGCCGCAGGACAACATAGACACGGAGCAGGAGTTCCTGCGGCAAGAACGGTTTTACGATATAGTCATCCGCGCCAAGCCCCAAACCGGCCAGTTTGTCCGTTGCCTCGTCTTTTGCCGTTAGAAAAATAATCGGCATATCTGTAAAGGTACGGATCTGCTGCATAAGTGAGAAGCCGTCCCCGTCGGGCATCATCACATCCAGAATTGCCAAATCCGGTTTTGCGCTTTTTGCGACGGCAATGCCCTCTCTGACAGAATTTGCCACAACAATATTTTCAAACCCATCATCCGCGAGAATGGCGGATACCATTTTGAGCAGGTCGGGTGCATCATCCACAAGCAGAAGCTTTTTGGTATGTAAATAAGAATTGTCCAATTCGTCACCTCCAAACAAAGCCATTATAAAAATTATAAAAGATTTATTCGCGTTGAGGTTATTCCCGCGAAAAAGTAAGGTAAAAGTAAGGACGCGAGAATCCAGGTGTCAGGAGGGTATCGTACCCTAAATGCATCGAAAGGAGATGCCTTTATGGACTATATTATCACGACCGAACAGTTGACGAAAAAATACAAAAAGTTCACCTCCGTCAACAATCTTTCGCTTCATATTCGGAAAGGGAGTATTTACGGTTTCCTTGGCCCCAACGGAGCGGGAAAATCCACCACCATGAAGATGCTGCTGGGGTTGACCGCCCCCACAAAAGGCAGCTTCACGATTGACGGAAAACACTTTCCCGACGATCGGCTGGCCATTCTGAAAGAGATCGGCTCTTTCATCGAATCGCCCTCGTTCTATGCAAACCTGACGGGCCGGGAAAATCTTGATATTATCCGCCGGATTCTGGGGTTGCCGAAAGGCTCTGTGGAGGATGCGCTGGAACTGGTTGGCCTTATGGAATTTGGCGACCGGCTTGCTAAAAAGTATTCACTGGGGATGAAACAGCGGTTAGGACTTGCCGGGGCGCTCCTAGGCAGACCGCCGATCCTCATTTTGGACGAACCGACCAATGGCCTTGATCCCTCAGGCATCCATGAAATCCGCAATTTGGTAAAGGCGCTGCCCGATCTTTACGATTGCACCGTTCTGATCTCGTCCCATATGCTGTCGGAAATCGAACTGATCGCAGATGATATTGGCATCCTCAATCATGGCCGACTGCTGTTCGAGGGCAGTTTAGACGAGTTGCGTCAAAATGCGTTCCAGGCTGGGTTTGCCGCAGACAATTTGGAAGAGGTGTTCCTCTCTATGGTGGAAAAGGATAATTCAGCAAGCAAACAGAGGGCAAAGCTATGAGGACACTTGCGATTGAACTTCGGAAAGGAAAGCGAACCGGCGTCATTCCCGTATTGCTGGCGGTTGGCATTTTGGGGGCCGCCTACGCCTTTGTCAATTTCCTGGTACGGAAGGATACGCTGCTCAATCTGGCACTGGCCCCGATGGATGTTCTGCTGACTCAACTCTATGGAATGATTATGGTCTTAAATATGTTCGGTATTGTCGTAGCCGCCTGCTTGATCTACAACATGGAGTTTAAAGGGAATGCCGTCAAGAAAATCTATACGCTGCCGATGAGCGTTTCCGGAATGTACTTTTGCAAATTCCTGATTTTAACCGTGTTGCTGCTGGTGGCGATTACCATTCAAAACTTTGCATTGCTGCGCATCGGCAAGACCGATTTGCCGCAGGGAACCTTTGAAATGGATACGCTGGTAGCCTTTGCGGCCTATTCTTTTGTCACTTCGTTGCCGGTGCTATCCTTTATGCTTCTGATCTCGTCCCGTTTTGAGAATATGTGGATTCCTCTTGGAACGGGCGTCGCCGGATTTTTAAGCGGAATGGCCCTGGCTCCATCGGATGTTGGGCTGCTGATGGTCCACCCCTTTGTTGTGATGTTAAAACCCGCCGTTGCCATGAGCGCACGGCCGGACGGGATGGTCGTTGTCATTTCCCTTGCAGAAACAGCCCTTTTTCTGCTTGCGGGGCTATGGATGGCCAAACACCTGCGCTATGAGTGAGGAGGGGGACTATGAACTTTGTTGGATTGATCAAAATCGAGTTTATGAAAGTAAAGCGCTCAAAAATCATTCCGTTGATTTTTGTCGCTCCGCTGTTGGTTGTTGCTTCTGGAATTGCTAATTTGAGCAGTTATTTTACACCGGAATATACCAACGCATGGCCCGCTATGTTTATCCAGAGCGCCTTGGTATATGCCTACTATCTGCTTCCGCTTAGTATGATTGTGGTTTGTGTCATGATTGCAGGTCGGGAAACACAGAACAATGGCGTCTTCAAAATGCTCGCTTTGCCTGTCAGCCGGTACGCACTTTCGTTAGCAAAGTTCTGTGTACTCATGTTCTACCTTCTCATGGAATTGGGGGTCTTTTTGCTGGTATTCGTGATTGCCGGACTTATTGCGACCCGCACAATGGGGATTACAGAAACGCTGCCTGTCCTGTATTTGCTCAAATGGTGCGTGGGGTTGTTTCTCACGATGCTGCCCTGCTTGGCCACGATGTGGGCCATTACCGTGCTGTTTGAAAAACCGCTGTTTTCGGTCGGCTTGAATCTGCTGCTGGTTATTCCCGGGGTTTTGGTTGCCAATACACCATTTTGGATTGCTTATCCGTACTGTTACAGCGGCTATTTGGTATCCTGCTCTCTGCATGATTTTACAACAGCATCTTCAGATACCGCATTTTCACTGATGCCGTTCCTTCCCTGTGCTGCCTTGGCTTTTGTGCTGGCTTTGGCGCTGGCCGTCACCCAATTCGGAAAAAAAGAAATGAGGTGATTATGGAAAGGCAAGCTTATTCGGTCAAATGGCGGATAAACGCCTGAAGCGTCGGGTCCATAAACGTACTGTTGCGGTACACCAACCCGACGTTTTTGCGCGGAACGGGTTCCGCCAGCGGGACGACGGCAATTCCGATGCGGCGATTCGAACCGGTTAGCGTGCGGGCATAGGAGCCGGGAAGCACGGTTCCCCCAACGTGATGCAGGACCATCTGCACCTGCGATTCCATCGTCGACAGTTCCATGACCGGCCGGATTTCGATGCCCTGTTCGGCACAGGCCGTATCCAGCAACTGTCGGACGTAAAACTTCGGCGGAAATAAGACGAGCGGCAGCCGGGCCAACTGCTCCAGCGTGATCTCCGGCAGCTCGGCATAAGCATGCTGGTTGGACACGGCCAGCACCAGTTCTTCGTCGAACAGCGGGCGGCTGACGATTTGTTCGTCCAGAAGCGGCAGAAACACGACGCCGAGGTCCAACTGATTCGCCAGCAGCCCGACCCGCGTTTCCTCGGTAGCAAGCTCGAGCACCGTCAACTCGATGCCGGGGTATTGACGATGGAAAGTGATCAGCTTGTTTTCCAGCAGGTGGTTGCCGGAGCAGCCGATGCGGAGCTGGCCCCGCTGTAAGCCGCTGATCTGGCCGATTTCCAATTTGGCCTGCTCCACTTCGTAGACGACCCGGCGGGCGTGTTCCAGCAAGATGACGCCCGCTTGTGTCAAATCGTTTTTCTTGCCGACGCGGCGGATCAGCTCTGTCCCGAGCTCCTGTTCCAGCAGTCGAATCTGGTGGCTTAGAGTGGGCTGGGTAATCCCCAGTCTTTCGGCGGCTTTGGTGAAATGCAGGTCCTCTCCGACCGCGATGAAATATTCCAGCAGACGATGCTCCATCCCGGATTGTTCCTCCTCAATTCATAGATATTGTCAATGATTATAATCGAAACTATATCATTGATCAATGTACCGAGAATCGGTATAGTGAAAGGCAGGGAATCAAGCGATTCGTACGATTCGTATAACCGATATTTGGAAAAGAGGAAATGAACCATGGAAAAATGGCCCGTCACGTTAACAACCGCCAAAAAAATGAAGCCGGCCGCCGATCGGCTGGGCTTCGGAAAATTTTTTACCGATCATATGCTGCTGATGGATTATTCTGCAGATCAAGGCTGGCACGATCCGCGGATCGTTCCGTACGGGCCGCTTTCGCTGGATCCGTCGGCTATGGTGTTTCATTACGGGCAAGAGGTCTTTGAAGGGATGAAGGCGTACCGGACGCCGCAGGGAGAAATCGTATTGTTCCGGCCCGACATGAATTTGCGCCGGTTGAACCAGTCGTGCTCGCGCATCGGCATTCCTCAGGTTGATCGGCAGGAGGTGCTGGAGGGGATTTGCCGTCTGCTAGTGCTGGAGGAAGAGTGGATGCCGGAAGGCGAAGGCAACTCCATGTACATCCGTCCCTTTATCATCGCGACCGAGGCGGGGCTTGGGGTGCGGGCGGCCCAAGAGTACCGGTTGATCGTCATTTTGTCGCCGGTGGGGGCTTATTATCCGGAAGGTATTCATCCGGTGCGGATTTACGTGGAGGACCGGTACGTCCGGGCCGTGCGCGGCGGTACCGGAGAGGCCAAAACCTCCGGAAATTATGCGGCAGGGATCAAAGCGCAGGAAGAGGTCAAATCGCTTGGCTTCTCACAGGTGCTTTGGCTCGACGGAATCGAAAAACGGTATATCGAAGAAGTCGGCAGCATGAACGTGTTCTTTAAAATCGACGGGGAAGTCGTCACTCCGGAGCTGAACGGCAGCATTCTTGCCGGCGTCACGCGCGATTCGGTTATCCGTCTGCTTCGCGAATGGGACGTGAAGGTCAAGGAACGGCGCATCGCCATCGAGGACCTATTCGAGGCCCATCAGGCGGGCAAGCTGGAGGAAGCGTTCGGGACCGGCACCGCGGCGGTCATCTCTCCGATCGGGTCGCTGCAGTGGGAAGGCCGCGACGCCGAAATTTCCGGCGGGCAAACGGGGAAATTGTCCGCCAAGCTGTACGATACGCTGACGGGGATTCAGCGCGGGGAACGTGAAGATCCGTTTGGCTGGCGGTACCCCGTCCGATAAACTTGCGGCCGTCTCGCCTCATCGCCCGTTAACCGCCGGATAATTGCGCAAAGCAGCAGGAATTTGCCAAGGAAGCAGCGAATTATCCAAGTGGTGATGTAAGGCAGGGAGGGATAAGATTGCATACCGCTGAATTTGCCAGATTGCTTGATCTCATCGTGAAGGATTATCAGGCCCACATGGAGGAGGAGCTGGCTCCGACGCTGACGACGTCGCAATTGACCGTTCTGGAGCTGCTGGAGCAGCAGGGCAATCTGAAGCCGTCCGACTTGATTCCGTTTCTCTCCACGACGCCGGCCGCAGTCACGATGCTGCTTGACCGGATGGAGCGGGGCGAGCTGATCCGCCGCGACCGGGACGAGCACGACCGCCGCAATGTATGGGTGTCGATTACAGATAAAGGACAAACCGAAGTCCAGCGGGGCGTCGCAGTTCGTAACGCTTATTTGAACGGCGTGCTGGACCGTATCTCCACCCATAATCAACAACTGCTGGTTTTTTTGCTGGGCAAAATCTCCGGAACGAAATAAGGAATGCTGTCAAAAAAAGGCGGGACGCTAGGGGTTCTTCAACAGCCCCAGGCATCCCGCCTCTTTATATTCCCATCCCGTTCTCCCCGGCTTGCAGCAGAGCGGCGAGCCGGGCATACATCCCGTCCTCCCACTGATTCCAAGGATAGGATTGCGGCGGGAGGGAGATCAGATCGACCGGCTCCTTGGTGACCGGGTGCGGAAACCCGACGTACAGCGACCAAAGCGCGATTTGCTGGCCCGGCTTGTTCAGCTCCGCGCCGTATTTCTGGTCGCCGTACAGCGGGCAGCCGATCCGGTTCATTTGCACCCGGATCTGGTGCGGACGGCCGGTGTGCAGTTGCACCTGCACGAGGCTCAGCCGATCCGCTGCCGAAGCGCCGAGCACCCGGTAATCGAGCCGGGCCTCCTTGCCGCCCGGCGTCCCGGCCGGAACGACGGACACCGTGTTGGTGCGTTCGTCCTTGAGCAGCGTATCGGTCAATCGGCCCTGCCGCTGCGGCGGCGTACCGTGCACAACGGCAACATACGTTTTGCTGAACCGGCGGCTGCGCACCGTTTCCGCCAGCCGCGAAGCGGCCTTCGATGTCTTGGCGAAGATCATCGCGCCGCCGACGGGGCGGTCCAGTCGATGCACGAGCCCCAGATAGACGTTGCCGGGCTTGCCGTATCGCTCCTTGATGTCCGCCTTCAGCAGATTCAGCAGGTCGGGGTCGCCGCTGGCATCCTCTTGGATCGGGACATTGACCGGCTTCTCGATGCCGAGCAGGTGGTTATCCTCATAAAGGATCGCCATCGCCGGCTGTCCCGAGGTCCGCTTGGCTCCGGAATCCATTCGTTATTCCTCCCAGCGTCCGAGAATGCCGCAGGGGAGATGAAGCCCCGAGCGGGTGATCGGCAGACCCAGTTCGCCGGCTGAGATCCGTCCGCCATACCGCTGCTTGACCGTCATGGATAAGATGTTGTTCAGCACGGTCGGGGATATGCCGGTCGTATACGAGTTGATCAGGAAAAAAAGCGGCTTGTCCGACAGAATCGACAAACACGACTCCACAAACGGGTAAAGGCTCGATTCCAGCTTCCACATCTCACCGCCAGGGCCGCGCCCGTACGACGGCGGGTCCATGATGATCGCATCGTAGCGGTTGCCGCGCCGCTGCTCGCGCTGCACGAATTTGAACACGTCGTCCGTAATGAAGCGCACGGGGCGGTCGGCCAATCCGGAGAGCGCAAGGTTCTCCTTGGCCCATTGGACCATTCCCTTGGCAGCGTCGACGTGAACGACCGAAGCGCCGGCCGAAGCCGCGGCTACGGTCGCGCCGCCGGTATATGCGAACAGGTTCAGCACTTGAACGGGCCGTCCGGCAGCGGCGATTTTGTCCATCATCCAGCGCCAATTGGCCGCTTGTTCCGGAAACAATCCGGTATGCTTGAAATTGGTCGGGCGAATATAAAATTTCAACCGGTCATAGGAAATCGTCCAGCGGTCGGGCAATTGCTTCTTCATTTCCCACTGTCCGCCGCCGGAGGAGCTGCGGTGGTAGTGGCCGTGTACCTCGCGCCACTTGCGGTCCTCATCGGCAATCGGCCAGATGATCTGCGGGTCGGGGCGGCGCAATACGACGTCTCCCCAGCGCTCCAACTTTTCCCCATTTCCGGTATCCATGACTTCATAATCCTGCCAATCGTTTGCTACGTACATGCGTTGATCCTTCCTTCCGCCGCCTCAAGCGGCCTGCCCATATGGCATTTCCATAAGTTCTGTTGATTCGGTAGTTATTGTACCTTATTTTTCTATCCGCATGCCAGCTTCTTGGCGAAAACTTCTTCAATTCCTTCCGAAATTGTGGTAGTCTTTTCAGCAAACCGCAACGTCTTTGGACTGTTAGACAGATAGGAGAGAGTGCTGGACATGTTACGCCGTTTTTTCTCATATTACCGCCCTTATAAACACCTGTTTATTCTCGATTTCGGCTGTGCCGTGGTGGCGGGGTTGCTGGAGCTCGGATTTCCGATCGCCGTCAACCAGTTCGTGGACAAGCTGCTGCCCGGCCGCGATTGGACGCTGATCCTGTGGGCTTCCGCCGCGCTGTTGGGCGTCTACGTCCTCAACACGGTGTTGAACTATATCGTGACGTATTGGGGTCATATGCTGGGCGTCAACATCGAAACGAATATGCGCAAAAAGATGTTCGATCACCTGCAGAAGCTGTCGTTCCGATTCTTTGACAACCATAAGACCGGGCATTTGATGTCGCGGATTTCCAACGATCTCGACAACATCGGCGAAGTGGCGCACCACGGGCCGGAGGATATCTTCATCGCCGGGATGACGCTGATCGGTTCGTTTCTGCTGATGCTGGCGATTAACTGGAAGTTGGCCGTGCTAACGTTCCTCGTCGTACCGCTGCTGGTCTGGACGGCACTTTATTTCAATGGGAAAATGACCAAAACGTACCGCGGCCTGTTCTCCGCGCTGGCCGATTTCAACTCCCGGGTCGAGCAGAACATCGGCGGCATCCGCGTAGTGCAGGCATTCGCGAACGAAGAGCACGAGAAGAAGCTGTTCGAGGATAACAATAACGCCTACCGGTCCACCAAATTGGGGGCATACAAAATTATGGCCGGCAGTCTGTCAATCAACTATATGCTGATGCGCCTCGTCTCGTTGTTCGTGATGGTCTGCGGAACCTGGTTCGTCATCGGCGGCGAGTTGACGTACGGGGAATTCGTCGGGTTCCTGCTGCTGGCGAACGTATTTATTCGGCCGATCGAGAAAATCAATGCGATTATCGAAAGCTATCCGAAGGGGATTGCCGGGTTCAAGCGGTACCTGGAAATCATGGATACGGAGCCGGACGTGGCCGATGCCCCGGATGCGGTCGACGCCGGAAAGCTTAGGGGCGACATTCATTTCGACCGGGTCGCCTTCGGTTATGAAGATTCCTCCCGGGTGCTTGAGGACGTCAGCCTGAAGATTCGGGCCGGGGAGACGGTCGCTTTCGTCGGTCCGTCGGGCGCCGGTAAAACGACGCTGTGCAGCCTGCTGCCGCGTTTCTATGACGTGGACGGCGGAAGGATTACGATTGACGGGCGGGATATCCGCAGCTTGACCCTTTCGTCGCTGCGGCGCAATATCGGGATCGTGCAGCAGGACGTCTATCTCTTCTCCGGAACGATCCGGGAGAATATCGCCTACGGCAAGCTGGAGGCGACGGAAGCGGAGATTTGGGAGGCGGCGCGGCGTGCGCAACTGGAGGAGTTCATCCGCTCGCAGCCGGAAGGGCTGGAGACGGTGATCGGGGAGCGTGGCGTCAAGCTGTCCGGCGGGCAAAAGCAGCGTCTGGCGATCGCAAGGATGTTCCTGAAAAATCCGCCGATCCTGATTCTGGACGAAGCGACGTCGGCGCTGGACACCGAAACCGAACTGGCGATCCAGCAGTCGCTGGCCGAGCTATCAGCCGGACGTACGACGCTCGTGATCGCCCACCGGCTGGCTACGATCAAAAACGCCGACCGGATCGTCGTAGTGACGGAGGACGGCATCACCGAGCAAGGCCGCCATCAGGAGCTGGTTGCGGCCGGAGGCCATTACAGCCGATTGCACCAGGCACAGTTCGGCTCTTTGAACGCATGAACCCATGAACCACCAAGACCGCAGGCTCCCTGGAAGGGGAAACCTGCGGTCTTGGTCCTACAAACCCATTATCTCATAAAAGCGTAGTAGTCCTGGGACCGGTATACCTGAAAGCCCGCTTGTTCGTACAGTTTTTTGGCCCCGGGGTTATTCAGCGCCACTTCAAGCCAAACCTCGAAGCCGCCGGTCCGTTCGCGGTTAATGACCTGCCGCAAGGCGGCGCTGCCGATCCCTTGCCCCCGCCGCAAAGCCGATACGACAAATCCGTAAATCCAAGCTTCTCTCTCGCGACGGGAAACGCAAATTTTTCCGACGAGCTCGCCTTCATGTACAATCAGATCGTTCCTGCCGATCTCTTCCGCGTTCAACGCTGCATAGAAGTGCCGCGTTTCCTCCGCAGTGAGGCCGAATCCTTCCTGATCGAGGCGGGAGAGCAGGGGGCGATCCGCCTCCCCGGCTTGACGGAGCGCAACGAGGGAGCCGCTCGGCGGCAAACCCGCCAAAACCGATTCACCGTTGTATCTCATCTGGTATTCACTGAAGTCGAAACGGCAAGGGAAGGTCGCCAGGCATTTTCTGCCCGTTTCCGAGTTGCCGGGAGCATTCAGCAAAATAGTCGAATACGAAGCCAAAGTATCCGAATTCAACCCGCGTCGAAGCAGCGAAGAGAAAATGCCCAGCCTGCGGTAATCCGGGTGAACCATGCCGCAGACCTCCAGGGTGTTTCCGAACGGGTACAAACCTAAGAAAGCGACCAACTGCCCGTCCCGGAACTCCACCAGGTCCGCCGCGCTATCTTCCGGACGGGAGAGCAGCGTGTCCCAATTCAGCTTCAAGGCAATGCCGTCATGCCGCTCGACGAGGTGTTGGAGGGTTTCCACGGCTGCCCAGGTCCATGTTGGATTCATGATGCCTCACTTCCTTTCACTAGTATTCTAGCGGATCGGCAGCGAATTGGCATGCGAAATTACCGCCGTTCTGCGCTTGACAAACCGCAGACACGGGGGTAGCTTGATTAAAAGTGAAGCAAATCCACTTATTTTCGGAGGTAATTGTGATGAACGTCATTGAGATGAACCAGGTAACTTGGCTCCGGGAAGGCAAACCGGTTTTGAACGGCATCGATTGGACGGTCCGGGAAGGCGAGCACTGGGCATTGTTGGGCTTGAACGGCTCCGGCAAAACAACGATGCTTAATATGCTGTGCGGTTACCTTTGGCCGTCGTCCGGCCAAATCAGCGTACTGGGAAACCGGTTTGGCGAAGTGGATTTACGGGAGCTGCGCAAATCGATCGGGTGGGTCAGCTCCTCGATGCAGTCCAAGCTGCACGGCGGGCAGAAGGCCGAGGATCTCGTCGTGAGCGGCAAATTCGCTTCCATCGGACTCTACGAGAAGCCATCCGCCGAGGATTACGAACGGGCCGCCGCCTTGATGAACCAATTGCGCTGCAACCATCTGCACGGCCGCACGTATCAGACCTGTTCCCAAGGCGAGCAGCAAAAGCTGTTGATCGCCAGAGCTTTGATGGCGTCCCCGAAGCTGCTGATTTTGGATGAGGCGACCAACGGGCTTGATTTTATCTCCCGAGAAGGCCTGCTTGCGAGCATCGCGCAGCTTGCCGTCGAACCCGAAACGCCGCACATGCTGTATGTGACGCATCATACCGAGGAGGTTCTGCCGATGTTCAGCCAAACCCTGCTGCTTCGGCGAGGCGAGGTGTATGCGCAAGGGAAAACGGCCGAGGTTCTGAATGAGTCGGCGTTGTCCGACTTTTTCGAAACCCCGGTCGCCTTACGATGGAATCAAGAGCGGGCTTGGCTGTCGACGAAATAGTCTTACCCCGCCGGGGTTCTCTCGGCGGGTTTGTTGCGGATTGCGCTCATCAGCCAGTAGATCGCCGGAATCAGAAATTCGGCGATGTACAACAGCGGGACGCAATCGCCGGTCAGAAATTGGTTCAACTCCGGCGGGGTTCTGACGATGGACAAGGAAAACACGGAAACAAAGGCGATGACCGGCAAAGTGAAGGTCTTATGGTCTTTGACCCCTGACAGTTGGGCGAGGCACAGGAGCGCCGTAAACACAATAAACGAAATTTTCACAAAGATGCTGGTCAACCATAAGATAATCAAGATCGGATCCATCGTTTCGATAAACGAGCCGACCCGGACGAAACGAACGAGCTCCATGTCGGGGTACATCAGATTGGCTCCCAGTCTCGACCCAAATGTCAAAAGAATCGGAATGAGATGCATCAGGATGAACAGAAGCGAAGTTCCCGTTGCCCAGATGAGGGAGCGGTATACCTTCTTGGGCGATTTCAAATAGGGGAACAGCAGAAACAGAAAGGCCATTTCTCCAAAAATAGCCATCGTCTCAAAGATGGTGGACCACATCTGTCTCGCGGACAAGTGGGTCAACAAGGCGATGAACATATCCCCCTCCATCTCCTGAAGCCCGATAAACGGAATAAAGAAGAAGGCAACCGCGAATAGGAGAAAGAATCCTTCGGCCGTTCGGAATATCGTCGAGATGCCGCATCGTACGGCGTAGGCGACGCATGTTCCGAAGATGGCCACGACGGCCCAACCCGGCGTTCCGATCAAATACTCCGACACCAAGAAGTCGGTGAGTTCCCGTAAATTGAGGGCGGCGAGAAAGAGATGGATCAGCAAGATATAGAACACGAAAATGTAATGGAGAGGGCGCCCCACCAATTTGCTCCCGTATTGGACGAAGAACTCGTCGGGGCGGGAAGCCCCCACCTTGTAAGCCGGGTAGATCAACAGCAGACCAAGCAAGCCGCCCACCAACGTTGCCACCGGCGTGGAGTATTTACTGCCCCCGATCAGTATCCCCGAATAGAAGGCGATGACGGTGGTGAACATCTGCAAGCTGAACAACGAGAAAATTTGGTTCGATGTAACGTTTTTGAGCATGCTTTTCGCCTCCTAGCGACGGAATCTAAGGATCAGCCCAGCACCGACTCGCGCATATAGCGGAACAGGACAGGTAGATTCCAGCGGTCCTTCAGTTTGTAAACGACCTCCGAGGTAATGAAAAAAACGACAGTGATCAGCAATACCGTCATTCGGGTTTTCAGCTTGGCACCCTCTTTTTTCTGAATGAGCCAGTCCACCAGCATAATCAGCGCAAATAGAGTCCCTATCCAGTACACGCTTTTCCCTCGCTATCTATTGGTTTCTTGAACCACCGAACGGTAAACGCCGCCGGTACGGTTCAGTTGAACCTCAACGTCAACTTCAATCGGCAGCTCTTTGGCGTAAATATGCTTCCAATGTTCTTGCACCTTGTTCCAAATTCCGGGATATCTCCATTCCAGATATTGGCTCATGATAAAAGCGTCGGAACGGGCTTGACGGGTTTTCGTCAGCACATCCAGAAATTCCTTCTCCATTTTTTTACTAAGGATTTCCTCCAATTGCTGAAGGACTTGCGGTTTCTTCAGATCGATGTGCGACAGGGAAGTTTCCACGTACGCCTTGGCGTTGCTCTTGATCTGAAAAGAGACGTTGTCGCCCTTCACGACCGGAATGATGTCCGTCTTGATTCCCTCGATAAAAAAGCTCACTTCTTCCCCGTCGGTGGGAGAAGGGATGGTGACGGTCGTATTTTTGAGCTGGGAGCTGATCCAAAGCGCAACTTGATGCTCTTGGGGTGTAAGCTCCGTCTTGGCCATCCTTCCGCCGCTGAAGATCGCCGCACCTCCGGAACCCATCCAGCGATCCTTCTTGGGATCCTCCTGCGCAACCCCCGGTAGTACTCCGAAATTCAGCAAGGGGATCAGAATATCTCCGCCATGGTACAAAGCCAGCTTGTAATCCTTGACCGTGGTATCCAGGGCAAAGTGGTTGTTGACATATTTGCGCAAAATGTCGCTGAGAATCCGCTCGAACACCATCGGAGACCGCGTAATCTCTTTGACGTTGCCGGGGGTGACGAACAGACTAGCGCTCAGCCGAAACGAGGGCTGGCGGAAGACGAATTCGAGGACCTTGTCCAGCCCTTGTTCCGCCAGTCTTCGGCCAACCACGATGATCCGGGTTTGGCCGAACGAAATGTTTCGGGAGAGGTCAACTTGAATCTTGTTTAACGCCAGACTCAGGTTCTCTGCACGTTTGGAAACGAAGCTGAAGGGGTCGCCCTGAGGTTGTCCCGTGCCGCCAGCCTGACCCGGAATCATGCGGTTAGGCAGCGGAACTCCGAGGGTCAGCTCCGTCTGACCGTCCTCCGTCAGATCGATCAGCACGGTGTTCACGAACGCTCGGTTATTTAGTTCCTCGGCGGACCAGCATCCGCCAACGCCGATCAAGAGCAAAAAGACCAACGTTGCCGTTCCGATCGCTCTTTGCATGTTACTCACTCCAATTCACCTTTCTCTTTTACCCAGGCCCGCGGATCGTCGCTTTGACGCACTTTGTTGTTCGTGAGCTGCACGGGGCGCTTGTGCATTTTCCACCACGGCGCTCTAAGGAGCGTATCGCCCAAATCCTCGGTCACCAGCGGGGCGATCGGGGACAAGTAAGGAACCCCGAAGGATCTCATGTTCACTAAATGAATGTAAATTAAAATCAGCCCGCAGGTCACGCCGTACAATCCGAACATCGAAGCTAAAATCATGATCGGAAAACGCAGCAGCCGAAAGGCCAATCCCAGATCGAAATGGGGGATGATGAACGAGGCGATCCCCGTTAAAGACACGATGATGACCATGGCCGCCGAGACGATCCCCGCCTGGACGGCAGCGGTGCCGATAATCAAAGCTCCGATAATGGACACGGCTTGCCCGATCGATTTCGGTATCCGAATCGATGCTTCGCGGAGCGCTTCAAAGGCCAACTCCATGGCAAAAGCCTCCCATAACGCCGGAAACGGGACGATTTCCCGGGAAGCCGCGATCGTAATGAGCAACTGCGACGGGATCATCTCCGGATGAAACGTGGTGACTGCGATATAGATCGACGGAAGCGTTAGCGATGCGAATACGAAAAAGTAACGAATCCAGCGAATCCAGTTCGCCGCGATATAACGCTGATAATAATCCTCAGCCGATTGCAGCAGCATGGGCAGCGTTACGGGAGCGAGCAGCACGATCGGCGAACCGTCCACGAGAATCGCAATTCTTCCTTCCAAGAGCGCCGCGCTAACGACATCGGGGCGTTCCGTGTACTGGATTTGCGGAAAAGGAGAATAAGGGTTATCTTCGATGGTTTCTTCCAAGTAAGTCGAGCCGAGCACACTGTCCATATCGATGTATGACAATCGCCGTTTCATTTCCTTTAGCAGCTCCGGCTTGCATACGTCCTCGACATAAGCCAGCACGGCACTGGTTCGCGTCTCGCGGCCTTTGGTGATCGCCGGCGTTTTGAAATGCTTGCTTTTGATACGGCGGCGAAGCATGGTCAGGTTCTTCTCCAAGTCTTCGATAAACGCTTCTCTCGATCCGCGGATAACCGATTCGTTGGGCGCTTCGTCGATTCCGCGCGTTGGGTAAGACGAGATCGAGAAGGTCATCATCCGCGCGTCCCCGTCAATCAGCAGCAATGCCCCGGCATTTAGCACGGCCTGAACCGCTTGATTCAGGTCATCCGTGATAGACGCTTGCGATACGCTCAAAGCTTCGTCCTCGAACAGGAATTGATAGATGTCTTTCTCTTTCAATTGCGCGGATTCCCGCTGCAAGCTGCGTACGATGAATTGCTGGACCGTTTCCTGCGAAATCATGCCTCGTACGTAAATCAAGGCGCAGCGCTGACCGGAGCTAATCGTAAATTCCCGATAGATTATGTCCGAGCTGTCCTTAAACTCTTGCTTAAGCCACTCCAGCCGGGGCGACAGACGATCGTCGGATGCCGGGCCGGAAGAATCCGTCTGATTCGGGTGATTTCCAGTGTGTTTGTTCGATGTCTCTCCTCCGGAACGCTTTCGACGCAACAGCTTTCTAACGTACGACACGGAACCTCCTCCTTCCTCAACCGATGATTCCAGGTTAAGATGCGCGATATACAGGAAAATTATTCTTTTGCGGACTTGGCGAGAGGCCCGTGAAAAAGCGGAATGGGGTTATTTTCGAGTGAAGTTGGTAATACAGGGTAACAACTTCAGAGAAGATCAGACTAGTGGGGATGAGGCCTTATGCCAAGATTGTTGTTCCGAAATCATCGATACAAACAAAGCCTGATCCGTAAGCCCGGATCACCGCAAGGGGGAGATTTCTCGCCGGCCGAAATCGGCGGCAGCGTCCATGAGTCGGTAGCCCGGATCGTCCGTATCCTGGATGCTCCAGACGATTTGGTTACGCGATTTGTCAGCGGCGGAGGCGAAAGTCCGAAATGCGCCATTCTTTGCATCGCCGGGTTATCGGATTTAAATATGATCAACGAACAGATCGTTACCTCCTTGCAGCGGACATTTTCCGCCATAGGCCAGGACGGGCCGATGTCCGGACAGGAACTGTTTCGCCGCTTGGACGAGCAATTTCTATCGGTTCAAAAATATACGACGACGCCATCGCTCGACGATATTCTCGTATCCTTGCTGTCGGGAGATACCGTGCTGTTTATCGAAGGCTTCAATCAGGCGCTGTTGATCGGCAGCAAAAAATGGACGGGACGGAACGTGGAGGAACCGGAAACGGAAGCGTTGGTTCGCGGTCCGCGCGAAGGTTTCAACGAAAGCATTCGGACGAACATTATTCTTTTGCGGCGTTCGATCCGCGATCCGAAGCTGCGATTTGACACTTACCGGGTCGGGGAAAGGGGGAAAAAGGAACTGGTCATTGCCTATATCGATGACATTGCGCACCCGGATCTGATTCAAGAGGTTAAGCGGAGAGTGGAGACGATCAACATTGACGATGCGCCGGAGAGCGGGACCATCGAGCAAATGATCCAGGACAGCTTTTTGTCGCCGTTTCCTCTGATTCTGCATACCGAGCGCCCCGATAAAGTCGCTTCCGCGTTGCTGCAGGGCAAGGCCGTAATCTTGCTGGAGGGAACTCCGTTTGCGTTAATCATGCCGACCACTTTTGTCTCCTTGATCCAGTCGCCGGAGGATTACTACGAGCGTTGGCATATCGGAACCCTCATTCGCATCCTACGCTATACCGCAGTGGTCATTTCCTTGACGTTTCCGTCGCTTTATATTGCGCTCGTCTCCTTTCATCAGGGGATGATCCCTTCCAAGCTTGCTTTCTCAATCGCGGCTGCCCGGGAAGGAGTCCCGTTTCCGGCGGTGGTCGAGGCGTTTTTAATGGAATTTACGTTGGAGCTGCTGCGCGAGGCCGGGCTTCGCTTGCCGAAGCCCATCGGACAAACGATCGGGATCGTAGGCGGTCTGGTCATCGGCGAAGCCGCCGTGCAGGCGGGAATCGTCAGTCCGATCATGGTGATTGTGGTGGCGGTAACGGCGGTTTCCTCCTTTGCGATCCCTTCCTATAGCGCGGGAATCGCCTTTCGGATTTTGCGGTTCCTTACGATGATCGCCGCCGCCATGTTTGGTCTATACGGCATCATTCTGACGATGGTGATGATCTGCATTCACCTGTCGAGGCTGCAAAGCTTCGGGGTCCCTTATTTGACGCCATTGTCCCCCGGTTTCTATCGCGATTGGCGGGATATGGTGATCCGGGCGCCTTATACAATGCTTACGAAACGGCCTAAATTCATGCAAACTAAAGACGACTCCAGGACGGGAAATCGGGAGGGGAGGCCATGAAGGCTTTCGAGTATGGGGACAAGGAAGTAGGAACCTATGAAGTCTTTGCCTCGGTCGCCAATATGGTCATCGGCTTCGGCGTGCTCACCCTGCCCCGTTCGATTGTGGAAACAACGCGTTCGGTCGACGGGTGGATATCTATTCTCGTCGGAGGACTGGGCGCTTTGGTGTTTACTTGGCTCGTTGCCAAATTATTAACCCGGTTTCCGAAACGGAACCTGCATGACATTGCGGGCGCGGTGATCGGGAAACCCGTGGCCGTCCTCTTTTCGTTGATGTTTTCGGGTTATATGCTGGCATTTGTGGCTTACGAAACGCGGGGCGTGGCCAGCATCTCCAGAATCTACTTGTTCGACCGGACTCCGGTGGAAGTGATCTGCCTGGTTTTTCTGCTGGTGCTGATCTATGGCGTAGCGGGGCCCAGCGTGGCGCTGTTTCGGCTGAACACTTTATTTTTACCAATCGTGGTTTTGCTGTTGTTCGTCTTATTTGTAATGAACATCAGTTTCTTTGAGTTCCAAAATCTCATGCCGTTTTTTGTTACCGATTGGCGGGATGCGGTAATGGCCTCCAAGGAGTCGGCCTTTTCATTTATCGGGTTCGAGATTTTGTTGTTCTATAATGCGGTAGTCAACCAGCCTAAGAAAATCGTCAAGGCCTCGATGTTCGGCCTGTTGATCCCGCTTGTGTTATATTTGCTCGTGTTTTTTTTCACCCTTGGCGTCTTTGGCCTCGACGTAACGGCCAGCACGCTATACCCAACCGCCGAGCTGGCCAAGCAGGTCGAGGTTCCCGGTGGGTTTTTCGAGCGGTTTGAGTCGATCTTTTTTTCGGTATGGGTGCTCACCCTGTTCAGCACGGCGGTGATGGCATTTGATGTATCCTTACAGGCGCTGGAAGCCGTCTTTAAAAAAGCCAAGCGCACAACCTTGGCTTTTTGGCTGGGGCCCGTCGTTTTCCTGCTCGTGATGCAGCCGCAAAATCTGATCGAAATTCAACAATTCGGCGAATGGATCAGCTATGTGGGCATCGGGCTTGGCATGATATTCCCGGCGCTTTTGCTTCTATTGTCCGTGCTGCGGGGGGTGAAGGGGCGTGCATAAGATTCGCTGCGGATGGTTGATCGCGGCAGTCCTGGCCATTTTTACGACCGGCTGTTGGGACCGGGTTGAAATCGAAGAAAGAGGATTTGTGGTCGGGGCCGGAATCGACCTCGCCGAAGGAGAAGAAGCCGACCACAGCAAATATGTCTTGACGTTTCAATTTGTTATCCCGGGGGGATTGCAGGCCAAAGAAGGCGGAAGCAAAAGCGAGAGCAAGAACGCCGCTTTCTTTAACCTGTCTTCGTCAGCCAATACGATGTTCACGGCGGCTCGCGATATGTCCTTCTTAACGAGCCGAAGCCCTTATTTGCAGCATTTGCGCTTGATCCTGATTTCCGCGGAGCTGGCCGCGAGCGGCGACCTCGCCACTTCGCTGGATCTGTTTCTCCGTGACCACGAAATGCGGAGAGCCACCAAAATCATGGTTACCGAGGGGAAGGCGGGCGATTTGCTCGAGACGAATCCGAAAAACGAGAAGCTTCCCGTCATGTATTTCGAATCTGCGGCTCTAAATCCGACCGAGAGTTCTAGAATTTATCCGCCGACCAGCATCGGTGACGTTCAAGCCTATATTTTGTCCCAAAGCAGCTTCGCGCTCCCGAAAATCCGTCGAATTAACGGGGAGGTATCCGTTTCCGGAGCGGCTCTTTTCGACGGTTCCCAGAAGCTCAAGGGGTTCCTGAACGACGACGAAACATCGGGTCTTAACATTTTGCGGGGGACCGCCCAGGACGGGGTCATGGAGTTTCTTCTGAATGATCGATACGTTGCCTATGAAATCAAAGGTTTACGGCGCAGTATTCAAGCGGATGTGTCCGATCCGGAACGTATCCGGTTCAGCATCCGCCTCGACATGGAAGGAAACATCGGGGAATCCCAGGAGGGAACCGAGCTGCTGGATTCCGGTCAGCTTGCGGAAATCGAGGAGAAAACCGCGGAGCGATTAAGCCGTTTGACTGCGAAGACCCTATCGAAGGTCCAGCAGGAATTCGGGGTGGATGTCATCGGTTTGGGAGAGTATCTGAGACGCAATCATCATGCGGTCTGGGAGGAGATTAAGAATGATTGGGAGCAGGGCGAACGGTATTTTACCCGGTGCGACATCGTTGTGGAGGCCCGTACCAAGGTGCGGATTGTCGGTTCGACGGTGGATACCAATTAATGCAGGAGGTGCTTGCCGATGTGGGATTTGTTGTTGGACCGTCTTCCCACCGCTAAGACATGGATCTGCGCGACGCTTTCGGCTGTCATCCCCTGGATGATCTATTCGATCAATCGGGCGCTGCATCGATACGGAGATCCTCCTTGGAAGCGAAATGGAAGGTAGGGGCTTTTGACCTGTATGAAACGGAGCGGATGACGGTTGCCATTTCCCCCAAAACACGCCTTTAGGACTATTCAGGGCAGGCCGTATTTGAGCGATATTTATAGGTATAGAGACGAATACGGCGGTTTCCGCAGTAGAAGAAGGGAGGGGTCATATGAAGACTCATGTCATGGAGCTTCAGGAAGGGGACCGTTTGAGAACCGATGTGTTTAACCGGGCCGGTTTACACGTTCTTCCGAAGGGGACAAGCATTTATACGGAGGAAATCGCCCTGTTGATTCGGCAAAGTATCGATTATGTCGATATTGAGCTGCGCGAAGGGGAAGACGCTGCGCAATCCGGGATGAAACCCAGCTTTATGCAGCGTTTACGCGATAACTTTTATTTCACGATAAAGGGTTACCAGTCGATTTTTTTGGAGGCACTTACGACGGGCAAATTCAACCAAGCGATGGTTGACCAGCATTTGGTGCCCATGCTCGAAGTGCTTGACCGCAATAAAGATGTCGTATCGCTTCTGATTGCCTTCTCCGAAGATGATGTCAATATTTATAACCATTCACTGGAGGTGGGTCTATTATCCTATTATATTGCGACTTGGCTTGGACATCCGCCTAACGAATGTTATGAAATCAGCAAGGCAGGTTATTTGCACGACATCGGAAAAAGCCGGGTCCGCCAATCGCTTCGTAACCGCGAGCATGAGTTGGTCGGGGAAGAACGGGAAGAAATGAACCGCCACACCTCCTATGGCTACGAAATCATTCGCAAATCCATGGACGAAGAAGTCACGGCCCTCGTTGCGCTTCAGCATCATGAGCGGGAGGACGGATCGGGGTATCCGGCCGGCTTGCGGAAAGAAAAAATCCATCCCTACGCGGAAATCGTAGCGGTGGCCAACGAATACATAGCTTTGACTTCTCCCGACGCTTCGGGAACGCGGCAAGATCTCTTGACCGTGCTAAAAAACATATACGAATTGGGTTTCGGCAAGTTAAACGAAAAGGCGGTTCAGGCACTCACCGCCAATCTTCTGCCGAATTTCATCGGAAAGAGAGTCAAGCTTAGCAACGGCGAAATCGCGACGATCGTGTGGAACAACCCGACCGACATCTTTAAACCGCTGGTGCAAATCGACGAGTGGCAGTTCCGGGATTTGGCCAGGGAACGGCATATCGAGTTGGTGCAGGTTTTTGTATAGGCCCCCCGTCACGAAAGAAACAACCCCTATTCTCGTTTTCATGAGAAAGGGGTTGTTTCTTTGGTTTACCGCTATTCCGACAAGCCTAGCGCCTGGTAGGCCCGATGGTTGACGACGCCGTTCGGGATCAATCCCCGATCGCGTTGAAACCGGGACAGGGCTTCAGCGGTTGCCCGATTGAATCTGCCGTCGCATACGCCTTCATAGTAACCCGCGCTCTTGAGCCGCGATTGAATCAGCTGCACGTCTCCGCCCACATCGCCTTCGGCCAAATCCCGTGGATCGTGATCGGCGTCTCCTAAAATATGGCCATAAATCGTGACTTTAGTACCCAAAGGAATCAGCTCATACAACTCCATGACATCGCGGTTGAGCATGCGGATGCAGCCGTGGCTCAGGTGCCGGCCGATCGAATCGGGACGGTTGGTGCCATGAATCCCATAGTATCCCCAAGGGACGTTAAGGCCTAGCCATCTCGGGCCAAAGGAGGGCCCCCAATCCTTGCCCTTATACGTAATGACGTAATCTCCGACGGGAGTAGGGGTTGAGGGGTTGCCTACCGCGACGGGGTAGGATTTATAGAGTTGCCCTTGAATTTTAACGGTCAGCCGGTGCTGCCTTGGAAAGACTTCAATGGAATAAATGCTCTCCTCCGAAACGATGGGCAACGAAGGGGAAGCTCCCGCATCGGGGGATAGGACGGCGGTTAGGAAGCTGTGTAGCAGCGTGATTACCGCCAGGCAACGAGCAAAAGGCCCCAAAAAGTTGTCTTTATTGTTCATGGATTCACCGTTCTGCCTATTTCATGGATTGAAATCGTTAAACGTTTGTCATTTTCCGCTTGTAGTGTCTCCCGCGCTGCGCCGATTATGCGCATCTTTGAATCGCTAACCTTTCCCGATCGGCCGTGGACGGGTACAATAAGGACGAGGAAAGAACGTTTGGAGGCGCACATGGAGAAAACGAAGATTCTCATCATCGACGACGAAGAAGCCATCGCCGATCTGCTCGCTTACGGGTTGTCCAAAGAAGGTTTCGACACCCGGACGTCGGGAACCGGGGAAGACGGCCTTGAAATTATGAAGACCTTCCGGCCGGACTTGCTGCTGCTGGACTGGATGCTGCCGGATCAAAGCGGGCTGGATCTTTGCAAAAAAGTGACGGCAACCTACAACATTCCCATCTTGATGATTACGGCGAAGTCCGATATCACCGACAAAATCCTCGGCCTCGAATTCGGCGCCGACGACTATATTACGAAGCCGTTTGACTTACGAGAAGTGCTTGCCCGGATCCGGACGATCCTCCGCCGAGTGCAGCCGCAAGGCCGAAGCCGAGAGGACGAGCGCGAAGAGGAGCGGATCCGTTTCCGAAACATCGAGATCTTGGAAAGCGAACGGTTGGTCCGCAAGGAAGGCGAAATTGTGGATCTGACGCCAAAGGAATACGATCTGCTGCTACGGATGTACCATAACCGAGGCAAAATCTATACGCGCGCCGAACTGCTGGACCTCGTTTGGGGCTACGATTTTGCCGGGGATACGCGTACGGTGGATACCCATATTCAACGGCTGCGCAAAAAGCTGGACGCCGGCGATTGGATCACGACCGTGTTCGGGATCGGTTACAAATTCGAAAAGCAGGTGGATTAGGGCCATGATCCGCACTATACGGGGGAAGTTTCTCGTCGGCTTTTTTCTGATCTTCGCCTTGTCCTTTCTGCTGCTCAACCAAATCGTTGCCCATGTGATCCAAACCAGCAACCAGAAGATCATCACCGACGATCTGATTGGGCTGAAAAAGAACAGCAATATCTACGTCCGACAGGCGTTTCTGATCAATCACTTTACCAATGACGACCTCTATTTCGGCCAAATGGCCGAGGAGATGACCACGGATTTAAACCGGGCCACCTTGAGCGAAGTCGGCGCGTATACGATCGATGGAGTCCTGCTCTATTCCACTTCCAGCGCGGCGTTTGCCGGCGCGTCCGACGATGACTTGAAGCAGGCGCTGGCGGGGAAAACCGCCTATACGATCTCCTATGAGCAGGGAACCGCTTCCGTGCATTATGCGTATCCGGTGATCATCGACGGCACAAAGGTCGGAATTTTGCGCTTTGCCAAAGATTTTACCCTGCTCTACGAGCAGACCGGGACGATTTTGAACACGATCACTTATCTGGCATTGGCGATTTTCGCCGCGGCGTTTCTGTTTTCGTATATTCTGTCGCGCAACATTACCGTTCCTCTGGTTAAGTTAAGCCAAACCTCCACGGAAGTGATGGACGGGAATCTCGACGCGCCTATCGACATCAAGCCGACGCGGCGGGATGAAATTGGCCGGCTCGCGGCAAACTTCAAGGAAATGATCGGCCGAATCAAGCAGCAGATCGCCAGAATCGAACGGGATCGCGACCGTTTGCAGCAACTGAACCGGCAGCGTAAGCGTTTTTTCGACAACGTCACCCATGAGCTGAAAACCCCGCTGACTTCGATCCTGGGCTACGCGGAAATGATCCGCCAGCAGGGCGAATCGGACCGGGCCTTTTTCGAGAAAGGCATCAATCATATCGTACGGGAAAGCGAACGTCTGCACGGCATGGTGCTGAAGCTGCTGGAAATGTCGCAGGAAAGCTCGCTCCCGGAGGAATTCGAAACCGTGGAGGCGGGCCGGATTCTTAAAGACGTCTGCGAGGCGATGGCCTTTAAAGCGGCGCGGTATCATAAAACTATCCGCTGCGACATTGAAGCGGGGTTGTTCGTATGGGGACAAGGAGATCGTTTGAGACAGCTGTTTATTAACCTGTTGGACAATGCGGTGAAATACAGCTATGCCTCATCGGAGATATCGGCCACGGCCAAGCGGGACGCCGACGTCGTGCGATTTACGATCGTCAATCGGGGGGATCCGATCGAACCCGAGCACTTGGCCAGCCTGTTCGAGCCGTTTTACCTGGCCGGCCGGGCGAAGAAGGAAGCGGGCAGCGTGGGGTTGGGGCTGTCGATCGCGAAGACGGTTGTCGAACACCACGGAGGAGCCATCCGCATGACCAGCAAGGACGAGCAAATCTGCGTCATCGTTGAAATACCGGCCATGGAACTGGAGAGGGAGCGGCTATGAGCAAAAAAATAATGTTCCTATTGGCTTCTATTGTGCTGGTCGGCTGCTTATTGTCCGGATGCATGAAGGATCGGCGTACCCAAACCATCATCATTCCCGACGCGGAGGAAGATCGCGAGCAAAGCCAAACCAACGGGTTATTCGAGGTCAAAACGATATACCGGCTTCCGGAGGAAATATGGAGAGACGGCAGCGTTTTGGGGTGGTACGGGCCGGACGAGCTGTTAAGGCTCGCTCAGGACAGGGACTCCGGGCAAACCATGGAAAGCCTTGCCGCTCCTTTTGAGGCCGGGATGCCGCGGTTTGCGCTTGACAAGAAGGCCGCCATTCTGGGCTTGTCCCCGGATGGACGTTATGCCGTATCCTCCGGGGCGGGAAGCGACGGGTCCTTCACGTTGCAGCTGATCTCGCTCGCGAATCAATCGGAGAAAGTCGTCGACAAGACCGCTTCAAGTGAATTCCTGTCCAAATGGTTCATGTGGTCCGATAATAGCCGCTATCTCTCCTATGTAACTTCCGACGATCGCATGAAAAGTACAACCGTTAACGTATACGATTCGGAAAGCGGGGAGCTTCGGCATTATACTGTGCCGGGAGGAATCAAAGAGAATTTCAACGCGACCGTCAAGTTCTCGGATGACGGGAAAACCGCCCTGATCATCAACGGATATTCGGACCGCCCCGAATTAACGATCGGGACATGGAAAGGCGATAAGTTTAGCGCTCTTTATCAACATGAGCTTGCCTTGGGAACATCGGCGGCCTGGATCAATAGCGACCAGGCGGCATTTATCGGCCGGGACGGCACGTTGTACGCGTATGATCCCCGAAACGATGCGGTCGCCGTTTTGCTGGAACGCGCGGATACGTTTCAGTTATCCCCGGATCGGAAATATATCGCTTATACGAAAGATCAAGATACGATCTATGCCGGAAAGCTGCAAGGGAATAACATTCTAAATCAAAAATTACTCTATCAAGGCGTGATTCCCTGGCAAATGGCATGGAGCCCGGACAACGGCGAGCTGCTGGTTCAAGGACAAAAATCCTACGCGAGATTGCCGGTCAAGCAAGAAGCAAGAGAGGGAGAAGTCGTGTCCGGGCCGGTCCCTTTCGACTATTTGCCGTTTGTTATCGAATTTAAATAGATCTATCATCAATCCCTATTTTGGAGACATTTTGTTTACAACTCGTCCAAACCTTGATGACATCTCTCCTTTACATTAAGAAGGAGCAGAAATTGAGGGGAGACCGACAAAATGGGGAGAACGGCTAAAATCTTTTATTCTATCGCGGTTATGATCATTGTATTTGTTTTGCTGTTCTTAGGCGGCGTATTTGCGATCGGTGACGGTCGAACCGACGCTGGTAACGGGCGTAGTCTTTTGTCCTCTGCGCCATCGGCCGGGCAGGAAACCGTCGTTCCGGGCAAGACGGAAGGGGCGTACCGGATCGTCATCGATCCCGGCCACGGGGGAAAGGATCCGGGAGCGACCAGCGTCAGCGGCGTGGAGGAGAAGGATTTTACGCTTTCGCTCGCGCAGCGCGTCTATGAGTTGCTTCAGCTCGATTCGATGTTCGAACCTTATTTAACGCGGAATCATGATAGTTTCATAGCTTTGGAGGAACGGGCCAGGCTCGCCAACGAGATGCAGGCCGACGCATTGATATCGTTGCACGGGAATACGTATGAGGGGCCGGAGGCGGTTTCCGGTACGGAAACCTATTATTTCGCTGAAGGGGATGGCAGCAGCGATCTGGCGCAAATCATTCACCGGCACTTGATCGATGCTTTGGGTTTTAAGGACCGGGGAATTCGCCAAGAAGACTGGAAGGTGCTGCGGACGAGCGAGGTACCGGCGGTTTTGGCGGAGATTGGGTTTTTGACGAATCCCGGCAACGAGACCGTATTGCTAAGCGAGGCGGGGCAGGAAAAAGCCGCCAGGGCGATTGCGGACGCGTTGAAGCAGTACTTTTCCGCGGGAAGTGACGGCCGCTGAGATTTGGCGGCCATCCCTTGATCGGGGATTTCATTTATGGTATTTTAGTTTACAAGTAAACGAAATGGAGCGTGAGGCGAAGGGATGGATTCTTCCGATCGGATTAAGGCGTTGATTTACGAGCAGGTTCTGCATTACTCTCATTTATACGAACAGGCTCTGGAGTTGGAGCTCTCGGAACTGAAGGCGTGGGGCGAGGTCAAGGATCTGCCGGGATTGCCGGGCAACTTGTCGACCATCCACGTCCTGGAGTGCATCGGCGATCACGAACCGATCAACCATTCGGCGGTTGCGGAGAAAATGAATTTGTCGAAAGCGAGCATTACGAAGATCAGCACGAAGCTGTTGTCGCTCGGATATATCGAGCGAATCCAGCTTAACGACAACCGCAAGGAAGTGTATTTCCGGCTTACGCCTCAGGGGAACGAACTGTACAAGCTGCACGAAGCTCTGCATCAAGAAGAAGAGCGGCGGTTTATGCGGTTTTTAAACGACTATTCCGATCGCGAGCTCCAGACGATTTTGCGTTTTCTTCGAGGGATGGCTAAACAGATCCATGAGCGGAAGACGTAATTTTTTTACGTTGATAGTTTACTAGTAAACAAAATGAGTGAGAGGGGTATGAGGATGGATTTTTCCCAAACGATTCTGGAGCGCAGAACGATCCGGAAATTTAACGCTTCGCCGGTATCTCGGGAACTGGTCGCGGCTCTTATCAACGAGGCGGCGGAATTATATGAATGCGAAGGAACGCCGCGGTGGCGCTGCATCTATGCCGGTACGCCGGAATCGAGAGAGCGGCTCGCGGACTACATGATGGCCAAGATGCTGGACAGCAAGCTGGGCAAACTGATCCCCGCCAAACTGATCGCCAAGAGGGTAACGGATATTCCTGCGCACCTGATCGTCGTGGCGGAATCCGGCGCCGACCCGCGCCAAAGCGATGAAAATTACGCCGCTGCCTGCAGCATCATGCAGACGTTGCAATTGCTGGCTTGGGAGCGTGGCTTGGGCGCGTTATGGGATACGGAGCCTTTCCTGCAGAGCGAGTCGTTTTTTACGAGAATCGGTGTGCGGGAGGGTGAGAGATTTGTCGGCATTTTGCATATGGGTTATTTCGATAAAGCGCCGAAAGGGCGGAAAAGAACGCCGGCGGAGCAAAAATGGACGGTCCTACATGGGAGCGGAGAGCTTCCGGGAATGCCGTCCGATGCCGGGGCGCTATCCGAGCGCAGCATTCTCGATATGCTGAACGCCGCCGTTTGGGCACCGAATGACGGGATGAGGGAACCGTGGCGATTTATTTTCGCGACCGGCGGGGAAACGGGCGGTAATGTTCAAGAGGCCATTCCGGAAGGTGCGAAGGCACGTCTCCTCGTCGTGGCGAAGGAAGAGTCGGATCCGCACAAGCGGGAGGAGGATTTCGCGGCGGTATGCTGCCTGATCCAGAACGTTGAGCTATTGGCCAAATCCAAGCCTTGGGGCGTGCGCCGGACCAGACCCGAATGGATTTACGATCCCAAGTCGTGTCGGCTTTATGGCGTCGAACCGGGAGAGCGGATCGCGGCGGTGCTGGAACTGGGAGCCCGGAAAGCCCATCCGACAGCAAAATTAGCCGCTCCCCGCGTGAACTGGTTCGAATTTTAATCACATGACGTTTCTTCCGTCGTCGTAACTAAGCTGCCATTCGATGCCGTATCGGTCCGTAACGTTGCCGTAGCAGGGGCTCCAGAACGTTTCCTGCAGCTCCATGCGGACCGAGCCGCCTTCTTTCAGCCGTTCGAAGGCGGAAGTGATTTCTTCGCGGTTTTGGCTGACGAGCGCCAAACTGATATTGGTTCCGACGGTATAGGGTGAACCCGGGAACACGTCGGAGAACATCAGGTTGCTGCCGCTGACCTTCAGGTTGGCGTGCATGACCCGGTCTTTCGCTTCTTCGGGAAGCGTATGATTCGGCTCGGCGGAATGCGCTTCGCCGAAGGTCATGATCTGCGGTTGCTCGACGCCAAACGCTTTGGCATAAAACTCGACCGCTTCGCGGCAGTTGCCGTCGAAGTACAAATAAGCGTCAATAGGCATGGTTCTTTTCCTCCTCATATTCTTTATTTTTGCGATTCCTACTCCATCATTTCCAGAATGGTTCGCCCCCAACCCCTTCCCTTGCAAGTCTGAAAGTCCAGACATGATACGTTAGCGCATCATCCAAACATGGGAATAATTACCTTAAACATTCAAACCGACACCCGGTAGGATATCCGTCTGTATGATTTCAAGCCAACACTGGGAAGAATCTGGGTTTGTCTTTTAAATTGCGATAATAATATTCGCAAATTAAACTCATAAAGTCATATTAACTTTAAAATAAATTGCCAAACCTTGCAAACGAATTTCCAAAAAAATTCACATCGTTTGCTTGTTTTTTGTCAGGTTTGCGCTTAATATATGAATGCGAGTCTAGTCATCATAACCAGAGTGAGTAGGTAATGTATATGGCGATTAACGATAATATTCTGATTAAAATCCGCGATATGAAGGAGAGCCTGACGCCGGTAGAGCGAATGGTGGCGGAATATATTCTGGCCAATATGGAGGAGATCCCCCACCTGTCGATCAAGAGCTTGGCCAAGCTCAGCAAGACGAGTGACGCTTCCGTACTCCGCTTCTGCAAAACGATGGGGTATAGCGGCTACCGCAGCTTTATCGTCAGCATATCGGCGGCACTCGGTTCGATGGAGGATGAGCGCAAGGACCAATATACCGATATCCAGCCGGGCGATGATCTGAACACGATTATCGCCAACATCTCGCGCAACAACATGAAGTCCATCGAGGACACGCTCAGCGTGCTGGACCGCGTCGAGGTTGCCCGAGCCGTCAAAGCGCTGCGAGCATCGAACCGTATCGTCTTCTTCGGGATTGGCGCATCCGGGTTGGTGTGCCGGGACGGGGAGCAGAAATTTTCAAGAATCAACAAGATGTGCCATGCGTACACCGACGGCCACAGTCAACTGACAGCGGTGACGCTGCTCGGCAAAGGGGACGTCGCGATCTTCGTCTCCAATTCCGGCGATACGGTGGAGATTCTGGAAACGCTCGATATCGCCAAGAAGAGCAGCGCTACAACCATCGCCATTACGAAATACAACAAGAGCGAGCTCGCCGATAAAGCGGATATCCTGCTTGGTATTTCCACGCCCGAGGTAACGATGCGCAGCGGAGCGATGGGTTCGCGCATCGCGATGCTGACGGTGATCGATATGCTGTTCGCCGGGGTGGCCAGCGCGGAATACCAGAACGTGAAGAAATATTTGTCCAAAACGCACAATATATTAGCCGGCAAGCACAAGAGATAACCATCAACGAAACGTCCGAAGACATGGGGTCCTGCGATCCGATGTCTTTTTTTGTTGAAAAATAGAATAAAAAATCAAAATTAAATTGCATTATAAAATTTTATTTCAGAATCTATTGACGATACAAAGTTTTCCACTTTAATATATGACTCAAGAAACGCATGAATCAGACCAGATCATCAGTGAGGAGAAGGAGAGCGCCATGGAACAATATTTTGCCGGGCTGACGACGGAGGCCATCAACCGGAACACGCAAATGATTGATGAATGCTCGACCGAAGAAATGCTGCGTCTGCTCAATCGGGAGGATGCCACGGTGCCCGCCTCCGTAGCCGCGGAAATTCCGCAGATCACCAAGGCGGTGGATATTCTGCACCATCTGCTCAAGCAGGGTGGAAGAATGTTTTATATAGGGGCGGGGACCTCCGGAAGACTGGGAGTGCTCGACGCTTCGGAATGTCCGCCCACCTTCGGCATCGATCCTGCAATGGTGCAAGGTCATATCGCCGGAGGAGATCTCGCTTTAAGAGTGGCCGTCGAAGGGTATGAGGACAGTGAAGAGGAGGGGATCGCGTTAATCGAACGGCTGGGGGTGTCGGACAAGGATGCCGTCATCGGCATTTCCGCCAGCGGCAGCGCCAGCTTCGTCATCGCCGGACTGAAGAAAGCCGCCGAGCTTCGGGCAACTACCATCGGCATCGTGAACAACAAACGCTCGAAGCTTGAGGAGATTTGCGACATTTGCATCGCACCCGTCGTCGGACCGGAAGTCATTATGGGCTCTACCCGGCTTAAGGCGGGAACGGCGCAAAAACTGGTGCTCAACATGCTCACGACCTGCACGATGGTGAAGCTGGGGAAAACGTACAACAACCTGATGGTCGACT
Source organism: Paenibacillus sp. JL3B1040 (assembly GCF_057063165.1). NCBI lineage: Bacteria > Bacillati > Bacillota > Bacilli > Caryophanales > Paenibacillaceae > Paenibacillus > Paenibacillus tiangongensis. The sequence continues at coordinate 3,147,735 of NZ_CM169317.1, read as the reverse complement.
TGAAAGCCAGCAACAAGAAGCTGTACGACCGTTCCATCCGCATCATCAAAATCGCCACCGGGGTAGACGGCGAGACCGCAGCCGAGGTCCTGAAGAAAGCGTCGCTCAACTGCAAGCTGGCCATTCTCATGATCAAGACGGGAATGGATACCGGGCAGGCCGAGCGCGTACTGAACGAGTGCGAAGGCAATCTGAAGCGGGCCATCCGCACGCATAATGAAATCGTCTAGCACGATCATCCAGGGGGAGGATTATCCATGAGAAAAAGGCATGTACTGATATCCGTATTGGCTTTTACCCTATCCATCGCCTTATTGACGGCATGCGGCTCCGGGAACAATGCCGCAAATGGCGGCAATACCGCGGCCCCGAACAATTCCGGTGGGTCCGCAAACGCGCCGGCCGAGGCCAAAGACACGATCACCGCGCTGCTTCCGCCGGTTTCCGGCAATTTTCAAAGTCATTTTGAGCAAATGGAACAAGACTTCAGCGCTCTTTACCCCCATTTAACCTTGAAAATCGAACCGGCCAGTTGGGAGGACATGACGCAAAAGCTGGATACGCAAGTGAATGCCGGCAGTCCTCCGGACATCGCCTTCATCGGCTCGGACGGCATTTCCAAATACGTGCAGCAGGGCATGCTCATGGACATCACGGACACGGTCACGCCGGAGATGATCGCGGACTATGATCCGACCCCGCTCGAATACATGAAGAAAGGCGAGGGACTTTACGGATTCCCGGCCTACATGGAAGTTCACGCGCTCGGCGGGAACAAGCAATTTCTCGAGGAAGCGGGGATCGACTGGAAAGACGTGCAGCAAAACGGCTGGACGTACGAAGAGTTCCGCGAAGCGATCAAAAAGGGAGTCGTCAAGGAAGGCGATACGACCAAACGCTACGGATTCGTATTTGCGACTTCCGGCGTGACGGCGAAGGACTATTTGAACATTCTGATCAAAAATGCGGGCATGCCGGCGGCGTTTACGAAGGATTTGAAATTTGCCTATACGAGCAAAAATTATCTGGAGGTGCTGAAGGCGGTCCGCCAACTGATCGACGACGGCTCGATGCCGAAGGAACTGAGCTCCGTGGATGCCGGCAAACGCTGGAACATGTTCCTCACCGGGCAAACGATGATCACCGGGAAAGGTCTGGCGACCTTCGAAAATTCGGCAAACCAGAACAACGAGAAGCTGAAGGCCAACGACGGCAGCGCCGTAGCCGGCAGCATTCCGGTCGAGTACATCGTGCTTCCGGTGCCGACGTTCCTCGGGCAAGCGCCGATCTCCAGCACGGTCGTGGACGGTTACGTCACCTTCCGCGGCAAGAAGGAGCCGACCGCCGAGCATAAAGCGAACGTTGTGAAGGCCGCCTATTTCCTGGCCAGCGGCAAGGTGGCGGCCACGACGAACAACGACTTGTTTGCGGCCCATATCACGAAGAGCGCGAGAGAAGCCGCCAAAGACATGACGGTAAACCGGAATCCGGATAACGTGGCTGCGGTCGAAACGCTGCTGTCGCATGCCAACCCGGCCCGTCCGGACATCCCGGTGGAGCTTGGGGCGCAAGCGATCAAGCTGGAGGACGAGGTCATCATCCCGAAGCTGCAAGCCTTGCTGGCCGATGAAATTACGCCGGAGGACATGTATGAAGCGGTGAAAAGCGAAGCGATCAAGCTGTTCGGCGAAGACGGCGTCGTGATCGACTAGCCTCAAGGCTAACGGATCATCGCGCGAGAGATTGCGCGGTGATCCGAACCGTTCGTTACTCTAACGCAAAGGAGTTTGGACGTTATGGCCCAGCCTGCAAAAATGCAAACGGCAAAGACGACGACAACGAAGATCTTGCGGCTTAAGGGAGACGCTGCCTGGGCGTATGCCTTTATCGCCGTGGCGCTGGTCGTCTACGCGATTTTTACGGCCTACCCGGTTGTCAGCGCCTTGATCATCAGTTTTCAGGAATATAAACCGCTGGGTTCCAGTTTCGTCGGGTTCGAAAATTACGCAAACACCTTCACGGATTCCCTGTTTTGGAAATCGATCAAAAATACGGTCGTCTACACGATTCTCACCGTTCCGGTGTCCTTATTCCTGTCCTTCGCCGTCGCGATCATGATCCTTCCGCTGCGGAAAGGGCTGCAAACGACGTTCAAAGCGATATATTATTTGCCGGCGGTCGCTTCCGGCGTGGCCTTATCGGTTGTCTGGCTGTGGATCTTCGACCCGATGACGAGCGGGATTTTGAACCGGCTGCTTAGCCTGTTCGGTATTGCGAACCAGAACTGGCTGGGGTCCAGCACGACGGCGATGTTTTCGCTGGTGCTCATGGCCTGGTTGTCCAGCCACGGCACGAGCATCATCATTTATTTGGCGGCGTTGCTCGGAATCGACAACAGTTATTATGAAGCGGCGGAGCTGGATGGGGCTTCGTTCACTCAGAAGCTGTGGCATATCGTGATCCCTTGCCTCAAGCCGACGACGTTGTTTTTGCTTGTGACCGGGGTCATCGGTTCGTTCCAGGTGTTCCAGAACGCCTACCTGATGACCGGCGGCGGGCCGGACAACGCGACCACGATGGTGGGGCTGCTGATTTTCAACAATGCGTTCAAATATTTCGAATTCGGCGAAGCGGCGGCGCAATCCCTGGTCCTGACGGTGATTATCGCCGGCATCTCGCTGATCCAATTCAAGTCTATGGCTGGCGACGTCGAATATTAGCGCGTGAGAGGAGGAGGACCCCATGGCGTTATACAGCACCCACACAGGGCACAAACAAGTCAAGCTGATCCGGAACGCGGGGCTGATGCTCGTTCTTTTGCTTTTCGCGCTCGCGACGCTTTTCCCGATTTATTTCATGATCATCTCGTCCTTCGGCGATCCCGTGGAAGCGGGGGCGCTCAGCTATTCCTTATGGCCGGGCAAGGTCTCTTTGGAGTCCTACCGTTTTTTCTTCGATTATAGCGAGCATTCATACCGCTGGCTGCTCAACTCGTTGATCGTGGCGACCAGCGTCATGGTGTTTAACGTCGCTTTTGCCACTTTGGCGGGTTACGCCTTCTCCAAAATCCGCTTCCGCGGCAGATCGGTGTTGTTTTCGATTTTGCTGTGCGCGATGATGATCCCGTATCAAGTGACGCAGGTGCCGCTTTACATTTTGATCGTCAATGTGTTTCAGATTGAAAATACGTACGGAGCCTTGATTTTGCCGGGGCTGGTCACCGTCTTTAATATTTTTCTCGCCAAGCAGTTCATGACTTCGATCCCTTCGGAAATTCTGGAGTGCGCCAAAGTGGAGGGCTGCAATCAATTCCAAATCTTCACTAAGGTCGTCCTGCCGCTGTCCAAAACCGTGATGGCGGTAATGGCGATATTGACTTTCATGGACAGTTGGAATACGTTCTTCTGGCCGTTTCTGGTGACGAACACGATGGACATGCAAACGATTCAGGTCGGCCTCAAAAATTTCCGGTTCGCCAACACGACGTATTTCGCGCCAATGATGGCGGGTGCGACGATTTCGGCGCTGCCGATGTTCGTCTTGTTCTTTAGCCTGCAGAAATACTTCCTGGAAGGCGTGACCGTGGGGGCGGTGAAGGGTTGATGGCGAAGGTGGGTTTGGAGGGAATGGGGGCGGTAGCCGAAACCCGTCGTTTTGCGGTAGGGCTGATGTCCGGGACTTCCGTCGACGGCATCGATGCGGCCGTGGTGGAGATTCGGGGGGATCTTAGCGGTATCGGCAAACCGGAAGCGCGACTGGTGGCGTTCGAGAATCTGCCTTATCCGGATGGCGCGAGGGCGGAAATCTTTGCGATGTTCGATCCCCGGCAAGCGACGGTCGATCGGGTCGGACGGCTCAACGTATGGCTCGGCGAGCTGTTCGCGCAAGCGGCGCTTACCGTGATTCGCCAAGCGGGCTTAACCCCCGGCGACATCGCCTGGATCGGCTCGCACGGGCAGACGATTTATCATGCGCCGGAGAGGCAGGCGGCGGACGGTTTGGATTTGCGATTTACGGTGCAGATCGGTGAAGGAGCGGTCATTGCGGTACGGACCGGCATCCCTTGCGTTTCCGATTTCCGCGTCGCCGATCTGGCCGTAGGCGGTCAGGGCGCGCCGCTCGTTCCTTTCACGGAATATATGCTGTATCGGGAGGAGAAGCGAACCCTGCTGTTGCAGAACATCGGAGGCATCGGCAATATGACGGTCCTTCCCAAAGGCTGCCGGGCGTATGAGGTGTACGCGTTCGACACCGGTCCCGGAAATTTGCTGATCGACGGCGTAGTCGCCCGGTTGACGGGAGGCAAAGAGAGGATGGACGCCGGCGGAAGGCTGGCCGGACGCGGCCGGGTTCATGCCGGGCTGCTCGAGGAATTGAAGGGCGAGCCCTATTACCGCCAGCCGCTTCCCAAGTCGACCGGCAGGGAGCTCTTCGGCGCGTCTTACGTCGACCGGTTGCTGGACTACCGGGCGCGGCACGGCCTGACGGCCGAGGACCTCGCGGCGACGGTGACACGGCTGACCGCGTGGACGATCGGCGAAGGTTACCGGCGGTTTGTCCGGGACCGGCACGCTGCCGACGCCTTGATCGTTGGGGGAGGCGGGAGCTATAACCCCGTGCTGATGAACATGCTTCGGGACGAGATGAATGCGATGGGCGTCGCCGTGCTGACGCAGGAGGATCTCGGGCACAGCAGCGACGCCAAGGAAGCGGTGGCGTTTGCGCTGCTGGCCGGCTGCACGCTGGCCGGGCGTCCGAACAATCTCCCGGGCGTGACCGGGGCGTCCCGTCCCGTGGTGATGGGAAAGATCAGTTATCCGTTTCAGGGGTGCGAGTGCGAACGTTGGCCGGCGTCAATTGAAGAGAGGGGATGAGTGCATTGTGGTGAAAAACGGGATTGATCAGCTTGCTGCGCATACCAAACTGCTGCAAGGCCAAAGGCTCGGGTTGATTACGTCGCCGACGGGACTGACCTCCGACTTCGTCTCTACGATTCAACTGCTGCATGAACGGTTCCATCTTGCGGCTTTGTTTTCGCCGGAGCACGGCGTTCGCGGGGATGCGGCGGCCGGCGCCCGGGTCGACGCTTATGTCGACCCGTTGACGGGCGTGCCGGTGCACAGTTTGTACCGCCGGGATTCCAAGCGGATGACGCCGGAAATGCTGGATGCGGTCGATGCGGTCGTGTACGACATTCAGGACGTAGGCATTCGTTATTATACGTACATCTATACGATGCTGTACGCCCTGGAGGATTGCGCCAAGGCGGGCAAACCGTTTATCGTGCTGGACCGGGTCAATCCGCTGGACGGCATCACGGTGGAAGGCAATGTGCTGAAGCCGGGGTTCGAATCGTTCGTCGGCAATTACCCGTTATGCGTCCGGTACGGTCTGACCGCCGGGGAAGTGGCAACGATGGCGAACGATCAGATGGGCTGGCATGCGGAGCTGCATGTCGTTCCGTGCCAAGGCTGGGAACGGAGCATGCTGTTTCCGGAAACGAGGCGGATTTGGGTGCACCCGTCGCTGAACATGCCGCGGTTCGAAACCGCGCTCTTGTACGGCGGCACCTGCCTGTTCGAAGGGACGAACCTGTCGGAGGGACGGGGGACCAGTTTTCCGTTCGAAATGATCGGCGCGCCGTACATCGAGCCGGAGGCGCTGGCCGCGGAAATGAACGGCAAACGCCTGCCGGGCGTGCGGTTCCGGCCGGTCTATTTCAAGCCGACGACGTCCAAGCATGTCGGCGAGCTTTGCGGCGGCGTTCAGCTGTACGTGACGGATCCGCGGGCGCTGAAGGCGGTGGAAACCGGCTTTACGCTGCTGGAGACGATTCGGCGGAACTATGAGGCATTCGCTTTCCTGCCGCCGGGTCAGGAGAACGGCAAGCCGTTCATCGATTTGCTGAGCGGCGACAAGCTGTACCGGGAAGCTGCGGTGCCGCTGCCGGACTTGCTGGAGCAGTTCCGGGCGGAAAGCGCCGCGTTCGCAGAGATGAAACGGCAGTATCATCTTTATTCATGAGGGGAACGCAGGGATCGTTTGATCTACGCCGACGGCGTTGGCGTCGCTGGTTCAAACGCTAAGCGGTGCCGGGCGGGCGGATTGCCATCTTGCTGAAGGAAGGAAGATGAGGATGAGGTATGTGGCAGGCATCGACGGCGGCGGCACCAAGACGGCCGTGACGGTGGCCGACGAGAACGGAAAAGTGGTGCAAAGCTTCGAGGCGGGCCCCTTGAATCTTAACGGCCAGGATGCGGATGCGGTGGAACGCACGATGAAGGACATTCTGGAGAACGCGGTAAGGATTGTCGGCGATCCGAAGCGGTTGGAACATATTAGTCTCGGCGCCGCCGGGATCAGCAACCCGGCGGTGTCGGAGCGGCTGACGTCGCTCGTCCGCACGAACGGGCATGCCGGCGGTTTGACGCTGGTCGGCGATCACGAAACCGCGCTGTGCGGCGCTTTGGAGCGCCCGTACGGGATCGTCCTGATCGCCGGCACCGGGTCGATCTGCTTCGGCCGGAATGCGCGCGGCGATACGCATCGGACGGGGGGCTGCGGCCACCTGATCGATGACGAAGGCAGCGGCTACTCCATCGGCCGTGAGCTGCTCGGCGCGGTCGTCCGGGCGGCGGACGGCCGGATCGCCCCCACCGCGATCACGGAGCTGGTCTTCGCGCAGCTGCAGCTGGGCTCGGTGCGGCAATTGATCGGGTTCGTGTACGACAAACGCACGAACAAGAAGGACATCGCCGCATTGGCCCCGTTATTGTCGCACGCCTGCGAGCTTGGCGATGCGGCGGCGCTGGCGATCGCGCGGCGCAGCGCGATCGCCTTGGCGGATCTGGCCGCTCCCGTGGCCGAACGGCTCGCCCTGCAAGCGGGCGAGCTGGCCATGGCCGGGAGCGTGCTGCTCCGCAGCGCGCACGTGCAGGCGGGCTTCCGGGAGGCGCTGAACCAGCGCTTCCCGGCGCTCACCTGCGCGCAGCGCCAGCATGACGCGGCCTACGGCGCGGTCATGCTGGCGCTGCGCGCGCTGGAGGCCGGGCGCGGCTAAGCCGCCCGGCCGAAAACGACGGCGTTTCCCGCTTTGGAAAACGCCGTTTTTTTGTCGAAATAGCGTGGCTAAGCCGCTGATATCGGATGTTCTCTTTCCGGAGCGAAGCGGAAGTGAAAAAGTAACGCTATTGCTCGGAGATTGGGAGAAATGCGGACAGTTGGAGTCACTTAAGGTGAAAAATTCACTCTATTTCGCTCAAATTAGGCGATAGTGAGGAAATAGGGTGAAAAAGTAACGCTATTGCTCGGTGATTGGGCGAAATGCGGACAGTTGGAGTCACTTAAGGTGATAGAATCACTCTATTTCGCTCAATTCGGGCGATGGAGAGGAAATAAGGTGAAAAAGTAACGCTATTGCTTGGTGATTGGGTGAAATGCAGGCACTTGGAGTAACATAAGGTGATAGATTCACTCTATTTTGCTCAAATCCGGCGAAGGTGAGGAAATAGGGTGAAAAAGTAACGCTATTGCTCGGTGATTGGGCGAAATGCAGGCAGTTGGAGTAACATAAGGTGATACATTCACTCTATTTTGCTCAAATTGGACGATAGTGAGGAAATAGGGTGAAAATGTAACGCTATTGCTCGGAGTTTGGGCGCAATGCGGGCAGTTGGAGTCACTTAAGGTGATAGAATCACTCTATTTCGCTCAAATCCGGCGAAGGTGAGGAAATAGGGTGAAAAAGTAACGCTATTGCTCGGAGATTGGGCGCAATGCGGGCAGTTGGAGTCACATAAGGTGATAGAATCACTCTATTTCGCTCAAATCGGGCGATAGTGAGGAAATAGGGTGAAAAAGTAACGCTATTGCTCGGGGGTTGGGGGAAATGCGGACAGTTGGAGTCACTTAAGGTGATAGATTCACTCTATTACGCTCAAATTGGGCGAAGGTGAGGAAATAAGGTGAAAAGGTAACGCTATTGCTCGGTGATTGGGCGAAATGCGGGCAGTTGGAGTCACTTAAGGTGATAAATTCACTCTATTTTGCTCAAATTAGGCGATAGTGAGGAAATAAGGTGAAAAAGTAACGCTATTGCTTGGTGATTGGGCGAAATGCGCACTAGCCTTGCATAGAAGCTGACATGGATTGGATTAAGAATCAAAAGTATACATGAAATGTATCTAGATCAAATATTTTGCAGTTAGTTATCCAGGCTCATCGCCAAAAAGTCGATCTCCCTGTAAGCATAGGATCATGTTACCAATTATTGTATATATGCCCTTGTGTAACTATTTCTTGATCAATTTTACGGTCTTGTGCACCTTAGGATGCTTTCGAGGGCGACCGAGCTTCTTTTTCTTACGCCTACCAAGTGAATGCTTGGTCGGCTTGCGGTTCAATCGCTCCACAAATGCAGTCCATGAGGATGTTATATACGCTCGCAGCATCTTCAAAAAGGACCACAAGCGCTGAGGGGGTGCGGACTCTTGATGAATCAACTGCAGTAAGGCATGAGCAATCATCGCCAAATAGATTTGGTTCCACACCGCCTCTGGCTTGTAGCTGTATAGATGAACAAGACTTACATGTTGTTTCATCCATTTGAAAAACAGCTCGATGGCCCAGCGCCCACGATAGATGTCACTGATCTGTACAGCTGCTCGATCCCATACGTTTGTCAGAACCCGGTACAGACGTTCTTTGTCATCGATGTATTCCACCAATCGCAAAGAAACCTCCACTTGTTCTTTCGTTTCTTTATCCGTGTAGGATACGGTGACATCGGCATCGCGAAGGATCGAAGGGAACTCGGAAACATCGCGTTCTTCCTTCACAACGGTTCGGCTGTTTTTCTGGATACGTGCGACGAAGCGAATATTGTTTTCTAACCAATGCTTGAATTGGCTATACACAATGTAACCGCGGTCCATCACATGAATCGCCTTGGGATCGACGACGAGATCCAGCGCGACTTCCGAGTCTGCGACGCCTCGAGTGGAACAGACCATCTGATCGCAATAGCAGAGGCCTGGGCGGGCTAATACGACACTCGTATGAATCTTAATGCCATTGCTTGTCTGTGAATTATAAGCCCATTTACCCGCCATCTCTGGAAGAGACAACACCGTCGAATCGATGATGCGCAGCTTTCCGAGATGAGCCCCTTTTTGCGCTGAACAAACCTGATTTTGCTTAGAGATCAATTGGAACCAAAGCTCTTGCAGTTCCACTAATGGAAGTGCGTTTAAGGTCCGGTCAATCTGAGAAGCGCTGATGCGGACAAGACCAATATCTTGTTGTAACTGCGGATTCGCATCGAGATGAAGGCTAATGGCCTCCAAATCGCTACGTTGGCTTAATTGGGCTTCGATCAACAGCTTAACCGCTTTGACGAAAGTGAACTTGCGACGATAATTAAACAACGGAAAATGATCGTCGGATAAATCCATGTAATCTAGGCATTTACAAATGACGGTCTGATCTGGTACATTACCCATGGTGAGCTCCTTTTGTGAGAGGAATGGGTAACATGCCTATCCTTCAACATTAGGAGTTTTTTTATGGATTTCCAGAGTGATTCCATCAATTTCTTCAATATTTAGGAATTTGTGAGAATATTATTTTTCTTATGTCAGGTTTGGTGCAAGGCTAGTGCGAAATGCGGGCAGTTGGAGTCACATAAGGTGATAGAATCACTCTATTTCGCTCAATTCGGGCGATGGAGAGGAAATAAGGTGAAAAAGTAACGCTATTGCTTGGTGATTGGGCGAAATGCAGGCACTTGGAGTAACATAAGGTGATAGATTCACTCTATTTTGCTCAAATTCAGCGAAGGTGAGGGAATAGGGTGAAAAAGTAACGCTATTGCTTGGTGATTGGGCGAAATGCAGGCACTTGGAGTAACATAAGGTGATAGAATCACTCTATTTCGCTCAAATTCGGCGATAGTGAGGAAATAGGGTGAAAATGTAACGCTATTGCTTGGCGATTGGGCGAAATGCAGGCACTTGGAGTAACATAAGGTGATAGATTCACTCTATTTTGCTCAAATTGGACGATAGTGAGGAAATAGGGTGAAAATGTAACGCTATTGCTCGGAGTTTGGGCGCAATGCGGGCAGTTGGAGTCACTTAAGGTGATAGAATCACTCTATTTCGCTCAAATCCGGCGAAGTTGAGGAAATAAGGTGAATACCTCCACTTCTTTCGAGCGGTATTGCCGCTTTTTTGACAACTAGGTGGAAATCTTAGCATGATGGAGGCTAGGCAAGTGGGGGGGGCGTAAAACGCGGAACCCTGGCATGGCGCGATTCCCCCTGCCGATGCAGCAAAACCGGAAGCCAAAACCAGAAGCGAAAACCGGACCCCTTACAGGGCCCGGTCCAGCAAATCGATAATGTGGACGGCTTCCATTTGCCCCTCCAGGCCAGCGCGCCGAATGCCTTGCTTCATTTGCAGCAGGCAGCCGGGGTTGGAGGTGACAATCAGGCGGGCTTGCGTATCCCCTACCTGCTCCATCTTGCCATCCAGGATCTGCATCGACATGTCGAACTGCGTGAGATTGTACGTGCCGGCAGAGCCGCAGCAGCCGTCGGGCTGGCGCATTTCGACGAGCTTCAGGCCAGGGATGCGGCGAAGCAGCTCGCGGGGCTGGTTTCGGACCCCTTGGCCGTGCGCAAGGTGGCAGGAGTCCTGATACGTGACAGTATACGGCAGCGGCTTGCTGAACCGCAGGGGAGGGAGCTCCGCCAAAAGTTCATTCGCGTCGCGGTTCCGGGAAGCAAACCGCCGGGCGCGTTCCTCCCAGACGGGGTCGTCCTTGAACCAATGCCCGTACTCCTTCAGCGCCGCTCCGCATCCGCCGGCATTGTTGACGACGAAGTCGACGCCGGCCCGCTCAAACGCCTCGATATTCCGTTGGGCCAGTTCCTTCGCCCCGCTCATCTCCCCGGAGTGGGCGTGCATCGCCCCGCAGCAGTTTTGCGCTTCCACAAAAACCACGTCGCAACCGGCTTTCGTCAACAGCCGCGCCGTTGCCTGGTTCGTCTCGAAGAACATCACATCCATAATGCAGCCGGTGAACATTCCAACCGTCAGTCGCGTTTCGCCTTCCGCCTTCATCCGCGATACCCGCGTGCGGCGTTTGCGGGGGGAAGCGACGGTGCCAACCGACTTTTGCATCTCGGCCAACGCTTTAGGCAGGATCCGGACAAGGCCGGTTCGGTTGGCCAATGATTGCAGACCCAGTGTTTGGACTGCCCAGAGGAGGTGGCCCAGCCGCCGGACCCGTTTGGGATGCGGAAAAATCCGCTTGAAAATCAAATGGCGTACAGCGGAGGGGCGTTCCGCGATCTTTTTCGTTTCCTGCACGACCTCTCGCGCCGTCTCCAGCAACCCGCCGTACGGCACGCCGGCCGGACAAGCTGTTTCGCAAGCGCGGCAACCGAGGCAGGCGTTCATATGGTGCTCGAACTCGGCATCCACCGGGAGCTGTCCCGTGGCGACGCCTTTCATCAGCGCGATCCGGCCTCTCGGGCTGTACGTTTCCAGCCCCGTTTGCACGTAGGTTGGACAGGTCGGCAAGCAAAAACCGCAGTGCATGCAATTCATAATTTCATCCAGATCGAACGGCTGCAGTAAGCCGGTCTTGCTGCGGTGTCCCGAACCGGGGACGTCGGCGGCGCATGGTGCCGGATTGAAATCTTCCTTCGGCGCTTGCCCGTTTCCGCTCATTGCTGCACCACCCATCTCCGGCGCTCGGAGGCCGCGAATATTTTGCCCGGATTCAGGATTCCGTGCGGATCAAATGCCGCTTTGATATGCCGCATCAGCTCCAGGCCGGATTCGCCGACCTTCAGGTGCAGGAAATCTTTCTTGGCCAAGCCGACGCCGTGTTCACCGGTGATCGTCCCGCCTAAGCGGATAGCTGTATGAAAAATATCCTCAAACGCCCGCTCGACACGTTCGATTTCCTCCCGGTTCCGTTCGTCCGTCATGCAGGTCGGGTGAAGGTTTCCGTCGCCGGCATGGCCAAACGTGCAGATTTGCAGCTCATATCGCTCGGCGATCCGTTCGATTTCTTCGACCATTTCCGCCAGGCGGGAGCGGGGGACCGTGGCATCCTCCATGATCGTGGTCGGCTTTAACCGGGATAGAGCGGACAAGGCCGCCCTGCGTGCGGTCAGCAATTTGGCTCCCTCTTCCGGGGATCCGGCAACTTCGACGCCGGCGGCGCCGTTGGCCTTGGCGATCTGCGCGATGCGCTCGATATCGGAAGCGACGACCGGCGCGGGACCGTCCTGCTCGATCAGCAGCATCGATTTCATTTCCAGCGGGAGGCCAAGATGCGCGAACGCGTCGACGACCTTCATCGTGCCCTGGTCCATGAATTCGATGGTGGCGGGGATGATTTTGGCCGCGATGATGGCTTCCACGGTTCTGGCCGCATCGACCAGATTGCGATAAAAAGCGACCAGCGTCCGCTTCGACTCCGGCAGCGGGAGCAGCTTGAGCGTAATCTCCGTGATGATCGCCAGCGTTCCCTCGGAACCGACGAGCAGCCGGGTCATGTCGTATCCGGCGACGTCCTTCACATTTTTGCCGCCACATCGCAGGATGTCGCCCGAGGGCAACACGTACTCGAGCCCCATGACGTAATCCTTGGTCACACCGTATTTGAGCCCGCGCATGCCGCCGGCTCCTTGTGATACATTGCCGCCGATCGTGGAGATTCGCATGCTTCCGGGGTCCGGCGGGTAGAACAACCCCAGCGTTTCCACGGCTTGATGCAGGCTCGCGGTCACGACGCCGGGACCTACCGTGGTCGTCATGTTACGCGGATCGATTTCATGGATTTGATTCATCCGGTTCAGGTTCAGCACGATCCCGCCGTGCACGGGAATCGTGCTGGCTGCCAGATTGGTGCCGGAGCCTCGGGGGATGACCGGAATCCGGTGTGCATCGGCCAACCGCAAAACGGCAGATACCTCGCGGGCCGATGCGGGCAACACGACGGCGTCGGGCAAGGCTTGATACATCGGGGTGGCGTCGTAGGAATAAGCGTACAGCTCGGCGGGACGGTCCAAAACCCATTTGTCGCCGACGATGTCTTTCAATTGTTCTTTCAATTCGGGGCTGATCAATCCACATTCCTCCGTTCCCATGGTATAATCTGAATTAGTCAGGTCATCAGATGAATTTTGAATTTGAAATAAATCTACCATAACGATCTGGGATTGTATAGACTGTAATTTAGGAATTATTATTACGGAAGCGTTACGGTCGGAAGAGGGATCAATCATGGATTTGGGCAAAAAAAACTACGAGATCATCACCGAAGAGCTGCAGCGGATCATCGAGACGGGGAAGGTCAAGCCGGGCGAAAAGCTCGACACGATCGAGAACATGGCCAAGCGCTATCGCGTCGGCCGCTCTACCGTCCGTGAGGCGATCAGCCATTTGAAAGCGCGGGGATTGCTGGAGACGAAGCAGGGCGGAGGAACGTACGTCCGGGCGCAGGCGCTGGAATCGATGGCTTCCCGGCAGATCAAGGATCGTGAGGATTTGCGGCGGCTGCTGGAGGTGCGGGGCATCCTGGAGGTGGGGAGCATCGAGCTGGCGGCGGCCCACCGGAGCGAAGCCGATTTGGACGAGCTGGCGGGGATCGTCAGCCTCATGGAGGAAGCGATCGGCAACGAGGAAATCAGTCAGGTGCACGACGTCAATTTCCATCTTGCCGTCGCCAAAGCGACGCAAAACCCGCTGCTCCGGCAAATGATGGAGAGCATCTCGGCGATGATGATGCGCACGATCCGGGACAGCCGCAGCCTGTGGCTGTTCAGCGAGCAGGAATCGGCCCATCGCCTGTTCCAGGAGCATCGGCAAATGCTGGAGGCGATTCGCGATCGGAATCCGCGCAGGGCGGCCGAAACCATGAAATCGCACCTGGCAAAGGTGGGGAAAGCCTTGATGGGGACAAACGAACAACTTGAAGCCGATTGAGTGAGGCGGCGGCTCCGGGGACGGCCATCGGGAGCTGTGACCGATCCACAGTAGTCAGTAGCATTAGTCGGTCACGGCAGTCGGTAACCGTAGTCAGTCACAGTAGTCAGTCATGGCAGTCGGTAGCAGTAGTCAGTCACATAATCGGTCACGGCAGTCGGTAGCAGCATTCGGTAACAGTAGTCAGTAACAGCTAATCGATACTCGGAACCGGCAAGTTCACGGTAAACGGTGCCCCCTTCTCGCTCTATGTCTAGTCTTCAACTGCAAATGTGCATTTCGTAGCGATGTGTAACCCCATATTCAAGCGATGAAGTGCAAAAGTGCATCTGTTTGACGAAGGTTAGGCGGGTTACGGGCTTTTGAGCGCAAATGAGATGCGCTTTCGCACTTGAATGGGTCCGCAACGGGCGATTTGGTCGAAATCGCCTGCACTTTTGCACTTGAACCCAGTAGTCGCGAAAAAAAACAGAAAGACCTGGCCAACGAGCCAGGTTTTTCTCTATTCGCCGCCGGCTTGCAGCGTTAATACGGTTTCGGCCGCTTCCACGCCGTTGACCAGCAGCACGATGCGGTGCTCGCCGGGGTAGTGCCGGCGGGTCGTGAGATCGGCCCAAGCGTGCCGGCGCGTTCCGCCGATCCGGGCGCCCCCGGGAACGGTTTTGTCCGTCAGCAGGAACAGCTTGCGCGAGGTGCGGCCGCCCGCTTTGACGAAGTCGATGCCGTATTCGACGCGCACCTTGGCCGGTTCGCCCTCGCGAATCGTCAGCTCGTAGCGGAGCTCGCCGCTGTCGCCGATGCGCAGCACGGCCGCTTCGGTCGAGAGCGCCGCCGACGTAACCAACGGCTCGCCTTCGCCGGCCGCGGCGTAGCCGAACAGCTCCAGCGCTTCCGGCCCGCCCTTGCGAATCAAGGTGCGGCAGCCGTGGCGCACGATCCAGTCGGTGTGCGGATGCGCGTCTTTCCAACGGCGCGCAAGCTCAAGCACCAGCGCTGGATGGTCCTTGGCGATGTCGTTCAAATTGTTGGCTACGCTCTTGCGGACATACAAGCTGGGATCGGCCTTCAACCGTTCAAGGATCGGCAGAATCGGCGCCGGGTCTCGCTTGAACATCGGCAGCGCTTGGCCCCAGGGAAGGCGCGGCCGGCAGCCCTCGCTCGCCAAGCGGCGCACGTGCTCGTTCTCGTGTTCCGCCCATGCCGCCATCTGCCGCATCATCCGCGCGGGATCGCGCTCGATAAACGAACGGACGGCAAACTCGGCGGACGACTTCGACGTAAACCGCTCCAGCGCCCGCATGGCGAGCGGCCAGTCGGCTTCGGCGCTGCCGAACACCTCGACGAAGTCGGGAAAGAACAGGTACGGAAACCCGACGCAGGATTCGTCGATGGTGAACAGAACGGCCACCGCCTCCGAAAATGCCTCCGGCAACTGCGCCCCCAGCTTTAGCGTAATTTGCCGCATCCGTGCCTTCAGTTCCAGTCCGTCCCACGTATCGTCCATCGTGTCGGCAACGAACCGTTCCGCGTCAAAGCGCGCGTAGGCGCCATTCACTTTGCCGCCGAAGTCGCGCAGAAATGCCTCGTTATACATCGATTTTAACGTATCAGCCATGTCCATTCTCCGTTTCATGCCAAACTGGGATTGTTGATTCAGAGTTCCATTTTACTATGGAGGTTTGATCCGGCGCAAACCCCAACCCCCCACGCAAGCCGTGTTGATCCGCTGACCCGCTGGCGGCTTTCAAGTCGACGACTAACCGGTTTGCCTGCGGCTCCAAATCGGCTCCGCGTAAAGATTAACTAGATTGCTGACGCATTCTTTTCCCGTATCGTACGAGCGATCCCCTAACGTCTGCCGGAACTGTTCCCGTTTCCGCGTGAACGCTTCGGGATTTTCTTCATTCAGCCAATCTGCCAGCGTTTCAAGTACTCGTCTGCCGTCCGCGAGCGCCTGCTCCCAAAGCTCCCATACGCTTTCCGTTCGGACTTCGGAAAGGAGGGCCGAATGCCGCCATTCGGCTTGCCGTTCGTTCAGGTAGTCCGGGAAGCCGGTCCCGGTGCCGGTGAGGGAAGGGACGGACGGATAAAACAATCCGCGAACCGGGCCTACCGCCAGCGACTTCTTCCAACCCTTGGGATCGAACAACAGGCGAAAAGCCAACCGCATGTCGCGGTAAGCCGCTTGCCAGCTTGCCAAAGGAAAGCCGTCCATTTCCGGGTAATGAACCATAGACGTCTCATGGAGAATCCGACGGATGGGCAGCGGCAGCCCCGCTCTCAGGTCGATTTCTTTCCATCCGGGCAGGCGCGAAACGTCAACTTGTTTTATCCGTTGCAGGAATACGGCGTCCAAGGCGATTTCGAAGCGCTGGTGGTCCAGCCTTTTATAGCCGGCGTTCCAGTTGATATAGGGGTGCAGATTGCGATCAAGCAGGTGGTGGGTGAGAAAGCCGAGGAAATACAACAAGGCATCCGAGCGACCGGGCATGGGGTGCGTGAGGCTTCGGGCAAAAACATCGACCAATACCGGTCCGCAACTGCGGCTGTGCAGCAGATTACCGAGTTGTACCGCCGGACTGGGGCCGCGCAAAGATAAAAATCCGTGAAAAAGCAAAACATCCGGTCCCTGGCAACCGACGTGGTAGAGATTGCGTTTTGCCGGAAGCTCGCTTAAAAAGGGCAAACGGTCCCGAAATTCGGCCGCAAGCCGTTGACCGTACTCCAAATGCATCCATAAAGCCGGCATGGGATTCCCTCCTGCTGGTGGTTCGCCCGCCGGACGGAGGGCGAAGTTCTTACGTTCAGCATAAGGAACGGATGTTAAGGGAGCGTGAAAAGCGTTCGGGCTTCCTGTTAAGATTTGCGCCCCTTTCCGGCCATGCGTAGTGCGAAAACGAGCAGGGCGAGGCCGACGAGAATGTTCAAAACCTGCGACAGCCGCGGCGGAAGGTACGTGTTCGCCAAGCTGCCAAGCAGCGCGATCAAGGTGAGGAAAGCGAAGGTCGCCAGCAAAGCCCCCAGCGCAAAACGGGGCAAATCGGTGCGCCCAACGCCCCCCTCGGTGATTTTGGAGGTAAACACGCCCGCCCAGAACAGGATCGTGAGCGGGTTGGAGGCTGTCAACAGCGTAGCGTACGCCCAGACGTTCTCTCCGCCGCCCCAGGCCGACAGGGGTAAGCTCGGCAGAATCGCAATCTGAAAAACGCCCAGTATCGCGCCTACGCCGAACAGCCCCAGCACGGCCGCGCCGAGCCCATGGAGCAGGGGACGGATCCGTTTGCGGTTCAGTAGGGAGGTAAGGCCCAGCATCGCCGCCAGCATATACAGCCCGTCGACGAGCGTGACCCCAAGTACGCCGGCTTCCGCTGCAAAAAAGCCGTGGATGGAGGCGGTTTGAAATATAAACAAGCAGACCGGGCCAACGGCCAATTGCAGCAGCATCCCGAACTTGAACCCGCGAATCAGCATCTTTTAAGCCTCCTCTCAAAGGTTCATGTTTTCTTTAAGCGAGGAGAGGGAGATCATCGTGTTGCTTTTCTGCACGCCCGGGATTTTCTTCAAGGTTCCGGTTAAAAAAGCTTCCAGCTGCACCGTATCTTCGACCAGCACCTTCAGCAAATAATCGTATTCGCCGGCGATATGGTGGCACTCGAGGACCGGTTCGCAGGCCACGATCGCTTCGCGGAACGGTTCGACGTGTTTGGTGTGCTCGATGCCGACGAAAATAAAGGCCAGCAGCTTATGCCCCGTTTTCGCCCGGTTGATTTTGACCGTGTAGGCTTCGATGACGCCGGCTTCTTCCAACTTGCGGATGCGTTCGGAAACGGCGGGAACGGAGAGGCCAACCCGCCTGCCAATGTCGGAAGCGGTTATGCGGCTGTTTTGTTTAAGAGCGTTCAAGATCCGCTGATCGGTAACGTCCAAGGGAACACCTTCTTATTGGTATGTTTTAAATATATCATAGAAAATAGTTTAAATAATGTAAATCCTATATCGAAAATGCAAAATTAATTTAGGTCATATGATGAAATAGACTAAATTATATTACGGATGAAATCCCCGTTCGGGGGCCAGGCAAAATGATTTTAACCAAACCCGGTCTGTCCTCCGTTTGACGGAAGTGCTAGGATAATCCTAGAAGAAATTAAGGGATGGAAAAGGAGTGGCAGCAATGGCGGAGGTCAAAACGAATGCCATGCGGATGCTGGACAAGTCCAAGACGGAATACCGGATTTATGCGTACGATGCGGAGGACGGGCAAATTCACGGAACCGCGGTGGCGGAGAAAATCGGCAAACCGGCGGAGAAGGTATACAAAACGTTGGTAGCGCATCAGGGGGCGGCGAACTTCGTGTTCATCATCCCGGTCGCCGAGGAGCTGGACCTGAAGAAGGCGGCCAAAGCCGCCGGCGTCAAAAAGATCGAAATGCTGCCGATGAAGGATTTGCAGCAGCAGACGGGATACATCCGTGGCGGCTGCTCGCCGGTCGGGATGAAGAAGCTGTTTCCCACTTTTATCGACAGCCGTGCGGAGAGCATGGACGCCATCCTCGTCTCCGCCGGCAAAATCGGCATGCAGATGGAGATCGTGCCGCAGCGGCTGGCGGAGCAGGTCAAGGGGAAATTTGCGCCGCTCATCCGCGAAGACGGGGCTGAGGGGGAAGGGGGGAGCTGACGTTTTCCTCTTCCCCTTCCGTATTCGGCACCCAACCTTTGCAGACGTCGACCCAACCTTGGGCCCCGGCGTAACGGTAATTTTCCTCGCAGGTCAGCTCGATCGCCGAGTTGCTGCTTCCGCAGCCCGCATTTCGCCCAAACACCGAGCAATAGCGTTACATTTTCACCCTATTTCCTCAACTTCGCCGGATTTGAGCGAAATAGAGTGAATCTATCACCTTATGTTACTCCAACTGCCCGCATTTCGCCCAAACACCGAGCAATAGCGTTACTTTTTCACCTTATTTCCTCACCTTCGCCGGATTTGAGCGAAATAGAGTGAATGTATCACCTTATGTTACTCCAACTGCCCGCATTTCGCCCAAAACTCCGAGCAATAGCATTACATTTTCACCTTATTTCCTCACCATCGCCCAATTTGAGCGAAATAGAGTGATTCTATCACCTTAAGCGACTCCAACTGCCCGCATTTCGCCCAAACACCGAGCAATAGCGTTACATTTTCACCCTATTTCCTCACCTTCGCCGGATTTGAGCGAAATAGAGTGAATCTATCACCTTATGTTACTCCAACTGCCCGCATTTCGCCCAAACACCGAGCAATAGCGTTACATTTTCACCCTATTTCCTCACCTTCGCCGGATTTGAGCGAAATAGAGTGAATCTATCACCTTATGTTACTCCAACTGCCCGCATTTCGCCTAAACACCGAGCAATAGCGTTACTTTTTCACCTTATTTCCTCACCTTCGCCCCTATTTGAGCGAAATAGAGTGAATCTATCACCTTATGTGACTCCAAGTGCCCGCATTTCGCCCAAACTCCGGGGTTACTCCACCAGCGTGCTTAAAGGGGCTAAGCCGCCCCTTTTGTCAGGAGAAATTGGGAAATAAGCTCTCCCGTAAACGTTACATCTTGAAGGCCCCCGTTTCAGCTCACATAGCGTTACTCGCAAGCATTTAGAACCCGTGTTGTTTCTTGTAGCCGGAGTTACTCAAAAGCGTTTAGAGCCTGTGTTCCTGCAGCAGGCGTTACTCAAATGTCGTGTTGTTCCTGTTGCCTCAGCAGGAGGGGGGACTTGTTGTTTTAGTCGAACATATTTCGGGCGGAAGAGGGAGCGCGTGTGGGCAGGGGCTACCGCCTGCCGGAGTTCCCTCTTATAACGGAAAAGCCATCGTAAACCGCGCACCGCCTTCTTGCCGGTTGCTCGCTGTGATTCGGCCCTTGCACCGCTCCACGATCGCCCGAGTGATCGCCAGGCCCAGCCCGGTTTCGCCGTCCTTGCCTTTGGTAAAGCGTTGAAACAAGCGGGGCAGCAACTGCTCGGGGATGCCTTCGCCGTCGTCGGCGATTTCGATGACCAGGTCGTCTCCCTGAAGAGCCGTTCGGATGAGAATTTCCCGCTTGGCATAACGGGCTGCGTTGCCGGCTACGTTAATCAGGGCTTGCAGCAATTTTTCCCGGTCGGCATAAATTTGGAGGTCCGCCGCAGGCAGGGCGTCGTCAAGCTTGAGCTGGAGCCGGTTTTTCAGAAGAAGCGGATTGATCCGTTCGACGGTGCTTTCGATCAACTCGCGAACGGGGACCTTGTCCGGATGGAAAATGCCTTCCTCGCTTTCGAGTTTTGCCAGGAGCACCAGCTCCGATACGATTTTCTTTAACCGGGAGCATTCGCTGATGATGACTTGCAGGCCATGATCCGCTTGATGCCCGGCGAAAACACCGTCTTTGATGCCTTCCGCATAACCTTGGATCGACATCAGCGGTGTCTTCAGCTCATGGGAGGCATTTTGGAAAAATTCCCGTTGCGTGCGCTGGAACCTCTCCAGTTCGGAAGCCAATTGGCAGACGCTTTGCGAAACTTCGCCAATCTCTCCGCCCGATTCAACCGGCCGGACTTCGGAAAAACGGCGGGTTTCCACTTTTTTTAGCTCCTGCCGCAGTTGGGACAGGGGCGTTACCAGCCGTTTGGTAATGTACAAGCTGAGCAAAAAAGCCAGGATTCCGCCGCCGGCCAAAACGATCAGCATGCGGAGAAACAACGCGCTTTGTATCTCCTTGATTTTATTTAAAGGGGTGGCGACAATGGCGGACACCTGCGACCCCGCCGAACTGAGCGTGCCGGTCGTGCCGGTGAGCGTTTCGACGATGTACGCGCCGCTTGGTTTCTCCCAGACCCCGTTGCGGAATCCCGGCGTCTTCGATAACTCCATCCATTCGCCTGCCGTATCTTCCGGTAGCGTGCTGTATACGATTTGGTCCTGGTAAGCGATTAAGGTCACTTCGGAGGCAGGTATGACGGGGGTGGCCGGAATCGCCTTTGTTCTCAGGCCGGGGTAAGGGTTGCCGCCGACCGGCATGCCGCGCTCGGCTACGCTGATCAGTTGACTGCCCGTATCCCGCAGTTCTTTGCGTTCATTGTCGATCAGGGAATTCAGCAGCAACGGATACATGACGGCGGCGGTGATGCCCAACACGCAGAGCAGCAGCAGCCCGAATGACAGGTTTAACCGGTAGATCAATTTCATGGCGTCTCCTCCCTTTCCAGCCGCAACCGGTAACCGTAACCCCAGACGGTTTCAATCGGCAGCTCTTTTATTTTTCGCCGCAGGCGTTTGACCAGATCGTCGATGGCCCTGTCGCTCCCGAAGTAATCTTCCCCCCAGACCAAAGTCAGCAGTTCGTTTCGCGTAAATGCCCGGTTCGGCTGGTCCGCCAACGTCTTCAATAGTTGAAATTCCTTCAGCGTCATTTCGATTTCCGCCTCGCGCCAAAACACCCTTCTTTCCTCGAGAGCGAGCTTGAGATCGCCGATTTCGGTATGCGCCGGCTGCATCGCCGGGAAGGGGTGCGCCTCCATCCGCTGCCGAATCGAGCTGGATCGCTGAAATAAGCGGTTTACCCGCGCCACTAATTCCCGGGGGCTGAACGGTTTGGTCAGGTAATCATCACTGCCGAGCTCCAGGCCCAGGATTTTGTCCACTTCCTCATCGCGGGCCGAGATCATGATAATCGGCACCTCGGCCTCCTTGCGGATCTTCCGGCATAATTCGAATCCGCTCATCCCCGGAAGCATGATGTCGAGAATCCACATATCGGGGGGATCGTTTTTCCACAAATCCCATGCTTCTTCCGCCGAGGCCAGCGGGAGAGTCCGGTAACCTTCTTTTTGCAAATAGGCTTCCACGATGTTGCGTATTTGTACGTCGTCATCGACGATGGCGATCTGATAAGACTTCATGCCGCTAATTCCTCCAACCGATTGATCTGACCTTATTGTAGCAAAGAAACGCCCGAAACCGGGCCATTCCATACTTTTTCCACACTTCTTCCGAAGTTTTGCCAAGGGCGGTCCCTATACTGGGAAACCGGGGGGCAAAATGAGAGGCGCCGAGAGCCGGCAGCCACCTGGAGGCTTATTCATGAAATTGAGGTCGCTCACAGCCAGAAGGGAGTGGATTGCCGCTTGCTGCTTTCTTTTTCCCAGTGCGGCAGGGTTTTCAATCTTTTATCTCATTCCGTTCATGCAAAGCATCGGCATTTCGCTCCGCAATACGCCGAATTTCGGAGGTCTGACGCTAAAGTATTACGCCGAGGTGCTGGGCAGCCCTTCTTTTCAAAATGCCGCAGTCAATACGTTTTGGTTCACCGCGATCAGCGTGCCGCTTCTGGTGTTCGTTTCGTTGGGGCTGGCGCTGCTGCTCAACCGGCAAGTCGTACTCCGCAAGTGGCTGCGCGCCGGGTTCGTCCTGCCGCTGGTCATCCCGGCCGCATCGATCGGGCTGGTCTGGCAGATTCTGTTCGATTGGAACGGGACGATCAATGCGGTTTTGGCGGGGTGGGGCTACCCGCATACGGACTGGTTCAAATCGGAGTGGGCGAGGCTTGTCATTCTTTCCATCTATGTATGGAAATACGTTGGGTATAATGTGGTTCTTTATCTGGCCGGGCTGCAAAATATCCCCGCATCATATTACGAAATCGCCGAATTGGAAGGGGCCGGGCCGATCCGCAAAGGGTTTACCGTCACACTGACTTATTTGACGCCTACGACCTTCCTGGTCACGCTGATGTCGATCCTCAATTCGTTCAAAGCTTTTCGCGAAACGTATTTGCTTGCCGGGGCGTATCCGCACGATTCCATTTATATGATGCAGCATTACATGAACAACATGTTTCTGGCACTGGATGATCAGAAGCTGTCCGCCGCTGCGGTGTTGACGGCGACCGGCATTTTCGGCCTGGTCATTGCGTTCCAGCGGACGGAGCGGAAGTTCCGTTCCTTTATGGAGTAGCCCGGTACGCAAGCGAGAGAAGGGCAACGGATGCACGGAGCCGCAGGTCCAAGAGGAAAGGGGGGAACGCGTTTGGTAAGCAAACATGGGCTGCAGTCCATCTTGCGCACGGGAACGCTGCTGTCGATCGTCGCGTTGTTCCTGCTGCCCGTCGTGTTGACAGGGGTCAATTCATTGATGACGGAACGTGAAATTGCGGCGAATTACGGCATGCTGGGAAAACAGGACGTCAGTATCCCGGTCAACATGAAATGGATTCCGGATCGGGTGAGCTTTGAACAGTACGAAAAGGTGCTGGTGGCCACCTCGATGTATTTACGGCTGTTTTGGAACTCGGTTTGGCTGGTGGTGCCGATCGTTGCCGGGCAAACGGCCGTGGCGCTCCCGGCTTCGTTTGCGCTGGGGAAACTGCGTTTTCGCGGCAGAGAAGCAGGATTTCTTGTCTATTTGCTTACGATGCTGCTGCCGTATCAAGTCACGCTCGTCCCCAACTACCTCATGGCCGATCGGCTCGGTTTGTTGAACACTCATAGTTCCATCATCTTGCCCGGCATTTTTGGCGTGTTCGGCGTATTTTTGCTCCGTCAATATATGCTGCATATTCCCTCGGCCTACATCGAGGCCGCAAAGATGGACGGAGCAGGCTACGGGAGGATATTCCTGTCTGTCGCGCTGCCGATGGTCAAGCCGGGGATCGCCGCCTTGATCGTGCTGTTGTTTACCGATTACTGGAACATGGTGGAACAACCGCTGATTTTCTTGCAGGATGCGGAGCTGCAGCCGTTGTCGATTTTTTTGTCCAGAATCCAGCAGGAAATGCTGGGCGTATCCTTTGCGGCTTCGATGGTTTATATGGTGCCGATGGTCCTGTTATTCCTCAGCGCGGAACCGTATTTCATCGAAGGAATCGAGTTATCCGGCATCAAGGGCTGAGCTTGCGGAAAATCTTGGCCGACCGAACGCGAGCAAAGACACTTATTGGGGAGGGGGAGCACACTGGGAAATCAACGTTGGATTCGAATGGCTTTAGCTTTGTTCTTGATCGTCATTGCCCTACTGACCTTATTCAGCAATACGATCCAAACGGTTATGCTGCCGAAAGTGACGACGGAAATGCCGTGGAGGAAAAACCTGGTGTATTCCATAAAAGAAAGCGGCTTCCTCGTCCCGAAGCGGCAAATCGACCTGACCAGCGACAGCGGCTGGAACATCCGCAAGCTTCATGTAAAAGAAAAGGATCGCGTCAAGAAGGGCCAGATTCTGGTGACGTTTGACACATCGGAAGGCGAGGAACAACGGCAGGATGCGGAATTGAACGTAAGCCGTCTGGAGTTGAATATGGAGGTGCTGCAGGAAACGTACATATCGGCGCAGCATAACGGGGATGACGAGGCGATCCGCAAGGCGAACCGCGACTTGAAAACCGGACGTTTGGAGTTGGAAGCGGCGCGGCGGAAATTGGAACAGTTGCGTAAGGATATCGCGACAAAACGCACGTTAACTGCCCCCTACGAGGGACAAATCGGGAAGATCGAGGCCGAAGAAGGCCTGTCCGCGCCGCCGGGCCAAAGGCTGCTTACCTTAATCAAAAGCAGCGAGGGTTTCGAGTTTTCCTTCACCATTCCCGCGGGATCGGCGGAACGGCTTGGCATGAACGAAGAAATCCCCGTCATTCTGCACGGAGAACAGGAGAAGAAGCTGAACGGAACCATTGCCGAGATCAAAAACGCTTTCGGGGGAAACGGCCCCTCCGGCCAAGGTTCGGGTACAGAGGGAAACGAACCGGCCCCGGAACAGCGAACCGTGATCGTAACCGTATCGGACCTCGGCCTCGAAGGGGGGAGAAGGTCTCGGTCGATATCGAAAGGCCGGCTTTGGAGCAAGGCCTGGTCATCAGCAAGAAATGGCTTCGGCAGGATGCGAACGGGAGTTACGTGCTGGTCATTCTTGAGCGGCGGAGCGCCCTGGGGAACACTTACACGGTGCGAAAGGCCTATGTCGTGACAGGGGAAGAGGTGTTGGATGAAATCGTTATCCTCCGAGGTTTATCGGAGGCGGAGGAAGTCGTCGCCGAATCGAGCGCCCCGCTCCAGGAAGGAGATCGGGTGGCTTGGAATGGAGAAATGGATAGGAAAGGATGAGTTGGGATGAAAATAAAGAATTTGATTCTGATGCTGGGTATGATGGTTGCGGTCACGGCCTGTTCCGGCGGAGGCGCGGGAACGGATAACGGCGGGGATGCCGAAGGAGGGCCCAAAAGCGTCGTCGTCGCCGTGATTAGCAGCAACCGGTTTTTGGAAGAGGCGGAGCGGCAATTTGAAGCGAAACACCCCGATGTGGATATCGTGATCCAGGAATACATGTCATTGCCGAAAGCGGGGGAGGGACAGGGACAGGTAGCGCCCTCGCAGGCGGATTTCGAAAAGTATGTGCAGACCATTACGACGCAGGCCCTGTCCGGCAAAGGTACGGATATCATCTCCATGAACGGCTTGCCCTTGGAGCAATTCGTGGAAAAAAACGTGCTGGTCGATTTGCGGGAATGGATGGACAAGGATGTATCCTTTGATCCAAGCCAGTACTATGAAGGCATCCTGAATTCCATGAGTAGCGGGGATGGATTGTATCATTTGCCGCTCGGATTTTATTTGGAGGGGGTCATCTCCGCGAACACCGACTTGCTGCAGCAGGCCAATCTATCGATCGACGACCGGCACTGGACTTGGGATGAGTTCAAGGAGATTTCCAAAGAGCTGAAAGAGCAGGTCGGCAGCGATTATTTGGCATTTGCCAATATGATGTCATTCCAGTTGATGTATGAAGTCATCGAAGCAAATTACGATCAACTTGTGCAAGGAAAAACGGCGAACTTCGATTCGGATCTATTTCGGGATATGATGCGTCAGATCAAATCACTGTACGATGAAGGCTTGTTAAGCTCCTCGCCGACACAGGATTTCAGCAAAACGCTGTTTACTCCCTATGCGCTGGCGAGCCCGCAGTCGGCCGTAATGGAGATGGCGAAGCCGAACGTACAATTTATGATGAAGCCTACGGTAGACGGACAAACGGGTGGGGTGTCCTTTATGGCTTACAGCTCGTTCGGAATCAACAGCAAATCACAGGTTCAATCCGAAGCGTGGGAGTTCCTGAAGTTGATGCTGTCGGAAGAAATGCAGTCGTCCCCGGAGCTGCAAGCTTATCCAATCCAGAAAAAAGCGGTGGACAACAAGCTTGCCGATGCCCTGGCGAGCCTGGAGAGGGGCGACCTCCCGGGGGACGTCCCCGAACCGGAAGTTTTCGAGAAGCATAAACAAACGTTGAATTCCTTTCTGGAGCAAGCGAGAAGCAAAAGTAACGGCGACATCAAAGTCATATCGATCATTGAAGAAGAGTTTGATGCGTTCATGAGCGGCCAAAAAAACGCGGATGAAATCAGCAAGCTGATCCAGAACCGGGTGACGACGTATTTGAACGAGTAAGACCTTGGGGCGATTGATTCAAAAATGTTTCAATTTTTAAGAGGTTGGTTTACATGACCGACCTCTTTTTCTTATACTCTCTTCTGTATACTTTGAATTTATTTAATTTTCTTAGAGGAGAGACATGATGAGAAGTGGCTTAAAGCAAAAGGCAGGGCTGGCCTTGCTCGCCCTGTCGTTCATCCTGCCGGCAAGTACACCGGACTTATCGGCATCGGCCGTTCCCGCCTCCGGAGTTTCGGCGGATGCCGAAGGGCACTGGGCCGGGGAGGCGTTGTCCCGTTGGCTGGATCAAGGGCTCCTTGTCGGCGATGAAAACGGGAAACTCCTGCCCGATCGACCGGTTACGCGGGCCGAATGGATGGCGATGGCGAACGGGCGGTTCGGTTATGCCGCAACCGGAGAATCGGTGTCCTTCACCGATGTAAATCGGGAGACATGGTATGCCGCTGACGCCGCTGCCGCCGTCCGGCAAGGGTACATCGCAGGTTACGCCGATGGGACGCTCCGGCCGAATCAGGCGGTGACCCGGGCGGAAGCCGCCGTGATGCTTGGCCGTTTGGGCCAGCTTGGTCCTGCGGCGCAGGAGCCTTCTTTTACGGACGCGGTCCCCGCTTGGAGCAAGGGGGCCGTTGCCGCGGTCGTGGCCGCCGGATGGATGAACGGTTATCCAGACGGTACGTTTCGCGGGTCGGGCGCACTCACCCGGGCGGAGGCGATCGTGGCGCTGGATCGGGCGTTTGAAGCACTGCAAAACGCAAGGGAAACCGAATGGCAGAAGGGCTCGTTTGACCGTTCCGGCATTTACGGCCCGTCCGGTAAATCGGCGGATATCGCCGGCGATGCGGTGATCTCGGCGGATGGGGTTATGCTGCAAAACCTGGTGATCCAGGGGAATTTGACGCTATCGGAGGCCATCGATTCCGGCGACGTTCATTTATCGGGCGTCACGATTCAAGGCGAACTCCGCGTCAATGGCGGAGGCGAACACAGCGTATATTTGACGAATACGCACGCCAAGAAGTTGATCGTTGGAAGACCGGACGGTAGAGTCCGGATCGTTGCTTCCGGCTCCACGACGATTGGGGAGACGAGCTTACTGTCGGGCGCGATCCTTGAGGAGCGAGAATTGGCGAATGGCGGGAACGGTTTCGAAGAGATCGACATCGCTTCCGGGACCCCAAAGGCATCGCTCGTTCAACTGCGCGGTCAAGTCCATCGCGTACGGATCGCCGCATCGGGCGTTCGTTTCGAGCTGCTGTCCGGTGAAATCGGGCAGTTGGAAATCAGCCGTGACGCTGTGGGCAATACCGTTTATCTGGCCCCGGGCACGACCGTGAGAACAGCTATTCTTTACGGCCCGGTCACGATGGAAGGACAGGGAACGGTTCTGCAAAAGCAACTGAATTACGCGGTGCCGGCCAACAGCAATGCCCCTTCGAATGGCGGCGGCGGTTCGAGTCCGCCGGCCTCCCCGCCAGCCAATCCCCCTACCGTCACGAGCCTGACTTACAGTCCGGATGAGTTGGAATTCGCGGCCCTGCGCGTCGCTTCGAACATCACGTTGACGGCGGCCTGGAGCGACGGGAAAACCGCGAACGTCACCGCGGAAGCCGCATGGTCCTCCGAGGATGAGAAGGTCGCCATCGTCGCCGGCGGCGTCGTCACTTCGCAGGGCGAAGGCGAAACCTGGATCGGAGCGGCCTACGGCGGACGGACGGTGCGTATCCCGGTGAAAGTGACGGTGGTCCCCGAAGCGATCCCGGCCTATCGGGTAACGCTGAACGTCGAAAATTCGCATCCGGCTGCAGGGGAATCCGTCGAACTTGACATCCGCGTGGAAAAATCGGACGGGACCCTCGACACCGGTTTTTCCGGGTCGAAGAAGCTCATGGTTGAAGGCCTGGAAAGTGCGCCGGACGGAACGGTTGGCCGGTTGGGCGGCAGCGGTCTGACCGGCCCATCGGGGGAAGCCGACGTGCCGTTTGTCGGCGGTAAAGCGACCGTGTCCCTCTCCCTCAATAAGGCGGATATGCAGTCGCTGACCTTTGCCGTAGAGGGCTTAGTTCAGCCTGAGGCACATCTGACGCTGATTCCGGCTGCCTCAACGGCTACAAAACTCGTCGTTGCGACGGAGCCCTCCGCTTCGGTCATCAGCGGGGAGACGCTCGCGGTGCAGCCCGTAATCCACGTGCTGGACGCCTATGGCAACTTGACGGCGTCGACGTTGTCCGTAACGGCCGATTTGGGCAGCGGCTCGGCATCGGTATCGGGAACGACGACCGTTGCGGCGATGAACGGGGTGGCCGTCTTTACCGACCTCGCGTTAAGCGGAAGCGGCTCCGATGTCACGCTGCGCTTCAGCGCGGATTCGCTGCCGCCCGCGATCAGCCGGACTGTCTCCTTGAACCCGTTTGCCTCAGGTGACGGGACGTCCGGCGCGCCTTACGTCATTACCTCGGCGGCGCAATTGGACAATATGCGGAATCATCTCGACGGCCATTTTGTTTTGGGCGGAGATATCGATTTGGCCGGCTATAACTGGACCCCGATCGGCGATGTTTTCGCTCGCCCGTTTACGGGCGAACTGGATGGGCAAGGCCATTCGATCCTCCACTTGACATCCCGGCATGAACACGGGAACGGAATCGGGCTGTTCGGATTTCTGGACGGCGGACGGATCAGCAACCTGGTGCTGCCCGAGGTTTCGGTGATCGGAGAAATGAACGTCGGGGCTCTGGCCGGGTCTGCCGTCTCGGCCGAAATCTCGCGGGTGACGGTTTCCGGTCAGGTGAAGGTCACGGGCGCAAATGTGTTTAATGCAGGCGGATTGCTCGGCCGACTGGATGCCGGGGAGGTTCGCCAGTCGTCGGCGGGGCAGGCGTCGTTCGACATTATTGTCGAAGGGAACCGCAGCGTTGGAGGTTTGGTCGGTTCGCTGGGGGCCAGCGCCAAAATCTCGGAATCTTACGCCAAAGGCTTCGTTAGCAACAACGCCTCCGCTTTAGGCGGGTTAGTTGGATCGAACTACGGAACCATTGAAGACTCGTATGCGATGGTTTACGTCCTCGGCGGCAGCACGGAAGTCGGAGGACTTGCGGGTTACTCCTCCGGGCAAGTCGTCCATTCCTACGCGGCGGGACCGATGGATACGAGTTCCTTGATCCGCGGCGGCCTCATCGGCCAGAATGTCGGCACGGTCACGGATGCCTATTACGACTCGACCGCTACAAAGCAATCCGACACCGGCAACGGCATGCCGAAAACAACGGCGGAGATGAAGCAGGCGGGCACCTTCGCTGGCTGGAGTACCGGAGTCTGGGCGCTTTCCGATGGCAGCTATCCGATTTTGCGCTGGCAGGAACCTTAATCGAATAAACGAACAAGGGGTTATTTCCCGGCATGTTTGCATTTCGGGGAATAGCCCTTTTCGGTGAAAACGCCGGTTTTGACGCCTCGTTAACAATCGCCGTTTATACTGGGGTTAAAAAACCATACAGAAAGATGGCTGATCCGATGGGCATTCATGCTTACTTTCGCTCCTTAAACGAGTTAGAACGCATCTATCGCTGTCCCGGAAGGTTCAAATTCGAAGAACATAGCGTGGCGGCGCACTCCTGGAAGGTCGTGCAGTACGCCAAAACCTTGGCCGATATCGAAGAACAGCATGGCGTCGCCATCGACTGGAAGAAATTATACGAGATTACGAGCAGCCACGATTACGGCGAAATTTTTATCGGGGACATCAAAACGCCGGTCAAACACGCTTCGATCGAGCTGCGGAATTTGATTCAGCAGGTTGAAGAGGGCATGGTTCACAATTTCATCGATGAACATATCCCCGAGGAGTTCAAAGCGATCTTTCGCAACCAACTGCGCGAAGGGAAGGACCACACCGTCGAGGGCCTGATCCTGGAGGTTGCCGACAAGCTGGACCAGGTCTATGAAGCGTTTGCCGAACTGCAGCGGGGCAACACGGAGAAGGAGTTCGTCAAAATGTACCGCGACGCCCTCGTGAAAATCAAAAACATCGACCTTCATTGCGTCGATTATTTCCTCCGCGAAATCTTGACGGACATGGTCAATGAAGGAACGACGTCGCCGATCGACATCAAGCGGATCACGCAGGAAGCGTTGGAGCATTAGAAGAGGACCTCATTCCCCTTTGCGGCGGAGTGAGATCCTTTTTTTTGAGCGACAAGAATTCATCGCAAAAAAGGCGCGATGCATAAGCGGAATACTTCGGCCGGAGGGCGGTCTCGTTTGCGCTTATCATCGGTCAGGACACAGACGGTCTCGAGGCTTGGGATGACGTAAATGAATTGCCCTCCATAGCCGCGGGCGTAGAAGAAATCAAAGGACGGGGCCCCTTCCTCTTGGTAAACGTCCGTCCACCAATGCCAGGCATAGCAGCCGCGCCTCGGCGCTTCGACGCCGACCGCAGGCCGGACGGATTCCGCCAGGCGTTCCCGGCTAATCAGCTGTCGGCCGTTCCAAACGCCATGCCGCAAATAAAGCAACCCGAACTTCAGCATGTCGGCCGGCCGCAGCCACAGGCCAAACCCGCCGGTGTGAATCCCCTGCGGGTCTTGCTCCCAACGGTAGGTATCGATGCCGAGCGAGCCGAACAACTGCTCCTCGGCAAAACGTGCCGCCGGCATTCCGGCAGCTTGAACCAAGATTGCCGATAACAGCTGCGAGCCGCCGGAGTTATATTCCATTCGGTCGCCGGGCCGATCGGCCATCGGCTGCTCCAGCGCGAAGCGCACCCAATCCTGCGAGCGGGTCATCCGCGGAAACGAGTTGTGCCCGCCGAATTCCGTCCAATTCCAACCGCCGGACATGGTAAGCAGATGCCGCAAAGTAATCTCCCGTTTCCGTTCGTCGGGGTCTTCGTCCAACATCGGGAAAAACGTGCGGATCGGCGTATCCGGAGGCGGCAGCAAGCCGTGATCGAACGCGATGCAGATCAAGGCCGACAGGAAGCTTTTCGTACAGGAGTTGGTTTTGGCGATCCGATCCGCAATTTGCCCGTTCCGGTAATGCTCGAGAACAAGCCGGCCTTCCCGGTGGATTAAACAGCTTCGCAAATCAAGCGGTGCAATGGCCGCGGTGATGGAAGAGAGATTCATCGCTTAGGTGTCCTTTCTAGTGTCGTGGCGCCCACAGCATGATCGAGACGCCGACCAGACAGATGGCGGCGCCAAGCCAATCGTAGACGTCGGGCGTTTTTTTGTCTACCCACCAGCCCCATAACACGGCCAAGGCGATGAACACGCCGCCGTAGGCGGCATATACGCGGCCGAAGGAAGGAAAGTTCTGCAAGGTTGGGACGATGCCGTAGACGATCAGGATCAGTCCGCCCGTGATCCCGTACCACAACGGCCTGGATTCGCGGAGCCAAAGCCAGATTAAATAACCTCCGCCAATTTCGGCAAGTCCGGCAACGAGAAACAAGAGGATCGCGAAGAGCATGATGAGGGATTCCTTTCACGTTATTTTTACCAAAGATTGTACCATGAATCCATGAAGATGAAACCTTGATGAAGACTATGGCGTCTTCGCGCAGATGCGCTATAATCTAGCTAAGGCAAATATTCAAATTTAAACTATCAATTCTACAATTAAAAAGGAGTGGATCCGGATGGAAAGAGTCCAAGCGGAAACGCAATTCGAACAATTGATTCAAAGAGACCGGTATACGGTCATCAAATTCGATACGACCTGGTGCCCGGATTGCAAAAACCTGGACCGATTCATTGGAGATATTATTGCGGAGCACAAGGACAAAGAGTTCTACGCGATGGATGCCGAGGAATTCCAGCCACTGGCCGAAGCCAACGAAGTGCGGGGGATCCCGAGCCTGCTCGTCTTTAAAAACGGGGAGAAAATCGCCCATCTGCACAGCAAATTCGCCAAAACCCCGGGCCAAATCCGTGAATACCTGGAGAGCTTGGCTTAATTTGCGCGTTTCTACCCGGTGGAACTGACCGCAGCCGGCATCGGACATTTGAAGTTTCGAGCGCAGGCCTTTTTTTCGGAAGTCCCTCGGACGGGGGGCGGTATTCTTAGTGCACTCGTTCATGGATGTTGCTCCTGGAATTATGGTATATTGCTTATATAATAAGCAGTTTATATCATGACCATATACAAATCGAGGAGACAAGAGATATGAACGAACATGGAAACAAGGCGGAAGATCACAACTATACCAAGGGCCTTCCTCATGGGGTGGCATTAACCTGGGGATTGATCCCGGAACCGAAACGGGGACCCAAGCGGGAGATGAGCATCTCGGAGATTGTTAACGCCGCGGTTGCGCTTGCGGATCAGGACGGGTTGGCTGCCGTTTCCATGAGCCGGGTCGCCGGAGCGCTGGGATATACGGCCATGTCGCTGTATCGATATATTCCTAGCAAGGACGATTTGCTGCTGCTCATGCAGGAGGCGATCTGTGACATCCCCCTCCCTGAGGAACAGGATCCGGACGACTGGCGGGGCATGATGCGGACCTTCGTTTGGAGCACGGTGAAAGTATATAAGGAACATCCCTGGTTTGCCGATCTCCCGATTTACGGCGCGCCGATCACGCCGAACAGTTTGCGGTTCGTCGATTGGGCGTTGCGGGGATTGCAAAACTTCCCCATCAGCGGCTACGCGAAAATGTCGATCATCCTGCTCTTAAGCAGCTATGCGCGGGCATGCGGGATCCTGCAACGGGACATGGACCGGGCCATAAGTTCGGGCACCAGCCCGGGCGAATTTAGCGGGTTCAGCTACAGTGCGGCGCTGAAGGAGCTCGTTACTGCGGAGCGGTTTCCGTATCTGCATCCGCTTGTGATGTCGGGAGAATACACCGGGGAAAATGAGGCCGACAACGATGTAGGGAATGACATCGAATTTGGTCTGGAGCGGATTTTGGACGGGGTGGAGCATTACTTGATTAGCACCGCGAAGGCAAAGTGAAATGTTAGGCGAGAAATGTAAAACAGGGAAATCGAAGCGATTCGATTTCCCTGTTTTTATAGGTTCTAACGTTGTCCCGACCGGCGATGAAAGACCACGCGGCACCATATGAATGCCCCGCCGATGAGGAGCAGGCACCAGCCTGCGGCCCACCAGGCGTTGTCGCCGATGGCGGTGCCGGTCAGTAAACCGCGGATCGTTTCGATCGCCGGAGTGATCGGCTGATGGGCCGCGAAGCCCTGGAGCCACTGCGGCATCGACTGCGTGGGGACGAAGGCGCTGGACAGGTAGGGCAGGAACAGCAGGATGAACCCGTAACCGCTCGCGGCGGAGGGGCTCCCGGCAACCAGGCCGATCGCGGCGAATAACCAGGTGATGGCGAGGATGAACAGGACGATGACGCCTGCAGCCCCAAGCCACTCGCCGATGCCGGCGGCAGGACGGAAGCCGACGAGCATGGCAACGCCAATGACGACCGCGGTGGCGACAAGGTTCCGGGCCAGGCTGGCGACGACGTGTCCGGTAATCACGCCAAGGCTTTGGATCGGCAGGGTGCGGAATCGCTCGATCACGCCGTTTGAAATATCCTCGGCGACTTTCACCGCTGTCCCCGAGGCGCCAAACCCGGCGCAAAGCAGGATGATCCCGGGAACCACGTATTTGACGTAATTCCCGGAGGGGTCAAGGGCACCGCCGAATACGTAGGTGAACAGCAGCATGAGCATAACCGGAAGCACGATGGCCATGACCATGGCGTCCACATCTCTCAGACTATGGCGAATCCCTCGACCGATAAAAACCCAATTCGTGGTCCACGACGAGGGCTGTTTTGCCGGGCTGTGGGCTTGCATCATGCCGAAACCTCCCTTTCGCCGGAGGTCAGGGCTATAAAGACATCATCCATCGTCGGACGCTGGATGCTGACTCGTGCATCTGCCGGCACCTGGGAGTTTAGACTATTTAGGATGCCAAGCAAATCAAGGATCGTGCCGTCCGTCGGCACCCGGGAAACGAGACGGTCTTCCGCGTCACGGAGCTCAACCCGATCGCTGCGGACTTGTGCCTTTAGCTGTTCCGCGGTGCCGGTCGCAACGATGTGTCCGTCCTTGAGGACCGCAACTTTATCGGCCAATTGATCGGCTTCCTCCAAATATTGCGTGGTCAGAAATATCGTATGGCCCTGACGGGCCAGTTCCGTGATGCCGTCCCACAGTACGCGGCGGCTCAGAGTGTCAAGACCGGTTGTCGGTTCGTCCAAGAACAACACCGGGCGCTTGACGATCAGGCTGATCGCAAGATCGAGGCGTCGGCGCATGCCGCCGGAATACGTCTTTACCCGCTTGCGCGCCGCATCGGTCAAGTCGAATTGTTCCAACAGCTCCGCGGCGCGCAAACGGGCTGCCTTGGAGGATAGGCCTGAGAGGCGGCCCATCATCACCAAATTTTCCTCGCCGGTTAGCACCTCGTCGACGGCGGTAAATTGTCCGGTTAAACTGATGGAGCGTTTGACCTCGTATTTCTGGGCGACAACATCGTACCCGGCCACCCGTACCGTCCCCGCATCAGGCGCGGAAAGCGTAGAAAGGATGCGGATCAGTGTAGTTTTACCGGCGCCATTGGGCCCAAGCAGGGCATAGACCGTGCCTGAAGGCACAACGAGATCAACCCCGTTCAGTATCGTTTGGCTGCCGATGCTTTTGCGCAATCCGCTGACTTCGATGGCATGATTCATTTTATTAGCTCCCTCCATTTCATTAATAACTGTATATATAATAAACAGTATATGTCGTAAACATATGATAAGTCAATCCGAAATATTAAATGCGTTGCTTCGTTTTTTGGTTGTGCGACTTTCGAAATACTGTGTTGCTTGGGTATAGTGCTATTTTCCTGTTTTTTGAGATCGAGGGAGTTGTCTCTACATAATGGTGAGGGATCGGACGATAATTCATGGTGGGGTGGTACATTTTACCATATATGGGCCGCTCGGCAGGGAAATCTCGAACAGTGAGGAGACATGCGATGGACAGGAGAAAGAGATAAAAACAAAGTTAAGAGACTGGTTGGACGCTTCACAAATGCAAGTGAATAAAGGAGAGAGATCATGAAGAGAGCGTTCGTGAGCAAGCGAAAGTCCCGTGTCGTATGGGCGCATTTATTGACCGCTATCATTTTAATGATCAACAGTGTGCAAGTATTACCTGCCCCGGCGGCCAGAGCGGCTGAGGGTGATTATTTGCTATCTCTATATAGACCGGTCTACAGTTCTTCCTCGTTGGGCGGCAATACGCCGGATATGGCGGTTGACGGTAACGAGAACACCCGCTGGGAAAGCGTATGGAAAAAGGATCCGCAATGGATGTACGTCGATTTGGGCGCCAACGCCAACATCTCGAAGGTTTCGGTTAAATGGGAAAACGCTTATGCCAGCGCTTTTGCGTTTGAGGTGTCCGACGACGAAGTTCACTGGGAACCCGTATACTCCACGACGGAAGGTAAAGGCGGATGGACCGAAGTTGAGGTAGCCGCCAATGCTCGATATGTTCGTGTGATTAGCACGAAGCGGGCACAGGAAGCCTATGGCGTGTCGATTTACGAGTTTAACGTATACGGTACCGGTGGTGCCAGCCAGCCTCCCAAGCCGGCAGCAGTAAATTTGGCGCTTGGCAAGCCGGTAACGGCCTCTTCGCTGGAAATCGACGAGCCCAGCAAATCGGCCGAAGATAAAGCCAAGATGGAAGAAAAGAACTATTTGGCGATCAACGCGACCGATGGCAGCAACGATACCCGCTGGTCTTCAGTTTATAAGGATAACGAGTGGATTTACGTCGACTTGGGCGAAACTCGGGAAATCGGCAGTGTATCCTTCAACTGGGAAGCGGCTTATGGACGCGCCTATGATATTCAAGTGTCCGAGGATGCCGGCCATTGGACGACCGTTTATCGCCAGTTTAACGGATCGGGCGGACGGGAGAACATTCCGGTCTACGCGAAGGCCCGTTACGTAAAAATGGCCGGTCTCGGCCGCGGCTCCACCAACGGCTATTCGCTAT
Organism: Paenibacillus sp. JL3B1040; assembly: GCF_057063165.1. Taxonomy (NCBI): domain Bacteria; kingdom Bacillati; phylum Bacillota; class Bacilli; order Caryophanales; family Paenibacillaceae; genus Paenibacillus; species Paenibacillus tiangongensis. The sequence continues at coordinate 3,111,257 of NZ_CM169317.1, read as the reverse complement.
ACGATTTCGGCGTATACGCTTACCGGGAGGGCGACCCGAAATCAACCTACGATATCCCGGAAATTCCGGCAGCTTCCGCCGTTCAGGTCGGTGCGGGCAGCTATGAAATCAACGACGTGACGATGCTGGAGCCGAAAAATCCGAAGTATCGCACCTCCAACGTTGAAGCCCCGATTCCTTCGAACGATTGGTGGCAGTCGATACTGATCTCCAATTTGGGCGACGGCAACAGCCTGGTGACGCTCCCGCTGAAGAACCGGTATACCAAGCAGGGGCTGAATATTTTAAACCCAGGGGCCGGTTATGCCTCTGCGGATGGAGGTTCGATTGACGCCGACGGCGAACCGGATTTGATCCTGTCGACGAATAACCTCAACCCTGCCGAGATCGTCACCCAGATAGCCGGCTATGGGGACTATTCCGCCACGGTGGTGATGAGTGACGACGATACGGCGAAAATGAGCACGACATTCGTCAAAGGCTCGCCGTTTCTTTACAACACGTTCGAAAATCCGGATGCGGCGATTCTGCAGTCGCAGTTCATCACCCGGTTGTATGACGATCACGGTCAACCGATCCTGCTCAATGACGGCGACGTGCTGACGGCCGATCATATCGGCATCGAAGTGACCAACCAGGACAAGGCGCCGCAGCCGCAGACGTTCGTGCGCCATTACGGGGTGTTCGCTCCGGAAGGCACCTTGTTCATGAAGCTTGGCCATACGATCAAGATCAAATTTGGCCAAGGCGACAGTTACCTGTCCCTGGCGGCGCTGCCGTCCGCGGGGGAGCTTGACAATTATTATCAGCATGCCTATGCGTTCGTGACGGATACACAAGTCGACTACCGTTACGATGAAGCGACTTCGCTCGTAACGACCGATTTCCGCTCGATCACGGAACTCAAACGTCCGGGCTTCTCTTCGGACACCTTGATGGCGTTGCTTCCGCATCAATGGAAAATCGCCATCACGCCTTTAACCGATCTGAGCTACCCTTCGATCCGCGGGTTGTTGAAGGTGAGCGAGGGGAATTCTTTTACGACCCAGGATCGTTTCTATGGGATTATCCCGCAGTTCGTCGAACCTGACGATCCGACCTATTCCCGGGCGCAGCTGATGGCGTACCTGGATCAATTGGATGCCGATGTTGCGGGGGACATCATGAGCGAAGATCCCTATTGGCAAGGCAAAAAGCTGCACCCGCTGTCGCTGGGTGTCCTAATCAGCGATCAGCTTGGCGACACGGAACGAAGAGACCTTTATCTGTCCAAATTGAAGTATATTTTGACGGACTGGTACACTTATTCGCCGGAAGAACGGCCGCACTCGTATTATTTCCATTATTCGGACGAGTGGGGCGCGATTTTCCCGTACGGCAGCGGTTTTGGCGTGAATACGGGGCTGACGGATCACCATTTCACGTATGGCTATTACATCTTCGCTTCCGCCGTGCTGGCGACGTACGACAAGCAGTTCCTTCAGGATTACCGCGGTATGGTCGAGCTGCTGATTCGCGATTATGCCAACCCGTCGAGAACGGACAGCCAGTTCCCTTGGCTCCGCAATTTTGATCCGTATGAGGGCCATTCCTGGGCTGGCGGCTATGCGGATAACCGCAGCGGCAACAACCAGGAAGCCGCCGGGGAAGCTTTGTTCAGTTGGGTCGGCGAATATATGTGGGGCCTCGTGACCGGCAACGACGAATATCGGGATACCGGCATTTGGGGCTTTACGACCGAGGAAAAAGCGGCCGAGCAGTACTGGTTCAACTATGACCACGACAACTGGGTGGAAGGCTACAAGCACGCTACTGTAGGCCATGTATACGGCAGCGCCTATTTGTACGGCACGTATTTCTCCGGCGATCCGGAGCAGATTTACGGCATTCACTGGCTCCCGCCAGCGGAATGGATGACTTACTACGGACGGGATCCGCAAAAAACGAACGAGCTGTATGCGGGACTGATCCAGGACCTCGGCGGCCAGCCGGAGCGTTCGTGGCAGCATATCATCTGGCCGTTCCAATCGATCGGCGATCCGGAAGGCGCGCTGGCGAAATGGGAAACAAGCCAAATGCAGCAAAACGAAGTCTTTAATGCCTACTGGTTCATTCACAGCATGGTTTCGACCGGAACTCGTACCATGGATATTTGGGCGAACGATCCGGCGGTTACCGTATACGAAAAAGACGGCGTCTACACGGCGCAAATCTGGAATCCGTCGGACAGTGCCAAGACCGTGCATTTCTTCGGCGCGAACGGGCCACTGGGATCGGCGACGGTGTATGCCAAAGCCCAAGTGAAAGTAAACCCGCTGGAGGAGACGGTGTTGGAAGGACCGGATCCGTCGCATGGCGTGAAATATCTGGATCGCAGCGGATGGACCCTAAGTGCTTCTTCCAGCTCGGAAGGCGTCGAGCGCCTTGTGGACGGCGATTTGTCCACCCGCTGGTCTACGGGACGTTTGCAAGCCCCCGGCGATTGGCTGCAAATCGACCTGGGCTCGGAGAAAACGTTTGATACCTTGTTCATGAACTCCGGCACGAATTGGGGAGATTATGCGCATGGTTACGAGGTTTACGTCTCGGCTGACGGTGAGAAATGGAATGAACCGGTAGCCGCCGGCAACGGAACATCGCCCAGCTTGGCGGTGTCCCTAAATAAGCAGCAAGCCCGCTACGTAAAGATTGTGCTGACGGTATCGGCGGACAGCTGGTGGTCGATTTCCGAGCTCAAGCTGGCCGAATTCGGCGCTCAGGCGCCGGTAACGCCGCCGCCTGCAACCGGTTCGCTTGAGGATCGAACCGGTTGGGTCGTGACCGCCTCCTCCGCACAGGGGCAGGATGTAACCGCAAATATGCTGGACGGCGATCGCGACACGCTCTGGACGAACGGCCGCGAGCAGACAAGCGGCCAATGGGTGGAGGTGGATTTGGGTGCGGTGCATCGCTTTGATTCTGTCGTGCTTGACCCCGGCAACGCCGGGGAGGATTACCCTCGCTCGTATCGGTTATATGTTTCTAACGACGGAGAGAACTGGGGGGATCCGGTTATCGGCGGTATAGGACAGCCGGGGCGCTTGTCGATCACTTTCCCGACGCAAACCGCCCGTTACCTGAAGCTGATGCAAACCGGCGAAGCCAACCGTTGGTGGTCGATCGCCGAGCTATACGTAAATAATTACGGCATCGGCAAGCAAAAAGAACTGACGCCCGACGGTTGGGCCGTCACGGCTTCCTCCGGCGACGGCATGGAGGCCATGCTGGACGGCGCCGAGGGCACCCGCTGGACGAGCGGCCGCGAGCAAACCGGCGGCGAATGGTTCCAGCTCGATTTGGGCGCCGCGCAACCGGTCGATCAGATCGTGATGGACAGCACACAAAGCCCCGAGGACTATGCGCACGGCTATGAGGTGTATACCTCCCTGGACGGCGAGACCTGGGGAAGTCCCGTCGCTTCGGGGACCGGCAATGGTCCGATGGTGACGGCAGCCTTCCCGCTGCAGACGGCACGCTTCCTAAAAGTCGTACAGACGGGCACGGATTCCCACTGGTGGTCGATTCATGAAGTGAAGGTATATACGGCGGATCCAACGCCTTGGGTGCCGGAACCAAAGGACGGGGACGAGGGGTTCCCGAATGAACTGGACCGCACGGGCTGGACGGTGACGGCTTCGACTTACGACAACGTCTCGGCCCTGTTGGACGCCGATCTAGGCAGTCGCTGGACGTCCGGGGAGGGACAAACCCCCGGCCAGTGGATTCAGATCGATTTGGGCCGCGAGCGGTACTTCAGCCGGTTGAGCATGGACTCGGGCGACAGTGCCAACGATTATGCCCGCAGCTTCCAGGTCCTCGTCTCCGAGGACGGCGAGAACTGGAGGACGGTTGCGGAGGAGTCCGGTACGAGCAAGCATATCGTGACGACATTCCCTCAGCAAAGCGCCCGGTACGTGAAAATCGTGCAAACCTCCGCAACACCCGAGTGGTGGTGGTCGATTGCCGAAATGAACTTTTATCGCTAATCAAACGACGATGAGTCGACGCAGCTCCCGGACGGAAATCTCCGTAGCCGGGAGCTGTTTATTTGGCATGAACAAACTTTAGGGGGGAATTTCAATAGTGAACAAGCTGTGACACGGAATGTGAAAAATCGCACATTAATAGTGAAATAAATCACATTATGCAATTCCACTTTTTTTTATAATTCAAACTGAAGATAAAAACAGGAGGGAAATCAAATGAAAATGGTCAAAGGTTTGGTCGTAGCGGGGATTGCGGCGGCGCTGCTGGCGGGTTGCGGTTCGAACAGCGACAATTCGGCGGCAAACACTAATAAGCCCGCTGAACAAGCGGACGTTACGGCAACGGCATCGCTCGTAAACCAAGCGGACGCGTTCGTGAACGCGGTCGGCGAGAAGGGCACTTGGATCATCGCGATCCTGAACGACTTGACGGTTGACAAGGACGTAGTGGTAGCCGGCGAATTCCATGACAAGAACGACGCTTCGAAAGACATCTATCGCAAAATCGCTTTGTATACCCAGGACGAAGATCACAACATCACCGCTTCGTTTACTTTGACCGTTCCTAAACTGACGGTACAAAGCGAAAACCTGAGAATTCAAGGCGGCACCGTGAAAGGCGACGTCTATGTCGAAGCCAACGGGTTCAACCTGGACAAAACGGCTACGATCGACGGTAACTTGTACTTTGCGAACGCGGAAGTGCAAGCCAGCGCGAAAATCGACGGTAAAGTTACGGGCGCAACGGAAGTGAAATAAACCGAAACTAGCTTAATGAAGGCCAGCCGAATAAGGTTGGCCTTGTTTTACACCAAGAAGGACTTTACGAATACATAAACTCCAAAACCGAGGATCGCAACGCCGCTTATTTTGCATGAGAAATAATAGAAACCGCTTGGCTCCGCTTCACGTACCCAAATTCCCCGCAAAGAGAGATGAAACAATACGTTCTGCAGCTTCTCGTAACGGAACAGGCACCATCCGAAGATCATGAGGATAAAAGAACTATAATAGAGGAGCAAACTCCCCTGCTTGGCGTGATACTCGGGAAAAGCCGCCCTGACGATCATGCCGGGGCTGTACAAGCCTACTTTATCGTCAAAAGGCTGAGGAACGCCATTAATACTCCATGATATTTCAGGGATCGTCTCGCCTTGATCGCTTGTTCCCACTAACATTTCTCCATAGCTGTCCACATTGAAACGCTCCCCGGACGGATAAATCACCTCATAACGGGGAACCGGCGTTGCTTCAAGCACGTTTACCGCGTAATTTTGCTGGTCAATCCTCACCTGTTTGCGGTAGATGTCGCCGTCGTTCAGCACGACGATCCGTTGGCCGCCGGAGGAACGATACGTAGCTTGCCGGCTATTTTGCTGATCCAGCCTGAATTTGTTCCCATGCATGTAAAATACCGATTCCGAAAAATAAGGTGCCGACCAAACGCTGAGGCCCGCGATCACGAGGAATATGATCAGAAGCCGGATCAGCGTAGGTCTGATCCACCGGGATGTCCAAGGTTTCAAACGCACCGCTTTTCCTCCCATAATCAGATACTATATATACGTCTTCTAGGGTCGGATGTTGCGGATTGTTGGCCGATATGGTCTAATCGCAGTAGCTGCGATTTGCCGCAGCACGACGCCGATCGTCACGCAAACGGACAAGACACATGCGGGTTGGGCATTGGGCTTGTTGTCTACGTCCAATATCGCGAGATCGCTGTTGGGTCCTGTTGACGGCGCTGCGGGAAGTGAAGCGAGTGGTCTGGGATAAAAAAGCCTTGAACCGGCCGGTTCAAGGCTTTGGGGTGTTGTGCCGGTTAAAATTGCAGCACGACCATCTGGTGACAGGACCAAGGCGGAAGCGTGTAACTGACATAGCCGTTCTCCTGACGGAACGGGAGCGGTGTCCGTTGAGGCGCCAGGTAAACCTCCCGAACGGGTGCTGGAACCGCCACGGAGGATTCAATGCCGCTTAGGACGGGCAGGTCTTCGATCACCTCAATGTTCTGGCCCCGGCGTACCGGAGCGGCGTATAACAGATGATGGATCCAGCGATTCTCGGCCTGTTGTGCCTGAAGCGTCGTCACCCCTTGCGCCGGCAGGTTCGTACAGGCCTGCTTGCGGTTCAGCAAGCGGTCCAAGGCATAATGCATAATTTCTTTGACGGGCAGGCTGCCCTTTAGTGCGTAGTCCTCGAACAGGTTCCAGGCCGCGTAGATGCCGGCGGGACCTTCAACCATCCCGGGTCCGGCGTCCCGCAAATCGGACGGCGTATGCTGATGCGAGCAAAAAGTGAAGATGTCGCGGTTGAAATAGGGATTTTCCCGGCTCCCCAACTGGATGCCGCTTGGATTCAGCTCCACCTCCTGACCGTCGGCGTAAATCACGAAAGACGCGTTGCCCAAGGAAGGAAGCTCGAAGTCCGGCCGAAAATAGGACGGCTTGAACGCGGAATCACCAAGCGGTTTCACGCCGAAATCCAGCTCGAACCGCGAACCGTCCGGCGATAAGCCGGAGCGGCCGGTGGCCAGGATCTTGCCGCCGTTGGCGATATACGCCGCAAGCTTCGCCTTCAGCGCTTCGTCGATGGCGATGACGTCCGGCAGGATGACGACGGAATAGGAACTCAGATCGCTATCCAAATCCACGACATCAAACAAGTAATGCCCTTCCAGCAAGATTCGCACGGCCCCCGGATCGGCCTGCGGCCCCGCGGAGCCCGAACGCCCCGCCGCCTCGGCGGACAACAGTGCCACTTCGGCGATGGAGGTCACATCCTGGCACCAGGCTTCCTTCGCTTCGACTTCCTTGTAAGCTTCGCCGATGAGCGCGTAGGTCGCCGGGTCCATCAACCCGGTCGGGTGCAGTTGGTCTCCGATGGAGATGCGCGCTCCGTTGGCCAAGCTAAGCGCCGTCTCGTATTTCAGCGCGTTCGGATGCTTGTAGCCGCCAAACTCGCCCCACGAGGTGTGGAATTTCCCGGTCATCCCCAGGAAATCCATCCCCAGCCCTTGGGCATATCGCGCGGAAAGCGGAAAATGATCATACCCCCAGCCGCCCGTCGGCAGGGACTCCAGCTCCAGATGCGTGTTCAGCTTTGCGAGATCTCGCCGTCCGCGCTTGACGTGACCGCTGTTGTGAAAGACCGGCAGGCCGGGTTTGACGGCATGAACGGCATCGTTCATGGTGTTGGCGTAACGTTGGTACGTCTCTTCCCAAAGGGCTCGCATATCCTCCAGGTTGCGCGGATCCGAGCCGCGCCGACGGATTTCGGCGACGCAGAATTGGCAATAGCATTCGCGCACCCCGACGATGTCAAGGAAGATCCCATCCGCGTCGTAGTTGGACGCGACTTCGCGAACCTGGGCGGCGAGGATGTCCAGATAAGGAGTATTCATGCAGAACTGATGGTATCCCGGCGTCATGAAGTCGGGCGCCCAGTTGACCTTCTCCTGCGGATCGCGGATAAGCCATTCCGGGTGCCGGCGCGCCAGTTTCTCGTCCAGCCCGGCGGACAGATAAACCGGCGTGTTGACGCCGATTTCATGCGCCGCTTCGATCTGGGCGCCCAGCAGGTCGAAGGAGAGATGCGGGTGCATTTCGTTCGCGGTCGTCGGGTGGTAAGCCCAACCGTGATGGCATTTGGCGAACACCGTGATCGAATCGACATGGCCCAGCTTCAGCATATCCTGGAACTGTTGCTTGGAGAAGCGGCTGCCGATCCCTTCGATCGCTTCGGATGTGTGGAAATCGAGATGAACCTGACGGAATCTCATTGGATGTCCTCCCGTGATTGATCTATATATTCGTACGATATCTACTATTCTATAAGATGAAATATCTTATTACAGCTGTTGAAGGCGACTAAATATAGTACAATTTCTACATAAACTGTAGGAGGCGATAGGGATGCTCGTGCTGGAGTTTGCCGTGCCGCCGGTCCCGTTATTGGCCACGGTCGGCTACGCGGTGTGGCCGGCGGGCGTGACGCATGCCGAACGGGTGTTTGATGCGTACGACCTGATTCTTTGTGCTAAAGGCGCCATATATATGGAGGAAGAAGGGATTCCCTACGAGATCGGCGAGGGGAAGCTGCTGGTCCTTGAGCCGGGGAAACGGCACCGCGGCTACCGGCCAACCGAGGAAGAGACGGAGGTCTATTGGATTCACTTTGGCTATCCCGCTTCCTCGCCGCCCGGGCTGACGGACAAGCCGGACTGGCAACAGCCGCTGCTGGCGCGGACCGATCAGGATACGGAACCGCGTCCGGCGCTGGTCAACATTCCGAAATTCGACTCCGTGGATTTGCGGACGGTCCGGCCGTTACTGGACGAGATGATCGCGTTGCATCGGACATTAACGGCACATCGGTCCTTCGAGCTGCAGGTGCGGTTCGGCCAGTTTCTTTTGCAGCTTCAAAACGGAATACGGCAGAGCGCTCCACAGGCAAGATCCTTTCTGCTCAGCGAACGGGTAGCGGCTTATCTGGCCGATCATTTGGAAGACCCGTTCGACGCGGGGCAACTGGAACGCGATCTGCATTACCATTTCGATTATTTGGCGCGCTGCTTGAAGCAGCACACGGGGATGAGCCCGCTGCAATACCGGCATCACTTGCAAATCGACCGGGCCAAACGCCTGCTGGCGCATACCGACTTCCCGCTCAAAAAAATCGGGGAGCGGTGCGGCTTCTCGGAACCCAATTACTTCACTCGGCTGTTCAAACGCGAAACGACCCTCACGCCGGGAGAATATCGGAAGAGGTATCGGGTGTTCCGAGCGGAGTAAGCCATTTCTCTATTTTTTGGAAGATTCGCAGCAATCGTGAATTCATTCACAAGGAAGGCGGCAAGATCGCCGCGGCGTTTGCGCAATATGCTATCCCGGATGAAACTCCGGACGGCTACGTCTTTTACGGAGCGCTTCCGGAATGGATTTACGTCATACAGGATGGACATTACATCGATATGCAGGGCAATCCCGTATCCGAGGATCGGTTGCAACCGTGAACGGCCGCTCGGAGAAAAATTTTTCTAACTGGTTTACGTTCGGCCGGTTATCTGGTAATATAATCGCAACATGAAATGCGATGACGAGAAGAGTAGGTAAATGAAGCCTTTCCCAGAGAGCTCCGGCAAGCTGAAAAGGAGCAAAGCGTTTCTTTATCGAATAAAGCCTCCGAGCAGCACATCGGAACGTTAAACCAGCGGGATGGTGTGACAGGAGCTCCTGTTACAGAGCTAGAGTATACGCTTGGCTGGGCCTGGCTGTACTTGAAGAGGTTAATATGGCGACATATTAACGAAACTGGGGTGGTACCGCGGGCATACCAATCTCGCCCCCAAGACGGAAGACTCGTCTTGGCGGTGGGATTTTTTTATTTTGGCGATCGCTACAATACTTATATAAAGAAAGGACAGGATGAAACAATGGGTGAGAGATTGAAAGTAGGCATCGTCGGTGGGACGGGAATGGTGGGCCAGCGGTTCGTTCAACTGCTGGATCAGCACCCTTGGTTTGAGGTAAAGGGCATCGCGGCCAGCGCGAATTCCGCGGGCAAGACCTACGAGGAAGCCGTGCAAGGCCGTTGGAAAATGTCCACGCCGATGCCGGAAGCCGTTAAAAATATCGTCGTTCAGGATGCGGCCAAGGTCGAGGAAGTAACGGCGGACGTGGACTTCGTCTTCTGCGCGGTGGATATGAAGAAAGCGGAAATCCAAGCGTTGGAGGAAGCTTACGCGAAAACCGGCACACCGGTCATTTCCAACAACTCGGCGCACCGCTGGACGCCGGACGTTCCGATGGTCATCCCGGAAGTCAACCCGCAGCACATTGAAGTCATTGCCGCGCAGCGGAAGCGCCTTGGAACGGATACCGGGTTCATTGCCGTGAAACCAAACTGCTCCATTCAGAGCTATGTGCCGGCATTACATGCGTTGCTGGAGTTTGAACCGACGACGGTGGTCGCTTCGACGTATCAGGCGATTTCCGGAGCGGGCAAGAACTTTACCGACTGGCCGGAAATGCTGGATAACGTGATTCCCTATATCGGCGGTGAGGAAGAGAAGAGCGAGCAGGAACCGCTGCGCATTTGGGGCCAGGTGGACGGCGGGCAGATCGTGAAAGCGAGCGCGCCTCTCATTACGACGCAATGTATCCGCGTTCCCGTGACGGACGGCCACCTGGCTACCGTATTCGTGTCGTTTAAGAAGAAACCGTCGAAGGATGAGATCCTTCAGCGTTGGCGGCAATTCCAAGGCAAACCGCAGGAGCTGGGGCTGCCAAGCGCGCCGAAGCAATTCATCACTTATTTCGAAGAGGAAAACCGTCCGCAGACGAAACTCGACCGCGATATTGAACAGGGGATGGGAGTCTCCGTCGGCCGCTTGCGCGAGGATTCGCTGTACGATTATAAATTCGTCGGGCTTTCGCACAATACGCTGCGCGGCGCGGCCGGCGGCGCGGTGCTGATCGCCGAATTGCTGAAAGCGGAAGGCTATATTCATGCGAAATAGAGAATGAAACGTTGGGATTAGGAGGGAGCCGGTTGTTAACCATCAAATTGGATGATTTAAGCGGGTCCGAAATTGCGGCTTTTATCGGCGAGCATTTGGCGAACATGGCCGAGAACTCTCCGCCCGAGAGCATTCACGCGTTAAATTTGGACGGATTGAAGAGGCCGGACGTGACGTTCTGGAGCGCCTGGATCGACGGGGTGCTCGCAGGATGCGGCGCCCTCAAGGAGCTGGATGGACAGCACGGCGAGGTGAAATCGATGCGAACCGCCGTCCCGTACCGGGGGAAAGGTATCGCCAAGCAAGTGCTGGCATTTCTCCTTGAAGAGGCGGCCCGGCGCGGTTACCGTCGGGTTAGTCTGGAGACCGGTTCGATGGAGGCTTTCGGCCCGGCTCGCAGGTTGTACGAAAGCTTCGGGTTTACGTATTGCGGACCTTTTGCGGACTACGCAGAGGATCCCAACAGTGTTTTTATGACGAAGGCGATTTAAACCGGGATGGGCCATCCCGATGACCACAAAAACCCGCGAAATGCGGGTTTTTGTGGTTTACCGGACAGATCAGGCAAAAGATTAAACGATAACGGCGGTTCCGCTCACGGAAACCATGAGCATTCCTTCGCGGATCACCTCGTAATCGATGTCTACGCCAATGATGGCATTGGCTCCCAGTTGGGAAGCTTGCTGGGACATTTCGCCGAATGCGGTGTCCCGAGCTTCTTGAAGCTTGTTCTCGTAAGCGCCCGAACGCCCCCCGACGATATCGGTAATCGAGGCCAGAAAATCGCGGACGACATTGGCGCCCATAATAACTTCGCCGGTGACGATGCCGATGTATTGTCGAACCGGCGAGCCTTCAATGGATGGGGTAGTGGTCATAATCATGTGTTTATCCTCCTTAAATTGGAAACGATACAGGTTGTTACGCAGGCTTGCCAAGAAGGTTTCAACTTAAACTTATTCCATCGTAAGAAAAGGATGCGGATTCATGCAAAAATATATCGTGATCGGTGCGGGTATTTTAGGCGCATCAACGGCCTACCATCTGGCCAAACAAGGAGTGGAAGTGATCATTATCGACCGCCGGGAACCGGGGCAAGCTACCGATGCCGCGGCGGGCATCATCTGCCCATGGATTTCGCAGCGGCGTAATCAAGCCTGGTATAAGCTGGCCAAGGAAGGGGCGCGTTACTACGGGGCCTTGATTAAAGAGCTGGAGGAGGAGGGGGAGCGCGAAACCGGTTATGCCCGCGTCGGCGCTCTTCGCCTTCACAAGGATCGAGATCAACTCGTCGAATTGGAGAAGCGTGCGCTCGAGCGGAGAAGGGACGCTCCGGAGATGGGCGACCTCGTTTTGCTCGAGCCCGGCGACGTGAAGCGTTTATTTCCGCCGCTCGCGGAAGGTTATTTCGCGCTGCATGTCGGCGGGGCCGGCCGCGTCGACGGGCGAGCGCTCCGCGAAGCGCTGCTGCGGGCTGCCGTTCGGCACGGGGCAACCCTGCTGCAAGGCGAAGCCTCGCTTCGCCGCGAAGGTTCGAACGTGATCGGAGCCCGGGTCGGGGAGGAAGATTTCGACGCCGATGCCGTCGCCGTCTGTGCCGGAGCATGGGCCCGGCAACTGTTCGAACCGCTAAGCCTGGAGTTTGGCGTCACCTTTCAAAAAGCGCAAATCGTCCATTTGGCGCTTCTTGAAGCGGATACCGCCCATTGGCCTGTCATCATCCCGCCCGGCGACCAATACATTTTGGCGTTTGAGGGCGGGCGCATCGTCATCGGCGCGACGCATGAAAACGATCCGCCGGGCTTCGATGCCCGGGTAACGGCCGGCGGCCTGCAGGAGGTTTTCGCAAAAGCGCTGGAAGTGGCTCCCGGCTTGAAGGAAGGGAGTTTTTTGGAAGCCCGGGTCGGATTTCGTCCGTTTACGCCGGGATTTCTCCCGGTTCTGGGAGCGCTGAACGGCTGGAACGGCCTATTTGCCGCCAACGGGTTAGGGGCGTCCGGATTGACGATGGGGCCTTACGTAGGTGCCCAACTGGCTCAATCCATGTTAGGACGGAAGACGGAGGTGCGCTTGGAGGATTACTGTTTGGAGAAGGCATTATCCCCATCCTCCTAGGACATTTGTGAAAAGTAATGCACAAATGTTTCCACCTGAAGGACAGATGTCCATGAAGCGTGGTATACTATCGCTATGCTTCTAGGCGACATCTTAAACAAACGGGGGAGAAACATGAAGGCAATCCTACTCAAATGGAATCAAGTTAGTCTGGTAAAACGAATTTTGGCAGGTTTAGCAGTCGGAATTCTCTTGGCGTTAATCGTCCCGAAGGCCAGCGGGATCGCATTGCTCGGTACGTTGTTCGTATCCGCTTTGAAGGCCGTAGCGCCAGTCCTCGTGTTGCTCCTGGTCATGTCCGCCATCGCTAACCATCAAAAAGGGCGCCGGACGAACATGAAATCGATTCTTGCCCTTTACGGCACGAGTACATTTTTGGCCGGATTGAGCGCCGTGGCAGCCAGCTTTATGTTTCCGGTCCGCTTGTCACTAACCGGTGCGGCGACGGAAGGTCTGACCCCGCCCGAGGGCATCGTCGAAGTGCTGAAGGGGCTGCTGTTCAAAGTGGTGGATAATCCTGTAAATGCGCTGATGAATGCCAATTATATCGGTATCCTGGCTTGGGCGCTCTTGCTCGGGGTTGCGTTGAAAAGCGCGGGCGATTCCACGAAAAGCATGCTCACGAATGGGTCCGACGCCGTTTCGCAAATCGTCAAATGGGTGATCCAATTGGCACCGTTTGGTATCATGGGACTTGTGTTCGAATCGATTACCGTTAGCGGACTTGCCTCCCTGTTGGATTACGGAAAGCTGCTTCTCGTTCTGGTCGGATGCATGCTGTTTATGGCACTGGTCGTGAATCCGCTCATCGTCTACGTCCATCTTCGTCGCAATCCTTATCCGCTCGTGTTTAGTTGTTTGAAGGAAAGCGGCCTTACGGCATTCTTCACGCGAAGCTCGGCTGCTAACATTCCGGTCAATATGCGTTTGTGCGAAAAACTGGGGCTGGACAAGGATACGTATTCGGTTTCCATCCCTTTAGGTGCGACGATCAATATGGCAGGGGCGGCGGTGACAATTAGCGTCCTGACGCTGGCGGCCGTGCATACGCTGGGTGTCCAAGTAGACTTCGGGACGGCGCTGATACTGAGCTTGCTGTCGGCGATATCCGCAGCCGGGGCATCCGGCGTGGCCGGCGGTTCGCTTCTCCTCATCCCTCTGGCATGCAGCCTGTTCGGCATATCCAACGATATCGCCATGCAGGTCGTTGGAGTCGGCTTCATCATCGGCGTGATCCAGGATTCATGCGAAACCGCGCTGAATTCGTCGTCCGACGTGCTGTTCACGGCAACTGCGGATTATGCGAAGAAACGCAGGGAAGAGGTGCTTCCGGTCATAGACACGGCAAGCTTGGATTGAACTATAAGGGCTGGCGATGACTCGCCAGCCTTTTTCTAGCGTAAATCGTTTCTCCGATTCACCTCAACTGAATCAAGCAATTAAATCCTGGATCGATACTTGCAAACCCGGGTAAAGCTGAGAGGTCACATGCGCATCCCCGGTGTTCGAGAATACGGTCATGTCCGCAATATTGCCGTCTTCCAGCGTGTATACGATCACGAGTGCTTTCATTGGATCGACGATCCAATATTCCTTTACGCCGCATACGCTGTACAAATCCAGCTTCTTGATCATGTCCTTGCTCCGCGTGGAGGGGGACAAGACTTCAACGACCAATTGGGGAGTTCCCTTGTATTTGCCGTTGGCGTCGATTCGATCCTTGTCGCAAATCACCACGAGATCTGGCTGTACGACGCAAGTGTTATTGTCTTCCTTCTCCAGAGTAATATCGAGCGGGGAAGTCAGAGGTGTACATGGCTTTCCTTTAAACCAATTGTAAAAAGTGCCATGGAGTTCATTTATGGCCAGTTGGTGCTTGAAGGAAGGAGAAGCGAGATTATATACGATGCCATCGATCAGCTCGTAACGTTGCTCCGACGTCTCCGTCAGCTCGAGGAATTCCTGGTAGGATACCCATTCGCCCCCGCCATGATAGCTCGCTGCCTTCTCCCTTAGCACGGATAAACCGGCTTCGGCAATCGCGTTTAATGTGGCTACGTCCTTACCGTTTCGCGTAACGATGATTTCCTCGCCAGCTTCCGCAAACTTTAAATATTTGCCGAAATTATTCTGCATGTCAGTTGAAGTCACTCGCATGATTTTCACCTCGAATTAGCTAATTTATGATTTTATATTAGCTAACTAAGTTGCAGGAGTCAACAGAGGATTAGCTATTATGCGCAGGGAGGAAGACGCACCGAAGGAAAGTTTCGATGAATTATCGGGGAGAGAGAACGACCAGCCGGGGAGGAGATCTCCGGCTGGCCGTTGGAGTTAGGACTGTTCCACCATGGAGCTTACGGCTGCCAGTTGACCTGAACGGTACCGACACCGCTGCTTGGCGTTGTAAAGCTGTGGTTCGCGCCGCCTTCCCAGGTGACGGCCGCCCCGTTCTTCTTGATAAACTTAAATTCCAGGGTTGTTCCGGCCGGCACGCTGACATCGTAATACCAGGTCGGATAGGCGGTGATGATCTGATTGAAGAACGGACCGATCGCTTTGTTCGGGTCCCGGTTGCCGAGTTCAGCCGTATTGCCCGTCAGGTAGACATTCTCGCCGAATTGCGTGCTGGCATTGTTCACGATGAAACGAACCGGCACCTGATCTCCCGTCAGCAGATTGAAGCTGCTATAGCTGTTGCTGTCCGCGGAGGACGCGCTGCGGACCTTGATGCTATACTGTCCGGGCGTGATCGCCGGAACCTTCACTTGAATCTGGGAATCCTCCCACTGCAAGATCTGGCTGTCGGTGACTGGCGTAGTGCCGAAGTAGACGGTCCCTTTGGCATGGCCAAAGCCTCGGCCATCGATCGTCAGCGTC
Organism: Paenibacillus sp. JL3B1040; assembly: GCF_057063165.1. Lineage (NCBI taxonomy): Bacteria > Bacillati > Bacillota > Bacilli > Caryophanales > Paenibacillaceae > Paenibacillus > Paenibacillus tiangongensis. Next base: position 3,095,717 of record NZ_CM169317.1, on the reverse strand, counting down.
GTGCCGGCTTTCCCCAGATCCGTTCCGATATTGCCGATCACCGGTGCCGACTCGTCAGAAGCAAATTGCCATACGGCGACTGCTCCTGCCGGCAGGTTGAAGGCGGATACGGCGCCCGTGGCACTAACCGTGATGCTGCTGCCGTTAAGCAGTCCGCTCAACTCATCCGCGTAAGCACCGGCCGGGAGGGAGGTTTGCAAGCCGGTGATCGAGGCGGAGCTTGTCGCGCTGCGGTTAATCGCTACTAGTACTGAGCTGCCGCCGAACTTCCGCTCGTAAATATACACATCGTTATTGATCCAGCGTTCCTGCGTGCTTCCATAGGCTAGTGCCGGATTGGACTTGCGAAGCGGCGCCAGTTTTCCGATGACTTGATACGCGGCGGTTGTGGTCGAGAATCCGCTCATAAAACCACGGTTGGCCGGATCGCCGTTACCTGCCATATATTGCTCCGTACCGTAATAGATGGCCGGGACGCCGCGTGACGTCAGGGTGAAGGCCAACGCTTGCTCAAGACGGCGGTTATTGTTGCCTAGTTTAAAGCGGTCCATATCATGGTTGTCAATAAACGTGACTTGGTCATGAATATGCTTGTAATTGGCGGCGGTTGTTGTCAGCATGTTATTCAAGCCGTACATCGTATCCGTATTGTCGCGGAAGACCTGCCGAACTTTTTGCCCGAATTGGAAGTCTAGCAGACTCATCCCGGACTCATTGGCGAAACGGATGTTGTTCGGATCATTCTCGCCGACGCCGAGGAACCATTCCCCGAAGGTAAACACAGGCTTATATCCTGCAATGGAGGCTACCCAGTTCTTCTGCCAGCCCTCCGGCATATGCTTCACCGCATCCACCCGGATGCCGTCGATCCCCATATCCAGCCAGAGCTTGATCGCATCTTTAAAGTAGGTATCCGTCACGTTGTTGTGGTGATTGATGTCGGCCAAATCATAGAGATTTCGATAGATGCCATCCTCCAGCGAGGAAAAATCGGTTCCTTGATTATGGTGGAAAATTCCGTTTGTGTCCCCCGTGTAGCCGGTGATCAGGTTGCCGTTATCGTACAGTCTACCGTTCTCGGCGAAGGAAGGTTGTGTCTCGGAAGCAGGGGAGGTATGGTTGGGCGCGAAATCAATAATGATCTTGATGTGATGGGCATGAGCCGTGTTGATCAGCTCCTGAAAATCGCTCATGCTGCCAAACGCCGGATTCGTCCGTTTGAAATCGCGGGCCCAATAGCCGTGATAGGACGTGCTGTTCACGCCGGAGTAGTTGATGACGCTATAAATATTCTCTACCGGTTGAGAGATCCACAAGGCGCTGACACCCATTCCGGCAAAATAACCCTCGTTGATCTTGTTGATGATTCCCCGCCAATCTCCGCCGCAGTACAGCTTCAGATTCGTACAACCTGGAGAATAGGCCGCGCCGGACGGATTGTTGGAAGGATCCCCGTCCGCGAAGCGGTCGGTCACGATCTGATAGATCACATCGGTAGAGAAGTCCTGCTTGTTAAGAACGGACGTATCGGGAGCGGCGCTGGCCGTAGGAACGGCGATCGATGGGATGAGCCATGCTGTAAAGAGACAGGTGGAAGCAAGCAGTGTGATCATGGACTTTTTAAAAAACGGTTTCATAAATCAACCACCTTTCCAGCTTTTTATACTGTTTCTGCACACGGACTTCATTTGAACTCCAAACCAACCGCGGGTTGAACCTTCGCCTCCTCCTTTCCCGCTGCCAAAAACAAACAACCCCGCAATCTTCACCGGAAGATTACGGGGTTGTTCCTGATAGGGAGAGATCAGGAAAGCAGCGCCCTCAAATTGTGGGATCCACATCCTTCCCGATGCTTATAGACAAAGATGGCAAACTTAGGATGCGCTTTCATTTTATATCAAGGTACCAAATCTGTCAAATCCTAGATGCATCATTCGATAGTTTTGTAGGATGATTGAAGCGGGACCGAAATCCCGGCCCTTTTTTTGTGAATAGGGAACTTTCGTTGCACTTGAAGAGTCTGTTTAGGTGAAGGGGAGGAGAAGCACTTGAGGGAAATGCAGTTGCAGCCTCCGGCGGAGCCGAGCATTTCGAATATACGGGGGCTTATGGAGTCGTACGGGGAAGATGTTTGGAATTATGCTTACGTCATCACCCGGAATACGCATACGGCGGATGATGTCGCGCAGGATGTATTTATTAAAGCCTACCGAAGTCAGGCTTCCTTTCGAGGGGAGGCTTCCGTCAAAACCTGGCTGTTGAAAATCACGCGAAATACCGCCCTTTCTTATCAAAAACGGGCATTCGTGCGCAAAGTGGTGCTGTTCGGCGAGCGTTCGCCGAGCGACGAGCTGGACGGGACGGCTTTCCCGAGGCCATCGCCGTCTGCCGAGTCGGAATTCTTGGATCGGGAAGTCGCGGACGAATTGTGGCGACAGGTGTTAAAGCTGCCAAGCCAATTTCGCGATCCATTGGTCTTGAGCGTGCATTATCAACTGTCCATGGAGGAAATAGCCGCGGTTACGGGCATCCCGCCAGGCACGGTAAAATCAAGGATTCACAGAGCCAAAAAGAAGGTTGCCGCCGAATGGAAAGGAGCGGATGTACATGAATGAATGGAGACCGGATTGGGATCGCCGTTTAGCCAAACCGCCTTTCAAGCAGCGGCGTTTTAGAAGCGATATGATGGAGGGTGTCGAGAACAAGTTGCGGGTGGCGGAAAAGAAGCGCGATCGGAAAGCATGGATTACCGCGACATTGACGGTCATTCCCCTCTTGCTCCTGGCGGTGGGAGGCGGGATCTGGATTGAACATGATGAGCAGACGCCATTGCCCGTTCCGGTCCAAGGGGTTCAAGATTCAGGCAGTGAAGGTGAAGGGCCGTTTCGCTCAACCTTCAAACGTAGGGCCGGGGGGGATTTCGACTGGTGGAGTTCCGCCGAAAACGCGGCGAAACAGGGTAGCGACCGCACGATCGTGACGTTTGTCAAAGCGCTGATGCAGCGGGAACTGGGCGTTTGGGGCGGCCCGACGCCGGACATATGGGACAACCCCGAGGTTAAACAGCCGCTGGAACGCTACGATGTGTCCAGTCCGTGGGTGGATGAAGTGTACATCGACACGACCATACCCGATGAGGAAAAAAACAAGGAAAAAACCATTTATCGGCTTCGTCTGCTGCTGCGGGATTCGGTCCCCCAAGTGTATCAGGAAACGATTGATGTGCACGTTCATAGCGATACCCACAAAATCGGGCACATCGAACAAGTGGAAACGGATGAAGTCGGAATGTCGCTTGAAGCCTATGCCAGAGAAAATCAGGGCAAGGAGGTCCTTTTGAAGGAGGAGCCGGCACTTGATCTAAAGATCACGGGTACGCTGCGACCGAATGCAAGCATGATTTACCCGATCCGCGTCCGTTATGGCGGTGCGGAGAAAACGTTCGACGATTGGGACAATGTCGACAATGAATCCTATTATCCGCAAGTTTCCCTGCTGCGAACGGGCGACGGGGATGAGGAGGTGCTGGCTGTCATCTTGACCCGCGGATACGGTACCGGGGTTTACGAATCGACAGTGAAGCTGCTGAGACGCGATTTAACCGAAGTGTCCGTGGCGGATCCGGTACTGGTGGCGAGCTCCAGACTTACATCAACCGTGACGGCGGAAAATGGCAAGAGAACGTTTCAATTTACGCTGGACGGCGAAACGCGCACGTTCGAATACAACGGGGATGACGCCGGATTATGGCTGGACCAACCGGGTCTCGGCAGCATCGTTCGTTATTTCTTTGAAGGGAATACCTTGTATGCGTCGGTGCCGATCCAGGTATCGCCGGCCGAATTCCCGGTTACGATCCGCCTGAAATACAAGTATGACGGAGCGCTGTTTGTCGTGGAGGATGCAACGTTTGAGGATCACCTCCATTAACTTGCGAAAGGACCTCAAATTCCCCGGTGTGGCGAGGAATTTGAGGTCCTTCTACTTGATTGCTCCTATCTGCTTCCAGCCTCTAACGCTTGCCACAGAGCTTAAATGCACTTCAATCATCGCTCTGCGATTCTAACGCTTGCCAGCGAGCTTATATCACTTTTTTGCTCCCGAAAACATGGATTTGTGACGTAATAGAGTGTCTCAGCGTCGTTAGAATTTCGATAACGTCGAATTTGCCATAATAGGGTTTATCATCAGCGTTAGAGGCGATTCCCGTGGCAAATGATATTGCTGGTTAATATTCGGTTAAGGGTTAGGATTTTGCCGTATATTTTCGGATCGCCGGTAAAATTTCCGTGCCGATCAGTTCGATATTCCGCTGCAGCCGGTCAAACGGCATGCCGCCGAAATCGATTTGGGCGATATACCGCTGATGCCCGAACATTTCATGCTGATATAAAATTTTTTCGATGATTTGCTGCGGGCTGCCGACGTTTATGATGTGGTGCGGATCTCCGCCTTGCATAAAAAGCGGCTTGTAAAAACCTTGACCGTTTGTTTTTTTCATGCCTTCGTTGATGTAAGGATACAGTTCCTCCAGCGCTTGCTGTGAGGTTTCGGCAGCATAGAAAAAACCTGCGGTCGCGATAGGCAGCGCGGCCGGATTATGGCCCGCCTCGCTTGCGGCCTGCCGATAGGCGTCAACCGTTGGTTTAAAGGCCGAGGCCGGACCGCCCAAATGGGCCATGAACATCGGAACGCCGGCGGATCCGGCTTTGATCGCGCTGGCCGGCCCTCCGCCGACCGCCCGCCAAATCGGCATGGAGCCGTTTTGCGGCCGGGGAAGGACCTTGGCATTATGCAGCGGGGCGCGGTATTCACCTTCCCAGTTGACGATTTCCTGCTCGTTGATTTGCTGCAAAAGCTTAAATTTCTCTTCGAATAATTCCTCATAATCGCGAACATCGTAACCGAGCAAACGGAACAGACCGACCCGGGAGGCGCGGCCCGCCACGATTTCCGCCCGGCCGTTCGAAATCAAATCGATCGTCGCAAAATCTTCGTACACGCGTACCGGGTCCGATGTACTGATAATCGTCGAGGAGCTGCCCAGCTTGATGTTGCTCGTGGCCTGGGCGATCGCGGCCAGCACCACGGTATGCGCTTGCGTCGCAAAATAGTCCTGATGGCTTTCCCCGACGCTAAAAAAATCAAGGCCCGCCTGTTCGGCGAGCTTGGCGTATTCAATGATTTGCCGAACTCGCTCCTGGGCCGAAATTCGCTGCCCCGTATGGGGATCGGGCAAATGGTCGCCCAACGTGTATATGCCGAACTCCAATCCTTTGCCAGGATCGATGCGGTATTTTTCCATAGGTTTCTTCACCTCTGTTGTTTGATGGTGATTCGTATTGTCGTTTTTATTATATTACAGTTACATACTTTTAGTAAGTATCGGGTTGGAAATGGTATAATCTAATGAATGATGAGACCTAAGGTAGAGCGGAAGATCTGCGATGATTCCTTATGAGAGGTGATGCCAATGCTGAATCGAAATGAAATGAACGGAAGTTCCCGGGCCGTGGACATGAACAGCACACGGGCCAAAACGATGGGCGATTTTTTAAAATCGCGCCGGGCCCGGCTGCAGCCGGAACAAGCGGGGCTGGCAAGATCGCCCGGCCAGCGCCGGACGCCGGGCTTGCGCCGTGAGGAGGTTGCGATTTTGGCGGGCGTCAGCGCGACCTATTATACCTGGCTGGAACAAGGGCGGGAAGTTGCCGTGTCCCGGGATGTGATCGAAAGCATCGGCAAGGCGCTTAGGCTAAGCCGCGACGAGTTTATGCATCTGCTCGAGCTGTGGAATGGCAATGAGCCCGAAACGGTGACGACGATTACGACGGAAGTCAATCCGCAGTGGAAGGAGATCGTCGAGGCGATGGCTTTTCCTTGTTTTATCAGCAACGACCGGGCTGAACTGTTGGTATGGAACGGTGCGGTCGATGAGCTTATCGCCGGTTTTTCCTTACGTCCCCGGGAGCAGCGCAATATGATGGCCGCGCTGTTTACCGATCCCAAGATGCGCAGCCGGTTGATCAATTGGGAGGAGATGGCGGCGCATTCGGTCGCGATCTTCCGCACCTCCTACGACAAATACGCCCATGATCCGTGGTTCGCGCGGTTCGTGGCCGAACTTTCCAAGCAAAGCGCCGAATTTGCGGCTTTGTGGGAGTTGCATCGCGTGGAAGTCAAGCGGGTCACCCGGATTTTTTTTCGTGCCTCCGATGAAAATGAAAAGCAAGTGCTGACTTACGATATCAATTCCTTGGCGTTTACGACGGATCATCCCGATCTGCATCTGTGCATTTACACCCCGGTGCCGGAATAACCACATCCGGGAAGCGCCTATGCGGTAAGCTCTCCTAGCTTAGCGCTAAGCGTTAGTTAACCGCGAGCCTGTTACTGCCATTACTAGCATAAGCGCACTGTGGCTGCTCCCGGAGCCGTGTTTTAGAATAAGATCGTACTTAAGCAATGAAACGATCCATATTCAAAACTGCGGAAAAGAGGGGACGATCATGGGGAATGCGATTACGAAAAGAAAACTCGGAAGTCTCGGGCTTGAAGTGTCGGCCCTTGGCCTGGGCACGATGATGATGCCGGACAACGAAGAATCGGTACACACGATTCAGGGCGCGCTGGATCTGGGCGTCACGTTGTTCGATACGGCCGACATTTACGGCGAGTATATGATGAGAGGGAAGTTCGGCAGCAACGAGCGGCTGGTGGGCCGCGCTTTGAAAGGACGCAGGGATCAAGCCGCGATTGCGACGAAATTTGGCATCGTCTCGCTGGACATGAAAGCCCACGGACACCCCGCTTACGTCAAAAAATCGGTGGACGCCAGCCTTCTGGCGCTTGGCATCGATTATATCGACCTGTATTATCAGCACCGCATCGATCCGAATACGCCGATCGAAGAGACGGTAGGCGCCATGGCCGAGCTAGTTCAAGCCGGGAAAATACGCTACATCGGCCTGTCGGAAGCGACGCCCGAGCAGATTCGGCGCGCCCATGCGGTACACCCGCTCACTGCGGTGGAAACGGAATATTCGCTGTGGAGCCGCGAAGTGGAGGACGAGGTGCTGCCCGTTTTGCGCGAGCTCGGCATCGGGTTTGTTCCGTACAGCCCGCTTGGCCGCGGCTTCCTGACCGGGCAAATCCGCAGTTTCGACGATCTCCCGGAAAACGACTATCGCCGTTTTTACCCCCGTTTTCAGGGTGAAAATTTCGCCAAAAATCTGGAGCTTGTCGCTCTGATCGAAACGTTCGCCGCACGCAAAGGCTGCAAACCGTCTCAACTGGCGTTGGCTTGGCTGCTTGCCCAGGGCGAGCAGATCGTTCCGATTCCCGGAACGAAACACCTTGACCGCGTACGGGAAAATCTCGGTGCACTGGAAGTGACGCTTTCTGCGGAGGAATTGGCGGAGATCGAACGCATTTCGCCGAAAGGGGCCGCAGCGGGAGCGCGCTACCCTTCCTTTATGCAGGCTTGACGCTGCCCGGATGTGCGATGAACTGAACCCGGAATACGACCGGTAGATTTCGCAGCAAAGAGGGGATAGGTGCTTATCCCTAGGAGAAATGGTAAATGATATTGCGCAAGTGCGGGGGAATGGCCTGGACATCGCGCGGAGTACCGTCTGGAATACCACTCAACGGGGATTGCCGCATCAACGCAAGAGGAAGCCGGAGCGTCATGTGCTCCGGCTTTGTCGTTGGATTTACGGCACGACGTAAATATTCGGTTTGACGACCGGTCCCATGCCGTTGCCGAGAAAATATCCCGTATGCGGCGGCTGATTATAAGCAACGTTTTGCCAAGCGATACTTAGTCGGTATACCGGATCATGCATTAACGTGTAGATTTTATGCGGAGTGACATCCGTGGTGGTGTAGATCCGCAGCGCGGTATTGTCGGATTTGCGCCAAATCACTTCTTCGCGCCAATCTCCGAACAGGTCGGCCTGGAGCGTCGGCGTCGCTTTGGTGCCGTTATTGGACGCCACGCCGGACCCGGTCAACAAGTTGTACATGGAGTTAGCGGAAGAGTTCCATTTGTCGATCTTGACGCCGTCAAGCAATTCCCTGGACAGGTCGGCGTCCCACCAGATGCCGAAGTTGATCGAAGGCGTGGAATTGCTGATTTTGGTACCGGTGATGGAATATAAGCCGACCCCGTTGCTGGCCCAGACTTCCGCTCCCGGGTAGCCCGGATGGATGTCGGCGGCCATGCCCCGTCCGGTGTCCGCCCCGGTACGGACGCCCCACAAAATCTGCCCGGTGGCGGCGTCCCACACGGCGGCCCCGTAAGGTGCGCTGGAGCTTTCCATGACTTTGAAAACCTCCAGCCCGGGGCGGTTCGGATTCAAGTCGCTCACATGCAGCGCGTCGCCGTGTCCCAGGCCGGTGTTGTACAATCTGGCGCCGTTATCGTTGATGGTCAGCGCGCCGTATATAATCTCGTCTTTGCCGTCGCCGTCCACGTCGGCCACGCTTAAGCTGTGATTGCCTTGGCCGGCCGTTCCCGGATTGGTGGAGCTGTTGCTGTCAAACGTCCATCTACGGGTTAAGGAACTGCCGTTCCAGTCGTATGCCACCACGACCGTACGCGTGTAGTAGCCGCGGGCCATGATGATGCTCGGATGGACGCCGTCCAAATAAGCGACGCCGGCGAGAAAACGGTCGACGCGGTTGCCGTAGTTGTCGCCCCAACTGGATACGTTGCCTCTGGGCGGAACATAATCGATGGTCGTCAAGGCCTTGCCCGTCTGTCCGGAGAATACCGTTAAAAATTCGGGCCCCGACAAAATATACCCGCTTGAGTTGCGGTAGTCCGCGTTGGCGTTGCCGATCGTTACGCCCGTGCCGTCCACCGTACCGTCCGCCGTTTTGCAGACGAGCTCGGCTTTGCCGTCCCCGTTGAAATCGTAGACGAGAAATTGCGTATAGTGGGCGCCGGCGCGAATATTTTTGCCGAGATTAATCCGCCACAGGCGCGTGCCGTTTAACTTGTACGCATCCAGGTAGACATTGCCCGTATATCCGCTTTGCGAGTTGTCCTTGGCATTGGACGGGTCCCATTTCAGCACGATTTCGTATTCCCCGTCACCGTCCAGGTCCCCGACGCTGGCGTCATTGGCGCTGTAAGTGTAGTTCACGCCGTCCGGGGTCGTGCCGCCGGGGGGGATCTGAATCGGCACGTCCCGATAAGGGTTCGTCCAGACCGCGGCCGCCGGGGAAGCCGGCTGCTCGGAACCGTTGACGACGGCCCGCACCGTATAGCTGGAGGAAGTCGTCCCCGCCGAATCCAAATAGTTCGTGCTGTTCGTAATCGGACTGGAATTGACCTTGGTTCCGTTTCGATACAGGTTGAATGAAACCGACAGTTCCTCGGTGCCGAGCAGCCGCCAGCTCACGAACACGCCGCCGCTTACTTTCACCGCAACCAGTCCCCGACCCAGCTTTTCCGCTTGCCTTGGCGCTGCGGCCGATACGCTGGAGAGGGGCAGGCATGCCGACCAAATGAAGGAGAGAACGATCAGCACACTAAGAGCCTGACGCCAGTAAGAAGATAATCGCTTATTCACTCTCAAAACCTCCTAGTTCTTATTCGAAAATCGCCTTGAAGTAGAAACTATGAAGTCAGTGTGAATATATTACAAAACATGTGAATCCAGGAAGAGTTGAATGACCTGCCGGTTCAAATTTCAGCAAGCCCCTAACGAAGAGCTGCCTGAGCAATCGCGGGAAGATCATGGAATCAAGATGATGGCGGCATGCCAGGTTTTGTGAAGTGCGAATGGATGTCAGGATAACGCAAAAAAATCGAGCGGGGGGACAATGAATCCCACGCTCGATTTTTCTGAATGATTTGTTTCAAGATTGGCTCAACGTACAAAGCGGCGTGCAGGAGAATCAAAACACGATCCCGGATATTAGCTGGTGCGCCGCACCATCAGTTCCGTAGGGAACACTTCTTCGACCGGAGCGATCGGCTCCCCGTCGGATTCAATGGATTTGATCATCAGTTTGGACGCGGCCTCGGCCAATTCGTTGATAGGGTGGCGAATCGTCGATAAGCTCAGCAGTTCGGAAACGGTCGGCATATCGTCGATGCCCAATACGGCGAGTTGTTCCGGGACGGCCAGGTCTAAATCCTTGCAGGCCTTTAAAGCCCCGATGGCGGAAATATCGTTCAAACAAAACAACGCCTGGGGCAGTTGGTTGGATTGGGCAAGGTTCACTACGGTATCGTATCCGAATTTCTCCGTCATATCGCCTGTCAACACCGTCGTCAGCCTGCCCTGTTGCTGCAAGGCCTCGCTCGCTCCGTTCAGCCGGTCGTCGAATCCGGGAACTTGCCCGTGCGGATACGTCAAAATGATCAAATTATCATAGCCGCGGGATAATAAGTGATTCACTCCGGTTTGGCCGCTTTGGTAGTCATTGACGCGCAGCACATGCGCGCCGTAAGGTAAATTATGGCGGCCCACCGTAATGACCGGCACGTTGAGGTCCATTAATTTGGGCATGAATTTTTCCGTGTCCAGGGTTGCTTTGACGATAATCCCGTCAACCATCTGGACGTTCATAAAGATTTCTTCAAAGTCCAGCAGGATGATTTTATACCCCAAGACCTTTAGCTGCTGCTTGATGACTTTGGCGAAGTGGAGAAAGTATAAGTCTTCGAAATACCCGTCTCCGTCATAAATACTATCGGATAATACAAGCCCGATGGTATGCATTCTGCCGGTAATCAGGCTTTTGGCCACCGGGTTGACTTGATACCCCAGCTTTTTGATCGAGAGACGGATTTTCTCCCTTGTCTCCGCGCCCATTTTCTGAAAGTTGCCGTTCAAAAAATGGGAGACCGTCGCGGGCGATACGCCCGCGTCTTTGGCGACTTGAACCAAGGTAACCCTCTTATTCGTCATGTTCGAACCTCTGTTTCTTTAGGTTTTGCGAAGTTTCTTTGTATTAACGCGGGCGTCTGTCCAGCACGCCGGGCAGTTCGGGAAACGCTTGATGCGGCTCGGTCTGATACCAGTAAGATACGGAGCTCACGTCGTCGCTTCTTTCGAACAACGCCTTGCCGTCATGCCCGATCTGCTGAACGGTGACCCGCAAATCCTCCTCAAACAAAATGGGATCAAGTATATGCCAACGATAAAAACCGCGCATCGGACAAGCGGCTCCATCGTAAATATGCGCTCTTGTCGTATCCGTTACCGCAAAATACGGAAAACCCATAAATGGGGTGGAGTACGTCTGCTCATGAACCGGATTGCCGTTGTCGGGTCTCACGAACCCCCAGGCGCCGCCGAAGTAATCCTCCGCCCCCGTGCCGCAAATCGTCGGCCAATCCTTGTCGCCGTCCAGGTAAAATTTCACTTCTCCTTCGCCGTACCAATAGCGGGACAGGGAGGTCCAGGCCATATAGGTGCCGACATATTTCCCTCTTCCTTTAATTCCATCAATAATCGTATAATCCTGCTTGAGCCGGGTCGGATTTTCCCGGCGAAATTGGGCGTGGAAATATTCCGTGTCCTCCGGAAGCTCATCGACCAGCATGTAATCAAATTGGTAGAAAAACGCCTCGATTTCCTGAGGATGTTCATTCGTAATGGTTACTTTGGCCGCCTTTCTAAAAGGCATCGGAAAGTAACTGTTCATGCCGCCAACCGGATTGACCACGATCGGCATGGAGTTGACGACCGCTCTGGCGCCGAAGCCGTTGCAAAAGAAATCGCCGAGCGGAACTTCCACGGACGGGGATTCTTCGCCGTCCCAATACATCCGCAGCACCAGGTCGCGCAATACGAACCAGCCGGATTCGGTCTGATCGGTTACGGTCATCCAGATATGCTGAATAATGCCGGGGCCTTCGATATCGACGAGCGTGGCCGTCTCGCCCTGAGCCAGCGGGATGAAGGCTTTGCCTTTCCGGGCCACCCCTAGCGGGCCGGCCGCTTGTCCGCCTTCGCCTTTCAAGCCGCGCGGATTTTCCGCTGTGATCGCTCTGCTTCTTCCTTTCATTCTGCCAAAAAGTTGATTCATCGATTGCATAGGTATCTCTCCTCTTGTCTCTGCTGGTCTCTTATCCTTTGACCGCGCCGTCGGACACGCCGGCCATCACATATTTATTCAGGAACAGGTACGTGATGATAATCGGGATGATGCTGATGCAGATGGCCGCAAACGTCTGGCCCCAATCCGTCGCGCCAAACGCCCCGATGAATTCCTGGAGCCCGACAGCGATCGTTTTGTATTGCTTGTCGTTCGTAAAGGTGTTGGAAAATATAAAGTCGTTCCAGATGAAAATAAAGTTGATCGAAGCGACCGTAACCGTCGTGTTGATGGTCAGCGGCGAGATGATTTTATAGAACACCTGATAGATATTGCAGCCGTCGATCACGGCGGCTTCGATCAATTCATTAGGCACATAGCTGTAGAAGCTGGTAAAAATCAGAATCGACAAAGGCAGGGCGAAGCCGACTTGCGGCAGGATCAATGCCAAATAGGAGTTCAGCAGCCCGTAATCTTTGTACATGATGAACAACGGGATTAAGGTGACCTGAATCGGGATCATAATGCCGATTGTAAAGAACAGCAGCAGCTTGGAATTCAGCTTCACCTTCATTTTGACGAGGGCGAAACCCGCCGTTGCGCTGAGAAAAACGATCAGCACCAGGCAACTGAAGGTCACGATGGCGGTATTTTTGATATACAGCAGCAGATCGCTTTCCCGAAATACCGCGGCATAATTGTCGAACGACCAGATTTTAGGCAACGAAAAGGGGCTTGTCGTCAATTCGATGCTCGATTTAAAGCTGGACAATAACAGCCAGACGACCGGATAGATTTGGACGAGCAGGATCGCGGTCACGATAAAATAGAGCAGGAAGGATAGGGAAGTCTTCTTGGATTTCATGTTAGGCTTCTCCTTTCCTGGAATTAAAGATAGCCCGGATGATCAGGACGGCAAGCAGGCTTTCAATGACGATAAAGACGGCGATCGCGCTTCCGTAACCGTATTGGATCGTGGAGAACGCTTTTTTGTACATATAGGTCGTGACCAGCTCGGTCGTCGAACCCGGCACGCCGATGATATAAGGGATATCGAAGCCGCGCAGCGCCCCGGTGGTGCACATGATCAGCGCCAGACTCAGCACGTGCTTGATGCTCGGCAATTTGATGTAACGAATTAACTGCCAGCCGTTCACGCCGTCGATGGTGGCGGCTTCCTCGATTTCTTTCGGAATGGCGATCAGCGCCGCGTAGAAGATCACCATGTACATCCCCGTAAAACGCCAGCCTTCGGGAATGGAGACGGCGATGAGCGCGGTGTGCGGATCGGATAACCAGGCGCTTTGCAGATGGCCGAGCCCGATCCACCCCAGGAACATGTTGAGCAGGCCAAGCGGCTGCAAGGAGTAGAAGTTGCGGAACATCTGGGCGATGGCGACGGTGACCACGACAGCCGGCATATAATATAACGTTCTGAAAACGCCGGCCCCTTTTTTGACGTACGAGAGCAACAGCGCAAAAAACAATCCGATAAACACTTGCATCAACACGACGATAACGACGTAAACCAGATTGTTTTGCACAGAGTTCCAAAAGTAAGGGTCTTGAAACATTTTGATATAATTGCCCAACCCGATATATTTGGCGTCCTTGATGCCGTTCCAATCTTGAAAACCGTAGTTCAGCGACTGAATGATGGGAACAAAGACGGTTCCCAAATAAAAGAGCAGGGCGGGAGTGATAAAGACCAACCATGCTTTCTTATCTTTGAGTACATTCATGTGGAATCTCTCCATTGATTCAGATTGACAAACTTAGGAGGAAAAGTCCCCGCCCGGACCTTGGGCGGGCCGGGCAGGGGGGACAGTTTGTCTGGGCGCAGGCGTTTAGTTGCCCGCGTTTTGGGCGACGGTGTCGTCGACTTGTTTGGCAAATTCCTCCGGAGTCATGGCCCCCATGGCCAATTTCATGATCAAATCGCTCATGACGGAGTTCGTATTGGCGTCCAGCAGCGTATCCCAAGGCTTGGCAAATTCCGAACCGTAGTTGTCCATATCCTGTTTAATACGCAGGAACAGCTCGGAGAATTGGGACTCGTCTTCAATCGTGAATTTCAGCGGGGACATCTGCTGTTTGGCCACGTAGACGTCGCTGTAATTGTTCAGGACGAAGCTGAGGAAGTCCTTGGCCGTTCCTTCAAATTTGTCGGCGGTCGCGGCCAGACCGATCCCGCTGTTGCCGAAAAATTCGTTATCCGGCGTTTTGGCGCCTTCCATCGTCGGCAGGTAGAAATAGTCGACGTTCCCCTTCATATTATCCGGCAGATTTTCGTCCACGAAGGACGGAATTTCCCAAGTGCCCATGCGATACATGGCGGCTTCGCCGTTAAGGAACATGTTAAGGGCGGTCGTGTAATCCGTCGTGGCGAATCCTGGCTGGAAGTACTGGCCGATATCGGAGACGAAGTTTGCCGCCTGCATGCCGACTTCGTCGGTCATTTTGGCTTGGCCTTGGCTCAGATTCCGGGCAAATTCATTCCCGGTGGCGCGGAACGGGATCATCGCCGCATAGCGCAGCACGGGCCAAACATCCACGCCGTCAACGGCGATCGGAGTGATGCCTTTTTCTTTAAGCGCCTTGCTGACGGCAAGCATATCGTCGATCGTTTTCGGAATGGCAAGGTTATTTTCCTCGAATATTTTCTTGTTGTACCAAGTCATCTCCAGATGGTATTCCAAGGGGAGAAGGTACAGGCTGCCATCGGGCAGCTCCTGGTACTTCAGCGCCGGTTCATAGAATTGATCATACAAACCTTGCTCATCCAAGAATTGCTTCATATCAACCAGCATGCCGGCTTCCGCCAGTTCCTGAGCGTAGGGATCGGCGTCCGTATCGATAAATTCCGGAACTTCGCCGGAAGCGACGAGCGTTCTCAGCTTGGTCAAATACGAAGGTCTGTCGGCCGTCACCTGGATATCCAGCTTGAATTCGGGATGATTCTCAGCGTAACGGTCAGCCAGCTCCCGAACGGTTTGCACGATCGCCCCGTTCTCCGGCCGGGCTGTCAGCCAGGTAATCGTTTTACCCGCACTGACTGCGGACGAATTCCCCTGATCTTTGGCGTTGTCTCCGGCGTTTTTGTTCGCCGAACCGCCGCAGCCCGCGAGAGCGGTTGCAAGTAAAGCGGAGATGACGATAAGAGAGAAGAGCTTAAACTTTTGACTGTTTCTTGCCATTTCAAAACCCCCCATTTATGGTTTTATCTTTAAAAATCTCATGAAGAGACTTTTAAATTCGCAGCAGATTAACGCATTTCCGCGGTCTTGATCTTGATGTCGTGAACTTTCACGGAACCTTCATTGGCATAAAAACCAAGATAGCCGGTTTGGAAGTTATAGATTCGCGCAGTCATCGCAACCCTGTCGTTCACGTAAAGGCACATAATATCGTCCTCTAAAATCAGCTTGACGTGGATTTGATCGTGCTCCGCAAAGCGGAACGGACGCTCCAATTCGATCATTTGCGGTTTGTCGCCGGCGATTTGCCATTGGAAGAAACCGGGCTCGGTTCGAGGCCACATATCGAAAGCAATCCGGTTGTGGAACGGATCGAATTTGATGAAATAGCCGGTATCGAGCGCCTTGTCGGTGCGCAGCGCGATGCCGAAATCCTTCGCCTCGCTCCAATCCGTGAACGCGGCTTCGATCAGGACTTGGGCTGGAAGTTCATTCAACACCCGGTAGGCCAGTCCATCTTGAGAAGCCAATTCGAAGCGGCTGCCGTCATCGCGGCAGTTGCTCTCCGCCTCGAGAGAGAGCGCGGTCTTGGTATTAAAATGCTCATAGATGGCTTGGGGCATCCTGACGAGCAGATCGCCGCCATCATTTTGGTAAATTTCATGCACGACCAGGGTCCCGGCCCATTCCCAATCGTTGTAATCGTTTGACCCTTGCTTGGAAGGGACCCAGCCGAACGCATACCTTTGCCGTCCGTCCGAGGCCGTCTTCGCCGCGTAAAACCCCCTGCCGTCAAAGGTGTCCGGGATCGGGGAGGTGTACGCGCCCAGGGTGCTGTTGCTCTTCTTATAATGCGTGACGAACTTCTCGCTGAACGTCGAGTAGACCAGGTAATGCCAGTCTCCCATTTGAAAATAATCCGGACATTCCAGCGTGATATACTTGTCCGGACTGTAGAACGGTTCGCGATAACTCCAGTGCACGAGATCATCGGAAGTGAGTAGGGCGATGCATCCGCCTTTCTTCTCGGAGGAGCTCATTAATCTGGAGGTCACAAGCATCCAGTACTCTTGCCGCTCCTCGTTGAAAAACACGAACGGATCGCGCCAATCGAACTTCTCGTAAATCACCCCGTCGCCATATAGCTTGAAATCGGCATCCTTCGTCCAATGAATTCCGTCGGTACCGGTGGCTTTCAATACAACCTGCAAGGGCTTGCCGTCCACGCAAAACTCGGCGTTGGGATTGTGCCCGGTGTAAAAAAGGTGGTACAAGCCGTCTTGGTCCCTGATCACGGAACCGGTATAAGCGTTTCGGTCCGGCTCGTTTTCGCCGCCGTTGGGCAGCACGACGCCGTAATTCTCGAAATCCAAGCCGTTTTTGGTGGTGATCAGGTTCCATGTCGTATGATTCCCGTAATCGCCATCGGCTCTTTGATCATGGAGATAGTAGAGCTTATACTCTCCACGGTCGTAGAATGGGATGACGTCTCCGACCCATCCGTCTTGCGGTTTGAAAAATACTTTTTTCATCTTGTCATCTCCAATTTAGTAAAACGTTTTACAAGGATTATGATAAATGCCGATTTTCTTTTTGTCAACGGTTACATTGGTATAATATAACGAATAATTCATTTGAATTAAAGAAAATGTTGAAACGGTATAGTAAAACGATTATCAAAAAGGTAAAATGGTAGGGTAAGCACTTACAGTTAAAGCGTATGCTTCCGAAGCGAGTTTTGCCGAAGATCGAGCAGGAAGCTTGGGCTCACAACACTTTGAGGAGGAGTTAACTATGCGAATCGGTGCGATTGAAGCCGGAGGCACGAAATTCATATGCGGGGTCGGGAATGAACGGGGGGAAATTCTCGAACGGATCAGCTTTCCGACGGAAACGCCGGAGGACACGTTGGAACAAGCGGTTGCTTTCTTTCGGGACAAAGGCGTTGAGGCGATCGGCATCGGGTCCTTTGGCCCGATCGATCTGGACCGTTCCAGTCCCGCTTACGGGCGGGTGACCACGACGCCGAAGCCGGGATGGGCGGGGTTTGACTTCGTCGGATATATGAAGCGCTTCTTTCCGGTGCCGATCGGTTTCGATACCGACGTGAACGCGGCGGTTTTCGGCGAGGCGAAGTGGGGCGCGGCCCAGGGACTGGATAGCTGCGTTTACTATACGATCGGGACGGGCGTCGGCGTCGGAGTGTATGCGGAGGGCCAATTGGTGCATGGTCTGGTCCATCCGGAAGGGGGGCATGTCTTGACCCGTCGGCATCCGGAGGACTCTTTCAAAGGGGCTTGTCCATTTCATGGCGACTGCCTGGAGGGGATGGCCAGCGGACCCGCGATCGAACAACGCTGGAGAGTGAAAGGAAGCGAATTGCCGGACGATCATCAAGCATGGGAGATGGAAGCTTACTATCTAGCTCAGGCGATTTCGGGTGTCGTCCTGCTGCTATCGCCGAAAAAAGTGATCCTTGGCGGCGGGGTCATGCATCAGAAGCAGTTGTTTCCGCTCATCCGCAAGGAAGTTGCACGAAACTTAAACGGTTATGTGGCGGCTCCGGCCATTCTTGACGAAATGGACAGCTACATCGTGCCGCCGGGCCTGGGCGATAACGCCGGATTATGCGGCGCCCTTGCGCTCGGAATCGAGGCGAGCTTGCGCTAATGATGATTCGGAGGCGGCCTTTGCACGATTATCCCTCTCAATCAGGGAGAGGCTGATCCAACAGGAGGAAGCTGAGCTAGCGGGGGGAAGCTGACCCAACGGGCAGAGGCTGATCCAACGGGATAATCGTGCAAAGCGTCCGCGTAACGTAAGGGATCTTTGAAAAAATTTAGTATCGACAGCTTCAGGGGAGGGATATGATGTATCACGTGCTGGTAGCGGACGATGAACCGCGTCACCGCCGCGGCATCGCAGAGATGATCAAGACGTATCGGCCGGATTATCGGTTGTTTATGGCCAGGGACGGAGGGGAAGCCTTGCGTGTTGCCCTGGATAACCGGATCGATATTCTTTTTACGGATATTCGCATGCCCCATATGGACGGCCTTACGTTGATCGAGCAATTGAGAGCGCGCGGCGAATCGACAAAAATTGTCATCCTCAGCGTGTACGGGCACTTCGATTACGCCAGGCAGGCGCTTAAGCTCGGCGCGTTCGATTACTTGCTCAAGCCGCTGGAATCCAAAGATATCGCGGAGATGCTGGACAAGCTGGACGCTGCGATCGAAAAAGAACGGCTAAGCGTTCAAGACCGGGCGAGCCTCAAGGAGAAGCTGAGTTCGGCCATCCCCGTCTATGAGCAGCATCTGTATAGCCTTTGGCTGCGTTCGGCAGCGAACGAAGACGAGCTTCGAGAAATCGAACGGCGGGTCCCGCCGGGACAGGCCGGATTCGTCATTGTTGCCAAGTTCTCCGGATCCGAGATCGATGAGAAGTATCGGGGCGAGGAATTCGCGGAAGTGAAGACCAGCCTCAAGGACTGGATGAGCCAGGTGACCGAACCGATCGGTCCGGCTTTATCCTTTTACCTGGAGGGGGATGAGCCTATGCTGGTCTCTGTCCTTGCCCCCGCGCATTCCCTGGAATGGCTGATGAAGAGAGAGGCCGAGCGGTTAACCCGATTCATCGAGCAGATTCGCCAGGAATTCGGGCTTACTCTATCCATCGGCGTGGGCGACGGCGTAACCGATCTGTATCGCGAGGCTCCCCGTTCCTTCAGGCAAGCTTTGCATGCGTTGGATTACGCTTTTTACTGCGGGAGCGGGAAACTGATCGTTAATTACGAAATCGCTTACAATCCGTCCAAGCCTTCGCTGGAGCTGATTCCCGCCGATACCGGAATCGCGGCCGCCGTGGCGAACAGGGACCGGGAGTCGGCGCTGGAAGCCTTGAACTTGTTGATCCGGCAGCTGTTGGACGGCGACTATCCTTCTCCCGCTCATTTGAAGCGCTGCCTTCTGTACGTGCTGGTGAACCTGGTCAAAGCCAGCGAAACGTCCATCCGGAGCGAAGAAGCCGGCAATTTCGTTTCCGAGATGGAATTTCAGATTCCCGCTTGCGCGTCGCTTGATGAAGTCAAGGAGAAGGCAGGTTATTATTTGCATCGGATTATCGACAGCATCGAGAGCCGGAAGAACAATAAAAACGAGCGGATCATCGCGATGTGCAAAGCGTATCTCGCGGAGCATTACATGGAGGACCTGTCGCTGGAGTTGGTCGCCAAACGGTTCTTTTTCAGCGCCGCTTACTTCAGCAGCTTCTTCCGGTCGCATACTTCAATGACGTTTACCGAATATTTGCTGCGGCTCCGGATGGAGAAAGCCAAGGAATTGCTGAAGGACGGAAACCGGAAAATTTCCGAAATTGCCCTAAGCGTGGGCTTCAGGGATGCGGGGTATTTTACCCGAATCTTCAAGCGGGAAACCGGCCTGTCACCGGAGGAATTCCGCAAGAAAGATCTGCTGTAGGTGACGCCCATGCGACTAAAACACAAGCTGATCTTATCCTACATCGTATTGATAACGCTTCCCCTTGCGACTTTGGGGACGGGCGCCTTCTATGCCAGCAAAAATATCATGCTCAAGCTGGCCCGGGACAACGTGACGGAAATCGTGCATAAGAACAATCAAATCATCGACGAACGGTTGAAGATCATTCAGGACGACAGCCTTTCCCTGATGGTCGAATGCGATCTGTTCCAAGTTTTTAGCGGTTCCGCGCCTGCCCAAAGCGAACTGCTCGCGACCAATAAACGGGTTACGGAGATCCTGAACCGTTACTTCTCGCAATCCCGGGATTTGTATTCGGTGGAGCTCGTCACCCACGCCTTCGTATACGGAAGCAAAGCGCGCAATACGTACCCGCCGGATCATTTTTACGAGTCCGAGTTATATCGGCAGGCCGCTGAGCAGAAGGGGCGTTTGGCCTGGGTGCCGACGTATAATTACAGCTTGATGCATCAATTGCCGGATTTGGCCGGCGCCGATATCGAATACCGTTATTTATTCTCCGCCGTGCGGCAAATGAACCCTTCCTGCGTGCGGGGGGACTCCATAGTGCGGGCCGGGGAAGGGGCGGAGAAGCCGATTCTGGTGATGAATTTCCGGGATCATGTCTATGCCGATCTTTTCTGGAACAGCGTTCCGATCGAGGGTGCGTTTTTTTTGGTAGCCGGCACGGACGGCACAATTATCTCCCATGCGAACGCGGAACTCGTCGGAAACCAACCCGACTTGCCATGGCTGGGCGAGGTGCAAAATCGCGGCAGCGGATCCTCTTATGTGACGGTGGACGGAAAAAGGATGCTCGCTTGTTACGCGACCTCCGCCATCACGGGTTGGACGTCGGTTGTGCTCATTCCCCCGGGCGCATTGACCCAAGATATCGCGCAGACGATCACCTTCTTTATCCTGACCCTGGGCGCTTCGCTGCTGCTGCTTTCGCTGCTGTTCGCCTACCTGATTTCCATGCGGATCACCTCGCCGGTCAGCAAACTGCTGCTCGCCATCAAACGGGTCGGCGGCGGCGACTTCAACGCCAAAATCAAAGTGGAGGGAAAGGACGAGCTGGGACATGTGCTGATGAAGTTCAACAGCATGAACGAGAAGGTGAAGCAGCTGATCGACGAAAACTATGTGGCCAAACTCCGGGAGCGCGAAACGGAAATTTTGGCGCTCAACATCCAGCTTAACCCCCATTTTCTGTACAACACGCTGAATATCATCAATTGGATGGCCGTTTACGGCGAGAAGGAGCAGGTCAGCCGGATGCTGGTCAGCTTGTCCCGCATGCTGCATTATACGACGGACAACCGCAAGGATTCGATGCCGCTGTCCGAGGATATCGGGTGGCTGAAGGATTATATCGTCATCATGTCCAACCGGTTTGAGCATCGTTTTCGGGTTGACTTCAACATTGAACCGGAACTGATGGAAGTTAGCGTACCGAAGCTGTTTCTGCAACCGCTGGTGGAGAATGCGATCATTCACGGCTTCCGGGATATGGAAAGCGGCGGCCTCATTACGATCTACGGGCGCAAGCTGGGGGACGATATCGAGTTCTGTGTGGAGGACAACGGATGCGGAATTGAGCCGGAACATTTGAAGGAGGTGCTGGAGGAGAACTCCTCTCACATCGGGATCCATAACGTCGACAAACGGATCAAGCTGCTTTACGGCGAGCGGTACGGCATCAGCATCGAGTCCGTTCCGGAGCTCGGGACCCGGGTCAAGCTGGTGATCCCTCATGGAAAGCCTGAATAAGGAAGTCATCTTCCCATGATGAAGCAGTTTCAGGGAGCGGAATCGACGTCGAATCTTGAATTGAGCGAAAAATCGTACAGGAAACGAAAAAACGTCCCATAGGCTTTCACGAGCGGCGCTTTTACAATGAGAGCAAGCGGCTGCAGCGCTTACTTTGAAAATCGGGGGGAGCATTCCATGACAAACCGAACGGGAAAATGGAAGATCGCATTTATGATCCTCATGATCATGGCTTTATTTGTAACCGCTTGCGGAACAGGGGGCGGAGGCTCGCAAACGAACGCGGGCCCAGACGGCGACGGAAATAACGCGGGGGCGAATAACGGAGAAAAGGTAACGCTGAAATTCACCTTCTGGGGCAGCCCGGAGGAAAAGAAAGCGGTCGAATCGGCCATCAAGGCCTACGAGCAGAAGAACCCGAACATCACTATAGACCCGGTGCACATTCCGGGCACGGATTTTCTGCAGAAGCTGAATGCCATGATCGCCGGCAACGAGGCGCCGGACATCAGCTATTCGGCCGCCTGGAAATTGAAAATGGGCGAGGAAGGACTGATCTACAACTTCTTCGATTTAATGAAAGACGATCCGAGCATCAAGAAAGAGGATTATCTGGAGTATGCCTGGTGGAACTGGGACAAGGACCAGAGCGCCGGACCGTATCAGGCCTCCGTCGTCCCTTCCCTGATGTACAACGCGGATATGTTCAAGGAAGCGGGAGTGGAGCTGCCGCCTACCCAGGCGGAAGAGGCGTGGACCTGGGAGGAGTTCGTGGACGCGGCCAAACGGCTGACGCTCGACCGGAACGGCAAGCATCCGGACGATCCGGGCTTCGATCCGAAGAACATCAAGCAATACGGCGTTAAACTCAATCTGGCTTGGTCGTCTTATATGCCGCTGGTTCTCTCCAATGGCGGGGATTATTTGACGGCGGACGGCCAGGAATTCGGATTGTCCAAACCGGAGGCGACCGAAGCGCTGCAAAAAGTAGCTGATCTGATCAACGTACACCATGTCTCGCCTTCACCGGTTCAGGCCAGCAGCATTCCCGCTCCGGCCACCGCCTTGCAGTCCAAAAAAGTGGCGATGATCATCGACGGCAGCTGGAATCACCTCGATTTGAGCAAAACCAACATCAACTGGGGCGTAGGCGTACTGCCGGTGATCAAGGACTACAAAACGTTTTTCCTTGGCGGTTCCCTGATTATTTTCAAAAGCTCGAAGCACCCGAAGGAAGCTTGGGAATTCTCCAAATTCCTCACCGATCCGCAAAACGTGCTCGATTTGCATCAAGGGTTGTGGATGCCGCAGCTCAATAAATGGTATGAGGATCCGGAATTGATCGATCAATGGGCGAATGAAGAATTGCCCGGAAGACCGGCCGGTTTCCAGGATGCCGTGATGCGCTCCACCTATGAACATGCCGAGCCGTCGCCGGAAAACAACGTCAAAAACTTCGTCGAAATCGATGCTGCGGTCGCAGCGGCCCTGGATCAAGTATGGCTCGGCGAGAAAACGGCGGAAGCGGCGATGAAAGAAGTGGAAACGAAAGTGAAGCCGCTGGTGCAGGGCACTTATTTGAAATAACGAACGTTTGTCCGAAGGGCGGCACTGCCGTGTTACCGCTTGAAACGGCGCCGCCCCTCGGCAGCGTTTTCAACGGAGGGGAACTAGCTTATGGAAGCCATCTCTTCCCATACCGGGAACCGTATGCGAAAGAAACGCCGCACACAAAGAGATCTTTACGGCTGGCTGTTTGCCATGCCGGCAATCCTGGGCCTGCTAATCTTCACACTGGGCCCGATGCTGTTTAGCCTGTACATGAGTTTTACCGACTACACCGGATCGAATTCGCCGACTTTTACCGGCCTCGACAATTATAGACGGATGTTTGGCGGGGCAGACCCATATTTTTACAAGTCGCTGGCCGTTACTTTTTACTTTGTGATCCTTAGCGTGCCGACCGGCATCATCTACTCCTTTCTGCTGGCGATTCTCCTGAATCAGAACGTCAAAGGAAAGTCGATCTTCCGTACGATTTTTTATCTGCCTTCGATCGTGCCGATCATCGCCATTTCGTTTATTTGGCTATGGCTGCTCAATCCCGATCTCGGTCTGGCCAACGAGCTGCTTCGCTCGCTGGGCCTGCCGGGAAGCCAATGGATTTTCGGCGAGAAATCGGTCGTTCCTTCTTTGGCATTAATGAATCTGTGGACAACGGGCGGAACGATGATTATTTTCCTGGCGGGTCTGCAGGATATTCCCCGCTCGCTGTACGAAGCGATTGAAATGGACGGCGGGTCAAGGCTGGCCAAGCTGCGGCATATTACGATTCCGATGATGACGCCGACGATCTTCTTCAACCTGATCATGGGCATCATCAACGGCTTTCAGGTGTTCTCGCAGGCGTATGTCATGACGAACGGCGGACCGAATAACGCCAGCTTGTTTTATGTGTTCTATTTGTACCGGGAAGCCTTCCAGTTCTCGCGGATGGGGAGCGCCAGCGCGATTGCCTGGGTGTTGTTCGTGATCATTATGGTGTTGACGTACGTTGTATTCCGGACATCGAATAAATGGGTTTACTACGAGGGGGATGGCGCGCGATGAGAGCCAAGGCTTGGTTTGAAAAAGGGCTGATCTATCTGGTGCTGGTAGCCGGGGGCATCTTCAGTCTGCTGCCGCTGGTGTGGCTCATACGCAGTTCCTTGATGAATATGGGGCAAATTTTCGAGCTGCCGCCGGTGTGGATTCCCAATCCTGTTCAATTTTCCAATTACAGCGAGGCACTGACGATCCTGCCTTTTGGACGGTATTTCGTGAACACGGCGATCATCGTCGTCTTTTCGGTGCTGGGCGTCATCGTCACCAGCTCGATCAGCGCCTACAGTTTCGCCCGGATGAAATGGAGAGGCAGGAACCTGGTGTTCAGCTTGCTGCTGTCCAGCATGATGCTGCCGTACGCGGTGACGCTGATCCCGACGTTTATCGGCTGGAGCAAAGTGGGCTTAACCAATTCCTTCATCCCGCTGATCGCTCCGGCTTGGCTTGGCGGCGGCGCGTTCAACATTTTTCTGCTGCGCCAGTTCTATCTCAGCATCCCCCGGGATTTGGATGAAGCGGCTTACGTGGACGGCGCCGGCCATCTGCGGATTTTCCGTTCGATTATCCTGCCGCTCACCAAACCTGCGCTGATCGTCGTCGGTTTGTTTTCGTTCTTGGCCGCGTGGAACGATTTCCTCGGTCCGCTCGTTTATTTGAGCGACGAAACCAAATATACGCTGGCTCTCGGGCTGCAGCAATTCAAAGGCATGTATTCGGCGGAATGGCATTTGATGATGGCGGCGGCGACCGTGGTGCTGCTGCCGGCGATTGTCGTCTTTTTCATCGGGCAGCGCTATTTCATCGAAGGGATTACGTTAACGGGGATTAAGGCTTGATTTGGAATGCGAGGGAGGAGAGAGTAGAATGAACGAGTTATATTTGCGTAAAGAGGGAACATCCCGGCGGCTGTCGAGCTGGGATCAAACGGGCGGCAACCGGGACTTCATGGTGATTGGAGCCGGGCAAACGGCGGCGATTGCGGAAATCGCCGGTTCCGGCGTGATCCAGCATATTTGGATGACCCTCGCGGCCAGGAACAAATATGCGTTCCGCAAAGTATTGATCCGTATGTATTGGGATGACGAACGGGAACCCAGTGTGGACTCGCCGGTCGGTGACTTCTTCGGGGTCGGGCACGGCGTGGCCAGCCACTATGTGTCCGCGCCGCTCAATATGATCACGACCCAGGGGGTAATCGAAGACAAAGCGGCGATGAACTGTTTTTTTGAAATGCCGTTCCGCAAGGGAGCCCGGATCGAAATCGTTAATGAGTGCGAAGACGAGCTGATTTTGTACTTTTACGTGGACTATGTGGAGAAAGAGGTGCCGGATGACAGCTTCTACTTCCACGCATCCTGGCGCAGGGAGAATCCGACGCAGGGATTGGTGGACTTGGCTGCGCTGAAAGTAGAGCACGATCGGCAGGACAAGGCCAATTACGCCGACCAGAAAGTCTACGAGTTGAAAAACTTGACCGGGGACGATAATTACGTTCTGCTCGACGCGGTGGGGGAAGGCCACTATGTGGGCTGCAACCTGAGCATCGACCATCTGAACCCGATGCCGGGCTTTAGCTGGCCGGGGGAGGGGGACGACATGTTCTTCATCGACGGCGAACCGTGGCCGCCCCGGCTGCACGGGACCGGGACGGAGGATTATTTTTGCGCCGCTTGGGGATATCCCGCCGGAAAATACGATTCGCCGTACCACGGCTTGTCGCTCTACGCGCCGATCCGGGAAAACGGCGATGCGTGGAAAGAGAGCAACACGATTTCGTTTAACGATTATTCCGGCAAAATGACGCAATACCGCTTTCATATCGTCGACCCGATCATTTTCCGCAAGTCGCTGCGCTTCAGCATCGAGCACGGGCATGGGAACGCCCAATCGAACGACTATTCGTCGGTCGCCTACTGGTATCAGCGCGAGCCGCACAAGGCGTTCCCGCAGATGCTGCCCGTCTCGCAGCGCCTGCCGATCCCGGAGAAGGTCAGCGCAAGGTTGTTCTACCGGACTTTCTAGCGGAGTGGTGGGGGCGGGCGAGGGGGTAGGGCGGTCAATATGAGGCGGTTGAGCGGTTAGTGCAATCGATGTGGTCGATGCGGTCTAGACGGTTGAGCGGTTAGTGCGATCAATATGGTTAAGACGATTGAGACGCTCAATGCGGTCAATTGTTCAATGCGATCGAAGCAGTCAATGAGGTTGAGCTTCAACGCGCCATGGACAACCCCCGATTTCAGCACCGTTCGCCGTCCTATCCCGTGCGCATTTATTCTAACGCTTGCCAGAGAGCTTATTTAGGCGAAAAGAGGGCAGTTTCCATTCTAACGCTGATCAGAGAGCTTATTGAGGCGAAACTGTCCCTTTTTTGCACCGAAACCGGGAAATAAGCTCGCTCATAAGCGTTACATTCTGCACGACCCGAGCAATAGCGTTACTTTTTCACCTTATTTCCTCACCTTCGCCGAATTTGAGCGAAATAGAGTGATTCTATCACCTTATGTTACTCCAACTGCCCGCATATCGCCCAAACACCGAGCAATAGCGTTACTTTTTCACCTTATTTCCTCACCTTCGCCGAATTTGAGCGAAATAGAGTGATTCTATCACCTTATGTTACTCCAACTGCCCGCATTTCGCCCATTCTCCGAGCAATAGCGTTACTTTTTCACCTTATTTCCTCACCTTCGCCGAATTTGAGCGAAATAGAGTGATTCTATCACCTTATGTTACTCCAACTGCCCGCATATCGCCCAAACACCGAGCAATAGCGTTACTTTTTCACCTTATTTCCTCACCTTCGCCGAATTTGAGCGAAATAGAGTGATTCTATCACCTTATGTTACTCCAACTGCCCGCATTTCGCCCATTCTCCGAGCAATAGCGTTACTTTTTCACCTTATTTCCTCACCTTCGCCGAATTTGAGCGAAATAGAGTGATTCTATCACCTTATGTTACTCCAACTGCCCGCATTTCGCCCAAACACCGAGCAATAGCGTTACTTTTTCACCTTATTTCCTCACCTTCGCCGAATTTGAGCGAAATAGAGTGATTCTATCACCTTATGTTACTCCAACTGCCCGCATTTCGCCCATTCTCCGAGCAATAGCGTTACTTTTTCACCTTATTTCCTCACCTTCGCCGAATTTGAGCGAAATAGAGTGATTCTATCACCTTATGTTACTCCAACTGCCCGCATATCGCCCAAACACCGAGCAATAGCGTTACTTTTTCACCTTATTTCCTCACCTTCGCCGGATTTGAGCGAAATAGAGTGAATCCATCACCTTATGTTACTCTAACTGCCCGCATTTCGCCCATTCTCCGAGCAATAGCGTTACTTTTTTTTCCTTGACGCGGCAGACAAACTTGATTTTGTCCTTTAGCCATTTCTGAAAATGCTTATATACTTGGTAGCCGGGATCCATCACGTAAGTCGCGTCTTTGGCGATCGTAAATTCCAGAGCCACTTCATGGTCCGCGACGTCCTTGGTGGAAGCGATGATTTTGTCCGGATACATGGTTTTGGAATCCATGACGACCAAGGAAGTGTGCATCTTCACACCATGATTCGTCTCTGAGCAGTAGCACCATTTCGCGAGAATAGGCGGCAAGGTAATCCCCGTCGAATCAATGAGTTTGAGCTTACCCATGCCAGGAGTCACCCCTTTTAAATCCTTTGTTCTTTGCTTGATTTGCTCGATGATCGAGAAAAAAAGGGTTTGAAGGTTGGCCATAGGCAGCCGCTTCATTTTCCGCGATAACTGGGCAGCACTTATGCTTTCGAGTTTCAGCAGTTTCTGAAATTCGCGATTGGCGGCTAAATGCTCTGACATGACTTTGTAAGAACTGCGCTGGTGCAACTGAGCTTCGATAAACAAGAGCGTCGAAGCGCCGACAAATAATTTCCGAGACCGATAGTCTAAGGTTGCATCCCGGGAAGAATCCACATTTAACAGTTTCAGACATTGACAAATGACGGTTTGATTCGGTACGTTATCCATAGTCATCTCCTTATTGTTGAGGCGTTTTATGGATAACGCGTGGGTAACTCAACAATAGGAGATGTCTTCTTTTTTGTCTGCGAATTTTAATGCAACGCCAGTGCTGCACGTCCCCGTTTCGGCGCAAATAACGTTTCCTGCAAGCGTTAGAAGTCCGCCCGCGCGGATAAAAAACAGAGGCAAGCTCGGGAAATTCCGGCTTGCCTCTGTTTTTCGGGTTGCGCGCCCGACGCCGCAAAGAGAGGGGGAGATGCGCCCCTCCTCGCTCCTCGCCTCTATTCGCTGGGAGAGTAGAAAGTAACGATAAAGGATTTGCTTTCTCCGGGCAGCAGCGTTTCTTGAATGATGACGGTGGTACAGCCGTTGTAATAACCGTTGTCCACGCGGCCGACAGGGGGCTTGCCGTTTACGAACGTACGGGCGCTGGCCGCTTGTTCGCAGGGAAGCTCCACCAGCACGGTCACCGCTTTGGCGCCGAAATTGGCTGCAATCGCTTCGGTGATGTTCCCCTCTCGGCGCAAAGAAAGGTTGAACACGCCGCTGCCAAGCCGGACGTCTTCCCAGGCGAAGGAACCGGCGGCGCGCAACGGGCGGAAGGACAGCCGGCGTGCGGGAGCGTCATAGGCGATCCCCAGGATCCGCGAGGCGAACAGGCCGGCAAATACCCCCGACGCCCAGCCGCATTTGCCGCAATTGTGGTGCCGGATCACATCACCGTACCGCGCGCCGTTAAGGTAAGGCCACCACCAAAGCGAGCCGTCGGCGTCGGTCAGCTTGCGGATTTCCGTCAGATAGCCATCCGTCCCGGACATGGAAGCGAAATCCGTCAGCATCCCCATGCCGCTCATATAGCCCGGGAACGTGCAGGCGGCATGATCCCCCCATTGAATGCCTCTGGATTCCGAATTATAGGTCGGATTCGCGGGGCTGAGCGAGAACTGCATATAGTGCCGGTACGCCGGATCGTCATAAGCGGCGTATCCGTACAACGGCATGAGAATCGTATCGGATTCCTCTCCGTCATGGTGGAACAAATCGACCGCGCCGTCTTTCGTCAGCCGGCCGATGAACTGCATGCCGAAATCGTCGTAAGTCCCCTTGTACTTGCTTGCCTCGTCTTTAAGCGCATCGCCCCCGGCGCTTGTTCCTTCCGTATACTGAAGGCCGAACGGGCCCTCCACCGTATTGTGCCGCTGTAAATCCTCTTTGATGTTTGCGGCGATGGTCCGATAACGTTCGGAGGTTTCCGTATCTCCGAACACCTCGCGGACGATGCGGGCGTAATGGTGGAAAGCGGCCCAGGCCACGACGTTGGAGCCCGTGTGGTAGTCGCCGAGCGAGTATGCATCGGACAGCCATTCCGAGGGAAAGAGCCATAGGCCATCAGGCCTCCGCGTCCGCAGCGTTTCCTCGAGCAGCTTGCGGATGCTTAGATCGATATCCGGCCGCTCCAGGAACAACCGCTTATCCCCGGTGCTTCGGTAGTACAGGCCGGCCATCACGACGGAAGACAGGGAGTTGCTGAGCGAGTGGGAAATCCCGCCCGGGTAGCGATTGCCGGCCGGCCGCACTCCGTGCTCCAGAAACCATAACGCGCCTTGCTTGAACAACTCCGGTTCGGCCGTGTGGAAGGGGAGGAGGGAATAGTACATATCCTTATTCCAGGTGAACTCCGTCGTCGGATACGTTCCCCAGTTCGACCCGACGACGGCGCCTTGGCGATCCATGGCGATGGAACCCAGAGACTGCAGCATCGCCCGTTCATAGAATTCCGCCGCGAACGGATCGTCTTTCATTTCAAGCCGCCCGAGCAGGCTGCGGTAATAAGCCCATGTTTCGTTGAGCCAATAGAGCGTGCCCTTTTCATTGACGAGCCGCGGCGTGTCATCCCCAGGAGGGCAGATGACGACCGGTATCCAGACATCTTGCCCCGGAGTCAGACGAAAGGAAACCGCTCCGCTTGCCGCATACCAATCTTCTCTTTCCACGGGATAAATGCAGACATCGGGTCCGGAGAATAATCGATCCGCTTCGGTATCCGGGCGCGGAAGCCGCACCTCGCCATGGATCTCCTGCCCGGACCGGTTCTCGACATGCAGACCGTACACCGTTCCCCGCAGGCGCATCGCACCATCGGCGGAGACCGGGGCGTAGACGAGCAACGTCGCCTGAACGTCCCCAAACCGGAATTCGGTCACGGGGAACAAATTATCCAGCAGGGAGGTAGCGTAGGGAAGATCGTCCCGACCCAGGTCAACCCTCTGCTCGCCTAACTTCAACCCAAAAGCGTACGGCCCCGTTTTGCGGAAGTCTTTGCACATCCAGACGCCGGGAATGTTATCGCTGGCATATTGGCCGTTATAAACGGTAACATGTTTGATCGATCCGTTCATATTCACGTTGACGAGGGTTTTGTTATTGGAGATGTCGAATGTCAGTTCAGGATCGGGCAGCTTGCGCCCGAAGAAGCTCACCTCGTCGTTAGCGGCATACCGTCCGTTCTCGTAGACGACACCGAAAAAACGGCTTTTGGGCAACGCCAATGCCTCGCGGATGGTTTTGAAGGATAACGTCATTAAGTCATTCTCCTTTGCTGGTAAACTAAGCGGCCTGCGGCGCTTTCCTTCATTATTCGGGAGGCGGAGCGCCGAAAGAAATAGGAGAATTTTTGGAATATGGGATTTTGTATAGCGCTTTCCTAAATGGATCCGGATAAATTGGTGATATTGCAACGGACTCATTTGTCAACCGCACTTCCAAACGCAAATGAGGCTGGCGTTGGCTAGGAAGTGCTGGCTTTAAGGTCGACTCTTTCGATACTCCGAGGGGGTCATATCATATTTTTCGCGAATAATTTTATAGATGATCGCTGCATTCTTATATCCTACCCGATCCGCAATTTGTTCAATGGACAGAGTTGAAGAGCGTATTAAAGTTTCGATTTGCTCCACCCGAATCTCTTTCACGATGTCTTGGAAACTTCTGCCCAATTCTTCGGAGATTAACCGGCTAAGATAGCATTTATTATATGAAAACTCATTGGCCAACTGCTCCAAAGTGATCGTTTGTATATTTCTTCTAATGTAATTCAGCAGTTTTTGGTGCTGTAGCCTTTTCGCTTTCAACCCGAAGTTTACGCAATCGACTAAGGAATGATCTCTGCTGAGCTCAATGAATAACAGCTGCAGATAGTGACACATGGCCGCTTCATAGTAGATTTCCTTCTGATAGTATTCCATCACGATTCTTTCGACAAAAAGCTTGATTAACGGATTCGATCTAGTACGAAAGTGCAAATAGTGATAGGATAAATTTCCTTCTCTCACCGAATATTCAAGAAAATCAAGAATGGAATGATGGAACTCTTGATTTTCGACAAATTCCAGCCCTAAGTATTTAGGGGGAATGATCATCTTAATGATGACGTCCTCTTGATGGGGTTGATATAAGGCGTGCAGTACATTCTGATTTAAAATGAATAATTCCCCATCATTCAGAACCATGCGTTGATCGTGTGATTCGATATACTGATAACAACAACCTTTGTATACATATACCAATTCGATAAAATCATGCCGATGAAAATAAGGCGTTGTGGAAGGGTGATGTTTTTTTGCGCTGATCGTATCTTGCGTTCGAACCAAAATATCGGGCGTTGCGTTATCTTCATGAAAGGAAGGAAACACGTATTGTTGATCTTCCATGAGCTTTTTCATACCGGAGCTTAACTTATACTCATCTTCCATGAGTTCATAAAGTGAACGGTCCATTCGCTGCTTCTCTTCCTGGTCCGAAAGCTGAAGGATCTGTTCAAAAGAAGGAGTCACGCTCATATTTCCACCCCAATCCAACCATACAAATAAAGTATAACGCAAGAAAAAGGTAAAACAAAGAAAGGAAGATTCCAAACGGGTTAGATACTTCTTTTGCGGCATTGAATTTATAATTGAGCCAAGCTTGCCGAAACCGGCAGGGATTACCACGAATTGCAGGAGGGTCCGAATGGCGTATTTCACTCAAAACACCCAAAGTGAACAAACACTGGCAAAATTGATTCAACATGCCTTCCCCGCGAGAACACTCGAAAGTTTGCATGAACTGACCGAAGGGTATTTTAATATCGCCTATGAGGTTTCTTTCGCGGATGGGACAGCAAGTATTCTCAAGATAGCGCCTCACCCTAAGGTCACGGTCATGACCTACGAACAGAATATCATGGAAGCCGAAGTGCGTTCCATGCGATTAGTCGCACAAAAAACCAATGTCCCCTTACCCAAGGTCGAGTTTTATGACCCTTCATGTCAATGGTGCAGTGCGCCTTATTTTTTCATGGAAAAACTGAAAGGACAAAGCTTGGCTTCTCAAAAGGCATCATTCACTCCCCAGCAGGTAAGCGAGATCGATGCATTAGTAGGTTCCCTGAATAAAGAAATTAATCAGATTACGAATGATACCTTTGGTTATCTGGGTCAAACGGCATTTCAGGGGGAAAGCTGGCATGAGGTTTTTGGCGAAATGTTGAAGGCCGTCCTGATGGATGCGGATAAGGAAAATATAGATCTTAAAGTCTCATCGCGTGAACTGCTGGATTTACTTGATAAAGATAAACCCCTGTTTCTTGAGGTCGTAACGCCCCGTTTGGTTCATTGGGATTTATGGGATGGCAATATTTTTATGGATCAGGGCAACCTTACCGGATTCATCGATTGGGAACGATGCCTGTGGGGCGATCCGCTAATGGAGGTTGGATTCAGATCCTATGCTCAATCGCCTGATTTTTTAAGAGGTTATGGGATTGGGAAGCTGACGGAAGAGGAGAACCGAAGAATTCTTTGGTACGATCTTTATTTGTTAATGATCGTGGCGCAAGAACATGTGTATCGGGGATATGAAACGGCGGATACCTATGACTGGGCGACAACCTTATTGCGTGGAAAATATGCCGAATTGAAAAAGACGGCCCTAGGCTGAAGAGGAGAGAGCGGATTGTTGCAACAACTTCACTCCATACATAACGCCTTTATAACAGCCATGAAAGCAGAACAAGGTGTGCTGGGGGCATGGTATTTTGGTTCTGCCGCTCATGGGACAACGGATGCTCATTCCGATATCGACATTGTTTTTCTCGTGGAAGGAGGCGCTTTTGCGTCGGTGGATGAAAAACTCACGGTTATGCTTGAAGGCGTGTGTGATGAAACCATCCTTTGTTGGCCGGAGGATTTCAACAGCCAGGCCATCAAAAACTATGGCTATATTTTGCGGCAGAAGGAACGTCTGTTTCAGTATGATGTGTTCCTCTTAAACAAGGCACGCATCAACGAGGAGATGTGCCGGATTCATTACACTGAGTTGCAAGCGAAGGATATCGTCTTTGATCGGGATGGCAGTGTGCAAGCGTTGGCGGACTCGGGCGTCAAAGGGCATTTGTGGAAAGATGACATTCGGAGGCTGATTACGACTTATTGGTTTCATGTGCAGATGTCTGCCAAGTATTTTTCGCGCAAAGACTTTTTTAAGTTAAACGGGGTCCTGCGCATATTGATGGATACGCATAGCTCCTTGCTGTTGACGGCATATGATCAAATTACCTGGGGCGGCTCGGCCAGCAAGCTGCATGATATAGATGAAACAAGACAAAAGCATTTGATGAAATATGGTTGTACCGAAGATTTGGTGATGGTCAGAAATAACCTCAAGCAAGCCATGGAATGGTTTGAGGACGATGTCAGAGAAATCGCAGAGCCGGATGAAAGCATACTCAGCCCAAGAGCCATTGAGCTGATCAAGCAGGACTGGATCGTAAAAACCGGTTTGGAGGGTGCTCCTTGAAATATATCAAACAACATTTATGGCCGATCAGTGGATTGATGGTTTTCGATCAAGCTGTGAAAGTGGTTATTTACTATTTCTTCTTCAATATACATACAGAAATTTTAGGAAATATGGTAAGATTTCGTCCCGTTTTCAACACCAATTTAAGCTGGGGCGGCAACTTTAGTGTCATCCTTAGCGATATGATAGTTGTTGTTCTTCTGAATATGTTGATAATTGCTTTATTTTTGAGCGGGTATGCCTTCTATCGAAGCAAAAGAAGAAAATCAAGCGCTTGGGTAGATCTCATTTATATCACAGGTTTAGCTGGCTCTTTATGCAGTTTAGTTGACAAAGTAATCTGGGGAGGAAGTCTGGATTTCATTCAGTTGCCTGCCCTATTCACGTTCGATGTGAAGGAATGCTATTTAACAATTGCCCAATGCTTGTTTGTATGTATCGGGCTCAAACATCATAAAGAGATTTCCGTGACAGAATATGTGAAATGGTGTGTGAGAAGAACCGTAGGATAGAGCGCATGAGAAACCCATGGCAAGAGGTTGGTACGATTCGACTTCAAGCGATGAACTCATTTATTTTAACGTGAAAGGAGCAGTCTCATGAACCATGTGGAAAAAGTAAAGTTTTTTTATGAGTCGATTATATCTGAGCATTTGATGGATGAAGTTCCTCATTATGTATCAGACCAGTGTGCGATTAGAACAGGGGACAAAATCATTCCGGTTGGGATAGAGGGCATGAAGCAACACATGATTGAAGTAAGGCTGACCTATCCTGATTTAAAAATGCTCATTACGGCTCAATATTGTGACGGTGATTACGTCATTTCTGAATTTATAATGGAAGGAACACATCAAGGCGAGTGGCTCGGGATGAAGCCGTCCGGCAAGAAGTTGTGTATTACCGGAGTCAATATTGATAAGGTGCTAAATGGAAAAATTGTGGAGCACGGTGGGGCGGCCAATACATTTGAAGCGTTGTTTGCGGCCAAAATTATTTGCCCCGCTCCGTAACAAGGAACTGCGGTTCCACTTCGGGCGAAATAAGCAACGGAGGGAATTATTATTATGAGCAAACTTCAAAACATGCGAGGCATTGAAATCAGGAAATTCCGTGCGGTTTCATCCGGCTTAAAAACATTTGACGAGCTTTTTGGCAAAGACGGCTTTAGCGAATGGTTAGAGTCTCACTGCCATCTGGTACAAGAGCATATCTATGAACCGGCAGACTTTTTATGGCATGAGGGCGATAAAGAAACATGGGGATATGGGCTAAATATTTTGATATCAGCAATCAAGGATGATGTTACACAAGCGGACGTAGTTCCTTACGAAATCATTGAATTTCCGGGTGGGATGTTCTTGGTTGCCACAGGGGATGAAAACAACGAGGATGACCTGAACGACACCGTGAATGAGATGATGAACTGGATAAAAAACAGCGACGTTTTTGAATATGGCGACTTTCCTAAAAGTGGAATGTGCAATATGCCAAACCCTGGCGGTGCTTTTGATCAGGCGCTTGGTGTTGCCCAACAGCAAATCTATTTGCCATTAAAACTGCGTTCAAACCTAAGAAAGAGTGATAAATGATGAGTTCAATAGTGGAATTAGAGAAAATGCTTTATGAAATCCCAAAGGTCATAACTTGCATTATGGATTCAACTCAACAAACAAATACTGAATGTCCTGAGAAATGCTAGTGAACCGGATTTCAATAAACCATGTAGCAGGGTTACCCTAAGCTGGTTATTTGATGATTACTTAAGTCACATGCTGCATCATATAAAACAAATGGAGGAACAGAGATGAAACTTCATGGAGCTTGTATTCAGACTCATAACGCGACAGAGCTTGTTAATTTTTATCAGAAGATTTTTCAACAAGAACCGGATGTAGACGGTGGAGTCGATTTTCGTTTTTATGATGCTCAACTTGTTATTTTTAAGCTGACTGATGAAAATGCTTCTTCAACCAAAAATTTAGCTATAATATACGCTGTTGATGATGTGGATGTTGAATATCAGAGAGTAATTGACCTTGATATAAGTGTGAACTCTCCACCAACGGATAAGCCTTGGGGTGTAAGGTCATTTCTGGTTAATGACCCTGACGGGAATACAATAAGTTTTTTTGCGAATCTGATTGAAGATCATGCAAAGAACTAAGTGCATCGCGCTTCAAGTGGGCTTCGCCATCATTTGGCCACAAGAAGATAAGAGGAGAAAGGAAAAATCAGGCAGCGTTCATTTATCCAACTGCGGTCGTGACCGGTCAAGAAGGTGCTTAGTCGTACAACTTTGGGGTACACAATGAGGACGGCGATATCATCTAACACGTCGATATACGAGGAGGCTCTTTATGAAAATCAGTGGTTAAAGGCAGCATAGAGGCGACTGAAATGTATTGCCAGGCATTTCGTTTGGAGAAGGGACTTGAAATCAAAAATGAAGCGGGAAATGAATATCAGCACTGCGAACTGATGCAAAACGGCAAGCTGTTCATAGCTGTCAGCGAAGCGCCGAAAGATTGCGATACCAACCCCAAAACAGCTTGGCAGACGATGGCCTTCAATGTATCCGACATGGGGAGTGAGGAAGCTGTCCAGCAGGCCTACGACATGTTGAAAGATGGCGGTACGGTCATCGACCCGCCCGGGGCATGCGATTGGAATTCCTATTGTTCAAACCTGATAGACCGCTTTGGTGTATTTTGGTGGATTGCCATATGATTAAGGAGGCCATTGAGTCATGAAGATGGAGGTGATGTAATGCTTGAAAAGATACCAACCCATGAGGAAATGATAGATTTGATTGGACAACCGTTATTCAATGTATGGGTACAGCTAACCGACCTAGTAGAATCAAAATACGATATGGAACGTCTCTGGAATAGCGGCGGGAAGAGATGGACCTACGAGTATAAGTATCGCAGGGGCGGCAAATCTTTGTGTGCCTTGTACGCAAAAGAGAATGTGTTTGGCTTTATGATTATTTTCGGTAAGGATGAGAGGGCCAAATTTGAGGCTGATAGAAATAATTATTCACCAAAAGTGCAACGAGTTTACGATGAGTCTACCACCTACCATGATGGCAAATGGATGATGTTTGAGTTGACCAATACTTCTTTATTTCCTGATATGGAAAAGCTGCTACAAATCAAACGGAAGCCCAACAAAAAGTACAAGTGATTTGAATCTGTAGCAGGTTAGGTACGGGACCATCCTTAAAAGGGGAGAGAGCATGGAGAAGGAAATATTCCTTTCTGTGGACGGGTTAAGCAAATCCTACGGAAGCACACGGGTCGTGGAACAGGTAAGCTTTTCGGTATTTAGAGGAGAGGTGTTCGGATTGCTTGGCCCAAATGGCGCCGGCAAAACGACGACGATCAGTATGCTGTGCGGACTGTTGAAAGCGGATGGCGGAAACGTGGCCTATGGCGGCATTTCGATATCGGCAAACTATCGTCAGGTTAAAGGGATGATCGGATTATGTCCCCAGGACATTGTGATCTGGGAGAAACTGACCTGTTTCGAACAGTTGAAATTTGCCGGAATGTCCTACGGGTTAGCTCCAAAAGAAGCCGGCAAAAGGGCGGGATACCTGCTGGAAGCCCTTGGACTTACAGATAAAAAGAATAAGCTCGCCGGGACTCTTTCCGGAGGCATGCAAAGAAGGCTGAATATCGCGCTTGCGCTTGTCCATGATCCGGACCTGATCATCTTGGATGAGCCTCAGGCAGGGCTTGATCCGCAGAGCTGTGTTCTTGTGCGAGACTTTATCAGACAACTGGCGGCCCAACAGAAAAGCGTACTCCTTACGACGCATGACATGGATGAAGCCGATAGACTATCCAATCGAGTAGCTATCATTGACCATGGGAAAATACTCCAGATCGACACGCCTGAAAGACTTAAAGAAAAATCAGGCAAGGGAGATATTTTACAGGTCAGACTCAGAGGAATACCTGCGGGTCAAAGCGATAACCTGCTGGAAGCCTTTCCGCCCGTATTCACAGAAAAAAAGCTGGTAGACGGTCTTTTATTGCTTAGCGCAAGCCGTGTGATTGAGCACATCCCCATCGTTAGCAAGACGTTAAAAGCGTTTCATATCCAGACGGAGGACCTGACGATCCGCAAGCGGACGCTTGAAGATGTGTTTATTTCCATGACGGGAAGGGGGCTTCGGGAATGAAACTGATTGCGGCTGCAATAAAGTCATGGAAAGAAAATATTCGGGACTGGAAAGTACTTGGGATGGTGCTGTTTTTTTCTCCGTTTTTTCTGCTGATCATGTACTTGTTTTATGGGGGAGAGCCGACTACATACCATATCGGAGTTCTTAATCTCGATGGTGGCAAACCGGCGACTGAACTGGTTAAAATGATCCAAGAGAAGAAGGGACAGAATGGCGAGAATATATTCGATTTCAGCCCTATCACCGAGCTCCCTGAATTGGAGGCGCAAGTAAAAGAGAAAACAATCGATATTGGAATGGTTATTCCTAGCGATTATTCTAAAATCCATGCCGATGCCATCTTAAAGAAAGCGATTGTCCCGTCGAAAGTCCATTTTTACGGGAGCATGAATAATCTGCGATATCCCGTTGCGGCAGTCATGGCCGCTGATGAAGTCAATAAACAAGGGATCGCGGCCGCCCAAATTACACTTCCTGCTTCGATAACCGAAACCTTTTTGGAGAAACAACTCCCTTTAAATGAGTTTGACGGTTATGTTCCGGGGTTGCTGGCTTTGGCCATCTTAATGATCTTGTTTACCGCATCCGCGTCCATTGTGAAGGAGAACGATAAAAGAACACTGATCCGACTGAAGCTAAGCCGTCTCGGAGCTTTTCATTTCCTTACGGCCATTTGTTTGGTGCAAGCCTTGATCGCTGTGGGGGCGCTTGTCCTTTCGTATTGGACTGCACTGGGGCTGGGCTATAGTCCGGCGGGACATTTCGGGCCTGTTCTTCTGATTGGCATTCTTTCCAGCCTTTCGATGGTGTCCGTAAGTCTGGTAGTGGCAAGCTTCCTGAATACGGTTTTTGATGTTTTGACCGTGGGCTGTTTTCCTTTTTTTATCCTCATGTTCTTTTCCGGCACGATGTTCCCGCTGCCGAGGTTGAATCTGTTCTCGATCCTTGAGCATCCGCTGGGGATAACGGATATATTGCCGCTTACGCATACGGTGAATGCCTTCAATCAAATTTTGAATTACGGGGCGGGATTGACGGAGATCCGGTTTGAGATTTTTATGATTGTTGTGCTCACACTGATCTATTTTTTAGTGGGATTGCTTTTATATCAGAAGCGCAAGCTGTCCAAAGCGTAAACTTCGATTGTCATCGATAGACCCGATTCGTTTATGGAAGGATAGGTGAAGATGAAGGACCAAAGAAAGCTAAAAATTGTGATTTTTACGGCCACGGCATTCACGGCTATCTTGTTGGGGTGTGCGGTTTACGTTGGTGCTTACACCGTTCCTCCCGATAAGGAAAAACCCGTCGAACAAACGGTTGTTTATGAGAAGGTAACCATGCATCATCCATCAGCAGGGGAAGACGCTTACCCCTATATTCATGATATAAGAACAAACAACACGACTAAAACGATCGTGAAAACGGAAGTGGGAATGTTGGCATTTGACAAAAGCGGAGATCCGCTAAAACTAAACTGGTATAGCCTGGACACAAATGGGACTCCGTCCTATGACTATTTATACGATTGGGACTCTACTGAAATTATGCCCGGCCAAACCGATAATGTTGATGGAGGGTGGAATTTTAATATTCTTGATACGGATCAGAACGTGAAAAGAATCGCATACGTATTATACTGCGATCGGAAGATCACCTTTTCGGACGGTACGGTATGGGAAAATCCCGACTATGAGGCATGGCATGAAAATTACAGTGGAAAGATAGTCTCTGTTCAGCTTTTAAGCAATTACTATCCCTATGTGCAAGTCATTAAATAGAGAGGGGAAATCTATGAAAGCTGGTTCCCTGTTACAGGAAACCAGCTTTTGCAATAAGAACAAGCGCTAACTCTCAAATTTTAAAATTTAAAGACCGTACTCCAATCGTATTCTCCAGAGGTTTCCACACTTTTAGGCCAGTTAGCGCACCACTTCGGGACAACCGGATGCTCTACCCGGTCAAAGCTTGGGGTATAGGGCTTAATATCAATAACCGGAGTTCCGTCTTCTGCGTCAATATAAGCTAGACCAATGACTCCGTTGTCGATATCCAATTCAGTGATGCAGGCGCAAGTAAGGGCGATTGGATTTGGGCGTTCCGGAGAACGCGTCGCGAAAGTGCCTAGTGTATCCGGAGAATTTTGATAAGGGCTTATCTCCACCAGCTTGGAACGAGACTTCTCCGTGTCGCTCTGATGAAACCACCAAAGGATGTTGATATAACCGAAGCCTTCCAGGTTAGTTAGGGCCGGGATAAACTCCTTTTCCAGCTCGATACGCATTCCGCTCTCGTCCGAGCGCACTTGACCGATTGACTTTACCGTGAACATTCCCATATTTGAGTCTCCTATTCGATTGGTTTACGGCGCCGTTACATTCAGTATACCGATGTATTTTTATACTACAAGAAGGAAAGGAGGGTGAGATTCATGAAGTCATCAGAGATTCAGAAGGCGAGAATAGCCGAGATTGAAAATAAAGCCGATTTGATGCTTAAAGAAATTAAGGTTGCGACACTTACCTCAATCAATGAGCAGAAGTCTAGTGATCGGCGGGTTGGAGGAAGCGGGCTGGATGTACATATTGCAGCCTGAGCTTGATAAAAAATATGGGTTTATCGGTTCTTCCCTCCTTGTCGGACTCATTTGGGTTTTATGGCATATCCCTCTTTTCTTCATTCCGGGGACGAATCACGGAGAGGGACTCATTCACTTTTGGATGTTTGCGGTTCAACTTCTGGCGTTTCGTTTTTTTATGGGGGCCCTCTACAAAATATCAGGAAAAGGCCGCGTGTTTATGTGCGTATTCTTCCACACCCTGTTTAATGCGGCTTCGCCCCTCTTTGGCACGATGACGATGACTTGGACGGGAACCCTAGTCGCCAATGCTGTCATTGTTCTTGTTTCAATCTTAACCGTGAACCTATGGGAGGCTCATGGCCGTCCGGTTCATTGACTTTGACGTTGCGTCAAGTGATAGGATGGGGGCAAATATTATGGAGGTCATGGTTATGGGGTTAATGAAAATCACCGAAGTGACGGAAAAATTCGACATATCCTCAAGGACACTTAGGTATTATGAGCAGGTAGGTTTGCTGCAAAGTGAGCGTCCGCCCTTTGAAAAATACCGGTACTATGACAACGCCAACATCAGCCGGCTGCAACAAATCCTGGTGCTAAGGAAAATGCAGATTCCAATCAAGGACATCCTGCGAATCTATGAAAGTCAGGACATGACCACGCTGGTGCAAAGCTTTGTCAAACACATCGAGGAGCTTAATCATGAAATCAATGCTCTCTCCCAGTTGAAAGCTTATGTCAACGACTTCCTGAACGCCATGATTGCACATGGAATTACACAAATATCCGCTTTACCTTTACTTTATGAAAAGGTGCAGACTGAATTGCTGCCTGTCGAAAAACGTGACCTGTCCATGGAAAGACTAAACACCCTGTCGGCTAACCTGGCAAAGCCGTTGGATATGGATATCGTAGCGTTGCCGTCGATGCATGTGGTGACTTCAATAAGAATGGACAGCGGAATATCGGACATAGATGGCTTATGGGACTGGCTCTCCGCGAATCAAATTCCTTTTGGCGAATCGGGTAGCCGAACTTTGTTTGAATTTCAGCATGGGGATGAGATCGTCTTCATGCAAAGATTAGACCTGCCCGTTGCGGACGTCCCTTATGTGTGCAAGGAATTTTTCGGGGGCTTGTTTGCGGTTTCTTCCGCCTATGCGGATGAGAATTTGGGGGCTTTACAGCACAGGATGCTGCAAGGATTTGATGATAACCCCAGCTATGAGGTGGATTATCAACACAACGGGGAATTAAGGCACGATACACTGATTGAGTCCGTGTATTCCCCGGACAACAAGCGTGAACGGGTAAACATTTACCTGCCCGTTAAGAAGCGAAAGCCGGATTATTCGGATTATGACGACTTTGAGCAAATCCACGAAATCACCTTGGAAGAAATCGAAAAGGCCAATCCGGTTTTAAGAAAATATGACGTAAATTTTCATAGAATTACGCCGCTTAACCATCCGCATTATCAGGTCTTGGAGAATGGCGAGGCGGAATTTATCGCATGGATCTCCGAAAGAAAACTGGATACTAACGTGGCGGTGAGGCTGCCTTTCCGTATCGATATTGAATTTTTAGCCGAAAAGAAAAGCGAGGAATACCTTTGGGGAACCAGTGAAGGCAGCCTGTGGTTTTCTCACGGCAACAACCTCTATGCCATCAATGCGGAAAACTACGCCGACAAAGCGCTGAAAAAGCATGCCATCACCTTTCACCAGCCTGTACTGGGCAATGAGCATACCTACCCTCAGATCGGCGATATTCCTCACGACCGCTATAACCAACTGACATGGATTGTCGGTGAAAAGCATTTTGCCGTTATTTTAAATGGTGAAGTTCGCTTCTGTGGGATCCACTTTCCTTATATGGCTATGGATTTGCATCTGCAACCCCTTAACACGATCGTCATCGGTACAAACGGCCAAGGTAAAAAGCAGCTTCGCTCGATCCAAATTTCACAGCTGAAAACCACACCGAAACCCAATACAAAACGAGGAGGGTTAAGCTTGAATATCCAACAAAGCAATAATATCCTGCCGAATCTCAGGCAAATGGTCTTCCCGCACCTTGGAGAAAATTACTGGTTCAATGGTTGTGCGGCTTATCTGATGGAGTGTCTTCGCGAAAAG
This sequence comes from Paenibacillus sp. JL3B1040, assembly GCF_057063165.1. Taxonomy (NCBI): domain Bacteria; kingdom Bacillati; phylum Bacillota; class Bacilli; order Caryophanales; family Paenibacillaceae; genus Paenibacillus; species Paenibacillus tiangongensis. The sequence continues at coordinate 3,052,833 of NZ_CM169317.1, read as the reverse complement.
GATTTTGATTACTCGTTTTTTGCCGGTCTGACAGGGGAACATTTCACGCAAATTTTCTCGAAAAATCATTTCCGAGGAAGTGGGGCTGTAGATTATATCCTGAGCGAACGGGATAACCATCATTTCATCGAGCTGATCTTCGAAAAATGCGGCTATGCTAGCACCTTTGTTCCCTTGAAGCAGATCTTGGGCAACCGAGAAATGTACATCCAGCTGCTAATAACGTACATCGATAAGGGCTTGCCTGTCATTATCAATGATTATGGCCACAACCCGCACAACCGTTTTAGCTGGGGGGTGCTGGTCGGCTATGAGAATTATGGAAAAACCTTGCTCTATATGGGCGGCGACGGAGCAGAACCCGATTCCATTTCTGTGGATGATTTGCTGCCGCGAGGTTATCAAGAGGAAGGCGAGCATTGCTATGGTTGGCTGGTGATCGGCGAGAAGCAGGAAGAGAAGGAGCTGGCGGCCATCTACCGTGAACGGATCTTGTCTCTGCCGGAATTGCTCCAGTTCGAGAACGAAAACTATTGCTTTGGGGAGAAGGCGTTCCGTGCATGGGCCCAGAGCATAAACGACGGCTTCTTTGAGCGGATCGAGCCGGAACAGTTTGACGATTGGAGCATGCATACGGCGTATGTGTGCTGTCTTGCGACGAACGGCAGCGTTAGCATGAGCTTCTTGGAGAAAGCGTTGGCGCTGAATCCCGACTTGACCTTTATCGAGGAGATGATAGGTCTGTACGAGCGGATGGGGCGATACTGGAACAATGACAACGGTACGGATTTGGAGGCCCTGGGCGGCGGGTTTAATGTAACACTGGATGCCTTGCGGGATAAAGAGAAGCGCGGCCGAATCGCGACCAAGCTGACGGCGTTCGCAACCTGCGTCGACGATGTCATCGCCCTAATTGAACGTTATGGGGAGGGGAAAAAGTAACGCTATTGCTCCGAGATTGAGGGAAATGAGGGCATTGGGAGTCACATAAGGTGATAGAATCACTCTATTTCGCTCAAATCCGGTGAAGTTGAGGAAATAGGGTGAAAAAGTAACGCTAGTGCTCGGTGATTGGGCGAAATGCAGGCAGTTGGAGTAACATAAGGTGATGGATTCACTCTATTTTGCTCAAATCCAGCGAAGTTGAGGAAATAAGGTGAAAAAGTAACGCTATTGCTCCGAGATTGAGGGAAATGCGGGCAGTTGGAGTAACATAAGGTGATAGATTCACTCTATTTTGCTCAAATCCGGCGAAGGTGAGGAAATAAGGTGAATAGGTAACGCTATTGATCGGAGATCGTCATCCGGAACCCAAAGGCTTTGAGTGGCGGTATATAAATGGTCCTGGGACAGATATTTGGAAATGGATGAGTATTCCTTCTCGCCCATGTTCGTAAACAGCGTATCATTGAACTTCCGGTCGAGGAGGAGAAGCAATGAAGTGTGTATTAATTGCTGAAGAACGGTCAAGTGGTCATCCGCATTCAGGACGATGGGGCAGGGGTTTCCGACACGCAGGAACAACTCCTGGTTTATCCTTAATGTATTCAGCATCGATGTTGTTTGGACATTTGTTTCCGCTGGTCAACCGTTCATAACGAGCCAAATGCGATTTGACCCTCGCCACAAGTTCTGCCGGATCGAATGGCTTCGATATGTAATCATCCGCACCCAGCCCCAATTTTGACTTCAACTAGGCGCTGTATGAGGTAACGATTCTTGCGCCTGATTTAGGGATATCGCAATTCGGCGCTGCCCGCGTTCAGGGACTGCCGGCAAGCACGCTTCCTTTTTATCGCACCAAAAGATTCGCCTTGCCTAGCCGCAAAGTCGGGAGGTTGCTGAAGGAGTACAGGCCGGATATCGTACACGTGGTCAATCCGGCGTTGCTTGGCGCCTCCGGCGTATATTACGCAAAGAAATTGCGCATTCCCTTGCTGGCCTCTTACCATACGAATCTTTCCCGGTATCTGGACTTTTACGGGCTTCCTTTCATGAGAGGGCTTCTCTGGCTGTACTTGCGTCTGCTGCACAATCGGGCAGCGATCAATTTGTGCACATCCCGAACGGTTCGTGAGGAACTGACGAAACGCAAATTTCGCAATGTGAAGATCTGGGAACGCGGTGTGGACAGCCAATTATTTCACCCCGGACGGTACGATGCAAGCGTGCGGGAACGATTGTCCCAAGGATTTCCGGACAAGAAAATCTTGCTGTATGTGGGCAGACTTGCGGCAGAAAAGGAAATCGAAAAAATACGGGATATCTTCGATGCCTCCGATCAATTCGTGTTGGTGATCGTTGGCGACGGGCCGCACCGCAACGCTTTGGAACAACATTTTTCCGGCACCGCTACGTTATTCACCGGTTTCTTGTACGGTCAGGAGCTTGCCGCAGCGTTTGCTTCCTCCGATGTTTTCGTTTTTCCGTCCACTACTGAAACGCTGGGGCTGGTTCTGCTTGAAGCGATGGCTTCCGGTCTGCCTGTCGTCGCAGCGAGAAGCGGACCGACCTGCGAGCAGATCCAACACGAAAGCACCGGTCTTTTGTTCGACCCGGGCGATCAGGAGGGATTTATTGCCGCCATCCGACGGTTTGAAGACAAAGCGACGAGAGATGCCATGTCGGCTGCGGCTTATCAAGAGAGTAGGGGGAAAGGTTGGAAGGAAGTCGCAGAGCAGGCGCTGGACTATTATCGGCAAACGGCAAAGAAGGGAAACGAGCGGGACTGATGGAGGAGGCGATAAAGCGGCGGAATCGCAAGCAATTCGTTCAGTTTGTATTCATTGCATTGCTGAATTCGGCCGTAGCGGTAGTGACGATGAACAGCCTGCTCTTGATTCAACCGGATCCGGGCGATGTCCTGTTGGGGATGTTTAATGCGGTCTCCTATGTCATGGCCGTGCTGAACAGCTACTTCTGGAACTCAAGAGTCACGTTCAAAGACTTGGCTAGAGGAACGAAGAGGCAGCGCTTTGGATTTGTGATCCAATCGGTGGCAAGTCTGGGCATTAACTATATTGCTTTCCAGGCCGTAAATGCGCTGCTCGCCCCTCTCGGTTTGCCGAACTGGATTCGCTACAATGCGGCATTGGGAATCGCGGGGGCGGTCTCCTCGATATCCAGCTTTATGTTTATCAAATATCTGGTATTCAGCGAAATGAACGCCCAAGGGAGAGGTGCCGTTGACAAGAATAGAGAATGACGTTGGCCTCGTTCTAGAAGGTGGGGGGATGAGAGGCATGTACACGGCGGGAGTCCTGGATTGCTTAAGCGATTGGGGCTTGAAGTTTCCGCTGGTCGCCTCGACTTCCTCCAGCGCATTGATCGGCAGTTACTTTGTTTCCGAACAGAGAGGCCAAATTTACGAGGCCTACAACTATCTGGCGGACAACTACCGGATTATCTCGTTCAAGCGGATGATGACCCATAAAGAATTGTTTCGAATGGACTTGCTGTTTCAACTCGTTCCGGAAAAGGCGGCGCCCTTTGATTTTCGCGCATTCACTGAAGCCGGGGTCAAACTTCTGATCAGCACCACAGACATCCTGACGGGATCGGTCGTTTATCATGACGCCTTTCCGTCGTCCGATATTCTGTTCACGCTCGTCCGCGCTTCAAGCAGTTTGCCGGCTCTTGCTCCAAGTGTCGCCTATGAAGGCAAGCTTCTGGTTGATGGAGGCGTAGCCGATCCGATCCCCATCAAGGCGTCCATCGAGCGGGGATACAGAAGAAATGTGGTCATTATGACCAGAAACCGGGGATACCTCAAGCAACCCAGCCGCCTCGGATGGGCATATCGCCGCTTATTCAGGCCGTATCCGGAGTTAATCCAGTTGCTGAAGAATAGGCATGAAATCTATAATTCCACAACTCGGGAGATTCAAAAAATGGATCGGGACCGGGAGGTGTTCCTTATTTGTCCCGAGAAACCGCTGGTCGCCGGAAGAACGGAGCGCAACAAGCGGGTTCTTCAGGAATTGTATAGGCAAGGTTATACAGAAATGCAACAGAAGAAAGAAGCTTTGCGCAGCTTTCTGCTTGGATAAGCGTACAGAAAAAACATGAGCAAAGGATGATGGAACATGACAAATGCAAAGATTCGCAAAAAGATTTTCGTTTTGGGCGGAGATGGTTTTTGCGGGTGGCCGACCAGTCTTCACTTGTCCGGATCGGGACATGAAGTCATTATCATTGACAATCTCTCCAGGAGGAGGATTGACGAAGAATGCGGCACCAATTCGCTAACCCCCATTCAGTCCATCGATGTTCGCCTAAGGGCATGGGAAGAAGTATCGGGGAACCGGATCCGGTTCTATCGGATCGATATCGCGGAGGAGTACGATCGGTTGTTGTCCGCCATTCGTGAGGAGAAGCCGGATGTCATGATTCATTTTGCCGAGCAGCGGTCTGCGCCATACTCCATGAAATCTCCCCTGCTCAAACGTTATACCGTCAACAATAACATCAAAGCTACGCATCATGTTCTGTGCGCGATCGTCGAAAGCGGACTGGATATCCACCTGATCCATTTAGGGACGATGGGGGTATACGGATACGGTACGGCGGGAATTCGGATCCCCGAAGGCTATCTGGATATCGAGGTGAAGACGGAGAACGGTGACAGGGTTCATCAACAAATTCTTTATCCGACAAATCCCGGTTCGATCTATCATATGACCAAATCGCTGGATCAGCTATTGTTCCATTATTACAATAAGAACGACCGGCTCCGAATCACCGATCTTCATCAAGGCATCGTCTGGGGAACGAATACGCCCGAAACGCAAGCCGATGAGCGGCTGATCAACCGCTTTGATTATGATGGGGATTACGGGACGGTGTTGAACCGCTTTCTGATGCAGGGGGCCGTCGGCCATCCAATTACGGTGCACGGTACGGGGGGACAAACCAGAGCCTTCATTCATATTCAGGATACGGTGCGTTGTATACAGCTTGCCGTCGACCATCCACCGGAACTTGGCGAGCGCGTTCTGATCATGAATCAAATGACGGAGACCCGCCGGGTGATCGATCTGGCTCAGAATGTCAGCGGGCTGACGGGAAGCGAAATTGCTTTGGTTCCCAATCCGCGGAACGAGGCTGCCGAAAATGAGCTTCATGTCGATAACCGCCATTTTATATCCAAAGGTCTTGTTCCCGTTACGCTGAACGAAGGGCTGATGCTGGAAGTCAGCGAAATCGCCAAAAAATACGCCTATCGCGCCGACTATTCCAAAATCCCTGCGATGAGCACATGGACAAAAGAGCAGCGTCCGGGGAATGTTCCATTTGAATACGCGGACTATTGCATCTAGGAGCCATAAAATCAGGTACCATCCTCAATAATCTACGATAAGTATAGACCCGCCCGAAGGCTGCGCGCCGAAGGCGGGTCTTTCACTTTGGGGAACCCCGAATCGCGCCCGTTAACACTTTATAAATAGAATGGAAAAAAAACTTAAACGTTTCTTAGTTACACTTACGGCAACGGTTCGGAACGAACTAGTTTTCTTTGAAAGAGGTAAGTATGATGGGAGAAACCATTTACGGAAAACAAAGAAGAGAAGGATATGAGAAAGTATTAAAGGAAGCAGAATCCAATGCAACGAATCGCAGCGATTTTGAAAATACCATTAAGTTAAGAATGTTTAGCTGGTGGGCCCGTTGGGTTCCGGATTATGAGGAATGGCTTAAAATCGCAGACGGTTTATATGCGAGTGAATGCATCATCGAGGCCATTGGACAGGAGCCACAAATCTATCAAGATTATCGCGCGTCCATGAAGCATCAGCGTGATGTTTTTGATATGGAGTTGGGACCCATTGAAAAATGTGTTGTAGAAGGGGATACGGTTGCTTTAGATTACAAAATGTACCTGACCCCTAAACTCGATATGGGCAATATGCAAAAGGGAAATCCTATCGTGCTTAAGGTTACGGAATTTAACAGATTTGATCATATGGACGGCTGCGACGAACCGATGGTCGTCCATTTGATGGTGATTGCAACCGGCCTAGGTCCATCGTGAAGCTTATATACATCTGCTTCTACTCATGTTGAAGTGATCATATATGCTGGATTCCTGGATGAAAGCGCATGATTCGGGAATTTTTGAGGGAATCCCGGGAAGAAAGAGGGAGCGGTTTTGGCTATAATGAACTCGAGAAGGGAGGAGATTCGATGAAACCCCAAATTGCCTTGCAATTATGGAGTATCCAGGAAGCCTGCAAAGACAACTTCTATGAGGCGTTGAAAGAGGTGAAGCGCAGCGGCTATGATGGCGTTGAATTTGCCGGCTATCATGGGAAAAGTGCGGCTGAAGTGAAAAGCGATTTGGATGAATTGGGACTGCAGGTTGCGGCTTCGCATCTATCTTTTGAAATGCTGCAAAAGGATCTCGAGAAGACGTTGGCTTTTGAGAAGGAAATAGGAAATTCGCGAATTGTCATTCCCTATGCGAGCTTCCCAACCTTTGAAGCCTGGCAAACCTTTATAACCGAGATGGAAGAGATTGCGAAAAAGGCGGCTGAGGAAGGCTTCGAGTTTTACTATCATAACCACGCCAATGAATTTACGGAGGTCCCCGGCCGTGACATCCTGCATGAGATGGTAAATCTGACGAAGCAGATCGACCTGGAAGTGGATCTTTACTGGCTGGCCGATTCCGGCGTGGCGGCGCTTCCTTGGCTAGAGGCGCACAAGGATCGAATTGGTCTTTTCCATATGAAAGATATGCAGGAATCTCCTCGGCAAAGCACGGAGATTGGCTCCGGCGTGCTGCCGATGAAAGAGTACGTCCAAATGGCCAAACAATTGGATATCCCTTGGTTGATTGTGGAGCAAGAGGAGTTTCAGACCTATCCGCCACTGGTAGCAACAGCGATCGATTGCCAGCGGCTTCGAGCGATGGTTGACGAGGTATATGCTTGAGATAAGGGAAATTCCTCTAGATGATGAGCCAACTACTCAAGATGATTTAGATGCTATTAACCAAGCCCGTGAAGCATACCTAAACGGTGACTTAATCCGTCTTAAGGATGTTGAAGATGAATTACGAAATTAAATTCCTTAAGGATGCCTATAAACTACAAAAAACAAGCCCGTTGAGCATCAAACTTGGGCTTGTTTTTTTATTTCATTGTCGTTTAACGATGGATGTCTGCGGAAAAGGATGGATTTACATATTTTGGAACATGTGTTATGTTTACTATGAAAGCGAATCCATGAATTGATAGATTGTTAAATGATTTATCAAATTTTACATGGAAAGGAAAGATGAGAATGAAGGGTTTGCTCAGAAAGGCAAGCGCAATGCTGCTGGCATCTACTCTGGTATTTAGTTTGCTGCTCGGATGGATGACAGCGCCCGTTCATGCAGACAGCGCACTTTTCACGATTGAAGGCGAACATGCCCAACTCACCTCCGATCTTCAAGTGGTGACCGAAATTTACGGACAACCCAAGCCGGGATTCTCGGGGAGCGGATTTGTCTGGATGCAGAACTCCGGCACTATCACGTTTACGGTGAACGTCCCGGAAACCGGCATGTATGCGATCTCCACCCGGTATATGCAGGAGCTCAGTCCTGACGGAAGGATGCAATATTTGGCTGTTAACGGGGTGGCCAAGGGTTCGTATATGCTGCCCTACACGACCGCATGGTCGGATTTCGATTTTGGGTATCATAAGCTGAACCAAGGAAGCAACACCATCCAATTGAAGGCCGGTTGGGGATTCGCTTATTTTGATACCTTCACTGTGGATTTTGCCGATCTTGACCCCTTGGATGTGCAGCCTATTCTTACCGATCCCGAGGCTACACCGGAAACGCAAGTTTTGATGAATTATTTGACGGAGGTTTACGGCAACCACATTATCTCCGGCCAGCAGGAGATTTACGGAAGCGGCAATAACGGCAATTATGAGTTGGAGTTTGATTGGATCTATAATTTGTCCGGAAAATATCCGGCCATCCGCGGCTTCGATTTAATGAACTATAATCCGCTCTACGGTTGGGAGGACGGTACTACCGACCGGATGATCGATTGGGTGAATAACCGGGGCGGGATCGCGACTGCTTCCTGGCATATCAATGTGCCCCGAGATTTTAACGGCTACCAGCTTGGGGAGTTTGTGGATTGGACGGACGCCACCTACAAGCCGACGGAAACCAATTTTAATACGGCCAATGCGGTGGTTCCCGGTACGAAAGAATATCAATACGTGAGGATGACGATTGAGGATTTGGCGGAACAGCTGCTGATTCTGCAAGAAAATCATGTGCCGGTGATTTTCCGTCCTTATCACGAGGCGGAGGGCAACGGCGGGTTGAATGGGGAAGGCGCGTGGTTCTGGTGGGCTTCGGCAGGCGCGGAGGTGTACAAACAGCTATGGGATCTGCTCTATACCGAACTGACGGAGACGTACGGCTTGCACAACTTGATCTGGACCTACAACAGTTATGTGTATAGCACTTCTCCCGCCTGGTATCCCGGTGACGATCAGGTCGATATTGTCGGCTATGATAAATACAATACGATCTACAACCGCTATGACGGTTTGTCCGGCGTTCCCAATGAAGATGCGATTACCTCGATTTTCTATCAGCTTGTGGATTTAACCGACGGCGCGAAAATGGTGGCCATGACGGAGAATGACACCGTTCCAAGCCTACAGAATCTGACCGAGGAAAAAGCGGGCTGGCTCTACTTCTGCCCCTGGTATGGCGAGTTTCTCATGAGTGACGCCTACAATTATCCGGCTACGCTGAAGACGCTTTATCAAAGCGATTATGTCATCACGTTGGATGAACTGCCCGATTTAACGGTTGCGAATCCAAGCCCAAGCGCGTCCATCGCACCGACAAGCATCGAATTTGACAAAAATACGCCGGATCAAAGCGACCAAGCCATCACCGTGAATTTTAACGGCAATACGTTAACCGCTCTTCGAGCAGGCGCCCATACATTGACCGCGAACCAGGAATATACCTTGAACGGAAGTACGCTGCTGCTGAGGAAAGAATTCCTGGCCGGTCTGCCGGTTGGCACGCATTCGATCGTCTTTGATTTTAATCAGGGACAAGATCCCGTATTAAAAGTCAAGGTTGTCGACTCCACACCCAGCGCGTCCATTTCGCCCGTGAATGCGACCTTTGATCAAGCGGAGAACTTGCAGCAGGATATTTCCATATCCCTTGCTTTAAACGGGCATCAGCTTACAAGCCTAACGAGTGGAAATGTTACGCTAACCTCAGGCCAGGATTATACCGCATCAAGCGCTGCCGTCGTTCTGAGCAAATCCTATCTGTCCACGTTGCCGCTGGGCCAGCATGCGATCACCTTTCATTTCAGCGGAGGAAATCACGCGGTGCTGACCGTCAATATAGTGGACAGCAGCGTTCCCGCACCCGCGGGAGACTTGACGATCCAGGCCTTTAACGGCAATACGAGTGCCTCGACCAACGGAATTTCACCCAGATTCAAAATCGTCAACACCGGGGATTCGGCGATTCCGTTAAGTGACGTAAAACTCCGATATTACTATACGATTGACGGGGAAAAGGCACAGAACTTCTGGTGCGACTGGGCCAGCATCGGCAGTGAGAAGGTAACCGGCCATTTCGTTAAACTGGCAACCCCGGTTGCCGGAGCCGATTATTACCTGGAAATCGGCTTTACGAGCTCAGCCGGAACGCTGAATCCCGGCCAAAGCGCAGAAATTCAAGCCCGCTTCTCCAAAACCGACTGGTCCAACTACAACCAGACGGACGACTACTCGTTCAAAGCCTCCGGCAACCAGTTCGCCAACCATGAACAGGTTACCGGGTATATGAACGGCCAGCTTGTATGGGGGATTGAGCCGTAAGGAGGTAAATGGGTTGGGGCGGGGAAGCCTGCTTCAACCCTTTTTGAATGGTGGATGGCTGCACGATCGTCAAAGGAATATCGCAAGCGGGCGGCGGGGGCACCGGAGGGATTCACGAATGGGTTTTGACGCGTGCCACGAAGACCCGACGCGTGAATACAGTGTTATCTGATGCTATAATGGTCATGACTAGTTCTTGAAAGGGGTTGTTAACATGGCTGTATCCAAGAAAGATGATCCATTTGATGTTCATATCCCTTTCGATGATGAAGAATTAACAGAAGATGACTTAAACGCAATTGAACAAGCGGAACTAGAGTTCCAACAAGGGAAAACTGTTCGCCTCAAGGATATCGAGCATGAATTACGAAATTGAGTTAAGCAAAAAAAGACCTTTATGTCGTAACAATAGGTTCACGAGGCGATGTTTAGAAATGACCCGTACAAGCTAATTTGTATGGGTCATTTTTTGTAGTTCGAGTATACCATTTTGATATCATCGCCATTCCTGCTTCATATGTTATGATTTAAGAAACCGAGACGGACGAAGCGAGGGATTGAGCATGAAACTAAAGTGGAGTTATATTGTTTCATTTGGGATGTTACTTGCAATTGTGACGACCGTTATCATGGTGTGGCAATCCAAGCAGGCTAAATTCAACGACGCAGTAGCTAATGAGAAAGTGATTCAAGTCCAAAGCTTTCATGTAAGCTCCGATTCCACAAACCTGAAAACATCAGTTGAAGGTACCCTATTTGTTAGCGGGGGTGAAGAGAGGGCTGAACATGTACAGGTTGTGGCTCGGATTGAGGTTGACGCTAAGGATTGGGGAGGGGTTGCTTTCTATATTCCGAATAACTGGTATATATCAAACATCACGAGTAGTTATCCTGAAAACCGAACGGGCTCAAACCCTACAGACTATGTATCAACCTGGACGACATCAGGAGAGGAATCTCCATGGCGAGCGATGGTTGAAGTAGGAAGAAATCGCAGCTATGAACCAACTGGAGGCGGAACCGGAATAATTGTGATCGATTTGATTCCTGATAAAAAGGCTACAACTCAATCAACATTGGGTATAGAAGTCGGTTCAAATGAAGAAGACGGTAAAAAGATCATGGGTACCGATTCGATTGAAGTGCCGATATCAATAAACACCACCGCTACGCAATAGGATGAAAGACCTGGCGCGATGAATTTTTATTGCTGCTAAATCCCTCTAAACGCTATCCATCTTGCCCCGCTCCTTTCCCCCTACACGGAAGTATAATTATTTGATCAGATGGCTGTGCTCGTTTGCAAGCTTGTGATAGCCTAATGGGGGTGAACATTAAGTTTCATGGTCCATGAAGTTCCGGAAATGCCCCAATAGACAAATCCCAGCTTCTGATATAACTTCACGGCGGAAGTATTTTGGGGGTCAACGCTCAAGGAAAGCGATTTGTATCCATCGCTCGCTGCTTGCTTGATGATTTCATCCATTAAGATTCGTCCGATACCGGTACCTCGGTATTCTGAATGTACTGCGATGCCTAGCTCCGGCGTATCGCTATCGACGTACCCGTACCCTTTATTCGTTTCGCCGAACAATCTGTACCAAACAGCCCCAGCAAGATGATTACTTTTCAGTGCAACGAACGCTCTATCTCCTTTTCTGCCCCATCCTTCATGGTATTTTTTAATATGGGGAGCATTCATAAGCTCATGCTTAGCCAGCTTTCCCTGCAACATGTGGATAGACTCATAGTGCATATCTGTGAAAAAATCAAACTCATGAGGTTCCAGTGGTTTAATCGTAATCATATACACATCCCCAGCCTTGAAATTTGTTTATACTGTCCATATTTTAACATAGGGTATTTGGGAAATGTCTGTTTTAATTAAACTCTGCAGCTTTGAAGCGTTGTACGGCTTGAGCCGGTATTTTTGCCGGCAGAGCTGCACCCAATTGCGGAAACGACAGGTCAGCGAATTGCGGCTGCTGGTCGAGCGGGGCGCCTCCTACATTCAGAACCATCTGCAGCAAAATTTGTCCGTGGCGGACTGCGCCAAAGCGGTGCACTTGAGTCCGAGCTATTTTTCCAACTTGTTCAAATGTGGTTAGTATCCGGACTGGCCTTGCTGATGGCGGGAGCCTTGGCGGCCTGTTCCTCGGGGGGCGAGAAGGCGGATCCAGCCGCGAACGCCGGGGCCGAAGGAAGCAATGACGAAGCTCACGTATTGGACGATCGACCGTCATGACACCGATTTTATTGAGCAAAAAATCAAAGAATACGAGGAGCAAAATCCGGACATCGACATTGAAATGAAGGTGATGGCGGATAACTACGTGCAGTCGGGGGAGTCGCTTTTGCCAGCAACCAGGCGCCGGACATTTTGCGGGTGGACACGGGGAATGTGCCGACTTGGGTGAAGCGCGGCTACCTGGAATCGTTCGATGAGTACATCACGCCGGAAATGAAGGAGAACTTCAAAAACGTCCTAATCGAAGAGAAAAATAGGGTCGGCGGAAAAATCTACACGCTGCCGAATATCGGCCAATTCTGGAGACTGATCTATAACGTTGATCTTTTTAAAAAAGCGGGGATCGCCGGGCCGCCAACAACGCTCGCGGAAATGGTCGAGGATGCCAAAAAGATCACGGAAGCGGGCAAGGATACCGGCGCTTACGGGTTTGCCGGCAACTTCGAGAGCGCCAGCGGCTATGAGCGGATCGCATATCCGATTGTATCGCTGAGCACGGGCAACGAGGGCTTCAACTTCCAAACCGGCCAGTTCGATTTTACCATGTATAAAGAAGTGCTGCAGGCGTTGCATCAAATCAAAGCGGACGGCAGCATGCTGCCCGGCTCCGAATCGCTCGACATCGACCCGCTGCGCGCCCAGTTCGCGCAAGGCAAGATCGGCATGTATTTCAACCACTCGGTGGAGCCGAGCGTGTACAAGACGCAGTTCCCGACGGACATCCGCTGGGCCGCGGCCATGCCGCCAACGCTCGACGGCAAGCAGAACGGGGCTGATCAAGTTATCGCCGGCAGCTATTTGGCCATGAGCAAAAATTCCGAGCATGAAGAAGAAGCCTGGAAATTTATCGAATGGATGTACAGCGTTGACGTGCAGGTCGCTTACCAGGAAGGCGGCTACGGCGTTTCCGTCATCCCGTCCGTGGCGGCCAAAGCCAAAGCTCCGGACATCGCTGGCATCGAAAACTTCCTGCCACCTCGCTGGACGGCATCTACCCCGCCACCCCGCTGGTCGCCACCGAAGGCCGCGTCGAAGGCACCAAAAAAGTCGACGTCTTCAACAATTTCATCTTCGACGGCCAGGACTTGGACAAAGTATTGAGCGATTTGAACACCCGCTACAATGCCGCGCTTGAGAAGGCCAAAGCCGCGGGGGACACGATCGAAGCCGATCCGGGATTTAATGCGGCGAATTTGCAGGGATCGTTGGTGGAGAAGTAGAATAGGGAATACGAAGACAAGCCCAGTTCAATATGAACTTGGGCTTGTCTTTTTTTCGTTTAATTAGGGCGTTTCGCCTTAAATATGTAAATCAGATAATCCACAACAAGCCCCACCAATAAGAAGCTCCCAAAGTGTATCAAATAAGCCGGAAAGCGCAGGGGGATTAAAGCACTATTCGTCGCCCATTTTGTATTACCGGCATCCACAATCCAATTTGTGAAAGGCTCAGTGTACTTAATAGAATCGATTAGCGGATTGAATTTTATTAATAGGATATTGGCTAGGCCGCTTCCTAGGTAATCGCTTAAGCATATTAGAAGGCTTATGATAGAGAGCCAAAGGGTGGTTCTTTTTAATAGAGATATGGGGATCACCCCTCTATTGTAATCATCAAACCTAACACCCTTTGCCGCACAGGGTTATTTTCCATTGGGTCGTTTGAAGATATTCGTCTGGCCAAGAATGTAGTCAATACTTACGTTGTAAAATTCGGATAACTTAATCAACACAGAACTTGGCACATCCAAGTTTCCGCTTTCGTATCGGGAATAAGTTGCTTGAGAGATGTTCAGATAATCTGCCAATTGTTGTTGTGTCAAATCCCGGTCTTCACGCAGATCGCGTATTCTCTTATACATTGTTCATCACCCAAGCTAAGTTTAGGTTATGCGAAAGCTGCATATTGAGTTTTATGCACTTTTCGCATAAAATTGATTTATACGGAAAGTGTTGGCTGTTTTTTAGGTTTTTAACGATACTGTTCACAATTCTTAAAGGAGGAAAGTGGAATGAAAAGTATTTTGGAGGAACTTTACAAAGGAAACCTTAACCCTGAAGCGCGAACGGTTCCCACAGATCCCGAATATCGTTCGCTCAATGGTGAAATTTCTGATTTGATGTTGGAAGTCAAACAAAAATTTTCTGAGAACGACTTCAGAACCCTTGAGGAAATCTTGGATTTGAACGGTGATACTAGTTCCATGCTCACAAGCACCGCTTTTGTCCAGGGTTTTAGGATGGGGGCTTTGATGATGGTGGAGGTGTTTTGTGGGGAGGGGAAGGGTTTGGGGAAGTGAGATTGTTACAAGATGATCTAGGAAAGTGTTATTAATTTTGAAATATGAAATCAGTAAACCCATATGTTACTTGTTGTTAATACTTTCGCTATTCATTTTAGCGGGAGTTTTTTTTGTTTGAGAAAAGTACTATTTCTTTCGTCATTTTATTCCAATTTATAGTAGAATAAGATTATAGTTCATTGAGACTATTTATTATGAAATATTGCTCGAATATTACGTTATTTGAAACCACTGAAAATAATACGAAATCTGCTGAAAATTAAAATCAGTGAAAGCAATAATTTGGAGTTTTATGGACATGAAAATTGTTTTTGGTGCGTGAAAAGTGTAACTTCAATGGAGCACGTACTACCAAAAAGCATATTTCCTGAGGAAAAAGATGTAAAAAATATTTTTAGTAAGTCGTTTAGAACAAATTTAATTACAGTTCATTCCTGTGAAGAGCATAATTTAAATAAATCAAATCTAGATGAATACTTAATGGTTCATTTAAGTAGTAAAGTAGGAAATAATAATGTTGCTTATATTCATACACTTACAAAAGTTAATCGAAGTATAACTAGAAACCCTGTTACTACTTAGGTGCTGTTAGAAACTGAATTGACCTTGAAGTGCAGAAATCAGGGAGTTTAAGATGGGGAGTTGTTTTTTGCGAAACGTGGAGATGACGCCGCGGATGCGAGCGAATTGCTCCGCACCTTGCGAAGTGCGGAATCCACCAGATATCTTCGTTTTGACTTTCACCATACGGATATCTCGCTCCGCTTGGTTGTTGTCAAAAGGAATTCGGGCATCACAAAGAAAGGCGAGTACGGCGTCTTTGTACGCCAGAAACCTCCCACCTAGATTGGCTGCTTTGCTCTTGGATTTTCTTCCGCGAGGTCCCGTTTTCTCGGGCACGGCATCTTTCGCCCATTCTTCACGACCTCGCTGCAGAATATCATCATAACGGGATCCGAATGCTTGGACCACCGCATCAGATAGAGGCTGTTGAAGGCTGCGAGCTATGCGTGCAGCTTTCCAACTCTCTTGCAACAGCGTCGTCATATCGGTTGCCCATTGATGGTTATCGTACTGGGCAATTTCTTTACAATCCCGCAGCAGGTGCGCATTGCAAAGCACATGACGGAAAGCATACTGGTCTTTAAAGTAAGAGGCGTAGCAGTCATGAACGAGATTCCCCTTATAGTGGGGTAATACATTCATGGCATCCATTCCTTTGCTTCCGCGGCTAGGATGGGCGAACAAGAGTGTCCACTCTTGGTTACACACGGTATGCATCCAGTACCCTTTTCCGTTGACGCGAAATCCCGTTTCATCGGCGTGTACCACGGGGCTGGCTAACAGCTGCTCGCGAATGGTTCGCTCTAGCGGCTGAAGACGACTTGTCATCTCTTCCAGTTGAGCAAGTAAGGTGGCCTCGCTCGGGCGGTATCCCGTGAGATCGGCATAGAGCTGTCCAATACGCTCAAGCGGCAACAATTGATAGGCATGAAGATAAGCCGTCCATGCTGCCATTTCTCTTCCGTATTGCACAGGCGCTCGAACATGAGAAGGAAAGGAAGCGGTCTGTTGGACGCAGCATTGCGGGCAACATTTCTTTTCAGCCTGATGTTCAGTGATGACCATGCGAGGGGCAGGTAAGTCAAAGACTTGTCGCTTCTCTAGCTCTTGTGCGGGTACCTGTTTCAAGGAAAAACCGCAGCTGGAACAGGTTTCAAGCGGATGAACCATGACATAATCCGGGTTCGTAACCACATGCAGCGTATGACCTTCGTGACCTTGAGGAGCGCCTTTTTTCCCTCCTGGTTGGCGTAAATTGGTTGGTTTACGGAATCCGTCACTCGAAGGCGGTTTGCTGCTGTTCTGACTATTCTGGCCGAGTTGGCGCTCCAGTTCCTGAACTCGCTTCTCCAATTGTTGAATGCGTTTGGCTTGCTTCTCTACGATTTGGGTGAGCTTCTCATTTTGATCCAGCAGCGCATGAAAGTAACTGGCAATCTCCTGATCGCCTTTACAAATAGTATTGACCTGTTGTTTCGTCAGCTTCATACGGCTCACCTCATGATTCAATGGATAATATTACATTCGACGTTTGCATGGGAATTACTGCTTGAGACAAAAAAAATCTCCTCGCGATAGGAGGAGACCTAAGTAGTAACCTAAAGATTATATATCGGGAAACCGAGAGACGATAGAATCGATACGTTGAGTTAAATCTCATTAATTTGTCATTTGATCGTTTTATTCTCCATAAATTAAATTGATAATTGAAGTGAATTTAGGCCTTGCTTCTTCCATATCTTTATTCGTCATTCCATTAAATATTACGTAAACTTTAGTCCCTTCATAAAAATTTAATGCAAGTGTCTGGCATTTAAACCCATCGACTTCACTAAATTGATACGCAAATATGTCCGGGTTACTTCCTTTAATTTCACTCTTCCAATATCGCCGTTCACGTTCAATTAATCTCGATCCATCAGGATTACTAGGATGGTTGAATATTTCAGACATAACGAGACACTTTCCCTTAAATACATTTTCATATTCATAAAAAATAAAGCTCTTGCTACTGCCTCGAAAGAATATAATAGTTTTTTCGTATCAATATTAATCCACAATACAGGATATTTTTTATCATTAATCTCAATAATATCTTCTTTGTCTATATCAAATAATTTAGGGTTTCGTTACTACTTAGGTCTCCTCCTATCGCGAGGAGATTTTTTTTTGTCTCAAGCAGTAATTCCCATGCAAACGTCGAATGTAATATTATCCATTGAATCATGAGGTGAGCCGTATGAAGCTGACGAAACAACAGGTCAATACTATTTGTAAAGGCGATCAGGAGATTGCCAGTTACTTTCATGCGCTGCTGGATCAAAATGAGAAGCTCACCCAAATCGTAGAGAAGCAAGCCAAACGCATTCAACAATTGGAGAAGCGAGTTCAGGAACTGGAGCGCCAACTCGGCCAGAATAGTCAGAACAGCAGCAAACCGCCTTCGAGTGACGGATTCCGTAAACCAACCAATTTACGCCAACCAGGAGGGAAAAAAGGCGCTCCTCAAGGTCACGAAGGTCATACGCTGCATGTGGTTACGAACCCGGATTATGTCATGGTTCATCCGCTTGAAACCTGTTCCAGCTGCGGTTTTTCCTTGAAACAGGTACCCGCACAAGAGCTAGAGAAGCGACAAGTCTTTGACTTACCTGCCCCTCGCATGGTCATCACCGAACATCAGGCTGAAAAGAAATGTTGCCCGCAATGCTGCGTCCAACAGACCGCTTCCTTTCCTTCTCATGTTCGAGCGCCTGTGCAATACGGAAGAGAAATGGCAGCATGGACGGCTTATCTTCATGCCTATCAATTGTTGCCGCTTGAGCGTATTGGACAGCTCTATGCCGATCTCACGGGATACCGCCCGAGCGAGGCCACCTTACTTGCTCAACTGGAAGAGATGACAAGTCGTCTTCAGCCGCTAGAGCGAACCATTCGCGAGCAGCTGTTAGCCAGCCCCGTGGTACACGCCGATGAAACGGGATTTCGCGTCAACGGAAAAGGGTACTGGATGCATACCGTGTGTAACCAAGAGTGGACACTCTTGTTCGCCCATCCTAGCCGCGGAAGCAAAGGAATGGATGCCATGAATGTATTACCCCACTATAAGGGGAATCTCGTTCATGACTGCTACGCCTCTTACTTTAAAGACCAGTATGCTTTCCGTCATGTGCTTTGCAATGCGCACCTGCTGCGGGATTGTAAAGAAATTGCCCAGTACGATAACCATCAATGGGCAACCGATATGACGACGCTGTTGCAAGAGAGTTGGAAAGCTGCACGCATAGCTCGCAGCCTTCAACAGCCTCTATCTGATGCGGTGGTCCAAGCATTCGGATCCCGTTATGATGATATTCTGCAGCGAGGTCGTGAAGAATGGGCGAAAGATGCCGTGCCCGAGAAAACGGGACCTCGCGGAAGAAAATCCAAGAGCAAAGCAGCCAATCTAGGTGGGAGGTTTCTGGCGTACAAAGACGCCGTACTCGCCTTTTTTTGTGATGCCCGAATTCCTTTTGACAACAACCAAGCGGAGCGAGATATCCGTATGGTGAAAGTCAAAACGAAGATATCTGGTGGATTCCGCACTTCGCAAGGTGCGGAGCAATTCGCTCGCATCCGCGGCGTCATCTCCACGTTTCGCAAAAAACAACTCCCCATCTTAAACTCCCTGATTTCTGCACTTCAAGGTCAATTCAGTTTCTAACAGCACCTAAGTAGTAACTAGGAGGATTACTATATTCATGTTCAATTTGTTAGAGCTTAAACAAGATACTATAAATGTTATTAGACTGGCTGGTGAAAAGATACAAGATCAACAAATTGAAATTATTGATAGAGGTATGCCACATAAACCTTCTGGATTACCCCAAGGTAAAATGGGAATATACTCATTTATTTATCAGGATTATTTTCTGAAGATTGGCAAAGCAGGACCCAAAAGTGATGCAAGATTTAGAAGCCAACATTATATTCCTTCAAGTTCACAGAGTAATTTATCTAAATCAGTTTTGATGGATGGAGATTTAAATGATGGAATTAATAAAGATAACGTAGGGGATTGGATAAAGAATAATACCAGGAGAATCGATTTCGTTTTTGATTCTAGTTTAGGGATATTTGTTCTAAGTTTGGCAGAGGCATTTCTACAGTTAAAGTTTAAACCTAAGTACGAAGGATTTGAGAATCAAAGAAAAGCATCTTCTTAAGTATCTATGGAGGCATCCCCATCATTTTTTAACATCGTATTCACGCTTCAGGGCTATCACCCTTTGGTTGTCAGATGCATAATATGGAAGAAGCTCAAACAATAATCGACCCAGCCTAAGGAAAGAGCTATCTTGGGCTGGGTTGTTTGGTGAATACAACAGCGTTATGTGAAATTTGGGAACAGATTTTTTTGATTGAGGTGATCACTTGTCAGAGGTTAATCAATTGTTATACGAAATTGTCTATAATTACTAATTAGATTTAAGAAGAACAGAGCTCAATATTCTATTCGAGAATTAACAACGGATTCACGAGGTGGGATGTTGGGCCTGAGATCGCTTGAAGTTATGTAGCCATGAAGTTACGTCAGACGATCAACCCTGCGAGGCTAAGTCTTTGGCCCCTTAAGCCTCTCGGGTTCGTGTGTATGGGAATGTTAAACTGAATCTTCGGTAAGAACATGTTTGATAGCATTATCTAATGAGGGAGCCATTTGCCCTGGACAGGATAAGAGCTATTAAAGCTTCTGTTTTCGTGAATGTAGCTCTACCCAGTTGCCAAAGAGAAAACACCTTCAAGGTTATCTCCACATCTCATGAAATGGCGTGATTTTCTTGAAGGTGTTTTAATTTATCTCACGCTATCGGGACAGTCCCTATCATTGATGGATACATTTTTAATAAAAATAAATATAGATATTTATAAAGCTGTTGAATCTGTTATTTTGATCATATAATTTTTATCTTTATGTAGACTATAGTTTATTAAATTTACAAATATTTTTTTGATTCATTTTATTTTTAAAACTAAGTCTTTGTATATAGATGTTGCCTGAATAGCTATTTTGGAAAAATACATTCATTTTATTTACTTAATTTATATAACATATATTGATTTAGAGAAATTCCTTCAATTTTCGCTTCGATAGTTAATTTCTGGTGTAGTGATTTTGGCATTCTAATATTAATTTTACCGCTGAATTCATTAAATGGTTCAGGAATTGAATCACCATACTCTAACTTTGATTCTAACCAGCCTTGTTTAGCCTCCTCTAAGTTTTTTAAAAGTTCTTCATAACTCTCCCCATCCGATTGACATCCTTCAAGTTCTAAGAAATAACCAAAGTAGTAATCCCCAGATTCGTCACGCATCTTTTTTACGATCATGGTGTAGTCCAAATTCATGAAATAATTTAACCTTTCTTTATCCATAATAATTGTAGCAGGGTATCACTCATCATTGGGTGTGTTAGTGGTTGAGGAAGGAAGGGGAGTTAGCTCCCCAACCGACTTAACACATCCTTGACATACACGGCCTTCAACGGATTGGATTTCCTTATGGTAATTACATCACCGGCTTTATTTCTAAAATGGTTATGAGAGCCATTAGTTCTAACAAGTGAATAGCCGTGATCATCGAGTACCTTATGTATTTCAGAAAATCTTATACCGTTAGGGCAGGTAGTCATTTTATCAATGATTTTTCCAACCCCACTCATTTTTCCCCTCCTTTCGACTATTTATATAGTACTGAATATAGTACTGATAATCAATAGCAATTTTATTTGAAGCACACGTTTTTTTCGTTGTTTATTGAAGGCAGAAACTTCTTATAACAAAGTTTTTGCATATCGGTACTTACACCCCTCGGTTATCAAATATTGGATTATTAAAAAATACTCAGAAAACAAATTGCTAATATAGTGCTGTTCGAACCGATTAATAGGTTTTAAGCACTAGAACATTGTCGAGTTAAGCAGGTAAATTGGAAAAAATGTAGAAATATATCATAAGACACTTGATTTGGGCAGTTCAGGTACCACGAATTAAAGTTTTAAAGAAAATAATCCCCATTCTTACATGCCATAATGCCTTGAAGTACTGCCGTAAATTTCTGTTATCATCTCGAAGGAATGAGCTGAATGGTATGAAATTGTTTGATGTAATCCCTGATGGACTTTTTTTGCTGCTGACTGGATCAAATAAACAGCTTTATGCAGAGATTTTATTGCTTCTCTATGAGAACGTTCAAGCTGAGCGATTTGGTATCCGCTATGAGGTAATGAGGGACCTAATACAGGAACTGCTGGAGACACACGAAGAATTAGGCGGCTCTATCAATGATCTGGACGAAGACGAAGAGCAACCGGTCCAGCATCAAACGGTGCAAGTCTCATTGGAGGAGGCCGCGCGGATAAAGGCCAATGCTATTCTCAGACGTTTGGAAAAAATGCGTTGGGTAAGTGTAGAAACTCGAAGCCAATTTGATCGCTATTTGGTTTTGCCCCATTACTCAAGTAAGCTTATTGGACTTTTTAAAGAATTGTGCGAAGCAAAAACAGTTGAGTATCAACGGTTTGCATTTCTTATTTATCAATCGCTCACCGGTGAGGCGGCCAAGTTACAACCTTGTTCGGCAGTGCTTGGTGCTGCAGATGTCTGTGCACAATTCAGACAGGAACTTATTGCTTTGTATAACAATATGAAGGCTCATATGGAACAGGTAGTCTTAAAGACTTCCATACAAGATGTATTGGATCATCACTTTGAACAATACAAATCTCAAATTATAGATAAGAGCTATCACCGTCTTAAAACGTCGGATCACGTGGCCCGGTACCGCATGCAAATTCTAAATACTGTGCAGCAATGGCTGCTGGATTCAACGTTATTGGAAGAAGCGGCTCTTGATGGAGTGAAAAGTGGGCTATACGCCGCTGTCGAGGAGGCTGAACGTGCAGTTCGTCAGGCATTATTTTTTATTGAGGAAACATTTCTTGGGCTTGACGAATTATTTTATCAAATTGATGTTCGTCATAACCAGTACTTACGGTCTTCATTTGAACGGGCGCGTTATTTAAGCCAACAAAATGAAGGAACAGAACAACAAATCGCTAAGCTGATAGAACTGCTTGGCAAGTCGCCTCCTTCCGATGAAGAGGATCGGATTTTTGCAATCCGTCAAGTAAGGTCGCTTTCTGAGCAATCGCTGTTGCCGCCAAGGCGGAAAAGAGCGCCGCATCAGCCGGAAGCTCACATTGTCATTGAAATACCTGAGCATATAAGGCAGGAAATGAAAGAAAAAAGTGCTGAGAAAATGCGCAAGGCCGTTACCCGGAAGAAGGTTAATGATTATGTGCTGCAAAAGTTGAATGGTCGGGCTGAAATGGAGTTAGCTGAACTTGCCCCTCAAACTGCAGAAGAATTTATATTGCTTGCCTATGTTTATTTATACGGAAGTGATGGCGGTTCTGCATTTCGCATTCAACGCCGGACTGAGCGGCAATTGCTTATTATCGGAAATTACCGGTTCGATAACCATACCATTAAACGGAGAGGGGGCAGTTGAAGTGATGTTTGAAGACTTGGGTGATTCGGAACGTGAAAAAGTACGGGAAGCAATAAACAGATTGTTGGAAGGAAATATGCTTGTTAAGGAAAAGGAGCGAGAGGTGTATGCAGTCATCCGGCGGAATCGTTCCGGCTTATCTTCTTATTTTCAATTTTTAGGTTGGGAATTAACGGTCGATGAACGACACGAATGTGTTTACTTGCATATCCAGGACAGCCGTTTACGGAAAAGACTTGATCGTGATCATACTATTTGGCTGCTAATCCTTCGTATTTTGTATGAAGAGAAAAGACAGGGCTTGACGCTGGCCGATTACCCGATGGTAACGTTGTACGAAATTCGAAGCAAATATGAGACTTTTCGTATGGAATGGGTTAAGCCTACTGTATTGGATCGGTTAGTACGATTGTGTGTCCAATTTCAGCTGATTGAATCGCTTGATGTAGACCAACGGTCGGATGATGCACGCTTTAAGTTATTTCATACTTGGATGTACGTGATCCAGACGGATGAAATGAAGTATTTAGCTGAGCGTCTTTCAAGATACGAGCCTGAAAAGAAAGGGGGGATGTTAGATGAAGTGGATGAAACGATTGCGATTGATTAATTGGCATTATTTCACAGATGTGACCATGGAGTTTGGAAAACAGACACTTATCACCGGCCAAAACGGTGCCGGGAAATCCACGATTATTGACGCACTTCAAGTTTTGTTTGTGGCAGATCAGCGGCTAATTCGTTTCAATGCAGCTACAGATGAGGCAAAACGGAGTTATATTAATTATCTAAAAGGTAAAATTGGAAACGATGACCGTTCTTTTCTTCGTGATGGTGATTTTACAACTTACATCGTCTCCGAATTTCTAGATGAAAAAAAGCAAGAATCTTTTATTATCGGGATTGTTGTAGATGTGTACCGGGACAGTACTTATGATGAAGAATACTTTATTTTGGCAGAAACCAAGTTGGAACAACTTGATTTTGTAAATTCCCGTGAAGAATTGTTGAATCGGGAAGAGTTTCGACGGCGTTATGGCGGTATTACCGGGGCGATCGGTAAAAGAGGGACTCGCAATAAAGCGCTGTTTGAAAGAAATAAGTCTAATTATGTAAAGGCGCTACTTGCAAGGACCGGAGGAATGCCTGAACGTTTCTTTAAAGTATTTACTAAGGCACTATCGTTTAAACCAATTTCAGATATTCGCAGCTTTGTTTATGACTACATTTTAGATCGCCGGGAGTTGCAATTAGATTTGTTAAAACACAATTTCGAGCTTCATGAACGATACAAGCTGGAATTGGAACGTCTTCAGGAACGAAAAGTACAACTGCAGGCCATTCAAGAGAGCTATCGAGTATATGTGAGATATCGGGAAACGGCGAAGGAACAGGATTATGTTATTCGGCGTTTAAAATTAGAAATAGAACGTGAGTACAAGGAAGAAAGGGAACGAGATCTAGCATATTCTCGGCAGCAATTGGCCTTGACAAAAGAAAGTATTTTGTTGGCTAAAACCAAGCATCGGGAAGCAAGCGAGGAAAGTAAAGCAGCTTATCGGCGTTGGCAAGACAATGCGGCTGAAAAAGAAAAACAAGTACTTGAACTGAAGGTGAAGGAAGGAGAAGAAAAGCTTGAGGAATTTAGAAGACTCAAGCAAACGTATGAATATCAGTTGGAGCAAGAGCTTGAGCTTGTGAGCCAACTTACTGATTGGTCCGACAATGAATATTGGACATTGGCCGATCAAGAAAGAGGGACAATAAAAGAGCATCAGGAGACGTTACAACTATTGTTGGAAATTGTCCGGTCTACGAAATTGGAAGTGTATGAGGAAGAGGAGTGGCAGTTATGTTTGAAGACGATAGGAAACGCATTGTCAATCTTCCATCAACGACTCATAGTCGGCGAGTCCCGTTTGCAGGAACAACTTAAAACCGATGAAGTACAAATCCGGGAATTGGAGCGGGTTATTCGCGAACTGGAACAGAGACGATTCAGCTATTCGGAGCCAGTACGTCATTTGAAAGCATTGTTAGAGGACAGATTAAAAGGTCGCTCGACAGTTTGGATTTTTTGTGAGGAAGCGGAGTTAATTGATGAAGAGTGGCGGAATGCCATTGAAGGCTACTTGAATACCCAGCGGTTTGACATTCTGGTCGAACCTCAATATGTTTCAGAGGCTCTACATATTTATGAGCGGGACAAATGGAAATATAAATTAGAGGGAGTAGGTCTAGTCGATACGGAAAAAGAGAAGCGATTTCTTGGCACTTCCGAAAAGGGATCATTAGCCTTTGAGGTTGAGGCCAGTCATCCTGTTATCCGAGCTCATATTGAACATTTGCTTGGAAGGGTGATGAAAGCGGCAAATGAGCAAGAACTCCGGCATCATCGTACCGCAGTAACCAAAAGTTGTATGGTTTATAGCAATTATGTAGCCATACAAATGGCCAAGAGGCAATATGAAGTTCCGTATATGGGAGCGAAGGCTATCGTTCGACAACTGGAAATTCGGCGAACCGAGCTGTCACAGCTTCAAGAAGCGCATGCTAAGCACCAACACTTATATAACGAATTTCAGATGAGAATTCGGAGTACAAAGGAAAAAGAGTCTCAGTATACTCGTTTATCGGAGAATACAGGTCTTATGCGAAAATTCGAGGAGCTAGCGCTTGAACTTGACCAAGATCAGGAAAGATTAAGAACGCTCGATCTGACAGAATCCGAACGCCTGAAAAGCGAGTACGAATACTGGAACGAGCAGGAGAGTAATTGGCTATCGCAACTGGGAGATTATCAAGAGAAACATGGAAAGTTAGAAGTAGAGTGCAAGCAATATACTGCGGCCGTTCATCTACAAGAAAACAAGATCAGAGAGGCAGAGGAAAACTGTCACCAATGGGTAAATGATTGGGGAATGGAAAATGAGCAGCGGGCATTGCAAAGGTATGAAGATTATTTAAAACAAACCACAACAATACCAACCGCGCAAAAGTTACATAATTATTCAATTAGTTGGAGGAGCACACAGACACAACGAGATGAACAATTCAAATCGGTAGTTAAACTGCGTACGCGTTATAATGTTGACCATGCCAGCAATGCTGATTTCCAGGATGAAGATAATACAGCCTATGATCAAATGTATGAGACAATTGAGCACCTGAACATTCCAGAATATCAAGCGAAAGTGGAGGCGGCTCTGGCTGATTCGGAGGAAGAGTTCAAATCACATTTTATTTTTAAATTACGTGAAGCCATTGAAATGGCACGTCGTGAGTTCGATCAGCTTAACTATGCCCTGCGTCATTTTCCCTTTTCTGACGACCGATATCATTTTGAAGTAAGAGCAAATGAACGATACAAAAAATTTTACGATGCCATTATGGATCCTATGCTTATGGAAAAAGGATCTTTGTTTGAGCTCCCTGATAATGAACGCACTGCAAACCTTCATGAGTTGTTTGAAAAGCTGGTACGGGGTGAGGTAGGGGAACTTGATGAATTTACAGATTATCGGCAGTATCTGGATTTTGATATTGTTATTACCTCAGGCAACGGTGCAAAATCCAAATTTTCACAAGTGCTGAAAGAGAAGTCTGGTGGTGAGACGCAAACACCGTTTTATATTGCAATCTTAGCTTCATTTCATTACTTGTACTCCAGTAACAAAACATCGCGGCTGGTTGTTTTTGATGAAGCTTTTAACAAGATGGACGAGCAGCGCATTCAATCAAGTCTTAGGTTAATCAAACAATTAGGACTTCAATTGATTGCTGCCGTCCCAGATGAGAAAATGCAGCATATGGCGCCTGAAGTATCGACTACCTTGTTTGTCACCAAGTTCAACTATCAATGCTACGTAGATATGATTGACCGCTGGGATGACCAAAGTATGTACGGAGCAGCGGATGAAGCTGACGAACAGGCTATAGACGATAATGAACTTACATTATTTTAAATAAAATAGCATGATTTTGATTGGGGCGTTTTCAAGTGACAGGAATGACTTCGGACTTGGGAGAAAAAGACTTTAAAAAACACTTTTCCCGGGAACTGTTAAACGCATTACTGAGTAAATATGAACAAAGTCAATCTTTTCAAAGCGGAAAGCCCGGCAAACAACGGCCACAGGTTGTGATGTCCAAAAGTTCTTTTCATTCGGACTATACGGATGAAATGGACTTTGTGAAACGGCAATGGATGAATGAAGTCCTGATTAATCTGGAGGATAGAAAAATTCTATCATTACATTGGGCCAAGTTTCGAGAAATGAAGGAAGTAGAACGTATTTATTTAAACTGGGAGATGATTGATGAGGCCTATTTACTTTCTGGGAGAATGCCGCTTCGTAAGAAATTGAATCGCCTTTATGAGATACTAGCTCCGCTTGCAAATCATCCGTGGGACTGGATAGCGAACTGGACGGTACAGGCACTGACAAGCTTGCAACAGGGAAAGACTGTTTATTTGGATATTGATAGTCCATCTGAATATGAAGATCTTGTACGGGTTCTGAATCACTTGCCTACGTTAGGAGAAAAGGTTGCTTCAATCCGATTGTTTAGTCAGCATTTATTTCATGACTCAAAGCATTTGGAGGGGAGTGTATTAAAGAAGTTAATATCTGTGGTAAAGCAGGCTTCCGGGGAACAGATGGAAACGGACGAAGAGTGGCTGGATCTTATCGGGCTGACTCGAAACCCGCAATATGTCTACTTTTGTGGTCCGCTTCAATTCAAGACAAACGGGGGATGGAACTCAACCGAAGGGTTGTTTGGAGGAGTAGGTTTGTCCCATCGAACTATAGAACTTATGACAGATATAACAACCGAAGTACGACGTATCATAACAATTGAGAACTTGACAAGCTACCATCAATGGATTGAACAGCGCGAGCGTTATGCTACTCAGGAATTAGTCATTTATACAGGGGGTTTTCCACATCGTAGTTTGCAACAATTTTTAAAATTGCTTTCCACGTTAATGGAAAGGACGGGTGACACCGTTCCAATTTTGCACTGGGGTGATATTGATTTAGGCGGAATCCGAATATTTGAGTTTATAAAGAATAAGCTACTACCTAATCTTAAACCGTTATGGATGGATACTATGACATTACGTAAGTATGAGCAGCAGGCTGCGACAATAACAGACGCCTATTCAGATCAAATTGCCGTGGCGCTGGAAGATCTTCGATATAAGGATTGGAAACTGGTATTACACTATATGTTGCAAAATAGAATTCGTCTTGAGCAAGAGGCTACAAGTGAAATTCTATTAAGACCAGAAGATTTTTAGTAACCTCGAAGTGTTTCATGTTATCGGCTCCTATAGAATGGAGGTTTTCTTAGCTCGATCGCAATTTTTTCTTGGCCGGTGTGGTAAACGATGTTATTATCTTTGCATTTTAGGAGCTCTTTGGTCGCTTCGGAGGGGTCTTGAATGGCTCGAACCAGAGCTACCTCGTTAACGAACTGTATGTTGTCTACGGTATGAGAGTCGAGAATTTCGAGCAGTACATATTGATCGGGATAAACCGTACGAACTTCCTGCCACAGCATAAAATCACTCCATTTCTCAGTGTTTCATTTATAGAAATTATATCATGTTTTGAAAGGCCGTCCCCCAACACATAAGCCCATGAACCGCATTATAAAAAGGACATGCAAATCAACAATATAAAGGCACAATAGGAGTGAATCGGCGGGCGAATTAGTAGTTGTGCTGGTTTCCCGTTTGTGGAATGCGGTTTTTTTTGGAGTGATTTTGTTTTTAGTGCATCACAAAGTTTTTGAAGTCGATAACCGCTTGACTTCTTGTGAAATAATCAACCCCGAGTATTGCATCAAAACCGTAAGGGATTTTTGTCATTGCTAATTGTAAAGTATAATTTGATAGATGGTTTGAATCGATTGAGATTTCGTCTACTGTTTGTTGAAATGCTAGTTCACTTTTGCCGCCAATCCCATACATTCGGACAGCTCTGCCAATTTCGGTGTTAATCATGAGACCGATCGAAGAAACGATGTCAGTATCAAAGACCGAAATTGCACAGCCCGTGTCGAGGAGAACGTTTTCTAGAGTAATCGTGCTAGATTTATAGCCTAATTTAACGGAAACAAGCGGTAGACCATTTTTCATCACAATCTTCATTGTAAGCCACGTACTCCAGTAAAGGGTTGCTCAATAATCTCAAGATGCT
This sequence comes from Paenibacillus sp. JL3B1040, assembly GCF_057063165.1. Classification (NCBI taxonomy): domain Bacteria; kingdom Bacillati; phylum Bacillota; class Bacilli; order Caryophanales; family Paenibacillaceae; genus Paenibacillus; species Paenibacillus tiangongensis. The sequence goes on along the minus strand of NZ_CM169317.1, from coordinate 3,024,086 downwards.
CATGTGAGGTGTGGTAAATGTAATATTCCCGACTGGGATCAGCAAGGTGGTGTTCTTTGTAAGCTTGCCAGGCACAATTCGTATCATCAAAATCAGAAATAACGGCCAGTTCCTCAACTTGCCGCTGTTGATTGGTGGATTTTGCGGAGATGGCTTCAAATAATACCCAACGATCAGGAAACTGTTTTCTAACCTTAGGCCATTTCATAAAAAACACCTCAAATCCTTTTTATGATACTTTTATTTTACTATAACAAACATAGAGTTGAAATCAATTGAAAGTAGATCGAAGGCATATGGGAGAAAAAATCATGTTCAATTCCCAAAAGCATACAAACTGTAATAGTCTCGAAGGAGTACATCAGCGATAGCCAAGAGGAAGTGAAAAAAATGAACATCCCAATATTAACCACAAAGTTGCATATTCCTCCGGCGCGAACGAAGGTGGTTCAACGCTCACATTTGTTTGAACGCTTGTACGAGGGGCTGCAAGGAAAACTAACGCTAATCTCCGCTTCTGCGGGCTATGGGAAAACCACGTTGGTCAGCGAGTGGTTGGCTGACTGTAGACGTCGGGCCGCTTGGTTGTCGCTGGATGAAGGTGATAATGATCCTGGGCGATTTCTCCTTCATCTTATCGCTGCCATAAAGAACATCGTTGACGTTAACGACCAAGGTGCATGGAAAGCGCTGCAAGCTCCGCAACCGCTGCCGATCCCATACATCCTTACGGCTTTAGTCAATGAGATATCCTCCGGTTCGGATCCATTTATTCTCGTGCTTGATGACTATCACGTCATTGAATCTCAAATTGTACATGATGCGCTGTCTTTTCTGATCGATCATCAACCTTTACAGATGCATTTGATCCTCATCACGCGCGAAGAGCCGCAGCTGCCGATCGCCAGATTACGGGCAAGGAACCAATTGACTGAACTGCGCGGAAACGACCTTCGTTTCACCCGGCATGAAGCGGGGTTATTTTTTAACCAAATCATGGGGCTTAACCTATCGTCTGCAGAGATATTATACCTGGAGGCACGCACAGAAGGGTGGATCGCCGGGTTGCAATTAGCCGCGATCTCTATGCAGGACCGTTCGAATACGGCTCAATTTATCTCGTCCTTTACCGGCAGTCACCGTTTTGTGTTGGACTATTTAATGGAGGAAGTCCTTATGCGGCAGTCCGAAAAGGTTCAGACCTTTTTGCTGCATACCTCCATTCTTGATCGAATTTGCGGCCCCCTCTGTGATGCCGTTCTACCGAAGGGTATGGGAGGAGATGAAATCCTGGCGTATCTGGAGCGTTCCAACCTCTTCATCATCCCGTTGGATAGCGAGCGTCATTGGTACCGTTACCACCATCTTTTTGCCGATTTGTTGCGTCAGCGTTTGTATCATGCCAACAAGGATAAGGCCGAGGAGATCGCCGTTCTGCATACCAGGGCAAGCCAGTGGTTTGAAGAGAATGACCTTGAGATCGAAGCTTTTCAGCACGCTGCGGCGGCTCAAGATGTGGATCGGGCCGCAACATTAATCGAAGGAAGGGGAATGCCCTTACATTTTCGCGGCGCCGCTCAACCTGTACTAAATTGGTTAAAGCGCCAGGACGAGTCCACGCTTAACGAACGGCCGTCGCTCTGGGTGATTTATGCCTCCGCCTTATTGATAATCGGCCAAGTAGACGGAATCGAACAAAAACTATCCGCTGCCGAAGCGGCCATGAAATACAACGCTCCCCAGGAGGCAGATCATCATCTCATCGGGCATATAGCATCGATCCGGTCCACGCTTGGAGTCGTACGGAACGAGACGGATACCATTATTACCCAATCCCTTCTCGCGCTGGAGCATTTACATCCGAATAATCTGCCTGTACGCGCGGCGACAACCTGGACGTTAGGCGTTGCCTACCAGCGGCAGGGCGATCGCGCAGCCGCCAGGCGAGCTTATACCGAAGCCTTATCGAGCAGCAAGCGAATGGGACATCTGATTATTACGCTTATGGCAACTTTAGGTACAGGCCAAATCCAGGAGTTCGACAATCAGTTGAACCTGGCTGTGCGAACCTATAAACAAGTCATTGAACTAGCTGGGGAACCGCCACTGCCGGCCGCTTGTGAGGCATTCTTAGGCATGGCTCGAATCTTCTATGAATGGAATGATTTGGAGGCCGCCGAACAGCATTTAGGGCAGAGTATCCTGTTGGCCAGGCAGATCGAGAATACGGATAGGCTATCCGATAGTGAATTATTTGCGGTAAAATTAAAACTCGCCAGACAAGATATTTCGGCAGCGGAAGCTTTGTTAACTAAAGCTCGTCATGAAGTGCAAGAACGATCCTTTACTCATCTTATGGGCGAAGTTCAACACATGGAACTGCTTATTTCTCTTCATCGCGGCAGCTTTCCGGAAGCCGTAAAGCATCTGGAAACTAGTGAATGGCCTGTTCTGCAATCAAGAATCCATATGATCCAAGGGAACGCAAAAGCGGCCCTGGCCATACTGGGTACTTTGTGTGACCAAGCGAAAGCAAAGCAATGGAAGAACGAACAGCTTAAGCTTCTTGTACTCCAAGCCTTAGCCTTTCAGATCCAAGGCGATATGGAGAGGGCGCTGCAAAGATTAACTGATGCTTTGACACTAGCGGAGAATGAGGGTTTCGTTCGTCTTTTTGTAGACGAAGGTATGCCCATGCTAGATTTGTTAACGGAAGCGGCTACCCGTCGCATCCAGCCGGATTATACCGGGTTTTTACTGTCTACCATGCATCATGAACAGAAGCTCCATGATTTCGCTGTTCACAGTCCCCCCACCCGCTTCGAGCCTTTAATCGATAGCTTAAGCGAGCGTGAACTGGAAGTTCTGCAACTGATCGCCCAGGGCCTCTCCAATCAACAAATAGGGGACCGGCTTTTCCTGGCCTTAAGTACAGTGAAGGGGTATAATCGCAACATTTTTGATAAATTACAGGTTAAACGGCGAACCGAAGCAATCGCACGCGCCAGAGAGCTCGGACTGATCTAACCTACTCCGGTCTTAAGCAATGCCTAGAGGCAAGGCTTGGGCCTTTTTTTATATCGAACCCTACTTTAGTATCTACTCGGTCATGCCTTGCAGCCAATATACTATTCATAAAAACACTTTATCGCGGTACTTCTAATACTCAGAGGATTCAATCAAGTTAAGGCGTGAGAACAACTTCTTAAATAAAATCTAATGAAAACGGAGATGAAGTATGAAAGTATTAGTGCTTGGAGCAAGCGGCGCTACCGGGAAACAAGTCGTCAGGCAATTTATCAAAAGGCAAATCCATACGCGGATTCTCATTCGCAAAAGTGCCGTTCTTCCCAAAGACATACTAGAACATCCATTAGTGGAGATTGTACAGGGGAATATCAACGAGTTAAATGAGGCTGAAATGAATCAGTTACTACGTGATTGTGATGTCATAATCTCCTGTCTGGGTCACAATCTTACGCTCAAAGGGATGTTCGGCAAACCTCGTGATTTGGTATTCGATGCAATCAAAAGAATCTGTGAGACCATCCCCAAAAGGGCCGACAAAAGGGTAAAACTCATCCTGATGAGTACAACAGGTTACACGAACACGTTATCGGGAGAGACAAATTCAATGGGAGAAAAAATCATCCTATCCTTACTAAAGCTTTTGCTTCCTCCTCATCGAGATAATATGAAGGCAGCAAATTATTTGATTGCCAAATTAGGTAAGGAAGACGACAATGTCGGATGGATTGCCGTACGGCCGGATACCTTGGTCAATCATGAGGAAGAGAGTCCATATGAAGTTTGTGAATCTCCGGTAAGAAGCCCCATATTCAATGCGGGAAAAACAAGCAGAATCAATGTAAGTCATTTGATGGCTGAACTGGCGACGGATGATAAGCTGTGGAAGTGTTGGGAATTCAAAACTCCGGTGATTTATAATAAATAGAAAGGTTGCGCATGCCGCCGAGGAGCAGAAATCGAAAGAGTTTCTGAAAGACACGATCCTGGAAGCCGTAAGCAATGAGAGGAAAAACGACATGGAAGACATCCGGAATTGGCAAAAACGGCCTCTCCAAAAAAATACAGCGTAAATTGGGGCACGATCTACTATGCTCATGACCAGGATTTGGCGCAAGATGCGATTAAGGATGGCCTGAACAGTTTGACGAATATGGACGCAGCAGAGGAACCTATCTATATTAGATGTTATCGACTATGGTGGCTGGTTTGGTGGGAGGGGAGGCCTCTTTCCCCACTTCCGTTTCGCTGATGGACACATCTACTGCACAAACTTCTTGTTGACGCTCCCTATCTAACGCTTGTCAACAACGCTATTTGAGCCGAAACGGGGACTTGAAAGTTGTAACGCTTGCAGGAGAGCTTATTTCCCGGCTTCTCCCCAGAAAAGCGGTGTTTTTGGCCCTATAAGCGCTGTGGTCAGCGTTAGAAATGAAACTCTCCTTTTTTTGCCCAAATAAGCGTTCTGGTAAGCGTTAGCGTAAATAGGAAACGGCGCAGGTTGGCCTTGTTCGGACGTTGAACTCTGCGCAGCTTCAGGTTGGCTAGACTGTGCTCGCCTTCGGCGCCCTCTATTCCACCGGGCCTGCGTTGCGGGGGAAGATCACCGATACCTTGGCCCGATCGAATGGGTTGATAGCCCAATCCCCATTTGGGAAGCGCAAAGTGTCAAAACCTACTCGATCACTTCGATCCTCTTCCGATCGGTCTCCAATTTATAGACTTGGGGATTGTCGTCTGCCCCTTGCAGCGTGAATTCAGCAACGGCGGAGACTTCATAGACGCCCGGGGTCTTAAAGCGATACGGATGTTTCTCCTGGATGACGTCGTCCGAATCAATAGGGCGTATGACGCCAATGTCGGTTCTTACGATGGGGTCGGCATTTCCGTCGCTGTCTTGTATGACATAGTAAAAGACCGGCTCTCCCGTTATGATTTCGAACGTTTGATCCGCCGTGTTTTTCAATTCCGCTTCCATGGAGAAAATCGTGTTGACCTTCACTTGTTCAGGAGCTGCAAGCCGCACGGAGAAAAAGTCGTCTTGGCTGCTTGACGTTTGCGTTTGAGCGACCGGAGTTGGTTCCGTCTTCGCCGAATTGACGTCAGGGCCCGGTTCGGAAGCTTGGCATCCAAGCAAGAGGGCGAACAAGAGAATAAATCCTAGTTGTTTCAACATAAACACCTCCATCCTATGGACGATAGGGCGGGGGTGTTTGTTGCTCTATCATGGATCCATTTTATAAAACAACGGATTATGCCCGGTGACTTGCTTGAACACTCTGCCAAAATGCGTGACGCTGCCGAAGCCTACCTTTTTGGCGATCAGGTTGACCTTCAGGGAGGAGTGGACCAAGAGTTTCTTGGCTTCCTTGACCCGAATGCTGTTCAAATATTCCACAAAGGTAAACCCCGTCGCTTCTTTAAAACAGCGGCTTAAATAATAGGGACTCACGTAAAACTTCTCCGCCAGCAAATGAAGCGACAACTTCTCGGCATAATGGTCGTTAATGTAACGAACGATCTCCGATATCCGTTCATGCATCGGACTTGGGAACGGCGGCTCCGGGCTGTTTTGCTTCACCTGTCGGCAGCAAATGATGAGCAACTGCAGCGTTAAAGTGAGCGCGTACATCACGAAGCCGGGTTTGGCCTCGCGCATCTCCCGTATGATTTGCTGCGCCAGCGTCCGGGTGGATCCTGGATCCAGTTGGGCACTTCGGATGAGGAGATATTCCTTCTCGAACAACGGCTGCAGGATGTTCGGAGATGCGTTTTTCGCCGGAAGCATTTCTTTTTCATGAATGTTTACGATCAGCCGCTCGTGTTCGGGAATTTTCGCATTGGTGGTCCGATGCAGAATATTCGGAGGGATAATGACGATATCCCCCGCTTCAATCACGAGGGTCCGGTCTTTAATAAAAATCTCCCGTTTGCCGGCCAGCAAATAATAGATCTCGTACGTACTGTGAAAATGGCTGCTCGGCATATGAATGCTCAATGCCTTCCGGTGGGATACCGAGAAAGTTCCCTCATCGTTGTCGTATAAAAGATCTCTCAAGACACGCACCGCCTCAAATCCGATTGTCAATCCATTATACCTTGAACTCGCGCAAGATATAAGAAGAATCCACGCTTTGTCGCAAAAAATGTACATATTCCTGTGCTAGTATGTGGCTTGAGAACATAACGAGGAGGAATGAGCGGATTGAATTCAGCACAAACCGATTTCGAGAAGGGGCGGCAAGAAGCGCTGACACCCCTTCAATGGGCAGAGAAAGCCTGCGAAGCGTTGATGGCCAAATACGAGCCGGAACAGCTTCCGCCGGACTGGTTCCATTATCATCAGGGGGTTTTTCTGTCCGGCATGGAGCAATGCTGGCGGGAGACCGGGAAGCCCCAATATTTCGATTATATCAAGCGTTGGGTGGACAGCCATGTTCTTGAAGATGGCAGTATCAAGAAGTGCCATACCGGAGAGTTGGACGATATTCAGCCGGGCGTGCTGTTGTTTAACTTGTATGAACAAACGGGAGACGAACGTTATAAAAAGGCATTGGATCAACTGGTCCCCTTGTTGAAATCCTGGCCGACCAACCCCTCGGGCGGGTTCTGGCATAAGGATCATCTTCCGAATCAAATGTGGCTGGACGGATTGTATATGGCCGGGCCGATTGCCGTTCAATACGCCAAGACTTTCGATGCAAGCGAATATTTCGATACGATGACCTATCAGGCCATTCTGATGGCGGAGCGCACTAGGGATCCTAAGACCGGCTTGTTGTACCATGGCTGGGACGAGACGAAGGAAGCGGAATGGGCGGATCCGGTTACCGGCTTGGCGCCGGAGTTCTGGGGCCGCGCGATGGGGTGGTACCCTATCGCACTGCTTGAAATGTTCGAATTCCTTCCGGAAGACCACAAGGACAAGGCCAAGCTGATCGACATCCTTCAGGATTTGCTTATCTCCCTGTCCAGATATCAGGATGCAACAACCGGCTTGTGGTACCAGGTTGTCGACAAAGGCGACCGGGCGGATAATTGGGTGGAGGTCTCCTGCTCGGCGATGTACGTCTTGTCTATCGCCAAAGCCGTGCGCCTCGGATACCTTGACGCCAAGTATCTGGAGGTTGCTCGGAAGGGCTACCGGGGCGTGATTGATACGCTAAAATTCGATGAGAACGGCAAGATGATCCTCGGGCATATTTGTATCGGGACGGGCATCGGCGATTACGCCCACTATGTTGCCCGCCCTACCAGCGAGAACGATTTGCACGGCGTTGGAGCCTTTATTCTGATGTGCGTGGAGATGAGCCGGGCGCTGTAAGCCTACGGCACACGATTAAATAGGGACGTACGTTTGTCCCGGCAAGAATGAGAGGGACGCGACCGAATCGCGTCCTTTTTTGCTGTACGGTGATTTTTTTGATTTTGGGTATATATGAAGGTAAGATAACGGAATAAGACTTTGGGAATGAAGGCTCTTGGCGGGGCTAGAGGAGGGGATGAGCATGATTTCGGATTGGAAACGAGCGGAGGAAGCTTTAAGGCTTGTCGAGCTGGAAGGCCAAGAAAACAATAAGCCGGTTTCGGTCGTTCGGTTTCCGGAACATCTGCGCTGCATCGGCATCGGTACGGATGCCGCCGTATTTTATGACCCGGCCACCCCTGATTACGCCTATAAAGTGTATACCCCACAGGCGATAGATAAGAAGGAGGTTGAGGCAAACATCTATGATCGGTTAAAAGGGTCGCCTTATTTTGCCAAGTGTTATGGTGTGGGTTCGAACTATTTGGTATTAAGTTTAGAGCAAGGGATGACGTTGTATGATTGTCTTCTGTACGGAGTGCCGGTTCCCGAGCAAGTTATCCAGGACGTGGAGGAAGCCCGTCGGTTTGTCCGAAGTCAGGGCCTGAACCCAAGGGACATTCATCTTAAGAACGTGCTCCTGCAAGAGGGCAGGGGGAAAGTCCTCGATGTTTCGGAATATGTCAAAGAGGGCAACGACAACAGGTGGGAGCACTTGGCCTGGGCGTACCAGCACGTTTATCCGCTCATTAGCGGGACAAAGGTTCCATTGTGGATATTGGAGACGATAACCAACTGGTATAACCGGATCGATACGGCAACCTTCGGAATCGAAGACTTTGCCAAACGGGTGAGCGGTCTATTTTGGGGTGAGCGGAAATAATGGGGACATCATGGGAGCATGATGAAAAACAGCGGCAACCAGGAACGCCGAAAGGATGTTCTAATCTGCCGCTGTTTTTCTGTTTTCCAATAAGTCCTGTTCCCCACGCTTGTCGTTACCGTTCGCCGTTCTCCCGTTGATATCGCTTCACTTTAGCAACAAACTGGTGCATGAGCTGTTCAAGAATTTGCCGCCCGGTCTGATCTTGAAGCTGTCCGGATTCATCGAATTTCAAATGAGCTTGCGAGAGTTGAAACTCGGGGCGATTGACGGGATCATGTTTAATCCGAACAGCAGCACCCGCAAATTCGTCTGGGCACGGGCGGTTCCGCCCAGTCCCGGTGTGGCCCGCAGCAGCGCCGTATTGAAAGATTGGCTGCGCAGGCTGCCCGACAAGGCGATAATTTGCAAAGGTTGAGGTTGGGTCATTTCGTGTTTCTTCCTTTCAAGTTCATTAAGGTTTGATCGATTTCGATGAGCCGTTCCGGGGTTACGTTGCCCGGTGAAGTTACGGCCAAACCGTTCCCGGCCGGATCGCGCAATACATAGGCTTCGTTTGGGGCAGCGGAATCCGGGACCAGGATCGTAAAGTGGCGGAGCCCAATGGCGGAAACGTCCGCCCGTAAGCCGCCGTCAGTTTCCCAGACATGAAATCCGACATGATGGTGGTACCGTCCGGCGGACACGAACACCGCCCCAGGCAAACGCAGCGATACATCAAAGCCGATCTCCCGCGTATAAAATTGCTCCGCCTCGCGAAGGCCGGTCACTCGGAGCAGGATGTGGCCGATTTGGGTGTCCGCGCCAACTCCGGGAGGGGCAGGGCCGCCTAATTTCCGGCCTAGCTCCAGCAGTTGATGCGCCAGCTCCCGGGAGCCGAGCGGAGAGTGTCCGGCCAGTTCCTCCGGCGTGAAATCGCGGGTAATTTCAATCAGAATGCCGTCGGGGTCCTGAAGATACAGCGATTCGTTTACGCCATGATCCGCAATCATTTGCGGGGAAACCTCATGGCGCAGCATTCGCTCGAGATGTCCGGCCAGTTCCGCCCGGTTCGGAGCGAGTATCGCCAGATGATCCAATCGAACACAAACGACCCGGTCCTAGATCAGAGCTATCTGGGGCCGGGGCGTTTTGCATCTGTAGAAATTCAAGATTTCCCTGTGCAGATTCGAGGTTGGCGCAGGATGAACCAGGTACAATAAACAAGAAAGCAGGCAGCAATGGAAGGGATGAAGGGATGACGGAGTTTTTTTCGAAACGAAGGAGTGCGGCGGCGCGGTTGGGCAGCCGGGATTTTGAAGGGATCTTGTCGTTGGTCGCGGGCCGGTATATGAGCGATAATCCTGCGTTGCCTCCCGTTTTTCGGGTCTTTAACCGAATGGGATTTCGGCAGTCGGCGGATGGGAAATACGACATCAACCTGGCGGACCGGCTTCCGGAGACGGAATATGGGCGATATGCCTATGTTTGCGGGCTGGTATGGAGCGACGTCCAGCGGCCCGTGGAACTAAGCCTCCATTGTTACGGACCGACGTTGTTTTGGTTAAACGATGATATGGTGTACAAATCCGGTATAGCGGAGGAAGTCAATCGATCGATATCCAAGACGGTAACGATCGATTTGAAGCCAGGGTGGAACGAATTGCTGCTGCGCCTAGGTTGCTCGCCTTCCGGGTTTGGCTGTCTGATCGGAGCGTCAAGAAGCAAGTGGTCGCCGCTGGACGTATTGTCACCGTTTCGGGAGCGGCAAGGGCAGGCGGGTTGGGTTTATTCCGAAGCGACGCAAGCGGATGCGATCCCGGAGAAAGGGCATTTTGCATCGAGTTCGGAAGCGGCAAGTAGGCTGCAGTGGTATCCCAAAACGATTTCTTACAACGAAGAGGGGGATTATATCCTTTCATGGAGCACGCTTCGCCTGCCGTTGGCGGGTAGACGGATCGTTCGATTTTCAGGCCATTCTTTCGGTGAGACGCAGCTTTTTGTCGATGGGCGATGTTTATTCGCCGGAAGATCCGGACCCTGGCAAAGGGAAGAGGAACTTGCGCAGGGGACGCATTCCGTTGTCGTTATTGCCACGGGGGACTTTGAATTGCAAGCTTCATGCGAAGGAAAACCGCTGGATTGGCATTGCCCTCATCCGGTTCATGGTTATGACGGCGACTGGTTGTGCATCGGCGGTTTCCGGCAGCCTCCGGCTCCTATCGCGCAAGAGCAGCCCTCCATCATGACAATATATGAAGATGGCGGGGAAGCCCGGTATTGGAGGGCGGGGGCGACGAACCGGTGGATCAGGCCTTACCTTGAAAATCCGGCGTACGGTCAATGGAACTATCCGGTGGGTGTTACCTTATACGGCTTACTGCAAACCGGTAGAATCCTCGCCCGTCCGGATATCACCGAATATGCCGGCAAGCATCTTCAAATTTGTGTAAGCGCTTATCCCTATGCCCTTTGGAGCGGAAAAGAATACGGATACCCGTCCGTGAACCGGCAGTTGATCGAAATGAATATGCTGGACGACTGCGGCTCCTGCGGCTCCGCCGTGCTGGAGGCGGGCATCGCTTCCGGGGACGCGGATGGCGCTCTGGTGGCGGACCGGATCGCGCATTACATCCTGAACGAACAGGAGCGCAAAAGCGACGGTGCTTTTTTTCGGGAGCAAAAGGGCTATTTTATGGAAAATACTTTATGGGCCGACGACCTCTATATGTGCGTGCCGTTTCTTGTCCGCTATGCCGGATTTCGCGGAAACGCCGCTGGTTTGGATGAAGCGGCAAGACAGTGCCTGCTGTATCGGGCGTATTTGTTTATGCCGGAAGTCCGGCTCATGAGTCATGTCTACGATTTTAAGTACAATACTCCGACCCGGGTGCCCTGGGGCCGGGGAAACGGCTGGACGATGTTCTCGTTGGCGGAACTGCTGACGAAGCTCCCCAAGAAGCATCCGTCTTACGATGCGGTCGCTGCCTTTTTTCTGGAAATGAGCTTGGGCGTCCTGCAGGTTCAAGGGGAGAGCGGGATGTGGCATCAGGTGCTGACGGATGCGGATTCCTATGAAGAAACGTCTTGTACGGCGATGTTTGTGTATGCGCTTGCAAGAGGGATTCGACTGGGGTTGTTTGCCGATCCGGCGAAGTATGCGCATGCCGTGGAATCGGGGTGGCTGGCGCTGACCGAAAAAAGCATCGATCAATACGGCAATGTGTACGGGGTGTGTCAAGGTTCCCGGTACTCTTTTTCGGCGGATTATTACAAGCATGATTTGCCTTGGAGAACCAACGATACGCATGGCATCGGCGTTGTGTTATTGGCCGGGGCCGAAGTTGCCAGGCTGCACAAAGAGGGCAACTAGAGAAAATCGGAAAGGAGGGGAACTATGCTTACGAGCGAAAAAAATGAATCGCTCCGCTTGCACCGGAAGAGAAGATTTAAGCAAAATCTTCCTTTATTGCTGATGTTCGTGCCGGTGGCGGCTTTCTATATCATTTTCAGGTATTTGCCGATTGGCGGAAACCTCATTGCCTTCAAAGATTATAACTTTGTGGACGGCGTGCTCGGAAGTCCCTGGGTAGGATTTCATAATTTTGAAATGCTGTTTACCCAGCCGCAAACCCTGAATATTATTCGGAACACCTTGATGCTGAGCGTCCTGAAATTGATCGTCGGTTTTCCGGTCCCCATCATGATTGCGATTCTGTTGAATGAAATCAGAAGAACCGCGTTCAAGCGGACGATCCAGACTATCATCTATCTGCCCCATTTTTTTAGCTGGGTGATTATCGGCGGGATGGTCTTGACGGTGTTTTCCATGGAGTCGGGCATCATTAACCACTGGATCGAACAATGGAGCGGCGCCCCGTACCCGTTTCTTTATAAGCCGATTTCCTGGATTGCCGTGTTTATCGGTTCCGGGGTGTGGAAGGATATGGGGTTTAACGCCATCATTTATTTGGCGGCCATTACTTCCATCGATCCCAGCTTGTATGAATCCGCAAGCCTGGACGGCGCGAACAAGCTGCGGCAAATCTGGCATATCACGCTGCCGGGGATTCGCTCCATTATTATTATCTTGTTCATTCTGTCAACCGGCAGCATTATGGAGGTCGGGTTTGATCAGGTCTTTATGCTGCAGAACGGAGTCGTGTCCGAGGTATCCGAGGTGATCAGCACCTACATATACCGCGTCGGGGTTCAAGGAGCGCAATTCAGCCTGAGTGCGGCAATGGGCCTGTTTGAGTCGGTTGTCGGACTGATCCTGGTATTGACGGCCAACCGGATTGCCCGTAAATTTGACCAGGGATTGTTTTAGATTCCGTGAAAGGAGGATTTGAATGAAAGCATCCCTTGGAGATCGCGTCTTTTATTCGCTGAATGCCGTCTTCATGTCTTTACTGGCCGCCACTTGTTTATTCCCGTTGTTGCATGTGGCCGCGCTATCGTTAAGCGACACGCAAGCCATTCTGTCGGGAAGCGTGACGATCTGGCCGAAAGGATGGTCGTTCGAAGCTTATCGAAAGCTGGTTTATGAAACTAATATTGTAAACGCCTTCAAAAACAGTCTCGTCATCACGTTTGTCGGTGTGGGACTAAGCATGCTGATGACAATCCTGGCCGCCTATCCGTTATCGCGCAAATATTTTTACGCCCGCAAAATGTTGACGTTGCTGATGGTATTTACGATGCTGTTCGGGGCCGGCCTCATCCCGATGTATTTGGTGGTGAAGAGCTTGGGATTGGTCGATTCGTATTATGCGATCTGGCTTCCCGGTTTGATCAGCACCTACAACATGCTCGTCATGAAAAGCTTCTTTGAAAATTTGCCGGATGAAATCGACGAGGCGGCCCGAATGGACGGGTGCGGCGAGATCCGATTGCTGGCGCAGGTGATCTTGCCGTTATCCATGCCGATGCTGGCTACGTTGACCTTGTTCTACGGCGTCGGGTTTTGGAACGCGTTTATGAATGTGCTGATCTATATTAACGATACGAGCAAATACAATATGTCCGTGCTTGTTCAGCAGATGGTAAGAAGTCAATCGGTTTTGACGGAAACGTTCTATTCGCAATCGGAAGACTTGGGGAAAATCACGCCGGATTCGATCAAATCGGCAGGGGTTATGCTGATGATCATCCCGATGCTGATCGTTTATCCTTTTCTGCAGAAATATTTTGTTAAAGGGGTGATGATCGGATCCATCAAAGGTTAGCGAAAACTTCCATCTTCAATTTCAAGAGAGGGGACTAACGGAATATGAAAAAAAATGGATTTGTTGCCGTTATGATTTGTTGTTTGGCGTTCGTTGCAATACTGTCGGGTTGCTCTACGAATGGGGGAGGGAGCGGGGAGGCCGCGACGAAGACGAAGGGGAATGCCGGGCACACCGAAACGAAGCAACGCGTCAAAATCACCAGTGCGATCTATGATCGCGGCAGCGTACCGGCGGCGGAAGGAACGATCGAAAAGAACAGGTGGACGGATTGGCTGGTGCAGAACGGTCCGCACGACGTTTCGTTCGTAGCGATCCCGCGTTTTGATTCCGAGCAGAAATATAATACGCTCTTCGCTTCTGGCAGCGCGCCCGATCTGTTATTCGAATATAGTCCCTGGATCCGGAATACGTGGTATGAACAAAAACAACTGCTTCCGCTGGACGACCTGATCGAGCAACACAGCACGGTTTATAAAGAAATGCTGGAGAAATACCCGGAACTGAGGAAAGCGGGGACGATGAGCGACGGCAAGCTCTACTATTTGGGCAGATTGAATGAGTCGATCCCCAATCGCGCCATCCTCATCCGCAAAGACTGGCTGGATAAATTGAATTTGAAGGTGCCCGAAACGACGGAACAATTGATTGAGGTAGCTAAAGCTTTCGCGGCCCAAGGAAACGGAATTTACGGGATGGCGGTAAGCGGCAGCGCCGGACGAACGATCGACCAGATGTTTCAAAATATGGGCTTCGTCGTCCGCGACGGACAGATCGAATATGCCTGGGACAGTACGGCGGAGGCCGCCAAATTTATGAAACGCTTATATGACGAAGGGATTATCGATCGGGATTTTCTGTCGGACACGAACGGCGAGAAGGCCAAGCAGGATTTTGTCAGCGGCAAAATCGGCATCTACCCTGCGCAGATCAGTTGGAGAACTTTCGCGGTGAACGAATATAAGACGCTGAAGGAAAACGACCCGGAAGCGGAGCTGATTCCGATTCCGTTGCCGGAGAGCCCTGCGGGAGCATTCAATCCGACGTTCGAGAATCCGGTGCAAATGACGGCGGCCATCAATCGGCTGGCTAAACATCCGGAGGCGGTGATGGAATTTGCCGACTTTTTGGCTACACCGTCAACGGGAACGGCGATGGGCTACGGCATCGAAGGGGAGCATTACGAATGGAACGAACAAGGATGTCCGGTCCTTCTGGAAGGCGAGCAAAAGCAGCAGGTCGGTTACATGGGAGACGCCCGGATGCTGACGTCATCTACGTTCGCCACCGAAGGGAAATGCGCTTTCGAATCCCAATTCAACGTGAACGACCCATACGAGAAGGAAGGTCTGGCTTTGTTCAAGCTGGCCAAGGAGGCTTATTTCGATCTGGACCGTCCTTTCCCGGAGATCACCCTTTCCGAACATATGCCGCAAATGCCGAAAGAGCTGCAAATAACGATGGGCCAGACTTACAAAAATATAGGCGACCTGTATGTGAAGGCGATTGTCAGCGGGCCTCAGTATACGGTGGAGCAAATGATCCAGGACGCCCAAAACGTATGGGCGAAAGGTAAGGGCCCGGAAGCGGAGGCCTGGATGAAGCAATGGTATGCGGAGAACAAAGATACCGCGTTCCTGGCCGAAGATCTGTACGACATTATTAGACAGCAGCAAGGAATAAAATAGAGGCTTCCAAGGTGGAGGGGATCGGGTGATCGCAATCAAACAGAGCGGCCAGCAGCCGATAATGAAATGGATTTACGCCGGACCTTACGAAAGCGATGTGTCCGGGTTATATCGAACGAACTATTCGGTTCCGGTGGAGCCGTATTTGCCCCTGATCGCGGAGGCGGAACACAGGCGGGCCCTCCGTCTCCCGACAGAGGGGGAAACGCTGGAACTGTTCGGACAAAGCAAACGCTGGGCCTACAAACGGTCCGATCCTGCCGAAAAGAAATTGACTTGGGCGCGATTCGGCGTGCATGCCCGCTGTCTGGTGACATTTGCCTGCAACGAGATTCAAATGAAGCGAAGCGGCGTTTACCGCTTTCGCCTTTGGGCGGCGGGCGGCTTATCCGTTTGGATAAACGGCAAGGAAGTATTTCAAATCCGCCGCCTCGGGAGGGTGGAAGGCGCCTACTCCTTCGAGGCCGAGCTTGAGCAAGGGGCCAATCTTTGCCAAGTGATGCTGTATAATGTACATCTACATTGCCTGAACTCTTTTGCGCTCCGCCTGGAGGAGGACATCGAGTTTCAAATCGGCCTTCCGCTCTTGCTTCAAAACGATGCCCGCGAACGGGTGGAGAACGATCTCGGGAAGTTCTATCTGGAATGTCACCTGCTCCCGGGAGAAATACCGTTAACCCTCAACCTGCAAGAGCCTTTAGCGAGCAGGGAGGGGTGGAAGGTTTCCATTTTTACGCGGCAAGGGGAGCAGGATGGGGATCCGCCGTTATGGGAAGGTGCGCCCAATATCGACAAGAATGCGCAAGCGATCCGGTTGTGCGGTCAGGGCGAATGGAGTGAACCGGGCGAGTATGTGCTGTGCATCGATTTTGTCTGCGAGGACGACGGGGTCATTGAAGGCGTACGGCTTCCGTTTCGCCGGATCACAATGATGGAAGGTCTTCCTGCGGCGGACGACGAGCAGCGCAAGCGTTTTTTGCGGAAGCGGTACGCGGATCTGCCGCTTGCGAGCCTCAGCGACCGGGAAAGCGTCTACGCGGCATTCGTCCGGTTGCCGGATCGCGGGGACGGCGCTTTGGATCTTCCCGCAATCGAGCGGACGATCCGGTACATCAATGCCAGATACGATTGCGCGGATTTTGCGTTGCACGGTTTGCTTCGAATGTATTACCGGTACCGGGAGAGCGAGTTGCTTCCGGAGCGGTTAAAGGAAGCGATGAAGCAATGCATTCTTCGCTTTAAATATTGGGAGGATGAGCCCGGCCCTTCCATGATGTTTACAAGATCGGAGAATCACGAGATTTTGTTTCACAGCGCGGAATACCTGGCCGGCCTGCTGTTCCCGGACGAGATATTTCCGAACAGCGGCCAGAACGGACTTTTTCATATCCAGAAAGGGAAGGCGATGGCCGAGCGTTGGGTGAAGGAGAAGGGGACTTACGGCTTCATGGAGTGGCATTCCAATACGTATTATGAAGAGGATTTGCTGGCGCTGCTGGGGCTGGTGGATTTTGCGGAGGAAAACAGCTATATTCGTCTATTGGCCAAACAATTGATCGATTTCATCGTTTTCCTGATTGCGACGCACAGCTATAAAGGGGTCATGGGGACGACGCACGGAAGATGCTATGAAGACGCGGTGATTTATCCGGAATTGGAATCGATGAGCCACATCAATTGGCTGCTGTTCGGAGTGCCCGAACGGTTAAGAGGCGACAAGCTGTCGATCGGGGCCGTGGCTTTGATGGACAGTTCTTACGCCCCTCCTCCCGCCGTGGTCCGGTTGGCCCGCCCCGAACAAGAAATGGACACCCTTACCCGGATGGGATTGTTTCCGCACGATGGGCTTGGCGGGGTAAATTGCGCGACTTACCGGACGAAGGATTATATGGTTTCCGGGCTCATCGAATCCATGACGGGAAGAGCGGGACATCAGGTGCAGGCGGGTCAAGTCTTGCTTGACGGGAATATTCCCATTTTCGTCACCTGCTTCGACAACAAGTCCGAGACAACCCGTCCTTCTTATTGGGGCGGTCAATATCGAATGCCGAAAACGATCGCGCACCAAAACATGCTCGCTTACATTTACAAAATCGAGGAGACCGCCGGGTTTACGCACTGTTATTTTCCGATGGATCAATTTGACGAGGTCATGGAAGCAGGAAAATGGATTTTCGGACGCAAATATAATGCATATGTGGCCGTGTACTCCATGAAGCCTTACGTGAAAACGGCCTCCGGAAAAGACAAGAATAGAGAGTTGTTATGTCTCGACAAGCGCAATATCTGGATCATTGAGGCGGGAAACCGGGAGCGGTTCGGTTCGTTCTCCGGTTTCATCACCGCGATTTCGGAGGCGGAATTGATTTGCCGGCATGAGGAGCTGTTCTACCATTCTCCGTCGATCGGAAAAGTCCGGCTCGGTTGGGAAGGCGCCTGCTTGATCGGCGATCCTCCCGTGCCTCAAAGCGATTTTCCGCTCGTCCGGAATCGTTTCGCGGAAGGGGAGTACGGAAGCGGGATCATCCGTTTGCGCCTGGATGAGCAGACAAAAATCTTGAACTTCAAAATATGATGCAGCGGGGGGATGGCATGCGGGGAAGGTTCGGGTCATTGAATTATCGCTTCAGTTTTAACACCAAACTGATCGCCAGCTTGGCGGCCATCCTTCTCTTGATTTTTAGCCTGGGCGGATACATTTCCTATCGGCTCCATTTGCAACTGTTCGAAGCGGAGCTTAGCAAGCAGGTTCATAAAGCGAACGAGCAGGCGATGGCAAGAATGGAGCTGCAGATCCAGCAAATCTACCGGACATCCAATTCCATGGTTTTTCACCCTTATGTGGTCGAGATTCTCCAGCGGTCCAACCGGCAAAACGATAGTTCCGTATTCGAGCATTATTATGACCGGGAACAGTTGAAAGAGCTGCTTGATACGATGAGGCTGGACGCCCCTAAGTTGACCGCCCTTTATCTGTACGATCTGAACGGCCGGCTCGTTTATGACAATAGCAATCAATCCATTGATCCCATCGTTGAGCGGGAGTACGTCAATATGGCCAAGATCGTCGAAGGAACGGAGGGGGGCATCGTATGGGCGCCCATCCGGCTGTCCAGTTCCATTGAACCCGGCGGATACCGCGACTGTTTGATGGCGGCCAGGCTGATGAAGACGTCGCACCTGGAAACTTACGGTCTGCTCATTATGCTCTTTGATCAAACGTTGTTCTCCTCTTCTCTGGATGAGTTAACCCGCGGGGAAGCGGGAAAAGTGTATTTGTTCGACGCAAGGGACCGACTGCTATACACCGATGATTCGGAAGCCGCCGGCCTGAAGCCGCCCACGTTGTCGACGATGGAGGCTACGGAGATCCGGACGGTGGATCAAACGCCTTATTTGTTTAGCAGAAGTCATTCGGACGCTACCTCGTTCTCTTTGATCAGCCGCGTATCGTTGCAGGACATCCGCAGCCAAACCCAAAATATTTTCAAAATCGCTCTGTATTCCGCCATTTTATCGATTATTGCCGCCTGGATCCTTGTGATGCTGACAGGGCAAAGGCTGCTTCGTCCTTTGAAAATGCTGGTCCAAGGGATGCGGAGATTGAGGGAAGGGCGATTCGATACGCGCCTTGAGATTCACTCCAGGGACGAACTCGGTTTTCTTGGGCAAAGTTTTAATTCGATGGCCGCGAATATCGACTCGCTTATCAAAGAGGTATATGAAAGAAAGATTAATGAACGGGAAGCGGAACTAAAAGCCCTGCAGGCGCAAATCAATCCGCATTTTCTGTACAATACGCTCGACACGATTTATTGGTCCGTGTATTTGAAGGACGATTTTGAAACGGCGAAGCTTGTGGTTTCATTGTCGCAATTGCTGCGGTATGCCTTGGAATCGGTGCATGAGAAAACTACGCTGAACGATGAGATTCATCAGATCGAAAATTATTTATATATCCAGCGCATCCGCTTCCGGGATGAATTGATTACGAACATCTCCATTGACGATGAAGTGCGGGATTGCCTGGTGATTCGTTTGATTATGCAGCCGCTCGTGGAAAATATTTTTATTCACGCTTTTCGCGAAAAACAGTCCGATTTAAAGATCGAGATTCGAGCTTATCGCAACGCCGACAAGCTAATCATCGAAATTGCCGATAACGGCTGCGGCATCAGCGAGGAGAACGTGCTGCGTTTGACCGACGTGGGCAAAGCGCGCGTGTTGGATCGAAGCGGCAGCGATCGTATCGGCATAAATAGCGTGATTAGGCGGATTGATTTGATTTACGGACAGGAGTACGGTCTGGAGATTGGGAGCAAGCTCGGAGCGGGGACGGTGATGAAGCTGTGCCTGCCGTTCCAACAGCAAGAACATCAAGAAGCGAAGGAGGACGTCGTATGAGCCGTTGCCGTGTCCTGATTGTGGACGATGAAGCGACGATCCGGCAAGGACTGACCAAATTCATTGCCAGGAATGCGGCGGACTGGGAGGTTGCCGGCGAAGCCAGAAACGGCCGAGAGGCGTTAGACCAACTGCATCAATGTAAGCCGCATCTGATCATTTCCGACATTCGCATGCCCCTGATGGACGGAATCGAATTGGCCCGCACGGTCCACGATGCGCAGGAAGAGGTTGGCGTCGTTCTTTTGACGGGGTATAAAGATTTTGAATATGCGCAAACCGCTCTTCGTTACGGGGTCCTGGACTTCTTGCTAAAGCCGTGCCCGGAGGAAGAACTTCTGCGCGTGTTAGATAAGGCCTATCGGAAAATGAAGCAAGCGATCGGCAGAACCCGAATCCGAAACTTCCGGAACGAGATGATGTCGAAAATCATGCTGGGCCAAGCCGATCAAATCAAAGAGCAACTGGAAGGCTACACGGCATCGATGAAGACAATGCCGATCGAGGAAGCTAAACTCGAAGCATCGGCTTTGGCTGTGGCTTTACATGAAATGGTGAATCAGGATTTTTCGTTGGGAGACCGGACGGTAAACATCGGAAAGGAGCTCGACCGGCTCTTTCGGATGAATTCGCTGCATGAAGTACTTGACTGGTCCGCCCGGCAGCAAGATTGGTTTCTTCGGGCTTTTCTGAAATGGATGAATGAGCATAACCAGAATATCGTGAACAAAGCGATCCGGTATATCGAAGAACATTATATGGGGGAATGCGATTTGAAAGAGGTGGCCGATCATGTCCACTTAAGCCCCAATTATTTTAGCAATATGTTCAAGAAGGAAACGGGAGAAAGCTTTGTCAACTATGTGGTGAAAATTAGAATGAATAAAGCGAAAATGTTAATCAGCAATACGGAATTGAAAGTATTCGAAATCGCCCAAAAGGTCGGTTACGACGACCCGAACTATTTCACGACCGTGTTTAAGCATTTGACCGATCAATCGCCGAGCCAATATCGAAAGTTGATCCGTAAGCAGCAAGGATAGGCGTAAATCCAGAGGAAGTTCAACCGATACGACCGCCAGATTGTTGGAAATCGAAGTATGGGAATATGACGACTACACAAACGTGAATGACCAGAGTTAGGGGGAAGCATGATGCGCGTGCGTCATGACGTGAGCTATTCGGCGCATGATCCGGATAGCAGGCTGATGGATATCTGGCAGCCAAAGGAGCGGAACGGGGCGGCGATTTTGTTTATACACGGCGGAGGCTGGGAGAAGGGCGATAAAATGCATTTTGCCGATTTGGCAAAATGGTTTGCCGAGCACGGCTACTTGTGCGCCTCGATGAATTATCGCTTGTCGCAGCAGGCGATCTATCCCGCCGCGATCGAGGATGCGCGGCTGGCCGTGCAGCATTTGCGCGAGCGCGCGGCGGAATACGGCTTCGACAGCGGCAAGCTGGCGGTTGTCGGTTCGTCCGCCGGCGGTTACCTGGCGGCGATGCTCGCCCTGATCGATCCGGAGGAAGAGCTGGGGCGCACGGAGGAGCTGCGCATGCGCGACACGCGGCCCAATGCCGCGGCGCTATACTGCCCGGTAACGACGCTTCACAAGGATCAGAACTTTATCCGAAAGTTTATGGGCGCGGCCGAAGCCAATGCTCCGGATCTTTATCGGGAGGGATCCCCGATGGATCGGATCAAGGGCAAGAGCATTCCGTGGCTGATCGTTCAAGGCGATCGGGATAAGACAACCCCGCTCGAAGACGCGCAAGCGTTCGTGCGGAAGCTGGCGGTCGCCGGATCCCGGGCGGAGCTTCTGACGCTGGCCGGCGTCGGGCACGGGTTCGGCTATGGCATCGAATCGGAAGCCCAGCGTCAAGCATGCCGCGGCGTGTTGCGTTTTCTCCAGTCCGTGTTTGCCTGACGCTCAGGGGACGGAAGGCCGCCTCGTTCCTCCAAGCGGGAGCGAGGCGGTATAAGTTTCAGAGAAGGGATCGTTACTTGCTGGGTGAATAGAAACAAGCGAACCTGGGACCATCCAGTAAAGCCGGACTATATCGTAGGGTCCTTAAGAGAAATCGAAGAAATCTTGTAAGGCTCAACCTAAAATCGGCTCTTGAGAGCTCCTTTCGTGAGATGAGAGCTCAAGAGCCCCCCGGAGCGAGTTTAAGCGTGAGTCGGGGGAGGGGCGGGACTGCCCGCTGTCAGGGCGTTTGCCGCGAGACGTCCGTCTGGCCGCTACGAGCTAACGCCCACGCGCTAACGGACTCCAGAGACCCTAATAGCCCCGAAACGGGGAATGTCCGATTCTTACGGACCTCAGAGCCGTTATTTGGGCCAAAGGCTTCAAAATGACCAACGTTTGCGCCCAATAAAGTCCCTGGAGTCCGTTACAGCGGGAAATGATTGGGAAATAGGAAAATAACGTCTCTACGGTCCGTTATAAGGGAAAGCCATTCGTCTCAAGGATCTAAATGACCCGTACAAGTCACTTTGGATGGGTCATTTTTTGTGATTCGAGTAATAAGCTACCCAAACGCTCTCTCACTGCGGATAGCGCTCTTTTCACATCCTGTACATCGGAGAGATTCAACGGCTAAAGAAGAAGTGGATCATGAGGTAACAACCCCCGCTGATCCCGTACGGAACCATGGTGGTGGTGATGGAGGAAAGCCTGGTATCCAAAGTGCTGCGGGATCTTACGGCGAACGGCAACGGCAAGGTGCTGCTGCTGGAGCCTCTGGAGGGACTGCTCTACTCCAATACGAATCAGGAGGAGACGGAGCAGCTCATGCACTTGATTGGAGCCGGCGATCCCCAATATGCCAAGATGAATGGGGTCACCTATTTATTTGTTCGCCATCGTCTGGAACCGGCAGGCTTTACCCTATACGGAGGGGTTTCTCTGGAGGAGATTCAACGCAAAAATAAGGACATCATCCATATCTTTGTTGTTGCCGGAATTGTCGGCGGCGGGCGGCGGTTATACGACACCAGCAAATGTGCACAAGGCGCTCGATTATCTCATGAAAGGCCAATCGTTCGGCGGCAGCTACACCTTGCGTAATCCGCAAGGTTATCCCGGTTTCAAAGGTCTGATGACCTGGTCGATCAACTGGGACAAAGTAGCCAACTATGAATTTTCCCGCTCTCACCGGGCCTATCTGGACGGCCTTGGGACAGACCCGGGACCAGGACCCGACCCGAATCCCGACACAACGCCGCCTACCGCTCCGAGCCAACTTCGCGTGACGGCGGCTACGCCGAATAGCGTCACCTTGGCGTGGAACGCTTCCACGGACAACGTGGGCGTCACCGGATACTCCGTCGCCTACGGTGTAGGCAGCTTAAACGTCAGCGACACCACGGCGACCATCAGCGGTTTGTCTCCGAATACGACGTATACGTTTACCGTTACCGCCAAAGACGCCGCCGGCAACGTTTCCGCAGCCGCATCCGTCCAAGGAAAAACGGCAGTGCAAGACACCCCGGGCGAAGCTCAACCTTGGCAGCCTTGGGTTTCCTATAGCGTAAACGATCAGGTAACCTACAACGGCAGCGTTTATACCTGCATCCAAGCGCACACTTCCCTTCCGGGATGGGAGCCGGCTAATGTGCCTGCTTTGTGGCAGTTAAAGTAGGGGGACAACGCAGCGTACAATTTGAGTATATACGAAGAGAAGCCCGCGTCTTTAGTAGAAGACGTGGGTTTCTTGCAGTAAAAATTCGAACGTCCAAGATAGCGGCACTTTGATTATGAACACCTTAGTTACGGTGAGATGGTGTCGATTGAGCTAAACCTTTAAAAACTCAAAATGATATAGGTGCTATTAACTAAGTGAACGGAAATAGACAGGAGGCAAAGGCGAACCAGGCGGGCGGTTAGCCTCTTTAGTTTCGATATGGTTCCGAATTCATTAGCTTTCCGTCTAAAAGAAAATATGTGATTTCGATTTTCAGGGGTTACATTCAGGTGGCTCATTGACAATTCCTTTGACAGCAACAGGATATCGACCCAGAATAGGGAAACGCCTTCGAAACTCCACTGTAGCCGAGCGCTGAATGTTTGCGCGATTGCCTAGGTGTCTGGTCACACTGGAGCTTATATCCCATTAGTTTAAACCACATTTCAGTTCACGTTAACAACCTCCCTGTTAAAAAAGCGACCTTGTATTCTCCCACCCTCCCGAATCATAATAGATTTAAGAATGACAAGGGGAAGTGAAAGAATGAACAAGGTCTTGCTACTGGAGGATGATTTAAGCCTGATTGACGGGCTTTCGTATTCGTTGAAGAAGCATGGGTTCGAATTGGATATAGCGCGGACGGTCAGGGAGGCGGAGGTTTTTTTGGCGGAAGGGAAAGCGGACGGCGTATATGATTTGCTGATCTTGGATGTGTCCTTGCCGGACGGATCCGGTTTTGAGGTCTGCCGAAAGGTGCGGCAGGTTTCGAAGGTTCCGATTGTTTTTCTGACGGCGTCGGACGAAGAAGTGAATATGGTGATGGGCCTGGATATGGGCGGCGATGATTATATAACCAAACCGTTTAAGCTGGGGGTGCTGGTGTCGAGGATCAATGCGGTGCTGCGGAGGGCGAAGGATTTTGGCGCGGCGGAGGCGGAGATGGCGTCGAACGGCATCAAGGTGCTGCTGCTGCAGGGACAAGCTTATAAGGACGGGACGGCTCTGCCGTTGACGGCTGCGGAGTATAGGCTGCTTTGCTTGCTCATGAGCCATCCGAATCAGGTTCTCTCCAAAGATATGATCTTGGACAAGCTGTGGGATGGGCAGGGAAGTTATGTGGATGACAATACGCTGGCGGTATATATTCGCAGGCTGCGCATGAAGATCGAGGAGGATCCGAATCATCCGCAAATCCTGTTGACGGTCAGAGGCATGGGGTATAAGTGGAAAGTGACGAATTGAGGTGGGACGATGCGCGTATTAACCAATCCGGACATTAAAAAGCTGTTTATTTCCCTGTTAGTCATCTTATTGTTGTTTATGGGGTTGTCCCAGCTTTGGATCGGGACGTCCGGTGGGGGATTGCGTCTGGGCTTTTTCTTGCTTTCGCTTTCGGTCGCCGCAGGTGTGCTGGGGAGCTGCTTCTTGTACTTTAAAAGACAGGATCGCCTGATGGAGGAGGCTATCTCTCAAATCTCTCTTTTTCTAACGGGCAATCCCCATGCGCGGATCGATTGCGATAGCGAAGGAAGCCTTTATAAGTTGTTTCACGCGGTGAACACGCTGGCTACGACGCTGGATGCGCATGCCGCCAAGGAGCAGAAAACGAAAGAGTTCCTGAAGGACACGATCTCGGATATTTCCCATCAGCTAAAAACGCCCCTGGCCGCGCTCAATATTTACAACGGGCTTTTGCAGGACGACAGCGAGGATCCGGCCACCCTGCGGGAATTTGCGGTCAAGTCGGAACGGGAAATCGACCGGATCGAAACGCTGGTCCAAAGCCTGTTGAAGATGACCAAATGGGATGCCGGTTCGATTCTACTTGAGAAGTACCCTGAAAACATCGGCGATCTGATGAACGACCTCCGGCTGCATTTTGAAACGCGCGTCAAGCTGGAGCGGAAAACGATGATCCTATCGGGGCCGTCTCAGGCCGCGTTGGTTTGTGATCGGAGCTGGATTCTGGAAGCCGTAAGCAATGTGGTGAAAAACGCGCTGGATCATACGGAAGCCGGCGGTCATATCGTCATTGAGTGGAACGAGTTGCCTTCCGTGACGCAAATTGCGGTCAAGGATAACGGAAGCGGGATCCACCCGGAAGATATCCACCATATTTTCAAGCGGTTCTACCGCAGCCGTTATTCGAAGGATACGCAAGGTGTCGGCCTGGGCCTGCCGCTAGCCAAAGCCATCGTTGAAGCGCATGACGGCAATATCATGGTGGACAGCACCTTGGGGAAGGGCAGTACTTTCGTGATGGGGTTTCTTAATCATAAAGCCGTTAGTCAGCTGGGTTCATCCAGAAAGTGAGCCGTAAGAGCAATGCGGATAAGAATTTCACTTAGCCAAAAACCTTATGATATACTGTTGATGAGGTGATACCAACATGTTAAAAGACGATGTAAAGCAGATGATAGACAATCTTCCTGAAGATTGCTCGATTGAAGACATTCAATATACCTTGTATGTGAGAGCTAAAATTGAGAAGGGCCAGAAGGATATTGATGAAGGCAAATTTCTATCCCATGATGAAGTTAAAGCGAGGATGGATAAATGGCTGAACAAACAATAATTTGGACTACCACAGCGTATAGAGATTTGCATAACATTGTGGAGTTTATAGCCGAAGATTCCATGTATTATGCATTAGCGTTTTATGAAGATGTAATGGAAAAAGCTAAAACACTTACTGAGTTCCCGCACCGAGGACGTATTGTTCCAGAAATGGATGATCCTGAAGTGCGGGAAGTTTTTATACATAGGTATCGCTTGATCCTGAGTCTATATTTGGGAGCGCTTTCTTCACTTAACCTTACAAAACCGTAAGCCGGAATTCATGGGATCGTAAGCCGCAGATCGTAAACTCTGTGATAGAAAGGAGTGAGCGAAGTTGAATCTGTTGGAAGTGAATTCCGTATGCAAAACTTATGGAACCGGCGAAACGGCCGTGCACGCTTTGAGAAATGTAAGCTTTACCGTGCCGAAAGGCGAGTTTGTTGCGGTGGTCGGAGAGTCCGGCTCCGGAAAAAGCACGCTGCTGAACATGATCGGGGCTCTGGATACGCCCACGTCCGGCAATGTGAGAATCGACGGGAACGATATTTTCCGGATGAAGGACGAGAAACTGACCCTATTCCGCCGCCGAAATATCGGCTTTATCTTCCAGGCCTTCAACCTGATCCCGGAGCTTAATGTGGAGCAAAATATTACCTTTCCTTTGCTGCTCGATTATAGGAAGCCGGACCCGGCGTATGTGGAAGAAATCCTGGCCGTTCTGTCCTTGACGGACCGGCGCAAGCATTTGCCCCGCCAGTTATCCGGCGGCCAGCAGCAGCGCGTGGCGATCGGCCGCGCCTTGATTACCCGCCCGATGCTGATCCTTGCGGACGAACCTACCGGCAACTTGGACAGCCAAAACAGCAATGAGGTCATTTCCCTGCTCAAAACGGCATCCAAACGCTATCAGCAGACGATTATCATGATTACGCATAACCGGAGCGTAGCTTCGACGGCGGATCGGGTGCTGCAGGTGTCGGACGGTGTGCTTACCGATTTAGGGGTGTACGCCGAATGAGGAGCTATCTGGGTCTGGTTTCGGAATATGCCAAAGTTCACCGGAAGAAAAACCGTCTTACCGTCATTTGCATCGCCATCTCGGTGATGTTGGTTGTAGCGGTGTTCGGAATGGCCGATATGAGCGTGAAAGCCCAAATCAACGAGAATATCCGGCAAAAAGGGAATTACCATGCCGTCCTGACCGGGATTTCGGACGCCACCGCCGGGCAAATCGCACGGCGAAGCGATGTGAACGTAGCGGGTTGGATCGGGATGGCCGAGGATACGGCTTTTCAAGGAAAAAAACTGCTTATTCAAGGCGGCGAGCAAGATATCTCCGAACAGATGAACTTGGTCGTGGCCGAGGGGGCGTATCCGGCTTCTGAAAGGGAAGCTTTGCTTGACCGGCCGGCCCTTGAGCAATTTAGCCTGTCGCTCGGGGATACGATTGAAATTGCTTTCAGCGACGGGCAGAAGCGGGGGTACCGGATTACAGGGACGTACAACGATTTTTCCAGTTTAAAAGGGACGGATTCCCATGGCCTGTATTTGTCGACCGAAGGGATTCGCGCGCTTCCGTCCAAAATCAAAGAATATTATTATGTTCAATTCAAAGGAAACGTGAACATAAATCGGGCGCTTGCCGACATCAAAGCGGAGTTTGGACTGACCGAGAAACAGGTGTCCACGAACCTGATCCTGCTTGGATTGATGGGGCAGAGCAAAGACAGTTCGATGATCGGTCTCTACCTCACGGCGGGCATTCTCTTTGTCCTGATAACGATGGCCGCCACGTTTATGATCGCCAGCAGTTTTAATATGAGCGTGATGGAACGGACGCAATTTTTTGGCCTGCTGCGTTGTCTTGGCGCCACGAAAAAACAAGTCAAACGGTATATTCGGCGCGAAGGTTTGCGATATTGCCTGAAAGGGATCCCGATTGGGCTCTTGGCGGGTTGCGGCGTGATGTGGGCGGCGGTTTTGTTCCTGAACGCCCTGAATGTCAAGCACTTACCGGCCATGCCGGTATTTCAAATCAGTTGGCCCGCACTCGCTGCCGGCACGGTCATCGGCTTTTTGGTGGTCATGCTCGCCTCCAGATCACCGGCCCAAAGGGCGGCGAAGGTCTCTCCGCAAGCGGCCGTAACCGGAAATATCAATCACGCGAATCATCAGCCCGTAGGCCGGGCGGCGAACACCAAATGGTTTCGCGTGGAAACGGCGATGGGGTTTAGGCACGCTTTTTCCAATAAAAAGAGCATGGTGCTGATTTCGGGTTCTTTTGCGCTAAGCATCATCCTCTTCTTGTGCTTCACGGTCTTGATTGCGTTCATGGGCCATGCCTTAAGGCCTTTGAAACCTTACGCGCCTGATCTCTCCATCATGGGCGTGAAGGATTCCCTCTTGCTTGACCGTTCGATCATGGAACAAGCCAGGGCGCTTCCGCATATCAAGAAAATATACGGACGGATGGTTTACCGCGATATTCCGGCCAGTCACCAACTGGGCGACAATAAAGTTACGCTGATTTCTTATGACGAACCGCAATTTCAATGGGCGGAAGACACGCTGATATCCGGAAATCCGGATCAGGTGCAAAACGGGAACGGGGTATTCGTCGGTTATTCGGAAGAGATGAATTGGAAGGTAGGCGACACGATTACCCTTGAGATGCCCGGGGGAACTCAACAGGTTCAAGTGGCCGGGATTCTCTCCGATACACCGTTTGTGGCCACGAAAGGCGAATGGATCCTGATTGGCTCCGAAGCCACCTTTACCGCGCTGACCGGCATCACGGACTATACCATTATCGACATGCAGGTCAACGAAGACATTTCCGACCAGGTCCGAAGCCTAATCACGCCGCAAATGCGGCTGCTTGACAATCAGCAAGGCAACCGCGAATCTCGCGCGGCTTATTACGCCATGGCAGTCTTCGTTTACGGGTTTTTGCTGGTGATTGCACTGGTCGCGCTGATTAACATCCTGAATACGGTAAATGCCAGCGTGTCCAGCCGCATGGGCAACTATGGCGTGATGCGTGCGGTCGGCATGTCCGCCAAGCAGTTGAAGAGGATGGTTACGGCCGAAGCCGCCGCTTATGCGATATCGGGCAGTTTGGCGGGCGGTGTGTTCGGAATGCTGCTGCATCGTCTCTTTTTTGGGATGATGATTACCTCCAACTGGGGCGAGCCTTGGCAGCCGCCGCTCCCGGTTTTGGCGGTGGCCATTTTAGCGGCTATTTTCACGACGGTTGTCGCGGTAATTTCCCCAACCCAAAAAATTGCGGAAACGAGCATTGTCAATGTGGTGAATGCGCAGTGAGCCCGAACGTATCGAAAGTATGACAAATGATATGGACTTTGGTGGCGGGATTTATGTGACGTATCACTACAACGACGGCGACCACGAAGTGAATGATCGGTTGAGCGAATCATTATGCCATGGGACATATCATTACGCCGCCAGAAGTGACGAAGGCAACCGGTACGGCTCAAATGGAAACCTTTAGCCCCGTAAAGCTGAAGAACAACTAGGGAACGACAATGCAGCGGTCAAACCGGAACCGGCCGATTCCTCTGAGATCAGAGCGAATCGGCCGGTTCTCTTCGGTGGTTCCGGCTTCCCATATCCCGAAAGGGGAGAGGGGCCGCCGGATCCATTCCACGGCTCTGACGCTAACGCTGGTGAGCGACGCTATTCCGGCAAAATTCTTCCCCCCGAAATTCTAACGACGCTGACACACGCTATTTACGCGAAAAACGAGGGGAAGGGAAGCAAAGTGGGGGAATAAGCTTTGTAGCAAGCGTTAGAACCGCATAACGATGGTTTTGGGCGATATAAGAACTGTGGCAAGCGTTAGCCGTTTGGTGGTCGGGTTGCCAGGCTACCAGGTTGCCAGGTTACCAGGTTGAAGGTTGCCAGAATAACCTCTGAATCTACAAAGCGATGGAGCGATCATCCGTAAACCGTAATACACCTTATGAAAAAGCCTTTTCGGCGAATGTTCACTGCCGAAAAGGTCTCTTTGTCAATCAAATAATCCCGATCCTTCTCAGAGCTTGAAGACGGAAACGGAGCGCTGCAGTTCTTCCGCCATTTGGGCCAGCGATTGGGCGGTGGCGGCCGTTTCTTCGCTGCTAGCGGCCGCTTGCTGCGTTGTGGCCGAGATATTCTCGACAGCGGACAGGACATTGGAGGTTTGCGCAGCCTGCTGCTCGCTGGCGGCGGCAATCTCGGCCACCTTTTGCCCGGCATCATTCACGTAGCTGACGATGTGCCCAAAAGATTCTCCGGTCCGTTCGGACAATTCCGCACTTTCCTGCACGGATTTTACACTAGCCTGTGTGTTTTCCTGCATTCCTTTAATGATGCCTGTAATTTGTTTCGTGGCTTCGCCGCTCCGTTCCGCCAATTTCCGTACCTCGTCGGCGACCACCGCAAACCCGCGTCCTTGTTCGCCGGCTCGCGCAGCTTCGATTGCGGCATTTAGCGCCAACAAATTGGTCTGATCCGCGATATCTTCAATCACGCCGATGATATCGCCGACCTTTTGCGAGTCTTCTTCGAGTCTTGTCATTTGCAGGCTTACCGATTTCATGCTTTCGCTCGATGATTGAATAACCTCGCTTCCCTCCTCGGCAATGCGCACCGTTTCGCCGGACAATTCCGAGGCCTGCTCGGTGTTGCGAGCGACCGCATGGATTGCGGAGGACAGTTCTTTAAACAAGTCGCTGATGGTCTGGGCATCATTGGCCTGACTTGCATTCCCGCTGGCAATTTCCTGCGTGCTGGCGGATATTTGCTGGGATGCCGCGGCAAGGCTTTGCGAATGCCCCAAGATGTTGCTGACGGTTTCCCGCAAGCTGACCACCATATTATTCATTCCCTGCGCGAGCTGTCCGATTTCGTCCTTAGTGGAGATATCCAGCGTGTTTTTCAGATTTCCGCCTGCTACTTGTTGAACGAGCTGATTGACGCGGGCAAGGGGGCGGGAAATGATCTGGGAGATCATGTATCCAAGAAATACTGATAACAGCACCGAAGCCGCAATAATCACAATCGATACATTCCGGGAGGAGATGTACGTGGCTTCGCTCGCATCTTTGGTCTCGTCAGCCTCCGCCATATTGATATCGACGAGAGCATTCAACAAGTCTCTGATTTTGTCGCCGACCGTGGTTAATTCGTTGTTAATCAGCGTCTTCAACTCGTCATTGCGTCCATTCGATCCCAGGTGTACTGCTTCATCGAGCAAAGCCAGATATTCATTCCAGAGTCCGTCAAATGGCTCCAAAGCAGCCATGGATTCCTCACTGAGGACGGTTTGGCGAAATGTATTTATTTGATTCATCATTTCTTTTTTCTCTGTTTCCAGGAGTTCTGTTACTCTGTTGCGCGGCTTTGTCATCCGCCATGTAAATGTTGCGGACCAGCACCCGGATGCGGGTGTAGCTGATTTGCGCCGATTGGACGGATTGTAAGGGAACAAGGCCGTATTCGTACATGGACTTCACGGAACCGTTCATTTTGTTCAAATTATTGAGACTATAAAATCCAACAAAAGCGAGAATCAGGGATACGAGCAAAAAGGCGGAAATCAGCTTGACGCTCGTCTTCAGATTATAGAAAAATTTCATTTGATAAAGCCTCCTAAATCGATGAGTTCGTCTATGCGATACTTGATAGTTTAATAACACCGTCCACATCCAGGATAAGGGCCACATTGCCGCTGCCTAAAATGGTTGCTCCTGAAATGCCGTCGATTTTTCCGATAAAGCCGCCGAGATTCTTGATGACGATTTCCTGATTGCCCATCAATTCGTCTACCGCCAGCGCGACACGCTTTTCGGCTCTTCCAATAATGACCATGGGCAGAAAACGCCGAATCGGCGGACGCGGGAACTGGAAATGATCGTGCAACCAAACGACGGGAATGACTTGGTGGCGGATTTTAATCACGGGTTCTCCGCGCAATCTTGTAATCTCCTGCGTTTCGATCCGGGTAATCTCCACCACACTGCTCATAGGAATAATAAATATCCGCCCGCTGATATTCACCAGCAGTCCTGTAACAATGGCCAAAGTAAGAGGGAGGCGGATTCGGAACAGGGTGCCTTGCCCTTTTACGGTCTCAATGTCGATCATGCCGCTCATTCGTTCTATATTGTTACGCACGATGTCCATGCCGACTCCGCGTCCGGAGACATCACTGACTTCGGTAGCGGTGGAAAAACCGGGCCTGAAAATGAGATGCAGAGCTTCCTCATCGGTTAAACGCTGGACTTCGTTTTTCGAAAGCAAACCTTTGCTTATTGCGGAACTGCGAAGCTTGTCCGCATCGATTCCTGCGCCGTCGTCCCGGATGGAGATCACGACATGATTATCCTGGTGTGCGGCGGATAGAGTGATCGTGCCGCGCTCGTTTTTGCCGCTTAGCCGTCTTTGTTCCGGCGCTTCGATCCCGTGATCAACGGCATTGCGAAGCAAATGGATTAATGGATCACTGATCTCTTCAATTAAAGTGCGGTCCAGTTCGGTGTCCTTGCCGTGCAAAATGAGTTCCACTTGCTTTCCCAAAGATTCGGCCAAATCTCTAATCATGCGCGGAAAGCGATGGTACAGATGCTCCATCGGAAGCATTCGGGCTTTCATTACGCCGTCCTGCAGCTCACTAATAAGCAGGCTCAAATGATCGGAAAGCTGAAACAGCTCTTCTACGAGGTCGTCCGGCCCTAATTTTTGTCTAAACAACGCTTTGATTTGCTGGATCCGGGTTTGGTCAATCACAAGCTCGCCCGCCAAGTTCATCAGATGGTCCAGCCGTCCGATAGGGACCCGGATCGTTTGCGCTTTGCTTTTTGCCTCAGAAAAAACGGCCCTCTGCACAGGCGGCTGTTCCATGCCCCCGGACCGCTTCTCTATTGCATCTCCGGTGAATTCTGTTGGGGAATAGGGGGCCACGTCTACTCGCTCAACGTCCAGTATAGAACCAATGGTCTTTCGCAGATGGCTTTCATCCATTTGGTTTGTGGCCAGAATCCAGGTGACTTCACTCAGCTCCTCCTCCTTTAACGGTTCCCATAGAGAGGGCTCACTGTCTAAGATGGTACCGAATCTCTTAAGCTCCGTTTCAACCAGAACCAATCGCGGGTGTTGCATTACCGTGTTGGGAGAAAGCGCCACCTTGATTGAGAATAACGGCTCACCTTCCGGAATCGCTGGCTTAACATTCATACTGAATTCCTGAAGTTGCTGCAAAAGAGCCGAGATGTCCGAAGTTTCGACATCGGTTTGAATAATTTCCTCTTGAAGTCCTTTCATGACATCCATTCCTGTAACAGGAGATTAATCAATGATTTAGTTACCGTTCGTTCACCGTTTCGCACTTGATGCAGCAAATGCTCCATGTGATGAGTAACTTCCTTCATTTTGTGGTAACCCATGGTCGCCGATGAGCCTTTCAAGGTGTGCGCCGCCCGAAACAGCCGATCGATGGCCGCGTCGTCCGCTCCTTCATGTTCAAGACGCAGCACTTCTTCTTCAATAAATTGAAGCTGCTCATCCAGTTCTTCCAAATATAAGTTCCGGTATTCCGATAGATCCGTCACCAGCTTCCCCCCTGGTCGTTTCCGATAAGCACTTCATCAAGTTTAAGAATCCCTACTAGGCTTTCGTCGGGCGCCAACCCAATCCCCGTAAAATAGCTGCCGCTTACACTGGCGATCTTGTCCGGAGGAGGCTGAATGTCCGTGAAGGTCGTCACTTTGCTAACCTTGTCCACAATGATTCCGACCGCTTCTTGTTGGTGGTTGACGACAACGATGCGCGTAGCTTTGGTGTATTCGTCCGGCTCCAGCATAAATAGGCTTCTTAGGCTAATGACAGGTACAATGCGGCCGCGTAAATTGATGACCCCCTGAACATAGGAAACACTATTGGGGATTTCCGTGATCTCCTGCATCTTAATAATTTCATGAATCTCGGAGATGGGGATCGCATAGCTTTCCCGATCTACGCAAAATTCGATGTACTGCTTCTGATCTGTTGAATGCATGCCCGTTTCCCTACCTTTCCTGAATAAAACCGAAATAAGACGTGTCCGACTCGAACAGTTCAAGCGTCAGGCGGGCGATAACAGGATCGAACTGGATACCCAGGTTCCGCCATACTTCCTGTCTGACCTGTTGCATCGACAAACGTTGACGGTATGGTCGTTCGCACATCATGGCGTCAATGGCGTCGGCTACGCTGCAAATACGAGCCAGTAACGGAATCTCCAATTCTCTTAATCCATGAGGGTAGCCTTTTCCATCCCAACGTTCATGATGATGAAGAATAACTTTGACCACCGATTCATCAAACTCGGAAATGTTTTGTAAAATGTCGGCTCCCACCTGCGGATGAAGTTTTATAATTTTCCACTGGTGCGGAGCAAGGGGGGCGGCTTGCTCCAGGATATCCAATGGCAGCATGATTTTGCCCAGGTCGTGAAGAAAGCAGCCGCGCAGCAAGTTATCTTTTTCATGGCCCTCAAGATTCATCTCGGCTGCTATGCGTTCCGCCAGCATAGCTACCCGTATACTATGCCGATAGACTTCGGGACGTTTATCACGCATAAAGTCGATCAACCGAAGCAATGAGGTTGACTTTTGCTGCATCCTTGCCTGAATGTCCATAAACTTTTGCAAGGAGTTCAAGATATTTTTCTCCTCCTTTCCTCGTAAGACGTGATCTCCGGCAGATGAAGCGGTGTTTGTTTTTACCCCGGTGCATATGGTCAATGAACGGGTCCATAGCAGGTCGTATAATGATAATTATCCGACAAAAATTGGGGAGGATGGGATGAATGACTACCAACAGCAACATGAATCTTGCAAACCAGTTGACCTTGCTTCACACGAGTACGAATAGCTATAGTGACGATAAAATCGTGAACATGTTTGTAAGCGCCTGCTGCACATCAGACAATACGAAGAGGAGTTACTTGAGGGCCATTCATTGTTTTCGGGAGTTTATCGGGTTTAAGAAGCTGGATTCGGTAACATGGAGAGAGATTGAGGCCTTTAAGCTGTATTTGCAGCAACGAGAGAAACTCACTTCCAAACGCGCATTGGCGCCGGCTAGTATCGCCGCTTCCATTGCTCCGTTAAAGTCGCTGTATAAGTGGGGAAGCGACAGCAATGTGGGTTTCTTTGAACGAAACCCGACTTCTAATGTGCGTTTGCCGGTGATTCAGGTGACCAGCCATAGGAATTTTTTGACCAAAAAGGAAGTAGGGTTGTTGCTCAAGCAATTGCAGTTGCAGAGTCAAAGAAACTATTTGATAGGGTTGTCGCTTGTATTGCTGGGTTTGCGGGTGTCTGAGCTGAACTCCATATGCTGGGAAAATTTTCACACCGATCCGATGGAGTCGAGTATTTGGCTCACGCTTCATCATACAAAAGGAGGGCGGACTAGAGAAATAAAGGTGCCCCAGCATTTATGGGAAATATTCTCCGAGTATGCGCAGAGTATTTCCGGAGGCTCGGAACCGACCGGAACGTTAAAGCTGTTTCCGATTTCTACCAGACAAATTGAACGCATCATTCGGAAAGCCGGTGAAAGAAGCGGGATTGCGAAAAAGCTAACGCCCCACTGGCTAAGGCATACCAACGCAACCTTGGCCTTGCTCGGAGGAGCTTCGCTTCAGCAAGTACAGGAAACGCTCGGGCACGCACATATCAATACGACTCAGCGATATTTGCATACGGTGGATCAGATGAAAAAGGCAGCCCCCGATTATGTACAGGAATTCCTAAAGGAATTTATTCACTAATGCACTATGCAAAAGTATGCTATTTGGCCTATAATTTGATTGAGCACTCCGCAAAATTTTATTTTTTTCTACATTTTTACCCATGACTTTTGTCGGATAATTATCATTATACGACCTACTTTTTTCATTATTACTATTTTAGCGATTTTTGCATTCTTTATGCGGCATACATAGAAGCTTAGCCGGAATCATTGAGATTGCTCTAGAGCGAAACCAACAAAATAAACAACAATACAGCTAGCTAATAAGCGAGTTCGCAGGGATATTCCCTAACTCGCTTGTTTAGGTTTCAAACTTCGTCATAATTTTCGTTGACATGGATGTCAATGAATAATGGAAAGAGGGTTACTCGTGTCGCCGCGTACGAAGGAACAAATCCTGATGGCCAGACAATTCTGGGGAGCCGTATCCCAGGGCATAAACTATCTGGACCAACTGAAGCGGGAGCTGCACAGGAAAGAGCTGTCCGAGAAAGAGATAAAAGATCAGCTGATGGCTGTATTGGAGCAACGGATTGACACGGCTTTAGCGATCATTAGGCCCGAGTAAAGTATTTTTTTGCCTTTTATATTGACATTCATGTAAATCAAAAAAAGAGGTGTTATATGACATTAGTGACGATGAGTCAGGCGGATTTTGATTCGATGAGCGACGAAAGACTCGGATGGGCGTGCGTGGAATCGGCACTCTTAAGCATCCGCGGGAAAAATCCTGCGACCAAGAAGGAGGTGATCGCCGGTTTGAACCGAAGTCAGCAAGCATTATGCATGTTCCATGTTCAGGGTGTTTTATGATCATGCCAAGGATTCGGCTAGCGAATATTACGCTTGGGTATCTTATTTGCTTCAGGCGCCGGGCTATTGGCCGGGCGTGATCGGGGGCTTGCGTTAT
Organism: Paenibacillus sp. JL3B1040; assembly: GCF_057063165.1. Classification (NCBI taxonomy): domain Bacteria; kingdom Bacillati; phylum Bacillota; class Bacilli; order Caryophanales; family Paenibacillaceae; genus Paenibacillus; species Paenibacillus tiangongensis. The sequence goes on along the minus strand of NZ_CM169317.1, from coordinate 2,987,614 downwards.
TTCGGAGACGAGAACATGACAATGCTGCTCGAAGATACGAAGCGAGTGATTGAAGAGCGAAACCACAAGCTAAACAGACAAATGACATCTGCTGCCTTTAAAGATTTAGAGCAAGAGCGCGAGCTATCCGAAACCGTTGAGCGTTTATATGAAAAGTTTCAGGAGATGGTCCCGGACAGTTTGAAACGAATCCGTACATTTATCCGCTCGAATCCGCAGGATTTTGTCACGATCGAAGGGTAGTGCGTCTAAATAAGGGAAAGTTCGAAGTTTTCCATTTCGATCTCCGTAATCCATCCGGCTCACAAGCTGCGGATCCAATCGGCTTGCCAGCCGATAAAGCGGCATACGGCCGCGGATTTGCTCGTCTGGTCCCGCAGGACTTGAACCGGATCAAGTCCTGCCTGATAGCGGTTCAGGAAATGAAGGAACACGTCCAGCTTGCGCAGTTGGATCAACTCAGGCAGTAGTACCAGCTCATCCGCCTCCAGCGGGCGCACGCTGCGGTAGCCAGCGACCAGTTCCTTCACGACAGCCTTCGTGAGTCCGTCGGGAGCGGAGAGCTGTTCCGCCAAGCAGACGGCGAGTTCCATCGCCCGGAGGTCACGGGTGGCGAACTCGAAGTCGAGCACGGCGGAGATTTCGCCCTTCTCCACGAGAGCGTTGGCGTACGAGAAGTCGCCATGAATCCATTGCCGCTCCAAGCCGCGGATGGTCTCGGTTTGGCCGGCCAACGAACCCAGGACGTCCAACAGAAGATCGGCCTCTTCGGCCAGCGCGGTGAGGGTCGGATCTGTTTGAAAGAGGCGGCGGGCGCTCACCGCCGCTTCTTTCGTATCCGGGCCGAGCAGCTCATCATACGGGGAATAAGAGGGGGCGGCTTGTAGCTGTAACCCCTTCATGGCTAATGTGAGTTGGCCTACAACCCGCCCGTAGGCGTAAGACAGATCGTGGCGGTCAGCCGCCGGTTTCGCGCCGGGCAAGTAATTGAACACGGCCGCCAGCTTGCCGTCCGGAGCGGTCGTCCAGGTTGCGCCTTGCACGGTGCGCAGCGGGCAGGGGATTTGAAACGGCAGCTCTTTCCGTGCCAGCAGGAGCAGCAGCTCGTGCTCGGCCGCCAGCTTCCGGGTCGAACGGTGGTTTTCGTAAACGCGCAGAACCCGAACCTGTCCGTCCTCAAGGACGGCGTAGCGAGTGGTATTGTTCATGCCGCTGTCGCGCTCCTCGATCCGCAGGGCGGAAGGCAGCGGATAAGCGGCCAGAATGGCTTGATAGTAGGTTGTGTTCGTATCCATGTATTTGCAAGCTCCTTGCGTAGTCTAAATCTAATTCAGCAACCATTGTATCATCGACTCTACGCGGATGAAACAGGTAAATTCCCTATTCGGGATTCCGGCTTGCTCTACCAGGCGAATCTTTTATTTTATAAAATTATAGAGAAGAGTTGGTATCATGAAAAAAATAATGTCTATCCTTGGCTTGACGATCCTGCTGTTATGTTCCTCGTGTGCTTACCCGGGACAACCTTCTTTAGCGGATTCGGTAGAACCCGTCAATGACCGCTTTGATTCTATTCTTGATTCTTATTATCTCAACTTTCGCACAGTCAAAAATAGTATAACAGTACGTGTAGCTTAGGTTTGAAGTCAATTGGGTTGTTGGGTTGACAAAAATAGAAAAACACCGCTTCGTTTGGTAAAGTGAAGGTGACTAGCAATCACTACCACACAGAAGAGGTGTCTTCTCTATGATAGATCAAAATCAACCATTCGATCAACTGCCAAACGAAATCAAACCTGCTTTTCAGGAACTAAAGGTGCTCAAACACTTGCGCGACGCAGGTTTCAAAAAGAAATTTGGCTTCACGTGCGCCTATCTATTCCGCCTTGTGTTTGTCCTGCTGTTTCATCAGAAAAACTGGTTCCGTCTCTTGGAAAGCAAGAAAGGCGAAAGGTTCCCGAGTAAAGACACGGTTTATCGTTTCTTGAATCATAGCGGTTATGCTTGGCGCCGGTTTTTGCTCGCGCTCAGCGGTGACACGATCGCTCGAATGGAACCGCTGACCTCGTCCAGCCGGGAGACGGCCTTCATCTTCGACGACTCCATGTTTGAACGTAACCGAAGCAAGGCCGTGGAGATGCTGGCACGCTTTAAAGATCATGCCACAGGGGCTTTCTACAAAGGCTTCCGCATGCTGACCACGGGCTGGTCGGACGGCCATTCGTTCGTCCCCGTAGACTTTGCGCTACTGAGTTCAGCAAAGTCCGGCATCACAGGAATGGCAGACAGGATCGACAAACGAAGTCACGGTTACAAGCGTCGGCAAGAAGCGTTTGGTTCGGCTCCGCAAGTCATCTTAGCCATGCTGGATCGTGCGTTAAAAGCCGGTATCTCGGCCTCGTACGCCTTGATGGATAGTTGGTTCACGCATGCGCCGCTTGTTCAAGAAATCCTCCGTCGCGGGCTACATGTGATCGGCATGGTCAAGAATGACAACAAGCGCTATCTCGTAAACGGGCAGCGGCTCAGTCTGAAGGAACTATACGCCGTGGCCCCGCGTGTCGAAGGGAAGAACCGCAACATTCTTCGCCTGATCCGAACACAGCTCGCTCCGGGAATCCCGGTGGTGATCGTGTTTGTCCGCCATCGTTCCAAGAAAAACGAATGGCTGGCGCTGCTTTCCACCGACCTGAGCCTGGCGGCTTCGGATATCATCCGCATTTACCGGATGCGCTGGGACATAGAGGTATTCTTCAAGTGCACCAAATCGCTGCTGCGGCTGCAAAAGGAATTTCAAGGCCGTTCCTACGACTTGCTCATCAGTCACACGACCATTGTGTTTTCGCGCTACATTCTGCTCGCTTGGCAGCATCGGCAAAGTACGGACGCCCGTTCGTTCGGTGGTCTGTTTTATTTGCTTTGCGACGAAGTCGGTACGCTAGATTGGGCCTTGGCCCTGCAGCAACTGGTCGATTTAATCCATGAGATCGCCACCAAAGCCGGGAAGAAATTTTCGGCTCTCATTCAGCGTCAACTCCAGCAGTGGATTGCTGCTTTGCCCAACTACATTAAGGCTTACTTGCCGATTTCATGCTGCGAAAGTTGAGTTATTATGCTTTCAACGACACAGATGCGTATAGACTCATTACATCAAGCGCTTTAAATCGTTTTTTGAATCATTGGACAGATGATTCCATTGTAAACCCCGTATGGAATTACGATAGTTTTACAAAATATGAGGGTGAGGATCTCTACTACTGTACCTTCACAGACGATAACGACAAACATTTTTATATGGTGTTACGATACGATGCCGCAGATGGTGGCGGGCTGGGAAAAGTACGATCCGGTGAGACTCCATATTCCTATGACTTGAAGTCAAACCTGGAAGAAACTAAGGATAAATTAAGCGAAACAGATCTCGATCTTTCGTCAACCGTAGCTTCACGGGCGCAATTGGTGGCCAAAGATCAAAACCGTTCTGCGGAAGTTATTCTGTTCACGGATGATCATGGAAACCAATATGCATGCCATTTGGATACGTTTGAGATGATTAAAATCTAGGATGCCCGTAATGACGTATACGATCGATTGACCTCGGACTTCATTAGGGAGTATAATTGAAGCAATTTTTTGCCCCAAGCGAAGAACTATAAATCATTCCAGGTAAGCCAATTACATCATATAGGGAGTCAACGGGGTTATGAGCGATTATTTGGAAATCCCGGAATTCAAGGATTCCATTCTGTTTCGAACGTTTTTGAATGACGGCATGACGATCGTCTATCCGCATTGGCATAAAGAAATCGAAATCATCTATTCCCGAAAAGGAAAGGTGAACATCGGCGTCGATGAGGAAATCATCCAATTGGAGGAAGGGGAGATCTTCTTCTTTCCCAGCGGAGAGGCGCATTATTTCTTGGCTTCCCCGGAGAGTGAACGGTATGTTTACCAATTCGACCTCAAGCTGTTCGACGAGCGAATCTTGCGGATTTCCGAAGACTCTTTGTTAAGTCTCTTTGAAACCGGAGTGCCGCATAGCCGCAATTGGCCCCCGTCGCTGGCCCGGAAAGCCACTGAGCTGTTGATTCGTCTCCACGAGGTCGAAGAGAACAGACCCGCCGGGATGAATTATTTGACACTGGGGTATCTGTATCAATTGATGGGAGAATTTTATCTCCATTTGCCAAGGCGCCAAGCCAAGAATCCGCCCAGCAAACGCTCGGCCATTCAACATAAAGAGACGTTGGATCTGCTGAATCAAGTCTTTGAATATGTGGAGAATCGCTATCGGGAAGTCATTACGCTGGAGGAAGTCGCAAAGTTCGTGGGCTTCAGTCCTTACTATTTCACGCGTTTCTTCAAAACCAATACGGGTCAAACGTTTATGCAATTCTTGACCGAATATCGGGTGAATCAAGCCAAGTTCATCTTGGCCAATGAAAATATTCCGATGGTTGAAGTGGCGGAAAAAGCCGGCTTTGCCAGCGTGAAAACCTTCCATCATGTATTTAAAGATGAGGTTGGACAATCGCCGCTGCAGTATCGCAAAAATTTGAATAGGCCTTAAGGCGAAAGGGTTTTGACGAGCGCTCCTCGTTGAAGCCCTTTCTGAATTTCAAAACCGAAGGAGCAATATTCGGGAGTTTTTTACGGGAAAAGCGGGAAGAAAGCGGCTTTGGATTTGGCTATAATGAATTCGACAATAGAAACGTTTTCAGGAGGGATAGCATGAAATTGAAGGTTGGAATTATCGGATGCGGCGGGATTGCGAACGGCAAGCACATGCCTGCTCTTTCAGAGGTTAAAGAAGTGGAAATGGTGGCCTTCTGCGATATTATCGTGGAGCGTGCGGAGGAAGCCAAAGCGAAATTCGGTACGCCGGACGCGAAGGTTTTTGATGACTACAAGACGATGTTGGAAAATACCGATCTGGATGTCGTTCATGTGTGTACGCCGAACTCCTCGCATGCGTTCATTTCCATTGCGGCGATGGAAGCGGGTTGCCACGTGATGTGCGAGAAACCGATGGCGAAGACGTCCGAAGAAGCCAGAAGCATGATTGAAGCGTCCAAGCGGACCGGCAAGAAATTAACGATCGGTTATCAGAACCGGTTTCGGACCGATTCGAGATATTTGCATCAAGTTTGCGAAGAAGGCGGATTGGGCGAGATTTATTTTGGCAAAGCCCATGCGATTCGCCGCCGTGCGGTGCCGACCTGGGGCGTGTTCCTGGATGAAGAAGCGCAAGGCGGAGGTCCCTTGATCGACATCGGCACGCACGCGCTGGATCTGACGCTCTGGATGATGAACAACTACAAGCCGAAATACGTGGTAGGGAAAACTTACCATGCTTTGTCCCAAACACCGAATGCCGCGAATGCTTGGGGTCCCTGGGATCCCGCGAAATTCACCGTGGAAGACTCCGCGTTTGGGTTTGTCGTGATGGAGAATGGCGCAACGATCTTCCTGGAATCCAGTTGGGCTTTAAACAGCTTGGATGTGAAGGAAGCCAAAACAACGCTGTGCGGAACCAAAGCGGGCGCCGATATGAACAACGGCTTGACCATCAACGGGGAAGACCACAGCTTGCTGTACGAAAAGAAGATTGAACTGAAAACCGGTGGCGTTGCCTTCTATGATGGCGCTGGCGAAAGACCGGAGGTGCTTGAAGCGCAATCCTGGATTCAAGCGATCCTGAAGGATACCGACCCGGTTGTGAAGCCGGAGGAAGCCCTGGTGGTGACGGAAATCCTGGAAGCGATCTACAAGTCCTCGAAGACCGGCGAGCCGGTATACCTATAAGATCAAGGAGCGATATTCATGATTCAAGTGACCGTATGGAACGAATATCGGCATGAGAAATCCAATAAAATCGTCCAAGAGGTGTATCCGGAGGGCATTCACGGACAACTGGCGAAGTTCTTGGGCGAAGACCAGTTCAAGGTAAAGACCGCGACGTTGGACGAACCGGAGCACGGCTTGACGGAAGAAGTGTTGGAAGACACCGATGTCCTGGTCTGGTGGGGACATATGGCCCATGGTGAAGTCCGGGATGACATTGTGGAACGCGTGCATAAGCGGGTGCTGGAAGGCATGGGGCTCGTTGTGCTGCATTCGGGACATTTTTCGAAAATTTTCAAAAAACTGATGGGCACCTCCTGCGACCTGAAATGGCGGGAAGACGGAAAACATAGCCGCATTTGGAACGTGAACCCGAGCCATCCGATTGCCGAAGGGATTGGCGATTTCATCGAGTTGGACAAAGAAGAGATGTATGGCGAGCATTTTGATATTCCGGCGCCGGACGAATTGGTCTTTGTCAGCTGGTTCCCCGGAGGGGAAGTCTTCCGCAGCGGCTGTACTTTCCGCCGAGGGAACGGGAAGATCTTCTATTTCCAACCTGGCCATGAAACTTATCCGATCTATTATCACGAAAAAGTGCAAAAGGTCATCAAGAACGGGATTCGTTGGTGCGCTCCAACCCAAAATGGGTATCCCGTCTACGGCCATTACGAAGCACGCGAACAATAAGGAGGGATCGTCGATGAAACTGGGTGTATTTACACCGCTGTTTAACGCTTTGAGCTTTGAAGAGATGATTGAGGAAGTCGCCAAGAAAGGCTTGCAAACAGTTGAGATCGGCACCGGCGGCTATCCCGGCAACGCGCATTTGGATATCGACAAATTGCTGGCTAGCAGCGAGGCGAGATCGGAGTACCTGGCCAAATTAGCGGACAAAGGCCTGGAGATCTCCGCACTCAGCTGCCATAACAACCCGATCTCCCCGGTACCCCAAGTGGCTGCTGAAGCGGACGAGTTGCTGCGCAAGACGATCAAGCTGGCGAGCTTGCTGAACGTTCCGGTCGTCAACGGATTCTCCGGCGTATCGGGCGGGAATGCGGCGGATACCCAAGTGAACTGGCCCGTGTTGCCTTGGCCAACCGAATATGACGACAGCTACACATACCAATGGGAACAGAAATTGATCCCGTACTGGAAGCAAATCAACACAGAAGCGGAAGCGGCCGGCGTGAAAATCGGGATTGAGCTACATGGCGGCTTCCTGGCGCATACCCCGTATACGATGTTAAAATTGCGCGAAGCGACCGGCAAAGCGATCGGCTGTAACTTGGATCCCAGCCATTTGTGGTGGCAAGGGATTGATCCGGTCGCTGCCGTCAAGATTCTCGGGGAAGCTGGCGCGATCCACCATTTCCATGCGAAGGATACTTATCTGGACCAGGATAATATCAATATGTACGGCTTGACGGATATGCAGCCTTACGGCAACGTGAAGACGCGTGCCTGGACCTTCCGCTCCGTAGGCTGCGGCCATGAGTTGAAGGTATGGTCGGACATCATTTCCGCATTGCGCGTATATGGTTACGATTATGTGTTAAGCATTGAGCATGAGGATCCGATTATGTCCGTTGACGAAGGACTAACTCGTGCGATTACCAACTTGAAATCGATTATGATCCATGAACAACCTTCAGCCATGTGGTGGGCGTAAAAAGGAGCGATCAGGATGTCAATCATCAATTTCGCCGTAATCGGCTATGGCGGCATGGGTTCCTACCATGCCCACAATCTCATCCCTGCGGAAAGCACTCGCTTTCATGTAGTGGGAACTTATGATATCTCCGGGGAAAGACAGCAAATCTCCAAGGGCAAAGGCCTTCATATTTATGAAAGCCTGGAAGAGGTGCTGACGGATGCAAGCATCGAAGCCATTCTAATCGCGACCCCTAACGATTCGCATAAGGAAATCGCGATGAAAGCGCTGCGGGCAGGCAAGCATGTGGTGTGCGAGAAGCCCGTGGCGATGAACACCGATGAGCTCGACGAGATTTTGGCGGTTGCCGAAGAAACCGGCAACGTCTTCATGGTCCATCAGAATCGCCGTTGGGATCCGGATTTCCTCATCATTCGTCAGTTGTATCAGAACAAGACGATCGGGGATATTTTCCAAATCGAATCCCGCGTTCAAGGCGCCAACGGCATTCCGGGAGACTGGCGCCATGTGCAGAAACATGGGGGCGGCATGCTGCTGGACTGGGGGGTCCATTTGCTGGATCAACTGCTTTGGCTGGTCGACAGTCCCATTCAAAGCGTGCAGTCGGATTTGAGTTATATTTTGGGCGATGAAGTCGATGACGGATTCATGAGCTACATTACCTTTGAAAATGGCGTAAGGGCGCTGGTTGAGGTAGGCACCACCAACTATACCAAGCTTCCTCGCTGGTACGTTAAGGGTCTCGAAGGGACGGCGAAAATCAACGACTGGGATTTGTCCGGCGAGATCATTGCCGCAACCGGCCGGAAGGACGTGGCGGCTCCGACGCCGATCCAAGCGGGCGTGGGACTGACCAAGACGATGGCGCCTCCTTCGGAAGAGGCCACCGAAAGAGTCGCCTTCCCGGAACCGAAAGCGGATTTCGTTCCGTTCTATCAAAACTTCTATGAGGTCGTTCGCCATGGCGCAGAGCCGATCGTGAAGAATCAGGAAGTTCGCAAGGTCATGAAGCTGATCGACGATATATTCAAGTCCTGCCACAAAGGATGACCTGAAGTCATTCAAAACGAAAGGCTAACCGATTGCGGTTAGCCTTTTGCTGCGTTTGCCGATCGAAACGATCGGAAGAACTCTCGGATATCCCGAGCCATCAGCTCCGGTTCCTCCATGGCGGTAAAATGACCGCCGCGGGGCAGGGGAGTCCACCGGGTCACATTCAGATTTCGCGCGGCCCATTCCTTGGGCGGGAGCAAGATATCCGCCTTGAACAAGGCAAGGGCAGTTGGAACCTCGATGTAGCCGAGTGGAGGCAGCGTATGGGCGTTTTCATAATACATCTGGGCTGCCGATCCCGCCGTGTTCGTTACCCAATAAATCATAATCTGCGTGAGGAGTTCGTCTTCGGTGAATCTTTGACGAAGGTCTCCGCCGCAATCGCTCCAGGCTCGCAACTTCTCGAGGATCCAGCTTGCCAATCCAACAGGGGAGTCGGACAAACCATAAGCCAGCGTTTGAGGACGCGTCGATTGGATGGACATATAGCCGCCTTCTTCAGCTACCCATGCCGAAGCGGCTTGTTTGTATTGCCGTTCTTCTTCCGAGAGCTCCGCCTCGTTCGGTGCATTCATGAGCCCGCGGATAATCCCGATGTCGGTGAGATGAATGCCATACAGCAGCTCGGGATGACTTGCCGCCAGGTATCGGGTCACCCCGGAGCCCATATCTCCGCCGCCAGCAGCGAATTTGTCGTAGCCCAACTCCTCAGTCATAAGCTTCGCCCACAACTCGGGGACGCTCGCATTGTTGATACCAGGACGAGCTGGTCGGCCGGAGAACCCGAATCCGGGCAAGGAAGGGACGATGACATCAAAAGCGTCCTCCGCACTGCCGCCGTGGCTGGCCGGATCCGTAAGCAAAGGGATGATTTTCCGATAACGAAGGTAACTGTCGGGCCACCCATGGGTAAGAATCAGGGGAAGGGGGTTCGGTCCTTTCCCGCGCTCATGCACAAAGTGAATGTCGATCCCGTCGATCGGGCAGCGGAATTGAGAAAAACGGTTCAACTCGGCTTCCTGGGCCCGCCAATCATATTGCTCTCTCCAATACGCAACCAGCGATTGCAAATACGTGATCTCGGTTCCTCGTTCCCAAGCGGTATTTTCGGGTTGATCGGGCCAGCGGACCTGATGCAATCGGTTCTTCAGATCGTTCAGCACTTCTTCGGGAACGTGAATGTGAAAAGGTTCAAGCGCCATTCGATTTCTCCTCCTTCGCTTGCTACATCGATCATTATATCCCCGGAGTAGATGTGATACACTGGCATAAATGAAGAATCTGACTATACGATTTGATTAAGGTGAAGCTTATGCCGCAAATAGACCGCTATAAGAACCGTACCGTCAACATTGAATTTGTCCACGTGGAGGATCTGAGACGGCTTCCTTACCCGGAACGCCGGTCTCTGGTGTTGATCACTTCCGGAAGCATGCACGGCATTTTAAACGGACATCCCATCTCGATCGTCGCTCCGGGTGTCCTTTGCCTGGCCGAAAACGATGAACTGAATGTCGTGGAGATTCAAGAGACGGCTGCCCAGTCCTTCCACTTTCACCCGGATTTCCTGAGCAGCGTCAGGCTGTCCGATACGGAGAAGTACTTTCCGTCGGCACCAAGCATCCAGACCGGGCTTTCGCTTTTTGACAGATCGGATCCATATTCCGGTATCCCTCGGCTTACCGCAAATGCTTATCCGCTTATTTTTGAATGGTTTTTTGTCTTGGGCACGGAAGTGATGGCGCAAAGCGATGAACGATGGGCGTGTCGAATTAAAAAGTATCTCATCCAAATTTTTGGCTTGCTGGAGGAGTTGAACCGAAATCGCGAACCTTCCCCGGTAGATCTCGTGTTAGAGCACATCCACACGAATTATTCTCGCAAGCTTACCCTGGAGGATTTGACGGGCATCGCGCATTTGAACCGCGTGACTTTAAATAAGCGGTTTCAGGCAAGATGCGGTTCGACCGCGATGGGGTATCTGCTATCCTATCGATTGAAGGTGGCATGCGAACTTTTAACCCATACCGATATGAACCTGAACGATATTGCGCGCGCGACGGGGTTTGAATACGATACCTATTTCATCAAGCAGTTTACATCCAAGAAAGGGATGTCCCCCACGACGTATCGGATCAACTCGCGCAAGTTTTCCAACGCTCAATAAGAAATCTGGACTTATAACAGGGAGGACAAGATGAGGCGATTAAACAGATTTGGCATTTGTCTCGTAATGACCTTGCTCTTATCAGCTTGCAGCCAATCCGTGGAACCCCAAGCCTTGGAGCAGCAAGCTCAAATTGATGAAGTTACCACGGATTTGCCGCAGAACGCCGGTTGGTGGATAGTTCCCGAGGGCACGACGACGATGACCGTTCATGTGAAAGCGCAAAACGTGGACACCGTTTTATTTTGGGTCGTTCCTACAGGTACGGAAACGTGGGCGGAACGGGAACTGATCGGTTCCGACCTCGACGGAAGCGACGGTTGGTCTTTGACTTGGGATTTCGGTCGTCGGAGCATGCATGACCGTATCGTAGTCCAAGCCTTAGGCAGCGATGGAACAACCCAAGCTCAAGAGATGATTTTGGTTACCGCAGAGTGAAGATCCAGCGTTTGGCGCAGCTATTCTTCCAGCAATCGTCCGCCATCATGCCATTGGCCGTACATTTGATTTTCTTTCGTGCGGGCGATCAATTTGTCGAGCCTGCGCTTAAAGAGATCCGGTTGGTTGATGACGCTTTGGATCGTATCGATCCGAACCCTGCGATAAAGCGCCGGGAAGGACATGAAGTTCTCGTACACCTGCGGGTCCTCTCGCAGCCGCTCTTCGATAACGCTGTCGATCCGAAACGAATCGGGATCCATCTCGGGAAGAACCCTTCGTCCTTCATCGGTCATGAGCCCCAGCTTCTCCAGACGGCGAACCCGTTCTTTATTCAGTTCCGTCCATGAACTCTTATTCCTGCGAGGGGACAGCCTTTGCGCGGTTTCCGTTTCGCTGATCTTCTTCTTGGTACTGTCGATCCAGCCATAGCACAAAGCTTCTTCGACCGCATCCAAATAGAGGAGGACGTCCGGAACCGGCTTCAGGCTGACTACGACCCAACAAGACTTCGCGGTCCGGCAATTCTCCCGCAGCCAAATCCTCAATTCTTCTCTTGATTTCACGGGAAGCGGCGGTACGTTCTCCATCGAATTAGCTCGGGGAGGCTGCCGGTTCCCGGTACCAATACAGCGCATAGTCGTTCATGGTGGAAGCGTGGCCGAGTTGGCGCAGCATGGTCGAGATATTCCCCCTGTGATAGGATCCATGGTTGACCAGATGCAGCACCATTTCCGATCGGCGGGTTGGGCGGGGACCGGCGAACGGATTATTGAGCAGTACGGATTGCTCCAAATCGGGCTGGCTTTGGAACCAGGTGCTGAATTGTCCGGCTAGCTCGTCATACAGTTTGGAATATTCATCCAAGGACGCTAGAACACGTTCGTTTAAAGGGCGGGTTGCTTGAAAAGCTTCAGGCATCTCCATTCCCGTTAACACCAGATACCACATCTGATCCACGGCATAAATATGACTTAGCGCATGGGCAAGAGTAGGGAACGAGCTGTTTACTTCTTGGCTTAATACGGAGGCGGGGAGTTCTCGGATTCTTCCCAGAATCGTTTGGTTCGCCCAAGTGTGGTAGTTGTACATTTCTTCCGGATAATTCATCATTCGTATCGCTCCTTTGGGTCATTGTTGGATTTGTTTTTGCTTCTGTCCCGATTATAAAAAAAGAAGTATGACAACGGACTGTCATACTTCTTCATAAAGTTTAAGCGCTTTTTGCAGTTGTTCCTTGATGATCCCGCGAAGCTCGGGCGGCTCAAGGACTTCGGCGCCGCCGCCAAAGCTGAGCAGAATGGACCATAGCCAACGTGCGCATAGCGGCTGGTACACTGGAATGCGTACGGTCATGCTTCCATCGTCGTGAAATTGCTTCTCCGCTTGGTGAAACTGATCCATCACTTCCGCCAAAGCCCCAGGGCTTACCCGGATCACGACTTCTTCTACCTGACCCTCCCCATCCGTTCGACCGGAACTAGTCTTTTCCGGCGCTTCATGATGCGGCCTAAACGTATCCGGCATGAGACGTACATTCAACATCCGCGATAAACGGAACTCCCGGTAATCCTGTCGTGACCGGCAATACCCATAGACGTACCAGTTGCCGAATTTAAAATGAAGCCGCAGCGGCTCCAGTTCGCGGGTCCGGCGTTCATTCTGCGCATTGATGTAATCGAAGCGAACGGGATTTCGCTGATTGATGGCGGAGCGCAACAGCGGGAGCACGCCAAGATCCGTCCGGCGGGTTTCCAAATCCACAGCCAGATTTGGCGTTCGATGCTCCGGTTCAATCGACTGCAGGCGTTCGATGGTTCCTTGCGCACGTTCATCTTCAAATACGGAGGAAAGGCTGTTCAGCACGGTGATCAGAGAGGCGACGTCATAGGAACCCAGCAGGCTTTTATCCATTTTATAGCCGTCCATGATGCCGTATCCGCCCTTGGTTCCCTGGTAGGCAACGACCGGGAAGCCGGCCGCGCAGAGCACATCGATATCCCGATAGATGGTTCTTGGAGAGACCTGGAATTCTTCGGCCAGCGTGGAAGCCGACAACACTTCGTGATTCAGCAGCTTATAAATGATGGAGATCAATCGCTCCAATTTCATAGGTATCCCCACCTGTTTTCCAATTCGTATGGCTGCTCATGATTATAGCATAGACTGCATATTTAATTAATCGGACTGCGAAGCCGGCAAATGGAGCAGTTTAGGAACCGTTACGAAGGAATACCCTTCCGCTTTAAGTTCGGGAATCATTTGCTTCAGCGCCTCGATCGTATTGGCGAGGTGGTTTGTTCCGTTGGCGGTATGCTGCAACACGATCCCCCCTGGATTTAATTGCTCGTGAACCAGCTTTAAGATCTCCTCCGAGGAGTTCCCCGACCAATCCATCGTATCCACCGTCCAGTTGACTACTGCCAAATTCATTTGGTGAATCTGATCCAGTTTATTTTCGCTTAGTGCGCCGTAAGGAGGCCGAAACAAGCTGGTGCGATATCCGATCGCATCCTCGAGCACTTCTTGCGTATCTTCGATCTCCTTCAGCGCCTCGTCCATCGAAATGTCGTCAAAGTTCGGATGAGACCAGGAATGGTTGCCGATGGCATGCCCATCCTCGGCAATGCGCTTTACTAGGTCGGGATTGGCTTTGGCTCGATTGCCCAAGATAAAAAAGGTCGCCTTAATGTCATGTTCTTTCAATACCTTCAGAATTTTTGGGGTAATCATCTGATCCGGACCGTCGTCGAAGGTTAAAGCCACTTGTTTCCCGTCCTTTGACGAACCATTGAAATAGATTTTGTTTTCGATTTGTTGAGGATTCCGATTCAGGGATGCCGGCGGAACTTCTTTGAATTCTTCAGTGAGCGCAGAGTTACGAGGAGTGCGTTGACTAAAATATTGCTTTAACCCCTTCAAGATAGCGCGGGCCGCCCGATCCTGACCGTCGCTGCTTAGCAGCGTATTCTCCTCCTCCGGATTAGTCAGGTAGCCCATCTCCACGATCACGGCCGGCACTTGAGCCTTGGACAAGATAACGAGCTGTTCCTTTTTCACGCCGCGATCCCGAATATCCAGTGCTGTTGCGACCTGTTCCTGAAGCGTCCTGGCAAGCACTTTGCTATGATTATGAAAATATAAGGCCTCCGTCCCGGAAACCGACGGATCCTCGTACGTGTTGGCGTGGATTGAAACCAGTCCGTCCGCATTCCAATCGTTGGCGATCGCCGCTCGATCTTCGAGCTCAATGAATTGGTCGTCCTCACGGGTCATACGCGTGTCGAACATCGGGTCTTGCTTAAGCAGTTGGTATAGGCGCTGTGCCAATGAGAGGTTGAACTCCTTCTCATAGGCTCCGCTGCTTCCCGTTGCTCCCGGATCTTTGCCGCCATGGCCAGCATCGATCACGATCCGAAATTTCGATGATGCGGCCTGATTAGTATCCGACAGGGGAGAAGGGAGCTTTACGACGAAAGACCCGCTGCCCCAAACCATTCTAATACCTATAAGCATGACAACGAATAATAGCAGTAAAGTATACATCCTTTTGACAGCCTTGTTTTTCATGTTCACTTCCCCTTCTTATGTTCAAAGGGAATATTACACGATAGAAATAAAGATTATATGCAGTCGATATATAGAACAAATAAAAAAGCGTAGAATGTGAACTTCTACGCCTTTCATTTTTTGATGCGTGATCCCACCGGCTCACAGGCTGCGGATCCAATCGGCCTGATAGCGGTGCAGGAAATGCAAGAACACGTCCAGCTTGCGACGGTTGAAGCAGATGAGAAGTTGGCGGCAGATGCTCGGGCAACCGGCAGATCGATTGCCCGACGCAAATGCGGTTACAGACGAAGATCGAAGCCGGAGCCGCTGTTTATTTGACGATTCATTCCCCATCCCGTCGCATAACCGTAGCCCGGGGACAGGAATCCTCGCCCGGCGTTGGACAATAGCGCAAGGCTGATCAGTTCATTGTTCCGGCTGCCCAATCCGGCTAATAGCGGGAACAGCATGGAGAAGGGGGATTGCGGGTAATTGCCCAGCCCCATCGTAGACAGTCCCGCATACGGATAGGGATGAAGGGATGGCGTTTCCGCTAACGACGAGGCTAGGTAACTTGAAAAAGCCTTTGCCTCTTTTCCCGTTTCCAATTTTCGGTCCGGGGGTTCCATGCAGCGGCATACGTGGTCTCCCAATGAAGCAACTTGCATTCATGATCATCCTTTCATTCATCATATTTATAAAAGGACTATAAATATAGTCTTTTTACCGAAAAAATCTCCTGTCTGTCAGCTTGTCAGTACAAGGGCAGACGTTCCAACCGCTCGAGACTGGACAGGTCCGTCAGCACGCTTTTGCCGATACCAAAGCCCCAATATTTGACGTAATGGTATGGGTATTGCGCCATGACCAATACATGTCCTTCCCGTAATCCTTGTTCCCGGATCGAATCGCGTATCGGCCGCGTATCCACATAAATCGGATCATCCCTCTCGGTTTCCGCAAGCAGCCGTATACGGGTCCGGAGCTGCAGAAGCGGCAAGCCGTCAAACTCTGACTTGAGCAGCATAGAGACGCTCGGGTTGTTGGATGGAAGGCCGCTCATTTGCTCCACCATACTGGATAAAGCCGACGGACTGCGCGGATCGGCGTGTTCGTCCAGCCAAAACGCATATAACTTCGGTGTATTCTCCGCATACAAAGCAGCGTATAACTTGTTGGAAGGCAGGAGGCAAAGCCCCAGGATTACGAACAGGCTGACCCCCAAGACCGCCTTATATTTGCCTTGCCGCCCGGTCCGGAAATGGGCGATCGCTTTGATCCGTTCCGCCAATGGAGCGCGCCGGGTCACCAAATTCGCACCGATTCCGGAATGGGGAGGCAGGCTGTTCAGCTCCCCTTGTCTGATGAGCAGCATCCCGTAGCGCGTTTGTTCCTCCCGGCACAGCAGCCGCAGCACGCGCGAATCGCAGCGCATCTCCAGGTCGTCTCCATATTTGCGCACCGCCAAGCGTACGAGCGGATTGATCCAATGGCAAATCTGCAAGGCACGGGACAATCCGAGCAGAAAAACGTCTTTCTGCTTGAAATGCATCAGCTCGTGCAGCAGGATAAACCGCAATTCTTCCGCCGAATAGGTTCTGCTGTAATCGTACGGCAGCAAAATGCTTGGCCGGAATAATCCGTGAAGCGCGGGGAAGAGGATCCCCGATTTCATCAGCCGGACATGCCCGCGTATGCCGGCTTCTTCTCGGCATTTGTCGAATAACTGAAGCAGTTCGGGGTCTTCGCACGGAAGTGCGGAGCGGACAAGCCGGCGCGTCCGGCGTCTTCGTGACCCATCGATGGTCGCATAAATGCAAATCCCGCCGAGCCATACGCAGGTGAACGCATTAACAACCTCCGATAGACTGGATTGGCTACGGGTGGATTCAAGCAATGGGCGCTCAATCGGAGGCAGGGAGATCCAGGTCTCTTCGCCGTCGCGATACATCCGCGTTTCCCGGGAAGGAGGAGAAGCAACGGAGGGGCCGAATAGATGGTCTCTGACTGCATTCCAGCTCCTTCCCACGGAAGAGAACGCGGTGCCGACGCTGAATGGCCGCTCGTACAGATAGGCGTCGGTCCAATTTTCTATACTGGTGGGGCTCGGGATCGAAAAAGGCAGGCATAGCTTGATCAGGAACAAAAGCCAAAGCCAGCATAGGGTTCGAGGACCCAGCAATTTGCGCCCGAACCGGCGCAGCATCAGCACGATGAGCGCGATCACGGATGCCGCCAGCGTTAGTTCGATTCCTTTCAAGGCGAGCAAAGGCAGCAGGATATCCATCAGGGTTGCTCATCCCCGCAGGACTCATCATCCCGGGTCAGCAGTCGTTTCAGCATTTCCGCTTCGCGCGGGGACAACCCTCCGTCCTGCAGGAATCCGGCCAGAAGGGAGTGCCTGTTCCCGTCATAATACAGGTCCAGAAATTGCTGCCGCTCCTGCCGTAAATAAGCTTCTTCTTCGATGAGCGGAAAGTAGTAATAAATACGGCTGTCATGTGCATCCACCTGAAAACCCGCGAATTGCTTCCTCACCAAATTTCGCAGCAACGTCTTGATCGTGCGGAAATGCCAGTCGGCTTCCTTCGATACGATGTCAATAATGATACTGGCGGTGCATCTGCCTTCCTTCCACAACACCTTCATGACGACCAGTTCGGCAGGGCTGATGCTCTGTGTTTTTTTTCTCAAAGAATATTCCCCTTTATCCGAGATGCGTAAGGTTAGTTAAAAGATATATCGGTCAGAAGATAGACTATATTTATAGTCTAATCGAAAATAAAGCAATTTGGGATTTTACATCTGTCTAGAGCATGGATCGAGCAGGCTACGGATCTCTATAGGGCTCAGGAACAGGCGGCGAAATAATGCGATTAGGACTCGGCAACCTTTACTTTAGTTCAAACAGATCATTCGTCGCTCTTCCCTTTTGTGATAATCTCATTCTGAATCGAATAACCCTGTACTGCGGGGAGAATACGAGAAGGAATGGAGCGTAGAGAATCGAGTGAAGAACAAGGCGATCCTGCTGTTTTTGGCAATCTGTTTGACGTTGGCCTGCGGAGTTCCCTCTCCGGCTCAAGCGAAGGAGCGGCATAGCAAAGCGATATGGGCTTGGGATTTTTACGAAGCGGCTTCGAATTCCCACAAAATCACGGCGTTATTGAAGTTTTTGAAGGAACAGGACATCAATTTATTGTTTATCGGAACGAGCAAGACGCTGCCGGATCAGCCTGCGACTTACGAGGAACTGATTCGGAGAGCGCAGGGGGAAGGGATTCGCGTGTTTGCCCTGGTCGGAAGAGCGGAGTGGGCCTTGGAGGGCCGTCACCGCGAGGCGTTGGCGGAGCTTCAGGAGGTATTGTCGTTTAATGCTTCCCATCCGGACACCGTCTTTGACGGGATTCAATTCGATATTGAGCCCCACGTTTTGCCGGAATACAAAACCAAGCGAGGTTCCGTAAGTTATCAATATTTACAGGTTCTGAAGAAAATCGCCAAGGAGATCACCTCGAGCGGAGACCCTCTGGAGTTCAACGCGGCGATTCCTTGCTGGTACGCGACGGGGGAAACCCCGGTTATCGTAGAAACCGGCGGGGAGCGAAAACCGCTAAGCTATTTTGTATTGGACATCGTGGACACCGTATCCTTAATGGCTTATCGCGACACGGCCGAAAGACAAATTCGCGCATCTTTGGCCGAAGCCGATTATGCGGCGAAATTGGGCAAGAAGGTTTACATCGGCGCGGAGACCAGCCCGCCCAACGGCACCACGATCCTGAACGAAATTACCTACTATAACAAAGGCGCGGATTATATCAACCGGCAATTCAATTCGATCCGCTATTTTTATGCGAACCACGCCGGGTTTGGAGGCATTGCCATTCACGACTACACTGCCTATAAAACATTAACTAAGCAACGCGATTGAGGACATGAGCTGCACGCCGGTCGTCCCTTCGTGATGAAGGAACTTCGGCGATTTTTGTCGAATTTGTATCCTTATGATGAAAAAAAGAAAAATCGCAACTATTGTCGGCTTGTTTCTACTTTTACTTACCGGGGTTCGCCTCGCTTGGATTGACGCGCAGACGACTTCGACCCGAGTCGAAGCCGAAGAGGGACGTTTGGACCTGCACCGGTGGATCCCTTCCGACAAACCGATTTTGTCCCTCGTCGGAGGGTGGAAGTTCTACCCGTCGCAACTGTTGACGCCCGACCCGTACGGCGCATTTGAACCGGAAAACGGCGGCGTAACGGTACCCGTACCCGGAAGCTGGCAGCGGGATTTATCGCCGCCGCAGCCAAACTCCGCCTTCGGCTACGGGTCGTATCGACTGCGCGTATTGATCCCGGAGGAAGGATTGCCGAAGTTGACGATTCGCGTGCCGGGGCTGTCTGCATCTTCGGCCTTGTACGTCAACGGCCGGCTGCTCGGCAACTCCGGTCATCCGGCGGATCGCGCTTCATCCTATACGGCCGGCAATGCGCCGTATTCCGTCACGTTCACAGCCGATCGCGGCGTTCTGGATCTCGTTCTGCAAGTCGCCAATTACGACGACCGTGTCATGGGCGGTCTGACGGAGCCGGTCAAACTTGGAACGGAAAAGGCGATGAGCCGCGCTTATTGGTTCTCGGTCGGCTCGCAATCGGCGATGTTCCTGCTGGCGATAATGCATGCCCTTTACGCTTTCGTCTTGTACTTTATCGGTGCCCGTCAGAAGCCGCTCCTGATCTTTTCTTTACTGGCGCTTAGCGGGGCGGCCTCCGTTACTGTCGATTACGAACGCCTATTGTCGGCCTGGTTCGGAGTCGATTACGAAACGGTGTATAAGGTTTACTATCTGTCGTACCTGGGCTCGGCCGCGCTGCTGCTGCAATATATAAGAAGCTTGCTGCCCGGGTTCCCGGTTCTTCGCCATTCCCGCTGGCACTTGGCCGCGTGCGGCGTTTTCGGGGTGTGCGTTTTGGCGATGCCGGCCAGCATGTTCACTTATGCCGATGGGTTGCATACGGCACTGATGCTGGTTGCTTTCGCGGCAGCCCCGGTCTTTCTCTATTTGGCGGTCCGAAAAGGCGTTCCCGACGCGATTTATTTGCTCCTCGGAGTAGTGGCCGTCACGCTGAATCTCATCTGGGGAGTCTTAAATTACACGCTGCTTCTCGATATCGGTTACTATCCTTTCGATATGTTGGCTATGTTCACCGCCTTTGCGTTGTACTGGTTTAAACGGTATTTCCGCAACGCCGCCGAGACGGCCAGACTGGCGAAACGGTTGCAGGAGGCCGACAAACTCAAGGACGAGTTCCTGGTCCACACCTCGCATGAGCTGAGAAACCCGCTTCACGCCATTTTGAACATGGCCCAAACCGTGCTCGACAGCGGCGGACGGTCCGACGAGGAGGCCAATCGATCGCGCCTGAACTTGCTGGTTTCGGTGGGTAAACGCATGTCGCTCCTGCTGAACGACCTGATCGACCTGACCCGGCTGCGGGAGAACCGGCTTCGCTTGAAACCGGGGCCTCTCCGCCTACAATCGGCGGCTGCGGGCGTGTTGGACATGGTCCGGTTTATGACGGACGGCAAGCCGATCAAGCTGGAGAACCGGATCCCCGATTCGCTGCCGCCGGTGCTGGCGGATGAGAACCGACTGGTGCAAATCATGTTCAATCTGCTGCATAATGCCGTCAAGTTTACGAATGAGGGACTCGTCGCGATCGAAGCGGAAGCCGAAGGAGAGAAGGTGATTGTCCGCGTCTTCGATACCGGGATCGGGATGGACCAATCCACGGCGGGCCGGATCTTTCAGCCTTACGAACAAGGCGCGGAGCAAGCGGACACGAATGCGGCGGGGTTCGGATTGGGACTTGCGATCACGAAGCAGCTGGTGGAGCTGCATCGTGGAGAATTGACCGTCAGTTCGACGCCGAATGTTGGCTCCGTGTTCCGGTTTACATTGCCGGTAGCGCAGCCGGCCGATGCCGAACCTACGGCGAATACAACCGCCGTTCTAGAGCCGATCGAGGAGGAAGAGACGCTTGATCGTGTCGAAACCGCCGCCGCATCTCTGCCGGAAGCTTCCGCGCTTGCAGATCGCCCCCGCATTCTCGCCGTCGATGACGATCCGGTCAACCTGCGTGTGCTGACGAATGCGCTCGCCCCGGATCAATACGAGATCGTGACGGCAACGAGCGGCTCCGAGGCTTTGGCCCTTTTGAATTCGGGCGATTGGCAATTGCTCGTCGCGGACGTGATGATGCCGGAAATATCCGGCTATGAAGTTGCTCGAACAGTACGTTCGCTGTTTTCCCATTCCGAGTTGCCGATTCTGCTGCTTACGGCCCGTTACCGGATGGAAGACATCGAAGCGGGGTTCCGGGCCGGGGCCAACGACTACATCGTCAAACCTGTCGACGCCCATGAACTGAGGGCCCGGGTGAAAGCACTCACGGATGTCGCCAGGGCCGCGCGGGAACAGTCGCGTTTGGAAGCGGCCTGGCTGCAGGCGCAAATTCAGCCGCATTTTCTGTTCAATACGCTGAATTCCGTAGCCGCGCTCGTCGAAATTGACCCCGACCGCATGCGCAACCTGCTGCTGGCTTTCAGCGATTACTTGCGGGCCAGCTTCGATTTCGCCAACCTGGAACGGTTGGTACCGCTGCGGAAGGAGCTGGAGTTGGTGCGAGCTTATCTATATATCGAGAAGGAGCGTTTCGGCGATCGGCTTCAAGTGGAGTGGGAGACGGACGTCCGGCTCGATTTGCTCGTTCCGCCGCTGTCCGTGCAGCCCTTGGTGGAAAACGCGGTCCGGCATGGCTTGCTAAGGCACATCCGGGGAGGCACCGTCCGGATCCGGGTACGCGATTTGGGCAACGGCGCGGAAATATCCGTTGAGGATAACGGGATCGGCATGGCACCCGAAACGCAGAGGCGGGCTTTAAGCCCGGAAGAGCCGCTCGGCATAAAATCGGGCGTCGGCCTGGCCAACACCGACCGCCGTTTGAAGCAGCTTTTCGGAAATGGCCTGCAATTTCAAAGCGCGCCCGGACAGGGAACGATCGTTTCCTTTGTCGTCCCCAAAGGGATCGGCAAACGAATCGGCAAGTCTCCGGACCGATAGCATGGTTTATCCGGGCGAACGAGGATTCACGTTGGAGTCTTACCTTAGGACATTTTTTATTTCTCACGACAAACACCATATAGGTCAGATCCGGGATGATTTAGAAACAAATTAACGGCGTTGCGAGGGTTACTACCTTCGCAACGCCGTTTTCCTTTTTTTTGCAACCTGTCGGATATAGCGCGCGATTGAGCAAGTAAATAAGGCGGTTTATGAGACGAAATGTAAAAGTGCATCTCATTTCGCGCCATTTCTCATTTCCAGGCGTGTGTAATGCAAAAGTACATTTGATAAAGGAGTATATGGATGAATATGGTAAATATGACGAGAATGAGATGCACTTTTGCACTCGAACCGGTGTGAACGCCGATTTAGATGAAATTCACCTGCACTTTTACATTTCATAACATTTGCCCCGTGCTTGACTGGCGTGAAATAACGGACCAATCCCTCCTAATCCGAGTACAACGTTACTACCTTTACCTTATTACCTTACCTTTACCGGCTTTTTCATTTACAGAAGATTAACATGCTGCTGATACCGCCTTGATATTTGACCTGTACTATGAAAGACATGTGGGACCGTTCCCAGCCGGGAACGCGTCCGTATACGTTCAACATCCCGTTCACAACGATGCTGCTTAGCTCCGCGCTGGCCGGGATTCCCTCGTCGGTCATCGAAAGCGCCAAAGACGTCGGAGCGGGGAGGGTTCGATTGTTCGCGCGATTTATTTTTCCGCTCTCGTACAAAACGTTCCTCGTTGCCCTAACCTTCGTTTTCATGGGCGTGATCGGTTCGTTTACGGCTCCGTTCCTGCTGGGCGCCAATTCTCCCCAGATGCTCGGGGTATCGATGCAGCAGGTGTTCAGCGTCTTCCAGGAGCGCGAGCAAGCGGCGGCGATGGCTTTTTTCTCGTTCCTGCTCTGTTCGGTGCTGGGGGCGTTCTACATCCGCTCCATGGCCAAAGAAGACAATGTCAAAATGTAACGATGCTTTGAACCAACCCCGTTCGTCGGACAAACCCCGCTCGTCGGGGTTTGTTGTTTGCGTGAGAGCGTATGAAGCGGCGGTCGGCGGAAAAGAGGTTATAGTTCTCTATAATTATCAATTCCATTGATTAGGCAGTCGGGCTTCAAGTACAGTATAATTAAATTTAAAATTTTCAACATCGAGAGGGGATGGCTGTGAATAACGCAGATAGGTCAATTCATTCAACATCGAAGGAGCATTGGAGAAGGAATATCGTTCTTTTCTTGAGCAGCCAGACCATTTCGCTATTCGGTTCTTCGCTGGTGCAATACGCGATCATGTGGTACATATCGCTGAATACCAAATCGGGGATCATGATGACGTTATACATCATCTGCGGATTCATCCCGACGTTCCTGTTGTCGCCGGTGGCGGGAGTTTGGGCGGACCGCTACAACCGGAAAGTGCTGATCATGCTGGCGGACGGACTCATCGCAACGGCTACGCTGGTGATGGCTATCCTGTTCCTGACGGGCTACAAAGAGGCTTGGCTGCTGTTCGTGATGGCCGCGATCCGCGCGCTTGGCTCGGGGGTGCAGACGCCGGCGGTTGGCGCGATTTTGCCGCAAATCGTACCCGCCGATCGGTTGACCAAGGTGAACGGAATCAATGGGAGCATCCAAGCGGTGATTATGTTCGTATCGCCGATCGTCAGCGCCGCGCTGCTTACCGTCGCGACGATCGAAGCGATCTTCTTTATCGATGTGGTCACGGCGGCGATCGCGATCCTGACGCTGCTGCTTTATTTTCGATTGCCGTCGCATCAAAAGGCTTCCAACCCGCCGAAGGCCGGTTATTTCAACGACCTTAAGGAAGGGCTGGCTTACATCCGCGGACAAGCCTATTTGAAATCCTTTTTTGCGTTTATGGCGGTCTTCTTTATTCTGATGGCCCCGGCGGCTTTCTTAACCCCGCTTCAGGTAATCCGCAGCTTTGGCGAGGAGGTGTGGCGGCTTACGGCGATCGAAATCGCCTTCTCCGTCGGAATGATGGCGGGAGGGGGCATCATTGCGGCATGGGGCGGCTTCAAAAATAAAGTCCATACGATGACCTTGGCTACCGTTTTGATGGGTGTATGTACTTTTTTGCTGGGCGTCGTTCCCGTTTTTTGGATCTACCTGGCGTTTATGGCCCTGTTCGGGGTGGCCATGCCGGCTTTTAACACCCCGACGATGACGATGATTCAGGAAAAAGTCGACGAGAACTATATGGGCCGAATCTTCGGCGTGTTCAGCATGATCTCCACTTCCATGATGCCGATCGGCATGCTGATCTTCGGGCCGATCGCCGATGCGGTAGCTATTGAATGGCTGTTGATCGGGACCGGAGTCCTGATCTTGTTCCTGTCGATCTTTCTCCGTAGGAACCGATCGCTGCTGGAAGCCGGCAAACCGGCTATGCAGGAATCCGCAACCTAATTCCGAAGCAAAGGCAAGGGCGCCCTATCTTTAATTGGGGCGCCCTTTGAGTATAATATTGTTCGCCTTGCCGAAATCGAGGGCTACCTTACCCGTAAGGGCGGCAGTCCGTTCGGCCAGAACCACCGCGTTGACTCCGCATGAGATCAAAGCAAGGTCAAAGCTGTTTTTATGGTCAACAACCCATTTCAACGTATTTCGGTAATCCTGCCACTGATTAAAAGACAAGGCATGCACGATATTTTGCTTGTACGGTTCCTCTCTGAGGCGCTCTTTGATCTTTTGGGCTTCCCGCGTGATGACCAAGATTCTTCGGCCGGACAGAAGCGACCAAAACTCCTTCATGCGGGCGAGTTCCCGGTTCACCCCGGCATGGCACACCTTCGCCGGCTGAAGCTTGTAATGGGCGAAAACTTGATCCGTTAGCGGCCTTTTCAAATAATCCGGCGCGTTGATCGTATCGTCGCCTGCAGGCAGGATACCGACGACGCTTGCCTTCCGGACCGAAGAGACCACAGCGTTGCGGAGCGGCAGATTCGGCAGGGTGACCCCTTTTTCACCGCGGTTGGCTTTGATCGCCCACCTTTCCTGCAGCACTTTCGAGATGGGCCAGACCTCATGCTGAGACATCACCAAGTTTTCGCCGTCGCCGATTCGCACCAGCGAAAATGGCTTCCGGTTCTTGACGGCTTCCTCGATATGCCGCAGCAAGTCCCCGGTTTCCAGGTAAATTGGTTGCATCGGACGTTTCCTTCCTTTCGCGTCATTAATCATTTCAGTCTATGATTTCGGACCCCGTTCGAATTGTGTGCTTGTACCGCGAGTAGAAGAGACGGTTCGCTTGACTATTTTCGCCGGCTCCTATGGAATGCGTCCTGTCCTTCCCTTGATCTCTAGCATATAGTGAAAGATCGGTAGCCCTGCGCTGCAAGAGTCCAAGCAATCCGGCGGGCTAAATGACAAGGAGGGATATGCGTGTCGAAAAAAGTGGTGATCGAAAGCAACTTCAATACGTTTGGTTTTGACCCCCAACGGTTTACGCGGCCGTGGTTGGAGAAACGAATCGCAATCTTTCGCAACTTTACTTTGAAATCATTGAAAGCTCAGACCAATCAGAACTTTCTGGCGGTGTTCAAGATCGCCGAAGGAAGCGAAGCGTTCGTGGCCGATATTTTGTCCAAACAACCACCGCTTCCGAGCCATATCTGGTTCGGGACGAACCGCGACAGCATCGAGCGGATCAAGGCTTTTGCCGGAAAAAGCGTTGATTTGTATGTCGCACGATTGGATTCCGACGATCTGTACCATAAGACGTATGTGCAGCAGCTGTATGATTACCTTCCGAAGCCCGGAACGGTCGCTTTGATCAATCAGAACGGGTATTTGTGGGACAGCGTACATGGGGAAATGGCGCCGACCTTTCATCGTTCCCCGCAATTTTACGTTTACTTGTACAAGACGGCCGAGTATTTGTCCGGTTACCGCGTCAAGCTCCCGGGACGGGGAACGCACGGCAACGTGATTGATTTGCCGCATGAACTGCTCGCACCGCGCAACTACGTGAACGTCATCCATCAAGACAATACTTCCGCCAAAAAAGTGCCGCCCCGCGACCGGTTAAGTCCCGTAGAAATCCGCAAAGTGCTGAAAGAATTCATGGGTTAGCCGCGGTCCCCCCTCGATGAAGGAGGTGAGTGTTTATGGTAAACGACGACCGAGTCAACGAACGCTACTTCGGATTGGTGAATTCGGCCAAATCCCAAGACGCTACGCGCGCCAGAATCCATTGGATTTGCCGGCACGTAGCCGGCAACCGGGTGCTGGACGTCGGGTGCAGTCAAGGAATCACTTCGATCCTGCTGGGACGGGAAGGACGAAGAGTGGTCGGGATCGACCTGGAGGAGAAGGCCATACAATATGCGCGTAAGGAGTTGTCCGGGGAATCCGGTCCGGTCCGCTCCAAGGTTCAGTTCAAAGTGGCCGACGTCACGGAGATGCCGGGTAAACGGCTTTTCGATACGGTCATTTTGGGACAAATTCTGGAGCACTTCGCCAATCCCGGGCTTTTGATCAGCCAGGCTTACCGATTGTTGGGCGACGGAGGGACCCTAATTGTAACGGTGCCTTACGGATATCATCCTTTCCACGATCATAAGCAAACCTTTTATGCCGGGAGCCTGGGGGTTTGTCTGGATCCTTGGTTTGAGATCGCGGGGTTGGAAATACAACATAACTATCTGTGCTGCGTTGCCGTGAAACGAAGAGAGGTACGGAGCAAAGGATTACCGGACGCCGCTATGCTGAAGGCTTGGGTGGATTTTGACAGCAAGCGGTTTGCCCAGATCGAGCGCGAGCATCTGCAAGCCATGGAACAGCGAAAAAAAGCGCTGGAGCAAGCTTACGAGCAGTTGAAACAGCTGCGCAGCGACAAACCGAAATTAAAAACCGTGCGGGTGCACCTAAACAACAGAGCCGGAAGACGATAAGTCTATCCGGCTTTGTCATGTTTTCTAAGCAGATGGATCGGCATGGCCTTTACGCATTCCGCGCGGTGACCGCTGCGCAAAAGCGCTCCAGCGCCTCCTGCAGCAAAGAGCGCGGACACGCCAGGTTGATCCGCAGGAATCCTTCGCTGTTCCCGCCATAAATGGAGCCTTCGGTAAAGGCGATTTTGGCTTCCTTGTACATCACTTGCTTCAACTGGGCTTTGCTCCATCCCAGCGCCCGGCAATCCACCCATAACAAGTAGGTGCCTTCGGAGAGGACGGGGGATGCTGCGGGCAGATGCTCCGCAAGATAAGCGACCGCGAAATCGCGGTTGGCGCGGATATACTCCAGGACGGCGTCAAGCCAATCCTCGCTTTGCGTATACGCCGCGATGGTAGCCGAAGGGCCAAAATAGTTCGGGGAACCGATAGCCAACGCTTTGATCCGTTCCGCGAACCGCTTGCGGATTGCCACGTTCGGAATGATCGTATACGCCGTAGCGAGCCCGGGGATGTTGAACGTTTTGGAAGGGGCCGCACAGGTGATCGTGATGCCGGCATGGGCCTCGGAGAGCGAAGCAAACGGCACGTGACGGTGTTCCTTAAAAACCAGGTCGCCATGAATTTCGTCCGAAACGACCTTCACCCCGTATTTCAAGCACAGCTCGCCGAGCCGTTCCAGCTCTTCCCGGGTCCAGACCCGCCCGCCGGGATTATGGGGGCTGCACAGCAGCATCAGCTTGGCGCCGTCCTGCATCAGCGACTCCAGGTGGCCGTAATCCATGCGGTAACGCCCCTCTTCAAGAATCAGCGGATTTTCGGCGACCTCGCGTCCGTTGCTGCGGATCACGTCATAGAACGGATTATACACCGGGGATTGCAGGATCACCCGGTCTCCCGGTTCGGTCAATACCTGGACGGCGACGCTTAGCGCAGGCACGACGCCCGGCGTATCGGTCAGCCAAGACGTTTCGACGCTCCAGCCATGCCGGCGCTCCAGCCAGCCGATGATGGCCTCGAGGTATTCTTGGGGCCGGGTGGTGTAGCCGTAAACTCCCAGCTTGGCCCGTTCCGTGACAGCTTCGACAATGGCCGGAGCGCAGCGGAAATCCATATCGGCCACCCACAAGGGCAGTACGTCCGGATCGCCGAACAGCTCCCGTCCATGATCCCATTTCTCGGAGAACGTTCCTCTCCGCGGCAAACGTTCGTCGAAATCATACGTCATTAAGTTACTCCATCCTTTCCCCACGCAGGCGGCTTCTATTCATTCTTAGTTGATGTTACTTCTGCAGCGGCTGGTACCCGTCGATCACCAGCTCCAGTTCGCCCGTCGTCGAATCGATCAGCATCCCGTGGACGGGGATGTCGGCCGGGAGCAGAGGATGCTTCTTGACGATATTTACTGTCTGGATGACGCCTTCTTTTTCGTTATCGAAGCCGCGCAGCCATTTATTCAGCTTGATGCCGGAGTTCTCCAGCGTGTTCAGCGTATCGTCGCTGATCCCGCGCTCCCGCATGGAGCCGATCATCCGGTCCGAATTCAGCGCCGCCATCCCGCAGCCGGTATGGCCGACGATGAACACCTCTTGCGCTTTCAGCTCATAGATGGCGACCAGCAAACTGCGCATCACGCTGCCGAAGGGCTGGGAAATCACCGCACCGGCGTTCTTGATCAGCTTAACGTCGCCGTTGCGCAAATTCATCGCTTTCGGCAGGAGCTCTGTGAGCCGCGTGTCCATGCAGGTGACGATCGCCATTTTTTTCTCGGGAAATTTGTCCGTCACATATTTCTCGTATTCCTTATCTTCGACAAATTTACGGTTAAACTCCAGAATCGTTTGCAGTTGATTCATTTTACCTGCCTCCTTAAGCTTTGGGTAGCGGCTGCCGGCGTTCTATCGGCGGTCAACCAAGCGGATATTGGATTTGTAAAACTGTGACGGCCCATCCAAACGGAACGTGCCGGTGTTTTCTTCCCCCTTCAGGGTAAGCTCTTCTTCGAAAAATACCGCCTGCATCTTATCGATCCAAAACGGATAAACCTCGTTCTCCATCGGAATGTCGTAAGCGCCGGGTTCGGACACGATGGCCAGTCCCGGAACGCCGCTCATTCCGCAGCCGCAGTTTTCCGTATCGTACACGAGGCGGAGAAGGCCCGGCTTTGCGCCCAGCTTGTCGGCGATCAGTTTTTCGGCCGTCGGGTTTAAGGATATTTTCATAAGATGAAGACAGCTCCTTTACATGAAAATGAAATATTTCAAAAAAAGGTGATTTCGCCCGCTTAAAATTTGATTATACGGTTTGTTAAAAGTATCATCAAGAGTAGCAGTAAATTTCACCAGTAAAGGCGGGAGTTGTCATGAAACAGGAAACGGTTGAAAAATGGGAGCTCTTTCGAGAGCTTCTGCAGAAGATTCACGGATACGGGGAAGCGGTCGCCCTAATGAATTGGGATTTGCGCACGGGCGCGCCGCGGAAAGGCGCAGAGACCCGGGCAGCCACCATCGGCCTATTGTCCACGGAGGCGTTTATGCTGCAAACCTCGGCGGAAATGGGCGAATATCTGGCCTATTTGAATCAACCTTCCGTCTTGGATGAATTGGATGATGTCAAACGCCGGATGGTGCTTGACGTGCAGGAGGAGTATGACCGGAATGTCAAGATTCCGCCGCAGAAATTCCGCGAATATACCGAACTCACGGCCCATTCCGAAACGATGTGGGAGGATTTTAAAGAAAACAGCGATTTCGCCGGGTTCGAGCCTTATTTAACGCAAATCGTGGAAAAAACGCAGGAGTTTATCGACTACTGGGGTCCGAAGGCCACGCGTTATGATACGTTGCTACATATGTACGAACCGGATCTGACGGTCGAGAAGCTCGACCAAGTATTCGGGCAACTGCGCGACCGTCTGGTTCCGCTGGTCGAGGCGGTGGCGGCGGCGAAGAACAAGCCGGAGGCGCCATTCCTGGATCAGCTGTTCGATACGGGACAGCAGGCGAAGTTCAGCCGGTTCCTCCTTGAGCAAATCGGCTACGATTTCGAAGCCGGACGGATCGACGAAACGGTGCATCCGTTCCAAACGACGCTGAATCATGGTGATGTGCGGATCACGACCAGCTACAAGCAGGATGATGTCGCCAGCGCTATCTTCAGTTCCCTGCACGAAGGCGGTCATGCCCTTTACGAGCAGAACGTTTCCCCGGAGCTGGCCGGATCGCCGCTGGGCCAAGGCACATCGATGGGAATCCATGAATCCCAATCCCGCTTCTGGGAGAACTTCGTCGGGCGCAGCCTGCCATTCTGGCAGCGGTATTTCGGTGAACTTCAGCAGCACTTCCCCGAACAGCTGAAGGAGGTTACGCCGGAAGCGTTCTTCCGCGGCATCAATCGCGTGGAGAACTCGTTAATCCGGATCGAAGCGGATGAGCTGACGTATAATTTGCATATCATCATCCGCTACGAGATCGAGAAGATGCTGTTTAATGAAGCTTTGCCGGTCAGCGAGCTGCCCAAAGTATGGAACGAGAAATACCGCGATTATCTCGGCCTCACGCCGCCGAACGACGGGCTCGGCGTGCTGCAGGACGTTCATTGGTCGGGCGGTTTGTTCGGCTACTTCCCGTCCTATGCGTTAGGCAATATGTACGCGGCTCAGATCGCAAACACGCTGCGCAAGGAGCTGCCGCAATTCGAAGGCTTTGTTGCGGACGGCAATTTCCGGCCGATCAAGGAATGGCTGACCGACAAGATTTACCGATACGGCAAGAGCCGCAAACCGTCGGAGCTCATCCTGGCCGTCACCGGGGAGGAGCTGAATCCGGATTATCTCGCGGATTATCTGGAACAAAAATTTAAAAGCCTTTACGGATTGGAATAATGTTCCGATCAAACCTTCAGGCCTG
This sequence comes from Paenibacillus sp. JL3B1040, assembly GCF_057063165.1. Lineage (NCBI taxonomy): Bacteria > Bacillati > Bacillota > Bacilli > Caryophanales > Paenibacillaceae > Paenibacillus > Paenibacillus tiangongensis. The sequence goes on along the minus strand of NZ_CM169317.1, from coordinate 2,956,919 downwards.
ACGGTCCTGGAGGTTTTTTTTGATTTTACAGAGCGGCGGACGGGATGAACTCGGCTCCTTAACCTTTTGCTAGGCCATCGCATACTATTTAGTATGTTCCGGCCGACCGCTAGGATTTGAGTTGGCTACGGAACTCCAAGCAGAAGGAGAGGTGAACGGCATGAACAACGCGCGAAAGGTGTTATGGCTCGCGCTCATCGTACTCCTGACGGCGGCCCTGAGCGGCTGCGGAGGAAGCGGCCAAGCACAAAAGGTAAAAATCGGGGAAGTCACCCGTTCCGTATTTTATGCCCCGCAATATGTCGCTTTGGAAAAGGGCTTTTTTAAAGAAGAGGGTCTCGACGTGGAACTGCAGACGACGGCGGGGGGCGACAAAACGATGACGGCGCTGCTGTCGGGAGCGATCGACGTGGCGCTGGTCGGCGCGGAAACGTCGATTTACGTGTATCAGCAGGGCTCGGACGACCCGGTAATCAACTTTGCCCAGTTAACGCAAACGGACGGAACGTTCCTTGTGGCCCGGGAGGATGTCGGGGAATTCGATTGGGAGCAATTGAAGGGCAGTGTCTTCCTCGGCCAGCGCAAAGGGGGCATGCCGCAAATGGCCGGCGAGTTCACCCTGCGCAAGCACGGGATCGATCCGCAACAGGATCTGGAGCTGATTCAGAACATCGACTTCGCCAACATCACCGCGGCTTTTGCTTCGGGAACGGGCCAGTTCGTTCAACTGTTCGAACCGCAGGCTTCCATTATGGAACGGGAAGGCAAAGGCCATGTCGTGGCCTCCTTCGGAACCGAAAGCGGGAAGCTGCCGTACACGGTGTTTATGACGAAGCAAAGCTACATGAAGTTCCGTCCGGAAATCGTCCAGAAGTTTACGAACGCGATCCACAAAGCGCAGCTATGGGTACAGTCGCATACGCCGGAAGAAACGGCCGAAGCCGTGGCGCCTTATTTCAAGGACACGGACATGGATATCTTGGCCAGTTCGATCAAGCGTTACCAGGAGCAAGGGACCTATGCGGATACGCCGGCATTGGCGGAGGAAGCCTGGAACAACCTGCTTGACGTGATGGAAAGCGCCGGAGAATTGAACGAACGGGTCGAAGCAGGCAATCTGGTCGACAACAGCTTCGCCGAAAAAGCCGTCAACGCGGCAAAATAACGAAAAAAACGGAAAAGGAGCGTGAGCGCTTTTGCCTTCTGTCGTGGAACTGAAAAACCTGGATCTGGTCTACGTGACGGACCGGGAGGCCGTCCTCGCTTTGCAAGGGATGAATTTGGCGGTGGAGCCGGGCGAGTTCATCAGTCTGGTCGGTCCCAGCGGTTGCGGAAAGACCACGCTTCTCTCCGTCATGGCGGGTCTGCTCGCTCCGTCGCGAGGGGAGGTACTGCTGCACGGCAAGCCGGTGGCGGGACCAACGCCGCAGGTCGGGTATATGCTGCAGCAGGATTATCTGTTCCCGTGGCGGACGATTCTGAGCAACGCCGTACTGGGGTTGGAGCTGACGGGGCGATTAACGCCGGAAAGCACCGAAGCCGCCCGGGCGCTGCTGGCGGAAATGGGCCTCGGGGATACGGCGAATCTGTATCCGCATCAGCTGTCGGGCGGAATGCGCCAGCGGGTAGCCCTCGTGCGGACCTTGGCGACCGATCCGGAGCTGCTGCTCCTGGATGAGCCGTTTTCGGCGCTGGATTACCAGACGAAGCTGCAACTGGAGGATTTGGTTTGGGGGACGCTCAAACAAAGGGAGAAAACGGGCGTCCTGGTCACCCATGATCTGTCGGAAGCGATCGCGGTCAGCGACCGGGTGATCGTGCTGGCACCGAGACCCGGTCGCATTCGCAGCATGTACGAAATTCCGGAGGCGATCCGAAACGCGCAGCCGTTCTACGCCCGGGAAGCCGAGGGATTCAACGAACTGTTCCATGAAATCTGGCGGGACTTGGAAACGTCGGAAAGGGAGGAGGGATAGCTTTTGGCACAGCCCAGAACCAAACCGAATGCCCCTCAGGAAGCCTGGCTGCAGGAGAAATGGCAACTGCACCGCAAGCGCAAGCGGCGGATGAGCAACTACGTGGTGGGCGTTCAGGCCTTGATCCTCGTGTTGTTCGTCGGACTTTGGGAACTCGCGGGCCGACTGCGATGGATCGATGTGCTGATCTTCAGTTACCCGTCCAAGGTTGGACAGCAGATTGTCAAAGATGCGGTCAGCGGGGAATTATGGCCGCATCTGGCGATGACGGTTGGGGAAACGGCAGTCGGTTTTCTGCTTGGGACGCTGATCGGCACCTTGTTGGCCGTCCTGATCTGGTGGTCGCCGTTTCTCTCCCGCGTACTGGACCCTTATATGGTCGTATTCAACAGCATGCCGAAGGTGGCGCTCGGCCCGATCTTTATCGTCCTGTTCGGCGCCGGCTTCACCGCCATCGTCGTTACGACGCTGTCGATCACCGTGATTGTAACCACCTTGGTCGTGTTCAACAGCTTCAATGAGGTGGACGCGAACTTGGTCAAGGTGATCCGCACGTTTGGCGGCACGCGGCGCGACGTGTTTATGAAGGCGATTCTGCCCGCCTCGTTCCCCACCATCGTGTCTACGTTGAAGGTGAACGTGGGGATGGCCTGGGTTGGCGTCATCGTCGGGGAGTTCCTCGTTGCCAAAATCGGGCTCGGTTACCTGATCGTCTACGGGTTTCAAGTGTTTAACTTCACCCTGGTGCTGTCGAGCCTGGTCATCATCGCCATCGTGGCGACGGCGATGTATCAGATGGTCGTCTATATCGAAAGGAAGCTGGTGCGGGAGCGGTAACGCTCCCTTTTTTTGCGGGGGAATCATTGTTGCGCAAGGCCGCTTTGCAGCATGATCCCGTTCGATCGGATCAGGAGAAATGGGGAGAACCCTTACCGAAAGGGATCATCGTACAAGCTTCCTCTTCCTTAGACAGCAAAGGTTGAAGGTGAAAGTGGGATTGTTTGGATTCCGAAAATCAAGTAGGATATTTTCATAGATCGGTTTCGACAAAAAGGATGGGATTCCATGGGGTTTCGGGTCATCAAAACGGCCGTCGCCACGCTAATGGCCATTTTTATCGCGGATTTTGCCGGAGTGGCGGGCGCCAATTCCGCGGGGCTGCTCGCGATTCTCGGGGTGGACGTCACCCGCAAACGCAGCTTGGCTTCGATCTCGGCGCGGTTTTTCGCTTCCGTACTGGGGTTATTGCTGGCTTTCGGCGTTTTTTACTTATTGGGCTTTCATATTTGGGTGCTGGCGATTTACATTTTGATCGCTTTCCCGTTGATCGCCCGGGCGGGCTTCAAGGAAGGGATCGTGACCAGCTCCGTCGTCGTGTTCCGCGTGTTCGGCGGTGCGGAGCTTTCCTGGCACGTGCTGTTGACCCAAGTGGAGTTGCTGATCATTGGTCTCGGTTCGGCGATGGTCGTTAACTTCCTGTACATGCCGAAGACGGAAGACAAGCTGTTGGACACTCGGCATGAGGTGGACGCCTTATTTTCGCGTATCTTTCAGGAGATTGGGGCTTCGCTGCGCGATCCGTATCGCCTCTGGGACGGCAAAGAGTTGACGGAAGCGGCCCGGCTGGTTGCGGAGGGGCATGCGATCGCCAAGCGGGCGGCAGAGAATCAGATGATCTCGCCCAATGAGGCCTGGACCGCGTATTTCGTCATGCGCAAAGAGCAGCTTAGCCGGATCGAAGGCATGTTGGAGCTGATTTCGCAGGTGTATCACCGGATGCCGCAAGGGGAATCTGCCGCGGTGTTGTTTGATCGGCTTAGCATGGACGTCAATCAGGAGGAATACACCGGCATCACCGAGCAAATGTTGGCCGAGCTGGAGGAGGAGTTCAAAAAAATGGAGCTGCCTTCCACCCGCGAGGAATTTGAAATCCGTTCGGCCATCCTTCAATTGTGCCGAGAACTTTCTTTATATCTGGACGTTTCCAAAAAAAATAAAGCCCCCATTCCGCGAATGGCGGCGAATCAAGCGCTGAAGCGAAATCAGGAGCCGATAAAATAGTTGTCACCCTAGACGAATGTCCTGCATACACTTTTAGTGAATGATGTATGGAGGAGGTTCTAACATGTCATTGAAATATCAAAGTAGAGAGATCATCACGAAAGCGATCTGCGGCAAAGGTCGTAAGTTCTCTACCGTAACACATACCGTGACTCCCCCTCATAAACCGTCGAGCATCCTGGGGGCCTGGATCATCAACCACCAGTACGAAGCGGTCGCTGCGGGAGACGGAATTGAAGTTATTGGTACTTACGATATTAACATCTGGTATTCGTATGACAAGAACTCGCAGACCGAGGTCGCCAAGGAAACGGTATCTTACGTTGAGAACGTTCCGCTGAATTACCTGGATTCCCGACACCGTTCGTCGACGGTGGAAGTGTTCGCTGAAGCCACGCAGGAGCCTAGCACCGTCGAAGCCACGGTATCGGGAGACGGCCGCGTATCCATTCGGGTGGAACGCGAATTCGCGGTGGAATTGGTTGCCGAAACGAAGTTGAACGTCCTTGTCGTACCGAGCAGCGGCATTGAAGACAAGGATTACGATTTCGGCTCCGAACTCGGCGACTATGAAGATTTGGATCCGGATCTCCTCGACGACGAACTGTGATTCGTGTTGGAAACAAAATGGCGGATCGGTAAGCACCGAATGTTTCAGGCTACAGTGTAGCATATGCGGCAAGGGCGTCGTCGAAGAGGGCGGCTGCCCTCTTTTTGTTTTTATTTTTTGAGTAACCTCTAACTAAGACGGGGGATGAACTCGGTGATGAAGGATGAGCACCTCGTGTTGAAGATTCGCCTGGACTCCGGCGCGTTCAGAGGGCGCCTGTTTCAGGCGTTGGCCCGCTTGGGCGGCCCATATCGGGTGTTGAAAGGCCCGGCGCCGTCCGGCGAGCAGATTGCAGGTGCCTTTAAAGGCGGGCGGCAGGACCAACCCGTCCCGAACGAACCGGAGTGGATGTACTATGGACCCGAGGAAGCGTATTGGAGCGACCGGGTTCATGAAATCGTGCTGGGCCGGCCCAAGGTGCCGCTGGATAACTGGCGGCGGCGTCTCGAAGCGGCCGGAGTTATGACGACCTCGCCGGAACGGCTTCTCCCCTCGAGCCGAAGGGCTGCTCCCGCCTATACGCGCCGCTACGCAGTTACCGTGTTCCACTTGCGGGCATGGGAAATCCGGCCGCTCGGCAAAGCCGGGCAAACGCTGCCGCTCCTGGGTGAATCGCCGTCCCCGGACTCCCCGCTGCACAAACGACTGGAAAGCACGGCCGTTCGCGCGTTATACGCCGTCGGGTTCGATTTTGGCGAAGTGATCATCTCGGCCGGGGAGGAAGGGAGGTTTACGATTGATGCGTTAACCCCTTCCCCCGGCAGCAGCGCTGCCGCCGCCGGACTGGCCCGGGCCATGCGGGAAACCTTGGCGGAACGGGAAAAGCTGTTAGCTGCTCCGGCGGAACGTCTGATCGGGATGGACCCGGAGTTTTTGCTGTTCGATCCGGCCCACGGCAAAGTGGTTCCGGCCTCGCGATATTTGCATTTTCACGGGGAAGCGGGGTGCGACGTACTGCGTTACCGCGGTCGCCGCTTGTTTCCGCTTGCCGAGCTGCGGCCTCGGCCCGGCAAAGAGCCTCGCGAAATTGTCGTCCATCTGCTGCACGCGTTTCGCGAAGCCCGTGAGGCCATCGAGGACCGGGGGCTGATCTGGCAGGCCGGGGCCATGCCGCAGCGCGGCTTTCCGCTGGGCGGACATCTGCATTTCAGCGGGGTGCCGCTGACGCCGGAGCTGTTGCGCACGCTCGACAATTACCTGGCGCTGCCGCTGGCCGTGCTGGAGGACACCCGAAGCCGGCCCCGTCGGCCAAAGTACGGTTTCCTCGGGGATTTCCGGCTCAAGGCGCACGGGGGGTTCGAATACCGCACTTTGCCGAGCTTCCTGATCTCCCCGCTCGTTACCAAAGGCGTGGTCGCTTTAGCGTGTCTGATCATCGAGAACGCGGAACGGCTTGGCGCGAGACCGCTGGAGAAAGACGAGATCTGGACGGCGTTTTACGCCGGCAGAAAAAAGCCGCTCCGAGGCGCGTTGCCTCGCTTGTTGGCCGACATTCAAGCGGTTCCCGACTATTCGCGGTACCGGGATTATGTCAATCCGCTGCTCGAGTCCCTTCAGTCCGGACGCGTCTGGGACGAAACCGCCGATATCCGGTTGGCGTGGAAAATGCAAAATCCTTCATAACCATGCTGCCCATTTCTGGTATAATAGGATTCTATGAAAGAGCTGACCGCAGAGGGTTAAATGGAGGGGAATCATGGCTACCTACACGCCGATGATTGAACAATATTTACGGATTAAGGCGGAAGCGCAGGACGCGTTTCTGTTCTTCCGGCTGGGCGATTTCTATGAAATGTTCTTCGATGATGCGATCCTGGCCGCGAAGGAGCTGGAAATTACGCTGACCGGGCGGGACGGGGGCGCCGAGGAGAAAATCCCGATGTGCGGCGTCCCTTACCACTCGGCGGACAACTATATTCACCGGTTGATCGAAAAAGGCTACAAGGTAGCGATCTGCGAGCAAATGGAGGACCCGTCGCAAACCAAGGGCATGGTCCGGCGCGAAATCGTCCGGGTGATCACCCCGGGGACGATCATGGAAGGGAAGACGGTCGGCGAACGGTCGAACAACTATATTGTCTCCGTCACCGAGCGGCAAGGCGTGATGGCCCTGGCGGCCTGCGACCTGTCCACCGGGGAGTTGTACGCGACTTCGGCGCCGTCGAACAAGGAGTGGCTGCGCGACGAAATCGGTTTGTACGACCCGGCGGAGATCATCGGGGATCCGGAGCTGCTGGATTGGATTGCCGGACAAGCCGCTCCGCTCGGCAAGCCGGTGGTCTATACGCCCTGGGCCAAAGCGAAGGAGGAGACGGGCCGTTCGCTGTTCGGCGAAGCGGAGTGGATTCGGCTGGAGCCGGAACGGCGCGACAATATCGCGCTCCTTGTCAGCTATCTAAGCGAAACGCAAAAACGCTCGCTTGGCCAACTGACGAAAATATCGGCTTACGAGCCCGAGCATTTCATGATTTTGGACCCGTTTACGCGGCGCAATCTGGAACTGGTCGAGACGGTCCGCGAGCGTTCGAAGAAAGGCTCGCTCCTGTGGCTCCTCGACCGAACGGAGACCTCGATGGGCTCCAGGCTGCTGCGCCGCTGGATCGACAAGCCGCTGCTGCAAAAATCGCGGATCGAGGAGCGCCTGGAAGCGGTGGCCCATCTGCATGGCGCTTTTATTCTGCGCGAGGATTTGCGCGGCGCGCTGCAGGATATTTACGACCTGGAGCGGCTGGTCGGCCGCGTCGCCTTCGGCAATGCCAACGGGCGCGATCTGGTCGCGCTGAAAACGTCGCTGCGCCAGGTGCCGGCCATCAAGGGGCTGTGCGGCGATTCGGCATCATCCACCCTGCGGCGGATCGCCTCGGCGATGGACGAGTGTGGCGATCTGGCCGGAATGATCGAGGCGGCCATCGCCGATGATCCGCCGGTGTCGGTACGAGACGGAGGGATCATCAAAGCCGGGTATCATGAGCGGCTGGACGAGCTGCGCGAAGCCGGAGTGAACGGCAAACGCTGGATCGCCGAGCTGGAGGCGGCCGAACGGCAGGCGACCGGGATCAAGTCGCTGAAGATCGGTTACAACAAAGTGTTCGGATACTATATTGAAGTCACGCGGGCGAATCTGGCGGCGCTGCCGGAAGGTAGGTACGAGCGGAAGCAGACGCTGGCGAACGCCGAACGTTTCGTCACCCCGGAGCTGAAGGAGAAGGAAGCGCTCATTCTCGAAGCCGAGGAGAAAATGGTCGACCTGGAGTACGCGTTGTTCAACGAGCTGCGCGAACGGATCGCCGCGGAGATTCCCCGCTTGCAGAAGCTGGCCGAGCAAATCGCCGAAATCGACGTGCTGCGCTCGCTGGCGACGATAGCGTCGGATAACGGCTTCGTGAAGCCGAAGCTGACCGACGGCTATGACCTCGTTGTGGAGCAAGGTCGCCATCCGGTAGTGGAATCCGTCATGAAAGACACATCGTTTATCGCCAACGGAACGGCGCTTCGCAAAGACGAAGCCAGCATCCTGCTGATTACCGGACCCAATATGGCCGGCAAAAGCACGTATATGCGGCAGGTCGCACTGATTTCGATCCTGGCGCAAATCGGCAGCTTCGTACCGGCGGATAAGGCCGAGATTCCGCTGGTCGACCGGATTTTCACGCGGATCGGGGCGGCGGACGACCTGATCGGCGGGCAAAGTACCTTTATGGTGGAGATGGCCGACATTCAGATCATGACCGAAAAGGCAACCCCTCGCAGTTTGATCATCATCGACGAATTGGGCAGGGGCACGTCCACCAGCGAAGGGATGGCGATCGCGCAGGCGGTGATCGAATACGTCCACGACCGGATCGGCTGCAAAGCGTTGGTCTCAACGCATTTCCATGAGCTGGCTCATCTCGAGCACAGCCTGCGGGGGCTTAGCAATTACAGCATGGCGGTGCAGGAGAGCGGCGACAAGGTGCATTTCCTGCGCAAGCTGATCCCCGGCGCGGCAGACACCAGCTATGGAATCTACTGCGCGCGGCTGGCCGGCTTACCGGAGGAGATCATCGGCCGGGCTTATGGGCTGCTGAAGAGCCTGGAGGAAAAAAGCCCGCAGCCGGCTGCGCAGCAGGGGCAGGAAGCCGCCGTTCAGGCCGTGCGGGAAACGGCCGCTGCGGTGGCGGAGGATGCGGCAACGACTGAGGCCGTGGCTGCGGCGGAGGATGCCGCAGGCCCGCTTCCTGGAGAAGGCGGGGCGGTGGTGCAGCTTTCGATTTTTGGCGACGAGGAGCCGCCGGTTCCAGCCAAGCCGGCCGTCCAGGCACCGGAGAATCCGGGCCTTCGGGCGATCCTGAACCTGCTCAAAGACGCCGACTTGATGAACATGACGCCGCTGCAGGCGATGCAGTTGGTCAATGACTTAAAGATGAAGGCGAAGGATTTGTAAGAACGGTGGGTTGGCTGGCTGACGGGCTGATTTGGGGTTAGGCCGGACTAGAGTCGGGCCGAGGTGAGGGTCAGACTTTACAAGGTAAGGAGAAGGCGGGAGTGAGCAGGACAAGCAGAGTTAAGACAAGACCAATGCCTTTGGCAAGATAAGGCCTAGTAAGGTCAGCCCCAGGGCAAGGCAAGGTCAAAGCTGAGGCTAGGTCGCCTCAGGCTCAGGTCTAGTTCAGCCCACCCAGGCCTTTTCTTAAACTCTAGCGCTTGGGAGAAGGCTTAAGTTGGCCAAAATCGTCGTGTTGTCTTTTTAACGCTGACCACGATGCTTATATGCCCGTTTGATGACCGAATTCCGGCGTTATAGAGGAAATAGAGTTGCTCAGCGTCGTTGGCGATTGTAAACATCGAATATTACCTGAATAGCGTTTCTCATCAGCGTTAGCGCAGCGGACAGGCAGCGAAAGGAAAGGTAAAGTAATCATGCGTAGGGTCTAAAGCTACGGGAGGGAATAGCCATGGCAAAAATCGCAATATTGGACGAGCATATTGCCAACCAAATTGCTGCCGGGGAAGTGGTGGAGCGTCCGGCGTCGGTGGTCAAGGAATTGGTGGAGAACGCGATTGACGCAGGGGCAACCAAAATCGAAGTCGCCGTCGAAGAGGGCGGCCTGCAACTGATCCGCGTCATCGATAACGGCTCCGGCATCGAGCCGGAGGACTGCGAAACGGCGTTTTACCGCCATGCGACCAGCAAAATCACCTCCGGCCGCGACTTGTATCAGATCCGCAGCCTTGGATTCCGCGGCGAGGCGTTGCCGAGTATCGCGGCCGTCGCTAAAGTCCGGCTCGTGTCCTCAAGCAACGATACGGGGCTCGGGCGGGTCATCGAAATCGAAGGCGGCTCGCTGAAGCTGAACGAAGATATCGCCGCTCCGCAAGGGACGGAACTTGTAGTTAAGGAATTATTTTACAATACGCCGGCAAGGCTAAAGTATATGAAGACGATCCAAACCGAGCTGGGACATATCTCGGACGTGATGTACCGGCAGGCGCTTGCCCATCCCGGAATCGCCTTTACGTTGCGGCATAACGGCAACACGCTGCTGCAAAGCCCCGGCGGCGGAGATCTGCTGCAGATCATCGCCGCTATATACGGCGTGAACGCCTCCAAAGGAATGGTTCCGATCGAAGCGGAGGACCTGGATTACCGGATTACGGGGTATATCGGCCGTCCCGATTTGGCGCGTTCCAACCGCGGCGGCATGTCAACGATCGTCAATGGGCGTTATATCCGCAATCACGGGCTGCATCAAGCGATCCTGCGCGCGTATCATACGCTGCTGCCGATCAACCGCTATCCGCTCGTAGTGTTGATGCTGGACATGCATCCGTCGCTGGTCGACGTCAACGTGCATCCGGCCAAGCTGGAGGTGCGCTTCAGCAAGGAGCCGGAGCTGAACGGCTTCGTGGAATCGAGCATCCGCGCCGTGTTGTCCGGCCAGGTGCTGATCCCGCAAGTCGTGCGCCAGACGATCGGCAAAGGCCCGAACCGCTCCGTGATCCAGGAGCAGTTCCACTTCCCCGCGCCGCCTATCGGCGCGGGGGAGGGCGCTTCCGCCGCCGCCGGGCAAACCGCTGCGGCGGCGGAAAGCGCGCTCCGGCCGCCGGGGAACGGCGGCGCGGAGCGTGACCCGGGCGCGCGGTCCGCTGGGCCGGACCGCGGCGGCGAAGCCGGGGCGCCGCCGGCAGGCGCCCCGATTGGCGGCGCCCCGCTGCGCAGCGGGGGCGCCTTTGGCGCTCCCGCAGCGGCCGAAGGCCTGACGCTGCGGGAGCGCGGCGCAGCCGGCGCCGGCACGTACGGCGCCGCGCCTGACCCGGCCAAGCCGCAGGGCGGGCTTGGCCAAACCGGCGCCGCCTCCGCAGGCGGCGGCGCAGCGGAGCGGCAGCCGCTGCCGGGCGCGCGGCTGCAGGAAATGCCGGAAGCGTTGTACGGCTCGCCTGCGGCGGCGCCGGAGCTTCCGGCCTTTCCCGAGCTGTCCTTGATCGGACAGCATCACGGCACCTACCTGATCGCCCAAAACGATCAGGGGTTGTATTTAATCGACCAGCATGCGGCGCACGAGCGCGTCAATTACGAATATTATTACGAGAAGTTCGGCCGACCGACCGATGCCTCGCAGGAGCTGCTGATTCCGATCACGCTGGAATTCACGCCATCGGACAGCGCCAAATTGAAGGAGCGGCTGCACTGGTTCGAACAGGTCGGGGTCGTGCTCGAGCATTTCGGCGGCGGTACCTTCCGCGTCGTCGCGCATCCGTATTGGTTCCCGCAAGGGGAGGAGGCGAGCATCATTGAGGAAATGGCCGAATGGGTGCTCAGCGAGCGGGCCATCGACCTAGCCAAGCTGCGCGAGGCCTCGTCGACGATGGTATCCTGCAAGGCGTCCATCAAGGCGAACCAAAAGCTGACGCCGGAAGAAGCAAACACGCTGATCCGCCGGCTGGCCGCCTGCAAACAGCCTTACACCTGCCCGCACGGGCGGCCGATTATCGTTTCCTTTTCCACGTATGATCTGGAGAAGCTGTTCAAGCGGGTCATGTAACGGCAGCAAACGGAGGAGTTCATCATGTTAATTACTACGGGAGACCATGAAACACCGGCCGCCGTTCGCCGGGCGAGGGAACTGGCCGATGTGGCCGGCGTTCCTTACGTCCCGCGCAGCCGGACTTCCCTAGCGCGATTAGCCGAGCGCCACGGCGACAGCGATATTCTGGTGGTCCTGGAGCAGGGGGCCCGGCTGCATCGAACCGGGCGGGAACCGATGACGTTTCACCCCAGCATGGCGTTTGTCCGGGCAAAACGGCTGTTTAAAGGGGAAAACGATGCGATGCTTGACGCCGCAAGGGTGGTTCCCGGCGACGTCATCATCGACGGCACGGCGGGTCTGGGTTCCGATGCGAGTGTTTTTTCGATCGCCGCGGGGGCTGCGGGGAAAGTGCTGGCGCTGGAGGATTCCTTGCCGCTATGGGCATTGCTGTACGAAGGGCTGAAGCATTACGTCTCCGGCCTGCCGGCCTTCGACGAAGCGTTGCGGCGCATTGAACCGGTACATACGAACCATTTGGACGCGCTGCGGGCGATGCCGGACAAAAGCGCGGACATCGTCTACTTTGACCCGATGTTCCGCGATCCTATCGTGGAATCGTCTTCCATTTCACCGCTGCGGACATTTGCCAATCCGAATCGTCTGGATCCGGAGGCGGTGATCGAGGCTTGCCGGGTCGCTCGAAAATCCGTCGTCCTAAAGGAGCAGCGCGGGAGCGGAGAATTCGATCGGCTGGGGTTCACCGCGAACAGCCGATCCCATACCAAAATTGCCTATGGAGTGATTTCGCTTGACCCGAAACGATAAACCGAAACTGCTCGTGCTGCTTGGCCCGACAGCGGTCGGCAAAACGAAGCTCAGCATTGAACTGGCCCGATCGTTGTCCTGTGAAATCATCTCCGGCGATTCCATGCAGGTGTACCGGGGGATGGATATCGGAACGGCGAAAATCACCGTGGAGGAGATGGGCGGCATTCCCCATCATTTGATCGATGTGTTGGATCCCGGTGAACCTTTTTCCGTCGCGTTATTTCAGGAATGGTGCCGTAAGCTGATTCCGGAGATCGCCGGCCGCGGGCGGCTGCCTTTTATCGTCGGGGGTACGGGGCTGTACATCGAATCCGTCTGCTATGAATTCCAGTTTACGGAGGCCGGAGCCGACGAAGCTTTTCGGGCGCAGCAACAGGCGTATGCCGACGCCTATGGCGCCGCTGCGCTGCATGCCAGATTGGCGGACTTGGATCCCCGATCCGCGGCTCGGTTGCATCCGAATGACGTGCGTCGGGTGATTCGGGCGTTGGAGGTGGTTCATCTGACCGGAGAGACGTTATCGTCGCAGCTCGAGAAGCAGCAGAAGCAATCGCCCTATGAGCTTTGTCTAATCGGTTTGACAATGGACCGTCAAATGCTATATAACCGTATTGAACGGCGAATTGACGAGATGCTGAGGCTTGGCCTTGTCGAAGAAGTCCGCGGGCTCCTCCTTAAAGGGTACAGCCGCGATGCGGTTTCCATGCAAGGGCTGGGTTACAAAGAAATCGTCGAACATCTGGTTGACGGCGTTCCGCTGGAAGCCGCCGTGGAGAAGTTGAAAAGGGATACGCGCCGGTTTGCCAAGAGACAGCTTTCCTGGTTCCGTCACATGAAGGATATCGCCTGGATTGATGTAGGCGGCGGTGAAAATTTTTCCGGGATTTTGGCGGCTGCCCATGCTATAATAGCAGGAAAGTTTCCCGCTGATCTTGAATATAATTCAAAACACTAATTGATTCCTATTGGGGGTACGGCTATGAATAAGACCATTAACATCCAGGATACATTTTTGAACCAATTACGGAAAGAGAGCATTCCGGTCACCGTCTTTTTAACGAACGGCTTTCAGATCAGAGGGACGATTAAGGCATTCGATAATTTCACGATCGTCATCGATAGCGACGGCCGCCAGCAGATGGTGTACAAGCACGCAATCTCAACATTCCAGCCACAGCGGAATGTATCGCTCATGCAGGAATCACAAAACGAGGATTAAATCAGGCTGAAACTTTTTGCATTTCAATACGTTAAGAGTATAGGATAAGAACGGAGCAACCTGAACCAAGGTTGTTCTTTTCTTTCCGGGCACTTTTAAGCCGGGCGCTTAAGGATGATTGATCCGTTCAGGCAAGGGAATGTTCCAAAAATCACTCTCGCGTCATCGAATCCGTATCGAACCGACGCTCGCGCGGTGATATGATAACACTGTACGATGACTTTGGAACAACCTTGCAAAGCAGACCGGCAGGAAGGGAGTCAGAACAAACCATGTCTAGCAAAAGCCCGTCAAGGCTGCAGAGAAGCGGCAAGTCGGACAAAAAGGGAAAAGCGCCGAAAGCGAGCAAAAAGAGAAAGCTGACGGCCAAACGCGTGTTATGGACTTCATTTTTTACGATTGCTTTCGCGATATTTTGCGCAATTGCCGGCTATATGTACATCACGGTCAGCGGCGAGAAAATCCTCGTGGAGAACGAGGACAAGCTGATGGTATATGAGACGACAAAGGTGTATGACCGCACCGGGGTGTTGATGGGCGAACTGTCCATCGATAAAAGCGAACCCGTGGATTCGGACCAGATTCCGGAGCTGCTCAAGCAAGCTTTCGTTGCAACCGAAGACAAACGGTTTTTCGAGCACAACGGGGTTGATTTGTGGTCGATCGGCCGGGCGGCCGTTAAGGATATCGTGGCCCGTTCCCTGGTGGAGGGCGGCAGTACGATTACGCAGCAGCTCGCCAAGAACATTTTCCTAAGCGCCGACAAAACGTTTTTCCGCAAAGCGACCGAGATGTCGATCGCCATGGCGTTGGAACGCCATAAGACGAAGGATGAAATCCTGACGTTGTATTTGAACCGGATTTCTTTCGGCGGCACGGTTTACGGCATTAAGGCGGCATCGATCCGCTATTTCGGCAAAAGCGATCTGAATCAACTGGATGTCTGGGAGATCGCGACACTGGCGGCCATGCCGAAAGCGCCGTCCCGATACAATCCGCTGAAGAATCCCGAGTTGTCCAAGGAACGGCGCGCGGTCGTGCTCGACCTGATGTTTCAGGAGGGGTACATCACGGCGGAGCAGCGGGACGAGGCCAAGGCGGTAGACTACGATTATGAGCCGCCGGTGAAAAATCAAAGTTATCTTGCCTTCAAGGATTATGTCGTGGAGGAAGCCGAGGAGAAATTCGGGTTGACCGAAGACGAATTGAATCGCGGCGGCTACAAAATCTACACGACGATGGACGCCAAGGCGCAAAAGGCGCTGGAGAATGCGTTCGAAAACGACGATTTCTTCGAGAAAAGCAAGGATGACCAGCAGGTGCAGGCCTCCATGGTCATCATGAACCATGAGAACGGCAGCCTGATCGCCTTGCTCGGCGGCCGGGATTACCAGCGTAAAGGCTTCAGCCGGCTGGACAGCCGCCGTCAACCGGGCTCGGCGTTCAAGCCGATCGTGTCGTATGCCCCGGCCCTGGAGTCCGGCAAATTCACGCCGAACTCGCAGATCAGCAATGAGAAGCAATGCTTCGGCAAATACTGCCCGACCAACCTGCACGGGTATTCCAAAACGATCAACCTGACCGACGCCTTGACGAAATCGGAGAATATCCCGGCTGTCTGGTTGTTGAATGAGATTGGCGTAGGTACCGGCGTCAAATATGCCGAAGCGATGGGCATCAAGATGGATAAGAACGATCGCAACCTGGCCATTGCGCTGGGCGGCTTGACTTACGGCACGAACACGCTGGAGATGGCCGGAGCGTTCAGCGTATTCGCCAATGGCGGTTCGTATAACCCGCCGTACTCGATCAAATCGATCGTCGACCACGACGGCGTGGAGAAATACAAATACAACGCACCGAAGCCGAAGCGGGTCATCAGCGAACAAACGGCCTATTACATGACGACGATGATGCAGAACGTCGTCAATGACGGCACCGGGAAACGGGCGAAGCTGGACCGTCCGGTTGCGGGCAAAACGGGGACAACGCAACACGGGATCCCCGGGCTGAAAAGCAGCAAAAACCGCGACGTCTGGTTTGTCGGCTATACGCCGGAATGGACCGGCGCCGTCTGGATGGGATATGACAAACCCGATAAGAATCACCTGCTGAACGGCAGCAGCGGCCAGACGGCGGCCTTATTCGCCGCCGTCATGAAAGAAGCGTTGAAGGGCGTGCCGGAGAAGTCTTTCCCGGTTCCGAAGAACTTGCAGCAGGAGGAACCCGAGGAACAAACGGAAACGGCCGCTCCAACAGGCTTAACCGCCGCGTACAATCCGGATACCGGAGCGGTATCGCTAGGGTGGACCGGCGTTGAAACCGGCGATGCGGTTTACCACATCTACCGCCGCGAGGCTTCGGAAACGGACTTCACTCATATCATGGATTCCGTTACGACGGAGGCGGAAGATATCAGCGTTACTCCGGGAACCGGATACGTATACTACGTTACGGCCTATGATCCGGTCAACGCGGTGGAAAGCAAGCCTTCCAACAACGCTCAGGTGTTGATCGACAGCGTGGAGCCGCCGCTTGGCGAAGAACCGCCGGGTTCGAATCCGGGGACAACGGTCGATCCGAACCTTCCGAGCGGCGGCGGTGACGGCAGCCAAGATACGCCGCCAGGCAACGGTGAAGGCAACGGAAACGGCCAAAACGGGGGCGGAAGCGGCAACGGTCATGGCAATGGTAACGGCAATAATGGCAATGGCAACGGAAACGGAAGTCAGAACGGGAACGGTAATGGCAATAGCAATGGGGGAAGCGGTAGCGGTAACGATCCGGAGCTGCCCCCCATGGATGATGACGGAGGAGGTGTGATCGTTCCTCCGGACAACGGCGGGGACGAAACCGGCGGTACCGATGTTCCGGCGGGTACAACGGAGGGAACCTCGGGAATCGGCGGATAAACCGGATATGCCGGCAACGAAGCATTTTTGGCAAACCAACCCTCACCCTGCGCGATACGCAGGTGAGGGTTGGTTTTTCTGTTGAAAATGGTTTTTGTGACTCTCTTTCAAATATGGTAAGCTGAGAGTACATTGTGTTGAAAGGGAACTTATTTATGAAGCGAAAATTCGGAGACCGCGCGAATTGGCGCCGTGTAACCCATCGTCAATTCAAATCGAAGTTTGTGGAGAACGACGATTTTACGGGATACGTCACGCTGTACAGCATTTTCGCCTTGCGTGATCCGTTATGGAAAACCTATGGGGGACACACCTTCCGGATTGCCGACAAGGGCTACACCTGGCTGCAGTACTATCCCAAAGGAGCTCATTACGTCGTTACGGCGATGTTTGATGATCAAGGCGAAATCGTGGAATGGTATATCGATATTTGCAAGACGCAAGGGGTAACCGACCAGGGAGTCCCTTGGTTTGACGATTTGTATCTCGATATCGTCGTGCTGAAAAACCGTGAAGTGTATTTGTTGGATGAAGACGAACTTGACGAAGCGTTAACGAAAGGCCTCATATCGGTCAAAGACTATGATCTGGCTACGGAGACGGCCCAGCAATTGCTTCATGATATTAAGGAACGGCGTTTCCCCTACTTCCGCTTGTCCCTGGATCATTACCGGAACGGGTTTATGACTTCGGAGCCGAATCAACCGGGGGGATGAACGATGCGTTATGCCAAACCAAACGACAGTCCTATTTTAGGGAAGGCTCGGAATAAGCGAAAAGGCAGGGGCAGGAAGCGGATCTTTCGCTGGGGAATCGTGTTCGTTCTGCTCGGGGTAGGTTGGACGTTATTCGTGCTGGCTCAAATCGGCAGCGTGGAGCGGAATCCCGCTGCCAACCCGGCATTCGGCCAACCGGCCGAAGTCGGGATCGTCCTCGGGGCGGCCTTGTGGGGGGACGAGCCCAGTCCGGGACTTCGCGAGCGCTTAGAACAAAGTCTCAAGGATTATGAAGAGGGGAGATTCAAACTATTTCTGTTGACCGGAGGATTGGATACGCCAGGTTCGAAATACACCGAAGCGGAGGGCATGGCGAATTATCTGGAGAAACACGGAGTTCCACGGGACAAAATGCTCTTAGAAAACAAGGCGACCAGCACCTATGAGAATCTCAAGTTCAGCCAGGAGATGATGAAGGAGCGAGGGGTTACGTCGGCCGTGATCGTAACGCATACCTATCACGGAAACCGCGCGTTGGAAATTGCCAAAGCGTTGGATTACGAGAAACCTCGGCTTTCGTTAACCAAATCCAAGGTGCTAAAGCCGTTCCCGAACACGTTCCGGGAAATTTTGGCGTATTCGAAATGGAAGCTTGATCAACTGGGACTGGCCGTCGGCCTGAAAGGATGACAAAACTTCTAATAACGGACAGGGAGAGAGAATACATTTAGATGTGTGTTCAACAAGTTGGCTTTGTGAACTTCCTCTCAGCCCTACCTTTATAAAGAGGTGATTTCCTATGTCTGGGCGTGTTATGGCCAGAAACGGCTCTTCCGATGAGAGACCGTCGCGTCAGATCAACGTGATTCTCCGCAACACCGAGCCGCCTGTCGTCTCGCAGGCGATTGCCGACAGCGAACCTCAAGCCACGGCGAAAGGTTTGCCGCAGCAGGGGCTTTTTGCCGAAATCCAAAAGGAACTGGATCACCTGATCGGCTTGGATCATATTAAAGAGTTGATGTACGAGATATATGCGCTTTTGCAAATCGCCTCGATGCGCTCGGAGGCGGGATTGTTATCCGGGGCGCAGGTCTATCACATGGTGTTCAAGGGCAATCCGGGGACCGGAAAAACCACGGTAGCGCGAATCGTCGCCAAAATGTTTCAGCGCATGGGCGTGCTGAGCAAAGGGCATTTGATCGAAGTCGAGCGGGCCGATCTGGTCGGCGAATACATCGGTCATACGGCTCAGAAGACGCGCGATTTGGTGAAAAAAGCGCTCGGCGGTATTTTGTTCATCGATGAGGCATACAGCTTGGCGCGCGGAGGCGAGAAAGACTTCGGCAAAGAAGCGATCGATACACTGGTTAAAGCGATGGAGGACCATAAAAATCAATTTATCCTGATTCTGGCCGGATACTCGGACGAGATGGATTTTTTTCTGTCGACCAATCCGGGGCTGCCCTCCCGCTTTCCGATTCAGATGGATTTTCCGGACTACTCGATCGACCAGTTGATACAGATTGCCGAAGGGATGGCGAAAGAACGGGATTATATCTTGATGCCGCAGGCGATACTCAAATTAAAGCAGCACTTGCTGCGGGAAAAATGCGAAAGCGAGCAGGTGTTCAGCAATGCCCGTTATGTCCGCAACGTGATTGAACGATCGGTGAGGCAACAGGCCGTGCGTCTGCTGAATCAATACGGCGGGGGCTCGCCGGGCAAGCTTGAGCTGATGACCATCCGAACCGAAGACTTGAAGCTCGACGCCAAAAAAACGTGACGGCCGCCTCTTTTTTTGATTTCCTTTAAGGAGTTGTGATGATGCCGAGGTTGCAGTTACATGAAACTACTACCCACCGCCCGGACGTAGCCGTATTGGTCAGCTTGGTTACGTCGGAGACGAAGCAAAGCGGAATCGATCCCGAATATTCCCTGGCCGAACTGGTGCAACTGGCCGAGACGGCCGGGGTCGAGGTCGCCGAATCCCTCGTGCAAAATCGCGATAAACCCGATCCTCGCTGGTTTATCGGGAAAGGGAAAGTGATGGAGCTCCGCGAGATCATCCGGCAACGGGGAGCGAACACGGCGATTTTCGATCAGGAGATGTCCGGTGCCCAGGTGCGCAATCTGGAAGAAATGCTGGACGTCAAAATCATTGATCGAACTCAGCTGATCCTCGATATTTTCGCGCAGCGGGCCAAAACGCGGGAAGGCATTATCCAAGTGGAATTGGCGCAGTTGACGTATTTGCTCCCGCGTTTGTCCGGGCACGGCAAGAACCTGTCCCGCCTTGGCGGCGGCATCGGGACGCGGGGGCCGGGGGAAAGCCAGTTGGAAACCGATCGCCGCCATATTCGCCGGCGGATTGGCGAGCTGAAACGTCAGTTGGAGCAAGTAACGCGGCACCGGCGGTTGCATCGGGCACGCCGGAAGGAAACCGGCGTCGTGCAAATCGCCCTTGTCGGTTACACCAATGCCGGTAAATCGACGCTGCTTAAGGCGTTGACTTCGGCCGACGTATTTGTGGAGAACCAGCTGTTCGCCACGCTGGATCCGACGACTCGGCTGCTTCCGCTCCCGGGCGGGAGGGAAGTGGTGCTGACCGACACGGTCGGGTTCATTCAAAATTTGCCGCATGAGTTGGTTGCTGCCTTCCGTGCCACGCTGGAAGAAGTCAACGAGGCGGACCTGATTTTGCATGTTGTTGACGCCTCATCGCCGATGCGGGAAGATCAAGTGGAAGTCGTCAACCGGATTCTGAACGATCTGGGGGCCGGGGGAAAGCCTCAGATCGTGTTGTTCAACAAGAAGGATATCTGCCCGCCGGAACGGCTGCAAATGCTGCCGACGGGCGAGGGGTACTTGAAGATTTCCGCGTTTGACAAAAGGGACCTGGCAGCGATTCTTGCCGTCGTACAGCGCAAGTTGTCCGGCGGGACCCTAACGTTCCGGATTCCTGCGGAACGAGGGGATCTCACCCCTGTACTGTATCGGGTGGGAGAAGTAGTGGACAAGCGGATGGACGAGGATGTCATGATTTACGAAATCGACGTGAACCCGGCGGATTTTGATAGGTACGGCGGTCGTCTCGCTCCTTTTGCGATTCCCAAGCAGGTTCCCAAAGCTGAAGACACGACAAACGATGGCATGGATTAAGGGAGAGATAACGTAACGATGGCAGAATTTTCGGAGGAAATCGTACATTGGCTGGAAGCCGCCGAACGGCAAGCGGAAAGCCGGTTTCGGGAGATCGACCGGATCGTCGATCACAACCAGTGGAAGGTGATTGAAGCTTTTCAACGCCACCAAGTCAGCGACTACCATTTTGCGGGTTCGACGGGTTACGCCTACAACGACCGCGGCCGCGAAGTGTTGGATCTGGTATATGCGGACGTATTCGGAGCGGAAGCCGCGCTGGTACGGCCGCATTTCGCTTCCGGTACGCATACGATCGCCACGGCGCTGTTCGGGGTCTTGCGTCCCGGGGACGAACTGCTCTATATCACGGGGCGTCCATATGATACACTACATAAAGTAATAGGAACCCCGGGGGACGGCAGCGGCTCGCTGCAGGATTTTGGTATCACGTACAGCGAAACGGCGCTGCTGGCCGATGGAACGGTCGATTGGGAGGCGGTGCGAGCAACCATTACCGACAGGACTAAAGTGATCGCGATCCAGCGCTCCCGCGGTTACGACTGGAGAGACTCCTTCACCGTTGAACGAATCGGCGAGATGGTTCGTCGGATTAAAGAAATCCGTCCGAATCTGATCGTCTTCGTGGACAACTGCTACGGGGAGTTTACCGAAGAACGGGAACCGACGGAGGTCGGAGCCGACCTGATCGCCGGATCACTGATCAAAAATCCGGGCGGCGGCTTGGCCGAAACAGGGGGATATATCTGCGGGCGGCAAGAACTGGTCAAATTGGCGTCCTACCGCTTGACCGCCCCGGGGATCGGCGGTGAAGTCGGGGCGATGTTGGGGACAACCCGGGGAATCTATCAAGGCCTGTTTTTGGCGCCGACCATTGTGGGACAAGCCGTTAAAGGCAGCATCCTGGCGGCTGCCTTGTTTGAACGGGCCGGATTCCAAAGCCGGCCGGGCTGGCAAGATCCGCGCACCGATCTGATCCAGGCGATCGCCTTCAGCGCCCCGGAGCAGCTAATTGCATTTGTGCAGGGCATTCAGCGGGCAGCCGCCGTAGACGGTCATGTCGTGCCCGAGGCATGGGATATGCCGGGGTATGAACATCCGGTCATCATGGCGGCCGGGACGTTTATTCAAGGCGGGAGTCTGGAGCTGTCTGCCGATGCTCCGATACGCGCCCCGTACATTGCGTATATGCAAGGCGGCTTGACGTATTCCCATGTCAAATTCGGCCTTCTCACCGCGCTCCAGACCATGAAGGACCGCAACTTGTTGTGAGTTATCCTAACATATCTATTGACATGTTAGGATAACTCACATATGATAAGGTCATGAGAATCTAACTGGAAGGTTGAGAGCGATGAGTGACGAAATTCGCAGAAATATGGCCTTGTTTCCAATTGGTATCGTGATGAAACTGACGGATTTAACAGCAAGACAAATCAGATATTACGAGCAGCACGAATTGATCGTGCCTGCCCGTACGTCAGGCAACCAACGCATGTTTTCCTTTAATGATGTGGAGCGCTTGCTAGAAATCAAAGGGCTCATCGACAAGGGCGTCAATATCGCAGGTATCAAGCAAGTGATGAACCCGATGACCCGGGAATCGCAAGAAGCGACCGTCATTACGAAAGACACGGAAGAGAAACGCAAAGAAATGACGGATTCTCAGCTCTACCGCATGTTGAAGCAACAATTGGTTACAGGGAGCAACAAGCCGGGTCAAGTTTCTTTGATCCAAGGCGAACTATCCCGGTTTTTCAAAAAATAATTTAAACGTTGGGAGAGATTAAGGTGAGTTACACCAAAGAAGACATTTTGCGTATCGCCAAGGAAGAGAACGTGCGTTTTATCCGTTTGCAGTTCACGGATTTGCTGGGGACGATTAAGAACGTGGAAATTCCGGTCAGTCAATTGGAGAAAGCGCTGGATAACAAGATGATGTTTGACGGCTCTTCCATTGAAGGATATGTTCGTATCGAGGAATCCGACATGTATCTCTTCCCGGATCTTGACACATGGGTCATTTTCCCTTGGGTTACCGAGGATCGTGTAGCTCGTCTGATCTGCGACGTGTACATGCCTGACGGCACGCCGTTTGCGGGCGACCCGCGCGGGATTCTAAAGCGCGCGCTCAAGGAAGCCGAAGAGATGGGCTATACCTCGATGAACGTCGGACCGGAACCGGAGTTCTTCCTGTTCAAAACCGACGAGAAGGGCAACCCTACAACCGAGCTGAACGACCAAGGCGGATACTTCGACTTGGCTCCGACGGATCTGGGCGAGAACTGCCGCCGCGAAATCGTATTGACGCTGGAAGAAATGGGCTTTGAAATCGAAGCTTCTCACCACGAAGTGGCTCCGGGTCAACACGAAATCGACTTTAAATACGCTAATGCGGTTAAGGCCGCCGACCAAATCCAAACCTTTAAACTGGTCGTCAAAACGATCGCCCGTCAGCATGGGCTGCATGCCACGTTTATGCCGAAGCCGCTGTTCGGCGTGAACGGTTCCGGAATGCATTGCCACCAATCGCTGTTCAAAGGCAAAGTGAACGCATTTTATGATGAAAGCGACGAATTGGGCCTGAGCAAAGAAGCGCGCCACTATATGGCTGGCATTCTGAAGCATGCCCGCGCTTTTGCGGCGATTACGAACCCAACGGTGAACTCTTACAAACGCCTCGTTCCTGGGTATGAAGCCCCTTGTTATGTCGCTTGGTCTTCGAGCAACCGCAGCCCGATGATCCGGATTCCGGCATCCCGCGGACTCAGTACACGCGTCGAAGTGCGCAACCCGGATCCGGCCGCTAATCCTTACTTGGCCTTGGCCGTGATGCTGAAAGCCGGCCTGGACGGAATTAAGAAGGAGCTGCCGCTCGTTGAGCCGGTGGACCGCAACATCTATGTGATGTCCGAAGAAGAACGGGTAGAAGAAGGGATTCCAAGCCTTCCGGCCGACTTGAAGGAAGCGTTGGGCGAATTGCTGCGCAGCGAAATCATCAGCGAAGCGCTGGGGGATCATGCGTTGACGCACTTCTATGAATTGAAAGAAATCGAATGGGACATCTTCCGTACCCAAGTTCACCAATGGGAACGCGATCAATACATGACCTTGTACTAAAATCTCGTACCGAAAAGCCGCAGAATGCTGGAATCCCTTCCAGGTCTGCGGCTTTTTTTCGTTCGGAACCGGAATGGATTATTTTGGCTTTCAATTCGGATGCCATGATTTGCTCGGAATGGGACATCTTATAGATGAATAAAAAGGAGGATGAGACTCATGATCGTGACCGAGCTCAAAAGATATCAACGCCGCCGATACCGACTGAAGCAGTGGTGGATTGCGGAACGTACCGGGTTCGGCTGGAGAACGCGCGGTCGCCGCGAAAAAACGGGGTACAATCCGATGAACTTCCTGGATCTCGAATGGGACTAAGAAGCGCGTCGGAAGAGAAGGGGGCCAATGCAAACAGGACGAAGCCGACGTCATTCGGTCGCTTCGTCCTGTTTGGTATGGTGCTGCGTAAACGAGGAGAGGTTCGAAATTAGTGCAAGTCGCGGAACAGACCGATAACTTTGCCCAGGATGGTGACATGCTTCAAACGAAGCGGTTCCATCGTCGAATTCTCCGGCTGCAGGCGAACATGGTCTTTCTCTTTGTAGAACGTCTTGACCGTCGCCTCGTCATCCTCCGTCATGGCCACAACGATATCTCCGTTGTTGGCCGTCTGTTGTTGGCGGACGATTACATAATCCCCGCTATGTATTCCGGCTTCGATCATGCTGTCGCCAACCACGGAAAGCATGAATATTTCGCCGTCAGCGGCGTAGTGCTCGGGCAGCGGAAAATAATCTTCAATATTCTCCGTCGCCGTGATCGGCATGCCTGCGGTTACCTTCCCGACAACGGGAACGCGGGCAACGCTATGTGCGAACAAATTGTAATTCTCCGACTCTTCTTGGCCCAGCAGTTCGATGGCGCGCGGCTTGGTCGGGTCGCGGCGGATGAACCCTTTCTTCTCCAGGCGGTCCAGATGGCCGTGAACGGTGGAACTGGACGCCAATCCGACGGCTTCTCCAATCTCCCGCACGGAAGGCGGATACCCTTTGGCGCGCACTTCGTTGCGGATAAATTCAAGAATGGCTTGCTGCCGGCTCGATACCTTTGACATGACGGATCAACCCCATTTAGTAACGTTTGGAAAAATTATAACACAGAACTGTCGTTCGTACAAACATTAGTTCTAAAAAGAAACGGCTCGCGGCAGAACAAATCAAAAAAATAGGAACAACCGTTCGAAAAACTATTGAATCAAACAAATGTTCGTGTTATATTAAATACAGGAAACAGAACACTTGTTTGGAGTGATGGTGAAATGTTGAAGTATAGTTCTTATCAAAGCATCTACGAACAGCCTTCTTTTCGTCGTCCCGTGGAAAGAAGATCACATATGAGCGCATTCCTGAAGAGCAGATTGTCCAAAATCGCCCTGCTTCTTGTCATCCTCAGCGTCACTTGCACCGGCGTGGTACAGGCCTTTGCGGCGTCCGTCGATAGTTCCGAAGCGGAGGCCCCGGCGGAATACGTGGTGGTTATGCCTGGCGATACGCTGTGGGAAATCGCCGTAGAGAACAAGCCGCAAGGTCAAGATACGAGAGTCTACGTTCAGAAGCTGATTCGAGTCAACGGGCTGACAACCAGCTCGATTCAGGCCGGGGATACGCTGATGCTGCCAAGCAAACCGTAGAGCTGGATTCGCGCAATTTTTATAGAGAAGAACAAGAGCTTGTGGACGGGGCCGTCGTCGCCTTGACAAGCTCTTTTTCTCATGTCAAAGTAAGAATTAATGCCCTGTGTGACTTCATAGGACGCATAGTATATAAAGAAGCGGGAGGAACTTATGGACATCGATGCGTTGGTTAAGCGGATTAACGAGCTGGCCCGTAAAGCGAAAGAGGAAGGATTATCGCAGGACGAGCTATTGGAAAGGGCCCAGCTCCGGGAAACGTATCTGCAAAACGTTCGCAGGAATTTTCGGCAACAGCTCGAGTCGATCGAGATTGTAGATAAATAGGGAGGAACGGGTATGGGTTCGTTTGACCGTAAAGTAGAGCGTAATCAATTAAGAATGAACAAGAAAGGTAAGGGCCCTAACGTGGGGCAGGGGACCCGAAACTCGCGATCATCGCTTGGGGCTAGCGGAGAAGGCGAAGTGTTCAAAGGACGCAACTTCATTTTGCCTGCGGCTTTGTTTTTGTTGGCGCTTCTGTATGCCAGCGTAGGGATCATCGGCAATCCCGCGGAAGTGAACTCGGTGTTGTATTGGGCAACGATCTTTTTGTATATGCTGCTGGCGCTGATCATTTTTCTGCGCAAGCCTTATTTGCGCATCAGCAAAAGCGGGTTGCACACCTCGAAATTTAACCGCGATCGGATGTTGGATGCCGGCAATATCAGCAAAATCAAGGTTAGCCGGAACAAGATTGTGATCGAACCGAAGACCCGGGAACCGAAATGGGTGTTTTACCGGACCCGCAACCGTTTCGACACGGGAGCGATGGCCGCGCGGCTGGAGATGTACGCCAACACCCATCATGTGAAGCTGGAGAAGGAATAATCAGGAAATCGAACGGAGAGGGCTGGGAGAATGACGATCAAAGCGGTATGTTTTGACTTGGACGACACGCTGCTCTGGGATGAGCGGAGCGTAAGAGAAGCTTTCGCGGCGACCTGCGAAAGCGCGGCCAAGACGGCAGGACTAAACCCCGAACAGCTAGAGGAAGCGGTGCGCCGGGAAGCCCGGGGGTTGTATGAATCTTATGAGACTTATCCATTCACGACGATGATCGGAATCAATCCGTTCGAGGGGTTATGGGCAACGTTCTCCGCCGGGGAACAACCGGAGTTCCGCCAGTTGGAGCAGTTGGCTCCGGTTTATCGCAAGGAATCCTGGCGGCGCGGACTGCTTGCGCTTGGCGTGGACGACGAGGAACTGGCCGGCGGATTGGCGGAACAGTTCGGACGTGAACGCCGCTCTCGTCCTCACGTTTACGAGGAGACGTTTCAGGTTCTCAAGGAACTGAAGGGGAAGGTGAAGCTGCTGCTGCTGACGAACGGTTGTCCGGCGCTGCAGCAGGAGAAACTGGACGGCGTGCCGGAGTTGGCGCCGTATTTTGACGAGGTGGTGATCTCCGGAAATTTCGGCAAGGGCAAACCGGATCCGTCCATTTTCCGCCATGCGCTGGAATTACTGGCGATCGAACCGAATGAGGGGATCATGGTCGGCGACAAGCTGACGACGGATATCAAGGGCGCGCGCAGTGTCGGCATGACGGCGGTCTGGATTAATCGGGACGGCAAACCGCTGACCGGCGAAATCGTGCCGGATTATGAAATCAAGCATTTATCCGAATTGCACGGCCTCCTGGACAAACTGGCATAAACCCTAGCTGTCTGAAGGCCGCGCATCCGCCGCGGAAGGAGGGGAATCTGCATGCGAAACAAGGGGAAGGCAGGGCTGCTGGCCGTCGTGCTGGTGTTGTTCGTCGTCGCCGGATGCGGTCGCGGCGCATCGACGGCTGCCCGGACAGACACGCCGCTGGAGCCGATTCAAGTTGAACTTGAGGTGACGCCGTCCGCTGTCCAAGCCGGGGAACCGGTGACGTTTACCGCGAAAGTGACCCACCGCGGCGAGAACGTGGACGATGCGAAGGAAGTCATGTTCGAATTTTGGAATACGGCGGACGATGAGGCCAAACACAACCAGGTGAAAGTGAAGAGCGCCGGGAACGGCACTTATGTGCTGGAGCATTCGTTCAAAGTACCGGGCACCTATGAAGTGATCTCCCATGTCACCGCACGCGATCAGCACTCCATGCCCTCGAAGCAATTTACGGTGGAGTAAGCCGGCCTGCCGGCAAACCGGAAGATAAGCCGCTGTATCCCGAACCGGGGAGCGGCTTTTTTTGTTGAAGAAATTTCCGAATTATTTAAAAGAGTGGGAACAGATTCGTTCGGTTTTTAATTCCGATATGATCGATAGGATAACACTTTCTTATCTTGAGCATAAAGCGCGAGGGAATTGGCCAATCTCTCTTTTCTTCAACGCTTTATTCTGTTAAACTAAAACGTAACGTTTTACGGGAGGGACATGATCATGAGTAAACCAAGCCTGCTCGAAAGAATGAAAGAACGAATATTGATCCTCGATGGCGCCATGGGCACCATGATTCAGCAGGAAGACCTGTCTCCGGCCGACTTCGGCGGCGATGAGCTGGACGGCTGCAACGAAATGCTCGTGCTCACCCGTCCGGATGTGATTCGCGGCATCCACGAGAAGTATCTCGCTGCGGGTGCCGATTTGATCGAAACGAATACGTTTGGCGCGACCTCCGTCGTGCTGGCTGAATACGATATTCCGCAAATGGCGCGCGAGATCAATTGGGCTGCGGCCAAGCTGGCGATCGAAGCTGCGGAAAAATACAGCACCCCGGAACAGCCCCGTTACGTGGTGGGTGTCCTGGGACCAACGACCAAAACGTTGTCCGTTACCGGCGGCGTAACGTTCGATGAATTAACGACCAGCTATGCGGAGCAAGCTGCGGCGTTGATCGAGGCCGGAGTCGATGCGCTGATGCTGGAAACCTCACAGGATACGCTGAACGTAAAGGCGGGGAGCATTGGGATTAAACTGGCTTTTGCGGACACGGGGATTACGCTGCCGCTGATGATCTCCGGCACGATCGAGCCGATGGGCACGACGTTGGCGGGTCAAAATATCGAAGCCTTTTATATATCGCTGGAGCATTTAACTCCGATCTCCATCGGGCTTAACTGCGCGACCGGACCGGAGTTCATGCGCGATCATATCCGTACCTTGTCGGGACTCGCGCAAGCCGCGGTCAGCTGTCACCCCAACGCGGGGCTGCCGGACGAGAACGGCATTTACCACGAGTCCCCGGATTCGCTCGCCCAGAAAATGTCCGCTTTCGCCGAGCAGGGCTGGCTGAATATCGCCGGCGGCTGCTGCGGTACAACGCCCGCCCATATCGCCGCGTTAGCGAACACGCTGAAGAATTATCGGCCACGCGAGTTGTCCGGCAGCCATCTGCCGGCACTTTCCGGGATCGAGCCGGTCTATATCGAATCGGCCAACCGACCTTATTTGGTCGGGGAGCGAACGAACGTTCTGGGTTCGCGAAAATTTAAACGTTTGATTGTCGAAGGCAAATACGAGGAAGCTTCGGAAATTGCCCGCGCACAGGTGAAGAACGGGGCGCAAGTTGTCGACGTATGCGTGCAGGACCCGGACCGCGATGAAGCGGAGGATATCAAGAAGTTCCTTGAGCTGGTCGTCAAGAAAGTCAAGGTGCCGCTGATGATCGATACGACCGACCCCAAGGTGCTGGATTTGGCGCTTCAATACTGTCAAGGCAAATCGATCATTAACTCCATTAATCTGGAGGACGGCGAAGAGAAGTTCGAGCGCGTAACCCCGCTGATCCATAAGTACGGTGCGGCCGTGGTCGTCGGAACCATCGATGAACGCGGGCAGGCGATTACGCGGGAAGACAAACTTGAAGTCGCCAAACGTTCGCATGAACTGCTCGTTCATAAATATGGGCTCCAATCGGAGGATATCATTTTCGATCCGCTCGTGTTTCCCGTCGGTACCGGGGATGAGCAGTATATCGGCTCGGCCAAGGAAACGATCGAAGGCATCCGCCTGATCAAAGAGGCGCTGCCGAAAGTTCATACCGTGCTGGGGATCAGCAACGTGTCGTTTGGTCTGCCGGAAGCCGGGCGGGAAGTATTGAACTCGGTGTTCTTGTACGAATGCACCAAAGCGGGACTGGATTACGCCATCGTTAACACGGAGAAGCTGGAGCGATACGCGAAAATTCCGGATGAGGAGCGCCGCTTGGCCGAACAACTCATCTATCATACCAACGACGAGACGTTGGCCTCTTTTGTAGCCGCCTTCCGCAACAAGAAGGTGGAGAAGGTCCAGAAATCCACTCAACTTACGCTCGAGGAACGTTTGGCCTCATATGTAGTGGAAGGCACGAAGGAAGGGCTGATCCCCGATCTGGAAGAGGCGCTCAAGAAATATACCGCGCTGGAAGTCATTAACGGGCCGTTGATGGCGGGCATGGAAGAGGTCGGCCGGTTGTTCAACAACAATGAACTGATCGTTGCCGAGGTGCTGCAAAGCGCCGAGGTGATGAAGGCTTCGGTGGCGTATCTGGAACCGTTTATGGAGAAGAACGAAACCAGTGTCAAAGGTAAAATATTGCTGGCCACCGTGAAGGGCGACGTCCACGATATCGGCAAAAACCTGGTCGAGATCATTCTGTCCAACAACGGTTACCGGATCGTCAATTTGGGCATAAAAGTACCACCGGAGCGCATTATCGAAGCGTATCGGGAAGAGAAGGCGGACGCGATCGGTTTATCCGGCCTGCTCGTGAAATCGGCGCAGCAAATGGTGACGACGGCGCAGGACTTGCGGAACGCCGGTATCGACGTCCCGATTCTCGTGGGCGGCGCCGCATTAACCCGTAAATTTACCAAAACGCGGATCCGGCCGGAATACGCCGGCATGGTCGTTTACGCCAAGGACGCGATGGACGGGCTCGATTTGGCCAACAAGTTGATGGATCCGGCCGCCCGAGAGCAAATGCGCCTTGAAATGGAAGTCGAAAAAGAAACTGACCGGGCCGTCGCCGTGGCCGAACCGCTGCCGGAGCTGACCCGCGTGGAGCGGTCCAAGATTTCGGCGGATGCGCCGGTATATCTTCCGCCAGATCTGGAGCGGCATGTGCTTCGCGATTATCCGATCGGTCATATTACGCCTTATATCAATATGCAAATGCTGCTCGGACATCATCTCGGACTACGCGGTTCGGTGGAACAGCAGTTGGCGGCAGGCGAAGCGAAGGCGGTGCAGTTGAAGGAGACCGTCGACCAAATCCTCCTTGAGGCGGTCACGGACGGCATCATCCGCACGCAGGCCATGTACCGGTTCTTCCCGGCGCAGTCGTCCGGCAATGATATCCTGATTTATGATCTGTCCGAGCCCGGCAAAGTGCTGAAGCGGTTCAGCTTCCCCCGTCAAAAGGTCGAGCCTCACCTGTGCTTGGCGGATTTCTTGAAATCCGTGGACAGCGGGCAAATGGATTACGTCGGCTTCCTGGTAGTCACGGCCGGTCAAGGCGTGCGGGATTTGTCCGAGAAGTGGAAGGAACAGGGCGACTATCTGCGCTCCCATGTGCTGCAGGCGGTAGCCCTGGAGCTGGCGGAAGCGCTGGCGGAGCGGGTGCACCATATCATGCGGGATACCTGGGGGTTCCCGGACCCGGCGAATATGACGATGAAACAGCGTCATGGAGCGCGTTATCAAGGGATTCGCGTGTCGTTTGGCTACCCGGCCTGCCCGGATCTCGAAGATCAGCAACTGCTGTTCGACCTGATGCAGCCGGAGGACATCGGCATCACCTTAACGGAAGGCTTCATGATGGAGCCGGAGGCTTCCGTCTCGGCGATGGTCTTCGCTCACCCGGAAGCGCAATATTTCAACGTGGACAAAGCGGGGAGTTGATCCCGTAAAGAAGCTCCTTGGAAAACCCTCCGAACTTCGGAGGGTTTTGGCAATCTGTATGTGTTGCGAACCATTTTAGCGTAAAGGAAGAAAAGGCATGGAACTATATTTTTTGGGGACGAACGCGGGAGTTCCGTCCTTGGAACGGAACGTGACCTCGGTGGCCTTGCGTCTGCTGGAGGAGCGCCGTTCGCTTTGGCTGTTCGATTGCGGCGAGGGCACCCAGCATCAGATCCTGCGTTCGCCGCTGAAATTAAGCAAACTGGAATCCATCTTTATCACCCATTTGCATGGGGACCATCTATTTGGCCTGCCGGGGCTGATTTCAAGCCGTGCCTACCAGGGCGGGGACACACCCTTGGTCGTTTACGGTCCGAAAGGCCTGAAGAAATTCATAGAGACGTCGCTATCGCTGAGCGAATCGCGGATTAACTATAAGCTGGAGATCGTGGAGCATGAGGGCGGAGTCCTATTTGAGGACGATTCGTTTCGGGTCGAAGCGGCGCTGCTGGAGCACCGGATCGACAGTTACGGCTACCGGGTGATCGAAAAAGATCTGCCCGGCAAGCTGGACGCCGCCGTGCTGGAGCGCTGCGGCATCCGTCCGGGCCCGCTGTACGGCAAGCTCAAACGCGGCGAAAGCGTGGTCGCGCCGAACGGGGAGACGCTGCATGCCAAGGATGTGCTGGGAGAACCTAAAGCCGGGCGGATCGTGACGATCCTCGGCGATACGCGTCCGTGCGAATCCGTGTTCACCTTGGCCCAGAACGCCGATATGCTTGTGCATGAGTCAACCTTTATGCATGAACTGGCCAAAACCGCGCGCGACTATCATCACAGTACGGCCAGACAGGCGGCGGAAGCCGCTAAGGATGCCGGGGTGCAGCAGCTTCTGCTGACCCATTTCAGCTCGCGCTACAAAGCGGACGATCAACTGTTGCGCATGCAGGAGGAGGCCCGGGCGGTGTTCCCGAATACGCAGTTGGCCCGTGAGCATGTGCTTTACCCGGTGGCGCGCCGCTGCGGCCGGAAATCCTAATTATTTTCCGGGAAAGCGCAGGAAATGACAGGGCGTTTCAAAGTTTGGCAAGGGGAAAAGATCCTTTTTTTCATGGTTCGCGGTGGTTCGACGCGGGTGCGGCGAGCTCGGGCTTTTTTGTGACATCAACTCGGAATCCGGGCGGAAAAATTTGCCTGATCCCCGGTTTCCTGGGTACAATATGATAGATACGGTTGAATGGAAGGAATGAGAATTTTGCCAAAGGGTTGGAAGGCCTTTCTTATCGATTTGGACGGCACGTTGTATCATGGGCCTAAGATGATCCCCGGAGCGGACGAACTGATCAACGCTTTACGCGCAAAGCGGATTCCTTTTCTGTTCGTTACCAACAATTCCTCGCGGACGCCCGCAGAGGTCGCCGCGCATTTGGAGGCGATGGGCATACCGGCCCGGGCGCAGGAGGTCTGTACGTCGGCCGTTGCGGCGGCCAGGTATATTGCCGAGGATCGGCCGGGCTGTAAAGTTGCGGCCATCGGCGAAGCCGGACTTACGCGGGCGCTGATCGAAGCCGGACTGCAGTTGACCGAGGAAGAACCGGACGTGGTCGTGCAGGGCATCTACCGCCAATTTACATACGAAACGTTAACCCGGGCTGTCCGCTGGATTCGCGGCGGGGCCCGTTATGTACTGACCAATCCCGACGTGCTGCTGCCCTCGCAGGAGGGGTTGATGCCGGGGGCGGGGGCGCTGTCCGCGGCCATCCAGGCGGCATCGGGCGTGAAGCCCGAGGTGATCGGCAAGCCGGCTGCGCCTTTGATGGATTACG
Source organism: Paenibacillus sp. JL3B1040 (assembly GCF_057063165.1). Classification (NCBI taxonomy): domain Bacteria; kingdom Bacillati; phylum Bacillota; class Bacilli; order Caryophanales; family Paenibacillaceae; genus Paenibacillus; species Paenibacillus tiangongensis. The sequence continues at coordinate 2,924,005 of NZ_CM169317.1, read as the reverse complement.
CCATCGCGCGGCTTGGTTTGGCGGCATCGGAAGTGGCCGTTATCGGGGATAACCTCCATACCGACATCGCCGCAGGGGTAGGTGCCGGATGCGGCACGATACTGGCGCTGACCGGCGTCACGACGTCCGACAACCTGCCGGACTACGTGAAATCCTCCGGTGTAGAGGCCAACCTGGTGTGCCGCGACCTGGCGGAAGTCAGGGAACGGATCTGCGGATCAATCGGTTAACGAACCACGATTCATGGGATGAACGAACTTATCAGGATGAAGGGAAAGATGCACCATGCCGGAATTGCCGGAGATGGAAAATTATCGAATACAGCTATCGCAGCATATTTTGGATCTCCCGATAACCGGGGTGATCGTTGGGCGGGAGAAATCGGTGAATTTGCCGGCGGAGGAGTTTGCCCGCGAACTGACGGGAAGACAGGTGATCTTCATCGAGCGCCGGGGCAAGCATCTGCTGTTCCATCTGGATAACGGAAAAAGACTGCTGCTTCACTTGATGCTGGGCGGTCTGCTTTATCTGGGCTCCCAGGAGGACCGCCCGGACCGCAGCACCCAGGTTGAAATCGCCTTTGGAGAGAACCTTGTGCTGTATTTCATCGGGCTGCGTCTCGGTTATTTGCATCTGCACAGCGCTAAGGAAGCGGAGGAGCTGCTTGCGCACCTGGGACCGGAGCTGCTGGACCGACGGATGAACGCAGAGCGGTTTACCACACTGCTGCGCAAGCGCCGGGGAAGCCTTAAGACGACGCTCGTCAATCAGGACGTCATCGCCGGCATCGGCAACTGTTACGCGGACGAGATTGCCTTCGCCGCCGAGCTTCTGCCGATGGTCAAGCTGCAAAATTTGAACGACGAGGATTTTTCCCGCCTGTACCAAGCGGTGCGGGACGTGCTCCTTGAAGCGACGGAGGCTGGCGGGTATATGGAGATGCCGCTGACCCGGGACGATAAACTGACCGGGGGGGCGAACGCAACATGCCGGGTGTACGACCGGGAGGGAGAGACCTGTCCGCGCTGCGGCGATCAAATCGTCAAAGCGCAAATGAACGGGCGCAAAGTGTTTTACAGCCCCGGGTGCCAGCATGACCGCTAAGCTAAAAGTCGGGGGACATTTAAGCATCCGTGGCGGCTATTTCGGTGCAGCCAAGACCGCGCTGCAACTGGGGGCCGGCGCTTATCAGTATTTTCCGAAAAATCCGCGCAGCCTGGCGGTGAAACGTTTTGATGCGCGGGATGCGGAGCAGTGCCGAACCCTGTGCCAAGAGCACGGTTTGGTTTCGATCGCACACACGCCCTATCCCAGTAATCTAGCCGTTGGCAAGGAGGCCGAAGGGGGAGCTTACGGACGCGTGGTGGATTCGCTGCGCAACGATCTGGAAATCGCCGAAGCGTGCGGATCCGTTGGGATCGTTGTTCATTTTGGCATATTTAAGTCAGGAAACCCCTTACAAGGATATCAAAATATTATACAATGTATAAATGATGTGCTTTCCGGCTGGAAAGGATCGGCAAAGCTGCTAATCGAAAACCAGGCCGGTGATCACGGCGATATGGGGATGACGATCGAGGAATTGGTCCAGATCCGCAACCTGTGCCGGGATTCGCAGCGCATCGGCTTTTGCCTCGATACTTGCCACGCTTTTGCGGCGGGGATGTGGCGGGGCGAAGAAGACGAGAGCTTCGCGGCGAAAGCCAAGGAACTCGGATATTGGGACGGGTTATGCGCCGTCCACTTGAACGATTCAAAATACCCGGTATTATCGCGCAAAGACCGTCACGCCAGAGTCGGACAGGGCCATATCGGCGAAGCCGGCTTTCGCCGGCTGCTGCAGATCGACGCGATCCGCAAATCCCCGCTTATTTTTGAGAGCGAAACCGGGGAAGATGGGACCTACAGAGAGGATATGGAGCGAGTGAGACGGTGGGCGGAGGCCTAGAGAGACAACCGGGCTCCGCTTGGAGTGAAATACCGCGGGAAAGGAAGAACACTATTGATTCATGTATATATGGACGATTTTCGTCGATGTCCGCAGGGATTTACGTTAGCGCGCACCGTCGAGGAGTGTCTGGAGCTGCTCCGTTTGACGGAAGTAGACATTTTATCGCTGGATTACGATATGGGGCCGGATGAACCTACGGGAACGGATATGGCTGCCGCGATGGTTCGGGAAGGGCTGTTTCCGCGGGAAATTTATCTTCACACCTCCAGCATCTCCGGAAAAAAAAGCATGTACGAAATCCTCTACCAGGGCTTGCCTGAGCAGGTGCAGCTGCATTACGGGCCGATCCCGTTCGAGCGGCTGGAGGAAATTGCCCGGAATTGCAAAGTGCCGCCCCATTCAAAATGGATTTGTACCGCCAATCACGGCTTTGCGCCTTATGCCCAAGAGGAGCTGCGCCGGATGTTCGGCAGCGTGAAGAGCACCATGCTCGTGCCGGGCGAAGTCTTTGCGGCTTCGCTGCAAGCGGTGCCTGAAGATGTGCACCAACGGCTGCGCCAGGCTCCGCCGATTTTTTTGCGGCATACCTTCCTGGTGGATTGGGAGTGGTGCTCCGGGGAAGCGGAGGAGGTGGAGCCGGGGAACTGGATTGAACCGCTGCGGAAGTATTTGATGGCGGATTTCCGCCTCCCCGGAGCCAAGATTGCCGTGCAGGCGCGCAAATCGGACGACGGGTTGTGGGACGGAACGGCGCCGGAGCTGAAGGATCGCCTGCAGGAAGAACTGCAGGACGTATCTGTCGGGGAATTCGTGGTGCGGGATGCCGATTGGATCATTTCGGTGTTTGCGGGCCGAGACCGGATTTATGCCGGAGTGGCGCATCCGCAGGATAACCTCTCCGATTGGAACGGCGGCGCGATCCGCTTTCGCAAGGAGGAGGGGCAGATCTCCCGGGCGAAATTCAAGCTGCTGGAGGCCGAAGCGGCTTTCGGAATCCCGTTCGCATCGTTCCGCGAAGCGCTGGATATCGGCGCGGCGCCGGGCGGCTGGACTTCGTTCCTGCTGGAACGCGGCTTAAGCGTAACCGCGGTGGATACGGCGAAACTCCACCCGTCGTTATTGTCTTCGCCGAAGTTGACGTTTTTGCAGCGGAATGCGAACCGTGTTAAATTTAAGGAGCATCAATTCGACCTGCTGGTTTGCGACATGAGCTGGAGTCCGAAATTGACGGCCAGACTCGTCACGGAACTGCTGTATTCGCTGGTTCCGGGTGGAACGGCGATCGTAACGGTGAAGCTGCTGACCAAGAAACCGATGGCTTTGATCCAAGAGGTCACCGACCTGTTTCAGGAGGCGCGGCTTCAGGTACAGCGCGCGAAGCAGCTGTTCCATAACCGCGATGAAATCACGCTCTACATGATTAAGTATTAATGGCATGAATTAATGGTTTTGAAAAAAAGAGCTTTACATTTGGCGCCAACCGTCCTATACTGATTCCAAAATTATACAATGACCGCAATAGGGAAAGCATCCCTTGTCACTTCGCTTGGCCAAACGGCCGAGATGTGACGAGGAGGCTTTCCTTTTTTTGCGTTCAGGAAAGGAGGCGTCATGGCAAGGTTCGTTCCCAAGCTCGCTGCGGGCGAATTGTTGGCCGGACGATACCGGATCGAGCAATTGATCGGGCAAGGCGGCATGAGCCGGGTTTATTTGGCTGAAGATCTGAAGCTGCCGGGGAAGTTTTGGGCCGTCAAGGAATGTTTCACCGCGCCCGGAGAACCGGTAACCGTCGCGAAGGAGGTCAGGCTGCTGATCACGCTGAATCATCATCGGTTGCCGCGAATCGTCGACTTCATTGATCCGGACCTGGAGGGTTATTCCTATATCGTCATGGATTATATCAAGGGAGTTCGATTGGACCAATTCATCCGGGCGAGGGAAGGACGGATTCCGATGGAGCTGCTGGTCCGCTTCGGTCTTCAAATCGCCGAAGGGCTGCGCTATTTGCATCGGCATGATCCGCCGGTCATCCATCGGGACGTCAAGCCGGCCAATTTGCTGGTCGACGACAAAGGCGAGCTGCGGTTCGTGGACTTCGGTATTGCCCGTACCTTCTCGATCGACAAAACGGAAGATACGGTTCAGCTCGGGACGGTTGGCTTTGCTGCGCCGGAGCAATACGGCGAACGCCAAAGCGACGCGCGGACCGATCTTTATTCCTTGGGCGCCGTTCTGCTTTATATGGGGACGGGGGGACGGTATTCGCTCTGGACGTCCGAAGCAGCGGCGGCGCTGCGCGAACAAGGGGGCGAGCGGATCCTGCCGATTGTAGACCGGCTGCTGCGGGTTCGGCCCGAAGACCGCTACGCCTCGGCGGAGGACGTTAGCGAAGCTCTCGTTTCGCTGCTGCGGCAACCCGGCGGGGCGAGGTTCTCGGATCCGGCAACGCCGGAGCGGGGGGCCGGCTTCATCGATTACAGCGGGCGCCCGGTTTTGATCAGTCTCGTCGGCGCCTCGGCCGGCGCAGGGACGACCCATACGGCCATCGCCCTGGCCCATTTGCTGGGCCGAAGCATCAAGAAGGTCGCGGTGGTGGAGATGGATCCGAAGTCCCCGGCCTTCTCCCGTTTAGCCAGGCACCTGGAGGAGGAAGCGCCCATTGTGGACAGGAGCGGGGGGAGACGTTTTCGCATCGGCCATGTGACCTATGCCCGATTAACGTCCCGCGCGGATTACATCTCCTTGCTGTCCGAAGGCTTCGGTTGCGTCGTTTGTGACCTGGGCACCGGCCGAGACAAGGAGCTGCTGGAGGAATTCCGCCGCGCGGATCTCTCCATCATCGTCGGCTCCGGGGCGGAGTGGAAGGCCGAGGAGCTGGAGCGCTGCTCCGAAGCGGTTGGCGGTAAGGCTCAGACTCCGCCAACATGGAGATTTTGCGTGCCGTTCGCTTCGGCCGCCAGCTTGCGGCGGATCCGCAAACGGCTTCACACCAAGGGCGTGTACGGGCTTCCCGCGGATGCGAATCCGTTTGATCCCGCGCCTCCGATGTCCGCCGCGCTGCAGGAAGTTTGCGAGAGTCTGCTGAGCAAACCCAAACGGGCGGGCCTCGGGTTCCTGGTGAAATCCAAAACGTAGAAAGGATGTGGCTGATCGATGCCAAGATTCAGGCAAAAAACAAAACAGTTGCTTCTATCCGGAATCATCGGAGCTGTGGCGGCAGGCGCGGTGTTCACGGGGGTTGCCGTTGTGCGGGAAAGACAAGTTCACGCCGCCAGGGCCGCCATGGTTCAGGAATATGAAGCCCGGCTGGCCGGCTTGCGCCGTCAGGCGGAGCAGCGGACGGTTCAGGGATGGGTGCCGACCCGGGATATTCCCGCCGGCAACCGGATCGGGGCGGACGATCTGAAGCGGGTGGAGTTGCCGGCCGACAGCGCGCCCGAGGATCTCTTGATATCGCAGGTCGAAATATCAGGGAAATACGCGAAAATATCGCTTCGGTCACTGACGCCCCTGACAGAAACGCTGCTTTACGAGGAAGAACCGGTCCCCGATGATTTGCGCTGGCGGGAAATGGCCTTCGTCCAGTTGCCCGGCCAATTGAAGGCAAATGACGTGATTGACGTCCGGATTCAATTTCCGACCGGCCAGGATTATATTTTGCTGTCCAAAAAGAAGGTGAAGGCCCTGAGCGCCGAAACGTTGACGGTGACGCTCGGCGAAGCGGAAATCCTCTCGCTGTCGAGCGCAATCGTGGACGCTTATTTGCATAAAGCCTCAATTTATGCACTCGCATATGTCGAGCCGAATCTGCAAAGCAAGCCGGTGCCGACGTACCCGGTAAATGAAGGCGTCATGGAGCTGATCCGCAAAGACCCGAATATCGTGCAGAAAGCGGAGAATTCGCTCCGTCTCAGCAACACGGCGCGGTCCGGCCTGGAAAGCGACTTGTCTTCGATGTCGCCGCAGCGGGCGTCCGAGTTCGCGAGTGGTCAGACCCAGGCGCTACGGTCGAGAACGGAGGTTCCGAATGGAAATATCCCGCCCGGAAGCCTCGTTTCGGATGGAACGCCAGCGGAATCCGACCGGTTTGAACTCGATCCGGCGCAATGAGAGGAGAGTATGGAATGAAGCGATGGTTGTTCGTAGGCAAAAGCGATAAACGCGACCTTGTATTGTACTTATGCAGCGTATTGGCCGCGGCCGGCTCGAAGGTTCTGTTAACGGACGGTACGGAGAACGGCAAATATCGGTATTCGATCGGCGGAGGGGAGGCCGACCTTCCGCTCATGGAGTTTTACGGTTTTGATGTAGCGACGGGGGGAGCGGGCGGTATGCATCCGGAAACATCCCCCGCTTACGATTACGAATTGATGGATGTCGAAACGCTCAACGGAGTTACCCCGGAGCTGTTCGTTACGGCGGATGACATCGTCTGGGTAACATCGTTCGACCGGTACGAGGTAGAGGCCAGTGCTCAGTGGTTCCGCAGCTTGTTTCACCTCTGGCCGCAACTGCGCGGGTTGTCCGTACGGCCGGTCTTTGTCCGTACGGTCGACAGCGGCGTGACAAGCCGCTTGATCCTGAGCTTGCTCGACGGGCTTCCGTTGGAATGGCGTTCCGCGGAACTTTGCATTCCCTGGAGCGAGTCGAATCTGGCCGCCCTTTTGGAGAACGAACATGCCCAGCGTCTACGCCTGGGCGGCCTCTCCCGCGCTTACAAAAGAGCTCTGCGCAACCTGCTCCGCGGGCTCGCGGGTTGGGATGACGCCATGACCAAACGCGCCGTGCGCCAGGCGGAGAGGAGACAGGCATGAGCCGGTTTGTTTTTTGGGACGGCGGTCTCGGCGGCGCCGCCGAAGCTGCTGTAGCCACCGCGGTAACGCTGGCGCTGCGACATCCGCAGCGGCTGCTCCTGGTTAATGAAGGGCCGGCCGGCTCCGGCCTGGAGGAAGGAATGCGGCAGACCGTCCGCCTGCACGGCGATACTTACGGAGGGGAGGCGATCCCGGAGCATGGCCTCGATGCGCTGCTTCGCCTTCAGGCAAGCGGGCGGCTTGCGATAAGCAATTTTGCCGATTATACCGTCCCGCTGCTGCGCGGGCGTCTTGATCTGGTGTGCGGGACGCGTTTAGGCGAATCGACATGGAAGGAAGCCGACAGGGGGAGCGTCGCCGAGGTGCTGGCGATGGCGGAGCAAGCCTACGATGGGCTGGTTCTTTGTGCGCAGGGCCAGCGATTAAGCGAGGTGTTGCGGAATCGGCGCGAAGGCGACGTGTTGGTGGCGGTGCAGCCGCACCGGCTTGGCCTATTGGACGAGCGGTTTGCGGAAATGACCTCGTGCCTTGGCGCTCAGAAGACAAAAGCGATCTTCGTTATCTCGCCCTACGATTCCCGGTCCCGCTGGGGGCTGAACAATTTGAAGCGCCGCCTTCCTTCCGCGCTGCCGATGATCGGCATACCGCGCCACACCGAATTTTCCGACGCCTGGAACGACCGAAATATCTTGGCGTATTTTCGCAAATATCCGCTTTGGCCGAAACGGGGTGGAGACCGCGAGTTTCTTCTCAAAGGATACCGCGAATTGGGGAATAAGCTGATGGAGTTAGCGGCGGAAGCGGGCGCATCCGATTCAATGAAGGAGAAGGGGGCGTAGACAATGAACGGGCTGATGAACGGTTTATTGATCGCGTTCCTGATCCTGGCGGCGCTGCTCTGGATAGGGTACAAAGTCCGAACAAAAGGGGGAAGAGGGCCTGCTCGGCCAAATGGCCGGGATTGCTACGAGCTTTCGGTCATTGCGGCCTACGTCAAGGAACGGCTGCATGAGCTCAGCCGTTCGGCCGGTCAGGATTGGGGCATGAGCGAGGAGGCATGGAACCGCAAAGCCAAAGCGCGGGCGGAGCTCCGTCAGGCCCTTCGGGGATGCACGTACGGGGATCCGCAGGATAAACAGTATATTAAGGCGTTTATTCGCGACATGCTGGCGGGCGATTATGGAATCGACGAACATCAGATCGACCGGATTCTGCCGTTCCAGCGCCGGGAGCTATTAACGGCCCAAGACCGCTTCGACATCGTATTGTACCTGTACAAGCTGCGTTATGGTGCCGACGGGCTGACGCAAATGATCGAAGATTACTCGCTGGACGATCCGAAGCCGCCAAAAACGGCCGACGGTTCCCCGGTGTACGAAATTACCGGCGATGACCTTGACCGCGTTTTCTTCCTGGAATACCGCGCGCTCACATTCCAGGAGAAGCTGGAGATCGTGGTTCAGCGCGTGTACCAGATGTATAAAGGCTTTTCGGTTGTGGACGAGCTGCGGGAAATGCGGATCGACGGACTGAGCGGCGGCGTCAGCGGGATACCGGACGGTTATACGGCGAGCAAACCGGCCCATAATGCCGCCTTTGATCATACGGGAAACGATAGGGCCATTCCTGGCATTGACGTGGACGTGGACGGCGAACGAATCACTCACACATGGGATAGCGTCTGGATTTTCTACAAGGGCAAAAGTATCCGTCTGGCCTTTCTGTCCTTCGGTAGCGAAGCGGAATTAAAACGCGTTTGCCAAAACATTTACAAGTTTAATCTGCCCGGCCAGCTGTCGGAGGCGAATGGGTATAAGGTGAACGAATTGAAGGACGGTTCGCGGATTGTGGTCGTTCGGCCGCCTTTTGCGGAGACGTGGGCGTTTTTCGTACGGAAGTTCGATGTCCCCGGCGCTTCGCTGGAGTGCTTGATCCAAGGCGATCATGCCGAGCTGCCGCTCGGTTTGTTGAAATACTTCATGAAGGGAAGCCGGATTACCTCGATTACCGGTTCGCAAGGCTCGGGCAAAACAACGCTGCTGATGGCGATGGTCAAGCATATCTATGCCTCGTATACGCTGCGCGTGCAGGAAATGTCCTTCGAGCTGCATCTGCGGCGCTTATACAGCGGGCGCAACATTCTTAGCTTCCGGGAAACCGAGTACATTAGCGGACAGGCCGCCTTGGACTTGCAGAAAAAGACGGACGGCACCGTCCATATCCTTGGAGAGGTTGCGACCGACGAGGTTGCCGCCTGGATGGTGCAGATGGCGCAGGTGGCCAGCTTGTTCACCTTGTTTACGCATCATGCCAAAACGTTTCGCGATTTGATCGAGTCGCTGCGCAACTCGCTGCTGAAAACCGGCATGTTCCGCGACGAAAAAATCGCCGAGCTGCAGGTCGCCACGGTCATCGACTTCGACATTCACCTGCGCCGCGATATGACGGGCCAGCGTTATATCGAACGAATCACGGAATGCTGCCGCCGGGAGCCGGAGAATGCGGCGTATCCAAGCGGATACGAGGAGCGGGTGATTATGGAATATCGGAACGGGCGTTACGTGGCCGTCCAGCCGATTTCGCTTCAATCCCGCGCGGCTATGGCCCGGGAGATGCTGCCGGAAGACGCCGCGGATTTTGAGCGGTTTGTCGGCTCGTATTGGGGGGAGACGGTTGGAGCTTAAGACGATCCTGCTGCTGGTGCTTGGGATTTCCATGAGCGGTTGCGTCGGCTTCTATGCCGCCGGTCGGTTGATGGGGAAGAGGGAAAATCCGTTATGGGCGGATGCTTCGGGGCCGGCCGGTGCGTCTTCCGAGCAACCGCTGCGCCGAATCAAGCTTGGGCTTTCCGCCTTCTTCCTCCAGTCGTATGCCGTGTGGATGAAGGTACCGCCGCTCAGGCATTATGCCGGAAAAGTCCGGATGCGTTTGGCGGTCATTCATCCCTATGACGAGCCGGAGCTAAGGCGCCAAACGATGAAGTTCTCCTACGGGATCACGGGGACGGTTGCCGCTTCGATCGCGGTGTTGACTGCGCTGAATCCCGATTTGATGTTCTTCCTGTCGCTGTTGATTGCCGCCGCCGTTCTGCAAGGCCTGGTGCTCGACGGTTACGTCAATCGTCTGGAGACCAAGCTGCTTGAACAAACGCTCGGTTTTTATGCCGCCGTACGGCATGCGTACCATCGGCACGGTATGGTATCGGACGCGATTGAGGAAGCCGGCGAGGCAGTTGGACGCGAAATCGGGGTTCATGCCCATTGGATCAGCGAAGCGCTGGGGGACGCGAATCCGGACGTGGCTCTGGAGAAATATTACGAAACGGCGCCCAGCCGTTATTTGAAAGCCTTCGCCGGCATTTCCCGGCTGGTGTCGGAATACGGCGACCGGAAACGCGCGGAAGGTTCAATGTACCTTCGCGGCATTAGCCGCTTGACCGGCGAAGTTCAATTGGAGCTTATCCGAAAAAAACGTCTGGATTATTTGTTAAAAGGGCTGCACGTCATCGCATTGCTGCCGGTCTTTTTTACGAAGCCGGTTGAGATGTGGGCCAGAGGGCATTTCCCTTTGATGGATTCGTTTTATTTAAGCAAAGCGGGGATGTTGATCAAAGCCGGTCTTTTTCTGACCATATTGTTCAGTTATGTGCTGCTGCAAAAGCTGAAGAGCGAGGAAGAGACGGCCTATCGCGCGAAACCGGCAAACCGGCCGTGGGAAGCTCGGGTGTATGCGCATGAAGCGCTTGGCCGCATTTGCCGCCGCTTGGTTCCGCCGCTCGATTCCATGGCTTATCATCGGATTTCCCAGCTGTTGAAGGAGACGAACCATCGGCTGCGGGTCGAATGGTTTCAGGTCAGGCGGATAAGCGCTTTTGTCTTGGGTTTTGTCGTTACCCTTGGCGCGTTCCTTGCGCTCCACCATTTTGCGCAGCAACGCATTCTGACGGAACCTCCCGCCGCTGCCGCCTTTTTTGGCGCCTTGCCGAAGGATGCGATTGAAGCCGGACGCCAGGATGCCGAACGGGATGCTGCGGTGATGCGGGAGCTGGGGATGTCGGCGTCGGCCGGTTATGACGAGATCGCCCGCTCCGTCTCCGCTTTGCACGCGAGCGGCGGGGAGAGGGCTTCCCACGAAGCGATATCGGAAACCGCCCGGCGGATCATGGGCAAGCTGGAGCGTTGGAATCGGGAGTATCTCAAGTGGTGGGAGGTTGCCCTGTCATTTCTCGCCGGGTTGGTGGGTTACCAACTGCCGCTTTGGACCGTGCAATTCCAGCGTTGGATGCGGAGGATGGACATGCGCCATGAGGTGTATCAATTTCTGACGATGATCGCCATCCTGCGGGAGCTGGAGCGCATCTCCGTGGAAGAAATCCTGGAGTGGCTGGCCGCATACGCCGTGATCTTTCGGATACCTCTGGAAAAATGCATGTTAAACTACGGCCATGACCCCGAGGCTGCGCTGCTGGAGCTGAAGGAGGAGATTGTGCTGGAGGAATTCCAACGTCTGGCGGACAAGCTGCTGCTGGCGTCGGAGAAACTTACGGTCTTCGCCGCCTTTGACGATCTGGACAGCGACATGTCCTATCAATTTGAGCGGCGGCGCCTTGATTACGAGAAAGCGCTGGATGTCAAAGCCGGTTGGGGTCAAATCATCGGATTTACCCCGATGTATGCGCTGGTGTTCGCCTATTTGGTCATTCCGCTGATCTGGATGAGCTTTGAACAGATGGGCTTGTATTTCGAACAACTTCAAAAATTATAAAGATTTAAAGGAGGCATTTATCGATGAACAACGCTTCATCCGCTTTAAAAGTCGCGGCAGGTATCTTTTTGACGATTGCTTTGATTACGATCGTCGTCATCTTGTTCGTATCTGCGCAGGAAGCCACCAAAACGGCGCAAAATAGCTTCTCCGACATCCAGACCGAATTGTCCCAGGCTTCATTTACGGTGTATGACGATACGACGGTCAGCGGCTCGCAGGTCACCAACGCATTGCGAAAATTTAGGGATCGCGACCAATTCGGAATATTGGTGAAAACCGGGAAGAACAGCGGAGGGGAATGGTATGGGGATGTGCTCATCATCAATGAGCCCGAATCATCCCAGCGATACGGTTCCGTGAACGGGCCGAGCTATGCCCCCATCAGCAATGCTTGGGACGAACGGCTGAATGAATACGTCAATCCGAGCGGTAAATTCAAAGCGAAAGTGGTCAAGGACAGTTCCAATGTAGTCCGCGGATTGGTATTTACGCAAACGACGCTAATTCCGTAAAGATGGCGGTTTGGAGGCGCAGGCCCAAATGTTTAGCCACGTGAAAAGCCTGATATGGCTGGTCTTCGCCGTCAGCTCATTTCTGGCGGCGGCGCTTTATACGCTGGAGATTGCGGTTGAGCAAAATGAATCCTACGATGCGCTGGCTGCACGGATGCACGGTGCCGAACGAAGCGTGTACGGCCATGAAGGAGATGCCGATTTCCTGGACTTCGCAAGCGAAACGTATACCGGTCTTGAGATCTTGCATCGGCTTCCGGACTGGAACGAACTCGGGATGGAGATTGAGGTCAGCGGCGAATTGCTGAACGCACCCCCGGGCGCTCCGCTGGAGGACGTATTGGAGCAAAGCCGCAAACGCGCTTTAGCCGTGTTGGATTTGCGCGCGGATTATGTTGCGGAACGCGTTTACGATGTATCCGGGAAAGAGATTCGCGTTATTTTTCGCAGAAAGTAGGTGGCTGGGGATGGTCAATGCCTTGTCCAAAATAACGGCCGCACTGTTGGCCGTGCTGCTCTTGTTTCTGTATCCGGCCCTTCAGGCGGCGCAGCGGCAAGAGGACATCCGGTATTTGGCGGCGTATCGCACGTTGGTTCAGTTTACCGATGCCGTTCGGAACAAAGGGATGGTGACGCCGGCGATGTATGAGGATTTTATCCGCGAATTGGAAATCACCGGGGGGTGGTATGAAGTTGAATTGGAGCACCGGCATAAGACCTACCATCCGGAATACGGCGATCCGGCCGATCCCGGAACCTTCCTGAACGATTTCAACGTTGTTTACGACGCGTTCTACACATCGGATGTCTTGCGGGTAATGTTTCCAACCGGTACCGGGCAGCAGGGTGAGCCCTACATGCTTCAGGAAGGGGATTTCTTCGCCGTCACGGCAGTTGATTGTTCCCGCAGCCCGTTTGATATTTTATCGGAGTTTCTGTATAACGGTGCAGGCCAAACGAATCCGTCTCAGCTATCGTACGGGGGGATGGTGTTGAATGAAGATTACTGATTGGGCCGTAATCTTTGTGTTGATCGTCACTCCGTTTCTTTGGCTGAGCGGCCAACGGGCCGAGAATCTACGGGAAGTGAACCGCCTCGAAACCCGGTATACCGCCGCGCTGCGCACGGCCGTTCAAGACGCGGCTCTTGCGTTGAACCGCAACGAGCTGCAGCAATACGAAAGCGGATACGGATCGGCAAAATGGATGCGTGCCGATAAAGAGCAAGCGCTGGCCGCGTTGCTTCGGAGCTTGTATTTAAACTTTGGCATCGCGGACGATCCGTTAGGCCAGCAGGCGTTCCTCGGTTATATCCCGGCGGCTGTCGTCATCGATTACGACGGCTACTTCATCTATGCGGCCGATCGCGTACCGGACAGCGATACAATCATTTACCGCTGGCGAGATAAGAAGCCCTATACCTATGCGGACGCAGACGGGAACAGCATCGCTTTTACTTTGGACGGGGAGGTGACGGCCTACGATGCAGCGGCGGATCTTTGGGTCAGCGGACCGCAACCCGAGGTCAAGTCGGCGGTCTCCATCCCGCTGCTCCAGAGCGGCGCGGAATTTGAGGCCGTTCGGCGTGCCACGATCGTTCGCCGGATTGAGGAGGATTTGGCCCAAACGATTCGTCTGCATAATTTGCTCTCCGCGAAGCTGGGGGTGCATTATACGTTTACGCTGCCGGTCATCCCGCAGGAGGAGTGGAACAACACGCTGAATGACGTCGGCATTCTGGTGTTTCTGCAAGGGATCCCGGTGGGGGATCGCCATTACAACGACTATGCGTTAGGCGGAGGGAGGCTGGAGCGAACGCCGGTGATTCTCGGAGCGACCGATCCGCTGACGGGGCTGAAATACTACTACCGGGAGTCCTGTCCTGAAGCCCGAAGGTTGGGTTACCGTGAAGAAGAGATTTTCCCGGATGAACGAGGCGCAGCGGCAAGCGGGTACTTTCCGCTCGATTGCCGAACGAGCGGGCCGTGAAAATGGGAAGAAGGGGGCGTACTGGACGGCCCCTTCTTCAGCTATTGCTTGGTTATTTGAAGGAGGCATATCCTTCGTCCGCCATGACGACACTGCCGTTAATGGCGCTGGCTTCGTCAAGCGTCAGCAAATAGACGGTATCGGCGACTTGTTCCGGCAAGGTCAATTTGTTGCCCATCACTTTGGACTTTACCAAATCGATCATGCCTTTGTCTTTATATCCTTGAATAATCGGAGTGTCAACCGCGCCGGGCGCTACGGCGATCACGCGGATGCCCCAGTCCGCCATCTCCAGAGCAGCGGATTTGGTCATCATGATCACGGCGCCTTTGGAAGCATGGTAAGCGAAGGTGCCGGGAGAAGCGAGGAAACCGAACACTGAGGCGGTGTTGATGATCACGCCTTTGATGCCCATTTCGCGCATTTTTTTGCCGGCAGCGATGATGCCATAGGCAACGCCGTGCTGGTTCACCTGAATCACCTGATGATAATCGTTTAAATTTTGATCCAGTACCGGCGTAATTCTCCCGATCCCGGCATTATTGAACATAATATCGATTCTCCCGTAAACCTCCACGGCTTTTTCCACCAAAGCCTCAACTTCTTCATATTTCGAAACATCGGTTTTGACGAATATCGCTTCCCCTCCATTTGCCTTAATTCGCTCGATTACTTCTTGTCCACCGGCTTCATTAAAATCAGCCACAACGACCCGATCCCCTTTGGAGGCAAAGGTGTATGCGCTTTCTTTTCCGATTCCGCTAGCTCCTCCGGTAATGACGGCAACCCTGTTTTTTTGCATGAGCGCTTCTCCTGTCTTTTTTGATATTTATCAAGTTCTATACTATGATTGTAACAAAAGTCATTGTTAAACTAAATTTATATATAATTAGTATCAAATAAGATTCACTTAAGAAGTTGCTCAAATCCGGGAGGGGATTCCATGAATTTGGAGCAGTTGGAGTATATTGTAGATGTAGCCAAAACGAATTCGCTCACCAAAACGGCGCAAAACGCCCATGTGACTTTGTCCGCAGTCAGCCAGTCCATATCCTTGCTGGAATCGGAACTCGGACTCGTATTATTCAACCGTTCGCGGGGTGTTGGTGCCGTTCCGACGCCGGAGGGAAAGGCGATCATAAGCCGAGCTGCGGAGATCCTGGACAAACTCGGAGCGCTCCGCGCCGAAGCGAATTCCTATCTCGACAGGCTGAGCGGAGAATTGGTCATTGCGACGATCCCCGGTCCGATGCATTTATTAATGGAAGCGATCGCCGACTTCAAGAAGGATTATCCGGAGGTCAAGATCCGCATCTTCGAGCAAGGCTCCAAAGAAATATTGGATGAACTGCATCGCGGCGTCATTGACATCGGGTTTATCGCATTGACTTCCGATCTGCTCGACCATAACAAAACGCTGCATTTCGAAAAACGGTTTACAGGAAAAATGGTTGTCGGTGTCCCGAAAACTTCCCTGCTGGCCTTGGCAAAGACGATGAAGCCGGAACAACTTGTCGGGTATTCCCTGGTACTGTATGACGATGAGCATATACGCGATGACTTGACCGCAAGATTGGCGGAATATGGGGAGCCGGACATCTTGTTCGCCACCAACAATGTGCAGGCGATTCGAAGCGCGGTCAGGGAAGGGCTTGCGCTTACGGTCGGAGTGGATTATTCTTTCGAAAGCGGCGGAAAAGCGGATATCGTGCCGGTTGAGCTGGATCTCCCGGATTTTAAGCCCGTGTATTACGGCTGGGCGATTCCAAAAGGCAAACAGGCCTCTGCGATAACCAAATGTTTTGTTCGCCGATTAGAATAAAACCAAGATTCGAACGCAGGAGAGGAGACCAAGAATGGAAATCGATCAGGAACATCAAGGGAAGCAACCGGACCGTTATTCACGGCAAAGGTTGTTCGTTCCGATAGGCAGTGCCGGACAGGACAAGCTGGAACAGGCGAAGGTGCTGATCGTCGGAGCGGGCGCGCTGGGCACCGGCATCGCCGAGACCCTGGTACGGGCGGGCGTCGGACATCTCGTCATCGCCGATCGAGATTACGTGGAATGGAGCAATTTACAGCGGCAGCAGCTCTTCTCCGAAACGGATGCAGCCGGGCGCGTGCCGAAAGCGATTGCCGCCAAACAGCGGTTAGCCGCAATCAACAGCCGGGTACGCATCGATGCCTACGTGATGGATGTCGACCCGGAAGAACTGGATGGCTTAATCCCCGGCGTCAACCTGATTATGGATGCCACGGATAATTTCGATACCCGATTGATGATCAACGATATATCGCAAAAATACCGAATTCCCTGGATATACGGAGGATGCGTCGGAAGCTACGGGATCACCTACACGATCCTGCCCGGCGAAACGCCTTGCTTGAACTGCTTGCTCGGAACCGTTCCGCTCGGCGGGGATACCTGCGATACGGTGGGCGTGATTCCGCCGGCCGTACAAACGGTCGTGGCCCATCAAACGACGGAGGCGCTAAAGCTATTGACCGGTCATCCCGAGGCCTTGCGCGGTACGCTGCTCACCTTCGACTTGTGGCGGAATGAACAAGCTTCAATCAAGGTCGGATCGGCCAAGCGGGAGGACTGTCTTTCTTGCGGTAGCGAAGCGACTTATCCGTATTTATCCGCAGCCAGCCATCGGAAAACGGAGGTGCTCTGCGGCAGGGACACGGTGCAGATCCGTCCGGCGGCCAAACGAAAAATCGGGCTACAGGAGATGGCGGAGAAGCTGCGCCGATTGCAAGAGGGGACGGTAGAAGTCAATCCGTTTTTACTTTCCTACTCGATCGGAGAGCGTCGGCTGGTTCTGTTCGAGGACGGGCGGGCGCTGATCCACGGGACGCAAGATTCGGCGGAAGCCAAAACCATCTATGACCGTTATTTAGGTTAAGGTTGATCCTTTTGACGCCGGCAGCACCCGAATGGTTTGCCGCAGGAATGACCATCTTAATTAATGGATTGGCATATGCAGGTAAGGTGGTTGCGCGATGAAAAGGTACATCATGCTTGTGTTGGAGGACCCTGCAGAGGGGGAACGAATCAAAGCCGGTTTGGAGGAAGCGGGCTACCGGATTAGTTGGAAGCGAAACGGCGTTGGCGTATTTCGACTGTTGGAGGAAGATCTGCCGGATTTACTGCTCTTGGGGACGGATTTGCCGGACGACGCCTCGCTGGTTCTTCAGGAAGGGATGGGGCGTTTTGCCGCGTTTCCGATTATTCTTCTGTTGAAGGAATGGAGCACGGAGTCGGTTGTCGCCGGCTTTGCCCGGGGAGCCAACGACGTGGTCCGGGTTACGATTCCCCTGGCCGAGCTTTATGCCCGGGTTGGCCATCTGATTTCTCTGTTCAAGCGGCTGGGCGACGGCTCCTTAACCGAGCTGTCCTTTGAGGATTTGAGGATGGATCTGCGCAGCCGCAAGGCGTGGAGAGACGGAGAGCCGATCAAATTGACGCCGAAGGAATTCGATCTGCTGCTTTTTTTAATGAAGCGTGCCGGGAAGGTGTGCGGGCGGGACATGATTTTGCAGCAAGTATGGGGGTACGACTTCGCTACGGGAACGAATGTGGTGGATGTGTATATTCGCCATTTACGCAAAAAAATTGACAGCGGCCACACGAAGAAGCTGCTTCATACGATTCGCGGCACCGGATACATGCTGGGATAAACGGCAAATAACCCGGCGATCGTCCCGCCAGGTTTTGATAGGGTCAAAAAGCCGCTGCGATCAAATGATCCTTGCAACGACTTCTTGAATAAGGGGATTTAGGCTTGTCCGATTACAGGACGCGGCGAGCCTTCAGATACGTTTTCTTCCAGTTGCCGGAGTTCAAATTGGAGATCGTTACTCCGGGTTTGCCGTAAGTGTGCAAAATTTTGCCGCTGCCCATGTAGATGGCTACGTGCGTAACGTTTTTGCCGTTAGCCCGGCTGCCGCTGGAGAAGAACACCAGATCGCCGGCTTTCAGATTCGACTTCGATACGGCATAACCGGCTTTGGCTTGCGCGGCGGAAGTGCGAGGCAAAGTGACGCCGTACTTTTTGAACACATATTTCGTAAACGAAGAGCAGTCGAATACTCGGGTCGTGGACGTGGATGCCCCAAATTTGTAAGGCGTGCCCAAAAATTTCTTGCCGTAGTTTACAACTTGCGTTCCTTTGGAAACGGCAGTGCTGGTTGCGGATTGGGCTTGTACAGGTTCAGCCCCGCCGGCAAGCAGCGTACTGAAACCGATGGTGGACGCAAGTCCGACCGTCAATACTTTTTGGAATAAGTTGCGTTTATTCATGTTGTAATACCTCCAAAATTCTTGTTGTTGGATCGGTTCGTAAGTGAGTATAACAGATTTGTAATCTCCTAATATCTGGTATAAACCCCTAAAAACCTTGCGTCTCAACGGTTTGGCGGCGATTATTAAAATCACATTAAAGTTTACATTTTTTTAAGATGTCGAGTATTTCATAGAAAAACAGCATGTAAAAAACCCTTGAAAACTCAAGGGTTTTTGCATACATTTCACGTTTTAAATCAATGACAAAAAGGTTACAAAAATGAAACATATTTAACTCAGTCCCGGCTTTGAATGATGAGGAGCCATCCTTCGTCGACATGTACCGTTCCGGTGGAAGCGGCTAATTGGTTGCTGACCGCTAGGGATTGCCCGATCCTGAGCGTTGCGTTATGTAAGGGGTACAGGAATCCGTCCAGCGTAATGCCGGTAACGACGGGGCTGAGCGGAAGCAGGGAGACATAGGTATATCCGCGCTCTTCGACCCGGCAGACCGATCCGCACAGCGTAACGTAATTATGCTCGTCCCAAATCGCGCAGGCGATCCCTTGCTCCGTCGCCGGCAGCAGCATATGAAGGTTGGCCAGCGTATGATCCAACCGTGTTCCGATTACGCCGATGAGCACGATTTCCGCGGGATTTCGCCGAACGGCAAGGTCAAAGGCCAGTTCCGTATCCGTCAAGTCCTTGTCGACCGGATCGCACGTCAGAAGCTCCTTGCAGTTATTGCGGATAAGGGCCAACTCTTCTTGGCTCACGGAATCGAAATCGCCTACCGCCATATGTGGCTTGATTCCGTGTTCCACCAGGAATAAGGCTCCGCGGTCAGCTCCTATCAGAAAATCGTCCGGACGAATTTCCCGGAGGAACCCCGGATCTAAGCGCCCGCCGGCAAAAATGAGAACCCGGTTGTCGATCATTTCTACTCTTCCTTTCGTCACAACAAAATCCTTTGCTCCAGATAGTAGTATAATTCAGATTTTAGGGTTGCACAATTTCACCTTAAGGGCCTACAATGGGGATTGATAAAATAGCTTACAGAGAAAGGCAGAGAAGGACGGAAGAGATGCACATCTTTGATATCTTTAGCATCATCGGGACGGTCGCTTTCGCCATGTCCGGCGCGTTCGTAGCCATGGAAGAGGAATACGACATCCTTGGCGTGCTGGTGCTGGGTCTGGTGACGGCTTTTGGCGGCGGGATCATCCGCAACGTCTTGATCGGCGTTCCGGTAACGACGTTATGGGGACAAGGGGATTTGATTTTGCTGGCTGTATTGTCCGTGTTTGTCGCCTTCGTGCTGCCGATGCCATGGGTTCGCCATTGGAAGCGGACGGAGGTGCTGTTTGACGCTATCGGTTTGTCGGCATTTGCGGTCCAAGGGGCGTTATACGCTACGGAGATGAAGCATCCGATGAGCGCTGTGCTGGTAGCTGCGGTCCTTACCGGCATCGGAGGCGGGATCATCCGCGATCTGCTGGCCGGGCGTAAGCCGCTGGTGCTGCGGGACGAAATTTACGCCGTATGGGCGATGCTGGCGGGGCTGGCGATCGGTCTGGGCTGGTTCCGCTCGACGGTGGAATTGATTCTGCTGTTTGTCGCTGTCGTCTGCTTCCGAATGCTGTCCGTTCATTATAAATGGAAGCTGCCCAGACGGTCTTTGGCAACGGGAAATATTTATATCGGGGCGGAAGCGAAGGCCGAGCCAAAAACCGAACGGGCCCTCGTGCAGGACCAGACCCAGACTCCTTAACGCGCAGTCAGACGGCAATGAAAGACACCAAGAGAGGCTGTCCGAAGTAGATGAACGTTTCTACGCCTGGACAGCCTCTGATTTTCCGACAGCATGAAAGCGCTATTTCAGAAAGTGGATCAACGCGTCGGGCAGCTCTTGCTGCCAAAATCCCCATAAATGTTTACCGTCCTTCTCATAGTAGGCAACCTGGGCTCCGCGTTCCTCGAGCAGCGCTTTGGCCCTGCGATTCAGTTCGACAAAATTATAGGTACCCGTATCGGTGGTATAATGGTCCTCCTGCAATCCTACGATCATGAAGAGCGACAAATAGGAAAGGTCGGTCTCCTGAGCGAGGATTTCCAACGACGGTTCATAATATGCTCCGGACAAGCTGATGATTTTGGAAAACAGTTCAGGGTTTTTCATAGCGAGGTGAAGGGAGACGGTTGCCCCCAATGAATCCCCGGCCAGCACCCTTTCCTCGGGTTCGCGGCGAACCGGATAATTGCGTTCGATAAAGGGAATAATTTCTTCCGTAAAAGTGCGCGTATAGGCGTCAAAACGGTTTCCGAACGGGGCATATTCCTCCGTGCGCACCGAGGTATTCACCTCCACGCCCACGATGATGAAAGGCTCGAGGCCTTCGTCCAGGATCAGGCGATTGGCGTGCGTCGCAATGCGTCCGAAGTTGAAAAACTCCTCACCATCCTGGCAGTAAATGACGGGGTAGCTCAGGATTTCGTTATACCCGGGAGGAAGGTAAACGCGAAGGTATCGTTTCTCCCCCAAGTACCGGCTTTGGATTTCCTCTTTAATGATGGTTCGTTTCAAATAATTCGAATCCGTCATGGTTTTACACACACTCCCAGTTATATGGATTTTGCTTTTGCCTTCTGGATCAAGTAACATTTACCATGAAATAGGGATAACGTTAGCTTACCACAATATAGGTTCGTGTTATACTATTTTTGAAAAACTGTTACATACACAAAAATAAAAATATAACACAATAGACCCTAATTCCTTTGACTTCTAGGATGAAACAGGAGTATAATAATTCTATAACAGAGGAGCAAGTTAATCAAATTTTCAGTCGAGGTGAAAAAAATGAGCAAGATTCCTTATGAAGTATACACGGAAGAAGTCGAAGCTTTGACCGTGCTCTCGCCAGACGGTGAAATCGTTAACAAAGATAAAGTGCCGGCGTTGTCCGACGATCAATTGAAAGAACTGATGTATCGCATGGTATTTACGCGTACTTGGGACGAACGCGCGATCAACTTGGGCCGTCAAGGCCGTCTCGGCTTCTACGCTCCGGTATCCGGACAAGAAGCGACCATGGTAGGCAGCGAATTCGCCTTGGACAAAAACGACTTTGTCTGCCCGGGTTACCGCGATATGCCTCAGCTCGTATGGCATGGTCTTCCGCTGTACCAAGCTTTCCTGTATTCCCGCGGCCATCAGCATGGCGGACAAATTCCGGAAGGCGTCAACGTACTTATGCCTCAAATCATTATCGGCGCACAAGTGCTGCACGCGATGGGGATCGCGATGGGCTTCAAGCTCAAGAAGCAAAAACAAGTGGCCATTACTTACACCGGTGACGGAGGCTCCTCGGAAGGCGATTTCTACGAAGCGCTGAACTTTGCCGGGGTGTTCAAATTGCCCGTGATCTTCTTCGTGCAAAATAACGGCTACGCCATCACGACTCCGTTCTCCAAACAAACTGCGGCGTTGTCGATCGCGCATAAAGCGGTTGCTGCCGGAATTCGCGGCGTGAAAATCGACGGGATGGACGTGTTCGCCGTCATCAGCGCGGTGCAGGAAGCCGCCGAACGCGCCCGTAATGGCGAAGGCGCGACTTTGATCGAAGCGGTCACTTACCGGTTCCGTCCACACTCCTTGTCCGACGATACTTCGAAATACCGGACGAAAGAGGAAGAAGGACAGTGGAGCGAGAAAGACCCGATCGCCCGCTTGGCCAAATATTTGGAAAAGAAGGGCCTTTGGACCGAAGAAGATACGGCTCGCGTGAAGGAAGAAGCGAAAGCAAAAGTCAACGAGCAAATCAAAAAAGCGGAACAAACGGAAAAAATGACGATTCCGGGTCTGATCGACAGCATGTTCGAAACAACGCCAAAGCATCTGGAAGAGCAAAAAGCCGATTTTCAATAATTGCGTACGTGTAAACTAGTCTGATCGTTCTATAGAGGAGGATACAAGCAATGGCACAAATGAATATGAAAGAAGCGATTCGCGACGCCATGCGCGTCGAGCTGCAACGCGATCCAAACGTTCTGATTTTCGGCGAAGACGTAGGTAATGTCGGCGGGGTGTTCCGCGTAACGGAAGGCCTGCAAAAAGAATTCGGGGAAGAGCGCGTCATGGATACGCCGCTGGCGGAATCGGCCATCGGCGGGATGGCGGTAGGCCTGGGGATTCAAGGTTTCCGTCCGATCGCGGAAATCCAGTTTGTCGGCTTTATTTTTGAAGCCTTGGACCAAATTCTCGTACAAGCGGCCCGGATGCGTTACCGCTCCGGCGGACGTTACCACGCGCCGATCGTGTTCCGCACTCCTTTTGGCGGCGGCGTTAAAGCGGCCGAATTGCATACCGACGCGTTGGAAGGCCTGATTGCCCAAACGCCGGGGATCAAGCTGGTCATTCCTTCGAATCCCTATGACGCGAAAGGGTTGTTGATTTCTGCCATTCGCGATAACGATCCGGTCTTCTTCATGGAGCACTTGAACCTGTACCATGCTTTCCGCGACGAAGTGCCGGAAGGGGAATATACGGTCGAACTGGGCAAAGCCAACATCGTTCGCGAAGGTTCCGATGTAACGATTCTTGCCTACGGCCTTATGGTTCATACCGCCGTCAAAGCAGCGGATGAGTTGGAGAAAACCAAGGGCATCAAGGCTGAAGTCATCGACCTGCGTACCCTCGTACCGCTGGATATCGATACGATCATCGCTTCCGTGAAGAAGACGAACCGCGCGATCATCGTTCAAGAAGCGCAAAAATCGGCCGGCATCGCAGCGGAAGTCATCGCGCAAATCAACGAGAAAGCGATTCTGCACCTCGAAGCTCCCGTGCTTCGCATCGCTCCGCCGGATACGGTATATCCGTTCGCGCAAATCGAAGACCAATGGCTGCCGTCCCCGGCTCGCGTAATCGAGGGCGTTAATAAAGTGCTAGAATTCTAAATCGAAGAAGAAATAGCCTATGCTTCCGAAGCAAGTTTTGCTTGAAGTTGATTCAAGGCATGGGCTCACAAAACTTTTAGGAGGTCTTTCCTGTGGCAAAGTTCGAATACCGTTTTCCAGAGCTTGGGGAAGGTTTGCATGAAGGCGAAATTATCAAAATGCATATTAAACCCGGCGACAAAGTAACGGATGAAGATATCATCATGGAGGTTCAAAACGACAAGGCGGTCGTAGAAGTACCCTGCCCGGTTAACGGGACGGTTCAAGAAGTGTTTGGTGCCGACGGTGCGGTATTCCGCGTCGGCCAAGTCGTAGCTGTGATCGATGCCGAAGGCGACATTCCGGATCAAGGCGACGCACCGGCGCATGAGGAACCGCAAGCCGCTGCCTCGCAAGGCGCTGAACCTTCCAATACGCCTGTTCCGGCTCCTGCGGCACCGCCGGCCGCTCCGGCCGCGTCTAACCGCGAAGTGCTGGCAACGCCTAGTGTGCGCAAATTCGCTCGCGAGCAAGGCATCGACATTGCTCAAGTTCCTGGCACCGGCAAAGCGGGCAAAATCACCCGCGAAGATGTGGAGGCCTTCAAGAACGGCGGGGCACCGGCAGCAGCGGCTCCAGCGGCCAGCGCTGATGCAGCGGCTGCGGCACCGGCAACGGCGGCTCCTACGGCAATCCCTGTAGGCGCCGACGAGGAGCGCGTACCGTTCAAAGGGATCCGCAAAGCGATTTCCAACGCCATGGTCAAATCGGCTTATACGGCTCCGCACGTCACGATCATGGACGAAGTGGACGTCACCGAGCTTGTGGCTTTCCGGACGCGCATGAAGCCGGTAGCGGAGAAGAAAGGCATCAAAGTGACTTACCTGCCGTTCATCGTCAAAGCGCTTGTCGCGGCTGCGCGGAAATTCCCTGCGCTTAACGCTTCGATCGATGACGCGAACAACGAAATCGTGTATAAGAAGCACTATGACATCGGGATCGCGACCGATACGGATAACGGCTTGATCGTTCCGGTCATCAAAGACGCCGACCGCAAGAGCATTTGGATGATTGCCGAAGCGATCTCCGATCTGGCGGCCCGCGGCCGCGAAGGCAAGCTCGCTGCCCATGAAATGAAAGGCAGCACGATTTCGATCTCGAATATCGGCTCCGCCGGCGGCATGTTCTTTACGCCGATCATCAATTACCCTGAAGTGGCGATCCTTGGCACCGGCCGGATCAGTGAGAAACCGGTTGTTCGCGACGGCGAAGTCGTAGTCGCTCCGGTCATGGCTTTGTCGCTTAGCTTCGACCACCGTCTGATCGACGGCGCAACCGCGCAAAACTTTATGAATTATATCAAACAGCTGCTCGCCAATCCTGAGCTGCTCGTTATGGAGGTGTAATCAATGGTAGTAGGAGATGCTTCTCTTGATATTGATACATTAGTTGTCGGTGCAGGTCCCGGCGGGTATGTGGCGGCCATTCGTGCCGCCCAGCTCGGGCAAAAAGTGCTCATCGTTGACAAATCGGAGCTTGGCGGCGTCTGCTTGAATCGCGGATGTATCCCGTCCAAAGCGCTGATCTCGGCAGCGCATCAGTACGAGTCCGCGCAGCATGCCGACGCGTTCGGGATTACGGCGGAGAACGTGAAAGTGGACTTTAAGAAAACGCAAGAATTCAAAAGCGGCGTCGTCAAAAAGATGACCCAAGGCGTTAGCGGCCTGCTCAAAGGCAACAAAGTGGAAGTGTTCAGCGGTGAAGTGATGTTCATCAACGAAAACGAAGCCCGCGCCTTTAATGATCATGAATCGCCGCGCTACCGCTTCAAGCACTGCATTCTGGCTACCGGTTCCCGCCCGATCGAGCTGAAAGCCTTCCCGTTTGGCGGACGCATCCTGTCTTCGACCGAAGCGCTTGAGCTGCAAGAGATTCCGAGCAGCCTCGTGGTGATCGGCGGCGGTTACATCGGCGCCGAACTCGGCCAAATGTTCTCCAAATTCGGCACCAAGGTAACGATCATCGAAGGAATGGATACCGTGTTGCCTGGCTTTGACAAAGACATGACCCGTCTGGTTGCCAAGAACATGGCGAAAACCGGCATCGAAATCGTAACCAACGCCAAAGCCGAAAGTGCCGAGCAAACCGATAAGAATGTAACGGTGAAATATTCCGTAAACGGCGAAAGCAAGGAAGTCACCGCGGATTACCTGCTGGTAACGGTTGGCCGTCGTCCCAACACGGATGGCGACTTGGGTCTGGACCTGGCCGGTGTTGAATTAACCGATCGCGGTTTGGTTAAAGTCGACCACCAAGGCCGCACCAGCAACCCGAACATCTTTGCGATCGGCGATATCGTGGCTGGCCCTGCGCTGGCGCACAAAGCTTCCTATGAAGGGAAGGTTGCTGCCGAAGTTATCGCGGGATTGCCTTCCGTGGTGGATTACAAAGCGATTCCTGCGGTCGTATTTACCGATCCGGAATGCTCCAGCGTGGGTCTGACGGAATCCGAGGCGAAGGAGAAGGGCTTCAAGGTCAAAGCCGGCAAGTTCCCGTTTGCGGGCAACGGCCGCGCGACTTCTTTGAATCAACCTGAAGGCTTCATCAAAA
This sequence comes from Paenibacillus sp. JL3B1040, assembly GCF_057063165.1. Taxonomy (NCBI): domain Bacteria; kingdom Bacillati; phylum Bacillota; class Bacilli; order Caryophanales; family Paenibacillaceae; genus Paenibacillus; species Paenibacillus tiangongensis. Next base: position 2,898,136 of record NZ_CM169317.1, on the reverse strand, counting down.
TCGTGGCCAACGAAGAAAACAACGTGGTTCTCGGCGCGCAAATCGTCGGGATCGAAGCTTCCAACCTGATCGCCGAGCTGGGGCTTGCGGTCGAAATGGGGGCGACGCTCGAAGATATCTCGCTGACCATTCACGCTCACCCAACGTTGGGCGAAATCGTGATGGAAACCGCCGAGCTGGTGGAAGGTCATCCGATCCACGTCATTTCTCGCTAAGCATTGTTTATCCCACTCCTCCTAAGAGTGGATCATCTCCTAAGAATATTGGGCGAGACCGATTTTGCGGTCTTGCCCTTTTTTAAGTGGCATAAGCCAGTTGAGTACGCGAAGCGTGCGAAACAGAAAACCACCCGCTATGCGGTGGTGTAGTCCAGGTTTATAATATGCTGAAGATTATTCGATATCTATACCAAATCTTTGAGCCATTTTGCCGATAAATTCATGATCGTGTAGTTCTTCACGTTCCCTCATCAAGTCAGAGCCGGTATGATATCTCAGTTGGCGGGAAGGATCGATTGCCGCCTTGTAGATAACTTCAGCAACAAGTTCCGGAGAAGCGATTTGTTCAGGGTCGAACAGGCTTTGATACATGAAATTGATTTTTTGCTCGAATTCACTATAATCTGTCAACCGGGTATCCTGAATGGCATCCCTGGATCTGCCCGTGAACTCGGTTCTGGTAGGGCCCGGCTCCACAATCTTTACCCGAATATTAAATGGAGACAGTTCATAAAGCAGAGACTCGGTGAATCCGTTTACGGCGTATTTGGAAGCATGATAAAGCGAAAACAACGGATAGGTGACTCTGCCTCCCTCAGAGGTAACGTTGATAATTACTCCCTTACGGTTCTTTCTGAAATGAGGCAGGATCGCTTTGATTACCCGCATCAGGCCAAAAACATTGACATCAAACTGCCTTTGAATTTGTTCTTCCGTTGCGGCCTCAAAGATACCAAATGCACCGTAACCTGCATTGTTTACAACGGCGTCGATTTCCCCGAATTTTGATATCCCTTGCTCGATTACATTTTGGATCGATTCCTTGTTTTCAACGTCGAGATAGGTAACCCATACGTTCTGAACCTTGGCCAATTCCGTTTCTTTTTCAGGAGAACGCATAGTAGCGATAACGTTCCATCCTTTATTGGCGAAATGTAAGGCTGTAGCTCTTCCGATTCCTGCAGATGTACCGGTGATCATGATTGTTTTCATGGACTGGCGCCCCCTAATCTCCTACCTGAGAGGAATATAAATCAATCTTGTATTGAATGTTTTCCTTGAAGCGAGTTAATTGTTTGAATTGGGCTTCGATACGTTCAATTTGCAATTGAAGCATTTGGATACGTTCAGGTTTCGTTTCATCTCCCTTTATGACCAGTTGCACAAATTGCTTCATTTCGGCAATACTCATTCCCGAATCGCGAAGGCAGCATGCGAATTTGATCCATTCAATGTCTTCCGCATCAAATATGCGAACACCTCTTTCATTACGTTTGGCGGGTGGGAGAATCCCCTCCTTTTCATAGTAACGAAGAGTGTGAATAGACAATCCGATCTCGTCCGCAAGCTGACTAATTTGAAGGGCCATAGAAGATTTCGTCCATTCTTTTGCACATTGGACATTCCTCCTTTCACCACGAAATTAATGGTAGTTTAGCAGCTAGAGCGCGCTCTATGTCAAGGCTTTCATCACGACCAAGCTCGATGGAAAAACTGTACCGCTTTCTATTTTGAGTCATAGTATGCCGAGCCGCATCCGGTAACTAAAAAGGATGTTGCGGATCTCTCCGCCAAATCCCCGCTTCACCTGATCGCGAAATTGCTCGGCGGCGGAGGCGATCTCGTCCGCTCCTAGTTTCAAGGCCGTTTGAAGGCCGCCTTGACTGAGGGCCAGATTCGCATAACGCTCGGCGTCAAATCTCTCCCAATGGTGAAATACGATCTCTCGGGAATACCGGAACAGGCCGCTATTTTGGATTTGCTGCAAGTGCCGGTCTTTGGGCCATTTATAGGCTTCCTTGCCGTTTTCGATCAGCTCGCTTACCCGCCTGTCAGCCAGTTGGATGAGCTGTTCATAAGCTTGCTCAAGCTCCGGGGTTGAGACCGGCGGCCAATCGCAGTCGTATGCAGCGAAGATGCCTCCGGAGCGCAGCACCCTGGCGAACTCCTGCAGCGCCGGTTGAGGGTCCATCCAGTGGAAGGATTGAGAGCAGGTGACAATATCTACGGAAGCCGGTTCCAGCGGCAATTCATAAGATAAACCTTTGACGAATTGAAGTTGGGCCGGCCGGTTCCGTTTTTGCCAGTGAGCGTTCGCTACAACGCGCATGTCATCATTAGGCTCTATCCCGAGGATTTGCTTCGCATGACCCAGCCAGACAAAGGAAGAGAGTCCGGTACCGCAGCCGACATCCGCGATCGTCTCCGGGGAGCGGCCCAAATACATCGTAAGGATGTTGATGAGGTCAACCGGTGGCTTGGGACGGCTCTGATCATACAGACCGCCGAACCCGCTGAAGCGATCCACGTTATTTTGTCGGATCTTCTTGCTCATGGGAACTCACTCCTTTAAATGAAAATTACGATTCATCCATTATACGATATCGTAGGGAGCGAGCAAACCATTCCGCACAACGAAAAAGACCGACGGAGCAAGCCCGTTTCGGGCTAGGCTGCAGCGGTCTTCTTGTGAAAGTGATAGACTAGATGAACAAATTGATGCCCGATTGATCGGCTTTGCCTAAATAATAGCCAACCCCGCCGATTTTGACCCCGTCGATCAGCTCTTCCCGGCGAATGCCCATCAGATCCATGGACATTTGGCAGGCGACGATTTCTACGCCTTGGTGAATGGCGGTGTCCATCAATTCTTCCAATGACGAGACGTTGTTATTTTTCATCACGCTGCGGATCATTTTCGTTCCCATCCCCAGCATATTCATGCGGGAGAGGGACAACTTGCGGCTGCCGCGCGGCATCATCATCCCAAACATGCGGCCGATGAAGGATTTGGCGATAGGCACCTTTTCCGACTTGCGCAGAATGTTCAGCCCCCAGAAGGTGAAAAACAATGTTACTTTCTTGCCGCTGGCCGCTGCGCCGTTGGCGATGATGAACGATGCGATCGCCTTGTCCAAGTCGCCGCTGAACACGACCATCGTCGTGCCCTCCGGAGAATTCGCCGGCTGTGCCGTTGTTTCGGCGCGACGATTTGTACCTTCCTTGCATAGATAGGCCTCGATAACGCCATTGGCGTTCTTGCTGACCTGGACCATCCGGTGTTTGGACATCGTGGCCCATGCCTGCACATCCTCGTAAAATCCAGGATCGGAGGCGGTCACGTGCAGAATTTGTCCCGCTTGCAACCGGTCCATGGCTTGTTTCACTTGAATCAGCGGGCCGGGGCAGCACAGCCCGCAGGCGTCGAGCTCGGCATCGGCATTTGGCTTGGCGTCCTTGGGGTCAGTCGCATGTGGTATCGGCTGGGTTGCCTCCGAGGCCGACGCTGCGGCAATTTCCGCTTGTACCGCACGATCGGCGGGACGATCCGGCGAGCTTGCCCGTCCGGGCCGGTAGTTGGCCATTTGATAGAGCTTGTAGCCGCCGGTCAGATTCCGCACCTTATACCCCTTTTGCTGCAGGATCCGCGCAGCGGTGTATCCGCGCAACCCAACTTGACAATAAACCCAAATCTCCTTATTAGGGTCCAATTCGTCCAGCCGATCGCGCAGCTCGTCGACCGGAATCAGCAGGGAGCCGGGGATATGCCCGTTGGCATGCTCGATCTCGGAACGGACATCCACCAGCAAGGTCGCGTGCTCATCCCGCCCCGCCAAATCCTGCGGAACGAACACTTGGACGCGTCCGCTTAACACGTTCTCCGCGGTATAGGCGGCCATGTTGACCGGATCCTTCGCCGAAGAGTAGGGTGGGGCATAAGCCAGTTCCAGCTCGGTCAGATCCGTTACCGTACCGCGGAAACGAATGACCGTGGCGATCTCGTCGATCCGTTTATCCACCCCGTCATAACCGACGGCTTGTGCCCCAAGGACGGTACCGTCCGGCTTAAACAACAGCTTAATGGATAGCGGGGTTGCGCCGGGATAGTAGGAGGCATGGGAATTGGGATGAACCACGGTGACCCGGTAGGGGATGCGTAGCCGCTGCAGTGTTTTCTCATTGTTCCCGGTGGCTGCTCCGGTAAGTCCAAATACCTTGATGATAGACGTACCTTGCGAGCCTTTATAGGAAGTCCCCAGGCCGCAGACGTTATCCGCAGCGATACGTCCTTGTTTGTTGGCGGGCCCGGCTAGGGGGATGGCGGTTTGGGAGCCATTAACGAAATCGACGACTTCAACCGCATCACCTACGGCGTAAATATCGGGAATGCTGGTTTCCAGCTTGTCGTTCACGACAATATGTCCTCTTGGCCCCAGCTCTATGCCGGCGTCCTTCAAAAAAGCCGTATCCGGAGTAACGCCGATCGCCAAAATCACAATGTCCGCGGATATTTCATGGCCATCCGAAGTGTGAACCTCGATCCGATCCGCTTGTTCCGTAAACGAAGCGACGGTCTGCGACATCAGTAGGTTGACGCCGTGATCCTCCAGTTCCTTGGCAAGGACGCCTGCCATTTCGGTATCAAACGGTGCTAAAATTTGGGAGCCGCCTTCAATCAACGTCACGTCAAGCCCGATGTCTCTTAAATTCTCGGCCATTTCCACACCGATAAATCCGCCGCCGATCACGATTGCCGAAGCGGCGTGCTCTTGGGCGACCCGTCGTTTAATACGGTCGGTGTCCGGAATGTTCCGCAAGGTATGGATTCGGCTGCTGTCGATGCCGGGAAGATTCGGACGAATAGGTCTGGCGCCGGGCGACAAAATCAGCGCGTCGTAGCTTTCCCGATATTCGCCGCGCTCTTTACTGCGAACGAGCACGGTTTTGGTGGCCGGATCGATTCCGATCACTTCGCTTTCGATGCGGACATCGATGTTAAAGCGCCGATGCATCGCTTCCGGCGTTTGGACGAGCAGCTTTGACCGCTCTTTGATGGAATCGCCGATATAATAGGGGAGCCCGCAATTGGCGAACGAAATGTACGGATCCCGCTCGAACATGACGATATGGGCTTCCTCATCCAGCCGGCGAAGTCTTGCGGCCGCAGAGGCTCCGCCGGCAACGCCGCCGACAATCAATACTTTTTTGCTCATTTGTCATCCTCCTCCTCAAACAACTGGCGAACCAGCTTGATCACTTTGTCGTTCGCCAGTTTATAATGGACCTCTAAACCGCTTCGTTCAGCTTCGACGATGCCAAAGCTGCGCAGCTTTTGTAAGTGCTGCGACACGGTCGATTGCGGCAGATCCAAACATTCCTGCATATAAGTAACATTGCACTGCGGTTTACCGAGCAAGCCGCGCACGATACACAGTCGGACCGGGTGGGCCAGCGCTTTCAGCATGTCGGCCGCTTCTTGGTAGGCTTTAAAGTTGTTATCCACGTGGATTCACCTCGTTTTCATATTATCATTATATCGTAATATTGCGATATAGCAATACATTTTTAAAAATGCATTCCTCCATCCCCTCCTGCCGGCAACCTTTAGGCCGCGATTAACGTCGAAAAACCGACAGGAGAAAATTAAAATTGCGAGTTTGAAGGGAAGGAGGAGTGCGTATGATCGCTCGTAGCACTAACGTCATCTTTCTGGTCTACCTGCTGCTCACGATGCTGCTTGGTTCCCAGCCGTTGAAGCAAACCGAAGAATCGCCCCCGGTTTATCCCGACCGATTGTCGAGCCAAGCCGAAGACAAGATTCTTCAGGTGACTGCGCAAGCCGTTCGGTTGGAGGACGGCGCAACTTATCGTCTGGAAGTCACGATAACGAACAAAACGAACACGATGGTGGACATTCTAGCCAACTGCGGAAGCCTCGTCACCATCGAGCATGAAGAGTTTGCTCGTGAAGACCGTGACTGCGCTGCCGTACATTCCATGGGCTTACCCAAAAATGCATCGGAGAAAGAAAGCTATGATCTGCCCGCGGAGTATGTGAAGAACGAAAGCTTGAAGATCAAGGTCCGATACGAAGACGAAGGCGTCCGCGGGACCCTTGAGCTGGATTTGACGCCGGAGAAGTAACGAAGATTCACTTGGGCAGCTTGGCGGCCGCTGCCGATACGGTTTGGGCGATTTTCTTCTCCCATTCGTATACTTTCGTTAAGGAATTGTGGACGGCTTTGGTTTGGTCATACACTGTTTTGAGTTCCAGCGCGGCGGTGATTGCGTCGCCTCGCTTTACGCTGGCCTTATATCGCTTATCCGCCGCCGAAAGGTGTTTTCGCGCGGCGGCGACGGATTTGTTTTCGGCGGTGATCTGCTTTTTTAACGTCTGCACCGGGGCTAGCGCGTCTTTCACTACCTTCGCTTTGGCTGCCTTGGACTTCTTCGCGGCGGCGAGTGCATCCTTCTTCGCCTTGATCTCCGCCGAAGCCTTCGTTGCCGCAGGCTTCATCTGATTACGCTTCAATTCCAGCAGATCCGTCGCCTTCTTATCCTTGCGTTTCTTGGCTGCCGCGACTTGTTTGCCTAATGCCGCGTACTGTTCCAACAGAGGGGCGTGCTTGCGCTGCAAGGCCTCGGTTTCCTGGGTCAGGCGGGTAACCGTCGCTTGATCGATCGCTTTGACCTTGGCGTTTAACGCCGACAATGCTTCGTTATTCTTCTTCCGCAGCGCCGTAATCTCGGCGCTTTCCTGCTTGACCACCGCCTGTACCGCCGTTAGCCCGTCGTAGATGGCATCGATCCCGTTGAAAGCCGCTTCCCAACTGCTTGCGGCTTTCGCTTGGCTAGTTCCGCCCAGCATCACCGAAAGCAAGAGCGCCGCTAACAAGGCCAGCCTGACTGATGTTCTCCACTTCACAAACCGTCAACTCCCATCACAATGAATTTACCATCATCATAGAGAACGAAAAAAAGCACCCCAAGAAAGGCGATCATCGCCTGCCTTGCGAGGTGCTTCACTCGCGATCATTCTATTTGATTTTGGTATTATCCACTATAAACTACCAAATCCCGAAAGTCAATCATCGATGCGAACCTACGTTCCGAACATTGATCATTCACGGAATTTTCGCAGGGAGAAATGACATACTAAGCCTAAACTTCAAGGCGGGTGAAAGTAAATGCACCGAAAATTTGCTCGGCACAAGTACATAAACTTATGGCTTATGCTCTTGGTCGTTTGCCTGATTCCGGGCGGATGTCAGCAATCCCGAATTCCGGAAGAACCAGATTTACAGCATATTCAATCGGCTAACGGGCTGTCCGAAGGAAAGAAAAAAGTCATTTTCGTGCTGGCCGACTCCCTTATGGCTCAATCGATCCAACGCGGAGTCCAGGCGAACGAGCTTCCGACGTTTCAATATTTAATTGAACACGGCCAATTTTATCCGGATATGGTCAGCTCTTTCCCAACCATGTCGGTCACGATTGACAGCACCCTGCTGACCGGAACTTACCCTGACGGGCATCATGTGCCGGGATTGACCTGGTATCCCGAAAATGGGAAGAAAGTGATCGGCTATGGATCCGGTCCTTTTGAAATCTTGCGCCGCGGAACGAAGCCGGTATTGCTTCATGCGTTAAGGGATTTAAACGGAAAGCATTTGAATCCCGAACTGCCGACCCTGTATGAGGATTTGCATCGCTTGGGGCTTACCTCCGGGTCCGTCAACGGCTTGGTTTACCGCGGGAAAACGGAACATCATTTCGTCTTGCCGCCACCGATCCGCGATCTGTTATCGCTGACTCAGCCCATCCAAGTGCACGGACCGGATTTCCTGGCCTTCGGGTCTTTGTCGAACCCGCTGGACGGAGTAACCGATTTGCCTGACGGGCCGTTCGACCGACTGGGCTTCAATGACCGCTATGCCGTAGAGACCGTAAAATACTTGATCCGGACCGATCAACTGCCGGACTTTTTGCTCGTCTATTTGCCTGAGCTTGACGGGAAATTGCACAAGCACGGACCGGACGACCGCGAAGGGATTCGGGAGACGGATCGTCGATTGCGGGAATTGCTGGACGCTTTCGGTTCTAAAAAGCAAGCGCTCAACGACTTCGTTCTGATCGTTGCGGGGGATAGCGGGATGAGCAGGGTTTTTCCCAAAAAACAACGGCCGGTGATCGATCTGCCGAAACAGTTGCAGCGTTATCGGGTGCTGCCCACCGGCGAAACGATCGAGAAGTCCACCGAAATTGCTCTCGGCGTTAACGATACGATGGCCTACGTCTACAGTTTGAAACCGGAGGTGACGCTGGGGGAAATAGCCGACACACTGAAAACCGACCCGCGGATCGACATCATCTCCTGGCAAGAAGATGGCTGGATTCACTGCATCAAAGCGGGAAATTCGGCATCCATGAAATTTAAAGCGGGGGGCGAACTGAAGGATGACTACGATCAATCGTGGACCGTGCAGGGAGCGGAACAGGTTCTGGATTTGACGCGGAGAAGCGAAGCCGGGCGAGCGGGGAAAACCCGGATCGGATACGGCCAATATCCTGATCCGCTGAGCCGGCTGCAAGGCGCACTCCGGTCGCATGAAGGGCGATTTCTCGTCGTCACCGCCAAACCGGGTTATGAACTGGCGGAAGCCGGGGCGCCCACGCATGCCTCGGGAGGGGCTCACGGCGGCTTGGATGCGCAGGCGTCACTTGTGCCGCTGATCATCTGCGGAACGGAGAAGAGACCGGATTTTTTGCGTATGGTTAACTTGAAATCGTATGTGCTGGATCTGCTGCGGACGGAAAGCCGCAAATGAGGCATCCGAGTCGTATGGCCTTCCACAACATCCAATTCAAAACACAGGGAAGTCTGCTATAATAGGATGGATTAGAAGACCAATGTGACGGGGTGTTAGAACGATGAGAAATTACTTGGATTTGCTGGAGGATGTTCTAAAGAACGGAACGCCCAAAGAGGACCGAACCGGTGTAGGGACGCGCTCCGTATTCGGCCGGCAGCTGCGTTTCGATTTGAGCGTAGGGTTTCCGCTGGTGACGACCAAAAGGATTCATTTGAAGTCGGTGATTCACGAGCTGCTGTGGTTTTTGCGGGGCGATACGAATATCGCTTATCTCAAAGAGCATGGCGTCCGGATTTGGGACGAGTGGGCGGACGAGAACGGCGACCTGGGGCCGGTATATGGTTCGCAATGGCGTTCCTGGGAAGCGCCGGACGGCCGGAAGATCGATCAAATCGCCGGTGTCGTGGAAGCGATCAAGAAGAATCCCGATTCGCGCCGCCACCTGGTCAGCGCCTGGAATGTGGCCGAGGTGGATCAAATGAAGCTGCCGCCATGCCACTTCGTCTTTCAATTTTATGTGGCGAACGGCAAGCTGTCCTGCATGCTGACGATGCGTTCGGTGGACACGTTCCTCGGACTGCCGTTTAACATCGCAAGTTATGCGCTGCTGACGCATATGATCGCCCAACAATGCGATCTTGAGGTTGGGGAGTTTATTTGGTCCGGCGGGGATGTGCACATCTACAACAATCATGTCGAGCAGGTGAAAACGCAGCTGGAGCGCGAGCCTTATCCGTTGCCGAAGCTGGTGATCAAGCGCAAGCCGGAATCGATCTTCGATTATGTGTACGAAGATTTCGAATTTGTCGGTTATCAATACCATCCGACGATTAAAGCGACGGTTGCCGTTTAATTTTACGGGAAAGGGCGGTATCGCATAGGGATGATTACACTTATATGGGCAATGTCCAGGAACGGAGCTATCGGCCGGAATAACCAGCTGCCCTGGAGGCTGCCCGCCGATCTGAAATTTTTTAAGGCGCAGACGACGGGAAAAACGATCGTTATGGGCCGCAAAACCTGGGAATCGCTGGGACGCAAACCGCTGCCGAACCGGCATAACGTCGTGATTACGGCGGATGCTTCTTACACGGCCGAGGGGGCTGACGTCGTTCATTCGGTGGATGAAGCGTTGGCTTACGCGAAGCGTGGCGAGCTGATGGTGATCGGCGGCGCGGGCGTATTCCAACATTTCCTTCCGTTGGCGGATCGGCTGCTGGTGACCCGAATCGATGAAGACATCGAAGGGGATGTGTTTTTTCCTCACTTTGCGTGGGAAGATTTTGAATTAGTCCATGAAGAACCGGGGGTGCGGGACGAGAAGAACCCCTATGATTACCGTTTTCTGACTTATGAACGCCGCAAATGATGTGATGATAAGTACAAATTATCATATCAATAATCCATTAATAACAGTTCCCCCGAAATGCTAACATCAAGATACACTAATGACGGCGTATAAAAAGTCACATTTCGTCCGGTTTGGCGGATCGGCTGACTTTTTAACAAGATAAACGGATGGGGGAACTTTTTGATGTCGACACCAACAGGATTTATGGAGTTCAAACGCGAGCTTCCCGGAGACCGGAGCCCGTCCGAACGGGTGAAGGACTGGGAGGAATTTCATAAGCACATGTCCGACGAGGAGCTGCGCACCCAAGGCGCGCGCTGCATGGATTGCGGCACGCCGTATTGCCATACGGGCATCGATATGGTTGGCGGGACGTCGGGGTGCCCGGTGCACAACCTGATTCCGGAGTGGAATAACCTGGTCTACCGCAATCTATGGAAAGAGGCGCTGGACCGCTTGCACAAAACGAACAATTTCCCGGAATTTACGGGCCGAGTATGCCCCGCGCCTTGCGAAGGCTCCTGTACGGTAGGCCTGATCGGGCATCCGGTAACGATCAAGACGATTGAGCAGGCGATTATCGACAAAGGATTCGAGGAAGGCTGGGTCGTACCCGAACCTCCGGAGAAGCGGACAGGCCGTAGAGTGGCGATCGTCGGCTCCGGACCGGCCGGTCTGGCCTGTGCCGCCCAATTGAACAAGGCGGGTCACGAGGTGACCGTCTATGAGCGTTCGGACCGGATCGGCGGCCTTCTGATGTACGGCATTCCGACGATGAAGCTGGATAAAACGGTCGTGCAACGCCGAGTCGACTTGTTGGCTGCCGAAGGCGTCAAATTCATCACGAATACGGAAATCGGCAAGGATATCAAAGCGCAGCGGCTTGTCGCCGAATTCGACGCTGTGGTGCTGTGCGGCGGGGCGACGAAACCGCGCGAATTCAACATCGAGGGCAGCGATCTGAATGGCGTGCATTATGCCATGCCGTTCTTAAACGGCACGATCAAGAGCTACCTGGACTCCGGTTTAACCGATGGGCAATATTTGTCCGCCGAAGGGAAGGACGTCATCGTGATCGGCGGCGGCGACACGGGCTCCGACTGCGTGGCCACGGCGTTGCGCCACGGTTGCCGCAGCATTACGCAATTCGGCACGCATACCAAAGCCCCGCTCGAACGCGATCCGATTCACAATCCTTGGCCGCAGTTTCCGAACGTCTACACGCTCGACTACGCCCAAGAAGAAGCCAAGGCTTTGTTCGGCAGCGATCCGCGCGAATTCTCGATCATGACGACGCGGTTCGTCGGCGACGAGAACGGCAACTTGAAGGAGCTGCACACCGTGCAAATCCAGCGGACCGTCGATGAGACCGGCCGCAAGATCTATCAGCCGATCCCGGGCACGGAACGCGTCTTCCCGGCCCAAATGGCGCTCATTGCGATCGGCTTCGATGGTCCGGAATCGACGCTAACGGAGGAATTGGGACTGGAAACAGACCGCCGCACCAACGTGAAGGCGAAATACGGCCAATTCAAAACGAATGTCGACAAAGTGTTTGCCGCCGGCGATATGCGCCGCGGCCAAAGCTTGGTCGTATGGGCGATCAACGAGGGCCGGGAGGCCGCCCGCGAAGTGGATAAATACCTAATGGGATCGACGGTCCTGGTCTAACGTTTGCCTGAAGGCCGCAAGAATTTACAGGACGATCCTGGGTCAATATGCTATAATAGTTACTAGCTTACTAGAGCTGCGCGAAGCGCGGCTCTTTTTTTCGGGAAACGACAGAGAGACAAAGGAAGAGGGGCGCTTAAGCATGAAAACGCTCGTAATTGCCGAAAAACCGGACATGGGACGGACGATCGCCGCGGTGATCGAGCCGAAAGCGAAAAACAACCGGTCCTATCTGGAGGGAGAGCGCTATATCATCACTTGGGCGATAGGTCATTTGTTGGGGTTGGCCGAGCCGGACGCCTATGACGAAAAATACAAACGCTGGAGTTTTGGTGACCTGCCGATTCTGCCGGACCGGTTCAAGATCGTGCCGAACCCGCGGACGAAGGAGCAATTGAACACGATCGGCGAGCTGGCCAAACGCTGCGACACGATCGTGAATGCCTGCGACGCCGCGCGCGAAGGACAGTATATTTTTGCGCTGATCCAGCAGCAGTTGCAGTTGACCCAGCCCGTCAAGCGGCTGTGGATATCCGACTTGACCAGCGAGAGCATCGCCAAAGGGTTTGACGAGCTGCACGATGCGTCCGAGTTCGAGAATTTGACGCTGGCTGCGCGGGCGCGCAGCGAAGCGGACTGGCTGATCGGGATGAACGCCACGCGGGCGTTTACGACCAAGCATCGGGAGCTGCTGTCGGTCGGCCGGGTGCAAACCCCGGTATTGGCACTGATTTACGACCGTCAGAAGGAAATTGAAAACTTCGATTCGCTGACCTACTATGAGATCAAAGCGGAGTTCGAGCAGGACGCGCGCAAGTATACGGGCAGTTGGCAAGGCGACCGGCTGACGGACGGGGAGAAAGCGGCGGCCATTGCCGAGAAAGTCCGCGGGAAGGAAGGACGGATTGCCGAATACGAGGTCAAAGACACGAAGGAGTACCCCTACAAGCTGTATGACCTGACCTTGCTGCAGCGGGAAGCCAACGCCAAGTTCGGCTATTCCGCCAAAAAGACGCTGGATATCGCCCAAGCCTTGTACGAACGCCATAAGGTTATTTCCTATCCGCGGACCAGCTCCAATTATGTAACCGAGCAAAACATCGACGGCATGCACAAGGTGCAGCACATGCTGAAATCATCTAGCTACAAGGAGCTGGCTGAGGGCGGACGGCCGAGTTTGGTGCATGTCGGGAACAAATCGGTATGTAATCCGTCGCGGGTCGAGGACCACCATGCGATTTTGCCGACGCTGCGGCGGCCGGGCACATTGAGTAAGGAAGAACAAAACGTCTACGATCTGGTGATCCGGCGTTTTTTGTCGCATTTTTATCCGGCGGCGGAGTACAAGCAGCATACGGTGCTGACCGAGGTGGAAGGCGAAACGTTCAAAACGAACGTGAAGGAACTGCTGTCGCTCGGTTGGAAAGTATGCCTGCCGGGGGACGACGGGACAAAATCCAGCGGCGGTCGCGGGAAGAAAAAGGAAGAGGAAGAAGAAACCGAGGAGCTGGTCAGCGAACCGTTCCAGGTCGACAAGGACCGTCCGGTGCAATGCGTCGATGCCCTGGCCAAGGAGAAGGCGACGCAGCCGCCGAAGCATTATACGGAAGGAACGCTGTTGAAAGCGATGGAAAGCGCCGGGAAGCAGTTAGAGAACGAAGAGCTGCGGGAGGCGATGAAGGATGCCGGCCTCGGCACCCCGGCCACGCGCGCGGCAACGATCGAGCGCTTGAAGAACGTAGGTTATATTACGATGCAGGGCAAGAAGATCACGGTAACACAAAAGGGCCGTACGGCTGTGGAGCTGATCCGGCGCGCCGGCGTCGAGCTGCTGACCTCGCCGGAGATGACCGGGCAGTGGGAGCGGCGATTGTATCAGATTTCCAAAGGCGAAGCAGCTCGGGAAAAATTTATGGATAACGTACGCCGGTTCACCGTTTCGATCATCGAGAAAGTACGCACGCAGCAAAAAGCGGCCGCCTCCCTGTTCGGCACGGAGGAGGCGGCCAAAGGAAGCCGGCGCGGCGCCGGCAAATCCGGTCGCGCGGCGGCGGGCGAGTCCCGCAGCGCCTCCGCCGCCGCAAAATCGTCGGCCGCCGGCGGTTTGCAGCCGCTCGCGCCTTGCCCGCGCGAGGGCTGCGGCGGCCAGATCATCGAAGGCCGCAAAGGCTACGGCTGCACCCATTACAAGCAGGGCTGCGGCTTCGTGATCTGGAAGGAGTTTGCCGGAAAGAAAATTTCCGCTTCCATGCTAAACGCGCTGTTGACCAAAGGCCAGACCCAACTGCTTACGTTCAAACAAGCGGGCGGTGAGGTGAAGGCGCGAATCGTTTTATCCGATCGGAACAGCGGCAAACTCGCGTTGGAGCATACCGATACAACGGCGGCCTCATCCGGCTCATGACGCTTCGGAACGGAATAGCAGACGCTTCGGTTGATGTTTCCGGCGAAAACGGTTAGTGTAGGCATGGAGAATCTTCAACGTTATTGAGTTAAAGAGGAGTAGAACCATGTCGAAAACAATACTGCTTGTCGAAGACAAACTTCTTTTGCGGGAGATTATCAAAGATTATTTCCTGAATGAAGGATACGCCGTGCTGGAAGCGGGCGACGGAAAACAGGCGCTGGCGCTGTTCGACCAGCACGAGGTCCAATTGATCATCCTTGACATTATGCTGCCGGAATTGGACGGTTGGTCGGTGTGCCAACGGATCCGCAAGGTATCGGATGTCCCGATCATCATGCTGACGGCCCGTTCGGACGAAGACGATACGTTGCTCGGCTTCGAGCTGGGTGCGGACGATTACGTCGTCAAGCCGTGCAGTCCGCCGATTTTACTGGCGCGGGCCAAACGTTTCCTGGAACCGCGCCACATGCCCGCGAAAGAGAAAGATACCCTGGTAGGCGCCGGAATCGCTTTGCACCTTCCTTCCCGTTCCGTGACGATCGGCGGGGAAGAATGCAGCCTTACGTACACGGAATTCGAACTTTTGGCCTGTCTCATGAAGAACAAAGGAACGATCGTAACCCGGGAGCAATTGATGACGAAAATCTGGGGATACGATTTTCCCGGCGACGAACGGACGATCAACAGCCATATGCGAAACTTGCGGGCGAAGTTGGACGATAAGGCCAAATGTATCGTAACTGTCGTACGCGCTGGCTATAAATTTGAGGAGCAGCCATGATCAAAGGGATTGTCCTTAAGCTGTTTTTGTTGACGACGGCGCTTTGCTTGTTTATCGTCGCGCTGATTTTCGCTGGGCAAACCGTGTTTTTTAAACAGTTTTATGCGCATCAAAAGGTGGAGGATATCAAAGCCTCCGTCCAAACCTTTGAGCAGGATTATCTGAACACCGGCGGGGAAGCGAAGGACGTTGCCGAACTGGAGCGGGAATTTTACCGGAAGCATGACACTTGGATCGCGGCGTTGGACGAAATGGGGAATATGCTGTACTCCGGCGATTTTGAGATGGAGGTCCAGTTGGAACAGACGGACGACGTCCCCGGCCTTTCCGGCCAAACGCTGACGATTCCGCTTTACGCCGTGGCGAATGTGGACGATTTTAGCGCCGACAATCCGCTTTACGCTTTTGGGGGGACGTGGGCCCGGGAAGGCCAGCCGATCGCGATCGAGGGCCTTATGATGAAGGGGCATTTGATTCCGCAGCGGATGGGAAGGAGCGTTTCCCATTTAAGAGAGGAAGGCCGCTTGGAAAACTCCTCTTTGATCCGCAAGGAATACGAGGTTGTCCCGCGCTTCGGGAGCCCGGAACAGTATCATGATAAGTACCCTTCGGCGCTGGTTCGGGGAATCATCACGAGCCTTCGGCTTCCTGAGGGAGCCGGCGTCACCCGCTATACGAACGGTTTGTTTCTGGAACGGATCAAAGCTTTTCAGGCGGATCTGCTTTACGGAGACTACGACGGGAGCGCAAATGGCGAGGTGATGGATTTCGCGGAGAATGAGGTGAACTACAAACTATTCGTGAAACGCACCGAAGGCCGGACGGGGCAGCCTTCTTACCTCTTCGCCATGACGTCGCTTCAGCCCGTTAGCGAGGCCGCTGCGGTGATGCGGAGCTATTATGGCTATATCGTAGTCGCCGCATTGCTGCTGGCGGTGCTGGCCTCTCTATACTATTCCCACCGGATTGCCCGGCCCTTGCTGCGAATCAACCGGACCACCAGGCAGATCGCCCGGCTGGACTTTTCCGAGAAATTGCCGGTGCGCAGCCGGGATGAATTGGGACAGCTGTCCGGCAGCATCAACGAGCTATCCGAGCGGCTGCATTCCCATATCCAGCAGCTTACGCGGGACATCGAAAAGGAAAAGCAGTTGGAGCATACGCGAAAAGAATTTATCGCCGGCGTTTCGCACGAGTTGAAGACGCCGCTAAGCGTCATTCAAAGCTGCTTGGCCGTGCTCAAGGACGGAGTTGCCGGCCACAAGCGGGACTATTATTTTGCGGCCATGGAAGAAGAAGTGAACGGGATGATCCTGCTGATCGAGGATATGCTGGAGCTGGCGAAATACGAGTCGGGCACATACAAAATGCAGTTGGAACCGTTCGACATCGGCCATGCGATCGAGCGGGTTTGCACCAAGCTGGCCCCGGAGCTTGCCGCCAAGCGGCTCAAGCTCTCAACCCGGCTGGCACCGTCCGAAGTCATGGCGAACCAACGCCGCATCGAGCAGGTTTTGGTCAATTTTCTGACCAATGCGATTCGTTATACGCCGGAAGGGGGAGTCATCCTCATTACGGCGGCCGAAGAGGCGGACGCCATCCAGGTGAGCGTCGAAAATCGCGGAGTTCATCTACCGGAGGAGCAGTTGGAAAAAGTATGGGATCGCTTTTATCGCGGGGAGCCTTCGCGAAATGCGGCAACCGGCGGAACCGGTCTGGGCCTGGCGATCAACAAAAAAATATTGGAGTTGCACGGCTTGCCCTACGGCGTAACGAATACGGCGGAGGGTGTGATGTTTTACTTTTATTTGCGCAAACCAGCGTAGAACTTCGGTTCTGCGCTTTTTTTGCGGCCGCATGCGGTCCATTTTTAAATCATCTTGATCCGGTCTGCACCTTATCTGCATTTTGTTGTTTTATCCTATCTGAGTGTGAAGAGACAGAAAACCGCAGAAAGGAAAGTAGACGGAATGAAAAAAATGATTGGAATGTTAATCGCCGGAATTACCGCTGCAACGCTCACGGCTTGCGGAGGGCAGAGCGGAGAGTTGAAGCCGGAGCCTGCCGGCTTCAACTCCGCTCGGCAAACACAGGGACTCGCTTCTTCGGAATCGCCGCAAGACGCGCTTGCTTCGCTGTTTCATAGCAGCGTGTTCCTGGGGGACTCCATCACGGAAGGCTTGGCGTATCACGAGGTGTTGGCTGATGAGAATGTGTTGGCCGGTGCGGGAAAAACGGCGGAATTCGCCATGGAGGATATGGAGCAGCTGACCAAGCGAAACCCCAAGCATATTTTCATTCAGTTGGGATCGGACGATATCCTGTGGCCGACGGAAGATCCGCAGCGATATGCGATCAACCATTACACCGCCTTGCTTGAAGCGATCAAACAGAAGCTGCCGCAGGCCGAAATCACGGTCTTGTCGGTCACTCCCGTCACGGACGAAGCGCTCGGAAAAGAGCCGCGTTATCAAAATATCCCGGACTATAACGAGAAACTGAAAGAAATGGCCGCCGAGGAACAAGTCGCTTTTGTCGATCTGACCCCGGTAGCGGTGGACCATCCGGACCTGTACGATACGGACGGCATTCATTTTAAGCCGGCGTTTTATCCGCTCATGCTGGAAGCCTTGAAGGAAAGGGTCAAGTGACGATGGTTGTGTTCCTGCGGCCCGATGGAGCAGGGAGGGATAAGCGTTGGTATTCAGCAGCCTGATCTTCCTGTTTCAATTTTTGCCGGCGACCTTGTTCGTCTATTATTTATCGCCCCCGAAGCTTCGCAACGCCGTCCTGCTCGCGGCCAGCCTGGTGTTTTACGCTTGGGGAGAGCCGTTATATCTGTTCATCATGCTGTTCTCCACCTTGTTCAATTATGCGGTTGGGCGGATGGTTGAGAAGCATCGGGAGCGATTTGGGATCGCCAACGGCTTATTGACCGGTTCCCTCATCGTCAATTTGGGCGTATTGTTCTTCTTTAAGTACGCCGGGTTTGTCGCGGACAATCTGAACGAGTTATTGCATCTTCACCTGCAGATGGAGGACCTTCCGCTGCCGCTCGGCATTTCCTTTTATACGTTTCAAACGATGTCCTATGTGATTGACGTTTACCGGCGCAAAGTGACCGCGCAGCGCAATCTGATCTCGTTCGGCGCTTATGCGACGATGTTCCCCCAGCTTGTGGCCGGTCCGATCGTCAAATACGGAGACATCGCCCGGCAACTTGTTGCCCGGCACATGACGCTTGACCGGTTTGGAAGAGGGGCGGAACTGTTTATCCGCGGCCTCGCCAAAAAGGCGCTGCTGGCTAATCAGATCGGCCCGTTGTGGACGAGCGTCAAAGCGACGCCGCCGGGAGAACTCAGCGTGCTTTCCGCATGGCTCGGAACTTTGGCGTTCACGTTGCAAGTTTACTTCGACTTCAGCGGATACTCCGACATGGCTCGCGGGCTAGGGAAGATGTTCGGGTTTGATTTTATGAAAAACTTCAACTACCCGTATATATCCCGGAGCGTCACGGAATTTTGGCGCAGATGGCATATTTCCCTGGGCTCCTGGTTTCGGGAGTACGTCTATATCCCGCTTGGCGGCAACCGAAATGGATTGCCGAAACAGCTGCGTAATTTGCTGATCGTGTGGTTCTTAACCGGGTTATGGCATGGGGCCAGCTGGAATTTTATCGTGTGGGGGCTTTATTTCGGGTTCCTGGTTACGGCCGAAAAGCTGTTTTGGCTGAAAGGGCTGCACCGCCTCCCGCGTTTTGTCGCACATGGCTACACGCTTGCGGCCGTCATCATCGGATGGGTGTTTTTTGAATACGAACATCTGGGGACCGCCGTCCGTTTCATCGGGACGATGTTCGGATACGGCACGCCCGGCTTAGCCGATCGGCAGGCGCTCTACGATCTGTCGGAATACACCGGTTGGCTGATTCTGCTGGCGATATGCGCGACGCCGTTTCCGCGCCGGCTTCTGTTGCGCATGCGGAAGAGACGGGCAATCGCGGGATCCGCTTTAACGTTGGGCCTGTACTTGCTGCTGCTGTTCCTATCGACGGCGAATCTCGTCCATCAAACCTATAATCCGTTTTTATATTTTCGCTTTTGATGCGGGGGAGAGGAGGGGACGTTGAAATTGAGAAAGGTTCACAAGGTCATGGCCGTTTTGCTGCTGGTATTTATAGGCGCGCTGCCGGTTGCGGGTTGGCTGACGCCGGACCGCAAGTTTTCCCCGGAGGAAAACCGGATGCTGGAACCGCAACCGAATTATTCACTGCACCGTCTACTTTCGGGTAAATTTGCAGTTGATTACGAGAAATACGTGTCCGACCAATTCCCGTTCCGCGACTTTTGGATTGGCGTCAGCTCCGATATGGGACGGGCCTTAGGACAGAAGGAACGGAGCGGGGTCTACCTCGGCAAGGCCGGTTATTTGATCCAGCAGTTTCAACCGCCGACGCAGGCACAGGTGGAGGAAAACGCCGAGGCGATCCGGATGGTTGCCGCTGCGCTGCCGAACCTGCAAATCTACTTCATGCTGGCGCCTACTTCGTTAACGATGAATCAGGAGAAGCTGCCGGCTTTCGCGCCTGTGGGCGATGAACTCGCTTCTTTGAAGCAAATGCGGGATGCGCTCGGCAACTCCGTGAAGGTTGTCGACGTTTATCCGGCACTATCCGCCAATCGCCGGGAGGATCTATACTACAGGACGGACCATCACTGGACGACCTTAGGGGCTTATTACGCATACCGCGAGTTATGCTGGCAAATGGGAATCGTCCCGCAGGCCAAAAACGAGTTCGAACTTCGGCAGGCCACGGATCAATTCTACGGATCGCTGTATTCAAAGAGTGGATTCAAACACCTGCGGCCGGATGAAATCGAGCTATGGCTGCCGAAAGGCGAAGAGCGTGTGTCCGTAGAGTATGTCGGCGAGCAGTATGTTGCCGATTCCTTATACGCGATGGAGAACTTGAGCGGGAAGGACAAGTACGCCGTCTTTTTAAACGGGAACCATGGACTGGTGAAGATCACGTCGGATCAAGCGGAGGGGAAGAAACTGCTGGTCGTGAAAGATTCGTACGCCAACAGCCTGATTCCGTTTTTGACAAAGCATTTCAGCGAAATCTGTGTCGTGGATCCGCGATATTACGACGGCGACTTGTCGGCACTGATTCGGGATCAGGGAATTCAGGACCTGCTGATCCTATACAATATCAACACGTTTTTTGCGGATCCATCGATTCTGAATTTGCAGGAGATGATTGAATGAAGCGACGAAACTTATGGAGAAGTAAATTAACCATCGCAATACTGGCACTGGCCGTTATGGTCGGCCTGCTGGCAGGATGCGCCGGGAAGAACGAGGAAAGCGGGAGCCTGACGGCGGCCGAGGTGGCCGAGCGAATCGAGAAGTCGGCGGATTTAAGCAACATGAAGCAGGGCGATGCGAATAGGCTGGAAAAGTTGTATCATCTCACAAGCAACGATCTGGAGGATTTCGTATTATTTACGGCATCATCCAACGTAAAAGCGGACGAATTGCTGGTTATCCGGCTCAAGGAAGCAAGCGAGACGGACCGCGTTATGGAGCAAATCGAACAACGGATTGCCGCGCAAGCCGCCAAATTCAAGGATTACCGGCCGGAGCAGTATTTTCTGATCGAAAAGCGCGTACTGAAAACGAATGGCCGTTATATCCTGTTTTCGGTCTCGGCCGAGGCGGACTCCATGGAGCGGATTTTTGACGAGGTTGTTTCATGATCGGTTTGGCGGGTATGTCCCCATTATGTCTCTTAATCACAAAAACGGACCTCACAAGGTCCGTTTTTGCCGTGTTGCTTGATGAAGATGATTAAAGATCACGCGCGGCACCTCTTCGAGCGAAGAGACCGTATGCAATTCCGCATCCCCGTCATGCTGCAGCTCCACGATGTTGTATAGCCACTCATTGGGGATTTTGATATAGACCGCTTTGATACCGGCGGATAGGGCCGGCATGACATCGGTACGCAAGCTGTTGCCGATCATCCATGTACGGGAACGGTCAAACCGCCGCGAGCGCAAAATTTCCTCCAGCGCTTCGGCATTTTTGTGCTGGCGAATGTAAATCCGGTCCTGAAAATAATCGGCCAGCCGCATTTGCTCGATTTTGCGCTGTTGGATCACGGTTTCTCCTCCCGTGTACAAGTGGAGATCATGCCCCTGGCTGCGCAGCAGATTTAAGGTTTCGACCATCCCGGGATACGGCTCGATCGGCTGCTCGTACACGCTTAGCCCCAGCTTCATCAGCCGTTCTTCCTCTTCGGGAAGCCCCTTCCGTCCCGTCACGCGGCCGAAATACCGATAGGTGTCGACCAGCGATTCGGGAAAATGCGAGCTGGCAAACCCGATTTGATGAACGCCGGCGACGTCGATTTCCGTCTGCTTCTCGCGGACTTCTTGCGTGGAGATGCCGTGCGGTTTGAACCATTCGGTCAGCAGGTCGGAAAATTGGTCAAGAATCAAATCGAAGTATTTATTGCAATGGACCAACGTATCGTCCAAATCGAATAGAATATGTTGACGCAGGGGGTTATTCATTGACGGGTCACTCCTTTATCCAAGAAACGCTTGTCTCTAGTTCTAACTCTATCCTAACACAAGCGGAAGCGCCCCGCCAAAAGCAAGCCGTCCATTGGCTACTTACGCTACAGCCGAATGTAGGATTCCAGGAACATCTGCAGCTCCGCTGCGCCGTCCGGACGGATGCTGAATTTCTCCGTATCCTGCGCCAGCAGATGGATGCGCAGCAATCCGGCGACCCGAAGCCGCATTAAATCGTGCATCAACTGTTCCTTGGGCTCGCCCAGATCCGTCAGCATCTCCTGCATCGACTTCGGCTCGTCGGCGACGTAGCGAAGAAGGCGCAAGCGCTGCGGTTCGGCCAGCGCGCGGGTCAGGCGCTTCAACACCATCGGCGGTTCGTCCTCGTCGAGTTCCGGGATGTCGAGCGGATATTGGATGAATAGCACATTCTCGTAGAAGACGTATGTATTGATCGGCCGAAAATGAATCGAAGGGGTCAGTACGACCTGCGCGATCGGTTTAAGGGGTTCCAGCACCAAGCCGCCGGAAGCGTATTCGATGAGAGCGTCGGTATCCATCTTTTGCAGCAGCGTGTGCTTCTCGGCTGCATCTTCCTCCAGCAGCGGGAGAAATTGGTTTTCAATCGGACCGAAATATAGCCGCTGCCAGCACTTCAACAACGGGATGTAGCTGCTGCGAATCCGTTCTATAGTATCAATATTCACAGCGGAAATGTAGGATTTGGTGCGGCGGTAAAGGGTTTCGACGGGGGTCTCCGCCACCTCGTCCAGAAAACGGGTTGCCTCGCCAGCTCCGTTTCGCTCCAAAGCCCAAACGTACAACACGTCGTAGTCGGCGAACGGGAACTTGGCCGCTTCGGCGAATTGCCGCCGCTCTTCCGGCGTCAGGCGGGCGTCGATCTCGGCGATCCATTCCGGCCCCACATCGAGATTGTTCACCCATTTTTGCGTTGTATATATCATAAAGCTGCTGATCAGTTCGTAGACCAAGGAATGGTCCACTTTCACATCATAGGCCATGACAGAACAAACCTCCCAAAGATCTTAGCATTCAGATTCATTATGGCTTGTTAGGGAGGGGATTGTCTACTATAATGTTTAAGGATTATCCGGAAAAAACCATTTGGGGAAAAGTCGTCAGAAAATTGACGATTTTTCTTTGTTTTTATGAAGGAGTGCTTTCATTGAACCTTTCGCCATCAAGACCGTATCGCTTGGTTTCTCCAACGGTGATCCTGATCGCCGTCATCGTGATTGCCGGACTCAGCCAAGGGCTGCTGCTGCCGGTGTTGTCCATCTTTATGGAAGAAAGGGGGATCTCCTCTTCCGTTAACGGGCTACACGCCGCCGCATTGTACGCCGGATCGTTCGCCATGTCGCTGGTTGCCGAAAAACTGCTGCGCCGGACCGGTTTCAAACGTTTGCTGCTGGGAGGCGTCGCGCTCGTTATGCTCGCCTTGCCGGTATTTCCGCTGGTCTCGGATTTGCGGGTATGGTTTATGCTGCGTCTGCTGGTAGGGATCGGGGATAGCGCGATTCATTTCACTTCTCAGTTATGGATCATCTTAGTGTCGCCGCCGGAAAAAAGGGGCCGAAACATCTCCTTGTATGGGATGTCCTACGGGCTTGGGTTCAGCCTCGGACCGCTCGGCATCCGGCTCCTGGAATTCGGGCAAGCCGTCCCGTTCGTGATGCTGGCCTTCCTGTTTCTGGCCATCGTGGTCCTCGCCGCGATTTACTTGCCCGACCGCGCCCCTGAACCTGTTCGCCAGGAGGAAGCCGGCGCTCCCAGCAAAATCCCGCACATCTACCGGCTGGCTTGGTTTGCTTTGCTGCCTTCGCTGCTTTACGGATACATGGAAGCTTCCATGAATAGCAACTTCCCGATCTACGGCTTGCGCTCGGGCCTTAGCGCCGCGGATATCGCTGCGCTGCTGCCGTTCTTCGGCATCGGCGGGTTGATTCTTCAGCTCCCGCTCGGTATGCTCAGCGATCGGTACGGCCGCAAAAAGGTGCTGATGGCCGCAGGGTTGTCCGGCGGGCTATTGTTTTTGGCCGTGCCGCTGGCCGGAAATCACTTTATGGCTCTGTTGCTCTTGTTTATGGGCGCGGGCGGCCTGGTCGGCTCGTTCTTCTCGCTGGGTCTGGCGTATGCCGCGGATTTGCTCCCGCGCCATTTGCTGCCGATGGCCAACGTGATCGCTTCCTTCCATTTCAATTTCGGAAGCATCGTCGGACCGAATCTCGGCGGGGCGGCGATGCAGCTTGGCGCTGCGCCGTTATTGTTCCTTCTTCTGGGGGCGGCTTATCTGTTGTTTTCCGCGTCGGGACTGGCGTTCAGGACGGAACTTGGCAAAAAAAGCGCAAATATGAACAGGCTGTAATGGATTTTCGTCGGTTTTTCCAATACACTAAAGGGTATAGGTTATTGCACTGGGATGATGACTTTTGGAAATACCTCATAGGGGTCAAAGGAGAAATCGGACATGATCAGAGTCAACCACTTGCAGAAATCGGTGGATGGGAATAAGAAGAAAGTGCTTCGCGACCTTACCGTCCAGTTTGGTGCGGGGGAAATAATCGGCGTGGTCGGGGCGAGCGGCAGCGGAAAAAGCATGCTCCTGCGCTGCTTGGCGCTTCGCGAAAGCTGGAACCGGGGAGACTATACGTGGAATGGGGACAAGGTGGTCGAAGGCGGCGGACGCGGTTCGCAGAAATACCGGTCCAAGTGCGCTTACCTTGAGCAGAACCCATCCCTGTATCCCGAAAAGACCGCGCTGAAGAATGTCTTGATCGGACAAGCGGGACAGACCCCGCTGTTGCGCCGTCTCACCGGGATGGTGCGGTCGGACGATTATATGGGCGCGATGGACGAACTGGAGAAATACGGTTTGCTGGACAAAGCCCATGTTAAGGCGGGCCAGCTCAGCGGCGGCGAGCGCCAACGGGTAGCGATCTGCCGCGCGTTGGTGCACGGGGCGAGCTTCCTTGCCGCGGACGAGCCGGTGATCGGTCTCGACCCCAAGTCGGCGGAACGGGTGTTGGAGACGCTGAAGGAGCTTTGCACGCAACAGGACAAAATCGTGATTGCGGCATTGCCGTTGGAACTGGCGGAGCGTTACTGCACGCGGATCTGGGGCCTCCATGAAGGAGAACTCAAGCTTGACGTGTCCGGACGCCGGTTGACGCCACAAGAGAAACGCCTAATCGATTTGGCATGAAACGAGTGATGAGAATGTTCACCAAAAGGCGGTTAACCGCTTGGGCGGGAGTTTGTCTCCTCTTGGTCCTGAGCGGCTGCAGCTTTATAAACGATCCGAAATCGTTGATGCAAACGCCGCAACTTTCCACCGATCGCGCATCGCTAATCAGCGTGATTAAGGCAGAGCTGAAGGGAGGAGAAATCGTCTCGCCGCGAGACGTCCGCAACATCAGCTCCATCCGAACGCCGGACCTGAACAACGACGGGAATAAAGAGGCGGTGGTATTCTATGAAACGCCGGATGAGGCGGTGCGGATCCACGGGATGATTTTGGAGCATCAAGGGGACACCTGGGCGCTGAAGGTTCGATTCGACGGCGAAGGGCAGGTGCTCGAAACGTTCGATCTGCTGGACCTGAACGGCGACGGCAATCTGGAGATTATCGCCGGCTTCTCGAGCGGATCCGATGAACTTCAAAAAGGGTTAACCGTTTATACTTACGACGGTTCCGAAGTCGAGAAGGCGATCGCGTTGCCCTATCATTATTTTATGGTGGACGATCTGAACCAGGACGGCATTCCGGACATTACGGTCGTGAATTTAAAGCGGGAGCAATATGCGACGGTAACGACGTATCAATACGACGGATCTTTCAAGGAATTAAGCCATCTGGAACTCGACGATCCGATCAGCGAGTACTATAATGCGGTCAGCGGCAACATCACGCCTAACCTCAAGGGGGTTATTCTCGACGCGACGGTAGGACCCCACTCCGCTTTCTCGACGGTAATCGTCATGAAGGACGGGGAACTCATCAACCTGCTGCCTTCACAGGACATGACGCTGAAAGAATATCCGATCTTGAGCGGCGACGTCAATAACGACGGCCTGCTGGAACTCGGCATGCTGGAGAAGCCGAAAGGCTGGGAATATATTTCATTCGATGAAATTCCGTGGCTGTTTTCGTATTATCAATGGGATGAGAAGGAAGGGCTCAAATTCGTGATGCAGCAGTACATGGATATGGCCGGACGGTTTTACTTCAATTTCCCGAAAGAATGGCTTGGGAATGTGACGATCGATACGAAATCGGACAAAAACGAACATCTGATTTTCGTCAAAACCGATACGAACGAATCGGTGGCAGAGATCCGTTTCTTTACGTTGTCGGAATGGGAGCGGAACAAAGCGGATTGGGAGCTGCTCGCCCGGGATGCCGATAAGGTGATCGGGTTCCTCAGCCACACGGATTTGAAAGTGAACAAAGGCGAGACGGAAATCAAGCGTTAAGCTGTTTTTTTGAAGAGGGGGCAACCAAATTGAGCAAAGTGCTGATTTTGGAGGACGAAGAGTCCATCCGCAGTTTTATCGTCATTAACTTGAAACGCAACGGCTTCGACGTTCTCGAGGCGGCGGACGGCAACGAAGCGTTAAGCAAGCTGCAGAGCGTTCCGGACATTGACATCGCGCTTCTCGACGTGATGGTGCCGGGGATCGACGGCTTCGAGGTGTGCCGCCGCATCCGGGAAACGAACGAACGGATCGGGATTATTTTCCTCACAGCCAAAGTGCAGGAGCAGGATAAGGTCTACGCGTTGTCCGTCGGGGCGGACGATCACGTCAGCAAGCCGTTTAGTCCAACCGAACTGATTGCCCGGATCCAGTCGCTGCTCCGCCGCGTTAATGTTTACCGCGAGAGCAGCGCAAAGGTGACGTTCACTTCCGGACCGTTTACACTGGATTTGATCT
This sequence comes from Paenibacillus sp. JL3B1040, assembly GCF_057063165.1. Classification (NCBI taxonomy): domain Bacteria; kingdom Bacillati; phylum Bacillota; class Bacilli; order Caryophanales; family Paenibacillaceae; genus Paenibacillus; species Paenibacillus tiangongensis. The sequence continues at coordinate 2,871,520 of NZ_CM169317.1, read as the reverse complement.
CTAAACAGTTCAAGAAAAACGGGCAGCTGATCGAGTTGACCCCGACGGAGTTTTCGCTGATCCAATTTTTCCTTGAGAAGGAGAATACGCCGCTCAGCCGCGATTTGCTCCTGGATCATGTTTGGGGCAAGGAATATATGGGCGATCCGAAGATCGTGGACGTGAATATTCGACGTTTGCGGCAAAAGATCGAAACGAATCCGTCCGAACCGGCTTTCCTGCAAACCGTGTGGGGGCACGGTTATAAATGGAAAGGCGAGGGACAATGATCAAGAAAGGGATCGGACGGCAAATCGTCTTACACTATTTCATTGTCGTATTCGTAACGCTGTTTATGATCGAGGTTATTTTTACGCTGGCCATTCGCATGTATTATTACGATACGATCTATAACCATATGTCCAATCATTCCATATGGGCATCGGATTACTTCCAGAAGTTCGTCCGGCTGAACGTGGAAGGAGATCCGGACTATTTTACGGAGATGCTGCGTACCTTCGAACTCGATAACACCGAGCTGATGATCCTGGACCGCAACGGGGAGGTCAAGGCGAGCACGAACGTATTCCAAGCGGATAAAGCGATTCAAACCAGCGATGTTCCGCAAGCGTTAGCCGGCAACGTCGGCAAGTGGATCGGTCGGCAGACGGCGACCGGCGAACTGGTGATGGCCGTATCCCGGCCGCTGCAGATTCAAGGACAGACGCAATATATCGTCCGCTATGTCACCTCGATGGAGTCGGTAAACTCCAAGCTGTTGAACCTCACGTTTATGTCGATCGCCGTTTCGGGCGCCGTGCTGGCGTTGGTTACGTTGTTCAGCATCGGGTTGGCCAACTCGATCGTTAAACCCATTAATAATATTCGCGCCGTATCGGCACAGATGGCACGAGGCAAATTCGACGCGCGAATCAAGGGAAATTACCGGTACGAATTGGGCGAGCTGGCCGCGACCTTGAACTATATGGCCGAGGAGATCGTCCGAAGCAACCAGATCAAGGACGACTTCATCTCCTCGATTTCGCACGAGCTGCGTACGCCGCTCACCGGAATCAAAGGCTGGAGCGAGACGTTGACCTCCGGCGGCTTCGATCCCGAGGAGACGAAAATCGGGATGGGGATCATCGCCAAGGAAACCGATCGTTTGATCGGACTCGTCGAAGAAATTCTCGATTTCTCGAAACTGCAATCCAATGAAATGAAGCTGGTGATCGGCGAGGTGAACCTCAAAGAGCTGCTTCAGGAGACGATGTTGAACGTTTGGGCCAAGGCGGAGCAGAAGCAAATTCAATTGAAGCTGGAAGACAAAACCGATGGCAGCGCAATCGTCAGCGGGGACGGCAACCGACTGAAACAGGTATTCCTGAACGTCGTGGACAATGCGATCAAGTTTTCCCATGAGCAAAGTTGGATCCATCTGGTGATCGACCACTTGGAGAATGGGCGCGTGCGGGTCGATGTCATCGATACCGGAATTGGGATCAGCGAAGAGTATTTGAACAAAGTGAAGGATCGTTTCTTCCAGGTGAATCACCAGGGAGGCGGCACCGGCCTGGGGCTGGCCATCAGCCAGCAACTGGTTGAGCTGCATCATGGGGAAATGGAAATTCAAAGCGAACTTGGCGTCGGAACGACCGTATCGGTGATCCTGCCGCTGCTGACCGACGCACAAGGCGAAGGCGCTCCGGACGGGACACAACCCCAACTTTAAAGGGATTGGATACGTCAGGGAGAGAAGGGGATTTGCATTGAATATGCCAATCGATACGTTGGAAACGGCTCAGGGGACATTTATCGTCTCGCTGGCAAGTCAGGACGATTTGGAAGAGGTGCGGCGGATGCTGGTTGAGGCTGCGGATTGGATGCGGGAGAACGGCGTCAAGCAGTGGAATCCGCAGCAATTTACGGCGGAGTTGATCCGGTCGTATTATGGGGAACGGGAGATTTATCTGCTGCATGCCTCGGGCGAAGCGGCAGCGATGTTCACGCTCCAGGACTCCGATCCGGACTACTGGGGGGAGCGCAATGTTCCCGGATACAGCTACCTGCACCGGCTGACGATCCGATTGCCGTACCGTGGCCGCGGACTGGGTGCCGATATTTTGCGGTATGCGGCCCAACGGTCCAGGGCGTTGCAGCGAACCGGACTGCGGCTGGACTGCTGGAACCAGAACCTGAAGCTAAATCGGTTGTACCAAAGCCTGGGGTTCCAGTCCCAAGGAACGGGGCAACTCAACGGCCGCGAATTTAATTTATACCAGTTGGACCCTCATTTGTACCTGCAAAGCTAACGGCGATTAAGCTATGTCGGCGAACAGGCATACCCAAAGGGGCCGCCTCGAAAGATCATTCCTGGATTCTTTCGAGGCGGCCCCTTTCTTTCGGTTACGAGAGCAAACCTTCGGCCCGAAGCCGGGGGGTGTTGTCGTAAACCTCCTGAAGCAGACGCGATGGTTGCGACCGGTTGATGGGTTTGGCGAACACGGTTTCGTAGGGGGCGACGACGCTGATATCCGCCGGGCCCGCTTTGATCACGGCGCCATCCTTGATCACGGCGCCTTCACCGATGATGGCCCGCTCGATCTGGACGTTGCGGCCGATTTGGGCACCCGGCATGATGACGCTGTCCTTGATCCGGGAATACTTGCCGATTTCCGTTCCGTCGAAAATAACCGAACGTTCGGCAAATCCTTCAAGCGAGCAATAATCATGGACGAGAGAGTATGGAGCATGAGCGATGCGTTTTTTGCCCCCCGCTTGAAGGACCGGTCGTTCCCGGGTATACATCGGCCAATCTTCCCGATGAAGCTTCCATTCGGAAGATTCGGCGAGCAAATCCATATGGGCTTCCCACAGACTTTGAACCGTTCCCACGTCCCGCCAATACCCTTTGAATTCATAAGCGTGCAGCGGTTCGCTTCCCGCCAGCATTTTCGGAATCAAGTCTTTGCCGAAATCGTGACTGGACTCGGGATTGGCCGCATCTTCCTCCAACTGCCTTTTCAGGAAATCCCACTCGAACAAATAGATGCCCATGGAGGCGAGATTGCTGGTGGGCTGCGGCGGTTTCTCCGCGAATTCGGTAATGCGGTTCCGTTCATCCCGGGTCATGACGCCAAAGCGATGGGCTTCTTCCCAAGGCACCGGCATCACCGAAATCGTCGCTTTGGCCTGGTGACTGAGGTGAAAATCCAGCATGTGACGGTAGTCCATATGGTAAATATGGTCTCCCGAAAGGATAAGGACGTATTTGGGCGAATGGCCGTCGACAAATGCCATGTTTTTGTAAATGGCGTCCGCCGTTCCCGCGTATTCCTCAACGCCTTCCCGGAAAGCGGGCAGCAAGGTGATCCCGCCGTCCTCCGAGCGCGTCAACTTCCAGGGCTCGCCTTCGCCGATATGCTCATGGAGCGAAGCCGCTTCGTATTGCGTGAGTACGCCAATCGTGTCGATCCCGGAATTGACGCAGTTGCTGAGAGGAAAATCGATGATCCGGTATTGTCCGCCAAAGTGCACGGCCGGTTTCGCCTGCTTGGTGGTCAGCGGAGACAATCTTCGTCCTTCCCCGCCGGCAAGAAGCATGGCAATACAGTCCTTTTTCCTCATTTCATTTCCCTCCCGTATGTTTTTGTCTGTGTAGCACATACATTAAAGGATATAATGTAGTTGGAATAAATTATGGAAATCGAGCGAGAATATTACATCATTTTATTGTAAATGCAGAAATTTTTTTAAAAATTGCTAAAGTTACTTAAAGAACTTTTCAGATCGTGTCAGGGTGGTGAGTGATTTGTTCGATTCCGCGCCCGAATCCAGTTGGGCCCATGCCATTTCGCCGAGGGATATTTACTTGTTCCGCGAAGGAACCTTGTATCAAAGCTACCGCACGTTTGGCGCCCATCCCGCAACCGAAGAAGGAAAACCCGGCGTCCGCTTTACCGTTTGGGCCCCGAATGCATGCCAAGTGGCCGTTGTCGCCGACTGGAACGGTTGGAAGGGGACTCGTGATGTACTATATAAGATACCCGATTCGGGAATTTGGACTCGTTTTTTTCCGGATGTCCCGCTTGGAAGTTTTTACAAGTATGCCGTAACCGGACCGGACGGGGGGACCCGTTTCAAAGCGGACCCTTATGCCTTTTACGCCGAAACACGGCCGAACACCGCCTCGATTATCGCCTCGCTGGACGACTACGCCTGGGGCGACGGCGAGTGGGTTCGGGGACGCGCCGCTCCTTACGCACAACCGGTAAACATTTACGAGCTGCATTTCGGTACCTGGCGGCAACCATCTGACGGGACATTCTACTCCTACCGGGAGATGGCCGATTTGTTAATCCCTTATGTCAAAGAGATGGGCTATACCCATATCGAGATCATGCCGCTTTGCGAGCACCCGTATGATTTATCCTGGGGTTACCAGACAACCGGTTATTTTGCTCCGACCAGCCGCTACGGCGAGCCGCAGGATCTAAAGTATTTCGTGGACCGCTGCCATCAAGCCGGGATCGGGGTGTTGCTGGACTGGGTACCGGGACATTTTGCGAAGGATGATCATGGGCTGCGCCTTTTTGACGGGACGCCGCAGTACGAATATGCTGACCCGGCCAAAGCGGAGAAACCCGGCTGGGGGACGCTCAGCTTTGATTTCAGTAAACCCGAAGTTCGTTCTTTTTTGATCTCCAGCGCGATATATTGGCTTGAGATGTATCATTTCGACGGGCTCCGAGTGGACGCCGTCACCAGCATGATTCGGTTCGACTTCGAGAAGCCTTCTTGGGCTGCGGCCCGCAATGAACACGGGGGCAGCGAGAATTTGGAGGCGATCTTGTTTTTGCGGCAGTTGAATACGGCGGTATTCCGCTACTATCCGCATGCCTTGATGATGGCGGAAGAATCGAGCGCTTGGCCGATGGTCACCGCTCCGGCTCATCACGGCGGTCTCGGGTTTAATTACAAGTGGAACATGGGCTGGATGAACGATACGCTGGATTATTTCGAAACCCCGTTCGAAGAACGGCCTTCTCGACATCAACGGCTTACGTTTCCGATCTGGTACGCCTATTCGGAGAACTTCACGCTTCCGCTATCCCATGACGAGGTCGTACACGGCAAAAAATCGCTGCTGGACAAAATGCCGGGCACCTATGAGCAAAAATTCGCCGGACTTCGCCTGCTGCTGGGGTATCAGTTGACGTCTCCGGGGAAAAAACTGATATTTATGGGCGGTGAATTCGGCCAATTTATCGAGTGGCGGGATCGGGGGGAGTTGGACTGGTTTTTGCTCGATTACGAGGCTCACCGGAACATCCAAAGCTATTGTAAGGCGTTAAACCGATTTTATCGGCAGGAACGGGCGCTTTGGGAGCTGGATCATGACCCCGAAGGTTATCAGTGGATCATCCCCGACGACGACATGCAATGCGTGATCGCTTATGTGCGAAAAGGGAAGCTGCAACAAGATCTACTGCTCGTGATGTTGAATTTTAGGCCCGAGGAACGAAGCGGGTATCGCGTCGGCGTCCCGCTGCCCGGGCGGTACATCCGAGCGTTCAATAGCGATGATGCCATGTACGGCGGTTCAGGGAGCCGGCAGCCGGAAGCGGTGCCGAGCGAACGCACGGCTTGGAACGGTCAACCCCAAAGCATAACCGTTACGCTTCCTCCGCTGAGCATGACGGTATGGAAGCGTCTAGCGCCAAGAAGGAGGGCGAAAGGATGAAGATCTTATTTGCCGCGGCGGAAGTTGCGCCGTTTATCAAAACCGGTGGTCTGGCCGACGTGATCGGCGCGCTGCCGAAGGCGTTGATCGAAGCCGGTCATGACGTGCGGGTTGTCATGCCGAGGTACCGCGAGCTGCCTTCCGTGTATCGCGAACGTCTGAAGCACCTCGGGACCGGCCAGGTTCCGGTAGGTTGGCGGAGCAAATACGGCGGAATCTCTTTACTGAACTGGGAAGGCCTCCCCGTATACATGATAGACAACGAGGATTATTTCGGCAGGGAAGGGGTGTACGGGCATTGGGATGATGGCGAGCGATTTGCGTTCATGGACCGGGCCGTGCTGGAGCTGCTTCCGTTAACCGGGTTCTTTCCGGATCTTATCCATTGCCATGACTGGCATACCGCGATGATCCCGCTGCTGCTGCGGGAGCATTACTCGGACCGGCCGGAATACCGGAACATTCGAACGGTCTATACGGTACATAATTTGCTGTATCAGGGGATTTTCCCCGAAGAAGTGCTGGGGGATTTGTTAGGCCTGCCCTGGAACTATTTCACGCCGGAAGGTGTGGAGTATTACGGCAACGTGAGCTTCATGAAAGCCGGCTTGGTGTACGCCGACCATGTAACGACGGTTAGCCCCACGTATGCGGAGGAGATCAAGACGGAGCATTACGGCTACGGGTTGGATGGTCTGCTGCGTTCGCTCGGCAGGCGCTTGTCGGGTATCGTCAACGGAATTGACGCCCGGGCTTACGACCCGGAGACGGACCTGGAGCTGTTTGCCCGTTACGGCCGCAGTCTGGAGCAGAAGCGAGCCAACAAACCGGCGCTCCAGCGGGAGCTCGGATTGCCGGAAGCGCCGGATACGCCGCTTGTCTCGATGGTTAGCCGGCTGGTCGAACCGAAGGGTCTGGATTTAGTGATGCGGGTGCTGGACGAATGGCTGAGCGAGGATGACGTGCAATTTGCGCTGCTCGGCACGGGGGACCGGGCTTATGAAGATTGGTTCCGGGAAGCGGCGTCGCGTCACCCGGGAAAGTTGGCGGTGCAAATCAAATTCAGCGATGCGTTGTCCCGGCGCATCTACGCCGGCAGCGACTTATTTCTTATGCCTTCGCGGTTTGAGCCGTGCGGCATCAGCCAGTTGCTGGCGCTGCGCTACGGTACGATCCCCGTGGTGCGGGAAACCGGCGGTTTGAACGATACGGTACGGTCTTACAACGAATTTACGGGGGACGGCAACGGCTTCACCTTTCGCAATTACAACGCCCATGATATGCTGTACACGCTGCGCCGGGCGTTGGCTTTCTACCGCCGGCCAGAGCATTGGGGGCGGATTACGGCTAACGCCTTCGGCGGCGAATACGGATGGGACGCTTCGGCACGGCAATATATCGAAATTTACGAAAGCCTAAAGAAATAGCGGACGCGCTGGCGTCCGCTATTTCCAAAATTAAATGTGCCGGTACAAGATTCGAAACCCATAGGGTTCAAGCGTAATGTTCATGATCCCGCTTGCCGGCGCCACCGCTTCTTCGGTCAAGGCGTCCCGCCAATCGCTGGTCTGCATCGGATGCGTTAACGTGACCGCTTTCGGCGTATTGTTCATCCACACCGTAAAATGCATTTGCTCATCCATTCGTTCGTACACGATGCACGGATCGCCCGGTTCGGCATGCAAGAACCGAAACCGGCCGTGGCGGAGAGCCGGATACCGCTTACGCAGTCCGATCAACAGCTTGTAGAAGTCGTAAAGCTCGCGATCCTGCTTATTGCGGTCCCATTCCATACATTTCCGACAATCCGGATCGCCATCGCCAGTCAGCCCGATTTCATCGCCGTAGAACACACAAGGCGTCCCGATATACGTAAACAGAAACACGACGCACAGCTTGAGCTTTCGCTTGTCGCCGCCGACGCGAGTGAGCAGACGCGGCGTGTCGTGGCTTCCCAGCATGTTAAAAACAACTTCATTCGTTTGATGCGGGTATCGCATGATCAGCGTGCCCATCTCATTGGAGAAAGCCGCTCCGTCCGTGCCTCCGGTGAAGAACTCCAGCACTTTGTCGGCAAACGGATAATTCATGACGGAGTCGAATTGATCCCCCAGGAGCCAATTTAATGAATCGCTCCATACTTCCCCGATCAGATAGGCTTCCGGATTGGCCCGTTTCACGACCTGCCGAAATTCGCGCCAAAAGGGATGATCGACTTCGTTGGCTACATCCAGCCGCCAGCCGTCCAATTTGATCTCTTTAATCCAATATTCGGCGACGCCGAGCAAATATTTGCGCAAATCGGGGTTGGCCGTATTAAATTTAGGCATATTGGGAAAAAAGCCAAACGTATCATAAGTAGGGATGCCGTTTTCCACTTTTGCGGGAAAGCGGTTCACATGAAACCAGCCGGCATAGGGGGAGCTTTCTCCATTCTTCAGCACGTCCTGGAACGGGGGGAAATGTTCGCCGCAGTGATTGAAGACGGCGTCCAGCACGACGCGAATTCCTCGGTCATGGCAGCGTTCCACCAACGTTTTCAGCAAGGCATTGTCGCCGAAATGGGGATCGACCCGCTTGTAATCGACGATATCGTATTTATGATTGGACGGCGCCGTGAATAAGGGCGTCAGGTAAAGCGCCGTGATACCCAGATCGGTTAAATCGTCCAGGTGATCGATGATCCCTTGCAAATCGCCGCCAAAGAAATTGTCCCGGGTCGGTTTGCCGCCCCAGGCTTCCACCGGCTTCGGGTCATTGGAGGGATCGCCATTGGCGAACCGTTCCGGCATGATCTGATAAAACACCGCCTGCTTGGCCCACTCCGGCACCCGGACCACTTCGATTTCGTGGATGTACGGAAATTCGAAGCATTCGCCGGGCGGAGAGGGGGCTTCCGATTGCATCCCCGCATCCAGCAAGTATACCGTTTCAGACCCGGCGGTCAATTTGAAAGCATAGGAGAGGCGTTTGAACTTGGGACGCACGGCAACCTCCCAATAGTCGAACATGCGGTCATGGGCCGCTTTTTCCATCGGTAGCTCCTGATAAGTCCCCGCCCAGTCGTATTTGTCCCCGGTCATCGCGTAGACCTGCTCCACATCATCCCGTTTGGTACGAATGCGGAGATGAATGGTGGTCGGATCGTAGGCATAGGCCCATTTGTCCCGAGGAACGTGGTAGAGCGCTTCAAGCAACACGGATCGGCGCCTCCTCTCATTTCGCTAGTGATCGTTGCAGGCTTATTATTCCCAAACGCGGCGCGAAGCATGAACCGGGAGAGGGACATAAATATTCAACGAATTGACCAAAGTATGATAAATGAGAATTCGAACGGCCGATATAAGTCGGAACTGTGAAAATATGATAAATGCTGTGAAAATTGTTTTGCATATATATACATTCTGATTTATAATTAGCCCAGTAATCATCATAGAATGAAAATAAGCCAAGCAGAACAGGAGAGAGATTCATGAAAAAATGGGGCATGTTATTCCTATCCGTCATGATGGTAACTTTGGTGCTGGCCGCTTGCGGTCAGGAAAAAAATAACAGCGGAAACGCCGCGGGCAACGCCGGCCAAGCCGCGAACCAAAACGAAACCCAGGCGGGCGGAGAGCAAACCGAACCGGCCAAGAAGCTGATCGTCGGCATGAGCGCGGATTTTCCGCCGTATGAGTTCCACATTAAAAACGACCAAGGTGAAGACCAAATCGTCGGGTTCGATGTGGAGATTGCGAAGGAAATCGCCAAGGATTTGGGCGCCGAAGTGGAAATCAAGGATTTGAAATTCGACACCCTGCTGAACGAACTGTCGAGCGGCCGGGTCGATCTGGTCATCTCGGGGTTGAGCCCAAAGCCTGAACGTGCCGAACAAATCGACATGTCTAAAATTTATTTTAACGCCGAGCAGGCCGTAGTTACCCGCGCGGCAGACAAAGACAAATTCGGTACCGTGGAATCGCTGGAAGGCGCCAAAATCGGCGTTCAGCAAGGGTCAATCCAAGAGGACATGGCCAAGGAAATCCCAAATGCCAAATTGACTTCGCTAGCTAAAATCAACGATATTATTATGCAACTCAATACCAATCGCGTGGATGCAGCCATTCTCGACGGCCCGGTTGCCGCAGCCTTCGTGAAGAAAGTCGATGGACTATCGATTACGGATGCAGAGCTGGAGAACGAGGATGAAGGTTATGTGGTCGGCGTGAAGAAGGGCAACACGGAACTGCTGGATCAAGTAAACGCAACACTGGATCGTTTGCTTACCGACGGCAGTATCGACAAGTTTGTCGCCGAAGCGAGCGATCTGGCCATCAAATAGGATGGATTCGAACCTGCAGAAAATAGCGAAACCCATTCGCTATTTTCTGTTTTTTTGCGCAAGGGTTTGAGGTAAAGGAGGAGGAAGGAAGGCAATATGGATCTTATATCGATGTTTATGGAATACCGGAGTTATTTCTTGGCCGGCGTGCAGTATACGCTAATCTTGGCAGCGATCAGCGTGTTTTGCGGCTTTATCCTTGGATTGTTGATCGCGCTGCTGCGTATGTCGCCTTGGAGAATCATACGTTTCTTCGGCCATGCCTGGGTCGAATTTCTGCGCGGCACGCCAATGATGGTTCAGCTCTTGATTATTCACTACGGGTTTGCGTTTATGTTTGACGTTAACTTCACGCCGATTCAATCCGGGGCGATCACGCTGTCGATCAACAGTTCGGCTTATTTGGCGGAAATTTTCCGGGCCGGCATTCAAGGCGTCGATCGGGGGCAAGGAGAAGCGGCCCGTTCCTTGGGAATGACCAAAGGGATGACTATGCGCCACATCATCATTCCGCAAGCGATCAAATCGGTGCTTCCCGCCATCGGCAACGAGTTTATTACAATCATCAAAGAATCGTCGATCGTATCGATCATCGGTACGGCCGAGCTGATCTATCAAGCGCAATCGGTCGTGACGATCACGTACGACGGGATGACGCCGTATTTGATCATCGCCATCATGTACTTTATTTTGACATTCACCTTGTCCCGCATTTTGGGCGTGTTCGAAAGGAAGTTGAAGACCAGTGATCACCGTTAAAGACTTGCATAAAAAGTTCGGCCAACTGCATATTTTGCGCGGCATCGACCTGGACATCTCCAAAGGCGAAGTCGTCGTCGTCATCGGTCCGAGCGGTTCGGGGAAGAGTACGTTCCTTCGTTGCTTGAACCTGCTGGAGGTCCCGACGGAAGGCGAGATCACGTTCGAAGGCGCTTCGATTACCGCCAAGGGACATAACATCAACCAAACCCGCGAGAAAATGGGAATGGTGTTCCAGCATTTCAATTTGTTCCCGCACAAGACGGTCATCGACAACATTACGTTAGCGCCGATTCGCGTGAGAAAGCTCGACAAAAGCAAGGCGGAAGCCATCGCCATGGACTTGCTCCGCACGGTCGGCCTTGAAGATAAGCGGGACGCCTACCCGGCGCAGCTGTCCGGCGGCCAGAAGCAGCGGATCGCCATCGCCCGCGCGCTAGCCATGGAACCGCATGTCATGCTGTTCGACGAACCGACTTCGGCGCTGGACCCGGAAATGGTCGGCGAAGTGCTCGACGTCATGAAGAGCTTGGCGGAACGGGGGATGACGATGGTCATCGTCACCCACGAAATGGGGTTTGCCCGCGAGGTCGGCGACCGCATCCTGTTTATGGATCAAGGCGTCATTTTGGAGCAGGGTACGCCGCAAGAGGTATTTGGCGCACCGCGGCATCAGCGGACACAGGATTTTCTGAGCAAGGTATTATAAAGGCCCATGTAACCGTCCGAAATCAAAAATTCGGGCGGTTATTTTTTGCCCTTTTTCGGGCCGAACGCACGCTCGGTTTTAACCTTGATTTTACGTTCGAACACAAAAATGTAACCCGACCTATCAAGGTTTCAAGCCACTTGGTGGGAATTACCTGAGCTATTGGTTACAAAATTGTGATATATTCAATAAGCCGAAACCTGAAACCGAGGTGCGGGGGACGAAAGCTGGAAACGAACGGCGATAAACGAGCTTCGTTTTCTTGGGGTGAAGCGCAGCCCAATAGGGAGCGCCGGGAATGTTCCTTTTTTCCGAATCCGACAACTAACTCCGCAGGCGCAGTAAAAAGGAGGATCATTCATTGATAAGTCGCATCGGTTCCAAAATTGCCGCATCGGCGTTGATCGCCGCAAGTATGACAATCACGCTGCTGACGGCTTCCGTTCATGCAGACGCGGTACATAAAGTCGTGGAAGGAGACACCTTTTATCTTCTTGCCAAACATTACAGAGTGGATCTGAACAAGCTTATGGCCGCAAACCCATCCGTACATCCGCAGAACATATATGAAGGCCTGAATATCATCATTCCGGGGGCTGAAACCCGTGCGATCGCCTTAGCTTCCGCCGCGCCAGCCAAACAGGAGGCTGCGCCGGCCGCCGCCCCCATGACGGCTGCCGCTTCCAAACTGAAGGTCATGTCCAGCGACAAGATCGTTGAGGCTTGGGGGAAAACGTTCACTTACTCGCATACCATCGCCGTCAAAGCCTCGGCTTATTCGGCATCGGCTAGCGAAAACGGGAAATGGGGCGCGGTAGATTACTTCGGCAACCCGCTGAAGCTGGGTACCATCGCCGTCGATCCGAAGGTCATTCCGATGGGGACGAAGGTGCTCGTAACCGGACACAACCATGACGGCCTGCCGGATCAAGCCTTTGTAGCTACGGCCTCCGACCAGGGCGGTGCGATCAAAGGCAACCGCATTGACATCTTCATTCCCGGCAGCGCCGCTTCCGTGAAATCATTCGGTTATCAAGACGTCACCCTTTACGTGTTGAACTAGGACAAGCAGAGCTCCCTCGACGAGGGAGCTCTGCTTCGTTAGCGGTATTTGGTCGTTTGCAGCAACTCGGCCAGATCGACAAAATGATAGCCCTGCGCCTGCAGAGCATCGATAATCTCCGGCAGCGCCTGAATCGTGCCGGTGAGATTGGAGCCGACGCCACCTCCCGAATGATGCAGAATGATGGAGCCGGGGCCCGCCGTGCCGATGACGTTGGATTTGACTTTATCCTTATCGAGCCCTTTCCAATCCTGCGAGTCCACATTCCAGTTGACGAGGGTGTAGCCGTTTCTCTTGGCCCATTTCACCTGTTCCTCCTTCACCTCACCATAAGGCGGACGAATTAATTTGGGACGATACCCGACGGTGAGCTGAACGATTTTCTCCGTACGCAGAATTTCGGTTTGGAACTGTTTGACGGAATGATTGTGAAAATTCGGATGACTGAAGGAGTGATTGCCGATGAGATGACCTTCCTGATGCATCCGCCGCATCAAGGCGGGAAATTTCTTAGCCCTCGCTCCAACGACAAAGAAGGTCGCTTTGACCCCTTTACGGTGAAGCACGTCGAGAATTTGCGGCGTGAACCGCGGGTCGGGACCGTCATCGAAGGTCAGCGCAATCTGCTTCACTTCCGGACCACGGAATTTGAAAGTTTCCGAGTATTTGCGCCGCAGCTCGCCGAGATCCACGGGTCTCGCAACGACGGGTGCTGACTTGTTCCCCTCCAGATTGGCCGGCGATCCCGGCCCCTGCGGTTCAAGAACGGCAGAGGAGGCATCAACTTTATAGAGTCCGGAGCCGCCGAGCGTCAACAAAGAAACGACCGTGAACAAGACCCAAGCTTTCTTTATCAGCATAAGCAATTTAAGTCCTCCTTCATCCCAATACTGTAACTGCTGCGGTTTAGTATTCCCTAACCCTTGCAGAAAATAATGAAAACGTGAAAAAAGTCACGGTTTTCGACTTGTTGTTGGTGATGTGAGATATATCACAGACGATCCTTGCGAAAAATTGCATCCTTTGATGAAGCGTAATTGAAGGGATGAGGTGGAATCATGGCAACGGTAGTGTCCAACCAAGAAGTGGCGCAAGGGGTGTTCAGGCTCACGGCGCAAGGGCGGTTCACGGGTAAAATGGGGCAGTTCTACATGCTGCGCGCCGGGGAACGTTATCCTTTACTGTCCCGGCCGATCAGCATCTTTGATATCACCAAAGACCGGATCGAATTTCTGGTTATGGTCGCGGGCGAAGGAACCGCTTTGTTATCCGGACTGAAGCCGGGCGATCCGTTGATACTGGAAGGGCCGTTTGGCAACGGGTTTCCGCAGTTGGAGGGGAAGATAGCTTTCGTTGGCGGCGGGATCGGCATCGCTCCGTTTTATTACGCCTTAAGAGAAACGCCGGAGGCCGACGTCTACCTCGGATTCAGCCGAGAGGCTTACATGGTGGAGGAGTTTCGTGCCGTATCCCGGGGCAAAGTGACAGTTGACGTAGGTGGATTGATTTTGGATCAAGTGGATTTTGAGGCTTATGATACGGTCATCGCCTGCGGCCCTCACGCGATGCTGCATGCCGTCCAGCGCAAACAGGCGCTTAGCGGCGGCAGGGCCAAGGTATACGTCTCTCTGGAGAACCGTATGGCCTGCGGGATTGGGGCGTGCCTCGTGTGCAGTGTGAAATGCAAAGACGGACGGAGGAAAGCCTGCACCGACGGTCCGGTATTTTTGGCGGAGGAGGTGGTGTTTGCATGACGGATTTATCGTGCAACATCGCCGGGGTTTCGTTTAAGAACCCGATCGTTATGGCCTCCGGCACGTTTGGATTTGGCAAGGAATACGGTGCGATTTACGATATCAATAAGCTGGGCGGATTGTCCGGCAAAGGACTGACGCTGCATCCGAAAGCCGGTAACGATGGGATTCGCGTTGCGGAAACGGCCTCCGGGATGTTGAACAGCGTCGGGCTGGAGAATCCGGGCGTAGCCGCATTCCTGCACGAGGAATGTCCGCGGTGGGAGACGCTCGACTTGGCGCGGATCGTGAATTTGGGCGGAAATACGATCGAGGAGTATGTGGAGGGTGCCAAACTGATCGCCGAAGATGCGGCTTGGCGCAAGCGGGAAGGTCGAACCGCCGTCGACATGATCGAGCTGAACATCTCCTGCCCGAATGTTAAGGCGGGAGGCATGGCCTACGGGATCAAGACGGACATCGCCCGGCAGGTCGTCCGCGAAGTACGGGCAGCAACAACGCTGCCGCTGGTCGTCAAGCTGTCGCCGAATGCCGAGGATATCGTCGGCATGGCCGTTATGTGTCAGGAGGAGAGAGCGGACGGCGTATCGCTGATCAATACGTTTTCGGCGATGAAGATCGATATTTATAAGCGGCGCAGCGTCTTCGACAATTTGTACGCGGGGCTGTCCGGTCCGGCAATCAAGCCGATCGCCTTGCGGATGGTGCATCAAGTCAGCCAAGCCGTCACGATTCCGGTGATGGGGATGGGAGGCATCGGTTGCGCGGAGGACATCGTCGAGTTCGTTATGGCCGGCGCCGCCGTCGTTCAGGTGGGAACCCATAATTTCGTAAACCTGCATGCGGGAGAGCAACTGGTCGTTGACCTTGCAGCCTGGCTAAGCCGGGAGGGCATCCGAACCTTGGACGAAATCCGCGGAATCCTATAAAATATAAGGCATACTGTTGTGGAAGGGAGCTGCGGCAATTTGTCATTCGAGGATATCAAGCTGGAAGCGATCCCGGTCGGCCGCGACTTGCTGCTGCTGATGACCGGGGGCGTCGCGCATATCGGCGCGGCGTCCACCGCTTATCCGTCAGGGGAAGGGACCGAGGCGATGACTTCCGCCGTACCGGGTCACAAGGAGCATACCTTAAGCGAAGCGTATGCCCGCCGCGCCTCGGCGGCGTTAGGTCGAACCGTCACCGTGGTCATGGGGATTCATTATGACCATTTAAGCCAAGAAGAAATTAGGGAGATCGCAAGGCGAACCTCCGAGATGTTGGATCAATACTTGCTGGAGCAGCAAAGGAATGGAGCGGACCGGCAATGAGGGAAGCAGATCAGGATAAATATCGCCGCAAAGCGCTGCAGGTAGCCGAAGCACAAGCCAAAATCATGCCTTACGCCAAGGAAACCGAAGTCGAGGCGGTTTCGCTGCCGGAGGCCTTGGGCCGCATCCTGGCGGAGCGGGTTTGCGCGCCGCATCCGTATCCGCATTTTCGCCGGTCCGGCATGGACGGATTCGCCATCCTGAGCGGCAATACGTCAGGTTGCCACGCGGAACAGCCCGTCCTACTGGAAGTGGTGGATGAGATTCCCGCCGGTTCCGTTCCGAACGTGAAGTTGGAATCGGGACAAGCGGCCCGCATCATGACCGGAGCCAAAGTTCCCGATGAAGCGGATGCCGTGGTCATGTTCGAAATGACCGAAACCGTAAAACGGGAAGGCAAAACCTATATCCGATTGATCCGCGAAATCGAACCGGGAAAAAATATCACGCCAGTCGGCCATGAACTCTCGGAAGGCGATGTCATTCTCGAGGCAGGCCGCAAGCTGTCGGCCGGTGAAATTTCCGTGTTGGCCACATTTGGCATACACCGCGTTCAGGTGAGGAAGCGGCCGCGGATCGCCGTTTTTTCCACCGGTTCGGAGCTGCTGCGGGTGGAGGAGCCGCTCCAGGACGGCCGAATCCGCAACAGCAACACGTATATGCTATACAGTCAGATTGTTGAAGCGGGCGGCGAACCGATTCTGTTCGATGCGATCGAGGACGATTTGGCCCAGGCCAAAGCACAGGTAGATGCAGCCTTCAAGACGCATGACATGGTCGTAACCACCGGCGGAGTTTCTGTCGGCGACTACGATATCATGGCTGACTACATCTCGGGCGGCAGCGTGGATATGCTGTTCAACAAAGTGACGATGCGCCCGGGAAGCGTGACGACCGCCGCAGCCAATGATGGCAAACTGCTGTTTGCGTTATCCGGCAACCCTGGGGCTTGCTTCGTCGGCTTCGAGCTGTTTGTCCGTCCGGCGATCGGCCGGATGATGGGGATCGCACAGCCTTTTCTGCGCGAATTAACGGCGGAACTTGCCCGTCCTTACCGAAAAATCAATAACTTTACCCGGTTTGTACGCGGCCGGCTCGAGTTCCGGGAAGGCAAGCTTTACGCCATACCGGCCGAACTCGACGAATCGGGCGTGATGATCACGATTAAGGACAGCGATGCGCTGATCGTCATTCCTCCTTCCAATACGGGGATGGAAGCGGGCGTGCAGGTGACCGTGTTGAAGCTGCCGGGAGGCTGTTTCTAAATCGGGGTTGCGACCGAGAATGGATGAAGGGGGAAACGGACATGGCACCGGTTATACAAATCGTCGGTTACAAAAACAGCGGTAAAACGACATTAATTACCCGGCTGGCGAAGTTATTTAACGGCATAAACCTTCGCGTAGCCGTGATCAAACACGACCTGCACGGGTTCGATGCCGATCGGGAGGGCACGGATTCGTTCCGCCATCGGGAGGCCGGGGCGGCTGCGGCTGCGATTACGTCACCCTGGCGGACGGCGATCTTCGAAGAGCGGGAAACGACGCTCGCCGAGCTGGTCGCCCGTTTTGAAGGCTATGATTTGATCCTGGTTGAAGGCTTCAAGCAGGCATCGTATCCGAAAATGGTGCTGCTGCGCTCCGCAGAGGATGAACCGTTGATCCGGGAACTGAGTCAGGTATGCGCCATCGTCCGGAAAGAAGCCGACTTCTCCGTCAATGACGCCGGCCCGCTTCGGTTCCAACGCGACGAGATCGAGCAAATCGCCGAATACATCCGGCACAACTGGATGGAGGCCCCCTAACGCAAAGAGGACTTTCTCGCATATATTGCAGGGAAGTCCTCTTTTTGCGGGCCCGATAGGGGATTTGCCGGTTAACCGCTGACGCGGCGCTCAATCGCCTCGGACATCGTTTTGTCGGTGAGGTGGGCATACACCTCGGTGGTTTCCGTCGAGGCATGGCCGAGCTGCTCTTTCGTCTTGTAAATATCGTTTTGCAAATAATAGTCGGTGGCGAAGGAATGCCGCAGTTTATGGACCGTCAGATACGGCTTGCCGAATCGCTTGGCATATTTGATGATCATCGCTTGGATCGCGCGTTTGGTCATCCTTTTGCCTTCCTTTTGACCGTTCGGGACCGTCACGAACAGCGCTTTCTCCCGTTTGGGCGTACGATACCTTGTCTGCCGGAGCGTCATATAGCCAGCCAAATCTTCCTTGGACTGCTCCCGGAAGTAAACCGGCGTTTTGAACGTCTCGTCGTTGTTGCCTTTCCGGTAAACGTAAATAAGTTTATTCGCGAGATCCAAATCGTCCACGTTCAGATTCACGACCTCGGAAACGCGCAGCCCCGAATTCAGGATCAGGCTGGCGATACAGGCATCGCGTTCCTTATTCAGCTCATAAGCGTATAACGCCTGTTTGTTATCCGCAACATCCCGGCCGTAGCCCTCGGCGATGTAGGCGATGAATTCGGTCAGCTCGTCTTCCTCCAGAATTTTGCCCTTTAGCTTGGCTGCCGTATCCTTCGGTTTATGAATCCGTTTGATTTCCACCTTGGCCATAATATTTCGCTTCAACAAAGGATAAAAGTTTTCGTCCTCGGCAATTTGGCTTAAGTAGTGAAACAAAGAACGCAAGGACGACATTTTTCGGGATACGGTAATTTTGGAATTGGTGCTCTCCGTCCGCGTGGTCAGGTGAAGCCGGTAACCGACGATGCTTTCCATATGCAGCGTCTCCAGCTCCAGGAGCGTGACTTGGGCGTTGGTTTCCGCCGCCGACAATCCCTCCGCGCGCAGCCAGCCAAAGAACTGCTCATAGTCCCGCACATATTCGAGCAGCGTGGAAGGGGAGAGGTCCGGGAGCTTATAATCGATAAACTGCTGCACGAACCAAGGCATATGTACAACCTTCTCGTCCAGCTTCCGGCGGTCGATGGCTTTTTGGATATTCATATCGGTTCCTCCTGCTTATCCTGGATTCTTCTTATCGGACGTAAAAAATATAATCCGGATCGCCATGGGTTTGCGGGACTTCGCGGATTTCCACGTTCCCGAACGTCTCTCGCAACCGCCGAGCGAAATCCGGCGAAGGGGTGGCGCTCCAAAACGACAAGCATCCGCCGGGCCGCAGCCGGCTTTGCAGCGCCGTCAGGCCGGCTTCATCGTACAGCGAGGCGTTTCCGTCGAACACTTTCCAATCCGGGCCGTTATCGATGTCAAGGCAGATCAAGTCGAACGACTCCTCCGTTTCGCGAATCCAGGCGACAAGATCCGCATGAACCAATCGCGTATTGGCATGCTCCAGGGCATAGCCGTTCACATGCGCCAATACGGAGCGATTCCAGTCGATCACCTTGGCTTCAATCTCCACGACGGTCGCCTCCCGCACGCGGACGTCGCAAAGCGCTTCCTGCAGCGAAAAACCGACCCCCAGGCCGCCGATCAGTACTTTATCCGGGGCGGGGACCAGTTCCAGCGCACGGCGGACCAGCAGGCGCTCCGACTCGCCGTTATACGTAGCCATCAAAAAGGTGCCGTTGCTGATGATTTCGAATTCATCGCCGCGCCGCTGCAGCTGGATTTCGCCTCGCGGTGTGACGGCGCGCTCGATGACCTCGAAGGGCAAATCGATATCATTCATCTGTATAACCTCCAATTGATTGACGTAATAGATATTATGTAAATTAATCAAATGATTTCGAATCCCTTACATAGCCATATAGGATAAGTTTATCGTATCATAGAATGGACATGAAATTAAACGGAATGCGGGGTTTAGTGTAGGGAAAACGCTTTTATGGATTCTGGCAATTCACTCAATTTATGCAGTTGTGTCATAGAATGATAAGAGGAGGATAAACATGCAGGCGCATGAGATCATGATCAGGCAAGTTTACAAGGTCAAGGAGACCGACACGGTTCGTTCCGTCATTGAACGCTTCATCGAATACCGCATCAGCGGACTCCCGGTAGTCAACGATCGTAACGAAATCGTTTCCTACATCAGTGACGGCGACATTATGAGGTACATCGGCAAACATCGCGACGTCGTGGTCGATTCCATTTATTACGTCGCCGTATTCAAAGGCGATCAGGAGGACTACGAGCAGCGCGCACAGCGGTTGCTGAACCTAAACGTGAAAGAGATCGGCAAGAAGAAAGTATTCACTGTTTCATGGGATGAAGAAATTGAAAATATTGCGGCGATTCTGGGCAAGAAGCAAATCAAGAAGCTCCCGGTCGAACGCAATGGGGTGCTTGTCGGAATAATCAGCCGGGGAGATGTGATCAGGCATTCCTTTAAATCTCTCTTATAACCCCATGGATAAACCGAGAATTATACTTTATATTTAATGTAATGAAATATATTAGTTAATCAAGTGAATTATTTGACTAAAAAACGTCCGGTGCACTTCACAGGTGCAGTCCGGACGTTTTTTGAAGTCGT
The DNA here is from genome assembly GCF_057063165.1 of Paenibacillus sp. JL3B1040. NCBI lineage: Bacteria > Bacillati > Bacillota > Bacilli > Caryophanales > Paenibacillaceae > Paenibacillus > Paenibacillus tiangongensis. The sequence continues at coordinate 2,851,423 of NZ_CM169317.1, read as the reverse complement.
TATCATTGCAGGCTGATTCGCGGCCGCTTAAAGATCCAGGTTGGCGATTTCCGCTTTCAGTTTATTGGCGGAGGCGTGGAATTGGGCCAGCTCTTCATTGCTCAGGTTCAGGTCAAGCACTTCGCGGACGCCGGAGCGGTCAACGATACTCGGCACCCCGAGATACACATCGGAGACCCCGTTATAATCGGTCAGCAGGGTCGATACGTTCAGCACGGACGCTTCGTTCTGCAGAATGGAGACGATGATCCGGTCCAGCGCCAACGCTATCGCGTACGATGTTGCGCCTTTGGCGTTAATGATCTCGTAAGCGGCGTTTTTCGTGCTGTTGAAAATTTCCTCGCGATCCTCATCGGAAAACTCCAGACCGATGCCGGCTACGTTCGCCAAGCTCCAAAGCGGAAGCTCCGAATCCCCGTGCTCTCCGATAATGTGCGCATGGATGCTGCGCGGGTTAATCTTCTTGTTCTGTCCGATCAAATAACGGAAGCGCGCGCTGTCGAGCAGGGTGCCGGAACCGATCACCCGGTTGGACGGGAACCCGCTTTTCTTTAAGCTCACATAGGACAAAATGTCAACCGGGTTCGTGGCCACTAGGATAATTCCGTGATCGTTATATTGGACAATATTCTGAATAATGCTGTCGAAAATGCCGGCATTGCGCTTCAGCAAATCGATTCGAGTCTCCCCGGGACGCTGGGAAGCGCCTGCGGCGATGACGATGATGTCGGCATCGGCGCAATCGCTATAATCGCCGGCCCATAGCTTGACTCCGCCGGTAAAGGGAAGACCGTGGTTCATGTCGAGCGCTTCGCCAAGCGCTTTTTCCTTATTGGCATCGATTAATACCAGTTCGGAAATCCGTTCTCTTAATAATAGTGTGTAGGCGGTCGTTGCGCCAACCGCCCCCGTACCGATGATCACGACCCGGCTGGGACGCAGTTTGTTCTTCATTTTTTCATCTCCTCGTCGTATTCTCCAGAACTTAGCTTGCGCCAATGCATGCATTCTTAACCTGCTGCGCCGCATGCGTTCAGGCCGCTTTCGCGCTTCAACGGAAAAACGCGATATGTATCCGCCCACTTCATTGTACCCGAAAAAAGATCAAAATTTAAAGTAAAATGTGGAATATTCAGTTTTCATCAAATATGAAACATAATCTATATTATGTTAACTAAAATGGAGCGATTGAAACTTGTTATCACTTTGTAACCGTCGATTAACGATTCTGTAAGGACGAACCCCTCGCTTTATATTATTCTATTAAGTAGAAAAAGAGAGAGGAATCCGGTGAACATGATGTCGCCTTATGTCAAACGAAGTGAAAAGCATGGAGAACGCGCCACGCGGTCTGGTCCGACACGGCCGGCAACATTCATCATGACGGCGGCGATCGTTCTGGCGGCGTCATCCCTGGCGCTGACCGCGGTAGCGGTCGCCCCGCTGCTGCGCGAATCACTCCCGTCTAAGAAGTCAACCCAGGTCGTCGTATCGGCAAAATTGACGGCCGCAGGGGAAGCGGAAGAAGGCCGACGGAACGTTACGCTTGCCGAATCGTCTCCTTCAGCGGAACCCGGCACACCTTTGACGAAAACCGCGCCTGACCTTCCTTCCGTTCAGCCGCCGATGGAAACGAAAGCGCCGGGGACGACCGATCAGAAATCCCTAACGCCCGTGAAGCAAAAAGTAATCTACCTGACCTTTGATGACGGACCCGGCAAATATACGAAGCCGCTGCTTGATATCTTGGAGCGTTATCAGATTCACGGCACGTTTTTTATGATCGGAAACCAGCTTAACGGCTATCAGGAGGCCGTAAACGATGCGCTGGTAAACGGCCATTACATCGGCCTGCACAGCATGACCCACAGTAAGAAGAAATTGTACGGTGGGGACGACTCGGCTCATTTTATCGAAGAATTCACGCAGGAGCAGAAGCTGGTGGAGAAGCTGACCGGAACCGCACCAACGCTGATTCGCGCGCCCTACGGAAGCAAACCGGAAATCGACGAGAAATTCCGCGATGATATTGCCAAAGCCGGATTTAAGATGTGGGATTGGACGGTCGATTCCAAGGATTGGAAGTACCCGGACAACCCCGCCGCCATCCTGAAGGAAGTGAAGCGCCAGACGCACCGGGACACGGAAGTGATTCTGCTGCACGAAAAAGCGCAAACGGTGAAGGTCTTGCCGCAAATGATCGAATACCTGCAGAGCAAGGGGTACGCCTTTGCTGTTTACAAACCGGATCAGCATTTCACCGTCAATTTTGGGAACGATTCGCGTCTATAGCGGCGGAAAGCGCCTATGTTATAATGGGGTACATACAAGTTTATGCAGAAAGCGAGGTGGTTCGGGTTGAACTTGTGGTATAAGTTGACCGGAACCGCCCTGGTCTTGGCGATCCTTCTGACGGCTTGCACGTCCGAGCCGACTCCGGCCGCCGCTCCGGTGCAAGACGAGCCTGCCGAGGAAGGGCAGACGATCACGGTGATCAATCGGAAATCGTCCGAGAAGCAGGGGAATCCCGCCGCCGCTTCGGCGGAGAACAAAAACAACCGCTACCAGATTCAAACCCGTTTAACCGATTTTCAGTTGCTGAGCGCAACGACCGGCTTAGCTTGGGGATGCACGCGCAACGAGCTAAGGCTCTATATCACGGAAGACAACGGAAAAACATGGAAGAATATTTCTCCGGCCGCTTCCGTGGCGTTTCCGACCACGCCCGAGTATGGCAAGGATATCTTTTTTCTCGATCCGGATCATGGCTTTATCGTACGCAATTCCGCAGGTGCCGGAGATACGATTGTCCTGCGTACGACCGACGGCGGGGCAACCTGGAAAGTAACGTCGTTCCCTGGAAGCGGGGAGGTAAAAGCAATGGTGTTCGCCGATTCGGCTAACGGGTGGATTTTATCCGAAGGCACCTCGCGAGCGAAAGGAAACCGGGCATTATATGCGACGGACGATGGAGCCCAATCCTTTGAAGCGCTGCTCGGAGGGACAGACCTCGTGAGCCTTCTGTCTTCGGATAACCGGACCGTGAATCCCGGGATGCAACCATCCATGGCTTTTACGAGTCCGCTCCGCGGATTTATCAGCGAGATTAAGGAAGGACTGCCGACCTTGCACATGACGCATAACGGTGGGTTGACCTGGACGAAAAACGATCGGTTCTTTCGTTTGGACAAGTACAAAACCTGTGACAGCTTTACGATCGGGACGGTGTCCTTCTTCTCGGGAAGCGACAGTGAAGGCTGGATTCCTGTCGGCTGCAGCCGAGGGAATTCCACTAAATTCAATGGATACTTCACCGAAGATGCCGGCAGCACATGGTCGTTAGCCCCGTTTAAGCTGTCCTGGCAGACGGGCTTAAACGAGAAGCTGGCTCCGACCTTCTTAACCCGCAACGAAGGTTGGGCGATTCTGGATTCAACGGTGTATCATACGACCGACCAAGGAGCAAGCTGGGAGCCGTTGCCGGATAACGAGAGGTTGATCGAAACGCTGAAAGGCTACCCCGAAATCGTGAAGTTGCAGTTTTTTAACTCCCGAGTGGGATGGCTGCTGGTGGCCAAAGTGGATCAGCAGCGTTCGCTGCTCATGCAAACGAAGGACGGGGGACAGAGTTGGCAGGTACTGTAGGATGACGTCAAATCGAGCATGGCACAGAAGTGTCGTGCTTTTTTTGATCTAACCAACTTTCGCGATGTGATGTTCATCATATTGTGAAATTTATCACGTGCACGTCTTGAACTTTGTGATATATTTAACTTGTAAGAAGGATCAGCGACAAAAGGCAATCATCAACGGAGCTTACGCTCCCATAACGATAGGAGTGGAACCTAAATGAAAACGACAGCCCATGAAGAAACCGTAACCCGCAATTACCTTCAATTTTGTTACAACTGCGAAGATGCTCACCTGTGCACGACCGAAGAGCAATGCAAAGCTTGTTGGGCAGAGAAAGGACTTGACGAGGCGTTCGAAATGGAAGCCGACGGCGCCGAAGAGACCCGTCAATTGCTGTTCGAGTACTATGCTTAAACCCGATAACTCCCGTTTCACCCCCAATTAACCTCCGGTTCGCAAAGTCCGAATCGGGGGTTTTTGGTTTTTCTCACGATATCTTGGACAAGAGTGGCATATTTTATGGACACGTTGAATAACAAGTTTTATTTCCGGCCGGCATATACATATGGGGAAAGGGAGAACAGCGGTACGGAGCAACCTCTTGAAGGAGGGATAACGCTATGCAGTCTTGGACGGAAATGTTTGGCGTGGTGGAAACGGCGCTGCCAATCTTGTTTGTCGTGATCATCGGGATCTTGGCCGTTACGGCAGCAGGAGGACTTCTGCGCTCCATCGGAAACAACAGGAAGCCGGTGCTTAGCGTTCAGTCCGTCATCGTCGGCAAGCGGACCGAGGTGAGCCACCGCCATGACACCGACACGTCGGTGAACCGCTCCGACACGAAGTATTATGTGACCTTCGAGGTCGAAAGCGGCGATCGTTTGGAATTTGCCGTATCCGGGACGGAGTATGGACAATGTGCGGAAGGAGACGAAGGGAAGCTGACGTTTCAGGGCCGCCGTTACCACGGCTTCGAGCGGGTGGGACGCACCTATCGCACCGAACTGCAGGAATACCGGAAGTCGCACAGCTCGGGGTAAAATCCGGGGTCGGGATCCGCGAAAACACAAGAAAGGCAGGCAGGTAAGGTTGAAACAGGCTAACAACAAAAAACAGAAGCGTGACGAAAAGTCGGCCGTTGACGACTCTTGCGGATACGCTTCTGTTTTTTTGGGTTGGATTAATAGGATAAGGCCTTGGTTTCGGCTTGTTCCAAGATTGCCTGAGCGACGGCACGGCCGCTGGAGAAGGCGCGTTCGGCTAGCTCGCCTTTGCCCTCGCAGCCATCGCCGCAGAAGAAAAAGGGCACGCCGGCCAGACGGTTGGGCAGCAGCTTGTTGGTGTGAACATTTTTGACGCTGGCGACCATCGCTTTCTTGGACACGCGTTTGACTTCCACGAACTCCCGCCAGTTGGGGTAATACGTATCAAACAACGCCTCCATTTGCCGAGTCTTCAGCTCCAGATATTGCTTCTTCTGCTCCTCGTCGGTGAAGTCGTCGTTCAAGTAGGCGATCCCCTGCAGCAACTGACCGTGCACGGGAGCAACCGTAAAATCGGTGGCGGAGACGTCGCTGATAAAAATCTTGTGATCCATATCGCTGATATAGTGGAACGGACGGGCAACGACTTTGGTGAAGCCCACGTCGTAAACGAGCACTTCCGTCGAGGTGCTGTCTTTGAATGGTTCGAGCGGGCTTGCCCAAGGCGTATCTTCCAACAGTTTGGCTACCTGCTGTACCGGCATGGCGAAGATCACTTGATCATAAACGAGTTGCTGCCTTGTCTTCGTATTCAGCACGAATTTTCCGTCTTCCATCGTTATCGATTCGACCGGTTCCTTGACGGCGATGTCCCAAGCTTCGTTCCCGCCGATCTTGTCGATCAACTGATCGGTGATGGTCGCCCAGCTGCCCAGAATATAGCTGACCGGCTGGCCGGAGAGGAACAGGTTATGGTAATATTCCGCGATCACCTTGCCGGAAACTTTGCGCGCTTCCTCCGGGGTGATGAAGAAGTTGGAGCATACGAGATGCTCCCACAGCTCTTTGACGTCCGCGGAAGCGTGCGAGTGATCCAAATAATCGCCGAGCGTCCGATGTTGCTTCAATTGATGGATGTTGCCGATGACGGCGGCGATTTCCGCGACGAAACGGACTTTCTCCCTTGGCGTGAGTACATCCGTCTTCATAATGTTGACGAAGTCGAGCGGGGCAGGAGTTAAGCGCCCGTGTTTGGCGTACATGACTTTGCGTTTATCCACCTGTTTGCTCTGAAACTTCAAATTCAGCTCTTCTTCCATGGAATGGAGCGTATGTCTGTCGATGCCGTATACCGCGTGTGCTCCGTAGTTCAGAGTAAATCCCGATTTCTCATAAGTGAAAGCCCGTCCGCCGAGCTGCGGGCTCCGTTCAAACACTGTTCCGGACGTATCGCCGTGGTCCGACAGGTATGCAGCAGCCGTAAGCCCGGCCAGGCCGCCGCCAACAATCGCGATTCTCATGAGGTAACCTCCTAAAAGGAAAAATGAAGCAACCGTATTATAACGAAACCAGAAAAAACGTATAAAAAAACGTTATTCATCTACAGTATATGCTATTCATGTAAGCGCGTCCATAGAAATAGACACGAAATGTTCAAGATTGCAACCGCATTCAAGTAATTGCCGGCGGATGAGCACTTGACACCGATTTTTTTCCAGCGGCAAGCACCAAGATAGGCGGGTGCACATAGGATATATCGTTCAGCAGAGAGGGAGGAGGAGCCAATTTGGCCGTCATTAAAGCAAACTCCGAAGACGTTAGGCTGCTGGCGCGCCTGATGCGTGCGGAAGCGGAAGGAGAAGGCGAGCAGGGCATGTTGATGGTCGGCAATGTCGGTGTGAACCGAATCTTGGGCAATTGCCTTGATTTTCAGGATATCCGCGACATGAATCGGATGGTGTTTCAGAGTCCCGGCGGGTTTGAAGCTACGGTGAAAGGATATTTCTACCAAAGGGCGCGTGAACGCGATATCCGGTTGGCGCAGCGCGTCATTAACGGCGAACGGGTCTGGCCGGCTACCAACGCCTTGTGGTTTTTTCGGCCTGCGGGAGATTGCCCGGCAACCTGGTATAACCAGCAGAATACCGGCCGGTTTAGAGCGCATTGTTTCTTTGCTCCATCCGCGGAAGACTGCCCTTCCGTCTATTGACTCCAACGTATCGCTTGATCAATCATAAGGAGGAATGAATTGCATGTTTACTCAGTCATACCGGCCGGCCGCTTATCCCGCGGTTCATGGTACTTATCCGCCAGCGCCTGTCGGAGGCGGATATCCGCTGCCCACCGGAGGGGGAATGCCGCCTCAAGTGCCGAGCGGAAGCCCGATGACTCCAGGCGGCACCGTTATGCCGATGCCTGCGCAGAATTATGAGCAATCTTACATCGAGAACATCTTGCGTCTGAATTTGGGCAAAGTCGGTACATTTTACATGACGTACGAGAACAACAGCGAATGGAACGCTAAAATTTTCAAAGGCGTGCTGGAAGCCGCCGGGCGCGACCATATCATCATCAGCGATCCGGTTACGGGCGTGCGGACGGTTATGCTGATGGTCAACTTCGACTATGCGACGTTCGACGAGCCGCTTGTCTATCAATATCCCGGCGTGATCGGCTCCCCGCCGCCGACAAGACGATAAGAAACTTTAGGTCCCCTTGCGAAAGAGGGGGCCATTTTTGTTTTTTTGGGCCTGCCAGCCCGTTTCTCAGGAATACCGCAGCGTTTGACTGTGTAGTGTATAATAATATCATTAAGAAGAATTCATCCTATCGTATGCAAAGCACTGAAAAGGAGATGGATCCCTTGGGAAATTAACGCTGCAGTTCTCATATGAAAAGCAAATGAATATTGTTGATTTTAACCCGCGAAGGAGGTGCACCTGTTCTCCGCCGGACCGGCGGGAATAGGAAACGTATTGAGTGACCCTTTACCGAGTCTTTATTCCATAGGATTCATGGTGTTATTGGTGTTGCTTAACGGATTTTTCGTATCGGCCGAATTTGCCATCGTGAAAGTGAAGAGCTCCCGGATCGAGGCTTTAGCCGAGGAGGGACGAAGGAATGCGCGGATCGCTAAGGATCTGTTAAGCAGATTGGACGGATATTTGTCAGCCTGCCAGGTTGGGATTACCCTCAGCTCGCTTGGGCTGGGTTGGCTGGGCGAACCGGTGGTTGCCCAAATGCTTGGGCCCTTCTTTGAAATGATGGGTTTCGGCGAAAGGCCGGGGATTGTCGTTTCGTTAGCCGTTTCGTTCATTCTGATCGCCATCCTGCATATCGTCCTGGGGGAGCTGGCCCCGAAAACGATCGCCGTCCGCAAGGCCGAGACCATCACGTTATGGTTTGCCTGGCCGATGCGCATATTTTACCGGCTGATGTATCCTTTCATCTGGATGCTAAACGGACTTTCCACCAGTCTCTTGCGGCTGTTCGGCATCGCTCCGGTCTCGGAGCAGGACTCGCTGCATACGGAGGAAGAGATTCGCGTCATGATGAAGGAGAGCAGCGAAAGCGGCTTGATCGATAGTACGGAAATGTCGCTCATGGACAATATTTTTGAGTTTGCCGATACGACCGCCCGGGAAATCATGATTCCCCGGACCGAAATGATCTGCTTGTACACCCAGCATTCGCTGGCGGAAAACCTGGAAATCGCCTTGGAAGGCACAAGAACCCGATATCCCGTATGCAATCAGGATAAAGATCATATTATCGGATTTATTCATATTAAGGATTTGATCCGTTCCCAAACCCGAGACCTTCGCGACTTGATCCGTCCGATCATGGCCGTGCCGGAATCGATTCCGATTAGCGATTTGATGAAACGCATGCAGCGGGGGAGAACGCAAATTGCCATATTGATCGACGAATACGGCGGAACCTCGGGGATGGTCACATTGGAGGACATCGTTGAAGAGATCGTTGGCGAGATCCAGGATGAGTTCGATGAGGAACGCCCCGGCATCGAGCAGTTGGACACTCATGAGTATTCGATCGATGGATTGATGCTGATCGAGTCCATTAATGACCGGTTCGGCTTGGAACTGGATTCCGACGATTATGACACCATCGGAGGTTGGCTATACTCCCGGATTGATCTCCTGCCTCCGCAGGTGGGGCAAACCGTGCAGTACGGCGATTATACTTACGTGGTGGAAGAAACCGACAACAAGAGAATCTCTCGCGTTAAGCTCATTCGCCAGCAGTTGTTACCGTTGGAAGAAGCCGGCGCCTGACTCTAAATAATAACCGGATGTCTCTATATTAGATCGAGGCATCCGGTTTTTGGTCTTCCCATTCCGTGTGCAGCATTTTCTTGATTCCTTCCCGGGTACGGTATAACCGTTGCCGGACAAGATTTTCGCAGAGCCCCATTCGGTCCGCAATCTCTTTATAGCTTAGGCCCTGCTTCCAGCGATATTCGAGCAACATCCGGTACTCCGGTTTGATATGGTGCAGATATGCGCAGATGGTTTCCTCCAACAGCTTGGTTTCCACGCAGCCCTCCACGGAATCGTCCGGCCATGCCGTCGCGCCGATCTCTTGCAACGCGCAGTCCGAATTGAAGCTACAGTCGTGTTTCCGATTCTTGCGCAAATAGGTGATGGCCATATTGCGGGCGACCGTTTTCAGCCAGGCACGCAGGCTGTTTTCGTTATCGAAAGACGGCTTCTTGAGGATGACCATCAGGAACGCTTCCTGGATAATGTCCTCGGTTGCTTGGCGATCCTTTACCATATAATAAACGGTACCGTGTACCAGAGCGGAATATGCGTAATAAACTTCTTCCTGTGCTTGCTTGGACAGTTCCAAATAATTGGAGGTAAGCAAACACCGTAAACGACTGGCCATAAAATTACCTCTCCATCTCGTATCCTAATCCCCACTTGCTAGAATCTATCCCCAATTTTACTCTATGATCGCAGGAAAAGGAACGATTTACCATAAATATAACAACAATGTGATAAATTTCGCCCATTTTCAACAGATTCTTCATGCCATAAAAAAGCGCTCCTCGGCAGTTCGGACTGCCGGGAGCGCTGCTCGATTGCGGTTGATTAGAACGCCCAATTGCCTTTGGCGAAGATCGGCTCTTCCTTGCCGTCCGCAGTGATGCCGAATATATCCATCTCGGCGGACCCGACCATAAAATCCTCGTGCGCCAGGCTGGAATTTAATCCGCGCTGCGCCAGTTCTTCCTGAGACATCGATTTCCCGCCATCCAAGTTAAAGGCGTACGCATTGCCGATGGCCAAATGGTTGGAGGCATTTTCGTCAAACAGCGTATTGTAGAACAAAATGCCCGATTGCGAGATCGGCGAATTATGCGGGACAAGCGCCATTTCGCCCAGATAATGCGAACCTTCGTCCAGCTCCACGAGCTGTTTCAGGACGTCGGCGCCAACTTCGGCTTGATAATCCACGATCCGGCCGTTTTCAAAGGTCAAGGAGAAACGGTCGATGATGGTGCCCCGGTAACTAAGCGGCTTCGTAGCCGCCACCGTGCCGTTCACCCCGGTTTTGAGCGGAGCGGTGAAGACCTCTTCCGTCGGAAGATTGGCCAGGAACGTGTTGCCCTGCGCGTTGATGCTCTCGGCGGCGACCCACAGGTGGCCTTCCGGCAGCTCGATCGTGAGGTCGGTCCCGGGCGCCTTATAATGCAGCTTCTTGTAACGTTTTGCGTTCAAATAATCGGATTTCTGCGTCAAATTGCCGATATGCTGTCGCCAAGCCGCAACCGGATCCGGTTGATCCAGGCGAACCGTGCGGAAGATCGCTTCCCACAAGGCCTGTACGCGTTGTTCTTCGGGAAGGCCCGGGAACACTTTATCCGCCCAAACCTTGGAGGGAACCGCAACGATCGACCAACTGAATTTATCGGACATCTGCATTTCACGGTATTTGCTCATCGCTTTGCCGTACGTTTTTTGATGGTTGGTAAGCCGTTCGGTGGACACGCCCTTCAGCAAGTCGGGATCGGACGAGATCACATGCAGCACGGCCGCACCGTTCTCCACGTATTCCAGCATTTCGCCGGCATACCATTTCGGTTCGTCCAGGAACGACTCCTCGGCGGCCATATCGTAGCGCAAGCGAGTAACGACATCGTCGCTCCAGTTGACTTTGACGAACCTTGCCCCCGCTTCATAGGCCTGCTTAACGATGAGACGGACGAGCTCCGCGCTATCGATGGTCGCATTGATGATCAGGTTTTGGCCGGGCTGCACGTTTACGCCTATTTTGACGGCCAGTTCTGCATACTTTTCCAGTTTCATTTGAAAATCGGACATATACGGTCTCCTCCATACTTTGGAAATAGGTTATTGTTCTATCATACACCATCCCATAACGAATTTGTATTGCGGGCCGAAGGGGTCAGCCAATAATAATTTTACCTTCCGGGTACTTCAGCAATTCCTTCTTGGACCTCGGGGTAAATGCATAAGCCAACGTCAGCGGGCCGATCCGTCCGAGGAACATGACCGCGCAGAGCAGCACCTTGCTGATCTCGGTCAGCTTCGGCGTCACGTCGAGGCTCAACCCGGCGGTAGCAAACGCGGACGTCGCCTCAAAGAGCAGCGTCAGAAACGAACGGTCCTCGAGCGCGGATAACGCCATGGTGACGGAAACCACCAGGAACATCGCCAGCCAAGTTTGCGTAATCGCTTTAATGATCGAAGCTTTGGGCAAACGTTGGCGGAAGAAGACAATATCCTCCTTGCCGCGTATCATCGTATAAATCGCCCCGAGCAAAATGGCGAATACCGTGACTTTGATCCCGCCGCCGGTAGATCCGGGAGCCGCGCCAATGAACATGAGCAAGATCAGCAAAAACTGGCTCGATTGCTCCATATCCGCCACCGATACGGTGCTGACTCCGCCGGACCGGGAGCTGACGGAATGAAAGAAACTGGCGAAGAGGCGGTCCGTCCAATTCATCGGCCCCAGGGTATGGGGATTATTCGCTTCGATCGCCAATAAGATGATTGCGCCGACGACCGTCAGAATGCCGGACACCGTCAAGACGACCTTGGTATGTAGCGACAATCGCCGGTTATGCTTATAACCAAGCAGGTCGGCAATCACGATGAAGCCGATCCCGCCGAGGAAAATCAAAAGCATGACGACAACGTTCACGAACGGGTCGCCGGCGTACTCGGTCAACCCGCTAAAGGGCCCGTGAATTCCGCCGAATAATTCGAAGCCGCCGTTGTTGAAAATCGAAACGCTGTGAAAGATGCCGAAATACAACGCTTGTCCCGGCGGCATATCCAGGGCGAACCTGGCGAAAAGCAGCAGCGCGCCGGTCGCTTCGAACGTCAAGGAATACGCCATGACGCGCAGAATCAAGGGAAGCAATCCCCCGATCTGATGATGGTTCAGCGATTCCTGCAGCACCAGCCGTTCACGCAGTGAAATTCGGCGGTTGAAGGCAAGCGAGATCAACGTGCCGACCGTCGCAAAACCAAGCCCTCCGATCTGTACCAGTAGCAGGACGACGATTTGTCCGAACACGGTGAAATGCGTACCGGTATCCACGACCGTCAGTCCGGTTACACAAACGGCCGAAGTGGCGGTAAACAAAGCATCGATCAGACCAAGCCGATGACCCTCCGCCGTTGCGGGAGCAAGCGATAGCAAAAATGCGCCAAGCGTGATGACCAGCGCAAAACCGAAGGTTAATATTTTCGGGGGCGAAAGCACCGTTTTTTTTCGTTTCGGCAAGAGATGTTACCTCCGTAAAAGTTCTGCAGATTGCTATTGACTTATGGTACGATATTGCAAGAAGACTGTCCAATATTAAACTGAGTTTTTGACGGATATAAGGAGATGCGATACGCATGACCGAATTGAAAATTGTTCACGCCGAAATGCAGCGCCAGGAGGATGGAGCCTGCATCGGCAAAACCGTCTTCGAAGTGAGTACGCACAAGGCCGGCTATGAAATTACGTTTTACAGCCAGAAGGGGAAGGATTGGGATTACAGCCTTCATTATGCCGGCGAGCCGGGCATCGAGGAGCAATTCCTTGCGGTTGACGCGCGGATCGAGGAAGACGACGAATGGTTTGATACGCTGCTGGATGCCGCGCTGGATACGCTGCCGGAGGCTTGATCCGCGAACTTCCGGTGGGCCGGAAGAGAGGGAGAGGAGGAACCAACCGTGTGGCAACGTCCGTTCTACCGAACGTCGCTGGGGATCATCCTGGTGCTGACGATCATTTATTTGTTGTCCAAGGTCAGCTTTATATTTAATCCGCTGGTGACGCTAGTGTCCATTTTGATCGTTCCGTTGACGGTCTCCGGATTTCTGTATTATCTGCTGCGGCCGATCGTGCATTTCCTGGAACGCAAGAAGCTGAGCCGCGTGCTCTCGATCCTGCTGATTTATTTGCTGTTTGCCGGTGTGGTCACGATCTTCCTGAACGTCGTATGGCCGCCGCTGCGGAAGCAGATCATCGAATTCATGAATAACGTGCCGAAGCTGGTCAACGGCGTACAGTCGCAGATGTACGATTTCCGCAACCTTTATTTCCCGATGGTGACGAACGAAACGGGGCCAGAGCTGATGAACAAAGTCACGGAATATCTGAACTCGGCTATGGAAGCGATTTCCGGCTACTTATCGCATGTGGTGACCTTTCTCAACGATTTCGTGATCGTGGTGGGCACCGTCCCGATCTTGCTTTATTACATGCTGAAGGAAGATGAGCGGATTACGCCATCACTGGTTCGGATGCTACCCGTTCGTTACCGCCGTGAAGGTGCGGACGTTATTCACGAGATCGACAGCATGTTGAAGGGGTTCATTGCCGGGAGGATGATTAGCGCCGTATTGCTGGCATTTATGAGCTTCATCGGGTTTTGGCTGATCGGACTGCCATACCCTCTGCTTCTTGCGGTCGTTGGTGCGCTGTTTAACTTCATTCCTTATTTTGGCGCGCTGCTCGGGGCGATTCCTTGCGTAATCGTGGCGTTCACCGTGTCCCCGTCCATGGTGGTTTGGGTCATTTTGATCGTGGTAGTGGCGCAACAAGTCGAAGGCAACTTGATTGCCCCGTACATTTATGGCAAAACGATCAACATCCACCCTTTAACCACGATCATTCTGCTGCTTGTGGCCGGAGACTTTGGCGGCATCCTGGGGATGATTTTAGCTATCCCGGTGTACATGATCTTGAAGATTATTGTGCTTAAAGCGCATAAGGTGTATTTTGCCGAGAAAATTGAAGAGCTTATCGAATAGGCGATACCCATATCATTCCAAATTGTATCCAAGGTGATTAATATCATATCTCGCGCCCCAGCGATTGGGCGATGATAATTCTATTAGGTAGACATTTAGTTACTACTTAGGTGCTGTTAGAAACTGAATTGACCTTGAAGTGCAGAAATCAGGGAGTTTAAGATGGGGAGTTGTTTTTTGCGAAACGTGGAGATGACGCCGCGGATGCGAGCGAATTGCTCCGCACCTTGCGAAGTGCGGAATCCACCAGATATCTTCGTTTTGACTTTCACCATACGGATATCTCGCTCCGCTTGGTTGTTGTCAAAAGGAATTCGGGCATCACAAAGAAAGGCGAGTACGGCGTCTTTGTACGCCAGAAACCTCCCACCTAGATTGGCTGCTTTGCTCTTGGATTTTCTTCCGCGAGGTCCCGTTTTCTCGGGCACGGCATCTTTCGCCCATTCTTCACGACCTCGCTGCAGAATATCATCATAACGGGATCTGAATGCTTGGACCACCGCATCAGATAGAGGCTGTTGAAGGCTGCGAGCTATGCGTGCAGCTTTCCAACTCTCTTGCAACAGCGTCGTCATATCGGTTGCCCATTGATGGTTATCGTACTGGGCAATTTCTTTACAATCCCGCAGCAGGTGCGCATTGCAAAGCACATGACGGAAAGCATACTGGTCTTTAAAGTAAGAGGCGTAGCAGTCATGAACGAGATTCCCCTTATAGTGGGGTAATACATTCATGGCATCCATTCCTTTGCTTCCGCGGCTGGGATGGGCGAACAAGAGTGTCCACTCTTGGTTACACACGGTATGCATCCAGTACCCTTTTCCGTTGACGCGAAATCCCGTTTCATCGGCGTGTACCACGGGGCTGGCTAACAGCTGCTCGCGAATGGTTCGCTCTAGCGGCTGAAGACGACTTGTCATCTCTTCCAGTTGAGCAAGTAAGGTGGCCTCGCTCGGGCGGTATCCCGTGAGATCGGCATAGAGCTGTCCAATACGCTCAAGCGGCAACAATTGATAGGCATGAAGATAAGCCGTCCATGCTGCCATTTCTCTTCCGTATTGCACAGGCGCTCGAACATGAGAAGGAAAGGAAGCGGTCTGTTGGACGCAGCATTGCGGGCAACATTTCTTTTCAGCCTGATGTTCGGTGATGACCATGCGAGGGGCAGGTAAGTCAAAGACTTGTCGCTTCTCTAGCTCTTGTGCGGGTACCTGTTTCAAGGAAAAACCGCAGCTGGAACAGGTTTCAAGCGGATGAACCATGACATAATCCGGGTTCGTAACCACATGCAGCGTATGACCTTCGTGACCTTGAGGAGCGCCTTTTTTCCCTCCTGGTTGGCGTAAATTGGTTGGTTTACGGAATCCGTCACTCGAAGGCGGTTTGCTGCTGTTCTGACTATTCTGGCCGAGTTGGCGCTCCAGTTCCTGAACTCGCTTCTCCAATTGTTGAATGCGTTTGGCTTGCTTCTCTACGATTTGGGTGAGCTTCTCATTTTGATCCAGCAGCGCATGAAAGTAACTGGCAATCTCCTGATCGCCTTTACAAATAGTATTGACCTGTTGTTTCGTCAGCTTCATACGGCTCACCTCATGATTCAATGGATAATATTACATTCGACGTTTGCATGGGAATTACTGCTTGAGACAAAAAAAAATCTCCTCGCGATAGGAGGAGACCTAAGTAGTAACGACATTTATGTTATTCATTACGCTCGGGGGATGATAGATATGGCAGTTAATGCCAAAGGCGGGAAGTACTTTTACGCATGGAGCAAAATTCTTCCCGACGGATCGTTTTACCTTCCGGATCAAGCCCTGCATGAGTACCAGATTCGCCCGGACTCCAACATTATTCTGATGACCGGCCGGAATACGGCCAAAGGCTTTAGCGTCGTTTGCAAAGAACTGATCCCCAACTCGCCGCTTGCCTCAATTTTTGCCAGCATTCCTCAGCTTCAACAATTCGCCATTCCGGAAGGGGAGGCCATTACCTTTAAGGAACGCACGTTCAGTTGGGTTTATTTGAACAGCAAGGGTTATTTTACGCTGCCGCTGCCGACCTGGCGGCAATTTGGCCTCAAGCCGGGCGATCAACTGCTCAGTTTGCGAGCCACCCATCTGGCCTTCAACAACTTGTCGGAGGGGCCTTATATTGAGCAAGCCAAGCAACTTCGCGATATTCATGTTTACGGATGAAGTTTCGACGTACAAAAAGATGCCTTCAGGCGCGAGAACTCTCGGCTTGAGGCATCTTTTTGTGCGTTTAATGCAGTTGATCGTCTATCCCGAATTTGGCGATTAGAATCGCATAAACTTCCTTCGGCCGCAGCCTTTCGTTCTGTTGTGCCAAAAAAATGGGGCGGCAATTACGTCGACGGATCCTTCGGATCGTGTATAATGTAAGAAATTAGGGCCCGTAAGCGGGCGATACAAGGGGGAACAGGCATGAAACCGGCTTTATTGATCATCGATATGCAGCAAGCCTTTTTGAACCGTCCGCGATTCCAAAACGAAATACCGGAAGCGTGCGAGTACATGAATGCTGTCGCCGACCTGTTTCGGGAAGCGGGCCGGCCGGTCGTCGTGGTTCAGGACCAGGACGGGGGCGAGGGAACACCAGGGTACGAGGTGATTCCGGAAGTCAAGCTGGACGAATCCGACATTCGGATTTCCAAGGCGTGGAGCAACTCGTTTTGGAAGACCGACCTCGAGCAACTTCTGCGCGAACGAGACACCGACTTCGTGGTGGTATGCGGGTTCGCGGCCGAATATTGCGTCACCTTTACGTTTAACGGAGCGGTGGAACGCGGGTTTGGCGCGGCCATCCTTCAGAAGGGCATCCTCGGCGAACATCCCGATTCGGTAGCGGCGGTGTACCGGGACCGCAGCCTGATCAGCTACTCCGTTATACGTGCGATTCTGAAGCAAGTCTAATTCAGGTAAAACGAAGACGAGAAGCGATTTCGCCTGACGGTGAGAAAGTCGGTTGACATTCCGCTCCTTGGGTAACTAATATGGTTACAAGACGATGGAAAGGGGGATAGGCTTATCATGACGATTAGCTCCAGATTTTCCGTAGCCATTCATATTTTGTCCCTGCTGGAAATCAACAAGGACGGGATTAGCACCTCGGAGTACATCTCCGGCAGCGTAAATACGAACCCGGTCGTCATCCGCCGAATCATGGGCATGCTGAACAAAGCGGGCCTGGTGGAAGTGCGCACGGGGGTCGCCGGGTCGAAGCTGTCGCGTCCGCTTGACCGGATTACGCTGCTTGACGTTTACCGCGCGGTGCACGTCGTGGAGGAAGACGGTTTGTTTGCCGTTCATGATCATCCCAACCCGGATTGCCCGGTCGGTCGGAATATTCAATCGGCCATCGAACCGATTTTCTCTCTGGCGCAGAAGGCGATGGAGAACACGCTGGCGGCCGTGACGCTGCAGGACGTCGTGGATGAGATCTCAGCCAAAAGCGGATCGGTCTAGCGCAATACAGATGAAGCCCCCTGGAACGAACAGGGGGCTTTTTGGGCGGCGGATTGACAATCCTGCTCCCTGTAACTATACTGATTACAACGTTCGATTTGTAACCATTGTTGTTACATTTATACCGGATCCGTACTATCCCGAAGGAGGAAATGGTGATGACTCATCCCTTAACGATCGATCCCGCCGCGCAAATCGGCGTTGTTCAACTTAAAGTTCGCGATCTCGAAATGTCGCTTGCCTTTTATCAGGAGGTGATCGGCTTCCGGCTGCTGCGCCAAAACGGCCCGGTTGCCGAGTTGACCGCCGACGGCACAACCCCTTTGTTGATCCTGGAGGCCGATAACCGCTATCGAATTTTGCCCGAACGGTCCGTGTCGGGTTTATATCATTTTGCGATTTTGGTTCCCGGCCAGGTAGCATTGGGACTCGCGCTGCGCAATCTGATCCGCCACCAAATCCCGGTTGGCCAAGGCGACCACCTGGTCAGCGAAGCGCTGTATTTGAACGATCCCGATCACAACGGCATCGAGATCTATGCCGACCGTCCCCGTGATACCTGGCAAAAAAACGCGGGCGGCGAAATTCTCATGACCACGGATCCCGTAGATATCGAAAACCTGCTGTCGCTGTCCGAGCACGCGGAGTGGAACGGTTTGCCTGAAGGCACGCGGATCGGCCATGTGCATTTTCATGTAGGCGATCTGCACCAGGCGGAACAGTTCTATAGCGGCATTCTCGGATTCGAGGTCACCTCCCGTTATGGCGGGTCGGCGTTATTCGTCTCCGCCGGCGGATACCACCACCATATCGGCCTGAACCTGTGGGCCGGCAAAGGGGCGCCGCCAGCGCCGGAGGATGCAGTCGGCATCCGATACTTCACGACGGAACTGCCGGACGTGCCGGCCCTGGAAGCCGTGGAGAGCCGGTTAGCCGAAGCAGAGGTGTCCTATGCGCGGGAGGGGAATGAACTCCATTTGCGCGATCCGTTTGGCATCGGAATCAGACTGGCGGTTACAACCTGATCGGTTTGTTTCGAGAGAAGCCCCTATGGATTTGACTCTTCCTTTCGGTGCGGTCCTTCACCTATAATAGATTTACGTATACTCTAGGAAAGGACCGGTCGTTATGAAATTGTTCCCCCAACTGGAAACGGAGCGGTTTGTACTGAGAAGGCTGACGACGAAAGACGCTGCCGATTTGTTCCATTATTTCTCCAACGACGAAGTGACCAAATATTATGATTTGGATCGTTTCGTGGAGCTCCGGGAAGCCGTGGAGCTGATCCAAAAGTGGAACAGCCGGTATGTGGAGAAGCGGGGCTTTCGCTGGGCGATCACGGTTAAAGCCGAAAGCGACCGGGTTATCGGCACCTGCGGGTTTCACAACTGGTCGAAAGAAAACTATAAAGCCGAGGTCGGATATGAGCTCAACCCGGACTATTGGCGCCAAGGCGTTATGACCGAAGTGCTGCAGGAGATCCTGCGGTTCGGGTTCGAGGATTTGGGGCTGAATCGGATCGAGGCGTATATTGACCCGGACAATATTCGTTCCAGGTATTTGCTGGAGAAGACCGGCTTCCATGAAGAAGGCTATTTGAAGGAAACCTTCTTTGAGAAGAATCAATTCGTTGATGCCGTTCTTTTTGCGCTGCTGAAGAAGCAATACGAAACGAAACGAAACCGGAATTTTCGTTAAAGCAGTTGAATCTTTCCCCCGACGTGCATAATTCCCCAGTCACGGCAAACAATTGTATCAGGTTATAAATTAGACTTGGGCTGGGGGTTTGGGGATGGTATTCATCGTTTCTTTTCTGATCATCCTGTTGTTCGTCCTATGGGGGGCGTTAGCTCCGGAACAACTGGCGGCAACGGCAGATCGGGTATTGGGATTTTCTATTGGAAGTTTCGGCTGGTTCTATTTGATGACCACGCTGGGACTTCTTGTTTTTTCTTTCTATTTGGCTTTTAGCAAGTATGGGCAGATTAAACTGGGGAATGACGACGACGAGCCCGAATATTCGAACGTATCGTGGTTCGCCATGCTGTTTAGCGCCGGAATGGGAATCGGACTCGTCTTTTGGGGCGCCGCAGAACCCTTGTCGCATTATTTGACTCCTCCGGAAGGGGCGGAAGGAGGGACTCCGCAGGCGGCCAGATTGGCGATGCGGTATTCCTTTTTTCACTGGGGACTGCATCCCTGGGGAGTGTATACGCTCATTTCGCTTGCTCTCGCCTATTTCCAATTCCGCAAAGGTTACCGCGGTCTCATAAGCACGACTTTCATCCCTTTATTGGGCGAGAAGACGGTCCAAGGCGTTCTGGGCAAAACGATCGATGTGTTGGCGGTCATCGCCACCGCATTTGGCGTAGCCACTTCGTTAGGATTAGGCACTTTGCAGATCAGCGGAGGGCTGCACCATTTGTTCGGCATTCAAAATACGTTGACGATTCAGGCCTTGATCATTTCAGCGGTAACAGTCTTGTTCTTGCTATCCGCAACAACCGGTCTGGACCGAGGAATCAAGCGGCTCAGCAATTTGAACTTGATCATTGCCATCACTCTCCTGGTATTCGTATGGTTAGTCGGCCCGACTTCCTTTATTTTCGATACGCTTACGGCGACGCTTGGAGACTATTTGCAAAACCTGGTCGTCATGAGCTTACGGATGACACCGTTCACTCAGGGAACCTGGGTGGGCCACTGGACGTTGTTTTATTGGTCGTGGTGGATTGCCTGGGCTCCTTTTGTAGGCACTTTTATTGCTAGGGTGTCGCGCGGAAGAACCATCAAAGAATTCGTGCTTGGGGTGCTCCTGGTTCCCAGCACCTTTGGGTTTATTTGGTTTTCCGTATTCGGAGGCACCGGCCTGAATATGGAGTTATTCAAGCATGCCGGGTTGGCCCAATCTGTGCAGGAAGACGTGACGACCGCTTTGTTCCTCATGTTGGAACAGTTGCCGCTGGGCATGGTGATTGCCACGGTTGCCACTCTCCTAATCATCACTTTTTTCATAACATCCGCGGATTCAGCAACCTTCGTGCTGGGGATGTTGTCGTCCAAAGGGACTTTGAATCCAAGCAATAAGGTGAAATTGACTTGGGGGATCCTGCAGTCGCTAATCGCCTTGATTCTACTGATCAGCGGAGGACTTAGCGGCCTGCAAACCGCTTCAATCGTTGCGGCGCTTCCTTTCGCCGTGATTATGCTGGGGATGTGCGCCTCCTTGCTCAAGGCACTGAACGGAGAAGACAAGGAGCGCAAGCGCAAGGAACGGCAAACCAAGTTGTTCATTGAACGATTGCGGGCTAAAGAGACATCAAACCGTCCGGAACCGGGCGGAACCTCGGGATAATGAAGAAACGCCGCAGGTTTAGCGGCGTTCCCTGAGATACTCGGTTTCATAAACCGTCCGGACCTGGTTCAGCACCGTTTGGGCGTGTTCCCGGAACTTGATCTCCGCGACCTGACCTTTATTCAAATAGACGCCGGTCAGACCGCGAGACTTGCCCAGCGCCCCCGCATACAGTTGCCCTGCCCCATGGGTTGGCGGGGAGAAGAAGAGTTTCATTATCGGCATTAGCCAGAACGGCAGCCCCGAGCGTTTCCCTTTGCGGACGGTTTTCAAGCGTCCCCGGTTCAATAAGGGTTTCAATTCCATCGTGAGAATATAAGGCACGACCGTCATCAGCTCGTAGTGAATCTCGCGGCCTTGCCTTGAATACTCCAATTCCGGGAAGCTGCGGCCGGCGTTGTTGAACAGCACGTCAACTCGATCTTCGTTGGCTTTCATTTGTTCAAGCGCTTGCCGCAAGCTGGCAAAATCGGATAAGTCCGACGTTTTGTAAGTTCTTAGCTGTCCGGTTAGAGCCGCGCTTTGCAGCTTCCGATCGTCCGCCGGCCAGTCGGAACGGTTCAAGCCAATGACTTGCCATCCTTCGTTTAGCAGAATCCGCGTTAACTCCAGCCCGATTCCGGCGTTGGCCCCCGTGATTAAGGTTATATTTTCGCTTACCGTATGCATATTTGTTCCCTCCTGATTGATTTTGCAGACTCCATTCCTGTCTTGAGCCCGATTGTAGATCTTGGAGTCGACTCCAAGTCAAGCCGTTGTTGACTTGGAGCTGACTCCAAGTTATATAATGCAGAAAGAGAATCTACGGAAGAGCAGGAGGAGGAAGCATGGCGATCCAATCCATTCAATCCATTGACGGACCTACCTTTACCATCAAGCAAGCAGCCGAACTAACCGGCATTACCGAGGATACGATCCGATATTATGAGAAAATTGCGCTTCTGCCACGAGCCGAGCGGAAGGAAAATGGCCATCGCGTTTATCGTAAGGAAGCCCTGGAAACGATCAAGCTGGTCAATTGTTTGAAAAAAACCGGAATGCCGCTGGAGGAAATGCGGCCATTCCTGAAAGTGTCCGCCGATGCCGATCCCGGGGAATATCCGGAGCTGGTCGAGCAGATGGTACAACACCGAGCCCACATCGTGGAGCAAATCGCCTCGCTGCAGCAGGTGGTCGATTTTATCGACTTGAAGCTGAAGCAAGGAAGGTATCGTGCCATGGACTGTGAGGTGGAGGGCAGTCAGGGCTTCCGCTCTAACGGCACGAAGGAGAAATCACCAGCAAAGCCCGTATCGCCAGCCGAAAGGCGTTATTTTTCCGCGTCACCGAGTGAAAGCCGTTATTGAAGATTTTTCGTTCTTTTGCCATAATAAGCGGAATAGACGATTCGTCCGTATTGGCGGGGAGTCTTGAACTTAAAGGGGGAAGCTTCGTTGAAGGGGATCATTACCGTACTGGGCAAGGACAAGGTCGGCATTATCGCCAAAGTTTGCACGTACCTGGCCGACAACAACGTCAATATTTTGGATATTTCGCAAACGATCATTCAGGGATATTTCAACATGATGATGATTGTCGATATCTCCGCGCCGGCCAAAACGTTCGAACTGCTTGTGGAGGAACTGCAAGCGCTCGGGCAAACGATCGGCGTGGAAATCAAACTGCAGCACGAGGACATTTTTAATACGATGCACCGGATCTGAGAAGGGGGAGAAGAACACCATGATCTCACGCGTAGAAGTACAAGAAACGAATTCGATGATCCGCGAAATGAACCTCGACGTGCGCACGATTACGATGGGGATCAGTCTGATGGACTGCGCTCATGAGGAGATGAACGTTTTTAACCGGAACATCTACGACAAAATCACCCGCATGGCCGAAAACCTGGTCAAAACGGGCGAGGATTTGGAGAAGCAATTCGGCGTGCCGATCGTCAACAAACGGATTTCGGTGACTCCGATCTCGATCGCCGCGGGCGGACTGAAGACCGATACGTTCGTGCCGGTAGCCGAAGCGCTGGATCGGGCTGCCAAGGAGGTGGGCGTCAATTTTATCGGCGGGTTCTCGGCCCTCGTGCAAAAGGGCTTTACGAACGGCGACCGAGTGTTGATCGACAGTATCCCTGAAGCGCTGGCCGTCACGGACCGGGTCTGCTCCTCGGTCAACGTCGGATCCTCGCGCAGCGGGATCAATATGGATGCCGTAAAACGGATGGGCGACATCATCGTCCGTACCGCCGAGCGGACGGCGGACCGGGGTTCCATCGGCTGCGCCAAGCTGGTCGTGTTCTGCAACGCGGTGGAAGATAACCCGTTCATGGCCGGGGCGTTCCACGGTGTCGGAGAGCAGGAGTGCGTCATTAACGTGGGGGTCAGCGGTCCCGGCGTGGTGAAGCGCGCGCTGGAGGACGTGAAGGGCAAAGACTTCGAGACGTTGTGCGAAACGATTAAGCGAACGGCGTTTAAAGTAACCCGGGTCGGTCAACTCGTTGCGCAGGAAGCTTCCAAGCGGCTCGGTGTTCCGTTCGGCATTATCGACTTGTCGCTTGCCCCGACGCCGGAGATCGGCGATTCGATCGCGGAGATCTTCCAGGTGATGGGCTTGGAAGAAGCGGGAGCGCCGGGAACGACGGCTGCGCTGGCCATCTTGAACGACAACGTGAAAAAAGGCGGCGTCATGGCCTCCTCATACGTCGGCGGCCTGAGCGGCGCGTTCATCCCGGTCAGCGAGGACCACGGGATGATCGAAGCGGTGCAGCGCGGCGCGCTGACGCTGGAGAAGCTGGAAGCGATGACGTGCGTGTGCTCCGTCGGGCTCGATATGATCGCGATTCCCGGCAGCACCAGCGCCGCGACGATTTCCGGCATCATCGCCGACGAATCGGCGATCGGCATGGTCAACAACAAGACGACGGCCGTCCGGATCATTCCGGTCATCGGCAAGGACGTCGGCGAGATCGTGGAATTCGGCGGCTTGCTGGGCTACGCGCCGATTCTGCCGGTCAACGCCTTTAACTGCGCGCCGTTCATCGAGCGGGGCGGTCGCATTCCGGCGCCGATCCACAGCTTTAAGAACTAGGCGGCGGGAGGCGCAGCCATGTATAAAACGATCGGACTGCTGGCGCACGTCGACGCCGGCAAAACGACCTTCGCCGAGGCGCTGCTATATCGCACGCAAACGATTCGCAGCCGGGGGCGGGTCGACCACCGCGACGCCTTTCTTGACAGCCACGAGATTGAGAGGGCGCGCGGCATTACCGTTTTCGCCGATCAGTCGGAAATGAAATACGGGAAATCGACGTATTTCCTGCTGGATACGCCCGGTCATGTCGATTTCTCCGCTGAGATGGAACGGACGCTGCAGGTGCTGGATTACGCCGTCATCATCGTCAGTGCGGTGGAGGGCGTCGAAGGCCACACGGAAACGGTCTGGCAGTTGCTGCGTTCCTACGGGATTCCGACGTTTTTCTTTATCAACAAAACCGACCGCACCGGTGCGGACCCGGACCGGGTTCTGTTGGACATTCGGCGCGAATTGAGCGGCGATGCGCTGGACTTGTCCGGCTGGACGGAACGCGGCCGATTGGACGATACGCAAAAAGCTTGGTTGGCCGAACGGGAGGAAGCGTTGCTTGAGCCGTTTTTGGAGGGAGCCGGGACGGATGAGGAATGGAACGCGCACCTGGTCCGGCTCGTCCAAGACGAGCGGGTATTCCCTTGCTTGCGTGGCTCTGCGCTTCTGGATGAAGGGATCGATACTTTTCTTAACGCGCTGGACCGGTTGATGCCAACCGCGTACGATCCACAGCTTCCGTTTGCCGGCCGCGTCTACAAAATTCGGCATGACGAGCAAGGGACAAGGATTACGTTTATTAAAGCCCTGCAGGGCACGTTAAACGTCCGCGATGAAATCGAGTCGGGACCCGATGGAGACCGGCGTTCGGAGAAAATTACCGGTATCCGCAAATACAATGGCCAGCGTTTCGTTCAAGTGGATCGCGGAAGCGCAGGCGAATTATTTGCAGTGACGGGACTAACCGAAGCTCAATCCGGCGATGCCGTAGGAGCCCTGCACGATTCGATCCGACGGGAGCTCACGCCTGCGCTGCAATCCAAGGTGCGGTTTGCAGCGCCTTTGCACCTGAAGGAAGTGCTGCGCGTCTTTCGGCTGTTGGACGCCGAGGATCCGACCTTGGGGACCCGTTGGGATGAGGCGCTGCAGGAGCTGCACATTCACGTGATGGGCAACATCCAGTTGGAAATTTTGCAGCAGGTGCTGCGGGATCGGTTTCGGATGAATATCGCCTTTGGCCCGCCGGAGATCTTGTACAAGGAAACGATCGCCGCTCCGGTCATTGGCTGCGGACATTTCGAGCCTTTAGGCCATTATGCCGAAGTGCATTTGCGGCTCACGCCGGGGGAACGGGGAAGCGGCGTAACCTTCGTGAACGCCTGTCATGCCGACGATTTGTCCGTTGGCTATCAGAACTTGATCGGCCAGCATGTGCTGGAGCGGGAGCATCACGGCTTGTTGACCGGCTCGCCCCTGACGGATGTCCAGGTGACCCTGCTAACCGGACGGTCGCATCACAAACATACCAGCGGCGGGGATTTCCGCGAAGCCACTTCCCGCGCGCTGCGGCAAGCGCTGGAGCAGGCAGAGAACCTGCTTTTGGAACCGGTGTATCAGTTTAAAATCAAAGTAGGGTTGGATCAACTGGGCAAAGTGATGACCGACATCCAGCAAGCCCACGGCCGATTCAACCCGCCCGAAACGGGGGCTGAGACAGCGGTCATTACCGGCGTTGTCCCAGTAGTCACATTTATGGACTACGCGGTTGAACTCGCCTCCATGACACACGGGAAAGGGGCAATTACGCTAAAATCCGGCGGTTACGAGCCTTGTCATCAAACCGAGACGGTGATCGCCCGGAAGAACTACAATAAGGACGCCGATCCGGCTTATACCTCCTCTTCGATTTTTTGCGCCAAGGGACAGGCGTATTCGGTATCGTGGGAAGAGGCGAGGAGTAATATGCATGCCTCAGTGGATTAGCCCAAATGAATATTAGCTCAAAAATGTTTTAAAACAGTAGGAAAATGATATTTTTGAAATTATAATATAATAAGCTAATTAATGATAATCTATACCAGACGAGATATAATTATGGTAAAAAAAGGTTTACAAAAAATTAAAAATCTTCTAATATATAAAATGGAATATAAACCCGGGTGTATTATTTCCACAATTTTATATTGGAGGGATTTTTGTGAAAAGAAGATTTCTATTATTGATGTCTTTTCTTTTGACCTTGCTTATTATCCCAACATCAGCTTTTGCAGAAGATAACGTATCACTACAAAAACTAAATAATCGAAGTATTGATTTACTTTCTCTTAATAAACTAAATTTTTTGAAGAGTGAAATAGCCGAATTAAAAGATTCAGAGTTCGACAGTTTCGTTGTGAATTATTTGAGAAACAATACTGATCGTGAACAAACAATTGCTAATTTATCGAAATTGGGAGTCACCCTCACTATTAATTCTACTCAAAAAATTCAACCTTTTTTAGTAGAAGCTTATGATTCTGAGATACTTGCATATTCCGCAAAAAGAATTGGAGATTCATATTATAGATTATATGCTGATTATGGGTTTGTTAGTGACACGGAAGATAATCCTGCTTCTTATGATGTTGTAGGAATCTATTGGGATAAAAATGCAGCTAAATACTATAGCTATAATAATTCAAATAGTGATCACAACAGTCTAAGATCCGGTCAGAGAACTGGAGATGGGCTAGCATTGTTTAATGCTTACGATTCCAAAATGTACTTAAATTCTATAAATGACTATTGGGTTGCTGTTTACGTTACACCGACCGCTAGTACTGGAGAAATAGCATTTGGAGCCGATTGGACTCACACCTACGATATAAAATCCACATCATCAACAGGACAAGCGAGTATTAATTTTGGCGGAACAGGTATAGTTGGTGGTTCTATTGGATACTCAGTAACTACGACGACCACTGAGAGAAGCTGGGAGATTGCTGATACAAATGCTATAATTAGGTAATAAATCTTGACTTCTTGTAACAGCGAGTTGATTACGCTCAACTCGCTGTATTTATTAATGACTCAACTTTCGCAGCTCAAATCTCCAAACAAACCCTTGATACAGCTGGGTAAACCGGAGATCCATTCCTGTAGTTGACAAAAAACAGCTGTTTTGTTCTTCTTGATTTTCGCCTGGGACATTTCGAGAAATAAACTTATGAGCTGCTGGAGCGCGGTCTGGTAGTCCAGATCGCGGACCTCGTCGGCAAAGGGAAAGAAGAGTCCTCCCAGTGTTCGGTCATCACTCGATTGACGCCGTTCGTATTCCATTGCCAAATATCGGCTGAACACAATCGTCGTATGGCTAATCAGCCCGTCAAAGGAACGGCCCTTAAACTCAGTTCCCAGTTTCAAATAGCTTTTGGTGACTTTGAAAAAGGTCTCTATACTCCAGCGCATGCCATAGATTCGTACGATTTCAGTTGCATCCAGCGTTACATCGGTACTTAAAATGGCCAGCCACTCCCGTTTTTATTCCGGTTGCGGACAAACACAAGCTTCACGGGCAGACCGCAGGCGGTGTGCACGATGACCGAGCCTTTAATGTCTTTGGCATTCGATGAGGGAAGGCTTTGAAACACCTCGCAGAGTGTCATTCGCTTTCCTTGAACCAGGTAGCGTTGCTTCATTTCTTTCACCATACCAATCACGGGAAGCTCTTTGGCAGCGAGCTCACGGAGCAGTGGAGCTTGCGTAAACCAGCTATCCATAAGCACGTAGTCGGCGGTGAATCCTGCACGTAAGGCTCGTTCCAACAAGGCTACGACAGCATCCGGCTTCCGAGAAAAGGCCTCCATCCGGCGTTTGTAGCCGTTACTGCGTTCGCACAGACGGTTGGCTAATTGGGCTGAAGACAGCATGACAAAGTCAAGTGGAGCAAAGCTAAAGCCGTCTGACCAGCCTAGCGTTAGCATCGTGTAGCCTTTGGTAAATTTGCCTGTGGAGTGGTCAAATACACGTGCCAAAAGTTCCGCTTTTTTTGCTCCGGTTTCGGCTGAGCACGGAATCGTCAATAATGAACACGCGTACTCGGTGCGACGAAATAAGCGATTCGAAATGGTGCACGATGCGAAGACTTATGGCCTGTAAAAAGCGCCGCCACGCCGAAGAAGCCTGATTCAAAAAACGGTAGACAACGTCTTTGCCGGGAAGATCGGCTCCGCGGTCACTTTCCAGAAGACGAAACCAATTCTTTCCTTCGAAAACCAGAGAGAACACGATTTGGAAAATAGCTAGACTCGAAAGACCGAAAGATTTGGAAATACCCGCTTGTCGCAACGATTTTCCGATGTGATGACTGGCAAAAAGGTTGGAAAAGCGAGACTGTTCAGACAGGGAATGTTGTTGTAACATAGAGTTACGCACCTTTCTTGTTGGCATGGTTGGTCGCACTTCCAAGATACCAAACAAGTGAGGTGTTTTTTGTCAAGCGAGTAAATCTATTGAATTTTTCTTACGTACTTAAGGGTTTAGGCTCATTTTCCTGGTGCGAGAGTTGAGTTAATGACTAAAGTCAGCTTAACTATGCGTGCGACTCCGAACTAAGCGTTATATGAATGATACAGTCAACAATGTTTATTGGCTAATTGTATGGTTGCATAATGGTATTTATGCACTCCTAGAAGTGTAGGCAAATCTGACAGAAAGTAATTCCAACTTAGGTAAGCATAGATCAGAAATCAAGGTTTTATAGCTTGCCACTAGGTTAAGGGTAGTAATGCCTAAATCCATATTAGTGATATGAGGAGAGAAGATGTATAAAAAAATTATGATCCCACTGATATTAACCATAATTCTAACTTCATGTGCGAATCAGAATATGAAGGACAATCCTAATTCTGAGGCTTATACCTTGTACAATAGTATTTTCTACCACCAATATTCGAATCAACTTTATCTTTTTTCAGAAATTTTAAATGGCCTAGCACAAGAAGATACTAATCAAGTAGAACTGGCTTATCTTAAAGGTAAAATTGAAGGTTATTCTAAAAATAGTTGGTTTGTTTTTTACTCCATAAATCGCAAGGATAGTCCTTCACTTCAACGCGCAGTCCCTGCAGAACTTCGTTCTACCATGTATGAGTTGATTGAACAATCAAACCATATTTTGAGTTTAGTTAGCCAGAATATGGATGAGGATAAAAAAATGATGGATGCAAGCGATAACCAAAAATTGATTCTGGAAATAATCCAAATATGTGAAGAGTTGAATGTCTCATCAAGTTACATTAAGGATGAAAAAAATATAAATGACTATAAGGAACAATTACAGCTAGCCCTAATCAAGATCAAAGAACTTAAAAGTGAATTGGAAAAGGAATGATGAAGTGAATGGCCTCTGGTTGACAACCCGCCGCCGGGTGCATATAATAACCAATAATTCCATATGCCAAATGTGTTGATTAGAAATAGTAAAGATGACTTGACCTTTCAGAGAGCCGCTGGGTGGTGCGAAGCGGCAGCGTCCGTCATGTTGAACTCGTCTATGAACAGCTGCCTGAAATGTAGGGTAAGCCGGGATTCCGCCGTTACAAGGATAGATGGTGTTGGCCATCGAAAGAGATCATTTCATCATGTGAAATGAATTAGAGTGGTACCGCGGGTTAAACCTCGTCTCTATTGCAGAGACGGGGTTTTTGTGTTGATTAAAGACCGGGTTTAATCAACCCCGCTTCATATAGATCATCACCTGACGTTGATGAACGCTTTTAAAAACAATCACCTACCAGGGAGGAACGCACAGATGGACCGTTACCGCAACATTATCGTATTGGATACAACGTTACGCGATGGGGAGCAAGTTCCCGGCGCCAAATTAAACGTACGGCAAAAGCTGGAGTTCGCCCAGCAACTGAAGCGCCTCCGCGTCGATATTATCGAAGCGGGCTTTCCCGCTTCATCGCAAGGAGACTTTGAGGCGGTGCGGCAAATTGCCCGCAGCGTGGGGGACAGCGTTGGCATTACGGCGTTAGCTCGAGCGGTGAAGGCCGACATCGACGCCGTGTACGAGAGTATACGCGAGGCGGAACAACCGCTGATCCATATCGTGCTCGGGGCCTCCAACGTCCATGTGGAGAAGAAATTCAACCGCTCGCAGGACGCCGTGCTGCAAATGGGCGTCGATGCGGTGAAATATGCCAAAACGCTGCTGCCGCATGTCCAATATTCCACGGAAGACGCCTCGCGGGCGGATTTCGAGTATTTGTGGAAAACGATCGAGGCCGTAATCAAGGCCGGAGCTACGATGATCAACATCCCCGACACGGTCGGTTATGCGGAGCCGGAGGAATTCGGCGAACTGATCCGGCGCATCCAAGAGCGGTTGAAAAACCTTGATGACCACGTCATTCTGAGCGTGCACTGCCACAACGATCTCGGCTTGGCTACGGCAAATACGCTAAGCGCCATCAAAAACGGAGCGGAGAAGATCGAGTGCACGATCAACGGGCTTGGCGAACGGGCTGGAAATGCCTCGCTCGAGGAGGCGGTGATGGCGCTGAAGGTTCGCGAGGCGTTGTACGGCTGCCGCACGAACATCGATACGAAGGAGTTGATTCGCACGTCGCGGCTGCTTACCCATTTGACGGGACTTGACGTGCAGGTGAATAAGGCGATCACCGGCGACAATGCGTTTGCCCACTCCTCCGGCATTCATCAGGACGGATTGCTGAAGGATAAGCAGGTTTACGAGATCATGTCGCCCGAAGAGGTGGGAGCCGAAAGCATGGAGCTGATTCTGACGGCCCGCTCCGGCCGGCACGCCGTCAAACATGCGGTGGAGAAGCTGGGCTTCGATACTTCCGAGGCGGTGGGATTCGAGAGGTTGTTTCAACGCTTCTTGACGTTGGCTGATGCGAAAAAGGAGGTGTACGACCACGACCTTTACTATCTGCTGAGCGAACAGCAGGTGCAAAGCGAATCCGGCCATCCGCTGTTTGAACTGGCCTCGTTCCAGGTCATTACCAACGAGGTTTGCCCTACCGCCACCGCCGTCTTGAAAATCGACGGACAAGAGCGAAAGGGCAGCGCCATCGGCGACGGACCGATCGACGCGTTGTACAGCGTGATCAAGAACTTGACCGGCATCGACGCGAAGCTGACTTCCTATAAGATAGGCAGCATCTCCCACGGGAAAGAAGCGATTGGACGCGTGAATATTCAGCTTGAAGCGGATGGAAAAACTTTTACGGGACGCGCCATGGATACCGATATCATCAAAGCGAGCGGGCAGGCGTTCCTTAACGGGATCAATGCGATGATTTTAGCCGGTATCAATAAGGGTGACATAACAAATATTATGTAAACTAAAAGTTATCGGTCGATGAAAAAGCAGGAGGGATGATCATGACACCATCCCTCCTGCTTGGTTTTTACTGCTCGTTCAGTTGAGATAAAGCAACCTCTTTTTCATTCTCCGGTTGACCCAGCGGATAAATCCGCGCGGTTTCGTTCTTCTCGTCGACGTGTTGAATGTAAATCGGCACACCGTCGCAAATCACGTCGACCATGGAAGGGGAAGCGACGATCTCTTTGGCCCGTTGACTGTTCATAATTAACCTCCTGAAAGAAATGATGATGCTTCTTCCTGCTGATCCTAAAATGCCCGAGTCAACCGGATTTTATTCGTAATGTAAATTTTATTCGCGTATTTGGTTTAAATGATTTACATTCAAATCTCGTCTACTTATATTTAATAGAGTAGTGCATTAAATTGGGCTAGAGGAGGAATGGGATTGATGAAATGGGGAAACAAAGCTTTCGGCAAGCTGCTGGCCATCAGCGCGATCGTGGCCGGACTCGCTTCCGGGGCAGCCGGCCTGCCCGTGAGCGCAGCCGATGCGACGGGCACCAGTGCCAAGGACTTCCAACTGCGCGTCCTGCATACGAATGACACGCACGCGCATCTGGACAACATCGCCCGTAGGGTGACGGCCGTAAACGCGGCCAGAAACGATCACACACTGCTGTTGGATGCGGGCGACGTATTTTCCGGAACGTTGTATTTCAATCAGTTCAGCGGATCAGCGGATTTGTATTTCATGAATGAGCTCAATTATGATGCGATGACGTTCGGCAATCACGAATTCGACAAAGGCCCTGCAACCTTGGCCCAGTTCGTCAAGCAAGCCAAATTTCCGTTTGTCAGCGCCAATCTGGACTTCAGCGCCGATCCTGACCTGAAAACGTTAAGTCATTCCGGGTTGGGCAAGCCCGGCGAGCTGGGACAGATTTACCCCGCCATGATTAAAGATATCGCTGGCGAGAAGGTGGGGATTATCGGCTTGACTACGCCGGAAACCTCCGTGTTGTCTTCGCCTGGACCCGGCGTCAAATTCGAGGACGAAGCCCTAAGCGCGCAGAAGCAGGTCGACGCCCTGGAGGCCGAAGGAGTCAACAAGATCATCGTGTTGTCTCACCTCGGCTATACCGTGGACCGGGAACTGGCCAAGGCTGTCGACGGCATCGATATTATCGTAGGCGGTCACTCCCATACCAAACTGACGGAGCCGGAAGTGCACCATGCGGATCAAGAGCCGACGCTAATCGTACAGACGGGCGAATATAATCAAAATCTCGGCCAACTGGATGTTACGTTTGATTCCACCGGGAAGCTTACCGCTTGGAAAGGCGAGTTGATTGAGCTGGACGCCAAAGATGACGCCGGCAACTTCAAGATCAAGAGCGATGCCGCAGCAGAAGCCAAGCTGAAGGAATACGCAGCCCCGCTGGAGGAGCTGAAGAAGACCGTCGTCGGCAAAGCGGAAGTGGACCTGGATGGCGAGCGTGGCAGCGTCCGCAAACAGGAAACCAACCTGGGTAATCTGATCGCCGATGGCATGCGTTCGAAGGTCATGAGCATCGTAAAGGAATCGGATGTTAAAGGTTATGTCACGATTCAAAACGGGGGCGGCATTCGCGCCTCGATTCAAGCCGGAGACATCACTTTAGGCGATTTGCTGACGACGATGCCGTTCGGCAACAATTTGACGGCGCTGAAGATGACCGGAGCCGAAATTACGGCCGCGCTGGAAAACGGCGTGAGCGGCGTCGAAAATGGAGAGGGGCGGTTCCCGCAAGTTTCGGGCCTGCGCTTCTATTACGACTCGACGAAACCGGGCGAACTCATCGATGACGTTACCGGCGAGAAAACGCAAAACGGTCAACGCATCGTTAAAGTCCAAATTCAAAACGAAGACGGCACATATGCCGATATCGATCCCAAAGCTTATTACATCGTAGCCACCAATTCGTTTATGGCGACAGGCGGGGATTTCTACGCTTCGATGAAGCAGGCGAAGGACGACGGTCGGTTCTACGAACTAAATCTTGTCGATTATGAAGTGTTCCGCGAATATCTCGATAAAGTAGGAACCGTAAAGTCCGCCGCTCAAGGCCGGATTACGGATCTGAAAGGTGCCGCGCTTCCGGCCGAAGCCGGCGGAGCAGCGCCCGCGGATCAAGACTCCGCCCCGGATACGGGTTCGGCCGCATTTAGCGACATCTCCTCCGATCCGAACGCAGCCTTAATTGGAGAAGCGGCTGCGGCCGGCATCGTGCAAGGATATGGCGACGGTACGTTCCGTCCTCAAGCTGAAGTAACGCGTGCTGAATTTGCGGTCCTGGTCAGCCGAGCCTTCAATGTGCCCGCCACTTCCGCAGCGACCGACTTTGCCGATGAAACCGACATACCGTCTTGGGCGCTGCCGGCGGTCAAAGCGTTGAAGGCAGCCGGGGCTCTCGAGGCGCTCGCCGATCAAACGTTCCAGCCGAAGAGTACGCTTAGCGCCAAAGAGGCCGCCGCGGTGATTGCGGCGGCGTCCGGCCAAGAAGTTCATCTGGCCGGCCTTGCTGCCGAAACCAAGGTTACGCGCAGCGACCTTGTACTGCTGGTAATGGCCGCTCAAAATTAAGCGGCATACAGGAGCTGTCCCAACCGGACAGCTCCTTTTTTCGATTTCGCAGTGGATATTGTCCTTGCATCGCAACCCATTGTTACCTATAATCTTTTCTAATTTCATTTCAGGAGGTCGTGCAAATTGAAGGAGATCGAACAATGGTATGATACGGAGTACGACGAATGGGAGCGGCTGGAAAGGCATAAAATCGAGTTCGACATCACCCGGCGCTACCTGGACGAGTACGTGACCGGCGAAAATTTGCGGATCTTCGACATTGGAGGAGGCCCCGGAAGATACGCCATTTATTTGACTGAAAAAGGACACCAAGTAACGCTGCTGGATTTATCGAAACGCCATCTTGAGGTTGCCCGAATCAAAGCGGAGGAAAGAGGGATTTCTCTATCGGGCTACATTCATGGAAATGCCCTGGACTTAAGCGGGATCACGCAAACGTTCGATGTTATTTTGCTTATGGGTCCGCTGTATCATTTGGTTAGAGAAGCCGATCGAAAAACGGCGGTGGAGGAAGCGCTGAAATGTCTGAAGCCGGGCGGCCTTCTCGTCGCCTCGTTTATTTCGAATTATGCGCCGCTTCAAGATTATTTAGCCCGACTGCTGCCGGTAGAATCGGTGGATCAGTTGCTCGGGTATTTAACCCATGGCGAGAACCAAACTTCGGAAGGTTTTACAACCGCCTATTTCATCGACCACCGGGAGGCCAGAAGTTTAATGGCAGGCTTTGGCTTGACGGAGTTGACTTTTGCGGGAGTTGAAAATGTATTAGGGAGCAAAGAAAACGAAATCAACCGGTTAAGCGATATCGAATATAAAAAGTGGCTCGAAATCGGTTACCGCTTGAGCCGGGATGCAAACGTGATGGGGACCAGCCAGCATTTTTTATATATCGGACGGAAATAGGGCGAACCTTTCTTTAGCAATGGAAGACGTCTTCGAATAAGGTAATGAGAAAGCGGGATTACGCATATGCACTAACGATAGGAAGGAGGGAATAACCATGCTTCAAAAGTATCGCGTACTCCTAAAAATCTCGATATTCATTATGATGCTATCGTTAGCGGCATGCTCAGGAGGGGAACCGTATCCGATTATAGCGGCGAGCTTGTCGAGCATCCCTTGGGCTCTGCCGAAATCTATCTTCAAGTCTCGGGCGCGGACGGGATTCGCGATTATATCGTGTGGCAGACGGAAAGCGGTGATGTGTTCCTGTTCCGCCTTCGCAATCCCAAAGGCGAGGAAGCTTCGGACTTTGCCGGCCCGGTCCTCGTATCGTTATCTACAGTTCTAAGCGATACGTAAATGAGCGCTATGAGCAATATATGTGCGTAAAAGTCGCGTAACTGCGGCTTTTTTTTTATGAAAATCAAAGTGGGTGAGAACGCCGAAAATATGCACAACAAAGTAGGGCTACCGATTCGGCAGTCCTAGAGGGGTGGTAGATACGGATGTTATGCAGTACGAGTCACAATGTAACCTTCAGCTTCAAGCTGCTTAATCATTAAAGATTGTTTGCGCTTATGACTCTCGGATTTATAGCGGTCCAAGTAATCAGGGCCAATCTCCAAATAAGGACGTTTGTGGAGCAACATGTGGTAGATAATGCGTAACAACGTATGACCAAGTGCAACTAGGGCTTTCTTCTTGCCGAGGCGTTTCACCCACGACCAGTACCTTGCAGACAATCGTGTGTTTCGTGTCATGGAAGCAGCCCACGCACATTCGCATAGCACAGCTTTTAACATGCTGTTTCCGGATCGGGCTCGTTGCCGTTTTTTTTACCCGCACTTTCATGGTTTCCCGGACTTACACCGGCCCATGCGGAGAGACTGTGTTCATTCTTAAATTGGCTCATGTCAGTGCCAATCTCAGCAAGAATGATGGAGGCCGCTTGTTCGTTAACGCCGGGGATGGTCACAAGAAGATCCACTGCTTCCTGTTTTGTAGCAAGGCGTTCTCGAATTTCTTGCTCTACATCTTTAATGGACTGTTCGATGAACAAGAGATGGT
This sequence comes from Paenibacillus sp. JL3B1040, assembly GCF_057063165.1. Taxonomy (NCBI): domain Bacteria; kingdom Bacillati; phylum Bacillota; class Bacilli; order Caryophanales; family Paenibacillaceae; genus Paenibacillus; species Paenibacillus tiangongensis. The sequence goes on along the minus strand of NZ_CM169317.1, from coordinate 2,815,612 downwards.
TCCAAGACATGCGAATGAGATCCCGATGATGCTTGCGAAGTCTGCTGTTTAGGGATTGAAGAAGCTTCGGGGATTTATGCTTGAGTGTTCCTTTCATGTGCTGCTCTAGGAACGACAGAGTGATGACCTCACCGTCAACGACCTTCTGCAGTAGAATGCGTCCGGATGTACCGAAGATATCTGACATATGCGTCGTCAGTTTGACGTTGGCATCTTGGAGAAGCTTATGGATTCGATTCTTCTCTGCGGTGGCATCGTGAACAAGCTTCTTGCGATAACGAGTCAGATCGCGCAATTCCCGGATTGCGATCGGCGGTACGAAACTTCCTTCAATCAATCCGCAACGCAAAAGCTTAGCGATCCATTCGGCGTCCTTCATGTCAGTCTTCCGACCGGGTAGATTCTTAATGTGATGGGCATTCGCAAGTAACAGTTCGAGTTCAAAGGCTTCGAGGACGTTCCACACGGGTTTCCAGAAAACGCCCGTACTTTCCATGGCGACATGCGTGCACTGCATGTCCGTTAGCCACTCGCCAAGAGAAAGCAATTCGTCAGTCATCGTTCCGAACGTACGAATCTCCATCTTGGGAGACTGATCTAGTGTCCCGAATAACACGCAGGCGACAACCGTTTCTTGATGGACATCCAGACCGGCACACCGTTCGAGAATGGCTTCCATCATGAGACTCAACTCCTTTACGGGATTTATGAACCAGCGGGACAACCTGAATCATGAAATTTTTTTATCCGGACTCTCGGTCCAATAGCCTGTGCTTCGAAGGTTGTCCATTCAGTTTTGTTTTCGGGGTAAGATCCACCGCAAAAAGCCTGGAACTTGTGCTGGTAATTTAAGTATGCAAGAAGGAAAGAAAAAAGGCTACGACGAAATTTTCATCATAGCCTGTGACCGGGACGGTCATGAAAGTTTTGTTTTATCGAGAGTCCATATTGTTGACAACGGTGAGAGAGGAGGAATATACTACATATGAACACGTGCTCATATGTAGTTCTTGACGAAGGGATGCGACTGGAATATGGAAGCCGGGATTACTGCGGTTAAGCGAAAATTGGTGTTGGAGGGTCTGGATTGTGCGAACTGTGCTTTAAAAATCGAGAACGGTGTCCGGAAGATTGACGGGATTTCGGCTTGTTCGGTGAATTTTGCAAACAAAACGTTGACCATGGAGATGTTGTCGTCAGACCGTTCGGATGACATTCTCGAGCAGACGAAGAAGAAAATTCGCACACTTGAGCCGGGGATCAAAGTGCTGGAATATGGAGTGGCTGGATTGCAAGCGGAAAGTCAAAAGGGAGGGACCGCCCAACATCATCACGCTCATAATCATGACTACAGCCATAATCATAGTGCCGAAGCGTCGGAAGATGGACACGGACATACCCATAACCATGGTGCGCAAAATACCAAAATCATGGTCGCTCGTTTGATCGCGGGTCTTGCCATTGGAGCGGCCGCATTCGCGTTATCTCTAAGCCGGGAGCTTGAACTGCTCCTGTTTCTGGCCGCCTATTCTATCGTGGGCGGGGATATCGTGTTCAAGGCCCTGAAGAATATTGTAAGGGGTCAGGTGTTCGACGAGTACTTCCTCATGTCGATTGCGACGGTCGGCGCTTTTGTGATCGGGGAGTACCCCGAAGGTGTAGCCGTCATGCTCTTTTACCAAATTGGCGAACTGTTTCAAAGCATTGCCGTCAATCGGTCGCGAAAATCGATCAGTGCTCTGATGGACATTCGACCGGATTTTGCCAATTTGAAAGCGGGCGAGGAGATCAAACGCGTGAGTCCGGAGGAAGTGCGGATCGGCGATTTGATCATCGTGCGGCCAGGCGAAAAAGTACCTCTTGACGGTAAAGTTATCGAGGGGAATTCGGCCATGGATACCTCGGCGTTGACTGGCGAATCCGTTCCGCGCGAGGTGGCTGCCGGCGATGACGTGCTGAGCGGATTTATGAATAAGAACGGGGTTCTGACGATTGAAGTCACGAAGGAATTTGGGGAGTCGACTGTTGCCAAAATTCTCGATCTCGTCGAGAATGCAAGCAGCAAAAAGGCCCCGACGGAAAACTTTATTACGAAGTTTGCACGTTACTATACGCCATTTGTCGTCATTGTCGCTGTTTTGCTGGCTGTTTTGCCCCCGCTGCTGTTCAGCGGCGAGACCTTCTCGGATTGGGTGTACCGGGCTCTGGTGTTTCTGGTCATTTCCTGCCCTTGTGCCCTGGTGGTTTCAATCCCGCTCGGATTCTTCGGCGGCATCGGCGCTTCCTCCAGGAACGGCGTTCTCGTTAAGGGCAGCAATTATCTGGAAGCGTTGAATGACGTCAAATACGTAGTCTTTGATAAGACGGGGACACTGACAAAAGGCGCATTTAAAGTAAACGGGATTTATCCGCAAAACGGATGGACCGAACAAGAGCTGTTACGCCAAGCCGCTTATGCCGAAATGCACTCTACCCATCCGATTGCCCAATCCATCAGGGAAGCTTACGGACAAGAATTGAATGAAGGGTTGGTTGAGAGTTACAACGAAATATCGGGGCACGGCATCCAGGTTGTCTTCGAGGGCAGAGAAGTGCTGGCCGGGAATGCGAAGCTTATGAAGCAAGAGAATATGAAATTCACCGCACCAACCGAGCTGGGCACCATCGTGCATATTGCGATCAACAAACAATATGCCGGTTATTTGGTTATTGCCGACGAGGTCAAAGCGGACTCGGCACAAGCGATCCGTTTGCTGAAAAATCTCGGCGTGAAGAAGATTGTTATGCTGACGGGCGACATCAAGGCAGTGGGGGAAGCCGTCGGCAAAAAGTTGGAAGTGGACGAGGTCCGATCCGAACTGCTGCCGCAGCATAAGGTCGAAGAACTGGAGAAGATCGACCGCCAAAAATCGAGCAAAGAAAAGATGGTGTTCGTCGGCGACGGGATCAATGACACCCCGGTGTTGGCCAGAGCCGACGTCGGCGTGGCCATGGGCGGACTTGGCTCCGACGCGGCCATTGAAGCCGCTGATATCGTCATCATGACCGACGAACCTTCCAAGCTGGCTTCCGCGATCCATATTGCCAAGAGAACCCGGCGGATCGTATGGCAGAACATCTTCTTCGCGTTGCTCGTCAAAGCGGTCTTTCTGCTTCTGGGCGCCTTCGGGATTGCCACGATGTGGGAAGCGGTATTCTCGGATGTAGGCGTGACGCTGCTCGCTGTTCTGAACGCGATGCGTGTATTGAAGATCAAGCCTAATTGGGCTTAAGGGGATTTGGATGATAAACCATCGCTGGAATAATATCGTAAAATCATGCTTGAGCGTAAATGAACGCAAGGACTGTCCCGCAAGCCATTGAAGATGGCGCGAGGCAGTCCTTGTCATTTGCGGCACACCCCGCATTATCCATGGTTCGTGTGCTGGAGGGTTTGCAGAAAGATTTGTTCGATATGCCCGTCGTCGAGTGAATAATAGACGGTTTTCCCAACCTTACGCCGTTTAACGATTCTGAGATTGCGCAAATATCGCAGTTGGTGAGACACGGCAGATTGCCCCATGTTGAGGAGTACTGTCAGGTCGTGTACGCAAAGCTCATTTTTTAGCAGGGCGCTGATGATTTTGACGCGCGTCGGATCGCTGAAAGCCTTAAACCAGTCAGCAAATTGAACCGCTGCTTGGTCGTCGATAAGTTCTGCCTTGATGGCATCCAAATCCGCCGTTGTTCCCGCGCAGTTCGTTTCGCATTCTTCAACCGTATTTATAGACTGTGTCATTCATGATCACCCTTCTGTTGGTCGTTTGTATCATTATATCAAAAAGAAGAGGTTAAACGAAATTATTACAATTAAGCCACTGTTGTCATCACAATAACATAGAAGGCTGTAACGGGCAAGACGTTGAGTGAACTGGTAAGATACGCATTTTGTTTTTTGGGAACAAGTAGAATATGGCTTTCTGATGATTTTTTGCTTGACTTACAGGTTAAGACTGGATTAGTATGTAGTTATCTTCCATGAAGGAGAAGTTTTTATGTCCGGGGTCGTTCTTAACTAAGATAATTCCATAATTAAGCACCTAATATGCCTGGCTTTCTGAAGACGGTTCAGAGTTTTTTTTGCATCTGGCTAAATGGGGCTTATGGATTTAGTTAAGAACAGCGGATACTCTCCGAATTTGGAGTTGTCTTGATATGTCGATCGTATATCCGCGCTGAGTTCAGCGTGGATTTTTGCGTTTTCGGCATATGGGACAATCGCAAAAGAGCGGGCGTGAACGGATGTTCATGCACCGCTCTTTTATTTATTTTGAACGAGGAGTGATCGGAATGAAACAAATTGTACGCCCTGTTATGCCGGCAGTTGGAGGAGGATATAAAAAAAAGGAGCGATGGGATGAAGACCTTGATTGAACAAGTATCTGAACGGATTCAGCTACAAGAAGGGACAGTTGCTTTGGAAAGGCTTTTATTGGAATGTTATCTGAACCCTGGCATCTCCACTAAAGCTTTGGCCATCAAATGCAGCCTACCTGTCCCTTTGACAGCAGCGATCAAAAGAGAGTTTGTGCGGGCAGGCGTCTTGGCTCAGGACCGAGGCGTCCGTTGCACCCCCAAAGGAGAGGCCTGGGCAGAATGGCAACAGGGATACCGGGGAATGAATAAATCCCTTTACCATCAACTTGTCGCCGAAAGTAGGGCAGATTGGGGCAAAGAGGTTCAATGTATGCTTAGAGGCCTTGAAGAAGATTATGCTTCAAGACCTCAGGCCAATGTACAACTGGACCAGGCCAAATGCACGCCTGAAACGAGCCTGAAGCGGGCGGTTTTGTGTCTTCGTGAACGAGCCTTGATCGGTAAGAAGATAATTTGCATCGGCGATGACGATCTTGTCAGCGTTGCGGCCGGCTTTTTGTTAAAACGCTTGTTTCCGGATTCGGAGCACCGAGCAACCGAAATTGTGGTTGTGGATATCGACACGAGATTTCTTCACTATATCGAGGAATTGGCGGATACGTATCACCTTCCCATCCGTTGCAAGACGTGGGATTTGCGCGAACCTTTGCCAGACGATCTGCAGGGCAGGTTTGACTGTTTTTTTACGGATCCGCCTTACACTATGCACGGTCTGTCTTTGTTTCTTTCCCGAGGGCTTAGCGCGCTACGCAAAGAAACGGGATTGCCAATCTTTTTGTCCTTCGCCCATAAACCACCAGGGTTTACCTTGGCGATGCAACGAGCTTTCGTAAATATGAATCTGACCGTCAGTGCCGATTATCCCCAGTTTAATATCTATGAAGGAGCGGAATCGATCGCCAATCGGAGCCAAATGATCGTTTTGCGTACAACCGATCAAAGCACGCCGGAAGTGACGGACAGTTTCAGAGACGTGCTGTATACTGGCGAGGTAAACCAAACTCTCCGCACCTACCAATGCAAGCGGTGTATGACACAGGTGAAGGTAGGGGAGCGTGGGGAAATCTCTACGGTTGAACTGCTCAAAAGCAACGGTTGTCCGAAATGCGGGAGCTCGATTTTCAAAATCATCTGCAAAGAGAAACTGAACTAGGGGAAAATTCGGCTTTCTCTAAAAGTATAAGCAGTATCTTTAAAACAGCCATTAGAGACATCTCTTTTGGCTGTTTTTTGTGAATGGGGACAATGATGGCGGCCAAAAGTATTTATTACTCTCATTATTACGTAAAATAATAATTTGACGAAATTATAGAATTGGATTATTCTAGAATTAGGAGGTGCGCGTTCGGAAATGGATAAAACGACGAAAACGCATTATATGAGCCGTATTGATGAGAAATTATCGGATTTGCCTTGGTACGTTGCCGAATATATCGATACGCGCAAACGCAAGTTATCGCACACCACATTGTTGAATTACTGCCACGATTATATCATCTTTTTTGATTGGCTCGTGGCCGAGCGTTTTGCAGCTTCCAGTCGTAAAGACGTCGAATTGTCGGTCCTCGAGAAACTGACTGTCCGTGAAATCGAAAGCTTCCTGACGTTTCTGGAATATCAATTAGGCAACTCGAAATTGACGATTAACCGGAAGCTTTCCGCGCTTAAGTCATTGTTCGATTACCTGCAGAACAAAGCCGAAACCGCCGAACTTAAACCGTATCTTGAGCGTAACGTGATGGCCAAAATTGAATTTAATGCCATGAAAGAAACCCAGGAAACGATCGCCAATCGCATGGAAGGCAAAATCCTGCGGGCGGACGATTTTGAATTGTTCCGACAGTTTGTCGCCTATGATTTTGGTGCGCAAAACCGCGACAATAAGCGGCTCCATCAGTTTCACGAGTTTAACCGCGAACGCGATACGGCGATCGTTTCTTTGATTCTTGGATCCGGATTGCGTTTATCGGAAGTCGCCGGCATCAACCTGGAGGATCTCGACATGAACAAAGGTTTGGTACGGGTCATCCGTAAAGGCAACAAGGAACAATACGTATATTTCAGCGAACAAGCGAAATCGGATCTGGACCAATATTTAAAGGTTCGCGAAGCCAGGTATAAACCGGAGAAATCAGAGACGTTTTTGTTCATGGCGGCGCCAATCGGTCGCAAAGGCAAAGACAAGCGATTAACGCCAAGATCGATCGAAAAGCTGATCGAAAAATACGCAGCGGCGTTCGGCAAACCGGCACTAACGGTACATTCGTTGCGGCATTCCTTTGCGACGCGTTATCATCAGGAGAACAACGACGTGCCGCGTCTAAAGAATCAATTGGGTCATTCGTCAATTCAAACGACGATGATTTACACCCATTTAACGGATGAGGAAATGCGAATTGCCGTTAATAATATGGATAAATAAAGACTTGGAAACAAGTGCGAAAAACCGGAGAAAACGGGTCCTGCCTTGTTTCCGCTAGACTTTTTCACAAAACCCGTATTATGTACATATGTCTATATTAAGGATTCACTTCATTTATTGCACTCGTTTAGTTTGGTTCTGTAACTTTTGTACCTTGCCCTCTTGTTGTATAACTAGCTATTTATCTATATGAAAAAGAAATAGACCACCCTCACTGCTGAATTTATTTTAATAATGATAATATCATCGTTACAGAATTATCTACAAATGAGCGCTCCGGACGGGATTTCATTAACACTGTAAGTCCGATTAATGAAACAACTAGTGACTGTGCTAACATTTTAGCGTTTAGACTGCTTTTGAGCTCTCCTGAGTTAATACCTGCTGCAATCGTTTCTTGAAATACGACCGAAAGATACATCTGATGTTCCCTTGTAAGGATTTCAAATTTTTCATCGTGAGGAGCAAGTTCTACCATTGTATTAATACAAAAACATCCCCTACTCGGACTTTCTTTATATCCCTCTTCCACCAATTCTTCAAAAAATGTGCGAAATGTTTCCTTTACAGGTTGATTGTTTTGAAGTTTTTTTCGAATGTCAGAAGAATGTAGTTTTATATATTTGCGCAATGCGGCTTCAAACAATTCCTCTTTGTCTCCGAAAGCTGAGTATAAACTTGGTCGTTGTATCCCCATTTTGTTTGTCAAATCGTTTAATGAGGTAGCCTTATACCCCTTCTCCCAAAAAAGCCACATAGCATCATCTAATGCTCTTTCCTCATCAAATTCACGTTGTCGAACCATAAAAAATCCCTCTTTTCAAAAAAATTCAATGATTCCGATTTGTAGGTAGATAACCCTCATACTCTCCAATATGCATTCCCGTCTGCTTCCATCTGACATAAACTTTTTGATTTTGAGTAATAAATTCTTCAATTTCTATTTTGAAATTCCCCCATGAGCCCATCATTTCTCTTATATGATCAGCATAATTCCTAGGTGACCTTATAATTGTTACCATGTTTTATGAATTCATTTGATGCGCTCTAACCTCCTTCGCCATAAAAACCTCAGCTCTTTCGGGATTACAACCTGATCTGACAATTTCAAAGAAGCTTTTTAAAATCTGTTCGTTTGATTTTAGCAATTTTGGAGGATGGTGAATCACCCATAGTTGTTTCACTTAATTCGTTATTTCCTGATGATTGATTTGATTCATCTATTGTCCCTTCCGTGTCAATTTTCCGAATTCGAGTCATAGATAATCCCCCCTTTATATACTGATTGGTATATTATAATCTTATTAAATCAAAGTGAATTTGTCAAAAAGTAATATTTTTCCAGAGAAAGTATTCGAATTCAGTACAAATCACTTGACAATATAACTTTATGTTAGCTATATTTGTTGCGAATCATTTATACTCATCGGTATATTATACTGTTAAGTATACAAAGGAGATGTTAATAATGGGGAAGGTTAAAGAAAAAACAACAATTGTTGCTGAACATCACGATGATCAGTTACAATCAGGATCCAGCACAACCATGTCTCGCTATATGGCACTGTTGTTTGCAATCGCCTGTGGGATGGCTGTAGCAAATATATACTTTGCCCACCCGTTGCTTGATGAACTATCGTATGAGTTCAAGATTGATCACTCAACTATTGGCATTATAATTACAATCACTCAAGTTTGCTATGCACTAGGATTACTCCTACTAGTTCCACTTGGTGATTTATTGAACCAACGGCGACTGATTATTGGCCAAATGCTAATATCTGTTGCCGCTCTCGTTGTTATTGGTTTGGCCCACTCGAGTACAGTACTTTTTATAGGTATGGCTGTGGTAGGAATGCTTGCTACTGTAACACAAACACTCGTCGCATACGCATCGAGATTGTCTGATCCTGCAGAGCGCGGAAGTATAGTAGGCTTCGTTACTAGTGGAGTTGTGATAGGAATCCTTCTTGCCCGAGTATTTGCTGGTATTTTGACAGATATAGGTGGTTGGCGTTTAATCTATCTTACGTCTGCCGCACTTATGCTCTTCATCGTTAGTTTATTATACAGAAAATTACCAAATTCAAAACGCAAACAAACATCGATGTCCTATCCCAAACTATTGCGTTCCGTCCTTTTGTTATTCATACAAGAAAGGATCCTACTGGTTCGTGGAATACTGGGACTGTTAATTTTCATTTCCTTTAGCATTCTGTGGACTTCATTGGTACTGTCTCTTAGCTCAACACCACATTCTCTTCCACATTCTGCTATAGGTGCATTTGGTCTTGCTGGAGTGGCTGGAGCATTAGCTGCTACTCGAGCAGGGCGTCTGGCTGATCAAGGATTAGGGCAGCGAACAACAGGCATCTCCCTAGCTTTATTGTTAGCATCATGGTTCCTAATCAGCTTTATCGATCACTCCCTGTTCGTATGATCATTGGTATTATCCTTCTTGACTTCGCTGTGCAAGCCGTACATGTCACCAACCAAAGTATGATTTTTAGAGTACGTCCTGAAGCGAGAAGTCGACTTACTGCTGCTTACATGATTTTTTATTCTATTGGCAGTGCAACAGGTTCAATTGCTTCAACCAATATTTACGCAATTTTTGGATGGAACGGAGTATGTCTATTAGGTGCATCTGTCAGTGCTTTCGCCCTTTTGTTTTGGGCACTAACGTCCAGTCTGAATAAGCAAGAGAAATAAGAACATTTTTAGTTTTTTATGATTCTGATGACTAGGTTAGTTCGCTTATACTAATGAGTGCTTAGTGTAATAGGATGCTGACATGGGGAGAGCCGGAATTCCTTATGAATGGAATCCGGTTTTTTTGTTTCTTGGTTATCGTACGATATCAAAATGCTGGCGGGAACCCCCATTAAGCTTTGTCTGTTAGTGGCTCAAAAAAGAAGGAATTCTTGCCGTGCCCCTTATTGTGTTGTGCTTAGGAGTCGTGTTCCAGCACGGCGCCTTACTTATTCTTACCTCAGTATAATTCTATTTATTTCACAAGCCTTGCTTTTCCCCGGCTGGATACCACAATATCGAGCTCCTCCCAATGGCCCAATTTATCCGTTTTTCTTCATTCGGTACTGCCCGGGCGTCATGCCTTTCTGCTTGCGGAACAGCCGGATAAAATACGAGGGATGATAACCTACCGACTCGGCGATCTCGTTCACTTTGAGATCGGTCGTGCACAGCAGCTCACAGCCCCGTTCAAGACGAAGTTCCATCACATAATCGACGAAGTTTTTCCCATAGGCCTGCTTGAATGAGCGACTGAGCGTATAAGAACTGACGCCAAAACGTTCCGCACAGCTCTCCAGAGAGAAATCTGCCGTATAATCACGTTCGATCTCCTCCTTGACTCGTTCGGCGAGACGATCAGCATACAGCCGATCGCTACCGTCGATCTCGCGGCCATAAGGTTCCAATACCTGTGTACGCATAAAGGCGGCCATTGCTTTGGGCTGGCGTATAGTGGCAAGACGTTCATACAGTCCCATAAAGTCGACGTGCTCGGATGGAGCGCCGTTCTCCATCATCGTGTGCAGCAGACTGCCGAGCAGATGCAAAGTCAGATTACGCATTTCCGACTTCGAGGCCGCTCGGCGTGCCAGCTCATCGATAAATTCATCCGTCAGCCGGGCCGCTTCCTCGATTTGGCCAAGCTTGACACTGCGGAGTAGCTCACGTTCGAGCTCGAATGGATAAGTGCTCTGCCCATCTAGATCCGGCATCCATTCATCCAGATGCAGAACCCGACAATCTTCGTCATGCTGAATATGGCGCAGCGCAGCTCGCAGAGAATGAAGCAGCTCCGGCACTTCCCGAATTCCGGAAGCACTGCCTGTGCACACTAGGGTCTGCAGCCGCAGCACAGAGCGTATCGTACCTGCCAACTCTCCCGCCAGCGCTTTCCCCAGTACGTTCAGCCGCTGTACAGCGCCCTCTTCATTTGCAGTATCCCCTTGGATCTTTTCGGCTGAACTTTGCAAACCGTGCATATGTTCTCGATCCGTCTCGGCTGTCACGCCGCTTTCATCCATGGAATAAGGAATCAGCACGGCAGCGGTCAAATCCTGAAAATTTACAACGATTGCACGTTGGGTACGCTGCTCCACAATTTCACGGGCTACGTTGGCGGCAGCGAACGTCATCAGAAGTTCATCTTCTTCACGGAACTTCGATTCCGGTGGTGATAGCACGCCAACCTGCAGCAAGAAATCTAACATCCGCTCGTCGGGATGGATCGACCATCCGAATCTTTCCATTCGCGACAGCAGTTCTCGCTCGCTCAATGTCTGATAATGCCCCTGCATCAGCTGCATCAAAAAGGCCGATCTCAATTCGGGATACGTGTGTTCAAGCCGGGCTTCGGCTTCTCTTTTGGCATCGGATAGACCGCGCCAACTCGTCTCGATATAGTCCAGCTCGTCGTAGGGATGCATATTGTTCTCTATTCCGGTACCGTCAGGTCCGTTTTTGGAACGCTGGCTTATGCTGATTTTCCGCAGCAGTCCGCTCAGGCCTATTTCTTGTTCAGGTGATTCTGCCGTCCCGACGGCCCTGTCCCCCGAAGGCTGACCGAGCGCCGGTGAAAACTGGCTGCCTAGGATTTGTACCAATCGACCTATCGGCCGGTGCAATCGATGCGAAGCCAACCAGGCGATCAGCAGCGCTAGCAGCATACCGGCCAAACTCACGGAGAGCAGCGAACGTGAGAGCAGCACGACAGGACGAGTTAGCGTTTCTAAAGGCGACACCGTCACATAAGTCCATTCAACCCCCGGACGATGTAGTTGGCTATGGGAAACGGAGTAGGTTTTGCCCTGCCATTTGAACAGATAAGAGCCCGGTGTGTCCGAGACCTGAGTTCGAAGCTCCTCACGCAGCGCGGATTCGAAAGTCGGGGTTCGCATCGGATCATCCGACGGCACATCCGACATGCGGATCATGGGTGGTCCGGAACTTGCATATAGAAACGAAGCGCCTTTATCATCGAACGATACCCGGCGCATCCGTTCTTCAATTTTATCTCTGTCCATGTTCAATAGAAGAGCTCCGTAAGGATCTCCGTAAGCGGGCAGCTTCCGGACTAATACGACCTCTCCGTTCTCGGAAGCCGTCCAACGAAAATTATCCAGCCAATACAAAGCGGACGGAGCATCAACAATACTATGAAACCGCTTACTATCTTCTGTGAACGAGATCTTCCTTAAACCTTCCGTATCCGACAGCAAAAGCGGCTCGTTACGAGCAAGCAGCAGCTGTGCGTCTTTCAGCTCCGGATAAGACGCTTTCATCAGTCCCAGAAAGCGATACAGCTCCTGGGTTCTCTGGTATTCCAAACGAAGATTTGCTCTTCTCAGATCACCGTCAAGTCTCGGATCTAGCGCCCAACGGGCCGCAGACTGTTCCACCTGCACGAACAGTTCGTCCATGCTTTCTGCCGAGCGTTTAACGAGTGCCCGGTGGCTGCTCATCACCTCGCGTTCGATGTGCTGCGTACCGAGCACATAAGACGAGAAGCCGATAACCGCTGTTGGGATACTCGACATGCACAGTGCCAGGATCAGGCTGTAACGATAAAAGCGTCCTCTTCCTTCCCGGCTACGACTCGTCAACCGAAAATTTAGCCAGCTTCGAATATCAGTCACTCCTGCTCCCCCTTCTTCTCTATACTATTAACAGTCTACATAATACACTACATAATTGTATAAGAAAGGGAACATATACAATAGAGTCCCCGCTTCCGGAGACTCCCTTGTTTACATGCACCATTTGCGGAATAATTCAGACTGCCGCTTATTGCTCCGCTTGACGGTCGGCATAAGCCTGATTCAGCTCGTCCGTAATTTTTTGCAGATCCGAATCGTTTTTCAATTTCTCAACAAATTTGTCCCAGTCCGACAGCGACAGCTTGCCGAGTATAATCTTGGTTTTCATATCCTGAATATTCTTCGCCAGCTCAGGTCCCACCGAAATATTCGTTTCCGAATACAATCCAATCGCTCTGTCAGGAACACTTATTTCTGCACGCTCGTCGATGATCTTTTTGTTCCGTTCAAAAATCTCCAGCGGCATACCGCCCCGATACGCGCGCATGTATTTGTCGTAATTCATGAAGATTTGGCCAAGCGCCTGCGAGCCGACGATATCGGTCTTGGCCTTCTCCGTCGCCATCTTGATTCCGTTCTCTTCCGTATAATGAACACCCTCCAGACCGTAGCTGGCCAGTGTTCCGCCTTCTTCCGACGCGCCGTAGTCCATCAGTTCAAGCAGTTTTTTCATTTTTTCTTCCGATACCGTTTTGGGAATCACAAACATCCCGAAGAATCCGCCGTCTTTGTTGTTCCAGCCGTTCATGGAGACAAGCGGCAGAAAATCCGCGTCCGGGTTGCTCTTCAGATTCGCTTCCATTGGCTCCCACGCCGCTTCGACGGTGTTGACGGCAGCGCCCGCACGGCCCGCATTCAGCTGATCCTTGGTCTGGCTCTCTTTCAGAACGGCGAGATCTTCCGAGATCAACCCTTCAGCATAAGCTTTGCTTAACCATTCCAGAGCATCGCGCATTTCCGGCAACAGGTTAACGTTGACCAGCTTGCCGTCGACATCTTTCCAATCTCCGGTATTTTGCGTGAATGCGCTGACGATTGCCCCATAGCCGCCCATATTACTTTGATTGACCAATCCTGTGAATCCGATCGTATCGTCTTTACCATTGCCGTCCGGGTCGTTTTTCGTAAATGCTTTGAGCACTTCGTAAAATTCGTCTGTCGTTTCCGGAATTTCCATGCCCAGATTGTCCAGCCAGTCTTTACGCAGGAACAGGAATGGACCTCCTTCAACCGGACGTACCCGAGGAATCCCATAATTTTTGCCGTCGGCCTGCTTGGTGTTGATCCAGGACTCTTTCGGAAACCCAGACAGGTTAGGGTAGTCTTGAATATAAGGCGTCAGATCCCAGAACGCACCCTGCTTCACCATAGTACGTACCTGAGCCGAGAAAGGATCGTCGACCAGCATCAGATCGGGAATGTCACCCGACGCCAGCGTAACGTTGACCTTGTCGCCATAGCTGTTCGGTGATACCCACGTGATATTGAGGTCGGTATTCGTTCTCTTCTCGATCTCTTGAGTGATCACATTGTCTTCTCCGGGCGGTTCAGGTGTAAAATACATCGACATGATACTGACCGGCATCGGCTTTCCATCTTCCGGCACGCCGGTTTCCGCGTTTTGACTGCCGCAGGCCGCTGTAACCAGAGACAGCGCCATAATGGATGCAAGCCCCAATTTCGCTCCTATTCTTTTTCTCACTTGAATCTCCCCTTTTATTCGGATATATAATTCAGCTTGCCTGTACCAGCGCTTACTCTTTCACCGAACCAACCATCGCGCCTTTTGCGAAATGTTTTTGCAAAAATGGATATACCATAAGGATCGGAACAGTTGCGATTACAACGGCGGCCATTTTCAATGTTTCCGACGGAATCTGCTGCTCCGCGGTTATCTCGACCGCTGCCGTTCCTCCTGACGCCGTCGACGAGTCGATCAGCATGTTTTGCAGCAGGACTTGAAGAGGCTGCTTGTTGAAATCGTTGATATAGAGCAGCGCGGTGAAGAAGGTGTTCCAGTACGCTACAGCGTAAAACAGGCCAAATGCGGCCAGCGACGGCAGTGACAGCGGCAAAATGATACGCCACCAGACTCCGATATCGTTGCAGCCGTCAATACGGGCCGCTTCTTCCAGGCTGGACGGGATACTGTCAAAGAAACCTTTCATCAATAATACATACCACCCGCTCGTTAGCACCGGCAAAATCAATGACCAGGTACTGTTGATCAAATGGAGATCGCGGATTAACAGGTAAGGTGGAATAATACCGGGATTGAAGAGCGTTGTCAGCAGAATCAACAGCATCATCACCCGCCGCCCCTGCAGTCGTCTCCGAGACAGGGCATAAGAAAGACAGGATGTTACAAATAAGCTGAGCATCGTGCCGACGGTAGCCAGAAACGCACTATTGCCGATTGCACGCGTAAAAGAATTGGTGGACAACAAATACCGGTAAGAATCGAGACTCCACTTTTTCGGGAAAAGCGTCGCTTTGTTGCGAATGAATTCTGCCGGGTCACTGAACGACACGACCAGCACGTAATACAAAGGAAACAACGTGACCAGACCGATTACAGTTAGGAAAAACAGATTAGTTGCATTGAATAGACGATCCTTTTTGGACTGGAGCATAGGAAACCCGCCCTCCTTTCTTTTCTTTACTCCGGTTGGAACTTATGAACCTTCCTTTTAATAAACATCGTCTTCTTAATAAACACCGTCTTCGCCGAATTTCTTGGCTAACTTGTTCGCTCCGATAACGAGGATCAGGCCTACAAACGATTTGAACACGCCGACGGCAGTACTGAAACTGAGTTGTCCCTGCTTGATACCTAGCCTATAAACATAAGTATCGAATACATCTGCGACTTCGGATACGGCGCCGTTCATCATCAGGAAGACTTGCTCGAAACCGACGTCCATAATATGTCCAATCCGCAGAATAAGAAGGATGATGACGACCGAACGGATGCCCGGCAGCGTAATATGCCAGATCTGCCGCAAGCGTCCCGCTCCGTCGATCTTCGCTGCTTCGTTCAACTGCGGATCGATCCCGGCCATCGCGGCAAGGAACAATACCGTACCCCAGCCTGCATCTTTCCATATCGACTGGACGGTCAACAGAATCCAGAAGTAATTGGGATTGGTCAAAAAGTCGATCTTGTTGAAACCGGCTGCTACCAGAAGTTGATTGACAATGCCTTCGCCGGTAGACAGAAGAAGAAACGTAATACCAACGATAATGACCCAAGACAGAAAATGCGGCAGATAAACAATCGACTGAATCGTTTTGCGGAACTTGTTGCCGCGCAGCTCGTTCATCATGACCGATAACAAAATGGGCAGCGGGAAGAAAAAGATGAGTGACAGCAAATTGATCGCCATCGTGTTTCGGAACAAGATCAGAAAGTCGGGATTCGAAAAGAAACGGATGTAATGTTCGAAACCGATCCACGGACTTGCCCACATCCCCTGATAAGGCGAATAATCCTGAAACGAGATCAAGATACCCCACATGGGCACATACTTAAATAGGATAAAGAACACGATGCCCGGCAGCGCAAGCAGATACAAAAAGCGATCGCGCTTTACGCCTTTCCAGATACTTCGTCTTCGCTCCGCAGCCTGGCTCTTCTTGTAATCGCTTTCTATTTTTCTATTGCCGGCTGTGTCCGTTCGGGAAGCCATCCCCTACACCTCCATCTGCTGGTTTACCGTTCACCCGGATCATCCGTGTTCAGGTCTGACCGGGAGCGGTTAATGTCAGCATAGGGGCTGGGGCAATTTCCGGCAACCAACGCTTTTTGCAGCAATCTATGTAACGAAGTAAAGGCATATCATATGTTGTGTGCGCTAAAGAAAACCAAGAAGGAAAAGCTCAAAATATAAGCTGACCCTGATAAGAATTTCTGGCAATTGACTTTTCTTGCAAGCGCAATCCATTCGCTCAACGACGCGTGGTGGGCGAATCCGTGGATAAGTTGTTCCCTTTCCAAAATGAGCAATAAAAAAAACTCATGTTGGCTTCGCTTCTCAGCAGAAACCAACACAAGCCTATTTATTTGCTTTACCAGAAGCGATTCCGGTTACCCATCAATAAGGAGATTCCTTCCGTAAAGTAATAATCCCCGTAAATCAATGGGACATCGACATTTTGTTTTTCGGGGTAATGACTCGTTCCGTGTAAAATAAGACCTTCCTCCGTTTTCGATTCCCAGGCTCCATAATTTGTATACAAAGAATGGAGTATTTTTTTCGCGCTTTCGCTATAGATCCTTGCCTCATCTCCGTCAACCTGTTCTGCTAAAAGCAGAAGCCCACAAGCTGCGCAGGCTCCAGCCGATGAGTCACGGACCGTACGGCTCTCTTCAGACGAACGGAAATCCCAAACCGGAACATAATCTTGTGGTAAATTGGCTAAGAAAAATTGAGCTGTTTTTTTGGCGCCATTCAAGTATTGTTGGTTGCCTGTGTAATGGTAGCTCAGGCTCATTCCATAGATCGCCCATGCCGCTCCACGTGACCATGCTGATTCAGGTGAGTAGCCTTGCCCTCCCTTCACTTCAAGCTTTTCTCCGGTTTCAGGGTCAAAAGATACAATATGGGCAACCGAGCCATCCGTCCGATAAAAATGCTTTAACACGGTATCCGCATGATTGGTTGCGACGTGCTTGTATCGCGGATCTCCTGTTGTGTTTGACGCCCAATACAGCAGTGGCAGATTCATCAGACAGTCGATAATGGCCCAACCTGCAACATCTTTACCATTCCACGCACGGATGAATTTCCCTTGGGAGTTAAAACGCGCAGCGAGAAGGTTGGCGGCAAGTAAAGCCCTTCGCTTCGAATCATCTGATCCTAAAATTTTATATCTTGCTACGCTTGTTAAAGTCCACATGAAACCAATATCGTGATCTATTTTATTCGAATCGGTCAATAATACATCCAGCTGGCGTTCGCATGATTCTGCGGATGCTTTCAAATCCTCATCTTGCGTATCCTGATAAATAAGCCACAGCAATCCAGGCCAGAAGCCAGCAGTCCACCAGGAGGCTGGTTCCAATCGGTATTCTCCATTTTGACTTGCATGTGGGAATCCATCTCCGATACGCTGATGAACATGCTTCACCTTTGCCTTCGTTTGATTCCATGCTTCTTGCACCCAATTTGATTCAACCGTCATCCGTAATCTCTCCCTTCTTATTGTAAGCGCCTACATTTCACCCGGGATTGCTTTATCTATTTGAACTGTTCCACCAGACCATGCTTTCAGCGCAGTCCACTCTGCCTCTCCTTGCCAGAATTCAGCTTCCGGTGATAGCCCCAACGCTAGAAATACCGTCGTACACAGATATAAGCTGCCTGTCGAAATATACCCTTCTCCAATTTCAGGTTGGCTGCCGGCAAAGCCAATGCGAAGCCAGCCGGAATCATCGAATGTACCCGGCATCTGAATCTGCTTCCTGATGACGGCCGTAAGTGCGCAACGGACTTGAGCTGGTAACAGTCCTTCCGGGAGCTCTTCCCTAAGTGACATTAAAGACAGATGCTGGAATGCCCCGAAACGATAAGCAAGTGATCTGCCCAGTGGCGGGAAGGTCCCTTCAGGTGATATTAACCGTTCCAAAACGGCAGCATAACGTACGGCTCTTTTCAACACCTTGACTTGCAGTGTAGTCCAATCTTCAAATTGATCTCCTATTGCATCCAATATATCGACCAACATGGGCTGAATGACAAAGCTGTTGTAATAATCCCAGTGGAACGCAGGCCCATCTCCGTACACCCCGTCCCCTTTGTACCATTGCTGATGTTGTCTTAAAGCATAATCTACACGCACACGATCCCAATCTTCTACGCCCATACGGAACAGAGCGGCTTCAATCATGGCGCTAAATAAGAGCCAATTGCTAAAAACCGGACGGATCACCCGCGTAGATCTCAAAGCTGAAATCAGATTTGCTTTCACTTTATCATCAAGCATGGCATACAGCTCGTTTGGAGCACGGAGAACGGCGTTGGCAAGGAAGGCTGCGTCAACTAAAGGCTGTCCTCCTTTTGTGAAATTCATATAATCCGGGGAAGCTGGATCAGTAGCCGCCTCGATGGCTTGCCTCGCCATCACGGCCATGTTAGATCGAATTTCTCCTTCCTCTCCAGAACGTGGTCCATGTTCGAGCCATGGTGCCATTCCGGCTAAGGTACGTCCGAATGCTTCCAAGTATGTGTAATTGGACCGATCACCTTCTCTCGCTTCGATAGGCATCTCTAACACCATCCGACGTTCCGATAATGAATGTAGAACAGGCTGCGTAATTCGAACTAAGGTATCCACCCAAAACTTCCTATCGTCCCCCATGTGTTCTCCTTTCATCAAGATGTAGTTTTTATATTAGTATAGGTCGTTGTATAATCCTCCACAATAAACTATAATCATCAAAAACTGATATATTGTGCTGGGAGCGTGAACGGATGCTGAAATTAATTTCATGCGGTTTTCATACCATCCACCATGAAGGAATTAGAAGAAATCGTCCGAAAGGTTCTGGTCATTACACTTTTGTATTCTTTAATAGCAATGCAGAGTTGAAGTTGAATGGGCAAACATTGATCGTCGAAAAGAATACTTTTGTCTTTTTTCAACCCGAGACTCCCCATGCTTACTGCGAAATAAAGAGCCCTTTCATTAATGACTGGTTTCATTGTTATGGCGAAAATATGAATGAATTTCTTGCAGAACTAAACTTCCCTCTGGACACTCCAATTGAAGCATCTGATCCGCTACTGATTTCCAGGTCCATCATGGAACTACAGAATGTGAACCGGCTTAACGGAACGTTGCGTGAGCGTATCATAGACTGCGATCTTCGGTCCTTTTTCATGAAATTAAGTGATTTGCGGGAACGAACGGCTCCTCATCAACTCCATCGTTATTACATCCGATTTAACGAATTACGTAATGAACTCTATCGCTCTCCTCACCAGAACGTTTCTGTAACTGAACTGGCTGCACGTTTAAGTTTGAGTAAATCTTATTTCCAACATATCTACAAGCAGTTATTTGGTTGCTCTGTAATGACCGATATGATTAACGGGAGGCTAGAGCACGCCAAATATCTTTTGGATCACAGCGAGATGTCAATAAATCAAATTGCTAGCACCTGTGGTTACGAAAATGACACTCACTTCATGCGTCAATTCAAAAAGTTTGTTGGCATGACACCAAGGCAATATCGATTTAGAGATGGTTCTTGTCCTTGACTCGGGACTAGAACTTGTACCGATAAAACAAAAAAGCCGCTAATAAAGCGACTTTCAATGGGTCTATGTTCTTGTCCTCCGACACCCGGGCATACTATACATTACTGCAGTTGATTCTGGACTTAAGTCGAGGCCCGCTCCCTGCCCCGGTCTGTTCCGAATCACGGAGAACTTCGTTAAAATAATGGCTAAGTGTTTGGGAGGTGCGATTGATCATGAACTATGAACATAAAGTACAAAGAGAAATTGCCGACTGGGAACAAAAAATGTTCAAACCGCCGGGATGGCTGGAGAAAACTTCAAAAACCATCGGCAATCGCATAAACCAATTCATTCCCCCGAAGGTGCACAGCATCATGACGACCACCATACGATCAATTGTGCGTACGGCGTTATTCGGCGCGGAATATACCCCTAGCCGCTCGGTTCAGTTCACTCCGGAACTGGAGTCTGCCGATCAAGAAGCGAAAGAGCTATTTGCCCTGTATCAAAAAATCGCGGTTGCCGAAGGTGCCGGAACCGGAGCTGGCGGCATCATACTTGGCATGGTAGACTTTCCTGCGTTAATTGCGATCAAGATGAAATTTTTATTCGAGTTGGCGCATGTTTATGGCTATGACACCAAACACTTTTCCGAGCGTGTATTCATTCTCAAGGTATTTCAAATGACGTTTTCGGGGCCGGAAAACCGTGCCAGATTGCTCCATTCCATCAAGCATTGGCATATAGAACAGGAACAATGGCGCTCCGACGCCGAATACTCCCAGACTATGGACTGGGAGACCTTTCAGATCGAGTATCGCGACGCTATCGACTTCCGAAAAATGCTGCAGATGTTGCCCGGGATCGGCGCTTTCGCAGGCGCATGGGCGAATTACACCATTCTCGAGGAGCTGCGCGAATTCGCCATGAACGCTTACCGCCTGCGCAGATTGCACGATGACTTCCGTGCGTGAATGCATTTATTGACGGGATTCCAGCTGTTCAATACGTTCTAAAGCTTCATCCAGGTCATTGTCGTACATTTTCATGTGACCTTCTATCTTGCGAAAGTTGCTTCTCGTTTCCCTGCGAAATGTGTGCAGCTCATCGGACACGGCATTCAGCTTTTCATTTTGCGCCTCTACTTTGCCGTACAGTTTATGTACATCCATCACCAACGCTTCCAGCTTTGCATCGGTTTCTTCTTGCCGGTCACGCATCGCGAGACTGATTTGATAAAGTTCTTTTTGTCCTACCTCAAGAGCTTTTTGCCCCGCTTCTAGAGCCGTTTGCCGAACTTCAAGGGCCTGTTGTCCTTTTTGAAGAGCTTTTTGTCCCTCCTCAAGAGCTTCGAGCTTCTGGAGGATCAAGTCCAGTTTATCCATCTATCCCGTCTCCCTCTAACTTTCTCTTCTATTAGTATATCACAACTAAACCGTTACGGGAGGGATTTCAATCCATCTCTGCATTGATCCTCCTCACCATTCTGGGCCTATTAGACTCCGTTGAGAGCAACATGATACTCGATACATTCGTGATGCTACCCCCCATTACAAGAGTTCAATATACCCCTCCGTTCCATTCACGCGAATGCGTTGTCCGTCTTTGATCCGTTGGGTCGCATTCTCCACGCCGACGACAGCCGGCAAGCCATACTCCCGCGCGATCACGGCTCCGTGGGTCATCCGCCCGCCAACTTCGGTGACTAAGCCTTGAATGCTTACAAATAAAGGGGTCCAGCTGGGATCGGTAAAGGCGGTGACTAAGATATCCCCCTTCTCCAGCTCCGCCCCTTCCATGGTTAAGAGGACGCGGGCCCGCCCTTCGACAACCCCGGAAGAAACCGGCAGGCCTGCAATCGCTTCGGAGGGGAGTTGATCTCGGTCGTACGCCCCCGTAATGATTTCGCCATCCGACGTGATCACGCGCGGCGGAGTTAACTTTTCATACCATTTGTAGCCGTCCTTTCGTTTGGCGATGATCCGGCCATCCAGCCGCTTTGTGCGTACGGCTTTGTGAAACTCCTCAAAAGTAAGATAGTAGACATCTTCTCTTTCCTGAATCACACCCGATTGTACGAGCCGGTCGGCTTCTTTCAGCAAAGCTTGCTTGTAAATGAAGAAGCGGCTGATATAAGCATATTTGGGGTACTCCCTATATCCGATGAAATTCCGAATGAGATCGATCTGCCGTTTGGTTTCTTTCGCCTTTTGTTCGCCGTCCGGCAATGCTTTCAAACGCGCCAATAACTCCTGTTCTTTGGCCCAAGCTTCCTGCCGCCCTTGTTCGAATTTTCGGCTGCTGGCCTGAGGCTCCAAGTTTTTGATGTTGCTCAGAATCATCGGGACAAGCGCAATAGGTTTTTCGCTCCACCTGGTTCGTGTAATATCGATTTCTCCGGTACACCGCATTCCGTATTTGCCGAGAAAATCGTTGATCGCGTCGCGCGCTTCCTGACCGCCCTTCAACTTCACCAGTTCCTCCCAAAAGAGATCCTCTTTGGCGTGTTGCAAATACGCAATGACTTCCGGATAAGGACGAATCACATCCGCAACATCCAGCAGCGCCAATCCCATTTCGGAAGTAATATTGCCCGGCACGGACTGAGAAAGCGGATCTGCCGCGTTTTTTTCGCCCAACCAATTGTACATGTTTTCGTTAATCCATGCGGAAGCGTCCATCGCAGACATAAACACGGCCGTACTTTTCGGATCGAATAAAATCTTCTTTAATTCGTGCTGGATGTCCTCCTGGATAAAATCAAACAAATCCGCTCCCGATTTCGCTTGGATGTTTTGTTTCAACGCTTCGATCGAGGCTTGAGTTCGCTTCATTAAATCGGATACGACGGAAGGATCGTTCTCCAGTTGTACAGGCATAGCCGAACTGCTTGTATCGGGCACCGGCGCCGCGGGATCTTGGGGGGACAATTTGATAAAATCTCGCTCGATTAAGGTTTCAAGTGCGCCTTTGATGAGCGGATCGGATCCCAGGGTGTTTAATAAAGCTTGCCGGCCGGCCGAAGTTGTCAGCCTAGGCGCAATATCAACAAACAACCTCCCGCCGGCATGACGCATAGGTGCTGGAGTAATGAACAGGTAAAAAGACAATCCCAATGGTTTGATGGGATCCGTCATCATTTGCTGGTGTCCAACGGAGATATAAACGTGCTTGTTTTGGTCGCTCACTTCGGGGATCGGGTATAAAGTCGTGATGGGACGGCTTTGAACCACATAGAAGATGCCGTCAGCCAAACCCCATTCGATGTCTTGCGGCTGGCCGAAATGAGCTTCGATCCGTCTGCCGATGGCCGCCAACTGCAAAATTTGCTCGTCCGCTAGGGCTTGCGTCCTTTGCCGATCGGGATCGATCGGCTTTGCCTCGGTTCCTCCTTCTTTTCGCCCATAGATCGCCGATGCTTTGGCCGCGATTCGCTTCTCGACGATTTCCCCTTCGCACACTTGATAACCATCGGCGGATACCCAGCCGGACACCAGCGCTTCCCCAAGTCCGTAACCGGCATCGATGGATTGCACCTTTCGATTTCCGGTCATCGGATCGGCGGTAAATAAAACGCCGGAAACCTGGGGGAAAACCATTCTTTGAACGATCACGGATAAATAAACCTGCCGGTGGTCGAAAGCGTTTTGCATTCGGTAGATGATCGCGCGATCCGTAAAGAGGGATGCCCAACATTTGCGGATATGCTGCAAAATGGCATCGACGCCGATGATATTTAAATAGGTGTCCTGTTGTCCGGCAAAAGAGGCATTCGGCAAATCTTCCGCCGTCGCGCTGGAACGCACCGCATAAGCCTGTTCTTTGCCGAACCGGGAGAGATGGTGAACCACCGCTTTCACAACATCGGAAGGAATTTCCGTATCCATCAGGGTTTGCCGAATCTTCCCGCCGAGCTCGCGGATTGGATCCCGGTCTTCGGTTTTTAGCTTGGTTAGTTGCCCCAGCAAAGCATGGTACGTTCCGTTGGGTTCGATGGCTCTTTGATAGGCTGCCGTTGTCAAGCAAAATCCTTCAGGTACTTGGATGCCTTGGATTTTTGATAGTTCCCCCAAATTCAACCCTTTTCCGCCAACACGCGGAAGCATCGTTTTATCCAGATCCTGAAACTCAAGAACCAAAGAACTCATTTTCGCATCTCTCCTCAATTTTGATTGAAGATTCATTTGACAGGTACGCCCTTGGGGGTCAGCGCCATCTATAGGATCGCGTTCCGCCGGTTGCATATTTCTTCCCGATATGGCGCCCTGAACCCGACATCCCACATAGGAGGTACAAGGTAAGCGATGGCATCCAGCAGAAACCACCAAGGCGCGCACGGTATCGGTCAAATCGAGAAGCAACTGAACCATCAAATGGAAGCGGCTGCCGAAATCCAGGGCGAAGCCGGCATCGATCAGCGCGTCAAACAGAACGCCAAACGTTCGGCCAAAACATCCGAAGCAGAGACCCCATAAGTCTCTGCTTCTTTTCTCCCGCAGCTTTGCCGCAAGCTTCCTAGTTTATAGGGCTTGGTCGTTCACTCCGTCAAGCCAAGCTTCAATGCTTCCGATGACCGAAGTGACACAGCCGTCTTCGAACGGCGAAATCAAGCCGGCCGTCTTTACCAGCTCCGTGAAGGAACGGCTGCCTCCCTGCCGGCACAAGCGCAAGTAATCGGCCCAAGCCGCTTCGCGGTCCTCGTGCATCTTCTTCCAGAACTGAAACGCGCAGATTTGCGCCAGGGTATAATCGATATAGTAAAACGGGGAATTAAAGATATGGCTCTGTTTGTGCCAAAAACCGCCCCTTTCCAAATAGGCGTTATCCGCATAGTTTCGATAAGGCACATATTTGCGCTCGATCTCCCGCCAAGCTTGTTTACGCTCCGCCGGCAAAGCCTCCGGATGCTCATAAACGAAATGCTGGAAATCGTCGACCGCCACCCCGTAAGGAATGAAGACGAGGGCGCTGGACAGATGATCAAACCGATATTTATCGGCTTCTTCTTGAAAGAACAAGTCCATCCAGGGCCAGGTGAAAAATTCCATGCTCATGGAATGGATTTCACAGGCTTCAAGCGTCGGGAAATGGTACTCCGGCACCTCGAAGTTCCGACTCTCATAGACCTGAAAAGCATGCCCGGCTTCATGCGTCAGCACATCGATATCGCCGGACGTTCCGTTAAAATTCGAGAAAATGAACGGCGCCTTGTAATCGCTAATATAGGTACAGTATCCCCCGCTCCGTTTGCCTTGTTTGGCCACAAGATCCATCAGTTTATTTTCCGTCATATAAGTAAAAAACTCATCCGTTTCCGGGGACAGCTCCGCGTACATCTTCGCCCCGTTCTTCACGATCCACTCGGGATCGCCCTTCGGCGCCGCATTCCCCGACTTGAAGGCAAAGCTCTCATCGTAATACAACAGACGGTCCACACCGATCCGGTTCTTTTGCCGTTCCTTCAGTTTCGTGGCGACGGGCACAAGATGCTCCAGCACCTGGTTCCGGAAATTCGCCACCCGATCGGCATCGTAATCCGTCCGTGACAACCGCGCGTACCCGAGTTCCACGAAGTTGCGGAAGCCAAGCCGCTTGGCAATTTTCGTTCTGACCTGGACCAGTTCATCGTAAATACGATCCAGGTCGTCCTCATGCTCGGCCAAAAAACCGTACGCCGCTTCGGCCGCGCGCTTGCGAACCTCCCGATCCGTCGATTGCTGGAACGGAATCAGCTGGGATAAATTGCGTTCCTCGCCGTCAAACGGGATTTTGGCCGATGCAATCAGCTTAGCGTATTCGGTCGTCAGTTTGTTCTCCCGCTGCAAATCCTCGATCACCTCGGGGCTGAACGTTTTCAACGAAAGCTCGGCGAGCCGGAACAGCTGACTTCCCCACTTTTGTTCCAGCTCCGCGCGAAATTTCGAGCCGACCAACGCTCGGTAGTAGTCCGTGATGTACTCCTGCACGACCGGGCCGTTCTCATCGAAAAAATCCTGCTCCGCTTTATAGAAAGCGTCGTTGGTATCGATCGTGTGCCGGATACCGGCAATCTCCTGCATCGTGTCGAAGCCGCTCCGCAGCCGGTTGATCTCCCGCATAATCCGGTCCTGTTCCTCATATGTATCCGCCGCTTCAAATGCGCTCAGAAGTTCCTTGAACGCTTGCCGGAACGCTTGGACATTCGGGCGTTCATAGCGGTATTCGTTAAATTTCATGGCATGCATCTGCCCCTTTCGCGAGAAATGGTATAAATCGGTCTACGAAAAAGATATGAACATTATACTAATCCTTTTTTTGGAAGGCAAACCGGCTCCGATGAACGATGCGGGAATAAAATAGTTCCTCTCATTTCCGCAAGTAAAATCAAGCAAAGCCATTCCCAATATTCTATAGTGGCTATAGAATGGTTGAAACGAGGTGAATGGACGAATGTACGAGTGGCACAAGCAAATCCAAATCATCGTTGATGAAATTGACGAGTGTATTCAACATCGTAACGGTGAAGCGATATCGCTTCGGTTTCTTTCCCGCAAGTTAGGTTATTCCGAATTTCATACGACGAGAAAATTCAAAGAAATATCGGGCATGCCATTTAGGGATTATCTGCGGCATAGAAAATTGGCCTTTGCCCTAAAAGAGGTTCGCGATAGTGACAAAAGTCTGTTGGATATCGCGTTTGAATATGGTTTTTCATCGCATGAAGCTTTTACGCGAGCTTTCAAGGGAACCTATGGTGTAACTCCAAGTGAATATCGAAAACAGCCTAAGCCTGTCGCCCTTCGTACAAAAATCACCCCTTTCGACCGTTACTTTTTCGGATTGGGAGAGATTGGGATGATCAAATCTACAGATGGGGTTAACGTTTATTTTGTAACCATTCCCGCGCACAAATTTTTGCATATCAAAAACGGTGAGAGTAATGGGTATTGGGATTTTTGGCAAAAGCAAAGCCTTATTCCCGGTCAGGACTGCGAAACCATAAGCGGCCTGCTCGATAGCATCAAGGGTAAATTGGATGACGATGGCGGGAGCGTAACGAACAGCGGCAGCGGTCAGATTATGGCATACATCATTGATCCGGACGGCAGACTCTGCGGTTGGGGGATTCCACGTACAGAGTGTTATGGTGTACGACTTCCTTTGGATTATCAAGGCGAAATCCCCCCACAAATGCTTTTGACTGATATTCCCGAAGCCGATTATCTTGTCTTTGAACACGGGCCGTTCGATTATGAGCAAGAAAATCGCAGTGTGGAGGAAAAGCTGGAACAAGCAATGGCAACTTTTGATTTTGCAGGCACCGGTTACTGCCTGGATACTTCCCCCGGCAGAATCATTTACATGTATCATGATCCGGAGCGGTTTTTTAAGTATATCAGACCGGTGCGGAAGTCATCATGAGGCTTATCCCGTCTTTTGGGTCGGCTTCAAGTAGCCGTCGACATTCGCTTTCATCGAGGAGATCGTCGTTTTCCGATATTGCAGCGCA
This sequence comes from Paenibacillus sp. JL3B1040, assembly GCF_057063165.1. Lineage (NCBI taxonomy): Bacteria > Bacillati > Bacillota > Bacilli > Caryophanales > Paenibacillaceae > Paenibacillus > Paenibacillus tiangongensis. The sequence continues at coordinate 2,788,414 of NZ_CM169317.1, read as the reverse complement.
AGCCGAAGCACTTTGAGCTGCTGCGTACGGGATAATTGTTTGAACCGAGGCTCTTGCTTCATAAATTTGCGAATGATCGACCAGCTGTTCGCCGAAGTCCTTCCCCGCTGGATCTGCGGTACTTCGTAAGGCAGGTTTGGTTTTCGCAAACGGTGTACCCACGAATTGAGGCGGGCCGAAGCCCTGCTTTCATCCACGAGGCAAGGGGCAACCGCCTTTTTCGTATGCTTTCTTAAAAATTCATAATGGTGACTTCCGCTGAGAATGACATACCCTCCATCCTTTCGGCTTTTGCGGACAATCATCAGATGCATGCAATCCTGCGCGGCTTTCCGAAGGTCTTTGATTCGCTGCGTAAGTTGAACGGAGATTCCGGGTCTAAGCTTGTTAAGAGGGATATATTGCACCGTAAATCGCATGGAGCCCACCCCTTTCAGATTCACTTAGTGATATGTATATGCCCCACTCTCCTGGATTGCGTCCTTCGTAAAGGGATTTCGTCATGTAAAAGAAACCAAGACCCGCGATGTCGCGGCCGTCTTGGTTTTCTTTGTCCCCAATATATAACTAATTCAATCATGCCACTATCTATTGCCCGCCCCGCGTTATCTGTTTTCCTCCCGCCTTTAAGTGCCAAATTGCGCCCGGTGCAAGCGGCTGTAAATGCCGCCTGCGGCCACCAGCTCCTGGTGCCGGCCCTGTTCGGCGATGCCTTGATCGGTGACGACCACAATGCGGTCCGCCTCCTTGATCGTTGCCAGCCGATGCGCAATGACCAACGTCGTCCGCCCCTGCGACAATTCCATAAGCGACTGCTGAATCGCCAGCTCCGTCTCGGTGTCGAGCGCCGAAGTCGCTTCGTCGAGGATCAGGATCGGCGGATTTTTCAGGAACATGCGGGCGATCGCCAGACGCTGCTTCTGGCCGCCGGACAACTTCACGCCTCGCTCGCCGATGACGGTCTCCATTCCATTCTCTAGGTTGCGAATGAATTCGTCCAATTGTGCCCGCCGGGCGGCTTCCCATACTTCGTCTTCGCTAGCCCCGAGCTTGCCATACAGAATATTATCGCGGATCGTCCCCGAAAACAGGAATACATCCTGCTGCACGATGCCGATCTGGCTGCGCAGCGATTCCTGCGTCACCCGGCGGATATCCACGCCGTCGACGAGAATCGCCCCGCTCTCCACCTCGTAGAAACGCGGCAGAAGGCTGCAAAGCGTGGTTTTCCCCGCGCCGGACGGACCGACGAAAGCAACCGTTTCGCCTTTGCGGATACGAAGACTCACCCGATCGAGCACCTTTTTCTGCCCCTCGTATCCAAAGGATACGCCTTGGAAACGGATTTCTCGCTCAAACGGTTTCATCTCCACGGCATCCGGCGCATCTTCCACATCCGGATCCGTATCCAACAGTTCCGTATAACGTTTGAATCCCGCAAACCCTTGCGGATAACTTTCCACGATCGCATTGATCTTCTCGATCGGACGGAAGAACACGTTGGTCAACAGCAGGAAGCTGACAAACTCTCCGTAAGAAAGTCGGCCCCGAATGACGAACCAAGTGCCGCATACCATGACAAACACCGTAACAAACCGCATCATCACGTAGCTGATCGAACCGTTTCGGGCAATCAGCTTGTAGGAGGCGAGCTTCGTCAGGCGGAAACGTCCATTGTTGACGGCAAACTGCGCTTCCTCATGCGCTTCGTTGGAGAACGCCTTAACGACCCGAATGCCCCCCACGCTGTCCTCGATCCGGGCGTTAAAATCACCGATATCGCGAAACAACTGGTGAATCGCCTTTGTCATTTTTTGATTGAAATGAACAACCACCCACAAAATCGCCGGTACGATGATGAAGGTCAGCAGCGCCAACTGCCAATTGATCGACAGCATCAGCGCGAAAGAGCCGGCGAGCGTCATCACGGCAATAAATAAATCCTCCGGTCCATGGTGCGCCATCTCGCCGATCATATTCATGTCGTTCGTCAGACGGCCGATCAGGTGGCCGGTTTTGGTGTTGTCGAAGAAACGAAACGACAGCTTTTGAATATGCGTGAACAGCTTGCGACGCATGTCCGTCTCGATGTTGATGCCAAGCATATGACCCCAGTAATTGACGATGTACGTCAGTATCGCGCTCACCGCATATAATGCGACAAGGCCAAGCGATGCCCCAACGATCAGGTTCCACTTGCTGCCCGGCAGCAGATCGTCGATGAACACGTTAATGGCGATCGGAAACGCAAGCTCCAATAAGCCGGCAATCATGGCGCAGCCGAAGTCGAGCAGAAACAACCGCTTGTAGGGCCGATAATAAGCAAAAAATCTTCGAATCAACGGATTTCGCAACTCCCTCCCGGTTCAAGTAGCCCTCAATTGCCTTCTATTTGAACAGATCCGGATACATTTCTTGGGCCAACACTTCCATTCCGTCAATCGTATTGTAGCCGTATCCGAACATATAGTTGTAGTCGACCGCATAAATTTGCTTGTTTTTGATCGCTTTCATGCTGGATAATTTGGGGTTGGCATAAAGCGCTTCCTTAAGCTTATTCGCATTAGAGCCGTCGGAGGTGTCCCAATTCGGAATGATCAATACGTCCGGATCTGCCCCAATCAGCGTTTCGACACTTACCTCTCCGGCTTCGTCTTTGAAAATATTGTCCAGCTTCACCATTTTGAAGGCATCGTTAAAGAAGGTTTCTTGGTGAGCGGCATAAACGTTCACTTCGTTGGGATCGCTTATATGTAAATAGGCGAACGTTTTTCCCTCAGTAATGACAGCTAGTTTCGAGCTAATGGCGGCTTGTCTCTCTTTTAACTCTTTTATGAAAAGATCCGCCTTATCTTGTACGCTAAAAATCTCGCCCAAATTTTCGATATCCCGATAGATCGAGTCGTACGTTCCCCCGGATACCGAAGACTCAAGGACATAGGTTTTAATGCCCATGTCGTTCAGTGTATCGACCGTTCCCACTCCCCAGTCGGCGTTATCGAATAATCCGCCCCGGCCATAGACCAGGTCCGGGTTCGTTCCCAAAGTAACCTCTTTTCCGACATATTCATCGCTCAAAATATTCAATTTGGAGTATTCAGCTTCCACCGCTTTATCCGGCGCGCCGAAGTTTGCCCCAACTCCGACAATTTTGTCGGCTAGTCCTAAATGCAATAACAGTTCTGCCGCCGGTCTGGTATTGGCCATGATCCGTTCGGGCGCTTTATCGAACACTTGCTCTTTCTTCTCCCACACGGTGCCGCCTTCCGCTTTCGTATAGTTTTGGATCGTTAATGGATAATGACTTTCCGCTAGGGCTTGAGTTTGCTCTTCCGCCGAGCCGCTATTCGCTGCCCCTCCGCAAGCCGTTAAGGTCAACATGAACGTTAAGGCGATGCCTAGCCATACCTTCTTTTTCACAACCTCTTCTCCCCTTCTATATTCCATATGCGAAGCCTAACCCGTTTGTAACCGGATTAATATAAGTCTGGCATTTGATTTGATAGAGCGACTCGATGGTTTCCGGCGTCAGAACTTGATCCGGCGTGCCGTGCGCATACACTTCGCCATTTTTGATCGCATAAAGATAATCGCAATAATGCGCGGCCATTTCCAAATCGTGAAGAGCTGCCAACACGCCAACCTTCAACTCCTTCACGCAAGATAAAATTTCCAGCTGATAGCGAATATCCAAGTGATTCGTAGGTTCGTCCAATATCATGAACTTGGGCTGCTGCGCAATGGTTCTCGCAAGAATCACCCGCTGTTTTTCGCCGCCGGACAACGATAAATAACTGCGGTCCCGGTAATCCAGCAAATTCGTTCTCCTTAACGCTTCCTCGACGATCGCATAATCTTCTTGTTTATCCGTCTCCAGCATCTTTTTGTGCGGCGTTCGGCCCAACATCACCATTTGTTGCACCGTCAAATCAAAATTCATTTCATTAAATTGGCTCACCACCCCTAATCGCTGCGAAACTTTTTTTTCGGAGGTTTTCAAGACATCCAATTCATCCAGAAAAACGGTACCTTTCTGTGGCACTAAGCTTTTATAGATACTTTTTAACAAAGTTGATTTACCGCATCCATTGGGGCCGATGAGTCCCACGAATTGTTGATTTTTCACCCGAATCGAAACGTTTTTGACGATTTCTTTTTTGCCGATCTTGATCTCTATTTCTTTCGCGGTCAATTCCATGGTTTACCCTCCGAAATTGTAGCCTTTTTTCACGATCATGTAGATAAATAATGGCGAACCAATCACAGAAGTAATGATCCCGATAGGTAATTCGACGTTATGAATCAGCGTCCTGGATAAAATGTCCGACCAGATCAGAAACAATCCTCCCAGCAGCAGCGTTCCCGGCATTAATCGCTTATGTTCCGCACCAAATACACCTCTGGATATATGCGGGATGATGAGGCCCACAAAACCGATCATTCCGGCATAAGCTACCATGGTTCCGGTAATAAGCGCGGTAATGATCATATAAAATTTGCGAAAGGCGCTTAAGTTGATTCCGAGGGTAATGGCGGATTCATCGCCTAACAGCATGGTGTTAAGCACCCGGTGTTGAAAGAGAAACAGGGCGCTGCCAAGCAACACGATAACCGCCAGCACCGGCGCTTTCTCCCAACTGGATGAAGCCAAACTGCCCATGGACCAAAAAGTAACGGTCTTAATGCCCTCCGCATTGTTGGCAAAATAGATGATCAGGCTCGAAAACGAGCCGCACAAAGCGCCGATGACAACCCCGGATAAAACGAGCTTCACCGATGTAGCCTTTCCGCCGATACTGGAGAGAACAAGCACGGCGAACGAAGTGATCATTGCGCCGACAAAGGCGCCAAAAGCTACGCCGAACTGGGACAATAAAGCGCCGCTTCCAAACCCGACCAAAATGGCAAAAGTGGCCCCTAGCGAAGCACCTGAAGAAATGCCGAGGATGTAGGGATCAGCGAGCGGATTTTGTACAACGGCCTGCATGACGGCACCGCACAACGAAAGCCCCATGCCGATGAGGAGAGCGAAAATGACGCGAGGCATCCTGACTTGCAAAATAATATTCAAGTAGGATTCGCTTTCAACCTGATCCAGCGATCCCCATTGGCCGTTTGTCAATGCATGAATCATGATTTGCATGGCTTGTTTGAACGGAATATGCACTTGCCCGATCGAAACGGAATATACGGCAGATAGCAGAATCAGTCCGATCAAAAATAGGATCATGAGGTAATAGAGGTTCCCCATTTTTTTATTGGCGTCTGTCGTATTCAGAAATTCACCCCCTTTTCCCTAATTGATAATGATATTCATTATCAATTAGGGAGTCAACCCAAATTATTTATACGCCTCTAGTCACAACGTGAAAAACGCGCGAATCAAGCTCTCAACTGGAGCTGGCACTCGCGCGTTTTTAAATATCGAGGCTTTGCCGACCGATTGTTGTATTTCATACAACATTATAGGGTAGATTGGGCCTACTGCTGTATTATTGTTGTATTTTTTACAACAATCCGGCCTCGAACGCCTTGGACTCGGTTAAATTGTTGTACAATTTACAACATTTCATCCCCTCACCCGCCTTGGCAGCTCTGCTCTATTGCTCCGCCCCATACAACTGACCGCAGGCCGCATCGATATCGCCGCCGAATTGGGTTCGGACCGTCACATGAATCCCTTTGGATTTCAGGATACGGACAAATCGGTTCACAAGGGATCGATCGGATGACTCATAATGTTGGGGCGTTGCATCCGTCGAATTGTAAGGAATCAAATTGACATGATAGAGGTGCTCCCCTTCTCCTCGTCCTCGCAATAAGGATGCCACCGCTTCCGCATGTTCCGGAGAATCGTTGACCCCCCGCAGCAAAATGCAGGCAATATACACCTTTCGCCCCGTTTTCCTAATATGGCGATCAAGTGCGGACAGCACCTCCTGCAGCGGAAACCGGTCGTTAATCGGCATCAACTGACTGCGCTGCTCATCGAACGGCGAATGCAGCGAGAATGTCAGATTCACTTGCGGGAACTCATCCCCGAGCCTTTGGATTCCCGGCAAAATGCCGATCGTGGAAACCGTGATTCTTCGGTGACCTAACCCGAATAGCTGCGGGTCGGTCAGCAGATGGAGCGCGTCAAACAGCTGCGGATTAGCCAGCGCTTCCCCCATCCCCATGAAAGATACGCTGTCCAAGGGATATCCGCGCAAGTGGAATTCCAGCAACTGATCGGTGATTTCATCCGCCGTCAGGTTCCTCCTTAACCCCATCGTCCCGGTGGCGCAAAACCGGCAGCCAAATCCGCAGCCGCACTGAGAGGAAATGCAATAGGATTCCCACCCGCGCCGGTAACTTAAGCGGACCGCTTCTACGCGCTCTCCCCCGTCGATGGAGAATAGAACCTTATGGACTTGACTCGAGCTTTTCTCCAAAATCGGCGTTATGCCGGAAACACGCTCTCCAATCTCCCTCCTCAGTACTTCGCGCAGCGGTCTCGGCAGCAGGGTCATTTGTTCGAAACTTGCGATTCTTTGCTTAAAGACGGCGTCCATGATTTGCCGGTATCGATAATCGGGTTGCTTCAAACTTTTTAACAGCTGCCCGATTTTTACGTATTTGTTTATAGGTTTCATCGTGGTTTTCTCCTTTAAACCGGAGAAAAAAACGCCAAAAAATACCCCGATGGGACGGAGCTTTTTTGGCGTCACTTCGAACCAAGCGATATCGCGAAGGTATGAGAGGTCACGTTTACTCGAACGCTGTCTCTCACCGCTAGGAATCCCTGTAAATCGCCGGACAAAGCTCCGGTCTTCGTATGGTTTTGATTTGAACCGTGTCAAGGGTCAAGTTTTTTGACAGGTTCACTTGATCATCTGCGACTACCAACAAATCCTTCATGTTTTTCATCCTCCTAAATTGATGAGTGTCCTTGGTGATCGTTACAGTTGAATCCCTTTCGTGGCGATGTTCTCGCAAAATTCCCGGTCATGCTCAACGAACAAAATCGTAGGCGCATACGCCAGCAGCAACTCTTCGATTTGCATGCGGGAAATGATGTCGATGAAATTCAGCGGTTCGTCCCACACCAGCAAATGCGCTTTTTCGCAAAGACTCTTGGCGATCAGCACCTTTTTCTTTTGGCCGCCGCTGTAATCCGCGATATCCTTCTCAAACTGCAGTCTGGAAAAATCCAACTTTCGCAAAATCGCCTTAAACAAGCTCTCGTCTATGTCATGCGCTCTGGCAAAATCGGTCAAGTTCCCTTGCAGCCGCGAAGTGTCCTGGGACACATAGGAAACTTTCAATTGACTCCCCTTGCGGATCGTTCCCGTATGTGCGAGGTTCTCGCCGCAAATCAGCTTCAGAATGCTGGATTTGCCGGAGCCGTTCCGCCCGGTAAGCGCAATCCGGTCTCCTGCCTCGACCGTAAAGCTGATATCGCGGCAAGCCCGCTTCTCGCCATAATAAATCGAAACACGGTCAAGCTCCGCGAGCTGGTGTTTGTGGTAAGGCAGTTGCGCGATTTTTAAACTTTCCGAGGTTTCGATATTTTTGAGGAGCTGCGATTTCTCCTCGATGGCCGCTTGCTGCCTCTGCTCGATCGATTTGGAACGCTGCATCATCTTGGCCGCTTTATGGCCAATGTAGCCCTTATCTACCTTTGAGCCGGAATTCCGCGTACCGTTTTTCGTCTTCTCCACTTCATGCGACCAGTTGCTCGTTCGCCTCGCCGCTTCCGACAAGCGTTTGACGTCTTTCCGCAGCCTTTCGTTTTCGGCCAGCTCGTAGTTGTCCTGGCGCCTTTTATTTTCCCACCAAACGGAGAAGTTGCCCTTCTGAATCTCAATATTCGTCTTATTGATGGACAGGACGTGGTCGACGCACCGGTCCAGAAAAGCTCGATCATGAGACACCAGAATAAACCCGCTTTTGCGGTTTAAATAATCGCCGACCAGTTCCCGCGCCTCCATGTCCAGATGGTTGGTAGGTTCGTCGATCAGCAGGAAGCGGTTTTCCTTCAGGAATAAAGCCGCCAGCATCACTTTCGTCCGTTCCCCGTTGGATAAGGTGTCGAAAGGCCGGTACAAAACGTCGTCGGATACCTGAAGCAGGGTAAGCTCGCGCACCAGCTCCCACTGGGCGTAATCCGGAACGATGTCCTCCACGACATCCAGCGTGTTGTATTCTTGATGTTTAACCTCGAAAGGAAAATACTCGAAACCGACATCCGCGGAAATATGCCCGCCGTATTCGTATTTGCCCATCAGCAGATTAAGGAAAGTCGTCTTGCCTCGTCCATTCCTCCCGGTAAACCCCAATTTCCAATCGGTATCGATTTGGAAGCTGACGTTCTCGAAAATGTTGTCGTAAGTGCCGTCGTAGGCGAACGTCAGGTTCGTGACTTTAATTAATGACATAAAACAATCCTCCCGCAAAAAAAAATTGAGCCGCAAGAAAGTTACTTTCTCGCAGCTCAATTCAAATACGGCAAATCCGACCCACGTGTCGTGTCGGTCAGATCCGAAATATTCCGCTGGAGTGAAAAGAATAAGTAACTTTCTTGCCTACGAAAGATAAAACATGCGAAAAATCTTCGCTTTTCCGTTTTATGTTTCTTAGCAAGAAAAATCCATTATCCTTTTCATCTCCCATCGTTTTAATTACAGAAATCTTATCACATTCCGCGGAAGATATCAACAAACCGTTGTTAAAGCTCCTTGACGCTTATAGCTTGGATCGATTTTACGGTGAAATCAGCCGCCGACAGATCTTGATTCCCGGAGTTTGGATTCACGAAACCGATACATTTCATGCCCGCGTTTTTTGCTGCCGCCACCCCATGTTTGGCATCTTCCAGGGCATAGCAATGCTCAGGCTCCACGTTCATCGCTCTCGCGGTTTCCAAGTATACGTCCGGAGCGGGTTTCCCTTTCTGGACCTCCTCCCCGCTCGTAATGCACGCGAATTCATGCAGCAAGCCGAATTTGCCCAACACCTTTTCAATAAAAACTCGAGGGGAGGATGAGGCCAGACCGATCGGAATGTTATTTTGGCGAAGCTCCTGAATAAGCTCCCGAATCCCGGCAATCGGTTCCATCTCCGTTTCATCCAAATAAGCGAGTTTTTTCGTTAATTGCAAATGAATCAATTCCTCAACCGACTGCGGCAATCGATATTCTTCCTTGATGAGTTTCCACATTTCCGGATTGGTCATTCCTACGTACTGCTCCAGCTTTTCTTTACTGCAGGTGACGCCGATGGAATGTAACGTATAGAGATCCATTTCAAAATGCATCGGTTCGCTGTCAATGATAACGCCATCCATATCAAAAATAAAGGCTTTCAGCATGCGTTACTCCTTGTGTTGTATTTTTTCGTATTACGTTTCTGGAATCGGAGGATCCGTATGGAGATCCTGATCCTGCTCGGCAAAAGCCCAGCGGGTAAACGTGACCTCCAGGCCGTCCCGAGTCGGCGAGCATGTGAAGGGACCGGCTTGATTCCCGGAAAGGTAAGGGAACCGGGCCACCCGGACTGTACGCCAGGCATGGCGATTCGTGCGCGCCCGGATAATGACGGCATCCTTCATAAGGGAAGCACGGATGGTGACCTCTTCTCCCGCCCAGTCGGGCACCGCCGTTAAGGACCAGTCCGAATACCCGTCCGTGACTACGGCGGACAATTGGGGGATTCCGTCGTTGATTTCAATCCCTGCTTTGATCCACTGCCCCGGTCCGTGGTATAACAAGATGCCGGCTTGGTCATACAACTCGGTGAACGTCGTCAGCAAAAAGGACGCCTCCACCGCTTTGTCCGTTGGCCAGTCGGTAAGCAGAGCCGCGCCGTCTTCAAATTCAAAACCGTAAAGGGTCTTCTTCCAAAAATCCTTACCTTTTTCCGGAATGACCTTTAGCTGGCTCCCTTCCCGTCTGACCGACAACGGCGGGTTTAACCAGTTCCCTGTTTCCCAATCCAAAATGGTGTTGGACATCGAACGGCTCCTCCTTATGAAAATCCTCTCACGTATATATTCTGCTTATGTTTCCATATCCCTGCAAGGTAAAGCTTAGGATGTCCTCTTGGGGCATGTCGAACAGTAATCGGCCGGTTCGTCCGACGTTAGATAATAGAAACAACAGGTCTTGCGCACTCTTAACGGTTTCTCGTAACCGCTCCTGAACACTTTGGGGCTGTCGAACTGCTTCAGCGGATTCCGCGATTCGCCGAATAAGCGGGGCGGCGCTTCATGGAGCAGATAGTGATAATCCTCCTCCATCCGCCGCTTCTGCTCGGGATTGGCCCCTTCCGCAAATTTCTTCTCGTATAGCCAGTAGACATAAATGGCCGTATTTTCCCATAACACCGCTTTGGAAATTTTGACCGTTTGGGAAACGGCGGTCCATACCCGCGACAAATTACCGGCAAACATCCGTTCGAACACCTCGAATCGCCATTCGTCGCGCCGCTCTGCCGACGGCTCGCTGACCTGCCAATCGTTGAGCCGCGCCTTGGGCAACCAGGCTTCCCCCTGGTAGCTCGACTCGATCCAGCCGTTCGCAAGCTCCAGGTTCAGCCCTTTGTTGAAGCGGGACATCGCGTATAAATTGGCGGCAATGACGAGGAAGGCGTACCGTTTGGCGAACAGCGATACGGCGGCGGTTTGCGAATCGGTCTTGAATATACCGCTTACCCCGCGAAAATAGTTCAAGCTCTGCTCCGGATCCAGCAAGTCGGCAAATGGAATGGAGAACGCCCGATCGGCGGAGGGTTCCCGGGTTAGCCGGTAGTCGGCGGCCAATGCCTGAAATTGATCCGGCTCAAGCCAAGTGGTCGTAGTGTTGTTGTTCTTCATATATATTCCTGCCCCTCCCATGTGGAATGCATAATGGCGTGCCGAACATCGGGTCGACGGCAATCTCGCAATCCATTCGAAAGACGGTTTGGACCATCTCGCGGGTGACGATATCTTCCGGCCGTCCCTGAGCGTAAATGGATCTGTCGTTGACGGCGACGATATGATGGGCGTAACGGCAGGCCAGATTCAAATCGTGCAGGACCATTACGATCGTGCGATGCTCCTGCTCGTTCAATTCGAACAGAAGATCAAGGATCTCGATCTGGTGACTCATATCGAGATAGGTCGTTGGCTCATCGAGCAGCATCATCTCTGCGCCCTGGGCGAGCGTCATGGCAATCCAGGCTCGCTGGCGTTGCCCTCCCGACAACGCGTCCACCGGGCGGTCCGCCAGTTCCGTCAAACGCGTGGACTGAAGCGCAAGGCGAACCCTACATTCGTCTTCGCGCGACCATTGCTTCAGCCAGCTCTGGTGCGGGTATCTTCCCTGTCTAACGAGTTGGCTTACCGTCAGGCCTTCCGGTGCGGAAGGGCCTTGCGGCAAAATGGACATCCGCTTTGAGATTTCCTTGGTCGGCAGCTTGGCAATCTCTTCCCCGCTCAGCAGCACCGCGCCCGAACGAGGTTTCTGCAAGCGCGCCATCGTCCGCAGCAACGTCGATTTCCCGCAGCCGTTGCTGCCGATCAGGACCGTGATTTTTCCCTTCGGTATCGTCAAATTCAAGTTCTCGATCACGGGCTCCGCCCCATAAGTAATGGTGAGGTCTTGGGCTTCCAAAATGCTCACGGTTTTCCTCCTCTTCAATATTGGTTTCGGTTCTTGAACAGCAGGTATAAGAAGAAGGGCGCTCCGACTCCCGCCGTGAACACCCCGGCCGGAACATCCAGCGGCAGAAAAGCGGTTCGTCCGATCAAATCGGCCCCCAGCACGATCAGAGCTCCGATCGGCGCCGATGCAAGGAGCAATCTGCCGAACAAGGGACCCACCAACCTTCTGGCGATGTGCGGAGCGATCAGACCGGCAAAGCCAAGCGTACCGGCGACGGATACCGCAAATCCGGCAAGCAGCACGCTGCACAAAAGAAGCCCGAGCCGTTGCCGCTTGACGGCAGCGCCAAGCCCGGTGGCCAGCTCGTCGCCGAACGCCTGCGCATTCAGGCTGCGTGCAAGCCATAGGGCCAGCGGCACAACAATCAGAATCACCGGAACCAGGGTGTATACATCGGTCCATGAAGCGCCGTACACGCTGCCCGTCAGCCAGATGTAGGCTTGCCCGGCGATGAAGAACGGACTCAGGATCAGCATGAACGTGGTGCCGGCGCCGGTAATGGCGGAAATGCCAATTCCGATCAGCACCAAGCGAATCGGAGTCACCCCGGATTTCCAGGCCAACGCATAAATGATTAACGATGTCGCGAGGGCGCCGGCGACCGCGAATACCGGCAACAGCTTGATGCTGATCGCGCCGCCCAGCAGCGTGACGAAGCCAACCGCCGCTACCGCCGCGCCGCCGGTGATCCCGATGACATCCGGGGAGGCCAGCGGATTGCGGATGATCCCCTGCAGGATGGCGCCGGACATGCCAAGCGCCGCCCCGACAAGCAGGGACAACAGCACGCGCGGCAGCCGGAGCGTGAGCACGACGAAATCGTACTCCCCCGCGTTAAGCCCCAAAATCGTCCTGAGCACATCCAGCGGCGAAATCAGATCACTGCCCATGCTGGTTCCGACCACCGCGGCCATGAAGACGAGGAGAATCAGCACGGCGATGGCCATCACCGCCTTACGCTCGATGTGAAAGGATACCGCTTCTTTCTTTGAGCGAACCACGAGCGTTTCTTTCATAACTTCGTCCCTCCCTTGCGGGCGATATAGACGAAGAAAGGTCCGCCGATCAGCGCGGTTACGACCCCCAGCGGGAGTTCCTCGGGCAGGATTATCAATCGCGCGAACACATCGGACCATAGCAGCAGCAGCGCTCCCCCAAAGAGAGAATACGGGATGAGCCAACGGTAGTCGTTCCCGACCAGAGCGCGCATAAGATGGGTGACGACAAGGCCGACGAGGCCAATGGAGCCGGCGACGGCGACGGAACCTCCGGCAAGCAAGACAATCACGGCCCCCATGAGCGTTTTGACCAACAGAACGTTCTGCCCCATGCCTTTGGCGATGTCATCGCCGGTCGTAAGCAGGTTAATCGCTCGGCCCATGAACAGGGCTACAACGGCAGCCACCGCCATATACGGCAGCACCGGGTATAACATCTCCAGCGTTCTCCCGCTGACGGAGCCGGCCAGCCAGAACAGCACATCCTGCAGTCCGGTCCCGTTTAGCACGAGCATCCCCTGCGTAAATGACGTAAACAAGGCAGAGATCGCCGTACCGGCCAGAACGATTTTGATCGGAGTTAAGCCATCCCGACCGACGGAGCCAAGCGCATATACGATCACCGCTGCGATCGCCGCACCGGCGAAACCGAACCACATCATTGTGGTTAAGGAGGACACGGACAGCAGCACAATCGCCAGCACGATGAAAAAAATCGCTCCGGCATTGATCCCGAATACGCTCGGTGAGGCCAGCGAATTGCGGGTCAAGGCTTGCATGAGCGCTCCGGCAACCGCAAGCCCGGCACCTACGACGGCGGCGATGACCGTCCGGGGCAGCCGTTCGGTATGAAGCACGATATGTTCGACGGACTCCTCGTCATAATGCCGGAAGGCCTCCACCGCCGTGGACAACGTAATTTCCGTACGTCCCCATATCATGCTGGCGGTAAAAGCGGCCGCAAGTAAGACAAATAGCGCCGCGAGTCCCCATATTTTCGATTTCTCTTGTGCAAAAAGCGGAAACATGTCCTCACTCTTTCAACTCGAAATATTCGTACAGGTCATCGAGCATCATATGGGCCGTTTTGTAGCCGCCGGCACTGTTCCATGCCACTTCGTCCACCTGAACCAACTTGCCGTTTTTGACCGCGTCCAGGTTGGTCCAGAGCTTGCTCTTGGTCCATTCTTCGTAATTTTTCTGAATGGCCGAGGTATCTGTACCGGAATTAAAGTTGAAGATCATGTCCGCGTTCATGTCCGGAATGCTCTCTTTGGAAGCAAGTTGAACGCCCCAGGTTTCCTCATCATCATGTCCGGGAGGTCTCGTAAATCCAAGTTCCTTGAGAATTCTCCCCGCATAACCCATGTAGAAAATCCGCACCTGATCCGCCCTGAAATTGGTAATCGTCGCTTCGATCGGCAAGCGGTCGCCCATTTTCTGCTTGAAGTCGGCTACTCTCGCCTCCCAATCGGCGAGCAGTTGGTCGGATTTGTCTTGGACGTTCATCGCCTCTCCTGCCTTCGCCAACGTTTCCTTCCAGTCATAAAGCGTTTCCGTCACGACCGTCGGGGCGATTTGCGACAGCTGCTCATAAATATCTTCATGCCGCGACTTCGTGGCTAAGATCAGATCGGGCTGGAGCTTATGTATTACTTCCAGATTCGGTTGCGTCTCCTGGCCAATGACCGGAACCCCTTCCAGATCGGCCCGCAGATACTCATATACGGGCTGCTGAACCCAGGACTCCACGACGCCGACCGGTTTCACGCCAAGCGACACGACCACATCGGTAGCTCCTTGGAACAACGTTACGACTTTTAGCGGCGTTCCTTTGATCTCGGTTTCGCCCATCGCATGCTGGACAACGCGGCTATCTTCCCCGGTGCCTGTGTCCGTACCGCTGCCCGCCGTCTGATTCGTACCGGCGGCCGCGCCGGCCTGGCTGCCGGTATTGGCCGTCCCCCCGGCTCCACAACCGGCCAATACCGCAATCATCACTAGAAGTGCCGTATAACTAAGAAATATTTTCCTGAATTTCAACATAATAACCTCATTTCCTCCTTTATTCTTTCCTAATTGATATTGATTATCACTATCAACTAGGATTGTAATCGAGAGGGAACCGTTTATCAAGCATTTATTTTAAATTTTAGCCAACGAATTGAGCGTATCGCACCAAGTCCAGCACCTCATGAAGAAGCGCCCCTTTCGCTATGGAAGGAGCGCTATAATAGCAAATTATACCAAGCCTGCTTAGTATAAGGGACTAAAAAAGTCCGTTAACTTTCCCGGTTGATGATGTAATTGAGCAAATGCTTCAAAAATACGGGGGAACGCGGAAGTTCTTCGAGCGCTTCCATCGCCAGGCAATAATGCTCCCACATCGCTTGGCTCGCTGCGTCCGGCCCCAGCACCGTCACATAAGTCGAGCTTTCGTTCTCGACGTCTTTTCCCGCGGGTTTGCCCAGCAAACGCTGATCCCCTTCCCTATCCAGCAGATCGTCTTTGATTTGAAAGGCGATGCCCGTGTGGTAGGCGATTTTTTGCAGAACGGCAATTTCCGTTTCCGGAGCCCGGGCTAAAATAGCCGGCGCCACCAAACAGGCTTCAAACGCAATGCCCGTTTTGTAGAAGCACACCCGGTCGAGTTCCTTTACGGTCAGAATCTTGCCTTTGGCATTCAAATCCATCGCTTGCCCTATGCAAATCTCCCCGGCCTTCCGGGATAAATATTGCAGCAGCGCAAGGACGGACTTGCTATCGAACCCCTTCATGGATGCCTGCTCTTCAATCGCCTTCTGGATCAGGAAAATGCCGGTCAACTCGGCAATTGCGCTGTTATGCACCTCGTGTAAGGTCGGGCGGCCGCGGCGAGTCGCCGAATTGTCCTGGGAAGGCAAATCGTCGAAGATCAAGGAAGCCGTATGCATGTATTCCAGCGCCCGGAACAGCGGCGATAAAGCGGTTTGCTCCAGGCCGTACACCTGCACCCCCATTACCCAAGCCAGGATCGGACGGAGTCGCTTCCCGCTACCTTCCAGGCTGTAATTCGCCGTATCGACCAGCAGGCGGTCGGCCTCCGTTGAAGGCGACGTTGTACCAGAGACACGCAGTAACGCATTGATGTGCAGACGGGCGGTTTTGACGAGTTGGACGAACGCCTCCTTCTCTTGGCGGCTCGTTCTCATCGTAGCCAGCAACTGGTCCCGCAGCCATTTGTCGTAGAAATCCACGTCCACCGCACGACGGACCAGCAGTTGGATCAGCTCCTCAAGCTCCGGGTTGCCCAACGAGAAAACCGCCATGACTTCGTTAAAACGCTCCTCGCCGACTCGCCTTTGATATCGTTTGAGTCCATTGACGGCGCGAGCCAAAATGATCTCACGGGTTTGGGGCTCCGAGCGGTAGACGTGGTGGATCAAATGGGAAATGACCGCCCAGTACAGTTCAAACGGGTTAATGAGGTCGGGCCGTGCGTGCCGATAGGTCAAATAATACGTATAAGGCGTGACCGCTCCGGTCTTCCGGTCGTCGGCCATGTCGGCAAAGTCGTCGGCAAGCTGATTGTACAGGCCATAATAGAAAACGCGCTGGTCGAAACCTTCATCCTGCGGAGCGGAAATCACGGAGCGAACGATAAGCCGTGACGAGGCCGACTTTAAGATGATCGGCAGGTACAACGCTTCGTTGGAATAATGCGGATCATCCAGCGTTTTGCAGCGGTCGGCATCTTGAGATTCAAAAAATACATACGATTGTTCAAAAAAAACCTCCTGCGTCTCCCGATTCTGATATCCGCGAATAAATTCATACGCCTCTCGGAGTTCGGCATGGATAAATCGCACCATCTCTTGATGGTTTCCGGTCCAATCCCCGAGTTCGGGCACGATGCCCGTTCGGATCGTTTTCCGAATCATTCGCGAATATTGTTCCTGCTCATCGGCGTTTAAAGCACCGGAATCCAGCAGATCATCGATAAACGGATAGGTCAGTCCGTAATAATACCCCAGCTTCAGTGCCTCTCCCAGCCGTCGGGACCGTTCCACGGAACTCGCCTGGCCATCCATCTCGTCCATGACGTGTATAACGACGCCAAAGATAATTTTGATCAGCTTCCGTTCGGCCTCCTCGGCATTCATCTCCGGAGGCAGATGAGCACTGACGCCCTGTAGCCGCCCCATGACCCAAATCACGGCCTCCTCCACGCCCTCGCGCTGGGCCCAGCGGTATAGCGAAGCCGGACTCAACCATTCCATTGCGGGAGCCCCGTTTGGAGCTTCATCGTGGCGAACGATCTGCCGCTTCAACTCGGCGATCAGGCGCTGAATCTTCGTGCGAGTTCGCGGATCCGACAAATCCTGTCCCAGATCCCGCAGATACATATAGGAAACGCTCCGCTCCAAATAAGCGTCCAGTTTCCCGGTACGAGCCAACCATGCAAGATATCGCAAGCCTTCCGACGAATCCGGCGGTTTGCCGCCGCGAAGCCGGAACGGGAGCAGCGTCCGATGCGGAAGATGTTTTCTTTTCCACCCCTTCAAATCGTCGAGCAGCAGAGGCACGTAGCTCTTCGAGCGGACGTGATCCTGCAAAGCCGCCCAATAATCCTTCGCCTTGTTTTCGGCCCGTTGATACCACCTGTCCGCCAGTTCCGCATTTGCCTTTATTATCGTCATCCTTGCATCCCTCGACTTTTGAATTTCCGTTTATTCAAATTTGATATATTCATATCATACAGAATCATTATCCTTTATAATAGTATAAAATCAGGCGGTTCAAAAACGTCAATGGTCTATGTTCGACCTGGACCAAAGTCTAGGGATAACCGGGAGGGGCGGATATGCGGTTAATAAGGTTCATCAGGTCCTTCGGAGCGGCATGGAGGGATTATCCGGCGGAGCCGAACACGTTGCTGGGAGGACGCTATCTTCTGAAGGAAGTGATCGGTGAAGGCAGTTACGGGATCACTTACCTGGGCATCGACCAAACCGATGAAAATCCTGTAGCCGTGAAGCAAGCCAGGCCCAGCAAAGGCCCGTTAGCCCGGCAATTGCTGGAGAAGGAAGCGCGGATCCTGCAGTCTCTGAATCACCCGCGGATCCCTGCTTGTAAAGATGGGATGACGATCGGCCGCCAAACTTATTTGGTGATGTCCAACTTAAAGGGAGCAACGCTGGAGGACTTGATCTTTGAACAAGGTCGGCGATATGGAGAGGCGGACTGTGCGCGAATCACGCTGCAACTGCTAGAGCTGGTTCGTTACCTCCACCAAAGCGGGGTCGTTCATCTCGATTTGCGTATTCCCAACATCCTGCTGCATGAAGGAGACTTGAGCGTCATCGATTTCGGATTGGCACGGGCGATCGGTGAACCCCCGTTCAGGATTCCATCGATCCGGCCGTACCGGCGCGCAACCGACACTGATCTGGAAGTCTCCCGCTTAACATCCCTGGCGGAACCGCAGTCCGACCTGCTTGATGTCGGTCATTTTATGCTGTTCCTGCTCTACTCGACCTTTGAAACGCCCCGGCCCGCCCTTGGCGCCAAAGAGCAAAGCTGGCAGGAAGAGTTATCGCTTTCCGCCCAATTGACCGAAATTATCGAACGCCTGCTTCAACTACGGGAGCCTTATGCGGACGCCTCGGAAGCAATGGAGGCCTTGCGAGCGCTCTTGTCCCCGCCCGTTGATCGCCCGGTTTCTTTTGTGTCCAACAACGAATACAATAAAATGCAAGCAAATCAAATCCGAAAGGTAGGTTTTTGACATGCTAAGAAGATTCCTCAATAAATTACTTCATTCCGCATCGCATAGCCATCGAAGGCATTACAGCAGCTCGGCCAAGCCTTATGGAAGGCGCTACAGCAGCAGCCACGGATACGCGCGGCCAAGGAGAGGTTCCTCCTCCGATTACAAGCACCGCCGCCACGGCCATATGGGCCAAGGATATTATAAATCCAGGAGACACAGTTCCAGCTAGTCGATTCAGGGACGATTCCCCTGTACAACAAACAATTAAGGCTGCCTATCCAAGGCAGCCGTTTCTGATTTTACGTTATTTTTTGACGTATTGAATGAACTTCTCCAATGATTCGGTATTGGTGATACTTTGATTACATCCTAAACTTTCCTTACATACGTATTGGCCAAGTGAAGAGAAATGATCCGGCGAAGCATAGGCAGACTTGGTCTTAACCGTGATGAACGCAAGTTCTTGGTGCCGATTGCAGAACAAGCAATACCCTTTCTTATGCGTCGGCGTTATTCTCCCCTCGATCCCGATGAACTTTCCTTCGAACGGATAGACCAAAAATAATTTGTTCGTGGCAATATCGACCCAGCTCAGATACGTCACATATCGAAAGTCGATGGATGACAGATCAGGTACCTTAAGCTTTTTGACTTTAGGGAACAGCTTCTCGATCTGTTTCACTGTAATCGGCGGAAAAGGCACCAGATATGGTTCTAATCCGCTAAGATATCTCTGGAAATCATAGGCCGACTCCAAAGTCGAAATTCGTCCCAGCATCTGCTTCTGATCTTCGGCCAGCGTTGGAAACGATTCGATAATGTTCGTCACGGCACGGAATCTTACGGTTTCCAGAACGCTTCGATCCGCGACGGACCGCAGTGTTTTCAGAAGGAAATCAGCTTGTTTCTGAATCACATTAAATTGATGGTTTCTAATAAATGGTGTACTCATAGCTTTCAGCCCCTTATTTTAATGAATCGTCATAAGGTGCAAAGCCATTATTAGAAACGATAAAATGAAGTTTGGGCGATCGAATCCATTCTTATCGCACCCTCACGCAAAGTATCGCCCTAAATCAGGCTTTGCATGAGGACTTCCTAGCAAATGAGCAATTCGGCATTGCCATCTGTAAAACCCCCAATCCCTTTTCATACGAAAAAGTATATCAACAAGTCGCGGGGGCTGCAAATGAATTCACTTGATTGTTAAGATGAGGTTACGGCTTGTTTCCAATAGGTCGTCCCCTCCCCCAACTCGCCAGTTTCACTATCTTTTAGAGTCAGGTCGATTCTGTTGTATTCGTAAATGTTTACTTTTTCATCCAAGCTTACGTGAACCAAGTAGGCGTACATATGAAGCCCGTCTCCGTATTCTTGCACTTTGTTGATTTGATAGATGTCTGATTCTTGGCCATTAATGAATACCCTAATATCATCCGTTGTTAAGTTGGGGGCGATATCGATCCTCTTTTTCGCAATTTCCGTTTTCTGATTTTCCAGGTAAGGTACTGCTCTTTTTAAACTCATCGGCCTAAAATAAAGCATTAATTGAGGAGCGGCGCGTAAAATTTTGAATGCAATGAGAGAATAAATTTCCAATCCATCGATTCTAGGGTTAATCTCCAAATCCTGATAAGCCGGTAAGTTCCATGCCCAATATTCTAAATAATTTACTTTATAATCTTTGCAAGCGTAAAAGGCATAGTAAAGTCCCCGATTCAAAACGAGTTCGAATTGTCCCAAATCGTTGGTGTATGTATGGTTTAGTTCTTCAAATCGATCATTAAATACTTGAACGATAGCTCCTGAGAGTGGATTGCTTTGAAAATCCGTTACTTTACCGAAAATTTTAATCGTTTCCGAACTCATCAAGACATCACCTCAAAAGATCTTCTGATTCTTCTTCATGAATTAACCTACACTCCGCCACTGTTGTTCACCAGCTTTCATTAAAACCTAAACTCTTCAATTTTTTTAATGCCGGTTTCGAGCCTGGTCCTGATTTGCTCGATATCCTTCCTTATCGTTTCATAATGATCATCCGCAGCCGGAATTGACTGATATAAGGTTCTTACATTCTCCAATTCTTTATAGGCTTCAAAAATATAACTTTCCAGAGGCGTTGGAAGCTGAGCGATTAGTTGGGAGTTCATTAAATAATGAAACGAGAAAAAAGAAATTGTATTCGCATCAGCCCTTTCTCCTTCTAAAATATCCACTTTTGAACCCTTACCAAGAACCCGATTAAGTTTAATAACTGTTTCAAGATTTTTTCTTAATTCTTTTCTTATGCGATCGACGTTCTCCTTAAGTAAAACTTCATGATTTCGGTTTACGGATAACTCATGAGCTTCATCTCGCCATCTAGCAATTCTAATAACGATCAGCCCCCCTACGATAATCGCAAGTATATTAATGCCCAGTTCCTTTATAACCTCCATCTTTGAGCCTCCTAAATACTATCCATCATGTGACATTAAACACTGTCAGTTACCAAAATTTCCACCATGGGACGTTTAATTTTCGGACTTCCTCGGCGTCGATCTCAAGCCCGTCGAATTTACATCCTGTCTCATCGGCAGAGATCATCAAGATATCCGCCAGTTCTAAAAATGCCTCCAAACTTAATCTGCTTACGGGAGTTTCAAGTTCTACGAGATAGGTTGCCTCCTCCTCATTCTTATATAAAGTGGCATCAAAGTCCTCTTGATATTTTGCTTTCAGTTCTTCTGCGTTTTCACAGGAATCAGAGACAAGGAGCGCTTTAATTCGCCCTTTGTCTCCCGTTTTGATTCCCATATCACAGAGTTGCTGCCATAGTGATTTCGTAAGCTGATGTTGTTTGGATCTTTCGATAGAATCAACTTTTTCAATTCCCGCATAATATTGCAAAACCATCCCTCACGCTCTATGTAATATTTTGCGATTCCATCTATGCGCCGTAACTACGGATACCGAACCCTTTCCTACATGAAATCCCCCCAGCCTTAGATAGGCTTATATCTTAAGCTGGGGCGTTCATGTCTAAGCTTTATCTACGAATATACAATTCGTGTATTTTCCCTATTCAAAAGTCAATTCAAATCGCCGCGATTTACAAATTTAATATGTTCTACCTTCACCTTGGTCTCCCCCGAAGGGATAACCAGGGTATACGTTTCCTCGGTGCGCGCCATAAGCAATTGAAAAGCTAAAGGAGATAGGAATGAGATCAAGTTCTTATCGGGATCAGCCAAATTGGGGAATACGATCGTGAACGATTCCGATGAACCGTCATCCAGAAATTTCAAGTCCAACCAGCTTCCGATTAAGGCGACGTCATGGATGGCTTCAAGATCATTGACAATCCGTTCCAGCGTTGAACAATATTCAGATAAGGTCTTCTCGACGATACGACGCATCCGATTCCGCTCCGGGAAATGCTGATCCAGCAGATTCATTTTCTCTTCATCCAAATAAACCAGCTGCTGAAGAAGTTGCGTTCGGGAAAGCTGATCCAAGGAACTAGGGTTCATAGTAGATTTCTCCCCCTTCCCGAAGAACACCGCGCACAGTAAAAATAACACTTCTTACCATATAAATCCCTCCCATGTAAATAGAGGTTTCCTAAATGGAAACCTTCAAGTTAGTGTACCAAGCATTACCAGCTACTGCAAGCGACAGGAAACTGGTTTCTCCATCTTCTATATGTTCTCCGGGAAATGAATCTTTTTCCATATCATAAATCATGGACTCCAATGGCTTCAGTTATAATTACATCTATTATTTTTCAGTATTGTTCTAAGTATTTCTCGATTAAATCCGCTTTTTCCTTTACGCGAATTCCATGGAGGAAATACATCTCCCAGACCCGGAATAACCGCTAACCGCAACTACTAAAGGTTTTTGCATCTACACCATTCCTTATAAAAGATTTCAAGTACTTACCTGAAAATTGTCCAAGAAGCTCGAATTGTTATCTAAAACTTACGAGTCAAGCCAAGCTCTTAGTTCTTTAACTGCCGAGAAGTCAAGTTTCTCGATTTTCCTTATCAAATTCTCAAGCTCTTCCCGCTTTGTCTCGTCACGTAGACATTTGTACCCATCCATTGCGTTTATGCCTCCTGCAACCCCCCAGATTTGCCAACAGGTATCGTGTATTTCGTTATAAAGGTCCGCAATTTTATGGAGATGTTCATCGTTTTCCGCTGTTTCGTGCAGGAAACTCCCGAGATAACATCTTGCTTCAGCGTGATTACCAACCAAATCATGGTGAAACTCATATTTGTCGCGCAACTCATCGTCGCTCATTGATTTATAGGCCGGGTCTGCGACGTATTTGGCCCAAGCGTCATAAGCTGTCGCGCCGGAGTATAGCCCATCCAATTCATTTGCTGTTGTTATGGCAATGCCGCGCCGGATAATGTCTTTTAAATCAGTCTTTGGCTCTTTTTTATCTCTGCATAATACGATTTTCCATATGTCAGTATACCAGTCGGATTTACGGAACATTCCGTTGTTTTCACAGTCGGCGGGATGGTAGGATTGAAAATGACTCCAGCCAAAAAGCGTGTCACCGCCGCTATCATAGCCGCATACAATCGAACATTCTGGTGGCCCCACAATGCCGAAGGCAAGCACGGGCTTGCCCGCATCAATGCTTTGGGTTATTAAACTCTTCATTTCGTTAAAATTCGAGGCTGTCTTATCCACGATCTCGCAGTTGTAACCAACATAGTCGAATGCGTAAAATAGGGTTGCGTTATGATCATTTACTTGCGTCAAATCGAAACTGCTCGGACAATTCTCTTTATGCCAAAGGAGTCCGAAAGCCATCCCGGTTGCGGCCAAAATCGCATCATATAGCTTACGTTTGGTGTAATCACGGTTATGGGCTTGGATAGTTTGCCACCTCGCATCCTCTCCAATGTACTCCATCAATGATGTCATACAAGCGGGCAGGGCAAAGCTTTCCGGTGAACGCATATCATTTTTTAGATTTTGAAGAAATCCTACGCTCCTTACGTCAAGTTTTACAGACATGTTGAATCCTCCTTGAATATTGATTTGAATGGTAATCGGGTTGAACGTTTTTAACCGTTCCCGTGTCCGTATGGACGAAGGAGCTGCACCATGAAATCGAAAAAACGCTTTCGAAAAACTTTCAGGCGTTTCGTAATGGTATTTAAACGCCACATCAATCACTTTTGCTTTTCCCCTGAACAATTCTTGACCAGCGAGCGACAGTCTTCTGTTGCGGATATATTCGCTAATAGAAAAACCGGTGACCACATTAAATACTTTTTGGAAGTAATCTTTTGAGGAATGAATGTTATTGGCAACGTCCTCAACACTGATGGCCTCCAATAAATTTTCTTCAATGTAATTAATGGCTTTCTGAATATCGTCGATCCAATACAACTCACATGACCTCCCGCTCAAACAAATGGTAACCTGTTTATTAAGAAAATTCCTGTCATTATACGACTTTATCTGTCTATAGTACATTACATGAAAATGAAACCTTCATCATCTTTAAGCTTCCTGGTTCCCATTCCTCCGCAACTTCGTCCCATTTCATATGCCATATTGATTTGCCAAAAATCGTCTTTACAGTTTCGCAAATATTTCATTACTAGTAAATTTGACGATAATGATCGCATTCCTTTTTTTGAAAAACGAATGCTTATGTTAGAAGCATTTCTCCTATGCCAAATGTTGTGGGTTGTCTCGTTCCCGGTCTCCTCCTACAATGTGTATTGGAAAGGAGGCCATTCGAGATGAAGACATTCCGAGGATTCCTTTTGCTTGCAATCCTGGCATTCAGCTTAGGGATGTTTAGCGAAACGACGCATGCGGCCGCCGGCACGCTCAAGGTGGGCAGCACGGGCGGCGATGTATGGGATCTGCAATACCGACTTAAAGCGTTAGGAATTTTCAATCAACAACTGACCGGTTACTACGGATCGCATACCCAAAAAGCAGTTAAAACCTTCCAGGCGAACTATGGGCTCCAGATCGACGGGGCGGCAGGTCCTCAAACGCGGGCGGCGCTAAAAAAATATTCGCTGAACCAAAGCGAGATCGATCTGTTGGCCAGAGTGATCTACAGTGAGGCGCGAGGCGAACCCTATACGGGACAGGTGGCCGTCGGCGCGGTTGTCATGAACCGAATTCAATCGCCGCTGTTTCCCGATACGATTAATGGCGTCGTATTTCAAGCCCGCGCCTTTACGGCGGTTGATGACGGGCAAATCTGGCTTACGCCGGACAGCACGGCTTACCAAGCCGCATTCGATGCGGTCAGAGGCTGGGATCCATCGTACGGCTCGCTTTATTATTTCAATCCGAAAACGGCCACAAGCAAGTGGATTTGGTCAAGGCCGCAGAAGCTTCAAATCGGAAATCACATCTTCACCGGTTAATCGATAGCTTTACCTCACGGGATCATGCCTTTGCCGCAGGGTCCTGTTTTGATATGAAGCACATTTGAAGGTGTCCCCGCACGTCCTCTCCGCGAATGCATATGATGATTATGCCTACTTATCGAAAAGGAGCGATCACATATGGGATTTTTTCCATCACCGGGACCCGGCGGGGGATTTCCGGGATTTCCGGGCGGGCCCGGCATACCGGGGGGTTCGGGGTTTCCAGGGGGAGGGCCAGGGGGATTCCCGGGGACTCCGGGAGGCGTTCAAGCGCCGACATCTCCCCCGCCGCCATTTGTCCCGCAAATGCAGATCGGTACATTTGCCATCGACCCCGGCGGGATCAGACCCTGCTTATTTCGCAACACCTACATTTGGCTGAACAACGGCGAGCAATTCTGGTTCTTTCCGATCTTCGCCGGACGCACTTCGATTGCAGGGTTCAGATGGTTCGGGTTCTTCTGGGGATACTTCGGCATCGATTTGAATCGGATTCGCTCGTTTACGTGCTTCTAAGACGGAAGGCGAAAGAGAATCAACCTGCGGGTTGTTCTCTTTCGCCTTAGTTTAAATAAGCACCTGCATGATCAAAAACAGATTTAATCCGACTACCAAAGCGGAGATGCTCCAGCCTAAAGCGGTCGTTAATCGGCGGTTCACCAAACCTCCCATGATCCGTCGATTGGACGTAAACATAATAAGCGGGATTAGGGCGAATGCGATGCCAAACGATAACACAACCTGACTCATGACCAAAGCGCTGGTCGGATTGACGCCGGAAATAATGATCGCGAGCGGAGGAATCGTGGTAATCGCCCGGCGAACGTACAGGTTGATACGCTTGTTGATAAATCCCTGCATGACCACGTCCCCAGCCATTGTACCTACCGAAGAACTGGATAATCCGGCAATCAGCAGGCCAAGTCCGAAGGAAACCGCGGTAACCGGTCCGGCAATCGTACCGAATTGGTGAAAGGCAACGTCCAAATCCTCAACCACCAGCCCATTTTTGAAAAGCAGCCCGGCGGACACGACCACCATAGCCATATTTACGGCTCCGGCAATCAACATGGCCAGCACGATATCGATGAATTCCAGCTTGAAAATTTTCTTCTTCTCCGCTTCATTTCGGCCGACGATACGGTTTTGCGTCAACGAAGAGTGCAGGTAAATCGCGTGGGGCATCACCGTCGCCCCCAAGATGCCCGCGGCCAGCAAGACACTATCCACTCCGTCAAACCGCGGGGTAACCATGCCGGCGCCCACTGCGCCGAAATCCGGATTCGCCGCGATAACCTGGAACGCAAAAGCCAGCACGACGATCAATACCATCGCGGCGATGCCGGCTTCAAGCGAACGATAGCCGCGGCGCTGCAGCTCCAGGATCGCAAAGGAACCGAGCGCGGTGATAATGGCCGCAGGCAACATCGGGATCCCAAACAACAGATATAACCCTAAAGCCGCCCCGATAAACTCAGCCAAATCCGTAGCGATAATGACCAGTTCGCTCTGAATCCACAAGAAAATCGAAACGCCTTTCGGAAACCGATCATGGGCGATCTCAGGCAGGTTTTTGCCGGTGGCAATGCCCAGTTTGGCAGATAACGCTTGAATCAATACCGCCATTAAATTGGAGGCGAAGATGACCCACAGCAAGAGATATCCATATTTGGACCCCGCCGTGATGTTCGTTGCAAAATTGCCGGGATCGATATAAGCAACCGCTGCGATGAACGCAGGTCCAAGAAACGGCAATAGCCGTTTCAGGCCTTTCGTTCGGCCGTCCAAAGCGGCCTGCGCGGACGATGGGTGATCCATCCCATTTGAAGCTAGTTGAGTGGGTTGCTGCGCAACACTTTGTTCCATCATGACGTTCCCTCCCTTGCGCCATCCAAAGTTGTCTATATCCATTAAAGTTTCCCCAATGCAACTTTATAGCTCTAGTATATGCCTCATTATGAAAAATGTAAATCTATTTTCTTGCAAATTAAAATCCCCTCTCGTCTTCCCAGAAAAAGAGGCCGAACCGGTCGCGCGACTCCAGGAGTTCACGCCGGTTCAGCCTAACATTTCCTTGCACGTTGGAGCTACAGGTAAGCCTGGTGAAATGGTTAGTCGCCCAACTGGACCTTATAGGCGTCCAGCTGTTTTGGCAGCTCCGCCAGCACTTTATCGTAGCCGGCCAGTTTCAGCTTGCTGCAGAGATACGCCTGAAAACGCATCTCCGTCCCACTCGGAGCAAATATACGGTCCCCAACACTAACCGGGCTTCATACGACGGATCGAGTCAACCTTCAAACAGGCTCTGGCCGTTGGTGCGAATCACTTCCCGGTACCAGTGGAACGATTTCTTCCGATATCTCCCAAGTGTTCCCGAACCGTCGTCATGCCGGTCCACATAGATCAATCCGTATCTTTTCTTCATTTCGGCGGTGGAATTGCTGACCAGATCGATGCATCCCCAAACGAGATATCCCCAGACCTCGACTCCATCGGCAATCGCTTCCGCCACCTGGAGAAGATGCGCCCGCAAATAATCGATCCGGTAATCATCCTCTACCGTAAGCTCCCCCCAATCGTTCGTAACCGGCCGATCCGCTGCACCCAGGCCGTTTTCGACAATAAACAACGGCTTTTGATATCGGTCGTGAAACGCGTTCATGATGTACCGAAGCCCTTGAGGATCGATTTGCCAGCCCCATTCGCTGGACGGAAGATGCGGATTGGGCACGCCACCGAACAAATTCCCTTCGCCTTTGCGCTGTTTCTTCGGATCGACCGTCTCGCATATACTCATGTAATAACTGAAGGAGATGAAGTCGACCGTATGCGCGAGCGTCTCTTCGTCCCCCGGTTCCAGGCGGAGCTCGATCCCGTTTTCCTGAAAGAACCGTCTCATATATCCCGGATAACGGCCGCGTGCGTGAACCTCAAGAAAAAAGGTGTTTTGATGATCGGTATGCATCGCTTGCATCACATCGCCCGGATGCGGCGTTAACGGATAAGTCGGCAAGCTGAGCACCATGCAGCCGATCTTGAAATCGGGGTTGATCTCATGCCCGATCTTCACCGCCGCAGCGCTCGCCACCAGCTCATGATGGATAGCCTGATACAGATCCTGCTGGGTCAGCTCTTCCTTCGGGGTCACGATGCCCCCGCCCATAAACGGATGCTCCAGGATGGAATTAATCTCGTTAAAGGTCAGCCAATATTTCACTTTGTTTTTGTACCGCGCAAACACCGTTCCGGCGAACCGGATATAAAAATCGACCAATTTGCGATTCGTCCATCCGTTGTATGCCTTTGCCAAATGCAGCGGCGTTTCATAATGGGAGAGCGTCACCATGGGTTCGATCCCGTATTTCAGGCACTCATCGAACAGACGATCGTAAAATTGCAGCCCCTTTTCGTTCGGTTCGGCTTCATCCCCGTTCGGGAAGATCCGCGACCAAGCGATCGAGGTGCGGAACGTTCGAAATCCCATCTCGGCGAACAGCTTGACATCTTCCTTGTAACGGTGGTAAAAATCAATCCCGACCAACCGCAGATTGGCTTCGGTCGGCGTTTCGGTCGGCGGCGTCTTCACGCCATGCGGCAGGACGTCTTGGATGGACAAGCCTTTTCCGTCCTCCCGATACGCGCCTTCAAGCTGATTGGCGGCAACGGAACCTCCCCACAGAAATCCCTTCGGAAATTGCAACCCCATAGTTCCCCATCCTTTATACCCGTATCGTAATTTCGCTCCCGGAATCAACATAGGCAAAAACAGGCCTCTCTACGTCCGGAAGAAAGGCCTGTTTTCCGTCAAGTTCGCGCTGCGTCTTGGTCCGCATCCCGATCGTCGGACTCGAATGAGGTGACATCCGGTTGCTCCGGCATGAAACCGGACCGCGTATGCGGGGTCGTATCTTCGTAAATCGTGCGCGCATCTCCATCCGTTTCGATCGGTGCGTGATCGCGATTGGGCATGGCGATTCCCCCCTTTTCGCTGAATAGCGTTTCCTGCGGCTTGGCTTTTCATTCAGCCGAACTTAAATCTGGAAGGCATTCGTCATGTTTCTCAAACCTAAAATGTCATATTTGATATATCGTTAGGCGTGATTTAGTCCTTGCGGGAATTTATTATTCTATTGCGGCAGGGGTCGAAAATTCATATAAACCTAAAATTTTCAATCGATCCATGCGAAGTTTTGTCGAAGGTATTGAAATATATAAATGAATATATTAAATATATCATGAAAGCCTTTCCATTTCACCCATTTCGTCAAGCCAGGAGGTGGATCATCGATCATCACATGTTCTTCGCAACTTATTTTCTAATTAAGAGAGGTGACGAATGATGTTTCGAAAATGGATTGTGTTAAGTTTGGCATTAGTTTGTACATTCACTCTGCCCTTAGGGGCATCCGCGGAGAATTCCGCTCAAGCGGATTTAAACAAGAAGAGCGGCATCGTATGGCCGAAGGATCAGGAGCTTCCCACGTTCGCCAAGGCCAAGCGTTTGGATGTGGCTCAAGTGTACGATGCGCCAGGCGACATCAAAATTCTGCTCACGACGCTTCAAGGCATCGTTAACCGCAAAGAACCGAGAATTTATGTGCAGCAAAACGAGAACGATCCCTGGTTAAACGAGATTCGGGTTCCTTATCGGGTTCATGACGACGCGATAGACATCGTCAAGGCTTATGCCCGAGAGGTAAAGGGCGTGATCGTCTACGATCCGGCCGTACCCGACTCGATCAATGTGGCGACGACGCTTGCCGGTTTGAAAGACGCCGTCGTCGCCAGTCCCGATATGGCTGAAGAACTGACTGCGGCGCCTTATCGTTTGCGCGTGGTCGAGGACCTGCAAGGGAAATTCCAAGATCGGATGGATGCCTACACTTGGCAATATGAGCATTTATGGAGCCAAACGACGAAACGAATGCTGGTTGGCCTCAGCCCGAATACGTCGATCCCGCTTCCTCCGGATAATTTCGCTTCATTCCGGACGATCCTTGCCGAATCGGAGCAAATTCGCGATGCGAGCAACCGGAGATCGTATGACCTTGATTTGTCCGAGTTTTTAGGAGGAGATGCCGTCTACCTGCGGTTTCAGGATGCCTTTACACAGGACGGCTGGGGGCCTGCGGTCCATGAAATCCGCGTGACGGCGGACGGGGAAGAGATCCTTCGCTTCGACACCGGCACGCCGGAAGAGGAACCGTATCTGTATGACCGGCAAGGCTCCAAATTTCTACCGGGCGCCGACCACCGTTTTGCCGACAATGGCAATTATTTCGTGTACGAGTTCATCCCGCCGGCGGGAACCGAGCAACTGACCGTATCCGTTGAAATGTGGAACCAATTCAAAGTCTCCGCCAGCAGCGTGAAGCCGCTCTCCTCGGAGCAAAAGGAGCCGTTCGGTTACCTCCGCGATTACGCGGTTGCCAACAAAGCGATGGTGTTCTGGCTCTCCAGCGGAGTGCCCGAACAAAAGGCGTTGTTCGAACGGATTTTAGCGGACGTTGAGCCGGGGACGCCGTATTTGGGCTGGTTCGATAATGATTTTGAAGGCGAAGTGGCCGGAATCGATCTGACCTCACGTCATGGCGTTTACGTCCTGCCTGCCGACTGGTTCCACAATATGACGGTGCTGTCGGGAACCAAAGCGCAGCCGGCGCCTGCCAACAAGCCGACAACTCCAAAACTGAACAACAAGATTTACGTGACCTTCACGTTTGGTGAAGGCGACAATCTGCAATACGATCAAAATCATATGCGCAATCTGTGGGATGATCCCGCACGCGGTCAAGTACCGATCAACTGGACGGCCAGCCCGCTTCTTTATGATGCGGCGCCGGCGATTTTGGGCTACTACCAGTCAACCGCAACGAAGAACGACCAACTGGTCGCCGGGCCGTCGGGAGCCGGTTACTTCAGCCCGCAGGTTTGGCCGGAGGAAAGCTTTGCCCGGTTCATGAAAGATTCCTACCCCTACTTGAAAAAATCCGGCATGTCGTATCCTTACGTGCTGAACCGCGAAGTCGCCTTGGACGTTCCACTCACGGGTTCCAAAGCGGAGGCCTACGTGAAATATTTGAAAGTACCGGGCCTGTTCCTCGGAGGCGGAGATAAGATGGGCGTAGAAATCGTCAACGGTAATTTGCCCGTGTCCTATCTTCGCGGCACCTCCACCGTCCAGGACGGGATCAACATCTTAAATGAGTTCAAATCCGCTTGGGACGGGAACTCTCCGACGTTTATTTCCGTGGGGATCAACGCCTGGAGCATGAAACCGTCGGACGTGGTGGCCATCACGGAATCGCTCGGACCGGAATTTGAAGTCGTGCTGGCAGATTCTTACTTTGCACTTGTTCGTGAAGCTTACGGGCTTCCGAAGAAACCTTAATCTTAATCGACCGAATCAACCAACAAAACAAGGCGGGTCGCCCCAAAATGGGCGATTCCGCCTTGTTTGCGCTTAGAATTCCCTCGCGTTACAGCGATTCCTTAATCACTCGCTTGTAAAACAAGACCGACAGCAAACCAAAGATAGAATATAAAACCGTATAGATCAACATCACCAGAATCATCGGCGTCCACAGCTCCGTTCCGAACAAGAACCAGCCGGATCTGACGGCAAAATAACTGTGCGATAAGCCGACGGCCAGCGGAATGCCGAAGTTGAATACCTGCTTGAACTGGATGCCGCGGAGCAGGTTGCCCGGCGTAAATCCAAGCTTCCTCAGGATCGTATAGCTCGGCTTCTCCTCTTCCCCTTCGCCCATTTGCTTGAAATACAGGATGCAGCCCGAAGTGATCAGGAAGGTCAATCCCAGGAATCCGACGATGAACATGATCAATCCCATATTGCTCTTCTGGTCCATGATGATCTGGAATTGGGACATCGCGCCGGCACGCTCATCGAAGCCCGTGTCATGAAAGATCCGGTTCGCCCGCTCCAAGAAATCGGGATTCGTCACGTCGATCCCGTAATAATACGGGGACCTGATTTGGAGCCCCGGATCTGCATCCTCGACTAAACGCTCAAAAACCGTATGATCGACGATCAGCGACGGCATGACCGAGGAAAATGACATCGACACGACGGCATCTTTGATCGTCTCGATCACGGTCACTTGCACCACTTCCGCACGGCCCGTTAGAATCACGTCTCCCCGATTCTTGAGTCCCATGAATTGCTCCATAGCATTACTCGAACCGGCGAACAGTGCTTCCTCCGGATCCAGATCCACGCCCTCGACCTCTTGTTCGTCAACGACGGCCAGCGTGACGCCCTCTTCCGCCTCCGGAATGTTGCCGAAAATCTGTGATATATCGGCCTTTGCCGTAAGCACCCGGCGCTGGGTTTTACGCGTATCGATCCCGGCATTGGCCAAAGCTTGCTCGAATGCGGATACGTCCACGGGATCCATTAACGCGAAATGATTCGGTACGGTTTGTTCGGCCGATTTTTCCGTCGAATAATATGAGATATAACTGAGCGACAACAATCCGATCGCCAGCGCCGATACGGTCGTGATGATCGTCAGCAGCAGCGCGTTCGATTTCATCCGGAACATAATCGAGGATAGCGACAACACCTCATTCAGGGAAAGGTAGCCGCCTTTGGCTTTACGAACGAGATTAAAGATAAAACTGACGGATCCTTTATAAAACAGATACGTCCCGATGATCACCGACCCTAAAATCAGGATCATCGCCAGGAACAACCCCTTCATCTCGGTATACTCGCCGCTGAACAGATCCGCCGATATCCGGTAGCCGAAGAGAATCAAGCCGATTCCCAGAACGCCGATGACAATTTCGGACAACGGCATTTTGCGGTAGGTATTCTCCGTTGTGGACGTCACTCGGAACAGCGACAGGATGCTTTGACGTTTGATGAACATATAGTTCATCAGCATGATCAGCAGGTAGATCGCCGCAAAGACGACAACAGTCTGCACCAGCGCTAGTGAAGAGAACCGCAGCTTCGCCTCGGCGTCCACGCCGATGATCCGGAACAGAATCATGAGCAGCAGCCGAGAGCAGGAAAACCCGACGAACATGCCGATCAGCATCGATCCGAAATAAAGAATCAGATTTTCGCTGCTGAGGATACGAAAGATTTTCCCTTTCGTTAACCCGATTAATTGAAACAGTCCGATCTCCTTGCTTCGCCGTTTAATGAAGATGGTATTGGCATAGAGCAAGAAAATCGCGACAATCGCGACGAGCAGCACCGAAGCCGCGGCCAGCCCGGCAGCGCCCTTCACGGAACCCTTTATCTCATCCAGCGCCGGATCGTACTGTAACGTGACGAACGCGAAATAGAGCCCAACGCTGAATACCAAGGCAAATACATACAGGTAATAGTTTTTGAGATTTTTCTTCAAATTCCGGTAAATCAGATGGGTCAAGCTCATTCCTGCACCCCGCCCAACACGCCCTGCGCCTTGATGATGTCGTTGAAGAACGCCTGACGCGGCTCATCGCCTTTATTTAACTGCGAATAGATTTGTCCGTCCTTAATGAAGACGACGCGGCTGGTGTAGCTCGCCGCCACCGGATCGTGGGTGACCATAATGATCGTAGCCGAGATTTTGCGGTTCAGCTCGCTGAGCTTGTTCAGCAAATCGGACGCCGACTTCGAATCTAGCGCACCTGTCGGTTCATCGGCAAAAATAATGCTCGGATCATGGATGAACGCCCGCGCCGCCGACGTCCGCTGCTTTTGCCCGCCCGAGATTTCGTTCGGGTATTTGTCCTTGATATCGTAGATGCCCAGCTCGGTGGCGATCGCCTGAAACTTATGATCAGCCGCTTTGCGGGAGACGTTTTGGATCGAGAGCGGCAACAGAACGTTTTCTTTGACCGTTAACGTATCCAGCAAGTTGTATTCCTGAAAAATAAAGCCGAGATGGGATTTGCGGAATTCGGCCAGTTCCTTCTCCTTCAGCCCCGTAAACTCTTTGCCTTCGATCTTAATGCTGCCGAGGCTGACCTTGTCGATGGAAGACAGCACGTTTAATAAGGTTGTCTTGCCGGAGCCGGACGCCCCCATAATGCTGACGAACTCGCCCTTCTCCACGTTCAGGTCAATCCCCTTCAACACTTCCTGACGATTGAATTTGTTGCCGTAGCTTTTATGGATTTTGCTGGCTTCGAGTATCGCCATGATTGATCCCTCCTTTGTCCTGCCCTAATCTTAGCTCAACCGGGATGAGCATTTCCTGCGATTCGCCGAACAAAGCAACCGGGCATGTGACAATATCGTCACATGCCCAGCGTACGGACGTAGCCATTGCTTCTTGGAAAATGCAACGTAAAAGCGGTGCCTTCGCCGGGCAACGATTCGACGCGAATGCGAATCGACAGGGAATCCGCCGCTTTCTTCGCCAAATATAACCCCATTCCGGTAGCCGCTTGATCCTCATGATTTATCGTGGAGGTGAACCCCTTATCGAAGATGCGCGTCAAATCCTTGGCGTCGATCCCCCTCCCTTTGTCGCGGATTCTAAGCCAGACCCGGCCATCCGGCCTAAATCCCGATTCCACTGCGATGTCGGAGGCTTCACTGTATTTCACGGCATTGGTCAAGAGCTGCCGAACGATGAACGCCAGCCATTTGGCATCCGTAAGTACCTCCTGGACAACTAGGTTAACATCAAAGCCGATGCCTTTCTGCAAGCACCACGCTTGCAATTCCCGAATTTCTTGAAACAGCAGCGGCTCCAGCTTCACCTGTTCGATGTAGAGATCGTTTTCGATGAACGGGATCCGCTTCTGGTGCAGTT
Source organism: Paenibacillus sp. JL3B1040 (assembly GCF_057063165.1). NCBI lineage: Bacteria > Bacillati > Bacillota > Bacilli > Caryophanales > Paenibacillaceae > Paenibacillus > Paenibacillus tiangongensis. Next base: position 2,753,788 of record NZ_CM169317.1, on the reverse strand, counting down.
GGCGGTCCAGCAGAAGGTGTATGCGCAGCCATTCCAGCCGCAGTTGCTCCTTCAACGGCTCGTCGCCCATCCGGTCGATCATCAGCCGCATGGCGGTGAGCGGCGTTTTAACCTCGTGAATCCAGGACATCAGCTCGTCCTTCTCCTCTTCCAGTTGGGCAACGAGCTGCGACGTTTCTTTGCGGAACTTGTCCGTCTGCTCGTTTAACCGGTCCATGACGACGCCTTCAAGCGGGCTTTCCGGCGCAGCGATCGCATTCAGATCGTACGTGTCGTCCCAGGCCGCCAGACTTTGATAGAAGCGGGTTTCCTTAGGATAGCGAATCAGCAGAAACGCTCCAAACAATAACAGAGACAAAAAAACGACGTACACCATCGGCATGAACGGAATGGCCGTGTCAACCGCAGCGACGAACAGGAGCAGCACCTGCAAGGCGAGCACGAGCACGATCCAGCTTAAGCGTTCGCGCAAGTATTTTCCAATCATAGAACCTGGACCTCTTCCGTTGCCATATACCCTTGTCCTACTTTCGTTTCGATGTAAGCACCGAGCCCGAGCTCCTCCAGCTTTTTGCGCAGCCGATTCACGTTCACCGTCAAGGTATTGTCGCTCACAAAATGCTCGTTGTCCCACAAACTGCGGATCAGCTCCTGGCGGCTGACGATGCGGTTTTTCTGCTCTACCAGCAGCTTGAGGATCAGCATCTCGTTTTTCGTTAACTCGATCGTTCCCCGCTCCGTCGCGATGGTGTTCCGGCCATATTCGATCGTCGCTCCGCGCCAGGTCCTCAGCTCGACGCGTTCCGTATTGTAATTGTACACACGGCGCAGCGTAGCCTGGATTTTGGCAATCAGCACCTCGAAATGGAACGGCTTCTGGACGAAATCATCCGCGCCTAATTGCATGGACATCACCATGTCGGTCGGATGATCGCGCGAGGACAGGAAAATGATCGGTACGTTGGAATGGGCACGGATCTGGCGGCACCAATGAAAACCGTCGAATTTGGGCAACTGAATATCGATCAGGACCAGATCCGGGCGGATCCTCGTGAATTCCTGCAGAACGCTGCCGAAATCCTGAACGCCATGCACCCCGTAGGACCACTGCTGCAGACGTTCCCGAATTTCTTGAAACAACGACGGATCGTCCTCAATTAACATGATTTGAAACAAACGGATCACCACATTTTCGGATTCTTTACTTCATCCAGTGTAATGGAAAACGGGTCGTTGTGCTATCCTTCCGTTAAATCGCCGTCCGCTGGCGAATTCCTTTTGGCATGGAGCTCGCTCCCTCCTACATAGGCTGTTATAAGGCAATAATGTGCAGGAGGGATGAGTTATGCGTATACAGGTGCGCCCGGGGGATACGTTATGGCATTACAGCCAGATCTTTCAACTGCCGCTGCAGTTGATCGCGGATTCCAACCCGGGCCTTCAAGCCGAGAGTCTGAGCGCGGGCCAGACCATCCGCATCCCCGGTTTTGTGTCCAGCGAATACCGGGTCAAAGCCGGGGACTCCATTTGGAAGCTGTCCAGGGACCGCGGAGTTCCGATGGATGCGATCCTGCTGCTCAACCAATCGGTGAATCCAAACCAGCTTGCCGCCGGTCAGCCGCTGCAGCTTCCGCTGCGGGTTACCTGGTTCGTGGTCGACATCCGCAAACCGTACGATTACGCCGCATTGCGGGACGATTTGAACCGATTGATGGACATCTATCCGTTTATAGCCTTCCGGAATATCGGGAATACGGTCATGAACAAGCCTATCCCCGAACTGCGCATCGGAAAAGGCGGTAAATCGGTGCATGTCAACGGGGCTTTTCATGCGAATGAATGGATCACGACGCCGGTGTTGATCAAATTTCTGAACCAGTATCTGCTTGCTCTGACGAACAGCGGCCCGATTCGCGGTCTGCAAATGTGGCCTTATTACGAAGGGGTTACCTTCTCGATGGTGCCTATGGTGAACCCGGACGGCGTAGACCTCGCGCTTCACGGATTGCCGCCCGAAGAGCCCTACCGCAGCAACGTGCTGGCTTACAACGGCGGCAACACCGATTTCCAGGGGTGGAAAGCCAATATCAACGGAGTTGACTTGAACGACCAGTTCCCGGCGCTATGGGAGCGCGAGGTTGCCCGGAATCCGGTGGAACGCGGCCCCCGGGATTTTCCGGGCACCGCTCCGCTGACCGAACCCGAAGCGATCGCCATGGCCAACCTAACCCGGGAAAGCAACTTTGCCCATGTGCTCGCTTTCCATACCCAAGGCGAGGTCATTTACTGGGGCTTCGAAAACCGCGAGCCGGCTTATGCCGAAACGATGGCGAACGAATTCGCCCGGGTCAGCGGGTACGAGGCGATCCGCAACGTGGAAAGCTATGCCGGATTTAAGGATTGGTTCATCTATGATTTTCGGCGTCCCGGGTTTACCATCGAGCTGGGAACCGGCGTCAACCCGTTGCCGTTATCGCAATTCGACGAGATTTATGAGGAAAGCTTGGGGATCTTGCTGGCCAGCTTGTATATGTAAATTAACGCGGGGCCTTCCGAGAACAACGGAGAGTCCCGCGTTATTTTTCATTGCTAATGGAGCTTCTGTAAGATTCCAGATGTTCGAGGGTTGGTTTATAATAGAATGACCACTATGAATGATAAGGAGTACATAAAAATGAAAATGAACCGATTGGGCTCCTCCGACCTGATGGTCAGCGAAATCGGACTGGGCTGCATGTCGCTGGGGACGGAGGAGTCGAAGGCGATTGCCCTGATCCATGAGGCGCTGGACCGGGGCGTCAATTTTCTCGATACCGCCGATTTATACGATGCCGGAACCAATGAAGAAATCGTCGGCAAGGCAATCCAGGGACGCCGGAATCGCGTGATCTTGGCGACCAAAGTCGGCAACCGCCGGATTCCCGGCCAAGACGGCTGGAGTTGGGATCCGTCCAAGGCGTATATCCTGTCGGCGGTCAAAGACAGCCTGCGCCGGCTCGGCACGGATTATATCGATCTGTATCAACTCCACGGCGGGACGATCGAAGATCCGATCGAGGACACGATTGAAGCGTTTGAACAACTAAAGCGGGAAGGCGTCATCCGCGAATACGGAATTTCTTCGATTCGTCCGAACGTGATACGGGAGTATGTCTCCCGTTCTTCGATCGTCAGCGTCATGAATCAATACAGCATGCTGGACCGGCGCGGTGAGGAGACCGTGTTTCCCCTGCTTCAGGAGCATCGGATCAGCGTGATCGCCCGGGGTCCGTTAGCCAGCGGAGCGCTGGCAGCTAACCGCGAACCGGCCAAAGGCGTGCTGGATTACGAGCTGGACGAGCTGCTTGAGCTGCGCCGGAAGCTGCAGGAGCTGGAAACGCCGGAACGCAGCTTGACCCAACTGGCGATCCGCTATTCGCTTGCCCATCCGGCGGTGGCCGTGGCCATTCCCGGAGCCAGCTCGCGCGACCAGTTGCTGCGGAATCTTGCCGCGGCGGACCTTCCCGAGCTACGCGCCGAGGAAGTTGAGCTGATTCGCAGCTTAAGTAAAGCAAATCGTTATACGTTGCACCGTTAATCCGCATAAAAAAGCAGGCCTTAAGGATACCAAACGGCCTGCTTTTTTATGCGGGATTTACGTTATTTTACGGGGTCCCATTCAATCCCCCAGTCGGAAACCAGTCGGTTGAGCACATTGGCTTGCAGATATAGCCGATCCCCAATCACCTTCGAGTTCGAGCGGTCAATTTGAAAGGACTCGGTCCCCGTTGAAACGGTATACCGATAGGATTTCATATCGCTTCCCGAGCTCCGCTCCATTTCCCAACTCAAACTTTCGCAGACGGGGCGAACCGGAATATACAACTTTCGGTCGAGTCCAAAAAAGACGAACGGCAAAGCGATTTTCGTGCCGTTTACCGTCAAATGGGCCTCCCCTTCTTGAACGTACTCCAGCGTTTTCACCGGCAGTTGATCGGCTGCCAAATCATTCGGCACTTCAGGTGCTTTCGTCCCGGCCGAATCTTGCAATCGGTCATAAAAAGCTTTAACCTCTTGATCGGTTACGCTCCGGACCTTACGGGTGTGAACATCGTATAAATTCGGCTGCCGGGCAGGCTCGTTATAAGCCAGCAGAAGCTGTCCCCGCTGCTCGTCATAACCCAGCAAAGAAGCAAGCAACAATCGTTGCGTTTCCAGCGTATCGGGGTTCAGGCGGACGATTTCATTCTGCTTGGCCGTTTCGCTGTACCGCTCCATCAAGAGAGAACCGTCCGGAAGCCAATAGGTTACGGGCCATTCCCCGCGATCCGAGACCTGACGGATCACGCCGTTCTGATTATTTTTCAGAAACAGGGCGACCCGCTTGGAATAACCCTCGTAATAAATCACCTTTCGAATCCCGAACTTCCCGCTTGGCGAATGCTGATACCCCGTCTTCCCCACCAACCGGTCCCCGGCCGTGTCCAGGTAGACTTCGCCGAACGGCGGCGGGTTTAATCCTTGCGTCAGTACATGCACATAGGGACTCATTTCGTCGCCCCACAGCTCGCTGACGGTATCGGGAAGCACATACCAAGTCCCGTCCGCCGTCCGGGACAAGACCTTCCGCTCCAATTTGCCGCCATCTGTCGGTAAATAGGCATTATAGTAAGCCTCCTTCGTATCCGGGTTCGTATAGGCGTGGTAAAACTCCGCCTCTGCGGCAGCAACCGGGTTCGCGGTCATGATCCAGGCGAGCGTTGTCGCCAACGCGCCGTATACCGCCGGCCGCAGCCGAATTTTGCCTAACTTCATACTCGTTTCTCCTTTCTCGCTCATCTACCAAATATAGACGGCGAATCCGGGAGAAAGTTACGATATTATAATCCATCTCGAATTAATTCTTCGGCCAGAAGGAGCAGTTCTTCCTTTGAAAGCACCCGCCCGCCATGGGTCGTCAACATATAATAAGCGTCCTGCTTTTCGTTATACCAACTAAGGTAGTGATAGCTGACTTCTTTCCGATCCACGTCATTGTAAATTACGGTCCGCCCTTCCACTTGGAAGGTTTCCGTATGATTCTCCGGCTCCTGGAAAACGGTCATATCCCCCCCATGCAACAGGTTGGCGCTTAACCCGATATGAGCCGTCCCGAGAGTATACTTGCCATAGACGGAAGCCGCCTCCGACCATGGAACAGTTTGGCTAAACACCCGTGTTCCCGTCGCACCCTCCGCCTCCGAGATTAACTCACCCAATACCTTTTGATAAAAAGGTGACGTATTCAGTTGCTGCGATGTTGGATAATTGGGCCACAATATCCCATAATCGAGCGGATAACCGGCCACGCTTTCCGGCAGCTGCGGTGCGCCCGTTCGTTTCATTTCTTTTAGAAATGCAGCATAAGAGGTCCAGCGTTTTTCTTGATAAGCGAATTGCAGTTTCTTCCTCGGATCGGAATCGGAGGACGCCGGACTCGGGTTATTCGGGTTATCTCTGACGTAGTAGGCGACAAGCTCCCCAGGCTCTGCCTTCTTCAGTGCTTGCTGCTCGAAGTTGTTGTACGCTGCAGGTTCCGGTTTACGTTCCGGTGCCGCATACTGTACTTTGACTTGCCCCGCCGCATTGCGAATTTGAATATACTCCGATGCCGCATATGCAGTGACGGAGATCAGCAGCAGCATAAGCAACCCGGCCGCCGCCCCGGTTGGGCTCAGGAGCTTCCAGGTATGCCGTTTTCGTACCGGCGTCACCCCTTCAATCCTTGCCATGACCCGTTGTGTCACCTCGATCCTCGGAAGCTGTTCCATTCGGCCTTCGACTCGAATCAGATTTTCGAATTCAAGGCGGTTTCCGTTTCGCAACATGCAATTTCCTCCTCCTCTTTATCCGCGGATATGGCCGTTTGCAGCTTGCGCTGTATCCGTTTCATCCGTTTATGTAACGCATTGGAGCTGAGCCCCAAAATTTCGCTCATTTCAGTAAATGAACGCTGCTCCATAACGCGAAGCACTACCATGTTGCGTTCCTCCAACGATAATTGCTTCAATGCCCGCTCAACCGGGTAGCTGTATAATCGCCCCTCGATCTCTTGCTCCGCGCTTGCTGCGGTAAGGATCGGCTTAAAGTGCCCAAGCCATTTCCGGTGCAGACGTTCTCTTCGCAGCAGGTTGTAACAATGGTTCATTGCAATCCGGTACAACCACGCGGAGAAATTCACGGTGGGCTTGTAACTATGAATCGCGCGGTAAGCTTTGACAAAGACATCCTGAACCGCATCCTCCGCATCGCAGTGATTTCCAAGCAACCGACAGCAATAGCGGAAGATTTGCTGCTGAAATTGGTCGACGATCGGTGCGAACGACTCCTTGTCCCCTTGTTGCACGCGAGCGACCAGCGCTTCGATGAAGGCTTGCTCCCTTCCTTGTTCCCGTTCCGTTTTACACCCCTCCTTGCCTTTAACTACACTATATAACAAATGACTTGCTGCAAAAGTGCCTAGTTGGCCACACAAATCTTCATCATATAACCTCCCATCCGGAGACATACTACACATAGCAAGGAAATTTGACGAAGCAAAGGAGAAATCTTCATGGGTGTGTTAGACGGCAATCCGAAGCACGAGCCGATGCATTACGGCGAAATATTTACCGTTTGGGAAAGTTCGATGGCGGCCAAGATGATCTTGTCCTGCTACCAGCTGTTCACGTATCATGCCGGTGACAAAGATTTGAAAGAGATCCTGAAGGATTTGATGGATCAAGCCAAGCTGGAGATTAAAGAATTGGACAAGCTGTTAACGGATAATGGGATCACCCCATCCCCAATGCTGCCGGAGCGGCCGGAAGTGAAGCTGGAGGATATCCCGCCGGGTGCCAGATTTGCCGATGCGGAAATCGGGGCGAAAATCGCCATGGACACTGCCGCTTCATTGACCGGCTGCAGCGGAGCCATGGGGTTATCGATCCGGGAGGATATCGGTGCATTGTTTGCCAAATACCATGCGACGAAAACCGCGCTGGCATTAAGAATTCTGCGCATGAGCAAAGACAAAGGCTGGCTCGTTCCTCCGCCGCTGCAAGTCAAAAAGCCGGAGTAGGCACAAAAAAGGGAGAATCCTTCGCGATTCTCCCTTAATAAATGTTCTCCCGTTCAACAACAGGGATTCCGCCACGGGTAATCACCTTCATCACAAAACCGGCGAGGCGCTCCCGCAAGCAAAGCTCGAGATCCTCGGGGAAAAACGCCGGCTGCTCCGGATCCCAAAATTTGGCCGCCGCCTCTGACCCGCGTATCCGCTCCAAGGTTTGCGCCGCCGTTGGCCTTCCGTCCCCGCGCAAGATCCCGGCGATATATTCGGCGCAGGCCAGATCATCATCGCCCGTCGGATGCGACGCGACCAAATGCAACGCAAGCTCGGAACTGGCACTCATAAGCCGACTTTTGATCCATGCCGCCGTCGTTGCCGCATTGGAAAACCCCGTAACGAAAACATGCTTGGCATTGAGCGAGTTCAAAGCGGCTTCCACGCCGTTCGTCGTTTTTTGAATCAACGTTTTTCCGGTCAGGTCGACTTGCGCGATCCGAGCAGGCGAATTGTCCAAATCAAACCCCGGAATGGGCAAGCCATTGATCTCTCCCGCCAGCAAGCAATCCGGATCGTCCCGTTTGAAGCGAAACGCCTCTTCCAGCGAACCGGCCAAAACAATTCTTCTTGCTCCCCGAATAAAAGCGTAATGCGCCACCGTAAAGGCCCGGATCACATCGATCACCACATGGACCTCCGCATCCGGCAGCCGGTGGTTATTCCCCTGTACAATTTGGATCATGTTTCCCCTACCCTTCTGCTTTGAACACTATCAGCTTATGCCCGATAGGTGGTGCGCCGTGCAAATCGATGCATACCCGATTTCCGAATGACAAATAATGAACGTATTCTTTGTGTTCCGAATTCAACGTTGAGGAGCTAAACCCATGGATAACACCAAAACGCGGAAAAGGCTGCAAATCACGTTCCAAAGCGACATTTCCCTGCCCGAGCAGGAATCGGCCGAACGGAACGACCCCAAGGCGGAAACCTCGGAAAAGAGCGGTTCTAAAGGCCGGATATGGGAATTTATGGCCATTGCTACAATCCCCATCGTGCTGGTGTTCGGCAATTCGATGCTGGTGCCCGTTCTTCCGGAAATGCAGCGGCAGTTGGAAATCAGCAAGTTTCAAAGCAGCTTGATCATTTCGATTTTCTCTTTGGCCGCAGGCGTATTCATTCCGGTGATCGGTTACCTGTCCGACCGGTTTGGCCGCAAGAAAATCATGATACCGGCTTTGATCGTCTACGGGAGCGCCGGGCTCTTGGCCGGTTTCGGCGCGATTTGGGACTCCTACGCCATTATCATCACGGCGCGGGCCATTCAAGGAATGGCGGCGGCGGGAACGGCGCCGATTGCGATGGCGCTGGTAGGGGATTTGTACAAAGGCGGGACGGAAAGCAAAGCCCTGGGATTGATCGAAGCCTCGAACGGCGTCGGCAAGGTGCTGAGCCCGATCATCGGGTCTTTGCTGGTGCTGATTGTTTGGTATGCTTCCTTTTTCGCATTCCCCGTGTTTTGCGCTTTATCGCTGCTGGCCGTTCTGTTTCTAATCAAGGAACCCAAGCTGGGCGAAAAACAGCCTTTGAAGGCGTATATCCATAAAATCGGCCAAATCTTCCGCAAAAAGGGGAGCTGGCTCATCACTTCCTTTTTCGCCGGTTCTTTGGGCCTGTTTATTTTATTCGGGGTTTTGTTTTACTTGTCCAATACGTTGGAGGAAGCTCCCTATAACATTGACGGAGTCTTAAAGGGCGCGGTATTGGCGATCCCCCTGCTCGGCATGGTCATCACTTCTTATACGACGGGCAGCTTGATCAAGAAGAAGGGGCTGCTGATCCGCTGGCTGATGAACATCGGGCTGGTCATGATGACGTTGGCGCTGGCCGCGACGATTTTCTTTTTCGAGAACATTTATGTATTTATCGGACTATTGACGGTCAGCAGCATCGGTACCGGCTTGCTTCTGCCTTGTTTGAACACAATGATTACCGGCGCGGTGCAAAAAAGCGAGCGCGGCATGATTACGTCGCTTTACAACAGCCTGCGTTTTTTGGGCGTTGCCTTTGGTCCACCCCTGTTCGGATGGATGATGGACATCTCCGACCGCGTCGTGTTTATCACGGTGTCCTCTTTATCTCTGGTTGCGTTGGGACTGGTCTTTTTTCTGATCAAACCTCCTCGCCAAATCAACTGATTCTTTCACCATTATTTGTTAATTCATGGGCACCCGCCGCATCGGATTTGCATATGATGCTTATGTCATCGGTGAAACGATAAGTTAACAAGGAAACGAGGAGATTCCAGTATGAAGAGTACCTTACGTGCCGTATGGCCTGCCGAGCTGTTTGATCCGAGCGGACTGCGTCAAACGAACGATCCGGAAGGAAGCCTGCCCGAACTGCAGGTTACCGGTCCCGGCCTGACGATGGTAATCGATAAAGGGCTTGGCCGGAGCGCCTTCACGGATTTCATTGAACTGGCCGCGGATTACGTAAATTGCATCAAATTCGGATTCGGCACGGCCCCGCTCTACAGCACGGAGCTGTTGATGTACAAGATCAATCTTACCAAGCAGCAGGGCATAATGGTGATGCCCGGCGGGACGCTGCTGGAAACGGCGGTTCAACAGGATGTAGTCCCGGACTTCTTCAATACCATCTGCCGGCTTGGCTTTAACGGCATCGAGGTGTCCGACGGCACGATCGATCTGCCTCGCAAACGCCGCACCGAACTAATCCAGGAAGGCAAAAGTCGAGGCCTGCGCGTCGTCACCGAATATGGCAAGAAATTATCCGGTTCTTTGATCGATGCGACCCATCTCGCGGAAACCCAGGAAGCCGATCTCGAAGCCGGAGCCGAGCTGATGACCGTGGAAGCGCGCGAATCGGGGATGGGCGTCGGCATATTCGATGATCATGGCGAATGCCGCCAGGACATATTGGACAATATCCTCAAATTCGTGCCGGATACGAAGCGGCTCATGTGGGAAGCTCCGCTTAAACAGCAGCAAGTACTATTGCTGCGTAAATTCGGGGCGGGCGTGCACCTGGGCAATATCCAGCCGCAGGATATTCTGTCGCTCGAAACGATGCGGCGGGGACTCCGTCAGGATACGTTCGAGTTCGGCATCCGCCAGAAGCCGGCCGAAGAGTGTATCTATGTAATCTAAATCTTTGTTCGGCACGAAAAAAAAGCGATTAAACAGCCCGCCTGTTTAATCGCTTTTCGATCTTATTTATTCGCTTTGGCTTCCGGCAGTTCGGAGAACGTTCCGACATAGCGGATATCCTCCCCCGTTTCGTCCCTCACGGCGCTGATATTCAGCCATTGCAAATACACCTCGCCGTTTTTGCGCTTGTTCCAGATTTCGCCCTGCCACATGCCGGTTTCTTTAATGCTCTTCCACATCCGCGCATAGAAATCAGGGGCTTGCCGGTCTGTACGCAAAATGCTCGGTTTCCGCCCGACCGCCTCCGCTTCGCTAAATCCGGTTACCGCGGTAAACGCGGGATTCACCGCCACAATCATGCCTTTGGGGTCCGTCACCAGAATGCCCTGCGCCGTATTGTTGAATACCTCCGAGGACAAGCTCAGCTTGTCGGAGTAGATCATCCAGAGCACGAGAATCAAGCTGGCCAAAGCTACCTGCGACAGCAACATGAATCCGATGGCATATTGCCCGGTTACCGAGTGGATATAGGACAACAGCAACGGCGGGAAAAATCCGCCCAGGCCGCCCATCATCGAAACGATCCCATTTACGATCCCGGCCTGCTTGTTAAAGTATTGCGGAACCAGCTTAAAGATAACCCCGTTCCCTGCCCCGGCGACCATCGCGATCACCAAGCAGCCGATCGTATATAGCGTAAACGTCGGGGAGAAGGCCAGCACGATCGCGGCCAACGTGAAGCCCGAAAACACGACGATCAGCAGCATTAAAGCATTAAACCGATCCGCCAGCCAGCCTCCGACCGGACGCATAAACGTCGCGAGAGCGATGAATCCGGCGGTGCGCATTCCCGCATCCACCTTAGTCAACTCAAAGTTCGTGACCAGAAAATTCGGCAGATAGACGGTAAAGGCCACAAAGGAGCCAAACGTGATAAAGTACAGCAGCGAGAACAACCAGAGCTTTTCGTTCTTGTAGACACCTTTGATTTGTTCCATCAAGGCTGTTTTCACCTTCGGTTCCTTGCGGTCGCCGAAGAAGAGGTTCAGCGCCGCAAAAACCAGCAAGAGGATCAGATACAGCTTGACGGTCATCGACCAGCCGATTTGCGTCGCTACTACCGGTGCGGAGAACGAAGTCACCGCGGTCCCGAGATTCCCCAAACCGTATACGCCGTTCACAAGACCGTGACGTTCTTTCGGGTAATATTTCGGCAGCGAGGTGACGCCTACGGAAAACACGGCCCCGCCAATCCCGAGAAACAACCCGCCGATGATCAGATCAACGTAAGAATTCGCTTCACTGATGTAATACACCGGAAACAACAGCAAGATGAAGCTGACCAAGAAGACGATCCGCGCCCCTAAAATGTTGGCGTAATATCCGAGCGGAATGCGCAGGACCGAGCCCAATACGACCGGGATTGCCGTGATGATCGCGATCTTATCGGGCGGGATCTCGATATCCTCGCCCATAAACGAGACGAGGGACGAAATAATGACCCAAACGGCAAAACCTACAATCAGATTAAACGTTTGCAGCGGCAATTGAACTTTTTTAATCAAAACGATCACCTTTTCCAAAATGACTTCTGAATGACCATCGATTTCCCCACCCGTATTTTAGCCGATCGGCTTCGGCGCACTGAACAGGGTTTTCCCCATTCGCCGCCGGAAACTCCCTAATCTGCCGGTTTAGACACAAAAAAGCCCATAAGCACCGTTCGATGATTATGGGCTGCTCATTGAATCGGACTATTCAACAATCAGGGTGTAAAGCTCCTTATTCAACTGATCTTGTTCCGCCGGTTTCATCACCTGACCGGTCATCGGAAACAACACGGTTTCTTCTTTGACGAAATGCACGGTCAGAATTTCAAAAGCTTCGCCCGCGTCCCGGGACAAAGCCTTCATCTCCTCCAGCGAAAAATCGCCGACGGCATAATGGAGAAAATGGTCGATATAAGCGAAGATCTCTTCGTGCTCCTGTTCAATTGAAACGATAGGCCCTTGATCATATCCTATATGTTTCCCCAAACGAGGAAAAAAATAAGCCTCTTCTTTCTCGAAATGCCTGCGCAAAGGCGATTTGAAATCGCTCAACAGTTCGCGCAAACGGGCGAATTGCGGCTTAGCCTGTTCCTGCGGATAGCGGTCGTTTTGAAAGTCCAGCACGATGCGATGCCATTCGTTCATTAAACTGGCCAAATACCGATGTTCGTTCTCCAGAACACGCATGGCGGGCGATTCGCTCAGCAGCGCTCCTTGTTCCATGTCACCTCACCAGCTTCCGTTAAAAATCGAGCAGCTTTTTCTTGATGGCATATTCCACCAGCTCGGGTCTTGATTTTAAATTTAACTTTTCCATAATTTTGGCCTTATGCGCCTCTACGGTTTTCACGGAGATGTGCAGCATTTCGGCAATCTCCTTATTGCCGTAGCCCTTGGCGACCAGCGGCAGGATCTCGATCTCGCGGGTGGACAGCAGTTGATACGGGTTGCTTTCATCCGCCTGCTGATCATGGTTCACGAATTCGCGGACAAGGGAAGAAGCCAGCTTCGGATGAATATAGACGCCGCCTTGATGCACCATTCGAATGGCCGAGATGAGCTGCTCATCCGGGGAATTTTTCAGAACGTATCCGCGGGCGCCTTTCTTAAGCACATGAAATAAATATTCCTCGTCATCGTGCATCGTCAGGATGATGATATGGGTATTGGGAAAATCCTCGTGGATTTTGGCCGTCGCGATCAACCCGCTCTCCCCGGGAGGCATGCTGAGATCCATCAGCAAAATGTCGGGCCGGTGTTTCGCCACCATTTTGTACGCCTCAATCCCGTCCGCGGCCGTCGCCACCACTTCCATATCCTCTTGAAAATTGATGATCATTGCAAATCCGCTTCGGACGACGGCGTGATCATCCGCGATTACCACTTTCATAGCCCCTTTCCCCCTTGCACTCGAAAGTAAAGCCTTCCGGCTGCGAGCTGCGGCCATTCACGAAGAGGCGGCTCCGATCGGAATCCGTAAATGAACCTTCGTCCCCTTTCCCCGCTCGGAGGTAATCGAGAGCTCCCCGCCCACAAGCTCGGCCCGCTCTTTCATCCCGTAGATGCCGAGTCCGGTTCCCTTCGGATCGTTCGTATTCACATCGAATCCGCTCCCCCGATCGGCAACGATGAGCTCCAGCTTCTGCTCCGTGGCGAACAGGCGTACGTCGACTTCGTCCACATCGGCATATTTCAAGGCGTTAAGCACCGATTCCTGGCAGACGCGGTACACGACCGTTTCAATTTCACTGTTAAACCGCCGCCCGCCGAGCTCCGCGACAAAACGCACCAGCACGCCGTAGTTCTTTTCGATCCACTTGAAATGCGAGCGAAACGCGGCGTCAAGGCCGAGATCGTCCAGAGAAGCCGGCCGCAGCTCCACCGACAGGTTGCGGATTTGCTCCAGCAGCCGCGTGAGCGATGCTTCGGTTTGCTGGATTTTCTGCAGCGCTTCCTCCTGCACGTTCAGATACTTAAGGACCCGCAGATCCACCAGCGAGCTGATCAGCTCCTGGGCCACGCTGTCGTGCAGCTCGCGGGAGATCCGCTTGCGTTCGTCTTCCTGCGCTTTGATCACGCTTTTCATCATCGTGTTCCGGTTGAGCGTCTGCTGCGTCATGAGCTGATTCGTCAAGTCGCGCAAGATGAGCACCCGAACCCCCGCCGCCGCATCCACGGTTTGAAAGCTTGCCGAGAACGGCACCACGCCTTTGGTTTTCGTCTCCAGATAGAGCTGGAAGGAACTGAAATCCTTCTCGGAATTGGACAGGTAGCAATTCAAGCAGGACATCGGTTCTTCCTCGCTGGTGTACCCTCGGCAGGAGAAGCAGAACGCATTTTGGTCCGGTTCTGCCGGATCCTCCAGCACCCGGCGGTCCAGCAATCGTTCGGCCTGAGGATTCATCGCCATGATCCGATGTTCGGCATCGAAGAAAACGATGGAATCGGTGCTATGTTCAAAATGCTTTTGAAGCATCTGGATCGGGATATTCAAGGATGACGGATTCATGGGGTCAGCTCCTTGATTTCATAATCGCCAAAGCTGCCTTGAAGCTTTTCGTACAGCCGGTGTAATTCTTCCTGTGACATACGCTGCTCTCCGCGATAGGCCGCCAACAGCACGCCTTCCACTCGGCCCGCCAAATACAAAGGGATTGCCGTCAGGCTGGTTAACCGCTCCGAGATCAAAATTGGATAGTTGTACAATTGTTGCGGGTCAAGCCCGTCGGCGACACAGGGAACCAGCATGGGGCTTCCGGTCTTGAACACGATGCCGGCAATGCCTTTGCCCGACTGGAGAACGATGCGCTGGTAGCGATTGTTCAAGTTGCCCGAGGCATATTTCCAGGTTAGAACGAAATCGTTGACGGCCGACTCGGCGATCGCCACCGACACGAAGTCATAACCCATCTGTTCTCTTAACCGATCTATGATTCCCTGGTAGTCACTGGAGGTTGGATTCATGTACTCGTCTCCTAAACTTCAAATCCTTAACGTCCCGCGGTATGCGAGCGATTCTTCCTATAAAGGATATAGCTTCTCCGAGCATAATTCAAGGGCACGCTCCAGACGTGGACGAGACGGGTAAACGGCCATAAGGCAAAGATCGAGAATCCTGCCAAAATATGAATTTGAAAAGAAAGCGGCACCTCCGCCATATAGGATGCTTCCGGTCGGAAGATCAACAGATTGCGGAACCAGACGGAGATCGTCTCCCGATAATCAAAATCCGGTTGTACGTTGTTCGTCACCAACGTGGAGAACATCCCCATGAAAATGATGAACAGCAGCAGTCCGTTCACGATCATATCCGACGCGGAGCTGAGGCGGCGTACGTTTTTCATGGTCAAACGGCGCATCGTCAGGATCAGCATCCCGGCGAACGTGACGACGCCGAAGAAGCCGCCGCCGTACATCGCCCCGATATGATACAAATGCTCGCTCACGCCAATCGCGGTCATCCATTCCTTCGGAATGCCTAACCCGGCCACGTGCCCCATGATGACCGGGATGATGCCGATATGAAACAGCATGCTGCCCAGCATCAGCCGTTTCTTCTCGATGAATTCGCTGGATTTGGCCGTCCAGTTGAATTGGTCGTAGCGGTAACGGAAAATATGCCCCACCACGAAGATGGCTACGCATAAATACGGGAAGATGATCCATAAAAATTGCTCAAACAGACCCATGGATTTTCACCTCCTGCGACAAACAGCGCTTAAAGGTCTCCCGGAGCCCCTTGATCAGGTTGAAATAGGGGTTCTCCTTTTGTTCCAAGGACTTCATTAACTGATACGTGCCGTCCTCCAGAATCGCAATCACCGTGTTGATGCCTGCCTCGCCGTGGGGATGTCCCAGCCAATCGGCGACATACAAAAACTCCAGCATTAGCGGCAGAAAATCCGGCAGCTCGCGGTCGACCATTTCAAGGCCGAACATCTCGTAAACGGCTTTGAGCGACGTGAGCAACTGGCCGCGCTCTTTGGATTCCTCGTATTTGAAATACGTCATATAGAGCGTCGACGATTTCTCGAAATCAAAGGTATCGACATACAGCTCTTCGATTTCTTCCATGCTCAGCGCAAGCATCCGTTCCCGATATTTCGCCACCGGGTCCATAACCGCGGGCGGCCACGCCTCCTCCCCGCTCTCGCGGATCGATGCGAACGTCTCCTTATCCGGGTAGGCGAGTTGCCCGGCAAAGAAGCCGAACAACTCGCGATTCTCATCCAGTTTCACCAGATCAATCACGCCAGATCCCCCCGTAGAAGTTTTGTTCGTAAAGCTCCCGACCGCTCTTGCCGGTGTTGGCCGGAATCGGCGTTGCGGGACCGCAGCCGTCGCAATCCATGCCGAATCCTGCGCTGCCTTGGGCACGGTACGGATCCATATAACCTTCCTTATGCGAAGTCGGGATCACGAATCGGTCCTCGTATTTGGCGATGGCCAGCAGGCGGTACATCTCTTCGATCTGCTGTGCGGTCAGCCCGACGCGGGCCAAGCGGCTTTCGTCAAACGGCTGCTTGGAGAATTGCGCCCGTTGGTACGAGCGCATCATCGCCATGCGCTGCAAAGCGATTTTGACGGTCGTGGTATCTCCGGCCGTCAACAGATTGGCCAAGTATTGGACCGGCGTTCTCATCTCCTCGATCGCCGGGAAGATCAGATCCGGATTCTGGATCGAATCCTTGCCTTCGAAATGGCTCATGATCGGGCTCAACGGCGGCACGTACCAAACCATCGGCAGCGTGCGGTATTCCGGATGCAGCGGGAACGCCAGCTTGTATTCGATCGCCAGCTTATAGACCGGCGAGTTTTGCGCCGCCTCGATCCATTCCTCGGACAGGCCGTCCCTGCGGGCCTGCTCGATCACCTTCGGATCGTGCGGGTCAAGGAATAAGCCCAACTGCGCTTCGTACAGATCCTTCTCGTCCGGGGTGGAAGCGGCTTCCTGCACGCGATCCGCGTCATACAGCAACACGCCAAGATAGCGAATGCGTCCGGTGCACGTCTCGGAGCACACGGTCGGAAGTCCCGCTTCAATTCTCGGAAAGCAGAACGTACATTTTTCCGCTTTATTGGTTTTCCAGTTGAAGTAGACCTTCTTGTAAGGGCAACCCGTCATGCAGTAACGCCAGCCACGGCAAGCCTCCTGGTCGACGAGGACGATGCCGTCCTCATCGCGTTTGTAGATGGCGCCCGACGGGCAGGAGGCCACGCAGCTCGGATTGAGGCAATGCTCGCACAAGCGGGGCAAATACATCATGAACGACTGTTCGAAGTTGAATTTGATTTCCTCTTCGATCTTCTCGATGTTCGGATCCTTAGGCCCGGTGATATGGCCGCCGGCCAAATCGTCTTCCCAGTTGGGCCCCCAGTCCAGGTCCATCTGATCGCCGGTCACGGCGGATTTGGGTCGCGCAACAGGCTGGTGCTTCTTCTCGCCCGAATTCGTCAGCTTCTCGTAATCATAAGTCCAGGGTTCATAATAATCTTTCATTTCCGGCATGTCCGGATTGTAGAAAATTTTGCCGAGAGCGATCTTGGACAGCTTGCTGCCGGACTTCAGTTCCAGCTTGCCGTTACGCAGCGTCCAGCCGCCTTTGTAGTGCTCCTGATCCTCCCACCGTTTCGGGTAACCGATGCCCGGTTTCGTTTCCACGTTGTTGAACCACATATATTCGGCGCCTTCCCGGTTGGTCCAGGTGCTCTTGCAGGTCACACTGCAGGTGTGACAACCGATGCATTTGTCCAGGTTCATCACCATGGCGATTTGCGCTTTAATCTTCAAGCCAGTCGACCTCCTTCAGTTTGCGCACGGCAACGTAGACATCGCGCTGGTTGCCGATCGGTCCGTAGTAGTTGAAGCCGTAGCTGAGCTGCGCATAACCTCCGACAAGCTGCGTCGGCTTCAAGTGAATCCGCGTCGGGGCATTGTGGCTTCCGCCCCGCTCCTGCGTGATTTCCGAGCCCGGTACGTTGATGTGTTTGTCCTGGGCATGATACATAAACATCGTGCCTTTCGGCATCCGGTGGCTGACCACCGCTCTTGCCGTTACAACGCCGTTGCGGTTATAGACCTCCAGCCAATCGTTATCGTTGATCCGATGCGCTTCGGCATCCTCGTTGCTGATCCATACGGTCGGACCGCCGCGGAACAAGGTCAGCATGTGCAGGTTATCCTGGTACGTGCTGTGGATGTTCCATTTGCCGTGCGGCGTTAAGTACCGCAGTACCAGCGCATCTTTGCCCCCCTGAACCTGCTTGTCTCTCGGGCCGAATACCATCGGCGGCAGCGTCGGCTTGTAAACCGGCAACGCCTCGCCAAACTGCAGGAAGATTTGGTGATCCAGGTAAAAATGCTGGCGTCCGGTTAACGTCCGGAACGGCACCAGCCGTTCAATATTGGTCGTAAACGGCGAATACCGGCGTCCCGATTTGTTCGAGCCGCTGAACACCGGCGTCGGAATGACTTCGCGCGGCTGAGCGGTAATATTGGCGAACGTAATCCGCTCGGCTGCACGGTCGGCGGAGATATCCTTGAGTTCCACGCCCGTATCCTGTTCCGCCGATTCCCAGGCGCGCTGCGACACTTTACCGTTCGTAGCCGAGGACAAATGCAGCACCGCGTTGGCCGCTTGTCTCGCCGTACGCAGCTTCGGCCGACCGTTTTTGATCGTGTCGTCGATATAGGAGCCGTTGATTTTCTTCAAATCTTCGTATTCTTCCTTCACGGAGAACGAAACCCCGTGTGCGCCAACCTTGCCCGTTTCCAGATTTGGCCCCAGCGTAATGTACTTGTCATAGATCTTCGTATAATCGCGCTCGACGACCGTAAAGCCGGGCATCGTTTTGCCGAGGACCGGCTTCGTTTCTCCGCGCTTCCAGTCCTTCACTTCCCCATAAGGTTGGGCGATTTCCGCCATGGAATCATGTCCGAGCGGAGAGGTAACCAGATCTTTATAGACCCCCGGCATATGCTCCTTCGCCATTTCGGACAAGACGTTAGCCAGTGTCCGATATATATCCCAGTCCGTCCGCGACTCCCACAGCGGGTCGATCGCCGGATTAAACGGATGCACGAACGGATGCATGTCGGTTGAGGAAATATCGACTTTCTCGTACCAGGTGGCCGCCGGAAGCACGATGTCCGCGTACATCGGCGTCGCCGTCATGCGGAAATCAAGCGATACCAGCAGATCCAACTTGCCTTCAACCTCATCGCGCCAAACGATTTCCTCCGGCTTCTCTTCTTCATTCGGATTGGACAACAGTCCGTTATGCGTACCCAGCAGATGCTTCATGAAGAACTCTTGACCTTTGGCCGAGCTGGAGATCAAGTTGGAGCGCCAGACGAACAACGAACGCGGGAAATTCTCCGGCGCGTCCGGATCCTCTACGGCAAACTTGGTTTCGCCGGAGACCACTTGCTCATACGCATGCTGAATGATCTCGGCATTGTCCGTTTTGCCCTGGCCGGCCGCTTCTTCGGCGAACGCCAGGCTGTTCTTATTGAACTGCGGATACGACGGCAGCCAGCCCAGACGAGCCGCGAGCACATTGTAATCCGCCGGATGACGGTACGGGATGTCGCCGCCGGTTGGCGATTTCAGCGAATCCGCGCTCATCTCCTCGTATTTCCATTGGTCCGTGGCGAAATAGAAGAACGAAGTCGCGTTCTGCAGCCGCGGCGGCGCCTGCCAGTCGCGGGCGAATGCGATGGTCGACCAGCCTTCGATCGGCCGGCATTTCTCCTGCCCGACGTAGTGGGCCCAACCGCCGCCGTTAACGCCTTGGGAGGCCGTAAGCACCACCAGGTTCAGAATCGAGCGATAGATCGTATCGCTGTTGAACCAGTGGTTGATCCCGGCGCCCATGATGATCATCGAACGTCCGCCGGTGTCCAGCGCGTTCTGCGCAAACTCGCGGGCAATCTGCACGACAAGCGAAGCCTTGACGCCGGTGATCCGCTCTTGCCAGGCGGGGGTGTATTGCGATTCGGCATCGTCATACCCTTTGGCCGCAAACGCGCTGCCAAGGCGGTTGACACCGTATTGACTAAGCATCAAGTCGTAAACCGTAGCGGCCAGTCGGGTTGATCCGTCGGCCAGCGTGACGGTTTTGGCCGGAATCGACCGGGTAAACGTGCCGTTGCCGGCCGCATCAAAATAAGGGAACACGATCTCCGTCCATACCCCTCCGTGCGGCTCGACCGACAAGGCCGGTTGGATCCGGCTGCCGTCTTCCCGTTCCAGGATCAGGTTCCACTTCACGTCCTTCTCCCAGCGTTGCCCCATCGTACCGTTCGGTACGACCAGTTCACCCGCCGCCTCGTCATAGATGACCGGCTTCCATTCGGCATGTTCGGAGGTTTGTCCCAAATCGCTTGCCCGCAGGAACCGTCCAGCCTTATGGCTGCCTTCGTGCGGATCGAGCAAAATCAGGAACGGCATGTCCGTGTATTGCTTGGCGTAGTTCAGGAACATCGGTTCCTGGCGCTGTACATAGAACTCGTCAAGGATAACATGCGTCATCGCTTGCGCAACCGCCGCGTCCGTCCCCGGATGCGGAGCCAGCCAGTTATCGGCAAACTTCACGTTTTCCGCATGGTCCGGCGCTACCGACACCACCTTGGTCCCTTTATAGCGGACTTCGGTCATGAAGTGCGCATCCGGGGTCCGCGTCAGCGGTACGTTGGAACCCCACATCATGAGGTATCCGGCGTTGTACCAATCGGACGACTCCGGCACGTCGGTCTGCTCGCCCCAGATTTGCGGGGAAGCCGGCGGCAAATCGGCATACCAATCGTAGAAGCTGAGCATCTCGCCGCCCAGCAAGGAGATAAACCGTGCGCCCGAAGCGTAGCTGATCATCGACATCGCCGGAATCGGCGTAAAGCCGGCGATCCTGTCCGGTCCGTATTTCTTAATGGTATAAAGTAATTGCGCCGAAATCAGCTGAGTCGCTTCTTCCCAGGTGACGCGCACATGGCCGCCTTTCCCGCGGGCTTGCTTATACGATTGAGCGGCTTCCGGATTCTCCACGATGCTCGCCCAGGCCTCCAGGGGATTCCCGTGATGCTTGGTCATCGCTTCGCGCCACAGGCGCAGCAGCTTACCGCGCATATAAGGGTATTTCACCCGCAGCGGGCTGTATTCGTACCAAGAAAACGAGGCGCCCCGCGGACAACCGCGCGGTTCGAACTCCGGCATGTCCGGTCCGCAAGACGGATAATCAATTTGCTGGTTCTCCCAGGTGATAATGCCATTTTTCACAAATACCTTCCAACTGCAAGAGCCGGTGCAGTTCACGCCGTGCGTCGTCCGCACCACTTTATCGTGCGACCAGCGCCCGCGGTACATGTTCTCCCATTCCCGGCTTTTCTCTTCGATTTTCGTCCAGTTTCCCGAAATCGTTTCCGGCTTCTTAAAAAAGCTAAGTCCTGATCTTCGTTTCATGGAAGCGTTCACTCCTTCATCGCCCAAATGAATGCCTTTGACGGGGAATCAATGGTATTCGAGCTTCTGATTCCATTATGGAACTCCTTGCTCCCGCTTCCCATCAGGGAATTCCCTTAGGTTGCCGGAGAATGCCCTATAACGACAAAAAAACGCCGGATGGCGTTTTTTCGGACCAAATCGATATCCTTATTGTTGTAAATCCCTAATATAGCGGATGACGGCTTTAATCGCCGCGTTATCCTCGGCATGCAAAGGTCGAATGATTTTCGTTGCCCGCACTTCCGTCACAACAAATTCAGCTCATGCAGCCGGTCAAATATCATTCGGCTGATCAGCGAAGTACGATCGCGCTCCGCATAGCTGAGCCAAGCCATTTCCTCGATCTCGGAGGCTGGCTGAAGTTCGCCGTCAACCTCGGCAAAATAGCAGGTCATGCGAACGAGCACTCCCTCCGGCTTTCCGTCGGCCTGGGCTTCAAACGTAGCAAAATACTCGGCCGTATCGGGCTTGACAGAAGCGGATAACTCCTCCTGAATTTCCCGCTGCAAGGTTTCAAGATCGGACTCGCCCGCATCCCGTTTGCCGCCCGGAGCATAAAACAGCTCCTTCCCCTTGGAACGCACGTTCAACATGCGCCCGTTCCGCAGGCAGATCCAAGCGATCTTATCGATATTTCCCTCCATAACCAACACCTCCCTACTTCTGCGCTTTAATTCAGCGCTTCTTTCTGCCGAACGGCGTTCTCCTCGCTTTCGCGGCCTCCGCCCAGTTTAAATACGAAGATCCCTCCGACAATAACCAGCACGCCGATCAGTTGATGGAGCGTAAACGGCACCTTTTGCAAGCCCAGCCAGCCCAGTGAATCGAACAACAAGGCAAACCCCAGTTCCGAAGTCATGACAATGGCTACGGCGTAGGTCGGCCCCAGCAGTTTGACCCCTTGAACCATGCAGGTGACGACGCCGACGCCGATCAACCCGCTGAACCAAAACCAGGTTTGCATCCCGGGCAACGACGTAAACATCGCTTTGCCCTCGACCGCCAGGCCGATCGCGAAGGATGCGGCGAATCCCAAACCCAGTACCAGCATCGTTGTCGTCCAGTTTCCCGTTCGTTCGTTGACTTGCGTGTTAAACACGTTTTGCATCCCGACCAGCGCCCCCGCGGTTAACGCGAACACTATTCCCCACAGCACGTATGGTGTCCCCCTATTCGTAAATATTCCGGCTGGCCAGATTGCGGAGGCCTTCCCGGTCGATGACCGTAATGCCCTCCCGGCTCCGCTCGATCAAGCCTAACGCCGCGAACTTTTGCAGCACCCGGTTCAAATGCCGATAGCTGGTGCCGATCAAATTGGCCGCATCCGCCAAATCCCCCGTACCTAGCTTCCCGAGAAACAGAGCATCCGCTTCGTCAAAGGAAACGGACAACAGATAACTGGCCAGCCGGATTTCGACCGGATACAGCAAATTGAAGCTCATGGAGCTCGATTTCATGTAGAACTTCTTCGTGATGATGTCCAGCAGAAAATGCAGCAGCGGCGAATGATCGGCGCCGTATTTTCGCAACCAGCGGTATTCCGCCCCGATCATTTGGACCGGCGACACCGCCTCGACCGTATTGATAATATCTCCATCGCGGATGTATTCGACATCTCCGACAACCTCTAGCGGATTTTTGAAGGAGATGACTAACGTGCGGCCTTCCGGAGACGTGTTGTAAATTTTGATTTTTCCTCGAACCAGCACATAGATCGAATGCGATGGTTCCCCTTGCGTGCAGATCAGCTCCCCCTGCTCAAATCCGTATAACGTGAGATAAGGCAGCAGCGCTTCGGGAAACACGTGCCGGAGTCCGTAAGTTTCCATATAACCGGCCATCAGAACCCGGTCCGCAACTTCTTTCATGTCCGTTCTCCTCCCTGACGCATGGGCGATTCCGGTTTTTCGCTAAAATTTGAGGATCACGACCCCCGCAATCATCAAGCCGATGCCGATAAATTGCGGCAGGCGCATCTTTTGCTTCGGTACGCCGAACCATCCCAAGCTATCGATCAAAAAGGTGATGCACAATTGGGCGATCAAGACCGCCGAGATCGTTAAGGTCACCCCGACCTGCTGAATTGCCGTCACATTGGCAAAAATAATGATTGCCGCCCAAGCCCCGCCGCTGACATACAGCGGACGCACCCGCCGCAAATCTCTCAGCCCCCCGTCGCGGACGAACAGCCAAATGATCAAGGCGGCCGCAAAGCCGGTAAACTGGGTCAGCGCCGCAGCCGGCCATGTGCCGATATCCGCGCTGATCCGCGTGTTGGCCACCCCCTGCAGGGTGATGAACGCCCCGGCCAAGAACGCAAACAACAAACCCCTCATCTTCTCTCTCCTCGTTATGGACCCTGAGATCCTTTATGTCAATACCTTATTAAAGGATATCTTCTGCCGTTTGGAAAGGACATATGTCCTGAAAGTAGGAAATGCGAGACCGATCTATCGGGAAGCGTTTCAGCATGGGGCCGAACCGGAGAATGTGCTGCCTTTGGTTCATTCCGCCTCGAGAATCTTCTCGAACACGGGAAAAACGTCCATTCGGCCGGGAAAACGCACTTCTCCTCGCTGCTCATAGCCCAGCCCGCGGTATAGCTTCAAAGCGGCGGTATTTCTTGCATAGGTATCGAGCCGAAGGCTTCGATACCCTTGCTGCCGGGCATACGCCTCGGCAAAACCGACCATCCGGCGGGCGATCCCCCGCCCTTGTTGATTTGGGTCAACGGCCAGGCGGTGCATCAGCAAACAAGGTCCTTCGGTTTCTCTCCAAACAATTGTCTCGTACTCCTCGTCTTGATGTTCGTCCAAAACGACGATGGCGGCTACTTCCCCCTTCAATTCAGCGGCAAACAGTACGCCACGCCGCAAGTCATCCTCCAGTACCTTACGGTTCGGGTAGTCGTCGTTCCATTGATCGCTGCCGCCCTTCCGCATGACTTGGATGCAACGCGCGATCATATCCATGATCTCGTCCAATTCATCCGGGCGTCCCGGCCTGATCTGTAATTCCATCTGGATCACCTGCTTTCGGAAGAAATAAATAAAGACCCTTAATCGCCATATAGCTTACTTTTATATATTTTCGTAAGCAGCCCCTCGAGCTGACGTTTTTCCGCTTCGCTTAGTACGGATGTCAATTGGCGGTTAAAATCGGCCAAAATTTGCCGTAACGTCGGCTCGAAGGCCCGGCCTTTTTCCGTTGGATACAATAAGATCGACCTGCGGTCATGTTCGTCAACCCGGCGCTCGATAAAACCCGCTTCCTCAAGCTGCTTGACGCAGCGGGCCGTGGTGGCTTTGTCGAACTTGATCATGCTCGTCAACTGATCTTGGTTTAATCCGGGCGTCGTGAGGATGGCCAACAGATAGCTGTGGTTTCCACCGCCCCGGAGTCCGTACGGCTTCAACAGCGCGGCCAGCTCCTTTTGGTTAATCCGTTGAATATAGGCGATCAATTTGCTTACGGAAGGGCTGTTCATCCCCTGCACCTCTTTGCATTCTTCTGGTTTACGCAAATTTTACCCGATGTCAGTTGCGCACGCAACTAAATTAGAGTAAACTGATGATGCTCAAAAATTAGTTGCAGACGCAACAAAATGGTTTCAGATTCGAATAGTGAGGTGTAGTTTCATGCGTCCCGATCACTCAGACCTTCGTACGGCTTCTTATCAGGAGGACCCGGACATCCAGCGCAAACGTTGGTTGATCTTGATCGTACTGAATTTATTTACGTTTATGTCAACGCTCGATGGCAGCATCGTCAATATCGCCCTGCCCGTGATCTCCCATGAGATGAATCTGACGGTAGCCCAGGCTGAATGGATCGTCACTGCGTATTTGATGATGATTTGCGCGGCCATTCTCTTCTTCGGCAAGCTGGGGGATATTTTAGGCAAAATCAAGATTTTCAAGTGGGGAATGGTCGTCTTTACGATCGGCTCTCTGTTATGCGGCTTCAGCTACAGCCTGCCGCTGCTCGTCGGCTCGCGGCTGATTCAAGCGCTTGGCGCTTCCATGACGATGGCCAACAGCCAGGGGATTGTCACGGACATCTTCCCGGCGCGAGAGCGGGGCAAAGCCCTCGGGTTGATTGGTACTTTTGTATCCCTGGGCAGTATCGCCGGACCGAGCCTGGGAGGCGTGATCGTCTCCGGTCTAGGCTGGGAATATATCTTTTGGGTCAACCTCCCCGTAGGTCTGATTGCGATTGGCATTGGCTGGAGAATGCTCCCCGCGGACCGCACCAAGTTAAACGTACAAATCGATAAATCCGGCAGCCTGCTGTTTCCGGTCTTTATCCTGGCGCTGTTTTCCGGCCTGCTGCTGGGGCAGCAGATCGGTTACCGGGATGCTCGGATTATCGGTGCGCTCGTGCTGGCTGCGGCCGTATTCATCCTGTTTCTCTGGGTCGAGCGGCGCAGCAAAGCGCCGATGCTCCAGCTTACCCTGTTCCGCAACCCGTTGTTCAGCTTGAGCATCCTGACCGGGTTCCTGGTGTTCGTCGCCAATTTCTGCTTTAATATCATCGCGCCGTTTTATACGCAAAGCATCTTAAACCTTTCTCCTTCCCATGCCGGATTCCTGATGATGTTGTTCCCGATCGTCATGGTCATCGTGGCGCCGCTGAGCGGCGCGTTGTCCGACAAGATCGGCTCCGAGCTGCTGACGTTCGCCGGGTTGATCGTGATGGTCATCGCGCAGATCGGACTCGCCCGTCTGCACGGCAGCAGCCCCATCGCGCTGGTGGGGGTATGGATCGCCATGCTCGGCCTCGGCAGCGGCTTATTCCAATCTCCGAACAACTCGCTGGTCATGTCGAAGATCCCCAAAACCCAGCTGGGCATCGCCGGCAGCATCAATTCGCTCGTGCGCAATATCGGCATGGTTGTCGGCATTACGGTCGCTACGACCACGCTGTTCAGCGTCATGAGCAGCCGGGCCGGACGCCGTGTGACCGGTTTGGTGCCGGATCGACCCGATCTGTTTCTGTCCGGCATGCATGTGGTGTTCATGACGTCCGCTACCATCTGTCTGGTCGCCGCGCTTATGACCGGCTGGCGGTTTTGGTCCGCAAGACGCGCGCTGCGGCGCGAGCAGGTCCGGTCGTCGTATTAACCCGGAAGGCCATCCCGAACTTGCAGCAAGCCGCCAACGAAATCTCCCGAAGTCATGCAAAAGCCCGTCCCGGCAATGTGACGCCGGAGACGGGCTTAAAAGTTTATTAATACTGGAGCGAAGAAGCCTGATTATCGATGATCACGACTTCCGGCTCGGGGACGAATCCGTAATGACGATCAAAGGCGTCCTGCACAAGATGGATCAGTTCGATCACGTCGGACCCTGCCGCCCCGCCCACATTTTGAATCACATTGCCGTGAACGGGCGAAATCCTGGCTTTGCCGCGCTGGACCCCTCTCAAATGTAGGCGGTCCGCCAGTTTACCGATCGGCTCGCCTGCGGAGTAGTTGTTTTTGAACACCGATCCGCAGGAGGGATAAGCGAAATGCATTTTTCCTACGCGGTCCTGAACGATCTTTCGCATCGGGGCCAATGTCGGGTTCTCCGTCCCCCTCCCTTTCTTGGCTTCCAACCAATCGATGAAATGCGAAGCAAAATCCGGCAATCGGGTAGGCGGCAGCTTTCCCTCCCGTAGAGCGTCCAGTTCCGGCAACGACGGCAAAACGGCTTCCCGAGCGAACGTGTTCAACTTGAATTCGGCTCCAACAATCAGCCAACGGCTTCGATGGTGTTGAAACACCGACTGTTTATACCCGAAAACGCAAGCCTCCCGGCTTAGGGTTTGAATCCCGTTGGGCCGATGCAAATCGATATAGTGAACGTTGACCAATCCATCCGATATATGGCGGTCAAAGTACTTGGCATTCATATAAATTCCACCCCCGACCGTTCCCGGCAGCAAAAAGGTAAAATCAAAGTCAGCAATACCCAGGCCATATCCAATAACGGCCAACATCGACATCGGCATCCCCGCCGAGACGTACAGCCGATCCCCGTCAAGCCGGACATCTACCATCTCCCGGGTCGTGAGAAACAAAGCATCGGGGTCAGGCCGATCGGGAAACAGCATATTGGAGCCCCCGCCAAAAAAAACCGGCGCGATTCCGCGGCGATACGCCAGCCCCAGCAGTTCCTGCAATTGTTCTTGCGTTTGAGGCGCTCCCACAAACCGGGCCTCTCCCCCGATTTCATAGGTCGAATAACGGGATAACATTTGTCCTTTTCGTAAACATGACAGATTCCAGTCAGACATAAGAAGCCCCTTCCTTGCCGCTTACTAAACAGTAATGTATATTATGTCGCCCGGCGCCAACCGTGTCAAGGGACGTTATTCTATAAGTCCTTTTCGTACCAAAAAGTCGTGCGCGACCTCATCCTCCCTCAGACCCTCCAAATCGACCCGACCAAAAAATCACGAGGTTGAAACCTTCGTTGACGGCCTGCCTAGGTCTGTTTATCCTAATGACTGAACCGCTGCCTGATGTAAGGTTTGCCGAACCCGTTTGGCGTAGCCTTCATCGGTTAATACCGTTAAATAGTCGCCGGCCATCATGACGAAATCGCCAGCAGGAATCACCTCATCCGAGCCCCGCTTAACGGAAACGATCAAGCAATGCCCCGGCCACCGGAAATCCCTGATCCGCAAGCCATCCAACGGAGAACCTTGATGAATCGCGATTTCCATAAGGATTTTGCCGGGCGTGCCCACTTCCTCCTGCCCCTTTCCTTGATGCAGAAAGCGATCCAGGAGAACCTCGTAGATCGGACGGGAATGAAACCATTCCGCCGTCATATAAGCGACGAGACATACGACCCCCGTCGATAACAGATTGTTGAAGGATCCTGTCATTTCCGTTATTAAAATGATGCCGGTAATCGGCGCTCTAACACTGGCGGTAAAATAACCGGCCATCGCCAGGATTAGAAATCCGCTTTCACTAAGAGAAGATCCCGTTAATCCGTTCACCGCCTTGCAGTAAATCACTCCGATCATCCCACCGATGACCAGCATCGGCAGAAAAATGCCGCCGGGCGCAGATGAACCGTAACTGAACATGGTAAACAAAAACTTCACTAGAAGGATAACAAGCAGCATTTTTAGCGGAAAAGTTTTCGTGACCAGTTCGTTCACCAGGTGATTTCCTCCACCCAGCACTTGAGGTAAACCTAAGCCCACCACGGCGGATGCCAGAAAAGGCAATACAGGGCGGAATTCGGCCGGAATTCGGTTCATCCGCCGATACAGGTCTTGAAAAGCGTAAATGGCCTTATTGAACCCTATGCCGGCGACCCCGACGATCACTCCTAACAGAAGCAATTGAATATATTGACTTAACGGCAACG
Organism: Paenibacillus sp. JL3B1040; assembly: GCF_057063165.1. Lineage (NCBI taxonomy): Bacteria > Bacillati > Bacillota > Bacilli > Caryophanales > Paenibacillaceae > Paenibacillus > Paenibacillus tiangongensis. Next base: position 2,725,129 of record NZ_CM169317.1, on the reverse strand, counting down.
CGCCGATCGAAGAAAAGTGAAAAATCGGGTTAAGTCCAAAAAACTCCTTGGATATGAAATCGGCAATCAGCGAGGAGCCTAACGCCGCGATCATGATCAAAGGGGAGAAATTCATATGCACTTCTTCCAACGCAAAAATGACGCCGGCGATCGGCGCATTAAAAGCCGCCGCCAGCCCCGCGCTCGCACCGCATGTGATCAGCATATGCTCCTCCGTCTTCGAGCGGCGCAGAAGCCGGCTCAGTCCTTGCCCTACGCTCGCTCCGATTTGGATGGACGGGCCTTCCCGGCCCAAAGACAACCCGGAGCCGATGCTAAGCGAACCGCCGATGAATTTGGCCGTCAGCCCTTTCCACCAATTCATGTGCAGTTTGTTTTGCAAAATCCCCTTGACCTGCGGGATGCCGCTGCCGGAAATCATCGGCTGTGAGGTTACCAGCTTTCCGGTGACCCAACCGGCGGCGGCCAGGACAACCAGCCATAAAGGGACCAGCCAAAGATGATGCAGAAAATACCCGTAAAGCTCCAGCACGCCCGTCAAAACCTCTTCGAGGACAAAGCGGTACAGCACCACAATGATACCGGCGGCAAAACCTACCGCAATCCCGCCGATCAGCAGCCGGAATTTAAAATTAAACCATACCGACAAAATATTGCGCGTTTCGTTTTCATGCAAAGGTAAGACCTTCTTTGTTAGATTTGATACGTGTCATTTATGTTTGGAGGCTCGCATGGTCCGGGCCACAGCAAAAGGGCTGAGAGAATGGGTGTCCTCTTCAGCCCTTGGCCCGATGTTCCGACTATTCGGCAAACTCCACGTTATGATACACCTGCTGCACGTCTTCCAGGTCCTCCAGCGCGTCGATCAACTTCTCGAATTGCGCTTCAGCTTCTTGGTTAGGCAAAGTTACATAGTTTTGTGCCAGCATCGTCAGTTCGGCAACCGTAAATTCGGTGATCCCGGCGTTTTTGAGCGCTTCCTGCACCGCATGGAATTGATCCGGTTCGGCGTACACGATGACCGACTCGTCCTCTTCGACGATATCACGCACCTCAAGCTCGGCTTCCATCAAGATCTCGAACACTTCATCGATCGATTTGCCTTCCATCCCGATGACCGCGGTTGCGTCAAACATATAAGAAACCGATCCGCTTACGCCCATATTCCCGCCGTTCTTGTTGAATGCGGAGCGTACTTCCGGTGCGGTACGGTTTACGTTATTCGTCAATGTGTCTACAATCACCATGGAGCCGTTAGGGCCAAAGCCTTCATAACGCAGCTCTTGATAGACTTCGTCCGAACTGCCCTTCGCCTTGTCGAGGGCCCGATCGATGATCGCTTTGGGTACATTGTACGTTTTCGCCCGTTCCAGAACGACCTTCAAGGCGCGGTTCGATTCCGGATCCGGCTCGCCTTTTTTGGCGGCAACATAAATTTCGACGCCGAACTTCGCGTAGATTCGACTGGTGTTGGCATCTTTCGAAGCCTTCTTCTCTTTAATATTATTCCATTTGCGGCCCATACTCTTCCCACTTTCTTAATAATCTACCCAACTATTATAACCAACAACTGATTTGGCGGCAATGAATGCTGCCCGGGTTGCTCCCATATACCCGGGAACAAAAAATGCCCTATGCGATTCACATAGGACAATTGTGATGAGTAGATTACACATTCATTATTCTGACGGTACTGCACTTGGATCCATGTGCATGACTTCCCATAAATGGCCGTCGGGATCCTGAAAGCTCCAGGTATACATAAATCCATGGTCGACCGAATCGCTGTAAGGCTTCCCGCCGGAGGCGAGCGCCTTGTTCACGATCTCGTCCACTTGGCCCCGGCTATCGGCCGACAAGGCGATGATGACCTCCGCATGGCCCGTGGTATCCGGAATTTCTTTCTTGGTAAACGATTTAAAATACTCCTCTGTCAGCAGCATGGCGAAGATATTCTCGCCAATCACCAGACAAGCCGCTTTCTCATCGGTAAATTGCGGGTTGAATTCAAATCCAACTGCTTGAAAGAAATTCATGGATCTCTGCAAATCTTTGACGGGAAGGTTCACAAAGATATTGCTCAAAGACACGGCCATCGGATCACCCCTATTTCAAATTTAAAATAATTATAGCGGATCCAACCAGAGATTGCTAGACAACGATTAACGATTATAGCATCTTCGTCGTCCACGATTCGCAGTTCCAGGTCTCCGTAACGATATCGCGGTAAAACTCCGGTTCGTGGGAAATCAATAGAATACTGCCTTTGTAGGCACGCAATGCGCGCTTCAACTCCTCTTTGGCGTCAACGTCCAAATGGTTTGTCGGTTCGTCCAGCACGAGCAAGTTCGTTTCCCGGTTAATCAGCTTGCACAGGCGCACCTTAGCTTTCTCGCCCCCGCTCAGCACGGCGACCTTGCTTTCGATATGCTTGGTCGTCAGGCCGCATTTCGCCAAAGCGGCACGCACCTCGAACTGTGTGAACGACGGGAACTCGTTCCAGATTTCCTCGATACACGTATTGTAGTTGGCCTCCTTCATCTCTTGCTCGAAGTAGCCGATTTCCAGCAGGTCGCCGAGCTGCACCGAACCGGACAGCGCCGGAATTTGCCCCAGAATGCTGCGCAGGAGCGTCGTTTTCCCGATCCCGTTTGCGCCGACAAGGGCGATTTTTTGCCCGCGTTCCATCCGCAGATCGAGCGGCTTGGATAACGGCGAATCGTAACCGATCACGAGCTCCGTCGTCTCAAAGATCAATTTGCCGGATGTCCGCGCATCCTTGAAATGAAACTGCGGTTTCGGCTTCTCCTTGGCCAGCTCGATGATTTCCATCTTATCGAGCTTCTTCTGCCGGGACATCGCCATATTGCGCGTCGCCACGCTCGCCTTGTTGCGTGCCACGAAGTCCTTAAGATCGGCAATCTCCTGCTGCTGGCGCTTGTAGGCCGACTCCAACTGTTGCTTCTTCGCCTCATACACCTGCAGGAAATTGTCATAATCGCCGACGTAGCGGTTCAGTTCTTGATTTTCCATGTGGTAGATCAGGTTAATGACGCTGTTAAGGAACGGGATATCATGCGATATCAGGATAAATGCGTTCTCATACTCCTGCAAATATCGCTTCAACCATTCGATATGCTGCTCATCCAAGTAGTTGGTCGGTTCGTCAAGCAACAGAATATCCGGTTTCTCCAACAAGAGCTTAGCCAGCAGCACCTTGGTGCGTTGCCCTCCACTGAGATCGTTGACGTCCTTATCGAGCCCGATATCCGTTAAACCCAGTCCGCGGGCCGTTTCATCGATCTTGGCGTCAATCAGGTAAAAATCCTGATTTGTGAGCGTATCCTGGATTGTGCCCACATCCTCGAGCAACTGCTCCAGCTCCTCCGGCGACACATCGCCCATTTTGCCGTACATGTCATTCATTTCCTGTTCCAAATCAAACAGGTATTGGAAAGCCCCGCGCAGCACGTCACGGATGGTCATTCCTTTCTCCAGGACGGCATGCTGGTCCAGATAACCGACGCGCGTGCGTCTGGCCCATTCGACTTTGCCTTCGTCCGGCTGCAGCTTCCCCGTGATGATGTTCATGAAGGTCGATTTGCCTTCGCCGTTGGCACCGACCAATCCGATATGCTCGCCTTTCAGAAGGCGGAAGGACACGTCGTTAAAAATAGCCCGGTCGCCAAATCCGTGGCTCAGCCGTTCTACGCTTAAAATACTCATGGGATATTAACACCTTTTCTATAGGAAGTATGGTTGGTTGCACTAGGGCATATTATACTGGTTATTCGGGTCAAAGCTCAATATGGAGGGGAAATTTTGCAGAAAAAAAGCGCCGTTCCGAGGCTCTCTCGGTCGGCGCACGCCTTAATATCCTAAAAACCTAAAATCTCGTCGATTTTGCGCAACTCCTCCGGTGTAAACGAACGATGGGCCAATGCGCCTGCCGCATCCTCGATTTGGCTCACCTTGCTGGCGCCGATCAGCGCCGAAGTCACTCTGCCGCCGCGCAGCACCCAAGCCAATGCCATTTGCGAGAGCTTCTGACCTCTTGCGGCGGCCAGCTCGTTCAACTGCTTAACCTTCGCAATCCGTTCCTCGTTCAAATCCTCCGGGCGAAGGAACACGCTAGGACCGGCAGCGCGGGAATCCGGCGCGATCCCGTTCAGGTAGCGGTCGGTAAGAATGCCTTTCTCCAGCGGAGAGAACACAATCGAGCCGATGCCCTCTTCCTCCAGCACGTCCTGCAGACCCTCTTCGATCCAACGGTTCATCATCGAATAGTTCGGCTGATGGATGACCGCCGGCGTGCCGAGTTGTTTCAGGATTCGGGACGCTGCGCGCGTCTCTTCCGGACGATAGTTGGATAAGCCGACATATAGGGCTTTCCCTTGGCGTACGATCAGGTCAAGCGCGGCCATCGTTTCCTCCAGCGGCGTATCCGGATCGGGACGATGATGGTAGAAAATATCGACATACTCCAGGCCCATCCGCTTCAGGCTTTGATCGAGGCTGGAAATCAAGTACTTTTTGGAACCCCATTCCCCGTACGGTCCCGGCCACATGTAATAACCCGCTTTGGTCGAAATGATCATCTCATCGCGATAAGGGCGCAGATCTTCATGAAGGATCCGGCCGAACGTCTCCTCTGCCGATCCCGCTGGCGGTCCGTAGTTGTTGGCGAGGTCAAAATGCGTTATGCCCAAGTCAAAAGCTCTCCGCAGCATGGCGCGCCCGTTCTCGAGCACGTCGATGCCGCCGAAATTATGCCACAAGCCCAGCGAAATGGCCGGCAGCTTCAAACCGCTTCGTCCCGAACGGTGATAGGTCATCGTTTCATATCTATTATCGGCTGCTTGATATGTCAATGCTTGTTCCTCCTTTGGTCCATATATGTCCAATATAAAGCAACCGGCACGACTTACCTATGTCAACAAGGATGATAAATATGGCATGATGTCTGCTGTTAGGAATGGCTTCGATAATCGGACGGCGACACGCCTACCGTCTTTTTGAACATTTTGGAGAACAACAGGGCATCCTGGTACCCGACCGACCGCGCCACCTCGCCGATGGAATAATGGCCTTTTCTCAGCAGGCCGCAGGCTTTTTCCATCCGGTAATTCAGCAAATATTGCTGCGGCGGTATTCCGGTCGCGCGCTTAAACAGGACGGATAAGTACTTGCGGTCCAGACCTACGATGGCAGCCAACTGGCCGACGGTGATTTCCTCGCTGTAATGGCCGTGCAGGAAATCGAGGCAGCGGTGGATGTATGCATCCTTGGGTTGCATCCGGTTTGGCGCAGACTGCCCCGATGCCAGCGTAAGTTCCACCAACAGCGTCAAAAATTCGTGAAGCAACGCCTGCAGGCGTAAGTCCCGGGTCGCGGCGTTGCCCTCGGCTTCGTTCAGCAGCTCGTACAGCTGCGGCATCAGCCGCGTATCCATCGGAAACACGGGAGCCGCCGGACTTAACCGGGTCCGGCTTAAGATCTCGGCGGCCTGATCGCCGCAAAAGCCGATCCACGAATATGTCCAAGGATCGGTTTCGTCCGCCTGGTAAAAGATCACCCGCTCCGGGTAAGCGAGAAACGCCTGCCCGGCCGTCAATTCATGCGTGACGCCTTCGGCGCGCACGATCCCCCGTCCGGCGTGAACGAAATGGATTTTGTAGATATCGCGCACGCCCGGACCAAAGGAATGGAGCGGCGCACAGCGTTCTTTTCCCCAATAGCATAAATAGAGCTCCGGGCTTTCGCGAAACGGGCGATCCGGATTGTAACGAAATATCGCCGGCAACGGCTGCCGCCTCCCTTAACGTAACCTTCGTTGCTGCCATTGTATCACATCAACGCAAATAAAAAGATCATTCGGCGTTAACTCCGAATGATCCCCATGGTTCATCTTCCTTCTTCTTCGGCAAACCGCCGAATACGCTCGCCGATTTGGTCGCGGACGCGCTCAAACACCGCCCACTTCTCTTCATCCGTGCCCGTTGCTTTCGCCGGATCGTCGAACCCCCAATGCTCGCGGCGCACGTGCGGCGGCGTCATCGGACAGCGATCCGCGGCGTCGCCGCAAAGGGTTACGACCATGTCCGCGGAATTCAACCGCTCCATATCGATAATATCCGAGGTTTGCTCCGAGATGTCGATGCCCGTCTCCGCCATCGCCTTCACCGCGTTAGGATTTAAACCGTGTGCTTCAATCCCGGCACTGTATACGTTCCAGCCGCCCGCCAAATATTTTTTCGCCCATCCTTCGGCCATTTGGCTGCGGCAAGAATTACCGGTGCAGAGAAAATAGATTGTTTTTTTGTCCATGATTTCAAAGTCTCCTTCGGTTATTGAGTTTTTGCCGGCGAGGCATCGAAATAGTTTCGCTTGATGCGCAGCGCCACATTAACCAATGCAATCAGCACGGGCACTTCCACGAGCGGACCGATGACCGCCGCAAAAGCGACGCCGGAATCCAAGCCAAACACGCCGATCGCCACCGCGATCGCCAGTTCGAAGTTGTTGCTCGCCGCCGTAAAAGACAAGGAAGAAGCTACGGGGTACGACGTTCCCGCTCTTTTGGAGATCAGGAAAGACAACAGGAACATGACCACGAAATAAATCACCATTGGAATCGCGATGCGAATCACGTCCAGCGGCAGCGTTACGATCAGTTCGGCTTTCAGCGAAAACATCAGCACAATCGTGAACAGCAAAGCGATCAATGCCAGCGGACTGATTTTCGGCATAAACTCCCGTTCATACTTCTCGTTGCCTTTCCAGCGTATCCCGATAACCCGGGTAAGAAGTCCGGCCGCAAACGGAATCCCCAAATAAATGAGCACGCTGCGGGCAATCTCTCCCATGGACACCCCCACTTGCGCGCCCTGCACCCCAAACCATTCCGGGAGCACCGTAATAAATACATAGGAAAACACCGAATAGAATAAAATTTGAAAAATCGAGTTAAAGGCAACCAATCCGGCGGTATACTCCGGATCGCCTTTGGCCAAATCGCTCCAGACGAGCACCATTGCGATGCAGCGCGCCAACCCGATCATAATCAGGCCCACCATATAATCCGGCATGTCACCAAGCAGTAGAATCGCCAGGAAAAACATCAGGATTGGCCCGATCACCCAGTTTTGCAGCAGGGAGAGCAGCAGGACCTTCCAATCCTTGAACACGCGACCCAGCTTTTCGTATTTCACTTTGGCCAGCGGCGGATACATCATGACGATCAAGCCGAGCGCAATGGGAATCGAGGTTGTCCCCACCTGCATGCGGGATAAGAGCTCCGCGAAATTCGGCACTAGCGTTCCCAGGCCCAGTCCGAGCGCCATGGCGGCAAAGATCCAAACGGTCAAATACCGGTCGAGAAAAGACAATCTCGGCGTTTCCGGCAAGCTTTTCACCATCCTTTCATTTTGAAACCTATTGAAACTTAATCCTATTATATATACATATCATCATATAAGTAAATAATTATATCTTAATTTAATTAGTCGCAAGTTGTGGCCAAGTCGCATTCCTCCAACTGCTTAAGCCGAACAGCCTGGGATGGTAAATAAGTAAGCAATTCCTGAATATAAGGCTTATCCTCCAGATTCAAAGAATAATAGGTCCATTTCCCGCGGCGGATTTCCTTGACTAGCCCACCTGTCTTCATTTTGCGTAAATGCTGACTGATACTGGGCTGCGACATGTCCAGCAAGTCGACGATATTGCAAACGCAAAGCTCTCGTTCCTTTAGCATGGCCAGGATCGTCAATCTGGTTTTATCGCCCAGCAGTTTAAACGTTTCTGCCATCGCATCGATGGTTTGAGTCGGATTCATCTCCTACACCTCCTGGTTATAAATCTTCAACAATGTATATCGTAGCTGAATATAATTATATAAGCAAATACGAATATTTAGAATCACCTCATTTATTACTTGTATTTTGCAAATAAATGCGGTATAACATAAAGCAGGAGATGGGGTTAGTCGGAACAGCGAATTCACTACTAATAGCAAGTTGTCGTAATATTACAGCTTCTATAACCCATCTTGACAAAAGGGCTCTTGCGTCCCGAATTAGTTGCAAATATCAAATTTAAGAAAAGAGGGATTCGTATGCTGGATCACGGGTACACCGCCGAAATGTTGATGAAGTTCCAGGAACAAGAACTCCAAAGGATTAACCGGGAAGCCTGGATGTGGGTTGTACCAAAATCGCCTAGGGTTCGAATCTCCACGCGTATTTCGGAGTGGTTCCGTTCCCGCACGGTTGCGGCCGATCCTTGCTGTGCCGGTTGTTGTTAGGGGGAACTGGCCATGAAAAAACGAACTCATGATGAAATCCGCCAAAACGTCCGCGAACGGTATCGGCAAGTGGCCGTTCAATCTGCTTCCGATTCCAGCGCACCTTCAAGCTGTTGTTCAACGGATGCCATCGACTGCTGCCGCACCCCCACCGACTTCCAGGAAATCTCCGCCGGATTGGGATATTCGAACGAGGAATTAAACGCCGTGCCCGAAGGCGCCAATCTTGGCCTCGGCTGCGGCAATCCCCAAGCGATCGCGGAGCTTTCGCCGGGCGAAGCCGTGCTTGATCTGGGGAGCGGCGGAGGATTCGATTGTTTCCTCGCCTCGCGTCAGGTTGGGGAAACAGGGCGAGTCATCGGAGTGGACATGACGCCGGAAATGGTCAGCCGTGCCCGTCAAAACGCGCTCAAAGGCGGATTCGCCAACGTGGACTTCCGCCTGGGCGAAATCGAACACCTTCCGGTTGCCGATCAGTCCGTCAACGTGATCATCTCGAACTGCGTCATCAATCTCTCGCCCGATAAAGAGCAGGTTTTCCGGGAGGCCTACCGCGTGCTGGTTCCCGGCGGACGGCTGGCCATCTCCGATGTCGTCACGACAGCGGAACTTCCTCCGGCAATCAAAAACGACCTGGAGGATCTGTACGCCGGGTGTATCTCCGGTGCTTCCTCCATCCCGGAATTGGTAAGCATGCTAACCAGCAGCGGCTTCTCCGAGATCAACGTCCAGCCGAAAGACGACTCTAAAGCCTTCATCAAAGATTGGGTGCCCGGCACCAAACTGGAGGACTATCTCGTCTCCGCCGTCATCCAAGCGGTTAAGGCCTAAAAGGGGGGCGGCCAGCAAAATACGGAAAGCCCCGTCCAATTCCTCTTTGGCACGGGGCTTTCGACTAGCTTGAATCCGGGTTAGAGCGCGGCAACAGGTTCTTTCACTTTTTGATACATAGAACCCAAAGTAGCCATTGTCGTGGTCGGAGCAGCTTCAAGCGGATAGTAACCCATTTTCACCATCCACTGCCAAACATCGTACGCATGGTGCGAGCTCATGCAAAAGGCGTGCTCCAAGAAGCTGCGGATTTCCGGATGGCTCATTTCCATCGCCGCCCAGGCGTACTCCCGCCCCGCCCGCTTCAACGTCAGCAGATAGGCGGTGGCGATTTCGCGGTCATTGAATTGTTGAACCTCCGTTCTCGGCATGACCGGTACGGGGGGCGTCTGAGCCATCGTGAAGGACTGCAGCATCGGCGTCAAATCGGGGATCGGCAACTTGCCTACGGCTCCCTCCACCTTGCTCAAGTAATCGACCTTCATATTATAATCCTGAACGTGGAGAGGAAAATGGCGCTGCAAAATCGCTTTCAGCTCGGGATCTTGGACTTGGTTCATAAAACATGCCATATTCGTAATGGAATTGACGCAGCTTAATGTCAGTTCGTTTAAATCTTGCGCTTCGTGTGCGGCCAGTTGCATGGGGTCATGCCCTCCTTAGTTGATTTTTTCATACCGCCTATAGAATGCACCTATAGTTGCGAACTAACCGGAGTTCGCTGCCATGAAATGAATCCAACTCCCGCATAAATTACTCCTTAAGGATTGTTAAGGACAAATACCCAATTCCACCCAGGCGAATATAATGAACTAATTCTATCCTTTGGAGAGTGAAATCGTGAATAATTCTTGGACGCATGAACACTTGGCATGGCATGAAACGATGGAACTGCATGAGCTGGTCGCTTTTCAATCTACTCATTTGACGGTATTTAAGAAGAAACTTCCAACCATTCAAGAACCTGCCCTCAAGGCGCTTTACGCCGAAACGATCAAAGCGCTGGAACAAAATTTGCGCGAATTGCTGAAATTTTATCCGATGGCTCCGACCATGGCTCGGAACTCCGCTCCCGACATGACGGCGGTGGAAGCGGCCACGTTGCTTGGTTTTTTGAAGACCGCCGTGCGCAACTACGCCATCGCCATTACCGAAACCGCCACGCCGCAGCTTCGTGAGACCTTCCAGAAACAACTGCTCGGCGCCATCGCTTTGCATGCTAAAGTCTTCCACTACATGCATCAACGTGGATACTACCCTTCCTATAACTTGGAGCAACTGCTTGCCAATGACGTGAAGATGGCCAACAACGCCTTGAATCTGTAAATGTACTGGAAATACCGAAGAGCCCCGGGAGTCGGGGCTCTTCATTGCGCCGTGATTGCTCCACCGCTTCGTTTACGTTTGTCGTGATGGTTTTAATTTTATTGCATAATGTGTCCTCCGTTTTTATTTTGGTTTACATAATATTTATTAGGTTAGCAACTAATCCCCGAGAAACGGCCATTCTCCCTCAGGACAATGGCCGATCCGTTAATTTAAAGCCCCTGACGGGTTGCTATATACTCGGGTCTTGGTTTTTGTCCGGAGTACGGTTGTACGACCTTATTTTCCACACTGTTGTACACCATAAAGATATTACTACGTGGGTACGGTGTAATATTACTGTTTGATCCATGCATGATATTGCAATCAAAGAGCAGGATCGAGCCCGCCGGGCCCACGGGCATATCGATGCCGTAGCGTTTTACAAGCTCGGTGAGACTTTCTTGATCAGGTACGCCGTACTGCTGTTTGCGCAACGACTCTTTATAATGATGATCCGGCGTCTGGCCAATGCAGGGAACAAAGATTTGTTGCGAACCGGGAAGCACCATCAGCGGGCCGTTAAAAGCATAATTGTCTTCTAACGCTATGGAGCAGCTAAGTGCCCGCATACGCGGCATCCCGTCCTCGACATGCCAGGTCTCAAAATCCGAATGCCAATAAAATTCCTTACCCGTAAACCCGGGTTTATAATTAATCCGGGATTGATGGATGTACACGGAGCTGCCTAAGAGGAATTCAATGATCGCCAACAGTTTCGGATGCTGCGAGAGCTCGCGAAACACCGGTTGGCTTCGGTGAATAGCGAAAATGGATCGCACTTCGTCTCCGCCAGGTTCGCGAATAATTTCATCCGCTTGCTGTTTCCGCGACAACTCTTGCAGTTGGCGAGCCTCGTTTTGATACCCTCTCAATTCATTTTCAGCTAAGAAACCTTCCAAGAATAAGTATCCGTTCTGCTGGTAAAACTCTAACTGCTCCTTAGGGATAGGACTCGCCGAGCTCCACTCGGAATACACCACCGGATCCTGCCGTGGCAACCATTGCGGCTCCGCATGGATTCGGGAAGGATAAACATCCTTAGAAAAATCGACTTGCGCTGAGAGTTCTGTACCGCGCATTTCACTTCATCCTTTCTATAATAAAATAGATGTATTCGTACGGGCTACAGCAATGGATAGGTCCCATCTTGATCATGAACCTCCCGGCCCGTAAGCGGCGGATTAAACACGCAGATCACTCGCAATTGCGAACGCGCCCGCAGATAATGCTTCTCATGGCCATTCAGCGCATACATCATGCCCGGTGAAATCGGATAGGTTTCGCCGCCAATTACCTCGATTTCCCCTTCGCCCTCAATGCAATAAACCGCCTCAACATGATTTTTGTACCAGATCAGCGTTTCCGTCCCTTCTTTAATCAGGGTATCGTTTAGTGAAAACCCCATTTTGTCTTTAGCCAGGAGCAATCTCCGAGAGTTCCAAGTTTCCGTATCTACGTCATCAATCGTTCCGACGATGTTACTTAGATGTTTCACAATCATGAAGAAACCTCCTCAGCAGCTAATTGGTTCAAGCAATGTTCCAGTATTTCAAGACCTTGTTCAAGCGTCGAATATTCAATCGTTAGCGGCGGCATTAATTTAGCCACTTCGCTGCATGGACCTGAGGTTTCCAGGATCAACCCCGATTCAAAAGCCAATTCGGACAATCTTTCCGCCAAACCCGGCTGCTCAAAGGCAATGCCCTGAATCATTCCTTTTCCGCGATGTTTGCCTTTCAGCTCAGGCTTCCGCTCGATCATCCGGTGTAAAGAAGACTCGATCCGCTTTGCCTTGCCTTCAATTTGTTCGCGAAATGTCTCGGTTTTCCAGTAATCCAGTGCCTCCGAAGCCCCGACAAACCCGAGATTGTTGCCGCGAAAAGTTCCGTTGTGCTCACCTGGCTTCCAAGCATCCAACTCCGGTTTGATTAAAGTAAGTGCTAACGGTAAGCCATAACCGCCGATGGATTTAGATAGGCAAATGAGATCCGGCACGATCCCGGCTGACTCGAAGCTGAAAAACGGTCCCGTTCGGCCGCAGCCCATTTGAATGTCGTCCAGAATCAACAGAATGCCCCTTTTTTGACAGAGAAGCTCCAGCCTTTGAAGCCAGTCATCCGAAGCGGTATTCAGTCCTCCTTCGCCTTGAACCGCCTCCACAATAACAGCAGCAGGCAACGGCACTCCGCTTCCTGGATCATCAAGCAGCTTCTCCATATAGTGAATCGTATCGACGTCTTCGCCGAAATACCCGTCATAGGGCATGAAAACGGAGTGAGGCAACTCGATTCCCGCCCCTTTGCGTTTAAATGCATTCCCCGTGACAGCCAGCGAACCCAGCGTCATCCCATGGAAGGCATTGGTAAAGCTGATGACCGTCGAGCGCCCCGTCACTTTGCGAGCGATTTTTAAGGCACTCTCCACAGCATTGGTCCCTGTCGGTCCCGGAAACATCACTTTGTATTGCCACCCGCGTGGCTTCAATATAACTTCATCAAATTTGCTCAAAAATTGTTCTTTAGCGTGGGTTGCCATATCCAAACTATGGGTCACGCCGTCTTCAAGCAAGTAAGTGATCAGCTTATCGCGGATCTTTCGATTGTTATGTCCATAATTCAAAGCACCGGCACCTGCAAAAAAATCGATATATTCTCTATCCTTCGTATCCCAAAGCTTGGCATTTTGCGCCTTGTGAAAAACCGTTCTGAAGTTTCGGCAATAGCTTCGGACCTCCGATTCTAGCTGTTCGAACACGTTCATACTCGGTGTTTCAAGAGTTTGGGTCTGCATCTCATACCTCCATTTAAAGTTGATGAATTATAGGGCCGATTCGGTAAAGAGGTTCATCCTCATGATGAATCCCCTCGGGGAACATCCATGCCTTGTAGCCGGATGTGATCTCGACCGGAGCGGAATGTTCCCTGGCCAACCCTGTAAACAAACGGGACGACGCCAAATTGCTTTGGGAGATCGTGGCTTCCAAATAAATAATCGGGGGAACCGTATTCTCCGAAAGTACGTAGGATAGCATCCGTTTACCGATACCCTGCCTTCGATGAGTGTCCGCTACCGCTACCTGCCACACGAACAACAAATCCGGGCGGAGCGGCGATCGAAAAGCCGAGAGAAAACCGGCAAGATTCGCTCCATCCTCCGCAATCACACAAGTATCTCTAAAATAATCGCATAATACCAAGTAAGCATAAGCAGAATTCAGATCAAGCGTTTGACAGCTGCGAATCAATTCATAAACGCCTTTCGCATCGTTTGGATCCGGTTTGCGAATAATCAGACTGCGTAGCGTATTGTTCATGTAGACTCACCTACCTTTTCACGCCATGGAATACACGGCAGAGCGGAATCGCTTTAAGAACGATTGAAGCCGTTCCGTTTGTGGATGTTCAAAAATAGCCTCCGGCGGCCCTTCTTCTATGATGTTCCCATCCGCGCAAAAGAGCACACGATCCGCGATCTCCCTAGCGAAGTCCATCTCGTGAGTAATGAGCATCATTGCCATTTCCCCTTCATCGGCGATTTCCCGAATGACCTCCAGCACCTCACCAACCAACTCTGGGTCAAGCGCCGAAGTCACCTCATCAAACACCATCACTTTGGGACGCATCACGAGCGCCCGGGCAATCGCCACGCGCTGTTTTTGTCCGCCGGACAATTGAGCCGGATAATCTGCCAATTTTTCATCCAATCCCACCTTGCGGAGCATGCCGATTGCCCGCTCTTCAGCTTCTTCCTTTGACAGCTTCAGCACTCTCCTTGGAGCTTCAGTCACGTTCTGTAGTACTGTCCGATGCGGAAAAAGATTAAAGTGTTGAAATACCATGCCTACATTTCCACGCATCTCATGCAAATGCTTCTCATTAGCCCGTACGAGCCGACCTTTCCTGGACATATGCCACAAATGGACGCCGTCAATTTCGATCGTACCGGTCGTAGGCTCCTCCAAAGTCACAAGCATACGACCCATCGTCGTTTTGCCTGAACCGCTTGGTCCGATGACCGCTACCTTTTCGCCTGCCGCGATGTCCAAATCAATGCCGGTAAGCACCTGACGTTCGCCATAAGTCTTCGTAACCCCCGTGTACTTCACCATCGGCAAAGACATTTTTTCCACCTCCCTTCGTTATTTGCCCCTTTGGAGATTCATTCTTTTTTCCAATCGGCGAATGAATAGCGAGGACGGATAGCTGATAGCCAGAAACAAGACGCCAACCAGTGTATAAGGTTCAAATACCCGGAAGGATTCCGAAACGATATTTTTCGCGGTCAATAGCAATTCAACCAAGGTGATAGCGGACAAGATCGGGGTTTCCTTAAACATCACAATCAGGTAATTCCCAAGAACTGGAATGATTGGCGGAATAGCTTGCGGAAGTATCACCGAACGCCAGGTATCTACCTTGGAATAATTCAGCGCTACGGCCGCCTCCCATTGACCTCTGGGAACGGCATCAATTCCTGAGCGATAAACCTCGGATAAATAAGTACTATAGTGCAACCCTAATCCTAGAATTCCGGCATAGAAAGCCGGTAATGAAATGCCGGCCATCATCGGCAAGCTGTAATAAATAAAGAACACCTGAACCAACAACGGCGTGTTCCGGATAAATCCATTGAATCCCTTTGCCGCCATACGTAGCCCGACAAATCTCGAACGCATGGCGAGAGCCAGCAGCAATCCACCGATCAATGCAGTCAAGAATCCCAAAAGCGTAGCTACTATGGTCATTCTGAGAGCAACGAGAAGCTCCGGAAGGATTTCAAAGGCGTACTGCCAATCCCACATCCGTCACATCCTCCCTTCGGACCATTTGCGCTCCCAAATCCGGATGCCGAAGGAGACGATAGAAGCGATCGCCAGATACATAAGCAGCAGCAGGAACAAAATCTCCGATGTCCAGGAAATATAGTTGTTGCGGAGAACCATTGCCTGGTAAGTGAGATCCGCCATAGTGATGAAGTAAACCAGTGACGTGGATTTGATTAATTCAACAAGCAAATTGCCAAAGGGAGGAAGCATTCTTAATGCAGCCTGCGGCAAAATAATGTGAGTCATCCTTTGCCATGGTTTCATGTTTAAAACAATCGACGCTTCCCATTGGCCTTTCGGCACGGCCAATATGGCGCTACGTACAACCTCAGAGCCGTAAGCTCCAAAGTTCAATCCCACCGCTAATATGGCCGCGAGCAATTTGGGAAGCTCCAGACCGGCGAATGGCAGTGCAAAATACAGCCAGAACAACTGAACGAGTAAGGACGTCCCTCGGAAAACCTCCACATAAATTGAGGAGAGCCAACGAATCGGGCGAAGGCGGGATAAGCACATCAAGCCCGAGACGAAGGCGGCGATGACCGCCAATAATGCCGCAAACAAGGCGACAGTAACGGTGGTTTTCGCTCCTTCCAGCAAGGTGGGAATAAAGTCGATCCAGGACTCTGGCATATCATGCCCCGCAAAGCTCGGCAGCCGTCATGTCCCCGGGTAATTCCTGCTCCGTGAATCCGAATTGCTGCAGGATATCCAGCAGTTCGCCCGATTCCTTCATCTTGGTCAATTCCGCATTATAGGCTTCCTGAAATTCTTTGTCTGCCAAACGAAACGCCGTAGCGCCGTACCCGCGTACACTTTGTCCATCAATAACCGGTTGCGAAAAATCGTTGACCCTCTCGATGTCCTTGTCCCCGGCGGATTCAAGCATCGCTTGCAGCGAAGGCCCCGTCATTGTGATCGCCTCCACGCGTCCGGATTGGAGGGCGCTGATCGCAGACGCCTGGTCCGGAACTTGAATAATCCGATCATCCGGGACACCGGATTTTTGCAGATATCCGATTTCCACCGCGCCTGTCATAACGGCAACGCGAGCCTTCTCATTATTCGCGATGTCTTCATAGCTACCAAGACGAAGAGGATTCCCTTGTTTTACGGCAATCGCTTCGCCGATACTATACTCCGGGTTGGCGAACAATACGGCCTCGCACCTTTCCGGGTTCACGAACATTCCCGCGGTAATCAGATCGAATCGATTGGCCTGCAACCCGGCGATTAAGGAGCCAAATTCGGTCAACTCGCCTTTCATCTCGTTAACGCCCAGCCTTTTGAGGATCACCCGGGCGATTTCCACCGCTTCGCCGGTTAGTTCTCCGTTAGCGTCTTTGTAGGCATAGGGTTTCTCATTCGCGAATCCAACCGTAATGGACCCGGTTCGAATTGCCTCGGCCAGCGTCCCTTCAGCTTCGGAATCGGTGTTTGTGCCCCCGTTGCCCGAATTAGCGGTTGGTCCCGGATTACAAGCGGTTAGCGAGACCGTTACAAGCAATGAAATTAACAACCATGATACTTTTCTCAACCCCATTCACAGCCTTTCATTCTCATTTTTTTCATCGGTTTAGTAGGTTTAAATTCAAACTCTATTCCGAATGCCTGACTCCCCCTTTCATTTTTCAATCCGGAGTCCAAAAAAGAGACCCCTCGCCTAGGGGAAAGCATAGCTCCGCCAGCAGGGGTCCGCACAAAAAAATAGAAAACGGCCCTTATATAAGGGCCATTGGAAGTTTGCGTAAAGTTGCGTGAAACTAGACCCATCCACTGCTGACGAGGTTAGCTGACGGACTCGGGTAAGATGGTACCCTACAATCGTTAAAGAATGATTCGCCCCAAAAAACTGGTTCCCCCGCTTTCCAGCCATGAACTGGAAACTAAGCGTGTGTTTATCGTAAAGGCTATTCCAGACAATGTCAACCCATTATCTGCAATTTCACATTTTAACTTTCAAAATAATGATCAAACAGGGTTGTTTGCGTAACTTGTCGGAGATCCGTATTGATAAAGCGACGCCATTCGCGATACGTCGGATTGCGGCATTGCCGGAACCTCGTAATACCCGCGTTCGTTCATAAACTGAAATGCTTCATATGCCATTTGTTGGCAGTTGTTGGCGCACATGACGTGGAGTGCACGTACATCCGGGTCCACGCATTCGGCCGCCCATAACATACCGACCGCCGAGCCTGTTTTGTGAGAATTTAAAATTAGCGTCGCCATGGTCATATCGCTTAACTGCTGGACGTTCAAGGACGGAGCCGGAATCGAATGCGGGTGCTGGAAACCAACATGGGGCGTCTGTTGAAGGTTGAACCGGCGAGCCGCGGTGGTGCTTGGAGACACGTCCACCCCTTTGTACTGCATTAAACGGATCGCTTGGTGATAAGCCCCATCCATCATTTGGATATGGCGTTGCAGCATTGTTCTAAAAGCCTGATCATTCGTCATTCCGGCGAATAGCGCATGAAGCTCAATATCCGCAGTCAATTTCCGAAGCAATTCGTTCGTTTCCAGAAATTCATGAGCTCCCCAATTTTTCATGTTGTCCATCGTTCCTTTCTAATCTCGAATGGAGTTAACCCGCTTACTTTTAGGATCGTTATTTACCTTACGTCAACGGGATTATGGGACGTCGGAGGTGTTCCGTGTACATATAATGGAGGCGGCAACAATACTGGCTTTTGCCCCATGGCTTCCGGATGGGTAATATACTCGAATTCGCCTTGTCCATCCATGCTGGTCCCTTGTGCCCAGCGTCCTTGCTTGCTTTCTTCCCCGGAAGAAAAGTTCATGAAGGAGTAAGAAACTTGATGTTTCTCCAACCCCTGCGGGAACGTACTAGGGACAATCGGCTTCTGGTTTTTCTCTAGTTCTTCAATCGCGGCCATCCATTGATTTTGATGCATCGTATCCCGGGCAATCAGAAAAGATAACATGTCACGAACGCCACGATCCGCCGTCATTTCGTACAAACGGCAAACCTGCAAACGGCCTTGGGACTCCGCATTCAGATTGGCCCGAAAATCGGCAAGCAAATTGCCGCTGGCTATGGTGTAACGGGAGTTCCAAGGGTATCCTACGCTATCCGTCGGGGTCGCACCCAATCCGGAGACGATGACATGCTGTGGATTCATCCCGGCCATCACGGTCTTCACGATTGCATCCTCCACGTTCATTCCGCCCATCGCCGCATTCAAGATAGGCTTATTAGCTGCTTCCTCTTGATCCTGAACGGGTGCGTTATCCAGCAACTGAGCGATCATGATGGACAACATTTCGACATGTGCGATTTCTTCGGTTCCGATATCCAGCAGCATATCGCGGTACTTTTGTTCCCCACGGCAATTCCATCCTTGGAACAGGTACTGCATCATCACCGTAATCTCGCCGAACTGGCCGCCTAATACCTCCTGCAGCTTTTTGGCATATACAGCATCGGGTTTATCGGGTTTGGCATTGTATTGCAACTCCTTTATATGAAAAAACATCTCATCCCTCCTTTTTTGCTTCGTGTCCAAGTTAGTATTGAACGGACTCGGTCCCCCTTATCCTCCACCAATTGATGGAAATCGCAAAAAACTTGCATCTTGCAAGCAATTGGGCTATAAATGAAGCAAGAGGTGAGTTCACTATGGAAAATCCGCGCGAGTTATTCCAAATCATGACCCGCCGTTTTGGATTGTTAAACCGGAATTGCTGCAGCGTAGGCAGTTGCGATATTTCTCTGGTTCAAAGTCATATCCTTTATGAAATCGACCGGCGGGACAAACCGTCCATGCAGCAAATTGCCGACGCCCTGGGTACCGATATTACGACGTTCAGCCGGCAGATCCAGGCGCTGATCAAGCTGAACTTGGTGGAGAAAACGGCCGATCCCGACGACCGCCGAGTTCAAACGTTATCGCTGACTACCGAAGGCAAATACATCGCTACGACGATCGACGTGCAGATGAATGAATACTTGGATGAGGTCTTTTCCTATATGAGCGAGTTTGAAAAAGATACCGTTCTCCGATCCGTCAAGCTGTTTAACGAGGCGATGGCCAAATCCAGCAAATGCTGCAATCCGGTCTCCGTTTAATCCTTCTAGGCTCGGAGGCAAAGAAGCCGGCAAGCGATTCACGAACCGATTCGTAAGTCGCTGCCGGCTTTCGCCATGCGTTCATATTCAAGAATTCAATTGATTCTCCGCTTCCGCCAAAGCCGCCTGATCTTCGGCCAAATCCTCCTTGGCCCGTTCCATCGGCTCGGTATTCATCCGGCCGTCGGCCTGGACGATGGCGTTTTCCGCTTTTTCGATGGCGTTGCGGGCGCCCTCCACCGTTTCCTCGCTGGGGTGCGATTGAGCCTGGGTTACCGCGCGATGCGCTTTTTTGACCGACTGCTGCGCGAGTGAGATCGGATTTTGCGATTGCATGCTGGAAAACGGGTTTTCCATGTTCAGCCTCCTCTAGCGATAATGGGCTTAGGATGCGATGAAAAACATGAAATCATACACGAGGCTTTAGCTATTGGCGATATGCCCGCTCTTCCCGTTCCCGCAGCTCCAACCGGCGGATTTTGCCGGTGTTGGTTTTCGGCAAGTCGTCGATAAATTCGATTTGACGCGGATACTTGTAAGGCGCGGTCCACGCTTTGACATGGGCTTGTAGCTCTTTAACCAGCTCATCGCTGCCACGAATGCCTTCTTTCAACACCACGAACGCTTTGACGATATGGCCGCGCAGCTCGTCCGGACTGGCTACCGCCGCGCATTCCTTGACGGCGTCGTGCTTCATCAGCGCCTCTTCAACCTCGAACGGTCCGATCGTATAGCCGGAGCTGATAATGATGTCGTCCCCGCGTCCCTCGTACCAGAAATACCCTTCCTCGTCTTTTCGAGCCCGATCCCCGGTCATAAAATAAGAACTGCGGACATTTTGCTCCTTCCGTTCGGGATCCAAATAATACGATTGAAATAAGGCAGGCATGTCGATATGGACGGCAATGTTCCCCACAACGCCGGCAGGCAACGGTGTACCTTCTTCGTCGACAATTTCCGCCACGCCGGGCGAGATCGCCTTGCCCATCGAACCAAGCCGCAACGGCGTATCCTTAAGATTTCCAATCAAGAGGGTACTTTCCGTTTGCCCGTATCCATCCCGGATCGTAATGTCAAACACGCTCTTGAACTTGCGGATCACTTCTTGGTTTAACGGTTCGCCCGCCGAAACGGCACTGCGCAGTCCCGATAAATCATATCGATTCAGACCGTCGATCTTCGACATAATTCGATATTCCGTTGGCGTACAGCACAGCACCTGGATGCCGTATTGCTTGATCAGCTCCAAATACCGCCGGGCCTGAAAAGAGCCATGGTACACGAAGCCGGTCCCCCCGTTGCCCAGAACCGACAGAAACGGGCTCCATATCCACTTTTGCCAGCCCGGCGCCGCCGTAGCCCATACGAGATCGTTCTCCCGAATGTCCAGCCACGATCGGGTGATTCGCAAATGCGCGTACCCCCAGCCATGACTGTGCATCACGCCTTTGGGATTCCCGGTCGTACCGGAGGTATAAGCCAACACGGCCAGATCGTCGCGATGCGTCTTGACGGCATCAAACGTCTCCGGCTGACCGTCCATCAGCGATTCGACCGGGGTCCAGCCTTTATGACTGAACGATTCCTCCGAGGTGTCGGAACCAACCAGCAAACGGAAGTCCAGCGCCGGCAAATCATCTCCGATTTGGTCGACCTCCGCCGTCACGTCATGCCACACGACGACCGCGCGCGCTTCGGAATGCCGCAATCGGTATGCCAAATCCTTGGCCCGCAGCATTTCCGAAGAGGGAATGATCGTCACTCCCAGCTTCAAGCAAGCGAGATAAATCGCGTAAGCCATAATATGCCGGGGCATCATTACCAGCACGCGGTCGCCCGGGTGCAAGCCCAATTGGCTTAATCCGCCGGCCAATCGGTTGGCCATGGCCAGCAGCCTCCCATAAGAAATTTCCTCGTAATCTCCTAGTTCGCTAAGCCATTTCAACGCGATTTTGTTTGGATCATGCCGTTCCATTTCCGAGGCGACATTGTAGGATTCGGGAGCGATCCATTGCTCATACGGTTTCAAATGATCCTATCCCCTTCGCAACTCACGAAATCGAGTCCTTATTGATGTCATTTACAATCGAACTCATTATACCACGTAATAGTACCAGGTTCTAAAAAATAACCCCATCCAAGTGTGCCAATAAATCGACAATCAACAGGTTTGCATAAAACAAAAAACCCGCGAAATTGCAGGTTTTCGTTTAGTACACCTATCGGTAGAGCTTATTGGCTGTTGGTTTTGTTGACGGCCTCCTTGACCCGTTTCCGCTTAAGCGCTCCCGCACCGCGTAGTTGCCGTTCCCGTATGGCATGGCGGTACAGCTCCAGCAGTTGCCGGCTGGGTTCGTCCCAGCCCAGCCGGCTCGCTTCCGCCCGGGCCGCGGCGCCCATCCGGCGCAGCCGCTCGACGTCCTGGAGCGGCTGCGCCGCCCGCACGAGCCCGTCCGCCGCGCCGGGCTCGTACAGGAAGCCGGTCGTCCCTTCGGCGACCTGCTCCCGGGTGGGCGCGCTGGCGGCGGCGATCACGGGCAAGCCCGAGGCCATCGCCTCCAGCAGCACCAGCCCCAGCGTTTCCGTGGCCGACGGAAACGCAAACACATCGCTCGAGGCATACGCCTCCGCGAGCTCCGCCCCGTGCAGGAAGCCGGTAAACACCGTGCCCGTACCGGCGAAATAAGCTTCCAGCGCGGCGCGGTGCGGGCCGTCTCCGACGACGGCCAGCCGGAATCCGCTGGAAGACAGCAGAAGATCGCGGAGCCGCTCGATCTCCTTCTCCGCCGCCAGCCGGCCGACGTACAGCAGGAGCCGTTTCTCCGGCTCCCCGCCGGACAGCCGGCGGCGCATGGCTTCGCTGCGGCGATGCGGGCCGAACAGCTCCGGATCGACGCCCCGCTTCCACAGCCGCACGTTCCGGAACCGCCGCTCCTCAAGCTCGCCCCGCACGGCCTCCGACGTGCAGAGGTTCAGGTCCGCGCGGTTATGCAGCATCCGCAGATACCCCCACAGCGCCGGCTTCAGCCAAGGCAGCTTATAGAAATCGGCGTATTGCGGAACGTGGGTATGATAGGAAGCGACAAGCGGGTAGCGCCGCCCGAACCAGACGCCGGCGGCGCCCAGCATCGCCGGATTGACCACATGCACCACGTCCGGCGAAAATGCGCGCAGCAGCTTGCCCACCTTCCGGCCGGGCAGCGAAAGCGGCAGATTCGGGTAGAGGAAGAAACGAAACGACGGAATGCCGTAAATTTGCGCGCCCGCGTAAGCCCCGACGCCCTGATCCGGGGCGATGACGATCACCTCATGCCCCTGCCGCGTGAGCCAGCGGATGCTGTGCGTCAGCCGAGTGACGACCCCGTTCGTGGACGGAAAAAACGTCTCCGTGACGATCGCGATTTTCATGGCCAGCCGCCTCCTTGTTATCCCCACTTCACGCCGGGCAGCACATTATCCCTAACGACGCGGTCTTGATATTGGACGGCCGTGCGGAAAATGTCCAACAATACCTCGTCCGTCAGCAGATTCGGCACCAGGCCCAGTTCCTGCAGCTTGGTGTTCTTGGCGCGGTAATAGTGGGTTTCTTTTTCGATCCGCGGATTCGGCAAATGGTCGATGCTCACGGGGAACCCTTCCCGCTCCGCCACTCGCTTCACCTTCTCCGCCAAATCCAGCACGGAGAATTCCTCCGTAAACTGGTTGAACACGCGGAATTCCCCGCGATCCGCCGGATGGTTCGCCGCGATCTCGATGCAGCGCACCGTATCCGTGAGGTTCAGGAACCCGCGGGTTTGCCCGCCGCTTCCGTAAACGGTCAAATCATGCCCGATCGCGGCCTGGATCAAGAACCGGTTGAGCGCCGTCCCGAATACCCCGTCATAATCGAACCGGTTGACCAAGACCGGATCCAGCCGCGTTTCCTCCGTATGGAGGCCGTAAACCACGCCCTGGTTCAAATCCGTCACGCGCAACCCCCATATCCTGCACATGAACATGAGGTTATGGCTGTCATGCACCTTCGACAGATGATAAAAAGAACCCGGCTGTTTCGGATAAGGAAGCACATCCTTCCGGCCATTATGTTCGATTTCGAGATAACCTTCTTCG
Organism: Paenibacillus sp. JL3B1040; assembly: GCF_057063165.1. NCBI lineage: Bacteria > Bacillati > Bacillota > Bacilli > Caryophanales > Paenibacillaceae > Paenibacillus > Paenibacillus tiangongensis. Next base: position 2,701,597 of record NZ_CM169317.1, on the reverse strand, counting down.
ATGTCGATATTGGGCGTTCCGTATTCCCCCATTGTGCCCAGCTTGATCAAATGGCAATCGGGAGCATACTCGCGGATCGCGTATCCGACGTTTAACGTTCCGATGACATTGTTGGCTTGGGTGAACGCCGCATGTTCGCGGTCGATCATCGAATAAGGCGCGGAGCGCTGCTCGGCGAAATGCACGAAGGCGTCCGGACGTACCTGGCGCATCACCTCGCCCAAAAAATCGTAATGGTTCAAGTCCCCGAGAAACACGCGAATCTTATGGCCCGTCAGCGCCTCCCACCGTTCCACCCGCTCCTGCAATGAAGCGATCGGGGTCAAGGAATTGGAGCGCAGCTCGTCGTCCCATTTGCGTCTTGCCAAATTATCGATGATGGCTACCTCATGGCCTTTCCTGGATAAATACAGCGCCGTCGGCCACCCGCAAAAACCGTCGCCGCCCGCTACGATCAGGCGCATCGAAATCGACCTCCTCCATGGCGTCATGAATTGATACAGATTAACCATAACACCGGAATATTAAGGAGACATAAACTGGCGGACTTTCGCGGAGCGTTCGCCGATCCTTTTTCACTCCCCGCCCGTTCGTGCTACAATATAGATTGTTTGTACATAGGAAGAAGAAATACGGGAGGAGTTGCAACGATGGAAGCTTTCGAGGTTCTTCTTGAAAAATACGCCGAATTGGTCATCCGGGTCGGCGTCAACATCCAGCCCGGCCAAAATCTGATGCTGACGGCGCCGCTGGAAACCGTGGACTTCGCGCGGCTGCTGGTGGCCAAAGCCTACGACGCCGGAGCCAAATACGTTCACGTCGACTGGGAGGACGAACAAGTGACCCGCATCCGCTACGAGCACGCCGCGGACGATTCCTTATCTTATTATCCAAAATGGCTCGCCGATATGGCCGAACAATTCGGGGAGGAAGGCGGTGCGATCCTTCGGATCAAAGTGCCGGATCCGGAACTGCTGCAGGGCATTCCTTCGTCCAAGGTGTCCACCGCGGTCAAAGCGGCGGCCCAAGCGCGCGAGAAACATTCCGCCCAAACGCGCAACAACCGGATCACCTGGTCGCTGATCAAAGCGCCGACCAAGGCCTGGGCAAACAAAGTATTTGCCGATTTGCCCGAAGAACGGCGCATCCCGGCGATGTGGGAAGCCGTGTTCCAAATGAACCGCGTCGACCGCGCGGATCCGATTGCCGTCTGGCGCGAACATATCGATCAGTTGAAAGAAAAACAAGAACAGATGAATGCCAAACGGTACAAAAAGCTGCATTACCGCGCTCCGGGCACCGACCTTCAAGTGGAACTGCCCACAGGCCACCTTTGGCTCGGCGGCGGGGATTCCAACGCGGCGGGCGCTTATTTTGTCGCCAATATGCCGACCGAGGAAATTTATTCGATGCCGCACCGTACCGGCGTGAACGGCACCGTAGCCAGCACGATGCCGCTGAATTTGAACGGCCAGCTTGTGGAAGGCCTGACGCTGACGTTCAGGGACGGTAAAGTGGTCCGTTATGAGGCAACATCCGGCCTAGAGCATATTGAGAATCTGCTTGGCACGGACGAAGGAGCGAGGCATCTCGGCGAAATCGCCCTCGTGCCGCACGACTCGCCGATTTCCCGGATGAACCGGATTTTCTACAACACCGGGATCGACGAGAACGCCTCCTGCCATTTCGCCTTGGGCAGCGCATATCCGGTTAATCTCGAAGGCGGCGCCCGGCTAAGCAAAGAACAACTGCTGGCCAAAGGCGCCAACGTCAGCCTGACCCATGTCGATTTCATGATCGGCTCCGCCGAGCTCGACATCGACGGCGAACTGGCCGACGGTACGATCGAGCCGGTGTTCCGCAAAGGGAATTGGGCGTAAACGGCTCATGCCGACAGGCCCCGCAGCGCGTGCCGCGGGGCCTGTCGGTATTTTTACTTATCCATCCCGGTATAGATGCGGATCGCATCGCGCAGGAACTTCGCGGTTCCCGGCTGTTCCTTGTCATAATACGCCGTGAAGCGCTCGTCGTCCACATACATTTGAGCGACGCCCGCATGGGCTTCTTTGCTGTATTCGGTCCAGTAGAAGGTCAACCACTGCCGATGCAAATCGGCGGCTTTTTGCGCCAACTCCCCTGCCGGATCGCCCGTCAGATAAGCCTCGGCCAACGTGGCGTTCACCTCGTCCGCCAGCTCCGTCACCTTCTTGTATTCCTCTTCGGTCATGTTCATCAGCTTCCGGTTGGATTGATCAACCGTGTCTTCCCCGTATTTTTCGCGGATTTCGCGGCCGTATTTTTGCTCGTTTTCCTCGATCATCCGTTTTTTGAAGCCTTCGAATTTTTCTTGATCGCTCATCGTGATTCTCCCTTCCTGTGACGCCATCGTTTTCTCCACATTGGCGATTAAAGCGTCCAATTGTTTGCGTTTGTCAAGGAGCTGATTCCGGTGTTCTCTCAGCGCGCGAGCACGGTCGAAGCCGGGATCGGTAACGATGGCACGGATATCCTCAAGGCTCAAGCCAAGCTCCCGATAGAACAAGATCTGCTGCAGCAGATCGACTTCCCGCTGACCGTAGATACGGTACCCCGACGAGTTCGTTCTTGCCGGCTTCAGAATCCCGATCTCGTCGTAATACCGCAGCGTCCGGGTGCTGATCCCGGCTAGGCGGCCCAGCTTCTGAACGGTGTATTCCATATGCTCACCTCCTGACAAAACTCATGATAAACGTTGACGTAACGTGAAGGTCAAATCTTTTTTTAAAATAATTTTAAGCCCAAACCGGATGTGCAGCAACCGTCATTCCTCCGGTATCTTATTTGATCAAATCGGTTGGGTTCATGCCGGTAATTTTTTTGAACAAGGTGCTGAAGTAGGGCACGTTTTTGTAGCCGACCCGTTCGGCCACCTCATAGACGAGCATCGTGCGCTGCAGCAGCAGTTCGCGCGCTTTTTCGATCCGTACCCGGGTCAGATAGTTGTTGAACGTTTCGCCGGTCATGTTTTTGAAAATGATCGACAAGTGGTTTCGGGAAATGTACAGCTTCTCCGATAACTCAGCCAAAGTAAGGTCCTCGGCATAATGCTCATGGATATAACCGGTCATGTAATCCACTACCTGCCGGTGCTTGCTGTTCCCTCGCCATTGGCGGCTGCTGCAAATGAGCGTGATTTTGTCCGTCAACCATTCGGCGAGTTGCTCCGGGCTGGCCAAGCCAACCAGCTCCTTCGTGATCTGCTCGCCGGGCACGAGATCATTGAGCAGCACGCCGGCTTCATAGAGACAATACGTAAATACCCCCCACAGCTCGCAGGCGAGGATCTGCACGGATTCGGGCGTCATCGTTCTCTGCAGCTCCAGCCGGCTCATATAATCGGCGACCAGCTTCTTCGCTTCGGCTTCCTGGGACGCTTTCATCGCAGCGGCCAATTCCACGTAGAACTTGACCGAAAACAAATTGTCTGCGGATGCGTCAGCGCCTTCTTGCTCTTGATATGCATACAGCACGTATGCCGGATCCCGCCGCCCCGACCTCAAATCGATGGCACGGAACGCTTCCTCGGTCGAATCCGGGATGTGCTGCCACTGCCGCTTGACGCCTCCGATCCCAATCCGCACGACCAGCTTGAGGTAGCTTTTGATCGCATCGATCAGCTTCGCGCCCAGCTCATGCAGCTTCCGGTCCAGCAGCTCTGCCGGCTCTTCTGGCCGGGGGTGGACGATCAGCACCGCCCTTGTGCCGTGCAGCTCGGTATATTCCACGGATCCGAACATTTTGCGGCCCACTTCGCAAGCGATATTGCGGATCGCAAACCGGAACAGGTTCCAGTCCGACAAGGAAAATTCGCCGACGCGAGCATCTCGGACCAGGTCGATGCCGACGGTGACATGGCTGAATTCCGTCCAATACCGGTAGGGCTCCGGAAGCCCACCTGCCTCGCGGTAGGAGCTGTCCAGCGTACCGACGACGGCTGATCGGACCCATTCTTTTTCGATGAAAGGTTCATACAAGCTAAGCTTCCACTCCATCTCGCCTTGCTTCTGCCGGCTCTCTTCCTCCTTGGCCAGCTCGCCGATCACCTTGGCCAAGATCGACTTCAGCGTCGGTACGCTGATCGGCTTGGAGACGTAGTCGCTGACATGAAAGCGCAGCGCTTGCCGGGCATGCTCGAAGTCCGAATAGCCGCTGAAAATGATCACTTTGCCGTCATACCCTTCCTTACGCAATTGCTCGATCATGTCAATGCCGTTCATCGCCGGCATGTAAATGTCCGTAATCACGATATCCGGTTCGGTTCGGCGAACCACATCCAACCCGTCCGCGCCATTTTGCGCTTCTCCAACCCATTTCGCCCCCAATTGCTCCCAGGGAATGGCCCGCTTCATCCCTTGCAGCACTTGGCGTTCATCATCAATGATGGCGATTTTCCACACCCTCATCTACCCCCTTGGTAGTTCTCCCAGATGAATCTTTTGCCTCGGACATGACGCCTCACGCGGCAGGTCCCGGCTCTATCGGTTCGCCGAGCGGGGGCACCGGCGGCTCCAGCAGTTTCGGCAGCGTAATGACGACGCGGGTTCCGCCTTCCTCCCGTTCGGACAATTCCACGCCGTAAGCGCCTTCAAAATACCCGGCGATCCGTTCCTTCACATTGCGGATGCCATACCCCCCGGTCCGCCGCTTTTGCTCGCGGTGAACGGCTTGCTGCAGCCCGGCGCCGTCATCTTCGATGGTGATGACGAGCAGGTGGGGCTGCTCCTCCAGTTGGATCCATACCTTGCCGCGGGAACGCCCGTTAAACCCGTGGACGATAGCATTTTCCACGAACGGCTGCAGCGTCAGCTTCGGAATAAACAACTCCTGGACGGAGAACGGCGCATCGATCGTGTAATCCAACTTGTCCCCGCCTCCGGTTCGCCAACGCAGTTGTTGAATTTCCAAATAACAATGGATATGTTCCAGCTCCTCGCCGATCGTAATAAAGCTGTTGCCGTTGGATAAGCCGATCCGGAACATCCGTCCCATCAGCTCAAGAATCCGGCTCAGCTCGTCTTGTCCCGCTTCGATCGCCATCCAGTTCAGCTGATCCAGCATATTGTACAGAAAATGCGGGTTAATGTTGGCCTGCAGCGCTTCGATTTCCGCTTTACGCTGCTGATCGTACCGCCGCTGCAACGAGCGGTACAGCTCTTCGATCTGCTCCATCTGCTTGCGGTACCCGGCGAATAAATAACCGAACTCGTTCTCGTAGTCGACCGGCAGATCGACGGGATGCCCGCCGCTGCCGGCAGGGCCCCCGCCGCCCACGAAATACTGCCGCATCGCCGTGACGAGCTGCTTGATCGGCTTCGTGAACTGGCGGCTCAAGTAGAGGGTCAGCAGCAGCACCAACAGAACGGCGATAACCCCGATGACCCCGATAACCAGCGCCAGACGGAAGCTGCCGTCGGTGATTTCGCTCCAAGGCGTAATTTCTACGAGCATCCAATGGGATTCACGCAGCTTGGAATACACCAGAAGCGAATTTCCCAGCTCCCGATCGCCCCGAATATGCATATACCCGGACTGGTCGGTTTTCACGTTAATCCACTGGGACAGCTCCGTATGCTCCGGCACCTGGCCGGTTTTTACCGTTTGCTGACCCAGCGTATCGATCATCATCCGGTTGACTGGCGCGGAATGCCCCGCCAACAACTTCTGAATTTCCTTCGCTTTGACGTGAACGACAAGAACGCCGAGGTATTTGTCCTCCTCGACGATTTTTCGCGCGAAGCTGAGCACCGGCACGTTCCCCTGAAAGCTTGGAATTTCATGCTCGCGAAACCAGGCGAAATCGTTCTTATCGAGCGCTTCCGCCCATTCCTGTTTGGCCAGATCGCCCAACCCGCGGAATTGGATATAGCTATTGGCGTCCCCTCTTAAGGGGCGTTCCATATATAAGTCAATCCCCTGAATAATCGGGATCGAATAGGTCAGATTGGCCAGTGCCCGCTCTACGCTGACCGAGCGGCGGTGCCGGTCGTATTCGTCCTGCCGGTCGCGCAGAAACGTAATCAGCTCGCTATCGCGGGACGTCGATAACGAGATTTGTTCGATGGTCACCAGCCGGGTGGTGATTTCGTTGTTTAATTCATCCAGCAGCAACTGCTGGTAATGGGAGCTGGTCTTCGCCAGCTCGTTGGATGAGATGCGATAGCTGGCCCAGGCAATGCAGGCCAGCACGGCTACGATAAAGATGGAGAAGCTGCGAAAAAACAAGCTGTCGATGCGGAATTTTTTGAATGGATTCTTCATCTTAGAGCTGAGCTCCTCCCTTCATCCCTTTATTCCGGTCGTGGCAATCCCCTCGACGAAGTATTTCTGCAAGAACATAAAGATCAGGGTGGCCGGAACGATGGACACGAGCGACATCGCCAGCAGTTGTCCCCACTCCTGGGCGGATTGGGAATCGTTGATCATCCGCAGCGCCAGACTGACCGTATATTTGTCCACCGAATTCAAATACAACAGGTGGCCGAGGAAATCGTCCCAATTCCACAGGAAGCAGAAGATCGTCACCGTCACGATCGCCGGAACCATCAGCGGCATGACGATCCGGAAGTAGATGCCGAACCAGGAGCAGCCGTCGATTTTCGCCGATTCGTCCAATTCCTTGGGAATGCCGCGCACGAACTGGATCAGCAGGAAGACGAAAAACGTTCCGCCCGCGCCGCCGGCCAGCAGATGCGGCACGATAAACGGCCAATACGTGTTCACCCATCCGAGTTGATGGAACAAGGCGTACTGCGGAATGATCAGCACCTGCCCCGGCATCATCAACGTGAGCATGAACAGGGAGAACCAGAGATTCTTCAAGGGGAAATTCAGTCTTCCGAACCCAAACGCGACGAGCGTGCTGGAGACCAGCGTCGCCGCGATAACGGCCGCTTCCAGGGCGAAGGTGTTGAGATAAAAGTCGGTGAATGAATGCCCCGGCACCGAATTCCAGCCCTTGACGAAATTGCTCCATTGCGGGACCGCAGGGAAAATGTTCGGCGATGCCAGCTCGGCATTCGTTTTGAGCGACGCTCCGATCCACCAAAGCACTGGATAAACCATAATCAGACTGAACGCAATCATGAAGAAGTGCCGGATCAACGGCTTCCATTTGAAGGTCATTTGCCTTTTCTCCCTTCCGGTTCCGATTCGTAGAACACCCAATATTTCGAAGTCCCCGCGATGATCAGCGTGGCAATGACGATCATGACCAGCATGATCCAGGCCAGCGCCGACGAATAACCGAGCTGGTACCGGCTAAACGCCCGCTCGTACAAATACAGCGCATAAACGTACGTCGAGTTCATCGGGCCGCCGTTCGTGATGACAAATGCCGAGGTGAACATCTGGAACGCGTTGATGACGCCCATGACCAAATTAAAGTACAGGACCGGCGACAACATCGGCAGCGTGATGTTGAAGAATTGGTGCAACTTGCCGGCGCCGTCCACGGCGGAGGCCTCGTACAGATCGCCCGGAATTTGCTTGAGCCCCGCCAGAAAAATAACCATCGACGAGCCGAACTGCCATACCGTGAGGAGAATCAGTGTGCTTAATGCCGTATCGGGACTGGTGATCCAGCCTTTCCCCTCGAGGCCAAACACCCCGATGATTTTGTTGAAGATCCCGTCCACCCCAAAAATGTTACGCCACAACAGGGATACAGCGATACTGCCTCCGATCAGCGACGGAAAATAAATCGCTGTGCGATACAGTCCGATCCCCCGCACCGCCCGGTTCAGCACGATGGCGACGAGCAGCGCCGCGATGAGCTTTAAGGGGACCGAAGCCAGAACGTACAGGAACGTGACCTTGACCGAAGTGACGAACTTGGAATCCGCCGTAAAGATCTGTTCGTAGTTTTTGGTGCCGACCCAGTTGATCGGTTCCAACAGCGTGTAGTCCGTAAACGAATAGTAAAGCGATAAAAACAGCGGATACGCGGTCAGCCCGAGAAAACCGAGCAGCCATGGCGAAATAAATAAATAGCCGGCCACCGGCGCATTCCATCTTTTCAGGAAATGCCGGCGCTTGTTGATTTCCGGTGCGTCTTTGACAGACAAGGCCGCGGAACTTTTCATACTTGCTTCACCTCTGCAGTTTCTGAGTGCTTATAACTCAAGTATAGGGCGTACCTGCGGCCGGTTGTAGAAGAGGAATCCTCGAAATCTTTTAAAATATCACGAAAATATCAATAATCAGCCCGGAACGGGAATCCTGTTCCGGGCTGGGATCGAACGTCTTATTCGTAAGCCGCAGCCGCTTCTTTCAGCTGCTTGTAAGCTTCTTCCGGCGTGATCTTGTTGAAGCTCAGTTGGTCGTGCACCAGCGGGAAATCTTTATCGATGTAGTTCGTCCAGCCGCCCGCACCGGCGGTCCAGGTTTGACCGTCCTTCTCGGTGGCGCGGAGCAGTTGCATGCCGACCTTGTCCACGTCGCTCATACTGGATTCCAGCGCCGCCGCGTTATCCTTGTTCACCGGCAAGCCCCGTGACGTCTTCAGGATTTGCGCGGCTTCCGGATCATTAACGAACCAGTTGATGAATGCCTCGGCCTCAGCCTTATGCTTGGAGTTATCGGAGACGGACAGATACATCGACGGTTTTAGCCAACCGCCGGCTTCCTCGGCCCGCGGCATCGTCACCAGGGCGTAAGCGCCTTTCTTGATGCTGTCCCAAGCGCTGTAATTATTGGAGAAGCTGTAACGGAACAAAATCTTTCCGGCAACCATCAGATCCATTTGCGGGTCGAATTCTTTATCGGAGGAGTTCACGTCCGCCGGCGGCACCAGGCCTTCCTTGCGGAGCTCCTCGAAGTGCTTGGTCCATTCCAGAAACGACGTTTCGTCGATGTTGAATTTCCCGTCCTCCGTGATGACCATGCCTTTGCCCTTGCTGTACTGGTAAGCCGAATACATGAAGTAGTTCGCCGCATAATCCTTCGTAAAATATTGGCCGCTCGGCAGCTTGCCTTTCAGCTCTTTCGCCAGCGCGAAGAAATCGTCCCAGGTCCAGCCGTTTTCCGGATTTTGGACACCCAACTTATCCAGCGCGGCCTTGTCGTAAATCATCCCGAAGGCGACGGAGCCCAGAGGTACGGCATATTGCGTGCCGTCCAGCTGTCCGCCGGCCAGTAGTTTCGGATCGATCTTGGACACGTCGACGGCATCCAGCGCTGCGAGTTGCTTGCGGTTTGCCCAATCCGGCGCCCAGCCCGGATCGAGTTGGACGATGTCAGGGGCATTTTTCGCCGCCGCCTGCGTAGACAGCTTGTCCAGGTAACCGTCCATGCCGGAGTATTCCGGTTCGAAAGTGATGTTTGGATTGTTTTTCGAATACAAATCAAGGGCAGCCAAGGTCGCTTCATGCCGTTCCTGAGATCCCCACCACATGATCCGCAGCTTCACCGGCTCACTGCCCGAGCTGTTTACGGTATTGCCTTCGGCATCTGTTCCTGCCGGCTTAGCCGAATTTCCGTTCTTTCCGCCACCGCAGGCGGCCAGTGACCCGACCAGGGTAACCGCAACCAGCGCCGTTAGTAAACGCTTCCATTTAAACATTGATAACCCTCCCATTTGAATCGTGAGTATCTGGTTTACACCTCTATAGTAACGACTCCAATTGGAAGTGGGTAGGAGAGCAATGCACGATTTGTTTTAAAATTGCCCGATTATATGGATTCACCCAGACATGCCCTTTCCTTATTTAAAATAGGCTCCAATCAAATGTCCGCGACAGACGCTCGATGAGTTCGACCCCCGCGATGCTGTTGCCTTTGCGGTTTAATGCCGGCCCCACGACGCCAATGCCGTATCGTCCGGGCACGAGCGTCAAGATCCCTCCGGACACGCCGCTCTTGGCCGGCAGCCCCGCGCCGATCGCAAATTCGCCGGAGCCGTTGTACATTCCGCAGGTGACCATGAATGTTTTGGCGATTTGCACATATCGCCGCGGAATCAGCGTCTTGCCCGTCAGAGGATCCGTTCCTTCAAAAGCCAGCACCAGCGCCATTCTTGCCAGATCTTCGCAGCAAACTTTGATCGAACAGTGGCGGAAATAGACGTCCAGCACCTCTTCCACACCGCAGCCCAAGATGCCTTTATCCAGCAAAAAATAAGCCATCGACCGGTTCAAATGTCCCGTCTCCGACTCCGAGCGGTAGACCTGCAAATCATAATCCAAACCGGGGTTTCCGGCCAACTCGCGAAAAAAAGCCAAAATGCGCGCCGCTTTCGCCTCCGCATTCTCCCCCTTGATCATGGAGGAGACCACGATCGCTCCGGCGTTGATCATCGGGTTGAACGGAATCGCCGGCTGCACCAGCTCCAACTTCATGATCGAATTGAAGTTATCGCCGGTCGGCTCCATGCCCACTTTGGAAAATACGGCGGCTTCCCCATGGTCCATGAGCGCAAGAATCAACGTAAACACCTTCGAAATGCTCTGCATCGTAAACTCTGCACGGGCTTCGCCTGCGGAAATCGAGTTTCCCTTGGCATCCAGGAGATAAATCCCTAGCCAATCCCGCTTCGCCTTCGACAGTTCCGGAATGTACTCCGCAACTTTACCTGCAGCGCTTGTTCCCCGGCATTCTTCCACCCACTCTTGAAGGTGGAGCTTCAATTGATCCCATTCATTCAAGACCATGGCGAACCCCCATATGGTTAGTTTACGGCTGATCGTTCAAGCGTTGTTTGGCCAAGCGGATCATTTCCTTGACCATCGAACCGCCGATCGCGCCGCCGACCTTGCCTGCTTTCGCGGTTGTCAAATCGCCGTTATCGCCTTCTCGCATCGTCACGCCCAACGATTGGGCTACTTCAAACTTCACGTCATCCGGCCGCTCCGGATTGACGTTATATCCCTCACGCTTCATTACTTCTGCCTTGAACCGGCTAAGTCGGACCGCTGAATCCGTCTCCTGACGGCCATTCCCGCCGTTCCCTTTTGGTTGTACCATGGATGTCCCTCGCTTTCAAGTGAGATTTACCCAATAAGATACCCCTTCAGTCGTGAGATAAATCATAGTCCGATGTTGTGATAAAAAAGATAATTTAAGCCGATAATTATATTTTATAACAATGAGAAGTAAGGAAGGGCAGACATGAATTTGGACCAGTATCGCCCGATGATCGAAAAACCGATTCGAGCCTCGCTGAAACCTGCGCAGGAGGTCGGCATCATCTTGTTGTCAGCCTTGCTTGTGGCCGCAGGGCTCGACTTATTTCTGATCCCGCACAAACTGCTGTCCGGGGGTGTCACGGGCGTCGCCTCGATCATCGGTTATTTAACCGGCTGGAACATCTCGCTCGTTTACTTTATGCTTAACGTCCCCCTGATTTTATGGGGATGGAAAGCGGTGGGCCGCCGTTATATCGTGCTCAGTTGCATTTCCGTCGTCAGCACCACCTGGTTTATCTCGATCATCCCCGAGGTGCAAGTGACCAAAGATCCGATACTTGCGGCGGTTTTCGGCGGGATCATTTCGGCGGCGGGCATCGGATTTTCGCTGCGCGTCGGCGGCTCGACCGGCGGGTTTGACATTCTCGGGTCCATCGTCACGCGAAAAAGGGACGTTCCCATGGGGAACATCCTCTTTCTGCTCAACGGGCTCGTCATTCTGGCCCTCGGCTTTTTTCAAAGCTGGGACTTGGCCCTGTATTCCATGTTGTCCACCTTCGTCAAAGGCAAAGTCGTCGATATGATCCACGTCAGGCATATCAAGGTAACCTGCTTCATCATTACGAAGCGCAAAGAAGAGATGCTCTGCCGATTGCGCAAGCTGCATCACGGCATCACCTGTCTTCATTCCGAAGGCGGGTACCGCGAAGAGCAGAACTACACACTGATGACCGTTACGACCCGGTACGAGCTGGCGGCCGTCCGAAAAGCCGTGGCCGAAACCGATCCCCATGCTTTCATGAATGTGGTCCAGTCCACGGAAATTCTTGGACGGTTCGCCAGACCGGTCAAATGATCTTTTACTCTAACTCGTAGATTTTGTAAAGTTCATCAAGCAGCAGATTGGCCGCTTGGATGCCGCCGGCCGTATTCCAGACCGCATCGTCGACCTTGTAGGTCTGCCCGTTCTTGACGGCGTTCAAATTGTTCCACAACGGGTCGTTTGTCCAGTCCAGTTCGGTCTGATTCGCCTTGCCGTCGCCCGTTTCATACGTAAAATAGAATAAACGGTCGGCATCCACCTCAGGCAGCCGTTCCTTGGTAATCTCATCGACGAACGTATCCTTGGCGTTAAGCGTCATCGGATTTCTGGCAAGACCCAGCTGTTCAAAAATAATGCCGGAGAACGTGTTCGTATGGTAGACGCGCGTTTTCCCGTCCATGAACCGGACGACCGATACGGTTTCTTTCAACTGATCGCCGGCTTTATCCTTAAAGTCCGCAATCCGCGCTTCGAATGCGTCCAACAGCTCGTTGCCTTTGTCGCTCATTCCCAACGCTTCCGCGTACAATTTGAAATTATTCATCCAGTTCCCGCGCAAATCCTCGGACATCACGGTGGGAGCGATCGCCGTTAACTGCTCGTATACTTTCTCCTGACGCATCTTGTTTCCGATAATGAGATCGGGCTGCAGCCCGGCGATCAACTCCAGGTTCGGCTGGCTTTCTTCGCCTACGACTGTCACTCCCTCCATCTCGTCCTTGATGTGCGCATACCAAGGGTCCCCCGTCCAGGAGCGAACCGCGCCTACCGGTTTGACGCCCAACGCCAGCAGCGCTTCCGTTCCCTCGTTGGTCAAGATCACGACTTTTTGCGGCATCCCGACGATTTCGGTCTCCCCCATCGCATGTGTTACGGTACGTGCCCCATCGCTAGCCGCGTTAGAGCTTCCCGCTTGGCTCTCGGCAGCCGCGCTGTCCTTAGTTCCGGTATTGCCGGACGCCCCTTGATTCCCGTTCTTCCCGCATCCCGCGACAACAAGCGCAAGCGCCAGCACCGCGAAGGCCCACCATATGGAGCGGTTACGCATTGGATTCATGATTTATTTTCCCCCTTAAAATGAGTCTGCGTACGCAAAGTGATAATGATTATCATCTTCACGAATATAGGGCATGAGCTATCCGCTTGTCAATACACTAAGAATGATTCTCATACTCATTGACAGCCGTTTCCCCATCTTCTAAGATTTAATGGACATGATCTATTCGATCTGAAAGTGGGAAAATCCTCATGAAAGGTTTCGGCTTGTTGATTTGCGCTTTGGCCTTGGCCGCAGCGCTCGTATGCAGCATCAGCTTTGGCGTGACGGACATCCCGTTCCCCGCCGTCTGGGAATCCTTTGTTCATCCGAACGGCAGCAACGAGCACCTGCTCATTCAAACCGCCCGCGTGCCGCGTGCCTTCATCGCTGCCGCCGTCGGGGCCAGCCTCGCGGTTGCGGGCGCGCTGATGCAGGTGATCACCCGGAACCCGATCGCTTCGCCCAGCACGCTGGGCGTCAATTCCGGAGCTGCTTTCTTCATCATCCTGGCGTCCGGATGGCTGGGTCTGTCGGGCATGCAGGCATTGACCTGGGTTGCTTTGATCGGGGCCGCCGTAAGCGGAGCGGTGGTTTTCCTGCTCGGGAGCCTCGGACGGGACGGCATGACACCGCTGAAGATTACGCTGGCCGGCGCGTCGATGGCCGCTTTCTTCTATTCGTTGACTCAGGGCCTGATGCTCTCCGACGGCAAAATGTTCGACCAGGTGCTCGTCTGGCTGGTTGGTTCCGTAGCGGGACGAGAAACGGACCAACTTCTTAATGTGCTGCCCTATATGGGGATCGGGATGGTTACCGCCCTCCTGTTGGCTGGCCAGCTCAACGTACTGGCGATGGGGGATACCGTGGCGCAAGGTCTCGGCCAACGTACGGGCCTGATCAAGACGCTCTCTGCAGCCGCCGTCATTCTGTTAGCCGGGAGCTCCGTGGCCGTGGCCGGACCGATCGCGTTTGTCGGCATCATTATTCCGCATATCGTCCGCCATTTCGTCGGAACGGATCACCGCTGGATTTTGCCTTATTGCGCTTTGTCCGGGGCCTTGCTGCTCGTATCGGCCGACATCGGCTCAAGATACATCGCCATGCCGAAGGAAATCCCGGTCGGCGTCATGACCGCGATCTTGGGCGTCCCGTTTTTCGTTTACATCGCCAGGAAAGGGGTGAAGAACTGATGGTCAAATCCGGAAAATCATCTCTGCTCACCGTCCATTCATCCCTGGAGGCGAAGAAGAAAAGAATCCTTTGGATTTGCCTGCTCTTATCCGTCTTCTGTCTGGGATTGATGGTCATCAGCGTGGGAGTCAGCAGCCACTACCTTCCTCCCCTGACCGTCTTGAAATCCTTGTTCGGCATGGCCGAGCCGGGCGATCAGGTCATCGTCGTCAACCTCCGCCTGCCGCGAATTCTGGTGGCCGTACTGGTCGGAGCCTCCTTGGCGGTGGCCGGGGCCATTTTGCAGGGCGTCATCCGCAATCCGCTCGCTTCGCCCGATGTCGCAGGGATCACCGAAGGGGCTTCGCTGGGCGCTATTCTGTTTATTTACCTGTTCCAAGGGACCGTCTCAATTCACTGGATGCCGCTCGCGTCGATCTTGGGCGCGTTCTTCGTGACGGCGTTATTGTACGTACTGGCCTGGAAAAAAGGCGCTTCCCCACTGCGCATCATCCTCATCGGGATCGGCGTATCCGCCGCGATTAAATCGTTGTCGTACATGCTGATCATCTCCGGTCCCATGCAATTGGCCAATCAATCACTCACGTTTATGACCGGCAGTATCTATGGCGTCTCTTGGGAGAGCGACGTGCTGACGCTGCTGCCGTGGACGACCGCTTTGCTGATCCTGACCTGGCTGCAAGCCCGCCAGGTGAACATCCAGGCCTTGGGCGACGATATCGCCACCAGCGTCGGTTCCCGCGTTCAGTTGCAGCGTCTGCTGCTGATCGTACTCAGCGTTTCGCTCGCCGGCGCCGCGGTGGCGATCGGCGGCGCCATCGCCTTTATCGGGCTGATGGCGCCGCATATGGCCCGCCGGCTGATTGGCCCGTCCTTTTCCGGCGTGCTCCCGGTCAGCGCATTGCTGGGCGCGTTGATCCTGCTTGTCGCGGATCTGGTCGCCCGAACGGCATTTTTGCCGCGGGACGTGCCTGCCGGCGTGTTGACAGCGGCGATCGGCGCACCGTTCTTCATGGTGATGCTGTATCGCAACCGCAATCGGTTTTAGTTTAAACACAAATGACCCGCAAGAAGGTCACTTTTTCAAGTGTTCTTCTTGCGGGTCGCAGTTCAAAATGCCAAATGGTCTTTTTTAGCATCTTATAAAGTTAAACATTAACCAAATCCGTGACTATTCGTGGTGATGATGCCTGGGTTGGGCTGGTTTCCGCCAGGAAACAGAGTCGTAACCGGGGCCGCCACTGCGGCCAATAAGCTACAAGTCGCTATCCATATAGCCAATTTTCTTTTCATTCCGCTTTTGCACCTCGCTGATTAATTTTTTGTACCGCCCGTTCGCCGCTTCAGTTGCAAAATTCCGGTGTTGTTCAAATAGCCCTATACATTTTAGAATACCGTAACTGTTGTAAATTTCAATAGCAAATTGCATACTGTCCAGCACATACTCCAGCCCTCGGGCAAACTCCTGTTTATTTAAATAATACTCCCCTAAACCAACCAACAAATTGGCGTATCGATCTCCGGTAAATTGCTCGCCGATTTTCTTAATCCGGTAGTGTCGCTCTTGGTAAGTTAGATAAGAAGCGTACTTTTCCAGCACATCGTCGATATTTAAACCAAATTTGTTGGCCGCCGTTACGATCTCGCATAAGGCCGGGAATACTTCATCCTCCCTCGTGGAAATATACTCCAAATATTCCGGAAGAACCTCGACCTTGCCCGATACCAGTTGATACATGCAGCGATTGCCTTCGGCCCACTCCTGAAACTGCTCGATCACTGCCATCTCGTCTTCTGTAGGGTTCTGTACCCAACTGCAATCCGTATACATAGAGACGTAGTATAGTGCATTCTCATAATCATTCAAGTTGATATGAGCAGCACCCAATGCTAAATAGGAATACAATATGTAGAATATAATCTGCTTGTTCGTTTCGGTTGATTTATTGCTCCCGCCCAACTCATAGAGAATGGTCGCTTTTACTTTCAGTTTTTCGGCTAGTTCCTTAACTTTGTTCCACCGACGCAATGAACCAAATACATTGATTAAATCATTCAGCGCATCCAATTGATAAGCTTCATCCAACCGGTCGACATAAGGTTCAAATTGTGCGGTCAACAAGAGATTTCGGGTCTGATCTTTGGACAGCCGCAACGTGAACAACCGGTATTGGCACAGCGCCAGCCTTTCGGAATGCTGTTTCTGCTCCCCCTCCGCTATCGCTTCGTACAGCAAGACGGCCGCTTCCCCTTTGCCTTCACGATAAAACTGTTCGGCCAAGTGAAACAGCAGAGGGAGGTAAAAAAGGTTGTCCAACAGTAACCGAACCGACCGTGCGATACAGTCCAACATATTCAAATCGGCGCACCGTTGCAAGAAAGGCCCCAGTCTGCGCCAATCAGGCGCGGCCCGGTAGAAGCACTCGTCAATATACATTTCGTAAAAATAACCCTCGGGGAGCTTCATCCCCTTTGTAATCCGGTCAAGCTGCTGCATAGCAATGTGGCGATGACCGTTGAGAATCCCGCTTAACGTCCCGCAGTTAATCCCTGTCAGTTCGGAAAAATGTTTAAGCGAAATCCCCTCCTTATTGATATAATCCTCCATATGGGCGCGTATCGTGTCTGTCCGTTTCAAGTCAACACCTCCTTTGCTTATTAATGGAATATACAACCATATATTTCTAATAGTAGAATTTAATCTACCAATGGTCAATGAATAAAAAGGAAAAAACTGTGTCAAAGTCCGCCTGACGAATCAAAGCCGGCGCCCCATCAGGGACGCCGGCTTTGATTGATTTCTACGACCCTGCCCCCCTGTACCGCTTGACGCCATAGTTCCATGCGGTTAATCCGATCGCCAGGAATACGACGCCGACCAGCGGGGTCAGCCAAGCCATTTGCCGCATCTCCTCGCGCTCCAGGAAGAGCGAAGCCGGATAGACGCCAACGAAAGCAAACGGCAAAATCCACGTTAGCAGTACTTGAATCGTCCGGTTGTAAATCGTCACCGGATAGCGCCCGTACCCCTGAACATTGTACATGAGCGGCAGGATGCCGGTTGGCGCGTCCGAGTAGAACGACAGAGACGTCAACGTCGTGTAGATCCCCGTGTAAATGGCTACAGCGCTCAGCGTAAACAGCAGTAAAGCGGGAATCGTCCACCACTCGAAGCCGAGCCCCAACTGGCCTCCACTGATCGCCATGATGATGCATCCGATGATCGAGCCGACGAGCGCAGGCGGATCGACATTTTCCAGGAAGATTTGGAACAGGTTATAGGCCGGACGCGTCATGATCCGATCCATCTCGCCTTTGACGATATACCGTTCGCTGAAGTTCCACAGGTTGATGAAGCAGCTGAACACGCCGAACGGCACCATAAAGAAGCCGTAAACGAACACCACTTCGCTTTCGCTCCAGCCGCCCAGACTGTTGGTGTGCATAAAGATGACAAAGATAAAGATCAGGTTTGTAGCCTGAAACAACAGGTCGGAGATCACCTCCACCCAGAAATCGGCGCGGTAGGTCATGCGGGTTTTCATATAATTTTTCAAATATTCGCCCATGAGGCCCAAGAAGTACATGCTTCCTTAACCCCCTTGCACGAACAGGCGTTTCCGCGAAGCGCGGTATAACCCCATCATCGGAATGAGCAGGATGACAAACCAGACGACTTGAATGCCAAGCACGTTCCAGATCGAAGCGCCTTGAATCCGGCCGGTAAAGACCGAACCCGGCAAATACGTGATCGCCTGGAACGGCAGGAACGACATGATGCCGCCAAGCCAGGACGGAAACAAGCTGATCGGGATGATCAAACCCGAGAACAGATCGACGACAACCCGTTTCATGCGCATGAAGCCTTCGTTATTTTCCACGAAAAAAGACATGAGTCCCGTGATCACGTTCAATTGCGAGTTGATCAGAAAGCTGAAGAACAGCATCACGAGGAATCCTGCCCAAGCGCTCGCCTCGGTCGGCAGCTTGACCGGGAACAGCAGCATGGCGATCGCCATGCCGGGAACCATCAGCATGATGAAGCGGAACATGCCTTCGCCGAAGCCCTGCATCATTTTTACAATGAGATAGTTATAAGGGCGGATAAATTGAATCGCGATGCTTCCGTCGCGGATGTCCGTGGAAATTTCCCGGTCCAGGTTATTGAAATAAAACGCCCGGGCCATCCAGGAAACGGCCAGGTAAGTCGTCATCTGCGAGGCGGTAAAACCGCCCAGCTCGCCGCCGCCGCCGTATATCGCCTTCCAGGTAAAATAGTAAACCCCGATATTGAGCGAATAAATCAAAATGCCGGAATAATAGTTCACCCGATACGCCAGCATCGTCAAAAATCGGATGCGGATAAAATCGAGGTACGCCCCCCACTGGTTAGACATGGACGACCGCACCTTCCTTGCTCTCCGTATCCGCCGGTTTGTCCGCCGAACCGGATTGGTAGATGCTGCGAACGATTTCGTCGGTATTGGTTTCGATGATTTTGATGTCGGTGATGTCCGCCTGGCCGACAACCTGCGAGAGCACCTCGGAGACGCCGATCTCCCGCGGGATCCAGACTTTGGCGTTCAGGTCGTTCTCCGCCGTCCAGATGACGGGCAGCGTTCCCGTCCATCCCCGCAGCTGCTCGAGCTTGGTGGCCGTCCCGAACTGGAACAGCACCTCTTTGCCCGTGCCCCAGCGGTCCTTCAGTTCCTCCAGGCCCCCGTCATATATGATCCGACCGTCATCGAGCATAATGACTCTGGAGCAAAGCGCCTCGATATCTTGCAGATCATGCGTCGTCAGCAGGATCGTCGTGCCGTACTCGCGGTTCATATCCTTGAGAAAATCGCGAATTTCCGATTTAACGACGATGTCCAGGCCGATCGTCGGCTCGTCCAGAAAGACGATCGACGGATTGTGCAGCAGCGCCGCGACCAGTTCGCAGCGCATCCGTTGGCCCAGGCTCAGCTTGCGAACCGGGCGGTTCAGCAGGTCCTGCAGTTGCAGGCGTTCCACCAGTTCGTCGAGCCGTTTCTTGTATTCGGCCTGCGGCACCCGATAGACCTTGCGCAGCAGCTCGAACGACTCGATCACGCCGATGTCCCACCAGAGCTGGCTACGCTGGCCGAACACGACGCCGATATGCTGCACGAACTTCTCGCGCTCGGCGTACGGCACGAAGCCGCCGACCTTCAACTGGCCCGACGTCGGCACCAGAATGCCGGTGAGCATCTTGATCGTCGTCGATTTGCCGGCCCCGTTCTCCCCGATATATCCGCAGATCTCCCCCTCCGGAATCTGAAACGAAATATCCTTTACGGCAGCCACTTCGTTGTATTCCCGCTTAAATAAATCAAGAAAGGCCCCTTTGAGGCCTTCGCGGTTTTTCTGCACCTTAAATGTCTTGCGCAAATCGCGCACTTCAATGGCAGCCATGGGTAATCCCTCGCTTTAAATCAATTTGGAGTCCGCTAAAAATTATATAGTAACTTCCGTCAAAGCACCACCCCTTAAACGCGAGTTTTTGAAGTCCTAGTGTCAGGCCGGTCAGCGCCTATGGCTGGGACGCTTTTCCACCATTATCCCTTTGGATCAGAAAACAAGATTTACTCATTCCCAGGGACTGAATCTTATTCCCTTAACGAAAGGGATAATCGTGCAATGCTGCGGGGAGGGCACCCAGGCCTTTTCCCTCTCTAAACTTATCCACCGGCTCTAAAAAAGCCGGCTCAACGTCTAAAGAAAGACTGTAAGCCGGCTTTTTTGCCGCGATTTACATCGGCTTCAGGAAGTTTCGGACGACCCGGACGATAAAGGGAAAGATCACCGACAAATGGGTTTCATCTTCGTAAAGGCAATATTCCGTATTCAAACCTGCGATACCGGATGCCAGCAGTTCCGACATGACCTTCGCGTCTTGGACCATATGCGGCTTCTCCAAGCTGCCAACGCCGAGGAATACCCTTAAAGGTATTTCAGCTTGGGTGTCTGCGAGCTCGCGATCGCTTAACCAACGTTTAGCGACCGCGAGCAAATCGTGATTTTTCCACCAAATCGACGGGCTACCCGCCGCATACACCTGGAATGCTTGAGACCGCTTAAACAGAGTGTATAACGTAAACCACCCTCCCAACGAATGGCCAAACAAGGCTTGACGCTGCCGATCGATCGGAATCTCCCGCTCGATCTTCGGTTTCAACTCCTCTTCGATAAACGCAAGGAAAGGTTCCGCCCCGCCGGTCTCCGGCCATGGCACATCGATCTTCCGCTCCGGCAGCTCCTCCGCCGTCGCCTGGATCGTATAGTCGTAAAAACGGCGTTCCGTTGCAAACGGTTGATCCGTCTCATAGCCGATCCCAACCACCACGGCCGTCTCCAGCCGGTGCGGCCCGCGCGAATGCATGCGCACCGCTTCCGTCATCGCGCCAAAACATGCGTTGGCATCCAGCATGTAAATGACCGGAAAGCCGCCTTGCGGCGCTTCCGTGTCCGGCGTCCACAACATGATGCGATAATTGCGGCCGGAGCGGCTCGTCATCGTCCATTGTTCGGCACCGGGAATCCGAAACGTTTGCCGTTCGCCAACCTGATTCATCTAACCACGCCCTCCTTCGACTAGGCCTTAGCCTTTTTTGCCCGATACAACAATACGACAAAATAAGGGACACCGATAACGGAAATCACGATGCCTACGGGCAATTCAACCGGCGAGAACACGGTCCGGCCCAGAAAATCGCCCAGCAGCACCATCACCATGCCGATGCCTCCGCAAACCGGTACGAGATAACGGTAATGAAGGCCGACAAGGCGCCGGGCGATATGCGGAGCGATCAAACCAACAAAGCCGATGCTCCCGGACACGGATACGCAGGCGCTAATGATCCCGACGCAGCAGATCAGCAGCCATTGCCTTTGCATATTGACGCGGACGCCAAGTCCGACAACGCTCGTTTCATGCAGCTGCATGATGTCCAGCACGGCCGCCTTCCGCCAGATGACCGGGATCAACACCAGCAGCCACGGCAGGATCCCCCACACCTGTTCCCAGTTGGCCCCGTAAATGCTTCCCGACAGCCAAACGGTGGCCATCTCGAAGTCCTGCGGATTCATTTTCAGCGAGACATACATCGTTAACGCGCCAAAACCCGAACCCAGCGCAATGCCGACCAGAATCAAACGCTGGGGATCGATCGATCCGTTGTGGCGGGCAAACAGATACAACAGCCAGACCGCGGCGAATCCGCCCAGCCAGCCGAACATCGGCATCGTCAGGAAGGACCATATCCCCGCCCCCTTCACTGTCCCTTGCGTCAGAAACATGAATACGACCACCGCCGAACCGGCGGCGGCATGAATGCCTAAAATGCCGGGGTCAGCCAGTCCATTGCGCGTAATCCCTTGCAGAACCGCTCCGGCAACGCCAAGCCCGCAGCCGACCAAAGCCGCGATCACGATGCGCGGCAGTCGGAAGTCGAAGACGACCAGGTCATGCTCCCGCTGCGGATCGATGCGCAGCAGCGTCTTGACGATATCGCGGACGGACAAGTCGAAGGTTCCGTTGGTGAGGCTGATGTAGAAGCAAGCCAACGCCAGGATCAGGCAGCCGAAGAGCACCAGCCAAAAACGGGAAGCCTCGCGATATTTATTCACTTCTGCCCCCTCCTCTCGTCTTGATCAAGTACAGGAAGTAGGGCACGCCAAACAACGCGGTGACAACACCGATCGGCACCTCGAACGGCGGGTTCAAGAATCGGCTGATTAGGTCACACCAGCCCAAAAACAACGCGCCGAGCAGCGCCGAAAACGGAACGATCCGCCGGTAATCCGGACCGACGAGAAAACGCGTGACATGCGGCAGAATTAACCCGACGAACGCGATTTTTCCGGCGATCGCCACGGAAATGCCCGTCATGATCACGACGCTGAGCATCGTCAGCAACTTGATCCGCTTCACGTTCATCCCGAGCTCGGCCGCCATCTCCTCCCCGAGCGACAACGCCGTGATCGGGCGGGCCATGAACAACGCCAGAATCAGCCCGGCGGCGGCAAACGGGAGAGCGAGCCGGATCATATCCGGAGAGATGCCGTGCAGCCGGGCGTTGTACCAGAAGCTGATATTTTGCGATACCTGATAATAGCTGGCCAATGCCTGGGATACTCCGCCCAGAAACGTCCCCATAATCGTTCCAAGCACCGCCATCATCACGGGGGAGGAGCCGCCCGGCAGCAGCCGGGACATTCCGAAGACCAGAATCCCGCCCAGGGCGGAACCCGCCAGCGAATAGCCCACCATCGTCAAATGGCCGGTGCCTGGCAAAAACGCCATACATAACGTAATCGCAAACACCGAACCGTCGGAAATCCCCATGATCGAGGGGGAAGCCAACGGGTTGCGGGTCATTCCCTGCATCAGCGCCCCGGATGCGGCAAGCAGGCCGCCGATCAGCAGCGCACCGATCGCCCTCGGAATTCGCGAGGTGCGGATGATCTGATGGTCAACGTTTCCTTCATCGAACCGGACGAGAGCATCCCAAGCTGTTTCATAGCCGATCGGCTTCGTACCGTGCAACACGGAGATGACGACCGTCACCGCCATCAGCACCAGGCCCAATCCGCAAATCGTCGCCGCTTTCCATTTAAAACTGCGCACGGCTTATTCGGCGAGCCGTTCCCGCGCCGCTTTCAAAAACTCGATTCGGCTCCACGCCGGCCCGCCTTCCGACAGCGGGTCGATGACGTTAACGTACACCTTCTCGTTTTTCACCGCGGCAACGTTTTTGACGATCGGGTTGTTCAGAAACTCGTCCAACGCGGTTTCCGTTTCCTTATTTTCATCGGCGGCAAATTGAATGAACAATCGGTCGGGATTGATCGTCGCCAGCTGTTCGATCGTGATTTCCTCCTGGGCTTTCGCCGCGCTAACTTCGGCCGGCGCTTGCAAACCGAGATCTTCATACAGGATCGGATTGAAGAAGACGCTTTCCGGATAAATAAACAACTTCCCTGTCCGGATACGGATCGCCATCACGGTCTGATCTTTCAAATTCTCGGTCAATTCGGCTTTTGCCGCTTCGAGATCGTTTTTATAGCTGGCGATGACCTGCTTGGCGGCGTCCGGTTTGCCCGTCGCTTCCGCCAGCAGCAGCAAGTTATCTTCCCAATGGACGGCCTGATGGGAGACCAGGATCGTCGGTGCGATTTTGACCAGTTGCTCCGAAACCTCCTCCGGGAATTTGGTGGATCCGAGAATAAGGTCCGGCTTCAACTGCAAAATCGTTTCAAAATTCGGCTGAGTTTTCTCGCCAATGGACTCGGCGCCGTCCGTGATCGCCGCAAACCGCTCCGGGAATGCGCCGCCAAAAGTGATGGCGCCAACCGGATGAACATCCAGCACCAATGCGTCCTCCATGGCTTCCATCGCGCCGGTGATGACAATCCGCTCTATGTTAGCGGGAACCTCATAGCTCTTGTCCAGATATTGAATCGTCCGCGAGCCGGCATTCGATCCGGCGGCGTTCGCTTCCGCGGCGGTCGCCGCTTGATTCGCACCGCTCCCGCCGTTTGCGGCTCCTCCTTGATTGTTTCCGCCGCAAGCCGTTAAGACCACGGCCAGCAAAAGGATCGCCCCAGCTGCCCAAGTTGGTTTTTTCATTTCGGTTTACCCCTTTCGTCTATTCCGACAAACTCTCTAGTGATAATGATTATCATTGTCGATTATAAAAAAGAGGCCCGAAATAGGCCATGGACAAAACACCGAACAATTATGGACATTCTTCCGAAAACAGCGCGCTGAACTGGTCCAGCATCCGAAGATGCGCGTGCGCGGAATATTCGAGCCACGGATCGGAGGACAACTGTTTGACCCGCCGCCGCCGGACGGCCCTTAGCGACTGCCAGTCCGGATCGGCTTGCAGTCTCCCCCACGCCTCAAGCGTATCGCTGTCCTGCCGGATCATCATCAGGAGATATCCCGGGTCGATGCGCTCCAGTTCTTCCAGAGCGACCGGACGATTGTAACAAGGGGTGCCGCAAGCATATCCGGGCGCGAGCTGCAAGTCATCAAACAACAGTCCGGCCATGCCGCGATTACAGTGGAGATACAGCCGGTTCTCTTTCATGCGAACGATGACCAGCGTTTCCTGTCGCAACGAGCGCGGAAGCTGTTCTTTCACCTGCTCCAAGCGGCAAGCGTACGCCTTGAGCCATTGTTTGGCTTGCCACGACTCATTGAGCTCCTCCGCGACCTGCATCAGCAGCTCGCGCCAATCCGTCCGCGATGCCGACAGCAGCAACACCCGTGCCATTTGTTCCAATTCCCGCCGCTCTTCCTCCGAGATCGAGTCCACGGCCAATATTACATCGACGGGAGTTTGCCGCAACCGTTCCAGATTGTCTCGCCAGTCTTCATTGTAGCGGTAAGCGCTGAACAGCAGCGGTATGTCGTTGCGGAATTCGCGGTAATAATATTCGGTCCATTTGGGGTGCAGCGCCGCAGCGTAAGGCATGCAGCCCAGCGGAGCCAGAAAACCGAGCACCGAAGGACTATAGGCCGCCAGCTTCCGCCGGCGGCTCTTCATATATGCGGACGGCGATACGCCGATCTCCTGCTTGAATTTGCGGCTGAAGTAGAACTCGTCCGCATACCCGGTTTGATGGGCGATCTCACGCAGTTTTGCGGAAGCGGTGGCCAGCAGTTGCTTCGCCCGCTGCATTCTTTTCTCGGTGACGTATTCGATCGGACTTTTTCCGTACTTCTTCTTGTACATTTCGGCAAAATACTTCGGGCTCAACTCCGCCACACGGGCCAGTTGCTCCAAGGTAACCGATTCGTCGTAATGCTGATCGATATACCGTTTCGCCGCCTCCAACGCCCCGCTCGCGTGATCCGGTTTGGTCCGGCTGTTCCGGTACAAATAATAAAGCATCTCCTGCAGATCGATCTGACTGCGGAAATGCCCCATCGGTTCCCCGTGCTGCCGGCGTCGGAAGGCGTCCTCGGCCATGAAGGCCAGCTTGCCGGGATGATGAACCCGTATTTTTCCATGATACGGCAGCAGCGAGTCCTTCTGGCCCGCCTCTCGAGCGGATGGCCCGGCATCCTCTCCGGCAGCGGACGAACCGTATGCATCGAAATAAAAGACCAGCAGCTCGCCATCCTCGCTTAAACCGATGGCCCCGAAGGTCTGACCGGGCACGCACAGATACGCGCTGCCGAAATCCAGCTCCACCGTTTCCCGGTCGACCGTCAACCGCCCTTCCCCGCGGGTCGCAACGATGAGCGCGAAAGACAACGCCAACTGCTGGCGCATGGCCCGGTCTCCCGTTCCGGATACCGCCTCAACGGAACGAAGCCGGACCCATAACTCATCCAGCTTTCGCAATTGCAATTCTTGGGGATTTTGACTCATCGTCCTTCATCTCTCTTTATCCATATCATATCCTGATCCCAGTATATTGATAATGGTTCTCAATCGTCAACCCCCGCCGCGAATCGTCTTCGCAATCCGGTCGATCCGGTTCGTCCAGATCCAGCCGGTGTATCCCGCCGGCAGGCGTTGTACGTCCTCCGGGGTATCGAAGCCGCTGGAGAAGTCGCTGCCGTCGCCGCCGACCACGACGACGCGCGTGTTCGCCCGTTCCATGCGGCTCAAGAACTTGTCCGGCCAGCCCCACAGCCATGGCGCGATTTTCTCGGGGACATGAAGCTCGGTGTTTCGGCAAGCGTCCGGGATGTACCCCGACCAGCCGGAGGCCTCGTATGATAATAGACATTGCTTTAACGTCGCTTTGGACATGACCCGCAAATCCGGCAGCAGTTCCTTTAAAGCCGCGATCGGCTGGTCGCCGCCGTAGACGGTCAGCAAGTCGCGCTCCTCCTTCGTCAGGGTCGAAAGGTAAGCCGCCAGTTGCTTGCCTTCTTCGGGATCTTCGCTCTTGATATGCAGCAGCAGGGCTTTACCGGGAAAATGCTCCACTACCTCGGGCAGCGACGGTATCAGTCCAACGCCTTTGCCGCGGAACGGATACGTCTTGCCTTGATCGGCCGTATAGCCGTAGCCGATGTCCAGCATTTTCAGCTCGGCCATCGTGTAGTCCTTGGTCGTGCCTTGGGCATTGGTGCGGCAATCCAGCGTCCAATCGTGGAACACGGCGAACTGCCCGTCCTTGGTCGGCTTCAGGTCCAGCTCCACCATGTCCGCTCCCGCCGCAAACGCCGCTTCCATGGAAGGCAGCGTATTCTCAAGAAACTCGTGCTCCGGCTCGTAAATCCGCTCGGCCGTACACGTGTCGTTATCGATCCCTTCCATCGGGAAGGTTTGCGCGAGCCCGCGATGTGCCAGCAGTTTGGGCTCTCCGTCGCGGGCGGCGGTCAAATGCGGCGTATTGTTCAAATAAATGAATGCGATCAGGAAGAGCAAAATCCACAACGTTCTTTTTCTGAAAATATTTCTAAGCTTTCGCAAACCAGTCCCCCCGATCCTTCCCAGGCCAAACCTATTCTGTCTCTAATATATATCCGCTTCCTCGGATCGCATTGATCTGGAACGTGTCTCGGCCGTACTTCTTGCGAATGCGATAGATTAGCGTCGTCAATTCGTCGATCGTCACATCCGGCAGCCCGTCAGGGCCAGGATTGCGGTCGTACCACACTTTCTGCTTGATGTCGCGGATCGTCACCAGCCGATTCGGATGTTCGTGCAGCAGCTGCAGCAGCAAAAATTCTTTTTCCGACATCGAAATTTTCACGCCGTCCACGATGCATTCCCGCTTCTCCCAATGAATCGTAACCGGTCCCTCCACCGCCTCCGGATGCGCCGAGCCGCTGACCGGCTCAAACTCCAGCGTTTGTTCCCCGGGCGAATAGGAGAAATGCAGGACGCTCGTGCCCCGCGCCAACATCAGGATATCGTTCGTTTCCAGCACGTAAGGGGCATGCGGGATCATTCGAATCCCGTTCAGCTCGGTGCCGTGACGGCTCCCCATATCGTACGCGACCGCACGATCCCGCTCCCTCCGAATGACCAAGTGCTTGCGGGAAATAAAAATGTTCGTAAACGCCATATCCGGAAAGTGATCCGAAGACGTGCGCCCGATCTCCGTCACATCTTGATCCAGGTACAAGCAGGTTCCGGGACGAAACGGGTCGCCGCGAAGAATATAAATACAGGCAAAGGTATCCACACCTAATTCCCTCCATTTGCGATTCCATCATCATCTTATCTTAAGGGAAGCGCAAAGAATATGGCAACCGCAGTGACATTATCCTCACACCCGGCTGATAACCCCACGTTTTTCCCGAAGCGTTTTTCTGTTATCATAAGAGGAGAACAAAAGGCGAACGCCTGACGAACGGGAAATGAACGAGAGAGGAACCCAGCCATGAGCTTTCAGTTAACGCAGCGCGTCATTAAATTGTTATGCGGCCGAATCGCTTACGAGCGCGGAGAAGCTTATTACCGGACCGGTAAAGTGACTTTTCTCCGCATGGATCACGGCTCCCGGGTTTATGAAGCGGCAGTGTCCGGGACCGGACACTATCACGTCGCTCTGCAGATCGATCAACACGGCGACGTGCACGCGGAATGCAATTGCCCAGCCTTCTATTCCTACAACAATTATTGCAAACATATCGCCGCCGTTTTGTTGGGCATTCACGACATGCTGCAAGGCGGCAAAGCCCCGGTTCGTCCCTCCCCGTCTTTGCTGAAGGAAGAACGGTTGCTTGGCGACAGCCCGAATATCGCAACGGACGGTTGGGACGGGGCCCTCGGCCCGATCCAGAGGAAACATCCCGGGGATATCCCCTCCCGCGACATCTGGATCGCCCGCGATATGATGCGCTTGTTCGAAGAGCAGGGCCAGCCGCCGCTGCGGACCGGTATGAGGTTCGATCAGCGGACCCCGCTGGAGGCCGAATTCACGCTTCGTCCGCTACCGTACGGATACCGCAAGTACCTGTTCGGCCTGGAGCTGAAGATCGGCGAGAAGCGCCTGTACATCGTCAAGAACATTCGGGATTTTCTCGATAAAATCTCGCGCCGCGAGCCCTACAGCTTCTCCAAACACTTCAACTACGACCCGGAACGTTACGGCTTCCGGCCGGAGGATGAGGCGATCCTGCAGAAGCTGGCGGAGATCCAACGCAATGAGCAGATGTACCAAGAGAGCTTGGGAGGATATTCGGCCAAATCCTACGGGCATACCGATCGGCTGCTGCCGGTGCCGCCGTTTTTTTGGGACGGACTGCTGCCCCTGCTGACCCAGGCGCCGCTCGTGCAGTTGGAACAGGATGGCCGGATTTGGCCGGGGCTTACGGTGACGGACGAGCCGCTGCCGCTAAGCTTTGACCTCGGCCAAGCCGGAGACGAGAGCTACCAGTTTTCCGCCCAGGGCCTCGACGAGGTGACGGTGATGGACGCCTACGGCGTAATTTTGTCCGAAGGCAAGCTGATCCGGCGGCCGCCGGCGCAAACCCGCCGGCTTGCGGAAATGAAGCATATGCTCGCTACCGCCCGCAAGCAGCATATCCTGATCTCCCCCGATCAGATCGAGCCTTTCGTGGAACGGGTGCTGCCCGGGCTGATGAAGCTGGGGGCCGTCAACGTCGAAGAGAAGGTTGCCGCCCGCATGGTGCGGACCCAGCTTAAGGCCCGGGTGTATCTCGACCGGGTCAAGGATCGCCTGCTGGCCGGCCTGGAATTCCAATACGGAGATGTCGTGTTTAATCCATTGGAGGAGCATGGCCCCAAGCGGGGAACCGATTTGATTCTGCTGCGCGACGGCGAGCGGGAACGGCAGATCCTGGATTTGATGGAAGCCGGCTTGTTTGCGCGGACGGAAAGCGCCTATTTCCTCGACGATGAGGAGGCGGAGTACGAGTTCCTGTACCATGTCATGCCGGAGCTCGAGAAGCTGGCGGAAATCTATGCCACCTCGGCCGTGAAGACCCGGCTCATTCCCGATCTGCGTCCGCCGAAAATCTCCGTCGAGCTGGACGAGCGTACGGATTGGCTGGAATTCAGCTTCAGCATGACCGGGATCGGCGAATCCGAAATTCGCGGCCTGCTTACGGCGCTGGAGGAGAAACGCCGGTATTACCGAATGCCAAGCGGCGCGCTGATGCCGCTCGAGAGCGAAGAATTTCAGGACATCGTCCGCTTCCTGAACGAATTCGGCCTGCGCCAAAGCGAAATCCGCGGACCGGAGTTCCGGCTGCCGGTGCTTCGCGGTCTGCATATTCGGGACGATCAGGGGCAAGGCGGCCCGGTGAAGCTCGGCAAAGCTTACCGCGAGCTGCTGCATAACCTGCAGCAGCCCGGTAATTTGGACTTCCCGGTGCCGCCGCAGCTCTCCGGCGTGCTTCGCGATTACCAGGCCTACGGCTATCAATGGCTGAAGACGCTGGCCCACTACCGCTTCGGCGGCATTCTCGCCGACGACATGGGACTCGGGAAGACGCTGCAAAGCATCGCCTTCCTCGTTTCGGTGCTGCCGGAAATCGCCGAATCCGGACAGCCGGCGCTGATCGTCTCCCCCGCTTCCCTGGTGTATAACTGGCGAAACGAGCTGACGAAATTCGCGCCGGACATCAAGGCGGTCATCGCCGACGGCAGCAAAGCCGAACGGGTTCGGACGCTGCGCGACGCTTCGCAAGCGGACGTGGTCATAACCTCGTACCCGCTGCTGCGCCGCGATATCGAGCAGTTCGCCGAGCTGTCGTTCCATACGTTGATCTTGGACGAAGCCCAAAGCTTAAAAAATCACGCGAGCCAAACGGCCCAAGCGGTAAAAAGCCTGCAGGCGAAGCACCGGTTCGCCTTGACCGGCACCCCGGTGGAAAATTCGCTGGAGGAACTATGGTCGATCTTCAGCGCGGTATTCCCCGAATTATTTCCGAGCCGCCAGGCCTTTAACGACCTGTCCCGGGAGGCGGTGGCCAAACGCATACGCCCATTCCTCTTGCGCCGGTTGAAATCCGACGTGCTGAAAGAGCTTCCGGAAAAAATCGAGTCCCTTCAGGCCTCCGAACTGCTGCCCGAGCAAAAGAAGCTGTACCTCGCCTACTTGGCCAAGCTGCAGCAGGAGACGTTAAAGCATTTGGATGCGGACACCTTCGGCCAAAACCGCATCCGCATTCTGGCCGGATTGACCCGGCTTCGCCAGCTTTGCTGCCATCCGGCCTTGTTCGTCGACGGCTATGACGGCGGTTCGGCGAAGTTCGACCAACTGATGGAAATGATCGAGGAATGCCAAAGCGCCGGCAAACGCGTGCTGATCTTCTCCCAATTTACGGAAATGCTTGGTCTGATCGGCCGCGAGCTGGGATATCGGGGCCTCCCCTTCTTCTATCTCGATGGAAAGACGCCGGCGGCCGAACGGGTGGAGCTTTGCTCCCGATTTAACGACGGGGAGCGCGACTTATTCCTTATCTCGCTGAAGGCCGGCGGCACCGGCTTGAATTTGACCGGCGCGGATACCGTGATTCTCTATGATTTATGGTGGAATCCCGCGGTCGAGCAGCAAGCGGCCGACCGCGCCCATCGGATCGGTCAGAAAAATATCGTCCAGGTCATTCGTCTGGTGGCGCAAGGCACCGTGGAAGACAAAATGTACGAGCTGCAGCAAAAGAAAAAGCACCTCGTCGAAGAGGTGCTGAAGCCCGGTCAGGAAACGTTGTCCGCGCTCACCGAGCAGGAAATCCGCGAAATTTTGATGATATAGCCCACTCTCGAATGGGGATCGAGTCCGCCTGGCGAAACCGGCGGTCCCGCCCCCTCTTGCTTTACCGACCGGTGACTTCGAACTCGTAAAGCGAATAGCCGTAAGGCGTCCCCCGCTCGATGCCGTACATGCGGACATACCTGGCAGGCTGCGGCGCCAGCGGGATTTCGTCAAGTCCACCGTCCCCGGCCGCGGTCGAATACACCTCTTGCCAATGCTCCGGCGCTCCGCTGTCGGTGGAAATTTCGATCTTGTAGCGCTTGGCGTAGGCAACCTCCCAGCGCAATTTGACGCCGGTGATCTGCTGCACCGCTCCCAGGTCGACGTAGATCCACTCCGGATCGCTGCCTTCCCGGCTGGCCCATCTCGTCATCTGGTTGCCGTCCACCGCTTGACCCGGCTCAAACCCGACGCCTTCCATCGTGCTGGAAACCGCCGTCTTGTTCAGCGCCAGGTTTGGCGCTTCCGGTACCGGTGAGCCGCCGGGTTTCCACCAGTTGCCCGTCAGAAACAACATATTCAGCAAATTGTAGCTGTCGCTGAAATAATCCTCTTTTTTGTTGTTCATCCAATCCCAGCCGGCATTCACCCATGCTTGGTTGGCCGGATTAGCCGTACCCGCCGAAATGAAGGGAGAGACGAATACGGCGGTGGCGTAATCGCCGAAGGGCGTGCCGTCCAGTTTATACCCGTTCTTGATATTTGCCGGCGATCCGCCGGTTTTGCCTTTGATCCAGCCGGCCATTTGATCGGCCAGCGCTTTGGCCCGCGGATCGCCGTAAAACGCGTAATCCATAACGATGCGAAGCGGCACCCGACTGGCGTTATAGGAGTATTGATTGGTTTCCTTGAATTCGTCCAGATACCATTCCGGCGCCGGCTTCGGGGGATTGCCGACCACAAAGTCGGAGATGAGTCCGGTATTCGGCGAATAAGTCGCGGTAAACTGCTGGTAGACGCCGTACAAGTTGTCGATCACGTGAATCCACGTTTCGTCTCCGGTCACCTCGTAAAAGGCCCGAAGATGACTGAGCATCCAATCCGATGGGCGCGTGTTCAAAGCGTCTTTGCCGTCCCAATCGCCCAGGTTGAGCCGGTAGCCGGTCGTGACGTAGCTGGCTTTGATCCCGTCGGTGATCATTTTTTTCGCTTCCTGCAGGTAGTTTACGGCCCCGCCCGACCCCCACTGATTATGTGCCAAAATAAGCGAGTATGCGATGTCGAGATCGCCGTCGGTCGCCGAGCCGAAATGTCCTTGGGCCGCTTTGCTGTCGGCTACGACCCAACCCATCAGGTTCGGGTTGCCGCTGCTCTTATACGCGCGCGCCGTTTTGAACAATCCGTCGTAAATCGTCCGGGCGTTCGGATCGTATCCGGCCATCAGCGCGGTAATGATCATCCCGTAGCCTTGACCTTCGGAGGAACCCAGCGCCGTAAATCCGTCGGGATCGCCTGTGATATTCCCTTTCACGTAATAACCGCCCGGCAAAGAAGTCAAATTGCTTTTGAGATAAGTCGCTTTCCAGTAATCATAGTAAGCCGCAACCGCCTGATTCATCGCTGCTTGGGTCACGTGGTTTGGCTTCAGGGTCCCCGGATAGCTGGCCTGCTGAGGGAAAGGTTTCAGTTCACCGGCGGCGGAAGCCGGAGAAATTGGACCGGCCGCCCCTAATGAGGCCGTTACGAATAAGCATAACAGGATAAGACAAATCTTCTGAAGCATCCTTCTCATTCCTCCTCAAATCGAAAGTGCAAACCTTCATCTTTCGTTAAGCGCCTTCGGAATTGCTTGTCGTGAAGCAGCAAGGATGTCTTATTTGTATTTTATTACAAATCGCCAGGATTATAAACCGGACGGCCCTCCACAAACCCGATGTTTGTAAACGCCGCGATCGGGATACCCTAAAGAAGGTAATGACCAACATAGCAGACCGACATAAGGAGGATCAGGATGGAACATCAAAACGAACAAAACCGCGATGAGGCCGAGTTGCGCAACAAAATGGACCGTCAGGGCGACTCGTTGGCCGAGAAGAAGAAAATGGAAAACGGCGTGGATATCGAACCGGAAGCCGATGAATGGGTAGCCAAACCGGCGCCGTTTGCCGATACGGATTCCGCGAAATAACTGGCACTCCCATGAAACCGTCCGCAGGGCCCGCTTGGGTTCCTGCTTTTTTATGCCTTCGTTTGCTCCCAGGTAACAAGAGAACAGGATAAATAGGCTTGGCAGGCGAATATCTTGATATCGGAAGCTTCAAATTCGACCCGAGGAGCGTGGAATGATGGAAGCGTTTGCGAAGGATCTGCTGAAGAATAAAACCATCCTGATTACCGGCGGCGGCACGGGATTGGGCCGGGCCATGGCCGAGCGGTTTCACCGGCTCGGGGCTAACGTCGCCATCTGCGGACGCCGCGACGAGGTATTGCGGAGCGCGGCCAAAGAGATGACCGAGGGCAGCGGCGGCGAGGTGTTTGTCCAGCGCTGCGACGTGCGCGATCCCGAGCAGGTACGGGCCTGCGTCGACACCGTATGGCGTCATTTCGCCGGGATCGACGTGCTTGTGAATAACGCTGCCGGGAATTTCATCAGCCCGACCGAACGCCTGTCGCCCCGAGCCGTTGACGCGGTGTTGGGCATCGTGCTGCACGGCACGTTTTACATGACGCTGGAGGTCGGGAAACGCTGGATTGATCAGGAACGGCCGGGGACGATGCTGAATATCGCCACCACTTACGCTTCGACCGGCTCGGGATACGTCGTCCCTTCCGCGGCGGCCAAAGCCGGCGTTCTCGCCTTAACCCGATCGCTGGCCGTCGAATGGGCGCCTTACGGCATCCGCCAGGTGGCGATCGCGCCCGGTGCATTTCCGACGGAAGGAGCCGGATCGCGCCTGTCTCCTACGCCGGAATTGGAAGCGAAGCTGTCGGGACGCGTCCCGCTTGGCAGAACCGGCCGCCCGCGGGAGTTGGCGGACTTGGCCGCCTTCCTCGTGTCGGACGCCGCGGCATACATCAACGGCGAGGTCGTCACGATCGATGGCGGCGAGTGGCTGCGGGGGGCCGGGCAGTTCAACGATTTTGCTGAAGTCACAAAGGAGGAATGGGATCGGCTTGCCGAGTTGACGCGGAAGGGCAAATAGCAAAGTTGAGCGGGGGACGGAAATAGATGAACTTAGGCGATATGCCGTTCCTCCTCGCCCCCCCTCTTGTTTTTCCGTATGAGAATCAGGATGAGCAGCAAAGCCGGCAGCCCGATTTGAACCAAGGGGTACCATTTCAGGACTACGTCGATCCCCAACCATAAATGGTGCGTAAAATTGGGAGAAATGAACGACATGCCGTAAATGGCGATGCCAAACGGGATAACCCACTTTTTGTAAGGAGTCCCCGTGATTCGGGAGCCTCCCACCACCGCCCCTACGTAGAAAAGGAGTATTTTGGACCCCAGACCGATAAACAGAACGAGCACGAACAAAATATCCATTCTTTCAAATACTTCAACCAATTCGATCAGCTGAACGGACTGCAGCAGCGGAAAGGTTACCATCTCCGCCAGCTTTGGCCCCAAGACCAGAATGTTCATTTGATTGACGAGAATCAGAAACACCGCGGTTATTCCGTAGGTGATTAGCATCGATTTACGAAGGTTCTTGGCTGGAGCGATGATCGGAAAAAAAACCAAAAACAGGACGGACTGCGCAAACGGGAAAGAAATGACGTCCGGAACGTTCTTTAACACCGGCAGCAACCCGTTCTCCAGTACGGGGAGCATGTTCTCGAAATGAAGTAGGCCCACTCCGGTTATCATCGACATGAGCGTCAAATAACTCAGAATGACAAAAGGAAGCAAAGCCAGTAACAATAGAAATACCAATCGGGGTCCATATCTAACGTTGTTGGCAATCACCAGTATGGCGATGAGCGCAATAACCCCTGTCGGAGTCCGATTCAACAGTACATACGAAGCGAGTTCCCCCAAATCCCGTAAATTTCGAGAGGCCTCGTAAGCGAAGTATCCCGCAAAAATCACGCCGATGAACGTACCGACGATTTTACCGAAATAGGTTCGGCATAATTCGAATAAATCCCGTTTCGGGTCCAGGCGGTGAATGGCCAGATGCATCAGGAGAAGCAGCAATCCGCCCAGCGCGGCTATGAGCATGACCAGCCAGGCATCCTGCTTTGCTTCGGCGGCGATTTGGAACAAGGTGGTGCTTCCGACTTCAAACAACGCAAAACAGGCGATCAACTCCGGTACCCGGCTTTTATTTAATGTCATGATGTTCTGCCTCCTTCCAGCGTTTCATTCCTGCTCCTGTTCCCGATTCAGCAGGGAACCAAACGATTTTTTCGTCAACCCCGGACGCTGCAGCTTCATCTTGACGCGGACGTCCAGCTCGATGCGGGTTAACTCCTCGCTCCAGTTCTTTTGCAGTCGTTTCCATGCTTTGGGATCTTTGCGATGGATAATATCGGCAAACCCGGGCAAATCGCCCCGAAGTTTCCGGCTCGCTTCCCAACCCGTCTCGATTGCGCTAAGAATTTCCTCCTCCACCGCCTTTTCGATGGCATTGATACTTCCCGGCTTGGACAAATCCACCGGGCACTTATATTCCATCAGCAAACCGCCGCTGGCTTCCGTCTCTACGCGCATGTTGTACCGGTCACCTGCCCGAACCGGCGTCACTTTGGTTTTGGCGCCCGTAATCCGAACGGTTCCATCCTTTGTCTTTGCATCGGTGTCGGGGCAGGAAAACGAGATCGTGCTGCCTTTGACCTGGTTTGTTAACCAAGAGATGCCATAACTTTCATCTCGGTTAAGGTACCCAACGAGCCGGTTTTGATGGAATACGCCCAATCGTTCAACTTTCATTTTAACGGGGGGTGATGTGGTTTTATTCACGTCCAGCGACTCCAGCGCTTTATCATTCCCTTTTGTGACGATAATCTCCGGCACGCCAACCGCTTGCGCGTCAGAAACCAGCTTCTGGCCCATTTGAAATACATTAATGATCGAAAAATAAGAAGAGAAACTGTCTTGCTTCCGTAACAAATCAGCCAAGGCCGTGCCCGGTATTTTTTCCGGAGGCACCATCTTGCGCAAGATTTCACTTGCTTTCGTGTCCGTTACAGCGACCAGCACGGTTTCGCGCGCATCTATATTTCGAAAATACAAATCAAAGATTTGTTCAATGCCCGATTCGGCCGCATCTTTCCCGATGACCATAATGTCGGTATGGCCGAAATACAAACGCCGCGGGTTCTCCGTATAGCCGAGATCGGCCGCTTCGCGAATCGTTTTCCCTTTCGTCGTAAAGACATAAACGCTGGGCTGGGAGCCGCCGCCGGGGCTTCCTCCGCCATGGCTCGTCCCGCTAGCTGACGGAACGATGACCTGGTACGTCATTTCCCAATCGTCACCGCTGCGATCAAATCCGGTTGCAACGGTGATCCCCAATTCGTTCAACTCCGTACGGTTCCAGCAACCGGCCGATGCCAAACAGATAAGCACAGCTGCGCAGCACAACAGAATACGTCGCATCTCGCACTCCCCTAGTTCAGTTTTGGGCCTCTTCCGGGCCGGAGTCTTGTCTCGTTTGGTTATGGAGGCTGATAAATTCAGGGCGTTTTACGATCTTTGGCCAAGGCAACCGGATAAACACGTCCTTCATATTGGACCAGCTTAACGGAGAAACCGGCAAGAAATAGGGAACACCAAACGATTGAAGCGATACCAGATGCATGAGCAACGGAATCAACCCCGCCAGGATACCGTAAAGGCCGAAGGAGCCCGCCAGCAGCATCAGGCCAAAACGAATTAAGCGTACGGCCGCCGACATGCCAAATGTCGGGATGACGAAGCTGGCAATCGCCGTAAACGACACGATAATGACCATTGCAGCGGAAACGAGCCCTGCCTGCACTGCGGCTTGTCCCAGCACCAGGGCTCCCACGATCGAGATGGCCGGACCAACCACCCGAGGCATACGAACGCCGGCTTCCCGAATTACCTCAAAGGTAATCTCCATCAGCATCGCTTCCAGCAGCGCCGGTAGCGGCGTCCCTTCGCGCTGAGCCGCGATACTAATCAGCAACGTGGCGGGGAGCATTTCCGGGTGAAACGTGGTCACCGCAATATAAAGGGAAGGAAGCAGCAGCGCGACCACAAAGGAAAATAAGCGAATATTCCGCAGCAATGAAGAAATGTCATATCTTTGATAATAGTCTTCACTAGATTGGAAGAACTTAAAGAACGTTACCGGACAGATCAGTACAAAGGGACTGCCGTCGATCAGTATGGTGACCTGCCCTTCCAGCAGCCCTCCCGCAGCAGCATCGGGACGCTCGGTGTTCAAGATCGTCGGGAACGGGGTGAACGAACGGTCCTGAATAAACTCTTCGATATAACCGCTTTCCAATATGCTGTCCGTATCGATGGCATCGAGCCTTTTCAACACTTCCTTCACCACCGGCGGGTGGGCGATCCCCCTGATATAAGCAACAACCACTCGAGTTTGGGTGTAGGAGCCGATGACACGGTTTTCAAATTGCAAATCCGGCGTTCGTAACCTCTTACGGAGCAGCGAGAGGTTCGTTGACAAATCTTCGGTAAAGCCTTCCTTTGGCCCGCGGATAACGGTCTGGGAGGACGGTTCTTCGACAGACCGCCGCGCCCCTCCGGGAATGGAGACAACCATTCCTCCAACCACCCCGTCGACGATAATTACTGCCCCTCCCGCCAACATTCCAGCTAACAACTCGCGCTCGGTGCCAACCAACTTTACGCTTCCCGCATTCATCGAGTCCGCTAACCGTGCCGTCGAAGTCACCGCTTCCCCTGTCTGGATCATGTTTTCGATATTGCCCATCAGCTCGCTTAACAGTTGAGGATCAATCAAGCTGTCAATATAACTCGCAACGAGCTTCCCGTCCGCCATCCTGCGGATAATGACATCCGGGCTGTTTCCCAATGCTTCCTGGATCAAAGCGACCGTTCCGGCGAGGGAACCGTCCAATGAACGGTTTGTCGCGTCATTAAGCCCATTTGCGGCAGGTTCCGTTTTTTTCTTCCGGCGGATATGGGGGGCTAGATTTCGATTCATTCTTCTCATCGCGCGCCTCCGGCTCTAAAGCAGTTGTAATTTGTAATATGCTTCATATCCAAATTTTGTATGCGTCCGGACGCCTGCCGATGTCCATTTTCAGATCATTAGGTGATCATCTTCTCCCTTTTCGGAGCGCGGGAATACACTACCCTATACGATATCGAAGGGGAAATGCGCAAATGAAATCTTCACGGCATGCGCGCCATGTCACCAGTAAATGGAGAAAAAACGAAGCTTTGATGCAAAGCAGCGAGCTGCGGGCCTACCTCCCCGAAACCCGAAGATTCAGTAAAGAGCATCTGCTGAATATGCTGCTAAAACATAAAATGGTTTACGTGAAGCCCGTGAACGGAACCTGGGGGAACGGGGTCATGCGAGTGGAATTCAGACCTTACCTGCGGCAAGGGACCTACCAGTTTCAGCATGAGAAAACGGTTCGTTCCTGCGGTTCGTTCGACGAGCTGTACGCTGTGATCCGCAAGCATAAGCTGCGGGGCCGTTACCTGGTCCAGCAAGGCATCGACTTGCTCAAATATGACAAACGCCGATTCGATCTGCGCGTCATGGTTCAGCGTACCCCCCGGAAGGTTTGGGAAACGACCGGCATCATCGGCAGACTGGCCCACCCGAAGAAGATTGTCACCAACTATCACAGCGAAGGAAAACTTATGGCGGCGGAGAAGCTGCTCTCTCCCTATTTGAAGGAACCGCGGCTCAAGTCTTATATGAATATGCTGGAGAACTTCGGCGAGGATATTGCCAATCACTTGAAAATCAGTTTTCCCGGACTGCGCGAAATCGGGGTGGACGTCGCGATCGACCAAAAGCTGCGGCCGTGGATTCTGGAGGTCAACACTTCTCCGGACCCGTTCATCTTCCGTAAGCTAAAGGACAAGAACATTTTCCGCAAGATCATGAAATATGCCCGGGCTTACGGCAAATACAAATGAGCGTCTGAACGCCAATCAAGAAAACCGGACGGAGTTGGCAGCCATTTTGGCGCCTTCCGCCCGGTTTCTTTGTCTTCAGCCTTCAGGCACCGAACTGCCGGTAGATTCCCACCAGCTTGCCGGCGGTCTGCTTCCAGTTGAACTGCGCTACGGCATCTTTCCGCGCTTGCCTGGACATTTTCGCGGTCAGGTCGCGATCCCGGGCCAGCTTCAAAATCCACTTCGCATGTTCTTTCGGCTGGGTATACGCGTCCACCAGATAACCGTTGGCTCCATGTTTGACAATCTCCCCGATCCCGCCGATGTTGGAGGCTACGACGGGGAGTCCGGAAGCCATCGCTTCCACGTTCACGAGTCCAAACGCTTCATGCTGCTGGGAAGGGCAGGCGAACAGGTCGGCCTCGCGAAACCAGCGGTGAATGGCGCGATGCGGAATTTTCCCGGCGAACGTAACCGACAATCCATTGATTCTAGCCAACCGTTTCAGCTCCCGCATGTAGCCGGGCCGTCCGCGGCCGATAACGATTAAATCGACGGGCCCGTATTCCTTGCGGACGAGTCCGATCGCCCGGATCAGCACCGGAACGCCTTTTCGCGGGATCACCCGGCCGACGAACAACACGCGGAAACGGCGGCCCGAACGGCTCGAACGCCCTTCTTCCGGTCTGAACCGTCCGGTATCGACGCCGAGATGGACCTTTCGCAGCTTGCCCGCATGGCGGGGGAAACGAGCGGCCAAGCTCGTTTTAAGCGACTCGCTGTTGGCAATGATCAGATCGGCTTTGCCTAAGCTTTCGTTCACCCGCGCCGTCGGTTTGGCGAACGT
This sequence comes from Paenibacillus sp. JL3B1040, assembly GCF_057063165.1. Lineage (NCBI taxonomy): Bacteria > Bacillati > Bacillota > Bacilli > Caryophanales > Paenibacillaceae > Paenibacillus > Paenibacillus tiangongensis. The sequence goes on along the minus strand of NZ_CM169317.1, from coordinate 2,661,778 downwards.
CAGCGAATGCAGAAACAAGGTGACGGGCGTATGCGGAAGCGCGGCTTTGATTTTGGCCGCGTAATGCGGGCGATTATCCACTTGAATGATATCGTAGCGCCATCCCCGGATGTATTGCAGTACTGAAGCGATATACCGGCTTGGGCTGCCGGCCCTTACGCGGACGATCGTCAAACCGCCCATACGGCTGACGCGCGGTAGGCCTCGGTCCGCTCTGCTGATGAGCGTCACCGTGTGGTTAACCGCCAGCTGTTTGGCGATGGCCAGCATGCTAATCTCGACCGAGCCGCTGCCCGGAATGGGAATTTGCTCGGGCGCCACCATCAATAGGTTCATGGGGGGCTCCTCCTTGCGCATATGGCTTGTGTCTATTTACCATATGCGCAAAGCGAGCCTCCCGCACCGCGGCAACCACCCAAGCTGTCAGGTAACGCGGAACGTTCCTGTCCCAAAAGCGCAAATTTCGCCCTGATCCAACCGGGCATACGCCATCGTCGTCACCGATTTGCGCGATACGTGGACTCGTTCGGCGGTCACGGTAATGCGCCCATGCTCGGCTTTGGCCACATAATTCAAATTCAAATTCGTCGTGACGACGCTCGCCTCGGGCTTGGCGATCATCGCCAGCAGCCCCATGGCCGAATCGATCAGCGTCGCATGGACTCCGCCGTGCACAATGCCGATCAAATTCAAATGATGGGGACGGATATCCAGCGTCATCACGACCCTGTGTTCATTCGCCTCCTCCACCCGGCAGCCGAGATACTCGACGAACGAACCGACCGCAGCTTGATTCCACAGCTCCAGACGCTGCCGCAGTTCTTCTGAATCCGCTTTCATTTCGATTCCCTCCCTGTTCCTTTCGCCCGCGGCGAACTTCATCCTCTGGCGGTTAATTCGCTTGCGGCGGTTTCTGGCGTTCCGCTTCTTCTTCAACGAGCTTGCGGCGCAACACTTTACCGGCTAACGTCTTGGGAAGACTATCGCGGAACTCGTAAACCTTCGGCACCTTATAGGCAGCCAACTTCTCCTTGCACCAGCGCTTGATTCCCTCTGCGTCCGGGGAGGCACCTTCCTTCAATACAATGTACGCCTTGACGGTCTCGCCGCGGTACGGATCGTAAATCCCCGCCACAATCGCCTCCTCCACGTCCGGATGCTCGAACAGCACCTCCTCGACTTCGCGCGGATAGATGTTATACCCGCCGGCAATAATCAAATCCTTGCGACGATCCAGGATGTAGAAGAAGCCGTCTTCGTCCATTCGTCCCAAGTCGCCGGTCAGCAACCAGCCTTCGCGCAGCGTCTTGTACGTCTCCTCCGGACGGTTCCAATACCCCCGCATCACCTGCGGGCCGCGCACGGCCAGCTCGCCAATTTCGCCGACCGGGACTTCCTCAAGCGTGTCCGGATGCACGATCATCGCGTCGGTGTCGGGAAAAGGAATCCCAATCGACCCGCTCTTCCGCGTCTCCCAGATATTGTTGGCATGGGTGACGGGCGAAGCCTCGGTCAAGCCGTAACCTTCGATCAGCTTTCCCCCGGTCACTTCCTCGAACCGGGTTTGAACCTCCAGCGGCAGCGGCGCCGCACCGCTAACGCACACATTGATCGAGGACAAATCGTATCCCGCGATGTCCTTGTGGTTAATGATAGCCACGTACATCGTGGGCGCTCCGGGGAATACCGTCGGCTTCTTGTGATGGATCACCTGCAGCACCTGATGGATGTCAAAGCGCGGCAACATCAGCAAAGTGCCGCCCAAAGCGACCGATTGATTTAATAACACCGTCATGCCGAACACATGAAAAAAAGGCAGCGCGGCCAAATATTTCTCTTTCCCCAAACGGGAACGGTAGAACCAGAGCTGATTCTGAATCGTGTTGGCCACCAGATTCATATGCGTGAGCATGACGCCTTTGGCAAAACCCGTTGTCCCGCCGGTATACTGCAATAAGGCCAGATCCTGCTCGGGATCGAGCTCGACGCGGCACGGCTCCGGGCTTCCGCCAGCGAGGAAAGCCGGGAAGGCGAGCAGCCGATCGGTATAGTTCAAATGAGCGGCCATGCCGTCTTTCTTGGCTTTGATCGGATACAGGAGGTTCTTGGGAAAAGGCAAATAGTCCTTGATGGAGGTTGCGATGATGTAATCCAGCGGGTTTAGCTTCGTTGCCGTTCTCACGCGTTCGACGAACGGGTCGAGCGTGACCATGACGCGCGCGCCGGCATCCCCAAGCTGATGCTCCAGCTCCCTGGGCATATACAGCGGATTCGTCATCACCGCGATGCCGCCCATCAGCAGGGTGCCGTAATACGCGATCACCGCCTGCGGGCAGTTCGGCAGCATGATGGCTACCCGGTCGCCCTTGCGAATGCCCAGCTTCCGCAGGGCATTCGCAAACCGGTACGACTGTTCCAGCAAAACGCGGTACGTCATTTTCTTTCCCATGAATTCCAGAGCCGTAACTTCGGGATACCGAGCGGCGGAAAGTTCCAGGAAATGGGCGAGATTTTGCTTTGGATACTCATAGGTGGGCGGTACTTCAGCGGGATAAAACTTCAGCCAAGGTTTCCTTGTCATACGCCTGCCTCCCAACCTCGCAATTTTTACACAACGTATCTCTCCGCCTGGATCACTTTGACGGCGATTTTCCGTTTTAATGACAGCGCATTCACGGCCGAACGCTTTGTCAATTTCTTGAGAATGGACAGCTGGGTACGCAGCAGATCCCCTTGTTCCATGTAACTTAACACCTCTTTGGCCCATGCTTCGATGTTGCCGAATTCTTCATGGATGAATGAGCGGGTCATGGCGATCGGAAGCTCCGCCCTGTCTTCGCCGACACGTGCGATTAGCTTCTGTGTTCGAAGCAGAACGCTTTCCATCGCGTAAACGGAAATCATGATGTCCGCCAGATGGCTCAGCACCTCCTGCTCGCGCTCGAGCTTTAGTTGATACTTCTGCACGGCCTGGGCCCCGGCCATCAGGAAGATCTTTTTGGACATGGACAGCAGGTGCGCTTCCTCCTCCAACGTCCCTTCGAACGAACGGCTCGGCATCGGCTCCATCAGCTCCGCTTGCAGCTTCTGTGCGGCAGGCAGCAGCGGCAGTTCGCCTTTCATTGCGCGCTTCACCAGGCTGCCGGGAATCAAGAGACGGTTGATTTCGTTCGTGCCTTCAAAAATCCGGTTGATTCGCGAGTCGCGATAGATCCGCTCGATCCGGTATTCCTGCGTAAATCCATAACCGCCGTGGATCTGCACCCCTTCGTCCGCAACGAAATCCAGCGTCTCCGAGCCAAACACTTTGTTGATCGAGCATTCCAGCTGATATTCGGCAATCGCCTTGGCCGATTGATAACCTACATCGGCGCTGCCGTGATCCACGTCGGCCAAACCGACATCGAACAGGCCGGCGGTGCGGTACACCATGCTTTCCAGCACGAACGTGCGCGTATTCATCTCCGCCAGCTTTTTGCCGATGAGCGGGAAGGACGAGATTTTTTGCCCGAACTGGGTGCGCTCGTTGGCGTATTTCGCCGCGTACTCGATGGCGTCTTTGGAGGAACCGAGACATCCCGCCGCCAATTTGAAGCGCCCGATATTCAGGATGTTAAAGGCGATCAAATGGCCTTTGCCCACCTCCCAAAGCAGGTTTTCGGCCGGCACCTTCACATCCTCCAGAATCAGCGGACAGGTGGAGGAGCCTTTGATGCCCATCTTTTTCTCCTCCGGCCCGACGCTGACCCCATCCATGCTCCGTTCAACGATAAACGTGCTGAAATCCGCGCCGTTCACTTTGGCGTAGACGATGAACACGTCGGCGAAACCGGCGTTGGTAATAAACTGCTTGGTGCCGTTCAACACATAATGCGTGCCATCCTCCGACAACACGGCCGTCGTTTTGGCGCCCAGCGCATCGGAGCCCGAGGAAGGCTCCGTCAGGCAATAAGCCGCAAGCAGCTCGCCCGTCGCCAGCTTCGGCAAATATTTCCGCTTCTGCGCTTCGGTCCCGAAATAAACGATCGGCAGCGTCCCGATCCCGACATGGGCTCCGGCGGAAAGCGCAAACGAGGACGCTTTGGTCAGCTTCTCGCTGATCAGCGTCGTGCTGACCTTGTCGAGCCCCATCCCGCCGTAAGTTTCGGGTACGTCAGCCCCCAGCAGCCCCACTTCGCCCGCTTTACGCAGCAAATCGGCGGTCAGCTCATAGTTCAGATGCTCGATCTCCTCGTCCCGCGGGAGAATTTCGGTCTTCACGAATTCCTCCGTCGTCTCCCCGATCATGCGCTGTTCTTCGCTGAAGTCCTCCGGGGTAACGACCCGGGTGTAATCGATATCCGTGATGACGAAGCTGCCGCCTGCAATTTTCTCCATCGTTTCGTTGCTCATGCGATCCTCTCCTTCATTAATTAATGGGATGAACTTCTAACACGCCGGCCGCCCCCATACCGCCGCCGATGCACATCGACACGACCCCGTACCCGCCGCCCCGGCGGCGCAGCTCGTGGATCAGCGAAATGGACAGCTTCGTGCCGGTGCAGCCCAGCGGATGCCCCAGCGCGATCGCACCGCCGTTCACGTTCACTTTGTCCTCGTCCAGACCCAATTCACGGATCACGTGCAGGCATTGGGAAGCAAAAGCCTCGTTAATTTCGAACAGATCCACATCGTCCAACGTGATTCCGGCTGCCGAAAGGGCTTTCGGAATCGCCTTTACCGGCCCTACACCCATCAGCTCCGGCTCTACGCCAGCCACGGCGAAAGAGCGGAACGTGGCCAGCGGCTGAAGCCCCAGCTCCTCGGCTTTCTCCCGGCTCATGACGACAACCGCCGCCGCCCCGTCGTTCATCGGGGAGGAGTTCCCCGCAGTCACCGTACCGCCTTGCTTAAAGCTCGGTTTCAGCTTGGCCAGAGCCTCCAGGGTCGTGTCGCCGCGTACGCTTTCGTCGGTGTCGAAGACAAAACGCTTCACGTTGACTTTCCCCCTCTCATCCAGGCTGCGTTGTTCCGCCTCAAACGGTACGATCTCCTCCTTAAACTTGCCTTCGGCGATAGCCCGGGCCGCCTTGCGATGCGACTCCAAGGCGAAGCGGTCTTGATCCTCGCGGGAAACGCCAAACCGCTCGGCGACGCGCTCCGCCGTATGGCCCATCGCCATATACGCCTCCGGCATCTCGGCAACGATCCGCGGATTCGGCGACACCTTAAAGCCGGTCATCGGCACGTGGCTCATGCTTTCCACGCCGCCGGCGATCAGCACGTCGGCCTGGCCCAGCATGATCCGCTCCGCCGCGAAAGCGATCGCTTGCAGTCCGGACGAGCAGAAGCGATTGATGGTTAATGCCGGCACCGTCACCGGGAAACCGGCGTATAACGCCATAATGCGCGCGAAGTTCAATCCCTGCTCGCCTTCCGGCATGGCGCAGCCGATGATGATGTCCTCGACATCCGCTTTGCTTAGCCCGGGAGCGCGCTCCACCGCCGCATCCAGCACGATCTTGCCCAAGTCGTCGGCGCGCGTTTGGGTCAGGCTGCCTTTTTTGGCTTTGCCCACCGCCGTTCGGGCTGTCGATACGATTACAGCTTCTTTCATCGTAGACTCACTCTCCCTCTCGATTAGTTGCGCAGCGGTTTGCCTTTGCTCAGCATGTGCTGCATGCGCTGACGCGTCTTCGGCTCTCCGCATAAGCTCAGGAACGCCTCGCGTTCCAGGTCAAGCATGTATTGCTCCGTCACGAACGTTCCCGCTGGAACGTCGCCGCCTGCCAGCACATGGGCCAGCTTGTTCGCGATCAGCAGGTCGTGGTCGCTGATGTAGCCGCCTTCGCGCATACCCAGCGCGCCCAATTGCAACACCGCTTTCCCTTCGGAGCCGACGACGCGGAACTTCGTTTCGGGAATCGGCTCATACCCGCCGCCCGCCAGCTTCAGCACAGCCTGCTTCGCCTCATAAATCGTATGGTCGGGATTCAGCACGACTCGGTCGGTCTGTTTTAAGAGGCTCAATCGTTTGGCATCGTGGCCGCTGCTTGAAACCGTGGCGGTGCCGACCGTTTGGAAGTACGCGTTGATATAAGGCTGTAAGTCGGCCTCCGCAAGGGACGCCTGCTGACTGGCACGCAGCGCCAGCTCTTTGCAGCCCCCGCCCGCCGGGATCAGCCCCACGCCGACCTCCACAAGTCCGTAATACGTTTCGGCGGCGGCGATCACCTGATCGGCCGGCATGCACGCCTCCACTCCGCCGCCCAGCGTCATGCGGTGCGGTGCGGCGATCACCGGCTTCTCGAACCGTTTCAGCCGGTACATCGTGTTCTGGAACAGACGGATGATGTCGTCGATTTCCTCCCATTCCTCGTCTTGCGCCTCCATCAGAAGCAGCATGAGGTTGGCCCCGACGCAGAAATTGCGGCCCTGGTTGGCGATGACGAGGCCTTCGAAATTGTCCCGCACCTCGTCCATGCTTTGCGAGATCATTTGCAGAATATCGGCGCCGATCGCATTGTTCGGCGAATGAAACTCCAGGCAGGCCACGCCGTCGCCGAGATCGATCAGGCTAGCGCCGCTGTTGCTGCGAACCACTTGGTTCTGCGCCTTCAGATCGCGCAGCGATATCTGTTCCGGCGGGAGCTCCACTGGCGCATATCCACCAACCGCGGCCTGAAAGAGGGAGCCCCCGTCTTTTTTGTAGAACGAGGTATTCCCCTGTGCAATCCAATCTTTAACCCAGGCCGGCACCGTAAGCCCATCCGCTTCCATCTTCTCGACCGAGCGGACCAAGCCGATGGCGTCCCACGTTTCGAACGGGCCCAGCTCCCAGTTGAAGCCCCATTTCATCGCCTCATCGATCTCGCGGATGCTGTCCGCAATTTCGCCCAGCTTGGCGGCGGAGTAAATCAACACCTGCTTGAGCACATCCCAGGCCAACTGCGAGTAGCGGTCCGGGGTGCCGAGCAGCGCTTTCGTCTTGGCGGCCGCGCCTTTCGCCAGCTTGGCGGCTTCCAAGGAAGCGGACGCCACCTTACGCTGCGGGGCGTAGTCCATCGTCCGGAGGTTCAAGGACAAAATCTCGCTCCCCCGTTCCCCTTTGATTTTCCGGTAAAAGCCCTGCCCGCTCTTCTCCCCGAGCCAGCCGCGGGATACCATCTCCTTGAGCGGCTCCGGCGCGGCAAACGCCTGTTTCTCCGCCTCCTCCGTCACATTGGCGTACACGTTATCGGCCACATGCAGGAACGTATCGAGTCCGACCAGATCCAGGGTGCGGAAGGTGGCGCTTTTCGGACGGCCCATCGCCGGTCCGGTGACTGCATCCACTTCCTCGACGGTGTACCCCTTTTCCGCCATTTCGCGCAGCGTCACCAGCAGCCCGTAAGTACCGATGCGATTGGCGATGAAATTCGGCGTGTCTTTAACGAGCACAACCGTTTTGCCCAGCGTGCGTTCGCAGAAACGGCTTAAGCCTCGAACCAGCTCCGGGTCGGTCGTTTGCCCGGGAATGATCTCCAGAAGCTTCATATACCGCGGCGGGTTAAAGAAATGCGTGCCGAGAAAATGCCTCCGGAATTCCTCGGACCGGCCTTCGGCCATCGCGCTGATCGAAATGCCCGACGTGTTCGAGCTGACGACGGTTCCCGGTTTCCAGTGGCGCTCCACCTGGGCCAGCAGTTGCTGTTTGACGGCGAGGTTCTCGACGACGACCTCGATGACCCAATCTACGTCAGCGATCAGCGGCAAGTGATCCTCCAGGTTGCCGGGCGTGATTCGCTCGGCGAAAGCGTTGTCATAAAGCGGGGCGGGTTTGGTCTTGGCCAGCCCGGCGATGGCGGTCGTCGCCAGGCGATTGCGCACCGACGGGTGGTCGAGCGTCAACCCGGCGGCCATCTCCGCGTCGGTCAGCCGCTGCGGGACGATGTCGAGCAGCAGGCATGTGATGCCCGCGTTTGCCAGTTGGGCTGCGATGCCGGAGCCCATGATCCCGGAGCCGATGACGGCTGCTTTCCGGATCGGTTTGTTCATTTGATCTACCTCCTATGACATTGAATATTTCATTGAGACAACACGGGAACCAAATCGGCCGCCTGCTCGCCAAATACGGACAGCTCCAGAATTTCGGCAATATCCCGCGCCTTCACCTGGCCTTCCACTTCCTTGAGTTTCGTGCCGTCCTCCAGCATCGTCAGGCAGTAAGGACACGCGCTGCTGATCATGCTGGGGCGGACCTCCAGCGCTTGTTCGGTGCGGGCCAGGTTGATCCGTTTGCCGGCGGTTTCCTCCATCCACATCAGCCCGCCGCCGGCGCCGCAGCACATCCCGTTCTCCCGCGACCGGTCCATCTCGACCAGCTCCACGCCGGGCACGGCCCGCAGCACCTCGCGAGGTGCGTCATATACGCCGTTATACCGCCCGAGATAACAAGAATCGTGATAGGTAATCCGTTCGCTCACCCGGTGGGCCGGCTTCAGCCGGCCTTCGCGGATCAGTTGCTCGAGCAGCTGCGTATGGTGCAGCACTTCCACCCCCTCCAAACCGAATTCGGGATATTCGTTTTTCAGCGTATTAAACGTGTGCGGGCAAGCGGTGACGATTTTGCGCACCCCGTACCTTTGGAACGTCGCGATGTTCTCCTGGCACAGCTGCTGGAACAAGAGCTCGTTGCCCATCCGGCGCGGCGTATCGCCGGAGTTGCGCTCCTCATTGCCAAGGATGGCGAAATTGACGCCCGCTTCGTTTAAGAGCCGGACGAACGCCCGCGTGATTTTGCGGCTGCGCAAATCGTAGGAGCCCATTGATCCGACGAAGAACAAAATTTCGAAGGCCGGATTCTCCTTGACCGTCGGCACGGGGATGCCCGCAAGCTCGCCGGTCCAGGCGGCGCGGTCGTTGCGGCTGATGCCCCAGGGATTGCTTTGGCGCTCGATGTTCTGCATCGCGCGCTGCCCTTCCGCCGGCACGCTGCCCTGCATCAGCACCAGATGGCGGCGCAGGTCAACGATCTTGTCGACGTGTTCGTTGCCGACCGGGCACTGATCCTCGCAGTTGCGGCACGTCGTGCAGGCCCAGATTTCCTCTTCGGTCATGACGTCGCCGATCAGCTCAAGCTCGGTTGCGGCTTTGCCCTGGGCGGCCGGCTGCCAGGCCGCCTTCTGCCAATCGAGCGTCGGGCGGATGTCGGTGATGCCCGCAGCGCTGTCCCAGGCTGGTGCGGCGTGCCCTGCACCGGCCGCCACCGCATGGACGCCGGCGGAGCCGAACACATTCGCCGGCACCCACGGCGATTTGCCGGTGACCGCAGCGCCTTTTTCGGTAAGATGATCACGCAGCTTCGTGATCAGATGCATCGGCGACAGCGTTTTGCCGGTGCTCGCCGCCGGGCAGACGCTGGTGCAGCGCCCGCACTCTACGCAAGCGTAGAAGTCGAGCATTTGCTTTTGCGTGAAGTCCTCGACGTTGCCCACGCCGAAGCTTTCCGCCTCTTCATCCTCGAGGTTCAGGCTCTGCAGCCGGCCATGCGGTTCCCGGCGGCGCAGCCAGATGTTGATCGGCGCGGTGATGAGATGGAAGTGCTTCGACTGGGGGACATAGACGAGAAAAGCGAGCAGAATCAACAAGTGCAGCCACCAGAACACGTAAAAGACAGCTTCCGCAGCGACGGAAGGCAGCCCGGCGAATGCGGCGGCGATGGCCGACGAAACCGGAGCGTACCAAGAGAACTCAAGCCCCATCCAGACGCGTTCGAAGGCTAGCGACAACAGGACCGAAACCATTAACGAGTAAATGAAGATCACGACGATGCCGGGTTTCCAGCCCTTCTTCAAGCGCGGCAGCTTCTCGATATAACGGCGGTATGCCGCGTACCCCATCGCGAGGAGGATTGCCAGTGCGGTAAACTCCTGGAACCATCCGAACAGCTCGTAGGCCGGCAAAGGCAGATGTCCGCCGCGCGACAGCCCTTTGACGATCAAATCGATCGCCCCGAATTGCAGCACGATAAATCCGTAGAACACGACGACATGCATGATGCCGCTTTTGCGGTCTTTGAGCAGCTTCTTCTGCCCGAACACCTGCGACCAGAATTCGCCTTGGGCTCCTCCGCGCCTTGCGCGAAAATCGATCGGCCGGCCGAGCCGCAGATAAAGAAACCGGCGGAATACGGCCTGATAGAACGCAAACACGGCGTATCCCGTGACGACCGCAAACAGCAAAGCGTTCAGCGTTAGCCAAAACGTGACCATGATTCAGACCTCCCTCCTTATGGGAAATTTCCTTTCGTGACAAGTGGATTGCGGACGAAAATGGTTCCTTCGGATGGCGATGTTTCCTAAAAATTGTGATCAAGCGTTGAGGTCGAATGGTTCCATTTGTGGAGGACTAATGTTGCGATTGAGTGTTGCGATTGAGAGTAGTAGTGATTGAGAGTTGCGATTAAGTGCAGTGATTGAGTGTGGCCTTTTTAAGTAGGACAATCCGAGTAAGCGCTTGCATGTTGGTTTTTAATTGAAATCTTAAGGATTCAGCCTTGACAACCGGTGCGTGGTTCCCCTAAGATTAAGAAAATGAATGACGGTTCATTCAGGTGTTTTAAATTTTAGCATTGAGGTGGCCCGATGACAAGTAGGAAACAGGAAAAATTTGAAATGATTTTGGATGGGGCGGAAAAAGTCATTGCGGAGAACGGATTTCACGGCTCCCAGGTGTCTAAAATCGCCAAAGAGGCCGGCGTCGCGGACGGTACGATTTATTTATATTTCAAAAATAAAGAAGATATCCTGATCTCTCTCTTCCAAGACCGGCTGGGCAAGCTCGTCGAACTGTTCCATCAAAGCATCCGCGAGACGAATACGGCCGAAGAAGCGCTGCGCAAGGTGTGCGAAATCCATTTCACCCATCTGGAGCAGAACGTCAATTTTGCGTACGTCACGCAAATCGAGCTGCGGCAAAGCTCCCTCGAACTGCGCAAGGCCATCGGCCTCGCCGTGAAGCCCTATATCACGCTGATTGAGCATATCTTGAAGAGAGGGATCGAGGAAGGATCGTTCCGTTCCAACCTGGATCCGAAGCTCTCCCGGCAGTTGATTTTCGGCGCGCTGGACGAGGTCGTCACCTCCTGGCTCATTTCCGGCATGAAGTATTCCCTCTCCGGCCAAGTGGAGAACACCGTCGATTTTTTTCTGCGCGCGGTCAAGAAGTAGCTCCTCTCTATTTCGCATGTATGAGTTCTAACGCTTATGTCAATCGCTAACCGCCTCAGAAACCGGACGTACGCCGTGTAACGCTTGTCAGACAGCTTAATTTGGAGTTTTCATGCGGAAAATCGCTGCATCCGATCCAATAGCGTGACTGGCAAGCGTTAGATATGACAAGTCCTGCTTTTGGCCCAAATAAGCCCGCTGGTAAGCGTTAGCGCCTACGCCAAGGATCAGACGCGCTCATTTTGTCATGCCCCATTCTACCTTTACCCTCGAAAGGAGTTGGCTAGTATGCATGTGGTTGTCATCCTGAAACAAACCTTCGACACGGAGGAAAAAATCGTCATAACCGATGGAAAAGTGAGTGAGGATGGCGTCAAGTTCGTGATCAATCCTTACGACGAATACGCGGTGGAGGAAGCGCTGCGCCTGAAAGAAGCTCATGGCGGCACGGTGACGGTCGTGTCGGCGGGGCCGGAAAGAACGGCGGAGGCGCTGCGCACCGCGCTGGCGATGGGCGCCGACGAGGCCGTGCGAATCGCCACGGAGGCGGTCGATACGGACGAATACGGCATCTCCCGCCTGCTCGCCGCTTTCCTGCAAACGCTGAGCTATGACCTCATTCTAGGCGGCAACTTCTCGGTGGATAACGGAGCCGGGCAAGTTGCCGTGCGCGTCGCCAAGCTGCTGGCTCTCCCCCACGTCTCGTCGATTACCGAGCTCACCGTGAACGGGGACCGGGCAACTGTCGTGCGGGATGCCGAGGGCGACGCCGAAACGCTGGAGGTGGCGCTGCCCGCCGTATTCACGGCGCAGCAAGGCTTGAACGAACCGCGTTATCCTTCGCTCCCCGGGATCATGAAAGCCAAGAAGAAACCGTTCCGCGAGTTGTCGCTGACCGATCTCGGACTCAGCGAAAGCGAGATCGCCCCGAAAACGCAGCGTCTGGGCCTCTCCCTGCCTCCGGCGCGCCAAGCCGGCAAGCTGCTGGCCGGCTCGCCCGCCGAGCAGGCGGCGGAGTTGGTTCGGCTGCTGCGCTCCGAAGCCAAGGTCATTTAAATCATAAGGAGGCGTTAATCATGAGCAAAACGTACGTGGTGATCGTCGAAACGAAGGATGGGAAGCTTCGCCAGGTTTCTTTGGAAGCGCTTCACGCCGCCAACCTGCTGCGGGAGGAAAGCGATCGCCTCACGGCAGTGCTGCTCGGTCACCAATTGGATGAGACCGCTGCCGAACTGGCCCGTCATGTCGACGGCGAGGTGCTGGTGCTGGATCATGCCGAGCTCCATGCCTACCGGCCGGAACTGGCGCTTGAAGCGGTGATGCAAGCCCTAGCCGCGCTGCGGGACGAACCGCAACTGATCTTGACCGGTCATACGGCGATCGGCCGCGATCTCGCTCCCCAGTTAGCCGCTCGACTCGCCTGCGGGCAAATCTCCGACGTTACCGCCATCGCCAAGGACGGCGACGGTATTACTTTCACGCGCCCGATCTATGCCGGCAAAGCGTTCGAGCAAAAACGCCTGGCGGACGGCACCGGAGTCGTAACCCTTCGTCCCAACAACCTTCCCCCGGCAACCCCGGCGGCCGCGGCGGGCGCGCTCGTTCCGCTGGAGTTCTCCCCGCCTGCAACGCTGCATACGATTCTTAAGGACGTGGTGCGCAAAGTGTCCGGCAAGGTCGATCTCGCGGAAGCCAAGATCGTCGTATCCGGCGGCCGCGGCGTCAAAAGCACCGACGGCTTTAAGGTGCTGGAGGAGCTGGCGGACTGTCTCGGCGGGGCTGTCGGGGCTTCGCGCGGCGCCTGCGACGCCGGTTACTGCGACTATGCGCTGCAGATCGGCCAGACGGGCAAAGTCGTCACGCCGGAGGTGTACATCGCCTGCGGCATCAGCGGCGCGATCCAACACCTGGCCGGCATGAGCCAGTCGCGAATCATCATCGCGATCAACAAAGACCCCGAAGCGCCGATCTTCAAGGTAGCCGACTACGGGATCGTCGGGGATCTATTCGAAGTTGTCCCTTTGCTAACCGAGCATTTCAAGGAAGCCCTCGCCGGCCGTTCCTCCTGAAGAAAGAGAAGCCTGCATCGCGCGATGCAGGCTTTTTGACGGTTTGGAATTAATGGAACATTTGAAAAAACGAGCGCAGCACCTTGCCAAAACCAACCGCTCCCTTGCGGTCTTTACGGAGACGCCCGGGAACAATCATCCCCTGAAGACAACCGGACTGGCCGGTTGTTTTCCGCGAACGATGAAACTGCCGGATCTCTCTTTCCCTTTGGTAAAGCTCGACATAATTCATTGGACAACAACCTCCTGGCCTACGGGCGGCAACGCCAGCCCTTTGGATGTTTCCATTATCCGCTTCAAAAACAGGAAGAAAAAGAGTATACTATTCCAAAGTCATTTCCCCTTTTGTTGCGTGCAGGCGATAAGCGGAGGGTTATTTGGAGGTGTGTCGTAGTGTTGACCGCAGAGCGTTATATGGCGTTGCTTGATCATTATTCCGGGTTGGGCGGCGATTCGGCGGAACCCCGCGAAGTGGAGGTGGCGCTGGAGGATTTAACGAAGTTGTTTCACTGTACGGAGCGGAACGTGAAGCTCATTATCCGCAAGCTGCAGGAGGAAGGCCTGATCGAGTGGTCGCCGGGCAGAGGGCGCGGACATCGTTCCCGTATGGTGTTTCGGGCGAACCGGGAAAATTTCATGATCGAACTGGCCCAAAAGCTGGCGGAAAAAGGGGAATACCGCTCGGCGTTCGAATTCCTGCACCAGCACGAGGAAGACAAAAATGCCCGGGAGCGGTTCATTCAATGGTTGAACGATCAGTTCGGGGCGGACAAACAGGTCGCCGCCGGCCAAAGCTGCCGCGATATCTTCCGGTTGCCGGTGTACAAAGCCCCGCTTACGCTCGATCCGGCCAATCTGTTCTACGGCTTCGATTCCCATCTCGTGCGACAAATCTTCGACCGTCTGGTACAATACGACCAGGCGAAGGGCCAAGTGACCGGCATGATCGCCCACAACTGGGAGCATGACGAAGCCGGAACGGTGTGGACGTTCCATTTGCGCAAAGGCGTCCGGTTCCATCATGGAAAAGAGCTCGCCGCCGAGGACGTTGTTTTCACCTTTTCCCGGCTGCGGGAGAATTCGAACAACAGCTGGCTCCTATCGACCGTGCAGCGGATCGAAGCGCTGGACCCGCGAACCGTCGTGTTTACCCTGGTTAAACCGAATTGGCTGCTTCCCCGTCTGCTCTGCTCCTCTTGCGCTTCCGTTCTTCCCTTCGATTTGCTCGGCAAGGACGAAGCGGAGTTTTGGCGGTTTCCGAGCGGCACCGGTCCATTTCGTCTAACGCATTGGAGCGCGAACCGGATGGAACTGGAGGTGCATGCGGGGTATTTTCTCGGTCGACCTTATTTGGACGGCGTAACTCTCGTTTTTCTGCCCGAGGATATCCCGAATTCCTCGAAGCTGAAGTGGGAGCAGCTGATCGTTAACGATTCGCGTGTTCCCGCCCGGGCCGGAGACGACTGGAAACGAATCGAAACGTTAAACCGGGGCTGTTCGATGATCTCCTGGAATCGGAACCGGCTTGGCCCGCAACAGACGCTTGCTTTCCGGCAGGCGGTCAATCTGGCGATCGACCGTCCCGGCATGATCCGGGCCACGGGCAAACCGGGGTATCCGGCCCGCAGTTTTCAACCTACCGAAGATACGGCGCTGGGCATTCACCGGCATGATCCGGCCGCGGCCCGGCAGTTGCTGGAGGAATCGGGGTATACCGGGGAGCCGATCCGCCTGGCAGCCCATTATCTCGAACGCGAGGAAGCGGAGTGGATCAGCTCGCAATGCGCTGTCATCGGCATTCCGGTTGAAGTTGTGTACCACAGTAAAGCCGAGATGGCGAAATCGGCCGCGCGGGAATCCGATGCCATCCTGATGTGCCTCGTATTCGCCGAGGACGAAGTGTGCGAGCTGGAAAGTTATTTGCAGGAAGACAGCTTCATCCGGCTGCATATGCCGCCCGGATTGAGCCGCTGGGTGTTCGGGATTGTGGACGAGGTTTTTGCGACGAACCTGCCGGAGAAACGCCGGGCGTTGCTGCAGCAAATCGAATACCGGCTGCAGGAGGAGGCGCAGGTCACGTTTCTTGTGCACGGGTTGTTGAACACGTACGTCCACCCTTCGATTCGTGGACTGGCGATCAACAATCTCGGTTGGATGGATTTCAAGGACATCTGGCTAACTTCATCCCCCTCCGCGGGATAACCCCCAAAAAAAAGCGTCTGGCTTTGGGCCAAACGCTTTTTTTCTATCTAAATACTTTCATTCGACTGTCGATCGGCGCAAACTCCTTATCGCCCGCCGGAGCGCCGATATGGCCAAAGGGCAGTTGCGCGATCAGCTTCCAGGCTTCCGGGACGCCCCATTCCTTGCGCACCTCATCGTCAATTAACGGGTTATAGTGCTGCAGGGAAGCCCCCACGCCCTCATCCGATAGGGCCGTCCAAACCACATACTGCAACATGCCGTTGGATTGCTGCGCCCAAACCGGGAAGTTGTCGGCGTATAACGCGAATTGCTTCTGCAGCCCTTCAATTACCGTCTGGTCCTCGTAGAACAGTACGGTGCCGCGGCCGCTGCGGAAGGAAGCCATTTTCTCTTCCGTCGGACCAAAGCTGTCCGCCGGAACGACTTTACGCAATGTCTCTTTCGTGAGATCCCATAGCCGATCATGCTGCTCATTGAACAAAACGACGACCCTAGCGCTTTGCGAGTTAAACGAAGATGGCGAGTAAAGCACCGCGTTTTTCACAATTTCCTCGATTCGGTCTTCGGAGATGCCGATGTCTTTGCCTATCGCGTAAATGCTTCTTCTTGTTTTGACCGCGTTCCAAAAATCGCTCATTTCGATCTGTTCGCTCCGTTTCTACCTGGATTTTAGGGGATGGAACCCCTCTTAATGTGTCCCATCGGACGAAAATCCAACCGCCCCCCGGAGATTTTTGGCTTACTCGCTAATCAGCTTGAGTCCCATAGCGGCTCCTAATATAAAGGCGATAAATAGCAATCGGCGCCACTCGCGGGACTCCCCGTATAGCAGCATCCCCGCAACGGCGCTTCCCGCCGTGCCGATCCCCGTCCATACCGCATAAGCCGTCCCCATGGAGATGGTTCGCATCGCCAAGGTCAGAAACAAGAAGCTGAGCAGAAACCCGCCGGCCATCCAGGCGTAGGCGTATAAGCTCTTTCGGGTATTGATTTTATTGATCCCGATCACGCCCAGCACCTCGCCAAATCCGGCAACAATCAGAAATATCCAATCCATTGGTTAGGCCTCCCCTTCCCGCTGCGTTTCGCCGTCGGTTACCAATTTCAAGCCGATTACGCCGAAAAGCAGCAGCATAATGAACAACAGCTTGGCCCATCGGAACGGTTCCCCGAATACCAGCATCTCCGCGATCACCGTACCCGCCGTACCAATCCCCGTGAACACGGCATAAACCGTGCCGATCGGAAGCCGGCGTCCCGACAAAATAAGCAAATACATGCTCAGTACGACGCAGATTGCCGTAGCGCCCCAGCTTAGCGCATCCCCGGCATGTTTCAGTCCGATCACCCATCCGATTTCAAATAAGCCGGCAATGCCGACCAACCCCCAATCGCGTTTCATGTTGCACGACCCACTCCTTTATGAAAAAATAAAGCCCGAAAGATATCAAAAAGCGATATCTCCCGGGCTTTTGTCCCTCCGTGTCCACGGCACGTTCGCGTCCGCGCGTTCCCTCTCGGACCAGTCCGGCAGTTTCATCCGCCGCGGAACCCTAGGCAACGATTCGATAGCTATCTTACCCGATTCCCGGCATGGGGTCAAGAAGAGCTTACTACAACAAATTTGCGCGTACTTGTAAGTTTTAATCCGATTGATTAACATGGATATTGGCTTTAGTTTATTCAAAAAAGATAAGGAGTGATCGAGTTGAGCGCTCAACTATTTACCCCGTATACGATCAAACAGGTTACGCTGAATAACCGGATCGTCATGTCGCCGATGTGCCAATATTCTTCCCCTAACCGGGACGGAAAAATCGACGACTGGCACCGGGTCCACTACGCCTCCCGCGCCGTCGGCGGCGTCGGCCTGATCATCCTCGAAGCGACGGCCGTCGTACCGGAAGGCCGGATCAGTTACAAGGATCTTGGCATCTGGAGCGACGAGCACGTGGCCGGGCTGAAGGAGCTCGTCGACCTTGTGCACCGAAGCGGGGCCAAAATCGGCATCCAGCTGGCCCATGCCGGCCGGAAAGCGGAGCTCGAGGAGACGATTATCGCCCCGTCGGCCATCCCGTTCCCGGAGAAAAAAACGCCGAAAGCCGCCGACACCGAGGAGATCCGGCGGATTGTCGAAGGCTTCCGCGACGGAGCGCGCCGCGCTAAAGAGGCCGGTTTCGACGTCATTGAAATCCATGGGGCGCACGGCTATTTGCTGAACGAATTCCTGTCGCCGCTGACCAACCAGCGGGAGGACGAATACGGCGGAACCGCCGACGGCCGTTACCGGCTGCTGGGCGAAGTCATCGAGGCGGTGAATTCGGTTTGGACCGGCCCGCTGTTCGTACGGATTTCTGCGAACGAATATGATCCGGAGGGCAACTCTTTGGAGCAATATATCGATTATGCCCGCCGCATGAAGGCGCAAGGCGTGGATTTGATCGATTGCAGCTCCGGCGGTTTGATTCCGGCACAAATTCAAGCATTTCCGGGGTATCAGGTGAATCTGGCCGAACAAATCCGCCGTCAAGCGGACATTCCCACCGGGGCCGTCGGCTTGATCAGCGACCCGACCCACGCGGAAGAAATCCTCGGCAACGGGCGGGCGGATCTGGTGCTGCTGGGCCGCGAGCTGCTGCGCAACCCGTATTGGCCGTACGACGCAGCGGCAGCGCTGCGCACGACGTTAGAGCGTCCGGTTCCTTACCAAAGAGCCTGACCGTCCGGTTGGTTGGACCCGTTGCTCGCCTTCGCGAGCTCGGGTCTTTTTGCTTGGCCGCCCCCACAATGCGGGCTGACCGGGATCATAACCCGACTTGGTTTTCCCAGGGCGGAGCTTTATAATTTGAAGAGTGAGTTTGTCCAACGATCAAGGAGTTGTTCCCTAAGATATGAGTAATCGTCCTTATCCCAAAATTTTGATCATGACGGCAGTGGAAGCCGAGCAACAGGCCGTCCTGCGTGGACTCGGCGGTTACGAACGCGCCGAGGTGCGGCTGGCCGGCGTCGGTCCGGCGGCGGCGGCGGCGGCAACGGCGGCCGCGCTGGCCCGCCACGAGGCCGACGGCGCGTACGGCCTCGTCCTTAGCGCCGGGATCGGCGGCGGCTTCAGCGAGGTCGCCGGCGTAGGTTCGCTCGTGATCGCGAGCGAAATCATCGCCGCCGACCTCGGCGCAGAAACGCCGGACGGCTTCGCCGCCGTGGACGAGCTCGGCTTCGGCTCGCCCCGGATCGCCGTGGCGGACGAGCTGGCGGCTCGCTGGGCAGCAGCGCTGCGGGAGGCCGGGCATGCGGTCCACCATGGCCCGATCCTGACGTTATCCACCGTCACAGGTACGGCGGAAACCGCACGCTCGCTGGCCGAGCGTTACCCCGGCGCCGGCGCCGAGGCGATGGAAGGCTTCGGCGTTGCCGAAGCCGCCCGCCAATTCGGCGTTCCCGTACTGGAGCTGCGCGCCATTTCCAACGCGGTTGGTCCGCGTCAACGGGAACTGTGGAAAATCGGCGATGCCCTGCAGGCTTTGGAGCAAGCCTGCGCTAAACTACCGGAGGTGCTGCAATCATGAACATCGCTTTTTCTCCCTGTCCAAACGATACTTTTGTATTTCATGCCTGGGTTCATGGCTTGATCCCCGGTGCGCCTGAGCTGGACGTGACCTATGCAGATATTGATATCACGAACGGGTGGGCCGCGTCCGGCACCGGACCGGAGGTGTTGAAAATTTCCTACGCTGCCCTGCCTTGGGTGCTGGACGAGTACGCGCTGCTTCCGTGCGGCGGAGCGCTGGGCCGCGGCTGCGGGCCGCTGGTATTGACGGCGGGCGCTGCTTCCCCTTCCGACCTGTCGGGCCGCCGCGTTGCGGTGCCAAGCGAGCGTTCCACCGCCTATTTGCTCTTCCGGCTGTGGGCGGCGAAGCACGTTCCCGGCGGCGTCGGCGAGATCGCGGTCATGCCGTTCGACGAGATCATGCCGGCCGTTAAGCGCGGCGACCTCGACGCGGGGCTGGTGATCCACGAAGCCCGCTTCACGTATCAAAATTATGGTCTAAACCTGCTCCAGGACCTGGGGAACTGGTGGGAGTCCGACACGGGCTTGCCGATTCCCCTTGGCGCCATCATTGCCCGCCGTTCGCTGGATCTTGCGTCGATTGCCCGATGGACACGGGAATCCGTGGAATACGCCTGGGCACACCCGGGCGCTTCGGCCGATTACGTCATGAGCCATGCGCAGGAAATGTCCCCCGAAGTTACGCAAGCCCATATCGGGTTGTACGTGAACCAATATACGGCCGATTTGGGCGATGACGGTTACGCGGCGATCCGCGGGCTGCTGGACCGGGCAGCCGCCGAAGGGCTGGTGCCGAAGATCGATCCGGCCAAGCTGAAAGCAAGCTGGTGAGCATGCAGTTAGCCGCATGGGGGATAACTTGGAAGTAGCTCAGCGAAAATAGCGTTATAAAGTAATCTTATTTTGTAGATTAAGCGACTTTTGCGCGAGATAGCGATGTTTCATCACCTTATTTACGAGATCACAGCAGAATTTCCCCCTTTTTCGTACCAATAGGATGATTTCATCACTCTATTTTTCGCCGAAGTCCGGATTTTTCGCAAATAGCGTTACTATTTCACCTTAACTGGAACTAATCCCGGTAAACAAAGAAGGAGCCGATCGCGGCTCCTTCTTTATTTCCGTGAAACCTTACGCCCCGCCGCCGAACCGTTTGCGATATCCGCATTTCCGGCACAACTCCTCCACCGCTTCGCGTCGGGAGAAGCCTTCGTACAACCGATTGGCCCGCTCTCCCTCCACAATTTCCGAAAAAGGCGTTTGATACACATTGCCCAGGTTAATGACGCCTTCCCCATCCAAACAACACGGGATCACGGTCCCATCGACGAGAATCCCGGCCTGATTGCGCAGCGCATGGCAGAACCCTTTTCCGTCGTCTTCCTGCGCCCGCAAATCCGGCCATTCGAATTCGTGATCCTGGTTCAAATAAATTCGTTCGGCCAGTTTAACGCCGCTGCCGGGAACGACCTTCTCCTCAATGCGATAATCGAGATTGAATTCCCGTTCGATGATTTCAAGGGTCGCCCGGTTGCGCATGCGTTGCAGATTCGTCTCGTTGTCCCGGGTCAAATTCCACAGGCGGAACGATACGATGAGATCGGACTGGGCAACCGCCTCACGGACAAAGGACAATACATTCCGCAGATAGCCCTCCCGGTCGGTCGAACCCTCATGTCCGTCAAAGCTGTGCAGCGAGAAATTCATCTGCCGGAGCGCCGGCTTGCCGAGCAGCTTGTGACGCACTTTGGGCAGCAGCGTACCGTTAGTCGTGATGTTCACTTTGAACCCTTTTTCATGGCTGATATCGAGTAGTTGATCCATCTTGGGGTGCAGCAGCGGCTCGCCCTTGACGTGAAAATAAATATAATCCGTATGCGGCTTAATGTCGTCCAGGATCTTGCGGAAATCTTCAACTTGGATAAACTGCGCCTGGCGATGGGTCGGCGGACAGAAACTGCAAGCCAAATTACAGATGCTGGTGGTTTCGATGTAAAATTTTTTAAATTTCTTCATGATGACCCACTTTGTTAAAATTTTTAGTTTATCTCTTATTCTATCGTAAAAACGGCAGAAACCCCAGCGTCAATTTACCGGCCTCAATAAAAGGTCATGTGGCTTTTGTCCGCCTTATAGTAGTCCAGACGGTCCTTTAGGGAGCCGGTGTGGAATTCGAACCTATGCCTTCGGGGTCCAGGAAATAAATCGATGGCTTGTCGCGAAGGTCTCTTTCGCGTCCCGGCAACACTTCGACGTCCAATTCCCGGAGCCGGTCCAGAAACGCTTCGACATCCTCTTCCTCAATCGTAAAGGCAATGTGCGTATAGGTTTGGGGCTACTTGTCGCGCGGAACCTCCTCCTGATTCAGGGCGATCCACAGCCCGTCCAAATCGAAATAGGCCAGTTTTCGGCCTTTGACTAGAGGCACCGCTCCAAAGACCTGCTCATAAAACGCCATGGAGCGATCCAAATCGGATACGGAAAAACAGAGATGATTAATGCCCTTCACTTTCAACCGGATCTCCTCCTGCATTTGGAAAAATAAAACGGAACGCGGCCCCGCGCCTTGCTGCGAAGGGCCTCCCGTTTCACGCCGTCCCCGTCCGACTCAAGGCGGGAATCAAATCGCGGCTTGAGCGGTAATCTGCACGTTTTCCAGGATAATCGGCGTGCCTGCGAATATCATATCCTGACCCAGCTCCAACGTCAAAGACGCCGGCTCCAAGGTGAACAGTCTGCCTTCCTGCAGCATGCCGTTAATAAACAAATTGGCGTAGGCTCCCGCACCGGTCCCGGCAAAGACCAAAGGCGAGTTCCCCTCGTCATCCGTAAACTGAGCGGCGGAAACGACAACGGTCCCGGTCAAATTGGCAGGGGGCGCATAAAAATAACGGAACGCAGTTGAGGTGACCAGAATGTCGCCAACAGGCGGCCCCGGCGGCCCTAGCGGCCCCTCGGGCCCCGCCGGTCCGGTCGCTCCAGGCGCGCCTGGCGGCCCCTCGGGCCCCGCTGGTCCGGTCGCTCCCGGTGCACCTGGCGGCCCCTCGGGCCCCGCCGGTCCGGCCGCTCCCGGTGCACCTGGCGGCCCCTCGGGCCCCGCTGGTCCGGTCGCTCCCGGTGCACCTGGCGGCCCCTCGGGCCCCGCCGGTCCGGCCGCTCCCGGTGCACCTGGCGATCCCCCGGACCCCGCCGGTCCGGTCGCTCCAGGCGCACCTGGCGATCCCCCTGCCCCCGCTGGTCCGGCCGCTCCCGGCGCGCCTGGCGATCCCCCGGGCCCCGCCGGTCCGGCCGCTCCCCGGGGCTCGGCCCAGGACGCCGCTCCCCCGAGCGTGTCCGGCATTCGCCCCTCCGCACGCGCCAACCGCTCGACTCGCCGCAGCTCCCGGCGATAGCACTCCAGCAGCCGCACCGCTCGTCGGAGCTGCTTCCGCGCGCTTACGCGTCTCTTCTCGCGCCGACGGCGTCCCCGTCCAACGCACGAAGTTCCTGTGCTTGCCGTATATCTGCGTTGATGAACGCGTGCCGCCGTTTTTCCCATCCCTTTTACCGTCCCCATCCGCTTCTTCCCCCTGTCCGACCTGGATTTCCCAGTACCTTACTTTCGTATCCTATGATCGGCCAGCCGGGAGCGCATGGGCGAATCTCTCGAAGCCACTCCCTAAAAATCCATGTTCAACGGAGGCGGTACGCCGTTGCTATTAACGCATTCGCAACATTAGATGTTGTGTATCGAATCTTTCGATGCCATCAAAGATTAGGAGGTGAACAGACATGCCTGTCATAAAACCCGTATTCACGGCAGTGGCTTCAGCCCCGGTTTCCTCCGGAGGCGTTATTACAACGACGGTGACGCCGACGGTCACCCGTTACTTCGCCACCCTGACGGCGGACATGATCGGCGCTACCGACACGACCATCCCGGCCGCCAGCTTCGTGGACGACGCCGACGCCGCGGTTACCGACTTGCCGGAGCTGACCGGCAGCGACTACTTCAACGTATACATCAACGGCGTGATTCAACAGTCCTCGCTGTCGACGTTGTCGACGGCCAGCCTGGTTCTGAACACGGTGGACCTTACGGCCGGGATCCCGGTCCAGCTTGAAGTCGGCAACTTTGGCAGCGTCGCATCCACGATCACGACCCAACCGACGATTTCCGCGCCAACGATAACGATCATCACGTAATCGCGTATTGACGAGTTGTCCCCAATCGCATAAAATGGTGCCAACGCAACAAGGCGATGGAGTTCGCCTGAACCGCTCGTACGAGCTGATGACTCCTACCAGGCCCTCTGGTAGGAGTCTGTCTATTTTTCGGGAGGCTGATTTGCTTGAACATCCTTGCTCTAATCCTTGGCGGTTTTTTTGGCACGATTCTTCGTTATGGACTCTCCCTCTGGCTTCCCGCTGCCGGGGCGTTTCCTCTTCCGATTCTGCTCATCAATTGGGCGGGATGCCTGTTTCTCGGCTGGCTGCTCACGATCGCCGCGATCCGGAACCTAAGCCCGTCCATGCGCATCGGGGCAGGTACAGGGTTTGCCGGGGCGTTTACGACCTTCTCCACCTTTACGGTGCAAACCGTTGACGCCGTACATACCGGTTATCTAGCGGCCGCTCTCGCCTATTTGCTGGCCAGTCTGATCGGGGGACTTCTGATGGCTTGGGCCGGCGTGGTATTAGGCCAAAAATCGCGCGCCGGAAAAGCGGGGGACATCGCATGATCGGCATCGTCGGACTAGGCGGAATCCTCGGCACGCTCCTGCGTTATTATTTGGGCCTGTGGGTATCCTCCCGGACGGCCCGTGACGGATCGATGTTCCCTTGGGGAACTTGGGTCATCAATCTCAGCGGTTCCCTGCTGCTTGGCATTTTGGCGGGACTGCACGCACGGCAAACCCTTCCCGACTGGGGCTGGTTGATGCTCGGGACCGGATTCTGCGGCGCGTATACGACCTTCTCGACCTTTGGTTATGAAACAGTGACGCTAATCAGCAAAGGTCATAAATTGCAAGCGGCCGTTTATGTTCTTACCTCGGCGTTGCTTGGCGTGGCATTCGCCTGGTTGGGGATTGGGTTCGCTTCCTAAGAGCGAAGCCGCCTCCGGGCGAGGCATACGCCCGTATAACGATCAAGCGTACCGGCGGCTGCATACAATACAGCAAATCCGCGAATAGCGAGAAAAGGTGATCTCCTTTGGCCAGTTTTCGTAAAGCTTATTTGCTGAAGCAGCGCATTGCCAAAAACATGCTTAAACAAACCGGAGTTCACGGCGTTGGCGTTGGCCTGCGGGACCCCAAACGCCCCAAACGGGGAGCGGCGATCATCGTATATGCCGATGCCCTTTCAACCACCGCCGCCTCCAAAAAAAAGTCAAAGCGCACTACGGCTTTACCTCGCTACCTGAAGCCCCGGGCCGGCGTACCGTTTCGCATCGTCCGTTCGCCCCGCTTCTGCAAACGGGGCGGCAGCGGCAACGGCGGCAGGTTCACCCGCCGGATCCGGCCGGTCGTGGCCGGCTACAGCGTCGGAACGACCGATTCATCCGGCACGGCCGGACTCATCGTCAGCAACGAGGCTTGCGGGCGGAGCCGCCTGATCTTAAGCAACACCCATGTACTTGCCGATAACAACACCCGGCGCTTCTCGGCCACCCTCCAACCCGGCGGCGCTGACGGGGGCACGTCATCAAGAGATAAGATCGGGCGGTTGGACCGATTCGTCCGGTTAAGCCGGAAACGAGCGAACTATTTGGACGCCGCCACCTCCAGACCGTTGAGACGTTCCCTGCTTCGACCGGCTTACGCGGTATTCGGCTTCGTCCCCGGGCACGTCCGCACCTATAAAATAGGGGACCGCCTCAAGAAGGTAGGCCGCACAACCGGGGTCGTAACCGGGACGGTGGAATCGATTCATACCGACGTGCAGGTGGACTACGGCGATTACGGGAATTTAGGAACCATTACCTTTAAGGACCAAAGCGTCATCCGCGGCAATCGCCCGGTTTCGCTGGAAGGCGACTCCGGTTCCGTCTGGTTGACGCGCAAGGGCAATCGGGCGGCTGCCGTCAATTTCGCCGGTTCGGAGAACGGAATGCTGTCCATCTCCTACCCAATCGAATGGTTCATGCAGGTATTCGGCGCCCGCGTCGCCAAACCCGGCACGGGAGCTTTGCATCGCCCGCAAAAAGGCAAAAACGGCGCATCGATGTGTATCCGACCGCTGCCCGCCAGACTTGTAAAGTCCCTCCGCCCGATATCGGCATGTTCCCGCCCTCAGCGACGGTGCGCCAAAGAAAAAAAAGCTCCCTGAGTTCATCCTCAGGGAGCTTTGCCTATTATTCCATAAAATCCTTCAGCCGCTTGCTGCGGCTAGGATGCCGCAACTTGCGCAGCGCCTTGGCTTCGATCTGACGAATCCGTTCCCGGGTCACGCCAAACTCCTTGCCGACCTCTTCCAGCGTCCGCGTCCGGCCGTCATCCATGCCGAAGCGCAGCCGCAGCACATTCTCCTCGCGTTCGGTCAGCGTATCCAACACTTCCTCCAACTGCTCCTTCAAAAGCTCGTAAGCCGCAGCTTCTGCCGGAGCCGGGGCGTCGTGATCCTCGATGAAGTCGCCCAGATTCGAGTCGTTCTCCTCCCCGATCGGCGTTTCCAGCGACACCGGCTCTTGCGCGATCTTCATGATCTCCCGCACTTTATCCGGCGTCAAATCCATCTCCTTGGCGATTTCCTCCGGCGTTGGCTCGCGCCCGATCTCCTGGAGGAGCTGGCGGGAGATGCGGATCAGTTTATTGATCGTCTCCACCATATGCACCGGAATCCGGATCGTTCTGGCTTGGTCGGCGATCGCCCGCGTAATCGCTTGACGAATCCACCACGTGGCGTAGGTGCTGAACTTGAACCCTTTGGAATAGTCGAACTTTTCAACCGCTTTGATCAGACCCATATTGCCTTCTTGAATCAGATCCAGGAAGACCATCCCGCGCCCGACGTAACGGCGGGCAATGCTGACAACCAGCCGGAGGTTCGCTTCGGCCAGGCGCCGTTTCGCTTCCTCGTCCCCGTTTTCGATGCGCTGCGCAAGCTGGATTTCTTCTTCAGCGGATAACAGAGGCACCCGTCCGATTTCTTTCAAATACATTCTAACCGGGTCATCAATTTTAATCCCTGGCGGTAACGTCAGATCGTCGGTGTAATCCATTTCATTATGCTTCAAGTCCTCTGTCATCTTCCAGACCCCCACCCTAAAAAATGAAAAAATGCGAAAACCATTCTATATCTCTAAAACCTGTATATCCATTTGACAAATGATTGGTATTATGCTATTATTGAGGAGATTATTGCGTGCATGCTTTGTGAGTGGCTATCGGTCATTTTACCATAGTTCATTAGGTTATACAAGTTATTTTTTATTATGTTCATGGAACGAGACGCTGATCCTTGAGGATCAGCGTTTTTTGCGTTCCTCTATTCTTCTTATTCGACAAAGGCTACTCCCGATCCTCCCAAGCCCGCAGCAAAGCGCCTTGAAAAATTTCCAGCGGTTGCGCGCCGGACACCGCATATTTGCCGCGCAGCACAAAGAACGGTACGCCCCGAATCCCGAGCCGTCTCGCTTCGTTCTCGTCCTCGCGAACTTCGTCGGCGTAGGTGTTTTCCTCCAGAAAATTCCGAACAGCAGAACCTTCCAAACCAACCTCTTCAGCCAGACGAACCAGCGTTTCCCGGTCTCCGATATGCAGAGAATCCGTAAAATAAGCCCGGAACAAGCGTTCCGTCACTTCCTTGGCTTTGCCCTGCTCTCCGGCATAATGCGCCAAGCGATGGGCGTCAAACGTATTCGTCGGGATGATCGTATCAAAATTATACGTTAGCCCTTCCGATTGAGCCTGCCGCGCCACATTCTGATTCGACTCCTGCGCCTGCTGCAGACTAAGGCCGTATTTTACCGCCAATAACTCATGAATGCTCGACTCCGTGTCCCGCGGGGCTCCCGGATCCAGCTCAAAGCTGCGATATACGATTTGAATATCATTCCGATAATCGAATAATTCGAGCGCCTTCTCCAGGCGGCGTTTGCCGATGTAACAAAACGGACAGCCAAAATCCGACCATACTTCAATTTTCACGTCAATCTCCTCCCTTTTGCCGTAGATCCGTTACCGGATCAGTCCCCACTCGCGAGCCTGCTCCTCGTAAGGATCAATTGTTCGCTTTGCGTGATGATGATTTTCAACCGGGGCCCTTCCTTTCGATGATCCAAGTATTACCCTTTAAGATTACCCGAATCGAAAAGCTTCAAACATGCCGCAAACCGCCGCTTCATCCCAATCATATGGAAATTATATGCGTTTATGCCGCACCTCATCTCGCAAGATGTGACTTGCCTGTCCGGGGCAGCTATAATAGAAGAGAAGGATAACTTTTCCATATGAGGTGATTTGGGATGAAAATTACTTATTTGGGACATTCCTGCATCCAGGTGAACACAGGGAAGCATCGTTTGATCATCGATCCCTTTCTGACGGGGAACCCGGCCGCCGCTGCGGCAGCCGACGACATTCAAGCCGATTATGTCCTTCTTACGCACGGTCATTTCGACCATATCGCGGATGCGGAAAGCATCGCCCGGCGAAACAACGCCCCGATTATAGCCATCGTTGAGCTGGCCGATTATTTTGCCGGCGCCGGATTGCAAACCGTAGGCATGAACCTTGGCGGATCCCGTTCGTTCCCTTTCGGGAAACTGAAGTGGGTACCCGCGCTGCACAGCTCGTCCGTGAACCGGGACGGCGTGAATTTGTATCTCGGCGTAGCGGCGGGCATCCTTATCGACATGGACGGGTTCACGTTATATCATGCCGGCGATACCGCATTGTTCAGCGACATGCAGCTGGTAAGCTCCCGCCGCCCGGTCGACTTGGCGTTTCTGCCGATCGGCGACCATTTCACGATGGGACCGGAGGATGCCCTGACCGCGGCCGAATGGATCGGCGCCAGACATGTCGTACCCGTGCATTACAATACGTTTGACGGGATTGCTCAAGACGGGGAGCGGTTTGTGTCAGAGCTGAACCGGATCGGGATCCAAGGCCATGCTATGAGACCCGGGGAATCCCTGGACCTGTCTTAAGCCGGGTTAATCCGCCAGTTCCTTCCCCCGCGTCTCGGTTCCCAGCCAAAACACGGCCAGCGCGCCGATCAGGATCGTTACGAAGAACATCCAAAAGAGGCTTGCGATGGCGATCTCGCGGGCAACCAGCAATCCGACCAGGTACGGGGCGATAATGCCGCCGATTCGGCCAAACGAAGCCGCCAAGCCGACGCCGGTCGAACGCACCGGGGTCGGGTACAATTCCGGCGTATAGGCGTACATGCCGCCCCATGCCCCAAGATTAAAGAAAGACAAGCAAATGCCGGCCGCGATCAGCATCCCTTCGCTGGTCGCGTTGCCGAACCAGGCCGCGCTGGCCGCGGTAAGCAGCAAGTATAACACAAGCACGAACTTGCGACCAAATTTCTCGATAAAATAAGCGGCCGTAAAATACCCCGGCAATTGTGCCAGCGTCATAATCAGCACGTATTCGAAGCTTTTTACCAGGCTGAAGCCTTTCAACACCATAACGGAGGGCAGCCACAAGAACATACCGTAATACGAAAAAACGACGGTAAACCATAGAATCCAGAGCATCACGGTCGAGCGGCGGTGCGAGGAAGCCCAAACTGACTTGAACCGTTCGCCAAAGGAAGATCCCTTCCCTTTGCTCCGCCCGGCCATTTCCTTAAAGCGGACCGGCTCCTCGATCAACTTGCGCAGGTACAGCGCGTATAACGCAGGAACCGCGCCGATGAGAAATGCCGCTTGCCATCCGTAATCCGGGATGACGAAATAGGAGATCAGCGCGGACGCGATCCAGCCTGCGGCCCAGAAGCTTTCCAACAACACGACGGCTCTCCCGCGTTCCCGGGCCGGCACCGATTCGGACACCAGCGTGGAAGCGACCGGCAATTCCCCGCCGAGGCCAAAACCGGCGATAAAGCGTAATACGCACAGCAAGGCAAAGCTGGTTGCCGCAGCCGACAGCCCGCTGGCGATGGAGAAAATCAACAGCGTCCAGAGCAACACCGATTTGCGGCCAAACTTATCCGCCATATAACCCGCAATGGCTGCGCCGAAGGCCATCCCTACGGAATTGATCGCCGTGAAAAATCCGGTCTGCTGCGGCGTCAAGCTCCATTCCACGGCAAGGGCGGCGGCAATAAACGAGATAATGCCAACGTCCATGGCGTCGAACATCCAGCTGAGCCCGGCGCTGAACAATAGCTTCCTCCGTTTCCCCGCAGCGTTTCCGGATACGGCTTGTTCATGAGCGTTCAAACGACTCGCCCCCCATCCAATCTTGTGTTCTCTCTAGCTTATCCAAGAAAGCGGCCGATCCATGCTAAGGCTACGGCGTCATGCCGCTTTTGTTGTTCGAGATCGCCCGGTTCCGAACGACAAAAGCAATGCCCAAGGCAAGCAAAAAACCGGCGTACGACAAGATCAGATCCCGAAGGTTCAACCCCGGAAAAACAATCGAGGCGCTTAAAATCCCAAACAGCCAAATACTCGAGAGGTTTCCGACCAAATTGGACCAGGTATAGGACCCGAGATTCAGGTTGGAAATCGCCGACATAAACGAGATCAGATTGTTCGGCATGATCGGAACCGTGCGGAGAAAGATGACGGCCCATACCCCGTATCGGTCGAGCCCTTTTTGCCATTTTTCGTATTTTTGCAGCTTGCCCATCCACTTGCGGTTGAACCATTCGGCAAAAAAATACCTGCACATCAGATATACGACCATCCCTGCCGCCGTTCCGGCAATCCAACTGGCCAGCAGGCCGTTCATTATGCCGAGCAGGGAGATGTGCAACATCACGATCGTGGCAAACGGAAAAAATCCGAAAACCCCCTGCACCACGGCCAGCGGGATCGTGAAAAGAAGGATGGAGAATCCGCCCAGATGGGTCGTCTCCAAAAACCAGTCCGTCAGTTGCTTGATCCATTCATTCAAATGATTCGTTCCCCATTCCCCAAACGTTTATTCCCCTTCAACCCGCTTTCCCAAGATTACGAGATCCCGTTCCACACCGTCCAAAATGGCCACGCGAGGCAAATGCGCCCACCGCTCGAACCCAAATTTGCCAAGGAGCTTAAGACTCGGCTCGTTATGGCCGAAAACGAAGCCAAGCAGCGTATGGATACCCAGCTTGGGGCAAGCCGCGAACGCTTGGCTCAGCAGGATTCCGCCGATGCCGTGGGATCGGTAAGCTTCGGTGATGTAAATGCTGATTTCCGCCGTGCCATTGTACGCCGGTCGCCCGTAAAAAGATTGAAAGCTAAGCCAAGCGATTACCCGTCCCCCGGATCTCATGACCCAAAGCGGTCTGAAATCGGGAGTGTGCTCGTCAAACCACTTCCGTCTGGCGTCGACGGTCACGGGCTCCAAATCCGCCGTAACCATGCGTCCGGCGATAGTCTCGTTGTAAATCGCGACGATGGCCGGCAAATCCACAAGGGTCGCGTCTTCAATCCTATAGTCGAAATGTTCCGTCATATGTACCCGCTCACCCTCATCCATCCCTCCTAGTCCGTTTCGTGCTTGATCCGGACGTAATGCTCTACCGTCGGGAAAGGATCGTAAAAATGATGAAGCAGCGCCTTCCATTCCTGATATTCGGGGGACTGACGGAAACCGACCTCATGCGCGGTAATCGACTGCCACCGCACAAGAAGAATATATTTGTTTTCCGTCTCCACGCATTTGTGGAGCTCATGCCCGAGATAACCGTCCATTCGGCTGATCACTTTGGAAGCCTTGCGGAAATTACTTTCGAAATCGTTGATCATACCAGGCTTTACCTGCAGTTGAGCAACTTCAAGAATCATCCTCTGCATCCCCTCC
The DNA here is from genome assembly GCF_057063165.1 of Paenibacillus sp. JL3B1040. Lineage (NCBI taxonomy): Bacteria > Bacillati > Bacillota > Bacilli > Caryophanales > Paenibacillaceae > Paenibacillus > Paenibacillus tiangongensis. The sequence continues at coordinate 2,630,799 of NZ_CM169317.1, read as the reverse complement.
GTTCAACTGATTATAGCACGGACTTAACGCTTTATGAATCCAAATTGCGGCAATCGCCCCTTCTCCCATGGCCACGCTTACTTGCTCGGCATGCAGCCCGAGATCGCCGGCCGCCCATACGCCGGGCACGGTCGTTTGCTTCGTGCGGGGATCGGTCACCACATGCCGGTTGCCGGCGATGGCCGCCCCTAGCCGGGCCGCCAGTCCCGAGCGGACCTCGTTGCCGCCAAAGGCGATAAATCCCCGTTCGGCCGCGAAGCTTCGGCCGTCCTTCAGACTCACGCCGCGAATAAACCCTTCGTTCTGCCGTACCTCGGCGATTTCCCCTTCCTCGTAACGGATTCCGCGTTCCGCCATTTGCTGCAACAGCGTCGGCCCCACTTCAAGCCGTTCATGATTGATGTAGGTTAAGTCCTCCGTACGCTCCGCCAGCAGCAGCGCCATTTCGGCCCCGGTGTTGCCCGCCCCCATTAACACCGTTTTCCGGCCTTGAATCTCGTACCCGTCGCAATCCGGACAGACGTACACGCTTAGCCCCAGCGTCGGAATCATCCCCGGAACATCGGGGAAACGGTCAAGCACGCCGGTGGCCAGGAGCAGCGTTCTGCCGGCGTACTCCTCTCCGCCGGACGTTGTGATCCGAAACCGCCCTGTCTGTTGTTCGGCTCCGACCGCCACATCCCGCACAAACTCCACGCCGTACGATTCCGCTTGCCTTTTTCCTCGCCTGCGCAGCTCTTCACCGGAAATGCCTTCCGGAAACCCAAGCAGGTTGTGATACTGCCGGCACAACGTCGACCTCCCGCAGCCGGCGTCGATGACCAGCACCCGATGCACAGAATAGCGGCCTAGCTGGATCGCGGCTTGCAAGCCGGCGATACCGCCTCCTACGATCAAGCAATCATAAAGCATGGATTGTTTCATTGGATCTCCCTCTTTCCGCGTCATGTAGAGCGCGCTCACTGAAATGAAGTTCGTGTATAGGCGCATTCCCGTTAGGAGAAATTAAGCTGTAAAAACAAGGAGGTGTAGGGCTTGAACAAGTTTCTCGTCAAATTGCTCGGCAATGGGGTTATCATCATCGCCATGCTGATGCTCTTAAGTAACGCTTCATTCATCACGGCGTTGCTGACAGCCTTAGCGTTATCCATTCTGGCCTATTTATTCGGGGATCTCTTCGTCCTTCCGCGGACGAACAACATGGTCGCAACCCTTGTGGACGCGCTGCTCGTGTTCGTCTTCCTGTGGGCAATTGCCGCTAATGCGGACTGGACGTTGTCCTTTGGCGAAATGTTGGTCATCACGCTGGTTGTCGGCGTCTTCGAGTGGTTCTTTCACGGCTGGTTGCTGCGCGACGGCATTCGCCGCGACAGCAGCGTGCGAGTGCGCGATTCGCGCTAACGACATCACGCCAAAAAGCGCGAGTAAAGGGAGTTCTTCCCTACTCGCGCTTTTTGTGATTGAACGCTATTTAACCGCCCAGCATCACGCGGTCGTCGGACAGCTTGTGGCCGCTGATGCGCTCGAATTCGCCGAGCAGCCGATCCATCGTCAAATCGCGTTTCTTTGTATCGTCCACATCCAGGATGATGCGGCCGCCGTCCATCATGATCAGGCGGTTGCCAAGGCGGATCGCCTGTTCCATGTTATGCGTAACCATCAACGTAGTCAGTTTCAGTTCGCTGACGATTTCCTGCGTCAACCGCGTCACCAACTCGGCCCGGGCCGGGTCCAGCGCGGCGGTATGCTCGTCGAGCAGCAAAACCTGCGGCTCGGTGAACGTCGCCATCAACAGGCTGAGCGCCTGACGTTCCCCTCCGGACAAGGTACCCACCTTGGCGCGGAGCCGATTCTCCAGCCCGATGCCAAGGCGCCGCAGTTGCTCCTGAAACATCGTCCGGCGCTTGGCGTTAACGCCAAGCCTGAAGCCGCGCTGCTTCCCGCGGGAGAAGGCCATCGCCAAGTTCTCCTCGATCGTCATATGCGGCGCGGTGCCGGCCATCGGATCCTGAAATACGCGGCCGATCCACTTGCTGCGGCGATGCTCCGGGAGAGGGCCGATGTCGACGCCGCCAAGGCGAACCTCGCCCGCATCCGGCTTGATCGCGCCGGAGATCATGTTCATCAGCGTGGATTTTCCGGCTCCGTTGCTCCCGATGACGGTGACGAAATCGCCCGGGCGCAGGTGGAGGTTGACGTCGATCAGCGCGATCTTCTCGTCCGGCGTACCGGGGTGAAACAGTTTCGATACTTGAGTTAACCGAAGCATCAGAACCCACCCCCTACGCTCTTATGCCCGGAGGTCTGGGCGATTTCTGCGGCGCGCCGGCGGGCGATCGTCTTCTGCTTCATATTTCTTTGCACGGTCGGAAGCACCAAAGCGACGATGACGATCACTGCGGTAATCAGCTTCAAATCCGTTTGCTCCAGCCATTCGATCCGCAGCGCCAAGGCCACGACGATCCGGTAAACGATGGAGCCAAGCACGGCCGCCAACGTCGCCCAAAACACCGTGCGCGCCCCGAAAATCGCTTCCCCGATAATGACGGAAGCCAGTCCAATCACGATCATCCCGATACCGGACGATATGTCGGCGAAGCCGGATTGCTGGGCGATCAGCGCCCCCGACAAGGCGACGAGGCCATTGGACAAACTGAGCCCGAGAATAATGGTATAGTCCGTGTTGGCGCCAAAGCTGCGGATCATTCGTTTGTTGTCGCCGGTAGCGCGTAGCGCCAGCCCGAGCTCCGTGCGGAAGAACAAATCGAGCAGCAGCTTTATCGCTATGACGACGACCGGCATAAACAACAGGGGCGACGCCGAACTGAACAACGTATTCTCCCCCAACAAGCCTACATTCGGTTTGCCCATGATCCGCATGTTGATGGAATAGAGCGCGATCATCATCAAAATCCCGGATAACAGTCCGTTAATCCGCCCTTTGGTATGGATGAGTCCGGTGATGGCCCCGGCGGCCATGCCGCCGAGGAAAGCCGCAATCGTGGCGATCCACGGGGAGCTTCCCCCCGTGATCATCACCGCGGCAATGGCGCCCCCGGTCGTAAAGCTGCCGTCCACGGTCAGGTCCGGAAAATCGAGGATCCGAAAAGTGATGTAGACGCCAAGCGCCATGAGCGCGTACAGCAAACCGGATTCCAGCGCCCCGAGCAGCGAGTTCATCATGATGAGTACCTCCTCAAAAAATTAGGAGCGAGTGCGCCTATTCGATCAGATTGTTTTCCTTATCCGCGACCTGGTCCTTCATGGCGTCCGTCACTTCAATGCCCTGCTCGCCCGCTGCTTTCAGGTTCAAGATCAGGTCGAGCTTATCCGGGACGGTGACTTTCAAGTCGCCAACCTTTTTGCCGTTTTTCAAGACATCCACGGCCATTTGTCCCACTTGGTAGCCGTGGTCGAAGTATTTGAACCCAACCGTGGCAAAAGCGCCCTTCTCCACCGTATCCCGATCGCTCGAGAAGAAGGGAAGGTCGTTTTCGTTGGCGACCTGGATCACCGTGCTAACCGCTTCGACTACCGTGTTGTCCAGCGTAATGTACAGCGCATCTACCCGGCCCACCAGCGATTCGGCCGCTTGTTTCACCTCTGACGTATTGGTGACCGAAGCTTTGACCAATTTAATGCCGTGTGCCTCCAAGGCTTTCTCCGCGTGGTCGGCCATGACAACCGCGTTCGGTTCGCCTTGGTTAAGCACCAGGCCGACCGATTTCACATCCTTGAAATTCGCGGCGACAAAGTCCATCAGCTTCGTAATGGCCTCCGGGTTCGTATCCGAAGCCCCGGAGATATTCCCGCCGGGATGATCCAAATTGTCCACCAATTTGGCATCCAACGGATCGGTAACCGCCGCGAACAAGATTGGCGAGTTCTTAACCTGCTGCGCAACGGCTTGCGCCGGAGGCGTAGCGATGGCAAGGACCAGGTCATACTTCTCGCCGGCGATTTTCTGCGCGATCGTCGTATTGTTCGTTGGATCCCCTTGCGCGTTGTTGTAATCCAACGCCAAGTTGTCGCCTTCCGCGATGCCGGCGTCTTTCAAGGCTGCCAGGAACCCTTCCCGCGTCGCGTCCAAAGACGGATGCTCCACGATTTGCGAAATCGCGATTTTGTAAGTATCCTTGGCGGGTTCCGCCGTATTCCCCGCACCCGAGGAATTCTCCGTTCCATTACCGCCGGCATTCCCCCCGTTTGCGGCATTTCCGTTCCCGGCCGTGTTGTTGCCGCAGGCGATCACGCCAACCAGCAGCAGCGATAAGGCCAATAAAACTCCAAGCTTCTTCTTCATATTTCGTTTCCCCTTTCTCTCTCTCATGAAATGATTGCTTGTGCAAAGAATGGAGCTGTAAAGCATGATCCAATTAACGCTTTTGTCGATAAAAGGAATAAAGCATTAATGGACAACTATTCGTCCAACGCGGACACGAAGTATGACTCCTATATTAAATGGTGGTCAATTATCCGTCAATAACAGGTTATGGGACTCTTCCGCATGACTTCGGTTCATTTTTTGGCAAGGAGATAAATATGTTTGGCTTGGATCGCTTGAGGCGTAATTTCGAGCACGCCAAAGCTGTATTTCGGTTCCCGCCGCTTGTCGGTCGGCGAACCGGGATTGAACCACAACACGCCTCCGCTTTCGGCAAGGTACGGCTGATGGGAATGACCGAACAGCACGGCGTCTACCTGCTTGCCGGCAAAAACACGCTCGGCGTTGTCCTTGGCGCCGTGCCCGCCGCCCGGCAGATGACCGTGGGTAAGTCCGATCCGCTTGCCGCCCAGCTCGAGAATTTTGTGCTGTCCGAAGCGGCGGATGATATCCACCGGGTCATTGTTGCCCGCCACCCCGTCCACCGGCGCTAAGGCTTGGAATTGTTCAACCACGTCCATCGTCACCCAATCGCCCAAGTGAAGAATGAGATCGCACGTCTTCAAGGTTTGCCGCAGCTTGGCGGGCAGCTCCGACCCGTGGCGGGGCATATGCGTATCCGACACGACTCCGACCCGCATCGCTCCTTTCAAGGCTCCGCGATCCATCCGCCGGAAATCCGATGCCCGGCAGTCCAATATTCGTTTCATGGCCTAACCCTCCGTTCAACGATTAACGTAACTCTTCTCAGTAGAACGACCCGGAAATAATGTTCGAAAACAGCGTAACTTTTGGCAGATTGGGGGCAGGGTATGCGGTAGGGTGAGGATGGAAGTAGCGTCCCAATCGAATTGGATCAGAGGCATGACTAAGTGGAAAAAGCACATCTATATCGAGCGAAAAGTGAAATTTTGAGGAAATTAGTTGGAAACCCTTCACTTATTTTGCCCATTTATAGCCGTTTTCGAGCAAATCCCCACAATTTAGGTGTAGAAAATCCACTAAGCATCCGCCGATAGTCTAAACGGGACAGATCGAAGTGGAGGATTTCCAATTTAACTTGGCAACACTCTTTATAGTGTTCAGTGTAGCATGCCGGGAAACCGCAAACAACGCCATTTTCACGAAGAGTAGGATCGTTTCAAATAGACTCTGGCTTCATAAGGACGCAGCCGCAAATGGCGTAAACCCTCGTGAACCTGCGGAGCATAATTGGAGATCAACAGTTCGATGCCCTTCGGCTCCATGACCTCCTCCGGCCACTCGAATACCGGCTCTCCGGCATAAAAATTCAAAATAACGAGCAGGCGGCTTGCCTCCAGTGTACGGGTAAACGCATAAATTTCCGGATGATCGGGAAGCAGCAGCCGATATTCGCCGTAGACGATGACGGCATGCTGTTAAACGAATCAGCTCTTTGTAATAGTGATAGATCGAGTCGGGATTGCGGAGCGCCTCCTCAACGTTAATGCGATCGTGATTGGCGTTGACGCGGATCCACGGGATCCCGACGGTGAACCCGGCCTGCGGCCCGGCATCCCAATGCATCGGGGTTCGGGCGTTGTCGCGGCTTTTCAAATGGATCGCCCGCAGGATGTCGGCCTCGGGGACGTCGTTTCGCTTTTGCTCTTCATAGAAGTTGAGCGTCTCCACATCGCGGTAATCCCTGATCGAGGCGAACGCAGCGTTAGTCATCCCGATTTCCTCACCCTGATAAATATACGGCGTGCCTTCCAGCATATGCAGGAAGGTGGCCAGCATTTTGGCCGAGATCACGCGGTAATCTTCGGAGTCGCTCCCGAACCGTGAAACCGAGCGCGGCTGGTCGTGATTGCCCAAATAATTGGCGTTCCAGCCCCGGCCGTGCAGCACCGTCTGCCAGCGGGTGATCACTTCCTTCAAGTCCGTTAGTTTCCACGGAACGACGTCCCATTTGCCGCTGCCCGCAGAACCGGCGTCCAGGAACATATGCTCGAACTGGAACGTCATATTCAGCTCGCGCCGGTCGTCGCCCACATAATAGAGCGCCTGCTCGGGACCCAGCCCGGACGTTTCGCCAACGGTCATAATGTCGTAGTAATACAGTACGTTATCATACAGGTGCTGCAGGAGCGTATGCACGTCGTCGAGATTGGAAAACAGCTCGTAAGCCCGCACCGTCGCCATCTGCTGCGGATTGTGCGCGTCCGGCAGCCCTTTGGCCTTGGCGATATGCGCGATGGCGTCGAACCGGAAGCCGTCCACGCCTTTTTGGAGCCACCACTGGACCATATCATGCAGCTCGCGGATTACCGCCGGATTTTCCCAGTTCAGGTCGGGTTGATTTTTGGAATACAGGTGCAGGTAATACTCGCCGGTACGTTCGTCGAACTCCCAGACCGAGCCGCTGAAATACGACTCCCAGTTGTTCGGCGGGCCGCCGTTTTTCCCCTTCCGCCAGATGTAATAATCCCGCTTGGGATTATCGGCAGACCGACGGGATTCCAGAAACCAGGGATGCTCGTCCGAGGTGTGGTTCAGCACCAGGTCCATCATCAGCTTCATTCCCCGCGCGTGCAGCGCCTCCAGCAGTTCGTCGAAGTCCTCCATCGTACCGAAGGAGGGATCAATCTTGTAATAATCACTGATATCATAGCCGTTGTCCTGTCCGGGCGATTGATAGACGGGACACACCCACACCACGTCGACCCCAAGATCCTGCAAATAATCCAGCTTGGAAAGGATGCCCCGCAGGTCCCCGACTCCGTCCCCGTTCGAATCCTTGAAGCTGATCGGATAGATTTGGTACACGACGCTTTCCTTCCACCAAGTCCGTTTCATGTCCGCCGCCCTTTCGCTTTTTTCCTATAGCTATTTGCACCGGGACGGATTTGTATTACAAAAAAAAGCCCGGGAACCTGAAGTTCCCGAGCCTTACGATACGTACGATGCTATTCGTACAGCTCGATGGCCTGCACGTATTTCCGGTGCGTTTCCGCGTGTTCCGACTCCAGCTTGCGTTTGGCCGTTTCCAGCTCGCGCTGCACATCGCTTACCGCCGAGCTTTTGGCCTGGACTTGATCCAAACTGTCGTTGATCTTTCCTTGGACAAGCCAATCGGAGATGAACCCGTCGAAGAAATAGTCCGAAAATTTCAGAAACCCGCCGATTTCCAGGTTAGCCGGACCGTCCGCCCCGAGATCGCGGAGCTCCCGCTCAAAGCGTTGCAAGCTTTGCCGCGCCGCATGGAGATGGCTCATCGCCTCGTCGATTCGCCCGTGCTTGATATGCGTCGACATCATCCCGCCGCCCAGCATATCGTACGTGCCCCAATTTTTGGCGGAACGCAGATCCTCTTCGGCCGCGCTTAAATCGCGAAGGGCCGACTGCCCGGCACGCACGGCTTCGTCAACCTCTTTAAGCTGCACGGTCAAGACCGCCTCGCGTTCGGCCAGCTCGCGAAGCTCCTCATTCTCTTCCAAAACCTGCCGCTCCTTGGCTTGAAAAACGCGCTCGTATTCGTTCCGCCAAGAACCAAGCTCCAACAGCCTGCGCTCGATCTCGGTGATTTGCCGCTCCATGTCGCGAACCGCCGCATCGGCGGCATCATACTTCACCTTCGCCTCCAGCACTTCCCGCTGCTCCCGTTCCAGCTTCTCGGCCTTATTGCCGAGCAAAGTCGCCAGCAAATTGGACAGCGTCATGGCCGACAGCTTGCGGACATCCTCTTCCTCCGCGGCCAGCTTCTTTTGCCAACGGTTCCGTTCGGCTTCCAGGCCGGACAGCTCCTGCCGAAAATCTTTGAGTCGCCGTTGCCATTTCTCCTGGTTCCGGCCTTTCTCTTTGAGTTCCGCCATCCGCGCGTTCAAATCCTCGAACAAGCTGAATTCCTCCTTCACCGCCGGACTGCCGTCCGGCTTGCGTGGTTTCTCTATCCTGTTCTACGTTGTTCGGGGCGGTAATGTTTCAGTGCGGCCGCTCCCAGACATATGCTCCGTTCGCCTCAGCGCTCCGAACGATCTCCTCGCACAGCCGGTGGGTTTCCAGGGCGTCCTGCAGCGAAATGGCCGGCGTCTTCCGTTCGCGAACGCAGGTGATGAAGTGATCGATGATCTGCACGAACCCCCGCCGGTAGAGCACCGGATCCCAGTCCTTGAAGGTTGACCGTTTGGCTTCGCCGCTAATAAAATGCTCGGTGGTGTTCAGCCCGTCCACCCGCCATTTCTGGCCGGGGCTCATCACTTCGAGGATTTCGTCATTCGCCCCCGAGTCGCGGTTCATGATTCCGATGCAGGTGAAGCCGTCGCCTTCCAGTTGGAGCGCGACGTGGTACAGCTTCCCGTCTTGAACCCGGGTCGATACACGGAAATCTCGGACTTCGCCAGGTGCCAAGAACCGCAGGGTATCCACCACGTGGATATAATCGTCCAGCACAAAGCGACGGGCGTAGTCCGGCGAAGGAGTACGGTTTTTTTGCAGCAGCACCAGCCGGCGGTCCGGCTGCTCCTTCAAGGCCGCGTTCATCGGAGCAAACCGGCGGTTAAAGCCCGTCATCAGCAGCACGCCTTTCCGCTCCGCCAGCTCGCTAAGCCGTTTGGACTCTTCGTATTGGTAAGCGATCGGCTTATCCACGTAGACGTGGATTCCGTTCTCGATCAGTTGCTCGACAATGGCCGGATGCGACTCCGTGGCCGAATGCACGAACGCCGCGTCCACGCCGGATTTCACCAGCTCGTCCACGCTGCCCGCCGTTTCCGGGACGCGGTATTTTGCCGCAAGCTTGGACCTTGTCTCTTGATTTCTTGTACTGAACACGAGGTTGATATCCTCCCTCGCCGTAATGACCGGCAAATACGCTTTTTGCGCGATATCGCCCAGTCCGATGATTCCGATGCGCATCATTTTTAGCCTCCTGAGGGAACTTTTCATCAATTCGTTAATGGCATTAGTTCCCTTACATTTTGGCACAGGAGAAGAAAAATGTAAATTTGGCGCAAAAAAAGCCCCCAATCGTTCTTGGGGACTTGTTGCGAATTCATATTAAACAAAGGAAGGTTTTCTGCGGTCCACGTCTCCCGTGAGTACCTTAACGTATTCCTTATCTCCGCCTTCGACGGAAGGGCCCACAAAGGTAAGGCTGGAATTCGCTCGCCTTGCGCGTCCCTTCGTACTTCGCGATGGGGACAGGCGCTTATAGGCTTTGGACGCCGAACCGGCTCCTTGTCTGAGTTTTAGGTTATCTCGCTTCATACCGAATCCCCTCCAAGTATATAATGAATGGTTCGCAAGAGCTCGTTATTATGATCAACGATGATGCCTAGCTGGTCATCGGTCAAGTTATACCTGCCCGAAAAATGAACGGAGAGAACATGTTCTTTTCCTAAAGGATAGCATAGGATGTATACCTGTTCAACTTCAAGTCGATTAAAGAAAGCCCATTTTGAGGTTAAATACGCATCCAACACGTAAATCGGCTGTTGGCCGGACTCCATTCGTTCCTGATGTTCGCGAAAAGTGAAGAACCTGCCCTTTCCGACGTTGCCGCCCACTTGCCCAATTCCCTCATCCCCCTGCGCTTTCCAGAGTGCGGCACCGGTAACCAGATAATCCGGAGGAGGAAGGATGGACGTCCGAATCGCCTCGCTCAAGGAATTATAGCGCTCCTGATCGTTGACTGCTGTAATATTCTTGTTATAGGTCCAGAAAAAATGCAAAATTCGGCGTTTACGCTCCAATTCCAGCTCCATATTCGCCATTTCCTTACGCGGGTCTGGGTACACTCCTTCGGATTGAATGGCTTTGATCATGAATTGGCAAGCGATGGAGACCGCCGCTTCAGCGTTTCCGTCCGTTCGCACCTCGTACTTCAGCAAGGTTAAGCCCTGAAGGTCGGACAAAAGATGATATTCCGAAATCTTCTCCCCCCGGATGAGCTCCTCGCTCTCCCTTACTTCTTGCGGGACAATCGCAAAAACCCGCCGTCGCCCCAATCTCCCCCAAAACAACCCCATTTCAAAGAGCGTATTGTCTCGGGTGATAAAAACATATTTCCCGCGATAAAGAGCAACGTCATCCGGTGAAAAAATGAAAACAGCAAAATCGTTTAAATGAAGTTGTTTTTCAAGAGACTCCATCGTGTAGTCATTGCCGTCGAATGCGCCGGCATACCAGGGAGTCACTTGGGCGTATCGGTTGATTTGGGCATGGATCCCGTTCGCGATCGCCATCGCTTCCCGAGAAGATCCAATAAAGACATTCGGCTTTATCACATCCACAACTCCTTGAAAAACGATTCATCTTTTTCCTAATTATACCACTGCCATCCAGTTTGAGCAGCTCTATTTAACGCCGCGATAACCCGGAGTCAAAAAAACTAGTCAGGTTGAATGAAGGGAAGGATCAAATCGGTCTCATGCTTACGCTCCGTTTACAATAAAATGATATGATGAGGAAAATACGCCGTCTGGCGCATGTTCATACATGGAAAGGAGCTGCACAGCTTGCAGTCTGATCAAGTAACCCCCACCGCTATGGAACAACCGGGCTCCGGGCAGTTCCGCCGCGCCTTCGAAATCTTCGTCGTCTCCGCCAAGCTGGGGGTGACTTCCTTCGGCGGGCCGATCGCCCACCTCGGCTATTTCCACGAGGAATATGTGAACAAACGCAGATGGATCGGGGAACAAAAATACGCCGAACTGGTCGCGTTATGCCAATTCCTGCCGGGGCCGGCCAGCAGCCAGGTCGGCATGGGAATCGGCCTGTACCGCGCCGGTTTGGCCGGTGTATTGGCGGCCTGGGCCGGGTTCACACTGCCTTCCGCCGTGCTGCTCGTGCTGTTCGCCTTGCTGCTGCAAGGAACGGAGCTCGCCGCTGGCGGTTGGCTGCACGGCCTGAAGCTCACGGCGGTCGCCATCGTCGCCCAGGCGGTGTGGAGCATGGGCGTGAAGCTCGCCGCCGGACGCAGCCGGGCGACGATCGCCTTCCTGGCCGCTGCCGCCACCTTGCTCTGGCCCAGCGGCCTGACGCAGGTGCTGATCATCGCCGCGTCCGCACTCGTCGGCTTGTGGCTGTACCGCAGCAGCCCGACACCCGGCGCATTGCCGGAACGCAGCGGCGAAGACCCGCAGGGCGGTATTCACCTCCGCCGCTCCTGGGCCGCCGCAAGCCTAACCGCCTTCTTTGGCCTGTTGGTATTATTGCCGCTGGTCAGCCGGTGGTGGCCAAACCTCGGCCTGCAGCTGTTCGACGTTTTCTACCGTGCCGGGTCGCTCGTGTTTGGCGGCGGCCATGTCGTACTGCCGTTGTTGCAAAGCGAAGTCGTCCCCCGGGGCTGGATCGGCGAAGCGGAGTTCCTGTCCGGCTATGGCGCGGCTCAGGCCGTTCCGGGGCCGCTGTTCACGTTCGGCTCCTATCTTGGAGCGTCCATTCACGGGGTCACGGGCGCCATCTTAGCAACGCTCGCGATCTTCCTGCCGGCATTCCTGCTGGTCGTTGGGGTACTCCCTTTTTGGCATCGGCTGCGCGTCATCCCTAAGGTCCAACACGCCCTGCAAGGCGTTAACGCCGCAGTCGTGGGCCTCTTGCTCGCCGCCTTATACGATCCGATCTGGGTTTCTTCCGTGCAGGAAACCGGCGATTTCATCGTCGCCCTGCTGATCTTCGCCATGCTGATGATCTGGAAGCTGCCGCCGTGGATTGCGGTTGTTGCCGGAGCGGCGGGCGGGACACTGCTCGGTTGGATCGGATAAATCCCCGCTTCGCCTTAAGGCTCGTAAATCATTTTCCGCGTCATCCCGCCGTCGACCACCAAATGCGCGCCGGTCACAAACGTATTGTCCGGGTGAGTCAAATACAGGCATGCCCGGGCGATATCCGCCGGAGTTCCGACCCGTCCCGCCGGATGCTGCCTGTGGTCGATGTCGCGCAGCGCGCCATAATCCCCGGTTTCGATCCAACCCGGGCTGATGCAGTTGACGCGGATGCCGTCCGGGCTAAGCGAAACGGCCAGCGCATGCGTCATCGACACGATGGCCCCTTTGGATGCGGCGTACGCCTCCGAGCCCGGTTCGGACATGATCGATCGGGTTGAGGAGATGTTCACGATCGCGCCGCCCCGTCCGCTTCCCTTCACCCGTTTCGCCATCTCGCGGGAAGCCAGGAACGCACTTCGTACGTTAGTGTTCAAGACATCGTCCCATTCTTCAATCGTAAGCTCATAGGGCGATTTAAACCGGGATACCCCCGCATTGTTGATCAAAATATCGATCCGTCCCAGCTCGCGCTCGGTCGTTTCCATTAAACGAAGGATATCCGCTTCTTTTCTTACATCGCAAGACACAAATAAGGCGTGTCCCCCCACCTGGCGAATCGCTTCCGCTGCCAGACTGCCGGTTTCCTCGTTCAGCTCCGCCAGCACGACGGACGCGCCTTCCCGGGCATAAGCTTCGGCCACGCCGCGGCCGATCCCTTGGCCCGCCCCCGTTACGATGACCGTTCGATTTGCCAAAGTCATGTCTCGAAAGTCACTCCTTCTGTCCACTTGATGCAATCTGCCGAATGAATCCCGGCAGCCAATCGTCCAACGCTTCGAACCGGTACCCGGCTTCGCGCGCTTTCGTATTGTCCATCACCCACGAGGCCGGGATGCCAAACGGAGACTGATGCTCCTGTGCCGTTTCACGCTCGATGCGAGCCGACTTGCCGGTGACGCTCTCGATTAACCGGACGATACCGCCGATGGTCACATTTCCATCCGAACAAGCGTTAATTGGCCCCGTAAGCCCGGTTTCCCCGAGCCAGGCCAGAAACTTGGCCGTTTCCGCCGACGTGATGAACGAAATCGCCGCTTCCGGGTTCGGTACGCCGATCGGCAACTCCTGCTGTACATGCTCGACGTGGAAATGCAGCCGTCGCGTATAATCATCCGGTCCCAAAACGATCGGAATCCGCAGCGCGCTCACCGGAAAATCAGCCTGCTGGAACAAAGCGGCTTCGGCCAACCGCTTCCCTTCCCCATAGTCGAAAGCCTGCCGATCGCCGAGTTTCAGCTCATAACCGTAAGGATCGAAGTCCGCTTCGACCAAGGGCACTTTGCCTAACTTATAGACGGATAAGGTGGAGGTCAAGATATACTGTCCGACGCACCCTTTGAAAGCCCGCACCGCGGCAAGCGCTTCGTCCGGCGAATAACAGATGTTATCGTACACGATATCCCATGGCCCTGCCGCAGCCGCCTCCCGCAGCGAGGCTTCGTCCGTCCGGTCCAGCCGAATCCGGGTTACCGGCGCTTCGAACCGGACCTCCGTTTGCCCGCGCGTAGCGGCCGTGACCTCATGTCGGCCTGATCCCGCCAGCAGGTTAACCAATCTTTTGCCGAAATAACGCGAGCCACCAAGCACCAAAATTTTTGCCATCCCCTATACCTCCTTAATCACAGCGAATTTTCCTTTAACGGGTCGTAAACGTGCTTTTTATTAAGGACAATGCGCTTAACAATCCGAGGAAAAACAATTGCGGATCCCGAACGATCTCGAAGTAACCCACGATATATATCTGTTTGACGTAGATCGTGAGGATCGGATAGATCAGCAGCAGAAAGCTGGGCACAAACACAAACGCAAACAGCGGCCGGTGGAACTTCCGTCGGTTCGGAAATCCGTTCAGGAAGCTTAAATACAGACCAAAAGCCAAGCCGTAGACGATTTCGCCAATCAAGCCGTACTCCATTTGATAAAAGGTTTGGGTCTTGTGATTCATCATGTCGGTAAACTGATTTCCGTAATACATCAGCACCAGCGCCCCGAGCATCCAGAGGAAATAATAGAAATAACCTTTCGAATTCTTCATGCATCCGACTCTCCCTATGTATGGATCAAAACCAATGACAATCAAATTTTACCACGAAACGGACCCCACAGACCTTATTCGGACGATTTCGTACATGTATAAAATCTTAACGGACCCCAATGACGTTATCGATCTTGATTTGTCTCAGGTAGGAGCAAATCACGGAAAATAAGGTCACTGGAGTCCGTTATCCATCCATTTCAAGCGTTAATACTCAAATTAGCGTCATCTGAGTCCGTTCGAACTTGGCGAGGGTTCCCGATCATCGCATGAGCGAGTGTGCGTATCGCCCCTCTCCTCCTCCTCGACCAGCACCAACCGCGGCCAGCGGCTGAGCCAAGCTTTGCCATTGAGCCGCTGCAAGAATGCGGCGTGATCGCGAAAATACGGGCCCTGCCGAACTCGGAGCGACAGGAGGTCGTTTAAACCCATAGGCGCAATCAGCTCGACTTCTCCCGCAGCGTTCAAGCGTGCGCCAACCGCTGTCGCCGTTTCGGGCCAATGCAGCATCGCGTCCTCGACCGAGCGGTAAGGCGTCGTACCATTGCGCAAATGCATGCGCGCCTGATTTTTGGCCGACCAATTCTCCTGCGGATTCCGTTCGCGCAGCCGGGCGTCATAGGCTTTCTCCGCTTCTTCCTCCAGGCACGCCGGATCATAATACAGAACGTCCACATCGTGCAGCGGCGTCCGTACGGCATAACCGTGCAGCACGTCCCAGACAAAGTTGCGGATATAACCGGCGGCGATGCAGCCCTGAGGCAGCCCCAGCTCGGCAATGAGCTGCAGATCGGCCATCATTTCGGGCTGCCGGCGGATCGCTTCGCGCAAATCGCCTGCATCGGCAATCGTCGGCCGCATCAGCTTGCCGTCTCCTGCTGCTGTAATGCCTCATCCTTCGGCAACAACACCGCGAGCAGACCGATCAGCGGCAGAAAGGAGCAGACCTGCATAATGAACAGAATACCTGCCTGATCGGCAAAGATCCCGAGCACGGCGGAGCCCAAGCCGCCGAGCCCAAACGATAGGCCGAAGAACAGGCCTGAGATAAGCCCTACCTTCCCCGGCACCAGCTCCTGCGCATACACGACGATGATCGAGAATGCCGAGGACATGATAAAGCCGGCAATCACGACCAGCACTCCTGACCAGAACAGGTTGGCATAAGGCAGCAGCAGCGAAAACGGCGCCGTCCCGAGAATGGACACCCAAATGATGTTGCGCCGGCCGTAGCGGTCCGCCATCGGGCCGCCGAAAAACGTGCCGACCGCCGCCGCGGCCAAAAAGGCGAAGATGTACCATTGGGCCGTTTCCTTGGCTACGCCGTAGTGGTCCATGAGAAAAAACGAATAAAACGTCGAGATGCTGATCGAATACACGTTTTTGGAGAACAGCAGCAGGACCAGCACGGTGATGGCCAACAGGATCTTCCCTCGGCTGAGGCTGCTCTTCGACCGAGCGGCGCCGCCTGGGACCGCCGAACCGGCAGCGCGGGGCTTGCGCGGTTTCAGATCCTGAGCGCCATACCATTTTGCGACAAAGTACTGAATGACGATTGCCGCGACCGCTGCCAAGGCGAACCAGGCCACGCTAGTCTGACCCAAAGGGATAAAAATCAAAGCCGACATGATCGGTCCAAGCGAAGCGCCGATGTTCCCGCCGACCTGGAAAATGGATTGCGCCAGTCCTCGTCTCGGCCCCGCCGCCAGATAAGCGACCCGCGACGACTCGGGGTGAAATATCGACGACCCCAGTCCGATCGAGGTCACCGCCAGTAAAATCAAAGGATAACTGGGGGCAAACGCCAACATCACGATGCCCGCAAGCGTAAAGCATACCCCAAGCGGCAAAATGTAGGGCCGGGGCCGAACATCCGCATACAAACCTACCAACGGCTGAAACACGGAGGCTGTCATGTTCATGGCGAAGGAAATCCAGCCGATTTGGCCATAGGATAAGAGGAGCGATTCGCGCAAGACCGGAAACAAGGCGGGAATCGCCGATTGCATCGTATCGTTCAACAAATGCACGGTGCTGATCGCAAAAAGAATCGGGTACACCGTTAATGCGGGATTTGCCGTTTTAGCGGCAGCTGTCTGGTTCATCTTGACCTCGCTTCATTTATTTGTGTTATCGCTTACTATTTAGGAATAGACGTATCCGGATCCGATCCGAAGCGCTGATTGCGGTTTAACCCGTCAATAGCCTGAATGTCCTCCGTACTCAGCTCGAAGTCAAAGACATCGGCATTCTCGATGATCCGCGCCTCGCGCACCGATTTCGGAATCGTGACCACACCGAGCTGCAAATCCCAGCGCAAAATCACTTGGGCCACGGTTTTTCCGTATTTGGCGGCGATGCCTTTCAAGGTTTCGTGCTCCAGCAAATGACCTTGGCCCAGCGGCGACCAGGCTTCCAGCTGAATGGCTTGTTCCCGGCAATAGCGAAGCAACTCCTTTTGGGTCAAGTAAGGATGGAACTCCACTTGGTTGACGGCCGGCACGACCTTTGCTTCGGACAACAGGTCCTTCAAATGATGAACTTGAAAATTGCTGACGCCGATCGCGCGCACCTTGCCCTCGGCATACACTTTTTCGAGCGCACGCCACGTCTCCTTGTATTTCCCCTTTACCGGCCAATGCACCAGGAACAAGTCCAAATAGTCGAGACCCAGCCGCATCAGACTGTCGTCAAAAGACTTCAGCGTAGTCTCGTACCCCTGCTCCGAGTTCCAGACCTTCGACGTAATGAACAGCTCTTCTCTACGGAGACCGTTCTCCTGCAGCGCTTCCCGAACGCCTTGACCCACGCCTTCCTCATTGCGATAAGCGGAAGCGGTATCCACACTGCGGTATCCGGTGCGGATGGCCGATTTGACGGCCTGCACGACTTCATCGCCTTCTTTAGCCTTAAAGACGCCGAGACCCAGCCAAGGCATTTGAACCCCATTGTTTAACGTGACGGTTTCCTGCAAATGATTAGGCAAAGTAGACATGAGACGAGTCCTCCTTCATTCAGGCGATTTCTGGTAATATCCTACATCAAAAGCGCCGATCTGAACAGAGAACAAACGCAAAAGGCTGCCCGAAGGCAGCCTTGCGATGCTTGAGATGAAGGATAGTTGTAAGATCAGGCCGTTTCCCGTGACCGGCGGAGCTTTTGTCTGGCCCGGTACAGCAGGATTTTGAAATGGGACAACGAGATGCCCATCAGAGCCGCCGATTCCTGATAGGAAAATCCATGGACGTCGTACAGCAGCACCGCATGCTGCTGATTCGGCTGCAGCAGGGACAATCGCGCGTACAGCTCCCGGCGGTTTTCCTCGCCAAGCACGGATTTCTCCGGCGTATCGTCGCTCGGATAGCGGTGAAAAAATTCGTTTTCGTAAGATGACGAGCGGCTTTCCTTCCGCAGCAAGTCGATATACGCGTTGTGGGCGACGCGAAGCAGCCAGGCCTTGGCCCTCCTCCCCTCCGCCTCATGCAGGTGCATCAATGCCCGGCAAAACGTCTCCTGCATCAAATCCTCGGCGATATGCGAGTTGCGGCACATGCTATACAAATATCGATATACGTCATTTTTATATTCGCGGTAAAGCAAATCCATAGAACGCGACTTCATCGGTTGTTTCCTCACTTTCTCCCGGCTTTCAGGGCAAGGCTGTCTTTATCTTGCCTCGCTCCGTCCATTATGCCGAACAGAGTTTGCGTCCCGACTAAGAAATTGTTAAGTTTTCCTTAAGAATTTACTGCATTTTCCTTAAATCAAAAGACGCCTTGAAGGCGTCGTGGGCAAGTCCGGATGATATTTAAGCGCCGTCCCGCCGCAAACGGACCGTAAACGCAGTGCGATATTCGTTGCTGTCTGCGGAAATAACGCCTTGATGCAGATTGACGATATGCTTGGCGATCGCCAGGCCGATGCCGGAGCCGCCCGTCTGGGAAGCCCGCGACTTCTCAACGCGGTAGAAACGGTCGAATAGATGCGGCAAGTCCGCCGTCGGGATCGGGTCGCCGTAATTGACGACCTCCGTGACGATATCCTCGCCTTCCTGCCAGCCGCGGATGTCCAAATATTTGCCGTCGTGACCATAGCGGATCGCATTGGTAATCAGATTCTCGTACACTCTGCGAAGCTTGTCCCCGTCTGCCTGAACGTACAGCGGCCCCTGCAGATACAGCCGGCACTCCATTCCGTTCTCTTGCAACTGCCAGCCGAAATGGGCGGTCATCTGATGGAGCATCTCCGCGAGATTGATCCGCGTCATTTGCAGCCTCATTTCCTTGTTTTGCATCCGGGTATATTCGAACAAGTCCTGCAAGAGCTGCTTCAACCGAAGCGACTCCTCGTAAGCCATGCTGATGTAATATCGCAGCTCGACCTCGTCGCGGTAGCGATCCTCTTCGATCAGCCCCAAATAGCCGGTAATCGAAGTGAGCGGGGTCCGCAAATCATGGGATACGTTGGTAATCAGCTCGTTTTTCGTTTGCTCCGCCCGCCGCTCGTCTTCAATTGAAGTCCGCAGCCGATCGACCATCCGATTGATGTCGGTGGCAAGCTGACCTAATTGTCCGACATTCTCCACGGGGATTTTCCGCACGGAGCCGGCTTCGATTTTATGTACTTCCTCGATCAGCAGCTCCAAATACTTTTTCTCTTGGCGGCGCAGGCTGCGGCGGTAAAAATACAAGGAAAACAGCATGAGAATCGGCACGCCGGTCAAATAATACGCTTCCGGAAAGCCGATGTTCCGGTTGATCCACAAAATGAGCGTATAGAAAGTCACGCTCGGGAAGACGACGTAAAACATCCGCGCCAGCAAGATCAATAGGAATAGCGAAATTAACGAGGCGACGATGGTCCAAAGCAGCCAGGCCAAAAAACGCAAGCTAGCTCTCAATTTTGTAGCCAACCCCCCATACGGTACGGATCAGCTTCTCCCCGTCCATTTCCTTCTCCAGCTTGTCCCGGAGACGGCTGATGTGCACCGTCACGGAATTGCTGCTGTCCAGGTATTTATCCTTCCAGATCAGCTCGAAGATCTCCTCGGAACCGAACACCCGCCCGGGATGGCTGGCCAGCAAATACAAAATGCCGAATTCGATCGGCGTCAGCTTGAGCGGGTTGCCGTCCACCGTCGCCGTATGCGTCTCTTTGTCGATCGCCAGCGAAGCGATCCTGATGATATGTTCCTGCGGAGAATGCGGTGACCCTGGCGGCTGTGCCGCATAGGAGGAGCGGCGCAGCAGCGATTTCACGCGGGCGACCAGCTCCAACGGATTGAACGGCTTGACCATATAATCATCCGCTCCGGTCATCAGCCCGGTGATCTTGTCCATATCGCCGTCCTTGGCGCTGAGCATCAGGATCGGTGTCGTATGCGATTCACGGATTTTCATGCAGACGGAGATGCCGTCGAGCCCGGGGAGCATCACGTCAAGAATGACCAGATCCACCTCGTCCTGCTCGGTGATCTCCAGAGCCCGCAGGCCGTCCTCCGCCCTCAATACGTCATAACCTTCATTCGTTAAATATATTTCGATCAGTTTTGCGATTTTTTCATCATCATCGACAATTAAAATTCGTTTACCCATTAACCGAATCATCCTTTATTTGAGCTGGTTAGACACAAGCACAGTACCATCATACCATGTCTTGTGCCGCCAGATACAAATAAAAGGTTACAAAATGCACCGGTTATGGTTCCCAACTGTAAGGGGCGTGATCCGGAAGCAGGAGCTTCTCTCAAGCGCGCCAACCCTAGAGATTTTCCACTTCCACGCTGATGACGTGATCGATGGTGCGGAGAAAATGGTAGAGCTCCGTCGTATACTCCTTCTCCGAAGCGGTAATCACCATATCCACCCGCTGTCGACCTTCCTCCAAGTCCTTGATTTTCAGTCGCCTGATGCGGTGCTGGTTCGCTTTGGCCCCCCGCCCCCTTTCGTCCTTGCGCTCGATGATGCGAATCAGCTCGGTCACGTTCCCGTGGTCCTCCATGACGATTTTGATCGAAACATCGCGCTGGTTCAGTTTATAAGGTCCTATCCATTTCACGATATAAGGAATGAAATTCACCGCGAGAATCAGCAGGATGACCGTCAGGGCGGCTTCCAGATAAAATCCGGTGCCGATGGCGATCCCAATCCCGGATGCGGCCCAAATCATCGCTGCGGAGGTGAGGCCGGAAATCCCCTCGTTGCTCCGGCGCAAAATGGCCCCGGCTCCCAGAAAACCGATGCCGCTGACGATTTGCGCGGCCAACCGCATCGGATCCATGTTCGGGTGGTCCGGACCGGCGAATTTGGCGAATGCCTCGATGGATACGATCGTCACCAGACAGCTGGCGATACAGATAACCATACTCGTTTTGATGCCTAGCGGTTTTTGCTTCAATTGCCGATCGATTCCGATAAACAAACCGAACAATAGGGCCAGACATAGCTTAATCACCATTTCCAACTCGTTGTTCATGATGCGTCGCAACTCCTTCAATTATATAAGGTGAGTATAAATGTATTCGGCAGGCCGACGCAAATGGACACAGCAAAATAGCCTGAACCGTTTTAACACGGTTCAGGCTGTTCAGGCTAAGCCTCTTCTCAACAATACGTTACGGGATCAGAATCTCGCGGCCAGCTCGGCGGCGCGTTTCACGCCGTCCTGGATGATTTCCTCGGCGCGGTCCGGGAATTGGTTATGTCCCTCGACGACGACGGCTTCCGGATCGTTGATGCCCCAGAAGGCCAAGGTGTTCTTCACGTAGTTCAAGGACATTTCCAGCGCGCTCATCGGGCCTTCGGAATATACGCCGCCGCGCGCTTGCAGCAAAGCGACCTTCTTGCCGCCAACCAGGCCAACCGGACCTTGCTCCGTGTATTTGAACGTCTTGCCGGCTTGGTTCAGGTAGAACAGGTAAGTAAGCAGTTGCGCCGGAATCGTGAAGTTCCACAATGGGAACGCAAACACGACTTTATCGGCTTGCAAAAATTGCTCCAGGTAAGCGTTGGCCACGTCGGCGGCTTTTTGTTCCTCCGGGGTAGCCGGGATGCCTTTGCCGACTTTGAACAGGCCGTTTAGCATATCCAGGTCATAGTAAGGCAGATTTGCCTCGAACAGATTCAACTCGGTGACGGTGTCCTCGGGATGCGTTTCTTTGTAGGTTTGCAGGAAGCTTTCATACAGCTTCACGGTGGCGGATTGGTCCGCCGGGCGGTTGTTGGCTTTCACGAATAAAACTTGAGACATAAACGGTTTCCCTCCACATGAAAATTTTCTCTATCGTTATCTTCTTTCTTTTTCTTAGCTACTCATTATTCAACTGTAACTAATCTAACACTAGTTATAATAACGGGTAACTATCGCTTTGTCAATTACAGTTCCTTGATTTTTTTCCGGCGGACCTGCTCCGCCGCCGCAACCATTTGCCGCAGCGCTGCGACGGTTTCTTCTTGTCCCCTGGTTTTTAATCCGCAATCGGGGTTGACCCAAAACAGCTCCGGATCCAGCACCTGCAGCGCCCGCTCGATTAGAGCGACCATCTCCGCCTCCGACGGCACACGCGGGCTATGGATGTCGTAAACCCCAAGTCCGATCCCGAGCGGATACGTATGTTCCTCAAAGCTTTGGACCAACTCTCCATGGCTGCGCGAGGTCTCGATCGATATGACGTCGGCGTCCAGTGCGCGGATTTCTTCAAGGATATCGTCAAATTCACAGTAGCACATATGGGTATGAATTTGCGTCGTGTCCCTGACCGAAGACGTCGTCACCCGGAACGCCTTCACCGCCCAATCCAAATATTCCGCCCAATCCTTCCGCTTGAGCGGCAGCCCTTCGCGTAGCGCGGGTTCATCCACTTGGATCATTCCAATTCCGGCCTGTTCCAGCGCTTCGACTTCGCTGCGCAACGCCAAGGCAATTTGAAAGGCGACTTGCTCCCGAGACAAGTCGCTACGGACGAACGACCAGTTCAGGATGGTGATCGGTCCCGTCAACATGCCTTTAACCGGTTTGGTCGTAAGGCTTTGGGCATAGGCGGTTTCCTTGACGGTCATCGGACCGGCGAACTCGACATCCCCGTAAATCACCGGCGGTTTAACGCAACGCGTGCCGTACGACTGTACCCAGCCCCCCTGCGTAAAGGCAAAACCCGGCAGCTTCTCGCCGAAAAATTCCACCATATCGGTGCGCTCGAATTCGCCGTGAACCAGCACGTCGAGCCCGAGCTCTTCCTGAATCGCCACCCATTTGCGGATCTCCGCCTGGATGAACTCCTCGTACCTTTCCGGGCTCCATTCGCCTCTGCGCCATTTCTGGCGGGCAGCCCGAACCTCGGCAGTCTGCGGAAAGCTGCCGATCGTCGTCGTCGGCAGAAACGGCAGCCGCCACTTGGCCTGCTGCTTGCGGCGCCGTTCGGCGAACTCGCTGGCGCGGGCAGCCGGCGCTAGGGCGGCTTTATCCGCCGCCTCCCGCACCGCGGCGCGGCTGCGGGCCGGATCCGCGGCGAGCGCCGCCAGCGCGCGGCGGTTCTCCGCGAACCGCGCCTGCGCCGGCCCTTCCCCGCTTGCGGCCTCGCACAAGCTCGTCAGCTCCTCCAGTTTCTGCTCGGCAAACGCCAGCGCCTCGCGCAGCACCGATGCCAGCCGCTCTTCGCCGGCCGCGGATACCGGAACGTGCAGCAGACTGCAGGAAGGCTGCACGATAAGCTCGGGCTCCCCGGCTAAGACGCGAATCTCTTTCAGCAGGCTCAGCGCCTCGTCCAAATCCGCACGCCAAATATTCCGGCCATCGATGAGCCCCGCCCCCAACGTCTTGCCGGCGGGAAATCCGTAACGCCGCAGCGCTTCCAGATTGCCGTCCCGGCCATGGACGAAATCCAGCCCTAAGCCATGCACCGGCAATTCGGCGAGCGCCTCGTAACGTTCGACTGCATCGAAATAGGTTTGCAGCATGACCCGCAGCTTCGGCACTTCCCTAGCGATCGTCCGGTAGATGAAGCCAAGCCGGCGAACGTCCTCTTCGGTTAGAGAGACGACCAGCGCCGGTTCGTCAATCTGAACCCAAGCCGCGCCGACCGCTTCCAGCTCCCGCAGCACCTGTACGTATAACGGCAGCAAACGATCAATCCAAGCATCCACATCGCCCGCCGTTTCCCCTTTGGACAATTTCAACAAAGTGAACAACCCAAGCAGCACCGGTCTGCCTTCCACGCCCAGCTCCTGTTTGGCTTCCAAATAAGCCAGGAGCGGCCGGTTAACGGTCAGTCGCGGCTCTCTGGCCTCCAGCTCGGGCACGATATAATGGTAGTTGGTATTAAACCATTTGGTCATCTCGCTGGCTGCCGCCCGGTCGTTGCCCCGGGCGATGGCGTAATACAGATCCAGCGGCACCTTGTCGCCGTTCCAAGCGAATCGCTCCGGCACCAGACCAAACATCGTCGCCGTGTCCAATACGTGGTCGTAATAGGTAAAATCGCCGACCGGGATCACGCCGAGACCCCGATCCCGCTGCAGGCGAAGATGATCGAGTCGGATCGCGGTTAACCGGTCGTGCAGCTCATGCTCCGTGATGTTCCCCGCCCAATAGGCTTCGATATGTTTCTTCCATTCCCGTTGTTCTCCGATTCTGGGATATCCCAGATTTCCGCTAACTATATTTCCCATGATAATTTCCTCCCCATCGCTTAACTTATTTACGCCGAATCCACAACAAAAAAAGATCCCCGATAGCAGCATGGCTAAAGAGGACCTTCGATCATTCGTTCGATGGCTTGCATCTTTAACACCTCCCTATCTCCCGTAGGTACAGCAGTGCCGTCGAAATAGGCAGGTCTCCTGGCTTCGGCATCATCGCCGGATGCGGCCTTCCCGGTGATTGGATCACCAGTGGCAAATAAGCATCCGACTTCTCCGTTACAGTGGCGGGACCGCGCCGGCATCGCACCGGACTTCCCTTTTAAGTTCCGGCCATACATGGCCGGAAGCACCTATTTCCGCTATATTCGGTTTGGAATATACCTATCATCTTACTTCATGTCCCCATCGAATACAATACCAAACATATCGGAATGTAAGAATTTAAGGGACGGAGTTCGCAAAAGTCGACAACATTTTCGACAACATTCAAGTGATTAATATCACAATCCGACCCATTAACCCGTCGTACGATGAAATTAAGCAAACAAGAATGCCATGGGCTTACCCATAAACCCTAGAAAGAGGAATGTCTCATGAAATCACGGAACATCCCCAAGTGGTTGTTGCTTAGTTTGTCCGGCCTAGTCATGCTGGCGGCCGCCTGGTTTGCGTTCCCGAAGGAGGATGCCCGGGTCGATGAAGCCGCCCCGCACGAGGAAGCGCCGCATATCCATCATCCGCCCGTCGAGCCGGTCGTCCATCGCGAGGGGAAGACCGTACGCATCGAAATGACCGCGCAGCGGACCGACATAGAGATCTCCGAAGGCGTCTTTTACAATGCCTGGACATTCAACGGTACGGCGCCAGGTCCGGTCTTACGCGTGAAGCAGGGCGATCAGCTGGAGTTTACATTACAAAATATGGACCCGGAAATGCCGCATTCGATGGATTTCCACGCGGTCCACGCCGCCCCCAGCCGGAAGTTCGTCGAGGTTATGCCTGATGAGCAGGGAACGTTTACGTACCCCGCGAACACGCCCGGCGTATTCATGTACCACTGCGGAGCAAGTCCGGTGCTGCTTCATGTAGCCAACGGAATGTACGGGATGATTATCGTTGAACCGCAGGAAGGTTACCCCACGGATGCGAGTATCGACAAAGAGTATACCATCGTCCAAAGCGAATGGTATGCGGAGAACGATATGGACGCTTTTCAGCAAGGCAATCCGGAATATGTCGTATTTAACGGCGATGACTTCACTCTGAAAGAATATCCCCTCCTCGCCAAGGTCGGCGACAAAATCCGGCTATATGTCGTCAACGCCGGGCCGAATCACGTGTCCTCCTTCCATGTGGTTGGGACCACCTTTGATCGCGTGTATCTGGACGGCAACCCAAGCAACGTTCTGTACGGCATGCAAACCGTGTTGCTTCCGGCCGGGGGAGGCGCAGTTGTCGAGTTTACCGTCACGGAAGATGGCGATTATCCGATCCTCACCCATCAGTTGAACGACGCTTCCCTAGGAGCATCTGCCGTCCTGCGCGCTACCCGGGACGGATTGGATCATGGAGCGCCGGCTATGAGCCATTAAGCTGTGAAGTCCTAATTGTAAATTCATGAAAGAGGTGAAGCCCTATGGATCAACAAGACGCCAAAATCGTGGAACTGGACGTCCGAGAGCAGCTCCGAAACAAAATGGAGCCGTTCCAACTGATCATGGATACCGTAAAAACACTGGAAAAAGACGACATCTTCGTGCTGCACGCCACCTTCAAACCTACGCCGTTGCTTGGGTTTCTGAAAATGAAGGGCCTTGTCGGCAAATCAACCCAGCACGACAAAGAACATTGGGTAACCACGTTTGTCCACAAGAAAAATAAAGCCTGGCTGGAGGACGAAGGCGAGAATGCGCCAATGAAGCTACGCCGGTCCGAGCCGGCCGATGCGGCGAAGGCGGCCCCGGAAGCGTCGAGCCTGCCCGGCAAGTCCTCCGCTAACATCATCGAACTTGACAATCGCGGCCTTGAACCACCGCAGCCGATGGTACGTACGCTGGCCGCCCTGGACCGCTGCAAACCGGGCGACGAGGTGCATATTCACAACGACCGGGTACCGGTGTTTTTGATCGAGGAATTAAACGGTCTAGGCTGCACCTATACGGTGGAAGAACAACCGGACGGAAGCGCCAAAGTCCAAATCCGCAAACCTTAAGGAGGTGAACCCGATGCCGGCCATGTCCCGTCTGCCCTTTTTGTTCATCGTTACGGGAATCTTCGGATTCGTCCTGTTTCACGCCACCTCGCTGATGTCGCTCACGGGCTGGATCGGCGAGGATATACGCGGCCCGGCCGGCTGGTTCCAGGTCCACCTGTTCGTGCTGGGCTGGGCGACCATGCTGGCCATGGGCGCCGTCTATCAACTGATCAACGTGATTTTGCAGTCGAACATCTACAGCGAGCGGCTCGGGTACGTTCATTACGCGCTGTTCAGCGTAGGTCTGTTCGGACTGCTGTTCGGCTTCATCCAAGGCGATACGTATTGGATCGGCGGTTTTGCTACGCTCGCCTTCTCGGGCATCGTCCTGTTCGTCTGGAACCTGGCAGCTACGCTGCTGCGGGCCGGCACATGGAACCCGATCACGATCAGCACGGCCTGCGCGGTGCTGTATCTGCTGCTCACCGGTTTATCCGGGATGGCGATGGGCATCAACTTTGCGGTCGGTCTATATAACGATCTGCACGAAAATCTGTTTGGCACCCACATTTGGCTCGGTACATTGGGCTGGTTCGGACTGTTGATCACCGGATTCAGCTATAAGCTATTGCCGATGTTCTATTTGTCTCATGATTATCCGACCCGTTTGGAATACGTTGTCTTAGCGTTGTGGAATGCAGGAGTTCTGCTGGGCGCGGCTTCTTTCCTGTTCGGCTTGCCGGCAGGTTGCAAAGTCGCGGCGCTGCTGCTGATTGTTTTGGCCATTCTCGCTTACAATGCCCACCTGCTGCAAATCCGCAGGAAGCGGCACAAGCGCAGTCCGGGGGCGGGCATTGAGTGGACGGTAACCGGGAGCCAACTCCTTGCCATATTTGCCGTCATGTTCGCGGTACGGGCGCTCGTATCGCCCGAACATCTGCTGGACACCCGTACCGTGCTTACCGCCGGCTGGGTTTACTTAAGCTGCTGGGTCTCGTTTACAGTGCTTGGATACGTGTCCAAAATCGTGCCGTTCCTATGGTGGACCCACAAATACGGCAAACAGGCCGGCCGCCCGGGAACGCCGGTGCTGGCCGATCTGCTGGACGAGCGAAAAGCGAATCTCGGCTTAACTTTGATCCTTGGCGCAAATATGACCGTCCTTGTCGGCCTGGTTAGCGGTTCACAGGTTGTCATCGCGGCCGGAGGCGCCGTGTTGTCCATCGTATCCGTCGCTTACATTGCCTTGATCGCTTTGGTTTTTGCTCATTAACGACCATTCAAATCGGAGGTTGATTGCCATGAATAAAATTGAACAAATCCGCGAAAGTCTGCGTGAAGTTTACGACCCCGAGCTGGGCGTCAATATCGTCGATCTCGGGCTGGTTTACGATATTCGGGAAGATGAGGATCGCGTCTACATCCAAATGACCTTGACCACGCCGGGTTGCCCGATGCATGATACGATCGTCGGCGGCGTCCGATGGGTGCTTAACGATCAGTTGGGAATCCAGAACCCGGAAATCGATATCGTATGGGAGCCACGCTGGTCGCCGGAGCATATGTCGGAGGCGGCGAAGGAGCAGTTGGGGTATTTTTGATCCCGGGTTTGCGGCATCCTGCCCGCTGTCTTTGCAGGATAATCCCTTTTGCTCAGAGAGCGACAAAGCGCCAACCCCTATATCAAAAAAAGCTGGCGGCTCATCACAAGATGAGGCCGTCAGCTTTTTATTTCACAATAAAGGTGCCTTTCATTTCCTTATGGTTTTTGCCGCAAGAGATGTTGCAGGAAAACTCGAATGTCCCGGCTTGATCCGCCGTAAAGGTGATCGATTTGCCGCCGCGGACTTCCTTATTGTATCCTTTGATTTTCAGCGAATGCATGCCCTGCGTATTTTTCAGCGTAATCCGCACCGTGTCGCCCCGCTTGACCTTGATTTCCGTCAAGTCATATCCCGATGGGCTGGCATGAACGGTGAATGATTTAATCGGTCCTTTCGCTTCCGCCGCCGGCTCCGAACCGCCGATATAGCGCCCCGGGGCGTCGGCGCAAGCCGATAGCAGAAGCATCCCGCCAAGTAAGCAGACAACCGCAACCAGACGGTGATTCATCGGCTTCTCCCCCTTCTTCAACTAAGAGCTATTCTCAGTTTAGACCGGGGAGAGCCCCCGGCTTGTGATTTCTATCACAGTATCTGCAATCCACATCATTTCGCCTCATCAACCCCGCCGGTCGATCCACCCTTGTTCCAGAGCATATCGCGTCAATTGAACGCGGTTTTCCAAATGCAGCTTCTGTAAAATGTTTTTCAAATGGTTTTTCACCGTCTGGTCGGAAATGTGCAGCACCCCGGCGATTTCGCGATTGGTCATCCCCTGGGCCACCCAGCCGAGAATTTCCCGTTCGCGGGCGGTGAGCGGGGGGTGTTCTCCGCTTTCTTTTTTGTTCACCGGAAACTCCTGCAAAATACGCAAGGCCAGCTCACTGGACAAGGGCGCTTCATCGCTGGCGATGGCCCTTAAATACTCCAGCCACGTCCCGGGCTCCAAATTTTTAAGCAGGTACCCCTGCGCCCCTTGCTTCAGCGCTTCAAACAAATGGGCCGCGTCATCCGACACGGTGATCAGAACGATTTTCACGTAAGGGTAACGCAGCTTGATCTCGCGGGTTGTCTCCAGGCCGTCCTTGCCGGGCATGCGGATATCCATCAAGATCAAATCGGGCATCCACCGCTCCGTTTGGGCAATCGCCTCGTCCCCGTTTTCCGCGTAAGCAACGATTTCGAACGTTGCGTCCTCGGCCAAAATCTCCCCGATCGCCTCCCGCGCGTGCGGATGATCGTCAACGACCAAGACCCGAACTTTCATCGTCAATCCCTCCTCCCCTAATTTCGATCGTCGTACTTCCTTGCCGGGAGGTTATCTTCAGTTCCCAGCCCATCTCGTTTGCCCGCTCCCTTATAATCCGCAGGCCGTAACGGCCTTGATTCGCAGCCTCTTCCGGCATAAAACCGCATCCGCGATCGGCAATCTTCACGACGAAGTTCCGCGCATCCCCGGATGCCGCGATCTCGACGTCATGCACGCCCGCGTGCTTCGCCACGTTGATGACCGCTTCCCGCAGGCAGGATAACAGTTCCATCTTCGCCTTCGCCGGCCAGCGCGCTTCCTCCAGTTGCCAATCCAAACGCAAGGCAAGTTGCTGTTCGGCGGCAATCCGGCGAACGAGCGCAGCCATGGAAGCTTCCTCCGTTTCGCCTTCCTTCGAATCCGGCGGAATACGGAGGTCGGAAATCGCCTCCCGCACATATCGGTTCACTTCATGAATCGATTTGCGAAGCTCGTTCCAGTCGTAAGCTCCGCCAGCGGATTGCTGCTGACGTTCTGCTCGGTCCACCTTCACCGAGAGCAGGAATAAGGATTGGGCTATGCCGTCATGCAACTCCCGGGCAAGCTGCTCTCTCTGTTCCAGCCGGACTTTCAGCGCCCTTTCCCGCTGCAGTTCCTCCTGCATGCGTTCGAGATAGGCAAACCAGCGGTTCAGCAAGGTCATGCTCACCGCGAATAAAATAATCGGCGTCAATACATTGCCAAGTTCCATTGAAACATACGGCATGAGAAATTGGTGGCGTACCACTTCCCACACCCCGACCACCAGCGTCGGGACGATCAAAATCAGCCACTTCGTGAATTTGTAGGACATCATTTTTCCCCTTAAATCGTTTTCCATCGACTTAACTTTACATAACTCGGGGACCGAATGGCAAGATTTAGACCGAATTTTGAATCCTTTCGCTGGGTTGAGCCGTAAAAATAAAAAGCAAGGCGGAGTGCGATTCCGCCCTGCTATGCCATACGTGCGTTGCCTTACAGCATTTTTTTAATGTCGTCCTTGATCGCTTCGGATTGCGGTCCGAACACGACTTGGACTGCGCCTTTGCCGAGTCTCATGACGCCCGATGCGCCCAGCTGTTTCAAAGCGGCATCGTTGACCTGTTTATCGTCCTTGACGATGAGGCGAAGGCGGGTAATGCACGCATCCACGGACTCGATGTTATCCGGCCCGCCGATGTTGGCCAGAATTTTGGCCGAACGGTTGTCGCCGCCTGCCTTGCCTGTTCCGGCAGGGGTGTCCTCTGTCGCTTCGGCAATGTCCTCGGCGTCTTCGCGACCCGGGGTTTTCATATTGAACTTGACGATCATAAAGCGGAAGAGCGCATAGTAAACGACCGCCGTAACAAGACCTACCGGTATGAGCAGCAGCGGCTTGGTCGAAATTTGATAGTTGATCGCGTAATCGATGAATCCGGCGGAGAAGCCGAAACCAAGCTTCATACCCAGCGCATAAGTTACGTAAGCTGCGATCCCCGACAAAACCGCGTGAACGGCATAAAGCAACGGAGCGACGAACATAAAAGCAAATTCCAACGGCTCCGTAATCCCCGTCAGGAACGAAGCCAGCGCGGCTCCCAGAAAGATGGAGCTGACCATTTTGCGTCTTTCCGGTCTAGCCGTATGAATAATCGCAAAGGCTGCGGCCGGAAGACCAAACATCATGATCGGGAAGAAGCCGGTCATGAACATGCCTGCCGTTTTGTCGCCCGCGAAGAATCGATGCAGGTCGCCGTGAACCACTTGGCCGACCGCATCGGTAAAATCGCCAATTTGGAACCAGACGATCGAGTTAATGATGTGGTGAAGTCCAAACGGAATCAACAAACGGTTGGCAACGATATGAATGGCCGAACCGATACCACCCAAGCTGGTAACCCAATCGCCAAAGATATCCAGCGCGTTTTGGATCGGACCCCAAATCAAACCGAAGATCAAACCAACCACGACCATCGTCACCGCGGTGACCATCGGAACAAACCGTTTACCGCCGAAGAATCCTAACCAATCCGGCAGCTTGATATTGTGATACCGTTTGTAGAGATAGGCCGAAATACAACCTACGATAATCCCGCCAAGAACGCCCATGTTTAGTTTGGTATCGGCGGATTGCATGAGTCCTGGGAAAATGCCGGGCACTCTTTCAAGCACGTTCAGCAAAATCAGATGACCGATAACTGCGGACAAAGCGGCTACCGCGTCGCCGGCCAAACCGATCGCCACGCCGACAGCAAAAATGAGCGGAAGATTGTCGAAGATCGTTCCCCCACCTGCCGCCAGGAATGGAGCGATATACGTGTTGAGGAATCCCCCTACCCCATCGCCCAGGTGAAAATCTTTGATGTAATCGATGCTGCCGAATCTGAGCAGAATTGCCGCTGCAGGTAGTGTTGCTACCGGGAGCATCAGTGACTTACCGATTTTCTGGAGAAAAGCTAGCATGCACAAACCATCCTTTCCTTGACTTATGAATTTTTATTGTAAAACCGCCTTTAAAATGACGCTGCCGCCTGCCGTCACAGGACCGGTGATCGTTTCCACGCTGTTCGTCACTTCTCCGGCGTTTGTTACTATGATTGGCGAGATCGCCGGATAACCGGCTTCGCGAATGCCCGCGAGATCGAACTCGATCAGCAGTTGACCCGCTTTCACGGTATCTCCTACGGTCACATGGGCGGTAAAGCCCTCGCCTTTGAGCGACACCGTATTGATCCCAAGATGGAACAGAAACTGCAGGCCGGACGGATGCTCTATCATCACCGCATGGCTGCTTTTGATCACATGAACGATTTTGCCGTCAAACGGGGCCACCAATCGCCCCTCGCTAGGTTCAACCGCCAATCCCGGCCCCATATGGCCCCCGGCGAACGCTTCATCCGGCACTTGAGTTAACGGCACGGCTTCCCCGGTCAACGGCGACAGGATCTCTAATCTTTTACTCTCGGTGTTTTTCTTTCTCCATTTTGTGAACAAATGGCTCTCCTCCTAACTTTCTACCTATATTCTGGCAAATTTGCGAGTACGATATGCCTAATCCGAAGCACCGGTGGAAATGGGCGCAAAAAAATAAGAGCCAAGAAAAGAGGCCTATAAAAGATAGGTCTGCTTTCCTTGGCTCATGCCCATTTGGATCAACGGTAACACGCCAAAAGTCATTTGGTTTTCGGTTATGTGACTATAATAATTCAAGCTTTGTCAAGCGTCAATAGAAAAATTGAAAGCGTTCACGCAATGTCAATTTTTCGGGAAGTCCAGGGTTTCTCGGCTTCATTGCGCCTGGAACAAGGCCGGCACTTTGTCCGGTTCCCAACCGGGCAGCGAGGTGTGGGCTTGAATCACTTTATAGGTTACACCGTTATACGTCACAAGTTGATTGACGGCGTATGCGGTGTAAGGCGCCCACGCCGCCGGGTCGGTCCCTGCCGGATCCGTCATTACGGTTACTGCGCTGCTGGCGGCCGAACTGTTTCCGGCCGCATCCTTCGCCTTAACGGTAAACGTATAGGAAGTCGATGGCGCAAGGCCGCTGATCGTTGCCGTCGTCCCGGTTACGGTCGTGGCCAGTTGGTCGCCGTTATACACCTCGTAGGCGGTCACGCCCACGTTATCGGTCGAAGCGCTCCAAGCCAGGCTGACGCTGGACGAAGTTTTGGCCGTCACCGTAAGGTTGCCCGGTGCGGTCGGAGCGATCGTGTCGCCCGTATTGCCTCCCGGCTCGGTTGTTACCGTGAGCGGTGCGCTGGGCGGCGAGACATTGCCGGCAGCGTCCCGAGCGACAACCGTAAAGGTATACGCCGTGGTCGGCGCAAGCCCGCCGATCGTTGCCGTCGTCCCCGTTACGCTGTCCGCTTGCGCTCCGTTCCGGAAAATGTCGTAACCGACGACGCCCACATTATCGGACGAAGGCTGCCAGGTTAGCGTTACGGAGTTGGCCGTTTTGGAGGCGGCCGTTACGCCGGTTGGCGCGGATGGAGCGATCGTATCTCCCGGAGGCGTTACGCCGCCGCCCAGATCGCTTCTCAGCTTCGTTTGCAGCGTTTTGTTGCGGTCGCCGCTAAGCTCCCAGAACATCGCGCCGGCCAGGCCGTGGTTCTTGATATAGTCGGTTTTAAAGCCGATCGACTGCGAATCGTCATAGGTGATGAAACGCCGATTGGACGGATTGTACAGGTAAGGAACTTTGGCCGTATCGTTCCAATAACGGGTATACCCGTTTTTATTGATATAGTTGGCTTCCAGGTCGTAGTAATCAAACGAGCCGGCTTCCCAGGTTCCGACGGACGAAGCCCCGCTGGCACTCTGGTACTGCCCGTTGCCCGCATTGTTCACGCCATCCCAGCCGCGGCCGTAGAACGGAATGCCAAGCACCAATTTGTTCGCGGGTACACCGGCGTTCAAGTGGCCTTGCACCGCGGCGTCGGCATTGAATGCCGAGGCGCTGGGCACGCCGGCACTGCCTGCCGCCGGATCGTAGTACAGCGGCGCATTGTGGGCTGTAATCTGCTGCCAGCCGCCGTTGAAGTCATAAGTCATGATATTGATCCAGTCGACGATAGAGGCGATATTGCCAAGCTCCGTATTGCTGACGAAGGAAGGCGAAGCCCCCGACGCGATCGTCAGCAAATATCTTTTGCCGTCGACGGCTCCGGCCGCATTCAACTTGTTCCGAATTTCCTGCAGCAGCTTCGTATAGTTCTGCTTATCCTCCGGACGATAGCTATTGCCGGGCAAACCTCCGGCAACCGGATACTCCCAGTCCAAATCGATGCCGTCGAAATTGAACTTGCGCAGGAAGTCGACGGCCGAGTTGGCGAACGTTTCCCTCGTAACTTGGCTGGCGGCCACATCGCTGAACCGGTTGGACCAAGTCCACCCGCCCACCGAGATGATCGTCTTCAGGTGCGGGTTCGCTTGCTTCAGCTTATTCAATTGATGGATGTTTCCGGCGATCGGCTGATCCCAGGTGTCGCCGGGAAATTGCTTGCCGGTATCGATCCAGGGATCGCCTAATACGATCGTGCCGTTAGGTACGTTGATCGTCTGCCCTTTCTCGTCCTGCGTCGGCCAGGTTACCGGATTCGGCCCGGTCGGGTCCGGATTGCCGTGCCGGCCGTCCCAGGCAATATCGGCAAAAGCATAATTGATATGGGTGATTTGGGAGGCGTCGATATCAAAAACATTAAAATTGCGAGCATACGCCCCCCAAGACGGATAATAGGCGACGATTTTATAGGGGTCGGCTGCCTCGGCGGCTTTCGGTTGGAGCAGTCCTCCCGGGAGCAGCAGAGATACGGCGAGACAGGTCATGGTAAACAGCTTCCACTTCTTGGCGAAACTTCGGGTTCTTATCGAATGCATCACTAAACCCCTCTCTTTCACATCGAAATTGGAATGCAATAAAACTAGCAGCAAGAACTCTGGCTGAATCATCCCGATCGGGCCCGAGACACGGGTCTTGCGTCTTCGTCAGCAACTCACCTTTCCTCTTGAATCCCCATTGGGTTGGATTCCTGACTTGGTCTCTTCTCTGCCTGCCGCAGCCGATCACCTCCCAGCAATCAACAGCACACTTCATCCCCGTAAGCCCCCAAAGCTTGTCCCGGCGCCAAAAGGAAATCTTTGGAACGCTTACAAATCTATTAAATCATAATAGATTTGGCGATTAAAGGATAAATTTCTATTATTTAATCGAATTCGCGGTTCGCAAAAATCGAGTAGGAGGGGGCGGCTAGCCCCCGTCCTCTCACACCACCGTACATGCGTTCCAAAAGGTTAACAAAGTTCCAAATAACGAGAAAGCAAGCTTTTGAGCCCTTTTGCTTCCCAGTAGGAAGTCGGAAGGGCATTATTTGTGTTTCTGGACATTTCCCAGGCTCCCCTTCGTGAGTTGGCCATCTTAAAGGCAGCCCATCCCGGAACGCCAAGAGCACGTAACTCTCGGAGACGGGTTCGTACCCGTTTCCATTGTTTCCAAAGGCACATTCGGAGTCTTCTTCGAATCCACTGGTCGAATCTTTCGCAGTGCCCCTTCGCTGAGGCTAGCCGAAAGTATCCCATCCAGCCCATAAGGTATCGGTTCAATTTCAGAATCCGTTCTTCCATCGCCATGGGCCGGGTACGGTTCGTTAACTCCCGGATTTTCTCCTTGAACCGGGAGATCGTTTTAGGAGCTAGACGAATCGTTGCCTGTGAGTTCGACAGGAAACTAAATCCCAGGAACTTTCGGTTCCACGGACGGTCTACCGCGCTCTTATCCCGATTCACTTTCAATTTCAGCTTGCCTTCCACGAAGCGAATCACCGATTCCATAACGCGTTCCCCTGCTCGCCTGCTCGCTACAAAGATGTTGCAGTCGTCCGCGTAACGAACAAACCTCAGTCCCCTCTTTGTCAGTTCTTTGTCCAGATCATCGAGTAAGATGTTCGCCAGAAGCGGACTTAGCGGGCCGCCTTGCGGGGTTCCCTCGTCCGTCTTCTGGCAGACGCCACCTTCCATCATTCCGGCTTCCAGGTAAGCTCGAATCAGCTTCAAGACTCGCTTGTCTGTCACTCTCCTCGCCACTCTTGCCATGAGAATGTCGTGGTTCACCCGGTCAAAGAACTTCTCCAAGTCCATATCTACGACCCATCGCAGACCGCTTTGGATATATCGCTGGGCTTGCTTCACGGCATCGTGTGCTCTCTTCCCCGGTCTAAAGCCGTAGCTGTACCATGAGAAGTGGGCATCGAAAATCGGGTTCATCACTTGCAGAAGTGCTTGTTGAAGGAACCGGTCCATCACGGTCGGGATGCCGAGCGGCCGCAGGCCGCCTCCGGGTTTGGGAATTTCCACCCGTCTGACGGGCAGCGGTCTGTACGTCCCCGTTAGAAGTTCGGCTTTCACCGTTTCCCAGTATGTTTTCAGGTAGGCCTGTAGCTCCGCTACCGTTACACCGTCCACGCCGGGAGCTCCCCCGTTTTGTACCACTCGCTTATAGGCGAGTCGGAGGTTTCCTCCTTCGAGCATTCGCTCCAACAAGTCGTTCTGGTCTTTGCGAGAGGAAGGGGCGATTTGTGCCGTCGAAGAACTCGGCACTCCAGCATACCCTGGCGGCTTCACCGCTTCTCTTTGCTGGCAGCTCCCTTTCGGGATATTCGGCTGTCTTTGCTCTTCGCGCGAACGCATCGGTTTCCTCTCTCCTTTCGGTTCGGCCCTTCCGGTTTCCAGCGTCCCGTACTCCCGTACTATGGCCTCTGCTGACTCCTGCGGGTTCAGCACAGCCTCCCGACTGTGGTTACGAAGGAACTTCGCTCTTTTTTTTTTTTTCCTCCCGCAGGCCTCCCCAGATAAGAACGTCATCTTTCCGCCCGCGACCACTGGAGTTTACAAGATGAGCCCTTGGCGGCTTTGGATTTCGTCGTGTGCAGGCAACTCATCCGACTCATCCTGCCTCAAATCCAGTTCGTGTACCTTGGCCCGTGCTTTTGCCTCCGGCTTCCTCCGGATTCCGTCTCGCGACGGACACCCTTGCCCTTGGCTACGGTAGGCGCTCGCCAGCCCCCGTTCGGGACTTTCACCCTAGAGATGACGCCCATGCTGGGCGTACTGCAAAAAAACGCAGCGATCTCTCAAGATCGCCGCGTTTACGGTATGGGATTGCCCACGGTTAGGTCCATGTATTCGATTTTTCAACTTCATTTTGTCGGGAAACGTTGAAGTTTGGTCGAGGTCTAACGTTGTCCATCCGGCCGCACTTTCCGGGTTGCGGTCGCCTGAAGCGGGTCATCCGGCCAATAATGCTTGGGGTAACGGCCTTTCAGATCTTTTTTTACCTCGAAATACGTGTTTTGCCAAAAATTGCGCAGGTCCGCGGTCACCTGAACCGGCCGGCTGGCCGGCGATAACAAATGCAGCGTGATCGGAACCCGCCCGAACCCGATCCGCGGCGTTTCCATCATGCCGAACACTTCTTGAAGACGTACGGCGGCGTAGGGGGCTTGAGGCCCGTCGTAATGCACCTGGATTTTCGAACCGCTGGGGACAAGCAGGTGCGTTGGCGCTTCCGCGTTTAACTCCCGCTGCTGCGGCCATGTCAGCATGTTCTCCAGCATGCCGTATAGCGATAGCGCCTGCAAGTCCGCCCGCTTGCGGACGCCGGACAAATACGGCGCCAACCACACTTCGGCGGTCGCTGCCAGCGTTTCGTCGGAGACATCCGGCCACTCCCGGTTCAGGCGGTGCAAGAACATCAGCCGCTCCTGCAGCTTGCGGGCCTTCTCCGTCCACGGCAGGATGGCAACGCCTTTGGCGGCGACCGCATTGAGCAGCGCCTGCGTCATCTGCTCGGGTCCGGGGGAGGGATCCGGCTGCTCCCGCAACACGATCGCGCCGAGTGTCCGGCGGATTCTCGCCCGCACCGTACCGGAAGCGTCATCCCATTCCGCGCTTCGCTCCTCGGCGATGTCCGCCCCGTGATGGCGGTATACCTCCTCTTCGTCGAGCGGCGCCGCCAGCAGAATGCGCCCTTCCGTCCCCTCGTCGTCGACCTCGGCGATCGCCAGGAACGGCGAGAAGCCCAGCGAGTCCTTAAGGAGCAGTTGGGCGCCCCGACCGTTCCGCATTAGATACCGACCGTCCGGGCGGCGAATGGCGATCCGATCGGGATAGGCGAACGAAACGAGCAAACCGCAGCAGCGGTCAAGTTCCGGCTGAACGGAGGCGGAGGCCGCGCGGATGGATGGAGTTGAGTTGGTACGAATCGCCGCGGAAGGCGGCGCCTGATCGGCGAGCCCGTCGCCGGCCTCCTCTTCGCTGGCCGGCGGCTCGAAATCGGGGTCGTCCTCGGCCCCGGGGACGACCGGTCCGCCGAGCGCGGCGGACGAATCGGGCGAGCCGGGCGAGGCATCGCTGGCCGGCTCCGCCGATGCGAGCCGCTCCAGCTCGGCGAGCCGCTGCTCCCACTGGCGGGCGAGCGCGGCGACGCGCCGCAGCCCGTCGGCCCCGGGCTCCTGCGCCGCGGCGGCCGCCAGGCCGCTCCCGCCACGGGAGCCCGGGGCCCCGGCCGCGCGGCCGGACGCGGCCAGCACCAGCGCCAGCCGGCCGCGCAGGTCCGCGTCGCGGCCGGCCGGCCAGCGCAGCAGGTCGCGCTCTTCGAGCAGCGCGGCCAGCGCGCAGGCCGGCGCGCCGAGCCCAAGCTCGCGCGCCCGCAGGAGCATATGCGCCAGGCGCGGGTGCAGCCCGAGCGCGGCCATGCGGCGGCCGTGGGCGGTGATGCGCCCGGCCGCATCCAGCGCGTCCAGCTGGCGCAGCAGCTGGACAGCGCGCGCGTACGGCGCCGGTGGCGGCGCATCGAGCCACGCCAGCTCTTCCGGCGCGGCGGCGCCCCACGCCGCCAGCTCCAGCGCGAGCGGCGCGAGGTCCGCCTCGAGCATCTCCGGCGGCGTCCGCGCCGCAAGATGGCGGTCCTCCGCCTCGCTCCAGAGACGGTAGCACACGCCGGGCGCCGTCCGCCCGGCGCGCCCCCGCCGCTGGTCGGCGGAGTCGCGGGCCGCGTGCACCGTCACGAGCCGGCTCATGCCGGTGCGCGGCGAAAACAACGACGTGCGGCGGAGGCCGCTGTCGATCACCACCGCCACGCCGTCCACGGTCAGGCTCGACTCGGCGATCGACGTCGCCAGCACGACTTTGCGCCGCCCCGCCGGCGCGGGTTCGATCGCCCGCCGCTGCTCCGCTTGCGGCAGCGCGCCGTACAGCGGCGCCAACATGACGCCGGCCGGCAGCGCGCCCGCCAGCAGCGATTCGACCCGGCGGATTTCCCGCGCGCCGGGCAAGAACACGAGCACGCTGCCCTCGTGCGCCGAAAGTGCGCGGAACACCGCACGTTCGACCGTACGCTCCAACAGCTCCTTCGGCGCTCCCGGCGCATACACCGTCTCCACCGGGAACATCCTTCCCCGGCTTTGGACAACCGGCGCACCGTCCAGCAAATCGGCGATCGGTCCGGCATCCAGCGTCGCCGACATCACCAGCAGCCGCAAATCGTCGCGGAGCAGCTGGCGGCTTTGCCAAGCCAAAGCTAGTCCAAGATCGGCATGCAGGCTGCGCTCATGAAATTCGTCGAAAATGACCAGACCCGTTCCGAGCAGCGCCGGGTCCTGCTGCAGCATCCGCGTTAAGATCCCTTCGGTCACCACCGTGATCCGCGTCTTCGCCGACACCCGGCTGTCGCCCCGCATTCGATAACCGACCGTCTCGCCGACCGGTTCCCCAAGCTGGGAGGCCATATACGCGGCGGCGGCGCGAGCCGCTAAACGACGCGGCTCCAGCAGCAAAATCCGCTGGCCCTCCAGCCAACGCTCACCGAGCAGCGACAGCGGAACCCGCGTCGTTTTGCCCGCCCCGGGCTCCGCCAGCAGTACGGCGGTTCCCGCCCTGCCGAGCACGGTTTTCAGTTCAGGTATGACTTCATCGATAGGTAAAGGAAGCTTTGTCATGATTCTCTCCTTACGGGTTACACTATGAAAACATTTTACCATAGGGAGCAAGTCCCGCGAGCCCAGTCGATAGGACGGCCAACATGAGCTGGGTGGAGCGCGTGGGCCTTTCATCGTCGACAATGACGGCTGTTGGAGCGGTTACCTAGACGCAAGGGATTGGAGGAAAAACGCTATGATCAAACTGTTCGTCATTTTGCTGCTTATCGCCTTGACCGCGTTGTTCGTGGTCATCGAAGCTTCGCTGCGAACCCTGCACCCGTGGACTATCCAAGTTTGGCAGCGGGAAGGCCGCCGCGGCGCGTCCGCCCTCGCCGCCTTGTCGGAACGGATCGATCCGGCGTTGTCGGCCTGCCAGTTGGCGATTACGGCCAACTCGCTGATGCTCGGCTGGCTGGGCCAACCGGCCGTACGCAGCCTGCTTGCGCCCCTGTTCGTCCGGCTGCCCTTATCCGCATCCGTGGAAACCTTCTTCTCCTTTCTGATCGCCTTCGTGTCAATTACCTATCTGCATGTCGTGCTCGCCGGATTGGTTCCGCAAGTGCTGGCCGCCCAACGCGGCGAAGCCGTCGTTTTGGCCGTTGCCCGGCCGCTGTTGGGATTTACCGTCTTGCTGTCCCCGATCCTCTGGCTGCTCAACCGTTCCACCCGGCGAATCGTCTCGCTGCTTGGCCTTCAACCTGCGGCGGACTGGAGCGATGCGCGCAGCGAAGAGGAATTGCGGCTTCTGCTGAGCGAAAGCCTGGAAAGCGGCCAGATCAACAAAAACGAATACAGCTTCGTCAACCGGATCTTCGCCTTCGATGAGCTGTTGGCCAAAGACATCATGGTCCCGAGGACCGATATGGTCTGTTTGGATGCGGCCAAGTCGTACGAGGAAAATTTGCGGATCATTCGCCGGGAGCAATATACGAGATTCCCTGTCATCCGCCAAAATAAAGACGACATTATCGGCGTCATCAATACGAAGTCGTTATTTCTCGCCCCCGGGCATCAAGCGGACGTTCCTTTGACTTCGCTGGTCCGGCCCGTAATGACCGTCTCGGAGAATATCCCCCTGCCGGCTCTGCTGACCAAGATGCAGGCGGAACGTTCGCATATTGCCGTACTGATCGACGAATACGGTGGAACGAGCGGGATGGTTACGATCGAGGACATTCTGGAGGAAATCGTCGGGGACATCCGGGATGAATTTGATAGCGAGGAAGAGCAGGAAATTACGGAGATCGCGGCGAATCACCTCATAGTCGACGGCAAAGTTTCGATTTCGCTAATCAACGACTTGCTGGGTGCCGATTTGGAGGAAGCGGACGCGGATACGATCGGCGGCTGGATTTACGGGCAGGACCTAGATATTCAAGAAGGAACGCGGCTGTGGCATGGGGATTTGCGGTTTACCGTACTGGAGCGTGAAGACAGCCGCATCCGCAAAATCGAAATCGAAAAGCGGCAGCCGCCCTCTATCGGCAGTGCCCTCCCAACAGACGACGGCAATGCCCCCTCAGAGCCCGAAGAAACCCGCTTGTAAAGAGAGGATCGCGGTCCGAAGCGTCATGAGAAGCTTAAGTTAACCGTAAGCTATCCCTGAAATAAACACGCATTTTGCAGCAGAAAAGAAATCGATCATCCAAGGAAGTGAAGCCTCATGAAACGCGGACGTTTTGCGCCTACGCCATCCGGTGACATGCATTTGGGCAACGCCAAAATCGCGCTGCTGTCCTGGCTGCAAATGCGCGCGGCCGGAGGGGTCTTCGTGCTGCGCATCGAAGATATCGACACCCAGCGCTCCAAGCCGGAGATCGCGGAACGCATCCTCGCCGATCTTCGCTGGTTGGGGCTGGATTGGGACGAAGGGCCGGGCGCCTCGGAAGCTTCCGGGCCGTATCTGCAGAGCCGGCGTACCGGATTCTACGAAGAAGCGCTGGCGAAGCTTGCTGCGGACGGACGGCTGTACCCGTGCTTCTGCAGCCGGGCGGAGCTGTTGGCCGTGGCCGGTGCGCCGCACGGCTTGTCCTCGGAAGGGGCGGCTTATCCCGGTACCTGCCGCAGCTTAAGCCCGGAGGAGCGGGAGCGCCGAGCCCGGCACAAAGAGCCGTCGCTCCGGTTTGCGATCGGGCCGGATGCCGTCCGCTTCGTCGACGGCATCGCCGGGCCGCAGGCATTCCCGCCGGGAAGCGGCGGCGATTTTGTGGTGCGCCGGGCCGACCGGATGTACTCGTATCAACTGGCGGTCACCGTTGACGATGCGCTGATGGGCATCACCGATGTGCTGCGCGGCGACGATCTGCTCGACTCCACGCCCCGCCAGCTCCACCTTTACGCCGCGCTAGGCTTGACGCCGCCGGCATTCGCCCATGCCCCGCTGATCCTCGGCGAGGACGGGCGGCGGCTCGCCAAACGCCACGGCGACCTCGGCATCTCCGCGCTGCGCGCCGCCGGCACGAAGCCGGAGACGGTCATCGGCTGGCTCGCCTATATCAGCGGCCTGCTGGACCGTCCGGAAGCCCTGTCGGCCAAAGCGCTGATCCCCGGCTTCCGGCTGGACCGGATTTCGCGGGAGCCGTTTATTTTGACCGAAGCGATGGTGCGGCGGCTCCTCCCCGACACCTGACGGTCGCAATCATCCGGCGGGCGGAATCGCCCCTACTCCAGCTTCCGGCGGATCGCCTCTTCATACTGACAGAATGCCGGATTCGTCCGCAGGCCGCGCTCGTCGGCCAACAGGTTCAGCCGCAGCTGCTGCTCCGACAGTTGCTTCTTCAAAGCCTGCTTCTCCGGGCCGTCCTCGCAGGCGGCAAGCAGGTCGCTAAGCCGGACCATCTCTTGCTGCAGTTGGATTTCTTCC
Organism: Paenibacillus sp. JL3B1040; assembly: GCF_057063165.1. NCBI lineage: Bacteria > Bacillati > Bacillota > Bacilli > Caryophanales > Paenibacillaceae > Paenibacillus > Paenibacillus tiangongensis. The sequence goes on along the minus strand of NZ_CM169317.1, from coordinate 2,588,549 downwards.
GGGACGTATCCGGCGTTTTTCATCAGCTTATAAGCCATCCGCAAATCCTCGGGAACCCCGGACAAATCCTCTATGTGCAGCGGCTTGCCCTTCCCGGGCAAATGATCGAACTCCCCGCGCGCCATCGCTTCCGCAATTTTTTGTTCCGCCAGCCATGACAGCATCCGGCTCCCTCCTCCACTCCTTTTTCTGTCTCTATCATACCACAGCCGCCAGCTTATTCCTCCTCGGCATTCGCAAATCCAAACCCGCCAAAAGAAACAAAACGCCTCCGCAAATTGCGAAAGCGTTCATAGTCTTATCATGCTTCCTCCCGAGGCAAAAAACCGTTATAACAGCGACTCTGCCCCGTCGATGACAATTCGGGCGCCGGTGATGTGGATCGCTTCCTCCGAGGCCAGAAATGCGACGAGATCCGCGACGTTCTGCGGCTGCCCCGGTCCGTCCGCCAAAGGCTGCGAGCCCTCCGGATATTTGACCGGAATGACGATTTCCTGCAGCTCCTTGGATTTCTCCGTCGACGCGTCGATGTTGGTGGAGATTGCGCCCGGACTAATGGCGTTTACGCGGATTTTGAATTGAGCGAGCTCTAAGGCCAGCATTTTGGCAAAAGCCACCTGCCCCGCTTTGGTCGTGCTGTAAGCCGACATCCCGAAGCCGGAAAACTTATCGTTGCCATTGATGGAGCTGGTAATGATGATGCTCCCGCCGCCCCGTTGTTTTAGATAGGGAACCGTATATTTTACGGTCAGGAACGTCCCCGTCAGATTGATGCTCAGCGTCTTCTCCCAATCCTCGAAGCTTAAGTCCTCGACCGGCGCCAGCTTGCCGTTGATGCCCGCATTGGCGAACACGACGTCGATGCCGCCGAAATGCTCGGCCGCTTCGCGAACCGCCTGCTCGACCCGCTCCGGGTTCGCCACATCGACGTCAAACGCCCGGGCTGCACCCTCACGGATGGCGTTGATTTCCCGCGCCGCCTGCTCCGTGCGCTCGTCCAGCAGATCGAACAGCGCAACTTGCGCCCCCTCGCCGGCCAGTTTCACCGCCGCCGCCTTGCCGATGCCGGAGCCGGCTCCGGTGATGATCGCCGTTTTCCCCCGGAACCGTTCGCGGTTCGTCGTCTGATTGCTTGTCATGGCTTCACACTCCTGAGATGAAAATGGGTTCTTGGGCGAAATCTCATCCTGCCTCTATCCAGATTACCCATTTTGGAGTGCTTTTTAGTCAAACACGGTTTATAAATCCCGGCGGGCAAAGATCGTTCGCGACACCGCAAACGAAACGACGACGGCCAAGCCGACGACCCCGACGCCCAGAAAACCGGCCGCTGCCGGATGCGCCTTGACGGCCGACGACAGCAGCAGCGTATCTTCCCCGCTCAGCAGACCGGAGGCCAGTTGGCTGCCGATCATGATGACGATGATCATCGCCACGTTCAGATATTGCGCGCCGTTCAAACCAAGCCAGTAGTAGATCGGAATATAAATCGCCATAAACAAAATCTGCGCGAAGAAGATGCCGAGCATTTGCCCCGGGTTGATCGCGACCGGCTGGCCATGAAACGCGCTGGCTCCGGCGTTTACCAGCATGCAGAATACGAAAGCGAGCAGCATCATCATCAAGGCGGAGGCGTATTTGGACAGAACAAGGAAGCTGCGGCGTACCGGCAAGTTAACCAGAAATTGTTGGCTGGACAACCGCATGTCGGCATTCAGTGCCAGAATCAGCACCATGCCCGGCAGCATGCCGTATAAAGGGGAACTGTCCGTTTGCACGAATCCGGAGAACACGATCGAATAAATGACCAACAACCAAATATATCGCTGCATCAGCAACATATCCTTGCGCACCAAATGAATCAGACTAGACATGAGCGACCCTTCCTCCTTTTGCCGTATAATACATGATCTCTTCCAGGGAAGGACGTTCCAGCAGCACGTTGTCGCCAAACAAGGCGCGAACCCGCTCCCGGTCCTTCGCCAGCGCTTCGAATCCGACCGCCGTTTCCCTAACGCCGATCAGTTCCCTGCGCACGTCCGGATCCAGGAGTTCGCCGCTCCCCTTAACGAGGACATAACGCTCCAGCACCTCGTCCTTCCCGTCCGAAAAAACCAGCTTCCCCTTGTTCAGAAACGTCACGTAGTCCGCGACCCGATCGAGATCCGTGGTCAAATGGGTGGAGAACAGGATCGTATTATTTTCATCCAAAATATAATCGGCCAGCAAATCGAGGAGTTCGCGGCGAAACACCGGATCCAATCCCGCCGTCGGCTCGTCCATAATCAGCAGCTTCGGATGATGCGCCAGCGCCATGGCGATGGCAAACTTCATCTTCATCCCTTTGGAGCAATCCTTGATTTTTTTGCGTCTCGGCAGCTCGAACAATTCCATGTATTTGGTGAACAAAGCTTCGTCCCAACGATCGTAAAAAGGAGCGACGATCCGCTTCATTTGTTCCATCGTCAGATACTCATAATAAAAATTCTCGTCGGAAATGTACCCGATCTGCTGCTTGTAGCCGCCTTCGTTCCCCGTGACGGCCTGACCCAGTACGGTCATCCGCCCCTCCTCCGGCAAAACCATGCCCATGATCGCCTTGATCACCGTACTTTTTCCGGCTCCGTTTGGACCGATCAGCCCGGTAATGTACCCTTGCGGCACGGCAAAACTTAATCCCGACAAAGCAAAGTCCCCGTAACGCTTAACGAGACCTTCCACTTCCAAAGCATTCATCCTCATGCTCCTCCTTCTTCGTGATCCAACAGTTTGATCCACTCGATCAACTCATCGGTTGACAACGGGATGCTGCGGGATTCCTCCAGGATTTCCCGAAGCTTGCTTTCCAGCGCCCTGAGCCGCTGCTCCCGGATAAACTCCTGATTCCCTCCGGAAACGAACGAACCCTTGCCGACGACCGAATCGATCAAGCCTTCCTGCTCCAATTCGTTGTAAGCCCGTTTCGTCGTGATGACGCTGATCTGCAAATCCTTGGCCAACTGGCGGATGGAAGGCAACGCCGTCCCCGGCGCCAGTCTTCCTTGCAGGATCGCATCGCGGATTTGCCTAACGATCTGCAAATAAATCGGTTCGCCCGAGGAATGGGAAAGCAAAATATCCATGCTCCACCTTCTTGATTGTTTTGTAATCAATGTATATATACAATATACACATTATTAACGGTAAAATCAATCCATCAAAACCAAAAACAGCTGCCCCTAATAAGACAGCTGTTCACCTTAAATTTAAATTTTGGTTTCACTCGGTTTCGGCCGGTTGCCGGAACCATTTCAGCAGGATCTCTTGAAATTGCTGACGGGGCGTGGGGGTTGCGATCATCCAGTCCTCCTCGTCCTTTGCGCTAAATCGGATCAGCCAATTCATGTGCGTGTTGTTCATGAACTCCATCTGCTGCATTTCCCAGCGTTTTTCCCGGTTCGCATAAAACCGGATTTCCCCTTGCGCGAGCGGGGACTTCATACATCTGGCCAAGGCGATGCCGCCTTCCTCATCGTCCGTCATGCCGGCGAGAAGAGCGGCCAGACGATGCGGATCCAAGTCGCGCGATCGGTTCTTGACCGCGTCAAACTGCTTCTTGGACATCATCAAAGCAGGGAGATCTCCAGGCGTCCGTGAGTTCCATTTCATCCGGCCGGCCAGCGCCCCGCTTAGCAGTCTTCCTCCGGTTGTCCGTTCAATCGACAACCCGTGCGCCTTCCCGGGCAACCGCTCCAAGCGGATGATCTGATTGCCGGTGATATGCAGATACTCCTCGAAGGTCCGCTTCCCGCAAGCATAGGTCAACCGGCAAGCTTTGCCTGCAGCGGATGCCGCAGCTAGATCGTCCATGACGTGCAGCGGCAGGCTTAGCCGATCCCCTAGTCCCGTCTCCGCCATATACCCCTTGCTTCTCAACGTCTCTCTTGCATCTCCGGTTTCCGGGTTCGGCATCTCCCGCAGAAAAACATGAAAGGGATGGCGAGGATCCAGCCATCGATTTATACCCAGCCGCTCCGCCAAATACAGCCATTCGCTCGCTTGAAGCACCACTTTTTCCTTGCGGGGGGAATCCGATATCAACATCCGTCCACCTCCTCAGATTGGGTCTTGCTTCCGCAGTTTGACCTAACGGCCTGTACTAGTTCCGGCGATTCCATATCCCGCTTCCGATGCAGTAATCATACCACTATTCGTTTCCTCGATGCTCGGAAATTTTTGCCAATCTATTACATTGTACCCATAAAAATAGGAGGTGAAGCACAATTTTTCATAGAGGATGAAACTTTTTAATCCGGAGGTCCGTATTAGTTGTAAAAGATGGGCAAACGCGACTTCCGTCCCGTTTTTGCCCAATGTCATCAAACATTTATCTAAACATAATGTTTTCTTAATCTTTTTTTAAGTTTTCTATTCTACAATGTGTACTATGAAACCACTGTATAGAGGTGATTCCTATGAAAATCTTGATCAACTTCCAAGATAATCTGGTCCCGGTTTATTTCAACGTCGATAGCAAACAGCCTGTACAGCGCACTTTGAAATTGCTGACGAGCGCGCTCGAGTACAAATTCTATAACGGCAAGCAAGCCTTGAAGAAGTGCCTTGACTCCCTGATTAGCATTGAAATCGAGGGTTCCGAAGCGATCTTGCACAGCAAAAGCGAGTTTGACTCCCTTGCGCTTTCTCTCTACTAATTTACTCGCGTCTGTTAATAGAAAAAGCTCCGTGCTCCAGCTTATCGCTGAAAGCACGGAGCTTTTTTCATTTCATCTGTCATTTCGAATCGGAAAGTTCGTGTTCCTTCGAACGGCCGTTTCCGAACAGCGGTTTGAACCGGAGCGTCGCCGCCGTTAAAGCCAGCAGCACCCCGTTGAGGACAAACACCACCGGGATGGATATCCAGCCGCCCAGCGCCCCGCCGGCGATTGGTCCGACCATATTGCCGAGCTGGCTGGCGGACTGGTTCAAGCTGAACGCGCGCCCGCGAAACTCCGGCTTGGTGGACTGCACGATCAGGGCGTTCAAAGCCGGGAACACGGCGGCGAAGAACAAGCCGTAAACGAAGCGCAGCATCCCGAAGCCAACCAGGGAATGAAAGAAATGCTGCAGAATATTGCCAACCCCGCCGCCGATCAACCCGATCATCAGCGTATTGCGGTAGCCGATCCGCTCTCCGATCTTGCCCCAGAACGGCGCGGCGATCACTGTGGAGATCCCGACCGCCGAGAAAATAATACCCGAGCTGAACGATGCGTCGGAAGCCGAAGCGCCGAGGTCGAGCACATACAGCGACAGCAGCGGTTCCAGCACCATCACCGATGCCGTTACGATAAGCACGACATACAGCTTGCCCATCAGCGGCCGGTTGGCCGACGCTTCTTTGAGATCGTCCAGCACATGCGAACGCTCGCGATTGCGGTCGAAGTTCTGCTCCTTCACGAAGATCAAGGCGATCAGCGCCGAGATCAGCACAACGCAACCCGACGCCAAAAACGACTCGCGGTAGCCGATAAACTTGCTGAGCGAGCCGCCGACCAGCGGCCCGATGATGCCTCCAGCCGCTCCGGCCGTCGACATGATCCCGAGCGAGTAGCCGACATGCTTCTCCGGCGTATTGGTCGCGACCAGCGCGATGGCCGAAGGCACATAACCGGCCAAGAGACCGGATAAAATACGGACGGCGATCAGCTGATAAGGATCTTTGACGAAGAAGTAAAGGAGATACACCGCGCTTAAGGCGAACCCGGAACGAAGCAGCATCGGCTTCCGGCCATACTTGTCCGACAGCGATCCCCAGTAGGGAGAGATTAAGGCGCCGGCCAAAAAAGTGATGCCAAATGCAATCCCCGACCAAAGGGTCAAGTGCTCGGTCACACCGAGATCATGAGCGATAAACAAGGACATGAACGGGATGACCATGGAATACGCGGTGCTGCAAAAAAACACGCCAAGCCACAGCACGTACAGATTTCTTTTCCAGGGGAAATTCACTTGATCCACCCCCAGCGTTGTTACTTTCCAGCCCTGGAACTAACCCGTTCTTTCTATTTTAGCACGATTTCTTGTCAAGCGTTTGCAGGGAATTCCTAATTTCCGGGTTTTCGCGATATAATGGTCAGTGTAAAAAGCTTTGTTTATCCATTCCTGTGAACGCTTCGGCAAACGCTTTCATTTAAGCTCGACTGAAGCGTCATGAAGTAAAGGAGCATGAGCATTATGGCACTGTTTCAATGTCGTTTTTTCTCTGAAGTGTTGGGGCTGAGCACCTCGATGACCGTCATTTTGCCGGAACCCGCGCAATCGCAAATCGGCATGTCCGCCCCTGGGGTGGCCGGGCCGTATCCAACCCTCTATCTGCTGCACGGCATGTCGGACGACGACTCCATCTGGCTGCGCCGCACCTCCATCGAACGGTATGTCTCGGGCATGGGACTGGCCGTGGTGATGCCGCAGGTCGATCTAAGCTTCTATGCGGATATGGCTCACGGCAACCGGTACTGGACGTTCGTCAGCGAGGAGCTGCCGCTGCTTTGCCGCTCGTTCTTCCCGTTATCCGAGCGGCGTGAGGACACGTTCGTCGCCGGGTTGTCGATGGGCGGTTACGGCGCCTTCAAGCTGGCGCTGCGCAAGCCGGAAATGTTCGCCGCCGCCGCCAGCTTGTCGGGCGCGCTCGACATCGCGAGCAGACAGCAAGAGTTGTTGCCGCTGTTCCAGCGCATTTTCGGCGAATCCGGACCGCAGGGCACGGATAACGATCTGCTGACGCTGCTGGATCCGCTCGCCAAGGACATGCAGGAAGGCAAGCCGGTTCCCCGGTTGTACCAATGCTGCGGCACGGAGGATTTCCTGTACGAGGACAATCAGACGTTCCGCAAAGCGTGCGCCCGTGCCGGCCTGTCCCTCACCTATGAAGAAGGTCCGGGCTCGCACGAGTGGGGCTACTGGGATGCAAAAATCCAAGATGTGTTGAAGTGGCTGCCGCTGCAGCCGAAGTAAAGCAGTGAAAATAGCCGGCCAGGAGAAACTCCTGACCGGCTATTTTTGTGGGGGCGGGCGTTATTCCCAGTCGCTGGCATACCGCCTGCGCTGTTCGCCTTTGCCCCGCGGCTCGTGACGACCGGCTTTGCCCGACGTTGCGGCGCGCGCGGAGCGCTGGCGGGTTTGCTCTTTGGCCGCCTGAAACTTCAGCTCCCGCTGCGTTTTCAGATAGTTCTCGAACCGCCTGCGCTCAAGCTGGCCGTTTTGGAGCGCCTCCCTCACGGCGCAGCCCGCCTCGCGCTGGTGCCGGCAATCGCCGAAGCGGCATCCCTTCGCCAGCTCCTCGATGTCGCCAAACGCCTCGGACCAGCCGCCGTCGTCATCCCACAATTGCAGCTCGCGCATCCCCGGCGTATCGATCATGACCGCGCCTTGCGGCAACACGAACAGCTCGCGGTGCGTCGTCGTATGCCGCCCCCGGCTGTCGTCCTCGCGGATAGCCTGGGTCTTCTGCACGTCTTCCCCGGCCATCCAGTTTAGAATCGTCGACTTTCCGGCCCCCGAGGAGCCGGTCAGCGCGACGGTAACCCCCGGCTTCAACAAGGCGTCCACTTGCTCCCGGCCGAGATCCTCCAGAGCGCTGACCGCAATCACGGGTACGCCGGGGGCGACCGATTCCGCTTCGGCGACGTAACGCTCCGGCTCGTCGCACAGGTCGGCCTTGCTCAGCACGATAACCGGCGAAGCTCCGCTGTTCCAGGCCATGATCAGATAACGCTCCAACCGGCGAAGATTAAAATCCAGGTTCAGCGCGGCGACGAGAAACAGCAGATCGACATTGGCCGCTACGACTTGTTCGGTCGGCACCGAGCCGGCTGCACGCCGCGATATTCGACTGCTGCGCGGAAGCAAACCGTGAATGACGGCATCCCCGCCGGTTTCGCCAAGGAAGCGCAGCGCGACCCAGTCTCCAACCGCCGGGAACTCGCTTCGTTCGCCCAGGTCAAACTGCAAGCGGCCGCTCATTTCCGCCCAACCTTCTCCCCGCTCCGTGGCGACCCGATACTTGTGACCGTGATCGGCGATAATTCGCCCCGGCCGGACTTGCTCCAAACCCGATTCGCGAAACGCCTTCTCCCGCTCCGGGTTCCATCCTAATTCCTGTAAATTCAATGCCAGTTTCCTCCTTGGGCGTGATGCCCTTAAATAAATGGGTACGTGACCTTCCGACATTTTGACTTCCGTCTCCTTGGCGGTCTTTGGGCTTGCGGCTGCTGCGCCTTGCACGCAGCCGCAAAAAAGCCGCGGGACGTGATGACGGTCCCACGGCTTCAAAGCAGGGCATCGGGTATGAATCGGCTTTAATCCGGCGTCTCCTTGTCTAAAGACGCCCTGCCGTTTCATACCCGTGCCCGGATTCCCGCCGTCCCCTCAAGGGAACGGCGGACGCAAAAAAAGCCGCGGGGCGTGATAACGGTCCCACGGCTTCGCGCTGCTTGCTCATGAATCGAATCCACTTCCGCGATTCGAGTGAGATGCAGCGCTTTATTTTCCCGCCAAGGAGACCGTATTTACGCGCACTTCAAATACCTTCACCATAAATAACAGCCTCCTTCATAAGAATTTGTACACATCATAATGGATGACGGCGGACTTTGTCAATCCTTTCCTGTCCCGCACGGCTCCAATTCGTATTGTTCCAGCAGCGCCGGGATTTCATTCAGCTCGGAAATCGTCCGCCAGGGTCTGCCGCCTTCCAGCGTTTCGTCCCAGTCATGCTTGCGCCGCAGCCAAATGCCGCGCATCCCGGACTGCGCCGCTCCCCAGATATCGTTGCGGGGATGATCGCCGACGATTAACGCCTCTTCCGGCAAGGCGCCGAGCCGATCCAGCGCCAGATCGTAAATCCGCGGATCCGGCTTGCGGATCTCCACGTCTCCGGACACGACGATCGCATCGAAAAACCGGCGCAGGCCCAGCAAATCGATTTTGGCATGCTGCAAACGGCTGTACCCGTTCGTGATGATCCCGAGCCGAAGTCCCTTCTCACGGCAGGCCTGCAGGGTATCCTCCGCATAATCCATCGCTTTCGCATGAGTCATATAATGTCGGTCATAATATGCCTTCAGTTCCTCCAGCGTCGTCTCCTTCTCCCAAGGCAGCCAATCGATCAGCTCCTGAAAGAAGCCTTCCTTCGGCCGGTACCCATCCCGATCGCGTTCGATCATTTCGGCAACCAGCGCTTCCCGGCGCGTCTCTTCCATCGGCACCAGGCACTCCCGCACCAATTGCGATGCGAAACTGCGAAACGTGTGGTCGCGATCCATCAATGTGTTATCCAGGTCAAACAATACGGCTTTCAGTTGCAATCCGGTTTCCCCACTTTCCCCAGTTGTCTCTCTCTATTGTAAAACAACCTGTCAAATGAAAAACGCACCCCCGGCTCCCCGGAAATGCGCTTCTTGCGTCAGATTATGCATTAGATCACTTGTTTGGGACGATGGGTCAGCATCATCTCTTGATCGGTCATGTACAGCGGAAACGGCGGCAGCTCCTTCAAATAATGCTCCCGCATCAACAAGCGGCAATCGACCTCCATCTGGCGCGAGTCATTCAGCACCGGAAGCTTGCCTTGCTCCTCGACATAGTTATCCACGGCGGCTTGCACCAGATCCAGATAGTACGGGATTTCGCGTTCTTCTTCCGCAAATATTTCATAGGTCTCCCTCGACAAGAAAAAGCGTTGATCGGTAATCCCGCCCAAATACCGCGACAGGCGTTTCATATCCAGGCTTCCGTCCGGCAGAAGCAGCGATAGCCGGTTAATGCCGTCGGGCATGTCGGCCTCGTAACGCAGCACGGCGCGTCGAACTTCGTCCAATGTAACCTGGATGGCAGCGGGGACAAAGGCACGGGCAGGCTTGCGTTTTTTAAACCAAGATAGCATGTTCGGCACCTCCCCTATTTCCTTCAAATTTTAGGTAACCGCTTACACTACTAGTGTACTCTAAAAATCCGGGTTTGAACCTTCGAAAACGAAGTTGTCATAGGATTGCCACAACCTTCGTCCCCGGCTTACGTTAGCGGATGGTTGGCAATTCCCGGTCATTTGCGGTAGGATGGAAGTGTTTTGAAAAATCGTTTGAATTCTATGTCATTTAGGAGGTTCCCATGCTGGATGTCATCATCATCGGAGCAGGGCCATGCGGTCTGTCGGCAGCCATCGAATGCCAGCGTCGCGGACTGCAGGTGCTCGTTCTGGAGAAACATTGCCTTGTTCATTCCATCTATTCCTACCCGACTTATATGCAGTTTTTCAGTACGGCAGAGCTGCTGGAAATCGGGGATGTGCCGTTTGCGTCGGCAAACGATAAGCCTTACCGCCATGAGGCACTGGCCTATTACCGCAAAGTCAGCGATCATTATGGCGTCCCCGTGTCGGCCTATGAGGAAGCGAACGAAGTTGCGCCGCAGCCGGACGGCACGTTTGTCGTTCGCTCGGTGAAGCGCGGCGGCGAGCCGGCGTCATACCAGGCCAGACATGTCATCATCTCGACGGGGTATTTCGATCACCCCAATATTTTAGGAATTCCGGGAGAAAATACCGACAAGGTGACGCATTATTTTCAGGAGGCCCATCCGTATACCGGAACGAAGGTCGCGATCATCGGGGGCAGCAACTCCGCGGTGGATGCGGCGCTGGAACTGGTGCGCGTGAACGCCGAGGTCACCGTCGTGTATCGCGGCGAGGATCTGTCCGGGAACATCAAGCCATGGGTGCGGCCGTTGTTCGAAAGCGCGGTGAGCAAAGGCAAAATTGCCCTGCGCCTAAACTCGCGGGTGGTCGAAATCCTGCCCGCCCGCGTGGTGATTGAAGCGGCTGGCGGAGAAACGTCGGAGCTGGCCAACGATTTCGTCCTGGCGTTGACCGGGTTCCGTCCCGACCGCAAGCTGCTGTTCTCCGCCGGGGTCGAAATGGCCGGCGATATGGAGAAGCCGGTGTTCAATCCGGAGACGATGGAGACGAACGTGCCCGGGCTGTATGTCGCGGGGGTGATCGCGTCCGGACGCAACGCCAACGAGGTTTTCATCGAAACCGGGCGCGGCCACGGCAAGCTGATTGCCGAGCATATTCTAGGCTCGAGGGCTACTCGCAAAGAATAACAATCTAACGCTAACGGATTTCACCGCAGGAGGTGGATCATGAATCAAATTGACGTGACGGCCCTGCTGCTTCTGCTGCTGGCTGCGCTTGGCATCTTTAGCAATAACATGCCGATTACGGTGGCGATGATCGTGTTGCTGCTGCTTCGCGTGCTGCATCTGCACACGACCTTCCCCTGGCTGGAGAAATACGGCCTGACACTTGGCATCATCATTCTCACCATCGGGGTGATGACGCCCGTCGCCAGCGGAAAAATCTCCATCCAGACGTTATGGGCTTCCTTTTTCCACTGGAAGTCCCTGCTCGCCATCGGCGTCGGTATGCTCGTTGCCTGGCTGGGCGGCCGCGGCGCGACCCTGATGGGCAACCAGCCGACCATCGTCGCCGGTCTTTTGATCGGGACGGTGCTGGGCGTCGCCTTCTTCCGCGGCGTCCCCGTCGGCCCGCTGATCGCCGCCGGCATTTTGTCGCTGGTGATCGGGAAGCTGTAGCGGCAAAAAAAGGTTGTTCTGCCGGCAAAAGTTTGCCGGTGTGAACAACCTTTTTTTGATCTGCCGACAAGGTTTGCCGGGGAGAACAACCTTTTTGATGGTGAGCTGGTCCCGGACGCAGCCTTCACTTTTCCCTGCTCTGCCCTGCTCTGTCCTGCCCTGCTCAATAGCGTTACTTTTTCACCTTATTTCCTCTCCATCGCCGGATTTGAGCGAAATAGAGTGAATTTATCACCTTATGTTACTCTAACTACCCGCATTTCGCCCATTCTCCGAGCAATAGTGTTACTTTTTCACCTTATTTCCTCTCCATCGCCGGATTTGAGCGAAATAGAGTGAATCCATCACCTTATGTTACTCCAACTACCCGCATTTCGCCCATTCTCCGAGCAATAGTGTTACTTTTTCACCTTATTTCCTCTCCATCGCCGGATTTGAGCGAAATAGAGTGAATCCATCACCTTATGTTACTCTAACTGCCCGCATTTCGCCCATTCTCCGAGCAATAGCGTTACTTTTTCACCTTATTTCCTCTCCTTCGCCGGATTTGAGCGAAATAGAGTGAATCCATCACCTTATGTTACTCTAACTGCCCGCATTTCGCCCATTCTCCGAGCAATAGCGTTACTTTTTCACCTTATTTCCTCTCCTTCGCCGAATTTGAGCGAAATAGAGTGATTCTATCACCTTATGTTACTCCAAATGCCCGCATTTCGCCCATTCTCCGAGCAATAGCGTTACTTTTTCACCTTATTTCCTCTCCTTCGCCGAATTTGAGCGAAATAGAGTGATTCTATCACCTTATGTTACTCCAAATGCCCGCATTTCGCCCAATCACCGAGCAATAGCGTTACTTTTTCACCTTATTCCCTCACCTTCGCCGAATTTGAGCGAAGTAGAGTGATTCTATCACCTTATGTTACTCCAACTACCCGCATTTCGCCCAATCTCCGAGCAATAGCGTTACTTTTTCACCTTATTTCCTCTCCATCGCCGGATTTGAGCGAAATAGAGTGAATTTATCACCTTATGTTACTCCAACTGCCCGCATTTCCCTCCACCTCCGAGCAATAGCGTTACTTGTTTACCTTAATTAGCCCCCTAGAGGGCTGAAATCAGCAAAATAAGGTGATTTAATCACGTTATTTAGGCTGGCTGCGGGATCATTGGCATGGATCATTCGACCTCTCTCGGCTCCCCGCTCTCCGCCGGGCCTAAGTGCTGGATGCTGTACAGCTGCGCGTACACGCCGTCCGGGATCGCCATCAGCTCATCGTGCGTGCCGCGCTCGGCGATTTCGCCGTTCTTCAGAACGATGATCTGGTCGGCGTGGGTGATCGTCGACAGGCGGTGCGCCACGATCAGCGTCGTGCGGGCGCGCGCCAGTTGCTGCAGCGACTGCTGGATCAGGTGCTCCGACTCCAGGTCGAGCGCGGACGTCGCCTCGTCGAGCACGAGGATCGGCGGGTCCTTCAAGAAGACGCGGGCGATGGCGATCCGCTGCTTCTGCCCGCCGGACAGCTTGACGCCGCGCTCCCCGACCTCGGTGTCGTAGCCCTGCGGCAGCCGCATGATGAAATCATGCGCATTCGCCGCGCGGGCCGCCTCGATCACCGCCGCCTCGTCCGCGTCCGGCCGGCCGAACAGAATGTTGTCGCGCACGCTGCCGCTAAACAGGAAATTGTCCTGCAGCACCATACCGATCCGGCTGCGCAAGCTTTCCATCGTCCACTCGCGGACGTCCCGGCCGCCCACCGTCAACGTTCCCCGCTGAACGTCGTAGAACCGCGGAATCAGCCCGACCAGCGATGACTTCCCGCCGCCGCTCATACCGACGAACGCGACCGTTTGGCCGGGATTTACCTCGAGCGAGATGTTTCTGAGCACCCAGTCGCCGTCTTCCCGATACTTGAACCACACGTCCCGGAACGCCACCCCGTGGCTACCCTGCGGCAGCACGGCCGCATCCGGCTTATCGGTCATGTCGTACGGCTCCTCCAGCAGCTCCAGCACCCGCTCCCAGGAAGCCGAAGCCTGCGTCAACGTCGTCGATGAGTTAATCAACCGGCGCAACGGGGCGTATAACCGGTCGAGATAGCCGAAGAAGGCTACAAACGTCCCCAGGGTCAAATCCCCGTAAATCACCTGGTAACCGCCGTACCCGATCACGAGCAGCGGCGCAATGTCAGTCAGCGTGTTGATGATCGCAAACGTCCACGCGTTCCAGCGGCTGTGGGCCAGCGCTTTTTGCAAAAATCGGCCGTTGGTGCCTTCGAACTTCTTCCGGTCGTGCCGCTCCAAGGCAAAGCTGCGGATGACCGAGATGCCCTGAATGCGTTCATGCAAATAAGCCTGAATGCCGGCGAGCGCCGCCGAGCGGTCTTTGGTCAGCTTCTTCAAGCGCTTGTACAGCACTTTCACCGCGATCGCATACAAAGGGAAAATCGCGATCGACACGAGCGTCAACCAAGGATTCAAATAAAACATAAAGCCCAGCACAAACACCAGTGTAAACATGTCCAGCCAGACGTTCATCATGCCGACCTCGACGATGTTCTTCGTTTGTTCGGCATCATTAATGAAGCGGGAAATGATCTCCCCCACCTTCGTGTTTTGGTAATACCGTAGCGACAACCGCTGCAGGTGGCCATACAGCTTGTTGCGCAAATCGAACAAAATCCGCGCTGTGATCCGTTGGGCGAAATACTGCCGCGCATATTCCACGGGCCCCCGAACGATCACGAACAGAAACAACGTGGCCCCGAGTACGATCATGAGCTGCGAAACCTTTTGTTCCAGCTCCATCCCGCCGTTCAGCAAGATATCGTCCACCACGTATTTCTGCACCAGCGGCAGCAGAGACGGTATGCCGAATTTCAGCATCCCGATCAATAAAGTAAGCAGAATCCATTTCGTATAAGGCCGAACGAACGTCAAATAGGCTTTCCAATGTTTCAAGTCGCGAGCACATCCTCTAATTGTTTCTTCCCCGTCCGCTCGGATCAGTCCAGCTTTCGGGCCAAACTCTCGGCATATTCGTCCAAGCGGCGGGCGATCAACTCCGGCGTTAGAGCGTCAAGCCCCAAATCCGGCCACCCCTGGTACACTTCCGGCGGCCCCGGCAGCATTTCGATCAGGCATAGCATATCCCAATAAGGAGCGTTCGCATCGCTTCCGCCCTGCCGGGCAACAGACAGATAGCCGTCCAAAAAGGCATCCGCCGCCGCCACGCCGTACATCTGCGCGAGATTCAACCGGCAATGGCCGGTATCGATTCCGGCCGGGCCCATGCAGGCGTTCACCCAATCCACTACGCCGCTGACTTGCCCGTCCCGCCATAGCACGTTCGTCGGATGATAATCGCGGTGAATGAACTGCGGCCGGAAGGGGGGAGGCGGTCCTTGAACGCGGTCGATGATTCTCCGCCACGCTTCGGGAACGCAGGTCCACTCCGGCACGGTCAATCGGGATACCTCGTTATAGGTAAAATAGCTCCACCCGATCGGCGGAACTTCAGCCGCGTGAAGCTCCGCCAGCGTCCGGGCGAGCCCGTTCAGCCAACCCGGCAGATCCGCCGGATCCAGCACGACCCGGCCGGGAAGCCGGGACATCAGCACGGACGGCAAGCCGCAGGCGCTGCCGTCCGGATCGCAGGCGAGCCAGCGCGGCGACGGCAGTCCCGCCGCGCCGGCCGCCTGCAGCGCCGCCGTCTCGTGCCAAGCGAGCTCCGGCTCTTCCCGCAGCCACTCCGTATTGGTAAATTGTCTGAGCACCGCTTCGTGGCAGGTATCCCCCTGTTTTATTTTTAACCCGTAAACCGCCGATGAGATGCCGCCTTTCAGGGACACCGCCGAGACAACCTCGGCGTCTTGTTCCTCCCGTGTTTCGACCCAGCGCAGCGTTTCATGCGAGAGTCCGGCATAATTGTTCTCCATGCGCCTATTATTCATTTCCCGTCCGTCCCCCTTTCCGTAGATAAACGCCGATTTTCGTGCGGTAAAGCTGAATTTATCCATCGGTTGTGGTATACTCCTTAATAAATTGAGTTGTCATATGCTTTGGGACAGCTACGAGTAACTGGCCGTTTTAGGAGGATGACCATGTCACGCCGATTTGTGATCGAAGCCGTGATGGTGGCGATATATGGTGAATTGCTGGTGCCGGGTGCGCCCGTAGAATATATTGTACCTTACACCACCGTCATGGAGCTTTATGAATTTCAGAACAGTCCGGAGCCGCTCATGAACGACCCCGTCGACGATATGCACGTGAAGCAGAAAATCAGCGAATTGATCGCTTATCTCGAAGAACCGCTGAACCGCAAAAAACTGGAACGGGCGTTGACCGTACCTTGGTCCAAGAGCCCTTCGATCCTGTTCGGCGATCATGTGACCTGGACCGTGGTCAACGCGGTGGACAACGAACAATACGGCGAGTTTCTCGATCCGATCGAAACGGAAATCGCCCTGACCGCCCAGCGGGAGAACGTGCCGATCCTGACCGATCAGCTTGAACTGATCCGGCGGATCATTGAGGCGGAGGTGCCGGTGCAGGTCTACGATATCGGCGATTTTGAATTTGCGATGGAAGACAGCATCATTTGACCCTTTGACGGTTGTCGGGCCCACGCCCGTCCGTCCCATCCAACAAAGGAAAAGGCCCGTATAGGATGACGGGCCTTTTTGGATTCTATCGATGTAACGATGTCGCGGTACGCCTCTCGCCTAGGCTCAATTGGGAGCCTCAGCCTCATATTCGTATTCGATGTCACCCCGTTGCTGATCATAAGACACATTGAGGTGGTACCCGTCAAGATACCACATATCTTGGTCTTCCATGTAGAACGTGATGCCCCCCACTTCCGCTTTGATGCCCGGCGACACGGGTTGATCGATATCGATTCCGAGCGAAAATCCCGGATGCAGCTTGCCCCCCGCGCTGTAGCGCGCAAAGAAGCGCACCGCCTGCCCCGCTTCAAGTCCGAGCTCCTGCTTGAACCAATCCGCAGCCTCGTTACTTACGTGAATCATCATGGATTCCCTCCTCTTATTACGCGAACCTTGAGCTAACGGAACGTAGAGACCTTATTTATCCGCAATTCCGGTGTTTTAGCCGCTAACGGAACTAGAAGACTTTATATCGAACTTATGCGGCTATTTCGCTGCCATATGACTCATTAAGGCCTCTGGAATCCGTTAGAATGGGAAATAAGCGGGAAATCGACAAATAAGGTTTTTCCGTTCCGTTACGCCTAAACTTTTAGTTTTATTGTAGACGAAACCGGCCCAAAAGCCAAACCTTTGTTCGATACGACAAGGGGGGATTAGATAGCTACTGAAAAAAATAACGTTTGACATCCTCTTTAAAGCGGTGCTAAAATCGGGAACATACGAGATCGCTTTTCAAGTAATTACCAAATCATAAGAAAGGGTGAGCACGGTGTTGGAAATCAAATTTATGGTTACGCATTACGATGCGCATCGCATCAAACAATTGAATACCGGAGCAACCCCTGCAGGCTTGGATGAATCTATGCGCTGACCGCCCCCTTAGCTTTATAAAGGGTATAAGCGATATCATACACGCGAAGGTTGCTTGCTATATAAGTAACGAACGCGACATATGTTATGGTTTCAAGGCATATCGTTTTCGGACGGTATGCTTTTTTTGCGGTTTTTTGCAGGTTTAGCACACTTGTAGAGGTTTTCCGGCAAGCCACGCAATCGGAATTCAAAGGAGGAAACCCCATCATGTTTTCGGTTTTAAAAAATTTGGGCTGGTTTTTCAAGCGCGAGAAAAGGCGCTATATCATCGGTTTGTTCCTGCTCATTTTCGTGGGTATCGTGGAGCTGGCTCCGCCGCGGCTGCTCGGCAGCGCGATCGATGAAATCGTGGCCGGCACGGTCACTTGGGCTTCATTAACTCAATATATATTGCTGATCATTGGCGTATTGATCTTCATCTACCTCATTACGTACATATGGATGCATTCCCTGTTCGGAGGTTCGAACCTCGTCGAGCGGCTGCTGCGGACCCGGTTCATGAGTCATCTGCTGCGGATGACGCCGCCGTTCTTCGAGCGGAGCCGTACCGGCGACCTGATGGCCCGGGCGACGAACGATTTGCGGTCGGTCGCCCAGACCGCCGGCTTCGGGATGCTGACGCTGACCGATTCGACGGCGTACCTCACGGTGATTTTCCTGGCGATGAGCACGCTGATCAGTTGGAAGCTGACGCTGGCTGCGATCATCCCGCTCCCTTTTATCGCTCTGGCGATGAAAATATACGGAAAGATCATTCATGAACGCTACACGCTGGCGCAGGATGCCTTCGGGGATATGAACGACCAGGTGCTGGAGTCGGTTGCCGGAATCCGCGTCATTCGCGCCTATGTCCAAGAACGCCATGACGAACAACGTTTTGCGGATATAACGGAGGACGTTTATAAGAAAAATCTGGCCGTTGCCAAAGTCGACGCTTATTTCGAGCCGACGATCCGCTTATGCGTTGGACTTAGTTATGCGATAGGGCTCACCTACGGCATTTATCTCGTCTTTCATAATGAACTTACCCTGGGCGATCTCGTATCTTTCAATATGTACCTGGGGATGATGATTTGGCCGATGTTTGCGATCGGCGAGCTGATCAACATCATGCAGCGCGGCGGCGCTTCGCTGGACCGTGTGAACGAAACGCTCAACGAGAAGCCGGACGTCGAAGACGTTCCGAACCCGATCCCGGTCGAAACGCCGGAGACGATCGAGTTCAAGGACGTTACGTTCCGTTATCCGACTTCGACCATCCATAATCTCGAGCATATCGACTTGACGATTAAACGCGGCGAAACGCTGGGGATCGTCGGGCGCACCGGCAGCGGCAAATCCACCCTGCTAAAGCAGCTGCTGCACGAATATCCGGTGGGAAGCGGCGAGCTGACCATCTCCGGCGTGCCGATTCAGCAAATTGCGCTGGACCGGCTGCACGGCTGGATCGGATATGTGCCGCAGGAGCAAATCCTGTTCTCCAAGACGGTGCGGCAAAACATTCAATTCGGCTGCCCCGGCGCATCCGACGAGAAAATTCTCGAGGCGATCCGAACGGCGGCCTTCGACCAGGACCTCGGCACGTTATCCGACGGACTGGATACGCTCGTCGGCGAGAGAGGCGTCGCCCTTTCCGGCGGCCAGAAGCAGCGGGTTTCGCTGGCCCGGGCGTTTATCGCCGACCCGGAACTCTTGATTCTCGACGACGCCTTGTCTGCCGTCGACGCCCGGACCGAGGCGCGGATCATCGAAAACATCCGCAGCCAGCGCTCCGGCAAAACGACGCTGATTTCCACGCACCGCCTGTCCGCCATTGAACATGCGGATTGGATCGTTGTACTGGAAAAAGGCAGGATCATCGAAGAAGGTACCCATGAAACGCTGCTGCAGCTAGGCGGCTGGTACCGTGAACAATACGAACGTCAGCAGGTGGAATCGAACCTGACCGACGGGGAGGTGTCTTAATACGATGCACACCCATACGGGAAAAGCACTTTTCAAATACGCCTTAACGGCGAAAAAAACGTTTATCCTCGCGCTCGTCATGCTGGCGATCGGCGTGGCCGCCGAGCTGGCCGGCCCGTTTATCGCCCGCTCGATGATCGACGATCATATGCTCGCGATCGAGCAGCCGTTTAACGAAACGACGGTGAAAGACAAATATACCGCCTCCTACGACGGGCGCAACTTTAAACGAGGCGACCGCTTCGCGGAAGGCGAAGCCAAAGGCGCCGAAGTCCGCGTGCTGCAAGTCGGCAAAAGCTTCGTATTCGTGGAGGCGGCCGTCCCGGATGTCTCCGGCGACCGCAGCTTCGCGGACGGCGTCCTGACCCTCACCGGAAAGGACGGCGCAAGCCGCGAATATCCGGCACAGAAACTTAGCGCAGCGGATCTGTTCGCTTTTTACAAACCTGAAGTACCTGGCATTATGTCGCTCATCATCTGGTATCTCGTGTTCCTGGCCGTGTCCATCGTGATGGAATTCGGCAAAACCTATTGGCTGCAGTCTTCGGCCAACCAGGTCATCCGCAAGCTGCGCATGGACGTTTACGCCCATATTCAGCGGCTGCCGGTGCATTTTTTCGATAATCTGCCGGCCGGGAAAGTCGTCTCCCGCGTCACCAACGACACGGAGGCGGTCAAGGAGCTGTTTATCGCCGTGCTGGCGAACTTCTTCTCCGGGATCATCAATATGCTGGGCGTATACGTCGCCTTGTTTATCCTTGACATGCGGCTCGGGCTCATCTGCTTGTTCGTCGTCCCGATCATTTACCTGTGGGTCGTGCTCTACCGCAAGTTCGCAACGAAATACAACACGATCATCCGCTCGCGGTTAAGCGAGATTAACGCTATCATCAACGAATCGATCCAGGGGATGTCGATCATCCGGATTTTCCGCCGCGAGTCGCAAACCAAGGAAGAGTTCGAGAATCTGAACAACGACTACATGAAGCACCAGAACAAAATGCTGAACCTGAACGCTTTCACCTCGCACAATCTGGTCAATGTGATCCGCAATCTGGCGTTTGCCGCCGTGCTCTGGTATTTCGGCTCGGCGCAGCTTGACGGCACAAGCGCGATTTCGCTTGGCGTGCTATACGCTTTCGTCGACGTGCTTGGCCGGCTGTTCCAGCCGATTACGGGGATGGTCAATCAGTTGGCGGCCCTCGATTCCTCGATGGTATCCGCCGGACGGGTGTTCGCGCTCATGGACGAACCGGGCGAGGACGTCGTTGACGGTTCGATGCCGCGCTACAAAGGGAATGTGGAATTTAAGGACGTCTCGTTCGCCTACAAGAAGGATTACGTGCTGAAAAATATCTCCTTCGAGGCGAAGCAAGGCCAGACGGTTGCGCTGGTCGGACATACGGGCTCCGGCAAAAGCTCGATCATCAACCTGCTGTTCCGGTTCTACGATCCGCAAAAAGGCACGATCACGATCGACGGCCAACCGGTGACGGAGCTGCCCAAGCAGTGGATCCGCCGGCATATGGGAATCGTGCTGCAGGATCCGTACCTGTTCACCGGGACGATCCTGTCGAACGTGACGCTCGGCGACGAGCGCATCTCCCGAGAGACGGCGGAGAAAGCGCTGATCGACGTCGGCGCGGACCGGATCTTGGCCCATTTGCCGAAAGGCATGGACGAACCGGTCGTGGAAAAGGGCAGCACGTTGTCTGCCGGCGAACGTCAGCTGATTTCCTTCGCTCGGGCGTTGGCATTCGACCCGGCGATTCTGATCCTCGATGAGGCGACAGCCAACATCGACACGGAAACCGAAGCGTTGATTCAGTCCGCGCTGGAAGTGCTGAAACGCGGCCGGACGACGTTTATCATCGCCCACCGGCTGTCTACGATCCGCAGCGCTGATCAGATCCTCGTGCTGCATCGCGGCGAAATCGTCGAACGCGGCACGCACGACGAGCTGCTGGCGCTGGGCGGCCGATACTATCAGATGTACCGGCTGCAGTTGGGGGCCGCTGACGTTCCGGCCGCTCCCGGCGCCGGGCCGGCCGTGTCGCCGGTAGCCAATCCAAGCTAATGCCGGATAAGAAAAACAACCGTTCCTTTAAGTTAAGGACGGTTGTTTTTTTGCATTAAGGCAGACGCTTGATTTCCACCCGATACTGGCCGGTGACGTACATTTCCCGGGGGTGGATCTTTTTTCTCTACATCGGTTGTTTACTCTCCAGCGCCTCGAGTCGCCGGGAGATCTCCCGTTTATCGAAATGCTCGCCGATAAACACAGCTACGTCAGGAACGTCCCCCTGCGGCGTGATTTTCAGATAATCGGCTTCCCGGTAGGCGTATTGGAACAGGAAACGGCTGGCCGTATCGGCAAACCGCAAAACGCCTTTGCCGCGGTAGACTTCCCGAGGCAATTCAGCGATAAAGCGCTCGAAGTCTCCGCTGTCTACCGGCCCGCCGAAATAGTGCGTGTACACGGTGACATGCTCATGCAATGCATGAACGTGACCGTGATCCTGGTGGTGATCATCACCAATATCACGGTGATGATGTTCATGATCATGTCTATACTCATCAGAATCATGAGCTTGCTTATGAACAGCTTCGCTGTATTGTTCCGCTGCCGGCTTCCATAGAACCGATACATCCACATCGCACTTCACCGCCGGGATCATCCGCGCGTAAGGGTTCGTACGGTGTAGGAACTCCGCCATTTCCCGCTGACGATCGGGTTCGAGCAGGTCGATTTTATTCAAGATCAGCACGGAGCCGCAGCGGATTTGCTCCATCATAAGCCGGTACGTCTTTCCCCGCTGCGACGCGTGCAAATCGGCCAGATGGGCGGCATCGACGACCGTCACCATCGGCTTGATGTCCAATTCGAGATACAGCGACACCTCGGTTACCGCATCGAAAATTTCCATCGGATTGCCCGCGCCCGTCGCTTCGATCACAATCAAATCCGGCTTCTCCCCTTCGATCAGTTCTGCCATCTGCACGCTTAGGTCGCCGCGAATCGTGCAGCAAATGCAGCCGCCCAGCATTTCGGCCATCGGCACCTCGCTAGATACGAGCAAGCCATCGAGGTTCACTTCCCCGATCTCGTTCATGATCACGGCCGGACGAAGCCCCTGCTCCCGCCAGTGACGAATCAGCCGCTGGAGCAGCGTCGTTTTCCCGCTTCCCAAAAAACCGGACAATATATAAACAGGCGTCATCCCGATTTCCACCTCATCTCCTACAGATCTAAAACATAATGCATACGAATGCGAGTTTACACCAACCTTACAACACATGCAACCCCATTTTCCCGCACCGCCCGGGTCGGTCAAACATGATACAATGGATATACATCCAAAGAAAGGGAGCGAACCTGATGAGATCCGTCGATGAACACCGGATGGAAGCGCCGGACGAGGTATCCTGCCTCGTAATCACCGTCTCCGATACCCGAACGGAAGAGAACGATACCAGCGGCCGGCTGATTCAAGAGCTGCTTCGGCAGAACGGGTATCACGTTGCACGCTATACTATTGTAAAAGACGATTATGACGGCATCCGCCAACTGCTGCGGGAGGCGGCCTCGGACCGTACGATCGAAGTCGTCCTGTTAAGCGGCGGCACCGGTATCGCACCGCGTGACACCACTTATGAAGCGGTCCGAAGCTTGCTCAATAAGGAGATGCCGGGTTTCGGGGAAATTTTCCGTTACCTGAGCTTTACCGAGGATATCGGCTCGGCCGCCATCCTCAGCCGCGCGATCGCCGGGACGATCAGCAACATGGCCGTTTTCTCCATGCCCGGCTCGCAGGGCGCCGTCAAACTGGCGATGGAGCGGATCATCCTTCCCGAACTGCGTCATGTCATGCGCGAAATCTACAAGAAATAACAACGCGAAAAAACCAACCGCTCCCGTCCTTGAACAAAGGGAGCGGTTGGTTTTTTATCGGCAAGCTAGGTCGCGCCTTACTCCGGACGATCGTTCATTTGTTCCAGCAACCGGCCAAATACCGCCTGCATTTCCTCTCGGTATTGGCTGTCCTTCTGTGCGTTCGAAGCATAGACCAAAGCGGTGTTGTCCTTGACCGAGATCACGGAAGCTTGACCGGCGGTCGAGTTGGCCGCAATCTCTTGTTTGCCGTCCCCGGTTCCGTAAATCTCGGCGATTTCGCGAACTCGATCCTGCTCGCTGGGAAACACGTGTACGATAATGAAATGTCTCGCATCCCCGTTAATAAAATAACTGTAGCTAATATTCCCGTCCAGCCCTTCGGCATAGGTTTCATGAGTCAATCGGATCCCCCGCTGCGCGCATTCCGCTTTCAGCGCTTGCAGCATCGCCGTGTTCAACGTCGTCCCGCTCGTCAATTGGCGTTCGTTCCCCTGCCGGTAGCTTTGCATATTGTATTTGCTCATCTCATCCTTGGCTACCCGCTGCAGATTACCGCAACCTGTTGTTAACGACAGCGCCAATGCCGCGCCCAATCCAACCTTCCACCATTTCATTGGCATCCCATCCTTTACCTAAGCTTGTAAGCCCGATGTGGCCGATGGTGTTAGGTTGTCTCAAGATTCGCCAATTTATACCAGACGGATCAGTTGAGCAACGAGATGACCTGGCGCCCGACGGCTTTCCCGGCCAATACGGTATTCAAGGCTTCCGGTAGCCGCTCCAGCGGATACTCGGTTACTCCCGCATTCAGCGCCCGCTCCGGCTTCCATTCGCCGGCCAGAAGCTGCCAAAGCCGCTCCCGAAGCGGTCCTGGACAAAATACGGAATCGATGCCCAACAGATTGACACCACGCAAAATAAACGGATATACGGAAGTCTCGATCCCGCCGCCGCCGGTCAACCCCGACAAAGCAACGGACCCGCCGTACCGTACCGATTTGAGCAGATCGGCGGTCATCGCGCCGCCCACCGGGTCGACGATCGCCGCCCACCGCTCCATGCCAAGCGCGCCTTTGGCTCCTGAAGCCGCTTCCTCGCGGGAGAGGACTTCAGCGGCACCAAACGCCATCAGCTTCTCCCGCGCCTCCGGCTTCCCGGTAACGGCGGTGACCTCAAAGCCGAGCTGGCTGAGAATCGCGACAGCCATGCTGCCGACGCCGCCGGTGGCGCCGAGGACGAGCACGGGACCTTGCCCGGGCACCAGTCCGTTATCCAGCAGACGACGCACCGACAGCGCTGCCGTAAACCCGGCCGTCCCGATCGCCATCGCTTCCCGGGGCGTGAGACCTTCCGGCAGCGCTACCAACCAATCGCCCGGCACGCGAGCGACCTCGGCGAACCCGCCCTCATGCGTTACACCCAAGCCGTAGCCGGTGCACAGTACCCGGTCTCCGGGCCGGAACCGTTCGTCGCGGGAAGCCGTGACCTCTCCGGCCAAATCAATGCCTGGGATAAACGGGTAGGTCTTAACGATTTTTCCCTCCGGAATGCTCGCCAATCCGTCTTTATAATTGACGCTGGAATAATGCACCTTGACGGTGACGTCCGCGTCAGGAAGCGCCGAAACGTCCAGGCGCTCGACCCCCGACCGGAATCCGGACTCGTCCTGATGCACGCGGAACGCGCGAATTAACTGATCCATACTGCTAACTCTCCTTCACTTGCTTATTTTCTACTTAACGAAAAAAGCGGCCATATGCCGCTTCCTTCGGTTTTATTAAAAGCTTCAAATAAAGGTTCAAAAAGTCGGCTTTTCAGCACCGAACTTCCTTACAAGTAGGGATTTTCATGCTTGGCCTGCAGCACCTTCCAGCGGCGCTCGACCTCCTGCTCGAATTCCGCCAAAGCCTCTGCGTTTTCCGGCTTCGTCAAATGGCGGGTCTTGCCCATCGTCTTCAGCCAATCCGTCAGCGGAATGCGGTTGCCCTTCTCTTCCGGATTATAGGTAATCGTCGTTTGTCCATGCTCCACCTCGTACAGCGGGAAGAAGCAGGAGTTGACGGCCGCGTCGATGATGTTGGTGCCCTGATCGTCCGGCGAAATCCAGTTAAGCGGACAAGCGATCAATATTTTACCATAAACCAGGCCTTCGTTTTGCGCGTACCACTGGGCTTTGGCCGCTTTTTTCACCAAATCCTGCGGATAAGCCTCACTGCCCGTGAAAACGTAAGGGATGTTCGTCGCTGCCATGATTTGCGGCGTGTCTTTGTGCTGGAACGCTTTGCCTTTTTGCACCTTGCCGATGTTCGACGTGGACGTACGGTGACCCAGAGGGGTCGAATACGACAACTGCGCCCCGGTGTTCATGTATCCCTCATTATCGTACTCGATAATGATCATTTTATGACCCCGCAGCGCGGCGCCAATCGCCGGCCCCATGCCGATGTCCATCCCGCCGTCGCCGGTCACCATCACGAACGTGAAATCGTCCTGGAGGCCAAGCTCGTCAAGCTCGCCGCGGCGTTTTCTTTCCCAGAACATTTCCACGACGCCGGACAAGGTAGCCGCTCCGTTCTGGAACAGATTATGGATGTACGTCGCTTTATGGGACGAATACGGATAACCGGTCGTCACGACCATTGCGCAGCCTGTATGGAACAGGGCGACGATATCGCCTTCAATCCCTTTGAAAAACAGCTCCAGACCGGAGAAAATCCCGCAGCCCGGACAAGCGCCGTGTCCCGGTGCAATCCGCTTCGGCTTCTTGGTCAAGGCGCGCAGCGGCGGAATGCGCACGCCCAGCTTCCCGGTTTCTTCATTCTTGGTGACCGTAATCAAGCCGGTCTTCAAATCTTCGAATTTGAGCGGATTCAAAACCCGCTTCGGTGTTTTCTCCGGATCGCCCGGCGTGTGGCCGTAGTAATCGAACGGCACTTCCACCCGGCCCGCCTTTGCCGCGTCGATCGCCAATTGGAACAAATGATGCCCGTCCTCGGCATAAAACTCCTTGCCGCCGAGCCCATAAATCCGGCTGATCACCTGCGTGGTATGGTTGCCGTGCGTAAACAGCGCAGCCTTAATCTCGTTAACCATGTTGCCGCCATAAGCGCCGTAGGAATCGCCGCGGTCACCGACCGTAATCGCCTTGACGTTCTTCAACGCCTCGGCGATTTGCTTCTGCGGGAACGGGCGGATCATGTTCGGCGCGATCGAGCCGGCTTTGATGCCTTGGCGGCGCAGATCGTCGACGACATCCTTGATGATTTCGGAGGCCGAGTTCATCAGGAAGACCGCGACCTCGGCGTCTTCCATCCGATAGAGGTCGAGCATCGGATATTCTCGGCCGGTCAACTCCGCATATTCGCCGGCAATGCGTGCAAATACACGTTCCGCATTATACATCGCCACGGACTGCTGGTAGCAGTTGTTGATGTAGTCCGGCTCGTTCATGTAAGGGCCGACCGTAATCGGATGGTTGCGGTCGAGCGTATGCGGGAAATTGCCCGGTGGCCGTTCGCCGACAAACTTCAGGACGTCTTCCTGGTTGGCAAAGGTGTGCACGCGCCGTTTCTGGTGGGACGTAAAATACCCGTCGGAGGCCACCAGGACGGGAAGCCGGACTTCCGGGTCCTCGGCCAGCTTGATCGCCATCAGGTTCATATCGTAAACCGCTTGCGGATCGCGGCACATCAGGATCGGCCAGCCGGTATTGAGCGCAAAATACAAGTCCGAATGATCGCCGTGAATGTCCAGCGGCCCGGAGATGGAGCGGCAAACGAGGTTCATGACCATCGGGAACCGCGTCCCCGATTGCACCGGCATCTGCTCCAGCATGTACAAGTACCCTTGAGCGCTGGTCGCGTTGAACACCCGGCCGCCGGCGGTGGATGCGCCGTAGCAAATACCGGCCGAGCTATGCTCGCCGTCCGACGGAATCAGCTTGATGTCATGCTGGCCGTTCGCTTTCATCAAATCGAGGAATTGCGCCACCTCGGTGGAGGGGGAGATCGGAAAATACCCCATAATATGATAATTGATCTGGCTGGCCGCGTAGGCCGCCATTTCATTCCCTGATTCATAGACGACACGCTGCTCGACCGTGCCCGAGCGGCGTTCTTTTTCCAAATCGATCGCCATTGTTCTTAATACCACCTTTCCCGCTTCATTAGCGAATCGCCAAATCGAACAGATGCGGCACGCGATGTTCCTCCGCATACCCTTCTTCTTCCCGCTCCCCGGACAACGCGTCGGTCGGGCAAGCGTGGATGCATTTCAAACAACCTTTGCAATATTGGTAATCGATACCGGTCAGGAACATTTGCGGCCGGCCCTTCTTGTCGGGACGTTCTTCCCAAACGAAGCAATTGTCCGGGCAGACATTGTCGCACTGAGCGCAGTGAATGCAAGATTCTTCCTTGAAATGCGGCATCATCCCGGAACGGGAAATGCTGAGGTCCTTCAGAATGCTGTTGCCCGGATTGACGATGAGCCCGCCGATCGGCTGGGTTTCATAGCCAAGCACCGGCGTATCAGCCCGGACGAAAGCCGGCATGCTGACGCCCTCCGGCAACGCAAACGTTTCAAATGCGACTTCATTGTAGCCCCGTTCGAACGTCGCCAAGGCCGGGGCCACGGTTTGCGGATACTTCTTCTCCAGCGATTTGCGGATGACGTCCTTCATCGTTTCCGGATCGAGGAACGGGCATAGCCGGAACAACGCACCGAGCATTGCCATATTCACCCGGTTTTTCTCATCGAGCGCAATGCCGGTCGCATCGATAACCGCAATCGTGCCGCCGATCAGCTTCATTTTCTCCTTGAGCTCCTGCGGAGTTTTGCGCGAATTGACCAGCACGGTGCTGTCTTCATAAATGCCGCTGATCACGTTGACCGTCTTGGCCAGCGCCTCCTGAAAAATCCCCACGATATGCGGGCGTTCCACCGGCGACGTATCGCGGATCGGCGTGTTCAGATCGCAGAAGCGGATATGCGCCTTGACCGGCGATCCTTTTTTCTCCGAACCGTAAGAAGAAAAGCTGACCCCATTCAGTCCGGCTCCTTCAACCCCGGCCTCGGCCAGCATTTTTCCCGCCAGGTTCGCCCCCAGCCCCCCGATGGATTCCAATCGAATTTCAAAAAATCCCAGCTCGTTTAATTTCGGTAATTGTACCACGCGCTTGACTCCCTTCTTCGCAAATGCGAGTTCATCACGACGTAAATGAGTGCAAAACATCACACAAAAGCATATCTTTCTTAATTTTAAAATTTATCATAGATGCGATGTGACTTATGTAACAAAAGTCATATAGACATTCTTGATTTGGGCGAATGCACCTGCCGGATTGGAAAAGAATACTATATCTTGAAAACAAGAAACCAGGAGGATCAAAAACCATGATTCCCATGTACCCTTATTACGGCTCGAAAACGGTATGCCGCGAGCAGCCGCTGACGTTTCCGCCCCAGCACCAACCAAGGCAGCCCGGTTTGGAGACGCTGATGGTACCGCCCCCGATCTCGGAAAATCCCGGCTACGTCGGCAGCGGCAAGCTGAAAGACAAAGTCGCGATCATCACCGGCGGCGACAGCGGTATCGGCCGGGCTGCGGCCATCGCCTTCGCCAAGGAAGGCGCGGATCTGGCCATCGTTTATTTCGATGAACATCAGGACGCGCAAGCGACAAAGCGGCGGGTCGAGGAACTCGGCCGGCGCTGCCTGCTGATTCCCGGCGATCTGCGGCAGGAGGCATTCTCCAAACAGGTGGTGGAGCATACGCTGCATTATTTCGGAAAACTCGATGTTTTGGTATTGAATCAGGCCGTTCAATTTCCCCAATCCCAAGGCATCGAAGCCATTTCCAGCGAGCAGTTGCATCAAACCTATGCCACCAACATTTTCCCGCACTTCTACATGACCCGGGCGGCCTTGCCTTATTTGAAGCCCGGCAGCACGATCATCAGCACCGCTTCGATTACCGCTTACGCCGGAGCACCGCTGCTGATCGATTATTCCTCCACCAAAGGCGCAATCGTCTCTTTTACCCGCTCTCTGGCGCTGTCGCTCGTCGACCGGGGTATTCGCGTCAATGCCGTAGCGCCCGGACCGATCTGGACCCCGCTCATCCCTTCCAGCTATTCCGCGGAATACGTCTCCACGTTTGGCCTGGAAACGCCGATGAAGCGGGCCGGCCAGCCGTTCGAGTTAGCTCCGGTGTACGTGTTCCTGGCCTCCGACGACTCCAGCTTCGTGACCGGACAGACGATTCACGTGAACGGCGGAGCGATGATAACGAGCTAACGCAATATGAGTCCTCCGGTGTACTTGTCGAATCCGGCGGCCGATCCGCCGATTTATAGCGCTTTTTGCGCTTTCCCGAGAAATATTTTTATTTCCGCGCATAAAAAGATCGCTCCGCCGAATACGGCGAGAAGCGATCTTTTCGTCTTTCGGGACGAAGCGACGGGTTTACTCCTCCTGCTGCCCCATATATTCCTCGATCATCCTTTGCTTTAACTCCCATGCTTCCTGGCTTAAGCTGATGCGGTAAATTTCCGGGTTCAGCTTGCGCAGGTACTCCGGCCAGAACAAGTTCAACTGCTCCCGGTGATACTGGCGGATTTGATCCAGCGTCGGCAGCTCGTACACGAGTCGGCCGTCCACGAAAATCGGCTGAAGCATGGACACGGCCTCGTAGTTTTTCACCGATTTTTTGAGGTACGGGTGTACCGGGTCGAACAACCGGAGGCTGCCGCCCGTACGCGCCTGCTGCTCGTGCGGGAAGCATACGTAATCCGCAATCGCTTTGCCGCTGTCCTTGCTGACGATGCGCAGCACGTCTTTTTTGCCGGGGGTCGTTACCTTTTCCGGATTCCCGGAGATTTTGATCGTCGGCTCCATTCGGCCGTCCTTCTCGCGTTCGACCAGCTTGTAGACGCCCCCCAAAGCCGGTTGGTCCGCCGCAGTAATTAACTGGGTCCCCACACCCCAAATATCGATTTTCGCGCCTTGTGCCTTCAGATTGAAAATCGTATTCTCGTCCAGGTCGTTCGAAGCGACGATTTTGACGTAAGGCAAGCCGGCGTCATCCAGCATTTTGCGGGCCTGGCTCGACAGATAAGCCAAGTCGCCGCTGTCCAGGCGGATGCTGCCGAGCCGCTTGCCGGCGGCTTCCAGCATTTTGCCGGTACGGATGGCGTGAGGAACGCCGCTTTTCAACGTATCGAACGTATCGACCAATAGCGAAACCTGATCCGGCAACGCCTTGGAGTATAATTCGAAGGCTTCCTGCTCCGAATCGAAAATCTGCACCCATGAGTGGGCATGCGTCCCTTTGGTCGGAATGCCGAAATTTTCGCCGGCTAGCAGATTGGACGTCGCATCGAAGCCGGCTACGTAGGCGGCTCGTGCACCCCAAATGGCCGCATCGGCCTCCTGCGCCCGTCGGGTGCCAAACTCCAGCAGCACGTCATTCTCGGCTACCCGCTTGACCCTCGACGCTTTGGTCGCGATTAAAGTCTGGAAATTCATGAAGTTGAGCAGCGCCGTCTCAACCAACTGCGTCTCCATGATCGTGCCTTCCACCCGGATCAACGGCTCGTTCGGGAAGCAAAGCGCCCCTTCCGCCATCGACAACAGCGTCCCTTTAAATTCGAACCCGCGCAACAAGTCAAGAAATTCCGGCTTATAGTTCTCTTCCTGCTTGGCCAAATACGCCAAATCCTGTTCCGTGAAGCGGAGCTGCCGAATGTAGTCCACGATCCTCTCTAAGCCTGCAAACACTGCATACCCGTTGCCGAACGGCAGCTTGCGGAAATACGCCTCAAACACCGTCTTCCGCAGATGCGTCCCGTTCACCCAATGCGCGTAGATCATATTAATCTGATATTTATCGGTATGCAGGGCTAAACTCGTGGTTGGCATCGCCTGTTCATCCTCTCTGGCTGTTCGTTACGGTCGCACCCAAACTGCTGCGGAAATGACCCAATGCCCAGGCATGCCCGTCCGGGTTGAAGCTCGCCACCGCATCCTCGTAAACCGTAATGGCAAATCCCTTATTGTAAGCGTCCACCGCCGTATGCAGCACGCAGATGTCCGTGCATACGCCGATCAGGTGCACCTCGGTAATCCCGCGTTCCCGCAGCTTCAGCTCCAGGTCCGTACCGCAAAACGCGCTATACCTCGTTTTATCCATCCAATAGATTCGGTCCCGGTTCCGCTCGTATACCTCGCCCAACCGGCCGTATAACGCGCGGCCTTCCGTCCCTCTGAGATTATGGGGCGGAAACAGCTTCGTCTCCGGATGCCATGCGTCTTCCCGTTCGTGGAGATCCACGGCCATCACCACAAATTCGCCTTGCGCCGCAAAAGTGTCCGTCAAGCGGCAAACGGCCGGCTCGATATCGATCGCCGGCCGACCGACCGGAAGGTTGCCGTCTACAAAATCATTCGTATAATCGATGACGATCAGAGCTTTCAAGTCTTTGTCTCTCCTTTCGAATCCTATTCGGCAGCTGCTTTTTTATGTAGTTAATGTTATTAAGTATAAATGGACAGCTGCGGCGTGAAATCGGTAAACCGGTACAACTGGGCCGGACGCTGCGAGTACTGATTCGACAACATCGGCTTGCCGTTCTCGTCGCGCACTTCCTCCAGTATCCCCTGACGGCTGCGCGTCGATGTAATTTTACGGATAAAATTCAGCTCGGCGAAATCCGGAACAACCGTTTGGATCACTTGATACAATTCGCCCAGCGTAAAGTGCGGAGGCAGAAACTGCTTGGCGATCGTCGTATGCAGCATTTGCTGCTGGATCCGTTTGTAGGCATCCTGCAAAATTTCGCGGTGATCGAAGGCTAACTGCAAATCCTCCAGCGCCTCGCGTACGGTAAATAAGCCAACCTCCTGCGCGTCGTCCGCCGACTGCCTTTTCTCCAGCACCCACTCCTCCACCAATGCGAAAAAGGCGTGGGAGATAATCCAACCGCGCGGATCCCGTCCCGGTTTGCTGTACACACCCAAATATTCCAAATGGGAGCCGTCGACACCGGTTTCTTCCTTTAGTTCACGGCGCGCGGTTTCGTACAGGGATTCGTCTTCCTGCGAAAAACCGCCCGGCAAAGCCCAGGCCCCGGCAAACGGCCAACTCCGCCGGCGGATCAGCATGACCTTCAGATCAAAGCGCGGCAGCGACTTGGTCGATGCCTTTCGTTCCTGTCTTGTCAACGTAAACATGACGATATCGGCCGGGATTCCGTCCGGCGTACGATATTTTTTAACCTCATTAACTACCTGCTTTTGTTCTTCCTTCATCACGTATCACCACATCGTCTAGGATAACGCCGGCCGAGTGAGGGGATTCCGGCATTTACGAATTCATGCAATCTTGACCCGCCGACGGTTCCTCCGCTTACTTCGGCAAACGGAAGGTAGCCGTCGAAATACAGCCGAGCGTTCCTTCTTCGTTGCGAACCTCGGAACGGAGCGTCATGGTCCGATGGGTCTCATGCAGCGGAAAGGCCGACACCACCAGTTCTCCCGTACGCATCGGACTGAGGAAATTGACGTTCAAATGGGTCGTCACCCCGAGCTTGCCTTTCACCTTCGCTACCAGCGTACCCATCGCTTGATCCATCATGGACGACAGTACGCCGCCATGCACGATGCCCATGGAATTCAAGTGGGAGGCCTGTGCCGTCAGGCCGAGCTCCACGCGGGCTTTGTCGGCCGAAAGGAGGCGCAGACCCAAGAGACCCCAGAACGATTGCTCGTCGCGCCGCAGTATTTCTTCGTTCCAATCCACGTGCTGTCCCCCTATCCTTGCATCTCTTTATATTATAATATTCCGAAGTGACGGTGCTTCAATCAACCGGCTCACAGACAGGATGAAAAAAAGCGGAGGGGTTGCCTCCGCACCGACGGATTTGGTTTACTCTCCGTAACCGGATGAAACGGCCGGCTCGCTGCCCGACTCGACGTTCACTTTGCTGGCTACCGTATCGCGGATCACGGAAACGACCAGCTGAAGCAGATAATTAATATCGCTTTGGCTCTGCTGAAACTCCGTTACGAGCGGAATTCCGTCCAATTCGTCTTGCAGCTCCTCGATTTCGCGTTCGATCTTCTGCACCATCGCCTGATTCTGGAACGTTTCGAACGCGACGATTTCCTTCTGCTTTTTCTTGATCGCGCTGATCAACGTTTGAATGCGTTCGTGCTGTTGGATCAGCTTCTCGGCCTTTTGAAACTGCTGTACTTCCTCGCTGGTGCCGATCAGTTCGGCCAATTCCTTCGCCTTACTCATTATATCCTCGCGAATCACCAGTTCCCGGGAATCGAATTTCGGAATCCCGCAATCGGTATGATCATTATGCTGTTCCAACGTGTATAACCTCCCCTGCGTTTACGCCAATTTGGCGGTTTGCTCCACGAGTCTGCCTTTGATATACCAGGTCATCGGATCGGTAATCTCCACCTGGACAAACGTTCCGATCAACTCGGCTCCGCCCTCGAAATGCACGAGCTTGTTGCTGCGGGTACGGCCGGACAACACATTGGCGTTGTTTTTGCTTTCGCCTTCGACCAGCACCTCGACGATCTGTCCGCGCAACGCCTCGTTGCTGCTGCGGCTGAATTCGTTCACCGTATCGTTGAGCCGCGCCAGCCTGGCTTTCTTCTCTTCCAGCGGCACGTTGTCTTCCATTACCGCGGCCGGCGTGCCTTCACGCGGAGAATAGACGAACGTGTAAGCCGAATCGTAACCCACTTCACGTACGAGCGACAGCGTCTCTTCGAACTGCTCCTCGGTTTCGCCCGGGAATCCGACGATAATGTCGGTCGTCAGGACGACGTTCGGAATTTTCGCTTTGATTTTTCGCACCAGATCGAGATAATGCTCACGGGAATATTTCCGGCTCATCTTCTTCAGCACTTCACTGCTGCCCGACTGCACCGGCA
Organism: Paenibacillus sp. JL3B1040; assembly: GCF_057063165.1. Taxonomy (NCBI): domain Bacteria; kingdom Bacillati; phylum Bacillota; class Bacilli; order Caryophanales; family Paenibacillaceae; genus Paenibacillus; species Paenibacillus tiangongensis. Next base: position 2,554,559 of record NZ_CM169317.1, on the reverse strand, counting down.
GGTGAATATGCTCGACCAGATTGCCGCCCTTGGCCAATACGTCGATCAGCGCATCGTCAAAATCGCGCGGATGCGAAGTCGTAAAGCGGACGCGCGGAATATCGATTTGACGGATATCGTCCATCAGATTTGCGAATGTATAGGTCATGTCGGTGAAGTCCTTGCCGTAAGCATTGACGTTTTGTCCGAGCAGCGTAACCTCTTGATAACCTTGGCGCGCCAGCTCCCGCACTTCCGCGATGACGTCCTCGGGACGGCGGCTGCGCTCCTTGCCGCGGGTAAACGGCACGATGCAATAGGTACAGAACTTGTCGCATCCGTACATAATGTTGACCCACGCCCGCATGCCTTCGCGCTTCTTCGGCAGGTTCTCAATGATGTCGCCTTCCTTGGACCAGACCTCGACGACCATCTCTTTGCTGAAGAGCGCCTCTTGAATCAGATAAGGCAAACGGTGAATATTGTGCGTCCCAAAGATCATATCCACGAAACCGTGCTTCTGCAGGATCCGCTTCACGACGCCTTCTTCCTGCGACATGCAGCCGCAAACGCCCAGCAGCAAATCCGGTTTCTCCGTCTTCAATCCTTTGAGATGCCCCAACTCGCCGAACACCTTATCCTCCGCGTTCTCACGGATGGCGCAGGTATTCAACAAAATGAGGTCCGCCGTTTTGCGATCCTCCGTCGCACGGTAACCCATTTGCTCCAGCAAACCTTTGATCGTTTCCGTGTCATGCTCATTCATTTGGCAGCCGAACGTGTACACGATATAATATTTGCCGTTTCCGATTCCCTTTAGCTCGTCGGGAACGGCGTTTTCGTACAGCACCTGCACGTCCTCTTTCCCGCGCTGTTTCTCTATACGATGGTTCGGTTCGGACAAAATTTGAATGTCCCGGCCACGGATTCGGATCTTCTTCCCACGCTCGTCCTCCGAAATGACCCGGGCGTCCGAAAAGTCAAAATACTTGGCGTAATCTTTGGTTTCCTTAGCCATGCTGCCCGTTCACTCCTTTTACCAATCTATCTTCATTCCTTAGGGGTAAAAATCAACCATGCCTAAAAATGCATTACACTAAATTATAGCATGGGCCAGCCTTTATATCCAGACAGCGGCCTGTTATGACTCCGGCTTCAAATTCCCCAATTTCAAAAAAAGAAGCGGCTTGCCGCAATGGCGGGCCGCTTCCTTGCTTAATAATACTCCGTTACCGTAGGACGGCTGGAGATGATGCCTTCGCTGTCCAGTTTCTTCTTAAGGTAAGACTTGTCCGAGGAGATCAGCAGACTCATCACGGCATCCACTACGAACAGGAAAGTAATGTGATTCGACATCATCGCGCTGTTATTGACCGACATTTTGTCGGGCACGATGATATTCGTTTCCGCGACCTCGGTGACCGGAGAAGAGTCATAGCAGGTGATCGCAACCGTTTTGGCCAGATTCATCTGCGCCGTAGACACCGCGTCGATAATTTCCGGCGTCGCGCCGGAACGGGTGAACGCGATGACCATGTCCTCCGGCGTGGTCTGGGACGCCGCAATCTTCATCGCGCGGCTGTCGCTGCTGGCCTCCGCGCTGATCCCGATCAGAGACAGACGGTTCTTCAAGGCCATGGCCGAGAGGAAGGAATCAAAGATACCAAAAATATGAATGCGTCTGGCTCGTTTCAGTGTTTCCGCCACATCAAGCAGCGTCTCCTCCGATACCATCGCGGACGTGTTGATCACCAGTTCGTTGTAATCGAGAGCCAATCCGTCAATCGGCGTGATTTCTCGGCGTTCTTTCTTCCTCGTTTGCATCTCCCGGTAGAACGTATCCTGGGCGATGGCGATCTTGAAATCGTTGAAGCCTTTGAAGCCGATCTTCTTGCAGAAACGATTGATGCTCGTCTCCGATACGCCAATCTCATTGGCCAGCGCCGTAATCGTATGTTGAGTAATAAATTCGGAATGATCGATCACAAATTGGGCGATTTGGTTTTCACCGTAAGTAAACTTTTGCTTAAGCGAAATGATTTTTGCAATCACCGCGGGTACTTGCGAAGCCATGACATGTCCTCCTGCATATGCGCAAAACCGTTCCTCTGAAAACGGTTCTGCCAATAACGATTTACTTATTATAGCATACGGAGTCCATTCCCGCCTAAAATCGCTTTCCACTTTTTCACATTTTCCACGAATTGCTCCATCATTATCTCGCCCGTTTGCATCAGGTAAATATGATCCAGCAAGCTGGGCAAAAAGGGGAGTCCAAGCAGCTCTTTGCAAAAAGCATGCGCCGCAATCTCGCTCGTCTGCAAAACCGTAGCCTTTCTGCGGAAAGGGCCGATTCGCAGGGCCTCCACCGGATCCAGCAGTTCATTGGTAAAACGGCCGCTGCGGTACTCCAGAAAATGGTAGTACTCATGCGCCAAATGGATATCCACGATCCCGTCGAAAGTAACGGGGCCGAGTGCGCCGACCGTCGCGGCGGCTGCAGCCTGCAGCTGCCGCAACGATTCCCGGTATACGGTGATCTGCGGCACCTTCCCGCCCCAGTCCAACTGTGCCCGCAGCGCAACCTTGAAGGTGCCCGTTCCCGCGGACGCCGCCAGTTGGAAATGAACGCCCGCTTGCTCAAGAAGAACACGGATATCCTGCCCGCGCAGCCGTTCAGCCGCTTCTCGTCCCATGGCCAAGGAACGGGTCAGATAATATTCGTATTTGCCGGGATCGATTTTATGAAAAACCGGATCCCTTTCCAGTTCGGCCAAGGCCAGCGCCCCATCACCAAGCTCCAAGCCTCGCAGATCGAGTATCTTCTCTTTTTCCCGCACGCTCATCATGCGAATCAACCTCCTTCCGCTTTCCAAAACTTAATAGGCAACCTCTTACTGATAAGCGATCGCGAGCCAAACTTCCTCCTCGCCCAGCATTTCCGTCTCCATGTCCACAATGGACAACAACTGCTCCCTCGTCTGCATCCCGGTCAGATCGAGCATCTTCTCCCGGAAAAACAGGAACACTTTCGGGATCGTTGCGTTCGCGTCCGAATAAATCGTGTGATCGTCCAGGAAGGCGACGAAAGCATCGTGGCGCTGCTTCTTGGCAAACTGCCCGTAGTGCACTCCGGCCTGCTTAAACCGGACCACGCCTTCCCGATCCACTACGCTGACACAGGTGCGTTTCTTTTTGAAGAGGCCGAAAAACGATTTGCGTATTTCTTCACTGGCAAACAAATGCCAACGCCCCGTTTGGGCGGCCAGAGCCATGGTCTCGGCCGGCACATCCACGGAGCTTGCGGCAATAGCCCGCATTTCCGCTTCCGTCATCGCGGCCTGGCCCAAATCCTTGGAGCGGAGCTCCGTTGAACCGGTCGCGATCGCACGCAAAATATTTTTCTGATTGTCGATCTCAATCATGATTTCCACGGTTTCCTCGCTCGCCCCGGATTGGACAATTTTATCCATAATGTCGCTGCGAATCCGCTTGATATCCGCATCGGTAGGGTTAATGACCGTCCGTTCGATCTGCTCCTTGACCATGGCCAGGGCGACTCCGATCGTCGAGATATAGGGCGCATTCTTGGCAATCTGCCATTTCATCCCTTCCTTCTCGGCCATGGCCGGGATCAGCACGGCCCCGCTACCGCCCCCGCCGACCAGAGTAACGAAGGAGCGGTCCAACTCATAATCCGCGATCATTTCATTCACCGTAGTCATGGTTTTTTCGATGGCGATATCCATGACCTGGCGGGCGGCCGACTCCCCGGACATGCCGAGATGCGCGCCCAAGGCATCCCACGCCAATCGGGCGCTGTCTTTCCCGGCATACGCATAATCTCCTTCCGGCACATAGCCGAGCAAATTCGCCGCACCCGCCAGCGTAAGCGAAAACTCCTCTCCAAGACCGCCCCGGACAACGGCGTATTCCGCAGCGTCTCCTTCGCGCGGGCGGATGAACAGAACCTCGGCATCCGTCAATTGCGCCGGGTCGGCGAAACATTCATAGGCCTTGCCGGCGATATGGGCGCTCCGCGGGCCAACGTCTACAATCTTGCCGCCCGCCACTCGGATCATACTGCCGCCGGCGATGCCTAAAGTCCGGACATCCAGGGATTGCAGGTAAGTGCGGTGTCCGCCGACCTGTGCATTCTGGATCATGACCTTTCCGTTCTTGATGACCGAGATATCCACGCTCGTGCCGCCGACTTCAAAGAAGATGCCGTCGGAAATTTTCTCGTACATCAGCGCTCCCGCCACGCCGGCAGCCAGCCCGGACAACATCGTCAGGATCGGGCGCTTCCGAACCTCGTCAATGCTCATGACCCCTCCGTCGCAACGCATGATCATCAATTGCGAGGTGATGTTCGCGTTCTTAACCGATTTCTCGGTCATATTCGCCGTCTCCATCATTTTCGGAATGAGGCTGGCGTTAATGACTGCAGTTCTCGTCCGCGTTCGCAAACCGTACAGCTGCGAGATTTCGTGCCCGCCGGTCGCAAACACGCCGAGGCGACCGGCCGCTTCCACGATGCGCAGCTCATTCGTCGGATCATCCACGCTGTACGCTTCCGAAGCGACGATGACCTCCGCCCCTTGGTCAAGCAGTTCCCGCAATCCTTGCTCCACGGCCTCCTCCTTTAGATTTTTGGAGTCCAGGTAGGTATGGTAGGTTTGCAGATTTTTGCCGGGTGCAAGCTCAATTTGGCCCGGATTGGATTCGCTGCGTGCGGTCAATCCGTCCATGCCCGTCCCCATCCCGAGAATGCCGACTCTCGCGACATCCCCTTCCAACAGGGCGTTGGTCGCCTGCGTCGTCCCGTGGGCGATAAACGCAACATCTTCCGGCGCGATGCCTTTGCTTTGCAAGATCGTCTGCAAAATTTGCACAATCCCTTTGGCTACGCCATCTTCATCATGATGGGTTGTCGGGATTTTCATCTTTTCAATAATTTCAAACGTTTCATTATCCAATACGACCGCATCCGTAAATGTACCGCCGACGTCGATCCCTACCCTTACTTTTCTGCCCATTTGACAGCTCCCTCCTATCTCTCTATAACCACGCTTTCCCCGCCGGCCTAAAAGACAACGAACGCCCCCCATACCATGGAGATGAGCACGGCCGTTATCATCCAAGGCAAAGTCCGTTTCAAAATATCGTTAATGTCACTCTTCGTGAAATCGGCCACCCAAACGTTATGCGAGTTGGTCGGATCGGACACGGCCTGCACATTGCTGACCACCCGCAATGCCAACATCGCCGCAATCGGCGTCATGCCGGCCCCTACGAACAGCGCGGCAATTCCGCTTCCGAGCCCCCACACGTTCAACGGACCGCGATAAATCGCCAGCGGCGACAAGAGGGTGAAGAAAAGGATGTACATCAACGGATTGCTTGGCAGCACCGATTCGATCAAGGGGGAGATAATCGCCGTCACCTGCGGCGCCATTACGGCGTTGACCAGCATGCCGATCCCGATCATGAGTCCCAATGCCCCGGCCACATCTTGGATCCCTTCGACCAGAGAACTGGAGAGCACATGAATCGGACGCTTCGGCCAGGACAACAGCAGCGTGGCGACCGCGCCGATAATTACGGCAGGCACGATATCCATCTTGAATACAAAAACCATAAGAACGGGGACCAACGGGCTAATCAGAGCAATCGTCGGCACTTTACGGCCATCCGCGGAGGACGAATTGGACGGCATCGCCCATGCTTTGCGCCCGCGCCCGTCGCGGCGAGCATAAAATACGATCATGATCATGCTGATGATAATCAGCGGTAAAGCAGCGATTAACGTGTAATCGGCCACGGTGGAAACCGGCAGCCCCATCACATCCACATAAACCGCCCAGTTTGAAACGTTAAACAGCACCCCGACGCCAACGGAAGACAGCAAAACAACCGAAGCCAGAAACTGGCTGATGCCGGCGGTCAGCATAATCGGAATAATGATCGTACCGACGAGGATAACCATTCCGAGACCGCTTGCCGCGGAGAAGATGATCGAAGCCGTAGCGAAGAACAGCAGCGAGATCAATAGCGGCTTATCGCCGGCCATCTCCGCCGCTTTGCGGATGATGGCCTTGGTCACGCCTACTTTATTCAGGATCTGACCGAACCAGGCACCGAAGATCAAACCCGCGATCGCCGTAGACAGCCGCATGGAACCCTGGGCAAGAATCGTCCCGCTAATCGTGGCCGTCTCGGGATTTCCCGAGGACCAAGGCACCCCCGCAATCAGCGCGAACAGAATCGCCATGCTCGGCAGCGCCAAAATCGTCGGCAGCTTCCGGGTCATCATCAGCGCCGCAAATAAGAGAAAAATGAGTAATATACCAATCGCCTGTACCCAAATCATTGAACTCATCGTTCAAGTCTCCTTTATCATTCAAATAAATAAATCTATAAGTAAGCGCGATCAGAAGATGACTTATTGAACAACCTTTTCAATGAAAGTTCAAAAAGTCAGGTTTTTAGCACCGAGAAGGTTGGATGAAGCTAGGGGCTGAGTAGCGCAGCGTACGTTTTGGGTACGTGAGCAACTGAAATGTTTCCGCAGGAAACATGCTTCGGAAGCATCCGCTTGGCCCGGCTGAATTCAAGATTCGACGCCGAATCCACTTCCTGACCTGCTTCGTGATCAAAAGTTGACTTTTTGAACAACCTTTATTAAACCTCCAGGTAGGCTCCCTGCTCCTTCAGTACCTCCTGAACCTTACCGACATCCACCTGCCGAACATCCAGATTTTGCAGAGCGGCCTGCGCAGCGGCAACCCCGCCCGCGTGTCCGATAGCGCCGGTTGTCGGTGTCGTTCTGACAGCGGCCTGTGCCTCAAAGGTGGCGGACAGACAGCGCCCGTTGACGATGACGTTTTTCAGTGTCGGTGTAACGAGACAACGGTACGGAATGCTGTACATGCCTCCCCATTCCAGTTTTTCGTGTTTCGTGCCTTCGCCGTCAGGGTTATGAATATCGATCGGATATCCCGAATGCGCGATGGTATCCGCAAATCGGGTCTGAGACAGAATATCTTCCGACGTCAGCGTGTAAAGGCCGATGATCTGCCGGGAACCGCGGACACCGATCGAAGGACCGGTCGATTCGACGACAGCGTTTTCAAAACCGGGGATATATTTTTTCACGAAGCGTTCCAATTCCCTGCATTGCTTCCGCCCCTCCGTCTCGGCCCGGCTGATGCTCCATGCATCCGTGCCGTCATGACCAAGAATCCGCGTTGTATTCAAGATCACCTCGCCCGGCGTATTCGTTTCGAAGAAGAGGACATCCTCCCGTGGGATGGAAATTTCGCCTCTGGCCTTTGCCTGCTTGAACAAGCTGACAAAACCGGAGGTCGACAGCCTCGGCGCCTTCTCAATAATCGACGTATCGCCCTTATATAACGGAAAATCCTCCGGATGGGCATGAATATAAGCCTTAACCTTAGCGATATCGACATGGGTCATCTTCATTTTCAACGTCATCGGCTGCATGGCCCCATCCCTTTCGCGGCCTTTGGTGAAAGCGGCTCCCGCACGAACGGCCAGGTCCCCGTCCCCGGTCGCATCAATGAAGACTTTGGCTGACAGCTTGCTTAAGCCGGACTTGTTGCATAGGGTGATCCCGACGACCCGTTGATCTTCCGTATGCACTTCCGCCAGCATCGTATGGTACAGGATTTGCCCTCCGTTCTCCAAAACCATGGATTCCAGCTCGACTTTCATCGCCTCGGCATCGAACGGGGTAACCGAATAGGTAAATCCGGTCGTATCAAAAATATGGCCCGGTGACTTGCCGATCCCCTTCAATCTTTCGATCAGTTCGTCGGTCAACCCCTGAATGGCCTGCTTCTCTCCGGCATGAAAGGTCATCATCGGACCTACGCCATTGGCGGTCAACGTGCCGCCCAAGTAACCTTGCGATTCCACGATCAGCGTCTTCGCCCCCGACTTGGCCGCCGCTACCGCGGCCATCGTGCCGGAAATACCGCCGCCCATGACGATGACATCAAACGATTCCAACTGTACAACTCCTCCTTGTAAAAGTTTTGTGAGCGTTGCTTCCCGAATTAGTTTCGAACAAAACTCACTTCGGAAGCATAGGCTTAGTTTTGTGAGCGTTGCTTCCTGAATCGGCTTCGAACAAAACTCGCTTCGGAAGCATCAACTCGGTTTGCTGTTTCATGTGTTCTAAAGTAACAGAACCAAATCGATTTGTAAATGATTTTGTTTATTTTTTTCTTAATATCCGTTAATTTAGAAAATTATTTTCTTTACATGTTAGCTATATATTTTATACTAAGAAATAGATTCAGGTATGCGTTTTATTTTGAACGACAACCACACAAAGGAGCCAAGGAATGGAGAAACTACTGGAGCGGTTGAAAGGACAGTTGATCGTGTCTTGTCAGGCTTACCCGGGAGAAGCGCTGTACGGAAGCCATCTGATGACGGCCATGGCCAACGCGGCGAAAGCTGGCGGGGCAGCGGCCATTCGGGCCAATTCACCGCAAGACGTGGCGGCGATTAAGGAGGGTTGCGGCCTGCCGGTGATCGGGATCTGGAAGAGGAGCCACACCGACTCGGACATATACATTACCCCCTGTCTGTCCGATGCGGAGACGCTTTTTGCAGCCGGCGCCGATATCGTCGCCTTAGATGCCACAGGGCGGTTACGCCCTGGCGGGGAAACGTTGGAGGGGCTGGTGTCCGGGGTGAGGCGGCAGCCCGGACGGTTGCTGATGGCCGATGTTTCGACCTTGGAAGAAGGGATCGCGGCCGAAGCGTTAGGCTTCGATTTCATCTCGACCACACTGTCCGGTTATACTCCCTACAGCCCGCGGAGCCAAGCGCCGGACTTCCGGCTGCTGGCAGAATTGGTGAACGCCGTACGGGTTCCGGTCGTCGCCGAAGGCCGGATCCGCACTCCCGAGGAAGCCGCGGAAGCCTTACGTATAGGGGCTTTCGCCGTCGTGGTCGGAACGGTGATTACCCGGCCGCACTCGGTAACGGAACAATTTGTTCGCGCGATCCTGGAGGCCGGGACGGTCAACCAGACAGGCACGATAGGCGACGGAGCACCTGACCGGTTAGGGGTTCGAATGAAAGACTGATTTTGACCGAGAACGGGAAATGGCGATGCAAGGTCCTCTGCACCGCCATTTTTCTCATTTTTGATTTCGAATCAGAATCCTTTATATTGTGGTTCTTCGCTTTCCAACTGCGATACGCGGCTTTCCACTTGAGTCACGATTTGCTGCGTTTGCTCCGCGCATTGCGTAAACAGGTCTTTCGCTTGTTGGTTTTGGGTGTTCAAAGCGAATTGTTCCAGGTTTGCTTGCGCGCTTTTCAATGAAGCCAACGTTGTTTTAACTTGGGCTGCTACGGTCATGATTTCACCACCTTTAGTTATAGATGTTGTTCAAAAAGTCATCCTTTGATCACGAAGCAGTTCAAGAAGTGGATTCGACATCGAATCTTGAATTCGGCCGCGCCAAGCCTATGGTTCCGATGCATGTTTCGTCCGGAAACATTTGAGTTGCTCACGTACATCTGTCTACGCCCCGCTAATCAGTCCCTGCTTCATCCAACCTTCTTGGTGCTGAAAAGCCGACTTTTTGAACTTGCACTAATAGCTTGTTCCTTCGGACAAAGCATAATTTCACCTGCCGCAAGCCGATTCATTCGGCCTTCCGTTTTCCATATTTTGTATTAGTAAAACTTCGTACCCCCGCGCATAATTGGGTTATCTCGCCTTGGATTGTCAACGAAAGGAGTAGTCTCCATGCCGATGTGGTTGGAAGTCATCGTCAGAACGTTGGTGGCCGTCGTTGTCTTGTTCGTCCTTACCCGGCTGCTCGGAAAAAGGCAAATCTCGCAACTCTCCTTTTTCGAATATATTACCGGTATTACGATCGGCAGCATCACCGCGTATATTTCCCTGGACGTGAACACAGATTGGTACCTCGGGCTCATCGCCGTGACCGTCTGGTTTCTCGTATCGCTCGGGATTGAATACCTGCAGATCAAAAGCAAAAAAGCCCGAGATTGGATCGACAGCAGCAGCACGGTGCTGATCAAGGATGGCAAGATTCTCGAGGATAATCTGAAGAAAGAAAGGCTGACCAACGAGGAGCTGATGGAGCAGCTGCGGAAAAAAAGCATCTTCAAAGTGGCCGAGGTGGAATTCGCGGTTATGGAACCAGACGGAGAAATCAACGCCATGCTGAAAAACGAATACCAGCCGATCACGCCGTCTCATCTTGGTTTGAAGGTGGCCCCGGAGCCGGAGCCGCAAACGGTCATTATCGACGGAAAAATCATGGACGAGCCGCTGGCGACGCTGGGACTCAACCGGAAGTGGCTGAATACCGAGCTGGAGAAGCTGGGCGTTTCGCTGGATAACGTCAATTTGGGACAAGTCGACGCCTACGGGCAGTTTTATGCCGACCTGTACGACGACCAATTGACCGTTCCGCAACCCCAGGAAAAAGCCGTTTTGCTGGCCCAGTTGAAAAAATGCGAAGCGGATCTGGAAATGTTCGCCCTCTCGACAGAGGAAGAAACCGCGAAAAAGCTGTATGGGGATTGCTCGGTTAACCTGCAGCGGGTCATCGATCAAATCAAGCCGTTATTAATCCAATAGGAGGATGGGAGCATGGCCAAGAAAAAAAATAAGCAGTTGACCCCGACGCAGCAGCAATATCAGCGGCTGGCAAATTCCCATGAACCGAAGCGCCCGGTTGCCGTCAACTGCCTGCGGGCTTTTCTGGTCGGCGGACTGATATGCCTGCTCGGGGAATGTATCCGTCAGGCCTTTATTCATTTCGCCGGAATGAGCGAAAAAGAAGCCGCCAATCCAATGGTAGCCGTTCTCGTCATCCTCTCCGTGCTTCTGACGTGCTTTGGCGTATACGATAAAATCGCCCAATGGGCCGGAGCGGGTACAGCCGTGCCCGTGACGGGCTTCGCCAACTCGATGGCCTCCACGGCGATTGAGCATCGTCCCGAAGGTCTGGTGCTTGGCGTCGCCGCGGGAATGTTCCAGTTGGCCGGCTCCGTCATCGTCTTCGGAACGGTTGCCGCTTTTATCGTCGGCATCATCTACGCCGTGTTTGTCCCGGGATACGTTGGAGGAGGTCACTGATATGCTTAAAGGCCATCAAAGCTGGGTATTTGAAAACAAACCGAAAATCATCAGCACCGCCACCGTCGTCGGACCGTTCGAGGGGCAAGGACCGTTGGCCGAGGATTTCGACATTATCCACGCCGACTTGTACTTAGGGCAGGACAGCTGGGAAAAAGCCGAAAAAACGCTGCTCGAAGAATCGGCCATGCTGGCGATCAGGCACGCCGGGCTGACCAAGGAGCAAATCCAGTTCTATTTCGGCGGCGACCTGATGAATCAAATTATCAGCAACAGCTTTGCCGCCCGAAGCTTAAGCATTCCCTACATCGGAATGTTCGGTGCCTGCTCGACCTCGATGGAGACGCTGGCGATGGCTGCCTATGTCGTCAATTCGGGCGGTGCCAACTATGCCGTTGCCGGAACGTGCAGCCACAACGGAAGTGCGGAAAAGCAGTTCCGCTACCCGACGGAATACGGATCGCAGAAGCCGCCGACGGCGCAGTTCACCGTCACCGGATCGGGTTCGGCCGTATTGTCTCCCGAAGGGGACGGTCCATCGGTCACGTCGGCCACGATCGGCAAGGTCATTGATATGGGCATCACCGACCCGTTTAACATGGGGGCTGCGATGGCTCCGGCGGCCGTCGATACGATCCAGGCCCATTTCCGCGACCTGCAGATCGAACCGTCCCATTACGACCTGATCGTCACCGGCGACTTGTCCAAAGTCGGCTACGCCATCGCCAATGATCTCTTCGTGCGCCACAACATACCGATCAAGCAAACGACCTATCAGGATTGCGGAATGATGATTTACGATTACGAGAAGCAGCAGGTACAGGCCGGCGCCAGCGGCTGTGCTTGTTCCGCCGTCGTCACTTACGGGCATTTGCTGAACCGGATGAAACGCGGAGAATTACAGCGCATCCTCGTCGTGGCCACCGGGGCACTGCTCTCCCCGCTCTCCTATCAGCAAGGAGAGAGCATTCCCTGCATCGCCCACGCGGTGTCCATCGAAGCGGGTAGCTAACGCAAAAAAGGGCTTGTCCCTTTGGCATTGCAGCCGTGGTCAAGCCCTCTCTTTATTTGTTTTAAGAATTGCCGCTACCTGCGAATTATTCGACGATTTCAGCCGTATCGCCCGTTTTGGCGCCGGCGGCATTCGCTTCGTCCGTATCGATATGCATATCGAGCGCAAAGTTGTCGGATACGCGAGCTATCACGTTCTCAAGCACCAAACCGCGTTCTCCGCCCAAGCGGACCTTCAACAGCTGCTTGTCTTTAATGCCCCATTTCTCGGCATCGGAAGTGTGGAAGTGAATATGGCGCGCTGCAACGATGACGCCTTGTTCCAGTTGGATTTCGCCGGCAGGACCTTTTACGGTGATCCCTGGCGTGCCTTCAATGTTGCCCGATTCGCGAACCGGTGCTTTGACGCCGATGGCGAAAGAATCCGTACGGGAAATCTCCAATTGGGAAGCCGGACGGGCCGGACCTAAAATACGGACTTTGTCAAACTGGCCTTTCGGTCCGATGACGGCCACCTGTTCATTCGCGGCAAATTGCCCCGGTTGCGACAGCGGCTTGAATTCAGTCAATTGATAACCTTGTCCGAACAAAATTTCGATATGCTCCTGCGTCAAATGGATATGACGCGCGGATACGCCGACAGGTACTGATTTACTCATGTTTGCAAACACTCCTCGAATATTCTCTATATCGATGACGATTCACATCGTTATTTATTATACACCTAATGATGAAAAAAAGGAAAAGACGTCCACCGGAAATGGACGCCTTTGATCCCATTATTTAAATTCTGCTACAAGATTGTCAAACTCGCTTTCGGACAACGCCAACGGTTGATACGCCAGCGGTTCCTGCTTAAAACCGTGCACAAGATCCTCGTAACTCTTCTTCTCTTTGTTCTGGTAGATCAGCCCGGTAATCATGCTGTTCGTCTCCATCAGCTTGGCCATGGCCATCGCCCGGTTGCTCGGATTGTAATCCGGAACGGTCTCCAGATTGATGATATTCTCTTTAAACCAGTCGTACGTGTTCACCTTGTTGAAGGTGACGCATGGACTGAACACGTTAATCAAGGAGAAGCCTTCATGCTGGATCCCTTGCTCGATCAGGGACGTGAGTTGCTTCAAATCGCTGGAGAACGACTGGGCCACGAAGGTGGCGCCGGACGCCAAAGCGATTTCAAGCGGGGATAACGTCGACTCCACCGAACCTTCCGGCGTGCTCTTCGTTTTGAAGCCTTCGCCGCTGCGCGGGGAAGTTTGCCCTTTGGTCAACCCGTAAATCTGATTATCCATGACAATGTAGGTGATGTTGATATTGCGGCGAATCGCGTGCACCGTGTGGCCCATCCCGATCGCGAAACCGTCGCCGTCCCCGCCGGATGCGATCACCGTCAGATCGCGGTTGGCCAGCTTCACGCCTTGGGCAATCGGCAACGCGCGGCCATGAATCCCGTGCAGTCCGTAAGCGTTGATGTATCCGGAAATCCGGCCGGAGCAGCCGATCCCGGAAATGACGGCAAGCTGCTCCGGTTCAAGACCGACATTCGCCGCGGCGCGTTGGATAGCGGCTTGAATGGAGAAATCGCCGCAGCCCGGACACCAGTTAGGTTTAACGTTGTTACGGAACTCTTTAAACGTTGCCATTTTTCACCAACTCCTCCTGCGCTTTATTCCCGGCTGCCTTTTTGCACTCTTCGTAGACTTCCGATGGAAGGAACGGATTGCCGTTATATTTCAACACGTTCACAATCTTGTCGTGGTAGCCGACGTTTTGTTTGATCAAATTCGCCAATTGGCCGGTAGCGTTGTTCTCCAGAACGACCACCTTTTTCGCCTTCGCGATTTGCGGCAGCACTTGCTCCGTTGGAAACGGATGCATTAAGCGAACAGTCATGTGGTTCGTCTTTACCCCATCCTCGGACAGGTGCACACGGGCTTGATCAATGGTACCGCCCGTCGAACCCATGCCGATGATAAGCAGGTCCGGTTCGGCATGCGGCGCTTGCAGGTGAATCGGATGGGTTACTTCGAGCTGGGCCAGCTTCCGCAGACGTTTATCCATCATCTTCTTCCGGTTGACCGGACTTTCCGACGGACGTCCGGATTCGTCATGCTCGACGCCGGTCACATGGTGGATGCCGTTCTTCTCGCCCGGCAGCACCCGCGGGGAGATGCCGTTCTCCGTAAAGGCATAACGATTGAACATGCTCGAATCGTCGCGATCCGGAATATCCTTCACGAGATAGCCCCGATCGATCGATACTTTGCTGTAATCGAGCATTTCGCAGGACTGTTTGCCGAGGGATAACTGCAAATCCGTCGCGATGATCACCGGCACCTGATATTTATCGGCCAGATTAAAAGCCTCCACCGTATCATAGAAACATTCCTCAATCGAGCTTGGCGCGATCACGATTTTCGGAATTTCTCCATGTGTTCCGTAGATCAGCGCATTGATATCGCTCTGTTCCTGTTTCGTCGGCAACCCCGTACTTGGACCGCCGCGCTGCGTATCGACGATCACAACCGGCGTTTCGGTCATGCCAGCTAGGCCGATCGCTTCCATCATCAGGGACAAGCCGGGCCCTGCCGATGCCGTCATTGTACGTACCCCCGCATAACTCGAGCCGATCGCCATCGTAATTGCGGCGATCTCGTCTTCGGTTTGCACAACCGTACCGCCAAACTTCGGCAATTTCTTTATTAAATATTCCATAATTTCGGAAGCTGGCGTAATCGGGTATGCGCTCATAATTCGACAGCCTGCAGCCACGGCCCCCAAGGCAATGGCATCGTTGCCGATCATGAACAGCTTTTCCTTGCCGTCGGCCGGCTCCAGCTTGAATTCGTCCAGAGGACCACCGGCGAGCTCGAGCACAAAATCCGCGCCCCGTTTGACCGCTTCGATATTCTTCTCTACAATTGCAGGCCCTTTGCGGCCGAACTCCTCTTCCACCGCTTTATTGAACACCTCAAGCGGAAGACCGAGCAGCGCCCAGGATGCGCCGGAAGCCACCATGTTCTTCATCAGCGAAGTCCCGAGCTCTTCGGCGATACTGGTAATCGGGACCGGAAACAAACGGGCATCGACGCCCTCCGGCACCGTCGGATTAAACTTGGCATCCGCCACGATCACTCCGCCGCTGCGCAGCTCCTGCGCATTCAAATCGATACTTTCTTGGTCAAAAGCGACTAAAATGTCCAAGTCGTCGGAAATCGCGCGAATCGGCTTGGTACTGATCCGGATTTTGTTATTCGTATGACCGCCTTTAATACGGGAGGAGAAATGCCGGTACCCGTACAAATAATATCCCAGCCGGTTTAAAGCCGTCGAAAAAATCCGGTCGGTACTTTCAACGCCCTCTCCCTGCTGACCACCGATCTTCCAAGACAATTGACTAATCAAGATCGCCCACCCCTTTAATCGTATCGCAATGGAAAAATAGAATTATAATACAGTTCGAATGTCGACGTGCAAGAGGTCACATTTCGACCCATTGTTTGTGAACATTCTGTTTCAGAGTCATGTCAATTTTATGTCTCAACTTGGTAAAAAGCAAGCGTTTTCTAGCCTTTTTTCATATAGTAGTTTTCGATCAATTCGTTCTCGCAATTGGATGAATTAAAGCGCTTACTTATGAGAAGGCAACCAATCGCGCAGGAACGCGGCGGCATTGCCGTACAACCATCCGCGGACAAGCTCTTCCGGGTAATATTTCAGTAAGCTCTCCTGCCACTTCGCGTAATGTCCCGCATGCCGAAGGTCGGTTAAATGGGTTTCGATCCCATCGAAGTCGGATCCGAACATGAGGTTTGCCGCTCCCCCCAATGAACAAATCCGCTCAATATGCGGCAGTAAATCGCGGCTGGAGGCGCTTCGCCCTTCTTTGACAAACCACGGTACGAAGGTTAGCCCGATTCGTCCGCCGAGCTTGACGATGGCCTGAATCTGATCGTCGCGAAGGTTCCGCGCATGCGGGCATACTTGATAGGCGTTGGAATGGGAGGCGATAAACGGCTTGCCGGCTGCCTCCGCAAGCTCCTGCAGCTCCCAAAATCCTTTGACCGATAAATGCGAGACATCCAGAATGATCCCGAGCTCATGGCATAACTTGAGGAGCTCCAGACCGGCCGGGGTGAACCCGCCGTTTCGGGGCTCCAGAATCCCGTCGGCGGCCCAGTTGGCATAATTCCAGGTCAATCCGAGAAATCGGACGCCTTTCTCATAGCATATGCGAACATCGTGCAGGTTGCCTTCCAGCCCGTCCGCCCCTTCCAGCGATAACAGCCCTCCGATAGCCTTCCCTTGCTCCAGGGCTTCCAGATCTTCCGTCGATTGAACGGGAAGTACGCCAAGCGATTGAACCCGCTCCCGGTACAAATCGATTTGTCCCAGGATATGTTCCATTTTCGGGGGACCCAGCCGCTCCGACAGAAATATCGCGAACGTCTGCAGCTTCACTCCGCCTTCCTCCAAACGGCGAAGATTTACGTCCAAACGGCGATCCCGGGCAAAGTCCAGCTTGGGATCCAGTTGCAGTTTGCTTAATGCGTCGCAATGAAAATCGATAATTGGCAACTTCATGAGCCATCCTCCTTCGTATAGGGGGTTTGCCGAAAAAACAAAAAAGCCTGTCTACAGAGGTAAACAGGCGTGATTTCTATTGAAACGTTATCTCGGTTCTACGATCAGTTTTATCGCGGTACGATCCTCGCCATCGATTACGATGTCGGTAAAGGCTGGAATGCAAATCAAGTCGACGCCGCTTGGCGCGACGAATCCCCGGGCGATCGCTACGGCTTTAATGGCTTGGTTTAGAGCCCCTGCCCCAATGGCCTGAAGTTCAGCAGCGCCACGTTCTCTGAGTACGCCGGCCAACGCGCCGGCAACGGAGTTGGGGTTGGATTTTGCTGAAACCTTTAATACTTCCATGGTTAGTACCTCCCTGGGAATATTCGTTGGATTCCACTACTTAGAAGATATTCGTGAGAATTCGGGATATTCCTTCTTTTTCCCGGAGGAGAAGTTTCGGGAGGCCTTGATCCTACGGACTTTTCGGATTGTTTTGCGACATCGACTCGGGAGCGGTTGCGGTTCCCTAATCCATCAGCCACTCGTCCTCCAGCAACCGGATTTTTTGAATTTTATTCGCTTTCCCCGTCGTCTCGTCCACATCGACGATCACCGCGTGGAAATGCCATTTTCCTTCACAGACTTGAAAGCGCACGGGAAGCTGGGTCGTAAACTTGCGGAGCACCGCCGTCCGCTCCATGCCCAGAACGCCTTCGCGAGAGCCGACCATGCCGGTGTCGGTAATATAAGCCGTACCCTGCGGCAGAATCGTATCGTCGTTGCTCTGTACATGGGTATGCGTCCCCACTACGATCGAAGCGCGGCCGTCCAAGTGCCAGCCCATGGCGATTTTCTCGGATGTCGCTTCGGCATGGAAGTCCACCAGGATGCACTTATGCTTCTTGGACAGTTGGCCAATGATCTCATCGGCCGCCCGGAAGGGATCGTCGATCGCCGGCAGGAAAGTGCGGCCCATCAAATTGACCAAGGCCAGCTCCTTGCCGCCTGCTTTGATCACCGTATGTCCCAGTCCCGGCGTGCCCGGCGGAAAATTGGCCGGACGGACCATCCGCGGCTCGTCATCGATGAAGTCGAAGATTTCCTTATTGTCCCATGTATGATTGCCCATCGTTAAGCCATGAATGCCTTGCTCGAAAAACTCTTTGGCGATATTGGCGTTGATCCCCCGCCCCGCAGCCGCATTTTCCCCGTTGGCGATAATAATCTGCGGATTGTATTTCGATTTTAAATGGGGCAGCGTGGCTTTCAGCGCTTTGCGGCCCGTATTCCCGACGATATCTCCAATAAACAGAACTTTAATGCTGGTTCCCTCCTCTGACTATTGACCTTAAGCCCTTTGCGGAGCCAGGGTCGTTCAGGCAATGAAAAAGCGGCCCGCGAGGGGCCACTTTTCAGCATAACCTTTACTTGGCGTATTCAACCGCCCGCGTCTCGCGGATGACGGTCACTTTGATATGACCCGGATAATCGAGTTCACTCTCAATCGTCTTGGTAATGTCTCGCGCCAAGCGGAATGCTTCCGCGTCGTCGATTTTATCCGGCTGCACCATTACGCGCACCTCGCGGCCCGCCTGAATGGCAAACGATTTCTCGACGCCCTCGAACGACTCGGAAATTTCCTCGAGCTTCTCCAACCGGCGAATGTAGGTTTCGAGCGTTTCCCGACGCGCGCCTGGTCTTGCCGCCGACAAAGCATCGGCTGCGCCAACCAGCATGGCGATGACAGAGGTGGCCTCGCAATCGCCGTGATGAGAGGCAATGCTGTTGATAACCACCGGATGTTCTTTATACTTCTTAGCCAGCTCCACGCCGATTTCGACATGAGACCCTTCCACTTCATGATCAAGCGCTTTACCGATATCGTGCAGCAAACCTGCGCGTTTGGCAAGAGCGATGTCTTCGCCCAGCTCTCCGGCCATCAATCCGGCCAGGTAAGCGACTTCCATCGAGTGCTTCAGTACGTTTTGACCGTAGCTTGTCCGGAACTTGAGACGTCCCAAAATCTTGATCAAATCCGGATGCAACGCATGAACGCCCACTTCGAATGTAGCCTGTTCGCCATATTCGCGAATGCGTTCGTCCACATCCCGGCGGGATTTCTCGACCATTTCTTCGATCCGTGCCGGATGAATCCGTCCGTCCGCCACCAACTTCTCCAAAGCGGTGCGGGCAATTTCGCGGCGAATCGGGTCGAAGCCCGACAAGATCACCGCTTCCGGCGTATCGTCGATAATCAGATCGATCCCGGTCAAGGTTTCGAGCGCCCGGATATTCCGGCCTTCCCGGCCGATGATCCGTCCTTTCATCTCTTCGTTCGGCAGCGTTACGACGGAAACCGTCGTTTCCGCCACATGATCGGCAGCGCAACGTTGAATGGCCAGCGTAATGATCTCGCGGGATTTCTTATCCGCTTCTTCCTTCGCCTGCTGTTCAATGTCCTTAATCATCTGCGCGGTTTCATGGCGAACTTCCTGCTCCACATTGTTCAAAATGATCGCACGGGCATCTTCCATCGTAAGGTTGGAAATCCGCTCCAATTCCTGAACCTGACTTTTATAAATCAGGTCGATTTGCTGCTGCGTTTCTTCGATCCGTTTCTCTTTGCTGACCACTTGCTCTTCTTTACGTTCAAGCGATTCCAATTTTTTATCCAGCGACTCTTCTTTTTGCAACAATCGTCTTTCTTGTCGTTGTATTTCATTCCGACGTTCACGAATGTCTTTATCAGCTTCGGTTCTCAGCTTGTGGACTTCGTCCTTGGCTTCCAGAACCGTTTCCTTTTTCAGTGCTTCCGCGTCCTTCTTGGCAGTCTCCAAGATTTGGCTGGCCGCGTGCTCTGCACTGGAAATTTTAGCTTCGGCAAGAGACTTGCGAATAAAATACCCGATCACGAACCCAAAGAATAAAGCGGCTGCAACGAGAACGATCCAGATTACTGATGGCATCTGTTCACCTCCCCGTTGTTTCCTCCAAGGCATTCCTTGGGATGTTTGCAGTTGTAGTTACTTTTCGTTTCTTAGGTTCATCATTCATACAAAGAATTCATGACTTGCCCATTCAGTTCAGCAGTTCATGCTGTAAAGCATGACCCTTCCCCCATCACAAGGCGAGAGGCGCTTTGCCTTCATGATTGGAGAACATAAACCCCACCCTCAGACCCATAATTTTGGAAGGAAAAAAAGGGCCTTTCACGATATGGATTCATGTTCATTTTATTATTTGACAAAAGATATTGTCAAGCAAATGACAGGAGTTCCCTCCCGTCCTCTTATTCTTCGTCCCAATCGTCCATTCCATGCATCTGCTCCCGGTTTGCGAGTTCGCGCATGACCCGGGACACGACGCTACCGCTAAACCCGCGGCGCTGCAAAAATGCTCCGGTCTTGCGCTTACGGTCAAGCGGCTCTCCCGTGGTTGCCTGCCATTTCTTTAACCCCAACTGAAGAGCGCTCTCAAACTCGTCGTCTTCGCTGACTTCGCCGAGCGCCTCCTCGATCAGCGACTTGGACACGCCTTTCTGGCGCAATTCATGCTTAACCCACAGCTTCCCCTTCCCGCGTAGTCTAACGCGTTGAGAAGCCCATTCCTGGGCGTAAGCGGCGTCATCGACGTACCCTTCCGATTGCAAACGGCCCAGTACGTCCTGAATCGTCTCCTCGCCCCAGCCTTTTTCTCCTAAACGATGCGATATTTCATAAGCCGTTCGCGGCTTCAAGCTCAAAAACTTCAGCGCGTCGGCATATCCCTGTTGACGCTCGTCGGCCGATACGATTTCTTCCAGCTCCGCTTTGGTGAATACCGCGCCTTTGATCATGCGGTATTTGATCATCACATCCTCATGAACCTCCAGTGTATATACGCCAAAAGAGATCCGATAGCGATGCTTCGGCCGTTTCAGCATCAATACGGACGTAATCGCCAGCTCCACGTCCTCGGGGAAGGCGTCCAAACCTGCGGTTTCTTCCGTTTTCCCACCCTCCTGATCCCGGCCGGCACTTCGCGGCCGCGGTTCCCAGTACGACTCGTCGGAAATGTCTACGATTTCGTCCGCTCTCCGTTCGCCAGAGGTAGATCCGGCTCCTCTTCCCGCGGATTTTCCCCGCGATCGTCCCCATGTACTCACATCATATCCCTCCGGTTCTAACTTAAGCTTTCAATATAATTCCCCAAGTACCGCAAAAGCGCCCTGACCCGGCGAAATGCCGGCGGTCAGAGCGCTTGATGGCTACGGCTTAAAGAGCTTATTCATCTCCGAACAGCGCTTGTTCTTCCTCAAGCTCCGCTTCCAAATCGCTGGCGGAAGCGGGGGCAACCGACGTGGTCAGATTGCTGGCTTCCCGGATTTTCGCCTCGATCGTATTCGCGATTTCCGGATGTTCTTTCAAGAACTGCTTCGCGTTCTCGCGACCTTGTCCAAGGCGTTCGCCAGCATACGAATACCAAGCACCGCTCTTGTCTACGATATCCAGCTCCGTTCCGATGTCGATAAGGCTGCCTTCTTTGGAAATGCCTTCTCCATACATAATGTCGATTTCAGCTTGTTTAAAAGGGGGAGCAACCTTGTTCTTCACAACCTTGACCCGCGTCCGGTTGCCCACCATATCGTTGCCCATCTTGATTGTCTCGACGCGGCGAACGTCCAAACGAACCGTCGAATAGAACTTCAGCGCACGTCCGCCTGGCGTCGTTTCCGGATTACCGAACATCACGCCGACTTTCTCGCGCAGCTGGTTGATAAAGATGGCGATCGTCTTCGACTTGCTGATCGCCCCCGACAACTTCCGCAGCGCCTGCGACATCAGACGGGCCTGCAAGCCGACGTGCGAATCCCCCATCTCGCCTTCAATCTCCGCTTTAGGTACCAATGCCGCAACGGAGTCAATGACGATAATATCCACCGCGCCGCTGCGAACGAGCGCTTCGGCGATCTCCAGCGCTTGTTCCCCCGTATCCGGCTGGGACAGCAGCAATTCGTCGATGTTCACGCCCAGCTTGCTGGCGTAAGACGGGTCGAGCGCATGCTCGGCGTCGATGAAGGCAGCTTGTCCGCCGATCTTCTGAACCTCGGCAATCGCGTGCAGCGCGACCGTCGTTTTACCGGAAGACTCCGGCCCGTAGACTTCGATGATCCGCCCGCGGGGAAGTCCTCCGGTACCGAGGGCGATATCCAGGGCGATCGATCCGCTCGGAACGATCTCCACCTGCATGTGCGTCGATTCTCCCAGCTTCATGATCGAACCTTTACCGAATTGCTTTTCTATTTGGCGAAGCGCCATCTCCAGCGCTGCTTTACGATCTGACAATCAGCTCACATCCTTAAATTAGATATAAATCACAGATACTTGAATAACATAAATTCCATTATAATTCATGTCCATTTGTAACTTCTCACGTATATCATTGTACCTTGTTTTGGAATGTTTGCCAAGCGTTTTTTCGAACATACATTCGTAATTTGTTCTCAACCGTCCCAAACCTGGAACTCAACCCTCCCAAACCCTCCCTTACCGTAAGGGAGGGCCCCCAAGGGCCCGCTGCCCTTGGGGATCCCGCAAATTGGAAGAACGTTGGAGTGACTGAGATACTCCCTTGACGCTCTCCCCTACGGGGATTCGCTCACTTTGGCACGTGGATCGCTTTTCCCCCTTCGGGTACGTCTTACTTTGAGCGCTCCTTGGGGACCTGCCTCTTGGGTGGATGCCGGCCTCCTTCCGTCGTTGGCACCCGGCTGCGCGCCGGAAGAACGTGGGAGTGACTGTGACGCTCCCTTGATGCTCTCCCCTACGGGGATTCGCTCACTTTGGCGCGTGGATCGCTTTTCTCCCTTCGGGTAAGTCTTACTTTGAGCGCTCCTTGGGGACCTGCCTCTCTGGAGGGGTGCCGGCCTCCTTCCGTCGTTGGCACCCGGCTGCGCGCCGGAAGAACGTGGGAGTGACTGTGACGCTCCTAAGACGCTCTCCCCTACGGGGATTCGCTCACTTTGGCGCGTGGATCGCTTTACACAGCTCCATAGGCGCTGTTTCCTTCGGAAATGCGCTCACCATAGCGGAAGAGTTATGTTACATCTAGATATGTATGTTGTGGCTAGTAAGCCATGAATGTTTTCATACATATCAAGTAAATTTGTACTCAAGGGGCACCGTTATATATGATTATTCGAACAGAATTCGTTGTCCCCTCCCATCACACTCGCACCACAACTCGTCTAACGTTAGCCCGGCCTTACGTACCTACTTAGCTGCTGCCCTCATCCTCATCCCCATCCCCTCCCATGGTTACTCCAACAACAAAAAAGAACCGCAGCACAACTGAATCAGTTTGCTACGGTTCTTCCGTGCCTTGATTATATGTCATTATCTTCCAAAGCGCAAGAGCCTGCCTATTGCACTACCTTTAGTGTGTTGCTGAGAGGCTTACCCATCACACCTGAGTGAAAGGGATAATGACCAAAAGGATGCTCCCATGCAATGTGCACTCCAAACGCCGTTATGCCTGCAGCGCTCTCCACAACCGGTACAACAGCGTCTTCGCCGCGCGCAAACGGATCATCTCGCGGTTCCCCTTGAGATTCAGCTCAAACACCGCGGTGTCGAAGCCACGGCGCGAGATCGCGATGTACACCAGGCCGACGGGCTTGCGCTCGGAATGGCCGGGACCGGCCACGCCGGTGATCGACAGGCCGAAGTCGGTACCGACAGTGAGACGCACCTGCTCGGCCAGCACCTTGGCCGTTTCCGCGCTGACCGCGCCGGGGGCTCCGTCGCCTTCCAGCAGATCATGCGGCACGTTCAACAGCTTCTCCTTCATTTCATTGGAGTAGCACACGATCCCGCCGGCGAACACGGCCGAGCTGCCCGGCAGCGCGGTGAACATCTCCATGAGCAAACCGCCGGTGCAGCTTTCGGCAACGCTCAGCGTCAGGTCGCGTGCAGCCATCAAGTCGAGAATCGTTTTCTCGATCGGCTCATCAACGTTCGCGTACAGATGCTCCGACAGCCGTGAGGCGATCTCGCGCTCCATGGCGTCCAGCTTCGCCGCCGCGTCCTGTGCGCTAACCGCCTTGGTGGACACGCGAATCGTGACCTCGCCTTCCTTCGCATAAGGCGCAACCGTTGGATCGCTTTGAGCCTGGATGAGATCAAGCAGCTTCGTTTCGAGCGCCGATTCGCCGATTCCGGCGAATTTCAACATTCGCGAATAGATCGGCATCTCCCCGGTCAGCACATGCTCCAGAATCCACGGCTTCGCTTGATGCTCAAACATCGGCTTCATTTCTTTTGGCGGGCCGGGCAGCACAATATAAAATTTGCCGTCTTGCGCGAGCGCATTGCCCACGGCCAGCCCGGTTTCGTTCGGAAGCGGCGTGCCTCCTTCGATGGCCAGCGCCTGGCGCCGGTTGTTCTCCGTCATCGGAACCCCGCGGCCCTGAAAGAAGCGCTCAACGTTCGCCAGCGCTTCCGGGTCGATATAGAGCGTCCGGCCCAGTACCCCAGCCAGCGCTTCCTTGGTCAGATCGTCCTGCGTCGGGCCGATCCCGCCGGTAAAGATCAGAACATCCGCACGGCCCGACGCCGTCCTCACCGCCTCCGCCAACCGGTTCATGTTATCGCCAACCACGGTTTGAAAATACACGTCGATCCCCAGCCCGGCAAGCTCCTGCGATAAGTACTGCGCATTGGTATTCACGATTTGGCCGAGCAGCAACTCCGTGCCAACCGCGATAATTTCCGCTTTCATCTTGTGCATGCCTCCTTCAAATTACCGGCCAACACCATCATTTTAAGCTTTGGAAAAAGAAAGCACGCTTTTATTCTTCACGAAATAATCGATGCCCGAGTACAACGTGATGACAGCCGCCAGCCACATCGCGATATCATCGAACGGGAACGACAGCCATTCGAACGGAAAATTGTTCAGCAGCAACACCGAAATGGCGATGATCTGCGTAATCGTCTTCGCCTTGCCCCATTTGCTGGCCGCGATCACGGAGCCTTCCAAAAGAGCAACTTCGCGCAGACCAGTCACGGCGAACTCGCGGGCGATGATGATGACCGCAATCCAGGCATCGCATTTTCCCAATGCCACGAGGCCGATCAGCACCGTTCCGACCAGCAGCTTATCAGCGAGCGGATCCAGCAGCTTGCCTAAATTGGTGACGAGGTTATGTTTGCGGGCGATGTAGCCGTCGATCCCATCCGTGCTGGCCGCAACGATAAACAACACCGCGGCGATCAATTGATTGACGGGCAGCGAGTAATTCCCGAGCGTAAGCTCATGGGACAGCCACCCGACATCCACCAGCAAGAAGACCAGCATCACCGGAATCATAAAAATACGGGTTAATGTGATACGGTTGGGCAAATTCACAGGACCGCCTCCCCGGATAGGTCATAGTCAAAAGCATGCGTAATCCGCACCTTGGTCATTTCTCCAAGCCCTACGGGGCAATTCGTGACGAATACCTCCCCGTCAATTTCCGGAGCGTCGTATTGCGAACGGCCCACGTAGACATCGCTGCGTCCGTCGTATCGCTCGATCAGCACGTCCAGCACCTGTCCGATGTACTTGCCGCTGTTCGCATTGGCAACCTCGCGCTGAATCTCCATCAGCGTATTGGCCCGCCATTCCTTCACGTCTTCGTCGATCTGGTCCGGCAATCGCGACGCCGGCGTATCCTCTTCCTTGGAATAAGTAAATACGCCAAGCCGGTCGAACTTCACTTCACGCACGAACTCGCATAACCGCTCAAAATCTTCCTGCGTTTCCCCTGGAAATCCGACGATCAGGGAGGTGCGCAGCGAAACGTTCGGAATCCGAGCGCGGATCTTGCCGACGAGTTCACGGATATCGCGGTTTCGTCCAGGGCGGCGCATACGCTTCAGAATTGCGTCTTCGCT
The DNA here is from genome assembly GCF_057063165.1 of Paenibacillus sp. JL3B1040. Lineage (NCBI taxonomy): Bacteria > Bacillati > Bacillota > Bacilli > Caryophanales > Paenibacillaceae > Paenibacillus > Paenibacillus tiangongensis. Next base: position 2,528,918 of record NZ_CM169317.1, on the reverse strand, counting down.
ATGCTGCAGCGGCATATCCACGTACTTGCATATCTTCGGATTGGTCGCCATCCTCTCGATCAGCTCGTCCGTAAAGAAGCCGGGATAAGCATAATGCAGACGCACCCACTCGATGCCGTCCACCAGCGTAACCCGGTCCATCAGCTCCGCCAGTTTGAACTCCCCGTACAAATCGGTACCGTAATTGGTGGAGTCCTGCGCGATCAGGCTGATTTCCTTAACGCCTTGGGCGGCCATGCTCCGCACTTCTTCCAGGATCGATTCCATCGAGCGGCTCCGGAACTTCCCGCGCATGATCGGAATGCTGCAAAATGTGCAATTGTTGTCGCAGCCTTCGGCGATTTTCACGTAAGTCGTGTAACGGGCCGTGGTCAGCTTGCGCGGCAGCGCCTGCTCATAATTAAAAACAGGATTACCGACCAGCGCCGGTTTCTTACCCTTAAGCGCTTCGTCAACGATCCGGTTGATATGGTGAAAATCCCCCGTCCCGACAATCCCGTCGATCTCCGGCATTTCCTCCATTAAAGTCTGCTTATATCGCTGCGTCAAACACCCGGAAACGATCAACGCCTTCAGCCGCCCGTTTTCCTTCAGATCGGCGAGCTCCAGAATCGTGTTGACCGACTCTTCCTTGGCCGCATCGATAAATCCGCAGGTATTGACGATAATGACGGTCGCATCTTCGCGATGATCCACTAAGGAATAGCCCCGCTGTTCAATCAGGCCCGACATGATCTCCGAATCGACCAGATTTTTCTCGCAGCCGAGCGTCACGATTTTTACCTTTTCTGTCATGAACCATTTCCCCCATCGTTGAAAGCCAAAATTCCCGTCAAACTAAGGATTGAACAACCTCTACAAGTATAATATTCCAGAACCGATGCTGTCAAAAATATGAAAATGGCCTCCGCAGCAGCTCGTCAATAACGCCGCAAGAGACCCTTCCACTCTATTTAAAATTGGTGAACTGCAAATCCACCGTCAAATCGGCTTTGCGCAGCATCTGCATAATCTCTTGCAAATCGTCTCTGCTCTTACCGGTGACGCGAATTTGATCGCCTTGGATCTGGCTTTTAACCTTCAGCTTGGAATCGCGGATCAACACATTGATTTTCTTAGCGTTCTCCTGGTCGATCCCTTGCTTCAGGTTAATCCGCTGCCGCACCGTGCCGAGCGAGGCCGGTTCAACCTTGCCGTAATCGAGATTTTTGATCGGCAAGCCGCGCTTGATCATCTTCGATTGCAGGATGTCGATGACGGCGCCCAGCTTGTACTCGTCGTCGGATACGATCACCAGCACGTCTTTCTCCAGCTTGAGCTCGCTTTTACTCCCTTTGAAATCGAAACGGTTCGCGATTTCCCGTTCCGTTTGATCGATTGCGTTGGTCAATTCCTGCATGTCCATTTTTGAAACGATGTCGAAAGAATTTTCCGATGCCATAAGTCACATTCCTTTCTCGGTTTCCAATCTTTTCATAAATAAATTATATGTAAAAAAATTCGCAAAGTCGAGTTTTCTCAGTCGCCACCGCCTCATGACAACCAAAACAGCGCGGTTTGACCGGATCGGTCCAACCGCGCTGTTTATAAAGCGAATAAGCGATCGTCTTCCCGCCGCTTTCGCTTATTCGCCGCCATCTGTCGTCGTTTCGTTTTCTCCCGTACCGGCATTGTCGGTAACGTTACCTTCTGTTCCAACCCCGCCGCCAGTTCCGTCGTCAAGGTTCAATAAAAACTTGGACGTCGTTTTTCCATCATCGATGGTCTGTCCGGCGACCGTGATCACAGTTTGGGAGGAGTTGCCCGATTTAACGAATAACCCTTCGGGGCCGATGTCATATGTCAACACGTCACCTTCGTTTGTGTTGTCATAATACAGCTTCTCACCCTTATCGTTGCCTTTACGCACCTCAACCCAGCTTCTTCCGCTAGCCGTGATGACGACCTGAACCGGCTGGGTTCCGGAGTTTTGAATCTTGAACTTCGTCTTGCTGCCTTCCGTTCCGTCCGGCACGACCGCAACAGGCTGATTACCGGGATCGTTAACCGGATTTTCATTACCGGCGTTGTCCTCATTCCCCGTATTGGCGTTAGAACCGTTATTCGTTCCCGGGTCCGTTGCGTTACCCGTTCCGTTCTCCGCACCCTTGTTCCCGCCAACCGTATCGCCACTCGACGCGTTTCCGGTAGTGCTTCCGTTTTTGTTCGCGTCCCGGGTCACCGGCGTAGGATCCGGTTCCTTATTTCCCTCGGCTTCATTGTTATTGTTGCCCCAAACCGAGAAATACATATAAATTACAATTAAAATCAGCACGGCAAACGACCACATCAGCGTGGTGGACAGCCATTTCGAGTTGCGCTCGTTGTGTTGCCGGCTGCGGCGTTTTTGGATAACCGGTTCCATCGTCGGTTCCGGGTCCGTAGAAGGCACGTTTTGCCGATGTTCGGCAAGCAGTTCGTCCGCGTCCAAGCCAACGGTTTCCGCATACGTTTTGATAAAAGCCCGAACATAGAAGCTCCCTGGGAGAACCTTGTAATCCCCCATTTCGATGGCTTCCAAATATCGTTTGCGAATCTTCGTCATTTCCTGTACATCATCCAGCGACAAACCTCTGGCAAGGCGGGCTTCCCTTAACTGCTGGCCCAAATCCGACACGACCATCACCTCCTGCTATGATTAGACTATGCGGCAAATCCTTATAGATCGTCCGTATAAATTGTCGTGAACGTATCGTAAACGATTTGCTCCTCCGGATTGTTACGCAATTCTATAATAATGTCAAAATTGTCATAACCGTATTCGGACTCTTTGACGAACACGTCCGGATGCTCTATGACTTTGGTCGAAGGCATAGACATCAACTCCTGCAGGAGCTGATGATGCTTTTCATTGGAACGTAACGTACTGATGATACCGTCAATGATAAACACATTGTGAGGATCCATCTCATTCTCGGACAATTGACTGCGAACCGTTTGCCGCAGCAGCGTCGAGGAGACGAACGTCCATCGCTTCATCGCGCAAACGCTGCCGGCGATAATCGATTCCGTCTTGCCGACGCGGGGCATTCCCCGCAATCCGATGACTTGATGCCCTTCCCGCTTAAACACTTCACCGAGAAAATCAACCAGAATCCCCAATTCATCCCGCGTAAACCGAAACGTCTTGCGGTCGTCGGAATCCCGGTCGATATAACGACCGTGCCGAACGGCCAGCAGATCGACCAGTCGCGGGTTGCGCAAGGCCGTCACCGTGATGCTGTCCACCTTATTCAACAATTGGCTGACCTGTTCGATTTTGCCGTCATCGTCGGTTTCCAGAAGTAGTCCTCTAGTCTTGCCTTCCACGCCGTTGATCGTCAGGATATTGATCTCCAGCATCCCTAACATCGAAGCGATATCCCCCAATAGTCCCGGTCGATTCTTATGTATTTTGTATTCCAGATACCATTGTTTCTCTACCATTCCAGACACCTTCTCCATATCCTCATGCACCATTCGACAAAATAGGTCTTAATTCCTGCTAATTTGCAAAAACAATTCACAAAAACATTTCTTACCAATACTGATATAACATGTTCATATGTGTTTTATGATAAATAAAATGAAAATAAAAGGCAAGCGGCCGGAGAAAATGGGTGAAAAGCTCCCGGATCGGGAGCTTTTCAAGGGCCCAACTATGCGTTCTTCTTGGCCAACTTGACCATCAAACGGGCGATGGTCTTCCGTTCTTCTTCGGTACCGACATCCCAAATTTCTTTGAGGGCCCGATTGGATTCGTTTTGCGGATCGACTTTGTCGTCCAGAAAACCGCCGATTTCGTAAGCAAGCTTAGCAATCGCCTCTTCGCTGAAGCCGGCCTTTTCCGCATGCTCGACGCGTTCACCCAGAAATTTCTTCCATGTATCAAAATTTTTGAGTACCGTTGACATGAATAAATCCTCCTTCGTTTGGCGATTTAAAATCAACAGTCGTAATATGCGAAATTCCCGCGGGTTTTATGCGCAGGCTGCAGCCGGCAGCGTACAGCAAAACCTGTGCACTAAGGGACGATTAGGTAATCCAACCTCCGTTGGGGCTAATGATTTGCCCGGTGATATAACCCGATTCCGGCAACGCCAGAAAATACACGAGCGACGAGATTTCCTGCGGCGAAGCAAGACGCCCCGCAGGAATGTCCTCCTCAAGCTGACGGAGTTCCTCCTCGTCGAAGCGCTCCAGCATCTCGGTTTTGACCGCACCCGGGGCCACCGCATTCACCGTGACGCCGGAGGGGGCCAGTTCCTTCGCCAGCGCTTTGGTAAACGCATTAACGCCGCCTTTGGCTGCCGAATATACCGTCTCGCAAGAGCCACCGGAGATCCCCCAAACGGAAGAAACGTTAATAATCCGCCCGAATCGCTGGCCGATCATATACGGCATAAACAGCTGGCTGCAAAGAAACACGCTTTTTAAATTGACGTTCATGACGTCGTCCCAATCCGATTCGGACACATCGGACAGCATCGCATAATGCGAGATGCCCGCGTTGTTAACCAGAATATCGGGGTGCAGCCCATAATTTTCGAGCCTCTCCATCATCCGCAAGATTTGTTCTTTGCTGCGCAAATCGGCCGCGACCGTATACGCCTTGGCTCCAAGCTCCAGGCATTTGCGGGCGACTTCGTTCGCCGCCTCGTGCGACTTCATATAGTGTATCACTACGTTCATGCCCACCGCGGCAAACCGCAGCGCTACCTCGGCGCCGATCCCCCGGCTTGCCCCGGTGATAAGGACGGTCATGTCCGCAAGGTTCTTTCCTATCCCATGATCCATTGCCATTTACGGGCTCACCACGATCGATACGGCCAGTTGCTCCCAATCGATATGCTCGCGCAGCCGGGCATTGATCGCATCCAGCGTCAGCGATTCGTAAAGCGGAAGTACCGCAAACAAGTCGCCGCCGCGGAAATTGTAACGGGTAAACTCGTGGGCGATGTTCTCCGGCGAGTTCAGCATGCGCAAATACCCGCCGATTTTCTTCTTGCGCGCCCGTTCGAAGTCTTCCTGACGGAATCCGGAGGCCAGCAGGACTTCGATTTCTTCCTTGATCACGGCCAACATCCGGTCCGGATCCTTCGTATCCCCGCCGATCGCCGAGAAGGCGTAATTGGGATTGCTGTTATACTCATGCCCGAAGCTGTCGGAGATCAAGTCCATGTCATACAGCTTTTGGTACAGCTTCGTGCTGGCACCAAACAGCAGATCAAGCGCCAACTTCGTGGCAAGATCTCTGCGCAGCAGTTCCTCGCCGGTCAAGCCCAGCCGGGTCTCCTTAAAACCGAATAAGCATTTCGGCTGCGACACCGGCAGGCGGGATTCGCGCCGTTTCTCGGCTACTTCACGCGGTTCCGGGTCAAACAGGCGGTCGATCATTCCTTGCGGTTTATAATCCTTCTTCGCCTGATTGTCGCGCACCAGCTTGAACACTTCCTCGGGATTGACGCCGCCAACGACGAAAAGCAGCATATTGCTTGGGTGATAAAAAGCATTGTAACACGTATACAACGTTTCCTTCGTGATCGTTCCGATCGACTCCACCGTGCCGGCAATATCGATGTGAACGGGATGAATTTTGTACATCGCTTCGATCAGGCCGAAATACACCCGCCAATCCGGGTTATCCCGGTACATGCCGATCTCTTGGCCGATGATGCCCTTTTCCTTCTCGACGTTCTGATCGGTAAAGTAAGGATGCTGCACGAAATTGATCAGCGTTTCCAGGTTTGCCGGAATGTTCTCGGTCGCGGAGAATAGATAAACCGTCTGATCGAAGCTCGTAAACGCATTGGCCGAAGCGCCTTGGGAAGCGAAGGTGGCAAAAATGTCCCCCTCCGGTTCCTCGAACATTTTATGCTCCAGAAAATGCGCGATGCCGTCCGGGACGGAAATGTCCGCCTGCCCTTCTACCCGAAAGTGATTATCGATCGAGCCGTATTTGGTCGCGAACGTGGCGTACGTTTTCTGGAAGCCCGGTTTCGGAAGCACATAAACCTGCAGACCGTTCTCCATCGTTTCGCGATACAGTGTTTCCTGTAAAGCATCGTAACGTATCGTTTCCATTCGCCTACCCCTCCTTCTGGCCTGTCAAAAAGTAGATCGTATCAAGCTGGACGGTTTCCGCGGCCGCCACGACGTCCTGCGGCTGAACCTGCTCGACCTGGCGAAGCAGTTCCTCCGCCGGCCGGTCTTTGCCGGACAAGACGCGGTTAAAATCGTAGGCGATCATTTCAAACGCGGAATCCTGCATTTCCAGCAGGCTGTTGCGGATCATCGCCTTCGTCTGGGACATTTCGAGTTCGCTGATTTCTCCGGCGCGCATGCTTGCCAACTGCGCTTCGATAATGCGAAGCGCTTTCTCATAATTGGCGATTTCGATGCCCGATTGAATGCCAACGATGCCTTTATGGCCGTCGTAACGAGAGGCTGCATAGTAGGCCAAGCTTTCTTTTTCCCGCACATTGATGAACAGCTTGGAATGCGGGTAGCTGCCGAGAATGCCGTTATACAGCAACAAAGAAGCGTAACGGTCGTCCCCGTAGGTGATCGGCGTGCGGAGGCCCAGATTTAACTTGCCCTGATTGACGTCGAGAGCTTCTGTGACGGTCCGGACCTCGCCCCCCCGAATATCCACTTGCTCAGGCTCGTATTCCGGCGAATTCGAACGGCTCAGGCTGAAATGCTTGGCGACCAGCTCTTCCACCTCGGCCAATGTGGTATCCCCAACCACGTACAGATCAAGGTGTGCCTGCTGCAACCAGCTCTGATACGAGGCGTACAACGATTCGGGCGTCATCCCGTCCAGTTCGCTCCGTTCCCCTAGCGGGTGAAGACGGTAGGGATCGTCCCGAAACATCTCTTCCGTGCATCGTTCGGCGGCGTAACGAATTTTATCGTTAATGATCCCTTCCAGCTTCTTGCGGACGGACTCTCGTTCCGAGTTGACGTAAGTCGAGCGGAAGACACCGTTTTCCTTGGCCGGTCTGGTCACGACTTCGCCGAGAAAAGCAAAGCTTTGGCCGAGGAGCGATTCGCTGCTCTTCACGAAGGAATCGTTGATCGTGTCCATACGGAACTGAACCAGTTGGTAGTTGCCCCGTTTATATACATCAAAGCCGAAGCCCGCCCCGTACAAACGCTCCAACTGCTCGCGGAACTGCGTGGTTTCCGGGTAGGATTCCGTGCCCCGGCGCAGCACGAACGGAGTGAGGGCCGTTGCGGTAACCGTTTGCTCTTGCAGCGGCAATCCCGCATAAAGGGAGATGGCAAATGTTTTGAATCGGTTGGTCGGCAAGACGTGCAGCCGAATGTGGCCTACCGTGCCGCGCTCAAATCGCGTTTTGTTCAAACCCAAAACTCCTTTACAAGAAAGTCAGTTCCATTCTATACCAATCCAAAGGAAAGAAGCAACCTGACGACAAGCGGCTGCTCCTTCGATAATCAGCTATTTACATACAGAAGATGTGCTCTCCGATCGTCTTGACCTGCGGACGCGACCAGATCCATTTCGATGTCGCCGTGTTGGGGTTAAAGTAGTATAAGCAACCGCCGGATGGGTCCCAGCCGTTTAACGCCTGCTGCACGGCTTTACGTGCCTGCTCATTGGGTTCCAGCCAGATTTGTCCGTCCGCGACGGCCGTAAATGCTCCGGGCTGAAATATGACACCGGATACGGTGTTGGGGAAACTCGGCGACTTCACCCGGTTCAAGATGACCGCAGCGACGGCTACTTGGCCCTCGAACGGTTCCCCACGCGATTCTCCGTAAACGGCATTCGCCATAATCCGCAAATCGTTCTCCGACAGCCCCATGGCATTGGAGGCGGACAGATCCGTGGATTCCTGTTGAGCGTTGCCGCCACCGCCTCCGCCGGTTTTATTCGCCGTTCCGGTTTGCGGTTTTGCATTCCCGCCGGCATGGGTATACTCCATACCCGGCTTCCACTTTTTAGTGGCGTTATAAAGCTTTAACTTCGTTTTGGGGCCGGCCAGGCCGTCCGCCTCCATCCCGAACTCCGACTGGAACCACTTGAGGGCATCACGGGTCTTGGGGCCAAAGTAACTGTCCAGCTTGCCGTGGTAAAACCCGAGATAAGCAAGTCGGCCCTGCAACTCATACACGTCTTTGCCGAATGCTCCGTAATCAATCACCTGCTCACTGAATGCGGGCTGCGCTTTATGGGTATTGACTTTGCCTTCGTCAAGCGTATGCCGGAGCACGCTCGCGCCATATCCGATTCCGAACAAAAGCAGCACTAAACCGGAGGCAAACCAGATCTTTGCTTTCTTCATAACGTTTAGCTCTACCTTTCTTTTTAGAAGTTGTCCAACAAGGATGGGTAACTTTAGTATGACAAGCGTCGTTCTTTCCTATGCACCCCAAGTTTCGAGACCTTCTAAAAAAAGAAAGGGGAAGAATCCCCCGATCCTGCAAGATCAGGAAGAGATCCTTCCCATTTTGTATTGCTCGATAGACATTAACACTTCGCGCGGCTTGCTGCCCTCATATGGCCCAACGATACCTCGGGCCTCCATGGAATCGATCAGCCGCGCGGCCCGGGTATAGCCGACGCGCATGCGCCGCTGCAGCAGCGAGACGGAAGCCTGCTTCGCCTCCAGCACGATTTGGACGGCCTGGTCGTAAAGCTCGTCCAGCACCTCTTCCGTTTCCTGCGCTTCCTCGCCGACTTCGGGAACCAGGCTTTCGTCGTATTCGGCTTGGCCCTGCCCGCGTACATAATTGACGATCGCTTCGACCTCCTGGTCGCTCATAAACGCCCCCTGCACCCGAATCGGCTTGGATGCGCCCATCGGCATGTAGAGCATATCCCCACGGCCCAGCAGCTTCTCTGCCCCGGCCATATCGAGGATCGTGCGCGAATCGACCTGAGACGAGACGCCGAACGCGATCCGCGACGGGATATTGGCTTTGATCACGCCGGTAATGACGTCGACCGACGGCCTCTGCGTGGCGATGATCAAGTGAATGCCCGCAGCACGGGCCATCTGCGCCAGACGCGCGATCGCATCTTCGACGTCACTGGCCGCAACCATCATCAAATCGGCCAGCTCGTCCACGATCACCACGATGTACGGCAAGATCGCATCCGGTTGATCCGCCATCATGTGATTGTAGCCTTCGATGTTCCGCGCCCCCGATTTGGAGAACAGTTCATAGCGCTTCTCCATCTCGACGACGATCTTCTTCAGCGCCAGCGAAGCTCGACGCGGATCGGTAACGACCGGGGTCAACAGATGCGGAATCCCGTTATAAACATTCAATTCGACCATCTTCGGGTCAACCATCATGAATTTAACTTCATCCGGTTTCGCTTTGAACAGGATGCTGGTAATAATGCCGTTAATGCACACCGATTTCCCCGAACCCGTCGCCCCGGCGACCAGCAGATGGGGCATCTTCGCCAGGTTGCCGACGATCGTCTGGCCGGAGATATCGCGTCCGAATGCGATGCTCAGCTTGGACTCCGCATCTATGAACGTCGGCGTCTCCATCACCTCGCGCATTGTGACCAGCGACACCTCGTTGTTCGGCACCTCGATGCCGATCGCGGATTTGCCCGGAATCGGCGCTTCCATCCGGATATCCTTGGCGGCCAGAGCCAAGGCGATGTCGTCCGTCAAGTTGACGATTCGGCTCACCTTCACGCCGATATCCGGCTGAATTTCATAGCGGGTTACCGCCGGTCCGCGCACCACCTCCAGCACCCGGGCCCGAACGCCAAAGCTCTCAAGCGTGGCCTCCAGCTTGCGGGCCGTCTGCATGTAATCCGCTTGGTCGCCGGATTTCCCTGCGCCGGCCGGTTTCGACAGAAGCCGGAACGAAGGCAGCTTGTACGGCTTCGGTGCCGGTTTGGGCGGGGGCGGAGGCGGAACGTCCTCGCCAGGGTCAGCCGTGCCGGCATGCCCCTCCAGCGTTCCGTCCGCAGGACCCGCCAGTCCCGGTCCCGGCTCACCGTCGTAATCGGCGTCCGGGAACCCGGCGAATGCGGCGTCATCAGCCTCGCCAACCGTTCCCTCCGCCAACGAATCGCCGAGGATGCCTGGATTTCCCTGCTCGGCATCTTCTCCATCCTCGTCATGGCTGAAGCTTTCCCGCTGAATATGGTCGAAGAAATCGCGGATGATCGGCCCGGAGTCGCCGGCACGGCGATCATCCGGCTCGCCTCTCTCCGTCCCTTCTTCCCTGGCGATGTAATTCAGCTCATTCCAGTTGATTCCCGCATCGGCAGTTGGTTCGGCGGATTCCCCGCCTCCATCCGCTTCCTGCGGGATCGGCGCTTCCGCCGCCGGCGGCTCATCCGGTCTTCCCTTAAAGTTCAACAATTGGAAGAACACCGGCTTCTTGCGGGCCGGAGCCGGCAGCGCCTCGTCATCGAGGTCGGAATCTTCTTCCTCCGGATCATCGTAGGAAGTAACCGCCGGAGTCGGCTTCTCGGCCCGCTTGACTTTGCCGCGCACCGGCACCGGGCGCAGCATCCGCATTTTTTTCCCCAGGCTTTCGCCCAGCACGGCCAATCTCGAGCGCAACATGCGGAAGAGGTCAACGTAAGATAGACCGGTTACCAGCATAAAACTGATTGCCAGCAGTACGATCATGATCAGCTTGGCGCCGGCCATCCCGAACAAAGAGTACAGCAGGGCAAACTCCAGGGCGCCGACATAACCGCCGCTGATGTCCATTCCCAGGAGGCTTATCCCGGCATCGCTCGACGCGGGCTGGAACAGGGCTCCCTGCAGATCGCGATGAATTTGGCCGAGCACGTTGCCTGCGGACAAAGGCAACGCCGGAGCGAGCTTATGCTGCATGGCCGAAATGGTGCTCATCAGCGCCAGCGATAACACTGCCAACAACACGCCGCTGCGGCGGGCGTTCCAGCGGCTGGGCCACTTCCGGTGAATCATGACGGCAAGTCCTATGTAAATTCCGACGACGGGGATCACAAAATAAAATTTGCCAAGGATCAATGCGGCCATTTTCGAGAGCGTTCTTCCTACGGCCGCCTCCCCGGACAAGGCGATAATGGATAAGGTAATCAGGATGATTCCGTATATTTCGTATTTGAGCATGCTGCCGATGGCCGCTTTCTTCTTCTTCCGTTTCCGTGGCAAACGAAAACACCCCCTAGATGAATATTATACCATATTCACCGAGGGGGACCTAGAGAAGATACCGCGGCCGGCATCAATCTCATTTCAATAAAGTTGGAAAAAAAGCGATTTGTCGACCGGGCGCCAGTTCGGGGTTCAAATAATCCTCGAGCCGGCAGCGCAGCAGCCGAACGATCGTCGCCCGGTTTCCGGCTTCCATCCGCACCTGCATCAATACCCCGTTGAGTTCAATTTCACCATACGCCTCCTGGTTTTCGGCATTTTCCCAATAGGCTTCTTCAGGCAGTATCGTATAATGCGTCATTGCTTCATCCCTCCCGCTTGTTTCCGCGATTCGATCAACGAATTCAGTTGGGTGAGCCCTTGGCCGATGCCGCCGATCGCATCGATGAGCCCATACTTTACGGCGTCCGTGCCGCCAACCGCCGTGCCGATGTCCCGATTCAGCTCCCCGGTCTTGAACATCAGCTCCTTGAACATCTCCTCCGAGATGCGCGAATGCGTTGTGACGAAGCGAACGACCCGTTCCTGCATTTTTTCAATATATTCAAACGTTTGGGGAACCCCGATCACCAGCCCGGTCATGCGTATCGGATGAATGGTCATCGTCGCGCTTTCGGCAATCAACGAATAATCGGAGGCGACGGCGATCGGTACGCCGATGCTATGTCCTCCGCCGATCACGACGGTGACGGTCGGTTTGGTCAGGGAAGCGATCATCTCCGCGATAGCAAGTCCCGCCTCGACATCGCCGCCCACAGTATTTAAGATGATTAACAGTCCTTCGATTCGCGGATTCTGTTCGGCCGCCACAAGCTGCGGGATCAGATGCTCGTATTTGGTCGTTTTGTTTTGCGGCGGCAGCACCAAATGGCCTTCGATCTGACCGATAATCGTCAAGCAATAAACATTGGATTCTCCTGGGGTCGGCACTGCCGTTTGTCCCAATTGCTGAATCATTTCCGGTACGGTGGCCTCTTTCTTCTCCGGTTCGTTCGGCGGCAGCTCGGATTCGCCGCTTACGGGCGATTTGCTCAAGTCCTTGTTCATGGTTATGCCTTCCTTTCGGTGTCGGCGTATCCGACGAAGTCTCGTTTCACTACGCAGCCCTTAGTATGCCGACAACCTTCTTCAATCTATACCAAAGCCGTGGAGAAGAACATGTACGCTGAACCTGCGGACACGAAAAAGCCCCTTCTTCTGCAAGGAACCGTCCAACTCCGGCAGAAAAAGAGGCAACTGTGTGCAATTGGGTTTATACTTCCATAATGATCGGCAGAATCATCGGTCTGCGGCGCGTTTGCTCGTACAAGAAACGGCCGAGCGCATCCTTCACGTTGGTTTTCAGCGAAGCCCATTCGTTCACGTTCTCGCTCATCAGCTTCTCGAGCGTGCTGGATACAATCCGGTTCGCCTCGTCCAGAAGCCCTTCCGATTCGCGGACGTAAACGAAGCCGCGGGAGATGATGTCCGGTCCGGAAACGATCGTCCCGTCCTGCTTGCTCAGCGTCACAACGACAACCAAGATGCCGTCTTGAGACAACAGCTTGCGGTCGCGCAATACGATATTGCCGACATCGCCTACGCCAAGTCCGTCGATCAGCACGTTGCCGGCCGGTACTTTCCCCGCTTTACGAGCGACGCCGTTCTGAATCTCGATGGTATCCCCGATATCGACGAGGAAAATGTTGTCCGGTTCCACGCCAACCGACTCGCCGAGCAGCGCGTGCTTCCGCAGCATGCGGTATTCCCCGTGGATCGGAATGAAATATTTCGGCCGCATCAGGTTAAGCATGAGCTTCAACTCTTCTTGGCTGCCGTGGCCCGATACGTGCACGCCGGAATTCGATCCGCTGTAAATCACTTCCGCGCCGAGGCGGAACAACTCGTCAATCGTTCGACCGACATATTTCTCGTTGCCCGGTACCGGTGTTGCCGCAATGATGACCGTATCGCCCGGAAGGATATCCACCTTGCGATGCGTCGAGCGGGCCATCCGCGTCAAAGCGGACATCGGTTCTCCCTGGCTGCCCGTGCACAAAATGACGACGCGGTCCGCGGACATTTTGTTGACTTCCTCCGGCTCAATGATGATACCGTCCGGTACGTTCAAATAACCGAGTTCTTCGGCGATCGTCACAACGTTCACCATGCTGCGTCCGATGATGGTCAGCTTCCGGTTCGTGGCGTACGCCGCATCGATCACCTGCTGGATCCGGTGCACGTTGGAAGCAAAGGTGGCCACAACGACGCGCTGCTTCGCTTTATGGAAAATATCGCTAAGCACGATGCCCACGTTCTTTTCCGAAGGCGTAAAGCCCGGTCTCTCCGCATTGGTGCTATCCGATAAAAGTGCCAAAACGCCATTTTTCCCGATTTCGCCCATCCGGTGCAAATCCGCATATTGATCATTGACTGGGGTATGATCAAATTTGAAGTCGCCGGTATGAACGACATTGCCTTCCGGGGTTTCGATGCATACGCCGACCGAATCCGGAATACTATGATTTGTCCGGAAGAACGAAGCTTTCATCGTCGCACCGAGCTCGATGACGGAGTCGGCGTTGATCAGCACCCGTTTGGTTTCGCCGAGCAGCCCCGCTTCCTTCAGCTTGTTCTCGACAAGCCCTAAAGTCAGTTTCGTCCCGTAAACCGGAACGTTCAAGTTCTTCAGCACATAAGGCAAACCGCCAATGTGGTCTTCGTGTCCGTGCGTCAGCACGATGCCTCTTACTTTATCGCGGTTCTCCGTCAAGTAAGTGATATCGGGAATGACGATGTCGATGCCAAGCATGTCCTCTTCCGGAAATTTCAGCCCGGAGTCGATCACGACGATGTCATTGGCATATTGAACGACATACATGTTTTTCCCAATCTCTGCGACGCCGCCCAATGCGAAAATCGTCAATTTTTCATTATTCATTTTTTTAGACAAGTGAATCTAACCCTCCTAATTATTTTGGACGTCGTATCGAAAATTCCTATGGAAATGGCTCCGACCGCTGCATCTGAATTCCAAAGCTTCATAAATTGCAGGAACAAACAACCGCCTCGATCAAGACGATCTGGCCGTTTCTCAAAGTCATCATCCTATAATGGTTGTTCGATCAAATTAAGGTAACCCGCAGCTTCGTTCCGCATAAGCGATTTGCCCTATCGTACTTCGCATTCGCTTGCCGACGGAAGCCAACTTGATTGAACGACCCTTAATTTAAAAATTCACCGCACCCAGTCACTTGAAATCATTATACATGATTAAATTGGCAAAAAACAAGTCAGGCGCTTTACCTTCGTTTAACGTTACCTTGCACCACAATCATAACCACCCGTCCAACGGGTGGTTTGCTCTTGGGGTATAACCCCCTGTTGCCAAACTGCGCCTAAAGACGCTAGCCTGACAATAAAATTGTTCAGGCTCAGTGTATTTTGTCACCTTCACTTACCAGTTAAACTGGTTTACTTCTTCTTGCCACCGTTACTGCTGAACGGATCTTCATATTCTTTTACACTCAGCTTATCCATCGCCTGGTCGTGTACTTCTTGTTCACGAATATACTTTGCTACGGTAGCTTCATTCAGTCCCACTGTACTCACATAATATCCCTCCGCCCAAAATTTTCGGTTCCCGTATTTATACTTTAATTGGGCATGTTTCTCAAAGATCATGAGGGAACTTTTTCCCTTCAGATATCCCATGAAAGATGACACGGATATCTTTGGTGGAATGGCTACCAACATGTGTACATGATCCGGCATCATATGACCTTCTAGAATCTCCACGCCTTTATACTTACATAGACGTTTGAAAATTTCGATCAAGTCTTTCCTCACTTGATTATAGATTTCTTTCCGTCTATACTTCGGGGTGAACACAATATGGTATTTGCACATCCACTTTGTGTGAGCAAGACTGTAGTTCTTGTTTGCCATCTAAGACCATTCCTTTCATTGAGCCTGAACATCTCAATTTTATCGGGATGGTCTTGTTGGTCAAACCCTCGTTCCCTCCACCCGCATAGCGGGTGGTTTTTTGTTTCGCACGCTTCGCGTACTCAACTGGCTAAAGCCTAAACAAAAAAACCGATGCCTTCGAGCAAGGCATCGGTTTCTGGAAAAGCAGCACATATCTGGTTTAGCTTAAAGATCAGGCCGAAAGCTACAGCAAGCTGCGAATCCGCAGCGCTTCCTGCTCATTCGGCGGTACAAGCGGCAAGCGAACCGAACCGACGGGATGGCCCGTTTCATTTAACGCATATTTGACCGCGACCGGATTCGGACATTCGAACAAAACCTTAAATAGCGGCAGAAGCTCGCGATGAAGCCGACTTGCTTCATCGACGCGCCCGTTAAAGAATTTCACCACCATCTCTTTAATCGAGCGGCCGGCAAGATGACTGGCTACACTGATCACCCCGTAAGCGCCCACCGCCATCGCCGGCAGCGCCGAGGCATCATCTCCCGAGTAAACGATGAAATGGTTGGGCGCTTGGGCCACGATTGCGGCAATCTGATCCAGCGGCGCGCATTCTTTGGTAGCCACGATATTAGGGATCTGCGCCAGCCGCAGCGTGGTTTCCACGCTTAGGCTTACGACCGTACGGCTCGGTACGTTGTATAGAATTACCGGCAGGCTTGTGACGGCCGCGACGGTTTCAAAGTGGCGGAAAAGGCCTTCCTGATTCGGCTTGTTGTAGTACGGAGCGACCAGCAAAATCCCGTCCACACCGCATTTTTCGGCCTCGCGCGTCAAATTGACGGAATGAGCGGTATCGTTGCTGCCCGTGCCGGCGATAATTTTGCAGCGCCCGGCCGCATGCTTCACCGCAAAGGCAAATAATTCAAGCTTTTCTTCATCCGTTAGTGTAGGAGACTCCCCCGTCGTTCCGCTCACGACCAAGCTATCGGACTGCTGCTCCTCCACCAAATAGTCGATCAGGCTTGCGGTCTGGTCCCAGTCGATTTTCCCTTCCTCATTAAAAGGCGTTACCATGGCTGTAATCATTCTTCCGAAATCAATCACGCCATTTCCTCCTTCCGTCTCCCGCTTCACTTTTTATTATTGCTGCCCTCTATGCATTCCCTGCCCTTTCCTTATGCGCTCCAACGCTTTCGAGATCAACGGCCGAGCTCGAATTTGGCATGCAGCGCCCGCAGCGCCTGCACCATATCGTCCTTATGCACCAGTACCCAAATCGTGGTGTTCGAATCCGCCGACTGCAGGATCTGAATGTCGTGCTCGGTCAGCGCCTCGACGATTTTGGCCATAATCCCAGGTACGCCGTTGATCCCGCCGCCGATGACCGACACCTTCGCGCAGCCGGTGCAGATTTGCGGAGAGAGATCCAGCGAATTCAGCACGGCTTCCGCCTTGGCCGAATCTTTGTCGAATACGGTATAAACGACACCGGTTGGGGTCACATTAATAAAATCAACGCTGATATCGTTCTCCGCCATCGCTTTAAAAACCTGCAGCTGCAGATTATCCGGGCCTTTACCGGCGGATTTCACCCGAATCTGAGTCACGTTCGCCACGTAAGCAATCCCAGTCACATAACGATCCACGATTCCGACCTGAACGTCCTTAAATCCTTCGGGGTTGGCGACCAGCGTTCCTTCTCCTTGCGAAAAAGTCGAGCGAACGCGAACCGGAATCCCCGATTGCATCGCGATTTCCACTGCGCGGGGATGAATGACTTTAGCGCCCTGATGCGCCATATTGCAGATTTCCGCGTAGCTGACGTATTCCAGCGGCTTCGCATCCTCGACGATCCGCGGATCCGCGGTCAATATCCCATTGACGTCCGTATAAATATCGACCATCTCGGCGTGCAGCGCGGCTCCAAGCGCCGTTGCCGACGTATCGCTGCCTCCGCGCCCCAGCGTCGTGAAGTCGCCGTCCTGATTTTGTCCTTGAAATCCCGTTACGATCACGACATCCTTCTGCTGCAATTCTTCCAGCACCCTTGTCGGGACGATATCCAAGATTCTCGCGTTACCGAACTGGCTGTCCGTTCGGAAGCCCGCCTGGGCGCCGGTCAGCACGACCGAGGAGATCTTGCGTTCAGCCAGCAGGCTGCACAGCTTGGCTGCGGAAATCATTTCCCCGCAAGCCATCAGCAAATCTTGTTCGCGGGGCGGCAAACTGCCATCCCCCTCAGCGACCAAATCAAGCAAAGTATCCGTCGCGTAAGGATCGCCTTTCCGGCCCATGGCCGATACCACCACGACGAGCCGGAAACCGTTATCCAGTTCCCGGCGAACGTGTGAGATGACATGGTCTCTCGCTTCCTTCGTCGAAAGAGACGTGCCACCGAATTTCTGCACCAAAATGCGCATGGATATTCCTCCAGTTAATAAGTGCGGAGTAAAGCGATGACTTCATTCCGTTTGATTGCAAGATGAACGAACCCAGAGCTTCGAAAACATACCCCTTCGCCGCAATGATCTCCGCGATTAAATACGGCATTCCATGCTGCGCCTTTGAGCTAATTGTTCCGATCTTTCCCGCCGATATGGAGTCCGTCCTGTAAAAATCGCGGCGTAAACGGGTTTGCACGATTTTCACGATAATATTGGTACGAATTTCCCGGAACTGGTGCTTTACTGATGAAAGCGTTCGATAATCAGAGGTTGCAGCTGTTTGCCTTCCAGCGCGGCATAACAAGCTTCGGGCACCAATCCCATGTTCGCTACGAGCGAATTCGGTTTGCCGATCGGATTGTCTTGGCCGAACGGCACGAAATACACGTTTTTGGCCACGATTAATTTGGCGATATTCGCCAAATTAAAACCTAAACCGTCATTAGTCGACACCGCAATGACGAGCGGACGCCCGTTGCGTAACTGCGCTTTCGCCGCCATCAGCACCGGACTGTCCGTTACAGCGTTAGCCAGCTTGCTTGTGGTCGTTCCCGTACATGGAGCGATGACCAAAACGTCGAGCAGCTTGCTTGGACCCAGCGGTTCAGCTTCGACAATTGAAGAAATAATATCATTCCCGGTAATATCTTTCAACTGCTTGCGCCAATCTTCCGATTTGCCGAAACGGGTGTCGGTCGTCAAGACCGACTGGGATATGATCGGCACAACCTTCGCCCCTCCGTCGACAAAACGCTGAATCTGAGGCATGACTTCAGCAAACGTACAATGCGAGCCCGTAATGGCGTAACCTACCGTCTTTCCCTGCCAATTCACTGTTCATCCCCCCGTAATTGATACTCATCCAAAATCGACTGACAAATCGTGTTCGCCATAATAATTCCAGCCGTTTTGGGAGCGACGATACCGGGGATGCCAGGGGCCAAAATCGCCTTCACTCCGCGCTTCTCGGCGAAACGGAAATCCGTTCCTCCGGGCGCCGAAGCAAGATCGATAATCACCGCCGTGCGGGGGAGTTTCGAGATGATTTGCGCTGTGACTATCATAGTCGGAATCGTATTAAAAATCAAGTCAACATCCCCCGCGTTAGCGGCCAAATCCCTTGTCGCAAAAGGCTTCCAGCCCATTTGTACCGCTCTGGCCACATCGTCTTCCCGGCGTACCCCTACCCTTACATTCGCTCCCAGCCCCTGCAACGTGGCAGCCAGCGTAAAACCGGTTCGCCCAATCCCCAACACGATACAGGTCGACCCGTGAATCGTGATGTCCGTATTCTGGATCGCCATCATGACAGCGCCTTCCGCCGTCGGTATCGAGTTATAGATGGCGACATCGTCGCGTTCAAGCACCTCAATGATTCGAAAGCCGTGTTCGTTCCCCATTTGCTTCAAGAGGCTTTTGGCAATCCCGGTATAGACGAGCGTGCTTTTTCTGACAGTTGCAAACCATTCCCGTTGAATGACCAGTTGTTCCGCAGAAAACGGCGCCGGGACGACACCGTGATCATCGCAACCGATTACCGGAAGGATGATGACGTCGGCGCCGGCCAGCAATCCCGGACTTAACGTCTCCTGCGCTACTCCCTTAAGCGGCTTCTCCAGCCGGTCAAAGCCAACAACCCGAACCGTAGCGTCCAATTCCAGACATTTGTTGATGACTTCCACCTGCCGGGCGTCACCACCGAGAAATACAATCGTTATTCCGGTCAGCATTCTTAGACGGCACTCCTTCCAAGCAACACAGTATAGACCATCTTATGCCGGGGCCTACGAAGTGGTGAAAAGGGAGCCCCCGCCAAGAGAGTCTGAGGATTATGAAGATCGCCATAAAACGTAAAAAGACCGTCCAGTGGGACGGTCTCTTATACCTCTTCGCCTTATTTCGTTCCCGTATGGCCAAACCCGCCGGCGCCCCGAACGGTTTCGGACAGCTCGTCCACCCGCACGAGGTTCACCTCGGGAACGATTTGAAACACCATTTGCGCAATGCGCTCATTTCGTCGAATGACAAACGGCTCATGCCCAAGATTGATCAACAGCACCTTGATTTCGCCGCGGTAATCGGCGTCGATCGTCCCCGGCGTATTCAGGCACGTAATTCCGTGCTTGTAGGCCAGGCCGCTGCGGGGACGGATTTGCGCCTCCAGGCCGCCGGGCATCGCGATAGCGATCCCCGTCGGTACGAGGGCGCGCTGTCCCGGCTGGAGCGTCAGTTCCTCCGTAACGGCGGCGTACAGGTCAAAGCCGGAGGCCAGCTCCGACATTTTGCGAGGCAGCTCGATATCTTCATTTCCTGCCAAACGGTTGATTTGCACTTCAAACGACAAGTTCATCTCTCCTAACTCCCGATATCACGCGATCCGACGAGCCCACCATTGCGAGCGAAAATGGTTGGCTGAACATCGACTTCAGCACCTCGTTAACGTCATCCATCGTCACGGCCTCGATGCGGGCGATCATTTCATCCAAGGAATAATGTCTGCCGAGCATCAGCTCGTTTTTGCCAAGCCGGTTCATGCGGCTTCCGGTGCTTTCCAGGCTCAGTATCAAACTTCCCTTCAGTTGTTCCTTCCCCTTGCTCAGCTCGCTGGCGGTAATCCCGTTAACCGATACGTCGTGCAGGATCTCCTTGGTCAATTCCAGCACATCTTTGGTTTGGCGAGGCGCAGTTCCGGCATACACCGTAAACAAGCCGCTGTCCGCATGCGAGCTATGGTACGAGTACACCGAATACGCCAAGCCGCGTTTCTCGCGAATCTCCTGGAAGAGCCGCGAGCTCATGCCCCCGCCGATCGCATTGTTCAGCAGCACCATCGCATACTGCTTGTCGTCCCCAATCGGCAGACCCGGAAAGGACAAGCAAATATGGTTCTGCTCCGTTTTTTTGCGATGAAATTGAAGTCCGCCCAAAAAATCGGGAGCCACTAACGCGCTGGAGCTTCCCCGGTTCGAAAAATCGCCGAAATACTTCTCCAGCAGATCGGTCACCTGCTCATCGATATTTCCGGCTACGCTGATGACCGTATTCTCGATCGTGTAATGCTCGCGCATATACTCTCGTAGATGCTCGGATTCCATGGCGCGAAGTTGCTCCTCCGTGCCCAGAATCGGCAACGCCAGCGGATGTTCCCCGTACGCCGCCTGCGATACGAGATCATGCACCATATCATCCGGCGTGTCTTCGTACATAGAGATTTCTTCCACGATCACATTTTTCTCTTTCCGCAATTCTTCGCCATCGAACAAGGAACGAAAAAACATGTCCGACAATACGTCGACCGCAATCGGTAAATGCTCATCCAGCACTTTGGCGTAATAACAGGTATATTCCTTGGATGTAAACGCGTTCACATTCCCGCCGATCGCATCGAATTGCTCCGCGATATCTTTGGCGCTGAATCGCTCCGTGCCTTTAAACAGCATATGTTCGATAAAATGCGAAATCCCGCCCCGTTCAGGGCTTTCGTTGCGCGAGCCGGTCTTGACCCAAATGCCGAACGAGACCGAGCGGCAAGTCGGTATTTTCTCCATAACCACCCGAAGGCCGTTTTTTAATTGCGTTTTTTTCACGAAAGGCCCTCCTAAATGTTTTGCGAAGTATTCCTGTGCATCGATAATAAATGCATCCCTATCCTACCAAAAAAAGGCGGCAAGCTCAACTCCGCGGAATCTCGGCCTCCACCCGATCCGTCGACAGCGTCTGTTCTACCGTGCCGAGCCGTAAGCCTTTGCTGCGGATAGCCTGTATCATCCCTGCGAGCGCATCCCGGCTCGATGCCGTCGGATGCATCAGAATGAGCGAACCGGGCTCCACTTTGCTGCCGATCTTGCTGATGATGCCGGAAGCCGGCGGATTTCGCCAATCAACCGTATCCAAGGTCCAAAGTACCGTCTTTAGTCCCTGCTCCGCCGCCAGTTTAACGGTTTGCATGTTATAATCGCCCGAAGGCGGCGCAAACCAGCGATTTTCCACGTCCAGCTTCTCCTTCAACAGTTCCTTCGTCTTCGCAATCTCAAGCCGGGCCCGGGTGGACTCCAGCTGGCTCATATTCGGATGCGAGTAGGCATGGTTTTCGATTTGATGCCCGCGTCGCTTGATTTCGGCTGCCAGTTCCCCGTTCTTCTTCAACCAACTGCCGTCAAGGAAAAAGGTTGCCTGCACCTTGGCCTCATCCAGCGTATCAAGCATAGGCGTCAAATATTCGTTGCCCCAAGCGACATTGATCATCAGCGCGGCCATCGGTTTGTTCGGATTCCCCCGGTAGATTGGCTGCGCGCCCAAATCGTCGAGATTGATCTTCGGTTTAAGCTCCCGGTAAACGTATTCGATTTCCGTGCCTTCGGGCTGCTGCTTAGCTTTGGCATACGTGAGCTCGATGTCCACTTCGCGGCCGTTATAGCCGGGAATGGCTTTCCAGACCCGGTCGACCACGGCGTCCACCGGCTCGACCCGCCGCTTCTCCGCCTCTTCGCGAATACAAGCCAATAAGGGATCCGATTCTTTCCCGTTTCCGCCGCTTTTGATATTTTGCGCGCCTTTGGCGTTCGGGTCGCCGGCCAAGTCATTAATAAGACGGAAAGCGAAGCTGCCGCCCTTCCCCTCCGAGCTTTCGGCGACAAAAGCCCGAATGCCGGCAAACTGCCCCAATATCATGACAAAGGCAATGCATATCGCAATGACCGCAAACTTGTTCCGCCCCATGCTGAAGCTCATCCCCTCAAACGGTTTTTGTCCCCATCATATGTTGACAAGCCCGCGGATATGCATTAAAAAAAGAGCCAGAATTAATTCATTCTGTCTCTTTTCCCGCAAGGATCGCCTGCGTCGCAAAAGCTGCATGATTTACTTGGATGGGGATTTTTCCGTTTCCGCGGTTAATACCGCTTTGCGGGAAAGATTGATTCGACCTTGGTTATCGATCTCGGTCACTTTGACGGTCACCGTATCGCCGATCGCCACGACGTCCTCCACTTTGGCTACGCGTTCCGTCGACAGCTGGGAAATATGCACCAAGCCGTCTTTACCCGGCAAAATCTCGACGAAAGCGCCGAATTTCTCGATCCGTTTGACGGTTCCCACGTAAATTTCGCCCACCACGACTTCCTTGACGATTCCTTCGATGATGGAACGCGCTTTGTCGTTCATCTCTTCATTGGTGGAAGCGATGAAGACGCGGCCATCTTGTTCGATATCGATTTTCACGCCGGTTTCCTCGATGATCTTGTTGATGATCTTGCCGCCGGCCCCGATGACATCGCGGATCTTGTCCGGGTTGATCTGCATGATGACGATCTTCGGCGCGTAAGGGGACAGATGCTCCTTCGGCTTTTGGATGCGCTCCATCATTTTGGACAGGATGAACATCCGGCCTTCACGCGCTTGCTTCAAGGCATCGGTCAAAATCTGCCGGTCGATGCCGTCGATCTTGATATCCATTTGAATCGCGGTTACACCTTCCGCAGTACCGGCCACTTTGAAGTCCATATCGCCGAGATGATCTTCCATCCCTTGAATGTCGGTCAAAATCGAGACCTGCTCGCCGTCCTTGATCAACCCCATGGCCACCCCGGCAACCGGCGCTTTGATCGGCACGCCCGCATCCATCATCGCCAGCGTGCTGGCGCAAATGCTCGCCTGCGAGGTGGAACCGTTCGATTCCAACACTTCCGATACGAGACGAATCGTATACGGGAATTCGGATTCCGGCGGAATGACCTTCGACAACGCGCGTTCGCCCAAAGCGCCGTGACCGATCTCGCGGCGGCCCGGAGCCCGCAGCGGACGAGCTTCGCCCACGCTGAACGGCGGGAAGTTGTAATGGTGCATAAACCGTTTCGACTCTTCCAGATCGATGCCGTCAAGGATTTGAACGTCGCCCAGAGCTCCCAGCGTACATACGCTCAGCGCCTGCGTTTGACCGCGCGTAAACAGACCGGAGCCGTGCGTGCGAGGCAGCAGACTGATGTCGCATTCGATCGGACGAATTTCGTCCAGCTTGCGGCCGTCAGGGCGCACTTTGTCATGGGTAATCAAGCGGCGGACTTCTTCCTTGACGATGTCGTGCAATACTTCTTTCACATCGGCAAGCAGCTCGGGCGATTCTATGTATTTCTCTTCGAAATAAGCCACCGTCTCCTCGTTGATGGCATCAATCGCATCCTGACGCGCGTGCTTCTCGGCGATCTTCACGGCTTCAACCAGGCGATCCTGGGCAAAGGCGCGAACTTCCCGATTCACCTCTTCATTCACGGAATGAAGCTTCACTTGCATCTTCTCTTTGCCGGCGACTTTAACCAGCTCTTCGATGACGGCAACGATGTTTTTGATCTCCTCGTGGCCGAACATGATCGCTTCGAGCATGACCTCTTCCGGCACTTCGTTCGCTTCCGCCTCCACCATCATGATGGCGTCTTTGGTACCGGCTACGACAACGTAAATGTCGCTGGCTTCTTGCTCAGCTACGTTCGGATTGATGACGAATTGGCCGTTGACCCGCCCGACTGCCACACCGCCGATCGGTCCATTAAAAGGTACATCGGAAATGCTCAGCGCCGCGGAAGTCCCGATCATCGCCGCGATTTCCGGCTCGCAATCCTGATCCACGCTCATGACCAGGTTCACGATTTGCACGTCGTTGCGGAAGCCTTCCGGGAACAGCGGGCGGATTGGACGGTCGGTCAACCGGCTGGCCAGAATCGCTTTCTCGCTTGGACGTCCTTCCCGTTTAATGAAGCCGCCGGGAATTTTACCGACCGCATAAAGTTTCTCTTCATAATTGACGGTCAACGGAAAAAAGTCCAAATCTTTGGGCTCCGAAGAAGCCGTCACCGTACAAAGCACCGCCGTATCGCCATAGCGAACCATCACGGCCGCATTCGCTTGCTTGGCCAATCGGCCGGTTTCCAGGATGAGAGGTCTTCCCCCCAATTCCATTTTCACTTGATTCTGCATGAAATCCCTCCTTATCACCAATACAAGTTCGGTACTGAGTTCATTATTTCCTGCTTTTCGGCAATTCATAATGTTGAATGGTTTTCCGGCAGCAGAATAATGTCCTCATAACAAAAGCTCCTGACGGAGCTTTTCGTGGAACCTATCGCAACAAACCCTAATTTGTAAAAAGCAACCCGGCCGCACATCGCACGCTTCGCGAGCGTCCGCCATGCAACTAGGCTGCTTTTATCAAACATTTCCGATTAACGACGCAATCCGAGTTTCTCGATCAAAGCGGAGTATCGTTTTACGTCTTTGTTCTTCAGGTAAGCCAACAGCTTACGACGTTGACCAACCATCTTCAGAAGACCGCGACGGGAATGATGGTCCTTCTTGTGCGTGCGCAAGTGGTCCGTCAAATTCACGATGTTCTCCGTAAGGATAGCAATTTGCACCTCAGGGGATCCGGTATCGGACTCATGAGTTTTGTGCTCTTGGATCAATTGTTGTTTACGTTCTTGGGTTAATGCCATCCTGTTCACCTCCTTTATCTCAAATCGCCGTTAGCCTCGTCGCCGGCGGTGAAACCGCGCAACCAAGCCAAGGTTCTTGCTGCCGCCTGGAAAAAACTTATTCTTCCGCATGACAACGTTACATAGTATACCATAGCCTAGGGGCAAAGTAAATGCCGAGTTCGATTTGGTTAGCGGGAAGCCTTCAGCAAACGTTTGGCCGTATCGGCGTCCCGTCCGATTTGAGCGATCAGCTCATCGAGTGAGCCGAACTTGCGCTCCTCCCGGATATAATGAACCAATTCTATGGACAAGCTCTCCTCGTAAATCTCGGCGGAGAACTCAAAAAGATGGGCTTCCAGCCAAAAGATCTTGCCATCCTCATGGAAGGTCGGCTTAACCCCGACATTCATCACGCCCGAGTAGGTCGTGCCTTCGTGGGTAACCCGTACGGCGTAGACTCCGCTGGCCGGCACGACATAATGCTCCGCCAGTTTGAGGTTGGCGGTCGGAAACCCGAGCTGCCGCCCGCGTTTTTCGCCGTGCATAACCGTCCCTTTCAACGTATACGTCCGACCGAGCCAACGATTGGCGAGCTCGATCTTGCCTTCCTGCAGCGCTTTGCGGATGCCCGAGCTGCTGACTTTCTCCCCGTCGATCAGGAACGGGGGAACCGTGTTTACGTCCAGGACGTTGCCGCTCAATTCGCGCAGCATTCCCGCATTCCCTTCGCCTCGATAGCCATAGCGGAAGTCGAAGCCCACGACCGCGGTATGTACCTTGAGCGGCACAAGGATACCGGAAACGAAATTTTGCGGACTCACTCGGGAAAAAGCATCGTTAAACTCAACGATATACACGTAATCCACGCCCATATCGCGCAAGATCCGTTCCTTTTCCTCCGGAGGCGTCAAATATCCGTCGTAATCGCCTTTCTTCATGACTTCCTTCGGATGGGGATGAAATGTCATGACGGAGGCGGGCAGGCCCAATTCCTTTGCCAGCCGCACGGCAGAATCGATCACGCTGGCATGTCCCAAGTGAAGCCCGTCAAATTGGCCGATCGCCAGCACCTGCGGGTGGGCATTTTGTTCAATAAAACGTTCGGTTAGTGGATAGGATAATCTTATCATTTCCATGATTGTGTCACCTGCAATTTCCCTCGGAATGCGGATTTCATGAGGCTTATTCGGGTAAAAATACTTTGACCGCCTTCACGGCCATCGTCTCCTCTTCCACCCGGAAGATGCCTAAAAATTGCCGTTCTGGGCCGTAGAGCCTGAGCATCTCGCCGCGATTGACGGCGGGAGATACCGCGGAGAAAGACAGTCGCTGACCTTGCAATGCGGCTTTGACCTTCTCCGCAGCAACGGTATGAGCCGGCAAATGCTCCACGGCCCTGTCAACCGGCAGCAAATAGTCCTGCAGCGTTCCGTTTGCGACGTGCCGGGCAACCTCATCCAGCGTCAAACAATGTGCTTCCGTGATGCCGGCCGACATCGTCCGCTTCAGTTCGGACATCGCCGCAGGCACACCAAGGGCACGCCCGATATCGACGCACAACGTGCGGATATACGTCCCTTTGGAACATAACGCCCGAAAAGAGAGGCGGGGATGAGAACCTTCCGGATGGAAGGCAAGCAGCTCCAGTTCATGAATCGTCACTTCGCGCGGCTTGCGTTCCACGGTTTTCCCTTCCCGCGCCAGCTCATACAAACGCTTGCCGTCTTGCTTCAGCGCGGAATACATCGGCGGGATTTGCGAGATCGTCCCAACGAAACGGAACAGCGCGCGACGCGCTTCCTCCTCCGTGACCCGAACTTCTTCCGCCCGTTCGATAATTTCGCCCGTCATGTCCTCCGTATCGGTTGCCAAGCCAAGCACCAGCGTTGCCTCGTACTCCTTCGGCAATTCCTGTAAATATTCAACCATTCGCGTCGCGCGTCCCAAACATAAGGGCAGCACGCCCGTAACGGCTGGGTCCAGCGTCCCCGTATGGCCGATCCGCTTCATCTTCAGTATGCCGCGGCATTTGGCAACCACATCATGCGAAGTGAATCCAGCCGGCTTGTGGATAGGCAAAATGCCTTCGTATAAACTCATAGCTGCAGCCTCACTTGTTCCAGCACCTTAGGGACGATCGCATCCAAGCTGCCTTCTATGCGGGCTCCCGCAGCCCGTACATGTCCGCCGCCACCGAAGCTTAGGGCGACGCGAGCGACGTCGACTTTCCCGGCCGATCGCATGCTCACCTTCACGGCATGTTCATTGATGACTTTGAACAGCAGCCCCACTTCGACTCCCTGGATGTTTCGCGGATAGTTCACGATGCCTTCCATATCTTCGTGCACCGCACCTGTCACTTTTAAATCCTCATCCGTTACGGAGACCCAACCGATTTTCCCGTCATCCGTAAGCTGAAGACCGTTTAAGGCTCGCGTCAGCAATCGCAGCTGCGGCAGCGTCATTTGCTCCAGCAGCAGTTCGGATAAGCCGGGACCGTCCACACCGTATTCCAGTAGTTTGGAAGCGGTCGCCATGACCTTCGGCGACGTATTGGAATACCGGAACCCGCCGGTATCCGTCAACAATCCCGTATAAAGAGCCGTAGCCACCGATTTGTCCAATTCCAGCCCCATAGATGCGATGAGATCGAACAAAATTTCGGCGGTAGCCGCCGCGCCCGGTACGACGAGGTTGACCGTACCGTAGTGGTCATTGGTCGGATGATGATCAATGTTGAGCAGCCGCGCTCCTTCGGCAAATCGTTCGTGTGTGGTGCCGACCCGCTTGAAGTCGGCGCAATCCACGCAGATCACGTGATCAAACCGATGGTCAAGCGGCGTGACCGACAAATCGAGAATTTCCTCCGCGTGCCAAAGATAACGCATCCGCTTCGGGATCGGCCCTTCGTTGACCATCACGAATTTTTTACCCAGACATGACAGAAGCCAGCCCACCGCTAGAGTGGAACTGACTGCGTCACCGTCCGGCTGAACATGCGACACGATTAGGAAATGATCGTTCCGAGTCAAAAACTCCTTGCTCTGACTCAGCTCCCGTTCATAGGTCTGCATTGCCGTCTCCTTTTAGAGGACATCAAAAACTCATTTTTTGATCCCTTAATAAAATCATTCTTCGTGCTCGTGCGTAATTTCGCCGAGAAGCTTTTCGATCCGGCTGCCGTAAGCGATGGATTCGTCGATTTTGAAAATCAGCTCCGGCGTATGGCGCAACCGAATTCGTTTGCCGATTTCGGTGCGCAAGAAGCCGGTTGCTTTCTCTATCGCTTTTAAGGACTCGTTCTTCTTCTCCTCGTCGCCAAACACGCTGAGATACACTTTGGCCTGCGACAAATCGCTTGTCACATCGACCCCGGTCACCGTGACAAAACCGATGCGCGGATCTTTCAATTCGCTCTGGATGAGCACGCTAAGTTCTTTTTTAATCTGTTCGCCTACGCGGCCGGTACGATTTTTGGCCATTTTAGACACCCACCTTACTTCGGTTCGACAGTTTCCATGATGAACGCTTCAATGACGTCGCCTTCTTTAAGGTCGTTGTAGTTGTCCAGGGTAATCCCGCACTCATAACCTTGAGCGACTTCCTTGGCATCGTCCTTGAAACGTTTCAGAGAATCGATTTTGCCTTCGTATACAACGATCCCGTCGCGAATCAAACGCATTTCCGCCGTACGGGTAATTTTGCCGGAAGTTACCATACAGCCAGCAATCGTTCCGACTTTGCTGATTTTGAACGTGTTGCGGACTTCGGCGTGACCAATGACAGATTCTTTATAAACTGGATCAAGCATCCCTTTCATGGCCTGCTCGATCTCTTCGATCGCGTTGTAAATGACGCGGTGCAAGCGGATATCGACCTTTTCTTGCTCCGCCGTCGCTTTCGTTTGGTTGTCCGGACGAACGTTGAAACCGATCACGATCGCGTTCGAAGCCGCCGCCAAAATAATATCGGATTCGGTAATGGCACCGGCGCCGCTGTGAATGATTTTGACGCGGACGCCTTCGACTTCGATCTTCTCAAGCGCACCCTTGAGTGCCTCGACCGAACCCTGCACGTCGGCTTTGATGATCACATTCAGGTCCTTGATTTCGCCTTCCTTAATGTGACGGAACAAATCGTCCAGCGTGACGCGCGTATTCGAGCCCAGATCGGACTGACGCTGCGTGGTCGCCCGCTTGTCGGCGATCGAACGAGCCTTGCGTTCATCTTCGAATACCATAAACGGATCGCCGGCTTGCGGCACTTCATTAAGGCCCGTGATTTCCACCGGCGTCGACGGACCCGCTTCTTTCAAGCGGCGTCCCCGGTCGTTGACCATCGCGCGGACGCGGCCGAAGCAGTTGCCTGCAACGAAGGCGTCGCCGACCTTCAGCGTCCCGTGTTGAACCAGCACGCGGGCTACCGGGCCGCGGGATTTATCCAGCTCGGCTTCGATGACCGCGCCGCGGGCGCGTTTATCCGGATTGGCTTTGTACTCGTTGACTTCCGCCACCAACAGAATCATTTCAAGCAGCCCTTCCAGCCCGATCTTTTGTTTCGCGGAAACATTGACGAAAATCGTATCGCCGCCCCATTCTTCCGGAACAAGCTCATATTCTGTCAATTCCTGTTTCACTTTATCCGGATTGGCGTCCGGTTTATCGATCTTGTTGACGGCAACGATGATCGGCAATCCGGCTGCTTTGGCATGGTTCACCGCTTCCACCGTTTGCGGCATGACGCCGTCGTCGGCCGCAACTACGATAATCGTGATATCGGTCAGTTGGGCACCGCGGGCACGCATCGCCGTAAACGCTTCGTGGCCCGGCGTGTCGAGGAACGTAATTTTCTTGCTATTGATTTCGACTTGATAAGCGCCGATGTGCTGCGTGATCCCGCCGGCTTCGCCGCCGGTCACGTTCGTCGAACGAATGGCGTCAAGCAATGTGGTTTTGCCATGGTCGACATGGCCCATAATCGTGACGACCGGCGGACGCTCTCTCAGATCCGCTTCGTCGTCAACTTCTTCGACAGTCTCGAAACGGTCTTCTTCGACCGGAATTTTCACTTCCACTTCAACGCCGAACTCCCCTGCAAGCAACAGGATGGTATCGATGTCAAGCTCCTGGTTGATGGTCGCCATCACCCCGAGCAAAATCAGCTTCTTAATGACTTCGGAAGCGTCCTTGTGCAGCAATTTGGCGGTTTCGCCAACCGTCATCGTGCCGCGGACGATAATTTTCTTCGGCGTATTGTCGATCTTCTCGCGCGGCGGCTGCTGTGGTCCGCCTTTGCCGCGTCCGCCCTTGCCGCCGCGGTTATTGCGATAATTGTTACCGTTCCGGTTATCCTCATAACCTCTTTGGTTTCTGCCGCCGTTATTGTTGTTCCCTCTTCGCTGACCTTGCCCTTGGCCTTTGCCCCCGCCATTGCCGCCGTTATTGCCGCCGTTATTGCTTGGCGCAAAGCTGCGGTTTTGCTGCTGCGGCCCGCGGTTTCCGCCGCCTTGGCTTTGACTTTGCCCTTGCCGCTGGCCGCCATCGTTCCGCGGCTGTCCGCCTTGGCCTTGCCCCCGGTTCCCTTGCGGATTCCGGTTAGCGCCGGACGGATTCCCCCCGCCTTGGCCTTGAGGACGAGAGTTTTGATGATTGCCGCCGTTGGAACGGCCCGATCTTTCCTGAACAGCCGTGCTGCCATTCGTTACGTTTTGATTTGTTTTGGGTTTATTATTCATGCTTACCTGCTTTTCCTGTTGATTTTGGTTTTTGACTGGTGCGTTGGTGCTACCCTGTACATGGCGTCCACGATCTCCGCGATGACCGGAAGATTCTCCGGCTGAAGCTTTCGGTGATTGGCTTCCTCCTGCGGAAGCCGGAGCCGGCGATTTGGCCGGAGCATCGTTACGTCCCGAGTTTTCCCGTTTCGCCGCCGCATTGCTCTTAATATCCTTAAAAAACTGTTCCACACGGTCAACGGTATCGTTCTCCATGACGCTCATGTGATTGTTGACCGGGATATTAAGACGCTTAAGAATCGTAATAATTTCTTTGCTGCTCATGTTGAGTGATTTGGCGTACTCATACACCCTGAGCTTATCTTGTTTTTCTTGTTTACTCAATATACTCCACCTCCGATGTTTTCAAGATCGCTTTGCGGATCAGCTCGGTAAACCCTTGATCGGTGAGAGCCAGAACAACCCGTTCCGGTTTGCCGACGCTCCCCCCGAGCGTTTCCCGGTCGAATCCGATCAGAAGCGGGATCTTGTAAGTCCCGCATTTGTCGCGGAATTTCTTCTGCGTATTGGCTGAAGCATCGCCCGCTACAATCACGAGCTTGGCTTCCCCCGACCGGATCGCCTTCAGGACGATTTCGTCCCCGGTGACCAGTTTACCGGCCCGCATCGCGAGGCCAAGTCCGGACAACGTCCGGGCCTTATTCATCTTCATCCTCATCCCGCGCCTGAGCGGCGAGGAATTCATCTTCCACGGCCAGAAAATCGCGAGCCAGCTGCTCATAAACCTCGGTCCCGACCGGTGCCTTCAAAGCCCGATCAAGGGCACGCGATTTATGGGCGAGCTTGAAGCAGGCGGTTTTGCCGCAAAGATAGGCGCCGCGACCCGACTTTTTGCCCGTCAGATCGATCGACACCTCGCCCTCGGGGGAACGCACGATGCGGATCAACGTCTTCTTGGGCATCATTTCCTGGCAAGCTACGCATTTGCGCAGCGGTACTTTTCTTTGCTTCATCCTTGCCCCCCGTTAGTCCACGGAGATGGAATCCTGAGGCATTTCGCTTTGATCGATTTTTTCTCTGCCGAATTCCTCTTCCGCTTGGGTTTCGCTCTTAATGTCGATTTTCCAACCGGTCAATTTGGCTGCGAGGCGAGCATTCTGTCCTTTGATCCCAATTGCCAGCGACAGTTGGTAATCCGGCACGATCACGCGAGCCATCTTCTCCGCCTCAAACACCTGCACTTCCAGCACCTTGGACGGGCTCAGCGCGTTCGCAACATACTCCTCGACGTTCTCCGAATAACGAACGATGTCGATCTTTTCCCCGCGCAACTCATTCACAATGGTTTGCACGCGAGTACCTTTCGGCCCCACGCATGAACCTACGGGATCAACTTCGCTGTTGCGTGAGTACACGGCGATTTTAGAGCGGAAGCCGGCTTCGCGGGCCACGGATCGTATCTCCACCACACCGTCGAAAATTTCCGGAACCTCCAGCTCGAATAACCGCTTCAGCAGGCCCGGATGCGTGCGGGAAAGCAAAATTTGCGGTCCTTTCGTCGTATTCTCGACTTTGGTGATGTACGCTTTGATCCGGTCGCCGTGCTTGAACTTCTCGTTCGGCATGAGTTCGTTCAGCGGCAAATGCGCTTCGATCTTGCCGAGATCGACGTAAATGTTGCGCAAATCCTGACGCTGCACGATCCCGGTTACGATGTCCTCTTCCTTCTCCACGAACGCATTATAGATAAGACCGCGTTCCGCTTCGCGAATGCGCTGCGTGACGACCTGTTTCGCGGTTTGCGCCGCAATCCGGCCGAAGTCCCGAGGCGTTACCTCGATTTCGGTGATGTCGTCAAGATGATAGTTGGGATTGATCTCGCGCGCTGCAGGCAGCGATATTTCCGTGCGCGGATCAAGGACCTCCTCAACCACAAGCTTGCGGGCATACACTTTAATTGCGCCGGTATGGCGGTTCATATCCACACGCACGTTTTGCGCCGTATTAAAGTTGCGCTTGTAACTGGAAATCAGCGCCGCTTCGATCGCTTCAAACAAGATATCCTTGCTGATCCCTTTTTCCCTTTCCAACTCATTCAAGGCTTCGATAAAATCCATGCTCATTTGCCTCGAGTTCCCCCTTTCATGATTTCCCCGTAGGTCACACTAGAAAATTATGGCCAATCTGGCGCTGGCGACTTTGCTATATGGAATGGCGTGACGCTTCTTTCCGACTTCGACGACCATTTCGCCGCCATCGAAGGAAAGGAGCCGGCCTTCAAATTCTTTCAGGCCGTCTACCGGTTCGTATGTAGTGACAAACACGTCTTTGCCGATCGCCTTGGATACATCCTCGGCTTTCTTCAGGGGGCGTTCCGCTCCCGGCGAAGACACTTCCAGAAAATAAGCCGACGGAATCGGATCGTTCTCGTCGAGCTTCTCGCTAAGGTATTCGCTGATCCGGCCGCAGTCATCGATGTCGATGCCGCCGTCCTTGTCGACGAATACGCGGAGGAACCAGTTGCTTCCCTCCTTGACGTACTCCACGTCAACCAGTTCAAAGCCGTTCTCCTCCAAATAAGGCGTGACCATTTGTTCTACGGTCGCTTTGATCTTTGGTGTGCTCAAGCGTACATTACCTCCAATAATTGAATCCTGTATACCAAAGATTAAAGAGTGGGTTTCCCCACTCTTTAAACAACGGTTCTATCTTCATGATTGCCAAAAAAATTATAACATAGTACATACCGAGTGACAAGTAAAACACCTTTACTGTATAAGGTCGTTTAAAAAGACGTCTTTCGATCACGATGCGGATGCCGGAAGTTTACTCTACGTCGAATTTTGAACTCAGCCGGGCCTTCCGTTGCTCACGTACCCAAAACGTACGCTCCGCTACTCAGTCCCTAGCTTCATTCAACCTTCTCGGTGCTCCAAACCCGTCTTTGTAACCCTTTATTGAAATCAGGTCGTTTAAAAAGACGTCTTTCGATCACGATGCGAATTAAAATAATGAGAGCTGGTTGCTTTCCGGCAGGCCGCGGAAACAGCCCATGGAGTTCAGAAGTTCGACGATCGTTTTGCTCGCTTTGGATTTCTGCTGGAAATCCTCCACCGAAAGGTACTCGCCTTGCTCTTTCGCAGCGGCGATATTCTTGGCCGCGTTCTCCCCGATGCCGGCTAGCGCGGAGAAAGGCGGGATCAACGAATCACCGTCAACGATAAATTTGGTGGCATCGGAGCGGTACAGGTCGATCGGCTTGAAGTGGAAGCCGCGAGCCGTCATTTCAAGCGCCATCTCCAGGATCGGCAGCATCGCCTTTTCTTTAGGCAACGCCTGAAACCCCTTCTGCTCGATTTCCTCGATCTTGCGGTAAATCGCTTCGTACCCCTGGCAGCACAGCTCGATATCGAAATCCTCGCCGCGGACCGAGAAGTACGTCGCATAATATTCGATCGGATAATACAGTTTGAAATAGGCGGTCCGCACCGCGGAGATAACGTAAGCGGCGGCGTGTGCCTTCGGGAACATGTACTGAATCTTGAGGCAAGAGTCGATGTACCATTGCGGTACTTTGCATTTCTTCATTTCCTCGATCCATTCCGGCGTCAACCCTTTGCCCTTACGCACGCTTTCCGTAATTTTAAAGGCCAAGCCGGCATCCATACCCGCTTTATAAATCAGGAATAGCATAATATCGTCGCGGCAGCCGATCACGGTTTTGATGTTGCAGGTTCCGTTTTTGATCAGCTCCTGCGCGTTCCCCAGCCAAACGCCGGTTCCGTGCGACAGCCCGGAAATTTGCAGCAAGTCCGCAAACGAGGACGGCTGGGATTCGACCAGCATTTGGCGGACGAATTTGGTCCCCATTTCCGGAATGCCATAGGTGGCGACCGGCGTACGGATTTGCTCCGGCATGACCCCCAGCGATTCCGTCGAGTTGAACATGCTCATAACCTTCGGATCGTTCATCGGGATCGTTGTCGGATCAACCCCGGTCAAATCCTGCAGCATCCGCATCATCGTCGGATCATCGTGTCCGAGAATATCGAGCTTCAACAGGTTGGCGTCAAAGGCATGGTAATCGAAATGGGTCGTTTTCCATTCCGACTCCGTATCGTCGGCCGGGTACTGCACCGGAGTGATATCCTCGACTTCGATATAATCCGGCACAACGACGATCCCGCCGGGATGCTGCCCGGTACTTCGCTTGACGCCGGTACATCCCGCCGCCAGGCGATTGAGCTCAGCCCCGCGCCAGTGCTTATTATGCTCCTCCTCGTATTTCTTGGCGAATCCGAACGCCGTTTTCTCGGCAACCGTACCGATCGTCCCGGCGCGGAAGACGTTTTTCTCCCCGAACAGTACTTTGGTGTAGTTATGGGCTACCGGCTGATATTCGCCGGAGAAGTTCAGATCGATATCCGGCACCTTGTCGCCTTTGAAGCCCAGGAACGTCTCAAACGGGATGTCCTGGCCTTCGCCCTTCAGCTTGCCGCCGCATTTCGGGCAGTTTTTGTCGGGGAGGTCGAAGCCGCTGGGCACGCTGCCGTCCAGGAACCATTCGCTGTGTTTGCATTCGGGATTTTGGCAAATATAGTGGGCCGGCAGCGGGTTAACCTCGGAAATGCCAAGGAACAGCGCAACCACCGACGAGCCGACCGAACCCCGAGAGCCGACGAGATAACCGTCCTGGTTCGACTTCTTAACCAGCCGCTCGGAGATCAGGTAGTTGGCCGAGAACCCGTATTTGATGATCGGCTCCAGTTCCTTCTCCAACCGCTTGACGATGACTTCCGGCAGCTCTTCGCCGTAAATCGATTTGGCCGTGTCGTAACACGTTCGGCGAATCTCTTCGTCCGCCCCCTCGATGATCGGAGTAAACAGCTTGTCCGGGAACAGCTCCAGTTCCTCGAACCGATCTGCGAGCGACGACGTGTTGGTCACCACGACTTCATGCGCCTTGTCCTTCCCCAGGAAAGCAAACTCCTCCAACATCTCTTCCGTCGTCCGGAAATGTGCGTCCGGCTTGCGGATATCTTTCAACGGGCTGAACCCGGTGATGCCGTGAATCGTAATGTCGCGGAACAGCTTGTCTTTCGGGTCCAGGTAATGCACGTTCCCGGTAGCGATAACCGGCTTGTCCAGCTTCGTGCCGATCTCGACAATTTTGCGGAGGGCCGTTTCCAGTTCTTCCGTACTGCCGACCAGCCCTTTTTCTACCAGATGCATGTACATCGTGAGCGGCTGTATTTCCAACACATCATAAAATTCCGCGACCGCTTCCGCTTCCTCGACCGACTTATTCAACACGGTTTCGAAAAATTCGCCCTTCTCGCAGCCGGACAGGATCAGCAGTCCCTCGCGCATTTCCACCAGCTTGGATTTGGGGATGCTGGGCACCCGCTTGAAGTAATCGGTATGTGACATCGAGATGAGCTTAAACAGGTTTTTCTTGCCGACCTGATTCAGCGCATAAATCCCGCAGTGGAACGGACGGGCATTGGACAAGTCCTTCCCGACCTTATCGTTCAGACGATCCAGCGTTTTATATCCTTCGATCTTGGCGGCGTCGTCCAGCAGGCCGTTTAGAATTTCGCCGAGCGCCAGCGTATCGTCGATCGCCCGGTGGTGATTCTCCAGCGAAACCTTGTACTTGGCGGCCAGCGTATTCAGCCGGTGATTCTTCATGGAAGGAAACAGCATCCGGGCCAGCTCCAGCGTATCAAGCACCGGATTTTCCATGACGGGAAGTCCCAACTCCTTCAGCTTGGCGTTGACGAAATCATAGTCGAACCGGGCGTTATGGGCGACCAGAATCGCATCCCCCGCGAACTCGACGAACTTTTTGAGCACTGGCTCCGCGTCGGGCGCGTCCTTCACCATATCGTCATTGATATTCGTCAGCTGTTGAATATGATAGGGAATCCGTTCATGCGGATTGACGAAGGTCGCATAACGATCGATCTCCTTGCCTTCCTGCATTTTCACCGCGGCAATTTCAATGATTTTGTTCTGGGTAACCGACAAGCCGGTGGTCTCGATGTCAAAAACGATATAAGTTGCCGACTTCAAGTCGTCGCCCCGCGGGTTGAGTACAACCGCCACGTTGTCGTTCACGACGTTGGCTTCAACGCCATAAATCATTTTGATGCCGTTTTTCTTTGCCGCCTTCGCCGCGTCCGGAAAGCTTTGCACGCCGCCGTGATCCGTTACAGCAATCGCTTTATGCCCCCACTTGGCGGCCATCTTCACGTAATCGCCGATCGGCGTTACGGCATCCATCGTGCTCATGGTCGTATGCAGATGGAACTCGACGCGCTTCTCCGGCGCATTGTCCTTTCGCCCCGGCGGCGCGGATACTTCGCACAGATCCGAAGGAATCATGACCAATTCGGGGACCGGCATAAAGCGATCCATTTCCACTTTGCCGCGCGCTTTGATCCATTTGCCGTTGGCGAGCTGCCCCATGACCTTCAGATCTTCTTTATTTTTGGCGAACAATTTCAACTGCAAGGAATCGGAAAAATCGGTCAGGAAAAACATAAACAATGTGTTGCCGTTCCGCAGCTCTTTGCGATCCAGGCCGAAAATCGTTCCTTGAATCGTAATTTTCTTCTCTTCGTCTTGAATTTGCTGGATCGGGACCGGCGGTTCCTTGATATCATATCCGAGTTGCAGCTTGATGACTTCCCCTTCGATTTCTTCCGGAGGAGCTTCGGCCGTCATGCTCTCCATCATCTGTTGGATAACCTCGCGCTCCTCCTCAACGATCCGCTGCTGGAACTCTTCAAACGCTTCGGCATTAGGTTCGCCGGTTTGCAGCTTGACCCTTAACGACAGCGCAAAATACGTTTCGTAATAAACCGATATCGCTTTGTCGATTTGTTTTTTGCGCGCCAATTCCAGTGCCATGGCGTCTCCCAACGTCACGGTCACCACATCGCCGTCCACGTCAAACCCGGCTCTCGCCATCCAGCCGTTCACCGACGGAATCTGCCGTTTCACCCATTCGAGAAACAGCGGCCAATATTCACTAACGACTTCTTTGGCGGACAGGCCGGCACCGTAATGAAATTCGAAGGAAATGATGGCGATATGCTCCATCCGTTCCCTCACCCGAAGGCAAAACGTGCGGTAAGCCTGGGCCGGCACCAGCGTGTCCTTCTGAATGGTGATTCTCCATTCCCGATTGCTGCGGCTGACCTCTACCTTTTCGATATGCCCGTCAAGAAAATACGGATCGATCAGCGAAGCGGGCACCTCTGCCTGCTTCATCAACAGCTCCAGCCGATGTCTCTTGTCTTGCGTCTCGGTCATGTCCTCTCCCCTCACCTTGCTAGCTGACTTATTGCCATGAAACGAAAAAAAGGCTCCCGGCGGTTTGCCGGCGGCGTAAAAAAGCCTGCAGGCGCTGACTGCCGAAAGCCCTCTTGTGGTTGTGCCGTTCGCCCGCGTCCCAAGTTTGTTTCCCGGAGCTCCAGCGGGACAATAACGCGAAAGTTACTCCTTAATAGGCTCTGGCAAAAACAACGGTATGCTTCGCTTTATCACCGCAAACAAGACACGTGTCCTTAACCGTTTGCGGATGGAACGGAATATTGCGGCTGGTGGCCCCCGTTTCCTCTTTCACCTGACGTTCGCAAGCTTCCGAGCCGCACCAGCCGGCCAAAGTAAAGCCGCGTTTCTCTTCGATGCTCGCCTTCATTTCATCCAAGCTGTCAACACTGTAGAAATGCTCCTCGCGGAACGCCTTGGCCCGCTCGAACAATTCCTGATGAACTTGCTCCAGCATCGCCTGGACTTCTTCGACCAAGCGGTCTTGCTGAATCACCTTCTTCTCGCCGCTGATGCGGGAGACGAGCACGCAAACGCCGTTCTCCATATCCCGGGGCCCGATTTCCAAACGAACCGGAACTCCGCGCATTTCATATTCGTTAAACTTCCAGCCTGGGCGGAACTCGGAGCGATCGTCAATGCCGACGCGAATGCCCGCTTTTTTCAGCTCGGCGAACAACTCGTCCGCTCTGCCCACAACCGCTTCCCATGTTTTCGGCGGCCCGATCGGAATGATCATGACTTGCTTCGGCGCTACCTTCGGCGGCAGTGCCAATCCGCGGTCATCCCCGTGCACCATGATCAGCGAGCCGATCAGCCGGGTGCTAACGCCCCAAGAAGTCGTGTGGACATACTCCCGTACGTTTTCACGGTTCAAATACTGAATATCGAATGCCGTGGCAAAATTGGTGCCCAGATAATGGGAGGTCCCGGCCTGCACGGCACGGCCGTCCTTCATCATCGCTTCGATCGAATAGGTGTCCACCGCGCCGGCAAACTTCTCGGACGGCGTCTTTTGCCCGACGATCACCGGAATCGCCAGATAGTTCTCGACAAAATCGCGGTAAATTTCCAGCATGCGCATCGTTTCTTCGCGGGCTTCCTGCTCGTTTTCATGCGCGGTATGGCCTTCCTGCCACAGAAATTCGCTCGTGCGGAGGAACGGCAACGTCCGCTTCTCCCAGCGCACAACGTTCGCCCATTGGTTGATCAGCACCGGCAGATCACGGTAGGACTGGATCCATTTTTCGTACATGTGACCGATCATCGTTTCGGACGTCGGACGGATGGCCAGACGTTCCTCCAGCTTCTCGCCGGCGGCTTCCGTTACCCACGGCAGCTCCGGGTTAAAGCCCTCCACATGTTCTTTTTCCTTCTGGAAGAAGCTCTCCGGAATAAAGAGCGGGAAATAGGCGTTACGGTGGCCTGTTTCCTTAAAACGGCGGTCCAGTTCGGTTTGGATATGCTCCCAGATCTCGTAGCCGTCCGGCTTAAATACGATACAGCCGCGGACCGGCGAGTAATCCATGAGATCCGCTTTTTTGATGACGTCGATGTACCAGCGGGAAAAGTCCACTCCCTGCGGGGTAATCTCCGTGACGAATTGTTTCTCCTCGTTTGCCATAAGAACCTTTGTCCTCCCGTTAAAACCACAAGTTTAATGTCCACTTGCGCCGATCAGGGCCGTCCATACGGATCAGCCGTGAATCAAGCGCAAGATGTCGTTATAAGTGACCGCAATCATAAGCAGGAACAGCATCGCAAATCCGATGAAATGTACCATGCCTTCGCGATTCGGATCGATCGGTTTGCCGCGCAGGGCCTCGACCCCCAGGAAAATAAGGCGGCTTCCGTCCAGCGCCGGAATCGGCAGCAGATTGAAGATGCCCAAATAGAGGCTCAAAATCGCCGCCCAATAGGTCAACTGCACGATCCCTTGCTTCGCGATTTGGCCGGTAACCTCAAACGTACGGACCGGACCTCCCAAATCGTCCATGTTAAAGCGGTTGATCAACTGCTGGAAGCCGAGGAAAATCATTTTGGTTTTGTCAACCATTTCTTCCCCAGCCACTGTGAAGGTCTCTCCGAATGACGCGCTGCGCGTCGGGAATATCGTGACGATGGTGCTCCCGATTTTGCCGTCCTCATTGTCGGCCCCTTTCGGCGTAATCGTCACGCTGAGCGTTTCCTCGCCGCGTTTGACCGTCCATACCATCGGCTTGTTTTTCGAAGCCTGGATCATTTCGATCATTTTATTCGCATCGGTTCCCACCGGAGTTCCGTTGATCGTTTCGATGATATCGCCCGGTTGCAGCCCGACTTCCTCGGCCGGCATTCCTTTCATCACCTCGCCGATTTGCAGGTGGCTGGGTTGTTCGAGCGGAATCCCCGCCATTTGAGTATGCAGGGCAAACAGCACGAATGCCAACAAAAAGTTCATCAGTGGTCCGGCGAAAATCGATAGGGCGCGTTGCCCTACGGTCTTGCTCCCATACTGCCGGTCTCTCGGCGCAATTTGCGTCTCTTTGCCTTTCGTCACCATCATCGCCTGCGGGTGCACTTTGTAGGTCAGCGTTTCGCCGTCCACGTCCAAACGTACCGCAAGATCATCTTCGAGATCGATATGCTGTACTTCGCCGCGGATCACGTTTTTGCGGCTGTCCAGCCGATCCAGATAAATCTTCCGAACCAGGTCGTTCTCCAGCCGCAAGGCGATAGTTTGTCCGTCCGAGATCTGAATCAGCTCCGGATCTTCACCCGCCATGCGCGCGTAACCGCCGAAAGGTAGCAAACGCAAGGTGAACTGGGTCTCGTCCCGTTTAAAAGACAGCAGCTTGGGGCCGAACCCGATAGCAAACTCCCGTACCAAAATGCCGGCACGCTTCGCAAAGAAGTAATGTCCCCATTCATGCACCGTCACGATGACGAAAAACATGAGTACTGTCAAAAATATGATTTTCAGCAATTCCAAGCGTAAGCATCCCCCTTCTGGCCACGGATCGTCCAACGTTACTTTAGATTAATATATTCTCCGATCAGGCACAAGAGAATACCGCCACCCCCAGCTTTTGATCACGAAGCGTTGCAATGATGTGAATTCGGCTTCGAATCTTGAACTCAGCCTGGCCTTCCGCTGCTCAGTCCCTGCTTCATCCAACCTTCTCGGTGCTGAAAAGCTGCCCCTTTTGATCACGAAGCGCTGCAATAAAGTGAAGTCGGCTTCGAATCTTGAACTCAGCCTGATCCTTCGGCTTATAGCGTCTCCGCTAGCGCTCTTGCCCAGCGGTCCGCCTCGCGGATCGTCTCCAGATCCGGGTGGGACTGCACATCATGTTTGGCTAAAGCCGTCTCAATGATGGTCTCGATCTGCAGGAAAGGGATTTCGCCTTTCAAAAAACGAGCGACGGCCGCTTCATTGGCGGCATTGTAAACGCTGGTTGCCGTACCTCCTATTTTACCACACTCGAAGGCCAGTCTTAAACAAGGGAACCGTTCGAAGTCCATCTCGCGAAAATGCAGCTTCCCGACTTCACTGAGCGACAATCGTTTCGCAGCCGATGGCCAGCGATGCGGGTAGCTTAGCGCATATTGGATCGGCACGCGCATATCCGGCGTTCCGAGTTGGGCGATCACGCTGCCGTCACGATATTCAACGAAGGAATGGATAATGCTTTCCGGGTGGAGCAGAACCCCGATTTGCTCAAAAGGAAGCCCAAACAGCCAATGGGCTTCGATGACTTCCAACCCTTTGTTGACCATCGTGGCCGAATCGATCGTGATTTTGGCTCCCATAGCCCAGTTGGGATGCTTTAAAGCGTCCTCCACCGTGACGTCTCGAAGCTGCTCTCGCGTTAGATCGCGGAACGAACCTCCGGAAGCCGTCAATGTGATTTGACTTACCTCTTGAGAATGCTCACCGTTCAGGCATTGAAAAATGGCAGAGTGCTCGCTATCGACGGGGAGCAGCGCCACGCCTTTGCGGCGAGCCAGTTCCATAACCAGGTGACCGGCCGTCACCAGCGTTTCCTTGTTCGCCAACGCGATATGCTTGCCTTCCTCGATGGCCGCTAGCGTCGCAGGCAGCCCCGCGCTGCCGACAATAGCCGTCACAACCGTATCGGCTTCGGTCCCCGCCGCCACTTCGATCAATCCCTGATCGCCATAGTAAAGCTCAACGCCATCCGGAAGCTGCGGACGGATGCGGTCGGCCAAATCTTTCGTAGCCACAGACGCCTTCTTGGGCCGAAACTCTTGTACTTGCCGGGCAAACAACTCAATATTGCTGCCGGCCGCCAATCCTTCCAAGCAAAATTCCCCGGGATAAGCCCGAATTACATCCAACGTTTGTGTGCCGATGGAACCGGTCGAGCCGATCAAAGCGATTTTCTTCATGTTGCACCTCGTGTTCACAGAGATTCAAAGAGAACCAAAACCTTCTAATGGACTGTAGCGCCGTTATTTATCAATTTCTCGACCATTTCCCGCCATAACGGACTCCAGCGGCGTTATTTAGAGCATAAACCAGCCATCTAGATGGTTCTAGCCCAAATAAGGTCTCTGAGGCCCGTTAGCTTCAGAACCCTTTCTTTTTTGCACCAATAAGGTCACTGGAGTCCGTTAGCCCAGCGTACGGGGACTTCCTTGCTAAGGAAGAAGGGTTAGGATATGTATGAACGGGAACACCACGATCCAACTATCGCACCGATC
Source organism: Paenibacillus sp. JL3B1040 (assembly GCF_057063165.1). Classification (NCBI taxonomy): domain Bacteria; kingdom Bacillati; phylum Bacillota; class Bacilli; order Caryophanales; family Paenibacillaceae; genus Paenibacillus; species Paenibacillus tiangongensis. Next base: position 2,486,145 of record NZ_CM169317.1, on the reverse strand, counting down.
CAAAATCCCGCCATGGCCGGGTAGCAATTTGCCTGAATCCTTGATGCCGTAGGCGCGCTTGTACGCCGATTGGATCAGATCGCCAAATTGACCGACCACCGCGGCGGATATCCCCAATAGCACGGCTCGTCCGATCGTCAATAATCCGCCGGATGCGAACGCGAAGATCACAGCTACGATGACGGCAAGCAAGACTCCGCCCAGCGCCCCTTCCACGGTTTTGTTCGGGCTGATGGCGGGCCACAACTTATGCTTACCGAAACGCCGGCCGGTGAAATAGGCTCCCGCATCGCTGCTCCATATCGCCGCCAGCATCAGAAACGTCCAGAACAGACCATGCCCGTCTGCCGTATTGCGAGTTTCCGCGATCGCCGCGAAGCCGATGCCAACGTAAACCATGCCCAAATAAAGCAAGGCGACCTGGCCAATCGGCATTTCGTTTTTGGTGATCACGGTCACGGCCAACAAGAGCAGCATGAATAACCAAAGCACCGCAGAGTCGCCGAGCGGTCTGGCGATATCCAGCAGATGCCACGGGAACACCAGATAAACTACGCCCAGATAACCCAGGATGGCGGGCCCTTGGAACGCCGGGATACGGGTCATGCGCACAAATTCGTAATATCCGATCAGAGCCATAAGCAATATAAGTACATGATAGAGGGTTCCGCCAAGCCAGCACATTCCGAGGAAAAAGCCGCCGGCAATGATGCCCGTAATCAACCGCTGTTTCACCAGTCTACACCTTCCATCGCTAGGTTAATCCGCCGTATCGCCGCGTGCGGCGCTGATATTCCGCCACCGCTTCAATTAAATGCTCCTTGCCGAAATCCGGCCACAAAATATCCGTGAACCATAACTCGCTATATGCCGTTTGCCAGAGCATAAAATTACTCAACCGCAGTTCTCCGCTCGTACGGATCAGCAAATCGGGTTCAGGCAACCCGGCGGACAACAGCCGGGCTTCGATCGTCTCAGACGTTATGTCTTTCACCGACAACTCACCGGACTGAACGGCCCTGGCGATATCCTTGACGCTTTCCGTAATCTCGCGGCGGCTCCCGTAGTTCAAAGCGAAATTCAAGATCAAGCCGGTATTGTGTTTCGTCCGCTCAATCGCTTCCTCCATTGCGGCGATCGTATGCTTGGGCAGTTCATCCGTATGTCCCATCATACGCACCTGGACGTTCTTCTCGACTAATTCATCCAGTTCGATCGCCAGAAATTCCTGCGGAAGCGACATCAGATAATCCACTTCATCCTTCGGCCGTTTCCAGTTTTCCGTCGAAAAAGCATACAGCGTCAAGATGGAAATACCAAGTTCGTCCGCCGCAATCGTAGCCCGTTTCACGGCCTTCATCCCCGATCGATGGCCAACGATTCGCGGCAAACCCAGCCTGCGCGCCCATCTTCCGTTACCGTCCATGATAATGGCGACATGTTTCGGGATATTGTCCGGGGACAGGCTGACGGATGCCCCAGGATTCTTCTTTTTCCGCCAGGGTTGAAATAACTTGATCATTGCTTTTCCTCCAGCCGATGATGAAAAAGAGACAAAACCCCACCGTAATAGGAGGGGCCGCTTTTTTGTCTCTTAGACTTCCATGATCTCTTTTTCTTTCGCAGCGAGGACCTTATCCACTTCCGCGATAAACTTATCCGTCGTTTTCTGAATGTCTTCCTGATGCCGGCGCGATTCGTCCTCGGAAATATCGGTTTTCTCCAGCTTCTTGATGTCATCGTTGGCGTCCCGGCGGATGTTACGAATCGCAACCTTCGCCTCTTCGCCGAATTTCTTCGTCATTTTCACTAACTCGACACGGCGTTCCTCGGTCAGAGCCGGAATGGACAAGCGAATGGTCGTACCGTCGTTCGCGGGGGTTAATCCGAGATCCGACTTCTGGATTGCCCGCTCGATCTCGGATAGCGACGATTTGTCCCAAGGCTGGATCATCAACGTCCGAGAATCCGGCGTGTTGATATTGGCCAACTGATTGATCGGGGTCGGAGAACCGTAATAATCAACCTGGATGCGATCAAGCAGCGAAGGTGTAGCCCTTCCGGCGCGCAATGTCGAAAGCTCTCTTTTCAGGGCCTGAATCGCTTTGTCCATGCGTTCTTCAGCATGTTTCTTAATCGTTTGCGGCATTAATCTACACTCCCTTTGACGATCGTCCCGATTTTTTCACCGAGAACGACGCGCTTAATGTTCCCTTGTTCCGTAATGGCAAAAACGATCAACGGGATGTCATTGTCCATACACAGCGAGGACGCCGTGGAGTCCATGACCCCCAGGTTTTTGTTCAGCACTTCCAAATACGTGAGAGATTCATACTTCACCGCGTTCGGATCAACAAACGGATCCGCGGAGTATACGCCGTCCACCTTATTCTTCGCCATCAGGATGACTTCCGCCTCGATTTCCGCAGCACGCAGCGCTGCCGTCGTGTCCGTGGAAAAGAACGGATTGCCCGTGCCCGCCGCAAAAATCACGACCCGACCCTTCTCCAAATGGCGGATCGCCCGGCGCCGGATGTACGGTTCGGCGATTTGCTGCATCGCAATCGAGGTTTGCACCCGGGTAGGCACGTCGATTTGCTCAAGTGCGTCCTGCAGAGCCAGGGAATTCATCACCGTGGCGAGCATCCCCATGTAGTCTGCGGTGGCGCGGTCAATGCCCTTTGCGCTGCCGGCAATTCCGCGCCAAATGTTGCCGCCGCCGCAAACGATGGCCACCTGCACGCCCAGCTCCACCACTTCCCTCACCTGCTCGGCGATGGATGCAATCGTCTCGGCGTCGATGCCGTAACCGTTTTGGCCGGCTAACGATTCCCCGCTGACCTTCAAGACAACACGTTTAAACACTGGCTGTTCCAAATGTATACCTCCACATTGAACTCATTCGCGGGTTAAAAAAGAAGGAACACGGCGTGTTCCAACATTCCTTCACATGGTTGTGAGGCGGTTTGCTTATTTGTTGACTTGGGACATGACTTCTTCCACGAAGTTGTCCACCTTCTTCTCCAAGCCTTCGCCAAGCTCGTACCGAACGAAGCGGCGAATGGAGATGTTCTCGCCGATGGTGCTGATTTTTTCATTCAGCAACTGAGCGATCGTTTTGTCCGGATCCTTAACGAAAGCTTGTTCCATCAAGCAGAACTCTTCGTAGTACTTGCCGATGCGGCCTTCGACCATTTTCTCAACGATCTTCTCCGGTTTGCCTTCATTCAAGGCCTGGGCTTTCAGGATTTCCTTCTCTTTTTCGAGTTCCTCTTGCGGAACTTCTTCCCGACGTACGTAACGTGGGCTCATCGCCGCAATATGCATCGCAACGTCGCGAGCAAATTCTTTGAACTGTTCGTTTTTGGCTACGAAGTCCGTTTCGCTGTTGATCTCAACCAGAACGCCGATGCGGCCTCCGGCATGGATATAAGATTCAACAACCCCTTCCGTAGCGATCCGGCCCGCTTTATTCGCAGCGGCAGCCAAACCTTTTTCACGCAGGAGCTCAATCGCTTTCGTCATATCGCCGTTTGCTTCTTCCAGCGCCTTTTTGCAATCCAACATCCCCGCGCCGGTTTTTTCACGTAGTTCTTTGACCGATTTTGCATCTACAGCCATGTTAAATTCCCTCCATATCGATGTATAGGGGTGTTCCCCTTCAAGTCTTAAAGGCATAAATTTGTCGGCATATGTAATAACATCGTAACGGGCAACCGATTTTATACCGTCATCTTCACTTTAAAAAAAGGGTAGTGAGAGGTTTGACACCTACCAACCACCCTTTTCATTTAATTTATCGATTTAGCGTATGGCCAAGGCCATTAAGCCGTCGTTTGCTCGCCTTGATGAGCTTCGATCACGGCATCCGCCATTTTGCCGGTCAACAGTTTCACGGCGCGAATCGCATCGTCGTTACCCGGAATGACGTAGTCGATTTCGTCCGGATCGCAGTTCGTGTCGACGATCCCTACAATCGGGATACCCAATTTGCGGGCTTCGGCAACCGCGATGCGTTCCTTGCGAGGATCGATGACGAACAAAGCGCTAGGCAAGCCCTTCATGTTCTTGATTCCGCCCAGGAATTTCTCGAGACGCTCTTTCTCTTTGCGAAGAATGATAACTTCTTTCTTCGGCAATACGGTGAATGTGCCGTCCTCTTCCCAAGTTTCCAATTGTTTCAAACGGTCGATCCGTTTTTGGATCGTTTGGAAGTTGGTCAGCGTACCGCCCAGCCAACGTTGGTTAATGTAGAATTGACCCGCGCGTTCCGCTTCTTCTTTCACGGAGTCTTGAGCTTGTTTCTTCGTGCCTACGAACAGAATGGTTCCATTCTCTTCCGCAATGCTCTTAACGAAGTTATAAGCTTCTTCCACTTTCTTGACCGTCTTCTGCAGGTCAATGATGTAAATACCGTTTCTTTCGGTGAAGATATAACGATCCATTTTCGGATTCCAGCGACGAGTCTGATGACCGAAGTGAACGCCTGCTTCAAGCAGTTGTTTCATGGAAATTACTGCCATCTTCACGCACCTCCTAAGTTTGGTTTTTTTTGATGCTTCCTCCGCAGGTTTCATTTTCCGCCAAAACTCCCTTTATCGAATAAGCGAGCACCCTTGACGAAATCATCCTGCGTGCGTTATAACACCGTCAATTACTATACCATAAGTAAAAAGCGGATGCAACCGAAGTTTGACGTAAATTGACGGCACAAAGAAAAGGCATCCCTGGTGTCTTTTCCTGTATTCCTTAATCGGTCCCGGAAGCCTTCGGAGAGATTTTAGAGATGATCGAATCGACATCCTCGCCAACTTCAAAGGTATACGTTCCCGCACGAACTTTGTAGTTGATCTTCTTGGATACGGCCTTCTTCACAAACGCGCTCTTGTCCGCGATGACCCCCGCCTGCTCCAAGCCTTGAGCAACGCCTTCCAATGTCGTGCCGCCGACGATCCGGTATTCCACTGTCGCTGGCTGAGGCGAATTCGGGTCTACAGGTCCGCTCGTTTCCGTTTCGCCGTCCTTTGCTTCGGGCAACGTTTGCCCTTTATCCGTTTTCGGATTGTCCGGTGTTTCGGGAGCCTTGGGCGCATCGGGCCGTTCGGGAACGACCGGCGCAGTCGGGTTATCCCCCGCCACGTCCGCCGAACCCGAGGCTTCGCCGGACCGCTCCAACCACTCTTCCTCCGTCAAAAGCTCTTGATCCGCCTCCACGACCTTTAACCCCGCTAACACGGCGGCGCGCTCGATCTGCTCTCTAGTGTAGAGCTCTTTGCCGCCCCCTTGCCCGATCAGCATCAATTGGAGAAGCAAAGCTCCGGCGATGAGTCCGCAGCCCAATCCCAACATAAACTGACGGTTCTTCATCATCGGGACTCCTCCTTCTTGGCCAGTTGCAAGATCAGCTGTACCTCGCCGCGTTGAAGGCCCGTTGTTTTGGCGATCATGTCGATCGATTTCCCTTTGTCGTACAACTCGAACAGTTCGGGATATCGGTCCCGAACCTGCTCTTGCGGCGGCTCCGGTTCCTCCGGCAATGGCGGTTGGCTTACCGTTAGACTCTCGGGCTTCGCGGCAACCGCCGGTTCTCCGGCCTGAGGTTGCGGAAGTTGGGGCGCCTCTCCCTGCGCAAAAGCGGCAGCGAGGGCCGACTTCTCCGTCATGGTGCTTTCCATGAGACGAAGTCGCGATTCACTTTGTTTGGCGGAAGCTTCTGCGTCGGCCAGCCGTCGGCGGAACTCGTCGATTTGCTCCTGCTGAGCCAACTGCTTGGAGACGAACTCCTGCTTCATCTGCGCGACCATGTCGATCAGTTCTTGGTTTTCTTTTTCGATTTCCGCCATGTACTGCTCCAAAGTGGCCTCCAGCTCTCTGGCCATTTCCGCTTTGGGCGCCGCAGTGTGGCGTCCCGGAAGCAGCAGGGCATAAACAAGCGCTGCCGCCCCAAGCAACACGACGTAAAACCAAGGCTCTCCAAATGACAATGTAATCCTCACCTTTTTGCGTTGATGTGACCTCTTTTATAACGACAGGTCGATGTGTCGGCCCTTGTAGGGGTGTTCCGCTTTATGCTCCTGTCCTTGCTCGTCCGGTTTGTCCCCGGAGCGGCCATGTTCCTGCTCCTGCGCGAAAGAACCATTTCCTTCCCGCCTTACGGTCGTATTATGGGCGCTCTCATCGACGCCGGCACTGCGCCGGCGCTCTATCTCGCTGTCCTTTAAGGATTGAACCGATAATAGACTTTGATCGAGAAGAGGTCGATGCTGCTGATCATGCTGAACACGTCCCGCTTCGCTGGTCCGAGGGACCGCGATTTGCATTTCCACGGATTTCATATTCATGGGATCACCTCATTCAAACAAAGGAATGGATAACTCGAATACCGTTCCTATGAGTGCCTTATCTAGATGTAAGCCGACATGGAAATATCCCCTTCGCTAAAGTAAAAGGACATTCGCGAAATGGGCTCCTTAATATACTTGGTGTATCTCCCAATGACGATTTTGGATCCGCCGTAAATCATCTTGAGGACGTCGACCCGGGCTTTGCCGGTATCCTCGAGCGCCTTTTCAATCGACAGCATGCGTTCCTTCATCTGGTTCAGTTCCTGCATGTTGGATTTCTTGGTCATATTGAGCTTCGAGCGCATCTCCACCTTATCGGGGGTCAACTTTCCCATTGCAGCGAGCTGATCCAGCAAAGTAAGCGCCTTCTCCGTTTTGTCCAAGTTCGCCAGTTGATCTTTGACTTGCTGTCGCAGTTCCTGCAGTTCGTTCCTTAGCTCAGGTAAGGCCCCGACTTCAATTGAAGTCGCTGTCGACATAGGGTTTCCGATCACTCGTGCGATCACCTTCTCGCCCGCCTGGATGTTGCCCCCAACGATCAGCCCTTTGGCGCCGCTGCAAATCACATCCCGTCCGGCGCGAATATTGGAGTGCATAATGCTTTGCGACACGATTACGTCTTCGCCTGCCTGAACGTTGCCGTCCTGAATGAACGAGCTTTTGACATTCTGCCCCGCTCGGATCAACCCTTTGTTGTATCCGATGATGCCTCCGGAGATTTCGATAGACCCTTCCGCAAGCAATTCAGCCCCTTCAACCCCGCCAACGACGCGAATGTCCCCGGCAGCGCTGATGCGAAACCCCGTCAGCACATTTCCGCGGACAACGACCGTTCCTACGAAATCGATATTCCCGATACTGTAATCTACGTCCCCATTAATCTCGTATACTGGGAACACATTCAGCTTGCCCTTATCCGTTCGAGTGACCAGGCCGTCAATAGCTGCATACATCGCAGTCTGTTCAGGGTTCAACACCACGTTCTTCCCAACTTTAAAACGCGCCTCTTTCCCCTCCCTGCATGGGATCGATTCGCCTGTCACCGCCTTACCGGGGTGGCCCGGAACGGAAGGCACGAGCTCCGCGATCAGTTGACCTTTGCGGATATTGTTTAACCGCGTGACCTCCTTCAAATCCACCTTGCCGTCTTCCGATTCAATCGGCCGATGCTGATTGTCATCGTCAAGGGAAATCGCGTAACGGATGAATCCGTTCTCCCCGTGAATCGGTTCCTGGCCCATGGCAATCGGCGTTTTGCTGAAAAAGTACTCCTTAGGATTCACCGCGAAACGCTTTACGATATCCTCCTGAATTCCGTATTTCAGGCCCTCGCTTCTCAGGAATTGAAGCAGCGCATCCGCCGTACAGGCAAAATCATCTTCCTTCTTCAGAAACTGCAGGTAGGCCACCGTCTTATCGTCGTTCAGCGTTACGCTCAGGATTTGCTTTAAATCATCCAGAAGCTCCACGAAGCCGTCCTCCCTCCATCATATACTCGCTTAAAAATAACCCGTCAGTCTTCACGCATCAACAGATCACGCTGCTTCTCCAAGCTGCCGCGAAGGCGTAATATCGCCTTGGAATGCAATTGCGAAATACGCGAGGGCGACAAAGACATCACTTCGGCGATTTCGCTCAAGGATAAATCCTCGTAATACAACAGGGAAACGACCGTGCGTTCTTTCTCGGTCAATTTCTCGATCCCTTTGGCCAGGGAATCGCGCAAATAAAACTCCCTGACTTTATAATCCGGGTTTTTTGCTTTTTCGTCAACGAGTAAAGTAAGACGAGTCTCCGATTCTTCTTCCCGTATCGGATCTTCCAGAGAACAAAGCGTCATGACGGCGACTTCCTGGAGCATGCTTTGAAATTCCTTCTCGCTGATATTTAAATAGGAGCTCATCTCGGAATCAGTGACAGAGCGGAGATATTGCTGCTCCAAATGCTGGTATCCCTCTTCGATTTTCTTGGCTTTCTCTCTCACGGATCGGGGAACCCAGTCCCCTTGCCGCAGGCCATCCAAAATGGCGCCCCGAACCCGCCACGATGCATAGGTTTCAAATTGAAGTCCCCGTTTGTAATCAAACTTTTCAACCGCATCGATCAATCCCATGACACCGTTGCTGGCGAGATCGTCTTTGGACACGTTTTTGGGCAAGCCGACGGCAAGACGTCCTGAAACGTAGTCGACAATAGGCAGATGCTTCTCGATAAGTTGTTTCTTGGCTTCCAAATCGCCGTGCTCTTTCCAACTCTCCCAAAGGTCGGCGTGATTCAGAGTGGATGTCTTCCGTTCGTTCAATTGCCTTCACCCTCCTTATTGTTCTGTCAGGTGACGAACGACCTTAACCAGCTCTTCAGGATCTTTGTCGTCAGGTGTCTTAACTAATTTGGGCGGATTTAGTGGCGCAAATTGCTTCTCCGTATCCGAAGCGTCCGGACCAGGTTTCAACAAATCGCCCAGCAGATCGCTCTCATCCGGCGTCGTCAAATCGAGAGCACCGCCCTTGCCTTCTTCAACTGCCGGGCTTGTTTCCTCGACAGATGCGTAATCTCCCGGCATTTCCTTCAAAAATCCAAGCATCCAGCTTGCTGCGAACGCAAGCAGGAACCAGACGGCAAAAGAAATGAGACCTCGGATAAAGCTGGTCATGAACAGATTGTTCCCCGCCGAAACGGCTAACGTAATCAGAAAACCGATAAAGCCCGACAACAAGTAATATCTCAATTTTCCTGGCATGGCTACAATTCCTTTATCCCCATTTGTACACTTCGCACATATAAAATCCCCGTCACGCTGTCCAATTCGATCGTTCGGCCGTAATTGCCGCCCGTATCTTCCGCGAGCAAAGGGATGCCCAGTTCGGACAGCTGTTGCTTGCAAGATTCTGCATTTCGCGGACCGATTCGCATCGAGTCGCCGCCGCTCGCAAAAGTAAACATTTGCGCACCGCCGGCCATTTTGGCGACCAGGCGGCCGGGCGCCGCCCCGAGCCCCAGCATCTTCCGGTAGAGTGCCGGAATGGCGGTATCCGCATACTTAGCGATATTCAGCGCCCCCTCGCGGGCGATATCCGAGGAAGGCAGCATCACGTGTGCAAGACCGGCAACTTGGAGTTGCGGGTCAAACAAAGTCAGCCCTACACAGGAGCCTAGGCCGGTTGTTCGTATCAGTCCCTGCTGAGTAATGACATTCAACTCGGCCATGCCTACCTTGACGACATATTGCTCATCGATCATGATCTATCGTTACCCCAAGCGCTTCAAAAATTTTGGCGAACGAATCCGGATCAGGTATGAGGAAGAATTGACCTTCCACCTCATGATGGCCTTCAATGAATGTCGTATCAATCAGCAGGGCGGAATCCCCCATCTCACCAAATTGCAGGAGTCCGTAACTTAAGATCGCTCCCGCCATGTCAAGGGCCAGAGCGGGAACGGTAGGCGACATCGACAGGGAAGTAAAATCGGCCAACGAGGACAAGTACGATCCGGCCAATATATTTCCGATTTCCGACAGCGCCGACCACTCCATCTCCGAGAAGGTTTCTTCGTTGTCCACAGTAATGCCGGCCAAGCGATGCAGAAGCTTCTTCGCCGCTTCCGGACTCAGGATGAAGAACAGATTGCCTGGCGCATCGCCTTCCACACGGAAGAACACGGCCAACACCAGGTTTTCCGCCCCGCCAACGCGATCCGCAATCGCCTCGAACGGAAGCATTTGGACTTTGGGAACGGCCATATCGATCGGCTTGTCGAGCAGCTTGGATAGCGCGGTGGCGGCGTTCCCCGCTCCGATATTGCCCACTTCCTTTAAAATGTCCATTTTGAAGTCTTCAAGCCCATTGAACAGGTCCACGGTTTAGCCCTCTAAGCTTTCCAATTGGATGATTTCCTTCCGGCTCAACACTTCCGACAGGTTCAGCATGACGAGCAGGCGTTCCTCGGAGATGCGGGCTACCCCGTGAAGATATTTGGCTTTAATGCCTCCAACCACATCCGGCGGCGAATCGATCAGATCGGAATTCAGATCGATAACGTCGTTGGCCGAGTCCACGATGAATCCGACCTCCATCTCGTTGGCCGACACGATAATGATCCGGGTTTGATCGGTGTACTCGGCTTCAGGCAACCCGAAGCGGCCGCGCAAATCGATGACCGGAATAACCACGCCCCGCAAATTGATAACCCCTTTGACGAATGCATACGTTTTGGGAACGCGGGTGATCGGCATCATGCGCTCAATCGTTTGAACCTTGTCTACGTCGATACCGTATTCCTCATGCCCCAATTTGAATACGATGACTTTCAATTCCTCTCCCATGTGGAAACCCTCCTTAGAGTGTAAAAATGGCCTTATTTAATGAAAGCATTCGGATCGATGATGAGAGCAACTTGGCCATCGCCCAAGATCGTTGCTCCGGCGACCCCTTGCACCGACGGCAAATACTTGCCCAGATTTTTGATGACGATTTCGCTTTGGCCGATGAAATCTTCGATCGTTAACGCGGCCAACCGTTCCCCTTTGCGGATGACGACAATCTCCGTCTCCTCTTCTTCGTCCTCGGAGAATCCCGGAACGTCAAACAGCTTGGCGAGCGACAGCAGCGGAATATGCGTATCCCGGTAAGACACCATCGTATAGCCGTGCACTTCCCGAATCTGATCGCGTTTGATCAAGCCGGTTTCGACGATCGAGGATAAAGGGATCGCATATTTCTCCGCCCCAACCTTGATCAGCATGGCCGATATGATCGACAAGGTCAGCGGGAGTTGAACCGAAAACTTTGTCCCGGAGCCCAGTTTCGATTCGACCGACACGACGCCGCTCAAGGACTCGATTTTGGATCTGACGACATCAAGTCCAACGCCGCGTCCGGAAATGTCGGAGATGACCTCTGCAGTGCTGAAGCCCGGGGCGAACAGCAGCATATACACCTGTTCGTCCGTCATGGAGGCGGCTTCGCTTTCATTTACGACACCGTTTTTGAGCGCTTTCTGCAGCACCTTATTGCGATCGATGCCGTGTCCGTCATCTTCAATTTCGATAAATACGTGATTGCCGCTATGAAAAGCGCGAAGCTGAACGGTCCCGGTTTCCGGTTTGCCAGCAGCAATCCGTTCGGCCGTGGATTCGACTCCGTGGTCCACCGCATTCCGAAGCAAATGCACCAAGGGATCGCCGATTTCGTCGATCACTGTGCGGTCCAGCTCCGTTTCCGCACCGACGATGTTCAGATCGATTTTCTTGTCGAGCGATTTCGCCAAATCCCGAATCATCCGCGGGAAGCGGTTGAATACGGTATCGACCGGCACCATCCGCAGCTTCAACACGATGTTCTGCAAATCGCTGCCAACGCGGCTCATATGCTCGACCGTTTCGGTCAGGTCGCTGCGCTTGACTTCTTCGGCCAGTTGCTCCAAACGGGCACGGTCGATCAACAACTCGCTGAGCAGATTCATCAGCACGTCCAAACGGTCGATATCAACCCGGATCGTCCGGGAAGGAGCGGCGGCTCCCCCTGCGGGACGGGCGTTAATTTTGGCCTCGGCAGCGTTGGCCGGTTTGGCCGGAGCCGTTTCGGCTTTGGCAGGTGCAGGCGCTGCAGCCTCAGCAGCCGCAGCCGCCTCGTTCGCTACCGAAGTGAGCTGTGACAGCGTCTCATGGTCCAACGCCGCAACTTGGGCCGTCTCGATTTCCGACAGATTCAGGATCATGTTTTGGATCTCGACAGCCTCTTTTTGGGTTATGTAATAAAGAGAGAAGCTGCGTTCGAATTTCTCTTGTTCGATTTCTTGAACGGATGGCGAAGATTTCACGATTTCCCCGTATCTTTCCAGGAGGTCGAAGACAAGGTAGGCGCGCGCCGCTTTCAATTGGCAATCCTCCCGGATCGCGACATCGATGTACAGCACTTTATGTCCTTCCGTAATGGATTGCTCCAATACGGAGAATTGATATTGATCCAATTGGATGGACGACGTGCCGGAAGCAGCGGTCCCGGTCGCCGCCGGGTTGCTTGCCGCCGAGCTCCCGCTTCCCGCGAAATCCCCGCGTACGATCGACTGCAGCGAAGCGACGATCTCGCTGACGTCCGCTTTGCCTTCGCCGCCTTGGGTAATGTCCTGCACCATCATTTGCAGGGCGTCCAGGCTCTTGAACAAGGTGTCGAAAATAAACTCCTGCATCTTCAGCTTTTCGTTTCGAACCAGGTCAAGCACGTTTTCCATTTGGTGCGTTAGCGAAGACAGATCCTCGAAGCCCATCGTTGCCGCCATGCCTTTCAGCGTATGGGCCGACCGGAAGATCACCTGAACGATGCTGATATCGTCAGGGTTGCTTTCCAGCTCCAGCATTTTTTCGTTTAATGATTGCAAATGATCGTTCGACTCATCGATAAACATGGATAAATACTGATTCATGTCCATGGTGAGGCACCTCCTCCAAGAGATTCCGTTATTTCACAACTGTAGAGGTTGTTCAAAATGTCCGGTCTTCCGGTCCCGTTAACCCAACTTTTTGAACCCTCCCTTTTTTCGGCGAACTAAAAAGGTCAGGACAAATTTACTAGTTGACTTTTTTAGCTACCTCTTGTACAAGCTTGGGGCCAATTTCGTATAGCGGTAATACATGACTGACGCATTTCAATTCAATTGCCGAGCGCGGCATTCCGAAAACGACGCACGTCTCTTCGCTTTCGGCAATGGTCGAAGTCACGCCAGCGTCGTACAGCCGCTTCATGACTTTCGCCCCGTCGCTACCCATCCCCGTCAGCAGCACGATATGGCGTTTCAGCGCTTGCAGCGGCAGCAGCGATTCATACAAGATGTCCACTGAAGGCCGATGTCCGTTGCAGGGCGCTGTTTTCGTCAAATGCACGCGATAGCCGCTTCCTGCAGGACCAGGCACAACGTTCAAATGGAAACCTCCCGGAGCAATGTATGCCGTACCACACTGCAATTCCTGGCCTTCCTCCGCCTCAACGACATTCAAGTCGCACAAGCTATTCAGGCGCTGAGCGAGCGACTTGGTGAAGTTTGGCGGCATATGCTGTACAATGACGATCGGTGCCGGAAAGTCGCCCGGGATTTTCTCCAAGACCGCTTTCAGCGCCTTGGGGCCTCCCGTTGAGGTACCGATCGCAACAAGATCGGTAAACCCCGCCGAAGGACGACCGCGCCCCGGTCGCCCTCTGGCGGCAGCGCCGCCCGCCGTTTCACGGGCGGCCGCCGCCTCCGCCGCCGGCTGCTGCGGCGGGACTTGCCGGGCCGGCGAGGCGGCCTTCGCCTCGCCGCCCGGTGTTGGCGCGGGCCGTACCGTCGGCCGCGCGCGCTCCGCCGGCGCCTTCGCCTGGCGCCAGCCCGGGGCCTCCCGGCCGCTGCCAGGCGCGGACGGGTTCGCTGCGGGCGGCCTCGTCGCCGGACGAGGGCCGTCCGTGAGCGGCGCGCGCGCAGCGGCCTCGCCGCCGGCAAGCGCCCGCCCGGCAGGCGGCGCCGGGGACACGGCTGCTGCGTCGCTTGAGCCGGAAGCGGCCGCGCCAGGTGTCGTCGGCGACGGCGGCTTCGGCTTACCGGAGCTCGTTTTCGGCGGCGCGCTCTTCTGCGCGGCCGTCCAGGCTTCGCGGCGCTCCTTCGCCTGCATCGCGGCCCGAATCTGCTCGCGCAGCTCGCGCCCCACCTGCTCGATATCGTGAGAACTGGTGGTTGCCGATGGCTTGCGGATGAAATCGAAGGCGCCAAGCTCCAGCGCCATGATCGTCTCCCGCATGCCTTGCTCGTTGATGCCGGACAGCATAATCACCGGCAGTGGGTGTTCTTTCATAATGACCTTGAGCGCATCCAGGCCGTTCATTTCCGGCATTTCCACGTCCATGGTCACCAAATCCGGCTGAATTCGAGCGATTTGCTCGATCGCTTCGCGTCCATTTTTGGCCGTCGCCTGAACCTCAAATGCCTCTTCCTGTTCGATGAGATCCGAGATGATTTTACGCATAAACGCCGAATCGTCTACCACCATCACTCGATAAGACATCCACGTTCCACTCCTGTTCCTTCACGAAGAATCATTTTGCCAGCTTCAACCATTTATGCATAAATCCTTTGATTCCCGATAAAGTGTCCCTCGGCTTGGTTTGCGGAACATTCAGATAAGTCAAAGCCAAACGCTGAATATCGCGCGTTGCCGAGCAACCGGGGAAAGCGATGGAGAAAGGAACCTGTTTCTTGACCGCCTGCATCACATGCGCATCGTCGCTGAGATAGCCAAGCGTGGGGATATCCATGTCGAGGAAGCGGCCGGCGACCAGCGAAATTTTGTCGGCGACCTGTTTGGCCTCCGGTTCCCCCGAGACCCGATTAATGACCAATCGGAACGGCACGTTTGCCTCCATACCGTGAACGACCTTGATCAACGCATACGCGTCCGTGATCGAGGTCGGCTCGGGCGTCGTGACGACCAGACATTCGTCGGCGGCGGTAATGAAATTCAGCGTTTCCCTGGATAATCCGGCTCCGGTATCAAAAAGAATGTAATCCATCTCCTCGGAGATCGTTTCGATCTGCGACGTGAAATAGTTCAAATCCGCTTCGGATAACGAGAACAGATCGGCAAGCCCCGAGCCTCCCGCGATAAACGGCAAAGCATGCGAGCCCAATTCCACAATTTCGGTGATATCCTTTTCTCCCTTCAGCAAATGATACAGGTTGTATCTCGGCCTAATGCCCATCAACACGTCGATATTGGCCATCCCGATATCGGCGTCGAAGAGCAGCACCTTGCGTCCCAGTGACTTGAGGGCCAAGGCAAAATTCAACGTGAAGTTGGATTTGCCTACGCCTCCCTTGCCGCTGCTGACGGTCAGAATCCTGGCTGATCCTTTACGAACTTTTGAGTCTGCGGGGCCACCCTGTGACGATACCAGTTGTCTGAGTGCTTGGGCCTGGTCGCTCATAACTTCCGTTCTCCCAGAAGAATGTCGACCAGCAATTCCCCGTCAGCCTGCAGCAGATCATCCGGTACATTCTGCCCGTTGGTCAGGAATGATACGTTCAGGGGATACTCGTGTAACAAGTTATAAATCGAGCCAACCGTATCCGTTTCATCCAGTTTCGTAAAAATCACCTTATCCAAGCTGTATTTGCTAAAATGCTCGGTGATCCGTTTCATGTCCTGCAGTTTGGAGGTCAAGCTTAGGACCAGATACGTCTCGCTGACGTCCGACGGGGCAAGCAGACTATGCAGCTCAGCCACGAACAGCTCGTTCAAATAGTTCCGCCCGGCGGTGTCCATCAGAATCAGATCGCAATGGTTCAACCGCTGCATCGCCCGTTGTACGTCGCCTGGGGATTGCACGACCTCGAGCGGAACATTCAAGATGGAAGCGTAGGTTCGCAGTTGCTCAATCGCCGAGATCCGGTAGGTGTCGGCGGTGATGAACCCGACCTTTTTGCGCAAACGGAAAATTTGGTCGGCCGCAAGCTTGGCGATGGTCGTCGTTTTTCCGACGCCGGTAGGTCCGGCGATGTATACGATTCGCGTATTGTCGCCGATGCCCCTATCGATACGGTCATTCAGAAAGTCTCTGACAACGGTGCGAACCTTGGTCTCCAATTGATCGTCGCTTAAGGTCTTGCCGGAGCTTAGCCAAGCTTCGTAGATCTCTTCAATCCAATGCTCTGCAAGCTCCGGCGTCACTTCCTGGTTAATTAACCGTTGTTGGAAGGACTGCAAGCCCGGCGGCATTTCGCGTGTATCGCCTTGCTTTTTGGCCAACTGGCTGATCCACATCTTCATTTGCCGAATCTCTTCAAGCAAGCGTTCTTCTTTAACGGAGCTGGCGCTCTCTTTCATAGATAAAGGCGAGGAATGTTCCTGAGCGGCAGCACTTTGAATCGCGGCCTCCAACCGGGCCGGCGGCGAATTCGGCACAGCTTCAACCGACGCTTGGCTCTGCTCCGGGGCGGCGGCTTGAGGCTTTACTGCCAGGGGGATTGGGGTGATGATCGGCTCCTCCCTTTCCTGCAAACCGACCGCGGTCAAAGTTGAGGAACCTGTCGCAACCTGCGCCGATGCTGCAGGCTGGGCCAGCTGCGACGTCTTGCGATAGGCCTCCGGCACGGTTTGACGAGCGACCGGAGTGGACACCGGCGGTTTGGCCGGCAGGGTCGGTTTTCCTTTCGGCGCAGGCGCCGCATTCCCTTCCGTAGCGGCGATGACCTCGATCTTCCTTTTCTGGAACATGCCGAGGAAACCGCCAACCTTCATTTCTTTCGTGCTTAAGATAACCGCATCCGCCCCCAGCTCGCTGCGGATTTTTAGCATGGCGTCAGGCATTGTGTCAACGATATACCGTTTGACTCTCATAAATTCACCACCCCGACACTTTGAATTTCAACATTCGGTTCCAGCTCGCTGTAGGATAGTACCGGTATATCCTGCATGCTTCGCTCGATGACCTGCCGCAAATACATCCGGATCGTCGGCGAGGTGAGCAGGATCGGCTGATGGCCCGTTTGCACCAGACGGTTGATTTGCTCCGTCAGTTTCTGGAACACCGTTTGCGTCGAAGCTGGATCCAGCGCCAGATAACTGCCTTGTTCCGTCTGCTGCACGCTCTCGGCAATTTTCTTCTCGAGGCTAGGCCCTACGGTGATGACGCGCATCGTTTCGCCCGGTTGGGTGAATTGCTGCGTGATTTGCCGAGAGAGTGCCTGTCTGACGTATTCGGTAAGCACGTCCGGATCCTTGGTATAGGTTCCGTAGTCCGCCAGCGTCTCGAAGATCGTCACCATATCGCGAATCGAGATTTTCTCCCTCAGCAATTTGGCCAGCACCTTCTGCACATCCCCGATCGACAATACCGAGGGGATTAACTCGTCGACAAGCACCGCATAATTTTCCTTGAGATTGTCGACCAGGGCTTTGGTCTCTTGACGGCCAAGCAGCTCATGCGCATGCTTCTTGATCAATTCCGTCAAATGCGTCGCCACCACGGACGGCGGATCGACCACGGTATAACCGGATAGTTCCGCCCGATCCTTCGTCGCTTCGTCGATCCATAGGGCCGGCAAACCAAACGCAGGTTCGCGGGTCTCGATACCCGTTATCGAATCATCATCCATCCCGGGACTCATGGCCAAATAGTGATTAAGTAATAATTCACCGCCGCCTACGACATTTCCTTTTATTTTGATGACATATTCGTTCGGTTTTAGTTGAATATTGTCGCGAATGCGAATGACCGGAACGACAAGACCCAATTCAAGCGCGCATTGACGCCGAATCATGATGATCCGGTCCAACAAATCGCCGCCTTGGCCGGTATCGGCCAGCGGGATAAGGCCGTATCCGAATTCGAATTCGATCGGATCCACTTGCAGAAGATTGATGACGCTCTCGGGGCTGCGAACTTCCTCGATCTGTTGCTCCTCCTCTTGTTGTTCCTGCTCGATTTGCCGGCGATCCATATTCTTCTGCATCGTGTAGGCCGCAAAAATCATCAATCCGGCGAACGGGTAGGTCGTCCATATGCCGATCGGCGTAAACGTGCCGAGTAGGGCGATTGTCCCAGCTACAATATACAGCAGCTTGGGGTACGTAAACAGTTGCCCCGTAATATCTTCCGCCAAGTTCCCTTCCGAGGATGCGCGCGTCACGATCAAACCGGCTGCCGTGGAGATCAGCAGGGCCGGGATCTGGCTGACCAGGCCGTCCCCGATCGTCAGGAGCGAGTAAGTCGAAAGCGCTTCGGGAAAGGACATGCCGTGAATGGTCATCCCGATAATAAACCCCCCGATCAGGTTGATCAGGAGGATGATGATGCTCGCGATAGCATCCCCTTTAACGAATTTGCTCGCCCCGTCCATCGCGCCGTAGAAATCGGCTTCCCGTTCGATTTTGCCGCGACGCTCGCGCGCCTGCTGCTCATTGATCAGCCCGGCGTTCAGGTCAGCGTCGATACTCATTTGTTTCCCCGGCATCGCGTCGAGCGTAAATCGTGCAGCGACTTCGGCCACACGTTCCGATCCTTTGGTAATAACGATAAACTGAACGACCACGAGAATCAGGAAGACGACAAAACCGACAACGGGTTCCCCATGGGAAACCCATGAACCAAAGGTGGCCACCACGTGGCCGGCTTTGGCCTGTCCCAGAATCAGCTTGGTGGTCGAAACGTTTAATGCCAAACGGAATAACGTCGTGATGAGCAGCATGGCCGGGAAGATCGAGAACTGCAAAGCCTCCCGAGTATTCATCGCAACAAGCAAAATAATCAACGCGAGCGAAATGTTGATGATCAGCAAAATATCCAGCAACCAAGTCGGGATCGGAACGATCATCAGCAAAACGATGCCGATTATGCCAACTAGAATAAATAGGTCCTTAAATTTCTTCACGTTTGTTCCCCTCCGATCCCATCGTTATTTGGCCCTGCCTTTAATTCGATATACGTAAGCCAGCACTTCGGCAACGGCTTGAAACAAATCCGCAGGGATCGTATCCCCGATTTCGGTTCGTTGAAACAGCGCCCGTGCCAGCGGCTTGTTTTCCATGGTCATCACGCCATGTTCCTTGGCGATTTCTTTAATGCGTAGCGCCACGTAGTCCTGCCCTTTGGCGATGACTTGCGGGGCATCCATGGATGATCCGTCGTACTTCAAAGCGACCGCGAAATGGGTAGGGTTGGTGATAATCACGTCGGCTTTTGGCACCTCCTGCATCATTCGCTGCAGGGCCATCCGCCGCTGACGTTCCCGTATTTTACCTTTAATGATCGGATCGCCTTCCATTTTCTTATATTCGTCTTTGATGTCCTGCTTGGACATCTTGAGGTTCTTCTCATGTTCATATCGTTGATACATATAATCCAAGGCAGCGAGCACAATCAAAGCAGCCGCAATCTTAATGCCCATATTCATCGTCAGGCGAGCCGTAAAATGGAACGTGTCCTCTACCGATATATGACCCAGGGCGGACAAGCTTCCGCGATACCCCCAAATCGTCGAGAAGACGAGATATCCGATGATTAGCAGCTTAAAAAGTGTCTTGAGAAATTCAACCAGCGACCGCATCGAAAAAATGTTTTTAAAACCTTTGATCGGGTCCAGCTTGCTGAACTTCATTTTGAGCGGCTCCCCGATAAACAGAAAGCCAATCTGCGCATAGTTGGCAACAACGGCCATCACCACCACAACAAGGAAAATCGGAGCGACCAACAGAAGCACCTGAACCGCGTAATCCCCCAGCATGGTCATGACGTTGGTTTGCGTTACGTCCATGGTCAACCGGTTATAGAACACGTCGACGAAGAGGCCAACCAACCTTTCTTTGATATAACCGCCAAACGCCATCAAACATATAAATCCGGCCATCAATAACAGAGCCCCGGTCAGTTCCTGGCTTTTGGCCACCTGCCCTTTTTTGCGGGCGTCCTGACGTTTCTTCGGAGTCGCTTTTTCCGTTTTTTCGCCGGCAAATAGCTGCAGATCAAGCGAATATCGATATGACATAGCGATCCCCCATCCTACCTCGGCCTTTGACCGACCGTACCGAGCAGGTCATGCAGCGCACGGAACAATACCTCGAACAAAGACTGAAACGCAACGATAAAGCCGGGCACAAGCACGAGCATCACAAGCAAACCCACGATGATCTTTACCGGTATGCCAATAACGAAAATATTGAATTGCGGCGCCGTTCGAGCCAAAAACCCCAGCGCCACGTCGGTGACGAACAAGGCGACGACAAGCGGTGCCGACATTTGGAACGCCAGCATAAACGCCTGGCTGAAGGTTTGAACCAAAAATTCCGCCAGATCCCCGTTGTAGATTTGCTGGAACAGATCATTGGACAGCGGAATCCAGTTATAGCTTCGAATGACCGCATCCAGCAGGTAATGATGTCCGTTCATACTGAGAAACATCAAGGTTGCGAAAATATACTTCAGGTTTCCTAATACCGGCGCCGCCGCTCCGGTCATGGGGTCGATCACATTCGCGATCCCAAAGCCGATTTGAATATCGATGAAGGAGCCGGCCATTTGAATGACGGAGAATATCAGGTTCGCGACATATCCCATCAGCAGACCAACCAGCACCTCGCGCAAAACAAACAATATGTAACCCAAATCATTAGGTATGGCTTGATTCGGACCGATCGTTAACAAAATAAGGACCGCAATAATACCGGAGAGTCCCACCTTAAACGTTGTCGGTACCGTTCGAGATGAAAATATCGGTGAAACCACAAAAAAAGCTGTCATTCGACAAAAAATAAGCATGAAAGCAGAAATTCCGTGCAGTAAAGTATCCATATTTTATGCGACCTAACCGATATAACTAGATAGGTTATTTAGAATTCCATAAGTAAAGTCTACCAGCGTCGTTAAAATCCAAGGACCGAACAACAGCAAAGCGACCAAAACAGCAACGATTTTGGGAACGAAGGCAAGCGTCTGCTCCTGAATTTGGGTCGTCGCTTGAAAAATACTCACCAAGAGTCCCACCGCGAGAGCAATCAATAGCATCGGTGCGCTGACCTTCAACACGGTATAAACGGCTTGTCCGGCCAAACCGATAATAAATTCCGAACTCATAAACCGCTTCTCCTTCCCTGAACCTGGCCCTATTCCTGAATTTTAGGTGTTAAAGCTAACAAGAAGTGATTTAACGATCAAATACCAACCATCCACCAGCACGAACAGCAGGATTTTGAACGGCAGTGAAATCATGACCGGCGGCAGCATCATCATCCCCATTGCCATGAGTACGCTGGATACAACAATATCGATAATCAGAAACGGGATAAAAATCATAAAGCCCATTTGGAAGGCTGTCTTAAGTTCACTGATGGCAAAAGCGGGCACCATGACTGAAAGCGGGATGTCCTCGTAGCTCTTGGGCTTTTCCATTTTGGTATAGCCCATAAACAGCTGAAGATCTTTGGTTCTCGTATGCGTGTACATGAATTTCTTCATGGGAACCGCCGCTTTATCCAACGCTTCCGATTGGGTAATCTCCCCTTTGATGTAAGGCTGTAACGCTACCTCATTGATAGTCGATATCGTAGGGCTCATTACGAACAACGTTAAGAACAAGGCAAGTCCGATTAATACCTGATTCGGAGGCATTTGCTGCGTCCCTAGGGAATTTCGAACAAACCCCAATACTACGACAATTCGGGTAAAGCTTGTCATCAGCACCAAAATCGCAGGCGAGATGCTGAGTACGGTAATCAGCAATATGATCGACAATGAACTGGTTCCTGGCGCCCCACCCGAGCCCGAATTACCGATTTGAATGTCGATATTCGGAATTGGGTTAACCGGTTCTGCTGAAGCTATGGAGATTGCAAATAGACTCCATGTCATCAACAACAAGCTGACAATCAACAATTTTCTCTTCATGAATCCCTCGACCGATCTGTAGATTGTTCTTCCGGATCCTGCAGTAGTTCCTCCATTTGTCGCTTCCGGTCCGGCATCTTCCGCAGTTGTGATTGAAACACCTCATGGAAAGCCACTCCGTCAAGTTCTTCTTCCTCGCGCGGGGGCTCTTTGCGGAAACGGGAGATCAAGCCGGACAAGGTCGACGATAATCCGGCAATTTCCGCTCCCTCATCTTCAAAGGCTTGCACCAGCAAAGCCACCTCGTCCGGTTCGGATATTTTGTCCACCAGGGAAATATCCTCGCCGACACCGACAAGATAGACGCTCCCCCCGAGCTCAATCACTTGCAGGGATTTGTTCGGTCCGAGGCCAATGGCTCCCAAAGTGCGGATTGAGCGACTATGGGATAAATATCGGTTCCTTTTGCCAAGAAAACGGATCAGCAAGATAATTAGAGCAATGATCAGGCCAAGAACTACGATGACGGTAAACAAGTTCCCCCAAAGGTTGACATCCCCAGAGCCATACTCCTGCGGATTATTCATCGCTTAGCTTACACCCCAAGCGTTTTGTTGATCGCTTCGATCACCCGGTCGGATTGGAAAGGCTTTACGATAAAGTCCTTCGCACCGGCTTGAATCGCATCGATAACCATCGCTTGTTGACCCATCGCGGAGCACATAATCACTTTTGCATTAGGGTCCAGATTCTTGATTTCTTTCAACGCGGCGATGCCGTCCATTTCAGGCATCGTAATATCCATCGTGATTAGATCCGGATGCAACTCTTTGAATTTCTCGATGGCCTGTACGCCGTCTTGAGCCTCACCCACGACTTCAAACCCGTTTTTTGTCAAAATGTCCCGGATCATCATTCTCATAAATGCTGCATCGTCTACGATAAGAATTCGGTTTGCCATTGATCTAAAATCCTCCCTAAACTTCTACTATTGTAATTTTTGAATGCGGTCCCACTGGCTGACGATATCCGTGACGCGTACACCGAAGTTTTCGTCGATGACGACAACCTCGCCCTTGGCGATCAGTTTGTTGTTCACCAGAATATCCACAGGCTCACCGGCAAGCTTGTCCAACTCGATAATGGAGCCTTGGGACAATTCCAGGATATCTTTGATTTGCCGTTGGGTCCTTCCTAATTCTACGGTGACTTTAAGGGGTATGTCCATCAATAAGTTCAAATTATTTTCATCCACTTGACTAAAAGACGGATTCCCTAAATTTGCAAATTGTACAGGTTGTACATTCAAATTACGCCCTGGCGTTGTACCGTAATGATGCGGTTCGCCGGAAGGCTGGCCTTGGGGCGAATATCCGTAAGGCGCCGGGTGTCCGTAACCATACCCATCTTGCATCGGCGGCTGCTGCATCGGTTGCGACGGCGCAGGTGGCTGTTGATAGACGGCGGCCTGCGAAGCAGAAGCAGGCTGGGGCGCAGGAGTTGCGGCCGCAGCAGCGCTTTCCTTGGTGCCCGTATTCGCTTCCGAAGCGGATCCGCTAATCAGGCTGTCCACCATTTCCTTGGCGAATTTCACCGTTAGCAGTTGCATAATCGTAGAGTCGATCAAATCTCCAATCGTTAAGCGGAAGGAGATCTTGATTAGCGGATCCGCCTCTGGCAAGCTGCTCAGGCCACGCCCGCTGGACATATTTAGGATATCGATGCCAGGAGGCGAGATATTAACAAACCGGTTAAAAATCGTAGACATCGATGTCGCCGAAGAGCCCATCATTTGGTTCATGGCTTCTTGAACGGCACTGATATGAATTTCGTTTAGCTCTTCCTCGGCAGGATTGCCTTCCCCGCCAAGCATTAGATCCGCAATGACCTGGGCGTCTTTTGTCTTGATGACCAAAGAGTTCATCCCTTCAAAACCGTCCACATACTCGACGTGGATAGCGACATGCGGCTTCGGAAACTCGGCTTCGAACTGGGAACGCGTAATGACAGAGACCTTCGGAGTCGTGATGTCCACCTTTTTGTTCAATAGGGTGGATAGCGCCGTAGCCGCACTGCCAAACGTAATGTTCCCGATTTCACCCAGGGCGTCCTGTTCCAAAGGCGTCAGTACATCGTTAATAGTCGGTTCCTGCGCCGTATCCTGATTGGCTTGTTTAAGCAAAGCGTCTATCTCTTCCTGGGACAAGTAATCATTGCTCGTCAAGTTCCTCAACTCCTTCGCTGACAATTTCATCGATTTGGACGGCAATCCGATCCCTCACCGTTCCGGGGCTACCAATATACTTCAACTTGTCGCCGATTCGGATCTGCAACCCATCCTGAACGGGCTTGTTTAATGAGATTACATCACCGACGGACAATCCCAGGAATTCACGGACGGTGATCTGCGATTCGCCAAGCTCCGCGATGACCGGCAGCTTGGCTTTGTTCACCCGGTTGCGAAGCGCCTCGACCTCTTCAGGCGCACGCGATTTTTTCTGGGAGACGAACCAGTGGTGAACCGAAAGCTTAGGCATGATCGGTTCGATAACGACATGTGGAATACAAAGGTTAATCATCCCTGAGGTATCCCCGATTTTCGTGCTTAGTGAAATCAACGCGATCGTCTCATTCGGTGATACGATTT
Source organism: Paenibacillus sp. JL3B1040 (assembly GCF_057063165.1). Taxonomy (NCBI): domain Bacteria; kingdom Bacillati; phylum Bacillota; class Bacilli; order Caryophanales; family Paenibacillaceae; genus Paenibacillus; species Paenibacillus tiangongensis. The sequence goes on along the minus strand of NZ_CM169317.1, from coordinate 2,461,810 downwards.
GCATGAACTGAGGATTGGTTTCCAAGCCCTCCATCCGCGGATTTATATCCACGATGGTTCTCCAGGCTTCCTGCAAGCTTTCGAAGGCTCGGCTGAAAATCCGCTCCATGATAATCGTTTCGATCTCCGTAAGTGTTCCGATTTTCGAAGGTGCCGTTCCGAGGCCGCCTAATAACCGATCCAGCATAGCAAACGCAACGTTAGGGTGAACCTCTAAAACCATTCTCCCCTCCAGCGGCTCGGCTTCAAAAATGTTTAGGATCGTCATTTTCGGGATAGAGCGAATAAACTCATCATAAGGAAGCTGCTCTACCTGAACAACGTTGATTTGCACGAAGGTGCGCAACTGTGCTGAAAAGTAGGTGGTGAGAAAACGGGCAAAGTTCTCATGAATCCGGGTCAAGCTCCGAATATGATCTTTGGAGAATCTCACGGCTCGCTTAAAATCATAGGAGCGGATCTTCTTCTGCGTCTCTTCCTTCTTCAGTTCCTCGGCGTCCATTTCGCCCGACGATAACGCAGCAAGCAGCGCATCGATCTCGTTCTGCGACAACACATCAACCAAACATCTCACCCCCTTAGAAAAATCAGTTTCGATCGATATTGTCTAGATCGCCTGCATAATAAAATCGGTAATATCGATTTGAATCAATTTCCCTTGCGGCAGCGACTTGTTGATCAGGTTGAGCAATTTGGAGCTCAGATTGTCTTTTCCCGATGCACCTGTCAGTTCCTCCGGCTTGGTATCGGCCAACGTCTTGATGATGATCGGTTTGATTTTGTAGTCTTTGATCTTGTCGAAGGCTTCCTTGGATACCTCGCTATCCAACTGGAAAGCAAAGTCGATGACCACAACGTAATTCGGTTCGGACAAATTCGTCTTGATATCGTCGATCGTTGAAGTGACTTTGACGATTTCGTCCACCGGCAATTTCGCCGGCTCAGCCACGCTGTTTACCGAAGCGTTCACCTCGGTGCCAGGCGCGGGCTTGTTCATTTGATTCACCAGCAGGAAGGCGGCCAATACGATCAAGGTGATTGCAAGCAAAATCGTAATTAGCCAAGGCAACATTTTTTTCATGACCATTCCTCCATTTGTTGCACTTTAATAGTTGCTGCGTGGATGCCGATATCTTGATAGTACGCTTGAATCATGGCAATAACATCGGCCGCCTTCTCCAGCACGATAATACGCTTCCCCGTGATCAAGGTGACGTAAGTATCCGGTGTTTCCTCCACGGTCTCGATCATGATGGCGTTCAGCCACATCTGAGAACCGTTCAAGCGTGTTACTGAAATCATGATTTCCCTCCTAAGCGATCAAGGAAGCGGGGGAAACAGCCGGGGAACGGTTTGCCCTTCCCCGGCTACCCTTTCGCTTAACGTTTCAGATTAACGACTTCCTGAAGCACTTCGTCGGAGGTGGTGATAATCCGCGAGTTGGCTTGGAACCCCCGCTGTGCTACGATCATCTCGGTGAATTCCGCAGTAAGCTCGACATTGGACATTTCCAATTCGCCGACAACGAGACCACCGGCGCCGTTTGCGTTCGGGGTCGTGTATCCCGCATCAAGCTCACCATCCGCAATCGCATTTGTTGTTACACGATAAAGATTTCCTCCGATTTTTTCCAATCCTGCAGGATTCGTAACTTTTGCCAAACCAATCGGGCCGGCCGTACCGGTCGTTCCGTCAGCTAGTTTGGTTGTAATCGTGCCGTCTGCCGAAATGGAAAATGCTGTTACCCCTCCCGTAACAATAGGATCGAGTGCATCCCCATCAGCGTTACAAACCAGTAATCCATCGGAAGTGACCAGTTGACCCAGCGCATCAACTTGGAAATCCCCGGCTCTTGTCAAGAAGGGCACCTCTTGATCGCCGCTCAGCTTAACCAAGAAAAAACCGTCTCCATCAATCCGCAAATCAAGGGGGTTATTCGTCGTCATTGCGCTCCCCCCGGTATGAATCGTGTCAATGGAACCGATGGAAGTTCCCAGACCGACCTGTCTGGCATTAATCCCGCCGGATGTTCCCTCCTCCGGAGCGGTAACGCCGCTAATCGTCTGGCTCATAATATCCTTAAACATGACGCGGCCGGTTTTGAAGCCTACCGTATTTACGTTCGCAATATTATTGCCGATGACGTCCAGCTTCGTTTGAAAACCGCGCATCCCGGAAACGCCCGAGTACATTGATCTTAACATGTGTTCCCATTCCTCCCAGTGACAATTATTTACTTGCATATAGCCGCTTCAGTCGGTCTGCGGCTTATTTGGCTCCCGTGAACCGGTCCAGCCAATCAAGAAATGATGACGGCGCTGTCGATTTGAGTGAACACGTTATCCTTCATACTGCTGCCGTCCATCGCGGTCACGATGGTTCGATTATTCACGTTGACGATGAGAGCCATGTCATTCAACAAAATCAGGGAATCCTTCGCTCCTTTGGCCGCTGCGCTGTCAATGGCCGATTCGATTTGATGAAGCTGCTCCGGCTTAAGCTGAATGCCGCGCTGCTCCATACGTTTAGCCGCATGGTTGCTGAAATGCACCAACCGGTCCTGCAGCATCTCTTCGAAGCTGGCCCCTTGTACATTACCCGCTCGCGTGCTTTTGCTGCCGGTCGACAGCGTATTCGGCCCAATTTTGCCGGGGAATAGCTGCCCTACTTGGATCGGTCCATTCATGACGGATCCGCCCCCTGACCGTCTTCCCCCGTTTCGTCCGTTCCGTCCGTTTCGTCAGTAGGGATTCCGACCTGCTCAATATCGGAGATTTTAATTTCCTTATCCCCAACCTTGACGTAATGAACGCCGTCCCGAACGATGATGGAATCCACAATTCCGCTTGCCTTCTCGATGATAACTTCCCCTTTTCCGGTAGCTACATCGTAATTGCCCGTTTTGGTTTCGCTGACCCAGGCAACCAGTTTGCCGATCAGTCCGGATTCGTTCCCAAGCGATTGACCTAATGTGGACAATTGTTCCGAGATATTGTTCAACTGCTCGACCGACGTAATTTGAGCCATCTGGGCAACCATCTGCGAATTGTCCATCGGAGACAACGGATCCTGATATTGCATTTGGGTCATCATCAATTTAAGAAAAGCGTCTTTTCCCAATTCATTGCTTTTTTTACTGGCCTTTTCAACATTGCTCTGCGCATAATTCGGCCAACTTACTGTGGGAGTATACGTACCAGCCACGGAGAAACCTCCTTTCAACTAAACTCAAGCACGGGCGACAAAGGAACTGCCGTAGCTTTGCTCTTTGGCTCGGACCTCGGCGTTCCACTCGTTCCATTCTTCGTTAATATCGCGAATGGCCAGTGCATCGTCCTCCGTCAACGGACGGCGTTTTTCGCTTTGCTGCTGCCCTGCTCCTCCGCCGGATTGCCGGCCGTCATGGTACATATGGGACGACAAGGCGGTGTTTTGCGTGACTTCCAATTTGCTGACCTGAAGTCCTTGGGATTGCAGCGCCGATCTCAGTTGCGCCATTTGCTGCTCCAGCGATTCCTTGGCAAAAGCGTGCTCCGTCATAAATTGAGCGGTTAATTGCCCGTTTTGCATCGTAATCCGCACGTCGACATGGCCCAAATGCTCCGGATAAAGCGAGATTCTCGCCTCGGAGACGCCTTTCAGATTAACGATTTCCAGTTTGTTCACCAGGAAACCGCTCATTTCTTTGGCGAAATGCTCAACCGGAACCGGTTTGGCCACGTGTTTAATGGTATTGATGCCGCTGTCCCGGAGCGCGAGTTGTCCCGCGGTCACGATTTGCCCTGTCGGCACGGAATCCTCCTGCTCTTTCGGTCCAACCGTTAAACCGTCGATTGCCGTTTCGGTTTCAAGCGTCTGGCTGCTGTAGTGAATTGCGGCCGCGTTACTGCCCGTTTTCAAGCTGTGCTGAACAGTCTGGGCATCTCCCCGGTTTGAAGCATCTCCATTGGAGCCGGAGCTGCCTTGCGGGTTAGCTCCTTCCCCTTGTTCCGCCATAAGGACTCGCGGATGCATTCCTCCTGCCGGTTCGGGTCCTTTACCGACATTCAGCTTCGTTTCTGTCGTTTCGGGAAGCGAATCCAATATCCCTTGCAACGTATCCAGCATAGTTGCCGCATGGCCTTGAGCGCTAGCCGTCATATTGCCGACATCGGCATTCGATCCCGCTGCCGCCAACAATTGGACCAACGCATCTTGCACCGCAAACCGCATCGTCTCCGGCTGCTGCGCCAGCACCGGCAGCCCTTGGGGTTCCTCAGACGCCGCACTGGCCACTTGCTGCGTACTTGTCTGCTGTAATAAGGATTGGACATTTTGCAGCCAGCCTTGTAGCGCCGCCATCAACGAAGGGTCCGCTTGAAGTGCATCGTCCAATTTCGGCAGTTGCTGCAGTAAACCCTCGATCATAGTCGCCAGCGTACTATCGGCTTCTTCGGAAGGTGCGGCTTTCTGTATACCGGCCAAGGTCAAGAGCTGAGAAGCAGCTTGTCCGTCCTGCGGCTGGGCATTGCCAAGCAGCATGGCGAGGAGCTTCTGGTCAAAAGACAAGGCTGCGGATTGTCCCGCTTCCGTCTTGCCCGTCGATCCATACCACAACGAATTGGCGGATCCGGTTTTTGTCACATTAACTTGGGTTACGGTTTGACTCATCTTGTTTCTCACCTCCTTTCAAGCTCAATATCCGGTCAGCGTCTACTTGCTCACCAGCTGATTCAAGATCTTCACCGAAGTTTTCTCGTCGGTCTTGGCCATTTCCGCCAAAATTTTCGAACGGGTAGTTCCGTTCACCGCCTTCATGATCTTAAGCGCCTTTTCCGGGCTCAGCTTATACGTTTGAAGCACGAGCTTGGCAGCGTCTGCCGCACCCATCGACGAAAAAGTCTGACTAAGCTCGGTATCATCGAGGCCTGTTCCGGTTGTGGTGGCAGCCGTATCCGCAGCCTCCATCTTGAGCCTGGATTGCAGCGCAGCAATCGCCAAATCCTCGGATGCATTTACATCTTTTAGCTTGATCGAAATATCAGCTGCTTTTTGCGGATCCATTTTTTCTAAAATGGCCACTTTACTTTCGTTGCTCATGACACTTAGCATTTGCAGCGTCTCTTCCGTCGTCAGCTTATCGAATATCGCCGCGGCTTTGCTCGGGCTCATTTCCGCATACAGATTGGCCAGCTTCTTTACTTCCTTCTGGTACGCTTCCGCTTCCGCCGACTGCGTTTGTTCGTTCTTCTCCTGCTGAACAGCGGCCAACTCATCCTCCAAATCTTTGACCAACTCCTGCTGCTCGGACGCTTGCTGATTAGCCGCCTGCAGCTCCGCTTGCTGCTTCTCAAGCTGCTGCTTAAGTTCTTTTACGGTAGCGTCGGTACTCTCCTGCTGCTTTTTCTTTTTCTCCGCGACTTGCTTTTTCTCACCCTCGGGGGCTTCCGGATCCGGCACCAGATCCTTCACAACGGGAATCCGATTCCCCAAATCGATCAGCGTATTGCGGAAGTCGATGTTGAATAATGTTAAGAGTACGCCCAGCAGTACGACCGTAAAAAGAATGGGGGTCATAAAGAACAGAAACCGCGAAAGTCCTCCCCCCGACTCTTCTTCCAATTCCTCATCCAGCACTTCTTTTGCCATCTCTTTCCCTCCTTCGAACAACCGTATGGGCGCCCGCCTTCTTTATCGGGCTCTCATGGCGAACCGGACCGTGGCCATCTCATCCAGCTCGTTTTGTTCCCGAAGAAGCATTTCGTGCTGAAATTTGTCCATGGCTTTCTCTTTCGCTTTAAGCCACACCTTTTCGTCCAGCATCTTCCCCTTCAATTCTCTCTTCTTGCGGTCGACATGTTGTTCGGCTTCGCGAATATCGGCTAACTTCCGATCAATCGCTTGATCGATAAAGTCCATATATCGTTGAAGTTCCTGCAGCTTGATCATGGAGGCCGTATTTTCCGCTTCGGCCGCGATCACCGCCGCGGTTTTGGCTTTATCCTCCAACAACTGCTCCAGCGAACGTTGTTCCGACTGCAGTTGGCCGACGGCAGCGGACAACATCCACTCGGCCTGCGTCTTTTCGTTGGATTTCAAATCTACTATTTTTTGATAGACGTATCGGAACTTCATGCTTTACGTTTCATCTCCTTGCGAATTCGGAAATTAGCCGTTCCTGAACTTCGGCGAGCGTCACTTTCTCGTTAACCTTTTGTTTCGTAAAGCTCCAAATGTCTTGGATGAAACCAATCGCTTCGTCGATGTCCGCGTTGGAGCCCGGTTGATAAGCACCGATATTGATCAGATCCTCGGAGTCTTTATAAACTGCCATAAGGCGTTTCAGATTCTCGGCCGCTTCGTTTTGCTCGTCGGTCACGATATCCTTCATCACCCGGCTGATGCTGGCGAGAATATCGATGGCGGGAAAATGACCCTTGTTTGCGATCCCGCGGTTCAAAACGATATGCCCGTCCAATATTCCCCGGACGGCATCGGCGATCGGTTCATTCATATCGTCGCCATCAACGAGCACGGTGTAGAAGGCGGTAATCGAACCTGTCGGTCCGGTTCCCGCCCGTTCCATGAGCTTCGGCAATGCGGCAAACACGGAAGGGGTATATCCGCGCATGGCAGGCGGTTCCCCGACAGCCAGCCCCACCTCCCGCAGCGCCATCGCATAACGCGTTACCGAATCCATCATCAGCATGACGTTAAGGCCGCGATCGCGAAAGTATTCGGCAATCGTCGTTGCGATCAAGGCGCCTTTCATCCGGATCAAAGCCGGCTGATCGGAGGTTGCCACGACGACGACGGAGCGTTCCAGCCCCTCAGGCCCGAGGTCCCGTTCGATAAAATCCAGCACCTCGCGTCCCCGTTCCCCGACAAGCGCGATCACGTTGACGTCCGCCGAAGTGTTGCGGGCGATCATGCCCATCAAAGTGCTCTTCCCAACCCCGGAACCGGCGAAGATCCCCACGCGCTGGCCTTTGCCGATCGTCAGCAAACCATCGATGGCTCGCACCCCGATGCCGATCGGCTCGGCCACCCGCGGACGATTGAGCGGATTCATCGGCTTGTTGTAGGTTGAGTAGTAGCCCATCCGCGAAGGCAACAGCGAACCGTCCAGCGGTTGGCCCAAGCCGTCCAGCACCTTGCCGAGCAACTCGGATCCCACCTGCACGGTCAACGGCTTGCCGGTCCCGACGACATCGCAGCCCGGGCCGATCGACTGAAGCTCGCCCAGCGGCATCAGCAGCACCTTGTTCTCGCGAAAGCCGACGACTTCGGCCTGCAGCGGTTGAGCCGCTTTGCTCGGATATATATAACACAAGTCGCCGATGCTGGCGTCCGGACCTTCGGATTCGACCATCAACCCGATAACCTGCGTCACTTTCCCGTTGATTCGTACCGGGTCAAGCTGCCTGAGATGATCGATATAACGTTCAGCCTTCAAAATCGTCATTCGCTGGATCCCGCTCCTCCGTTTGCAGAGAAACCCGCAAGAGTTCTTTTTTGATTTCCGTTAACTGCGTATCGATTCTGGCGTCGACGCTTCCGAAAGAAGAACGAATGACGCAGCCGCGGTCCTTAACCGTCGGATCCGGTAAAATCTGAAGCTCGGCCTGCGAATCGATGGCTAGGCTCAGTTCTTCCCGTGCCGCTTGCACGAAAGCGAAGTCGCTTGGCGAAACGCACAGCGTCAGGATCCCCTGCTCATGTTTGCGTGCCAGACTCTTCTTGATCAGATCCACAGCGTATTCCGGCTCAAGCTCAAGCTGCTTATCGATGATCTTCTCGGCAATTGCGCAGCTTAATTCGACCAAAAACGGCTCGGCCTCCTGTATAATCCGTTCCTTCTCGACATAAGCCTGCTGCAGCACCGATTCGGCTTCGCCCATCATCTCCTCGATTCGGGCGCTTAACGTCGCCTCAGCTTGCGTCTTCCCTTCCTCATAACCCTGGTTAAAACCTTCGGCCTTCAAAGCTTCGATCATGTGCTCATCCTGTTCACGGCGCTCTTGCCACCAAGCTTCGATTTGCTCGCGGGCTTCGGCCAGCAAGCGGTCCGCTTGTTCCGCCGCCTCCCTAACCTGGCGTTCGGCAAACTCTTTGGCATCGGCCAGCATCTGCCGCCTTGTTTCTTCTGCCGCAAGATCTTCGGCGGAAGGCCCATGAACCATCGGCTCTTCGGTTTGACCGGAAGGCGGGTCCTCAACGGACGGATGGACTTTGGCCAAATTCAGCTGTTTTAAGATTTCAACCGGTACGTATTGAGACACCTTGATCAAATTAGACAATGATGTCATCTCCTCCGCCGCGGGCGATAATGATCTCACCGGCTTCTTCCAGTCTGCGGATCGTCGCTACGATGCGAGTTTGTGCTTCTTCCACATCACGCAGCCGCACTGGCCCCATGTATTCCATTTCTTCCTTGAAAGTCTCGGACATCCGCTTCGACATGTTGCGGAAGACGGCCTCGCGGACTTCTTCGCTGGCCACTTTGAGGGCGAGCTGCAAATCGGCATTCTCGATATCGCGGATAATCCGTTGAATGGAACGGTTGTCGATATTGACGATATCCTCAAATACGAACATCCGCTTCTTGATTTCCTCGGCCAGTTCCGGATCTTGGATTTCCAGGGAGTCGAGAATCGTTCTTTCGGTTCCCCGGTCGACCCCGTTCAAAATCTGCACAATGGACTCGATCCCGCCCGCGCTGGTGTAGTCCTGCGTGACCGTTGCGGAAAGCTTCTGCTCCAGCACGCGTTCGACCTGAGCGATCACTTCCGGCGACGTGCTGTCCATGACCGCGATTCTTCTTGCGACCTCCGCCTGTTTCTCCTGCGGCAGCGAAGATAGGATTGCGGCCGCTTGTTCGAATTGCAAGTAGGACAAGACCAAAGCGATCGTTTGCGCGTTTTCGTTTTGGATAAAGTTGAGAATTTGGTGTGGATCCGCTTTGCGGGCAAAATCGAAAGGCCGGACCTGCAACGTAGCGGTCAAACGGTTGATGATATCCACAGCCTTAGATTGGCCCAGCGCCTTCTCCAAAATTTCCTTGGCATAATTGATGCCGCCTTGGGTGATATACTCCTGCGCCAGACAGATTTGGTGAAATTCAGCCATGATCATTTCTTTTTCCGCATTGTCCACCGTTCGGACGTTGGCAATCTCCAGTGTCAACTGTTCGATTTCATCATCCCGCAAATGCTTGAAAATTTGGGCGGACACCTCAGGCCCTAATGTGATCAACAATATGGCTGCCTTCTGTTTCCCGCTTAAACCCGGGCTCGATGTTTTTGACAATTGCGTTCACCCCTATTCATCAGCCAGCCAGGTGCGAAGTAAGTTAACGAATTCGTCGGGCTTCTTCTTGGCCAACGTTTCCAGTTGTTTGCGCACTTGGTTTTCATTCGTGACCGTATCCAAATTAATGGACGGGAACTCCGGCGTAAGAGGCAAATCGATTTCTTCTTCCTCTTCTGTCGTTTGCTTGCGGCGGCGGAACAACACGATTCCAAGGCCTGCCAGCGCAAGCAGAGCCACGCCCCCCACTCCCCAGACCCACGGGTTTGACAAACTCAAACCAGCGGTTTGGGTCGCGTCCGAATGAAACGGCTGGGACAACACTGAAACTTTTCTCTGCAAATCTTCGTCTGTATAAGTAGTACCGGAATCGGCCAAGTAGGACCCTACGATATTTTTTAAGATATTTTCGATCGCGGTCCGGGTATTATCATCCAAAGTTTCCTGACCTTCAGGTGGTTCAACGGCAACGTTGATGGTTAAATCCTTAATGACGTAAGGACTAGCGATAATATCCTTCGTAATCCGATTGACTTCGTAGTTGATCGTTGACGAGCTTTCTTCCGAAGACGATCCCCCGTTCGTTTCTGCCGAAGGATAATTGACGACGTCTTCTTCGCCGGTACCGGGAACTCCGCTGTTCGGACTAGCTGCTCCGGTGTAGCTTTTTTGCACTTTTTGTGCGCTGATTTCGATACCTTTCATATTATCGGTATCCACCGGAGTAACCAGATTATCCTTCTGGCTGACTTGGTCGAAGTTGAGTTTTGACGCAACCAGCACTTCGATTTTGTCCGGGCCGGTCAGTCTGGAGAGGAATTGCTTTACGCTTTGTCGCACGTCGCTCTCGAATTTCTTCTGAAGCGCCATATTCTCCTGAACTGCCGAAGTCAGCGAGCCTGTGGCTCCGCCTTGTCCGCTTGGAAGCAATACCGTGTCGTCACTTGACGAGAGCGAGATATTTTCCACCGGCAAATTGGGAACCGAAGTTTTCACCAGATTAAAATAACCGTCGACGGCCTCCTGATTTGGCCGATAGCCCGGCTTGAACGATAGAACGATGGAGGCCGTTGCTTTCTCCTGCTCGTCCGGGCTGGCGAACACGTTTTCCGTCGGAAGGTTGATCAGCACCTTCGCATCGTTGACGCCCTGCATTCGCTTCAACAGTTTTTCAACTTCGCCGTTTAGGGCACTTTTATACTTGACATTAAATTCGTTATCGGTCATTCCGATCAAGGAAGAACTTGCATTGAAGGCTTCCAAACCGATCGATCCGTTCTGCACGATCCCTTGCGAGCCGACGTCGACCTTGACCCGAGCCGCATCCTTGCTGGGAACCGAAATCGTCGTGCCGTCCGGTCCGAGCCTGTATGGAATCCCGCCGGATTCCAAGTAATTGATGATTCCTGCCGCATCTGTCGAATCCAACCCCGTAAATGCCACGTCATATTCCGTTTTGGAGAATTGGATCGTAAGCAGGATGATGGCGAGCAGGATAAATGTCACCGTTGAGATCAATAATGTTTTCTGTTTTTTGCTAAATTGGCTCCAGTACCCGAGCAATCGATCGCGGTACTGTGTAATTCTCTCATTCACAATGTCACCTCATCCGAGCATGTTCGATCCTTAAATTTGCGTACGCATAATCTCTTGATAAGCTTCTATCACTTTATTCCGGACTTGCGTAGTCAACTGCAAACTTAACAAGGCTTGCTCCGAGGCGATCATCATCTCGTCGGCATTCACTTTTCCTAACAGAAATTGGTTGTTTACATGTTGTGCATGGGCTTCCTGTGCAGCAACTCCGTCCAGCGCATCGCTTAGGAAAGAACTGAATTGCTTCATCGATTCCGCAGGCGTGAGCTTCTGCGCATTGCCGGACGTTTGCACCCCCGTCAGTGGTCTTAAGGAGTCAAAACTCATTCTCTCGATCAACGTGCAACACTCCTATTCTACGAATTGATTATATATGGACTCTATTTACCAATTTGTAAGGCTTTGGTGAACATTGCCTTGCTGGCGTTCAGCGCCGTAACGTTAGCTTCGTATGAACGCGTTGCCGAAATCATGTCTACCATCTCTTTCAAAATATCGACATTCGGCATATAGACATACCCTTCGCTATCCGCATCGGGATGCGCTGGGTTATAAACCGGTTTAAACGGCGAGGGATCTTCTTGTATTTTTGTGATTTTCACCCCTTGGCTGCTTGCGTCCTTGCCCATGGCGGAATTCAAAGCGTTGTCGAAATCCATCTCTTTGGGAGTCATGACGACCGTTTTGCGCCGGTAAGGAACAGCCTTGCCGTCCTCAATCCTGGCCCGGGTCGTATCTGCATTGGCGATATTGGAGGAAATCACGTCCATGCGAAGACGTTGTGCGGTTAATGCGGAAGAACTAATCCCAAAACTATCGTTGATCTTCAAGACCGATTATCTCCCTTCCACAGCGGTACGTTTCATTTTAATCAAATAGTTCATTTGTTCGATATAAGCGTTATACCTCAGCTGGTTTTCGGCAAGTTTGGTCATTTCGCTGTCGACGTCGACGTTATTCTGGTTATTGTTCATCGCCGTGCTTTGGTCCGTGCTTACGACCGGTTCAGGGACTTCATTCGTTGGACCTATCACGAAATGCCTCACGTCCGTCCTCCTCCCTTGAAGCGCCGGCATGCCGCCGTTCACTTCAGCTTGCAGCATGCTTTCGAAAGAGACGCTGGACCTTTTAAAATAAGGGGTATCCACATTCGCAATATTATTGGAGATAACCCCTTGCCGAAGATTTGCGGCTTGGATTGCGGTATCCAACCTCTCAAATCCCAGACCGTTCAACAACTGCACTTTATTTCCCCCCTTAGTCTCATTAGATCTTAGTCATAATGATTCTACAAACAATAGACAAATCCTCTTTTTTCGACATTTTATTGCTAATTATTGTCTTTCTCATTGTCTTTCTTATGTCCTAGACATGAAACTTGTTTAATAATGTCATATATCCTAAGTTTCATGGAGATTCGACATTATTACAATAAGAAAAAAGCCCTATCTTTCAACGGTTTGACATCGTTTTTGGTCAAAAATACAATATTTGCAAATTAATCGTCAAAATCCAACAAAATCCAATTGAATTAAAATCAATCGGCTTTCTTGGAATTAATATAGGCCACCCGCCCTGTTATGGCAAAGTGGCCTTAAATTTTACAGTTTTGTGAAAAACGGATCAGGTCCTAGTGAATGAGAAGTCCCGACCCGAGAACCAGAGACCGGAGCTACAAAATAAATTGACTCAGGTCACGATCCTGGGCAATATTTCCTAGTTTTTCCTTTACGTATTCCGGAGTAATCACCATTTTCTCGAGCGTCAACTCCGGAGCTTCGAAGGACAGGTCCTCCAGCAGTTTTTCGAGAATGGTGTGCAGCCGTCTGGCTCCGATGTTTTCGGTATTCGCGTTAACCGTAGCTGCTATACGGGCGATTTCATGGATCGCCGCGTCCGAAAACTCGATTTCCAGATCCTCCGTGCGTAGGAGCTCGATATATTGTTTGGTCAAGGCGTTCTCCGGCTCCGTCAAGATCGATACAAAATCCTCCAGCGTTAAGCTGCTTAGCTCGACCCGAATCGGAAAACGCCCTTGCAGCTCAGGGATCAAATCGGACGGCTTGGCAATATGGAAAGCCCCTGCGGCGATAAACAAAATATAATCGGTTTTGATCGGACCATATTTGGTCATGATCGTTGAGCCTTCCACGATCGGCAATATATCGCGCTGCACGCCTTCGCGGGAAACGTCAGGCCCTGAACCCTGGCCGCGGCTGGCCACTTTATCGATCTCATCGATAAAGATAATCCCGGTTTGCTCCGCCCGCGTGACGGCTTCCTGAATCAAGTCGTCCTGGTCGATCAGTTTAGCCGCTTCCTCCTGCGTCAGCAGCTTGCGGGCTTCCTTGACGGTCAGCTTTCTCTTCTTGGTCCGTTTCGGCAAGAGGTTGCCGAACATTTCCTGCATGTTCATGCCAAGCTGATCATTGCCCTGACCGGCGAACATATCCATCATCGTCGGCGCATTGTCCTCTACTTCGACTTCGACGATATCGTTCTCCAATTGACCGGCCAGCAATTTGAAACGCACTTGCCGGCGGCGTTCGGTGAGCGTACCGTCCTCCTCCGGCTGTTCTTGGACAGGGGCGCTGTTTCCGTTGCCGCCTCCAAACAGCATTTCAAAAGGATTGCGAACCCCTTTGGCTTTGTTCTCGGAAGGTACCAGGATATGAACGAGACGTTCATTGGCGAGTTCCTCCGCCTTATCTTTCACCTTTTCGGTGCGCTCCAGCTTCACTGTCCGGATCGCCGTTTCGATCAAGTCGCGGACCATCGACTCGACATCCCGGCCAACATATCCAACCTCGGTGAACTTTGTCGCTTCGACCTTAATGAAAGGGGCACCGACGAGTTTCGCAAGCCGCCGGGCAATTTCCGTCTTCCCAACCCCGGTCGGCCCGATCATCAGGATGTTCTTCGGCACGATTTCGTCCTGAACCTCTTCCCGGAGAAGACTCCGCCGGTACCGGTTCCGCAATGCGACGGCAACCGACTTCTTCGCTTGTTTTTGTCCTACGATGTATTTATCCAGTTCGGCCACGATTTGTCTTGGCGTTAAATTCATATCGGTCATGATTCGTCCCCCTGAACACGATAGTTTCAACGGATACTCAAAGCTCTTCAACGATAATATTGCTATTGGTATACACGCATATTTCCGAAGCGATCTGGAGGGATTCCCGCACGATATCCTTCGCCTCCAAACCCGGAGCATGTCGTTTGAGCGCCCGCGCAGCGGATAAAGCGAAGTTACCGCCTGACCCGATCGCCAGCACATCGTCGTCCGGTTCGATAATTTCGCCGCTCCCGGAAATCAGCAGCATGCCGGATTTGTCCATGACGATCATCAAAGCCTCCAGCTTCCGAAGCACGCGATCCTGCCGCCAATCCTTGGCCAGTTCGACGGCCGCCCGCTGCAAGTTGCCCTGATGCTCCTCCAGTTTCCCCTCGAATTTTTCGAATAGTGTGATGGCATCGGCAACGGAACCGGCAAAACCGGCAATCACTTGCCCGCGGTATAACCGGCGGACTTTCTTCGCCGTCTGCTTCATCACGACGTTCTGACCAAACGTGACTTGCCCGTCACCGGCAATGGCCCCTTTGCCATTGAGGCGTACGGCGCAAATCGTTGTGGCGTGAAAAGATAGGTCCATGGATGTTTGCACTTCCTTTCTTGTGGGATCTCAACCCTCCCCATCCCTCCCTTACCGTAAGGGAGGGCGCCCGAGGGCCCGCTGCCCTCTGGTCTCCCGCAAAGTTAACGAACGTGGGAGGGAATGAGGCGCTCCTGAACCGCTGTCCCCTGCGGGGATGCGCTCTACTTCGTGCGTGGAACGCTTTTCCCCCTTCGGGTACGTCTTACTTTGGGTGCTCCCGAGTTACCTGAAACACCGGAAGAACGTGGGATCGAATGAGGCGCTCCTGAACCGCTATCCCCTGCGGGGATGCGCTCTACTTCATGCGTGGAACGCTTTTCCCCCTTCGGGTACGTCTTACTTTGGGTGCTCCCGAGTTACCTGAAACACCGGAAGAACGCGGGATCGAATGAGGCGCTCCTGAACCGCTGTCCCCTGCGGGGATGCGCTCTACTTCGTGCGTGGAACGCTTTTCCCCCTTCGGGTACGTCTTACTTTGGGTGCTCCCGAGTTACCTGAAACACCGGAAGAACGTGGGATCAACTGAGGCGCTCCTGAACCGCTGTCCCCTGCGGGGATGCGCTCTACTTCGTGCGTGGAACGCTTTTCCCCCTTCGGGTACGTCTTACTTTGGGTGCTCCCGAGTTACCTGAAACACCGGAAGAACGCGGGATCAACTGAGGCGCTCCTGAACCGCTGTCCCCTGCGGGGATGCGCTCTACTTTGTGCGTGGAACGCTTTTCCCCCTTCGGGTACGTCTTACTTTGGGTGCTCCCGAGTTACCTGAAACACCTAAAGTACGCGGGATCGAATGAGGCGCTCCTGAACCGCTGTCCCCTGCGGGGATGCGCTCTACTTCGTGCATGGAACGCTTTTCCCCCTTCGGGTACGTCTTACTTTGGGTGCTCCCGAGTTACCTGAAACACCGGAAGAACGTGGGATCGAATGAGGCGCTCCTGAACCGCTGTCCCCTGCGGGGATGCGCTCTACTTCGTGCGTGGAACGCTTTTCCCCCTTCGGGTACGTCTTACTTTGGGTGCTCCTGAGTTACCTGAAACACCGGAAGAACGCGGGATCGAATGAGGCGCTCCTGAACCGCTGTCCCCTGCGGGGATGCGCTCTACTTCGTGCGTGGAACGCTTTTCCCCCTTCGGGT
The DNA here is from genome assembly GCF_057063165.1 of Paenibacillus sp. JL3B1040. Taxonomy (NCBI): domain Bacteria; kingdom Bacillati; phylum Bacillota; class Bacilli; order Caryophanales; family Paenibacillaceae; genus Paenibacillus; species Paenibacillus tiangongensis. The sequence continues at coordinate 2,446,132 of NZ_CM169317.1, read as the reverse complement.
ACGTCTTACTTTGGGTGCTCCCGAGTTACCTGAAACACCGGAAGAACGCGGGATCAACTGAGGCGCTCCTGAACCGCTGTCCCCTGCGGGGATGCGCTCTACTTCGTGCATGGAACGCTTTTCCTTCGGGATTCGCTTGCGTTTCTGATTTATTGGGCTAATTCTATGTGTATGCTTTCAGCATAACCCGTTTGCCCCCCAGATTGCAAAAAAAACGGTGGTTTAACCCAACCGTTCTTCTGCCATAAAGGAGCGTAAGCTATTAAGCGCGCGCTGAGCGAGCGCTTCGTTCTTCTCCGCTTTCTTGCGGTAGCGGGTGTCCAGCTTCGGGAACAGGCCGAAGTTGGCGTTCATCGGCTGGAAATGCTCGAAGTCCGCGGTCGTGATATACCGCGCCATGCTGCCGAGCGTCGTGTCCTCGGGGAAGACGATCCCCTCGATATCGGCGGCGGCACGTGCGGCGTTGATGCCTGCGATCAGGCCGGACGCGGCAGACTCGACGTAACCTTCAACGCCGGTCATCTGCCCGGCGAAGAACAACGTCGGCCGCGCCTTCAATTGGTAGGTCGGCATCAGCAGTTTGGGCGAGTTGATGAACGTGTTGCGGTGCATCACGCCGTAGCGGACGAACTCGGCATTTTCAAGCCCAGGGATCATGGAGAACACGCGCTTTTGCTCGCCCCATTTCAAATGGGTCTGAAACCCTACCAGGTTGTACAATGTTCCGGCCGCATTATCCTGACGCAGTTGCACGACGGCGTAAGGCAGCTTGCCGGTATGCGGGTTCACCAGGCCCACCGGCTTCATCGGACCGAACAATGCGGTCTGCTTGCCGCGGCGCATCATGATTTCGATCGGCATGCAGCCTTCGAAATACACTTCTTTCTCAAAGTCCTTCAGCTGCGCCACTTCCGCATGAATCAATGCATCGTAAAAAGCGTCGAACTCCTCTTCCGTCATCGGGCAATTGAGGTAGGCCGCTTCGCCTTTGTCGTACCTTGAGGCCAAGTATACTTTATTCATATCGATCGATTCCTTCTCCACGATCGGAGCGGCGGCATCGTAAAAGTAAAAATAATCCTCGCCGGTCAACTTCCGGATCTGCTCCGATAGGGCAGGAGAGGTCAGCGGACCGGTCGCGATCACGACGATCCCTTCCTGCGGAATCTCCTTGATCTCCTCATTCGCCACTTCGATCAGGGGATGCTCCCGCAGCGTGCGGGTGATCTCCCCGGAGAACCCGTCCCGGTCGACAGCCAACGCCCCGCCGGCCGGCACCGCGTTACGATCCGCCGCGCCAAGCACCAGCGAGTTCAGCATCCGCATCTCTTCCTTGAGGACGCCAACCGCGTTCGTCAAACCGTTTGCCCGCAGCGAGTTGCTGCAGACCAACTCGGCGAATTTATCGGTATGATGCGCCGGGGTTTTTACCACCGGACGCATCTCGTACAAGACCACGGGGATGCCTCGGCTCGCGATCTGCCAAGCCGCTTCGCTGCCGGCCAGCCCCGCGCCGATGACCGTTACTTTGTTCGTCATCACTAATCCCCCCAAAATCCCTTGCTGAGTTTCTAAGTTGTAAGTTTACCTGCAAGCTGTGCAGTTCCGTTCAATCTTCCATTGCGTCATCATTGTCCTCGAGGGCTTCCACATGATCGCAGGCGGTACATTGCAGCTTCCCGCCTTGCTTATTCCGTTTCTCCACAAGCAAGGAACCGCATTTCGGGCAAGGTTTCGGAGACGGCTTATCCCACGACACGAAATCGCACTCCGGGTAGCGGTCGCATCCATAGAAGATCCGTCCTTTTTTGCTGCGACGCTCTACCACATGGCCCTCTTTGCATTTCGGGCAGGTTACGCCGATGTCCTTGACGATCGGCTTCGTATTGCGGCAATCCGGAAATCCCGAGCAAGCTAGGAACTTCCCGAAGCGTCCCAATTTATACACCATCGGTTTCCCGCATTTCTCGCATATCTCATCGGAGACCTCGTCTTCGATTTCGACTTCCTTCATTTCTTCCTCCGCTACGCGGAGCCGCTTCTCGAACGACTCATAAAATTCGCCCAGCACCCTTACCCAATCCTCGGAACCTTCTTCGACATGGTCAAGTTCTTCCTCCATATGAGCCGTAAACTCGACGTTGAGAATTTCCGGGAAAAATTGTTCCGTCTGCTCAATAAGGAGCTCGCCCAATTCGGTGGGGACGAACTTCTTCTCCTCGATGGCCACGTAGCCGCGTTTTTGGATCGTTTCCAGCGTTGGCGCGTACGTGCTAGGGCGTCCGATCCCCAACTCTTCCAGCGTTTTAACCAAACGCGCCTCCGTATAACGAGGCGGCGGTTGGGTGAAATGCTGCTTTGGCTCGATCGATTCTTTGGTCAGTACTTCTCCTTTATGCAGAGGCGGCAAAAACTTCTCGTCCTCATTGGCGTTCCCGTCGTCATTACCTTCCACGTAGACCTTCATGAACCCGGGAAACCGGATTTTCGAGCCGACAGCGCGAAATACTGTTTCACCGGCGGCGATATCGACCGACATCGTGTCCAGCACGGCAGAGGTCATTTGGCTGGCCATAAACCGGTCCCAAATCAATTTATACAACCGATATTGGTCGCGGCTGGTGAATTCCTTCACCGATTCCGGATCGCGCATCGCCGATGTCGGACGGATCGCTTCGTGGGCATCCTGCGCGCTTGCCGCTTTTTTGGAATACTGGCGCGGCGTCTCGGGGGCGAATGCCTCTCCGAATTTCCCCAGGATATATTCCTTCGCCTCCTCTTGCGCCGAGGCGGCGATTCGCGTCGAGTCCGTACGCATGTAGGTGATGAGACCGACGGTCCCTTCTTTGCCGAGGTCAACGCCCTCATACAGCTGCTGAGCGACCGACATCGTCTTCGCAGCGCGGAAATTCAGCTTGCGGGCCGCCTCCTGCTGCAGGGAACTGGTCGTAAACGGCGCTGCCGGATGGCGGAGGCGTTCCTTTTCCTTCACTTCGGCCACGCTGAACTTGGCTTTCTCGATCGATTCCAGAATTTCCCGAACCTGCTGTTCGCTTTGCAGCTCCAACTTCTGGCCCTGGAATTGATGGAACTTCGCCTCGAAAGCAGCTTCTCCGGTTTTCAGCTTTGCCGTAATGCTCCAATATTCCTCCGGAACAAATTCGGATATTTCGTTCTCCCGATCCAAAATGATCTTTACCGCTACCGATTGCACGCGGCCAAACGACATTCCTTTTTTGATCTTCTTCCACAACAATGGGCTGACCTTGTAACCGACCAGCCGGTCTAGAATCCGTCTGGCCTGCTGAGCATTCACCAAATCCATATTGATTCGGCGCGGGGTTTTGAACGCATCCTTAACCGCTTGCTTTGTAATCTCGTTAAATACGACGCGGCATGTTTCCGTTTCGTCCATATCCAGGACATGGGCCAGATGCCAGGCAATCGCTTCTCCTTCGCGATCGGGGTCGGCTGCCAGATAGATTTTTTTCACTTTTTTGCTGGCATCTTTTAATTCTTTTAATACGGAACCCTTCCCACGGATCGTAATATACTTCGGACTGAAGTCGTTCTCTACTTCAACCCCAATTTGGCTCTTGGGCAAATCGCGAACATGACCCATTGAGGCTTTCACGATGTATTTGCTGCCTAAGTATTTGCCAATCGTTTTCGCCTTGGCAGGCGATTCCACGATGACGAGTGAATCCGCCACAGGTTCGTCCTCCTCTCAAACAATACGAAGCTCATCAAATTCATGTTCATATAGAATATTCATATAGTCATATAATCGGGCCACTCTCGGTTAGGAATGGACTATATTAGCTGGTACACGGAGCCGGGGAGTTGAACCACCGTTTTTTTCATGATTAAAGATAACAGAACTGAGTGTAAAAGTCCAAAATCCCACCCGGTCTGCACGAGCAAATCATCGAAACTCGTGATGCCCTGCTCCAACATATGGTATATGCGGCGCTCCTCATCTGTCAACTTGTTTCCTGTTACCGCTTCCTTTTGGGACTCTTTCGTGGCAGGTAAAAAGGCTTCGTATTCCTCCCAGATATCCTCGGCTTCGGTCACGATTTTGGCTGCTCCCTGCTTCAGTAGCGACAACGTCCCCCGGCTTTTCGGCGAGGTGACCGGACCGGGAACTGCAAACACGTCGCGATTGGTTTCCAGCGCCCAGTCCGCCGTGATCAGCGAACCGCTGCGGGCGTCGGCTTCCACAACCACGGTGCCCCGGCTGATCCCCGCGATGATCCGGTTACGCTGGGGGAACATCCCGGGATGACCCGGCGTGCCGATCGGATATTCCGAAACGATTAGTCCTTGCTCGGCAATCCTGCGGTACAGCGAGGTATGCTCCGGCGGATAGGCGACGTCGATAGCCGTCCCCAACACGGCCAGAGTAGGTCCTCCCGCCTGTAAAGCCGCTTCATGGCAAACTCCGTCGATCCCCCGGGCCATCCCGCTAACGATGGTTATTCCGCGAGAGCTAAGCTCACCGGCCAATACGGCCCCCACTTTACGTCCGTAGGCGGTCGGCAGCCGTGTGCCTACCATCGCTACGGAGAGGCGGTTCAGGAGTCCGACCTCACCCAGGCAATACAATACCCAAGGCGGTCGAACGGTCTCCTTCATTAGAATAGGATACTCCGAATCCAGTCTTGTAATCACTTGGATGTCCTTGCGATGAAGTTGTTCCATTCGGGCTTCAATCCACTCGGCGGTGAACTGCTCCGACAACTGCAGCGCGAGCTCCGAATTCAGCCCCCGCGCCATCCAATCGACAGCGGTAAACTCCAGGGCATGTTCCCAATCCTCATCGTATTCAACGATCTGCTGCAGCGTTTTCCAGCCTACCCCGGGACACTCATGCAATCCCGCCAACACCCAATTCTTCTCCACTCCCGAATCCCTCCTCCGAAAATAAAAAAAGCAACCTTCCGAGCCGCTTTCGGCTGAGAAGGTTGCTTACCTTTGCGAATGATTATATCAAAAAAAGCTCAATGTGTCGTGCACAAATTCAAGATGCCGCGTTCCTCCAGAACGCTGACAAGCGTTGCGCCCATTTCGGACGGTGTTGGCGCTACTTTGATGCCACAGGACTCCAGCTTGGCGATTTTTTCTTTGGCCGTGCCTTTGCCCCCGGAAATGATCGCCCCCGCATGCCCCATCCGTTTACCCGGAGGCGCCGTCACGCCGCCGATAAACCCAACGACAGGTTTCGTCATGTTCTTCTGGATCCATTCCGCCGCTTCTTCTTCGGCCGTACCGCCGATTTCCCCGATCATGATCACGGCATGCGTGTTGTCGTCGTCATTAAACCGGCGTAAAATGTCGATGAACTCCGAGCCCTTCACCGGATCGCCGCCGATGCCCACCGCCGACGATTGGCCGATGCCGCGCGTCGTCAGCTGATGCACCGCTTCATACGTCAACGTGCCGCTGCGCGATACGACGCCGACATGGCCCGGCAAATGGATATACCCCGGCATGATGCCGATCTTGCATTCGCCCGGCGTAATCACGCCCGGACAGTTCGGGCCGATCAGGACGGTCTTTTTCCCTTCCATATAACGTTTAACCTTCACCATATCAAGAACCGGAATGCCCTCCGTGATGCAGATGACCAAATCCAATTCCGCTTCCACGGCTTCCAGAATCGAATCGGCGGCAAATGCCGGCGGTACGTAAATCACGCTGGCGGTAGCTCCGGTCGCTTCCTTGGCTTCGCGCACCGTATTGAACACCGGCAGGCTGACGGTTTCGCCGCTTTCCAAGGTAATGTCGACCTTCGTGCCGCCCTTGCCCGGAGACGTCCCCCCGACCATTTGCGTGCCGTAGTCGAGCGCCCCTTTGGCGTGGAACAACGCGGTTTTCCCGGTGATCCCCTGGGTGATGACCTTCGTATTCTTATCGACCAAAATACTCATATTTCGAGCCTCCCCTTATGGATAGGTGATTGCGTTCTACAATGCGACCTTTAGGATACAAGCGCTACGATTTTCTGTGCGCCGTCCGCCATCGAGTCCGCGGAAACGATCGCCAGTCCCGATTCGGCCAAAATTTGCTTGCCCAAATCGACGTTCGTCCCCTCGAGGCGCACGACGAGCGGACGGTCCAAACCAACCTGCTTCGCCGCTTCCACGATCCCCGAAGCGATGACGTCGCATTTCATGATGCCGCCGAAAATATTGACGAAAATCCCCTTCACCTTGGCATCCGATAATATGATTTTGAACGCCTCCGTCACTTTCTCGGCCGTAGCGCCGCCCCCAACGTCCAGGAAGTTCGCCGGGTCGCCGCCGTAATATTTGATGATGTCCATCGTCGCCATCGCCAGACCGGCCCCGTTGACCATACAACCGATGTTGCCGTCCAGCGCGATGTAGCTGAGATCAAATTTCGAGGCTTCGATTTCCTTCTCGTCCTCTTCCTCCAGGTCGCGCAAAGCCAGAATATCCTTATGGCGGAACAGCGCATTGGAATCGAAATTGAGCTTCGCGTCGAGCGCCATTACATTGCCGTCGCCCGTGACGACCAGTGGATTGATCTCCGCGATGGAGCAATCTTTGTCCACAAAAGCTTCATATAAAGCCAGCATAAACTGCGCGGCTTTGCCTACCAACTCGTTTGGAATGTTAATTGCGTAAGCCAATCGGCGTGCCTGGAACGGCGTCAAGCCGATCGCCGGATCGATCGCCTCTTTGAAAATTTTCTCCGGAGTCGCAGCCGCGACCTCTTCGATTTCCGTGCCGCCTTCCTCGGACGCCATCATCGTTACGCGGCCCGTTCCCCGGTCCACAACGAGGCCGACGTAATATTCCTTCTTGATGTCGCAGCCTTGCTCGATCAAGAGGCGTTTCACCTCTTTGCCCTCCGGTCCCGTTTGATGCGTTACCAGTACCTTGCCGAGAATTTCCTGGGCATAGGATCTGACCTCATCCAAATTTTTCGCCACTTTGACGCCGCCGGCTTTGCCGCGGCCTCCGGCGTGAATTTGCGCCTTGACCACAACAACCGGGGTGCCCAGCGCTACCGCCGCTTCCACGGCTTCTTCGACCGTAAACGCCACTCGTCCTTCGGGTACGGTCACGCCGTACTGTTTCAGGACTTCTTTTCCTTGATATTCATGGATATTCATGCGTAAAAATCCTCCTATCAACAGGCGGTATTTAGAGGTTCCCAAAACCCAGCGGCTTGAGGTCCCCCTTCTCGAATTACATCAGCTGAAACCCAGAATATTGTACCACTTTTTTAAAACGCTTTCCTTAAAAAGTTCATGATTTATACACAACTTTTTTATATCGTTTTCATCTCAAGTTGAGATGAATAGCTGACGCAGGAGGGGAAAATAATCAAGCTTTTATAAACCGTTTTCAAAGCTTTAGAGAGTTGAATTAAAAGGACAAATTTCGACTGATCTATTCAATGGAAGGGGCCTATTCCACCTGCACGTATCTCGTCGCGAGATGAATTCCGGCAAGATTCGGCAATTTCGAAGAGAAGCTGCAATTGTGAGAAATATGCTTGCCATTTTCCGTTCGCGGTCTTAAACCCCCGATAAGCAAGTCTAGCCGCCTCCTTATGCAAAACTTGACAAACTGTATGAATCGTCCTAGAATACCTGTAGCTTTATTAACAAGGAAAAAAAGGAAGCACCTTTTTCCGAATTCGACCTTTGCATTGGCAAACGGTCCGATATGATTTGGAGAGAGGTGTTTTTATTATGTACGGAAAATTATACAGCGCTTGCTTGTATGGCATTGACGGCGTCATGATCGAGGTTGAGGTTGACTTGTCCAGCGGAATTCCGCACACAAGCATCGTCGGTTTGCCGGACTCGGCCGTCCGCGAAGCGGTCGATCGAGTTCGGGCCGCGATCAAAAATTGCGGCTACCGCTTTCCGCTTCAGCGCATAACGATCAATTTGGCGCCGGCCGACCTGCGCAAGGAGGGCTCCGCCTTCGATTTGGCCATCGCTCTTGCCTTGCTGGCCGCCAGCGATCAGGTGAAGCTGCCGGCAGAGGAGCGTTTGCTCATCATCGGCGAGTTGTCGCTAGACGGGACGCTGCGGCCGGTCCCCGGCGTCTTGTCCATGGTCGACCGGGCGCGCCGCGACGGTTTTACCTCGGTGTTGCTGCCGCGGGATAACGCCGAAGAAGCGCGGCTGCTTGGCGGCATACGCGTCTACGGGATCGGCCATCTTGCCGAGCTGGCCCCTCCCACCCCCGAAGATCCGAACCAGGCGGCCGTCATGCCGCTCCCTATGCGTTCACCGAGGGAACAAGAGAAGACAGCTCCACTTGTCCTCGAAACTTTAAATCACCTCGAACAAAAAAACGACACCACCGCTTCGACGGCGGATCTTCCCCCGCTGCTCGACTACAGCGACGTGATGGGCCAGCGGCAAATCAAACGGGCGCTGACCATCGCCGCCGCCGGTTTTCATAATATCGTGCTGATCGGTCCGCCGGGCACAGGCAAAACGATGCTCGTACAGAGACTCCCCTCCATTCTGCCGCCCTTGACGCCGGAAGAGTCGCTGGAAGTCACGAAAATTTACAGCTCCGCCGGCAAGTTCAGCGATTCCGGGCAAGGACTGATCCAACGCCGACCCTTCCGCTCGCCGCACCATACGATCTCTGCCGGCGGCCTGATCGGAGGAGGCGGAATTCCGAAGCCGGGCGAAGTGAGCCTCGCCCATCACGGCGTGTTGTTCCTTGACGAACTTCCGGAGTTTTCCAGAGGCGTATTGGAGGTGCTGCGTCAGCCGCTGGAGGATCGCGTCGTCACCATCAGCCGCTCCCGCGCATCGTTCACGTTTCCCGCACATTTTTTGCTGGCAGGTTCGTTAAATCCGTGTCCGTGCGGGTATTTGGGTGCGGAGCCCCCGCTGCCGCCGTGCACTTGCACGCCTTGGCGGATCGCCCAATACCGCGAAAAAATATCCGGCCCGCTATTGGACCGAATCGATATGCAAGTGGAGGTTCCCCGCCCACAACGCTGGCAGGAGGATGCGCAGCCTCTAGGCTCCGCGGCGATGCGGGCGCAGGTGATGGCGGCCGAGCGGATCCAGCAGGAGCGATACCACGGCAGCCGGATTACCCGCAACAGCGAATTATACGGCAGTTTGCTGCGCCAATTCGCCCCGCTGGCCCCCGCTGCCTCCAAGCTGCTGCAGGCTTCCTTCACGACGTTGGGACTCAGCATGCGAGCTTACGACCGGATCATCAAGCTGTCGCGAACGATTGCCGATCTGGACGGGGAGCGGGACATCCGCGCCGAGCATGTGGCGGAAGCGATTCAATACCGGCAGTTGGACCGGCGCCAAGAGGCGGCAGGATAAATCGTCGATTGCGAGAGTCCTTCCCTTTCTACGATAGACGCATTTCTGCCGGCTAGAGACTGTGAATAGCCAAACTTTCTACGATGGCGCCGATTAGCATCAACACGAAGCCGGACACGAAAGCCATTATTTCCGGCTTTTCCAGGCGAATGGCGCCGAATTTTCGAGTAACGGTATCTTTGCCGGAGGTAAGGATGATCGCGATGCGGGCAACGGCACAGGTAATCAACAATTGTCCCATCATCTCCCAAAGCCCGGCTCGATGCAGGAGATCGAAAGTGCGGGTGACTCTACGAAACAAAGGAAGGGGCTCGCTCTCCACGGAAAAGGACCACGTCCCCACAACCACGCCATTGATTGCCATCAGTGTAAAAAATGTGAGATAGCCCAGCGAGAGGTAGTTCGCCTCCTTTGCTTTTTTCTTGGCAAATAAACTTGCTGCAATAATGACCAAAACCGACATCTGGTTGTAAAAGAAAATTTGCAGCACCAGGATGAAGGTATTGTTGGAGGTTTCCCAGTTTTGCAGCGGGTTCCGATTTTTCAGTAACCCCTCCGGAAGCAGGAAATAACTCAGGATCATGACGCCGAAAAATAACGCCGCCCATAGAATAACCGAAAAAAAGAGGCGTTCACGCAAACGGTCGCTGCTTAGCTTTTTTCGAAAATATTTCATAATGTCTACATCTCTCTGCTGAGCCGCATCGTGAAATAAATTTGTGCTCCGAAACCAAACAAGTACACGCCTACGGCCGAAAGCGTTATCCATAACGGAGAATTGGCTAGAATCAGCAGGAAGGGAACGAGCATCAATACTTTATTATTCAGGTCGAAAGCTTTAGCCTTTGCTTTATCGGTAAGCGCAACATTGCGTTCGTCTTGGGCTTCGATATCGGATTGCTTTTGGGCTTCGGGGTGCCTTCTGTAATACGCGCCGATGAACAGATTGGCGATACTCAGGCCGATTAATCCTCCGCCCATGCCCGTGCACAATCCAGCCGCCATTTTCGTCATACCGCCTATGCCCTTTAGCCCCGCGGCCAACATAATCATACCCAGCAGCAGTAAAACCGTTTGGGACACCACCCGGTTCTTCTTCATACGGTTTCCTCCTCCTCATAAATAAAAATATCTTCAATGGACATCTTGAAATAGCGGACGATCTTAAACGCGAGGAGGATCGAAGGGTTGTACCTTCCGTTTTCCAAAGAACCGATCGTTTGCCTCGACACCTCCAAAGCCGCCGCCAGTTCTTCTTGCTTTATCCCTTGTTGCTTGCGGATTTCCTCCAGCCTGTTCTTCACATGCTCCCTCCTTTGAGACGCCTAAATGGAAAGCGAGCTTTACATTTACAACATAAATGAAAGCCGCCTTCATGTCAAGTATACTTTCCATCTCCCTGGCGGATAAACATAAAGAAGAAATAAAAAAACCTCGCCGCTGGCGAAGTTAATTTATCTTGTAGACCCACGTCGAGGAGTACTCCGTTGCTTAAATGACGTTGAAAGCTTGGGGACGGGACGGCCATCGGGCCGGGTGTTAGGTTCATACTTGTCGTCCGGACGCTTTGCATGATTATCCCGTTTGATCAGATGGCAGAAGGGCCCCCTCTCAAGTCGAAATCTCGCCTGAATCACTCGTTCTCCCCCGCATCTCTGTTTTCTTTATCCTTCTCCTGTCCATTCCCGCTCCTGCCTGAACAAAAGGGATAATCCCGCAAAGGCAATAGCAGAGCCCCCAAGGTACGCTACCTCTTTAAAAAGCGGCTTCGATATGTTCCACCGTTGTCTCCTTTTCCCGGCCAAAGGTTACGGCCATCACATCAAATCGAATATTCGCGGCGGACTGTCCGGTGCGATGAAGATAGACGGCGGCCGTCTCGCGAACTTGCTTGATTTTGCGGGCAGTAACCGATTCGGCCGGTGTGCCGAAAGCCGCAGCCTGTTGGCTGCGGCTCCGTACTTCTACGATGACGAGCGTATCTCCTTTGCGGGCGACGATGTCGATTTCCCCGGTTCGGCAGCGCCAGTTCCGCTCCACCACGGTATAACCCAGCGCAAGCAGGCGCTTGCAAGCAAGCTCCTCCGCTTTACGGCCACGATCTTTTCGACCATCCGCTCTTTGCCCGTTCATGCCGAAGTTACTCAAAGAACAACCCTCTTTCCGCCATTTTATCGGATCGATAAATAAAGGTTAAAATCTCGGCAACCAGATCATACAATTCGGTCGGGATCTGCTGATCCAAATCCAGCTTGGACAACACTTCGACCAAGGCGGCGTCCTCCTGTACCGGAATTCCGTGCTCCAATGCGGTGTCCAGGATGCGATCGGCGATCGCGCCCCTGCCTTTGGCGACAACGACCGGAGCCTCGCCCTGGCCCGGATCGTATTTAAGGGCAACCGCCTTTTTGAAGGCCAGCGCGGATGGTTGCGGTTGCTCCTTCATACGCGATAATCCACTCCTTTGTACACGCTGGGGGCGTAGGACATCGGCAAGCTGAAATCAGCTTCGGCACCGTCCGCGCCATCCGGAGGAATCAAAAGCTCGGCCTTCAGCGACAACAACCGATATCCCGCTTTCTCCAAGGCCTCGCTCACTTCTTCCTGGCGAGATTCCAGAAACGAACCGGTGGCTTCCTTTTCGCTGTAGATTTTAAGCAGTACCTTCTTGTCGGCAACCTGCACGTCCACCATGATCTGGCCCAGCGCCTTCATCTGCAAATCGAACCACAGTCGGCAATTATCCGGATCCAGTTCGCCCTTGCGCCCACGCCGCGACTCGATGTGCACGGCGGCGGTTTGCCGGCCGTCCGGGCCGATAAAGGGCAGGAACATCGTGACCTGGGCAAACGGCGCGGTCCGGTCGGTATTCAGCAGCAGCTGTTGTCCGGTGAGCTGCTGTACGAGCTGACGCGCCGCCTCTTGCAGCGGCGCGGGCAGATCTTCTGAGGCCATCACCTGTAGGAGAAGGCCCTTCAGCGTCTCATGCGCAGCCGTGCCCGCGGCCGTCGTGCCGCTGCCGCCGCGGAAGGCGGCGGCTTCGTCGGCGCTGCCCGGCGGCTGCGCCGGGATTTGGCCCGCGCGCGCTTCCGCCGGCGCGGCCGGGTCTGTCCCGGGCGGGATCAGCCCCCCGCCCGGGGCTGCGCTGCCCGCCGCTGCCGCTTGGCGCAGCGGCGATGGCGCCGAAGCGCCTGCCGCAGGCGGCGCTTCCTGCGCCGCTCCCGCGGCCGGCGTGCCCGCCGGCGCGGCAGCGCGCAGCGCCTGCTGCTCGTGCTCCGCACCGAGCAGCTTCAGCACGCGCCCCACCCACGGCTCCGCCGCGGGGGTGGGGCGCGTGCCCGCTGGCGAAGGCCCTGCGGGCCCTTCGCCTTGCGGCGCCGCCGCCGGAGCCGTGCCTCCGGCGGCGGCGCCGGTGCCTCCCGTCATGCCCGCGGCGACGGGAGAGCCCCCTGCCGGGCCGCCAGCCCCCCGGCCCGGCCCCTTCGCTCCGTCCATGCCCTCTTGGAGCATGGACGCCTGCAGCTCCGCCAGCACGGCCTGCAGCTTCGCGACCAACGCCCCGCCAGTTCCCCCGGCGGCGGCTTGCCCTTGCAAGGCCGGCTGAAGCGTCTGCGGACCGCCCGGAACGTCCGCAAACGCCCCCTGCCGGGCCAATTGCACCAACCCGGCCGCCTGGTTCGGCTGAGCCCCTCCGCCGGAAGGCGCCGTTCCCGCCAAAGCCGAAGCCTCTGCGGTTGTCCCTGTGGCTGTCCCGGCGTTGGTGCCCGACGCTTGAGAAGCCGCACCGCCAGCAGGCCCTGCCGACATTGGCTGCCCCGACGGTTCGGCAGTAGAGCCCGTTGGGGCACGTCCTCCGGTTCCGGCCGCATCCTGCCCCGCTTGGCGCAAAAATCCGGCGATTTGCTCCTCAAGGGAGGAAAGCAGGACATGAAGCGGCGGCCCAAAAACGGCTTGGTGCAGACCGGCTACCGACTCGCCCGTGATCGGCAAGCCTCGCCCGAAGGCAATTCCTGCGGCCTGGATCCATTCCGCCAGCGGCACTCCGCCCGGCTTTTGCCCGGAAACCTGCTGTAGGAGCGCCACATTGTCTGACGTTAACGGAATTCCGCTTTTTTGCATCAACTGCAGTAAATCCCGGTTAGCGGCCGTATTTTCGAGTCCCAACGAGTCGAGCGCCTTGGCCAGGGAAGCGGCGGACAATACGGCACCCGGGGTCGATTGAACCGGCTTCAACACCGCCAGTCCGTCCTTGGACTCCGGCTGTACCTGCAAAAGCGTCGTTTCCCCTGGACGGAGCGGCGTTTCCAAAGCCGCATGGAGCTTGACGCCCTGTACCTGGATGACGGCTTCCTGCCCGTCCTCGGAAACGGACAGCACCGTACCGCGGACCACCTGCCCCGTCTTGAGTTCCAACGACTTCGGTTCGCCGGAACGAACGTCTCCCATCATGCTGCGCAGCAGCGGTCCGATATTCATAAGCTCCCCCTTCGCTTCGATTACGATATGGAAAACCCGCCTCTTACGAGAGCGGGTAAGTCATGCCGGTCAAAACAACGTTTGTTCTTCTACGAACAAATTCCGCATAAAGCTCTTCCGATGCATCGGCGTCGGCCCCAGCGCTTGAATCTGTTCGCGGTGCAGCTTCGTCGCATAGCCTTTATGTACGGCAATTCCATATTCGGGATAACGCGCGTCCCATTCGCCTTGGCATAAGCGGTCCCGCGTTACTTTGGCGATGATCGACGCGGCAGCAATCGACTGGCTGGTCGCATCCCCCTTGATCACCGAGAGCTGGGGAATGGGAACCTCCACCTTCTCCGCGTCGATCAGCAGAAAGTCCGGCCGGATCGTCAATTTCTCGACCGCCTGCTTCATTGCTCGGCGCGTCGCCTGCTTGATATTGATTTGATCAATCGTGTCCGCATCCGCAAATCCGATTCCCACTGAAACTGCCTGTTCCATGATAATATCAAACAGCTTATCGCGTTTCTTTGCGCTTAGTTTCTTCGAATCATCGACATCCTCGAGCACAAGATCCTGCGGCAAAATCACCGCGGCGGCCACCACGTCTCCAAACAGGCAGCCCCTGCCGACCTCGTCGATCCCCGCAATATGCGAATATCCCGACTGCCAATACTCGCGCTCATATTTTAAGCAATCGTCCATAGTGCCTCCTTGTTCTTCGCGAACCTTCCCCGCTGCTAGCCGTTCCATGATGATTCCCATTCCCGGTACCGGAAATGGGGGGTCCCACGCCTGGAGTGCATCCATCCTCTATCCTTTTCATCTATAAAAACCGTTCTTCCCTTATATTATCGGCTTTCCTCTCTCGATTCTACAGCCTTTCACCAATCATAACCACCCGTCCAACGGGTGGTTTGCTCTTGGGGTATAACCCCCTGTTGCCAAACTGCGCCTAAAGACGCTAGCCTGACAATAAAATTGTTCAGGCTCAGTGTATTTTGTCACCTTCACTTACCAGTTAAACTGGTTTACTTCTTCTTGCCACCGTTACTGCTGAACGGATCTTCATATTCTTTTACACTCAGCTTATCCATCGCCTGGTCGTGTACTTCTTGTTCACGAATATACTTTGCTACGGTAGCTTCATTCAGTCCCACTGTACTCACATAATATCCCTCCGCCCAAAATTTTCGGTTCCCGTATTTATACTTTAATTGGGCATGTTTCTCAAAGATCATGAGGGAACTTTTTCCCTTCAGATATCCCATGAAAGATGACACGGATATCTTTGGTGGAATGGCTACCAACATGTGTACATGATCCGGCATCATATGACCTTCTAGAATCTCCACGCCTTTATACTTACATAGACGTTTGAAAATTTCGATCAAGTCTTTCCTCACTTGATTATAGATTTCTTTCCGTCTATACTTCGGGGTGAACACAATATGGTATTTGCACATCCACTTTGTGTGAGCAAGACTGTAGTTCTTGTTTGCCATCTAAGACCATTCCTTTCATTGAGCCTGAACATCTCAATTTTATCGGGATGGTCTTGTTGGTCAAACCCTCGTTCCCTCCACCCGCATAGCGGGTGGTTTTTTGTTTCGCACGCTTCGCGTACTCAACTGGCTAAAGCCTAAAAAAAACAAGCCGCCGGCAACCGCCGCGGCTTCAATTTATCTAGTATGGCGCTTCCAGCGAATATCGGCCCAGCTTGCCGGCTCTTAACTCGCGAAGCAGAATGCTCGAAGCTTTCTCCAAATCCACCCGGCCGCCGCTAACGAGACACCCGCGTTTTCGTCCAACCGCCTCCATAACGGCGACGATTTCATCCGCATCCTCGAAATCGCGTGGCGCCCGATCCAGCTCGAACCGCTCTTGAAACGGTTCCCAGTAATACCGAACCAAATATTTGACGGCAAAAAAAGCGATGTCCTCCACGTTCAAAATCTCCTCGCGGATCGCCCCCGTCACGGCCAACCGGTAACCGACGTTTTGGTCCTCGAACTTCGGCCATAAGATGCCCGGCGTGTCCAGCAGCTCCATCTCCGTGCCAACCTTGATCCATTGCTGTCCTTTGGTCACGCCGGGACGGTCGCCGGTCGCGGCGATCTTGCGTCCGGCCAGGCCATTGATCAGCGTCGATTTGCCGACGTTCGGGATCCCGACGATTAAAGCCCGAACCGCCCGAGGATTGATCCCTTTGGCGATCTGCTTTTCGATTTTCTCCTTCAGCAGTTCCTTGGCCAACAGGGGAATTTCCTTCAAGCCTTGCCCGCTTGCGGCGTCCGCCTCAACGGCCAGATGCCCTTCTTCCTTAAAATAAGCAATCCATTGCCGGGTGACCGAAGGATCGGCCAAATCGGCTTTATTCAACACGATCAGGCGCGGCTTCCCCTGCAAAATCTCATCGATCATCGGATTGCGGCTGGACAAAGGCAGCCGTGCGTCAAGCAGTTCGATGACCACGTCGATCAGCTTGAGTTTCTCCTGAATCTGCCGGCGTGCTTTGGTCATATGGCCGGGAAACCATTGAATTGTCATCTACCTTCACCTCATCTATCCCAAGAACGCGCAGTCTAATGTCTGATGAACTGGAGGTCCGAGAGCGGCCAGAACACCAAATCCGCGCGGCCTACGATATCCTTGTACGGCACGTAGCCGATGCGCCGGCTGTCCGTACTGTTCGAACGGTTGTCCCCCAGCACGAAGACGTACCCTTGCGGAACGGTTCCGTCCGGAATCAGCTCGTTCGGAAAATTCGCTTCCTTATTGTAGAGCTCGTTGTTGTTATGTTTCTCAATCACGGCATCTTTAATGTAAGTTTCATCCACGACCCGCCCATTGACGGTAACCGTATCCCCTTCAACTTGAACCGTATCGCCGGGAACGCCGATGACGCGTTTGATGAAATCCCGTCCCTCGGACGGAACGTGGAAAACGATCACTTCGCCATGCTTGGGAGCGCGAATATCGTAAATGATCTTGTTCACGATGATGCGTTCCCCGGTATGGAAGTTCGGCTGCATCGACGGACCGTCTACGATAAACGGAGCAAAGAAAAGCCAACGAATCAGGAGAACCAGCACAACGGCGATGACAATGGCTTTCAGCCATTCCAACGCCTCGCTTTTTTCCTTCTTGCCCGCTGGCGGCGACTGCACCGTTTCCGGCCCGTCCGGTCGTTGTCCCACCTGTTCGGAAGTCGGCGAAACTTCCGGATGATCCTGTTGTTCTTGCTTCTCCATGGATCGTGACTCTCCTTATCTCATAAAATATGTACTTGATCGAAATGGCCGAAATAAAAAGTAAAGGGGCTTGATTGGATACAAGCCCCCTGTTCGTTAACGTAAAATTAACGACGTACTTCTTTAATTCTCGCTGCTTTACCGCGAAGCTCGCGAAGATAATACAACTTCGCACGACGCACTTTACCACGGCGAGCCACTTCGATTTTATCGATTTTCGGGGAATGAAGCGGGAAAGTTCTTTCCACGCCTACACCGTTGGAAATTTTACGAACCGTAAAAGTTTCGCTGATTCCGCCGCCACGACGCTTGATCACAACACCTTCGAACAATTGGACACGTTCACGAGATCCCTCGATAACCTTAACGAACACTTTCAAAGTGTCCCCGGGACGAAAGCTCGGAATATCCTTGCGAAGTTGTTCTTGCGTAATCGCTTGTACGATATTCATCTAGGACTCCCTCCTTCCACTCAGGTGTTCATGCCTCTTCCGAAGAACCTCTTGTTCTCCTTCATCATCCGCAGCGGACCACCGAATTCACAACAAATTGAATTTTATCATAATTCCATAGGCATCGCAAGGAAAATGTACATCCTGATTATGCCCCAGAAAGATGAATTTCTCCATTATTAAGAAGGAAATGACCACTAACTTTTCATTCCACTAAATAAAATTATAGAGGGTTCAAAATGAAGAGTAAAGTGGTCAAGTTAATTTTGAAGATAGTGTTCATTATTTAAATAGACAGTAATGTATTTTTTATTCTCAGATCAAACTCTTCACCCGAATCCGTTGCCAAATGTACACTACTGGGTCACTAACCAAACTAACCTTTAATTGTACATAACCAAGTGCTATGCCCTTAACAACGCATGATGTACCCGTTTGACTTGTAATTTCCGCTAACGTTGTTGTTGATACTTGATCATCAGCAAACAGTTCCCACTTTACCGGTTCGTTTACTACATTATTGCTCTCCGCTACAACGGCGTTATAGGTTCTTGTGTATCCCTTATTGATTTGATCTAATGCCCCTGTACTTGTCAGGCTAATTGTATATCCTGCTGGCATATCCTGAACCGTTACCGTCACTGTATCCTGTATACGCTCGTTTGTAGCGTTAGCAATAGTAATTGTTGCTATGCCTTCAGAAACCCCTGTTACAATGCCGTTAGCGTCTACGGTTGCAATTGCTTCATCAGATGTTGAGAATTTCACAGGTGCATCCTCTGTACTTGTCCAAGTGAGTTGATGTGTTGAGTCTACAGCAATACTGATATCACTACTTGTAATGTCTACAGGGCAAGCTAAACCACCAGCAATACCATTAATTAAATCATCTGCAACAGTATCAATCAAATCCTTTTTGCACGTCAAAATTAGCATTCCAGGTTTACTATACCGGTCAATTCCTGTGACTTTAAAGGCTTCTCCATACAGAAGGAACCTAGCGTCAATTTTAAGGTCAGAATCATTATTAATTAATGTGGAAATTACAGTTATCTCCCCATCTGGGATAGATAGTACCCGCCCATCTATTACCCCTAGATTACTTGTATTTATATAGCAATCCAGAGCATAGAATCGACATTGGGAATTGACAATGATCTTATGTGGTAAGGATCGCATGATTCCCTTGTATTTGCTGTATCGCTTCTCGTTGACTTCACTAATGATAAGGTACTTTTTACTGTTATAAACAATAGTATCACCCCTTTTCAGAGGTGACAGGCTAGAGATACGTCTATCATCATAGTTTTGTTCTAGGTTGGTATTCATAATTAAAGCCCTTATTGTATTATCATTTAATAATATGTCGCTGCCCATCTGATCAAGGAGGAAAGCAAAATCTTCATTATTGTTATCGAATAGATTGATCATTTCATTACTCCTTAGTGACTAAACAACATAAACGTATTACTGCCGTTGTCTGATTCATTGATTGCCATGCTTCTTATCTTTCGTTCCAATTGGTCAATTCTGTTCTGTAGTGAATCGGCAAAATCAGAAACAGTAATATCATCCTCTTTATATGACTTCATTAGTGCTGGATTATTAGCAATACTATTTAAGATGGACATTGCCGCAGCATAAATTTTCCGTTTAGCTGTGTTGGATGAAGCGTCATATTCAGCGTCAGGATTTGTAATACCTTCTTCGGCAAGATAAACGAGTAGTTCATCCGGCTTTAAGATAATTCCCTTTGTTTCGAGTTGCAAACGTTCAATATTTGTCATTTTGATTGCTCCTTAATTATTTACAAACAAAACTTTCATGACCGTCCCGGTCACAGGCTATGATGAAAATTTCGTCGTAGCCTTTTTTCTTTCCTTCTTGCATACTTAAATTACCAGCACAAGTTCCAGGCTTTTTGCGGTGGATCTTACCCCGAAAACAAAACTGAATGGACAACCTTCGAAGCACAGGCTATTGGACCGAGAGTCCGGATAAAAAAATTTCATGATTCAGGTTGTCCCGCTGGTTCATAAATCCCGTAAAGGAGTTGAGTCTCATGATGGAAGCCATTCTCGAACGGTGTGCCGGTCTGGATGTCCATCAAGAAACGGTTGTCGCCTGCGTGTTATTCGGGACACTAGATCAGTCTCCCAAGATGGAGATTCGTACGTTCGGAACGATGACTGACGAATTGCTTTCTCTTGGCGAGTGGCTAACGGACATGCAGTGCACGCATGTCGCCATGGAAAGTACGGGCGTTTTCTGGAAACCCGTGTGGAACGTCCTCGAAGCCTTTGAACTCGAACTGTTACTTGCGAATGCCCATCACATTAAGAATCTACCCGGTCGGAAGACTGACATGAAGGACGCCGAATGGATCGCTAAGCTTTTGCGTTGCGGATTGATTGAAGGAAGTTTCGTACCGCCGATCGCAATCCGGGAATTGCGCGATCTGACTCGTTATCGCAAGAAGCTTGTTCACGATGCCACCGCAGAGAAGAATCGAATCCATAAGCTTCTCCAAGATGCCAACGTCAAACTGACGACGCATATGTCAGATATCTTCGGTACATCCGGACGCATTCTACTGCAGAAGGTCGTTGACGGTGAGGTCATCACTCTGTCGTTCCTAGAGCAGCACATGAAAGGAACACTCAAGCATAAATCCCCGAAGCTTCTTCAATCCCTAAACAGCAGACTTCGCAAGCATCATCGGGATCTCATTCGCATGTCTTGGAACCATCTCTTGTTCATCGAACAGTCCATTAAAGATGTAGAGCAAGAAATTCGAGAACGCCTTGCTACAAAACAGGAAGCAGTGGATCTTCTTGTGACCATCCCCGGCGTTAACGAACAAGCGGCCTCCATCATTCTTGCTGAGATTGGCACTGACATGAGCCAATTTAAGAATGAACACAGTCTCTCCGCATGGGCCGGTGTAAGTCCGGGAAACCATGAAAGTGCGGGTAAAAAAAACGGCAACGAGCCCGATCCGGAAACAGCATGTTAAAAGCTGTGCTATGCGAATGTGCGTGGGCTGCTTCCATGACACGAAACACACGATTGTCTGCAAGGTACTGGTCGTGGGTGAAACGCCTCGGCAAGAAGAAAGCCCTAGTTGCACTTGGTCATACGTTGTTACGCATTATCTACCACATGTTGCTCCACAAACGTCCTTATTTGGAGATTGGCCCTGATTACTTGGACCGCTATAAATCCGAGAGTCATAAGCGCAAACAATCTTTAATGATTAAGCAGCTTGAAGCTGAAGGTTACATTGTGACTCGTACTGCATAACATCCGTATCTACCACCCCTCTAGGACTGCCGAATCGGTAGCCCTACTTTGTTGTGCATATTTTCGGCGTTCTCACCCACTTTGATTTTCATAAAAAAAAGCCACTCCGATTTGGAGTGACTTTTCAATCTTCATCTAGGAAATTATTCAATGCAGTGAATACACTATTATAATCTTCTGGGTGAAGACTCCCTTTACGATTCAAAATTTGATTTTCATTAACGACTACTAATTTCGAAACTCTCGCAGTAGATTTCATTTTAAGCTTTGCATGATTAAAGTGAACGATAATAGTATCAAATGGATCATTATCTCTTGGATCATGTTTTGTAACTTTAATTATTGCGACATCGGGCAAATTAACATCTGCAATAATTACTGGTCTTTCGATGTATTGATTCGGATTTTCCTCAAGAGGAAATCTTGCATACCATACATCTCCAATTGTAAATTGACGTTGCATTATATAATTATTTAGAATCCTTTATTGTTGCTTTCCATCCAAGTTCTTTTCGATATGGATCACTTTTGGTTGAAACAGTATATCCGTCTTTATTGCGTATTGTATTTTTATTAGCTTTTTCCCAAAGCTTTGCCCGATTAACAATGGGTGATTGAGCTGCAATCTCCATATCTTTTTCATCTCCTTCGTTACCCAAGACATTCACCTCCAAGTAATTTTACTTGGTAAAAGTTATGTCCTCTTTGGTGATTTTAATACTTATATTAGGTATTACCTGCAATTACATTGTATCATGTAACACATAACACGAACAGTATGGAGTTGGAAAAATTATCATGGAGATTAGCGTTCATAAGTTATGAGATAAAATTAAGCATCAAGAGAAAAAACCGCCTAAATTTTGGCGACTTCATTCAACTCATTTAAAACATCCCTTTAGTGTCTATATAAAAGGAAAGATTTGTCGGTATATTTTTTTTATATAGTTTGAAATCCAATCTCATATTTTGTGTTCCTGCTGTGATGGAAGAAGAGAGTTCAGCATCTCCAGTAATCTCTTCACCTTGTTGTATGGGATCGTCTAAAAATCGCTTCACTTCATAACTAAAAGAATCGTTTATAGGTATAAATGAATATAATTGGCCTCCAAGCGTGTAATATTTTCTCCCTTGAACATTAAAATCAGCTGTAATTCCTGTCAATTCAAGTTTAATACTTTGAGTAGATTCATTTTTTACCGTAATATTCAAGGTTACTTTATCGCCATTCTTTTCTAATGAATTCAAAGTAATTTCCACACCGTCTTGAGTCTTACTTAACGGTAGGCTTTCATACTTCTCTATCTGGATAGTACTTCCGGTTGTTACTGAAAAACCGGTCTTTTGAGTAAACTCTTTTAAGGGTATGTATAGTCGATCGTTAATAGAAACAATAGGATCGTTGAATTTAGTTTCAGTTCCATTAATAATAATGTTGCTTTTAATTGGAATAGCCTTTAAAAAATCTGCTGCATAAGAAACCCCACTAAAGAAAACTGCACCGCAAAGAAAGGCAGAAACAATTTTGATCTTATTATTCATTTCCTAATTCCTCCAAACCTAGTATTTTCCACATCATAATACCATTTTCGACAAAATAGGTCTATGGGGTTAGACGGAAAATATGGTTAGTGGTCAACAAGAACTATGTATACAACTTACCTAGAAAATTTACTTGAGCTTCATCTATTATCTTCTCATATTGATTTATATGCTCGTTCAAAACCACTAGAATATTTTTTAAATAAGGAGTCAGGCTTTCACTTTTAAAAGCTTCATTATCATAGTTATTTATTATTTCTTCTTTGGCCTTAAAGACTACTTGATCTAGCTCTTTTTTTTGTAATTCCAATGTATAGATGTCTTTTGCATGGCCTTTTAGTATCACTTTTCTTTTTTGATAGTAAGACAAGACACTATAATAATTTTCCGAGGATGCATTTGTCAGATCCCATAACTTATCATTCATTTTACTCCATGTCTCAACTGTCTCACCATAAATGAAGATTGATAAATTGAAATCACTGATTAGTGCGCTGAATTTTTGAAGATTGATTTTCGAATTGACTAACACCTCTATAAATTCATCACTTGTTTTTAGATTAAGTTCTCTTTTAAACTTCTCCTCATCATTTTTCAAATTTGCCTTTCGAACACGAGAAACATTAATAAAATTAATTATAACTGCCAAAATTGAAATAACTATTGCTATTAACGAAGCATCAATTTTCATTAATATCTATCCTTTTCAATTTTTTGCTCATGTGTAAATCGGTATGCTCGGGGCCTTCATTTCAAATTTGGGGTATCGTTTATATTCCCGCATTCCTTATAATGATACAAATAGTACAAACCGGCAACTAAAATTGATCAAATTATCTTTAAATAGTAAAAAGTCGCAAAAATAAGACCACTAACTACACTAGATTGTGTTCCAAATACCATACAACATATCTTGTATAGTATCTAAGACCAAACAAGGCCGGGAAGGATATAGATACAAAATAATTTACAAATTATCATTAAAAAACGAAGTTTTAGCACCCAGTACGGTACATATTAGCACCTGGTGCTAATATGTTATAGTAACAGGCGCGTGTTTGTTGACCAACACTATCACCTACATAATCCACTGATATCAATGGTTTAGGGTAAACTGTTCAGATTTTAATGTTCCTTCGTCTATCAATCGTTTACGTTCCAGTTCCTTATCTACACTGAATGGGCTATTCTCAATAATGGTTTCTACACTAATTCCATTGATCCCCTTCAACGCTACCATATTTGTTATGATTTCAGTTGTATTTGCTGGCTTGGCAGTCATAAAAACAATATTAAGTTTCTGGAACCCTTTGTTATCAACTTGAATGCCTTTTGCTTCAAGTAATCTGCGCATTTTCCTCCAACGCTCTATGAATCCTCTCTTTAGCTGCTTGATATGAGTTGCAGCTACATTTTCAGCGCCTTCAAACATCATACTGATTGCTTCCGTTGAAACGTTGCTAATGGTACTATGATTAATCGCTACAGACGGAATGCCTGCAATTGTAATGAAATCAATAAACAACTTTCCCATTAATTCCTTGAATGACTGATAATCAAGTCTAGGACTTATCATCTCTGCCCTACTATCTAAGTCCATACTTACACCTTGACCAACGATTGAAGGAAACATATTATATTCATCCGTTCTAGCTCCATATGTAAATAAAATCGGATTATGATGCTTATAAAATGTATCGCTGAATTTTGATATATTGCTTTCGTAATCGTCTAACAATGGTATTAACTTAATCAATTCAGATTTGCCATATGTATGGTCTAACTCGTTATTACCCTTATAATGAATCGGTAATCCAGAAGGTGAATTATATTCCGCTATAAGTCGCTTATCACCGCCTATATTTGAATAACTTGTTACCTTCAAGCCATCATATATATTCCAGTAACTGATATTATCTATCGTAAAGTGTTCAATAAACCCTATCATCTCACTTGTTGCCGGAGAATAGATTGGATATGCGTCTTCTGGTGGAATAATCTTACTTTTTATTGTCTTTTCCGAATCGCAATAAACATACTCATAGGCATTACCATACTTTATTAAATCGCCGAGAATCATCGCATCTGTATCTTCATAGAATCCAGCATCATACACCTCTTTAAACTTATTTGTTACATCTTCGGACGAAGAAGCAAGTGTTGGCGTATTCCTCAACAAGTAATTTGTATGAAAATCAATCACCAGGTTAATGTAATCAATCATTACACCTTTGGGTTTATATTCTTTTCCGTTGTAAATTTCTACACTCTGATTAGTAATTCTATGACTCCCGTCTATATACTCACGTAAATCTAGGATCTGATTAATTCGCTGGTAATTTCTAACTTGGTTCGTTTCTTCCACAAACCAATCTGATTTACCTTCATAATAACTTGATATGTATTGATTTAGATTCATTTATCGTACCTCCTGCATATAGTTCCAGTCGCAATATTGGATCTTCTTCGCCATTCCAACAAAGGTTAAAGCGGTAGCAATTACGCCATCATCATGTAAATTTGTTCCTCTTTTATTACCGAGCTTGCCATCTTTATCCTGAAATATCATCATTTGTTCGAGTATCTTCTTTGTATGAATTAAAACTTGTTCCTTGCTCATCAGTTCAACCAAATTATTAATCATCATTTGTTTACTGATCGCTGTAGGCTGAAAACCAATTACTGATTTTCTCTTACCTTCATTAAATTTCCTATCACGATGAAGATTCAAATATCTATACTCGTTCTTCAATTTATCAATGACGCTGTTCCCGTTACCTGTATCACGCTCTATAGTCAAATAGGCCATATTATAATAGGTCGCTATTTCATGGACAATATCAGCAAATTGCCAAGGTTTTACCTCGTTTGATGAAAACGAACATACTTCCTCATTGTTTGAATCAAACACAACAATAAAACTGTCATCATTGTTACCACCATTTCCCCCGGCGCAATCAACACCAGCCCAATATCTTTCTGCCCTCTTTGGAGTATGATAAACAAGCAGTTCCCTTCCTGCATACCTTGCAAGGTTAGGAAGTTCAAGCTTAGTTTTCTCTTTTGATACTGGAGGTAACACATAATTTAAACGTTGAATTAACTTCTCTTTATCGAATAATGATTCAATTTTCCCCAAAAATGCTTCTTCTGGGACTGTGGGGAAATTCTCTTTAAATTTTTGAACGCTTCCCTTGTAACGCTCGATCATAAAACGCCGCCACATTAGCTGGCGATAAGTTGCTCCATGCTTTTCATATAGCGTCTTTTCTTCCTTGTCCAGATCATCAAATGTTAGCCGTTTTCCTTTATTCTGATTCTTATAATGTTGTTCCGCTTCATCAAGGTCACTTTTAAACAATTCAGCATATCCTTTTGATAGCCAATTAAAAAACAGTGGTTTCCAAACGCTATTTTTATCCTTCCATGCTTTAAGAAATAATTCCTGAAATAGTCCAGGCAACCCATAACCGGCAGATTCGATCAGCAGCACTGCTTCGGGGTTCTTCGCAAGAGCAGCAATTGAAGTAGATAATATTTCTTCCTGTGCTTCCAAAGGATATTTACTCATCTCAGAGAGGTGAATCATCTGGAATGTATTTCCTGAAATGTTATCGCCACCAGTTGCCGTTGATATAATTATTCTACTGCCGTTGTCTAATTCAAAGACTTCTCTGTTATTTAAATGTTCTTTCGGGAATAGGTTTGGATATTTTTTGTGAGGGAGATAGGCATACATCTTCTTTAATTTGCGAAAAAGTGACTTACTCACATCTGCATGGTGAGTGACAATAATATAGTTTGATTCTGGTCTAATAATCGCACTATGGAGCATCTTTGCCAAACCGTAGGTTGTTCCACCGATCTGACGACCTTTTAGCAAAATTGTATTTTTTGCTAGACTATCATTTAATTCCTTTTGTTCAGGATGAAGGATAAAGGGAACCATTTCATTTTGTGAGTTTGGAACCTTAATAAATCGATGTGCAAACAATTCAAAATCCTGCATCTTATCTTTCATTTTTTTTGTTCGTTGTTTATCAACTACCATTTAACCACCTTCCAAATAAAGAAAGAGCAGCATTAATACTGCTCAATCATCCCAATCTTCATCATCATCAGTTTCAAACCCTTTTACTGCTTCCTTCGCGAATACTTTTATTTCCTTACCCAACTGCAGAAGCATCTTAATACTTTTTTCGTCGCCCTCTTTTGCTTTTATAGATAGCGAATCATAAATTTCTTCTAAATCGGTATCAAAACGAGTATTCAATAAGATAGCTACCAGATTCCGATATTCCTCTGTTTTTTCCCATGCAAGGAATCCATTCATAGTTTTACTTCCAACCATTTTCAAGAATTCTGCTTCACTTTTAGGTTTTTTTGTTTGATCCCAATTAAGATTAAATTTCCATAGAAAATAGAGGCGTTTCTTGTTTGGAACGCCGCCTTTTAGCGCTTCATATATATTCATTTAGGTTTTCTCCTTATGTATTTATGCAAAATCATACTGTTGTGCGGAGACATTTACCTTGCCATCTGCCGATAAACTAATATTCCTAGCCGCATAAGCGGTTATGTCACCATCCGCAGTAAGTTCAAACTTGCTACCATTAGTTACTCAACTTTCGCACAGTCAAAAATAGTATAACAGTACGTGTAGCTTAGGTTTGAAGTCAATTGGGTTGTTGGGTTGACAAAAATAGAAAAACACCGCTTCGTTTGGTAAAGTGAAGGTGACTAGCAATCACTACCACACAGAAGAGGTGTCTTCTCTATGATAGATCAAAATCAACCATTCGATCAACTGCCAAACGAAATCAAACCTGCTTTTCAGGAACTAAAGGTGCTCAAACACTTGCGCGACGCAGGTTTCAAAAAGAAATTTGGCTTCACGTGCGCCTATCTATTCCGCCTTGTGTTTGTCCTGCTGTTTCATCAGAAAAACTGGTTCCGTCTCTTGGAAAGCAAGAAAGGCGAAAGGTTCCCGAGTAAAGACACGGTTTATCGTTTCTTGAATCATAGCGGTTATGCTTGGCGCCGGTTTTTGCTCGCGCTCAGCGGTGACACGATCGCTCGAATGGAACCGCTGACCTCGTCCAGCCGGGAGACGGCCTTCATCTTCGACGACTCCATGTTTGAACGTAACCGAAGCAAGGCCGTGGAGATGCTGGCACGCTTTAAAGATCATGCCACAGGGGCTTTCTACAAAGGCTTCCGCATGCTGACCACGGGCTGGTCGGACGGCCATTCGTTCGTCCCCGTAGACTTTGCGCTACTGAGTTCAGCAAAGTCCGGCATCACAGGAATGGCAGACAGGATCGACAAACGAAGTCACGGTTACAAGCGTCGGCAAGAAGCGTTTGGTTCGGCTCCGCAAGTCATCTTAGCCATGCTGGATCGTGCGTTAAAAGCCGGTATCTCGGCCTCGTACGCCTTGATGGATAGTTGGTTCACGCATGCGCCGCTTGTTCAAGAAATCCTCCGTCGCGGGCTACATGTGATCGGCATGGTCAAGAATGACAACAAGCGCTATCTCGTAAACGGGCAGCGGCTCAGTCTGAAGGAACTATACGCCGTGGCCCCGCGTGTCGAAGGGAAGAACCGCAACATTCTTCGCCTGATCCGAACACAGCTCGCTCCGGGAATCCCGGTGGTGATCGTGTTTGTCCGCCATCGTTCCAAGAAAAACGAATGGCTGGCGCTGCTTTCCACCGACCTGAGCCTGGCGGCTTCGGATATCATCCGCATTTACCGGATGCGCTGGGACATAGAGGTATTCTTCAAGTGCACCAAATCGCTGCTGCGGCTGCAAAAGGAATTTCAAGGCCGTTCCTACGACTTGCTCATCAGTCACACGACCATTGTGTTTTCGCGCTACATTCTGCTCGCTTGGCAGCATCGGCAAAGTACGGACGCCCGTTCGTTCGGTGGTCTGTTTTATTTGCTTTGCGACGAAGTCGGTACGCTAGATTGGGCCTTGGCCCTGCAGCAACTGGTCGATTTAATCCATGAGATCGCCACCAAAGCCGGGAAGAAATTTTCGGCTCTCATTCAGCGTCAACTCCAGCAGTGGATTGCTGCTTTGCCCAACTACATTAAGGCTTACTTGCCGATTTCATGCTGCGAAAGTTGAGTTAGTTAGTACAATCTTTACCGATCCTTGATCAGCTTCAATTTCATAATTTGTGGCGGTCATATGTATTTTGCTGTTCTCTGATTTTATCAAAATCTCATCATCCATTAGGCGAACCGAACGTTCGCGCGCATAATTACTTGTATAATACAGCATATCATAGCTTCCGCTTGGCTTAGATAGGAATCCCTTCCCGCTCATCGGTTGACCGGCCATAGATGGATGAATAGGGTTATCAGCCCCAAAGTCCTTTTGTCCGTCCCCTTCCCCGCAAATCATTACAGGGAAGGCATCGTCACCACTACCTACAAAAGAATAATGATTTTTGATTTTCTCTGGTGCTGCTTTCTTAATCGTTGCCGGTTCTTTAAGTGGAATTTCTGGAGTTTTTCCGATTTGATTCTGTGTGAGGTGATAAACATAAATCGAATGTCCTACACCCTCATCAGCTACAGCTTCATATATTGGGATAAAGAAATCAGGGGAAATTACAGTGGTTCTCAAATCAATTTGCTGACCAGCAAGATTCATGTTTTTCCCATAAGCCATAAAGTTAATCTTATCATTGCCGTATACTCGATTGCTGGGCATAAAGTTAAGCCAATTGTTTGTGTATTGTATGTAAGCTCTTCTCGACTCGTCAAATCCGTATTTGCTAAATGCTAATTCGTCGCCATCTTCGGCAAAGAAAGAAAACAATTCTTGGCCGATTGAAGTTAACTTTTCAAAACTCCTATCTGACTGTGACTCAAAATTTATTTGTAATTTTTTAACCAGATTCATATCACCGCTAAAAAAGTAAGCTTCGCCATCAATAATGATTAGCTTATCATCCGCAGTTACATCAGTGTTGCGGTATTGCTGACCGTCACGGATAAAACTTACTGCGGTATCTACGGCTATATAGTGCTCTCTTGCTTTTGAAGCGCTAATACATAAACTCATAGAATCACCTCAAAGCTTGCAATCTCGTCAGCCTTAATAATTACCTCTGTGCCATCTTCATATTTATATTCTAGATCCTCACCATCTAAGACAGCTTTAACAGTTAGTTCGACCAAATCGGATGTGTATTTTTCAAACCCTGTTGTCTTAGTTCCGTTTTTCAATGTAAAAATAATATTTTTCATTCTTCATCTTTCCCCTCTATATAGTCAACTTCAAATCCTTGCAACGCATTCCGATACACTAAAAAATGTCTTTCACCTTCCTGAAAATGAAAGGATGATTTACCACTAGCGTTTACCATAAAGTCAGTAAAATCCATTACTATCTCTTCGTCTGTGTATAGTGTTTTGGGTTTATCTTTATTTTTCATCCAAAGTTTGATTGTTTGCATATTAACCCTACCCGTTTTTATTGCTGACAATATAATTTACATATTTTTCATACTGCGCTTCCGATAGATTCAACTTACCTGACTCATGTTGAGATATATAACTAGCAGTTATACCTAATGCTTGGGCGACATCAATAAGTTTAATTCGCTTTCGTAGCCGCTCAAGTCTCCATTTGGAACGTTCATCATACACTTCATTCACTTCCTTATAAAATTATTAAGTATGTTTGAGATAAAAAGAGAGTGGGATTAACCCACCCTCACGATTATGTATTAGCCGATGTCCAATTGAGCAAGCTTTTTCGGGCTTGCTACATACAATGTAGCTTCTGCGACAACAAA
Organism: Paenibacillus sp. JL3B1040; assembly: GCF_057063165.1. Taxonomy (NCBI): domain Bacteria; kingdom Bacillati; phylum Bacillota; class Bacilli; order Caryophanales; family Paenibacillaceae; genus Paenibacillus; species Paenibacillus tiangongensis. The sequence continues at coordinate 2,415,954 of NZ_CM169317.1, read as the reverse complement.
GCCCTCTGAAGCGTCTCCTTGCTTGCCCAATGCTTGAAACTGAGGTTGTCGCAGATATTCAATTTTCAAGTCATTTGGGTCGAAAATAGTCATCTTATTAGCATCTGCAAACGGTGACAAAAGCACATCCACAGTACCATACGATGTTTGGATTCTGTTGAGCACCAAGCCATATGTATTAGTCTGTGCGACATAATGATAAGCATCTTTATAGAGTTTATCCAATTGGTTTTTGATCGGTGCGTTTACAAGTGCATAGTATGAACCGGAGCCGTTATTAATCCATAGCTTCTGCACTGTAGCTACAATGTCATCTTCAGTCACAACTGTTGGAGTGGCTGCTGTCACAATATTAGCGGCATCAACCCAATTCTCGGTACCTTGTAAACGTCTAATGTAAGGTGCAGTTGATCCGTCATTTTTAGTACCAGATACTAGCTTGCGTTCGAGAGCAGTTTTTAACTCTAACAAACGGTCATTCGTCTCTTGGGAAAATTGATTACTGATGCCGTTTCCAGACATTGCTTGTGCAGTACCTGATAGGGAAACCCCTTTTTGAAAGATTTCTGCTACGTTGTTCAGTTGAGCGCGCCCAGACTGATAGAATTGGATATCCTTATTACCTTCCACGGCTCCGATATCGTCGGTATCATCTAATGTAACCTCTCGCCATGTATGGACTGGTGCATGGATCTTCCCTACTTTTCCTAAAGCCATTAGGAGGGAAGATAGCGGAGTTTGTTGGATTCCCAATTTCGTAATTTCTCGGTCTAAAGATATGATTTCATCCTTGAGAAAATTTGAAGATTTAAACATCAATTAATCATCCTTTTTATGTATTTATATTTAACCAAACAATTTTGATAGTTTAGCGTTAATCATGCCTACAGTATCGTTTTTACTCGCAGCCTGTTCATATTTACTTGTCTGCCGATGCTGGTCAGGCACGAAACTATTATCTAGTTTTCTAGCCTGAAGTACTGCATTAAGTTGATCAATCTGCTTAGGCAACTCTTTTTCGTCTTCGAAATTTACCAAATCAATAAAATCATCAAGGTTAGCAGCTTTCAATTGAGATACAATTTTTTGGTGACTAAGTTCAGCCTTTAAGCGTGCAATTTCCTTATCTTGTTCACTTTCCTCTTTAGGTTTAAATTGGAGCAAGCTGTTAAGCTCAGCAATGAGTGGCTTTAAATGCTCATCCTCCCATTTCGCCTTTTCACCGTCCAGGAATTGTTGAATCTCTTCTGTAATTTCCATCTTTCTTTACACCATCCTTTAAAGTTTTAATTTAAAAAGTTAAGTCAAACAGGCAAAAAGAGACACCCCATGATGGAGTGTCAAGAGAGGTTTATACATATATGCTACATACGTTTACAAGGAAGAAGGCAAAGCTTCCTTATACTATATATAAATCTTTTTTTTTCAAAACCCGACATTTTTATCAAAATAATCACTTATTTGTTTGGAGATCGTATTCTTCAACATTCTATTCATTTTTTCGGTTGTCAGATCGGCATAATCATGGTTCTGTTGCAAATATTCTATGTTTAATTTATTTGTGCTTGAATTATGTAGAAAAGCATAAACAACATCACTATGTACTTGTTTCATAAAATTTATTTTTTCTAGGTTTTGTTGAAACTCTGCCAATATGGTATAAATTAAACTACCGGTTTGATCTTTATATTTGACCCATAAATCAAAGTAATTTAGTATCAGTCCATGTATATGATTTTGGTCAGTATAATCTAAGTTATTAATGATTTTATCGTTAACTACTCCAATGTAATCTGAATCCACAACTTCTTTTCCTTTACTCCTACTTACTTCGTTGCTCTCTAAGATTTTCAACTTCTGCTGCAACTCGTTAGCAATGGTATATAGCATTTTCTGCTGGTAACTACCTCTTTGCAATCGCCTAGCAATCGCTCTGATTTGCTCCATCTCATCGTATGTTTTTCGTTGTTCATCTGTCATTTCGTTGTAAGGTGTATGTAGTTTGTTTACATCTTTCCAGTTGGCTGCAAGAGGATACTTTTTACTTGGCTTATCTAGGATCTTGCAACTTTTATCCATCCATACCGATATCTCATCTTGTTGCGGATTGATAATGTCATCAACACAAAAATCATCATCTTCAAAATCAACGTGCTTTAACATATCTTCGATGCGTTTAACCCTATCATCAAACTCTTGCTGTTTATTTCTCATTTTTGAGTTGATTATGTAATTAGCCAGGAATTCCATAATGCTAAAATACTCGGGTGAATATTGTTTAGCTTTATATCTACTATGATAATGTGCAAAGAAATCATCAACATAAACAGTGTCGTATTTATTTATTGATTCATCCCCATAATGCCGTTTTAAGTCGCCAAATTGAGATTTAAATATATATTCTAAGATATTAACCCTTTGTTCTATGTCTGCTATGTTTTGGTTGTATTTTATATATGTACGAATCACCTTGTACACATAATCAAGTGGTGCAGGGACGAAGAATATGTAATTTGGTAGGTCAGCTAGTTTCCTTTTGCTGGATCTCTCAATTAACGTTGCACATCGTTTTTTAACTTCATCAGGAACCAGATCAAAGGATACTGGAATCCATTGTAATTTAACGTTCTCTTCTGGTGTAAGTGTTCGTAATGGCTCATGATCAGGATTGGTTTTCTCGAAATAATTCTTATAAATATTATAGCGGTATTGTGTAGCTGGGCTGTTCAATATAGTCTAAATCTCCTTTTAATTTGTAATAAAGTTGCCGTTTCTTCTTCTTCATCTTTATTACCATCCTTTTCTCATAAGAGTTAATTAGGTGGGACTTATCTGGTTCGCCCTTTCAGGTAATTTCATAATTCAAAATAGAATAAAATAATAAATCCATCAAAAACATAAAATTCAAGCGTTAGCGCAACGATTTCCAAAAGGAAGCAAGCTACGCGCGCGCCCTTTTAAATACTGTATGTATATTATCTATATTATCTAGTTATCTATTATTACTACCTACGGTAAACAAATGGACGCACAATTTTTACTAGACTAATTCATATTCTTTACTACATAACTACATTATTTTTACTAGGACAAAGCACTTTCTTTACTATTAGCTTTTTGAAGCAACTTATCTATATTTTCCCACCAGATATAGTAATGATTATTATAACGTGTATGAGACAAATTGCCTTCTTCATCATATTGCCAATAGATATTTTGCTGCTCAACCTTCAGCAACTTCTTTTGCGTTAAAGATTTATGTACCTTGATTATAGTTGGTTTGGTCATATCAAGTTCATGAATCATTCGAGTGTCAATTCCGGCAAAACAAAATAATCTATTGGCTTTGTTATTATTTATAAAAGATTGGATGTAATATAAAAATCTAACTTCTTTAGTACTTAAAACTCCATCCTTTAATAAGTACAGTATCTTTATTGGGAGGCGAGTAAAATACTCTCCCTCTTTGCGGTTGTCAGTATCAAATTTTATTCGGTTCAATTCAATATGTACCGGCTTGTTCGGAATTCTTTTCCCTATTTCTTTTGTTATGTAATTTAATAAAAACAAATTAGCCAGTGAGTTATTAAGCTGTTTATCAGATAAACCTGTATATCTTCTCATTTCATCTGATGACACATAAAACGAATATCCTTTAAGTTCAAAAATTTTCAATTTTAAAAACAATATTAATGCAAATGAATTTGACGTTACCTCCGGATCTCTTACTGTTCCGGTCAAAATATTAATTGTTGCTTCTGCCAATACATTTGTTCCTCTCTTAATTTAGTTTTATTTGCACTTTTCTACATTCCAACCCTCTCTAGATACCATATAAGAAAAATTGTATGGTATCTACGCTTGCATTCCTTATTTATATGTGTTATATTATCAATGTAAGATTGATCATCTTATAATCACCTCCAAAATAGTATTAATATAAATATATCACCTTCTTCGTTTTTTGTGAAGAGGGTTATACTAATTTTCTTTTTAATATGGAAACCATTTACTTGCTATATATTCACAAATAGAGTTAAAATGTAAGGGAAGGCGGGACGGATTAACCGCCCCATTCCATTGGGTAAATGCTTTCTAGTTGTGGCGCTTAGCCTTGGCGTAGGCTTTGCGCTTTTTCTTTTTGCGGTGCTTTAGGTTGCAAGTTTCCGTTTCTCCCTTCTCAATTGTGTAAGTTCCCCCCTGATTTCTAATCTTCTCTCCTTTGTTGTTTGCCTGTTTGATGCTTCCTTAACAAGATAACTCATTGTTAAATTAATTGACTTAATTGGATCAAGCATAAACAGCACTCTCCCCTAAAAATGTCATAATTAATATTTTCAATGATCGATATATATCAAGGCCATTCCTAGATGTCTGGCTCGTGGCGGATATCCGCGACCATCCCGGCATAAGCCGGTAGGTTTCGTCCTTATCCAAGGTACTCGTCAGGCGGTTAGATACAATAAGGATGTCATAAATGCCTTTTGGGGGTTATTTAACTTAAACTGTATAAAATTATCTAAAGTTTTACCGGATTCATTGAAGCGAAAAATTTTAGCCTGGTTAATTGGTTCATTAAAAAGTTTTTCTAAAGCCTGCTTAATTGGCATGTTGGACAGTTGCTCAACTGAACCATATGTATGGTGGTAACTTCCAACATTCTTCGCCAACTCCATCATTTTTAATGTTTCTTTGGGATCTCTCCAAAGTTGCTGGGACTCATATTGTTCAATAAATTTACAACGATCTGAATTATTCTGCAGGAAAAAATTAAGACTCTCTATTACGATAGTTGCTACCTCGGGGTTGATCTCGCAATGTTCTAGAATTTGGCTAATGGTAATTTGGTTTGTCATAATTTCATTCTCCTTTGAATTCAAAGTGAAATCTTATGTGTTCATAATAATCCATTTTGAATTCATTGTCAAGATTTTTGTATTCATATTCACCACTTTTAAATTCAAATTCATTGCTTCTGAATTCATTTATGATATAATTAATGTAATTTCTTTCTACGGAGGGATTAGCGCTTGGAGGAAAAAGAAGCGAGAAAAAGTGTAATGGTCTACGAATCAACCAAAAACCGGCTACAGGAAATTAAAGATGAATTGAAATTATCGAATGAAAGTGATGTTTTGACCTATTTGATAAGTCTTTATGAACATTCAACCCACATACCGAAACAAACACAGGATAAACTAATTAAATTACTTAAATGAAAAAGCCCACTCCGAAGGAATGGGCTTGAATTGTTCCAACCTATAATACTATTCATTTTTTTGCTTAGCTTCGTACTTTTCAAGTACAGTTATTAATCTTTGTCGGAGCTTCTCAAACAAAGCTTCTTCGTCTACACGTGTTGAGAGCCATAACTCCCTATACTGATCCGCAAATGCTAAAAATAATTTACTATCATCTTCAGTTGGTTCAATATCTAATATTTCAGACATGATTTTTTTATTTTTGATTTTTCTCATGAGATCAATGTAGATTTCACTTAGTCTTTTTGATGCTAACTCGCTAACTAAATCTTGTGTATATGGCAGACTAGGAACAATAGTTATAATTTTGGGATTAAAGCCTCTCTTTACTTTTATTGGCTCACCCTTCACTTCACTAATTCGAACTCTTATTTGATATAGGCCATCAAGTTCTTCTCCTTGTATTGCTGCACTAACTATGTTTAGTTCAAAACTGCTAGTAAGTATCTTATCCGCTTTATCTAATTGAAAATTGAGCAAATTATACATTTTATCTTTTGTTGTGTCATTAGTTCTCTGGATATACTCAACAGGTAGTTCAATTATTTCTAACACCGGATCCCTAAGTGTATAAACATTATAACTTAATGTTAGATTATAGGTTCCCTTCGCATCAAAGGAATCTCCAGAAGGGTCTATAGCCTCTTTGATTCTCTGGTCTAGGTCAAGATCAAATATGCTGGTGTTTTCCAAAAGATAATCCCATTGCTGCATGGTATACCTACTTTCTCATAGATTTAACAATATTATTATAGCATGATGTGATCAATATGTATAATTATGTTTAATTAAGTAAATATATACAAATACCCACTCCTAAAAATGGAGTGGGCTTATATTATTTATATGGATTGTTTAAACGTGACAATGGTTTTGTCAATCTGATACCTTATATCCTCAATTTCCTGCTTTATAGCCATTTTACGCTCTGGGGTAGTATCTCTATCAATTGCTAGTTTAACTAGCTCTAAATGCCTTCTGGAGAGTTCCAGCAGCTTATCTGCTGTCTCATCGTCCATAATCCAGATTAGGCGACCAAGTGACAATTGCGAGTCCATTAAATCAATTAGTGGGGATGCCATGTTATCACCCCCTTAAATGTCCATATGTTGGAGAGGGTTGTACTGATCATTCAATTTTCTTAACTCAGTACCAAACAAATTTACATATCGTTGTGTCATGGCAAGTTGTTTATGTCTAAGCATTTTTTGAAGGCTTAGAGCGTCTCCACCATTCATTAGGTAATTTTTGGCGAAAGTATGACGGAATGTGTGTGGGCTACATCTGACGTCCTTAAAATTCATATCCCTTTTTAAACGCTTGAATATTGTTTTTACAGAATCAACCGCCAATTGTGTGTTGTCGTCTGTTACAAATACATATTCTGATGTTTGTTTAAAGTTCTGTTCGCAGAACACCTTAAACTCAGCAAGTTCTTTAACAAGTTTTTCAGTGATCGGAATAGACGACTGTTCACGCTTTTTGCCATATAGGACAATCACGCCATTAACTAAATCAACATCGTTCCACTTAAGATTAACTGCCTCGCCCAGTCTCGCTCCACTTCCAAGAAAGAAAATTACCATACAGTAGTTACGGTAAGCTGAAAAGGAACTATACTTGTCCTTGCTTCTGCGGTAGTAGTTAAGGATCTGTTTTATGTGATTTTCGTTAAAAGTTTGAATTTGAATATCCTCTTTTGCAAACATTATTCCTCTAATTGGGTTTAGTTTTGCGGATTGAATTACTTCTTCCCTTTCCAAATAGTTAAAGAATACTTTCAAGGTGTGCAGCTTAGAATTAGTTGTTGTTGGGTTGTTCCCTCTTTCCTCACGGCAGTAAAGCAGGTAAGAACGAATTGTTCCAGTGCGTACATCTTCAACATTTACTATTTCATTATTAACGGCATACTCTTGAAATTCGTTGAGAGTCATCAGATAACCATTAATTGTCTTTGAAGATAAGTTCCGATATTTTACGTCATCATGGAAATCCTTAACAGCAAATTTCAGTAACAAAAAAACCACTCCCTTTTCAGATTTGTGGTCAGAAAAGAAAGTGGTTCATGATTCAATAAGCAAGTTCACACATGAACGCTATCTTATTCACTTCATAAAAATGCCGAAATTCATTGATATGATTGGCATTGTTGTAAATATAAGTGGCAGTAGCTGTAATCAAACTTCCACTCAGGTGTTCATGCCTCTTCCGAAGAACCTCTTGTTCTCCTTCATCATCCGCAGCGGACCACCGAATTCACAACAAATTGAATTTTATCATAATTCCATAGGCATCGCAAGGAAAATGTACAAAGAAACACACCAGCTGTTCATTCGCAAGCCGCCTGTTTTTATCCTATCTCGATGACGGCAAAAAAATGCCTCCAATCCTTGGAGGCAAACGTTGTATCTTTAGATTAATGCGATGGCCAGCAAGGTGAACAAACTGAGCGTTAGAATCTCTTCGTTAGCGCCATAGGGGCCGTAACCGTAACCATAGCCGTAAGGCGGTATAAACGCCGAGGTATGCGCCCGGCCTTTCGCCGATCTTTTCAAATAAACGTTCTCCCGGTCCACCTTCACGATCGTACCTTCATATACGCCGCCATCACGGGTTAATATGCGAACCTTCTTGTTCATACAGTGCAAACAGTTATAATAAGCCTCTACCATTCCCCTCGTTCCCCTTCCTTTTACAAGCTACTGCATAGTATGAGGACATTGGACGAACGGTATGGGCGACTACCGGTTAAATGCCGCGACAAACTCGCTATCTTTCGCCGTCATCTCGACCCAAGCCGGTCGAAAACCGCTTTTCAAGGCATTTCGCACCGATTTCAGGTTCGACCAGGCGGCGCAGTAAAATGGTACCTTGCCCCGCTCAAGAATCTCTACCGCCAAACGACTCGTCAAGGCTGAAGCAATGCCCTTTCGGCGATAAGGAGGCAAGACGTCGACTCCGATTTGCCACATCGATTCGCAATCCGCGGAGCATCCGGCTAACCCGATCAGGTTGTCGTCGTCATAAGCCGCGACCGCCAGGACATCGAGATGTTTTCGTTTTTCGCATAAGGCATTGCTCCACTCCGCTGTATACAAACCGGCAAAAGCGTCAGGTCCCAAAATCCGTGTCTCGTAATCGCACTTTCCGGCCTTCAGCAACTGAACATCCGGAAGAAAATACTCGGCCATAAAGCAGATCCGCCGGTTTCTGCGTTGAAGCTCATCGTTCAGCACATGCAAATTCGGAGTCTCAAAACAATGCTCAATGGAGTACTTGTTGATATAGGATTCTACGACATCGCGGATCTCCGGATGAACGGAGGCAACAATGTTATTTCCGTAGGAAATCAAATGGCAATAAAAGGGCAAGGTCAAGTACTTTCTGGCCCCTGGATGCTCCGAGGATAATATGACCTTGTTTATTTGTTGGCGAAAATCTTCTGCACGGCAATTCGCATCGATCGCGGATTGCCGCATGGCGATCTCCCATATCTCTTGATTTGTCATAGACATCAACCCTCGTTCCGTTCTTAATCCCTTAAAGTATACTTGCCTTGCAAAAACAAAGAAACAGACAAAATTCACGTTGAATTTGTCTGTTTCTGGGTTTGCTCTGATCGGAGTAGCGGGATTCGAACCCACGGCCTCACCCACCCCAAGGGTGCGCGCTACCTGACTGCGCCATACCCCGACAGCTATGCGCGGAGGTCCCGCATAAAAACAACGTTCGTCCATACGTACGTCCAGCGGTCAACAAACGCGGTAATCGTATTATACCTTATAAGGGTACTTCCCTGCAATATTTAGGTGCGCACCCTTGCGCTGGAATTTCGCTAAAAGTAACGTGCCCCCGTCCTCGTCTTAACGTTTTCGACCGCGAAAATAACGGTGCCAAGCGCAAGGTCAACGTCCGTCTTTTGAGCGCCAGGACTTCACCAATCCGTCGGATTTCCTGCTGGGTCAGCCGCCTTCTTTACCCACTGCGTCCATATAATCGCAAAGTCGCTTGGATTTCCGCGGTTTGCTTTCATTTTGCAACCAATTCGTAACCCACATTTTTCTATTCTATGTAAAATAGATATGTTGCACAATTAGATAGGATAGGAGTTTATCAAGCTAATGAGAAAAAGAATCTTTCAGTATGCATTATTCTCACTGGCCATTCTTGTGCTGATTTATGCGGTGGCGGTGAACCATCCAAGCACCGTATTGTCACGCAAGACGTGCACCTCATGGGGCATGGTCAACAACACGATATTCACTTTAACCCATAATAAACATGAGGTATACCCTAAGCTGCCCAAAGGCTTTTCCGTTGCGCCCGGTACAGCCGAGCAAGTACCCGTGCTCATGTATCACTACATCACACCGAAGAAATACAATAAGTATCCGGACAACAATGCCATCATCCATTTGGAAGCCTTTGAACAAAATCTCGACTATCTGCACGACCACGGGTACTATACGGCTTCGTTAAGCGAACTGGAGCAATACGTCCGAGGACAGATTTCCCTGCCGGCCAAAAGCGTCGTCATAACGTTTGATGATGGATATCAGAACAACTATATTTATGCCTACCCGATTCTCAAAAAATACGGATATAAGGCAGCCATTTTTGTCGTTGGCAGTATATTGGAAGAGCACCCCCAAGCCTTTGATCCCGCAAAAAAAACGTATCTATCGAAGGAAGAAATGGAATCTGCGCGCGATGTCTTCGAGTTTCACAGCCATACTTACAATCTTCATTATAAGGGCTATGAGATCTGCGGGGTAAAGACAGCCGCGGGGCAAGACCCCGCCCTAGTGGAAAAAGATATTGCCCTAATGAAAGAAAAAGTGGTCGACTCTCCTTACTTCGCCTACCCATTTGGAGAGAAAACCCGGCAAATGATTTATCATCTCCAGGAAAACGGTTACCGAATGGCCTTCACCGTCCGCCAGGGCTTCGTAAAACCCGGGGATCGGTTGATGACCTTGAATCGACTGACGGTCACCTCGAACACTGACATGGAGAAATTGCTCAATCCTTGATTTCCGGAGGATGAGTTTTTAGTTGCTCCAGCCATTTCAAATCCTGAGACGATAATTCCAGCTTCTCCAGCAGGTCCGGGCGGCGCAAAAGAGTGCGCCGAAGCGCTTCTTTTCGCCGCCATTCCTCAATATTGGCATGGTGCCCGCTCAGCAGAATATCCGGCACCTTCCAGTCGCGAAATTCGACCGGGCGCGTGTAATGCGGGTATTCCAGCAATCCGGTGCTGAACGAATCCGTCACCGCGCTCGTTTCATTGCCCAATACGCCCGGCAGGAGGCGCGTGACGCTGTCGATCACGACCATCGCCGGCAGCTCGCCGCCAGTCAGCACGTAATCGCCGATCGACAGCTCATCGGTGACCAGATGCTCGCGAATCCGTTCGTCATAACCTTCATAATGGCCGCAAATAAAGACAAGATGATTTTCTTGGGCCAACTCTTCCGCCTTCTTTTGCGTAAACGTCTCGCCCTGCGGACACATCAGGATAATCCGCGGCGGACGGACGGACGCGTTAGACGCCAGGCCGGGATCAACGCCGGGGGCCTCTTCCCCCGATGAACCAACCGCATCCTCGCCGACTTGCCGACCGAGCAAATCCTCGACGGCGCGGAAGATCGGTTCCGGCTTAAGCACCATCCCGCCGCCGCCGCCATAAGGCGTGTCGTCGACGCTCCCATGCTTATTGCCCGAATAGTCCCGAAAGTTGATCGCGTTGAACGAAACGATGCCTTTCTCCCGGGCTTTGCCGAGGATGCTGCTGCCGAATACACCGGCAAACATCTCCGGAAACAGGGTCAATACATCCACCCTCATCTTTACAACAGCCCTTCCATAACATGCACTTGAATGATTTTCTCCTTGACGTTGACATCCAAGACGACGTCATCGATGACCGGAAGCAGCAACTGTTTGCCGCTTGGCAGCTTGGCCACCCAAACATCATTGGCGCCCGGCCTCAATATTTCCACGATTTCGCCGAGATCCTCGCCTTCATCGCTGACGACCTTGCAGCCGATGATCTCGTGGAAATAATATTCATTCTCCGGAAGCTCCACCGATTCGGCCTTGCTCACCTTCAGGTCCCGGCCTTTAAAACGCTCCACCTCATTGATACTGGAAAATTCGGCAAATTTCACAATGTACATCTGCTTGTAAGGCCGGGCCGTTTGCACAGTAACCTCCAGCCGCTCCCCGGTATCCGGATGAATGATCAGAAGCCGGCTTTTTGGAGCAAAACGCACCTCCGGAAAATCCGTCTGCAGCAGTACCCGAAGCTCCCCGCGTATCCCGTGCGTGTTCACGATTTTTCCTACCGATAACAATGAATCCGACATAATAACCTCCCGATTGAAATCTCCTCGTCGTTCTCGCAGCTGGCTTTCCCGTCCCGGGATCCTTCTGCTTCAGCATGTACGAAAAAGGGCTAGGACAAACATCCTAACCCGCTTTCGTCTACCATTATGAAGTTGCCGTTCAAGACATGATATCCACGGTAACCCGCTTATCCATCTTGACCGCTGCCGATGCTACGACCGTGCGGAGCGCCTTGGCGATTCTCCCCTGCTTGCCGATGACCTTCCCTACATCGTCGGGATGTACGGAAAGCTCATAGACGATCAGGTGTTCCTTCTCCACGACCTCCACACGAACGTCGTCCGGATGATCAACAAGAGCCTTCGCGATAACGCCGACTAATTGTTCCATATGCGACCCTCCGAATCAGCAATTATTTCTGCTGTCTAAGCTCATGGAATTTCTTCATAACGCCTGCTTTGCTCAGCAGATTGCGAACGGTATCGGATGCTTGCGCACCGTCTTGGAGCCATTTCAATGCTTTCTCTTCATCGATGTTAACTACTGCCGGCTGTGCAACCGGGTTATAGTAACCAATTTCCTCGATAAAACGGCCGTCACGCGGGGAACGGGAATTCGAAACCACGATACGGTAGAAAGGAGCTTTATGAGCACCAATACGTTTCAAACGAATACGAACTGCCACGGAATTCACCTCCTTCAAAGAATGAACATTTGCTTTAGATTAACGGAAAGGGAAACGCATCCCTTTGCCGGCTTTACTTAGTTGCTTCATCATCTTGTTGCCTTTGCCCTTTGGTCCCATCATGTCGGAGAACTGCTTCATCACACGCCGCATTTCGTCAAACTGCTTGATCAAGCGGTTGACATCGGCCAGCGTAGTCCCGCTGCCTGCGGCGATCCGCTTGCGCCGGCTGTGATTGATCATGTCGGGATGTTGCTTCTCCTCTTTGGTCATCGAGTGCACGATGGCCTCCACCCGGCTCATTTGCTTCTCGTCAACCTTGAGATTCTGCATCTGTTTCATCTTGCCCATGCCGGGGATCATGTCCATCAGTTGATCCAGCGGCCCGAGCTTCTTGACCTGATCCATTTGCTCCAGGAAATCGTCGAACGTAAACTCCGCATTGCGCATTTTGCGTTCCATTTCCTTCGCTTTGTCCGCGTCGATGTTGGCCTGGGCTTTCTCGATCAGCGACAGCATATCGCCCATGCCGAGAATCCGCGAAGCCATCCGTTCCGGATGGAACGGCTCCAGCGCATCGATCTTCTCGCCAAGCGCAGCGAATTTGATCGGACAGCCGGTGACGGCTTTAACAGACAACGCCGCGCCGCCGCGGGTATCGCCGTCGAGCTTGGTCAGCACAACCCCGGTCAGCGTCAGCTGCTGGTTGAAGCTTTCGGCCACGTTCACCACGTCCTGGCCGGTCATGGCGTCCACGACCAGCAGGACTTCATCCGGCTTCGTCACCTCATGGATTTGCCGCAGTTCCTCCATCAGCTCTTCGTCAATGTGCAGCCGCCCGGCGGTATCGATCAGCAGGTAGTCGTTGCCGTTATCCTTGGCATGCTGCAAAGCCTGACGGGCGATTTCGACCGGGCTGTTGCCCTCCGGCAACGTAAAGACCGGAACTTTGATCTGCTCGCCGAGCACCTGCAACTGCTTGATTGCCGCGGGACGGTAAATATCTCCCGCTACGAGCAACGGCCGGTGATTCTCTTTCAAGAGCAGCTTGGCCAGCTTGGCCGAAGTGGTCGTCTTACCGGCCCCTTGCAAACCCGCCATCATGACGACGGTCGGCGGCCGATTGCTGCGAGCCAGCTTGGCTTGGCTTCCGCCCATCAACTCGGTCAGCTCTTTGTTGACGATATCGATGATGACCATGCCCGGCGTAAAGCTGTCCATGACCTCTTTGCCGACCGCCTTCTCCTTCACCTTGGCGATGAATTCCTTGACGACTTTAAAGTTGACGTCCGCTTCCAGCAGAGCGAGCCGCACCTCGCGCATCGCTTCGTTGACATCGTCCTCCGATACCTTGCCTTTGCCGCGCAGCTTGCTGAACACACTTTGCAAGCGGCTTGTCAAACCTTCAAATGCCATATCCCGTCACCCCCATTCTCAAAAAGAGTAGTTCAAAAAGCTGAACTTTTCGAACTTTGATTTTCATATATATCGTCATCTTACAATTGCTCCACCTCGCGAAGCAAATTTCTTGCCGTTTCTTTATGTAACGGGGACATGGCGCTGTCTTCAACCAGCCGCTCCAGCCGGGACAACACGCCGCTCCGCGCCTCATGCTTCTTCAGCAGGCCCAGCTTCTCCTCATACGTTTCCAGCATGCCTTCGGCCCGTTTGATATGCTCGTACACCGCCTGGCGGCTGATCTCGAACTCGGCAGCGATTTCGCCCAGCGAGAAGTCATCGAGAAAATAATATTTTAAGAACGTCTGCTGTTTCTCCGTAAGCAGCGCTTCATAGAAATCAAACAAAAGGTTGATCCGGTTCGTCTTCTCAAGCCTATTCTCCTGACTCATCTGGGCACCCCCTCCGTCAAGGAAAAACACTTTACAGCGCATCAACTTTTCCTATGATACCGAATGCCGGGGTCGATGTCAAGCATTTTTCCTTAACATCTATCTACGGCGCTTACGACACCGCCAATCCGGAAAAAAGCCGCTTCCCGAAGATTCGGAAAGCGGCTTGACCGCCATCAAGCGTTTAATGATTGGGCAGCAAATACAGCAGAATCGCAAAGAAGTGCGTCACGCTTCCGCCAAGCACGAACAGATGCCAAATCGCATGGTGGTAAGGGAAGCCCCGCCATACGTAAAAAACCGTCCCAAGCGTATACGCCAGCCCGCCCGCAACCAGCAGGACGATCCCCTGATGCGGCATGGCCGCGGTCAGCGGTCCCCAAGCGATGACGATCAGCCAGCCCATGATCAGGTAAAAAAACGTCGACATGAACAGGAATCTTTTGACGAAAAAGGCTTTGAAGACGACGCCAAGCAGCGCGATCCCCCAAATGGTTCCGAACAGACTCCAGCCGAGCGGCCCGCGAACGGCCACCAGCAGAAACGGTGTGTACGTTCCCGCGATGTAAATGTAGATGGAGGAATGATCGAAAAACTCGAACAAGTCTTTCAATTTGCCTTCCTTAAAGCTGTGCACGAGGGTGGAACACAGGTACAACAGCAGCATGCTCGCCCCGTAAATGGTAAAGCTGACGACATGCCAAGCCGTGCCCTTCATGCTGGAAAAAACGATCAGCAATACTAATCCCGCCACGCTAAGCAAAGCGCCGATGCCGTGAGTGATCGCATTGGCGATTTCCTCGCGGCGGTCGTAAGTATGCGTATTGGCCATCCTGTCACCTCCTAAAATCTCTAGTTAGTATGTCTTTCCGGGCGTCCGCCTATAATCATCATACGTCAATGCCCCGCTGCTTGTTACAACGGATTGCCGGTTTAAGCCTCTTCGGCCTCTTCCTCCTCCGCGATCAAGCCGGCAAACAAGCCGTGCACAAACTGCTCGGAATCGAATTTTTGGAGGTCGTCCACCTTCTCGCCGAGACCGACGAATTTCACCGGAAGGCTGAGCTCCTGACGGATGGCGATGACGATCCCGCCCTTGGCGGTGCCGTCCAGCTTCGTGAGCACCAGACCGGTGACGCCGCTCTTCTCGCCGAACATCTTCGCTTGGCTAAGCGCGTTTTGTCCGGTGGTGGCGTCGAGCACCATCAGCACCTCATGCGGAGCGCCCGGAATTTCCCGCTGGATCACGCGGTAAATTTTGTTCAGCTCCTCCATCAGGTTGGACTTGTTCTGCAGCCGTCCCGCCGTATCGCACAGCAGGATATCCGCCCCACGCTGCTTAGCCGCCTGAACCGCGTCGAACATGACCGCCGCCGGGTCGGAACCGGCCTGCTGCTTGATGACGTCCACCTGCACCCGCTTGCCCCATACCTCCAACTGCTCGATCGCGCCGGCGCGGAACGTGTCGCCCGCAGCCAGGATAACTTTCTTGCCCTGCTGCTTATAATAATGGGCCAGCTTGCCGATCGTCGTCGTTTTGCCGACACCGTTGACGCCGACGAACAGAATGACGCTGATCCCGTCCGGATTCAAATGCATTTCACTGTCTTCATCCCCGCGCAGCAGCTCGGTCAGCTTCTCCGACAGCAGCGGCTGCAGCTCGGAAGCTTCCTCAATGCGGCGTTGCTTGACTTCCTCCCGCAGATCGTCGATCAACTTCAGCACGGTGTTCACGCCGACGTCGGCACCGATCAGAATTTCCTCCAGCTCTTCGAAAAATTCCTCGTCGATTTTTTTGCGCCGGGTCACGAGCTCCGTCACTTTTTCAACAAAGCCCTTGCGGCTTTTCTCCAAGCCGTCCCGAAATTGTTTGGTTACGGATTCCGTTTTGGATGCAATGCTTTCTCTCAGTTTCTTAAAGAAACTCATAGGGAACAGATCCTCCTTCATCACTTCGAACTCATTATCGCACACTGCGAGGGTCCAAGCAATTTCCGCCAACCGCCGGGTCGCAAATAAAAACGTGGCAGGAGAGCCAAGCCATCCTCTTGACTCTCAAGCCACCGTTTTCGACCTTGCGTCCGGCTTAAGCGATTTCGACCGTCTCTTCGTCCTCCAGCTTCACGGAGACGAGCTTGGACACGCCGCCTTCCTCCATGGTCACGCCGTACAGCACGTCGGCTTCCTCCATCGTGCCTTTGCGGTGGGTGACCACGATAAACTGGGTCTGCTCGGAAAATTCGCGCAGATACTGGGCGAAACGGGCCACATTGGCTTCGTCCAACGCCGCCTCGACTTCGTCGAGCACGCAGAACGGCACGGGTTTCACCTGCAGAATCGCAAACAGCAGCGCCATGGCGGTTAATGCCCGCTCCCCGCCGGAGAGCAGCTGCAGGTTTTGCAGCTTCTTGCCCGGCGGCTGGGCAACCACGTCGATCCCCGTATCCAGCAGATGATCCGGATCGACCAGGATCAGGTCGGCACGTCCGCCGCCGAACAGCTTCGAGAAGACGATCACGAATTCGCGGCGAATGGCGTCAAACGTCGTTTTGAACCGTTTGGACATCTCTTCGTCCATCTCGCGGATGACTTGGTACAACGTCGTTTTCGCTTCGACCAGATCATCCTTCTGCTCGCTGAGGAACTGGTAACGCTCGGACACGCGGTTATATTCCTCTATCGCGCCGAGATTCACTTCGCCGAGCAAAGTGATTTGCCGCTTCAGCTCCTTGACGTCCGTTTGGGTTTGCGGCACGTCCTCCGGCACGGCGTAACGCTGCTTGGCCAGCTCGTAGCTGAGCTCGTAATCCTCCGACAACTTGCGCAGGATGTTGTCCAGCTCCACATCGAGGCGGTTCGCCTGGATTTCCGTCTGGCGCAGTTGGTCCTCCACGGCTTTAAGCCCAAGCCGCTGCTCTTTCGTTTCGCTTTCGCCTTCCTCCAGCTTCTTGACGAGTACGGCGCGCGAAGCCCGCTCCAGCTCCAACTGCTCACCAGCGCGTTCCTTCTTCAGCTTGAAGTCGTTCAGCTCCTCGCGCTGCTTGACGGTTTGCTCCTCGTTTTGCTGGAGATCGGCTTCGATCGATTGCAGAATCGTACGGTTTTGCCCCAACTCGCGCTCCTGCACCTTGAACTCGTCCTCCGCGCGGCGCAGCTGCTCACGCAGCGACTGGCATTCTTGATCCAGCTTGCCTTCCCGGACCTTCAGGCCCGTCAGCAAATCCTGCAGTTCCTCCTTGGCCGACTCGCTGGCTTTACGCGCGAATTCGGCGGCCCGGATCGACTGCCGAACGGTTTGCTCCTCTTTCTCCAGCTCCACAAGACGCTCTTCCGCGGCTTTCTTCGTAGCTTCAAGCTCCTCGAGCTCTTTCAAGTAATGGCCCTTCTCCTGGCCGTACAGCTCATATTGCTCGGAGACGTGACGCCACTCGTGGTCGACCTGCTTCAGGTCGCCCGCGCAAGCTTGCTCCTCGACCCGCTTGGCATCGCCGGCTTCGCGCAGCCGCGTCAGCTCGCTTTCCGCCTTGGCCAACTGGCTGCGAAGATCCGCCAGCCCTTTGCGCAGCTTGTTCAGCATCTCCTCGCTCTCGCGGATGTCGCTGGCGAGCTGATCGAGCTGGCGCTTGCGGCCCAGCAGATTGCTGTTCTTGCGGTGCTGACTGCCGCCGGTCATCGAACCGCCGGCATTTACGACATCGCCCTCCAGCGTCACGATCCGGAAGCGGTATTGCAGCCGAGCGGCCATCTTGTTGGCCCGCTCCAGATCGCTGGCAAATACGACGTTGCCGAGCAGGCTGCCGACGATGTCCGCGTACCGCGGCTCATAGCCGACCAGCTCCGCGCCGATCCCGACGAATCCGTCCGCTTCCTCCAGCAGGCGCTTGTCCGCTGTGGAAATCTGGCGCGGACGAATGACGTCGAGCGGCAGGAACGTGGCCCGTCCCAACTGTCGCTGCTTCAGAAACGCGATAGCCTGACGCGATACGGCTTCGTTCTCCATAACGATATGCTGCATCGCGGCGCCCAACGCCGTTTCTACGGCAAGCTCAAGCTTCTCCGGAACCCGAATCAATTCCGCAACCGCGCCGTGGACCCCGGACAACGTCGATTTTTTCGACGCTTTCAGCACTTCCTTGACGCCGAGGATAAATCCGTCGTAATCATCCTCCATTTCCTTCATCGTGTCGCGGCGGGATACGAGCGCCTCGCGTTTCTGCTCCCATTTGCGTATATTGCTCTGGCTCTCTTCAACGAGCTTCTGCAGCGAATTTACGCGCTCGCTCTCCTGAATGTACTGTCCGCGCAAATCGGCAATCTCCTTGCCGAGCTTGTCCAGCACCTTCTCCAGTTCGGCCTTGCTGCCCTTTAGCCTTTCCAGCTCGTCCGTCCATTTGACGCCTTCCTCTTCGGCGCGTTCCATCCGACGCTTCACGCTGTCCTTCTGCTGCTCGGCATAATGGATCTCGTTGCGCGCCTGCGCCATTCGGTTCATGATGTCCAGCAGTTGGCCTTTCAAGCCTTCCTCCTGCGCCTGACTAATGCCGCCGGTCACGCCGATCAGCTTCGCTTCTTCGGCCGCGAGTTCACTTTGCAGCTCGCGAAGCTGCTGCTCCGCTGCGGCGAATTTGGCCGCCAACTGCTCCATTTCCTGCTGCCGCTGGGCGAACCGCTCTTCGCTGACCGCAAGCGACTGGCGAAGCTGCTCGCGGTTTTGGGTCAGGTTTTTGGCGCGCTCCTTCAGCACCTCGCCGTAACCTTCGGTTTTCTCGTAGCTTTCGCTGTATTCAAGCAGTTGCCCCTGCAGCAGTTCGATTTGATCCTCGACCTGACGGAGCGCGAGCCGGTCGCTCTCCAGCTTGGCATCATGCGCGGAGACGACGGTCGACAAAGCCAACTGCTCCTCTTGCAGCTTGGCCAGCTTGGCGTTGGCTTCGCTCCACGAAGCGTGGATTTGCTCAATCTGGTGCACATACAGCGAAATCTCTTTATTTTTCAATTGCTCGCGCAATTCCTTAAATCTGAGCGCTTTCTCGGATTGCTCCTTCAGCGGCTCGATCTGATCCTCCAGCTCAACGACAAGGTCGTTGATGCGCAGCAGGTTCTGCTCCGTATCGTCCAACTTGCGGCGGGCGTCGCGCTTCCGGCTCTTGTATTTCACGATCCCCGAAGCCTCTTCGAAAATCCCGCGGCGATCCTCGGACCGCGTACTCAAAATCTCTTCGATTCGGCCCTGCCCGATGATAGAGTAAGCTTCCTTCCCGATCCCCGTATCCATGAACAGCTCGGTGATATCCTTTAACCGGCAGGATTGCTTGTTGATGAAATATTCGCTGTCCCCACTGCGATGGACACGCCGGGTTACCGTCACTTCGCTGAAATCGAGCGGCAACGCCTGATCGGTGTTATCCAGCGTCAGCGACACCTCGCTGAAGTTCACCGCCTTGCGCGCGTCACTCCCGGCAAAGATGATATCTTCCATTTTCCCGCCGCGCAAGGATTTCGCGCTTTGCTCCCCCAGCACCCAGCGGATCCCGTCGGAGATATTGCTCTTGCCGCTCCCGTTCGGCCCGACCACGGCGGTAATGCCGCGGACGAATTCCATCTCCGTCTTATCGGCGAACGATTTGAAGCCCGCTAACTCTATCCGTTTCAAAAACATACGTTCACAATCACCTCTACCGACTATTGTAACACACCCGAAGCCCCGGAGGACAGGCAATCCGTCTCGTATGGAGGCCCGGCTTCACGCTTCCCGCGCTCGCTTGTAATTCAAATTGCTTTTTGCTAGTGTGATAGAAAAATCCAATCATTTATATCGGTAAAAGGAGTATCCTTGATGAGCAAAAGGAAGCTTTCCCGCCGGGCCGGCTTGCTGCTATTATCCTTGTGCCTTAGCGCCGGGTCGCTGGCAAGTCCGGCTCTGCCCGTGGCAGCGGCTATGCGGACGCAGCCCCTTGCCTCCGTGCAAGTGACGATCGGTGAGCAGGAGGTTGCTTGGACAACCGCACCGTTCCTCTATCGCGGAGTGACATATGTGCCGCTGCGCGAAGCAGCCGAGCGTCTGGGCGCGGAAGTGAAGTGGAACACCGCCAAGCGCGCCGCCGAGGTACGGGTTCATGGAGATACGATCTTGCACCGCGCCGGGACGGATCTGTTCAGCGTCAACGGCGACCCGCTTCGGACGGACGATGTTTCCATCGATCGCGACGGCGTCACGCTGGTGCCGCTGCGGGCGATGGCCGAGATCATGAAGGCCGAAGTCCGTGCCTCGGCGGCGGTGGCCGGCACTAAACGCGTCGACTTGATGCCGGATCGTGCGACTGTCAGCTCTACCGAGACGGAGGCGGCGGACCGCTATTTGATCGCCCAGCGGTATTCCGGCATCGCGTTGATCGCCAAAGGGGACCAGATCCTGCTGCGCAAAGGTTACGGATATGACAGCGAGACCCATCTCGTCCGCGCCGATCGCAAATCGCGCCTCGGTTCGCTGACCAAGTCGTTTACGGCGGCGGCCGTGATGAAGCTGGCGGAAGAAGGGAAGCTGCGGTTGGACGACTCGCTGGAATCGTTCGTCCCCGGTTTCCCAGCCGGAGACCGGATCACCGTTCACCTGCTGTTGTCCCACCTGTCGGGCATTAACCCCAACTTTCCTCGCGAAGCGGGGATGTCCTTGCAGGATACGATCGAGGCCATCCGCTCCAAACCGCTGCTGGTTGAACCGGGCAGCAAGTTCATTTACAGCAACAGCGGCTACGTCGTGTTGGCGGGAATCATCGAGAAGGCATCGGGGATGAGTTACGGGGATTACCTGAAGCAGAGCTTTTGGGAGCCGCTGGGGTTAAACGGAACCGGAGAAGCGAAATCATCGGTCCCGGTGATCCAAGGTTACGTTAGCGCCGGAGACCAGATATGGGCACCGGCCGGCCCGTATCTCTCCCAATCCGGCACCGGCACGCTATATTCCACCGCCGACGACATGCTGACCTGGATCGCCTCGTTTGAAACGGAGCAGGTACTCCGCCAAGCGTCCATCGCCCAGATGTTCACCCCATATTCCGAGAAAAATTACGGCTACGGCTGGATGATCCGCCAGGAAAACGGGGGGACGCGCATCTTTCACAACGGCAGCGGCACCGGCTACGCCACCGGGATGTCCCGGGAGCTTGGCGGCGGGTACACGATCATTCTGCTCGGCAATCATGCCGGGATGGATACGCTGACGCTGATGACGGAAATCCGCAAACGGCTGCCTTAGTACGAAGTCCAAGGTGGCACAGGGCCGAAGATGAAATGGAACTGCACTGAACTTGATCCCTCGGATCTACGGCAATTTTTGCGCTAACGCTTGCCAGGAGGCTTATAGAGTCAAAAAGCACAGAGTTTCGAGGCTAACGCTGACCAGCGAGCTTATGGACACCAAATAACCCCTCTTTGGATAAAAAACCTACTAATAAGCTTCCTGATAAGCGTTACAATTTACAATCCTGAATAAATACATCAATAGCAACGCTGATCAGCGTTAGAGCTCCACAGGAATACACTGGCTCTAAAAAAGGTCGTCCCCGCTTGGTCCGCAAGACCTTGGAGACGACCTTTTTTTCTTTAATTTCCGTCAAGCTTGGAGCCCTTCAGCAGCTCCAACGCCACGGCGGCCGCCTGCTGCTCGGCCTCCTTCTTGGATCGCCCGGTGCCTTGCCCGAGCGTACGCCCTTCCATGCAGACCTCCGCGACGAATTCGCGCTCATGAGCCGGTCCCCGTTCTTCAACGATCCGGTATTCCAACGCGCCCATGCCGTGATGCTGCGTCAACTCCTGCAGCTCGGTCTTGAAGTCGCTGGTCGCCAGCTTGCCGTCCAGGTTCAATTTAGGAAATACGTGGCGATGAAGGAACGCAGTGACGGCTTCCAGGCCCTGGTCCAGGTATAATGCGCCGATAAAGGATTCGAACACGTCTGCAAGCAGCGCCGGACGGGTACGTCCTCCCGTCAGCTCCTCGCCTTTGCCCAGCAGGACGTATTGCCCGAATTCCAGGCCTTCGGCGAACTTCACGAGCGACGGCTCGCATACGATGGCGGCGCGTAGCTTGGTCAACTCCCCTTCGGGACGATCCGGAAATAACCGATATAAATGCTCCGAGACGGTCAGCTCGAGAACGGCGTCGCCCAAAAATTCCAGGCGCTCGTTATCCTCGTATTGGCTGAAGCGATGCTCGTTCACGTATGACGCGTGGGTGAAGGCTTGTTTCAGAAGCTGCCGATTTTGGAATGCCAGTTCAAGTTTTTGCTGTAACTGCTTCAGATCTCCATTCACCAGACTTAACCCCTTACGCTTCGTATTTCTTCATTATGATCGTGGCGTTATGTCCGCCAAATCCGAACGAATTGGACATCGTAACGCGGACGTCCGCACGTCTGGCTTCATTCGGAACGTAATCCAGATCGCATTCCGGATCCGGGTGCTCCAGGTTGATCGTTGGCGGAATGACCCCATGCTGCAGCGTAAGTCCGCAGATGACGCCTTCCACGCCGCCGGCAGCCCCAAGCAAGTGACCGGTCATCGATTTGGTCGAGCTAACGGCCAAGTTATAGGCATGGTCGCCAAACGCACGCTTGATCGCAATCGTCTCCGAACGGTCCCCAACCGGCGTCGACGTGCCGTGGGCGTTAATGTAATCCACTTCCTCCGGCGCGATGCCGGCATCGCGGATCGCCATCTTCATGCAGCGCTCCGGACCGCTCGGGTCCGGCTCGGTCATGTGGTGCGCATCCCCGCTTAAGCCGTAGCCGATAATTTCGCCGTAGATTTTGGCGCCGCGCTTCTGCGCATGCTCCAGCGATTCCAAGATCAGAATGCCGGCGCCTTCGCCCATGACGAAACCGTCGCGTTCCAGATCAAACGGCCGACTGGCTTTCTCCGGTTCGTCGTTGCGGGTCGACATCGCCCGCATTGAGCAGAATCCCGCCATGCCGGTTGGACGGATCGTTGCTTCCGCGCCGCCGCAAATCATCACATCGGCATCACCCCGCTGGATGAGCTTGTACGAATCGCCGATGGAATGAGTTCCGGTCGCGCACGCAGTCACCGCCGTCGTGTTCGGACCTTTCGCCCCGAACAGGATCGATACGTGGCCTGAGGCCATATTGGCAATCATCATAGGTATAAAAAACGGGCTGACGCGTTTCGGCCCTTTCTCCAGCAAAATGTTGTGCTGGTCCTCCCAAGTTCCGAGACCGCCGATCCCCGAACCGATCATCACGCCAACCCGCTCCGGGTCGGCCTGCTCGGCGATGTTGAGTCCGCTGTCTTTCATGGCGTTCACCGCCGCAGCGGTCGCAAACTGCACGAAGCGGTCCATTTTCCGCGCTTCCTTCCGATCGACATAGTCCTCGGGATTAAAATCTTTCACGGAAGCGGCAATTTGCGTCGGGTATTCGCTGACATCAAACGCTTCGATTCTCGAAACGCCGGATTTCCCCTGAACCAGGTTGTTCCACAGCGTATCGAGGTCTTGGCCAAGTGCCGTCACGACTCCCATTCCCGTAACTACTACTCTATGCTTCAAACACACTCACCTCGTATGGACTTCATGTGTACTTATCATGCTTGGATTTACCCGCGAATGAGCGCAAAGGGTAAAGATGAGGAGAAGTCCCGCCTGCTGTGTAGGAGGTACGGGACTTTGGGATGACATTTAGGTATGAGATTGTATGTAGTTTACAACTTCACCTACAGTCGTAATCTTCTCTGCATCTTCGTCGGAAATTTCCAGATCGAATTCATCTTCCAATTCCATGACCAATTCAACTACGTCAAGCGAATCCGCACCCAAGTCGTCTTTGAAAGACGCTTCCAGCGTCACTTCGGCTTCATCAGCGCCGAGGCGATCGACCACAATGCGTTTTACGCGATCCAATACATCGGACATCCGGTTCACCTCCTCTTTGGTATTATAAGAGATTTGAAGTTAAAATGCCATAGAAGCGAAAGGCGCGAGTTACATATACATTCCGCCGTCCACATGCAGCGTCTGACCGGTCATATAGGCCGCGCTGTCCGAGGCAAGGAACAAAACCGCGCCTGCGATTTCCTCCGGCTGTCCCAAACGGGCTAGCGGGATATCTCCGAGCAGTTTCTGGCGATATTCCTCCGGAAGCTCGCCCGTCATGTCGGTCTCGATAAACCCGGGGGCGACGCAGTTTACGGTGATCCCGCGCGAAGCCAACTCGCGGGCCGATGCTTTCGTCAGGCCGATGACCCCGGCTTTGGCGGCGACATAGTTCGCCTGACCCGCGTTGCCGAGCACGCCGACCACGGAAGAGATATTGATGATTCGTCCTGAGCGCTGCTTCATCATCGGACGCGTCACGGCTTTGATGCCGTTGAATACGCCCTTCAGGTTTGTCTCAATGACTTGGTCAAACTCTTCTTCCTTCATACGCATAATTAAATTATCTCTTGTAATTCCGGCGTTATTCACCAGAATATCGATCCGGCCCCACGCCTCGAGCACGGACTTCACCATATCCTCGAATTGCTCGCTGCTGCCTACATGCGCTTTGGCTGCATAGGCTTTCGCGCCAAGCGTCTCGATTTCGGAAACGACGCGGGCGGCGGCTTCTTCATTTCCCGCATAATTTACGACAACATCGGCTCCAGCCTCGGCCAAAGCCAGCGCGATGCTGCGTCCGATTCCGCGGGAAGCCCCCGTCACCAAAGCGGTTTTGCTTTGAAGCGGTTTGCTCAAAAGGTTCATCTCCTTTCGCCTTGTTTATGAGACATGAGACGCATCCAAATCAAAACTCCGTCTTGCGTGAAACTCATCGCCATTCCTTGAGCCGTAACAGCTCCTTTGCGGCGAAGGTAAACCTTGATCCCTCGGCATCCTTAATTTAAGGCTTCGGCCGTCTGTTCCAGGCTGTCCAACCCGCTGACGTTAAAGAGCCGCACCGATTTATCGATTTTCTTGATTAAACCGGTCAAGACGCTGCCGGGGCCGATCTCCACGAAAGTATCGACTCCCTGCGAGAGGAGCCAACCCACGCTATCCTCCCAAAGCACGGGAGAATACACCTGGCGTACCAACAGCTCCGCGATTTCCGCCCCGCTGTGCACCGGACGGGCCGTGACGTTGGCTACGACCGGCACCTCGGCGTCGCGGAACGAGGCGACGGACAACCGTTCGCCAAGCCGTTCAGCCGCCGTCTTCATGAGAGAGGAATGGAAAGGTCCGCTCACTTCGAGCGGGATCGCCCGCTTGGCGCCAATTTCCTTCACTCGTTCTACAACGAGGGTAACCCCTTCTTGGCTCCCCGACACGACGATCTGTCCCGGACAGTTGACATTCGCCAGCTCAACGAGCGCACCGCCGGTCGAAATGTCCGCGCACAGTTGCGCGAGCGCTTCGCGTTCGCCGCCGAGCACCGCAGCCATCGCGCCTTGTCCGCCCGGCACCGCCTGCTCCATGTATTCACCGCGGGCTCGTACGAGCTTTACGGCATCCTCGAAGCTGAGAGCGCCAGCCGCCGTCAGCGCGCTGTACTCCCCCAGGCTATGGCCGGCGACATAGTCCGGTTTGAAGCCTTTGGCCGCAAACGCCTCGTACAGCGCCACGCTCGTCGTCAGCAGCGCCGGCTGCGTATTGGCCGTTTGCTTCAGTTCGGTATCCGGCCCGCTAAAGATCAAGCCGCTCAGCGAAAAGCCCAGCTGTTGGTCAGCCGATTCGAAGCGCGCCCGCGCCGCCGGCAACGCGTCATATATATCCTTGCCCATTCCTACGCTTTGGGAACCCTGTCCCGGAAAAACAAAAGCGATTTTTCCCATCCTGTGCACTCCCTATCGTTAAAGTCCGGTTGATCGCAACCCCCGGCCGCAGCCGCCAGCCGTGAAATCGCGCCTTACCACACCAGTACGGACGCCCCCCAGGTTAAACCGCCCCCAAAGCCGACCAGCAGGACAGTGTCGCCTTCCTTCATCCGCCCCTCTTCCGCCGCTTCCACCAGCGCCAGCGGAATGGATGCCGCCGACGTGTTCGCGTATTTGTCCACGTTGATGACGCATTTTTCCTCCGGCAGATCCAGGCGCTGCATCGCCGATTGGATGATGCGGATATTCGCCTGATGAGGCACAAACAGGTCGATGTCTTCTTTGCTCTTCCCGGCTTTGCGAAGCACTTCTTCGGTTGCCGTCCCCATCACGCGGACGGCAAACTTGAATACCTCGCGCCCGTTCATGTAGATATAATGCTTGCGGTCCGCTACGGTGGCCGCCGAGGCCGGCAGTCGGGAACCGCCCGCCTCCAGCTTCAGCAATTCGCCGCCGGCGCCTTCCGCGCCGAGATCGAAGGACAAGAACCCGCGTCCCTCCGGCACCTCCCCGAGAATAACGGCTCCGGCTCCGTCCCCGAACAGCACGCAGGTGTTCCGGTCCGAATAATCCGTGATCCGGGACAACGTGTCCGCGCCGATCACCAGCGCGTTGCGGTACATGCCCGTCTGGATAAAGCCGTTTGCCGTCGCCATTCCGTACACGAACCCGGAGCAGGCAGCGGACAAATCGAAGGCCGCCGCTTTTTTCGCGCCTAGCTTATCCTGCAAAATGCAGGCCGTCGACGGAAACGCCGTATCCGGCGTAATCGTGGCTACGATAATCAGATCCAGTTCCTCCGCCTTAAGGTTCGCGGACTTCAAGGCTCGGACGGCCGCTTCATATGCCAGATCGGAGGTCGCCTCTTCCGGCGCGGCGATATGCCGTTCCCTGATCCCCGTCCGCGAGACGATCCACTCGTCGTTCGTATCTACGATTTTCTCCAGATCGGCGTTCGTCAACACTTTCTCCGGCACGTATTTCCCGGTTCCGATAATCCCTACCGAACGTAAATTCATCACTCTCGTCACTCACTTCCCGCTGATTTCCCGTGCTATGCTCTCCGTCAGATGGCTTTGCAGCGCCGTCCGCGCCTGACGAACGGCGTTTTTGATCGCGCCGCCGTCCGAGGACCCGTGTCCCTTCACGACCAGACCGCTAAGGCCGAGAAGCGGTGCGCCGCCATGCTCCTTATAATCCATCATCGTTTTCAAACTGCGCAGCGACGGCATCAACACGGCTGCGGCCAGCTTATTTTTCAGAGATTTCGAAAATTCCTTCTTCAAGATCGAAAACATCGCGCCCGCCGTACCTTCCAGCGATTTCAGCAAAATGTTCCCGGCAAAGCCGTCGCAGACGAGCACATCGCAAGCTCCGGTCAAGACGTCCCGGGCTTCTACATTGCCGACGAAGTTGATTGGCATCGCCTCCAGCAGCGGGTAAGCCTCCTTGGTCAACTCATTGCCCTTCATCGCTTCAGTGCCGACGTTGAGCAGCCCTACCCGCGGTTTTGCGA
Source organism: Paenibacillus sp. JL3B1040 (assembly GCF_057063165.1). Lineage (NCBI taxonomy): Bacteria > Bacillati > Bacillota > Bacilli > Caryophanales > Paenibacillaceae > Paenibacillus > Paenibacillus tiangongensis. The sequence continues at coordinate 2,388,432 of NZ_CM169317.1, read as the reverse complement.
CTCCGTGCACCTTCTCGCGGTAAATGCTGCCCATCAACGCGTATTGCGCCAGATGCTCCGGCTTGGCATCCATATTCGCGCCCAGATCAAGCGCCAGAACCCCGCGTCCGTCAAGGGTCGGGATCATCGGCGCCAGCGCTGGCCGCTCGATCCCTTCCATTCGTCCGACCACCAGCAGTCCCGTCGTCATCAGCGCGCCGGTGTTGCCTGCGGAAATCATCGCGGCGGCTTCGCCTTCGCGGACAAGTCGTCCGGCCACAACCATCGACGCGTCCTTCTTGCGGCGAACGGCCTTCACCGGCTCGTCCTCCGCACCGATCACCTCGGACGCGTGGCCAATTCGCAAATTCGCCGGAGCGCCTTGCACCATCGGCTTCAGCACCTGTTCATCGCCGACCAGAATGATTTCGGTGTCGTTCCATTCTTTGGCTGCGGCCAGCGCACCTTCCACCGTGCTGTGCGGCGCGTGGTCCCCGCCCATGGCATCAATGGCGATTTTCATGCGGACTTCCTCCTTCTTGATTATCGTCTCCGGTAGACCGGTAGATGACAAAATTCCCCTGGAATACCATTTCCTCGCCTACATAAGTGAACACTTCAACCTTGGCTTTGCCTTTCTGGCCGGAGCTTGGCCTTACGTAAGCTTTCGCGATGCATTTCTCCCCTAAATGAACCGACCGGATAAACCGGATATCCGCGGAGAACGTCAAGGCGATTTCATCGTTGATCACGGCCACGGCCAGGGAGTTGGCCTGCGCGAACACATGATGTCCGCGGGCGATGCCTGTCCGGGAGAACACGTGCTCCTCACGGATTTCAAAGATGGAGATCCCGCTCTTGTCCAATTGCAGATCGACGATCTCCCCGATGACTTCGTGTAGCGGCAAAGAACGGACTTGGTCGTACGACCGTTCCGCCATCAGCTTCATCCGTTCCCGGAGTTCAGGGATGCCCAGCTCCATCCGGTCAAGCCGGATCGTCTGAATGCTGACCTTCAGTTGACGCGTCAGTTCCTGGTCCGTTATAAACGGATTGGCTTCTATCATTTGGACGAGCTGCTGCTGCCTCGCCCGCTTCGGCAAACGTTCGATGGGTATCCCCCCCTGGTTTGAACAAACTATGATATTGATCTATAAATTAACGATTTCGGATATGTAAATTTTGGGAAAGCCCATTAGAACCTGGTACTAAATTGTAGTATAAAGCATCCCGACGCAAAAGAAAAGCGAAATTGCCATCGCTATTGTTGATCCGGGCCGGAGTGAGCAAAAAAAATAGCACCTCACCGAAATGAAGTACTACTTTCAGTTGGATGCCTAAAGCTTATTGGCCGATGATTTCTCTCGATTTGTATGTTCCGCAAACTTTGCATACGTGGTGAGCAAGCTTCAATTCTCCGCATTGTTCACATTTTACCATGCCCGGCACAGCCAATTTGAAATGCGTGCGGCGTTTGTCGCGGCGCGTTTTGGACGTTCTCCGTTGAGGTACTGCCATGGTTCCCACCTCCTTATTCAAGTCAACCCTAACCGGGGGTTTATTCGTTGTTTTTACTTGCTTATTTTTTGAAAAAATCGCCGAGCGCTGCGAGCCGCGGATCGATCACGTCCGTATTGCAGCCGCATTCCTGCTCGTTCAGATCGGCCCCGCAATTCGGGCACAGCCCCTTGCAGGACTCCTGACACAGGGCGGCATACGGAAGATGAAGCAACAACGTCTCCTCCACATACGGCACCAGATCGACTTTGTCGTCGGCGACATATTGCAAGTCTTCGTCTTCTTCCTGCGCCTGCATGTCCGTCTCGGGATCATCGCTTTGCTTGAAGCTTTCCGCAAACTCCGCTTGTACGACCCGTTTCAAGGGCTTTAGGCACCGGGAGCAGGTCATATCGAGTTCCGCCGTCAGTCTGCCCGTAACGGCAACTGCGTCTCCGTCTGCGGCTTCCGCCTGCAAATCGACCTGCAGCGGACTGATCGCGGTAATATCCCTGCGACCTTTAACGACACGGCTAACGTCCAAAGCCTGATGGAGCTTCACCGGAGCTTCGGACGAGGTCACCTGACGTAAATGAATAAACATCAGCATCACTCCAAACAAACAAAAATTATTATACCGATTTTAAGTAAGTTTTGTCAACAAAAAAGCTGTTTTCCGGTGAAACCGCTGCGGCCGGCTCCATATTTTTAGTTCAGCTCCAATTTCATGGTATATTCATAGGTGAAAGCTTCACCTCAAATCCCTCGGAAACAAGGAGCAGAACCTTTGAACATCGTCGGTATCATTGTGGAATACAATCCGCTGCATAACGGCCACGCCTATCACTTCGCCGAAGCGAAGCGGCTTACCGGCGCCGATACGGCAATCGCCGTCATGAGCGGCGATTTCCTGCAGCGCGGCGAGCCGGCGCTCGTCGACAAATGGGCGCGGGCCGAAATGGCCCTCCGCCTCGGAGTCGACGTCGTGCTGGAGCTGCCGGTCGCCTATGCGGCCCAGCCGGCGGAGTGGTTCGCCTACGGGGCCGTGGCCCTGCTCGAAGCGACCGGCGTCGCGACGCACCTGTGCTTCGGCAGCGAAGCCGGCGCGCTGGAGGCGCTGCTGCCGCTGGCCGAGCGGCTCGCCGCCGAGCCGCAGGCGCTGCGGGCGGCCATCGCGGAGGAGCTCGCCACCGGGGCGAGCTACCCCGCGGCCTACGCCGCCGCGGCCGCGCGCACGCTCGGCGGCAGCGCCGCCGAAGCGCGAGCGCTGTTGGAGCAGCCCAACAATAGCTTGGGGCTGCACTACCTGATCGCGCTGCGGCGGCTGGGCAGCGGCATCGCGCCGGTCACCGTCCGGCGCCGGGCCGCAGGGCACGGCGATGTCGCGCCGCAGGACGCGAGCATCGCCAGCGCCACCGCCGTGCGGCGGCTGATCGCCGGCGGCGGCCTCGCCGCGGCCGCGCCGTACCTTCCGCCATCCACGGCGGACATCCTCGCCCGCGAGTTCGCGGCGGGCCGCGGGCCCGTGACATGGGAGAGCTTGGCCGCGCTGCTCTTCCACCAGTTGCTCCTGGCAACGCCGGAGCAGCTCGCCGCCCTTCACGAGGTGACGGAAGGGCTGGAATACCGGATCAAAAAAACGCTGCCCCGCCTGCCGCAGCCGACGGTTACCGAGCTGCTGGCGCAGCTTAAAACGAAACGCTATACCCATACAAAGCTGCAGCGCATGCTGCTGCACATTCTCCTGCAGCACCCCCGCGAGCTGCTCGCGCCGGAGGCGCTCGCCCAAGGCCCGGGGTATCTGCGCGTTCTCGGCTTCAGCGCCGCCGGACAGCGGCTGCTGAAGCGGATGAAACAAACGGCCCGGCTGCCGATCATCACCCGGGCCGCCGAGCTCGAACATCCGCAGCTCGCCCTCGACATCCGGGCTGCCGCCGCCTACGCGAACGCGATGCCGCAACGCCGGGCAGAGGAACTGCTGCGCGAATATCGCCAGGCTCCTGTACGCCTGGCAGAACGGTAATCTCGAAGCTGAAAGGTTGCCGCTTTAGGAGGCCGCCCCGGATCATGAAGTTTTCGGCTCTAGCGAAGCCAAATAATTCAAGGCGTCGTCCAGCTTCTTCACCGGCACCAGCTTCATGTTCGAACCGATCTCCTCCGCTTTCGCCTTCGCGTCTTTATAGTTTGCCTCCGGAACGAAAAATATTTCCGCCTTTTCCCGGTCCGACGCCACGATCTTGAACTGAACCCCGCCGATCGCGCCGACCGTTCCGTCCTCGGCGATCGTGCCGGTGCCGGCCACCCGGTAGCCTTTGCTCAAATCGCCCGGCGTCAACTGATTGTAGATCTCGAGCGTAAACATCAAACCGGCGGACGGGCCGCCAATCCGCGTGTCGGCAAACTGCACTTCCTGGGCCGGATCGGCCGCCTGCACTTTGCGCAGCTCGCCTACCGTCACGCCGAGGCCGGCTTTCCGGCCGCCGCCGGCCGCCGGGATCTCCACGAGCTCCACTTGCCGCTCTATGGCTTTGCCGCCGCGCTCCAGCCGAATTTTTACCCGATCTCCGGGCTGATTGTCTTGCAGCAGGCTGCCAAGGTCCTCAAACCGCTTTACCGGCTGGCCGTTCACCTCACGGAGGATGTCGCCGGAATGGAAGTCCCCTTTCGGCGGGTTTTCTTTGGATAAGCCGACGATAAAAACGTACTCCGAGACGACGTCGTATTTGACGCCCGCCTTGTTGTAAGCGGCCATGATGGCGCTCGATTGGGAGCTGCTCATGTAATAGCGCTGCTGGGTTTCATATTCTTCATCATCGCGATCCGGCTCCTTGCGGACGATTTCGGCATGCTTGTGAAAGCGGGCCGTCGCCAGCATCCACACGTTGGCGTAACTGACCGAAACCGTCGTCAGCATAAACGCCCCTTTTTCCTCCGGATCCCCCGACTTGATCGAAATCATCGGTTTGATTTTTTCCGCCGTCCCCGGTTGATTGATCATATACGGGGTGGACATGTATACGACAACATAAACAATCACCGCAATCGTCAGGACGTACAGCCCCGATTTGATCGCTTTGGCTCTGGATGGTCGCATCCCACTCTCCTCCCTTCCTGTACTGCGGCGATCATCCGCCCTCCGTCCTCTCCCATCCCGCTTGGGTTGCCGGCTCCGTCAAACCGCTAGTCTGTCCTTCACGGCTGATGCATAGCATGTACTATGCATTGTTTTGCTATCGGTCTTTATCTAATGACAAAGAAGGTGGAACTATACATATGAATTTCCGACGTTTGGCCGCCAGCCCGCTGTCCACGCTGTTGTCCGGTTTTTTGGCCGTTTTGGTCGTCGTCTGCGTCGTTTATGCCCCCAGCGAAGCGTTTAAAGCTTCCGGCGAGGGCTTGGCCATTTGGTGGAGAATCGTTTTTCCGGCATTGCTGCCGTTCGTCGTCCTGTCGCAAATGCTGCTTGCCGCAGGGTTCGCTCATGGGCTGGGCGCGCTGCTCGATCCCTTTACCCGCCGCGTCCTGGGGCTGCCCGGCTCATTTGGCTGGGTGCTGCCGCTGGGCATGACCGCCGGATTCCCCGCCGCGGCCGAAGCGGCGGCTACGTTGTATAAGCAGGGCAAAGTCACCGCAAACGAAGCCGAACGCCTCGCGGCTGCAGCCCATTTCTGCAGCCCGATGCTGCTCGTCGTCGTGATCGGCGCCGGGTTTGTCGGCCGGCCCGAGTTCGGCTTGCTCCTGCTGGCCGTGCATTGGGCTGCGGGTTTAGCGGCAGGCCTCACGCTGCATCTGGTGTTTCCGGATCGCTCCGCATCCGGTACGCCTGCCCCCGCGAAATCCGCAGCCAAGCCGCAAGTCTCCTTGCTGCGGCTGGCCATGCGGCGCATGGAGGAAGCTCGCCGCGAGGACGGCCGCAGCTTCGGCAAGCTGCTGGGCGACTCCGTCGCCTCCGGTGTCCAGACGCTGATGATCACCGGCGGGTATATGCTTATTTTTGCGGTCGTCATCCACGTTCTTCTGCTGGCCTTACCGGACCGGACTTTTGCTGTTGCCGTAAAAAGCGTGCTGGAGGTCCATTTGGGCTCCTACGCGCTTTCCGGGCTGGCTCCGTCCCTTCCCCCGGCCCTAGCCGCTTCCCTGCTGGGAGCGGCGCTCGGGTGGAGCGGCCTGTGCGCTTATCTGCAGGTGCGGGCAATCCTGGGACCCGCCGGCATCGGCGAACGCTCGTTTTTGCTGACCCGCTTGCTGCATGCCGCCTACGCTTATATCCTTACGTTGCTTCTATGGAAGCCGTTTACCCGCTGGCTGCCGGGCCTACTCCCGGCTGTGGGCGGCGGCGAACCGGCCTTCTTAGGTAGCGACACCCCGTCCGCCCCGCTGCCCGGATGGCAGCAAGCGTTCGGGGTGATGAAGTGGCAGCTATGGATGCTGGGTATGCTGACGTTCGGCTTCTTGACCCTTGCGCTCCTCTGGCGACGCCAAGACGAACGTTAAGCCGAGCTCCTAGCTCGGCCCCAGCTTCTCCTTGAACTTCCCGCGCAGCGCCGCTTCTACCTCCGGCGGAACGAGATCGCTAACATCGCCGTGAAAGCTGGCGATCTCTTTGACGACGCTGGAGCTTAAATACGAATACTTCGGATGAGTCATCATAAAGATCGTCTCAACCTCGCTGTTCAGCTTGTGATTGGTGGAAGCGAGCTGCAGCTCGTATTCGAAATCGGTCACGGAGCGAATGCCCCGGACGATGACATGGGCTTGTTTATAATCCATGTAATTAACCAGCAAATCTCGAAAACTGTCGATTTCGACGTTCGGCAGATGTCCGGTGACTTCCGCAAGCAGTGCCTTGCGCTCGTCGACGGTAAATAGCGGCTTCTTGCTCAAATTGTTCAGCACCGCCACGATCAGCCGGTCAAACTGGCGCGAGGCTCGTTGGATAATGTCCATATGCCCTTTCGTGACGGGATCAAAGCTGCCCGGATAGACCGCTACCCGCGGTTGCCGCTGTTCGTTCATGTTGTTGCTCCTCCTTGCTCGTCGGTTTGAACCGCGTTCGACTCGGAATCGTAGGCATAAATCGAAACGGCCGTTTCCCCGTACTCCGCTTTGCGTATCTGCAGGAAAGGTCCAAACCGCTCTGGATAAGCATACGAGGACTCATATTCCAGCACGACCTTCGCCTGCGGCACAAGCAGTTGCATCTCGTCCATCTTCGCCATCAGCGCATCCCCGTGCTTCAAACGGTAAGGCGGATCGAGAAACACCAAATCGAATGCCGCGCCTCGTTTCGCGAGAGCTTTGAGCGCCCGCTCGGCGTCGTTTTTGTACACTTCGGCCTTCGCTTCGAGTCCGGTTGCTTTCAGGTTCTGCCGGACCGTCTCGATGCTTTTGAATTCTTTATCGATAAAAACAGCCTTATCCATGCCGCGGCTTAGCGCCTCGATCCCGAGACCGCCGGTGCCCGCATACAAGTCCAGTGCCACGCCTCCTTCAAAGTACGGCCCGATCATGCTGAATATCGCCTCTTTCACTTTGTCCGTCGTCGGCCTTGTCCCCATGCCGGGAACGGCTTTGAGCGATCTGCCGCGGGCGCTGCCCGAAATGACTCTCATCGGTTTGTTCACACACCTTTATATGCCTGGAAAATTCCTGTCGATATCGTACCATAATCCGCCTCGGAATGAAAAACGAAAAAAATCATACAAAATTTTGCGGATCCAAGGTATAAAAGCCCCCTGCCCGGACAAACTTAGATTATCGACATCACCAAATGTCGTAGACAACCGCGGAGAAGACTTACGTTTCCCCATAAGCTCTTCGTCCGGTTTCTCCTCTCCCATGATGGGCGTCCCGCAAGGGATGCCCGGACAAAAGCCCTTGTAGCAAGGTTTTCTACGAGGGTTTTTGTCCTTTTTTTTGCTCCAATCTCCAAATCCATGTAATGACGTGATGTACAACAGCATGGCAGAAAAGAAAATCCGATGCGCCGGCACCGGATCGATTTACTTAATTCTTTTCAGTTCAGCTTCTATAATTCTGTGCTGGTTCTCCAGGACTTCTTCCATCCTAACTCCCCGTTCATTCGTATCCAAAACGGCACTTTTTATTAAATGCTGGTCTTGCTTCAATACGGCTGAGACGTTGATCCATGGATTGAAATGATGTTGATTTACTTCCCGGATCTGTCATTCCGATCCAAGCGTTCATTTACCGCCATTAGTTCTTCACCATTCATACCGCTCCCACAGCCTTCTGTGAATATTGTAGCAGGGGATATGCAGGTAAATAAGATCAAAACACAGCTTAACTGGCCAATTGGATAAGCTGGGCATGGCCTTGAGATCAATCTCTAAGCTTCGCCAAGTAGCCATACTCCAGCTCCTGCCGCAGGTTTCTTGCCTCATCACCGGAAGATGCCGGGGCAACGAGCCATAGCTCCGCTTCGGGAAACTGCCGATGGGTCAGTTCCGGAGGGAGCTTGGACTGCGGGACGGACCACGCCAGGCGTTCTAACTCTTCATCGAAATAAATCTGCCCGAAATGAATAAGGTTCTTGCCGTCAAAAGAGGTCGCAAGATACCCGCTGTTCAGAATCATATCCGAAGAAACCCGCCCATTGATCCGTACGGTTCCTCTAAATTGATCGTCCCCTTTGTCATAGTAGCCGTCTAACGAGATTCGAACCGGCAGCGCAAACGCGGGGTCCTCCTCCATCCACGCCATTCCCTCAAGGGTCTTCGTCAACTTAACCGGAGATACGTTCTCGATATACCACCATGTATAAATCGCCGCCGCCAGCACCACCCCGCAGGCCGCTGTGATCCACCATCTCTTGCGTATCGTAATTCCTCCTCGCGGCAGTATCCCTCATCTTCCAACCCAACCCCATCGTACCATCGAAAGAAGACCGAATACAACAGCATGAGCCATGTGCATCCGCCCCTGAAGCTGCGGCCTTATTTCTTATCAAACAACCCCCTGCGGTGCATCACGGTGATGATACGGTAAAAATCGACGCTGCCTTGCTCGGGGTTTTGCAGCAGCGGATCGCCTTTGCTGTAATTCACCGCCGCCGCTACCGCTTCCTTCGCCCAGGCAGGGATGCCGGGCCGGGTCCATTTCTCCAGTTCGGCGATTTGCTTCGCCTGCGCGCGAACGGTTTCCTGGAGCGCTGCAAATTGATTCTTCTCCTCCGCGGTCATCGGTTCATCTCCTTTCGTTTCGTCATACTGAGTCAAATTGTAGGCCTCCATTAAACGGATCAGCTTCCCCGCATACTGCGGATCCGTCGCGTATCCGGCCGCGGCGACAGCCCGAGCCGCTTCCGGCCCCGTCTTCCGAACCGCCCCGGCATAGCGATTTGCCGACAATAAACGGGCATGGTCGGCAATGGACTCCGCCCAGGATCGATACTTGCGGAAGGCGGCATTTACTGTTACCCGTTTTCCCGACCGGTATTCGGTAGTGGGCAGAGTTAAGCTACCCGCCGGCCCGCTGCCTTTGAGCCCGAACAAATTGTTGCCTTCGATGGCCAAGCGGCTGGCGCCCCAGTTCGATTCCAAAGCCGCCTGGGCAATCGTCAACGAGGCCGGAATACCGCTTTTCTTCGAGCTGGCGATGGCAAGGGGGGCGATTTTTTCGATAAATCCGTGTATGTCCATTCGCATTCACCTCCATCTTAATTTATGAACCCGTTTGGACGAGGGATTGGACCTTTACCTTGTCGTCTCAAAGGATGCATAGACGGAGGTACGGAGGGTAACCTAACCATGGTTTTACAACCCAACCTATCACGAGGAGGATTTACTACACATGTACAACAACGTCAATCAGCAACTCCGCGAAATCGAACAAACGATGCGCCAGTTGGAGCAGCAAACCCGCCAGGCCACCATGATGTACCAGCAAATGCTGCAACAGGAGCAGCAAAACGCCATCCAGTTGGAGGAGCTGGCACAGCGCGAGCGCAGAGCGGTGCAAACGATTCAAACGGCGCTGCACGGCCATCAAACCGCGATGCAGCAATTCCAGCGCGTAGCGCAAATCGCCGGACAGCTTGAACACAGCGTAAGCTCGATGTCCGGGATCGGCACCAGCTATACCCAGCCCAACGTCGGACAAAGCTCCTACAGCACGCAAGGCATCGGTCAAAGCGGCTTCAACGGGTCCGGCATTGGAAGCTTTGGCTCCACCGTCAATAGCCAGATTTCGGGCTCGCCGAGTACGGGATCGTTTAGCTCCATCGGCTCCGGCTCCTCGGGGATGATGGGCTCCATGAGTTCCCAGGGTACAGGCTCCGGTATAGGCTCAGGCTCCATCAGCTCCTCAAGCTCGATGCGCAGCTTTCAATAACCTAAAATCGCACAGCCGCCTACAAGGCGGCTGTTATCATTATTTTCCCTCGTCCTCTTTACGCTGTGTTATAATTGGAAATTATGATGTGATGGGTGGAAGACTGAATGAGTAAGATTTTCCTGTTTGTTTTTTTGTCTTGGCTGTTCGGCAATCCGTTTATTGCCATTATCGTGCTGCTCTTGATCCTTTATTTCGTTGATCGGCGTTACGTCGGATTATTTCCGAGCCTTTCCAAACCGTTTAAGCGCAGCCGCAGCATTTCGCGGCTCCGGCAGCAGCTATCCGCCAGCCCCTTCGATGTTTCCGCCAAACGCGAGCTTGCCCGTTTGCTGTTAGAGCGCAAGAAATATGCCGAGGCCCAGCGGCTGCTGGAAGAGGCGAAAGACGCCTCCGAGACGTCGGCGGAGTTTTGGGATGACCTGGGAACGGCCTGTTTGGGACTCGGGCGAATCGAAGAAGGCGAAGCCCATATTTTGCACGCCTTAAGCTTGAACGAGCGCGTGAAGTACGGACAACCTTATTTGCGGTTAGCTTCCGCCTTCCGCGAACGCGACCCGCAGAAAGCGCTGCAGTACGCCGCCCGATTCGGCGAAATCCAATCCTCCTCCAGCGAGGCTTATTATTTGCTCGGCAGCCTCTATCAGTCGCTGAACAGCAAAGAAGAGGCCCAGCGGGCCTTCAATGAATCGATTGCGGTCTATCGCTCCCTGCCGAAGTATAAGAAGCGTCAAGAACGAAAATGGGCGCTGCGCAGCTACCTGAAACGCGGGACGTTGGGTTAATGGCTGATGGAGGTCCCTGAGCACAAAAAAGTTGGATGGAGAAGGTGACATTCTCCATCCAACTTTTTTTGTTTGTTGGAAGACCGTTTTTACAAATGGAAGTTGTTTCCTTGCTCGGAGCTTTCGCCGATGCGCCGGTGAAACGGCCACCAGTTCCCTTGCCCGAACATTTTCACCATGACCGGGATGAGGAACGGCAGGATAATGACCGAATAGAGTGCCAAGCCGGAGAGCACAAGCGTGGCAATTTGCAGCATGGACATGACGCCGGACGGATACATCGACGCCATCGTACCTCCGAGAATGATCGCCGCGGACAGAATAACCGTTCCCATGTTGCGCATCGAATGCAAGATCGCATCGCCAACGTTCCACTCCTTGTTTTCGTTGAAGCGGTCCATCAGGAAGATGCTATAGTCGACGCCCAGCGCCACCAGGATGACGAACCCGAAGAACGGCGTCGCCCAGCTTACGCCCGAGTACCCGAAAATGTCGACGAATACCCATTCCGTAAAGCCGACCGAAGCGTAGAACGTCAACACCAACGACAGGATAATGTACACCGGCATCACCAGCGAACGAAGCAGCACCACCAGGATCAAGAAGATCCCGGCCAACATCAGAATCACCGTGCGCGTATAGTCGTTGCCCGAAATGGTCTTGAGGTCGTGAAACGTGCTGGATACGCCGCCGATCGCGATGTTGGCGTTCTCCAGTTGCGTCCCTTTGACCGCCGTCTGAACGGCGGATTCCACCGCATCGATCCGATCGATCGCCTCCCGGCCGTACGGATTGCTGGAGAAGACGACTTCCAGCTTCATGACCTTGCGGTCCTCAGACAAATACGTATCGAACACCTGCGTAATTTGCTCGTTCTCGAGCGCTTGCTGCGGGACGTACCAGCCGTCCAGGCCATCGTCCGTGCCGCCGACCTCCGTCAAATAATCCTTCGCGGTGTTCAAACCGCCGGATACCTGCGCCAGGCCGTCCACGCTTTGATCCAAACCGTCGGTCAATTGCGTGATTTGACCGGAGAACTGGCTGAACCCGGTTTGAATTTGTTCCTGCCCGGTTTGAATTTGCCCCAAGCCGGATTCGACCTCAGGCAGTTGAGCGACGATCTTCCCTTGCCCGGCTGCCGCCTGTTCGAGCCCGGATTGCAGCTTCGCCAAACCGGCGACGATCTGGTTCAATCCGCCGACCAACTGTTTCCCGCCGGCCACCGCTTGGACGGATCCTTGGTTGGCTTGGTTCAGCCCTGCAGCCACTTGCCCGAGCTGTTCTTCGGCTTGCTGCAGCCCGGCGGTGAGTTGACCGAGACCTTTGCCGGCTTCCGCAACCGTACCTCGGATTGTTAAATAATCTTGATCCGCCGCCAATTCGGGGAACTTCCCTTCAAGGCTCGTGAAACGCGCGGTCAATGCGGTCAACCCCTGCGAGGCGGCGCCCAATTGTTCGCGGATTTGCGTGATCCCTCCGCCCAGGCCGGAGACGCCTTGAGCCAATTGCTGATACGACTCGAGCAATTGCCCCTGGGCGTTCGCTAGATCTTCGGCGCTTTTTTGCGCTTGCTGCAGTCCTTGCTTCAGCTCGCCGGCGCCAACCGAACCGTCGCGAATTCCTTTCTCGATAGCATTTAGGCCGCCGGACAGCTGCGATATGCCGTCCTTCAGCTTAGCGGTTCCCTCCACCAGCTTGCCGGTGCTGTCGGCAGCTTCCTGGAGCTTCGGCGCGTTTTCCGATAGCGCCCGGCTGGCTTCCGACAATCCGTTTTGGATTTGGCCAAGGCCTTCCCCGCCTTCGCCTAAGCCTTCGCCGACCGTCTTCACCTGGTTGCTCAAATTGAAATCCTTAAGAACCTCGCCCGTCGGACGGCTCATACCCCTTATGCTTGCAACGCCGTCCGTTTTCTCCACCTCGCGGCTGATCTTTTCGGCTAACGCCATATACTCCGCATTATCCATGCGCTCGTCATTCTTAATGACGATGGTAGACGGCAGCGATTCGCCCGGTTCAAAGCTTTCGGAAATGAGGTTATACGCTTTGACCGATTCGTACTCATCTCCGATTTCCTCCATGCTGTTGAAAGAAACATTGCCGCTGTAAGAAATCAGGAACGGCACCGTCACTGCGGCCACGATCAGCAGCGCCGCCCACGGACGCTTCAAAGAGAAGGAGCCGATCGCGCCCCAGAACCGGTTTTCCTTATGCTCCAGCGATCCGCGGATCGGCCAAAACAACTTCGTGCCCAATACGGCCATGAAGAACGGCACCACCGTAACCAAAGCCAGGAGCATGACCGCAATGCCGACAGCCACGGCTACCGCCGAACGGTACAGCATGAACTGCGACAAGCCGATCGTCGAGAAGCCGACCAGGACCGCCAATCCGGAGAAGAATACCGTTTTCCCCGCCTTGCGGTACGTTTGAACGATCGCTTCCCATTGATCGTCCGTATGCTGCATTTCTTCCTTAAAGCGGCTGATCAGCAGGATGCAATAGTCCGTCCCGATCCCGAACATGACCGCCACCATGAAGATCTGCGTGTACGTCGAAATCGGAAAATTCACCGAATCCACCAGAAACGCGACGATGGATTGGGACACGACATAACTGAGCCCGACCGTCAGCAGCGGAATAAACGGCGCCACGACCGAGCGGAAGACGACGAACAAGATCAAGAGGATAAAGATGACCGTGAAATATTCCGATTTCTTCAACCCCTGCTCCGAACTGACCACCATATCCTCGTTGATTTGCTTTTGCCCGGTCAAATAATGCTCGACCTTGAGAGAATCGAGGTTTTGGTGGATGTCCTGCTCGATCTCCTTGAGCGGACGCTGCTCGTCGAGCACCGACAAAGAGGTTAACACCGTTTTGCCGTCTTTGGAAATCAGCTTCTCCTTCGCTTCCGGCGTGCCGTACGGATCGGTAATCGAAGCGATGCCGATCTCCTCCATATGATCTCGCAGGGCGGAAATGCCTTGTTCAATCTCTTGATGATCGGCATCATCGATGCCTTGCTCATCATGGAAAACGAGGGCGATCTGTGTCTCTTTCGCACCGCCTTGCATCACAGCCACTTCTTCCAAAATGGCAGAGGCTTCGGAAGACGAGTAACCGTCCGGCACGGTGATTTCCCCGTTCTCCCGCACCAGTCCCGCCATGGAGGGTGCCGTTACCATCAATAGAACCGCCAAAGCGATCCACAACAGCAAGATCCACCATCTTGCCTTCAGTATGAATCTCATTTCACCGTACTCCCTTCGCCGATCAGTCTGGCTAATTTCTCAAACGCACTGATAAACCCTTCTACCTCGTCCGCACTGAAATGCACCAAATACGTCGAGACGGTGCTCATAATTTGCTCCTGAACAATGTCGTAATTGCGATTTCCCTGTTCCGTCATGGTCAAATAAACGACGCGGCGATCCTCCTCATCCCGGGTTCGGCGCAGCAACCCTTTATCAACCATCCGCGTGATCATGGCGGTGATGGAGCTTTTGCCTACCCCAAACGTCTCGGCCAACTCCGTTGATGTGCACCTGCCGCGGGAGGCGATATACTTCAAAATCTGAAATTGCTCCATGGTGATGTCCTCTTGAATAATATCGCGGATTTGCCCGTTCAGCCGCTTGGTAACCTCAAAATAAGCGGCCATATACCGCTCGATCAACTGCTTCGATTCAAGATTCACCTCCCGAATCCCCCTTGTCATCCGAAATGAAACTCGTCCAGTTAGTTCTACAGTAAAATAGTTCGACAATGAAACTATAGGCGATTGGGCTCCGAAAGTCAAATTCTTTTGGGGCAAATTGTCCATCCTAACAAAGAAAGCTGCAGGGCAAACCCGCAGCCTTCCATACCTAACGATCCAATCTATTCCTCTTCGTTCTCATTCACTTTATAGATGCAGCGAAACCGCTCTTCCCCGGCAGCTTCATCCCGAAACCCGGTGATTTGAAACCCGATGCTCCGAAAAAAATCCACCCCTTCCTCATCGGTGACGGCCTCCATCCGCTCCGGCCCGGCTTCCGTAAGGGCGAGCAGCACCAAGGCGCGGCCATACCCTTTCATCCGCTGTTCCGGATGGACGGCAAGATGGGCGATTTCGAGCGTTCGCAAGGCATTAACACGAAAGCCGATGAGTCCGGCAATCCCGTCTTCCTCCACATAACCATACAGCTTGTAGGGATCGCCTTCCCGGTATAAACGAACCGCCGTCTCCAGCGCGTCCGGGTCGAACACGACCGCACATTCAAGCAATTCTTGAACCCCCGGCTCGTCCACCCGCGAATTTATTGGCTTAAACATGGAGCCTCCTTGATTTCCGTACGGCCGTCTTCATAACCGATCACGACGGCCTTTGCGATTCCGACAAACAATCCGTGCTCGACGACGCCCGTCATTGCCTTTAACTCTTCGCTTAACCGGGCGGGGTCGGCGATTTGTCCGAAGGCCGCATCCGCGATATAATTCCCGTTATCGGTGACGTACAGCCGGTCTCCTTGCATCCGCATTTCGAACGGCACGTTATAACGTTTCTTTAACTCCCGCAATGTCCATTCGTAGCAAAACGGAACCAGCTCAATCGGCAGCTTGAAACGACCCAAGCTGGAGACCACCTTGCCTTGGTCGGCAATCACGATAAACCGGTCGCTGTTGATGGCGACCAGCTTCTCCCGCAGCAAAGCGCCGCCGCCGCCTTTGATCAGCGCCATTTGCGGATCTACCTCGTCGGCCCCGTCGATGGCCAGATCAAGCTTGTCCACATCCCCTGCCTGAATCAGCGGAATCCGATATTTCACGGCAAGCTCCTCCGAGGCTTTGGAGGTCGCGATCGCACGGATCTTAAGACCTCTCCCCACCATTTCGCCGATTTTCTCAATCGCATAATAAGCCGTCGAGCCCGTTCCGAGACCCACTGTCATTCCGTCCTTGACCCATTCTGCAGCGCGGTAACCCGCCGCCTGTTTGGCATTCATGTCTACCCCTCCAACATCATGACGATTCGTACCCTGCCCGCCGAACTCATTCGGCCCGGCGGCACTCCGCTCCTATCATACCAAAAAAGCCCGGACAATAGAACAGCAGCGTGCCCCCGAAGGAACCCGCTGCTGCGAAGAGGCGGTATCGAAATCCGCTTACCCCTGATGCAAGGGCCTTGTCACTTTCGTCCGCTTCTGCGGCTTCTTCGGTCTAACCGTCCCGCCGCGTCCCGAATCCGGCTTAACCAGAGTAAGCAGCAGGATGACCGCCACGAGCGATACTCCGGCGATAACGAAGAACATCGTCATGTGACCGGCCTTCATCAGCAGCGACATCACCGGCGGACCCGCCGACACGCCGATAAACCGCATGCTGCTGTAGATGGAAGTGACCGTACCTCGCATCTCCTTCTCGATCCCCTCGGTAATCAAGGCATCGGAGCTTGGCAGGACGATGCCGATGCCGGCCCCGCAGACGATCAGGCAAGCGATCACAAAATAGATGTTGCTGAAGAAACCGATTCCAAATAAAGCGCCGGTGGATAGGATTAGACCGGTAACGCCGGACCATTTCATCAGCTTTTTGTCTTTGCCGATTTTCTTGCCGGTAATATACGATGCCAAGCATAAGGCCGCCAGCGGGATCGCCAGCACCAATCCTTTGATAACCCCTTGTAATCCGTGCTTTGTCTCCAACTGCTCGGACAGATAAAACAAGACGCCGAACAGCAGGAACATGGAGATGCAGCCGATCGAAAATATGGCGTACAGCCAGCGTCCTTTTTGCTTTAACACCTCTTTGACGGCGGAAATGAACTCGCGCAGCGGTTTGGCTTTCTCCCGTTCCTTCGGTTCATGTACCAGGAAGATCACCAGCAGCACGGAGACAAGACAGAGCACCGGTATCGACAAGAGCGGCGCATACCAAATCCAGGCGCCCAGCAGAGCACCCAGAATCGGGCTTAGCACTTTACCGAACGTATTGGAGGTCTCGATCACGCCCAGATTATGGCTGACCTCCTCTTCGTTCTCGAACAGATCGCCGACGAGGGGCAGCACGATGGGGAAGGCGCCGGCCGCACCGATTCCCTGAAGGAAACGACCTCCCAGAATCATCCAATATACGGCCAGCCCCTCCGTAAACCAGTCCGCAACCCCCGAAATACAACCGCCGATCCCCGCGACGATCAGGCTGGGCACGATGATCGCTTTACGGCCGAATTTATCGGAAAGATAGCCGGCAATCGGAATCAGCAAAATGGCCACAACCGCATATACGGTGATAAGCATGCTCACCTGGAAAGAGGTAACGTGGAGCTCACGGGCAATTTGGGGCAAAATCGGAATCAGCATGGAGTTCCCCAGCGTCATGATAAGCGGTATGGATGCCAATGCAATCAAATCGCCTTTTTTGCCGACCATCTAACCATCACGCCACCCTTCAAGAAGAAGTTTCAAACAGACCCGGTTAGTGTGATTCATTTTGCTGAAATTATACCGCGCTTAAGGAAGCAAGAGATAAGTCGACGGTGCCGCTTCCCGGATAAATCGGCTCGGTTCGCCGACGAAATAGATGCGCAGCAGGTGCATCGCTCTCGTACAAGCCGTGTAAAACAGCTTCCGTTCGGCTTCCCTCGTGTATCTCCGATCGGACCCGTCATAAATCAGCACGGCATCGAACTCCACGCCTTTGGCCAGATAAGCCGGGATCACATGGACGCCCTTTTCGAACGACAACGTCGTTTTCTTGATCAGCTTGGCCGGCAGCTTGGCGCTCAGCCGTTCATAGGCGTTCAGGCTTTCCTCCGCTGTCTTGCAGATGACCGCAATCGATTCGTACCCATCCGCGCGCAGTTGACCGATGGTTTCCTCCAGCGAGGCGTGGAGCTCGTCGGTATCGGCCACTCGATGAACCTCCGGCATCGCGCCTTCCCGGTTGAACGGAACAATCGACTCTCCGCCGGGAATCATTTCTCGGGTGAACTCGACGATTTGACGGGTGGAACGATAGCTTTGCTCCAGCGTAATCAGCTCGCTCTCCTCCGCTCCGTACAGATCGCTTAGCACGGAGGATTGCTGAAGAACCGAAGCGTGGGCATAAATCGCCTGGTTCAAATCGCCAAGCGCCGTCATTCTGGCCCGCGGGAACAGACGTTTCAGGAAGAACAGCTGGAACGGCGAATAGTCCTGCGCCTCGTCGATAATGACGTGACGAATCGAAGTGTTGGACCGGAAGCCGAGCAATAACTCTTTTAAATAGAGGAAAGGGGTAATATCTTCATAGTAGAGCTCACCCTCCGCAATTTTCCGCAACGTTTGTTCGCAGATTTCTTCCCATCGGTCGGCCGGCCCTTCCGGGTTGATCTCGCGGATCACGGACGCGTCGCTGAACAGCTGCGTATACAGCCGCGTCACGTCGACGAACCGCAGCGACTTGACCCATTTTCGGAGCGGCTTGAGCCGATCGCTAACGACCATTTTGGCCAGGATTGCCTTTTCGTCCTCATAATCGTTGAACGAAGTCCCCTTGCCCTGCTGCTTGCGCCGCATACGCTGGTAAGCACGCTGATAATCCTCGGTATCCAGCAGTTGGATTTGTTCTTCGACCCAAGGCTGGTCCAATTCGGACTTTCCGAAGGCGGCGATTTCCTTGAGCAGCCACTCCTTCAGCAACTCACAGCGGTTCGCCAGCCGAATCGCCGGATCATAGGCATAGAACTGCCGGGCAATTTCCTCCGCCCCGACAATCTCCTTCCCCTGGAAACGCAGCGGTTTGAAGAGCATCCCTTTTTGCTCAAGCAGTTCCTTATACCGCGTAATCGCCTGCAGAAAACGGACCGACGATTTATAGCGTATCCCGCTGATCCGGGCCCGATAAGCCTCGTCCTCCGGAGCGGAAAGCACGTATTCGATCTGCACGAACGGATCCTCGAGCGTAAATTCCCTCCCGAGCCGATGCTCCAGATACTCCTGGAACGTTGTTTGCCGCATGTTTTCCTCGCCAAGTTCGGGAAGCACGGTCGAGACGTAGCTGTTGAACATCGGATTGGGGGAGAACAAAATCATTTGGTCGGCCGACAGCACCTCGCGGTGTTTGTAGAGCAAGTAGGCGACCCGCTGCAAAGCGGCCGATGTTTTGCCGCTCCCGGCTGCGCCTTGCACGATCAACATCCGGCTGCGATCGTTGCGGATGATTTTATTCTGCTCGCGCTGAATGGTCGCCACGATGCTCTTCATCTGCGCATCGGAGCTGCGGCTTAATACCTGCTGCAATAGCTCGTCTCCGATCGTGACGCCGGTGTCGAACATCAGCTTGATGTTGCGGCCTTGAATCACGAACTGGCGTTTCAGGGACATCGTTCCCTCAATGATGCCGGACGGCGTCTCATAGGACGCAGGGCCGGGAACGCTGTCGTAGTACAGGTTGGATATCGGCGCCCGCCAGTCATAGATGAGAAACGTTTCGTCCCCCTCCTCCAGCAGGGAAGCGACCCCTAGATAGATGGCTTCCTCCGGTTCGCCGTCTTCCGCGAAATCGATGCGGCCGAAATACGGCGATTGTTTTAGCCGTTTCATTTTTCCTAATGCGACCGAAGCGTGCTGATGGCTTTTTTCCCGCTCCGCGAGCACCTGGGACTGCTGGCGCAAGCTGGTGGACGTTTCGCCGACATCGTCAGCCTCGCTGAAATTTACCGTCACCTCGTCCCAGAAATCCTTCCGCATCGCCACAACGTCTCCGCGAACGCTGCCGACCTCCCGCTCGAGCTTGCGGATTCTGCTGTCGATTTGATCGGCCACGTACTCTACGCGGCGTTGTTCTTCCTGCCAAGCCTGATCTGTGTGATCCAATTAAATCGCTCCCTTGAATGGCATCTATACACGTCCGCAGACGATCCGTTGACAACCAAAGTAAATCGTGATATAATATCGATAGATATATTATGTCTTTTGAATCGTATGCAGTCTATCTTTTATTGTATCAAGAAGATCTTTACTTATCAATTAGGTTGGTGTAATTTCCGACATGAAAGTCCTGCCCTAGGGCAGGACTTTTTTTAATTTGTTTTCGCCTCGTCCCCGGTCCCTGCTGCGGAATGGTCGGCCAAGCGATTCAGACGTTCCAATTGATGACCGTATTCGTACATCTCGGCCGACACGATCGATAAGCGCAATACGCCCGTACGTTCCTCCGTATACCGATCCAGCATACGCCGCAAAAACTCGTCGTTTTCCGTTTCGAACCGCAACGTTTCGCTGTAGCCCGGCTTCAGCTTGTCGCCGAATTTCAGCAAGATATGCTCGTGAAACTTAGTCAACTTCTCCAGATGCTCGTCGAATTCCCGGTTTAACTCCGGCGTGCGGGTAGCCTGGAAATAGTGTTGTTCCACCGCATCCAATACCTCGAACCCTTTGCGAAGCGCGCGCAGCATTTGCTTATACACCACCAGTTGGCGATGATCGCTGAATTTCGGAGCTTTGATTTTCTTCTGATCCTCCTCCATCAGCTTGTACTTATCGGCCAGTTGGCTGATGGTCTCCTCCAGCTCCCGTTTGTCGGCCCGAAAAACCGATTCTTTGATCTCGTCGGAGACGGCGGTTCGCAGAAGCAGCGACAAGCGATCGAACGTTTGCCGGAACTGCTGCTCGAGCTGCACCTTCGGCTTAGGCGGAAACAAGGCAATATTGATGATAAATGCGGAAAAAATACCGATCAAGCTCAGCAAAAAACGGTTCAATGCAAATTCCCACTGGCCCGACGCCTCCATCACCGAAACGACGGTAACCAGCGTAATGCCGATCGTATCCCCCATTTTCAACTGCAGGCAAATCATGATGACCAGAATGCATACGAGGCCAACGGCGATCGGTTCGTTCGAGAACACCATGCCTCCCAACATCGCCAAGATGGCCCCCAGCGTATTGGTCTGCAATTGATCGATTAAGTAGCGCCAGGAACGGTAAATCGTCGGCTGCATGGCAAAGATGGCGGCGATCGCCGCAATGACCGGTGAAGACAATCCAAGCAAAGTGCCGGCATATAGAGCCAAAGTTACCGCGACCCCCGTTTTCAACATTCTTGCGCCAAATGTCACTTCCATTCCCCCTACGTTCCACGACACATTCCATTTATTTTAAGCGAAAATTTAAGAAATATTAAGGTAGGTTTCAGATATCCTAGGTTATTTTGGTCAAGACTGATGAAGGCAAGGACCAAATTATTCTAAACGAAGAGGTGAAAAAAGTCCATGTTTATGAAGAACTTGAAACCGATTGCCGGCAAATTGACCCTTGCGTTTCTGCTCGCCGCCGGCTCAACCGCCGCGGCGGGTACCGTGCAAGCGAAAACGGGGGCATCGGATCAACCGCAACAGGTCAATCCCAATCCTTCGCAGACGGAAACGAAGCACCCTCCGCATCCGCACGGCCATTTCCGCGGCGGCCATATCGTCAAAGATACGGCCGAACTGCTGGGGACCGACCCCAAAGTGCTGGTAGGGCAGTTGAAGCAGGGCAAAACCTTGCTGCAGATCGTACAGTCCGAGAAAGGCTGGAGCGAAGAAGAATACCTTAAGAAGCTGACCGAATCGGCCAACCGCAATATTGATAAAGCGCTCGCCGAGGGCAAGATCGACCGGGAAAAGGCGAATAAGATCAAAGCCAAGCTCCCGGAGAAGCTGAAGAAGGTCATCAACCGCTCCTGGAAAGACCGCGATACGGGGCAACCGGCGGCGGATTACCGGAACAATCAGGTCAACTGGAGCCATCTGCCCCACTAACGGAAGGCGAAAGCTGCGGTGGATTCATGAAAAAACCGCTGGGCTACCTCTACGGGTTGCTCAGCGGTTTACCTCTTTGCATCATTTGGCCCTGCGGTTAATTCTCCCCTGTCGAACCCGATTCCGTCGCCACTTTTACGGCCTTAGACGGATGAGTCCCCACAGGGACCTCGACGATATCCAGCAGAAAGATAAAAATCGGCACGCCGACGATCAGTCCCCAGACTCCGAGGAAATGCTCGGAAACCAAGAGAATAAGAAAAGTGAAGAAAATCGGCAAATGGGTTTTGTTGGACATGAATTTCGGATTCAGGAAATAGGTTTCGACGGCATGCACCACGGCGATCATCACCAGAACATAGACGATTTTGAGCAATCCGCCGATTTTGAAGGCGATCGCGCAGAGCGGGATCAACGAAATGATGACGCCCATGACCGGAATCATCCCGAGCAGGAAGATCATGATCGCCAGCGCGAGCAGGTTCGGAAATCCGAATATCCATAAGAAGATCGTCGATAAAACCGCATTGACGAGGGCAATCAGAAATTGCACTTCGATCACTTTGCCGAAGGATTGGACAAACTTCCGTCCGAAGTACTCCAGTTCCTTAAACAGTCCGCCGATCCGGCTTTCGCGGAACAGGACCGCAAAATTCGTGACCTTCTCTTTTTCCAGCAGGAAAAACAAACTGAGCACGATCGCAATGAATAAATTCAAGCTCCATTCCCCGATGTCCGTCAGCGTACTGAGCAAGAACGTTAAACCGTTGTTGATATAGGCCGATAAATCGATATCTTGCAAATACTCGACAATGTAATTCAAGATCGGGTTATCCGGCAACACCGGAGGATTCGAATAGAAGGACATCACCTGGTTGACCAGGTCGGTCAATTCAGTGAGCAACACCGGTAGATAGTAATAAAGGACGTATCCGAGCAGCATAATCATCACGACGTAGATGAACAGCACGGTAACGGTTCGGTTGACGCGGATCACCTTGGCCACATTCCGGCCGATGAAATTGTGCAGCCGATTGATCAAGTAGGTCAAAATAAACGTAATCAGCAGCATGTTCAGCATGCTTCGGGCGAAATACAATACGATAACGACAATTAGCAGGGCAAGCACCCTGCGGAACCCCGCCATTTGAAACAGTTCCTTAAAAAACGTCATGAGTTACAACCGGCTCCTTCATTTCATGTTTACTGGAGAAAAATCCTCTGCGTTAATCTTAAGCGAGCCTCTGTCACAATGCAAATGAATCCTTTTAGAACTGTACCGGCTTAACGCAGACCGGCTTGGATACGGAGACCGTCCGACCGGTATACGATAATCTTCCGCTCCCCGGATCAACAGCAAAGACCGCAAGCAGATGATCGTCCCGATTCGCCGCAATCAGATGCAGGCCGTCCGGAGTGAGCGAAAAATGACGCGGATGCCCGCCTTCACTGGACACATGTCCGATCAGTTCAAGCCGGCCGCTCTGCGGATCGATTGCGAACTGCACCAAGCTGTCATGACCGCGATTGGAGCCATAGAGATAACGTCCATCCGCCGAAATGGCGACTTCTGCCGTCGTGTTTTCCCCTTTATATCCCGGCGGTAAGGTCGGCACCGTATCCCGCAATTCCAACTGACCTGTCGCGGCGTCGTAAGCAAACAGGGAAATCGAAGAATTCACTTCATTGATGGAGTAAAGCCATTGCCCATTGGGATGAAAGGCCAGGTGACGCGGACCGGCACCCGGAGGGGTAGACGCTTCGCTGCGATAAACCAGCCGGCTGGCTTCCATTTCGAGCGAATACGACACAATGCGGTCCAATCCCAGATCGGCAACCAACGCAAACCGGTTGTCCGGACTGAAGATAACCGAATGCGGGTGCGGGCGGTCCTGGCGCACCGGGTCGGCCCCTTGGCCTTCGTGCCGGCGCTCGTCGAGCAAAGTACCAACTGTTCCGTCCGCGCGCAGTTCCACAAGACCGACATTCCCGCCGTGATAACCCGATACGGCGGCAAACCGCCCGCTCCGGTCGAGCTGGATATGCGAAGAGGAAGGACGGATCGTAACCTCCCGGTTCAGTTCGCGCAATCGGCCCTCGTCATTCACGTCGAACGCGATGACTTCGCCGATCCGCTCTCCTTCCCGGGTCGTTTCCGATATGGCGTAAACCTTGCGGGCCTCTGCGTCCACGCCGAGGAAGGTTGGATTCTTCAACCCGGAGGCTTGATCCAGAAGACGGATCTCCCCGCTGGCCGAATCCATTTCATATACATAAACTCCGGGATCGCCCGCTTCGGCATACGATCCCACAAATAGCAGCAATCGAGGTTGGGATGCTGACAATTGATTCTCCTCCTTCAGGAAGCTCGTTTTAAAATGACATCCTCTATATTTTTCCGTAAATGCGCATAAAAGTCCAGTCTCGACCGAAAAAAGATAAAATTTTTAACATGAGCCGGTCACCTACCCAAACGGGTTAAAATATGATATACTGTAAGCGCTTCCGAAAGCATCTTCTAAAGGGGGATTTGGAATGATGAACGTCGGACTCGAAGAAAGAAGCGTCTACGAGGATCTCAATCCTTACGAGACGTATTTCTTCAAGATCGGAGCTCACGGACTGGTTTGCTTTCATGGACGGAATTACAGTATCAAACAGAGATTATCCGCCGAACAGACCGCGAAACTGATCTCGGACCCTCGCTTCTACCGCATCAGCACGAACTGTTATGTCAATCTGTCCCAGGTTTCCGAAATTCGCGACAACGTGGTCTGGTTCCGGGATGAACGGCATGGCATCAAGACGATTCATGTGCCCAGACGCAATCTGGAGCAAATGAAACGGCTAATTCCGTCACAGCGCGGCAAGGTAACGGCCGGGATCAATTAATTCCAGTGGCAAAACAAGAAAAAGCAGCCTGACTCGCGACGTCACAGGACGGCGGGTCCGCTGCTTTTTCCTTTGTTCTCGCTATTTCACGTACAGACGAGAGCGCTCCTCCCAAATCTCGCCGGGAAGCAGGCTGAACAGCCCGATTTCTTCCGCAGGCAAGTCGGCCTTCGGCGCATTCACCAGATTGATCTGCGGCTCGGGGCAGAAGAAGCCTTCCGTCGCGCCGTTATTCCAGATCATCCATTGTTTGTAGGATGTTCCCACGTCATAAACGAGGGTCTTGCCCAGTTTCGTATCGGTCAGCTCCATCCGGTTTCGGCCGTTTTGCGGCATCGCCGTATAGTGGTTATCCATCGAAGCGAAGAACGGGTAGACGCCTTCCCCCTGCATCAGCAGTTCTTCCGCCGTCAACGGTTGATAAGAGCCGATCGGAAGCATCCGCTCGTTCATTTGCCAACGCTGACCGATCGTCAGCTTCACCCGATAGTCCTTCGCCGTGCTTCCCGGTGCAAACGGCGCATTGACCGCCGTATGGAAGGCCAGCAAGCACGGCATTTCCTTGTCCCCGTCATTGCGGACGAACACCTGCTGCGCCAGCCCATCATCACTTAACGTGTACTTCAGTCGCATGGTGAACTTGAATGGCAGGTAACGGTACACCTCATGGTTCTCGTCAACCGATACCTTGACGGAAACATAACTTTCCAACGGGGTTTGACCGAAATCCTCAATCTCCCAGGCTGTCGTATGTAAAAATCCGTGCAGATGGTTGTGAGTCGCCGCTTCGTTAACCGGGAATTGGAGAACTTCGCCTTTCCACGGGAATAAACCGTCCTCGTAGCGGTTCGGAGGAAAAAGCACCGGAATGCCATGAACCCCCGGATTGCCTTTGAAGGCTTCCATCTCGCTCTCACCGGGTTCGCGCAGGAAACGGTAACCGCTTTCGATATCGCGGAAAGCGATCAGGTTGCCGCCGATTTCCGGCAACATGACGGCCTCATATTGCCCGGATTTAAGCCATACCGCCTTTTCACCTTGATACGTGCCTTCATAAGCCGTTCTTTGTACCATGGATGATATCTCCCTTCATTGCTTAGCTGCTCAACTTGTAATATACCTTAAAGCGCCTCCAAAAGTCACCCCTGTCCGTCATAGCTTGAGCGAAATCCCTCCCCCGCTCCCTTCGCAAGCCTATCCAACGTCACGCAAGATTCGCCGGCCCAAACTCGCGGCCACAACGAGCATGACCGTCCCCACGGCCAGCTGCATGCCGAACACTTGAGTCCAAGTCGGCCACGCTTCGATCCATTCCAGTATCTGCCCGCCCAGCAGCGGGCCAAAGAAGGAAGCGACGCCGGTGACGGCCGAGTACATCGCCATGTACATCGGACGTTCGGGCTTGGGGGTATCGCCGATCATAAAGTTAAAGGCCAGTTGGTTAAAGCCGCCGACTCCCACCCCGAACACCATATGAGCCAGGAAAAGCACGGGCAGCATCGGCAGAAAGGACAACCCGCCCCAGCATAAAATGGCAAGCGCGATGATTGGCAGCGTCCAAAACAGCAGGCGCCGATTGCTGTAACGCGCATTCAGATTACCCCAAACGTAGAAGCTCACCATCATGAACACCGTTTGCGTCACATTCAGCAGCGAGATGGTTTGGTATTTGATGTGCAACAGCTCCAGCATCACATACGAATACAGAGGGACGACAAGGTTCTGCAGAAGCAGGAAGCCGGCCAGAAACAACGTGGCTTTCATAAAGGCCCCGTCGCGGAGCGGCTTGCGCAGCATCGGCAAAAACTTGCTTTCGGCCGAGCGCTCGAAGGCCACATCCGGATAAAACATAAACACGAGGATGTTGGCAATGGCGCAAATCCAGATCACGATATATAAATAGAAGAACCCTTGCGCCGCCGGGTAATGGTCCAGCACCATCCCGCCCAGAAACATGACCAACGTATTCAGCGCATTGAGGAACGTATTCCGGATCCCGAAATACCTGCCCCGCACGCGGGCCGGCACAATATCGCTAATCAGCGAGTTCCACAGCATCGCGCCGACCGTGTTGAACATAAATGCGGCGACATATAATCCAATAAATCCGGCTACCCAATATTGATGCGGAAAAACAAACGGAACGAGGCCGGTCGCCCCCCATAGGATCCGGTGCATTCCGATGAACAGCACCAGCGCCCATTTGCGGCTGGTCAATCGTTGGATCAGAAACGCAACCGCGATTTGGGCAATATTGACAAAGGTCGTAATGGCCAGTACGAAACCGATTTGCGCGGAGTTGGCTCCCAGGTACAGCAGAAATCCGGTCAAGAACTGGCCGCCGAGCAAGGTCTGAAATATCGTGGAAGGGACGCCTTCCCAGGTCGCAATCGCCAAGTTGCGGCGCTGCCGGGACGGCTTGCGCTGCACATGCGTTTTTTGAATGATGCCGCTCTTCATGGTGGATGGATGCTCCTTTGGCTTCTGCCCGAATAGTTCGATCTCTTTTTTTACATACTTCAAGTGATTCGCTAATCTGAATGAATGGAGTGCTGCTTACCCTATGCGCAATTCCTTGAAGTTTGGGATGATTCTTGTTTGTATGGCCCTGCCGTTGACGCTCGCTGCCTCATGCAGCCAGCAGGAGCGGCTCCGCTCGAATTCCGTCCCTCCGGCTGGCGATTCGCCGGTAAGAACGGAAGCGGCTGCTGATACCGGCGGCACGACCTGGGTTCCGCTGACGCAAGTCGCCGACAGCCTCAGCTTGCGGCTGCAAGAAACGGACGACAGCGCCAATCTCGGGTTTACGGATGTCATGTTTACCGTCCAGCCTAGCCAAAGGCACGCGATTTCCTTCGGACGTCCGATTTCCCTGCCTCAAGCGCCAGTACGCGAGAACGGTCAAATTTTCATGACAACGGATGCCGTATCGGCGCTGCTGCAAACGAAAGCCCGGATCGATTCGCGTACGGGAGACTTGGCAATTGGACGCATCGCCCCCGTAGACGGCATCGACCAGCCGCAGACCGGAACCAGCCGGTACGGAATTCTCGGCGTTGCCGATCAACAGGATGAAATGATCGCCTATGCCAAGCAATATTTGGGCGTTCCCTATGAATTTGGTGCGCCTCCCTACGAACAGTCCAAAACCTTCGATTGTTCCTCCTTCACCCGCCATGTCTTCAAAAAATTCGGCCAAGACCTGCCGCGCCTGGCCCGGGATCAGGCCAGAGAAGGCGTGCCGGTGACGCGCGGTCAGCTTCAAGTCGGAGACTTGATCTTCTTCACCGTCCCCGGCCGTTTTAAATCCGACAATATCGCCGGCCATGTCGGCATCTACATCGGCGATGGCAAATTCATTCACACCTGGGGCGACCCCGGGGTTCAAATCAGTTCGCTGGATAGCGGGTATTGGAGCGATATGGTCATATCCATGCGCCGAATTCGTTGATTCAAGCCAGAGCTTTATGAAGTAGGCCGGGGAACCGCTGGGGTTCGCCCGGCTTTTTTGAGTGGCCGTCCGACGATTTCCCTTCGTTACAAATACAAAGTATAATAAATGTATGCACCACTTTCCATATCTTATTTATACCTTAAAACCCGATGGATTCAGAGGAGAAAGACGATGGACAACGACAATTTGAAACAGGCTTATGCAATGCTGGGCCTACCCGAAAACGCTTCCCGCCAAGAGCTGGAAAGAGAGTTCGATATTTTGCTGCGCAAATCCCGCTCTCGCCAGCTCGATCCCGGCGAAACCGAGGAAATCGAACGGAAGATCCAGGCCTACAAGCGGATCGTGGAGACGGAGGAACAGCGGAAAATCGACGATTTGCGCCGCCAGCGCTATGCGAAATGGGGCAAATTCGCAGGGACCGCCGAGAAGATCGACGATTTCTTTCGGCTCTACCGGACTCACGTGATTATTGGACTCATCGCTTTGGTTGCCATTATTTACGGCACGAACGCTTATCTTGACCACCGCGAAGAACAAAAACGGCTGGCCGCCCTGCCCCCCGTAGATCTGTCGATCATGATGGTCGGCAATTACATGACCGACGACCAAAACGGCGGTGTCGACGCCGTGGAGCAAGCGATAACTACGCAGATTCCCGGCTTCAAACGAGTGGAAATTGAATTGGTGTATTTGCCGCCGCAAGGCGAAGCCGGAGTGAGTTCCGCGGATATGGCTTACCAGCAAAAAGCGATGGCCGTGATCGCTACGACCAGTCCGGATATTTATATTACCGATGCGCCTACGTTTCAGTGGCTGTCGAACGGCGGCGCCTTTCTTAGCCTTGACGACGTGGCGAACGGCGAGCTGAAGGATCTCCTGACCGAGGACAACATCGTCAAAGATGTGTCCGATGAAGACAATACCGAGCACGTGTACGGGATTAACGTCACCGACAGCGCCCTCGTCAAGGAACTGCCGCTCGGCCTGACGGACATGATCATCTCCCTCCGCGCCGATACGAAGAATAAAGACAAAGCGGTCGAGATGATGAAGAAGTATTTGGAGAATCTCCCCAAGGCGGCGGAATAGCCGCCTTTTTTTCGTGAGTTTTTCACAATTGATTAATTTCTCGGGATGCTATAAAATAACCCTATAAACGCGCGTTTACGAAAGTGGGGACCAACCTGATGCGCAGCGAAGACATAGCTAAACTTGCCGGGGTGTCCCGCAGCACCGTCTCACGGGTGATCAACAATTATCCGAACGTTCCGGAAGCGACGCGGGCCAAAGTGCTGCGCGTCATCGAGCAGCACCATTACGAGCCGAACAGCTTTGCCCGGGCGCTTGCCGGCAAACGGACGGATACGATCGGCCTGTTCGCGATCAGCATGACCGAGAAGGAAGACGCCAGCCGTATTTATCAGAACAGCTATTTTGCCCCGATCGTCGATATGGTCGTCGATACGGCCAACGCCCGCGGATTTTACGTGCTGATTCATACCGTCTATTCGCCGGGGGATTTTCAGAAGATTAAGCAGGCCTTCTTGCAGAAGCGAATCGACGGCGGCATTCTGGTCGGCACCCAAAAGGACATCGAACTGGTGCGGGAAATGGTGGATCAGGAAGCGCCGCTGGTGCTCGTCGATTACGACATCGCGGAAATCATGGCGGAGCGGCTGAACAAGAACCACCTGGCCGTCATCAACTCCAACGACTATGAAGGCACCGCCCATGCGATCGAATATTTGATCGGGCTGGGACATCGGAACATCGGTATCCTGAAAGGCAGCATGAATACGTATTCGGGGCGCGAACGGTATTTGGCTTTTGAGGATACGCTGCGGAAGCACGGATTGCCGCTGCCGGAAGCTTTTGTCCTCGAAGGCGAATTCCTGAAGGAGAGCGCCTACCGCGAAACCCGCAGGCTCATCGAGCAGGGAACCTTGCCGACGGCGTTGTTTTGCGCCAACGATGACATGGCCTTCGCCGCGATGGAAGCGTTTGCGGAGAGAGGGATCCGTGTGCCGGAGCAACTGTCCGTCATCGGTTTTGACGATGTCGAGCTGGCCTCCCGGATCACGCCCAAGCTGACGACCGTCCGTCTGCCCGTCGATGAAATGGCCAAGGCCGCCGTATTGAAGGTGATCGAGCTTTGCGAAGCGGAGCGGCCCACGTTCAGCACGATCAGCTTTCCGACCCGCCTGGTGATCCGGGATTCCTGCCGTCCTCCGGCGGAATAAGCCGGGCGGGCATTTTCCTCCGCAATTCGATCGATGATCGCCGGGAGGATTTCTTTTTCAATAAAATAAACGCGCGTTCACAAACGAAGGGAGAGTTCCTATTCATGAAATTCGGAGCATTTGATGATCAGCGTAAAGAGTATGTGATCCATACGCCGCAAACCCCTTACCCTTGGATTAACTACCTCGGCAATGAGCAATTTTTCGGGCTGATCTCCAACACGGCCGGCGGTTACACGTTCTATCGGGATGCGCGCTTGCGCCGGTTGACCCGGTACCGTTACAACAACATTCCGCTCGATACCGGCGGACGCTACTACTACCTTCGCGACCATGACAACGGCGACTTCTGGACGCCGGGTTGGATGCCGGTTAAGCGCGAGCTTGATTTTTACGAATGCCGGCACGGTTTGGGGTATACGTCGATCACCGGGGAACGCGGCGGGATTTCCGTGACGCAACTGGCGTTTATTCCGCTTGGCTACAATGGTGAAATCCATCGTCTGACGGTAAAAAATACGGGGTCCCAGACGAAAAAAATCTCCCTCTTCTCGTTCGCCGAGTTCTGCCTTTGGAACGCCCAGGACGACATGACGAACTTCCAGCGCAACTTGAGCACCGGTGAAGTGGAAGTGCTGGATTCGGTCATCTACCATAAAACGGAGTACCGCGAACGCCGCAATCACTATGCCTTCTATTCCGTGAATCGCGACATCGACGGCTTCGACACGGATCGCGAATCGTTCGTGGGCTTGTACAATGGCTTGCACGAACCTCAGGTCGTCGTGGCCGGCCGAGCCTCCAACTCCGTCGCCAGCGGCTGGTCGCCGATCGGTTCGCATGAGATTACGCTGAAGCTGGCGCCGGGCGAAGAGCAAAGCCTGATCTTTATCCTCGGTTACGTCGAATTGCCGGAAGAGGACAAATGGGAATCCCCAAGCGTGATCAACAAAAAACCGGCGCTTGACATGATCGCCAAATTCGCCACCGACGCCGACGTTGACCGCGCGATGGCCGACCTTGCGGCATATTGGGACGGCTTGCTGTCCAAATACCAAATCCAAAGCGGCGACGACAAGCTGAACCGCATGGTCAACATCTGGAATCCGTATCAATGCATGGTAACGTTCAACATGTCGCGTTCGGCCTCCTATTTCGAATCCGGCATTGGCCGCGGCATGGGCTTCCGCGATTCCAACCAGGACTTGCTTGGCTTCGTGCATCAAATTCCGGAACGGGCCAGAGAGCGGATCCTCGACATCGCCGCCACGCAATTCGAGGATGGCAGCGCATACCACCAATATCAACCGCTCACGAAGAAAGGCAACAACGAAATCGGCAGCGGCTTTAACGATGACCCGTTGTGGCTGGTGCTTGGAACGGCGGCTTATATCAAGGAGACCGGCGATATCAGCATCCTCGACGAGCAAGTGCCGTTCGACAGCAACCCGGACAACACGGCGACACTGTTTGAGCATTTGAGACGTTCCTTCTATCATGTCGTGCATAACCTCGGGCCGCATGGCTTGCCGCTGATCGGCCGCGCCGATTGGAACGACTGCCTCAACCTGAACTGCTTCTCCAAGGAACCGGGCGAGTCGTTCCAAACGACCGCAAACATCGAAGGCCGCGTGGCCGAATCCGTATTTATCGCCGGCCTGTTCGTCTTCGTCGGTCCGGATTTCGCGGAAATCTGCCGCCTGCGCGGGCTGGACACCGAAGCGAAAGAGGCGCTCGACTGGACCGAAAAAATGCGCAAAACGACCTTGGAGCACGGCTTTGACGGCGACTGGTTCCTGCGTGCCTACGACCATTACGGCGAGAAAATCGGCAGCAAGGAAAACGCCGAAGGACAAATCTTCATCGAGCCGCAAGGCATGTGCGTCATGGCCGGCATCGGCGTCCAGGAAGGGTTGGCAGCCAAAGCGCTCACTTCCGTCGCGGAGCGTCTGGATACAAAATACGGCATCGTGTTGCAGCAGCCGCCGTATTCGAAATATTATCTGAACCTGGGCGAAATCTCCAGTTACCCGCCAGGATATAAAGAGAATGCCGGGATCTTCTGCCACAACAACCCGTGGATCATGATCGCCGAAACCGTATTGGGCCACGGCGACCGGGCGTTTGAAGTGTACGCCAAGATCGCGCCGGCTTACCTTGAAGAGATCAGCGAGGTTCATCGGATGGAGCCGTATGTCTACTCGCAAATGATCGCCGGTAAAGACGCGGTGCGTCACGGCGAAGCGAAGAACTCCTGGCTCACCGGGACGGCTGCATGGAACTACGTAGCGATTACGCAGGCAATTCTCGGCATTCAAGCCGACTTTAACGGTCTGAAGGTGGACCCTTGCATTCCGTCCGCTTGGGACGGCTACGAGATCACCCGCGTCTTCCGCGGCGACACATATGTGATCCGGGTCAGCAACCCGAACCATGTGGAAAAAGGCGTAGCCCGCATCACGGTCGACGGCCAGCCGATCCAAGGCAATGTCATTGCGCCGGTTGGCGACGGCGGCGTGCACCGTGTCGAAGTGGTGCTCGGATAATAAATAAACAAAGCCCTTTCGCTTCCCGTCAGAAAGCCGAAAGGGCTTTGCCCGTATGTTGGGTCTGTTCAACTCTGGGTTAGGATTTCTTGGAAAATTTCGTCCTATCCCCCTGACGGTCTGAATGATATAATCATGGTAGAATTCACCTATTACTTAAGGAGGACATGAATCTCATGGCATGGTTCAACCGACTTCCCTTATCCGGAAAGATCTCCGCTGCGTGTTATCTCGTAGCCGCGCTCTTTGCCGTCCCTTCGCTGCTCGTCTACATTTTCCTGGGACATATCGTCATCGGCATCCTGTTGATCGCAGTGTTGGCAGCGCTTACTTTCCCGCTTTCGCGTTATCTCCAGAAAGCGCTTACGGGTTCGTTCGACGATATCACCAGCGCTTCGGCAAAGATCGCCAAAGGCGACTTCACCAGTCGAATTGCGGACTCCGGAGGCATGGACGATCTCAGCCGCTCCTTCAACAGCATGGTGGACAAGCTGCGGAAGATTCTGCAGGAGACGTCTGATATCACCCGCAAGGTGATGGATTCCAGCCGTAGCATTTCCGACCGCAATCAAGAATTGATCGAAGTCATGACCCAAGTCACCCACTCCTCCAATGAGCTGGCGCTTGGCGCTAACGCGATCTCCGAGGACGTCGGCGGCATGAAAGACGCGATCGGCGAGATCGAACAGAAGGTAAGCAATTATACCGATGCCACCCGTGAAATGAATCAACGTTCCGACGAAATGATCCTGCTGGTGGAACGCGGACGTGAATCCGTCTCCAAGCAAGCGAACGGCATGCGCAAGAACATTGAAGCGACGGAGAAAGTCGCCGATTCCATCGAGGCTTTGGCCAAAAACGCGCAGGGCATCACCAAAATTACCGCCACCATCTCGGAAATTGCCGAGCAGACCAACCTGCTGTCGCTGAACGCCTCCATTGAAGCCGCCCGCGCAGGGGAGCACGGGGCCGGCTTTGCCGTGGTTGCCCACGAGGTACGCAAGCTGGCCGAAGAATCGACCGCATCGACCAAAGAAGTCTTTAACCTGGTGCGCAGCATCGAGCAGGACGTAAAACGGGCGGGACAAAACATCAAGATCAATGAAGAGGTTGTCCGGCAACAAAGCGAAATGATCCGTGAAGCGGAGCAGATCTTCCAGGAAATCGTGCAAAGCGTACAGTACATCAGCGGGGAAATCGCCGCGTTCTCCAGAGAAAGCGAAGCGATGCTGGAAAGCGCGCAAAATATCTCGGCCGCGATTCAGAACATTTCCGCTATCACCGAAGAATCCGCGGCGGGCACCGAACAGGTATCGGCATCCATGAATGAGCAAATCACCTCGATCCGGGCGATGGCCGAGGAGGCCGAAGCGATGAAAAACGCGGTATTTCAACTGCAAAAGACGATACATATCTTCAAGTTTTAACCCGTCGCCGCACAAGCCCAGCCCACATTTGCAAGGGGGCTGGGCTTTTTTCATTTTTTAGATAAGATAATAGATGGTGAGTATTAATGAAAGGAGGCGGGCAACCTGCTGACATCTGCCCAACTGGCCCAATTTTATCGCGATTACCGCGCTTCCATGACCGCTCTCTCCTATCGGCTAACCGGATCGTGGTCGGAAGCGGAGGATATCGTGCAGGAAGTATTTGCCGAGCTGCAGCAGAACGTACAGGTGGACGGTATTCGTCAGCCGAAGTCTTATTTGATGCGTTCCGTCGTAAACCGCAGTCTTAATGCGTTGAAATCGCCGCGTTTGTCCCGGGAGCTGTATACCGGTCCCTGGTTGCCGGAACCCGTCTTCGAACCGCTCCCGGAGACGCAGCTTGATCGCTTGTTGCGGGAAGAACAAATCTCTTATGCATTCATGGTTTTGCTGGAGCGCTTGACCCCTGACGAGAGAACCGTCTTTGTCCTGCGGGAATCGTTCGCCATGGAATACGAAGAAATCGCCAAGCTTTTGGGTAAAAGCGCGGTCGCCTGCCGCAAGCTGCTGAGCCGGGCCCGGCAAAAGGTCAAAACCGATCGGGAAGCGGCCTCCGCAGACGAAAAAACCGTGGCGAAATGGACCGGTGAATTTTTGAAAGCCGCAAAAACCGGAGATTTCGGACCGCTCCTGGAAGTGATTCGCGAGGATGCGGTACTGGTTACCGACGGTGGCGGCAAGGTCAGAGCTGCCCTCAATCCCATCCTGTCCAAAGCCCGCATTATTGCGTTTTGGCAAGGCATCCGGGCTAAAGGCTCGCTGCAGGGCGAACTGGTGCCGACGCGGATCAACGGGGAAATCGGGCTTGTTCATTACCGCGACGGGAAGGTCATTCGCGTGATTTTGTTTGAAGGCGATGCGCAAGGCCGTATCCGGCGTTTCTATCTGATCAGCAATCCCGAGAAAATCGCCAAAGCCCCGAGGCAATAGCCTTGAGGACCGGTCACAAATCGCTCCCTCCTCTTGTCTTACCTGTGTAAGAAACAAATCATTCTTTGATGGAGGGATATCTCATGAAAGTCAGAATGGATCATTATCAAGCCAATCCGAACGTTTACCAGGCGATGAGCCGGTTGGAACGGCAAGTCACGGAGAGCGGGCTTGACCGGGTATTGTATGAGCTGATCAAAATCCGGGCTTCGCAAATCAACGGCTGCGCTTTTTGTCTCGATATGCATACATCGGAAATGCGCAAGCTCGGGGAAAGCGAGCAGCGGATTGCCCTGATCAGCGTTTGGCGGGAATCGCCCTGCTATACCGAGCGGGAACAAGCCGTGCTGGAGTTGACCGAAGCCGTGACGCGAATCGCCGATAACGGCGTGCCGCAGCCGGTATATGACCGGGTTCGCGTCTTTTTCGGCGAGAAGGAAACGATGGATCTCATCTTCGCGATCAATGTCATCAATTGCTGGAACCGGATCGCCATCACCACGGGCATGTTTCCCGGCTGCCGCGACGAAGCGTAAGCGTACCAAAAAAAGACCTGAAAGAAGGCCGATCCCTTCTTCAGGTCTTTTGACATTATCGCACGGCTTTCAACCGCACCATCAGGCTGCTGAAGTCGCCGCGAACCTTGGCCACGGACAAGCCGGCGCTCATCAAGCGGTCGCCGCCGTAGACCTCGCCGCTGTCGGCCACTTCATAATCCTTCGCCGGGTCAAGCCCTTGCAGCTTGACGCTGCGCAGCGGGCCATTGGGCTCGGCCAAGACGCGGAAGTAAAACAGCAGCGCCTCGTTTTGGTCCGGGCTGACGAACATCCATGACGTCTCGTTGCCTTCGAACGGGCTTTGCAAGCGGTAGAGATCGCCTTGCTGTACCAAGCCGCGAATTTCTTTATACAAGGCGATTTGGCGTTGGGCCGTTTCTCTCTCCTCGTCCGTAAACTTGGTGAGATCCAGTTCATAGCCGAAATTCCCGGACATCGCTACATCCCCCCGGAATGCAAGAGGGGTCGTCCGCTCCACCTGATGGTTCGGCACCGCCGAGACATGGGCACCCATCGTCGACACCGGATACGCGATGCTGGTGCCGTATTGGATTTTCAAGCGCTCCACCGCGTCCGTATCGTCGCTCGTCCACGTTTGCGGCATGTAATACAGCATGCCCGGATCAAACCGTCCGCCGCCGCCGGAGCAGCTTTCGAACAAAATATGCGGGAATTCGCCCGTCAAGCGCTCGAGAAGCTCATACAGCCCCAGCATATAACGGTGGGCGATCTCCCCTTGCCGCTCGGCCGGGCTGGCTGCCGAACCGATCTCGGTCATATTCCGGTTCATGTCCCATTTGACGTAAGTGATCGGCACGTTGGAGAAGATGTCGCTCAAGCGCTCATACAAGTACTGACGCACATCGCTGCGCGACATATCGAGCACCAACTGGTCACGAGCTTCCGTACGCCGCCGCCCCGGGACGTGCAGGCACCAGTCCGGATGAGCCCGGTACAAGTCGCTGTCCGGGGAGACCATTTCCGGCTCGAACCATAGACCGAATTGTAAGCCGGTATCCCTGACGCGGCGGGCCAAGTCCGCTAATCCGCCGGGCAACTTGCGGCGATCCTCGTACCAGTCGCCCAGCGAGCTGTTGTCGCGGTCGCGCCGGCCGAACCAGCCG
The DNA here is from genome assembly GCF_057063165.1 of Paenibacillus sp. JL3B1040. Lineage (NCBI taxonomy): Bacteria > Bacillati > Bacillota > Bacilli > Caryophanales > Paenibacillaceae > Paenibacillus > Paenibacillus tiangongensis. The sequence continues at coordinate 2,351,821 of NZ_CM169317.1, read as the reverse complement.
TCGTCGAGCACGAACAACTCGATCCCCAGCTCGCTGCCCGCCTTGGCAATCGACTCGATTTTGTCGGCGTTGAAATCAAAATACGTCGCTTCCCAGTTGTTGACGAGAATCGGCCGCTCCTGATCGCGGAACGGCCCGCGGCACAACCGGGTCCGGTACAAGCGGTGATAAGTGCGGGACATGCCCCCCAGCCCTTCGGCGGAATACACAAGCACCGCTTCCGGCGTTTGGAAGGTCTCGCCGGGCTCCAGCTTCCAATTAAAATCAAACGGATTGATCCCGATCGACACGCGGGTCGTCCCGAATTGCTCCACTTCCGCTTCGGCGGTAAAGTTCCCGCTATAGACCAGGCTGAAGCCGTATACCTCGCCTTGCTGCTCCGTTGCGTCCGGCCGCAGCAGCGCCAGGAACGGATTCTGCTGATGCGAGCTCGATCCGCGTCGGCTGCTGATCCCGGTTACGCCCGGAGCCAGCCGTCTCCGCTGCACATGGCGTTCGCGCGCCCAGGCACCCGACAGATACAGGGCGTCGTAGGAAGCATCCGGGAAATCGACCGACGCGCTGAGCGCCCGCTCCAACCGGATCGGGTCACCGCTGCCGTTGCTGAACCGGGCCGATCTCGCAATGGCGTCGAAATCGGCAAAAACCGTGTAGCTTAAAACAACCGTTAGCCCGAAAACGCGATCCTCCAGCTCCAACTCCAAAGTTTCCGCCTCGCTTTCGCGCTCCGCGTAAACGGCTGGAAGTCCCGCAAGAGCAGGTTTCCCCGGGATGATCTGATGGGAACGGTACGTTAGTTCGGTCGCCCGGGCTCCGTTAGCAAGCCGCACTTGATAGGCCGGGCTGCGGAAGTCGCTGGTCCCGTACTGCGGATATTCCTGCGGAAGGGAGTCCAGCGAAATCGATTTGTCCTCCGGGACGGGGTTCGGGCTGAACGAAGCGCGCTCCTGAAAGGTCACCAAGCCTTCGAGATTGCTGTCGTGCCGCAGCCTAGCGCCAAAATACGCATGGGCGGGATACCCGTGAACCAATTGAATCAAGTAACTCGTATTGCGGGATTGCAGATGGAAGAGGCCTTTCGCTTCGTCGAAAATGATGGGCATTTCACGATCCTCCTGGAATGTTCTAATCTGACTTTTCTTGTACGAATCTTCTTCCATTCTACTATCTTGTCCAGGAGGAGTAACGATAATAAAGTGATCTTCTATATGGATTTTTGTGATTCTTTCCCGTCCCCGGGAAGCTGTTTGGCATGAACGATCAACCGGTGGGTCGGATTTTTCAGCGGGTCGCAAGTGATTAAGGTCAACATCCGCTCGTCGCCTCTTGGCTCCAGAACGGAGACGTCGGTCGGCTCAACGACCGAAATCTCGAAAACTTCATAAACGAAGCGTCCGCCTTCGGTGGCGATCTCGATTTGATCCCCGATCTTCACCTCGTTCAGACGGTTAAACAACCGCCCTTTTGTGCGCGCCCGATGGGCGGCGATCGCCGCGTTTCCCGCTTCGCCGAGCGGCGCCGTTTCAGTCATATGCGCCGCCGCATATTTCATGTTCGCTTTCGTCGCGCCTTCCAGCACGGGAAGTTTTAGATCGATCGCCGGAATTTCAATCATGGCGATCGGCGTTTTCCCATCCACTCCCGGCGTAAAGGGCGCGGACTCCTCCGCCGGCGGCTCTTCGACAGCTTCCTCTTCCAGCAAGCGAGATACCCGCTCCAATCCGGCGGCCAGCTCCGGAGCCTCCGCGGAGCCGCCCCTCCCCTGCGTTTGCTCCGCCAGGGCCAGCAATTTCTCCTGCTCCCGGTCCGCGCTCCACTCCAGCAGCGCCGGAGCGACCAAAATGGCGAATCCAAGGATGATAAACAGCAGCGACAGCTTCTTTCGCACCGATTGTCCCCCTTATCCGAAACGTCCGTTCTCGATTCAAAAATGCTCGATCATCCAGTTGACGGTGCCGTCAAACATGAACTTCGCTTGCCTTGCCAAGCCCTTCCAGCCCGAATGCCGATTATTGAACAACACCGCCGGCCTGCCGTCCACCGCCCCCAGCGAGGTGATCTGCACATTCTCGAACACCGCGTCGTAAATATCGTCCTTTTCGTTTTGCTCGCTGTACTGCGCCGCTAACGCGACCCGCCCGGAGCGGATCGAGTCGTCGATACGCAGACGGTCCAGCAGAACCTCCCCGTCCACCGTCAGCTTCAGCTCGTTTTCTTGCAGTACGGCTTCGATTCGCCGGGAATCCCGGATGTTGACCGGAATTTCCATCTCTTTCGAAGCACCGGCCGCGGTCTGCTCCCGCGTATAGACCGAAGCTTTGTCAAAAGCCAGATCCTCCTCTTGCCACGTGACGGGTGCCAGCTCCCGCTTAAACAGGATTTCCGGCGGACGTCCGGACTTTTTCTGCACGACCGAGACGTTGTTGTTTTCCAAAGTCAAACGCACATAGCTTTCTTTCTCGCGGTCGTAACGAAGGTCGATCATTTGCTTGCCGACGACGTTGCCGGCCGCCGTAGCGGCTACTTTGACGTCGCGGACCTCCCCCTTCAGGACCTGTCTGCCGATGCCGCCCGGAGGCGACGTCAGCACGATCTTGTTGCCGGCAAACTCCGCGGCCCCGTCCAGTCCTTCCCAGGCGCTCGCCGCCTCCTTGTCCCCGCGGACAAACTCCAACGCTTCCCCGGTATCCTTGCGGATTTTCATCAGCAGATGATTCGTCGACCAATAGGGTTCGGGTTGAACCCGGGTCAAGTCCAACACGCCATTGTCTTTCGTATTCAACGACGAACCTTCCCGGTTGAAATGAAGCATGAACAACCGTTCGATATTCGCCGTATTGGTTGCCGTCACCAAGGGATTCATGCCTTCTCCGAGCGCGTTCGCATGCATGATCATATAAACCGAAGGAACGTATCCGAGCGATTTCGTATAGACTTCCTTCATCGCCGTATAGTCGCTTTCGATCCGCTCCTCCATTTGCGCGCGATTTTCGACCGGAATCATATTCTCGTCCCGGATGAAGTCCATTAAGTAATGGTTGTAGTAGGCTACGTTTGCCTTGTCGGTTAATTCCTTTTCGTCCTTCATCCCGATAAACCGGCCGTCCTTGTCGAAAATGTTGATATAGCTAAGCCGATACCCGTTCGTTCCGAGCTCCCAAAAGCCGGATTTCGCCATGCCGAGCATGTCCTTGGGCTGCACAAACTTTCGTTCGCTGTTGCCCATTTTGTCCGCATAGGAGAGGAATGTCGCTTTATAGTTGTATTTTTCCAGCAGCGGCTCGGCAAACAAACTCGAGTCGTTGCGACCGTCCTCAAACGCAAGAAACAGCGCCTTGTCCGGCAACGGAGCGCCTTTGGTATAAAAATCGAGGATATCCTGGTGCGAGATCGTCCGATATCCCTGATCGTGCAGCGCCTTCAATTGCTCATCCAGCTGGCTCTTCGCCACCAGCTTCGCCGTTCCGTTCCGCCCCACGCCGAAATAGGACAACGCGATGAACCCCCGCTTCTGATTCCAGGACGATTTGTCCGGCTCCTCGTAAGTCTTCGCGTCGAACGCCACTTGGTACAGGACGGTTCCCAAGATCAGCAAGATCGCCGCCTGCAGGAGGACCCGAACGAGTTTCCGACGGTTTTTCCGGCGGACGTTCATAACAGTGTTTCGTATTTTCCGTGCCATCGCAGTCATTCTCACCCCAAACCCAAATCAATGCATTCGTAGGCACTAAAAGGGGATTCCGATCCCTTTTTGTTTGTTTTTCTTTCGCGCTTCCTTTTTTCGCTTTGCTTCAACATCCTGCGGCGTCTCCCGCGTGCCCCAAGTGGACTTCCAGAACGTCACCCAGGCGACCGGCATCTGCCACAGCAGCACGAATTCGTAGAACAGGCAAAAGACAAAGCCGAACACCCATAACCTGCTCTTGCGGTACAACAGATGCGCCAAACTCATCAGCATCGCCATCATCAGCAGCCCCGTCAGGAACGTTCCCGGAAAAACTCCGTAAACGAGCGGCACGTACGCCAGATTGTACAACACCACGACCGGCGCGGCGATCGGAACGATCAGCCCGATATAGAAAAACAGCGCCATAAACGGTTCTTTCCGCCAAATGAAACCCGCCGCCCGCAACGATTCACGCAGCCAGGAACGCTTCCAGCGCATCTGCTGCTTCAGGAATACGTTCATCCGCGAAGGAACGATCGTGGAGCAGATCGCGGTGTCCTGATAGCCGGTCCGGTGTGTTTTCAGAATAAAGTTGGTCATGCTCCGGTCGTCGCCGAACGTGGCGGGTTGACCGAGAAATTTCTGATTCAGCCACGCTTCGGCATGCTTCAGGATCAACTCCTTGCGGTAGCAGGATAACGGCCCCGACAGGCAGGTAACGCTATCGAACCACGATTCGGCCGCTTTCATGACCCGAAAGGCGATGTAGTACCTGACCGTCTGCAGCTTGGTAATGGCATTCGTATATTTGTTTTCCACATCCGTGCGTCCGGCCACGCCGCCCATCTTCGGATCTTGAAACGGCTGGACCAGATGGCGGATCGCCGTCGGCGCCAGAAAGCTGTCCGAATCGACGAACACGACCAAATCATGTTTGGCCATTTCCACGCCTTTGACGAGAGCCGCGCGTTTCCCTCCGTTTTCTTCCAGGACAGTAAACTTCAGCCGTTCGTGGGTGGCAAAACGCTCCTCCTCGGTATGAAGCTGCTCCACGATGCTGCGAATGCGCGCTGCGGATGCGTCCGTCGACCGGTCGTCGACGACGATGACCTCCAGCTTGTCGATCGGATAATCCTGATTCATGCAACTGACGACCGTCCGCTGGATCCACTCGGCTTCGTTGAAGCAGGGAATGATGATCGACACGCCCGGCGTATATTCCGGGTTGATTGGCACATCCCGATACAACGCGCCGAACAGATAGCGCGTAATGAGGAAGGCCGCAGCGATCAAGCTGTATAAGTACAAGACGAGGTTGTATTTGAAGTAGATGACGCTTTCGGCACGAAGCAGCATGACGAAGACGATGGCCGCCAGCATAGTTGCGCTGGCCGTATACACTGAATAACCCCAGCGTTTCTTCTGAAAATAGGCCGTCAACGGCTCATCGAATTCGAAAGCGGCCATGCGTTTGACGCCGCCTTCCCCGGTTGTTTCGAACGTCCGAACGACGGACGCGGGCAGCTTCACTTTCCCTTCGAACCCTTCCGGCATCGTCCCCGGGGGAATACGGAAGCGAAGCTTCGCTTTATCCTTCTCGCCCAAGCGCACTGTCTCCGGCAGCTCAACGAGCATCCCTGTCGAGGAAATATCATCCGCTCGCCCCTGGCTGCCGTCTTTTTTTCGATGTCCTTTTAAGCTAAGCATGACCGGAAAATCCGCGATATATCTCAGGCCGAGTTGTTGCGAATCCAGACCGGGGATCCGGCGGGGCAATGCCTTCTGACGCCCCCTCCTGTCCGCCGAGACGCGAAGGCGCTCGGGGTCGGGGACGTACCCAAGGGTTCTTCTGTCTCCGCGCGGCACGGCTATGATTTCTTCCGAACGTTTAGACTTCCTTCTGAACACGGTTCGCTCTCCTATCTATTTCATTCCAAGCTCTACAGGCTCCAATAATGGATGCCCTTCTCCTCATATCCGCTTTTGGAAAAAGCGCCCTTCACATCAACCATCAATTTCGTCTGGCCCGGGCGAAACATCGCCTCCACCTCGGGGAGACTTAAGCTTGCGAACGGGCGATGCGGCACGGCGAGAACCACCACGTTCAAATCCCGCATGGCGGACATGTCGCTAAGCTCGATGCCGTACTCCTCGTATGCTTCCCGCGGATCCACGAGCGGGTCGGCCACCAGCGGAGCGATACCGTAATCCTCCAGCTCCCGGATAATGTCGATCACTTTCGAATTCCGGATATCCCGGCAATCTTCCTTGAACGACAAACCGAGCACCCCTACCCGCGAATGCTTGAGGTCAACCTGCTGGCGGACCATCCTTTTAATGATGTTTTGGGCAACGTATTTCCCCATCCCGTCGTTAATATGCCGGCCGGCCAAGATGATTTTCGAGTGGTAACCGGCATCCTCCGCTTTATAGGTAAGATAATACGGATCGATCCCGATGCAGTGCCCGCCGACCAGCCCTGGCCGGAAGGGCAGGAAATTCCATTTGGTTCCGGCGGCCTGCAGCACCGCGTTGGTATCGATGTCCATCTCATGGAACAGCATCGACAGCTCGTTCATGAACGCGATGTTAATGTCCCGTTGGGCGTTCTCGATGACCTTGGCCGCCTCCGCGACCCGAATGCTCTCCGCCCGGTGGACGCCGGCGTCGATGATCAGTCCGTATAACCGGGCCACCAGTTCCAACGCCTCCCGATCGTTCCCGGAGACGATTTTCACGATGTTTTCAAGCCGGTGCTGCTGATCTCCGGGATTAATTCGTTCCGGCGAATAGCCGACTTTAAAATCCGGTCCGCAGGCAAGCCCCGATTCCGCTTCCAGGATCGGCACGCAAACCTCGTCCGTCACCCCCGGATACACGGTGGATTCGTAAATGACGACCGCGCCTTTGTCCATCACGCTTCCGACAAGCTTGCTCGCGTTGCGGACGAATTGCAAATCGGGCACGTTGCCGCTTTTCACCGGAGTAGGGACGGCCACGATAAAGCACTCGGCCGTCCGCAGCCGCTCCGGATCCGACGTGAATTCGATGCTGCAGTTCTCGATCATCTCGTCTCCGATATCGCCGGTAACGTCCCGGCCTTGGCGATAAGCTTCGATTTTTCGCGCATTCACATCAAATCCGATGACCTTGGCTTTTCGGGAAAAGGCGACCGCGATCGGCATCCCCACGTATCCCAAGCCGATCACGGCGATCGTGGCTTGGCGCGATGTTATTTTCTCAAATAAGTCCATATCATTTCTGCTCCGTTACTGTCGAATTCTGTTCTTGAATCAAATCCGCCATCTTCACGAACGCGTACCCTTTGCTTTTCAAGCTTTGAATCACACGCGGCAGCGCTTCGATCGTATGGATATCGTCAAGCATGTGCAATAAAATGACGCTCCCCGGCTTGGTCTGTTCCAGCACCCCGTTCACGATGTCATCGGCGCTGTTGGAGGCATCCCAATCCAGCGTCGTCACATCATACATGGCGATATCGGGGTACCCGATGGCGGCAATCGCCTTGGCCCGCTCGTCGTCCACGACGCCGGTCGGCGGGCGGAACAACATGACGGGCTGCTGCTGAATCGCCTCGGTAATGACCTGGTGCGCCTTGACCAGGTCTTCCTGCAGCTCGGCCGGAGTTAAAGACGTCACCACCGGATGGCTATAGGAATGGTTGGCGACGTCATGGCCGCCTTCCACCATCGCCCGGGCCAGATTCGGATTCGTTTCGACGCCTTTGGCCCGCAGGAAGAAGGTGGCCTGAACATGGCCCTCCGCCAAAATGTCGAGAATGCGGGTGACCGTTTTGTCGCTGCCCCAATCGTCGAAGGTAAGCGCCACGTGCTTTTGCGGCGTATCTACCTGATAGATCAACCGGTATTGGGCGTCTTGATAATCCGGGTTGAGTTGGGCCGCGTCGGAACCCGGAATTTCCGCCAGCGGCTTGCGGATCCCTCCATGCTCGACCAGTTCGTCCAGCGGGATCAGCCGGTACCCGATCTCATCGGCAGCTTCGGCGATGTAGCGAATGGCCGGGATCACCTCCGGGTTGATGTCGGTGTTCAGCGAGATGATCCCACCCCGCTGGATATACCGTTTGACGTAATCGCCGATCGCTTTGGCGTCCTGCATGTCCCGGTCGCGCGGGTTGATGTTGTAGCTTACGACCCCTTTCATGCCCAACTGCGCGGCGATCAGCGGAACGTCCTCCGGATAATCGCCGGATTTCGTGCGCACGTACTTCGGCTTAACCCCGGTCTGCTGTTCGATCACTTCGTTGCTCAGCTTGATCTCCTTATAGATTTGCTCATAATCCAGATCTTTAAGGTTCAACTGATTCAGCGTGTTGTTCTCGATCTCATGACCTCTGGCCAAAATCTCGGCCGCGATGTCCGGCTCCTCGGCCACCCTCATGCCCGGCAAAAAAAACGTCGCTTGGATCCGGTAAGTATCCAGCTCGTCCAACAGCCGATACATCGTATCCCGCTCCCCCATCCCGTTAAACGTGAGAGACAACTCCTTTTTGGCCGTATATACGAAGGGAATTTCCCGGCTCTTCTCCCCGGTGTAGCGATGAATCTCGGGTTTGGCGACCTCCTGAGCTCCGCCGCCCGCCAGGTCCGATCCGTTTCCTGCCGACTGGCATCCGGCGGTCAACGCGAGGACGAGGAGGATCCCAATCCCGGAAGAAAGGACGTGTTTACGCATTTGTTTCATGGCCCGATTTCTCCTTTTACTGCCGAAAAAAATTCACGATTACCCAAAGTCATGTGACATCCCTTATTGTAATTCATGGTTCTGGACAATTTCTGAACATGAAACTGAAAGAGGGCATCTCCAAGCTCCGGTCTCCCGAATCCTTGGAAATGCCCCCTAATTTTAGGATTCTTGTTGCTTACGTTTCCGTCTGAACCATAGTCCTGCAAGGATGAAGGCAACGCCCGTCATTTGCCACGGAAGAAGACTGCCTTCCCCGGTTTTCGGCAAGAGACCGTTCCCCGGTTTTCCGTCCGAATCGCCAGAAGGCAATGCTCCGCGGGTACCGCCCAGCGGATTGCCGTCTTCATCCAGTTCCACATCCGTAGGCTGGTCTTGATCCGGCTGCGGCTTCTCGCCGCCCGTTCCGTCAGAAGTCGACGGATCCTCCGGCACTTCAACCGTACCGTCGCCCGGTTGTTCCGGTTGTTCCGGTTGTTCTGGTTGTTCTGGTTGTTCAGGATCTACCGGTGTCTCCGGGTTCCACGGAGTGCCGGGATTACCGGGATCGCCCCCACCCCCCGGGTTGGTAGGAGTGTAGATCAGGTTGTTCGTTTTTTCCAAAATCACGGGTTCGGTTTGTTTGTCCGTAATTTCAAATTCGATTGGCGTTTTATCCAACACATAACCCGCAGGCGCGGAAATTTCCACCAGCCGATATTTGTTGGGCTCCAATTGATCCAGGAACAATTCGCCGTTCCGATCCGTGATGAGCTTGGCCGGATCGATCGATTCAACCTTTTTAAACTCATAATTTCCCTGTGCATCAAAGAACACGCTCTGGGCGAGCAATTCAAATACCGCACCTTGGAGTCTTAGCGTTTTGGCGGCATTGGTTTTAATTAACTTCACCGAACGATCGATGGGTTTATTTTCGATCGTCAAAGCGGTAACCGGTTCCTTAATGGAGACCTCGGTCTCCGGCTTTTCGATCACAAACCCCTCCGCTTGGATCTCCACTAAAGTATAGAGACCGTACGGCAAGTTATCGAATTCAATTACGCCGTCGAGGTCGGTGCTTTCCTTGCCGATCACCGCATTAGCACTGTCGCGCAATTCAAATTCAATGCCGCTCAGAACGGTTTGGTCCTTGGCATTGACCTTTGTGATCACCAATTTGCCGCCGGAACCCCGCTCATTCGGTACGTCGCGAGTAACAATCTCGGTTTGATTCGCGATGATGGTGAAGGCAACGGGCTGCGCATTCAATTGGTAATAATCAGGAGCTTTCGTTTCAACCAGTTCATATTCTCCCGGCGCCAGATCGCCCTTGGCGATCGTGCCGTCTTCACCTGACGTCAACGTCTCGATGAATTCTCTGTCTGCCCCGTTCTTAACGTATAAATCAAAAACGGCGCCCTTTAATTTCTTGGATGGATCGGCGGCATCCACCTTCGTGAACTGGAATCCCTGCCGAATTTTTTTGTTTTCGACGGTAAACGGCCCATCGTTTTTGAAGGCGACGGGTTTGCCTGTGCCAGCGCCGTATTCGGGATCCAGCAAATAACCCGCTGGTGCCGACACTTCCTTTATTCGATACGGGAGTCCGTCCGTGCCGTTAAACCGGTACTCCTTCAAGCTTGTCGTTTCGCCCGAAGCGTTCGTTGCCGGCAATGTTTCCAGCAGTACGGTCCCGGAAGCATTGTAAATTTCGAATACTGCCCCTTCCAGCGGCCGCCCCCGATCGTCTACCTTCACGATCTGGATCGGCGCCCGTCCTCCCGAGGCGCCGCCGCCGGCACCGGCTAACGACACCTTCACGCCTTCCTGCCCGTCTCCCCCCTTCACGGAAGAGTCTTGACCGGCAAATTCGGCCTTATTGGTAATCCGGTCGCCATTGTCCGCGTTGATATACGATTGGTATTCCAGAATGAACGCGGTGGTCAACGCTTCTTTGAAGGTGAACGTAAAGGTATTCCCGTTCACGGCCAATTCATAATCTTCGGGATCGACCAACCCGGCTTTGATCGATACATTTCCGGAATTATCCGCAGGCATATCCGTTTTGTACAGCTTCAACGTATCGGGCAATAAAATTTGATTGTCCGACAGCGTATCCGTCAGTTCGGAGCCTGCCGGGATATAAGATTGACTCGGGTTGATACTCACCGTCCAGGCCGCGATATCGGTTGTCCCTTGCTGCCTCCCGGTTTTGTTGATATACTTCCCGCCATGTGCCGGCTCGACTTCGGCAGATTTCTCAAACCGCAAGACCGTGCCGTCGTGCAATGTAGCATGGTTGGAGTAAGTATCTACAATCGGGAACTCGCCGGCCAGACTAGTTTTATACTCGACCCGGTAAGCCGTCTTACCGATATTGCCAAGATTGAGCGTAAAGCCCTTGCCATCCGGATTTAGCTGGAAATCAAAGCCGTTCGGATTGTCCGGGCTTTTAGGCTTAATTTCCTCACCAATAGCGACGGCGTTATTTCGGCTATCCAACACCAGCTTGTTCACCTGGATCGAACCGTCGAGATAAGACTGGTTGCCGGTGTAAGTATCTCTGACCACGGCATCCTGAATATCGAATAAATTGTAGTTGACGTCGATCTTCCAGGTGATCGCTTTATCCTTAGCGCTGTAATCGCCTATTTTATTGCCGTTTTCAATCGTATAGCTTTGAGCTGTGACACTGGCCGACTTGAGAATTGCCGTTTGTTGCACACCGGCTTCTTTCCAGTCAAGCGTAGCCTCATTGCGGTACCGGTTGTCCAGAGGCATTCCCATTGTCGGATCAAAGGTTGTGGTGAATGTGAACACATGCTCTGAGTTAATCGTGATGCCCGACTTCAGTTTGAGCACGAAACCTTTTTCATAATCCGGATCATCCGCGTTGGCTTCCAGTTCGAAATCGTCCTTGTGAGCACCGGTGATTTGCAAACTGTCAGGGACCAGCTTCATAAATCTACCTGCATAGTTCTCCGTAATGACGATGTCCGACATGTCCTTCAGGTCGGAATTGAGAACCAGCTTCCACTCGATTTCCTTCTTGTTGAAATCCTCTTTGTTTACGCTTTTCGCAAAAATATTTTCGCGAATGCCTTGTTCCGCCGATTTTATCATGCCATTTTTGAGTTCGACCGAATTGGTGATCCGGTCGTTCGCATAAACGCGGTTAATGGATTCCGTCTGGTATTCGATATCATAAGCGCTGTTGATACCTTGATTGAACTTGAACTCGAAGCCATCGGCCGTCTTGGTGACGGTGTACGCCGACGAATCGATAGGTCCGGTACGATTTACGACCTTCCCGCTATCATCAAGCTCAACTTCATATACGCGAACGTTAACTTCGCCCGCCTCTTCAACCAAACGCTGCTTCGTGGTATCAAACTGATCTTTGAGCCACGCGACATTCGGTTTGTTGGGATCGGCCGGATTAAACGGCTCCAGCGTTTGCTGGTTATAGTTGTACTCGATTTTCCAGGTAATGCGCTGGGTCACCGGATCGTAAGCTTTACTTACCTTGTTCAACGGCTCGTTAAAGCTGATTCTCACGCTTCCGGCAGCTTTGCTATCCTCGATATTGTCGCCGGTAAGCACTACTTCGTTGTTATAAGGTCGGTTGGTAAAAGGCTCTGCGGTTGGCGCCTCTACACTCGTCTTGTACTTCACTCGGTAGGCTTCATGGATATCGCCCAGCGAAATCGGAAACGCCGTTTCCGTACGTTCCACAGCTCCCTCTTTGACCGATCCGTCAATCTGCACCTGCAGTTTGCGAATTTCGATCGGGCCAGCGAGTTCTAATCCTGCCGGCAAAGTATCCGCGAGGACGGCATTTTGGATCTCCTTCTCGCCTTGGTTGAAATCGATCGTCCACTCGATTTCGTCGGAGTTAAAGCCGTTTCGGTTTGCCTTCCCCGATTTTTTCAGCTTATCCTCGGCCGTATTCGCAAAATGAACATCGATGATTCCCAGCCCGTTGGAACTAAAGTCAATCTGCTGCTCTAAGCCATCCCCAAACTTGTTTTCGTCAAAGCTGACCCACACGTAAAAGTAGCCTTTCAGCTTTTGCCCGACAATACTGTCGTTAAAAGTAAAAGTAACTTCCCCGTCGGGTTCGACCGTATACTCTCCAACTTCACCATCCAGATCGCCTGTCAATCGCTGCCCGATTTTAAATTTGTCAGGCAATTGAAAAGTAAAGGTAGAGCCGTCCCCATAACCGTGGGATTCATTCGGGAAGCTCCATGTGTAAATGACAGCCACTTCATCCTTAACCGCCGGCCGGATATCCTGAATCCGATCCCCCTTGATAACTAAATCTCCGGTAGCCGGATCATATTCGGGCTTTTGATTGCGAATTTCCGCGTTTGTAATAAGATTATCCGTAATGACCGGACTCACGGAAGCCGCGAGCAGGATGTTTGCTCCCTGCCGCCCATCAGGGCCGTAAACCGCGTCAGTGACCGTATCCGTGGCGCTGACGGCGGCATCGCTCGGGGCTCCTTCCGAATCGGCGCTGGCCAGAGTGGCTCCCGCTCCGAATGTCCCTTGAAAAACAAGAGCAGCAGCCATAATGATGGCCATGAATTTGCGTTTCATAAGTCGTGTTTTTGCCTCCTTTTTTCTATCGATATCGATGTGTTCAAACGACGCTTCTCCCTACCTCCTTCTCGAAACGTTGTGGTGGGCAACATGACCATCGTATTTCAGCATTCTAAACAATTCCTCGACAATCGACCAAATAAAGCCAAGTCCCCTTGGTTATAAGTGATATTATTCATTGACTTGACCGGCGTTTTTCGCCCGATAACTCTGTCTTTCTTGGGTTTTTACGGTATAGAAATCCATAAAATTGTTTTTTTTCACCGCTTCCACCAACCAGCAGCAAAAATCGCGAAATTCGTCAACCTCCCACGTTCGGCCATCGCGGTAAACGATCCGGGGATAGGTGAAGCTCAGCTTCATTTCGCCGTTCCATTCAAAGCGAAACCCGATTCTCCATTTCTGCTGGTGGAGCCAAAATCGAAACGGCTGCTCCCGCAAAAGGTAAACCTGCCCGTTGCCAAAAAAAACGGGGCCGTCCGGCGTCGCCACGATTCCGATTCGATTTTTCCGGTAGTTCATATAAAAGCCTCTTTGCCGGTATCTTCTCAGTTGCTTGGTCAGTTCGATCTCTCGAAAGGTATCCAGCTCCATGCCGCGGGAACCGTCCCTAAAGTGAGCGACAACATTCATCACCTTGAACCTCTCCCTGCTTGGCGTGCTTTGTTGTGACATACGTTTGCAAGGAGTATAAACAGGGAGTCTATACAACTTCTGAACAATCCTGATCGGTTGGCGGGAATCGGAGGAACGGTGAACGCAAAAAAGCCGCTTCGACACCCGACCCGGCAAACAGGATCGAAATGTCAGAAGCGGCGCGTATTCCGCAACCGGCGTGATTGGGTTCGCAACTTAGTATATTTTCTCGGCCTTATATTTCGCGGGATCTTTGATCATCGTATAAGCGGTCGTCGTTCCTTTCCAGCCCGCGTCCGCCGTAGTATCAATCGTGATCCAGCGACCGTTTGCATAAACCTCGTTCCAGGCGTGATAGGTACTGACATAATCCGAGGTCCCCATCACCAATTTGGCCGGAATCCCTACGCTGCGCAGCATCGCCGCGAACAAGGAAGAGAATCCATAGCAAATGTCCTTCTTCCGGGTCAGCGTCCGGTCGAGATCGGGCAGGTAACTGGAGGTGGCGCTGAAGGCCAAGCTGTCGTCGTACTTGATGGTGCTGGTGACATAATCATAGATGATCTGAACTTTTTCCTCGGTTCCGACCGCGTCTTGAATCAACTCGTTGGCGATTTTCGCCGCGCGGCCGTCCGGTTCCCAATTTACGTTTTGCGTGGAATGCAAAAACACCTGCTTCTCGTCCTTCAGTTGCAGCTTGACCGTGTCCTTATGGACCAAACGGTACGTTGTCCCTTTAAGCTGTTCCAAAAGACTGACCGCATACTCTCCGTTCCCCAGTTGAAGCGGAAACGTCTCTCCGTTCGTTCCGGGTGTTAACGTGTAGGTGTATTTCTCCTCGCCCTTGGCGATCTGCAGCTTGGTTTTGATCTTCGTCTTAACGTCATAGTTGATGCGGATCGCTCCCTGATCCACCATGGTTTTATCGATCCAGCCCGGGGTTTCCGCCCCTTGAACCGGAATTGCGCCGGCTCCTCCGAACCCAATAATGATCGCGAGCGTTACGGATATCCACTTTCTCATGACAAAAAAACTCCCTTCGGTAGCTGGCTGCCAAACTATCTTAGGCCCTATAGCTTTGCGTCCCTGCCTTTCGACAGGTTTGCCTTTATCGGATAAAGCTCTTTAGAAGTTGTATCGGCACAGATCATGTCATTTGTTAATCCGGATTCATCCTACTCGGCTCCAAAACCGTCTTTTATGCAGGTCTTTAGACCTGCCTCATTATCGATTCCTCCTTGCGGGATCGTCCGACTCGACTAAAGAAAAAATAGTAAAAAAGAAGGATTCCGATATGAAGCACTGCCAAAACCATGTAGATATTGCCATACACGGCAGAGCCCTCAAACGGATTCAGCGGATTCCAGTGCGACGACGAGCCGTGATCCACGGCATGGCCGTAAAGGCTGGTCGAAACCGCGCCGGACAAAAAGCCCAACATGGACAACAGACCCATGCCTACCCCGGTCTGCTCTTTGGGCAGCGTGCGGGAAATCGTGTTGGACAACGCCAGTTGCATGAACATTTGCCCCACATTGCCCAGGATCAGAATCGCCGCAATCCAGCCCGCCGCCGCCCCGGACAGCACCGAAATCAGGGCAAAACAGCTGATTAGCAGCAGGGAAGCCACATAGATGACGAAGGAATTGCCCTTGGCATCCGCCAACTTGCCCCCTTTGCGGCCGAGGATCGCCGAGGCAACAGCCCCGGGCACCATGGCAAATCCGATCCAACCGGCAGGCAGCCGATTCACCTCGGCCAGCAGCTGCGGCGTCAGGAACGGCAGCGCATAGCCGATCCCCATGACCAGCACCGACAACAGCAGACCCAGCGCATAGCCCGTGTTCCGAAATAATCGCGGATCCACGAACGGTTGCGGAGCTAGGCGGATCCGCCATAGAAACAGGAGAAACCCGATCAAACTGCCTAAATAAAGCTCCCATCGCCCATAGGTTACGCCGAGCAATAACAGAGTGACCGTGATGCCCAGCACCCCTCCGCCGAGCCAATCGATCCGAACGGCCCGAATCGGCTCATCGCTGAGGTATTTGCGGTAGAACGGCAGCGTAAACAGCATCAGCATCGGGATGCAAAACAACCATCGCCAATCGACCAGACTGACCAGCAGCGCGGATACGACCGGCCCAATCGCGCCCCCGATCGCCAGCCCCGTGGCTGTAATTCCCAGCGCATATCCGCGGCGCTCGGCAGGAAAATGCCGCACCGGAATGATCATCGCGGCTGCGGGAACCACCGACGCGCCGGCCGACTGCAGCACGCGGCCCAGCAAGACCATCCAATACGCCTGAGCCGACAATCCGGTCATTGAACCCAAACAAAACAGGATTAACCCGAACGTCAGCAGTTTTTTCAACTGAAAAGCATCCGCCAGCTTCCCGTAAATCACGGCGCCGATGGCGTAAATCAGAGCATATGCCGTCGAAACCCAACTGACTTGAGTGACGGATAAGCCGAATTCACCTTTGATTTCAGGGAGCACGATATTAAACATCGTTGCCCCCATGGATGACAAGATCATGGTAAACGCCAAAATGCGGATCAGCTTCTCGCGTGCCTCGGATGAATCGGCATTTTTCATCGTATCGTCCCCCCTATCGATTTCCTCACAAGTTATTGTAGGATTGAATATTAATAATGAAAAATATATATTAATTTATGTATTCATAACCTAAAGGATATTAATCATCAAATTCCCTTAAGAGAGGAGTTGTCATCCGCATGGAGTTGCTGCAATTGGAGTATTTTCGCACGGTCGCCCATTTGGAGCATATGACCCGAGCCGCCCAAGAGCTGCATATCGCCCAGCCGGCGCTCAGCAAAACGATTGCCAGGCTCGAGGAGGATTTGGGGGTCCCGTTGTTCGATCGGCAAAATCGTCAGATTCGGCTGAACGCCTTCGGCAAAGCCTTTTTGAAAAAGGTCGAGACAGCGCTGGACATCCTGGAAGAGGGAAGGCAGGAGGTGGCGGATCTGGCGGGGATGGAGCGCGGCAGCATCCATTTGGCCACGAATACGCTGGGACGCATTACGGCTGCGCTCGGGGCTTTCCGCGAAGCTTATCCCGAGGTGAACTTCCGCATCCTGCAGACGTCGCCGGCATCCATTGCGGAAATGATCGAGCTGTTGGAGAAGGGCGAGGTGGATCTCTGCTTCACTGCTTCCTCGCTTGATCATCCGGGAGTGCGAGAGCTGCCGGTGCTGGACGCCGAGGTGTTTCTCGCCGTCCCGCCCGGCCACCGGCTGGAGGCAAGCAAAAGCGTCCGCCTCGAGGACGTGGCGGACGAACCTTTCATTGAATATAAAGCGGGCCACCCGTTTCGCAAGATCAACGAAGCGTTTTGCCTGGCCGCAGGCATTCGCCCCCGCATCGTCTGCGAGGTGGATGAACCCGGCGCGCTTGGCAGCCTCGTCTTCGCCGGACTGGGCGTCGCCTTCGTTCCGGCATGTCGGAAGGACGAACGTCCTCCCTACTCGATGCTGCGGATCGAAAGCCCGGTGTGCCGGCGCGTTTTCTCCGTCGCTTGGCTGGAGCGCCGATATTTATCCGAAGCCGCGCGCCGGTTTCGGCAGTTTCTGGGCGAATATTATAGCGGCGCGTAAATGTCTTAGCGGTTCCCGCGGCGCGAGGTCCGCTTTAGCACCAAGATGCCGGCCAGCGCCGCGGTGACGAGCGGCAAATATTTAATGCCTCTCAGCCAGGAGAGGTCCCCTCTGAACAAGGTGACCGCGGTGATGGCGATCAGCTCGCTGAGCACCAATCCGCCGATCAAACCGCCGGCTAGCGCCGCGATAAGCCAAAGTGCTTTTTTCACTTAAATTCCTCCTCCATCTTCGCTGATTGGTTAATCCGGGAGATTGCCCGATTTGGTGCCTACGCGAAACGGCGTAGTCACCCCTTCGTAGTTCACCATCATCGTCATCCCGTTGGCGGCATGCCCCAAATTGTGGCAATGTTCCATCCACAAGCCGGGATTATCCGCTTTGAAGACCACTTCATATTCTTCGCCGCTGAACAGGAGCACGCTGTCCGCATAGATGGGGCTGCCCGTCAGCGGCTTGCCGTTCTTCGTCAAGATCTTGAAGAGATGTCCGTGCAGATGCATCGGATGCGGACCACCAAAGGTATGTTTGAAACGGATTTTGATCCACTCCCCTTCCTTGACTAGAAGCGGCGGAATTTCATGAAACTTCTTGCCGTTAATATCGAGGACGCCGAGCTTTAGATCGTAAACCCGGTCGAACTTCATGTCCGCGGTAATCCCGTCCGCAAGCGGCGTCCCGTAATCCGTGAAATCGAATGACGGCGCGTCTTTGCTTAGCGGCTTCGGCTGGGGCCCGCTCCCCAACAGAATGTGCCAGGCTTGATGCTCTCTGTTGTACATTTTGACCTGCCCGCTGGTCGGCATCGTGAACAGCACGTCGTATCGCTGGCCTCCGCCGATCGGAATCCACTCTTCCTTGAGAGCCTCCGGGCCGTTCAAGTCCTGCCCGTCGATCGAGATCACCCGGAACTCCGCACCGGCCACCCCGATCCACTGCACCTCGCTATAGGCATTGATCAGCCGCAGCCTTACCGTTTCTCCGGGGGCTGCATCGAGACGTAAACCATCGGCTCGGCCATTGGTCAGCTTCAGCTTATCGTTCAGCAATTGCAGCGTGACCGCGTAATCAAGGTCGTAGTCGAAATCTGACTGCTTCGGTTCGACGATCAGCCGGCCGACCAGCCCTTTCCCCGCCTGTTCCGAGCTTTGCTGATGAGAATGGTACCAGTACGTTCCGGGGTGACGGGCAATGAACTCATAGGTAAACTGCTCGCCCGGCCAAACGGCATTCTGCGTGACGCCGGCCACACCATCCTGGGAACAGGGCAGGATGACGCCATGCCAGTGAATCGTCACCCCTTTGCCGATATCGCGATTCGTTAGCGTTACTTTCACGCGTTCCCCTTCCTTGACCCGCAGCTCCGGGCCGGGCGAGGTTCCGTTAAACGTCCAGGCCTCCGTCCTTTTCCCATTGTCCAAGGTTAGAACGGTCTTTGCCGCGGTCAGCTCATAACTCCTCACCCGCTCCCCCGCGGCGGGTTCGGCCTCCTTCAACTCGGCGCAGGATACCGCAGCAGCCGGCTCGCCGGTTCCGGGCACAGCATGATCCTCATGGCCGCTATGACTAGCGGCATTTCCATGTTCGACTCCGTGGTGCATTTGGCTCATATCGACTTCCTCCGGGTAACGAAGTTCGTTATATCCGCAAGAGGCCAAGAGCATCAGTCCAGCGAAGCAGGCGCTCCAGAGCATTGATTTTTTCAATTCCAAGCCGATTCCGGCCATCTCGCTTCCTCCTCCTTCCGGGGTTGGTCTCATCATAACCGTCAAATGTTGTGAACTTGTGACGATCCTTTACGGGTTCCGTGAAATTCCCCGAGCGGGATGGAAAGCGGGGGAAAAGCGGATATAATGAAAAAAAAACAAGCATGGGAGGACAACCACCAATGCCGCACACCTTGCTGCTTGTCGACGATGAGCGTCAAGTCATCGAATTTATGGAGCCTTTTTTGCAGCAGGAAGGATTTCAAACGGTCACAGCCGCAACGGGAAGGGAAGCGTTGCACAAGGCCGCCTTGCACAAGCCGTCGCTCGTCGTGCTTGACTGGATGCTGCCGGAGTTGAGCGGAATCGAGGTTTGCCGGGAACTGCGAAAGTCGGGGCCGGTCGGGATCATTATGGTGACCGCACGCGTGGAGGAAACCGATAAATTGATCGGACTGGAGGTCGGTGCCGACGATTACGTGACCAAGCCGTTTTCTTTGCGCGAGCTGGCCGCCCGCATCCGTTCCGTATTACGGCGGATCGAGGGGAATGCGGCGGCCGAGCCGCTGCTCAAACGTGGGGAACTGACGATTTCCGAAGCGCAATGCCGCGTATGGAAGCGGGATATGGAGCTTGCCCTGACGCCAACGGAATTCAAGCTGCTGCTGACGCTGGCCGCCAAACCGGGGATCGTCTACAGCCGGCTGCAACTGCTGGCCGCCATGGAGGACGATTTCTTGAACGATGAACGAACCGCCGACGCCCACATCAGCCGCATCCGCAAAAAAATCGAAGACGATCCGAGTCGCCCTGCCTACATCCAAACGGTTTACGGGTTTGGTTACCGGTTTGAGAACCCGCAGCCATGACCGTATCACGCAAGCTTTTTCTCGTCATCGCCGCTTTTATTTTCGGGGTTAGCCTGATGTTTATGCTGTTTACCTATTTCACGATTCGGGACTCCTTGGAGGTGATGCTGCAATCGTCCAGAACGGAGGAACTGAATACGTTGGAGAATCAGCTCGAGGCCTATTATGAGGCACACGGAAACTCATGGGCGGCGTTGACGCCTGCGGATTTGGCGCGCCTTGCGCCGGAGGGAAGACAGGCGTCCAGCATCGGGCTGATGGATTCGGAACGGCGGATGTTAACGGTTAGCGACGACTTGCCGGTCCGATTATTGGAGCGGCTGGGAATTCACAGGGAGCTCTCCAGCCAAGGCAAAACCATCGGTTGGGCCTATTATTACGACTCCGATGTGGCCAATCTGTCCAAGCTGCGGATTGGCACGCCGATTTCGGTCGTATTTCTCGTTGGAGCCGGGGCGGTTGTTTTCATCCTGCTGTCGCTGGGAGCGGCTTTCTTCGTGTCTCGCTGGCTCACCTCCCCGCTGCGTCGGTTGATTCCGATCATCGACCGTCTGGGCCGGGGCGAATTCGGGATTCAAGCGCCGGTGAGCTCCAAGGATGAATACGGCAAAGTCGCACAGGCAATCAACGGCATGTCCGCACAGTTGGCGAGGGCCGAGGAAGTACGCCGCAATCTGGTCGCCGACGTGGCCCATGAGCTGCGTACGCCGCTTACGATTGTCCGCGGCAAGCTGGAGCTCCTGCAGCAAGGCAGCGGCGAGATTCGACCGGAAAACCTGCTGCCGATCCAGGACGAATTGATCCGTCTGACGCGGCTCGTCGGCGACTTGCATCAGCTGTCGCTGGCGGAAGCCGGCAAGCTGCCGCTGGATCTTCGGCCGACGGATATGGCCGGGCTGCTGCGACAAGCCATAGAGCGAGTAAGCTATGAAGCGGAAGCGAAGCACATTGCGGTCTGCATCGAGGCGAACGGAAATTGCCCGGCGGTCTCGGTCGATGCGGAGAGGATGATGCAGGTTTTTCTTAACCTGCTGCATAATGCGGTGCGGTATACGCCGGAAGGCGGACACGTCCTCTTGTCCCTGCGGGAAGTGGAGGGCGTTTCGTCGGCTGGCCCCGGCGCCGGCCCCATCCGGATGCTGCAGATTCGCGTTCAAGACACCGGCCCCGGCATCGCACCCGAACATTTGCCATATTTGTTCAACCGATTTTACCGTACGGATGAGGCGCGTGTTCGGCACGCCGGAGGGATGGGGCTCGGGCTGGCCATCGCCAAGGAATTCGTCTCGAACCACCGGGGGATGCTGGAAGCGGAAAGCCGCCCCGGAGAAGGAACGGCTTTTATCGTCACATTACCTATTGCACCGGAAGGTGCCTGACATGATATTCTCCGCAATTCACATTAGTGCCGTACACGGGCTGCCCTGTGGCGAGCCGGCTCTTTCAGCAGGATGACGTGCCCGGTACGGCTGATGTTTTCGTAAAACAGCCGCGGCTCCTTCCGAAAGAAACATTTGGCGACATGGATGAAGAAGCTGACGTTCACGCCCAGCACGATCAGAGCCAGCACCACCCGAAACAAACTCGGCATGCCGACCGGCGGGAAGACCAGCAGGCGGTTTAAACCGAACACTCCCCAATAAAGCAGCCCATAACGAACGATCAGGGGAAGCAGTCCCACGGTTTGCCGCTCGCCTCCAGCGGACAAATACCGATGCGCGGCAGCGGCCAGCCGGCCCCTTCGTGTCCATTCAACCTCGTCTGAGGCAAGTCCGACCAGCCGGATCCGCACCAGCCATTTACCGGGAGTTTTCCCGCCGTTCAAATAAGGGATCAACATGAAATACAATCCCGTAGACACAAAATACGCCCCCGATACCCCTAGCCGGGAAATGACGGTCATCAATGCCCCCGAGAGGATACAGTCGAAAAACAAGGCCAGTCCCCGCCGGGTATACGTCACCCGCTTGGCGGCCAGATCCACGCCCCGGTCCAGGTGCTCAATCCGCGGCAAATACCGGGATAACCACACGGACAGAAGGAAGCCAATCATTCCCCCCAGCGTATTGGTCATCAGGTCATCGACGTCGAAGACGCGGTAAGGATGGTCATAAAGCCCGTAGATTCCGGTCAACTGCGTCACTTCAAACCACAAGGACAGCAGGAACGACAGGACCAGACTCGCGATCGGACCGGAGCGAAAGTAATAACGGATCAGCATCCCGAACGGCACGGTCAATGCAACGTTAAAGGCAACCTGCAAAAAAGCGCGCTCCTTAAGCAGCCGAAAATAGGTTGACGGCTCCCCGGGAACGATTGACGTTTCCCTTAAGATATCCTGAATGAAATGAAAAGGAATCAACTGCAGCGCCCCGTCGCCAAGCGGCAGGTTATGCCGGCTGGAGGGCAGCGGCAGCATCACGAGGAATAACGCGTTCATCAAATACAGCAGGAACAAGTATAGCACGAAGGCCCGCACCTTGTTGACATAACCGTGCCGCCGGTATTGCACCACCAGGAACGGCAGGGTGAACAGCAGCGCCGCAAACGGAAACGCACCGAAAGCATATTTAATAGGGAACAAATAGTTTTCTAACATCGCAGTGTCAGCCCTTTCCCTTCTCAAGTGGTTTGATTCATCTTAACATAGAACGGGTTCCATCCCGTTTAAGTTTAGTTTAAGATTTGGCGATGTTTTTCCGTGAGTCCTTACGCGTAAAAATAACGCAAGCCCTAAGGGCATTCCCTTGGGCTTGCGTTTTTATTCGTTCCTGCGCTTAATTATCTTGCGGAGACTCTTCGTGTTCCTCCTCCGTGCCGGGCTTCAGCGGCGAGGCTCCCGGCGGTGCCGCCGCCGGGCCTGCATGAAGCTGCGCCCGGCGTTTCTCCCGCTCCGCCCGGTTCTTCCGACGCGCGATCCAGACCGGGATCACGACGAGGGCCGCGATGACGAGCAGCGGCAGCGCTCCGGCCGCAAACACGACCAACCACTGGAAGAAGAGCGACAAGACGTCGATGCTGCCCGTCAATGCGTTCTTCATCCGCTCCAGCAGCGGCGTGTCGCCGCTCGATACCGTCAGCTTCGACGCATCCGGCTGGTAGACGCGGATCTCGATCGTCGAAAAGGACACATTGCTGTCGATGTACCGCATTCTCCCTTTGATCTGTTCAATCTCCGTTTGAATCCGTTCCAGCTCGTTTACGAATTCAACCAGTTGCTTGGTTTGGGTCGCTTCCTCGACGAATTTCAAGTACCGCGCTTCCATGGCCTGCTTGACCTTCAGCCGCGATTCCAGATCGACATACTCTTCCGAGACGTCCTGTCCTTGAATGCTTCGCTGCATCGACACGGGCTTCAGCCCCTCCAGCCGATCCAGGAACGAGGAGAAGCCCGCCGCCGGGACCTTCAGCACAAAGCTGCCGCCTTGTTCGTGCTGCGACTGGTTTTCGGAGAATTCCACGATGTACCCGCCCGCCAGCATCACCTGATTGCGGATCTCCGATTGCGCCTTGGCGTAATCCTTCACTTCCATGACGACGTTCGCCCGGTAGATCAGCTTTTTGTTCAGTCCGGTATCCCCGGCAGCTTGCTGAAACCCCGGCGCGGAGTTGACCGTCGCGCTGCTGCTTCCGGCGTTATCCGCCGCCGAATCCGGCGCACCGGAGCCGGCGGCCGGCGCTTTCGCCATGTCGGCGGCAACCTCCGAGGTTTCTCCTCCATCCATTTCGCTTTCGGCCGTACTGGTTACCATGTTCGCCGCTTCGCTGCCGGCTAACGAATTCGAGGCCGCATCATAACTTGCGCTCCCACAGCCGCCGAGCAGCAGCAGAAGCATTACGATAAAGCCCCAAACGACAACCTTTCTTCCCCTTTTCCCCATAGGTATGACCCCCTATTGTTTCAGGTTTTCAAGACTCCCGCAGCGGCTTGGTCGGTTCGCTCTATGTTCACCATGCGCCGGCGTCTCTTATCTACCCTAACGCAGCCCGAAGCCGGAAAGTTGCCCGTCCCGCCAAAAAAAAGTACCGCCCCGGATGACGGGACGGATAACTATCGGATTTATTCGCGATATTTGCGAAGCACAATGACGGCGTTGTGGCCGCCGAACCCAAACGAGTTGGACAACCCGATCTCGAGCTCGGCCCGGCGCGCTTGGTTCGGAACATAGTCGAGGTCGCATTCCGGGTCGGGATTCATCAGGTTGATCGTCGGCGGGACCAGGCCTTCCTTCAGCGATTGGACCAGGGCGATCGCTTCCGCGCCGCCAGCCGCGCCGAACATATGGCCAATCATCGATTTGTTGGCCGTGACCGGAATCCGGTAGGCGTGTTCGCCAAACGCCTTCTTGATCCCCTTCGTCTCCCCGAGATCGCCAACCTGAGTGCTTGTCGCATGAGCGCTAATCACGTCCACCTGGTCCGGGGTAATGCCCGCCGAAGCGATCGCCCGCTTCATCGCCTGATAGGCGCCTAAGCCTTCGGGATGCGACGCAACGACGTGGTAGGCATCGGAGCTTGCGCCGTAGCCGATCACTTCGCCGTGGATGCACGCCCCACGCCGCAGCGCATGCGTCAACGACTCGAGCACCACGATCCCCGCGCCTTCCCCCATGACGAAGCCGTCGCGGTCGGCATCGAACGGCCGGCTGGCCCGCTCGGGGGCATCGTTGCGCTTTGACAGCGCGGTCGCATTCCCGAAGCTGGCCAGGGCAAGCGGATGCACCGCCGCTTCCGTCCCGCCGGCGATCATCACGTCGGCTTCGCCGCTGCGGATCAGCCGGAACGCTTCGCCGATCGACGTATTTCCGATCGAGCAGGCCGTGACCGGCGACAGCGTTGCGCCCAACGCGCCGAAGCGGATGCTGATCTGCGCGGCAGCCATGTTGGAGATCATCATCGGCACGAGACTCGGGCTCACCCGGCTCGGTCCGCGCTCCGCAAAAATTTTTACATTGTCCGCAAGCGTCTCGATCCCGCCGATTCCCGAACCGACGTATACGCCAAACCGCTCGCGATCCAGCAGTTCCGGCTGCAAACCGGCGTCCTGTACCGCCTGTTCGGCGGCAAACAGCGCATATTGGCAGAACAGGTCCATTTTGCGGGCTTCCTTTCGCCCGAACAACGCCTCGCCGTCAAACCCGTGCACTTGTCCCGCAATCCTGGTATCAAACCCCGTGACGTCAAATCGGTCGATCGGCGAGATTCCGGATCTTCCCTCCTGCAACCCTTGCCAAAATGTATTTACATCATTGCCCAGCGGGGACAAAATCCCCATCCCGGTAATTACAACCCGTTCCATAAGCATCCCCCTTCAAGTACGGCATATCGTTTGCTGCGTGTTGCTGGTCAAACCTCTGTTGTTCTCTATTGTATCTCCAAAGTATCCTATTACAAGTTTTCATTTATCCTAGTATAATAGATAACACATTAAAGAAACCCCAGAGGAGGACGCCGACCGATGAGCACGGAACCGAGATTGGAGGCCTTATCCAATTTCTTAAAAACACAGCGCGCCAAGCTGCACCCCCATACCGTAGGACTGCCGACGGGCTCGCGACGAAGAACGCCCGGTTTGCGCCGCGAGGAAGTCGCCCAGCTCGCCGGGGTGAGCACGACATGGTATACCTGGCTGGAGCAAGGCCGGAACATCAAGGTCTCCCCCTCCGTCCTGGATGCAATTGCCGGAGCGCTTCGCCTCAATACCGACGAGCGCAAGTACCTGTTCGACCTCGCCTCCGACAGCGGATTTCACCCCGATTGGGTGGAAGAGAAGACGCCGGTGATCAACCCGTCGCTCCATAAAATTTTACAGGAGCTGAAATATTGCCCGACGATCATCTCCGACCGCCACTGCCAGATCGTTGGCTGGAATCCGGCCGCCGCCCACGTGTTTGTGGATTTCGAGCAGCTCCCGGAAGAAGAGCGCAACCTGATCTACCTTCTGTTCGCCAAGAAGGAGCTGCGCAGCCTGGCCGTCAACTGGCCGCATTTCGTAAGGGGCTTCTTGGCCATCTTTCGCGCCTATTACGGACAATACGTCGCCGACCCCTGGTATTCGCGGTTTATCGATCGGATGTCGCGGCGTTATCCGGATTTCCAAGAGTTATGGAACCAGAGCGAAGTCAGCGCCGCTCCGGAGGTTATGATTGAATTTCGCCACGCCAAAGCCGGCAAAATGTTATTTAATTTGACCTCGCTTCAGGTACAGGGCGATGCCGATTTGCGCTGCAGCATCTACACCCCGATCGAAGGAACGGCGACCGAAGCCAAGCTTAAGAAATTGCTGGAGGGAACATCCAAGGATAAGTATTGACAAACGGCGGAGAAATCCGTATCGTGATACTGATAATCATTATCATGTTAATCGGTGACAAGGAGAATCGCGTATGAAGAAGCTGTTTATTCCCCTTATTTTAGCCTTTGCCGTCCTGGCCGGCGCTTGCGGCAACGAAGCGGCTCGGCAGGACCCTGCGTCCAATACCCAGAATAACGCGGCGGCGGAGACGGCTTCCGGTACGGTTACTTATCCGGCGGAAAACGGTCCGATCGAAATCCCCGCCAATCCGAAGCGCATCGTGGCTTTGACGAACGCTCCCAACATCGTGGCCCTGGGCGGCTCGCTGGTCGGCGTCGACAGTTGGACGATGAACAACCCGCTTTTTACCGAGAAATTAAAAGATGTAGCCATTGTGTCCGAAGAGAATCCGGAGAAAATCTTCGCCTTGGAGCCCGACCTCATCATTGCCGGGTCGCACATGAAGAACCTCGATAAGCTGAGCGAAATCGCACCGACGATCATTTATACCTGGGGCAAACTGGACTATTTGGCGCAGCAGGTGGAGATCGGGAAGGTATTGAATAAGGAAGCGGAGGCCAAAGCCTGGGTTGAGGATTTCACGGCCCGCGCCAAAGCCGTAGGCGATGAGATCAAAGCCAAGATCGGCAAGGACGCCACCGTCTCCGTTTTCGAATATGATGCGAAGAACTTTTACGTATTCGGAAACAACTGGGCTCGCGGTACGGAGCTGTTGTATCAGATGATGGAGCTCAGCATGCCGGAAAAAGCGAAGAAGGATGCCTTGGGCCCCGGCTACTACACGTTGTCGAACGAAATCCTTCCCGAATATGCCGGAGATTATATCGTCCTGAGCCAGAATAAAGAGGCCCAAAACGAATTTTTGCAATCCAATACGTGGAAGAAGATTCCGGCCGTCAAAAACGGCCGCGTAATCGAAATCGATACCGCCGCTTCGACATATAGCGATCCGGTGACACTGGAATATTTGCTGGAAATCTTTAAAGACGGTTTCCTCTCCTTGCCGTAAGGCATAACTTCTTGAAATCCAAAGGGATGAGCTTCGCTTCCGAACGGAAGGGCTCATCCCTTTGTGATTCTTATGAAAGGAACTCGATCCAGCCGATCTCCAGCCCCGGCTTGATATAATCGAACTTCAGCTCGTAATCGCCTTCCGTCAGCGCGACGCGAAGCTGCTTCTGAGTGACCCATTTGCCGAAGGTGCCGTTCGTCTGTATCGTGGTCAGCAGTTCGCCGTTCAGCAGCAAATTGCAGGCCGACTGCGACAAATTCATCGCTTCGTAGCGAATGTGCGCCGTAACGGTATACACGCCGGCTTCCCGAACTTTCACCACTACCTTCTGTGCGCTTGGCGTTATCCTGGCGCTTTGCGAACGCGACAGCGCATAGATGTCCGATGCTTCCGCCGGATCCGGCTTGCGGCCTTGGACGGCTTGGATCGAACGAACTTCGTCAGCCGATTTCGGTTCTCGCCCAAACACCGGAGCGTTCATCAAAAACCGGCAAATATTCATGGCGCAGCGCTGCAGCTCGCCGACCGTCAGTGTGCCGTTCGCCAGCGCTTCAAGGGTATTGTCGCCCAGCGAATTGATCTCCGCGCCATTGTTGTTGACGACCATGTATAAATCGTTTTGGGCCCGTACCATGAAGGACGTGTATTTGGCATCGGCCGGTCCGCCTTCCGCGCAGTCGTTCATGACCGCCCACCAGTCCGTCATGACGATGCCCTCGTACCCCCATTCGTTTCGGAGAATGGTCGTGTTTAGGTCATAATTGGATGCGGCCCAATGACCGTTGACCGGGTTATAGGAGGTCATGATCGACGAGGCTTCCCCTTCTTTCACCGCCATTTCGAAACCTTTCAGGTAAATCTCGCGCAAAGCCCGCTCGGAGACGACCGTGTCGACTTTCGAACGCGCCTGTTCCTGGTTATTGCCGGCAAAATGCTTCACGGTCGCGGACGATCCGCCTTTCTTGATGCCCCGCGTCACGGCCGCCGCGAAACAGCCGGTCAAATAAGGGTCTTCGGAAAAATATTCGAAATTCCGCCCATTCAACGGGTGCCGATGGATGTTAATCCCCGGACCGAGCAGCGTATCGATTTCATTTTGCAGCAGCTCTTGCCCCTCCAGCACGTATAGCGACTCGACGAGGCCGACATCCCAACTGGAAGCAAGCAGCGTGCCGATCGGCAGTTGGGTTGCTTTCAAGCCGCTGTCCATGCGAATGCCCGAAGGGCCGTCGGCGCCACTGGCCACCGGGATTCCGTACTCCAGCAGGTTGTCGCCTACTCCGCCAAAGGCCGAAGCCGTTCCCGGCGTAACCTTGGGGCTGCTCATGCCTTCGCCCCGAACCATCGTGGCCAGCTCCGCGTCGCTGAGCTGGGCGACGAATTCCTCCAGGCTGGCTTTGCCCGCCCGAACGTCCTTCAGCTTGATGCCGCGATTGCCCGTTTGCGGATAAGCTTCCGGCAATCTGCTTGCGATGCGTTCGCGCAGCGAGACGGTTCGCCGCGGCGTTTCTTCCCGTACGAGCTCAAACGTACCGTCCGGCTTCCGTTCTCCCGGCTTGATCCGGGAAAAACGCTCAACCGGGGCTGCGGCTTCCTCCAGCCGTTCGACAACCGCCAGTTCGGGAAGGCGGAAGGCGGCTTTCCCGTCTAGGGCAACACGCTCCGCGCTGCGAATACTGTTGCCGATATAAAGCTCGTAATCGCTGGCTTCCAACACATAACAGGATTTATTCCCCGTAAAGCCGCCATCGTCATAAGAGGCCATCCGCCGCACCGGCAATTGCAGCGTCAGAACTTCGGTTTCGCCAGGCTGGAGCAGCTTGGTTTTCGCGAACGCGCCAAGCGCCCGGGCCGGTTTGCCCAATTGCCCCTGCGGCGCTTCATAATAGAGCTGAAGCACTTCCTTGCCGGCAAACTCCGTTCCGGTATTCGCCACCGCCACTTCAACCTCAAGCCGGGCATCGATGCCGGCTCCTTCAAGCTTCACACCTTGCACGTTCCAGGAGAAGGAGGTATAGGAAAGACCATAGCCGAAGGGAAATTGGACCTTCTCCGGGCAGAACGTTTCAAAATAGCGATAACCCACGTAAATATCTTCCTCGTAGAAGTTCCGCACCTCGCTGCCAAAGTTGGCCGTGGACGGATAATCCTCAATGCGATAAGCGATCGTATCCGGCAGCTTGCCGCTTGGCGTGACGTCCCCCGACAGCAGATCGGCCACCGCATGACCGCCGATCATCCCGCCCTGCCATACGAACATCACCGCCCGGATCCGGCCTTGGTGTACCGGATCGTGGAGCCAGCTCATGTCGATGACATTGGCGACATTCATCAGGACGGCGACCCGGTCGAAATGCCGGGTGACCGTTTCGAGATTCAGCCGTTCCTGCTCCGTTAACCGATAGCTGCCCTCGGTATCGGCGTTATCCTTGTCCTCGCCGGCCGTACGGCCGATGATGACCACCGCTTTGTCCGTCACTTTCTTGGCTTCCGCCACGATTTCGTCCGTCAACGGCATTTCCTTCTGGCACCAAGGCTCGGCCGCCCAACCGCCGCCGCCGTTATCGAACGGGTTCTCGGCGATCCATTGTTCATATTGCCCGGCCAGCCGTTCATTGACCCGGATGCGCGGATTTGCCCGCAGCCCGTCCAAAATGCTGACAGCATAAGGAACGTTCACGGCGCCGCCCGATCCCGTGCCGCTTCGATAAGTATCGATTTGACATCTTCCGAAAACGGATACAACTTCATGTTCCCCAATCGGAAGCATCGCGTTTTCATTTTTCAACAGGACGCCGCCTTCGGCCGCCGCGATTCTGCTATATTCGGCGAAACCTTCCAAAGGAACGCCCAGCATGGATTTGCTCATATCTTCTCTCTCCTATCCGTTTATTGCTCCCGAACGGGATATCCCGTCGAAGGTCCTGCCTTTCAGTATGCCAAAGCAAGCGGGATCACCGGCATTCCTCCGCCAGCACGCTCATCAGGATCAGATCGTGATACCCTCCGTTCTTAAATACCTTCTGGCGCAGCCTGCCCTCTTCCTTGAAGCCGCAGCTAACGTAGCAGCGGTAAGCCCGCTCGTTATTAGCACAGACCTCCAGCTCGAGCCGGTTCAGGTTCAACCGCTCGAAGACGAACCGCTTCAGCAGCCCGATCGCTTCGCGGCCATAGCCTTGGCCAAGCCGGTCCTTGCGTCCAATGACGATGCCGAGCACGGCCGAACGGTTCAACCAGTCGATTTTGTGCAGATCGATTTGGCCGATATACTCCAGCGTATCCTTTTCCGCGATGACAAAGCCTTTGGCATCGGTCTTCCCTTCAACCATCATTTTTAAGAACGACTCGCTGTCGTGCAGCGTCTGCGGAAAGGTAAAGATCCCGCTCAGTAGGCCGGTAATGTCTTCGTCATTGACCCATTGCCGGATATAGGACAAATCCTCCATCCGGTATTCCCTTAACGTCACGCGTTCCCCGTGAATATGCGGCATAAAAAAGACCTTCTTTCGTTTAAAACTGAATCATGGCTAAAAACCGGGTTTCAACTCATCCTGCGGATCCCAGATGGACCAGGACGCCTCCAATAAATGGCCTTCGGGATCGCGAAAATAAAAATATTTGCATTCGCCGTCCCCCAAAACATGGATGCCGTCCGCTTCAACGCCGTTCGCCGTCAAATGCCGGTAAGCCTCGTCGATATCCGGCGCGTATAGGGTAAATAGCGGAAACGGCTTTCCGTTTCGCGAAATTTCGAGGCGCTGCTTATCGGCAGTGTGGATCAACAACAAAGCGATGGCCTGCATATGGGGATGATGGAGCACGGCGAGCTCCGACCCGCGGTCCGTAAAGCGGCTGACCCGTTTGAACGACAGCAGGCGGGTGTACCACGCTATGGAAGCGTCCAAATCGGTCGTCGGCACATGGATGTGACCGATCCGGTGAAATAGATGTTTTTTTTCCAATATACCTCCTCCTTTTTCACGGGCTGGATGGCTGGATTATGCCAACACATTCGCATAGATGATGATTCCGATATAAGGAACGACCCAAAGCAATGGCGGCAGGTTCCACCAAAGCGCCGGCTTGTATTTGCCTTTGGCGAAGAAAGTCCAACTCAGAATCAGGGCCAGCAGCAGCCCGCCGGGGTAAGCCTGCAGATAGTAAAACAACCACCTGATCCCTTGATCTACCGCCCCGGACGATTGAAACAGGTACGAGGAAATGCCGAGCACCACCAGCCACGCGACCGAGAATAAAACATAGACGATTTGCGTCGCAATCAAAATGATCAGCGCACTGCGTTTGGACATATTAGGGGGCCGCCTTCCTCATGAGATGATAGATCCTAATCCAACCATACCTCGGATTCATGCCGCAATGAGAACATGCGCTGTACCTGCTTCACGGTGTTTCTCTCCGTGGACAGGGGCGGCAATTCGTCTTGGCCAAAAAAGCCGACCTCCAGCGTCTCCATGCCGGCCTCCGCTTCTCCACCCGCGATCTCGCATAAAATAAACAGTTTGTAAACATGGAAAGCTTCAGGAGGGTGGTCGTGGAACTTTTTGTCCAAAACGGCCAGCAGCCGGACGGGAACAACGGTAAAACCGGCTTCTTCCTTCACCTCTTTGACAACGACTTCTTTCGGAGAAAGTCCGATGTCCGCCCAACCGCCGGGAAGCGCCCACGCACCGTCGATGCGCTCGCGGACCAACAAAATCCGGTCGTCCCGAAACACTATGCCGCGAACGTCCACCTTTGGGGTGGCATACCCGGTTTCGCCGGCGAATAAGGTTTTCACCGTTTCCGTCTCGGCTTCGGTATAGCGGGCCAGGATGTTCACGCTAAGATCGCGCAGCATCTCAAAACGCTCAAGGTCATACCTATCTTTGGAATAAGCCAGCCCGGCCTGGCTGATCGCCTGGATTTGCTTCGCCCATTCCAGCCATAGCAATTGCGGAATCGAGTCCGACATAGCATTCTATCCTTTCGTGTAAAAATGAACTATATCCACTGCACCGCCACGGCGATCAAATGGGCTGCCGGCAGGATAATCGCCTGTGCCGCAAGCGTACCCGCAAATCTCGCGCCCATCAATAAAATATAGATCTTTCCGAGCTGCTGCCGGGACTCCTCCTGATGCAGCGCGCGTTCGGTGATCAGCCCCAGCTGCGGATCGATGAAGATGGTCAGCAGGATGGTGGCAACGCCGTTAATGATGCCGGACGCTTGCGAAGCGGTCGTGCTCAGCGCCGGCACCAGATAAGCGGCATACAACGAAGCCAACACGCCAACCGTGTAAAAAGCGGTGACCGCGATATTCAGCAAAACAAAGCGCTTAGGAACCCCCAACGGACGAACGGAACGAAGCCGAAAGCTCGGTTTGCGAAAATAATGCCGGACGTTCTTGAGCTGCGTAACCGATACGCTCGTAACCAGCTTGGGCAGCGATCCTGCAACCTCCAGCTTCGCTATCACGCGTCCAAAGAGATTTACGCAGGTGGGAAACAGAAACATCGCCAGCAGCGTTCCGGCGGAGCCGGCCAACAGGATGATCCGCAGCGTATCCATCACCTGAAAATCGGGATGTTTCTTGGCAAAATCAATGAACTTGGCCGTCATCGGTGCCTGAATTAAATTGGCCGTTCTGGATACGAGCACAACGATGCTGGTCAATGAAAGCGCCACAACGATTTTGTTCAATTTCACGCCGGCATAACGAATCGAATAAGATAGGGTCTCCGCTGCATGAATAATCATCGTAAGGATACAGACAATCGCCAAATTGGTCGTCAATTGAATTTCATCTCCACTTTGCTCTCCGAAATTCTGGCTTGCTTAGATTTGTTTTACGTATTTGGCCATCATCGTGCGGTAGTCAAACAATACTTCTTCCTTTTCTTCCGTATACACGAATCCGTTCGATTTGTAGAAGAGCGTGCCGATGCCGTTCTCCCGTTCGCACCAGGCGTAGATTTCCTTGATCAAGGGGTTCTGGCGAATCAGTTCGTTCAGCAATTGCTTGCCGATACTCTTCCGCTGATGCTCCTTCAATATATATAGCCGAGTCAGCTCGCTGACTCCCTCATCCGGCTCCGACAGTTGACCGAACCCGACGATTTCCCCTTCCCATTCCGCTACCAAAAATTTGCGCGACGTTTGCGCTTCATCCAGCGTAATACTTTGCTCCAGGCTGCTTTTGGCGTAAGCATGGGTCAAATACGTGGCGATAAAATGCTCCGGATAAATCGTTTCGTACGTGCTGTTCCAGGTTTCCACGGCTACCTCGCGAATGCCGTCGATATCGTTCAGCCTTGCCGGACGGATCAGCAGTGAATCCATCAGCTTCAATCCTTTCTCTGTCATAAATAACCGGACCCAGCCTTGGATATGGGCCTATCTCCAGCCGGGTCGGATGTCAATAAGATATACAAGTGCCGCGTTACAAATCTATGATACACTGATCTCGAAGGGGAAAGCTACCCCCTTTCATGAAATCGCTTTCTTTCTAACAATGTAATCGACAAACCCTTGTCTGATGCCTTCGCCTGCATAAATTCTTTCAAGCACCCGGTCCTCTTTGTACAATACCTCCATATCGCTGAGAAGCCGATCCGCCTCCCCCGGCTCGTAGTAGGAATGAATCACCGGCAGGTCATCGTCAAATTGCTCATACTCGTGGGTGCCTACATCGGGTCCTTGTCCGCACCGGAAATCGTTTGTGGTCAAAAAGTTTACGAACATCAGGCCGCCCGGCATCAAGACGCGTTTCATTTCTTCGACCGATTGTTGGACCTCCTTTTTACGCATATGAAAAATCGAATTGTAGGAGTAGACAAATCCTATCGATTGATCCGGAAAGTCCAATTGGCGCATATCCCCTTGGCGGATGTTCAAGGATTGGCCCCTTTGCCGGCCATAATCGTTAGCCCGTTCACATTGGGCCGGTTCCACATCGATGCCGCAGGTTGTAAAGCCGTATGCGCTAAACAGGCTTAAAGGAGGCATGTCGCCGCCTGCCCCGCAATCGAGAATCCGTCTCGGCAAATTCGTCTCCAGGCAATAGGCCAGAAACCGGTAAAGCGGAACTTGCTTGAAAATGTCCTGCAAAACCATCACGCTCCAGTTGATATGTAATTTTGTTCACAACCATCGTCGGCCTCTAAGATTGCACCCAACGTTTACCCAGTTCGTGGCCGGCCAACACCAGCGGCACAACGAGCAGGCCGACCGGAATGCTGAGCAGGATTTCTCCCCAGGTAACCAGGTTCTCCGAGAGGAAGCGGCTAAACAGCAGAAGCGTATAAGGAAGCACAATCACTACCGCGGTGACGACGCCCGGCGTGTACATTTTCAGATACAACGACTGGGCCACGTGAGTAAACACATGCAAAAAGAACAACGTGTTAAACGATACAAAAACAAAATACCTCCCCTGCTCGGCCGCCAGCAGCGTAAACGGCACAAAGACGACAAATTCCAGCAGCACGGCCACGGCAAATTGACTGCTGGTGATGTTCAGCATCTGCGCTAACGGGCGCTTCATGCGTGCCGGCACCGCAGCCACCGCCTTCTGACGGTTTCGCTTCGCCCAAGGTCCCACCCAGATGATCTCCTCCATGTCGTGGATGACGAACGCCGCGAGAAACAGCCAAACCAGGGATGAAACGCTTAAGTTGTCCATTTACTGAACCTCCTAACGAAGTAGACTCCAACCAATAGCGATTTCGCTCTTTGTTTCGGTTCCAATCCGAATTTCTTTGTTAGCAAAAGAGGAGAAGACGCCTGACCATTGCTTGATTCCGCGCTCTTGGGTGATTGGGTTGAGGAACTCATCAGAAATTAACCCGCGATAGGTGGTTTTCCAGCTTTCTGTATGAACGTAGGCGATACCTTCGATATCCTGTTCAAGCGCCTGCTCAATCCTTATCACGCCAATCCCCCCTTGCCCCACGTCAGCGCTGGAACGTCCGGCCGAATCGCAGCCGGCTTACCCCGTCACGACGCCGATGATCGTCCAGAGTCCGGATGCGACGAT
Organism: Paenibacillus sp. JL3B1040; assembly: GCF_057063165.1. NCBI lineage: Bacteria > Bacillati > Bacillota > Bacilli > Caryophanales > Paenibacillaceae > Paenibacillus > Paenibacillus tiangongensis. The sequence continues at coordinate 2,316,647 of NZ_CM169317.1, read as the reverse complement.
CAGCCATAGGGCGATTCGTTTAAACCGCTGCTCGTCAAGCTTCTGAAGCGCACGAATGCCGACGAATACGCCAATCAGCATGCTGGGAACGAACCATGCGGTATAGTGAAGCGTCTCCCGTGTCAGCAATCCCCCATAAAGGTAGGTTAGGATCGTCACAATGTTCAGAAAAATTCCGTACACCGAAAGATTCGCCCGAAACGTCTCCTTGCCCACGCCTTGGTTCGAAAGGAACAAAGCAACCGGCGGGCCGCTCATCGAGATGCTGCCGTTCAGCAGCCCGCTCGCCGCCCCGACCGGCAAGTAGGTCAGCCTGCCCCGCTTCACCGGAAACGTCTTGCCCGCCAACTGCAGGGCAGCCACGATGATAATGAGGGCTCCCGTTGCCAGCTTTAAGACGTCCCCGCTCAGAAACAGCAAGAGATAGGTACCAAGCGGCGCCGCCAGCAGGCTAGAGAGGATCAGGATCCAAATCTTACGGATGTCGGCGTGTTTGTAGCAGCCGGCAAATATGATCGCATTTGTGCATAAGCTTAAAATCACGACGATGGGCACGGCTTGCTGCAGCGGGATAATTTGCCCCAGGATCGGCGTTGCGATCAACGCAAAACCAAAACTCGTCAGCCCTTGGGTAAATCCGGCGACCATGATGACGACGACTCCAAGCAAAATAAGAACGGACAACTCCATGATCCCGGGCTCCTTCTGGGATAAAAATTCCTGTAAACATACTCCGTCTACTTTACCATCTTCGCCCGGTTCCTTCTATGCCAAATCTCTCGAACCGGCCGGCCGAAGAGCCAAGATCATCCGGTTAGGTCGTCGGCTGCAAATAATGTTTAAACCAGGCCGAAATCTCCTTCAGCCGGCGAATCCGGTGCACCGGTTTGCCGGAACGGGACAACTCGTGGTTTTCGCCTTTGAACAGGCACAACCGCGACGCCACGCCGTGCATTTTCAAAGCGGTAAACATTTGCAGCGCCTCCACCTGCCAGCAGCGGAAATCTTCATCGGAATGGAGAAACAGCGTCGGGGTTCGCACACGGTCCGCATACTTCAGCGGGGACTGTTCCCACATGCGCTCCACCCCGTCCCAAGGTGTCGACGCGGTTTGATCCACGGCGAAATAGTAGCCGATATCGGTGGTACAGCACATCGAGATCCAATTGGAGATGGAGCGCTGCGAGACGGCGGCGGCAAACCGCTGGGTATGCCCGATGATCCAGTTCGTCATAAATCCGCCGTAGCTGCCGCCGGTGACGCCCAGCCGTCGGGGATCGATCGCAGGGTACGCGTCCAGTACACGGTCGGTAAATTCCATTAGATCGTCATAATCGATCGTGCCGTAACGTCCCCGGATATCGGCAAAATCGTCTCCGCGGCCATCCCCGCCCCGCGGATTGCCGTATAACACGAAGTAACCTTCATTCGCCCATAGCTGCATCTCATGGAAAAACACGGTTCCGTATACGGTTTTCGGTCCGCCGTGAATGTTCAGGATCGCCGGATAGGTCCGCTTAGCGTCATAATCCTTCGGCAGCAGCACCCAGCCGTCGATCTCCACGCCGTCCTTGTTCACGAAGCCAAGCGGCTGCGGGACGGCAACGTATTTTCCATGCAGGACCCGATCATTGAAATTCGTAAGTTTCGTCTCCTCCCCTGTAGATAAGTCCAAACGGTATACCTCTTGCAAGCGCTGCTCCCGCATCCCTATGAACACCACCGTCTCCTTGCACTTGGCCAAAACATCCATGGACCCTTCGGCTTGGCTGAGGAACTCGGTACGGCCGTCGTAAGTGATTTTGCACAGCCGGGAACAAGCCCGGTCGGTCACGAGACAGTAGACGCCATCCTCTGACGCCGTGAACCAGCCGCCTTCGCCCAAACGGCAATCCGTTCCTACCGTGTTGCCGACGGACAGGTCCGGATCGGCAAACCGAGTAATCCGTCCCTGCGGGTCTATGCGCGAAAACGTCGGGTTTTCATTGATCGTATATTTCCGGCACTCCGAGGCGGCGAAGACGATATCGTCTCCCAGATATTCAGCCGCCCGAAACTGATAGGTGCCGGCGGGAATCCGCTCGCGCGCCTGGCCCGTGCCAAGGTCCACCGTCCAGAGCGAATCGGTCAGCTCCATTTTGTCGGAATAGTCCACACCTATGTACATCAGCTGCGTACGAGCCTTATTGACTTTCATCAGGGATACGTCAAAAGAGGGGCCGCTCACCGGCATCAAGCTCCCGGCTGCCGCATCGTACAAATAAACCCGGCTGCGCTTCTTGTTGGTGATCCCCGCGCCGTTTTGCCAGAACGGAATTTCATCCATAACGGTGTAATCCAGCTCTTCATCGTAGGTTTTCCGGGCCTTGTCCTTCTCCGCGTCCGTTTGCCCAGTCAGGCTCGGGTAGGCGTTGTCATATGTGGCGCGAACCGCCCAGCGGCTTCCATCGAGCGGCAAGATTTCCGTCACCCGGAGCGGCACGGTAAAGGCCTTGAGCGCCTCACCCCCATCGAGCCGGAGGGTATAGAAGACGGTTTGCGGCTCAAGCGGATGCGGCTCCTTGTCGAGATGCTCCCGGTCGGCCTGAATCAACAACGTCTCATCATCCAGCCATCTAAACGAACCTACATCCCCCATTCCCGTATACTGACGGGTTTGTCCGTCCCGGACCGATGTGATCCACAAGTCGGAGAGATATCCCTGTTTCTTTGGATTGCTCGTTTTCACGACGTATGCGGCATAGCCTCCGTTCGGCGAGAGCTGTACGGCCGACAGGAAACGATACTCGGTAAAGTCCTCAAGCTGCAGCGATTCCATTCCTGATCCACTCCTTTTCCGGCATTTTATCCCATTCTACTACGCGGGAGTCCGGAACAAAACCAAAAAAAGACCTTCCCCGAAAAGATCGGAGCAGGTCGGTCCAAATGGGAAGGCCTCAGGGCAAATTTACTTTCTGGGCGTGGCGGCCAAGTCCGGCGCTTCACCAGGCGCCTCCCGATCTCCGCGAATGCCGGTCATCTCCTCGGCCGCTTCCATTAGCGGCTCGGCAATCCGTCCTTGGGTAGACTGAGCCGGCACCCGGGTCCGTCTCTGTTTCACCCAGTAGATCCCGGCAAGCAGGGCGACCAGGCTTAACCCGACCACCAGGCCCGCTCCCTGTCCGGAAATGAAGGGCATGCTCACGATGATTCCGACCATGCCGATGAGGCCGGCCCAAGACGTATACGGATAACCCGGAAGCTGACAGGCCGCTTCAGGGGAGCAAGGCGTCGTACGCCGCCAGCGATAGTGGGAAGCCAAAATGATAAAGTAGGAGAACAACAGCGAAAACCCGCCGCAGCTGACCAGGAAGAGGTACACCTGTTGAGGAAGCAGGTAACCCATGGCCAGGCCGAACAGCATCGCGGCGCCGGAGAACAGGATGCCCTTGTACGGGATATCCTGCCGGTCCTTCAGCCAGGCGGGGGCGTGGCCTTCCGCCGCCAGCGAACGCAGCATCCGGGCCAGGCCAAACGTCGCGGCCAGCATGGTGGACAGAATCGCCGTAATCATCACGATATTAATCAGTGTCCCGGCCCACCCCATCCCCCAACGAGTCAGGGCCAATACCAACGGGCTTTGGTCCGCGATCATGCCCTGCGTCGGATACAACATGAGAATCACGGCGATGGCGGCGACATAAAGAGCCACCAGGCTGATCAAGGTCATGTTAATCGCCCGGGGAATCGTCTTCTTCGGGTTCTCGACCTCGGACGCGGCCAAGCCGATCACCTCAAATCCGGCGTAAGTGAAAATTACGATAAGCATACTGCCGGCAATCCCCGCAATTCCGCCGGGAAACCACGCTTCGCCGCGCAGTTCACCCGCGCCTGCGGCCGGAGTTCCGGGGACCCAGCCGGCGATCAGGGCCAGGCCGATCACGATGAACCCGACGATCGCCAACAGCTTGACCGCCGCCAGACCGCTTTCAAGCTTGCTCAAGTAGTCAGCCCCAAGCAAATTAAGCAGCGTGACCCCCACAATAATGAGCATGCCCATAACGACTTCCGGGAAGTTCGGAAACCACTCCCGCAGAAAGGTCGATGCTGCAATCGATTCGCTGGACATCGCCAGAATCAAGCCGACCCAATATACCCAGCCGGTGACAAAGCCGACGCCCCGGCCAAAGCTGCGTTCGGCATACGTGCGGAAAGAGCCCGGCACCGGATCGGCGGCCGACATTTCCGAGAGGGCATAGAGGATGACGTAGACCAGCAAACCGCCCAGGATGTACGAAAACAAGATGCCGGGACCCGCTGCTTTGATCGCCACGCCCGAGCCGAGAAAAAACGAACCGCCGACCACGGTTCCCAGCGCCAGCATCGTTAAATGAAATGTCGAGATCCCTTTTTCCCTAGCCTTGCCGCTGCCCATAAGCCATGCCTCCCTAAGCTTTAGTAAACTATAGGGAGTATTGGCGAAAATTAGCGAAATTATGTCGCATAACCTTGAGGCCAAGACTACAAAGCGGCTTCTTCACGCCACATTTCCGCTTTCTCCCGAACCATCGAGACCAATTGCTCCAAAGCGGGTGATCGCCACTTCTTGCGGTGTAGAGCCAACTGCGTGGCGACCCGCTGGGATTCGTCGTTCCAGTTCAGCTTGACCAGCTTGCCTTCCCTGAGCTCGCTGCGCACGGTAATCAGCGGTAAGAAAGACAATCCCAATCCGGACATCACGCATTGCTTGATCGCTTCGACGCTCCAAAACTCCAAATTCGGATCGGGGAACACGCCATGGCTGTTCAAATAATGCTCGAACAAGGTGCGATAAGAACAGCCGCTTTCGGTGTGCAGGATCGTCTGATCCTTCAACTGGACCGGAACGACTTCCGGTTCCCGGCTTAAAGGATGGTCGGCCGGTGCGACCAATGCCATCGGTTCATGTACGAGCGTTTCAATCTGTAAATCCCGATCCTCCACTACCGGCTGCAGCAAGAAGGCCACGTCCAGTTCCCCCGAACGCACCAGATCCCTTAATTCCCAGCATTGGCCGGGTTTTAGCACGATCTGGACTTGCGGGTAACGCTGTCTGTAAAGGCGGATGATCTCCGGCAACCGGAACGCGGCCAGCGATTCCGGCGCGCCGATCTTCAGGGAGCCGGCCATTTCGGCTTCCGGGTGCAGGGCATTTTTGGCCAGCTCGTGGATCTTGGAAATTTCTTGGGCGTAAGGCAGCAGCCGCCGCCCCGCGTCGGTCAAAACGATCCTCCTGCCGATCCGATCGAACAACGGTAAGCCGATTTCCGCCTCCAACGCCTGAATTTGCGCCGTTACGCTGGACTGCGCATAATCGAGTTGCTGCGCGGCCCGGGTAAAGCTGCCGGCTTCGACTACAACCAGAAACGTAAACAAATGACGGGATTCCATGAGTTCACCTGCTTTTCCATCGGAAATTCGAATGGATAGAATTCGATAATTCTGTTTTTCCTATGGATCTATTATCTGATACGCTAGAAAAAAACACAACGAAAGCGGGAATCGCTCCATGAAAGAAACAAGCAGCAACCTTCAAAAAGGGATCGGCTTGCCGCAAGCCATCGCTTTATACATCGGCGCCGTACTGGGTTCCGGCGTCTTGATCGTCCCCGGGCTGGCGGCGGAAATGGCTGGCCCGGCCTCCCTGCTCGCGTGGGGATTCATGACGATGCTGATCTTGCCGATGGCCTTGTCCATGGGACTGCTGTCGGCCAAATATCCCAATGCCGGAGGCGTGTCACACTTCGTGACATTGGCTTATGGGGAGAAGGCGGGGACGCTCGTCGGCTGGTTCTTCCTGATGTCGGTGCCGATTGGTGCGCCGGTCGCCGCCTTAACCGGGGCCGGGTATTTAACCGCCGCGCTGGGCTGGGGCGAAGGGGCCAAGCTGGCCGTTGCCGCGGCGATGCTGGCCGCCGGCCTGCTGACGAACTGGATCGGCATGAAGCTCGCCGGCAAAATCCAGATTGCCGTCGTCATCGCCATCGCCTCCGTATTGATCTTCGCTTTCGGGGCCGCGCTGCCGCGGATGGAAAGCATTCATTTCACCCCGTTTATGCCGCACGGCTGGTTCAGCGTCGGTCAGGCGGCGTCGATGCTGTTCTGGTGCTTCATCGGCTGGGAGGCGGTATCGCACATGTCCGAGGAGTTTAAGGATCCGCAAAAAGCGGCGATCAAAGGAGTGACCGCCGCCGCGATTATCGTCGGGATTTTATATTTTCTGTCGGCGCTGGCCACGGTCGGCACGCAAAGCTACGTGAAGGGCGGCTCGGAGTCTTCGATGGTCTGGATCATCAGCCAGCCGCTTGGCTCCTGGGGCGGAATTGTTGCGGGAGTCACCGGGCTGTTCATTTGCATGGCCGGGATCATCGCCTATACCGGGGCCGCTGCCCGGGTCGCTTACGCCATGGCCCGCGAGGGGAACGCTCCGAAATGGTGGAGCGGGTTATCCCCGCGGTTTCATACGCCCGCCGGATCGCTGTTGTTCCTGTTGTTCTGCTTTGCGGCGGTGATGCTGCTTTACGGAACCGGGGCGGTATCCTTAAGCACGTTGATCCAGTTTCCGAACGCGACCTTTATTCTTACGTACATGGGCGGGTGCGCTGCCGGGATCCGGCTCCTGAAAGGCAGCCGCACCGGCGTCGTCCTCAGTTGGATTTCGTTTGCGGCCACGGCCGTCGTATTTCCGTTCACTGGCTGGGCCATGCTCTACCCGCTGCTGATCGCGCTGCTGTTTCTCGTGATTCAGCTGCGCTTCAGCCGGCGGAAGGCCACTTCGCTGGATACCTTAAGTGACTCCAACTGACCGCATTTCGCCCAGGTTCCGAGCAATAGCGTTACTTTTTCACCCTATTCCTTCATCTTCGCCGAATTTGAGCGAAATAGAGTGAATTTATCACCTTAAGTGACTCCAACTGACCGCATTTCGCCCAGGTTCCGAGCAATAGCGTTACTTTTTCACCCTATTCCTTCATCTTCGCCGAATTTGAGCGAAATAGAGTGAATTTATCACCTTAAGTGACTCCAACTGACCGCATTTCGCCCAGGTTCCGAGCAATAGCGTTACTTTTTCACCCTATTCCTTCATCTTCGCCGAATTTGAGCGAAATAGAGTGAATTTATCACCTTAAGTGACTCCAACTGACCGCATTTCGCCCAGGTTCCGAACAATAGCGTTACTTTTTCACCCTATTCCCTCACCTTCGCCGGATTTGAGCGAAATAGAGTGAATTTATCACCTTAAGTGACTCCAACTGACCGCATTTCGCCCAGGTTCCGAGCAATAGCGTTACTTTTTCACCCTATTCCTTCATCTTCGCCGAATTTGAGCGAAATAGAGTGAATTTATCACCTTAATAGCACGATCCGAAAATAATGTTCGAAAATAGCGGAACTTCACCGTAGCCTTATTCATATCCGGCCCTCGTCGAAGTATGTGACCTCGACGCCCTTCGCCACGATTGAACTGATGCCTCCCGGGTAGTATGGCATCAGCTCGTCGGCACGGTTCAAATCGACCCAGGCGATGTCCAAAATCTCGTCCGGACGGGTAATCTCCAGTTGGCCTCCGGCAATTTCCGCCCGGAACGTCAGCAAGATCACGTGCTCATTGTTGTCCGTATGTACGAATTCATTGACGGCCACGATCCCGTAGACTTCAACATCCAGCCCCGTCTCCTCCTTGCCTTCGCGGATCGCCGCCATCTGCAGCGTTTCGCCGGGCTCCACCGCGCCTCCCGGCAGTGTCCAGGCTTCGTTTTCATTTTGCACCATGAGCACCTTGGTTCTAGTCTCATCGGGAATCAACAGATACACGACATTCGTCCTTCTCATCGTTAGCCTCCAAACAACAAATCCAAAATCGTCGAGAATTTCCCCGACGGCTGTCCCCGGAGCACCTCCGGATCATAGATGTCCACATGACCGCAATGCAGGCAGGAGACGAATAAGTAATGGTTGTACTGGATGTCCATTAGCTTGCTTAGTCCGGTGCCGGTCATCGCCACCTCTTTTACCGCAGCTTCCCGGTTCCCGCACTTGCCGCATTTAAAGCGACGCTGCAGCACTTCCTCCAAATCGAAATAATCCATGACCCGAGGGGATTCGGAGGGATCGCCGGGCTCCGGCCCGGGCAACCCTTCCAGATGCTCCGGCAGCACCTCGTGTCTGCATTCGGGGCAGACGTCTTGGACCAAAACGACCCGCTCTCCGCACCAAGGACACTGAATCACGTTTCCGCCTCCTTAAGGATTAGGCTTCAAAAATTTTGCCCATATAATATTCATCGACGTATTTCCCGTCCATCCGGATAGAATTTCGTTTAACGCCTTCCACTTCAAAACCCATTTTCTTGTATAGTGCAATGGCCCGTTCGTTCGGGACCATCACCGTCAATTCGAACTTCGTGAGTCCGGTTTGCGCGCGCCATGCCTCGGCTGCCTGGAACAAGGAAGTCCCCAGTCCCTTTCCGGTATGGGCTTCAACGATGCCGACGACAAGGTAACCGACATGCTTCGTTCTATTGGCATTCCCGCCGAAAACGGCCAAATAACCGACCAGCTCACCCTGATCCTCCGCTACCACAATCGTGGAGCGGCCTTCGGCCAGGATCGCTTGAATCCGGCCCCGCTGCGCCTCGACCGTCGTGGTCCGTTCCCCGGGTTCATAAAGCATATATTTCGTTTCCTGATCCAACCGCAAGCAGAGACACAAGAAACGCTCAGCGTCATCTTCCCGGATTTCTCTAATTTCCATCATACGGTTCTCTCCACCTTGAAATGATAAATATGTTGCATCCCCATCGGGCCCATTCGGGTTAAGCCGCGGTCTTCAAATCCGGCTTGATGGTATAGCCGCTGCGCGGCAAGGTTCCTCGCGTTAACGGCCAGCACGATTTCATCAACTTCCGGAAAATGCTTCCCCACGAAGGCGGGAAGCTGCAGCATGGCCGCTTTGGCATACCCCTGTCCCTGTTGCCGGAAGTCGATCGATAAAGCCCGCAAGAGGATGGCCCGCGGATTGTCGACCAACGAAGTTAATTCCGCGTTCAGGTGCAGAACGAAGAATCCGACCGTTTCCCCTTCCAGCGACTGAATGACCACCGGATAGCGGTTTGGATCCTGGGCCGCCGCTTCCAAAGCCTCGCCAGGCAGCGCGGTAAACGCGACCTGCTCGGAAGGAAGCTCAAACCGTTGGAACGCTTCGAAATCGTCCTCGGTATAAAAACGAAGATGCGATCGATTACACATTCTCTTTCCCGCACTCCTTCGCCGCCCACTTGTCGGCAACCTGGCCCTCACCCTTGAAATAATCCACTTGGCCGGCGCTTTCGTAAATTTCCTGATAAGGCAAAATATTAATTTTCCCCGAGTCCGGATATTCGCAGACATCCAGCCCCATATTCGTGCGAATATCCAGGTACTTGCACGGTAGTTCCGTGTGATTAAACAACTGGTGAGCCCCTGAGGGCCCCATTTCGAAGAACGCAATGTCCCCGGTATGCAATTCCTGATGCCCTTCCGGCGTACGGAGCAACGCACTTCCCTCCAGAATGACGAAGAGTTCCTCGGCATTGCGGTGAAAATGATAAGGATAGGAGTACTTCCCCGGATCCAGCGAACGGATATCAAACGTCAAGTGCTTGGAGCCGGTCAGTTCCGCCAAGCGTTCGCTGGTATGCCAAGCAAACTCCGGAATGGGCGATTGCTTCTGATGATACGTAACGCGGTCCGCGTGAAAAAGATGCGCCATGTCTCTCCCCCTAGGTAAAAAAATGCCCGGCCGCCGATCATTTCTTCCTGGGGCCGGGTCTCGTGCGTTGTTCTCTCCATTATACCCTATTTCGCATCGTTTGGAGTCTTCGAAGTCCCTTGCAGCAAGAAGGTTTGTGCCAGAACTTCGTGGAGGCCGGGCAGGCCTTCGGTTTCCACGCTTTCGATCGTCTCGACGAATGAAATACCGTGCTGCCGGTAAATCTTCTTCCAGAAAGCTACGGCAACGGCGTTATTCTGCAGTTGCTCCACCCGGATCCGGCCCGACAAGCGCCGCAGGATTTCGGATACGGCCTTCTCCGCCGTTTTTTGCCCGCGGTATTTATGCAGCACGAACATCTCCTGCACCGTAAAGTCGATGTCCTCCGGCACGAATGGCGGTGCGCAAACCAATACGAAGCCGGCCACCTTGCCCGAACAGTAAATAAAATAAGGATGCAGTTCTTCCCGCTCCAAGTAAAGGTACGTGTTCGCCAGGTCGAATCTCCCGTCTTCCCCCGGCTCCTCGCCGGTGAAAGCCGACAAATCATGCAAGTACAAATTAAACAAATGAAAGAACCTTGTCTTTTGAGACGGTAAAATTTTCGCGATTCGAACGTCCATGCCGAACCCCTCCTTGGTTTCGCGAACTACCTTCCCCTTTGGTCCCGAAGATAAATATCCAGGGCTTCGATGCCCCGGCGGGCCAGCTTAATGAATAAAATCAGCGCGTATAATCCCAAACCGGCCATGACGATGTAGAACAGCAGCATCAGGCCGGGCAGTACTCCAAACAGTCCGGTACTCACACGCTCCACCTCCTCTCGGGCAGGGATCGTTTCTACTTCCGTCGGCCGCCAGCCAGTTTTTTCACTTCCTCCAGGCTGCGAATTTCATAGGTCGGCCGCCGGCCCAACGTATTCGGCCGATGGAACGGGTTAAACCAGCAGGTATCGATGCCGTAATCCAGGCCGCCTTTCATATCGGAAGTCAGCGAATCGCCAACGATCAGCACCCGGCTTTTGTCCTCCGGTCGCAGACCCAGCTTGTCGAACGCATAATCGAAAATGCCCGGATGCGGCTTCTGATATCCCGTGTCCTCGGACACGACGACGGCTTCGAACATATCCGCCAATCCCGAGCCGACGATCCGGCTCGTCTGTACCTTCTTGATGCCGTTGGTGATGATGGCGAGACATACCCCCGCTTCTTTCAAATCCCGGCAGATATCGGCGGCGCCGTCGATGAGAAAACTGCCTTCTCCCAGCCGTTCCAGGTAACGCTCGCTGATTTCCTCCACCTGGGAGCGGGGAGTTAATCCAAGCTCCCGAATCAGCCTGGCGAACCGCTCCGTCCGCAGCGCAGCCAGCGCGATTCGTCCCTGCTCGAATTCCCGCCAGAGCTGCTGGTTAATCGCCTGGTAAGCTTTCATGACCTCGTCGGTGCAGGCGATTCCTTCTTCGGCAAGCGTCCCGGTCAGGGCCTGGCTTTCCGCCTTCGAGTAATCGTACAACGTATCGTCCGCGTCGAATAAAATATGCGTGTATGTCAATGGGGCTCCTCCTGTTGCGTTCTTCGCATCGTAATCATGTCGGCTAACACTGGCATATCATCAGGACATTTCCGTCGGGGTCCTTGAAATTAAACCAGTGGTTATGCTCGATCCCCGTCAGCAACTCCACGTTCCGCTCCTTCATGTAAGCATAAGCTTCGGCAATGTCCCGGGCGTTAAAATGAAATGCCGGAGCGCGAAACGTCGTTTCCTTGGAGTAAATTTTGCTGTCCAACACCAGGCTTGTTCCCTGCATCGGCAGCACGTACAAATGCCCGTGCAGAATTTCTTCATCGGCAGCCAGCCCAAGCAAGCCGCAGTACCAGTCCCGGGCTCGTTCGATGTCGCTGACCGGAAGAAACACCGTCCCGATTTGATTGCTGATCGGAATCAAGAAGCCCTCTCCTTTCATATCTTTATTTTGATCGGAATGTATAAATCCACCTTGGCTTTGCCTTCCGGATCCTGCGCCGGATCGTTCATGCTGAACTCCAGGCAGTACCGGTCGTCCGGGTCATAATCGCTGTCCGGCAGCCAGTTTCCGAATATGCTCTGGTACAGCAGCGCAAGTTTATCCGGCGTATCGTAAAAATAAAACTTGGCATAAAGCCCTCCAGGCAGCGTCTGGAACCGGATCTCCGGCGGCGCATCCGCTCGGTTAAGCGTACTCGGTACGGTTACGCAGGCATCGTACCGGCATTCCTCCTCCTCGGTCCCCGCCGGATCGTCCAGGGAAATGCCGATAAAGGATTGCTCCGGCGGAAACAGCCGATGCTGCGCCGCCCATATCCCTAACTTGGCCCACGCCCGATAGGTTTCCAGATAACTGCCGACATGCCTCACGTACGCTACTTCCAACATGGGAAGCTCTTCAATGGTTGCTTGCATTTGCCAAACCCTCCTCAATTAACTGTGTTTTACAGTTTGATCATAAGGGTTCGGCGCAGGACCGGCTTCCTCGGAATTGCGGTCCGATAGCGAAATCTTGCGATCCTGCCGTGCTTGCTCGCGCATCTCGGTTGGCGTTATACCATAACATTTCTTGAATGCCGCATTGAAGTTCGAGGCGGAGTCAAAACCGCACAGCAGGGAAATTTCCAGCACGGATTTGTCGGTTTCCCCCAATAAGGCGGCCGCCCGGGCCAACCGCTGCTTGGCGATATACGCAAACGGCGTGAGTCCCGTGATCGAGGCAAAAATCCGCGAAAAATGGTACTTGGAAAAGTGGGAAAGTTCGGCCAGTTGATCCAGGGTAAGCTTGCGGTCCAAATGCGCGTCGATATGCTTGCAGACCCTCCCCACCCTTTCCCGATAATCGTTCATCAAGCCTCTTTCCTCCCCGAAGCCCCTTCCCAATGGGCGGGCCGTTTCAGGAGCGGAGGCAGCTTGGTGGCCGCATCTCCTTTTGCAGCGTTGACCTGGGCTTGGGTCAGGAACAGGCTCAGAGACAGATCGGCCCCCCTTAAATCGGCATCCCGCAGATCTGCGCCGATCACGTCGGCGCCGCGGAGGTCCGCTCCCCGCAAATCCGCGGCGATCAGATAGGCGCCTCGCAAATAGGCGCCCCGCAAATCCTCGCCCCGGAGCTTGGCGCCGATCAAGTCGGCTCCCCGGCCGAAGGTTCTGCGGTGTCCGCCCGAAGGCCGAGCCTGCTTGTGCGCATCGGCACGGACACGCTCGCTCACTTCCAGCAGCAGCTCGTTGACTTTGGCGCGATGAGCCGTCGTATCGCAGCCGATCAAGCCGTTCACATCGGCCTCGGTCAGCCGCGCCGTCTCGTCATAGGCGGCCCGCAGTCTGTCCCGCAAAGGGAGCGCCTGCGGCAGGCTCAACGCTTCATCCAGGTACCAGAGCAATTCGTGCAGCTGCCACATCACCGGGAAGACTTCAAACATCGGTTTGGCCGATTCCGGCGCCCGGCGCCAATCGATGCCGGCGAATGTGACTTGCGACACCCGTTGCCCGGCGCCGAAGCAATCGTAAACGGTACAGCCTCGGAAGCCCAACTCCCGGAGACGGCCGTGAACTCCGCAGCGGAAATCATTTTGCAAATGCCCACAGGGCTGTCCTGCCGCTTTGTCCGCGGCGAAGTCCACCGATGCGGCGAAGGGCAGGGCGACGCAGCACAAGCCAAAGCAATGGTCGCAATCGGCCCGCAGCGTTAAGCGATGTTGCCCGTAAGCGGTCTCCCCGTCCGTTAAGTTCTCAGACATGACGATTTCCCTCACTTATTTATTCGTGGTTGTGTATCTAATATTAAACAAGCGGCCGGGAAAATCATAGACACGATTTTCGCGGATTTGTCCAAGGTCGCTCCACACGCCGGACATCATCCTTTTCAAGTATTGGTTTCATCCAACTCCCCTTCCTCGATCTTGCGCCGCAAATACGCCTCGTTCAGGCCGTTTTGGACAAAGGAAAACTTTCTCCCGGTCGCCGCCTGAATCCGGTCGATGATCTGCCCCAGATGATAGCCGGTATGTTCGACTACGTGATACAGCTGATGCATCTGCTCCGTATCGATCCCGGGTCCATGATTGAGACGCTCAAGCAGCAAGCTTCTCCACGCCAGAAGTTCCTGTTCGATCAGCTCGATCAGTTGCTTGGCGGTTTGATCGCCGGACGGAAAATACCGTTCGAAATTCGGCTTCAATTGGTCGCTGCGCTGTTGCAGCCTAAGACGGCTTCTGGCTATATGCTCGGCGACATGCAAGGAGATACCGCCGACCGAATTGCCCGCGGGTACGGCTCGGCCCACAGCACCCCCGGATCTGCAGCGCTTAACGCTTCCCGAAACTTCGCAGATACATATCCGTCATGCGATACAGTGTAATTTTCAAAAACAGCTCGCCCAACTTCTCGTTTTCCATACCTGCACCTCCAACTCAAATCAAAAAAGCCCAATATCTCTATCTTAGGCCAGAACGCCGCTGGAAGTAAATGCCGTTTGACTGACTTATGTTTAACGCAAAGAGGCCCGGCACCGTAACCGTCATATGGTTGAACAGCAGACTCCCCCCCGTCTTGCCGAAGCTCCAACCGTTTTGAAGGCATCCCCTTGGCTCATCTGCTGCGGCGCATACGGCGTTTCGAAGGACTCAAACTTGGCGGAAACTTTGGCGATCTCCTCCAGTTGGGCTTGTGTATAGCACTTTGGTTAACCCCGCGCCAGCATCCGGCGTTTCCGTCGCTTTGCCGCCGATTTGCACCTGACGGTTTTGGACATCATAGTTCACCGGAATGTTCATTACGTCCGCGATCGCCTTGTAACGTTCTTGTATCGACATCGGCAAATGCAAAAGTGCAGGCGATTTTCAGGCAAATGCCGATAAATCGCCTTTCAAATGCAAAAGTGCAGTTTATTTCGGCCTAAAACGTCCTTTGGCGGATCATTGCCGCATATCGGATGCGCTTTTGCATTTCATTGGCTCGAAACGGGAAATTGCCCGGAAATGAAATGCACTTTCGCTTTTGCAGTTGACCCATTCCGCTCAATCGCCCTGCCGCCAGCCGCCATCGTATAATGCGGACGTTCGATCGGCAATTCGATGACGAACGTCGCCCCCTCGGGCCCGGAAGCCGTCAGGTTGATCGAGCCCCGCCGCTTCCCCACCAGGGTGCGTACCAACGGAAGTACTAAGCCTTTCCCGCCTTAGGCTCTGGATCTGTCGCCGCCGTCGTCTCCACCGCGTCGAAGGACGTAAGATACTCCCCCGGAGATGCTTGCCTCATCATCCACTACAATCACTTTGGTCATGCGACAACTCTTATCAAACTACAAGCTTAGAAAGTAATGGTAAAAACCCGTATCCCGCTCATACCCGCTTTTTTCATACAATCGCTGGGCCCTGGTGTTGGTCATCGCCGTCGACAGCTCCAAGCCTTTGGCCTCCGTTTGCCGGGCATGGGATTTCGCCGCTTCCAAGAGCAGCTTCGCCGCGCCTTGGTTCCGGTATTCCTCGCGGACGTACAAATCGTTTAAAATCCAGACCCGTTTCATCGAAATGGAGGAAAAGGACGGATACAGCTGTGTAAACCCGGACAGGTTCCCGCTGACCGGCTCGGCTGCCAGAAAAACGACGGATTCGCGCCGGCTCAACCGTTCCTCCAAAAACCTCCGGGCTCCTTCCATATCCGCAGCTTGTTCATAAAATATGCGATACTCGTCGAACAGCCGCGCAAGCGGTTCCAAATCCCCAGGCCCCGCTTGACGTACGATGAGTGGTGTATGGTTCATAGGTGCATCTCCTTATTTGATTATGGGTCGCTTATGTAAAACACTTCATTTTTAAAAAATTCAGGTCCCCGGCCGTCACGGTTCCGCTCCCAATTCGAGCAGTCGGCGAAGCTGCCAATGCCGCTCCAGCTCGGTCTTTGCCTTGGCCGCTTCCGCGTCTTCCGCGGCGTGGGCCAAAGCTTTGGCCGCGTATGTGGCGCTATGCGCCGCGTGCCCCGCCACATGCGCGGTGGCTGCGGCGTGGCCGGCAGCGCGGGCCGCGGCACCGGCCGACGCATGGCCGGCTTCGCGCGCCGCGTTATGCGCCGCAAACGCCGCCGCGCGCGCCGCGGCCATGCTGACTTCGCCGCGCACCCAATCGCGCGCGGCTTCGATCGCCCGCCGTGGCCGCAGGTCCCCCGGCCGCTTCGCCTCGAAGCAGGCCAAAGCGCGTTCGGCGCAATCCGCCGCCCATAACGCCAGCTTCCGCTGATCCGTTCGCTCCGCATGGTCCGCGATGGATCGCTTGATTTTCGCATCGACAAACTTCCTGGATTCCAACGTGGCTTTTCCCCTTTCCCCAGAACGCAGCTAGTTGAACATCCCCCAGTTGAACACTAAAATGAGAACCAGAACCACTCCGGCGGCAATCGCAATCTTATCGGATCAAACTGCCTTATATCCCCTTGAGACAGGCATAGGTCTCTGAAATGATCAAGAACAAACCGACGCCGATCAGAAAAGCGTACACCAAAAGGCCAAAAGGAACAAACACGCCGATGTTGACGAGCCAACGGCCCAACGTATAGTCCCCTGACTAAAAAATTGGCGGTCGATTCGCCCTCATGTCTCCGCCTTCACGACCCGATGCTCCGCCTCGCATAAACATTCCTGTAGATAACGGTTAACTCGCGCATAATCTCCAGGCTTTCATCCACCCGTTCCGTCTCCAAGCTATGGTTGGCACCGGGAATGGCCACAACCTTAAGCCGGTTTGACGCCTTCAGGCGGCTTGCCAGTTCGGCCGGAAACAAATCATCCTTCGTGCCGTAAACAACAACCCCTTGGGAAGGAAATTTCAGAATGGCTGCTTTCATGCTTGCCCTACTCCTCTCGGCTTTGGGGGAATTTCCATGCAATTAGAGCCAAAACCGCTCCTTGATGATCCGGGCCACCTCGTCCGGTGGGCAGGAGGTGTTGTTGATTTTGATATAATTGGGCTTTCGTATTTCGCCGTCCAAAGAGTTCAATCGATGATGCTCCAAGGTTTGAAGAAGATCCCCTTCGGAACGGGCCAGATTTCTCTTGCTCGGCTTGTGCAGCAAGCGGTGCGGATCACGGTTGCGGATTAACCGCTCCGCCAAAGCGGCCTCCAGTTCAACGTAGTACACTTCTCCGCCTTGGGATTCAAAAATCCGGCTGACGTGTTCGACATATTCCCAATCGGCCGGCAGGTCAAACGCCCAGACATAGGTGAATATCAACCCGGGCAAGTCGCTTTTCGCAACCTCCTCAAAAATTTCCTCCCGGAACAACCCAACCAGCCGTTTACCGGCGGGAGAACCGTAGTCAAAAAAATGTGAGACCAGCTCAATCGTCATATGATTATGAAACAGCTTTAGTCCGGTAAACTTCTCCAATTCCTGGCCCACCGTCATCTTCCCTACGGCCTGTGGTCCGAAAATGATCACGAGCTTCATCTACGTCATCTCCCCTCCGCCTATAGTTTGACCCGGCTCGTCGCAAGCGTTGGGCCGGGCTTTGAAGCAGCCGGCATACTAGTCGCGGCGGGGCAGCTTCGCATCCAGATAAGTCGTCCGGCAATCGTCCCGCAGCATTTCCATATAGATTTCATCGAAGTACGTATCATTTACGTAATAGCTTTGCGATCGGCGGCCGAACACGCGGAACCCGGCTTTTTCGTAACACCGGATGGCCGGTTTGTTGAACTCGAATACGCGCAGCATGAGGTTGTTGAGGTTCAAAAGTTTAAACCCGTATTCGCAAATCAATTGCAGTGCCTCCATTCCGTACCCTTGCCCCCGCTGCTCCTCATCACCCAAGAAGATCCCGACCTCCGCCACTCTACGGACCGGGTCAATCGCAAACAACGAGCAGTTGCCGAGCAGTTGATCCTCGTCCAGCCGTACGATCGCGAAATTTTGGCCTTCTTTGGCCATATCGTCCAGCAAGCTCTGTTCCCGCGGCAGCCCGAACACTTCACGAGAAGCGCCGAGCCTGACGGATACGGTAAGGTCGTTGATCCACCGGGTATAGGTCTCTACATCCTCCGGATTCACGGGGGACAAATACAGCCTGGGCCCCACCAGTTTCTTGAAATATTTCATCGGTTCTCTCCCCTTCTATCCCGTTCTTTGCATCACCTTCGTGCCGGCGACAACGTCGTGGCAGGTCCGGTATTCCTATCTCCCGGACATAACTGGTCTATTCGCGGAATTGGTTCAACAAATCATCTTTGGCTGCTTGCGTTATCACTTCCCCCTGCCCCCATTCAGTTCCATCTTAACGCCAAGTAATCCTCGTCAAAATATTCCCCGTCCCATTTCAAGGCTCTCCGCTCGGTCCCGTAAGTCTGAAACCCGATCGATTCGTAGAGCCGGCGGGCCGAAGCGTTTGTAGATACTACCGTTAAATTCAACTGCTCCACCCCCTCCAGTTGCTTGGCTCTCGCAAGGAGCTCCCGCATCAGCGCTTGGCCCACCCCTTTGCCGCGCATCCCGGGGGTAACGAATAAACCAAATACGTACCCTTTATGCCGAGCTTTGGGAGAGATTTCCCTTACGAATGTAACGATGCCCGTTAATGTCCCTTGATCGTCGAACGCGCCCAATACGAATCGATCTTCGTTGGGTTGGATGCGATCCGCCACCGTTTCGGTCGAAAAAGCGGCTTCCCGTTCGTAAGTCGAACCGAAGGCCCCCGGGTCCTCCCGCAAACCTCGCAATCGAAGGTTCTGATAGATAACGGCATCCGCCTCTTTCAACAACCGAATTTCCATTGCGTTCCTCCCGTTCTATCGTCGGTTGATTCAAGAATACCAGAACCGAATCCATTTGAAAAACCTTCCAAAAAAACAGTTGTAAATCAAACCTTTAAATGGTAATCTATGTAATGATAGCGCTATCAAATTAATCGAAACCGGTTTAGTATGAACATCGCATGTGGCAAGTTAGCCCTGACCATTCAATTTTTGAAAGGAGCGAATTCATGATGCTAAAACGCGGTAAACCGATTTTCCTCCTTCTGCTGCTTACCCTCCTGATCGTCTTTGTGCCGGCGCCCAGCACCACGAGCGCGGCCCCCAACTGGAAGCTCGTCTGGAGCGACGAATTTAACGGTTCCTCACTCAATCGTGCTTATTGGACTCCCGAAATCGGGACCGGGACGAACGGATGGGGAAACAACGAGCTCCAGTACTACACCGACCGGCCGCAAAACCTGCAAGTCACCGGCGGCAATTTGGTGATTACCGCCCGGAAGGAAAACTATGAAGGAAGAAACTACACCTCGGCGCGAATCAAAACCCAAGGCTTAAAGAGCTTCACTTACGGCAAAATCGAAGCCCGAATCAAGCTACCGACCGGACAAGGCCTTTGGCCGGCGTTCTGGATGCTGGGCGAGAATATTACTTCGGTCCGCTGGCCTTATTGCGGCGAAATCGATATTATGGAGCGCGTCAACCATAACGCGTTTGTCAACGGCACCGTCCATTGGGATGCGAACGGGCACGCCTCTTACGGCCGGACCTCCGGCAACCTGGATTTCTCTCAATTCCATACGTATACCGTGGAGTGGGATTCAAGTTATATTCGCTGGTTCGTTGATGGTGTCCAGTACAATGAGTTCTATATCGCAAACGGAACCGGGAACACGGAAGAATTCCAGAAGCCGTTCTTCCTGCTGCTGAATTTGGCCGTCGGCGGCAATTGGCCGGGCAGCCCGGACGGATCCACGCCTTTCCCGGCGCAAATGCTTGTGGATTATGTACGCGTCTATCAGGACCAAGCCGGTACTTCGCCTACGCTTGAGAACGGCGCGGTCTATACCATCGCCTCCAAAGCCAGCGGCAAGGTGTTGGATGTGGTGGATGTCTCGACCGCAGACGGGGCCAAAATTCAGCAATGGACCAATTTTAGCGCCAGCAATCAGCGGTTTCGGCTCGATAGCACGGGTGATGGTTACTACAAGCTGACGGCCATCCATAGCGGCAAGGTGCTGGACGTACCCAGCTCAAGCACGGCTAGCGGCGTGCAACTGCAGCAGTGGACCGATAACGGCACCGATGCGCAGCGTTGGCGAATCGTTGATGCGGGCGGCGGCTATTTTAAGCTGATCTCCAAAGCCAGCGGTTTGGTGATGGACGTGTCGGGCTCCTCGACGGCGGACGGTGCGGTGATACAGCAGTGGACGGATAACGGTACGGACGCGCAGAAGTGGATGTTTACGAAAGTGAACTAAGCGGGATGCGGATTCAAAGGGCGGGATGGGCTTCCGCCCTTTTTTCAGGTGAAGTCATTTCTGAGGAGGAGACGTTGGATTCGCAAACCGGGCTGAATTCAGCACAAGCGAAGCGCTCATGAAATACAGGACCGCATGACGCCATCGGCACCGGGATGCCGAACACTGATGCCTATAATGAGCGGTATTCCCGACCGCTCAGGAGGTAGACGCATTTCTCATTCGAATCATCGAAAAATTCACGGTCGAACCCAAGACGGCATCCCGAAGCGGCCAGAGCGACGGCGTTACCCTGAGCTCAATGTCTGCCTGCGTCAGAGCTTGAATCAAATCGTCGATTCGATCCACCGCGACCGGTCGAACCGGCTTCAATAGGTCTCCCTCCAAAATCAGGAATCGCCAAAGACGGGGAGCGTTATGTCGGCGTCGTAACGCTGCAGCAAAACGAGCAAACGCAGGCGATGTACCATGAGTTCACCGGCGTGCTCCGGGAATATCGCGGCAGGCATATCGCCTTGGCCTTGAAGCTGCTGGCCATCCAAACGGCGACAGACTGCGGCGTGCCTTATTTGCGGACGCATAACGATTCCATGAATGGTCCGATGCTGCGCATCAACCGCGATTTGCTCGGTTTCCGCGCCGAGCCCGGCAGTTATAAGATGGTGTTGGAGATGCGGTGAATGCCGCAACGTTCAAGCGCTAAGCGCCCGGCAAAACGCCTCGGCCTAAGGATCGCGATGTCGAGGCGGGGCGTTGGCCGTTGGGCTCGTTTGTTCTATTTTACGATCACACCAAGCAGTTTGGCAAAACCGATCGCTTGCTCCTGCGAGACCGTACAGCCTGCGATGGCATAAGCAGGGATATCCGCACGTTCAAACGTGCAAGTGCTGATGTCCATTCCCTTCAGCGAGGTCTCGTTAAAATCGGCTTCATTCAGATCACAGTTCAGCAGCTCGACTTCCTTGAATTTGCTGCCGTAAAAATTCGCGTTTTGCAGGGAACTGTCCACAAATCTTACCTGTTTCAAGGAGGCCTCCACCAGGTCGCTTAAATTCATCACGCAATGTTCGAACGTCACGGAGCCCGCATTGACCTTGGACAAATTCAGCCCCGTCAACTTGCAATCCTTGAAATGCACCCGATGGATGATGGCTTTCTCCAGCACCGCATTGGACAAATCGCAATTCTCAAGCACGACGTCGGTCATATCCATCCGTTCGAATACGGTTCCGGAAAAAGAGCACCCCCGGAGCACCACTTTGGACAAAATGCATTTATCCAGCAGCCCTTGCTCATAAGACGCTCCGGCTACAGTAACTTCGGCCAGTTCATGGTCCTCATCCCCGAGCAGTTCATCCCAATCGGTTTCCCGCAAATCGTTTGCGATTTGCGGGGCAATGATTTTCGGTTTGGCCATCACGCCAATCCCTCCTTGTTTGACGTCTCTGCCAGCTCGTTCACTTCATCGATCAAGGCTCGGAGCTCGCGGATGCTTTCGCGGATTCCTTGCGGATCCGGACCCAGCTTCTCGTAAACCAGATCGATTCGTTCCTTGTAACGTTCCGGTTTGACGGCAAACGATTGGATGTTGCGCACCGCCTTCTTCTCATTCAGGCAATAGCGGCCGTTTATGGCGTAAAGCGCCTGGTTCAGGCCGGACACGCTTCGGAAAGCATGTCCGGTCACATAGGAGATATCATCGCGATCGGCCCCGGCTTCCATGAACATGAGGGAGAACCCCGCTTCAAACAGAAACTGCCGCAGCATCCCCACCCGCAGAAGGGGCGGATAGGGCTTGGTTCGGGCTTTCAACCGGGTCAAGCGCTCTTCGTGTTCCCACAGGATTCGGCACTCGGCCACCTCCCCCATATAAATGCTGTTCAGGAAAGCATGGGGATGCCCCGTCTGGTAGAGCATATTGACCTTGCCTTCGCATCCATCCTCAATCGCCTGCCGGACCGCCGTCATATCCCGGTACAGTAAGTCTACGTGATACCCGTCGATGACAAGCCAACCGCCGCCGTTAACGCCCGGCCCCCACTCGCCGATTCCCGTCATCAGATGGTTCCGGTGCCGATCGTCCAGTTCAGCCGCCTTCCGGTTCAACCCGGCCAAATCCAATCCGTTCTCGCCTTCATAGTACAAGCCGATATCAATATCCGAATCGGGATGATGGCTGTTCGTCGCGCGTGATCCTCCCAACACGATCGCCTGCAGGCCTTCCGTCCCCCGCAGGCAGCGAACGATGCGCTCTAATACGGGCTCGATGTTCATGACTGCATTCTCCTATTCATGAATTTATACCGCCTCCAGCATCCGAGCGCTCCGCAGCATGCAAAGCCGCGGCCAAGCCCCGGATATCCAGTCCATCCACGGCAAAAGCGCGCCGAACGAGCTCCGGCGGCACAAACTCATCGTATTTCCCCAGATAGGGGGATTCCGATGCAGCCAGCAGCGCCTCCGGATGGACGGAAGAGAGTTCCGTCCGAACGGCGGACAACAGCTCCTTGGCCCCCGTTCTCCCCGCCACGACCATATAATACGGCTCCATCGGGACCACCTGGCGCAGTCCCAGCGGCTCCGTCAGATTATGCTTCAGCAGGCGCTCCAACGTACGGAACTGCTTGCTTCCCGCCCACGGCAAAATAAACAGCGAATCGCCGCCCGCCGGGATCACCGGGCTGTTCAGCAGCCCGCTCTCCCGGGCCAACCGGCGCGCCCGCTCCAAACGATTGACCGCACCAGGAGCAAGATACGGGTACAGCGTAGGCTCCTCCAACACCTGACGCATCTTCTGCATGACCCGGGTATGGACATCCCCGCCCGCACCGAGCCAAAGCGTATCCACCTTGCCGCGGGAGGATTTGACGTACACCGCTTTATGTTTGCTGTCCACTTCCTCGACCTTCCACAGCTTCCCGGCCAGCGAGAAGCAGTAACCGGGCGGCGGCACGGTGGTGATGCTGCCGATTTCTTCGGAGCCGTTGTAGACGACATGCTCCTCGTCGTCCTTAAACACCGCATAAAAGCGGAAGTTGTTCACCACCTTCTCCCCGCCGAGCCCGATAATCAACGTACCTTCCTCGGTCTGTTGGATATGGTCGGTCTGCAGCAAATACTGCAGCAGCCCCTTGTACTCCTCGGGCTCGACGCCGCGAAACGCCGGCAGCGTCAGCACGGCCCGCGCCAAATCGGCCGGTTCCGCCTCGCCGATGCTCTTAAGCGTGCTCATCGTCTGATGGTACAGCACGCCGACCGGCTTCTTGCGCAAATCCACCGGCTCGACCCAGCGCTCGCGGACGTACAGCTCGATGACGGCGATCGCCCGCAGCAGCGTCCACGGCATGCGCGCGGGCAGCTGGGCGTCCTCGTCCTCCTCTTCCGCGCAGAGGAACATCATCTCCGATGCCTTCTCCCCGCGCCGGCCGGAGCGGCCCAGCCGCTGCACGAAGCTGGAGCAGCTGTACGGCGCGCCAAGCTGAATCACGCGCTCGAGCTCGCCGAGGTCGATGCCCAGCTCCAGCGTCACCGTCGCCGCGGCCACCGCCGGGCCGGGGCCGGAGCGCAGCGCAGCCTCGGTCTCCTCGCGCAGCATCGCGGAAATGCTCCCGTGATGGACATGGAACACGTCGCGCTCCTCCCGCTTTGCCGCAATCCGGCGCAGCTCCAGCGTGGTCAGCTCGGCGTCGGTGCGGCTGTTGGTGAAGACGAGCGCCTTTTTGCGATGCGTATTGTCGTAAACAAAGTTGTAGTACTTCTGTTTGGCCAACTCCAGATGTTCGGCTTCCCTTTCGTCCCGGGCGTCCGGGAACGAAAAATGCTCCACCGACAGCTTCAGCTTCCGCCCCCCGGGCGGGGATACCACTTCGACCGGCTGCGGGGCGCCGGCGCCAAGCCAGCGGGCCGCGATGTCGTAGTCGCCAAGGGTCGCCGACAGGCCGATGCGGCGGGGCGCGCAGGAAGCCATCCGCTCCAGCCGGGTCAGCTGGCTAATCACCTGAATGCCCCGATCCGCCCCCATAAACGCGTGTACTTCGTCGATCATGATATATCGCAAGTCATGAAATAACGCCGGGATTGCATTCGGGCGGTTCATGAGCAGCCCTTCCAACGATTCGGGGGTAATCTGCAGAACGCCGCAGGGACGCTGCATCAGCTTGGTCTTCTCGGCTTGCGCCACATCGCCGTGCCAATGCCAGACCGGCACCTCCCCGTCCCGCAGCAGCTCCTTGATCCGCTCGAACTGATCGTTGATCAGCGCCTTCAGCGGTCCGATATACAGGATGCCGACGGACTCCGATGGCCGATGATAAAGCTCCGTAAGCGCGGGGAAAAAGGCCGCCTCCGTCTTCCCGGAAGCCGTCCCCGACGCGATCAGCAAATGGTGTGGCGTATCGAACAGCACGCGGCAGGCTTCTACTTGGGCATCGCGGAGCGAGTCCCATTTTTTGCGGTAAATGTACTCCTGAATAAACGGCGCCAACCGGGAGAAAGAACCCGCCCCGCTCATAGCTCAAACTCCGCCAAAAAGTCGTCCAGCTCGTCGGCGCCGCCTTTGTCCGTGGCCCCTCGGTTTCCGGAAGCCGCGTATTCCTGCTCCCGTTCGCCCATCAACGCCTCGAACGACAAGGCCGGCTGCTGGTGCAGCAAGTGCAGCACGTCCATAAAATCCCGTACGACCTCCCGGGTCGTGAGCAGCTCCTCGGCGCCGAGCCGATTCACCGCCGCCTGCATGAACGCGATCAACTGCTCGTCGGTCAGGCGCACGTCGTACCCGAAATGCAGCGCGTGGATCTCGCGCAGCTTCTGCAGCAAGAGCAGAATTTCCTCATGCGACAGCATGTCCAGCTTCAGGATCGGCGACGTATACGAGCGCCGCGTTCCGCTGCTGTAACGCCCGTCCATCAGCCGCGAACGCAAAGCATCGTAGCTGAACAACCCCCGCCGCTCGTCTTCGACGAACTGCGGCGTCCCGCCCAGATAAATGCCCAGATACTGGGCTTTGCCCTGCATCGTATCGTTGAACATCGTCAGCAGCTTCTCGTAATTGCTTTGGCGGGAGACGCTGTTGGTGATTTTGTACAGGTTCACGCCCTCATCAATGAACAGCAGCAGCCCGCGATATCCGATGCGCACCGCAAACTCCGCCCACAGCTTCGTGTAGTCGTACCAGTTGTCATCGTCGATGATGACGCCGACGCCCAGTTCCTGGCGCGCCTCCGTTTTGGTCGGAACCTCGCCGCGCAGCCAGCGCATGGCCGCCGCTTTCCGGTCATCATCCCCCAGCTTGTACCCCGACCAGTAGGCTGCCAGCACCTTGGCAAAATCAAATCCATGCACAAGACTCTGCATTTCGTTCGTCACCGCATAAATCCGCAGTTCGACCGCCTCATGCAGCTGCGGATCGCCGGGCCGCAGGCCGGTGGCCTGCATTTGCTCCTGCTGGAGGGCGGCGATCCACCTCTGCAGCATCGTCTCCAGCGCGCCGCCGTCCGGCCGCGTGCGGGTCGATAGATGCATCATCAGCTCCCGGTAGGTCGCCAGTCCCTGCCCTTTTGTGCCAACCAGCCGGCGCTCCGGCGACAGATCGGCGTCCGCCACCACGAACTCGCGGTCCATGGCGTAATTGCGGATCATCTGGAGCAGGAAGCTCTTGCCGCTCCCGTAACGCCCCGTGATCAAGCGAAAAGCCGCCCCGCCTTCCGCAATATTGTCCATATCCTGCAGGATCGACGCCACTTCCGGTTTGCGTCCGACCGCAATATGCTCCAGCCCGACCCGTGGCACGACCCCGGCCGTCAGGGAATTGACGAGCGCCGTGGTCAGCCGTTTCGGGATTTGCACCTGTTTCATCCACCATCACCTCATCGTTTAAAACTTGTCTGATATCATCCGGCGCTTCGTTTGGCGCCGGGTTGAAAGCCACACGCCAAGCTCCGCGCGGTAATCGTCCGCGACTTCATCTCCATCGATCAGGAGATCCCCGATCCGCTCCATCGCCAGCTCGTTGATTTCATCGATCAACAGCGCGGGCATGGAACCGGCCTGCTCGGCAATGGCTTGGCGTTCCGCCGCGCCCTGTCCCTGTAACAAAGCGGCCAGCATCTGCGCCTGGGGCGCGGTAAGGCTCGCAAACAGCTTCCGCCAATCCTCCGGCAGGTTCGCCATCGGCTCTCCCGCGGTCTCCTCGGCTTGGTGCCGCTCCCCGACAAGCGGCGGTAGAACCTCCTCCGTCCCCTGCGGCAATTGCGAGGCCCATGCCGCCGTCTCCGGGCGGTCCTGCGCCGGGGGAACGTTCACAATCGGTTTTGCTTCCTCATCCGGCGCCGCCTCATAACCCCGCTCAAAATCAAAAGCCGGTTGAAGCGGTTCCGCGGCGGATTTTCCGAGCGGGCTAACGAAGCGCTCGGACGGAAGGCCCGGCGGATCCGGCGCAAACGCAAGCGTCAACTGCTCCTCGCTGAGCAGCATATCTCGCACCTCGTTGGATTCCCGCTGCAGCTTGCGCAATTTGGCGGTGTTGATTTTCACCTTAGGCGTCCGGGCTTTCGCTTCTTCCGCCTTCCGTCGTTCAAACTCCTTGCTCAAGTATCGCCCGACCAGCTGCTCGATCTCCGGTCCCACCTCGATCCCGCGCAGCTTGCCTTTAAACCCGGTCAGCTCGCGCAGCTTGTTCTCCGTCAGGCGAACGAGCTGCGTCAGAAATGAGCGCAGCGGCGCATGCCCGCTATAAGGCCTTATGGAGACAGTTTGGGTGCGTCCGTACAAATCATGGTCGTATACGGCACTGCGGAACAAATAGCGGGATACCTGCTTCTCCATCGGCTTAAACAGCTCCAGAATCCGGCTTCCCATGCTTTTTGCGAGATAACCGTCGACCAACGCAATGACCTTCGGCGCGTAGTTCCGCAGTTCCTTGCGGCCTTGCTCCAGGTAAAAGCGGCTTTTCTCCACGTCATAATCGATCAGCGTGATCAGCAGCTCCCAACTCAGCCCCAGCGGATCGGCCGAGAACCTTCTGCGCCATTCCAGCTCCTTCAGCTCCATCGACAAATTGCGCGGGAGCTTGGCCATCGGCTCGGCGGGCCGCTCCTCCAGTTGGAACACCAAGGTCAGATCGTACAACCACTCCCGCACATAAAGATCAAGCTTGGGGTAACGCTGCCGGTAACCCTGCCAGACCCGCTCCATTAAGGCGTACCCTTCTGCGGGCTCCGACCAGCCGATCCCATGGATCAACTCGTACAAGTAGACGAACAGGTACGACAGGTCCGTGTCCGGATAACGTCCGGAACGGACCTCTCCCCGCCAGAACAAATACCATTTCAGTTGCCTGGGCTGCATCTCATCATAGGTCGGCCAATAAGTCTGAAATGGAACAAACTCCGCCGTCGCTTCTATGACTGCCTCCAATTCCTTCGCCTTCTGGACAAACCGTTGTTCCCGGGAAATACAACGGAAATCCTGACGCCAATCCGTATCGCGCTCCCAAGGGTCCGGCGCCACGACCCGGCTTATCGGCTCCGAGCCGCCGCTCGCTAGCCTCGTGGCGTCATCCACTTCCAACTCGGCAAACGTCAACCGGTGTTCGGGAGCCGGCTGTCGTTCCCGATCTCTATGTAGGGGTTGTCCGAAAAAGCCGCGATTTTCGCCCGCTCTATCGTTCATCGTTCCATAACCTCCGTCACGACCATTATATCATCGAACCGAAAATTTGTTCGCCTTTTGAATACTATTTTGCCCTCCCTTATAATGAAAAGCAACTGCAAGTTGCCGGGGAGGGCGAAAGTTTGATGAATAAATGGCTGAAGGCCTTGTTGTTTCTGATCGGAGCGGCCGTTCTGACCCGATTGATCCCGTATTCCGACTGGTTCCGCATGCTGGATACGATGGTTCATGAACTGGGCCATGCGGTCGTCACTTTGCTTGCGTCCGGACAGGTGCTCCGCATTGAACTGAACCCCGATCACAGCGGCGTCACCTATTCGGTGTTGGTATCGGGCTGGAGCCAATTGGCGGTATCCTTGGCCGGTTATATCACCGCTTCGCTGTTCGCGGTAGCTATGTTCTACGGCTATTCCCGGCAAAATCAGGCGGCCGGGATAATCCTTATCAGTATGCTTGCTTTGGTATCGCTGCTGCTGTTTGTGCGCTCGGGCTACGGCCGGGGATGGTTAATCTTGTTCCTATTGATTAACGTGGCGTTCTTTCTGCTAGGGGGACGAATTCGCAATTTCTATTACTTGCTGCTGGCGTTCTTATGCCTGGAGGAGTCGGTGATGGGGCCGGTCACGTTGCTGCTGAATTCCATCGTTTCTCCGAGCCAAGCCGGAGACGCGACGAATCTGGCCCGGCTCACGGGAGTTTCCCCTCTGGTGTGGTCGTTGATATTTCTGGCTATTTCACTCCTTTGCGCCTTGTCCGCGCTGCAATTGTATTGGAACGCCCCCAGACGGAACCGGAAGAAGAGAAGCATGAACCGCTCAAGCTCGGTCAGCCCGTAAGTCTTGGCCTCACCTGTCCTTCATGATCGTACATCTCAGCACATGGACTTCCTGGTTGTCACGGATCATAGCATCGACATCGTCGCTGGATGCCACATGGTCCTTGCCCTTATTTCTCACGATCACGCCCAAAACAGCCGTTTCATTAGGATTTACGGTAGTTGGCTGCATGGAATGGACCATTGTACTATCAAAATCGCCTTTGGGGCTTTCCGCTTTGGAGCTGACCACGTTTCCTTTATGCCTGAAGGCAAGCGTCCGAACTTCGTCGCCGTTCCTCGTGTCAAGAGTCGTTAAATACAGCCTGAATGGGTTATCGCTAACCTGTTCCAGTGAAGTTTCCAGCCCAAGTACGGATCCTTTGCTTTCGCCATTTACGTATGGATCGACCCAAAAATGAATCCGATCGGCTCCGGTCTCTCCCAAGTTCACCTCAAATATCATCGTATTCCCGGATCCCGCCGCTTTCAGAATGGCAAATTCCTCGTTCTCCATCGGCAAGGGTTGAATGGCAATGGCGCCGGTCTCCTTCTTCGGTAGATGATTATCCAAGTTAGCCGTTTCCGAACGGCCCGCTTCGCAACCCGAGAGAAACAAAAAGGTAAGGAGAAGACAGGCCGTGATAGGGTTAATCCATTTTTTTCTCATTATGCACCTCACATACTGCTGATGTTCAGTCGGTTCCCGTCCGGATCATAAAAATGAAAACCGACTAATCCTTGTTGCAGAAAACCGCCGATCCCGGAGATTTCGATTCCGCGTTGTTTTAAATATTGATGGTATTTGAAAAAATCCCGCCGCTCCCGAATCCAACATACGGGCTGCACCTGACCGTCCACTTTGCCGCTGTACGCCTCATCGCTTATTTGTTCAAGCACCCAAAGCGATTTGTCTTCCGAATGATTTAACCCTAGCTCCATCACCGCGAAGCCTCTGGCCGGATGATGCTCGACGCACTTCATGCCCAGATGTTGTCCATACCATTGAATCGACTCGTTTAGCCGGTTGACTCCCAGCCGAATCCAGGAGGGCGTCAAACCGGAGGAAGGTGAGGGAGGCAGCGCCAAATCCTCCTGCAGCGTTAACCGGATGCCTTCGGCGGTAGCCCAAACATCGAAATATCTCGTTTTCGGTCCGGAATACACGGCGGACACCCGCACGCCATCGCTGACAAAGGAGCGCCGCAGGCGATCCAATTCCCTCGTTCGAAAACACAAGCGAAGGCGGGGTTCCACGGTCCCCCGTTCGGCATAATGGTGGGGAAGCCTGGTTTTCGTAAGGTAGGTGACCAGCCAGGTTCCGAGTTCCATCTGAGTCATCTTGCCTTCCGAACAGCGGGGATCGACCTTCCAGTTTTCTTGCCGAAGCACCTTCCAGCCGAAGTACGTCTCGAACCACTTCACGGCCGGGTCATAATTATCCCACAACACATCGATATATTGACCATCAAAATAAAGCTCGGGGATCTCCTTGCTCGTTGACATGGGAACCTCCTTTACCCGCCTATTTCCAACCCTATTATCGCCGAACCCGTCCCAATGATAAAGGAAAATATTTGCATGAAGCGCCGCTTCCATCCGAATCTTTTGTTCATATAATGCGACTGGGGATAACAAAACGAGTTTAAAGAATACCGATTTTGAGGTAAGATGGTATTCGATGTTTCTATGAGCTAGAGATTGGAAAGGAACGGTGCGGATGGACCGACGGCAGCAAATCATTGAACAAGCCGAACGATTCGTGCAGGAAGTGCACAGCGGCGACGCGAGCGGCCACGACTGGTGGCATATTCATCGGGTTCGGAATACGGCCCTGGCGATCGCCCATAAGGAACAGGCGGATGTATTCGTTTGTGAGCTTGCGGCTTTGCTGCACGACGTGGCGGACGAGAAGCTGAATCCGTCCAAGGAAGCCGGGCTGCAGCGTGTCCGCGGCTGGCTGAATGAACATGTCGGCGATCCGTCCGTCACGGGCGAGGTGATGGAGATTATCTCCACGATGTCTTATAACGGCGGAAAGAACCCTCCGATGTCCACGCTCGCCGGACAAATCGTTCAGGATGCCGACCGGCTTGACGCCATTGGCGCCATCGGCATTGCTAGGACGTTTGCCTATGGCGGCTCCAGAGGCAGGTCCATGCACGAGCCCGGTCGGGATTTCTCGGATTTCGATTATCGCAGCCGCGAGAAAACGACGATTTATCATTTTTACGAAAAGCTTTTGAAACTGAAAGATCTAATGAATACCCGGTATGCCCGGAAGCTGGCCGAATCGCGCCATGCGTTTATGCTGCGTTTTTTGGAGCAGTTTTACCGGGAATGGGATGCCGCGGACGAACATCAGGACGAACAAACCACAACAAATTCAGGTGATATGAGTGAGAATCGCATTTTTTGATTCAGGCATCGGCGGCTTGACCGTGTTGACGGAAGCCATGAAGAAGCTGCCGAAAGAAGATTTTCTTTATTTTGCCGATACGCTCCACGTGCCGTACGGGACCAAAACGCTGCCCGAGGTGAAGCGATTCGTTCAGGAATCGGTAAGCACCGTCATGCGGGAAGAGATCAAAGCTTTGGTCGTGGCCTGCAATACCGCAACCAGCGCGGCAATCGAAGAACTTCGGCGCATGTACGACATTCCGCTCATCGGCATGGAACCGGCCGTTAAACCGGCCGTCAAACGAAGCCAAGCCGCCGGCAAACGGGTGCTGGTTTTTGCGACTTCGTTGACGTTAAGCCTATCGAAATATACCGACCTGGTGGCCCGGGTGGACGACCACAAAGTGGTGGATTCCATGCCGCTGCCGGAACTGGTGCAATATTGCGAGCAACTGCATTTCGACCGGGACGAAATCGAGCGTTATTTCAGCCGCAAGCTTTCCGGCATCGATTTGGGGCAATACAGCACGATCGTGCTCGGGTGCACGCATTTTCCTTATTACAAGGGGATCCTGAAGCAAATCCTGCCGCCCCACATCGAGCTGATCGACGGCAGCCGCGGCACGGTGGAGCGGCTATGCGCCTTGATCGGCGATTCGTCCAGCCACGCTCGGGAGTATGCGGGCCATATCGAGTTTAGGTGCTCGGACGAAAATCCCGCTTATCTGGCAAAAATGGCGCGAGCGTTGGATTACCTGCAATCGCAAAATCATCTATAATGCGCCCCCCTGTAAAGCCTTGTCTTGGCGAATGAACGCTCAGGACAGGGCTTTTGCTGCATAAACTTGGAATTGATTTACTCCATCTCCTCATTCAATAGAACCATATGAATATGATCTTCCCACTTCCCGTTGATCTTTAAGTACTCTCTCGATACCCCCTCATTCCGAAAACCAAGTTTCTCGACCACGCGAAGCGAAGCCCGATTTCTTGGCATGATATTCGCCTCAATCCGGTGCAAATGCAACTCCTGGAACGCATGGTTCACCACCGCCTCGACCGCTTCGGTCATCAGTCCCTTGTGATTTCATGGTTCATCGATAATCCCTCTCACTTGTCGTGATGCATAAATTGGCGCAGCACTTCGTCATCCCAGATTTGAACTTCGATGTACCGTTCCGGCCCATGATCTCCGAGCCTATTCCACACTTGCGGCAAGCCGTATTCCGCGATGACTTCGACGATTTCCCGCTTGGTGTAGACTTGCCTCCGGTAAGGCTTATCTTCCCGATACCTCATGGTCGGAAAAAGATCGCCGTAGGTAAAACTGATCGAGGTTTCCTGGAACTCATCCCAGTTGATCCGAACCCAATCCGGCTGAGAATACCATGTCTTCAGCCAATCGCACGCCTCCAGCGTCATATAGTGCGGATACGAATTTTGGGGTCGGCCGCCCTTGGCGATAAATCGTTCTCTCGCGATTTCCTCGAGTTCTTTTCGAATCAACATGTACTCGGCTGACCTTTGGCTGGCAAACGATTTGCCGTCCTGCCTGATTTGCTCGGATACTTCCAATGCACGCTCTACCGGCAAGCTTGAGAGATTCCGAAACGGTCCGAGGTCCTTCTCAAAATAATGATATAGCATGAAAGTTCCTGACACACGATCCCCTTCTTCCGACGGCTTAGTTTTCACTCCGAGTAGTCTCCGCTATCTGGGTGCTGATAATCTGAAGATCTTCCGCTTGTGCGGTCAGCTTAAACCTGGCTCCCTGCTTTTCGGATACAAAAAGAAACCAGATTCTGGTATATCGATCTCCCGTGTCTATAATTTGCGCACTAACGCTCTCGTTTGAAGCATAGCTGTAAACACGGATTGAATCGATTTGCGGGTTACGAATCACGCCAAATAGAAACGGAAATGGCGAATCATACTCTGTTCCTTTGGTTGATGAAAAATACTGATGTGACCAGAAGCTGTCGGGATCCTTTTCATGGATTGAAGGCAAGGTGTGACCTCCTCCAAATCCCCATTTCCACCCCAGCAATGGCGTTTTTTGCACGTATTCTGCATTGATCGTTTGTCCGTTTTGCAGTTCACGAACAATAAACAGAACCTTGCCTCGATCCGTCTCGACCTCGTGTAGGAGCTGTCCATTCATCTCATACCTAACCTTTTCGACCGCCTCAATCGGTGTAGACGAATAATGGTTATTTTTGCAGCCGTATCCGAACCCCAGTACAACTAGGATTAATGCGACTAGAGTTAGTTTTTTCATTGAACCTCCCTGAGTTTGCTCCCCCGTAACACCTCCTATAATTATACATTCGTGGCCCGTAGGATAACTAGCCGCTGATTCGTTTACATAAAAACCCACCTTCACGCGAAGGCGGGTCGGAATTCGGATGGACGGTCAGGAAGACGGCAGATTCACCCAGGTTTCCGGCGTTTCCGCCGCCTTCAACCCGTTCTCGATCAAGGTGATCACGGCTACGGTTTCCGCTGGATCAACAACCGGCCGGCCGGTTTTGAAGAACGTTACCAGATTCTTAATGAACGGCTCAAAGAAATTGGAGACCGCGGAGGCTTGCGCAAAGGTTCCGTCGTCGTATTTGATGCCAAGCGTAAAAGGGCAATTGTCCCCCAGGTGGTGAATCGTAGCGCGGCGGCCTGCCCCAAAATCGATAAGAAGCGCGGGCGAAGCCGCCGTTCCGGTATACATTACGCGCTGCGGCTCCGCCCCCATCAGGCGCACGATAGGTTCGATTTGATGGATCGAGTAGTTGGCGAAGGCGCCGGGCCCCCAACTGCTGATCGTTTGAATCCCTGCCGGGTCGATCTCCGCATATTCGCCGGCAAAACGCAGCGCAGACGAATACATCGGCGTTCCGTGCTTCGCGGCCAGCTCGAATAGGCGAATCGCCGTCGCCCGGTCCGGGGCGAACGTCTTGTCGATGTAGGTCGGCTTGCCCGACTGCAGCGGAAGCTGCGACAATTCCTCGTGAACCTCCGGGTTATCGGGAGACAACACGATTAAGTAGTCGCTTCGCTCAACGACGTCTTGGATGGAAGGCAGGCGTTCGATTCCAGTCTCCTTGCACCAAGCCTCGTTCGTGCGTCCGTTCTCCTTGTCTCTTTTTCCGTAGGCATAAGTCACCTTCATGGCGCCAGCGGTAGCCTGCTCGATCCAACCGGGATATTTGTTCGCGTGGAACTGGTCGAGGTGCAGGTCGATAAACCCGATTCTTTTCATGGGATCGCAATTTCCTCCCCTTTGTCGGACGAATCATAAATGGCTTGGATGATCCGGGAGGACAGAATGACGGTGTCGATATGCGAGGGCTGCTTCTCTCCCGTTTGGATGCACTTCAGAAAACCGTCGATTTCCTGCTGATACATATTGCCGGAGACGAATTTCGGCGTCGTTTCGGTCAAAGCGCCGTCTGCCGCCGTATAGAAGGTAAAGTCCCCGCCGTAGTTCAAGCGGATGCCGCCCTTATCGCCCAGGAAGTCGATAAACATCTCCTCGACCCCGATGTTCTGGGCCCAAGCACCGGTCAAGGAGATCGTAGGGCCCTCGGTACGGATCAGCGCGGCCACGAAATCGTCGACATCATAGGTGCCGCTATAGTCCGGCGGGCCGGCCCACATTTTGAGGTACGTATAGTTGGCCATATCTTTTCCCAGCTTGGAGTAAGCCTGGCCGGTAACGGTTTGGGGCTTCGGGTCGCCCGCGCAATACATGACGATATCGAGAAAATGAACGCCCCAATCGATCAGCGCGCCGCCGCCGGCGATGGCCTTCGTGGTAAAAGCGCCGCCCAACCCCGGAATCGACCGGTGCGAGCGGAAGCTGGCATAGACATGATACAACTCGCCGAGCTCGCCGTTTTGAATCATTTTTCGGATGCGGTTCACGCTTTCGTTGTACCGGTTGACCACCCCGATATTCAGAATCTTGCCCGTCTCATGCTGAACCTTCTGCATCTCCAGGGCTTCCGCGTAGGTGCGGGCTGCCGGTTTCTCGCATAGGACATGCTTGCCCGCCCGCAGGCAATCGATGGCGATGGAAGCGTGCGAAGCGTTCGGCGTGCAGATGGATACGGCGTCGACCTCCGGATCTTCAACGATCTGCCGGTAATCACGGATGGGCCGGCCGCAAGCGTATTTCGCGACGGCGGCCTCCGCCCGGTCCTGCAGGATGTCGCAGAAATATTTGATTTCAACATGCTTGTGGGCCAAGTAGGACGGGATGTGGGCGTGGTTCGCAATCGTGCCGCAGCCAATCACGGCAATGGTGATTTTGTTCATCGGCTTACCTCCACAACGTGAAATAGTCGCTTCAAGAAAGTCTATGATGATTCCTAGCATACCAGATCACTCGTTCATTGGGATCGGATTGGGAGCGAACGCACATCAGATTACCATAAAAGGTCACCCGCCTCCCGTACCGTTCTCGCGCCGAACCCTCTACAATGAATGCAATCTTGGGTATTCTGAAGCCCAACCCTAAAATTCAAGCCAAAGGAGAAGACATGCGATGAAACGCGAAATGCAGGCCGATCTCGTGATTCTCGGGGGCGGAACCGGAGGAACCGCTGCGGCTCTGGCCGCCGCGGCTGCGGGCAAAACCGTCATCATGACGGAGGAGACGCTCTGGATCGGCGGACAGTTGACCAGCCAGGCCGTTCCGCCCGACGAGCATCCCTGGATCGAGCATTTTGGTTGTACGAGACGCTACCGGAATTTCCGTGAAGGCGTCCGCCGCTATTATCGGGATCATTTTCCGATGACGCCGGCGGCAAGGGAGCTTCCCGGACTCAATCCCGGCGGCGGCATCGTCAGCCGGATCAGCCATGATCCGCGCGTCGGCTTGGCCGTGCTGCAGCAGATGCTGGCCCCTTACATTCACGGCGGTCGGTTGACGATTCTGCACAACTGCCGAATCCAACAAGCCGAAACTGACGGGGACGTTGTGAACAGCGTGACGGTGCGTCATCACGGCACCGGGGATGAGCTCGTGCTTCTGGCTCCGTTTTTTATCGATGCCACTGAGCTTGGCGATTTGCTTCCGCTTGCGGGCATTGAGTATGTGACCGGCGCGGAATCCAAAGCGCAAACCGGCGAACCCCATGCCGTGGACGGAGCCCCCGCGCCGCAGGACATCCAGGGCTTTACTTATTGCTTCGCCGTAGATTATGCGGAGCGGGAAGAACATCTCATCGACAAGCCCGAGATGTACGATTTCTGGCGGCAATATAAGCCGGATTTCTGGCCGGATCGGCTGTTAAGCTTAACCGGCGTCAAGCCTTCCACGAACGAGCCGGTCGAATATGAAATTTTTCCGGGATACACAGATAAATTCCCGCTGTTTCAATACCGGCAAATCCTAGATCCCGCCCATTTCGACAACCGTTTCGGCTTTCGTCCGCTCTCCCTGATCAACTGGCCGCAGAACGACTATTGGCTCGGTTCCATTATCGACGTCCCGGAAGAGGAAGCCGCTGGTCATTTGCACCGGGCCAAACAGCTGAGCTTGTCGCTATTGTATTGGCTGCAAACCGAAGCTCCCCGGCCGGACGGCGGGCAAGGCTACCCGGGGTTGCGCCTGCGCCGCGACGTCGTCGGAACGGAGGACGGATTGGCCATGGCACCCTATACCCGCGAGTCGAGAAGAATTCAAGCGGAGTTCACGGTGCTGGAGCAGCATGTCGCCACGGCCCCCCGGCCGGACGGTGTGGCCGAGTGGTTCCCGGATTCCGTCGGAGTCGGCTGTTACCGCATCGACTTGCATCCGAGCACGGGCAACCGGCCTTATATCGATATCTCTTCATTACCTTTTCAAATCCCGCTGGGCAGCTTGATCCCGAAACGGGTCAAAAACGTGCTGGCGGCAGGCAAAAACATCGGGGTCACCCATATCACGAACGGCTGCTACCGGCTTCATCCCGTGGAATGGAACATCGGCGAAGCGGCGGGGGCTTGCGCCAGCTTCTGCTTGGATCGCAACCTCTTTCCGACCGACGTCCGCAAGTCTGAAGAAACCTTATCCGACTTTCAGCAGCGGCTTATCGATCAAGGGATTGAACTGCAATGGCCCAAGCTGCGCCCGGTCTAATCCGAAAAGAGATCATGCCGGGAGCTGTCCCGAAAGGGCATCAATTCAAATGCTCAGCGTTGCCGGATTCTTGTACGAAAAGCATTTGCGTCGCGCCACAGTCACTTCCTGCAAGCACAAAAAAGTTGGATGGAAAAAATCATCTCTTCCATCCAACTTTTTTTGTGTTCAGCGACCTATGGATTGATCAGCCCCGCCAGCCGCAGCATTCGGGCGAGAACCGCCGCCGCTTCCGCACGGGTGGACGATGCTTCGGGCGCAAACAGGCCGATCCCGCGCCCTTTCATTAAGCCGGAATCCACCGCGGCTGCAACGGCTTCTTCGGCCCAGGCCCCGATATGACGGCGATCCTTGAACCCTGCCAGCAGGGAGTCGGGGTTTCCGGGGGCTGGGGCAACCTCCGCGCCCGCCAGCTTTAAAGCTCGAACCAGCAGCACGCTCATCTGTTCCCGCGTCATTTGCTCGTTTGGACGAAACTCCCCGTCAGCAAAGCCCTCGATCAACCCGTGTTTCACCGCAACCGACACCGCGTCCGCATACCAAACACCGGAGTTTACATCCGTGAAGCCCGCGTTAAAGTCCTGCCCCTGTCCCATTAGTCCAAGGGCGCGGACCAGCAGCGCGGTAAACTGGGCTCTCGTGATTGGATCGTTTGGACCAAATCGCGCATCGGAGGTGCCTTGGATGACCGTTTTGGAGGACAGCAGCGCAACCTCGTCGGCAGCCCAGTGACCGTTCATGTCCGTAAAGGTCTTCCGGTGCTCCATCGCCGCATATATGCCGCCTTCCTTCAGCCGGTACGTAATCCGCGCTTTCCCGCCCTCCTGCTTGATTACCGCAGGCACAAACGCATAGCGGTTCAGTGAAGGTTCCAGAAGGAGAACGGTCGTTGTATCCGCATCCACGGCTCCCGACAGCGGTGCAGCCGTAAGCCTGGCGTACGTTCCCTTAAAGGCCGGCAGGGCAGTTAAATCGCCCCCCTGTTCCCAGAAGAAGGCAACCTCCAGCATGGATCCAAGCCGTGCGGCCCGCTCCGGCAACAAGCCGTTTAGTTGGTCTTCCTGCGCTTTCGCGGGAATCCCGATACGAATTTGCAAGCTGTCCGCCGCCCCCCGCCGATTGAGGGATTCGCTCAACGCCTTTACAGGCAGTTCCAGCCTTCCTAACGAGGACTCCAGAAGGATAACGCCTTCCGGCAGTTCCTTCGCCGCTGCCTCCAATCCCCGGGTAGGCAGGTGCAGTGTAATGACATCGGATGCTTCATTGAAGCGATATGGCAAGAGCTGCGATTGGATCGGTTTTTCGCGAAGGCTCTTCACCTCCTCAAGCATCCGCGACAATTCGGCTTTGGCGTCAACCAGACGCTGCCCGTTCTCTGCCGTTGTCTTAACGATGCTTAGCCGCTCCGGCTTCGCGGGTTGGGTTGGAGAGGACGATGAACTGCCGCCCGGCGCACCCGGCTGGCCGGGATTAGATCCGCCATCCCCGGTGGAAGTGCGAATGATTTGCACCGAATCGCTGTTGGTCTTCAGCTCATCCACATATACGTCCACTTGGACGAAATTGATTCCCGTCGTTAACGGGACGCTTACCGTAAATGCCCCGGTTGGGGATACGGAAGCCGACTCTCCGTTCACTATGACGGAAGGGGTCCCCGGGCCGAGCACTTCGACCGTTCCTTCCAATTGATAACGGCTGTCCCGCGTCTCCCGCAGCTCATCGTCCATCAGCCCGCTTAATACGGCCGCACGAACCTGATCGCCCACTTCATAAGCATTCGCCACGAGCTGCCGGTTCGTTCTCGTGCCCGAAGGATCGATCGTCGATATGACGAAGCCTCCCGGCGGAATCACGCTATTGTTCTCTTCCGGGGCTCCCCAGCTCCAGTGAATCGCTTGATTTCGATTCGCTACACGGGTGACGGCTCCCGTGTTGTCCACGACCACCTCAACGCCGAAGTGATTGGTGCCGGTCGTCGTGCCGTAAGCTTCCGTCATCACGTTAATATTGCCCTCCACCCGGTTCACATTGTAGTAATGACCTTCCAGGAACGTATCGGCGCTGTCGGGCAAGCTCATGCCAAGCTGATAATCCTTCACCCATTCGCGGTCCTGCAGCGCCGCCTTGGCGATCGCCCAGTTGATCTGGGAGGCGTCGAACAGCATCAGACCGTTCGTCGTTCTCAAGCCCGCCTGGAATACCTCGCGCTGAACGGCGGGCAGCTGCACGTTGTTCAGGGCGATTCCCGCGTAGAGCGGAATTTCTCCGTTCGTGACGATGTTCCCGAGCGTAATGTATTTCTGAATCTCCTGGCTGGTCGTCTGATAAGCGCCGATCATCAGGAAATCCAGGTATTCGATGTATCCGGTATCGTAATACTCCGGGGTATATATGGACTCGACCGGCAAGCCCAAAGCGGGATGGATGCGAAAATTTTTACTCCCCCAGTTTACCCCGTTTAAATAATACGTCTCATACCAGGAACCGACATAGGAGGATACTTTGATGGTTCTACCCGTTTGAATCTCGTAGGAATCCACCAGCGACTTCACTTCACGGAAGAAGCTCTGAATGATCCCCGAACGAAACTCCCACCAATCCTGAATCAGCGGGCCATCCACTCTGACGTTATTTTCATAATAGAAAATATCATTGGGCCAATGGTTCAACGTCTTGCCGCGCTGGAGCAAAAACCGCTCGAACTTGACCCTCGTCTCCTCGCTGAAATCCGCGCCTTCGTTGTCGTACCGCCCACGATCGTGTACCACGCCGTCCACGTTATAGTTTTTGATGATCTCCTCAAACGTCTTGAGCTGGTATTCGCGCACCTCATCATTCGCCGGATTCACGAAGGCGGCCAAGCCCTGCTTCGCGCTTTCCCGCAGCCGTTTGATCTCGCCGTTGTTTTCCGCGTAATGCACGCGTTCCTCCCAGTCTAAATGGTCATTCAGCACGGCGAACTCGTTGTAGGCAATCGATCCCTCGGCAAACACATTGATAGCCGCATGAATTTCCAGCCCCAAGGCATGGCCGTGGTCGATGAATTCCTGCAGCAGATCCAGGTCCGGGCTGGCACCGGCTTTCACGGGAGCTTGAATTTCGCTGACGTAGGGCCTCCCCGTCAAGTCGTTCTTCTTGTACGAAACATAGCCTTCGACGCCTTTCACATCAAATGCGACGGAGGTTACTCCACTGTCCTTGGCTTTCTGCAGAAAAGCCCGCACCT
Organism: Paenibacillus sp. JL3B1040; assembly: GCF_057063165.1. Classification (NCBI taxonomy): domain Bacteria; kingdom Bacillati; phylum Bacillota; class Bacilli; order Caryophanales; family Paenibacillaceae; genus Paenibacillus; species Paenibacillus tiangongensis. The sequence goes on along the minus strand of NZ_CM169317.1, from coordinate 2,276,407 downwards.
GCTCGCCGGTTTGAAATTTTTTGGCGTTGGAGGCCTGATCTACCCAAAGAATCACTTCCTTGTCTGCCGACAAATGATCCCGGGCAAACACCGCAAGGTCCCGCCGATCCTGCTCGATCCCGTTTTTCAACACTTTGATTTCGATATAGTTCGTGCCTTTCGTTAACGGGTAGGCATAGCTAAAAGATCCACCCGCATCAAAAGGAACGGAGCTCCCATTGACCAGCAACTGAATGGCCGCCGGATTGTCGATGTTCTCGATCATCCCCGAGAGGACCGTGCTGCCCTCGGTCACCGTATACGTCCGCGAATTGGCCAATTGGAGCCGGGCGATCAAGCCGTTACCGCTCATCAGATCCCGCACCGATACGACTTCCCCGTTCTTGCGCAGCTTGATGATGTCTCCGGCTTTGAAGTTTTCCGCCAGGAATCGCTTGATGTAGTTGCCGGCATAACTGTTGTCCTGCGCCATCAGCACGTAGCCTTCCTCCGGAATATCGAGCGGGGTGGGTCCGGTCCATACGGGGGGCTGGCCGTTGATCGACGGATTGATGACCTGCAAGACCCGATTGCCCGCGTCAACCTGTACCGCCACATTCGTCCGGGGAATCACGATGGAGCCGCCGTAGTCTCTCGTAAATAAAGCTACGATATTCGGCACGTCCGTGACGTCTTTATCGACGTAGTCGATCTTGATCCGCGGCCCATCGATGTCAATCGAGATGTCCTTCGGCGCCGCCTCCACTTCGATATAGTCCTGATTCTCCGATGGTTCATACGCAATCGTCAGCGTGTTCGTCGCTATCTCCTCCCCGGCCTGGAGCAGTTGGATCGTAATTGCGTTCGCTCCAGGACTTAAATATACATTTTCGCGAAAAACGCCCTCTGCCGATAACTCGGCCGGGTCCCCATTCACCGTGACGCCAAGCTCCAGCGCCTCGTCATAATTGGCCACAAATCCGACCACTTCGATGACGGGAATGTCCACGATCGTCCGGTCCTCCGTAATAAGCAGGAGTGCCGGAAGCTGTGGCTCCGGATCGGGATCAGGTTCGGGTTCGGGGAGAGGTGGAAGCTCAGGAGTCGGTTCCGGGTCAGAGCCAGGCGATGACGGAAGAAAATCCGCCGCAGTCACCTCCACCCCCGCTCGCATCAGCTTCACCCGATCTCCGGCTGGATACTGACGATAAAGCGCTTGGCGAAAACTCGATTCGTCCCATGAGCTGTGTCCCCCGGCCAGTACGATGTATCCCCCTTTCGGGATCGGGAGCATTCGCTCCGCATCCCGGGTTATCGGAGGATCGGCTTGCGGGCCAACGACTTCTTGCACGACCCCCTCACCATCGACGGCGACAGCAACATGCAGCTCCGGGACCTGTACCTCTGACACGAGTGAGTCATACGCTGCGTCGGTTACGGTGGCGCCGCCGCTCGTATACAAGGCGAGATAATCGTCCTTTTCCTTCAGTTGGGCCTCCGCCACGTTAATGTCCGTAAATTCAAGAGTGGTGCCGCCATCCTCGGAGACAAACTGCACCGGTTCCCTTCCAGCCTCTTGCGCGTTCGGTATCTCTTCCGCCCCGGCGGCCGAAGAGGTGATCGGCTCGCCGGCCCAGAACAGTGCCGCCAGCAAGGAGAGACAAATCAGCCCGGCCATTCGTTTCCGCAACGCACGCTTCATCAGTTTCCCCCTTTTCATCCGCAGAACTTATTTGGTTGACTGGAACCACTCGTTCGCCGCAGCAACCATGTCGGCTCCGCCTTCCGCTCTCCATTGCGCCAGGAATGGGTCGTATTGCTCGATCGGCTTCGCCCCGGAAATAAACTGCAGCACGTGGTCATCCAGCAGCGTCGTTAGTTTGAGCAGATTTTTGGACACGGCTTCAATCGGCGGAGCCGTCGACATGGGATCCACGACGATCAGGCCTTCCGCATTGTTTTGGAACGCTTCAAAATGAGCCTGAAGCACCGGATCTTTGCGTACGCGCGCCTGCCAGTAGATTGGATATTTCTCTTCGTCGACGCCGGTCAGAAAGCTGCTCGCATTGTTCAATTGATCGTTGAAGATCGGCAGAATCGGATAATACTTGTCGTCCTTCACTTCATAATGAACGCCTTCCTGGCCGAGAGCGATGCCTTTGAACGTCTCCGGCTCCAACTTCGCGTTCAGAAATTGCATAGCGGCTTCTTTATGCTTGGAGGATTTCAAAATGCCGATATACCAGGTGGTGTTCGCTTTGGCGCCAACGGCGGCTTTCCCGTCCGGTCCCTTCAGATAAGGGATGATCGTCGTCTTGGCTTCCGGGAAGTTCTTCTCCAGCGCGGCGATCGTCGAGCCCGCGTTCCACCAGGCCAGCTTATACATGGCCGCTCTGCCGCCGGAAAACTTCTCAATCGATTCCTGAGCCGTGTTCAGCGGGGTTTCGGTATCCAGCAGACCTTCCTTGTACAATTTGTTCATGTAGACAATGTACTCTTTCATTTCCGGCTGCTCGGCCCGATGCACCAGCTTGCCGTCCACTTCCTTCCAATCGGTGTACACGCCAAACGTCGTGGCGATATCGCCGTAAATGGAATCCTTGCTCATCGTCAGCGGGATGACGTTTTTCTTCTCTTTGATCGTCTTTAGCACCGTATACAGCTCATCCCGGTTGGTCGGGATCGACAAGCCGAGCTCATCCAGCCAATCCTGCCGGACCACAAGCTCCTCGCCGATGCTCACGCCCGCCCCGGTCTCGGGAATGCCGTAGATTTTTCCGTCAATCGTCGCGCTGGCGAAGGACTCCGGCTTGATCGACTGCTTGATGTAGTTGCCGTGGGCCTCCAGAAGCGCATCCATCGGCTCGAGCGCCCCCGCCGAAGCCAGATTGTAGAACTGGGCCGCATTCAGCTTGGCGATGTCGTAATTTTCTTTGCTGGACACCATCAAGTTTAGTTTTTCGTCGGCATTCTCCGCCGGCAGCAATTCATATTCCACATGAAATCCGGTTCGTTCCTCAATGTATTTCGCCACGTATTCGGTTTTCGGATCGAACAGTCCGTATTGCATAATCATACGCAGGTCCGGCTTATCCGCGGTTCCTTCCCCTTTTGTTCCTTCCGTCGATGTGTTGGTTGTACTGCCCGAAGGCTCGGACGCGGACGGTTCCGACGTACCGCCCCCTCCGCCGCAGCCGGATAACACTAACGCGAAACTTAGAATGGCGGTGAATACCGCCGATGATATTTTCAGCTTGAAAATCATAAATAACCTCCTTCTATGTCATTCGTTATAGGGGCACTACTGCAAGCGGAGCGCATCACCTCCTTCGGGCAGACTTCCTTCTGCATCCACCCTTCCGTTTTTCAGCCTTTGATTGAACCGACCAGTACGCCCTTGACGAAGTATTTTTGCAGGAAAGGATATACGAGCAGGATCGGAATCGTCGCCAGCAGGATCGAAGAGGCTTGGATCGACTGCGGGGTGGTGTTGATCGCGGCATCGACGTTATCCTTCAGAAAATCGCCGCTGGACGAGACGAGAAGCTCCTTCAAATAGAGCTGCATCGGCTTGATGGCCGGGTCGCTGATGTAAATCATGGCGGAAAAATAATCGTTCCAGAACGCTACGGCAAAAAACAATCCGATGGTGGCAAGCACCGGCAGCGACAAGGGAAGCATGACGGAGGCCAAGATCCGGATATTCCCCGCACCGTCCAGTTTGGCCGATTCCTCCAGCTCCTCCGGAAGGCCTTCAAAGTAATTTTTGATAATCAGCATGTTGTACACATTGACCATGGCCGGGAGGAATAGGACCGGAAAAGTATTCACCAGATTCAGGTTCTGCATCAGCAGGTAGGTTGGAATCAGACCGCCGCTGAACAACATCGTAAAAACGAAGACCAGCAAGAGCCCCTTCCTTCCGCGCAATCGAACCTTCGACAACGGATACGCCGTCAACGTAGTCAGAAATAAACTGCACGCCGTCCCGACCACGGTCAGCACGATGGATACCTTAAGCGAATTCAGGAACATGGAGTCTTGAAGCACATATCGATAAGTCTCGAGTTGGAAGCCGACCGGCAGCAAACCGACCCTTCCGGAGATGACGGCGCTCTCGCTGCTTAAGGACTTGGCGAGCAAATTAACGAAAGGAAGCAGCGTCGTCAGTCCCAATCCGATAAAGAAGACGTAATTGAACACGGTAAAGCATTTCTCGGAAAACGAGGTTTTTATTGTTCCGCGCGGCGCTTGTACTCCTTCCAAGGCTTGTTTAGGATCCATTCCGCCTTATCCCCCTTTCTACCAAATCCCGCGTTGCAAATATTTGCGGCTGGCCGCGTTTCCGGTAATGACCAGCGTAAAGGAGATCACCGCTTCAAATAACCCCACTGCCGTGGAAAAGCTGTAATCCTGGCTGCCGAGCCCCCTGCGGTACACATACGTGCCGATTACGTCGGACACCTGGTAGACTACGGGATTGTACATGACCAGGATTTGTTCGGTTCCGGCCTCCAGCACATTGCCGAGCCGCAGGATAAACATCAGGATGATAATCGGCGCAATCCCCGGCAGGGTAATATGCCATAGTTGCTTCCACCGGCCGGCCCCGTCCATTCTCGCCGCTTCGTACAACATCGGATCAATCGTGGTGAACGCCGCCAGGTAGACGATCGTGCTCCACCCGGTCTCCTTCCAGCCTGCCGAAGTGATCAGCACGCTTCGAAACACACTGTTATCCAGAAAAAAAGCGATCGGCTCCATTCCCATCGCAACCAGCGCCTTGTTGACGATCCCCCCGTTCGTCGACAAGAGATCCATAAACAACCCGCCGACGATCACCCAGGACAGAAAATGCGGGAGATAAATCACCGTTTGCACCGTCCGCTTAAAGATCATATTACGCAGCTCATTCAGCATCAGGGCGATCACGATGGGTAAAGGAAACAAAATGACGATTTTCAGAAAACTGAGGATAACCGTATTTTCGAACACTTGGGCAAAATCCGGCGACGTGAACAGCTTCTCGAAATGCTTCCAGCCAACCCACGGGCTGTCCGCAAATCCGCTGAAAATGTTGAAATCTTTGAAGGCAATACTTATCCCGTACATCGGCGTGTACTTGAACAGCAAAATAAATAAAATGCCCGGCACGAGCAGCAAATAAAGATCCCATTCCTTCCGGATGTCGAGTCCCAACCGGCTCCAGTAACCTCGTTTGGGCTTGGGTGTTTGGGTAGATTCCGCCCCGGCCCCGAACTTCAAACGCATCGGCTTGCCCCCTTTCCCCTTTCATTCGTCCGCTTGTGTTCACATTGTAAAATCGGACCGGCGGGCTGAGTAGGAGAGACCAATTACTATTTGTGGTAATCTGATGGTTTCTGAGCCTCTCGAGGCAAAAAAAAGAAGCCGTGCGGCTTTCTCATTTTCTCGCTAACGCTTGCTTAAGTGCTTATTTCGGGAAAATAGGGGGATTTCTGATTCTAACGCTTGCCAGTGAGCTTATTTTGGGAAAAACAGCTCCTGTTTCGCCGAAATTTAGGAAATAAGCTTTCTGATCAGCGTTAGATTTGGCAGATCCCCGTTTGAGCCCGAATAACGCCGCTCACAAGCGTTAGAACTGAACTTTGTCGCGCCGGCCCCCCATAAATAGGGTCTGAACCTACACTTGCACACCCTGCATTTCCCCCTCATCAGCACACCTTGTCTGTAACCTGGATCTACACCTGCACCTGCACTCTACTACGCCCCCAGTCACCTATCCGCCTTGTCACCAACACCTCCCGCTCCCTTCCCCCGCAAGCGTTCAGGCCAAAACCTAACTTTATCTAGCCCCTGTACTCCCCAGGATTCACCCCCCAATATTTGCGGAAGACCTTGGTAAAATAACTTACATCCCGGTAACCGACCGAACGGGCGGCGTCATAGACCTTATGCCCTTCCTGCAGCAGCGACTTGGCCCGCTCCATCTTGCGTTCGAGCACATAATCCGAGAAAGCGACGCCCATCTCCTGTTTGAATAACCGGCTTAGATAAGAGGAATTGATGTACATGCGATCCGCCACCGTGTGCAGGGTCATTTCCTGGCCCATGTCCTCGTTCAACAAACGGAGGATCTCCTGCATCACCTGATGGCTGTTCGCCTTGCGCCGCTCCTTCACGTAAGCCACGATGCGGTTAACGATCCGCGTCATCAGCGCCCAGGTCTGCGTTTGGGTGCCGAGCAGACTTACGTTTTGAATAAACTTCGCATCTTCGCCAAGCACCTGTTTGATCGTCCAGCCCCGCTTTTGGATGATCCGCATAAACAAACCGTACACAAAAAGAACCGCTTCGTGAAAGTCGTCCGACGATTTCATCCTTGAAAACAGGCCATCCCATATTCCCTGCAACGCTTCCAGGGCCTTGGCCTCGTCCGCGGTATCCAGCGCGATCTCCAGCTCCTTTTCCAGGTTCGGCCGGATCGCAAAGGGTCGGGCGTTTTCCTCGGCCGTTTCCCGGTACGGGATGACGAGATCCTGCCCGTACACGACCCGTTCCTGGAGGGCATGGCAAGCCTGCCGGTATAACGAATCCAGATGCTCCAACGGACCTACCGCTGCGCACATGCCGGCACTGGCGGTGCGATGCAGCACTTCTTTCGCTCGGGAGAGCAGTTGGGACAAATCCGCATTCATCCGCAGCAGCGCCTCGCTGGCTTCCGTCTCCGGACCGACCACAAACACCATCATCAGATTCATGTCCGAGTCGGCCGCGATCCACCAGGTTGGGGGAGCCAAAAGCTCCTTAGCTAAGAGCTGCAGCGCAAATTTCTGGATCTCCGTCTCTTCCCCATCATCCGGATAAGGATCCAATTCCACCGCCGCGACCGCGATGCGCTCTTCCTGCCGCAGCGGGAGGTGCAATTCTTTGGCTTTGGCCAGAATCTCCTCCCTTCCAACCTTCCCGCCGGCCCATTGAAGAAAAAACAGATTTTGCAAATGCGGCAGATTGGTCAGCCATTGCTTCTCCAACGCCGCCTGGCGCCGCCATTGCTCCAGATCATGCTGCAACTGGCGCCGGGCGTCCAAGACCGCTTCCAGAATTTCTTCCTCGCCCGCGGGCTTCAGCAAATACCGGGAAACCCCGTGTTTCAGCGCGGTTTGGGCAAATTCGAAATTGTCGTGCCCGCTTAGAATAACGATTTTCATCAACCGGGTGAGCCATCCGCGTTCTTTCAGCACCCGCAACAGCGCCAACCCGTCCATGCCCGGCATTTGCACGTCGATCAGCATCAGGTCCGGCTTCTTCCGCTCCATGAGCTTCAAGGCATCCAGGCCGTTTGCCGCCGTGCCGATCATGTCGATTCCGTGCGATTCCCACAGAATGTTAAAGGCAAGCGCCTGGCGCAACCGGGGCTCATCTTCCACAATCATCAGGTTCATCGCGATCCCCCTCCCCCTCCAACGGGATGGATAATGTAACGGCCGTTCCTTCCCCCCATGTGCTCTGAACGGTCAGTTTCGCCTCCGGTCCGTAATACAGCTTCATTCTGCTTAGCACATTGCGCAGACCAAACAAATCCTTCGCCTGCTCTTCATCCTGCGAGTAGGCGGAAACCTTGCGGAGGTCCATGCGGTCCAGCTCCTGCCGGATGTAGCGGAGCCGCCCTTCCTCGATGCCCGGTCCGTTGTCCTCCACGCGGATAAACACCGTCCGTTCCCGTTCGACCCAACTGGAGATGACCAGACAACCATCCGCTTCCTTGCCTTCCATGCCATGGACGATCGCATTCTCCACGACGGGCTGAAGCAGCAGTTTTAGCAGCGGAATCCGCTTGCTTTGCTCCGATATCCGATATTCCACGCGAAAATTGTCCATAAAGCGAAGCTGCTGAATCCGCAAATAATAGGTCAAGTGGACGATGCTCTCTTCGATCGGAAACACCTGCCGCCCCTTGTTCAGGCTCAGCCGGAAAAAGCTGGAGAGGTTCATCACCATCTCGCCGATTTCGTCCGCATCGTAATTTTTGGCCATCCAATAAATCGAATCCAGCGTGTTGTATAAAAAATGCGGATTAATCTGGGATTGCAGAAATCGGAGCTCGGTCGTTTTCAGCCGCAGTTGCTGCTCGTAATGATCTTCAATCAAGCGCTTTTGCACCATGGCCATTCGATTGAAGGATTCGATCAAAAATCCGAACTCGTCCTTTCGATTTGTGCGAATATGTGCGCTAAGCTCCCCATTGCCGAATCGTTTCATTCCCTTGGCCAATTTCAGCACGGGAGAGGCGATTCCGCTATAAACGACCCAGGAAACGGTAAAGGCAAGCATCAAGCTAAGCCCGATAATGGCAAAAGTGAACATCCGCAATTGATCGGTCTCGAGGTACAGCTCGCTTTTGGGTTGGACCAGCGTCAGTTGCCAGGTCGAATAGGAGGAATGGATGGTTACGTTCATCTCCCGATCCGGGAGAGGAGCTGCCGAAGATTTGCCAACCTCAAGCAGCGCCTCCCCCCGTTCATTGAATAGGGTAATTCGGCTGTTATCGGAGGGCAGCAGCGTTTTGATAATCTTCAGTAATTTGTTCTTGCTGAACGACACGACCAGCAAATGGGCCTGCCGATCGGTATTGTACAAATCCATCGCCCGCAGAAGCGAGAGGCTGTCGGAGTTGGTCAATTGCCCAAAGGTCGCTCCGTCCGTAACCGCATAGTCCGCCTTAACATAGGAGATGCCTGTTCCGATGCGGCGGGCGGTCTCCACGAACCACTCCTTCTGCGCGTCCCCCGCCAGCTGTTTGCCCCCGTAATGGGTGGAGATCAGTACGCCCGAGGCGGGATGGTACACGGAAATTTGCGAGATATACCGGCTGACCGAAACCGAGTTCGACAGTTGTTCCAAAATATAAGAGAAAGCCATAATCGAGTGCGGAGAGAAATCGCTGCCGTTCTCATTCAGCAGCGCATTCATGGCGGGATCGCCGGCGATCAGCGTGGAAATCTCCTCGACGTTCTGAAAGACCAGGTCCAAATGGCTCATCGCCGAGGAAAGGGCCGTTTCGGTACGCTCCACCGCCTGGGCATAGAGGATATCCCGCGATCGCTCTACCGCAAATAAACTGATCAAAACCAGCGGAAGCAAGATGAGAATGAAATATCCGGTCAACCGGAATTGAATATGGTGCGAAAATCGGTTCATGATCCAGCGAATCACCGTACTCGTTCCCCCTCCATACCGAGCAGTGGCTTACCTCCGGCTCTCGTACCAACGATTGACTTCCTTCGTTATTTCACTCCCTCCTTCCGCTGTCCATCGCTCGACATATCGATCGAACGCATCCAGCGGCTCGATGCCTAAAATGATTTTGACAAATACGTCCTCCAATCGGTGCAAATTGCTGCTGTATTTACCCATGGCCGGCGTCGGAATCCCATAAAACGCGTTAGGCATAATATTACGGTGAATCGTTTGAATGTTGTCGTAAAGGTTGAAATCGCCAAGCGAGTCGAGCCGCTGCTGAAACAACATCTCATCGGGAACATCCACCAGGGATTGATAAATCCCCCGGTACAGACTTTCGTCATGCAGCGCGAAATCCGTCACGATCCGATCGCCTTCCCGCCGCCAAATTTCATTCTCAAAGCCAAGCTTCAATGTTTTATAATCACTCGCGATAAAATCCAGCATTTGAATCACCTCCGCCGCATGATCCGAATCGGCAGGAATCACGTTGTAGCCGCGAATGAGGTCGATGCCGTATACGCCTTTGTCCCCCCTGGGCCCTGTAGGATACTCCAAAGGAATCCAGCGGGCGTTCGGGTCCCGCTTCATGTTGGCGGCGATCGGGCCGCGCGTATCATACCAGGTGGCCGAGAAGAGGCCGACTTTCCCGTACTCGATCTTCTCGAACAAATTCGTTTGAAGGTTTAAGGGAAACTCCCGTTCCAACAGCCCTTCTTGGTATAACCGGGCCAAGAAGCCAAGCGCTTCCTTGGTTTCCGGCAGAATATTCCCGTAGACCAAACGTCCGTCACGTTCAAACCAAGTATCCCGTTGCGTACCGAAAGCGCCGAAAAAAGGAGAGGATCGTCCAAGGTCCGCCGTGAATGTCAGGCCAATCGTGTCCTGCAAGCCATTACCGTCCGGGTCGTCCCGGGTGAAGGCTCGCATCACTTCGTAGTATTCGTCCAGCGTTTCCGGAGGGTCCAGGCCTAGCCGATCCAGCCAATCTTTTCTCGCATACATCAATTCGATGCCCGTCACTTCGTTTAAGCTGGGTACGGCATAGATTTGGCCTCCGTATTTGACTCTGTCCCATACTTCAGGGGGGATCTTCGCTTTCAGGTGAGGGCCGTACCGGTCGATGAGATCATCCAACGGAAAAAGCGCCCCTTGTTTGACATAATTGTCAAACCACACGGGTTCGTAGGCGTGCAGCATGTCGGGGAGGTTCCCCGAGGACATGATGACGTCCAATTTCTCGTCGTAGACCTCGGTGGGGGGCGTGTTGACCTGAATATCCAGGCCGGTCTGCTCTTCGATATAACGCAAATAACGGTTGTCGTTCTCATCCATGCCCTCGGGAAAGGTCATGCCCAGATTGGAGATGACGATGCTGACCTGAGGCCGAGGACGCTGCTCTCCGGCAGGCAGCGGCTTTTCGGCATGGCCGGAGAAGCTGCATCCCATGCCCCCCGCGATACTTACCGCCAGCAGTACCGATAAAAATAGCAACCGCGTGCTTCTCGCCATATGCCCCCACTACTCCCTTCCATCTGGTGTACAATTGCTTGTCAGACTTTCGCAGCCCCTAGTTGACCGCTCCTATTGGACAATCTGAACCTCGTTAAGATCAGGATATGCGTGACCAACACGATCAATTTCTATTTATCGCCCGAAATCACAAAACAGGAGGAAACCGGCCGCAGCCGATCCCTCCTGCACTTCTATGCTATAGTTTTTTGGACAAGTATCATCCCCCCTTGAAATCCCATCGCGGCTTGGCGATATGCCTGTCACTCTTGACTTGCATGATTATCCAAACCTGTATCCGAGCCGATCTCTTTACATCCTAAAGACTTTGCCCAAGCTCCCCCCGCCTCCACCAATTTCCTGGAGACTCCTTGATTTCGATGGGTTTCGTCTACGTATATTCCTTCCACATACCCGACGGGACTTGAACTGGAGCCCTCAACGTAATCATACCGAAGGGACATATGCACGAATCCTACGTAAGTGCCGTTGGCGGCAGCAAGGTAAAGCCTGTCTTTCTGAGATGCTAGTAATTCCTCGAATTCACTTCGGAGTTCCGCCCATTCATGATCCGGCCAAAGTTTCAACGCCAAATGAGTTATTGCATCAAGATGGGTTTGATTCGCCTTCTCGATCCTCATAAAATCCCTCTGGGCCGCCCGAATCCGTAAATGTTGGATTTCCCTGCCTTTATCGCCGGAAACCCTTAGCTCGTAGATATCCGGATTCGACAGCCGACTCCACGCCTCAAACCCGAATGAATCGTCATAGTGCTTCAAGATCAGGGTCAATAAATTACCGTGCGTCACCACAACGAAGTTCATTTCCGGCCGTTGAATGAGCTCCTCGATGACGGCGACTCCCCGGATCATGGCCTCGCGCGGGGCGTTCACCCAGAATGTCCGCCAATCGCAATGCTTGAAGAACTCCTTCATCCGTAAGTTCCGCAGAGGGTTCCTGACCGCCAGCTTGGCAATGCCTAATCAGGTAAATCCGCTTCACAGCCTTCCCCTCCGTTTATTTGTAGGGATAGAACTTCTCCCGTTTCATTTCGTATTCGTTTAATTCCACAATGAGAGAGTCTCGGAAATAAACGACGCTGGCCCCGTCCCATTCATATTCCGTCCCATCAAACCTACATTTGAATGTCCATTCAACAAAGGCGGACATCTTCTCGGAGTCATACCCAATCCGATGGATATTCCAATAGATCACCTTGTTTCCGTTTTCATTCCATTCCGTAAACCACCGGTCCAATTCGTGTTTTCCTTGGATAACGGCCCCCGTGCATTCTCTAACGATTGCCTCTTCATGGACGGTGCGCGTAAACTTTTCGTAGTTTTGCTCCACCCAGGACTCGAAATATAACGCGATCAATTCAACGGCTTGATTCTTGTTCATGGAAATCTTCCTCCTTCCGGCCTTGGCCGATTCCTGCATATTCAAAAGCGCTTCGAATGTCTTCGGCGATCATCCTTCTTTTGCTCTTCTCGATATTAAAGCTATCGCCGGTTTGCGTGTAAGAGGGGTAGAATCGGACCCCGCCGAAGATATATGGCTCGTTTCTAATTTTGTAGGTTGAACCGCTTGGGATCACATTGACCCCATAATTCCTTTTGTAGATGTAGTTGACTGCTTTGATCGCAAAATCCCCCATGCACATGATGGACTTTACGCCTTTAAAGGGGGCGATTTCTTGCTCTAACAGCCGACTGCAGTTCTTGAGGGTTGACGCTGAGACTAGATAATTTTTCTTACTGCATTTCAAGGCGGTTGTTAAATAGATGCCCAGGTCATTCATTTCCCTCATTGACTGGACGCGGTACCCCGCATCCTCAAGCGCTTGACGCGTTGTTTGGAAGAAGCCGGCCTCCTCCGTAGTGTAGAAATAATCATTCGGATCTTTGGGCAGCGCCTCCGAGATCATCACCACTTTGACATTGGCATGCTGTACGCATCCCCCAGGTACAAACGCTTCTAGATTCACGTCATTACAACTTTTTTCACATATAAAACAATCGAGAATCCTAGTCACCTCCCAAGTTCAACTCCTCCACCAATTATACCATGACCTTCCACTATTAAAAAGAACATTTGTTCGCCGTTTAGATCGATACAATTCAGAAATATTTGAGAAGGCCATCCAGCTCGGAAGAACTCCCTTTACACGAAATGGTTTATCCCCCTATATCGCAAGACAGTAAATCGTACTGACCATTGAGCAGGGACAAACAAAATCCAAATCCAAACATTTCCGTTCTTTTTAACCGGATATCCATGAGATGAATTCCCGAAGATAACGGTAACGACAATTCATTACTTAGAGATACGTACCCTTGATCGTTCCATTCCGGTGAAACTTTAAATTTCTTTTCCCCTTCGAACACGATCTCTCCATCGATGAATATATTGATTTCGTCGCTGAAACCAAACTTCAGAGTGACGGTGGATTCCTTGTCCAATGCGAATTTTCGAGTTAGTCTTGCCTCCGACACCGACGCGGGGAGAAATCGATGTAAATTGAAGTTCCCGTTCTCTTCGCAGGCAACGCGACCGTAATCATGAAGGAACCATTCCGTTATGACTCCTTCAGGCATGGGTTGGTTCGTTTCAATAAAGTCAAGGTCAGTACTCCGGGACGTATCGCTGATGCGTAAATCACGGAAATAAGCCGGCTTATAGCTCCATAATCCGATGAGTCCTTTATTATGGGCGTGAGCTAATTGAGGCACAACAAGTGGGGGTTGATCGTTTAATTGAATCACGGCACGTTGATCTTTAAAGTCTACTCTTAAATGAAACCAATCGCCCTTTGGAACTTCAACCGCCTGCTGCGCACCGGTCCCATGATAGATTTGCCATGTGTTTATTCCGCGAAATACGGGATCATATTGCAAAGCATCCCATCTCCCGCTAGTATGAGGCTGCCCATAAGCCAGTTCATAATTCAACGGGTCGGCAATTCGAAACGCCAGGCCGCAATAGCTCGTTTCATCCGAACCGATCTGGACATCAATACTCCCCTCAGCAACAGACAAATTCGGGATCATAGCCAGTCCATTCAAGCGCAGACTTTCATATCCCCGCCAAGTTGTAACGGACGCTTCCGCCTGATCCTGTAAAACGAACTCGCTCCATTTTGTTAAATCAACCCGGAAATCGCTCATTGCAAACATCTCCTTCAAGATCGTATCTGGATTTTGCCGGCTTCCAGCTGGCAAATCTACTTATTTCACCAAACCTCCATGGTAAATTAATTCGTATACTTGCACATCATTATGAAATATTTTTTCTTTACCGTGAAAATGTTTGAAGTCTCCTTCATTATGATCCACGTAACGCAGATGGTTTTCTGAATGATCAAATCCCCCGAGGAATCGGCCTTCGCCATACATTTTGGTTAAGCTGCCTATAATCATCCTTCCCGCTTCTTGAGACGTTATGAGGCTGGGATCCAATATGTAACCATAATAGTTCATAGCCCAAATCGGCTCAGATTGAAAGTAAACCACTTCTTGCCCGAGAAAATCCTCCTCCCCGAAATAACTGTCATGGTAAGCCCACTCATGCTCAATAAACTGTATATCCTTTGCACCTAGTCTGTAAGGTAACAGTTTTTTCGCTTCTCCGACGTACGTTTTGCTTTTTGCCTTTACGATGAATTGCTCAAGATCGGTCATGCAGTACTTGTTATTCACAGTTCTCATCATCCTTTCTGCCTTATTTATATACAAAACGTCCTAACCAGAGATAGCTCTTATCTTAGGCTAGGACGCTTGTTGTCGGCTGTATATGTTGTTGAAGTGGTGTATAATCGATTTAAGAATAATATTATAACCCTTGTTGGCAAAGAGAGTTGATTATAAAATGCTAAAGGAACTTATAACACGAGTTATTGATATTTTGAGCATGGCAGCTATGGCGTGGGTACTGTTCATTGGTTATTTTGTTTTCTTTGATCGACCAACAGCCCCCGGTGACATCGCCGCATTGTATACAAGAATGGGATATTCTTGGCTCGCATTGCTTATTATATTGCTATTAAGATCGATTTTGAAGAGGAAGCTCTAGCAAAATAGGTGATCTCCTAGTTAAACCATCCACCGGCACTAATGATCCCCTTGGTTATCGGGGGGTATACCTCGCTCAAGATAAGCGCTGCGATCAACATCATAAGCAGAATTTTTGGATATTTGTCCCGCATACAACGAACCGTTTGGTATAAACACAGCACTAATAGAGGGATCGTTATCAGGGATGTAATATGCCAACCCGACCGCCCCTCCTTCGTCCAGCTCCCCGCTCCAATGAAATCCAAAAAGCTGTCCAGCAAGGAGTATCCGTACAAATGGTTGCTTCCCAATATCAACAACACAAAAAATGCCGTCATCCATAACCAGCCATAATTTAACCGATGACCCTGTTTCAAAATCCAACACCTTCCGTCATCTTATTTGTCCACTGGAACAAAGGATCAAAACAAACGGTCCCATCCGAAGACGCTCATGTTCCTACTTCCCTTAGTATATATTAAAAAAAGAACCCCTGCCAAAAGCAGAGGCCCCTTATCCTGACGAGTCAATTATTCCACCATCAGCTTCGTTTTGATCTCCGGGACCGACATCCCTTCGGAACGCAGTTGTTTGATCCGCGCGATCCGTTCCACCGTCTCCTCGCGTCGATACCGGCGCGTCAGGTTCTCCTCGGCCTGCTCGAACGGCAGCATGCCTTCCTCCGTATAGAACTTTAAGGTGCTGTAGCGGGTCGCCGTCAGCCGTGCCAGTTCGCCGATCGTGACGAACTCCGAGGCCAGGATAGCTTCCATCGAGCGTTGTCTGGACATGGGGCAGGACTCCTTTAGATCGGACGTTTCGGAAGCAGCCGCACCCCTTGGATCGGCACGCGCACCGTGACAAAATGCGGGACCGCTTCATAAACCAGATTGTCGATTTTGATCGTGGGGATCTCCCCCTCCTTCAGTACGGTAAATACGTGGCCTTGCGCCTCAAGCCGGTCCTTGACGGCCTCCAGCCGTTTCTTGGAGTTGGAGAACCAGGCCTCCGTCTCGATAAACACCGCCTGCGACCGTTCCAGCAGCGGGAACAAGAACAGCATTCCGGTGCCGACTGAAGTGCGGACGAACGTTTTTTTCATACGCAGGGCATGCTTTACCCCCAGTTCCCATCCCCGATAAATTCGAATTGGAAAAATCGCGTGAGCCAACGGGTTGCTCAGGTCCAACTCGTTCATTCTTGCCGCCACAAGATCCAGCTCATTCCGCGAGAAGATGTCCGGCAAACAGCCGCTTTCCCGCAGCAGCCACAACAGGCAAACCGTATCGTCGCTGACCGGTCCAGCCTCCAGAATCTCCGCCCGGAGCTCCTCCGTAATGCTCGTATATTCATGGATAGGACAGCGATACTCCTTTGTTGACACGCCAGCCGATTCGTAAAACATATCGCACCCGAGCAAATTCGGAATCTCCTCCATCTTCCCCAGATCCGAAAGGTTGCTCGCCATGACGCGCTCGAAACGGGCCAACTTCCGTTTGGACAAGGAGGAAGCCTGCTTCAACCACCACGGCAGCTTAAAATGGCGGCCGCGCGCTTTCGAAGCGATCGGCTTCAAAATCGGCTCACGGTAAGCGAGGTCTTCGTTCGCCCCCTTTCCTTCCGCCATCGGTGCGTATGCAATCTTGCCATTCACAGCGGTAAATCCGCCTTCCAGGTAGACCTCCAGAATAACCGCCGCCGCCATCGTGCGGAGCGAAATCTTCTTCACGGTCGTCATCATGTTGCTTCGCTGCGCATTCAGCGCGATCATCGAAAAGCGCTGGGCCAAGGTAAGCTCCGTAAACTCTGCCATCGCCAAACTCCCCCTATCGTTCTGGAATCGAGTGACCTCCGCCATCGTAACGTCATTACGTCACTCCCATAGCTTCCGCTTCCTTTTCCACGCTTATCACTTATTACTTACTACTTACCACTTACTATTTACAGCATATTCCTTTCGGAACGTTTTGTCAATTGGGGATCCGCGCATTTCTAACTTCCTCCACTGCCCTTACTTTTGGAGCACCACAAGCCCGTTGGCGATCGCCGACTCCATAAACGGACTCGCCGGTCCGACGCTAAACAGCCGCAAATGGTGCATCGCCCGGGTGCAGGCGGTGTAAAACAATCGCCGGACGCCCTCCACTCCATACGCCCGTACCGAAGCATCGTAAATAATCACCGCGTCAAACTCGATGCCTTTGGCCAAATAAGCCGGAATGACCACCACGCCTTGCTTGTATTCGATCGAATCGCGGGTTACCAGCCTAAACTCGCCGACTCGTTCCTGTTCCAAGGAGGTATAAGCGGCGGCACTTTCCGCCGCCGACCGGCATACAATGGCGATCGTGGCCGCTCCGCGCGCTTTCAGCCCGGCGACCTCCCGTTCAATGCGGCGGTGCAGCTCGGCGAAGTCGGCTACCTGCGTCAGCGTCGGCATGTCCCCGCTCCGCTCGAACGGTTCAATTTGATCACCGCCGGGGATCAGACTCCGCGTAAATTCGGCGATCGGTCGGGTCGATCGGTAGCTGCGGCGCAGCAGGATCGTTTCGGTCGCTTCCGGCCCGTAGAGGCGATTCAGCCCTTGAAAATCCGCCGTATCGGCGGCATGGGCGAAGATCGCCTGGTGGAAATCGCCCAGTACCGTAAGCTTAGCGGCGGGAAACAGCCGTTTGATAAACTCAAACTGGAGCGGTGAGTAATCCTGCGCCTCGTCGATCAAAACATGGCGGATCGTTACATTCGCTTGGAACCCGAGAATCAGTTCATGCAGCAGCAGAAACGGAGTGGCATCTTCATATAACAGCTTGCCATCCTCGAGGTTCTTGATCGTGACGCGGCAGATGTCCGGCCAGGCTTCCCTCACCTCCGGCGCCTCCGTTTCCAGCCAGGAGCCGGCATGGACCGGGGGCTCGAAGAACTGCTTATAAACGCCAGTCAAGTCGATGAAGCGCAGCTCGCGGATCCGCTCCCGCACCGCCTTCAGCTTCTTGCGCACGACCATGCGCGCAAGCTCCCGCGCCAAGCGTTCGCCTTCGATCTCCTCGTCCGAATCTTCGGTTAGGCCGTACTTATTTCGAATCCGCTCATAAGCCCGTTCGTATTGCTCGTTGCTTAGCAGCTCAATCGCGTCCTGTACCCATGGTTTGCGGCGCTCCAGCTTCTCGAATTCGCCGATCCGTTCGTTCAGCCACGTCTTCAGCCGTTCGATCCTCCCGGACAAACGCAAAGTCTCGCCCCCGCCGTAAAATTGGGCGGCCATTTCTTCGGCCGAGACCCATGTGTCCCCCCGGAAAAGCAAAGGTTGGAACCGCATGCCGCCTTGCTCCAACGACAACCGGTAGGCCTGGATCGCCTCGAAAAAAGACGCCGACGCTTTGACCCGGATGGCGGCCATCCGCGCCGGGTAATCCGGGCTCCCCTTCGCCGTCAGCGCATATTCCAACTGCGTGTAAGCATCCTCGACCTCGAACAGGCTCCCAAGCCGATGCTTGAGGAATTCCTGGAACGTGACCTGCTGCATGTTTTCCTCGCCGAGCTCAGGGAGAACGCCTGCGACGTAAGTCTGAAACATGACGTTCGGCGAAAATAATACGATCTGATCCGCCGTCATCCGATCCCGATATTTGTAGAGCAGATAAGCGATACGCTGCAAAGCGGCCGAGGTTTTCCCGCTGCCGGCGGCACCTTGGACGATCAGCAGCCGGGCGCGGTCATGCCGGATAATCCGGTTCTGCTCCTGCTGGATGGTAGCCACGATGCTGCGCATCTGCGAATTCGCGGTTTGGCCAAGCACTTGCTGCAGCACCTCGTCCCCGATCGTCAACGAGGTGTCGAACATCGATTCGATCCGTCCCCGACGAATGAGATATTGCCATTTTCGCTCCAATTCCCCGCGAATCTTCCCGCCAGGCGTAACGTATTCGGCAGGGCCTGGCGCGAAATCGTAATATACGCTGGAGATCGGGGCGCGCCAGTCATAGATCAGAAACTTCTCCCCGTTCGGATCCATCAAAGAGGAGACGCCGATATAAACCCGCTCCGTTTCCGGCTCCCCTTCTTCGGTGAAATCGATGCGCCCGAAGTAGGGGTTCTCCCGCATCCGCAGCAGCGCCGCCCGGCGTTTGGCCGCTTGACGATGGCTGCTTTGGCTTAGCGACAACACCTCGGCCTGCTGGCGCAAGCTGATGACCGTCTCCAGAAAGTCGTCAAAGTTATCCAGGTTCACCGTGACATCCTCCCAGAAATGCTTGCGGAACTCGACAACCTCATTCCTGCGGCGCGAAGTATCCTCCTCCAGTTCGCCGATGCACTCCGCGAGGACCTCCATGACGCGGTCCAACCGTTCCTGTTCTCGCTTTAGCTCCTTATCCATAATCAGCACTCCTTCTTTGCAAAAATGGGGGTTGACGCAAGGCGTTTTTTTCTGTACAATAAAATTAGGATATCTATATCTACACAAGAATTATTGACGCATGCTATTAAAATATAGCATGTTTTTTGGCGTATATCAATGAAAAAAAGCCTCGCTCCCCCCAATCCAGGGAAGAGACGCGGCTTTTTTTCATTCCATCGGAACCTCCGCAGATTTTTGCCGTCCGCCACGATTAAGGCAACGTTGTGATCTTCTTGGCGATCGGCGTTCTTGGCTTCGCAGCCGGCACTTCCGCCGGGTACCCGATGCCAAATACCCCAATTACCTCGTAACCCTCCGTCACGCCAAGAAGCTCCCGGTTGTGGGGCAAGCCGCCGATGGACGACCAGAACGTGCCAACGCCCGCCTCATGTGCCGCCAGCAGGAAATTTTGCGCGAAGCAAGCGGCTGCCATCACATTCTCGTCGCGTTCAATTCCAGTAGCTCCGGGTTCGGACAATAGCGCGAGTACGACGGGAGCCCCCCAGAAATCGCTCTTGTGCTTCAGCTTCGCCCGCGTTTCCGGCCCGATGCGAAGCAGCTCCCACGGTTCATTGCAGCGATGGTTCGGCGCGAAGCTGGCCGCTTCCAGCCAACCCATCAACGCTTCTTCGTTGACCGGATCCGGTTTGAACGCCTTGATATTTCTCCGGCTTTTGATTAGATCAATCGCACTTATACTCATCAATAACGGCCTCCCTTTAGCTCCAAAATGAATAACCCGTCAATCCCTCATTCGTATACATATGTATACAAAGAAGAGATCGATTGTCAAGTTTCCCCCTCCGCCACATTGGCGCAAAAAAAAAGACAGCCTCTAGGAGAGCCCTGCAAAAGCCTCGTTTCTAGGTTATTGGGGGCTCGGAACTGGAAAATAAATTCGATAAAACGGAAAAAGCAGCTTCATCCTCACCCGAGGATGGGCTGCTTTTGCTCTTTTAACTTCACCATCCGTTTTACGTTTACAACAAACGCGGTGAGGTAGGCTTGTATTCGCATGCGGAAGAGACCCCGGTACCTGGCTGTATCCATACCGTGGAATCTCTTCATTTCCGCGTTCTTGTGTTCAATGATCGGTCTGCGCTTGATTCGTTCCTTGAACGTATCACTGAACTCGAACTCGATCTGTTCCTTATAATGTTCGGCGATGATCCGAATCGAGTAAGTCTTACTCTTGGCGCCCGGCTTGTAGCATCCTTCGCGCAGCGGACAGGTTTTGCATTTCTCGACGTCAAAGTAAAAGACGAGTGATCGGCTCTCTCCGCTGGTCTTGCTGCCTTGAATCGCCTTCCGTTTGTTTCGCTCACCGGCCGGACAAACGACGAAATCGGCATCCTTGTTATACTCGAATCCTTCTTGACGCTCGCCCCCTTCGTGGACAATTGGGTTTAAGGGCACGACAGGCGATATGGTTTCCTTTTTCATTCTCGCCAGATTATCCTTGCCCGAATAGGCGGTATCCGCAATGATTTCGTTTACGGTTACACCGTTTGCTGTGGTTTGTTCGAGCAATGCCGGTAATTGCTTGCCGTCGTCAGTGCTTCCCGGTGTTACCTCCAGCGCGGTAATGATCTCTTCCTCCGTCATGGCGATATGTTCTTTGTAGCCAAAGAACGATTTACTACTACTCTTCCAGCCGAAACGTGCATCCGGGTCGATGGCGGAGAGAATCCCCTTTTGTGAGAGGAGTCGCTCATCCTCGATGATTTGTTTGGCGATGCCCAGTTTCTCACTCACCGCTCCTTCATGGTCCGGAAGCAGTTCCTCCACGGTCTCTCCCAGTTGCGCCAAGTAGGTCAGCATGGTTTTCTCCGCTTCCGTATCTTCGCTTTTAACGGAGGGCAGCTTAGGTAGTTTCTTCTCCAACTTGGGGTGGCGTTTGACTACGACGCGAAACAGACGCTTGGCCGCGTCACGCAGCACGTCGAACGGCTTTTGTTTTGGGCTGCCGGCCCGTGTATGCGTGGCATCCAGGATAATGGTTTTGCTTTTGACTAAGCCTTGCTCAATGCATTGACTGACTACATGCTTCAGTACGTCTTCGACCTGACTTGCTCCTAGCCGGTGATTACGAAACCGCGACAGCTGGGAGGCGTCTGGCAGCGGATCCTCCGGATTGATCCCGAGAAACCACTTGTAAGCCAGATTCACCTCAGCTTCCTGAATCATTCGCTCATCCGAGAGGTTGTACAGGATCTGTAAGAACAGCAGGCGAAACAACAGTTCCGGCTCGTTTGCCGGTCTGCCGTAATACTTGCAGTAGGAATCCTCCACTAGTTCGTATACAAATCCGAAATCCACCGCAGCATCGATCTTGCGAAGCAGATGGTCTTCCGGCACAAGCTGATATAGCTCCGCATGGAATGATGCGGTTAGTTGTCTGGCTGGCTGCAGCAAAACGGCTCAACTCGCTTCTCTTTTTCTTCCAGTATACAGCAAACCCAGCACCGAAGGGGTACTGGGTTGCTTTTTACAGAAACTGTATTCGTTTTGCAGGGCTCTCTCTAGGAGGTCTGTCTTCTCGATTTATCCGGCTTCAAACACTAATACAACCGTTCCTCACCCGTAATCGGGTTCTTAAACGCCGATTGGATATCGCTTTTCGTCAATTCTCCGGCAAACTCCGTATCTTGGGCCGGCTTTAAATTCGCCGTCCGCTTGGCTTTCGGGGATTTCTCCCGCGATTCGGCCGGTTGCATCGGTTCCTTCTCCATCGCCTATAGCACTCTCCTCTACTTGCATCAAATTGCATGTCTAGGCGTTAGAGTGCGGACCGGATCCGTTTTTTATGCAAAAAAGACAAGCCTTCCGCTTAATACGCCGTCCAGCCGGCATCCGCCGTAATCGTCGTGCCGTTCACAAAGCTGGAATCCTCGGAGGCCAGGAACAAGGCTACCTTCGCGATATCTTCGGGCTGGCCCAATCCCGGATTGATTCCCATCCCGACTTGCGCCCGTTCCATCCCGAACGGATTTACCGCTGTTAGCGTAGAGGAAATGTTGGTTTCCACCGCCCCCGGCGCAATGGCATTGCAGCGAATCCCGAGAGTCGCATATTGGAATCCCACGTTCTTCGTCAATCCGATGACCGCATGCTTGGAGGCGGTATAAGCCGCACCGGCACGGGAACCAAACAAACCGCCGGCCGAAGCGACATTCACAATGACCCCGGCTTTCTTCTCTGTAAAAATCGGCAGCACCTTGCGAATCGTCCGCATCGGTCCCGTCGTGTTCACGGCGAATACTTTGTTCCACAGCTCGTCGGTTAGATCGGCGGCCGGAACAAAGTTATCCATAATCCCGGCGTTATTGACCAGGATGTCCACGGTGCCGAATCGGCTGA
This sequence comes from Paenibacillus sp. JL3B1040, assembly GCF_057063165.1. NCBI lineage: Bacteria > Bacillati > Bacillota > Bacilli > Caryophanales > Paenibacillaceae > Paenibacillus > Paenibacillus tiangongensis. Next base: position 2,253,886 of record NZ_CM169317.1, on the reverse strand, counting down.
CCGTCTCATTGATCAATTGCTGCACTTCCTCCTCTACGGCAACGTTGGCCGCAATCGCAACGGCGACTCCACCCTTGCTCTCGATACCTAGGGCTACCTTCCCGGCTTGCTCCAGGTTGAGGTCGGAAACAACCACTTTCGCTCCCTCTGCCGCAAACAGCTCGGCGATCGCTTTCCCCATCCCCGAGGCGGCCCCGGTAACTACCGCTACTTTTTCGTTTAACTTCATCGTTCTTACCTCCATTTTTTATGGTAAACTGTACATGTGTTGATTAATAATCACTATAATTCAAGTATAAAAATCACAACAAACGCCTGCAATCAGCAAATTTATATGTACTGTTGATTAATGGACAACACCTGACTGTTTTGTATAGGAATCCTAAGAAAGAGGATGAAACGATGACCCGGACTACCTCCAAATCAGACCCTAGAATCCTTCGCAGCAAAGCGGCGCTGCGCACCGCCCTGCTGCAGTTAATGGCGCAGAAACCGTTCCATTCCATCACCATCACGGACATCGTCAAGCAAGCCGGTTATAACCGAGGGACGTTTTACGCCAATTACGGCACGAAAGAGGAACTGCTGAACGATATGATCGAAGGCAAAATCGAGGATTTGCTTCATGCTTTCCGGGCGCCATACGAAAGAGTCGACGCGTTTTATCCACATGAACTCCACGCGCATTCGGTCATGATCTTCGATCATGTTGCCCGAAATGCCGATTTTTATACCGTGCTGACCCGCAGCGAGGTTCGACCCGCACTTCGCGAGAAGATCCTGGTGTCGCTCGAACAGATCATCTTGGAGGAGCTGCGCTGCGAAACCCACGGGATCGACACGGAGCTCATGGTGATCTATTCGCTGCATGCGCTGCTTGGGTTGATTTTTCATTGGATCGAAGGCGGATTCGTCCACTCCCCATCTTACATGCGGGAGCAGTTGGTGCGAATTCTGAACCATCCATCCGGCGTAAAGTTGGAGGTAAGGAGCAAGCTTTAACGCTTGTACAAGGAGCCTAAAACAAACATGCGCCTGCCGGCGAACCGGCAGGCGCATGCGTCTATCGCAGCCGAGGACCAACACCTCGGCCTTCGTCTCCTCTTATTGCGGCTGCTCGTTTTCGATCACGGCCGCCAGCAGCGCGAGCGCCAGTCCCTGTCCCCAGCCCTGCGCCCATTTCCTATCGATGTGAAGATATCCTTCGACATCCTTCATCACGGCGGTCCCGCCCGATACGTTCAGGACCCGTCCCTGCTCCGTGATGTTGCTCAGCACGCCATCCAGCGCCTTCTGCACGTATTTAGCGTGCAGCGGATTGCCCTGGGTGATCATCGCCGCCGCGATCCCCGCCGTAGCGGACACTTCGCCGTAAGCTTCCGGGTAATCCAAGACGGTCCCCCACAAGCCGTCCTCATGCTGCAGCTTCTTCAGCGCGGCCAACTGATCGCGCAGGGAGCTCCATATATGCATCATCGGCGGATATAAGTAGGCCTCCGGCAATCCCTTGGCCGCACGGGACATGGTGTAAGCCGCCCAGGCGTTGGCACGGCCCCAATAGATGCCGGACATATGATCCTGGCTGAGGTGATTGTACCCGTGGTACCACAGGCCGGTGTGCTCGCTCTGCAAATAGTTGATATGCCAGTAGAACTGATGGAGCGCATCTTCGACCAAAGGCTTCTCGCCCAGCATTACCCCGGCGCGGAGCATGAAATACGCCGCCATAAACAACGTATCGGCCCAGCATTGCTCGGGAAAGTCATTGCCTGCCGACACCGTATGCTGGAGCACCCGGTCTCCGAACCGAGGGGCCCGGTTCTGCAAGTAATCGATTTTGCTCAGGATCAGGTCGAGATACTTCTGCTCCTTTGTTTCTTCATACAAAGTGATCAGCATATGCCCCATCGCGCAGGCATTGACCGTCCATACCGGGAGTCCCGCCTCCATGTACTCGTCGCACCACTGAATCATCCGCTCCACGTAGGCCGGCTCTCCGGTGGCCTCAAAAGCCCGGCTGATCCCGTAATAGGCCACGCCGCACGGCCAATCCCAGGTCAGATCCATTCCGAAGGTGTACTCCACGACACGCTCGATGATTGGCTTCAGCTCGGAAGGGGCCGTTTTCAACTTCAACATCTCCATCCTCCTCGCGTTTGCCTCTATTTGTAGTTCCCGGCATCTATCGCCGCTTGCTTCTCGTCGAGAATTTCCTGATAGCCCGCGTCCAAATACGTTTTCTTGGCCGCCTCGTACGTAGCGTCGAACTCGCTCTCCGGCGCAATCGCGATCTTAACATACAGCTCCTGGAACAGCGAATTCAGATCGGCTTTGTATTCGTTCACCTTCTCGAGCACGACGCTGAACAGAGCATCCGGCGTGCGGTATTCCGCGTACTTGTCATAGTAGTCCAAGGAATCTTCGGCCAAATATTCGTATCCCGGAGGCGCCATACTGCGGAGATAGGCAGTGCGCATCTTTTCGGGATCGTCGTATTTCACGGTTTCGACAACGAGGCACCAGTAATCCTTGTTGTTGTTTTGGGAGAGAACCGAATCTCCTTTAAAATCCGGGTTTTTCACGGCAATCCCATCGCCATCCAGCGTATAGTTTTCGCCTTCGACGCCGTTTTGCAGGAAGAACAGATTTTCCGGCTGGCTCATCCATTCCAGATACATCCAGACTGCGGCGCGCTCCATATCGGTGGATTCATAATTAATGCCCATAATCATGCCGAACGGCCAATAAGCGCGGCCTTGCGGCTCTCGCCCCTCCGGCACGGTATACCGGCCATCCAGTATGGCGAATTCCGCATCCGGATTGTTTTTCAAGGTGGAAGTGATCACGTCGGTATTGCTGGAAAGGTAGAAGGCATACGTTCCGGTCTTGCCGGCAACAAATTCGGCTTTGATCTTATTGTCATCATCGCGCAGATAAAATTCCTTATCGATCAATCCGTTGTTGTATTGATAGTTCAGGTTGCGCAGGTAACGCTCAGTGTCGGCGGTGGTCAGATCCGCCACGCCCAAGTCGGAATAAAGGGCGCGGTACTTCTCGTCGATCGGCCAGTCGCGGAACGCGTAATTAAACGTGTAGTTGTTCTTTTTCAACGTTTCGCCGCCGACACCAAGCCCTGCCTCCTTCCACTTGGCGAGCAGCTCGTTATATTTTTCGAGAGAGGTCAGATCCTCCACCTTCATGCCCACCTTCTCGACCCAATCCTTGCGAATCAGCGTTGTGAAGCTGTCCAGACTTGGGCGCTCGCCGAAGAAAAACACGTTTTTCTTATCAACCGCCCCGTACTGTTTAATGGTGTCCCCCATCGTTTTCCAATACGTAGGCGCATAATGGGCGATTTCATCCAAATCGAGCTCCTGCATGACGCCTTCCCCGTAGTAAGCCAAAGCCTGAGGCATATCATAATGAAAAATAATATCCGGCGCCTTATGCGACGCCAGCAGTTGCTCGTAGTCCGTCACCTCGTTGCTGCGGGTGATCGGAATGAACTTTACGGCAACGTTATATTTATCGCCGAATTCCTGCTGAATCCAGCGCGTATAGTAGTTGTCGGTCACGTTCCAGCCCTCGAAAGCCCTTTCATAAACCGGAAGCTCAAGCGTAACCTTCTCGGGAAAACCGGCCGAATAATCGGCGTACTTGCCATCCGCGCTTTTGTTGACGGAAGGGGACGGTTCCTCCGAACCGTTATTCGAATTGGCGTTCTTGCTGCTGCCGCCCATACAGCCCGATAATAAACCCACAATGATCACGGAGACCAGAATCCAGGTGAACTTTTTGCTCATTTCTTTTCCCCCTTATCGTTTATTGATTACTCCTTGACGGCGCCGAGCATAACCCCTTGCACGAAATACTTCTGGATAAAAGGATACACGCACAAAATCGGCAGGGTGGCGAATACGACGCACGAAGCCTTCAACACCTCGGGATTGCTCAGCGAGACCTGCGTCGCCTCCAACTGGAAGCTTTCGCTCGCCTGAATGACGAGATAATACAATTTAAGCTGAAGCGGCCGAAGGTCCACTCGTTGTTTAATGTAAAACAGCGCATCTTGATAAGCGTTCCAGCGCCCGACCGCGTAAAACAGCGACAGTGTCGCCAGAATCGGCTTGGAAAGCGGAAGCACGATACTCCACAGGATGCGGAAATGCCCCGCGCCGTCGATCCGCGCCGATTCTTCAAGGCTGACCGGGATGCTGCTGGAAATCGCCGTCTTCATGATCAGCAGGTTAAACGCGCTGAACGCCTGCGGCAGAATAAGCGCCGACCACGTATCCAGCATGCCGAGATTGCTGATCAGCATGTACTCGGGGATGATCCCGCCGGTGAAATACAAGGTGAACATAAAAAGGAACGTCAGCGTGGTGCGGCCCTTCAGTTGCTTGCGGGACAGCGGATAAGCCGCGCAGATCGTAATGATCATGCCGAGTGCCGTGAACAGAATCGTCACCACCACCGATACGTACAAGGAGCGCAGAATGCTGGCGTCGGCAAAAATTTTGCTGTACGCCTCCAACGTAAACCCTTTCGGCCATAGAAACACCTTATTCGCAATGACAAACGCATCATCGCTTAGCGATTTCGCGGCAACGTGAAGAAACGGCAGCAGACATACAAGTGAGGCGAGAATCAATGCGAGATGAATCAGAACGTCCCAGACGTCGTAGCGGTGTTTGCGGCGGAGAGGCAGCGTATTTGCGGATGCTTTCATGGTTCGCCTCCTTTCTTAGAGCAGTCCGTCTTCGCCCAGCTTCTTGGCGACCCGGTCGGCCAGCAGGACGAGCGCTAGTCCAATCACGGACTGGAACAGTCCGAGTGCCGTGGCACGGCTGAAGTTCCCGCTCTCAATCCCCCACCGGTACACCAGGACCGGAATCGTCGTCGTGAATTCGGTGGTCGCCTTATTCTGCAGGGCAAATATCCGCTCGAACGAGCCTTCCATCACCCGGCCCAAGTTCATGATCAGCAGCGTCACGATGGTCGCACGAATCGAAGGCAGCGTCACGTTCCACACCTTCCGCCACCTCCCGGCCCCGTCCACGGTCACCGCCTCGTACAGTTCGGGGTTGATGCCGCTCATGGAGGCCAGATAGATGATCGTTCCCCAGCCCATGCTTTGCCAAATGCCGATGGCTAGATAGCTGATCAGCCAGTTGGTGTCCTCTTGCAGGAACGGGACCCGCCTACCGCCCATCATCTCGATCAAATTGTTGATGACCCCGTTGCTTTCGCTCAACAATTGGTACGCGATCGCGCCGATGATAATCCAGGATAGAAAGTGCGGCAGATAAAGCAGCGTCTGATTGATCCGTTTGAACTTCACGTTTTTGATTTCATTGAGCAGGATGGCGAGCAGGACGGGAATCGTAAAGCTAAAAATCAGATCGAGCGTATTCAGCAGGAGTGTGTTGCGGACGGCACGTCCGAAATCATGTTTGCCGAAGATCTCGGCAAATACCTCGAAGCCCACCCATTCGCTGCCCCAGAACCCCCGGGCGATTTTGTAATCCTTAAAGGCCAACACCAGCCCGGACATCGGCGCGTATTTAAACACGAGTACAAAGGATAGCGGGATCAATAGCAGCAAATAAAGCTCCCAGTCCCGCCGAAAATGGAACGCGGCCCCTCGACCCAAGGCAGGGTCATACCTCGGTTTCGGCTTGTTTGAAGCGCTTTCAACTTTCACAAAAATCACCTCCTCCACGGATTCGGATTGAGCTGACTCGGTTCCATCGCGACTCAAGCAATGGCGAGTTTGTGTCCCATCATACCTCCGCGACCACTCCGCCGTAAATCATGAGTTTTGATCCTTCCTATCACTTTTGATCGTTCCCCGCCCAGCGTGATCGGCAGCCAAGCTCAATGATCAAAACTGATGGGTCAAAGCAAAAATGAAGCCGTTTCCTTAGGCCTATCCCGCCCGGAAAGCAGCTCCATCGAAACCCTACCCCGAGCTTCGCAGCTTGCTGGCCTTATAACTGCTCGGGGGCATCCCTTCATATTTCCGGAAAAAACGATTAAAGCTCTGAACGTTGACGTAACCGACCTCCGCCGCGATTTGCTTCACCGTCATCCCGGTTTCCAGCAGCAGCCGTTTCGCTTTCTCGATGCGCCGCAGGTTAATGTAGTCGATCAGACTCGTTCCCGTCATCTCGTAAACGATCTTGCGCATGTAAGAGTAGCTGATGCCAATCTCCCTGGCCATCTCCTCAAATACGATCTCCTCGCAATAATGCGCCTCAAGATAACGGATGATGCGTTCGCCGTACCCTGAATCATTGTCCGGCTTGCGCGCAAGGTACTGGTGAATGTCGCGGTAGAACTCGCGCATAAACCGATCCAGCTCATCCAACGTGTCGATGGAGGCAATCGCGGAATAAATGTTCCCCCGGCCCGCAAAAATTCGCGTAGGATTGATTTGATTCTCCCGGAGATGCTTGATCGTGACCCCAACCAACTGGTGATAGATAAACATGATATTGTCATATGAAATATACGGCGCCGCTTCGATTTCCCGGCGGATTGCCGTCAGTTCCTCCCATAGACGTTCAAGGTCTCCGGCCTCCAGGAAGTTGAGAATCCGCCTTTCGTTGTCCACGGGATAGAGATAATGTTTGCCGCGCTCGTCTTCCTCACTCCAGAAGGAGATCCCGCCGCCGCCGTCGATCATGCGCTGCTTGATGACTTCCATAGCTTCCGCTGCGCGGTCCTGAAGATCGGAGCTGCTCTCCGCCCGGCTGCTGACGCCAACGGTCACGGAATGACCCAGCAGCTCGCCCGCATAGCGGCTCAGCGCCTCTAGCGCGACCCGGATCCCTTCGTACCCGCGGTCCGCTTCCTCCAGCCCGAAATTGATCACAACGGCGAAGCAGCCTTCGCCCTGATAGACACACCGTGCCATAATGCCGGGAGGGAACAGGGTCTCGCAATGCGTTATGAGCAAATATCTGTGGTAGCTTCGAGTGTCACGGTTGGTCGCGGCTACGTAGTTTCGGTAACGGTCGATAGAAATGACGACGACCCGATAATAGGTTTCAGGAAACATCTCCGCCGCCTGCTGCGCCTCTTCTCCCCGCAGCAGGCGGTGAACCGCCAGGCTGCGGGCATCCTGCTCCCGTTCCCGCAGCAGCTTATAGAGCTGCTGCTCCTCCTCTTGCATCCGTTTAAAAACGGCGTCAAGAAACATCAGCTCATTTTTGTCCGACACCCCTCGGCTGCCGCTGGATCGTACGGTCCTTACCAGCTTGCGCACCGGCTTGGACAGCCAGGTCGCGAGAAACACCGTCAGCACGGTACCGGCAAAAATCATGGCGGCCGTCAGCCAAACGATATTATGCTGCAGCTTGTTCGTTTTGGTCAGCAACGCGTCCATGGAATAAACGTTCACGTTCCACCATTCGAACAGTTCGGAACGGGACCACGTATACAACAACCGCTCCCCTCCAAGCTCGTGGAACGAATACCCCTCCTCCGCCGGGCTTTCCAGAATCTCTTGAATAAAGGGCTGCTGGCGCCCGTCCGTGAGCAGCAGCGTCTTATCGTTATGAGACAGAATCGTTCCGTCCGCTTTGAGCAACATGAAGCCTTGTCCGCCGGGCTCTGTGGACCGCAAATATGTCCCAATTTGGCTTTCCCGCAAGTTAACGACAATCGTTCCGCGGGTCGTCGTTGATAAACGGTTCAGCGGTAGAACATAAGATACGACGGTCTCCCCGTTAGCTAATCGGCGTGGGAACCACACACCGCTAATTCCTCTGCGCCCGGCCAACGCCTCTTCAATCCAACCGATCGACTCATACCGGTCCAGCGTGGTAATCCCCTTGTCAGTCGAAATCACGTAATCCGCATCGCTCAGGTAGAAATAAGAGGAATGCACGCCATTCACCCGATGATTCAAATTCACCAGTTCCCGGAGCACGACCAACGCCTGGCTCACGTTATTGTATTTCTCCTGCAGCTCCGCATAGGTCTCGAACGGGCGAATTCGGTCGAATACCCTGCTGGCGGTCAGCCGCACCGTATCTTGAGCCAAATTGTTCAAGGCATTTTCGTTCAACCTTCGGTTCGCATCCAATCCCGCCAGAGAGGATTCTCCAATCGCCTGCTCCGAATACCGCAAGATTTCCGTACCGCTGTACAACGTCAGGATAATCGCGGGCACCGCCATTACGCAGAACAGGATGACTCCCAATTGCAGCATCATCGGTATTCGTTTCATCTTCCCTTTCATCCCCTCCGAATTAACCTTTCCGCAGCAGACTTCTGGGTGCCGGAACTAAAGCGCTTACATAAAAACCTGGATAAATTATACAACATAAGTGCCTTAGGGTCTATTCGGGGCAGGTCAACCCAAGGAATGAACAGCGAATGGTGAAAAAATAAACGATTCATGGGAAATTTATTAATATTTTATTAACTGAAAAAAAGCCCGCACCGGGGAGGCACGAGCTTTCAGATGATGTTCGTTTTTTGACTAACTGGGGTTGACGCATGTCTCTATATCGGTTTAACGGTCCGCTCCCGAAAGCCGACCGCCGCCGGCCGCCAATTTGTCCCGATACTCCTGCGGAGATACGCCCTCCAGCTCTTTGAAGACGCGGGAGAAATGACGGGTATTCTCAAAACCGACGGCATGGCCGATCTCCGACAGCTTCAGCGAACCCTTTTCGAGCAGCTCCTTCGCTTTGCGGATTCTTACCTTTTTCAGATAGGTCACAAAGCTTTCGCCGGTATACGCCTTAAACGCCTCGCTGAAATAGGAGTAATTCAGCGATACGTGGTTGCTGACGATCGCCATATTCAGTTGACGGTGATAGTGGTTCTCGATATACGCCACCGCTTCCTTCATATCTCCGTGCTCACTATGGGCGGATCGGACTTCCTTGATGTATTCGTCGAGGTCCGCCAGCAGTTGCTCCAGCGATCGGAAATAGTCGTGAAAATGGCAGAAGTTCGACATATCCCCCACTTTACGGTATAACTTCAGCACGTCGACGGAAGCTTCGCCGTAAACGCGGAACACTTCATCCAGCACCTGCTCGTTCATATGCCGGCTGACCGCTTCCAGGTACGACATATCGAGCTCAGGCAACTGGTCAACCCGAAAAATCTCATGCAGGAGCGGCCCGATTTCCTTCTCCCGATTCGTGCCCAGAATATTGCCCAGCTTACGGATGGCTTCCCTCGGCACGGGATACGACAACCGCTTCTTCTGCAAGTCCTCATACCGGATTAAACGGGTCTTCGGATAAATAAAGGTGTATTTCAGCGATTCGCATGCCTGGTGGTAGCACAACGGCAGATCCGTAAGCCGGCTTCCCTCTTGACTGACGCCGATCAGCATCCCATCCAGCTCGCGTTCCGCCGCCAGCATCGACAGGTCCTCGAACTTGCTGCGCGGCCCCCCGACAAGGACCATTCGCCCCTCGAGATCCAGCAAAGAAGCGCTAAGCGCTCCGTCCACGCTTTCGAACATATGCTGCGCGAGCGACTTCAAATCCTCTTTCTTCATCCGGCTGCCGTCCACGTTCTTATACGTCAATGCCGCAATTGAAAAGGGGACCTCATATTGATCGAAACCGATTTCGGAACTCCAGACGTCAAGGTCCTCCCCGGTCAAATTCGGTTGCAGCAGAAGCTCCTGCAGACGAACGGATTGAACCTTCAGCCGGTAGTTCTCCGTAGCGGCCAACTGCTCCGCCATTTGGGAGCGCTTCGCCAGATTGTCCCGGCATTTGCGCAGCGCGGCAAACAGTTCATCCCGGCGAATCGGCTTCAACAGATAGTCGACGGCCTGATAACGAATCGCCGCCTTGGCATATCTAAAGTCCTCGTAACCGCTAAGAATGATGATCTGCGGCCGACCGGTTTGCCCGGCCGGCTGCGGCCCTTCCGACACTTGTTCGATCAGCGCTATCCCATCCATCACCGGCATACGGATATCCGTAATGATGATGTCAGCGCCGTGGGCCAGGTACATCTCCAGGGCCTCCGCTCCTTGAGCTGCCGTGGTCAGCTCGTATTGGCTCGGGAAATCGCGTTCAATCATGGTCTTTAGCCCAATGCGGATATTTCTCTCGTCATCCACGATCAATAGTTTTATCATCTGTCCCAACCCTCCCTGTTAACAGCACCTTCGGCATGACTATCACAACCTGCGTGTACTGTCCTTGATCGCTGAATACTTTCAGACCATATTGTTTACCGTAGTATAGCCGAATGCGCTCTTGCACATTGCGAAGACCAATCCCGTAATGGTTCGACGACTTCGCCGCAAAATTCCCCGGTTTATCGGTCAGGCCAACCTTATCCAACTCCAGGTTTAATTCGTGCAGCGTGGATTCGTCGACCCCTCTTCCGTTGTCCGTGACTACGATTCGAACATCGCTTTGCGGCAATTCGAGAACCTGAATCGAGATGTTCCGCGCCCCCGTCTCATCCCCAGCCCATGCATGCTTTACCGAGTTTTCGACGATGGGCTGCAGCGACATCTTGAGCATTTCCATATCGAGGAGATCGCCCGAGATATCCAGCCGCAGCTCAATCGGTTCATCAAAACGAATATTCATGACATCGATATAATTTTCGATATGGCGAATTTCATCGCGCAGCTTCACGTATTCCCCGGACCATTTGAAGTTATACCGCATCATCCCGCCCAGGGAAGTCAGGGCATCGGAGATTTGCCGTTGGTTTTCGATTTCCGCCAGCATTTTAATATTCTCTAACGTATTATACAAAAAATGAGCATCGATTTGGTTATGCAGCGTACGGAGTTCCGCCTCTTTCGTGAGCGCTTCCTTGTATACGGCTTGAGCTACCAGCGTGTTGATCGTGTTCATCAGCTTGGAGAAATGATGCGCCAGCTCCCCGACCTCGCCTCCGCCGCGAATCGTGATGCCGCTGTATGCTTCCCCGCGCCGCACCTTCTTCATCTCTTCCGTCAGCACGCGGAGATTCTTGAGAATAAACGCATTGAGAATATAAGTAATAACCGTAACGAGCGTAATAAATCCGATGTTTGCTCCAATCAAAATATTGCGCATATGTGAAATTTCCTTGAGCACGCCGTCCATGGATACGATATTCAGCAGATCCGCATTGATCCGCTCTATGGGCTTATGCAGCAGCAGGAATGACTTTCCGTTCTCTTTATAATGAATATCCCATTCTCCCGTTTCTTTATAACGCATCAGACGCTCCCGGACGGCCCGCTCCAATCCCGGGTTAGCTTGAAAGTACGAGCTCCGTTCCCGGGTAAAAATCCGGGCTTTGCTATCCATCAGCACCATTTGCGAGTCACTGCCCTGAGCAGCCGCGTAGGTTCTGGGACTGAACTTTTCCAGCAGCATATCCACCTGAACCATCCCGACATGATGATTCGCCGGAATGCTCATTTCCCGAAGCAGGGACACCTTGGGGGTTGGCGCAGGAGTCTGCCCGTGGTACCGCTCCATGATGTCCGGATCATTATACAAGAAAGACCAGGACTCCATGCCCTTCAGTTCCTTCGCCTCCTGATACCAGGGCTCGTTCGCCACCCGGCTCTCCCGGAAAAAAATGGGCCAAATTTCGGTCACGTTGCTGCTGGAGAACAAGCGCAGATGCTCCACATTGGGGTTGTAATATTGAATTCGCGTCAAGCTCTTAAAGCTGTTGTTGTTGAAATTCACCAGCTCTTCGGTGCCGGGCTCGGTTGTATTCGCCAGATAATCCTGAACTTCGATATCATCGTAAGCGACTTGCACCGCCCGCACCATCGACTCGATTTGCGTGTCGATATGCTGGACTTCCATTTCCAGCAATGAGGTATTCTTGTCCTCGGCATCGCGGATATACATGTTGTTGATGGCTTCATACGAATAAAAGGACACCATCGCACTGGGCCCCAATATGATAAAAATATAGGATGCGATCAGGCGGCTCTGAAGCGAGCGGCGCCCAAACCAATATTTAAATGACTCCCACCAAGCTGCCCAGGGCCTGCTTCTCTCCATATGCCGTGCGACTCCTTTTTATAAACGCCCAAAAGCCCGCGATTCGCGGGCAATTTTTTGGGGCAGTATCGATTATTCCATGCCAAGTTTCTTCTTGTTCTCTTCATACTTCGTTTGCTGGAACGCCTGCACTTTGGCAAGTCCCAGGTCTTCTTGCTTCTTGACGTAATCCGCCCACATCTTATCGAATTCGGCATCGGATGACGCCATCAGCAGCTTCGGCAAGGTCTTGCTGCGCAAATCCTTGATTTTGCTAAGAATGATGCCTTCCTCCGAATTGGCCAGCGGATCGATCAAGTCGAATTCGGAGACGCTGATCGTTTTGCCGCGAGTCCAGTCCTCCAATTGTTTGTAAGGTTCCACCGATTCAGGCTGCCATTGCTGGGTGATGTTGGTGTTTTGCATCATCCAGAAGGTGAAGGAAGAACCGTATTGTTTGTCGAATGCGGCGCGATCTTTATTCATAAGTTCGAAGACTTCCGGCTTGAATTGGTCTTTGCCGTCAATCGTGTCATAGCTGACGCCTTTTTCACCCAGGTAAAGGTCTTTTTGTCCTTCTTCGCTCATCAGGTAGCTCAGGAATTTGATCGCACGAGCTTTGTCTTTCACATCCTTGGAGATCAAGGTAACCGTCCAGCCGGAAATCGAAGGACCGTTCAGCGTAGGCGGATCCAGTTTGGAGTTCGCGGGACCGTCAACGGCGATGTAGATCTTGTTCGGATCTTGTTGATACAAGGTGCCCAGTTGCGCGGCAAAATCCGTGCGTTGGTACAGCATCGCGAAGTAACGTCCTTGCGCGATTTTCTCTTCCATTTGCGCACGTTTGTCGATGAAGATATCCTTCGCGAGCAAGCCTTCTTCGTTCGCTTTACGCAGCGTTTTTAACCAAGAGACATATTCCGGATCGGTTTCGCGGTTGTACAGCTTGCCGTCTTTTTGCCGCGGAATCGCCAGGAAGTTTTGCAGATAACCTTCCAGGGAGTCATTGCCGGTCGCCGTGAATTCATGCAGACCCAGCGGAATCAGCGGCTGGCCGTTGATCTCAGGGAATTTCTCTTGAGCCGCCTTCAGAGCCGCCAGGAAACCTTCCGGTGTGCGCATGTCAGGGCTGCCGATCGCTTCATAAATATCCTTGCGAACGACGAACGTTTGGTTGGATACATAAGTATCGCCGTATTTCTCGTAGTCTTTCGGGGACGAGGAAGAGTTCGGATAGCCGTATACGTTCCCGTCCGGTTGCGTGTACCAGCCCAGTTTGTCCGGGTCGGCAACATTGAAGAAGTAAGGATCATATTGTTCGGCCAATTTATTCAACGGTTCAACGAGTCCGCCTTCGATCATCTTCTTCACGCCGTCCTCATACCAGCCCAGCGTAATGAAATCAGGCAGCTTGCCGGAGGCGATCAGCGTGTTCAGCTTCTCGTTCTCATTACCGGCAGGAACAATGAAGTTGATGTCAACCCCTGTTTTCTTCGTTACATATTGGGAAGTCGGGTCTACGCCCCATTTATTCGGGAACCAGGCAAAGTTCAGGTACCAGTCGAATGTGATGGGTGACGTATCGGATTTCCATCCCGGTTCGTCTGCCGATGGTGGCGCAGCCGGCTCGGTCGTTTCCTGCGTGTTGGTGTTGGCGGCGGTGTTGTTCGCACTTTCCTTGTTGGCATTACCATTGCCGCCGCAAGCAGCCAGAGACAGGACCATGATGGCCGCCATCAGCAGCATCATCATTTTTTTGGACTTGCTTTTCATGCCCATGCTTTTTACCCCTTTTCTCATTTGGTGTGAATCCTATATGTGCAACTCCATAGCCGCATGGAGCGGCTCGGAGGAGTTACTGCAGTGAGTTGATACCTTAGGCAGCGTCGTCCGCTTAGCCCTTAATCGAGCCGATCATCATCCCTTTGACAAAATAACGCTGCAGGAACGGATAGGCAAACACGATGGGCAGGGTCGTCACGACCATGGTTGCCAGCTTGATCGATTGGGAAGTGACCGTCTTGGTCACGGCACTGCCCTGTACGGCCGTCGTCATGATGTTGGAGCTCGACTGAGCCACAACCCGGTATAGGAACGTCTGAATCGGCTGCAGGTTCTCGTTGTTGACGTAAATGATCCCTGTAAAGTAATCATTCCATTGGTACACCCCATGGAACAGGGCAATCGTTGCCAGAACCGGCAAGGATACCGGAAGCACGACTCGCAGGAAAACGGTCCAATCATTAGCTCCGTCGATGCGGGCCGCTTCCTCCAGGCCATCGGGAATATCCCGGAAGAAGGTCATGAAGATGATCAGGTCAAAAAAGCTGAACAAGACCGGAATAATGTAGACGATAAATTTATCGAGCATATGCAGATCGCGAATGAGCAGGAAGGTCGGAATAAGCCCTCCGGAGAAGATCATCGTGATCGTTCCCATAATAATATAGAACTTTCCTGCAATCAGGTCTCTGCGGGAGAACGCGTAAGCGACCATCGCCGTAAAGAAGACGTGCGCCACAACGCCGATGACGGTTTTGGCGACGGTGAGTCCCATCGCGGTCATAATGCCGGGATTATCGAATACCGCTTTGAAGTTCTCCAGGCTGAACACCCGCGGCCACCAGTAAATGCCCCCGAGCATCGCGTCTTTGCCGTCGTTGAAGGCATTAACCAGCACGTACCAGATCGGATACAGCGTGACAAAACAAATTAGAAGCATGACCAAATTGTTAACCGTATCGAAGACGACTTCGCCTTTCGTTCTGCGGCGTAATGAAAACATAAGCAGGTCCCCCTTGGCCTAAAACAACGAAGTGTCGTTGAGTTTTTTGGATACTTGGTTCGCAATCAGCAGCAGGATAAGCGCTATAACGGATTTAAACAATCCGATTGCCGCAGAGTACGAGTAACGGCCCGAGGATATCCCCGTATAGTAGACGTAATAGTCGATAACATTACTTGCGCTGTCGTTCAGCGAGTTGCGCAATACCAAGATTTGGTCAAAGTTGGAGTTCAGCACGCCGCTGACCGCCAGGATGAACAAAATACTGATGGTCGCTTTAATTGCCGGGAGCGTAACGTACCACATCTGCTGGAATCGCCCGGCCCCGTCAATCGTTGCCGCTTCGTACATTTCGGGCGAGATGCTCGTAATCGCCGCCAAATAAATGATGGCCGACCATCCAAGCTCCTTCCAAATATCCGAGGTGATGACGATCGTCCAGAAGTATTTCGGCTCAGCCAGGAAAGAGATCGGCTTATCGATGATATGCAAGGCCATGAAGATTTCATTGATGATCCCCACATCTGACAGCCAGGTAGCCAGAATCCCGCCAAGGACGACCCACGATAAAAAGTGCGGCAGGTACGAAATTGTCTGGATGGCTTTCTTGTACCGCAGCGAACGAACTTCGTTCAAGAAGAGAGCGAAAATGATCGGCAGCGGAAAGGTCAGCAGCTTCAGCAAACTGATTCCCAGCGTATTTTTCATGACATTGACGAAGTTCTCGTCCTGCAAAAATTCCTTGAAGTGCGTGAGCCCGGCCCATGGAGCTTCGGCAATCGTTCGAATAATGTCGTAATCCTTAAAAGCGATGATGACACCGTACATTGGAATATAGTTGAAAATGATCATCCAAGCGATGCCGAGCAAAGCCATAATTTGAATATGTCTTTGCGAGTAGAGTTTCTTCAGCCATTTTCGCCTTGACGAGGGCGGCGTTTCTATCTCTTGCATGGCTGCGGGTTGCGTTGACGGCTGCATTTCCATCCCCTCTGACCTCCAAGCTGTTCTAGTCTATTAATGTAAGCACTTTCACCTATCTGCATCTATTGTACTTGGGATCGGACCCTAGGGGTATGCTCCAGATTTCGTATCGATGTATTCGTTTTTCGGGTTTGCGGCAGGCTTCAACCCCTACCCATCCCCTCTGTCTTGGTCTTGATGTCCCCGTACGCTCCTTTGCACGATTATCCCTTTTCTTCAGGGGGCAGGGGTTGGGGTGTGGAAGTGTGGAGGGGCGGGGGTTTGGAGCAAATGCAAGGGATTAATGTAAGAGGTAAAGAAAAAGTGAGAAGGAAAAAATGAGGCGGTTCAGGTGAGATTTTCGACTTGAAAAAGGAACATATGTTTGGTATTATGAAATAAAGCGAACATATGTACTTGAATTCTTGTTTGGGGGCGAGCGGACATGGAAGTCAATGCGGGAACGGATCTTCAGTCATTCAGCAGCCGTTTTAACAGCGAGCAGGCCTGCATGGAGGCGCTGATCGCGATGAAGTGGCCGAACGGCTTCGTCTGCCCGCGCTGCGCTCACACCCGGTGCAGCCGTCTGACCTCCCGGCATATCCCCTTGTTCGAGTGCGGAAGATGTGCGCATCAAACATCACCTTTAGTCGGCACGATTTTCGAAGGAACGCATCTGCCTCTGTTGAAGTGGTTCCAGGCGCTGGAGTTGTTCCTGCTGCCCGACGGCATCTCCGCGATGCGGCTGAGCCAGGTGATCCGGGTCACCTACAAAACAGCTTGGTCATTATTGCACAAAATACGCCATGCCGTCGGGGAGTTCGATGCCCGTGAACTGCTCAGCGGGGATGTGAAGGTAAACAGCGATCTGTATGGATGCAATCCGCACCGATATCAGTTTCCGCATCCGTATGCCACGGCGGTCGTAGCAGGGTGCACTGTGACGGAATCGGGTGAGCCCGAGCACGTCAAAATCCATCTATTGCCGCAGAAAAGAGGAGATGGACAAAGGGCTAACCGCCGCGAACTCGCTTCGTTCATCGCCGAACATGTGGAGGTTCGTACATCTGCGGTACAGTCGTTTCCTCTGGCCTATGGGTTGTATTTGCCCTTGCGGAAAGTGGTTAGAGAGGCATGGAAATCGCTGAAGAATACGTATGTAGCCTTGGGAGTGAAGCACCTGCAGGCGTACCTGAACGAGTTCGCCGGACGCCGCCGGCTGCGCCTGCCCGGAGCGGATGAAACGATACGGCAGAAGTTGCTGCGCATGTGTGTGGCGATTCCGGCGATTACTTATCGCCAGCTGATTGCGAGCCAACCGAATCAGCCCCTTGGGGCTGCGGCCTGATTGAGGCGCTTGAACGGTGGGGGTTAGCTTGCTGCGGATCAACCTGATTGATGAGGGTTGGCATGAACAGTGTGGGTTAGCATGCATGAGCGGTGCGGGCATTGCCTCAGACGGAAGGGTTCAGGTGCAGCAAAATCATAGTCTTTTCGTCCCCCTCGCATCTTGTTCTTCATCCCCCGTCCGGTCTGCTTCACTTATCCTTAACCTGCTTCCTTCTCCTAAACTACTCCAATTCTCTTAAACTATCCGCCCTCCAAAACTACTCTATTTTATCTGAATTCTCCTCCTTCCCCTAAAACTGTATATTTATCTCGAACCTATCTGCTTCTTCACAAAATTCTCTTCTCCTGAGCTTGTCTCTTTCTCTGCCACCCCTGATCAAACGGGATAATCGTGCAAAGCGTCCAGATAACGAGTGTTGACCTGCCGCCCTGGATGTTCTAGTACCTTTCTTGCCTATTCTTCTTCATGGTGGTTATGATAAGGTTAATGACCAAACTATTGGAGTGAACCCGATGATCCATATACTAGTTGTGGAAGATGACCGGCATGCCAGAAGACTGCTTGAAGCCGTACTGAAACGCGAAGGATACCTGGTGACTACCGCTGAAGACGGTGTGCAGGCCATGGGCGTGCTCGAACAGCAGCATATCGACCTCATCGTTCTTGATATTATGATGCCGAACATGGACGGGTACGAGTTCGCCAAGGAGCTGCGGGACGCCGGCAGCCTGATTCCGATTCTGATGGCTACGGCCAAGCATCTCCCGGAGGATAAGAAGAAGGGCTTCCGCCTCGGGACCGACGATTATATGACCAAGCCGATTGATACCGAGGAAATGCTGCTCCGGATCGGGGCTCTGCTCCGCCGTTCCCAGATTGCCAGTGCCCGCAAGCTGGTTGTCGGCAAGGTGATACTGGATTACGATGCCTTGACAATAACGCGAGGCGAAGAGAAGCAGACCCTTCCGCAAAAAGAGTTCTACCTGCTGTACAAGTTGCTGTCCTATCCGGACCGCATCTTCACCCGCATCCAGTTAATGGACGAGATCTGGGGGATGCAAAGCGAAAGCACGGACACCACGGTTAATGTGCATATTAATCGCCTGCGGAAACGGTTTGAAGGGTATCCCGAGTTCGAACTGGTCTCCGTCCGCGGCCTCGGTTATAAGGCGGTGCGGAATCAATGACCAGGCTGGGGGGATGGATGAAAGAAAAAATCACCCTGTCGTTCGTATTTTCACTCATGGTCTTCATTATTTTCCTGATTACCGTCGTGATTACCGGCATCCTGTTCTTTTTGGCGAACTTTTTCGGACTGTTACATGAAAGTATCACCCAAAGCGGAACCGCACTGCCCATCATTATTTTAATATCCTGCATTATTATCGGGACCGCGATATCCAGTTTTGCCAGCCGCAGAATGGTCAAATCCATCCGCGAATTCATCGAAGCGATCAAACGGCTCGCATCCGGCGACTTTTCCACGCGCTTGTATATGAAGAATCCTCCCGAATACCGAATTCTATCGGAAAACTTTAACCAAATGGCGGAGGAGCTCGGCAGCATCGAGATTTTGCGCACCGACTTCGTGAATAATTTCTCCCATGAGTTCAAGACACCCATTGTCTCGATCAAAGGTTTTGCCGAAATGCTGAAAAACGATGATCTCTCTAAAGAAGAACGGGATGAATATCTCGATATCGTTATTGAGGAATCCTCCAGACTCGCCTCGCTGGCCTCAAATGTACTGGAGCTGTCAAAGATTGAAACCCAGACGATTCTGACGGACAAGCAAATGGTAAACGTCGGAGAGCAGATCCGCCAGTGCATATTGCTGTTAGCCGCCAAAATAGAAAAAAAACAACTATCCCTCGATCTCGACCTTCATGATTATTCCCTGTCCGGCAATAAAGAACTGCTCAATCAGGTCTGGCTCAATCTGCTGGATAATGCGATCAAGTTCACGCCTGAGCATGGAACGATTACAATCGGGATGAAGCGTAACGCCAAATCACTGGAAATGGTGATCCGCAACACCGGAAGCGGGATCGATCCGGAGGTCGTCCCCAGAATCTTCGATAAATTTTATCAAGCGGACACATCCCATTCAACGGCGGGCAACGGTCTCGGCCTAACCATTGTGCAGCGAATCGTGAACCTGCACGGCGGAACGATTGCCTGCGAAAGCGAGCCGTCCCGGGGAACCGCATTTACCGTCACCCTTCCGTCCGAAGCATAAAAGAGGTTGTTCAACAAGTCCGCTTTTGATCACGAAGTGAATCCGGAGGTAACAAATTAAACAAAGCTTTGAAAGAACCTCGAGGTTTTTTCAAAGCTTTTTCTTTTTTTCAGAAAAGTTAACTTTCAGTTTATGTTCTTCCGGTACCCTACTTACATCATCATTCAAAGGAGTCAGACATATGGTCAAAATACTCAAATACCTAAACCCGAGAGAATGGTCTCTCTTCGGCGTCAGCATCCTGTTCATCGTTGCCCAGGTATGGCTGGATCTGGAGCTTCCCGATTATATGAGCGAAATTACCCGGCTGGTCCAAACACCTGGAAGCGAAATGAGCGAAATTGTGGCTACCGGCGGCTGGATGCTTCTCTGTGCGCTGGGCAGTCTGGCAACCTCAATCGTTGTAGCTGGCTTCGCCGCAAGAATCGCCGCCAACTTCTCTTCCCGGCTCCGCTCCAAGCTGTTCGATAAAGTACAGTCCTTCTCCATGGAGGAAATCAACAACTTCTCGACAGCCAGCCTGATTACGCGTTCGACCAACGACATTACCCAGGTGCAAATGCTGATTGTCATCGGATTGCAGCTGCTGGTGAAGGCTCCGATCCTTGCGGTGTGGGCGCTGCTCAAGATTACCGGAAAGAGTTGGGAGTGGTCGCTGACGACCAGCATTGCCGTCGGTATGCTAATCCTGATCGTTGGGATCTGTGTCGTGCTCGTGCTGCCGAAGTTCCAGAAGCTGCAGCAACTGACGGATAACTTGAACCGGGTGTCCAGGGAGAATTTGACTGGCCTGCGAGTCATCCGCGCATATAATGCCGAAAGCTATCAGGAAGACAAGTTCAATGAAGCCAACCATGTGCTTACCCGCACGAACCTGTTCGCAAACAACGTACTGGCCGTGCTTATGCCAAGCATCTCCCTGATTATGAGCGGTCTTAGCCTCGCGATTTATTGGGTGGGCGCTTCCCTGATTCAATCCGCCGATATGAGCGCCAAAATGGGACTATTCTCGGATATGATCGTCTTCTCTTCCTATGCCATTCAGGTGGTTATGGCCTTTATGATGCTCATCATGATCTTCATTCTGATGCCCCGCGCCCATGTCTCGGCCAAACGGATCAACGAAGTGCTGGATACCAAGCCGAGCCTGACGAACGGATTGCTGACCGCTCCTTCTTCCTCGCTTGTCGGTGAGGTTGAATTCAGAAATGTCAGCTTTAAATATCCCGATGCGGATGATTATGTGATTAAAGACATCAGCTTTACGGCTAAAAAAGGCGAAACCGTCGCCTTCATCGGATCGACCGGCTGCGGCAAAAGCACCGTCGTTAATTTGATCCCCCGCTTCTATGATGCTACTGCAGGCGAGGTGCTCGTCGACGGGGTCAATGTCAATCAATATGAACAGCGCGCGCTCCGCAACAAGATGGGTTATGTCTCGCAAAAGGCGGTGTTGTTCGGCGGAACGGTGACTTCCAATATCGCCTTTGGCGATAACGGCGGCGATACTTCCGCTGAAGTGGTGGACGCGGTGTATACGTCTCAGGCTTCGGATTTCGTCGAGCAAATGGAAGGCAGCTATGATGCGCACATCGCTCAGGGCGGCACCAATCTGTCCGGCGGACAAAAGCAACGGCTGTCCATTGCCCGGGCAATCGCTCGACGTCCGGAAATTCTGATCTTCGACGATTCGTTCTCCGCGCTGGATTACAAGACGGACCGCAAACTGCGCAGCGAGCTGAAAAAGGATGCCCGCGGGACCACCATGCTGATTGTCGCCCAGCGGATCGGCACGATTAAAGATGCGGACAAAATCATTGTGCTGGAAGACGGACGCATCGCCGGCATGGGCACACATGAGGAATTAATGGATACCTGCAGCGTTTATCAGGAGATTGCTTATTCGCAGCTATCCAAGGAGGAATTGGCCTAATGACTGCAAACAACAAACAACCCGGCATCTGGAGCAAGCTTCTCCGCTATTGCCGCAAGTTTATTCCGGTTGTGCTGGTAGCGGTGCTCAGTGCGGCGATCGGAACCGTGTTGACCTTGCTCGGGCCGGATCAGCTCTCGAAGATGACCGACCAGATTACCCAAGGCCTCGCTACCGGAATCGATATGGATGCCATCGCTTCCATCGGATTTTTTCTGGTCGTCATCTACGGCATTAGCGCGTTGCTGTCTCTGTTGCAGGGACTTATCATGTCGTCGGTGACGCAAAAGGTCTCCAAACGCTTAAGAGGCGATCTGTCGCACAAAATGAACAGACTGCCGATCTCTTACTACAATAAAGCAACGACCGGCGACATTCTCTCCCGGGTAACCAATGATGTCGATACGATCGGGCAAGCCTTGAATCAAAGCGTCGGCACGCTGGTCAGCGCCCTCTCGCTGTTCGTCGGATCCATCGTCATGATGCTCAAAACGAATTGGATCATGACGATTACCGCGATTGTCGCCACGATCATCGGCTTTGGCCTGATGACGGTCATTATGAAGAAATCCCAGAAGTATTTTCAGAGTCAGCAGGAGTATCTGGGCAAAATCAACGGCCACGTAGAGGAAGTCTATACCGGACATACCGTCATAAAAGCCTATAATGCCGAAGCGCAGATGCGCGGCGCTTTTGAAGACTTGAACCGCAATCTGAAAAACAGCGTATTTAAAGCGCAGTTTCTCTCCGGCATGATGATGCCGATTATGATGTTTATCGGAAATCTGGGCTTCGTGGCCGTCTGTGTGGTGGGTGCGGTCCTGGCGACGAACGGAGATATTTCCTTCGGGGTCATCGTCGCCTTTATGATGTATGTCCGCTTCTTTACCCAGCCGCTCTCGCAGATCGCCCAGGCTGCCCAAAGCCTGCAATCGGCTTCGGCCGCCGGCAAGCGCGTCTTTGAATTTCTGGAAGCCGAAGAAATGGACGATGAAAGCCAAAAGACGGCACGGCTGGAAACGGCAACGGGCAAAGTGAAATTCGACCACGTGAAATTCGCTTACGAGGGTACGGACCGTCCGGTCATTAAGGACTTCTCCGCCGAGGTCCAGCCCGGGCAAAAGATCGCCATCGTCGGTCCCACCGGCGCCGGCAAAACGACGCTGGTTAATCTGCTCATCCGCTTCAATGAACTGACCGGCGGAGAGATTTACATCGACGACACTCCGATCAGCAGCCTGACCCGGGAGAACCTCCATGACCAGTTCTGTATGGTGCTGCAGGATACCTGGCTATTTGAAGGAACGATCCGGGAGAATCTGGTGTACAACCAAACCGGCATCACCGATGAAGAGATTCAGAACGCCTGCAAATCGGTCGGACTGCACCATTTCATCCAGACCTTGAGCGCCGGCTATGATACGGTATTGAACGACAAAGTCAATCTGTCCGCCGGCCAAAAGCAACAGTTGACCATCGCCCGCGCCATGCTGAAGAAGGCGCCGATGCTGATTCTCGACGAGGCGACCAGTTCGGTCGACACCCGGACGGAGCTGCTGATCCAGCAGGCGATGGACCGGCTGATGGAAGGCCGAACTTCCTTCGTCATCGCCCACCGGCTCTCCACCATCAAGAATGCCGATGTCATTCTGGTGCTGAAGGACGGCGACATCCTGGAGAGCGGAAGCCACAGCGAGCTGCTGGCCAAAAACGGCTTCTACGCCGAGCTGTACAACAGCCAATTCGAGCAAGCTTCTTAAAAGGCAGGATGTCATTAAATCGGACAGCATAAAAAGACAGCCTGATGTGCTAGACTGCTTTTATCCATTCCCTTGCCCTCCTTGATTTGATTATGCGGTTGGCAGACCGGCTACTATCTTATCATAGTAGGTCAAGGGATTCTTACAGATTATCCTTCGTTTACTTGAGGTTTTGTCTTAAGGCATTACCTTGTGATATCTTTGTTCTTGATGTCTCTATATTTTTCGTTAATATCAACAAAGCTAACAAATCCTCTAGGTTTACTAAAAACCTCATTAAAGAGTTCCATCTCTAAAGTGGGGTATTTTGATATTAAGTACTTAATATTATTCTTCAATTGTTCCATTTCATTGTTACCCCGTTGATGTAATTGATGATAATTTACTGCCTCCGGTATAAACACAAATGTATAGCCTAGTTTAGCTAGCTGATACGCATATTCATTATCCTCTGCGCCCCATCCCTTTAGGCATTCATCGAAAAAAACTTTTTTTGTGGGAAACTTAAGAGCCATATTACCCGTTGTTGTTATTGCCCATCCAAAATAAAAATCTATTAGTTTATCAGTATACTTATTCCTGACGTCACTACAATTATCCGTTCTTTCGCCAAGGCTAAAAGCATCAATCGTTTTGTCAAAAGATGATATGAGCATTTCTGATGAAATAAGTCTGGTGCTATCTAATAAAGATTCAAAATGATCAATATTTCTACGATATAAATAGTTTATTTGTGATTTATACAATCTGGTCCGATCATCCCAAAATGAAAGAACGTCATACTTACTGCCGATGGTAACGGTGTTTGGATTCTCTTTTAAATACTCGATATGCTTGTATACAAAATTTTTGTCGGGGATTCGATCATCGTCAGAAAAAATCACATATTCCGTATTTAAATAATTTAAAGCGGCATTTTTAGCAACACATCTTCCCGCATTTTCTTGATATATATAGTTGATTTTTATCTTATCGGAATATTTAAATACTACCTCTCTGGTGTTGTCAGAGCTGCCGTCATCAACAATCACGATTTCGAAATCTTTATAAATTTGAATACAAAAACCGGCCAAAGTTAAATCTAAATATTCAGCCTTATTATAAGTGGGTATAACTACGGTAACATCCTTCAAACCTAACATCCTTTCTATCGCTCCATATTGTGGGTGCAGGGAGAATGACCGAAATGGACTACAAGAAGCTAATAGGTGAACGGGTCTTCTTCGGCTAAATAAACGATCTGCTCTGAATTATACAATAGCTCAACTTTGTTTCCGTAATCTTCAAACCAATGCATACTATCATTAATTGTTTTTCTTACAAAATCATCCAAACGTTCTTGTTCTGCATTATTCTCAACCAGATCTAAAACTTTTCCCATAAAATCTAAATCTCGTTTTCTGACATCTATGTATAGGCTATAAAAAGCAGCCAAACCACTATCACTTAAAACTCTCGGTTTATTAATCGGCTCTACCATCATATCGTAAATTTTATTATGACTTATATGCCAGTCCTTTAATGCTCTATACACCATTTGAGCTTTAACATCCTTAATTTCATAGGAATAGTTCTCGTAACGTTCATCACTGTAAATCAAACCCTTTTTTCTTAACAATTCTGTGTAACGTGTACCCGTGGCAGCATACATCTCGGAAAAGATTCCTTTACATATCGCCCAAGAGTACTCCTTCAGCACTTCATAATTTTCCCTGAGCTCAACGAGGGTTGTTGCATAATCAAATAAAATAAAACCATGCAGCACATAAATATTGTGCTTTTTTAAGATGTCCAATGCTTCTGTATTTTGCCTGGAATCCGCTTTTTTGCCCATACGTCTTAAAGCTTCATCATTGAAATTCTCTACCCCGCATACTATGGAATCGCAACCCGCACGACACAAAGCCGCTATGCTCTCTTCACTAACTCTATCGGCCCTCATCGTTATTCTAAATCTGATATCCAGCCCTCTTTTATGAATTTCATCAGCAAAACGATTACACCATTCCGCTCCTCTTGGTGGTTCAATAAAAGAATCATCAACAAACTTAAAATAGCGAACCCCTTTATGATATAGCTGCTCTAATTCATCGACTATATTGTTAACACTTCTCCCACGCCACCTAGGACCATCCGCCGTTCTCCAATAAGCGGCAATGCTGCAAAATAAACAACTTGCCTTACAACCTCTTGTTGTAGAAATACTGACCGGAATCTTGTGTTTAATCACATAGTCCATTGTATCTCTAGAGGGAAACGGCAATTCATCCAGTTCCGTTCTACAGGTTGGCTTTTTGAAGCATAGGTTATGCAGCTCATCGTAGTAACATAATCCGCTTATTTCGGCAACAGCAGGTTTGCCGTAAAGCAAATAATCACTAAAACCTTTGATCGTCTCCTCTCCCTCCGCCAAAGCCACAAAATCAAATCCGGAATCCAAAAACTTTCGTGGATTAAGGGTTGGCGCAAATCCGCCCGCAATAAATGGTGCGGGGTATTTTTTCATTTTCAATTGATTCACAATGCTTATTGCAGCATCTCCAGTGAGTAAATTACATGAAAAACCAACCAATAGAGGTTTCCTCTCGGACAATATCCTGTCAATAATCTCATCAGATGTTAATTCTTCTAGCCAACCATCAACAATAACAACTTCCATTTTATTTTCTCTGCATGTGGCGGCTAGATAAGCTAATCCTAAATTTTCTTCTGCAGTTTTATTACTTGATGTTGCAGTAGTCACTAATATAACTAATGGTTTTTGCATGGAAACACCCCCAATGTAGACTACACAGTTGATCAATAACTAATCTATTTTTTCAGTCTGCACGATGAATACAAAGGAATAGTTTTCCATTTTCAATTTTTTGATATCCGTTGCGCTTAATAATTTTTTTAATAGCACTCCGTTTCCTCTAATGCTTTTAATTATGTCTTTATCCAAACTATAAACAGATAGTACGATTTGCTCCAAACCTAAAGAAAGCCATTTTCTCAATTTTTCTTCTGTTATCCCCCAACCCGTTGTGTTCATCCTAACAGCTAAATCATTTTTTTGAGCTATTTCCATATATTCATCGATATTGGCTACTATTGTTGGTTCTCCTCCACTTAAACAAACATACGTTCCGCCTATTTCTTTTATTTTTATACATATTTTCTCAAATATTGGCAGGTTAAATATTCTATTTTTTTCATTTTTGTTTATAAACTCTCTCTGCCGATTCGTACAACATTTGCAGTTTGCTGGACAACTGGTAGTAAGCTTTACAACAAAATTAAGTTTTGCATCCATTTCATTATTTCTCCTTATACCTTTATATTCTCAATCTCACCATTTAATATCTGAATACGTTCAATTATAAATTTCGCGCATTCTTTAAATAAAATATCATTACCAGCATAATCTGATCTTATATAATAGTTATTAAGTCTTAAAAGTGAATTGTGAAGAAAATACAGAAATGATTTAAGATTGGCTTGAGTTTTTGGCGTCTTCTCTTCCATTATCTTAATAATCTCAATTAGATCACTCATTCTTCTCGGATTATCATAATTTGTACATAACGAACCCGCTCTTCTTTTATAGTGATATAATAACTTATCAATATACTGTACAGAATTTGCACATTGAAAATATTCATAGCAAACTAACAGATCTTCATATATCAATCCTTCAGGAAAAGATATATTGTTTGAATGAAACACAGATGTTTTAAACAGTTTATTCCAAATAAAACCTGAAACATTTTTTTGTTCAAGAATATTCAAACAGGCAGCCTCTCCCGTTACGGTACTAAAAAGGGGAAGATCTTCCGTAATCTCCCCGTTGTACGAAACTTTCACACCACAAACTACTACATCGACATGATCATTCATATAATCAATCATAGTTTTGCAAAAATTCACATCAATGGTGTCATCACAATCAACAAAACAAACAAATTCCCCCGTACAATGATTAAGGCCAGTATTTCTGGCACTACTTACGCCTTGATTTTTCTGCTCAAATAATAAAATCCTATGATCCTCTGCCATATAAGATTCAACATATTTTTGAGTACGATCCGTAGAACCATCATCCACGATTATTATTTCTAAATTATTGTATGACTGATTAATCAAACTTTTAATGCAAGTTTCAATATGTGCTTCTCCATTAAAAACCGGCACTATCATCGTAATTTTGTCTTTGTTTTCCAAAGAATAACCTCCTAAAACAACATTATTAAGATCGTAGGTATGCGCTAGTAACAGCCTCCTAATTATAACGAGATCAGCGGAACTAACTACTCAAACTTCAATTAGCTGATCCTATTAATCACATGTTAATCACTCCTTTCATTCTATCCAGTTAAAAAAAGACAGCGTTTACGATTAACTGAAAACGAAGTATCCATACATAATTGATAACTGTAAACATGTTTATCGGTCGAACAATCACATTTCCTATTTCCTCAAGATATCTTCTATTTTTACATTTTTTCATTGGGGCAATATTCCACTATTACGAATATTCCATTTTGATTCAGAATTCCCTCTTATAATTTATTACAACTTTCAATTTTTTACCAATTGCTGAACAAACTGTTTCGTTTGTCAACTAAATACTGTTATACTGCAGTTAAGAAGTTACTCTTTCTTTCGTCAATAAACCACTCAAAGGCCATCCTTTAGCGGATAGCCTATTATCCCTGGAATCTTTGATTTACTTAAACAAACCGAACCTGGCAATTGGAGCATATTTGATGAAAGAAGCTATTTTATCGGGGATAAGCAAGGTTTTCTTCAAGCAACATTAGAATTTGTTTTGAAGAGGAATGATTTGAGGAACGAATTTCTACAGCATCTGTTCCAGACGATTGAGAAGAAGACAACTGCCATAAATCGAGACTATTCTAAATCAAGTTTCTGACCGAGACCGATATAATAACATTATATGTTATTGTTACACTCATATTGGCGGAAGGATTTGATTAAATGAGGATTACAGTTGCTGGAATAGGCTATGTCGGCTTGTCCAATGCTGTATTGCTGGCGCAGAATAATGAGATTATTGCGCTAGACATCATTCAAGAAAGAGTCGACATGATCAATAATAGGAAATCTCCGATCAAAGATGAAGAGATTGAGGAATACTTGGCAACCAAAGAGTTAAAATTAATTGCCACAACTGATAAATATAAGGCATATAAAGATGCCGAATATATAATTATCTCAACTCCGACCAATTATGACCCGAAAAAAAATTATTTTAACACCGAAATTGTTGAGGATGCAATTACAAATGTATTGTCAATTAATCCTGAAGCAGTTATGGTTATTAAATCAACCGTTCCGGTAGGATATACTGAAAAAGTAAAAGAGAATTTAATACTGAAAACATCATATTTTCACCGGAATTTCTAAGAGAAGGAAAAGCGCTCTATGATAACTTGTATCCTTCGCGAATTGTTGTAGGCGAACAAACGGAAAGGGCAAGGATTTTTGCCGATTTGCTTGTTGAGGGAGCAAAGAAGGAGAATGTTGATGTATTGTTTACAAACGCAACAGAAGCTGAAGCTATCAAATTATTTGCCAATACTTATCTTGCCATGAGGGTGGCGTTTTTCAATGAATTGGATTCTTATGCCGAAGTTAAAGGGTTAAACACAAAACAAATCATCGAAGGTGTTAGCCTGGACCCTCGCATTGGAGCCCACTATAATAACCCCTCTTTTGGTTATGGTGGATATTGCCTGCCGAAGGACACGAAGCAATTGTTGGCCAATTATGCTGACGTACCCAATAATATTCTGAACGCCATAGTAGAAGCTAACAAAACTAGAAAAGATCATATTGTACAGATGATACAAAAACGAAATCCTAACGTTGTGGGAATACATCGGTTGACGATGAAAAAAGACTCGGATAACTTTCGGGACTCCGCTATTCAAGGCGTTATGAGGCGCATAATAACTAAAGGTATTGAGGTTGTAATATACGAACCTACACTTCAAGATGATATGTATTATAATTCCAGAGTAATCAAGGATTTGAATGAATTTAAAAAGCTATCTGATGTAATAGTTGCCAATCGCTTAACTGAGGATATTTGGGATGTTGAGGAAAAAGTATATACAAGAGACATCTTTAGTAGAGACTAAATTTCTAAATGCTTTCCGATGCTAACAGGCATCGTTTTTTTTGTACTTAAACTGACGCTAGCTCACCATTGAGATTGTGGATGCCTCGATAGGAATAGGTCTACAGTAAGGAGCCCCCACTATTATGGTGAGGGACAGTTGATGTCCCGCAAAATTGATACGTTAGTAGATTTAACAGAACAAAAAATACAAGTGGGCGTGAAAGATTTTGATGAAACAAAAAGGAGAATACTAGAAGATGCTTTTAATGCAGACATGTTGTCAATAAGTGAATCTGCTATCGTTTCGGATGACCTTGATAGGAACTCAACTTATAATCCCCTTTAAGCAGGGACTCAAATTATTAACAAAAGCACTGGTGGTTACTGTAGCATAGGTTTTTTGGCTAAACCATCAGGAAGTACTTCAGGGTACATTGTTACTGCCGCCCACTGCGGAAGTACCGGCAACTCCTTTAGTCAAGGTACAAATAATAATGCTTTACCTGTGCAACCAATTTTAAACTAATGTCGTAACCATTTAAAGGAGAAAGTCCATGTTTCAAAAAACTAGCACTTTTTTTAAATAGACTCTTATTTTTGTTTTTTTGTTATTGATCACCGATGAAGTTTTGAAAGGGATTGTACACACAGTAGATGATGCGATTGAAGTGTACTTTGAAGTAAGTGATGATACATTTCCAGCACAAGTTACTGCCAAAAAAATTGCTAAAATCGATAATTGAGCAATAAGAATACAATCCACTATTTTTGTTCTTTACTCGCCCGTTTCGGCAATTGCTTGATACGAGCGCCAATTTCATCGCGTACTCTTTGGAATACAGCCCACTTCTCTTCATCCGTACCTTGCGCTTTAGCAGGGAACGCCTCTCTTCTTAATTGCCGGGAAGCCGGATGCCGCGCCAGCCACTGACCTCGCATTGACCGAAATCATTCGCGCCGGCCGCCACCATCGTGCCGTCCGACTTTAGGCCAAGCGTATGAGCGCTGCCCGCGGCTACCGCCGCAATATCGCGCCAACGGTCCAGCTCGCATTGGCCGTGATGATTCCAGCCGGCCGCCAGCACCGTACCGTCTGACTTTAGACCGACGGTATGATAGCTTCCTGCCGCAATCGCCACAATATCGCACCAGGTCTCAACCTCGCATTGGTGGTGCTTGTTCAATCCCGCAGCCACCACAGTGCCGTCCGATCGAAGACCGACGGTATGAAGATAACCCGCCGCCACTTTCGCGATTTCTTGCCAGCCGCTTACATCACATTGACCATAGCGATTATTCCCCGCCATGATCACAGTACCGTCCGACCGCAACCCGGCGGTATGCCAATCGCCTGCCGCTACCGCCACGATCCCCTGCCAGTCGCTGACCTCGCATTGGCCTTCCGCATTCCGCCCCACGGCCAGCACCGTACCATCGGATCTAAGCCCGAGGGTCCGGCGCCATCCCGCCGTGATCGCCACGATCTCCCTCCATTCGCCGACTTCACATTGGCGATGTCCGTTCCAACCCGCCGCAACCACCGTACCATCCGCTTGAAGACCCACGGTATGCGAATTCCCCGTGTTGCTCGCCATATGTACATTCCCGGCCGCCAGCGCCACGATTTCGCGCCAGCCGCTGACTTCACATTGACCACTTTTAGAATCACCGACAGCCATCACCGTGCCGTCCGATTGAAGCCCGACGGAATGCCGCGGACCTGCCGCGATGACCGCTTTAGGCCAGCTTTTTACCTCAAACGGCTTCTTCTGTGAAATAGGTTCCATGTCTTCCCTCCCTGCCATGGATGTTCCATATTGACCTCATCATCATACGAAAAGCTATCGAAAAAAATCAAACAAAATCATAAGTTTAACGTCTCGAACCCGGGGGCGGCCGAACTTATGATGATAATGTGACAGTGCTGGCCGTCATAACTTGACGGCCTACTCCGGAGGTGAGGTATGAATCAACCAGCTCAAAACATCTTGATTACGGACGCCGACAATCCGGCGGGCAAAGCCATGATCCGCCGCTTTGCCGAGGATGGCGCCCATTTCCTGCTGAACAGTCCGTCCGATGGCATTGCGATCTCCTCCGAGATCGAACGGGCCAAGGCAACCGGCTCCAAAGTGATCGTGAGAAATGTCGACCTGAGCATAGGCGCAAACGCAAACGAGCTTGTCCTGCAAGCGGAGCGGGAGTTTGGTGGACTGAACGTCCTTCTCCATAATAACGACCATCTTATTCCCCTTTCCGTTGAAGCCGGCTCCGAAGCGTCGTTCCGAGAGGTGATGAATACGAACGCGAAATCGGCCTTTCTATGTGCGCAAGCCGCCGGGAAAGCGATGGCGGCACGAGAGTCCGGCTGCATCATCTTCATCTCGTCGATCCATGCCGAGAAGCCGAGCGGATTTTCCTTCGCCTACAGCGCCTCCAAGGGCGCCGTTAAGATGCTGGCCAAGGAAGCCGCTCTTGAGCTCGGGCGGCACGGCATCCGCGTCACTACGATTGAGGCCGGCCCGATCGAAGGCGACGACGAACGCTTCCGCAGCACGCGGACGACGCTTTATCGCAGTTACGAAACCAAAGTGCCGAGCGCTCGGCTGGGTACTGCGGAGGATATCGCGAATGTCGCCCGCTTCCTGGCGTCAAGCGAGGCGCGTTGCGTGAACGGCGCGGATCTCCGGCTGGACGGGGGCTTCCTGCTTCATTATATGGATCACAAAATGAAACGGCCAAGGAGTGATGATTCGCCATGAGCATCGCGGGCAAGGTCGTCCTCGTCACGGGAGCCGGAACCGGCATCGGTCAGGGAATCGCCGTCGAGATGGCCAAAAAAGGCGCCATCGCCGCTCTCCACTATAACCGGAGCGAGGCCGGCGTTCACGAGACGAAAAGGCGGATTGACGAAGCGGGCGGCGACAGCTTCATCGTCCGGGCGGATATCTCGATTCGGAAGGATGTCGCCGAAATGGTCCGGCAGATCGAAAGCCGCGCCGGCGAGATCGATATCCTGGTCAACAACGCCGCCGTACAGCTAAACTACGACCTCTTCAAGCACGACAGCAAGACGTTTGACCGCATGTTCGACACGAACGTGAAGGGGTATTGGCAGTGCATCCAAGCCGCTGTTCCCGGCATGAAGCGGAAGCGAACCGGACGAATCATTCTCATCTCGTCGGTGCATGCCAAGCGGCCGACCGATTTCGATCCGGTTTATGCCATGACCAAAGGGGCGATTCGCATGCTCGGGCGGGAAAGCGCCATCGAGCTGGCCCCGTACGGCATTACCGTTAACATGATCGAGCCGGGAGCCGTCGATGTGGGCAAATCCAATCGCAGCTCGCCGGACGATCCGGAGGCGGAGAAGCAACGGGAAGCACGGCGTATTCAGCATCTGGAGAAATTTCCGATGGGCCGCGTCGGGCTCCCGATCGATGTCGCTCATCTCGCTTGCTTCCTCGCCTCGAGTGAGAGCGAATATATGACGGGTTCCGCTATCCGACTGGACGGCGGGAGCATGCTGCTGTAACGCGGCTGCAGCAAACCATCCGATTTAGGAGTGATTTCATGGTGAACAAAGAAGCTTACGAACAAACGCTGGCCCATGTCCGTACCTCCTCCAGGCCTTCGGAGCTGCGCATTACCGATATCCGCTTCACCGATATCGTCGGCGGGCCGTTCCACAGCAGCCTGATTAAGGTATACACGAATCAAGGGCTGGTCGGCTTCGGGGAAGTCCGCGACGGCGCGGACAAGGTTTACGCTCTCATGCTGAAAAGCCGCCTTCTCGGGGAGAATCCCTGCAACATCGACAAGCTGTTCCGCCGGATCAAGCAGTTCGGAGGCCATGCCCGCCAAGGCGGCGGTGTCAGCGGAATCGAGCTGGCGCTGTGGGATCTGGCCGGCAAAGCGTACGGCGTGCCGATCTACCAGATGCTGGGCGGCAAGTTCCGCGAGCGGATCCGCATGTATTGCGATACGGATGTGGTCGGCAAAGACACCGGCAAGGCGATGGGCGAAGCGCTCAAGAAACGGATGGAAGCCGGCTTCACCTTTCTGAAGATGGACCTTGGCATCGGCCAGCTTATCGATGAGCCGGGCACGCTAAGCGCGCCGCTTGGCTTCCTGGAGGAGATGCGGGAGATCTCGAAGCGCCGGTATGCCCGGAACGCAGGAGATCCCAACGAACAGGAGCTTCGCGAGATCAAGAACCGCCACTACGATTTCTACAACATCCCGCATCCTTTCACCGGCATTCATATCACGGAAAAAGGGCTCGACATGCTGGAGCAATACGTCGCCGACGTCCGATCGGTCATCGGCAGCCAAGTGCCGCTCGCGATCGACCACTTCGGCCATATCGGACTCGAGGACTGCATCAAGCTGGGCCGACGCATCGATAAGTTCAACCTCGCCTGGATGGAGGATATGATTCCATGGCAGTATACGGACCAGTACGCCCGGCTGTCCCGCGCCGTAACGACCCCGATCTGTACGGGCGAAGACATTTATTTGAAGGAGAACTTCAAGCCTCTGCTCGAAGCCGGCGGCGTATCCGTCGTCCATCCCGACGTGCTGACCGCTGGAGGCATCCTCGAAACGAAGAAAATCGGGGACATGGCGCAAGACTATGGCGTTGCGATGGCGATCCATATGGCGGAAAGCCCCATCGCCTGCCTGGCCGCCGCTCACGTCGCCGCTGCGACCGAGAACTTCCTTGCGCTCGAATACCATTCCTGTGAAGTGGATTGGTGGGATGACATCGTCATCGGCGGCCACCTCCCGGATCAACTGGTTCAGAACGGCTTCATCACGCTGACGGACGCCCCCGGGCTCGGCATCGAGGATCTGAACGACGAGGTGCTGGCCGCGCATCTTCACCCGGAAATCGGCGGTCTCTGGGAATCAACGGATCCGTGGAATCATCATTATT
The DNA here is from genome assembly GCF_057063165.1 of Paenibacillus sp. JL3B1040. Taxonomy (NCBI): domain Bacteria; kingdom Bacillati; phylum Bacillota; class Bacilli; order Caryophanales; family Paenibacillaceae; genus Paenibacillus; species Paenibacillus tiangongensis. The sequence goes on along the minus strand of NZ_CM169317.1, from coordinate 2,219,796 downwards.
CAAACGACCGGCAGTGGAGTTAACGCTCCACTTCCACTGCTTTCTCTTATACAAAAAAGGATCGTCCTGGCGGCTCCAAAGCCGATCAAGACGATCTTTTCGTTCATTCTTAGCGGGTGGCGGAATCGCGGCTCATCTTGGCCGCCGCCTCCATCAAGCCGGTAATATAACCTACGCCAAACAAGCGGCCGAGCAGCTCATACCCCGGATTCACGTTGTCTTCGCCTTCCATGGTCGGCACGTGGTCCGGCCTGGCCGGGCCGCCAAAGCCGACCTCGTAATACGTCCTCATCGCTTCGAGCATATCCGTCTGGCCGTCGTCGTGGAACGCCTCCTCGAATTTGTCCGGCGTGCCCTTCACATCGCGGAAGTGGACGAAGAACAGCTTCCGCTGGCCGGCGAAATGCCGAATGACCGCCGGGATATCCTCGCCGGCCGTCGCCAGCGTCCCCTGACACAACGTAATGCCGCTGTACGCGCTTGGCACCAGATCGATCGCCCGCTGCAGCGCCGCCGCGTTCCGCAAAATCCGGGAGACCCCGCGGATCGGCGTAATCGGCGGATCGTCCGGATGAAGCGCCAGCTTCACCCGGGCCGATTCCGCAACGGGAACGATTTTTTCCAGGAAATAATGGAGATTCTCCCACAACTGCTCCTCCGTGACGATGCCGGCTTCCGTCAGCGGCGCATTCGCCATCAGGCTATGGTCGTAGCTGGAGACGAGCGCTCCTCCCCTCGTCCGGGTCGTCGTCGACGTGCGGAACCAGTTGAATTGCGCCATGAAGTTATAACAGAGCACGGGAATACCGGCGGCCCCCATATTGACGATGAATTGCTGGAAAATCTCGATTTCCTCGTCGCGGCCGGGCGCACCCAGCTTGATCTTGTTGCTTGGCGGCATCGATTCGATGACGGACAACGTTAGACCAAAGTCGGCATAACGCTGCTTCATCCGAATCAGCGGCATCAAATCCCACGGCTTCTCCGTTTTTTCTTCCCACGGCAACCCGCTGACCGCGTAATTGACGTTCATCTGTTTCGCCAAATGCCACAGCCGGCTTGGCTGCGACGGAAGAAATTCCGCAAGCTGCATCTCGTTCAACCCCGCTTTCTATCGCTTAATTGCCTGTCTTGGCGGCCAGTTCCTTGCCAAGCTTGTCGATCTTGTTGAAAGCTTCCTCGATGGACTGCTGGCCAAACGTCACCGCGTCCATCTCCTTCTTATAGGCATCGACCCATTCCGTAAAGCCGGGAGCCGGCGAATAGAACGGCAGCGCCTTATCGACGGACAGATCGTAAATTTCTTTCCCGAGCTTATCCTTCGCCTCCAGATTCGGTTCAAGCTTCTTGTAAATTTCCGGATTGATCGGAATGCCGCGGGTCAAACCAAGCGCATCGCCCGCCGCTTCATCGGTAATAAACCATTTGACGAATTTCTTGGCTTCTTCCTTGTTCTTCGAATTGGTGCTGACGCTGAGGAAAATCGTCGACTGCGCCCAGCCTCCGCCAGCGGGTCCGGTCGGCATATTGACGACGCCCACCTTGCCCGGCATGAGCTGCTCGAGCGCGCTGACCGAGCCGGTCGTTGCGCCTCTGGTCATCACCACTCCGCTTGCCATCGGGTCGGCCTGCGGATCGTTCTCGAGGAAGGCGGCGGACTGCTCCGCCGGCGGCACGATTTTATCCTTGCGGAACTGTTCGTAGGTTTGATAGAACTTCATAAACAAGTCCTTGTCGAGCGTAAATGTCTTTCCCCCGTCGGACATGATCGGCGGCTTCCCCAGCGCCGTTTGGTAGTAGTTGAAGAAATCCCACGTTGTCGTGTCGCCGATCGGGTACTTGCCCTCCGGCAGCTTGGCGCGGGCGTCCCTCGCCCATTGGAAGTACTCGTCGTACGTCCAGTCCTTGTGCGGCAGCGGGATGCCGTATTGCTTCAGCTCGACCTTGTTGTACGCTGTCCCCTGCGCATTCTGGCTGAGCGGAATGCCGTACAGCTTGCCGTCGATCTTGAGATTCTTGATCACGCCGGAATCGACGATCCCGGTCAAATCGAGATCCGACAGCTCCTCCAGTTGTCCCCGGCTGACGTATTCCTGCAAGTAAGCGGCATCCATTTGCAGCACGTCCGTCATCGTTTTGGATGCCGCTAACGTCGGCAGCTTCTGCCAATAAGCGTCCCAAGCCATATGTTCGGGCTTGAATTTAACGCCCGGGTTTTGCTGCGTGTAAAGGTCCAAGGCTTTCAGCGTCGCTTCGTGGCGTGCGTCCGTCCCCCACCACATGATGCTGAGCGTCTTCTCACCGCCGGCCCCCCCGTTTCCGCCGTTCCCGCCGCCGTTTCCTCCGGAATCACCACCGGAATTCCCCCCGGCGTTGCCTCCTCCGCCGCCGCAAGCCGTCAGCGCGAGAAGCAGGGCCAGCAGGAGTGCGGACGCGCTCATCCATCTCGTTTTTCTCATCATCGATTTCCCCTTTCCGTTTTTCTTGTGCAAGCCAATGAATTCAGTCCGCGGCGCTTAAGCTACCCTTTAAGCCCCGTCGTTGCGATCCCTTCCACGAAATGCTTCTGTGCGAACAGGAAGATCAGAGCGGAAGGAACGACGGACAGCAGCGACATCGCCAGCAGTTGCCCCCACTGAATTTCAAACTGATCGATGAATCCTCGGAGCGCCAGGCCGACCGTAAATTTGTCGACCGAACTGAGATACAGCACCTGCGAGAAGAAATCGTCCCAGCTCCAGATGAAGGTGAAGATCGCCACCGTCACAAGCGCCGGCTTGATCAGCGGAAAGACGATCCACAGGAAGATGCCGTAAACGGACGCCCCGTCGATTTTGGCCGCCATATCCAGATCGCGGGGAATCCCCCGGATGAACTGAACGAGCAGGAAGATAAAGAACGCGCCTCCGCCGAAAAAATGCGGCAGCACCAGCGGCACATAGCTGTCCACAAAGCCGAAGGAGTTGAACAGAATATACTGCGGAACGACCGTCACCTGGCCGGGCAGCATCATCGTCAGCAGGAGAACCGAGAACCAGAAGCCCCGCAGCTTGAAGTTCAGCCTGCCGAAGCCGTAAGCGACGACGGCGGCGGTCAACACGCCCCCGAGCACGTTCCCCGCCTCCATCAGGAGCGTATTGCCGAAGAAATGGGCAAACGTGTAATCGCTGGAATACCGCCAGCCGTTGCTGTAGTTCTCCCACATCGGCGTCTTCGGCCATAGCGTCGGCAGGCTCAGCTCCTCCGTCTTCTTCAGCGAAGCGCCAACCCACCAAATCACCGGATACAGCATGAGGAGCGAAAATAAGGTCAGCAGCAGATGATTCGTCAGCTTGGAGCCCAGCTTCATTTCGTTCCTCCTCCTTCCGATTCGTAGAAGACCCAGTAGCGGGATGCGGCGAAGTTCATGGCGGTCAGCACCCCGACGATGGCGAGCAAGATCCAGGCCAGCGCCGAGGCATACCCCATTTGGTAATGCTTGAACGCCTTCTCGTACAGGAACAAGGCGTACACATACGTGGAATTGACCGGTCCGCCCTTCGTAATGATGAAAGCGGACGTGAAGGTTTGGAAAGATCCGATCACACCGAGAATTAAGTTAAAGAACATCACCGGAGACAACATCGGCAGCGTGATGCTGATAAATCGGCGGAACTTATTAGCGCCGTCCACCGCCGCGGATTCGTATAGCTCCTGCGGGATCTGCTTGAGTCCGGCCAGGAAGATCACCATCGTCGAGCCGAACTGCCACGTATTCAGCAGAATGAGCGTGCCGAGCGAAGTGTCCGGGTTGGTGATCCAGCCGACGCCCTGGATGCCGAACCAGGCGAGCACCTGATTGATGTAGCCGTCCAGCCCGAACATATTGCGCCATAACGCCGCGACCGCGATGCTTCCGCCAATCAGCGAAGGAAAATAGATGGCTGTCCGGTACAGGTTCATCCCCTTCAGCTTCTGATTTAGCGCCATGGCGACGAGCAGCGAAAAGAGCAGCTTGAGCGGCACGGAGAATAAAACGAACGTGAAGGTCACGCTAAGCGATTTCGTAAAGGTCGAATCGTTCGTAAAAATATGGACGTAGTTGCTCGTTCCCGTCCAAACCGGATCCTCCAAAAGCGAATATTCGGTGAAGGACAGGTACAACGATTGCGCGATCGGCCATAACGTCAGCAATAGAAAGCCAATGAGCCACGGGGAAATAAAAATATAACCGGCCAGGTGGTTGGCGCCGGTCCTTACGCGCTTTCGGACGGCGCGTCCAGCTTTTCCCGCTTCGGTAACGGCTTTGGTATGTGCGGCCATCCTTGGATTCCTCCCCTCTTGCGATACACCATGTGATAAATGTTGTAGTACTACTGTATGCGAATGCGTTTTCACGGTTAAAGGTGACGAAATTATGATATTGTTTGATTTTTTAAAATCCATGAAATTCTCCCCCGCAGCTCCGGCGACACCGGGGAAAAAATTACGATTCGGCGGATCAAATGCCTTAAGAAAGTCGCATCGACAAAACGGCGGCCGTCCCTAACAATAGAGTCATGTCGAACGGCAAAATTTTCCCGGCTAAGAGGAGGCGCTTCAATGAAATTTGATAACCCGGAAGATATCATTCAGTTGACGCCGCTGTGGAAGGGCGAACGATTTGAGAACGGACGGCCGAAGGTACCGGCCGACGTCCTGCGTAGAATCCGTAAAATTACGCTGGAAGAAGCATGGGGGCCGCTTTGGCATCGCGGATATACCTTTCAGTTCGAAGGCGACTTCAAGATCGTCCATCCCGATCAGGTGATGGTGGGGCGGGCGGTTACGGCCGTCATGGTCCCAAAGCGGCCCGATCTTCACGAAACGCTGCTGAATTACGGGCATGAGCAGGAGGGAAGGAAGGGCTTCTTTAACCAATGGGTGATCGATTCTCTGGTTGAGGATGACGTCGTGGTTGTCGATATGTTCGACAAAATCCAGTTGGGCACCTATGTCGGCGGAAATCTGTCCACGGCCATTTCGACCCGCACCAAACGGGGCGGTGCCGTGATCTGGGGAGGCATCCGCGACAATCAGCAAGTTGCCGAGATCAAGAACATCAACGTCTACTACCGCGGCAGCGACCCGACGGCCATCGGCGATGTCACGATGGTAGGCATGAACGTGCCGACCCGGATCGGCAAGGCGATCTGCCTGCCCGGCGACGTGGTGCTCGGAACGCCGGCGGGCGTCATTTTCATCCCGCCCCACCTTGCCGAGCTGACGGCGGAGCAGGCGGAGAAGTCGCAGGTCCGCGACGTGTTTGGCTTCATCCGTTTGAAGGAAGGCGTCTATACGACCGCGCAGATCGACGCTTCCTGGCCTACCGCGCTGTGGGAGGATTTCATCCGGTGGTTCCAAAGCGACGAGGCGGCCGCCGAATACCGCCATTTAACCTGGGAGAAGGAGTTCGAGGAGGCGCGCCGGAACGATCCGGACAGCCGCCGTTCCGACGTACGTTTATAGAGGCGGAACCAAGAAACAGGAAGCGTGCGCTGTGCCGCTTCCTGTTTTTATTGGCCTATCGATTCCCGATACTCGCTAGGCGAAACCCCGACTTTCTTCTTGAAAATTTGGCTGAAATAACGGGGGTCCCGGTAGCCGACTTTCTCAGCGACTTCGTAATTTTTCAAGTGGGTCGTCCGGAGCATTTCCTTCGCCTTGTCGATCCGAATATCGGTCAGATGCTCGATGAACGTCTTGCCGGTATTCGTCTTGAAGAGCAGGCTTAAATAGGTCGGCGTCATATACACCTTTCGGGCAACGCTTTGCAGCGAAGCGTATTGGCATTCTTGCTCCATGTGGTGAAGGGTCTTCTTAATGATGCTGCGATGGTTCTCTTTCTGTCCGGGAGAGGCCACCTTCCACAATGCGGTCAGAAACCGGCAGACGTAACGCTTCAGCTCCTCAAACGTTCCCAGCTTAACCAGCGAGGTCGCTTCGAACGGACTGTAAGCGCCTACATTTTCATCGTCGGCGAGCACTCTTCTCTCCATTCCGACCAGCAGACGGATCGTTAACTCGTACATGCACTTGATATCGATCGGTCCTTGCTCCAGCACGGCGGAATAGAACGATTCCACAGCCTCCGCAATCTCCTCTTCCGAGGCCGCCGAGCGGAAACGGCCGTACAGCTGTTTCTCCCGATCCGCCGGGTAGCGGCCGATCGGTTCCAGACGGACAAGCTCGCCGAAATGGATCATTTGGCCGGTTCCGCTGTAGAACTTGTTCTGCAGCGCATATGCAGCCTGCCTGTAGGAGAGGTACACGTCTCTCAAATGGCCGCACGGTTTCCCTATCCCGATGCTGACGGGGGGATCGAATCGTTCCTTAAGCAGATCCTGCAGTCGGTCAAGCACCTCCTTGGACACCCACGAGAACAGCAGCCCGAGTCGGCCTTCCCCGTCAAGAAAAGCGATGCTGCTCCCCGGCATCCGTTGCCGGAGCGATTCCCGCAAGCTCTCCAGATAAGTCAGCTTGTCGTGTTCATGGTTGGCGGGAGCCGTCGGCTCCAATAGCGCAATCGTGGGAAACGTGTAGTACGGATTCAAGTGAAGCCGAGTCAAACTCTCCTTCAAATCCGCCTTCAAATCCGCTGTCCCGGATACCAGGTACCGCAGAAGGCGGTCACTCATCCAAGTCGCGATCGCCTGGTGGTCCATCAAAAGACGTTCATTCAGCATACTCCTTCCCCCTTATGATAAGATGACGAACGAGAGCCAAACCCTAGTCCAAATGAATGAATTTATAGGCGTGCATATGCTCGATAAATGCCGCCTCGGCGATGTCGCCGTCCCCCGTCCGGAGGGCATCAATCAGCATCCTGTGCCAATCGGCCAGCATCTCTGTCGTTGAATGCCGATTGGAGATGGCCATAAAGCGCATCACCTTCGTCCGCATATGGTTCCACAGCTCCAGGATGGCCTGATTGTCGCAGCGCCTGTAGAAGAAACCGTGAAAGTCCATATCCAACTCGAGAATGCTCAGTGTGTCGTTACGTTCGACGGCTTCCTCCATCCTCCGGATGATCGCCTCCAGCGCGGCGTAATCCGCTTCCGACAAAGGCATGGACGTGCGAACGGCGTAGCCTTCGATGATTTCGCGAAGAACGAACAGATCTCGGATTTCCTTCGACGTGATGTTGGCTACGACCGACCCTTTATTCCGAATGCCGGTAATCAATCCTTCCTGCTTCATCCGTTCCAGCGCCTCCCGCACGGGCGCCTGGCTGACCTGAAATTGGCCCGCGATCTCCAACACGAGGAGCCGGGTTCCCGGGGACAGCTCACCGGTTAAAATTTTCCGCTTCAACGTTACATAAATTTGTTCGCTTATGGAATTCACCAACGGGACGAACTCGTTGCTTGGCATATCCTACTCAGTCTCCATTCGATTATCGTTTATCGATTATCGATAATTCGTTTATCTCCATTGTATGAAGGTAACCTCGCAACTGATACCGGAGATCGCAAAAAAAGCCCGCGAAGCGCCAGCTTCGCGGACTGCATGGGATAGAACTTATTTCACGTTCTTATTCCCGATCCAAATAAACGATGTTCCCGGTTTCGGCGGACAGATATACCGCCTCCAGGATTTGAGACACGATCATCGCTTCCCTCGGTTTTACCAAGGGTTCGGTGTCATTTACGATACTGTGAATCCATTGTTTCGCTTCATACTCGAAATCGGTCAGTTTTTCCCCCCGGAAAAGTTCTCTTGCATTCGGGTCCACCTCGATCTCATTCAAAAACAAGCTTCCGTCCCGCTCGCCGTTAATCCGCAGTTTATTGTGACTAAAATCCGCGCCCCCGTTCGTTCCGCACAGCACATTGCCGCCGCCGTCCGCAAGGTTCAGGGCCCAACTGGTTTCAATGATGACCGTAGCTCCATTTTTGAATTTCACGTAGCCGAACGCGGAGTCTTCGACCTCGAATCGATTGGGGTCCCAGGACCCCCATTCATTAGCGGCATTTTCGGTATGCTTCAGTTTATGGAACACGCTGCCGACGACGCTTTCCGGTTCATAGTTATCCATTAACCACAGGATCAGATCGAGGGAATGGGTTCCGATATCGATCATGGGACCGCCCCCCTGCTGCTCTTTATCCAAAAACACGCCCCAGGTAGGCACGCCTCTTCTCCGCGTAGCGACCGCTTTGGCGAAATAGATGTCTCCCAGCTCCCCGCCTTCGATCATCTTCTTTAACAGTTGGCTTTTGGCGCTGGACCGGCTCTGGTACCCGACGGTCAGCTTTTTGCCCGTTCGCAGGTGGGCCTCGTACATCGCTTTGGCCTCCGCGCCGGTGACGGCCATCGGCTTCTCGCACATGACATGCTTGCCGCTTTCGAGCGCATCGATGGAAATCGCGGCGTGAGAACGGTTTGGGGTTAACACATGCACGACTTCGATTTCTTCCATCGCCAGCAGATCCTTGTAATTCGTGAACACCTTGGCTTCCGGCGTACCGAACTTTATCGCAGCCGCCTCGGCTCTTTCCGGGATCAAGTCGCAGAAGGCTACCATCTGCACGTTTTCCACCTTCGCTAAACTCGGCATATGTTTGTCATTCGCAATCAATCCGCAGCCGATAATCCCTACTTTTACAGTTCTCATAGGCTCACCCTCCCCGGTTATTTGAACTCCACCGTTCGGTTTTCCAGATGTGCGACATAGGCCGCTTCCAAAAGCTCCGTCAACTTCGCTCCCTCTTCCAGTCCGAAGGGCATCGGCTTATCGTCAAGCACGGCATCTACCCATTGGAGGATCGGAAGCGGCTGCTCCGCAGGGAGTTGATTCGGTGAAACCCATCCGGAAAAAGGAAAATCGAGCTGCTTTGAAGTGACTCTAACGGACTGATCCGAGATGATCAAAGTGCCCTCCGTCCCATAAATCTCAAGAGCGGAAGGCGTTCGGTACGTAACCAGGCTGGTTTCGACCAGGGCGACCGCGTTGTTGGCAAACTCAATGGAGCACTGCGCATTATCTTCCACGGCACGATGAGTGAAATAATGAAACATCGAGGTGATTCGTTTGGGCTTGCCCAGATACCAACTGGCGAGGTACATCGGATGGCAGCCTAAATCCATCATGGCGCCGCCCCCGGTTTGCTTCTCGTCATACCAATACTCCGGGAGCCAATTGTTCAAAGCGCCGTCGTGGCCGTTACGAATGCGCAGAAGCGTAACGTCTCCTAAAATCCGATCCTCGATCAGCCGCTTCGCAAACAATTCGGGCGGTCTCGTGCGAGCGGGAAAGGAAATGCCAAACTTGACGTCCGCTTGACGCACCGCTGCGGAAATCCGGTTGCATTCCTCCGTGGTCAGCGCCATCGCTTTTTCGGTGAAAATATGTTTGCCCGCCTGAGCGGCGGCAACCATGACGTCCGCGTGCATGCTTGTCGGAGCATCCACCACGACGCCATCGATGTCTTCCCGCCGCAAAAGTGTGTCCAAATCCGCCTCGAAATCCGCGCCCAATTGGGCCGCCCATTCCCTTCCGCGTTCGGGTTGTTCGTCCCAGACGGCCGTGAGCTTCACGTTCCCATGGGATTGCAGCCTTCTAGCGTAGTCCTCCGCATGCACATGCCATTTACTTAACATTGCAACGTTTAACATGCCTGTTCCCTCCTTCGTCTTGAAGATGAATCGGGTTAGAACCCTACATCATCTCGTTCTGCCGCTTTTTGGGCCACAAACGCCGCCATTTCTTCCACGCCGGCAGCTCTAAATTTTTCTTGAGCCTCATGGAGCAGCTTTAAGGCTTCTTCGTCTGATCCTGCAAACAGCGCTTTTTTAAATTCTTCATCGAAATTCAAACTGCTCGTTTTATCGATAAATTCCTGATATTTCGGCCACTCTCTCGCAAGGTAGCTGGCGCTGACTTTATCGATAATTTTGATCGGCATTTTGGCCGAGAAGCTCTCCTCCAGCTTTTGCCACTGCGTTTTTTGATCTTCCGGCGTGGGCCAAGCGACGGTATCGGAGAATGCGCCAATGAATCTTCCCGGAAGATAATTGAGCCCCGCATCTCTTTTCAGATCCGGGTTTTCATCGAACTGCTTCTTCACCTCAGGAATCCATTGGGGAATCCCGTTCTCCAGGGCGTAGTGCGTTCCTTCGATCCCGAAATACGAAAGCAACCGGCCTTCCTCGCTGTTGACATAATCGATGTACCGCAAGGCCGCATCGGGATCCTTGATGTTCGCGCTTAAGAAAAGGACAGGGAAGCCGGAACGGCCGGGCTTTTCCACCTGCGTCCGAATTTCGCCGCGCTTGTTCTTCATCGGTCCGAGCAGCTCGTATTGCATTTCCGGATTCGTCTTATATAGCGTTTTGGATAACTCGGGCAACATGGGCTGAGCTCCGAATACGGCAAGCTTGCCCGTCGTCAGCTTTTCGTTCGCGGTCGTGCTCGTATTGCTGAAGGCTTCGAGATCGAACAAACCTTCCGTTAATAACTTTCTCATGTATAACAGTCTGTCGTCGTGGTCCTTGGATTGCGTCCAGTGGATCAGCTTTCCGTCTACCTCCCGGTAGTCCGAAATGTTGTAATCCGTCCAACCGGCAAGAAATTGGCCATAATCCCATCCGTTCCACATCGTTCCTGCCGGGATGACCGGCTTTCCGGCAATATCCTTAAAGCCGCCGTCTCTGATTTTAACCAATAAATCATACAGTTCTTCTTGCGTATCGATATCCTCCGCTTTTACGTTTAACGCCTTCAGAATATCTCCTCTGGCAAAAAGGCCGTAATTCCAGTTATGAATGCTCTCGGGGGTTCCGTCCGGGGTTTCCGTCGGAATGAGATAAGTCTTTCCTGCAAAATCCGGGCCATTGAGATCGAACTCGTTAAAATCCTTGGCAATCCCGGTCGTCACAAGTCTTTTTACATTCGGGTATTTATCGAGATAAGGGGTTAAATCCAGAAGCTGTCCTTCTATCGCCGCTTTCTTGATGACTTGCCCTTCCCCCCCTGTGGTCGACCAGAAAGGGGCGTTCACGATATCCGGAACCGTGCCGGAAGCAAACAGGGTGTTCAGTTTTTCCACTTCGCTTGTCGTGATGGATTCCAGCTTTAGGGTCACTCCGGTTTGCTCCCGGATTTGCCTGGCCACGGGATTATTCTCCTGATCCTGCGGGAACGCGGCTCCTCCCCCGTTCCAGGCGCTGAGGAAAGTTAAGGTGACCGGCTTCATTTCTTCCGTTCCCGGCTCTTTCGCGTTCCCCGGCTCGTTCGGGCCCGTGCCCGCTCCCTCGTTCCCGCCCGTTCCCATGCATGCCGTCATGGTTGCCAACAGCAATATAGCGATCAACATGAAGCTAAGGACACTCCTTAACCCGTTCTTCCTCATACTGCACTCCCCTCTCATTGAACTTTTTTTATATAAAAGGCTTGGCCTCTTATACCCGCTACTCCTTAAGCGAACCCACTAAGACGCCTTTCACGAAATATTTCTGAAGGAACGGATACACACAAATGATCGGCGTCGTAATAATAATGACGAACGTCATTCTCAAGGCTTCCGGAGTGACTCCCCGCAGCTCCATCTGACTTTCGGTCATGTTTTGAATCGCAGATCCGCTATTTCCCGACGACGACGTCATCGATTGGAAAGACGCTTCACTGATCATTTTGTTCAGGAATGTCGCCGCCGGCTGCAATTTCTCATTCTGGATAAAAAACTGCCCGGTGAACCAGTCATTCCACACGCCCACCCCGACAAACAAAGCAATGGTAGCCAGCACCGGCATCGAGAGCGGCAGGATGATTCTGGCAAACACCGATAACTCGCTGGCTCCGTCGATTCGCGCCGACTCCGACAGAGCTTCGGGAATCCCGTCAAAGAAAGTTTTCATAATAATTGCATTGAAAAAGTTATAAAGAGAAGGCAACACCAATACCCAAAACGTATCCAGAATGTGGATTTGCCGAAACAGGATAAAGGTCGGAATCAGGCCTCCGCTGAACAAAGTGGTGAAGAAAAAGAAGAAAACGATGTATTTTCTTCCGGGCAAGCCTTTTCGCGCAAGCGCATAGGCTAACAATGCCGTCAGAAAGACGGATCCCACCGTGACCACAACGGTCCTGGCGACCGAAATAGAAAACGAGTTTAAGATCAGCGGGTTGGTAAAAGCCTTCGCATAGTTTTCTAACGTAAACACTCTTGGGAAAAAGTAGATTCCGCCCTTCATCGCATCGTAGCCGTCGTTGAACGAAAGGGCCAGGAAATAAATAAATGGATATAGCGCCGTGGCGCAAAATAGAAACAACACCGAATAGTTCAGCGTCATATATATTCGATCCGCCGGCGTCAGCTTTTTCGCCCCCATCCGCGCACCTCCTCATGCTCCTTGTTGACCTGTTACCATAGTGATACGTCGCTCACGCGCCTTGAAATATGATTTACGGCCACAATAAGAAGCAACGAGATTGCCGATTTGAATAAGCCGATGGCCGTGGAATAGGCTAATTGCCCTTGTTGGAGTCCGGTTTTTAGCACATACGTGTCCAAGATCTCCGAAACGCTTAGGGTTGCCGGGGTTTGCATCAGCCAAATTTGGTCAAAGCCCGCGTTCAGGATGCCGCTGAGGGAAAAGATCAGCAGGATGGCGATGGTTGGCGTTAGGCACGGCAGCGTAATTTTAAATAGCTTGCTCCACCTGCCGGCCCCGTCGATTTCCGCGGCTTCATACAAGTGCGGATCGATATTCGTCAACGCGGCCAAATAAATGATGGAACCCCAACCGACCCCTTTCCAAATGTCGGAAATGACGACCAAAGGATAAAATAATTCCGGCTTGCCCATAAAAAAGATCGGATCCAACCCCATTTGATAGCGAATGTCATTGATCAGCCCCACGTTCGGGGACAGGATTTTTTGAAGCAAGGTCACGACAACAACCCACGAAACGAAATGCGGCAAATAGGAAATCGTTTGAAACACCCTCTTGATTTTTTCGTGCATGACGGCATTGAGCATTAAGGCAAGGATTAACGGAGCCGGAAATCCGAAAATCAGTTTCAGGGCACTGATGGACAATGTATTGCGAAGCACATCGTAAAAACTGGAATCGTTTAAAAACTGTTCGAAATATTTAAAGCCGGCCCACGGACTCCCCAATATGCCCAAATTGTATTTGAAATCTTTGAAGGCGATTAAAATGCCATACATCGGATAGTAAGCGAACACCAAAAACCAAAGGATAGCCGGAAGCAAAAACAAATAGATATGCCTGAAATGCCAAATTTTACTCCATCTATTGGGCCCCATCCCCCGATCACCTCCTGGATCTTCGTCGGATCGCTTGTATAGAACGGTCCATCCATAAAACCGGCAGCCTCGCGACTCCCCCCCTCTCTTGCAAGCGGTTTCATATATAATAATAAATATTCTATATAAATGAATATATTCAATATGCTATAGGAAAAATTCCTGAAATGATGCTGCAACAAGTGATCATCCTCAATCCATAATGAGTATGTTTAATATGCACATTTATAAATCCAACATAAAAAAGAGGGCGTCCCAAAAGCAAGCTTGGGAACACCCTCTTTTCAGGCATAACAAACTTAACGCACCGATGCAACGATAATCCGAACCGTCTCCCCTTCCGAAATTCCCGAAGGCCGGACCGAGTAAGTGTCCACCGCTGCCGGGACAACGGCTGTTTCGGCATAGTGCACGTCGAAAGGAGAAAATGCGTCGGTTTTGCTGTAAATCGTAATCTGCCCTCCTTCCACAAGGTTCAGCATCTGTACGCTGCCCTTGCAGGCCAACTCTACCGGCGTCGAAAAGGTGTAGCGGATCGTCTCGATGAACTGCCGGGAATGCAGGCCGGTTCGCTCCACTTTACGATGTTCCGATTCTTCCAGCACCTCCACTTGATGAATGAGATTCTCCTTGACCCAAGGCGTGTCCCAATCCCATTGGATATTGTTTAGCCCGTGCTCCAGATGGGTGGGGCGAGGGAGACCGTCCAAGCCCATGCGGCCCCAATCCCAAAGCTTGAAAGTAAAGATATAAGGGGTCGCGCTAATCTCCAGCACCATGGTATCCTTGCCCGAACAGTGGACGGTGCCTGCAGGAATCAGCACATGATCATGCTTGTTGACCGGGATTTTGTTGACATACTCCTCTGCCGGGAAAGGCGCCTCCCCGCTGTTCGCACGGTACAGATCGCTCGCCATGCGTTTGCTGTCCACATTTTCTTTGAGTCCCAGATAAACGTAAGCCTCTCCGTTTTCGGCCGCGTCCAAGATATAATAGCTCTCGTCTTGGGTGTAGTGCATACCGAAGGTCTGTTGGATATATTCCGTCAGCGGATGGACCTGGAGAGACAAATTCCCGCCCCCCATCGTGTCCAGCAAATCGAACCGGATCGGGAATTCCGCCCCGAACCGGGCGTGAACCCGCTCGCCCAGCAAATGACGGGGGCGGAACAGCACCAGGTCCATCGCCGGAATCTCCAAAGTAACCTGCCCGAAACGCAGCAACAGGCTGTTCTCTTCCGGTACGCCGTCAAAACTCCAGGCATAGTTCGGCGGTCCTTCGGGCAACCCGAAGTTCTCCTTCATCCACTGTCCGCCCCATACCCCCGGATCAAAATAAGGCTTCAGACGGAACGGCCGCGAAGCCGCCGCCTTGAGAGCGGAGCGAAAGGCGTTCCCGGACACCATGTTTGGACGGCCCGGCGAGGTGGTTTCGATCAGATAATCCAGGCTCCCCAGCAGCTCGGTTTTATGCCGGTCCGCCATGCGCCACTCTACAAAGAACCCGCGTTTGTATTTTTCCAGGATAGGCGCATCGGGATTGTCGGCCAGCCAGTTCGGCATTCCCCGGCGATAGCGCTGTTGGATTTCCCAACGGGGCAAATCGAGGTAGACCAGCATATCCCCTTTGGTCACGAGCGACGCGCCTGTTCCATAGAGAAATATCGGACCATCGGATCGTTCGATTTCTGTCCGCAACGCATCGAGGGAGGCCGGGTCAAAGCAACTTTCCAACCTGCCATAAAACATGACGCCGAATACCGGGTCTTGCGGCAGGCTGGGGGCAAGCCTCTGCTCCAATTGCGGCGGCGGCAACAAGCAGGTTTCACAGTCCAACATCCGCGCCGGAGACAGAAGCGCCAACTCCTTAGCGACTTCCTCCTTGTCCGTTCCCGGATACAAATCAAAAACAAACACCCGATATTTATCGATATGTTGCCTCAACTCTTTCCGAATGGCTCCCCATCCCGAAAAGGCATGGTTATCCCAGCCCTGGATGTCCAGTACCGGCTCCAAGTCGTAGTTATGGTATTTCCCGTATTTCATCTCTAAAGTGCTCCTCATTAGTTAAATATAGAATGCGAGCAATCCCTCGTTATAAGCCTCGCAAAGGCGCATTGCCGCTTCGGTTGTCTGCTGCTCCCGGGCGGACAGCGTAAAAGCGAATTCATAGAAGCCGCCCAAGTCTACCTTGAAGTTGGTCTCCCAGAAGTTGTTCATGGCCCAGGCGAAGGTTTCCCCTCGGTTCAGTTCCCAATTGTCGCCGTCGCAAAGCCGGATCGGTTTAGCTTCAAGGGAGCCAAGCGTAATCAAAGGCGTGTCTTTGACAGCGACCACGACCTGCCGTTTACCGGCTTCCATCACCAGTCCGTTTTGGATCAGATAGAATTCCATATTGCTTCCCGGCAGTTGATCGATTCCCGGGCGAAAGAGGCAACCGGTTTTGTCCACATACTTTACCTCCTCGTCGCCCGCGGTGAACGGCAGCGACACATAAAGGTTTTCCGGCTCCCACACGCTATCCTTGTGGACGCGCACCATGGCCTCGATTTTATTGATTTCCCGGTACAGCTTGAGGAACACTTTGTAGAACCGTGTGCCCTCCAGGCTGTAGTCGAGCTGCAGAGAAACAAACAAGGGCCCGCTCTCGACAATCTGGATATCGGTCAGGCGAGATTCATACCGTCTGGTTGCCGGGGACTTGCGGTTGCGTCCCATTCGCCGACGCTCCTCCGTCGGGGTGGTACGGATATCGGTAACCTCGTAAATTCCGGTAAAAGGGGCGTAAGCGGCATCCTGCCGAACTAGATTCTTCCCGCTTGTACGGTCTATGATCGAGGTAATCCCCCGTTTTTGATCAAACTCCACCCGGTAGTGCGCGGTCTCCACGCAGGCAACATCTTCCCGCGGCACACCGGGCTGCAGTACATCGGCGATCCCCTCCGCGCCAATATGCGCATGGCTCCGGGAGGTTTGATTATTGTACCGGCCAGTCGCGCGCACCCCGACGTTGCGTTCCTCTTTGGGCCCCAGGTTGAGCGGGATTTCGATCTCGTAAGCGCGGGCGATTCTCTTTGCCTGATGTTGGATGACCTCACCGGTCGCCAAATCAAACACTTCGATCGGAACATCAAGGCTATAGTTCAACCCGCCGACATACTCCCAAAACTCAATATAGATTTTGGCGGTCGTCTCTACCGGAATGTCGTGTGGATTTAGGATCCGAAAGTTCTGCGGCCGGTCTTGCCGGATGGCAACCTCTCCTTTTTTCGCTAAAATCCGGTCCAAGTTGTCCGCCGCTTCGGTATTGCCATTGATGGCGTAGGCTGATTTTTTTTGCTCCAGCTCCCCGACCAAGGTTTCCCAAGGTTCCGATACGGAGGAGGAATAACCCCAGGTATGCTCGCTGTAGAGGATCAGATTTTCCGCCGCTTTCCGCATCAAGTCGGCATCGCCAAGGGCGGAATCCGGATCCAGCTTCTTGCAGAGATGGTACTTTCGCTGCCCTTCCCGATACACCTTAACTACCGCCGGGGTGGATCCGACACCATCCGCCCACCAATCGTTCCAATCCCCCCGGTAAACCGGAATGTCCTTCCACGCCGCTTCCAGATGGTCAAAAAACTGGTCCAGCGTGGCCATGTGTACTTCCAGCGTTCCGGCGTACTTCCGGTTCAGCCAAGCGACCCGATCGGCAATCTTTGCGTTTGGCGGGGCATTGTCGGTAATCGCGCCCGAAATCATGAAGGGCACAAAATCGCCAGGGTACCCCTCCTCCTCCAGATTCTGCAGATAGCGCTCCAACCGTTCATCGAGGATGGCCAACTCGACTTGCTCCGTATCCTCGGGGCTGGTGGTCATAAGCTGGCTTCCTCTGAGCTTCTTGCCCACTTCATCGTGAATCATATAGGTGGAAGCCGCATGAGGCGAGAAACAAAGCTCGTTACCAAAGTGGTAATGCTCACCGTTCCATACCAGCACCTTCTTTCCGGATGGTCCCTGCCAGTAAAAGGGGGTCTGTTTTTGGTTTAGGGGGAACATTCCGTGATGGGGATGCAGGCAGGAAAACAGGCGCTCCACGCCGCACTCCCGCAGCACATCGGCATACCCCCAGGCAAACCCGTTGATATCGGCGCTCATCCCGCTACGGATCGGATAACCAATCCGCTCGCCATACGCCTTGGCTTGAATTGTACAATCGTATAGAACCTCCCGGCTGACAAGCTCGGTTAAATTCAAATAATTGCCCGATAGTCCAATCCGCCCTGCCCGTACATATTTTTCAAAGTCCGTAATATCCTCCGCAGATGCATGGTCATAAAAGTTTTTGACCTGCCAGTGATTTTCACATTGCCAAACAAAGCCTTTGCGATCCTCATCTCCGGTGCGATCCGCCTCCCGCAGAATATCCACCGCCTGCTTTATAAAATCGCTATGATAATGGATTATTTTGTCCTGCCGCTCGGTGTAGCCGATATCGGTGTGTGAATGGTGAATGAGAAATACCTTCCATTTTTTCGACAGCTTCATAAAATCAACTCCGTTCATTAAAATTATTTGCTCTGATAAGCATACCCGGCTTCAAAGTGTTTGTTCAGCAGGAAAAAGAGCAGCAATGTGGGAATGGAGGCCACCACGCAGGCCATAAGAATCACCGGCACATTCGCTTTGTCCATAAGGGTAATCGCAGCCATTACCGGACGGATTTCCCGGGATTTGGTGAAGGTCAGCCCAAACATAAGCTCATTCCACACCCAGTTGAACTGGGTCAGGAACACAACGGACAGCGGGGCGATCGACATCGGGACAAAGATGTGCCCCAAAATTTGCAGGCTGTTGCAGCCGTCGATCCTTGCCGATTCGCAGATTTCCTTGGATATGCCGAGATAATAATTTCGCAGGACAAACATACAGAAAGGCACGCAGATGGCGGTATAGAACAAAATCATCCCCAATTGGGTATCGTACAGGTTCGTGGCCGTCAATCCCTTGTAAACCGGAATCAAATAAACCTGGAACGGGAAGATGGTCCCGCTGTAGATAAATAAGAACCAGAGCATGGGCCGTTTGATCTTGAGATGGGCGATGGCATAAGCTGCCAGGGTAGCGATGATGACTGCCGCCCCGGCCGAGGCCGTGGCATACAGCAAGCTGTTGAGCATTCCCTTGACGATGCCGAAGGGGCCGGCGAGTGCCTTTACATTTTCGACAAGACTTATTCCCTGCGGCAGATCCCAAAAGTTACTCAGGTTATATTCCTGCTTTTTCTTTAACGTCCCGAAAATAGCGAAGACCGCCGGGAAAATCCATAGAATAGACAGAATAATCAGCACCGCATTGATGGCGATTCTTCCGTTGCTTACTTTTTTCATATTGAGGGCTCTCCTTTCGCGCTTCGCTCAGGCCGTCCGGTCGGTGTCTCCGAAAGTGTTGCGGATATTGAAATAGGAGACGATCAGGATGATCATCGTAAGTACCACAGCCACTGCCGCCCCCACACCAAACTTGCCGTGGATAAAGGACTCCTGGTACATCGTCAACGCCAAGGTTTCGGAAGTTCGGTAAGGACCGCCCTTCGTCATGACCCAGATCGAGTCGAACACCTTAAAACTGTTCACAAGCGACATCAGCAACACAACCACCGTGGTGGGCTTGAGAAGCGGTAAAATCACCTTGTTGTAAAGCTGGATCGTCCGCGCACCTTCAATCTTGGCCGCCTCAATGGGGGAATCGGGAATGGTGGTTAGCCCGGTGATGAAAAGAATGGTGTTCAAGCCTACGCCTTGCCATGTTCCCATCAAAATCATAATAAATGTATTTACATAAGGGATGGCCAGCCAATCCCGAACCAACCCCTCAAATCCCAGCAGGCCAAACAATTGGGGAATGCCATATTTCGAAAGAATGGCCACCATGATAATGCCTCCGATGGTGCCTGACAGCGCCGTAGGATAATAAAAAATATTTTTAAACCCGCCGACCCAAAAGCTGTTCGTAATCAAAATGGCCAGCAGCAGCGGCAGCGCCAATGTGAACAAAAGGGAAAACACGACCCAGATGACGGTGTTCATGAATGATATTTTGAAGTTTGCGTCCTGAAACAGATGACGGTAGTTTTCCATTCCCACAAACCGCATGGCGGAAAATCCGTCGTATTCAAAGAAGCTGAGACGCAGGGTATACACAATGGACGTGACAAAGAAGACGGAAACCAGCAAAACCGCCGGCAGCAGATACAGATAGTTCGTCCAAACGAAGTTGCTCTTCTTCAAAGGAACCCCTCCATTCAGCCGAATACTTCGTCCGCCTTGGCCTGTATGTTATTCAGTACAGCGTCGATATCCGCACCGCTATACATAAAGCGAGAGAGTTCATCAAGGGCCGTATTGCGCAAATCCTCGGGCGTATTTTCATAAAAGCGAAGCATGAGCTGGTAATGGGCGGAATCACCGGTCATCTCCAAAATGCGCTGAATAGCCTGGTTTTCCACGGATATCGCACTTGTGTTGGCAATGCCGTGGTCGTTGACCATCACCGTTTGGGTTTCGGGTTTGTAGAAGCTGCGCAGAGCGGCAAGAGCCTGCTCCTTGGAGGCGCTGGCCTCGGTGACGACAATCGGCGAGGCTTCGAAGAAGATCGTCCCCTTCCCCCCGTTCATGCTGGGCAGAACAAAGGCATCGATATTCGTTCCGGGCTCCATGCCGTAATCGCTCTGTAAACCGGTGACGGTAGGGCTGTCCTCCAACATCATGGCCACGACGCCCGTAGCAAACTCTTTGTGGAGGTCGCTGTAGACAATCGGTTCCCCAAAATAGCCTTTATCGAACATCTCTCTCCAGATCGCCATCACTTTCTTCACCGCATCGTCGGTGTAGGGTTTGGTGCCATCGCAGAGATCCAAATACAACTGGGGATCATAGGCGGCAATCAACTGCTGGAACCAGATGAAGCTGGCCCATGAGTCGTTTTTCAAGCCGATGGGGGTGACGCCGCTGGCCTTAATCTTCTCGCAAGCCTCCAGAAACTCGTCGAATGTGGTGGGAACCGCCACGCCGGCAGCCTCAAATACTTTCACGTTATAAAGCACGGACGCATAGCGGAGACTGTAAGGAGCGGCGTAGACCTTTCCGTCCACCGTGAAAGCCTCCTTGACGTCAGCGGCAACACCGTCGGCGATGTAGTGGTCCCATTCCGCAGACAGATCCGCCAGCTTGCCGTTCTTGGCCAAAGTTTCCAATTGGGGGCCGCTCCACCAGGTAAACAGACCCGGAGCGCCGGGGTCGTCGATCGTTTGCTGGATGGAGGTCTGATAGGCCGCGACATCAGGGTAATTGGTGAACACGACCTCGATCCCCGAATCCTTCTGCCAGGCTTCGGACAAGCGAGCCGCCTTTTCCGCATCGCCCAGTTTATCCAGCCAAAACTCCACTTTTCCGCTGGTCTGGGTCGGTGTATTCTCCGTTTTCGCCGAATTTCCGGGGTTTCCGGAGGGGTTCCCTCCACCGCATGCCGCAAGGATACCCGCCATAAGGGAAACGGCAAAAAATAGAGTCAGCATTTTTTTACCAGACATCGAATCATCCTCCTCAAAGTTTTGTGAGCCCAAGCCTCCTGAAATAACTTCGAACAAAACTTGCTTCGGAAGCATGGGTTTAGTTTCGATCAGCGTTAGATTCCTTGCTTCACAGCCGCTGCCTGATACCCTTTCAGATAAGCTGCGCCAATGATTCCGGCATCATTGTTCAGTTTGGCGATCGCCATTTGCGGCAGCGGAACCTGCTTGCAGTACACGCCCTTTTTTACATTGGCCATGATGGGCTTTAACAGATCGTCGCCCTCGCTGCTGATTCCACCGCCAATCACAATCATCTGGGGCTGAAAAACATTAATGAGGTCGATAATCCCCTCTGCCACAAAATAGTAGTATTTGTCCAGCAGTTTTAAGGCCGTCGCATCGTTTTGCCGGGCGGCAGCAAAAATGTTCTTTCCGTTGAATTGGCCGGAGCGCCTCTTCACCTCGGCCAGAAGGGAATCCGGAAACTGCTCCGCCATCTCCTCAGCCATACGAACCAGCGCAGTGATGGAAGCGTAGGACTCCCAGCATCCTTTCCGCCCACAAGTGCAGGGCACCCCCCCGGACACGATCACCATATGTCCGATTGCGTTTGCCGCCGAGTTAAATCCGCTATGAATCCGTCCGCCAAGGATAATCCCCCCGCCAACGCCGGTGCCGAGCGTAACCGTAACCGACGAATTTGTCCCTTGAGACGCTCCGCAGAGATATTCTCCCAATGCCGCGCAATTGGCGTCGTTATCAACGTAGATTTCCTTAGGCACATCTTTCTGCAGCGTTTTTACTAGCGGCACATTCTCCCAGGCAATATTGTTGGAGTAAATCACCTCACCCTTTTGCTGATTCAATATTCCCGGGCAACCAAGGCCAACCGCTTCAACCTCATCGAGCCGGCATCCGGCTTCATCAAGAACGGAATAAATCGAATCCGCGACATCGCGCAGCACCTCCGTATATGGACGTCCCCCCCTTGTATCAAAGCTTACTTTTGAACGAATGGCCTTATCCTCTCCTACCAGCGCACACGATACCTTCGTGCCGCCAATATCCACTCCTATCCGCATAGCAAAATCCATCACTCCATTCGTATCCCCATATGATCCGAAACAGCATAGAAGCTGCGATTCCCTACGGGAATAACAAATAGTAAATATCTCTTACTAATTGGATTATAAAACCGCTTACAATCAGATGTCAATACAATAATCGTATATAATCATAATTAATAATCTATATTTACGATTGATGTTTATAAACGGGATAAATGCTATTATACTATTGGGAGGTCCGCAGTTTTACCAACCATGCGGCAATGTGATATAATACGAGTTATATACTTTCGAGATGTGACCGGACAAATATTATGAATTCATATGGAGATGGCATCATGCGGGGCGTAAATCATCAGAATATGATCGAAACCAATAAGTTTCTTATCTTAAAGACCATTGCCACATGCGGCCCAATATCCAGAATCGAGCTGAGCAAACAAACCCAACTGAGCAAAATGACCATCACATCGCTGATTGCCGATTTTTTGCAGGAGGGTATCGTACGCGAATGCGGCACTACCGCATCAACCTCCGGACGACGCCCGACTTTATTGGAAGTGGTCCCCGACAGTTTGCTGACCCTGGGCATTAGCGTAGGGCGGGACTTTTTGCAGGTTGGAATCATCAACCTGACCGGTGCCATCGTTCTTCATAACCAGGTTCCGATCGGGCAATTTACCACCGAGGACAGCTTTATAAGCGGCTTGCTGGCCATGTGCGAAATCATTCTGCAAAATGTCCCCCTCCAGAAAGTCTGGGGCATCGGCATTGCCAGTATCGGCCCGATCAATATGGCGGAAGGTGTGATCATCGATCCGCCTGATTTTAACATCGACATGATCCGCATTGTTCCCCGGCTTAAGGAGCGTTGGAATCTTCCCGTTTATATCGAAAACGACATGGCCGTATCTGCACTGGCAGAGATGTATTACGGAGGCGGGAAGCCGTATAACAATTTTGTGTATGTGGGTGTAACAGCCGGGATCGGCGGGGGAGTTATCCTCAATCAACGCTTGTACACCGGCACGAATGGGCTGGCTTCGATTATCGGTCATATGATTGTGCTCACCGACGGGGAGTTATGCGCATGCGGACAGCGCGGTTGCTTGGAGGCTATGAGCAGTGTACGGGCAACCCTTAACTGGGCTCATAAGAACGGCGCGCCGCACGATATGGACTGGATGCAGCTGCTGATAAAGGCAGAAGCCGGCGATGCGACCTGCTCCGCCGCGTTGGAGCGGATGAACCGCTATCTTGTGAGCGGCTTGATCAACATTGTAAACCTATATGATCCGGAGTGTATTTTTATCGGAGGCGACCTGTGGTTTGCAAAAGACCAGCTGTTTCAGCATTTTGAGCAGGAGGTCAACACCCGCATGATCGCCGCGGGCAACCGCCGTAAAGTCCAGATTGCACGTTCAAAGTTCCCTGGAAACGCGTTTTTCATCGGCACCGCCGCCCTCGTCATGGAAAACAACCTCGAGTACCGCAGAGATCATGGAAACGGATGAGATAGCGGCCTTGAACGTAGCCGCGATAGGCCAAAACAAGCAAAAGATCGCCTTTATCCTGGCCAAGAAGCCGAGATAAGGCGATCTTTTTATTTTATCTTATTGGTAACTTCCTTACGAGCACTTGCTGTATCCGCAGTTGCTGCAAGTCTTGCAGCCCTCGATATTGATCAGCGAGGCGGAGCCGCAGGACGGGCAGAGGTCGCGGGATGTGGCCGGTGCGCTGCCGTGGTTGTGGCCGCCGTGCGAGCCGTCAACAGTGCCAGGATCATGCGCAACTTCGTCATGATGCGCGATCGTTGCGGCCACCGGCGCCGGGTCGTGGTCGCCGTACGGGCCGTTTTGCACGTGCGTCTCCAACGCTTTGGCGACGGCGTCGGCGATCGATTCGACGCGGTTCGGACCGAAGCCGATCGCCCCCGTGCCGCCGATGCCCTTGAGATGCTTGATCAGCAGCTCGACCTTCTCGCCGTGGTCGCCGTAACGCAAGAACAACGAGCAGACGCGGCCAAGCGCTTCCGCCATCGCGAATACGTCGGAACCGGCTTTGCCGACGTTCAGGAAGATTTCGCCCGGGATGCCGTTCAAATCATTGATCGTGATATACGCCATCCCAAACGGCGTGTTAATTTTATAAGTTGCTCCATGCAGCACTTGCGGGCGTCTCTTGTATTGTTCGCCTGTTTTCGGGCTGCTGGCTTGAACCGGAGCGCTTGCCGGCTGTTCCGTGACGGCCGGAGTCGTTGGAGCTGCCGCTTCCTCTTTCTTCTCTTCCTTCTTCTCCGTTTGCAGAACCTGCACGTCGCGGCTGCCGTCGCGGTAGATCGTTACGCCTTTGCAGCCCAAATCGAAGGCCAGCTCGTACAAGCGTTTCGTTTCTTCCACGGTGAAGTCGGCCGGGCAGTTGGCCGTCTTGGAAATCGAGCTGTCGACCCAACGCTGGATCGCCGCTTGCACGCGGATATGGTCTTCCGCCGACAAATCCATCGCCGTCACGAAGTAATCCGGCAGCGTTTCGCCCGGATGCGCGTCCATCCACGCTTGCGCGATCGGTACGAACTGCTCGTCGAAGCCGAGACGGCTTTGACGGTAATATTTGAAGGCGAAATACGGTTCGATCCCGGTCGAGGTACCGACCATCGTTCCGGTGCTGCCGGTCGGCGCTTGGGTGATGATCGTGACGTTGCGGACGCCTTTCGTGCGAACCGCTTCGCCTACTTCCGGATACACTTCCGTCATTACTTTCATAAAGCCGCTTTGCAAATATTTGTCCGCTTCGAAGGCCGGGAACGAACCTTTCTCTTCCGCGATGTCCGCGGACGCGAGGTAGGCTTCCTTGGCGATGAAGCCATATAATTTATCGAGGAATTCCAGCGATTCCGGGCTGCCGTAACGGATGTTCAGCTTGATCATCAGCTCGGCCAGACCCATCGTCCCGAGGCCGACGCGGCGCTCTTTCTTCTGGTTCTTCTCGTTTTCTTCAAAATGATAAGGCGTTTTGTTGATGACGTTATCCAGGAAACGGACCGAATAACGCGTCGTTGTCGCAAGATCGTCCCAAGCGACGTCGTGGTTCTCTTCGTCGTAGAACTTGGACAGGTTCATCGCCGACAGGTTGCAGACGCCCCAGCCCGGCAAGCCTTGCTCGCCGCACGGATTCGTACAGATAATCGGGTTAAAATACCAGCTGTTGGACATTTGGTTGTAGTATTCCATGAACACCACGCCCGGCTCGGCGGATTTCCAGGCCGATTCGATGATCGTGTGCCAGATCTCGCGCGCCTTCACGGTTCGGTAATGGATGACTTTGCGCCCATCCGCTTTCCACTTATCGAGGTCGCCGTCCCACACTTCGTTGTAGTCCTCGTAAGTCGTGTCCGGGAACACCAGCTCCCAATCGAGATCTTTCTTGACGGCTTCCATAAAGCCGTTGCTCACGCAGACCGACAGGTTGGCGTTCGTCACCTGGCCCATTGTTTGCTTGACGGTGATGAAATCGAGCACGTCCGGATGCCAGTCGTTGATCATCAGCATCAGCGCGCCGCGGCGGCTGCCGCCCTGCTCGATCAAGCCGGTGGTGTAGCTGAACAAGCCGCCCCAGGATACGGCACCGCTCGAAGAGCCGTTTACGCCTTTCACGACCGCACGGCGCGGACGCAGGGAGCTCAGGTTGATGCCTACGCCGCCGCCGCGGGCCATGATCTCGGTCATTTCCGACAGAGTTTCCATGATGCCGCCGCGGCTGTCTTTTGGCGACGGAATCACGTAGCAGTTGAATAAGGTCAGTTCGTCGCTGGCGCCGGCGCCCGCTGCGATCCGTCCGCCCGGGACCAGCTTCCAATCGTCCAGAATATAGCGGAACTTCTCTTCCCATTCCTGCTGCAGCTCCGGCGTTTCCTCGACGGAAGCCATCGCTTGGGCCAGGCGGTCCCACATTTCTTCAGGGGTTTTCTCGATATTGAGGGTCAGTTTCTCCACGTCGGATTCGACCAGCTCGCCCCGGCGAGTCTTCACCGTTACCTTGCGGCCTTCGCGGGCAACGACTTCCCCGACTTCCTTCGTCGGGAATTTCGGATCGTCCTTCGTCAGAACGAGGACGACGTCGCCGACTTTGGCATGGCTGGGGTCCGCGTCTTTCCAGGCGTACCGGTCCAAGAAGATTTTTTCGCTTAGCCCCTCAAGGCGCTGTTTCTGCACAGTTTTCAAAGAAAACACCCTCCTAAAAGTTTGGTTCAGAGATCCATCCATATATCGGTCATTCGCGCTGATTTCAAAAGCCGAAATTAGGCGAAAAAAACGAAAAAAGCGCTGTTTCAAACGAAAATACGCCCGCTTGAAAACCGCCGCGCACACGCTATAAACGGTATTATCATATGTATAAATCACAATATATTGTGTGCGAATACCATTATACTATACAATATCTCGTTGTCACAGGTGGACAGGTTGAAATTTTAGGCTTAATTCCGAATGCGGCTCGCCCAAACACCCGTTTGCTCCGATTCTCTCTATTTTTTGGACCTAAATCTATGAAACCGCCATGTAACCATTTCCAAATCAAGCGGGGTTTGGCTCTTGGATTATTGCGCGGCTGCTTTGAACGATTATCCCTTTCGATAAGGTGAAGCGGAAGGGAGCGAGTTAAAGTGGACCGAACTAACCACAGACCACAGGTCTCAAATCCCGGTCTTCAGATCACAGAATTCGCTCCTTCCCTGTGAACTGATTCAACGGGATAATGGTGCAAAATGCCCGGCAAAATAGGATTAGGCCAATGCTCCCCTCCTCTCAAAAGTTATGAACTCCTCCTTTTTCGTCCATACTACACCTACGACGCACCGAAAGGGAGGTTTTACATCATGAATCCTCATCCCCCCGGCCCTTCCAATCCGGCCGAACCGCCGGAATTGAATTCGCGGATCCCGATCGAATTTGACCGGAATTGGTTCAGCGAACTGGAAACGAGGCATGAAAAAGGCGGCCCCTGGGACGATTGGAAGCTGTTTAACCTTGCCCTTGAGGCTGAAACCGCTTCGCTCGTCACGAGCTTTGAGGAAATGCAGTGCTTGAAGCATCTGCAAAGCGTCACCCCGCTGCCGCACCAAACCGAAACGGCCCGCAAGGTCTTGTTCGAAATGCGCGGACGCGCCATTCTGGCCGACGAGGTCGGCCTCGGCAAAACGATCGAAGCCGGCTTGATTTTAAAGGAATATATCGTGCGCGGATTGGTGAAGAAGGCGTTGATTCTCGTGCCGGCTTCCCTGGTGCTGCAATGGGTCCGGGAGTTGAACCAGAAGTTCGGCATACCGGCCGTGGCTCAGAAAAAAGAGCATTCCTGGCACAACGACGTCGTTGTCGCTTCCATGGACACGGCCAAACGCGACCCGCATAAGAATATTTTGCTAAACAACGAATACGATCTGGTCATCGTCGATGAGGCCCATAAGCTGAAGAACAAGAAAACGACCAATTATCAGTTCATGCTGCAGCTAAGGAAAAAATATTGCCTCCTCCTGACCGCCACCCCGGTGCAAAACGACCTGGGCGAGCTGTTCAACCTGATCACGCTGCTCAAGCCGGGCCAACTGGGCGGGCAAAGCGAATTTGCCGCCAACTTCGTTGTCGACAAACGGCTGCCGAAGAACGAGGATCAGCTCAAGGACGAGCTGGCCAAGGTCATGATCCGCAACCGGCGCGGCGACGGCGAGCTGGAGTTCACGAAGCGGATCGTCCGCAACATCAACGTGGAATTATCCCAAGAAGAGAAGAATCTGTACGACGGAGTTACTTCCTTCATTAAAGATCAATATAACGCCGCCGCCGGCGACCTGAACAGCATGCTGTCGCTCGTCACCCTGCAGCGCGAGGTGTGCAGCAGCCGCGACGCCGTGTTCGTCACGCTGGTCAACCTGTCGAAGAAGCTGGCTCCCGACTCCCCGATCCGCGACCGGATTTGGGATCTCGTCGACCTGATCCGCCAGATCAAAGCCAACAGCAAAGCGGAAAAAGCGATGGAGCTGATCCGCGAAATGAACGATAAAGTGATCGTATTCACCGAATATCGGGCCACGCAGGAATACTTACTGAAATATTTCCGCGACCGCGGCATGACGGCGGTCCCGTACCGGGGCGGGATGAACCGGGGCAAAAAGGACTGGATGATGGACCTGTTCCGCGGCCGGGCCCAGGTGATGATCGCAACCGAAGCCGGCGGGGAGGGCATTAACCTGCAGTTTTGCCATCAGATGATTAACTTCGACCTGCCCTGGAACCCGATGCGGGTGGAGCAGCGGATCGGCCGCGTCCACCGTTTGGGACAAACGAATGACGTCAATATCTATAATCTGTCCACCAAAGGGACGATTGAAGAGCATATTGTCCATCTGCTGCATGAGAAGATCAATATGTTCGAGATGGTTATCGGCCATTTGGACGTGATTTTGGAACGGTTCGAGAAAGAGCATTCGCTGGAAAAAAGCCTTTACCAAATCATCCTCGAATCCGGCAGCGACGAAGAAATCGCCAGCCGCGTCGATTCGCTGGGGCGCGAGTTCCACACGATTAAATCCGAGCTGGATGCGGAAGCCGAAGCAAGCGAAGACGAAGGCGGCCTACAGCAATTGTTGGGAGGTTGATCCGCGGTTATGTCCATGACCCGGGAACAGATTCGCGATTATGTCATGACGTATTTGGAAGCAACCGAATGCCAGGTGCTCGAAAAATCCCACCACCACGTTACGGTCAAGCTCTCCCCCCGCGCGGACCGCGATTTGACGAACCGCCCTTATTATTGGGGGTTCATCGAACGGACCGGAGCGGAGCCGGAAACAATGTCGTTTTCGTTTATTTTTGACCCGGAGGCGCACCGAGCGGCCGAGGAGGCGAAAGCGGCCCGGGAACCGGCGGGCTCGGACCCGCAGCAGCAGATGGAAGCCGCCCGGGAAGACACGCTGCTCGGCCGCTACTTCGGAGCGGTAAGGCCTCTCCCGGTGCTTGGCCCCGGGCGGATTCAACGCGAGGAGCTGGCGTTCGGCAGCCCGCGGCTCAAACAGATTTTCGAAGCGGCGCGCAAGGGCGGCCGGTTCGTGTATCTGTTCGAGGAGCCGGGGCAGCGCCAGCGGATGGCTCTGCTGCCCGCCGCATATGAGCCGTGGCTGGGCGTTTGCTTCAAGGTGGAGTTCTGCTGCGATATGAAGCGCGAGGAGCTGCATTTTTACGGGGTATCCCTGCTGACGGGCGCGGTCGACGAGTCGTTTCAAACCCGGATTGCGGCGAAGCGGCTGGTCCCCCGACTGCCGGAAAACGTTCATATCGAACCAACCCAGCTGTCCCTTGACGCCGGGCGCACCGCCCTGGAACAGCGGCTCGCCGAACGGATCGCCGCTTATGACGACGCCTGGGCGCAGGAGGCCCGCGAACGGCTGAACGACGAACTGGCGCTGATCGACGCCTACTACAAGGAGCTCGTGAAGGATCCCGAACCGGAGCGGGCTCAGGGAGCAAGCGAGCAATACGAAGCGAGACGGGAGGAAATCCGCTGGCAATATGAGCCGAGAATTGTCGTATCCGCCTTGGGCTGCGGCATCTTTCATCTGCGTTCGCCGCGGTGACGGGAATCCGACCTTTTCTCGCTAAAAGACCGCAAAAATAGAAGCCGTTTGCCGCAAACCCAAGCGACAGGTTGCAACATCCTTTTTGCGCGGGCTTCGGTACAATGGACAAGCAGCCGAAACCGGGCTTATGCCCGACGAATTGCTAGGGAGGCGATCTCATGCCAACACCACGCAACCCCCAAACGAAACTGTCGATTACCTGCAAGATTCTCTTATGCGCAAGCATCTTATATAGCGCATCGGGCGCGGGTCTGCCGCTGGCGGGAGGCCCCGGCGGCTTAACCACCGCGGCGGCGGAAGCCGCAGGCGGGCGCACCGGGGCGGACGCGCTGGCGGCGCTCGGGACGCCGGCGGACGCGCCCGCGCCCGAAGCGCTGCGGCGCTTCGCCGCCGAGGCCGTCGGCAAGCTGGCCCAGGCCGAGCCGTTTACGGCCTGGGCCGGCGCCGCCACGGCCATCGAGCCGCTGGGGCCGGGCACGCACAGCTGGCTCGTGACCGTGGCGGCCGGCGTAAGCGGCAGCGGCGGCCTTGGCGGCGCAGCCGGGACGCCGCCGGGCGGGCCGGCCCCGCGCGGCTATCTCATCATCTCCGCCACGGAGAGCGGAGATTACAAGCTGGTCGAATACGGAATGGGCACCTATTCCGTATTCGATCCGTCGCTGCTCGAGGCCGCGCTCCGGCAGGGCGGCCTCGGCGCAGCCGCGGCGGGACGGGTGACCGCCGTCCCGCTCTACGCCGGCCCGGCATTGGCCGCGTGGATGGTTCGCCCGCCGGACGGCGGCGAGCCCCGGTTCGTCAATGCCGCCGACGGCGAATGGCTGCCCGAAACGACGGGCAGCTGGGACAAGCAGGCGGGCGGCTACGCGCCGCCGCGGCTGGCCGCAGGCAGCCGCGCCCCGTTATCGCCCGCCCCCATCGTCTATACGTCATCCCGCTTCGATCCCTACGACAACCTGTTATGGATGACGGCCAAACCGCTGGCGCTGAAGCCGGACGCCTTCATCGGCAAGCTGAAAACGAGCCGGCAGCTCGTCTACGCCGCTTCCGGAGCCGAACGCACTTATTCCTTTCCTCTGCCGGTTTACGGCTATCAAACCTGGAAGAACGGCAGCCCTTCGGCAGAACCGACCGAAGGTGCCGAAGCCGAGGCCGTGTACGCCGTCACCGGCACCGACACCTTCATCCGGCTGATCGCGCTGGACGCGCTGATGGACAGCGGCCAATTC
This sequence comes from Paenibacillus sp. JL3B1040, assembly GCF_057063165.1. Classification (NCBI taxonomy): domain Bacteria; kingdom Bacillati; phylum Bacillota; class Bacilli; order Caryophanales; family Paenibacillaceae; genus Paenibacillus; species Paenibacillus tiangongensis. The sequence continues at coordinate 2,189,030 of NZ_CM169317.1, read as the reverse complement.
GTTACCTTCTAGTTCCTTCATCCAAAGAGGCGAGCCCCCGGAAGTTCAGCTTCCAGGGGACTCGCCTTTGCTGCGTGAACGCTATCGGACCTTTGGGCTCACCGCCCCCGTGCCGCCCGCGGCCGCCTGATCGGTCGGACGCGCCGGCCTGCCGAGCAACCGGCGCAAGCTGTCCAGGTTGGTCAGCACCGTACCGGCAATGATCGTCACCCCGCCCAGCACCGCCAACCATCCGGCCTCCTCTCCGTAAAACCATACCCCGATCAAAAGCGCGATAAGCGGCGACACGTAAAGCCAAGTGGACGGGAACACCGGGTTGGTCTTCGCCACCAGCCAATAAAACAGGCTGTGTCCAACCATGGAACCCACGACGGTCAGATAAAGCAGCGAGCCCAATGCGGACGGATGCAGCATGTCCCCGGCCGCCCCCCGTTCGGTGAAGCTCGACAGGATCAGCAGCAGCAAGCCTCCGTAGATCATCTGCACGGCGTTAAGCGCGATCGGCGAAGCTTCGGGGTAACGCTCGGTGACCTGCTTGGAATACAGGGCCCCCGCCGCATAGAACACTTCGCCGATCAGGATCGCCGCGCAGCCGATCCCCCAGCGGCTGCCGACCTGCGGCGACACCAAGCTGGGCAGCACGAGCAATACGACGCCGGCCAAGCCGACGAAGATACCTGAAACCTCTCGTTTTGTCGGTTGTTGCCTCAACACCGCCATCTGCAGCAGCAGAATCATCAGCGGTCCCGTGGCCGATAACACGGCGGCGATGCCCGAAGCCACGTACTGCTCGGCCCAATACAGAAGCGCAAACGTCCCGAAGGTAAGCAGCGCCCCCGTCAGCAGCAGCTCCTTGCGCAGCAGCTCCTTGCGCAGCAGCAGCGCTAAGCGGGTCTTCTTCCTCCCCACCATCCACAGGAACAGGATCGCCCCCGCGGCGAAGAAGCGGATTCCCGCCGAGAAGAAAGGCGGCGCCGCATGATCCACCCCGATTTTTATCGCCAAAAACGTCGTACCGAACACAAGGCACACGATCAAATAATTAACTACGACCATCGTCATCTTCCCCTTTCGCCTGTTGATCTGTATCATACAAGAAAGAGGATAGAACAGTTTGAACATAACAGAACAGATGACCCGAGTTCTCGCGTAAAATGAATCTGTTATCCAACAAGGAATGGGGATGAAACGGATGGCCAAAACGGCGGAACCCGCCAACCTGTTGTACCGGCAAGTTTACCATTATCTCGCGGACCGAATCGAACGCGGCGAATGGAAAGCGCACGACAAGCTGCCTTCGGTCCGCGCGTTGGCCGGGGAGCTGCAGCTCCATCGATTAACGGTATTTCGGGCATACGGACTGCTCAAGGAACACGGCATCGTTTATGTCAAAGACAAATCCGGCTACTATGTTTCCGGGAGCCGCCCGGCAACGGACCGGCAAGGGGCCCGCCATCTGCACAATACGTTAAGCGAAATCCACCGCATCCCGGCCGTGTATTCGTTCTCTCAAGCGTTGATCGATCCGAACCTGCTGCCAAACCTGTTCCTGTCGGATCACGTGAAGCAGGTGTTCGATCGCCATCCCAAGCTGCTCGGCACTTACTCCTCCGTTCAGGGCGACGAAGAGCTGCGGGAACTCCTCAGCGCCGATTTGCAGCGAAAAAGCAAACTCCAGATCGCCTCCGACGAGCTGCTGATTACGACCGGCGGCCAGCAAGCGATCGACCTGTTGGCCGGCGTTTTTCTACGTCCCATGGATTACGTCCTGGTGGAACGCCCGACCTACAGCTCGGCGCTCGACTGCTTCCGTCAGCGTGGCGCTCGCCTCCTGCCCGTGGAGATTCGCAGGGACGGGTATGACCTCGATCTTGTCGAAGCCTGCATGAAGCGTCATAAACCGAGGCTGTTCTATATAAATCCGACATATCACAATCCGACGGGATATACGGTGCCGGCCGCCCAGCGCAAGCGGCTGGTCGAATTGGCGGAGCGCTACGGCTGCCTGATCGTTGAGGACGACGCGGTTCATGACGTTTATTTCGACGAACCGCCGCCCCCGCCGCTTTATTCGTACGATACGGAAGGCGTGGTTGTGTACCTTCGCAGCTTCAGCAAATATTTGGCGCCCGGGCTGCGCATTTGCGCCGTTGCCGCGCGGGCGGCAATCATGGCCCCGCTGCTGACCGCCAAATCGCTGGCCGACAACGGTACGCCGCTCGTGAACCAGAAGCTGTTCCAGCACTGCTTCGAGTCGGAGCGGCTGCAGCAGCACCTGAAGAAGCTCCGCACGGCGCTGCAAATTCGCCGGGACGTGATGGAACAAACGCTTGCCGGCACCGACTGGCAGTGGCACCGTCCGCAAGGCGGATTAAATTTGTGGGTCCGGCTCCCCGGCGGGCTTCCCGCCGATCGGCTGCTGACCGAAAGCATCCGCCGCGGAATAACGTTCGTCCCCGGAGCGATTTGCGATCCGCTGGGCGAAATGAACGATTGGCTTCGTCTCAGCTATTCGTTCGTGAACGAAACCGCGATCCGCGAAGGCCTTGGCCAATTGATCCGGTTGACGGAGGATTTGGCGGGGTTCAAATCGGCAACATGATGCGCCGCTGTTGCGCGGCGAAGCTTCTGCCTTTGATGTCACTCAGGCTGCCTTTGCACGATGATCCCTTTCATTCAGGGGGCCAGGGACCCGGAGTAGGGCAAGCTCCTCTCCAGTTCTCGGCGAATCTGATCAAAAGGGATAAAGCTGCAAAGCGTCCGGCCGGTGTGTGTTGATCCTAAAAAAACAGCCGCTCCCTCCCTTTCGGGATAGAAAGCGGCTGTCCACACGGATCCGGTCGCAGGCGCGGCCCGTTAACCCTCGCGAGAGGGGGGAGCCTGTTCCTTGCCGGGAGCTTCCTTCCTTTTCGGTTTGGGAAGCTGTCCGACCCACAGGGAGATGGAGAACGGGATCATCCCGAACCAGCGCCGGCTCCACGGTTCCTTGACCTTCGACCGCTCGCGGCGGATATCCCGCGGCGTCTCCACGTAATCTACGACCCGCTCGGTAATGTATCTGACCAATTCGTCGCCTTTGGTCGCCATTCGAGAACACTCCTTTCCGAATACGTCGTTCTTCGTTAGCTTTAGTTTGCGCCGATTCCCACCGCCTTAAACCCGGATGTCCCAAGCGGTTTTTCGTTTCCCGCAATGCATGATTTCTCCGCCGCAAGCTCACTCTATAGAAGGAATCTAAGCCTGAAAGGTGAGACAGATGGGTAAAATTACACGCGGCCTATTAGCCGCCATCATGATGATCCCCATTGCTCTGGGATTCGGAATCGCTCCGGCGGCGGCCGATGGAGGCAAGGATCTTCGGTACGCCTTCCCCGAACCGGTCATCCTGATCGATGCCGGTCACGGAGGAATTGACGGGGGGACATCGTATGAGCAGATTCTCGAAAAGGATATTAACCTTGAAATCGGGCGGCGGCTCTACGTTGTGCTGAGAAGCCACGGCTACCGCGCCATCCTCAATCGGACGGGGGATTATGCCTTAAGCGACGACAATCGCTGGCTTCAAAACCGTTCGCGCCATATTCGGGATCTGGCGCAGCGCAAGGAACTCAGCGAGCAATTGCCCGCCTCGATCGTCGTCAGCCTGCATGTCAACTGGGGGCGGAACAAATCGAAACGCGGGCCGCTCGTGCTCCATCAGAATGAAGGACGAAGCGCGGTGCTTGCCGCTTCCATTCAACAGTCGCTGGAGCGGCTTTACCGCCTGGACAATGCCCGAGTCCCCGAGCTTGGCAAGCCTTTTTATTTGCTCAATCACATCGATTGTCCAGCCGTGATCGTGGAAATGGGGTTCCTCAGCAACGCCGAAGACCGCGCCATTCTGACGAACGGGCGCGGTCAACAGAAAATCGCCGAGGCGCTGTATCGCGGCATCGCCGAATATTTTACGGTAATGTGAATCCCGGTCTCGGCTGAATGCCGGGACTGATTTGCTGAATGGCGGTCAAATCAGGCTTCCGCGAAATTCCCGCCGCCGCGTCAGGCACGTCCACAGCAGATCGGCCGCAAACAGCAGCAGCAGAGCCGGTCCGGCCACGGGCCACACCGAGGAGACCCCTTGATACGCCTGTTCCGCCAGCGGGTGCAACACCTTCAGCAGCAGGGCCGACAATATGCCCCAATACAACGAAAACCGCAGACAGATATGGCCGGCGAGCTGAAAACGGAGCCCCGAATAATCCCACCATCTCCGCCCGAACAGGGTCAGCAGCAAGTAGCCGCTGATCCCTTCGACAATCGTCGGGATGAGCAGGCATAACGCTGCGGCAATCCATGGCCGGGTCCCTGCACTTTCGCGGCACAACATCAGCAGAAGCAGCGGGGCCACGCCATACATCGGCTTAAACGGGCTTTTCAGAAACCCTTCCTTCCAGAACACTCCCTGCGCGAACCAACTGTATACATTTTCCAGTAGCCATCCGAACAGCGAATACAGCAGAAAATAAAACCCCAGTTCTTCCGCGGTCATCTCATACCAGCCTCCTTTCTGCTAGTATGACTGTCCCTGTCCGGAAACATGCGCCAAGGCCCCGTTTCATCCTCCTGTGGCAGAGTCGTCACCGCTTGTGCGTTAAACCGTCGAGCGTTCGATCAAGTGTAGCGGAATTTCCATATGGGTTGGCTCTCCGGCCAGAATTTGGCGGAACAGCCTGCGTCCGATCTCCGCGAGCGGGATTTCAAACGTCGTAATCTTCAGCATTTTCGCGATGGGCTGGTTGTCAAAGCCTACGATGGCCAGCTTGTCCGGTACGTCAATGCCGCGTTCCGAGCAATAGGCCAATATGCCGGCGGCCACCTGATCGCTGGTCACCAACAGTGCGGTCGGCGGATTCTCCATTCGCAGGATTCGTTCCATGATCCACTCTCCGTCTTCCATCAGAGCGCATTCGTAGAAGACGTAATCGGGCTGGTAAGCCTGCTGCCTGCCGGCAAGGAAATCCCGATAGGCTGCGGTTCGTCTCAAGCTGTTGGGACTGGATCTGCGGGCCAGGCAATATCCGATCTTCCGATGCCCTTTGTCCCACAAATAGGTTAACGCCCGGGTAAATCTGCCGTGATGGTCGAAGAAAATGGACGAAACGTTCCGGCCCCGGCCATCCTCCAGCACCGTTATCGGCCCGTACTTCGCATATTCCTCGACGATCTCCCACTCGCAGGACCTTGATCCGATGATCAGCCCGTCGATTTGCTTCAACTTCAGCATCATCAACGCATCCAACTCCCGCTCGACCTCGTAATCGGTCTGGATGAACACCAGCTTGTAGTTGTCCTTCATCGCTTCCTCCGCGATCCCGTCCACCAGCATCCCGTAGTAAGGACGGCGGATGGAGGGAACGACCACGCCGATCAGATTCGTTTTGCCCCGGCTCAAATGGACGGCGTTGATATTCCGCTCGTAGTTGGCCGCCTCCATGGCTCGTTTGACCGCTTCCCGTTTCTCCGGGCTGACGTAAGGGTGATCGTTAATGACTCGGGAAACGGTAGATACCGACACTCCCGCCAGTTTGGCTATCTCCTTGATATTGGCCATGTCTCGGTCTCCTTTCTCAAAATTTCCGCAGTATGACTCCATGATTATCACTTTATCGCAAACGGCGCAAAAGCAAAAGATAGGGTTGACCTGAAATGCGTTTCATCCTTTACAGTGGCGGCCGAACTGTTCGACTTAAGCTGCCGTTGGGCTTCGTTCATCCTGAATGTAGTACCGGCCGCTGATCATACACATTAGGCCGATCTACTCCTTCGCGGCGGCGGCCAGATTGACCGCATTGCGGCCATTCCGCTTGGAATCGTAAAGGGCGGCGTCCGCATCCCGCAGCAGCGATTCCAGCGTATCTCCGGCCCCGAGCGAAGGGGCGACGCCAAAGCTGGCCGTGATGCCGATCGAATCGGTCCCGGCCGGAAGCGGCTCGGCGCTCAAGGCCGCACGCAGCCGTTCGGCCCATTCGACCGCTTCCCCGATCGCGGCGTCCGGCAAGGCTATCGCGAATTCTTCCCCGCCGTAGCGGGCGAACAACGCCCCCGGCGGCAGAATGCGGCGGCATACCTCGGTAACGTGCACGAGCGCCTGGTCCCCCGTCTCATGCCCGTATTTATCGTTAATCCGCTTGAAATAATCGATATCAAACAAAATGACGGCGAACGGCTTCCCAGCCGCCATCGCTCCTTCCAGCATTTCCTTGCCTTGGCCGAGAAACCGTCTCCGGTTCGGAACCCCCGTCAAGCCGTCCTGGAAAGCCAAATTTTGAAGCTGGTCCTGCAGCCGCTTCTGCTCCGTGATGTCGATCAGCAGCAGCAACGTCCCTAATGCGTCGCCGTCTTTGCTAATTACGGGCGAAGAGCGGATCAGACAGGTAAGCGGACCGGCGGCGGTTTTCCAGTGCAGCTCCTCCTCCATGCCGTCGACGGAATCGACGAAGGGGAACGTCTCTCCCGTCAGCTCCGGCCACGCTTCGAACAGCGTTTTGCCGATCGTCCGGTGGCTTACCCTCGGCAGCAGCCCGGACAGCGCCCGGTTATAATCGACGATGCGGTGCGCGCCGTCAAGGACGATAACCCCTTCCCGCATGCTTTCGAACAGACTTTCCTTGGCGATCGGCACGATCGTCAGCATCCGCGTGGAGACGATCGCCCAGATGTACATGGCGGAAGTGAGGCACAGCACCATCGGCACGGGGTCCATTCCCCACGGCGTTACGCCCATCAAATAAAGGAAGGCGGCCAGCATCGGGATCACTTGCGAAACGATTAATGTCGCGTGTTGGAGACGGTACATTTTTTTCGTATGCCGCCAGCGGCGCAGCAGCACTACCAAACTCCCGAGTAAGCAGCCGAAGGTATAAGCGCCGTGAACGATATACCATTCCCCGATATCAATGTCGACCAGCGGAACCGGAGAGGATTCCCGGATATAGATGTCTTTGTAAAAAAGATGGTGCGCATCGTTTGTGGCGACCAGAAACAACGTCATTGCGGGAATGACGAACATCGCCGCAACCATCTTGCGCGAAACGTTTTTGCCCAGGTAGCGGAAAACGAGCAGCAAGCTTAACACCGCGGCGGAAGGCATGCCGATGTATTCCACGACGATCCATCGCTTGATCTCTGCCAACGAGTCGCTGGACAGCTCGAACGCGAAGCCGAAGATGTAAATGGCCAAGGCGGCGTTATAAATCAGGAAGGTTCGCACATACGGGATGCTTGTCCGATGAACAAAGGCGTAAATGCCCAAGAATAAATTCAACACGCCTGAGGTAGCGACGAGCGTAATATATACGTTGATTTCCGATCCCATCAAATTGGTTCTCCATGTCCTTTGCATAATCTCAAATTTTGCTAACTTTGATTTTACAGGAAGTTTTGCCGGATAGAAATCTTTTTTAAGGCGAAAGACCTATAATTTCGGTAACTGCTCCGAAACGGCCGGATATGATAGAATGGCATATCATATATGTAAAGGTTGGTTGCGGCGCATGGAACAAAAAGACCGGAAATTCACGGCAACTTATCGCATTGGCGAAGTCGCAAGCATGCTCGGCATGCATCCTCAAACGATCCGTTACTATGACAAGGCCGGAATCGTGCTACCCGGCGAGAAAAACCACAAAAACGAAAGATTATTCGCATCCTATGATGTTTATATGATTATGATCCGAAAGCAATATCAGAATATGGGCTTTTCTATTGAAGAAACGGAGAAGATTTTCAATGAAAATGATTTAAACGACCTGGCGGAAAGCCTGGAGGTCAAAATTGCCGAAAATGAAAGAGAACTTTTGAAGAGGCGTTATTGTTTGGACGGGATGAAGCAACTGAAAGAACTGGTGGAATCCATACCGGTCTTCTACCAGCGCTGTTTTTACCGCGTGCGTCCTCCCAGATGGCATCATCTGCATTTGCGGGAGGATATACTCGAAAACACGGACAACGGTACGTTGGCCAGAAAAATCGGTATGGAGGCCATGCCTTTATGCCGCCATATTTTAGGCATCAAACAATCGGATATTGATACGAAGGAACACCCGGTCTCCACTTATTGCGATTTGACCTTGGAGCAAAAATATGCCGAATTTTACGGATTCGACCGGATTCCCACCGCTTTTTTTGTGGAGCCGCAGCCCTGCATTTATACCATCTTCAAGGTGGATGCGTACGACTCGGTGAAATGGAGCTATTTGGCGTACGTAGAGCAGTTTATGGCCGCTAACCGCTTGGCGTTGAACGGTGACGTGCAATTGGTTACCATCGCCAATACGTTCGATAGAATAAACGGAGAAAAAGGTCGATTTCGCTATTTTGAAGCATGGGTTCCCTTTAAAAATAAGGTACAGTAACTGTACGGAAAAGTCGGAAACCGCAAAAATAATGACAAAAAATACTATATTCTGGTATAAAAAGGAATGAACCGGAATCTCTAGGATTTCGATTTCATTCCTTTTTCTTTTTTGTTCGAAATAGCAAGTATTGACTGTACAGTTGCTGTAGCCCTTAGAATGCAGTTGCTTGAACCTTTTTTCACATACTTTTGCGAAAAAAGCCGTCATCCTACTACATGTAACGGAGGGTTTCTTATGTCAGCAAAAATTTTGTTATGCGAAGCCATAAACCCAAAAGGGGTGGCCCTTTTGGAACGGCACGGATTTGAGGTCGTCGTTTCTCCTTCCACCGATGCGGAAACTTTGAAGCGGCTAAGCCGGGACGTCTACGGCATCATCGTTCGTACAAGCCCGCTGCCGAGGGAAGTGATCGAATCCGCTCCGAACCTGTCGATCATCTCCCGTCATGGAATCGGCGTGGACAATATCGATGTGGACGCCGCCAGCGAACGCGGCATCCTGGTTAGTCGGGTTTTGAATGCCAATGCCTACTCTGTCGCAGAGTACATTATCGCTTCCATGATGACGCTCGGAAGAAATTTATTCCCTGCGGACCGGTTAATCAGATCGGGCAAGCTGTCGGAAGCGGGAGCTTCCTTACCCGGATTGGTCAACCGATATAAGGCGGGCGGCAGCGAAATTAATGGGAAAAAGCTGGGGATTATCGGGTTCGGGAGCATCGGCAACCTTATTGCCGAATTGGTAAAATCGCTGAACGTTTCGGTATATGTGTATGATGCATATGTAAAAACGGACAATCCGAATGTCACTCAAGTCCATACGGCCAAAGAATTATACGAGATTTCCGATTTCGTGACCATCAATGTGCCGCTTACGGAAGCGACCAAAAATTTGGTAACCCTGGAGACGCTGAAACAAATGAAGTCTACGGCCTATTTGATTAACGCCAGCCGCGGCGGAATCGTTAACGAAGCCGAGCTGGCGGATGCGCTGAATCAAGATATCATTGCCGGCGCCGCCGTCGACGTGTATTCCGTCGAACCCCCGGAGCTGGACAATCCTCTATTCTCGGCTAAAAATGTCGTTCTCACGCCTCATATCGCGGGAACGACAACCGAAGCGATTGAGAATCTCTCCGTCGGCGCCGCTCAGGCCATTGTCGATTATCATCTTGGCAAAACGCCGGCTTACGTCGTTAATCAGACTGTTCTGGAAAAGTAGGTGAACCCGTTGAAAAACTCAAATACCAAAAAAATCATCGGCGCGATGGTCGGACTTGCGTTGGCCGTCGCGATTGCATTTCTTCCTCCATTTGAAGGCTTGGACCCAAAATCCATGATCGTGTTGGGAACGCTGGTTTGCGCCATCGTCTACTGGATTGGCGACGTCATGCCGGATTTTGCGGTAAGCTTGATGATGTGCGCCTCCTGGGTCGTTCTGGGCGTGGTTCCGTTTAACGACGCCTTTTCACAATTTTCCGGAACCAGTTGGTGGATGGTCATCGGCGGTTTGGGCATCGGCATTGCGGTTAGCGGAACCGGGTTGATGAAACGGATCGCCCTGCATGTCATGAAGTTATTCCCGACGACATTCAAGGGAGGGGCAAAGTCTGGCCGTGCTGCTGGCGGGCTTGATCGTTTCCCCCACCATTCCCAGCACCAATGCCAAAGGCTCGATTGCCGCGCCGCTCAGCTTGTCGATCAGCGATACGATGGGATATGAAAGAAAGAGCAAAGCGAGCGCCGGCTTGTTTCTTGCCATGTTTTTCGGTTTCGTGTGCGCTTCTCCGATCTTTCTGAGCGCCACGTTCATGAACTATGTCGGCAGAGGTTTATTGGACGAATCCGTTCAGACTCAACTGACTTGGGGGAACTGGTTCCTGTATGCTCTGCCGTGGGCGGTCGTCTTTATAGTCGGCAGCTATTTTGCCATCAAGCATTTCTTTGGCCCGAAAAACGATACGAAGCTGCCCGGCGATTTTCTTCAGAACCAGTTAAAAGAACTGGGTGCGATGAGCAAAAACGAAAAAATCACGGCGGTCGTTTTGATCGGGACGCTTATTTTATGGATGTTGGAAAAAAGAACCGGCATTTCGTCGGCCGTCATCGCCATACTCGCGGTTTCTGTGCTTGTGGGCCTGAAGGTGATCTCTGTCGCCGATTTCAAAAATAAAATCCCTTGGAACGCCGTCATTTTTATCGGTTGCGCATTGAATCTCGGGACCGTTCTTCCGAAAGTCGGCATCGACAAATGGATCGGCAGCACGCTTACGCCCGTGATCGAACCGGTCCTGCAAAATCCCTATGTTCTGGTAGTTGTATTGGCCTTACTGGTTTACGCCATTCGCTTCCTGCTGGTTTCCTTGTCCGCGGCGGTAACCATCTTCATTCTGATCGTGCTTCCGCTGCTGGCAAACACGGGCATTAATCCGTTCATTATTACATTTGCAACGATCACTTCCGTCAATATTTGGATTTTGCAATATCAAAATCCGCCTTTCCTGACGACGTATTACGCTATAGACGGAAAAATGGCGACCGCCAAACAAACCATGCTGGGTTCGGTCATCTATATGGCGGTCAATATCGTCGGACTGTTGATCAGCGTTCCGTTTTGGCAATGGTTTGGACTGCTCGGGTAAAGGCAATTACAGCGCCCGCCGGGGGGCGGAATTTGACAACCCGTTCACCCGCTCCTATAATTAATAGTAAATTTTACGATTAACATAAAACCACAGTATTGTGGCAAAGGAGCGAGCGAAATGACCACTATTCAAGATCCCCGTATTCCCGTTACGGTATTAACCGGGTTCCTCGGCGCCGGAAAGACGACGCTGCTGAACCATGTGCTCACCGCGGAGCATGGCCAGAAAATCGCGGTCATCGTCAACGAGTTCGGCGAAGTCGGCATCGACAACCAACTGGTCGTGGGTGCGGACGAAGAAATTTTTGAAATGAACAACGGATGTATTTGCTGTACGGTGCGCGGCGACCTCATCCGCATTCTAGCCGATTTGAAGGATGCGAAGCTCGGACAGAGCGGCCGCCGCAAAGCCGATTTTGACCGCGTTCTGATCGAAACCACCGGCTTGGCCGACCCCGCCCCGGTGGCGCAAACCTTTTTCGTCGATGATGAAGTCGCCAATTTCTATAAACTGGACGCGATCGTCACCGTCGTGGACGCCAAGCATGCCGGCCAGCATCTGGACGAGGGCCATGAAGCGCAGGAGCAGGTAGCTTTCGCCGATGTGCTGCTGCTCAACAAAACGGATCTGGTTACCGAGAAAGAGCTTGAGCAATTGGAAGGACGCCTGCATGCGATGAATCAGGCCGCCAAGATCTACCGTACGCGGCAGTCGCAAATTGAAATCGACCGCATTCTGGGCATCAGCGCTTTCGATTTGGAGAAAAAATTGGAGCTTGAACCCGGATTCCTGGAAGAAGAGCACCATGACCACGATGACGAAGTGTCTTCCGTGTTTTTCCGCGAATCCCGCCCGCTCGATTTGAAGAAGGTGGAACGTTTCATTAGCGAATGGCTGGTTGAACACGGCGTGGACACGTTCCGCTATAAAGGGGTGCTGAATATCAAAGGCAGCAAAAAAAGAGTGGTCTTCCAAGGCATTCACATGCTGTTCGGCGCATACCCGGACCGGGATTGGAAGCCCGGCGAGGCGCCCGTCAGCGAATTCGTCGTGATCGGCCGGAATTTGGACGAGGCCTGGTTCCAAAAACAATTTGCCGCCTGCGTAGCCGGCTAAAACAGCTCAACCCCAAAGAAGAAGCGACACATCAGCGTGCCGCTTCTTCTTTTTTGTGGTACCGGCTTATGAGGACTTCATGACTCCCTCCAACTGCCCGAGCAGGGCCTGCTCTGAAAAATGCTCCCCGATAAAAACGGCTACGTCCCGGACTTGACCTTGCGGCCGGATCGGAATGAGCTCCAGTTGCCTGTAGGCATATTGGAACATCACCCGCTCCCCGGTTCCGCTGGAGGTAAAGATGCCTTTCGCCCGGTAAACCCCGGCGGGCAAATCCTTCATTACCCGCTCCAAACGGCCGCCATCGATCGGTTCCGAAAAATAGTGCGAACATACCATGACATGGTCGTAAGAATGAAGGTGCCCGGAATGGCTGTCGCCGTGCTCGTGTGCATGCTTATGGTCATGGCCGTGCTCATGCCCGTGCCCGTGTTCACACCGCTGTTCGCCGGAAGCGTCAGGGGCGGCGAGCCGCTCCCGCTGCCCGGCCAGCAGGCGGTCCAGGGCGCCGGCTTCTTCCTTCCCGGCCAGCACCCGCGTCCAAACGGCCTCGTCCATTTCGCAATGGGCCGTGGTTACGATCGGCGCAAACGGGTTCAACTCGGTCAGGCGCTTCCGGATTTCCTTTAATTCTTCCGCGCCCGCCAGGTCGCTTTTGTTCAGGACAAGCATCGAGGCGCACCGGATTTGATCCGTCATCAACCGGTAGGTTTTGCCCTTTCCTCCGCGGGAGCGCTGCAGAAAATGCGCTGCGTCGACGACGGTGATCATCGCCCGAATCTCGATGGGGGTAAGCATCGCCGCCTCCGTGATCGCGTCCAGGATTTCGATCGGGTTGGCAACCCCCGTCGCTTCAACGAAAATCAAATCGGGAGCGGCTTCATCGATCAACCGCCGGGTCTCCATGGCCAAGTCGCCGCGAATCGTACAGCAGATGCAGCCGCTGAGCATTTCGCTCATCGGCACCTCCGCATTCACCAATTTACCGTCCAAATTGACATCGCCCACTTCGTTCATAATGACGGCCGGCCGGATCCCCTTTTTTAGACAGTCATCCAGCATTCGGGTCAGGAAGGTCGTTTTTCCGCTTCCCAGGAACCCCGATAAGATCAGAATCGGAACGATTTTCATTTTGTCTGCCCCCTCTTTCGCCGCGAATCTCAGGCATGGATTGCTTGGGTTACGGTTTGACTCGATCCGGATACATCCCGGCGGCGAGCGTTTTCAGCGCGATCGGCGCCCGGACGCCTTCGGCCGCCGCCGACAGCGGCAGCACGATAAAGCGAGCGTCGCGAATCGCCTTTACATCGCCTAACGAGACCATATTCAGCAAGCGCTCTTTCTTCTGCTCCGCGGTTTCGTCCCCGTAGTCGACGATCACGATCACATCCGGGTCGCGGTGCACCACCTCTTCCCAGCTTACTTCCGTCCAACCCTTATCGATGTCGTCAAAAATATTTTTCCCGCCTAGCTGGTTGATCAGGCTGGTTAAGTACGTATTGGCCGCCGTAAACGCCTTGTCCTCCCCGCTGTCATAGACGAAAACCTGAAGCGGCTGATCTACGGAGCCGATTTGCGCCTGAATCTCTTCCAGTTGGCCGCGAATTCCGTCCACCAGCGCTTCGGCCCGGTCTTGGGCGCGGAAAATGTTCCCGATGTTCAAAATGTCCCGGTACACATCTTCAAGCGTCGGCTTCGGCTTATTGGAGGATTCCTGCACATAGGTCATCACGCCTTGAGCGGCCAAATCCGCCCGGGAACCGAGCGTCTCCTCCGTGAACGCGCTTTGCCATCCTGCGTAAGCGAAATCGGGCGAAGCGTCCAGAAAAACTTCCTTGGAAGGATATTTATCCGATAATACCGGGATCTGGTCATACTTTTCCTCAAACTCGGGCAGGATGCGGTCATCCAGATAAGCCGTCCCCACCATCGACGATTCGAGACCCAGCGCCAGCATCACCTCGGTTGCATGCTGATTGAGCGTTACGGCTCGCTTCGGCGCTTCCGGGAAACGAAGCTTCTCTCCCATATTCTCCAATTCGACGGGGACCTCCCCGCCCGCTGAAGGGGCGGCGGAGGAGCTTGAGGGCGAGGCGGGGGAGGCCGACGGACCTTTGCCGCCGCCGCAGGCGGACAGAACCGTGAGTAAAATAAGAATAACCAGCAAAAACGCCGGGGTGATAATCTTTTTCATGAGCTTTCTCCTTCGTAGGATCGTTGTATGTTTCTTTAAAGCTTGCGGGCAATCAGCGTCACCGTTGCCGGAGCATCCGGCGCTTCGCCCGGCATTGCGCCGGCAAGCGGGTATCCGCCGTTTCCCCAAATATGGGGACGGTATGGCATTACGTTTTTTCCCGCCGCTATCGCTTCCTTGATCGTTTCCGCCGCTCCGAGTCCGTCGGCCGCCCGGTTTATTCCGTAAGGAAGCGCCGTCGGCCAGGCCTCGGACAAGCCGAAATTCCAAACGGCCCGGGTCATTTCGAACCCTGCCGAAGTTAGCAGCAAAGCGGTCTCCTTGGGCGTGATCAAAGCGTATTCGCGTTCAACCCGGTACCGGGAAGTCATCGCACCGTCGATATACGTTTCGTAATCGACAGTGCAGCGAAACAGCTGCCGGGACAGGGATGTCTCCCCTTCCAGCTGGCGGGAGACCCATTTATTCGGCTGCAGTTGCTTCCTTTGCCGCGCTTGCCAACCTGCGCCGGCCGGCGGCAAATGCACATCCACGGCGACATGGCCCCCGTCCTCCAAGCTGCGATGCAAAATGCGCAGCAACGCGACATGCTCCTCCATCAGCGTAAAATGCTGGAGGAATCCGTCAGGACAGAGGACGTGGGTAAAGGCCGACTCGAAGCGACAATCCAAGGCATTCGCCTCTACCAGCTGCAGCCGTTCTTCCGCTTCGCTTTTGAAGATGCGCTTTCGTTTCGTTTCCGCCGTCTTCAGCATGCGCGGGCTCCAATCGACGCCGCAGTACCGCTCCGTCTGCGGGGCAAGCTCGGCGGCCAAACGCCCGCTGCCGACGCCGAGCTCCAGCACCCTGACCGGCTTCGCCGAGGTCTCCAGCCAGTTCCGGTAAAAATCGATCCCCGCTTTGCCGGCAAACTGGTCGTAATACTCGGCTTCATCTCCTTCATACTTTGGGCTCGGCTGGCGCTCATGCCGGACGCCTTGTAGTCCGCAGCGCGAACACACCGTTCCCGCCAGCTTCGCCATCGGTGTTCCCGCCGGCACGCCGTTCCGCGCTTCGCCGTTCCATTCGTCATACGCATATCCGCAATAGCTGCATCGGGTCAAAGCCATCCTTCTCCCTCCTTCTTCATCGGTTTGCGATCGTCTCCGGCAAGTAGGTAATCGACGGTTTTCCCGTATAAGGATGCCGCGAAATTTGCGTCTCCACGCCGAACACGCGGCGCAACAATTCCGGCCGCAACACCTCATCGGGGCTCCCCGAGGCCACGATCCTGCCGGCCTCCAGCACATAAATGCGATCGCAGTAATAGGCGGCGATATTCAAATCGTGAAGCGCGGCGAGCGAGGTCAACCGGAGCGTCTTGACCAAATCCATCATCTGCAGCTGGTAGCGGATATCCAGATGGTTGGTCGGTTCGTCCAGGATCAAAAAGCCGGCTTCCTGGGCCAGCGCCCTTGCGATCAGCACGCGCTGCTTCTCGCCCCCCGACAAGGTGGAAAAGCTGCCGGAAGCGGCATGCCCCAGACCAACCCGCGCCAAAGCCTGCTCCGCGATCTCGCGGTCCCGCGCGCAGTCCGCCTCCAGCATGCGCTTATGGGGAGCGCGCCCCATCATGACAATATCCCTGACCGTAAAATCGAAAGCGACGTTCGCTTCCTGACTGACGACCGCCATCTGCCGCGCCGTTTCCTTATGCGTCATGCGGGACAAATCCTGTCCGTTCAGGTAGACACCGCCCATGTCGGGCTTCAGCACGCGGTACATATTTTTGAGCAGTGTCGATTTGCCGCTGCCGTTCGGACCGATCAGCCCGACAAATTCCCCTTCGCGGATTTCCAGGGAAATGGCTTCGATCAAGCGTTTGTCCCGAATGCCGAAGGACAACTCCTCCACTTTGATGTTCATTCCTGTCCACCCCCGAATGTATACGAGCTGCGCCGCAGCAGCCAGATAAAAAACGGGCCGCCGCATAACGCGGTGACGATGCCGATCGGCAACTCTTCCGGCGCCAGAACGAGTCTGGCCAGGACATCCGCCCATACGATGAAGAGGGCTCCCAGCAGCAAGCTGATCGGGAGCACCCGGCGATGGTCCGACCCGACAAGCAGCCTGACGATATGCGGAATCATCAGCCCGACAAACCCGATGGAACCGCTGATGGCGACAAGCGTGCCGGTGAGCAGCGCCAGGATCAGGATCAAGCCGATGCGCAGACGCTGGATGTCCACGCCCAGGGTAACGGCCGCATCATCGCCCATCAACAGCGAGTTCAACGCCCGATACTGGATCAACAGCAGCGCAGCGCCGGCGAAGACAACGAAAGCGGGGAGGCCCAAATACGCCCATTTCGCCCCCGTTAAGCTGCCCATCATCCAATACAGCGCCGTGCGAATGCCCTCCTCCCGCGGCGCCATCGTAACGATAAAGTTCGTGGCCGCCGACATCATCATGGAAATGGCGATTCCCGACAGTAATAACCTCGTGGTGGAAAGGGTACCCCTTACCCGCGCCAGCAGATACACCATCCCCATCGCGGCCAGCGAACCGAGAAAAGCCGAGAGAGACAGAGCATATTGTCCGAAAAATTGAAACGCTCCGAATAGGATGACGAGTGTCGCCCCGACCGAAGCTCCCGACGATACGCCAAGAATATAAGGATCGGCCAGCGAATTGCGCATGAGCGCCTGCGCGGCGACGCCGGCAACGGATAATCCGGCACCGACGATCACGCCAAGCAGGACCCTGGGGAAGCGGATATCCCATACGATATGCCCTTGGCCGGCACTCCAGGTTTCCTCCACCCCTCCAGAGAAGCCCGGTACATGGGAAAATGCGATCTTCCAGACGGTCGCCGGGTCGATCGCCACTGGCCCCAGCATCACCGCGACCGTAACCGACACCAGCAGCAAGGCGGCCAGCATGATCACGATCCCGGAGAACAGGAAGCGGCTTCCGGCAGTTTGGGGTTGCGTCAGGTTGTTGTTCACGGCTCCCGTTCCCCCAGCAGGATCATGCGCGGAGAACGCCGCTCATCGTAAGCTTCCCCGTCGTAACTTCCGCGCATGGCGTCCAGCCGGAGTCCCGCGCTTTTCAGCAGGCTTTCCATCGCCTCCGGCGAATAGAGCTTCACGCGTTCCCTGTAGCTTCGACGCCCGCTCCCCGGTTCCTCAATCACGATATCCTTGACCACGAAGCCCTGTTGGATCGACCGGCTCTCGGTAATCACCGCCCCGTCCTCTTCCCGCCTGGAAAAGGGAACGAGATGATCTCGGATATACCCGGCGTTCAACACATCGATGACAAAACGGCCGCCCGGCATGAGCGCCTTCCGGATTTGCTTCAGGACGCCCAGCTGTTCGCCGTCGGTCTCGAAATAGCCGAACGAAGTGAACAAATTGACGACCGCATCGAAGTTTTCCGTAAAAGTGCCGTCTTCCGGCAAAGCGCGCATATCGGTTTCAACCCACCTGACGCATCCGGCAGCATCGGCTTCCTTAGCCTTGTGCAGCAGTACGGGGGAAAGATCCGCGCCCGTGACGCGATAGCCGGCTTCGGCCAGCGCCAGCGCATGTCTGCCCGCTCCGCAGCAAAGGTCGAGCACCCGGCTTCCCGCCGGCAGCCGTAACCATTCCATCACCCATTGAACAAAGCGATCAGCTTCCCGTTGATTGCGATGCTTGTAAACCAACAAATAGTCCTCGCCAAAGCTTCTTTCATACCAAGGCATCCTCAGTCCCCTTCCCATAAGCACTCCCCTCACTTTAATAGTAAATATTACGATTAAACGACAACCTCATTCGCCCTTGTTTTCTACCCCATCGCACGCAGCACCCTTCTTAAGCCCAAAAAGCCCCAACCACCTTAATTGTAATTTTTACGATTATTAATCAAATTTTGTTTCGATGCTTCTTTGCAGCCTGCCCTCTTACCGCGAAGAGGCAGGCTCCTTCGATTCGCGCGATTACTTTGGAGGTTCTTCGCTCTGCAGCATCTGGCAAGCTTCGCAAATGCCGTAAACCTCAAAACGATGCCGCAGCACTTTGTAGTTCCCGGGCAACTCCAGGCCATGATCCATCGGACAATAATCAAACGGAAGCGTTTTTTCGCAATTGACGCAAATCAAGTGATGGTGATGGTGCGCCGTACAGTTATCTTTGAATTTCAGGCCGCCATCCATAAAGTAGAAATGCTCCAATACCCCCATCTCGCTCAACATCCGGAGATTGCGGTAAACCGTGTCCAGACTCATGCTCGGATAACGAAGGGACATCTGATCATAAACATCTTTGGGCGACAGATAACCTTCGTGATCGGCAAAAATTTGCGCCAACGTTCTTCGCTGTTCGGTCACTCTCCAGCCATTGCGCGCCATCGTATCCAGCATCTCTCTTACTTTGGACTGGCTTTCTTTCATAACTTCGCACATTCCCTTCTTCGATTCCGTCGGAAAGAATTCTATCTTTCCATTTTAGCAAGAAAGGGGGAAGTTGTCATTTTGCATGACGTCTTCTGTTCATTCTCGACAGCCGATTGGCCGAATTTTTTCCAGCGCCGTCGCCAGAAAAAAGGACCGCGGCGAAATAACCACCTCCTCGCTCTCAAACGCCTCATAAGCGATCTCCTTTCTGCAATCGTTTAAAGACATACTTTAGGCTTGTATTCCGAATAAGCGTCTTCGATATACGCGCGGCCAAGCGGGGCATCTCCAATAATCGCCTTCCGCTTGGCCTTGAGCAGAATTTGTTCCATATCGGCAAAGCTGCACCCCCTCAGCAAATCCGACGCCGCCTTCTGAAGCGCCCCCTCATGCTCGAAATCTTCCAGGTGCAGGCGAATAAATTGTTCTCTGTCCGCATCTTCCGGCATGCCGTAAGTCATTTTCGTATCAAACCGGCGCCAAATCGCTTGATCCAATTCCGCTTCAAGATTGGTAGCGGCGATGAAAACGCTGCTTCCTTCGAATTCATCCAGGCATTGCAACAAGGTATTCACTACTCTGGCCATTTCCTTGACCTCATCGTTGTTATCCCGCGTTCTGCCGACCGCGTCGAACTCATCCAGGAACAAAACGCACGGCGTGGTTTTAGCGTAATCAAATATTTTGCGAATATTGCTCCCCGTCTCGCCCAAATGGCTATGAATCACCGCGTCCAGCCTCACTAAAATTAACGGGAGCTCCAGACAAGCGGCGAGATAAAAGGCGGTTAGCGTTTTTCCGGTGCCCGGCGGTCCGAACATGACGATTTTATTGGGAATCGGAACATCGTACTGTTCAAATTTCTCTTTCATCCCGAGTATCGCAATAAACTCCTCAACGATCTGCCGGTTGGCAGGCGCAAGCACGATGCGCTTGGTTTTCTTTTTACACTCTTTTGGCATAAAATAGGTGGCCATATCCGTCCCCTTGGAGCGGGGAAGACGAAAATTTGTGTTGTTGTTTTTGCTCATGAAGGTCATACTCCTTTACCGTTTTCGCGGCTTCTTATCCGGCCAATGAAACCCAAAAGATCCCCTTGCGATCCAGTTCGACCTGTTCCAACTGGCGCTCAAAATCCGGATGGGGCGCGATGGTTTGAACCGGTTCCCAGTCCCGCCGTCCACCATCGTTTCAAGGCCTTCGGATCGTAAACGAATCCACCGTGATCCCCCCATAGCCAGCTGTTTTTCTGACTAATCGTAATTTTTACGATGTAAACAGTATAAGGATGTGTTCATTTTCTTGTCAACAATTAAATCAAGCGACTTCATCTTCTTGTTATTTGTAAGCATTACGATTAAAATAATAGTGACCATGTATCACCATGAATTAGTAGAAATAGAAGGGACTTTATCCATGGCTTCGCTTCAATCCCATCTTCCGGCGGAACTGTTTACCTTTAAAACGATGTTTATCAGCATTTTTCTCGAAGCTCTGCCGTTTATTTTGCTTGGGGTCATTTCCTCGTCATTGCTGCAATCATTTGTTTCGGAGCAACGCTTGGCGCGGATCATCCCCCGGAACCCCTTGCTGGGCATGCTGTTCGCCAGTTTGGGCGGCATGCTCTTCCCCATTTGCGAATGCGGTATGATTCCGGTCGTGCGCCGGCTTGTCGCCAAGGGAATGCCGGTTTACATCGCCACGGTTTTTATCTTGAGCGGGCCGATTCTGAATCCGGTGGTTCTGTTCGCAACGTATTCCGCTTTTCGCAATCGCCCGGAGGTGATTTACTCCAGAATGGGGCTGGCCGTCGCGGTTTCTTTCACCGTCGGGTTGATCGTATACCGGTTTGTCCGCTATTCTCCGCTGCGCGTGAATTTTCAAACGCTTTATGACGAAACCCCCGAAAGCGGCAAACACGATACCTGGACGGGCAAACTCACCGCTTTTTTTGTACATGCGTTAAATGAATTTTTTGAAATGAGCAAATATTTTGCTATCGGCGCATTGATTACGGCCATGATACATACGTTTGTCAATACGGGACAGCTGGCGGCGTACGGTCAAGGCCCCGTCTCGTCTCACCTGCTGATGGCCGGTTTTGCTTATCTTCTTTCGATCTGCTCGACCTCGGACGCCTTTGTCGCTTCTTCTTTTGTGAGTACCTTTTCCGCAGGGTCGCTGATCACCTTCCTGGTACTGGGGCCGATGCTTGACCTCAAGGGAACGCTGATGCTGTTATCGGCATTCAAAACGAAATTCGTGGTCACCTTGGCGGTGGTGATCCCGGTAACGGTGCTCGTGTTCAGCATCGGGCTGGATCAATGGCTGCTGAGATAACGGAAGAAAGGAGGGGAGTATGATGAAGGAACGCAAATCGGCTACGCTTTTTCATCCTATCGTCAGAACCGTTTTGTTGCTGGGCCTTTCTGTATATATCGCTTATTTGGTCGAAACGGACAGCCTGCAGCTGTATATCGGCGTACGCATCATGCCCTTGGTTAAAGCCGCCGCTTTGCTCCTCTACGCGCTGGCTGTCATTCAGGGCTTTATTGCCTACAGAAGCTATAAAGGCTCCGTCATCGCCTGCGATTGCTGCGGCAATCCGCCGGCCCGACCCAGGCTCAAGTCAAGCTTCCTTTACGGGGTGCTCGCCCTGCCCTTGCTGCTTGGCTTTTTGCTGCCCGATACCGTGCTTGGCGGCTCTTTTGCGAACAAAAAAGGCATGATCCTGGGGACCGGCCCTTCCCCTTACGCCACGACGGGCTACACGCCGCCAACGGCAGCGGCCGTCGATTCCATCGAGGCTCCGGCCGATGCCTCCGGCAATTCATCGGAGGGCTCTCCCACTTCGGCCCCCGACGAGGAAGAAGCCGCAACCGATGCCGGATCGGCCGAATCGTTGGACCGCTTGTTTCCGGCGGAAGACGAGTTTGACCGGGAACTGGCCGAGCTGGCCAAACGGATTTACGTGCTTCCGGTGATCCACGTCAAGCCGGAAATCTATATGGAGATTTTATCTGCGATCGTCGTGTTTAAGGAATCCTTTATCGGCAAGGAAATCGAAATCGCCGGTTTCGTCTACCGCGAACCGGGTCTGGCGGATAATCAGCTGGTGATCGGGAGAATCGCCGTTCAATGCTGCACCGCGGATGCGACGCCCTACGGGGTGCTGGCCGAATTCGACGGCGCCTCGGACCTCAAAGACGACACCTGGGTGCAGTTGAAAGGCACCCTCGGCCAGACCGAATATAACGGAAATCCGATTATCAAAATCGATGTTGCGGAATCCGCCCCGATCGAAAGACCGGACGTCCCATATATCTATCCGAACTTTGATTTTCTGAATGTTAGCGTTGAATAGATAAGGAAACTTGAGTCAGGAGGGAACCCATGAAAACTCCCGTGATCATTATCAGCGGTTTTTTGGGCAGCGGCAAAACCACGCTGCTGCTTGAACTGATCCAAACGCTGCACGACCGGAAGCTTAGACCGGCAATCTTGATGAACGAGTTGGGCAAAGCCGACGTGGACGGCCGAATCCTGTCCGAAGCTGTCCAGGGACTTGCCCTGGAAAAGCTGTTCGACGGCTGCATCTGCTGCAGCAAGAAAAGCGAAATTGCCGGTTCTATGAAAAGCCTGCTCGCTCTGGCCCCCGACGTGATTCTTGTGGAACTGACCGGCGTAGCCAATCCGGAGGAGGTCGTCGATGCCATGGCCGAACCCGAGTTGCTGAACGAAGTGACCTTGCACAAGATCATCACCGTGATCGATGCCGAAAACGCGCTCGAGTACGGCAGCATATTCGCCTCCGATAAACAGCTCGTCCATACGCTGCGCCGACAACTGGAGGTGGCGGACGTCATCCTGGTCAATAAGCGGGACCTCGTCTCCGACCCGCATCTCTCCAAAGTAGTCCGTATGATTCGGAAACATAACGATCAAGCCGCCGTCTTCCACACCACGTTCGGTAAATTCAGCCCCGACCCCGTGATGGATGGACTTCGCCCCTTACAACGACAAGCCCAAACCACCGGACGTCTCAAAATGGCGCCTGTCCGGCATGCCCATTCTGCTATCGGCGCGTCCGGAGAGCCGGACGGGCAGGGGAACGCTTCTTTTTCCCGCATTCAAAGCGTCTTGATTCCGATCAACGGGGCGGTGCCGATTTCTCTAAAACCGTTGGAAAAATGGTTAAAGTCCAAAGGAAAGCAGGTGCTCCGTGCCAAAGGATACGTTCCGCTGGGCGGCGTGCGGGGCGCCTCGCTGGTTCAGTTTGCGGGCAAGCGGATCGACTATGAACGCGCGGAATATCAAGGTCCTTCCTATATGGTTATCATCGGATACGAATTGGATGAACGCGCGCTATTGGAGGAATGGCGGAACCAGGTGAGCGGGTGAGCGGGTGTGCGGTGAGCGGGTGAGAATCTAACGCTTGGGAGCGACGTTATTTAAGGCGAAACAGGGATGTACATCATCTAACGCTTACGGGAAAGCTTATTTCCCGGTTTCTCTTCAGAAATGGGCCTGTTTCGCCCATATAAAGCGTGTGATCAGCGTTAGAAAGATAGAACATGCTCTTTTGCCCATATAAGCGTTCTGACAAGCGTTAGCGTACGAACGGGACCCGTCGGTTCATTGACGCCACCTCGTTTGTTTCGTCAAGTGTCAATTTTTCAATCGCGATTCCCCGCTCAAAGCAAATAGCGCCATAAAATGGCGCTATATTCTCAAGCGAAGACAGGAACAAAAACCGGGGTCACTTTCCGCCCAATCGGGAGGCAATTCCGAATCGGACGCAATTCTTACTCGGAGGCAATTCCGAATTGAATACGGCCCCAAATCGGCAGAAAACCAAATTACCAACTGGCCTTTCTCACGCCGGGAATTTTCCCTTGGTGGGCCAGTTCGCGAAAGACGATCCGGGACACCTTATATTTGCTGATGTATCCTCTTGGCCGCCCCGATACCGAACAACGGTTATGCAACCGAGTGGGCGACGAATCGCGGGGCAGCTTTTGCAAAGCCGCGAAATCCCCTTTTTCTTTCAGTTCCCGGCGTTTCTCGGCGTATTTTTGCACCAGCGCTTGTCTCTTCTGTTCTTTAATCACTTTTGATTTCTTGGCCATGGCTGCTCTTCCCTCCTTAACTTGCGGCACATGCGCCGCATAGGCCGTGAATTTCGAATTTGTGCGATAGAACCTGGAACGATTCCGGCAAATCGATCGTGTTGTCCAGCGGACAAAAATCGATTGGAAAGGTTTGCAGGCATTTGATGCAGATGAGATGATGGTGGTGACGATCCGGCCCGCATCTCAGCTTAAAGCGGACCCCCTCCGGAAAATCGAATTGTTCAATCAGGTTGATCTCCGTGAGCAAACGAAGATTTCGATACACCGTATCGTAACTAACCCCCGGAAGACGCTCCGCGATATAAGCGTGAACCTGGCGCGGCAACACGAACCCGGTGGAGACGGAGAACAGCTCCGCGATCCATCTGCGCTGCGAGGTTATGCGCAACCCTTTGGACTCCATGGCTTGAATCAAGCGATTTCGTTTGTTCTCCATCCTTACATCTCCCCCGGTAATCAGATTTCCGCCACCGATTCGCCAAGCCTTATTCGTTTAACGCCGTCTTCAACGCGTCCAGGTTTTGCCGCATGACCGCAATATAGTCGAGGCCGCCGGCCAACTCTTCTTCCGTCAAACCTTCTATCGGATTCAGCACCGCCGATTTTGCCCCGATTTCGGAAGCGATCGTATCGGCCACCTTGGAAGAGACCAAAGTTTCAAAGAAGATCGTCTTCACGTTATGCTCTTTGGCAAACTCGACAATCCCGGCCATTTGGGCCGCCGACGGCTCTTGATCCGGGGATAACCCGGCAATCGGAACCTGGGTCAATCCGTATTGTTTGGCGAGGTACCCAAATGCGGCATGCTGTGTAATGAAGTCCTTGCGCTTACTGTCCTTCAACCCTTCGGTAAATTCCTTGTCGAGCGCCTCCAACTCGGCGACATAAGCGTCGGCGTTGGCCTTAAACTGGTCCGCGTATTGCGGAGCCGCTTCGGCCAAGCCTTGTTCAATGTTGCGAACTTCTTGAATCGCCAATGCCGGCGACAGCCAAACATGAGGATCCAGGCCACCGTGATCATGGTGATGGCCGTGTCCGCTCTCTTCACCTTCATGAGCGTGTTCGCCATGTTCATGAGCATGTTCACCATCTTCATGCGCATGATCGCCTTCCTCATGCGCATGCTCGTCGTGCCCATGTTCATGTCCATGATCATGCTCTCCCGAGCCTTCCATGACCTCGATCCCGTGACTGGCTTCAATCGCTTTAAGCCCGGTGCCCTTGGCGCTGTCCAGGACTTGCTCAATCCAGCCTTCCATGCCCGCTCCGTTGTACACGAGCACATCGGCCTCGGAAATGGCGGCCATATCCTGCGGCGTCGGCTCCCAATCATGCGGTTCCATCCCGGCGGGCACCAGATTCTCCACGTTAGCCAGATCCCCCGCTACATGACGGGTAAATTCATACATCGGATAAAAACTCGTCCTGATTTCCAGGATTTCCGCTGCAGACTTATCCGCACCCGTCTCGGGCGCGGCGGACGAGCCATTATTCCCTGCCGTTCCTGCATTTGAGCCGCAACCGGCCGCAACCAGCATCACCGATAAGGACAAAACCGTTAAACTACGATTCCAAAATTTCATGCTTCATGTACCCCTTTTTTTCATATTGTTTTTTGGTGCTGCGCCGCCCATGAAGCCGCAGCAGCTTTTGTACCAGCAACGTCGTCAGCAGGAAAGCCAGCAAAATCAGAGCAATCGTCCCGCCCGGCGGCGTATCGATATAATAGGATAGCGTCAGGCCGGAAAAAACGCCGGCCAGGCCGGTGCCGACGGAAATCAGAAGCGCCGCCGCAAAACCGGAGGCAACGCGCAACGCCAGCGAGGCCGGCAGAACGATCAGCGCCGAAACCAGAAGCACCCCTACAACCGGCATGGCGGCGGCGACGGTCATCCCGGTCAACACGGCAAAGGAGAAAGACAGCAGCTTGACCCTGACGCCGGATGCCGCGGCCGTTTCCTCATCGAAAGTCAGATTGTAAAGAGGACGCCGCAGGATGATAAAATAAAGCAGCCCGACCAGCGCTACGGCGGCAATCAGCAGCAACTGGGTATCGCTCACCGCCACAATGGAACCGAACAGATAGGAGCTGAAGCTTTTGCTCCAATTTTGCTTTAAGCTCATCAGCACAACCGCAAGCGCCAGCCCCGAAGTCATGATGATCGCGACCGGCAGCTCGCTGTATGTACGGTACGAGCGGCGAAGCTGCTCGATGACAATGCCTCCGGCAACGGCCACGGCAAAACCGCTGAGGGAAGGATTCAAAGCCATCACCGAGCCCAAAGCTACCCCGGCAAGGGACACATGGGACAGCGTATCCGCCAACAACGCCTGACGGCGAAGCATAAGATAAACGCCGAGCAGCGGAGCGATGATGCCGATCAAGCCTCCTGCCCAAAAGGCGCGCTGCATAAATTCGTAACCGAACATCGCCATCCCTCATCCTCCTTCCGCTCCAATTGAATCAATGTATCAAGATAAGGCTCCGCTTCCTCAAGTCCATGCGTGACCATAATCACGGTTCGACCTTGCTCGGTTACGCTCTCTCTCAGCAGTTTGTAAAGCTCCGCCCGGGTTGCCGCATCCATCCCCGTCATGGGCTCATCCAACACGAGCACCTGCGGCTCCTGGGCCAGTGCGCGGGCGATGCATACGCGTTGCTTTTGACCTCCCGACAACTCTCCGACTTTGCGATGGCGAAACTCCCACATGCCTACCTGTTTCAAGCTGCGCTCCACCGCCTGCCGATGTTCTTCCTTGAACCGGCCGAACAGTCCGACGCGGGAATAGCAGCCCGAACGGACCAGCTCGATCACTTTGCTGGGAAAACCGGCATTAAACGAAGCCACTTGCTGCGGCACATAGCCCACCGTCATCTTTGAACCGTCTTCCTGAACCCCGCCCAACCGGACCGAACCGCTCCAGGGCTTAAGCAGCCCCAGCATCAGCTTGAGCAAAGTCGTTTTGGCCGCGCCGTTCGACCCCGCGATGCCGATGAATTGTCCGGCACGGATGTCCAGCGTCAAATTATCAATGACCGGCTCATTTCCGTATCCAAACACCACGTCATGCATGGATGATAAAATCACATCGATCTCTTCCTTTTAATCGTAATCATTACGCATTACAAGAAACATAATATCGTAATTATTACGATTTGTAAACCCTTATTGTCAAGACGACTCAAACCTCAACCGGCCAAGGCAGCGGATTATTGAATTTGTTCCAATCCAGCTTCATTTCTTCTTCATTCAACAAGCAGCGGGACAGTCTTGTCTCAATATCTTGCTGATTCATATCCATGCCGATAAACACCAGCTCGGTCATTCGATCGCCCCAGGTCTCATCCCAACGTTCCCGAACTTCGGGTTCGCTGTCCAACACTTCACGCTGCTGATCTTCCGGCAAAGCCGCCAGCCAGTAACCGGCCGGACCAAACTGAATGGAAGGACCCGCCTGACTTAACGATGCCGCCATATCGCCGCGCGCCGCAATCCATACCAAGCCTTTGGCACGCACGACCTCTTCGGGCCAATTGCTTAAGAAATAGCTGAGGCGCTGAGGATGGAACGGAATTTTGCTGCGGTACACAAACGACCCGATTCCGTATTCTTCGGTTTCCGGAGTGTGCTCTTCTTTCATCAGCTCCGCAATCCAGCCTGAGGACATGCTCGTCTTTTCAAAATCAAACAATCCCGTATTCAAAATTTCTTTGGGGTCCACAACTCCGTCTACGGTGCGAATGATTTTGGCCGTCGGTTGCAGCTTTCTGAGCACGGCCTCCAGCTTAACGAGTTCCCGCTCCTCCACCAGATCGCATTTGTTGAGCAGCAATACATCGCAGGTCTCGATCTGGTCGATCAATAGATCCACGATATCCCGGTCATCGTTTGCACCGGCCGCCTGATTGCGGTCCAGCAAGCTTTCCCCGGACGCAAAATCGTGCCAGAAGCGGTTGGCATCGACGACAGTAACCATCGTGTCCAACCTGGCCAGGGCGGTTAAGTCGATGTCCAAATCCGAATCGGCATAAGTGAAGGTTTGCGCCACCGGAATCGGCTCGCTGATGCCCGACGATTCGATCAGAATGTAATCGAAGCGCCCCTCTCCGGCCAGTTTCTCCACCTCGCGCAGCAAGTCGTCCCGCAGCGTGCAGCAAATGCACCCGTTGGACATCTCCACCAGCTTTTCTTCCGTTTTCGATAAGGCGTTCCCCGATTTGACCAGATTGGCGTCCACATTCACTTCGCTCATGTCATTCACGATGACAGCGACCTTCAATCCGTCTTTGTTATGCAAAACATGATTCAACAACGTCGTTTTCCCGGATCCCAAGTAACCGCTCAGGACCGTTACCGGAATTTTCTTTAGGGTTTGTTCGGCCGACATCGAACCCCTCCTAACGCGTTTCGCGGTGCAGCGTGTATCTTCTTAGCCGCGGGCAGTATTTGCGCAATTCCATGCGTTCGGGATGCGTCTTTTTGTTTTTGGTGGTCGTGTAATTGCGGTCACCCGTTTCGGTACACGCCAAAGTAATCACTACTCTCATTTTAAAACAACTCCTTTTATTCGTAATCTTTACGATTTAACTAGTTTACTCGCTCTTCGCCCGTCTGTCAATTCCTACGGTTCCCCAACTTTTCGCGGTCAATCATGATTTCCCTATGCATATGCAAAAAGCTCCTGAATCTCCTACGAAGGAAATTCAAGAGTTTTATAAACAACACCTCCCGTTTCTGGCGAGTCACCTCGGCGCCATTTAAAAGTGACATTTTCTTGGATACCGTCCGGCATTATAACACGGAGTTGTTGCGAACAGCTTCACAGATTCGTTTTAGCCCTTCCTTAAGAACTGATTTTGGACAAGCAAGATTCAGTCGTATGAATCCGTCTGAGTTCCGAACAAACATACTGCCTCCTTCCAAAAGAACTCCAGCTTTATTTGCAAAGAACAAGGGTAAATTTTCTTCATCCGAAAAATATTCACTTACATCCACCCAGGCCAAATAAGTAGATTCAGAAATTTCAATATGAGCTTGCGGCAAATGAGTGTCTATATATTCTTTTGTAATCCTAAAGTTTTCATCCAAATATTCTCTCAGTTCTTCCAGCCAAGGTTCGCCTTTTTCATAAGCAGCTTGTGCAGCTGCGATGCTCAAAGGATTATCAAAGTTATAATGCCTGGACAGCCAAGTCTTTCTTAATTCTTCATTTGGAATAATAATATTTGAAATCATTAAGCCCGCTAAATTGAATGTCTTACTTGGGGCCATACAAGTAATGATTTTGTCATAATTCGGAAATACCTTAGCAAATGGGATATGCTGTTTTCCTTTTCTTAACAAATCGCAATGAATTTCATCCGAAATCACCCATAGATGATGTCTAAGCGATATTTCTCCGATTTTTTGCAGTTCTTCTTCTGTCCAAACTCTACCCGTAGGATTATGCGGATTACATAGAATCAATAATGCAACTTTGTTGTCTGCCGCCTTCTTTTCTAAATCATCAAAATCAATTTCGTATCTGCCATCCTTGTTAATTAAATCACTTACCACAGATTCTCTATTATTGTGATCAGCGGCATATTGGAAATAGGCATAGGATGGAGTTAAAAACAGGACTTTTTCATCTTCCTTACAAATATATTCCACAAGTTCATAAAGTGCAGGAATTACTCCATTGGACATCACTAAATGCTTTTTCTCAAAATGCCAACCGTATCTTTTTTCACACCATTTCGAGAAAGCTTGATAATAATCATCGGAAAATACTCTGGTGTAACCAAAAATTCTTTTTTCCAGTCTTTCCTTAATTCCATCGATAACTACATCGGGAGTTGCAAATTCCATATCGGCAACCCACATGCGAATGAACTCCTCATCTTTATAAGGAAAAACAAATGAATCATCTGCTTTAAAAATGTAATCTCTAAATCCATCCGTATTCATAGCATTGGTATTTCTTCTGTCGATTATTTCATCAAAGTTATACATCGTGGCATCCTTTCATTTTCTTGATATTATTAAGTTGGTTTTCAAGGCATATTTTAAAAGAAGATAATCAGTTGGAGGATAAATTGAAAGTTTCAAAAGAAGATATACGTCTTTTAAAACATTATAATATGCTTTCTGTCACATAATGTTTTACCTAAAAAAGAAGAACTCCCTGTTTTATGGAAGTTCTTCTTTTAAGGTAATCACTCTATGTTTTCTCTTTTAAAACATTTGAAACCATGATATTCAATACATTTTTAAACGTTAGAAGATCATCCTTAGAAATACTAGCTATCGTATCATTTTTAAACTTTTCGGCAACCGGCAGTAAATCTAGATAGACCTGTATTCCCTTTTCCGACAATTCCAACCGTTTGACCCGCTTATCTGTATGGATACCTGACCGATTCAAGAACCCCTCGGATTCTAGTTTTTGAAGCAATCTGACAACGCTAGGCTCTTTTATAGACATTTTATCTGCCAGCTCACGCTGGGTAATGGATTCACTAGTATAGATATAATACATCGCAATCCATTGGCTCCTAGTCATGTTATACGGTCGAAAATCCTTCTCCAATTCTTCCGCGAATATTTTTGCACTACGGTTTGTAATAAAGGCAATACAGTCATCTAAATTAAACAAGGTTTACACCAACCAATCAACTGTTCTATCTAAAATTAATCTCCTCTTTTCCAAATTATTATAACAAAATATTGTTGTGGCCGCTTAATAAACTTTTCAAAACGATCAAATTGTTCGTTGCTCAAGCTTGATGCAGTGCTCCAATTCCTAACCCAAACGCCGCCTCATGAATCACCTCTCCGGTGGTCGGGTGAGCAAAGATCGTCTGAGTAATCTGCTGCTCGGTAAGCCCATTGGCAATCGCAAGAGTAAGACTGCTTATCAGGGAAGAAGCATCGGGGCCAATAATGGACCCTCCGACGATCTTTCCAGAGTTATTATCTTTGATTAGCTTGATAAACCCTTCCGGTTCATTCATCGTTAAAGCCTTGCCATTACTTTCAAATGACACCTTACTCACACTGTATTCCATTCCCCGCTGCTTGCATTCATCTTCCGATAAACCAACGCTGGCAATCTCGGGAGAAGTAAAGATAACATTGGGTACAGCGGAATAATGCATGCTACTGGTCTCACCAAGCAAAGCATCTACAGCCGTAATGCCTTGATGTGAAGCAACATGGGCAAGTTGTATAAGGTTTGTGGCATCTCCAATTGCATACACATGTTTTAAGTTCGTACGCATTTGTTTATCAACGGCAATGCCTTTACCTTTATCATTTAATTGAATCCCCGCTTTTTCAATATCCAGCCCGTCAAGGTTGGGCTCGCGTCCAATAGCAACCAATACCTTTTCACTGACAAGTAAATGCTCGCCCTTTGAATCCACGTAGGTTACAATGGCTTCACCATCATCAGCACGTTGAATTTTGGACACCTTGGAGTTGGTGTGAATATGAATCCCTGCCTGCCGGGCCATATGCTTGATTTCTTCTGAGATGTCGCTGTCCAGCATAGCGAGCAGACGATCCATAAATTCCACAACATGCACTTCAGCCCCCAAATTACGGTAAATGAAGGCGAATTCCATCCCAATAACCCCGCCGCCGATAATTGTGATGCTCTTCGGCAGTTCTTCGCAGGAAAGCGCCTCCGTACTGTTCATGACAAACGGCAGATCAATTCCTGGGATATTCACTTTTGAAATTTTAGATCCTGTGGCCACAATAATGTTCTTCGCCGAAATATGGTAGTTAATATCACCTGCTACATTCACAACATTCGGTGAAAGAAAAGAAGCATGGCCACGGACAACCTGAACCTTGTTTTTTTCCATTAAAAAACCAACGCCGGAAACCAACTTCTCTTTAACTTCATCTTTACGGCGAATAATCTGCTTCATATCGACTTGAAGTTCATTTCCTGTTTTTATACCAAACAATGAAGAATTCTTAACGCTGTGACAGACTTCAGAAGATTTGACCAGTGCTTTTGTGGGGATACAGCCTACATTCAAACAGGTACCGCCCAATTCCTCTTTTTCAACCAGCGTTACTTGAAGACCTTTTTTTGCGGCATAAATGGCAGCTACATAACCTCCCGGACCTGCTCCAATTATAAGCAATTCCGTGTTCATATCACTAAATGGCTTGTTTGCATGAGATGACTGCCGTTCGGTTGGATCAGCCGCTTCCGTTTGAATCGTCTCCAGCTCGAATAGAACTTGATTCGAAGCGATCTCGCCGCCTTCTTCGAATAAAATATTGATGATCGTGCCGTCTTCGGTCGCTGTGATCTCCCGATTTCCCTTACCCGTTTCGATCTCTGCCAATACATAGCCCCTGGCGACCTTATCGCCGAGCTTAACATTTATTTTTCCCGCTTTCCCTTTTTTTCCGCCGGGAATGAGCGACATTTTGATTTCCATGGGTACGCTCCTTATGTAGCCGAAGCTGATAGGACATGAAAAGAACTTCTTCAAGTGACTATCAGTGTCTGACTACGCCTGCTTTAACCAATTTCACGCCATTGGCAAGGCAATCGCCCACCGGACATGTTTTCTCAATAAACTCCGCAAAGGCTTCCGCTTTTTCCTGGCTTTCCTTCGTTCTAAAATGCATGGAAAAACGGATTTCCTGAAAACCGGGTCTTACGTCGGCAAGTCCCATGAAGCCATCCGGATCTAAGTCTCCTTCAAGTTCAACATAAAATTCTTCATAGGTAAATTCATTAGCCTCTGCAAACGCGCTAGCAACGATGGATTGACAAGCACCAAGCGCACATAAAAGAGTTTCAACTGGATTCATGCCAGCATTCGTTCCTCCCAAATCCTCCGGCTCGTCCATAAGGATTTTAAAACCTCTTGAATTTGTTTCAACTTGCAATCCACTAGGTAGTTTTCTGGCAGTTGCTTTAAAAGTAGTTAGCATAAATATAACCTCCTCATCCATTTGTGAAAATAGTAACATGACTGCATCCTAAAATCAATAGTTAGCTAAGTAAGTATTTGTTTTGTGTGAGCAGCAGTCCAGCAAATCCTGTTTCTTAATACTCTGGACACCTTCAAATTGTCGCACTTATCCCGAAGTAAATTTCCTCACTTAATTGACAGCTCATTTAGCGGGAAACATATAGGAAGTAGGGAAATAGCGGTGCAAGGGAGTAATCCCCGCACCGCTATTTTTTGTGCCAAACAAGAGACCGGCAAATACAGCTAATTCAAGTGGATCCGAAGTGTTGACTCTGCAGATATATTTCCCTGGTTGACCTCTACAGCTTTGACCTTGTCCTGACCATTTGGAACAATCACCGGAGTAAGAACGAGACAACCAGCTTGCTCAATGGCCTTAATATCAAATTCAAGCAACAGTTGTCCTTCCGTGATCGAATCGCCTGTCTTGACATGAGCCGTAAATCCTTCTCCCTTAAGAGATACGGTATTCATCCCCACATGAATCAGAATTTGAAGGCCAACCTCATCTTCCAGTATGATGGCATGTTTACTCTTGTCCATCAAATGGACAACCTTGCCCTTAAATGGTGAGAATACCTTTCTCACTTCAGGTTGGATAGCTACACCTGGTCCCATGACTCCACTGGAAAACGCTTCGTCCTCTACCTGTTCCAGAGGGACAATCTTGCCAACAAGGGGAAGCGAAATCTCTTGAATCTTCAAAGTCTGCTTTCTTTTAAAACCAAATATCATGTCGTTCCTCCTAAGATGGTTTGCTTACTTCTCTTCCCCTCTGGCTATTTTGTAACCCGTTAGATAGGAGATAATGAAACCGATAACAAAAGTAGATAAGATCGAGATAACCATTAATAGTAGGTTAATCAGCCCGCCTTTAGGATCCGCATATACAGGTAATGAAGTAATTCCAGGCATAACAAAGGCAAAACATTTAACACCAAATACAACTGTCAGTGCCCCACCAATACCAGTAGCTATCATAGCACTGATAAACGGTGTTTTGTGGACAAAGTTTACTGTATACATCGCCGGTTCAGAAATACCAAGAAATGCAGAGAAGCTCGTTGAGAGTGCGACAGAACGGGCTTTTTTATCCTTCATCCTTAACGCGGCTCCAAAGGCAGCTCCAGATTCAGCCATATTGTGGCAAAAGGATATCGGCAACAAGTAATCATAGCCCAGCGAAGAAATATTTTGTATTTGAATGGGTGACGTGGATTGATGCATACCGGTTAATACAATCAGGGGCGTAAAGAACCCCAACAAAAAGCCTGCAAATAGACCAAAGGTGTCAAAAAGCCAGACAATGCCGTCAGCAAGATATATACCGCCATAAGCACCTATAGGGGCAATCACCAAAAGGGCGATAGGAACGGAAACGATTAATGTAACCGAAGGCACCACAACCATCTTCAGTACACTTGGAATGAACTTATCGACCATCCGGTAAATAATAGCCATTAAACCGACACCGAGAATCACAGGAAAAACAGAGTTGGCATAATTGAAAACAGGGATAGGCAAACCAAGCAAACTAAAGGCTGTATCCTTATTGTTAAGCGCATCCACAAAGCTTGGATAGAGCAATGCCCCAGCCATACAAATGCCCAAGTACTCATTAACTTTAAACTTTCTGGAAGATGAAATCGCTAACAAAAAAGGCAGGAAATAAAATGGAATATCGGCAATCAGATTAAACAGTGCTAGCGTTGTGCTTCCTTCATTCACCCATTTTAAGCTCAAAATAATTGCCAAAATCCCTTTGAGAATCCCACCTGCAACAAGTGCAGGCAGGATGGGTGCAAAGATACCGGAAATAACATCCAGAACGGCATTTAGTGAAACCTTTTTTCTAGTCGGCTGATCGCTGTGAGGCTCAGTATGATGATCGGGAGCATTTTCTGTCTTTAAGAGTTTATCCACTTCCTTAAAAACTTGCTCCACGTTTGTCCCAATAATCACCTGATACTGTCCATTTTGAATCGCGGTGCCCATGACTCCAGGAACGGCGTTGATTTGCTTCATATCCGCTTTGCTGCCATCCCTTATATTAAACCGTAATCTAGTAACACAATGCAGATAAGTCGTGATGTTATCTTTACCGCCAAGCAAGCTGACCACTTGCTCTGCAGTAGCTCTATTATTCATACAATTACCTTCTTTCGAAAGGGCTTAGTCCAGATCTTCGCCATTACTTTCAATGCATTTTTTGTACCAGTAGAACGAATCCTTTTTGTATCGTTTGCCGGATCCCTTTCCACCGTTATCCAGATCGACATAAATCGTTCCGTAACGTTTGTCCATAGTAAGAGGTCCGCAGGAGACGATGTCGATAATTCCCCACATCGTATAAGCAAGAAGCTCAACTCCATCCACTACGGCTTCTTTCATTTCTTTAATATGTTTTCTCAAGTAATCAATTCTGTACGGGTCATGAATTTCTCCGCTTTCTGTAAGTGTATCGTAGGCGCCAAGCCCATTTTCAGCAATAATGATCGGCAATTGATATCTATCGTATACCTGATTTAATGTAAAGCGTAGACCTACAGAATCGATTTGCCATCCCCATTCACTAGCTTCCAAATAAGGATTCTTCTTGCCGATGATCAAGTTTCCTGCTGTTTTCTCCCATCCCTCAACATTGGTGGAGACTTGTGAGAAGTAATAGGAGAAGGATACAAAATCAACGGTGCCATTCTGTAAAATCTCAAGATCCCCTTCTTCCATTGCGATGTTAACATTCGACTGTTCAAAGTACCGATGAATGTATCTGGGGTACTTCCCTCTTGCCATCACATCAAGGTAGAACCAGTTGGAATATTGGTCATCAAGAATAGCTTGCATATTATCCTCCGGTTTGCATGTAGCCGGGTAAGTGGTAAATCTGGCAATCATAGCGCCAATTTTTTTGCCTGGAACCATCTTATGTCCCAATTCCACAGCTTTTGCGCTGCACAGGAACTGGTGATGCAAACATTGAAAGATTTCCTGATCCATATGCTCTTCATTGCCCGGAATCAAGCAAACTCCATCCCAAGGAGAGAATTTGGCAGCGTTGATCTCGTTGAACGGCAACCAAAAGTCCACATACTCTCCAAGTCTTTCATACAGAACGGTTACGTATCTTTCGAAGAATTTTATGATTTCCCGACTCTTCCAACCGCCATATTTAACGACAAGGTTGACGGGGATATCGTAATGGATCATGGTGGCCAAGACTTTCATGTTATATTTCTTGCATTCCGAGAACAGGTTAATATAGAATTGAACCCCTTCTTCATTAGGTGCTGGATCATCACCATTTGGGAATATTCTCGACCAGCTAATGGATGTCCTAAAAATTTTCAGGCCCATTTCGGCCATCAATTTCAAGTCTTCTTTATAGTTGTTGTAAAAATCGATTCCTCTTCGCAACGGATAATATTCGGTTGAGTCATCTTGTAAAGCTGTTTTAAACTCATCAAGAGAGAATGGGTTGTTTTGGTGCTTTTCTTCAATTTCCTCCGGCGTCCATCTTGGGTCAAGATATCGCAGATCTTGGGTAGAGACCCCCTTTCCGCCTTCCTTAAATCCCCCATCTGCCTGAGAACAAGCTATCGCTCCTCCCCATAGAAATTCGTTATTGAATCCAGTAGGTTTCACTATTGATCTCTCCCTTTCAGTATCTTTACAAGCCCATCATACAAAAGAAAACGCTTTTAAAATACAGCAGATATGATATAATTCATTATCATATTCGTTACACGGAAGTGAGGAGGGAGATAATGGATATTCAGAAGCTTCACGACGAGATTTATAAGATTTCTGACGGCGAAAAATGGCATTTAGAAAATCCGGGGCTGTTTAGCCCTTTTTACAACAAACTAAAAAAAGAATATTATAACGGTCAGCTGTGCTATTGCTTTGATTTTATAAATACATTAAAAGAGAATTCCGTAGGCATAGTTAGAGAATCGAGATTTACGGAGATCCCTTTGCATTATCATAAGGATATGGAGCTTAGCATTGTATATTCGGGAGAATGTACCTTTAATATTCAGGGGAATGATATAAGACTGACGACGGGAGATGTGTGCATTATAGACACCGATGTCATGCATAACGCTAAGTATAAAGGTGAGAACGATATCGTATTTAATATTGTTTTTCGCAAATCTTTTTTTAGTTCGAATTTCTTGGCTGAAGTGGCCGACAAAGGGATTCTTGGTGATTTCTTTCTGAATGCTATTATTGACAACAGATCTCACGATAATTACCTTGTATTCCGGACTAAAGAAAATCCTAAATTTTTTTCTATTGTAAATTTGCTTTTGTTCGAATACTATTGGCCTTCCACCTGCCATGCAAGCCTAATCGAACATTATCTATCCCTTCTATTTCTGGAATTAATCAATACCCTGCATCAAAACTCTGCAAGTTATTATCAAACCGATGAAAATCAAAAAAACATGATGAAAATCTTGAAATATATCGAGGAGAACTTCACAACCTGCTCTCTAGAAGATCTCACCCAGCATACCCATTTTTCTACCAGTTACATCTTCAAATTGCTTAAATCAACGACGGGAAGCAATTTTTCCGCATTGAAGCTTCAACAGCAACTAAAACGAGCGGAATTTCTTTTAGTTAACACGTCGCTTTCAATCACTGAGATCATAGAACAAGTAGGACTTAAAAATCCGACCTATTTTTATAATAAATTTAAAGAAGTTTACAACAAAACACCTTCCGAATACAGAAAAATGTTGGCGCACAGCTAACATGCTCAAAAATGCCTGACCCATACCTGTAACTCTTCTTTCAATCAGGCTGTCGAGACTTTCTCGACAGCCTGAGCACCATAAAATGGCGCTATTATCGAGCGACGGCAGGAACAAAGACCGGGGTAACTTTCCGCCCAATCGGGAGACAATTCTCAATCATACGCAATTCCGAATCGAATGCAGCCCCAAATCGGCAGCTTCCCCAATCCGGATTACCAACTGGCCTTTTTCACGCCGGGAATTTTCCCTTGGTGGGCCAGTTCGCGAAAGACGATCCGGGACACCTTATATTTGCTGATGTATCCTCTTGGCCGCCCCGATACCGAACAACCGTTATGCAACCAAGTACCCCTTTTGATTCCTTGGCCATGGCTGTTCTTCCCTCCTTAACTTGCGGCACATGCGCCGCATAGGCCGTGAATTTCGAATTTGTGCGATAGGACCTGGAACGATTCCGGCAAATCGATCGTGTTGTCCAGCGGGCAGTATTTCCGCAATTCCATGCGTTTCGGGATGCGTCTTTTTATTTTTGGTGGTCGTGTAATTGCGGTCACCCGTTTCGGTACACGCCAAAGTAATCACTACTCTCATTTCAAAACAACTCTTTTTATTAGTAATAATTACGATTTAGATGTTGTACTCTCCCGTTCCCTTCCTGTCAATCCTTCCGACCGGTGCTCATTTCATATGTCTGCGCGCCAAATAAATAAAGAAGGGAGCTCCCATGAAAGCCGTCACCGCGCCAACCGGAAGCGACGCCGGTCGGCCGCCGTCAAATAAAGGAATCGACAGGCCTTGCGACAGAATGTCCGAGCCGACAAGCAGCCAGGCGGTGACCAGGGCGCTAAACGGAAATAATCTTCTTGCATCCTGACCGACGATCCGTCTCGCAATGTGAGGGCCGATCAATCCGATAAAGCCGACCGCGCCCACGATCGACACCGCACCGGCCGTCAACAGGGCGGCAATAAGCAGCAATCCGGCTCTCGAAAGGCGGACGGGCACCCCGATTCCTCTGGCCACGCCGTCTCCGAGCTGTAACGCATTCGCCGCTCCCGCGCTCATCAGGCCGATCGGCACCATGATCAGAAACCACGGCCAAAGGATATTCCAGTGAAGCCATACCCGCCCGTTTAACGATCCGACCGTCCATAGCAAAATGCTGCCGATCGCCTCCGAATGGCGGAGCAATACCAGGGAGGTGCAGGCCGACAGAAAGGCGGAGATCAGCAGGCCGATCACCGTAAACTGCAGCGCGTCTCCTCTGCGCGACCAGCCCAGCAGATAGATGGCCGACACCGTAAGGATACCTCCCGCGAGGCCAAATAACGGGACCTGCAGGGAAAGGCTCGCCGATCCTCCCAAATAGGTCATATATAGGACTAGCATCAGCACGCTGCCGGCGGATACGCCCAGCAGTCCCGGTTCCGCCAGCGGGTTGCGCGTCACCGACTGCAGGATCGCCCCCGCAAGTCCGAGCATAGCGCCTGCGGCCAGCGCAATCAAGGTGCGCGGCAGCCGCAGTTCCCACACAATCTGGCGATGGTACGTTTCATCGTGGTTGTTCAGCAGCGCCAGCACCACTTCACGCGGAGACAAAGCCACTTGGCCAAGCACAATATGCAGAATAAAAAAGATCGCCAGCCCCAATAAAAGAAACAGCCCCCATATCCGAAACTTCCGCGCGTATAATCGGCCGTCTGTTGTGTTACGATTGATCATCGCGACCTCTCCTCTTCATGACAAGCATCAGGATGAGCACCGGTACGCCGACCATCGTCGTCCATAAACCGACCGGGATTTCTCTGGGAGTGAACACGGTTTTGGCAAACCAATCCGCCGTTACGAGAAGCACCGCACCGACCGCCGCGGAACAAGGGAGCACCCATCTGGCGTCTTCCGTTCTTAATACAGCTCGGGTCAGGTAGGGCCCCAGCAAAGCGATATAACCGATCGGACCGCAATTAGCGACGACCGCCGAAACCATCACGCCGCTGGCGATCAGCAGCAGCAAACGCAGCCTGCCCACATTTTGCCCTAACGCTTCGGCTTGCTCGTCTCCGAGCCGAAGCAGATTCAACGGCTTGGCAAACAACAGCGCGGCGGGAATGCCGATCGCCGCCCACGGAAGCAAATGCCCGACATGGTGCCAATGACGCCCCGATAAGCTGCCCATCAAATACGTATACAATAGATTGATATCATTTTGGGTCCCCATCGTAATCAGCCACACAATCATCCCGTTCAGCATGGCGGACACCGCCGTTCCCATCAGAATTATGCTCGTGCTGTCCGAGCGGCCGGATACGGAAGCGATCACGATGAACCCTCCGGCAAAGCCGCCAAGCAATCCGAACAATGGAAACAGGCTGAAAGCTATCGGCAAGTGAAACACCGTGATCATCGCGATGGTCAGCGAGCTGCCGGCCGATACACCAATCAAATCGGGGCTCGCCAGCGGGTTGCGCAGGCCGCTCTGCATCAACACGCCGGAAATACCCAGCATCGCTCCGGATAACATTCCAAGCACAACGCGCGGCAACCGCAGCTCGAGAATGGAGGTAACGGCCAGTTCGGAACCGTGGCGATACAACAAAATATTCAGCAGCTCATCCCAACTGACGGCCGGATAGCCCGATTTCAATGCCATCAGGATGGAGATGGCGCCAATAACGATAAGGAGCAACACGAGGAGGAGCACCCGCCCCGTCCTGGTTGCTCCCCTATTGGATCGAATCGCCTCTTCCACTATTGGACAGACCCTTTAAAAGTATCGGGATATAAAGTGTTCATCGCTTCATCCAGCACGATGCCCAGCGAGCGCGTGCCCCTGCCGTTCGCCCAAATGGCCGTCCTTACTTCGGTGATCTCTTTGCCTTTAACGGCCTTCAGCTTGCCCCAAAGCGGGTTGGCGGCAAATTGTTCGGACAACGGCTGGGAGTCCGGACTGAAGCTGAACGTCTCGATAAAGATATGATCGGGATCCGTTTCCAGCACCTTCTCCAGCGAGTACGCCATCCCCCCCGCCTGATGACCTCCGTCTTCCGCCGGAGCCGGCCACGGATAAGAGGTAAGCTCGGCCAGCAACGAACCGACCAAAGAACCCGCCGTATCGATGCCGAAGTTGACGTCCGCGCCATAAAGAATCAACGCGCTTCGGTTGTTCGGCGATTTTTGTTTGTAATCGGCGATCTTGTCGAGGAATTTCTGCTTGGCAGCCGCGGCCGCCGTCTCCTCGCCGGTCCAGGATCCCACCGTCTCAAGAAACGCGAGCGAATCTTCATACGTTTTAAGCTCGGCGACATATAACGGAGCGATGCTTTGCAAGCCGTCCCGCAGCATATCGTGAGTGCCTTTTAGTCCAATGACCACGTCTGGGTTCGCCTTGGCGATATCCTCCAGGCTCGGCTCCATGAAACCGCCCCCGATCTGGACAAAGGAAGACGCGCGGTCCCCGAAAAATTCCGGCTCAAACGCGATGCTGTCCGGAACGACAGCCACCGGCTCAAGCCCCAGCTCCGCCAGACTGTCCACGCAGATTTCGGTCAAACAAGCGATCCGTTCAACTTTAGCGGGCAATTCCAGGGAGGCCCCGGTGCTATCCGTCACCGTATTCTGCTGCGGGCTTGCCTCCGAGGCCTTGTCAGTCGCATCCTTCCCGGACGACAGTCCGGCGGCATCATCCGCCGCGCCCGCCGTGTTTGCGGAAGAAGGCTTTCCTTCCTCCCGGACTTGGCCGCAGCCCGCAAGCAATACCAGCACAACTAATATAGCTGCAATCCATTTGAATCCCGCGCGATTTCTTTTCCTGTTCACAACAACTCGACCTCCAAATCAATAATCATATCGATCCTATTATATTCGTAATTTTTACAATTTAAAAGTGTAATTATTACGTTTTAGCATCGTCTATATCATCGATACATCGAATTCTTCCTTCTGGAGCAAGGTTTCCTTTGCGCCGCGATCCGCGATTTTTCCGTCTTTAAGCACCAACACTTCATCCATTAACCGCAGCGTCGATAAGCGGTGGGCAATCATGATCACCGTTTTTCCTTTGGCCACCCGGGCAAGGGCTTGCTGCACGCTGTGCTCATTGTCGGCATCCAGGTTCGAGGTAGCTTCGTCCATCAACAGAATCCCTGAGGTTCTTCAAAATTTATGGACCCATGCGAAAAAAATCGACTATCCCGGCCTTCCGTTCACCCGTCCCGAACAGCATTGGCTCGGCGCAACCCTGTCCCTGCTGCTGGAGGAGTGGCACAGCGTGCGCAGTGCGAGCCGCGGCTTCCCGCCCGACCGCTATCAAGTAACGCTGGCGCCGATGACCGGAGAGATCCTCTATCACCCCATATTGAGATTGCCGTCTTCGGCAACTGCAGAAAGGATGGAAAGCTTATGAAATCCGTTCATGTGCTCGGTTTGCTGGGAAGTCTGCGCGAGCGTTCACGCACCGAGCTGGCCCTTCCCCGCTGTTTGGCGGCGGCCCGGCGAGAAGGGGCGGAAACGTCCGTATTTGATCCGCGCAAGTCCCCCTTGCCCTTTTGCGATGGGCGCGACGATCCGTCGCTGTATCCGGAAGCCGTCCATGCGCTTCGCCGTCAGGTTGAACAAGCCGATGCCCTGGTGTTTGCCTCGCCGGAATATATCGGCAGCTATTCCGCCGCGATCAAAAATGTGCTCGATTTCCTAGGCCCCGATCATTTACGCGGCAAAATCGCCGGAGTGATCGGGGTAGCGGCGGATTCTTCAGCCTCCAATACCGTCTACCACCTGTCGACCATTCTGGATGCATTAGGCCGCGACACCGTAGTTACGGTGCGCAGACACCATTCCAACCAGCCGACCGTGTGAATCCGGTTTCTTCAGGGAGAAGCTCCGAAATCCAACTTTGATTGGGGAGCCTCTCCCGAATCTCTAGCGGAGCTTTGCTAGCGTTATCCATGCAAACGGGGGTTGTACGTTATTTCGTACAACCCCCTGCTAGACGGCGCGTCATCCGACGATCATTCTCCGCTTTTCCCCACAATGGCGTAAGGTAAAAAAACGGGGCTGCCGTTATCCGGATCTTTGATGACGTTCGCATGAATGCCGAAAGCCTGCTCCAAGGTTTGAACCGTCAGCACCTCGTCGGGTTCGCCATCGGCTACAATCCGGCCCTTCTGCAATACGACCATCCGATCGGCATATTTCGCTGCCTGATTCAAATCATGAAGTACCACCACAATGGTCATCCCCCGTTCCCGGTTTAACCGGCGGATCAGCTCCAGGATTTCGAGCTGATGGCGAACGTCCAGAAAAGTGGTCGGTTCATCCAGCATGAGCACCGGCGTCGATTGCGCCAAGGACAGGGCAATCCAGGCCCGCTGCCGCTCGCCGCCGGATAACGTGTCCAGCATTCGGTGCTGGAAGCCCGTCATCCCCGTCAGTTGAAGGGCATCATCAATGGCCGAATGATCCTGTCTTTTCAACATGCGCAGCGGTCCGGCATGCGGGTATCTTCCCTGCTCGACCAACTCCCTTACCGTCAGGCTTGCCGGAATTTCCGGAGATTGCGGCAGGACGGCAAGCTGGCGGGCCACGGCGGCTGTGGATAAGGTGGAAATCGCAACTCCATCCAAATAAACCGTTCCCTGGTACGGCTTGAGCAGCCGGGCCATGGCCTTCAAAAGCGTGGACTTGCCGGAACCGTTCGTCCCGGTAAGCGCCGTTATTTTCCCCGAAACGATCGATAAACTCAAATTCCTCACAATCGCGGCATCCGCATAGCGCACATCCAGATCTTCGGCAACCAACACGGATGGCTCGTTCAACGTTTTCATCATGGCTATTGTACCTCCTGGAAGTCATTGCTCCCGAGCTCGGTTCATGACTCCCAAAATAATCGTAATTAATACGATTATACTCAAAGATCGCAACCTGTTCAATTCCAGGGCGCTTTTGCCCGCCCCGGATTTCCCACCAAGGCGACACATTCCCGCTCCCCGATCTGCGCGAAATCCGGTCAAGCGCCAGATAAAAAATCGTTTTCCCAAAGTTAGAATACTGCTCTTATCATGAACCATAGGATGAGCACAAGTAAAGATGCTTGCGCCCGCACCTGCCCAAGTTTACATTG
Source organism: Paenibacillus sp. JL3B1040 (assembly GCF_057063165.1). Lineage (NCBI taxonomy): Bacteria > Bacillati > Bacillota > Bacilli > Caryophanales > Paenibacillaceae > Paenibacillus > Paenibacillus tiangongensis. Next base: position 2,145,261 of record NZ_CM169317.1, on the reverse strand, counting down.
CAGTACTTTCACCCTAGAGATGACGCCCATGCTAGGCGTACCATAAATTGAGCTTGCCTCATAGGGCAGGCTCTTTTTCATTTCAAAAAACAAATGGAGTATGTACCTGTATCTATCGCTCCCACTCATCTTCTTTTTCCTGTAGGCCACTGTACGCTATGTTCTCTTTCACATCGGTTGTACGGTCATCCAACCACGCCTGTGACTCACGAGTATGGATGATTTCCTGTAAACGTTCAATGCGCCCGCGTAGAGCCTGACAAATCGCATTCGAGCGAGCATCGTCCACAAAGAGTGAACCACGGAAAATATTCCGCACCTCTTCTTCAATTCCGTCTAGCGCGGACAGATCCAACCAATCGAAGGAAGTCACCAGCTTAATCTGCTCATTGTGATCCTGCTTGAACGGTTTGCAGGTCAGCTTACTGTCTGCACGAATCAAGCCTAACGGCTTGGAGAACCAGAGCGACGATCCGCTATCGTAAATCGGCGCTGGCCCTATCCATTCCAATGTCTCCGCATGACGAATCACGCCAAAATTGTTCTGATGCCGGTCTTCATTGGCAATCAGATAGTCCACTACTATCATCTGGTCAAGTGCCCGGGCAACATCGGGAATGCCTAGCGCCTCACAGCAGTTCACATAATGCTGATACACCGAGATATGATTAGGCTTTTGCCGGGTGTGCATCACATACCAAGCGGTAATGAGTTCTGTCTGCGGCGTTATGAAATTTCCACACACACTATAAGGGTAATCTTCCTGCTCCATCAGTGTATACGGAACATGGGGAATGCCTAACCGCTCCATGATCTTGCTGGCAATCACTTCATTGTACGGCTCCTGCTGGGTAGCCCCACTTCCCCCTTTGACCAGACAGCGTTTGGCGTCGATCATTGCCCATTTCTTTTTCAGCCAGCCATCGGAGGTGTTATCCGGCGACATCAGACTCATGGCATCAGATAAACCTTTCCCGAACAATACATTTCCCACATCCTCCGAAAAGAGATTGTCGAAAAAGTTAATGGCGCTCCACCTTACATCCGATGCAGACGGACAGATCCAGTATTGATCGGACAAGCTGAGTCCGTAGCTTTTATCCAGCAGTTTTTGTGTCGTAGACAAGTTCAATTCAAGCAGCGCTTCTTTAATCCCGTCCCGGCTGGCCGGAATCGCACGACCTCTCCACCATTCATTCAGCGCCGCGCGGTCTATTTTTCCTTTCTTGACAGGTATTCCTACGGGCACATGGTGCACCGCATAGACCTGTCCAATTGCTGAAATGGAAACTGTTGCTTCATCCAGCTCAATCTCAGCAACGGGTTGATTCTTGTGCATGAGTGTGTAGGATTTATTCCAGGATTCGGCCATACCGTTCACTCCATTTCGGTTGTTCCTCCCTTCCATTATACCAAGTCCACAGCAGCCTCGTCATCGGTAACACGGGACTATTGCATTTTTCTCCCCTCACCGCTTTTCCGGCTTGCTCATTACAGCTTTACCCTACTTACAGACAGCACTTTCTCCGGCGGAAAGAATTACGAATTCCAGGAATACAAAAACTCCTGAACCGTCACAAAGACAATTCAGGAGCCTTTCATTGTTAAGCCAATGCGGTCGAGAGGACTCGAACCTCCACGGGGGTTAGCCCACACGGACCTGAACCGTGCGCGTCTGCCAATTCCGCCACGACCGCGTTTATGGTTGGTGCAATGTTTTGCAGCAACGAATTTGATAATATCACGAATTCAGTCGTGAGTCAAGCCATAAGGGGCGGACCTCTGTATTCCGACAGGCACAGGCCAATCCGTCATCACGGATCGGCCTCCCTGCGGATCGCGCCTCTTAAGCCAAATTGATCTCCCGAATTTGGTCCGTCGGAATTTTCGGCTTCCGGTCCTCGGTCAGCAAACCGTTGATTTCCTGCTGCACATCGGTCAGTTGCGTATAGCAATAACCGGATATATAGTCCACGCTTTTGATCGCCCGGGTCAGCCCTTCGAACCGTTCCAGGAATTCCGTCTCCGTGGCGACCTGGCGGCCGTAGCCCCAACCTTTGTCGGACCGGAAGGCGATCCCGCCGAACTCGCTGATGATAATCGGCTGCCCGCGGTATCCGTACCCTTCGGCCAGGGCGTATTTCCATTGGTTGCAGGTCGTTACCCGCTGGACGATGGCCTCTTTGCGATCCTGGTACCTCCTGGCAAAGTCGTCGCCGGTTTCGACGTAATCATGCAGGGTCAAAATATCGGATACGGTATGCTCCCAGCCGTCATTCGTAATGACCGGACGGTACGGATCGATCGCTTTCGTCAGATGGTAGATGCCTTCGGTGAATTTCTGCTGCTTGACGTCGCGGAGAATGGAGGGGATGCCCCACGATTCATTGAAAGGAACCCAAGTGATTATGCTGGGATGATTGTACTGCTGTTCGACGATTTCCAGCCACTCCTTCGTGAACGCCTCGACCGCTTGGTCTTGAAACTCGAAGGTCGCGGCCATTTCGGACCAGACCAGCAGCCCTTTGACGTCGCACCAATAGAGAAAACGGGCGTCCTCGATTTTCATGTGTTTGCGCACGCCGTTGTAGCCCATCGCGAGTATATGGTCGATATCGGCGATGATCGCTTCTTCGCTCGGCGGCGTTAAATGGCTGTCCGTCCAGTATCCCTGGTCCAGGATCAATCGTTGGTAAATCGGCGTATTGTTCAGCAGCACCCGTCCGTTCTCAATCGATATTTTGCGCATGCCGAAATAGGAAAAGACCCGATCGACCACCCGATCCGCCGCATACAGCACAAATTCCACGTCAAACAGATTCGGATGCTGCGGCGACCACAGGCATTTTTTCCACGGCCCGTTCGCCTCATGGATCAAATCGACCTCGACCGTCAGGTTCGGACGATCCGCCTGCAAAGCGACCCGTTTCACCGGATTGCCCTTTAGCGTCACGATCGCCTCCAATCGCAAGGTTTCCGCCGCATGGGTCCCGGAGATGCGATAATCGAAACGGACCGTGGAACGGTCGATATCCGGCGTAATCTTGACGGAATCCAGACGCTGCTCCGCTACGAACTCCAGCCAAACCGTCTGCCAAATCCCGGTCGTCTGGACATAAAAGCACTCGAAATTGTCCTTCGTCCAGCGCTGCTTGCCCCGCGGCTGGGTGCAATCGTCGCTGTCCTCCGCTTTGACCGTGATTTGATTGTCCGCGCCGTAAACCAAATAGGGCGTGATGTCGAAGCCAAAAGCCGCATACCCTCCTCGGTGGCTGCCCGCCATCTTGCCGTTGACCCATACCTTGGCGACATAATCCACCGCCTGAAAATGCAGGATCGCCCGTTTGCCTTCGGCTTCCTTTGGGATGTGCACCGTTTTGCCGTACCAGACCTGCGGGTGAAACGCCTCGATGCCGATGCCGCTCGCTTTCGTCTCGTAGGTAAAGGGCACGTTGATCGTATGCGTTCCCGAGAACCGGTTCGGCCAGTTCTCCCGTTCGCCGATGTTGTCGTCGTCGAAGCGGAAGTCCCAAGGACCATTCAAATTCAGCCACTGTTCCCGGACGAATTGAGGTCTGGGATAATCCTTCGTATAAGCTCTGGTTGTCACTGTTCTCCTCCTGTCTCCTGTTCGCTTATAAGTCAAACTTTTGATTGTACGAGATAGGGCATCCCGCTTATGAAATGTTCTTACGATCGCTGTTGCCTTACTCCCGTATTTCTTTAGTTCGACTCACCTAATGAAACGATATCCGATCGCAATCCTAACGGACTCCAGTGCCGCTACTTCGTGCAAAACGGCTGTTTTGAAACGGTATCGGACACCGCGGACCTTATTCGGCCTTTGTGTGCACTGATCCCGGCTTTTTCGAGTAAATAACGGCTCTCCTGTCCGTTGGAAATGAGAAAGGCCGGTTTTCGGGAGAATAAGGTCGCTCAGGTCCGTTGCTAGCCTCCGTGCCGGCCGTTCTGCTATCCGTCTCCGGCCTACTCCGTCTTCAACTCCAGCGCATACACCGACGCCGGACGGAGCGGATAACCTTGCTTCCAGGCCGCAGCCGGTATCACCAGCGTCTTGCAGCCGATGCGTTCCGGCTCAAAGACGGAATTGATGGCGTCGAAGGAATCGCCCGTAATTTCGTACAGCGTCGTTTCCCCGGAAAACGCTCCTCCAAGCAGGTTCAACTCGGCGGTCACTTCTTCCAGGCTGCGGTTGACGATAAAGACCGTGATCGTGCTTCCGTCCTCATTGGCACAGGCGGCGACATCCAAATCCGGCAGGGCGTCAAGCTCGAAAGGAGCCGGCCGGTTCGCCCGGACGGAGAAGCTGCCGCATTCGACGTCGACGGGCAGCATGCGGCTGATGTCCCGGTTGGCGTAAAGCTTCATCACCTCGTAGGTCGGCGTGCCGTAGACGGTTAAGGGACGGCCGCTCCAGCCCGGCGTTTTGCCGCAATATTGGTCGGCGTAGGAATCGCCCACGCGAATGCAGCCTCCCAGCCACCCGTTCACGAGGTCGGAAAAGCTGCCGATCTGCACGAGGTCACTGGCGCGCAGCATCTCGTTGAGATTGGCGGCGTTGGCGACCGCCGCACCCAGCGTATGTTCGTCCGGCACCCCTTTGCGCACCGTGTTGGGATAATACATCGTGTTGTATTCCGTGACGGCCAGCTTGATGTGGCGATGCTGCTCGTTCGCTTGGATTTGTTTTGCCGTCCGGCGGATATCGTCCCGGGTCCATTCCGGGAAAGCCGCGATGGCTTTATAACGCTCCTCCGCCGGCGTGTTCCGGTCCATGCCGAAGCGGCCCAGGCCGTGGTACAAATGCAGCGTCAAATAATCGATCCGTTCGCCGGCGATGTCCAGCACGGCCCGGTTCCAGGTTTGGTCCGTGTGCCCGCAGGCCAAAATCTCGACCGACGGATCGGCCGCCTTCATCGCCTCGGCAAAGGACACGCACCGCTCCGCAAAACGGTCCGCCGAGCAGGTGCCGACCTGCCAGCCTCCCCATACCTCGTTGCCGATTTCCCAGTAACGGACGCGGTACGGTTCCGGATGGCCGTTCGCCGTCCGCAGCGCGCCCATCGGAGTATCGGGACCCCCGTTGCAGTACTCCACCCAACGTGCGGCTTCTTCGGGCGTGCCGGAGCCGTCGTTGACGCAAATCAACGGCTCGACCTTCAATTCCCGGCAAAAGCGGACAAACTCGTCGGTGCCGAAATATTTGCTCGTCCAGCCGCCCCAGGCTTCATTGAACATGACGGGCCGTTCCAGGACGGGGCCCACCCCGTGTTCGAAATGATACGCGCTGATGTAATTCCCGGCCAACCGCATCATGCCGGCGTTCAAGTCGCGCGTCATCTCCATCACTTCGCGCTTCACCCCGCCAACGTTGTCCCGGGGCAGCAGGGACACATGGTCAAGCCAAAGCATGCCGGTGGACACGTGATCCGGCCAGCGGGGGTGCTCCGCCGGCACGTATACCCGGATTTCGGCGTCGGCGCAAGCGCGGGAAACGGGCAGATTCGCTTCGTATTCCCGCCAGTTATGGCTGGTCAAATCAATGCGCGCCCGGCCGAGCCGTTCGTCCGTGCGCCGGTCCGCCGCCTCGACGATCAAATATCGAAGCTCGACGGACGCCCGCGCCACCAGCTTGACCGTATAATCCATCGGCCCCTTCAGCGCGGCCCGTTGGGCGATGCCGGCATCCGCTTCGTCATCGCTCAGCAATCGAATGCGCTGCGCCCGCCCCGAATGCCTCGGTGCCGGCGATTCCAGCGCGTACGCGGTATTCCGGCCGTTCGTATAAGGTCTCCAGCAGCCGGAAACCGCCGTTTTCCCTTCGGCTTCGCTTTCAAAATCCATGTCCTTCAGCGGGTAGGCCAGCATCGCTTCCATATGGTCGCGGATATCCTCCACGAAATGCCCGAACAGGTAAGGATTCACCGTATGTCCGCTGGCCCGTGCGCCGTCGACGGTTATCTTCGCGTTTGTTTTCAACTTAAGCCCTCCCAGCTTGTTAACCTTTGATCGAGCCGATCATCACGCCCTTCACGAAATGCCGCTGCACGAAAGGATACATTACGAGCACCGGCAAGCTGGACACGATGATGACCGCATATTTGATGCTCTCGGCCAGCAGCACTTTGTCCTCGAGACCGACGAGGCCGTCCACGGCGTCCGTTTGGCTGATTAGCAAAATTTCGCGCAGCACCAGCTGCAGCGGGTATAAATCCTCGCTCCGGATATAGATGAGCGCGTTAAAAAACGAATTCCAGTGACCCACCGCGTAGAATAGCACCATAACCGCCAAGATCGGCTTCGACAGCGGCAGGATAATGCTGATGAGCAGCCGCCAGTTCGAGCAGCCGTCGATATGGGCCGCTTCCTGCAGCTCCCACGGAATACTCGACTGGAAATACGTCCGCATGACGATGAGATTATACGTCGAAATCGCACCCGGGATGATCAGCGCCCACATCGTGTCGACCATTCCGAAATCCTTGACGAGCAAGTAGGTCGGGATCAGTCCGCCGCTGAAAAACATCGTCAGCGTCACGATCAGCATCAGTCCTTTGCGAAGCGGCAGGTCCGGCCGCGACAGCGGATACGCGGCAAGCAGCGTCATAACGATATTGATCGTCGTGCCGACGACGGTATACAATATCGAATTGCCGTAGCCCATCCAGATTTTATCGTTCTGCAAAATATTCGCGTACGCATCCAGCGTCGCGCCTTTCGGCAGCAGCCACACCTCGCCGCCGAGCACCTTTGCCGGGTCGCTGAACGAGGCGCTGACCACGAACAGCAGCGGATACAACACGATCAACATGATCACCGCGGCGATCAGATAGATCACCGCATCAAACCACCGTTCGTCCGCCGGTCCCGGCAGCGTTTGCTTGAATGCCTTTGATTTGGACACGCGCGCCCCTCCTTACCATAAACTCGTCTCCGATGTTTTGCGGGCAAAGCGGTTCACCATCAGCAGCAGCATCAGGTTGATCACCGAGTTGAACAGCCCAATCGCCGCAGTGTAGCTGTATTCGCCCTTCAGAATCCCGGTTGTGTACACGAACGTGGAGATCACGTCGCTCGCCTCGAGATTCAAGTTGTTTTGCATCAGCAGGATTTTCTCGAACCCGATGTTCATGAACTGCCCGACGTCGAGAATCAGCAAAATAACGACGACGGGGACGATCCCCGGCAAAGAAACGTGCCAGATCCGCCGCAACCGGGAAGCTCCGTCCATCTTGGCCGCCTCGTACAGCTGCGGATTGATCCCGCTGAGCGCGGCAATATAAATGATCGACTGCCAGCCCATGTTCTGCCAAATGTTCGAACCGATAAAGACGGTTTTAAACCAGCCGGCCGCCTCCATGAACCGGATCGGATCGCCGCCGAACGTCTGGATCAGCATGTTGATCGGGCCGGTAGGCGACAGAAGAACCGTCAGGATGCCCACGATGACGACGACCGAGATGAAATGCGGAATATAAGTCACGTTCTGCAGCCATTTGCTGAACGCCTTGCTCCGGATTTCGTTAATGAGCAAAGCGAGCAGAATCGGGATCGGGAATGCGACCAACAGCGAAATCAAATTGATGGTCAGCGTATTTCGCAGCAGCCGCCAGAAATAATACGAGTCGAAAAACCGCAGGAAATGCTCGAATCCAACCCATTCGCTGCCGATGATCCCTTTGGCCGGGTTGAAGTTTTTAAAGGCGATTTGCAGCCCGTAAAGCGGGCCATAGTGAAAAATCAGGTACCACGCCATCGGCAGCAGCAGCATCAGGTACAGGTCGTATCGTCTGGCCATTTGCGCGATCAGACGGCTGCCGCGTTTCGTACGGTTTCGGGATATCCCGGCCCCCGAAGGGGCCGCCTTGTTATCCATGAACATCCACTCCTTAGCCAACGGTAAATGGCCTTATTTCATCTTGTCGTATGCGTCTTGGTACAATTGCTGCAGCTCGTCGATGTTCATCTTTTTCAGCGTGGACCGGAATTCATCCCACTTATCGAAGCTCAGCGCCCCGGCAATGAATTTCGTGCTTTGTTCCTCGTAATACTTGTCGATGTCGTTTCTCAAAACATTGACCTGTTGCGCGGTTTTCTCGTCGAACATGGGGGCCGCGTAACGGATCCCCGGCATATAAGGGTCCAGTTGCTTCTGCGCTTCTTGAACCTGCGGCGGATTGATGTAGGAAGCGACCTTTTCGCTGATCAAGTGAGGCGCTCCGCCCCCGGCATACGGCGTGATTTTAGGTTGCTTCTCGGCGGTCGAGTATTCGTCCGTGTAGTAAGGGATGCCGTCCTTCAACACATAATGTTCGCCTTCCCGGCCGAACCGCAGCATCGTGGAACCTTCGTCGCTGTAGAAATAATCGATCCAGCGCATCGACGCCTCCGGATATTTGTTCACGGACGAGATGGCGTAGGCTCCGGGATCCCGCGGCACCGGCGAGGCTTGGGCTTGCAGCCGGTCGCCGTGCGGCCCTGCGGGAGGCGCCATCCCTTCGTATTGATCGGCGATCGGCAGGAAGTTGTTGTTCGTTTGATCGAAGAAAACGCCCGTTTTCCCCGACCCCTGCTTGGCCAAATATTGCGCTTCGGTATGCGAGAACACCTCGGAATCCAACAGCTTCTCTTGATACAGCTTGTTTAAGTACATGAGCATTTCTTTATTGCGCTCGCTGCCCATCCAAATTTCCACTTTATCGTCCACGAGATTGATGTTGTAACCGAATTGCTGGTCCAGGCCAAACGACCCGCTCATCATGTTGACGATATGCAAGCCGACGCGGGCGGTTAGCGGAATTTCGTCCTTCTGCCCGTTTCCGTTCGGATCCTGATCGCGGAACGCAACCAGCACGTCGTACAGCTCATCCGTCGTCTGCGGCACCTGCAGGCCCAGCTTATCCAACCACGCCGTGTTGATCCACTTCTTGTCCGTCCGTGCCGAGCCCAGCGTCACGATCCCGGGAAGCGAATAAATATGTCCCTCCGGCGTCGTGATCGCCGCGCGAATTTCCGGATAGTCTTCCATCAGCTTGGTGAGGTTGGGCGCGTAATCCTTGATTAGGTCCTCCAGCGGAATCAACTGTCCGCCCGCGCCGTAGCGCACCGATTCCAAAGGCGAGAGCCCGGAACGGTAGAAGACGTCGGGAAGCTCGTTGGAGGCGAACAGCAGGTTTTTCTTCTCCTGGAAGCCGTCCGTCGGCGCTTCGATAAATTCCGCCTTGATGTTGCTCATTTTCTCGTAATCCTGAAAGACCGGCATGTCCTTGAACGGCCCGTTGACCGGCGCGATCCGCGTGAACATCTTCAGCGTGATCGGCTCCTGCACGATCGGGAAGCCGTCTTTGCTGACGGCGGCGGCATTCGCCCCTCCCTCGGCGGTTTTGGCGTTCGCGCCGGGGCCGGATCCCGAACCGCATCCTCCCAGCACCAACGCGGCAATCAGCATCGTGCCGATTGCGGTTTTCCCCCAATGTTTGCGCATGTTTTTGCATGACCTCCTTTGATGAATGGCGAAACGATCATTGTAAGCGTTTACCATGGTGTGCATTCATTATAGTCGATCGATTGCGGGGGAGGAGTTCCACAAATATGACGACATACTCCACTTTTTTTACGGAACCGCCGGCCGGTTCCTCTGCACGTAGGCTTGCGGCGTCATGCCGGTCCGCTCCTTGAACACTTTGAAGAAGTAATTGTAGGTGCTGAAGCCGACCTGGACGCTGACTTGCTTGACCGAATACCGCCCGCTGTCCAGCAGCTTGCGGCTGGCATCGATGCGGACCCGGTTCACGTATTCCGAGAAAGTCAGGCCCGTCTCCTCTTTGAAGATCCGGCTGAGGTACGAGGGATTTAGCCCGATCGCTCCCGCCGCCAGTTCCAAAGTAATATAGCTCGCATATTTTTCCAGGATCAGCAGGATGGCCTGCGAAACATGCCGCGAATGGTGGCCTGCGGCGCGCTGCCGCTTCAACCGGTCCAGCAGCTCCTCGTAATAAGCTTGAAGCCAGCGCTTCAGTTCATCGACGCTGCCGATGCGGCCCAGGTCTTCGCGCGGCGGAAGTCCGCCGGCCGGATCGTCGCCTCCGGCAAACGGGACCCATTTCTGCGTCGCCTTCTCGCCGATGGACAGCAGTTCGCGTACGATCATCTGCACCGCCTGGGCATGGACCGGATGATGGCGAAGGCCGTCAAACGCGGAGGCGATCACCTGTCTTACGCCTTCCCTGTCCAGGTTCTCCACCGACAGGAGCAGCTGCTTCTGCTCTTCGATGGTCAGGGACAAGCGTTCGGTTCGCGGGCCGACGGACGGCGGGAGCGGCGAAGCGTCAAGGGCCCGTTCCGCGGTACGGTAGCTGGATTCCAGCCGGCACAGGCTGGCGCAGACATGACCGACGGCGTAAGTGCATTTCAAGTTCAAATATAACTCCAGCGAGTGGCGGAGATGGCTCATGAGCCGTTCCGCTTCGCTCGCGGCGGCCTGTTCGCTGTGTTCCTTGAACGCAAACAGGACGGCGATCCGGCCGTTCTCCACGTAAGCGGCCGTCCGTTCCGGCACGTCGCCGAGGTTGCGCTGCATCATATCCACGGCCTGTTGCACCAGCCGGTTCGTTTGCACGTCGCTGCGGGATTCGGCAAGCAACAGGAAGGAGGAAATTTGCAGCGCCGCCGCGGCATAACACACCGTCTCCGCAAACAGGCCCTTCCGCCGGGCGTAGGCCTCCAGCTCCTCGGCCGCCTCGGGGTTCCCTCGCAACATCCGGGCGAGAAGCTCGCGAATGTCCGAGACGCCGCCGGGCTCGGGGCTTCGTTCCTCGCGGCGTTCCTCCATCTCGCGGACCGCTTTGTTCAGAGCGCCCATCAGCCCGTCGCCGTCCAGGCGGTGCTTGAGCAAGTAGTCGACGGCCCCGTTCTTCAAGCAGTCGCGAACATAGTCGTAATCGTCATAACTGCTGAGCATGATCGTCTTGGCGAAGGGATAACGCTCCCGGATCGTCCGGTTCAGTTCCACGCCGCTCATCCCTTGCATGTTCACGTCCAGGATGACGATATGGGGCCGGATCCGTTCGATCATTCGAAGCGCCGTTTCTCCTTCGTACGCCTCGCCGCAAAGCTCGAAGCCGTGGGTTCGCCAATCCGACACCGTTCTCAGATGATGGTGCACCAAAGGTTCGTCGTCAACCAACAATACTTGATACATGATCCTGAGCCCCCCCGATTTCTTGATCCCCGCGCCGCGGAAAACGGAGCTCCACTTTCGTGTAGAGCCCTTCCTCGCTGTAAAGCTCGATTCCGTAAGGATCGCCGAATATCCGGCGAATCCGTTCATGCACGTTGCGTACGCCCATGCCGCTGAACCGGGAGGGAGCCGCTCCGTCCCCGCCCATCAACGCCTCAATTTTTTCCTTGCTCATGCCTTTGCCGTTGTCCATCACTTCGATCTTCACGTCTCCGTCCTCCCCGTACACGCGAATCATCACGAACCCTCCATGCGCCGACGGGTCAAAACCGTGCATCAAGGCGTTTTCCACGATCGGCTGCAGCGTCAGCTTTAAGATCCGGCACTCCAGCAAATCCTCGTCTTCCACTTGAACCTGCAGCGGGATCGGCTCCATGAACCGGTATTTGACGATCGCCGCGTAGCTCGCGACATAGTCCAGCTCCTCCCGCAAGGTCAGGAATTCGCCCGAGTTCCCGAGCACGCCCCGCATCAGTTCGACCAGCGCCCCGGATACCTCTTCGATGTTGGGCACTCCGTTCAGCTTGGCCAAATACTTGATCGTATTCAGCGAATTGTACAGAAAATGCGGACGGATCTGCGCCTGCAGCGCGGTCAGCTCCGCCTCCCGTTTGGCCTGCTCGCTCGTGCGGATCCCTTCCATCAAGCGTTTCAACTCCTCCACCATGCTGATAAACGCCCGGTACAAATCGCCGATCTCGTCCTTCGTGTTGATTTCCGTCTTCGGAAAGTCCAGATTGCCGTCCTTCACCCGCATCATCATCGTCTTCAAGCGGCGGATATGAAGGGTGGTCCGGGCGGACATTTGCAGCGTTCCGATCAGCACGACGATAAACACGGCCACCGCCACCGCCACCATCAGGTTGCGGATTCTCGCGGACTCGCTGAGCAGCGAATCGAGCGGGATCAACGCCCGCGTCGTCCAGCCCGTAGATTCGGACTTTCGGCTGACGACCATGTACGGCTTCCCGTCGATGGCCCGCTCCACCGTCTCCCCCGCATCGGACGCCCCCGCGGACTCATAGATCGCTTGGGACATGGCGGCGGATACGGCGGCCGGCGCCGAATCGGACTGATAAACGAGCTGCTTCCGCTCATCCAGGACATACAAAATGCTGTCCGCAGTAGGCTTCACGCCGTACGTCTTCCGGATGAATTCATAATTCAGGTCCACCATCACCACGCCGATCGTCTCGCGGTTGTAACGGAGAACGCGGCCGACCACGATCGCCTCCGACGTGTCCGACCGCTTGATGTACGCATGCCGCTCCCCTTCGCGGAGCATGAAATCCATCGTTTCGGTATTCAGGAACGTCCGGTCGATCCACGGGCTGCCGGTGAAGAACACTTTTCCGTTCAGGCTTACGACGGCGATGCGGGAGATGTAAGGCTTATAATCGATCAGACCCGACAAAAATTCGGTAATCCGTTTCTGTTCCTGAAACCATTCGTAGCTGACCTCTTCGTTGGGGCTTAGGATCGTATCGATGACCGTATTCTTGTTGGTTGCGACCACCGTATTCAACCGGTCGATCTCCTGGAGCATCACCTTCAAGGATTCGTCGGCCTGGCGGATGCTGTCCGTGACCGAGGTAATCGCGTTGCGCTTGATCGTGTCGCGCATATTGACGTAAACGATGCTGGTGACCGACACGATCGCCAGCAACGCCAACAATCCAAAAGCGATAAACAGCTTGCCCTGGATGCCCCATTTCGGCGGAATCCATCTGCGTTGCGTTGCCCGTGTCATCCCTTGTCCTCCTTTGCATCCGGAATCCTGTCGCGGACCGGGTAAGCGCTTTCGAAAACAGGTCTTCCCGATCCGTATCGGTTATCGCTTCCCGCCGCCCGACCGCATGGCCAGCGGAGACAATTGGTAGTAGCTCTTGAACGCCCGCGTGAACGTATACAAATTCGGGTAACCCAAAGACAACGCGATCTCCGTGACGGAAGCGTCCGTTTCGGTCAGCAGGCGCCTGGCTTTCTCCATCCGGATTTGCTGCAAATATTTCTGCGGCGGCACCCCGACCTGGCTCGTAAACACATTGGAAAAATAAGAGCGATGCACGCCCGCAAACGAAGCCGCCTGCTGCACCGAAATCCCCTCCGTGGCATGCAGCTCCATGAACTGCATGCATTCGCGGATCCAAGCCGAAGGCTCGTCGGCATGCACGGGCGCCGTGTCGGGGATGATCCCGGCGAGCAATCCGCAAATCAGCCCCTGCAGCTCCAGGGAGACGGACGGGTTCCATCGTTCCGCTCCCGCCAACGCTTCGAGCACGCGCCCGATCGCTTCCCTGACGCGGGATGAGACGAGTCCTTGCCCATACGGCCTTTCCGGCGTGATTCCCGCGAGCTCCAGCAGCGTCCCCACCCGACTGCCGTCCACGGCCAGCCAGTTCATTTGCAGCAAGGGGTCCGAGGGCAGCACGTAATAATCATAGGTGCGCCCCGGAAACAAACAGAACAAATCGCCTTTTTGCAGGCTGACTTTTTTGTCCTCGTACTCAAGGCACACCCGACCCTCAAGAACGAAATGCAGGCTGTAGCATTCAATCCGCTTCGGCCCGACTTTATAGTTGGCTTTGGCCGCGCTGCGCCCGCCCCGAACGGGCCATAGCTGCGCTTCCTTGTCCAGAAACCCCGGCGTGTAATAAATGAACTCGGCAAACTCGTGATCGTATTCCTGCATCATCCTCACCCCCTCCTGTTCAATCCAACCCTATTTCAGTTAACAAAATGACAAACAACATGCAACAGAACGCCATTTAAAAACTACCGTATTATCAATATTATCATAATAGGAGGGGATAAATTTTGTCTAGTAGACCTAACATTTTACTAATCACCAGCGATCAACAGCACTGGAATACGATCGGTGCGTTTCAGCCCGAAATCTCCACGCCGAACTTGGATCGCTTGGCTCGGGAAGGCACGACGTTCGGCCGGGCGTACTGCCCGAATCCGACCTGCACGCCAAGCCGGTCTTCGATCATCACGGGCATGTATCCGAGCCAGCACGGCGCGTGGACCTTGGGCACGAAGCTGCTTGAGGACCGCCATACCGTGGGAGAGGACTTCAAGGCGGCGGGGTACCGGACCTCGTTGATCGGCAAAGCGCATTTTCAACCTTTGAAATCGACGCCGGCGTATGAGTCCAAAGAAGCGTACCCGATCCTGCAGGATTTGCAGTACTGGCGCGGTTTCCACGGGCCGTTTTACGGCTTCGATCACGTCGAGCTCGCCCGCAACCATACGAACGAAGCCCATGTCGGACAGCATTATGCCCTATGGCTGGAGGAACAGGGCTGTACCAACTGGCGGGATTATTTTCTGCCGCCGACCGGAACGATGGACCCGACGCAGACGTACAAGTGGCCGATCCCTGAAAAATATCATTACAACACGTGGATCGCCGAGCGCACGAACGCCCGGTTGGAGGAGCATCGGCGGGCGAACGAACCGTTTTTCCTGTGGGCCAGCTTCTTCGACCCCCATCCGGAATATTTGGCGCCGGAGCCCTGGGATACGATGTACGATCCGGAGAAGCTGACGATCCCGTCGCTGACGCCGGGGGAACACGACCGCAATCCGCCGCATTTCGGGCTGACGCAGGAGGAGAATCCCGATTTTTCCGCCCTGATGGAAACCGGCTTCGGCATCCATGGCTACCGTTCCCATCACGATTACGAATACGGGGCCAAAGGACGTTTGACCGATCACGACAAAAAGAAGCTGGTCGCCGTTTATTACGGCATGATCAGCCTGATGGACAAATATATCGGCCGCATTCTCGATAAGCTGGACGATTTGGGCCTGGCGGACGACACGCTCGTCGTGTTCACGACGGACCACGGCCATTTCTTCGGCCAACACGGCCTTCAGGCCAAGGGAGGGTTTCATTACGAGGATTTGATCAAGCTGCCGTTTATCGTCCGGTACCCGGGCCGCGTTCCCGCCGGGCGGCGTTCGGACGCGATCCAATCGTTGGTCGATCTGGCGCCGACGTTCCTCTCCTTCTGCGGCTTGCCGATCCCGCCGGCCATGACCGGCGTCGACCAGCGGGAAGTGTGGCTCGGCCTGAAGGGGCAGGCGCGGGATCACGCCATCTGCGAATTCCGGCACGAACCGACGACGATTCATCAGAAAACGTACGTCGATGAACGCTATAAAATCACGGTTTATTACAATCAAACGTATGGAGAGATTTTCGATCTTCAGGAGGACCCGGGAGAGCTTCGCAATTTGTGGGACGAACCGGGTTACGAAGGGCTGAAGACGGAGCTGCTGCTCAAATACGCCTGGGCCGAGCTCGGCAAAGAGCCGATGCCGATGCCGCGGATCCATCACGCTTAGCGGGCGGAGAGTGGCGGAATGGCGCATGTCTAGCGGAGCGGAAAGCCGCTCACGAATGGCCCGAGACAACCCCAATTGGTCATTCAGGACCTCTTTATACGAAAATTCGAATAGAATTCGGAATTTTCTTCATCTGCAGCATACTGTATATGAAAAATCGTATACAATCCACACAGGGGGAGGGGCTGGTAAGTCCAGCATTTGCTCCGGCCTCCGAAAAACAACGAAGGTTGCCCGCAACTTTGGGCAACCTTCCTGCGTGTTTTGAGTTATTCGGCTTTCCCCTGGGTTCCCGCACCACCATTTAGCCGCTCCAACAGCCCGGACAGCATCGCTTCCGTAAACTTTCCCTGGCTGAACGCGACGGCGCCGCGCAGCGGCATGTATTTCATCATCGCCTCCATCATGGCGTCGGGCTCGCCGCCGCTCGCGTCCGTCAAGCCGGTAGCAGTCATCATTTCCAGGGCAATGCTGCGCAAATCAGGGCGGCCGAGCAGATCGCCGATCAAGGTGTTCGCCGTATACACGACCGGAATCTCCGTCGTGGACTCCACCTCAACCGCAGCTTCAAGCACGATGTCCCGGGACGATTTGCCGATGAGAATCCGGTATTCCCCGGACTCGGCATACCAATCGCTCAGCGCGGTATTGTAATAAGCAAACGCGCTTTTATCCAACTCGAAATCGATCGTCTTCGTTTCCCCCGGCTGCAGTTCGACCTTGCCAAAGCCCTTCAGCTCCTTGTCCGGCCGGATGACGCTGCTGTCCACGTCCCGGACGTAGAGCTGAACGATTTCTTGGCCCGCCCGGTTCCCCGTATTGGTGACCTGCAGGCTGACCGTAAGCATTTCGTCGTCCCGCATCCGGTTTTTGTCCAGCTTCAGATCGGCGTATTCAAAGGTCGTATAGCTTAACCCGTAGCCGAAAGGAAACAGGGGTTCCACCTCCTTCGTATCGTAATAACGATATCCGACGAAGATGCCTTCCCGGTATTCCACGCGATCCCCTTCCCCGGGGAAAAACAAATAAGAAGGGTTATCCTGCAGTCTGATCGGGAACGTTTCCGCCAGCTTGCCGCTCGGATTGGCCTCGCCGAACAGGAGATCGGCCACGGCGCCGCCCGCCGCCTGACCGCCCAGATAACCTTCCAGAACGGCCTTGGCCTTGCCGATCCACGGCATTTCCACCGGCGACCCGTTGCTCAGTACCACGACCAGATTCGGCTGCGCTTGGGCCACCGCCTCCAGCACCGCAACTTGATTCGCCGGCAGCCGCATATGCGTGCGGTCGTAGCCTTCCGATTCGTACCGGTCCGGCAAGCCGATAAACAGCACCGCCGTATCGGCGTTCTCCGCTTTGCGAACCGCATCGCGCAGCAACTCGGCGTTCACGTCGTCCCGATCCAGCTCGAACCCCTTGGAATACACGAGGGTCGCGCGATCGCCCGCGATTTTGCCCATCTCCTCCAGAGCCAAATCCAGGCGCGTCGGGTTGACGTGAGAGCTCCCTCCCCCTTGATAACGCGGCTTTTCGGCAAATCCGCCGATCACCGCGATCGTTCCCGCTTTGCGGAGCGGGAGGATGCCGCCCTCATTTTTCAGCAGCACCATACTCTCTTGCGCCGCGATCCGGGCCAGCCGGTGGTGCGCCTCCGCGTCGAAAGTCGCCTGTTCTTTACGATGCTCGGCCGCCTTGAACACGAACGCAAGAATCCGCTCTACCGCCAGGTCCAGCGTGGCTTCGGGCAAGCTTCCGTCTTTGACGGCCGCGACGATTTTGGCGTCCCCCGCTCCTCCGCTCGACGGCATCTCCAGTTCCAGACCGGCGGCGAGCCCGCGGACCCGGTCGTTAACCGCGCCCCAGTCGGACACGACAAAACCTTCAAAGCCCCATTGGTCGCGCAAAATCTTCGTGAGCAAATCGTGATGCTCCGAGGCATATTCGCCGTTCACCCGGTTGTAGGAGCACATGACGCTCCAAGGCTGGGATTGGACGACCGCTCCTTCAAAGCTTCTTAAGTAGATCTCATGCAGCGTCCGTTCGTCGACCACCGCGTCCGTGGACATTCGGCGATGCTCCTGATTGTTGGCGGCAAAATGCTTCAGCGAGGTGCCCACGCCCTGGCTTTGCACCCCTTGGATATGATGGGCGGCCATTTCCGACGACAAATACGGATCCTCGGAGAAATACTCGAAGTTGCGGCCGCACAGCGGCGAACGCTTGATGTTCGTCCCCGGGCCAAGCAGCATGGCGACGCCTTCCGCCTGGCATTCCTTGCCGAGCGCTTCGCCCACGCGGCGGATCAAGCCGCGGTTCCAAGAGGCGGCCAGCCCGGCGGCCGACGGAAAGCAAGTCGCCGGGACGCTGTCGTTGAGCCCGAGGTGATCCGCCGAGGCGCTTTGCTTGCGCAAGCCGTGCGGGCCGTCGGTCAGCATAACGGACGGGATTCCCAGCCGCTCCACGCCTTTCGTATGCCAAAAATCCAGGCCGGAGCAGAGCCCCGCCTTTTCCTCCAATGTCAGCTTGGCGACAATTTCTTTGATCTTCGCTTTCATCCTTGCACGCACTCTCCTTCCAAAGTTGAAATCGCTTCCAGACCTGCGATTGCTTCTATTTTAAAGGACGTTCTCACAATCATTATGGTATAATCTTTGCAATTACGGTATTTTTTTAACCTGCAAGGAGGATCACGATGACCGAACAGCCGGATATGGAAGGGCGATTGAACCGCTTTTGCCGCCTGCTTCATGAAGTCACTTTACTGCCTATCAGCCTTACGGACAAAATGGGACGGCTCCAGGACCACCATCCGGAAGCGCTCCCGCCAAATCCTATGTATCGCAGTCTGCAGGAGCAAATAACGGAGTGGATCGGCGAGCATCGTACCGCAGCCGTTCCCGTACTGCATTCTACCGCCTATTTGGAACAATGCCTGCTTATTCCCGTTGGCATAGCGGATGACTATGCCGGATGGATCGTCGCGGGACCGGCGGTTTCGTCGATTTGGCCGGAGGAACTGCTGACCGGCTTGCTGCAGGACCTGAAGGTTCCGCAGCGGCAGCGCCCCGCTTGGCTCGCTTATTACCGGAGTCTGACCGTGATCGACAGAAACCGGCTGATGTCTACGGGACGACTGGTCCACGAATGGCTGACCGGACAATCCCTGGCTCCGGCGGATTTGATCGATGCGTCCGTTCCCGCCGCGGAAGAAACCGGTGCGAAGCCGGCCTTTCTGGCCTCCCTTCGTCTATCCGGCAGCCGGGAAGCGGGTGTTTACCATCATTCGCCGGACAGTGAACGGCTGTTTTTGAAGCACATTAAAAACGGGAACAAAAAGGAGCTGTTTCGCACTTTTGCCACTTTGTCGCACCAAGGTGTGGGCATTTTGTCCAGACGCAGCCCCCTGCGGCACCAGAAAAACATCGCGATCGTCACCATCACACTGGCGACCCGGGCGGCCATGGAAGGCGGCATGTTTCCGGAGGAAGCCTACACGCTGAGCGATATCCACATTCAGCATATCGAGGAGCTTGGAGAAGTCGCCAAGGTGGAACATGCGCTGCTTACGGCTTTAGGCGATTTCGCCGACAAAGTAAAGAGCGGCCTCGAGCAGCGGGTATCGCGCCCGATTGCGGTTTGCCAGCGTTATATTTTCGACCATCTGTACGAGGAACTTTCCCTGCCGGCTTTAGCGAAGGTCTCCGGGATCAGCCCCGTTCATCTCTCCCGACTGTTCCGGCGGGAAACGGGCAGCAGCCTGACCGAATACATCCAACGGCAGCGGGTGGAGGAAGCGAAGCAGTTAATCACCTTGTCCGCCTACTCCCTTTCCGATATCTCCGCCCGGCTGCAGTTTCACGACCAGAGCTATTTCACCAAAGTGTTTAAGAAATACGCCGGCATGACGCCGAAACAATACCGGGACCGCCGGCTGACATAAACAAACGCGGGCCGGAGCCATTAGAGGCGATAACTTCTTTATGCCACGCAAAACGATTTTTTCCTTCTGCGCTCCAAAGTCCCGCTGCCGTCGTCATCGAGCAAAACTCGCATCGGAAGCATGGGCTTTTGTTGTTATAGTTCAATTATATTAGCTATGGTAGCGCATTCAATTCACTTTTTTACCGAACAAACAGAAAAAATGCGATGAATGCCGGATCTGCCGGACGATAGTTTATTAGCGAAATGACATATATATATTGCAAAATGTCCGGTATATGTTTTATACTATGACTAGGCAAATCTGAAAGGAGACATCACGATGAAATGGTTCGACAAAAGAGGCGCGGTGCGCGACGAACGCATCGAACAGTTGAAAAACCGGATCTATAAGGAAATTTATGTCCTGATTACGATCATCTGCGGCATTTCCGTCCTTTGGAAGACCTTTGCGTACCGCGGTGAACAATCCATGCTGCTCGAAGTCATCATCCTGCTAGCCGGCGGTTTATATTACGGCGTCCGCAGCATCGCACTCGGCATTTACTCGGATGAGGTCGAAGTTTATGAACAAAGCAGCAAACGTTCCTACGGCAAACGCACTTTGTTTACCGGGCTCGCTATCGGGCTTGCGCTGGCGTTGCTGATCGGTATCCGGAGCGCCGTCCTATACGGCGATGAGAGCACGTACCTAAAGTACTTTGCGCTGGTCTTTGCGGCTTCGCTCGGAATGTATATTCCGCTGTTTGCCGGAGGCATGACGCTGATGCATTTTATGGCCAACAAGCTGAGCCGCAATGCATCGCAAAATGACCAGGAGTAACCCGGCGGCCAAGGGAAGGGAGACAGGTGATTTTGCATGAAAAATATCAGGTTAAAAATGGCCCGGGTCGAAAAAGACCTGTCCCAGGAAGAACTGGCGAAGATCGTAGGCGTGTCGCGGCAAACGATCGGCTTGATCGAATTGGGCAAATACAACCCTACCCTCAGCTTGTGCATCGCCATCTGCAAGGCGTTGTCCCGCACGCTTGACGAGCTGTTTTGGGAAGAGGATTCAACCTGAATATCCGGTTCATGTTTCCAATTTTAAACGGTGGAGGAAATTGTTCATGAAACAACAAGCAATTAAATTCAAACGCCCCCTTACGCTTGGTTTAATTACGGCGATTTTTCTGGGGTCTGCACTTATTCCGGAAACGAAGGCCGCATCCGGCGAGAGTAGCCAGAGTATTCAAGGTACAGTCATCGCCACCGGTCCCGCCCGCACGGCCGAGGACAAGATCAAGGACTGGGAAGCGTGGGCAAACGATCATGCCTACAAGCTGGAGACGATTCAGCCCGTGGACGCAAGCGCCGACCGGAGCAAGTCTTTTCAAGATCTGAGCATGTTAAAGCCGCTGCTGCTGGACAAACGGATCATTTTTCTCGGGGAAAGCTCCCACGGCGTGGCGGAATTTAGTCTGGCCAAAACGAGACTGATTCAATTCCTTCACGAAGAAATGGGATATAATGTCCTCGCTTTTGAAAGCGGACTGGCGAACACCTCGCTGGCCTACGGAAAGTCGGCATCGCAAAGCGCGGAGCAGACGATGAAGGATGCGATCTTTGGTGTCTGGTGGTCCAAGGAGACGCTGCCGTTATTTGATTACATCAAAACCACGCAAAAAAGCGAGCAGCCTCTCGCCTTAACGGGATTCGACATACAACTGCAGTATCCCCTGCTGGACGGCGGCTGGCTGCAGGACAAGGCATTGGCGGAACGCCTGGCGGACGCCGAGCAGAAGCTGTCCGACTATTCGAACGGTACCGATTTGAAAGGATACCATGAGGACAAAAACGCTATCATCGAGGTTTATAATGATATCTTAAAAGATTTAGAATCCGCAAAAACGCAGGCCGCTCTAAAAGAGCGGTATCCGGACAATCCCAAACTCCCGGTGCTGCTGGAGCGAAGCCTTAACGAGCGCATCCGCTTCGCCAAAGAGTACGCCGAAATTTCGATGCGCGCCAATCTCGGCATTCAAACAGGAGACTACGCCCCGTTTTTCGAATCGATGGAATGGCGGGATAAGACGATGCTCGATAATCTGATATGGCTGGCCACCGAAGTGTATCCTACCGAGAAATTTATCGTCTGGGGGCATAACGACCATATCCGCAAAGCTCACAGCGCAGTCATGGGCACGCCGTACCCGGTGAAATTGATGGGCGAACTGCTTCCGGACGAGCTGAAAAAATACAGCTATGCCATCGGTCTGTATCCAGCCAGCGGCAAAACGGCGGACAACACCAAAACCGTGCATGACGTTCTCCCGCTGGAGCCCGGTTCGGTCGAATCGATCCTGTCCGCGGCCAAAACGCCGTATACGTTCATCGATTTGCGTTACCAAAGCAGGGAACGCGGGAACTCCTGGATGTTCGAGCCGCGGTTTGCTTACAGCTGGGGCATGATTCCGGAAGGCCTGGTCCCCCGCGATCAATACGACGGCCTTTTGCTGATCGACAAGGTGAACCCGCCGCAGTACTTAACATCAAAATCGGCGGCCAATTAACGCTAAAAAACAACAGGGGCTTCCTAATCAGCGAATTAGGAGGCCCCTGTTGTTAAAACAGCACGATTCCCGCGACGGCGGACAGCAAAATGACCGCAAAGGGATGAACTTTGTATTTGGTCACCAAGGTAAGGCTTCCGGCAACGATCAGCAGCGTGCCGGCCATGGACCAGCTCAGCAAAGGTTCGCTCCGCCCGCTGAGTCCGAAGTGGATGGCGGCGTAAATTATCAGCCCCGTCACGATCGGACGCAAGCCGTAAAACGACGACTTGACCCAATCGTTGCTCTGCAGTCTGAGGAAGAAGGCCGTAAGCAGGATGACGATAAAAAGCGACGGCAAAATGATGCCAACCGTGGCCACGATCGCTCCCCAAATGCCCGCCTGCGAATATCCGATCAGCGTGGCGGCATTCGTGGCGATGGAACCCGGGGCCATTCCCGCCAAAGCGACGATCTCCTGAAACTCCCCGGCATCCACCCATCCCATGGCGGCCACCTCCCGCTGGATCAGCGTCATGACCGCGTAGCCGCCGCCAAAAGAAATGAGCCCTACCTTGATAAAGACCAAAAACAGCTGCCAAAGCATAGATGATCACCCTTCAGATGTAATATTCCGGGAAATGAAGCTCCTGTTTCTCCTTGGTCCGCGACTTTTCCGTCCGCACGGTCATCCCGCATTTTCGCTTAATCAACACGACGATGATCCCGGCGATCGGCCCCCCCAGAATAAGATAAAACGAATGAATGCCGGTAAATAAGAGGAGCGCGACCGCGATTCCCGCGATCACCATCGTGGCCGTATCCAGAACGGAGGATTTCCACATCTTGAAGGCGGCTACGATGATCAGGGAAACGACCGCGGCGTGAATGCCTTTTAATGCGGCTGCCACTTTTGCGTTATCTTTGAAAATGTAACTTAATATGCTCAGGAGAAGAACGATGATAAACGTAGGCAGCGTAATCGCGGCCACGGCCGTCACGGCGCCGGGGATTCCGCCCAGCCGATAGCCGATGAAAGCCGCGGAATTGACGGCTACGCCGCCGGGAGCCGATCCCGAAATGGACACCATGTCCCCCATTTCTTCTTGGTTCATCCACCTTTTTCTATGAACGATCTCCTCTTCGATTGTCGCGATCATCGCGTAGCCGCCCCCAAACGTGGAAGGCCCTATTTTTAAGAATACGCAGAAGATTTGCCATAAAATATTCATTCGCTGGGTTAGCATGTGGTTCATCCGAACTCACCCTTTTCTGTCGCGTACATGTTCTACTAGAAGCTACAAGCATTATAACACATTAATTTCATTTTGGAATAAAGTTATGATAATTTTATAGAAAGGATTAAATTTATCTAATCAATAGGGCTTACGCATAGCGTTAATCGCCTAACATAATTTCAAAAAGAAATTATGTAGATTATTCTGATGAAATTAACTGGAAATCATGCAAAGTTGCCGCTATACTTGTGATATCCCGACCAATTAACTTGGAAATGGAGAACCGTACCTATGATGACTCATTCCAATCCTTCGATAAAGAAGCAGGTTTTCGATCGAATTTCTTACCTCGGGACCGTCTCCAAAGCCGATTTGTTGACTCATTTTTCTTTGACCAGCAGCAGTATGACGCGCTTGCTTGAAGAGATGACCTCCCAGGGGCTGATCGTTGTCTCCGGACTCGGCAGCTCCACAGGCGGAAGGAAGCCGATATTATTCCAGACCAATCCCACCTACCGCTACCTGTTCGGACTGGAAATTTCCCGCATTTATTCCAAGCTGGGACTATACGATATGCACTGTAACACGCTGTCCCTGGCCCGCTGGAAAATGGACGAACGGATGACGCCCGACCGGTTTGTCGAGCATGCCGCGAACAACGCCCGGGAGTTTCTGGCCAAGCACGGCATCTCGCCCGCCGACATTCTGGGCATGGGGATTGGAGCAGTCGGTCCGCTGGATCAGAAGAAGGGGATCATTCTTGAACCGGAATTGTTCCCCGCTCCCGCCTGGAAGAACGTGCCGATTTGCGAAATGCTGACGGAGCGGCTGGGCTTTCCGGCCAAGCTCGACAACGGGGCCAACACCGCTTTAATCGGCGAGCATTGGGCGCTGCGCACCGAAAATGTCCAGCATGCGCTGTATGTTCACGCCGGCGCGAGCATCCGCTCGGCCGCAATGTCCGGCGGTCAAATTCTCCGCGGAGCCGTAGATACCGAAGGGGCGATCGGCCAAATGATCATCCAGGCGAATGGACCACGGCTGCGGGACAAAGGCAATTACGGGGCATTGGAAGCGTTCGTATCCGTTCCCGCGCTCGTGGAACGCGTGCGCACCCAGCTCAAAATTGGGCGCGGCAGCCTGCTGTCCGGGATTTCGCCGGACCAGGTTAACTTTGCCACGCTGGTCGAAGCTCTGAAGCAAGACGACTCGCTGGTGAAGGAGCAATTTTCGGAAACGGCCGCTTATCTGGGGATCGGGCTCGCCAACCTGATCAATGCGCTGCATCCCGAATACGTCATTCTCGGCGGTCCGCTCGTCAGCGCTCACCCGCTCGTCTTCGAAACCGCGCTGGAGATCGCCAAGAAGAACACCTACCATTATCCCGAATACAGTCCGGCCTTCACGCAGGGGCTGCTTCTCGAAGAGGCGGTAGCCACCGGAGCGGCCGTGATGATGCTGCAGGAGTGGGACGGAGACGAGTGAATCGATCGTGAAGATGCCATTAACACCGTCCCAAGCACAAAGAAGAGGCGCTGTTTGAATGGCGCCTCCGGTACGCAGATCCCGTACCCCTAACTTCCCTTGTCATTGTTTGGTTCACACATAAAGCAACAAGTCCGCAATCGTCTCTAGCGAGCAATCCGCTTCTTGGCAGCTTCGCGCCTCGCCGATGGCCGCTGCCGCCATGCCGCCGCGTTTGGCGGCGATGATTCCCGCCTCCGCGTCCTCGACGACCAGGCACGCCGCGGGCGAAACGCCCAGCTTGCCGGCCGCCAGCAGAAATACTTCCGGGTCCGGTTTGCTGCGCTTGATCCCGTTCCCGTCCGCCACCGCGTCGAAATAGCCGGACAAGCCGATCCGTTCCAGGATCACCGGCGTATTTTTGCTGGATGAACCGATGGCGATTTTGTATCCCCGCTCGCGGAGGGCGGACAAGGTCTCCGCCACCCCCGGGAGCAGATCGCTGGCGGTCAGGCTGCCCAGCAAACCGCGGTACACCTCGTTTTTCCGCTCGGCCAGCTCCCGCTTCTCTTCTGGCGTGTAACGCTTACTGGCCTTTTCCAAAATGATCTCCAGACTCTCCATGCGGCTGACGCCGCGCAGCCGGTGATTGATTTCTTCATTAAATTCAATTCTCTCCTGCCAGGCCAGTTGGGACCACGCCAGGAAATGGTAACGATCCGTTGATACAATGACGCCGTCCAGATCGAAAATAACCGCCTCATACCGCCGATTCATGCTGTTCTCTCCTTCCGATTCGCTTTCTCTCTTTACGCCGCAGCTATAATCTGGCGTCCCACAAGCCGCAAAATGGATCGACCGGACTTGTCCCCTTGAACTCCGAGCGGCCCATCAGCTTGTCGATCAGCGCCTGCAGCACGTTGTCGTTCGAATTGTAGGCGTTGATAAACGTCTTCACCCGCGGTACGTCCAGCAGATGATACGGGTTCTCGACCGAAATGAACAAAGTCGGAATGGTGGTCATAAAGGTCGGCACATTAGCCCCCATCGGCTGCTTCCATTCGATCCGGACCACCGTCTGGTTGCTTTTGGTCACCATGTTGGCCAAATAGATCATCAGATCGTATTTGCCGAGCACTTCGCTTTGCGCCGACATCATCCCTTCAAATCCCGGATTCACCTCGAACGTGCTTACCTCAAAGCCTTCAGCCCGAAGCTTCTCTTTGAACAGTTCGGCGGCTCCGACCCGCGCGCTGTACGCCACACCCTGTTGGGATTCGATTTCATAGAACAGGACGCGCTTGTATTTGTCGGGATGAATCGGCAGCACTCCTTGTTCTTCCTTGACGAGAGTCACCGCCTTGTCCGCGCACTCCACCGACCATTGCCGGTGTTCCTCCGCGCCCAGCACCTTGAGCGCTTCCTCCAGCTTGGGCACAAGCATCCCTTCCGCCTGTTTGCGGTGCAGCTTCAACGCCGCTTTGAGTCCCAAAATCCGGGTCAACGCTTCGTTCAGGCGCTCCTCGGTGATGATGCCGTCCTCGATGCCCTGCTTCATGTAACCGAAATCTTCCTCCAGGCTGCGGCAGAACAGGAACATATCGCAGCCGGCGGCGATCGCCCGCGGTACGGCTTGCGAGCGAGGCATCGAAATCATCATTCCGGCCATGGTCGAAGCGTCCGTCACCACCAGGCCGTTAAAGCCAAGCTGTTCCTTCAGCAGCTTCGTCACCAATTCATAGGATAACGAGGCCGGCAAAATCTCCTCATCCTTCAGCGCCGGATTGAGTCTTCGGCTGTAGGCCGGCTGCAGGATATGACCGACCATCACCGTCATGGCGCCTTCTTCGATACAGGCTTTATAGACGGCCCCGTAAGTCGCATCCCATTCCTCACAGGACAGGGAATTGATGCTTTCCACCAGATGCTGGTCTCGCTCATCCACTCCATCACCCGGGA
Source organism: Paenibacillus sp. JL3B1040 (assembly GCF_057063165.1). Classification (NCBI taxonomy): domain Bacteria; kingdom Bacillati; phylum Bacillota; class Bacilli; order Caryophanales; family Paenibacillaceae; genus Paenibacillus; species Paenibacillus tiangongensis. Next base: position 2,118,514 of record NZ_CM169317.1, on the reverse strand, counting down.
AATGCTTGATGGAAGCCGCTACGCCGTTTTGCTGCACGCCCTTGACATACTGGATGCCCATGCGGCGTACCCGCTCCGGATCGGAGCCGAACGTGCGCGTATTGGTAATCGGATTGCGGAAGTTGTAATCGATGTCGATGATCGGCGCAAACGCCCAGTTGCAGCCAACCGCAGCGCCTTCCCGTCCGCAGACGAGGCCCAGCTTGTAGGCCATCTCGGCGTCATCGGTGGCGGCCACCTGCATCACGGACCCGACGGTGGTCCCTTCCTCGGCGATGCCCGAACCGCCCTTCTCCAAGTTGGCTGCGATCAGCATTGGAATCTTGGCGTTTTGCTGCAGTGTTTGCACCGTATTTACGACGCTGCTTGCGGCCATCGGACGGCACATCAAACCTCCGACCTTGTAGTCGGCCGCCAGCCGCTGCAAATATTCTTCTTCAGCGGAGTAGCCAACCAGACAGAACAATTGCCCGACTTTCTCATCCAGCGTCATTCCGGCGATCATCTGCTGTACCCAGGCAATATCTTCATCGGATAAATAAAACGGTTTAGCTTTCAAGTTAGCCACGTTTTTCAGCTCCTAGCGATAAAAATGGATGATACGAATCAATGCGGGCCCATCTGTTCCGTGAGCCGCTTTCTAACCAGCTTCTCGATTTCAGTGGCCGGCTTCGGCGGAAACTCCTGAGGATGCTTGCGCGCCAGTTCCGCAGCCTGCCGGGATCTTCCGGTTTCCTCCAGCCGTTTCAGATATCCCGGCAGATATCCTTTGGCGTGGAAAGGCCCGCCTTCTTTCATAACCGTCCATAACGGATCGCGATCATCGCCCGAACGGACCATCATTTCTTCATGCCACTGGTTCAGCAGATAAACGGCTTCCATGCAAACGTCGCGGTTTTCGGAAGCGACATTGCGCTGCTCGTTCGGGTCCTCCCGCAGGTTGAACAGCATTTCCTTGTCAAACAGGTGGAAACCGTCGTGATAGCTGCGGATATACATCCAATCGCCGAAACGGACGCTGCGCTGCACCACATGAGCGCACTGCGACACCACGAGGTAATCCCGGCCGCAATCGGCCCCGTCGCGAAGTACCGGTGCATAGCTGGCGCCGTCCCAATCCGGCATCGGATCTTGTCCGAGCAGTTCGGCCACCGTCGGCAGCAAGTCCAGATGGTAATGCATCCGCTCGTCGACAATTCCCCGCTTCATGCCCGGCCAGCGAATAATCATCGGAATCCGGCAGGTCCCCTGATCCGCGGTCGCATGCTCGCCATAGATGCCGAGCTGGCCGATATTTTCGCCATGGTCGGCGGTGATGATAATAATCAAATCCTCCATTACGCCCTGCTGCTCCAACGCCGCAAACAACTTGCCCAGATGGTCGTCCATATAACGAACGCCGCAATCGTACCCGTCAACCGTTTTTCTCAAATCATCCATATTGAGAATTTCCCCGGGATGACGCGGAAAATCGGGGGAAGTGGCATTATCGTAGCTCTTGGTTCTGAAATTAATGTTGAGCTCCCGCGCACTGTGGGAACCGACCATGTCCTTGTGCCGCTCCAGCACCTCTTCCGTCATCCATTCCGGCAGCGGATCGTTTTCGAACGGGTTTCCGTATTCCAGCGGCGTTCGGTAAGGGGTATGCGGATCCCAATAATTCACGTAGAGGAACCAGTCGTCTTTTTGGGCATTCCGCTCGATCCAATCCAGCGCCACGGGCGTTACGTCATCCGCGGACTCATTTCCGAGATGCCCCGTATTGATAATTTCGTTAAATCCGGCATAAAACGCGAACGTCGAATGGCGCTGCGGGAATGGACTGATCAAGGTGGTGCTAAGTCCGCCGATCAGCTGCAGGTACGACGGAAAGGCCCCGCCCCGGGTAAGTCTGCCCATCAGCTCCCGCTTCTCGCCTTCCGGCTTCATGTCCCCCGCCGTACCGCCGTGGCCGACGAGGCCGTTGCGAATCCCGAACTGCCCGCTCATCAGCGCGGTGCGGGAAGGAGCGCAAGGCGCGTCCGAGGTGTAATAGTTGGTAAAACGAACGCCCTCAGCGGCGATTTTATCGATATTGGGTGACGTATTGCGATGATAACCATAACAGCCTAGATGTTCCGGGTTAGTCGAATCCAGATCCAAAAACAAGACTCTCATGAGGCATTCTCCTCTCAAGTTGAAATTAAGAATGGCAAACACTCACTGTAAACGGCCTCCATGGCCGGATTCCCGACATACGTACATGATTTACTCTACAGGCAACCTGCCCATATCGCCTTAACCGATCTTTTTGTTTGTTGCCCTATTTTTCTGCCCCGGTCGAAAAAGGGAAAGAAGACATCCTGAAGAGATGTCTTGCTTCCTTTCTACGTACCTGCCGATCCGCGCTGCTTAAGCCGTGGCGATCCGATTGTTCTGAAGCTCCTCCTTCATGGTCTCCTCTTGTTGATCAAGCCGGTAAAACATCATGAGGACGATGGAAAGCACGAAGCAAATCAGCGGCACCCACACGAAATTGAATTGAAGGGCGAGCAATGCGGAAGAAGTCTGCGTCTGGTTGGGAATATATCCCCCCATCGACATAATCCACGCGGCGATCGCTCCCCCAAGCCCCATGCCGAATTTGACGCCAAAGGTGGAAGCTGCCATCAGCAGCCCTTGCGCGCGCACGCCGGTTTTCCATTCGCCGTAATCGACCGTATCGGCGATCATCGCGAATTTAATGCCGGCCACCACGCCAAGTCCAATCTTCGCCAGCGATCTTCCGATTACCATGAGCGGAACCGAGAGAAACTCCGAGCCGGCAAAGATAATCAGTTGTCCCGCCACGGCCAGAATGAACCCCAAAAGCACCGTGTTGCGTTTGCCGAGTTTATTGGCCATAAACGGCACCGCAATAATCCCGACGAGCATCAAGCTCGACAATCCGTTCAGCACCGGCACCAAGTCCGCGCGGTCCAAGTTGTATCTCAGGTAATAGATCGTCGATTGATTCATCATGATCGTAGAGATAAACAGCAGAACGTTCACGATGAGCAAAATCCACCAGGGCCAATTTCCCTTTATCGCTTTCACACCTTCTTTAAAAGGGATCGGTTTATTTCCGTTGGATTGGACGCGCTCTTTCGTATTTGCAAACGTAATGAAAAATAACCCGACGCCGACCACAGCAAACAAAATCATGGTGTAGAGAAAGCCCTGCTGCTGATTGCCCCCACCCAGAAAAGCGACCAAAGGCAACACCGCAGCATTGACGATAAACGCGCCCGTCTGGCCTCCGACCATCCGATACGTATTGACCACAGTTCTTTCCTTCGAATTGCTGGTAAGGCTCGGCAGCAGCGACGATAACGGAATATTGACGCCCGCATACAAAATACCCAACGCGATGTACGTGGCATACGCATAGATGATTTTACCCGTCGCGCTTAAATCGGGGGTCATGAATGTCAATATCGCGACGACCCCAAACGGAATGGATAGCCAGAGGAAATAAGGTCTGGACTTCCCCCATTTGGTGCTCGTACGGTCGATCAACACCCCAAAGATAGGACCGTCCAAAGCGTCGATCATTCTCGCTACAAAGAACAAAGTGCCTACCGCGGCCACATTCAGGCCGTAAACATCGGTATAGAAAAACATAAGGTATGTGGTCACGATGGTAAAAATAAGATTGGACGCGGTATCCCCCAACCCGTAGCTGATTCTTTCTTTTAATGAAACCTGATTTTTCTCACTCATTCGTCACTGCCTCCCGTTGCGGTTTATTCCTATCCGTAAAAGCGCTTTCGTTACCATGCGGCCGCCTGTTCTCTTTTCTGCCGAATCACCCCTTCATGCCTTGGCCCTTCCTTACTCTACATCCATTCTCCAGCAAAGTCCTTAACCGATCTTTTTGTTTGTTGCCGGATATTTGCGGGACTTGAGAAATTCCAGCGAAAAAATAAGTACATGAAATGCCGCTAATGGAGATGAACTAAAAAAGGCCATGCGCCATGCGCATAGCCGTGATATCCCGCAAGTCGGGAAAGTTATTCCTTAGTCTTCCTGTACTCCTCATTAATCTCGCGGATCATCCGATCCCCGCCGTCCCGCATCCAGGCCTCGGCCGCCTCGTCCACGGCGCTTAAAGGAAGCTGTCCCATGGCCACTTTGGTCATCGTATCTATCCATCTCCCCAGAAGCCGGAGGCCCTTTTGATCAAACGTCTCGCTGGACAGGCCTTCCGCCGGATTTTTCCAACGATACTTGGCATTGGTTTCATAAAACTTCAAGACGTTTTCGGAATACTGCGGATCATCCCACTTGCGGATCTGGACTTCCGGGTCGTAGCGGCGGAAAAACCAGACGGAAAGCAGCTGCGGACGGTCTTTGTCAAACGTCGGCAGCTTTTCGAACGTTCCTTCGACGGTTCTTTGGTAGTGAATGCCTTCAACGCCGTTTTTGATTAAATCGTAACCTTCGTCGGACAGCAGGTAATTCAACAGCTCCAGCGCTTTTTGCTGCTTGGCGGGGTCGATACGGGCGTTGATGACGATTTTGCTCGTGTTCCCGATCGTATGCGTCGCCTGGAGTCCGCCCCGTCCCTGCGGGGGAATCAACTGGACAAGTTCCGCCCCGGGGGCGTTCTTTTTTAATGCCGGCAGCGTCGACGTATAAAATTCGTTGGGAACGACGGTGGCGATGCCAATTTTTCCGGCCTCCAATTTGGCCAGCGGATCCTTGACCTTGTTCGTGGCGAATTCCGGGTCGAGCGCCCCTGACGAATAAGCCTCCCTGAGGAAAGCGAGAAACGGCTTCAGTTCCTTCGTTTGCACCTGCAGCGGGATCAGCCGCCCCTCCTGCTCGCTCCACTCGTTCCCTAAACCGAAAGCGCCCATAATCGAGTCCAGATTGGTGAATTTACCGTTGACGATGCTGAACGAAAACCCGTAAGTATCGTCTTTGCCATTCCCGTCGGGATCGTCCTGTGCAAACGCTTTAGCCACTTCGAGAAATTCATCCAAGGTGGCAGGTGCCGAAAGCCCCAGCTTGTCCAGCCAATCCTTGCGAATGATCAGAGAATCCCTCGTGTCCGTAATATAAAACGGCAATCCGTACATTTTTCCTTTGGGATTCATGAGCTCCAAATATTCCCGGCTCAAATATTTCACGAAATTGGGGTACTTGGCAAGCTCCGGTTCGATATCCATAAAGATGCCTTTGTCTTTCCACTTGTTGAACTCCGGACCTTCGACCAAGAACACATCGGGAAAATCATTGGAGGCCGCCAGTACGTTCAGCTTCTGCCCGTAAACGTCCATGGGGATCCACTCGATGTTCAGCTTGATGTTCAGCCGCTTATTTAGCTCTCTGACGACCGGATGATCCTCCGGCCAGCCGCCCCCCGCGAAGCTGAACGTCATCAAATTCAGCTCCACGGGCGCTGCCTTCTCCCCGCGAGCAGACTCCACTTCCCCCGCCGATCCGCTTCCGGCAGCGCCGGAGCATCCAAGCAGCCCCACGAGCCAAAACGCGGACAACAGCATCATGCCCCATTTTTTCATGCCCATCCTCCCTTCACTCGCACGTTTAGCCTGTTCGGACCGCATCGCTTTCTCCGTTCCGTAAAGGAATCCGTATGCTGACCACGCTGCCGCGTCCCGGGAAAGAATGTACGGAAATCCCATACGGTTCGCCGTATTTCAATCGAATCCTGGCATGGACATTCGCCAGTCCGATGGACTCACCTCTGAATGTATCTTCGGCGGACGAACTGCCGCGGAATTGATCCTCCAGCTCCGCAAGCCGCGCTTCCGGGATTCCCGGGCCGTTATCCGCAATTTCAATGATCAGATCGCGCCCTTCGTCGTATGCGTTCACAAGAATCGCCGCATTCCCGCCTTTCGCTTCCACCGCGTATTTGACGGCATTCTCCACGATCGGCTGAATCGTAAGCTTGATGATCGGACAATCCATAAATTTCTCGTTCACCCGGACGCTGCTTTCGAATTTTTTCGGATAACGGATATGCACGATCTCCAGATACTTGATCAACACGCTTAGCTCCTCGCGAAGCGTTACTTCCTGATCCGATCCCTTGGAAGCGTACCGGTATACGTCCGCAAGGTTATGGGCGATTTTCTCGATCAGCGGTACATCTTCCAAATAGGCGATGCTTTTGATAATATCCAGCGTATTGTACAGCAAGTGCGGATTGATTTGGTTTTGCAGCGCTCTGACCGTAGCCACGCTTTGCCTTAATTGCAGTTCTACCTCTTTTACCTTGTATTCGGAGATTTCCCGCATCAGATCGTTCAACTGCTCCACCATGTAATTGAAGCTGCGGGTCAGCACCTGGTATTCATGGATGCCGGAGATGTGCGACGCCCTGACTTCCAGATTGCCCTTGGCAACCCGTTCCATCCTCGTTTTCATATACTTGATCGGGCCTACAAACTGTGACACCATGAAAGGGAGGATCAAAAAGATGCAGGTCCCAAGGATCGCCAAAGCGATCAAGGTCGATAAAACCGCAGAGTTCAACCCTTTGGCCATCTCGGCATAAGGGACGACGGAAACGATAGTCCAGCCCGTGTATTGCGATTCATAAACAGAAACCAGATAGGCATCACCGTTCCACGTTTGGGCAACGGTGGCGTTTTCCAGATCCAAGTTCAATCCGCCGAGCGGCGTGTCTTTCCGCGCCTTGCCCACCCATTCCTTCTCGGGATGATTGACCACGATGTCCTCCTTCGACAGCAAGAAGAAATAACCGCTTTTCCCCAGCCGGGATTTATCGAAGGCAGCGTCGATTTCGGTCATGGAAAACTGCAGCACCAGCTTGCCGATCATCGCCGTCGTTTGCGTGCTGTAAATCGGGATGATCATATCCATGACCAGGGGGCCGTTCTCGTTCAGGCGATGGGTAGGCAATACCGTAACTTCCCGGACGTCCTTAAACCAGGCATCTATCACGCGCCGGTCTTCCGGGATATAACTGTTGTTCAGCGGAAGAACCCGGGAATCATTCGAAACGAGGAACATATTGTTGATCTCTCGAAAATTGAATGACACATACGTGTTCATTTCCTTTTCAATTCCGGCGATATCCTCTACATTGGGAGTATAGCCTTCGCTCAGCCATTTTTGCACCAGATCGGTATTCAGCAACGTATTCGTCGATTTTTTCATTTGCCGGAAATAAAACTCCAGATGATGGTTGAGCCGGCCCGTGGCTTCTTCCGCGATCATCACGAATTCCTCTTTAACCGCTTTGCTGTAGAAAAAGTGGGAAAATCCGGCCGTCAGGCACACCGACAAAAGGCTTAGCCCGAAAAACAACGCGATCATTCTTTGCTTGATGGAACGCAAGGGGGAAAGCTTGAAGTTCATAAGCCCAGGCTCCTGCGGTATTCGCCCGGCGACTCGTCTGTCAGGCTTTTGAACAGCCGGTTAAAGTACGGCAAGGAGGAGAACCCAACCATATCGGCCACCTCGTAAACCTTCAGATCCGGTTCCAGCAGCAGTTGTTTCGCGGTTTCGATCCTGTATTTATTCAAATAATTGATGAAAGAATCTCCGTATTCCCGCTTGAACAACACGCAGAACCGGGAAACGCTCAGATCGGTAAACTCCGCGATTTGCGCCAGCGTGATTTCCTTGGCGTAATTTTGTTGAACGTATTCGGTTACCCGTTTGCACAATAACCGGGAGTTCTTGCCGGAAGCCGCGACGTTTAAACGGCGGGACCACTGTTCCAACAAGCCGGCAAAGTGGGCCTCCACGCCGCGTTTGTCGGATGTTTCAGCAAATTTCAATTCCTGATGCTGAGGATGGATGCTCTTTAGCTGCTCGTTCAGCTTGTCCGAGAAAATACGGAGCAGCCCGTTTCGAATCCCGGGATTCGGCGTTTTCACCTTATAAATGGACTTCAGGATCCGACCGGCTTCCGAAACCAGGCGTTGATGATCCCACACTTCCATCCCTTCCAGGTACTCTTGGATTTTAAACAGGGGTTCATACAGATGAGCGGAGCTTTGCAGCCGTTCCACGGAACGCAGCAGAGCCTGCTTCAAATCCTCGGCCACGACCGGCTTCAGCAAATATTCGGTCGCTCCGTACCGGATGGCCTGTTGGGCGTAACCGAAATTCTCGTAGCCGCTGATCACGATCGGGACGATGCCCAGCTTGTATTCATCGCATTTGCCGAGCAGAGATAACCCGTCCAGCTCCGGCATGACGATATCGGTGATGATCACGTTCGGCCACACCTCATTGATCAAATTCCAGGCCTCCGCCCCGTCGCTGGCTTGGGCCACGACTTTGAAATCAAGCCCAAACCGCTCGATCATCTCCACGATGCCGTTGCGAATCCAAACTTCATCCTCTGCAACCAATACATGGAACATATCTATCCCCCGGAATAGTTTATAATCTTCATAAGCTGACTATAGCAAAGATAATTTCATATTGGAATAAAGAACAAGAGTTTTATCGCTGTATAAATCTAGTAAAAGCGATTTATTCCAAAACTTTATGTTATTTTGACATTATTTAAGCTTGATGTTATCTTTTAAATCATTATAGATAGATGAATTATAGATTTAATCATGAAACCACTATAGACAGGAGGGGATTGTATGTCGGGAGGCTGCATGACAAACGGTCATTCCCACATCGGCGTGATGTGGAAAACCGTATCGGAGGACTGCAATTTGGCCTGCGATTACTGCTATTACAGCACCTGCGGAGGCAAGCCGGGACCCAAGATCAACCGGATCGATTCCGCTATTCTGGATAAATTCATCAAGGATTACATGGAGCACAGCCAAGGCGCCGCCAATTTTGCCTGGCAGGGCGGGGAACCGCTGCTGGCCGGGATGGAGTTCTTCGAGGAAGTCGTTTATCGGCAAGCCCTCCATGCCCCGCCGCATACGATCATCAGCAACTCGCTGCAGACGAACGCCACACTGATCAATGATCGTTGGGCCGCTTTTTTCAAAACGTATAACTTTCTGATCGGCGTCAGCCTCGACGGCCCCAAGGAGATCCATGACGCCCGCCGGGTGACTTCCAACGGCAAAGGCAGCTTTGATCGGGTTATGGCCGGTATCGGGCATTTGCGGAAGCATCAGGTGGATTTTAATATATTGACGGTCATCCATAAGGGAAATGTAGGCAAAGCCAAGGAACTGATGGCATTTTATCGTGAGAACGATTTCAATTTCGTCCAATTCATCCCCTGCATGGATTTCCGTTCCCAGCAGGTGGATCAGCCCGGCGTATACGAAATTACGCCGCGGGAATACGGCGACTTCCTCTGCGAAGTGTTCGACGAGTGGTACAATGACGGTGACCCGCAGGTTTCCGTACGCTTCTTCGATAACATGCTTAGCGTTTATATTAACCGGGAAGCGGAGCTGTGCGTCCATCGCGCAGCGTGTCCGACAAGCCTGGTGCTTGAACAAAACGGCGATGCGTTTCCGTGCGACTTCTTTATTAACGAGAAATGGACCGTCGGCAATGTGGCCGACTCTTCCATCGCCGACATGCTGGCCCATCCGAACTACGCGCGCTTTCACCGGATGAAGCCAGCCTTGCCGGACAAATGCCGTTCCTGCGAATGGCAGCGTTTGTGCTACGGCGGCTGCCCGCGAAACCGCAAATGGAATGCGGAAGGAACCGAGTCCGATCCGGATTATTTTTGCCAAAGCTACATGCGGATTTATGCATACGCCCATGAGCGTATGCAGGAGTTGGGCGAGCGAATGCGCCGGGAATTGTACGCCCACAATTTGCAGCGCTATTTCGACGGCAAAGCTCCGGGCCGCAACGAACCTTGCCCTTGCGGCAGCGGCAAGAAATTTAAGGCATGCTGCGCCGCAGGCTAATAGAACGATCCGGAAATCGGCTGATTTATAAAGAGAACCGGTCGGCGGGCGCCGGCCGGTTCTTGTCTCCTTGTCTTTATTCTTCAGCCGCTTACTCCGCCGCTAGCCGATATTCGGTACAGTTTCGCGCCAAGACCGGTACTTGGCCACGTAAGCCGCAGCCAGCTCGGTAATTTTCCCGAAGTCTCCCTGCTTCGCCGGAGCGGTCAAATTGCCGCCGACGCCAACGGCGATGCAGCCGGCTTTAAGCCATTGCTCCATGTTGTTCAGGTCCACGCCCCCGGTCGGCATAATGCTGACGTGCGGCATCGGGCCTTTGACGGCCTTGACAAAATCGGGGCCGAAGGCGCTGCCCGGGAACAGCTTCAGGACGTCAACGCCGAGCTTCAGCGCCTCCTTGATTTCGACCAGCGTAAGAATTCCCGGCATATACGGGATGCCGTACAGGTTGCACATCTCCGCCGTCTCCTTATCGAACGACGGGCTGACCACAAACTCCGCTCCCGCGAGAATGGCGATCCGAGCCGTAACCGGATCGAGCACCGTGCCGGCGCCAATAACCGCCCGTTCGCCAAATTCCGCCGCCAGTCGGCGGATCGCTTCTTCCGCGCCCGGCGTCGTGAACGTCACTTCGATATTGGTCAGGCCGCCTTCAATGCAGGCTGCGGACATTTTGTAAGCCTCTTCCGCGTCTCCCCCCCGGATGACCGCTACCACTCCGCATTCGTTCAGGTTCCCCAATACTTTCAGCTTTTTCATCGGACTCTTCTCCCTTATCTTTTTAATAAAGTTTACTAAAATAATTTACTAAACCACCCTAAAAATCAGCTGCCTCTCTTTAAAACGATACTAAACACAAACCCTGTCCCCGTCAATGTTTTTTTGCCGAAACTCAAGCTTTATCCGCTCTGTTCGTTCTTTTTTTCAACGTTAATCCAAAAGTCGACATACTACTAAATGGGTTTATGTGATATTTTATATTTAGAGTCATCATTAAGGAGGAATTTTTGTATGTCCAAAAAATTAGCCGCCGTAACCTTCGGCGAACCGATGGTCATGTTCCGGGCCGAAGAGGTCTGCGAACTGTACGAAGCAACTTCATTCTCCAAGGCTCTGGCCGGCGCCGAGAGCAATGTAGCGACAGGCCTTTGCCGCCTCGGCCACCCGACCGGTTACGTGACCAAGCTGGGCGAAGACAGTCTTGGCCGGTTTATTCTGGACGCCCAGAAGCGGGAAGGCATCGATACTTCCTGCATCACGTTTACCAAAGAGCGGCCAACCGGCATGCTCCTGAAATCAAGGGTGCTGGACGGCGATCCGAAGGTGGAATATTTCCGCAAAAACTCCGCCGCCTCCACCCTCGATATCGCCGATTTTGACCCGGCTTACTTTGGTTGCGCCGACCATCTGCACGTCACGGGTATTTCGGCGGCGCTCTCCCCAACCATGCTGGAGTTCTCGCGTCACGCCATGGACTACATGAAAGGTTTGAACAAAACGATCTCGTTCGATCCCAACCTGCGCCCGGTATTATGGGACGACCGCGAGACGATGGTCCGGACCATCAACGAATTGGCTGCCCGCAGCGACTGGTTCCTGCCCGGCATCAGCGAGGCGCGCCTATTGACCGGTCTGACGGAGCCGGAGGAGATCGCCGACTTCTACCTGAATCAAGGCGTCTCGTTCGTTGTCATCAAGATGGGGCCGGGCGGGGCTTTTTATAAATCGTCCCTTGGTTCGGGCTTTGTGCCGGGCTTCAAAGTGGAGCGGGTCGTGGATACGGTCGGCGCGGGCGACGGCTTCGCCGCCGGCGTAATCAGCGGACTGCTGGAGAAGTTGGACGTGCGGTCGGCCGTCTCCAGGGGGAATGCGCTCGGCGCGCTCGCGGTCATGTCCCCGGGCGATATGGATGGCCTGCCAAACCGAGCGAAGCTGGACGCATTTTTGGTTTCCGCCGTCACGGTCGACTAGGTTTGTCGGCATCTATCCGTTTGTCCCGATTTTTCTCACCGAGTCCCCTCGCTTGAGGGAAGGAGGGAAGCGGTAAACGATAGGCACCGAGTTGTCCTTGTCCTCGATGCCGGCCAAAATCACTTTGGCGGCTTGTACGCCCAGCTCGTAGGCAGGCTGACAAATCGTCGTAATGACAGGGTTGTAGATTTGGGCGAACTTGGCATCGTCGATGCCAATGACCGACAATTGCTTGGGGATGGAGATCCCCAAGCGGTTGGACGCCTTCAACAGTTCGGCAAGCACGATATCGTTGCCGGCGATGAGGGCCGTCGGCGGTTCCCGCAGCGCCAACAACTCCGACAGGCGTGCGGCAATCTCCTCCGCGGGAGCGCTCACCAGATATTCTTCCCTTAACGGCAGCCCCGTTTCCTCCATCGCCTTGCGGAATCCGCCAAGCCGTTCCTTGCGAGGGGTTAAGCCTTGCGGCCCAAGCGGCAACGTTATCATGCCGATCCGGGTATGCCCGAAATGCGCCAGTTCTTCTACTCCCAACTTGGCGGCGATTTCGTTGTCCAGCAGCAAGCTCTGCGTACTGACGCCGTCCACGAGCCGGTCAATGAAGACGAACGGCATCCGCCCTTCGACAAGTCGACTGTAGGCGGAGGACTGGTGGCCCGTGGGGAAAATGATCAAACCGTCAACCTGCCTCGCCATCAGCGTTTCGATATGGAGCCGCTCCTTCTCCGGATTTTCGTCGGCGTTGCAAATCAGCACCTGAATACCGTGGCTTTGCAGTTGGCTTTCGATGGCTCTGACGCATTGGATCGACAAAGTATAATCGATATCGGCCACAATGACGCCGACCAGATGCGTGCGATTTTGCTTTAAGCCGCGGGCAAGGCCGTTCGGCCGGTAATCCAGCTCCTCAATGGCTGCGGCGATCCGCTGCCGGGTCGCGTCGCTCATATATTCATACCGCTGGTTCAGGTATTGGGACACCGTGCTTTTGGAAACGCCGGCCCTGCGGGCGACATCGTCAATCGTCAATCTCTTCATCTCATACTCCGCTCTTTCCCATAGGTTTTGTTCAATCATCGCCGTTCCTGTTATCTTTTTCATATTATCACAGATCGGAAGCCGATTCTTCAAGGCGATTGCATAACTCGGGCACGCATTCAGACGCTCGTCGGTCAAGTATGGCTGTTCGCGGTGGGCCGGCGTGCGCAGCAGCATCATGCAAGAAATGTTGATGATGTCATGGCGGGCGGATCCTCGCGGCGGATCCCGCGAGATGCAAAGGTGCATACGAATTTCGTCGAAATTCCCCGAAATAAGTGGCTCAAGTGTAAAAGTGTAGCTCATTTTCGCGCAAAAGGCCCTTTTTATCGAGTTGCCCTCAAGTCAGATGCACCTTTGCATTTCATTCGTTCCAGCATCGTAATTTACGGAATATGAGATGCACTTTTGCGGTTGATCTAGTAGAGTGTTCCTGAAATACCGTGGGCATGATTTCCAACTAATTCCCTCAATATTTCACTTTCCGCTCAAAATAGATGTGTTTTTTCCACTTTAGTCTTGCCTCCCCGATACACGATGCCATTCGATTGGGACGCTACTCCCATCCTCCACCCTACCGCATGCCATGCCCCCAATCCTCTCCCTCTACCAACGTGCGGATCGTTTTACTAGTAGCTCCTATCCCAAATGAATGACGCGATCCGCCCACTCCCGGTAAAACCGTTCCTCATGGGACACCAGGATGACGCTTCCGTTAAACTGCCGTAACGCTTCCAGCAAGGCGCTTTTCGTTTCCGCGTCCAAATGGTTCGTCGGTTCGTCCAAGACCAGGAAATTGCAGGGCGAGAGCATCAGCCCGCACAATTTGACTTTCGATTGTTCTCCGCCGCTCAGCGTGCGGATTTCCTGCGTAACCAGGTCGTCTTTGACCCCGCACTGGGCCAAGTAGCGGCGGATTTCTTTGTTGCCCAGCCTAGGATACTGCTCCGAAAGGATCTGAAGCGGAGTAAGCGTATCGTTATTCCATTGCAGATTCTGTTCATAATATCCGATCTGGGTCTGCTCCGAAAAGCGGAATCGTCCGGAAACCGTCGGGATCCGCCCGACCAGCGTATTCAACAGCGTCGATTTGCCGATCCCGTTGAATCCGGTAATCGCGAGCTTCTGTCCTCCCGTCACGGAAAAGTTGATTTTCGGCAAAAGCGGCGCCCCGTACCCAACCACCAGATCGCTGACCTTCAACGAGGTTTGCGCGGACAGCGGCAGTTCGCGGAAACGGATCGACGGCTTGTGAGTAAACGCGGGCGGAGCGAGCTTTTCCATCCGTTCGAGCTGCTTTCTGCGCCCTTGGGCGATTCTGGTGTTGACGCCGGCGATATTCCGGCGGATATATTCCTCCGTCTTTTCGATCTTTTTCTGCTGGGCGTGATAGCGGCGCACGTAATCCTGCCGCAGATGCTCCTTTTGCCGCAGGAACTCGGAATATTTGCCGTAATATTTTTGGATCGTCCCGAACTCGATGTCGCAGATACAGGAAGTTACTTTCTCCAAAAACTCGAAGTCATGGGATACGACGATAAAAGCCCCCTCAAAAGCCGCCAGGTAACCGGATAGCCAAGCGATATGCTCCTTATCCAGAAAATTGGTCGGTTCGTCCAGCAGCAGAACGTCCGGCTCTTCAATCAACAACTTGGCCAGGATGACCTTTGCCCGCTGCCCGCCGCTCAGCTCCGCGATTTTACGGTGTATGCCGATGGCGTCGAGGCCCAAACCCGAAGCAACCTTCCGAATTTGATTATCAACCTGGTAAAAGTCCCGTGCCTCCAAACGTTCCTGAATTTCCGCAGCCTGCAGTAATGCCTCCGCATCGCCGGTCGCCGCGCACTCCTCATATAACCGGTTCATCCGGCGCTCCATTTCGAACAGGTCGGCAAAGGCCGTCTTCAAATATTCGGCAATCGTCTCGTTCCCGTCGATTTCGGCGTATTGATCCAAATGTCCGATCCGAATGTGGGACGGCCACTTGACGCTGCCCTGATCCGGGATGATTTCGCCGAGCAAAATGCGGATCAGCGTGCTTTTTCCCGCCCCGTTTTGGCCGACGATCCCCATGTGTTCACCTTTGAACAAGGCAAAGGAGGCATTGTCGTACAACTTTTTATCACCAAAGCTATGCGTTAAATGTTCGACTTGAAGCAAACTCATTTTGTTTCCTCTTTTCTGTTAGTCAATTTGAAACAAAAAAGCAGAGAGCGGCGTCTTGGGACGCCATGCCCTCTGCTTGATGATTAAGGCGCAAGTCAGCCGAACGGCAAAACCGTACGGCGAACTCGCAGCCAAATGCAAAGGGCCATCGACAAAACGTTGTCGACGGCCCTTTAAGCTTAAATCCTCTCGGCCCATGGTCACACTTAAATAAGCATAGCAAACTACGCTTATAAGAAAACCATTCGGCCGATGAATAGGGGAAGCTTTACGCTCCCGGATTAAGCTCCGCACAACGCTTCATCGTGTTCGTTTGTACGGAGCGGATTTTTCTGACGAGTTTGACAAATTGGATATAAAGCATTCCAAGCACTCTCCTAACAGTGAAATATTAACATATACCGCAATAACGATGCAAACCCCCTACCCGTCCCGGCTGACCGGGCCCTGGACATGGCGATGGAGATGGCGATATTCGCTCGGCGGCATACCGGTCGTTTTTTTGAACTGCCGCGAAAAATAAAGGGCGTCGTTAAAGCCAACCGAAGCGGCGATCTGATCCACGGTGAGCGGACCGGCCAACAATTCCTTGGCTTTCTCGATTCTCACCTTCATTAAGTATTGTTTGGGCGAAAGACCTGTCCGTGCCTTGAAAGCATGAAACAGATGGGCGCGGTGGTAACCGAGCTTACGGGACAGCTCGCCGATGCTGATTGGCTGGTGGTATTGCAGCGAAATCCAGCGGATCGCCTGTTCCACCTGCCGGTCGATCATCGTAGGCTCCGTCGTTTCCCTGGCGTTCAGCTTCTCCCGGTTCGCGAGTCCGAATCGATGGAACAATAAAGCCAGCCAGCCCGACGCTTCCAGGCTCTCCAGAAGCGGGGAGTCCGATTGCCGGAACGCCGAGCGAATCTCGGTGTACAGGCGGTGCAATGCCTCGATATCGCCGGAATGAAACACCGGGGCTTCCGGCATAATGCCGACTTCGGCCAGTTGCCTCAAAACGCCCGCTCCTTTTAGCGCAACCCAGACATAATGCCACGGCTTTTGCGCATCCGCTTCATAAGAGAACAAGACGCCCGGAAAGATCACGAAAGTATCCCCGGGCAGGCAGCGGTGGGAATGATCTCCCCAGCAAAATACCCCTTCCCCTTCCAGCACGCTGTGGATGAGGAAATAATCATGGACGGACGGTCCGATTTTGTGTGCCGGATGGGGACGGCCTTCCCCGCTGAACAACAGCGTAACGTCTTTTTCCCGGTCATCGGGATTCATGTTTACTTTAAACATGTCATGATTTGAAACCACTGGGGACCTCCGGATTTCAAGCGCATTTCCTGCATTCCCCTCCAGTTTAACCGAAAGAACTATAACATACAACATTTATCCATATAGACCTTCGATTCCTCTATACTGTCCCAATTTGGCCTGAGCTATATTGAAAATATAAGAACAAGCCGAGAAAACGCGGAAAAGTTCGCCTTGTATCGAATATAAACGATATCTGCAGCGCTCGGCTATGCATTATAAAGGAGGATTCGATCCATGTCCAAAATTACATTTATCGGGGCCGGAAGCACGGTGTTCGCCAAAAACGTGCTGGGCGACTGCATGCAAACGCCCGCCCTGCAGGGGTTCGAACTGGCGTTGTATGATATCGATCTGCAGCGGCTGCGGGATTCGGAAAACATGCTGAGCAATCTCAAGCTTAGCAGCGGCAGCACCTGCGTCGTCAAGGCTTACACCGACCGCAAGGAAGCACTGAGGGGCGCAAAATACGTGGTTAACGCCATCCAGGTCGGCGGATACGATCCCTGCACCATCACGGATTTTGAAATCCCCAAAAAATACGGGCTGCGTCAGACGATCGCCGATACGGTCGGCATCGGCGGTATTTTCCGCAATTTGCGCACCATCCCCGTTATGCTGGAATTTGCGGCCGATATCCGCGAAATGTGTCCCGACGCCTTGTTCCTGAATTACACCAATCCGATGGCCGTGCTGACGAATGTGATGAACACATACGGCCGGGTGCGCACCGTCGGGCTTTGCCACAGCGTGCAGGCCTGCATCCCCGGTTTGTTCGACAGCTTAGGGATGGATAAAACCGGAGTGCAAGCGAAAATCGCCGGCATCAACCATATGGCCTGGCTGCTGGAAGTAACCCGGGACGGCATCGACTTATACCCGGAAATCAAACGCCGCGCGGCGGAGAAACAAAAAACGCCCCATCATGACATGGTGCGTTTTGAGATGATGCTCAAATTCGGTTATTACATCACGGAATCGTCGGAGCATAACGCCGAATACCATCCCTACTTTATCAAACGCAACTATCCCGAGCTGATCGAACGTTTCCAAATTCCGCTGGACGAGTATCCGCGGCGCTGCGTCGAGCAGATCGCCAATTGGGAGAAGATGCGGGAGAAGCTCGTCAACAACACGGAACTGAAACACAAACGTTCGCACGAATACGCTTCCTATATTATGGAAGCGGTGGAAACCGATGTGCCGTTCAAAATCGGCGGCAACGTGATGAACACCGGGCTGATCACCAACCTGCCGAAGGAAGCCTGCGTCGAAGTACCGTGCCTGGTGGATGCCAGCGGCATCACCCCGACCTATGTCGGTGATCTTCCACCGCAATGCGCCGCATTGAATCGCACGAACATCAACACCCAACTGCTGACGATCGAAGCCGCCATCACCGGCAAGAAGGAGCATATCTACCATGCGGCCATGCTCGATCCCCATACTTCCGCCGAGTTGTCCATGGACGACATCATCGCGTTGTGCGACGACTTGATCGAAGCCCATGGGGACTGGCTGCCGGCTTATCGCTAAAGGCCAAAGCGCGGGGAGGAGCAACTCTCCCTCCCCGCCTCCCCGGGATGGGATCAAGCTCATACCGTTTCCGCAAGCTCGCGATAACCGGCAACCTGATTTCGTCCGCTGGCCTTGGAATGATATAACGCTCGGTCCGCCATGGACACCAATAATTCCGGGGATGCGGACTGCGGATACGCGCACGCGGCAACCCCTACGCTGATCGTTAAGGCCCCGCCGTTTGTGGATCCCTCGTGGGGAATTTGGGCCTCCAAGACCGCTAACCTCAAGGACTCGGCGGCTTCCAGTGCCGAGCTTTCGTTCGTGTTCGGCAAGATCACGGCAAATTCTTCCCCTCCGTAACGGGAAATCGTATAGTCCGGGTTGTTCAACGTGTTTCTAACGATCTCCGCCACCCTGATCAAACAGGCGTCTCCGGCGGGGTGACCGTAAATATCGTTATAAGCCTTAAATTGATCGATATCAAACAGGATCAAAGCATGCCCGCAGCGGCCCGCAGCTTTCGCCTTCTCCCACTCTTGCACTAAGGCCTCGTCAAAATAGCGGCGATTGGTTGCGCCCGTCAGCCCGTCGATCATGGATAGCCGATACAGCCTGTCCTCCATCTCTTTTCGCTCGGAAATATCGGTGGCCAAAAACACGTAACCGACGACCTCGCGCCCGAGCCACAGCTCCGAAACATGCAGCAGCACGGTCAGCCTGGCCCCCTCCTTGCGAACATAGGTAAATTCTTTGCCTTCCGCTAAAATACCCGATACGAAGTCGGACAGCCGATAAGACGGGCGGACAAAATCGTTGATTTCCTCGGGAACGTGAAACAGGAAAGGTGACCGGCCGAGCAGCTCTTCCACCGTGTAGCCCAGCATTTGCTCGGCAGCCTTGTTGATCCGCGTAATCCGCCCTTCCCGGTCGACGACCGTAATGACCGTACCGACCAAAGAATCGAAAACGGCCTCCTGCAGGGAATGGAGCGCGCGGTATCTCTTCTCGCTGGCGGTCAGCTCCTCGGATAATTGATGATGCCGCGAGAAAACCCGGATTAACCCCGCCGCGAAAAATCCGCCCAGCGCAAGCAGGGAAATATACAGAAGCGTATAGGCGGGATCCGTTTTTTTGAGGAAAGCCGACAGCGCAATAGTCAAGGTGATGAGCGCCAAGGAGACTTGCCATTTCCGCCAATAAGCGGCGCAGTACCGCATCACCAGACCGGAACCGATCCCGTTTACGGTCAATGTGATCATCGCGATCAAGGTATATACGGTCAGCTCCCCGAAACTGACGGCCCGGACCAGGATCAGGATGGCGGCGGCAATACACGAAGAGACGGCTCCGCCGAAAAAGGCGGCACTGATGATGGCGATATGCCTGAAATCGATATAGATCGTTTCATTGATCTTAAAACTGAACAATAGCAGCAGCGAACCGCAAACCCCATGCAGCAGTCCGATCCACACTTTCACGGGTATCGCGTTCTTTTTGATCAAATAACTGTAATAGATCTGATTAAAAATAAAAAGAAAAGCGGTTAACAACGCTAAGTTAGCGATCATACTCCGAAACATGATGTGAGAATCCAACCCCGATCCAAATTTCGCAATAAATAAAAACATGATACTATAGCCGGCTCCCGAAATGCAAAAAAGCTCCTAAAATCGCCGCAGGAGCGATTTTAAGAGCTGATTTGGGACCGAGTCATCCGGCTTCTTTCGGTTATTTGACCGAACCGATCATCCCGGCCACGAAGTGCTTTTGCATGACGAAAAAAACGATGGCCGTCGGCAGCGTCGAAATGACGATCGCCAGCATGATCAGCCCGTAGTCCGGCGAATAGCTGGAACCGAGCGTCGAAATCAGCAGGGGCACCGTCTGCTTCCGCGGCGTTTGCAGCACGATCAGCGGCCACATGTAGTTGTTCCAGCTGCTCATGAACGTGATGATCGCCGCCGCCGCGTACGTCGTCTTCATCGTCGGCACGTATACCCGGAAGAACATCCCCAGTTCGGACACCCCGTCGATGCGGCCCGCTTCGAGCAGCTCTTTCGGGAACATTTTCGTGCTTTGCCGGAAAAAGAAGATCAGGAAAGCCGTCGTCATGGTCGGCAGCACCACCGCGGCCAACGTGTCGATGCCGATGACCGGCACCAGATTGGTGATTTTGCCGAACATGCGGTAAAGCGGCACCATAAGGGCTGCGAACGGAAGCATCATCGACAGCAGCAGCACGTTAAATACAACGTCCTTTGCCTTGCTGCGATAGATTTCAAAGCCGTAGCCGGCGAGCGAAGCGATCAGCAGCGCCAGCAGCGTCGTGGAGACGGAAACGACCAAAGAGTTTTTCAAAGCGGTCAAGATATCAACGGAATCCAGCAGGTTGCGCAAGTTCGCCATAAAGTGAGAGCCGGGCAACAGCCGCCCTCGGGTGACGTCGATGGACGGATTCGTCGAGCTGACGAGGATCCACAGGAACGGAAAGATCGAGATGAACGCCGCCACCGTCAGGAACAGATATATAAACCCTCGTTTCGCCTTAAGCATTCCGGTCACCTGCCGCTTTGAATTGGATGACGGACAATACGATGATCATAACCACGATGGAATACGACACCGTTGCCGCATACCCGAAGTCCGCCGAATATTTGAACGACAAATTATAAATGTATTGCGAGATCGTGGAGCTGGCGTTCCCGGGCCCGCCTTGGGTAATGTTCATGACTTCGTCGAACAGCTGCAGCGTGCCGATCGTCGAGGTGATCGAAGTAAACAAAATGATCGGCTTCAAGAGCGGGATCGTGATCCGAAAAAACTGCGTAACCGCCGAGGCTCCGTCGATCTTCGCCGCTTCGTAAATCGCCGGCTCGATGTTTTGGATGCCCGATAAGTAAAAAATCATGTTGTAACCGGTCCAACGCCAGGTGATCGCGATAATGATCGTAACCTTAGCCCATAACGGATCGGTGATCCACGGAATCGGTTCGGACACCACGCCCAGATGCAGCAGCAGCCTATTGACGAGCCCGTCGCCCGCAAACATATATTTGAAAATGACCGAATAAGCGACGAGCGACGTGATGCAGGGCAGGAAGATCGCCGTACGGAACAAGCTCTTCCCTTTTAAATTCCGGTCATTCAGCATAACGGATAATACCAGCGCCAGCAGCACCATGAGCGGCACCTGTACGATCAGGTAAATGAACGTATTTTGGACCGCCGTCAGAAACATCGAATCCGTAAACAACCGCCGGTAATTGCCCAACCCGTTAAAAGTCAGGTTTGAACCGGTCCCGGTCTGGAACGACAGCAGCAGCGCCTGAATCATCGGGTAAAAATAAAACAGCGCGATCATCAGCACGGCCGCAATGACAAACGACCATCCGACAATGGAAGCTTTCCAGCGCAAGCGCAGAGCTGGCCCGAATCCTCCCCTCATTGCAATTGCGATTCGGCCTGGGCCTGGGCGTCGCGGATGACGCTGTCCACGTCTTTGCCGTTCAGGTAGTTCTGAATTTCGATGACCAGAATATCCTCAATCGCGTACGTGTGCAGGCCGTAATTGACCTTCGGCACCTCTTCGGTCCATTTGGCGAAGTCGGCATAGATCTTCTGGCCGCCGAAGAACTCGTCGGCTTTATCGTAAGCCGCGCCGCTGGACGCCGCTTTCAGCGAACCGATCGCGCCGATCTTCTCCAGCAGCTCGGAGTAAAACTCGCTGTCGGAGCCAAACGTTTCCGCCAGGAAATTCGCGGCCGCGTCCTGGCCGTCCAGGTTCATCACGTACCAAGAGCTGCCGCCCAAGCTGGAGGCGTTCACCGAACCGGCGTTGTTCGCCAGCTTCGGCGTCGGCACGACCGCCCATTTGCCGGATTGCGAGGCCTCCGCCTTGACGGAAGGCGTGATCCAGTTGCCGGTCGGCACCGTTGCAACGTCCCCGTTGTTGAAGGCCGCCAGGAATTGGCTCCAGTCCGAATTCATTTTGACGATATTGGCGTCGAACATCGCTTTGTACGTTTCGAGGGCTTCCTTAATCACCGGATTGTCCGCCAGATTCGGCGTTTTGCCGTCCTCCTTCAGATACCATGTTCCCGCTGATTGCGCCATCACGCGGATCAGCCCGAGATCGTTGGGGTCCTGGGTCAACATGTCTTTGCCGGTGGTCTCCTTGATTTTCTTGCCGATTTCGATGTACTTGTTCCAGTCGATATTCGTCAGATCGTCCACGGTATACCCCGCTTGCTCCAGATAATCCGTCCGCACGTACAGCCCCGTTGCCCCGGAGTCGAACGGAACGCCGTATTGCTTGCCGTTATAACTCGTCGGCCCGATTTTGTACTCCGCGAAATCCTCCGCCTTGATCACGCCCGTCATGTCGCGGAACGCATCGGGATATGCCTGCAAGAAGTTTTGCGCCCGGTAATCTTCGATCAGCACGATGTTCGGCAGCCCTCTGGTCGTGCCCGAGTTCAGCCCGGTGTTCAGCTTCTGCACGATGTCTTCCTGCGCATACTCCACGATGTTGACCTTGACATCCGGATGCTTGGCTTCATACCTTTCTTTGGCCAGGTTGAGCGCGGCGATATTAAAGTTCGGATCCCATGCCCATACGGTGATTTCCTGGCTGTCTTGCGAACCGCCCCCGGCGTTCCCTGCACTTCCGTCGGCCGTATTGCCCGTATTGCTCGCATCCCCCGAATTCCCCGCATTGCCCCCACCGGAACAAGCGGACATGGCCAGTACAAGCAGCATACCGACGAGCATGAGCCTCAAGCTTTTTTTCATTTTCGTTCATCCCCCTGCTCTATTCGTGATTGAAACGCCCGACAAGAAAGCGCTTCCTGTATTCGCTTTTAGGATAGCATCGCGGCAAAACGAGCCGTTAGGAATATCTTTGTGCGGTTTGGCTTTTTTATTGTCCGTTCCTTGAGCGCGGATTTACCGAACGGGTCATTTTTTGGGATTTTGGTAATTTCTTTAGACGGCATCCCCGGCGGCCACCGGCCTCCCCAGGAGCGGCAGCACGATGCGAATTTGGGTTCCTTCCCCTTTCGCGCTGGAAATATGGACGCCGTAAGACTCCCCGTACAGCAGCTTGATCCGGTTGTTGACGTTTTGAATGCCGATGCCCGTAAACAGCTGGCGCCGGCTTTTCGGATTATCGGGCGGGCCGGCATCCGGTCCCGGCTCCATCCCGTCCCCGTTGTCCGCCACCTCGCATACGAGCGCGTTATCCGTCTTGGAGATCATGATGTAGATCGTTCCTTCGTTTTTTACGTTAAAAGCATGGAAAAAGGCGTTTTCGATAAACGGTTGAAGGATCAGCTTGGGCACTTCGTAATGGAGGCAATCGGGCGCAACGAAAAAGTTCGCCTTGATCCGGTCGCCGTAACGGACATGGTTGATGAACACGTAATTTTTCAGGTTCTCCAGTTCCTGCTCGATCGTAATCGTTTCGCTGGCGTTGCTGATCGTATTCTGCAGCAGGGAAATCAGCGCGTTAATCGTTTCGGCGGCGGTTTCCTTGCTGCCCTTTTGCACCAGCATTTTGACCGAAGCCAAGGTATTGTACAAAAAATGCGGGTTAATCTGCCGCTGCAGCGCGTCCAGCTCGGCATTCCGCTGCTCTTTCTGCGTCTCCAGCAACCTGCGGACGTAATCGTTCAATTCGTCCAGCATATAGTTGAACGCTTTGCTAAGTTCCCTGACCTCATAACTGCCGCTGACAGTGATGTAGTTGCCGAAATCTTTTTTCGTGATCGTCGACATCAGCCGGACCAGACGGGTCAGCGAAAGCGTCAGCCTGCGGGAAATCAAAAACACAACGAGCAGCGCGCCCGCGATGATGATCAGGCAAATGAGCGCCACCTGACGGATATTGATGATCTGTCCGGCCGTGTAGCTGCGGTCGATCAGATTCACTAGGTACAAATCATAGGAGGGCAAGGCATTGGCCAATACGATGTGTTCTTTACCGAATACGGTGCTGTTCCGGTATTCCGACCGCCCCTGCCTGATCGTTTGAACTTCGCCCAGCAGTTCCGGCGCCTTGCCCCCGATGAGTTCCGCACGGTTGCTGGATACGACGATGCCGGACGGGTCCAATACGAGCACGTCGTTGCCTTCGCTGGTAAAGTTGGCATAAAACCGCTTGAACTCCGCTTCCCGGATCGCGATATATAACATCCCGTAACTGAGTCCGCTCGTCCGATCGACCAGCGCTTTGGAAGCGATGATATACCGCTCCGTCCCTTCCCCCTCTTTGCGTTCATCGTATTGGTACAACACGCGCCGCGGTTCGGCCGCGGTATGCCGGGTCAGCGGATCGCCGGCGAGCTCCGTTGCCTGAACCGGCCAGTAATTCAAATCGGTCGAATAGCTGCGGCCATTCACCCCGATGATCGTGACGGCCACATCGTAAGCCCCCAGGTTGGACGTGATCTGCTTCATCTGTTCGGCCATGCGGTAATACACCTTCGACATCGCTACGGAATTCAGGTCCCCGCCGGTCAAATAGGTCTTCACCGTGCCGCTCTGCGCCGCGTAAGTGACTGCGTTCACGATGGAGTCGTTGAAGGAATCCAAGCTGGTGTTGATTTGGTTCAGCACTTTGCCGTTGGTGATGCTGAACGTTTCGGCGAACAGCCGCTCCGCCATGCGGATCGTGATCAGCGAAGTAAGCAGGCATACCGCGACAATACTCACGGTCATAACGGCAAACAATTTGGAGATCAAGCGCCAGCTGCGAAATTTCTCATAGAGGTTCATCGCTGTCCCCTCCTGCCGAGCTGCTGCCTGCGGTATTCCCGCGGCGTCACCCCCGTTAGCTTTTTGAATACCTTGGTAAAATAACTGGGGTCCGCATAACCGACGTTATCGCTGATTTCCGAGATGGCGGATCCGTCCGTGCGCAGGAGCTCCATCGCTTTGGCGATCCGGACCCGGTTCAAGTATTCGCTAAACCCCTCGCCGTTGTGAGTGGAGAAATAACTCGATAAATACGAAGGATTAAAGTGGAAGTGCCGGCTTAGCGCACCTAAATTCAGCGGCTCGGCGTAGTGCTCGTCGATGTATTCCAGCAGCCTCTTCATATTGCCTTCGCCGGGCAACGGGGCGCGGGCGGATACGAGCCGCTCCGCCTCGTCGAGAAACGCGTGCAGCGCCTTCACCGCATCGGCCGCATCCTGCGCTTCGTCGATCGCTTTGAAGTACGCGTATTTCATCGCGTCCAAATCCTTCGCTTCACGCTGGATTTCCGCGACGGCTACCGTTACGTGGAATACGGCATTGCCCAGGAACGACTTGAATTCGAACGGGGATTGCCGGTAGTTCGCGGCCGCCTCCGCCGCAATTTCCCGCAGCTTCCGAAACACGTCCTCCGCCTGCCCTTTCTTCAGTCCGGATAACAAATCATTCAGGTCGCACGGGGGAACCGCTTTGGCCCGGGGAAGCTCTTCCGCCTGCATAACGATCCGTCCGGGAAAATAAAACCGGTAGGATAACAGCTTTTGCCACTCCTCCCGGTACGCTTCGCCCAACCTGCGCAGCTCCGCGAAGCCGCCGCCGATCGCCCAAACCGTTTCCGGCACCGCCGTCGCTTGGGCCAGCGCAAACTCCCTGACCGTCTTCTTCAGCTCGACCTCCTGGGCTTCGGGAAAATTCAGCAACAGCAACAGCTGCTTCCCCCCGGCGGAAATCGTGTGGGATTGCACCTGAATCGGCGACTCCCGCAGCTGATTCTCCAACTCCGCCACAAGGCCGACCAGATCGTCGTCAGGCTCCCCGGCAATCCGGCTTACGTCCGCGCCGACCAGCATCAACCGGTCATAAGGCAAATTCGCCGCCAGCCGCGCGTCCTCTTCTTCCGGCTCGTATCCGGCAATCAGCCGCTCCAACAGACGATCCAGCGGCGAAGTCGCGTGCAAGGCTTCCCGCAGCGCGAATCCCGGAATTTTGCGCGCGGTTTTTTGCAGCGCCTGCAGCAGCCCCTCCGTCTCAAGTTTCGGCTTCAGGATATAATCCGCCACCCCGCTCTGAAACGTGGAACGCACGTATTCGAATTCACTGTAACTGCTCAGCACGATCACCTCCACCTTCGGGTACCCCGCTTTCAGCACGCGTACGAATTCCGCCCCGTCCATGACCGGCATCACGATATCCGTAATCACGATATGGGGCGAGAGCCGGTCCATCAGCTCCAGCGCTTCCTTGCCGTTCGCGGCCTCGCCGACGATCTCAAACCCGTATTGCTCCCAATTCAGATGGTGTCTGATCCCCTGCCGGACCAGCAGCTCATCATCGACGATCAAAATTCGGCACAACTCGTTCATGTCCGTCCCCCTCCTGCCGATTGAATTCCAACCTTTGGCTTGACAGCGTTTTCATATTCGAAATGCTCTTGGCATTTCTTCAATTGTTACTACTTAGGTCTCCTCCTATCGCGAGGAGATTTTTTTTTGTCTCAAG
Organism: Paenibacillus sp. JL3B1040; assembly: GCF_057063165.1. Classification (NCBI taxonomy): domain Bacteria; kingdom Bacillati; phylum Bacillota; class Bacilli; order Caryophanales; family Paenibacillaceae; genus Paenibacillus; species Paenibacillus tiangongensis. Next base: position 2,092,166 of record NZ_CM169317.1, on the reverse strand, counting down.
CAGTAATTCCCATGCAAACGTCGAATGTAATATTATCCATTGAATCATGAGGTGAGCCGTATGAAGCTGACGAAACAACAGGTCAATACTATTTGTAAAGGCGATCAGGAGATTGCCAGTTACTTTCATGCGCTGCTGGATCAAAATGAGAAGCTCACCCAAATCGTAGAGAAGCAAGCCAAACGCATTCAACAATTGGAGAAGCGAGTTCAGGAACTGGAGCGCCAACTCGGCCAGAATAGTCAGAACAGCAGCAAACCGCCTTCGAGTGACGGATTCCGTAAACCAACCAATTTACGCCAACCAGGAGGGAAAAAAGGCGCTCCTCAAGGTCACGAAGGTCATACGCTGCATGTGGTTACGAACCCGGATTATGTCATGGTTCATCCGCTTGAAACCTGTTCCAGCTGCGGTTTTTCCTTGAAACAGGTACCCGCACAAGAGCTAGAGAAGCGACAAGTCTTTGACTTACCTGCCCCTCGCATGGTCATCACCGAACATCAGGCTGAAAAGAAATGTTGCCCGCAATGCTGCGTCCAACAGACCGCTTCCTTTCCTTCTCATGTTCGAGCGCCTGTGCAATACGGAAGAGAAATGGCAGCATGGACGGCTTATCTTCATGCCTATCAATTGTTGCCGCTTGAGCGTATTGGACAGCTCTATGCCGATCTCACGGGATACCGCCCGAGCGAGGCCACCTTACTTGCTCAACTGGAAGAGATGACAAGTCGTCTTCAGCCGCTAGAGCGAACCATTCGCGAGCAGCTGTTAGCCAGCCCCGTGGTACACGCCGATGAAACGGGATTTCGCGTCAACGGAAAAGGGTACTGGATGCATACCGTGTGTAACCAAGAGTGGACACTCTTGTTCGCCCATCCCAGCCGCGGAAGCAAAGGAATGGATGCCATGAATGTATTACCCCACTATAAGGGGAATCTCGTTCATGACTGCTACGCCTCTTACTTTAAAGACCAGTATGCTTTCCGTCATGTGCTTTGCAATGCGCACCTGCTGCGGGATTGTAAAGAAATTGCCCAGTACGATAACCATCAATGGGCAACCGATATGACGACGCTGTTGCAAGAGAGTTGGAAAGCTGCACGCATAGCTCGCAGCCTTCAACAGCCTCTATCTGATGCGGTGGTCCAAGCATTCAGATCCCGTTATGATGATATTCTGCAGCGAGGTCGTGAAGAATGGGCGAAAGATGCCGTGCCCGAGAAAACGGGACCTCGCGGAAGAAAATCCAAGAGCAAAGCAGCCAATCTAGGTGGGAGGTTTCTGGCGTACAAAGACGCCGTACTCGCCTTTCTTTGTGATGCCCGAATTCCTTTTGACAACAACCAAGCGGAGCGAGATATCCGTATGGTGAAAGTCAAAACGAAGATATCTGGTGGATTCCGCACTTCGCAAGGTGCGGAGCAATTCGCTCGCATCCGCGGCGTCATCTCCACGTTTCGCAAAAAACAACTCCCCATCTTAAACTCCCTGATTTCTGCACTTCAAGGTCAATTCAGTTTCTAACAGCACCTAAGTAGTAACCTTCAATTTATATATGCTAGCACAAGATAAATCCATGGAAAAGAAGCTGCCCTTGACCAAAGGCAGCTTCCTCGTAGAACAGCAACAGAAACCCTGAACCGAAAATCTAACGCTTAGGAGCAACGCTATTTGCGCCAAAACGGGGGCTTTCAAGTTGTAACGCTTACGAGAGAGCTTATTTCCCGGTTTTTCTTCAAAAAAGAGGCGAGTTCGCATCTATAAGCACGCTGAGCAGCGTTAGAAATGTAAGTCCCCTTTTTTTACCCAAATAAGCACTCTGGCAAGCGTTAGCGTAAATACGAACCGTTTGGGGGACAGGTCGACTGGGCTTGGGACGGTAAACGGACAGCTCTTCGCGGCCCGTCTCCCTCTCCCTACCGCAGATTCAGCCGATAATGCACCGCGTACTCCGCCTCTTTGAACCCTTCCTGAGTCCATTCTCACTTCCTCCATCTCCAACGTCATGTTAAGATACCGTTAATCAGAATGGAGGTGGTGCGGATGAACCGTTCCTTTATCGAGGCCTTACGCCATAACGCGCTTGATGAGCTGCAGCGAATTCCGAAAAGCGATTTGCATAGTCATGCCGGACGCGGCGGCAGCATCGCCTATATCGAAGCTTGGTCCGGTGCCCAAATGGATCCCCCGAATCGGCCTTTCGACTCGCTACGGGATATGCAGGCCTGGTTCGAATCCAACATCAAAATCCATTGCCGCGGGTTCCAAGGCTACTTAAAACGGATCGAGGCGTCCTTCGTCCAGGCGCAAACCGACCGGATCGGGGTGCTCGCGCTTGGTTTCGGGCTGGATGAAATCGCCGCCTTGGGCGGGATGGAGACGTTTACGGGAGTGATCGATGAATTACGGAGCCGTTTTGCTCCAGATACGCTGTTCTTTCCCGAGTTATCCTTAGGCAGGGAAAGCCGTATCGAAGATCTATTGGCTCAAATCGACGAGGTATTGGCGTATCGCTGGTTTGCCTCCATCGACATTTGCAATGATGAATTCGCCCAGCCCATACGCAATTTCAAGCCGGTTTACCGAGTGGCCAAAGCAGCGGGCTTAAAGCTTAGAGCACATGTCGGGGAATTCGGCACGCCGGACGACGTTCGGGAAGCCGTGGAAGAACTTGAACTGGATGAGGTTCACCACGGGATCGCGGCGGCTCGTTCCGTCTCCGTGATGAATTGGCTTGCCGATCACCGCATCCGTTTGAATGTCTGCCCGACGAGCAACGTCATGCTGCGCGTGGCGGACAGCTACGCCAGTCATCCGCTTCGCAAGCTTTACGACTACGGGGTCCTCGTGACCCTCAATACCGACGATCTTTTGATTTTCAACCAGAGCGTTTCGCAAGAGTTCCTGAACTTGTACCGATCCGGACTCATGACCGCAGAAGAGCTCGACCGAATCAGGGTAACCGGGTTAAAATATGCCGTTCCTCCTACATAAACATCACTAACACCAACACAACCGCAAGAACTCCGATGGCGTACATCACGCCGAGCCGGAGCCAATTTCGGCCCGTTTGTTGGGTGTACCCGGGATTCTCTTCCCGATTGCTTTGCGATTGTCCGATCCGTACCGTCGCGATCAAAGCAAACGCCAAAATCAGTATAATGACAATGCTTAACCATGCCATGCCCATCACCTTCCTAGAGTGAGTCGTTGTCCCTATTATAATAAGCTTAGGTCAATCGCGCATTATTTCTTGGCGATCTTCAGCGGATCTTGTAGCTTCAGTTCTTTCATTCCTGGTGCCGTTACCGCTTTAGCCGGACTCGTGGTCGATGCCTTATTCTCGGTTTTCGCCGCCACGGGGCCGGCAAAGGCGGACACCATCAGCGCGGAAAGGGCGATACTTTGCACGGGCTTTTTTGTTCTGTAGTTCATCATTCGAAACACTCCTTGAAAGGTGGATTTGTTCTTGCAAGTCCAAGTGTATCTCCGGGCAATGGCAGGACATTGGTGGAATTATGGAAAAACGATAACATAAGCCGCAAGCGGCAACGCCGCGAGTTGGATCGATATATTCAGGTGCAAAAGCAATTTTTCCAAAATGCTTCCCATGAGCTGAAAACCCCGCTGATGTCGATTTCGGGATATGCGGAAGCCATCCGCGACGGCGTTATTGATGGAGAACACACGCGTAAAGGGCTGGACATCATCCTCGGCGAGAGCAGCCGGTTGAAACGAATCGTTTCCGAGATGACGCTGCTGGCGAAGCTAGACAGCGAGGCGGATATTTTCCATCCGGCGGGAGTCGGCGTCAAAGAAATGCTGGAGGAGACGGCTGAACGCGTCAATCCGCTGCTTAAGGACAGGAGCTTAAGCCTGGCTGTCGAGTATTCGGACGAAACTGCGGAACGGGCGACCGTGAACGCAGATCGGGACAAATTGTCCCAAGCCCTGCTGAACGTGGTCGCCAATGCCGCAAGACACGCCAACCGGGCGATAGTGATCCGCATCAGCTTAAATCGGGATCAGGTGATGATCTCGGTTGCCGACGATGGACGGGGAATTCCTGAGGAACTGCTGCCGCACTTATTCCACCGCTTCGTGAAAGGAAAAGAAGGGGAGAATGGATTGGGACTTGCCATTTCCCGGGCCATCGTCGAACGCTGCGGAGGCCGGATTGAGGCCGCTAACCAAACGAACGGGGGTACTTTGTTTTCGGTCACCCTCCCGGCGATATAGCATCTTCTTTCATTGCGCTTAATATATTGGAGTCAGGAAAGCGAAGGGGGAGGATGAAAAGATGGAATTAAACCAGGCTCAAGTTCAGCGCGCGTTGTTCCTGGCCGCGGTCTGCGGCCAAACCTACGCGCAGTTCGCGAACCCGGACGGAACGTTTGTCCTCCCGCCGCCTTATTCGCTGTACGACACCCTCGAAGCGAAATCCCTGATCGGTATCTGGGAACGCTTCGGGTTTATATGGCATTCGGCGGACGAGATCGTGATCGCCTTTCGAGGGACCAGTTCGACATCCAACTGGATCGCCGATGCCATCGCAACGCAGCAGAAGTTCAAATGGGCCAAAGATGCCGGCTTATCGCACCGAGGATTTACCGGCATTTACGCCTCGGCCCGCCGCCAGATTCATTCTGCGCTGCACCGGCTGCCGCAGGACAAGACGTTATATCTCACGGGCCATAGCCTGGGGGCCGCGCTGGCGACGTTATGCGCGATGGATATCGCCGTCAATGCGAATCGCGTGCCCATCCTGTTTACGTTCGGTTCTCCGCGTGTGGGGGACCTGGATTTCGTAACTGCCTTTACGCAACATGTCCCCAACAGCTACCGAATTCACAACGAATTCGATGCCGTGACGCACCTCCCTCCGACGGTTTTTAAGCTGCCAAAACAAGAAAAGTCCTACTATTATCGTCATGTCCCCACTTCCTGTCCCCTGTACTTCGCCGACACCTCCTTATCATCCAATCATGTCATCGGCAGCTATTTCGTCGAACTGGCCAAACTCGATTCCGATTATGCCGATCACCTCTCCTCCGCAAATCCCTCATTTTGTCCGGATCCGGCCCAATAATCGATCTCAGGAAGGAGAACGCTGTAGGCAGCGACACATCTATCCACGCAGACCACAAAGCCGCCAGGCTGTATGAATACAGCGGCTAGCGGCCAGCGGATCAGAATCTTCGTTTATTTATCCAAATGAATACGGAATACATCTCCTGCTTGCCCGCCGAATGCGATGGTTCCTCCGGCCGGCAGCTTAACAGAAGCCTTCGGACGAATGATCGATGAATGCACCATCATCCCTTGTTGGTCATAGACCACGAATCCGCCGTCTCCTTCCGTCTCGACCGTCATCGTTCGACCGGCCATGGAAGGTTGAATGACATACCATCTCGTCGGATGGTTCGGTTGAATGGTAATCGTCGAGCGGGTTCCGTCATATAAGGAAGGGATCGCATCCTCACGGATAAAAGTTTGCCCATTCACCGTCAAGAACTCCGCGCCGCCGACTTCCGAGAATTTCAAATCGAAAGCGTCCCGACTATTCATATTCGGAATTTCCATCACGTTCACCGCCTGGTTTGCATCCCCAATCTTCGCGGCATTGGCATACCCGTATTCGGCGTCAACCGAGATCGTTTTGTTGAGGATCGCCGTGGACAGGTAGAATAACGAATTGATTTTTTCATCCAGCGCAAAGTACGTTTTACCCTCCCTGGTTTTCCACTTCTCTTTCACCGTTTGACTTAGCGGCTGTGCTTCCAGCTTCTGATATTCATAAGAGACCATCCGCATTTGGCCAAGCCCCGGGAAGTTCAAATCAGCGTCCAGTTTCAAATAGGTTTTACCGTTCGTTTCCTCCACGAAGCTGACAGACGCGCTGCCATCTCCGCTCGTAAACCGCCCGTCGCCCGTATATACATACGTCTGGGCCGGTATAAGTCCGCTCATTTGTGCCGGCAGCTCCACTTGCCCGGGCTGAATATCCACTCTCATCGTTTCGCCCACAGCTCCGTATAACCCGGAGTACGCTTGTAGCCTGCCTGGCATTTCCACCTTGATAGGAGGCTCGAAAGCAGGGGCTGGCTGAATTTCGTCGATCAAGCCCTTGTCGTGTAAATATTCCAGTAACACGGCGGCAGCGAAGGCACTGTCATAGAAGGAGCTCCCCCCTGACGAAAGGGCGGCGATCGAAATATGCTGCTCCGGCAGAACGATCATTCCGGCATGATATACGATCGTGTCGCCGCCTTTGGATAAGGCGGTGATGCCATAGTCCCCGAAGGGGGCTAATTTCACAGCATCCCAACCGAGACCGTAGTTAAAAATATTCGTCTCCTCTTTCACCCAGATTCCATTGCGGTATTCAGGGCTTTGCATCGCCTTCGCCGCTGTCGGGGACAGAAGCTCCGGGCGGTCCCCCATCAGGACTTCCGCAAATTTCGTCAGCTCTTCGGCGGTGGAATAGATTCCGCCTGCGCCAAGCACATTGGCATTCTCTGCAGGTAAAACCTCATCCATCCCCGGGAAATAAGCGCCCGCCAGTCTCCCTCGATCAAACGGATCCAGCGGCGTTTTCGTACTCACAAGTCCCAACGGCTTGCTGAAATGCTGGTCCACGTATTCCGAATAGCTGGCCCCGCTGACGCGTTCCACCAGAATTTCCAACAGCGTGAAGCCGTCATTGCAATAGACGGAATAAGCTCCGGGGTCGGATTTCAGGCGCTCGGACCGCAGCTTGTGCAGCAGTTCATCATGGTTCTGCGTGTCATTGTCATCAAACAACATGCTGTTCTCATAATGGGAACCGTACAAACCGGATGAATGGTTTAACAACATGCGCGGCGTAATTTCACGGTATCGATCATCCGCCATCTGAAAGTCCTTGATATACGTCGTAAGCGGTGCATCCAGGTCGACAAGTTTCGCATCGACCAGTTGCATCGTGGCTGCGGCGACAACCATTTTGCTGACCGAACCAATTCCGTACATCGTCTCGCGCGTAACCGGCGTTCCCAACTCCCGGTTGGACAACCCGGCACTGTCCGACAGCGTGATTTTACCCTGATCCATAATGGCATATTGCAGGCTGGTCACCCCATACTCCGCTATGACGGTTTGAGCCAGCGCTTGCGCTTTGTCTTTGACTGAACTCGCCTCAGCTTGAACGTTTCCTTGACCTGCCGGCAGGTTGAACACCAGCAAGAACAGCAGGAAACCGATCATCCATCTCTTCATTTCCGATTCCTCCCTGTACCTCTTATCTATTGAATACGGGTTATATCGTACAGGAAAGGGAGAACCGGAAGGAGGCTGCTGGGTGTGAAACGCAATAATCAATCCCTGAACGGCAGAACCACCATATTATTAAAAGTCTTGCTGCCGGTTTCGATCGTCATGTTGCCCCCATATTTGTCGCAGATTCTGGAAATGTTGGTCAGGCCGATCCCGTGAAACTCCCGGTTTGGCTTCTGGCTAAGCAACCGGGTCACTTCATGTTCCATATGATTTATGATCTGAATGGACAGAGCAGAGTTGTCCGAGCGGATGCGAATCCGAATATACCGATCCTCCGCGATCTTGACCTTCTTGGAAGCTTCAAGAGCATTATCCAACATATTGCCGAGTACGACGCAGAGATCGTATCGATCGATGTTCATCTCCGGCGAATCAAGGCTAAGCTGCGTATCGATTCGAATGCCGTTCGCCTCGCCGATATTCAAGGCGTTTGTCACCAGCGCGTCGACCACAAGATGCCCCGTATTTACTCGGTGATAGGCGTCTTCCACCTTATTCAGCGTAACCCGGATATGCTCCAGCGCCGAAGTAGAGTCCCCCCGCTTGATGCACTCATCAATATACAGAAATTGCTGATTGGTATCATGAATGATGCGCTTGATCGATTTGAAGCTATGCACCGTTTTTTCATAGTTGGCGTCCTGGTAGTCCATTTGGCGCTGCAATTGAAAATTCTCCTGTTGGATTTGAAATTTCTCGATCATCGTGTCAAACATATAGACCACCAGCACATTGAGCAGCAACAATCCGATAACCGAGATCAAGAAATGCAGGTTCTTCTCGCTAAACGCAGCCAGCATGTTCACCTGATAGATGCTGAACACCGGTACGAACAGAAATAGAAGATAATACGAGGGTTTTAACGGATAAGTTCGGCGTTTCGCGATGAGCCGAATCAACTGAATCACGATGAACATAAACGTGCAGGAGAGCAGCAGGGTTTTCGCGGACGCCGAGAAGCTCGTCGGTTCAAAATCCCGAAATTCGTCCGAGTTGAGGGTATAGAAGATAAAGAGAGACAGCGAACTGACGAGGGACATCAGCACGGCGTACAAGACGGTGTACATCAGCTTGTTCTTATGCTCCACCCGGTAGGAATCCGCCAAGCTGTAAATCAACAATAAGGCCACTACGGAGGCAGCCCACCACCCCATGTCGACGGATAGATAGACCGTCCCCACAGATGCAAATACGATAAAATGCACAATCCGCTGCGGTTTGCGAGCTGCTCTCCCAAACACCGAGTCAAAGAAAAAGATCAGTTGGAAACCAAGCACGAAGATGAGGCTGCCCAGAATCGGTAAATTAAATGGAATCATCATTGTCCTTCATCACCTTAAATTTCGTGTAGAAATCCTTCACTTCTTTGATTTTTGACCGTCCGATCGGCAACTCCAGCCCGTTCGACATCTGCACGGCGCCCCCTGCAAACTTGTTCACATGATTCATGTTGATGATAATGGAGCGATGAATCTGTAAAAAATGGCTGTTCTTCAAGGCCTCCGCATACTTCGAGATGAGCCCTTTACTTTCAACCACCTGAGATACCGTGATAAACTTCAATTTATTTTTGATCGTCAAGCTCTTGGCGGATTCGATGGCGATGATCTCATCATGCCGGAGCACCAGTTCCTCATAGCCGGATTGAACGATCAGAAATTTCTTGTCCTGCGCTTGAAAATAACGGCATAACCGGATGACCTTCTCCTCCAGCACCGCTGGCTCAACCGGCTTAATCAGATATTGAAATACAAACACGTCAAAGCTCTCCACCATATATTCGGGATAACTCGTCAAAAAAATGATTTGCTCGTCCAGATGCTGAAGCTCTCTGATCTTTCGAGCCGCGGCAATCCCGTTCATCCCGCTCATCTCCACATCCAGAATGAGAATATGGAACGGCGGTTTACCTTGTTCATAATGGGCCAATAGCGCTTCCCCGGAAGGGAATAGCTCGATTTCAAATTCGATATTGGCTTTGAACGACAGCGCCAGCAAACGATGCCTTAGTTGGTCTCGTTGCTGCCCATCATCATCGCAAACCGCTACTCGATACATGTATGCCCGACCTCCATGACTAACTTATCATTTTTCCATTATAACGCATGGTTCCCCCCTTCTCGCATCTTAGCATGATTATCCCCTTCGATCAGGGAGCAAGGTTGGGGATTCACTTTCTCTATTCTGATCCAACGGGATAATAGTGCAAAGAACGTACGGGTACGAGTGTCAATCCACTGCGAATTCCGAGTATGCAAAAAGCTCTTGAATTCTAGATGAGAATTCAAGAGCTTTTAATGTTACATAAATACAATCGAGGGAACTCTAAGGGGTTAAAATGGCTAAAGGACCCCCTCGCTGCGGAGCCAGGCTACCGTGTCCGCAATCGTGTCTTCGAACGGTCGCGTGCGGAAGCCGAGCTCGTTCTCCGCTTTCTCGGATGAGAACTGGTTATTCCGGGTTAAGTTATAAATTTCAAATTTCAAGGCCTCCAAATTGGACCCGCCTTCGGATTCGATCATACTTCCCTGCGACATGGCCTGCATCTGCTCCGGCGTCAGAATGGCTTCGACCCGTTTGGCGCCGCTGGCTTCGCTGATCAGATCAAACATCTTCCGCATCGGCACCATCTCATTGCTTAAAATGTACCCTTCTCCCTTCCGTCCTTGCTCCGTGCAAGCCATAATGCCGTCCGCGAGATCCCGAACATCCACCGCATTGAAGGAGCCTTCAACCCCCACACGAATTTCTCCCCGGCAATAGCGAATCACAAAACTCGCCAATGGACCAAAGGCACTGTCATTCGGTCCGGCTATCCCCGAAGGATAAACAATCGAAGCATCCAGGCCCTTGTTCCGCACCGCCTCAAGAACATACTGCGTGGCGATCGCTTTGGTTTTTGCATAATAGCCGACTACCCGATCCGGGTAAAACTGTTCCGGCTCCCGGATCACTTGTCCATGCGGTTCTTCCAGAATGGCCCCGGTGGAACTGACATGCACCAACTTTTTCACCTGCTTGGCCACGCACAAATCTACGATATTTTGGGTCCCCGTTACATTAACGTCGTACACTTTAGGGTTGGGCTCGGGAGACGTCGTCACGAGACTGGCACAGTGAATCACGATGACTTCGTGGTCCCGGGGCACATCGAAGAAAGCTTCCAGCGAACTCCTATCCGTCAGATCGCCAAACACAACTTCCGCCTCACTCGGCACGTATTTTACCGCAGGATCGCCGTTCAATACCAGCGCACGCACTTTTTTTCCTTCGGAAACCAGCTTGTGGGAAATGTTGTTGCCCAGAAATCCGGCGGCACCCGTCAGCAAATAAATCGTCTCTTTCATCAATGTAAATCTCCTCTCCTATCTCTAGTTAAATGGCATGTCTCTACCTTAACTTGAGCTTGTTTATGAAATGCTTTTAAAATGTTTAAGAAATGCTAAAGAGCAAAAACATCTCCAGCCCCCGCATCGAGCTTGTCGCCATACTAATTTACAGTCCGTCTTATTTTAATTTCTTGTCTCTATCATTTGAGCAGTATACTTTTGATATTCAAGCGATAGCGTTGTGATGATGGTATTGATGAGCATCATACTAAGCGTCAATTCATAGTGTGAGAACACAAGTACGTTATGAACACTAAGATGCTGGAACAGTGAAGGAGTATTGGTAACCACAACAGTATATACACCTCGTTCTATCGCTTCAGAAATCATCCGTTCTATAAGAGAAGACTCCTCCTTCGTATAGTGACAGAATACGGCCGTACATGTAGGGTCTAAAGATTGAACATCCTCCAACTGATAATTAGGATCTAAATATGCAGTGGTCCTCTTGCCACCCATAACAAAGTCAATCTGCAGCAGCCATATGGCTTGTGGCAGACTGTACCCATAGAATCCAATTTTGCCGCTTTCATAAAATCTACGAACCAGAGTTGTTATTTGATCGCTCATTAAACTGTCAATTACTCGGTCAGTCATCAGTGCAAGTAGATGCTTCCCCCCGAAGCCAAACGTTCGTTCATGCCCTGCTTCCGAGAGTAGCGACTGTGTGGACAGCATGTCTAAGAAATAGTGATTTCTTAATCGAGACAAGTCTTCTCGCAGAACAGGATAGCTGGGATAGGACATAAGGCGACAAAACCTCGTAATCGTAGAGGTTGAACAATGAAACTGTTCAGCTACCTCAATCAAGCTCCAATCCGCAACCAACTGGGTATGATACAAAAAATTCTCTGCAACGTTAAAGTTAATATCATCATGATCGTAAGTATTACAAAATTGCAGCAAGGCCAATATACTTTGCATGAAGTAAGTCCCCCGATTTATATTTTATAGATAATAAATTAGAGTATATTCTGTTAGAAATGGTGGCCAATATGCATTATTTCATAATCTTCTTAAACAAAAAGAGGTGTCCCTTAGTCTTGGACTAATAGAACACCTCCAAACTGTATCTCTTATTTGCTTGCGTGTTTAGCAGCATTCTCTCCTGCTAATCTGCCAGAAGTATAAGCAAAACCAAGGGTACCGCCCTCTATACCGATGTACGTATTGCCGTACATGCCGCCTGCATCATTACCAGCTACCCATAAACCCGGAATCGGCCGATTGTTCTCATCAACAGCTTGGATCTCTTCATTGATCTTCACACCGCCAAGTGTGCCAAGGCATCGGGTAGTTGTATTCATTGCGTAGAATGGACCTTTATCCACCGGTTTTAGATACTCCGCATCTTTGTAGAAATCCTTATCGACACCTTCCTTGGCGAATCCATTGTATCGATCCACTTGTGCTTTGAGCGTTGCCGGATCCACATTCATCTTCTGTGCCAATTCCTCAATCGTGTCTGCCTTCACAACCACCCCGGAGGAAATCGCCGCATCGAGAATCGGATTCAGATTCAACGGCGTGATACTGTGCTGATATTCCGTTTCCGTATCGAAAGGTTCATTAAATTCCATATATCCTTGCTTCTTGCCTTTAAATGTACTAAACAAATCAGCATATTCAATCAACCCTTTCGTTTTAACCGTATCGACGAATTGTTGATCGAACAAAGTCCATTGCATTGCATCTGGTTGCTCATATACAATCGAAGCCACATACGCCCAATCAAACACGACATCTTCGTTGACAAAGCGCTGCCCATGCTTGTTTACCCACAACAATGGCAGTGCATTTAAATCCCATAGCGCATAGGGATCCTCCATTTTTTTGCTTAATTCGGAATTAGGCATCAGATAAAACCAATGCGCAAGATTATCTCCATATCGAGCGGCGCCAGCATCCCAAGCCATATTCAATCCATCACCTGTTGCCGAAGCGATCTGTCCCAATACCGCTTTTTCACCGAACCGTTCCTTCATCATTTCTGCATTGCCGCCATATCCGCCCGTCGCCAATACAACTGATTTCGCATGAATCGTTAGTTGTCCGCCGTCTGACTTAGCCGCAATCACCCCTGTAACATTCCCACTATCATCCTTGATTAGCGATTTGGCCGGCGTTTCGAACATGATCTTCCCGCCTGTAGCCTCAATCTTGTCACGCAATTTCTGCAGTGCTACAGATCCGCCCTCTTCATATATGTCCGGAAATTCTTTTCTGTAAGAAGATCCATCACCCGTCTTATAAAAATCCTCGCCGTCCCGGTCCGGCACAAAAGCGTTCCAGTTTTCGAGTTCCTCCGTCTTCATTCCCCCGAACGTCTTGATGGTCGTTACGCTTACACTTCCGTCCGGTTCGAACTTCGGCTGCGGAGCCGTAACGGCGCCGATCAGCTTGCTGATATGCGAACCGCCCATGATCAGATCATTGCCGGCGTGCATATCCTGTCCGTTATCGCTGGCGGTGAACCAGTCGGTCATAACGATCCCTTTGAAGCCCCATTCGCCGCGTAAAATATGCGTAACCAGATCCATCGAGCTCGAACAATGGACCCCGTTGATCTTGTTGTAAGCCGTCATCACCGTCATCGGCTGTGCCGCTTTGACCGCAATCTCGAAGCCTTTCAGGTAGATCTCGCGAAGCGTTCGCTCAGAAACCGAGCTGTTGCCTTCCCAGCGTTCGGTCTCCTGGTTATTCGCCGCGAAGTGCTTCACCGCTGCCCCCACGCCCGGGTGGGATTGCACGCCAAGCGTGAACATCGCGCCTGTCAGTCCGGTCAACCTCGGGTCTTCCGAGAAATATTCGAAGTTCCTGCCGCATAGCGGATCGCGATGAATATTCATCCCAGGCCCCAGGATGAAAGTCATGTTGTGTTCGCGAAGCTCCTTGCCGAATGACTTGCCGATCTCAATCATCAGCGGCATGTCCCAGGTCTGCGCGAGCAGAGTCCCGACCGGATACGCCGTATAGGCTTCGCCATTCGGAAGATGAATGCCTGCGGGACCGTCCGGCAGATGGTTGTTCGGAATGCCGAGCGATCTTACGAAGTTCGGAGTTGTTCCTCCTGAAGCTCTGCCCGGCGTTTCGATGGCTTTCTCGATTGGATGCGGGACTTCGATCATCACATCGGATTCGCTGAACCGACCGTTCACGAGCGTGGCCAAGACGGGCAGCTCCAACTGGGCTACGAATTCTTCAAGCGTCAGCTTGCCGCTGTATACATCGTATAATTTGGCATTCGGATGAGCCGGAACCTTTTGAATGATCTCTTCATACCGTTCGCCCGCAGAGCGTGATCCCGATACAAACTTCGACTCATAGCCGGATCCGTCCGGCACATAAGTCGTAACTTGCGAGGTATTGATTTGCGAGGCTCGATTTACCGTATCGAGACAGCTGGCCGTGAGCTCGATAACAGGCGCGACGGCAATCTCTGCCGCCTCGGTCGAATAACTGAAAGAAGCGGCACCTGCGCCGGACTTATCTACAAAGCCCTGATCAAGCGGAAGCCGATTACTCAGCTGTTCAACGATCTTTGTCTCATCCATTCTGATTACGGCGGACACCTTCGTATGCCGCGAAGAATTGCCAACACGCACCAGATAGTCGCCTGCCTCCAGCACCCATGCGGCAAGCTGCTCACTGTAGGATGCCATCTCCGAGACAGGGAACGTGAGGGTCAATCTCTGACTTTCACCCGGCTCTAGCTCATCCGTTTTGCCAAACGCAAGCAACGACTGATAAGGCTTATCCAGCTTCCCTTGTGGGGCGGATATATAGATTTGGACCACCTCTTTGCCCGAGTAAGCGGAGCCGGTATTGGCAACTTTCACACGTATGTTCAGCCTTTGGTCAACAAGCGTGACCTCTTCCGTTTCTATAGTGAACTCCGTATAAGACATCCCGTATCCGAATTCATACGCCGGCGTGATATTAAAGCTGTCGAAGTGCCGATATCCGACATAGATCCCCTCTTCATAATTCTGTTGCTTGCCGTTACCGGCATTCGTCCCGAATGTGGCGGAAGCCGGATAATCTTCATAACGGATGGACCAAGTATCGGTCAGTTTGCCGGAAGGCGTCACTTTGCCTGTTAGAATATCCGCCAGGGCATTGCCTCCTTCCATCCCGGCAAGAGACATTAACAACAGGGCATCCAGTCCTTGAATGTCGCGAAAGAACTTCGTATCGATCACATTTGTATTCAATACAACGATGCTATGTTTGAATCGCTCCGCCATCATCTTTAAATTGTGCATCTCATCGTCTGTCAAATAATAATCACCCTTCACCGCTTGCCGATCTTTCGCTTCGCCCGCTACCCTGGAGATCACGTATATCGCGGTATCCGCAGCCGAAGCAGCCTCAAGGTCCCGCTCGGTCAATACGGGATCCGGTACCGGTATGGTACGGCCGCCCCAAACGCGGTCGAGTTGGGTCAGTGTGGTATCTTCCTCTTGAATTCGCTTATACTTCGCGAGAAAATCCTGGATCCATTGTTCCGATGTAACCGTGATCCCGGCGTTCATCAAACCTTGATAGACGGACACTTCATATTGGGAGGATACATAGCCCGATCCGGTGCCTCCTTTGACAGTTACGCAAGCTCCGCCGCCGAACAGCGCCACTTTATCGGTTTTAAGCGGTAGGACATGTTGGCGATTTTCCAGCAACACCATGCCTTGAGAAGCCGCCCATCTGGCGATTTTCGGATTATGTCCTTTTTCGGCAACCTGTAAATCCAATTCATCATGTTTCATCGCGATTTGCTCCCTTCAACTTGTTTTTCCAATCCTATTAGCGAACCGTAATTCGCACTTGCTTCGCCTCACAGCCTTCCGCCTCGAACGACACCCGGATGATTCCGCTGCCGGTTGGACGGATCACCGCAAGAATCCTGCCGTCGAACGTTTTTTGCGTCGTCCTCCGGAAATTCCCGTCAGCCTTGGGATTTCCGCTTCCGTAACCCTGCAGGACGCCAGGCCCTTCTAATGTGACAGATACTTCCCGATCGGCAAGCGGTTTAACGACTCCATCGTGATCCGTCAGAGTCACCGTGATATAAGATAAATCACGATCATTCGCTTCGATCTCTTCACGATCCGCTTCGGCGCGCAAGCTTAGGGAATCGTGTGCTGACCGCAGGATACAACGCGCCGTCTCACCTCCATTCATATAAGCAACGGCTGTAATCTCGCCGGGAACATATACCGTTTCAAACACGGCTTTAAATGCATGGGATTCACCTGCGGCCGCTTTACCCACGACTTCCCCGTTTACCAACAACTCGACTTCATCCGCATCCGAATACACCTCTACCTTTACCGGCTTGCCCTCGAATCCTTCCCAGCTCCAGCTGGCGACACAGTCGCTCCATCCCCAGGTGGAAATCTCCACGGGCTGGCCGTATCGCTCCGGTCGGTGAACGGCGATATACGGCTCCTGGCGCAAACCGAATACAATCTCGCGATAATACGATTGTGGACGGCGGTATCCGGTAATATCGATATCCCCGGTATAGGCAGTCAACCATGAGAAGTCCGCGCCGAATGAAAATTGGCCATAGCCCTCTTCCCCTGCATAAACAACTTTTCCTGCGCCGCTTTCTCCTAAGTAATCCCATCCCGTCCATGTAAAATCTCCAATCACATGTCCGTTTTCTTTGACCAGCTTCCAGTTTTTTGCGATTTCCCGAGGGAATGTCTCGGAGCCGCAAACGACGCGATTCGGAAACAGCACCTTATCCATTTCATACCTTGAGTCCCCGTAGTTATAGCCTGCGATATCAACAGCAGCGAAGGCTTCGGCGGTTCCTTCGGTTACGAGCTGGGACTGGTTCATTTGTTTCATTCTTTCTGACATATTGCCAACCATCGCGTTGTTGAAATTGCCGCCAGGTTGTCTCTCTAGGGCCGCTTGGTTCGCCGAAGCGGTCATGGCCGCCCGCATCTTGCCCATGACGGACAGAATGCCATTGATCGAATTAATCACGAATCGTGCAGCGTCCATGCTGCGAATTTTCTCGGCTATTTTCCGCCCCCAAGCAGCGCCATGCGGCGTCCCCGTCTCCGATATCTCATTGCCGATGGAATACATGATCACGCTTGGATGGTTGAAATCTTTATTCACCATCGCTTCAATATCCCGTTCCCACCATTCGGAGAAATGCAACGCATAATCATAGCTGGATTTGTTGATCGTCCACACATCAAAGGCCTCGTCCATCACAAGCATCCCTAACCGATCGCATGCATCCAGCATCGCCTTGCTCATCGGATAATGAGCGCTTCGCAGCGCATTGAAGCCGGCCTGCTTCAACAGTTCTACCCGGCGTTCCTCGGCACGGTCGATCGTCGCTGCCCCGATGATTCCGTTATCATGATGAATGCAAGCACCGCGAAGCTTCACCACTTCTCCGTTGATCCGAAGTCCGTCCACTGCATCCAGCGTTAATGAACGAAGGCCGAAGGGGATCTCTTCTTCATCCAGCAGATGCTCGCCGTCCATCACTTGAATCCGGCACGTATAGAGATAAGGGATGTCTACATTCCATAAATTCGGTTCCTTCACATGGAGCCGCTGCCTGAGTACGGTCCGCTCACCTGCGAAGGCCGTTACCGGCGCCGTATCGGAAGCAACCGTTCTCCCGGCTGCATCCATAAGCTCGACGATCACTTTAGTCGCTTGGGAATAGGTTCCTTCATTCTCGATCTCTGTCGCGATATGGACCATTGCACGCCCGTGCGCAATATCCGGCGTCGTTATTTTCACACCGTCCAATGCGATATGAACGGGATTAGCTACGATCAACTTCACATTGCGATATATGCCCGTGCCAGTATACCAACGGGAATCGTCATAACTTCTCGCCACAACCTTGATTTCATTTTCCGCTCCATGCTTCAGGTATCTGTCCGCCTTTATATAAAAATTGCTGTATCCATATGGATGCTGTCCGGCAAAATCATCATTGATATAGACCATCGCATTTGAGTAAACGCCTTCAAATTCAAACATGACCCGCTTATCTTTATACTCAGCCGGGATAAAGAACTTTTTCGTATAATCATATATACCGTCAGGATAAAAGCCTTTCTTGTTGCCGCTCACTGCTTGCGGTTCTCTTTCCTTCGCAATCATCGCATCATGCGGCAACGTCACCGGCTTTGATGCGCCCGGCCGCATATTGGTAAAACTGGTATGAGGCCCGACAAACCAATCACGATTAAATGATTGTCTAATCATCCTACACCCTCTCCTTCCTTATGTACCGAGATACCGAGACATCATTCCGACTCTTATCGTACCTAAGAAGTATCGCCCGAACTAACGGTTTGACGACAACTTGAGTGGCAGTTTTACGACATTACGCTCGTATGCACAAAAGCCGGATCCATTCGGACCCGGCTGCATATAAAAGCTGCATACTCTGTTCGCTGCTTTTTAGTTGATGATTTTAAGAATTGAACCTTCAGTTACTCCTGCCTCATTAAATGAATCCACACGCAAAAATACCGGCTGGCCTTTGATCAATGCTCCAATCTCAACGGAATTGCTGCCAAACACCATATAGCTATGGTACAGCTTATTCGGCGCATAGCCCCATAGTACATTGTGCCCCACCGCATCATCCTGGTCCCAGCTTACGGACAGATCCAGTTCGCTTATCAGCTCCGTGCGCACTCCGCTTGTCTGCGCAGGCAGTCTTCCCTCACCGATTCCAAACACTCTGAGTCCGGATATGCAGGGTGGTTGTTGGTAAGGGAGCTCTTTGATTGTGCAGCGAATATAGCGCGCTTTAATCCCGGCTTCGCTAACAATAAGATCATGCGGCAGATCCGTCTCAGCAGTGAATTTGTCCGCAATCTCGAAATACTGCTGTCCGTCAACCGATCCTTCCAATTTCCATCTCGTTGCCTGTGTTCGTGCATCAATATACCGATTCTCTACAAGTGTCACTCCTTCGGGAGGAGCTAGCAGCAGCCCATCATCGGCAAAGTTTACCTGAACCGCATGTACACTGCAGACATGCTCAAGGTCGACTTCCAGCCATTCGCCCGGCGCATTGGACGCGGCTTTCCACCATGTCCGGACGTTCTCATCCGTCGCTCTCGAAGGCTCCTTGCTCGCTTCGAAGGAGGAGGCTTTTGTCGGTTTGCGATACGAAAGCAGCATCCATTCGGGAGGAGTCCATGGATCCGTCTTCGCCTGTACAAATTTCATCGGCCAGTCACCATATCGCTGGTTGCAGAATAGCTCTCCGTCCTCGTCGAAGCCTGCCGGCCATAGGCCTAGACGCCTTTCAAAGCTATGATTCACACTAATCCGCATCGTCGAGGCATGCCATAGGTTTCCATATCTATCTTCCATCGTCGATCCGTGTCCGGCTCCCGGCAGGAACCCCCCCGGCTTGTAGGAGTAAGGATTATTCTTCGCCAGCGTGAACGGTCCCAGCGGATGGTCAGACACATAAACGCCGTCCGCATAGATGTTGTACTCCGTCCCCGGAGTCGCATATTGCAGATAATACTTTCCGTGATGCTTGTTCATCCACGCCCCTTCAATGAATGGCGCATTGCCGAATACATTTCTCAGCTTTTGCAAGGTCTCCTCCGGCAAGCCAGGGTGTGCTTTCGCGAACTCCCGCACTCTGGCTTCGATCTCCTCCGGCGTTCTTTGCTGATGATCCTCTCCTTTTCTTTCATAGCCAATGACAGTGTCTTGGCCGAAGATCAGTTCGATGGGCTCCGTCTTCGGGATCATCTGTTCAGGATCCATCTCCACACCGTATATCGGTGTCTCGTTGGAACATCCCCAATAGAAATAAACTTTGCCGTCATCATCGGCGAACAAGTGTGGATCCCAGAACGGGAACGTCCCTTTGATTTTCTCGAATTCGCCCTTTAAGGGATCTTTCGTTCGATAGAAAGAACAGTTTCGAGAGCGGTGAGATGCCGAAAAATAGACATACTCGCCGATCGCCCGCACATCAGGGGCGTAGTCATAAACCGGCAACCCTTGAAGCGGATGGAACTCCCAATCCGTCAGGTTGTCGCTGACCAGAAACCCCGTCGTCATTGAAGGAAACAAATAATACTTACCCTTGAACATAATAAGCGAAGGATCCGCAGCTTCTCTGTATACCGTGAACCTTTTAGGATCGCTAGGCCTTTGATGAAACTGATATTTATACGAAATATTGACCGGGTTACATCCATACATGTCCAGCCCACCCTTTCATCAGCATTAGAATCGTTCCAATTTATCGAACCGTTATGTTCGAAACGAATGCCTTTCTGTCGATCTTCAGCTTCTCCCCAGTAATCTCGAAGGAGCCTTGCAACCGAATATCTTGCGAGGATGCGGCGATAAACAGATCCATTTCTCCCGGCTCTACGACTTGATCCATATTCAGATCATGGAAGGCTAACTGCTTCATATCGATCGCGACCGTCACCTCTTTGGTTTCCCCCGCATCCAAGCTTACTCTGGCGAAGCCAACCAGTTGTTTAACCGGTCTAACGATGCTGCTGAAGCAGTCTCTGATATAGATCTGGACGACCTCATCGCCTTGCAGCCTCCCGGTATTCTTAACTTTAAACGAAACCGCAAGCTCCCCGTCCGGCCGGACATGGGCATCATGCTTCAGATCGCTGTAGGCAAACGTGGTATAGCTAAGGCCGTGCCCGAATGGGTATAAAGGTTTGTTCATATCAGAGTCAATATACTCGGCCCAATCCTCGATCTCAACGAAAAAAGGCAGCCTGCTGTGGTACATCGGAACCTGGCTTACGTCTTTCAAGATCGTCACCGGCAGCTTACCGCTTGGATTGCACGCTCCGGTTAAGACGTTGACGATCGCCTTCGCCCCTTCCTGCGCTGGCAGCCATGCGTACAATACCGCTTTGCTTTGCTGGCTGACGAGCGGAGTTGCAAGCGGTCTGCCGGAGATGATGACGGTTACGACAGGTTTGCCCAGCTTAAACAGCTCCTCCATCATCTCAAGCTGTGCTTTCTCCAGACCAATGTTGGCGTTGTCCTTATTCTCTCCCTCGGTGGCCTCCGGGTGGGTCATGCTCTCCTTGCCGCCTACCACTGCGATGACAACATCCGCTTGCAAGGCGGCCTGTCTCGCCGCTTCAATCCCGCCGTCAATCGGCTTCCGCAGATCGCATCCCGGGGCATAAAAGATATTCTCTTCCCCAAACGCTTCCGCCAGGATTTCTCGGACCGATTTGCACTCCGGATAGAACCGTTCAACAAACTCTTCGACCGTTTGATACGTTTTGTCAGACCCTGCTTTCCGGTTCTTTAACCTTGCGATAATTTTCTCCTTCTGTTCCGGCGAGGGTTTATCCTCGAACACGATGCCGTCTTGGGCCAGATGATGTTTATATTCCGTAATCATCGCCGCATAAGCGGCTTTTATGAAATTGTCTTCCTCAGATCGGTCAAAGTCGCTGCTGGTCGTGCTCGCCGTGCTGACGGAGGAATAGCCGCCGAAAAAGTTTGTTTTGCTGTCGGCGGAAGGCCCGACCAGCGCGATCTTCAAACCTTTTTTCAACGGCAGCACATGATCCTCGTTTTTCACCAAAACGATCGATTTTTCGGCGATTTCCCGTGACAGCTTCACATATTGCGGTTTCTTGATCTCTTCGTCAAAAATGCCAATTTCATACGGCTTCTCAAATAAGCCAAGCTTAAATTTCGTCTCCAGCACCCTTCTGACGGACCGGTCGATAACCTCCTCCTCGATCTCGCCCTGCTCGACCGCCTGCACTAGCGTTCGATAGATGCTGTTATTCGGCTGCTCGACATCCATACCAGCCTTAAGCGCTAAGATCGCCGTTTCCTTCTGATCCTTGGCCACCCGGTATCTTGCGTGGGCATGGCTAATGCTGCCGTAATCCGCTACAACCAGTCCTTTAAAACCGAACTTGTCCCGCAACACATCGGTCAGAAGCCATCTGGAAGTGGACACCGCTTGCTCGTTCAAAATGCCGTAACTATTCATCACCGCCATGAGGTCCGCCTCATAAATGGCCGCTTCGAACGGAAAGCCATACGTATCGAACAGCTTCCGCTCGGCCATTTGCTGTTCGCCGCCATTTCTGCCGCCCTCGGCGTTTCCGTAACCGATGAAGTGTTTAGCCGTGGCCATGACTTCCCGGTCGCCTTGGAGCCCCTTTACATAAGCCACCCCCATCTGCGCAACGAGATAAGGATCTTCCCCGTAGGTTTCGCCGGCTCTTCCCCATCTTGGGTCTCTGGCCAGGTCGAAGAGCGGGGAATGAACAGCTCTGATGCCAAAGGCCATCAGTTGTTTGCGCACCGCTTCTCCCATTTTAGTCGCGAGCTCCGGCTCCCAGGTGGATGCCACATTCATCGATTGCGGAAATGTTGTTGCACCCGGAATCTGGGCACCTGCGATGCCTTCGTTATGGACCAGCGCCGGAATGCCTAGCCGCGTCCCTTCTACCAGATATTGCTGCAAGCTTCTTAATTTTTCTCTATCCTTCCCGTTGTCTCCACTCAGCGAGCTGTTCAGATAACTTAAAGTGCCGATGCCATTCTGAATGTTTCCTTTGATGTTTTTAGGTTCCCCGACGATTAGCGAGCAGGTGAGTTGAGCCACCTTCTCCTGCAAGGTCATTCTGCTCAGCAGATCTTCAACTCTTTCCGAAATCGGTCTGGCGGTATCTCTGTAGATCATCCGTATCCTCCTTACTAAATGCTCGTGTTAAAAATCCAACCTCCTTTTATGTTAGGGCTGCTTGGCTGGAACAGGCTATACTTTAGCCGACAATCGGAATAGCGGTTTCACGACTTTCGCGAAAATAAATGTATGTAAAATACGGAACAAGATATGCCGTTAATATAGATATAAGTTTTTTATTTTCGCGGCAGGATTTTAGGGAGGTATAACATGAAAATCGAAAATCATGTTATCCCATCGCTACCAAGACTCTACACACAACATCGGGATAACAACTCAATGGACCCTCAAGCCAAACTGGAGACCGGTCCCGCCCTTCCGGGACACGACAGCGTGGAAATCAGCGAGGCGGGCAAGCGGCTGGCCGCCGGGATGACCGATCGGCAATTGCCTGTGGGCGCGATCAAGCATCATTCGATCCGGCCGATGTTCACTGCCGAAATCGATGCTTCCTTGGAGCAAGTGCTCGCCGAAAAACCACCTGAAGTGGAGGAAGCGGTAAATTATTTGATCAGCTCCAACTTTGTTCCGGACGGCTCCGTCTCGGATGAAGGCCAACGGGCGGCGCTGCTGGAGAGCGGGCTGTCCCAAGCGAAATTCATTGCGGACAATTACATGACGGAAGATGAAGCGAAGCGGTTTCTGTCTACCATGGACATGATCGCGGCGTACGCCAGAACCAGAACGGTCGATCCGGAGACCGGACAAGCCCGCTATATGGAGCTCCATCGCAAACCGGAGGGGGCACCCGATGATTACGTCGATACCGATTATTTGATGAAGAAGCATGATCCGGAATCGGCACGCAAAGTGGCCGAGATTCTCCAGGATGCCGTAAACGGCGGCAGCGGTGCAGGTTTTACGCAAATATTGCTGGATTTTAATCAAAAGCTGGCGCAAAACCCGAAATGGCTGAAAGAATACCGCGCCGAAGTCGACCAGGCGGATGCGGTATTGAAAAACACGAAAATCGACAACCGGTTTGAAAGGGTCGACACCTCGGATATGGCTGCGTTTTTACGGGATATGAACGATCAAATTCAAAACTTATCCTTTGAAAACAACGACTTCTTAACCCGAAATATCGAATATTTCGCGCTCATTCTCGGAAAAGCGTTATAATCGATCCGAAACTGGTAGGATGGTAGATGCAGGAATTTTTCAAGTGGAGTGTGTCAAATGGAAAACGGAACTGTCTTGCTGGTTGATGACGAGCAGGGCTTGGACCTGGGTGCAGCAGGAACATTGCGAGATCTAACGCTGGTTAGCGGCGCTATTTGGGCCCAAACTGGGATCTGCCAAATCTAACGCGGATCAGAAAGCTTATTACCCGAATTTCGGCGACACAGGAGCTGTTTTCCCCCTAATAAGCTCACTGGCAAGCGTTAGAATGGGAAGCTCCCCTATTTTCCCGGAATAAGCACTTGAGCAAGCGTTAGAGATAATACGCATGGCACAGGCCGACCCTTTGGCGCCACATCGTTTAGGCTAAAAAGCATTTCATCGGGAATAAAAACGGGAGGATGACACGGCCTCGCGGCCGGCATCCTCCCGCTAAAAATCACACTTTAAACTTGGCAACCAAGCTCTGCAGCTCTTCCGCCATAGTTGCCAACGTGGCCGCGGAGGTCGTAATCTCTTCCATCGACGCCAGTTGCTCTTCGGAAGCTGCCGCCGTACTTTGGGAGTTTCCTGCGGATTGGTCGGAGATCAGCGCTACGGCTTCGATCATCGCCACCATGTTTTGGGAGGATGCGCTAACTTCCTGCACAATCGCGGAAACTTCCTGCGACTGCGCGGAGACCTCCCCGATCATTTTGGTGATGGTTCTGAAGCTGTCTCCGGTTTCCCGGGATTGTCTCAGCCCTTCGTCAACAGCGTAGATCCCCTCTTGGATAGCTGTGACCGCGCCCTGTGTTTCATTTTGAATGTCCTGAATCATCATCCGTATCTTCTCGGCGGCTGCGGACGACTGCTCGGCCAATTTCCGGACTTCACTGGCCACCACGGCGAAACCCTTACCGTCTTCCCCGGCTCTGGCCGCCTCAATGGCCGCGTTTAAGGCAAGCAAATTGGTTTGGCCCGCTATTTCCGTAATAAGGGATATAACCTCCCCAATCTCGCCGGATTTCTCCCCTAAAGAATGAATCGCCCGGGCCGTCACTTCAACCCGTTCCTGCACCGTGTTCATTTGTTCCGCCGTAAGCTTCACGACTTCATTGCCTTTTACGGTTTCCTCGTTTGCGCTTATGGCCGCCTCGGCCACCGCCTGGATCGAATAAGCGACCTGCTCCATGCCTTTGGAAATTTCGCTGACGACCTCATTGGCATCGTTCGCCGTTTTGACTTGTTGTTCCGCTCCCACCGCGACTTCCTGGGCGGAAAGCGCGATTTGTTCGGTGGCTTTGGACGTTTGTTGCGCGCTTGCGTTCAACGCTTCGGATGACGTCGCCACCTGCTCGGAACTGTTCGACACATGACGAATCAGTTCCCTGAGGTTGGCGGTCATCGTGTTAAAGCCTTCCGCCAGTCTTCCGACTTCGTCTTTATTTTTGATCGTCAGCGGCTCCATCGTCAAATCGCCGTCGGCTACTTTTTCCACTTGTCGGGCCATCACGGAGATCGGCTTCACGATCGAGTTGACGAACAGGCCAGCCACGGCCGCGCCGATCACCAAAGCTACCGTCAGGGTAAGGAGAAGAATCTTCAGCACCTGATTGGCTCCTTGATTAAATTCACTCATGTAAGCCCCTGAACCTACGATCCATCCCCAATTTTCGTCCATTTCCACATAAGAAATTTTAGTTTCGTCATCGCCGGAGATCGGATTGTTCCAGATGTATGTGTAAAAGCCTCCCCCGGCCGTGCCGAGTTCGATGATCGTTTTGCCCATTTCTACGCCGTCTTCGGTCACGATCGTATTCATGTCCGCTCCCTCGTTGGCGGGATTCATAACGGAGATGCCGCTTTTATCGACCGCATATAAGTATCCGCTTTGGCCGACCACGTATTTGGAGTTAATTGGCCGTGTATTATCTGTGCCTTTGGGCCCGAGAATCTCCTCACGGAACATGTCCTGCGCTTGTTCAAGCGTTAAATGGCCCGCTTCGACTTCTTTGTCCAAATTGTTGATCATGGCGATCGCCAAGCGAACGCTGCTTTTCAACTGGGCTTGGCCCGACGCATCCAGTTGTTGCTTGGAAGTATTATACGCCAAGTAGCCAAGCAGAAGCGAAGGGACAGCCAAAAGCAAAAGACATAGCAAAAGAAACTTGGGACGTAAAGCGTTAAAGCGGATTGTTTTCATCATAAGCGGTATCTCCTCTTGTTATATTTCGGCATTATAATACATATTTCGACACATCCCCGTCTAGAATTTATATAATTTAAAATTAAAATTTCTCATGGGAGAATAAGACTACGATCCGGCATGAAGCTATCGTAGTGCCAAAGTTCCGATTTGGCATCCATTTCAAATTCTTTCAATTGATTATAAATTTCTTTGAAACCGTAACCATACATTTACTTCGGCGGCTTAGGGAGAGCATTCGAAAGAAATTGGATGTTTTTTAATAATTTAGCAATTTATTCTTGTCTTAAAATCGTTTATGTTAGACTTGGAAGCGCTTCCGTTTTTATTGATCATGGATTTGAAATTTTTGTTAGAAAGGCAGGTTTTGTGATGAAGAAATGTTGGACAATGCTTATTCTCTTGAGCTTTTTATTAAGTCCGTTTAGCGGCGTGACCGACCGGGAGGCGGAAGCTGCTGAAATCGCTGCAGCCGCCGCTTTTGTTCATCCCGGTTTATTGCACACCCAGGCGGATCTGGAACGCGTCAAGCAAATGGTGAATGCCGGCGTGCAGCCCTATTTGGACGGTTGGAACCAATTGGTGAACAGTCCGCTGTCCCAAGCCGGCTGGACTCCGCGCGCCACGGCCACGATCCGTCGCGGCGGGAGCGGCGATAATGTGGGTCTTCTATACAACGATATCGCCCGAGCCTATCAGAATGCACTGCGCTGGAAGATCAGCGGCAGCACGGCTCATGGCGACACGGCCCGCGACATTCTCAACGCCTGGTCCTCCACGCTGACGACCCTTACCGGCAATGCCGACCGCTATCTGGCCTCCGGCCTAAACGGATATCAAATGGCTAATGCGGCCGAGCTGATGCGGGACTATCCCGGGTTTGACGTTGCTCGGATGCAGAACATGCTGATCGATGTGTTTTACAAACCGCTCGCCGAACGGTTCTTGATCGGTAATGAATACGGCCGCGATCATAATGACGCGTACATTCAAAATTATTGGGCCAACTGGGATTTGGCCAACATGGCAGCCACCGTAGCGATCGGCATTTTTTGCGACCGCCGCGATATTTATGACATCGGCATTGAATATTTCAAACACGGGGCCGGCAACGGTTCGATCTATAATGCGATTCCGTTTCTGCACCCGAACGGGCTCGCCCAATGGCAAGAGTCCGGGCGCGATCAGGCGCACACGCAACTCGGCATCGGTTTGATGGCCACCATTAACGAGATGGCTTGGAACCAAGGCGACGATTTGTACGGCTGGGCCAACAACCGTTTCTTGCGCGCCGCCGAATACGTGGCCAAATACAACAATGGGGACAACGTACCGTTCGCCCCCTATGAATGGGGCTCCGGGACAAATGGCGCAGTGCAGACGCATACCGCGATATCCAGCCAAAGCCGTGATGAATATCGGCCGATCTGGGAAATGATCTACAACCATTACGCCAACCGGAAGGGCCTGTCCGTGCCCAACATCGCCGCCCGCGCCGCCAAGATTAGACCTGAAGGCGGGCCCGATACGCGATATCCCTCAACCTTCGACCAGCTCGGATTCGGCACGCTGCTCTATACCCGCCCGCCCGGCAGCGGAGGAACGGCGAAGCTCCCGGGCGGCAATATTCCCGACGGGACGTATCGCTTCACTCTGCGCCTTGACGGCAAAGCCTTGGAAGCCAGCGGCCGAACAAATGGTGCGGAAGTGCGGAAATCCACATATTCCGGCGAAGCCCGTCAGCAATGGATTGTGACTCATCTTGGAGGAGGACAATACAGTATTAAAAATGCGGAGAGCGGACTTTCCCTCGATATTGCCAGCGGGTCGCTGGAGCATGGCGCCAAATTCCAAGTTTGGAGCGGCAATAACGGGGACAATCAGAAGTTTGCCTTTATTCCCGTCGGCGACGGTTATTACCGGATCACCCCGGTGCATTCGAATAAACCCGCCGATGTGGTAAACGCCTCCACCGCCGAAGGTGCGCCGGTCCATCAATGGCGGTATACGCTGGGAAGCCACCAGCAATGGCGGCCCGAGCCCATATCCGTGAACGTCCGCCTCCAATCGCATAACTTCCCGGACCGCTACATTCGCCACAGCAACTATCGGGCCCAGCTGGATGCCAACGTAACCCCGGCGCAGGACGCCTTGTTTCAGATCGTTCCCGGCCTGGCCGATCGGAACGGGGTATCGTTCGAGTCCGTCAACTATCCGGGCCGGTACCTGAGGGTTCGCGCAAACGGAGAGGTATGGCTGGATCAGAGCGAAAACACAGCCACGTACAACAATGACGCCACCTTCCGGCGCGTAGCCGGACTGTCGGACCCGAAGAAGTCCTCATACCAACTTTGGACAGATTCAAGCAAATATTTGCGTCATTCCAACTACCTGATGGTGGGACAGTCCGGTAGCGGAGCGACATTTCAAGCCGATGCCACCTTTGCCGAAGTGGCGCCGTAAGGAGGAAGGAGCGCCGCTCTAGTCGAAAGAGTCCGTCCGCAAAATAAAATACTTGCCGTGTAAGACAAAGAAATGGCGTTGCAGGGAGTTCGCCTGCGGCGCCATTTCGAACTTGTCGGTTTATTTCACGACTCTGATTTCAATGCCTCCCTCCGGCAGACATACTGCCGGGGGGAAAATAATTGCAGTTTTTCCGCCATAGCCGTTTCTTTCTCCCCCCCCCCCCCCGATCTCTCCCTGTCGCTTATTCCGGTATGGCTTTCATAATATCCGCCAATACTCGCTCGTTGCAGATCAGGCCCGCATATTGCCAGGTACCGGATTCAACCTCAAACACCCGGCCCTGCCGAACCGCAGGCAGTCCCTTCCAAAGCGAATTTTTCTCCAGTTCCGATGTCTGATACCGTTCCGTCTTAATCACAAAAATATAGTCTGCATCCAGTTCACTCAATTTCTCCAGCGACAGCGTGTTCCATTCTTCCTGCGCAGGCGTCAGAGGATGCGGCTGCACGCCAAGCTCATCGAACAACAGGGCCCCTCCTTGCACATGCCCCATTGCATAAAATCCTTTATCCGACAACACTACGATAGCCGCCGATTTGTTCCCGATCGTCTGCCGCAAATGCTCTTTCGTCTGTTGCACCTTTTGATCGTACGTTGCCAGCTTTTCTTCCGCCGCCTGTTTCTTGCCAAGCAACTCAGCCAACTGAAGCAGCGTCTCCCGCCAGCTCTTGGTCACGTTATCGACCACAAAGGTCGGCGCGATCTTGGCATATTGTTCATAGGCTCCCTCTTCCGCCATGCCCTTGCCTAAAATAATCAGGTCGGGAGACAAAGCCAACAGTTTTTCCAAAGGAAGCCCGCCACCGGTGGTATCAATGATTTCCACGCCGGAAAGCTGATCCTTTAAGTAATTTTGCTCCAGATTTCCGTATAAAACCTGGGCAACCGGTTTAATGCCCAGCACAACCAGCGGATCTTCCAAATAGGGTGCAATAATTCGCTGCGGATCGGCAGGCACAACGACCTGGTGGCCAGCATCATCGACTACCGTTTTTTCCTTCGTTCCCCGATGATCCGCAGAACCTTCCTCCGCCTTTTGCGACTCAATCGAAGCGTTGCCCCCATTGTCAACCCTGTTACCGCCTGTGCAAGCACTTGCCAGCAAAGCGAACATGAGGGTATACACGACGATCGTAGCCATCAAACGAGCACGTTTCATACAGCTTGTCTCACTCCATTCATCACCAAAATGTTATTAACTATAATTTGTATGAATCTGATGCCGCCGCAAAGTTACGTTTCGAATTGCGCCCGGTGCAAGCGGCTGTCCCCTCCCCCCTCCGCCGACACAAGCTCCTGGTGGCGTCCCTGCTCGACAATGCCTTGATCGGTCACGATCACAATGCGGGCCGCCTCCTTGATCGTCGCTAGCCGATGCGCGATAACCACCGTCGTTCGTCCATGCGACAATTCCACCAGCGACGGTTGGATCGCCAGCTCCGTTTCCGTGTCCAGCGCCGAGGTTGCTTCATCGAGGAATTAATAAAACAATCGATTGCTACTATTTTATTTGATAATGATTCTCATTGTCAATTTGATTTCGTCATTGACGATAAAGAGCCGGATACGAATTTGCCGTACCTGGCTCTTTCCTCTTACGGATTTTATAAATGATTGCAACCGTCAAGCCCTGCTCCGGGAACCGGAAAAAGGAACGGACGAAGACGAGGCAGCAGCGGTACTGTCGTAAAAAAGGGTTCCGGTTTCGCCGCGGATGGCCTTGCCCGCCTGCTCAAGCGAGGTAATAATCGCCTGCCGCGCAGGGTTGGACTCCACGAACCGGACGGCCGATTCCACTTTGGGCAGCATGCTGCCGGCGGGGAATTGCCCCTCCGCAATCCATGCTTTCGCCTCCTCCAAAGACACTCGATCCAGATCCCGCTGATTCGGCTTCCCGTAATGGATCGCTACTTTGTCCACCGCCGTCAGGATAAACAGATAATCCAGATCAAGCTCGTCGGCCAGCTTCGCGCTGGCCGCGTCCTTATCGATGACCGCCTGGGCCGGCGCCAAGGCGCGGCCCCGCTCGAACACCGGGATGCCTCCTCCGCCTACGGCAATCACGAGGTGGCCGTCCTCCACTAGCCGCTTGACGGCTTCAGCCTCGACGATCCGCGCCGGCTGCGGAGACGCCACCACCTGTCTGTAGCCCCGGCCGGAATCTTCAATGAAGCGGATGTTCTCCGCCTTTCCCTTCTCCTGCGCCTCCTCGCGCGAATAAAAGCTGCCGATCGGCTTGGTCGGATGAAGAAACGCCGGATCGTCCTCACTGACCACAACCTGCGTGACGACGGACACGACCTGCTTGCGGATATTGCGGCGCAAAAGCTCCTCCCGCAGCGCATTTTGCAGATAATATCCGATATAGGCTTGGCTCATTGCCACGCAATCGTTCAGCGGCACGGCCGGAAGACTGCCGTTCGCTTGGCGGGCCAGCCTAAAGGCCGATTCGATCATGCCGACTTGCGGTCCGTTGCCGTGCGAAATTACGACCCGATGCCCTTGTTCGATCAGATCGGCGATCGGCTTCGCCGCATGTCCGGCCAGCCGCCTCTGCTCCGCCGGGGAATTTCCCAGGGCGTTTCCTCCCAGGGCAATCATGATTTTTCCCATTTGCTTCAACCCTCCGTATGATAGCGATTCGCAAAGGCAAGTAACGCCCGCTCGAAACACTCTTTCGGCGGATGGACGATCCCGGCGCCGATCTGGCCAATTCCCGCCTCTTTGTGAGCCATTCCCGTATTGATCACCGGCAGCACGCCGGTCTCCATCACCTTGCGGATGTCGATGCCGAACGCCGAACCGCGGAAATCCAAGGTCGGAATGGTGAAATTTCCGTTCTCCGCCGTACAGATCTCATACATTTGCGAGCTGTAAGCGATTGCATCGTCGACGGCGCCGCCGACAAACTGTACGATGGCCGGCGCGCCTCCCATCGCGAAACCGCCGATGCCCATCGTTTCCGTAATCGCGCTGTCCCCCAGGTCGGGGGCGGCATCCGCTTCGCTGTACCCCGGAAACATCAGGCCTTGCACTTGGTTCGCGGCGAAAGTAAACCATTCGTTTTCTCCCATTCCGCTCACCCGGATGCCGAAGTTCACCCCGTTCCGGGCCATGGTCGTCACGATGCTTGCGTATTCGACGCCGTGACCGGCGTCCAGCGAAACCTTACAGGCGGGCATCGACAAGTTCAGGAAATAGTGATCGTTAGCTTTGATAAATTCAAGCGTTTGCCGCAGCACGCCTTGATCCAGGCCGGCGGCCAGCAGATGCGAGCTGATCCCTTTATAAAAGAGGGAGGTGGCCGCTTTGTTGCGGTTATGGCATTCGTCCCCCATATGCAGCGCCTGGGCGATGATCGTCCGCAGATCGAGCCCCTCCGTCCGGGCCAGCGCCCGCTGCATCACCGGAGCAAACGTATCCTTGATCCAGTTCAACCGGTCGATCACTTCCCGGGAGAAAGCCCCGAACCGCAGCACCTTGCCGAGTCCCTCGTTCACCGTGCAATAAGCTTTGTTGCCGTGCCGCTTATTTTCGACGATATGAACGGGCATGGAGGGGGAGATGACGCCGGCCATCGGGCCGACGGCCGCATGCTCGTTGCACGGGGCGAATTGAATCGTTCCCGAAGCCGCCAACCGGCGCGCCTCGTCCTCATCCTTCGCCCTTTTCTCGAAGAGCAGCGCGCCGATGACGGCGCCCTGCATCGGACCGCACATGTCCTCCCAGTCCACGGGCGGCCCCGCGTGCAGAATCAAATTCTCATGCATGCCGGGAATGACCTCCAGCGCCGTTCCCATGCCGACCAGAAACGGATGGGCTTCCTTGATCCGCTGCACGGCCACTTGATTGGCTTCATCGATCCGCTTCATCCGTCCGATCCGGTCCAGCGCCTCAATCAGGGCGGCATTGCCTCCAGCCGGCGGTTTCCAGCCGAATTGCACGGCTTCCGCCTGCTGCAAATCTAGATCGTCCTTAAAGATGGCCGTCCCTACATTGATGACTTTAAGCTCCTGTTGAAACCGTGTGTGCGTCATTTAGGCTCCCCCCTTTATTTCCGCGCCGGCCAACCGGGCGGCAAGCAGCGCCGCTTCCTTGTTGCTGTCCGCCACCAGCACCCCGGCCTCCGCAAGCATGCGGAACTGCGCCGCCTTGTCCTGTTTGTCCAGCTCCGTCCCGCAAATATAGGCAACAACCGGCAGGTAACGGCCCTGCGCCTCCGCCAGCTTTTTCGCTTCCCGAATGGCGGCTATGCTGGAGCCGACAGGATCGGCGTGGGAGCCGTAACCGAGCTCGAAATCGAGGTACAATACGGCCGTCGCCGGATCCAGAGCCTCCCGGACAATCCGTTCGTTGCGCAGAGACGGTTCGATCATCGGATGCGGTTTGCCGAGCGTAAATTCATCGTCTCCCAGGTCAAGCAGCGTGTGGCCTTCGCTTTGGGTCACGCTCCGCAGCTTCTCCTCCGTTTTTTTCGCCACATTGCTTTTCACCGCCAATCCCGCCTGGCGCAAGATCGAGAGCGCCTCCGCCGTAAGCGTTCCCCCGCAGAACAAGCCGCGCACGTCCGTTTGCCCCGGCTGCAGCCGTGTTCTTTGACGGTCGGCTTCCTCCAGAAGCCGGCGGAACGGTTCGCCGTTGGACAGGCCGGCATCCGGCGCCAGCCATTTCACCGCCGCTTCGGCGGCATCGAGCAGCGTGGATACGGCGGTAACGCCCGGTTTTTCCAGCGCAGCGGGATCTCCGTCCAGGAAGCAGACGACGACGGGCTTGGCGGATCCCTCCAGTTCCCGCGCGATCTTTTCCTGCACCGACGGCTGCGGCGGTTTCGAGATCAAGACGATGACTTCCGTCGCCTCGTCGGCCTGCAGCGCCCGAATGCCTTTAAGCATCATAATTCCGCCAATCTCCTCGTGCAGATCCCGTCCGCCCGTCCCGATCGCCTGCGAAATCCCGTACCCCATCCGGTGAATTTGCACGGTTACTTCCTGTAGGCCCGTTCCCGACGCGGCGACCAGACCGATCGCCCCCCGGCGAACCTTATTGGCGAAGCACAGGCCAATCCCGTTAATGATCGCGGTGCCGCAGTCCGGTCCCATGACGAACAGCTCCTTTTGCGCCGCCTGAAGCTTGAGCTCCTTCTCCTCCTCCAAAGAAACGTTATCGCTGAAAATCATCACGTGCATATTTTGCTCCAACGCTTTGCGCGCTTCCCGGGCCGCGTGCTCGCCCGGCACCGAAATCACGGCCAGATTGGCGTCCGGCAGCGCCTGCAGCGCCGCTCCCCAGGAGCGAATCTCACCGCCTTCGCCTTTCTTTTTTTTGCCTTTTTGCGCATGAAGCAGTTCATCTATCGTTTGATAGGCCCGCTCCAACGCCTCATCCGAATTCGCGCGGACCGCCAAGATCAGGTCGTTCTCCGTGCTTGACGCCGCTTCCTCCGTCAGCATGCCGACCTGGTCCAGCAGTTGCTTGTTCATGGTCGTGCCCATCGATACGACGGCTTCCTCAATCCCCTCCAATTGATTGATTTTCCCGGACAGGGACATGAGGGCTACCGAATCGTGGTATGCATTTTTCTGAATCACAATTTTAGTCTTCAATTTGTCTTTCCCTCCGCTTCCAAACCTGTAAAGTAGTTAATCCGAAGGCGATTCCGGCCAGCATATCCGTTCCCGAGGTGGAGCCGAGCTCCAGCAGTCGGGTGATCGGAACCTCCAGGCTGCGGCGGTCCGATCCGAAGCAGGCCTGAATCACGTTGAGGGCCGCTTGGTTCACCTTGCCCTCAAGCGCCTGCTTCAGCATTTCAAAGCCCAGAAAGGTCGTATTCCCCGCAACGCTTTCCAGCCAGCGGTCCCGATTTAGCTCGGCCCAATCCCGGCAAGCGGCGCGGGCGGCGAGCAAGGTGCCGAAAAATCCGGTCAAAAAATCGTCCGCAGTTGGCGTCAGCCCGATCCCCATGCCGACCAAACCGGCCGCGTTCTCGTATAACCCCTGTTCCCCGCCGTCATGCATCAAGCGGGAGAGGCCGATCAACTCCCGGTAAAAAGCCTGCTCATGCAAAGTATCCAACGCCCCGCTTCCGCTTGCGTACCGCAGCCAGGGCCGGCCCGCTCCCCCGGGTTTGCCGTACAGCTTCAACGATTCCGTCAATACCGTCACCGCTGCGGACAGACTTTCGGAATCCACCGCCGCAACGCGAGGAATTGCCAGCGAAGTTGCGCGGGCGGCGGACAGATCGCAGCGCACGCGGTCCGAGAGCAGTAAAGAATGTCCGATTATTTCTATGATTTTACCTGGTTTTAGGGTTGGATCCAGCCCGGTAAAATCCAAATCCCGATCGATAATCGCCATTCGCGGCGCCAGCATGGAGGAGCGGTTGCCGAGCGACAGAAACAGTCCGCGCTCATCGGCGATATTGACGGTGGAACGGAAGACACTATGCACATATACGGTCACGGCTTCCCGCCGCCCGGCCATGCCGGGAAGAAGTCCCGCCTCTTCTTCCCGTTCCACGGCCCGAAGCGCAATCGTCCCGTGCGTCATGGTTCGCTCATTCCGGCGCCTCCGGAGTAGTGATCCGCGGGAGGATGACGTTCAGCAAAATCGCCGTAAAGCCGCCGATGGCCACCCCCGATTCCAGGAGTACCGCCAAAGCGGACGGGAAATGGGCGAAGGCGCTATCCGGCGCCAGGCCGAAACCAAGCCCGAGCGCAAGCGATGTGGAGAAAATCATCGCGGCTCGCTGGTCGAACGGTCCGGCATCTTTAATCTGCGCCACCCCCGAACTGACGATCGAGCCGAACATGATCAGCGCGGCTCCGCCGAGCACCGGCGCAGGCATTCCCGCAACGACGGCCGAGAACTTGGGAATCAGCCCCAACAGAATCAACAAGCCCCCCGCAGCGGCGACCGCATAGCGGCTGGCGACGCGAGTAATGCTGATTACCCCGATATTTTGCGCGAAGCAAGTCAGCGGAAAGCCATTGAACAACGGCGCGATCATGGAGCCGATACCGTCCACGCTGACCGCTCCGGATAAATGTTTTTGGGTGATTTCCCGTTTCACCGCCGCTCCCGTTCCGTACGTGTTGCCGATGCTTTCCAGTACGGCGGTAAGCTGGGCGATCATCATGATCACCACCGCCGAATAAGAGAACGTCGGCCAACCGAAATGCAGCAGATTGGGCAGTGAAACCCAGGTCGCTTCCTTGACATGAGCCAGATCGAGCATGCCGAACAATGCGGATACGACATACCCCGCCATAATGGCGATAATGACGGAAAAGGAAGACAGCAGCCCCTTTCTGGACTGGCTCGTGGCCAACAGCACCACCAGCACAAGCCCGCCGACAATAAAGCTGGCCGGTTTGCCGTAAAAATCCCCGTCTCCTCCCGCCAGCCAGGTGAAACCGAGCGGCAAAAGCCCGAGGCCGATCAGCGAGACAATCGTTCCCGTCACGATCGGGGGAATCAGCTTCCGCACCCGTCCGATCACAAAACTGAGCAAATAGGCGATCAATCCGCACACCATGGAAGCGCCGAAAACGGCTTGAATCCCCATTTGCGAACCGACCGTGATGCTCGGAGCGATAAACACGAACGCCGAGCCCATACATATCGGCAATCTGGCCCCCAGGCTGCCCAGCCCGAGGCATTGGACCAGGGTCCCGAGACCGCTGGTGAGCAGGCTGCCCTGCACCAGAATCGTGATATCCGCACTCGGAAGGCCCAGCGCCATGCCCACAATAAGCGGAACGGCGACAAGACCGGAAAACAATGCCAATACATGCTGCATGCCGAGCAAAAGCAAGGAGGGGAATGGCGGTTTCTCCTCAATCCCGACAAAGCGGTTATTCATTCGGCTCACCTCTCATCAAAAAAACCTCCATCCCCTCCATACCTCAAGGTATTAGACTTTGGCAATCACGCAGACGGGCCCGCCGCCGTCGGGGCCTTGATGCTCCGCTCCCCCGGAGACGTAAACCATCGGATCCCGCGTGATGGCGGCAATGGCGGCGTTGACCACGGCGAGCGCCGAGCGGGTGTGGTTGATGTCGGAATCGTCCTGCATCGTGTTTCTTCTGCCCCGCACCGTTCCCGTCGAGCTTGCTTCCGCTTTCGCCAGAACGTTTACGATTTTGTTCAATTCCGCCTGCGGAGGCAGCCCTGTAAATTCCAAACCCGCTTGCCGCATCGCCGCAAACAAGGCATCGATATCGATTGCGTCCTGCATGACCGCATGCCCGATTTTCAGGTTGCTGGCGGTATTTTCGGCGTTGCCGATCACGATGATCTCATCCTTCAGCAGTTCCACGCCGGCCGAAGTGGAAGCCACGCCGGAATACAAGTCCCAATCCCGGCAAATCGCCTCGTCGCTCAGCCGGTCCTCGCTGACTTCGCCAAGTGCAAGCGCGACGCCCAGCGCGGATGCGCCGCGGGAGTAAGCCATCGATTTGTAGGTATCGTGCACGGCGACGCTTTGACCGCGCTCCTTCGCATCTTCAATGCGCTCGGCCGTCAGCAACGGGCATTTGATCTGGACGAAATGAACGTCCCGAGGATCCTTGATGCCCGCGTCCTGCATGGCAGCCCGCACGCCGGCGGCCACCTCCTTCACCTGCGCCATTCTGCCGATCTCCTCGGGCAGGAAATCGCGGGTAAATGAAATGCCGGCGGCCAAACGTTTGCCTTCCTTTGCCGGTTCGTCCGTTTCCGTCCGGGCAAAAACGGTCAAATGCGGTGTCATCACGCCTTCCGTACCGCCCGACATGACGAAAGCGATCCGCTTCTGCACTTCTTTGACCGACAGGTTCAACTGTTCAGCCATAAAGTAGGACAGGCTCTGGGTGGCGAAACCGCGGGTAAAATCGTTGACGCACCCGTTCCCCTCCGTTTTGCCCAGCACGGCGATGATATCGCGGGGGTCAAGCCGCCCCTCCTCGATTAATTTTCGCAAACCGGAAACATCATCCGGCGATGCGGTTGGAATCCGGAATACTTCGACTTTTTGCATAGTTTGTTTCCTCCGTTTTCGTTTTATTTTGCCGCGCGCCTTTTTTAGAGGAGGAAGCCAAGAATGCACAGGATCACAGCCACGGCCACCATATAAGGCGCATTGATTTTGACGATGCGCTGGATTTCCAGCTTAAAAGATTGGGATAGGGAAGCTACATTAATTTGAACCGGACTCATTTGGGTACCAACCCCAACGGCGAGCGCCGCCAAGCCGATCTGAAAAAGGGACAGCCCCGATTCCACCATGATCGGCATCACCAGCGTGCTGACGCCCACACTGTACCCCCCGGCCGGAATGGCGATGCAAAAGGCGATCAACACGGCGACGGGAACCGTGATAAAGCTGGGCGCCGATTTAATGAATCCGGCGATATAGGTAAACGTTCCGATCTCCGCCAAAATATTGATAAAGCCGAGAAAAATGCCGATCGAGAATAGTTTGGTCAACAAAAAGGAAGAATTTTGCACCAGCTCCTCGGCCAGCTTGCCAGGCGCCAGCCGCGAGACGGCGAACGCCAGCAGCAGCGTACTGAACATATTAAACACGGGAGTAAACAGCGAGTAGTCGATGAGCCCGTTCAAATTTTTGCCCGCCACGACAACGATCAGAAAATAAATCGGCG
Organism: Paenibacillus sp. JL3B1040; assembly: GCF_057063165.1. Taxonomy (NCBI): domain Bacteria; kingdom Bacillati; phylum Bacillota; class Bacilli; order Caryophanales; family Paenibacillaceae; genus Paenibacillus; species Paenibacillus tiangongensis. Next base: position 2,054,261 of record NZ_CM169317.1, on the reverse strand, counting down.
GCAAGGCCTTGATCAGCTGTTCCTTCAAGTTGATGACGGAGCCGGAGGCCTCCCCTTCCTCCTTCAGGATACCGCCGTGCTTCCAAACGCCAAAGGCGGCGATCGCCATGCCCAATACCCATAACCCGACGGCCAGCGGAAACATCGTTTCACTGTAGGCGGAAATCTCCACGCCGGCAATTTTGGAAATGGCGGCCGCATCCGCTCCCGAGGGCGAAGTCATAAAGCTGGCTGCCGTGACAACGGCCATGCCGGCGACCAGCTGCGGTACCGCACCGATCACGGCAAACGCCAGCGGTCCCGTCACCATCGTGTTTCCCGCTCCAAGCCCTGCGGCATAAGTGGCCAAAGCCTGGATCAGAACGATCGCCGCCGCGATCAGGTACTGCCTGTGGCCGATCATTCTGCGGCTTAAGCCAAGCAGGGCTTCAAAGCCGCCCAATTTGGCCAGAACCAGCGCTACTGCGGAATAAATCACGGGAGTAATGATCCCCGTCATTCCGGGAATCGATTCGGCAATGATTTGCCCCGCTTGGGCGAACCCGATCCCGCCGATCGCCATGGCGGTCAAGCCGCCGGCCAGACCGGCCAAAATCATATGCTTGTTCCGCAATACGAGCACCAGCATCACCAGCAGCGGCAATAAAACAAGGATTTGCATAAGAAGGCCTCCATCGCTTCGTTATTCAGTTTTGTAAGCACTTACACTTTTAATTATAAGGAGGGCCTCCAACAAGAACCATGTCACAACTTAACAAGAAACCCGGCCGATTTTTATCACTTTTCTACAAAAAAAGCGGCGGATTATTTCTGATCCGCCACAAGCAAATAGGTATGCATTTGATAGGCGAGAGCCAGCTCCGCCAATTCCAGGCCGTTGGAAGTGTCGACGCCGTATTCTTTCAGCTTGTCCATCCGGTAACGCAGCGTATTGTAGTGAATATACAATTCTTTCGCCGTTTTCTGCAGGTTGAAGCCGTTTTTAAGCAAACACAGCAGCGTTTCCAGCAAATCGTTTTCCTTGCTGCCGCTGTTCAGCAGACGCCCCAGTTTCTCCTGCGCATATTGACGCAAAACCTGGGGTTCGGAAAGTCGGTGCAGCATTTTGTAAATGCCCGTCTGGTCGTAAAAGGCGATGAACGGAACGGGGACTTGCAGCTTTTTAGTCATATCCAGCGCGAATTTGGCCTCGTCCTTGGCGCTGTTTAATTGCTCCAAAGTATGGACCGTATTGGAGACGCCAAATCCCAACGTAAGCTTTGGCCTATAGTACGCGGCGACGCCGTGGCAAATTTCCCTTAACCGATCCTGAACATCGTTCCGGCAAGGAAGATTGATCAGGCAGAGCAGAACTTCGTCTTGGTACACGATTTTACAATTGCGGGACGTCAGATTCAGCTCCTGCGCAATGATCCGCTCCACGATCCCCTCGGTCAGCAGGTCCGAATATTGGCTCCGCTGCTGCTCCGAATCGACCTCCAGCAATTCGACCGCCAGCAGAACCATGGGGAAGGACAAATCCCAATCGAAAAATTTGGCTTTCTCCACCGCTTCCTGCTGCTGGGCGAACTTCTGGTTCAGCAAGTCCCGGATGAACGAGTCCAGGTAATTGCGTTCGTTTTGCCGAAACGCCAGCTCGCGTTGGAACAGAAACGCGCATAACATGGAAGCCTGCTCCAAACCGATGATCAGATCGGTCGGGTCCCTGTACTCCTCCGGCAGTGCGATCAGATAACCAAGGCTTTCGCTGCCGGCCAGGATCGGTTGGTGAAGCACTTGATCGCCCTCGTATTCCCGGCCGCCGGTCCGCACCGCAAGCTCCCGGTCAGCGATCGAATCGGCCCATTCCTTATCCGGGTTTCGCTTGACAAATACGCTCTCTTCGCCTCCCGCGAACGAAGCCGACTGGATGTGGAAATAACGGTCAACGAACAATACCGGCATATCGAAGAGCACCGATACGGTCGCCACCAGCTTGTGCAAATCCGCGCCCTCCAGCAACAGGCCCATCAATTTGCCGTGGATCTTGTCCCGGTATTCCAGCATGCTGGTCTTGTTGCCGAGAAACAGCTCAAGAATATCGTTGCTAAGCTTGGAAAGATTGGCGTTGTTCGGCAAAATCATCAAGGGCACCCGGTACCGGTCGGCTTGCTCTATCATTATGGGCGGTACGTCATGGATATAACGCCCCAGCTTAAGAGCGACGCAGGACACTTGCTTCTCGACCAAATTGGGAATAAAGGCGCGAATCGCCTCCTCGTTGTCCGCAATCGGATACAGCGTCGTCAGCAGCAATCCGTAAGGGTCGACATATTTATAAATATCGGGAACCTCCATGAAAAAAACGTTGTCCACCACATTGGACATCCCTTCTTCGCCCGCCTTCACGTAAACGTCGGCAAAACTACTCAGGGATAGGATGTCTGCAACTGTTACTGCGATGACCGATCCCCCCATCAATCAGGCGCGTAAACCCGCCTGTCCCGTTTTTACTAATGTAAAGATTGCGGCGACCAAAAGCAAGCGGGCCTCCCGTGCCGCGCAATAGCAACAGCCAAAAAGCCGCAGCTCCCTCAGTTGGGGCCAACTGCGGCTTCTTAGCTACCTTATAATGCCCTGCGATCAGAATGCCATATGAGCGTTTTCCATGAATAGCATAATCTATCGCTTTTTTAGCCATATTTCATCTACCTCTTTTTAAAAATATCACTTAAACTACTAGAGAACCTATCACAAGATAGGCAAGCATGCGACAATAACCGGATTTCTATCACTGAAAATTAAATTCATGCAGAAGCAATCCTCAACACCGCGTAGCTCTTATTCTCCTTAACAGCAGTGTATTGCATCAACTCGTACCGTTGGCTTGGGAGGCTTAAGGATGCCCAAAGTGAATTTATTTACGAAAATGATAGCGCTTGCACTAGTGATGCTGATTCCCATTCTAACCCTTTACCTCTATTCGAACCATACCAGCACCAATCTGATCAGCGAAGAATTAACGAAATCCAATGCGAATCAATTAATGTTTTTCCAGAACGAAGTGGATGCGAGTATCAGCGCCCTTGCCTTGTGGCCGGATTTGCTTATTCATGACCCGGACATTTCCTCGCTCCGTTTTATTTTTAACAAGGTGCCTGAGCTGGATTTGAAGAATACCACTCTGATCCGCCGGATTCAGACCAAGCTCGGCATTCAGCAGAATTCCTTGAAGTGGCATACTTCCCTGCACATCTATGCCCCAATGCTCGGCAGGCAAATTTCTTCTCTGGATGTGTCGCCCTACGATGACGAACAGCTTAAAGAACGCCTGGGACCGGACTGGGAATTTCTCGATACCGGGAGTGAAGAATGGCCCCAATGGACCTTCTCGCGCTTTGCCGTGGCCCCGTATGCCAGCGGTAACGATCCGGAGAATTACAATCTCATCATTGAGGTCCGATTTCACCAGAACAACATTCTGGATATGCTGGATCAGTTTAAAAGCGGCGGCCGCTCGGACCCCTTCTACTATAACCCGGAAGGTCAAACGCTCTTCAACCGCTCTGCGGACCGTGTCCTGATTAATCAGGTTATTGATTCGCTCAAAGGCAGGCCGCTCGGCGAGCAGGAGAGCCTGACGCTAAAAATCGGTAACCAGGAGTATCTGGTGAACCTGGTCCAGTCCCAGGTCATCGACTGGTATCTCGTTGACTTTATCCCGATTACAGAAATTATTTATCCCATCAAGCAGGCCAACCGCCTGTTCTACATTTCAATCGCAGGACTTCTGCTCATCGGCTGCATCGGCGCTTATCTGTTATATGCCCAAGTTCAAGTTCCGATCAAACGCCTTGTTATCGGCTTTCAGCGTCTCAAATACGGTGACTATTCGATCCGCATGAAGCCGAAGGGCTCGGGGGAGTTTAGCTTCCTGTTTGTCCGTTTCAATCTGATGGTAGAACAGATTCAGGAGCTGTTTGAGACCGTTTACATGGAGAGAATCCATGTCAGGGAGGCCAGGCTGAAGCAACTGCAGTCCCAGATCAATCCGCACTTTTTCTACAATTGCTTTTCTTTCATTTCCAGTATGGCCAAGCTGGAGCAGCATCAGGCTGTAGTGGCAATGGCTCATCATCTGTCGGTCTATTACCGGTATACAACCAGGCAGGAGCGTGAGCTGGTCACCTTGTCGGAGGAGGTTCAGTTTGTCACCAGCTATCTGGAGATCCAGAAAATGCGGATGCCGCGGATCCGGTACAATCAGTTCATTCCGCATGAGATGCTTCGGCTGGAGGTACCGTCGCTCATTCTGCAGCCCCTGGTCGAAAACGCGGTTCTGCACGGCATCGAATCAAGCGCCAGCGCTACCACTGTCAGCATTACCGGGACGTGGACAGCCGAAGGGGCTGCACTTACGGTGGAAGATGACGGCAAAGGGATGACGCCGGACGCCCTCCAGGCACTCCGGGATAAAATGCACAGCCCTATGGAGGAGGAAATGGGCTGCGGCCTATGGAATGTGCATCAGCGGATGAGGCTCCGTTTTCGCTACAGCAGCGGACTTACCTTTGAACCTTCACCCCTCGGGGGCCTGCGCGTGACGATAACCTGGCAGTTGACTCCTGCCGGAGAGGAGAATGAACATGATTGATATTTTGCTGGTGGATGATGAGGTATACGTGACCTCCAGTTTGGCCAAGACAATTCCGTGGCCGTCCCTGGATGTCAGAAATGTCTATCAGGCCGCCTCCGCCCATGAGGCGCTGGCCATTCTTGAAGAAACGCCGGTAGACATCGTCGTAACGGATATTGCCATGCCCGAAATGGACGGCCTGGCGCTGCTGCAGGTCATCGGAGAACGTTGGCCGCATATCAAGAGCATTTTGCTGACAGGCCATTCCGATTTTGAATACGCCCGCAAGGCCGTGCAACTGCAAGCCTTTGATTATATTCTAAAGCCGCTCAACGATGAAGCGTTCGTTCAGACCCTCTCCGGAGCGATCGATGCTTTAAAGGATGAGTGGGAGCAGGCCGAAAAAGTACACCGACTACAGTACAGCAGAAAAAGCGACCTCAAAGTACTGCGGGCCAACCTGCTGCTTGATCTGGTGCTGGGCCGTCAGCTCTCACCCAAGACGCTTCAGGAAAAGCTGACGCACTACGAGATTCCGTTGCAGCCTGAGAAGCCGGCCTTGCTGATGCTTGTTCAATTAGGACGCCAGTTTCTGCATCTGGATTTCAACTCCGTATCGCTGATGGAGTTTGCCATAGGCAATATTGCAGAGGAGTCCTTCGCCGGAGAGTTTCGGGTATGGCACGGCAAGGCACCCCATGAATATCTCGTTCTGGTTCTGCAGCCGATCAACGATGCACCGCCAAGTGTGCAATACAGCCTGGAGGCCCGAAGCAGGCGCAGACAGCTGCTGGAAGAGAAAGCCGTTATTTTCCGGACCAATGTATGTAATTATCTGAAGGGTGATATTTCCATCGTCGTAACCAAGTGGTTCCCTTTTCCCGAGTCCATCTCTGCCGCCTATCGTACCGGGCTGGGCACGATGTTCCGAATTGTCCACCAGGATCAGCACACCATTTACTACCTGGAGGATCAGGCCGGACACGAACGGGATTACGTTAAATCGCTGGAGAGTCTGTACAAACCGCCTACCTTAATTACACTGCTGGAGGCCAAACGTTGGGAATCGGTGCGCGAGAAAATCGGCGAAGTGTTCGTCGACCTGCGGAAAACCGGGTTTTCAAGGGAGCACCTGTACGAAGTGTACCTGGCCTTAACCAATGCTTATCTGTATATCGCTCACCGGCAGGGCTATTATGTTACACAGATTGAAGAGCTGGGGATCGATTTCATTCTCGATCAGACGGTCGTCCTCTCCACCGAACGGCTGCAGGCCTGGTCCGACAACGTGCTGGACAAGCTGGAGCAGGAATTGACCCGAAAGGATGAAAGCACCAAAAGCTTCATCGTCAAGCAGGTGCAGGAAATCGTAGCGGGCAATCTGAGTCACGATACGTCAGTCAAGAGCATTGCGGACCGGGTATACTTGCATCCTGTATACCTCTCCAAGGTATTCAAGGCCGAAACGGGCGAGAGTCTAAGCGATTGGATAATTGGCTTCAAAATGGAGCGTGCGCTGTACCTGCTCAAACGCACCAACAAAAAAATCTATGAGATTACCAGCGAGCTCGGCTATCAGAACCCCCAGTATTTCAGCAAAACCTTTAAAAAGTATTATGGCGTCACGCCGCAGGAGTTCCGGGAGCAGTAGACCAAACAGGTTGCAAAAGGTGCAGATATGTTCGTATTGTGACATAGGCTAGCCGCTCTCGCCCTTCTATAATTATTCATGTAAACGCATTACTTAAGGGGGGGTTACATGAGTATCAAAAAAAGAGGAATCGCTTTCACACTTAGCCTGCTGCTGAGCATGTCCATGCTGGCTGCATGCGGGGACAGCGGTACAAACAATGAACCGGCTAACACCGGTTCGGCGAATACAGGCACGACCAACAGTGAAGCGAACCCGTACAAGGATAAGTATGATCCGCCCGTTACCATCTCCACGGTTTGGGGCGTGGACCCTGCGGTTACATTTCGCGACGGGGAGTCCCAGGAGAATAACGTCGCCACACGCTGGGCCAAGGAGCGGTTAGGTATTGAGATCAAGTCCCTGTGGTCGGTAACCGACACCAATAACGCTTATGTCACGAAGCTTCGTCTGTCCATGACTTCCGGCCAGCAAATGCCGGATATCGTGACGGTTAATGATCAGCTGCTTGTGAAGGATCTGATTGACTCCGGTCTCTTCCAGGATGCCGGCGCCCTGTTCGACAAGTATGCAAATGATACCTGGAAAGAAGCTATGGCACTGGACCCGAACGTATGGAATGCTTACACCAAAGACGGCGTGCGGATGGGCATCCCTGTTCTCGGCTATGCCTACAACAATGATTATTTGCTCTGGATCCGCCAGGATTGGCTGGACGCGCTTGGTCTGGAAGGACCCAAAACGATCGAAGAGCTGGAGCATGTGATGGACCAGTTCCGCAACAACAATCCGCAAGGCCTCCGTCCGAACCAGGTGACACCGCTCAGCATCGGCTTCAAGGATTCCATGAAAACATGGATGGGTGATCCGTCCTGGATTTTCGGAGCCTATGGCACCATCCCGAACCAGTGGAACGAAGCTGAGGACGGAAGTCTGGTGTACGGCTCCATACACGAGGGGATGAAGGAAGGCCTTGTGAAGCTGAAAGAATGGCGCGACAAAGGATATATCCCTAAGGAAGCGGCATTGTGGGATGCCAACAAAACAGCGGAGCCTGCAAGCGCGGGCACGGCCGGCATTATCCCCGGCCCTTATTGGATGAGCGGATGGCCGCTGGACGGTACCGATGAAAATGCAGAAGGTGCGGTATGGAAGCCACATGTGATTCCGGCAGGCCCTGACGGTACAGCCATGCGACACGGCACGCCTTTCTCTGCCGGTGTGACTCTGATTCACAAAGACATGGAGCATCCGGAGGCATTCTTCACTTATCAAAACTATCTGTTTGACAATCTGGCCGACCCGCAGGAAGACAGCGAGTTTAAAGACGGCATTTTCGAGGGCTACGACTTTGCCTACGATGCCGATGGCAACCCCGTTTATCTCGATGATGTTCCAGGGAAAGCGGTCAACGGCGTTCTGCGCTACTTCCTCGTACGTGATGGCGCCCGGATTCCCGATGCCCAGTTCAAAGCGCTGCTCGCGCTGGCGGAAGGGAAGGAGCCAACCACCTTTAGGGAGAGAGAGGTCGTCAACCAGTACGGTCCGGAAACCCCGCTTGCCGCTACCGTGGTCATGCAGCAGGAGGACATCTCCAAGATTAACATGTTCTCCGGTCCGCCGACGGATACCATGAAGACCCGTATGGATTACCTTAACAAAATTGAAGCCCAGACCTTCAATGAGATTATTTTCGGCGAAAAGCCCATCGAAGCGTTCGATGAGTTCGTGGCCAACTGGAAATCTTCCGGGGGCGACGCCATCACCCGGGAAGTCAATGAATGGTATCAAAGCGTACAATAAGCCTTGATTCCCGCTGTCCCTGTGCCCCCGCACAGGGGCTTTTCACATGTGAAAAATAAGGGGTGAAGCCAGTGCTTGCGGCCCGCTTTAGAGATAGACAAAAGTGGTTGCAATTGTGCCCTATATGTTGGATTTTGCCCGGTTATGGCCCGGAAAAGCCGTTGTTATACTGAAATCATATCCTAAATGCGCAGGGGGAAAGAGCCTATATGGAGCAGACACAAACACCGATGGCCGCCGACGGGGCAGAGACTAGGCCGATACGGCCAAAACGACGTTCATTCACGTATTATTTAGCCACACAATGGCCTTTTCACGCGATGGTCCTTCCATCCCTGATCTTCTTGATCCTATTCGCTTATGTCCCGATGGGCGGATTGGTGATGGCCTTCCAGGACTTTAAGCCCTGGCTTGGGCTGGGCGGATCCGAATGGGTCGGGCTGGACCAGTTCCGCTATCTGTTTGAACGAGAGGACTCGGTGCAGGTCATCTGGAACACGCTGATTATTGCCGTCTTCAAGATGGTTCTCAATTTGCTGGCGCCTTTTCTTTTTGCCATATTGCTGAACGAGATCCGCAGGCATACGCTGAAGCGGTTTATCCAAACTCTGGTCTATCTTCCGCACTTTCTGTCATGGGTTATTCTCGGCGGGATCCTCACCAACCTGCTATCGACAGACGGCGGCCTCGTCAACCGGGTGCTGGGGGTGTTCGGTATCGAGCCCATCTTTTTTCTCGGCAACGGTGACTGGTTCCGCTTCACTGTCATTGTCTCCGATGTGTGGAAGGAATTCGGCTTCGGCACGATTGTGTTTCTGGCCGCACTGGCAGGGGTGAATCCGGCACTTTACGAAGCGGCTGAGGTGGATGGGGCCAACCGCTGGAAGCAGACCCTGCATATTACCATTCCCGCGATGCTGCCGATCACCATTGTCCTGGGCACCCTGTCGCTCGGTAACGTGCTTAACGCAGGCTTTGACCAGATCTTTAACTTGTACAACCCGCTCGTTTATGCCAAGGGCGATATAATAGACACGTTCGTCTACCGGGCAGCCATCCTGAACGGAGAGATGGGCTTTGGGACCGCAATCGGATTGTTTAAATCCGTAATCAGTTTCGTGCTGATTGTGGCCGCATACCGGATGGCATATAAATGGGCCAATTATCGAATTTTCTAAAAAGGGGCGGGCTGCATGTATTATAAATCTGCATCGTATAAGGTCTTCAATGTTTTCAATACCATTCTGCTGATCGTCCTGGCGCTGCTGTGTGTTATTCCGCTGATCCACGTCCTTGCTGTATCGCTGAGCTCGCGGGCGGCCGCCGACGCGAACATCGTGGGATTATGGCCCGTGGACTTCACATTAAGCGCCTACCGGATAACAACGAATAACCCCGCTTTTCTGAAATCGATATGGACTTCGGTACAGCGTACGGTGATCGGGACAGGATTAACATTGATTCTGTCGTTTCTGGCCGCGTACCCGCTCTCCAAAGAAACATCCGCGTTCCGTGGCCGCAATATCTACGCCTGGATTTTCGTCTTCACCATGCTGTTTAACGGCGGGCTGGTTCCCTTCTATATGGTTATTCAGCGCATAGGGCTCATGAACAGCTTCTGGGTGCTTGTACTTCCCGGTGCGGTTAACGTCTTCCTGACGATTCTCATGCTCAATTTCTTCCGCGGTATTCCCAAGGAGATGGAGGAAGCCGCACTGATTGACGGCGCCGGCCATTTCCGCACCCTGTTCAGTATCTACCTGCCGGTATCGCTTCCTTCCATAGCGACGATTTCACTGTTCAGCATGGTGAGCCACTGGAACTCCTGGTTTGACGGGCTGCTCTATATCGGCGATCCCAGCGGGTACCCCCTGGCCACGTTCCTGCAGACGGTCATTATCCAGAACGATATGACCACGATGAACATCGAGCCTACCGATTTGGACCTGATCTCGCAGACTACCGTTCAAGCGGCGCAGATCTTCATCGGTGCCCTGCCCATTCTTCTGGTCTATCCGTTCCTGCAGCGTTACTTCGTCAAGGGGCTTGTAATGGGTTCGGTTAAAGAATAGGAAAATTTTCAGGCATCCTATCCTCATCGTTACACCGCCAGCTTTTCACTGATCCGCAGAGCACCAAAAAACCGCAGCTCCCTTATCGCGGGATTCGCTGCGGTTCCTAATTTCCGCTGGATTTCAAAAAAATTGCGGGTATTGCTTGGCCATGCGGTTCACCTGCTCCAGCAGGCTGCCCGAATGCTCCGTCACGGCTTGGCGCAGAGCTCCCGCATCCCGGCGGCGAATGGCCGCAACCATACTTTCGTGCTGCTCGATCTGGGAGGGCAGAGCGCCTTCCATCTTGCCGTGCAACAGACAGATACGATTGTAATGGGAAGCTACCGATTCGATCGTATCCCAGGCCAGCGACTCCCCCGCCGTCTCAAAAATAAGCTGATGGAAACGGTTATCCTTATGATAAAATTCGATAAAATGCTTCTTGTCCATATATTTCTTCTGTTTGCTGATCAATTCCTGCAGCGTGTCCGCCACCAGCTCGCTGCACTTGCGGATGAATTCATCCACCACGGCGGATTCGAGCGAAGTTCGAATAAACCATTCCTCGCGCACCCGCTGCAAATCGATTTTGGATACCACCGTTTTGCGCTGCGGATAAATTTCCACCAACCCGGACTGCTGCAGGCGCACGACGGCTTCCCGCACCGGCGTCCGGCTGACGCCGTAACGTTCGGACAGCTTTTGAACGCTCACATCCATGCCCGGCTCCAACGTCATATTCATAATGTCTTCTTTGATTTTATTGTAAGTTACGTCATTCAATGAACTGCTGTTATTCATCATCTTCAACGGCTTCCCTACACCTTCCCGAACTCACTCCTAAAACATCACGATAGATGCTCTCCGCACCGGAAGAATCGTAACTCCAATACAATAGATAATCCAGAACAAACGGAGAATGGTTCAGTCCGTTCAGTTCCCGGGTAAACGCCATGGCGCCGATTTCACTCAAAGCGCGGATCGTAGAATAGTTCTTGAACCCGAGAAAATGCCATAAGCGAATTTTCTCGGTTCGCGTGTAAATTTCGGTTGCAAACCGATCTTCCACAGCATGAAAAATTTCATGCCCCAAGATAGTATTCATTATATCATCTTGCCGAAATAGATCAACCAAACCCGCTGCCTCCTCGGACACCCGCTGCGCCGCCCGGCGCGCGGGTTCCGTCATCATGACGATGTTGTCCGGCGGCGTATAGCAGGCGAACAGGAGGCGTTTTCCCGTCATGGAGACTTCCTTGAGCTCGATCTTTAACTTTAGTTTTTCGGCAAGCCGGCGTACATCCGTACAGCCGTATTCCTCGATCATACGCCGGGCGTATTGTTTGCCGCAAAGCGCCGCTTTGGACGTCAGCTCCGCGGTTTGTCTCGGCCGGATCCGGCGGCTTAGCGGATCTCTGGATAAGGCATACGCTCCCCAAGTGTCGTCGTCCACCCGCAACAACGTCCCAAGCTTATCTTCCAACCGGTTCGGCTCCCGCATGCTCCCCTCCCTTTCGGCACGTCAACTTTGCTTCATATTGGCGGCGATCACGATCATCTCCGTATCCGGTTCAAAGGTGGACACTTCGATCTCCATGAGCAGCTCCAATTGTTCAAATTCGGATGCCGTAAAATCCATCACCCGCGCGCCGATGCACAAATAATAGTCCGGCCGGGCAATCAGCTCCGTCCGGTAGACGGCCATGTCTTCCCACAGTTTTTTCACGGCGCGCAAATACTCGCCGGCGGTCGTCTTGATGGCCATGGCGCGGCCGCGTTGAATTTTGATGAATCCTTTGCTGTCCAGAATCCGGATGGCGCCGGCGTCTCCCGCTTTGTCGACCTGTTCGCCGAAGATATGAAAATACCGCGTCTTCTCCAGCAATTGCGTCCGATCGACGGGAATCCGCATATCGTTTGCGGCGATTTCCCGAAGTTCCTCCTCGCTGCACTCCTTCAGCAGCTCATTGGTTTTCACTTCCGTGGAACCGGTGGCGATCGCCGTGACCTTCGACGTCTGCGGATCGATATCGATATGGATTTCCACGCTCTCCGGCGTCGCCCCGCTTTGAATCGCTTTATTCATCGCTTCCATTTTGATGGCGCCGATCTGCTCTTTGGTCGGCGACGGAATGATCCGCTCCACCACGTCCCTGACCATGGCGAGAGCGACGCCGATCGAAGAGATGACCTCGGCGTTTTCGGGAATGCTGTATTTTAGCCCCATTTTGTCCGCAAAATAGACGATCAGCGAAGCCGCCCCGCCCCCGACGCCAACCAGCGAAATCTGATCTTTCTCCAGTTTGTATTTTTCCGCCAACGCCAAAATGACCGGTTCGATCTTCGCATACGCCTTCGCCATGATTTGCTCGGCGATATCCTCGGCCGACGTGCCGCAATAATCGGCCAGGGCCTGCATCGCCTTCCGCGCCGCTTCCGCATTGCCGTAGGAAAAGTGCTCTTCCTTCACTAGTCCAAGCACATTGGCCGCGCAGGAATTCGTAATCGTCACCCGCTCGCCGCTCTCCAGCCGGATCGCCACATAATCCGCCGGATCGCCGGGTTTGGGCGAGAAAAATTCAACCTTGGGCCCTTTGATATTGGCCGGATCGGTGAATACCGCATAATCAAGCCCGGCGATGTGCGCGGACCGCGGACCGACGTCAATCACCCCGTTTTTGTCGGCGCGCACCATCGATCCTCCGGCCACGCCGAGCACCCGCACATCCAGTGAATTGACATAAGTGGGATGACCGCCGACAATCGAGTAATCGATCGCCGGGCGGCCGTTCTTGATGACGCCGATATTGGTTGTCGTGCCGCCCACCTCGAAATACACCCCGTTGGAGGCTCTTAAATACATCAAAGAGCCCATGACCGAAGCGGCCGGTCCGGACAGCATCGTAAGAATCGGGCGCTTCTTCATTTCGCTGATCTCCATGACCCCGCCGTCGCCGCGCATGATCATCAAGGGCACGTGCACGCCAGCTTCCCGAACGGATCGCTCCGTGGAATTTGCCGTATCCAGCATTTTGGGAAGAATGCTGGCGTTAATCGCCGCCGTTCGGGTGCGGCGGGTCAGCCCGTACAATTTCGTGATATCGGACGCCATCGTGGTGGGAAGCCCTTTTTTCTCCGCTTCCTCATACACGAGCTGCTCGGGTCCGCCGTGATCGACGCCAAAGGCCATGGACGGGACAATCACCTGCGCTCCCATCCGTTCCAGCTCTTCGATGACCTGCAGCACGGTTTCCTTTTCTATTTTTTTGACATTGATAAAGCGGTTGTAAATTTGAATCTGCTTGTTGTTCCCCAAATCGATATTGGACAATTTCGTCTGTTTTTTGGCCAAAAAACCTTCGAATCCGCCTTTGCCCATGCCGATAATGCCGACCTGGGCGATATCGCCCTCAATCAGCGCGTTGGTCGCTTGCGTCGTACTGTGCGCGACGAACACGACATCCTCCGGCCGGATGTGATTCTCCGTCAAACAGTTTTGGAAGCATTTTACGACCCCGGCGGCCACGCCCCGAACATCGTCATGCGTCGTCTTCACGGACGATTTGCCGATAATCTCGTGGGTGTCGTTGTCGATGGCCACGGCTTTGGTATGCGTCCCTCCTACGTCAATCCCCATGCGAATCATTCTGCTCATGTTTGTCCTCCAATCCGAATCGCCGGCTCCCGCCCCAAATGCGGCAGCCGGCTGCTCTGTTAAACCAAACTGCCGTACATCACGTACACGACGGCGCAAAGAATAATCCCGATGATCCAGCCCGTAGGAATGGACATCTTCATGTAATCTCTGGCCGGCACCTTCGTGTAGCCGAAGCCCCAGGCGACCCAGGACTGGGTCACGTCCAAGTGCTGCGGCGCAACCGTCGTCACGGCGAATAATGGATACAAGAATTGCACCGGCCAGGCGGCCGTCGCTACGACCACGGCCAGAATCGCCGCCCCCGATCCGACCAGATTCATCGGTCCGCGGAAGAAGCCGAGCGGCGTTAAGACGGCAAATACGATACAGAGCAAGAGCGCCGTCTGCGGCATCACTCCGCCGAACAGGATTTTAAAATAAGGGGAAGCATATGTAGCCGCGTTATTGAACATGGCGAGCGTCAGCAGGAACCCGATCATAGGCGCCACATCGATCGCCCCGTCCGCAAACTGCTTCGACAGCATGCGGCAAATGCCGGCGAACCCGCCTTTTAATTTGCCGCAGGTCAGCAAAGCGAACAGGCCGGCAAAAATAAATCCGAAAATAATCGGAATTTTGAACAGGACCACGCCGATGACCGGCAGGATGATCGCAATCCAGGAAATGGCCGGCGCATCGCTGGTTTTTTGCTCTTCGGGCGTCTCCGCCGCCCAGGCGCGGGAGAGCTTCTTGGTGTTCATGGCGAGGTTGGCCACAACGAGCACAATAATTAGCGAGACGCCCATCGCGATCATGCCGAAGGTGAAATAGTCGTTATAATCGTAGCTGGCATAGCTTTCGTTGGCGGTAGCGAAGAAGGCCTGATATTGCTTAAAGTTCACGATATTTCCGAATATCCCGGCCATAATGGAGCCCATGAAGGAAAATAGGGCGATCGGCGAAGGAATGCCGAGCGACAGCATGATCGGCAAGACGATGACGGCGATGGATATCACCGGCCCGATGCCGGTCATGGAGGTGAAAATCACGGCTGTCACAATACAGAGCAGCGACATGGTCACTCGCGGTTTGTCTCCGCCCAATTCCACCACTTTGCGAATTAAAGTGGCGGCAATGCCGGTGTCGATCAAGATTCTGCCGAAGAACGCACCGAAGAAAACGTTTACAAGTATGGCCTTGCCATAGTTTTCGGGTCCCGTCTGAAACACATTCGTCAGCACGGAAACCCAGGTCTGTCCCTCCATCATGGAGTTCGGCGAAATGGCGTTGCCGATCAAAGCGATCGCTGTCCATAGAACCGACATGATAAAGAAGCCAACCATCAGGTTATACCCCTTCACGCAGTACCACACGAGCCCAAAAAACGACAGGACCATCATGAAACCGATTACAACATTGGCTGCATCCACAAAATGCCCTCCTCAAAAAAATAGGAATAAAACAACGGCAACTAACATACTAACATGCCATTTCCATTACTGACATGTTAGTTGTTCGGTGAAATATTACCATGTCGTCTAGATCACGTCAATAGGTTTCCGCACATAGTGTTTCCGCACACGACCAAGGTTTGTCCCGTTCTTTAAACGGTACGTTGCTTTTCTTAATATGAAATAAAAAAAGGGAAACCATGAAAGACTCATAGTTTCCCGTAACCCATGACGCGATATTAAGAGGTCCTCTCTACTTTTATGGAAGAAGTCTTGTCGTTGAAGTCGTTACCGAGATAGGAAGTATCCCCCAGCAAGACTTTGGTTGCTCCCTGGAAATCCCCATGCTCATAAAGGGTAACCTTGTAGCCGCTCGGTACTTTTAGGGAAGAGATGGAGTCGTTAGGGATTCCCTTAGCGACAAGATCACTTACGTTATAACTGCCAACATCCAGGCTGACAGCGGCTCCCTTGTAATTGGCATCCCTATAAACGACAGGTATTCTTTCAATCTTGAGGGAGGACGTCTTATCATTAAAATCACCGAGAGATGCAGCGTCCGACGTAACCACCATTTGCGCACCGCCAAAATTCAAATGTTCATAGAGGGTGACCTTAATGCCGGGAGTCACTTTCAACGAAGAAAGCGTATCGTTGGCAATACCGGCCGCAACCATTTCATTGTAGTTGTAAGAGCCCGCCCCAAGCGTTACGGCATACCCCCCGTAGTTGGCATTTCCGTAGAAGATGGCCCCCTCCGAGATCGTCTCCCCATAGGTGACTTGAGGGAATTCTCGGCGTGCTGCCTGGTATTGGCTTTCGAATTCACTGGGCCAGCCGAAGGCAGTGACGGCCAGAGCTTTTAAATCAGCTTTAGCCGCGCCACTCATAAAGTGCACGTACTCGCCCATGTTCATATTTCTCGTATACTGACCGGATGAATTTTTGGGGTAGTATTGAGCCAGCAACTGGAAATATCTCGTCAGCACTTGATTTTCCCCGTAGTTGCTATAAATCGGATAATACCAGTTTTTAAACCAGTAGGTTCCTGCTTGCGGGAAATCTTCCGCCTTGCTGGAGAAGCTATTGTAAATTCGCTGAGCTTCGCCGTTTAATCCTAATGCTTTATAAACATCATATTGATAAATTTCGGCCCACTTGCTGTCTCCCCACAGTCTGAAGGCTGGGGAACCCTTCGTGTCATTGGCCGCGAATTCCACGATATGGGCCACCTCATGAACCAGGATATCCAAATTCCAGCCGCTTGGACTTTTGAAGTCGGAGCCGCCGATGTCGATGACATTGCGGTAGTCGTGGTCGGCGTTATAAGCGTAGCCTGGGTGGCCGCCGCTATACTTTTTATTATGGACAACGACATAAAGCCGACCATCCCCGCCCATCGGGCCATAAGTTTGCTTGGTATATCTCCATACATCGGCGGCGGTAGAATGAATCCAGCCAATTTGATTCGGATCGATATCCTCATCTACATAAACCGCCACCTCATCATTGTAGTAAGCCAGCTTGAGCAGCTCCTTATGCTCAAACCAGTGCTCTTGCCAGGTTGGAGGCGGAGCGCTCGCAGCACTTGCCGGAGCTTGTGGAAGGGAACATAAAACGATGACCAACACCATAAAGAAAACCCATGATTTCTTCACAATACATTCCTCCTCGTTGGTTCATTTACTTTAATTTTTATATTTTGTAATATTATTACATTACATGACATAGATTACTTAATTTTGGTAGATAATGCAACCTCAAAATATACTACTTTGAGAAAAATAAAAAAACATCTGCTAGGCACAGATGTAGGTTAATGCTAACTTGACTCGATTTGTTGGATATCTAGAATTTATAGAATTTTTTCCTTTAATAAAAAAATATCGCGATCATGCTCCGAGGTCTTGTTCATCAAGTACCTCATGGTCTCGGGAACGTTAGCCGGCTCCGATTCGATCCGCGCCAGCCGCTCGTCTACAGAATGGACAACACCTTTCAATTCGTCCATATCCGCCTTCATATCATCCATGTCTGCTTTCATCACAGTCATGTCCGCCTTCAATTCATTCACGTCCGCTTTCATCACAGTCATATCCGCCTTTAATTCATTCACGTCCGCTTTCATCACAGTCATGTCTGCCTTTAATTCATTCACGTCCGCCTTTAATTCGTTCATATCTGATTTCATCACGACCATGTCTGCCTTCATACTCTGCTGTTCAGTAACCACCTTGCCAACCATCCCAATCAGTTGAGAGAGCATATCCTCGATGCGATCCAGTCTATCCTCGGACATTGTGTACCTCCCTGTGCAAAGTCATATTCCTATAAAGGATCGTAACAAACATGCGTTCGCATGTCAATATTCGGGTTCTTCTGCGGATTCCGCATAAAGTGCCCTTAATTCAATTGTTCCGCCACTTCATGAAACGGTAGTCCAGCAAGTCCACCAGCAGGAACAGGACGAAGCCGACCAGACTGAACAGCAGGATGCCGGCGTACATTTGCGGATAATCGAGCCTAAGCCAGGCGTCCATAATAAAGAAACCCATGCCATGCTCGGTGCCATAGATTTCCGTGAAGAACAGGACCGAAATCGCCGTGCCCAGCGAGATGCGGATGGTGCTGAGGATCACGGACAACGCGCCGGGAAGGGTGATATGCCAAAATTTCTGGCCGGCCCCGGCGCCGATGGTTGTCAGCACCTCATAGGCGCTCGCGGGAATCGCTTTGACCCCGTCCCGAACGGAAATGATAATCTGGAACAGCAGGATCAGCATGATCATGAGGATCTTGGACGTCTCGCCAAGCCCGAAGAACAACATCGCCACCGGGAGCAGCGCAATCTTCGGCACCGGGTACGTCAAATACACCACCGGGTCCAGCAGTTTATTCCAGAGCGGCGAACGCCCCATCAGAAGTCCGATCAGCAAACCGGCGACCAGCGCCAGCAGGACACCGGCAAAAATGCGCATCAAACTGTAGCCGACATTCAACGCGACATCCCTTCCGCCGAGCTGTCCCATGGCCCGATAGACTTCCGACGGACCGGGCAAGATCGGATGATTCACCAGCAAATACGCCGCGTACCATACCGCGTTTATCCCCAGGAACACCAGCAATAATCGGAATATATAAATAAGCCGCCGTTGATTCACCATTTCGTCTGCATAACCTTTCTGATTCTCTTGATCTGGTCAAAAAAAGCGTTGCTCGCCCGCTTCTCCTCGTATTCCAGCCCGAATACCGCCTCATTTTCGATGATCTCCGGCGCCTCGCGCTTGTTGGACGGGAGTACGATGATCTTCTGTCCCAGCAGAACGGCCTCATCCACATCATGCGTCACGAACAGCGCTGTGGCGGGATTGTCCCGCCAATGCTCCAGGAACAACTGCTGCAGCGCTTCCCGCGTCAGGGCATCCAGCGCAGAGAACGGCTCGTCCAGCAATAAAATGGACGGCATAATCGCAAACGCCCGCGCAATGGCCACCCGCTGCTGCTGTCCCCCGCTCAGCGATAACGGGTAACGTTCCGCCAGCTCCGCAATGCCCATCGCAGACATCCACCGGTCAATTTGGGCCTCCCGGGCTTGCTTGTCCCGCCCCATCGGATTTGCGATCTTCATCGCCACCCTGATGTTGGCCCTCACCGTCTTCCAGGGCAGCAGGCCGTAATTTTGCGGCACCAGGCCAATCAAAATATCCTGTCCGCGCAAGGATCGCCCATTGAACAGCAGCTCGCCCCGATAATCCGGCAGGAGGCCGGACACGGCACGCAGCAGCGTGGATTTTCCGCTCCCCGAAGGTCCCAAAATGGTGTAGATCCCATGCTCCGGCAGAGTGAAATCCACCCGGCCCAGCGCCAATTCCCCGCTCTTATACTCGACCTCAAGCTCCTTTACGGTTAGCCCGTTATTACTTGAACTGGACATCGGAGATCACTTCTTCGGGGGTGAGGTTACGGCTCAGCAGACCCTGCTCGCGGGCCCAGGCAAACGCCGCTTCGACTTCCTTAACATCGACCTGGTTGGCCGGGATGTAAGCCGGCACCTCAATTTGGTCCTTCACCGTTTCCGGGTAGCCGACCTCCTTGATCACCAAATCGATGTAATCCTTCTGGTCGTGGGTTTGCATGTACGCTACCGCATCGTCATAGGCCGCGTACATCGCGCGGATCGCTTCCGGCTTGGCATCGATCGCGCTTTGCGGGAAGGCCAGCACGAACGGGTTCACCTGAGCCTGATTCGTGGAGCTAAGCACGCGTAAGCCGGACGCTTTCCCCATCGTGACGAACGGCTCCGGCAAAACCGCAGCGTCCGCTTTGTTGTTTTTCAGCAGCTCCAGCCGGGTTGGAATCTGCGGCACTTCCGTTACTTTGATATCCTCCTCCGTCAGACCGGCTTGTTTCAGCATCATGGCAACCGTGTACTGCGTGGAGGTATTTTTCGACAGGATCACGGTTTTGCCCTTCAGATCCTTCACGTCCCGAATTTCGTCATTGCCGGTCAGCAGATCGAATTCCCCGAAGGTCGTGCTGGTGATTTTGACGTTCAGCCCCGCTTCATTATAGATTGAAATAGCGACCAGATCGGCGCTTAACCCGTCAACCTTACCGGCTTGAAACGCGACATCGCGGTCTTTGGCACTTTTGAAGGTCTGGATGTTCAGATAGACCCCGCGTTTCTGATCAAAGCCCTGTTCATGGGCTATAATGAACGGAATCGCATCGATCGAAGGCAGGAGGCCCAATGACAGCTCCGGCAGCTCCGCCGCTGTGTCTCCGCCTCGCGCGTCTCCGGCCGGCTGCGCCGCCACTGCATTGCCTTCGCCGCCTGTGCCGGCGTGATTCGTCTTGCTTCCGCACGCCACGCTCAGGATGCTGACGACAAGCACCAACGCCAACAGTAGCATCATTCTTCTTCCGGTTGCCCCAAATCTCATGGTTGTTCCATCTCCCCTATGTGTTCTATATCAATTGGCATAGCCATGTGCCTGCTTTACTTGAGACGCCTCCCGCAACTTTGCACATTTATTCACAAATTGTGTTGTACCTGGGCTAAATGCTCGGCCAGCAGCCTCAAGTACTGTCATTTTACACCTATCACCGCATTTTGTATATTTGCAAATTTAAATAATTGGCAAAATATATCTTGCTCCGACTCACTTAGCTCTTCAAAAGCCGCAAACGATGACAAACGAGCCACCTCAAACGGTGGCTCGTTGTATCTTCGTCATGAAGTTAAGTATTCGCCTTGGTTTCCCTCATGCCGTCTTAGCACGATTATCCCTTTCGTTCAGGGGGCTATAGGTCTGGAAGCGAGGGAGTTCTTGGCCATTTTTCTGCTATCTGATCAAAGGGGATAATCATGCAAAGCGTCCGGACAACGTGTGTTGATCTATGCCTTCAGGTTAACCCAGGCCCCGCCGGCATTCGCCGACTCCTGTTCCGCCTCGACCAGCGCCACCGAATCGGCGGCGCTTTCCGGCGTGCAAATGACGATCGGTTGATCTTGAACAATCGCCCCAATGAAATGCTTCAACTCCCGATAGTACCCGTCATCCGAGGGCAATTTCGCTTTAAAGCCCGGCTGGTCGTTGGGATTTACGGTGACGGAGCTGCCGTCGAAGACGATGTTGCCCCGTTCAAAGTTAACCCGGTATCCCATATAAAAACCGAAGTCCCCCTCCAGCGTCCAGTCGACCTGGGAATGGATCACCTTGCCGTCCGGGTAGACGTAGTGGGTAGACGCGATGTCGTAGCCACTGCCCGGGATGACATTGCGCCCGATCGTCGATACCCTCTCCGGAGTTCCGAACAGCCATTGAATCATATCGGAATCGTGAATATGCATATCCAGCAGCGCAGCGCCGCTTAATTCCTCCGTGAGAAACCAGTTTTTCGGCGCGCCCGAGCCGCGGTAGAAATAACCGGCCGTCGGTCGGCCAAAACGTCCTTCCTCAATCGCTTCTTTCAGGTACTCATAACCCGGCCAAAAGCGCAGGCACTGTCCAATCATCAGCTTTTTGCCGTGCTGCTTGGCGGTTTCGGCCATGCGGCGGGCATCGGCCGAATACCGGGCCATCGGCTTTTCGCAAAATACGTGGTACCCGCGTTCCAGCAGGGAACACGCCATTTCCGCATGCAGATAGGTGGGAACGGCAAGATCGATCATGTCGAGCTGCTCCGCGGCGAGCATTTTCTCCAAATGATCATATAACCGGTAGGCAGACAGGTCATAAATCTCCCGCCCCGTCGCCATATTGCCGTTCGCTTTGCTGTGCTTCAATTCGTCGATAATCAGGTCGCAGACGGCCACAAGTTCAATCGGCTCCCCTTCGGCCATCAGTCGAACATAATTGTCAAAATGCATCCGGCCCATAAACCCGAAGCCAACCAATCCAATTTTCAGCATTGCGCAGCCCCTCCCCGCCCGAGAATGGCATCTATCGCCGCCGAGGTATTAAAGATGATCTGTTCGGAATGATGTTCATAATGCGGGATCATTTCGGCCGTGACGTAATTGGTGTAGCCGACCTCGCGCAGCGCGGCCATGACGGCGGGATAATCGACATTACCGGCCAAGAGGTCTACGAATCCATGCAGCCCGCCGGCTTCGCGGCGATAATCCTTGAAGTGGACCTTCTTGATGCGCGAACCCAGGATACGCACCCAATGCTCGGGATACCCCGCGTACAGCACGTTGCCGATATCCAAATACGAACCGACGTAAGGCGAGCCCACGGCGTCAATAAAACCGCGCATTTCCAGAGGCGACAACAGGAATTTGTTCCACACATTTTCGATGCCGATGGAGACGCCCGCCTTCTCCGCTTCTACCGCCAGTTTACCGATCGCTTCCAAAGCGCGGTCGTACGCTTTGTCGTAGGGCACCACCTCGGAGCCGGGAATAAAGTCCACGCCGACCGCCCCCGGAATCACTAAAATCGCGTCGACCCCGAGCGCAGCTGCCAGCTCCAATTGTTTCTTGCAGATATCGGTCGCCTTGCTCCGGACAGCCTCCTGTTCACTGGTCATGGAATAAGACCAATACAAACCGGTAGCCAGACCGGCGATTTCCAGACCCGCTTCCTCCACGTGCCGACGGATTTGGCCGGCTGCTTTGTCCGTCGTCTGCAGATTAAGCTCCCCATCCTCATCCAAGGACAGCTCAATCCCTTCAAATCCGGCCGCCTTGGCCAGGCGTACGCTTTCCGCAATGGTTGTCCCTTCACGAAAGGACCAGATGTTAATCCCCTTCTTCATCGCCATTCCTCCAATTTGCATTTTTCCGTCTGAATGATACCATAAATATAATGTCTCATTTTTCTGTATATAGCCTTATTATATTGATTTAAGGAACTAATTTATTTAGCGAAAAAAGTTAATTTTTATCTTATTCCGTGATAGGGAGGTTTTTCATATGAGCGAGCATTGTTTTTTATCGCCAAAAACGCGAAACGCGCCCTTCGCGACCTGGTCGCCAAGCATCCATTACGCCCAATTCCAGACGCTCCCTCCATGTCGTTTTCCCGTGAGGAGGCTGTACGATTTCGAGCTGATTTATGTCTGCCACGGGGAAATGGCCACGACCATGAACGGGCAGCGTTATTTGCTTTCGGCCGGCCAACTTATTTTTCTGCCTTCCGGGGTCTATCACCAAAACGAAATCGTTTCCGAGCCCGAGGCCAAGCTGATGGGGATTCACTTTGATTTTTTCGGCGAGGTTACGATTCAAAAGGAGGAGGACTTGCTGGCCCCCGAGGAGGAAATGGTTTGGGACAAACTTGCCGCAGAGCCGGCGACCGGAACGGACCGCGGACTATACTTTTCCGCCGATCCCATCTATTCGCCGTCCGTGGAATGCGTACAGGCGATGGAACAGCTCATCCATGAATTTGCCAGACGTCCGCTTGGGTATGAGCTGGTATGCAAGGGGTTGATGCTGGAGATTCTTGCGCAATTGCTGCGTTCCCAAATGGCCCGCCGGATCGCCGGAGTCTCGGAACATGGGGAACGCATCAAGCGCCTGGCGGAGCGGATGGACGCCGCTCCTGCGGAGAATTGGTCCAATCCGCGGATTGCCGCTGAACTGCAGATGAGCGTGGATCATGCCGCGAAGCTGTTCCGGCAGATCATCGGCGTGCCTCCCGGAGAGTTCCTGCGTACCGTCCGGCATCGCGAAGCATGCAAGCTGCTTCGGGATACGGACTGGACGATTGAAGAGGTGGGAGCTCATGTGGGGTATTCGGATATTCACTATTTCAGCCGTTTATTTCACATCAATGAAGGGATATCGCCGCGCGCTTACCGCAAACTTTCCCGCATCCTCTAAGGTATCGCCTATCAATTAAAGAAAGCAGGTCGTACCTATGGACGACCTGCTTTGCGGCGTTATTCCAGGTTTGCGTGCCTGCCGTACATCTCACTGTCCGTGATTCCTTTGCGTTCCATGCATTTTAAAATGACCGCGTCATAAAAAATCAACAGCGTTTGTTCAAACAAGGAGGCCATAGGCTGAATCGTATTGTAACGGTTAATCTCCTTATCCTTCGGAGAGCCCGGCAGGCGCACGATCACATCGGCTAATTTCCCGATGGCGGATTCGGGGAATATCGTGACGAGCGCCACCCCGGCTTCCAGCGTGTTCGCCTTTTGTGCCATGCTGACCAGCGCTTTCGTCTCTCCGGAGCCGGAGCCGATGACAAGCAAGTCGCCCTTGCCGATGCTTGGGGTTACCGTTTCGCCGACGACATAGGCGTTATGGCCCATTTGCATCAGCCGCATGGCAAACGATTTCGCCATGAACCCGGAGCGGCCCGCGCCGGCCACAAACACTTTATCGGCCTGAAGCAGACGGTCCGCCAACCGATCTGCTTCGGCTTCCTGAATAAAGGAGACGGCATGTTGCAGCTCTTCGATAATTTTTGCGGCGTATTGCACGGTATCCATCCGCTTCTTACCCCTGAGCGACCAATCTTTGCATTTCTGCGGCCACGGCCTTTTTGTCGGCCTGTCCGGTAATTCCTCCGCCGACAATGACAAGATCGGGATTGGCCTTGACTACGTCGGGCAGGGTTTCCAGCTTAATTCCGCCGGCCACCGCCGTTTTGGAATTTTTCACGACGCTCTTGATGATCCGCAGTTGTTCAAACGGACTTTGGCCTTCCGCCTGCAAATCGTAACCGGTATGAACGCAGATGTAGTCCACGCCCAATGCGTCGATTTCCCGGGCGCGGGTTTCGATATCTTTTACGTTGATCATATCCACCAATATTTTCGTGTTATGTTTTTTGGCTTCTTCCACAGCGCCCCGGATCGTAGCGTCGTCCGTTGCTCCCAGAACGGTTACGATATCCGCGCCGGCTTCCGCGGCTTTCATCACTTCGTAAGCGCCGGCATCCATCACTTTCAAATCGGCCAACACTTTTAACGACGGGAACTGTTCCTTCATTTCTTTGACCGCGCGCAGACCTTCGTTGATGACCACAGGGGTTCCGATTTCCACGATATCGATATGTTCCTGCACCTCGGCGACAATTTGTTTGCCTTCGGGGATGTTGACAAGATCAAGCGCCAATTGCAATTCCATTATTATCACTCCATGATTAAGAATGTGGTGTACGTAAGCCCATCATAACCGCGAACCGCAAACGATGTAAGTACGCACTTTAAACACATATAGTGATTTGAAAATAACTATACACATCTAGTTAGCACCTAGTGACCCGAAGTATACCGTACTCCCTCTTTCGTGGAATAGTGTCAAATAGGGAACCGTGTGGTAGGATGGGATTGGAGGTGAGATAACGTGGGAAGATTTGATGAAAAAACGTTTAACTGCGAAAAGGAGCTGACCCTGCATATCATTGGAGGGAAATGGAAAATGCTCATTATGTGGCATCTTGGCAAGGAAGGAACCAAACGGTTCAACGAGCTCCGTTCCCTCATCCCCGGAATTACCCAGCGAATGCTCGTTAATCAGCTGCGGGAGCTGGAGGAGGATCTCATTGTCCATCGCGAGGTGTATCCCGTGGTTCCGCCCAAAGTGGAGTATACGCTCACCGAACACGGCCAAAGCCTGATGCCGATCTTGGAGTCCATGTATGAATGGGGCATGAATTATAAAGTCAATGTGTTAAAAAATCAGGAGGTTATTGCGGAGTAAGCGCGATCCCTGCCGTCAAATTAAATAATTTAACTTTTCCGGAATTTCGCCGGTGATGTCCCCCAACGAATTTCGGACATTGGATTATTATATTACGAAAAAAGACTGGGACCCGAATCCCGTCAGAATTTATACCGAAGGTGAAATCGTTGTGCACAACGGGCAGTTCTGGCAAGCCCTGTGGTGGACCCGGGGACAGGAACCGGGAACGACAGAAGAGTGGGGTCCGTGGAAGCTGATCGGCGATGTGCCGGCTCGTGAATAAACGGGCTCACGCTTCCTGAGTTTTGCGTAAAAATCATAGGCTTCTGTTTTAAATGCAGAAGAAAACAAATCCAGTTGTGGTGATTCAAGGTACCAACTTATTAACCAATGTAAATCGGACCGGCAAGGCTAAAGCCTTGTCCGGTCCGATTATTAAAACCGCAACTCCTCCCCGGCGGACAACGAATGAATCTGCACTGGATGATGCCCCGGCGGTGTCTCCTCAAGCAGTCGGCTGCGCATCCTGTCGGTTTCTTCCTTAGCAGCATGAACGAGCACGTTATGCCGCGCCGGCATGGCCGACATCATCCGCCGGACATCCTCGCAGCCTTGATGCACTTTATACTTCAGTTTTTTTATGGCACAAGCTCCGTATGCATTCGGCTGCCGCAGCAGCCGTTCGGCGAAGGTTCCCTTGGAGACATGCCCGGTCAGCAATACGAGATGCTTCGGATCATGGCGTAAATGGTCATAGTACCGCCGGGCGAGCTCCGACTGCATCATGCCGTCGGTTATAAACCATATTGAGGCGTCCAACTTGTTAAGCAGATAGGTTCGATTCCCCTCGCTCCCCGGAACGAGCAGATCGTCTCGCCGAAGGAAGCTTTCGACCTGGCCTTTGATATCCCGGCCCGTATGGTCATCGACCTCACGCAGCCATTCGGGGCGGCGCAGCAGCCGCTCCATTCCGCCTAGCAGGCCCCGCTCGATGACAATCGGCGTATCCCGATAAGCCTGGTATGCCCACAGCAGCATCTCCTGCCCCCGGCCCGTCGCCGGTACCGGAAGCAGAACCTTGCCGCCCTGCTGCAGTACGCTGCTAATGGTCTTCTCCAACAGCTTCAGCTTGGCGGCTTGAGCATCCGCATCCGTGCCGTAAGCTGCGTCAATAATAGCCAAGTCCGCATAGCTTTCGGAAGGAGGAGCCCATTCGTTAGCGGTCTTTCCTCCCGAATCGAGCGCCCCCGCCTTCCGCACCTCACTCGGGCTGTCGTTCTCCAGCAGCAGAGATTCGGCTGTATAATCTCCGGAATAAAATATTTCCTTGCCCTCGGCCCGGATCAAGAGCCACACCGATCCGGCCATATGCCCGCTTCGCCCCCACATGGCCTCGACGCCGGGGACAACTTCAAACCACGTCAGCTTGGCAGCCGCTTCGTCAAGGAATCGGTAGCGGATCGCTTGATAATCCGTTTCCTCGTAAGGCGTCGGTCCCCCCGATCGCTTCGTAAATGCCCGCCAGCTCTCAAAGTAAGACTCCGCCTGGGCCGCGGTCTCCCGGGTCGTCCATACTTCCCCTCGATAACCTAGCCGGTACAGCATCGGGATCGCTGCGGAATGATCTTCATGGGCATGGGACAGGAACACGGCGTCCAGCCGGGGAACCAAATCCGGTTCCATCAGGGGATACTCCCCGGCGCTTTCTCTTTTGACGCCGCAGTCCAGCAGCAGATGGATTCTGCTGCCGCTCAAGACATAAGCGGAGCGGCCGTGTTCGCCGGCGCCGCCCCAAACTTTGAGCTTCATCATGATGCATTCCACTTTCCGTTAGTTTTGAGCGCTTCAACCGCCAGCAGCAGCACCACGGTCATGCCGACGGATACGACAGCCATCGCCATGCCAAGCGATACTTGCCCCTGTTCAAACTGAGCGAATATATACGTGGCGGACGTCTGCATCGAAGGAGGCAGGATCAGTAAAGAACCGACCAGTTCCCGTACCGAGATCGTAAACGTCATGATCCAACCCGCCAGCATCCCCGGCACAATCAGCGGGAGCAAAATGCGCCGCAGAATCAGCCAAGGGCCTCCTCCGAATACTTGACCCGCTTGAAAAAGAGTTCCGTCAATTTGCGTAAAATTAGCCTTCACATACTGCACCGTGTAAGGGAGAAAGAGCACTACGTAGGTAAGCACGACCATCCCGTAGGTGTTATACAAGGTCGCCGGCAGCCATGGCGAATTCCAGAACAAAATCAGTCCGACCACCATCACGATGCCTGGCACGGTGTTTGGCAATAAACTGAACAAGTCAATAACCCGCTGTGTCCGTCTCTGCGATTTCCCGACCGCCAGGGCGAAGCCGGTGCCGAGCAGCACCGCAATCGTGGATGCGGCCAGCGACAAGCCCAGGCTGTTTCCCAGCGCCTTCAGGCTAACCGAACCCCAGGACAACAGATCCCGGTAATGCTCCAAGGTTAGGTTGTCCCAAGACAAGCCCGCTCCCCGAAGCTTCATCAGCGAGGCCGCGATCACCGAAAAGTAAGGTATGCCTACGGAAAACACCAGCAGCAGACCCAGATATACTGCACACGCTATGCCTGTCAGGCCGCGCAAAGCATATCTTGAGGAGCGTTGACCTTTGCCTCCGACCAAGCGGTAAGTAAAGCGCCGGCTCACGGCGGATTGCATATACCACATTACCAGACAGACGGACAGCAGAATCGAGGCCAGCGAGGTTGCTTTCCCGAAATCGATCGGCCAGCTGGAAATATACTTGTGAATCTCCGAGGTCATCACGTAGTAACCGATACGCCGGCCAAACGTCGCAGGTGTGCCGAACTCGGCTATCGTCTTGACGAAGATCAGCATGGTGCCCATGCCGTACGAAGACAGCAGCAACGGCAGCATAATTTTCCTGAAGCGGTATCCGCTGCTTGCCCCGTGAACCGCCCCCGCCTCTTCCAGATTGCCGCCGATGCGAATCATCGCATCGCGCAGCAGCAAATACAGGAACGGAAACAAATGCAGACACATGATCAGCACCATTCCCCCGAAGCTGAAGAAGGAGTCGCTTAATACCGCGCTTCCCGGCAACCACTGCTGCAGGTAACCGCCTTTTTGCATAAACAGAATCCAGCCCATCGAGCCGATATAGGGAGGGGTCATGAACGGAATCAGGAGCACCACATCGATCCAGCGATGCCGGCCTAGCCGCGTCTTCGCCATGATCCAGGCCAGGGGCAGAGCTAACAGCGTTGTCCCCGCCACCACACAGATCCCGAGCCACACCGTGTGAAAAAGCACACCGGACAGATCGTGTCCGGCAATCGTTCGAAGCGGCGCCAGCAGATCCAAGCCCCGCTTCGTAAATACGCTCTGCCAAAAAATCAGCAGCAGCGGTATGACGATGCCTATAACAAGCAGAAGTAAAGCAAGTATAATTCCGATATTGCGAAAGAAGCCAGGGCTGCCTTTGAAGACAGGTTTCACTGCTGCTCACCTCACATTGCCTTCCTATGCTTCTTGACGCTTACTTAAACACTTCGGAAAAACGCGCTGCCGTCTCATCTCCATGATCATTCATCCATGTCCAATCCACAGGCAGAAGCGGAATATCCTTCAGATTCGTCCGCCCCTCAGCCTCGATGTCTTCCCGGCCCGGAATAAGATGCGCTTTTGCAACAAAATTCTGCGCTTCATCGGACAGCAGGTAATCGATAAAAGCTTTGGCGTTGTCCACGTTTTGGCTGGAGTTCAAAATGGCTGCCGGCCTAGGGCTAACTACCGTTCCTTCCGCAGGATATACAATGTCCACAGGCTCGCCTTTGGCTTTTGCCGAATACGTCATATAATCCACGCCGGCCGCGACGATGCTCTTGGCCCC
Organism: Paenibacillus sp. JL3B1040; assembly: GCF_057063165.1. Classification (NCBI taxonomy): domain Bacteria; kingdom Bacillati; phylum Bacillota; class Bacilli; order Caryophanales; family Paenibacillaceae; genus Paenibacillus; species Paenibacillus tiangongensis. Next base: position 2,025,012 of record NZ_CM169317.1, on the reverse strand, counting down.
GGTAATGACCGGATCGAGCGCTTCCTGGTTCGCTCCTGCCATCGCCACGCCGTTGGCTTTATAGTTCTCAAACAGGGACCATCCAGCCTCGCCCTTCACGCTTAAATAGCCGGTAATAAAGTCAAGGGCCGAGCCTGACAACGTCGGGTCCGGAATGTTTACGGCATCCTTCCACTCCGGCAGTCCCAGATCGCTCCAGCTTTGCGGCGGATTCGATACCAGATTTGTATTATAGACGATACCTAGCGCCGATGCGCTTGTGCTGAAATAGTGCCCGTCCGCATCCGACCATTCTTTATTCAGCTTGTCACGGTTTACTGCGTCCGGAAACGGCATCGTTAGTCCATCCGCTTTCAGTGCTTGCGCCGACGGGAGGGAAGCCAGAATGACGACATCCGCAACCGGATTTCCTTTCTCCGCTTCCAGTCTGGCCAGGATTTTTCCTGTCGTTCCTTGGAACATCTCAACCTTGACTCCCGTCTTGGCTTCAAAACCGCTGACCAGGTTATCCGCCAGCTTCTGCGGACCTGCGCTGTACAGTACAAGCTTTCCGCCAACGGCATTCCCCTCTTCCGCAGGTGCGGCTTGTCCGCTGGCAGGCTCGGCCGACTGGCCCCCTCCTGGCGCGCTACCGCATCCGAACATACTGATGCTCATGAGAGACGCCAGCAGCATCAGCGCCCCCTTTTTCCGCAATGTCTTTTTTTTCATTTAGATCATCTCCCTTATTCGTTAACCTAATGCTACCGGCTCAAGATCTGGATGTTGCCGCTGTTCAATATGCCTATCGGCTCCCTGCATCCAGCAAATGGACTGCGGGGAGACGTAAAGCTCGACGCGCTCGCCGACAGCCATTCTTGCCTGCGAATACGCCGTCCATTCCTCCAGCCCGTCCACCTGCAGCCGGACCTCGTAGCGCTCGCCGACATAGCTGACATGCCGGACCGTTGCCGCAACTCTCCTGTCATCCTCCGAGCTTCTGCTCCATTGCACCTGCTCCGGACGGACCATGGCGCGCTCCGGCTCAAGCCAGTTTGACTTGCCGATGAACGAAGCGACAAAAGGGTGACCCGGTCTTTTATATACCGCTTCAGGAGTTCCCCGCTGCAGCACCTCGCCTTTACGCATCACCACGATTTCATCGGACATCGACATCGCCTCCAACTGATCATGGGTGACGTACAGCGCGGTTAGCCCCATGTCTTTCACGAGCGACATCATTTCGACCCGCATTTCCTCCCTTAGTACGGCATCAAGCGCGCTCAGCGGCTCGTCAAACAGCACCAAAGCCGGGCGAATCGCAACCGCTCTGGCAAAAGCGACCCGCTGCTGCTGTCCGCCGGACAGTTGATGGGGGTAACGGTCCTCCATTCCCTGCAGCCTGACCATAGCCAACGCTTCGGTTACTTTTTCCTTAAGACCGCCGCGCTGCTTCGCGGCCTTTAGGCCGAAGGCGACATTTTCAAACACGGTCATGTGCGGCCACAGCGCAAAATCCTGAAACACCATCCCGAACCGGCGCTTATGCACAGCTACGTCAACTCGGTTTCTTGCGGAGTAGATGCACTTGCCGGCCGCATAAATCTCCCCGCCGTCAGGCTGCTCCAGCCCGGCAATCATGCGCAGGAGGGTTGTTTTGCCGCAGCCGGACGGCCCAAGCAGCGTGGTGAACCCGCCCTGCCGCAGTGTCAAATCGGTCGGCAGCAGCGCGGGGGTGCCTGCAAACGATTTATGGATCCCTTGTATTTCAATCTCCATGCCGATCCCTGCCTGTTCTTTTTAAGCTGTTTTTAGTGTAACGGTTGCGTTCAAGCATTGTATTAGACGGATGTAAACACGGAATTAACTTTTTGTTTGAATTCTGTTGATATTCATAGATTAAATCTATAGTGAGGCATCTATCCTGCAAGGGCTTCCTAATTTTCATGATCTTAGGGTGCTGCGAGCAGCATGGATGTCTATTAAGGAAACCGATAGAGGAGAGTTGAACCGTGAATCTGATGAAGTTACGAATTGTGGAACTGATCGACCGCCATCATAATATGACCCTCGTCGCGGAAATTTTAGGCATTAAGCAGCCTACGGTTACATTTCATATGAAGTCTCTGGAGGAAGAGATGAAGGTGAAGCTGTTTGAATCCCGCAGCGGCAAAACCTTTCTCACCGAAGCCGGACAGGCCCTGCTGCACTACGCCGTCAAAATGAACGCTCTAGCCCAAGAGTCAAAGCGCGTGGTCAGAGAATACGACAGCCTGTATCGCGGCACGCTGCACATCGGCGCTAGTTATGTGCCTGCCACCTACTTGCTTCCGCGCATTTTGAACGCTTATACACGGGAATTTCCCGGCATTCGCATCTCCTTGTCCGTCAAGCCTTCGCCCGTGATCCGGGAGATGCTCAGCCGCCATCAGCTTGATCTCGGGATTATCTCGTCAGAGCCCTTCACCGAGCAGAGCCTGTTAGCGGAAGCTTTGTGTTCCGATAATTTGGTGCTCGTCTGCGCCGCCGCTCATCCACTATCCCAATCGGACACGCTTGATCCCGAACAGATTGCCCGCACGCCGTTTGCCCTTCATGGAGCCGATTCGAGCACGCGGCAATTAACGGATCAATGGGCCCGCCGGCACGGCGTGCGGCTGCGCAGCACCGTGGAGTTGGATTCCCTCGAAGCGATCAAGCAGTTGGTCCTGTTAGGACACCATATTTCATTTATATCGCGAATGGCTGTACGCCGGGAGCGGGAGCAGGGCTGGCTGCATACTCTCCCGATTCCAGGGCACCGGGCGTCCCGGTATATTTACAGTGTGCATAATACCGACCGCCTGTCGTCCGTTCAAGTTAGCCGCTTTGAAGAGATGCTGAAGGGAATCGGGTCGGAGGCGGAACAAGGCACAATGTAACCAAAAAGCAGAGGAGCAGGTTTAAGCCGCCATCGACCCGGTTACAAAAAATGGGAGCAGCCATTCAAAAATTCTACGGAAAGATACAAATAATTCCAGTTTAAACTTACACACTTGCGTAAAAAAAGCGCGGCTTCCGAAAAATTCGGAAGCCGCGCCGTGCTTAACATTTTGGAGATGTCTCGTAATTCACAAAGGCTCGATGCCCCATTGCAGATCCCCGCCTAGATACCCGGTAATTTTCAGCGTTTCGGCATAAGCCGTAGCCTCGGCGTCAAAGGAATAGTCGTTGCTCTGGCTGTAGTTGCTCCAATCCGCTTTGGAAATGCGGACATGCAAGTCGATGCTCTGCCCGGCCGCCAGTATTCCTGCCGCTTCCGTGAAGCCGATCTCCGCGTAATGATCGGCGCCGGCCACCGCCGCGGGCAATCGGACAAAACGGCCGGTCACGTTGGCGCTGCCGACCTGGCTCCAGTCGCAGAAGAAGCTTTGCGCTTGCTCCCCGTCGGCCGTATAGTAATACCGCAATGTGACGTCTTTGAGCGGCAGCGCCTCCGTTCCGGTATTGCTCAGCTTGATCCGGGGATTCAGCGTATTGGCCGTGGGCTGCAGCGTGCCGTTATAGGCCTCGATCCGCACGCTGCCGGCCGGTGCTGTCGCCGTGTCGGTGATCGTGACGTTCAGTTGCGCATCGGCCCCCGAGCTGAAGCGGAAATCAAGGCGCACAACCCCCTTTGGCTGGGCGGCCAAAAATTCGCGAAGTACCGTCACCCGGGACCCGGATACAAGGTAATCCGTACCTTCCCTTAGCGGCGCGGAGCCGTTGTAAATGCCGGACAACGTATTGCCGTTCAGCGTTAAAACGACGGAGATGTCCGACTGGTTGTCCGGTTTTCGGTCAAAAACGGCCGAAGTCGGCGAAATCGCGGAGTTTTGTCCCGGCTGTTCCGGTTCCTCCGGTTCTCCCGGCAGCCGGGCCGTGTCGCCGTATACGATCCCGTATCCGTTGGTACCGATATATACCCGGCCAAAGATGCGCGGGTCGCCGGTAATCGCCGTATTGGCGGAAGCATACTGATGCCGGTCGTCGTTGATCCGGACCCAGTTGGCGCCGCCGTCATCGGAGCGGAAGAAGCCCCGCACACCGCCGATTTTGGCACTCGTATACAGCGCCATGACGTCCCGCCCCGGAGCGGCCTTGCCAAATCCGACGGCGCTTGCCTCCGCTACGTTGGCCAGCTTCGTGAAGGAAGCGCCGCCGTCGCTGGAGCGCCACAGGCCGGTTGATCCGCCGTCGGCGCGGCCGCCGGCGATCCAGACCTCCCCTGCCCGTCCGGGCATCGCCTTCAGGTCAAGATCGCCGGAGGCGGGTAATCCTGCCGCGTTCGATCGCGTAAAGCTGGCGCCGCCGTCGCGGCTGACGAAAAAGCTGCCGCCGGAGAGCGCGTAAAACAGGCCGGAATCGGCCCGGTCCGAAGCGACCAAAGCTCCGGCGGGCACGCCGCGGCTGGCGGTCCAGGAATTGCCGCCGTTGTTGGAGTAGTACACGCCCATGTCGGAGGTGCTCCAGACGAGATGGTCGCCGCGGGCGGACAAGGCGATCTTGCCCCCGCCGGAAGTGCCCGGCGGCTCGCTGTTGCCGGCATACCAGTTCGCGCCGCCGTCGCGGGAATAGCCGATCGCCCTGGCGTTCGGGTCCTCCGCACGGTTGACCGGAGCGACGCGTACGATGAAGCCGGGATCAAGCTCGGCGTAATCCATATCCGCCGTCCCGCCGGGATTTGTGAACATCTTCGCCGGCGCCCGATTCAGATCGTCGTGGCGGAAGCCGGTCACGTCAAGCATCCCGCTGAGCAGATGAGCCCCGGACGGCGGGCTGATCAGGGCGGTCACCGAAGTTTCTTCAATCCCCACGGCTTTCACCTCCAGGTCGATTTTGCCGCCCCGATCCCATTCCGTTAAATTGTCGGTCCCGTAAATGGTCGCCCCCGTTCCGTACATCATGCGGTCGGAATTAAACGGATCGATTTCCAAATCGCCGATCATCCAGCCGAGCTTCGGGCTGATCTCCGGCGGCGACGGATGATTCCCGAAATCGAGCCAGGGCGCGGCGGAAATGTCGAGGTTGTAACGCAAAGCGCGGCCCGGATAGCCGTCCCAGTCCCAGATGCGGCTCCAGGTCGCTCCGCCGTCGATGCTGCGGAAAATAATCGCGTCGGGCCACCAGGAGTTCAACGTAGCCACCATAACGGTTCCGGGATTCCGGGCATCGACCGCTAGTCCGCCATACCCGTAATAATTGTCTTCGCTGCCGCTCGGAACGGGGCTGATATCCGTCCATACCCCGGTGGACGTATTCAGCTTCCACACTTCGCCCTTCGTTCCGTCGTACGGCCCGGCGCCGTCGCTGTACGAAATATACAGGGAGCCGTCGGAAGCAAGCACGCCGTGATGCGGCAAATACCCGTTCGGCTGGCCCGGCACCGCTTCCCAGCTCACTCCCCCGTCCGTCGAACGGTATACGCTTTCATTTTTGTCGGCAACGCCGACGTAAATCGTGCGTGTCGGCTGGCCTGGCGAGCCGGAGGAAGGATCAAACGTGATCCAGGCGATACCGACGATATCGCTCTGATATTCATTATCGGGATTTTCCACATAAGTGCCGGGATTCGGAAAGGCGCTTACTTTGCTCCAGGTCGCTCCGTAATCGCTGCTTCTCCACAATCCGTTACCGCTGCGGGCGCCGAAGTATAGGATGCCGTTCCGGTTCGGATCGACCGCCAGCCGTTCGCCCATCGACCGGCCCGGCATATTGCCGCCGATCTTGAACGGCAGCTCCGCCTCTTCCCAGGTCTCGCCGCGGTCGGCGGAGCGCAAAATCCGCCCGTTATGCGGATCCCAACTGTTCGTATACGTGCCGACTGCGAGATACAGCCGGTCCGGATCGACCGGATCCGTCGCCAGCGCGTCGACGCCGCTCTTGCTCCAATCGTCCATGCCTACCCAGGCAAGCAACTGCTTCCAAGCGCCGGTGCTCTGATCCCAGCGGTAGGCGCCCCCGATGTCCGTACGGGCATAGATGAGATTGGGTTCGCTGGCGTTGAATACGATGCCCGGTATAAAGCCGCCTCCGCCTCCGGTCTTCACGTGCTTCCACACGTAAGGTTCGCTGGCCGCAGGCTCGACGGCTGCCGCCATCGTCGGCGGCGCGAAGCCGGAATACGAGGTTCCGGCGATCACAAACGCAATCACCAGCATAGACAGTTTTTTAAACCGATTTTTTCGCTTCCCCATTAAGAAACCTCCCTAATCAGTTATTGGACTACTTTTGGAGTCTCGGACATTCCGGTAGACAGCAACCAGGCGATCATCGTTTTTGCGCATCCCTCCTTACCGCATTTCGTTTCTGTCATCCTCCGGCAGCTAGAATCTAGGATTGTTTAAGGTTTTCGATTATAGATTACCTAATATTGCCATATAATTCAATGTAATATAATACTTTTCATATATTTCCATGTCCAAAAATAGATTTGCTCCGAGCCCTATTCGGCCCGGAGCAAATCTATTAAAGAGGATTATCTCACTTTCACCGTCATTTCCAGCTCTTTCAAATAGTTTTTGACGACCTTCCCGTCGCTGTCGAGCTTATATTTGCCCGATGTGGCCCCAGCCTCTTCAAATACAGGCGAATAAGGTTTAACGATGATCGACTTGGCGTCCTTGCTTACGGCGTCCGTCACAAAATTCATGTACCAATCGCCGTTCTTGTTACTCTCGTCGGTGCCGAAGCCCTCCAGCATTTTAAGCTCTTTTCCTTGATCATCCACGAATTCATAGCTGATATTGGACGGTTTGCCTTTTTCCCGCCCTTTTTCAATAAATTGAAAGCGGACCGAGCTGTTCGTCAGGTTCAATTTGCTGAGTGTGGTGCTAAATTTCCCCGATTTTTTCGTTAGGTTTGGTTTCAAGAAAATCGGCTTGGCCGCGCTTTTTTGCATCTGAACATGTAAAGTAAACGGCTTGGCTACACCGGCCAGCGTCACTTTGGCGGTGAGCTTGAACTTATCCGGGAAGGCCTCGATCTTGTCGCCAAGCCAGGATGCATCGATCAGCCTAACGACGGCGGTGTCCGGAGTGGCTCCGGGTCCCCAAACCATATTCGGCATCGTGCCCCCCGTTCCTTTGCCGAACTTGTTGAGTTCTTTGCCGTTGATCAGGATGTCCATCTTCTCGATGGCGCCCTTTTCCATCACGTATTCTTGCGTATTGTCATCGAATTTTCTCTCGGTGATGCCGCCGTCAAGTCCGCCGCCGCTCCGTTTCAGCGTAAGCTTGACCAGGTTTCCGTCATACAGCGCCTGGGAGATCCCCAGGGTAATCCCGTTTTGCGTAACGCTGGCGGCCGGGGCCGCGTTTTGTGTTCCGCTGCTTTTGGCAGGGGCTTTCGCCGCCGCCAGGCTTGCCGCTTCCGCCGTTCCCCAGGCCGCTCCGCCGAGCAGCATGCCGGTCAAAGCCGCCGTAGTCATCACTTTATAACCTTTATTCATCGTAAAAGCCTCCCCGTTATTTTTCGGCATCATGTTGCCCTTGATCGTCATACAGTTTTTCCAACCCGGCCCGGTCGACCGGAACGGTGATTTCCAATTCCTTCAGATAATGCTTAATGACATTTCCTTGACTATCGAGTTTATATCTTCCAAAACGGGCTCCGGGCTCCTCCATTTCCGGTAAAAACACCTTGAACGTTACTGCTTTCGGCGCATCCAAGAAGCGGTCGAACGTAAATTCGTACATCATCCGCCCGTCTTCGCCGTAGGAACCGGCGCCGCCGACAAATCCAAGCTCTCTGCCGCGATCATCCCAGAGCTCGTAAGATAACCCGTTTCCCATCAATCGACTCTCCTTATCGTCGGAGGCAAGGCTAAAACTGACATTTGTGGTAATTGGCGTAAATTGCAGCCGCTCCAGTGTGAGTATCATTTCTCCCCACTCTCTCGTCACTTGAGGAGAGACGGTCAGGGAGTTTGTATTTTTGTGAATGGGCAGTTCGAAGGCAAACGGTTCGGCGACACCCTCGAGCTTGATATTGATCGTTAGAACAAACCGGTCCGGCAATGGCTTCACTCCCGCACTCAATCCGGAAAAAGGAGTGGCTTCGAATATCACGGCATCGGGATCGGGTGTCGGTTTTCTGACCACGCTGACGGAATAGTCGCGAATGGGAGCCCCGTCGACCATCAAGTCTGCGGAAGCGATTGTGCCTTTCGCGTAAATCTCTTCCCCATTGTCCGCTGTCTCGAAATCCAGCATTCCCCCCGTAAACCCGGTGCCATCGCGCTTAATGGCCAGGGAAAGCCGAACTCCGTCATATACGACCTGCGGAATGCGCAACGTAATTCCTTCGCGGGTAACGCTGGCGTTCGCGTCGTACGTCAGACCGCGTTCCTCCGCCGTCCGCAACCCCAGATCGTCGGCCAGTCGGAAAATACCGCCGAGCAGCGGCATATTTTTCAGCGACTCAGCCATCGCCGGCGACACCATGGCGCCGGCCCACCCGCCGAGGAAGACGATTATAGCGGCTGCGGCCGTTCCGACCGCGATCCGCGCCCCGGCAGAACGGCGGTTGCGGTCGGCTCGGCTCTGGAGGGGAAGATCGGCCAGGGAAGCGTAAACCTCATCCTGACGGCGGCGAATGATGTCGGGAACCTCGCCGCCCCCGTTTAACCGTTCCTTGCCGATGTCGCGCAGCGCTTTTTCAAGGTCACGCGTTTCCATAAGCCAGTTCCTCCTTTCCCATTTGCTCAACCTTGTCGGCCAATATTCCTCTGGCCCGATGCAGGCGCCCCCGAACAGCTACCTCCGAAATTTCCAGCACACTCGCAATCTCTTTGATCGGCAAATCCTGATAATAAAAAAGATGGATGACGATCCTTAAAGTTTCGTCCAAATGTTCCACCGCCTCGCGGAGATCCTGCTTGCGGTTCTCTTCATACTCCCCGGTAAACTGCGCCTCTCCCGCCGGCTCCGGAAGCTCCGCCATCACGACCGTTCTGCTTCGCATGCGCAGCAACTGGTTGCATTCATTAATCAAAATCCGAATCACCCAGGTTTTAAAATACTTCGGATTGCGCAATGTGGTTATGGATTTATAAACTTTAAGCGTCGTTTCCTGAAATGCGTCCGCACAGTCTTCATCACGTCTCACAATGGACTTCGCCAAGCCATACAGTTCGGGTTCCAGCCTCCGGAAGAGCCGGATAAACGCCTCACGATCCCCCCGCTGCGCGCGCTTGACTTCCAGTACCATATCTTGTTGCAAGAATTTCAACTCCTTTTGAGGGCCCTCTGTAAGATTAGATGGGCCGGCCTCCCAAAATGTTATATCTGCTTCAATAAAAGTTCAACGTGGTTATTTTGAACATGGTAAATCTACGCTTTCAACGCCAAAAGCGCGCGGGAGAAAATCTCTAAACTTAATCATTTGTATATTATGAAAGGGGGCTTCGTCATCACTCCCATAGCGCTGGCCGGAATCGTTCAGCTCCGCTGGAACATAAAAAAAAAGGCGCTCCCGCCAAAGTATCCGGCAAGTTCGCCTTTCAAGCTTTAACCCAAAGTTGCAATGCAATCGTTATTAATTCAAGGTCCCATTTACGAACTCAATCACTTCTTCCGCCGTTTTCATGGACAACACGGCCTCTTTTACGCTTTTTGCCCGTTCGCTGTTCAGCTCTTTGATTTGCGCACGCGCCGGAAGTATGGATGTTGCGCTCATGGAGAACTCATCCAGCCCCAGCCCGAGCAAGATCGGAACGGCCATCGGATCGCTGGCCATCTCCCCGCACATGCCGACCCATTTCCCTTCCTTATGCGCCGCGTTGATGACCATGGAGATCAAGCGCAGAACCGCCGGGTTGAAGGGTTGATACAAGTAGGATACGCGTTCGTTCATACGGTCGGCGGCCATCGTATATTGGATGAGGTCATTGGTGCCGATGCTGAAGAAGTCGACTTCTTGGGCAAATTGATCGGCCAATACGGCCGTAGACGGGATTTCCACCATGATGCCGACTTCCATTTGCTCGGCCGTTTCGACCCCTTCGGCCGCCAGCTTTTCTTTTTCCTCCACAAGAACGGCCTTGGCTGCCCTGAATTCGGAAAGCGTAGCGATCATCGGGAACATGATTTTCAAATTGCCGTGGACGCTCGCCCGCAACAAGGCGCGTAATTGGGTGCGGAAAATCGCCTGTTCTTCCAAACATAAACGAATCGCTCTAAAGCCCAAAAACGGATTCATTTCTTTGGGAAGCTTCAAGTAAGGCAGCTCTTTATCGCCGCCGATGTCCAAAGTACGGACCACCACCGGCTTCCCGTTCATTTTTTCCAGAACGGTTTTATAAGCGGTATACTGCTCTTCCTCTGTCGGAAGCCGGTCTTTGCCCATGTAGAGGAACTCCGTCCGGTAAAGCCCAACCGCTTCCCCACCGTTTTCCAGCACGCTGTTCACGTCAGCGGGCGTGCCGATGTTCGCGGCCAACTCGACGCGTTTCCCGTCCTTTGTTACCGTCGGCTCCTGAACCAGTTTCGCCCACTCTGCCTTTTGCGTTTCGTATTGTGCCTTTTTCGCTTCATATTGGACCATCGTTTCCGGTGACGGGTCGATAATCACTTCCCCCTCCAGCCCGTCGACAATCACCACGGTGCCGTGCTCGATCCTGGACGTGGCGAGCCTTGCACCGACAACGGCCGGGATTTCCAGCGTGCGGGCCATGATCGCCGAATGGGAAGTACGGCCGCCGATATCCGTCGCAAACCCTTTTACATACCGGCGGTTTAACTGTGCGGTATCCGAAGGCGTCAAATCCTCGGAAATAATGACGACTTCTTCGGAAATCAAGCTTGGGTCGGGAATCGGCACGCCCAATAAATGCGCGGTCACCCGATTCGTGACATCGCGGATGTCTTTGGCGCGTTCCCGCATATATTCGCTGTCCATCGACTCCAGCATGGAAACGAACCCGTCGGCCGACTCTTTTAAGGCAAATTCCGCGTTGACGCCTTCCGAGCCGATCCGCTCGAACACCGGGTTCAACAGTTCCGGATCGTTTAACACCAACAGCTGCGCGGCAAGAATCTCCGCTTTCTCGGCGCCCAGCTCGCGTTTGGCGTAATCCGTAATTTTCTCCAACTCCGCTTTGGAGCGGCTGATGGCTTGCTCCAAGCGCCGTTTTTCGGCTTCCTTGTCAACGACGATCCGTTTGTCGATGTGCAGCTTCGGCTCCTCCAGGCGGTAAGCTTTGGCGATCGCGATCCCGGCGGAAGCGGCGATGCCATTCAGATGATTTCGCATGGTTCGCCAAGCCCTTCGTTTTTCAATGCCGCTTCAATCCCCTGGATCGCCTGGTCCGCATCGGCTCCGGCCGCAGCAATTTGAATCTGCGCTCCATGCGGAACCCCCAGAGACATCACGCCCACAATCGACTTCAGGTTCACGGTTCGGCCGTTATATTCGATGTTCACCTCCGCCTTGTATTGACTTGCGGCTTGGACCAGGATGGAAGCCGGACGCGTGTGAATGCCTACCTCGTCAATAACTGTAAATATTTTTTTCACCATAGTTTCTAGCTCCTCTCCTCTATATAGATTGAACTAATGATGTACACGAGCAAATAGCATCTTCTCGAGCAGCAAAGTCCCCGGCCCCGTTAAAGCAAATGCAATTCCCGTTCCGATCCCCACGATCCCGCCGAATAAAAATCCGCTGCTTAGAAACACGGCATCCGCGCAGATTCTACCAAGATCATACCTGATTCCGAATTTGGATTCCGTATAACGCAAAATTGCGTCCAAGGCGTACATTCCGTTGCCAAAATTCATCAACAACACATAAGTGATGGAGAAACAAAAGTTAGCCAGAATGACAATAATGATCTTGTTAAATAGTGATAAATCCGCGAGTTCCATACGGGCAATCCACGGATGAATCCAATTGATGAAAGGCCCAATCAAAAAGGAATACATAATGGAAGAAAAACCGATCGATTTGCGATTCAGCAATAGCCCCATAGCCAGAAAAACAATACTTACACTAAAACTGGCAAGACCGACGCTGACACCGAAGCTTTGATGCAGTCCATCCAACAACACCGTTAATGTATCGGACCCAATATTGCACTCGATAAATAAATTGACGGCTAGGGCGCTGAACATCGTGGCAATAACCACAATGATCAAACGCCCGCCGATTTTCCCCAGGGCCGGGAGATAACGCAACCTCAATCCAAGTCTTCTCCATTGGAAGCGATCACTTTTTGCATCCAGTAAAAGCTGTCTTTCCGGAGGCGCTTTTTGCTGCCTTTGCCGTAATCGTCCTGATCCACGTAAATAAAGCCGTAGCGCTTGCTCATTTCCGAAGAAGAACAGCTCACGATATCAATCGGCCCCCATGCATAATAGCCTCTGAGATCCACTCCATCCTTAATGGCTTCTTTCATTTGCTCGATATGGGCCCGGTAATAGTCGACCCGATAGGGATCATGGATGGTATCGTCTTCTTCCAATTGGTCATGATAGCCGATCCCGTTCTCCGTGATATAAATCGGACACTGGTACCGGTCATAGAACAGATTGAGAAAAGTGCGCAGACCGATCGGATCAATCGTCCATCCCCAAGGATTGGCCGGAAGTTCGGTATTGCGGTAGGAGCCTGTTCTGTTTTTCATGCTCTCTTCATCGACAATACGAGTGTAGTAATAGGAGAAAGACATAAAGTCGGCCGTATGCTTCAATGCTTCTTCGTCGCCATCTGCAAATTCGACGGTAATCCCGTTGTCATGGAAATAGCGGAACGCGTAACCGGGATAATATCCGCGCAGCAGCACGTCGGAGAAGAAGTACTCCATTTGATTATGGCGAACGGTGGCGAATACGTCCTCCGGTTTGCAGGTCGCCGGATACGCCGGTCCGCCGCATAGCATCATTCCGATTTGCAGATCCAGATCGAGGCTTTTGGCATATTTCGTGACGAGACCGCAAGCCACAAATTCATGGTGTACGCCTTGATATTTGGCGGAGGTTAAATCATCCACTACATCTTCCGCAATGCCCAGATGGTTAAAGGATTCGTGAACGATTAAATTGATTTGATTAACAATAATCCAGTATTTTACCTTTTTGTGGTAACGATCCAGGATGACTTGGCTAAAGCGAACGAAGAAATCGATCATTTCTCTGGAGTACCACCCTTTATAGGCCAGGGTCAAATGCAGCGGCATTTCATAATGGGACAAGGTGATCATCGGTTCCATGCCGTTTGCAATAATTTCGTCGATCAGATCATCATAAAATTTCAAGCCTTCTTCATTGGGCTCCGTTTCGTCGCCATTCGGAAAAATTCTTGTCCAATTGATCGAGGTGCGGAACGTTTTGAGTCCAAGTTCGCTGAGCATTTTCAGGTCTTCTTTATAAGTGTGATAGAAATCGATGCCCCAACGTTTCGGAAAAACGCGGTCCTCGCTTTGTATCGCTTCCTTCACATAGTCCGTTGTTAGCTCCAAGTTGTACTTTTTTTCTAAAGGAACCTTATCCGTAAATTCATTAATATCCGCTACACTTAACCCTTTTCCGTTTACATCGTAAGCCCCTTCCGCCTGATTGGCGGCGATGGCTCCTCCCCACAAAAAATCGGCCGGAAATCCTGTTGGAATACTCTTCATTTCGTATGTTTCCTCCCTCTATTTTTATTTACTGGTCGTTTCCAATTGAGTCAGCCGCTGATCAAAGCGCCCGAAAATGTCGATCAGCCGCTTGGCGATATTAATTTCACTATAAATCGTCATGAGCGTGTCCTGTGCATGGGCAAATAATACCGAGTACTCGCCTTGTTCGCCTTCCGTTTCTTTTTGGATGCAATTCGTTTGCACGCGATGGGCGATCACGATTTCATCGTTGGCTAATTTCATCTTCTCCTTTGCTGCGGCAAAGTCGCTATTCTCAATATCCTTTAACGCATCCGTACAATGCTTTCTTGCTTCCCCGGCGTGCAAAATGATTTGCATCGCCTCTTGAGCCACTTGTTCCGATGTCATGGTTAACTTCCCCTTAATCATTTAATTAGCTTGCGGCAATTCTTTTTCAAGTTCTTGTTTTTCGTAGGTTTTGAAGAACGGGTACCAGATCAGCGTTGCTACCGCGACGCAGATGAGCATCAAAATCATCCCTGTGATCGTCCCTGTCGTAATCCACGTGGCGATCGGAAACGGAACGTACCACAGATCGAAAATCACTTTCGGGATGGTGCCGAAAGGAATAACCTTGGTTCCGATCCAAACGAGCGCCGGCAAGATGATCCCGATGATCCACATCGGCAGCATCAACAAGGGATTCCATACGATCGAACCGAATACCAAAGGTTCGTTGATATTAAAGACGGCAGGTACAAAGCTTGCCCGGCCCAGCGCTTTGAGCTTGGTGCTTTTGGAGAACGCATGCATGATAACCAGGGGTAACGTACAGCCCACGCCGCCTACAAACAAGTAGGCCGAAAAAATCGTTTCGGACGTGACGAGATTATGCGCTCCCATGGTCGCGTTGGCGGTAATGGCCGCCAGAAAAATCGGTTTGGTAACCGGGGTTAACACCCAACTGGAGATCCCCATGGAGTAGAGGAAACAGTAGATAAAAATAATCAGCATGAATCCCCAAGGCGTCTCCACAATGTTGGCCAACGGCATAAAAATATTTATTATGATATTGTAGATATCCACATGAACGATATCGACCAAGATCCAAGCCGCAACCAACGTGATCCCGATGGGCAGCATGGAGTCGAACCAGGCTCTGACAAAGTCCGGAATGACGGAATCCTCTTTGAAAAAGGAGAATTTACCGAACAGACTCATGATAAATCCGGTGAACAGAGCGGCGATGATGGCAACGAACATCCCCCCGGTTCCCAAAGAGCTATGGGAAAAACCGACCGTGCCGTCTTTAACTACCTGGGGACTGATAACAATCAAGAATACAATCAGACTGGTGCATCCGGCGATAAAGCGCTGCTTTCTTAACTTCTTTTTCTCCATCAAATTGAACGGGATCAGGAAAGAAACCAGCAGCGAAAGCATCCCCATCGTCCATCCGAACGGAACCCAAAAATTAGGATAGTTCTTGATTTGATAAACATCGCCGGGGATGGTGAGCAAGCAAAAGACCGATCCCAAAAGAATGAATGGCAACAGCTGCATGACGGAATCCTTGAGCGTGACGATCCATACATTGTTATTGACTTTATTCATCTTCGGAGAGAAGTCGTTTTTCAGCCATTCCATTAATTTATTCATTGTTCTTATCCCCTTATTAGCCGTTTAGCTCATTCAATAAATCATCTAAAGCCGCTTCCCCATCCAAAGTGGAGTAATAAGAAGGCTTCATCAAGAGCACTTTGACATCGGTATCTTGAGTAAGATCGTTGATGTCTTCCATAATATAAGCCAAGTGGGGGCCGACCAATAAAGCGTCGATATCGTTGATGTAATTTTCGATTTCCGCTTCCCCTCTGGCCTTGATGTCCATATTCAAGTTTCTTTTTTTAGCGGCTTTGCGGATATTGGCAGCCATAAAGCCGGAACTTGCTCCCGACCCGCAGATTAATAACACGTTTAGCATTTCGCCTGCATTTGCCATGGTAATCCTCCTCGCTTTTCTATATAATCGTGTGTGACAGCGCTGTCATTGCTACAACCAAACTATAGTACAAATGCAAAACCGGTCTCAAATAAAAAACTGCACCCCTAAGGAGAGCCCTGCAAAACGAATACAGTTTCTGTAAAAAGCAACCCAGTACCCCTTCGGTGCTGGGTTTGCTGTATACTGGAAGAAAAAGAGAAGCGAGTTGAGCCGTTTTGCTGCAGCCAGCCAGACAACTAACCGCATCATTCCATGCGG
This sequence comes from Paenibacillus sp. JL3B1040, assembly GCF_057063165.1. NCBI lineage: Bacteria > Bacillati > Bacillota > Bacilli > Caryophanales > Paenibacillaceae > Paenibacillus > Paenibacillus tiangongensis. The sequence continues at coordinate 2,009,170 of NZ_CM169317.1, read as the reverse complement.
AGCTATATCAGCTTGTGCCGGAAGACCATCTGCTTCGCAAGATCGATGCTGCGGTGGATTTCGGATTTGTATACGAACTAGTGGAGGATTCCTACTGCAAGTATTACGGCAGACCGGCAAACGAGCCGGAACTGTTGTTTCGCCTGCTGTTCTTACAGATCCTGTACAACCTCTCGAATGAGCGAATGATTCAGGAAGCTGAGGTGAATCTGGCTTACAAGTGGTTTCTCGGGATCAATCCGGAGGATCCGCTGCCAGACGCCTCCCAGCTGTCGCGGTTTCGTAATCACCGGCTAGGAGCAAGTCAGGTCGAAGACGTACTGAAGCATGTAGTCAGTCAATGCATTGAGCAAGGCTTAGTCAAAAGCAAAACCATTATCCTGGATGCCACGCATACACGGGCCGGCAGCCCAAAACAAAAGCCGTTCGACGTGCTGCGTGACGCGGCCAAGCGTCTGTTTCGCGTCGTAGTCAAACGCCACCCCAAGTTGGAGAAGAAACTACCTAAGCTGCCCTCCGTTAAAAGCGAAGATACGGAAGCGGAGAAAACCATGCTGACCTACTTGGCGCAACTGGGAGAGACCGTGGAGGAACTGCTTCCGGACCATGAAGGAGCGGTGAGTGAGAAACTGGGCATCGCCAAACAAATCATCGAGGATGAGCGACTCCTCTCACAAAAGGGGATTCTCTCCGCCATCGACCCGGATGCACGTTTCGGCTGGAAGAGTAGTAGCAAATCGTTCTTTGGCTACAAAGAACATATCGCCATGACGGAGGAAGAGATCATTACCGCGCTGGAGGTAACACCGGGAAGCACTGACGACGGCAAGCAATTACCGGCATTGCTCGAACAAACCACAGCAAACGGTGTAACCGTAAACGAAATCATTGCGGATACCGCCTATTCGGGCAAGGATAATCTGGCGAGAATGAAAAAGGAAACCATATCGCCTGTCGTGCCCTTAAACCCAATTGTCCACGAAGGGGGCGAGCGTCAAGAAGGATTCGAGTATAACAAGGATGCCGATTTCGTCGTTTGTCCGGCCGGTGAGCGAAACAAACGGAAGGCGATTCAAGGCAGCAAGACCAGCGGAGAGAGCCGATCACTCGTCTTTTACTTTGACGTCGAGAAATGCAAAACCTGTCCGCTGCGCGAAGGATGCTACAAGCCGGGCGCCAAGAGTAAGACTTACTCGATTCGGATCATCGCCGAACATTATAAGGAACAGATCGAGTTCGAGTTCAGTGATACGTTCAAGGAACGAATCAAGCGCAGACCGATCATTGAACACAAGAACGCGGAAATGAAGAGATTCCACGGTATGGATACAGCCAGGTACCGGGGTCTCTTCCGCATGCGAATACAAGCCTACCTCACCGCGTTTGTTGTAAACGTAAAACGGATGGTGAAGTTAAAAGAGCAAAAGCAGCCCATCCTCGGGTGAGGATGAAGCTGCTTTTTCCGTTTTATCGAATTTATTTTCCAGTTCCGAGCCCCCAATAACCTAGAAACGAGGCTTTTGCAGGGCTCTCCCTAAGGTGCAACTTTTTAAAGCGAGGAAGCGCCTATGAAAACACAGTTTATCGATTTAATTCAATACTTAAGCGCCTGCAACCAGTGGGTTTCGTCACAAAGTTTGGCGGACAAGTATGGCGTGTCCAAGCGTACCATCAAATCTTATGTCGGTGAGATTAATCAGCTTCACCGCGGGTTGATCCGATCGTCGAATAAAGGCTATAAAGTCGATACGGATCAGGTAAACACTTTTCTGGCCAACGAGCAAAAAGCTCTCCCGCAAACGCAATCCGAACGAATCGCTTACCTTCTGAAAAAGCTGGTGCACACGGGTCAGCCGATTCATCTTTATGATTTGAGCGACGCCCTGTTTATCAGCGAGTCCACGCTGAGACTGGATTTAAAGCTGATTAAGGAGAAGTTGGCCAAAAATAATCTGGAATTGAGTTTGACCAAGGACCATCTAAGTTTGCTCGGCAAGGAAAAGGACAAGCGCAAGCTGATGAGCAGCATTTTATACGAAGAGGCTGACGGAAGCTTCATCGACATCGATAAAATCAAAAGGTTTTACCATGAATTAAATGTGGATTACATCCGGGAAGTTGTGGTCGAAACCTTTTCTTCGCATCACTTTTTCACCAATGATTTTTATTTGACCAATGTGGTCATTCACATCACCATTGCCTTGGACCGAATGAAACGCGATTTCCAGTTTTTGAACCATACCGTGAATTATATTGCCGACAACAACGCGTTGATTATTGCCAAGGAAATTGTCTCTAAATTGGAATCTAATTTTCACGTCCAATATTCGGAAGAGGAGATCGCCGATTTGGCGCTCTTGATTGCGTGCAATGGGACGAACGTCAACTTTACGCAAATAGAAGTCAGCGACCTGGAACGGATTGCCGGGAAAGACTGTATTGATTTGGTCAGCGAAATCGCCTTCGATTTGGACAAGTATTACTATATCAGTATTGCCGATGCCGATTTTATTACTCGTTTTACGCTGCATGTCAAAAACTTGCTGATGCGGTTAAAAAACAATCATTCGACGAAAAATCCGCTCACCAACTCGATCAAAAGGGAATGCCCGCTCATTTACGACTGCGCCGTGCATGCTTCCCATGTGATTAAAGAAAAAACAGGCTATCGCATCAGCGACGATGAAATCGCTTATTTGGCTTTTCACTTGGGGTATGCCATTGAATTGCAGCGGCAGACGAACGTAAAAATTTCGTGCACGGTGCTGTTTCCGCTCTACTACAACATGAATGTGCAAATGATCAATAAATTGCAGCAATATTTTGGCGACGACATTTCCATTCATTCGATTGTGACGGACGAAAGCGATTTGAATTATGCCTCCAGCGATTTTATTATTTCTTCCGCGCAATTGCACAAAATTCCGGAAGTCCCGTATGTCGTGATTACTCCGTTTTTTATCGAAAGCGACCGGGAAAAAGTGTCGGACAAAATCTTTGAGTTAAAAGAGCAAAAAAAGAAAAATCAATTTGAGCTCCAATTAAAAACTTTTCTGGACGAAAGGCATTTTTACAACTCCACAGAAAGGTCGGAGAAAGAAGAAGTTTTACGTTTTATCTGTCAAATTATGCATCAGGATGGTTATACGAACGAGGATTTTTGGGACAAGATTATGGAGCGGGAAGCCATGTCGTCTACGGCGTTCGGACACGTTGCCATCCCGCATGCGATCAAAATGGAATCCCGCAAAACGGGCATGTTCATTTATTTGAACCCAAATGGCATCAAGTGGGATCATTCCACCGTGAAAATTGTTTTGTTAATCACCGTCAGCGGGGAGGATCGAAAAATCTTCCGCGACGTGTTCGATGCGCTTGCCACCATATTGACGGACGATAAAAACGTGAATCTGTTGTCCTCCCTTGATCATTTTGATGATTTTATCGCTCAACTCATCGCTTGCTGGGAATAATTTGTTGACAATCTTATCCCCCCTCCCTATAATGAATGACAATCATTCATAAATAACCGAGGAGGGGGAAACATTTGGCAAAGCCCACGGATGGAAAATACAAGCTCCTTCTGAACGCGGCCATGGAAGTCATTACGGAAAAAGGATACGAGAAGACGGTCATTTCCGATATCGTAAAAAAGGCGGGGGTTGCCCAAGGTACGTTTTATTTGTATTTCCCCTCCAAGAAAGCGTTAATTCCGGCGATTGCCGATCATCTTCTATCCCTAACTTTCGGCAAAATCAAAAATAAAGCACTGGATCAAGCGAGCATATGGGACGTGTTGGAGATCGTCATCGACGAGACTTTCAGCATCACCGATTCCTACAAGGAAATCCTGGTGCTATGTTACTCCGGCCTTGCGATCGAGCATTCCATGGAGAAATGGGAAGCCATCTATGCTCCTTACTATGATTGGCTCGGGGACATCTTGTCGAAGGCCGCCGGCAACCATGAGATTATCCCTGACCTTCATGCCAAATGGACGGCCAAACTGCTGATCAATCTGATTGAAAATGCAGCCGAACGATTCTATATCGGCCTTGAACAAGAGGAACCTCTGGACGTCTATAAGACCCGGGTATTTCAATTTATCCAAAGATCATTACGGGCAACCTGAAGAAAGAGTCCCGAATAACCTCCTCAATTATTTTTTGCAATAAAATGACTGACATTCATTCATTTTTTTTACGGAAAGGAATCGAGACTGATGAACAAAGGTTGGATTTATGTCCTTTTAACTTCGCTGCTTGAGTTGCTTTGGGTGTTTGGCTTTAATGTTGCCGATACTTGGTGGCATTGGGGGATCATCGTAGCGGTGATTCTCATTGACATGTACGTTCTTTCCAAAGCATGCGAGTCATTGCCGACAGGCACCGTATATGCTGTCTTTGCCGCAGCCGGCACCGTGGGTACGGCGCTTATGGATATCCTTATTTTCGATGCGGAATTCAGCGTGGCCAAAGGCCTGTTTATGGGGATTCTGGTCATTGGGGTAATTGCCTTGAAACTATCCGATAACAAGCCGGAATCCGAATCGGCAAAAGGAGCTCGATAATATGGGTTGGTTATTCGTGTTTGTTGCTGCGCTGTTGGAGTTGGTTGGAGTCATCGGTTTAAAAAAATTCAGCCAAAGAAAATCGATAATGAATTTGCTGATGTTCTTTGGCGGTTTTGGAGGATCTTTTGCGTTTCTTTACGCTTCATTTAGCTATCTTCAAGTCAGCGTCGCCTATGCGGTCTGGATTGGATTAGGGACTTCGGCGGCCGTTCTGGTCAACATGATCTTTTTTGGTGAATCCAAAAGTATCGGGCGTATTATCAGTCTCATCATCATTGTCGTGGGCGTGGTTGGATTGAAGGCTGTTTCATAAGTGGTCCGAGGCCGGGGCTTGTTCCCCTCCCTGCTCGCCCCTTTGCGGGATTATCCCTTTCGCTCAGGGGGCAGGACTATGCTGTGGGATCCGAGGTTTAGGGGTTGAGAGGGAAGGGAACGGATCAGCCATGGACTTATTTCGTCCAGCACTCAATCACTTTCACGCTGTCGCCATCCTCCGCGAAGTGCAGGAACTGCATTACGTCACCGGCATTCTTCTCGCCGGTCGTTGTGTCCTGATTGGTGATTCTATAATGAATGGCCGCCCAGTCTCCGCTAATTAGCATATTATCAAAGCAAATACGCTTTACTTCGGTCGAATCGGCGGTGTTCTTTACGGAAGCCTTATATTCCGCTAGGGTCAAGGTGTCGTCATTCGTATGATACTGCAGATTGCTGTCGTAATAGGTATCTGCCCATGCCGCCCAAGCATCGAAACCCTGATTCCAGTTTTCAAAATCGTTCAATATAGCGTTCTGAATCTTCTTGGCCATATCGGTATCGATCGGCGTGGGATAGGTAACAGGATACTTGGCTTCAAGATCCGTTGTATCAGGGATCGTCGCGTTGACGATGGCATCCAATGCGGCCTGCTGTTCCGCTTTCGCCTCGTCGGTCTGGAAACTTGTCAAACCTTCAAAATCTGCGCCCTTTGTTCCGGCCCAGCCTTCCACCACTCGAGTGCCCAGCTCATCTCCATAGTCCTTGAAGTGGACAAACTCCATCACGCTTCCGTCCGAAGATTTTTGAGTCTGTCGGTTGATCGTTGTAATGTCATATCGAATTGCAGTCCAGTCGTCACAGATGATCATATTATTGAAGTTACCCATCTGAATATCATTGGACGCCAGCGTCGCTTTCATGGAAGACTGATATTCCTTCAAGGTGAGTTTCACGCCGTGAACGTTATAAAGGGAATCCTCGGTGTACAGAATGTCGCCCCATGCTTCCCAAGCATCATAGCCTCTGTTCCAGTTTTCAAAACCGTTCAGCAGCCGATTCTGAATGTTCTTTTCCATTTCCGTGTCGATGGGGGTGGGATTGATGACTGGGAAAACAGCCGCAAGTTCTTCCGTGTTATCGTAGGAATCAGAAATATCAATCGAAGGCTCAACTGCGTTAGAACTTACTGCATTCCCGGCAGGGCTCGAGTCCGTATTGGCTCCACAACCTACAGCCACTACCCAGATGGCCAGAACCGCCACACTCACCTTCAATAATTTCATCCTATTCTTTTTCATAATTGTCTCCTCTCATAATTTTTATCAAGTCGATAGGTTTACTGCCCGCGGCCGTTGGTGATCGTATTTTACCGTTCAGTTGTTTTTGAAATGATTGCGAATTGTTTATGTTTTATTAATAATGAATTAGGTGCCGATCTCATTGGCTGTCAACCAGACATAAAAACACGCCCTTGAAATTAGCTGGTTCTCTGAAAAAACCCATGAAAAAAGGGCTTCCACTTTTTACAGTGAAAGCCCTTGAAAGGTGCGGATTTACTGGCTTAAATCTATAATGCGGTCGAGAGGACTCGAACCTCCACGGGGGGTTAGCCCACACGGACCTGAACCGTGCGCGTCTGCCAATTCCGCCACGACCGCTTAGCATCGGGTATCCGCGAAAAGTTATAAGCTTTTTTTCGCAGCGACAAGATATAAAATATCATGCGCCGCGAAAAGAGTCAACCCCCGCAAGCAGAATTTCCTCCCCGACATCGTTCGCGATTCTTGTTCCATCCGCGCGCAAAAATCCTTTCACCCGCGATCGATCCGTTTTATCGTGCATCGTTAGTCTCCTCCCGCTGTTTCGGTTTTGTCGCAACTATTGGTTTCGAAACTGAGCCGTCCGATATTTGCGACCTTGACCCGAAAATCGCGGCCATTCAAGGCAAGCCTCTTCAAATGCGGAATTCCCCTTCGTCTACCAAAACGTCCATGCCGAAACAACAGGCTAGCATAAACTGCTAGAGAAGCTTGAATCGCAACGCCGCATGGAATAGAGGAGGTTGATCCATTATGCCGGAAGACTTACGAAATCGTGTAAAACTGATGATCGAGATTCACTTTAACGATTGGGGCGGAACGCCGGACCGTTTAACCCAAACGTGGATCGAAAACAGGCTGGCCCTGTTCATGACGTACACGCGAAAAAGTTTGCAGCTGCAAACCTCTCAGGATTTCTCCTGTTACGTGCTGTACGATCCGGCGTCCGAACGAACGATCCGGGAGGCCCTGGGCCGTTACGCGCCGCTGCCGAATAACATTCGCTTTGTTGCCCCGAAGGCCTATCATGCCCATGTCGCGAAAGACATCGCCGGTTATCACCGCTTCTACCGCGTCTACCTCTCCAGCGACGATATGTACCATAAGGAGTTCATCCGAAAACTGCGGACATGGACGCCGAAAAAAGAGACGCTTGCGCTGGTGCCCCAATATGGCTATGTCTACGACTCCGTGCAGAACCGGCTCGGCAAGTTCTTTTTTTGGCTGCCGAGCTACGGCGTAACGATCCATGACGTCGGGAAATATTTGAAGGGCCAGGAGCCCAAGCTCACCTGGCGCGACGCCTTAAAGGTTCCTCACGAATTTATCCATCTCAAGGAACCGATTTGGATTAATCATATCCACGCTTACAATACGGGCATCTCCTTCGAAAAGGTTCGCTCATGGACGATCCGGGGCGTGCAAGACGCTTGCGACTTGGAACCCTGGACGAACAGCCGACAAATCAAAGCCTGTTTCGGCCCGGAAATCGCTGGTCCGAGCCAAATCAGACGGGTGTTGTCCGACTTTTTCTGACGGCCGCCCGGGTTATTCCGTTGGCTCCCCGTTGAAGCCTGGTTCAAAGGATGAAAGCGTCACCTGTTCTACCAATTTCTCCGGCTTGGCGGTATGCTTGGACCGGCAAGCCGTCAGCTCGACGTCCTCCCCGTTTTCGATGTAGAAGGCCGGCCCTTCGTGGTTTTCGATCGTCACCTGGCTGAACCGCACGTCCCGCACATTCCCCAAATAGAAGCCGCGCCGCGCCATATCCCGGATTCCGGCCATCATGGCCGGGCGGCCGGGAATCGCCTCCTTCGCCATGGAGATCTCGATATGATCGAAGGTGACTTCCGAAATGTACCGTTCCGCCAATCCGTACAGAAAACCGGCGGAGGCATGAACCTCGCGCGCCGTGATGTTGGAGAAATGAATGCGGCGGAAATGCGGGGTTTCCTCCGTGACGGGATAAGGACGTTTATCCCATACGTATTTCTCCTTGCCGCGCGGACCGCAGAAGTAATAGAGATTCATGATAAACGGACAAATCACGTTTTCCATCACGATGTTGCTGATGCGGACATTTTCGACGATCCCCCCGCGGCCCCGCCGGGATTTGAGCCGAATCCCGCGGTCCGTTTGTTGAAAGACGCAATTCGAGATCGTCACGTTCCGGACATTCCCGCTCATCTCGCTGCCGATGACGACGCCGCCATGGCCATGGATCATCGTGCAGTTCGTAATCGTAATGTTCTCGCAGGGAACCCGCTCCGCCGTCTCCTCCGTACCGGCCTTGATGGCGATGCAATCGTCCCCGACATCGATATGGCAGTTGCTGATCCGGACATTCAAGCACGATTCCGGGTTGATCCCATCCGTATTCGGCGAATCCGCCGGATTCAGGATCGATACGTTGTCGATTGTCACATCGCGGCAGCGAATCGGATTCACCGTCCAACCGGGAGAGTCGGCCAGCCTTAGATCCTGGATCGTCACCCTCCGGCAGCGGTCGAAACTAATCAGCTTCGGGCGCGGATAGTGCAGCTCCTCCGGACGGTTTCGATGCTTCTCCCACCAGGGCTGCCCGTTCCCGTTCAGGCAACCGCTCCCCGTAACGGATACATTTTCGAGCTCCTCCCCGTAAATACAGGAAGCATGAACCTCTCGTTGAACCCCTTCCCAGCGGGATATCACTATCGGATAATCGTCCGGGTTGGTGCTGAAGGACAACACCGCTCCGGGACTCAGCCTAAGCTCGATATGGCTCTTCAGGAAGATCGCGCCCGTCACGAACGTCCCGGCCGGCACGACCACTGTGCCTCCCCCGGCTTCGCTTGCCGCCGCGATCGCGGCGGCGATGGCGGCGGTTGCCGGCACCCCGCTATCCCGAATCGCGCCGTAATCGACGATATTATACATGCACATCGGCTTGATTCTCCGTTCTGCTGAGGAAATTTTCCATTTGCGTGCAGGCCATCACGAACGCGCCGACACCGTGCAGATCGTTGTTCACTTTAGGGCGCGCGGCGTAATGATCGTAATCGCCGGCAGACGTGCCGATACAGATATCCGGGACGACCAGCCGACCTTGCTCGTCCCACTCCGCGACCCGGGTCAGTCCTTCATATCCCCGGATCGCGGCCTGCCTTGCCGCCTTGCCGGCGATGCCGCACTGCACCGCCTTGGCCAACGTAAATACAAACAGGCAGGAGCCCGACGTTTCCAGCCAGTTGTCGGGCCGATCGCCTTTGTCGACGACCTGGTACCAGAGCCCGCTCTCCTTGTCCTGATAACGGATCAGCGCATCTACGAAACTCGACAAAGCGCCTGTCAGTTCCTCTCTCCCAGGCTCCTCCGCCGGCAGCAAATCCAGAAATTGAGACAACGCCAATCCGTACCAGCCGAGCGAGCGGCTCCAAAATTCCGGAGAACAGCCGGTCTCTGGATCGGCCCAAGGCATCCGCCGGCTTTCGTCCCAGGCATGGTACAGCAAGCCGGTATTTGCATCGCGCATGTATTTGCGCATCAGCTTCTCCTGACGCAGCACCTCTGCCCGAAGCTCCGGTTCTCCGAACGCATTGGCATATTTCAGCGAAAACACGCCCGCCATATACAACCCGTCCAGCCACATTTGATACGGATACTTATCTTTGTGCCAATACCCGCCCTCGGACGTACGGTTCAGCGTCAGCAGCAGGTTTCTCAGCTTGCCCGCCGCAACGCGGTATTTGGCCGCCCCGGTCCGCTCATATAACGTGAACAGAAGCAAACCGGCCTGTACGGCATCCAGCTCATCGCGGGCGAAGACCAAATTGCCCTGCTCATCGACCAGATCATCGACGTATTGTTGGATGTACTTGATGTACTTCTCTTCCCGAACGGCTTCCCACAGCTGCTCCATGCCGCAGAGGAAAACGCCTTGATGATAATGCCAACGATGGGCGGGAGGCAAGCTTCCCGCGCGAGCGTAGATATCCATCAGCGAATCGCACGCCCTCCTCGCCCATTCGATCGGTCTATCCGGATATTGCATCGTCATTCCCAAGCTCCTTCCGATTCAAATTGGATGGCCGTTGACCGTAAGCGTAGCCGGGTTCAACCCTTCATCGACCCCAGCAAAGCCCCTTTGGCAAAATGCTTCTGGAGATACGGATAAACGAGCAAGATCGGCAGGGTAGCGACCACGATGACCGCCATCTTGATCGTCTGATCCGGCGGCGGCACGGTCCCGTCCAGCTCGGTGCCGTGGTCCAGCCCGCTCGCCAGCACGACGATTTGCCGCAGCAGCACCTGGATCGGCCACTTCGCGCTGTCGTTGAGATACAAAATGGCCGACATATACGTGTTCCAGTACGTTACCGCATAGAACAGCGAGATCGTAGCGATCGCGGGCATCGACAGCGGCAGCACGATTTTGAACAGGATGCCGAAATCGTTGCAGCCATCGATTCGTGCGGATTCCTCCAGCCCCTCCGGAATGTTCTGAAAGAAGTTCTTAAGAATGATCATATTAAACGCACTGATCGAAGAAGGAATGATCAGGGAGGCGTACGTATCGATCATTCCCAGCTCCTTGACAACCAGAAAAGTCGGAATCAGCCCCCCGTTAAACAACATCGTGAAGACGACCAGAAAATTGATCGTTCTCCGGCCATCGAGGTCTTTGCGGGCCAGCCCGTAAGCCATCAGCGCCGTCAGCAGCATGCTGAACAGCGTGCCGATCAGCGTCACGCCGACCGAGACGCCCATCGCCTTAAAGATCGTATTCGTCGAGAAAATGAATCTGTAGGCTTCCAGACTCCATACCTTAGGAATCAGCACGAATTTATTGGCGGCCAGCTCGGCGTTCGTCGTAAACGAACCGGCCACGACATGCACGAAAGGCAGCACCGTAATCAGCGCTATGATGGCCAGCAGCGTAAAATTAATGGCAGCGTAAATCCTACCGCTGACAGATCGGTCCTCCACCATCAGTAAACGCCCTCCTCCCCGATTTTCTTGGATAGCTTATTCACGAGCATCACCAGGATCAGGCCAATGACGGACTTGAAGAAGCCAATCGCCGTGCTGTAGCTGTATTGCCCCTGCCGCAGCCCCGCGGTGTATACATACGTGTCGATGATCTCCGCGACCTGCCGGTTCATGGAGTTCAGCAGCAGATAGACGTGCTCGAAGCCCAGATCCAACACATGCCCGATTTTCAAAATAAACAGCGTAATAATCACGCCCCGGATCGACGGAAGCGTAATATGCCAGATCTGGCGCATCCGCCCGGCTCCATCCATCCGCGCCGCTTCGTACAATCCCGGATCGATGGCCGCCATGCCCGCCAGGTAAATAATCGTCCCCCAGCCGGCCTCCCGCCAGATGACCTGAAGGATATACATCGGCCGGAACCAATCGGGATTCAACAGAAAATTGATTTTCTCGAACCCGAAATACACCAGCAGCTCGTTGATGATCCCGCCGTCCATCGTCACCATGACGTAAGTAATCGACACGATGATGACCCAGGACATAAAGTGCGGCAAATAGACGAACGTCTGGAACAGCCTTTTGAAGAAATTCCCCCTCAGTTCGTTCAACATCAGCGCCAGAATGATCGGCACCGGAAAATAGATAAACAGGTTCAGCGCAAACAAAATGACCGTGTTTTTCAAAATGACCATAAAATCCGGCTCGGCAAACAGCCGTCTGAAATGCTCCAATCCGACCCAGTCGCTGCCCGTGATTCCGTTATACGGCTTGTAATCCTGAAAGGATATGATCAGCCCGTACATCGGCAAATATTTGAAGATGATAAAATACAGCACGCCCGGCAGCAGCATGACGTACAGCCATTTATTTCTCCACAGCCGCTTGCGGAGGTGTCCCGTCTTCGTGCGTCTTCCGGGCGGAATCGTCGGCTTGACGGAGGACGGAGCGGTTGCTTCTTGCATACGTATCTTCCTCTCTTATCTCGCCGCGTTATATTCCTCGATAATCTTCGAGCCGCCCCGGCTCTTCCACTGCTCGACCGCCTTCTCGAAGCCGGCCTTGTCGATTTGGCCGTAGATGTATTGATAAGTGGCATCCGTAATCAGCTGCTGCAGCTCCACGCCCTTGTCCGTATAGGTTTGCGAATCCAGGGCCGCGGTCGGATCGGGAACGCCCACCTTGACGTTTTCCTTGATTAATTCTTCGGCATGGATTCGACCCGGCAGCGTGTTGTAGCTTTCGTACATGCCGTTCGTTTCGGGTTCGCCGATGACGCTGTCTTTGAACGGCTTCACTTCGCGTTCGATCAATTCCTTGTCGTCCGCGACCTTGGCTTTGCCTTCCACAACGGTATAGTGCGTGCCCTCAATGCCCCAATACATCAAATTGGCCACTTCCGGCGTCATCATCTTGTCAAAGAACGCGAGAATCTTCTTAAGCTCCGCTTCATCCTTGACCGCCGATTTCGGGAACAGGACGATATTGTTGTACCCCGGAATCATCCATTGGGCGAATTTCCCGTCCGGACCGGCAACCATGCTGTGCGTATCGACCACGGCGTCCGGCACGTTCTTGATCAGATCTTTATGGAGCGAATCGATATCCTGCATGGACCCGCCGATATAGAGTCCGGCTTTCCCGCTCGTGAACATATTGACGGCATCGGTTTTGCTTGTCGCCGCAAAATCTTGGTTCATATAACCGTTATCCCGCAGCTTCTTGAAGAAATCCATCGTATCGATATATTGCGGGAACATGAATTCCGGCAGAAGCTGGCCGTCCTTCTCGCCCCAGTTGTTCGGCGTGCCGAACCAGGCCGAAACCGTCTTGAACGCGCCGTAGACCAGCTCGTTCCGGTCGGCGATCCCCGTCGTATCCTTCTGGCCGTTGCCGTCCGGATCTTTCTCCGTAAACGCCTTGGCCATTTCAAACAATTCGTCCACATTGGCCGGTGCGGATAGTCCTAACTTGTCCGCCCAATCCTTGCGGTAAATGATGCCCTGGCGCGCCAACGGCCTGCCGATATAGAGGGAGTACAGCTTGCCGTCCACCTTCGTGTTGCCTAGAATTTCCGGCTTCAACTTATTTAGGTTCGGGAACTCGCTCAAATAAGGACCGATCTCCCAAAACTGCCCGTCCTTGATCGCTTCCTTCATCTGAATGAACGTGGTCTGGTTTTTGAGGTAAGTGACTTGGGGCAGCGAGCTTGTGGCAAACGCGGTGTTCAGCTTCTCTTCATACGTGTCCGCCGGGAAAAACTGATAGGTCAGCTTCGTGTTCGTCAGCTTCTCCAGCTCGGTCTTGATCGTGTCCGGCGGCGTCTCCGACGTATTTAGCGGCAGCATGACCGTGATTTCCGTCGGTTTCTCCGACTCTGCGGGTGCGTTCCCGCCATTGTCCGCGGTGGACGCGGCAGGATCAGTCGCCGCCGGGCTGACGTCCCCCTTGTTGTTAGCGCTTCCACAACCGGCCAGTACAACGCTAAGCGATAACAGTGCGGTCAGGATGAGGATGAATGACTTTTTTTTCATACCTTTGGACCTCCCATGGTTAGGATAGCTTACCCTTCCAAGGTACCGTCATCGCGGCATAACGGAAACAATCATTTCCTCATAACGGCAGTGTGACGCGTTGAACCTGATCAAATGATTATGGGTGTGATAACGCGGCCTCGAATTCGCGGATCACGGCCTGGCCCCCGCTTCGTTTCCACCGTTCAATCTCCTGCTGAAAGCCCTCGACGTCGATGAACCCCAGGATGTAATTGTATGTGGCATCGCCGATGATCGTCGACAGCTCCGCGCTCTTCTCGTCATAGGTCGGCGAACTGAGACCAACCGTCGGATCGTCAACCAGGAAGGCTTCGTTGTCTTGACTAAGCTGTTCGGCGATTTGGGTCAGATGCTCTTTTTGCGCGACTTCCATCAGATTGGGGTTGCCGATATCGGCAATCATCAGCGAATATAGAGGATTCACCTCATTGACCCGCAGCTGCGAAGTTTCCTCCGGCAGAATGACCTTCCCGTTTTCCGTCTTATAGTGTCTTCCCTCCAAGCCGTACATCATTAAATTGGCGACATCTTTATCCATCGTCCGGTCGAAGAAGCCAAGCGCGTCCTTCAGCTCCTGCTCCGTCGGAATCATCTTCTTGGAAAACAAATACAGGCCGTTAAAGTTTGGAATCGACCATACCTTGTATCCGTACGGGCCTTTGATGCGGTTAACGAGGGTGAATTCGGCGGCCGGGTTGATCGCCCGAGCTTCAATGGAGAGGCGTTGCACATCGGTCATGCTTCCGATCAATACGCCCGCCTCGCCGCGAATGAACCGGTCTCGCTGCACCTCTTTGCTTGTGAGCGGAAAGTCCGGGTTGATCAGCTTCTCGTCGTACAGCCGCTTCACATAATTCATCGTATTCATGTATTCGTCCGTCATAAATTCCGGAATGACCCGGCCGTCCTCGATCTTCCAATTGTTCGGCGTTCCGAAATACGAACTTAACGTCTTAAAAATGCCGTACACCAGATCGTTCCGATCCACGACGCCAAGCGTGTCCGGTTTGCCGTTGCCGTCCGGATCGCCATAGGTAAACTGCCGCAGCACTTCATAAAGCTCGTCCAGCGTCTGCGGCTTCTCCAAGCCGAGACGGTCCAGCCAATCCTGACGCAAAATCATTCCCTGACGCGAAGAAGGACGCTCGGTATACAAGCCGTAAATCTTTCCGTCAACGGCAGCCTGATCCAAGATTTCCGCGTCCAGCTTGCTCAGATTCGAAAACTCGGCTAAATAAGGCCCGATTTCCCAGAAAACGTCCGAGCGAATCGCGTTCTTGACCAGGTGGTAATCGGAAAACTTCACGAAGCTGACCTTAGCTAGGGAATTCGTGGTTAGCCCGGTCATCATTTTATCGGTGTATACTCCCTCCGGCACCCACCTAAGATCCAACCGAACGCCGGTCAGCTCCTCAATCTTCGCCATAAGCTCCTTGGACGGCGGCTGCGGAAAATGAAGCGGCGCCAAAATCGATAAATACGGCAGGTCCTCGCCGGCGGCCTTGAGTTTCGTTTCCCGGCTCATGCAGCCGCACAGCAAGGAAATGACGATCAGGAGAAGGACAAGCGCGGATAAATTGCGGGTACCGCTTTTGGTTCTGAACATTGGTCTAAGCCCCCCAAATCGAAGATGATACAAAATGATTATTGCCTCACAAGATGATTATTGCTATTATTTTACAGACGTCTTACACTTGAAAAGAACGACTTCTCATCGAACTTCTCATCGATAAGGTCAGGTGCTGATATTGGTGAAACCCTTAAGTTTCTTAAGCAAACTGATGATTTTTACGATCGTCGTGAGTACGCTGCCCGTTCTGTTCATCGGTAGTTACTCCTATCTGACTTCGACTCGGGAAATCCAAAAAAATGTCAATCGAAGCAAAATTGAGCTGATTTCTCAAATTAACTCAAATGTAGAACGTAAGTTGACGACTGTCAACCAAACCTTAAACCAAGTGGTCAATTCGACCGTACTGAAAAAAGCTCTTCAAAACCCGTTGAATGAAAGCGATTTCAAATTGTATAACGACCTGCGCAACGAAATCCGAAACATGCAGTCCTTCGATACGAAGCTGGAGGATGTCGTATTGATCAACCTGGAGCAGAACTGGATGGTGAAGAACTCGGGTTTGTACCGGATGAGCGAATATAAGGATCGCGAGGGGCTCGAACGGCTGATGGACACGCCCGACGATACCTCCTGGATCTTAACCCCGTCCTCCTGGTTTTACAGCGAGGAAAACGCCGATTCGGCACCGTGCAATTACAGCATCAGCCTGATCAAGAAGCTGCCTGTCGCCGGTTTGCACAAATACGGACTGGCGCTGGCCAATATTCCCGCCTGCAGCCTGCAGGACGTGGTGGCGATCGACAGCGAGTCGCCGGACAACGTGATCGTCGTTAACGAAAGCCGGCAAATTCTGATGCACCCCGATCCGACGCTCATCGGCCGGCAGTTGGAGGAAACCGGATGGGAAGAAACGTCCCTCATCGCGGACGAGACGCAGCCCGCCGGGCAATTTCAGACGTACATCGGCAAGAAGGAATATGCCGTCACTTATTTTCGTTCCCAACTGAACGGATGGGTGTATCTCTCCATGACCTCCATGGGCAGTCTTACCCGGGAGGCAGGGAAAATCGGGCTTTACACGTTTTATGTCTGCCTGCTGATGCTGATCCTGTCGATCGGATTGGCCTGGTTTGGTTCGCGGCGGATGTACTCGCCGATCGAACGCCTTCTGCATCTGATCGGCCGGCGGAAAACCGATGTCCGCAGGGGGCATGCCGACGAATTCGAACTGATCGGCGAAGAGTACCACCGCCTGTTCCAATCCAAATCGCAGCTCGAAACGGAGGTCCGCCAGCATATTCGGCAGGTGCGAACCTTCTCCTTGATCGAAGCGTTCCAGGGTCGCTACACCAAACGCCAATTGCTCGAGAAGCTGGAGCAATACGGCTACAGCGAGCAAATCGAAACCTGGCAAACGATGGCGGTCTTCACCTTGGCCCTCGATTTCTCGGAGGATTCCGCTTACGTCAAGAAGGACCTCAACCTGCTTCTGTTCGCCGCGCAAAATATCATCGAAGAGCTGCTCAATCCCCAAAGCCGGTTCGCTCCGGTCGTCATGGACCAGACGATCGTGACGTTGATCGGAAGTCCGGACGGGGAGCCCGATTCTTTTCGCCAAGCCGTATATGCTTGGACCGAAAAGCTGCAGCTTGAAATTCATCAGTGTCTGAAGCTGCAGGCCAGCATCGGCTTAAGCCTGCCCTTCCAGTCCATCCCCAAGCTGTCCATCGCTTACCGCGAAGGGATCGAGGCGCTGAAATACCGGATCAAGCTGGGCACCGGGGTCATTATTCAATACGAGAACATCAACTCCGGCAAGCATGTGCTCAATGTGAACTACCCGACGCATAAAGAAAGCGAGCTGCTGGACGCAATCAAGCTGGCGGAGACGGAGAAAGCCAAGGAACTCACCGGCCGGCTGTTCGACTCCTTGTTCGGACAGGAGCTCTCGCCGCAAGAATATCAGCTTCCGCTGACCCGCCTGCTGAACAATTTGCTGGTGATGATGCAGGAAGCGGGGATCGCCTTGCATCAAATCCAGCCCGCCGGCGGCTCGTTGTTTGAAGAAATGCTGAGTCTGCACACCAGAGCCGAAATTGAAGATTGGTTCTGGACGACGGTCATTCACCCGATGATCCGCATTTTCAATAACCGGCAGAACGCCCAGTATCAGAATATCTCGGAGAAAATCATCGATTTGATCCAGCACGAATACGACGCCGAGTTGACCCTGGAAGCCTGCGCCGCCCGCCTTCATTACAATGCGAATTATATCAGCAGCATTTTCCGGAAGGAAACGGGATATTCGTTCAGCGAATACCTGACAATGTACCGGTTCAAGATGGCGAAGCAGTGGCTGCGCGACACGGAGATGCCCGTCAAAGAGATCGCCGCCAAGCTCGGGTACAACAACTCGCAGAACTTTATCCGTTCCTTCCGCAAGGTGGAGGGATTGACGCCGGGGCAATATCGGGAAACGGCTCCCGCACCAGTATCCGGGAAGGTTCGCGAGACCGTTTAAGAGTAAATCATGCATGTCGCTTGAACCTGCGGCAGACCATAGAGCAGATGCAAGGGATTATCTGCTTATGACGCAAGGATGTAGGCTGTAGACAACGAAAATGGAGGCCTTGTCATCCTGAATCAACTGGATACGATCCTATAAACCCTCAAGGCAATCGGAAAAGTTTATGAGCCGCCCTGGGTTCAACAACAGCTCGCAGTTACGTTATAGTAACTTGCGAGCTGTTGTTGCGTGTTCCAGGTATTCAAAGTAATCGAAATCCGCAGGCTTGCGGAAGCCGGTCAGGTCCTGGCAGCACAGGCCGACGAAGGCGCCCGTAAACCAGCCCTCGTCGCAGGCTTCGTCGGATAACGTGCTGGCGTCCAGAACCGGACCGAAGGTTCGGTACGCCCCTCCCCCTTCCGTGGAATATGAAAACTGAAGCTTGTCGTAATCCACCTCGGCGCGCAGCCAAATCCGCTCCGCTTCCGCCGGCAATGGAACGGATCCGGCAGGAGCCGCGTACACATTGTTGACGGCGGACAGGATGCTGATGCAGCGGCCCAGGTCTTCATCGTAGGTCACGTGCAAGTAGTAGTAATTATGCGTGTCGTAAAGGCAAATCAAACCGGCCAATTGCTTGAAGCTCGTCGGTTCGAATTCGAGGCAGGTGCTGGCCGTAAATTTAAACTCCTGCCACCGTCTGGCGACAAGGCTTTGCCTGTACTTCGAGCCGAGTCCTTCCCTTCCGTAAAGCCGAAGGTAACCTTTCCGCGCCGTCAGCGAATAGAACGTATCGTCGAGCGGCACGCGCAGCGACTGGAAGTGGATGTCCAACGTAGCGCCGTCAAAATCGTCCCGTACCGGCCGGTTCGAGAAGGGATGCGGCGGAAGATCGGGCGCTTCCACCTCCGCATCCGGCAGTACGGTGCCGTTCGCCAGGCGAAGCCAGCCGTCTTCGGTCCATTCCACCTTTTGGATCGCCGTTTCCCGGCCCAACGTATACTTTCGGTCGCCTTTCTCGGTCCGGTTTTCCAGCGCCCGTCCGCAAAGATGAACCATATACCACTCGCCGTTTTGCGTTTCGACCAGATCGCCGTGCCCCGCTTTTTGCAGCAGGAGATCGGGATGCTTCCTCGACGTCATTAACGAGTTGCCCGGATAGGCCTCGTAAGGGCCAAACAGATCCTTCGATCTGAGCATCGACTGCCCGTGTCCTTCCCCCGTCCCCGTATCCGCCGCAAACAAATAGTAATAACCGTTTCGCTTGTAAATATGCGGGCCTTCCAAATAAGTATCGCGGCTGGCATATATGGTCACGGGTTCGCCGACCAAACGCCGTTCCCGCTCGGAATATTCCTGAATGACCAGATGCCCTTTGTACCGTTTCGTTACCCGATGATCCGTAACCATGCTGACGACATATTTGCGTCCGTCGTCGTCATGGAACAGGGACGGATCAAACCCGTAGCTGTGCAGAAAAACCGGCTCCGACCATTCCCCGCGAATATCCGTCGCCGTCACCAAATAATTGGGCGTGTCGTACATTTTGACATAAAAGGAATTGACGACGGTGTAAAGCAAATAATAAACGCCCTCATGGTAAGTCAAACACGGGGCCCAAACTCCTTGCGACGACCCAATCCCCCTAAGGTCCAGTTGGGATACCCGGTTCAGCGGGCGGGTAATGAGCTTCCAATGAACCAAATCCCTGGAATGATGAATTTGGACGCCGGGAAACCATTCAAATGTGGAAGTGGCGATATAATAGTCGTCGCCCGCCCGAATGATGGACGGATCGGGATTAAAGCCTCTTAAGATCGGATTTTTGATCGAGTTCATCACCGGAATCTCCTTCTACTACCACAAATATAGATCGTTGCCCTTCAGCTTGAACAGGGCTTCGATAAAATAATAATCACCATAAATAATCGGGTGGTGATGCACCTTGGAATGATAGGCCCCCGTACCGTAAAGCAGGAAATGATCGGTATCCGTCGACCAATCAATTCTGGATTCATCCAGCGTCCTCAACATTTTCACCGCCGCCGCCGTATAAGATCGGCTTTCGTGTCCGCCTACGGCTTTGGCGATCTCGATCAGCCCGCAGGCCGCGATGGCCGCGGCCGTATCGTCCGCCAGTTTCGGCTCCTCCGGCTGCCGGAAATCGACCGGGATGATCCCGTCCTTCGGAATGTTCGCCATAAAATAATGCGCTACCCGCTTGGCCGTCTGCAAATACTCGTCTTTCCCGGTATGAATATAGCTCATCATAAACCCGTATAACGCCCAGGTCTGTCCGCGCGTCCAGGAGGAGCCTTCGCCGTAGCCCTGCCCGCCGTGCGTGCGAACCACGCCGCCGTTAACAGGATCGAATTCGACGATGTGGTTGACGGAGCCGTCGGGACGGACAAACGCCGACATGGCCGTGTCCGCATGCTTTATCGCGATTTGCTTGAATCGCGGGTCGCCCGTTTCTTCCGTAGCCCAGTACAGCAGAGGGATGTTGAGCATGCAGTCGATGATCGCCCAACCCCGCGTATCCCCATCCTTCAGGTCGTTCCAGGCACGAATGAAGCCTCCCGCCAAATTGAACCGACCGGCTAGCAGATTTGCAGCATGCAGCGCCCGCTTGCGGGATTCCGGATTCCCCGTCACCCGGTAATTCGCGACGCTGGTCGGCAGCCACATGAAACCAACGTCATGATGCAGGCCGTAAAATTCCTCGAAGCACCGGTCCAGCTTCGCTTCGGAGAGTTGCGCGATTTCTTTGTATTTTTCGTCACCGGTTTCATAGTGCATTAACCATAACATGCCGGCCCAGAAGCCGTTCGTCCACCAGTTGATGCCGTCCGTAACGTCCCCCGACGGATTCTCCGTCGCCCGGTCGTCATGGACGCCGTTTACGGTCGTATAAGGAATTTTGTTCCGTGAACGCTCGCTGACCGCGTCCATCTTCACCGTCACTTTGGCGATGACGTCATTCAGCCATTGCTGGTCTGTATCGTTTAACAAGGGAGGTTCCTGCCTTTCATCATGATTTTATCTATTGAAGGAACCTGCCGCGCCCTCGGCAGGCTGTTGCCGTCCACGCTCTTATCCTTTCGTCGCTCCCGCCGCGATCCCCTTGACGAAGTACTTTTGCAGGAAAATAAAGGCGATCAGCACGGGTACGACCGACATCGTCGTCCCGGCGAAAATCATGTCCCAACGGGAGGAGAACTCGCCGATGTAGCGGTAAATTTCCACGACCATCGTCTTCGGTTCGCCGGACGGCAGGACGAGCATCGGCAGCAGGAAGTCGTTCCAGATGCCCAGGCCGTTCAGGACGACCATGCTGGCCGTCACCGGGCCGAGCAGCGGGAACACGATGTTCCAGAAAATCCGCACCTTGGAGCAGCCGTCGATTTCCGCCGCTTCCTCGATTTCCGCCGGAATCCCCTTGACGAAGCTGGAATACAGCAAGCTGCCGAAGCCGACCGAACCGGCGATGTAAATCATGATCGGTCCCGCCAGGCTGCCGTAAAGCCCCAGCATCTTCAGCTCCTTGAACAGGGGGATCATGTAGGCCTGGAACGGAATCATCATTCCGGCGAGGAAATACAGGAAGACAAGTCTCGTCCATCCGGCGTTCCGGCGCTGAATGGCGTATCCGGCCATCGGGATGAACAGCACCTGGAACACGATCGACAAGGCCGTCAAAATCAAACTGTTTGCAATCGCCTGCGGGTAGTTCGTTTCGGTCAGCAGGTATTTAAAGCTTTCCAAATAAAGCGATGTCGGAAGAGCGACCGCGTCCCTCATGATTTCCGCATTGCTCTTAAAGGCGGACATGATATTAAAGAAGATCGGGAAGAAGAAAATTACCGCCAAGATGACCGTCACCAATAAAATCAAGAGATCTATCGCAAGTTTACGTGTTCGCAGCGACATTACATTTCGACCTCCCTTTTTTGGAGGATTTTCACCTGAAACACGGTGATGATCAAGATAATGAAAAACAACACCATCGCCAGCGCCGTCCCAAACCCTTGGCGCAGCTCGCCGAACCCGACCTTATAGATCAGATAGGTTAACGTTTCGGTTTCAAAACCGGGGCCGCCGTCCGTCATGACCGCGATCTGATCGAAAATTTTCAGCGCGCTGATCATCGACAAGACCATGCATACGGTCACCGATCCGGCCAGCAGCGGAAACGTAATATGCCGGAACTGCTGCCAGCCGTTCGCGCCGTCGATGCTGGCGGCTTCGTTCAATTCCTGCGGTATGCCCTGTAATCCGGCCAAATAAATGATCATATAATAACCGGCGCCTTTCCAAACCGTGGATAAAAGAATCGCCAGCATGGCGAAGCGCGGATCGCCGAGCCAGTCGACCGCAACGGCCCCAAGGCCGAGCTTGGCCAGCAGTTGATTGACGACGCCGAAGTTGTAATTCAGCATCATCGCCCAAACGAACCCCATGACGATGCCGCTAAGCAGTGTAGGGAAATAAAAGATGCTGCGAAATAAATTGCTCAGCCACCGTACTTTATCGACCAGCATGGCAAGCAAGATGGCAAACAAGTTCTCGAGAACGACAAGGCCAAGCGTTAAAATCAACGTGTTTTGCAGCGCGTTATGAACGCGCGGACTGTTCCAAATTTCCACGAAATTGGCAAGCCCAATAAAGCGCACGTCGGCGCTGATGCCGTCCCATGACGTGAAGCTGTAGTAGACGCTGCCGATTGTCGGAACGATCACGAACAGCGTATACAAAATAAAGGACGGCAAAATGAAAAACAGCGCATAAGACTGCCATTTTTTCTTCTTTTTCGCAGCAGCATGCGCATTTCCGGAATTGACGACAGATGCAGCCATGGTTGTCTCCCTCCTTCGGAACGCGTGAGATTAAAGAGGAACCCCCGAAGGAGGTTCCTGCGGTTTTGCCGGATTCCCTTACATCGCGTTGGCTTTAACTTCGTTGTCGTATTCCGTGTCCGCTTGCTTCATGTATTCCAAGACGTCCCCATCCTTGGCGACCAACTCCTGAAGCAGCTTGTAATACCAATTGCGGAACTGCGGAGGAATCTGGTTTTCGCCCCACCAGTTGTTGATCGCCAGCGATTTTTTGACATTCGGGTCGGCCATCAGATCGAGCGCCACCTTCATCTGCTCGCTGGACTCGTAGGAGACCGGCTCCTTGGTCGAAGGAATCGCGTTGATGCTGGCTAAGTACATCGAATAGTTTTCCGGCTCGAAGAAGTAGCGGATAAACTGCTTGATCGCCTCTACCTTGTCCGCGTCCTTGGACGCTTCCGTCGAAATGGACCAGCCGGCCGGGGACGGCAGACCGATGACGTTCACCTTGCCTTCCCGATCGGGAATGGCGTAGAAGCCGAATTCGAAGTTCGGGTCGGCTTCGGCGATTTGCGTGAACATCCACGTTCCGGAGTACAGCTGTGCCGCTTTTCCGGTGACGAGGAAGGAAGCCGTCTGATTGTCGCCCGTGCTGAGCCAGCCTTTATCGACGTAATTTTGGAACAGTTCTTTGTAATCCGTCATCGCCTGCACGACGTTGGCGTCGGTGAAGCTCACCTGTTTGGCCGTGCGTTTCGAGTTCCAATCCGGATCGTTGGCGTATACCTGGTCGATCAGGAATTTGTTGACCCAAAAGCCCATATGGAAAATATCTTTGCCGCCGACCACGATCGGCGAGATGCCGCTGGCCTTCAGCTTTTCCTGGATTTCGATGAATTCGTCGTACGTTTTCGGCAGCTCGGTGATTCCCGCTTCTTCATACGCTTTCTTGCTGTAAATGATCCCCTGCGGCGAGTTCACCTGCATCGGCGCGTTCCATACCTTGCCGTCCACCTTAGGCGGGTCGCTGAACAACTCCAGCAGATCGGACGGCAGCTCGACGATTTTGCCCGCGTCGGCGAACACTTCCGTATCGCGCATTTCCACCAGGTCCGGGAATTCGCCGACCGCGTCCTTCGTTTTCAGCCAGTCCAGATAAGCCGCGGACGACGTTTCGCTGATATCTTTGATTTTGATATGCGGGTTCGCCTCCATAAACCGTTGCACCGTATCGGCGATCGCCTTTTTCGTGGCGGGATCGCCGGTAGCGTAGCCGATCGTAAAGCCGACCTCTTTCGGAGCATCTCCCCCGGCGGCGTTTCCATTGCCTCCGGATGAAGGCGTTGTCGCCGCGCTTCCGTTGGAGTTGCCTCCGCCGCAAGCGCTCAGCACCATGGATGCCGCCAAAACCACGGCGGAAAGTTTTAACCATCTCGTCTTCGTCATCTTTTGGGTAACCTCCCTTTGTTTCTGCAAACCGGAAACGAAACAACGATGTGCGCATCACCGCTTTGAAACCGTTTCCCTGGTTCAAGCATAACATTTGCCTGATCGCGGCTGAATGAACTTTTTTAAGCTCGGCATGCGCCGTTTTTAAGAACCCAAAAGGCATCTGCCCACAAAAAAAACGAACGGAAAGTCTCACGTTTCCGTTCGTTCTGCCGCCGTCTCCTCCACAACGGGAAAGGTAAGCACGATGGAAGTGCCGAGATGCTCCCGGCTGTTGATGACAATTCCATAGGCTTCGCCGAAGACCGATTTGATCCGTTCGTGCACGTTTTTGAGCCCGACGTTTTTGCCGGGAGCTTCGGGATCGTTCAGCGCACGGTTCAAGCGGTTCAATGTGTCGGAATCCATCCCCACGCCGTCATCGTAAACCGTGATGACCAGATCGCGCTCGCGTCTTTCGACGGTAAGCCCGACCGTGCCTTTTCCCCGCTGCTTTAACCCGTGTTGGATCGCGTTCTCGACGATCGGCTGCAGGGAGAGCTTTAAAATTTGCCAATTGACATCCACTTCCGGAGCCACATGGCAGTTGAACTCAAAACGCTGATCGTAGCGGACCGAAATAATGTAAAAATAGTCCCTGATATTGTCCAGTTCGCTGCGGATGCTGACTTTCTCCTCGCCGTAATCGATGACGTATTTCAACTGATTGGACAGGGAGAGAATCATGTCGGCCACTTCATGATCGTCTTTATCCACCGCGCTCATTCGGATCACCTCAAGCGTGTTGTACAAAAAATGCGGCCGGATTTGGCTTTTCAGCGCGTTTAATTCCGTCTGCTTCTGTTTAATTTGCGCTACGTAAGCTTCGTCGATGTACGCCTTCAAACGCTCGACCATCCGGTTGAAGCTGTGGCTGAGCCGGCCAAGCTCGTCGTTGCTGCGCACCTCCACCTGAGTATCGAGGTTTCCCGACTCGACTTTGGCCATTTGCTTCATCAGCTTCAGGATCGGCGCGGACAATCGCCGGGAGAACCAGGCGCCCATCACGACCAGTGAGACGGCGCACAGCCCGATGACGATAAACACGGTCATGCGCACCGACAGCAACTGCTCGAACAACGAGGGGCGGTGAATCCGCGCGGTAAGGCTGCCGTTCAGAAACGGGATCGGCTCCGAGATCACCATCATCTCTTTATCCCGCTCAGGTCGATTTTGTCCCGCGGGCGAAAGGGCCTCCTCCTCCCGATTGCTGAAATAGACGTTGCCGTCTCCGTCGAGCAGCACCAGTTCATCCTGCTCCCGCAGATTAAGCTCTTTGATATACTGATCGAAAATCGCGGCATCCACGTCCAGGAACAACGTGCCGACGATCTTCGGTTCGGCCGTCACCCTGCCGGAAATATCGATCAGATTGCGGCCGATGGTAAACACGTTGCGGTCCGATGACGGATAATAATCGTCGGCATGCGTCGGAAAGATCGCCACTTTCGCAGGATTGGACTTCATTTGTCCGATCCATTTTTTATAGGGCGGCAGCTCCTCGTCCATCCACCTGTTTTCTCTTTCCTGGTAATACAGTTTCCCGTCCCGCTCCCGGACAAAATACACGCTGCTGATGTAATTGTCGCTGTACAGCACCGTCTTCAGGAACGAATTGACCGGAATATTGTTGATTTGCTCCAGTTCATCGACATTATAAGTCTGGTTTTGGCTGGAGCTTTCGATGAAACCTTCGTATTTGCCGGTATACATCAGCTTCGATACTTCATTGTATTCATCGAAGGCGGTGTTCAGGTTATAACTCATGTAGGTGATCATCTGCTGCAAATTTCCGGTGGTATACCGCTCCACATATCCCGTAAACGTGTTGACCGAAAAAAGGCTGAGCGTAAACAATGGAACCAGTCCGACCAAAATGAAGGAGCCCGCAAATTTAACGAATAGGCTGGTGAATTTTTTGCTGCGTAAGCGCATCTGCCCTTCTCCTATTCCACACTGGCGGATTGCCGGTATTCCTGCGGCAGCTTGCCGTACCTTTTTTTGAACATGTCGCTGAAATGGCGGGCGTTGTTATAGCCGACGCGCTCGGCGATTTCATAGATCATCAGATCGGTCTCCAAAAGCAGGCGGAGCGCATGCTTCATCCGTTCCTCCGTCAAGTACTGCTTGAAATTTTTCCCCGTATGCTTTTTGAAAAAGCTGCTGAAATAGTACGGATTCATATAAATCATCGCCGCCATCGACTCCAGCGTGATGTTTTCGGCGTAATGCTCCTCCATGTACGCTTTGACCCGGCGCAGCTCGGCGATTTCCTTGTGCGCCAGTTTGCTGGCGAACTGCTCGAACGCCTGATCCACGACGGACGAAAACTCGTCCGCCACGCCCGCGAAAGTCGAATGGCCGGCCAATTTCTCCAGCAGCGAGCCTGGGCTCCCCGGGGAACAGCCGATATGCACTCCGATTTTGGCCATTTCCTGCTCCAGCAGCAATATCGTGTTATACACGTTCGTAATGGCGAGCTGTTTGCTGCCTCCGGCCAAACGTTTAACGGCATCCAGCAGCCGAGCGGTCAGTTGCGTAAGTTCCTCTTTGTTTCGCGACGCAAGCGCCTTGACGATTTCGCCCCGCAGTTCAGCGATGCCGGGCATTTCTGGGGCCGGGGCCGTATCTATCGTCCCCGCTTCGACAATCCGGTTCAATCCGGTAAAATATCTCGCATTAAGCGCTTCCAATGCAGTGCGGTACGACTCGTCCGCCGCCTCGATGCCGGAGACCGGCAGGCCGATGCCTACCGACACCTTGAGCTTCAGAAACGCGTTGATTTTCCCGTGTAGATCTTCGGCCAGCTTGCGCGGCTCATACGGCTGTTCATATTGAATCAGAATGCCGACTCTTCCGTCTTTATGGAACATCAGACAGTTTCCGCGGCTTTCCAGCGTTTCTTTCATAATATTGTTCAGCGCAAATTGAACGAGCTTCCGCTCCCGTTCCGCCCAGCGGGAATCCCCGCCCGGCTCCTCGTCCGTTTCCAGCATGCAAACGCAAGTATGCCGACTCAACGCTACGGCCCCCATGCGGATGAGTTCGCCGGCCGCCCGCTTGTTCCCGTCCATCAGGCCGTCGAGCAGCTCCTCGATCGTAACGGTGCGTTTTTTGCGCTCGTAATGGTCCAGCATTTCCTTGGCCCGTTCCCCTTCGCTTTCCTCGCGGATGAGCGCGGCCGCCTTGTTGACGACGTCCTCCAGATGCTTTTTGCTTACCGGTTTGACCAGATAATCGATCGCTCCGTATTGGATGGCTTGGCGGGCATAGGCAAATTCCTGGTAGGCGCTGATAAACACCACTTTCACCTGGCGGTTCTGCTCATGAATCTCCCGGATAATATCAATTCCGCTGCAGCCGGGCATGCTGATATCGCTGATGACCAGATCGGGACGGCCATCGCGGATCAGCTGCCTCAGCTCATTCCCGTCATTGGCTTCGCCTACGATGGCTAACCCCAGCTCTTCCCAAGAAATCAGCTTCTTCAACCCTCGCAATATGACCGGCTCGTCATCCGCCAGCAATACTCTGATCTGCATGTCTCTCTCCTCCTAACGGCACGGATGTCGGGATGTCGGGTACCCCCATTATACCGCCTCTCGTTATTAACTGTAACATGCAGCTATTGACAGCTTAACTCAAGTTTTTTTAGGAAGATGTATGCTTTTTTAACCGATTTGACGATCAATTCGTTCGCTGGCCTGAACATCTGCCGATTCATACTTTAACCTTCCGCGAATCCCCGCTTAATCTCCAATACTTTACCTTCGGGCAATCGGACGGTAATGCCGTCTTGCGTCACGGTGACCTTCCTACCCTTTGACTGCACCGATCATAACGCCCTTAACGAAATATCTTTGCAAAAACGGGTAGATAAAGAGGATAGGAAGCGTCGTAATGACAATGGCGGCATATTTAATGGTTTCCGCGTAATCGTTGACTTCTTCCGCATTGGAACTGGCCTGCTCAAGTATTTTGTTATTGGCGATGAGCACCGCCCGCAAAATGTTCTGGATCGGCAGCAGTTCGTTCTTGGAAATATACAGCGTAGCACTAAACCAGCCGTTCCAGTGGCTAACCCCATAAAACAATAACAGCACGGCGATGGTCGGCATGATCACCGGCGTAACGATACGGAACAAAATAACAAAATCATTCGCCCCGTCGATGTTGGCGGATTCCGTTAACGATTCCGGGATGTTTTCGATAGCCGTTTTGCAGATGATGGCGTTGAACAGGCTGAGCGCGCTGGGAATAATCAAAGCCCACAAAGTGTCCACCAGCCCCAGCGAGCGTTGGTTCAAGTAAGTGGGAATCAAGCCGCCACTAAAAAACATCGTAAACAACATGTAAATAATGATCGGTTTTTTGAAGAATACATTTTTCGCTGCCATAAAGTAACCGCAAAATAATGTAAGCAGCATGTTGATCGGCAAAGAAAGGGCAATGATGAGAATCGAGTTTTTGAAGCCGCTGAGGATCAAGGGATGATCGAACGCTTTGGCATAGGCGCCAAAGTTGAAGTCAACGGGCCAGATCAAAGTGCCCGGGTTGGCAATGACCGCCGCACTGCTACTGACGGAGGCGATCACAATGTAATAGACCGGATAAAAGGTGACAACCACCAAACCGATCATCATGACCGCAAGGACAAGATTAAACATATGGTCGCCGAATGTTTTTTTGTACATTTTTTTCTCCTCCCGCCTGTCAGTACAAACTGCTTTCGCTTACTTTCCGGCTTATGGCATTCGTAGCCACCAGGAAGGCGATATTAATGACGGAATTAAACAGACCGATGGCGGACGTATAGCTGTAGTTGTTTTGGATAATCCCCACCCGGTATACATAAGTCGAGATCACATCGGCCACGGAATAGGTGGTGGGTGAATACAGCAGCAAAATTTTCTCAAAACCTACGTTCAAGATGCCGCCCATGCGCAGAATCAAAAGAATGATAATGGTCGGCATGATTCCGGGCAGCGTAACGTTCCACATCTGGCGAAGGCGTCCGGCGCCGTCGATTTTGGCGGCTTCGTATTGCTCCTGATCAATGGAAGCCAACGCCGCGATGAAGATGATCGAGTCCCAGCCGATATACTGCCAGATGTGGGAGATAATATAGATCGGAATGAACATGTTCTTGTCGGCCAGCAGGTTGGTCGGCGTGCTGCCAAATAGGGCGAATATATCGTTAATGAGGCCGTCCGTCTGGGTGAACGTTTTGATAAGACTGCACACGATAACCATCGAGATGAAATACGGCATATAGGAAATGGTCTGAACCATCCGTTTGAAGAAGGAATGTCTGATTTCATTGATCAGCAAAGCTAACAGGATCGGTGCGGGAAAGCCGAAAAGCAGCGTCAGCAAGCTGATTTGCACCGTGTTTTTCAAAATCCGCCAAAAATTCGGGTCGCCGAAAAAAGCCGTAAAATGCTTGAAGCCCACCCATTCGGCGCCGGAAATCGTAATCGACGGGCGATAATCCTTGAATGCGATCACGATGCCGTACATCGCCCGGTAATGAAAAAAGTAGAAATAAAGGATAACGGGGATGATCATCAGGTATTTGTATTTGTTCTGCTTGAAATCCCGGGCTAATCGAGCCGTCAGAGGTTTCTTGGCGCCGAGAGCTATCGAAGCGCCCGTCTGTAAATTAGCATGCCTTGCCATTCAGGAATCTCCCTCCGTGATGAACTAGTCCGGCGGTCCAACTGCGAGCAGACCGCCGGATAAATACATTATCTGGCCAGGAAGCGGTCATAGGCGGCTTGACGCAGCTCCAGCATGCGGTCAAGTCCCATTCCTTTTAGATCGTCAACGAATTTGTCGAAGTTGTCCAAAGGTTCCTCGCCGGTCAGGAATTTCAACGTCGTTTCCTTAATGTAAGCATCGATCGTGGTTCTCAGCATGCTATATTCCGATTGTTCCGAGGCCTTCATGGTGACGCCTGTAGGGTAAATGTATTTGGTGGCTTCTTCGTTTCCGTTAAACCAGGCGTCTCCCGCTTCCTTGGCTTCCGGCGCAAGTCTTTGCTGCACCAGGGCCAGAGACTGTACGCCAAGTCCCCAACCGGTGTTGCCGCTGTAAAGACCGGAGGCATCGTTTAATCCAAGCTCGTGTTTGGTCACCAGCTCCGTAAAGGTAGGCACTTGGTTAACCATCGTCCAGCTTTCGCCTTCCTTGCCGAAGTTCCAGTAGTAATAGCCCGGTTCGCTAAAGGCATAGTCAAGGAAACGCAAAGCAAGCGGTACTTTGTCGTCCGGACAGTTGGCGGTAATGGCGGCTACGCGGGGAACGGTGATATCTTCGGCAAAGATGGCGGTCACCTTGTCGCCTTTATTCATTACCGGATAGGGAATGCCGATCCACTTGGCGGGGCTGCCGGCTTGCGCGGCGTCTCCAATGTAGCCGTTCATGTTGCCCAAGCTGGTAAAAGTAATGCCGACTTGATTGTTGGCGACTTTCGTACGCAATCCTTGGTCGTCCAGGGTCACCACGTCGGGATCGATCAGATTTTCTTTGTTCAATTTGTTCATCCACGTCATATATTCTTTGAATTCCGGTTGGGTTTGTGTAATTTGTACTTTATCGTTCTTGTCGATATATTGAACCGTCTCGAAGGAACCATACGCGCCGAAAGCGCCGGCAGGACCGGGAGTAATGCGCCAGTTCGGGGCAAAAGCGAATTTGGCGTTGTACTTTTCTTTGAATACCCGTATGACATTTTCGAACTCGGCAATGGTTTCGGGAATGGCGAGGTTTTGCTCATCCAGCCAATCCTTGCGAACCATAGGGCCCATATAGGAGGATTGCCACGGGCTCTCGCGGAAGAAGCCGAAGCCGTAATATTGGCCTTCGTCCGTCTTCATCGATTTATCCCGGTATTCGTCTTCTTTTACGTACTTATAAAAATTCGGAGCATACTTCTCCAGCATGTCTTCAGGAATATCGCGGATCACTCCGTCGGCTAACAACTGGCCCGCCTGAGGCATAATGTCGTTGTGCCACAAAATGTCGGGAAGATCTTTGCCAGCCAGCAACTGGTTAAAGGCCTGATTGACGTCCGTGCCGGCGGCGCCATACTGCCAATCTACCGTCACCCCAACCTGTTCGGCCAAACCGCTTAGCCAGGGATGTTCCTTCCAAGTGCTGACAATGTTGTTGTCCCAAACCCCCGCCCAAATGGATAGGGTCTTGTCAAGCTCGTTCATCGGATAACCGGAAAATTGTTCGCCAAGCACTGCCGGCGACGGGCTTGCCGTTTCGTTTGTCTCCTTCTTCCCCGAAGACGCGCTGTTGCCGGATTGATTGCAGCCGGCGAGCAGGTTTGCAGCTACACCGATTGCAATTATCAGGCTCATTATTTTTTTAATTTTCATAAAAAGCTTAACCCTCCTTCTTGATAACACGATACAGCTGGATCTGCTATGAATGCCTGGCCGGGGCAGTTGGCGCAATCGATTGCAAGCAATAGAATAGCCGAGATCATATCGAAAATGAATGGCCGGATCACAAAATGAGTTGCCGATATGCAGAAAAAACAGGATAAATGGGTTTACTGTAAATTGCTCATTTGCTAAATGAATCGTCGTTGGTTTTGCCAATCGGAACATTGCGACCGCCCCTTGCCGCTGTTAAAATAGATTCACAAAAAACGGTAAAGAGGGCGAGGTCTATGATAAAGAGAAAGCGTTTTCTTGCCAGGACGTTTTATTGGCGATTTCTTGCCTCCTATCTGCTGATATCGCTGATCCCTTTTTGCGCGATCATATTCACTTACTTTTCCACGAAAAACGCCATTGAAGACGAGATCATCAAAGCCAGCTCCAACAGTCTCTATCAGTTCTTTAATGTCGTGGATACCCAAGTGTCGGAAATGAGCGATATCAATTTCGCCGTGCTCAATACCGAAGTCACGCAGCAGAGAGCCTATCGAAGCCTGGATGAATCGTCTGTGCCCTTATATGAAACTTACGAACTGCAAAAATATCTGCTCAATTTTAAAAATAGCCGGTTTGACGATGTTTTCGTCAATTTCCACCGGCTTGATCAGATCGTCGGGATGAAAAGCGGTCTGGGAAGTCGTTTTTTTTATGAAGCCTTTTATAAGAACCGGCTGTCCTATCAAGAATTTGCCGGAATGATGAACGCCAATTCGGAGAATTATGTGCCCAGGCTCGTGTCCATGGGCTCGGATAAATCCAGCGCCATGCTGGCGGTCCGATTGTCCGCGAACCAAAGCCATATCTTCGGTCCCCCTGATGTAACCTCTTATGTCGTCTTTAATCAGGAGCGGCTGTACCAACTCTATAAGAGCGTCAATTTTCATAATGACAGTATCATCATGATCTTCGGCGCCGATAATGAACTGCTGGCTTCGTCTAAGCCGATGGAAGCCAGGATTGATCTCTCGTCCTATAACGGCTCCGACACCCTTTACTACGACACTTTTAACGGAGAAAAATATGTTCTGCAGATCTTCCGCTCCAATGTGGTGGACGCAACCTATGTTTCCGCCATACCGACAAGAGTGTTCTGGGAAAAACTCAATACCCAACGCACCGTAACCGTCATCAGCATGGCTTTATGCGCCATGATCAGCATCATCGTCGCAAGTAGCCTCGCCAAGCGGAACTATAATCCCATTACTTCCCTCTTAAACACGATTGTGGATAATACGAAGCCCGAACATCACTGGAGGGAACTATACCGGAACGAAATCGAATATATCGAAAGCGTGCTTCAAAATTCCCTCGAAAAAAACAATATTTTGAGTACGAGGATGAAGGCCGGCGTCGATAAATTACGGCACAGTTTTCTCTTGCGCGCCATACAGGGAACGGCAACCAAAGAGGATAACGGCGATGACGTCTTTTCCGCAAACAATATCACGCTTTTGTCGAATTCATTCGGTCTCATTCTGTTTCGGATCGAGGAGGTCGACGAGAAGGTTGTAGGAGCCGCTAACGATTCCAAGCAGCCCTATATGAAGATGTTCATCATGTCCAACATTGTTGAAGAGCTTTGCGCCGTTGCCCAGCATCAAGGCTTTGTGGTAAATTTGACGCCGGATATGTATGCCTGCCTTGTCAATTTCACGGCAAATGAAAAGCAGGACCGCGAGTATGAATTATTCTCGATTGCGCAGAACTGCACCAATTATTTGAAGCAATATTTCCGAATAAGCTGCACCGTCGCCATCAGCCAAACTCACTCCGGACTCACGGGTATCCGCGAAACGTATGAGGAAACGGTCCAGGCCATGAAATACCGATTTTCTCTCGGCAAAGAAAGCATCATCTTGTACCGGGACATTGCCGATAAGAAATTCGCTTACAACAGCGATGCGGATTCCAAGATCGGGAAGCTGTTGCTGCAATATATCACGGACGACAGGGGTGAACTCCATAAAGACGGCTATGCCATGGTCCAAAGGATTCTCGAATCTTCATTCGATTCCGAGGAGGTTTCGCTGGAGACGATCGTATGCTTCAAATACGATATCATCAACAGCATCAAGAAAATTATGCTGCAAAT
Organism: Paenibacillus sp. JL3B1040; assembly: GCF_057063165.1. Lineage (NCBI taxonomy): Bacteria > Bacillati > Bacillota > Bacilli > Caryophanales > Paenibacillaceae > Paenibacillus > Paenibacillus tiangongensis. The sequence continues at coordinate 1,975,546 of NZ_CM169317.1, read as the reverse complement.
TGACGCCGCTCATCTCGACAGCGAGATTCGGTTTATTCACGGTATGCTGAATGCGGAAACCTTCGATGATTTTAGGGCGATTCTGGTTCAAGCCTTGTATACTTTAAGGGAGCATCAGAAAAAGAAACAGGAGAAGCATTCGATTTGCGATGCCGCCGAAATTTATGTGCTGGAGAACTATATGGACCCCAATGTCAACAACAGCACCATTGCCGACGAACTTCATATTTCCCGTTCGTATCTGGCCAAATTGTTTAAAGACCAAAAAGGCATCGCACTGCTCGACTACTTGTACAAAGTGCGCATTGAAAATGCCAAGCGGCTGTTGCTGGGTTCCTCGTTAACCGTCGAAGATATCGCAATACAAACGGGGTTCTTGGGAAGCAGCGCCCTGATAAAAACCTTTAAAAAATACGAAGGCATTACCCCCGGAGTATTCCGCAAGCTGCAGAGCTAGTTAATCGCGTAGGAGCCCATTTTCGTTGCTGAGGAAATAATGCCAAATAGGCCGAAATCCGCCTTTTCCGCGTATCTCGGCCTATTGTAAAATTCGGAAGTAAAAATTATAACTCTCTGTAGACAAAATAATTAAAATCGGCATGTTTGCGGGCACCGCTTAAGTCCTGTACGCACATTCCGATAAAGGTTCCCGTGAACCGGAGCGGAGTGGCGCTGTCGTCCGAAAGATGGTGGATCTCGATTTCCGGGCCCACCGGCTTCCATTCGCATCCCGCGGGAGCATACGAAAACTGCAGTTTCTCCCGGTGTACCCTCGCCTTGAGCTTGACAGGCCCTTCGCTGGGAAGGGAGACCTCCGCTTCAAGCAGCTCGTCGTACTCCCCTTGCACGGTTTGAATGATGCCGAGCACTCTTCCTGTCTCTTCCAAATGCGTAATTCTCAAGTACACATAATCATCCGTATCATAATAGAGAATTAAGCCGGCCATTTGCTGAAAATGCTCCGGGTCGAACTCAAGCTCCGTCTCGGCCTCGCAGCAATGGGCTTGCTGCCTCCGAGCCACAAGGCTTTGCCTGTGCCATGAACTTAACGATTCCATCCCCCTTAGACGCAAGTATCCTTTTCTTTCACCTAGGGAGAGCCAGCTTGGGTCCGGCGGGATACGAAGCGTATTCCACTCGATACGAAGCTGTGGTTCGTCAAAATCGTCCTTCTCGGCTTCGCTCTCAAACGGATGAGCCGGCAAATTCGGAGCTTGCACCTTTACGCTTGGCGTATTTCCTCCGCCATCGAGCCGCAGCCAATCGTCCTCGTCCCAATAGCAGCGCTGCAGCGCCGTTTCCCGGCCCAAGGTGCAATAGTGCTCCGCCGTAGGCCTTGCGCAAAGATGCGCCAAATACCACTCGCCCGCTTGAGTTTCGACCAATGCCGCGTGCCCCGCCTTCTGGAGCGGCAACTCGGGATGGCCATAGCTGGTCAGGATCGGGTTATGGGGCGCTACTTCATAAGGTCCGAACAGGGAAGTCGATCTGGCCAGGGTGGCGGCATGCTCGTATTTCGTCCCGCCTTCGGCGGTGAGCAGATAGTAATAGCCATTACGTTTGTAGAGATGCGGACCTTCCGTACGCCCAAGTTCGGTTCCTTGAAAAATGGAGGTCACCGGGCCGATCAATTTTTTCTCCGCTGGAGCGTATTCTTGAATGACAATCCCGGCGAACGGGTTTCTCCCTTTGCGGAAGTCCCATCTCATATTCAACAGCCACTTGCGGCCGTCATCGTCATGAAATAAAGAAGGATCAAAGCCGCTGCTGTTTAAATAGATCGGTTCCGACCACGGTCCCATGATATCCGTGGAAGTCACCAAATAGTTATGCGTATCCTTGAAGGCCCCTTTCCGCGACTTGACATCCGTATAAATCAAGTAAAAAATCCCGTTGTCGTAACTCAGACAAGGCGCCCAGACTCCCCCGGAATTTACGTTACCGAGCATATCGAGCTGAGAGGTCCGATGGAGCGGATGGGTCAACACTCTCCAGTGAATCAAATCCCTGGAATGATGAATTTGAATCCCGGGAAACCACTCGAAGGTCGATGTGGCGATATAATAATCGTCTCCGACGCGAACGATCGATGGATCGGGGTTAAAGCCGCGTAATATCGGGTTTATAAGGTAGCTCATTGGATTCCTCCTAAATCGTTTCATCCTCTGGATTGTGAAAGCGCCTTGCCGGACTTTTCCCGTAAGCAATTTGCGCTTATCATTTTTTTGCTCCGATTGAAATATCCGCCCGACTTCAAACGAATGCCGGGCGGATCCTATAGGATTTATTTATTTCTGCACTTTTTCATACCATTCTCTGGCACGCTTCGTCACTTCTTCACCGCCCGATTGATACCACTTATCGACGAACTCGTCGAATTTGCTGATCGGATATTGGCCGATGATAATTTTCGTGGCGTACTCCACGTACAGCGTACGGTTAATGATATCCGGGTAACCGTCGTAAACGCTGGCCGGCATGCCGTCCCCGGCGATGACTTTGGCGTATTTCTGAGCCTCCTCCATATTTCGATTGACCTGATCAATCGCCCACATTCTATCTTCCGATGCGGTACTTTTGTTCAGATCGATCATGAAATCCAGCGTGGAGATTTTGAGATACGGATCGAGAACCCGGTTTTCCTGCGTGCTCTTGTCGTCCGGAAGCAAGGTCGCTATGCCATCCTTTAGGGTATGATGCATTCCTTCCACGCCAAGGTACAGATCCTTCCAAATGTTCTTGTCGTACATATTGTTCAACAGCTTCATGGTAGCCATCAGCTTCTTCTCATCCTTGTTGTTCTTGACTACCCAGGCTGGGGGCGTAAATCTCTTCCACGTATAGAAGCCTTCATAGCCTTCGACTTCCGGTACGGGAAGTATGTTGTATTCGGCCTTCACGCCTGTGTTATTGTGCAAATTTTCTAAAGCCAAATAACCGGTCTCCGCCCAATGGAAATAGTTCCCAACCTTATCCGAATGAATCTTACCGTCCCATTTGTCCTTTGTGTTCAGAAGCGACTCCTTATCGATTAATCCTTCCTTGTACAGTTCAGACAGGAATTCCAGTGCCGCTTTCATATTCGGAGTAACCGCGGAATAAGTCATCTCGCCGTCGTAGATATCCCAGTCCGGATAACCTTCGAACATGGCCACCCCGTACATGGCGAACAGGTGATCCATCCAGCGGGCTTGCTCCCGGCCGCCCGTCGGAAGCTCGTCCTTCTGTCCATTGCCGTTCGGATCCTGATCGCGGAACGCCTCCAGAACCTTGACGTATTCGGCTTGGGTCTTCGGCATCTGCAAGCCCAACTTATCCAGCCAATCCTGACGGATCATGCCGGCATATCTTCCGTAATCCACCACACCAGGGATATAATAGATTTTACCCTGACCGGTAGGATCGTTCGCCTTGACAATATTCCACATATCCTCCGGAATGGCCTCCCATAAATTCGGCGCATATTTCGGCAGCAATTCCGTCAGATCCGCAATGGCCCCGTTCTTGGCCAAGCTGTCTTCAATGCCCTGCTGAGGCAGGAACAGGTCGGGCATTTCGTTAGCGGCAATCTTCAAGTTCAACTGATTCAGATAGTTGGTGCCTCCGTTCCATTCCACATACGGATGGATGACGCCAACGCCAAGCTTTTCCTTATAAAATTCATACAGCTTGCTTCCCTTTTCGATCGGTTTATATCCGATGTTGGTGCCCCACACTTCAATATCGACAATCTCATCTCCGCCGGAAGCCTGGTTCTGGTTTGTGGCCGCCGAACCTTCGGAAGTGTTATTGTTTCCGCCGCACCCCGTTAATACTGTAGTCATCGCAAGGACGCTTGTCGCCAGCCATAGGCTGATTTTTTTAAATTTCATAGGTTTTCCCCCTTTTCAATTACCCTTTTACGGAGCCGATCATGGCGCCTTTCACGAAATATTTCTGCAGGAAAGGATATACCAAAATGATCGGAATGATGGCAAAGATCACCGTTGCCGCTCTCAAGGTTCGCTCATTATAGTTAAGGTCAACTGTAGTCGGAGCGCCGGCCATAATTACGTTGCCGTCGGTGATAAACTGACGGATCTTAATCTGCAGCGGAAACCAGTCCGGATCCTGCAGGAAGAACAGCGGATGCTGAAATTGATTCCATAACACCACACCGTAGAATAAAGCAAGGGTTGCCAGTACTGCTTTGGAAAGCGGAAGCACGAATTGGAACAGCATTCGGAAATATCCGCAGCCCTCAAGAAAAGCGGCTTCCTCCAAATCTTTGGAGAATTGCTTAAAGAAGGTCCTCATGATAATTAAATTGAATGGATTCAGAATATGCGGCAAGACCAAAACTAACGGATTATCGTAAAGGCCAATGCCGCGGACCGTCAGGAAATATGGGATAATCGGCGCCTTAAAGATCATGGCGATCACCACGGCCACCATAATCACGGGACCCCAGCGAAACTCGGGTTTCGACAGCGGGTAGGCGAACAAGGCGGTCATCAGAAGCGCCAATACCGTACCGATTAACGTTGTGCCAACCGTCAGGAAGAAGGATTTCCATAACTCGGGACGAGCGACGATATACTTCCAGGAGTCGAAAGTAAAATCCTTCGGCCATAACGTAACCAGGTTCATGTCCACGGCACTTCTGGAACTAAATGAGGTCGCAATTACGGACAGAAGCGGTATGATCGCTATGATGGAAAACAGGACGAGAAAAACGGTGATGGTCGTAACGAATATTTTTTCCCCTCTCGATTCAAGCATACCTACCAGAGCCCCCCATCCGATACTTTCTGCGACAGTTTGTTGAAGGTGTACACCATCACAAACCCGATTACCGATTGAAACAGCCCTACTGCTGTAGCAAAACTGTACTGCGCCTGTTGTATGCCCGTCCGGAACACGTACGTGTCCAGGATATCCCCTACGCTATAAGTCATCGGAGTGAGCAAATTATACACTTGATCAAAGCCAAGATCCAGGAAATTACCGATTTCGAGCAAAAACAAAACGAGCACGGTTGGCAAGAGAAGCGGAAATGTGATGTGACGGATTTGCCTGAATTTGGAGGCTCCGTCGATCATCGCCGATTCATAAAGCTGCGGATCGATCGCGCTAATGGCAGCCATATACACCACGGTCCCCCATCCGGCATCTCTCCAGATTGAAGCCAGCACGTAAATCGGCCTAAAGTATGCGCTCTCTTGCATGGCCAATACCGGCTCATGACCAAACCACCCGATGATAATGTTGAACAAACCGCTTAACGAAAAGAAGTCGAAGAGGATACCTCCAACGATAACCCAGGACAAAAAGTGCGGAATGTACAGAGCGGTCTGGACCCCTTTCTTGAGCGCCGATTTTCGAATCTCGTTGATCATCAGCGCCAGCAAGACGGGTACCGGAAAAATCAATACGAGCTTGAAAAATCCCAGCATCAGGGTATTGCCGAACACTCGGGCAAAGTCCGGATGGTGAAGCAGCGTGCTGAAATGTTTGAAGCCTGCCCACGGACTATCGATGAAACCTTGGAAAACCGAATAATCCTTGAAGGCGATTACAGAACCGGCCAGCGGAATGAATTTGAATACGATGAGAAAAACGATTCCCGGAATCGCCATCACATACAGCGGCCAATACACCTTCATGCGATGAATTGAGACTGTCTTCAATTTGTTCCCCCCTTGAAATCTAGCTGTTGAATTCGTTTACATCGTAACTATACAATTCGGGGAACCCTTGCTCAATCGGTCGTTTTTAAGTTCGTACCCGGTCATTTTTGGGATACTTCCGCTCGCTTAATAGACCTTCATCCGATGAAATAGAACGGTTTTCAATTACGTCCCCCCTCAATCTCTAATCGTTGAATCCGCTTACATTTTTACTATACAATCGACGCCCTCCGTCTCCAATCGGTCATTTTTAAGTTCATACCCGGTCATTTTTAGGATAAAATGAAGCCACTCCTGTTCGGAGTGGCCTTAATATGGACTACAATATTACGCGCGTTCAATTAACCGCGCGATTGGTTCTTTCGGTATTCGCTGGGTTTAAAACCCGTCAATTTCTCGAACAGCCGCGCAAAATGCTGCGTATCCGAATATCCCACCCGCTCGCAAATTTCATACACTTTCAGATCCGTTCGCTCCAGCAGCTCCTTGGCCTTGCCGATTCGAACCCGCGCCAGAAAGTTGATATAGGTATCCCCCGTCTTTTGCTTGAATAACTGGCTTAAATAGTAGGGGCTGATAAAAAAGCGAGAGGCCAAATCCGCAAGGGTGATCGGATCTCTGTAGTGCTGCGTTACGTATTCCTTGACCTCGGCGATGATATCCTTCTTCTTGGGCACATGATGTTCGATCTTAAAAATAATGATGCACCGGATCACCTGAATCATCCACTTCTCCAAGCGCTCCAGCGTGCGAAAGCTGGATATGGCCTCCAGGGACAGGATATTGCGCCCCAGAAAGTCATTTTGCTGAAGCTGCTGAAACGACATCTTCCGCACACTCGACAAAATGATGTTGATGCAATGCAATTGGAGATCCGTAGGGCTCATGCCTCGCTGAACTTCCATGCCCCGGAAAATCTCGCGGATAATCTCAACGCAGCGCTCTTCATTCATATTATCGAGCTCCGCTTCCAGTTTGTTGATCCATTCTTCCGGTAAGGGATGGCGTCGTCCCGTCAAATTGATCGTTTCGGGATACGGGATCACGGCTCCCTCCCCCTTGATGACCTGATAGCTTAAGGCATAACGGGCCTCCTCAAAAGATCGGCTGATTCCCGCCGCCCTTTCCTGGAAAGTACCGATTCCGACCGTAACGGACAGATTCAGTTCACGAAACAGCGCGTCCTTCAGCCCATGGATGGCACGAACCCATTCATCGTACCCGGTAGTCCCGTTATGGATAGCTGCGATGGCCACCTGGGATCCGGTATAACGAAATCGATAGATGGCCCCGTATCGTTCCAAGGCCCGGTCAATTTGCTGAAACACCGGTCTGAGACCGAATTCTTTTAAGCCTCCGAACCCATTGTCGAATTCCAGCAAGGCACATATGAAACTGGCGCGCTCCGTTCGTATCTCGGCGATCCGCAGGGCTTCATCCACCTGAACCGTACTATCGATGGCGTTATCCAGGATGTCCCGCAATACATTTTCCTGCATGCGGCGGCGTGCCTCCTGCTTCAAGTCGTCTACTTCCTGAAGTTTGGCCCTTTCCTTGCGAATGTCGTCCATGACCTGACCGACGCAGTCGCGAAGCTCCTCTTCCTCCACCGGCTTGTTGATGTAGAATTGCACTCCCAGTTGGATGCCTCTTCGAGCATATTCGAAGTCGGCATATCCGCTTAACAGAATGAATTTAGCCCGGTTGCCTGCGTCTTTCAACATTTTGATCATCTGAAGGCCATCCGCCTGCGGCATCCGAATATCCCTAATCACGATATCCGGCTGCCTTTTTTGAATTAAACGGAACCCTTCGACACCGTTATAAGCCGTGCCGACAACCACGACGTCCGGGATATAGCGGTCAATCATTTTTTTTAGGCCGTCCACGATTCCTTTCTCGTCATCAACCAAAAACAGCTTCATCCCAAGCACCTCTCTTTTCCATTCGCGCTATGTTGCCTTTTCAGATCTTGGGGATTAAGATTTCAACCGTCGTCCCTTTTTCGTCGGAACGGATGGTTAGACCATAGTGATCTCCATAATGGAGTTTGATGCGCTCCGCTATGTTTTTAAGGCCTAGCCCTTTACCGTTCGGTTCATCCGTCGTTTCCAACTTATATTTGTCGGATTCCGCCATCTCCAAGAGAGCGGACAGCTTCTTTTGCCTTTCCTCGGACATCCCGATTCCATCGTCCGTAATTCGGATCAGGATCTCGCCCGCTTCCGTAAAACCTCCTTCGATCGTGATATTCATCGTCCGGTTGTAGTCTTCGAACCCATGGTTAATGCTATTCTCTACAATAGGCTGAAAAACCAGGGGAATGATGCCGCATTGCTGTATTTCCTCGGGAATGCGAATATCCAGACGGAACTTATGATCGAACCGCAAGTTCTGGAGCTGCACATAATTCGCCGTATACTCCAACTCATGCTTTACCGAATGTTGGCGGCCTTCCTTCCCCAATACAAGCCTAAACATACGAGCCAGAATCTTGATCATTGCGGCGGTCTCCTCGTCATCGTTCACCAGTGCCTTCATGCGGATGGATTCCAAGGTGTTGTACAGCATGTGCGGATTGATTTGGTTTTGGAGGGCGATGAATTTGGCTCGGCGATGCTTAATCTCTCCGATATACACATCCTCAATCAAGGTGCGAATCGTAACAATCATTTTGTTGTAACTATGGACCAGACTGCCGATCTCGTCATTGGCCTGTTTTTTCTCGATAGGCAAGTATTGGCCTAACTCCGCTTGCTTCATGCTCTTGCGGAGAGCCATGATCGGCTTGGTGATCGTGTAGCTTAAGCCAAGGGATATGAGCGCGATGATCAAACAACTCGTCAGGATGACGATCACGGTCACCCCTTGGATCTGATTGATCTTGGCCAGCAGCTTCTCGCGGGGGATCTCCGTCCGGATCAACAAATTGCCGAGTTCGGTGGTTCCCGATAACACAATCCGGTTCTTGCTGCCTGCAGCCTTGTCGTAAGTTTCGCCGGATTCCATCACCTGCTGCCAGGACAGCCGGCCGCTGGCCGCGTCGGATTGATAGACGATTTCCCCATGGCGATTGCTTATGGTGACGCTCATGCCGTATTTGTCCCGGGCCGAGACGAAATCTTGATCCAACTGCAGTAAAGCAAACGGATCCAGATCGATGAGCAGGATCCCTGCGTACGCTCCCTCCGAGTTAAGGAGCACTCGGCCTACCGTTACAATGGCGCCTTCTCCTTTGTCATCGTAATAGGAACGATCATGCAGCCCGGTGACAAAAAAGGTTTCATCCTGACTGCGGAGCCGCTCGTACCATTTCCGGGATAGCAGCGCGTTCTCGTTGACCACGCTTGTGGTCGTGCTATACTGATAAACGCTGTTATCGCGGCCGATCAGCATTACGGTACCGATCTCCGGCTTAAGGAAAGCCACCCGCATAAGCAATCGCTGGACAGCCATCCTTTGTACGATCAATTCATCCATAGGCCTGTCCCGCTCGTCTCCAAGTCTATAGATCAGCTCACCGTCGATAAGTACCGACTTGGTGATCTTGTCGTATTCTTTCATCAGTTCGTTCAAAGAAGTTCGGATCTGGGACGTGTACAAAGCAGCGAACTCTTGAGAGGAATCCTCCAGTCCCGCTGCCGACTGGCGAAAGATGATTACGCTTACAGCGATGAGCGGAATAACGCAAATGAGCAAATAACCCAACATTAATTTGTTTCGGAACTTCATGTTTTTAAGTCCCAAAGCTGCTCTGCGAATCCAACGATTATGCTTCATTTCCAGTCCTTTCTTGAATGAGTGTTTGCACGATGTTGCCCCAAAACCAGCCTTCACTATATGACTCCATTATTCGTATCCGCTTTCAAACCTTAATTATATCTCTTGTGACAAGGACATAAAGAGGGCCTTTTTAAGTTTCCGCCAGGTCATTTTTGAGGATTTTCCCATTCACCGCTATTTCAAAAACATCGCCTGAACTCGGCTGGGCAGCCTAACGTTGTTTATCTTAAATCGCTCGGTCTACAATTTTTTATTTGTTTAAACAACCGGTTAAACGTTCTAATGCTCGAAAAACCGCATTCGGCAGCAATGTCGATAATCGGCTTATTTGTTGTGACGATAAGCTGCTCCGCTTGTTGTACGCGCAAGCTGTTTACATAGGATATGAAACTTAATCCGGCGGTACTCTTGAAAAAACGGGCAAAGTGAAACTTGCTCATGTTGCAATGGTGGGCAGCCTCCTCCAGACTCACGGGGTTCATATAGTTCTCCTCGATATAATCCAAGATTTCCTGCATCATTTTGGTGTTGATCATACGGCGTTTGTCGCGCTTGGAATCGGCAATCTCATAGGGAATCGTTCTCAGAAGGGTCCCGCAAAGCTCATGCAGGATACCTGAGACAAACAACTCGTAGTGTTGTTGCTGTCCCGTCCATTCGGTTAACAAGCGATTCATCATCCCGATCAGGCTCTTTACTTGTATGTCGTCTATATAGCCGCTCTCCACCTCCGCTCTCCCGACAAAGGGAGAATTGAAACGAATTCCCTGCGGCCATCCTCCCGGATAACCGATAAGCTGAGGATGAAAAGTAACGATCAAAGCTTTTGACGTTAGAGCCGTGCTGTCGTAATAATGAATATCCCCACTGCCGCATAGAGCCAGCTCTCCCCTGCGAAGCAGACGCATTTCAGAGTTAATCCCCACTTGCACCTCGCCTTCGCAAATATAGATGAACTCCAGATCATGGTGCCAGTGAGCAAGAAAGGTGATGTCTCTCGGAGTCCATGCAGAAAAGGGAAGACCGGAATGGTATTTCCGCTGTTCATGAAAAGCCTTCATTTGAATCCCACCCTAATGACATGGTCGTGAACGAATGTTTCGATTTTTTAAAGTTAGCAAAATCTGTCCACTTAAGCAAGGTTTGTGACGAGCAATCGGCACCAGCAAGGAGGATAATTAAACTGAACAAGCACGAAACGATGATGAAAGAGGAGCGATTTCCATGGAGATGTATAAGAATTCCAAGTTTTCGGCTGAAGAGAGGGCTGCGGATTTATTGTCCCGCTTAACCTTGGAAGAGAAGGTTGCGCAATTGGGTTCTGTTATCGTGAATGATTTAGTGGATGACAATAACAACATGGTTCATGAGAAACTTACGGCGCATTTAAAATACGGTTGCGGCCACATCTCAAGAGCCGCCTGGATGCTGGGAGAAATCGAAATTGAAGATGCGACCGATTTGATCAATCAAATCCAGGAGTATTTAGTTACCTCAACAAGGCTCGGTATTCCGGCCATTTTGCATGAGGAATGCCTAAATGGCGTTCAGGCCAGACATGCAACTGTATTTCCGCAAAGCATTGGCGTTGCCAGCACCTGGAATGAAGATACTGTATTTTCAATAGGGGACTGTCTTCGAAAGCAATTGAGAGCCAAAGGAGCCACTCAGGGATTGGCGCCTGTTTTGGATGTGGTAAGAGATCCCCGATGGGGGCGCACGGAGGAGACCTACGGGGAAGATCCGTATCTGATCTCCAAAATCGGCACTGCCTATGTGAAAGGGCTGCAGGGGAATGATTTAACTGAAGGAGTTCTGGCTACGGCCAAACACTTTTTGGGTTACGGAGCATCGGAGGGCGGAATGAATCAGGCGCCTGTTCATATTAACTATAGAGAATTAAGAGAAATATATGGCCGCCCCTTTGAGGCGGTGATTAAAGAAGCCGACTTGGGTTCGATTATGAATTCCTATTCGGAAATTGACGGCGTTCCCTGCACGATCTCAAGAGAGTTGCTCACGGATATTTTAAGAGACGAATTTCAATTTAAAGGAATCGTTGTCTCGGATTACGGTGCAATTGATACGGTTAGCACCTATCATCGTGCGGCGGTCGATATGAAAGATGCGGGAATCAAAGCGATTCGCGCCGGTATGGATATGGAGCTTCCATTTACCTTATGCTACGGCGATAACCTCATCGAGGCGGTCAAAGAAGGCAAAGTCGAAGAAGAAGTGATCAACCGTTCCGTTATGAGAGTCTTGTTGAAAAAAATCCAATTGGGGTTGCTTGATCAGGCTCGTGTACTCCCTGAGCGGATCCACGAGGTTTACAATGCAAAGGAAAATAAAGCGATTGCGCGAAAAACGGCAAGAGAATCGATCATCCTTCTCAAAAATAAAAATAACCTCCTGCCGTTGCATAAACAGATCAAATCCTTGGCCTTAATCGGTCCCAGTGCAGACAGTGTGAGGAATCTTCTCGGGGATTACAATTATGCGTCCAATCTGGAAGGTCAGGTCGGCATGTTCGAGTCCTTCAGCAGAAAGGCGGAGGATGTGACCGATATCGAAGAGATATTGGAAACATGCAGGCACTATGAATCTTTTGTTTTGCCGTCTATTGTTCAGGCTACGGGCACGGATTACAAGAAAATAGACGATGTGCCCATAGATATGCTTCTGGCGCTTATGCCTAAATTGCAGGAAGAGAAGACGAGGGATTCGCAGAAAAAGCTAAAAAAATCCATTCAGTACATGCGGGAACAGGGCTTGAACGGAATGGTCAAGAGCTGTACGGAAATTATAAGTCTTAAAGAAGCGCTTGAAGGATACCTGAGTTCGGATACGGTGATTCGTTATGCCAAAGGATGTGAAGTCATCGGCGGGACAAAGGACGGATTTGCCGAAGCGATCGAGGCGGCAAGGGCATCCGAAGTTGCGGTTATGGTCGTGGGGGATAAATCGGGGCTCGATAAGGGATCCACATCAGGGGAAGCCCGGGATAGAGCGGATTTGAATCTTCCCGGCCACCAGTTGGAATTGATAAAAGAAATTCATAAGACCGGGACTCCGGTGGTGTTGGTTTTGATCAATGGACGACCCGTTTCGGCTTTATGGGAAAACGAGAATCTGGATGCGATTATCGAAGCATGGCTTCCCGGAGAAGAAGGAGCAATGGCGATAACGGAAGTCCTATTCGGAGACTATAACCCGGGAGGAAGATTGCCGATCTCCGTACCTAAAACCGTAGGCCAGGTGCCCGTTTTCTATAACCACAAACCGTCCGGCGGGCGTTCTCATTGGCACGAAGACTATGTGGAAATCGATACGAAGCCGCTGTTCGAATTCGGCTACGGCTTGAGTTATACGGAATTCGAGTACAGCAATTTATTCATGGAGCATACCGAAGTCTCATTTGACGATGAGATCAAAATTAGGGTTACCGTTAAAAATACGGGGTCATGTAAAGGGGATGAAGTTGTCCAACTTTATCTGCAAGATCTCGAAGCCAATGTTACAAGACCGGTAAAGCAGCTATACGGCTTCAAAAGATTCACCTTGGAAAAAGGACAGCAAGCGGAGGTAAGCTTTATTTTACCGGTAAATCTGCTTGGCTTTTATGACGAGAATATGAATTACGTAGTGGAACCGGGGAAAATAGCCGTCTTTGTCGGGGGATCCAGCCATGACATCAGAGAACAAGGTGTATTTGAAATCATCGGCGAGAACAAGAAAATCATCCAAGATAAAGTCTTTTTCTCCGTTGCTCAAGCGGAGTTGCTGTAGCTGATTTCTCGTATTTGCCAGTTTGAATCATCCAAAATACAAAAATAACGATGTTGAACGCTCAACAGCAGAAAAAGCCGCCAGGGGATGCCCCCCGGCGGCTCAAGATTCAATATCACTCCATCCCTTATTCAAACCTCCAACCAGCCGTTAGCGATAACTTTTTTATACCAGAAAAAGCTGTCTTTTGGCGTTCGAATCAAAGTATCAAAATCCACATGGATTAACCCGAAACGCCTGCCGTATCCGTCGGCCCACTCAAAATTATCCAGCAGTGACCAGGTAATGTACCCCTTAACCGGGACACCGGATTCAATCGCCCGGCTCAACTGGAGTAAATGCTTCCGTAGATAGTCAATCCGTTTTTCATCCCGCACTTTCCCATCAACGGGTTCGTCATTATAGCAGGCTCCATTTTCCGTGATATAGATCGGAACTTGACCATAGCGATTCGTAATATGAAGGAGTACCTTGTACAGGCCACTGGGATAAATCGTCCAGTTAAAATCGGTTCGATCATATCCTTCATCCGTATCTTCTATTTCAAACAAGCCTTCGCCCTGCTTGTAACGCCCCAAAGAACCGGTATAATAATTTATCCCCAAAAAATCGATCGGCTGGTGAATAGCTTCCATGTCACCCGGTTCAATAGGCACCTTCGCTCCCAGAGCGGCAAAGGTCTCGGTCAGGAAATCAGGATATTCGCCTTTAAAAACGGGATCCATAAACCATTCCACCATCCATCCGATTCTTCGGCGGCAGGCATCGATATCCTCTTGTTTGGAGCTAAACGGTTCATGCCAGCTCACGTTAGGAGCATAGCCGATCTGCCCGGGATACCCTAATTGTCGGAATAGCCGGACGGTCTTGCCGTGGGCAATCATCAAGTGATGGGCAACGTCAAGCGCGCTTTGCAGGTTTTTCTCTCCGGGAGCCAAGTCTCCGATGTAGTGGGCCTTAAAAGAGACGCACCAAGGCTCATTAAAGGTGACCCAGTATCTAATTTTTCCTTTAAATTCCCTGAACATCCTTTCGGCATAACGTACAAAGGCATCGATGGTCTCCCGATTTTTCCAGCCCCCCAAATCCTGAAGAGCCTGCGGAAGATCCCAATGATATAAGGTACAAAACGGTTCAATCCCGTTTTCAAGCAATTTGTCTACTAAACAGTGATAATAGTTTAGCCCTTTTTCATTAACCTCACCCGCTCCGTCAGGGAAAATTCTGGGCCAGGATATCGAAAATCGATAGGTTTTAATCCCGAGTTTCTTCATATAAGTAATATCTTCATCATAGCGATGGTAGCTGTCACAGGCAACATCGCCATTGTCTCCGTTGCGTATATTTCCCGGAATACGCGTGTAGGTATCCCAAATCGATATGCCGCGTCCATCTTCGTTTATTGCCCCTTCTACCTGAAAAGCCGCTGTCGCGGCTCCCCAACTAAAGTCGTTCGGAAACTGTATAATGGCCAATTTTCATCGATCCTTTCACGTTAATTGCATCGATAGAATTCGTAATACAAATACTCTACGACGATTCGAAACCGCATTCAATCGGGCATATTTAAGTTTATAAGCTGTCATTTTTAAGAAAAAAAGATGGCCCCTGATCTATACAGGGCCATCTCTTTAGGACAGCTGTGCTTCCGCCTCGTTCCGTCCCATTTCCTTGCTCTTATTTCAAATATTTCTCCAGCGTTTTGCGTACGGCCCCCGGACCTTCCAGCATTTCATAAAACATGCGCTCGATCTTCTCCCCAAGTCCGATCGCGTACAAAGGAACGCCGAAAATGCTCTCATCCTCAAGGATAGCGCGAACTCCCGAGACTTTATCTCCCAGCCTTACCCCTGCCAAATGCCCTTGCAACGTTTCCAGCAGCGGGTCCGGACTCAATGCGAACGGCTTGCCTTCATCGTCCACGCCCAGCAAATAACGGCACCAAGCGGCAATCGCCAGCGGGATGGCCGTTAACTCGGCCGGGTCAAGGTCCTCCCGGCGAATGTACGATTTGATCGTTTCGCCGAAACGAATCCCCACTTTCTGCGAGGTATCGGTGGCGATCCGCTGCGGCGTATCGGGAATAAACGGATTGGAGAAACGTTCCTGCAGCACTTCGTCCAGGAATTGCTTGGGATTCAAAATGCCGGGATCAACTACGACCGGCAGCCCCTCGGCGTAGCCGATCGCTTCCACGAATCTGCGCAGCGTATCGTCCTTCATCTCATTCGCAATCAACGTAAACCCAAGCAGACAGCCGGATACGGCGAGGGCGGTGTGGAGAGGATTCAAGCAGGTCGTAACCTTCATCGTCTCCACTTTATTTACGGTGTCTCTATCCGTAAAAATAATCCCTGCCTCTTCAAGCTGCGGCCGGCCGTTGGTGAACTTGTCCTCGATCACCAGATATTCGCTGATCTCCGCATTCACGAAAGGCGCGGTATAGGTGTTCTTGGAGGTGACGATCACATCCATTTCGCCGACGCCCTGTTCCAACAGCGCGGCCTGCACCGTTTCCGACGGACGCGGCGTAATTTTGTCGATCATGGACAACGGGAACGAGATTTTGCGTTCATCTTCAAGATAGTCGATGAAGCCCGGTTCGACCAACCCTCTCTTCGCCCACTCCTTGACAATCGTCAATACCGCGTGCTTCAGCTTGTCACCGTTATGCGAGCAGTTATCCATGCTGACGAAAGTCATCGGATATCGGCCCTTCAAAAAGCGGCGGTAAGCCAGCGAGGCGACAATGCTCATCACGTGAATCGGCTGTACGGGGCCTGCTTCCATGTCCTTCTCCACAATGCCTAGGAAATGACCGTCCGGGCCGGTCAGGGAATATCCTTTTTCCGTAATGGTGAAGCTGGCCATTTGCAGACTCGGATGCTCAAAGATTTCGATTAGGCGGCTGTAATCCGTTTCCCGGTTTTTGTCCGCCGTAATCGCCTCAACAATGCTTGCGACCACTTTCTTCTGAAATTCACCGCGAGCATTCATCAGTACCAGCAGTGTCAAATTGTCATAAGGCTTGTAGACCTTGTCGATCATCTCAAAATCAAACGATTCCGCGGCGATGATGCCCGTATCCGCTTTGCCGCTGTCCAGCAGTTTTTGGTGAGCATTCGCCACAAACCCCCGGAAGATGTTGCCTGCGCCGAAGTGAACCCATTCCGGCTTTGAACTCGTATTCTTCTTCACCTGCGCGATATCAAACCGAGGAAGTTCCACGCCTGCAGCCGTCCATGCCGATGTATCGGAAATATGGTTTAAGGATAGTCGAAGCATTATTTTGTCTCCTTCACATTTTCCAGGCTGTCCCAAACGCCCAGCAAATACATGACGCCCAGCGCCCGGTCATACAGGCCATAGCCCGGACGGCAGTTCTTCTCTTCTCCCCACAAATGCCGGCCGTGATCGGGACGCACATAACCGGTGTATCCGTTCTCGTGATAGGCCTTAACGACTTCCGCGATATCTACGCTGCCGTCACGCCCCCGGTGGGACACCTCGATAAAGTCTCCGTTATCGAACACTTTCACATTGCGGATATGGGCAAAATGAATCCGGTCATGGAACTCGCGGATCATCGCCGGGAGATCGTTCTCGGGGTTCGTTCCCAGCGACCCCGTGCAGAAGGTCAGGCCGTTATACGGACTGTCCACGGCATCCAGCATCCGGCGGATCGTGTCCCGGCTGCGAATAATGCGCGGCAGACCAAAAATCGGCCAAGCCGGATCATCGGGGTGGATCGCCATCTTGATATCCACTTCTTCACATACCGGTATAATACGCTCCAGAAAATACTTCAGGTTCTCAAACAGCTTCTCTTCCGTCACATCCGCATAGGCGGCGAACAGCTCATCCAGCTTCGCCAGCCGTTCCGGTTCCCATCCCGGCATCGTGAAATCTCCGGCGCCTTTCAGAATCCGATCCACCATCTCCCGCGGATTATCCGTAATGGCAGCCTTTTCATAAAAGAGCGCGTTCGAGCCGTCGGGAAGCTCTTTGTACAGCTCCGTACGCGTCCAGTCAAAGACCGGCATAAAATTATAGCAGATCACTTTAACGCCGACTTTGGACAATTTACGAATGGTATCGATATAGATATCGATATATTTGTCGCGCGTCGGCAAGCCGATTTTAATATCATCATGAACGTTGACGCTTTCCACGACCGCCGTACTGAAGCCTTTGCTTGTAATTTGGTCGGCCACTTCCTGAATCCGTTCCATTTCCCATACTTCGCCAGCCACTTTGTCGTGCAAGGACCAGACGATTCCCATAACCCCGGGAATTTGCCGGATATGGTCAAGGGTAATGTTGTCATTCCCTTCCCCATACCATCTCCAAGTCATGTTCATTTCAAAAACCCCTCCCTATCATGTGATCAAGACAACCTTGTATACAAGATTGCCTTGATCATAAAATATAGGAAACCACTTGTCAATACACTCATCAACCGCTTAAAACTTTTATTCATGGTATCAATCATGTATACTAGTTAAAAAAAGCAAAGCAGGAGACTCCATGTCGATTAAAGAAGAGATTATGCATTCATTAAAAAACGAAATCCTGACTCTACAACTAAAGCCCGGCACCATTTTGAGCGAGACCGCCCTATCCGAACGTTTCCAAATCTCAAGGACCCCGCTTCGCGATGTGCTGAAGCAGCTCAGCTTGGAGTCCTATATCGATATCTATCCGAAGAAAGGCAATCTTGTTTCCTTTATTGACTTGGATTCGGTGGAACAGATCATTTATTTGCGCAGCCTACTGGAAAAGGAAATTACCAAAGATTTGTCCTCCCACCTTCCGCTCACAGGCGTTCATGAGCTCAAGGAGATTTTGGACAAGCAGCTAACCGCCATCCATGAAGACGAAGGCAGCGAACGATTTATGAATCTGGACGACGCTTTTCACCAATCCCTGTTTCGGCTGGCCGGAAGGGAGTTCCTGTGGAATTTGATTCAGCAGTTGAGCGTCCATTACGCCAGATACCGCAGGCTGCATATGTTGAGAAAGGAAAAGCTGGCGGAACTCCATCAAGAGCATAGCACCATTCTCGAATTGATGATGAATCAGGAAATGGATCAACTGGACGCACTTATCCATCATCATTTGAGAGAGGATATTAATTCCATGTACTTGCAAAAAAATTTCTCGGAATATATTAAGGCTTCCACGCCAAAAAGCTCCTGAATCCTTCGCGACAGGAAACTCAAGTATTGGACGCCATTAACTGCATATTGGCCGGAAAGAAGCAACGCTCAAATTAAATCGTGCCAACCCATTCCGGGTAAGCCCCGTTTTTCAGAAATACCGGGATCACCTCAAGCGGAGCGGCGGCGGTGATCGTCTTGCCGCCTTTGTAGACGCGTCCGCTACGCAGTTCGGTCCATTCGGCCCCTGCAGGCAGATACACCCCGCGCTCGGTGGAACCCTCCTGCAGAACAGGCGCCACCAGAAGGTCCGGCCCAAACATGTACTGATCCTTCAAGTCCCAGCAAATCTCCTCTTTCGGGAACTCATAGAACATCGGCCGCATCACCGGTGAGCCCTGCTCATGCGCTTCCTGCATCAATCTTCGGGTATATGGGCGCATCGCTTCACGTAAATTCATATATTTTACCAGGATCGGGTACACTTCCTCGCCGAAGCTCCAAACCTCGTTGTCGCTGCCGGAGAACAAGGCTTCCGAGCCGTCCTTGCGGTATACTTTCCGCGTAGGCTGACGGTCGCCATGGAGACGCATAACCGGGCAGAACGCGCCGTATTGAAACCACCGTACCAACAACTCACGGAAGCTCTCGCTTTCGGGATCACCGCCGCCAAATCCCCCAATATCCGTGGTCCACCATGGGATGCCGGCAATCCCCATATTCAGTCCCGCGCAAATTTGCCGTCTGAAAGCCTCCCACGAGCAGTGGATATCTCCCGACCATACCAGTGCGCCGTAACGCTGACTACCTGCCCAGGCGCAGCGAACGAGATTCACCACATTTTGTTGTCCCTCTGCCGTCATACCGTCATAAAACGTACGGGAAAAGAGCTGCGGGTAGACATTGCCGATCTGCACATTCGGCCCCATCTTGTAGCGATAATTGTCAAAATCGTATACACTGTATTCCGGTTCCGCTTCGTCCAGCCAGAAGACCTGGATGCCGTGATCGTAATAGTTCTTTTTACACTTCTCCCAGACATATTTGCGCGCTTCCGGATTTGTCGCGTCGTAGAATACGCTTTCGCCCCCGAAACGCATGCAAATATTGACGCCCATTTCAGGTTTGACCAGCATGTTTCTTTGCTGCATTTCTTCAAAATTTTCGCTTTGCAAGTCGATCTGCGGCCATACGGATACCATAAGTTCGATCCCCAGATTTTTAAGCTCATCCACCATCGCTTTCGGATCAGGGAAAAACTCCTCTTCGAAACGGAAATCGCCCATCTTCGGCCAATGGAAAAAGTCGCACACGATCACGTCGATCGGAAGATTGCGCCGTTTATACTCCCGAGCTACCTCCAACAGCTGCTCCTGGTTCCAATAACGCAATTTGCATTGCCAGAAGCCAAGCCCGTATTCCGGCATCATCGGAACATAACCGGTCACGCTGGCGTAATTGCTTACAATTTCGGCCGGAGTATCACCCGCTGTGATCCAGTAGTCAAGCTGCTTCGTGCTTTCGGCGTACCACTCGGTCACGTTTTTGCCGAAGCTGGCCCTTCCCACGGCGGGATTGTGCCATAAAAATCCGTAGCCTTGGCTCGACAGCACAAACGGAACACTGGCCTGCGAATTACGATGCGCAAGCTCAAGGTTGCAATGCTTGATGTTAAGGATCTCCTGCTGATACTGCCCCATGCCGTACAGCTTCTCTTCATCGTTGGACTCAAAACTGGCGGTCAAACGGAAATCTCCGCCGATAATAGGCTTGAACTTGCGTGCGGACAGGTTGAGGCAGCCATGGCTGTCCAGTTCCTGCAACAACAAACGCCCCTCTTGATCAAAAAAGCTGATCCGACAATTTCTCGTCCAGACGTTAAACTTCAAAACCGCTTTGATTTTCCCATTTCTAATGAATGCCTCATTGTCTTCGATCACGATCTCCGCACCCTGGAGCTCCCGCGTCAGCAAGGCGTAATCCGTATCAAGAACCTCGCCCATCATTGCGCTGCGAACGCGCAAGCTGTCATGTCCCCAAGGATCAAGGCAAAGCGTCTCCCCGTTGCCCTGCCAAATCAACTGGTTTCCTTGTCTCGAAAAAAAGGCCATTGTGCTATTTTCCCTTCTCCCTGTGTTGGATTAATTTGATTTCAAATCGGCGTCACGCCTTACGGCATGTTGTCCGTCCCGCGCATGATTCCGAATAGTTTTCCGGTAATAGGCAGGCGTGCAGCCGTAAAATTTCTTAAAGGTCTCCGTAAACCGGTTGATGTTGCAAAAACCCGTCATTTCGGAAATTTCCGTCATCTTTTTGTCAGTAGTCTCCATCAAGCTTATCGCTTCGGATATCCTATATTCGTTCAAAAAATCCATTGGCGAGAGGTCAAATTGTTTTTTCATAAAGCGGCAAAAGTAAGCCGGGCTCAGGTTCACGTGCTGCGCCATATCCGCAAGGGTGATGCGCTTTCCGTAATTTTGCTGAACGAAGGCCAGCACTTTTTTGGCCAGTAAAGAGTTGCTGCCTCTCGGTTTCCCAATATTCAGATCGTCAGGGACTGCACACTTTTGCAAGCGGTACAAAACCTCAAAAAGTTTGGCTTTGACCAGCAACTCGTAACCGGGCGGTTCTTGTTCATAGACATCGCGTATTTCTTCCAATAGCGGGTAGAGACGCAACTCTGCGTCCATCTCGCGCGTAATCAGGTTGGGGTAGCGGCAGTTCTGCATAAATAGCGGCAAAACATATTGCTGTTGAACTTGGTCGTTTTCCAGGCTGGAGAGAAAATTGAAGTGCACCAGCACGGCATAAAAAATGATTTCCTCCTGATCCAGCCGGCTCGCGGAATGCAGAAGGTTCATCGGGATGAAAACAACCTCGCCGCTTCGTACCGTAACTTTTTCCTGACCGATATGAACCAGTGCGCTTCCCTTTGCCAGAAACAAGAACTCCAGTTCCTCATGCCAATGCGAATACAACACAACGTTGTTGATTGGAGGAACTCTCGTCATGTGTACGCTCATGCGAAACTGTCTGCTCCCGTGAGCCAGCGTTTCCTTCATATCCCGTGAAACCGGCTCACCGAAGGATTCCAATAGTTCTAGACTTTTCTTCATCAGCTACCTCCCCCAATCCGGTAAGGATATACGCCTAGATACGCATCAGCCTTTGACCGCGCCGATCATAACCCCTTTTTCGAAATACTTCTGTATAAACGGATACACCATCAATACAGGTACCGTCGATACGATAATGACCGCATATTTGATCTGATCCGCAAACTGCTGGGCATAGCTGCCTGCACCCGCGCCCGCGCCGGACCCAGCTCCGCCCGCAAAGGCCTGATTCGACAACAAAATATTGCGCAGAACGATCTGAAGCGGTTGGAGCTCATCCTTGTTAATATAGAGCAGCGCGTTAAAAAAATCGTTCCAGTGGCCTACCATATAATACAGGGAAATGACCGAAATAACCGCTTTAGATAAGGGCATCACAACAGAAATGAAATAGCGAAAATGCGAGCACCCATCCAGCGTTGCCGCTTCATAGAGCTCTTCCGGAATCGAGCTTTCAATAAATGTCCGGGTAATAATTAAATTGTAGACACTCAGCGCCCCGTTCACAATCATGACCCAGGGGGTATTAAGCAAATGCAGGTCACGGATCAGCAGATACGTAGGAATCATTCCGCCGCCAAAATACATCGTGAACACAAACAGCGGCATAATGACTTTGCGTGCGATGAATCCCCTTTGGGAAAGCGCATAAGCCGCCGGCATCGTAATCGCCAAATTCAGCAAAGTACCCAGTACCGTATAAATGATCGTGTTCAGATACCCTTGCCAAATACGTCCGTCGCGAAAAATTTGTTCGTAACCGTAAAAGTTGATTCCTTTTGGCCACAGGATAACTTCGCCCTGACTAACCAGCATGGAATTGCTGAATGAAGCGATGATGATAAAGTAAAGCGGATAGGCCACAATAATAAACGAAAAGATGCTGATAACAACCACGACAGCCGTGTACAACCGGTCAGCCAAGCTGCTCGAACGGGCTATACTCTGCGAATTTTGTATGTTCCAGCAAGACATGACTTCGCCTCCCTTACATTAAACTGATGTTCGACGACTTCTTTCCAAGCTGGTTAGCCAGCATAAGAAACAGGAAGTTGACAGCTGTATTAAACAAGCCGACGGCCGAGCCGAAGCTGAACTGGTTGGATTTAACTCCGACGTTAAACACATAGGTTGAGATGACTTCCGACACGGACTTGTTGAGGCTGTTCTGCATCAGGAAGGTTTTTTCAAAGCCAACGCTCAGGATACTGCCCATATTCATGATCAGCAAAATAATAATCGTGGGCAGAATCGCCGGAAATTCCACATGCCGGACGATTTGCCAGCGGTTAGCCCCGTCAATTCTGGAAGCTTCGTAAAGCTGGGTATCCACCGAGGATAGCGCAGCGATAAAAATAATGCTGTTCCAACCGCACAACTGCCAAATTCCGGAAAGGACATAGACCGGGACAAATGCTCCAGAATCGCCAAGGAGATTTGCATCTGCAGAAATGAGATGAAGCCATTTCAGCAAGTTGCTGAGCAAGCCCGTTGTGGGAGAAAGCATAATTTGCAATAAAGCGACCATAACTACGGTTGAAATAAAATAAGGCATGTAGACCGTCGTCTGCAGCACGCGTTTGCGCTTGTGATTTCGGATGGAATTGATGACCAGCGCCAGCAATATCGGCATCGGGAATCCAAGTACTAGCGAAAAAAAGGCAATAACGAACGTGTTCCTGAGCGTGGGCCAGAACATCGGACTGTTGAAATATTGCTCAAAGTACTTAAAACCGGCCCAATCCCCTCCTGTAATCCCTTTGCTAAAGTCAAATTCCCGGAAAGCAAGCTGAATGCCGTACATCGGTCCGTAACAGAAAATCGCAATATAAACTACCGCAGGGAGAACCATGATCCATAATTGATAGTTCCCCAGGTACTTTCCCAAACTCTTTCCTTTGCGGACAGGGAAAGACCACTGGGTGGTCTCTGCTTGCTTCATTCCTATCTCCCCTTTTTCAAGTACTCCTCATAGGCCTTCTGGCGAATTTCCAGGTTCTGCTTGAGACCGGAGTTATTGACTTTGGCGATATATTCTCCCCATTCCTTCTCAATATCGGCATCCGTCATCATCCAACGCGCCCATTGCTGATCTGTAATGTTGTTGATATTGGCCTGGTTCATGGCCATCGTATTGATGTCTTCGGTACTGTATTTCATGAATGTCTGCGGATAGACATTCGTTTTCGGGTCCGCCTTGGCAAGCAAATCGTTATAGACCGATTTCTCCTTCAATACGCTCTGCATATCAGTGCCGAGCGTCAATTTATTCTTCAAATCGTCGGCAATATACATCGGTCCTATGTCCGCAAACGTGTTGGTCCATTTCCAGGAGCCGGGATCCAGCGAAGGGTCGGCCGGAGGAAGAACTCGGTACGTCTCATCCCCGTTATCTTTAATGCCTTTGTCGGTGTTGTTCATGCCGCCGAACAACACTTGGAGACTGACGGTGGGCTCGTAAAAAGCATCGATAAATCGCATCGCCGCATCCTTGTTCTTGCATTTGGCGCTCATGGCAACCGCATTGTCCCCGAAGTTCTGGTAATAATAGTCATTACTCCAGTAGAGTTGATTCGTCGAATCAGCATGCTGCTTGAGCTGTGGCAACGCAATATATTGGTCCTTCAAATCGTTGCCAAACCGGTCACCGGACTCCCACCCCCAAGTAAAGCCCACTTTTGCGGTGGAACCGTTGCCCCGTGCGAGGGACTGATATTTGGAATAATCCTGCGTAATAACTTCCTTATTGATGAGATTTTCGCTGTACAACTTCTGCAAAAACTGCATCAATGTTTTGAAACGTTCATCCACAAAAAAATTCTTAACCTGCGCGTCTTCCGTAAAGTAACCATCCCCCATATTATTGGACAACGGCAAGCCCAGGCTGCCGAGCAGAAGTTTTGGCGTATACTCCCATCCTATCGGGTTAAAATCCATCGGAACCTCGTCCTTGGTGTCGCCATTCTGATTCGGGTCACCGTCGCGAAAAGCGATCAGCGTCTCCTCCAGCTCATCCCAAGTTGTGGGGACTTTCATGCCCAGATTGTCAAGCCAGGTTTTATTGATAAACATCGTCGCTGTGGCATTGGGCCAGAGGCTTTTGTATCTGGGCGTACTGTAGATATTTCCGTCCTTTTGAGTGGAAAGCGTTTTTAATTCGGGGATATCGCTATACATTTTTTGAATGTTAGGCGCATCCTTCTCAATTAATGGGCTAAGGTCTTCAAACAATCCACTAAATTGTACGAAATCGGAATTGCTTGTTGCATTGAAAAGCAAATCCGGAATTTCGCCGCTGGCAAACAAAGCGCTCTTCTTCTGGTCCCAGTCCGCAGAAATTTGCTGCCATTCGATATCTACATTGGCTTTCTTCTCCAAATCGGAAAGCCACTGCATCTCATTAACATCCTTCGTGAGCGAGTTTTTTACGATTATAGCGGTCAGTTTCGTCGGCCCATTATTTGAAGCGCTTCCATTGCTGTTTGCGCTGGATTCGCTTTCTCCTCCACAGCCCGTCAATGCTGCGCCAACCAAACATCCCGCCAATGAGACGGCCATTATTCTTTTAAAAAGCATCCCATAACCCTCCTTATTGAATAAATATCCAAGAAACGTGTTCAACGATTCCCCCCTGTTTTTTACCTTTTCTTATGCAATGAAAAGGGAAATCATCGTCATGAGTTGGTGTGCGCAATCACCATGAAAGCGTTTAAACGCTATACTTATAGTAACTTCTCTTTGGATAATTGTCTCATCGTATATTACCTTGTAATCATCGGATATTAGCCTTTTTTAGGTAGATGAGCAATACCTATGAATTCCCGAGTATGCAAAAAGCTCCTGAATTTCCGCTATAGGAAACTCAAGAGCTCGTTCATTGTTATATTGATGCGGTCGAGAGGACTCCGGGGGGTAGCCCACACGGACCTGAACCGTGCGCGTCTGCCAATTCCGCCACGACCCCGTTTATTAGGGGAAACAGACTATTACGAATCCTGCTCTCCTTTGGATTCTCCCACCGGCAACAGCATCACAATTATCGTTCCAACGCCAGGTTCGCTTTGAATGTCCAGCTTGGCCGCTTCTCCGTACTTAGCGGCAAGCACCCGCTTGACGTAATTCATTCCGATTCCCAATCCCGCTTTACGTTGAGCTGACGACGTTGTATTCAACAATTGACAGATCTTTTCCGGCGACATGCCGGCGCCATTATCCTGAACCTGGATCTCAATTTGATCCGTCATCCGAATTTGCACGCGGATATACCCATCGTCGCTTAAACCATGATAAAGCGAGTTTTCCACAAGCGGCTGTAAAATAAAGCGGGGAATCACTGTGTTCATCGTATCCTCGTCCACCAGAATTTGCACGTCGAATTGAAAATCATACCGAATTTGCTGAAGAATCAAATACTGTTTTAAGGCCTCCACTTCTTCTCCGATCGTCGAAGTTTGCCCAAGTTTGCCCAAGTTATAATGCAGAAGCTTATTCAACGCCAGGACAAGCCTGTCGATCTCAGCTTGCCCATTCATAACGGCAAGCCAATGAACCGTGTCCAGGGTATTCATGAGAAAATGAGGATTAATCTGATAAAGCAATTTCTCGACTTCCAAATCCGCCCTGACTCTCTCCTTCTGCTCAATTTCACTGAACAGATTCCAGATTTGTTCCTTCATTGACCTCAACTGCAGGAGCAGATGATCGAATTCGGGAATTCGGGTCGCAACAGTCGTCACTTTAATCTGAGGCGAATTTTGAGAAAAATACTTAATCTCCCTGTTGAATGAATTCAAAGGTTTGTATATCATCTTCCATAGCAACAAAGCCAAAACGGAAGCGATCAAAACGAAGAAAAAAGAGAAAAATGCCATTTGAATGTACCACCGGTGAATTTCTTTGTTGTAAATTGTTTTGGGTACGATCGAGACTATGCTCCAGCCTTGCGCACTTTTGATCTTGAACCAATAGTTCGCTTTATCCGAGCCGGACACCAGCCCGCTGCGATGGTCCGGAAAAATTTCATTTCTTCTATACTGATCTGGTATTTCGCTATAAGCGATCCTGCCGTCGTTGTCCAGTATAAGATGGGAGAGCGCGTTGCCGTACTGATTGCTCTCGAGCAAATTTTGAGTAAGATGCAGCCCGCTCTCGATATAAATATAGACATCGTCATGATCCGGCAAATCCACTTTCCGGAGCGCCGACAGGACGAACTGGTTATCGAACCTGCTGTTGCTGTTATGAGGGCCGTAATAGCTGATGCCGTAATAATGGGCGAGCAAAGGGAGCTTATCCGGATTGAAACCATCTTTTACGGGAAAATTCTCGAACATGATGCTTTTATCCGAAGTGAAATAATACAGAACCATCCCAATGTTCGGATTCGTAAACGTAACAAGGCTTAATTGGCTTTTTAATTGCTTCGTGATTTGCGATCGTTCAAACGGCTCCCGAGTGAACAAAAGCTGATTTAACTGTTGGCCGATCGTTCCTTCGAAAGCCAACTGCTGCGAAACATGATTCAAGTTGCTGAATGTATTCTCGAAGGATATCTTTACCTGCACCAAGTTGTTCTCGTACCCTTTTCTGACCTTATTGGAGAGAATAGAGTCCATAGTCAATAATGAAATTAGAGAGATGCTGACAAACGGAATCATGGAGCACAGCAGAAAAAAGATCGCGATTCGCTTCTTCAAGGTCATCGCAATCCCCCCTCTCGAAACGACTTCCGGAACTCGCTGGGCAAACTCCCGGTTTGGTCGCGGAAGATCCGGCTAAAATACCTTTCGTCCATATATCCCGTATGTTCGGCTATCCATTGAACGGTTTTGCCGGTTCCGATCAAGTACGCCTTCGCTTTCTCGATTCGAATATTCCGCAAATATTCGTTAAAGGTGACACCCATGATATCCTTAAAGCACTGGCTGAAATAACTTCTGCTCATATTAACTCGGGAAGCGATATCTGCGGCGGTGATCTGCCGGCTTAGATCGTCTTGCATGAAGTCGATGGCTTTCATGATGGCTCCGCTTACTTCCAGGGAAACGTTCCGCTTCTTGATAAGGTCGCGGATACTTTGCCGAATCCGGCAAAGCCATTGGCATGCCTCTTCTCCGTTTACGATTGTATCCGGAAGCTCAATTTTCAATATGTCATCCGTCCCGAACATTCGGTTCCATTCGTATACCCATTCGGCCAGCAAAGCGATCCACTTGGTCTGCGGCAACTGCACCCCTTTCCACTCCTCCAGGATCTTACGAAACAACGTTTCATTGGGGAGCCATTCTAAAGATCGGAGACCCTCTTTCCACCTGTCCAGAGTTTCTTCCGAAACCTCATGAAGGCTGTTATTGGTTTCGAGCGCTTCCCTTCCGTTTCTCATTGGCCGTGATGTTCGGATTCTGGTTGCAATTCGTTCCAGTACTTCATCGAATTTTTCCTGTTCGAGTTGAACTTTCGCGATATAATCAATTGCCCCCAGACGCAGCGCTTCTTGTATATATTCGAAATCCTGGTGCAGCGTTAGCACGACAATATGAACATATGGATATCGCTTACGCACCTCCCGCATCAATTCGATCCCTGTCATGACCGGCATAGCTAAATCCGTCAGCAACAGATCCACTTCACAGGTCTCCAAGAACTCTAAAGCATTGCTGCCGTTGGACGCTTCCCCAATTACCTCCATGCCGAAATTCCGCCACGGCATGGCCGAGATGATTCCCTTTCGGACCAAGCGGTCGTCATCCACCACGAGGACTTTGATCACGCCAGAACCGCCTCCTTCTTGCTGTTAGTTAAATCATAATCGATTCACGCCCCTTTTTCATTGTCTAAATCGGATCCAATCATTCCTTGACGGCTCCCAGCGTGATTCCATGGATGAAGAACCGTTGCAGAAACGGATAAACCACCAGCACAGGCATCATCGCGATGAAGATTTTCGCCGCATTCAGCGTTTGATTGGACATTTCATTCAGCGTCTTGAGCTGATCCTCTGTCATGTTCTGCGTATTAATCACGACCACCAACTGCTGGATATACGTTTGGAGCGGATAATTGGCCGCATTCGATGTCAGTACAAGACCGTTGAAAAATTCATTCCAATGGAACACGATCGTAAATAAGGCGATGGTAGCGAGAACCGGCACGGATACAGGGATAAATATCCTAATCAACATGAGCCAGGGGCCCGAACCATCCACCAAAGCGGCCTCTTCCATCTCTTTAGGCAAATTGCGAAAAAAGTTGACGACAAGAATAACGTTAAAGACCGGGAGACCGCCGGCAAGCACAAGCCCCCAGATGTTGTCGATGAGATGTAGGGATTTGATGGTCATGTACCAGGGAACCAAGCCCCCATTAAATATCATCGTGAAGACCAAGATCCACATGAACACATTGCGAAGCCGGAATTCTTGCGTACTCTTTGAAAGAGGATAAGCCATCAGCACGATTACGGCAAGGCTGACGATCACGGATAATACGACTCGCTCCACTGAAATTAGAAACGCACGAAAGAACTTCGCATCGCCGATAATTTGCTCGTACGAGTTGAAATTGAGGCCTACCGGCCATAATCGCACGTTCCCCGCGGCGGCCGCAGCTTTGTCGCTAAGCGAGACGGCAAGCGTGTACCACAACGGCAATACGCAGAGAATCGCGATGAAGATTAAGATAACGATTAGCAAGACATCGATCAGTTTGGATAAAGAAGATTTTTCAAGAACCATATCCTGTTCCCCCTTAGAAAATACGGTAGTTGGCGAATTTGGATGCGAGCGTATAGGAGAGAACGATGAGGACAAAGCTGACGGCAGATTTCAGCAAACCTGCTGCGGTTGCCAGTCCGTATTGCAAATTCAGTAACCCGGTTCGATACACCCAGGTGTCAATGACATCGCCCGTTGAATATACCATCGGATTGTAAAGATTGAAAATTTGGTCGAAGCCGGCGTTCAGCACATTCCCTAAGCTGAGGACGGCCAGAAGAACTATCGTTGTCGATATCCCCGGCAGCGTGACATGCAGTAAGCGCTGAAACCGGTTGGCGCCATCCATGGCGGCAGCTTCATAGAGCGCAGGATTGATGCCGGTTAACGCGGCTAAATAAATGATGGTATTGAACCCAAACTCCTTCCAAGTGTCGCTTCCGATGACCAAGAAGGGGAATAAACCGGGTTTTGCGAAGAAGAGTATCGGATCCACGCCGAATATGGACAATAATCCATTAACGGGTCCATGATAAGAAAATACGTCCAGCAAAATCCCCGACAGGATGACCCAGGACAAAAAGTGCGGCATGTAGACGATGGTTTGAATCCAACGCTTCAACACGGTCACTCGCAGCTCGTTCAGCATTAATGCGAACGTCAGGGGAACAATCAGATTCGCAACGATTTTTCCAACCGCAATGACGATCGTATTGATGAATATTGTCCTGCTGTCATTGAGTGAAAATAAATACTTAAAATTTTCCAATTGGATCCAGTCCGAGCCAAAAAATCCACGGCCGGGGGTGAAATCCTGGAAAGCGATGGCGATTCCGAACATCGGAACGATACTAAATAGGATCAGCCAAGCGAAGCCAGGCAGAAGCATAATGTAATAGTGTTTTGTAAAACCGCTGTTTCTCAAGCTCATCACTCCTTTCACTCTTAAGCAAAGGCGCCGGCCATGCCGGCGCCTTCTTCATTCAAACTTAGCCTTATTGCTGAATCGCTTCCGCTACTTCCTGCGTAATCTGATCTCCACCCTGACTCTTCCAATCGCTCACGAACTTATCGAAATCATCCAGCGACGTCGTTCCCATGATGATCTTGAGGAATGTCTCATCTTCGAGCTTCTTCAGGTTTGCCCAGCGACTTTCCATGGTCTTGGTCTGCGAGTAGAACAGACTGTAAATCTTGTTGTAATCCTCTTTGTAATACGGAATTCCGACCATGAGCGAGTATAGACGGCTCCAGTTGGCCAGATCGGCAGATGGATTCCATGCGTCGATATCCAGGTCGTCATATGGCTCCAGCTTTACTTTTTTAATGTTCGCTATGTCGTTCTTCAGCAGCTTATATTCCGTCGTATTGTCGTAATCCGCCGGCTGTTTCGTTCCCGCCAGCACCTCCCGAAGCGCCCGAGCTGTAAACTCGGTCTCATCCACCGCCGCTTGAACGATACGCAGCGGATAGTTGGAGGCGTTCACCGTCCATGAGGCAAATACCGTACCTTCATCACGGAGGAGCAAATTCAGCATCTTCACAGGTGCTTCGGGATGCTCATAGCCTTTGCGGACGACAAGCCATTGTGTGGTGGTAGAGCCCATGTGGGCATTAAATTCTCCATTCTCGTCAAGCGGCGCCATGTATGCCTGCCAATTCGCCTTTGGATCGTTCTTCAGCACATCCGGAAACGGCCAGTAGCCCAGCCACCAGGGGCCGAAAAGAATACCGGTTTTGCCGGAAACGACCGGTTCCGTCGCGTCTTTGCGGACTCCCATCTCCGGATCGATCAGGCCTTTGGCGTACAGATCCCGCAACTTGGCCAGCGCCGTTTTCGTTTCCGGCTGAATGGATCCGTAAACCGGCTTTCCTTCTGCGTCCTCAAGCCAGTATCCCGGATACGCATGCAAAGAGCTGAAGATCGGATCGAATCCGTAAGTGTTGTTGGTGCCGCTTGTGTAAAGACTGCCCCCGCCTTGCGGGCCGGAGATGCCAATCGTATCCTTCTCACCGTTGCCGTCCGGATCCTCCTCCACGAAGGCCAACGCTACCTTTTCCAGATCCTCCAGCGTCCGGGGCACTTCCAGGCCAAGCTTATCCAGCCAATCTTTGCGAATCCACACCGTATGAACGCCGTCCGATTGGGGGTTAATATTCGGGATGGCATATAACTTCCCGTCAAACGTGGCCGTTTGCAGCGCTCGGCCTTCCGTCTTATCCATGAGATTCTTCATCTGCGGTGACGCATAATCGTTATATGTCTGCGTCAGGTCCTCCAGCATGTCGGCTTTGACCATTTGCCGCAATTGAATTTCATTTACGATCATGGCATCGGGAAGCGAGTTGCTGGCAATGGACAGATTTACTTTCTGATCGTAATCTTTACCGTTGGCGGCCATCCAGGCGATCTTGGTATCGATATTTATTTGTTCCTTAATGTAACGAGTATAATCGTTATTCTCCGGCGTATCGCCGGTTGGCAAAGTTTTGTCCGTTGGGTCGACTCCTTTACCGATATTAATAGTAACCGTCTGGTCATACTTTCCGAACGGATCGGCCGTTTCGGAACTGCTGTTCGGAGAGATATTCTCTACTTTCTCGTTGCTGCTGCAGGCACTCAGAGCGATTAAAATGACAACCAGCAAAACGAGCGAAATCTGTTTTCGTTTCAACCCGCACCCCTTCTTTCCCCTTTTGTATTGGAACTTGCTTATTCAAGATAACATAAAAAAACCGCTTTCATGTGCAGAATGCGGTTTTAGGTTTAGTGGGACAAATGCCCTTTGGCTTCCGTTTATCGGACTAGTTTAAACAACCGATTCGGACGATTGTCTACCTTTCAAACGACAATTGTCTACATTTATAAAAAACGTCAGACTTATAAATCCTGTTCCCCTTTGGACAACCCTTGATTATCGTCCCAAACGAAGTTAAGTCCAATTGCTTCGCGTTTGAATTCAAGCGGCGTACAGCCGGCAAACTTCTTGAATTGCTTCGAAAAATAACTCGCATCGCAAAATCCGGTCTGCAGCGCAATTTCCGTAACGGATTTGCTCCGGTCTTTAACCAGCAAAATCTTCGCTTTCTGTATTCGCAGGTCGTTCGCATATTCAATGGGCGACATGCCAGTAAAAGATTTGAAAAATTTGTAAAAATGATCGGTGCTCATGTTAACCAGCGAGGCAAGCGTTTGGACGGACCATTTTTCCTGATAATGTTCTTCCATGTAAGCAAGAATCCTCCTGAACTGGTGAATTTTCCGGGGCATCCCCTTCGTTCCCATCGCCTGCCGCTCCTCCATCCTTCCGTTCGCCAAACATTCATATAACAAATTAAACATGCACGCTTTGACGGCGAGTTCATACCCCGCCTTTTGTTCTTGGATCACATCGATCATTTTGACGATCTGCTGCAGCATCTCGGTTTCATGCGGCTGATCCCCCGTGATTGCGCACGGAAACTTCGTCAGATGACGCTGCAGCGGATCAATGTAGTTGACCTGACAGGTATCCTCCATATGGAGAGATAATATTCGCGGGTCAATCAATATACCGTAGAATTCAACGTCCCGTTTGTCGGCAAAATAACCGGCATGCAGTTGCCCGACATTTACGATCCCCGCCTGGCCTTGTTTAAGTTCAATCCGGCTCGAATCAATATAAAATACCGCCTTTTGGCTCACGACATAAATGATTTCCAGTTCGGCGTGCCAATGCCACTTTAAGAAACAATCGTGATTCAGGGCGGGGTAGAATCGCTTATTCAAGTACATACGTATCGGCGAAGCGGTATGCGTATTGGATGCTTCGAAGTAAATTGGTTCCATACTATTCCCTCCTGCAAACTAACAGAATCCTACCAGACATTGACTATAATCATACAATATCAAACCGAAATAGGCAGCTATAATTATAGAATAGAGACGCTGCAAATATTTGAAGTACAGAGCGAAGGAGAGTATGAACATGAATAATCAGAATTCAGCCGTCTTGCAGGCGGCGGATTACCGGATCGAAATCGATACGGAAACCGGAGGGATCCGGTCGTTCGTTCATCCGCACGATCCACACGGGATGAATTGGGTGGAAGGCAAACAATTATGGGGAAGCTTCACCTTTGGGGACCCCGCCAATCGGAATTCGGCGCCTGCACATGTGGAAACGCTGGTGACTGGCAGCATTGCCTCCGTCTCCACCTATACATCCCCTGGTATGTCGATCAAGGTGGAACGCGGATTCCAATCCCAAGGCATATTCCAGGAAAAAATTACTTTTGTCAACCAAACGAGCCTTCCCCAATCGTTCGGACCTGGCGATCTGGGTATTTTCGCCACCTTCAATGATAACTATCAGGATGCCGGCACTTGTCATACCGGACGTTGCCATACGCATATCTGGTGCGGCGAAAGCACCAGTTATGTTTGTGCCTTGCGGATGGGAGGAGAGGCCCCCCATCTCGGGCTGGTTCTGACATCCGGCCGCCTGTTTGGGTACAGCGTATGGCGCGAGGAGAACTCCAACGATCGCGGAGACTTCATTTTGCTGCCTTCCCTGTTTTCATTAAAGCCGAATGAAGCCTATGAACTTTCCTGGGTTATGTTCTGGCATGACGGAGCGGACGACTTTTATCGCAAAGCTTCATCCGTCCCGGGTTTTATCAAGACCCTGGCCGACGAGTATGCGATATTCCCTGGAGAGACGTTCTCGGTTTCGGCTGAGTCCAAACGGGATTGGAACGCTCTGAAGCTGACCGTCAATAACCAACAACTTGATTACGTGATTGGGAACGATTCGGTTGCCGCCGCGTTTAGGCCGGACCAACCGGGAGAATATACCTTTACGTTCCGGATCGGGAATGACAGAACGTTCATCAAGGGGATTTGCCTGCCGACTTTGGAAGAGATTGCTGGCGCTCGTTGCCGATATATTGCCGGAAGACAGCAATACATTGATGAAAGCAGTCCCCTGCAAGGCGCTTACCTGATATACGATAAGGAGACGAATTCGACGTATTACGGGCAACGGCACGATTACAATGCAGGGCGCGAAAGAGTCGGGATGGGAGCGTTAATCGCTCTTTATTTGAGCCGAATGAAAGGGGCTCGAACGGACCATTCCGAACTGGAGCAAAGCCTTGATCTCTACTACAACTTCATCCGGCGAGAACTGTATGACGAGCATTCCGGCGCCGTTTATAATAACGTAGGCCGAAATGCCGAGTGGCACCGGCTGTATAACTATCCTTGGATCGCCGTATTGCAGATGGAATTGTTCAAGCTGAAAGGAGAAAAGAAATATCTGGAGCACATGGTCCAAACTATTCTGGCTTATTACCGCAACGACGGACACAAGTTTTACTGCATCGGCATGCCGATGCTGGAATCCGTTCAGTTGCTTAACGAGCAAGGGATGACGGTAGAAAGCAACAACCTGTTAGCGTTGTACCAAAAGCATGCCGACATGATTGTAGACAACGGCATCCATTACCCGCCACATGAAGTCAATTACGAACAGAGCATTGTGGCGCCGGCCGCCAGCTACACGGCAGAGATGTATTTGCTAACTGGCGAGGAACGTTATTTGCATTCGGCCAAACAGCACATCCGCATCTTGTCGCTGTTTAACGGAGAGCAGCCGGATTACCGCCTGAACCGGGTCGCGATCCGGCATTGGGACGGCTATTGGTTTGGCAAAAGGCGGCTTTACGGCGACACATTCCCGCACTACTGGAGTACACTTACGGCCGTTGCCTACAAATACTACTATCAGGCAACGGGAGAAACGGAATACGACCGGCAGGCAAATACCATTTTGCGGAACAACCTGTGTTTGTTTGACCGGGACGGATTCGGCTCATCTGCCTATGTTTATCCTTTCTCCATCAACGGTGTGAGAGGCCAATATATGGACCCTTGGGCAAACGATCAGGACTGGGCGTTACTGTATGCCTTGAAGTTTCTTCCATCGACTTTCTGATAACCGAGCTTTTATTACTCTTTCTTAGGGATCGGTCTTCTTTCCGGTTTACATTTGGCGGACATTGAAAAAAAGCCCTTAGGCGGCAAGCTGCGTCGGTACTCCAATGGGGTCAGTTTTTTAAATTTTCGTTGTGGACGAGCGCCATTGCAGGCTGCGTAGCGCAATCCGATGACCATGTGTAGGCGGCTTTGTACACGTGAAATAAATGACGTTAATAGAGGAGTAAACAGCAGCAAAAAAAATATGCTATTATAGCATTAAATCAACAGAATGAAGAGTGCGTCATTTCTGAAGAGGATAAGTTAGCCCAAGACAGCAGAAAGGATCTTCCTATGATGAACAGTAGTTCCTATGCACATACCATGGATACTTGCCTGGCCATCGCCCATAAACGTTCTACCGGGGATGCCAGCTATTCCTATCATCGTCATAGCTCCTGTGAGATTTTTCTGTTTTTACAGGGAAATGTTCGTTTTTATATTGAAAAGTTTTGCTATAAATTATCGGCGAATGATTTGATCATCCTTAACCCGAATGAAATGCACCGCATTGTTTGCGATGACGAGTCCCTTTATGAGCGAGTTACCATTAACCTGGAGAAACATTACATCCATCAGTTATCCCACCCTGGCATAAATTTATCGGCATGCTTTTACCAGCGTCCCATCGGCAAGAACAATATATTGTCTATGACGACGGATCAAGTTCAGGAATTCCTTCATTTAACCAAAAGTTTGCAACATACTGTAGACCATAAAGAATATGGTTATTCGATCAAGCGGGATGCCTATGCCTCTCTTCTTCTCCTGTTTGTTCACAATCTGTTTTGTCATAGGACAAATTCGTACACCAATATTATGCCAAACTACATTCTTGAAACGATGCAATATCTCGAACAGAATCTGGATAAACGTCTAGACCTTGCTCTACTGGAGGAGAAATTCCGTTTAAACGGGCGTTATTTGAGCCAGGAATTCAAAAAGCACACAGGAATTACCCTGCGTGCTTTTCTCCTGGATCGCAAGCTGGCCCGTGCCAAAACCCTATTGTTAGAAGGCAAAAATGTGACGGAGGCCTGCTATTTATCCGGTTTTAATGATTATGCTAATTTTGTGCGCACCTTTAAGAAAGCAGAAGGAATATCCCCCGGGAAGTATAAGCGGGCTTATCATGCTTTTCTGACATAATAAGTCTCTGGCGGTCCCAAATAGCTCTCGTCAGGTTTCTTCCCTGCCAAATGGATGACCAGCTTCTCAAGTACAAATCCGGGACTCACCGCATAGATCCTAAGCTTGTTCAGTCCGGCGCTGCAGGTGGCCGTATGACGATGGTAACGAATATTGTCCAGTACTCCAGCAGCCCATTCGAACCCTAAATCTCCTACTTGTTGGCCTTTGGGGATCGAATTATTTACAGCAATCTGTCCGTCATTCACTTGAATTCCATAATATATCGTATTATCTACGGTCACCGGATTGGAGGGCTGCATATACAATTCTACTTCATAGGTCCCGGCTTCATGAACAACAAATTGGTATTCCAAATACGGCGCATCTTGACCTGCGGTAAAATACCGGGTAGTCGGAAAGACCTTCATGGCCGACAAAGTCTTGCCATATCCCTCAATCACCTGAAAGCCTGCTGCTGTTTCTCCTTGCCCGACATCAGATTTTGCAAAATAGTGTTCAGCTTCGATGGAAATATAGCCGTGGGTATTCACGTACGTTTTTTCCGGTAATCCGCTTAACTCAGGCTGCTTGGCATCTACAATAATCGTGCATTTTCCTTTAGGTATTTTCACTATAATATTAGCTTCGGTTTCCTGGTTCATTTTGCTTCGGTCAATGCGCACCCTGATCTTTTCCACTGTTTTGGTGTTTCCGCCCAGGATTCCCTTATAACTGGAACAGGATAACCATGGAGCTTCGCAAACCATCTCGTAGGGAGCATCCAAGTCGCTCAAGCTGCTAATGGTTAAGGAAGCCTCCACAATATCCGGATTTTTGAAGTCCTTCAAATAAAGTGTATGGGTATGCCAGCTGCTGCCCTCCGAACGCTGTGCGGTACCGTCGATCGAGACTAACAATCTTGGCTTCCTGACAGGCATGACTTGCATTAGAACTGGATATCTGCTTTCCTCTTCATTCCATTGCGTGAAGCCGATATGCTCGGACAAGCCCATGCCGTACCATTTCCCGTCAGCCAGGGTGTGATATTCGTCCACAAGTTCTTGATCCCTCTGCATACAAGCTCTGATTTGCTCTGCCAGTTGATTCGCTTCCATACAATTCAGCTTTGCCGCATAATGATTTTTGCCGGTCAGCAGCTGCATTTTCTGCAAATTCAGGTTTCCGATAGCCGGATAATACACCAAGGAGAAGAAGCCGGGCATCACCTCGTCATCCATCTTCCTGTATAACTCATCGGCCAGATCCATCAAGCGGTCAATCTCGGCCAGCAGGTTATCGGTCTCCTGATAATGAACGGGATGATAAACCTCCGCATTCATGGCTTCAGGTCTACGATTATGGGCAATTTTGGTGTACCCGTTCAGAATAGTTTGAATTTTTTTCAGATCGATCTCTTCGAATCTTCCCCCAAATTGCTTCTCAACCCAAAGCCGTGTATATTCATCCGTCTTATTGATAGCACTTGTTCCCCACTGATCAAAATCATAGGCCAGATCCAAAAAATAAGCTAAAGGGAATTCTTGCGTGCCAATGTCACCTACATTGACTACCCACAGATCACGGATTCCAAAATCATAGGCTGTGCTCATCTGCTCCCATATTTTCGGTAAATAGGAACTGTTAATCCACTCATAGGATATCGGCCAGCCATGATAGTCAAAATGATAATACATGCCGTAGCCGCCCTTATGCGAACGCATTTCCTCGGTCGGCAAGGTCCGCAAGTTTCCGAAGTTATCATCGCAAAGCATCAGAATAACATGCTCCAACTCTTCCGAGCCAATCAAGCCGGGCGTCTTATCATCCCCATAGAAGAAGGGTTCCACCTCTTTGTACAACGCCAGCATTTTGGGCACTTGCTCCAGATCAGGGTTCACATGCTCCTTGATCAGACGGTTTTGTGTCCGCAAAACATCGCGAAGCAGGTCAATATTGTCGGCAAGAGTGGAATCCTTGCCCATAATCGAAGTATCCGCCTCGCCGCGCATCCCGACGGTGATTACATTTTCAAACTTTCCGCTTCGTTTCAGACCATCCGCCCAAAAACGGGTGATCCCTTCTTCATTGGTTCTAAAATTCCATGCATCGCCATAAATGGAGTCCTTCCCCCGTAAGTACTTGTACTCCTCTCCCTGACGCAGACATGGTTCGTGATGGGAAGCGCCAATCACGACCCCGTACTCATCCGCCAGTTCCGCATTGGCAAGCCCAGGGCCATCGTCGTAAAATCTTGCCGACCACATCGCCGGCCATAAGTAATTCCCTTTCAGACGAAGCAGCAGTTCAAATACATGATCATAGGCCTTCGCATTGAATCCGCCAAAATTGTGATTGCACCAAGTTCCAAAAGCAGGCCATTCATCATTAATGAAGAAACCTCTGAAACGGACCGACGGCTCTTTTGAAACAAACCGGGAGCTATGCTCCAAGACAACTTCATTCTGGCGCTGCGGCTTGACACCGTTCCAATCGACAAACGGCGAGACCCCCAGTACCTCTGACAGATGGAACAGACCGTAGATCGTCCCTCTCTTATCACTGCCGGCGATCACAAGCGCTTTATCTACTCCTGTCCAAGGAGCGTCGATAATCTGAAATAAATACGTTTCATTCTTTCCGCGAATCTCTTCCGTATCGATGATCCCCTTCTCCGCCAGATTTTCCAGAACGGGACTGCGATCAAGGGTTCCATAGATCACCGCACAGGAGCTCAATTTATTGAATTCCTCAGATGAGGTTGGCCTAATGCCAAAGACCAATTCTATATCATGCATCACCTTGTCGGCAATTTTGTGAACCCCGCTGTACGCCTCCTTTTCATGAAGAAAAAATGCGCCTCGACTCAATACGCTCCGGTTAATTGTAAAGTCCATGTCTTCCTCCTCTAATCTTAATTCTCAAATTATCTATCTCGACTTCATCATACATTCATTTCACAACATTTTCATTGCGCTAATCATTAAATTTATTGCTCGGAATTCAAACATCGCACAATCTTTCAGATCACTGAAGCGGTACCTTGCAAATTACGAATATGCAAAAAAGCTCCTGAATTTCCGCTACAGGAAACTCAAGAGCTTGTTCATTGTTAGATTGATGCGGTCGAGAGGACTCGAACCTCCACGGGGGGTTAGCCCACACGGACCTGAACCGTGCGCGTCTGCCAATTCCGCCACGACCGCATAATGGGTATCGAGCAAAAATACATTTTGCAGCGACAAGATAGATCATACCACGCCCTGCATTGAGAAGTCAATGGAAAAGTTTCATGGGACCCCTTGATTAAAAACGTTGCGCTAGGGTATGATAAGAACATAAGTTCGCGTAAAGGAGTGTTGTTCCATGGCCGTTCCCGGCATCAAGGAAGAAGAACTGGCGCTCATCAAGAGCGCGCTGCTGCTCGGTTTCTTACAGAAGGTATTCGAGCGGGACGCCCGAATTCTCGAACAAAGCGGGCTGCTGAAGAGCCCGGAAGCTTACGTCGATCTCATCCGCGGCGGCGAGCGCCGTGTCGCGTTGGTCCTCTCGGAGATTCAAGGCAAATTCCGCGAACGGAACATTGAAATCGAACGGATTCGTCAAGACGAGAACGGCATTCAGGCGGACTACCGCTGCCGGGGATACCATGGCAAGATGCGGATTTTGTGGGCCGGCTTGCAGCGTGAGGTGTCCACCCGGA
Source organism: Paenibacillus sp. JL3B1040 (assembly GCF_057063165.1). NCBI lineage: Bacteria > Bacillati > Bacillota > Bacilli > Caryophanales > Paenibacillaceae > Paenibacillus > Paenibacillus tiangongensis. Next base: position 1,935,468 of record NZ_CM169317.1, on the reverse strand, counting down.
TGCGCGCTTATCTCGGCAGCGGGGGCGCCTCCGCCAAGGAGCGGCTATCCTCCGAAACCGCCAGCCGGGAAGCGGCGACGTCTCCTCCCCTGCAAGTTGCGGCAAAAAAGGGACCCTTTAAGTGGCAATGAATCCCCTCTTTTTTATATAGCTGGAAGAGGTAGTAAAAATGAGATCAACATGTCAAGAAATCGTTTAAACATTAAACATTCTATTTTCAGAATCAACCCAACCTGTCTGTACCTTGCAATTGAAATATCGTTTCAGCAAAGTTGCAAGTTCATCTTGTGCGGACAAAAGCTGTTCTTTATTGGCATGCTCAAAGCCATCAATAGGGAATATTACGCTATTGGTTCCACTAGTGATCTTACCTAGTTCACTTTGTCGCCAAATCCATCTTCGAGTACGAACAGAATGCCCGGTAGCATATACGATCTCACCAATATCCATCCGCTCGCCTGCGGTTTCGCCAAATGGGATAAAGATATCTCCCTCTTGAGAGAGACGAACGTAAAAATCCTCGTTAGAACTGTTAAGATCATGCGCACCAATGGGAACTTTATATTTTAATGAAATGGCATTTCCCAAATCAACAATAGGATTTATAGATGGAAGACCCTTCCTTTTGGAGATTCGGGTCAGCAATGCCTCTATTGAGCACATATATTTGTTGGGATTTACATCCATTGCGCGAAATGCATTCCGATAACAGCTGATTTCCTCGCTGTTCTTTACTTCTTTGTTTGCAAAATCATTTTCGCAACACAGGATCCTTTTTTGCAGCAGTTCTTCGATTTCAGGTAACTTCTGCGTATTATCAATGCCAGATGCCGAAACTACTGCAAAGCAGACATCATTCAGAACTTGAAAAACCCCCGGTTGAACAATAAATTTCACGACAACTTCCTCCTTATGGGTTAGATTACAGTTTTTATGAAGAGCCACAGACACCATGAAGAGCACTTTCCACCGGGCCCAAAATGGATGATGTTTTTCACCTATTCCTTTCTTCAGACCTAACCTTCATTTCTCTCCTTTATATGAAACACAATAAACCCTCCAATAGTTGGAGGGTCAAGTTGTTGTATATGGAATTTGTATTTCAGTAGTCAATTTGGTAGGATCGTTGGTGAGTCCGTAATCTATTAAAGCAAATTCAAGTGAATCACCTGCAAGAATATACCCCTTTTGTTCCATGTACTGAAACATTTTGACGTAGGCAGGCTCCGCATCCTTGTGTGTGCCATGAAAGCGCAGCGTAAGATAACATCCCCCCGGCAGACAACATGCCTCTTTCACATCATCATCCCCTGGCTCAAGAACAACAAAAATGGCAGAAAATTTATCAAAATTCCGTTTCAATAGATTTTCGGATGAAATCGAGACACCGACCTTTCCGAGAAACATAACGGAGTTGAGAGAATTCTTTTGCTCCAATTCTCGGATAGGATGTTCCAAATCTTCTGCAACGGAGATTTCTTTCTTCAGCATGACAAGCGTTCTATCGTTCAGCTTGCGTTCTTCTATTCTGCCATATTCAGTTTGTGAGGCATCTTCAATTTGCAGAATCCTCCTGTGAATCTTTTTTTCTATCCGATCCAGTCGTTTCCGCTCTTCATCTACCTGTCTTTTTTGTTCCATTAGAATTTCAAGCATTTTTTTATCGTCGCGATTTTCAAAAAACTCGCGGATTTTGGGAAGCGGAACATTTAAAGAGCGAAGATAACGGATCGTATTCAGGCACTCAAATTGGCGTGTAGAATAATACCGGTAACCATTTTCTTCATTGATAAACTCCGGCTTCAGCAAGGATATTTTGTCGTAGTGCCGAAGCAGGCGGACATCTATATTAAACAGTTTGGAAACTTCTCCTATTGAAAATAGTTCATTCATAATGCACCTCTTTTTTATGTATGGATAGGCAGCGGCGGCGGGCGATGGCGCCTTCCCGGCAAACCCAGCAAAAAAAGAGACCCTCCAAGGTGTGGTCCATACCCTGAAGGGCCCTTTCTCCGTTATTGCACAGGCAGCGAGGACAAAGCCTGCTGCACGCGGGTTACACCCTGCGACAACGCGTTGCCGGCCAGGGCCGCGGAAGCCACGGCGACCGTTTCCAAAATCTCCGCATCGGTCGCTCCCTTCGACTTTGCCTCCTCGGCATGGTAGAACGTACAGATTTCGTTATTGGTGGACAAAGCGATCCCGAGCGCGATCAACTGCTTCGTTTTAGCGTCCAGCGTGCCGTCCGACAGGCTTTCGCCAGTGAACGTATGGTACGCTTCCGTTATCTTCGGCAAGGCTTCCCCGAAACGGTTGATCTCGTCTTTGTAAGCTTTTATTTTATCGCTGACCAGCGACATGGCGGAACATCCTTTCCTGTAGAGGATATCTGCAAAAACGCTCACTTTATACGATGTCCCGACCCGCAAAAAATATGCTTAATCCAGCGGCGAAATCCTAGGCTCGCTCGCAGGCTGGTAAATGTAATTGCGATCCAGCTTGACCACGTTGCGGTTCGGCTTGCGGATTAACACGTGCGTGTCGTCCCAGGCCACTACGATCCCCCGCACATCGTTTTCCGGAATGCCGTCGCGTACGACGCGCACTTTTTCTCCGGACAGCCGGTATTGATCCAGCGCTTCATCTGATATCATCGAATTTCCCACCTCCTGATTTAGGGAACAACCTCTATTATACTAGTTATCCTCTGCAATGCCGCTTTGCACCATTATCCCTTTTGTTCAGTGTGCATGGATCGAGGTTGGTCGAAGCGAAGCCACCGGACGGATAGCAGGGACAGACGCGTTAGAAACGAAAAACGGGTTTTTAATCCAATCCGATCCCATCCGACAGCGGTAACGCCATCCTATCCGCCTCCAGCCTGACGCATAGGCTTAAGTCCGTCTCATGATCGAACCGTTCGGTTTCGCCGCCAAATTTCTTCTTCGAGTCGGTCTTGTTCTCTGCTACCTGATTAAACGGGATTATCGTTCAAAGCCGGACAGCGAGGGTTGACCTGACGCCAAGCGCAAAAAAAGCCCCGCCGGCGAACCAACGGGACTTCGAATGCCTACATCAACCGGTACGGCGCCGCCGTTAAGATCAGGCCGCTTGCGGAATCAGCACGGTAACCGCTTATCGCGAAGCATGCTCCCGGCTGTCATTCGTTTCGAACCAGAAATCAAGCACTTTTGCCGACATGACCCTCTGTTCCAAATACCCTACCTGTTGCGGACTGAACTGTTCCTTCCAGGGCACCTCGAGCTCTTGGCACAGCCCGGCTATCGTCAACAATTGCGACCATGCTACATAGCGTTTGTACCAGAAAAACTGGGGATGTTCAAGCATATAGGGATAAAGGTCATCAAACTCGGTATGTTTGCAATCCAGGGCACGTTCAAAAGTAACCTTCGCTTCGGACAATTTCGAAAGAAAAAACTCCGCATCTACTGCCAATTCTTTCCCCATATTTTAAGCCTCCTCTCCCTAGTAATCCTCATTATAGCGAAAAAAAAGGGGCCTGCAAAGGATTAACCGAAATTTGGCACCTTTTTCTTTGCCCCTTTGTCCTAGTCGGCAAACGTAATTCGGCCGCCCTCCAGGGAAGTGATGCGCGCCAGCGTCTCGAGCCGAATGCCTTGGTCGCGAATCGCCTGCGCACCGGGCTGAAAGCACTTCTCGATCACGATCCCCGCCCCCACCAGCTCGGCTCCGGAACGGGCGATGATTTTGATTAATCCCCGCGCGGCGTCGCCGTTGGCGATAATATCGTCGATGAACAGCACCCGGTCGTTCTGCCCAAGAAAATCGCGCGACACCAAGATGTCCGTGACAATGCCTTTCGTAAACGAAGGCACCCGTTCGCACAGCATGTCCGGCTCGGCCAGCAGCGTTTTCTTCCGCCGCGCGAACACGAGCGGAACGCCCAGTTCGTAAGCGGTGGCAAACGCCACGGCAATCCCCGACGACTCGACGGTAATAACACGGGTGACGCCTTGATCGCGAAACCGCTTGGCAAATTCCCGGCCCATCCGCATCGTCAGTTGCGGATCGACCTGATGATTGAGCAGTCCGTCAAGCTTCAGCACCTGGTCCGAGACGATGACCCCTTGCTCTACGATCTTTTGTTTTAACAACTCCATCTGATTTCCTCCAAAGATCAAAATCATTAATTCCGGTTCATCCCCGATGACATTTGGAACAACCTTAACGAACCGTATTGCCCTTATTTGCTCATTTCCCGGCCATTTCCCGCTGTAACGGAACTGAGAGACCTTATTGGGCAATTTTTCGTACTTATTTCGCAGTGGTTGCTCCAAATAAGGTCTCCACGTTCCACGACTCTTTGGACGACTTCGTTCCTAGGTTTAAGTCATGTCCCGTTCTTGGACAACATACCCTGTACTATATATAGCACAAGAACCGGGGGGAAAACCATTGAAAAATGCCGTAAAAGTTCTGCAGATCGCCTTCACCTATATCGGCACCGTCGTTGGCGCCGGCTTCGCGACGGGACAGGAAATTCTTCAGTTTTTCACCCGGTACGGCAAATGGGGCGTATTGACGATTCTGTTGTCGACGCTGCTGTTCGTCTGGCTCGGAACCAAAATGATGCTCCTTGCCCGCGACATAAAAGCCGCTTCTTATGAAGATCTGAATCGCCGCCTGTTTGGAGAACGGATCGGCAGGGCGCTCAGCCTATTTACCTTGATCGTGCTGATCGGCGTCAACAGCGTGATGCTCGCGGGAGCCGGCTCCGTATTTATGGAACATTTGGGGCTTCATTATCAGACAGGCCTATGGATCACCTTGATTTTCACCTATCTTCTGCTGGGCAAGGGAATTAAAGGGGTGCTGCAGCTCAACTCGATCGTCGTGCCGATGATGCTGATTTTGTCGCTCGCGATCATTTCGAATACGGCCGGTTCGCCGGGAGCGACTCGCTTTTTGACGAGGGAAACCGATGCTGCGCTGGTGGCGGCCTGGGCGTCGCCGTTGATGTATTCCGCCTTTAACCTGTCGATGGCCCAGGCCGTGCTCGTACCGATCGGCAGTCATACCGAAAGCCGCCGCGTCATTGTTTTGGGCGGCATTCTCGGCGGGCTGGGGGTAGGTTTTATGTTGATGGCGGGGCATTTTGCCTTGTCGGCCTACATGCCGGGCATCGTGCAATACGAAATCCCGATGGGCAGCATCGCGCAGCAATTGGGGACAGCCATTCAGCTGATTTACGTCCTGCTCATCTTCATGGAAATCTTCAGCACCTTCGTCGCCGACGTATATGGCGTGACGCTCCAGTTGCAGCAGAGAATCCAGGTGCCGCCGATGCTGATTTCGGTTACGATCTTATTTATCTGTTATATCACCAGTCAGTTCGGCTTCAGTTCGCTGCTATCCGTACTTTATCCCGTATTTGGCTTGTTCAGTTTGTTATGGGCGCTGATGTTGGGCTTGTACCGGCGAAAAGAAAACCCCGGGGGCTAAGTCCTAAGCCCCGGGGGTCTTCGATAGTTGCGATTCCCTGCATTTATGCCTGCATTCGCACAATATTTGCCGCCGGCAGCAGCGCTTGGACACGGCGAACGACATGCTCATGGCAGGTCATCATCAGAATCTGCTGGCGATCGGCCACTGTCCGCAGCACCGACAACGCCCCTTCCAGGCGGCCTTCATCAAAGTTGACGAACAGGTCGTCGAGCAGCAGCGGCAGGGGGCTTTGTCCCGAGACCGCTTCGGACAAGGCCAGCCGCATGGCCAAATACAACTGCTCCGCCGTACCCCGGCTAAGGAACGCGATTTCGATCGGCCCAAGTTCCGTATGCTCGGCCATGAGCTCCTGCGTGCCCATTTTCATGACGATGCGCCGGTAAGTGCCGCCGGTCATTTCCGCAAAATACCCCGAGGCGGCCTGCAGCACGGCCGGCTGCCGCTCCTCTTCGTAAACCCGGCGCGCGCGGCCGATCAACTCATGGCATACGGCCATGACCGCATACTGGTCGAGGCGGTCGATTAAAGCCGCCCGCTGTTCCTCCAACTGCTGCATTAGATCGTCCCGCTGACAACGAGCCGCTAAGCTTTCCTGCTCCTGCAGCAGGCGGCCGCGTTTTTCCTGCAGCTGTCCAAGCAGCGCTTCCGCTTGCGACAATTCCTGCTCCGACGTCTCCAGCCGCTGCCGGAGCTCCGCTTCCTCGGTCGTTTGCAAGAGACGCTCCAACTCGGCCCGCTTGGCTTCGTTCAGGCCGGCGAACAACATCAGTTCCAATTGGCGAAGATCGCGTTCCAAAGCCTCCCGCCGTTCCCTCGCGGCGCCCCGCCGGAGCAGTTCCTCGCCGTCTGCGGCGCCGGCTTCGGCGAGCAACGCCCGCTCCGATTCAAGCACCTGACGCAGGCGGTCGTCCAAGCGCTGACCTTCCTCCTCCAGCGGCAGCAGCTTGGCGGACAGCTGGTCCAACCGGCTTTGCGCTTCAAGCGCGCTTTCCAGCCGGGCCAGCGCCGCTCGCAGCACCGCACTCGCCTGCAACCCGGGCTTTGCCTCGTCTCCATAGGCAAGGCATTCCTGCTCAAACCGCTCATTCTCCGCGCGCAGCGCGGCCATCTTGGCCGCCAGACCGTCGAGCCGGGCCAGCCAATCCCGGCCTTGCTCCGCTAGCCGGAACACGTCCGACGCCGCCTCCGGGGACAAATCGGCCGACAATCTCCGCTCCGTCAGCCACGCTTCCCACTCCCCGGCCAGCTCCGCAAAGGCCGCTTCGCGCCGGGTCAGCTCGCGATGGTTGGCCGCAAGCTCGTCCCGGGCAGCGGATGCCCGGCTAAGGGCGGTTTCCGCTTCGCCCTCCAGCGCGGCATGGCGCTGGTCCCAGAGCAGCCAGGCCTCCATTAGCCGGCGCAGTTGCCGCTCCTCTTCGTCCCAGTCCAACGGACCGGACGAAGAGGCGGCCCCGCTGCGCGACCGGGAAGCGGCCGCGGCGCTTTGCGGATGGCGGACGAGCCGGGACAGCAACGCGCCGAGGCGCGCCTCCGGGCCGGCGTCCTCGGCGCCGAACGCGGCCGGACCGGGGCGCATGCGCCGTGAGCCGGCCGCCGGCGCGCTGCGGAAGGCGGCCAGCGCTAAAGCGGCGTCCAGGCCAAGCAGCACGACGGCCGCGGCCGCGGCGCCCCAAGGCGCATCCGCCGTGAGCCACAGGATGGCGGGCAGCGCCGCCGTCAGCACGCCGCAGCCGGCGAGCAGCTTGCGGTACAGCGCCCGCATCTGCGCCGCGGCCAGCGCCTTGGCATCCGCCGCCCGCTGCTCGGACGCCAGCCGGCTCACGCCGTCCCGCCAGCGGTCCAGCTCGCCGCGCAGCTCGGTCCAGAGCGCGCGGATGTCGCTCGGCTGCTGCGGGACGAGCATGGCGAACTGCCGCCGCCCCTCCGCCGCGCTGTCCTCGACCCGCGCGACCGCCGCCGCGGCGGTCTTCTCCGCGGCGGCCGCGGCCCGCTCCAGCTTGGCGCGCTCGCTCCGCAGCAGCTCCATCTCCTTGTCGTACGCGGCGAACCGCGACGCAAACCGGCGAACGCTCTCCCGTTCGCCGACCGTCCCGGCAAAAGCGCGCAGCTCCGCCGCGCCCCATGCCGGGTTGATGCTGCGCAGGCACTCGGCCAGCCGGCCCTCGAGCTGGAGCGCCTCCGCCGCCAGCTCCGCGAGCTCGCCCTGCCGGGCCTCGTAGCCCGGCAGGCGGCCGGCCAGCTGCCGCAGCGCCGGCTCCTGCGCCAGCACCGCCGCATCCGGGCGGTGCCGCGCCAGCTCCGCCTGCAGCGCCTCCCGCCGCCGGGCCCACTCGCCGCGCTCCAGCTGCAGGCGCTCGCGCTCCGCCTGCAGCGCCTGCCAGCGCGCCGCGCCCTGCGCGGGGAAGCGGGCGACCGGCGGCAGCGCGGCCAGCTCCGCGCGGATCGCCTCGCGCTGCAGCCAATCGGCCCGGCTGTCCGCCGCCTTCTGCAGGCGGGCCGTCTCCCGGCCCCGCTCCGCGCGGGCCGCTTCGGCTTCCGCCAGCTGCGCTGCCAGCCGCTCCAGCTCCTCCAGCACGTCGTTGTAGCGCGGCAGCAGCGCTTTGGCCGCCTCGGCCTCGCTTTCCAGCCGCTCCACCGCCTGAAGGAGCTGGGCGATTTCCTGCGTCCGCCCGCGCGGGCGATACAGCTTGTCCATGTCCTGGACCAGTCTTTTCTCCCCGCGCAGGACCGCGGCCCCGCCGCCGATACCGGCGTGGAACAAATAGCGGCTGAGCTCCTCCGACTGCAAAGCGCCCACTTCCTGCAGCTCCGTCAACGACACGGCGAACAGCTGCTTGAACATCGCTTTGGACATGCCGCCGAGCAGCTCCCGCTGCATCTCTTCCTGCGTCGCCTCACGCACTTCGCCGCGCACGTCGCTGCGCGTGATCCGCAGCCGGTCGCCGCGCGTGCCGGGCAAATTCCGCCCTTCCGGCGGCTGCGCGTAGCGCTCGATCAACCAGCGCGCCCCGTCGTCGCCCAGAATCGTCAGCGCCCCGCCGTGCGTCCCGCCCCGCAGCGGTTCATACCGCTCGGCCGCCAGCGCGCGGGAAGGAATGCCGAACAGCATCGCCCGGACGAAGCCAAGCAGCGTGCTTTTTCCCGCCTCATTGGGACCGTACAGCACCGTCACTTGGCCGGGCAGCTCCACGTCCAGCCCGTTCAGGCGGCCAAAGCCGCTGACCTGCATCCGTTCCAACTTCATGGAGCTCCTCTCCCTTCCCGCAGCGGCGGCGTCTCCTCGTTCAGCAGGGCAGCCGCCAGTTCCTCGGCCCGGCGTAATAAATCCAGCCTAGCCGCCGGGGCCAGCTCCGTAAGCAGCCGGCGAAGTCGGCGGTTGTCCGAGAGCGGAGCCAGCGCGGTGCCAACCAGTTCCTCCACGCATTCGGGCTCAGCCGCCGTTCGCTTGCCCAGCCGAAACAGTTCGCCAAGGAAGCTGTCTTCCGACAGCAGCCCTTCGCGGTCCAGCTCCATGCCGGTCTCGAGCTTAAAGCCTGCCGGCCAAACGATCCCCTCGCCCGGCAGCAGACCGTCCGCATCCGTACCCGTACCGAAGCCGGCTCCCTCGAGCCGTTCACTTTCCTTGCGCCGCAGTTCCTGCAGCAGCTCGGACGCTTCCGGTCCGGACTGAAGCAGCGGATGCAGCGGCCCCCGTCCGGTAAACGTTAGCCGGACCACCGTGATGCGGCCGGGCTCGGCTTCCCGCAGTTCGTCCAGCCGTTCCTCCACGCTCGCCTTCCACGCTTCTTCGGTGGCCAACCCGTCGATCGCAAGCTTGCTTTCGAGCCACAGCACCTGATCGAGGCGCCGAAACGACAACTGCGCTTCCCCGTTCTCCGCCACCTCGACGAGATAACAGCCCTTCGGGCCGGTCTCCTTCAAGCTGCGTCCTTGAATGTTGCCGGGGTATACGACCCACGGCGACTCGCAGAGGATCTGCCGCTTATGGATATGCCCCAGCGCCCAATAGTCGTAGCCCGAGGCCTGCAGATCGCGGAGCGAGCACGGCGCGTAAGCGTCATGCCCCTCCTGGCCGTCCACGTTGCCATGCAGCAGCCCGATGTGGTAGAGCGACGAGCCCGGCTCGCGCCGGTACTGCAAGGCCAGATTGTCGTGCACCGCCGGAGCGGGATAAGATACCCCGGTCAGCACCGCGACCGGCTCCCCGTCCCGGCGCCGGACGGCGGTTACGCTTTGCGCCCGAGGGCCGAACTCCGTGACATGCCCGGGCAGCGCCAACCGCAGCCTTCGGCCGGACAAAGGGTCATGGTTGCCGCGGATCAGATAGACCGGGATACCGTGCTTTCCCAGCTTGTCCCAGCCTTCCCGCAGGCGGAGCTGCGCGCGCAGCGAGGAATCCGACGCGTCGTAAATATCCCCGCCGATCACGACGAAATCGACGGCTTCCTCGACCGCAAGCCGGACCAGCCGGTCAAATGCGGCGAAAGTCGATTCCCGCAAAAACCCGCGCAGCCGATCCGGCACCCCGGACATCCCCGAAAAGGGGGTATCCAGATGCAAATCGGCCGCGTGAAGAAAACGAAAGGCTTCCATTCGTGCAACAACTCTTTCCTTATGTGAATTGCAGGTTACTTGAATTGCAGATACAGCTTTTTCAGCTCGTGCACCACCCGGTTCAGCGAGTATTGGGCTTTGGCCTTCTCCGACCCGGTGCGGGCCAACTGGTAACGGTAATCCGGATCAACGATGACCTTCTCCAGCGCCTCGGCCAAGCCCATCGCATCCTCCGGCGGCACCAATAGCCCGTTTACGCCGTCCTCGATTTGCTCGGCAATCCCGCCGATCCGCGTTCCGACGAGCGCCAGGCTGCAGAGCGCGGCTTCGGCAAACACGGAACCGAACGCTTCCGCCCGGGACGACAGCACAAAGATGTCGAAGAACGGCATGAATTCCTCCGGATGCAGCGTGTATCCGTAAAATATCGTCTCGTCATAAATACCCAGACGTTGCGCCAGCTGCTCCAATTCTTGGCGAATCGGACCGTCGCCGATGATGTGCAACACATAGTTGTGGCCGCGCTTCTTCAGTTCAGCGCAGGCGTGCAGCAGCGTATCCAGCCCTTTGGCCGGCACGAGGCGGCAGACGGTCACCAATTGGGCGACTTCGTTGTCGTGGGGAATCGGCTTAAACCGCTTCTCGTCAAAGCCGTTGGGGATCACGCCGATGGCCGCGGGATCGTCCACGTAAGGCGCCAAATAGTCGGCAAAAGATTGCGATACGGTATACAGCCGGTCGGCGCGATGCTCCAGCTCGCGGTACAGCGAAGTGAGGAAACGGTGCTCGGGCCCGTTCTCCCGGATGCGGCCGTTCAATATCAGTTCTTTTTCATAACTGGAGTGAATGCTCTGGATGACCGGGGTTTGCGGGAACACTTCTTTCATCGCCAGCCCCGCGATCGGATGATGCGCATGGATCAGATCGTAGGGTTGCTTCAACCGCAGCTTCGTCCACCACAAGTAGTCGCGGTACGTCTGGACGTATTTTTGCACGATCGGGCTCTCCCCGTACTCCTGCCAATCAAAGGTATGAAATAGGACGGGATCGCTCCCTTTGGAGCGGATTCGTTTCGGCAGCGAAAATAATTCCATCTCCCAATGGGGAGGATTAAACCGGTCTTGCAGGTACGGAATCATCGACGATACGCCCCCGGGCTGTTCCGGCGGAAAAAATAAAGCCTGCAGCAGTTTCATTGCGGTTCTCCTTTGCATGTCGTTTACGATTTTACGATAAAGACCGTCTCTTTTTCCATTATGCCATAGGCAGGAAGGAACATCCATTCCCCTTTTGAGAATAAAAAGCGATATGATAAACTGCTGAAGTGAGACGGATCATCCGGCCCAACGGAAGGAGCAGCAATTATGAATATCCCATCCCTGCCGGCCGCTTATCGGGAAGCGGTGACGGCCATGCTCGGCCCGGACGAGGCGGAGGCGTTTTTGGCAAGCTATGCCGCGCCCCGCGCTTACGGACTGAGACTTAACGCTCTTAAAATCGACAAAGCCTCGTCGGCTGCCGGCAGGCTTGCGGAGTTGTTCGGCTTGCGCCCGGTGCCTTGGTGCGGGACGGGCTATTATTACGAAGAGTCGACCCGGCCGGGGAAACATCCCTACCACGCCGCCGGACTATATTATATTCAGGAGCCTTCGGCAATGTCCGCCGTGGAGCTGCTGGACCCGCAGCCCGGGCATACGGTGCTGGACCTGGCCGCCGCGCCCGGCGGAAAAACGACCCAAATCGCCGCGAAAATGGCCGGACAAGGCCTGCTGATCAGCAACGAGATCCACCCGCAGCGCGCGCGCATTCTGGCCGAAAACGTGGAGCGCCTCGGCATCCGGAACGCCGTCGTGACGCAGGCGGCGCCGCCGGCGTTGGCGGCCCGCTTCCCGCTCGCCTTCGACCGGATCATGCTGGACGCCCCCTGCTCGGGCGAGGGCATGTTCCGCAAGGACCCGGAGGCGATTCGCGAGTGGTCGCCGGATACGGTGGAGCTCTGCGCCGCGCGGCAGTGGGACATCCTGCAGGACGCGGTGGCGATGCTGAAGCCCGGCGGGAGGCTCGCCTACTCCACCTGTACGTTTAACCGCCGCGAGAACGAGGATACGATCGCCCGCTTGCTGGCGGCCTATCCTTTCCTGACGCTGATCGCCGAGAAGCGGATCTGGCCGCACCGCGAGCAGGGCGAAGGCCATTACGTCGCCCTGATTGAGCGGGATAATGCGGAGAAGGACGGCACGGCAGCCTATGGCAGCGGCGGACGCAGCGGCGCCAGCGCGGTAAGCGGCAGCGGACGCGAACGGGAACGCGGGCGTGGGCGCGGGGGCCGCTCCGGCGCGGCGGAGCGAAACGCCGCCGCGGCCTGGGACAGCTTCCGCGCTTGGGCGGCGGACGAGCTGCCGGCCTTCGCGCCTCCCGCCGGCGGCACCCCGCTTCTGTTCGGCGAGGCGCTGTACCTGCTGCCGTCCGGCGGCGGCTTGGCGCTGACGCCGGATCACCTGACCGGCCTGAAGGTTCCGCGCGCCGGGCTGCACCTCGGCGACGTCCGCAAAGGCCGGTTCGAGCCCGCCCATGCGCTGGCCATGGCGCTTGACGCGGCCGAAGCCGCCCCGCGCCTGTGGACGCTGGGCGAGGATTCGCCCCTCGCCGCCGCTTACTTGCGCGGCGAAACGCTGGAAGTGCCCGCCGACTTGCGCGGCTGGCACCTCGTGACCCTTGCCTGCGGCGGCGGACAATACCCGCTGGGCTGGGGCAAAGCCAGCGGCGGGCAGTTGAAGAACCACTTGCCCAAGGGGCTCCGACATTAATTCATTACCGCGCCCAATTGTCCCCCATCCGGACATTCGTCCAGACCGGGCCCTCCCAGCCAGCATACAATACACTATCTCGTGATTAACGGGAAACCTATCCTGACGCAAGGGAGGAATAACAATGGGTGAAATCTACGGAGGAGGCTTCACTTCGACGGGAGCTATTCTGGTGCTGTTCATCTTGCTCGTTATCGTTTCCCGTACCCTTCTGGTATAAAATGCCACGGCATGCCTGTACAAGCGGCTGGAATCCTGCCGGATTCCGCCGTTATTTTTTTGTCTTTCCCTTGACAAAGAGAAGCGGTCCATGGAATAATACGATCATCTAATTATACAATCATCGAATTAGTGAGGGATGATTATGCAGCTGGACCGGTTGGTCAATTTCCATAAAGCGGTGGGCGATGTCACCCGCATCCGCATCATCGCGTTGCTTCAGAACGGCCCCCTGCACGGTCAGGCGCTGGCGGGGAAGCTTGGCGTCACGCCGCCGACGATCACGCATCACATGACCAAGCTGCGGGAAGCCGATTTGGTTTACGAGCGCCGCGACAAGAATACGATCTATTTTTACTTGAATGAAAAGAGCCTCACCCTTCAGGCCCAAGCGATCCTGAAAATCGGCAAGGCGCTTCCGGCGGCCGAGGACAAGCACGAAGACGCGGCTCGCAAAGCCGCGGTCCTGGACATCTTCTTCAACAAAGACGGCACTTTGAAACATTTGCCGGCCCAACGCAAGAAGAAGCTGATCGTGCTCGAACGCCTCGTCAAGGGGCTGGAGCCGAACCGCAAGTATTCGGAGAAAGAAATCAACGAATACATCCAGAATTTCCATGGAGATTACGCCACGATCCGCCGTGAGTTTATCATGAACCATTTCATGTATCGCGAAAATGACATTTACGAGCTGAACCCGCCGGAGCTCTGGGGCAAGAGCACACCTTGATCGCGGCGGCCTGAGTTCCCCGAGCAATGAGGCATCGCCTTTCGCCTCGTTGCCTTTTTTTGCCCAACTAATTAGATATATGTTTAATTAGATGGATGTAATATTTACTTTACCTAAAAAAAGGAGTGTCCTCTTCAAATGAATTCTCTGCGGATCCTGCGCCAGGAACCATCCTACCGCCGCCTGTTTGCGGCCGGGCTCGTCAACGGCATTGGCGACCGGTTCAGCCAGGTGGCGATCCTTGGCTTGTTATTATCGCTGACCGGCTCGGGCCTGGCCGTCGGGATTACCTTTGCGGTCCGCCTGTTCCCGTACCTGGTCTTCGGACCGCTTGGCGGGCTGCTCGCCGACCGTTTCTCCAAAAAAACGATCATGGTCTTCACCGACGTCGTCCGCTTATTTTTTGCGCTAACTCCGCTCCTGGTTCGCGATTCCGGAGACGTCTGGATCATCTATGTCAGCGCGTTTGCCTTGTCCGCCGGGGAAGCCGTCTACGCCCCGGCCCGCATGTCGTTGATCCCCCGGCTGGTGCGCCGGGAACACCTGTTGGCGGTAAACAGCCTGGAGCAGGCGATGGTCGGCTTCGTGCTGATCGGCGGCTCCGTCACGGGCGGCATTCTTGCGGCCGCAGTGGGCGGGCAGGTGTCGTTTGCGCTTAACGCGATATCCTTCCTGATCTCCGGTCTGCTGCTTCTTCGACTGGACCCAGCCGGGCAGCCCGCGGTTGAGGAAGCGGGGGCCGTCGAGGCGAAGCCGATGCCGAAACCGGCGTTCCGCCGTACGCCCGAGCTGCGCCGGCTGGCGGCCCATTCTTTCTTTTTGCGGATCATGCTGGTCGTGTTCGCCGTCTGGCCGATCGGGGACGGGATATTTAACGTGCTCATCAGCGTATATGCCGCCGAGGTGTTCCATATGGGGGATATCGGCATCGGGCTTCTCTATGGGGCGCTGGGGGCCGGGATGCTGGCCGGCTCCGGGCTCGCCGGCAGAATGGCCCGCCGGATGCGAACGGCCGCCGTCCTGGCATTGCTGCTTGAAGGTATATTTCAAATAATGATCAGCCAATCGCCTTCGTTCCTCCTGCTTTTGGGACTGCTTGTCTTATCGGCCGTCATCACCAGCGTGGGCAACGCTTGCAACGAAACGGTCCTGATGCAGCTGATCCCAACCGAATGGCAGGGGCGGTTCTTCGGCGGACTGGCCACCTTGCAAAATACCGTGATGGGCGCCGTCATGCTTGCCTCCGGTTTCCTGCTGGAAGCCGTGACGCCTAGAACCTTGGGGCTCTCCGGAGGATTGTTTCTCGCCTTGCTTGGCTTAGGGCTAAGCCTGGCCTGGCTGCTGCATCGCCCAAGGACCGTTGAACATTTCCGATAGCAAAAAGACCGCATCCATTTCGGGTGCGGCCTCCTTCATCATCCTTTAGATCTCAGCTAGATCTCAGCGCAGTTGCTCTTCCAATACGTATTTTTCCAGGGCCTGCCTCACGCCTTCCTCATTGTTCGAGGCCGTCACGGCATTGGCCGCCGCTTTCACGTCCAGCGGGGAATTGTCCATGGCTACCCCCAACCCAGCATATCTGAGCATCGTCAAGTCATTATAATAATTGCCGATCGCCATGACATTTTCGGCCGGGATGCCGCGCTTTTCGGCCAGCTTTTGCAGGGCAGCGCCTTTGGACGCCTCCTTATGCATCAAATCGATGAAGAAATCCCCGCTGCGCAGCATATTGAACTCCTGCGTCCACCGGCTCCAGTCCGCGTATACGCGATCCAACTGGTCCATTTCGCCGGCGGCGGTAAATTTCACAATCGGTTCGCTAAAATCGGCCCAGCCCGGCATATCCTCCGGCTCCATCAGAAACTGATGGTACATGTCCAGCGCTTCCTTGGTGAGCCCCGCCGCATTTTCCACATACAGCGCAAAGGTGGTATTCACGTCAAAATGGACGTTGTTGCTGCGGCAATACTCCATATACGATTCCAACCCGTGCGGATTCAATGGGAATTCATGGACAATTTCCCCGGTCCGCACGTCGACCGTCGCCGCTCCGTTATGGCAAATGACATAACCGCCCAGTCCAAGCTTGCGCATATAGGGAATCGAGCTCCGGGGAGCCCGGCCGGTACATAATACGAACTCCGTGCCTTGCTCCGCAATGGCCCGGATCGTTTCGATCGTTCCCGGGGTCAGCACGTGGTCGTCGGTGAGCAGGGTGCCGTCTACATCCAAAGCGATCAGTTTATATTTCATGTGTGGTGGTCTCTCCTTTCTTTCTCAACCCTCCCCATCTCTCCCTTACCGTAAGGGAGGGGGCCCGAGGGCCTGCTGCCCTCTGGTCTCCCGCAAAGGGGAGGAACGCGGGAGTGCATGAGGCGCTCCCGCACGCTCTCCCCTCCGGGGATTCGCTTACCTTGGGCTCGTGGAACGCTTTTCCCCCTTCGGGTACGTCTTACTTTGGGCGCTCCCGATCAACCTGGTAAACCGTGCTGCTCATCCCTGCTCCCGTCGGCGCACCCGGGCGGGCAAGCGTGATGAGCCGCTTGTCGCCCTACGGGCACGCTCTACATCGAGCGCTCCTGCATGCGGCGACTGCAATGTTTCGCCTATTTCCTTCAACTTCGTGCAGGTAGGACGCTCTCCCTGCGGGAATCGCTCACTGCTGTGCAAACCGCTGGTTTGTTGGGGGCTACTGCGTGCTTCTTGGCTTCATGCCAGCAACCCGGCGCTCTCCCTGCGGGAATCGCTCACGGTAGAGCGGATCGTTAATTACTTTTTAAGGCAGGGCTTTTATACGTACGCAGCGACTCCAGCTCGGACTCGGTCAACTCGCGGAAGGCGCCGAGCGGCAAGCTATCGTCGAGGACGAGCGGGCCCATCGACAGGCGTTTCAGGTAGGTGACCCGAGAGCCGACGGCTTCGAACATCCGCTTGACCTGATGGAATTTCCCCTCCGAGATGGTCAATTGGATGCGGGAGATGCGGGTACCGTCCGCTTCGGCACCGCGCTCCAGCACGGTCAACTCGGCTGGCATGGTGACGTAGCCGTCGTCGAGCTCGACGCCCTCCCGAAACCGGGAGGCTTCCTCGTCGCCGACATGGCCGAGGACAATGGCCTCGTAGGTTTTAGGCACATGCTTGCGCGGGGACAGTAAGTCGTGGGCCAACTGGCCGTCGTTGGTCAGCAGCAACAGGCCCTCCGTATCCTTGTCCAACCGGCCGACCGGAAACGGGGAAAACACCCGAAACGCCGCCGGAAGCAAATCCAGCACGGTTTTCTCCCGCGTATCCTCAGTGGCCGAGATGACGCCCGGCGGCTTATGTAGCATCAAATATACGAACTCGCGGTAAAAGATCCGCTCCCCGTCCAGCTCCACGACATCGGCACCGGGATCGCACTGAATGCCGCTGTCCTTGACGACCGCACCGTTGATCGCGACCCGGCCTTGTTTGACGTATTTTTTAATCTCCGATCGGGTTCCATAGCCGAGATGGCCCAGAATTTTATCCAGTCGTTGCGTTTTTTTGCCGGTACTCATGTTACGTCCACCTCCACCCGGCGGGATATTCGTTCTTCAGCAACCCATCCTGCCATTTGCCCCAGCCGAGTGAATAGCGGTCGACCGTAACCAGAACATATCCCTTCAGGCTGGCGCCCTCGCGGCAGCGAATCCGCTCCGCTCCAACCTGCAGCGTTTCTCCCTTCAGATATCGGACCGCTTCGCCGTCCGATGCGGGCAAATCCAGCACCCGAACCGCTTCCGCCGGAGATAACGCCGTTGCTAAAGGCTGTCCGGGCGTTAACCGCCCGTTCTTCACGGTTCCGACGTACCAGCCCGGACGGACCACCTTTAAACCGTCAAGGCGCTCTTTCCCCAGCGGCGACAGGTAGACGTTCCCGCCAAACAGCAGCGGTTCCCCCGGCAGCTCCACCTCGTTGAGATGCTCCCGGGCAAAGACACGCCAGCTTTCCAGCAGTTCCCGCTCGTTCGCTCCATTGGGCACGCGCCCGGCGCCGGGGCGGGTCCGATGGCCGTGACGGGAATCCCGTTTGCTCCGGAATGAGCCGTCCCCATCCGGAGAGCTTGCCCCATTTCCTCCGGTTTCCTCCCGAGGCTCGACGCCCTCCTGCCGCTCCAACACGGCGAGAAAATGCCCCTCGCCCTCCACCTGATGCGGCCAAAGCCGGCCGCAGCCGGCGGTTTGCGCAGCGACTTCCGGCGGATACATCCGCCCGCCTCCCCGCTCGTTCAGCCATGCCAGCCAGTCCGGCCGCCCGGGAGAGATGCAGGGGTCCGGCCCCAGCGGCACAACCCGGAACTCCGGATGCTCCATCAGGAAATCCGCGATCGTCGCCTCGTTCTCCTCCGGCGCAAACGTGCAAGTGGAGTATACGATTCTTCCGCCCGGCGCCAGCAAAGACGCGGCCGATTTCAAGATTTCCCGCTGCATGCCGGCATATTTCCGAACCCATTCCGGTTCCCACTGCCGGGCCATATCCTCGTCCTTCCGAAACATGCCCTCGCCCGAGCAAGGCGCATCGATCAGAATTTTATCGAAAAAATACGGAAACGCCCGCGCGATCCGCTCCGGCGACTCCGCCAGCACGACCGCGTTCCGGACGCCGTACAGCTCGATATTTTTGGCTAGAGCTTTGGTCCGCTCCGCATTAATATCGTTCGTTACGAGCATGCCGCTGCCCCCCAGTTTAGCCGCGATTTGCGTGGACTTTCCGCCCGGGGCGGCGCACAGGTCGAGCACCCGCTCCCCGGGAACCACGTCCAGCAGCTCCACGGGCGCCATGGCGCTTGGTTCTTGAATGTAATACAGCCCGGCATGATAATACGGATGTTTGCCCGGCTTGCTCCGCTCTTCCACATAGTATCCCGTGTTGCACCAGGGAATCGGCCGCAGTTCGAACGGCGCAACCTCCCTGAAGGCAGCCGGATCGATTTTCAGCGTGTTGACGCGGATTCCCGCAAACCGGGGATCGTCATAAGACGCGTAAAAAGCAGCATATTCCGTTCCCAGCAGCTCCCGCATGCGTTCCAAAAATACCTTCGGTGGTTGTACCGCCATGCCTGTCCCATCCATCCTTCGTATCGGTCAATTATCGCTTCATGCCGCAAAACGCCCGCCTCCCCAACACCGGGGGGGCGGGCCGAAATCAGCCTTGCTGACGTGATTCCCGCTGCGCAAGCTTCTGTTGTCGTTCCTCATGCTTAGCTCCGCGCTGCGGCGTGCGCCGCTGCGGGAAATTGGGGGCAATATTCTCCGACGCTGCTGCAACCGCGCGTACCAGCTCCGGGTCCAGCATACGGATCGTCAGATCGTAATAGGCAAACGCCTGCTTTCCTCCGTCGTCCAACTTCCTGACGTACACTTCGGTGTCCCGACGCAGCTTCCCCAGATCGATGCCGAGCGTCTGTTCCGGGTACGCGGACAACCGGTCTAGTGCGGACAGCAGCATCTTCCGCCCCCCGGACAAGTTGCCGCGCCGCGCATGAAACAGGCCGACGGCGATCTGCAGCAGCCCTTTGTACAGCGGATCACGCCCCCGCTCCAGCCACAGCTCTTCAAGCACCTCATGGCACTCGAAGTAGTCGCGGTCCCGGTTGAAGTACACTAGGTACGCCACAAACAGCGGCTCATAACTCATCCCCGGGCTCCTCCACTTTTTTGTGCTGCTTGATGAGGCCTTTCACTTCACCCATCAGTTGCTTCAGCCCCTCGAAATCCTTCGCTTCCCACAGCCGGTTGAACCGCTCCTGGGCCTCAATCGCTTCGGAAACCAGATGGTAAAAGTATAACTGATGAATCGACGTAAGCACCGAGGATACGATGTTGGAGTCGTCCTCGAAGCTCTTCTGCGCGGCCAATATCTCCTGCCGGATGCTGGACATCTCGTTGTCGAGCACGAACGCGGCTTCAGCGGCCTTTTTGAGGCGGCCCCGCATCTCCTCGGGGAGGCTTTCCCGGTACTTGTAGTTCAAGGAATGCTCGATCGTCGCCCAGAAATTCATCGCCAGCGTGCGAATCTGGATTTCCGCCAGCACTTGCTTTTGGCCGAGCGCGGTTTGCACCGGATATTCCACGATCATATGAAAGCTGCGATAACCGCTTTCTTTATAATTGGTAATATAGTCTTTTTCGTATAATACCTTGAGGTCCTTGCGCATTCGAATGTATTCCGCCACCCGGCGGATATCCTCCACGAACTGGCACATGATGCGAATGCCGGCGATATCCTCGATCCCGGTTTCCAGATCCTCCAAAGCCACGTTCAAACGTTTCGCCTTGTCCAGGATGCTGGATATTTTCTTGACCCGCCCGGTCACGAATTCGATCGGCGCATATTCTTCGCGTTTTTTCAATTCGGAGCGCATCGTCTTGAATTTGACCTTCAGCTCCTCCACGGCTTGTTCATATGGAAGCAAAAATGTTCCCCAATCTCTATTGTCCATCCTTGTGCCTCCTGTCTTCTGTCCCCCCGGCTTGATTTCAGCCGGTCCGCTTAACGATGGTCCGCCCCGACCGCCTCGGGAATATGGCGATATCCGTCCCGCCGCAGCAGTTCCCGCAGTCCGCGGTGCAGCTTGCGATTGATTTCCGGCCCCTCGTAAATCAGCGCGGTGTAGATTTCAACCAGGCTGGCGCCGGCCCGGATTTTGGCGTAGGCATCGTCCGCCGTAAAAATCCCGCCCGACCCGATGATCGGCAACTGACCGCCCGTTTGCCGATAGACGCGGGAGATGATCTCCGTCGATCGCGCGCCAAGCGGCTTGCCGCTCAAGCCTCCGGCTTCCCGAGCGTTCGGGTGCGTAATCCCTTCCCGGGACAACGTCGTGTTCGTGGCGATCAATCCGGAGACCCCGCTGTTTCGGATCGTATCGACCATAAATTCCAGCTCGTCAAAGCTGACGTCCGGCGCGATTTTGACCAGCACCGCCTTCGATTTCCCGTGCCGCTCCGCCTCGGCCGCCATTCGGTCCGTCACGGCGGCCAGCAGCGAAGCGAGCTCGTTTCCATGCTGCAATTTACGCAGGTCCGGCGTATTTGGTGAACTGATGTTCACGACGAAAAAATCGGCGTATTCGTATAAAGCCGAAATGCATTTCTCATAATCGCGAAAAGCTTCTTCGTTTGGCGTCGTTTTATTCTTGCCGATGTTGACGGCAATCGGAATCGGACGCCGCGTCAGCGCCTGCAGCCGCTTCGCCATCTCCTCCGTCCCGCGGTTGTTGAATCCCATCCGGTTAATCAGCGCCTCCTCGGGAGGCAGGCGGAACAACCGGGGCCGGTCGTTGCCGGGTTGCCCCAGCGGGGTCACCGTGCCGACTTCCATAAATCCAAATCCGATCGCGGAAAAACCCGGCACCGCATCGGCATTTTTATCAAGACCGGCAGCTAATCCCACCGGGGAAGGAAAATGAATTCCGAATAATTCCGTCGCCAGCTCCGGCGATTCCGGCACGCCGTACATCCCGCGCAAAATTGGAATCATTCCGGGGATGGCAGCGGCAGTATGTAATCCATCGATAACAAGATGATGGGCATTCTCCGGATCCATCCGGAAAAACACCGGTTTTCCCAATGCGCGATACAACACGTTTTTACGTTCACTCCGATCTTACGCTTTGCATGAATTTGCTATTCTCAGTTTAGCCGTTTCCGTTGGAAAAGAAAAGTTTAACCTAATTGGTATGTGAAAGAAGCAACAAGGTGATGGAATTTTGCGATGAAAGCCATTACAATAAGGGAGAAAGCACCTCCAATATCGCTTAAGACTAGGTTAGAGAGGGGAAATATCCATGTCAACCAAACGCAAACCGCCTACACTCCAGCAAAAAAAGGACAAAGTCAACAAGAAAGCGCTCATCTGGTCGATATCCATCGTTGCCGCGCTCGTCATCGTGACTGCCGTCCTTTTGATCGTAACCTAAACTAGTCCAGCCAATGGTATGTGCGGTGGGGATTGGTCTGATCCTGTCTGTCGCCCAGGGCGAAACGCTCCGCCGGGACGTTGTTCAGCTTCGGCAATATCCCCTTCCCGATCCTCACCTTCGTTCCCTTTGGAACAAGATCGAACAGCTCCTCTACGTCCTTCCGGCCCATCCGAATGCAGCCGAGCGACTCGTCCTTCCCGATGCTGTCCGGCTCGTTCGTTCCGTGAATCGCGTAATTCGTATCCGACAGCTGCATGCCGCGGCTGCCAAACTCCCCGTCATCCTTCCCATTTGGGTTCACCACTTTCTCCGAAATGGCAAACGTGCCCTCCGGCGTCCGCTCGCCGCCAAGCCCAACCGGATAACTCCGAATCAATACATTTCCGCTGACCACCGCCAGTACATGCTCCTTCGTATCGACGATAATTTCATACGGCTCGGCAAAAAACGGCCGCTGCCCCGGAGCCATTCCCTCCGCCAAGGCCGTGGTAAGCACGCCGCTCGGCTTCTGCGAGGATAAAACCGAGCCGTCAAGCTGCGCAAGCAGCGGGTCAAACGCCTGCACCATCGTCGGATCGGTCCCGGCGATCCAGTTGTCGGGGTACGGCCCGGCCAGATCCTGCAGGCTGGCAGGCCAGGTCCCCTTAGCCTGCTTGTAATGGATCATCGCCGAAGCCAGCGTGCCCAGCGATTCCTGCTGGGGAATCCACTCCCGCGCGCGCTGCTGCAGCGCGGCCGGATCCGGCGGCGTGCACTCGCATGCCGCCGGATCATAGGCTTGGAGCGTCGTCCGGCCATCGTCCGGACTTTGCTCCAAGCCGAACACGACGGGCAGGTCGTCCGACCAGACCAGCCAGTCGCCGGCCCGCTCCATGCCAAGCGCCGCGGCATGGAGCGGGGGAACGGCGGTTTGCCGCTGCAGCGCGAGCAAACCGCCCACGGCCTCCGCCTGCGTCCCGGCGGGATCGCGGCCGTAGCCGATGGCGGTGAACGCCGGCCCCGTGAAGGCCGGCGCCGCCGGAGGAGGGCCTCCGCCCGCCGGGTCCGCCGCGGGCTCCGGCACTTCGGCCGGCGCCTCCCCAGGATCGGCGCCGACCGACACGGGTACCGTCGCCTGCCGATCCCCCGGCGCATGGGCCGAAGGAATCCACATCAGCAGTGCGATCAGCAGCGCCAGGCTGAATTTTCGCATGAAGCGGCTCCGCTTCTCCCGCCGGTGCGTCTCCTTCATCAGCCCTTCCTTATAACCGGACAGCACCTCCTCCGGCAGCGGGATTTTGCTGGATTCGAACGCTTCGTACACGTTCCCCGCTTGAATATAGCAGTACTGTGCTTTCCCGGCTTGCCCGCTCGCTTCGTATTCCTTGCCGAGCAAATACCAGGCCATTTTATTGTTCGGGTGGTTTTCCACGTATTTTTTGAGATATGCTGAGTTCCCCATCTTTTCCTCCGTACAGGGTGGTCAAAAAATCGCCATTATTTACTTACTATATCGGCAGAGAGCGCAGCGATTCTAACTTGAAATTCGCCAAATCCGCAATTTTGCTACTTAATACCTAACAGGTCCCAAAGCGAGCATTCGTATCTTTGTGTCGTTGGTGGATTGGTGTCTTTTGCCCCACGCTTTGCATGATTATCCCCTTCGATCAGGAAACTATTGAGAAAAAAATGATAGGGCTCAGGCAAAATTCAAGCTTGAAAAGGGAACGCGTGTTTGGTATAATCCAATTAAAGGGAACCCATGTATGCCACTTTTGTTCTTTTGAAGGAGGAATCGGACATGGAAGTCAATGCCGAAACGGTGCTGCAATCAATCAGCAGTCGTTTTCATAGCGAGGAGGATTGCATGGAGGCGCTGATCGCGATGAAGTGGCCAAACGGTTTTGTCTGCCCGCGCTGCGCTCATACTGGGTGCAGCCGTCTGACCTCCCGTCGCATTCCCTTGTTCGAATGCGCAAAGTGCGCGCATCAAACGTCGGCTTTGGTCGGCACAATATTTGAAGGAACCCATCTGCCCTTGTTGAAGTGGTTTCAGGCTCTGGAGTTGTTCCTGCTGCCCGACGGCATCTCGGCGATGCGGCTGTGCCAGGTGATCCGGGTCACCTACAAGACCGCCTGGCTGATGCTTCAGAAAATACGCCATGCCATCGGAGAGTTCGATGCCCGGGAACTGCTCAAAGGGGACGTGAAGGTAAACAGCGATCTGTATGGATGCAATCCGCACCGATATCAGTTTCCGCATCCGTATGCCACGGCGGTCGTAGCGGGGTGCACCGTGACGGAATCGGGCGAGCCCGAGCACGTCAAGATCCACCTGTTGCCGCAGAAGAGAGGAGAAGGACAAAGGGCTAACCGTCGCGAACTCGCTTCGTTCATCACCGAACATGTGGAGGTTCGTACATCTGCGGTACAGTCGTTTCCTCTGGCCTATCGGCTGTATTTGCCCTTGCGGAAAGTGGTGCGTGAGGCATGGAAATCGCTGACGAGTACCTATGTATCCTTGGGAGCAAAGCATTTGCAGGCGTACCTGAACGAGTACACCGTGCGTCGGCGTCTGCGCCTGTCTGGAGCGCAAGAGACGATGCGCCGGAAATTGCTGCGCATGTGTGCGGCGACACCGGCGATCCCTTACCGTCAACTGGTCGCACACCAAGCGAATCTCCCCCTTGCGGCTGCGGCCTGATCACGGTGCTTGAACGAAGTTTGCTTGATCCATTCATTTCGTTTCGTTTAATTTAATCGCGCGGCGAACATTAACTGTACGGCATTGCAACAAACGGAAGGGGGCTGATTACAGTTTCCTCGTTCCACCGCACCGTACTTTAACCTTATCCTACCCGCGGGTCTGTTTCGCATCTCCAAAACCCAAAACTCGCTTCTTTAACTCCCCCTTTCATCTTACTCAAACATTTCTATCTACTAACTCGAAACTTTCGATCTACTTACCCGTACTTTTCTATCTACCATAAAAGACGCTCTCCTTCTCGCAAGACATACACTCTCTCTTCCCATAAAGACCTTCCCTCTTCACACCAAGTATGATCTTCTTCATTAAAATTAAGTTCCTTAATAAAGTTATAAAGTTCCTTAAATAAGGATCCTCCAGCTTGTCGTTTTATCCACTGCCAACAAGAACCTGATCAAACGGGATAATCGCGTAAAGAGAGGGGACGAGACAAGGGGCAGGGGAACGGGCCAGCGGAACGGGGCAGCGGAACGAGACACAGCAGACCGAGAACAGCGGACTGGGACAACGGAGCGGGGCAGCGGAGGGCGAGGCATGCAGCTTGGGCAAAAAAAGAGCACCCCGCAATACAGCGTTGGGCGCTCCTTGTTCCAGTTATTCTAAAGTTTAGCCTTCTTTTAGCCTTCTTTATTGAACGGCTCATCCGCAATTTTGATGGAGTCCGTCGGGCAGCCGTCGCAAGCGTCCTGGAGATCGTCGTACAAATCTTCCGGAATCTCCGTAACCCCGCGATTGCCGTCTTCGCCGTAAATGACTTCGGCCAAACCCTCATCGTCATAATC
The DNA here is from genome assembly GCF_057063165.1 of Paenibacillus sp. JL3B1040. Taxonomy (NCBI): domain Bacteria; kingdom Bacillati; phylum Bacillota; class Bacilli; order Caryophanales; family Paenibacillaceae; genus Paenibacillus; species Paenibacillus tiangongensis. The sequence goes on along the minus strand of NZ_CM169317.1, from coordinate 1,910,197 downwards.
GTAGATATCCGGTGCCGTCGCGCCGCAAGCGCCACAAGCGATGCAAGTGTCTTTCTCAACCCAAGTATATTTCGCCATCTTATCTGCCTCCTGAATAAACGGTACGAGTCCGGTGTTTTTTATATCACCATGACCAATATAATATAAATAGTTTACAATTTCAATGCGTTTTCCGTATTATTCCAATTCCAAAACGTGATCAATCCATGACTGATCAGGGGCCTTCCGCATCGTCCCGGTTCTCGCGAAGGAAGTCCGTCTGCAGCGATGTCCCGCGAATCCGATGATTGCGGATCAAAGCCGACGGATCGTCGGTCAGCATGCCGGCCGTCAGTACTGCGTCTTCGCCGAACTTGTCTCTTAGCATGTCCATCGTGCGCGTCAGCGACTCTTTTTTGGGCTGGCGTTCGTATTCGAACAAATCCAACTGCAGCGCGGACTCTTCTTTGGGAACCAAATTTTGCAGCGTAATCCCAAGCAGACGAACCGGCTTGTCTTCGCTCCAATGGCGGCGGTACAACTCGCGGGCTTCACGGTAGATTTCCTCCGCCTGCTCGGTCACCGTATCCAGGCTCTGCGAGCGGGTGATCGTCTTCATGTCCGGGGTGCGGATCGTAATCTGGATCGTTTGCGCCATAAGGTTTTGCCGCCGCAGCCGCCGCGCTACCTGGTCGGCGATGTTCAACAGCACCCGCTGCACATCCTCCATCCGGCTAATGTCGCGCGGAAGCGTTGTTGTATGGCCGATGGACTTGTTTTTTTCGCGTTCATCGCTAACCGGCGATTCGTCGATCCCGTTCGCTGCCCGCTTCATCCAGGAACCGGCCACCCCAAAGCGTTCGATCAGCTTTCGTTCATCCGCGGCCGCAAGCTGCCCGATCGTATAAATCCGCATTGTCTTCAGCTTATCGGCCGTCTTCCTTCCGATGCCGAACAGATCGCTGCACGGTTTATCCCAAAGCAGCTTAGGCACGTCGCGTATGCGCAAGACGGTAATGCCGTTGGGCTTCTTCATGTCCGAAGCCATCTTGGCGAGCAGCTTGTTCGGGGCGATCCCGATTGAGCAGGGGAGGCCCAGTTCGTGACGAATCCGCCGCTGGATTTCGTTCGCGATCTCGAGCGGGGTTCCGAATTGCTTGGAACCGGTGATATCCAGATAACATTCGTCAATCGAAACAGCCTGGAGGAGCGGCGTGTATTCATACGCGATGTCCATGAACGCCCTGGAATACTTGCGGTACAGGTGGAAGTCCGGCTGGATGACGATGAGCTCGGGACATTTCTTCAGCCCCTGGCTGACGGTCATCCCGGTTGAAACCCCCATTTTGCGCGCGGTATACGAGCAGGTGACGATCACGCCTTTGCGCATCTCCACACTTCCGGCTACCGCAGTGGGGCGGTTCAGGTATTTGCCGGGTTCTTCCGCCTCATGAACCGAGCAATAAAAAGCGTTCATGTCGACGTGCAAAACGACCCTTCCCCGTACAGGGTAAAAATCGGCGGTATCTTTCACTTTCTTCCCCTCGTTTATCATACGTTACTCTTAAGTTCAGCATACCTTTCCCCGCAGAGCCGGTCAATATGAGCCCGTCCCCTTTCGCAAAAAAGCGTGTTATATTTAAAATGTAGGTGTTATAATTATTAATTAAAAACCAAACATGCAGTGAGAGCTAACCACCCTCATCCATTGCTAAAGGGGGATACTTCGATCATGTCAAAGCCTATATCCATCTTCGACACAACCTTGCGCGACGGTACACAGGGCGAGGGCATCAGCCTTTCGGCGGACGACAAGCTGAAGATCGCCAAAAAGCTGGACCTGCTCGGAGTCCATTACATTGAAGGTGGAATTCCGGGCAGCAACGGGAAAGACATCGAGTTTTTCAAGCGGGTCAAGGAACTGCACCTGCAGGCCAAGATTACCGCTTTTGGCAGCACGCGCCGGAAAGACAGCTTGGCCGAACATGACGCCAATCTAAACCGGATGGTGGAAGCTGGCGTCCAGGCGGCGACCCTGGTCGGGAAATCTTGGGATTTCCACGTGCATACCGCCCTGCAAACGACCCTGGAGGAAAACCTCGCGATGATTTTCGATTCGATCGCTTATCTGAAGCGCCAGGGGCTTGAGGTCGTATTTGACGCCGAGCATTTTTTTGACGGGTACAAAAACAACCCCGAATACGCTTTTTCCGTCATGCGCAAAGCGCAGGAAGCCGGTGCCGACTGGCTGGTGATGTGCGACACGAACGGCGGCACGATGCCGCATGAGGTCTACGATATCGTCAGTGCATTGTTGGGAGCGATCCCCGGCGCTCAGCTGGGCATCCATACCCATAACGACTGCGAGCTGGCGGTCGCCAACTCGATTAGCGCCGTCCGCGCCGGAGCTACGCAAATCCAGGGCACGATGAACGGATACGGCGAGCGCTGCGGCAATGCCAACCTCTGCTCGATCATCCCGAATCTGCAGTTGAAGCTGGGTTACGACGTGCTTGAAGCCGATCGGTTAAAGCAGTTGACGAATACCGCCCGCTACATCAGCGAAATCGCCAATGTGCATATGCCGGTCAACCAGCCGTACGTAGGGAACGCGGCGTTCGCCCACAAAGGCGGCATTCATGTCTCCGCGATCCTTCGCGATTCGCGGACGTACGAGCATATCGCTCCCGAGCTGGTCGGCAACCGCCAGCGCGTGCTCGTGTCCGAATTGGCGGGACAAAGCAATATTTTGTCCAAAGCGCAGGAGATGGGTATCGACTTCGATCCCGAAAACGAAAACACCAAGCAGGTCATCGCCAAAATCAAAGAGCTGGAGCATCAGGGATATCAATTCGAAGGCGCGGACGCGTCGCTTGAGCTGCTGCTGCGCCAGGCGAATGGCGATCTGAAAGAACTGTTCGTGTTCGAATCGTTTAAAATGCTGGTGGAGAAAACCGCCGACCGGCCGGTCGTATCCGAAGCTTTCGTCAAGCTGAGGATTGACGGGGCCAGCATCTATACCGCAGCGGAGGGCAACGGTCCGGTTAACGCGCTCGACAATGCGCTCCGCAAAGCGCTGATCACCTATTACCCGGGCTTGAAGGAAATGCATCTGTCCGACTACAAAGTGCGCGTGCTGGACGACAAAGACGCCACCGCATCGAAGGTTCGCGTACTGATCGAGTCCCAGGATTTCCATAATTCCTGGAACACTGTCGGCGTCTCTAGCAACGTGATCGAAGCGAGCTGGGAAGCGCTCGTCGACAGTATCCGTTACGCCTTGCTGGGGCAAACGAAACGCGAAGATTACGAAGAAATTCCTTCCGCCGGTTGGGGATTGGTCAACCATTAATATTAAATAACCGCCGTAAGCAAGCAGGCCCGAATCACCGTGTGACGTGGTGATTCGGGCCTTTGTTCGCGTTAAATCAAGCCTTTGATTTTGGCTTCGAGTTCCTCCGGCGGAATGACTCCAACAATCACGTCCCGTATAACGCCTTGTTCGTCGATCAGCACGTTGGTCGGGAAAGCAATGCCATTAAATTTACGGTAAACCTCCTCTTTCTCATCCAATAGCACGGGAAAGGTATAGCCGTATTTTTTGACGAACGCCTTAGCCTCATCCAGCTTGTCGTATAACGTTACGTTAACGGCATAAATATCCAGCGAATCCTTGTATTTCTCAGCAAGCGCCTTAAGCTCGGGCGCTTCATCCTTGCAAGGATCGCACCAAGAAGCCCAAAAGTTCAGCAGCAGCACTTTGTCCCGCTTGCCGCCGACTTCATACGTCTTCCCGTCCAGGCCCGGCAACGAAAAAGCCGGTGCTGCCGTTCCGGGTTTGGGCGCTCCCTGCGCCGCCAGCGCGCTGATGGAAGGTTCGTTGCCCTTCCCTTTAGAGCCCGCGAAGACGTCCGCAAACCAGCCTTCCTGCCCGCCCCGATCCAGCAAGGCGACAGCCAGCAGCAGCAACAGCGCAGCGATTATCCATCGATTTCGTTTCATCCCGTGTCCATCCTTTGTAGGTCTGCAAATGGTTTTAAGATTACGTTTACCGTAAATATTGTACCCTTTTTTAACGATTTGTTACAATGGATCGAGAAAAAGGTCTGCCATGAATCTCAATTCAATGACGGGAGCTGGCCATATGGATCAGGTTTGGATATTGCCTCCGGCCATTCGGGACGAGTTGCTGCGGGACGGATTTCAACGTCATCCGCATGAAGCGTGCGGCCTGCTATTCGGAACGTTCGACGGCCGCACCGGAATCATCGAGCGTTATCTTTCCGTGACCAATCTTTCCGAGGCACCGCTGCATGCCTTCGAATTGGACCCCGCCGTCTGGGTCCGAAGCTGCTTCGATCGGCAGTTGATCGGCCTTTACCATACCCACCCCGGCTCGCCGCCGCTGCCTTCGCCGGAGGATCTGCGGCAGTTGCCGAACTTCGCCGCCCAAATTCGCCTCTACTTGATAGGCGGCCGGCCGAGTCCGACAAACGATAAGCCGCCCGGCAGACCGGGCGGCTTCAGTATTCAAGCGTATGGCATTCAATCCGATGGCGGGAATTACTCCCTCCTCCCCGTAAAGCTTCGGGAAGAACAGGACGGAGAATAAGTTCAAACTGCGATTGCGGCGAAAGTTACGTTTTGCTCAAAAAGGTGTACAGATCGCCCAAAGTCAAAACGTCCTGCTCCTTCAACCGATCAATTAACGCCGTCCACAGACGAGCGGTCATCTTGGAGTCCTCCAGCGCGTGATGGCGCCGGGTGACCGGAATGCCATATACCGCCAACCATTCGTCCAGCCCGCCCGAAATGCGGCGGTCCGGTTCCAATTTGCGGGCGATCATCATCGTATCCAACACCCGGTGCCCGAGATGGGCCTTGGTTGTTTTCCATAACGCCACGTCCAGAAAGGCTTTATCGTGTGCGCTGCCGTGTGCGACGAGCACCCGGTCATCGACGAAAGCCATGAATTCGCGCAGTGCCTCCAGCAGCGTAGGGGCGGACTGGACCATCTCCGACGTAATCCCGGTTAATTCGATGATCCCTTCGGGAATTTGGCAAGCCGGTTTGGCGAGCGAATAATACACTTCTTCGCTGATCCGATCCCCCTCCACCTTGACGGCTCCAAAGGACAAAATTTCATCACCATAATGGTAATGAAATCCTGTTGTCTCCAGGTCGAAGACCGCCGTTTTCAATTCAGTCAGCGGAACATGAAGCGTCTCCGGACGACGCTGCCCTTTGGTCAAAGAACGAACGAATGCGATCTGCTGTGCGCTTGGCGCGCCAAGCATCGAGGCGATCCTTGGCGACACTCCGCCGCCCTTGAAAGCATCCCAAAAACCACCGTTTCCCTTCATCGGTTCTTTCATAGCCATTTCCTTTCCGCATACCGGTGCAGCCTTTGAAGTGTGCGGTACATCACCTTGACCGTGCCGAGAGATTCCCGCAGCTCGCGCCGGAGCTCTTTCTGTTTTAACATCTCTTGGGGCAGATAGTGGGTCCCCGTCAACAGCCCGTTTTCGGTTTCCGGCGGGACAAGGGATCTGAGCTTCACCGCCGTCTCGAACGCCCGACTGCAGGATTCCAACCAGCGGCTGGGAACCGCCTCAAGCTGAACCAATTGGGCAATCCGTTCCCAGGTGGACGAGGATTCCACCCCGTATTGCAAAGCCAAATAACGCACGGCATTGACGATCGGAATGTACAGCCCGTACTTGACGTCAAAATCTCCGGCATGTTCGCCGCTTTGTTCCGTGATCACCTGGCCCAGAATATTCAGCGCCGCTTTATGACGGACGGTATTTCGCAGGATCGCCGTCACGACGTCGCGATCGCTGCCTTGATTCGCCTCCATGATCTTCTTCATGGAGTTGCGCAATTCGGCCGACAGCTTCGCATCGCCGCAGATATGGCGCATATCGGCGGCAATCATTAAATACCGGACCTGTTCCCAGGCCAATATATCCCGCCATTCCAGCAATTGCCTCTCCCATGAAGCGAGATTCCCGCGCCAAAGCGGATTGGACAACATTACATTGCCAGGACAAGGGGGGTAACCGACCCGTTCGAGAATCTCCGACAGCTTGCGGCTAAAGCGCTCAAAGTAGGCCTCCAACCGCTCCGGATCGCCTTCTCCGTAGATCAATCCGTTGTCCTGGTCGCTCCATAACGTCGGTTCCGCCCGGCCTGCGCTCCCAAAAGCAATAAAGGCATAATGCGAAGGAGGAGGGCCGAAGCCCTCCCGGATTAAATCTTCTTCGCAGCATCGGCAAGCTTGGGTCATGACGGCATCATGGAGGTCCGAGACTTCCCGGTTCCACGCCTGAATCGGCATCGACGACAGCTTGCCGTACAAGCGGTTCTGCTCATCGATTCTGGCCGCCTTCAGCAGACCGGGAGTCGCGGCAGACCGAATCGCGCTTAAGCTTGCGTTGTTCATGGCCGTGTCATGACTCATAACCCCTACTTCCTTTCTTCCGTCTTCAATTATTCGGCAGGAATGCCGGATGAAGTATTTTTGTTCAACAGGTTCATTTGTTCCGGATAGCCATAGGTGCCATGCTCACTGATGTCGAGACCCATGGTTTCTTCTTCCTCGGTAACGCGCAGACCCATCGTCCATTTCATAATTCCGAGAATCAGGAACGACAGCACCAGGACGAAGGCGAAGGTTCCGATAACCCCAAGCAGTTGTACCCCCAATTGCCCAAAGCCACCGCCGTAAAACAATCCTGCGTCGCCCACGCCCGTTTTCTCAACCAACTCCGGCGTTGCGAACAAACCGGTGGAAATGGCGCCCCATACCCCGGCAATCCCGTGTACGGAGAAAGCGTAGATCGGATCGTCCAATCCGGCGCGTTCAAACCATCTTGCCGTAAAGAAGGTCAGAATACCGGCAACCGCACCGATAATGACGGCTGCCCAAGCATCAACGAAAGCACAAGAGCCAGTGATGGCTACAAGTGCAGCCAAAACGCCGTTCAGCATACTCGGAATGTCCGATTTGCCGATAACCGCCCAGGAAATGAGCAGTGCGGCAACGGCACCGGCCGCTGCGGCCAGGTTGGTCGTCATCAAGACATAACCGAAGAATCCGTCGCCCAAAGGAGTCAATGCACTCCCCGGGTTGAAACCGAACCAGCCGATCCACAGGATAATGACGCCGAGTACCGTCAGCACTTGGTTATGACCCGGAATGCTGTTTGGTTTCCCGTCCTTATTGTATTTGCCAAGACGCGGTTTAAGCAAAATAGTGGCTGCGAGAGCCGCCGTAGCGCCAGTAAGGTGAACTACCGTCGAACCGGCGTAGTCCTGCATCCCCAGGTTGCCAAGCCAGCCGCCGCCCCATACCCAGTGAGCGACGATGGGATAAATCAGAACGATAAAGATGGTGCCGAAGATGATATAGACGCTAAGTTTGGCGCGTTCCGCCATCCCGCCGCAAGCGATCGCCAGCGAAACGGCCGCAAACGCCATTTGGAACAGGAACATCAGATTCAACGGGACGCCGATCTCGGCGAATACGCTGAAGGAACCGATATCGCCTTCACCGCCAAACAGAAAGCCGGTCGTCCCCAGGAAGCTGTTGCCGTCACCGAAAGCGAACCCGAAGCCGATCAGCCACCAAGCTAGAACGGAAATCCCCAATGTGAGGACCGTTTTGCCGGCTACGTGCCCGGCGTTCTTCATCCGTACCGTCCCTGCTTCAAGCAAAGCGAAACCGGCTTGCATAAAGAATACCAACATGGCTGCAACGAATACGAAAAGCGAATTCAGGCCCAACTCCAGGACCGGAGCCGTAACCTCTCCCTCCGCTGCGAATACCGAGACCGGAAAAGCAAATGATGCGAGAAAAATGAGTACACCGTAAAGCCACTTCTTCTTCATCTTTAACACTCCCCTAATGTTAAGTTTCCTTACACAAAATGAATTATTAATGTGATTATAAGACGAAATACAAGGGGATGACAATAGTTTTTTGAAAAAAAAGTAGATCGTTCGCATATTATATAACATATTATGTTAGATATATAACCAGACTGTCCTATAGTTACTAGAAAAAATAAAGCATAACGTTTGACTGTATGCTTGTTGTTAAGTATCATGAGGATAAATAAAATAGATATTGAAGGAATCACTTGGATCAGGCGAAAGAGGTGATGGAGTTGGAGTAAAGAAACTGTACCGGATCGGAGAATTGGCTAAAGCTGCCGACGTCAGTGAGCGGACGATCGATTATTACACCAAGCTCGGGCTTATCGCTCCGGTGAAGCGCACGCAGAAGAACTATCGTTTATACAGCGCTGAAACCTTGACCCGGCTGGAACGTATTAATCAAATGAAACAGGAGAAATATACGTTGGAAGAGATCCGCGAGAAGCTGGATCAGTGGAACCGGATAACCCACGAGGATCAAGTGACCGAGAAGCTGAGTTCGCTGGAGCTTCATATGCAACAGCTGGAACGCGAGGTGAAGGAACTGGAACCGCTCATTTCCAGTATGCAGCCTAATCAGGCCAAACGCGCATTCGCGAATCTGTTGCCGCAAAGCCTGGCCTGCATGGAAGCCATTCGGTTGTTGATGAACCACGGACCTTTTTCCTAACTTGTATTTCTAATCAACCTCTGTTCGCTTCCTTGACAATTAAATCTTAATGGAGGAATGATTCATGTATTCAGACGTGATGTTGATCCCTATATTGCTTGCCTTCGGGCTCTCCCTGTGGGCGCAGTTTCGGGTCAAAGGCACTTTCAACAAATGGTCGAAGGTATCGAACCTCTACGGCTTAACCGGCCATGACGCCGCAAGACGCATGCTCGACGCCAACGGCCTTTACGATGTCCCGATCGAGCCGGTGCGCGGCGCTTTGACGGACCATTACGATCCGATTCACCGCGTCGTCCGCTTGTCGGAGCCGGTGTACTACGAGAGCTCCATCTCCGCGGTCGCCGTTGCCTGCCACGAGGTAGGACACGCAATCCAGCACAAACAGAAATACCCGATGCTGGTACTGCGCCATCGGATGTTCCCGGTGGTGAATTTCGCATCCGGGATCGCCCCTTTCTTGCTCTTGGCCGGCTTTCTCTTCGGCGCGCTGAACCTGATCGGCATCGGGATTATCTTCTTCTCGGCCGCCGTCTTGTTCCAGATCGTCACGCTGCCGGTTGAATTTAACGCCAGCAGCCGGGCCCGCAAGGTAATGCTCGAACAGGGCTTTATTTCGCCGAACGAATCGCGCGGAGTCGGTAAAGTGCTGAATGCCGCGGCTTTAACTTATGTAGCGGCCGCTTTGATCTCCATTCTGGAACTGCTGCGCTACATTCTGATTTTTACGAGCAACCGCGAATAATCGGCAGAACGCCAAAAAGGCTGCACGGTTCCCGAGCCCCTCGGCTCGGGATCGTGCAGCCTTTTTGCGGTTCATCGCCTAGAACGCAAACGGTTACATCTTTATTCGCTCACTGCTTCGGCGGCGTATCGACCTGTAGGCCAAAGTATTCCAACAAGAACATACGGAACGATTGCGCCACCAGCGGCAGCTTCTCGTCTGCGCGATGGATCAAACCGATCGTGCGCGTGACCTTCGGTTCGGAGATTCGCACGCGGATCGGCTGAAGCGTGAAGCTCTGAAACAGCGCCATCTCCGGGAGCAGGCTGACGCCCATCCCGGCGGCAACCAGGCCGCGAATCGTATCGGTCTCTTCGCCTTCGAAAGCGATTTTCGGCGTAAACCCCGCCTCCAGGCAGGCATGCCAAACGATCGGCCGCAGCGAATACCCTTTGCTGAACAAAATGAACTTCTCGTCCTTCAATTGGTTCAGCTTGATGCTTTGCTCACCGGCCAAAGGATGACCCGGCGGGAGGATCGCCACCAAATCCTCCGTCAAAACCACGTTCCCGGTCACTTGATCATGATTTTCCGGAAACGGGGAAATAAAGGCCAAATCGATTTCCCCGGACACGACATCGCGAATTAATGTAGGATAAGTGCCTTGTCTGAAACGAAACTTCACGTTGGGGTACAGCTTGCGGAACTCCGCCACGACGCTGGGAATCATATGGATGCCTAAACTGTTCGGAAATCCTAAACGGATTTCCCCCTGCTCCGGATCGAGAAATTCGTGCACTTCGCTCACGGCCCGGTCAAGATCCTTCAGAATCATCTCCACCCGGCTGCAGAACAGCTGTCCGACAGCGGTGAGATGGAGATTCCTGCCCTTCTGCATAAACAAATTGACGCCAAGCTCCTGCTCGAGCTGGTGAATTTGCCGGCTTACCGCCGATTGGGCGACGTGCAGCTCCTCGGCCGCCTGAGTCACGTGCTCTTTTTTCGCCACTTTCACAAAATATTGCAGTTGTCTTAATTCCACGAATCTGATCGCTCCATTTCGCCTGTGCTCCGAACATCGAACATCGAACATTACACAGTCAAGCCTAATATTCTAAATTTAATGTACCATTTACATTCCTTTGGTTCAACGCCGTTTTAATAAGCGGATGATCAGCCCATAGATAAAGAAGCCGCCAACGAGTCCGCCAAGATGCGCGGCCAGGTTGATCTGGGGAACCAATACCGAATAGATCACGCCGATGATCAACAGGCTGTACAGCGTTTTTCGCGAGCTTTCATCCATCACGTGACGCTGCAGCAAGGCGATGTACAGAAATGCGCCATAAACCCCGTAGACGGCGCCTGACGCCCCGACGGAGATATGAATCTCCGTACCGACGGGATGGAGTCCCATGCTAATCAGGTTCCCCACCAAGCCGCTGCCCAAATAGAGCAGTCCATACCGCCACCAGCCCAGCAGACGCTCCAGCGGGGGCGCGAACACCAGGATCGCAAATGCGTTCGAAAATAGGTGGTCGAACCCCCGGTGAAGAAACATGGAGGCGAACAACCGCCAACTCTCGCCGGCTAACTCCGGAATATTGGTCATGGCTCCGTACTTAAGCAGCGTATACGGATTCGTCGAACCCCCGGTGACCGCAAGTACGATGAACATAATGATATTGGCGGCCAAGAGCAGGCAAGTCACGGGATAGTACCGCAGGTAGCTTTTCCAGTTTTCATATCGTATAAATATCATCGGAACCTTCCTTTGTCTTTGTTTTTTTCCTGATGTTGGACATTTTCTTTTTAAAACGATTATAATTAAATTTGAATGAATAAATCCATCTATTTAGGAGGAAATACACATGGCCCAAGAACGCGCAAACGCAGCAACATTTAAAGGCAATCCGATCACCTTGATCGGTCCGGAACTCAAAGTCGGCGATACCGCACCCGATTTCCGCTTGAATAAAAATCTGCTCGAAGAAGCAACCCTGCAGGATTTCGCTGGCAAAATCAAGCTGATCAGCGTCGTTCCCTCGCTGGATACGGGCGTCTGCGACGCGCAAACCCGCCGCTTCAACCAGGAGGCCGCCGGCCTTGGCGACGACGTGATCGTGCTGACCGTCAGCGCCGACCTTCCTTTTGCCCAAGCCCGCTGGTGCGGCGCCGCCGGCGTCGACCGGGTCGTCACCTTGTCGGATTACAAAGACAACTCCTTCGGCAAAGCCTATGGCGTGCTCATCAAAGAGTTCGCACTCGACATGCGTGCCGTGTTTGTGCTGGATAAAGACAACAAAATCCAATACGTGGAAGTATTGAAGGAAATGACCGAGCATCCGGATTACGAAAAACCGGTGGCTGCCGTTAAAGCGCTGCTTTCCTAAACGCCGGGCACAAACGAAAAGCGAGTGGGAGAAGCTTCTCCCTGCTCGCTTTTTTGGCGTTGCCTAACGGATGTTACAAGTTCGAGGACACTTTATAAGCCGCCAGCTTCTTGTCCAGCACGGAGAAGAGATGAAGGATGTTGCGGTAATTCGCGCCGAGGTCCCCCATCGATCCGCGCGTCGCCGAATAAATGTCGATCGCACTCCGTACCGGGCCGGTAGATACGATCGATACCGTAATATCCATCACGCGTCCTAAGCTGGTCCGCTTCTCCAGCGTAATTTCGCCGACGGACGGCACTTCATGCAGCACCTTATAGCCGGGGATTTTCTTTAGGGTGGAGGAAACCTCCTCCCAGCATTTCTCTTTGGATAATTGATAATACCTGGTTTTGAGTTCGGGCATCTTCGCGCGGTCGCTGGTTCCTTCCTGGCTGCGGAAAATGCCGGTTAGCGTTCTCTTGAATGACAACGGTCCTTCCTCCTTCACGGTCCTGGCCCCATGGATATGGGTATGCGTTTTCTTACTTCTTAGTTTAACATTCTTGGCGAACAAACAAAAGCGAGCCTGAGCATTTCGGCGCAAACAAAAAAGCACCTTGTCCCTTATCGCTTAACGAAAAGGGCACAAGGTGCCATTCACATGCTTGATCATAGACCCGCCTATGCCGTCCGATTACGTCATCTCGAACCTGCACCCGCAGGTGGGTGACCGCAGCGACGATTTTGAAGTCCCCTCATCCCGTGGATAGGGCCTTTCAGCGGCGGCGCAATGTAGGTCTCCCGAGATAACCGTCATTGGTTCAAAATAACTGAAACCGAAACGCACATCGCAGGACGTAAACCTATTATACGGCTTCGTTAAGCAATTGTAAACTCGCCGGGCAAGGAAGATCACGGCAAACCGGGCCTTAGGATCAATCCTTTTCTTTCTCTTCGCTCGCGGGAAGGTCAAGGGACAGATCCTCGTCGTCCTGTGCGGAACCGCCGCCATTTTGCGCCTCATCGGACTGGCGCATCCGTTCCACCTTCTCCTGGATCTTGTTGTAAGCGATAAAGAAATTGTAGAACGCGACGAAAGCGGTCAAGCTGCCGAAGCCGAAGAAAATCAGCCAACCGAAACGCAGGGTCAAAACTCCAAGCACCCCCGCGCAAATCAGCGTGGACAACGTCCGGAACGGCCGCAGGATCGTAAACAGGATGGCGTTCTTAATCAGTTGAATCGAGCCCAGGTGGTAATGCGCAACAAGCGAAAAGAAGTTAAACAGCGACAGGGACAGGATCAGCAGGAAGAACAGCATCACCATGCCGATCATCTGCAGATTGTTCATCTGGTTCATGTAGACTTCATAATCCACGTACATAATCGCGAACAAGAGCGTATAAAAGATGCCGCCGATCATGCTTTGCTTATAGTTTTCTTTGTAACCTTTGAAATAAACCTTAATAATGCTTAAATCGCTCTCCCCCATCACCCATTTGCGGGTCACGGAGAATAAAGCGGCCGTTGCCGGAAACAGTGTAAACGGTGCCAAAATGCCCATAACCCAAATCGTCAACGTCTCCGGCTGAGGGGTTGGCGATTGCAGCACCAGCAGCAGCTTCATCGCAAGCACGATCATAAACGGCGATGAACACAGCAGCCACAACAGGTTGCTGCCGGCGATCCGCATGATCCATTCGGTTATTTTGTAAAATCCGCCCATTAAACCTTTGTATTCCAAGTAAAGATCTCCTCTCAAGCATTGTATAGTGCAATAATTCCGCCTATATTAACTATACATGATTCGTTCAGCTCGTTCCAGCGCCTAATTTGTGCCGCCATAGGTAAGCGTCTAATCTAAGGGGGCCCCTGTGCCATAGTATATACCGTAAATTCAAAACATCACCATCATCAAAGGAGGTTGTCACATGTCCGGTGTAGGATATGGCGGAGGTTTCTGGACCTCTACGGGTACGATTCTGGTATTGTTCATTCTGCTCGTTATCGTGAGCCGTACGATCCTTCTGTAACTGAATAAAAAATGAAGAAGACGGAGATCCCTCCGTCTTCTTTTTTTGGAATATTATGACAAACCCATCTTAGTTGTCGTACGAGGAATTGTCATTGTATTTGGAAGGCTTGCGCTCTCCGCCGCCCGAGCCGGTACGCGGCTTGCGGTCGGAGGAACGGTAGGAATCGCGGCCGTCGCGGTTATATCCGCCGCCGCTTTTATTGTAACCGCCGCGGTTGCCTTGGGAATCGCGACGGTAGCCACCTCCGCCGCGATTGCCGTAACCCGACGGCTTCCGGCCGCTGGAACGGATATCCGGATTGCGGCGTTTCACGCGAATCGGTTCTTCCGGCGTCAACTCAACGTTGGTTTTCTCGTTCTTGTCGCCCGTGATCAGCTTAAATGCGGCCGCCAGCAAGTTTACCGAATCGTATTGCTCCAGCAGTTGGATGGCGATGCCTTTATTTTCGTTCAGCTCGCCGTTTTCCACCAGCTCGATCAAACGTTCGGCAATAATGCGCTGCTTGCCTTCGATTGCTTCGGCAATGCTCGGCAACGGCTTACGGGCAATTTTATGACGCGTAATCCGTTCGATGAAGCGCAAGTGATCGATTTCGCGCGGCGTAACGAAAGACCAGGCCGCCCCTTCTTTCCCGGCGCGGCCGGTACGGCCGATCCGGTGTACATAGCTTTCCGGATCCTGCGGCAGGTCAAAGTTCACGACATGGGTTACGCCGGAGACGTCCAAACCGCGTGCGGCCACGTCGGTTGCGACCAGCACGTCAATGCTGCCGTCGCGGAATTTGCGCATCACGTTGTCGCGCTGGTTCTGCGACAAGTCTCCGTGCAGGCCGTCGGCGGAATAACCTTGCTTCTGCAAGGCTTCGGACAATTCGTCGACGCGGCGTTTCGTCCGGCCGAACACGATGGCCAGCTCCGGCGACTCCATGTCCAGCAAACGGGTCAAAGCGTCGAATTTCTGACGTTCATGCACCTCGATGTAAGCTTGGTCGATCAGCGGTGCGCTAACCTGCTTGGGAATCACGGACACATGCTCCGGATCTTTCAGGAACTGTTGGGCCAGCTTCTGAATATTCGTAGGCATCGTCGCGGAGAACAGCATCGTTTGACGTTCCTCGGGTACCAGCTTCAGGATCGATTGAATATCCTCCATAAAGCCCATGTCCAGCATTTCATCGGCTTCGTCGAGAACGACGGTTTGCACATCGTCAAGCTTGATCGTTTTCCGGTTGATGTGGTCAAGCAAACGGCCCGGTGTACCGATAATAATTTGGGGCTTCTTCTTCAATGCGCGAATTTGGCGTACGATGTCTTGTCCGCCGTAGATAGGAAGAGAACGCGTGCCTTTAAAGCGGGAGAGCTTGCCGATTTCCTCGGCGACCTGAATGGCCAACTCCCGGGTTGGCGTCATAATCAGCGCGACGATTCGATCTTCTTCTTTCGGGATTTTGTTGATGAGCGGCAATCCGAAGGCTGCGGTTTTCCCTGTCCCGGTCTGAGCTTGACCGATCAAATCGCGCCCCGTCAAAGCGATCGGGATCGATTTGGCCTGAATCGGCGTCGCTTCTTCAAATCCAAGTTCGGTAATAGCTTGCAAAACTTTAGGCTCTAGGCCGAAATCTGCGAATGTGTTCAATGTATTCATACCCCTTCTATTTAGTGGACATTCCACCGGCTTAACGGTATTCTTAAGTAGCGTTTAAAAGGTGTTCGAAGCCATATCAGACTGACCTTTTGAACTCCATTTCAATCGTTTATAGGCTGTCCAATCCGCCTGTAAATTTTGCATAGGTCTAGCTTAAAAAATGGAAATGAGTACCTACTCAAGAATATCTCAAACATTATAGCACAAAACATAAATGGAATACCAGCAAGCAGGTTGGGATACTTCCTTTATTTTCGTGAGGTGAAAGATGGTGTTCAAGGAAATCAGGAATGCGGCAGTCATTGTGCTTGGGGCCGCGATGATAGCCGCCGGTTTCAATTTGTTCCTCGTGCCGCTCCATTTGCTCAGCGGCGGCGTTTCGGGGTTGGCGATGCTGACCGCTTACTTCTCTCCGCTCAGCATCAGCACGATGTATCTGGCCTATAACGTGCCGATATTAATTGCCGGATTGTTTATGCTCGGGAGACGGTTTATCGGGCTAAGCATCTTATCCGTTGCGGCCACGACCTGGTTCATCGCCCTGATCCCGACGCCGGACAAGCTGCTGTCGTCGGATTCGCTGTTGTCCGCCGTGTTCGGCGGCGTGCTGGTCGGCATCGGCAGCGGCATCTCGTTCCGCGTCGGCGGATCGTCCGGCGGCTTCGACATCATCGGATCGATCGTAACCCGCTTCCGCGATTTTCCGGTCGGCAACGTGATCGTCGGACTTAACGGCATCGTCATTTTGGCCATGGGTTACCTCGAAGGCAATTGGGACTTGGCCTTGGCTTCGATGGTATCCATCTACATTTCGGGCAAGGTCGTCGACTTGATCCACATCAGCCATATCAAGGTGACGTTGTTCATCATCACCGACAAGACCGAAGCGATGCTCGAACGGCTGCTGACGCTGCCTCGCGGGGTGACGCTGATGAAGACCCAGGGCGCTTTTTCCCATAAGGAAAAAGATATGCTGATGACCGTCACGACCCGTTATGAACTGGCCGAATTACGCGAAATCATTAAGCAAACCGATCCTGCCGCCTTCGTGAATATCGTGGAAACCGTCGGGGTGATGGGCTCGTTCCGCCGCCGTTAAACGTTTTCTCTGAAAGAAGCGGCGTTTTCAAACGGCCGCTTCTTTGTTATAATAATCACAGCGGTTCCTACGCAACTTCATAAGGGTTCAGCTTTACCCCGTATTTCACAGGCTTTTTGCTTTTCCGATTTAGGATTGATTCCGCGGCGAATAAATCTGAAAGGAAAGGGTGATGGATGTGGAAATGGAAATGGAAACGGTAAAACTGGAACAGATCGTCAAGAAATGGTTTCCGGATATGCTGCCTTTTCTGAACCAAAGGGAACTGAATTCGACGATCCTTCTCCGGGATGGCCTGACCATCTTGGAACCGCAGGACGCGCTGGAGATTATTCAATTCAGCATCTGCGAGCATCAAAACCCGGCGTTTCTTCATTAAAATATGTAACGCTTTCATGCAGGACGAAGTCGTTTCTTTTGCCCCGGCAAAGGAAACGACTTTTTTGCGTTTTTTTCCGCTATGAATCTCTGAAACTTTTTACCAATTGTGACATTCCTGTTCCTTCTGAAAGCCCTACTTCCGATATAATGAATAGCGAGTGCAAACAAGGGAGAGATATCATGAACATCATCTGGACACTACTACTTCTGGCCTTGAGTACGGGCAGCGGAGCCGCGCCGCAGGAGCAAGCCGCCGGGAACGTTCCGGCCAACCCCATGCTGGCGTCCGTGGCTCGCACCTTTTCGGCGAATCTAGCGGAAGGACGTCTGGACAATCCTATCAAACCTGCGGATTTGAAAGTAGACCCACAGGTCGATGCCCCCAAAGTCAAAGGCATTTATGTCACGGCTTATAGCGCCGGGGGTTCTCGCATGAACCAACTGGTCGATCTCGTCGACAATACCGAGCTGAACGCGATGGTTATCGATATCAAGGATGATCTGGGGTACATCACGTACAAGACGGATAACCCGGAGCTCAACAAACTGGGGAAACCCCAGCCGTTCATTCGCGACATCGACGCGTTGATGGCCCGTTTGCAGAAGCATGATATTTATCCGATCGCCCGAATCGTCGTGTTTAAGGATACCATTTTGGCCAAGAAACACCCGGAGCTCTCGTTCCGCCACAAGGATGGATCCGTGTGGAGCAACGGCAAGGGCGACAGCTTCGTGAACCCCTACAGCAAAGAAGTTTGGGATTATAATATCGCCATCGCCAAGGAAGCGGTCAAGCTTGGCTTCAAGGAAATTCAATTTGACTACGTGCGTTTCCCCGAAGGCTTCGAGAAACGGGCGGACAGTCTAAGCTATGCAAAAAATGAGATGAGCCGCGTCGACGCCGTCTCCTCCTTCGTCAAATATGCCAAAGAGGAGCTGGAACCGTTGGGTATCCGGGTCTCCGTTGATATCTTCGGGTACGCGGCATCGGTGCCTGCGGCCGAAGGGATCGGTCAGGACTTCGTGAGCATCTCCGACAACGTCGATGTGATATGTCCAATGATCTACCCCAGCCATTATACGACCGGCTGGTTTAACGCCAAGGATCCCGACAAAGCCCCTTACCAGACGATTAAGGGCGCGGTGCAGGATACGCAGACGAAGCTCGCCGAGCTGGGCGATGATCAGCCGATCATTCGGCCGTGGATTCAGGACTTTACCGCCAGTTGGCTGGGCAGCGGCCATTATATCAAATACGGAAAGCATGAAGTGGAAGAACAAATTCGCGCGCTGAAGGAAATGAAGGTGGAGGAGTTTCTGCTATGGAACGCCTCCAACCGTTATACTTCCGGCGTCGCTTATGAATAATCAAGCTGCAAGCCGACAAACCCGGGCCTTTATGCCCGGGTTTGGTTTGGCTGCTTTTGACTTCAAGACGCAAACCTTTGATGATCGGAGTTATGTCGGCTTATGAATCAAACCTATACCTTAAAGCAAAAGTACGCGCAATTTTTACGCATTTTGATCCCGATCCTCATCACCCAGGTGACGATGTCACTGATGACCTTCTTCGATACGATGATGTCCGGCCACGCCAGTCCGGCCGATCTTGCGGGCACGGCCATCGGCTCAAGCCTGTGGGTCCCGGTGCAAACCGGACTCAGCGGCATCCTGATGGGCATTACGCCGATCGTTTCGCAACTGGTTGGCGCCGGACAGAGAGACAAGGTGGGCTATCACGTCCTCCAAGCGATCTGGCTGTCTGTGGCCGTGAGTCTGGTTGTGCTGCTCGCCGGGGCATTTTCGATCTCTCCCTTGCTGAACACGATGGATCTGGAACCCAAGGTGCATCATGTCGCTTTCTATTTTCTGGTCGCGATTTCCACGGGAATTGTCCCTTTGTTCGGTTATATCGTGCTGCGCTCGTTTATCGACGCGCTCGGACAAACTCGGATATCGATGATGATCACGCTAATCTCGCTTCCGTTAAACGTGGGCGCCGGGTATCTGCTCATTTTCGGACACGGCGGCTTTCCCCGCCTCGGCGGGATCGGCTCCGGGATCGCCACGGCCTTTACGTACTGGTGCATCTTTCTCATCGCTTTGTGGATCGTGCATCGGCAGGAACCGTTCGCCTCGTACGGCGTCTTCCGCAAGCTACATCGCGTCTCGCTGGCCAAATGGCGCGAGCTGATGAATCTCGGCGTGCCGATCGGCTTCGCCATCTTCTTCGAAACGGCGGTCTTCGCCGCCGTGACGCTGCTGATGAGCCGATTCGACACGCTGACGATCGCCGCCCATCAAGCGGCGAACAATTTCGCCTCGACGCTCTATATGATCCCTCTCAGCATCTGCCTGGCGCTGACGATTCTCGTCGGCTTCGAGACTGGCGCCGCCCGGCTGAAGGACGCCCGGCAATACGCGGCCCTTGGCGTCGGAACCGCCGCGGGCCTGGCGCTCGCGACCGCCGTCCTGCTGATGTTGTTCCGCCAGGGCGTCGCGCAGCTCTACTCGAGCGAACCGGAGGTCGTCTCGCTGATTAAGCACTTCTTGGTGTACGCCATCTTCTTCCAGATCTCCGACGCCATCGCCACACCAACGCAAGGCGTGCTGCGCGGTTATAAAGACGTCAGCCCCGGCTTCTGGATTTCCCTGCTGGCTTACTGGATCATCGGACTGCCGCTGGGGTTCGTCCTGGCCAACTACACGTCGCAGGGACCTTACGGTTACTGGATCGGTCTCATCACCGGCCTGGCTGTTGCCGCCGTTCTGCTCCTGTATCGCCTGGTGGTGATCCAGCGCCGCTTCGCCAGCCGTCAGGTTCATCCGGCGGACGCCCGATAAAATGCGACGAAGCCCGCGACCGATAGATGGTCACGGGCTTCGTCTCTTCAGCGCTAACGCTGCTCGTTTCCGGCTGCCACCACGTAGCCGGCCCCTGGCGCGATCCGCTTCTTCTCCACGATCGACAGCTCCGTCACCGCCGGGGCAGACAGCAATTGCCGCTGCACATGCGCTTCGGCCGCGGCAAACGCCTGCGCCTCCCCTTCAGCCGCGATGACGATCACAAACGGACCGGCGGAGGTGTCGGCCTCCAAGCGATACAGATACATGCTTAGCTTCCCCCTTCAGCATCTCTATCGTTCGATTGTAGCAGAAGCCGGAGGGCTCGCCTAGCCTGGTCAGGCAGAGGCAAGAACTCTTCGCTCAAGAGACCGTCAAATGTTGTATTGCATACAACATTTCAGGTACAAAGCACCTTAAAAATCGCTGATTGTTGTATTTCGTACAACAAATTGGAGCGAATTCGACTGGTTGCGGCTGGATTGTTGTACGTTATGCAATATTGTGGCCATCCGCCCCAGGAACCGTAGAAAAATGCTGTAAAAAATACAACATTTCCTACAACACTTCCCTATAACAACTCTCAAAACAATTCCCCAAAACAAGGCTGAGGCTTATTTCGGCGAACACAGCCTGCCTCAATCGGATAGGAGGCTACCCATTAATTGAGTAGCCGACCTTCCACACCACCGTGCATACCGTTCGGTACACGGCGGTTCAATCGCATTGAGTGCTATTGACGTAGACGCTCGTATTGGGCAGGGAAGTCATAATAACCCGCCTGTGCGAGCCTTTCGTTTGTTACAGAGCGATTCAATACTGCGCTTCCGGCTATTCGCCAGTAGCCCAGCCTTGTGTTCCCCCATTGGTAGGCCTGCCACTTCGGCACCCCCAGCTTGCGCAGGTTTTGCACCTTCGTTTTCGGTCTCTTCCACTGTTTCCAGATGTACATCCGCATCCGTCTTCGCAGCCATTCATTCCAGTTTTGCAGAATCCGCTTCATATCCGCTACGTAGAAATAGCCGATCCATCCGCGAATGTAGACCTTTACGTTTTCCATCACCTGCCGCGCATTCCTGCCTTGGCTTCGACCCGTTAGCTCTTTCAGCTTCTTCTTCGCCTTGGTCAGCGCTTGACGATGTACGCGTACGTATATGCCCCTTCCGTTCTTCCCCAAGGCAAATCCGAGGAATTTGAAGTGCTTCTGCGCCACAACACTGACGACCTTGCTCTTCTGCGTGTTCATTTGAAGCTTTAGCTTCTGTTCCAAATAGGTCCGGCTCGATTCCAGCAGCCGTATGGCTGCTCGTTTGCTCTTCGCCAATACCACGATGTCATCCGCATAGCGGATGACCCTCACGCCTCGGCTTTCCATCTCCTGATCAAATTCGTTCAGGTAGATGTTGGCCAACAGCGGGGACAACGGGCCGCCCTGGGGAGAACCTTCCTCCGTTGCCCGGCACACGCCGTTCTCCATGACTCCGCTTTTCAGGTACTTCTTGATCAGATCAATGACGCGTTTGTCCTGGATTTGTTTGCGCAAGAGATTCAACAGAAGCTCGTGGTTCAGCGTATCGAAGTATTTTGACAGGTCAATTTCGACCGCTTGTCCATAGCCCTGCTCCGCATACGCTTTTACTTTTCGAATGGCTTGCTGCGCGCTTCGCCCCGGGCGGTAGCCGTAACTGCCTTCCGAGAAGCGCGGCTCGAACAAGGGTTGCAGCTCTTGAGCGATGGCTTGCTGAATCACCCGATCTACGACCGTCGGAATGCCTAGCTTTCGCACGCCGCTTCCATCTGGTTTGGGGATTTCCTTTCGCCGTACCGGGCTCGGTCGATAACTTCCATTCCGGATACTTTGTAGGAGTTCCTCTCTGTTTTCACGCAGCCATGGCAGTGCCGCTTCGACAGTCATCCCATCGATTCCGGGCGCTCCGTGGTTGCGCTTGACCTGTTTGTACGCTCGGTTCAGATTCTCTCTGTCCAGGATGCGTTCCATCAGTTCGGTTGCACCGTCTCTTTCTCTACCTTCCCGAGCTTCGATGCTCCGCACTCCTGCATACCCTTCGCGTTCCACGCTATCTCTTTGCCGGCAGCCCTTTCGGTATTCTGCTTTCATCGCGTCGACTCTCCTTTCGGTCTGTACTCAAGACTTACGATTGTTCAGCCCTTCCGCTCGCCGTCGCGGCAAGCGTACTATGGCGTCTGCTGACTTCTCACAGCAAGCTTTACTCCATGTTTCGGATTTTTTTTTTCTTCCTACTCCACGTCTGTGAGACCTCCCCGGGTAAGGGCGATAACTTTCCCCTCATCCATTTGCCACATCTACATGATGAGATTCGGGCAGTATTGGACTTTACTTTGACGTGCAAGCTCGTCCGTCTCATCATGCCTTATATGTGATTTCTGTTCGTCAGACCGAGGGTTTGCCTCCGGCTTCCTTCAGATTCGGCCTCGCGACCGACACCCTTGCCTTCAGCTAACAGTTCCTACTGCCAAGCCTGTAGCGGACTTTCACCGCCTAGTTATCGCCCATGCCGGGCGCACACGCCAAAGAAGCCGAACCGGGAGTACACCCGGTTCGGCTTCTTGTCTAGCGATCTATCCCAACGATTTATTGCGACAACCGCGACGCCAACTCGTACAATTCCATATTAAACGGCTTCTTGTTGCCGACCACCTTCTCGATGTCGGTCAGCACCATTTCGCCGCCGATCATGCCGCAGGCCTTGTTCGACTCGCCCGCAATCAAGCTGCGCACGGCGAAGTCGCCGAGACGGCTGGCCAAGTTGCGGTCGAACGGCGTTGGCGAACCGCCGCGTTGGATATGGCCGAGCACCGTGGCGCGCGGTTCTACGGAAGGCTGGCGTTGCTTGATCGCTTGCACGACATCCTCGCCGCTGCCGACGCCTTCGGCCACGATCACGATGCTGTGGCGTTTGCCTTTCTCGAAGTTCTGCTTCATGCGGTCTGCCACTTCGTTCAAGTCAAACGGCACCTCCGGCACGAGGATCGTTTCCGCGCCTGCGGCCAATCCGGCATGCAGCGCGATATCGCCGCAATGACGGCCCATAACTTCCACGACCGAAGCCCGCTCATGGGAGGACATCGTGTCGCGCAGCTTGTTGACCGCGTCCACCACAATGCCGACCGCCGTATCGAACCCGATCGTGTAGTCCGTATACGAAATGTCATTGTCGATCGTTCCCGGCAGCCCCATCGTTTTGATGCCCAGCTTGCTCAGCCTCTCGGCCCCTTTATAGGAACCGTCGCCACCGATGACGACCAGGCCGTCGATGCCGTGCTCGCGCAAAATTTCCGCGCCTCGCTGTTGGCCTTCCGGCGTCTTGAACTCCAGGCAGCGGGCGGACTGGAGAATCGTTCCCCCGCGCTGGATGATATCGCCGACGCTGCGGATGTCCATTTGGAAGATGTCATTGTTGAGCAACCCCTGATAGCCGCGTTGAATGCCGAACACTTCCAGGCCGTAAAACAACCCGCTCCGTACGACGGCGCGTACGGCCGCGTTCATGCCCTGGGAATCTCCTCCGCTGGTAAGCACTGCGATTTTTTTAACTGCTGACATAATAATTCCTCCTAATTCGGTTATAAGTAAGTGAACTCTGCACAAGATGCTAAAGATGCTAAAGATGCTTGCGAATCCACAGGCTGTTAGCGAAGAAGAACAATCGCATCAGCGGGCTCCGGCGCATCAACCGTTTGGAAACCTCGCGAATTTCGTTCTGCTGGCTGACCTTCGGGTCGGACAAATAAAGGGCCAGCAAGCCTTCAATGATCATTCTATGAAACGAGGAAGCGGGCAGCGTGCGGATATCCCGCCGCGCCCCCTCGACGATCAACGTGATTCGGCCCAACATCGTTTCCTTGCTGTCGTAATAACTGCAAAAATTCAAATCCCCGCCAATTTCATCCTCCGCTTGATCGATCAGGTAATCCAGCATAATATGTAACCCGCACACATGCGGAAAATAAGCGTCGTGGATCGTTTTTGCGCTTTTCTCGTCCAGCTCGTCGTGGCTTGCCGCCAAAAACAGCATAAACACCCCGAGGGTTGAACCCGTAGCTGCCGCAAATTCGTTCCAGCGCAAATGCGGCGCACGATACTCGTGGTTCGCCCACCAGCCCAACAGCTTGGCTTCGCGCTCCAGCGGATCGATATGCTTGTACACCTGCAAGTCGGTATAAAGTCCTACTAAATCGACGACGTACGGCATCGCCGCCGAGTAGCCGCGAAGCTCGGCGATATACGCCTGGCAAGTCCCGACCAGCCGGTGCAGGTAACCGCCGTCGTCCTGCTCGTCGCGCAGGGCGTAGTAGTTCCGCAGCGCGGCGCCAGGGTTCACCGCATCGAGCATGCTCTGGTGCAAGAGCCGGAAATCCTCAGGATCCTTGGAAGTGCTCCGGTCGCATAAATTGTCCAAATAATCGCTGATGGTTTGAAATGCAACGATGAGTGGAATCAATACGTGGCGCATCGGCAAGTTCGCGGCCGCATAGACGGCGCCGCCCTGGCAATGGAACTCTTTCGTGGCGATGCTGGCCAAAGCCTGCCGCCTAAGCTCAGGGTCGGGGATCGCTTCGGCTTCCTTCTTCCAGCTATCCAACTGCTGACGGACATCCGGCAAAATAAACTTATATACCCGGCTCATCAGCCGAATCGGTTCCTTCGGGAATTGGTTTCGGCTTTGCTCAAGTTCAATCAATGGCCTGCCTCCACTGCGTTGTTAAATACGGCCTATCTGAAAACCAATCTATATTATAATATGATCCAACTTTTAGCACAAATAAACAAAATCACAAATGCCTTTTGACGGAGGGCTCCTCCTGGGTCGTGCGGTACCAGATATGCAGGTCGTTGATCCGGCTGGCCAGCTCGGCGATTTCGCCGTTGAGGCGGCAACTGCGCTCGAAATCGGACTCATTGCTCATTTCGCCCAGCATATCCTCGATCGACCGTTCCAGCAACATGACTTTGCTGGGGATCCGCCCGCGGATCTCCTCCCAATAGGCGATCATCGCCAGCCGTTCCTCCAGCTCGTATTCGTCAAAGGGACGCTCCAGCACAGGCACGTGAATGTCCAGCCGCGCATCGTAAACAAAACAATCATTCATGACGATAGCCTCCTCCTTATAAGAACAGTATAAGGGATTAGGCAAACGGAACGTAAATTTGTTGCCGCCGCCCCCCTTGTTTTCTGGTATACTTGCAAGCATACCGACCAAAAAGGCACAACGATTTGACTGCAGAAACGGAGTACGAAACCCGATGAACCGGAAAACCACGGCCCGCACCGATATCGGATGGCTGCGCGCCTTTACCTTTACAATATACGGAACAAGTGTCCTTGTTTCCTCCTATTTCCCGCTATTTTACGCCCAGCTTGGATTTACGACCAGCCAAATCGGCTTGCTGTACGCGTTGGGTCCGATGATCTCGCTCGTATCCAATTTGCTGTGGAGCCTGGCCAGCGACCGTTACCGAACGATCAAGAAGATCCTGCTTCTCTTGCTGGTCGGCCAAATTGCGTTGACGTTTATTTTGTCCGCCTCCACCTCGTTTTCCGTCATCATGGCGGTCATTACGGTGTTTTACTTCTTCTTCTATCCCGTTTTTCCGCTGTCGGACACGATCGTCATCTCGACGGCCAAGCAGCATGGCATCCATTTCATCTCCATCCGCCTGTTCGGCTCGTTCGGATATGCCTTCTTTGCCCTGGTCATCGGTTATGTGCTGGCCCGGGTCGGCTCCTCGAATACGATGTGGGTATCGATCGCCATCGCCGGACTCGCGCTGGTGTTCATCCTGTTCGTGAAGGACCAACCGACGTCCGTGTCCAAGATGGATCTGTCCGGCATTTGGGCGATCCTGCGGCAAAAAGAGCTGCTATGGTTCTTCGGCTGCGTTTTCTGCCTGGCGATCGGCATGCGGATGAACGAGGCGTTCATCTCGATCAGTCTGAAGGAGCTCGGCGCAGGTGAAAATCTCATCGGCTGGGCGATGCTCGCCTCCTCGCTGTCGGAAATTCCCGTATTCATCTACCTTAGCTTCCATGGGGAGAAATATAAGGAGCTGCCGCTCCTGCTGCTGGCCAGCCTGCTGTTCGCCGTCCGGTTCCTGCTGATGGGGCTGACCGGATCGGCTTACGGCATCCTCGCCATCCAGGCGATGCACGGCGTGACGTTCGGCATCTTCTACGTCACGGCCATCCGCATGCTCACCCGGCTGATTCCCGACGAATTCCGGGCCACCGGCATGGCGTTGTACACCATCGTCTGGTCCAGCTTGGCCGGGCTTCTCAGCGGGACCTTCGGCGGCGTGATGTTCGAACAACTGGGCCGGCAGCCGTTCTACCTGGCGGCGATGGGCGCTTCGCTGGTTGCGTTCATCGGATTTGCCAGCCGCTATTTCCAGAAGGAACCGGGCGAGAATGCCCGCTCGAAACACGAACATAAAGCCTAAGAAAGTTCGATCGACGCTATCCCTGTTCAAAGGACAAGTCTTCCTATATAATAGTTATTATCAGATGATAGTACCTGGTATTAAATATGAAAAAGCAGGTGAAAACGCATGGAGTTCGCTTTGTTCCGGGACATCCTTCAAGCCCGCCGCAGCATCCGGGAATTTACTGAAGAAGCCGTCAGCCTCTCCGATATCGAGGATCTCATCGACTGCGCCCGTTATGCGCCCAGCGATACGAATTCGCAAACCTGGGAATTCGTCGTCGTCATGAACGCCGACAAAATCAAACAGATCGAGGACTTCACCTGGGACCGCCTGCATGAAACCGCAGCGCGCGCTGCGGAACAAGGGCTGGAGCGAGAGGCCAAGCTGCTCGTGAAATCGTTCGGTCCTTACGCTACCGCCTTTTCCGGCGCGCCGGCGTTGATCGTATGTTTGTCCACGCCGTATACGTCCAAGTTCCGCGAGAAAATTTTTGACCCGATTGCTTTCGTCGCTTCCGAGGTTTGGGAAGAGGAAGGCCTGAAGAGCAGCTGTCTGGCCGCGCAGAACCTGATGCTCGCCGCGCACGCCAAAGGCCTCGCCACCTGCCCAATGACCGGACCGGTGCTGCTGGCGGAAGACAAGCTCCGCGAATTTCTCGACATTCCCGCCGACCGCGGCGTGAACATGGTGATCGCGCTGGGCCATCCGGCGATTTCGCCGAAGCCGGTGCCTCGGAAGGAAGTCGCCGATATTTTGCGGATCGTCGATTAAGCTTGAAGCTCAAAGAGGCTCTTTTCCGCAATGTAACGGAAAGAGCCTCTTTTTGATCCAATCTAGGACAAACGGCCGTAAGCCTTCAACGTCTTCAAATTCTCAACGGTCAGCCAGCCGCGCCATTCCTGCTCGCCGGCCGGGCTCACCGCCGGAAACGTCAATGCCCAGCCGCCGTCTTCCTGCTGCGTGTCGAGCAGCCAATCCAAATGCCGCTGCACCTCCGGCTCGGAGACGAGTTTGGCCGCATAACTGTCCGGCGTCGGGGCGTAGTCCAGCACCTTGTGGACGTACCCTTCCGCCCGCGGATCGGTCTCGATTCCGTTTGGACCCGTCAGCCACGCATCCAGCCGGGATCGATGCGGCGCCGCCCGCTCCCGATCGGGAACATGCTGCAGGAAAGCGATCCACTGCGCGGCATCGTGATAATCGCCGGGAAGCCCCTGTTCCACCTTGTCCCACAGGAAGGCGATATGGCTTTGGAACCAGTCCTCGCTGACAAAATCGGTCCGTTCCCGCTGCTCCAACAGCATGCCGACAATACTGCCGGTGGGGTTGATTGAAGGAACCCCATCCTGCTCGGTGGTCCACCAAGGCGCGTGCGGATAGCGGTTCACTTCCGTCGTCGCCCGCGGCAGACCGCCGCCAGGAAGCGTCATGCTCCGCAAATAGCGGATCACCCCGTCCAGCAGATCCGATCCCAACCCGCCGACCTCGCGCAGCACCAGGAGCGCCGTCTCGGTGGCCACCGGCTGGCTGTGCGGGCCGCGCATATCCGGCTCGAGCGCATGGCCGAAGCCTCCATCCTCGTTCTGGTACGGGCGAAGCGCACCCAGCACCTCCCCCGCAGCCCCTCCTTCAAAATGGTAAGCAAACCGTTTGCGATCCAACAGCCGGGCATGTGAATAAATAAAGGTACCGGCTCGTTCCAACGCGTCCCGCTCTTTCATACTCCTCATTTCCCTTCCCCATTTAGGCTTCGAATACCCAATCCGGATTCCAGACCACTTCCCATAAGTGCCCGTCGGGATCTTGAAAATACCCCGAGTACCCGCCCCAAAACGTATCGTGGGGCGGAACGACGATCTTGGCCCCCGCCGACTTGGCCTGCTCCATCACCTGATCCACTTCCGATTTCGCGGCCACATTATACCCCAGCGTAAACTCCGTCGAACTTGGAGCATCGAGCGTCAGGCCGGTATCATGTGCGATATCTTCCCGCTTCCACAGCGCCAGCTTGAGTCCCGCCTGCAAATCGAAAAAGGCGACGGCCCCGTGCTCGAACTCTTGGCCAACGATCCCGTCCGTCGCCCAGCCGAGACCATCCCGGTAAAATCGAAGCGCGCTCTCCAAATCCTCCACACCGATCGTTAATACCGTCATTCTTGGTTTCAATTGCATCCCTCCCATCCTTTCACATACGAAGTCCGGTACAGCTCGGCCAGCTCCGCAGCCCGCCGATGAAGCTCCTCACGCAGCGTCTGAGGTTCGAGAACTTCTGCATCCATGCCGAGAGCGAAGAAATAGGAAACCGCCCAGTCCCACTCCGAGCCCGGCAGGATGCAGTCCAATCGCCATTCTTCCTCCCCGGCTTGCTGAACCTCCTGGCCAAAATGCGGATCCTGCTCCGCCAGCAGCGATCCCCGGTACGTCAGTTTCACCTGTATCCGGAAATCTTCCCTGTCGGCTGCCGCAGCGGTATCCCCCTTCTTGGCTTCCGCTCCCCTATCGGCATCCGCATCCGGTGGGGGAGACGTCTCGGCAGCCTCCACGAAGCGATCGACGCGGAACGTTCGCTTCTCCCCGTGCTCCAGCGACTCGGCTTCGCAATACCAGAACCCGTGCGCGGCGTACACGCGCACGGGTTTCAGCGTCAACTGCCGGCGAGAATTCATCGAGCGGTACTCCGCTCGAATCCACTTCCCGCCGGCGGCGTAATCCATCAAGGCGCTGAGGAACGGCGCCTGGATGCCGCGCTCCGGCACCTCCATCTCCACATGCCGGAGCAGCGGAGCAATTTGCCCCAGCATCTGCTCGGGCAAAGCGGAACGGATCTTGTCGGCGACCGTCCATTTCGCCTCGCGGAAGGGACTGCCGCCGTATTTGCCCATGCCGTCCAAGGCCAGCAGGACGGTCAGCGCCTCGCCGGCGTCGAGCTGCAGCGGCGGCAGCCGGAAGCCGTCCATAAGGCGGTAGCCGCCGCCTGGCCCTGACAGCGCAACCAACGGGATGCCGATTTCCGTCAAGGCCTGCATATCGCGAAGCACCGTCCTCTTGGACACCTCCAGCTTGTCCGCCAAGGACTGCGCCGTTTCCGGGCGCTGCTGCAGCGCCAGCACGATCGCCATCATCCGGTCCATCCGCTTCATCGCGTTTGTTCCCTCCCGTTAAATTCACTATAACAGAGCAATGGTGACAACGGATTGTCACCAATTCTGAAATTCGTTCGACCATGCGGTTAACTTCCTATGTATACAAAAAAACACAGCCCTATAAAGAGCTGTGCCTTTCATTATCGCGCTTGGAACCAAACTTTATAAGTGATCCGTTAAACGGAAGTGATCTTATAATTTGATTACGTTAGCAGCTTGAGGACCACGGTTGCCGTCAGTGATTTCGAACTCAACGGCTTGGCCTTCTTCTAGAGTTTTGAATCCTTCGCCTTGAATCGCGGAGAAGTGTACGAATACGTCTTCGCCACCTTCAACTTGGATGAAGCCATAGCCTTTTTCTGCGTTAAACCATTTAACTGTACCTTTCAAATGAACAACCTCCTAAAAATAATCGTCATCATTGACGAATACTCATATTATACTCTATGCCCACCGACAATGCAACGTGCCAGTTCGCCCAATCCTTCGCGGGCCAAAACCCGCGTCGAAACGTACGGTTTCATTTGCTTTCCTCGGGGGCGTGAGTTATCATTTTACATAAAATATTACCATATTTCCGCGGGTTTCATACCTGCGGACGCAAAGCCAAAGAATGGAGAACACCAGAGATGATCAAAAAACACGAAATATACAAAAAAGACAAATGGAATATGATGACGGTAGAGGTTCAAGGAAAATACATCGTTCTCCGCGAAATATCCGACCAGTGGGGCGAGGAGTCGCATACGTTCCTCAGCCGCCCCGCCTTGATGGATTGGGTGAAGCGCCGGTTCCCCAAAGAGGAATATGCCGGCAACGAGGCGGAATGGGATGAGATCATGAACGCATTCAAGCAGGTCTAGCCCGCCGTCTGACCATTTTAGTACGAAACGGAGCATTGATTATGGATAGTTCCAGCCTCCTGATTTTCATCATTTGCGCATTTGCGCTTGGCGCCGTGGTCATCTTGAATAAAGATCGCCTGGAGCCTCGCATTAGGCGCGGCCTTGCCTTGGCCTCCGTCGTTTTGATTGTGGTGGCGTTTGGGCTGTTGATTTACAGCTTCCTTGCTTGACGACCCCTATATTTCCCGCAGCAGGCGGTCATACTAGGAAAATGCCCAAAGCCGGCCGGACCTTCGGTTCCGGCAAAGCCCAGGGCTCCCGACATGATGATGGGAGGTATTCCGGTATGCGATCCAAGCGCATCCAACGCGCGATCCCCCTGCTGCTGACCGGCTGCCTGCTGGCAGCCGCATTTCCGGGCAGCGCCGCGACAGGCCTGCCTGCAACCGCATCTTCATCTTACCCAACCCAAAGGAGGATTCCGATGAGCACTGTATTGAAACGTACCGAGGTCCCGCAGGAGAATACCTGGAAGCTGCAGGATCTTTTTCCCGACCAAGCCGCTTGGGACAAATCCTACAACGAACTGAAAGCGCTGAAGGACAAAGCCGCCGAATTCGAAGGCAAGCTGAACAGTGCCGAGAGCATCAAAGCCGTATTCGAGCTGGAGGACGATTTGTCTTTGCGAATCGAGCGGCTTTACGTATACGCCCATCTCAATCACGATGAGGACACGACGAACCCTACATACCAGGCCCTGGTGCAAAAAGCCAAAAAATTAAGCGTGGAAGTCAGCGAGGCCTTGTCTTTTATTACCCCGGAAATTCTGGCCATGCCGGAGCAGGAGCTCGACAAGCTGATTAGCGATCCCTTGCTTGCGGATTACAAGTTCACCTTGCAGGAAATCAAACGCGAGAAAGCGCATGTGCTGAGCAAAACGGAAGAAGCGCTGCTCGCCCAGGTCGGCAATTTATCGCAAGCGCCGCAGCAAATTTACGGCATGATCAACAACGCAGATATGAAGTTCCCGAAGATCAAGGACGAACACGGGAACGAAGTCGATTTGACCCACGGCAGCTACATCCAGTTCCTGGAGAACCCGAACCGCGAAGTGCGCGAACGGGCGTTCAAAGCCGTCTACGAAACGTACCGCAAGCAGAAAAATACCATTGCCTCCACGCTGAGCGCAAATGTGAATAAGAACATGTTTTATTCAAGGGTGCGCAAATACCCTTCCGTGCTGGAAATGTCCCTGTACGGCGACAATATTCCGAAGGAAGTGTACACGAACCTGATCGACGCTGTCCATGAAAGCCTCCCGCTCCTGCAGCGTTACATGAAGCTGCGCAAGAAGCTGCTGGGCGTTGACGAGCTGCATATGTACGATCTGTTCGCCCCGCTCGTAGAGGAATACAAGTGGGATATCTCTTACGAGCAAGCGAAGAACATGGTCGAGGAAGGGCTGCAGCCGCTGGGCGAGGAATACCTGAAGGTGCTGCGCGAAGGCTTCGACAATCGCTGGATCGACGTATACGAAAACGAGGGCAAACGCACCGGCGCTTACAGTTGGGGCGCTTACGGCACCCATCCTTACGTGCTGCTCAACCACAAGGACAATCTGAACAGCATGTTCACGCTGGCGCATGAGATGGGCCACGCGCTGCATTCCTATTTTTCGGACGAAGCCTTGAAATATCGGGACGCACAATACACCATCTTCCTGGCCGAGGTCGCCTCGACGACCAACGAAGCGCTGCTGATGGATTATCTGCTCAAGAAATCGACCGATCCGAAGCAAAAGCTGTACCTGCTAACCTACTACGCCGATCAGTTCCGGACGACGTTATTCCGGCAAACGATGTTCGCCGAATTCGAGAAGCTGATCCACGAGCGCGCCGAAGCCGGCGAGTCGCTCACGCCGCAGGAACTGTCGGAGATTTATTACGATTTGAACGTGAAATACCACGGCAAAGATATGGTCGTCGACCGGGATATCGAGATGGAATGGGCGCGGATTCCTCATTTCTACACGAGCTTCTACGTGTACAAATACGCCACCGGCTTCTCCGCGGCGACGAGCTTCTCCAAGCAAATTCTTGAGGAAGGTAAGCCGGCGGTGGATCGTTACCTCGGATTCCTGAAGAGCGGCGGCAGCGACTATTCGATCAATATCCTGAAAAAAGCCGGGGTCGACATGTCCTCGCCACAGCCGATCCGCGAAGCGATGAGCGTGTTCGAGAACGTCATCGCGCAAATGGAGCAATTGACGAACTAACGTCCTTGACCAATGGCTACCATAAAATCCCTTGCCCTTAACGGACAAGGGATTTTATACTGTCCTAGAAGGAGGTGTACCCTCATGAAGATTCAATGGTCCCTGATTTTGGCGCTGATCTTCGCCTTGATTACCGCCGTGTTTGCCGTGATCAACGTCGATCCGGTGCGGGTGAATCTGTTGTTCGGCTCGGTCAGCCTCCCGCTGATTTTGCTGATCCTCGGCAGTACGCTGCTCGGCGGCATCATCGTCGGGTCGTTTGGCATTTACCGCGGCTACCGGCTGCAGCGCGAAGTCAAAGGCTTGCATGCCAAGCTTGTACATATTCAAGAAGCGACCGGCTATATTTTCCCGGAACCGGAGAGGCCGGAACGCGGCAAGAAGAAGAAAACCGACGAAACCGACACGCAAACCGATAATGGAGCCGGTCCGGCAGAGGAAGATCCCATTCAGCCGTAATCGAATCGGAAGCACATGCCCCAAACCCCAAGGAGGTCTCCCATGAATATTCAACCGAATGAAACCTATATATTAAATTTTCTGAAAACATTACTAGATACGCCAAGCCCCAGCGGCTTTACGCGCGGCATCATGACGCTGATCGACCGCGAAGCCGAAGCGTTGGGCGTCCCTTGCAGCTTTAATGAAAAAGGCGGCGCCATCTTGACCCTGCCCGGCCGCGATTCATCCCGGCGCATCGCGCTCAGCGCCCACGTCGACACGCTGGGGGCCATGGTACGCGCCGTCCGCCCGAACGGGACGCTGGCGATCACGTCGGTCGGCGGGTTTATGATGCACAGTATCGAGAACGAATACTGCCAGATTCACACTCGCAGCGGCCGGGTATACACCGGCACGATCCTCTCGACCCACCCTTCCGTTCACGTGTACAGTGATGCGCGCGAGTTCAAGCGCGAAGAGAAGAACATGGAAGTGCGGATCGACGAGCTCGTGGAAAATAAGGACGATGTGCTGAAGCTTGGCATTGCCGTCGGCGATTTCATTTCGTTTGATGCCCGCGCCGTCGTGACGCCAAGCGGATATATCAAGTCCCGCCATCTGGACGACAAGGCCAGCGTGGCCGCCTTGTTCGGGCTCCTCGAGTCGAGCCGCCGCGAAGGCTGGACGCCGCAGCATGACCTTATCTTCCTTATCTCCAACTATGAAGAAGTCGGGCACGGCGCATCTTGGATACCGGACGGCGTGAACGAAATGATCGCCGTCGACATGGGCGCCATGGGCGACGACCTGAGCTGCAAAGAGACCGACGTCTCGATTTGCGCGAAGGATTCCACCGGCCCGTACGACTATGAAATGACCAGCCGGTTGATCGAGCTGGCCCGAGGCCTTGGCATTCCGCATGCGGTCGATATCTATCCGCATTACGGCTCCGATGCCTCGGCTGCGCTGCACGGCGGCCACAATATCCGCGCCGCGCTCATCGGACCGGGCGTGCACGCTTCGCACGCCATGGAACGGACCCATAAGCAGGCGATCCTTAATACGACCCGCCTGTTGGCCGCTTATGTTGCCGATTGATTGGCGGCGCTGGGGGATTGCCGCGGCTTCGGCCATGGCCATCTTTCTCGGCATTCTGCTGATGATCGGCTGGGGCAGCCGCTACCTGCTCCCGCACAACTATGAATATCATGAACTCACCGCGAGGAACGGCGTCAAGCTGCATGCCTTGGTCGTCGATCCGGAGCGGATCGAGCTGCGGGCGGCCGACCGGCCGTTGGGGCGTTACCGCGTGTACGGCATCAACGGCGGCTTTTTCTACAATGACGCCATATTGTCGATCGCGGTGAACCATGACCAGCCGGTTCAAGACAAGGCAGGCGCTTACGGCTCCGGCTGGTTCAACGCCAAATACGCCCGCGGCACGCTCGTATGGGACGGCGCTGCGGGCGGCTTCTCGGTGCAGGTGGTTTCTGCGGCAGACGAGCTCGCCGTCACGGATCGCTCCCGCTACTTCGCCCAAGGCGGCGTCAGCATGAAGCTGCAGGATGACGCCGGTTGGCGCGCGGCGGCGGTGGAGGCCGAGCACCTGCCGAATCCCGATGAGAACCGGCTCCGCTCCGGTCTCGCCTATGACGCGGACGGCCGGCTGTGGCTGATCGTCACGCCTACGCGCTGCACGGCGGAGGCGTTCCGCGCCGACGTCCAGGCGACGCTCGCCGGCGGCCAACTCGTCGACGGCATCTTCCTCGACGGCGACGGCTCGGCGCAACTGAACGCCGCCGAAACCAAGCTGAACGGCGATTCCCGCGATTTGCGGCAGGTTATTGTGATCAGACATGTGCCATGATGTCCCTCTCATGCTGCCTTTGCGCGATTATCCCTTTCATTCAGGGAGGCCCGGAGCACGGAATTTGGCGTGCTCTTCTCCCAGTTCTCGGTGATCTGATCAAAGGGGATAATCGTGATAAGCGTCCGGCCAGCGGGTGTTGATCTACTTTATATCCGGATCAAGTGTTTTTTTCTTCTTTCAATTTAATCGGCACAAAATAACGAACCTTGCCGTAATTCCACTCCTTCATCTGTGCCGAGTGAGGTCCTGCAAAGTGGTATAACAGATGGCGGTTGGCTCCTTCATCAAGTTCAAGATGTTCCTGCCGTTTTAGCCATGCCTTTATACCTTTGTATACGCGGTCATATTCGTTATATTCCCAACTCTCCGCAATCGCTACCGCAAACAAGCCGCCGTCGAACGTGATAATTTTATACCCCTCGGTGTCAGCTTCGGTCATCCAGTCCTCTATTAAAAATAACCAGACATTTTTATTAAATTCATCGTCATGATACATAAAATCACGAGGATTGATCTTGTCGGCAATCCGAGAACCAAGGCGCATCCACATTGCGTCAAATCGGTTGAACTCGTTATCATCCTCCAGCAGCCCCGAAGTCACCATTCGGCAGGGGGGCATTTCAACGATGAGAATGTCCGGTTCCCGTTCCAGTTTTTCCGCAGCCTCCAGCAACCGGTTCACATTGGAAGGGTTGCCGTTATAATCTACATTTACAAGTTGATTTTCAATTCCTTTCGCCTTTTCATACAGCATCTTCACATCGGAATCCTTACCGAAATCGGCATTTTCAATCTGGCGGATAAATTCTAAAACAATTTCTTTCAACACATGCAAAAGAGATACTTCCCCATCGATATCATCAACTTTTTTGCCTAACACCTCCAAAACGACCTCTGAACCAGAAGTGTTAAAAATGCGCTGTATATCTTTGATACTAATATTTAGCTTGCGCAGAATCAAAATTTGCTCAAGTCTTTTAACAGCGACTTCATCATACATCCTGTAAGCATAATCATCGCTGCGAGTGCTGCTTATCAGGCCCATGTCTTCATAATAGCGAAGAGTTCGGGCAGATATATCATATTGGGTTGACACATCTCTAATTTTGATTAAATCAACCATTCAACATTTTCCTCCTGTCGGGTTTTAATATAGTGTAAACTGTTCCGCAACGGCAGAGTCAATGCCCGTCATCATAATCCGATGGCAGTACAATCACGGCATTGACCGCTTCGCAGGAGGGCTCGGAACCTGGAATGAGGCGTGCTCTTCTCCAGTTCTCGGCGAACTGATTAAAGGGGATAATCGTGTTAAGCGTCCAAGAACGGGTGTTGATTGCTGATGTGCCTTGGCCTTGATATCCCTCTAATGCTGCCCTTTGCGCGATTATCCCTTTCATTCAGGGTGGCCCGGGGCCGTGAATGAGGCGAGCTCTTCTCCAGTTCTCGACGATCTGATCAAAGGGGATAATCGTGATAAGCGTCCGCCAGCGGGTGTTTGACATCTTGAAAAAACGCCTATTCGTTTAAATTCAACGAATAGGCGTTTTTTTATCTTAGGATACACCATGTTGATCGAACGTGGTAATGGGGTTGTGATTAACAGAACCCACGCTAGGAGAAACAAATACAAGGGATAGAAAAACGGCTAAGGCGGCGATCATCATTTTCATACTTCCCTAGACACCTCGCTAATGATATTTTTGTATTTCAAGATAATTTCCTCTGGAGCTTCATTTCTATGTTGTTCAAATAAAACCATAAACTTAATGATGTTAGCATTCTTATTAATTATAACGGAATTTTCCAACCCGCGCATTAAATAATTGAATCCAGTTAGACTATCATCTTTATGAATATAGTAATAAGTTAGATTATAGAGAAGTTTGTTGTAAGTATCGGTGTATACAATGCCTATACTTATATTATCATCCCTTTGAGAGTGTTCGTACTCCTCTAATTTAGAATGAAATTCTTGAAGGATGTGATCAACATCAAAATGATACCGGTTAGCGGCATACATAATGTTAGATAGCCCCGTTATCATCTCATCCGGATTATCCAGAATATACGCCACGTATTCAGATAATACCTCAATTTCTCCACTCATAATTTTATTAGCATAAAGATTAGCCCGTGACCATATTTGAAATTGATCTACGTAATACTTCGTATCCAAATCCGTTTCTCGTACCCAGCTTAAGTCAGCGTATTGATAAGTGTATTCCATCGACTTTGCATAGTCTCCTCTGCCGTCATATACTGCTGCACACAATAGTTTGGCATAGGCGATATATAAAAAAACGGGCCTGCTAAGCCGTTTTTGTATTTTCTGAAACTCCTCTTCCGCTCGTCTTTCCCTGAAATATATAATACTCGCTTTGTGCTCCATCTCCTTGGCCAACACTTCAAGTCGGTCCCACTCCCGAAGCGAGCGGTATAGGTTAGCCAAATCCTTGAGAGCGTCCAGTTGCAGGACTTCATCCAGCCGATCCACAAACGGTTCGAATTGGTGTGCGATTTTAAGGTTATGGGCTTGGTCCGTTCCGATCCGGATTTTAAACAACCGATACTGACATACAGCCAACCGCTCGGAATACTGCCTCGTTTCGCTCAACGCCACATTTTCATAGAGAATCTCTGCGGCCCCGTATAGTTCCTTCTCAAAAAACTCCTCGGCCAGCTCAAATAAGGACGTAGCGTACGCCAAATTATCCAACAACAGGCTTACCGTTCTTCGTATGCAATCCAGCTTGTCCAATTTCGCGCATTTCCGAAGAAAAGGGCCTACTCTCCGCCAATTGGGGTCCCGTTCCTGAAGATAATCCTCGATATATTTCTCGTAATAATGCCCTTTGGGTACGCCCATGACCTCCGAAATCCGGTCCAGATGATCGATGGTTAAGGCTCGGTTGCCGTTTAATATATAGCTCAGCGTTCCCGCGTTAATTTTTAACCTCGTCGAGAATTGAGTCAAATTCAATTCATTTTCTCGGATAAAACAATGAACTTCCTCCAGGATCGTAGATGCACTCATCGATCATCACCACACATTCCTCATAATCATTATGTCTGGAATTATATGTATGAAATTAATATATCTTCTTTTCATACTGTGGTCAATTAAACTTCTAAAGCGTAAATAAAAAAATGTCCCTACCTTCCCCTTTTGAGGGGAGTGCAAGGACAACTTATCTACTGCTAAACTTGCTTTTAGTTCTGTTTAGCTTCCAATCTATTCAAAAGAAACCAGATTCATACGATATCATACAAATTTCGGCCTTGGGATAAGCGATTTGGGCTTACCCTAACTTGCTTTTAAAAACTCTGCCGGCGAAGAAGTAGGCGATGATCATAATGCCGACGCACCAGGCTAGCGCGACCCAGATCTCGTTGCCCACCGTACCTTCATAGAGGAGGGCCCGAATCGCATTCACGATGGAAGTCACGGGCTGGTTCTCGGCGAACACCCGAACAATTTTAGGCATGGTTTCGGTAGGGACGAAGGCCGAACTGATAAACGGCAGGAAGATCAACGGGTACGAGAAGGCCGTTGCCCCTTCCATTGTCTTTGCTGTCAGGCCGGGAATGACCGCCAGCCAGGTCAGCGCCAGCGTAAACAACCCGAGGATCCCGGCTACCGCGAGCCATTCCAGGATACCGGCGCTTGAACGAAAGCCCATCAAAAGCGCGACGAGGAAAACCACCACGACAGTAAGCGCATTGGAAACAAGCGATGTCAATACATGAGCCCATAATACCGACGAGCGCTTGATCGGCATGGTAATGAAACGCGCCATCAACCCGCTCTTTATATCCCCAAACAGCCGGAAAGCCGTGTAAGAGATGCCGGATGCAATCGCCATCAGCAAGATTCCCGGCAATAAATAATTGACGTAATTGTCCGTACCTGATTCTATGGCGCCGCCAAATACGTAGACAAATAACAGCATCATCGCAATTGGCGTAATCGCTACCGTGATAATCGTATCCGGGCTGCGCATGATATTGCGCATTAAACGTCCTAGTAATACCCCTGTTTTGCTTTTCATTTACTTCTCCTCCTTTTTGCCGATGATCGCGAGGAAGATTTCCTCCAACGTCGGCTGCTTCTCAACGTACTCCACTTTCGCTGGCGGGAACATCTCTTTGAGTTCGGCAAGGGTACCGGTCGTGATGATTTTTCCGCCATGTAGGATGGCGATCCGGTCCGCCAGTTGTTCGGCTTCCTCCAGATACTGGGTCGTCAGCAAGATGGTCGTTCCGCTACCGGCAAGCTCCTTGACGGTATTCCAGACTTCAATCCGCGCTTCGGGGTCAAGTCCTGTCGTCGGTTCATCGAGAAAAATGACTGCCGGACTCCCGATCAGGCTCATGGCGATGTCAAGCCGGCGCTTCATCCCGCCGGAATACTGGTCCGCCCGGCGGCCCGCCGCATCGGTCAGGCTGAATTTAGCAAGCAGATTGTCGGCGACTTGAGCGGGATGGGAAACTCCCCGCAGCTTGGCGATCATTATCAGGTTTTCCCTTCCTGTATGCATGCCGTCTATAGCTGCAAACTGCCCGGTCAGGCTGATGCTCTGGCGAACATGATCCGGTTGACGTTGGACGTCAGAGCCGCAAACACTTGCTTCCCCGCCATCGGGCTTCATCAGCGTCGAGAGGATGTTGACCGTCGTCGTCTTGCCCGCTCCATTGGAGCCCAGCAGGGCAAATATCTCGCCTCGCCGCACCTCAAAATCCACCCCCTTTAAGACCTCCTTGTCTTGAAAGGATTTTTGTAACCCTTTTACGGAAATCGCTGCCTTGCTCATCTTGTTTCCTCCCATCAGCTATTTAGTATGACTGGTAACCTGTATCACTTACTACCTGACTAAAATAAAACTGAACAGCGAAGGTGGAAATTCACATTCGTAACCAGCCATTCAGTCGGGATCGTCTGCGGTAGGATCCAGGTTCCTCATTTACTTAATTGGACTTCAAAGCATTAATTTTTGACGATAGGAAATCCCACTTTTCCCAAAACGAAGCGAGTTCTTGACGGCCAGCCTCATTCAGGGTGTAAAACTTGCGGGGCGGTCCCATATCCGACGGTTTCTTTTCGATATTGACCAGGTTTTTCTTCTCTAATCGCACGAGGATGGTATAAACCGTCCCTTCCACGACTTCGGTAAACCCCAGCTCGTTCAGGCGCCGGGTAATCTCGTAACCGTACGTTTCACGGCGGCTGATGATTTCCAACACGCACCCTTCCAGCGAGCCCTTCAGCATTTCAGTTAAATTGTCCATGTTTTACACCCTTTTATTTCGTTTTGTCGGTCACCTTTTTCATAGCCTTGTTCATTGCGTGGTTAACGGAGTCTTCGTAGATATCGGTGTACGTTTTGGAGTCTTTGATGAGTTCGTCGCAGAAAGCCGCAACGTCGCGCCCCGTCACCTCGAGAACTCCTTTCCCGAGACTCGCGCCCTCCTCAAACAAATCCACAATCCCCGAGAGCAAGCCGATCCCATTACTGAGTTCAACGGGTCCGACCCGAAAGAGATATTTCTGAATCTCGTTATAGACGATTTGATAATCCTGCGGGAGTGCTTTAACGCGCGCGACGTGGGCCCGCCATTCTTTTTTGCCTTGAAGCATTTCTTGAATATTCATGTTATCCCTCCAGCTTCCCTAATTTTTTGGCGACATTCTTGTTGAGCTGCTCGCGCCACTTGTCACGAAGCGACTTGGCCCCTTCTTCTCCGGCCAGCGCCGAACAGAAGCCTTGGATATCGTCACCCAGCACCTCTTGAACGCGCTGACCGTCCGCCGCCGTTTCTTCAAGCCAACTCAGCGCACCGTCCAGGATGGGCATGAGGTTGCGACCGGTGAAGTCGGAGTGCTGCCAAAGATTCACTTTAATTTCCTCCCATGCCGCTTGGTAATCCGCCGGCAGCTTTTGAGCCCGCGCTTCAAACCCTTTGAATTCTCTCGTCATGTCATTGCCTGTGATTTTGTCCCAAAAATTCATGGCTCTTCTCCTTTATCTCGATTGTTTTCCAAGCTATTCTGTCTGACTAATATTCTGTATAACTTAGTACCGGTGGAAAAAGGAACCGAATAGCGGGTGAAAGCTCTTGCTTTCGCTATTCAGTATCGCTGACTACAGGTACATTGTAACACCGAGTAGCCGAAGTGTCAATCGGTTCCCTAACGAAATTTTGTTAACGGATTTTCTTGTCTATATTACATTTATTATATTCCTGCGCTCCCGCCCGATGATATGGTTTGAGTATAAAGTTTTATCGTAAAACTTTATTTGGATGGGGAGGCAGACAAGACGATGAAGGACCCTCAAGAAATGTGCGACGGAATCTGCGAGACCACGCTCGACATTGCTCATAACATGGGCCGGTTGTTTTTTAACGACGGGGAGCAGATTTTGCCCAGCAAGTTTTTTATTCTGCTGGCGGTTTACCGGAACGGGAAATCGACGGTGACGCAAATTGCCGAACAGGTTGGCTTATCCTCCAGCGCCAATACGATCGCCATCAACAAAATGGTCAAGGACGGCCTGCTGGACCGTGTTCGGGACCGTGAGGACAAACGCATCTGCTGGATCGATTTGACGGCAAAGGGGCGAGCGGTGCTTGAAGCCATGATCGCCAAACGCAACCAAGTCTTTCAAGCGATTCTCGGCGATTTTCCCGAGGAACAGCTGCTGGTGTTCCTGCAGTCGCTGCAGACGATCCGAGACAAGTTTGTCGCGAAGAGCACGGCTTTCGATACAACGTTCATGGCAACGGGGACGGAGGAACATCATGCGGCTGCAGATCGGACTTGATATCGGCTCCACCACGGCCAAAATCGTTGCGTTACGCGAAGAGGTCATCGTGCACCGGGCGTACGTCCGCCATTATTCGGATATCCGTACGGCGGTGCCGGCGCTGTGGCGGCAGGTCATGGACCGGTTTCCCGGCGCGGAGGCCGGCCTTTGCATCAGCGGTTCGTCCGGGCTGAAGCTGGCCGAACTGACCGGCATTCCGTTTCTGCAGGAGGTCGTCGCCTGTACGAAGGCGATCCAGCGGCTGGCGCCGGAGACGGACACCGCGATCGAGCTTGGCGGTGAGGATGCCAAGATCATTTACTTGCGCGGCGGCATCGAACAGCGGATGAATAACGCCTGCGCCGGAGGAACCGGTGCGTTTATCGATCAGATGGCCGCGCTGCTGGAGACGGATCCGGCGGGACTGGACGAATGGGCCGCCCGCTGCGAGACGATCTACCCGATCGCTTCGCGCTGCGGGGTGTTCGCCAAGACGGACGTGCAGCCGCTGCTGAACGAAGGGGCGCGCCGCGAGGATATCGCCGCCTCCATCTTCCAGAGCATCGTGACGCAGACGATCAGCGGTCTGGCCTGCGGCCGGCCGATCCGCGGCAAGGTGGCTTTTCTTGGCGGGCCGCTCACGTTCCTGCCGCAATTGCGGGAGCGGTTCATTGCCACGCTCCAACTCGCGCCGGACGATGTCGTATTCCCGGACGATGCCCAGTATTTCGTGGCGATCGGCGCCGGTCTGCATGGCGCGGGCGGACCTTCGCGTCCGCTCGGCGAATGGCTGAACCGGATGGAGACCGCAGAGTGGACGGCCGCGCCCGATGGCGAACATCGGCTCGCCCCCCTGTTCGCGGACGAGCGGGAATACGACGCCTTCCGAAAGCGGCACGCTGCGGCAACCGCAGCCCGGGCGGATCTGGCGGGGTACAGCGGTCCCTGCTTCCTCGGCATCGATGCCGGATCGACCACGACCAAGCTGGTGCTGACCGGTTCCGAGGACCAAATCTTACATACGTTTTATCGCGGCAATAAAGGGAGCCCGCTCGCTTCCCTCGCGGAAGCGCTGCAGGAAATGTACGCCCGGCTGCCGGAAAGCTGTTATATCGCGCGCGCCTGCGTCACGGGTTACGGCGAAGGTTTGACGAAAGCGGCGTTCCGCATCGATGTCGGCGAAGTGGAGACGGTCGCCCACTATAAAGCGGCTGCCCGCTTCCTGCCGGACGTCGACTTCATTCTCGATATCGGCGGGCAGGATATGAAATGCATCAAAATCCGCGGCGGCGCAATAGATAGCCTGCTGTTGAACGAAGCCTGTTCGGCGGGCTGCGGCTCTTTCCTCGAGAGCTTTGCCGGTGCGCTGGGGCTGGGCATCGCCGAGTTCGCGGACGCGGCGGTGAAGTCGGTCCGTCCGGTCGATCTTGGCTCGCGCTGCACGGTGTTCATGAACTCCAAGGTCAAGCAGGTGCAGAAGGAGGGCGCCTCCCTGCCCGATCTTTCGGCCGGGCTGGCTTATTCCGTCGTGAAGAACGCGCTGCAAAAAGTGATCAAAGTCCGCAATCCCGAGGAGCTCGGGCGGCGCATCGTTGTACAGGGCGGTACCTTCTACAACGATGCGGTGCTGCGCGCCTTCGAGCTGCTCACCGGCCGGGAGGTCGTTCGTCCCGACATCGCCGGCATCATGGGCGCTTACGGCTGCGCGCTGCTGGCCCGCGAGCAATATGACGGAGCGGGCCGCAGCAGCCTGCTGCCGGGCGAGGAGCTGCACTCGTTCACCTATGAGGTCTCGCATGCCCGCTGCTCCTTATGCAGCAACAACTGTGCGATGACGATCAGCCGATTTCCCGACAAGAGCTTCCACGTCAGCGGCAACCGCTGCGAGCGCGGCGCGACGCAGAAGAAAACGAAGACCGGTCTCCCCAATCTTGTCGAATACAAATACGAGCGGATGTTTGACTACGCTCCGCTCCCTGCGGAGCAGGCGGTCCGGGGGACGGTAGGCTTGCCGCGGGTGTTGAATCTATTCGAAAACTATCCGTTTTGGCATACGTTTTTTACCCGGCTGGGATACAAGGTTGTGCTGTCGCCCAAATCATCAAAGAAGCTGTACGAAACCGGCATGGAGACGATTCCGTCGGAGTCCGTCTGTTATCCCGCCAAGCTGGTGCACGGCCACATCGAAAGCCTCATTCGCAGCAAGGTCGACTTCATCTTCTATCCTGCCGTTGTCTATGAGAAGAAGGAGGACGCTTCGGCCGACAACCATTTCAACTGTCCGGTCGTCGCCTCGTATCCCGAGGTCATCCGAACCAATATGGACCGGTTGAAGGAGCAGGGCATCCCGCTGGTGAGTCCGTTCCTGAACATCGATCATGTGCCGGCCTTGAAAAAGACGCTGCAAGCCACGTTCGCGCACATTCCGGCGGAAGAGCTGGACGCGGCGGTCGATGCGGGGCTGCAGGAGGCCGAGCGGGCTCGCAGCGATATCCGCGCTCAGGGCGAAGCAACGCTGAAGCTGCTGGAGGAGGCCGGAGCCAAGGGAGTCGTGCTCTGCGGCCATCCCTACCACAGCG
The DNA here is from genome assembly GCF_057063165.1 of Paenibacillus sp. JL3B1040. Taxonomy (NCBI): domain Bacteria; kingdom Bacillati; phylum Bacillota; class Bacilli; order Caryophanales; family Paenibacillaceae; genus Paenibacillus; species Paenibacillus tiangongensis. The sequence continues at coordinate 1,866,081 of NZ_CM169317.1, read as the reverse complement.
ATCCCGAGATCAATCACGGCATCGCCGACCTGATAACCGGGATGGGGCTGGCGGTGTTGACGGAGGATGCGGTGTGCCACCTTGGCGCCGTCAAACATCCCCTGCCTGTCGTCAATCAATGGACGTACCACGGGCGAATGTACCGCGCGGCTTATTTCGTCAGCGGCCGGGACGACCTGGAGCTGGTGCAGTTGACCTCGTTCGGCTGCGGCATCGATGCGATCACCGCGGATACGATTCAGGAGATTCTGGAGCGTCACCAGAAGACCTTCACCTTAATTAAAGTGGATGAGATCAGCAATTTGGGAGCGGCGCGCATCCGGCTGCGCTCGTTACTGGCGGCGATGAAGGAGCGCGAACAGGCGCAGGTTACCGCCCGGACGGCGTCCGCGCCGGCTTCGCCGGCCGCTTTTACCAAGGAGATGAAAAGCGAATATACAATTCTTGCCCCGCAGCTCTCGCCGATTCACTTCGAATTGTTCGAGACGGTGTTCCGCGGGGCCGGTTACCGGCTGAAGGTGCTGGAGAAAGCCAGCGCGCAAACTACCGACGAGGGCTTGAAATTCGTGAACAACGATGCTTGTTATCCGGCGATCGTGACGATCGGGCAAATCATGGCGGCCCTGCGGGGCGGAGACTACGATCCGAACCGGACGGCGGTGATTCTGACCCAAACCGGCGGTGGCTGCCGGGCGACGAATTATATCGCTTTGCTGCGCAAGGCGCTGAAAGAAGCGGGAATGGCGCAGATCCCGGTCATTTCCTTGAATGCCTCGGGGATGGAATATCAGCCGGGCTTCAAGCTGAATGTAAAGCTGATCAACCGGTTGATCGCGGCGGCCTGCTACGGCGATCTGCTGATGCGGCTCTTGTACCGCTTCCGGCCGTATGAGCGGAACGCCGGCGATACCGAGCTGCTGTTCCGCCAATGGATGACGCTGTGCAAGCATTCCCTGCAGGAGTTTTCGTTCCATGAATACAAGAAAAATGTCCGGGACATGGTCGCGGAATTCGAAGCGCTGCCGCAAACGGGGGCATCCAAACCGCGGGTCGGCATCGTCGGCGAAATCCTGATCAAATTCCATCCCGATGCCAATAACCGGATCGTGGAGGTGATCGAAGCCGAGGGCGGCGAAGCGGTCGTGCCCGATTTCCTCGATTTCATGTTCTATTGCTTATACAATCCGATTTATAAGGCGGATCACTTGGGCAAAAGTAAAATGCTAGGCCTCGTGAACCCGATGGTCATCCGCTATATCGAACTGTACCGCAAGCCGATGAAACAAGCGCTGGAAGCGAGCCGCTATTTAACCCCGCCGGAGAGTATCTACAAGCTGGCGGAAAAAGCCGGACGCTTGGTATCGGTCGGCAATCAGATGGGGGAAGGCTGGTTCCTCACGGCGGAGATGATGGAGCTGCTCGATCACGGCGTGAACAACATCGTCTGCATTCAGCCATTTGCCTGCCTACCAAACCACATCACCGGGCGCGGGATGATCAAAGGGCTGAAGGAGATGTATCCGGACGCCAACATCGCGGCCATCGACTACGACGCCGGCGCCAGCGAAGTGAACCAGATCAACCGCATCAAGCTGATGATGTCGGTAGCCAGCGGCGTGCTGTGCTGAGCTAGTAAAAAAACCTTTAAGCCTAGGTCTGCCCATGTTTGGGCGATGTAAGGCTTAAAGGTTTATTTTATGTAAAGGCCGTTGTCAGTCCTCCACCAATCGATGCCGGTACCACTTGGTTCCGCGGAAGCGGCGCAGGAAGATCAATCCGCGGATCCCCCATTCGATGTCCATGGCCAGCCAGACGCCAACGACGCCAAACGGCAGCACGACGCCTAAAATATAGCCGAGCACGACACGGAACAGCCACATCGACAACATCGATACGACGGACGTATATTTTGCGTCTCCGGCCGCCCGCAGCGCCGAAGGCGTAATGAAGCTGATCGCCCACAGCGGAATTTGCGCGATCGTATTGATCAGCACGATGGTAAAGATATCATCCACGATCTCCGCCGGCGGGTGAAACAGCGATACCAGCGGATGGAACAGCGGAAGGATGATGAGCCCCATCACGACGAAGGTCGCCGAGGAGAGCCACAGAAACGAGCGCGTCAGCTTCCGGGCATCCTCGATCTCCCGGCGTCCGATGCATTGCCCAACCACGGTTACGATCGCGATGGACAACGCGTTGGCCGGGATTTGAATCACCATCGCCAGCGAAGCGCTGATCGCATTGGCGGCAATGGCGTAGGTGCCCAGGCTGACGATGAAAATTTGCGTCAGTATTTTGCCGCCGTTAAAGAACATCTGCTCCGCCGCAAACGGCATGCCGATTGAGAGAATTTTTTTGAGCATCGTCCAGTTGACTTGCAGCATATCCCGCAGGCGAACCCTCAGCGACTCGTCCATTTTGACCAGATAATAAATGGCGCAGGCCGCGGCCAGATAGCGGGATACATTGACGGAGATGTTCATTCCCATGATTCCCATGTCCGCCAGTTGGATCAAGATAAAATTCAGCGCGACGTAGGAGAGGTTCATGATCAGCGACAGCATCAAGGAGGCCCGCGATTTTCCGATCCCCCGCAGCACCCCGCACACCGCTTCAACGATCGCGATCCCGCAAAACGACAGGCTGCTGCCGATCAGATACGATTTGGCATTTTGAAACACGTCGGCTGCTGCCGAACCAAACAACAGGTTCAAGGTGGGCGAATGCAAAGCGATGATCAACAGGCTGATCGCAAGTGCCAGCAGCACGACCGAGGAGACGGATCCCGAGGAAGCCTTGGATACCATCGCGTCATTCCGGCTGCCCTTATACTGCGCGACCACGACAGTCCCCCCTGTCGCCACGGCGACAAACACGTTGATCAGGAAAATATTCAGCGAATCGACCATATTGACGGCGCTCACCGCCGCTACCCCGGAGGAGCTGATCATGGCGGTGTTGACCAGATTCAGGCCGATGATAAACGCCTGGTCGATCAAAATCGGGATAATGAGTGCGATAATTTGCCGGTAATCGATCGATTGGCCGGAAAAATGCCGATCCAAAAAGCGACGCGTTGTTGCTCTTATTGCTGCACTTGCCACGTTATCACTTCTTTTTCATGAAATTTCGCAGGCAACCGTCCATCGACCGAAAAAAAGAAAGACCCTTCGTCGGGCGAAGAGTTTACAGAGAGAACTATGAACCTGCCTAGCACATTGCAAAAAAACATTCGATAGTATTATAGCACAGATCGGTAGAGATAGATTACTCTCTCCCGCTGGAACGCTTCGCTAAAAAAGAGCAGAGAGCGTCAAGCCGCCACTGCCGCTTCCATGTTAATCTAATCACAAGGAGGTGCGCAGGATGCACGCATGGGAACAAATCCAACTCACGATCGACTATATCGAAGAACATCTTTCCGAGGAGTTGCAGATCGAAGCTCTGGCTAGGATGGCGGCGTTGTCGCCGTTTTATTACCAGCGGCTGTTTAGCCGGCTCATCAAAAAGCCCGTCAGCGAATACATCAAGCAGCGCCGGCTGGCCCGAGCCGCCGAAGCCCTGCCCTTGAATGACCGGCGGATCATGGATGTCGCTTTGGATTTCGGCTTTTCCTCCCACGAATATTTTACCCGGTCCTTCAAAAGCGCGTTTGGCCTTACGCCGGAGGAATACCGGGCCAATCCGGTCGGGTTGAACCGTTTCGCGAAACCCCAACTGCTGCTGAATTACACGACGGTTGACGAAAATGTCCCTTTGGTCGTCGACGGCATCATGATCGAAATCGGGCGGCGGCGATCGTCGGCGACCGAATATTTTATCGGTCTGTCCGTGGAAGAGCCGATGGGGCAGCTGCCCGGCAGCGGAGCAACCGGCATCGATACATTGGGCTTGTTGTGGGACGATTTTCACGAGAAGAAACCGGGGATTCGCGAATTGAAAGCCGGCGGGGACGAGCTTGGCGTCGCTTATCCCGGTACGAATCCGGGCTATTATCGTTACTTTGCGGGAGCCGAAGCGCACGCGGCCGAGCCCCCGGAAGGGTTCACCGCCTGGACGCTTGCGGAAGGCGAATACATCGTTTGCTCTTTTGCGGCGGAAGATTTCACGCATCTCGTGATGGACGCCTTGTACAAAGCTCAACAGTACCTGTTTGGCACCTGGCTGCCGAATCACGGCATTACTATCAAGCCCTTTTCGATCGAGCGTTATGCCAGCCACGAACCAGATACGACCGGCATGGAAATTTGGGTCGTGCCCGAAACGGAAAAACCAGAAGCGGATATGAAGATTTAGGGGCAAAGGGTGCAATAGAAAGCGAAGGGTGCGGAATGGCGGGGGATGAACAATAAGGGATGATTTGATTTACATCTTCATCCCCCAAATTGTATTTTGCACAACATTTCCTCCCGATAATGACTTGAGGTGGCCAACGCGGCATCGGTTCACGCAAGGGCCACCTGAATAACAAAGAATTAAACTACCGAAGTGGCGCACGGGGATCTAGGGTCAATGGTGATCCTTCCGCAGCTTACGAATTCCGCTGGGCTTCGATCTTCTCCGCCAGCTCGTTCAGATACGTCCAGCGTTCCATCAGGCGTTCCAACTCGGCCTCCGCCTCCTGCTGCTGCTGCATCAGTTCTTGCAGGCGGACGGCGTCGCTCGCGGCGGATTCCATTTCCCCGGAAATCGCCGCAAGGCGCTGCTCGGCCGCTTCGATGGTCGCGTCGATCGTTTCGTATTCGCGTTGCTCGTTATAGCTGAACTTCAGCTTCTCTCCGCGGCCCGGGTCGCGGCTGCCGGAAGCAGATTGCGGTCCGGCGTCGCTCCGGTCAGACCGATCGGTGCCTGTCTTGCGCGAATCCGGAGCAGTTTGTCCAACCGCCTGCTGCGTGCGCTCCTCATAGTCGCTATAATCGCCGACGTGCACAGCAACTCCGCCGCCGCCCTCAAACGCCATGATCTTGTCTACGGTCCGGTCGAGGAAATAGCGGTCATGGGAGACGACAAACACAGCCCCGGGGAACTCGTCCAAATACGCTTCCAGCACCGTCAGCGTCTGGATGTCGAGATCGTTCGTCGGTTCGTCCAGCAGCAACACGTTTGGAGAGCCCATCAGCACGCGCAGCAGATACAGCCGCCGCTTCTCTCCCCCCGACAGTTTACCGATCGGCGTCCACTGCATGTCCGGCGGGAACAGGAACCGCTCCAGCATTTGCGCCGCGGTAATCCGCGTGCCGTCCGCCGTCGTCACCACCTCCGCCGCTTCCTTGATATATTCGATCGCCCGCTGCTGGCTGTCCATTTCCTGATGCTCCTGGGTAAAATACCCCAGCTTCACCGTTTGGCCCAGCACGATTTCGCCGCCATCCGGCTCGATCCGCCCGGCGATCATGTTCAGCAGCGTCGACTTGCCGCTCCCGTTGGGTCCCACAATGCCAACGCGATCGCCCGGCACCGCCGTGTAAGTCAGCTCCCCGATCAGCAGCCGGCCTTCAATCGACTTGCGAAGCCCGTCGATCTCCAGGATTTTGCGGCCCAGCCGAGTGGAAGCGACCGAGATTTCGAGATTATCGCTCTTATATTCCGTCTTTGCCGCTTGCAACTGCTCGAACCGTTCGATCCGCGCTTTCTGCTTGGTCGAGCGCGCTTTGGCCCCGCGGCGGATCCAGGCAAGCTCGTTCCGCAGCAGATTTTGCCGTTTCTGTTCGGAGGCGGCTTCGCGCTCTTCGCGTTCGCTCTTCAGCTCCAGGAAGCGGCTGTAATTCGCTTCATAACGGAACAGCCGGCCGCGATCAAGCTCCAGCATAACGTTGCAGACGCGATCCAGAAAATAACGATCGTGCGTTATGAGCAGCAGCGCGCCGCGCCGTTTCTGCAAGTACGCCTCGAGCCAGGCGACCGTATCGTTGTCGATGTGGTTGGTGGGCTCGTCCATAATCAGCAGCTCCGAAGGGAGGATTAGAGCCGAAGCGAGCGCCACGCGCTTGCGCTGGCCCCCGGACAAGCTGCCCATACGCTGGGCGAAGTCGGTAATGCCTAGCTTGGACAGGACGCTTTTGGCATCGCTGACCAGCGTCCACGTTTGCAGCCGGTCCATCTCCTGTGACAACCGCGCCAGTTCCGCCTGCCGTGCGGCATTTTCCGGCTCCCGTTCCAGCGCTTCCTCGGCCTCCATATAAGCGGATACGACCTGAAGCTCAGGTCCGCCGCCTTGGAACACGCCGCGCAGAACGGAAATGTCCGGGGCATATTCGGGATTTTGCGCCAGGAATGTCACGCGGACGTCCCGATTGATGGCGACCTTGCCGGAATCGGCTTGTGTAAGGCCGGCGATGACCTTCAGGAACGTGGATTTGCCCGTCCCGTTGACGCCGATCACGCCGATTTTATCGTTTTCGTCCATGCCGAAGGAAGCGTCCTGAAACAGCACTTTCTCCCCATAAGTTTTCGTCAGTTGTTCCACCGTCAGTATGTTCATTCGTTAACCCCTACTTTATCCTATCATCCCGATTCCCCAAGCCAGGAACCCGGCTGCCAGGGAACTGAGTAAATTCACCCTATCGTTATTCATCCAGCGGTAACCGCGCAAATGCTCGGTTCTCCGGCCGCAATGCTCCGCCACCTCAACCGCTTTGCCGCACACGGTGCAGCGCTGCATGTCCTGAACGGTCGCGCCCAACCAGGAATCGGCGAAGGCTCCGGCCAAGCCGGAAATTCCGCCGATCAGCCCCCATTTCACCAGCGCCAGCAACGCGGGACCTACCTCGGAATAAGCGTCGTCCCCCGTCCACATCCGCAGCAGCCATGCGGCCCCGCCGATGCACGCCGCACCGGCCAGCGCCGCCGTGCTGCCCAGCAGCGTTACCCCGCCCGACGTTCCCGGGGGAACCCGGCGGCCGTTCAGGATCGAACGCGGCTCGCGTTTGCTGAGGCCGCCCCATTCCGTCGCCCACGTGTCCGCAGTCACTGCGGCCATCGTCCCGACGAAAAAGTACGCCCACGCCGGATCGGGCCAGAACAGATTGCCAAGGCAGGCCACCATGCCCAGCCCGCCGTTCGCCAACACCTGGCCGGCGTCCCGGCGTCCGCTTTTGGCATACGATTTCTCTAGCTCCGCCTTACGTTCGCCGCGAAAATGCGAGAAAACCGACGAACTGACGAAAAACAGCAGCAAGATCCCAAACCAGAACAAATTGCCGGCGCCGTAATACACCGTGCCCATCACGAACGCCGCCAGCATTCCCGACAGGGATAACGATCGCTTCTTATAGGCCGCCCCAGACACGATCAGGGCGCAAAGCGCCCCTACGATCCAATTCATATTCATTTTGCGGCCGGGCCGGAAGCGACTGTGCAACTGCCCAACACCTGGGAGCCATAGGATAACTCCAGCTTGTCCCCTTGAACAACCGGGCCTACGCCTTCAGGCGTCCCGGTAAAAATCAAGTCCCCTTCGCCCAAACCGTAATGCTCGGCGATATAATCGACGATTTGCTGCAGCGGGAAAATCATCCGGCTGATGTTGCCGCGCTGCACAACCTCCCCGTTCTTCCGCAGCACGAAATCTTCGTTCGCCGTTTCCGCCGCACCGGGGAACGCGAGATAAGGCGTGATCGGCGCCGATTGCAGGAAGCCCTTGGCCGGCGTCCACGGATTGCCCTTGTCTCTGACGATGTTCTGCACATCGCGCAGCGTGAAATCGATCCCGAACGCAATGACGTCCACCAAATCGTCCACCGTCATCCCCGGCTTGTAATCGCGGGCGATGCGCAGCACCAGCTCGGCTTCATAATGCACCGATCCGCGGTCGGCCGGAAGCGCAAGGCCCCGTCCGTCCATCGCCGTCACCGCATGCGACGGTTTCAGGAAGATCATCGGCTCGGTCGGCACCTCGTTGCCGAGTTCCTCGGCATGCGCCCGGTAATTCCGCCCAACGCAGTAGACATTAGCGATCATTTTGTTCATCGTCATTTTCTCCTCCAGGGGATTGTGATTTCACAATCGAGTTTGTAAATTTCCCGCTTCCGATCGCCTGCCGCCATACATCCGGCCGGTTCGTGCAGAGCAGGATATCGGCATGCAGCGCCGCAACCTTCCGCAGCGTCTTGACATCGTCCATCGTCCAGGCCATAACCTCGATCCCATGCTTGAACGCTTTTTCCGCCAACTCGGCGGTTAACGAGCGATAATGAATCGATAAGAACGAGCAACGCAACAGCTTGAGCCGCAGCAGCAAATCCTTCGGCCGCCCGTCGATGATCAGACCCGTGCGAATGCCGCGGCCGACCTCCTTGATCTTCGCCAGTACCCTTGGTTCAAACGAAGTCAGCACGACCTCGTGCTCCATATGCCGCCGTTTGACAGCGGAGATGACCTTCTCCTCCAGGCCCGGGTACATGTTGCCTTCGGTCTTGATCTCCAGATTGGCACGCAGCCGTCCGGCGATCGCGTCCAGAAACTCATCGAGGCTCGGCAGGCGTTCTCCGCGGTAAGCCTCGGACTTCCAACTGCCGGCGTCCAGCGTTTGGAGCTCCGCCCAGGTCTTGTCCTTGACCGGTCCCCGGCCGTTTGTCGTGCGGTTCAGCGTAAAATCATGAATCAATAAAGGCACGCCGTCCTTTGAACATTGTACATCAACTTCGATCCAGCGGACATCTTCCTGCTGCAGGGCGAGCTGGACCGCGGCCATCGTGTTCTCCGGGGCGATCCCGGAAAAGCCGCGATGGGCCACGCATGGATTACGCACTCTCTCGCCTCCCTTCTGTCGGAAACGGACTTCCCTTACGTGCGGCGATCCGTCTGTCGCGGTATACCGGGCATTGAGCCCATCCCCGTCCTGGAGACGCTCACCTCACCGTCCTCCGAAATCCGGACCCCCGGCGAAAAGCCCTCGATTTCCTTCAGCAACCGGCTTCCGTCTTCGGGGCTCATCGGCACGGGTTGCCCCAGCTCCGTGCGATACGGGATCAGCTTAAGTTCGCAATCCCCGCCGCGCGTGCATGAAGCGGCAAACACCGCGGTCTCCCACGTTTTCGGATCCTTCGACTTGGTAAAAATAAAGTTGCCCGTACTGTAGGCAATCCACTTGCCTTTGTATTGTTCCAGTCCTTGCATCACATGCGGATGGCCGCCGATGACCAGGTCAGCTCCGGCATCGATGAACGCGTGCGCCAGCTCCTGCTGATGGTCCTCCAGCTTCGTCGTCCGCTCCTTGCCCCAATGGGTCATGACGAACACCAGGTCGGCGTTGCCGCGGGCCGCCTGAATCGCGTTCAACGCCGGTTCCGGCGCGTACGCGGAGGCTACCCCCGGTTTGTTCGCTCCCGCGACCCATCCCGGCTCCGGCACCACCCGGCTGAAGCCGAACAGGGCGATCTTGATCCCTTTGCGTTCGAGATAGACCGGGGCATAAGCTTCTTTGCTGTTCTTGCCGGCGCCGACATACATCACGTTATGCTTCCGCAGCGCCTTCATCGTATCCCGGAGTCCGGGCACGCCCTGGTCCAGGATATGATTGTTGGCCAAATTGACCGCGTCCACGCCGGCCTGGGCCATCGGTCCGATCGCCTTCGGCGGCGACTTGAACACGAAGGTCTTATCTTCCGCCGGCTCTCCGCCTGTCGTTACGGGCGTCTCCAGATTCAAGACGCTTAAGTCGTCATTCTGAAACAACCCGCGGACGTATTCGTACGGAAGCTCGTATCCCGCTTTTTCCAGCCGTTCCTCAACCTTGCCGGAAAAAATCGTGTCGCCCGCAAAATGAATCAGCAGCCGCTCCGCATCGTCGTTCTCCTCCTTGCCGAAATCCGTTCCGGACGGCGGATCGGTTAAGCCGATTTCTCCCTCGCCGGCCGGGTCATCGTTATCTTCTCCCGGAAAAACGTCGCCCGTTACGCCGTTATCCTGATCGTTCTCCTTCTCCGTCCCGGTTTGTGCGCGATCGCCATTCTCCGGCGGCGCATCCGTCGTCTCGCCGGCTCGCGAATCGTCCTTATCCGGCGCCGGTTGGCCCGAAACGCCCGGCAATTGCTCGGTTCCCGCTTTCGGACCGGCTTGCCCGATGCGTTCCTCCATATAAAAGTAAGCTCCCAGCACGAAGATTAAAGTGATGAGAGTCAAGTTAAGCAGGAGCCAAATCCGGTGTTGCCGCCGCCTTTTCTCCTGCTGCTTCTTTTTGTTTTTTTCCGACCTTGGTGGGTACATTACAAACTCCTTTGTGCGCTGATCTATCGTTTCGATGAAGGCTCGATGTCGATTCCTTCGTGTTCAAAAGCTGACCGTTTGATTTTATTATATCAGGTCTCCGCAAATAAATAGAACCCCTCGCCTATTTTGCCGGCAAGGGGTCAGGAAGTCCTATATTGAGTCTTGCAGCGGCCGTCCGCTTAAACCTGGGCGACCTTCAATTTCTCCGTCATCCGCTCGGCCAGCTCCTTCGCCTGCTTGATGCAGTCGGGCAGGCCGACGCCGTAAAAGGCCGCACCGGTGGCATAAACGCCCGGCAGCGACGACGCCAGCCGGCCGTTCAGCTCGGCAACCTGCTGCAGATGGCCCACCGGATACTGCGGCATCGATTTCGGCAGGCGGGTAATCTCCGTGAACAGCGGCCGGGCCGTAATGTTCATCAGCCGCTTTAAGTCTCCAAGGACGAGCTCCGTCAGCTCCTCCTCGGGCAGAAACGGCTTCTCCTCGTCGCCGGAACGGCCGACGTAGCAGCGCAGCAGCATTTTGTCGTTCGGGCTCGTATGCAGCCACTTGATGCCGGTCCACGTGCAGGCGGTGATGTTCAGGCCTTCCTTGCGCGGCACCAGGAAGCCCGAACCGTCGAACAGGCCGGTGACATCCTTGCGGTCAAACGCCATGACGACGTTGGCGACGGACACGTAGTTGATCGCGTCCAGCGCGGCCACATCGACATGCGGCCGCAGCAGATCGGCGGCGGCGAACGCTGGCACAGTGACGATCACGTCATCCGCCGGGAGAGCCTCGCCCGAGGCCAATACGACTTCGTACGCCTCCGGTCCCGTACGGCGGAGTTCGACCACCTCGGTCTCCAGGCGGCAGTCCACGTCGGACAAGGACGAAGCCAGCCCGCCTACCAGCGTCTTCAGGCCTTTGCGGAACGTCAGGAACGCGCTGCGCTTCGTGCCCGTGTGCGTCTCCACCGGCTTTTTGCCGGTCATCATGCCCTTGATCAAGCTGCCGTAGGCCCGCTCGACCTCGCCAAACTGCGGGAAGGTCGATTGCAGGCTGAGCTTGTAGGTGTCGCCCGCATAAATGCCGGCGAGCAGCGGTTCGGTTACATTTTCCAGCACCTCGGCGCCGAGTCGGCGTTCGATGAACGCCCCCAGCGACTCGTCCTCCTCACTGGGCCGCGGCGGCATCACCAGGTCCAGCATCGCCCGGGCTTTGCCGCTCCAGGAGACGAGTCCGCTGCGCAGGAACGGCCCAAGCTCGGTCGGAATGCCCAATACCAGACCCGCGGGCATCGGATGCAGCTTGCCGCCGCTGACGATGTACGTTTTCTTGGCGTCCGGATTCATCGAGACCAGTTCGCCTTCCAACCCCAGCTCCTTCGCCAGGTCGGTCATGGCCGTTTTGCGGGCCAGGAAGGAATCGGGACCTTTCTCGATGACAAAATCGTCCTTCTCCAGTGTTTCGATTTTGCCGCCGAGGGCGTTGCTTTTTTCCAGCAGTGTCATTTGCGGGGTGATGCCCCGCTCCTTGTAGAACTTGCGAACGTAAAAGGCCGCGGACAATCCGGTCAGCCCCCCGCCGATTATGACAACCTGACGTGAAGAATCACGCATGTCCTCTCATCTCTTTTCCCAAGATTTGATAATGACGTCGCCGAGCGCCTCCATGTACAAAGGTTCGGTGTTCAGCGATTCAATCCGCTCCAGCCGCATATCCAGCTCTTTGGCGATCGTTTTGGCTTCGATGTCCAAGTCGTACAGCACTTCCAGATGGTCCGACACGAAGCCGACCGGAGCGACCAGCACGTCTTCCACCTGCTCCTCGCTCAAGTCTTTCAGCGTGTCCAGGATATCCGGCCCCAGCCACGGGTCGGCGGTACGCCCCGCACTTTGCCAGGTGAACTGCCAGTTCGTCACGCCGGCCTTCTCGGCGACGGCTCGGGACGTCTCCAGCAACTGGTCCCGGTACGGGTCGCCCATTTGCAGAATTTTCTCCGGCAGGCTGTGGGCGCTGAACAGCACCCGAACCTGGTCCCGCAGGGCACCGGCCTCCTCGAATTGATCCAGCTTGGCGGATACCCGCGCGGCAAAAGCCTCAATCAGCTTTGGATGCAGATGATAGCTCTCCACAAATCGCATCGCAACCCCCAGCTCCTGCGCCTTGGCTTCCGCCCGTTTGATGTAACCGCCGATGCTCATGATCGAATAATGCGGCGCAAGCACGATGCCGACCGCTTCGCGGATGCCGTCCTCCGCCATTTGCGCCACGCCGTCCTCAATAAACGGATGGGCATGCTTAAGTCCCTGATAACAAACGAACTCCGTGTCTTTGTCCGCGTTCATGCGGTTCAGCGTTTCCTGCAAAGCGGCAACTTGCTTGTCGGTATTGGCGCGCAGCGGAAATACCCCGCCTACGATCGCCTCGTAACGATCGACCAGCTCTTGGAGCTGTTCCGCGGCGGGGGGATGGCCGCGCCGGATATGCGTATAATACGCCTCGACCTGGTCCAGACTTTGCGGCGTGCCGTAAGACATCACCAACACTCCGATTTTCGATTTCACGATTCCAGTTCACCTCTAGTCGATAATTGGGTTGCTCTCCTGTATGGGATATAGCATTACGCACGCGGTGCGGGTTGATGCAGAATCGCTTCGGCAGAATATTCGTGCACGAATTCCGTCAACTCCCGCAGCTTGCCCAAGGAAGCCTCGGGGAACAAGCCGTGTCCCAGGTTAAACACAAATCCGGGGGCCGTTAAGCCGTCGTCGATGATTATTTTCGCCTGCTGCTTAATGACTTCCATCGGTGCGGTCAGAATATAGGGATCCAAATTGCCCTGCATCGCAAACTTTCCGCCCGTCCGGCGCCGGCCTTCCGCGATCGACACACGCCAATCGAGGCCAACGGCGTCGGCAGCGATGCCGGTCAACGTCGGCAGCAGTTCTCCGGAACTCACGCCGGGAAAATAAATCTTCGGTACATCCAAATCCCGAAGTTCGGCAAAAATACGGGTGATCGTCGGGAGTACATATTTCTCGAAGTCCTTGGGTGCGAGCGCCCCTGCCCAACTGTCGAACAACTGGAATGCTTTGCCGCCGCTCTGGACGTGAGCCCGCAAGTAATCGACGACCATATCGCCCAGTTTGTCCATCAGCTTAAACCAAGCTTCCGGTTCGCCGTACATCATCGCTTTAGTGCGGATATAGCTCTTGGACGGCCGCCCCTCGATCAAGTAGCTGGCGATCGTAAACGGCGCGCCGGCAAATGTGATCAGCGGAACGTCGAGTTCCCGGTCCAAAAGCGAGATCGTTTTCAAAATATGCGACAGATCCCGGTGGACGTCGATCGGCTTCAGCCGTTCGATGTCGGCCAGCGTACGGATCGGCCGTTCGATGACCGGACCGATGTTCTTGACGATATCGAATCGCACGCCAAGCGAAGCAACCGGATTCATGATGTCGGAATACAAAATAGCCGCATCCACGCCAAGCTTGCGGACGGGCATCATGGTGATTTCCGCCGCCAGCTCCGGCTGCCGGCATATCTCCAATAAGCTGTACTTTTCTTTGATTTTCCGGTATTCGGGATCATACCTGCCCGCCTGGCGCATGTACCAAACCGGTAGGCGATCCACCTCCTGCTTCCGCAGGGCCCGGATCAAGCGATCATTGTAAACCAAGCCGCACGCCTCCAATACTCATAGAAACCTTTTTGATCAAAACTATGAACTACACTATAAACATTCTAATTTACATTATGCCCTACTTAAAAGTAAGTAACAACTGTCACAACGACCGAACGAATGGCGAACCTTTGACAATCGGATGAAGATGCCATGAAGAATGTCCGAGACCCGGCTTTTCCAATAGTGATATACTAGTATAACTTTTGTTTTGTTTGAAGTATTCTAGAGACCCCGCGAAAGGAAGTGAAAGCACATTGAAAACCTGGAAGGTGAATCTCATTGTGCTTTGGTTCGGACAGTTTCTGGTCAACGCCGGGATGACGATGCTCACGCCGTTTCTCTCGCTGTATCTGGCGCGGGATTTGCATGTGCAAGGAGAACGGGCGATCGCTCTGTGGGCCGGGATGATCTTTGCCGCCAATTTCGCCACATCGTTCATTTTTCAGCCGATTTGGGGCAAGCTCGCCGACAAGTACGGCCGCAAAATCATGCTGCTGCGCTCCGGCTTCGGCATGGCCATCGTCATAACGCTGATGGGCTTCGCTACCCAGCCCTGGCACCTACTGGCGCTCCGGCTGCTCAACGGCACGATTTCCGGCTTTAATCCGGCCTCCGTGGCGCTGATTTCCGGGACGGCGCCAAAGGAGCGAATGGGCTTCGCGATGGGCACGATCCAGTCGGGCAACGTCGCCGGCACCATCCTCGGCCCTCTGATCGGCGGGTTGCTGGCGGAGTGGATCGGATTTCGGCCGATTTTTTACATTACCGGCAGCCTGTTGTTTATCGCTTCGCTGTTGGCGCTGCTGTTCGTACGCGAAAAGTTTGACCGCGAGGAAGCGTTGCATACGCCCCAGCCATCGGTCCTGCAAGGGTTCCTGGAGTTGAACAAAACGCCGCAGTTGACCGCGCTGTTCGCCGTGACGTTCCTGCTGCAATTCGCCATGCTGAGCCCGATGTCGCTGCTGCCGCTGTACGTGGAGAAGCTGCATGGCCAAGCGGCGAACGTAGCCTTCTGGGCCGGGTTCGTCAGCGCCGTCACCGGCATTTCCAACATGATCACCTCGCCGATCCTCGGCAAGGTCAGCGATAAGCTGGGGGCGCACCGCATTTTGACATTTTGTCTGATCGGGGCGGCGGCCACGCTGATCCCGCAGGCGTTCGTGCAGACGGTCTGGCAACTGATCGCCGTCCGCTTCCTGATGGGCGTGTTCATGGGCGGGCTGCTGCCGAGCGTGAACGCGCTGATCCGCTTTTACACGCGGGACGGAATGGAGAGCCGGGCGTTTGGCTTCAACAGCAGCACGCTGGCCCTCGGCAATATGATGGGCTCGCTGATCGGCGGTTTTCTCGCCGGATACATCGGCATCGAGGGGCTGTTCATCATCTCCGGCATTCTGCTGCTGATCAACACGCTGTGGGTGCGCATCAAACTGTACGCCAAGCCGAAGGCGGCGCAGTTCAAGTAGGCCGGCCAGAGGCGTCTTCCCGGCGGTGTTGTGGGTTGTGGGGTGTGGGGTGTAGGGTGTGCGTTGTGCGATGCGTTATGCGTTATGCGTCATGGCGTCATGCGTCATAGCGTCATTTCGCACCGCTAAGTGGAAATCCTCCAGTTAATTTCGCGCAAATCGGCCGTATTGACTAACTTAAGTGGAAAACCTCCATTTCCTTTTGCGGAAATGGTTGGTTTTGAGCTTATTGCGCCAAAAATAGATGAAACTTTTCCACTTAGTTGTTTGAATCCCGCTCGTTCATCCAAAAATAGATGGAGGATTTCCAACTAACTTGCTTTGACGCATCCCCGGAAAACCCGTCCCACTTTTTGCGCCAAATCGGAGAAGGCGCAGCGCTACGGCTTTCCAAAACGCATGCGATTCCGGCCGACTTGGCTCGGCTTTTACCCGCAAAAACGCACAGCATCCGCCTTGCTCTCTTATTGAAAAACCATTCAGAAAAATATCGCCTTTGCTGATTCGGGTTAGCCCGTTCGCTAGCAGGAATAACGTCGTTTTTCCCGCTCCGTTATGGCCGATCACGCCCACGATATCCCTATCGTCAATACGCAGGCTTACTTGATCCAGCGCTGGTGAACCCTGCTTGGCGTAATACTTGGTAACATTCGTGAATTCAATCACTTTTTCAACGTCTCCAATTCTTCCGAAAAATGGTTGTTTTTTTCAAGTGCTCCTATCGTTCAGGTCGCCCCCCCCCTCAACTTACAAGCTACGCTTGGCAAACTCGTAAAAAGCCAGCGCATCCTCCCACGAGCCGAACCCGGCCTGCGCCAGCTTGTCGCTGCCGCCGCCCTTGCCGTTATGCGCAGCCAGATGCTCTTTGAAGAAAGCCCCGCAGGAAACGGGGTGACTGCCGCTATGGGCCAACACGATCTTCTGCTCCGACTGCGTTGCCAGCAGCACCGGGGCTTCGATTTGGCCGGTCAGTTTCTGCGCCAAGCTTTGCAGATCTTTGAGGGGCTTGTCCGCGTAGATCTGCGCAATGAGGCCGCCGTCCCGCTTGGCGAGCAGTTCCCGGACCGCCGCTTCGTCCAAAGCGTCTTGGAGTGCGTCCAATTCCAACTGCAACCGCTTCTGCTCGTCTTCCCATTTGTCCAGGCGCTCCAGGATGCCGTCCCGGCCCGTCTTCAGCCGGGCGGTCACCAACCCCAACGCCCGCTGTTGCTCCTGAAACTCGGTGAGCGCGCGAAACCCGCATTTGAAAACGATCCGCACGTTTCCTTTTTGCTTCTCGGTCTTCAGCAGCTTGATCATGCCGATCGCGCCGGTCGCCGAGACATGCGTCCCGCCGCAGCCGTTGTACTCCACGCCTTCCGTCTCTACGATGCGGACGCGGTCCTTCACCTTCGGCGGCTTCACGAGCGGCAACCGGGACGCTTCCTCCCCCGTCACGAAGTAGCTCGTAATCCGGTGATTCAGGTAAATCTGCCGGTTGACTTCGCGTTCGATCGCGGCAAGCCGCTCGGCCGACAGCTCCGGCTGGTCCACGTCGATTGTGCAATAGTCCGCGCCAAGGTGGAAGCTTAAAGTCATCGCCCCGTATAGCTCGCGGCAGACGGCCGACAGCAGATGCTGTCCGCTATGCTGCTGCATATGGTCGAAACGCCGTTCCCAATCGATTTCGCAAACAACCTCGCTTGCTTCCGGGAATCGTTCCACCTTGTGGAGCACCGCTTCGTTTTCGCTGATGACATCGAGCACCGGAACGCCGTCAATCCACCCCGTATCGTTCGGCTGTCCTCCCCCATGCGGGTAAAAGGCGCTTTCCTCCAGCACGACGTAAGCGCCGTCCTCCCGTTCCAACCGGTCCCGCACGCGCGTCGTCCAACGGGTTAAATAGGCATCGTCAAAATAAAGTCTTTTCGTCATCTCATCGTTCCTCTCTTTTTCGGTTCTTTCCTCTACTATACCGGAAAATCGCCGCAATCCGCAGTCCCTTTCGTGATGCTGCGGCCTGGCCCCCAAACCGGATGCGGCGAAATCGTCCGGCACCGCGCATCATGCACCTCCCGCCGCCCTCATATAATGGGGTGACGAGAACAAGGAGGGAGCAGGGATGGGCCAAATCATCACCGGCATCCAGAGCGAAATTCAACGCTTAACCGAGGAACTCATCCGGCGGCAGCAACCGGACGGCAGTTGGCGGTTTTGCTTCGAAAACGGCATCACGCTGGACGCAGGCACGATTATCCTTTTTCGCACATTAAACGCGGGCCGGGAGGAGCTGATCCGGCAACTGCACGATCGCATCCTGGCCGCCCAGCAGCCGGAGGGCTGCTGGCGATGGTACCCGGACGACGAGGAGGGGCATCTGTCCGCTACGGTCGAGGCGTATTACGCCTTGCTGTACTCCGGGTACAGCCGGGCGGAAGACGAACCGCTGCAGCGGGCGAAGCGCTACATTCTGGAACGAGGTGGCATCGGACAGGCAAAAAGCCTGCTTACCAAGGCAATCCTGGCGGCCACCGGGCAAAGGGAATGGCCGAAGTCCTTGTCGCTCATTCCGCTCGAGATCCTGCTGCTACCCGAATCGTTTCCGCTCAATTTTTACGACTTCTCCGGCTATTCGCGGGTTCATCTCGTGCCGCTGCTGATCCTGGCCGAGCGGAATTACCGGGCCAGAACCGCCCGTACGCCCGATCTTGGCGAGCTGTACTTGAACCGCGACGCGGATGAAGAACGCCTTCCACTGTCCCGGGAGAGCCGGGAACCGCTGGAGCAAATCCAGTCGGCGCTCAGCCATCTGGTCGGCACGCCGCAGCGCATCCGCCAAGCCGCCGTCAAGCAGGCCGAGCGATACCTGCTCGACCGGATCGAAGGCGACGGGACGTTATACACCTACGCGAGCTGCACGGTGCTGATGGTGTTCGCCTTGCTTGCCCTCGGTTACGAGCCGCAGCATCCGGTTATCCGGAACGCCGTCGAAGGACTGTCCAACCTGCGGTTTACGGTTAGAGACGGGGCAGGCAGCACCGGCGGCTACACCACGATCCAAAACTCCCCTTCCACCGTATGGGACACGGCACTCCTCTCCTATGCCCTTCAGGAAGCGGGGGTCCCGCCTGCCCATCCGGTCATCCGCCAAGCCGCCGCTTACCTGCGAGACCGCCAGCACCGCCGCCCCGGGGATTGGCGAATCCATAATCCCTATGCCGTTCCCGGCGGCTGGGGGTTTTCCGAAACGAATACGATCGTCCCCGACGTCGACGACACCACTGCCGCTCTGCGTGCCATCCATGCTTTGCGCGACGGCGATCCCGTTTTCCTGGAAACGTGGAACCGCGGGCTGAATTGGGTCTGGTCGATGCAAAACAACGACGGCGGCTGGCCGGCTTTCGAAAAAAACACCGATAAGGTCATGCTCACCTGGCTGGCCATCGAAGGGGCGAAATCCGCAGCGACCGATCCTTCGGAAGCGGACCTGACCGGACGGACGCTGGAGTATTTGGGGAACTTCGCCCATCTTGACGTTCGTCACGACCGGGTCGCGCGCGGGGGAGATTGGCTGCTAAGCCATCAGCAGGCGGATGGATCGTGGTACGGCCGCTGGGGAATCTGCTACATCTACGGCACCTGGGCGGCCTTGACGGGATTGATTGCGGTAGGCATGCCCGCCGACCACCCGGCCATCATCAAAGGCGCCGACTGGCTGCTCGGCATTCAAAATGACGACGGCGGCTGGGGAGAATCCTGCCGCAGCGATCAAGCGGAGCGATATGTTCCGCTTCTGGCCAGCACGCCGTCGCAGACGGCCTGGGCGCTGGACGCGCTGACCGCGGTGCACGACCGGCCCACGCCCGCGCTGGAGCGGGGCGCCGCCCGCTTGATCGAACTGCTGCACGAGGACGGCTGGACGGCCGTTTATCCGACCGGAGCCGGGCTGCCGGGATATTTTTACGTCCACTATCACAGCTACCGGTATATCTGGCCGCTTCTGGCGCTCTCGCATTATGCGAAAAAATACGGGGACGCATCGCCTTAACGGCGTCTTCGTCCCCTTCGCGTTCATATCCGCGCAATCGGCAGCCGCTTAAATTCTCATCCGTTCTCAAATTGGCTAAAGCACCTTGCCTTTGCCAATTTCGGCGATGCTGACGTTAGGATTGACGTACCTCCCTTTGTTCCCGGTGGCCTTTCCATACTGGACGGCTTGGGTGGGGCAATAATGGAGGCAAGCCGAACATTGCGTGCAGTTCTCCCCCCACTCCGGCTTCTCGCTGCGCATCCGAATATTGCCGCAATTGCATACCTTGGCGCAAATTCCGCAGCCGGTGCAGCGATCCGTAACATGGAATTTCGCCGTATTCACGGTGCTCTTCGCGAATATCGGATAAATCAGCCCCGTCGTCAACCAGGGCAGCCGGCCTTGGCTGACCTTCATCTCCTCCGCTCTCCCCGCGACCGCAGCGTTGATGTCCTGCAAGACTTTGTCCGCCGCCGCCAGCTTCTCCCGCCGAACCTCTTCGGAATCCACGTCCCCCATCATGATGTAATTGTTCGGCATAATTAAGGAAAAACCGCCGTTCAATGGAAATCCTTGCGCTCGCAGGGAGCGGGCCATTACCTTCATCGCGTTTCCCGCGCTTCCGCCGCAAGTGGCGACGACAAACACATAATTTCCGCGAAAATTCCGCAGCTTTAGTCTCCGGATGAATTCCAACACGATCGGCGGCGGGCCCCAAGCGTGCACCGGGTGCACAAATCCTATGACCTCGTCGTCCCGTAGGTCGTACTCATAAACGTCCCTGCCGCTTGCGGCTGCCGCCGCGATGGAGATCAGTTCCTCCCCTTGCCGGCTCGCAATCGTTTTCGCCGCGTACAGCGAATTGCCCGTTCCAGTAAAATAAAAAATCATCAAATGACCTCTCCCTTCCGCTTTGGGAACCGCAATAGCTTCCTATGGCTGCGCTTGGCCAAGCGCGTTCTCCACCGATTTGAGATACGCTTTGGAGGTGATCGTCGCCCCGCTGATTGTGTCTACCTGCAGCGACTGCGTTGCGATCACCCTGCCGTATAATTTGCCGGTAAAATCCGGCGATTGGTTCTCCTTGTGCATCAACAGCTGGATATCCGTCACTTTCCCCGTAGACACGTTGACTTGAACCCGATTGGCTCTCCATTTGTACTTTCCGCCTTCGTATTCCCCGATATATATGCCGTCTTTCAGATTGTGAAAATCCACGGTCCGGATCGGGAGATTTTTCCCTTCCCTCCGCTCTCCGGCCGTAAACAGAAGAGCGCCTCCGGCACTTCCCGCAAGCAATATGATTACCGCAAGGATCCACATGATCATCTTTCCTTTCCGCTTTTTTGGGTTGGCCTTTCCGTTCATGCTTTCCCCTCCTCCCTCGGTCCTGAAAAGCTGCCTTTCTGAGCTTGCACTTCATTTGAACTCGCCTTTAAATGAAAACCACGGCCGTTCCCGCCAGCGCCAGAAAACGATCCTTTAATCCCGATGTAACGTATACCTGGAGGTGTCGGTCAACGAAAACGGCTTCCGCTCCGGGGAAGCCGCGGAGGATCGCCAGCCCCCGCTCGATCCCGGCCACAAACGCCGTCGTCGCCAAAGCGTCGGCCGCCGCGGCGCTGTCCGCGACGATGGTGACGCTGATTAAGCCGCGATCCGCAGGATACCCGGTCGCCGGATCGAGAAGATGATGCCGCCTTATTCCCATGGCGTCGATAAAATAACGCTGATCGTCCCCCGACGTTACGACCGCTTGGTCAACGACGTCAACCGCGCCGATTAAGCGGTGTTCCCGTCTCGGGTGGCGGATGCCGACGCGCCACGGCGAACCATCCGGTTTGGCGCCCAGGACGGCCACGTTCCCGCCGAGATTGCTGAATGCGGAGGCCACGCCGAAACGGCGGAACACTCCGAGCAGCTTGTCGCTGGCGTATCCTTTGCCGATCGCGCCCAGATCTACGGACTGGCCCTTACGGCGAAGTCCGGCCGTCCGGGATGCCGGCTCCAAATGCAGATCCGCATCATTCACCAGAGCAACCGCCTCCCTGATCCTTTCAAAATCTGGTACCCCGTCGGCATTCCTATCAGTCCACAGCTCAACCAGCGGACCGACGGTAACGTCAAACGTTCCGCGGGAAAGATCCGAAAAACAGCGGGCCAGCATCAGTACCTCGAACGCTTCCGGACTAAGTTCGGCCTGCCCTCCTCCCGCCAGTCCGTTGATCTTGGCGATGTCGCTTCCGGGAACGAAACGGCTTAGCAATCGCTCCAAGCGCTGAGCTTCCGCACTGACCGCCTCAAGCGCTTGTTGCGCATGTTTGCCGTAAGCTCTGTGGAACAACCCGGTTCCCATCCCCAAACCTGCGGTGTCCACCGCTTCGGTTGAAATTGAGCCGTTCATCGCCGCTCCCCTTTCGTTCATTGCGTTATCGAGGACGACGGGTTAATCCGTCCATGATAAACTCCGTCATATAATCCAGCAGTTGCGGAAAATAATCGAGCCCGATCTCTTCCTTGTGCGTATCAATATGAATGATGCCCGCAAACATCGCCATAATCATCCCGCTGTCGATATCGGCCCGTATCTTCCCTTCCGCCTGCCACCGTTTCACCAGCTCAAGCGAGTCGCCGTAAACGAAATCGACGGCATTCTGGCCGTTTTCTTCGCGATACAGCTTTTCGATTCGACCAAACACGTCGCGGTTATACCACTCCTTCAGGATCGGGTGCGACCTCATGCCCTCCTGATTGCGCGCCAGAAACCCTTGAATCATCCGCAAAGGCTCTTCGTCCAAGTCGGCGGACTTCATCAGGCTTCTCTTGAGCTTCGCGTTTTCCTCCATAAAAATCTCCATGAATAGCTTCTCTTTCGATGCATAGTAGTTATAGAAGGTTCCTACGCTGACCCCGGCTTTCCGGGTGATGTCGGCCACGTTCGTGTCCTTGAACCCATGGGCGCTGAACAACTCCTTCCCGCACCGATAAATTCGGATTTTCTTGTCCTCCACTGTCCTTGACCTCCACTGTTGGTTTTGCCAGGAAAAGCGTTAGCTATTTTGTGGTATTTTTCACTTTCCTGGCGAGGTTAAATGATTGAATGAATATTTTTTTGTTCATTCATACTTTATTCGAGCCCTCCCCTTTTGTCAATCATTTCCGACAGATGTATAATGAAACTTAAGACGAAGAACGTCCCGATCCTATTGAGGAGCCGGGGCGTTTTTTATTTTATCGGGAGGGATGGGATCATGGATTCAGAGATGGCGTTCGAACAAGCGCACTCCGCATTTATACAGAAGCATCTTGAGGCTAGGACGGGAGAGCGTAGGGGGCGTCTGGAGCGCGGGCACCGGGAGGCGGAGAAGCTGTTTTGCCGCAAGATTTGGTGGGAGGTACAAGGGAATTTTAAGCACTTGCATCCGGAATACGAGGTGGTGGACTGGCGGGGATTATCTTATTTCTGCGATTTTGTTTGGTTGGCCGGGCCAGTGAAGCTGGTGATCGAAATCAAAGGTTTCGGCCCGCATGTCAAGGACATGGATCGGCAGAAATATTGCAACGAGCTTAACCGTGAGACGTTTCTGACCGCGATGGGATTCCAAGTGATCTGCTTCGCTTACGATGATGTCGCCAATCGACCGGAATTGTGCGTCACTTTGTTACGTATGGTGCTGAATCGATATCTACCGATTTCGATCCCGGCAGAGCCAATTTCTCTGATGGAAAGAGAGATTTTACGGTTAGCATGCCATTTTGCTTGTCCCCTTCGCCCGATCGACATCAAATCTCATTTCCAAGTGAACCACCGGACTGCTGTACAAGCTCTACAATCCATGCTGGCAAAAGGCTTGTTAAAGCCTGTCTTCGGTTCTACGGGAAAACGTGCCGTTAGGTATGAGCTACAGAAAGATGCGATACACCAACTTTGACTTCTTTAACTTAATACCCGGCTTCTGCAGAGTCATAGTATGAATAAGTGCAATCGTGCATCTAAATCGGAGATCTTTTTCGAAGAGGGCCGAATAGTTGCTATCATGCATTTATTTTTCTAAATTCGCGTCATTTTCCGGTTTCGCACCAAAATTAACTGCATCATTGCTACTAATTCGATGATAGAGGCCAAATCCTCAAAATTAACTGCACCTCAGTCGTTATTTATTCATACCTCTATTGTGTTTGTAGGAACGTCCATTTACTTGGCCGTCGGCTTCCGCAGCCAGGGAATCGGCTCCGCTTTAACCGGGGACATTTTACGCCGGGCCGAAGAGCTAGGGTTCCACACCGTCATCAGTGCGGTAGTTGGCGGCAATAATGCAAGTCATAAGCTGCACGAGAAGTTCGGCTTTGCGTATATCGGATGTTTTAAGGAGGTCGGACGGAAGTTCGGGGAGTGGCGGGATGTCCATTTCTATCAATATTTTACGGGCGCCGGTCATTAAGCCGACGCCCATTTTGTACATGCAGATCCACGATTACTTTGTGAACCAGCGGATAACGGCCAGGATCAAAGAGAAGACGACGCTGATCACGATGCAGGTCACGATGGGGAAATAAAACCGAAAGTTCCCCCGTTCAACCGCGATGTCGCCCGGCAGCCTGCCCAGTTGAACGAATCTCCCCAGCAGCATCCAAATCAGGCCAATCAAGATGAGAACGGCACCGGCCATAATCAGCATTTTCGGAACATTGCCCATCGATGGTCTACTCCTTCTATTCGATTGGATTGTTTGATTCCATGATACCTAATCGCCCGGGACTAACGCAAACGAAGGCGATCCTCCGGTAACAACCCCAGAAACGCACATATAAACCCCATTATAAACATACATATCCAGTAGAAGTGATAGCGCCTATACGTAGGAAAGGCAGGGAACGACCATGGCGGTTTCTTACATGGATTTCACGTCACCCAACGCACAGTTTACGTTCGACGTCAACCGGAACACAACGGTAAGAAAGGATCAACGCAACTTCATTAACGAATTGTCCATCCAACAGTTAAATACACTCGGAAATATGTCGTTATTGGATACGTATCTGGACAAAGGCAATGTAATCGAAATGCATATTCACCAAAATGCCTCCGAGCTTGTATACTGCCTTTCGGGGGAAGTGGTCGTCTCCATCATCAACCCGTTCACCAAAGAGCTGCGGCATTATCCGAACCGTCCCGGCCAAGCGACAAGCGTACCGCAGGGGTGGTGGCACTACGATACCGCGACGATGGACGGGACGCGTTTCCTGGCTATTTTTGATCAGCCGATTCCGGAGATCATCCCCGCCTCCGATATGCTGCGGTTAACTCCGCCTGAAGCGTTCGCGCATGCCTATTGTCTCGATGTAAACCAAGTCCGGGAAGCATTCGCGCCGCTAAATCAAACGGTGATTATTGGCCCGCCGCGGGGGTGTCATCAGGAAAACCAACCCGCCCCTTACCCTAATCCGCAGCAACAGGCTTATTCCCCGCATTCCAGCCATCCGCCCTATAATCAGGGATATGGGCTGCGGCCATACCAGCAGAGCGACGGCAATCCCCGGCGGCCCCAGGTCATCGGCAACGGCTGGGCACATCTCTATCATGACGGACCATGAGGAAAGAACCCCAATCGCGGATTGGGGTTCTTTCTTCCTTATCCGATCTTCTCGATACTCACCTTTGCCTGAAGTTCCTCAATCAACGCCCGCTCGGCCAAATCGTCGGAGAAGGCGGTTGCGCTGCCCGACGCGACGCCGAGACGGAATGCCTCCAGCAGGTCGCCACCCAGCGCGAGCGTTCCCGCGAAACCGGCGATCATCGAATCGCCGGCGCCCACGGAGTTGCGAACCTGGCCGGGCGGGACATTGGCATGGTATACCTCGTCGCCGCCAACCAGCAAAGCGCCTTCACCGGCCATCGAAATCAAGACGTACTGCGCCCCTTCTTCCAGCAGTCGTCGGCCGTACGTAATCAACTGCTCTCGTGTCTCCATCGGCACGCCGAATAGTTCGGCCAACTCGTGATGGTTCGGCTTCACGAGCAGCGGGCGATGCGGCAGCGCTTGGCGCAGCGGCTCCCCCGTGGTGTCGATCGCGAATTCGGCGCCTTGCTTCTTACACATGCCGATCAGCCGCTCGTAGAAATCGCCGGGGAGCGACGGGGGCAGACTGCCAGCCAAAACGACCAGATCGCCTTGCTCCAGGCAGGACAGCTTCTCCACCAAGGCATGGGCTTCCTCTTCCGCGATGGCCGGACCGCCGCCGTTCAACTCCGTCTCCTCCCCATGCTTAAGCTTAATATTGATGCGGGTATCTCCGCCTTGTACGCGTGCAAAATCCGTAGCGACCTGTTCTCTCCGCAAAAACTCCTCGATAAAATCGCCGGTGAACCCGCCGAGAAACCCCATTGCGGTTGTGTCCGCCCCAAGCCGCTTCAGCACGCGCGAGACGTTAATGCCCTTCCCGCCAGGCAGCTTCAGGTCCCGCTTCATTCGATTCAATCCGCCGAGATGCAGATCGTCCACTTCCACGATATAGTCGATGGAAGGATTTAAGGTGATGGTATAGATCATGATAGGATTACCCTCCGATTAGATTGGTCTTCTCCGCGATCGGCTGACGCCAGCGTGGCGGGACTTGCTCCGTAATCAGTGCCGCCCGCTCCAGCTCCAAAATTCGGGCGAAGGCGATGGTCCCGATTTTGCTGGAATCGGCAAGCACGAACGTTTGGGCGGATCTCGCGCTTGCGCAGCGCTTCAATGTCGCTTCCTCCGGGTCCGGCGTCGTATACCCCGCTTCCGGGTGAACCCCGTTCGCCCCAAGGAAACACCGGTCAAAACGAAAATGCTCCAGATGATCCTGCGCCAGGCTGCCGATCAGCGCTTTCGTGCGCCGTTTCGCCAGTCCGCCGAGCAAATAGCCGGAAATCTCGGCTTCCAACAGCGCCTCAATCTGCGGCAAGCCGTTGGTTACGACCGTGATCCGCTTCGCTTTCAGATAAGGAACCATGGCCAGGGTGGTCGTCCCGGCATCCAGATAAATCGCCTCCCCGTCCCGCACCAAATTGGAGGCGATTTCGGCAATCGTTTGCTTTTGAGGGAGGTTCACGGCCGATTTTTCCGCCATGCCGGGCTCCAGTCCCCCGGACATGGCCGGCAGCGCCGCACCGCCATGGACTCTACGGAGCAGCCCCCGTTCCTCCAAATCCGCCAAATCCCGCCTTACGGTGGATTCGGAGGCTTCAAGCAGCGCGCAAAGGTCCTGGAGCTTGACGATTCCCTCCTCCCGCAGCCGCTGCATTATCCGGTGATATCTCTCCTCCGTTAACATCCTTCCCCCTCCTGACTATGAACATAAGAACATCGTATCATAACCCGAGAAAATATCAATCAAGTACTTTCAATATCTCTCATAATCAGTCAAAACAAATCACTGCACTTATTGCCGCATGATCAAAACTCTGCCCTATTCAGAACAGAGTCGTGTTCGTCTATTCTATTGACTCGGCTGACTCGGCGCCATCCCTTTGATCAGCAATTCCGCCCATTGGGCGGTATAAGGGAGAATCTTCGGGTAGATGTGCGGGCTGGAGATCCCTTCGACCAGAGCTTGGAAATAAATCAAAAGAAATTCATCCGAATACTTCAGATCTATCTTGCCTTCCTTACGTCCGCGATGGAACAAATCCAACATCATACTGTAACCTTCCTTAACGTATTGCTGCATGATCAGCGATATGCCGTCATCGTCCTTCTTCGTAAAATGATCCATTAAATCCAAATAAAATTGTTTGTTGACTTTCTCCAAATAATTGATTTTGTTCTGACTCATGGCAATGATGGTTTCTTCGAAGGGCTTATTTTCGGCCATAATGGCCCGCGCCGATTCCCCCATTTGAGTCAAAAAAAACGTAAAAACCTCGTGAATCAGGTTTTCTTTGCTTCCAAAATACTTAAAAATCGTCGTTTTACCGACCTTCGAGTGTTTGGCAATCTCATCCATCGTCACATTTTCCAGGCCGGCCTCGGAGTTCATCAAGTCAAAAGTTGCTTGCAAAACTTGTTTTTTCTTCTCCCGCGTCCTCTTCTCAAAACCATTCATTTCTCATTCCCGCTTTCTATCTTTGTCGACTTCTATCCAATTATGGAGTATTGGGTTCACAACTCTGCTATCTATAAATTATAGATTGATAGTTATGAATGATCAAACAATGCATAGTTCATAATTTAAGATTTTTAAATTGACTATGCCGATAAAAAGGATTATAACTGAATCTGTAAATGAACTTTGGTTTAAAACTTGGCGATTAACTCTATAATTATGAACTATTATATCATATTAAGTTCATAATTATCCGAGTAAAGCTTTGTTTTTAAACTGGAAAGCACGTTACTAAAACTGGTTAAGAAGGGGTTTTAGTGCTATGACGGAAATGGTAAAAGTTCAAGGTTTGCAGAAAAAGTTCGGTAAATTCAAAGCTTTGCATGACGTGTCGTTCACGGTAAACGCCGGAGAAGTCGTCGGCTTTATCGGACCAAACGGTGCGGGGAAATCAACAACGATTCGCACGCTGCTCGGAATCATTCGTCGGGATGCCGGGGAGGCCCGAATCTTTGGCAAGGATGTATGGAAGGACAGCCTTGAGATTCATAAACGGATTTCATATGTTCCGGGGGACGTGGCGCTTTGGGGCAGCTTGACCGGCGGCGAAATCATTGATTTGTTTATAAAGCTGCACGGCGGCGGAGACAAAAAGAAGCGCGATCATTTGATTAAACGTTTTGAATTGGATCCCAAGAAGAAGGCAAAGGGCTACTCGAAAGGCAACCGGCAAAAGGTCGGCTTGATTGCGGCTTTGTCCGTTGCCTCCGATTTGTATATTCTCGACGAGCCGACTTCCGGTCTGGATCCGTTAATGGAAGCGGTCTTCCAAGAAGAAGTCGAACAAATCAAATATTCGGGGAAAGCGATTTTGCTGTCCTCTCATATTTTGAGCGAAGTGGAGCGTCTGGCCGATAAGGTGGTCATTATTCGTCAAGGCAAGGTAGTTGAAACCGGGACCTTGGACGAATTGCGTCACCTCACCCGTTCCACAGTCACGATGGTAACCGAAGGCGATGCAGCTCGGATGGCTTCCGTTAACGGGGTCCATGATTTCAAGCAAATCGGGAATCAAGCGACCTTCTCTGCGGATAATGCTTATATCAACGATATTTTGTCCGAAGCGGCAAAATTGGGCGTCAAGAAGTTTGAATCGGTGCCGCCTACGCTTGAAGACTTATTCATGCGTCATTACGAAGTCTAAGAGCGGGAAGGAGGAAACGATATCATGCAAGAGAAATTTGCACGTTGGGACGTTTTGTTTGTTCAATATCTGAAACGGGATTGGAAAAAAATCATGTTTTGGATCTTAGGCTTGGGTTTGTTTTCAGCCGGATTTGTTCCGGCATTCGAAGAAATCGGCAAGGGGCAAGGCTTACAGGGAATGTATGAGACCATGCAAAATCCGGCCATGATCTCCATGGTTGGTCCGACGCCGATCGAATCTGCGGCGGATTATACTTTAGGCGCGATGTATGCCCATGAAATGTTGTTATTCTGCGGGTTGTTTGCAATGATTGTCACCGCTTTGCACGTGGTAAGCCATACTCGCAAAGAAGAGGATCTTGGGCTTACGGAACTTGTCCGTTCCTTTCGAGTAGGACGGCAAGCCAACTCGCTTGCGGTGGTTGCCGAAGTCTTCATCATCAATATGATCCTAGCCCTCGTCATTGGCGGAATCATGACCAGCTTTGGCGTTGAGGCGATTTCCGCGGAAGGTTCCTTTTTGTTTGGCGCATCCATCGGGATGGCCGGGGTCTTGGGGGCCGGGATCGCCTTAGTGATGGCGCAAATTATGCCGACCTCATCCGCCGCAACGGGGGCATCGCTCGGGATGGTAGGCTTGCTGTACATTTTTCGCGCCGGTACGGATGTGTCGAACGCCGACTTCTCCATGATCAACCCGATGGGCTGGACTTATCTGACTTATCCATTTACGGAAAACAATGGGGTGCCTCTAGCTTTGGCCGCGGCCTTCAGCATCATTGTCGTGATCATCGCTTTTGTCCTTGAAGGCGGTCGGGATATGGGGGCCGGTTATTTGCCCGAACGAGAAGGCCGGGAGTCGGCAAAAAAATCATTGCTGTCCGTACCCGGCTTGTTTACCAAGCTGAACAAAGGCGTGATGATCAGTTGGATGATTGCCTTCGTCCTTATGGGAGCAGCCTATGGTTCGATTTACGGAGACATGCAGACGTTCCTGGAAAGCAACGAAATTCTAAGTCAAATGTTTACGGTCTCCGGCGTTTCCATCGAAGAAGCCTTCACCGGGACCATTATGATGGTCATGATCGGATTGGTTTCCATTTTGCCAATCGCCATCGTAAACAAACTTGTCTCGGAGGAATCGCGGCTGCATTTAAGCCAGCTTTATGCGACAAAAGTGACGCGGGCTAAGCTCTATTGGACGAGTGTCATTTTGGCCATCATTGCAGGAGTGCTCGGCATTTTGCTGGCTTCAGCCGGACTGGGCGGGACCGCCGTTTCTGCATTAGGCGACGGTTCTCCCATGACCATGGGGGATTTTCTCGCCGCAGGTTATAACTTCCTGCCATCCATGTTGTTCTTTACCGGACTTGCCGCGATGGCTTTGGGTTGGGCACCAAGACTAGGCAAAGCGGTTTATGCTTATCTTGGGTATTCTTTTGCATTAAACTATTTTGGCGGCATTCTGGATTTGCCGGAATGGTTCTCGAAAACCGCCGTCCAAAGCTGGATCCCGCGGATGCCGGTGGATCCGTTCGATGCGGCAACTTTTATTTCGCTCACGGCCATCAGCATTGCTTTGATGGGATTAGGCTATATGGGCTACCGCAAACGGGACATGGTTGAAGGGGCTTAGCCGTCAACGAACGGGTCATTTGATTCTTGTCAAATGACCCGTCTTTGCTTATTTCACCATCGCCAGCGCCAACCCGTCATACGCCGGCAGCAACGTGCTGATCAACCGCTCATCCCGGGCGATCGTCTCGTTGAATCGGCGCATCGCCTGCACCGACGGCCCGTTTTTGTCCTCGTTCAGCGTCCGCCCGCGCAGCAGGATATTGTCCCCGGCAATCAGCGCCCCCGGTTTTGCCAGCTTGATGGCATATTCGAGATAATTGGGGTAGTTTTCTTTGTCCGCATCAATGAAAAAGAAATCAAACCGCTCCCCCCGTTGCTCCAGGGTTTGCAGGCTGTCGAGCGCAGGTCCGACCCTATACTCCGCAACCTGCCCGAATCCGGCCTCTCGCAAGTTGGTCCGCGCCAGCTCGGCGTTCTCCTCCTTCAGCTCCAGCGACAACAGCCGCCCGTCCGCGGGCAGCCCCCGCGCCAGGCAGATGCCGCTGTACCCGCCCAGCGCACCGATTTCCAGCACGGCTTTGGCTCCGGCCAGCTTGACCAGCAGCGTCAGCAGCCGGCCGTACCCCGGCGCGATCGACACGTCGCGCATCCCGCTGTCCGCGATGGATCGCGTCACCCGCTCCAGCACTTCGTCCTTGGCGTATAGTTCATCACCGTATTGTTCCGGCGTCAGCATTTCGATCTTCCTTTCATCCGTTCCTAGGACAAGAACCGTTTGTAACTTGCAGAACATTGGCCTATACTGAATTGTATGGTTTTTCCGTTATTCTCACAAGTCTAAGCGAAGCTGGAGTGATTGACTTACCTATGGCTGGACCTTTGCAATTGATCGCAACCGCGCCGATGGGCCTGGAAGCCGTGGTTGCGCGCGAATTAAAGGAATTAGGTTACGAAGACACGGTCGTGGAGAACGGCCGGGTCCATTTTACCGGAGATCTGATCGACATCTGCCGTTGCAATTTGTGGCTCCGAACCTCGGACCGAGTGCTCATCAAGATGGGCGAGTTCACCGCGGTCACCTTCGACGAGCTGTTCGAAGGCACCAAGGCGCTGCCTTGGCAGGATTTTATCCCGGCTAACGGGGAATTTCCGGTAGAGGGCCGCTCCCACAAATCGCAGCTTAGCAGCGTACCGGCTTGCCAGGGGATCGTCAAAAAAGCGATCGTCGACAAGCTGAAGCAGTCGTATCATACCGAGTGGTTCGAAGAAACCGGGCCGCGTTACGTGATCGAGGTCAACCTGCTGAACGACAAGGCGTTGTTGACGCTGGACACGACCGGTCCGGCGCTGCATAAGCGCGGCTACCGCAAGCACGCGACGGAGGCGCCGCTCAAGGAAACGATGGCGGCGGCGATGATCCTGCTGAGCCGCTGGAACCAAAACCCGGCGCGGCCGTTCTACGACCCGTGCTGCGGCTCGGGGACGCTGCCGATCGAGGCGGCGATGATCGGCTGGAACCTCGCGCCGGGCCTGCGGCGCACGTTCAACGCCGAGCGCTGGCCGGTCGTGCCGGAGGAGCTGTGGCAACAGGCGCGCGACGAGGCGATCGACGCGGTGCGCGATGACGTGCCGCTCCACATCGCCGGCAGCGACATCGACCCGGCAGCGATCGAGATCGCCAAGGCCGCGGCCAAAAGCGCCGGGCTGGCGAACGAAATCCAGTTCGCCTGCATGCCTGCCGTCAAGATCCAACCGCAGGGCGATTACGGCGTCATGATCACGAACCCGCCCTACGGCGAGCGGATCGGCGAAGAGAAGGAAGTGCGCAAGCTGATCGCCCAACTCGGGCGCGTGATGGCCGGGCTTCCGACATGGTCCTTCTTCGCGCTCACGCCGACCAAGCAGTTCGAGCACGACTTCCAGCGCAAAGCGGACAAACGCCGCAAGCTGTTCAACGGGCGCATCGAATGCCAATATTTGCAGTACCTCGGGCCCCTTCCTCCGCGCCATTAGCCGTGGGGGGAGGGTTCTCCCTTTTTACACCCGCAAGGAAAGGAGCTGACGATCCGTCATGCTGCGTTTGACACCAAATCGCGGCTTTAGCGGCCGCCATTTCGTCTATTTGTTATTCGTTGCCGCAATTTTCATGAAACTTGTCATTCTGCATACTAACCTGCACGCCCGCTATATCGACATGAACCTGCTGGACGATCTGATCGCCATCGGCTCCGTCATGCTGGTCTCGTTCTGGACGCTGTGGCTGCCCCCGCGCGGAAGAGGGATCGCCTTAGGCGTATTGAACGTGCTGCTCACGGTGTTGATTTTCGCCGATCTGGTCTATTATCGGTATTTCAGCGATTTTCTGACGGTGCCCGTGTTGCTGCAAGCCGGACAAGTGGGGGAGCTCGGCGGCAGCATCCGCGAGTTGATCCGCCCTGCCGATCTGTGGCTGATCGCCGATTGGGCCGCCTGGGCCGCGGTGAAATTGGGGCTGCGGTTGACCCGCGGGAGTGACCGTCGCCGGAGGGATCGGCTTCACGGCCCCTCCGCTTACTCCGGCATGGGGAGCGGCTCCTTCTCCCCCGTTACCTTCGGCTCGGGAAGCCGGAGAAGCGGCGGGCGCCGATTCGGTCGCCTGTTCACGGGGATCGGCGTCTTTCTGCTCGGCTTTGCCTTAACGATGGGGCCGATCCGTTACTATACCCAAACCTGGGCGGTCGGGCTGTTCGAAAACAACTGGTGGAACGTCTCCTTGTACAACGTCACCGGCTTGCTCGGCTTTCATTATTATGACGCCAGCCGCTACCTCAAGGAGCATCTCGGAGGTGGCCAAACGGTCAGCGCCGGGGAACAGGACGAGATCCGGCAGTGGTTCGCCGAAGCCGGCCAGCGCCGTCAAGCGGACAATGACCTGTTTGGGGCGTACGCCGGGAGCAACGTCATCGTCATCCAGGCCGAGGCGTTCATGAATTTCATGATCGGCAAACAAATCGGCGGCCAAGAAGTCACTCCGAATTTCAACAAGCTGATGGACGAAAGCCTATACTTCTCGAACTTCTACCATCAAACGGGCCAGGGGCGAACCTCGGATGCGGACTTCGCCTCAAACAGCTCGCTGCATCCCCTGCCGACGGGATCGGTCGCGGTCCGTTACCCGAATCATACGTTCGACGTGCTGCCGCAGATCCTGAAGGCGCAAGCCGGTTATACGACCGGAGCCTTTCATGCTTACGAAGGCAGCTTCTGGAACCGCAACAATATGTACCAAGCGATGGGTTACGACCGGTTCTACAGCAAAAAAGACTTCCAGCTGGACGAGCCCCTGGGCTGGTCGCTGGGCGACAAATCCTTTTTCCGGCAATCCTTAGGGTTCATGGCTCAAGAAAACCAGCCCTTTTATTCGTTTATGATCACTTTAACCAGCCATCATCCTTATTCGCTGCCGGCCAGCCTACAGGAGCTTGACACCGGCGAGTTCCAAGGAACGATTTTCGGCGATTATTTGCAGTCGGTGCATTACGTGGATGCCGCACTTGGCGAATTGGTGGAGGGTTTGAAGCAGAACGGCTTGTGGGACAACACGATCCTGTATTTTTACGGCGATCACGATAACTCGGTCACGGGCAAAGAGGACTACGAAAAATTCCTCGGCAAACCGCTCAGCGATCTCGATATGCACCAAATCATGAATCAGGTGCCGCTGCTCATACATCTGCCGGATGGCAAGCTGGCCGGCGTGTACGATGAACCTGCCGGCCAACTCGACATGGCCCCGTCTTTGCTGCATTTGCTGGGGATCTCCTCGGCTCCTTATTACATGATGGGCAACCATTGGTTTGCCGACTCTGAAATGGATCGCCTGGTCGTCCTCCGCTCGGGAGCGTTTACGGACAGCAAGCTGTATTACATTCCTTCGCCCGATAATCTGTTTGAAAATGGCAACTGCTACGATCTGGACAGCCGGGAGCCGACGGAAATCGAGCCGTGCCGCGCTCCCCATGAAGAGGCAATGAAACGGCTGCGGATTTCCGACAAGGTAATTATGTCGAATTTGATCGCGGACCTCCGCAAGGAGAATCAGGGGGCGGAGCGATGAGAAACGCTCGATTCGCGAACGATCAGCTCGGGCAGCAGTTTGATGTTTTTGATCGGCTGAGTCTCTCCGTTCATGCGGCGAATCAGTATTTCCGCCGCCGTCCGTCCGATTTCCCCCGCCCGGAGTGAAACCGACGTTAATTGGGGAGAAATGCGGGACGAGAGGCTCAAATTGTCCATCCCGGCAAGCAGCAGGTCTTCGGGGACGCGAATCCGCTTCTCTTCGCAGGCGCGCAGGAAGCCGTAGGCCATCAGGTCATTGGCGCAGGCAACGGCCTCCGGAAGCGGATGGCTGCCGGCCAGCAAGGATAGGCCGGCCAAATAACCGCCTTGCTCCGTATAGTCGCTTTCCCGGACCCAATCGGCGCGCAGCGAAAGCCCCGCCTCTTCCAATCCTTCGCGGTAGCCTTCGTAGCGTTCCCGGCCGGTTTGCTCCTGCAAACGGCCGCCTATATACCCGATGCGGCGGATGCCTTGACTCACGAAGTGGCGCACCACCTCTTTGATCCCCAGCTGCGTATCGACCCAGACGTAATGGAAACGGTCCTTGCCGACGGGCGAAACGTAGCGGTTCGTCAGCACGACCGGCGCATGCAGGCGGTTCAGCAAAGCGATATTTTCCTCACAAAAATCGAAAGAAACCATGATCATGCCGTCGGCGTATTTTTCCCGCAGCAGTTGGATCGCCCGTTTCTCTTCGTCCAGCCGGTTTTTCGTGTCCATCAGGATCAGCAGGTAGCCGTACGGGTCCAGCACGTCGTTGATGCCTTGAATCATATCGAAATAAAAAGGATTGCATAAATCCGGAACCGTGAACAAAACTTTGTTCGATACCCGCGTTTTCAGCATTTTGGCCGATTGGTCGGGGGCGTAATCCAACTCTTCCGCCGCCTGCATGATCCGCTTCCGGGTTTCTTCTTTGCAGTATCCGCGGCCGGACAGGGCGCGCGAGACGGTAGACGGGGAGAGGCCCAGTTTGTCCGCGATATCGTAAATTGTCGCCAAATGATCATCCCATTCTATGAAATCGCTATCATCATCTATCCATATTTTAGAATAGAACCCCCTTCGAATCAATCGACGGGTGACGAACAACGCAAGCGGCCATCCCGACGGATGGCCGCTCTGCTTACGGATTGGGGTGCGCAAATTGCTGACGGTTCGATTCCTCGTCGAACGGCAGGATGTCCGGCAGCGGCAAGCGTTCCTTGACCTTCGGCAAAGGCGCGAACGGCAGATGCGGCTCGGACTGATACCAATAGGCCGTGGACGAGAGATCGTCGCTGCGGTGGTTGTTGTGCCCGTGCTCGATCGTCACTTTGATGCTTTCGTCGAACATGACCGGGTCTTGGATATGGTAGCGGTACACGGAGATTTTCCCGCTCCAGTTGGGTCCTCCGCCAAGGATGATGCCGTGGTACGGCGTGCAGACTTCCTGCTGCGGGCACCAGGCCGTATTGAAGTAATCCTCGGTTCCCGTTCCGTGCAGGGAAGGCGGCCACGGCTCGCCGTCGATAAAGATCATGTCGTCGCCTTCGCCGTACCAGTTCCACTCCCGCGTCTCCCGCAGGTTGTGGATGTTCAAATTGCAGCCGACATAATGGCCTTTGCCTTGCGCTTCCAGGATAACGTAGTTGCCGTCCCCGGTCGTGTTTTTGCCGCCGAATTCAAAAAACGCGTTATCGACGTCCTTGTCGGGAATCCCTTCCGTCGGGCATTCGCGGTTCCACTTGGCATGGAAGCGCAGTTCATCCGCCGGCAAGCTTTCGTACTGTTCGTAATCGACGTAAAAATAAAATTTGATCGTCTGTTCCGCTTCGCTTTCCACGGTGATCCGCGCGCCGGAAGCGAACGGCATCGGAAAATAGCTGACGAACGCCTTTCCGTCCTCCGGGCTCATCATCAGGCAAGCGGAGGTGTAGTTTCTCGTAATTCCGTGGCCAAGCCCGAAAAAATCGCCGATCGGCGCTTCCACGCTGGGTTCGGTTTCGCCGTCCCAGTACATGCGCAGCACGATTTTGCGCGGCAGGAACGTTTCCTCCGCCGGAGCGTCGGTCGCCATCGTCATCCAGATATGCTTGATGCAACCCGCCCCGGGGATGCGGCAAATCTCGGTGTTGTCCCCCGGTTTGATGCTGAAGTAATCCTTGTTGCCTCCCGAACGATCGTAACTGGACGCCCGTTTGCTTTTGCCTTGGCGACTGCGGGAGAGGCTTGACAAATTTTGCACGATCTCCATGGTGTGATCCCTGCCTTTATTAGGTTTGGTCAGCCGAATTCGGCTACGCAAGTTGCTAGATTCTGCTCTTTAGAAAAGCCTCCACTTCCTCGCGCCGGGGCAGCGAAGGAATCGCCCCCCGCCGGGTGACGGTCAAAGCGCCGACCGCGTTGGCATACCGCACGGCTTCCTCGACCGAAGCGCCGCGCAGCAGCCGGGCGGCCAGGGCGCCGTTGAACGAGTCGCCGGCCGCCACCGTATCGATCGGTTTCACCGGGAAGCCTTCCACGCTCGTAAAGCCGTCCCGGCCGGCGATCAATGCGCCCTTTTCCGCCAGCGTCACGATGACGTAGCTTACCCCGCGGTCCAGCAGCAACTGCGCGCCCCGCCGGACGTTTTCGGGCGAATCGGCGGGGATGCCCGTCAGCAAAGCCAGCTCGCTTTCGTTTGGCGTCAAATACGTCACCTTGCGCAGCAGCTCGTCGCTCAGCGCCCGCGCCGGGGCCGGGTTCAGGATGCAAGGCACGCCGTATTTGCGAGCCAGCTCCGCGGCCTGCTCGATGACCGAGAGATCCATTTCCAGCTGCATCACGAGCATTTTCGCGTTTCGGATGAGCGGCTCCAGCTCCCGGGTTTCCTCCGGCGTAAACCGGAGGTTGGCCCCGGGAACGACGATAATGCGGTTTTGCCCGTTTTCGTCCAGCACGATCGAACCGACGCCGGTCGGCGCATGCGCATCGGTCAGGATATGGCCGACATCAATCCCTTCTTGCTCCAGCACCGCCCTCATCTCTTGGCCGAACGAATCGTTGCCGAGCTTGCCCGCCATCGCCACCGAAGCGCCGAGCCGGGCGGCCGCGACCGCCTGGTTGGCTCCTTTGCCCCCCGGGAATCGGTCGAAGCTGTTGCCGATAATCGTTTCCCCGTCTTCTGGGGCCCGGTAGGCCCCGATGACGAGATCCATCATGAAGCTGCCGATCACCATAATGCCCATGGCTGCGTCCTCCTCACGAATGTACGTCCGAGCCGGCGTTTTTCCGGGACAGCTGGTCGCCCAGGCTGCCTCCGGGGTGGAACAGATGGAAGCTTTCTTGGGTGAAGCCTTTCACTTTGCATAACGTAACGACCAAAGCGTCGCCGACGGCCAACTGCAAGAGCGCGCTCGTGGTCGGCGCCAGCCCGAGATGATCGGCTTCCCGCTCGTAGTTGTAGGACAATACGGCGTGACAGCGGCGCCCCAGCGTGGAATCTTGGTTTTTGGTGATGGCGATGCAAGGCGAGCCGATTTTTTCGATAATGCCCAGCACGTTCAGCACCTCGGCCGTTTCGCCGCTATTGGACAGCAAGATCACCACGTCTTTCTTCTCGATCATGCCGCTGTCGCCGTGCACCGCTTCGGCGGAGTGGACG
This sequence comes from Paenibacillus sp. JL3B1040, assembly GCF_057063165.1. NCBI lineage: Bacteria > Bacillati > Bacillota > Bacilli > Caryophanales > Paenibacillaceae > Paenibacillus > Paenibacillus tiangongensis. The sequence goes on along the minus strand of NZ_CM169317.1, from coordinate 1,828,132 downwards.
AAAAACGCCGGCGTCCCCGTACTGGATAAGGAGGCCGCGATTTTTTTGCCGATGTGGCCCGATTTGCCGATGCCCGTGACGACGACCTTACCCGTGCAGTTTTTCAGCATTTCGACGGCCTTCACATATTCTTCGTTGACGTTTTGGCTGGTCAGATACAGCGCGTGGGCTTCGTTCTCCAGCGCCTCCCGCACCCATTGGTCAATCATAGTATCTTTGCTCCTTTCATCTAACCGAATCGAAATCCTATGCCAAGTCCATCCCCGTAGTCCGGAGCTTTGCAGGATTATCCCGTTGATTCAGGCCCTAAAGCCGCGAAAAGCACAACTCCGAGAACGAGAGGATGGGGCGGATCACCTTGTTCCCTCGTTCCGCTCCTTGCTCACTTACCCAAAGGGATAATCGTGCAATGGGGGTTCTAGGGATAAAAAATGTAGCGATTTTTTTGGAGCTGATTTTTTGAACTTCCATTTTAATCTAGGTTCAAAAATCCGGGTTTTCAGCACCGACTTATTTGATGCCGGTCATTTTGATGCCTTCGACGAGGTAGCGCTGCGCCACAAAGAACAACAGCAGCGTCGGCAACGCGGCGATGACCGCGGCGGCCAACACCACGTTCCACGGCGTGTAATACCCGCCGCCGACGAGGTTCGCGAGCTGCTGCTGCACCACCCACAGCGATTCGCGCTGCGTGATGATCAGCGGCCACAAATATGCGTTCCAGTTGGCGACGAAAAACCCGATCGTCAGCGGAATAATGATCGAACGCGACAGCGGCAGCGCGATCCGGAAGAACGTTCCGGCCACCGACAAGCCTTCGATATAAGCCGCTTCCTCCAGTTCTTTCGGGAAATCGCGGTAAAACTGCCGGAACAGGAATATCCCGTAGGCATTAAAAATCGACGGTATGATCAGTCCGGCATAAGAGTCCAGCATGCCGAAGCTTTTCGTAATCAGGTAGAGCGGGATCGTAATCACCGCAAACGGCACCATCAGCGTGCTTAACATCCAGGCGAAAATGTACTTTCGACCGGGAAACCGCAAGCGGGCTAAAGCATATCCCGACATCGCATGAAACAGCATGGCGACGACGGTGACGGTGATGCTGACGATCAGCGAGTTGCCGATCGAACGCAGCAAATGCGTCGTTTGGATCGCTTCGGTAAAATTGCTCCAGGCCAGTTCCATGGGAACCCACGTCACGTCGAGCACATTCTCCTCCGACCGCAAGGAGCTGATCACGAGCAGGTAAATCGGGAACACCATCACCAGCCCCAACAGGACGGCGAGCAAATTTTGCGGCATTCGCTTCCATGTTCTCACTTGGGGTCACCTCCTTAGTCTTTGGCGGAAAACAGCTTCATTTGGACGAGGGACAAACAGAAAATAAGCAGGAACAGGACGAATGCCAGCGCCGACGAGTATCCCATGTTCAATAGCTGGAAGCCTTGTTTGAAAATATAGACGACGCTCACCTCCGTGCTGTTCGCCGGCCCGCCTTTGGTCATGACCATGATTTGGTCGAAAACCTGGAACGAGCCGATCGTTGTCACGACGAGGATAAACGTATTGGTTTCTTTGAGCAGCGGAAACGTAATGCTCCGGAATATCTGCCAGCGCGAAGCCCCGTCGATCGTGGCGGCTTCGTAATAATCCTTGGGGATTTCCTTGATCGCCGACAGGAAAATAATCATGTTATAGCCGACGTTGATCCACAGCAGCACCGCGACGATACTGTACAGCGCCTGGGAGGTCGAACCGAGAAATTGCTGCGGCTGGCCGCCGAAAAACGCCAGGATTTCGTTGACGATCCCGTTGCGGGGATCGAGCATGTACATGCCGATGATCGCCGAGATGACCGACGTGATCGCAAACGGAATCAGGAACATCGTCCGCACGGGGGAGACGATTTTCCCTTTCAACGCGTTCAACATCACCGCCGAACCGAGTGAAAGGCAAAACAGCAGCGGAACGTAGACGACGGTAAACTGCAGCGTTTTGCCGACGGAATGCCACCAGTCCGCATCTTTGGACAAGCTGACATAGTTATCGAAACCGATGAACTTCATCGGATTCAACGCGTCCCATTCATGCAAGCTGACGTAGAACGCGTAAACGATCGGTAAAAAAACGAAGATGAACAAGCCCAGCAGATCGGGCAACAAAAAACAGTAGGCCGTGATTCTTTCCTGCCATACTCTTGTACGCCATTTGCGCGGAATCACTTCAACCCCTCCTCCAAAGAAGATTCGAGGGAGGCGGGCACCCCGTAAGCAACGCCCGCCCATCCCCCAATCCGACATCTGCCTTGTTTCTTTACTTCATCGCTTCATTGATTTTGGCGTCGGCGTCTTTGGCGGCTTCCGCCCCTGTTTTGTTGCCGAACATGACTTGCGTCATCGCATCGCCGATCGCTTCGACGACGTCCGGGTTGTACACCGGCTCCGGAATGGCCGATTCGTAAATTTCGTTCGTGAACACTTGGCGCAAGCCTTTGTTGTAAATTTCCTTACCGGCTTCCACCACTGATTGGCGGGCAGGGTAAGCAAACTTCGTTTCCGTCGCCCACTTCAGCGGACGGGACGTGTCGGCGTCGGCAAAGGCCCACATCACGAAGTTGGCGGCTTCCTCCAGGTTTTTGCTCTTGGCGTTCACGGCGAATTTCCAGCCTCCGGCTGTCGTTACCGTTTGGCCCCCGTCCGGAGTCGGCAACGGAGCGAGCTTGATCGGAACGTCGCCGTAGACTTCCTCGATCCGGCTGACCGCCCAGGTGCCGCAAATCTGCATGGCCGCCGTCTTCTTGCCCAGGTTATCGATCTCCCAAGGGCCGTACTGCAGCTTGGAAGGCGACAGTTTCTCCCGGAAGAACGTGCCCCAGAAATCGAGCGCTTTCGCCGTCTCCGGCGAATTGAACGCCGACGTCTTGCCGTCGTCCGCCAGCACCTTGCCGCCGGCTTGCCACAGGAACGGATAGAAGTTGAAATTGAAGTAGGCGCCTTTGTCCGGCGGAAGCACCAGGCCGGCCACTTTGTCCGTCGTCAGCTTGCGGGCGGCTTCCAGCAGCTCATCCCACGTTTTCGGTACGCTGACACCGGCTTGCTTCAGCATGTCTTCGTTGTAGTAAAGGCCCAGAAGCTCCATTTCGTAAGGCAAAGCCAAAATTTTGCCGTCCACCGTCACCGCATCCAGCGCGGAAGGAAGGAAGTCTTCTTTGACCCCTTCCGGGAAATACGGCGACAAATCGGCCAGATACCCGGAATTGGAGAATTTCATGAAGTCGCCGGGGCTGATCATGTAAATGTCGGGACCATTGCCGCCGGAAAAAGCGATCGGCAGTTTCGTCGAGGTGTAATCGGCTTGGTTATAGGTGGAGTATACGATTTCCACGTTCGATTGCGAAGCGTTGTACGCTTTGACGAGATCTTCGAAATATTTCTGCTCGGCTTCGGTGTGCATATCCCAGAACTGCAGCTTGACCTTCTCCTTCGTCCCTCCGCCGTTTGCGGCCGGGGCCCCGTCCGAACCGGCGTTATTCGCCTGATTGTTCGAACCGTTCGCGCCGCAGCCGGCCAGGAGAAGGAGCAAAAGCGCCATCAGAGCGGGCAAAACGATCTTCCAACGAGTCTTCTTCATCTCTTATGAATCCCCTTTCATTTGTGGTCGACTTCAGTATAGTCGCCGGGGATTCATGCTCGTAACGGGAAATAATTTCGGAGGGTGGATTATTTTTCGCTGTCCGTCAGGTAGTCGGTAATCTGCCGATAGGTGCTGGCGGCAAGCTCATCGGGCAGCGCTCCGCCGTACAATAAACGCTGGAGCGAATCGGTGAAAATGCCGCTGATTTCCGCCGGATACTGCGGCTCCTGCCGCTCCGTACCGTAGATCTGCTCCGTGAACACCCGGCGAAGTCCTTTTTGGTACAATTCGCCGCCCGCTTCCATGACCGATTTGCGCGGGGAGTAGGCAAACTTCACCTCGCTGACCCACTTCAACGGGAGTTCCGGCTCGCCGGCAAACGCCCACATCACGAATTTCTTGGCTTCGTCCGCGTGTTTGCTGAAATGGTTCACGCCGATCTTCCATCCTCCGGCGATCGTGACCGGCTGTCCGCCGTCAGGCACGGGAAGCGGAACGACGCCGATCGGTTTGTCGGCGTAAATCGTCTCCAGCATGCGGATATTCCAGGTGCCGCTGACCTGCATCGCCGTTTCGCCGCTGGCCAGGATGCCGATATCCGTCGTCGGGCGGGACGGGTGCATATTCAGCAGCCCCCGATCCGTCATGTCGCGGAAAAAGCGGAACATCGTGTCGGCACCGGGAGCGTCCAAGCCCGAGGCCCGCCCGTCTTCGGACACCAAATCCGCCCCGGTCTGCCACAAAAAAGGGAGCCAGGCGAAATTTTGATACACGCTTTGGAACGTCTCCATCGTCAGCCCGCTGACGCCCGGCGCTTTCAGCGCTTGGGCCGCCGCTTCCAATTCCGTCCAAGTCGCCGGCGGCCGAATCCCCCTCTCGCGGAACATCGCTTCGTTGTAGTACAAACCGAGCAGTTCCGTTTCGAACGGCACCGCGTAAATCTGTCCGCCCAGCGTCACCGATTCCAGCGCCGCGTCGTTGAAATCCCGCCGAATCTCCGGCGTGAATTCCGCGGTGAGCGGCTCCAGAATCCCCGCATTCTCGAACCGCCGGATCGTCCCCGGGGATACGAAAAACACGTCCGGCCCATGTCCCGAAGCAAACGAAGCCAGCAGCTTGCTATCGGTAAAGTAGTCGTCGCTCGAGATGAAATCGACTTGGATTTCCACGTTCGGGTGCTCCTGTGTATATTGCTCGCCCAGCCATTTCCAGAACTCGAACTCCTGGCCCGTGTGAAAGCTCAGCAGATGCAAGACGATCCGGTCCGGGTCGGCTTGCGCGACTTCCGGATGATCCAGCAGAATATTAAGGTCGCCGCGATCCGCCGCAGGCTCCGGCGACGGCCGGCAAGCGGCGAGCAGCAGCGTTACGGCCATGACCGGCAGCAGCCAACGCCAAATCGCCCTACTTCTCATCGTCCTCGTCCTTCCGGTAGAAAAATTGCCGATACTCCCCCGGCGTCACGCCCTCCGTCTTTTTGAACAGCCGCGAGAAGTATTTCACGTCCTGGTACCCAACCATCTCCGAAATGTTGTACAGCTTCAAATCCGGGTCCATCATCAGATTTTTCGCCTTATCCATCCGGAACTGGGTCAAATACTCGATAAACGACATCCCCATCTCCTGCTTGAAAAAAGAGCTGAAATAACTGCTGCTCATCCCCGCCTTGCCGGCCACGTCGTTCAGCGAAATATCCTGCATGTAGTGGCGATGGATAAAGCCGACCGCCGTTTCCAGCGTCCGGTTGTGCTTCTGCTGCTTTTTCCATTCCGCCTTGTCGATCGCCGCCGCCGTCAGCTCATCGACGAACCGGATGAATTCGTCGGCGGAGAAGTTCACCTGAAACCATTCGTAAGGCTTGAGCTCGTCCTGAAAGACCAGGGCGGTGATTTTCTGCTCGTGCACATAGCGAACGACGGAGGATAGCAATTGCAGACAATACCCATGGAATACCGGGTAAACGACGTTTTGCTCCAACACCGTGCCGACGAAGCGGCGCAGCGTTTCCCGCGCCCGGGCGCCGTCTCCTTCGCGAAGCGCCAGCACGAGCGCTTCGTCCAGGTCGCTCGGATAGCCGGGCGCGTTCCCGTTCCCTTCCGTGTTCGCCAATTCCCCATGCTCATGCACGAGACCGCTCCCGCAGATCCAGCGGTTCAACAGCGCTTCGCGAGCTTCGGCAAAGGCGCGCGGCAGCTCGGCGAAATCGTCCGCGCGGCTGCTGATCCCCACCGAAATGGAGATGCGCACCCAACGGCGGACCTCATAAATCATCGATTTATAAACGTCCCTCGGACAAGGCCCGTCAAACAGCAGAAAATAGATTTGCGACGCGCTCGCAAACAAGAACCGGCTGCCCAAACCCTCCCGATTCTGCAAAATTTCGTACGCGATGTTCCGCACGGCGAACACCACCAGCTGACGGTCTCCCCATTGGTCCTCGGTCACCAGCTCGTCGAAGTCCTCGATATCGATCGCGATCACGTGATAATCCCGGACGGCTTCGGGAAGTTGTCCGCGCAGCCGGTCGAGATGGTCGGCGGAGTCCTCGATGCCAAGCAGCCAATCCTTCCACAGCTTGGCGTAATGGAAATCGGCGGAAATCGCCGGAACGCCTGCTGCCGGCTTGCCGATTTCTTGCTTCAAGCGGCCGAGCAGATCGCGAACCTCGTCCGGTTTCAGCGGCTTGAGCAAATAGTCGAACGCCCCGAACCGGATGGCGGTTTTGGCGTATTCGAAATAGCCGTACCCGGACAAAATGACGACTTGAACCGGATACTCGCGAAGCGCATTCAGCAAATCCAATCCGTTCATGTTCGGCATGCGAATATCCGTGATCACGAGGTCGGGCATATCCTTGCGCACCAGCTCCAGCGCTTCGTTGCCGTTTTTGGCTTGGCCCACGACCGTCCATTCGGCGTCCAGGGCGGGAATCAGCTTGGTGAGTCCGCTGCGGACCTTCGTCTCATCGTCGACGATCAATGCTTTATACATGTCATAGCCCCCTAGGTTTGATTGATCCGGGTTTCGCCTTATCCGGCGATTGCCGGAATGACGATCGTAATCGTCGTTCCTTCCCCGTAAACGGAATTCACCTGCACGCCGAACTCCGGCCCGTATTCCAGCTTCAGGCGGTCGTTCAGATTATACATCCCGATGCCGTGCACCAACCGGTCGCGAATCATCTGCAGCTTCTCCTCGGGAATCCCGCTTCCGTTATCCCGGATGCGGATCACGAGGACCCGGCCGTCCTCTTGCAGTCCCATCGACACGTCGATGCGCCCGCCCGATTCCATCTCCTCCATCCCGTGCAAAATCGAGTTCTCCAAGTAGGGCTGCAGCAACAGGCGCGGCACTTTATAGCCGTAAATGGACGGGTCGACGTCGAACCCGATTTCGAACCGCTCCTCGAACCGCATCTCTTGCAAATAGGCGTAATTTCTCGCCCATTTCAGTTCCTCTTCGATCGTGACGAGCGGAGCGCCCGGCCGGATCGCGTAACGCATAATGTCGCTCAGCGACGTGATCATGCCGCTGATCTCCGGCTGCTCCTTCTCGATCGCGATCCAGTTCATCGCATCCAGCGTATTGTAGACGAAGTGAGGGTTGATCTGCGCTTGCAGCGCTTTGATCTCGGCTTCTTTTTCCTGCTCGGAGATGACCTTCACTTCATGGATCAAGTCGTTGATTCGGCTGCTCATGCTGTTGAAAGAGCTTTGCAGCAGCCCGATTTCATCCTCCGATTGCGCCTGCAGGCGGTATTCGAAATTGTCCTTCTGAATCCGTTTCATCGCCACCGCCATCTGGCGGATCGGTTTGGTGATGTAATGCGTTGTCAGCCAGGCCAGCAGCACGAACAACAAGGCGAAGACGCATAACGTTACGATAAAAAACCGCTTTAGCGAACCCGATGCCTGCAAGGCGTCGGACTGCGGCATTAGCGAGAAATAATACCAGCCGTTGTATTCGGAGCGCTCCATACCGATGCGGTAAGGCTTCCCGTTCAAGTCCATCCGGGACAACGCGTCTCCGCTTGCGATCATCTCCTTGAAAAAGGGCTGATCCGCCAGCTTGAGCCGATACGCCTCGTCGTTGCCGTGCCACACGAGGTTCCCGTCGCCGTCCGCGATCAAAATGACGCCCTGCGGGCTTACGCTGACGCCTTTCACGATGCGATCCAGCGCGGAGATTTTGACGTTCATCATCAGCACGCCGATATTTTGCAAGGAATCCGTCACGTCTTTCACCAGCATGCCTGCCGGGATGTAGTAGGTCGAATAGTTGAAATAATTGTTCGCGGGCATTTCGTACGTCGGCAGCCACGTAATCTGTCCCGACCTCGCCTCGATCGCCCCCGTCCATTCGGGATGCCGCTCCAGGATCGGCCGGAACACGCCGGAACCTTTGATGTCGGCAAAATACATCGCCCCGTTCCTGGCGAGCAGGTAAATCGAGTCGATGTCCTCCTTGCCGCGCAGCGAATCGCGCAAAAACCGGTTGACCGTATCCTCGGCGTTCGCCCGGGCCCCCTTCGCGTTTCGGCCGTCCATCCGGCTAAGCTGCTCGATCAGCGGGCCGTTGTCGTAAATCGTGAGCATGCGGTTTTCAATCTCCGACAGCAGCTGGTCGACGTTGCTGCGGACCAGATGAAGCGATTGCAACGCTTCGCGGTCGGCCCGTTCGGCGGCGAAATTGCTGGAACTCCGGTAGAAAATAAACCCGGCAAACACGAGCGGCGTCAAAATGAACAACACGAGCATCAGCATCAGCTTGTTCCGGAGTTTGGCGTTTTTGAGCCTAGTCCACATCAGGGCGTTTCTCCTCCAGTCATAAAGCGCTTACAATGATGGGATTCCAAATTGTGGAATCGATTGCAGATCTCTACCCAAAGTATACGGCCCCGCTGCCGTTTCGGCAAAAGAAATCGGATTCATTCCTGAAATTCCCGGTTCCGGCCGCCCCGACCCGGCCTCAAATGTCCAATTCCGGATCATGCGCTTTGATGCGCAAGTAACTTTCCGCCGCGGCTCCGTTGCCCCAATCGAAAATCGTAAACTCGCCCATTCCGGTTCCCCGCTCGTTCACCTCCCCTCCATGCCCGTAGTTTTCCATCATAAAACCGTAGTCCCGTTCCCCGAAAAAAGGAAATGCCTCCTCCCATTGCGCTTTCGTCTTCGGATTCTCCGGGCAGTACATCATGACGAAGGAGGCCTTGAGGGCGGCCAGCCCGCGCTCGAGATATTCGGTCCTGCCCAGCTCGCGGCCGTACTCCAGAATCAATTCGGCGAACAGGCTTTGCCGGGAATCGTTCCACTCGCCGTCGGCATTCATGACCCCGAATCCGCCCAACACATCGACATGCAGATACGGGGGTTGCCAGGAGGCTTGCGTCATCAGCATTTCGTCCAGACATCGTTCCCCCTGCCGCAAATACGAAATCTCGCCCGTCCGTCTGTAACACGCCAGGAACGCCTCCGCCGCCCAAAACATCGAGAAATTGCACTGCTTATACATCTTGTTGCGCGCATATTTCCGGCCGACATGATCCTTGCCGCCAAACCCCGAGCAGGACCAGTATGTCTCGAAGTCCTCCCAGCGGCCCTCGGGCACCACTTTCTCCGCGACCGCCTCCGCCGCCCGCAGCGCGGCTTGAGTATAGCGGGCCTGGCCGGTCATTTCGCCAAGCTGGAGCAAAAACGTGACGGACACCGCCGTCTCCGGCGAATCCCGCAGCGCCTCAAGCGGCTCCAAGGTATGCCAATCCAGCCAAGCCGGGAAAAACCCCAGCGCATCCTGAAGCGCGATCAACGCGTCTCCGTAACGAACGGCATAGGACAACAACCGCGGGTCCCGCTCCAGCTCCCCGTACCACCGGAGCATCCATAACGCCGTCCAGCTCATATCGGCAATATGATATGGCGCTTCCTTGATTCGGCGATCCGGCAGCGGGTTGCGGTCGGAATTTCCCCAGTACGCGGTATCCCATCCTTTGGAGCGATGGACGAGCGCGTCCCCGATTCGGACCTGCTCCATTTCCGTGGCGATGACCGACGGAAAAAAGCCGCTGCGCTGCGGCGCTGACAACGCCAGCTCCTTCATCAACCTCGCCCGCCGGAGCAGGTCCGGATCATCGTGTTGCCGACCGTATCGAAATACGCCCACTGCCGAGCGAAGCGAGCTGAACCACGCCTGATTCCAAATGGAGCGGGTCTCCCGCTCGCTGGCCGGCCCGGGATAATTCGGGCTTTGCGTAACGTTGACGATGAACGCCGGCGCCCCTACCTTTATCCCGTTCAACTCGAACTCCTGCCACACCTGCCGTTCCCAATGCTCGAACGCCCAGCGGTACGCGTACCGCACGAACGGCGCCAGCGGCGCGGGTAAAGGCGCCCCGGTCCGGTAAAGCGGCGCTCCCCACCGTTCCCAAAGGAAGCGCAGGACCGCACGCCACGGGTTGGCCAGCGCCTCCGGCGCGTCGCTGACCATCAGGTGAAAGCCGACTTTCACGCGGCCTGCGGCGTAGCTTGCTCCGGGCTTTTTTTCGTAAAGCACATGTTCCTTTACCCGGCTACCGCCCATGCCCAGCACAAGCTCGTTCCGGGAAGCGTCATTATCCATATACCAGCGGACCTGGCTCCCCTCCCCCAGTAGATCGAGGTCGGGGATCAGCGCCAGCATCCGCCGGTCATCCCGGACGATCAACGCCGGGGAGCGGAAGCTGTGCTGGTCGATCACATGGCGGTCGGTCGGGGTCAAATGAGGCGCCCAATGGAAAGAGGGGGCAAAGGCCGGTACGACCTTCACCCTCCAATCATCCTGCCGGACCGGACGATCCAGGCGAAATGTCAGCCTAAAATGGTACACGCCGGGTTCCGGCTCGCTCCCTTGCACCTCCGGCTCCGTGCCTCCGATGAAATCGTACGCGATCGATGCGGCGAATGCCGACAGGTTCGGGCCGGGCGAAATGCTCCCTAGCATGTCATTCCCTCCTTGGATTCGCTTAAATGACTTCCAGCCCGTCGTTATCCGGCAACTGCGGGTAAGCCGCATGCGGCTCCGATTGATACCAATAGCTGACGGAGGCGATATCGTCCTGCAGCGGCAAATACCGGCCGCCGGACCGCCAGCCGAGCGCCTGGATCGTGACGCGCAGATCGCTTTCGAAGCGGATCGGGTCCATCACGTGCCAGCGGTACATGCCGAAGCGCTGCTGGCTCCGGTATAAGCCGTCCGGCTTAATGATCTGATGGAGACCTAAGTAAGCCGTGGAAAAGGAGGCGTATTCTCCTTTCGGCTGCTCGAAGTTCCACGCTCCGCCGAAATAGTCTTCCGTACCCGTGCCGCAAATGGTCGGATAATCCTGATCCCCGTCCATGTAGAACTTGATTTCTCCTTCGCCCCACCAGCCGTTGTTGTTCACCTGCCAGGCTAGATAGGTGCCCACGTAGTGGCCTTTTCCGCGGACGCCGTCCAACAGCACGTGCACGTCCTTATAGCGAAGCGGGCTGCTTCTTCTCCATTGGGCATGGAAATAAGCGGCATCGTCCGGTACCTCGGTCAAGGTGTAGTCGATTTGATAGTACAGGACAACCGGCGAGCCCATCCGGTTTTCGACCGTGATTTTGGCTTTTTGGCGAAACGGCATCACCCAATAGCTATTCATCCCGCCGGCCGGATTGACCGCCACCGGCAGCGAGTTGACGTTGCTGCGCTCGCACCAACCGTTGCAGAAGAAGTCGCCCAGCGGCGTTTCCACGCTCGGCTCGCTCTCGCCGTCCCAGTACATCCGCAAAATCAAATGCCGCCAGCTGTCCGGGAAGCAGGTCAGCCAAATATGCTGAATCGCTCCCGGCCCGTCGATGTCCGCCACCGTAAAGGTCTGCCCCGGCGCGATGCTCACCGACGGCGATACCTTCCAGCCCTGCCCGAGGTCGCGGGCGCACTCCGCCCCCGTGCCTTTGGTGGCCATGCCGCCTTGGCCTTTGGCGCCGGTAAAGTTCTCCGCGCTGATCGATCGTGTCTTCGCCGGCGACATCCGGTACAAGTTGCCTAATCCTAGATCCAGTCCGTTAAATAGGTTCATGATCATCTCTCTCTCCTTATTAGATGCAGTTCAAAAATTCATCTTCGCATCACGAAGCAATTTTCAAAGCAGTTATTCGGCGTCGAGTCTTGAATTCAGCCGGGCCTTCCGCTGCTCACGTAGATCTATCTACGCTCCGCTGCTCACTCCCTAGCTTCATCCAACCTTCTCGGTGCTCCAAACCTGACTTTTTGAACCTTCATTGAAACGGTAGTTCAAAAATTCATCTTCGCGTCACGAAGCAATTTTCAAAGCAGTTATTCGGCGTCGAATCTTGAATTCAGCCGGGCCTTCCGCTAACGGACATCAGAAACGCTATTCACCGCTTTTGAGCAGTTTCCGAATCTTACGGACCGAGGAGACCTTATTTCGTACAAAAGCGGATAAGGAGTCACCGTTAGGGTCGAATAAGGTCTCTGGAGTCCGTTACAGCGGGAAATAGCCGGGAAATGGGCCAATAAGGTCTTTACGGTCCGTTACGGTCCGTTACTTTCCGTTACTTTCCGTTACTTTCCGTTACGTCCCTCGCGTCACGGATCTCCTGGCTACGTACGCTTCACGGGATGCAGCATCGCTTCCAGCAAAACGACGGAACGCGGCGGGATCGTCAGTTTTAGCTTCCGGGCATCCGCCTTGACGGTTTCGGTTTTCCGCCGCTCCGGGCCCGGCGAATACGTGTGGCAACGCAGCTCCACGACCGGTCCGGCCACGGGAAGATCGTCCGGACATAACGCCACTTCCCGAGCCTCCTCGCCCACGTTGGCGAAAAATAACCCGACGCTTTCGTCGCGGTACTTCCATGCCGCATGCACGATCCTTTCCACGCCTAGGCTCCCCGCATCGTTATACTCCGGGGAACCGATCCCGTGGTTGTAGTGGAACCAGTCCAGCGTCACCCGGCCGGCATCGAGGTGAAGCGGCGGCAGCATTTCGCCGTAAGCGAGATACTTGTTTGCCGCGCCGGTTCGCAACGCGGCAAACAAGCTCAGGTAATCCGCCCGTTCCTCCGCGAAAGCATACCCGCGCGGCTCGAACGCGGCGTAATGCTCGTCGCTCCCGTTCTCCACGCCGTCCAGCGCTTCCATCGGGCTGTATTCGTAATTGAGCTCGTACAGCCCGCCCCACAAATACGTTCGCGCCACCGTGAAATAAAACAGGTCGCCGATTTCCGCCGTCAGCTTGCCCCAGCCGTCCAGCCTGACGGGACCGTACTCGTGGTACACGTAGGCAAACAGCGGCACCAGCTCCGCGTCCCCCGACTTCAGCAGGTCCCGGAACGGGTAGCCCTCCAGCGGGGCGGCCGGTTGACCGCCGGCGCGGGCCTGGTAGAAGTCGAGCACGTCCAGAAACGTTTCGTTCATCATTTCCGTGCCCATCGTCACGTATCGTCCCGCCGCCTGCCCCATCGCCGCTTTCGTCTCGGCGTAATTGAGCCGGTACGCGTCAGTGATCGCTTTGCCCCCGCCGACCGGATGGCCGTGACTGTCGTCGAGGCATGTCTTCAGGATGTTGTTCGCCGAAATGTCGTAATAGATCGCGTCCACGTCCGCTTCCCGCTGCAGCGTTTCGTCCCGGCGGCGGTGCAGCTCACGGGTAAAGGGGGCGGCCGGACAGAGAAACGGGAACCGGTAAGCATCGATGCTCTTTTTGTCCTCCGGGAACCGTTGAGCGGCCGTTTTGGCCCGTTCCCCGTCCGCCCCGGCGAAATTGAACAGATAGTCGAATTCGAATGGAGCAAACCGGTCGCCTTGTTCGCGGATGCAAGCGATGTTGTCCGGGTTGAAGCGGGTCGGGAACCAGTCGTCATAGCCGCCGGGCACGCCCCGGCCGAACGTTTGCGGCGCCTTGCTCCAATCCGGACCGAGGATATGGAACAGCGGCGTCCCGATCCGCTCGCGGTACTTGCGCAGCCACTTCGTCCGGTCGTAGCCGGCGTTGACGCCGAACGTGGCCGCGCCCGCCTCCTCGTACAACCAGCGGAACAGCTCCGCGTCGCCGCGGTCCCGCCGCTCGGCCAAAGTTCCTCTGGCGCACCACGGCTGCCGGATCGCCCACGCCTTGTAGAGGCCGGCGGCTTCAGGCCAGCCCAGTCCGCGAAGCGGCCGCAGCTCCAGCGTGTAAGGAACCTCGATCCCCTTACCGGGACCGATGTCCTCGCAGGCGTGAATGAAGGATGCCTCCAGCCGGCCGCCTTCGTTTTTGTAGAAGTTGAGCCATTTGGCGTAACCGTCCGGATCCAGCGCCGCAAAATACAAACCGCCGCGCTCCTTGCCGTAATAGGCGAAGAACTGCATCGCCGCGCCGGAGAAGCTCTCCGGATAAGGCATGTAACGGAAGCCCGTTCCGTCATGCCGGAAATGCTTCAGCGGATTTCGGACCTGAAATCCCGTGGCAAAGCTGTGGACGACAAAGTCGTCTTCGCCTCCGTCCGTGATCGCCCCAAGATCCGAAAGGATCGGATACTCCAAGCTGATAACGGGCGGTCCGCCCGCGCTATTGTCCACCCCGCAGCGAAATTCCAACCGATCCGCATCTTCCCGCAACCGGAGCGTCCCGGCAACCACCGGGCCCGCCAGGCTTTGCCAGCGGAGCCGGCACTCCAGGTAACCCTCGCCCTGCCGTAACTCGTAAGCAAATTCGCGGAACCCGCCCGAAGCACCGTCTTCCGTCTCCAGCCGGAAGACGTCGCCTCCGGTGCCGTTTGGTTCGATGTATTCCCGTCCGTTCGATGGATCGCGCAGGGAAACGATCGCGCCGTTCTCCTCGCTAAGTCCCACGCACAGCCGGGAGTTTTTCAATTCGATCATCCAAACTTCCTCCTTTCGGCGTCGTTACTTCAACCCGGAGATTTTGATGCCGCGAATAATGTATTTCTGGAAGATCAGGAAGAGCACGATCGTCGGTACAGCCGCCAGGCTCGATCCGGCCATCAGCATCCCCATCTCCGTCCCGCGCTCCGATCGGAACGTGGCCAGATACTGCATGATTTGAAACAGGTTGACGTTCGTAATCGTCATCGTCGGCCAAACGAAGGAGTTCCAGTAGCCCAGGTACGAGCCGATGCCGACGATGACGAAAACCGGATACGACATCGGCAGGAAGATATGCGTAAAAATTTTGAAGCGTCCCGCTCCGTCGATCAAAGCCGCTTCCTCCAGCGCCAGCGGAATATTGAGATAGAACTGCCTGATGAAAAACATGTGTCCGGCGGAAGCGACGCCCGGCAGCACGAGTACCGCCAGCGTATCCAGCATCTGTAGCTTGGTTACGACGATAAACGAAGTCACCAGGATCGCCATGCCGGGAATGAACATCGTCATGATGACGTACACCCACAGCACCCGCTTGAAGCGGAATTCCAGACGGGCGAACACATAAGCGGCGGAGGCGTTGATCGCCAGGCTTAACACGGCAAACAACACCGCCCCGCCAAACGTTAGGATCATCGATTTGAGAAACATATTGTCCTGCAGGATAGAGATGTAATTTTCGACCAGCCACCGCTCCGGGAAAAACCGGAACGGCGTGGACAGCACCTCCGTTTTGGCCTTGAATCCGGCGATCGCCATCCACAGCAAAGGAAACAATGCGATGCAGGCGACCAGGATCCCGGCGGCATACAGGACGATTTTGCCGAACAGCGCTTTGTGGTTGCTCATCGTCTCTTAGTCCTCCATCCGGGTTATTTTAACCGTCCACCGCTTTATCCGAGTTCAACACCTTGAAAATGATCGCGGAGATGCTGCCCAGCACGAGGAACAGCAGCAGCGCCGAGGCGATGGAGTGACCCACCAGCACGTCATTCCGGAAATGGTTGAAAATGTACAGGTTCGGCGTTTGCGTCTCGTTGAGCGGACCGCCGCCGGTCATGACCAGCGGCAGCTCGAACTGCTGGACGGCCCCGGTGAAGCCGGTGATCAGCAGATACAAAATCACGTTTTTCAGAAGAGGCAGCGTAATCCGCAGCATCTTCGTCAGACCGCCGGCCCCTTCCAGCTCGGCCGCTTCGTAGTAGCTCTCCGGGATGTCAAGCAATCCGGCCAGCATGATCAGCGTCGTAATCCCGAAGCCGAGCCATACGACCGGCACCGCGATGCTCGCGAGCGCTGTGCGAACGTCGGCGATCCAAGCTATTTTTTCCAGCCCGAGCAACCCGAGCAGGTAATTGGCTAGGCCGGCGTCATAGTCGTAAATAAACGCGAAGACAATCGATGCGATGATGCCGGAGATCACCGTCGGGATGTAGATCGACGTTTTCACGAATCCGGACCCGCGTCTTCCCATGCCTTTGATCACGTGGGCGAAGAGGAAGGCCAGCACCAATTGGACCGGAACGACCATCAGCGAGAAGCGGAGGCCGATCAGAATCGACTTCGTAAACAACGGGTCGGTCAATACGTTCGTGAAATTGCGGAGCCCGACGTAAACCGAATCCTGGTAGAAGCTCCAATCGTAGAAGCTGACCCGGATGGCATACGCAAACGGAATGATAACGAACACGGTGAGAAGCGCCAGAATCGGCAGCAGCATGGCGTATGCCACTTTGTTGTCATAACGAGGCTTGGAACGGGAACGATGCATCCTTACTCACCGCCGTTAGCTCTCGGGTTTGTCCCTGCCAGCTTCTGCTTCTCGATGAAATTGTTGATTTCTTTCTCCGCGGTCGCCAGCGCCTTATCGACGTCCTCGCCTTTCATGGCCTTTTCGATCGCGGTCGCGAAGAACATGCTGATGTCCCAAGGATACACCGGCTCCGCTTCGGAATAAGGCACGACCTTCTCGGAGATCAGCTTGCGCCACTCGTCGTTCTTCGCATCCGGATCCTGATTCATCGCTTCGTCCACCGATTTGCGCGGCGAGAACTTGGAGAATTGGCTCGTTTTGAAGAAGTCGATCATGATGTTCGGATCCCCGGCCAGCAGCCAGCCGATATATTCCGCAGCCGCTTCGGGATGCTTGGATTTGCCGTCGACGACCAGCGTCCAGCCGCCCAGCGTGGCGGTCGTTTTCGTCGGGTCTCCATCGATCGAAGGCATCGGGGCGACGCCGATTTTGTCCAGCATGTTTTTGTATTCATTGCGGAACAAGCCGATCGACCACGATCCGCTGATCTGCATCGCGGTCTTTCCTTGCCCGAACGGCGCCGCGTCGGCGTAACCGGCCAACTGCTGCTTCGGCATGATCCCTTCCTGGTACAGCGTCTTGTAGAAGTTCAGCAGCTCCTTGTAACCGTCGTCCATGACATCCGCTTTGGACCAGTCGTCCGTGATCGGCAGATGCCCGGCTGCATTATATTGCAGGCCCCAACTCGACCAGCCGAGGTCCGGTGCCGTTTGGGCGATCGATACGCCATACACGCCGTTTTGAGTCAGCTTCTTGCCGTAATCGATCAACTCGGTCCATGTCACCGGCGGTTTGGCCGGATCCAGCCCGGCGGCCTCGAACAGATCCTTCCGGTAATACAGCACCGCCGAAGGCTCCACCAGCTTCGGATACGCGTAATACTTGCCGTCCACCGTGACGAAACCTTTGATATTGTCGTAAAGGTCGTCAAACAGACTAGAGTCCAGATAGTCGTTCAGCGGCAAAATCTGGCTTTGCTTCGCCGACGGCGCGATGTTGCTGTAGTTCATCGTCATCACATCGGGCGCCTTGCCGGCCGCCTGCGCCGCTTTCAGCTTCTGCGTCCAAGCGTCCCCCGGCACGATCGTCAGCTTGACCTCGATATCGTCATGCGTCTTGTTGAATTCGTCCGTCCATTTCTTGAACCAGGCATCGGTCGTCTCTTCGAATTTATTGGCCCAAAACTCGAGCTTGACCTTCTCCTTCGGAGCCGCGTTATCACCGGCCACGGGTTCCTCGGCGGCGTTTCCGCCTGCCGTTTCCGCATTCTCGCCCGAAGCGGCATTCCCGCCGTTCCCCGCCCCCCCGCAGCCGGTTACGAACAGGGCTACGATCAGCAGCAATCCCAATGTCCATGACAATCCTTTCAAAC
This sequence comes from Paenibacillus sp. JL3B1040, assembly GCF_057063165.1. Taxonomy (NCBI): domain Bacteria; kingdom Bacillati; phylum Bacillota; class Bacilli; order Caryophanales; family Paenibacillaceae; genus Paenibacillus; species Paenibacillus tiangongensis. The sequence continues at coordinate 1,810,421 of NZ_CM169317.1, read as the reverse complement.
GACGCTGTTTCATTTGGTTAACCTCCCTTTTTTATTCGGCAAAACTTCTATTTAAACGCCTTCCGGCGCTTAAACCTGAACGGACCGCGCCACGGGCCTCAATCGCCGGGGCCGGCTTCCTGGAGCGCGGCTTTGAACCAGAACACGTTATACGGATCCCACAGCGATAAGGCAAAATAGAGCGTCCGCCCGTCGTCCGCAAGAAACCGGTCATTCATGAAAGGCGCGTACAACCCCGGAAAATCGGCTGCCGAAACCAAATCGAGCGCGTCGCCCCACGGTCCCCAAGGAGTTAAGCCTTCCCGGAGAACAACGCCTTGACCTTCCTTCAAATACGTCATCAGCCACCGCTCCAGCCCGGGATTCCAGATCACCGACAGTTCCCCGACGTTGTCGTCCACCACGAGCTCGGCCTGCTCCATCTCCTTGCTCCATCGCGGTTGTCCCCGCTCGTCTTCACCCGCAAAATATTCGTAGCTGCTGAGGTCCTCGATCCTTTGTTCCTTGACCCGCATCAGCTTGACGCCGCCGAAACGGCCGGACGGGATCGTCCAGAAATAGATTTCCGCCTCTTCGCCGTCCCCGATTTTGAACGGACTCACTTGAATAAACCCGCTGTCTCCCGGCCACTGGAGCCCTTCCACGATCGCCCACTGCTCCCCGCCGTCTTCCGATTTGACTACGCCGGAGTAATTAACGTCCCATTCTCCGGGATCCCCCCAATGCTGGACCGACATAAAGTAAAGGTACATCGCCCCGTTGGCCGTCAAGCCATGCGTAGGAATCACGGTCATCTCGTCGTAATCGAGCTTTTTCGAGGGAATCAGTTCTTTGGCCAGTCCGACCTCATCCGTAATCATCCCGTCAAACGTAATCCCGTCGGACGGATCGGAATCCGAGCTGTAGGCCATGACGTTGGATCGCCAATAACTGCCGCCCCCTCCCGTCATGCCTTCCGGCCTTTCGCCGAACGTGTCGCCGAAGACGAAGTAGGTTTGGTCCCCCATCGTGAACATAGAACCCAAGTCGGTTCCGTAAACGGCGTACCGATCCGTATGGTTAAGCGAATCCTTGCCGGTCAGCTGGGCGAGTTGCTGCAGATTGGCGGTATTTTTCAAAATAAACGTCTCCCCCGCAGGAGCGGTCGTTTGCGGGAGCACGGAAGGCTCCTTGCTGCAGGAAGCGGTCAATAGGAGCAGCCCGGAAAGCAACATCAATGGCAGGCTGCGCAACGGTGATCATCCCCTTCTTGGCGTCCTCTCGGGGCAGAGCCGCTGGCAACATGGCTGCTCTTCATTTCTGCAATCGATTGCAGATTTCGCAAAAACAAGGTCCTTCGCCCGGCCCAAATCGTCGGCTTTGCTTTCGCCACGTTAAGCCCCCCCTTTCGGTTCGGTTTTAACCGTGATATGATTGAAAGCGATTACATGTTTAAATTTTACATGATCCTCCCGCCTGGTTCTATGTTGGGATTTGTGATTTCTTATCCATTCTTGCTATTGTGACTCCATCAAGATTTCTTCTCTAGCAGCGACACTATCAAATTGCCGAAATCCTAGTATATGATGAATAGATCTTCAAGCTTCCATGGATGGGGGATTTGCTTCCAATCTTGCTATACAGGAGGAACGGATGAACAATCAGCTTATGACGCTTCAGGATTTGATTCATCGCCTGTCGCCCAACGTTCGGAGAGCCTGGAATCACCGGGTCGACGAGATGAGGCTGGCGCCTCGCATCATTTTTGATTACGAGCTGCTGTATATGGAAAAAGGGGAACTCACCCTCCGCGTGGAGAACGAAACGTTCGTCGCGGAGCCCGGGGATATTTTGCTGTTCAAACCGGGATTGGAGCACGAATTCATGGAATCGCGGGGGGAGTGCTGGATGCCGCACATTCATTTTGACGTGCTGTATTATGAGGATTTCGAACAGGTGCCGATCAATTTCAAAAATCGCAGCGAATGCACCGAAGAAGAACTGGCCTGGCTCCGCCCCGACATTCTGGGTACGGTCTTCGGATTTCCCAACGTACTGCGCATCGGCAACCATGCCGAGGTGCACAAAACGCTGATGCAGATCATCCATGCCTACGAGCGGCGCGACGCCGACTACCCGCTGATGCAGAAATCGCTGGTGCTGCGCATCCTTTACTTGCTGCAAAAAGGGCTGAAAGCAAACGACAATGCGCATCTCGTCATGCATCAGCGCGCGATGGAACGGACGGTCACCTACATTATGGAGCATTACAACGAAACGGTTCCGCTGGAGACGTTATCCAAGATCGCTTGCCTCAGCGTGTTCCATTTCTCCCGCATTTTCAAGCAGACGTTCGACCTGACGCCCCATCAGTTCCAAATCCGCTACCGGATCGAGAAATCGAAGGAACTGATGATGTTTAACCGCTTGTCCTTGTCCACGATCGCCGAAAAGGTCGGTTACAGCAACGTCTACTCTTTCAGCAAAGCGTTCAAGCAGGCCGAGGGCATGTCCCCCCGCCAGTTTATGCGCACTTACTCCAAGACAACTTAGGCGGGCCGGATCGCCCGGAAGATCGTAGCGCCGACCGGCCCGAGACGGAAGGATAGGAAGGCGAAGCCTCCCCTTGCCCTTTACGACCACAAATGCTCGCGCAAAAAAGCGTACGCCTTCAACCGATGCTCGTCAGGCCCTTCCTCATGCCCCATAAACGGGTAAAGCAGCAACTCCTTGCCCGCCGCGGGATTACGGTTGTAGGCAGCGGCGATCGTTTCCGGCCAGCAGATCAAATCCTTGAAGCCCGCCGAATACAGCACGGGGATATTGATCTTTTCGGCCAAATTCAGATTGTCAAAATAACTCAACGTCGTAAGCACCTGCTCCAACGCACCCGGATTTCGGGCCGCGAATTCGGCGATTTCCGAGACGGAGCCGGTCGAATTCATCAGAGCAAATTCCAGATGGCACAGGTTCGGGACATTGGCGACCGCCGCGCGCGGGACCTCGCTTAACGCCGCCATCTGCAAAGCCAAGCCCCCGCCCTGGCTCGTTCCGTACACCCCGATCCGCTCCGCGTCAATCTCGGGTTGAACGCTTACCCACTGTAACGCCTTCCAAGCGTCGATCGTCATCGCCAGGCCGTAGAATTTCTCCGGCTCCAGCAAGCCTTGCGTCATCCATCCTTTGACGATGCCTCGGTCAGAGGCCAGGTGATTCCCCGTTTCTCCCGACTGCCCGCGCGTGTCCACCGCAAAAACGGCGTACCCCATCTGCAGCCAAACCGCATAATTTTCCGGAATTCCCCGATGACATTGGTACCCTTGGTAAACCACCAGGCAAGGAAGTTTGCGGTTTCGCCCTTCTCCGCCGCTCGGAACCAAAAACCAGCCGTACAGCGGCGTCTCGTCGTAGCCCTCAAACCGTACGCGGTGCGCGGCAACCCCCTGCATAAACGTAGCCGCGGACTCCCGGCGGTCATGCAGCGGCTTGGCCGCAAACCGCTCCAGCGTCCGGCTCCAAAACTCGCCGAAGTCCTCTCTGGCCGTTCGCTCGGCCCGGTACCGCGCTACTTCCGCCATCCGTTCCTGAATCGCTCCCATGATCCGACTCCTCTCATTCTTGTATTGGATAACCGAAAATGCAAAGATTGCATCTATTTTACCAAAGAAAACGCCTGCGGGGGAAACTTCTACTCACATACATAGATTTGCTATGCATATGAGTTCGATGTATAATATTTTCATGATAATGGAAGGTGGTGCCAACTTGAAACTAAATAAAGAGCTGCTCAAAGGGAGCACCGGCATGCTGATCCTGACCCTTCTGGACGAGCGGGAATTGTACGGTTATCAGCTTATCAAAGAGCTTGAACGTTTGTCGGAAGGCGTGTTCGATTTGAAGGAAGGCACGCTATATCCGATTCTTCACGCAATGGAGACGGAACACTGGCTTGAGTCCTATTGGGAGGAAGCCGAGGGACGGAAGCGCAAGTATTACCGGATCACGGACAGCGGCAAACGCCAGCTTCAAGAGAAAAAGCAGGAATGGCGATTATACGCCGGAGCCGTGAATCGTGTACTCGGGGAGGGACCGGCATGAGTCCATTGCATCCGTTGTTGCAAGAGTACGTCAACCGGGTATGCGGGCAAGTGAAGGCTCGCGAGCTGCGCCAGGAGATCAAAGAGGAGCTATCCGGCCATTTGGACGAGCTATGGGAGTCCATGCGAGCCGAAGGGTTAGACGAAGATGCGGCCGCGCGGCGGGCGATTGCCCGGATGGGCGACTCGGAATCGGTCGCGCAGGGATTAAACCGAGTGCACAAACCGCGCATCCCCTGGGCCCTGCTGTGCACCCTTGCGCTGCTGCTGACGATAGCGATGATTGCCGTATATGCCGTGCAGCTTAGCTATAATGCCGGAAACGGATTTTTGTCCGACACCGATTTGTTCGTTAGACAAACGATTTTTATGGGGCTTGGATTGGCGGTTCTATTCACGCTTAGCCGGATTCATTACCGGAAATTGTCCGGCTATTCATCGCTGATCTACGGACTGTCGGTGATGCTTATCCTGGCCGCACACTTGGGGAGTCAGCAGATTAACGGAGCGCGCGGTTATATCCTAGGCGGGATCAACCTCACGGCGGTATGTCCGTATCTCTTCACCGTTGCTGCGGCAGGATATTTTTCCCGGGGAGTTGAAGCACGCCGGAACACTTTGTGGAAGATCTTTGTATTCGGCATCCTCCCCTTGCTGCTGTTCGCGTCGATTCCGTCCGTTGCAAACCTGATGATCTATGCCGTCACCTTCTTCCTCATGCTGTGCTTTTCAAGGCAGGGCTGGCGTTGGGTTACGGCGTACCTTTCCCTCGTCACGGCGATCTTCCTGCTGCCGATGCTGTTAAGCGAGCGCGTCCAGGATCGGCTGGCCGGATTTATCCTGCGAGATCGGGATCCGGAGGGGGCAGGCTATATCTATTTACAAATCGAAAAGGCCGTCCATTCGGCCGGATGGCAGGGGCACGGCTTCGGCTTGCCGATGCAAGAGCTACCTTACATTCATTCGGAAAGCCTGTTTACTTATCTGATCTACAGTCTGGGGTGGATATTCGCCCTCATCGTCTTAGTAGGCATCCTGCTGTTCATATTTCATTTGGCCAAGGCGGCCATCACGGTAAGCGAAAATTACGGAAAAATGCTCATTGCCGGCCTCGGTTCTTTATTCGCCGTTCAATTCGCCTGGAGCGTCGGGATGTCGCTCGGGATCCTGCCTATCTCCAAGGTTCAAATTCCCTTGATCGGCTACGGAGGAAGCGGCCTGCTGGCCCAAATGGCGGCCATCGGACTGATTTACAGCGTATATCGGCGGAAGGATATGGTACGCGTGAGGGGATAGCCGTCATTTAGCTCGATAATGTTATTTCATACATTAAAAAAAGAAACCGTCTTCGAGTATAATGGGGGGGCCATCCGACCATTTTCGAAAGGAGCGGTTTCTTTTTTAATCATATAAACAAGGATTTGAGCAATTTATTAAGTGATTTTTTTCACAAAAGAATCAATTATGATTGTATTGATGAGTCGTTCTAATAAAATCACCTTGTACTTCTTGTGAGACTCTCCCGCAAGCACAACTGTACGTTTTGACTTCATACCAATTGGTAAGATTACAGCTTACTGCTTGTTGACTTCCATCCGGCTTGATAATAATTGCAGAATGTGATCCCCCGGAATATGACGCTGATCGGGTTCCAACTAGAACCAATCTATGTTGACCATCAGCGTAGTAATCACAAGGGAGTGCTTGTGGTTCAATGATCAATTCCGGACTCAAGGATAGAGCGGATGATTGAACTTGAGCGGGTGTAAACGCTTGCCCTTCTGCCGAAACAGTGCCGGCAACTCCTACTAGCAGCATAAACATGGTGAGAAAGAAAATGGTAACTTTCCTCATATTTATCACCTCCTCCCATGTATAGAATACTTTATTTTCTATTTATTGTAAATATATTTCTTATATAAAATAATAAGGTAATGGTATTATTTAGATATACCAAACTATAACAATCGGAGGTTGGAGTTTGTGAGGCATATGTCGTTCAAAATGTTGGCCAGCATCGTTTTCTTATCGCTGACGATCACGCTTTTATTAAATGGTTGCTTTCATGCATCTCCTACGACGGAAGAACTCGGTCTTGAAACAACCGTCAAGGCGCTGTCGGACCCAAAACTTATGGGAAGATTGACGGGAACGGACGGAAATTTAAAAGCGCAAAGTTTAATTGAATCTCATTTCAAAAGCTTGGGGCTGAAACCTTTATTTTCAGACGGCTATTTGCAGCGTTATTCCCACACGATGTTCCATCCGGATCAGCAGGAATTCACGCTAAACTTTCACCTGGAAGATGGGACGGTAAAGCGTTTGACTTACGGCAAGGACTTTTTGGAGCAGAGAGTCCATGAACGGTTTCATACCGTTTCTCCCCTTTCCAATGATTTGCAGGACCCGAATATAGATAAGCGGATTGCTGTAGTCGAAGACAACATTCAATTTTCCGGGGCGTATGAACGCAAACCTATGGCTATCCTGATGCGAAGCGATATTTTTATGAAGCATTTGCCAACAGCATTAGAGGATATCCCGGTTTTGCAGATAAACCCGAAGACGGCGGACTGGTTAAGCCAACATCGTAAGGAAGTCCGGAATGTTGAAATCGGGATGAACTTGCATGCTGAAGAAATTACCGCATCCAATGTTGCAGCCTATCTCCCGGGAACTCAGAAAGAGGAGCATCGGCATGCCATCGTCTTGTCGGCCCATTTTGACCATGTGGGTTGGACCGGAACGGGAAAGGACAAAACGATCTATCGAGGAAGTTTGGACAATGCGTCCGGGGTAAGCGCCTTGCTGCAGCTAGCCTCTATACTAAGCGCGATGCCCACCGCAGAATTCGAAAGCGATCTCATTTTTGCCGCTTTTAACGGGGAAGAATCCGGAATGCAGGGGAGCAAGGCCTTCGTCAAGCAGTTACAAGATCAATACGATCATGTGTATAATATCAATATTGACTGTTTGGGACTTAAGAATGGCGGCAGAACGCTGCTGGTCGGAAACCAATCAAGCCCTCTGGTTACCGCTTTAAACACTTCTATGACGAGACGGGGAATCTCCTCCACGACCGAAGGAGCCTATGGCGGGAGTGACCATCTATCGTTTTGGGAGTCGGGCTTTGACGCAGTTACTGTATCACAGGAAAATATCCAAGGTTTCCATACAAGCAATGATACGCCGGATCATCTCGATTTCGAGCTGCTTGATCAATATGTCAAGGCCTTGTCCGACTTTGTCCTGGAACAAGGAGATTCCCCCGAGTTTGTTCATGCTGCCGTAACTGCAGGGCCGCAAGCCTCAAAACTAACGGCTGAACAGCAGGCAGCTATGGATGAGCTATTTGAACAAGCCGAAAAAGAGCGTGTACGTTTGCATTTGGGAGAATACAAGCTCATAGGCCCGGATGAGCAACCGCTGCTGGTGATTGGAACGAATGAAACCTTTACCGATAAGAGCGCTGCGGAACGAGCCGTGTCGGGCCTGAAACTGCCTGCGAAGATTGGTGGATACACTGTAGATTCCGCTGTTGTCAACTTAACGTACCCTAATATCGAGAGCAAGGAATTCAAAGGCACAGAGTTGAACAAAATTTATAAATTTAAATCGGAAATCACGACGAAAGATATCGAGGGATTAGGGTTGATCTACAAAAACGACAATGGAAAAGGCGTATCTATTTCGGTGAATAAAGCGAAAATCGACTTCGAAGGGCAAAATATCACCGAATCGAAGGAGATTTATAACGGGCGCGAGTATAAAGTCGTTCATTCGCAGGATTTTATCATCCTATCTACCGAAACAACCGCTCACGGACAGTCGTATTATCTCCAGATTTATGGAGGAAAAGACCACAAGGCGAGCAGCGACGAGGCAACGTCGTTTGCGCTGGATTGGACAAGCAAAGACCTGCCGGCGGCGCTAAAATGGACCGATGGAATTGACTGGCAAGAGCTGATCGAGGACATGGGCATCTAATCGGTCGCCAATCCTAAAGAGACTGCCTCTCGGGTCAAGGTTTATGACCTTTTGAGGCAGCCTCTCTCTATCATGCAGTATGAACCGGTCCCTATTTCGGTTTCTTCACAAACGGTGCAGCCTTGGCCAGCACCTCGTCCTCCGTCGGCGCGCTGATGTATCTGCCGTTGATATATACGAACGCTCTTTTGCCGCACGGGCCGCAATACGATTTGCAGCCGATTTTGATTTCCGCGTCCGGCGCGAGCTTTTGCAACTTCGGAACAAACGTCTTCATACGGATATGATTGCATTTATCGCAAATCCGAATATCGTTAGCCATGCCAGGTCCCTTCTTTATCATTAGCTAATGCTTAGTGATCCCCATGATTGCCTTTGGAAGGGTTGGTAATAACGAAGCCTTCCTCCGGAAAATACAAATAATCGATCTTCACGCCGTCAAGCAACGGGTCGGTGCCTTCCACGATGACATCGATGTCCTTGTCGGTTTTGACGATTTGCTCGCCTTCGGCGGGCTTGGCCAAATCCAGGCCGTAGTGGGCGTGATCGCCATGGGAATGCGTAATGAATACCTTCAGCGCCAGTCCCTGGTTCTCTTCCTTGCCCAATTCTTTTTGTATCACTTTCGCCGCATTGCGGGTAATTTTGACGTTCATATGATCTCTCCTATCAGAAAAAATGGCTTCCTAACATTCCTATTGTAAAGAAACGCCGCCCAACAAGCAAGGCCGGGGCCTTTAAACTCCCGGAAATTTCCGTTCCGCCCGGGTCACGAACCAGTTCATCAGCAGCATCGTCACCGCCAGATCGTCGATCGGAATCCAGGGCAGCACATCCGGCAAAACCCAATAGAGCAACGCCGGCACAACTAATAGCAGCTTGTCGGTGAACGGGATTTTGCCCGAAGTCAGCAGCGGGAGAGTCCGGCGAAAAATATGGGACCAACGACGGAGCGACCACCAGCTTTTCCATTTCATCTCCCTCCCTACCTCCTGCCCTCGGGTCAAAAATTGTTATCCCCATTAGAATACCCTATTTTAACACGTTTCATGGCGCAAAAAAACGCCGGACGGCGTCCTCGACTGGTGCTAACTTCCACCTTGTGCGCGTGTCCCTCACGCTGCCTTTGCACGATTATCCCTTTCATTCAGGGGGCAAGGGCCCGGAGTGAGGCGAGCTCTTCTTCCAGTACTTGGCCCTGATCAAAGGGGATAATCGTGCAAAGCGTCCGGGCAATAAAATCCGGGACGCCCTGATTCTGCCGCTACAGCAGGTACACCAGCAGCGCCAACACGGCCAAATGCGCCGGATAAAAGGCCCTCCATACCCAGCGCGGAAGCCGCCAGGCCTCCAATTTCCGCCACAGTCCCGGACCGTAAGCGATCACGACCGTCGGCAGGATGCTGGCCAATTGGATGATCCAACCGTATGCAAACAAGTAGACGAGATTCAGGAGCAAGTGCATCGCCACCGCTTTTCCCTGTCCGGCATATTTGAAGATCAGCACCAGCAGCAGCCCATACGCTCCGTAATCGAACGGGAGCACTTCCATGATTACGCAGACGCCGGCGATGATCACTGCCGAGAGTGGCCCCGGTTTGGCCGAATCCAGCATACGAAGGACCAAGGAGGAGACAAACAAGGTTGCGACAACGTTGAGTCCGTTCGTATCGAAGGCCAGCTGGTATGGAATTTGCGAAAGGGCGGCAATCAGCAGCAAACGAATCGCATATTTCCGATAATCGGAGGTATGCACATGACCCTGGACCAGCGCGTAGGCATAGATCGGAAAGGCAATCCGCCCGATAATCCGCCACAGCACTTCACCTGGAAAAAACAGCAGCCCGATATGGTCGATCAGCATGGTGATCATGGCGATCAGTTGCACGGCCTACACTCCTTTCGTCCATTAACGGGTTTTGAAAATTTTGATTTTCATTTATTCAAATCTTCAGTAGACTGAGATTACGCCGCTCTGGCGCCGCCATCAAAGATAGGGGAGTCATCATGTATTTGTTTATCGTGAATCCAAAAGCAGGGGGCGGCGAAGGCCGCCGAGTCTGGAACAAAATCAGCAAACAGTTGCACCGACGGGGCATCCCTTATGAGCTTGCCTTTACGGATAGCGGAGAGCAAGCGCATACATTTCTTCAGGACCGGCTATCCGGCCGGGGGGCATGGAAGGCGGTTGGCGTCATCGGCGGCGACGGCACGATCCACAGCCTGTTGCCGTCGCTGCGGCACTCCGGCGTGCCGCTGGCCGTATTTTCGGCCGGCTCGGGCAATGACACCGCCCGCGGCTTCGGCCTCCCGCGCCGTCCTCGGGCCGCGCTGGAGGTGATGTTAAGCGGCCGACCGGCAACGGCCGACCTGATCGCCGTCGCGGGTCGCAGCACGCTGACCGCGCTTGCCGTCGGTTTCGACGCCGAGGTGGCCCGGAACGTCAACCGCAGCCGCTACAAGAAAATATGCAACGCCCTGGGGCTCGGCAGGCTGGCTTACGTGATCGGCATCTTTCATACCCTGCTCACGTTCCGTCCCGGCCCGTTAAATGTCGACTGCGACGGAATCGCCCATCAATTCGAGTCCGCCTGGCTGACGGCCATCAATAATGTCGACAGCTACGGCGGCGGACTGACCATTTGCCCCGGCGCCAAACCGGATGACGGCGTGCTCGATCTATGCGTCGTGCACGATTGCTCGAAGCTAAAGTTGCTGCTGTTGTTCCCGACCGTGCTATTTGGTGCCCATACCAAGTTTTCGTTCGTCACGATGCTGCGGGGCCGAAATATTACGGTATCCAGTCCGCTCCCTCGCCTAGCCCTGGGCGATGGGGAAGACGTCGCCGCCACGCCGCTTAACGCCTCGGCGGATCCCGGCGCCATCCAAATCCTGCGTCCCGCGCAAGAAACGGCGTAAAGCTATCGGGCCGCGTTTCAAAAAAACCTTTGGACGGGACGAATAGACCCGCCAAAGGTTTTTTTACCGTTTACCCCGCCGGGCTGGACACCTGCCATACGATCGGTGTCAGCTCGATTTGCTCGCCCAGCCATTGGCGGGCGATCTTGTGGAACATCTCCGCATCCCCGCTGCAGAAAAATTGATGCACGGGGAGGCCGTTGCCGCGAGCCAGGCAACCGCGCTGATGGAGCACGGTGCTGATCTCCCTTGCGGTTTCGTCCGCAGAACTGATGAGCTTCACTTTGGGACCCATCACCTGCTGGATCGGATCTTTTAAGAATGGATAATGAGTACACCCCAGAATCAGACAATCGATCGGATGTTCCTTTATCTCCCGCAACGATCGCTGTACCACGAGCAGCGCTTCCTTCGTTTCATACAGCCCGTGCTCAACCAGGGGAACAAACTCCGGACAAGCTTCGCTGACGATTTCGGTCTGCGGATTGAGTTCGCGCAAAGCAGCGGTATAAGCCCCGCTGCGGATCGTCCCTACCGTTCCGATCACTCCGACCTTGCCGGTTTTCGTGGCGCTGATGGCCGCTCTCGCTCCGGGGTAGATCACGCCGATCACGGGAATATCGACTTTGGCCTTGATGAAATCGAGGGCCGCCGCCGTAGCCGTATTGCAGGCGATCACGATCATTTTCGGATGAAACTGAATTAAATAATCGACGATTTGCTCGGTAAACAAGCGAACTTCTTCAGGCGATCTCGGACCGTAGGGAGCTCGGGCCGTATCTCCGAAGTAAATGATCTTCTCTCTGGGAAGCTGTCTCATCACTTCCTTGCAGACGGTGAGGCCCCCCACTCCCGAGTCTAATATGGCGATGGCTTGCTGCACGAACATACCGCATCCTTCATGATTAGTTTAAATTCCCTCTCGTTACTTTATGACTCCGATCCGCAAAGCGTACCTAAATCTTAACTCAATTTGCAATGCAGAACAAGAAAACCCGTAAGCGTTGGAATAACGGGAAGAAGACCCGGCATCACCGGGTCTTCTTCGGATGATCGGCCTTCTCGGCCATTCCTCATCACTTGCCTTCTTCGCCTTCGGCCGTCGCTGCCGCTTCCGGAGCCGCGGCTTCCGGGTTGCCGGCTTCAGCCGTTTCTTCTCCCTTCACGACACCGAGAACAACCGTCTCTTCTTCAGCCGCAGCTTCCCCCTCCTCCGCAAATTCGGACACTTTGGCGATTTCCTCCTCCGCTGCGTCCTTCGTGGACCGGAGGCTTTGAATTTCGCTAATCAAGCCGCCCGCAGCTTCCTTCACCTTGCCTGCAAGTACGGTGCTTTGCTCCGATACTTTGCCGGCAACCTCTTGCGTCTTTTCGCCAACCTGACGAGCGCCGTCGGCAATATCCTTGCGAAGTTCTTTCCCGGCTTTGGGGGCAAACAACAGCGCCGTTACCGCTCCAGCGACCGTACCGATGGCGGCCCCCCATAACCAACCCTTATTTCCTTTGCTCACGACTCATCTCTCCTTTTTCGGCATCTCTCCGCGAATGCCTATATCGATAATGCATTATAAGCAGCGACAGTCCGTCCGGTCACACCGGTAAGGAATTATTTTTGGGCTTGTCCGTCTCGGATCAAACGCCTTCCTGATCAAGGTACTTCAGCACGTTGGCCGAAAACTCCTGTAAAGCGCCGGGCAGCCGCTCCCTTAGCCCGATCATTTCTTGCCGGTCCCACGCGAAATAATCTTGAACCAGCGGTTTCCGCAGGCGAACCAACTCAATCAACGTGGCATGCAGGGAAGCATCGATCACGTTCTCGTCCAGCATAATGTCCACAATATCCTCATAGCTGCTCGCATCTCGCATAATGAACCCATCAATCAAATAGCTGCCCGCGTCCGTCACAATTTCGATGGCGAGATGCAGCGCCCGTTCCTCGGCATACCGCCCCAATAGGGACGGAGCGGCCTGGGCAGATTCGCGAAGAGCCTGCAGCAATTCCGGCACCAGCTCCAGCCTGCGTTCGATTTGTTCCCGGTTTACGTAATACATGGGGATTTCCTCCTCCGGTCCGATTTAAAATTCGAAATCGACCGCAACCTGGCTTTCGCGGACCTCGTTCATGTGCTCGATAACTTTCTTATGCTCCGGATGAATCTGGTATCCTTCCAAATCGGCGAGCGAATCAAAGGTCGCAATTAACGCAATGTCATAGGAACGAGGGGAACGGATCACATCGGTGCCCACCTCCAGGCTTCTTAGTTGCTCCACTTTGCCCTGCAAGCCGCGCAGCACTTCAACCGTACGTGCAACGCTTTCCGGCGACGCTTCTTTCAGTTTGAACAAGACGATATGTTTGATCATGTTTTATCCCTCTCCTTACGTAACGATTCAGTATCTATTTTCAGCATAACATAAAGGATATCCGCCGGAAAGTAAGGTCCCACCCGAACTCTATCAATCTATCCTCATATGATATATTGTCTCTTTTGCTAGAGACGATCTCGGAATGCGAAGGAGGTGAATCATATGACCATCCTGCGCTTTCTGCTTCACGAACCGCTGCGAAGGCGAATTCGTCTACTGCAGGCTGAGCTTGAGCTGTTGTCCAGCCGGGTAGAACATCTGGAGCAAGCTCTCCATGCCGCCTCCTTCCCGGATTCCGATACCCGACAGCGGATCGGGGCTTCGATCGGCCGCCGCATTACCGTCGAGGCTGCCGAATCCATCATTCGCGGTACGTTGGTTGCCATGCAAACCGATGCGCTGGAAATGATCGATGAATCCGGCCGACAGGTCATCGTTCCGACCGCGAAAATCACCGCCCTGAAGGTGTAAGTACAACCTATCGTCCCTTAACAGCGGAAAGCGTCAGCGTTCCCCCTTCACGGCGGCTCCGGTTGCCGGAGGGGGGATTGCCATTTTTTTTGCATCGGGATATTGACAGCTTGATCGCATTTTAATAAAATAAAATAGTCGCTCACGGGGCCTTAGCTCAGCTGGGAGAGCGCATCGCTGGCAGCGATGAGGTCAGGGGTTCGATCCCCCTAGGCTCCATAATACAAGAGTCGATCCGGATGGATCGGCTTTTTTTGCATTTATCGAGCAGGGGAGAAGAACCCCAAGGGTTCGTCCACCCTTTGGGAAATGATTTTTGAATTTTGTTTTTGGATACTTCTGAAGGCAAAAAACCGCTCCACTCATGAAAGGCTCTTGAAAATCCTTCTACAGATTGATAGCCATATTTATAGGCAATATCGGTTACCTTTGCTCCGTTAATTAAATCAACATTTGCAACGGATAATTTCCTGTTTTTGATGTACTCATTCAACGACATTCCGGCCATATACGAAAACATTCTTTTAAAATGATAATCAGATAGGCCAACAATTTGGGATATGTCTTTACCAGAGATTTCATCCGTCAGATGGGTTTCAATGTAGTCCATTAAGCGATTAAATTGTTGCAACATTTGCTTCCCTCCTTTACAAAGCCATTTTATCCGCAAAGATTATGATTTACTCGACCATTTGTATACGGAGTTCATCGGATTACCCCTATGTATTTCACCACAGGATATCATGAAAACGGAGAAGTTTTGCTGGGAAGGAATTTCTTTCAGGACAGTCCCGAATTCGCAGCGGACCTTCAGTTTGATGTGTCGGGATATTTTATCAGCCGACATTGGTGGGAGAATGCGGATACCGTGGCGGTTATGTCGCTCGGCAATAGGACCGGAGATCCCTATTCAGGATGCGGCAATTATGCGAAAGGACTGCTGGCCTATGATGCCTGGAAGGAAGCGGACGGCAAAGCATTGGAAGCTTTGAAAAAGCTGAATATCGCCATGTAAACGGCAGTGAACCCATCTGCGACGCAGCGTTTAACGTCTTGCCGGCAGCAACGAGGCCAGCGTATCGATCCCCTAGGCTCCATAAAATGCAAGGAAGCTTCACTCGGCTTGAGCGGAGCTTCCTTTTTCGTTAATTCCCATCAAAGGCTTGTTGCAATTCCGCGAGGTTAAACTTCTTCATGCGCAAAAACGCCTGCGTGACGCGGTCCCGTTGTTCCGGCGTTCCGCGGGTCATCATTTCGTCCAGCCGGGCGGGAGCGATTTGCCAAGAGACGCCGTATTTATCTTTGAGCCAGCCGCATTGCTCGGCTTCCGGGACGGCGGACAGCTTGTCCCAATAATGATCGATCTCCTCTTGCGTCTCACAGTTGACCAGGAAGGAGATCGCCTCGTTGAAGTTGAACCCGTGCGCGTGCGCGCTGTCCATGGCCGCAAACCAGGTGTTCTCCAACCTAAAATCGGCGAACATCACCGTTCCTTCTTGGTCCGGCTCTTGGCCGGGTCCATAATGGACGAGGGTGCCCGGTTTGGCATTTCGGAAAATCGAGAGGTAGAACTCGCGCGCTTCTTCCGCCTTGCCGCAATTGTCGCCCACGAATATCAGATTGGGAACAATCGCGGGCCGCGGCTCCCCGTCCGGGTTCGTCAGCATCAGTTGCCAAGTGACACCGTACTTGTCCCGGATCCAGCCGTACCGTTCGCTGAACGGGTACCGATCCAGCGGCATAAGCGCGATCCCGCCATCGGACAACTTGTTCCATGCCTTGTCGAGCATTTCCCTCGCGTTCTTATCGCGGGACGGGTCAAAATTAACGATAAACGAGATGGAAGGATTGAACCGGAAGAGCGGCCCGGCCGAAATCGCCATGAACGGAAAACCCCAAACGGTGAACGAAACGAGCTCCGAATCGCCCGAAGGCGTATCGTGCAAGGTCGTCGCGCTCGCGATCTTGGAATTCGGAAATACGGAGCAATAGAACTCCGCAGCTTCTTTTGCCTCTTTGTCGAACCACAGGTGCGCAGTAATGGAATGGCTCATCGTTTTCCTCCTTTGCGGGAATCTTTGCAGGAATAAGGTTTATTTTCTTTATTCTAGCACAGCTGATTAGAAATGAATAAATTAGCCCTTGGTTTACAGGTTACCTGACGACATGGGGACTTAGCAACCTGCAACCTACGACTTGGCGAACCGGTGACCTAGCACCCCGCCAACCTGCGACTTGGAGACATGATGACCTAACGACCTACCTTGTGACCTGCCAACCTGCGACTTGGAGACATGATGACTTGGTAACCTACCAACGTACGACCTAGCTACTCGGGACCCCGATGACCCGCCAACCTGCGACTCAGCACCATGTGACTTAACAACCCGCCTACCCGCGACTTAACACCATGTGACCTAACAACCCGCCTACCCGCGACTAGCGACACCGTGACCTAGCAACCTGCCTACCTGCAACTTAGTAACTTGTGACCTAAACCGCCTACATAAGACCTATCGACCTAACCCCCCATCCACCAAGCCGCTAACGCTTATCACAAACCTTATATGCTCCAAAAAAAGCACTTTGCGATTCTAACGCTTACCACGAAGCTTATTCCCCTGTTATGCAGCCAAATTACTCGATTTTTCCGCTAATAGAGTGTCTCATCTTCGTTAGAATTTGTTATGCCACGATTTTGCCGAAATAGCGTTGCTCACAAGCGTTAGAGGTTGCACCTGGAGGCGGCACCTGGAGGTTGCACCCGGAGACGGCACCCGGAGGTTGCACCTGGAGGCGGCACCCGTAGGCCGCACCCGGTGGTTGCAACAGCACCCTCGTCCCTATCCGGCACCCACTTCCCTCCGGTCGGCGCCGGGAAGCCGGAACGTGCGATACCGTTGCTTGCCGTCCACGACCTCCAGCAATCCTCGTTTAAGCTACCTAGCGACCTGCCTACCCGGGACTTTGTTACATGTGACCTAGCAATCGCCTACCTGCAACTTAGCGACACCGTGACCTAGCAACCTGCCTACCTGCAACTTAGTAACTTGTGACCTAAACAACCGCCTACCTACGACCTCTCGACCTCCCCCCCATCCACCAAACCGCTAACGCTTGTCACAAACCTTATATGCTCCAAAAAAAGCACTTTGCGATTCTAACGCTTACCACGAAGCTTATTCCCTTGTTATGCAGCCAAATTACCACTAGCGTTGCATTAAGTAATTTTCGTCACGATAGAATTGAATTGATATCAATAAAATGAATATTTTTACATCTTTGTTTCCTCTGGATAAACTAAAATGGCTAAGGGGGAATAGATCCACGAGTTATCCATTTTTTTAATTTTCATTTGTCATTAGCGTACGATCAGTTTCGGCTCCATTGACTTCGTTGCCTTTTTCGGGGGCCTACCATTTCGCTTAGGTCGTCCCTTCGATGTTCGCGTTGGCTTGCGGTAGATCGCTACTAAAAAATCGTCCCATGGTTTTTCCGCATAGATTCGCATCAGTTGGAGCAGATCCCACGCTGATTTCTTACAGTTCAGAGTTAGTTTAACAAGTAAACATAACGCATAGGCGATCAAAGCAATATACATTTGGTTCCATATCGCTTCGGGCGTATAACCATGCGGTTTGACCAATCGAATATGCTGTTTGACCCACTTGAAAAACAACTCGATATGCCAGCGATTTCGGTAAACCTCAGCGATTTGGTGCGCAGACAAGTCGAAGCGATTCGTTACAAGACAATAGGTTCGCTTCTGGTCATCGCAAAACTCGATTAAGCGAAAGATCCCGGGAAAGTCCGGAAGTTTCACGTCGGCATCTCGGATGAATCCCTTCTGTCTTTTGGGCAGTTCCCTTTCTCGGATGACCGTTAGTCGGCTATTTTCCTTGACGCGGCAGACAAACTTGATTTTGTCCTTTAGCCATTTCTGAAAATGCTTATATACTTGGTAGCCGCGATCCATCACGTAAGTCGCGTCTTTGGCGATCGTAAATTCCAGAGCCACTTCATGGTCCGCGACGTCCTTGGTGGAAGCGATGATTTTGTCCGGATACATGGTTTTGGAATCCATGACAACCAAGGAAGTGTGCATCTTCACGCCATGATTCGTCTCTGAGCAGTAGCACCATTTCGCGAGAATAGGCGGCAAGGTAATCCCCGTCGAATCGATGAGTTTGAGCCTACCCATGCCAGGAGTCACCCCTTTTAAATCCTTTGTTCTTTGCTTGATTTGCTCGATGATCGAGAAAAAAAGGGTTTGAAGGTTGGCCATAGGCAGCCGCTTCATTTTCCGCGATAACTGGGCAGCACTTATGCTTTCGAGTTTCAGCAGTTTCTGAAATTCGCGATTGGCGGCTAAATGCTCTGACATGACTTTGTAAGAACTGCGCTGGTGCAACTGAGCTTCGATAAACAAGAGCGTCGAAGCGCCGACAAATAATTTCCGAGACCGATAGTCTAAAGTTGCATCCCGGGAAGAATCCACATTTAACAGTTTCAGACATTGACAAATGACGGTTTGATTCGGTACGTTATCCATAGTCATCTCCTTATTGTTGAGGCGTTTTATGGATAACGCGTGGTTAACTCAACAATAGGAGATGTCTTCTTTTTTGTCTGCGAATTTTAATGCAACGCCAGTGCCAAATTACTCGATTTTTCCGCTAATAGAGTGTCTCATCGTCGTTAGAATTTGTTATGCCACGATTTTGCCGAAATAGCGTTGCTCACAAGCGTTAGAGGTTGCACCCGGAGGTTGCACCCGGAGACGGCACCCGTAGGCCGCACCCGGTGGTTGCACCTGGTGGTTGCAACAGCACCCTCGTCCCTATCCGGCTTTCACTCCCCTCCGATTGGCACTGGGAAGCCGGAACGTACGATACCGTTGCTTGCCGTCCACGACCTCCAGCAACCTCCGGTTGAGCATCTCATGTAGAATTGCTCGTGTATGTTGATTGGATAACACGAGATGCTCTGCGAGCTCGGTTGGAGTAAAGGGCCGCATCAAACGGCGGGCAAACCGCAGGGTCTCCGCCTCTGCCCAACTCAGGCCGGAAGGCACGGCACATGACAGAAATTTGCCGACAAACGCGAGAACCAATTGCTTGCAGACTCCCGGATCTTCCCGAATGGACAAATAGGCGATCGGAAGAAACAGCCAATCGTCAAGCGCCAGCAGAGCCTGTTTCATGCATAAATCTTTGAATCGCCCCGCTTCGATATCCCGGGCATGGCTGCGATAATCCTGGATCTCGATGCATCCTTTGGCGTTCCCCGGCAGATAAGCCAAATCGAGATAACGAAATCCATTATTAAAATCGCGAACCTCATACTCGGGATATAAATCATCCAGATTTCCGATAGCGGGATACCAAATGAACCGCAAAAAATCCGTTGTACCGCGGCTCAATCCCTTGCGCAAAAATTCCCGTCTTCTCGGGTTTCCCTCCTCTTCGATCTGTCGGTCCAACCATTCCAAATAAACGTCATCGAATTCTCCCATGAATTCCCCTCCCTCTCCGAGTCCATAAAAAAACCGCCTCAATACGACCTGCTCCCTGGAGCAAGTCGCATCAAAGCGGTATGTGCTTCACACCCAAAATCGATCGATTATGGGAAAAATGTATCACGAATCGGCGGTGTTTACAAGCGGTACGTGCCCGGTACTTTCACGGATACTTTCACGGATACTTTCACGGATTCATTTCACCGCGAGTCCCTCCAAAACCCCCTTCACCAAGTTTTCCACGTAATTCTCGTCCAACTCGTCGCTAAGGATCAAGAGCCTGTAAAAGATCGGCCCGTAGATTTGATCCAGGCATAACTCAAGATCAAGACCGTCCTTCAATTCTCCGCGCCGGATTCCCCGTTCAATGATCTGGCTTGCCTCAGCCCGGCGGGGCCGAAAGTACCTCGAACGGTATGTGTCCGCCAGTCCGGGATCAATTTGTCCTTCCCCGACCAGCTCTTTGATAACACTCCCCTCCCGACTGGTCATAAACCGAACCAATCTCGTAACATGGATGACCAGGTCCTGAAAGATCGAACCCGTATCGGGGACCGGGATTCTAGCCGTAGATGCCGACAGGAACCCGTCCATGACCACCGCGGCTTTGTTGGGCCACCATTTATAGATCGTGGCTTTGCTGACCCCGGCCCGCTCCGCGATTTTCTCCACCGTGACCGATCCAAAGCCTTGCTCCAGCAGCAAATCGTAGGAAGCGGCAAGAATGGCGTTTTGCGTTTCCACATTGCGCGGACGCCCTCTTTTGGCATGCACTTGAACCCACTCCTTTTCCGAAAAAAACTATACGTTCATTATACTAAATTTACATCAACCACCGGAAATAAAATCGTTATTTACAAAACGATACGTTCAGTATATTATTTAATCGTCGACAATTAATAAACGTTGCGTTCAGTATTTGATCGAAGGAGGAAGTTTTGTTATGGAAACGAAACATACTGCCGCCGGCAAGCCGGTTTCAGGCTGGATTCTGTTCCTGTTGGCCGCCGCTTGCGGACTTATCGTCGCCAATCTGTATTATTCCCAAACCCTGGTCGGGCCGATCAGCGCCGCCACGGGGCTAACTTCCGGGGCAGCGGGATTTATCGTCACTTTAACGCAAATCGGGTATGTGCTCGGTTTGCTGTTCATCGTTCCGCTCAGCGATATTGTTGAAAACCGCCGTCTTGTGGCCATCTTCCTGCTTGTGGCGTTCTGCGCTTTGGTGACGGCATCCTTCGCCTCCAGCGCGCCTCTGTTCCTCGCCGCATCCTTGTTTATCGGTCTGGGATCCGTGGTAGCGCAAATTCTCGTTCCTTATGCAACCTATTTGGCGTCGGGACCCAACCAGGGCCGGGTAGTAGGCAACGTAATGAGCGGACTTCTGCTCGGGATCATGTTCGCCCGCCCCGTGGCCAGCTTCATTGCCGGCCTGTGGAAGTGGCAGGCGGTTTTCGCCTTATCCGCGGGAGCTATCGGCCTTTTAACGATTTTATTGTACCGGGTGCTTCCCGAACGCAAGCCGGAGCCCGCCTTAAGTTACGGTAAATTGATCGCTTCTTTGGGATCTTTATTGAAACACACGCCGGTCCTTCGCCGCCGGGCCGTTTATCAAGCTTGCCTGTTTAGCGTTTTCAGTCTCTTTTGGACTGTGGTTCCGCTGCATTTGGCGGACGAATTCGGCATGACGCAGCAGGGGATCGCCTGGTTCGCGCTGGCCGGCGTAGGAGGCGCCATCGCCGCGCCGATCGCGGGAAGACTCGCGGATCAAGGCTGGACCAAATTCTTGACCGGATTGGCCATGGGGGTTGCCGCCTTGTCTTTTGTCCTGGCCTATCTTATTCGCGGCCAATCGACGGCCTCCCTTATCCTGCTGGTTCTTGCCGCAATTCTGCTGGACATGGCCGTCTCGGGAAATCTGGTGCTTGGACAGCGGGTGGTTTATTCCCTGGGCAATAAAGCCAAAGGACGCCTCAACGGGTTATTTATGGCTATCTTTTTCATCGGCGGGGCTGCCGGATCGTCCTTGGGCGGGTGGTCTTATTCCCGCGGCGGTTGGAGTCTCACCTCTCTGATCGGCGTTGTCGTGCCTCTGCTGGCTTTGGTTTACTTTTGCGCCGAAAGTAGAACCGATTTCAAGAAGGGCGCCGCCCCCCTACCTGTGGAGAAAGCCCCAAAAGAATAACCTATTTCAGGAACATTATGGGAGCAATCCGCAATCGGACGGATGGCCTTATAAAACAACCCTAATAAAACAGCGGTTGACTTTATCGCCCGGCCGGTTATAATATTACAAAATAACCCAAATTCGACGATTGGGAGAGTAGCTGTCGGTTCGAGTCCTAGCGAGCCGGGTTGGTGGAAGCCGGTACGGAGCGGACAGCGAAGCGGGCCCATGAGAATGGCTGCCGAACGTTTACGTCCGGTAGGCAGCCACGGCGAAAGACCGTTATCCCCAGAGTGGTTAAACATGAGTTTAACAACAAGAGTGGTACCGCGAACGCGCAAGCCTTCGTCTCTTTAGGAGACGGAGGCTTATTTTTATTTTGCCAAGGAGGTCCCCTATGATCAGCCAATGGATGAAAAAGCACATTGAAACGTCCGTGCAGCAAGTGGTTTCACAGCTCGGTCAACGTACCGAAGGGCTCGCGAACGTGGTGATCGAGCAGCCCGCACGCCCGGAACACGGCGATTATTCGACCAATATCGCGATGCAGCTGGCCAAAACACTGCGGCAACCGCCGCTGCATATTGCCGAGCTATTGAAGCAAGAGTTGGAACAGGCGGGACGGATGGGAGGTTTGTTGGAGCGGATCGAAACCGCCCCGCCGGGGTTTCTGAACTTCCACCTCGATTGGAACGTATGGGCCCGCAAGGCCTTTCGCCTTCTCGATCCCGGCAGCGAAAAAGTCATAATCGAGCACACTTCCATCAACCCGAACAAATCCGCCCACATCGGCCATCTGAGAAACGCCTGTATCGGCGACTCGCTGGCGCGGCTGCTGAAGAGAGCGGGATATCGGGTTGAAGTCCACAATTATATCGACGACCTGGGCAATCAACTGGCCGATACTGTCGCAGGGCTGTTGAACGTTCCCCATCGGGCGGAGCATCCGCGGTTCGGCGATTACTGCTGGGAGCTTTATGCCCGCGTGAACAAGGAATATGAGCGGGACCCTTCCCTTCTGGAGCAAAGAACGCGAGTGCTGCGGGCGCTGGAAGACGGGGACGAAAATATCGCATGGATCGGCTTGCTTACGGCGGAACGTATCGTGCGGGAGCATCTGGAGGAGATGAAGGCGTTCGGGATCGAATACGACTTGCTGGTGTGGGAGAGCCGGATCGTCCGCGAAGGCTTTTGGGACTCGGCCTTTCGTTTGCTGCAGCAAACCGATCTATTTCAGATGGAAAGGTCCGGCAAGCTGGCAGGCTGTTGGGTGCTGAAGCAGTCGTCGGCCGAGCAGGCCGAGCAGGTCGAGCCGAATGCCGAGCATCGGGCGGACAAAGTTCTCGTTCGGTCCAACGGCATTTTGACCTACACGGCCAAAGATATCGCGTACCATCTCTGGAAATTCGGTTTGCTGACAAACGACTTCCGGTACAAACCGTTTGCGGATGGGCTTTGGACCACGCACGCGGACGGCACCGATGGGTTGGATGGCGTATCCGCCAACTTCGGCAAAGCGGACCTCGTCGTCAACGTGATCGACCGCAGGCAAGCGTACCCGCAGGCCATGGTGAAGCAAGCGCTGGAAGGGCTCGGCTTCGCGGCCCAGGCGGAGAAGCTGCGCCACGTCGGTTACGGCGTTGTTTCACTAAGCCCCGGTGCGGCAAGGGAGCTGGGGATTGACACCTCCGACGGCAAAAGCTCTTATGCCATGTCCGGCAGACAAGGGATCGGAATTAAGGTGTCCGAGCTGTTGGATCTCATGGAAGCGCATATCGAGCGTAAACGCTCCGATGCCGAGGGGCTCTCCAGCCGCCGGATCGCGGCTGCAGCAATCCGCTACTACCTGCTGCGGTTCGCCTTGCCGACTGAAGTGGTGTTTGACATTCAACAGGCCATGGAGACGACCGGCAACACCGGCGTATATCTGATGTACGCCCATGCCCGAGCCGCCGGCCTCTTGGCGAAAGCCCGCGAGCGCGGAATGGCGCAAATGACGGAGCCCCCGGTTGATGCCGCCCCGTCGGAACGCG
Source organism: Paenibacillus sp. JL3B1040 (assembly GCF_057063165.1). Lineage (NCBI taxonomy): Bacteria > Bacillati > Bacillota > Bacilli > Caryophanales > Paenibacillaceae > Paenibacillus > Paenibacillus tiangongensis. The sequence continues at coordinate 1,786,883 of NZ_CM169317.1, read as the reverse complement.
CCGAGCACGCCCTGCTCAGGCACATCGCGGCATGGCCGGATACGCTGATCGCCGCACGCGAGGAACTGTCCCCTACGCCGATCTGCCATTTCGCTTATGAGCTCGCCACCTTGTTTCATCATTTTTATTCGGCGTGTCCGATCCTGAAAGCCGAGCCGCACCAGCAGCCGTTCCGCCTATGGCTCACCGCCAGGTTCAAGGATACGATCGCCGATGCGCTGGATGTTATCGGTTTGCCGGCTCCGGATCGCCTGTAAGCCAAACAGGCAGCCGAAACTTCCCCCAGCTTCATCTGACTAACAATGAGGGGGAAGCGCTCGACTGCCAAGGAACGGCCGGAGCTTGCGTTTAATCGATGAAATTCAGGTAAGCGAGCAGCCGTTTCAACATCACGGCGCTTTGGGCCCGGGTTGCCGATGCCTTCGGGGCGAGGGTCGTTTCGTCCGTCCCCTGGATCAGCCCCGCCGCCAATAAGCCCCGCATCGGCTCATCAGCCCAACGCGCCAGGTTGGATGCGTCGGGAAAGCGTTCGAGCACTTCGGCTCCGGCCGCCGGCAATTCACCTGCGAATTGGGCCGCGCGCGCCAGCATCGCCGCCATCTGCTCGCGGGTGATCGGATGGTCCGGCCGGAACGTGCCGTCCGCGTAACCGCTGACCAGCCCCGCCCGAACGGCAGCCGTTACGGAGTCCGCGTACCACGCATCCGGGGACACGTCGCGAAAGGCGATTGCTGCGGGACGTGCGGCCAACCCGAGCGAACGCACCAGCATCGCCGCGAACTCGGCGCGGGTCACGCTGCCGTCCGGATCAAAAGCGCCGCCGCCTTTTCCGACCAAGATCAATTTGTCGGCAAGCAGTTCAACGTCCGCTCTTGACCAATGCCCCTCAAGATCGGCGAAAGCATGACCGGTCCGAAGTACGGCGTACAGGCTGTCGTGAGGAGCCGAGAAAACGGCGTAAACGGCTTGATGCTCCTTGCGAAATACGGCAGGAACAAAGTGCAAGCGATGATCCGCATCCACCCAAACCACGGTTGCGTTTGCCGGGGTAGGCTCCGTGTCCAGGCGGATCGTCCGTTCAAGATAATTGCGCCCGAAGTCGGCGATGACCTTACCGTCCACGTCCAGCGAAAATTCGACGGGATCGGCGAGCCCCTCGTAACCGTGCTCCTTGAAGGTCGTTAATACTTCCGAGAGATCCTCCTCGGTCGCTTCCGCGATCGTGGTTGTCAAGGTCGATCCGCCACTCTCCCCGAACAAACGCAGCGGCAAGCTGTAGCTTCCCCGATTCGCCTTGATCCGCAAAACGGCATTCGGTTGTACTCGCAGGATGTCGCGGAGCGTCTGCATCGGGAGATCCGTTTTGATTATGGGAGCCGCGGCTTCGATGATCTCTAGCTCTACCTCGTTTGCGCTCGCAAACAGCGCAGGCAGCCCGCTTCCATCCATTACGAATCGCTGCACGGCCCGGCCGTCGCTGGCCTTTTCATCGATGATAGTAACGAGCAGATCCTGGCCGCCGGCCCTGATCTTGGCCTTGGCCGGTTGGTTGGCGGGCGGAGGCGTCACAGGTACAATCGGGCTTCCTGAGCTTCCGGATCCTCCAGATCCCCCCGATCCGTCGGGATCCGCGGGCGGGCTAGGCGGATCCTTCGGCTCCAGGTCGATCCGGCCGATATCGATGCCGCCTCCCGCCGCAACCGTCACGTTTGCCGTCTGTGTCTTATATCCCGAGGCGAGGAACTTCACTGTCTGTGCGCCTACCGGCACATTCGTCAGCGTGAAGCTGCCGTCGGCGCCGGTCGTGTCGCTTATCCCGTAGACGTCGACCGTCACCGTTACCCCGGATAACGGGATGTTGCCGGTTCCGTAGACGGTACCGGTCACCGTGCCGAAGTCTGGCAATGGAGGTTCGGCGACCGTTAAACGAAGCGTCGCCGCTGCGGAGGCCCCCCCGGCATCGATCACCGTAACGTCAACGTCAAAGCTGCCCGCTTCCCGAGGAGTTCCTTCCAGCGCCCCTGTTGCGTCCAAGGCCAACCCTTCCGGAAGCCCGGTTGCTTGCCAGGTCAAGCCGCCTCCCGCCCCGTCAAAAGCTTCAAGTTGCTGCGCATAAGCACTCCCTCGGTCTGCCGTCGGCAAGCTTTCGGTCAGTACCGCCGGACGCAAATAAGGGGTTCCGCCGTTCACCGCCGGATGCCTCGCCCAAGTGTTCGCAAAGTCCCAACCGGCATAAGTTGCGGCTTGGACCATTTCGGCCGTCGGATGCCCCTCGGCTTCGGCCGGGCCACCGTTTGGGACAGCGATGCCGACGGACTGCTCCGTCTTATCGGTATCGAAATGCGAGCGGAGAACGCCGGCATTTGCCGAAGCCATCCCTACAACACCGGCAACAAACGAGTTCGGTCCCCCGGGGCCACCGGATACCTTCCCTGCCGCGTAGCTGTCTGCGATCGTGCCGTAAATCATAAAACCGGCCAGACCGCCGGAGTAATAGACATACATGCCCGCTGACGACTGAAGCCCGATCGCGCCGGTGGCGTACGAATGCTCAATCAACCCCGCGCCTTGCGAGCCGACCAAACCGCCCGTATAAATATTTGCACCATACCCGCCCATAACGGCAGCCGCCGAGGAAGAGCCGGAAATGGTCGAATTGGTCGTGGCACCGACCAGACCTCCGATCGTATGGGTGTTTTCCCACACCGATGTGCCGGCGACGGATCCCGTGACATGCGTTAACCGGATTTTCCCACCATCGCTCACAATGCCGGCTACGCCGCCGGTATTGGCGCCGCCGTTAATTTGAACGTCCAGCCGCAGATGCTGCACGGTTCCGGTAAGGCTCCCGAAGAACCCGACGAGCTCATATTGCTTGGGATCGCTCCAATCGGCCTCGTTGATCTCCACTCCGGAAATACGATGCCCCCGTCCGTCGAACGTACCGTTGAAGGGAGCGGTTCCGTTCCCGCCGAACGGGATCCAGGCGTACCCGTTGAGATCGATATCGCTCGTTAACCGGATGTTCCGAGACACATAGTCGGTCTGATGCCGATTCATATAGACGAGCTGCTCCGCCGTAGATACGAGCACCCACCCGTCTATGACGGGCGGGTGCTCGGCATTGGCCCGGGCCGACGGCGTCCCCCAGGGGAGGATTTGCGCGGCAAGCAGAATAGCGTACAAGATAAGCGATAGGCGGCGTTTCATGAGCGAAATGCTCCTTTCTATCATCCAAAATTAATTACTAGAAAAGAAGGATTACAACAACTGGCGAAACCATTTATAGTGTAAACTAGTAACGTCTCTCTCATGTTTCATATATGTTTCAAATTTTGATAAACATCCTGCAGGGGAGTGATCGGTTTGCAATCGATACCGTCAAACGACCGGTTCGTACCGGGCCGACGAATCGTCGGCTTTGCCAAGGAATTGGCCGGCTTCAAGCAATGGCTGGCCGATCCCAGCCCGGCCTTGCGTATTTTTTCCGTTTCGGGAATCGGCGGCATCGGCAAGACAACGTTGCTGTTGGAAATGGCGCAGGCGGCGTCCCATGCATCCGTGCTTACGCTTTGGTTGGACGGACAAAGCGAGCTGGCGACATCGGGCAGTTTCTTATCCGGGATCGAAACCAGCCTGGAAAGCGAATACGGCAGGCAACGGAAGCCGGAACTTCCCCAGCTCTCCTTCGTGATCGAGGAATTGACCCGGCAACGCTCCGTGTTGCTGATCGATAATTGCGAGCGTCTGGCTGGCATAGAGGGATGGCTGATGTCCAGTTTCCTGCCGAGGCTGACAGACGCCGGGGTTCTGTTCGTCATGGCTTCGCGAAACGGCCTCCCGGTCAAATGGCACACCAGTCCCTATTGGGGGCATCGTATCCGGACGTTTCCATTAACGTTATTATCGCGCGAAGAAGTGCTTGACTATTTGCGCGGCAGCGGGTTGAACGAGGGGCTGCAGAAGGAAATCGCCCGCAAAACCGAAGGTCTTCCCCTGCTCCTTGCGATGACCGTCGAATGGCTTCATTCCCGGCAGGATGATCCCCGAGCCGACTTTGCAGAGCTCCCGGGCAAATTAAGCGCCGAAATTTTGCGGGAAGCGGCGTATCCGGATTTATATCCGGCTTTGGCGGCATTATCGCTGGTGCCGGCAGCGGATCAGGCGGTGCTTAATCGTTTGTTGGATCAGCCGCTGGATGCAGCCGGCTACCATGCCCTCGGCAATTTATCGTTCGTTCGCCGAACGGCTTACGGGTTGACGCTTCATCACGTGATCGCCGGGCTGATGCGGGACGATTACGCCCGGAGGGATGCGGATCGGTTCCGAAGCCGGCGGCATCAAGCATTTCGGTTGTTGGCGGAGCAATTCCACCTCGCGGCCCCCCGGCGGCAAAGGGGGATCGCTGCTCACATTTTGGAGCTTTATCGCGAATTTCTGCCGTCTGCCCATGCGTATGCCGATTTCTCTACCGCGCTGAATCCGGGGACTTATCTTCCTTTCCGCCCGGAAGACCTCGGCGACCTCCAGCAACTGCTGGCGGCGGCGATTTCGCCGACAAACTGGCAATCGGAGCTGGTCACGGCCGAAGATTACCCTGCCTTGCTGGACGAAATTGCCCGGCACAGCCCGGAAGGCATCTGCATCGTGCGCGACGATTCCGGAGCGCCGCTGGCTTTCTGCGCCGGCTTCTGGTTGCACGGCGCAACCTTGCCTATGCTGGAGCGATATGCTCCCGGCTTTCTTCCTTTATTGGGAGAGGAGGAGAACGAACTCCGAACGCTCCCCCGGGAGTCTGCCGACTCCCTCTGCGTGCTGCTGGCCGCCGTCGACGTCCGGCATCCCTTATACGGACCGGAGGAATTGGGCGCTCTGCTGATGCGGCAATGGTTGATCGAGATGACCAGCGGGCTTCGGGGAATTATGATTACGGCCGATCCGCAGCTAAACGGGCTCTTCCGAATTCTTGGCTTTCAAGAAATGGGACGGATCAAGCCGGGCGGCACCGAGGGGGAAGGCGAACTAACGCGTTGGGAGCTGGATTTCAGGCATCAAGCGTTCGACAAGTGGGTGAAGGAAATTATTCGTCAAACCGGACCGGCGGAGGTTGCGGCGATTTCAAGAACCGAATTCCCTTCGGCTCTTGACGGAAAAGCAGCGAAGCAAATCCTGGAGCTGCTGTTTCGCAGCGAAGAATTGGAATGGCTTTCGCCTGTGCGGGATTTGGGAATGAGTGCAGCCGCCGTACGGACTTGCGTGCAAGATATTTTGACGGCCGCAGAAGCGGCCTATCCGCTGACGCAGTTGGATCAGAACATCCTTAGAGCCGTTTACTTGCAGAAGAACCGGAACAAAAGCCAGTTGGCGGACGATTTTCACATGAGCCGGACGACGTTTTACCGTCATACGCTTCAGGCCTTGGACCACTTGGGACATGTGCTATCGCGAGCCCTTTCCGATGTTCGCGGTTAGGGATGGCGGACTCGCCGGAGCTGGCGAATCCTATATGCAATGCAATGAGGCGCGACCGGGCAACCGGCCGCGCCTCATTGCATTCGAGGGGTCCCAAGGCCAAGCGGAGAATCATGCCTTCAGCACAACCGATTCGTCCGCCAGTTTTTCGAGGCAATTTTTGAATAAATCGTTCCTCCGGCAAGTATGTTTTACTGGAAGGTTTGTAAGCGGATACAACGTTATACCTTTCACAATTGCTAGGAGTTCCGAATCCGACGGGGATACGAAACCAGGGAGGGATCAGCATGTCATTCATGAAAAAAAGAAGTTGGGCCATCGCTTCCGTTTTGTTGTGCACAGCTTTGGGCGGATCGCTGCTAGCCGGGTGTTCCGGGTCCGATGAAAAGTCGGGCAGTTCCGGAAAAACGACGATTACCGTGACGTACCGGGATGACGGAGCCGGGGAGAAAGGCTCGCTGTACCGTTGGCTGACGGAGATCGCCGCCGACTATCCGAACAAGGAGGTCGAGATCAAGCCGGCGCCGATCCAAGCGTCCGAAGGCGATTACTTCGCCAAAATCGCTTTGGCCTTGAAGTCCAAGGATACCGCGCCGGATATCGTGACGGAAGATACGTTTATTCTCAATTCCGATGCCAGCGCCGGTTATTTGGAGCCGCTGGACGAGCGGCTGATGGAATGGGAGGACTGGACGAACGGTTCGTTCATCGAAGCGATGAAGAAAGGCGTTACCGCCAGCGACGGCAAAGTGTACGGGGTACCGTACAATACCGACTCGCGAGGCCTTTGGTACAACAAGGAAATTTTCAAGCAGGTCGGCCTTCCCGAGGAATGGGTGCCGAAGAACTGGGAGGAAGTGCTGGATGCGGCCCGCACGGTCAAGGAAAAAGCGCCGGACATCGTCCCGATCTGGATGAACATGGGGAAGGCGACCGGAGAAGCCACTTCCATGCAGACGTACGAAATGCTCTTGTACGGCACCGGCGAACGGTTGTATGACGATGCGAGCGGGAAGTGGATCATTCAAAGCCAGGGAATTTGGGACGCATTAGGGTTTGTCGAAACCGTGAACAAGGAAAAGCTCGGACCGCCGCTCTCCAAGGTCCTCAACGGGCAGGCCGGCAATACCGCTTCCCGCGAATATTTGCCGCAGGGCAAGCTGGCCATCTCCCTCGACGGTTCCTGGATCACCGGCAACTATCTCGATTCCGGCGCTTCCCCTTGGCCGGAGTACAAGGATGTGCTGGGCTTTGCCCCCATGCCGACGAGCCAAGGCCAGGCGCCGGGTTCGATCACCCTCGCCGGAGGCTGGGCGCTGTCCATTCCGAGCAACGCCAAGCATAAAGACGAAGCCTGGGAGTTCATCAAATACGCTTTAAACAAGGAGAACAGTCAGAAGCTGGTTATCGCCTCGGGCAACATTACCGTCCGGGCCGACGTCGCCAAAGATCCGGAATACACGAAAATGCCCTTCAACGAAATCGCTACGGAATATCTGCAGAACGCCGAATTCCGCCCGGCGCAGGATAAATACCCGGAAGTATCGACGCAAATCCAGACGATGGTCGAGTCCGTCGCGACGGGGACTTCTCCGGCTGACGCAGCCCAAAAATACGCCCAGAACGTGACCCGTATCGTCGGCGAGGACCGGGTGATGCAAAAATGACGTGTTGCGCTCCCCATAAAAACTAGCGGCAAAGCATTGCCTTCCGGAAGGAGAACGAACCATGAGCAGCATGACGGCTGAAGGTTATTCCAGAAAACGAAACTCGTACGCGTGGCTGTATTTCATGCTCCCTTCGATTGCGATAATGCTGGTGTTTTTTATCTATCCGGTCTTTCTGACCTTTTTCTATTCGTTTACGAACCTCGCCTTAACGGGGGAATCCGCCAGGGAACTGAAATTCGTCGGTTTCGACAACTACCTTCACATGTTCGAGGATCCGACGGTCCGGATCAGCATCTGGAACACGCTCGTCTTCCTGTTCGGCTCGGCGGTTATCGGGCAGCAGGTGCTGGGCTTTCTGATCGCCCTGCTCATGAAGCGCAAGAACAGGACGTTTCGCCGGGTGATCGGCACGATCGTCCTGGCCGGCTGGGTCACCCCGGAGATCGTCTGCGCTTTGTGCTTGTACAGCTTCTTCGGCGATGAGGGCACGCTGAATTCGATCATTACCTCGCTGGGGATTCCGGCGGTCACCTGGCTGTATACGGTACCGATGCTGACGGTCATCCTCGCCAATATTTGGCACGGCACGGCCTTCTCGATGCTCGTCTTTCAAGCGGCGCTGGACGACGTGCCCAGCGAAGTCGAGGAAGCGGCGGTCGTCGACGGCGCCTCGCGGTGGCAGGTGCTGATCCGAATCATCATCCCTTACATTAAAGAGACGTTTACCACCAACATGATGCTGGTCACTTTACAGACGTTAGGCGTCTTCGGGTTAATCTACGCCATGACCGGCGGGGGCCCGGGAACTTCCACGACCACGCTGCCGATCTTTATGTACAACCAAGCCTTCGTGAACTATCAACTGGGGTACGGAACCGCGATCTCCTTGCTGCTTCTGCTGATTGGGGTCGTGCTGAGCTTGTTCTATACCCGCTCGTTGAAATAGTCCAAGTGCAAGGAGACTTCCTTATGAACGCGAAACAACGGAAAATCATCTACCGGATCATGCCCTATGCGATCCTCACCTTCATCGGAATCTGCTTTGTCCTGCCCTTACTATGGGTAGCGGTTGCTTCCGTCGATGCCAATGCGATGCAGACGCTGAAGCTGCCGCAGCGGGTCACGGCGGATAATTACTTCGAGGTGATCACCAGCCGCGAGAACCAGCGCGCGTTCGTTATCGGCCTGATCATGTCGCTGGGGCAGGCGGTACTCGTCGTCGTCCTGGCGTTGCTCGCCGCCTATCCGTTGTCCCGGTATCAGATGAAATACAAGAAGCCGTTTATGCTGACCATCCTGTTCATGACCTCCCTGCCGATCACTGCGGTGATGGTCCCGGTCTATCAGCTGTTTCTCAGCCTCAAGCTGTATGACCAGATTTGGGGCGTCATCCTGTTTTATGTGGCTTCATCCATGCCGTACGGCATCTGGATGCTCAAAAACTTTATGGATTCCGTTCCCTTGGATTTGGAAGAAGCGGCGTGGGTCGACGGAGCTTCCGTATTTACGGGCATTCGCAAGGTTGTTGCGCCGCTGATGGTCCCGGGGATCTGCACGGTGGCGATCTTCACCTTCTCGGGCAGTTGGGGCAACTTCTTCGTCCCGTACATTTTGCTGCAAAACCCGGAGAACTTCCCGGCTTCCCTGAAGCTGTACCAGTACTTCGGCCAATACGGGATGATCGAATACGGCAATCTCGCCGCCTTCTCCATCCTGTATGCGATCCCGTCCATTGTGTTGTACATCTTGTCCCAGCGGTTTATGTCCAAAGGATTCGGTTTGCAGGGGGGAACAAAGGGGTAAGCCGGCCGAGATCACCTTAGATCACCTTATCCTTATCCTTCCACCTTCCCGGCCTTCTTCATCTGTTGGTAATGTTCGGCCATTTCCAAGCTTACTTCCGCCATTCGCTCCGGTCAGTGTTTATTCCGGTGAGACCCGGAAGGTTAAAAAAGTCATAAATTCAGCCATGCCTATACGCTTATAATCACAAAGACGGATCAAAACGATTTTGACGGGCTGGGAGGCTGTACCACATGAACCCCTACAAATTTCTCGAACTGGAAAATCCGACCGAATACCGGTTGGAAGCTTTGGAAGTCGGCGTTACCTCGAGTTGCAATTTCAAATGCGATTATTGCTGCGCTTATGAAAGGAATGACGGGAACAGCATCAGCGGAGAGGAGGTCGTACGCATCCTGAAGGAGGTCGGCACGATCCGGCGGGTTCGACTGTCGGGCGGGGAAGTCACTTTGAAATTCCAGGATTGCCTGAAGATTGTCGAATATTGCGCCGCGAACGATATCGAAACGCAGCTAAATTCCAATGCCAGCCTGTTGACTCCGGCGCGCATCGATCAACTGGCCGACGCCGGCTTAACGACCTTGCATATTTCGTTCAATTTCACCGATGCGGCGAGTTTCTCCCGTTACTATGGGATTCCGGAGCCCGTGTACCATAAAATCCGGGAAAATATCGCCTACAGCGCGACGACCGCCATCGATACCGTACTCGAAACGCTGCTGTATGCTGAAACGGAGCATCGTCTTCCGGAGATTGCCGATCATGTGTATCGGCTTGGCGTACGCACCCATGAAATTCAGAACAGCATCGAAATGACGCATAGCGGCTGGAAGGCCACGACCGCCCGCGATTCATTGAAGAAGGCGGTTCAACAACTGATCGACGCCAAGAGAGAAGACAGCACCCTCTATTTTACCTGTATGGATCGATTTGCCGAGAAGCTGGGGTTTGCCGATCAACCCGGCGTTTATTTCTCCCGCTGCATCGAAGGCAAAAAGCAGCTTCACCTTCATGGAAATGGCGATGTCCTGATATCCGAGCTTTGCTACCCCGTTGTGATCGGTAACATTTATCACGGAACATCCCTCAAAGATCTGTTCACCCATATGCCGTCATCGCTAAAATATTTTCTTAATACCGAACCTTGTCCGGCCGACTTATGCCATTAAAGAAAGGCCCTGCCGCCGCAGGGCCTTCTGTCGAGACGTACGCCTCAATTATACGATAAGCGCTCTGGAGATGATGACCAGCAGGATGAACAGAACCAGGATCGTGCCTGTGGAAGTCCAGAAACCGCCGTAACCTACGTTGCCTACGCTATTTTCATATCCCGACATTGATTTTCCCTCCTTTTTAAATATAGAACATCATATTACGGCCTGCCTGCGAACGATCGGGACATTCGCGGAGATGAGCAAAATTGGGTTAGCGAGGCCGGGGGGGCCCGAGCGGGCTTTGACCGAAAAGCTTTCCGTTGCAGCCGCCTAATCACCTCTACCGCCGTGTGCATATGATAGAACAAGTCTAATCTTAAAAGCGGGTGGTGTTTCTTGGGAGGAAAAAAGAGGCGTCAATACCGAAGACTCCAAGACAATGACATTTCCTCGGACGACCTGGCGATTATCGGTGCCGGGTTCACCGTTCTCGGGGACTTTTTCGATTTGCTCTCCCTGATGAAGTTGAAGGAGGAAAAAGCGGAGAGCAGCGGCGCAACTTTCGGCGGAGAGACCGAGGAGACGCTGATTGATCAATTCATGTTGCTCCGAAGCAAACCCGAAAATAAAAAAAGACGAAAAAAATAACAAAGGCGCAGGATCCAATCCTGCGCCTTTTGGGCGTTACCGGGAGAGCTTGGCTACCTTCACCCTCCAACGCCGCCATTTCATGTACACGAGCCCCACCACCAGCGCACCCAATCCCATAAAGAAGTACTTCATATATTTCTCTACGAGATCGATCGCAACCTGCCACTGTTCGCCAAAGACGAATCCGATGCTCACAAACGCGGCCACCCAAAGGGCTGCTCCGGTGTAAGCATATAAAGCGAAGGTTCGAAAAGGGATGCGGATAATGCCGACAAAATAACCGAAAAACTGCCTAACGCCCGGCACGAAAAAACTGATCAGCAGCATCTTGTTGCCGTACTTCTCGTATACCCGTCTCGTTTTGTCCAAGTGCGAGGGCTTGACCATAATCCACTTTCCGTATCGTTCGATTAGCGGCGCCCCGACCCGGTGGCCGATCAAATAGGTGACCGTTACTCCAATCACCGACCCGGCGTATCCGGCAAGCATCGCCGGCAGGAAATCAAGCACGCCTTTATAAGCCAAATATCCCGTGTAGGTCAGCGTCGTCTGACCCGGCGGCAGCGGCAGCGCGATAAAATCGATGGGCAATCCGAGCAGCAGGACAAAATAGCCGTATTGCTCAAACATCCGTTCTATCCAATCCAACACATTCATGGTTCAATCTCCTTTAATCATTCCGGGCGCTGCCTACGCCATGATGTCCTTTCTCTCATGTTATCAGTATATACGGGGATTTTCCAATCTAAAAGGGACCGGGGACGGGGCTGTGCCCCGCCTCCGGTCCGGCATTGTCCCCTGTATTTGCGGAAAAAGGCCAAGCCGGAAAGGGATTTCCCGGTTTGGCCTCTATTCCTGGGTCCGGCGCGGAGCTTAGCCGAACCGGCCGGAGATATAATCGTCCGTCCGCTTTTCGGACGGATTGGTGAAGATTTTGCTCGTATCGTCGTATTCGACCAGTTCCCCCATGAGGAAAAAAGCCGTCTTCTCCGACACCCGAGCCGCCTGATGCATATTGTGCGTTACGATGATAATGCAGTAATCCTTCTTCAGGTCGGCGATCAACTCTTCGATTTTGGCGCTGGACACCGGGTCCAAGGCCGATGCCGGCTCATCCATCAGGATGATGCTCGGATTTACCGCGATCGATCTGGCAATGCAGAGCCGCTGCTGCTGACCGCCGGATAAAGCCAAAGCGGAGGTATGCAGCCGGTCTTTCGTTTCGTTCCAAAGCGCCGCTTTGGTGAGCGATTCTTCGACGATCCGATCCAGCTTCTTCTTGTCCCGGATCCCGTGGTAACGCGGCCCAAACGCGATATTCTCGTAAATCGACTTATGGAACGGATTCGGCCGCTGCCAGACCATGCCGATCTTTTGCCGGAGCAGCACGACATCGGTCTTCGGATCGTTGATATTGTCGTTCCCGATCCAGATCTCCCCCGTGATCTTCACCCCGCTGATCAGATCGTTCATCCGGTTCAAGCTGCGCAGGAAGGTCGATTTGCCGCAGCCGGAAGGGCCGATCAAAGCCGTAACTTGCCGGGAAGCGAAATCGAGCGAGATATTCTTAACGGCTTGCTTCTCTCCGTAAAAAACGCTTAAGTCTTTTGTTGATAGTTCAATGTTAGGCACTGGCTTCGTCCTCCTATTTCGTCGCCGTAAATTTCTTGAGCATCACGCGTCCGAGCCAGCGGGCCAGCAGGTTAAACGCCAGGACGGTCAGGATCAGGACGGCCGAAGCGCCGGCGGCGATTTCGGGTGCATCCGGCGCCAGGCCCTCGGAATTGATCTTCCAGATATGAACGGCCAGCGTTTCCGCCGGACGGAACGGATTCAGCGGCGACGTCGGGCTAAGCGGATTCCAGTTGCCGAAGTCGAGGCGCGGACTGCTCATGCCGGCCGTAAAGAGCAGCGCTGCAGCTTCGCCGAACACGCGGCCCGCCGCCAGAATCGTTCCCGTCAGGATAATCGGTATGGCGATCGGGAGCATCACCGATTGGATCGTCTTCCATTTGGACAAGCCCAGCGCCAGACTGGCTTCCTTTTGGGCCTGCGGCACACTAGCCAGACCCTGCTCCGTGATCCGCACCATTAACGGCAGGTTGAAGACCGTTAACGCCAGCGCCCCCGAGAATAGCGAGAAGCCGAACCCGAACAAGTTGACGATGACGAGCAAACCGAACAAACCGACGACGATCGACGGAAAGGAGGATAACACCTCGACGATCAAACGGATAAAATCGGTGACCTTCCCCGGTTTGGCGTATTCGCTCATATAGATTCCCGCACCGATGCCGAGCGGAACCGTAATGATCATGGTCAAGACCAAGAGGAACAAAGAATTGAATAATTGCGGGCCGATCCCGCCGCCTTCCTTAATGGTTTCGGGCGGGGACGTCAGAAAATCGAAACTGATATGACCCAGTCCCCGAACCAGAATAAAGCCGAGCAAGGCCGCCATAACGAGTACGATCATGCTGGCCAAGGCGATAATAACGCCCGTCGCGATTTTGTCTACAGTTCTTGCGCTCATCGTTTTGCTCTCCTTTCCAGCCACCGGACGATAAAGACGAAAACAAACGTCATCAGCATCAAAATCAACGCCAGCGTCCAGAGAACGTTGTTTTGCGTCGTGCCCATCACCGTATTCCCCATACTCAGCGTAATGACGCTGGTCAGGGTGGAGGTGGATTCAAAGAGCGAGCGCGGAATATGCGGTGCGTTCCCGATGACCATCTGAACGGCCAAGGCTTCCCCGAACGCCCGGGCCATGCCCAGCACGACCCCGGTCATCAAGGCCGGCAGGGTCGTCGGCAATACGGTCCGGGACAAGGTTTGCCAACGCGTTGCGCCAAGTGCGTAAGAACCTTCTTTCAAACCGGGAGGCAGGGCAGCCAGCGCATCGGTGGCAATCGAAGTGATCGTCGGCAAAATCATAATCGACAACACGGTCGCTCCGGCCAAGATACCAAGACCTTGTCCCGGAAAAAGTTCCCGATACAAAGGGACGATGACGCTAAGCCCCACAAAACCATAAACGACCGAAGGAATCCCGGCCAGCAGTTCGATGACCGGCTGCAGATATTTTTTACCGAACTTCGGCATGATTTCGACCATGAACAAAGCTGCGCAAATGCCGAGCGGGGCCGCGATCAGCGCCGCCAAAATCGAGGTGCTGAACGACCCCAAGATAAACGGTAAGGCGCCGAATAACGGAGGTTCCCCATCCGGTTTCCAACTCGTGCTGCCGAATATTTCGCCAAATGCGATCCCGTCTTGAAAAAAGGTGCTTAACCCCTTAGTTGCAACAAAATAAACCATCGAGAAGATCGTGACCACCAGCAGCACGATGCAAAACGACGCATAGATCTTGCCGGTCCATTCCTCGATGATATGCGGTTGTATTTTTTTTCTTCCGCCGGACTGAGCCATGAAACCTCTCCCTTTAATAACAGCACAGAAAGAGGCAGAACCATCCGCCTCTTGCCGTGCCGATATGATGTTATCGAGTCCTGCTCGTTATTTCTGCGTGATGTTGCCCTCAACATCGCGTTGGACTTGCATTTTGCTGATCGGAATATAACCGAGCTCTACAACGTCGCCGTTGTCGCCTTGGACATCGGGAGAAACCATGTAGTCCAGGAACGCTTTGACGACTTCATTCGGCTCGCCTTTTGTATACATGTGCTCGTAGGCCCATACCGGATAAGTCCCGTTCGCTACGTTCTCTTCCGTTGCATCGACGCCTTCGTATTTCACGACTTTCACGGAATCGTCGAGGTAAGACAAGGCAAGATATCCGATGGCTCCCGGCGTTTCGCCAACAAGCTTCTTAACCGTACCGGAGGAATCCTCTTGGATTGAACCTTGCAGGTCTTCCGTTTTGACTCCGAGCGCGTACTTCTCGAACGTCGCGCGCGTCCCGGAACTCGACGGACGGTTTACGATTTGGATCGCTTGATCCGGACCGCCAAGGTCTTTCCAGTTCGTTACTTTGCCAGTGAAAATTTGCACCAGTTGGTCCTTCGTCAAATTGTCGACGGTAATGTCCGGGTTCACAACGGCGGCCATTGCTACGACAGCGACCTGATGATCAACCAGTTCGCCGGCTTGAGCGGCTTCCAGCTTCTCTTCCGCAAAAACGTCGGAGTTCCCGATGTCCGCCTGACCTCCGGAAACTTGCGTCAGCCCGGTACCGCTGCCTCCGCCTTGGACTTGTATAGAAACGTTAGGGTTTTGATCCATAAATTTTTTCGAAACTTGGTCTACCAAAGGTTGCAACGCCGAGGAACCTACAGCCAGGATCGATCCGGACAAGTCCGTCGTCGCCGCATTTCCGCCGTTGTTCGCGGACGCTTCATCCGTAGTGCCGCCGTTCGTTCCGGCCGTGTTGTTTTGTGCTGCGTTGTTGTTTTGACCGCAGGCCGCCAGCGTTAAGCTTAACACCAAAGTCAAAACCAATAGCATACTCTTTTTCATTGTCTTAGGTATCCCCCTTATTTGATTTACAATTTGATTATAGAAAGCGAAGATCAATCCTGTGTTTTCGTTTTGTAAACTTTGTGTAAAATGAAGGGACAAATCTCCTCGGTTTTGTTAGTCTTTGCAAAATAATAAAAAAAACTCCCCGCCGCCCGGCGAAGAGTTCTCCCTTTATTAGTAAAGCTATTCCGTGACCCCCGTATTTTTGGACAGCAGGCCTTTCAGTTCTTTCATAAACATGTTGATATCCTTAAATTGGCGGTATACCGAAGCAAAACGGACATAAGCCACCTCATCCACCGGATACAGCTGCTCCATCACCAGTTCGCCAATCTCCCGGCTTTCGACTTCCGCGTTGGCCGAATGCCTCAGGGAGCGTTCCACTTCGGATACGATCGACTCCAGCTGTTCCACGGAGACCGGGCGTTTCTCGCAGGCCCGAATCAAGCCCCGCAGCATTTTTTCCCGGCTGAATTCCTCTCGGCTTCCCCCCTTCTTGATGACGATCAGCGGCATTTCCTCCACCATTTCAAATGTCGTGAATCGCCGGCTGCATTTCTCGCACTCGCGGCGGCGGCGGATCGAGCGGTTCTCGTTGGCCGGCCTCGAATCCAGCACTTTGGTCCCCAAATAATCGCAATACGGACATTTCAAACTAGAGCACCTCCCCTCAATATGCCGTCATAACAGCCCTGTTCCCTCATGGCAATAAATTACTATAAATTTATCGGATTGAAGTTGATAGTGCGGCACATAATACTGTTACCAACCACAAGGAGGTGAACAATCATGGCCCAAAATAATAACTCTTCGAACGACCTGGTGGTTAGACAAGCTTCCGGAGCTTTGGATCAAATGAAATACGAAATCGCTCAGGAGCTTGGCATCTCTTTCCCACAAGACGGATATGCTGGTAACCTGACTTCTTACGAAAACGGTTCGATCGGTGGTTTCATTACGAAACGTCTGGTGACCTTGGCTGAACAACAGCTGGCAGGTCAATTCAAATAATCCGATCACCGAAGGAAGCATTGGGGTGGCGCTTAGCCAGCCAATGCTTCCTTTTATTTTTCGTGAAAGAACCGCCTAAAACTCGTCGTAAATCTTCAGGTACTGCTGGTAGTAATGGGAGACCCGCTGTACGTAATGTCGGGTTTCGCCAAAAGGAATGTCTTGGGCCGTCTCCAGCCGCCCGTCCCAACGCCCGCTTTTCAACCAGTTCTTCACATGGGTCGGTCCGGCGTTATAAGCGGCGATCATGGCGATCGGGTTGCCATCGAACTGATCGGACAGCGATCCGAGGTACCAAGTACCGATTCGAATATTCATCTCCGTCTCATTGCGGATTTCTTCCAGCGTCGTCTCGGGCAGCTTCGCCTTGGAGATCACCCATTCCGCCGTGTCCGGCATGATCTGCATAATGCCGAGCGCACCTTTCCGCGACTCCGCCCCCGCTTTATAATTGCTCTCTACCTTGATAATCGCCGCGACGATAAACGGATCCAAGCCGTTGTTTTTGGAATGCAACCGAATTTCTTCTTTATAATAAATCGGATAAAATAACGAAAGCCATGCGGAATTAAAAAAAATCAGGATCGTGAAACCGATGAACAGCAGAAGCAGGACTCTTTTTTTACGTAGCCACCTCATCCTAGTCCCTTATCCCGCCAAAAGACGTCAATCTGCCGCTCCGTCTCGTCAAGTCCACCGCTGTTATCAATCAATATATCCGCCCTCTCCTTTTTTAATTCGATATCCGTCTGGGCGCCCAGCCGCTGCTCCGCTTCTTCCCGGGATAACCCGTCTCTATGGATTAATCGGGTCAACTGCAGCTCCCGGGGCACGTACACGACCATAATTTCTTCATATAATGGGTCAAGACCCGATTCGTAAAGCAGAGGGATATCCGCCACCACCAGCCTGTACGGATCGGCTTCTTCCAGCTCGTCCAGGCGTCGCTTCATTTCGGAACGAATGGCGGGATGCGTCAACGCCTCCAGCGCCTTGCGCTCCTCCGGATGCGAGAAGACGATGTCGCCGAGCTTCTTGCGATCGAGCGTCCCGTCGGGGTGAAGAACACCCTGACCGAAACGTTCGCTGACCGCGGCCAGCACCGGATGGCCCGGCTCCATAATCTCCCTGGCGATCGCGTCCGCATCGATCACGGCGGCACCGCGGCTGGCCAGCATGCGGGAAACCGTACTTTTCCCTGTGGCAATGCCTCCGGTTAGTCCGATGTTCATTCCCTTTACACCTCACTGTTTTGACTTGAAACCTCGCACTATCGCTCGTCTTTCGTTGTTCGGGTGCCTGCCCGTCGACTTGTCCGATAAGGCGGCTGGCAGTTCGGGCAAAAATGCGTTCCCCGCCCCCCAACTACGGTCTTCTCCACCGGCTGCCCGCAGTTCGGGCAAGGCTCCCCTTGGCGTCCGTACATGCGCAGCGAATGCTGGAACATCCCCATCTCCCCCTGTCCATTAACGTAGGACTTAATGGAGGAGCCCCCAGCTTCCACCGCTTCGCTCAACGTATCCACGATCGCGGCGTGAAGCCGCTCCAACTGCCGCCGGGTCAGCTTGTCCGCCGGATGCTCCGGATGGATGCCCGCCCGGAACAAAGCTTCATCGACATAAATATTCCCCAGACCCACGATGTATTCCTGGTTCAGCAGCACCGGCTTGATCTTCGAGGTACACCGGGAGACCGCCTCTTGGAAAGCCTTCGCCGTAAACGAGTCCTCCAGCGGCTCCAACCCCAGTTTCGCCAAAGGCTTCTGGGTAAATTCCTCTCCCGGCAGAAATAGATGCATGGTGCCGAACTGGCGCACGTCCTTATAGCGGAGTTCGGTCCCGTCCGTAAACCGGAAGATCACATGGGTATGTTTCTCCACCTCATCGCCGGTCCGATAAACCCCGTAACGCCCTTCCATTCGCAAATGGGAGACCAGCACCAACCCGTCCATCACGATGCGCAAAAATTTTCCCCGGCGACCGATCTCTACGATCGTATGGCCGGCGAGCTCGGTTTCGAAGCGTTTGACATCATCCGGCCGCTGAATGATTCGCGGCAGAAACACGTGAACGCTCCGGATCGTCTTTCCGACAACCAGTTCGGTCAAGGTCCGTCGGACCGTTTCGACCTCCGGCAATTCCGGCATATCGGTCACCTCCAACTAAGATGTAATAGCGAGAGCTACTTCGCTTCGTACCAATTCATTCCGCTGGACACTTCGGCCTTCAGCGGCACGCTAAGCTCCAGCGCTTTCTCCATCGTTTCCGGCACGAGCTTACTCATGAGCTCCAGCTCCTCCGGCGGAACCTCGAACACCAATTCGTCATGGACCTGAAGCAGCATGCGGCTCTTCAGTCCGTGCTTGTACAGCTCCTCGTCCATCCGAACCATCGCCAGCTTGATGATGTCCGCCGCGGTTCCCTGGATCGGCGTGTTCATAGCTGTACGCTCGGCAAAGGAGCGCAGATTGAAGTTCGATGCGTTGATCTCCGGCAGATAACGGCGGCGCTCCAGCAGCGTTTTGACGTACCCGTCGCGTTTGGCATCCTTGACGATCTCATCCATGTAGCGGCGGACGCCTTGGAATGCATCGAAATATTGATCGATGAACCGGGCGGCTTCTTTCCGCGTGATGTTCAGGTTCTGGGACAAGCCGTAATCGCTGATCCCGTATACGATGCCGAAATTGACGGCTTTGGCCGAGCGGCGCATATTGGCGTCCACCTGATCCGGACCCACGCCGAATACGTCCATAGCCGTTTTCGTATGGATGTCCATATCGTGCAGGAACGCTTCCTGAAGCCCCGGGTCGCCGGAAATATGCGCCAATACGCGAAGCTCGATCTGCGAGTAATCCGCGGCCAGAATAAACCAGCCTTCCTCCGAAGGGACAAACACCTTGCGGATTTTGCGGCCTTCCTCGAGTCGGATCGGAATGTTCTGCAAGTTCGGAAACTGGCTGCTCAAGCGGCCGGTGGCGGCGATCGTTTGCCGAAAATACGTGTGCACCTTGCCCGTTTTCGGCGAAATTTCCTTCAGCAATCCCTCGACATACGTCGATTGCAGCTTGGCCAACTGACGGTATTCCAGGATAAACTGCACGATCTCATGGTAGGGCGCCAACTTTTCCAGCACTTCCGCATCCGTCGAATAACCGGTTTTGGTCTTCTTGATGACCGGCAGTCCCAGCTTGTCGAACAGGATTTCTCCCAACTGCTTGGTCGAATTGATATTAAACTCCTGTCCGGCGATTTCATAAATTCTCGCGACCAGCTTATTGATCTGGGCTTCAAATTCCACGCCGAGTTCTTTCAGGGCCTCCTTGTTCACGGCGACGCCCTGCTTCTCCATATCGGCCAGAATCCGGGATAACGGCATCTCCAGTTCGTAGAACAGCCGCTCCATTTCATATTTCGCCAGCTCCTGCCGCTGCAGCGGCACAAGGCGGAGCAGGGCGTCCGCTTTGCGAGCCAGATGACGGCTCAGCACCTCCGGCTCCGGCACCTTGAATTTGGCGCCTTTGCCGTAGACCTCGTCGTCGCCGGGCACCGGCGGCAACTGATATTTCGCGGCCAAACCGCTGATCGTCTGATCGCTTTCCGTCGGATCGAGCAAATAGGCGGCCAACTGCACATCATGCTCGGCTCCGGCAAACGCGACGCCATGCCAGAACAGCACCAAATCCGCCCGATGCAGATCGTAGCTGCGCTTCGGCACCCGTTCGTCGGCCAACCAGGTGCGGATTTCCGCCGCCGCTTCCTCTTGCAGCACGTCAAACGGCAGGAAATAGTGGCGGCTGGCGGTGGACAATACCATGCCCATCATCGTGGCTTGATGCGGATTTTCCCCGTAGGACTCCACGATGATTCCTTCGATGTTCGGCAAATCGAGGATCAGCTCGGAAAGGTTGTTCCGGTCAACCGTCGTAACTTCGACTTCAACCTGCTCCGCGGGAGCCGCTTCACCGTGGGCATTCTCGCCGCCGGCAAAGGACATCCGCTCCAGCAACGACTTAAACTCCAGCTTGCGCAGCAGCGGGACGGCGGATTCCTCCGGAATGCCGGCAAACTTCATCTCCTCCCAGGTGCGTTCAACGGGAACCTCGCGGAAAATGGTCGCCAGCTGTTTGCTCATGCGGGCGTCGTCCGCGTGGTTCACCAGATTTTCCTTCATTTTGCCCTTCAACTCATCGGTGTGGGCGAGCACTTCCTCAACGGATCCGAACTGGTGCAGCAATTTCAGCGCCGTCTTCTCCCCGATCCCCGGCACGCCGGGAATGTTGTCGGACGTATCGCCCATCAGCCCTTTCAAATCGATGATTTGCAGCGGCTTGAGCCCGTACTTCTCCTCGATTTGCTGCGGACCGTAAGGTTCGACTTCACTGACGCCCTTTCGCGTCAGCGCCACTTTAACCCGGTCGCTCACCACTTGCAGCATATCCTTGTCGCCGGTAACGACGAGCACCTCTTGACCGGCTTCCTCGGCTCGTTTGCTCAAGGTGCCGATAATGTCGTCGGCTTCGTATCCGGCCAGCTCAAACCAGGCGATGCCAAAGCTCTCCAGCAGCTCGCGCATCAGCGGAAACTGCTCGGACAGCTCGGGCGGCGTCTTGTCGCGTCCGCCTTTGTATTCCTGGTAGCCTTCATGACGGAACGTGACTTTGCCCGCATCAAAAGCGACCAGCATATGCGTGGGGCGCTCCTCCTGAATCAGGCGCAGCAGCATGTTCGTAAAACCGTAAACGGCGTTCGTATGCAGGCCGCTGGAGTTCGTGAGCGGCGGCATGGCAAAAAATGCCCGGTAAATGATGCTGTTTCCATCTATAAGTATCAATTTTTCCATACGACACCTCGTCCACAGTTTTCTACCTTTTCTTATGATAACACAGGGGCCATCCCGTTAACACCAAAGCCCGAAACGGAAAAGAAAAACCGGGCGCCGCCTGCGAATTTTTCGCAAGCGGCGCCCGGTTGGACGCGGGAAAGCGGATTATTGATTCAGGTCCGGCCGGTGACCGGTCACCAGATAAACGGCACTTTCGCCGATATTCGTCGCATGGTCGGCAATCCGTTCGATATACCGGCCCACCAGCGTCAGCAGCATCGCCTGCTGGAGCGATTCCGGGTTGGAGATCATAAACGAATACAGTTCGTGGATCATTTGGCTGTACAGGTGATCGACTTCGTCGTCATCCTTCGCCATTTTATAGGCCAAGTCGGTATTCTCGTCCAAATACGATTGCAACGATTCCCGCAGCATCAGAATAACCAGCTCGGACATCTTCGGAATATCGATCAACGGCTTGATTAATTTCTGGCCTTCCAGCCGCGTGGTTATCTTAGCGATATCGATGGCCAGGTCTCCCATCCGCTCCAGATCACTGGAAATTTTAAACGCCACGATGATGCGGCGCAGATCCTTGGCCACCGGCTGCTGGGTCACGATCAAGCGCGAGCCGATCTCCATGACCTGCTCCTCCATCCGGTTCAGCTCCGCGTCGCGCTCCACGATCTCCTTCGCTTTGGCCGAGTCCAGAGCCTGCAGGGCGCTGATCGCCTCCGTCAAAGCATGCTCGACATGCTCGCCCATTTGTCTAAGCAGCTGTCGTAAATCCTCCAGATTCTGATCAAATTCCTTTCTTTGAATCATCTTGCTGTAGCCTCCTTTATTATCCGAAACGACCGGAAATGTAATCTTCAGTGCGTGGATCCTGCGGCGTGGAGAAGAGCTTCTGCGTATCGTCCGCTTCCACAATTTCACCATTCAGGAAAAAGACGGTCCGTCCCGAGATGCGCGCCGCTTGATGCATGTTATGCGTCACCATGACGATTGTATAACTATCTTTTAATTGCTGCACCAGTTCTTCAATCTTGAGGGTTGAAATCGGGTCCAACGCTGAAGTCGCTTCGTCCATCAGCAGAATATCCGGCTGCACGGCGATGGCCCTGGCGATGCAAAGACGCTGCTGCTGCCCGCCGGACAAGCTGAGTGCCGAGCGTTTCAGGAAATCTTTGACCTCGTCCCACAGCACGGCTTGACGGAGACTCCGTTCCACGATTTCATCCAAAGCCGCCTTGTTCTTGATGCCGTGCAGCCGGGGCCCGTAAGCAACATTGTCATATATCGATTTCGGAAAAGGATTCGGCTGTTGAAACACCATGCCCACCCGTTTACGCAACGCCTCCACCTGGACGTCGTCACCGTAAATGTCGGAGCCGGCGATTTGTACCGAGCCTTCGATTCGCGTCCCCGGAATCATATCGTTCATCCGGTTCAAGGTGCGCAGAAGGGTCGACTTGCCACAGCCGGAAGGCCCGATGAAAGCGGTAATCGCTTTTTCCGGAATTTCCAGGGAAACGTCCTTTAGCGCATGAAATCGGTCATAGTACAAGTTCAACTTTTGAATCCGGATAATGTTATCCATCACAGTTCTCCTTCACAAATAAACATCTTGGCCTGAAGCCGCAAGGCTTATGCCTGTACGGCCGGGGGAATTGCAGGGCAAACTTGAAGCACGGTACCCGCCTTTCCAGCGAGCCCGTGCCGGCGCTTCAGCTATAGATTTAGTATGCGCGAATGATGAATTATTCCATGTAAAACAGTTTTATTTTATCGTACTTATGTAAAAGAACATGGAGCAAAATGTAAACGCTGTGTAAAATCTTAACTAAGCGACGCCAAATGGTGCAGTTCTCCGAGCACGGTTCTCGTCCGGCCTGCCGCCGTTTCCGACGAATGGAACATCTCTTGGCCGCGCGCTTCCACGGTGCGGGCAGACTCCACCAGCGCTTCGAACGTCCCGTCCGCATTGCCGACCCTTCCGTGGCTTTCCGCCATTTCCTCCACCGTGGTGGAAGCGGTGGCAGCCGTTTGCTGAATCAAACGATTGACGACACCAAGCGTCAGGCCAATTTCCTCCGAGAAGCTCTTGGTCTGCAGGGCAAGCTTGCGAACCTCGGAGGCCACGACCGCAAACCCCCGACCATGTTCCCCGGCATGCGCCGCTTCGATCGAGGCATTCATCGCCAGCATCCCGCTTTGATCCGCGAGGCTGCGGATATGACCCGCGACCGACGAAATTTGCTTCGTTCGCTCCAGCAGCTCCGCCATTTGCTTCTCTTGCGAGCGGGTCATATCGAGCACGCGGGAAAACGATGCCTTGACCGCTTCCAACTCATGCCGCCCCTCCGCCGATAATTCGTTCATTCGCTCCGATTCCTGCAGGCTTCGTTTGGCCGCTTCCGCCACTTCAGCGATCGAACGCTCAATCTCTATAACCCGGTCGCGGCTTTCGCGAACGGCCGCCTGCCTGGCTTCATCCGCCTCCCGCTGCAGTTGCCGGGACATCAGCATCAGATCCTGAACCGTCAAGACCCCATAAAACCGCCCCTTAATTGTAAGGATCAAAGCGTCGTAGAAGGAGACGCCCTCCCGTCCCAGCGCATGATCCAGCAATTCCCCAGCGGGCGTGTCAAGCTCGCAGATCAGCGGCTGCCGCTCGGCAAATCGAAGCGTTGAAAGTTCATAAAAAAGATCGGCGGCAAACCGTCCGGCCAGATGGCGAAAGAATTGATCCCTCATCAGCAGTCCAAGCGGTTTGTGATCTACATCACAAACCACAATGCAAGGAAGGTCGGGTTGCTTCTGAAACTGCCCCAGCACATTTCGGCAGGAAACCTCCGGCCCGATTACCGGGACCTTACGGCTTAAAGAGCGTACCCCTACCGCAGCGATCGCTGCCAAGTTCTCTGTCTCTTCATTTGCGGTACGTTCCAACAGTGCGATGGCCCGATTTTCCAACCTGTACCACTCCCCCGTATATGTATACGTTACGTTTGATCTACTAGAATCATAGAGGGAGAATGTTAAGACATTGTTTTCGGTACTTTAGTCCTATGTAAAAAGAAACGCCCATCACGAAAGTTACATGATGGACGCTTTCTTCTTGTTGACGACAAGCTTATATCCGACGCCGCGAATGGAATCGATATGCACCGATTGCGGATCAAGCTCCAGCTTCTTGCGCAGCGAGCTGACGTGCACGTCCACCGTGCGCTGTCCCCCGATGTAATCGAACCCCCATACGGCATTCATCAGATCGTCCCGGGTCATCACCACCCCCGGCTTGCGGGCCAAGTACAGCAACACCTCAAACTCCTTTGGTCTGAGCGTGATCGCTTCTCCGTTCAACGTGACTTCGTATTTCTCCGGGTAAATCGTCAAAGCTCCCAGCGAGATTTGCGAATTCTCCTGTTGGACCGGTTTGTCGCGTTCCTCCTGGCCGGACGACCGGCGGAGAACCGCGGCGACGCGCGCTAATAGCTCGGCCACGCCGAACGGTTTCGTGATGTAATCGTCGGCACCGGATTTTAAGCCCTGCACGACTTCCTCCTCCGCATTTTTGGCGGTTAGGATAATGACCGGCGTCATCACGCCTTCGCTGCGCAGCTTCGACATGATTTCGAAACCGTTCATGCCCGGCAGCATCAAATCGAGCAATATCAAATCAAAATCCTGCTGCAGTGCGGTTTCATAACCGGTCTGCCCGTGATCCTCTACAACAACTTCATACCCTTCGCTCGTCAGGTTGTAAGACAAAAGCCGGGATAACGTCGGTTCATCTTCGATAACCAATAGACGTTGTGTCATAGTACCCCCCATTTGTTTGCGGTACAAGTTCATGCTCTGAACCAATATCATTTTAATGACAAGCCCAGCATATCACGGCAGTGTTAACGCGGTGTAAATTTTTCAAAAAAACGGTTTACACTTATTCGTATGTTTCTTTTGCCGATCTTAATCATCCAGGGCATGCATCAGGGGAAGCTCCAGAATAAACGTCGTTCCTTCGCCGACTTTACTCTCCACGCGGATGGTGCCGCGATGCAGTTCGACCAGGTGTTTGACGATGGACAAGCCCAGGCCCGTACCGCCGGAGCCGCGGGATCTGGCCTTATCGACTCGGTAGAAGCGTTCGAAAATTCGCGGCAAATCTTTCTTGGGAATGCCGATCCCCGTATCGCTAACGGTAAAGCGGATCTTCTCCTCGGCCCCGTCTTCGCCTGCGATGCTGGCGGAAACGCGCACTTTCCCGCCTTCAAGGGAATAGCTGATCGCGTTGGACAGCAAATTCATGAAAATTTGCCGCAGCCGATCTTCGTCACCTTCGATGAACAGATGCTCGGGGACGTCGTGCGACATCGAAATCGATTTTTTGCGGGCCGCCGGGAGAAGCACCTCATAAATGCTGTCGAACAACTCTTTCAGTTGTACCGGCGCATATTCCAGCGGCACCCGCTTCGATTCGATTTTGGACAGCTCGAGGATGTCGCCAATCAGCCGGTTTAACCGGTCCCCCTCGTCATAAATGATCTGCAGGAAAGAGCGGGCGGTTTCCTCGTCCTTCACCCCGCCGGCCAGCAGCGTTTCGGCAAAGCCTTTGACCGCCGCGATCGGCGTCTTTAACTCGTGGGATACGTTGGCGACGAACTCGCTGCGTATGCGCTCCAGCCTGCGGATCTCGGTGACATCCTGCAGCAGGAACAACATGCCGCGGTAGTTGCCGTTATCCTCAAACATCGGCACGCTGTCGAACAGCAGGATTTTTTCTTCGGGATCGTAGACGTTCCGCTCTTCCTGGACCGCTTCCTTTCGGGCGATGCCTTCTTCCATGAATTTGATAAATTCGTAGTTCCGCTTGAGCACCTGATACGATTTGCCCAACAGCAGTTCGCCCTTCATATGCAGAATCCGTTCCGCTTCCCGGTTAATCAGGGCTATGCGTTCCGACGTATCGACCATGAGAATGCCGCCGGTCATGTTGGCGAGCACGCTCTGCATCAAATCCTCGTTATCGCGGATGCGTTTGAGCTGCTGCTGCAAGCTGTCCGCCATCCCATTGATCGCCAGGCCCAACTGACCGATCTCGTCCTTGCGATCCAGCTTAACCCGGGCGTCGTAATCGAACCCGGAGATGCGGTGGGCAACGCGCGTAATCTGTTCCAGCGGTTTGGTCAAACCGGCCGCCACCCGGTAACTCACCAGGCCGGCGACGAGAAACAGAATAAGCAGCCCGCCGAACATCCAGAACCAGCCTTGGGCCAGCCCCTTCTCCACCGTGGCCAGACTCATCGACAGGCGGACATAACCGTCGAACTCGCCGGTGGTCACGCGATCCGCCACGTACAGCATATTTTGGCCGACCGTATGGCTGTACCGGATCGCGCTGCCGACTTTGCCGCCCGCAGCCGACTCGATTTCCTGCCGGTGGGCATGGTTATCCATCCGATCCGGATCGGACTCGGAATCGCCGACGACGATTCCGTCCAGCGTGATGAACGTGACGCGGGAGTCGGTCAGCTCCTGCAGCTGTTTGGCCTGCCGTTCGTAATATTCATTGGCTTCGGGGTTCCCTTCCACGGGAACGAAATCGAAGGTCGACTCCAACAGATTAATTTCCCGGGCCATATTCTCCTCCAATGCCCGGATATGCGAGTTTTTGAACAACTGGGCCATCGTGATGCCGGCGGCCAGCATCGAGATGCCGAGCAGAATCATTAAGATCAGGGTTAGCCGCAAACGAAAGGTTCTCATCTTGATTTGAACACCGGATCTTTAAAAGCGGCCAGTTTCATGAGCGAGTCCTTCTCCACGCCTTCATGCAGACTGTCTCCATGCGAGTCCATCGTCACGATCGCGGCAAAGCCGTCGACCTCCAGATGCCACATCGCTTCCGGAATGCCGAATTCCAGGAAATCGACGCCGTTTACATTCTTAATGCATTCCGCATAGTACTGCGCCGCACCGCCGATCGCATTCAAATAAACGCCGCCATGTTCTTTCAATGCGGCCAGTGTCTTAGGTCCCATGCCGCCTTTGCCGATGACCGCGCGGATGCCGAATTTCTTCATGATGTCTCCTTGGTACGGCTCCTCCCGAATGCTGGTCGTCGGTCCGGCTGCCTTGACATGCCACCCCTCCTCATCCTTCAGCATCACCGGTCCGCAGTGGTAAATCACCGCGCCGTTTAAATCCAACGGGGCGTCGTGATCCATCAAATATTTGTGCAGGGCATCGCGTCCCGTATGCATTTCTCCGCTGATCACCACGACGTCGCCAACCCGCAAGCTGCGGATTTGCTCCTCCGTCACCGGCGTGCGCAATACGATTTCGCGGCTGGCCGGGGCTGGAGTTTCAGAAGCGGCCGGGCCAGTGGCGACCGTATCCGACTCATCTTCCACCGATACGTCGCTGCCGCGCTCGTACAGCCATTCGCGGATCGCGCCGGTTGCGGGATCGATATCGACTCCCTGGCGGCGGAACGCCCAGCAGTTATACGCAACCGACACGAAGAAGCTGGCCGGAAGCCGGTTGATCGCCCCGATCTTACAGCCCAGCAAAGTGACTTCCCCGCCGAACCCCATCGTGCCGATGCCCAGTTGATTGGCCGTTTCCAGAACATATCGTTCCAGACGGTCCAGATCCGGATTCGGGTTGACGTCATCGAGCGGCCGGAACAGCTGCTGCTTCGCCAACTCGTATCCCGTCGTGCGGTCGCCGCCGATGCCGACCCCAAGAAATCCGGCGCTGCAGCCCTGCCCCTGCGCCTGATAAACCGCGTGCAAAATGCACTTGCGAATGCCGTCGAGATCCCGCCCGGCGCGGCCGAGCCCTTCCAGCTCCGTCGGCAGGCTGTATTGGATATTTTTATTCTCGCATCCGCCGCCTTTTAAGATCAGCCGGATGTCGATCGCGTCTTGTTCCCATTGTTCAAAATGAATCACCGGTGTCCCCGGTCCCAGATTGTCGCCGCTGTTCTCTCCCGTTAAGGAATCCACGGAATTCGAGCGCAGTTTGCCTTCCTTGGTCGCCCGTTTTACCGCGGCGTAAATCGCCTTTTTCATCTCGATTTGGTTCGCCCCAACCGGCGTATGCACTACAAAGGTCAACATCCCGGTATCCTGGCAAATCGGCGAGACCTGTTCCTCCGCCATGCGGATGTTTTGCGCGATGGTCGACATGGCCAAGCCGGCCCGTGTCGCCCGGTTTTCCAGGGCCCGCCCCCGGTTCACCGCACGCCGTACATCCCCCGGCAGCCGTGTCGAAGCTTCCACAATCAACTCGTATACGCTTTCTTCAAACTGATGCATGATCCGAGAATCCCCTCTCCCTGTCATCTTGTTTACCCCTTGTGCGCAAAAAGGCAAAACCTTGCCGCGTCGTTAGCCATATCGCATTCTTCAGATTTATAATAACATAAGAACTAGTATCGGTTGACAATTTCTGTCCAAAATCCACTCCAAAATAAGCGAGGTTTATCACTGATGAGCTACCATTTCCCTGCTTATCTGTACCGCCTGCGTTCCATCCGTCGCTGGAGCCTGATGCGCAGCACCGCGGCCGATAATGTAGCCGAACATTCGTTCCACGTGGCGCTATTGGCCCATCTGCTGTGCGAAATCGGGAACGCCCGATACGGACGGCGGCTGAACTCGGAACGGGCCGCAATGCTGGCGTTGTTCCATGACGCAACCGAAGTATTCACCGGCGACATCCCGACGCCGGTCAAGCACCATAATCCGCGGCTCTTGTCCAGCTTCCGCGAGATGGAGAAGATCGCCGCGGAACGCTTGCTTTCCATGGTCCCGCCGGAACTTCAGAACGTTTATGCCCCGCTGTTATCCCCCGGCAATACGGAGGATGCGCCAGAAGACGCCGCGTTGATGGTCTACGTCAAAGCGGCGGACAGTCTGGATGCCTATTTGAAATGCGCGTGGGAGCTCACCGCCGGCAACCGCGAATTTGCCGTCGCGAAGACGCAGCTTCTGGACAAACTGCAGCGGCTGCAGCTCCCGGAAGTCGCTTATTTTCTGGAGCAGCTCGCTCCCAGCTTTGAAATGACGCTGGATGAGTTATCCGAGACGGAGCGGCGCGATGCCGATTAGGCTAGGCTCCTTCGGGAAGAACGAACCCCCAAGCTTGTTCGGATTTCGCCGATGCGCTTGGGGGTTCGTTGGCGTTAGATTCGGGCTTCTTATTACCCGTTGACGATCTCTCCACCGTTGATATGCAGGACCTGCCCGCTCATATATGAAGCATCGTCCGAAGCCAGAAAGACGTAAGCCGGCGCCAGCTCCTCCGGTTGCCCGGGCCGCTGCATCGGCGTCGTTCCGCCGAATTCGGACACCTGCTTCTCATTAAAGGTTGACGGGATCAGCGGCGTCCAAATCGGACCCGGTGCCACCGCATTCACCCGGATGCCTTTGCTCCCGACCACGTTCATCGACAGCGCCCGCGTGAAGCTGACGATAGCCCCTTTTGTTGCCGAATAATCGAGGAGCTGCGGGTTGCCTTTGTAGGCCGTTACCGACGCCGTATTGATAATCGCGCTGCCTTGGCGCAAATGCGGCATCGCTGCTTTGGTCAAATAAAACATGGAGAAAATATTCGTCCGGAATGTCTTCTCCAGCTGTGTTGCCGTGATGGCCATAATATCCGGCTGTGGATGCTGCTCGGCCGCATTGTTGACCAGAATATCCAGACGTCCCAGCTCCTGCACCGTTTGCCGCACGGCCCGCTCGGCGAACGCTTCGTCACCGATATCGCCCGCGATCAGCAGGCAGCGGCGGCCTTCCTGCTCGACTTCCCGCCGGGTTACGCCCGCATCGTCGTGCTCGTTCAAGTACACGATCGCCACATCGGCTCCCTCTTTGGCGTAGGCGACGGCGACGGCCCGGCCAATGCCGCTGTCGCCGCCGGTGATCAGCGCCACTTTGCCCGTCAGCTTGCCGGCGGCCTTGTAATTTCCTTCATAGACCGGACGCGGATGCATCTCCGCTTCGATGCCGGGCTGATGGTTTTGATGCTGGGGCGGCAAGGTTTGCTTCGATTGTCCGTTTCCTGCCATGTTTGCATCCTCCTTCGGGTTATGGTGGATTAGGCGCGAATAAGCCCGATCGCACCCATCCCTATTAGGATGGCCCGGCCGTCCCGGCTTATCCCTGCGGCTTCCAATCCATTCCGAATCGATCGACAAACCACAGCTCGTCATGTTTGCGAAGAGAGGCATATTTCTCCCTCCGTACCGAAGTCAGCTCGCTTAGCTTCGCCTCATCCATCGGTTCACCGCCAAACGTACCGTTCACTTGTTCCCGGCAGGCCGCAATCAACCCTTCGCCGAAATGCAGATAGGCAAGGGTCATCAAATCCGTGCCCCACCGATCCCCGCTATGGTCACACGGGAAATTCTGCCGGAACACCTGAATCAAAGTGACCTCCGGCACATGTCGGCAGCTCCCGCCCTGCAGCCATAATCTCAAAGAAAACTCGGCCGTTTCCAACTCTTTGCCGACAAAACCGTCCTCCATCCCCCCCATTTTCCGAAAAGTATCGCGCCGGACGGCAAAGCATTCCCAGGACAGCCACGGGATGTCGTTTCGTTCTTCGCCCACTACCGGGTAACCTCGCACCGAGCCGACCACCCCTCCAAGCGCTTCCGCTTTCGGGGAGGGGGAGGAGGAACGCTCGCTCTTCTGAAAGGCAGGCGACACGCCGTCGGCTTCCCCCCGCATCAACGGCTCCAGCAACCGTTCCATCCATCCGTCATCATAATATAAATGAGCTCCGCAAAAGATCAGATAATCTCCGCCGGCGTGAGCAGCTCCTATATTTCGCGCCGATATTCCCGGCTCCCCCTTGATCCGTTTGAAGGGCCGGTCGAACCGGTAATTCATCAAGAAATCACAGCACCCGTCGACAGAGCCTTCATCGACGATAATGACTTCGTAAGGAAGCGTCGTATGCGACACTTTCAGGGATTCCATCGTGGTGTACAGATCGATTCCATTGTTCTTGACCGTAATGATGATTGAAACTGAAGTAGATTCGGAAGACATACTAGATCTCCTTAAATTTGGTTATTATAAATAATTGATACATTTCAGTAAAACTCATGATTCCATAATAACCCAATTCGTACTTTCAGTAAATACAAACAAAACCTGTAGTTTATTATCTTTCTTTCGGCTTCTCACTAAGGTAAATACAGGAGGGGTGTTATGGATTACGAGGCATTGGGGAAAAGGCTGCGTCAAGAACGGCATAAAATGCACTTGACCCAGGAAAAACTCGCCGAACGCATCGAAGTTTCGGATGCATACATAGGGCAAATCGAACGGGGAGAGCGCAGCTTGTCCCTGGAAACACTCGTCAAACTGGCGAATCAATTGGGCGTTACCGTTGACTATTTGCTCCACGATTCCATCGAGATCAGCGACGACCATTTTATCGACCAGATCCAACAGATCGTCATGAATCGGTCGCCGAAAGAGAAACAACTGGCACTCGATATTCTGAAGTTGATGTTTACCCATTTGGACGAATTAAAAGAACAAGACCCGGATCCTTCCTAGCAAGGAGCTGGCGCCTGCCTGGCAGGCGTACGCAAGCAAAAGACCTGCCGGCTTTGACGCCGACAGGTCTTTTGCTTGT
The DNA here is from genome assembly GCF_057063165.1 of Paenibacillus sp. JL3B1040. Classification (NCBI taxonomy): domain Bacteria; kingdom Bacillati; phylum Bacillota; class Bacilli; order Caryophanales; family Paenibacillaceae; genus Paenibacillus; species Paenibacillus tiangongensis. The sequence continues at coordinate 1,755,151 of NZ_CM169317.1, read as the reverse complement.
ACCCTGAATTAAATGATGGTGCTGAACACCATAAAGAACGAAATCAGCAACACCGTCACGGACAGCAGGGCGCTTAACGTGCGCAGCTTCCCTTCCTCCGCCGTCACGGACTTGTTCTGGCGTATTCCTTCCTGCGCCAAGCGCAACGGTTTGGCCATCATGCCGCTAAACGCGCCGATCGCCAGGAACAAGATGACGATGACGACCATCCACGGCACGGAATAATCGCCTTGGCCGATCAAATAGCCACCCGTCAGCAGTTGAACGATCAGTCCAATCTGCGCGTAGCGGTTCAAGGAGAGCACGGCCGAAACCGTCCCTTCCTGGGCCGCCAGCGACAACTTGCCAATCCGTCCGAGCACAAACGGCAGAACCAGATAGAAACCCAACGCCAAGGCCCCGATAATATGTAGGAATAGCATGACTTGGTACATTAACATAACCGCCCCTTCCACGTCAATTACATTTATTATAATCTATTATAACTTTGGATGGAAATAAAAGAAACGTCTGATCGGGGCAGGTTAGGAGAACAACTTGATAAGGATGGGGCAACGCTGGGAAATGTTCCTACGATCGCTATTGTTCGCGGGTTTCTTGATCCGATGAATTCATACGAGGTTGAAACCCGCTCACAAAGGCGAACGCTCCGCTTCTTCGGAATCATTTCCCGCTTTTGCCCTGCTCCTTATCGCGATTGAAAAGCATAGCCCGCCCCGAACAGACTCGGGGCGGTAGAAGAAAACAAACTTGATAAGGATGGGGGCAACGCTGGGAAATGTTCCTACGATCGCTGTTGCTCGCGGGTTTCTTGATCCGATGAATTCATACGAGGTTGAAACCCGCTCACAAAGGCGAACGCTCCGCTTCTTCGGAATCATTTCCCGCTTTTGCCCTGCTCCTTATCATTTGGGAGGGCCAAGCCCGCCCCGAACAGACTCGGGCAGGGCAAAAAAGACCCTCCCCATGAACTAGGGAGGGTTAATATTAACGGAGGTTGCTATGCTAAAGGTTAAAATTCGCAATTACATGTTTTTGATGACATGGTCAGCGAACTCGGAGCACTTCACTTCCGTTGCCCCATCCATCAAACGGGCGAAGTCGTAAGTAACCGTTTTGTTGTTAATCGAAGTTTCCAGACCTTTATAGATCAGGTCCGCCGCCTCTTGCCAGCCCAGATGCTCCAGCATCATGACGCCGGACAAGATCACGGAGCCCGGATTCACCACGTCGAGATCGGCATACTTCGGTGCCGTACCATGTGTCGCCTCGAAAATCGCGTGCCCGGTTACATAGTTGATGTTGGCGCCCGGCGCGATGCCGATGCCCCCAACCTGCGCTGCCAAGGCGTCGGACAAGTAGTCGCCGTTCAGGTTCAGCGTAGCGATGACGTCGAAATCCGTCGGCCGCGTCAACACTTGCTGCAGCGCGATATCGGCAATCGCATCCTTAATGATGATTTTGCCTTCGGCTTCCGCCGCTTTTTGCGCCTGGTTCGCCGCGTCGGCGCCGGACTGTTCCTTGATCCGGTCGTATTCGGCCCAAGTAAATACTTTATCGCCGAATTCCGCTTCCGCCACTTCATACCCCCAGTTTTTGAACGCGCCTTCGGTAAACTTCATGATGTTCCCTTTGTGCACAAGGGTTACGCTCTTGCGGCCGTGCTTAATCGCATACTCGACCGCCGCGCGGACGAGACGCTTCGATCCCTCTTCCGAAACCGGCTTGATGCCGATGCCGGACGTTTCCGGGAAGCGAATTTTCTTCACGCCCATTTCATTCTGCAGGAAAGCCAGCACTTTCTTGACTTCCTCGGAGCCTTCTTTATACTCGATGCCGGCATAGATGTCCTCGGTATTTTCGCGGAAAATAACCATATCCACCAGCTCCGGACGTTTGACCGGAGAAGGCACCCCTTGGAAATAACGGACCGGACGAAGGCAGACGTACAGGTCCAGCTCCTGGCGAAGCGCCACGTTCAGCGAACGGATGCCGCCGCCGATCGGCGTGGTCAACGGGCCTTTGATGGCCACAATATATTCGCGGATAGCCGTCAACGTGTCCGCAGGCAGCCATTCCCCGTATGTATTGAAGGCCTTCTCGCCGGCGAACACTTCATACCAGGCGATTTGCTTCTCGCCGCCGTAGGCTTTCTCCACGGCGGCGTCCAATACGCGTTTCGACGCTTTCCAAATATCGCGGCCGGTGCCGTCGCCCTCGATGAAAGGAATGACAGGATGGTTAGGCACCTGCAGCTTCCCGTTCTGAATCGTAATTTTCTCGCCTTCGGTAGGAAGATCGAACTTTTCCAATTTCAACATTTTCACGGTTTCCTCCTTCAAACTGTTTGCTGCATCTCACGGTCTCCATTTTACCACAATGTGCCTTGAAGCCGCATGGCTGCTTATCTTAATTCGATAGGAACGTACTTCTGATTGGTGACGCCCGTATATTCCGCACGCGGACGGATCAAGCGGTTATCTTCCAATTGCTCCAAAATATGCGCCGTCCATCCGGATAACCGGCTGATGGCAAAAATCGGCGTAAACAGGTCGCGCGGAATGCCCAGCATCGTGTAAACGGAAGCGGAATAAAAGTCGACGTTGGGCTTCAGCCCTTTTTGACCGGTGACGAGCTGCTCCACTTTGACGGAAATGTCGTACAACGTGGAATCGCCCTTCAGGATGCTCAACTGACGTGACATATTCTGCAGGTGCTTGGCGCGCGGGTCGCCGTTCTTGTATACACGATGGCCGAAGCCCATGATTTTCTCCTTATTGGCCAACTTCTTCTGAATGTACGGTTCCGCTTGGTCCAGTGTACCGATCTCGGCCAACATATTCATCACCGCTTCATTGGCCCCGCCGTGCAGAGGCCCCTTCAACGTGCCAATCGCCGAAGTGACTCCGGAGTAAATGTCGGACAACGTTGCGATCGTTACGCGGGCGGAGAATGTCGACGCGTTCAACTCATGGTCGGCATGCAGCACCAGGGCTTGATCCAAGGCGCGAACGGCGATCGGATCCGGTTCTTCCCCGGTCAGCATATACAAGAAGTTGTGCGCGATCGATACGCCCTTCAGCGGAGCGACCGGTTCCCGGCCGTCTCGGATGCGGGCAAACGCGGCAATCAGGGTCGGAATTTGGGTTTGAAGCTTTATCGCCTTCAATTGGTTGCTTTCACGGGAGTTGTCATTGGCGTTCGCATCATACAAAGCAAGAGCCGATACGGCAGTACGAAGCACTGCCATCGTGTTGGCAGTCCGCGGATACAGCTTCATCTGTTCAAGCACCGCAGAAGGAACCGCAGCGAAATCACTCAATTGCCGTTGCAGACGTTCCAGCTCGGCTTGATTGGGCAATTTGCCGTACCACAACAAATAAGCCGTTTCTTCAAAACTCGCACGTTCCGCCAAATCGTCGATATTGATTCCACGATAGGCGAGGACGCCATCATGAATGGAGCTGATCGAAGAGGTTGCCGCAACTATGCCTTCCAGGCCTTTCGTAGCTGTCATGAACCATCTCTCCTTTGTTAACATTTTGTGAGCAAACAAGCCCTGAAAACATTTTCAAAATTGAAAGTTTTAAATTTTCGAAGTTAGGCAATGCCTACCCTATCATTGCGCAAATATAGCTCCGTTGCTTACTTCTTCATCATACTGGATTTCCGAAAACATGGGAACCGCTTCTGCGCCGCCCGGTACATTAAATGATTTTATCACAATTATAAAGAAATTTTGTAAACGATTGCAGTTATGCAATGAATTATATCACATTATTAGCAAAAAGGTTCGGGACGGAATACTCAAGGCGGACAAATAATAGAGTAGAACTAGGACATGTACTGCGAAAAGGGGAAATGCCACATGGATCACGTGATCGTCAAGCGCGTGCTGCGCGGCAGCTGGATATGCGTCGTCCTCATCGGTTCCATCCTCGCGGTCTGCTGGCTCATCCCGCTGGTTTATCCGTTTCTGATCGCCTGGCTGATCGCCTACGCGATGAATCCGTTCGTTCTGTGGCTCCAAAGAAACCTGCGGGTACCGAAATGGCTGGCCGTGACGCTATCGCTGCTCGTTTATTTCGGAAGTGCGGGAATCGTCGTATCCGCGGCGTTAACGCGCCTCGTCAAAGAGTTGATCCATTTGGCCGAGTCCTTTGACCTGCGCATTGCCGAGTGGAGAAATCTGTTCGTCTCCTGGACGCAAAGCGAGGGCATCCAATCGATCATTACCGAAATCAACCGATTTATCGCCGATAATCCCGGATACGAAAATACGATTCATAAAAATATCGACAACACCGCCGAAAAGGTCGGTTCCTTCGTTTCGCACCTCGTCAATAACGTGCTGGAGACGATCGTCACGCTGCTCTCCTCCCTGCCCAATCTAGGGATCATTCTCGGCGTGATCCTGCTGGCCACTTTTTTTATCAGCAGCCGCTGGGAGCACGATATGCGGTTCTTGGCAGCCTCCATCCCCGCGCCTTTCCGCAAAACCGCCGGCGCCATTTGGCGCGACCTGCAGCGGGCGCTATCGGGTTATCTGCGCGCCCAATTCATCATGATCTCGATCACCGCGTTGATCGTACTGCTGGGCTTGTTAATCTTAGGCGTAGATTCCGCCTTTACCTACGCCCTGCTGATTGGACTTGTCGATTTGTTACCTTATCTGGGCGTCGGTACGGTGATGATCCCATGGCTGATCTATGCGTTTGCTACCGGCGACGTGACGCTGGGAATCGGACTGGCCGTATTGTATGGGGTCCTCCTGCTGGCCCGCCAAATGATCGAACCCAAAGTGCTGGCCAGCAGCGTCGGGCTGGATCCTTTGCCTACGCTGATCGCCATGTTCGTCGGCCTCAAGCTGTTTGGCGTGCTGGGGCTGATTATCGGGCCGGTCACACTGGTCATCCTGGGCGCTGCCGTTCGCGCCGGCGTCGTCCGCGATATGCGGAACTATATCGTACACGGCCGGCTGAGGTAACGGCAACTGGATGTTTAAAAAAAGGGCATCTCGCCTTACGAGACGAGATGCCTTGTCTGATTGATTCCGGCGGCACTTCCCTCACGGCGGCAAAACCGGCGAAAGAGAAGGCTGGGCTTACCGGCGGAAGTACGTGATCGTTCCGTCCTTCATCTTCTTGCTGACCCATTTCATAAGCGGGATCCGATACAGCACGCGCGTTAGCGGAAATACCAACGTAAATCCGATCAGATCGGTGATGAAGCCGGGGATCAGCAGCAGCATCCCGCCGGCAAACACGCAAATCCCATCCAAGACCATCCGTCCCGGAATTTGCCCGCCGCTCATTTGGGCCTTCGCATCGGCCAGCACTTTACGCCCCTCAAATTGCATCATCAACCCGCCGATCACGGAGGTCGCCAGCGTCAGAAAGATCGTTTTTCCGACGCCCAATCTCTCGCCGACGTACATATACCCCCAAAATTCCACGATCGGAATCAACACGATGAGAGCGGCTATCCATTTACGCATATCAGGACTCCTTTACCACATTCCTGTACTTGTATTTTACCGCCTCGATGCCGGATAAGCAAAATTTATGGTTTTCGGGCTTCCTCCAACGCGGCGTACCATTCCGGAAACACTTTCTTGAATTGCACCGGCTTGAAGTCTTCGCGGCGAACCACGTAATGGGACGAAGAACCCTCCACGCAAAGGGTGCCTTCCCCGTTGTACACTTCGTAGCCGTAGGCAGTTATGACGCCGTTGTTCTCGATAACCCGCGTCTTCAGCAACACGGTTTCGCCATAACGGATCCCGCGTTTATATTCCACCTTCATTTCGTGGACGGGCGAAATATATCCCGCTTGCTCCATCTTGAAATAATCAAAGCCGAGATTTCGGCTCAGTTGGAGTCTCCCGAGCTCGAACCATTCCAGATAATGGGCGTGGTAAATAATCCCCATCATATCGAACTCCGAATATTTCGGCTCAATGGCCACTTCGCAAACGTACACGCACTCCGCTCCTTTCCGAATTTTCCGTTATTCTTGGCAAAAAAAGCAATGGTCCCGAGCGGGCCCCATTGCCTTTTTTGTGACTCAATCGATATATGATAACCTAGCGGCTACTTGCGGATTTGCCCGATCTTCACCAGGTTCGTCGATCCCGAACGTCCCAAAGGCACCCCGGCGGTAATCACGACGAGGTCGCCCTCCTTCACCAGACCGGAATCCAGGCCACCCTTCATCGCTTTGTCGAACATTTCGTCCGTCGTGCTGGCCGTATTGCCTTTCACCGGCGTTACGCCCCAGTTCAGGGCCAGACGGCGCAAGGTTTGATCTTCGGTGGTCACCGCGATGATCGGCGCTTTCGGACGATATTTGGAGACCATCCGTGCCGTATAACCGGTTTCCGTCGAAGTAATGATCGCTTTGGCGTTCAACTCCAGCGCGGAGTTGGCCACCGCTTGGCTGATCGCTTCGGTAACGGTCGTTTGTTGCGCATTGCTTTGTTTGATGAAAATTTCACGGTATTCCAACGCGGATTCCGCTTTCTCCGCGATGCGTGCCATCGTCAACACGGATTCCACCGGATATTTCCCGGCAGCCGTTTCGCCGGAGAGCATGATGGCGTCCGTACCGTCGAAAATCGCGTTGGCTACGTCACTCGCCTCGGCGCGCGTAGGTCTTGGGTTGCGCTGCATGGAGTCGAGCATTTGCGTTGCGGTAATGACCGGTTTGCCGACGCGGTTGCATTTCTCGATCATGCGTTTCTGTGCCAGCGGCACGTCTTCCGCCGGAATTTCCACGCCAAGGTCGCCGCGGGCAACCATCAAGCCGTCGGATACTTCCAGGATTTCATCGAGGTTGTCAACGCCTTGCTGATTTTCGATTTTAGAAATGATTTGGATATGAGTCGCGTTGTGTTGCTCCAGCAATTGACGGATTTCAAGCACGTCGCTCGCTTTACGAACGAAGGAAGCGGCAATAAAATCGATGCCTTGTTCGATCCCGAACTTGATGTCGTTAGCGTCTTTCTCGGTGATGCCTGGCAGGGAAATGTTTACGCCGGGTACATTAACGCCCTTTTTGCTCTTGACGGTACCGCCATTGACGATGCGGCATTTGATTTCCGTACCTTGGATCTCAACGACCGTCAAACCGATCAAACCGTCGTCAATCAGAATCGTCGAACCGACTTCCACATCTCCGGGGAGCTCTTTGTACGTAATGGAGATGCGTTCCTTGTCGCCGAGAATATCTTCGGTCGTCAAGGTCAGGAATTCGTCCTGTACCAGTTCAATCGGTTCTTCTTTCAGTTTACCGGTACGGATTTCAGGACCTTTGGTGTCCAACAGTATGGCGATTGATTTCCCCAACTCTGCACTCGCTTGACGGATGGTTTTGATCCGGTTGCCATGCTCCTCGAAATCACCGTGGGAGAAGTTCAGGCGAGCGACGTTCATTCCGGCCATAATCAGCTTCTTGATGTTTTCTAACGACTCACTGGAAGGACCGATAGTACATACGATTTTTGTTTTGCGCATTTGGGTTTCCTCCGTTTAAAATAGTTCTCTCTATATAATCTTTTCCAACAACTAAATTTACTATAGTTTTGTCGATTTGTATAGGAAGTTTATCATATTGTAACGAACATTCTGCAAACGCACGTTGCGCCCAGCGTCTAAATTTCCAGTATTCCCCGAAACAGGCGAAAACAACCTTGCCGCTGGTCCCGGCTTCGGTTCCATCGGAGGTTATCGCCCTGGTTCTTAATTGTCCTCGGCAGCTTGGGCTCCGGGGCCCTCCGAGGCTGCCGCCGACTCGCCCGACGCGTCCGAGGAAGCCTCTTCCTCGATCACTCCGGCGACTTCGACTTCGGCCAAGCCTTCCGGTGCCGCCTGCGCTTCCGTCTTGCCCGCCACCTGAAACTTGCCGATTTTACGGAATTTCCGGTACCGGTCTTCCATCAGCTCATCCGGATGCAGATGGGATAGTTCTTCCAGATGGCGCAGCAGCGCGGCTTTGATCGCTTCCGCGGTCGATTCGTAATCCCGATGCGCGCCCCCGCGCGGCTCGGGAACGATCTCCTCGATCACTTCCATCTCCAGCAGGTCTTGGGCGGTGATTTTCATCGCTTCCGCCGCCTGATCGGCTTTGGAGGCGTCCTTCCACAGGATGGAGGCCGCGCCGTTCGGCGAAATGACGGAGTAGATCGCGTTCTCCAGCATCAGCACGCGGTTGCCTACGCCAAGCGCAAGCGCGCCTCCGCTTCCGCCCTCTCCGATCACCACGCAAATCACGGGAACCCGAAGCATTGCCATATCCCGCAGATTGCGGGCGATGGCTTCCGATTGCCCCCGTTCCTCCGCCGTGATTCCCGGATAGGCGCCCTTCGTGTCGATGAACGTAATGATCGGACGCCGAAACTTGTCCGCCTGCTGCATGAGCCGCAGCGCCTTGCGGAATCCCTCCGGATGCGCGCTGCCGAAGAAGCGGGCGATATTGTCCTTCGTATCCTTCCCCCGCTGCTGGCCGATAACCGTGACCGGAACTCCGCCAAGCTTGGCCAATCCGCCAACGACGGCCATATCGTCGCCAAATACCCGGTCGCCGTGGAGCTCGATGAACTCCTCGAAGATCAGCCCGATCATATCGAGCGACGTCGGGCGCTGATGATGGCGGGCCAGATGCATTTTTTGCGAAGGAGAAATGTTGCTGTAGATCTCATCCTCCAACTGCCGATAGCGCTCTTCCAAACGTGTGATTTCTTCCGAAAAATCGATGCCCTTCTCGGTACCAAACTGCTCCAGTTCCTGAATCTTCTCGCGCAGCTTCACGAGAGGCGTCTCAAAAGGCAATTCGCCTGCCATTTATGCTCCTCCCTTCACGCCGTGCATATCCAGCAATTTCGCCAGCGTCGACTTCATGTCCTTCCGGTGGACGACTAGATCGAGTTGACCGTGCTGCAGGTTGAACTCCGCGGTTTGGAAATCGTCCGGAAGCTTCTGGCGGATCGTCTGCTCGATGACGATTCTTCCGGCAAAGCCGAATACGGCGCCGGGCTCGGCCACAATGATGTCGCCAAGCATGGCAAAACTGGCCGATACGCCGCCCGTGGTCGGATCCGTAATGACCGAAATATAAAGCCCGCCTTGTTCGTTCAACCGGGCCAGCGCCGCGCTGGTCTTGGCCATTTGCATCAAACTCAAAATACTCTCCTGCATCCGCGCTCCGCCCGAAGTCGAGAAAATGATCATCGGCAGGCGTTTTTCGGTTGCCGCCTCGATCGCGCGGGTGATTTTCTCCCCGACGACGGAACCCATGCTGCCGCTAAAGAAATCGAAGCTCATCACGGCCACGACGGCCGGAAAACCTTGGATCGTCCCCTCGCCGGTGACGACCGCCTCGCGGAGGCCCGATTTCAGCGTCTGCTGCTCAAGCTTGCTCGCATATCCCGGAAACTCCAGCGGATCGACGGAAACGAGGTCCGCATCGTACTCCGTAAAGCTGCCTTCGTCGAACGTATAACGGATCCGCTCCAGCGCATTCAGACGCATGTGATGGCCGCAAGCCGGGCAAACCATGAAATTCTTCTCCAATTCTTTACTGTATTGAATCGCGCCGCAGCGGCCGCATTTATTCATCAAACCTTCCGGAATTTCGCGTCTGGGCCGATCCGCCTGCGGCGAGCCCTCTTCGCTACCGGTTCGTCCTGAGGGAATGGTCGCGTACTTCCTCTTCTTCTGAAACAAATCTTTGAACACAACTACACCTCTTCAGCCGTTTATTTATCGTGACAGCTCCAAAAGTCCGTTAAACCCAGCCGACCCTTATGAACCCGCACTTCCAGGCCTCATCTACAACAGGAATCCGAATCCCTCGCTAAGGATGCAGAATCGAGTTCAATACCTCTTGCACTTCTTCCAGTTCCCCGGAAGGAACCAAAATCTCAAACTGCTGTTTGGATAAATTAACAGGACGTGTTTGGACGAGAAAGCCTTCTTCGGTGAGTTTGGTCTTGATCATATCCGCAACTTTCGCGGTAGGCGCAATATACATAACAGTCCACATGCCCTTTTCAAAGCCCCCTAACCTAATCTTTGAGCCCGGATAATAGAGTAATGATAACATAATTTTCAAATTTCCCGCAACAAAAGGAAAACCGCGCCGAACGCGGCCCGAAGCGGGGGATTTGCCGCGGGCCCCCGCGCAGTGTGAAGAAGGAGCGGGCCTATCGGCGGGATAGGGCACCGTTTCCTTTTCCGTTTAATCGGAACCGGTAGGGTAAGTGGCGGCCTGCTCGTGCTTATGGGCAATCCGGGCGGAAGCGGCTGCCGCGAGGCCCGCGACCAAATCGTCAAGAAAGACGTGGATGCGCCCCCCCTGATTGTTCAGCTTGCCGATGATTTGCGGTTTGGCCTTGTCCAAATAACCGAAGCTCGTCAGACCGATCATCCCGAACACGCTCGTGATGCCCAGCGCCATCGTCTCATCCACCCCATAGAGCGGCTCGTCGGCCTCCATGATCGCCTGCAAAGGCTCCGGAAGCCGCTTCCGCTCGGCCAACTCGTCGAGGGCGATCCCGGTGAACAGGGTATATTGGACCTCTCTTTTTTGCAGCACGGCCTTAACGCTGTCCAAACATTGGTCGAGCGTCAGATCATCATGGTACTCCGTTTGCAGCGAATATACAATTTGGGCAATTTCCTCCAGCTTGACGCCGCGGCGCTGCAGTTGGGCTTCCGCCAGTTCATAAGACATACGCATCTTCCTCCCTCATTCCGGAACAACCGCCGTTGCCGGTCGTTGACGCGCTGCCGGAATTCGCTTTACGGGCGTTCCCGCCCGGTTTTGGGTTCTTGGCTTTTCGTGTTCCTAAGTGTATGCACGAGCCATGGAAAATGTTCGTTAAAACTTGTCCTTCCCCCCCAACCTGTCGCGCAGGTCGCCAGTGAGTAGTGGAGGATGCGGCATACTTGACATTGACGGAAGGCGCTGGGTGCTGGGAGCTAACGGAAGCGCTGAGAGCTTGGCATTATCGGAGACACTGGGCGACGGGGCGATAACGGAGGCGTTGATCGCTTGGCACTCGTTCGGGGCGCTGGGCGACGGGGCGATAGCGGAAACTAGGTGCTGGGTGCCGGGGCGTTATCGGAGGCGCGGTCGCCTGGCACTACTGAAGCGCTGGGCGCTGGGGCGATAACGGAGGCACTGAGCGCCTGCGCTAACGAGCTTCTGGTCGTCGCGCAGCGCTAACGAGCTTCTGGTCGTCGCGCTGCGCTAACGGAACGTAGCGACGTTATTTGGCTATTTCCCGGCTATTTCCCGATATAAAGGAACCTAATGACCTTATTCGACGGTTAGAGCAGCTAAGTTACGGGTTTCACCGCAAATAAGGTCTCCTCATTCCGTTAGATTGGGATACTCTCCTTTTCTGCGCAAATAGCGTCTCCAGGTTCCGTTAGACCGGCGCGGGTAATGGAGTCCGGGTGTCAACTGACGCGGATCGTAGTATCCCAGTTGATGACTCCTGAGCAACTGCGCTGACGGAACGTCCGTTACATCTGTGCGCGCCAACAATAAACCGGTCCTGCAACAAGTGCAGAACCGGTTAAGCAAGGCGCATTTCATTTAATCTTGACCGTGTCGGGGCCGAGCATTTGCTCCATTGCGCGGATCAAGTCCGGCGAAGGCTTGATGCTGTAGCGCTCCGTCAAGGCCAGGAGCTTGCCGGTGCTTTCGTAGAACAGCACCGTGGCGACCGGGCCGGGATGCTGCTCCAGCAGCAGCTTGAGCCGCTCGAGCAGGCGCGCGTTCTCCGCCGCGGCCGTGATCTTGATGAAGACGCGCTGCGCCGGCGTCTTCTCCCGCTCGCGCCGCGCGCCCGGCGCGGGCGGCGGAGCCGCGGCGGCTGGCTGCGCTGCGGCGCCGGGGCTTGCGCCTGCGGCGCTGGCGGGGCGGGGCCCGCCAGCAGCGGCCGCAGGCGCCCCGCCGGCCGCGCGGGGCCCCGCGGCCGCACCGCGTGCGCCGCCTTTGCCTCCGGCGGCGGAGCCGGCCCCGCGCCCGCGCGCCAGGCCGCGGCGCAGCTGGGCCAGGCTTTGCTCGCTCAGCGGCGCCACTTCGTCGGCCAGCAGCTTGAAGCCCTCGTCCTGCTGCTGGACGACTCCGCGCAACGCGAGCAAAGCCCCTTTGCCGACGTGGGCGGCCGAGCGCCGCCACACTTCGGGGAACAACACGACCTCGCAGCGTTCGATCTGGTCCTCCAGCTCCATGAACGCCATCGCTTTGCCCTGCTTGGTCGTGATCGTCTTCACCGACACGACCATCCCCGCCACGACCGTGCGGCTCTCGTCGGGCACTTCGGCCAGATCCATCAGCCGGTCGACGCCGTCCCCCTCGAGGAGCGCGTCGAAATCGTCCAACGGATGGCCGGACAAATACAGACCCAGCAGCTCGCGCTCCAAATCCAATTGCTGCCCGGCCGTAAACTTCGGCACGTCCGGGTATTCGATGTCCCAATTCGGCGACTCCACGAAATCGAACAGCTGGATCTGCAAGTCGTCCCGCTCCTTGCGCCATTTCAAGGCCGCCTCAACCGTCTCATCCAGCATCGCCAGCAGTTGGGCGCGGTGGCCCGGCAGGGAATCAAACGCCCCGCCTTGAATCAGCGACTCGATGACCCGCTTGTTGCAGGTACGCAGATCCACCCGGCGGCAAAAATCGAGCAGGCTGTCGAACGGACGCTCCTTCCGCTCGCGCAAAATACTTTCGATCGCCTGTGTCCCGACGTTTTTGATCGCGGCCAGGCCAAAGCGGATCACGCCGAGACTCGGCGGCTCCTGTTCGGGTTCGGCGGAACCGGCCTGCAGACTGCCGCCGGCCTCCGCGCTCCCCGCCGTGCCGACTCCCGCCTTCGCGATTCCGGCGTCTGTCCCCGCCTGCGGCGTAAACAGCACGCCGCTCTCGTTCACGTCCGGCGGCAGCACGGTGATGCCCATGCGGCGGCACTCCACGATGTATTCCGCCACCTTGCGGTGGCTGCCGGTGACGGCTGTCAGCATCGACGCCATAAATTGCACCGGATAATGCGCCTTGAGATACGCCGTCTGGAAAGCCAGCACGCCATAAGCGGCCGCGTGGGCGCGGGGAAAGCCGTAGTCGGCAAAGCGGACGATCATGTCGTATACCGCGTTCGCCTCGGCTTCGCTATAGCCTTGCGCCACGCTGCCGCCGACGAAATGGCTTCGCTGCTCATCGAGCACCTCACGTTTCTTCTTGGACACCGCGCGGCGCAGCAAATCGGCTTCGCCCAGCGAAAAGCCGGCCATTTTGGAGGCGATCTGCATAATTTGCTCCTGATACACGATGATGCCGTACGTATCCTTCAGGATCGGCTCGAGATCCCGGTGCGGATATTCCACGCCGATCTGCCCGTGCTTGCTGGCGATGAATTTGGGGATGAACTCCATTGGACCCGGACGGTACAGCGCATTGACGGAGATGATGTCCTCGAACACGGACGGCTTCAGCTCCTTCAGCACCCGCCGCATGCCCGTGGACTCCAGTTGGAAGACGCCGGTCGTTTCCCCGCGGCCCAGCATATCGTACGTGGCCGGGTCGTCGTCCGAGATATGCCGGAAATCGGGGGCATCCCCCGTCTGCTCCTTGATCCAGTTCATGCAGCGCTCGATGATGGACAAGGTGCGCAGCCCGAGAAAGTCCATTTTGAGCAGGCCAATCGCTTCCAGGTTTTCCATCGAATATTGCGTCAGTGCGGTATGCTCGCTGCCCGCCTGCAGCGGGACCGCATCGGTCAGCGGATCGCGCGAGATGACGACGCCGGCGGCGTGGGTCGAAGCGTGCCGCGGCATGCCCTCGACCTTCATCGCCATGTCCAGCAGCCCTTTGACCCGCGGGGAGCCGTCGTACATCGCCTTCAGGTCCGGGCTTTCCTTCAAGGCGCGCTCGATCGTCATCCCCAGGTTGCCGGGGATCAGCTTCGCCGCCTTGTCCACTTCGCCGAACGGCACGTTCAGCGCCCGTCCCACGTCGCGTACTGCGGCGCGGGCCGCCATCGTTCCGAACGTGATGATCTGGGCCACGTGCTCCGCCCCGTATTTGTCGACCACGTAAGCGATCACTTCGTCCCGCCGCTCGTCGCTGAAATCGATATCGATATCCGGCATCGTCACCCGCTCCGGGTTCAAAAACCGTTCGAACAACAGATTGTATTTGATCGGATCCACGTTGGTGATGCGCAGCACGTAAGCGACCAAGCTGCCCGCCGAGGAGCCCCGGCCCGGTCCGGTCGCAATCCCGTTCCGATGGGCGAACGCGATAAAATCCCAAACGATCAGGAAATAATCGGAGAACCCCATGCTGGCGATCACCTCCAGCTCGTAACGCAGCCGCTGTTCCAGCCGCTCCCGTTCCGTCGGATCCTGCCAGAGGTCCAGGCCGCCGTAGCGTTCGGCCAAGCCTTTTTGACACAACTCCGCCAGATAGCTCCCCGCGGTTTGTCCCTCCGGAATCGGGCGGTACGCCGGCAAAATATGCCGGTCGAATTCCAACTCCAATTTGCAGCTTTCGGCAATTTTCGCCGTATTGGCATACGCCTCCGGCAGATGCGGGAACAGCTCGGCCATTTCCTCGGGCGTTTTCAAATAAAGCTGGTTGGTGTGCATTTGAAGCCGGCCTTCGTCCTCCACCGTCTTCCCCGTACCCACGCAAATGAGCACGTCCTGCACCTCGGCGTCTTCCTTGCTCAGATAATGCGCGTCATTGGTGACCACGAGCTGCGCCCCGATTTCCCCGGCCAGCTGAACGAGCTGCGGATTGACTTTCTTTTGTTCGGGGATGCCGTGGTCCTGCAGCTCCAGGTAAAAGTCTTCGCCGAACGCCGCCTGGTAGCGCAGCGCGGCTTTTTTGGCTTCCTCGTAGTTGCCGCGCAGGAGATGGAACGGCACTTCGCCGCCGAGGCAGGCGCTGAGGCAAACCAAACCTTCGTGATGGCGCTCCAGCGCGTCCCAGTCGATCCGCGGCTTATAGTGGAAGCCCTCCAAATGGCCGATGGAGCAGAGTTTCATCAGGTTGCGGTAGCCGGTTTCGTTCTTGGCCAGCAAAATCAAATGATGGATCGGCTGGTCCTGCCGGCTCCCCCGTTCTTTGCGCGACCCCGCCGTAAAATACATTTCGCAGCCGACAATCGGCTTGATGCCGTGCTTTTTGCACAATTTATAAAAAGGAACCGCGCCGTACATGACCCCGTGATCCGTCAGCGCCAACGCCTTCATGCCGGAGGCCGCCGCCTTGGCGACAAGCTCCTCGAGCCGTGCCGCGCCATCCAGCAAGCTGTATTCGCTATGTACGTGCAAATGAACAAAGCTGTCCATGCGATCCCTTCCTTTCGAACGATTTACTTAATATTTTATCATACATGGCTATGGCCCGCCCATAGAATGGTAGAAGACCGGACAAACCTCGGAAAGGGGCAAACGCGCATGAGTTCGTTTTTGACCAAAGCGGTCATGGATTTTTTCGTCGCTTTCGGGATCGTGGTGGGGGGAGCCATGGTCGGAGGCATCGGCGCCGTCGTTTCTCTGCAGCCGCCGACCCATACGATGCTGGATATCGCCGACCGGATCAAAATATGGGCGCTCGCCGCCGCTGTGGGCGGCACGATCGACCCGATGCGGGTCATTGAGAGCAATTTTTTCGACGGGAACTTGTCGCCGGCCATCAAGCAGATCTTGTATTTGCTGTTTGCCTTTCTCGGCGCGCATATGGGTTCGGAGCTGGTTCGCTGGATGTGCGGGGGAGGCCGGGGATGAATGAGGAAGCGAAGCAGCCGAAGCTTACGGGCTTTCGCAGGTTCATGCAGTTTGCCTCCGTGTTTATCCTCGGGATGGTGACGGGAAGCATCGTCTACAACGTCATCTATCAGACTAGCTATAATTTGCTCTGGATCCAAAACAAGGATCTGACGATCCAACTGCATCAAGCGGAGGAAGACATCCGAACGCTGAAAAAATACAACAACCGCTCAACCGTCATCAAAGAAATCAAAATCCGGGTGGAGGAGCGCGATCCGCCGCTGGATTCGTTGGCGGTCAAGGAAGTGACCGAACAGCTGCATGACGAGCTGGAGGTGCTGCGCGGCCGGAATATTTTCGACATCGATTCCGACGCAAAAATGGCGCGCACGCTGCTAAACCGCAAAATCTACGTCGTGCGCGACAAGGAATATACCATCCAGATCAAAACGATGCTGGTGAGCGACGGGGTGCTGCAGATTTGGGTGGATATGAGGCCATATATCCGACTCTAGCAAATCATGTTAAAATAGTGGTAATTAAAAAAATGAATTTTGATCACGAGGCGGGGGCGGAGGGGCGGACTCGGCGTCGAATCTTGGATTCACCCGGGCTTTCCGCTGCTCACGTAGGCTCTACCTACGCTCCGCTGCTCAATCCCTAGCTTCATCCAACCTTCTCGGTGCTGAAAATCCTTTTTTTTAACTTTGATTGAATGGCTAATTAAAAAAATGAATTTTGATCACGAGGCGGGGGCGGAGGGGCGGACTCGGCGTCGAATCTTGGATTCACCCGGGCTTTCCGCTGCTCACGTAGGCTCTACCTACGCTCCGCTGCTCAATCCCTGGCTTCATCCAACCTTCTCGGTGCTGAAAATCCTTTTTTTAACTTTGATTGAATGGCTAATTAAAAAAATGAATTTTGATTGCGAGGCGGGGGCGGAGGGGCGGATTCGGCGTCGAATCTTGGATTCACCCGGCTAGGCCATGCGGGGAGAATAACTGCAGTAGTGGTTACTACTTAGGTCTCCTCCTATCGCGAGGAGATTTTTTTTTTGTCTCAAGCAGTAATTCCCATGCAAACGTCGAATGTAATATTATCCATTGAATCATGAGGTGAGCCGTATGAAGCTGACGAAACAACAGGTCAATACTATTTGTAAAGGCGATCAGGAGATTGCCAGTTACTTTCATGCGCTGCTGGATCAAAATGAGAAGCTCACCCAAATCGTAGAGAAGCAAGCCAAACGCATTCAACAATTGGAGAAGCGAGTTCAGGAACTGGAGCGCCAACTCGGCCAGAATAGTCAGAACAGCAGCAAACCGCCTTCGAGTGACGGATTCCGTAAACCAACCAATTTACGCCAACCAGGAGGGAAAAAAGGCGCTCCTCAAGGTCACGAAGGTCATACGCTGCATGTGGTTACGAACCCGGATTATGTCATGGTTCATCCGCTTGAAACCTGTTCCAGCTGCGGTTTTTCCTTGAAACAGGTACCCGCACAAGAGCTAGAGAAGCGACAAGTCTTTGACTTACCTGCCCCTCGCATGGTCATCACCGAACATCAGGCTGAAAAGAAATGTTGCCCGCAATGCTGCGTCCAACAGACCGCTTCCTTTCCTTCTCATGTTCGAGCGCCTGTGCAATACGGAAGAGAAATGGCAGCATGGACGGCTTATCTTCATGCCTATCAATTGTTGCCGCTTGAGCGTATTGGACAGCTCTATGCCGATCTCACGGGATACCGCCCGAGCGAGGCCACCTTACTTGCTCAACTGGAAGAGATGACAAGTCGTCTTCAGCCGCTAGAGCGAACCATTCGCGAGCAGCTGTTAGCCAGCCCCGTGGTACACGCCGATGAAACGGGATTTCGCGTCAACGGAAAAGGGTACTGGATGCATACCGTGTGTAACCAAGAGTGGACACTCTTGTTCGCCCATCCCAGCCGCGGAAGCAAAGGAATGGATGCCATGAATGTATTACCCCACTATAAGGGGAATCTCGTTCATGACTGCTACGCCTCTTACTTTAAAGACCAGTATGCTTTCCGTCATGTGCTTTGCAATGCGCACCTGCTGCGGGATTGTAAAGAAATTGCCCAGTACGATAACCATCAATGGGCAACCGATATGACGACGCTGTTGCAAGAGAGTTGGAAAGCTGCACGCATAGCTCGCAGCCTTCAACAGCCTCTATCTGATGCGGTGGTCCAAGCATTCAGATCCCGTTATGATGATATTCTGCAGCGAGGTCGTGAAGAATGGGCGAAAGATGCCGTGCCCGAGAAAACGGGACCTCGCGGAAGAAAATCCAAGAGCAAAGCAGCCAATCTAGGTGGGAGGTTTCTGGCGTACAAAGACGCCGTACTCGCCTTTCTTTGTGATGCCCGAATTCCTTTTGACAACAACCAAGCGGAGCGAGATATCCGTATGGTGAAAGTCAAAACGAAGATATCTGGTGGATTCCGCACTTCGCAAGGTGCGGAGCAATTCGCTCGCATCCGCGGCGTCATCTCCACGTTTCGCAAAAAACAACTCCCCATCTTAAACTCCCTGATTTCTGCACTTCAAGGTCAATTCAGTTTCTAACAGCACCTAAGTAGTAACCAGTAGTGCAGTTATTTTCTCCAATTCTCGAGTTTAACCGAAGATAGCTGCGAGAATGCAGTTATTTTCCATGAAAGAGCCGTTTTTATCCATATTCACAGAAAATAAATGCACCTACGCAGCTATTTAGCCGTTTGGGGGCGGGGGCGCGGAAATAACTGCATCTGCGCATTTATTTCGGCGATCTCGACGATCTCCTAGATCTCGATGATACGGAATTTTCATATACAATTCGATTTTCCGCTTTCTCACGCAAATTTTTTCGCTTTCTCACGCAAATAGGTATGGTTTTTCGAACACCAGTTTACCAAAATTTGAAGTCTGCTGCCGGAACTACGAGCGTTGTGAGAGCACCAGTAATCTAATCTTACATCATGCCAAAAAAGGAGCCAAATAACCCTATGATCCAAACGATTCAATACGTGCTGTACGCGATTTTTATCATCAGCTGCGTGAGCTCGGTCTTCTTCAGCTTTAAGTCGCGGCGCTCGATCGATCCGCAGACGCGGGGGATGGCGGCCGCCAAAATGAACATCAGTATGGGACTGATGCTGATCATCCTGGCCCTCATTCAAATGTTCCTGTTCAGCGGCTCGACGCTCAGGGTCGTCATCGGCGCCGTGTTTATGGTGCTGGGGGCGTTCAACATTTTTGCCGGCATTCGCAATCACGGCTTGTATGCCAGACAAAAACAGGGATAACCGGCGGCCGCCCGGCCGTTAGGCTATCCCTCCGCCCCGTCTCTAGGCAGGCGCATAGCACGTCCCGGCTCAAGCATGGTCGATCGATTGCAAAGTCATGACCGCTTTGGAGATAAGCGATTCCTGATACGTCAGCATGATTTCCAGCTTGCAAGCCCGGCGGCTCATTTCCAGCAACACGGGGATGATGACGACCGGGTTTTCGATTTGCACCGGACGCACGAAATAGGTGGCGATATTGTCGACGACAAAGTCGCCGCCGCTGAGGTCCTTGGCCGCGCGAAGCCCCGCCTGTGTCATGAGCGAGGACAGGACTCCGTGCGAAATCGTCCCCAAATCGGTGGACATCTGCGGGGTAATCATCCCTCGGAAAAACAGTTTTCCTTCCTCATCCCGTTCCTCGGCAAACCCGTTCCACATCAAATGCTCGAACGTTTCGCCGAGCTGCGGCTGATTGCGCACGTCCCGCATCGCCTGCAGCACCTCGCGGCGCGTCACCGACGAAACCAGCTTCCGGTTGCGGTCCACCACGGGCAGGAAGTCGATCCCTTCCCATACCATGATCTGCGCGGCGGAGGCCAGCGAAGTTTGCAGACCCACGGTGATCGGATGGCGGGTCATGCATTTCTCGATCGGCTGATCGCCGCTAAGCTCCTCCACGTTCTTGCGGCTGACGATTCCGATGACCCGGTTCCACTCGTCCACGACCGGAAAATGCTGATGTCCCGTCTCCAACGACAACTGGTCGAAATCGGAGATGTTGCTCACTGCCTTCAACATGTTCACCCGCGGCTTGCGGCTGACGATGTCTTCGACGAGCATGATCTTCTTCTTGATCAACCGGTCGAACAACGCGCGGTTAATCATCGAGGCGACGGTAAACGTATCATGCCGCGAAGAGATGATCGGCAGAGACAGCTTGTCCGCCAACGCCTTCACCTCCCGGCTCGTCCCGAAGCCCCCGGTGATCAGCACGCCGGCGCCCTGCTCCAAGGCCAGCGAGTGGGCATTGTCGCGGTTTCCGATAATCAGCAGGCTGCCGGCGTCGATGTACCTTGCCATGGCATCGATTTTCATCGCGCCGATCACGTATTTGTTCAGCGTTTTATCCAATCCTTCCGCGCCGCCAAGCACATGCCCCTCCACGATATCGACCACGTCGCCAAAGGTTAGCTGGTCGGAGATGTTCCTCGGCTTCTTCTCCACGCGAACCGTGCCGATCCGCTCCTTCGTTATGACGATCCCGAGGTTCTCCGCTTCCTTCACGGCCCGGTAGGCCGTGCCTTCGCTAACGCCCAGCGCTTTGGCCAGCTTGCGCACGGATATTTTCGTCCCGATCTTCAGTCCCTCGATATGCTGGAGCAGCTGTTCGTGTTTTGTGACGCTTTCTTCCGGTCCCTCCAACTGTTATACCCCCTTGCCCGAATCTGTACTATTCTGTATCCATTATACACCTTCACGCGTAGGTCATCCAGACGACGGCCAGGACGATAACAGAATAGACAATTTCCAGCATGCCGGACTGCTTCACCGTGATTTTCGTCCGCGGAAACCAGACGGCTCGGGCCAGCAGGACAAGCGCAGCCAGTTGCAATGCCGGAGACAGAAAGCATAACGCGAGAAACGCCAGCAGCAGATGGTAAACGACGGAGTAGACGTAGAAACGCTTATTGTTCCGTTCGCGAATGATCGTTTTAACGTAATAAGCCGTGCCGATGAAATACCCCGTACTGATCAGGAACAATTCCGTCGCTAAGCGTAGATCGGTACCTCCTCCCAGATGATAGGAGATAAACACCATCAGGCTGAATTGCACGATCGCCGCAATGTCATTCAGCAAGGCGCGTTCGCGTTTTCGCTTGGCGTAGAGGGCATTCACCGCAAATAAGGGGACGAACAGGAGCGACATCGCAAGAACTGCGGGACGGAGCAGGACCAGAAGGAGCGCCGCCGGGACCAGCAGCGCCCCATAGAATAGCAACGGCTTGCGGTAGCGGGCGGCTTTGGCTTTTCCCGTCCGAATCCATTGCAGCAAAGGGAACATAAACAAATAGATCAGAAGCCAGCAAACAAACAGCAATCCGTGGATCGCCCCGGGGGAAGAGGCGAGCATACCGAACAGAAACGGGACGACAAGCATGGCCCAGGCCCCGTGCTGGTTGGGAATGAAATCTCGGATACGCACGTGATCGGTTCCTCCTTCAGCTTCAAGTTAAGCTTAAATTACGGACATTATAATCAGCCGGCAAGGTCGCCCCAGTGACAGGAATCACTGGAAACATGACGGCTTCCGGACAAATCCGCGGAGAACTTTTCGCCGCCGCGCAACTTGTGACTGATATCACAATCCCTATCCGTTCCGTTGATATAATGAGGTCGAATCGTTAAATTTTTAACTTTAGGAGGACTTCCCATGAGTCAATTCAAAGCTACCGTCAACGCCACCGAGTACCCGCCGCAGCTCAAGCATAAGACGATTTTTGCCGCGTTTAATTCCTTGGAGCCGGGGGAAGCGATGCTGCTCGTCAACGACCACGACCCGGTGCCGCTCCGCTTTCAGTTCGAAGCGATGCATCCCGGCGGTTTTACTTGGGAGTACATTGAGCAAGGGCCGGAGACGTTCCGGGTGAAAATCGGCAAAAACTAAAGCAGGGGGAATGCCCTATGGCTAAGATTACGGTTATCGACGACAAGACGATCAAAATCGCCGTGGAGCTGGAAGATGCCTTGCGCATGATTGAAGAAGCGGAGAGCAACCTCGAACGCTACGCGGGCGAGATCCTTACGATCGCCGAGAAAATGCCGGAATTTCAATATACGTATTTCTGTTTCTATGCCTACGATACCTCCACCCTGTTCGAAAAAATGCTGGGGATCGATCCGAAGCAGTATTTGTCCTTCTCCCTGGATGCGCCGGACTCGTTCTTCTATACGTTATATGGCGGCATGAAGGGACTTAGCGCTGCGGCGCGATTATGCCAAGCCTTCACGGCCGAACGGACCGATGTGGAGGTGAAGGCATAATGTCAAGCCGCATCGTTGAACTCGACGTTCGTCCGCTGCTTCGCCAAGGCGAAGAACCGTTCAGTGCGATTATGGACACGGTCGGGAAGCTGGAAGCGGGCGACAGCTTCGTTCTGCACGCCACCATGAAACCCGTTCCGCTTCTGAAGGTGTTGGAGACCAAGGGCTACAGCCATGTTTGCGAACAACTGGCAGAGGATCATTGGAAAGTGACGTTTGAACCGATCCGATAATGGGGATGATGCTGAAAAGGAGGCCGTTCGGCCTCCTTTTTTGCGTTGTGATGGACGATGCGCTATTTCTCTTTCCCCGAATACCCCGGGGGAAGATAGGAGCAATACGGATCGCTTTCCAAATAATCGCCCGTGACCGCGTAGGCCCTGGCTCTGGAGCCGCCGCACAGCTCCTTGAATTCGCAAGCGCCGCACTTGCCTTTAAGCAGCGATTTGTCTCTTAGCTCCCGCAGGATCGGCGAATTCCGGTAGATGTCCGTAAGCGAGGATTCCCGGACATTCCCGCAGCTGACCGGCAGGAAGCCGCTGGGGTAAACGTCGCCGACATGGCTGATGAACACGAAGCCGTCCCCGTCGTTTACCCCTTTGGGGGAACGGCCGAGCACGTCCCTGCGTTTTGGGGCTGCCGCGGCGCCCCCCGCGGAATCCGCGTTCAGCTTCTGCTGCTGCATCAACACGCGGCGGTAATGAGGCGCTTCTGTCGCTTTGATGCCGTAAGGCATCTCCCGCTGCATCTGAGCCAGCCAAACCATCACCTGTTCATGCTCTTCCGGGGAGATCATGTCCTTCACCATGCCCCGCCCCGTCGGCACAAGGAAAAACACGCTCCACAGTACGGCGCCCATCCCTTTGACCGTTTCCGCGATGCGCGGCAGGTCGCTCAGGTTATAGCGGGAGACGGTAGTGTTGATCTGAATCGGGATTTCCAGCTGCTGCAAATATTCGATCCCTCTCATCGTCATCCCGAAAGAACCCGGTGTGCCGCGGAAATGGTCATGGATCTCCGCCGTCGAGCCGTCGAGGCTGAATGCCCAACGGGATAGGCCGACCTCCTTCGCTTTGCTTACGGCGGACAAGGTAACCCTCGGCGTGGCGCTTGGGGTCATGGATACCGGCAGGCCTTTTTCATGGATCGCATACCGGGCCAGATCAAACAAGTCCGGGCGCATCAGCGGGTCCCCGCCGGTAAATACGAACAACGGATCGTCCATCTCCGCGATTTCGTCGATCAGCTTCTTACCTTCCTCGAAAGACAGCTGTCTCGGATCGGGACGATACTGGGCCTCCGCCCGGCAATGCAGGCATTTCAGCGCGCAAGCCCGCGTTACTTCCCAAATGACGATAAACGGATTTACGGTATAGTCTTTCCATTGTATTTGTTGCATCACCGTTCATCTCCTAACCAAGTTAACATGGCTTCCGCCGCTTCCTTGCCTTGACGGATGCAATCGGGAATACCGACGCCGCCGTATCCCGCTCCGCACAGCAAGACGCCGGGCATCGTCCGCTCCAACTCGCCGCGCAGCGCTTGCAGGCGCTCCACGTGACCAACCGGATACTGCGGCATCGATTCGGGCAAAGCGGACATTTCGCAAAACAACGGTTCGGCCTGAATCCCCATCAGCTCTTCCAATTCCGCAGCCACGCGGCGGCGGATCTCCGTCTCCGGCAGCGCCGTCCAGGCTTGGTCCCCGAGGCGTCCGATGTACGCGCGCAGCAGCACGCGGCCTTTCGGCGCCGCATGCAGCCATTTGGACGACGTCCACGTGATCGCCGTAATCATGCGCCCTTCGCCGCGCGGAATCAGCACCCCGGAGCCGTTCAAATCATGCGCGACCGCTTCCCGTGGGTAGGCGAACGCCAGATTCGCGACCGAAACGTAGCGGATTTGCTCCAGGAAGGCCGCGGCGGAAAGCCGCTTATGGAGCAGCTTCGCCGCCGCAAAAGCCGGCGCCGCCACGATCACGCCGTCCGCCTCCAAGCGCCCGCCTTCGCTTAACGCCAGTTCGTAGCGCTCGCCACGCTTGTTCAGCGCGGTGACCGCTTGTCCCGTGATCACCCGCTCGCCTTGCAGCGCATCGGCAAGGGTGTCCGTCAGCACGGTCAATCCGCCTTGCAGCGTCAAGAACATGCTGCCGGCCGCCGCTTTCGGCAGCCCGGGCGACGGTTTGGGCGGGGGTTGTTTTTTGCTCGCCAGAAGGCCGAGGATTAAGCTGCGGTGTTGCCGCTCCATCTCCATGAATTGAGGGAACGTCGCCTTTAAGCTAAGCGCTGCCGTATCTCCGGCATAAATGCCGGCGAGCAGCGGCTCGGTCATGTTGTCCAGCACCTCGCGGCCCAGCCGGCGGCGGATGAAACCGCCCAGCGACTCGTCCTCGCCGCCGCGTTTGGCCGGCAGCAGCAGATCCAGGGCCGCGCGCAGCTTGCCGGCCGGCGACAGCAGGCCCGTCTTGACCATCGGCCACATCTGCGTCGGAATGCCGAGCATCAACCCCGGCGGCATCGGATGAAACCGACCGTGATGCATAATGTAGTTCTTTTTGGCCGACGGATTCGTTCCGACCAGCAAATGCTCCAAACCCAACTCCTTCGTCAGCTCGAGCACGGCCGCTTTTCGCGCGATGAAAGAGTCGGGGCCTTGCTCTATCGTAAAACCGTCCCGGCGTAAGGTGCGGATGTTCCCGCCTAGCCGGTCCGTTTGCTCAATGATCGCAATTTTGGCGTCGATCCGCCGTTCGCCAAGCCGTTTCCGGGCGTAATAAGCGGCGCTTAGCCCGGAGACTCCCCCGCCGATCACCGCGATGGTTTTGCTCACTTCATTGGACCTCCTTCGAGCTGTATGATGGCGTTCTGCCATAATCAAGCCAGCCCTTCACTCGTATCCTCATCATCGTACCCCCTGAATCCGGGACGTTTTATGACTGGAGTCACTCCGGATGGGGACATCTCGCGATAAAATGGTCAAAATTCCACCGGGAGGTCGTTTTGATGAGAATCGCCAACGAACAAACGCCGTCATTCGCAAAAACCGGCGCACATCTGCTAATCGAATGTCTGCGCGGGGAGCAGGTCGACACGATCTTCGGTTATCCCGGCGGCGCGGTCATTCCGATTTACGACGCGCTGTACGATTGCCGGGAAATCCGGCATGTCCTGACCCGGCACGAACAAGCCGCCGTGCACGCCGCGGACGGGTATGCCCGGGTAACGGGCCGGGCCGGCGTTGCCCTGGTCACCTCCGGGCCGGGGGCGACGAATGCGGTCACGGGCATCGCCAACGCCTATATGGACTCGATCCCGATGGTCGTGCTGACCGGACAAGTCTCCACCGATCTGATCGGGCGCGACAGCTTCCAGGAAGTCAATATTTTCGGGATGACGATGGATGTGACCAAACACAATTATTCCGTGATGGACGTCCGCGAACTGCCCCGGGTCGTCAAAGAGGCGTTCCATCTCGCCGTCACCGGAAGGCCGGGCCCGGTTCTGATCGATCTGCCCAAGAATATCATGACAACCCGTACCGAACTGGAGCCGGCCTTCGAAGTCCATATTCGAGGATACGAACCCCAGTCCGGAATCGACGAGAACACCATGCGGCTTATTGCCGAAAAGATCGGGAGTTCGTCGCGCCCGGTGCTCGTAGCCGGCGGCGGTGCGGCGGCATCCGGCGCGGCCGAGCAACTGCTCCGGCTGGCCGAAGCCGCGCAAATCCCCGTTGCGACCACGCTGATGGGCATCGGCGCTTTTCCGTCGCGCCATCCTTTAAATCTCGGCATGCTCGGCATGCATGGCACGTATGCCGCCAACCGGGCGGTTCATCGCGCGGATCTGCTGATTTGCCTCGGCACGCGGCTAAACGACCGGTTATCCGGCAAGGCGAAGTCGTTCGCTCCAAACGCCTGGAAGATCCACGTGGACATCGACGACGCCGAACTGGACAAGAACATCCCCGTGGAGCTCAAAATCCGCGGGGAGGTCGGGGAGCTGCTGCGCAGGCTGAATTCATGCCCCCTTCCTCCCAAGCAAACCGATTGGCCGGAGGAAACCGCCGGATGGCATAGAAAGGTGCCGCATTTCGCCTCCGCGGCCGGATCGCTGAATCCGCAGGAGGTCATACGGTTGATCGACAAGCATACCCAAGGGAACGCGGTAGTGGCGACCGACGTCGGGCAGCATCAAATCTGGACGGCGCATCACTACCGGTTTTCCCGCCCCCGCTCCTTCCTGACCTCCGGGGGACTCGGCACGATGGGCTTCGGCTTCCCGGCCGCGATCGGCGCGGCGGTCGCCCTGGGCGGCTCCGCCGCGCCGCCGGTCATCTGCATCACCGGAGACGGCAGCTTTCAAATGAATCTGCAGGAGATGATGACCGCCGTTGATTACGGGCTGCCGGTCAAAATTGCCATCCTGAACAACGGATATCTCGGGATGGTTCGGCAATGGCAGCAGCTGTTTTATGAGCGGCGGTACTCCTCCGTACACATCACTTCGCCCGATTATGTCGCTTTTGCCGGCGCGTACGGGGTGCCCGGGTTCCGGGCGCAAACGCCGGAACAAGCCGATGCGGCGATCCGGCAGGCGCTTGCAATTCCCGGCCCCGTTCTCATGGAATTTAACGTGCGGGAAGAGCAAAACGTATACCCGATGGTTCCGCCCGGGGCCGGAAACGATCAAATGCTGACCGGCGAGGGCGAAATATAGCGCCGAGCCTGATTTGCATTTGCACAAACAAGGGACGGTCCCGGAAGACTGCTGCTTCTTCCGGGACCGTCCCTGTCCATTTTCAGGCCGGCCGTTTGCCGCAAAACCTGATATTTATGCATTTTCGCCGCGTTTGCCGTCCTCCTGCCATCGGAGCTCCAATTCACGGTATTTTGCCCGCCGGATTTTATCCAGCTCGCGCTGCTTCTCCTCGCCGACGCCCAGGAGAAAATGGAGGTGCGCCCCGATGACGAGGAAAGCGAACCCCGCCCACACGGCGCCAAACAGCGACACCCAGCCTGCCCCAGGCTCAAAAGAAATCATCGGCAGTGCATATACGAGCATCGCCAATGCCAGAATCAGATAAACGACATGCTTCCATTTGCTCGGTTTTTTTACGGTTTTCATCTTCCGCAGCTCCTTCATTTCATAGAATACGAGATACGAGATTGTGCGTTGTGCCTTGTCTCTTCTATCTCTATGAACCGTGCTGCGGGAATATGATAGAAACTTGCGAATGAAAGATAGCGGAAAAAGCGGGGATTTAGATCCCCGCGCCGTATAGGTGGGCCAGGCTGTCCGTAATAATCTTGTTGACGTCCTGAATGATCACGCTAAGCCGGCGTTCGGCGTCAAACAAGCGGCGGATATTCAGATTCAAGCTAAGCACCTCGAACAGCTTCTCCATTTGTTCCATTTCTTCGGACGAGGGCATCTCCCCGGCCATCATCCGCTGCTGCACTTCATTTTGGCGGGCTCGGAAATCGTCCAGCATCCGCTTGCTTTCGGGATCGGCGTCCACCAGCTTCATCGCTGCCGTAATTTCAGCCACCTCCGGGCTGTCCTTCAAGGCTGCCGCCAGGTCATGCGCTTTGTCGTAAATGTTCATTTGTAAACCTCCATTTTTTAATTAATGAAATACAGACAGGTAAGGCTGGCCTGTCCCGTACTAGCTTATGCCAACGCTGTAACGACTTGCGCTAACGCCGTATGGCTTCCGCTAACGCTGATCAGAAGGCTTATTTGCCCCAAAAACAAGGAGATCGAAATGTAACGCTGATCAGACACCTTATTGTGAGGGAACGATCACAGTTTAACGCAAAAATGGGGAAATAAGCTCTGCAGTAAGCGTTAGAATCTCCTTTTCCTCTTTTTGGGCCAAATAGCGATCCTCATAAGCGTTAGAAAAAAAATTCGTGTTTGCACTTCCGAAACGCGCCGCCGTCGCCACTGTGATTACTACTGCCACTACACTTTCGCCATGGCAAGCCCACTACGGCAAGCGGTCGGTTGAACAGGCAAGTCCCCGCCCGTCACTCTAGCCCATCCACAGCAGCAGCAGCGATTGGAATAGCCCGATGATCCCGCCAAGCAGCACACCGAGCCAGGTAATGGCCCGAAATTCCTTACCCGAGACGCTGAGGATAACCTCCTCCAGGCGTTCCACCGGGAATTTCTGCACCTGGTCCTCGACGAGGCCCGGCAGATCGACCGCCTGCATCGCTGCGGGGATCCCCTTGGCGGCAAGCCGCAGCAGCCGCTCCGTCAACGCCGGAACAATGGCGATGGCCTGCGCCTTCCAAGGCTCGATCAACGAGCGAAGCGGCAGGTTCTCCACTTGCTCCAGCCACCGCTCCAGCGGAAGCTGCTCCAGCTTGGCGCCCAGCCAGCCGAGCGCCTCTTCGCCGGTCAACTCGGCAAGCAGCTCCGCCACCGGCTTCTCGCCGTACAACTCCAGCCGCGTTTCGATCGCCCGGGCCGTTTTGCCGGCGGCCTCTTCGCCCCGCAGCGCCTGGACTAGGGCCGGGGTCATTTTTTGCACCAATTTGTCTTCGTCCATAAATATCGCCGCCATCGTGCCGAGGAAGCCGCCGGCCTTGTCCATCATCCCCGCCGCCATTTTTGACAGCATGCGCTGTCCGCCAGCGGACAGCAGCTCCTCCTCAACGACGCGCAGTAGCGCCTCGGCTAGGGCGGCGCTCCAGGCTTTGCGGTTCTCTTCGGACCAGCCAGGAACAAGCTGCTTCAGCGGCAGGCTGCCCAGGTCCGCATGTCCCCACAGTCGCGCGACCCCCCGCTGGGCCGCTTCTCTAACCCCAGCCGCGAGCCGCGTCTTCAGCGCTTCGACCTCCGCCTCGCTCCACACCCGGAGTGCCGCTTGCCGCAGCGTCGACTCGCTTCGGGACAAGCGCCCCACGAAGTCGCGCAAGGCGTCCTCCGCCTTGCCCCGAAGCGCCGGGCGCTGCACGGTTTCCTGCAGCCCTTCGGCCGTCACAAGATATTCCGCCACGACCCGGCCCAGCGACTCGGCGATGTCGTCGCGGCGCTTCGGAATCAGTCCCGGCGTAAAGGGAACGTGAAACTTGCCGATATGTACAGGGTTCCTCGGATGAAACAGCATTCTAATCGCAAAATGGTTGGTGACGCCGCCGACAAAAGCGGCCACCACGACGCTGACCAACACGTAAAGCCAATCGGGCACCCTCTCTTCCTCCTTCTTTCTCTTAGGCTGCCGCCCTAACTATCTCCCGCGGAATCCGCCTTCGGACCGCGCCCGGCAAGGAAAATATCGACTCCTCCCTTCGCCCGGGGACCCTCGAAAACGGGCATAGGTTAATCACCAAGGATTCTATGTCCTCATATGATGCATTACATGCATTTTACGCAGACGATCCTTACTTGCATCCAAGACTCTAGCTTAGCTTGGAAGGAGATCCGCATTCATGCCCTCCAAAAAAATTACGGTACAGATCATGAGTCCGGGCATTTTAGAAGACGACATTCTCGCGCTCGGAGACATGCTGATCAAACAATGGAAAATACCGACGCATCTTCCGCTTCTGCTCACTTTCGGATCATTCCGGCACCGCGTCAAAGTCATTCCCTTGTCAAGATCCGACGGAGTTCGCATCAGTTCCGGTCTTGCCAGAAAAATGGGAATCCAACCGCGATCGCCGCTGCGGCTGATTTACAGGCCGCATTCGTCGACCCTTCAATTGGGTCCGCTGCTAGGCATCCTGCTTAGCCAGGACTTCCCCGGCAATCCGGAAAGACCGTTTGGCCAAATGACCCTGTTCTGCAAGGAGCTCGTCAACGCCTGCTCGCGCCAGGGGGTATACGTCTACTTCTTCACACCCAAACATATCGGCGCAAGCGCAGGCCAGGTCTCGGGCTGGGTCTATGGCAACGGGTGGAAGCAAACCCAGCTGCCCGCCGCAGACGTCTTCTACAACCGGCTGAATTCGCGGAAATTGGAGAACAAACCTAGCGTACAGCATTTTATGAAAGAAGTAAAATCCCGCTACGGGAGCCATTTTTTCAACGAAAAATATCTCGATAAAACCGAAGTGTTCGACGCGCTTGACCGCGATCTCTCCGTGCAGCGATACCTGCCGGAGTCGCATCTGTTCCGGAATTACGCCATGCTGAAAGCGATGTGCGCCAAATATCCGGTCGTCTTCCTGAAGCCGATCAAAGGAAGCCTGGGCAAAGGCATTATCCGGATCTCGCGGCTGGAAGGCGGCGCTTACCAGACGCTGACCGCCCAGGTCGGCGGCACGAGGCGGCAGGTTTATCCGAGTCTCGCCAAGCTGTTTACGTCGTTATCCGGCAAAATGAAAGCAACCCGCTATCAGATCCAGCAGGGGCTTCATTTGATCGAGGTGGATCATCGGCCGGTGGATTTTCGCGCACTGGTCCAGAAGAACCTGGCCGGCAAATGGAACACGACCTCCATCGTGGCGCGGATCGCCGGAAGCCAGCATTTCGTTTCCAACCTGGCCCGGGGCGGCACCCTCAGCACCGTAAAGGACGCGATCGCCCGCAGCTCGCTGCCGCCGGGAATCAAGAGCAAAATTGCCCCGAAGCTGAAGAAAGCGGCCCTGGATATCGCCCAGAGCGTCGATGCGCAAATTCCGGCTCACTTCGGGGAATTCGGCATCGATCTGGCCGTGGAAACCAGCGGCCGGGTGTGGCTGCTGGAAGTCAATTCCAAGCCGTCCAAGAATGACAATACCCCGATGGGCGAAGGCAAGATTCGCCCATCGGTCAAGCAAGTGATCGAATATACCCGTTATTTGTCCGGCTTTTAAAGGGGTTCAAAGAAGACGCGCTTAATGGGCCTCTTGGAAGGAGGGATTTCGCCATGAACAAAACGCCTCAAGGGATCGTGGGCATCCTGGTCGCCGAAAGCGACGGGCCCCTTCCCTTCGCGGAAGCGGCGTTCTGCCGCAGATTATGCCGCATCGGCGAAAGACAGGGCCTCTGTGTGTATGTCTTCTGCCTCGGCTGGATCGCCTCGGGTAACGCCGCCGGCATTCCGGCCTACACCATCGAACAAGGAGCCTGGGTCCGCAGATGGTTCCCCCGGCCGGACATTATTTACGACCGCTGCCTGACCCATGACCGCAAACAACAGTTGCGCAAGCATCGCCTACTCGCACGGTTGTCCGCCGAGCATCCGTTTGTCTACCTGGCTCGGGGGCTCGCGGGCAAATGGACGGTGTACCAGGCTCTGCTTAAATGCCCGGAGGTCTCCGGTTATTTGCCGGAGACGGCGCTTTACCAGGGGCGGGCTCAACTGGACGAATGGCTGCGGGCGCATGACGGCGAAGCGTTCTTGAAGCCGCGCAACGGCACGCATGGTAAACGGACACTGCACGTCAAATGGCACCCGTCCCGCGATGAAGTAAGAGTAATGGGCCGGAACGGACGGAATGCGGTATTCCGGCGCCGGTTCTCCACCAAGCAAGCCGCGCTCGATTGGATCGATCGCTTTGCCGGAAAACGCCCGTTCCTGATTCAGCCTTATCTGCAGTTGATCAGCTCAAGCGGCGAACCGTTCGACGTCCGCGTCCTTATGCAGAAGAACGCCGACGGCGAATGGGGCTTGACGGGCATGGCGGTCCGTGCGGGCCGCAAAGATTCGCTTACCTCCAATCTGCACGGAGGAGGTACCGCCCATCGGGCGCTGCCTTATCTCACTCGGGAGCTCGGGGAGTCCGCCGGCAAAGCGGCCGCAAACGAGATCCGCAAACTGTCGCTTTTGATTCCGGCCTATCTGGAGACCCGATTCGGCAGGCTGGCGGAGCTGGGCCTTGATTATGGCGTGGACCGCCAAGGCCGCGTGTGGGTCCTGGAGGTCAACTCCAAACCGGGGCGCACCTCGTTCTTTCGGATCGGCGATCCGGAAACCGCCAGAAGGTCGCTGGAAAATCCGATCGACTATGCCCGCCATTTACTGCTGAGCAAACCCTGATCACTTTTAGGAGGATAAAATCCATGAGTTTGACTTTTGGCAACGTCCATTTCACGCAAACCCCCGAGCGGGTCGTTTACGTGTCAGGGGCTCTAATGAAGAACCTGAATCTGTCCGGAAAAAAGTCGGTGCATCTGAGACTCGGCGGAGAACGGGTGCCCGCCACCATCAAACGGATCAATAAAGCGGGTAAACACCTGTACCTTGCCAGCAGCGTTCGCAGAGGGATCAAAATCCCCAAACCCGGCGGCGTTTACCTCCGCAGTCTTCAGGAAGGTGAGGTGCAGATCGGCCCGCTCATCGGCGTCTTGTCCGATGGACCCACGTCCTCGCAGACGAACCCGTTCGGCTCGCGCACCGGCTTCATCAAGCAACTGCTCAGGCAAGGGAGCCGGATCTCTTATATTTTCGCGTTCACCCCTAGGGACATCCACTGGGAGGACGAAACGGTCAACGGCTATTTCCTGAACGAAGCCGGACGATTCATTCGTAAACGGGTGCCGCTGCCCGACGTCGTTTACAACCGCCTTCCCAGCCGGCGGGCCGAAACCACAAGCTCGATCAATCAACTTCGGGAACGGTTCGTCCGCCGCAGGATCCCTTTTTTCAACTGGAGCTTCTTCAATAAATCCGATATTTACCGTTTGCTGGAGAAGGATGCGGCGGTCGGCCGCTACGTTCCCGAATCGATCATGAGCCCGACGGCGGAACAAATCAAGGAAATGCTGGAGAGGCATTCTTTGGTTTACTACAAGCCGAACAGCGGCAGTCTCGGCAACGGGATCTACCGCTTGTCCTATATCCCGAGAAGCGGCTACTACGCCAGATACCGGAAGAACGGACGCAACGCCCTGCTGCGTTTCTCTTCCTTCGCCAGCCTGATGCGCACGCTGCAGGCCAGACACGGCCGGGCGCTTCGCGGATACGTCGCCCAACAGGGGATCCGCCTGATCGAAATCGACGGGTGCCCGATCGATTTCCGGTTCCATATGCATAAAAACGGGAAAAACCAATGGGTGGTCGTCGGCATCGGGGCCAAAAAAGCGGGCAAAGGCAGCGTCACGACACATTTGAAGAACGGGGGCTCCCTGCTCACGCCGGAGCAAGCGCTCGGCCGCACGTTTGGCGCGCGCGCCGACGAGGTGCTGCGGAGCGCCAAGACCGTCGCAATCACGCTGGCGGAAGCGATCGAATCCCACCAGCAGCATTTGATCGGTGAAATCGGCTTTGATATCGGAATCGATCGGGAGGAGCGGATCTGGATGTTCGAAGCCAACGCCAAGCCGGGCCGCTCGATCTTCAAGCATCCTTCGCTCCGGGCGGAAGGCAAGGCGTCGGTAGACCACATTTTGGATCATTGCCTCTATTTAAGCAAATTCCGGAGGAGGGATGGCTCATGAGCACTTCGCTCTTGAGCGAGAAAAAAACGGTCGTCGCCGTGCTGACGGTCGATGACGACGCCAAGCAGTTCCGAGGGAACCGCAACAACTTCAGAGATCTCTTGAAAACCGGCCAGGAGCTGGATTGTCCCGTTTATGTCGTGACCGCCAGGGATCTGAAGCTCAGTTCCAAGAGGGTCCAAGGCTATCAATTCCATCCGGAAGATAAAACGTGGAGAAAACACTGGTTCCCTCTGCCGGATGTCATCTACAACCGCATCCCGCTTCGGGAGGACGAGAAAAAGCCGGAGGTGCGCCGCAAAATCGATGAAGTAATCCAGCACGAATCGATCCATCTCTTTAATCCGTTTTTCTTCAACAAACGGCGCTTGTTTGAATGGCTGAAGAAAGGCCGGGCGACCAAAACGCTCGTACCGGACACGAAAAAAATGCTGGGGCCCAAAACGCTGGCCGCGATGCTGGAGAAATACGGCTCGCTGTATCTCAAACCGGAAAGCGGCAAAGCCGGCAAAGGCATCATGTTGCTGCGGCTGGACGAAGGCGCCGTCAAACCGTATCGGCTTACGATCCAAGGAAAGAAGCGCCGAAACGTCGTTTATAAGACCGCCAAGCTCCCTTTGTTATGGAGAAGAATCAAGAAGGAAGCCGGCAATACGCCTTACATTATGCAAGAGAGCATCGAATTGACGACCTATCGAGGCCGCCACTTCGACATGCGCGTGCTTGTGCAAAAAAACAGCAAGGGCCTCTGGATGGTGACCGGGATCGGCGCCCGTCTGGCCGGGCCGAAACGGATCACCACCCATGTTCCCCAAGGCGGCAGCATCGAGGATCCGGAAAAGATGTTGGTTCCGGCTTTCGGGCCCGATATGACGGCGCTTCTCCTAAGCCGCATCAAATCGAGCTCCCTCCTGATCGCCAAGCAGATCGAAAAGGAATCCGGCTTCCCGCTTGGGGAAATGTCCATGGATCTTGGGGTGGACACCGACGGCCGACTGTGGTTTTTCGAAGCCAACGCCAAACCCATGAAATTTGACGAGCCGCATATCCGCAAGAAATCACTGGAGCGGATTATTCAATACAGCCAATATTTGGCCCGTCAGCCGAAATTCAAGTCGTGAAACGAAAGCTCAAAAAGTCGGGTTATGAGCACCGAGAAGGTTGGATGAAGCTAGGGCATGAGTAGCGCAGCGTAGGGAGGCCTACGTGAGCAACGGAAGGCCCGGCTGAATTCAAGTTTCGATGCCGAATCTACTTCATGAATTGCTTCGCGATCCAAAGACGACTTTTTGAACTACCTTTAGAGGAGGGCGGTAGGAATGGAGATTAGAGCCGTAACCTTGGAAGCCGGGCCTCCTTGGGAGCTGCAACACGGCGAAATGCTGGCCTTCGTGCAGAAATACGGTGCCGGCCGCATCTCTTCCGCCGCCTTCCGGGCTCTGCTCCGGCTGGCGCCGAGCGACCTTGACCGGCCCGGCTGCTCCCTCCTCGTCGCCCGGATACGAACGGAGGACGGGGAACGGTTGGCCGGCGTCTGTTGCACCGTGGATTACGGCCGCAAGCTTTGCGTAGTTGTCGTGCATCCGCTGTACCGCGGTCGGGGCATCGGCGCCAGGCTGCTTCAAGCGCAGCTGGCCCGGCTGAAGAAACTCAGTTGCCGGGTCGCGCTCAGTCAGGTCCCAAGCCTGCGCATGTGCTTTCGCGCAGGCCTTTGGGCTTCGGGTCTGATCCGCGACCCGAGCGGTAAGGCGCTGCTCCTGCTGGAGACCAGGCCCGCTCTACCGGAGCACGGAGAACCGGCCTCCCATAACAGCAAAGAAGGTGATCTAGTTGTCACAACCCGTCCTGGGCATCCTGACCTTGTACCTCAATGACAAGAAGCAGCTGGAGGAACGGCAGATCTACCAGCGCATGATCGCCGAGGGACAAAAAATCGGCCTGGACATTTTCGTGTTCACCCCGATGGACGTGTTCGACCGGAAAAAGCAGATTTTCGCGCTCGAATACGACACGAAAGCCAAGAGATGGTTTCGAAAGTGGCGCAGCTTCCCGGACCTGATCTTCGACCGCTGCCGAATCCAGCGCAGCAAGCGATTCGAACAGCTGCTGCGGTTCCGGGCGCGTTACGACCACCTGACCTTTCTCAATCGGCCGTTACGCAATAAGTGGACGATATATCAAACCTTGTCGCGTAGAGGCCGGTTCCGGGCCAACCTGCCGGATACCGTGCTGTTTCATAGCACCAGTGACGTGATGAGCCTGCTCAAAAGGCATCCCGTCGTCTACGTCAAGCCGATTAACGGCACGGGCGGCCGGGGCATCCTGCGAGTTGAACGCCTGGATGGCGATCTGTTCCTGATCCAGGGGCGGCGGCAGAATCGAAGCATCATCACGCCTCAGAAAATTCATAGATCCCGGCTGGGCGCCTTCCTGCTGGGCTGGAAGGGGAGCGGCCGCTTCATCGCGCAGCAGGGCATCCAGATCAAGCTGCCCAGCGGGCGCGTTCACGATTACCGGATGCTTGTGCAGAAGAACGGCCAAGGCAAGTGGGAAATGACCGGGTGTGCCGGCCGCGTCGGGCCTCCCCGCAGCGTGACTTCCAATCTCCATGGCGGCGGTCATGCGGTGGCGATGAATACGCTGCTGAAACAATGGATTTCGGGCGAGGAACGGCGCCAGCAAGTTCGCCGATCGGCCGAGGAACTTAGTCTGGAGGTCGCGGCCTACCTGGAGGAGACTTATGGAGCCTTATGCGAATTGGCGCTTGATCTGGCGATCAACCGCCATGGCCAAATATACTTGCTCGAGGTGAACCCCAAGCCTGCCCGCGAGGTATTCAACAAATCGGGCGATCCGCAAGCGTACCGCGCTGCGATCGTCAAGCCGCTGGAATACGCTTTGTGGCTGCATAAGCAGAAAGCCGCTTCCCCCTCTAATTAGAGAGGAAAGCGGCCTTTCATTAAGCTCAGCTTCATATCTTGATACGGACTGAAATGAAGTTCAGCCGCGTTATTGCCGCTTGCGCAACATCCGGCCGAATACGCCTAAAATCGGCAGCAGCAACACCGCGGCCGCCAGCAGGGAGGCCCGAACGGAGAATCTGCTTCCGATCCACCCCACGGCCGGCCCGCCTGCGGTCTGGCCAAGCGCATCCGATTGGCTGACCATCGACAGGACCGTGGCCCGGCTGTCGCTGCGAAGATTCATGTTGAGCCAGGTCGCATAAATCGGCTCGCTCACGGCAACGGCTACACTCACGACCAGTACGGATGCCAGCGCCCAGACGAAGTCCGTCGCCAGAAAAAGCGAGAGGATACCGGCAACGCGAATGAAAGTGAGCAAAAACATGGCTGCGGAAACGGTTTGCTCACGGTTCATGTTCAGCTTTGTTTCGGTGAAGCTTACCGCCAGCATGCTCAAAATCGTAGAAGCCGCGCTGATCAGGCCAAACCATACGGCCACCTCCAATATCCCGTCCGGAAAACCAATTTCCCGGATCAGATGAATCTCCCAAAGCCGGTCGTAGCCTTCCGAGGCCGCGCCGCTAAACAGCGTGACGCCTACGATCAGCAGCAGCAACGGGCTGCGGGCGATCACCCTTGCCCCGCTTTTCCAGGTTCGGCCCATCTCCCGGAAATGGGAGGTTCTCCCGCCTCGCGGCGGCCGGACAAAACGCGTCTCCTGCATCCTCCGGATCAGAAGCAAACCAAGCGCAATATACATCAGCCCTCCCGCCAGATAGGGCAGATTGGGCGCCAGAACCGATAGGCCAACGCTAACGCCGATTCCCAGCAGGGATGCCGCCAGCGCCACTCGTTTGGCGCGCATAAAAACGACTCCGGCGGCCGATTCTCCGACCTCATCGACCATCCAGGCACTGTCCGCGCCGCTGATAAAGGTGTGGCCGATCCCAAACAGCACCTGGGCCAACATTACCCATGCCACGAACGGGATCATCAAATCGAATCCCTGGAGCCATATAATGCTGCCTTCGAACATAAATCCCATGCCCAAAATGAACATCCCGATGATGATCGAC
Organism: Paenibacillus sp. JL3B1040; assembly: GCF_057063165.1. Taxonomy (NCBI): domain Bacteria; kingdom Bacillati; phylum Bacillota; class Bacilli; order Caryophanales; family Paenibacillaceae; genus Paenibacillus; species Paenibacillus tiangongensis. The sequence goes on along the minus strand of NZ_CM169317.1, from coordinate 1,717,624 downwards.
AGCTTGCGGCTGTAGGTATCGGCAATGACGCCGGTGATTCCTTCGAAGATCAGCACCGTCAACTCCAGAACGGTACCGACCAGGACAAGCTCAAACGGATTCAGGCCCAGCTCAGTAACGTAATAAATGCTGTAAGTCGTAAATATCGTACTGCTTGCAAGAGAGGTGAAAAAGTTCATCAAATAAAATACTTTTGCCGCTTGTTTGTTATGCAAAACGGATTCCGCCTTTCGGGTAGGCGGCACGTCATCTCAGTTTAGAAGGTCATATTGTCTATTCGCTATCCAACCGCAACATGCGGCCGCTTACCGGTTTTCTTGTTTGTTCCTGATTAATTCCAAAAGGTTGGCTGGTTGAGTATAGGTTTGTCGCATGTAAACACCTCCAAAATAGTGAAAAGCCCTAATCATAAAAAACGATAGTTTTACGCTTCTTCCGCCCGATCATAAAGGGAGACCAACTCATCGAAAGAGCGGATCAGCGCGTCGGACCCGGCCAACTCACCGCCGTCGCCGAATCCGGCATAAGCGCAGCCGATCGCCGTCAGCCCGTTTTTCTTGCCCGCCTCGACGTCCGAGGAGCGGTCGCCGACCATCCAGGCGCGGGATACGCCGTGTTTGTCCAGCAGCAGCTTGACCAAATCGACCTTGGTCGCCGTTTGATGTTCGCCCGCACTGAAGATCCCTTCAAACAGCGGGAAAATCCGGTGCGCCCTGGCTACGCCTTTGACGTAATGCTCCAGCCCATTGCTGGCGACGAACAGCCTTACGCCGCGCCCGCTCAGCTCCTGCAGCGTTTCCGGCACCTGCGGATACAGCTCGGTCGCCAATTGCTGCAGCCCCTCCAGTTCAAATTCCAACAGCAGCTCATCGGCCCGGCGATGTACGGCCTCGCCTTGGTCCGGGATGACGCGGCGCCAAATTTCAGGCAGCAGCATGCCCAAACTGCTTAAGATCAACTGTTCCGGCGGCGTTTCCCCGGTATAAAGCCCTTCTTCCCGCAGTTGGTCAAATACCTGATGAAACACCGGAACCAGCAGCGTTTCCGTTTTGAACAACGTCCCGTCCATGTCAAAGATCATCGCTTCCGGCTTCGCCAGTTCGACTGTCTTTCTCTCCATCTCCACATTCCTTCCGTATGTAGGTTATAGCCTCATGATATGTCATGGCGGCATTCCTTGTAAACCGAAGGCATTATCCGGACGTTGTCCGGCGGTCCCGGCGCACCTTGATCTCGGCAGCCAGCAGCAATAACAGGGGAAAGGCGACCTGGAACGGAAACGCGTAAAAATGGTAGACTTTCATGTCGAAGTAATCCACCTCCATGATGTTGTCAAACAACGCGGAAGCCAAGTACGTAATCAGAAGCCCGATTTGCACCACTACGCTCCGGTAACTGCTCAGGTCAAGCAGCTTCGCGATGCCCTGGCCGGCAGCCAGCAAACATACGCTGAGCTTCATGAATACGCAAATGACGAACACGACGGCCACCGTACCTTCGATGCGCTGAATAAAATCCCCGACATTAATCCGGCCGACGGCCGTATAGGAAGGAAAATACACATTGCTTATCGTATTGGGCCCCAGGACCAAAATGTTGCGGTAAGAAATGAACAAAACGAGGATTCCACCGATCCCTAATCCATGTAGAAAAATGCGGTAAAACGACTTCCGATCCTTCACGCCGCCAAAGATCGCGGTTAATAAAAAGGTCTCGGCAAACGGGAACGAAAATGCCGAAAAAGCCCCCTCCCAAACCGGTCCCCAGCCGTTATCCAAAATCGGCAGAAGATGATCGACATCCACTCTTTGAACGGTGAGACACAAAACGAGAACAATCGTGAACACACAGATGTTCAGCAGCAGCCGCGCGCTCCGCCCCATCGTATCGAGGCCGTACAGAACGACGATGATGCTGAGCGCGCTCACAAACAGCATCGGCACGATCATCGGCGTTTCCGGCATCGTCTCTGTATCCATGAATTCCCCGTAGTGTCTAAGCACCAATGCGCCCACATGAATCGCATACCATACATACAGCAAAATGAACGCTTTCCCTAGCCATTTCCCCAAGACGTACTGGCAAATGTCAAACAGATTATGCCCGGGAAAAAGAGCCAACAATCTTGCAGCGATCAGAACGATCGGTATGGCGATGGCGACGGAAATCAGAATCGAGAGCCATGCGTCGGATTTGGCTTGGCCTGCGGCGCCCAGGATCATCGTGCTGCCCATGATGAACAGGATCATGATAGTTCTGGCCTCGCCTCCGCTGATCAAATCCTTGTTCATAACCCGTCCACCTCCCGCGTTATAAGCCAAACAACAGCCGCACCGCATGTTCAATCATCCGCGAAGGGCCCGGCAGCTTCGCCCCGGCGGCCAGCGCCAAAGCAGCCGAGAAGGATACCAGGCTCAAGGCGCAACTGACGTAAAAGTCTTTGATATAACCGTTTTTATACGTTTGGACCTGATCCAGCAGCACGATGAAGGCATAAGCGAAGATCGTAAACAGTATCACTAACCCTCTTCCTCCGATTGAATCAGCTTTCTGACGGATGCCGTATTTTTGATTTTAACATCCGCTTGTACGGATAACTTTAACTTGGAGAACTGCTCGTCCCAGTTCCTTTCGAGCGACTTCCATACCTTTGGCATTTTCTTGTGGATCCGGTTGCCAAAACCGAAGATATCCTGCTGGTAGCGCCGCTGCGCAATCCCGATAACGTTCTCCATTTCCTTCACAAGCAGGTCTTCCGCGATTTTCTCAATTTCCGCCAGCCATTTTGGCGAATAATCGATGTTTTCCTGTGCTTCGTCCACTGAAACAACAGTGTCCGTCTTTACCCTGATTTCAACCTGACCATTCACAAGCACCGGCTCCACTTTGGTTTTGCTCTTGAAAATTTCCAATGAAACGCCCGGCGAACGCCGATAACCGCCCAAAGGCAGGATCCCCCCTTTGATTTCGTTCCGGAGAAACAACACATACTTGGTTTGGTCGGCATCCATCGTTCCCAGCATCTTGTCCTTGTCGAATACGGCCAGCCCGCCGATGGAAGCCACCTGTTTGCCTTCGTTCCCCGTCAGGTGGATCATCGGCAGGATGCTGCTGATGCCGGTCGTATTGATCGTGTCTGCGAAATCAAAAATCTCCATCACCGGAAAGGAGGATATATTATCCTCGTTCTTAAGGATTTCATCGATTTTAAAGGAAAGCGGGGCGCCGGAGTCCCCGCCGGTACGCAGCACCTCCTCCGCGGTTTTCTCCCCGGATACCAGGATATGAATGTCGCCCCTCGTTTCCGTGTCTCTGACGTACCAGTCGAGAACTTTCGAAGCTCCCCCCCGGGCGATTTCCTCGCTTAAGATAATCGACTTGGCATGGGCCCAGTAAAGTCGCATCCCGGTTTCGGCGATCATTTTTCGTACGATTTCAAACATGGTGCTCCCGGATAAGGTAACCCGTTTCGAACCGATGTTCACCAAGTCTTCTCCCCCCGAACCGTCGACCATCTCGATAGTCAACCTGATTTCGCCTTCTTCCTTGTCCTTGTCAATGGCAATTCCGGCAACCGTTATCACTTTGTCGACCTCCCGGTAATTCCAGCAACCTGCCAGCGATAAAAAAATCAGGCTGCATGCAAGAATAGCCCCACGTTTCACTCTCGAATGGATCGGCATCTTTCGCTCACCTCGCGATTTTTCGAATCCGCCGTTTGGCTTGCCCGCTGGGGACTCCTTTCTTCGCCCGCCACCAAGGCATACGGATGACCGTATCCCGAATATCGGCTTCCTTGAAGGAACCGATCGTCATCATGTAAGGCACTCCGAAGCTCCGCAGGCCCATCAAATGAATGATCAACCCGATCATTCCGAACAAATAACCGTAAAGCCCCAAAAACGAGGACAAAGACAACAAAATAAAACGCGTCGAGATGGATGCCGCCTTCATCTTGACGTTGAGCAGCGTCGTAATCCCGGTCGTACCGACGACGATCACCATGGGGGCGCTCACGACTCTCGCATCAACCGCGGCTTGTCCCAATACCAGCGCGCCAACGATGCTTACGGCTTGGCCGATGGAGTTCGGAATCCGCGTTCCGGCCTCTCGCAAAATCTCGAATACGAGCAGCATCAAGAAACATTCCGCCACCGTCGGCAGCGGCACGGATTGTCTTGCGGCGGATATGCTGAGCAGCAAGGGGGTCGGCACCATTTCCTGATTGTAGGTGACCAGCGATACATAGATGGCCGGAATACTGACAGCGAGAAATTCGCCGAGAAACCGCATCGCCCGGTTGAACGAACCGAAGAAGTAATTGCTGTAATAGTCTTCGCTCACTTGAAAATATTCCAGGAACAAAAAGGGAACCGTAAGGGCAAACGTGCTACCGTCCACCAGCACCGCGATGCGCCCTTCCAGGATCTTGCCGGCCACGGCGTCGGGACGCTCCGTATTGCCGACCGTTTCGAACGGAGACATGGGGTGATCGCGGAGCATCTCCTGCAATTGCCCGGAATCCAGTACGGCGTCGATGTTCAGTTGTTCCAGACGTTTAACGAGCTTGTCCAGAATCTTTTGAGAGACGGCTCCTTTCATATAACATAGGCAGATGGTCGTACGGGTCGACTCCCCGAGCTCCATAAATTCAAATTTAAGATCCGGGTTCTTTACTCTTTGCCGGACGAGCGTCAAGTTGGTGATCAGCGATTCGGTAAAGCCTTCTCTTGGCCCAAGAACCGACTTCTCCGTTCCCGGTTCCGACACGTCCCGGTAATGTCCTCCCTGCGTCCCGACGGTCAGCGCTTGAGGGTATCCCTCTACCAACAACAGAGTTTTGCCGCACAGGAGCTCATTCAGCAACTCATCCATGTCATCCGATAATTTGAGTTCGGGGGCATCGATAATCCGGTCCATCAACAGCTGCGTTAGGGGAATTCCCGGGGATTCCCCGGAGGCTTTAAAGGCTAAGATCGGCTTAATAATGTTGTTGCTTATGGCCTCGCTTCTTACCATGCCTTCGATGTGGATCAAACAGCCGGAGATCGATCCGATTTCGGGATGTTGGAACTTGCGGATTTTCACGGTGGAGTCCCCGGAAAAAATCCGCTTGAATAACGCGATATTCTCATTGACGGAATCGTGCAAGCGTTCCTGATTCAGCATGTATCCACCCTTTCCCGAGAAAGCTTAGAAGAATGTTTATATGTTATTCCCAAAATCGCCAAATTTTATCGACGGGATCGCAAACTCGGAGTCCGCACAAAAAAGCAGCGGGGCGTAAAACCTCCCTCGCTGCTTTTTAATCTTCCCGGCGTTAACTTATAGGTTGATTAGCCAAAATGCCTCCATAGGCGCCTCCAACCTTGTCGCGGTTCGCCACCAGGCTTCAAATCATCGCATTCTTTCATCAAATAAACCCCGGGCGAAGCGGGAAGAGCCCGGAGTTGATGTTCGATCCGATCGTTTCTCATGGCGTGAACGCGATTTGTTTCACGGTCTCGCCGGCAAAGTCCTTCACGATAAATGTTCCGGCCTCCAAAATCCCGTAGGAGTTCGGGAAATTCTCCTTCGGCAAAGCGATTGAACCCGGGTTCAACACATAGATTCCATCCCTGCGGTCGGCCACCGGAACATGCGTATGTCCCTGAATAAACACGTCGCCCGGCGCCAGCGGCGGAAGCTGTTCCATGCTGTATCCGTGCCCATGCGTGACGTAAATCCGGCGCCCTTCCCAGAAGATCATCGTATAATCCGCCATCATCGGAAATTCGAGCAGCATTTGATCCACTTCGGCATCGCAGTTTCCGCGCACGGCGAAGATGCTTTGTTTATGCCCGTTAAGCGTTGCCGCCACCCGTTTCGGATCGTACCCGTCCGGCAGCGGATTCCTTGGTCCGTGGTATAAATAATCCCCCAGCAACACGATCTGATCCGCCTTTTCGTCCGCGGCTTTATCCATCGTCCGGTCCAGCCAAGCGCTCGATCCGTGGATATCCGAAATAAACATCAGTTTCATAGAAACCATCTCCTTCGTCAATAAGTTCCGGCATCGCAGAAAGACGCTCAATCGCTTGAACGTCCCGGCCTGCCGTTATTCGACCAGCGTGTACTGCTCGCTCGAAATATTGAATACATTCTTCAATCCCGATGTGACGTAGATTTTGTCGTCTTTCGTAATAAACATGGCTTGGGTTTCCTCATTATAATTTTCAACAAACTCCATCCCTTTTTCCAAACCCATCACGTATACGACGGTGGATAACGCATCGGCATCCGTCGCATTATCCGTCAGGATCGTCACGCTTTTCAACTCGTTTTGCGCTGGAGCGCCGGTTCTGGGATCAAGAATGTGATGGTACATCACCCCATCCTCAATAAAATACCGCTCATAGACTCCCGAGGTATTGATGACCTGGTCCTTTAAACGAATCGTCCCTACCGTGATGCCGCGCGAACTGTCGGGGTCCTGAAGCCCGACGTTCCAACTGTCGCCGTTTGGCTTGCTTCCGACCACGATGATACTGCTGCCTCCAAGATCGATCAGCGCGCTCTTCACGCCCTCGCCCCGCAGGTACGCGGCGATCTCATCGGCCGCATATCCTTTCCCGATGCCGCCGAGATCCAGAATCATCCCCGGCCGTTTTAAAAAGACGGTCCGTTTGGCATCATCCACAACCACATCCTGATAGCCGACCAGGCTCAGTACCCGCTGCAAATCCTCCGGCGCTGGGACATGGGCCCCTTCATGTCCGATATCCCACAGATCGACCAGTCCGCCGACAGTCGGATCGAACAGCCCGTCCGTCGCTTTGGCGTAGTCAATCGAACGTTCGAGAACCTCCATCGTCTCTTCCGAGACTTCAACCGCCTGTTTGCCGGCTTCCTGATTCACTTTGTAGAGTTGGCTCGTCTCCAACGTCCGGCTCAACTCTTCATCCAAGGTTTTCAGCATCTCGCCGATATGGTCCAAGTGCTCGTCGGCCTTGGGGTCATCATACAATTTGATGTTAACCACCGTATCAAAAATATAATATTGTTTCGACGCCGGCTCTGCAGCCGCCGGATTCTCCTTAATTCCCGCATCCCCTCCGCAGCCGGAGAGAATTGTCATCAGCATTGCCGTCAAGCCTAAGATCACGGCCCGTATGCGCCATTTCTGTGTTCGCAACATCGTTTCACCTCATTTGAAATTCCACGCATCTAGTGGTTAACATCTCGTATTGTATAATTTCCACAACCGATTAGTCCAGTAAGTCCTTCACGGTTGGTTAAGATCCTGCGTGTTTTCTATTTTGTGGAAATGAATGTGATTCCAATCACTAAACCGTGAACCGTCCGGCGATATGCTTCTGGCATAATCGGAGGTGCAGCGCCCTCAAATATATTTGCGTTAATAAAAATCACCCTTCTTAGCGCCTCCCTTATCCATTTTATCTCAAGGAGGTTTCCCATGAACCAAAGCCATGCCACTGCCGACATGCGTCACGAACCATCCATGTTCTGTTATCAATGCCAAGAGGCGGCAAATGGAACGGGTTGCACGATCGCGGGCGTCTGCGGAAAGCCCGGGGACGTAGCCAATTTGCAAGATTTGCTCGTCTATGTACTCAAAGGTGCGTCATTCCTCGCGCTGGACAGCGACCTGCCGGACCCCTTGGAACGGCAGCTATCCGTTTTTACGATGAACTCCTTGTTTGCGACCATTACGAACGCCAATTTCGATCCCGGCTTCTTCGTCGGCCAAATCCGTGAAGCTCTTGTCCTGCGCAATGCCGTGCGAAGCTGCTGGAACGAACGGCATGCCGGCGAAGAGGCCGTCCTGCCCGATGCCGCGCTCTGGGAAGCGGATGATGAAATCCAGTTTGCGGCCAAAGCAAAGCAGGTGGGCGTCCTCGCCACCGCTGACGAAGATATTCGTTCTTTGCGCGAGCTGCTGACTTACGGACTTAAAGGGATGGCCGCTTATACGTATCATGCCGATCAGTTAGGCTATTCTCACCCGGAGATCGATCATTTTCTGCGCCGGGCGTTGGCTGCAACATTGGACGATACCTTGACCGCCGACGATCTCGTCGCCTTAGTCCTAGAGGCGGGCAAATATGGCGTTGAAGCCATGTCCTTGCTGGACCGGGCCAATACCGGCACGTATGGGCATCCGGAAGTAACCCAGGTTAATATCGGCGTGCGGAATCGCCCCGGCATTTTGATCAGCGGCCATGATTTAAAAGATTTGGAGGAAATGCTGGCGCAAACCGAAGGAACCGGCGTGGACGTATACACCCACAGCGAAATGCTGCCGGCCCATTATTATCCGGCCTTCAAGAAATACGGCCATTTCGTCGGCAATTACGGCAACGCCTGGTGGAAACAATCGGCGGAATTCAAAGCCTTCAACGGCCCGATTCTGATGACGACCAACTGCATCGTTCCGCCCAAAGCAAGTTATAAGGATCGAATTTACACCACGGGGAATACCGGTTATCCCGGGGTACGGCATATCCCGGACGGCAAGGAGGGTCAACCGAAGGACTTCTCGGAACTGATCGCGCACGCCCTAAACTGCCCGCCGCCAACGGAGCTTGAGAGCGGGCAAATCGTGGGCGGCTTTGCCCATCATACGGTGACACAGCTGGCCGACCGGATCGTTCAGGCGGTGGAAACCGGGGCGATCAAACGGTTTTTCGTGATGGCCGGGTGTGACGGGCGAATGAAATCGCGCGACTACTATACGGAGTTTGCCGAGGCATTGCCCCGCGACACCGTGATTTTGACCGCCGGCTGTGCCAAGTACAAATACAACAAGCTGGAGCTCGGCGACATCGGCGGAATTCCCCGTGTCCTGGACGCCGGCCAATGCAACGATTCCTATTCGCTGGCCGTTATTGCGCTCAAGTTGAAGGAAGCGTTGGGGCTTGAGGATATTAACGAGCTGCCGATTTCGTACAATATCGCCTGGTATGAGCAGAAGGCCGTGATCGTCCTACTCGCCCTGCTTTATCTCGGCGTCAAAAACATCCATCTCGGACCGACGTTGCCGGCTTTCCTCTCGCCGAACGTAGCTAATGTCCTGATCGAAAAATTCGGCATCGGAGGCATCACGAACGTCGAGGAAGATATGGCCATGTTCCTGGGCGCCTAAGTTTGTTTGGTTTTGAGTAAACAAAACGACCCGCGAGCGATAGCATTTCGGCTAAAAGCTCCTCGCTTGCGGGTTCCTAAAACAAAGGCGACAACAAGCGGGCGAACACTTCCTTGTACTTTTGAAGCTGCGGCCGTTTTTCATATTGCCTAAGCCTGATTTCCTTGCTTACGTTCAAATCGCTGTAAAAATCCCGCAGCAAACGTTCAACGGTCTTCCTGTCGTAAAAAAAAGCATCCAGTTCGAATTGCCCGCAAAAACTGCGAAAATCCATGTTGGCGGATCCGGAAAACGCCAGATCGTCGGCAATCGTCACTTTGGCGTGGATGAACCCCTTCTCGTACAGAAAAAAGCGAACCCCGGATTGCAGCAAATCCTGCACATAGGACAACGAAGCCCAGTAAACGATTTTGGAATCGGGAACCGCCGGCAAGATGACGCGAACATCAACTCCGCCGAGGGCCGCCGTTTTCAGCGCCATCATGACGCCGGGCTCCGGCACGAAATACGGCGATTCGATGTAGATCCTACTCCTGGCGGAAATGAAGCAGGAAAAAACGAGCCCCAGCAACGGATCGTCCGGACCGCTTTTGACGATTTGGACCCTTTCGTTCCCTTTGCTGTCCTGATGCGGATAGTAGTCCGGACCGACCGCCAATTCTCCTTTCACGAAATGCCAATCGGTCAGAAACGTATATTGAATCCACAACACCGCATCGCCTTCGATGCGAAAAAAGGTGTCCCGCCAATAGCCGATTTTCGGATTTCTTCCCAGGTATTCATCCCCGATGTTCAAACCGCCGAAATACCCGATTTTCCCATCCACGACCACGATTTTCCGGTGATTGCGATAATTGATCCGTTGCTTGATAAAGGAGCTGAGCGGAGGAGAAAAGCAGCCGGTTTCCGCGCCGGCTTCATGCAAACTTTCCATATAAGATTTCCCAAACTTATGATAGCAGCCGATTCCGTCATAGATCAGCCGCACTTTTACCCCTTCCTGTGCCTTGCGGATCAATAATTGCCGAAACCGGGAACCGAGGCGATCGTCACGGATAATATAAAATTCGATATGAACATGATGCCTGGCCAAAGCGATGGCCTGAAGCATGTCTTCAAATGCCTTATCGCCTTCTGCGAACACGGTTATTTTATTGCCATAGGTTACGGGAAGCGGTGTCGCATGTTTTAGTTTCGAATGGATACCTCCCAAGTGCATAGCCGCCGGGGTTGACCGTTCCTCCGTGCGATTGCAACGACAGCGACCGGACAGCTGTTGTTCGAGTTGCTCCAGCGCCGTACGGTCGGTCCCACTGACGAAACGTTTGAGAGAATATTCTTTTCCTATAAAACAATAGAGCAGAAACCCGAACAACGGCACCATAAGCAAGATGACAATCCATGCGATCGCTTTGTAAGGACGCGAATGTTCCAGGACCATAACCGCGGCGATTTGGATGACCAATAGGGAAATTGCTAAAATGATCCAAAGCAATGATGCGTCTCACCCCCATGATAAAGCGTGTCACAGGTCTATATTTATTATTCATTTAAGTCATATTGTCCGCCCAGGGATGCATATGGATTTTCCATACATAATTCGACTTCGTTAGGACATAATTTCGTAAGAAATTCAACAAACGGTAGCGAGGTCGATTCCATGTATTTAACCCCAAGATTGTATCACTCAATGGTACGCCCAAAATGGTTTACCGAAAAATATATTCATAACCATATCAAAAGCCATTTCCCAGTGGAAAATAAAATGGTTCTCGATTTTGGCTGCGGTACGGGCGCAAACTGCGGCATGAGTCATGTCGATCGGTATTGCGGCATCGATCTCGATTCGAAGAGAATCCAATTCGCCAAACGTCTCTTCCCGCATCATACGTTTATGGTTTTCGACGGGAAACGAATCCCGGTACCGGATCAAACCATCGATCTCATCTTGATTGTTGCGGTCCTTCACCATATATCGAACGAACTTGTTAAAGACTATTTACATAGTTCCGCCGGGTGTTGAAGCCGGGTGGAAATTTGGCCGTCATTGAACCTTATTTATGCCAGGAAAACCGTTTCAGCAACTGGTTCATGACCCGCTATGACGACGGAAACTATATCCGAAACGAGAAGGATTACCTTCGGATGTTTATCAATCAGCAGTATGATTGCCAGGTGTTGAAAAAGTTCCGAAAATGCTTTCTGTACAATGAAATCTTTTTTACTGCCAGACCAACCGGGAATTAGCTTTATATAATCGAACGAAAGGACCTTAAATTCCACGATCCGTCGGAAGATAAGGTCCTTTCTGTACGTCTTATTCAGTCCAATCGTTATATCCTCTGCGGATTCTGCTGGTTTCTTCGGAGTGAAAAACCGTTCGCAAACCTCGTTAAGCCGTATACGCCATTCGCTGCCGTACAAGCAACGACGTGACGGCTTGCCCGCAGCGGATCGGCGAACCTGAATTTGTACCTTTGCCGGAGCCCGTCGGCCGACAGATTTTTTTGCGCTAACGCATCTTCAAATTCCTTCTGCGCCGCCTGTTTTGCTTTAAACAGCATCATCTGTACGCGGCTGTGTACGTTGATCGCTCCATCCCCCGTCGTTTCGATCGGCAGAAAGATCGCGTCGGGATACTTCTCGGTGATCAGCGATTGCACCCCGTCGGAAACGCCGGAAGACGGCATGCAGCCGAAGGGCTTGACCGAAATGGTCATGTTGACTTTCCGCTTCATTACGTTCAAAATCAGCTTGCCGACCTCCATATGTCCCTCTCCGCCGCGCACCTGGTTGTTATAGTGTTCATGGGCGACGCGGGCGATCTCCTCCATATCGGGAAGATGGTAACCCCGCAGACCGATCGTTTTGGCATAGCTTTGGAAGATGACGCGGACGGCGCGATCCGCAAGCCATAACAGGCGCAGGCGCGAGTGCGGATTTTTCCCTTTCAGACCGTGTTTCCCGGCATCGGCCTCGCGCAGGGAGATCCGTTTCAGCGTATCGTAGCGCGCCGACCAGATCAGAAAGAGGATCCAGGCGGTCATCGACTGCACCTCCACCTCGGCTCCCTCGCTTTCCAAAAAGCGCTGAAGGTGATAGTTCCCGTCGCCTTCGGTCGTCATCGCCCAAAACTCGCCGATAATGCTGACCTTCGGTTTCACCCTGGTGCGATCCACGCGAATGGCCCGCAGTTCTTTGCGGCAGCGAAGCAAGGCCGGAATCAACCGCTTGCGCTCGCTCAAGGCTTCATATAACAGCCGTTTGCAGCGTTCCAATGCGGCGTCCGTCGCGCCCTCCTCCGACTCGTAGGGACGAATCCGGTAAGCCAGCGCATTCAGAATGTCTCCGAGCAGAACGGCTTTCAGGAAGCCGAGGAAAAACGCGGTATCCAGCTTCAGCGCCGATTCGCCGCCGGTCGCCTGCTTCAGACCGTCCGTCTGTTGGAACAGCAGCACGCGGAAACCGTCGAATCCCGCGTCGCGCAAAGCTTTCCGGTACTCTGTCACATAGGTGCCGAAGCGGCAGGGGCCGCAGGACCCGCTGGTCACGAATAAGTAACTGCCGACGATCTCTTCCTTGGATTTGCCTTCCACGTCACGCAGGTGGCACAGGTACTTAATCAAATTGCCGACTGTGAAATATGTCGGGTTGCACTGCCCCCGATTTCCGAATTCCTTGCCATAACGCAGCGACTCGTTGTCCGGACATTCCATATGCCGAACCCGGTACCCGAGACCATTCAACGCTCCCTCCACCAAAAAATCCTGTGCCATCGTCAAGCCCCCGAACAGAATCGTCGTGGCGGCTTTGTCTATGGCCAGAAACTGGCGCGGAACGGGGTCGAACCAATGCTGTTTATCCCCTTGCTCCAAACCCAGCAATTGTTCCTGTTCTTTCTGGTACTCCGCCAGGATGTCCTCGATCCGGGACGGCTCGGCGGGTTTGATCTTTCTTTTGGCGACAGCCATGGTCGTTTCACTCCTTTGTATTTATCGCTCCGGTTAAATCGCTCCGGCCTGCTCGTCTTGCTTCAAACTTAGTAGTTCAGCTCGTTTTTGCTCCAAACGCTGCTGCAGCTCGGCTTTTTTGCGGGCCAGATCCTCCAGACGCTCTTCATGGAGCCCCAGGCTGTGGGCGTACGTTTTGACCCGGATCTTGATCGAGCCGCCCGGCTTGTTGGCGTCGATCTCGTGCAGCGCGGAGTAAGGGGTGCCTGCGGCGCTGATGACCGAATCGATCAACCCATAGGTCGGCGCGTCATGGCCGCATTTGAAGCTGGACAAGTCCAGCACGGCCACGTGCGGATGGCGTGCGGCAAATTTGGCCGCCCACACTTTTTGCACGCTGTTGGAACTGAAGTTTTCCGGCCACACATCGCTCACTTCCAGCGCGGATTGGACGCGCCCGCTCTTCAAGTCACTGGCGAAAAAGCGGTGCAGCCAGGCTTCGTCTTTGGGAATGGAGCGCATCGACAGGACGGGATAGCCGAGCACCTGGAACTCTTCGAGCACGCCGTGATTCAGGCCCGGATCGGAGTGGTAGGGCCGCCCGATCATCAAAATGGCCAGGCGGTTTTCCCGCTCAACCTGCTCCAGGATCTGGCGCCCCTTCTCCTGCATCTCCGCATCGAACAGATTCAGCGCCTTCCATCCCTGCTCCACGGCAAAATCGCTTTCGTCCTCGGTGATTTGCAGATTTTCGGCAAACGCCTCATACAGTTGTCTTTTCAGCAAATTCGGTTCGATGAACGTCACCGCCGGATCCAGATACGTGATTCCCCGTGTGGCAAAGAAATCCACTTCCTTGGTAAAGGCGGCTTTGATCACGTTCGGGGCACCGGCCACGATCGGGCAGCTGGTCGAATCCATCACATTGTTCAGATGTGTCGGAATATGGGTGATGCACGGGAAAAAGACGTAATCCAGCGCTTTTTGCTCATGGTGCTTAAACAGCAAATTGTGGACGTGAGCCTGGGCCACTTTCGACGGATAACACGGGTCGATCGAACCGTATTTGCCGCCTTCCTGCCACATTTCCTCGCTCGTATGGTCGCTGAACACGATGTTTTTGCCGCCTATGCCAAGCGTCTCGAAATACGTCCGCCAAAAAGGCGCCGTCGACCAAATGTTCAGCACGCGGGGAATCCCGATCCGGATCCGGCCGCGCCGCTCCATCGCCTCGGCGGAAGAACGCGCAAACCGGCTCTGGCCGGGTTCAGCGCGCCTGCCTAGCCGTCCCAGCAGGCTTTGTTTGGGCCGGGCGTCCTCCGCCATCGGCTGCGGCAGCGGCTCCGGATCGTAAAAATGTTGAAACATGCGGCGCGCCTCGTATTCGACGAGGTTGGGGTAATGCTTCTTCAACTCCTGCCGCTCTTTGGTCAGCTTGACGACCGCATCCTGATCCTCCACCGTCCCCTTTTCGCAGGAGAAACCGGAAATATAACGGGCGGTTTGACCGTTCGGCGTCTCGGAATCGATAAAGGTGCGGCTGCAGTGGTTGGGGCAGAAATTGCAGCGCGTCGATTCGTCGTTGCGGCTGGTATATCGCAGATGGATCGCGGAATCCAGCCCCAAAAAGGTGGAGTATCCCCGCCGTTTGACCACGCGCAGTGTTTCCATCGCCGCTCCGATAGCGCCCGCTTCTCCCGGATGCGGATGGACGTAAACTTCCGCATCGGGAACCCGCTGCTTGATATAATCCACCTGGGCCTTGACTGCGGCCAGGTTATACTGGGTGCCGCCCTGGAGCACGAACTTGCGGCCGAGTTCGGCCATGCGCGGAATCTGCACCACGTATTGCCACACGTTTTTCGGCAGGACGAGGGCGAGCCCGGCAAGCAGTTCCTCTTTGGAATAGCCTTCCTTCTGGAAATTCACCCGATCCGCGTCGAGAAACACCGCGCAACCGTAAGAAAATTTGGGGCTGAGATCCGCACCGAAAGCCGTATTCGCATACTCCTGAACCGGAATGCCAAACTGGTCGGCCATCGCCTGCAGCAGCATCCCGTTCCCGGCCGAACATTGGTTGGACAGCTTGAAGTTGCGGATATCCCTGTTTTTTAGGAACAACACTTTGATATCCTGTCCCCCAATGTCGCAAATGACGTCGATATCGCCGAATTGGTGGACGGCACTCATCATGTGGGCCACGGTTTCGACGATGTTGACGTCCGCCTTTAACGTTTTTTCCAGAACGTCCGCGGCATACCCCGTTGCGCCGAAGCCGATGATCTCCAGCTCGGCTCCCTGTTCCCGCACCTTGCCCTGGATACGCTGCAGCATCTCTTTCGTGTCCTCCAGCGGGTTCCCCTTGGAAAGCTGGTATTCTTTAAGCAAAATCCGGCCGCGGTCGTCCACCAGAACGGCTTTGGACGAAGTGGACCCGCCGTCCAGGCCGATCACCGCCCTCACGTGCTGGCCCGGAGCGAATAAGGCCGGCTCGAACCGGGGAATGCTGTAATTTCGGCGGAATTGCTCCAATTCATCATCGGTCTCCACCAAGGGAGGGCCTGCTTTCTCGCCGAGTTTGGCTTTGCGGCCGTGGGCGATAAACTCCTTCAGCCCCTCCAGTCCCTGATAAACCCCGACGTCCGCCGGTTCGTGGAGGCCGTACAGCACGGCTCCGTAGGCGGCGTAATACTGCGAATTGTCCGGCACGAAAATCAGGTCCTCGATCGCCGCGTCTTGGGGATAATCGTAACCACGTTCCCGCCAGGTCTGAGGAATCCGCTGCCGCCAGCATTCCTGCAGGAAAGGCAGGTAAGTATTCGGCCCGCCCAAGAGAAGCACGCGGTGCCGCAACGTATTGCCGCGGGTCAGCACCGACAGATTCTGCATCACGATGGCATCGGCCAGCGAGCACATGATTTCCGGGGAAGGAATGCCGCTCTTCACCAGGTTGACGATATCCGTTTCGGCAAACACGCCGCACTTTGCGGCCACATGGTGCAATTTTGAAGCGTCAAAGTGCAGCTTTCCCACTTCTTCCATGGGCATTCCCACTTTGATCATGCATTTGTCGATCGTGGCGCCGGTGCCGGACGCGCATTTGTCGTTCATGGACGTGATCGCCTGCTTGTTTCCCGTCTCCGCGTTTTCTTAGAAGATGATGATTTTCGCATCCTGGCCGCCGAGCTCGATGACGCTCCCGACATCGGGATGCAACTCTTCCACCGCCATGGTGACCGCGTTGACTTCCTGCACGAATTTAGCCCCGATCTGCGGAGCGATGGGGCCGCTGCCGGAACCCGTCGCAAAAACGCGGACGTTTTCCTTCTTGACGTCCGGGAACTCGTTGCCGATGGCGACCAAGAGTTCCATGACTTTCTCCGCCTGCTTCGTATGGTGGCGCTGATAGTCCGACCAAAGGATCGCTTTGCTCTTCGTATCCACTACAGTTGCTTTGACGGTGGTCGAACCCACGTCGATGCCGATGATCAAGGAGTCCGCTCCCCGGTCGATATCATTCATGAACGCACCTCGTATTCCAGTTATTTTCCAGAATAGTTTATACAATTTCATGACATTTATCACACTCGCATTCGATATTATTCCGCCGATCCTACAATGAGCACGACCATCCGGACAGCAAGCATAACATCATCATCGAAGCTTCGCGGACGCCAAAGACCTCCCACGGGTTTTCACTATTGCCGTTTCCGCGGTCGCCGTAAGGTACAGCAACAAGTGCTGCTGACTGCAACTTGCCGGAACGTAAAGAAGATCGCCAATATCCCGCCCTCTTGGCCGGGATATTGGCGATCTTCTTTTTCTACAGCTTTCAATACTCGTTTTATTCACGATCCATAAGCAGAAGCCCGTAAATATCCGGGCTTTGCCAACAGTCTGAGTAAAGTCGACAGTCCCTTGGATGTCGACTTTACTTAAATCGGGTAGGATCAAATCAAGTCAGCCGTTGTGGTGCCGACGTCGTCCGGATTTGTGCTCCCGCCATGATAAACCTGGATCTCCATCATCGTTGGCGTCCAGTATTCGCTGTCCTTTAGTTCGGATGGGGATAGTTGGCTTCGATCGGATTCGTATCGATCGGATGCTTCACCTGCTTGCCGATCGGCGATTCATGCAAACCGATGTCGATGCCGTTCCCATAGTACAAGTGTGTGCCGAAGAAATCCTCTTCGC
The DNA here is from genome assembly GCF_057063165.1 of Paenibacillus sp. JL3B1040. NCBI lineage: Bacteria > Bacillati > Bacillota > Bacilli > Caryophanales > Paenibacillaceae > Paenibacillus > Paenibacillus tiangongensis. The sequence goes on along the minus strand of NZ_CM169317.1, from coordinate 1,700,335 downwards.
CGACGTTTCGGTTGTAACGGCCGGCGTCGATCAGCGGAGAGTGCTGCTTCAGCTTGAAATTCGCCGCCGAGTTCACGATCCGGTCTACCCCGTTGTTCTTCTTGTAGTCCTGCGGATCCTTCACGAACATCGGGTCCGCCAATACGCCGTTGGGATCCTTAGGCTGCTGCTCGGAGTAGACGCCCCCCGCTTCGTAGAAGGCGTTATTGGAGAATACCGCCTTATTTAAGGCGCCTTCCTTCCGGTACCATTTTGTCGGCGTCGTTTCCGACGTGTTGTAGAAGACGTTGTTGAGGAAATACACCGTATCCTTAAACACCTCGTCGTGGAACCAGTCCATTTGTTCCGCGTTATAGACAAACACATTATTCAAGAAATACGTCGGCGAGTAATTGGTCGACAGCATATTTTTGACAATGACGCCGTTGTCGTTGACGCTCAGATTGTAACGCGCCACGGAATTGGAGCTGTTCCCCATGTAGGCCATCCAGCCCGCGGCGTTGTCGTGGGAATAGTTGTATTGATAGGTCACGTTGAAGTTGGTGTATTCCAAATCCCAGGGGGTACCGTCGAATTCGCCGTAAGGACCGCCGTACACTTCGTTGAACTGCATGACCGAGTCGGCTCCCGCCCATAAATACAGCCCGCAGGAGACGGCGTCATATCTTTGCAAATAACCGTTGACCTCGTTGAATTCCACGGTCATATTCTTGGTGTTCGCCAACTGAATGGCGCCTTGGCCGATGTCCTCCGCATAATTGTGCCCGATGTATACGTCGCGGCTGTACAGGTCGCGGGTTCGCACCCACAGCTGCTCCCAGCCCTCATGATATTTGCCGGTTTCATCGTATTCGCCGGAGCTGGCGTCGCGGTCGTAGAACCAGTTGAACGCGAACTGTATCGCATGGAGTTCGGTCTTGTAGAAATGGTTGTTTTCAATGCGGACATCCTGGAAGTAGTAAGCCCCTTGATCGTAGTCCTTATAGCTTTTTTCGCCGAAAACTTGGAAAACGATGCCGCCGTAATGGATTTTCTGCCAATCGGTCGGGCCGTCGATATCGTGGATATATAAATTGCTGATGCGGAAATAGTTCATGATCTTGTCATCGCCCGGACCCAGCAGATCGGCGTTGATCGTGATCGACACCCCGTCCCGAACGACGGACTGCTTTTTCGCGGACACGTCGATATCCGTGGCGAAGTCGTCGTCATTCGATATCTCCAGGTTGTGGATTTCCCAATACTGCTGATTCCGCAGCACGACGGCGCCGGTAAGGCCCACTTTTGTCTTGTCCTTGATGAAATCCCCATTCTCGTAGCGGACCGGATTCTCCACGTTGCCGCCCGCGGCGATATAAGGTTTTCCGTCCTTCGGATTGCCGTACATATCGATTACGATCGGCTTTCCCTCGACTCCCGAGCCCTTTGGCCAGAGCTGCTGGTCATTCCAGGTCTCCCCGGCTTTCAATAAAATTCGATCGCCCGGCTTAAATACCGTTTCGTTGACTTTCCGGAACGTCTTCCACGGCGTTTTCTTCGAGGTCCCGTTGTTGGCATCGTTCCCCAGCGTCGCATCGATATAATAGTCGGTTCCTTTATAAGGATTGGCCCGGTTCCCCGCAACCTGGGCGGGATCGATCGTTTGGACGCCGGGGGATGCGGAAACCGTCTCGGAAGCGGAAGCGGCCGGGGACAGCAATGAAAAGATTAGGGCAAACAACGACAGACTTATCAGGGCGATGCGGCTTTTCGACACGTACATAATTTCCCTCCAATACCTTCGGAATAGTTACGTTTTTTACGGATTCGCAAATGGGCTAAATTCCCGGGATCGTGACCCGGGCCAGCTTTTCCCGGTTCACTTGAACCGGCAGTCCTTTTCCGTATTGCTCGACATAGGCTTCAAACCGTTCTTCCAGCAACTGCTGCTTGATCTGATATCCATACGTTTGCATCGCTTTCTGCCGGTCGACCTTGACTTCCTCCAGACGATAGACGGCAAATCCTTGGCCGATCTCCACGGGAGCGGTCAATTCGCCCGGTTCCATACCCCTCAGTTGCAAGACCGCCTGATGAACCGGCGAGTTGACATGGGCTCCGCTCTCTTCCGTCAGCGTCTCAGTCCGGATGGAAGCACCGTCAAACCGGCTGGCCATTTCCTCCAATCCGACTTGTTGCGCAAGGAGCTTCGCCAAGGCGCCGGCTGCGGCTTCCTTGCCCGGTTGCGAGACGGGCACGGTCAATTGGGCGACCGCGTAGCTCGTCGCGTTAGCGGCCCACTCCGGGGCATGCTCATCATAATAGCTCTCGACATCCCCCCTTTCCAGATAAAGCGGGTCCTCCGGATTTTCGCTAAGCTTCCGCTTTAATTCGGTCTTTAAGGAAGCCAATACATGAGCATAGTAAGGCTCCAAGGTAAACCGGACGAGGCCGTACACCACTTCCCCGCGCTGCACGGCGGCCTTCCTTTCCCGATTTTCCGCCTCCATCTTGGCGGTCAGCCCGGCGAAATCCGCCGTCTCCAGCAAGCCGTGCGTGCGGGCCAAGGCGAAGACGGCTTTATCCCGGACGGCTTGCTCCAGCGCCCGCTCCCGCAGGAAGGCGATTGGAGTGATGTCCCCGACCGGCTTCGTCCAATCGGCTCTCCCGAGCGTCACCTGGTATTTGACGCGGAACTCGTTCTGGACGGCGGGTTTCAGCCGACCCATATGAAACGCGACTTCCCGCTCCGTGATCGCGTATCCGCCTACCGCAGCCACTTCCTCGTCGGAATCTCTCGCCAGCAGGTAACCCGTAAGCAGGAGACCGGCCACGACGATCAAACCGACAAGCTGCCATCCCTTCCGCCGGCCTTTGCTTTTCTTGCTCGTTCCCGTCCGTGCGGGCATGATCTCACCTCCGCTTCAACCTACTCGAATCCATAGAGAAAACGCGAACGCTTGGGCCGGTGGGGGAAATAACTTCATCTTCGCAGTTACTTCGACGATCTCGTGCAATTCAGATTCAGTCCATGCTTGACGATACCGCCTATAGTTACTCGCTCAATAGAGAGAGTCGAAGCGCCGCCAATGTCGGGTACCCCCGATACCGCTTAAAAACAACCCTTACCCGCCGAGCTGTCGTTAACGGAAGCTTGATGATTTTCTTGTGGCCGATCATCGTACCTTCGCCTATCCAATGCCACTCGTCCGGGTTCCCGGTTTCCTCGTTCAGTTCGTCCCCGCCGCGATCCGACGCCCACAGCTCAAACGCCTCCACCCGCTGTCCCCGCAAAATATGCTCCTGCAAGATTACGGCGTTAAATGCCGTAACCTCCGGCAAAGCGATTTGGGCCCATGGTTCACGATCCGTCTCGTCCGGCCTCCAGCCCTCTTCCGGATCTGTCCCGGCGAGAATCTCCGCGGTTTCCTTCCCGGAAGCGGCGCTCGATACCGTCCACTTCGGCCCTCGCACCGGCGCCAGGTCATTCAGTTCCGCAATCCTCCGCCCCAGCCCGGCCAACGCTTCGCGATCCGGCGCAGCGATCTTTCCGTCCCGGTCGGGCGGAACGTTAAGCAGGAACATGGCGTTGCCGCCGACCGCCTTCAAATAGATGTCGAACAGCTCGCGGTCGCTCCGGACTTGCCCGTCCTCTTCGGCATGGTAGAACCAGCCCGGCCGGATGGACGTATTCACTTCGGCGGGGTACCACACCCATTCCCCGCCGTAGCGGGCAATGGCTTCCCGGCTGCCCAGATCCTCTTCCATCGAGTTGACGGAACGGGCAAAGGCCGGATCGTCGGTTTGCTGCGATTTTTCCGCCGTTTTCTCCGCATCCTGCAGCGCCCGGGGCACAACGCTCCATTCTTCCCGCCGCGTATGACCCGCCTCGTTGCCGACCCAGCGGATATCCGGACCGCATACGCTGATCACGCACTTCGGCTGCAACCGGCGGATCGTCTCATAGTAGCGGTCCCAATCGTAGTGTTGCCGCTTGCCGGAAGGCCCTTCGCCGTTGGCTCCATCCAACCAGACGCAACCGATCTCGCCGTATTGGGTAAGCAGCTCGGTCAACTGATTCACATAAAAGTCGTCATACGCTTGGCCCTCCCCATAGCTCGCTTCGGTCCGGTCCCAAGGTGACAGGTACACCCCGAATTTAAGCCCGGCCTTCCGGCAAGCTTCCGCGACTTCGCGGACCAGGTCCCCCCGGCCGCCTCTCCAGGGACTGGACGCGACCGTATGCTTCGTATACCGGCTAGGCCACAAGCAGAAGCCGTCATGATGCTTGCAGGTCAGAATCACGGCTTTCATACCGGCCTGCTTCAGAATGGCGACCCATTCCGCCGCGTCGAGGCGCTTTGGGTCAAACAAGGCCGGGTCCTCGTGCCCCGCTCCCCACTCCCTGCCGGTCATCGTGTTCATCCCGAAATGGATAAATCCGTAAAACTCCAGCCTTTGCCAATCGAGTTGCCTTTGCGACGGCCTGATGTCAAAAATCTCGTTCATGTTCATCCAAGAAGTATTCCTTTCCCGTCTCCGCGTCGTGCGCGGGCTATTGATATTTGCGGTTGTATTCGTAAAGCAATCCGATCAACCCGACCAAGCCGACGGTCATCAGACCTAGATTCCGGTAACCGGTTCCTTGGCTGTGCCCGTAGACGACCAGGCAGATGCAGATGGCCAATCCGATGAATCGAAGGATGAATTTCACCGAGCAGCCCCCCCATCCGTTCTTCTCCACAAGATCTCGCTCGGGCCAAGCTCCATCGTGCAGGCCTTCCCTTCCCCGTCGTACACGGCCGTCGATTGCGGATCGTTGGTGTTGTTGACGACAGCAAAAACCCCTTGTTCCGGATAGGCATGCACCTCGCAATGTACGTTATCCGCATACCAGCGCTTCAACTCCCCTTCCTTCCCGGCCGCGAAATACAAACTGCGCAGGAGCAGACGCGCATTTCCCGGGGAATAAGGGAGTCCGGCCATGTATACCGCGCGGCCTGAACCCGGTCGATTCGCGGCGAGATGAACCTCTCCGTTCGAGTACTCCAAAATCTCGACTCGGTCATGCAAAGCATAGACGTGATTCGTCGTTTCCCCGAAATCGAATGCCGTGTTGTCCGCCGTAATGAAATGCTCCGCCGCCGTCCGTTCGAAATATTTGTCCGTGGACACGCTGAACCCCAGCTCTTTATCTACTCCAAAGCAATCGGCCAACTGAAAAAACCGCCCCTGATGCTGCACCGCCGCCGGTTCGCCAACGCCGATCAGCCCGCCGCCGCCGTATACCCATCGGCGAAGCCGCTCGATCAGCCGCGCGTTCTTCCACGCCGCGCCGCCGGAAAACGCCGTATACGCATCGCCGGCATTGATCACCACGTCGATCGTCGGATCGACGCCGCGCTCCAGTACGTCGTCGAAGCTGATGAATACCACATCCACGCCCATCCCGCTCAAAGCTTCCAGGATGCCGTAGTAGGAATACGCCTGTTTGCTGTAGAGGCTATGGGCGACGGTAAACGCCTGCCACGTCCGCAGCGCTCCCCAGCAGTTCAAAATCGCCACTTTTAGCCCCGAGTAGGGCTTGGCTCCCCCGATATGCTCGTGGATCTCGCGAAATTCATCGGTTATCCGCTCGACATACTCCACGAATGTCGGGAATTGGTAAGCCAAGCTTGGGTATCCGCCGTATCCCATACGATCGATCGGTTTGCGCAGGATCGCGCGCCGCGCCGCGAGCCAGTTCCGGTTCGCCTCGACCACGGGATCGTTGCCTTCATGGAACACGTCCGGGAAAAAGTAAGGCAGGAACCGCCCTTCCGTGTATTTTACGTGCGGGATGTCGGAAATCATCCGCAGCGTGGTGCCATCGCCCACGCTCCCGACAACCGCGTCGAAGCCGATCGATCCGAAGTAAGGCCCGTATGGCTCCGTGCCGATCCATTGATCCCCGAGGAACATCATCGCTTCCTTGCCGCTTTCGTGCACCAGATCGACCAGCTTCTTCGCTTCCGCCGCAACGAAGCGGGAGACAAAATCGACGTAATCCAGATAAGCCGGTGACGGTACCCGGAAGGAGGAATTGTAGTATCCTTGGTCGACGAAGTCTTCGGCGGTCAAGGCGTATCCTTGTTCCCGGGCGAAATCCTCGAGCATGGCTACCGACACGCTGGCGCCATATCCGAACCAGTCGACGAACTTCTCCTTCGCAAGCTCGTTAAACACCAGCGTAAATTGATAAAACAGCGTGGTAAACCGCACGACATCCACTTCCGGATTGTCCCGAAGCCATTGTTTCATCGTTTCATAGATAAAAGCATTGGAATGAGGCTGCTTTACGTCAAACGGAATTTCATGCGGCTTATCGCCCCAGTCGTTGGTGATGTGGTTGTACATCTGGACCGGGTCCCACTGAATGTAGGCGAGGAACGAAACCGTGTACTCATGCCACGGCACCGCGTTGTCGATGACCACGGTATCGTCCTGCTGGCGGATCCGCCAATCGGATGCGGGCACTTCTTCGCCGGTCGTTCGATCGATCACCTGCCAATAGCGATAAGGATCATGCAGATAATCGACGTCAAGCTGTTCCCGGTAGTAGGTGCGCAGCAGCTCGATCTCCAGCGTGGCCGACCGGGCCAGCACGAATTCGCTCATTAAATAAATCTGCGGGCATTCCTCCATATGTCGTGCGATAAATTCGTTATGTCCCCTGGACGGAAAATAAGCCGTATATATTTTCGCGTCCAGCGCTTTGACGGCCGCATCCAGCTTCGTCCCGTCGCTGTCCCGGATCGCGTCCGCCCCCCACCTCTCCATCAGTTCCTTCGTTTCCCGGACAAAACCTTCTTCGCTTGGCAGAGTCACTCTGCCTCTTTGCCTGGCCATACCGATCCTCTCCCTCTCCTATTCTCTCGTTCCTCCGGCCGTCATGCCCTCCACCAATCTGCGCTGCACCAAAATGTACAGGATCAGGGCGGGAACCATTACGATCACCAGGCCGGCGTACAATCGCCCGTAATTGGCCGCCGCCTTCTGGGCGGTCATCAGATTCAGCAGCCCGACCGGGAGCGTCTTGTTCGGACCCGGCAGCAGCGTTAAGGCGATGATATAGTCGTTCCAGAAGGCCAGGAAATTGAACAAAATCACCGTCACGATACTGGGACGGGCCATCGGCGCCATGATCGACAGCATCGTCCGAACATGCGAGCAGCCGTCCATGGCCGCCGCCTCCTCGAATACCTCGGGAATCGTCTGAAAGTACCCGGACAACAAATAAATCGTAAAAGGAATCGCCGTGGCGGCGTACACCAATGACAGCACCGCCAGATTGTCGATCAGCACGCCGTCAGGGAACCAGCCGCCGAGCAGCCGATCCCCGTCCAGCAGCATCAGGAAGATCGGGACGACGATGTAGTTGACGTTAATGAACAGTCCGCCCATAAATAACAGGTTCAGAATCTTGCGGCCCCGGAATCGGTATCGCGCCAACACATAAGCCGCGGGCACGGCGACGACCAGCAGGATCGCCAAGCCAAGCACGGTGGCGAGCAATGAATTCAGCAGATACGACCCCATATGGGCATCGGTAAACGCATCGATATAATTTTGCAGGTAAACGCCTGCCGGAAGCCCCCATGGATCTCCGTAAAATTCGGATTTCTGCTTCACGGAAGCAAGCAGTACCCAAATCATCGGAACGGCAATGGATAAGGCGAGCAGGCTAAGCATCACGTAAATAAACAGTTTGTACCCTTTGTCGGCTTTCATCCGTTCTCCGCCAACTCCTCCCTAGTAGAGGTGATATAAGTTCTAGTATTGCAGCGGTTCCCGTTTCGTCGCCCGGCTGACCAACAGCGACAGCCCAAACGAGAACAGGAAGACGACCGAACCGATGGCCATCCCGTACCCATAAGAAGAATTCGTATAGGCCTGTTTATACATATAATTCAGGAACACCTCGGTCGCCCCGTCCGGGCCGCCGTTCGTCATCGCCTTGATCAAGGTGAAGCTGAGATTGATCGAGCTGATGATGAAGAAGGTCAGCGTATTTCTTAGGTTCTGCCAGATCAGGGGCAGCGTGATGGAGAAAAATTGCCGTACCTTCCCGCTCCCTTCCAGCGCCGACGCTTCATAGAAGCTCTCCGGAATGCTGGACATGCTGGCCATATACATCACCATGTAATAACCTACCGATTGCCAGATCATCGCTCCGGCGATACTGTAGATCACGATGCCTTGATCCCCCAGCCACATGCGCTGCAGGAAATCGAGCCGGAGAATGCCCAGCAGCCCGTTCAGCAGCCCTTGCTCCGCATCGTAGATCGCGGAGAAAATCGCCGCGATCACCACGACCGACAAAATGTTGGGAATGTAAAAGACCACGCGATACAAGTCCTTCCCCTTGACGTTCTCCCGCGTCATCACCGCCGCGAACAACAAGGCCATCGACATCGTCAGGATCGTCACGATCACCAGCAGCAGCACGGTATTCTGGAACGACCTCACGAACACCGCATCATCCAGCAAAATTTTGAAATTATTGAAGCCCACAAATTGTTTTTCCGCCGAAAATCCGCTCCACTTGAACACCGACATCCGGAAGACGTTAAACGTAGGAATGAGCATAAAGAGGACAAACAGCCCAAACGCCGGTGTGATGCACAACCATATGAAGCGGAGTCTTCCTTGGTTTCGGTTCACCGTCTCACCCGCTTCCTGCAGCTTATTTCGGCCGCGCTCAATTTCTCGCTGGCTTCGTGCAAAGCCGCTTGCCAATCGTCTACCGTCTTCTCCCCCGAAAGGATGCTATTGGCCGTATCAAACAACGTGGTTTTGATATTGACGCCTTCCACCGGGCTGGTGCTGACGAACCCGCCAACCAGCGCTTTCACGTTGGGTTCGTCGTACACGCTGTAGAACGACTGGTTCTCGCCCGTCAACTGCTCCGAAATCCCCTTGATCGGTTGTACGGCGTTGGACTTTGCGAAGATTTCGGCAGCTTGGTCGGAGTAAAGGAAGGTGATGAACTGTTTGGCCAGGTCTTTGTTTTTCGCTTGGGACGGTACCCATACGGCCTCCATCGAAGTGACGATGTAACGGTCTCCGCCCGCCTTCACCGTCGGGATTGGCGTGAGTCCCCATGCGAATCCTTCCGCTCTCGGAGCGTCGGCCATTTCCCCGGCAATCCAGGTGCCGTTTGGCATAAACAGGACCTTGTTGTCCAAAATCGCCTGCTGGTTTTTGGTGAAGTCCTGCTCATTGGCGTAGGCGACGGTCGTATCCGAAGCATAGCTCAGCAGCTTGGCGGTTATGTCCAGCGCTTGCTTCGCTTCAGGGGTCTGCCAGATGCCCGGCTCGTAATTCATCACCTTACCGTAAAACTCCGGCCCGCCTGCATCCGCCAGCAGCGCGAAGAAGTAGGAATCCAGGTACCCGGCGGTCGGATAGGTAAATAATGCGATCCCTTCGCTCTTGGCTTGATCGCCGAGCGCGAACATTTCATCCCAGGTCTTCGGCACCTCCCAGCCTTTTTGCTCGAACAGTCCCTTGTTGTACACCAAACCTGTCGGGGAATAGTACATCGGCAGCAAGTAGGTGCGGTCATCGCCGTAAGGATTTGTGCCGAGCGTCCCGATTAGGCCATCGACCAGCTTGTCGTTAAGCGTCCGCTCTTCCCCGGGCACCTGCATCGCCAGAACGTCCGTCAAATCCTCCAGCCCTTTATCCTTGATCAGCGTCTCGGTGAGCCCTGCGCTGCGCCCTTGACCAAGCACAACAACGTCGGGGTATTTGCCGGCTTTCATGCCCGGAGTGATTTCATCCTCGATACTCTTGCTGATCGTCAGCTCTACGTCAACGTCGAATTGCTCCTCGAACGCCGCGATGACCTGACTGTACATCTCCTTGCCGTAGCCGCCTTCGAGAGCGGCCATTTTCAGCACCGGCTTCCCGTCTTCCCCGGAGGAAGCTCCGTTTGAACCGGCTCCGCAGGCCGTTAAAGTCAACATCACTGCCGCCAGAACGGCAGCGCCTCTCTTTTTGATCCGCATTTGAACGCCTCCCTTTTTATTTATTTTCATTATAGTGAGAAGAAAGCGTTTTTAAATATGTTATTATTGCTATGTTTGTTAGCTATATTGCTCTATTCATTAATAAAGATAACATTTTGTGCTATGATTGAATGGTCGGCAGCAAGGCGGAGCTTAGCAACTAAGGTGTCATTTTTTCTTTGAAAGGAACGGATGTATGGCAAACCACCCCCATTCCTCGGCCGATCTGATCGCCAGCTTGAATACGGAGCTGATCTATATCAACAAGTCGGATTCCGACAGCCAAAACTGGATTGGCCTGAAGCATTCTCACCATTTCGCCGAACTGTTTTACGTGACGAACGGGTCGGGCGAATTTCTCGTGCGGGACGAACGGCTCCCGATCAAGAAACACGACGTCATCATCGTGAACCCCAATATCGAGCATACGGAGATCTCCGACTTCAGCGATCCGCTCGAGTACTTTGTCATCGGTTTAAACGGCATTTCCTTTATCTCCGACGAGGACACGGTGCCTTATGTCCGCTTCCGGGATCCGGACAAGAGCATTCTTCTTTATCTGTACAAAGCGTTCGAGGAATACAACGCCAAACAGGAAGCTTATCTGGAGCTGTGCAAGCATCTGGTCCAGGTGATGCTGATTTTGATCCTGCGCAAAAAGCATGTATCGATTAATGTCTCCGCCACCGAAAAAGTCCAAAAAGAGGTGGCTTTGGTCAAAAACTACATAGACGTCCACTTCAAAAGCAACATCACGCTGGAATCCCTCGCGGAGGAAGCGCATATCAACAAATACTATTTATCGCATCTGTTCAAAAAAACGTACGGGATTTCCCCCGTCAAATACCTGAATCGGGTGCGGATGGACACGGCCAAATTCCTGCTGGAGTCGACCAATTACTCCGTGCTGGAAATCTCCGAGATCATCGGCTTCAAATCGCAATCGTATTTCTCGCAAACATTCAAGCGGGAGGTTGGCGTCGCGCCGCTGGACTACAGGAAGGAGAACCGGCAGAAGGCGAGGGGGCCGCTGTAAGGGGAGTTTTCCGTCAGTATAAAGATAAAGCGCAAAAAAAGGATGTCCCTTAGACACCCTCACTCGTAATCCGATATGCCCGATTCGGCCAATCTTGCGAAGTATTGAACGGTAAAATCCCGGAATCGTGCCGCGATTTGCTTCATATACCGATCGCTCGGCCAAGACAAGGATATCGAGCGCTTGCACCAGCTTTCTTCGAGTCTCAGCAGCCGGACGCCCGCTCCGGTTGAACCGCCCCAAGTTATAGCGGGCAGAAACGCAACGCCTTGTCCCGCACGAATAAGTCCTCTTACGGTGGCCGGATCGTCGCTTTCGAACCGAATCCGGGGGGTAAACCCGGCCAGCCGGCAGAAGGCATCCGTCGTCTCGCGCAACGACTTGCCGGCGGGCAGCATGATGAAGTGATCCTCCCTTAACTCCTTTAATCGAACCCGCTCCCGATGTGCGAGAGGATGATCGGCCGGGACCGCGACGAGAATCTCCTCCTCGAGCAAGGAGACCGCCTCCGTTCCGGGAGGCGGCACCGCTCCGTCCGAGAGACATAGATCGAAGTTCGATCGAGGGTCCATTGCTGCAACATGCTGCAGCAGGTTGAACTGGGCATTCGGACATTCTGTTCGAAAGGCGGCCAATAACCCTGGAAGAAGGTGCGAGGAAACCCGAACATCCAGCGTGACCATGGTAGATGCGGATCCGTTGGTATCCCGCAGCCGCTGCTCTCCGTCCTCCAGCGCTTCCAACGCGAGATCCACATGGCGGAGAAACATTCGGCCCTGCTCGTTCAGGCGAATCGTCTTGCGCTCCCGCCGGAACAGTTCGGTCCCCAGCTCGGCTTCCAGCGATGCGATCATCTTGCTGAGTGCCGGCTGCGAGATATGCAAACTGTGCGCGGCCTTCGTCATATGCTCCATCCGAGCTACCGTCTGAAAATACTTAAGCTGCAACAACTCCACTCCGCTACAACCTCCTTACTTCATAACCTATAAGTTATGATCTTTATATTCAAATATATATTATGGATGATCAAAACAAGCAAGTTATAATAGTCCCAACATCGAAAGGACAGGAGACGGTCAACTTGATCGTGCAGACATTATCGGGCAAAGTCGAAGGCATAAAAATAGATGGAGCTTACGTATTCCGAGGCATTCCTTATGCCGCTCCGGCAGCGGGCCGGCGACGATTCAAACCGCCGGCCCCTCCGCTTCCTTGGCAAGGCGTAAAGCGGTGCGACCGGTTTGGCGACGTCGCCCCCCAGAACCCGGGACAGCAAGGCATTTTATCGGAACTGACGCCGTCCGAGGATTGCTTGTATTTAAACGTATGGACGCCGGAAGACTTGGACGATGGGCCGAAGCCCGTCATGGTTTGCATTCATGGCGGCGGCTTCGTAGCGGGAACCGGGGCGGAATGCGATGGTTCAAGATTTGCGGCTGAAGAAGGCATCGTATATGTGTCGATCAACTATCGGCTGGGTGCGTTAGGTTTCTTGGAGCTGAGAGAGCTGCTGGGGGAAGAATACGCAACTTCGGGCAATAATGGCATGCTTGATATTGTTGCAGCTTTGCAGTGGGTTCAGCACAACATCGCCGCCTTTGGCGGCGACCCTTCACGCGTCACCGTCATTGGAAATTCGGCAGGAGCCAAGTGTGTCGCGTCGCTGTATGTCATGCCAAGCGCACGCGGCCTGTTTCACCGTACGATTGCGCAGAGCGGCGCAACGCAAGCGATTCGAGATCCGCAGACCGCGGGCGTGACTAGCCGGAGGATGCTAGAGAAGCTCGGACTGACGCCGGCGAACTCGCACCGCTTGCTCGAGCTTCCCGCAGAGAAGTTGATCGAAGCGCAATCGGCAGTCGGTTTCGATACCTCGCACAGCTTGCACATGTTTGGCCCTGTGGCTGACGGCCTTGTCATCCCTCCGGATCCGCTGGGGAGCCTTCGAGGCAGTCAAGAATTGCCGCCGCTCCTGATCGGGTTCAACGAGGAGGAAGCAGCCATTTTTATACAAAATGATCCGCTGCTTCAGTCCCCGAACATGGAGGTGCTTGAGGGATTCTTCGGGAGGAATGCGGACGCCGTGTGGAGCGCCTATCAGCATTACCGCCGCTCCGTGTCCCCGGACGTTGCCTGGACTCGAACCTTAACCGAGCACTTGTATGGAATCGGGGCGATGCAGTTCGCGGATGCCGTGGCGATCTCGGGCGCACCGGTATGGATGTACCGGCTTCGGTGCGGCGGCAGGCTTGGCGCGATCCACGGGTATGAAGGCAGCTTGATCCAGGCGGCATTTGCTGCTGGCGGCGCAAGCATCCTGCCTACCGCGCTTTCCGACGACCCTTATGCGGTGACGGCGGAAATGCACGAACTTGCGCACGGGATGAGGGCGGCCTGGGGCGCATTTATCCGCAGCGGAGATCCGAACACCGAGGCTTTGCCGGCTTGGCCGATCTACGGGAGAAATCATGCGACCATGGTGCTGGACCTGGAGAGCTGCGTACGCAAGGACTTGCCGACCCCGGCCGGGATCGACGTCTCCCATCAGGTTTGGAGGATGCCTTGATCCCCCTTCTTGATGTCGCCCTGGTCATGTTGGCGCTTGGCTTCCTCCTCGGCTTCGTAGGGGCGGGCGGATCGGGATTTATCATCTCGATTCTGACCGTCGTCTTCGGTTACCCGATTCATACGGCGCTAGGTACCGCGCTGGCGGCGATGTTCTTCTCGTCGTTGTCCGGTTCGATCAGCCATTACCGGGAAGGAAATATGAAGCTTAAAACGGGGGTGGTCGTCGGCTTAACCGGTGCGGCGGGGGCATGGATCAGCTCGGGCTGGTCACCGCTGATCCCCGAAGCTCGGCTGGGATACCTGACTTCCGGCATGCTGTTCGCTTCCGGATTGGCCTTGTGGTTTAGGATGGTATACGTTTCGCGGCGTCCGAAGGTGTCCGGGAACCCGGCGCCTTCCGCCGGCAAAGGCCAGCGGTTTTGGTTGTATGCGCCTCTCATCGGATGTATCACCGGAGCCTTGTCGGGATTGTTCGGCATCGGATCGACCCCGTTTATCCAACTGGGGCTGATGCTGCTCCTTGGGATGACGATGCGTTATGCCGCCGGTACAACCATGCTGATCATTATGCCGATCGCCCTTGCCGGAGGGGCAGGCTACTTCACCATCGGGTACCTGGATGTTCATCTGCTCGTCGCGGTTGTGATTGGTACGATGTCCGGCGCTTATGTGGGAGCCAAGTTCACCAAGCGCGTGCCTGCAATCTGGCTAAAAACCTGCATGGTGCTCACTCCGATGATCGGCGGCGCGATCCTCTTGTTGTAAAGGCTTCATATTAGCCTCATCCAAGAAACGGACCCTCTTATGTAGAGGGTCCGCGTCGTGTTCGCTTAAAATTTGAGTTTAACTTAACTGCAACGTTGTAATACACGTTGGATCGCCGTCGAACGTGGAGAGTTCCGACTCCGCCATTTGGCCGTCATGGCTGACCCGAACACGATAGGTTTGATCGCGCGGCAGCCACAAGTCGATAAATCCGTTGGCCTGGGACTTCATTTTTTGGTCCAATACGGTATTCCCTTGCGCATCGGTGACGTTCACTTGGAACTCCTGCTCGGTCATTTCGCCGCGGCATCCGGTCAAGCTGTGGATCTCGCAGGGATGGGTCTGGTTCACGTAAGGCGCGATCGAGACGAAAAATTCGTCCTTCGGCAGATCATACGTCTTCGAGCCGGCCGTATCCCCGTCCACGATCAGTTGGCTCGACGTGATGGACGCGGACTTGGCGCTTAACTTGCCAACGCTGTAGTCCTGAACCAGTTGTTTGATGCTTTGAGCATCTGCAGCGTTCGATTCGGTTTGCTTATCGGCTTGTCCCGTGATGAGAAAATAGCTTCCCAACGCGGCGACCGCAATGACCCCGGCCGCCGCCAAGATGGTATTCCGTTTCATACCCGGCACCCTTTCGTATAGCTAAGTATGTCCGATTCCATCGAACAACCCGATTATAGCACAGGTTCCGGGGATCTTCATTCCCTAGCGTCTACTCATCAGATGGGGCGCTAGTTTTAACGGGAATCCAGCCTGCCAGTACCGCTCCGCCTTCCGCATGGTTGCTAGCGGCGAGTTCGCCTCCGTGTTGCCTTATGATTCTTTGCGAAATCGTCAAGCCTAACCCGCTGCCGCCGGTCGAACGGTTTCTCGAAGCTTCCCCTCGATAGAGAGGTTCAAAGACGTGCTTCAGCTCCTCTGCGGAGAACCCCGGTCCCGTATCACGGACCCCAAACCTTACTTTCCCGTCGTCTCTATGGCATTGAACGGTGATTTCCCCGCCGATGGGAGTATGTCTGACGGCATTTTCCAGAATGTTGTTCATCGCCCGTTCCAGCAGATGAGCATCTCCGCTAACCAGGGCATCGCCATCGGGATGGACGGAGAGGGCGATCTGTTTTTCTGCGGCCCGGGCCTTCAGGTTATCCGCTGACTTCCGCAATATGAGCCCAAGATCCAACGTCTTCTCGTGAAATTCCGTCTCTAAATATTCCAGCTTCGTATAGGTAAAGAGATCTTCCACCAACAG
The DNA here is from genome assembly GCF_057063165.1 of Paenibacillus sp. JL3B1040. Classification (NCBI taxonomy): domain Bacteria; kingdom Bacillati; phylum Bacillota; class Bacilli; order Caryophanales; family Paenibacillaceae; genus Paenibacillus; species Paenibacillus tiangongensis. Next base: position 1,684,680 of record NZ_CM169317.1, on the reverse strand, counting down.
GTCCAATTGGGCCGACTTTTCTTTGCAAACCGCCAAATATTGAGCTACTTTCTCCGGCGACTTGGCGATCCCTTGCTCCAAGCCGTCCAAATACCCCCTTAAAGCAAACAGCGGAGTCCGCAAATCATGTGCAACCGCCGCAATCACGAATCGACGGCCCTCTTCCAGTTCCGCTTGTTTCCGGTGAGCCCGTTCAAGCCCCTTGACCATCGTGTCAAACCCGTCGCGCACCTCGGCGATTTCCGTGATCCTGGACCGGGGCAGCCTTACGTCCCAATCTCCCGATGCGATTTGCCTCGCCGCCGCGCTCATCTTCTCAAGCGGCTTCAACAGAAACCTGCGCATCTCCACGCCGATGATAAAGAAAGCCAGCAAGAGTCCGGCAACCGCTGAAATCGCCTGAACCGTATAGGATCTGGGCAACAACAGCGTAGCCCGGCCGACTAGGCGGCCGTCTTCGATGACGGAAAACCGTTCCGTGGAGAGCCGGGTGCTGCGGCGATCCGGGTTTGAAATGTAAATTTCTTGGCCCGCTGCGGATTCAATGGCCACATCCATCTTCGCTTTCCGGAGCTCGGTGTATAACCGATTTTGCCAATCGGGATCCCCCCACCGGTCCTTCTCCGTTTCGATCAAGCGAATGGCCTCCTGGATTTGATGTTGCAGGACTTCGCTTTGCGCTCCGCGATCGGCAAGGCTAAAGCTGCGGGTCTCCAGGTACTGGGCTCCGACAAAAAAGACCCACGGCAACAACGTAATCAGAACCAGGCACAACAAAGTAAACGCACGAATGCGAAGCGTCCTCATGTTATCCTCCTTCGAAGCGATAGCCTACGCCCCATACGTTGACCAGGTACTCGGGACGGTTCGGATCGGATTCGATTTTCTCGCGAAGCCGGCTCAGATGCACCCGGATCGTATGCCTGTCGCCCACCCCGTCCCAAAATTTGGCCAGCAGTTGCTCATAAGTAAACACCTGTCTCGGGTTTTGAGCGAATAATTGCAACAAATCAAATTCCTTCGGGGTCAAGACGACGTTGTTCCCGGCCACGGATACCTCTCTGGAGGAAAGGTTGATTTGCAGGCGCCCGTAATCCAACACGGTTCCGTTCGTTTCTTCCCGGCGGGAAGCGGAACGCCGCAATACGGCTTTAACCCTGGCGACAATCTCTCCGGGCGAAGCGGTTTTGACAATGTAATCGTCGCCGCCGAGCGTCAGTCCGCGGATCTTGTCCACATCCTCGCCGCGCGCGCTCAGGAACAGGATCGGAACGTCGCTCTCCGCCCGAATCCGGCGGCACAACTCAAACCCGTTTTCCCCGGGCATCATGAGGTCCAACACGATACAATCAATGGCACTCCCCTCAAACAAAGACCAAGCCTCAGCGGCGCAGCCAGCGGTGAACACCCGATAACGTTCGTTCTCCAAAAAGTCCCTTAACAATTCAACGATGCTTGGATCATCGTCCACAACGAGCACCGTAGTAAATCCGGCCATGAAAATCCCACCTCCCCCCCAGTTTATCATCTTTTCTGCGCGAATAGACGGGCCTTGATATTTTGTGAGGATTTGTTTATGGTTTTGTGACCTTTTTGCAGCTTGGTTTGAGATATTCGCTTGCTATGATTCAGTTAACATCATTTTTACTTCAGGAGGTGCAACGATGCTGCACGTACAAATCGTATTGTTTGATGGCTTTGATCTGTTGGATGCCATTGCTCCCTATGAGGTTTTCTACTCTGCCGCCCTGTTCGCTCCTAACTCGATCAACGTTGAATTCGTTACGGCGGAAGGACCAAGATCCGTACCCAGCGGTACCCATGGATTGCAAATCGAAGCCGGCGGCAAGCTGAACCCGGAACGGGCAGGGATCATTCTCGTACCCGGCGCTTCCGGCGACGTGAACGATCAAGAGGGCCCCGATTCGATCCCGGCGATCCTGGGCCGAGCCATGACGACGGAGATCACCCCCTTGATCGGAAAAGCGCTGGGGCAAAGCGACATCGTCGTGGCCACCGTATGCGGCGGTTCACTATTGCTCGCAATGGGCGGGTTAATCGAAGACAGGCCCGCGGTCACGAACCATCTGGGCATGGAATTCCTGGGAGCGACCGGCGCGATTCCCGTTCAGGCCCGCGTCGTGGATGACGGCAACCTGGTTTCCGGCGGCGGCGTCACCTCCGGCTTTGATGTCGCGCTATACTTGGTGGAACGCGAGCTTGGCCCTCGTATCGCGCATGAGGTGGAGCGGTTGTTCGAATTTGAACGGAGGGGGACGGTTTGGCGAAATGCGGGCATGGCCCCCGGTCGTCAGCAAACACGGCCGTTGGACGGATCAAGCCATGCAGCGGACGAGGGAACTCCTATAAGTCCCACCCCTTCTACCCCCCCGATCAAGCAGGCTTCCCTCTTCGACGGGGATTGGGATACGACCATTGCGACGCCTATAGGCAAGATGCAGGTAAAGCTCTCGATATCCATTCACGAGGGGATTGTCCAAGGCAAGGCCACTCAAGGCGACGAGACGGTCCCCTTCCTGAATCCCGTCCTGGACCCGGACGGTAACACACTGGCTTGGTCGCTTCGCATTTCGAAACCCCTGCGCTTGAATTTGAAATTCGAAGCGATCGCCGACGGGGACCAAATGACCGGCGTCGCCAAAGCCGGCATGCTGCCCGCATCCAAAGTATCGGGCCATCGGGTATCCGGCCCCGGGAGGACAACAATATGAAGCGAAGCGGGAACTTATACGGACTGTTGGTCGTCGTCAGCGGTTTATTTATCGTCTATGCCTTGGTGAAGAACTATGTGATCGACCCCGAGGCCGCAGCATTTTTAAGCCGCAAAACCGACCTAAGACGCGAGCTGAATCAGCCGGTTTGGTTAAATGTCATGTACGTTCACGTCGCGTTTGCCTGCATCGCCATGGCGGCGGGATTGCTCAACTTCTCCAACCAAATCTATAAAAGAAGCCGCAAGTTCCATCGTATCAATGGCTATGTTTATATCGTGTCCGTGCTTCTTGTCGTGCTGACTTCCGGATACATGGCGCCTTACGCCACCGGGGGCAGAGCAAGCGGTATGGGGTTTAATGCGCTGAATTTGATCTGGCTGTTCATTACCGCTACAGCTCTCGTTCAAATCAAAAAGAAACGGATCGCCCAGCACCGAAACTGGATGATCCGAAGTTACGCCTTTTGTTTCACGAATATGTTCATTCATCTGATCACTTCCCTGTTCCACCAGGGCTTTGGTCTCCTTTACGCAACCAGTTATACCCTCGGCGTCTACGGCTCCATCATCCTGCTGCTGATCCTTCCGGAGATCGTGATTCGCAGGATTGGTCATCTCCGTTCATAACGTTTCCCATTGGGATCTAAAGAATAGCTTGTAAAGCCGCTTCCAGGCGATTTTCATCACCATGTAGACCGGGATGACGACCAGCATGCCGATGATGCCGAACCAATTGCCGCTTCCCAAAACAAGCAGAATCGTCGTTACCGGATGGATGTCCAGCTTTTTCCCGAAAACATACGGAGAAATGAGATTATCCTGAATCTGCTGAGCCAGCAAAATGATGATCAGCGCCCAAATGCCGGTGGACGGAGACTGAATAAGACCCATGATCACAATGGGAATGGCGGAGATGATGGCTCCGAACAAGGGGATGAAATTCAGGATGACCGCAAACGTCGTCAGCAAAAGCGCATACGGCAGCCCGATGATCAGGAAACCGATAAACATGAGAACGCCCAAGGCTGCATTTACGATAACGCGGCCGATAATATAGTCGTTCAGCGCTTTGTCCATGTCCCTGGCGGCGCGGTACACTTCTTTCCGATAGCGGACGGGAGAGAGCTTGACCAGGCTGCGTTTGAAGCGGTGGCCTTCCTTGAGCATGTAATAGAGCAGAATCGGGAAGGTAAACAACACGATCGCGAATTGGGACAAGAATGAGACGAAGCCGCTGAGATAGTTCGTAAAGAAGGAAATCCCCTGGCTCAGGTACTCCGAGAAATTAGTTGCCAAGCCGGAATCCGCCGGGATAATGGCCGAGAGGAGCGGCGTTTCGCCCCATTCCTTCAGTTGCGCATCAAGCAGGTTCACGAATTGGGGAATGTTCTGCACTAAATTGAACAACTGGGTTTGCAGCAGCGGCCATACCCCGGCAATAAAGCCGATGGCCAAAATCGCCATGACGACATAAAGAATCAGGATCGCGAAAGTCCGCTTGATTTTATGGCTTTCCATGTACTGGACCACGGGACGGAGCAAATAGTAGAAAAAACCGGCCAACAGCAGCGGAATCAAGATGGCTCCGATCACGGCCTGCATAGGGAGGAAAAATGGCCTCACCAAGGAAAACACATAGACAATGGCCAGCAGAATCAAAACAAATTTCGCTCCGCGGGTCCATCTTTCCAGTAAATTCATTCTCATCAGCACCTAACCTTTTAAATTTCGGATATACGATGTCTCTATTATATCTTTGATTCGACCAGAAAATAAAATCGACCTAGGAGCAACACCACTCTTAGGTACGATCGAAAAGACGCGAATCTTTGTTTATGTTATCTTTGGTCCGCGTAACGCCACCACGCCAATGTACCGACAAGGCCGACAAGGCCGGTGACGCCGAGGATGATATAGCTTGCCAGAGTCAGGGAGGGAGCTCCGCTTCCCGGGGCCGTGAATTGCAGCGTCTGCAGCGTTGGGATCGCCCAAGGAACATAAGGGCCTAAGGCGCTGGCCCCAAGGATGAGCGCCAGAATTAAGGTCAGGAAGACAAAGCCGATCGGAGCCAACCAGCCGCGCGACCAGCAAGCTAACAGAGCGACCAACGTGCACAACAGCATATTATAAAGAGCCGTCAGGGCAAGTCCCCCGAAGCTTCCCCCGACCAGATCCCATGAAAAACCGGCCAATCCCGTCACGGCGCCCAAAGCCAGGGAATAAACAAACACGCTGAGCGTGATAAGCAAACAAGCTACCGTCACCGTCGCAAATTTGGCGAGGACTAAGCTGAAGCGGGATACGGGCAACGAAAGCATATCTTTTAAGGTACGATCCGCATATTCACGGCCAAATAACCAACTGGTGATAAAGCCAAAACCGACGCCCCCTAAAATCGTAAACCGATAGGCCGCTCCGCCGAAATAGGCTTGCCAGTCCGCATTGACCTTCGCTTCTTGCGAGATGATAAAAATGAGGAAAATCAGGGTTAACCAAGCAACCGGGGAACGGCGCAATTTATAGATTTCAACTCCGAACGCAGACATAAAGTGGTTCATTGGGACGCCCCTCCAATCCCGCCGATCGTTCTCAAAAAATAAGATTCCAAATCCTCCTCCTCAACCTTCAACAAGGTGGGCGGCAGATCGGCCTGAACCAGCAGCTTGGCAATCCGTTCGGGATGGCGGATCGCTTGTTCGCTAGTGACCTCAAGCGCCCCACTCTCGGACAGTTGAACGGTGTAGCCCGCATTCGCAAGCGCTGCTCTGGCCGCTTCTTGATGATGGGATTCCACCCAAAGATGTTTGCCTCGCAGACGGTCCAGCTCCGTAGCGCTCATTTCCTGGACCATCCGGCCTTGATGGATAATTCCGAACCGCGACACCATCTTGGACATCTCCTCCAGAATATGGCTGGAAATGAAGATCGTGAAGCCATGATTGCCGGCCAAATCTTGCGAAAATGCGGGTCATCATCCACGATTAATATTTTGTTCATACCAGCTTATCGTTCACAACCTCTCTATATAAAGTACAATTTGTACACTATAGATCTGTCGGGAGGTTTAACCATGGCTATCGAACGAAGAAGAGGAGAAAAATTGGAAGCGGCCATACTGGGGGCGGCCTATGACATCCTGTCGACGGCGGGATATGAACAGATGACTTTTCAAAACGTCGCCAAACAAGCGAAGACCAGCCGGACGGTCATCTACGGGCGTTACCACAGTCAGGCCGATCTCCTGTACGCCTTGGTCCAATACAAATTCACGCAGGCGCACGGCGGGAAAATGATCGATTGGGTTCAGGACAAGGGAGATTTGCGAGCCGATTTATTCGCAGTTTTAGAGTTATACCAGCAATTTTTGGATGCGGCGGGTCCGGAAATTACGAGCGCTATTATGTTTGAATTGAGCCGGAACAACGAACGATTTCGGGAGTTCTCGCTTCGAGGACAGGAGAGCAATTTCGAGATCATGCGAAAAATTGAGGGTTTCGCCAGACGGCGAGGGGAAATCCGACATGAATTTTCGGTGATGCAAATGAGTTTGCCATTCGATTTATTGCGGTTTGAGAACATGATGCGGGGCGGAAAGGTCACGAAGGAGTATCTGGAACAGTTGGTTGATGAAGTGCTGATGCCGATGTATACGAAGGAAAAGACCCGTCTATAAACCGGTCTTCGTGCGTTGGCTTATTCGGGAACAATACGATAATCTAGCCATCGATTTGATCTCCCACGACAATCATACGAACGCGATCTCCGAGTCCATGAACGAGTCGAACGAGGCGATCCATCGGCTTAGCGAACGGCGCCGTCTCGTGCAGGAGCTCACGGATCGAATGGCTCATTTTAAAATTTGAGTCAACCCGGGTTGGCGGATCGCCCCATGCCGGAGTTTTGTACGAAATATCGATCACTTCGCTCGGCGGACGGCTTCACGCCAGAGTTTTGTACGAAAAGTCGTACAAACTTTACTCCAGTACCGCCTGAACCCAGGATTTCAAACGAAATATCGTACAAAATGCCCGTGAAACGAGCGGACGAGGGGGATTTTGTATGAAATATCGTTCAAACTCGTTTGGCCGATTTGGAATGCTCAAAATATCTATAGCCCTGCTGTCGGCCAAAAAACCAGCAATATGTATTTTTCATATACATCAGGCTAATTTACAAAAAACTGTGGAGGTTATTACCTTGGGAATGTTTGGTTGCTTTGTTTTACTACTTTGTTTACTCTTTCAAGTACTATTCTTGCTGAGAAGCAATCACAAGCTTCGAGATTTATTTTTAACACTTGGGTTTCTATTTACACTGAATTCTGTACTACTTCTTTATGGTTATATTCAAACCATGCAAGGAGCAACTGAGATCAGTTACTTATATATTTTCTATTTGAATATGAATCAAGTTTTTCCGTTTTTCAAAGTCTCACTTGGATTAGCACTGGTAAGCTTCACCTTGTTTCTATTCAAAAAAATTCAAGAAGAGGAAGACAAGTAAAAATCCAGGCAAATAGGATTACGCACCTGTTTTTTCACCGGCTAAAAGATGCATACTTATTGGACACATGTGCACTAAAAATAGGAGTGATACGGAATGTAGCCGTCACTCCTATTTTTAAATTAAAGCATGGATCCATTCGCCGAATCGATTCTAATCTGCGAGGCGTTCGAGCACTTCTTGCATACTTTTAGCTGTTGCCCTGAACTGGTGTTCTTGACATACAACAGCTTGATTCGTGTGCTTCCGCACACCGGACACGTTCCGCGGCTGCGTGACGGCAGATGCCAGAGCGATTTGCCACGTTTATTTTTGGCCATTCCTTATCACCTTCAACGACAGAATGAGTTCATTTCAACAACTAGAAGAACTTCTTTTGTTCCCGATCCTCTTTCAGGATCTCCACCGCTTCGCGGAACCGCAAGCTGTGCACGATTTCGCGCTCCCGCAGGAACTTCAGGCCGTCCTGGATGTCGACGTCGTCGGTCATGTCGATCAGCCACTGGTATGTAGCCCGCGCCTTCTCCTCGGCCGCGATGTCTTCATACAGATCGGCGATCGGATCGCCTTTGGCCTGGATGTACGTCGCCGTCCAAGGCACCCCTGACGCGTTCTCGTAGAAGAGCGCCTTATCGTGGTTCACATAATAAGGGTCCATTCCGGCCGCCTTCAGCATCTCCGGTGTCGCGTCCTTTGTGAGTTTGTAGACCATCGTCGCGATCATTTCGAGATGGGCGAATTCCTCGGTTCCAATGTCGTTCAAGAGCCCGATTACCTTGTCGGGGATCGTATATCTCTGATTCAGATAGCGCAGTGCCGCCGCCAGTTCCCCGTCCGCGCCGCCGTATTGCTCGATCAGCAATTTGGCCATCCGCGGATCGCATTTGCTGACGCGAACCGGGTATTGCAGCTTTTTCTCATATACCCACATATCGGCTGAATTACCTCCTTTACTTTAAACCTGCCAAGGCCATGGGCTTTGCGACCATTCCCACGGGAATTTCGAATAAGCTCGACCAAAGTTTTGCAACGGGCCGTAAAGCTGTTGAAAATGGTTCGCAAGCTGCGTCCGTTCCTGGGTCAGCTGATTGAACTGCTGAATCGCCGCCAGATCATCCGGATGCGTATCGAGGTACAAATTCAGCTCTACCAGCGCAAAGTCAAGCGCCTGCAGCTTCTCAAGCATCTCGTAATACTCCTGATCGAACGGTTGCTTGTTGGGATCTGTCGTCATGGGATCACCGTCCTTTTCCCCATTTGGATTCATAAGGACTGTACAAAGCTGGCCATAACGTGCCGTGTCTTAGAGCGTCCATCGGGCTAAACTGCGGCAAATTCGGGGGTTGAAAGTGAATAAACAGCTGCGGAGGGGTGCTGTAGGTTTTGTGCGTAATCGGCGGACAGGGGTCGAACGGGCCAATAAACGGGGTCCACACACGTTCCTGCGGATGGCTCAAAGAAACTTCCTCCTTCTTAAAAACATGTTCATGCAGGCGAGATCGCCATATTTTCCCTGCATCCTACCAATAACATATGACAGTCGCCCAAATATTGAACCAAACGAATGCAAAATTCGCAAAAAAATAACGCCGTCCCCTGTTTCCAGGGGGCGACGTACACAGCCGGCCGACGGGGGCGGAGCTTGTCCGCCTTATTCCTCTTCAATTTCTTCTTCCGGCTCCTCAATGGCCAAGCGGATGGCCTTGACGCGCGTGATGCGCAAACGGCTGGCTTCTTCGACCTCGAATAAGAAGCGGTCGACCTGCTTTCTCTTACCTTTGGCCGGGCTTCCTTCCAGCTCCTTGAATAACCAGCCACCGATCGAGTCGACCTCTTCGTCTTCGATTTCGCTGCCGACGAGATCGTTGACCTCCTCAATAAGCAAACGACCATCGACCGAATAAACGCCATCGGCCAATTTCTCGATATCGGGCCGTTCATCCTCGAACTCGTCGTGCAAATCGCCGACGATCTCCTCGAGAATTTCTTCCGCCGTCAGCAAACCGGCTGTCCCGCCGTATTCGTCGACGACCAGCGTCAGCTGGGAGTGCTTCTTTTGCATCAGACGCAGCACCTGACTGATCTCCATCGACTCCGGCACGTTCAGGATCGGGCGAGCCATCTCCGCCAGTTCAAGCGGCTTCTCCGAATCGGGCAGCAACAGATCGGTGATATGGACGAAACCGATGATCTGGTCTTTATCCTCCACCGCCACCGGATAGCGGGAATGCTTCGTGTTTGCGACGATTTTCATATTGTCTTCCCAGCTCAGATTCGTGTACAAACAATCCATGTCCGTCCGCGGCAGCATCACCTCCCGCGCCAGCATGTCGGAGAATTCGAAAATATTGTCCATCAGCTTCATTTCGTCTTTATCGATAACGCCGCTTTTGGCGCTTTGATCCATCAGGATACGGATTTCTTCTTCGGAATGCGCCGCCTCGCCTTCGCCGGCCGGTTCGATGCCAATCAGCCGCAGCATAGCGTTCGCCGCCGAATTGAGCAGCCAAATGACCGGAAGAAACAGGCGGTAGAACATCAGCAGCGGCCACGAAAGCCATAGCGACGACTCCTCTGACTTTTGGATGGCCAGCGATTTAGGCGCTAACTCGCCCATCACGATATGCAAAAAGGTGATGATCGCAAAACCAACCGCCACCGAAACCGTTGAGATCAGCGTTGGGTCGGTCGCGCCCAGCTTGTGCATCAACGGTTCGATTAACAGCTCCGACACCGCCGGCTCCCCGACCCACCCTAGCCCCAATGAAGCGAGGGTAATGCCGAGCTGCGTCGCCGACAGGTAAGTATCCAAGCGCCGGTTGACCTTCAGGGCGTAGTTCGCCCGCCGATTGCCCTCCCGTGCCAGTTGGGTGAGCCGGGATTGGCGTACTTTGACAAGCGAGAACTCGGCAGCCACGAAGAACCCGTTCAAGAAAACAAGAATAAGGACGAGCAGCAGATTCCAGATCAGCTTGCCTATTTCAAATTCGGTATGACCATCAGGGGGTACAGGCATGTCATACGCCTCTTTCCTAATTTGTTTCTACCTCTATAAAGTAGCCGCTTTGCGCGTTTTAAAATCGGTATCTTGATAATACATGTCGGCGACCAACAAATTCGGGCCGCAGCAGCCGGCTGCATCGCAGTGGCAATTAACCTTCCGGTTCAACGGATGTTCCGTGACCCAACGTTCGAATATATCGTCCAGACGTCCTTCCCGCACATTCCCGAAAGCCGGAATCGCGGCAAAATCCGTCACATATACGTCCCCGGTAAACATATTCACATTGACGCGGTTGCGTCCGTCCGGATCGTTGCGCACCGTGACGTTCGGCTCCTTGCGCAAGCGCCGCAGCAACCGCAAATCCTCCTCGTCTCCGTTGCAAGCGAAAAACGGCAGGGTCCCGAACAGCATCCAGACCGATGGATCTCGCTCGTCCAGCAGCGAATGGATCGCCGTTCGCATATCGCTTAGAGCCAATACCGGCAAGCCTTCGGCAAAATCGGCCGCATACATCGGATGGACCTCATGCCTTTGGCATCCCATCTCTACGATCATCCGGTGAATCTCCGGAAGTTTCCGGTGCGTGCGGTAGTTGATCATCGATTCGGCGGAGATGAACATCCCCGCCTCGCTGAGCCTGCGCGTATTTTCAATCATCGTATCGTACATTTTGTAGGCAACCTCCGGCTTCACCGGATGCCCGCTGCGTGCGAATCCGATCTCGTGGAAATCGCGCTCGCTCGTATAGTTGAACGAGATATGCATGACGTCCAGATAAGGAAGCAACTGCTCGTAACGTTCGTAATCCAAAGTCAGATTGGAATTAATTTGCGAGCGGATCCCCCGCGCGGAAGCGTATTTCAGCAGCGGGATGATTTTCTCCTCTACGGTTTGGCGCCGGAACGTTGGCTCGCCGCCGGTAATACTGATCGTTTGCAAATGCTCGACTTCATCCAACGCCTTCAAAATCAGCGGCAGCGGCAGTTGCTCCGGTTCCTTCAGCACCAAGCTGTCTCCCACCGCGCAGTGTTCGCACCGCATATTGCACAGATTCGTTACCGTCAACTCGACGCTGGTCAATACGTGGCGTCCATGTTCACGCAGCGACAAAATCGGGTCCCACGGATCATAGCTTGGACTGATCCGCCTTTCTTCCCTATCCCAAGTTTTCATTTGATTCTCTCTCATCCGCTACCCCCGTTCCCATTCCGTCCACCTCCGTAATCACGATCGAGTGTCGGGAGGACAAATCTACTTCATAAGGCGACAGGAGATCCTGCCCCTGCGGATCCTTAAGGACCCGCACAATTGGCCGCTGCGGCATGTGACCGGGAATTTTCGACACCACGCCGATTTCGCCGGTGCTCAGTTTGACGGTCATCCCGATCGGATAAATGGCGACCCGCTCGCGGAACATCTCCAGTTTCGATTTCTCGTACCAATGCCCGCAGCCGGTATATAACACCTCGAGCGCCAAATGCGGCAGCAACGCCTTGCGGTAAACCCGATGCGTCGTCATGGCATCGTACGCGTCCGTAATGGCGATCCAACGGGCATATTCATGGATTTCGTTGCCTTGGATACCGCGAGGATATCCGCTGCCGTCCATTTTCTCATGATGCTGATACGCGCAATGTGCCGCCATTAACGGTATTCCCGGCTCGTCTTTCAGCATTTTAAAGCCCAGATCGGGATGCCGTTTGATCATTTCGTACTCCTCGTCCGTCAGCCGCGACGGTTTGTTGAGCAGTTCGAGGGGAAGCTTCGTTTTGCCGATATCATGCAGCAAGGCGCCAAGCCCCAGCACGGTCAGTTCGTCTTTCGTATACCCGTGAATCTGGCCCAGCAGCAGGGTATACACGCAGACGTTCAGCGAATGACGATACAGATAATGATCCATGCTGTTCATATTGAGCATCATAATCATGGCATCGTCGCGGGAAGTGAGGTCGTCCAGAATCGACTCGATCAGACCGGAGAACGTTTTGCCCAAGTAAGGATAGACCACATTCTTTACATTAGGTGCGGCCCATTTGCGGAAATTCGTCCGGATTTCGCTAAGCGCGCGGCGGCGTGTTTCTTCTTCTATCATTTCGGGAATGACCAGATCGTCCGTGCGAGGATCGGCCACGTAGACAAAATCGAGTCCGTGGGTTTGCAGCCTGCGGATGATCGCATCGGTTAATTCCGCATTTTCGGACAGCAGAATGATCCCGTCCTCATTATAAATCTTTTTTCCTAATTTCATTCCAGCCTGCAGCGAGGCGACTGGGATTAACCGCATGGCTTCCACTTCCGTCTCTGTTTAGGTTTCAATAAGTATCTGGAATCTGCGGTCGTTACTGAACACCACTTGCCTTTGAAGCGGGTCAACGCATGATAAAAATCCAGAATATAGCGGCCAAAATAAATCGATAATACGCAAAATGACGAAGCTGGATCTTCTGGATCAGCTTGAAAAACGCAAGTACGACCACATACGCAACAACAAAAGCGATCACAAATCCGATAAGGAAATACCCGATCGTATCCGACGTCAAATATCGGTAGGAGTCCAACATTTCATAGCCCGAAACCGCACACATGATCGGAATGGCGATCAGGAACGAGAAATCGGCGGACGCTTTGTAACTGGCACCGCTGAGCATCCCTCCGGCGATCGTTGAACCCGACCGGGAAAACCCGGGCCACAACACGGAGATGCACTGATACAAGCCGATCAGCAAGGCCTGCCTATATGTAAGCTGATCCATTTCCTGGGCGGTGACCGTCGCTTTGTTCTTATTAAACCATTCGGCGACGATCATGAATATGCCCCCGGCCACCAGCGCCCACAACACGGTCTGGGAACTGAACAGGCTTTTGATGAAATCTCGGAAGAAAAACCCGACACCCAGCGCCGGCACGATCCCCAATAAAATATGGACCAAATTGAGACGGCCTTTCGGGGCGTTCCGGTCGACCACCGTCACTTTTTGGCTCAAACCGAGCAGATTCGAAATCCGCTCCCGGTAGACCCAGGCCATCGCCAAAATGGCGCCCAGCTGAATGACGATTTCAAAGGTTTTCATTTCAGGCGATTGATCGTCGTATCCCATCAGCTTGGCCGTCAAAATCATGTGTCCCGTCGACGAGACGGGAATAAACTCGGTCAACCCTTCCACTACGGCGAGAATAATCGAGACAATGAGACTCATTCATTCCTCCTGATCGAGTGTGACTTTGCGCTACCATTATTCTACTTTTTTCCATCGGGATTGAAAACAGGTATCCACCGCGCCGACGGTTTGCAGCTCGAGGCGGAGCAGGTCGCGTAAAAACTCGGGGAGCATATAACGTTTCTCCGTCCCCCGCTTCAACCGTTCGTATCCGACGCCAAACGTAAACATATCCAGCGTACCGACGAGATAGGTTCGATCTTCCCGCAGCGGCTCGCCCGCCACGCTTGCCCGGACAATACGTTCGTAGCGAGGAGCCCCGGGGTCGTATTCGATCTCCAAGCCGTCGACGCATATGCTGCCGAGAACCTTGCCCCGAAAGCCGAATCCCATAATGGCCTTGCCCGTCTTCTCCTCAAGCAGCGATTCCTCCAGACTGGTCAAAATATCCCCGCCGGACACCCTCATCGTGCAGGGATTGATCGGTGAAGGACAGCGCTCATGCAGCATTCCCTCGCTGATTTCCCCAGCCGGCAGGCCCGCCAGCAGCTGTCCGCTGTTGATCAAGGAGAAGGAACTGCCGGTATGACGGCGAACCGCTTGGGCCAGCAGATTGCCAAACGGCGATTCGGCTTCGTACGACAGCGGCAGCTCCCGATCCGTCACGGCGACCGTGCGGTTCAACCGAAGCTTGGCGGCATCCCGCTGCGAGGCGATGGCCGTCTCCACCTGCGCCTGCTTCGGCCCCTCCGCGACGGGCAGGCATCCCCCGTCCATCGTAAATCGTCCGGTATCGGATTCGCGACGGACGACGACCTTCCCCAAGTAGTTGCCGAATTTCCCCGCCGCCGTGACCATCGTCGAACCGATTCGCAGCGGTTCCTCCAGCAAATGATGCGTGTGGCCGCCGATAATCAAGTCGATGCCCGGTACCGTCTCGGCCAACTGCCGATCCAGCGGCAGCCCCAAATGGGACATGACGATGACAAGATCCACCTCGTCCCGCAACCCGTCAACATCCCGTGCAATCGTATCCAGCGGGTTTAAGGATTCCAGGCCAAGCAGCTCATAAAACTCGGCGAAAGCGGCCGTCGCCGCCACCAAGCCAATCTTGAAGCCATCCTTTTGCACCACCAGCCGGCTTCGCATCCAGGCCGGAGGCCGCCCGGTTCGCATCTCCACGATGTTGCCGCAAATCACGCTGCCGTGCAGACCGGCGTAAGCCTGGCCCAGCAAATCCGGCGTAAAGGTCAGACCTTCATTATTGCCGATCGTCACGGCATCGTACCCCGTCAGATTAAGCACGTCCACATTCGCCTGCCCCAAGGTCCCTTCGGTCTCAATTGCCGCCCGGTCCATATGGTCGCCGATATCGAGAAGGAGCGTGGAAGCCGGCGCCTCGGCTCGCAATTCCTCAATCATAGCCGCGATGCGCCCCATCGTTTCGAAATGGCTGTGGATATCGTTGGTATATAGGATCGTTAACGTTTCCTGGTTCGTCTCCGGCATCAAGAACTGCCCCCTTGCCCTCTCAATCTATTCGGCCTATTCTAAATTTTAGAGTTCATTGTGTATTATATACCTTAAATTTGATCGTTGTCTTGTTATAATATATATTACTTACAAACCATTCCGAGGAGACTCTTATGATCATTCAAATCGCCCTTTTTGCCGGGTTGGCGGACCGAATCGGCACGTCCAGCCTTAACTTTGCCTCCCCCTATCCGGAGCGGCAAATCACGGCTGCTTCATTAAAAGAAGCGCTGGCGGAAGCCTATCCGTCGGCGGCCAATCTGATCGCCGCTTCCTTCGTTGCCGTCAATCAGGAGTACGCCTCAGGCGATACACCGATTACCGCAGGGGACGAAATTGCGCTTATTCCGCCGGTATCCGGCGGGGAATCGATTTCCGGTCCCGCGTCGGACGGGACGGATGCGGACCTGTTCCGCATTACGGAGGAACCCTTATCCGTGGAGGAAATTACGGCCAAAGTGATCGCTCCCGACCACGGAGCGGCGTTGACGTTCACCGGAACGACCCGGGAATGGACACAGGGCCAGCGGACCGTCGAGCTCGAATACGAGGCTTACGTCCCGATGGCCTTAGCCAAGCTGCGCCAAATCGGCACCGAGATCGCCGAACGCTGGCCGGGTACGCGCTGTGCCATCAGCCACCGGATCGGTCGCGTCGATATCGCGGAGATCAGCGTAGTCATCGCCGTATCGGCGCCTCACCGCGCCGGATGCTACGAGGCCAGCCGCTACGCAATCGAACGTCTCAAGCAAATCGTACCGATCTGGAAGAAAGAAATTTGGGAGGACGGCTCCGAATGGAAGGGCCACGGGCTTGGGCCTTGGGACCCGCGCGTTCCGGGAGAACACCTTCTTTCGGGTGATTGACACCGAGCAAAATTCATTGTCAACCCAATTATTTCCTGATATGATGAAGGAAAATTGGAAGATTATGAGGTGTCATCGTCCTTGAAAGTACATATTATGGAACTCAGTCCAGGCGACCGTCTCCAACGTGATGTATTTAATCATTTCGGCGTTTTTGTTTTGCAGAAGGGCTGCATCTTGACCAGCGATGCCATTGTCAAATTGATGCAGCACGGCATCGACTACATCGATATCGAGCCGCAAACCCTAAACGCCGAGTTACCTACGGATCCTACATTCCGGGTTAAACCCTACTTGGACGAAGCCGTAGACGGATTTGAACAGCTCTTTTTGGAAGCGCTATCTAAAGGTACGATCGATGAAGCGAAAGTGGATCAGCTTCTGGAACCGATGATCTCGGAATTGGACACCCAGAAGGACGTCGTCTCCTTATTGCTGATGATTGGCGACGATGACAACTACACCTACCATCATTCCATGCAAGTCGGCATGCTCTGCTATTATATCGCTTCCTGGATGGGGTATACCAAAGAAGAAGCTTATAAGGCCGGAAAAGCCGGTTATTTGATCGATATCGGCAAAAGCAAGGTTCCGCAAGCCATTCTGACCAAACCCGGCAAGCTCACGCCGGAGGAGTTCGAAGAGGTGAAGCTCCACACCGAATACGGCCATGAGATCATTTTGAGTTCGACCGGGGACGAGCTTTCCGCCCTGGTGGCGCTTCAGCATCACGAACGGGAAGACGGAAGCGGTTATCCGCAGGGCCTTCGGGATAAGGATATTCATCCGTTCGCCAAAATCGCCGCCGTTGCGGACGTCTACTCGGCAATGACCTCCAATCGGGCGTACCGCTCGAAGCAGGAGCTTCTATCGGTGCTGCGCGAGCTCAACAGCCTCAGCTTCGGCAAGTTAAGCCCGGAACCGACGCAAGCGCTGATCCGCCACTTGCTGCCGAACTTCATCGGCAAGAAAGTGATGCTGAGCTCCGGCGAGATGGGGTCCATCGTGATGACCAACCAGACGGACTTCTTCCGACCGCTCGTCAAAACCGATTCCCGCTTTGTCGACCTGTCCAAAGAACGCGAAACTTCGATCGAAGAGGTATATCTATAATCCGCTCTTGCCCAGCCCTCCCGTGCCTATTCGTCATACACTAGCAAAAAAGGAAGGCCGGTGCAGATCATGCCTAATTACCGCATCATCGTGGATTTATCGGATCGAATGCTGTATTTGCTGGATAACAACGTCGTCGTGCGCGGATTTCCGGTCGGAATCGGAAAAATGCTTACGCAAACCCCCGAAGGAACGTTTACGATCGTCAACAAAGCCCCGAACCCCGGCGGACCGTTCGGCGCCTATTGGCTGGGCCTGTCCAAACCCCACTACGGGATCCATGGAACCAACGATCCTTCCTCTATCGGGAAAGAGGTTTCCCAAGGCTGCATCCGCATGTACAACCCGGATGTCGTCGAGCTGGCCCGCCTCGTGCCGATCGGGACGAGCGTCACGATCAGGAAGTAACTTAGTGCCGCCCTCCTCACATCAAGGCAGCCAGGCCGCCGGACGCCTTGTCGTTACTGAATTTCGACCTGCCCGGCCAAAACACAAAAAGGAGAAGACCCTGCAGCGGTCTTCTCCTTTCGTTTGGCCCGGTTCTTACCCGATCGAGCCCTCCATCTCAAACTTGATCAGCCGGTTCATCTCTACCGCGTATTCCATCGGCAGCTCTTTCGTGAACGGCTCGATGAAGCCCATCACGATCATTTGTGTCGCTTCCTCTTCGGTCAAGCCGCGGCTCATCAGATAGAAGAGCTGCTCCTCGGATACCTTCGATACGGTCGCTTCATGCTCCAATGTGATGTTGTCGTTCATGATCTCGTTGTACGGGATCGTATCGGACGTCGACTCGTTATCGAGAATCAGCGTATCGCATTTGATGTTCGATTTCGCGCCTTCCGCCTGACGCCCGAAGGAAGCGAGACCACGGTACGTGACCTTGCCGCCATGCTTGGAAATCGACTTCGACACGATCGTCGACGTCGTATCCGGCGCCAGGTGGATCATTTTCGCCCCGGCATCCTGAAGCTGGCCCTTGCCGGCGACGGCGATGGACAGCACGCTGCCTTTCGCGCCGCGGCCTTTCAGGATGACGGCCGGGTATTTCATCGTCAGCTTGGAACCGATGTTGCCGTCAACCCATTCCATATTGGCGTTCTCTTCGGCCACCGCACGTTTCGTAACGAGGTTATAAATATTGGGCGCCCAGTTCTGGATCGTCGTATAACGCACGCGCGCGTCCTTCTTCACGATGATTTCCACGACCGCGCTATGCAGCGAGTTCGTGCTGTAGATCGGCGCCGTGCAGCCCTCGGTATAGTGCACGAAGCTGCCTTCGTCGGCGATAATCAGCGTCCGTTCGAACTGCCCCATGTTCTCCGAGTTGATCCGGAAGTATGCCTGCAGCGGCACTTCGCATTTCACGCCCTTCGGCACGTAAATGAAGCTGCCCCCGGACCATACGGCGCTGTTCAAGGCCGCAAACTTGTTGTCGGCCGCAGGAACGACCGTTCCGAAATACTCCTTGAACAATTCCGGATATTCCCGCAAAGCGGAGTCCGTATCCATGAAGATAACGCCTTGATCCTCAAGATCCTTCTGAATGCTGTGGTACACGACCTCCGATTCGTACTGCGCGGAGACGCCGGCCAGGAACTTCTGCTCCGCCTCCGGAATCCCCAGCTTATCGAACGTTTCTTTGATTTCCGCCGGGACTTCTTCCCACGTCTTGCCTTGCTTTTCGGAAGGTCTCACATAATATTGAATGTCGTCAAAATCAAGCTCGCTCAAGTCGCCGCCCCAGCGCGGCATCGCCATTTTCTCGAACTGTTCGAGCGATTTCAGGCGGAAATTAAGCATCCATTCCGGCTCGTCTTTGATGCGGGAGATCTCCGTCACGATTTCACGGGTCAAGCCTTTACCCGATTGAAAGATCGCCTTGTGTTCATCCCGGAAGCCGTATTTGTACTCTTCCAATTCCGGTGCTTTTTTGGCCATGTTCGGTTACCTCCTTAGGGGATTAGATATCCGCTTGGATTCCTTTTTTCAGCGCGTTCCAAGCAAGCGTGGCGCATTTGATGCGGGCGGGAAATTTATTAACGCCGGATAAGGCCTCAAGATCTTCATAATCGTCAAAATCCACCGACTCCCCCATCATCAGCCGGGAGAACCGTCCGGCCAGATCCATCGCTTCATCGAAGGTCCGGCCTTTGACGGCCTCCGTCATCATCGAAGCCGAAGACATGCTGATGGAGCAGCCTTCCCCGGTAAACCGGGCGTCCTTAACGACATTTCCTTCCACAATCAGTTGCAAGGAAATGCGGTCGCCGCAGGTCGGATTGTTCAAATCGACCGTCAGCGCGCCTTCTTCAAACTTCCCGCGGTTCCGCGGGTTTTTATAGTGATCCATAATGACTCGGCGGTACAGATCGTCCAGTTGCATCACCCAAAATACTCCTTTGTTTGGATTAAAGCTTCCGCCAGTCGGTCGATATCCTGTTCCGTATTGTACAAATACAGGCTGGCTCTGGCCGTTGCGCTCGCTTCAAGCCAGCGCATGAGCGGCTGACAGCAGTGATGGCCCGCCCGGATGGCGATGCCGGAAGCATCAAGCACGGTCGCAACGTCATGCGGATGAATGTCCTGCAGATTGAAGGTGAGCAGGCCCACTTCGCGCTCGCGCGGTCCGTATAAGGTCAGCCCTTCGATTTCCGACAGGCGATGTATCGCATAAGCGGCGAGTTTGGTCTCATGGCTGTGAATCTCCTCAAGCCCGATGCCCTCCAGGAAATCGATAGCCGCCGCCAGACCAACCGCTCCGGCAATGATCGGCGTCCCGCCTTCGAATTTCCAAGGAAGCTCTTTCCAGCTCGATTCATACAGCCCGACATCGTCGATCATTTCCCCGCCGTATTCGATCGGCTCCATGGATTCCAGCAATTGCTTCTTCCCATATAGTACCCCAATTCCGGTTGGCGCGCACATCTTGTGGCCGGAAAAGGCATAAAAATCCGCGTCCAGCTCCTGTACGTTCACCTTCATGTGCGGGGTGCTTTGCGCGCCGTCAACGACCATGACGGCCCCGTTGCGATGAGCGATAGCCGCCAGCTCCTTGACGGGATTCACGACGCCAAGCACGTTGGAGACGTAGGCGGTCGCCACGATCTTCGTCTTGGCGGTAATCGTCTTCTCCGCATCCGCCAGATCGATATGTCCGTCCGGCTGCAGCGGGATGTATTTGAGCACGGCTTTCTTCTTCAAGGCCAATTGCTGCCAAGGAATCAGATTGCTGTGGTGCTCCATCGGAGTAATGACGATTTCGTCCCCTTCTCCGACGGCCGCTCCCCCATATGAGGAAGCGACCACATTGAGCGCCGTGGTGGTGCCTCGAGTGAAAATAATCTCCTCCTGCCGTGCCGCGCCGATGAAACGGGCCACCTTCTCGCGGGCATTCTCGTAAGCATCGGTTGCCCGGCTGCCCAGCGTGTGCACACCTCGATGCACATTGGCGTTATCCCATTCGTAATAATGCTTCAACGCTTCGATTACGACGGTCGGCTTCTGCGAGGAAGCCGCGCTGTCGAGGTAAACGAGCGGATGCCCGTTGACTTCCTGCTGCAAAATCGGGAATTGTTTCTTGAGCTCTTCGGCATGGATGCTCATTGTCCCAACTTCCTTTCCACCAGGCCTTGCAGTTGCTTCTGCAGCGGCTCCAACGGGATATCCGATACGACGGGCGCCAGGAAGCCGTAGATGACCAAACGCTCGGCGTCCGCGCGGGTAATCCCCCGAGACATCAGATAGTAGATTTGTTCCGGATTCACTTGCCCTACGGAGGCCGCGTGTCCTGCCGTAACGTCGTCCTCGTCAATCAGCAAAATCGGGTTCGCGTCTCCGCGGGCTTTCGGGCTCAGCATCAGCACTTTCTCGGTTTGCTGGCCGTCCGCTTTGGTGGCGCCTTTCTCAATCTTCGTAATGCCGTTAATGATGGCGGTCGCCTCTTCACGCATCACCGCACGGGTAATCATTTGGCTGGCCGAGCTCTTGCCGTAGTGGACGGCCTTCGTCGTATAGTTCAAGCGTTGCTTTCCGGACCCGACAGCAATGACTTTGGCGTCGGAGCTGGAGCCGTTCCCCTTCAAAATCGACAACGTTTCGCTTGCCGAATCGCCGCCGTTCATTTCCCCGATGATCCATTCGATGCTGCCGTCGTTTTCGACCACGGCGCGGCGGTACGTCATATCCGTCGCTTGCTCGCCCAAGTGGTGTACCGTGGCAAACCGAACCTTGGCGCCCGGTTTGACGATCACTTCGGCCGCGCCGTTATGCACGATATTTCCGTTCAGGTTAACGGAAATATAGTTATCCACGTAAGTCACTTGACTGTTCGTATCGGCCACGATCAAGACGTGCGGAGCAAACACGGAGCCTGCATCGTCCAACAGGAAGATGGTCTGCAGCGGCGTATCGATCACGACGTTCTTGGGAACGTACAGGAACACCCCACCGTTCCACAAAGCCGCATGCAAAGCGGACAGCCGGTTTTCGTCAGGATTCACGACGCTGTGAAGATGCGCCTTCACGAGATCGCCAT
This sequence comes from Paenibacillus sp. JL3B1040, assembly GCF_057063165.1. Classification (NCBI taxonomy): domain Bacteria; kingdom Bacillati; phylum Bacillota; class Bacilli; order Caryophanales; family Paenibacillaceae; genus Paenibacillus; species Paenibacillus tiangongensis. The sequence goes on along the minus strand of NZ_CM169317.1, from coordinate 1,663,232 downwards.
GCTCCCGCACCGCCGTTTCCAAATCGGTGAAGATCACGCCTTGGCTCGCCAGTTCCGGCGCCAGCCGGGTATATACCGTATCGGCATTGCGCTGAACGAGCAAATTGCTCTGCTCCGTCAAATCCACCAGCGATTGAATGCTCTCGGGAAGCTGCTGCAGCTTGTCGCCGCGAGTTTCGCCTAGCGTTCCGTAGTTGTTTATATCCCAGCGATCCAGTCGCGTTTTTTCCAATTTAGGCAGTTCCAGTTCCGCCGCCAACTGCAGCGCCTTTGTCCGACTATCCGTCAGCCAGGCCGGTTCGCCGCGCTTCGCGGAAAGTTGTTTCAGTTGTTCCGCTTCTACCGGAAGTACGGTTTGTGTCGTCATTCTCTACTCCTCCTTCCGATTAGGCTTCTTGACCGACCGTTTCATCCACGATGCCGAGCTCGTCTTTGACCCAATCGTAACCTTCGGCCTCCAGGCGTTCGGCCAGCTCAGGACCGCCGGATTTCACGATGCGTCCTTGCATCATGACGTGCACGAAATCCGGTTTAATATAATTCAACAGGCGTTGGTAGTGGGTAATGATCAGGAAGCCGCGGTCTTCGCTGCGCATGGAGTTCACGCCGTTGGCCACGATCCGCAAAGCGTCAATGTCGAGACCGGAGTCGATTTCGTCCAGGATCACGATCTTCGGATCCAGCAGCAGCATCTGCAGGATTTCGTTCCGCTTCTTCTCGCCCCCGGAGAAGCCTTCGTTCAGGTAACGGTGCGCAAACTCCGGATTCATTTCCAGCACCTTCATTTGCTCTTCCATTTGACGAATGAATTTAATGAGGGAAATCTCGTTACCTTCGCCGCGGCGGGCGTTGATGGCGCTGCGCAGGAAGTCCGAATTCGTCACCCCGGCGATTTCGCTGGGGTATTGCATCGCCAGGAACATTCCGGCGCGGGCACGTTCGTCGACGGCCATCTCCAGCACGTCTTCGCCGTTCAGCGTAACTTTACCGTCCGTTACTTCATACTTCGGATGGCCCATCAGCGCGGAAGCCAGCGTACTTTTCCCGGTCCCGTTCGGTCCCATGATCGCGTGAATTTCCCCGCCTTTTATCTCAAGATTGATCCCTTTCAGGATCTCCTTCTCCTCGATTGTCGCTTTAAGTTCTTCAACTACAAAATGCGTTGCCATGTGACTGCTCCTTCCATCCGCGAATATTAACGTTATTTGCCCAGGGACGCCGCCCTTGTTCTTGCCATTATATCATAACAATTATCACATTATAATGATTCTAAGTGATTCTCATTGATTCTCATTTCATTCTAACCTACTTTATTGGCATAAGCAACGTATGCCGGCGGATATAAACGATGTGCTATACCCTTTGTCACAGACAAGTCGAAATTCCCAATATCGCCCAACGCAAAAGGGCCCAGCCCTTGCTTGCGGCCAAGCCCTTCGGGAACGCCATGCTTATCTTACCAACGAACACGTGCGGTTAATTCAAATACGCGCGGAGCATCCACATTTGTTTCTCCAGACTGCCGAGGTAGCCGGTCAGCAGATCGCTGGTGGCACGATCCTCCGCCTTGTCGGCTAACGAAATCCCTTCGTTATATGCTTCGGTCAGGGTCGCCAAATCTTCGAGCACATGCTGCACCATGGCCTGCGGCTCTTCCTTGCCGCCTGCCTCTTGAATGGTTGCAAGCTCCAGGTACTCCTTAAGCGATGCCGCCGGATTCCACTTCAAGGCCAGCATCCGTTCGGCGATGGCATCCATCTGTTCAGTAACTTCATTATATAATTCCTCGAATTTGGCGTGCAGCCTGAAGAAATTGCTTCCTTGCACGTACCAATGATAATTGTGCAGCTTCACGTAAAGCACGTTCAAGTTGGCGACCTGTTCGTTCAACAGCTGCTCCAGATTCGATTTCTTCGTTTTCCCTGCGGATTTCGCTTCCGAATTGGCCATCCAAATCCCCGCTTTCTATAATTAGGATGCCATTATCTTACCCTAATTCGGGCGACGTGAAACAAGATGGAGGAACTCGTCGCCCTGCCTCCTGCCTTTGGTTCTTTCGGAACGGTTTTTTCGATTTCCAGCAAAACTCCGTTTTTTTCCTTAAATTTGGACTATGATTGTTCTGGCAGTGGTGCTATGATTATCTGGGTATTTTCTCAGAAAAGGAACCGCCTTCTCTGCTCAACACGTCATATTTGGGGGAATTATGGACAATCATACTGGTCAACATCATGATGAAGATTCCGGCTATTTGTTCAACGTCGAAATATTGATCAAGGGCAAGTCAAACCCGTTGGCATTGCAAGCGTTGCTCAAGCTGCTGAACGATGGCCCTGACGTCATAGATTACCGCATCAATTCCGGAATTGAATTGGGTCGGATCATTGAATCGACCTTGGTTTCCCGCAAGCAGTCCCGCATCGATCATGCCAGATCCGTGACAGCCAAGAACAGCGCCAAGGAGACGTCCAAACCGCCGGCTTCGGCCGAGAAGAAAAAAAGCGAGCCGGCTTCAGGCAATTTCAAGGAGCTCGCGGCAAGCGACGAATTCCAGACCTGGATCCAAAGCTACATCACGGAGAACAAGCTGGTCCGACTGTACATTAACCGAAACGGCAAGCGGACAAGCATCCCGTGTCGGATTCTGAACTTCCTTCCGGAGACCTACGCTCTTAACGTGTATCACGTCGACGAGAAACAAGTATATACACTAAAGTTGAGTGAAGTCATCGACTTTTTGGATGCTTAATCGAATAACGGATCATGCAAAAAAGGGCTGACGTTTCCTGCTAGGCAGAATTCGCCAGCCCTTTCGGCTTGCCGTCTCCTTAGGCCCCTGGGCGGGCAGCGCTTCTCCAAGCCTCAAGCGCAAGCAGCAGCCAGCCTCCCAGAAAAGCTATGCCTCCCAGCGGCGTTACCGGACCGAGCCAGCGCCAGTCCAATGCGGCTAGTCCGTAAAGGCTGCCCGAAAATAAAATTACGCCGCTCAGGAACAACCGTGCGCTCCACAACAGACGCCGGGATTCCCCCCACTTTCCGGCAAATAACGCGGCCAGCAGCAACGCGAGGCCATGGATCATCTGGTAATGAACCCCGGTCTCAAAGGTCCCTATGGCCGACTCGCCGATCCGCTCCTTCAGGATGTGAGCGCCGAATGCGCCGAGCGCCACGGCCAGAAGCATCACGATAGCCCCGATTCCCGCATATTTTCGCTGCATTCCGAAGTTCGCCCCTTTCTGGTTTTGTCCGCAGGTTTCACGTCCATCATACCGCAGGGCTTTGCCACATTTCCACCCGCAGATCGGGCAAAAAATATCCTTGCATTTTTCGGAAGGATATTTAAAGATTATCTTGAATAGGTTTAGATTACCGTAATAAAGGAGATTGAAATGGATCATCACCAAACGGAACACGATTCCGCTTCACCTTACGCTGCGCCTTACGGGCATGCATCCCGGACGAAATTCTCCGGGCCCGGCATCGCTTCGTTCGTCCTCAGCCTGCTGGCCGTGATCGGTTATGCCGTTTCGCTGACGCTGATTACGACCACGGTGCTGGACATCATGGACCAACCTGCGGACATCATCGCCGAAGACCTGCTTCAGCGGACCGGCGCTTTGCTCGGCATTTTGCTGTTCCTCTTGTCCGGCTTGTTGGACCTGATCGCACTCATTTTGGGCATTGTCGGCCTGGCGGTCAAAAACCGGCGCAAAGTATTTGCGATTCTGGGCACGATTTTTTCTGCGTTGTCCTTGCTGATGCTCGTTATGTTATTCGTATTGGGCAGCCTCGCCGCTCCGTAATGGCGGCGCCTCGCGGATTCTTCCCACCGCAAACGGCGGCTTGCGGGCCGTCGTCAAAAGCCCCAAGCCCCACGGGTATCGGCAGCGCGGACCTGGGGCTTTTCCTTGTCTCGTTCTTTTTGATAAAATAATGAGAAGTTGCTTTTTTAAAATAAAGGGATTTGGATAACCAACCAAGGAGACTGCTTATGTCTAAAGTGAAAATTTTCGCGGATAGTACCTCGGATCTTCCAGCCGACTGGATCGAGCGGCACGAAATCGGTCTGGTTCCTCTTTACGTCGTGTTCGGCGCTGAAACGTTCCGGGACGGCATCGACATTACCCCGCTCGACATCTACCGCCGGGTGGAAGCCGAAGGAAATTTACCCAAGACAACGGCCCCGTCCCCGAAAGACTTTATGGATGCCTTTGGCCCTTATATCGCTCAAGGCCGGGACATCGTGTATATCAGCTTGTCCTCCAAGCTGTCGTCGACTTATCAGAACGCGCGAATCGCTGCGGCGGAATTTCCCGAGGGCCGGGTTCGCGTCGTGGATTCCCTGACCCTGTGCAGCGGCATCGGGCTGCTCGTCATGAAGGCGGTACAGCTTGCCAAAAAAGGACTGGGGGCCGCGGAAATCGCCGAACAAGTCACCGCGATACGCCCGCATGTGGAGACGCAGTTCGTCATTGATACGCTGGAATATTTGTATAAAGGCGGACGTTGTTCCGGCATGCAACATTTCATCGGCAGCCTGCTGCAAATTCGGCCGGTGCTTAAGCTGGTGGACGGAAACATCATCCCGGCCTACAAGGTGCGGGGCCGCAAGGAGAAAGCCGTACAGCAGATGCTCGACAACGCCTTGGCCGACAAGGACAACATGGATCAGGACCTGATCCTGGTCGCCCATACGCTTGCGGAGGAAGAGGCGCTGCGGCTGGCCGCCATCCTGCGGGAGCAGACCGGTGCCCGCGAAGTCGCCGTATCCGAGGCTGGCTGCGTCATTTCCAGCCACTGTGGGCCACATACCGTCGCGATCATGTATGCAAGAAAACAACCGGCTTCTTAAGTCCCATAGATAACCAATGAACTTTTAGGAGGATTCATATGGGTACAATCAAAATTTTTGCGGACAGCACTTGCGATCTCCCCGCCGAATGGATCACGCGGTACGACATCGGCATCGTGCCGCTGTACGTCACGTTTTCGGAACAGACTTACAAGGATGGCGTCGATTTGACGGTGCCCGAGCTGTACCGGAAGGTCGACGAGACAGGCAAGCTGCCCAAAACGGCGGCACCTTCGCCGGCGGATTTCATTCAAGCCTTCTCGCCTTATGTCCGGGAGGGCCGGCAGATCCTGTACATCAGCCTGTCGTCGGAGTTGTCCTCGACCTACCAGAACGCGCTGATCGCCGCGGAGGAATTGGGCGAAGGCAAGGTCACCGTGTTTGATTCGTTGAACCTGTCGACCGGCATCGGTCTCCAGGTGATGAAAGCCGTCAATGCCGCCGCGGATGGAAAAAGCGTGGACGAGATCGTCGCACTGCTGACCGCCGTTCGGCCGCAGGTCGAGACCGAATTTGTCATCGATTCGCTTGATTACCTGTACAAAGGCGGGCGTTGTTCCGGCATGCAAAATCTCGTCGGTAGCCTGCTGAAAATCCGGCCGGTCATTAAAGTCGAGGATGGAAAAATGACCCCGGCTTATAAAATTCGCGGAAGCCGCGAAAAAGCGCTCGAACAGCTCCTGAATAACGCGCTCGGCCGGCTGTCCGACATGGATAACGACCTGATCTTCATCACTCATTCTTTGGCGGACGAGGACGCGAAAGTGCTGAAGGAAGCGCTGGAGTCCAAGACGAACGCCCGCCTTGTTGCGGTGTCCAATGCCGGCTGCGTCATCTCCAGCCATTGCGGCGCCAAAACAATCGGCATTTTGTATACGAAGAAGCTCGCATAGCGGACTTGGAGCCAACAGGGAAGGCCAGGGACATCCCCTCGCCTTTCCTTTTTCGTCTGTCCGCGGACGGCTGCTCCCGTTACCGCCGCTTATAGCTCACCCGCGAGCGATACTGCTGCGGGGCGCGTGCCGGATAGCGCACCGGCAGCGAGAACATGTGCACCAGCTTCGTGAACGGAATCGAAGCGAACAGCAGGAAGGCCGTAATCACGTGCATTTGGAACAACAACGGCACCGTATCCATCAGATGATAATCGGGCCGAAACGCAAGCAGGCTGCGAAACCACGGACCGATCGTCGTCCGGTATTCATAAGCCACTACGGTCGTATTGTAAACGATTGTCATGTACGTCCCGTTGGCGGCGACGATCAACAGCAGGATCACGGCGAAATAATCGGCGAAGCCCGCGTGGGCCCGGACGCGCCGGTTCATCAATTTGCGAATCAGCAGCACGACCAACCCCAGCACCACCATGATCCCCGCCAGCCCCCCGCCGACGATGGCGAAGACGTGGTACGTTTCGTCGCTGACCCCCATCGCATGGTAGACGCTTCGCGGGATCAGCACGCCCATCACATGGCCGATGAAGGCGAAGATGATGCCGTAATGAAACACCGTCGACCCGATCCGCAGCCACTTTCTCTCAAAAATCTCCGTCGAAGGGGCCGCCCAACTCGCCTGCCGGAAGGCAAACCGGTACAGCAAGCCGAGAATCATCACCGTCAAGGCGATGTACGGATATACTACCCACCAAAACAAACCGGTCATACCGCTCTCCTCCATTCGTTCAGTTGCACCTTTTGAATTGCCGCGGATCCGTCCCCGTGCGGGCGGTCCCGTCCATACCGTAGAGGATCGGGTAGGGAAGCTCGTCCAGGTCCGCTTGTTCGCGTTTCGCCTCCAGCCGCCGGATCTCCTCGTCCGACGGTTCGCCGAAGACGTCCTCCATCAGGTAGGCGAACAACTCGCGATAAGGGCTGTCCTCCGGCAGATGATCGGCGACGCGTCTCGTCGCCACGGCCAGCCGCAGCTCGAGCGCCCGGACGTGGACATGGTCCGGTCGCATGGCCAGCAGCTCGTACAGCAGCGGCATATAGTCGGCCAGTTCGCCGACCGCCGCGGCAAATCCGGCATCGCCGATAATGTGCTGCAACAGGATCAATGCGGCTCCGCGCTCCCGGCTGTCTCCCAGCTCATGCGCAGTCAAGTAAAGTCCGGTCTTCTCCTTCCAATCGAAGGTCCACACGTACTGCTCCCGCAGCTCCCGGAGCGGGAGGGACTTCAAAGGATGAATTACCGCTTCCAGACGGCTCTTCAGTGTAAGATCCTCCAGCTCCGCCAAGGCCTCCAACGTCTCGCCCAGCACCTCCGCATAAACGTCGTCGGGGTAGCCGAGCAACCGGGCGGCGACGGCCAAACCGATGCGTTTCGCTTCCATGGCTTCCACCATATCGAACTATTCCTCCTTGGCAAAAAGCTGCGACATAAAACCGTCCTCCGGCGTGATTCCCTCCAGGCTGCAGGCGCCTTGACGATAATGCAGACCGGCTTCCCCGATCATTTCCCGCCGCGCGGTCGGAATAACGAACCGTTCGTTATGCTTGGCAACGGCGAACAGGCGAGTCATCTCCTCGATCTCCTCCACGGTTGTTCCCGCTTCCTCCAGCAGTCGGCTGCGTCTCAACCCGTCCAGCCCGCCCACGGCGCGGTCACGCATCAGCACGCGCATCGCCGTCATTTTGAGCAGGACCTTCCGGACTACCTTCGTATCCCCCGCCGTCAGCAGGGAAGCCAAATATTCCATCGGAATCCGCATTTGATCCACCGCCGGGATATACATGTCCGTCTGCAGCTCGTCTTCCTCGATGTGATTCATGATCGGGCTGAGCGGCGGCACGTACCAAACCATCGGCAGCGTGCGGTATTCGGGGTGCAGCGGCAGCGCGACCTTCCATTTCATCGCCATTTTGTAAATCGGCGAACGCTGGGCCGCGTCGATCCACGCATCCGTAATCCCCGTTCTTCTCGCTTCCTTGATAACCTCGGGATCATGCGGATCGAGGAACACGCCCAACTGCGCTTCGTACAGCTCCTGCGGATCCTCAACCGCCGCGGCGGCTTTGATCCGGTCCGCGTCGTACATCACGACGCCGATGTAACGGATCCGCCCGACGCAGGTCTCGGAACAGATGGTCGAGAGCCCGGCTTCGGTGCGCGGGTAACAGAAGTTGCATTTTTCCGCCTTATGCGTGTTCCAGTTGTAATACACCTTGTGGTAAGGGCAGCCGTTCATGCAGAACCGCCAGCCGCGGCAGGCCTCCTGGTCGACCAGCACGATGCCGTCCTCATCGCGTTTGTACAAGGCGCCGGACGGGCAGGAGGCGACGCAAGACGGATTGAGACAATGTTCGCAGATCCGCGGCAGATACATCATAAACGTCTTTTCGTATTCCATGGCGATGTGCTCCTGCAGCTTCTTGACGTTCGGATCCATCGGCACGATCTCGCTGCCCCCGGCCAAATCGTCGTCCCAGTTGGGGCCCCAGGTCGGCTTGTCCATGTATTCCCCCGTAATCATCGACACCGGCCGGCCAACAGGCAGGTTCTTGCGCTTCGGGCTGTGGAGGAGGCTATCGTAATCGTACGTCCACGGCTCGTAGAAGCTGTCCAAATCGGCCATGTCCGGATTGTAGAAAATGTTCGCCAGCTTGGCGATCGGCCCGCCGGCCCGCAGCGACAGCTTGCCGCCGCGCAACACCCAGCCGCCCTTGTACTTGCGCGCGTCCTCCCATTCCTTCGGATATCCGGGTCCCGGGCGGGTCTCCACGTTGTTGTACCACATGTATTCCGTGCCGGGGCGGTTCGTCCAGGTGTTCTTGCAGGTGACCGAGCAGGTGTGGCAGCCGATGCATTTGTCGAGGTTCATCACCATCGCGACCTGCGTTTTAATCCTCAAGCCAATCTACCTCCTTCAGCGGGCGGATGATCGTCATCGTATCCCGTTGATTCCCCGTCGGACCGTAATAATTGAAGCCGTAGCTGAGCTGTGCGTACCCGCCGATCATATGCGTCGGCTTGAGCGTAATGCGGGTCACGCTGTTATGCGTACCGCCCCGCTGCTTGTTGATCGAAGTGCCGGGCACGCCAAGCGTGCGGTCTTGGGCATGGTACATATAGGCGATCCCTTCGGGAATCCGGTACGTCAGCACCGCCCGGGCCGCCACGACGCCGTTGCGGTTGTACACCTCGATCCAGTCGTTATCCTTGATGCCGATCGACGCTCCGTCCTTCTCATTCAGCCACACGACCTGCCAACCGCGGAACAACGTCGACATCTGGTTCGTATCGGTGAACATCGTATGGATCCCCCACTTCTGGTGCGGGGTCAGATAACGGATTGTCAACGATTTCCCGTTGTTTGGCACTTCCCGTTCCCCTTCGAGGAAAGGGACATGCGCAAGCGGCGGCAAATAGATTGGCAAGGCCTCCCCGAAATCGAGGATCATTTCATGATCGAGATAGAAGCTTTGCCGCCCGGTCAGCGTCCGCCATGGAATGCTGTATTCGGTGTTCAGCGTAAACGGCGAATACCGGCGGTTGTCCTTCTCCAGCCCGCTCCAGACGGGCGCGGAAATAGCCTGACGCGGCTGGGCGGTGATATCGAACAACGTAAAAGCTTCCTCTTCGCGCGGTTTGGCGATGTCCGCGAGCTGCTTTCCGGTCTTCTTCTCCATGTCGTGCCAGCCTTCGACCGCACGTTCCCCGTTCGTCGCTCCCGACATTAACAGAATCGCTTCGATCGCTTGGCGGTCATCGTACAAATCCGGCTGGCCTTTGCCGATGCCCTCGCGCTTGGAGATGCCTAGCCGTTCCTTCAACTGCTTGTACACCCGTTCGCCCGGGATGTTCACCGCTTTGGAGCTATACCCCTTCTCGACGTTGGGGCCCAGCGTGATCATCTTTCCGTATACGTTCGGGTAGTCGCGCTTCACGATCCGAAAATGCGGCATGCTTTTGCCGGGAACAGCTTCAACTTCCCCTTTGCGCCAGTCCTTGATTTTCCCGTGCACCTGGGCCACCTCGTCCGGGCTGTCGTGCCCGAGCGGGGTCATCATCACGTCCTCGCATGCCGGAAGATGCCGCTCGGCCAGCTCCGAGAACGTCTTGGCGATTTCCCGGAACGAGTCCCAGTCGCTTTTGCTCTGCCAAGGGGGAGAGATCGCCGGATTAAACGGGTGGATAAACGGATGCATGTCCGTGCTGCTCAGATCATGCTTCTCGTACCAGGTCGCCGCCGGCAGCACGATGTCCGAAAACAACCCGGAGCTGGTCATGCGGAAGTCCATGCTGACGAACAGATCCGTTTTGCCCTCCGGCGGCATATCGTCGGTATGCACGTCCTTCGGGCGCCAGGATTGGGATGGGTCGGTGAGGACCTGGTTGTCGGCGCCGATCAAATGCTTGGCGAAATACTCATGTCCCTTGCCGCTGTCGCCAAGCAGATTGGACCGCCAATTGAAGAACACGCGCGGGAAATTGCGCGGATCGTTCGGATGCTCGATGGCGAAATCCAACTCCCCGTCCTTGACCATCCGGGCGACCTCCTGCACGGCCTCCTTGTCGTCCGTCAGGCCTTTCCCGCGCAACTCCTTCGCTACGTCCAGCGAGTTTTGGCTGAACTGCGGGAACGACGGCAGCCAGCCGAGTCTCACCGCCATGGCGTTGACGTCGGCCGGATGCAGCTTGCTGTAGCGGCCGCCCCAAGGCGTGACCTGCTCCTCGTTCACGGGAGCTTCATACCGGAACTGCTCGGTGGCGAAGTAGAAATACGACGTGCCGTTCTGCAGCCGCGGCGGGCGAATCCAGTCACCGGCAAAGGCGATTTGCTGCCAGCCTTCCAGCGGCCGCACCTTCTCCTGTCCGACGTAATGGGCCCAGCCGCCGCCGTTTACGCCCTGGGAGCCGGTTAACAGCACCAGGTTCAGGATCGCGCGGTAGATTTGGTCGCTGTGGTACCAGTGGTTGGTCCCGCCGCCCATGGCGATCATCGAACGTCCGCCCGTCTTGGCGGCATTGTCGGCGAACTCGCGGGCGACCTGGATGCAATGCGACTTCTTGACCCCCGTAATCGCCTCCTGCCAGGCCGGCGTATACGGCTTCTTCTCGTCGTAATCGGCCGGATAGTCGCCGGGCAGCCCGCGCGGTACGCCGACGTGAGCCATCATCAGGTCGTATACGGTCGTCACCTTCAGCGTCTCTCCGGACGGGGTTTGCAGATGTTTGACCGGCACGCCGCGCCGGACGGTTTGGCCTTCTTGTTCCGCAAAATAAGGAAAATCGACCAGAGCCACCTCGTCGGCGCTCCCGAGAAAGCTCAGTTGCGGTTCGATGCGCGTGCCGTCCGGCTTATCCAGGTCCAGATTCCAGCGGCTTCCTTGATCCCAGCGGAAACCTTGACTGCCGTTCGGCACCTCCGGCCCTCCTGCGGCGGCGTCCCAGAGCACCGTTTTCCATTCGGCCAGCTCCTGCTCGTCGCCGAGATCAGCCGCGCGAAGAAACCGGTCCGAGCGGAAGCTCCCGTTCTCCTCCTTCAGCATGACGAGGAACGGGAGATCGGTGAATTTCTTCACATAATCCGTAAAGTAAGGGGTTTCTTGATCAACGTAAAATTCCTTCAGAATGACATGCGTCATGGCCATGGCCAACGCCGCGTCCGTGCCGACCCGGGCCGGCAGCCAAATGTCGGCGAACTTCTCGTATTCCGAGTAATCCGGGCTCACGCCGACGACTTTGGTCCCGTTATAGCGGGCTTCCACCATGAAATGGGCATCGGGGGAGCGGGTCTGCGGGATGTTGGTGCCCCAAATGATAAAATACTTCGTATTGTACCAATCTCCGCTCTCCGGCACGTCGGTCTGCTCCCCCCACACCTGCGGCGAAGCCGGCGGAAGGTCGGCGTACCAGTCATAGAAGCTGAGGATCGTTCCGCCGATCAGCGAAAGAAATCTCGTCCCCGCCGCATAGCTGACCATCGACATCGCCGGAATCGGGCTGAAGCCAACGACGCGATCGGGTCCATACTGGCGGATCGTATGGATCGTCGCCGCCGCGATTATTTGGCAGGCCGCGTCCCAGTCGGCGCGGACGAATCCGCCTTTGCCCCGTGCTTTGACGTAGCGGGCGCGCTTCTTCGGATCGTCCGCGATGTTCTGCCAGGCGAGAACCGGATCCTTGACGGCCGCCATCTCCTCAAGCCACAGCTCGTACAGCTCCCCGCGGATATAAGGGTACTTCACCCGCAGCGGGCTGTAGGTATACCAAGAGAAGCTGGCCCCGCGCGGACACCCCCTAGGCTCGTATTCCGGAAAATCCGCGCCGGTCGTCGGATAATCGGTCTGCTGCGTCTCCCATGTAATGATGCCGTCCTTCACGAACACGTTCCAACTGCAGGAGCCCGTACAATTGACACCATGCGTGGAGCGGACGACCTTGTCGTGCTGCCAGCGACCCCGATACAGACTCTCCCAATCCCGGCCGCGAGGGCTTTCCTCGGTCCAGCCGTCGTTGATGCGTTCCCCGCGCCGCAAATATTTCAGCGATTCGAACAGCTTGTTCTGCTTATCGCCCATCTATAGCGCTCCCTTCTGCTCAATTTCCGCTCGCGAAACGGGATTAAATCGTTCGCCGGTCAGCTTGAACGCGCCCTCTCCGGCCCGCAGCTCCTCGGCGAACACACTCCAGGCAGCGGCGTTGCAGGCGGCCAGGATCAGGCGCTGCAGCTCGGCCGGCTGACGGATCGAAGCGATCTTCGCCTTCACCTCGTCGTCCGGTTCCCCGAAACGCATCTGCAGCACGGCTAGCAGGTCCTCCCGGTCCTGTCTGGCGAACAGCTCGAGCTCGCGTGCTTCCACTTTCCCTCAACTCCTTTTTAGAGGTTGTTCTGAACTCTTATTTATAGTAGTCGGCGATTAACGCCTGTTTGACCCGTTCGGCAGCTGCCCGCAGAAATTCCCCGATGCGTTCGTCGTCACGTTCGATCCAATCCCAAGGGATCACGCCGCTTTCCAGCCGCTCAAACCGCTCGCCATAGCGCACGCGGACGGCAACGCCGCGTTCATGTAGCTGCGCTCCCGCTTTGACGTCATAAGAATGCAAACCCAAGCGGGCAAGTTCGTTCGTCAACCGGGCATAAAGCCGCGGCTCGGCCGCACGAAGCGGCTTATCCGGCAGCAAATCCGTCAGTTTCGGTGCCGGAAGCTGTGTCATGACGTCCCGCCTCCATTTCTTTTTCCACCATGTCTTCTTCATCCCGGTTATGCAGTTGGTCGACCAGGATCAACGCCTGGAAGCGATGGACCACTTCGTCCCCGACCTCGCCTCGTTCCAAGCGGTCTTTGATTTCCGCCAACAGTTCGCGCAGCAACTGATGGTCCCGGGTCAAAGCGATAATCACGTCCCTTAGCTCCGGCTTGAGTTCCAGCGCCTCGACGTACAGCCCTTCTTCCTCGCTTTGCGCGTGCTGCAAGGTGCGCGATTCCCAATGCTCCACGGCGATCCAGGCGATCTCCAGCGCCTTGTCGCGTTCGCCCCGGCGCAGGCAGCGCGCGAGCAGCTCCGTAAGTTCCTTCGCCTCTTCCAAAACAGCCTCATGAATCAACGCATGGCTATCCGCGTTTCTTAAGGAGGGCCCTGATTTCATGCACTCTCATCCTTTTATGGTTATTTTTACTAGGGTTCGCGTTGAATTTCCGATTTATACCCAATCCGGGCAGAAAAAAACCGGGACAGCTCCGCTCTCGCGGAACTCCCGGCCATATCGGCGTTTCATCTCATTATTTACAGCAGCTGTCCCCTCATCGAATGCTGGAACTCCTCGATCGCCGGCAATTCCGGCACTAGCAGGCATTCCAGACGAAGACCCGTGAGCACGGGCGCCAGCTTGTCCAGCACCTTAGGTTCCGCGGCGACAAGCAGGGACGGGACGACCCGGTGCGTTTCTATCAGTTTCAATAAACCTTCGGCGAGGTTGTCATGCGCTTCGATCTCCTTCGTCATCCCGTAGTGCAGCAACTGCCCGGATTCCTGATCCGCGATCACATTCATCGTCGGATAGAACGGACGCCCTTCCTCTTCGATCGGCATCGGAACGAAAAAGCTGTCCACCTCCCAAACGCCAACGCTGGTTTGCACCGCGCGTTTGGCTTTAGCCATGCGCAGCTCGTCGGCTGCGGCCAACCGCCCGGTCGGCTCAAGCGGCCGATCCGCCGGATCCGGCTTCCGCCATTCGCTGATCCATTCGGTCGTGCCACCCTCTTCCCCGGCCACCGGAATCCGCACAAGAAACCGTTCTCCGTTGCCTTCCAGCAAAGCATCGGGATCCTGCCGGTAGGCACGGCTCACTTCGACCGCTTGTCCGATGACCTCCGTCAAGAACAGGAGATCGTCCCGGTCCATAAGCGGCCAAGGCACGTAACCCGGCTCGTAAAGCCGGAAGGTGGGCCAGCTGTTTTTGCCCCGATAAGATAAACCCAGCTCCTTGATTTGCTTGTATTCCTTCGGATACAAATCGTCCCGGCTGTCAAAGGACAACATGAAGCAATGCTGCGCAAAAAGCGGGTCGCCTACAAATTCTCCGTTCAGCATGTCGAGCACCGTTTGCAGTCCCCCGGTCCCCAAATAGACGGCCATGCCGTACATTTCTCCACCGCTCCCCATCACGCAGCAATATCCGGTGCGCCCGTCCCGGGGGCTTCGGACGCCAAACAAATGGACGTTCGAAAGCCATTCCCATGGCTTCAGTTTTTTGAATTGATCCGCCGCCTCATATAGTTTCAACCAATCGGCATTCTTTGGTTCCAACTCGTTTCCTCCTTCGCAACTTTAACCCTGCTTCAATAAGCATAACGGGAATCTCCGCCCGTTTCCAGCGTTATTGTTGCCAAACCGGCGCAAGCTCCCTCACATATCGCCCCTCTCCGTGAATATACTTTATTTACATCCACAAATATAGCGTTCCGGGAAATCCCGATATGGAGGTGTTCATCCATGCCAACGCCCGATCGATACAACTTTGTCGTCTCCAAAGAGGACTGGTCGCTGCATCGCAAGGGGTATCAGGACCAACAGCGCCACCAGGAGAAAGTGCGGGAGGTCATCCGGCAAAATTTGCCCGATCTCGTCACCGAAGAAAATATCATTATGTCGGACGGCAAACAGATCATTAAGGTTCCCCTCCGCAATTTGGAAGAGTACCGCTTCATCCATAACTACCAAAAACATAAGCATGTCGGCCAAGGCGACGGAAGCAGCGAGGTCGGGGATGTGCTTGGCCAGGACAGTCCCAAGGAAAGCGGAAAAGGCGGAAAGGGCGGAAAGGCCGGCGATCAGCCGGGCTACGATTACGTGGAGGCCGAGATCAGCATCGAAGAGCTGGAGGATATGCTGTTCGACGAGATGGAGCTGCCCTACATCCAGGAGAAAGATAAGGAACAAATGGAAACCGAATCGATTCGTTTTAACGATATCCGCAAGAAAGGCCTGATGTCCAACATCGACAAGAAGCGGACCATTCTGGAGAACCTGCGCCGTAACGCCACCGCCGGCATCCCCGGCATCCACGGCATTTCGCCGGACGATCTTCGCTATAAAACGTGGGAGGAGATCGTGGTTCCTCATTCCAATGCGGTGATCCTGGCGATGATGGATACGTCGGGTTCGATGGGCGCGTTCGAGAAATATTGCGCGCGCAGCTTCTTCTTCTGGATGACCCGGTTTTTGCGGCGGCAGTACGAAAAGGTGGAGATCGTATTTCTGGCCCACCATACGGAGGCCAAGGAGGTCAGCGAGGAGGAATTTTTCACCCGCGGGGAAAGCGGGGGTACCATCTGTTCTTCGGTGTATCAAAAAGCGCTGGAGATCATCGACTCCCGTTACCCGCCGTCCAGCTACAACATCTATCCGTTCCACTTCTCCGACGGCGACAACCTGACTTCCGACAACGAGCGCTGCGTCAAGCTGATCGGCGAGCTGATGAAACGCAGCAACCTGTTCGGCTACGGGGAGGTTAATCAATATAACCGCGGCAGTACGCTGATGTCCGCCTACCGGACGATTAAGCAGGAGAAATTCATGTATTACGTCATTAAGGAAAAAGGCGAAGTGTACAACGCATTGAAGCGTTTTTTTCAAAAGCGCGAAGGAGGTGCGGCGAGTTGAACAGCGAAATGGAGCAGCTCGAATACGCCATCGCGGAAATCATGGAAATCGCCGACTCCTTCGGGCTCGACTATTATCCGATGCGCTACGAAATATGCCCTGCCGATATCATCTATACGTTTGGCGCTTACGGGATGCCGACCCGCTTCTCGCACTGGAGCTTCGGCAAAACGTTTAACAAGATGAAGATGCAATACGATTTCGGACTCAGCAAAATCTACGAGCTCGTCATCAACTCGAACCCGTGTTACGCCTTTTTGCTGGAGGGCAATTCGCTGATCCAGAACAAGCTGATCGTCGCCCACGTGCTGGCGCATTGCGATTTCTTCAAAAATAACGTCCGCTTCTCCGCCACCAACCGGGATATGGTGGAGAGCATGTCCGCCACCGCCGAGCGGATCAGTCGCTATGAACTGGCTTACGGTGCGGAAACGGTGGAAAGCTTCATCGATGCCGTGCTCGCGATCCAGGAGCATGTCGACCCGCAATTGATCAAGCCGATGCGGTACGATAAACGCAGACAAATGGAAGAGAAGCTGCGCCGGGCCAAGAGCGGGCGGCGCGAACCGGTTAAAGCGGGCGAATACGACGACCTGTGGTCGCTGGACGAGAAGCCGGGCGGGCGCACCGGGGAAGCCAAAGAGAGCGCCGTTCCCTTTCCGCCCGAGCCGGAGAAGGATATCGTCTGGTTCATTCAGGAATATTCGGAAGCGCTGGAGGATTGGCAACGGGACATCATGAGCATGCTGCGCGAAGAAATGCTGTATTTCTGGCCGCAGATGGAGACGAAAATCATGAACGAGGGATGGGCTTCCTACTGGCATCAGCGCATTATCCGCGAGCTCGACCTGACCAGCGACGAAACGGTCGAATTCGCCAAGCTGAACGCCTCGGTCGTCCAGCCGTCGCGGCAAAGCCTGAACCCGTATTACCTCGGGCTCAAGATTTTCGAGGACATCGAGCGCCGCTGGGATCACCCGACCGAGGAGGAGCGCCGCCGCTTGGGCCGCGAGCCCGGGCAAGGCCGCGAGAAAATCTTCGAGGTGCGTGAGCTCGACTCCGACATTTCGTTCCTTCGCAGTTATCTGACCAAGGAGCTCGTCCGCGACTTGGACTTGTACATTTTCGAGAAGCACGGGCCGGAGTGGAGAATCACCGACAAAACATGGGAGAATATCCGCGACCAGTTGGTCGCCTCCCGCGTAAACGGCGGATCTCCGTATATCGTTGTCCAGGACGGCGACTACCTGCGCTCCGGCGAGCTGCTGCTGAAGCATCAGTACGAGGGGCTTGAGCTCGACCTGAAATATCTGGAGCATACGCTCCCCCATGTCTACAAGCTGTGGGGCCGCCCCGTGCATCTCGAGACGGTGGTGGAGGAGAAGCGGGCGATGTTCTCCTATGACGGGCAGAAGCATGTAAGGAAGATGATTTGAACGCATCGTAAAGAAGAACCGCCCGGATCTATTGATCGGGCGGTATGACAAACTACATTGCCGTGTTGCCGCCGCCCGGAGTTACCGGCACGTCGGTTTCGGGTTTTCTGCGCAGAACAACGCGACCAAACCAGTTGCTCATGTTATCGGCAATCGTGTACATGACCGGTACGAAAAACAAGGTAAGCAGCGTGGAAAACGACAGTCCGAAAATAACCGTAATGGCCATGGGCGCCTGCATTTCCGCGCCTTCCCCAATCCCGAAGGCGAGCGGCAACAATCCTAGCACGGTGGTTGCCGTGGTCATAAAGATCGGACGAACCCGTGACGGCGCACCTTCCAAAATGGCCGCTTCTCGTTCAAGTCCTCGGCCCCGCAGCGTATTGACGTAATCGACAAGGATAATCGCGTTATTGACGACAATCCCCGCCAGCATGATCAATCCGATCAGAACCGTGATACTAAGCGGTGTGCGGGTGACAAACAACCCTAGGATGACCCCGATTACCGTTGTGGGCAACGAGAACATAATAACGAACGGATACAGCAGCGATTCGAACTGTACCGCCATCACGATATAAACTAACACGATGGCAAACAGCAGCGCCGCTCCGAGATCGGCGAACGACTCCATCATATCTTGGGACTGCCCGCCAAACGAATAGGAATAGCCGTCCGGGAAATTCATGCCGGCGAGCAATCGAGTCACTTCACCGGACACGCTCCCCAAATCGCGGCCGACGACATCGCTGGTAATATTAATCTGCCGCTGCTGATTCTCCCGCTGGATCATGACCGGGCCTTCAACTTGTTCAAAATCGGCCAGGACCGCCAGCGGGATAAGCTCCCCGCCAGGCGTTCGCAAGGTCAGCCGGTTTAACGCCGACAGATCGGCATAAGTGTCCTCCGGCAACGTCACCTTGACGTCGATTTCATCTCCGCCCTCGCGATATCGCGTCGCGACCTGGCCTTTCATGGCCACGCTGATTTCGCTCATGACCTGCTGGTAAGTAAGCCCGTAATGTGCCGCAATGTCGCGGTTGACCACGATATTCAGCTCCGAACCACCGCTGGACGCTGAGGAGGTCGGGTTATAGATGCCTTTGATTTCGGCCAACGACCAAACGACTTGATCGCCAAGCTCCTTAAGCACATCGTAATCTTGCCCGGAGATGCCGATCTGGATGGCGGCCCCTCCGCCCAATCCGGTCTGCATTTCGCTGACCGTAATCTCCGCCCCGGCAATGTTGTCGGTGCCGGCATTGATCGCCTGCACTACCTCCGTCGTGCTGATCTCCCGTTCTCCGGAGGGGACGAGTTCCACCGAGACGGTTGCCGTATTCGCGCTCCCGCCTAATCCGTCATTGCTGCCGCCGACCGAAACGTTGACGCTCTCCAAAATCGCTTCGTAAGGCGTCAATAATTCGGTGATTTCATCCGTAGCTTTTTTCGTTTCCTCAAGCGAGGTGCCGTTTGGCGTTTCCACCGTTATCTGGAATTGTCCCTGGTCGGCAGCGGGCATAAACTCCGCGCCGATAAAAGGAGTTAACGCAAATGAACCGATAAGCAGCACAAGCGTCACGCTAACGGTGGTTTTGCGGTGCGAGAGCACCCAGCGAAGCGCCTTTTTATAGGCGGCTAGGATACGCCCGCCGAACCGGTCCAACCCATTTTCCTTTTTCTCCGATTGAAGCTTGACCCGAGCCAGCATCTTGGAGGATAACGTGGGAACAAGCGTAATCGCGACCACCAGCGATGCGATGAGCGAAAACGTAACCGACAAGGCCATGGGCATAAAGATGTCTGCGGCAAGCCCCTGGACGAACGTCATCGGCAAAAACACGACCAGCGTCGTCAACGTTGAAGCAATCACCGCCGAGCCGAGCTCGGACGCCCCTTTGACGGCTGCATCCTTTACGGAGTACCCGCGCTGCCGGTAAGAGAATATATTTTCCAGAATAACGATCGAACTGTCGACCATCATCCCGACACCAAGCGCCAAACCGCCCATCGAGATGATATTCAACGTTTGTCCGGAAAAATACATCAACGTAAACGTGGCGATGACCGCAATCGGGATCGACAGCGAAATGACCAACGTAGAGCGTATGTTCCGCAAGAACAGGAGCAAAACAACGACGGACAACACGGCGCCGGTCAACATATTATTGATGACGCTATTGATTGACTGGTTAATGATCTCCGAGGTATCCATCGTGACGTTCAATTTGGTGCTTTGGGGAAGATCCGCTCTCAGCTTCTCAAGCGCCGCCGTAACGGCCTCCGCGGCTTCCACCGTGTTGGCGTCCGACTGCTTTTGTACGGACAGAAGCAACGCCGGCTCCCCGTTCACGTAAGAAAGTGAGGTTTGCTCGGCGAAGGTGTCCCGAATGACCGCGACATCGCCAACCTTAATCGTAGCGCCGGTTTGCAAATGAATGATTGTATTCTCCAAATCCGCCAGGGAAGCGTACTCCCCCAGAACGCGAATTTGCTGTTCCTCGGCGCCCTTTTGTACCGAACCGACAGAGGCCGAGCGGTTCTCCGCGCCGATCGCCTGGATGACCTGACTTGCACCGATACCGTATTGCTGCATTTTGGCCTGGTCAAGCTCCACGCGAATTTCCCGGGTTTTTCCCCCTTGAACGCTGACGGATGCAACCCCTTTTTGCCTCTCCAAGAACGGCACGACCGTATCTTCGGCAATATTCTGCAAAATAGCCGCATCTTGGCCGGACAAGCTGAGCGTGAGGATCGGCATCTGCTGCGGGTCGAACCTCAAAACGGAAGGATCGTTGGCATCCTCCGGCAGCATTCCTTTGACCTGATCGACTTTTTCGCGAACCTCCAACAAAGCGTTATCCAGATTGGTCCCGGTTTTAAACTGCATGATGATCATCGAAGCGCCGACCTGCGACTGGGATTGAATGGTGTCAATTCCCTGGATCGAGCCCATCGCTCCCTCCAGCGGGCTGCTCACGAGCTTTTCGACCTCCTCCGGTGCGGCCCCCGAGTAGGAGGTGGCAACTACGGCGATCGGCAGGTCGATCTTCGGAAACAGGTCCACCGCCAGGCTTCTTAAGCTAAACAAACCTAAGGATACGACGGCAATCACGATCATCAACACACCGATCGGGCGCTTGACGGATACTTCTATTAGTTTCAAATCACTGCGCCTCCTTGATGACCTTGACTTGATCCCCGTCGGATAACGTCAGTTGCCCTTTGACAACGACCTGTTCGCCTTCCTTCACGTCCCCCTTAACCGCCGACTTCTCGGACTGGGATTCCACCACTTCGACCGGCACTTCGGCGGCAATGCCTTCGCGGACAACGAAGATGAAGCTTTCGCTCCCCCTGTCTACGATCGACCGGGTAGGCACAAGCAGCGCATCGGTAACAAGCGCTTCTTCCGTCGAGAGGATCGCCGTCATACCGGATTTAATGGTTCCATCCGCGTTGTCCGCTTCAAATTCCGCCGTATAGAAGCCGTTTTGCGCTACCGGAGAAATGTGGGTGATTTGAGCGGTCAATGTTTTGCCGATATCCGGCAATGAGAGGTTCATTTCTTTTTTATTTTGCAGTTTCAGCATATCGGTAGCCCCGATGCTCGCCTTAATTTGAATCGGATGAAGGTTGACGATTTTAACTAACGGATTGCCGGCAGCGACCATTTCCCCTACCTTCGCGTTCACTTCAACGACCGTGCCGGAGATCGGGGCTATAATGTTCGCGTTATCCAAAGCCATTTCCGCCTGCTTCACGCGGATCTGGGCTTGTTCGACATTGGAACGGGCTTGTTCAAGCTGAACGTCGTCGCCGTTCGTCATATTCAAAGTTTTATACTGGAGCTGGGCTTGTTCCAGGTTAATCTGGGCCAATTCCAACTGCAAATTTAAATCGACGCTGTCAATCCGCCCCAGCACGGCCCCTTTTTTGACGGTTTTGTTTTTTTCGACGTTCAATTCCACCAGTTCGCCGCCCATCTTGGGCGTAACGCTGCTCTCCGCCGAAGGCTGGGTCGTTCCGATCATGTCGCTCTGGAGGTACAAAGATCCCGTTTCGACGGGAATCACCTGTACCGGTGTTTGTTTGTTTTCCGTTTGTCCGGCTAAAGGTTGGCCCGCTCCGCAGCCGGCCGCCACCACCGCTAGCGCCATGGACAAAAGCGCTATTTTCATCAACTTTTGCATGTTTCTTTACACTCCCCTGCTCCCCAAATCTTTGTATAAAAATTCGATAATACGTAATAAAGCTATGAATGAACGGTCAGTTTCATCCTTGATTATACCGGTAGGACAGCGTAAAATCAATTTAATAGAGCTCCATTTCAAGCTAAACCGAACGCCCGGTCATTAACGATCCGCCTTTGATCTGCACCGACCGGTCGGCCGGCGTACACAGGAGCATATTAATGAGGGAAGTGTCAACGTGCACGATAAAAAACAACTCATTCTGGATACCGCCCTGAGGTTGTTCGCACAAAAAGGGTTTAGTGCCACTTCTATTCAGGATATCGTCGATCAAATCGGCATTGCCAAGGGCTCCTTATACGTATATTTCAAATCGAAAGAGGATCTGTTTGTTTCAGCCCTGCAGCTCGTCCTGGACAGAGTCAGTGAACAATGCCGAACTGTCGTGTCCGACAGCCGCTTGCCCGCACAAGCGAAGGTAGAGAAGCTGATCCAGATTCAACTAGAGTTAAGCAGCGAATATCATGACGTGTTTTGGATCCTTGTCCATGAATCGACGGCTCTGATCAATAGTGAGGTAACGCCGCTCCTCTGGGGGTTCCGAGACGACATGCTAACTTGGCTGTCAAATAGTCTGTACGATATTTATGGCAAATCCAGCGAACCGTATGTCTGGGATTGCGCTACACTTTTATTGGGAATCACACAACACTATGCGGTATTGATGAATCCCATGGGAATCGCCACCGGCCAAATCCTTCCCTTCGTCATGGAACGGCTGGATGATTGCATGAGTGGAATGATGAGCAAACAAAAGCCCCCTGTAATAGATGAAGCATCGATCAAACGATTTTTCGAGATCCACGGAAAAGGTGAAGCTTGCCCCATGTGGAGAGCGTACCTTGATCAAATCCATAAGTTGATTGAGCAGATGGAACTGGATAAGCCGCGTCGGGACGAATGGGATTCCTATTTGCTTGTGCTCGATCATGAGCTGAACAAAACCCAACCCGTCCCTACCGTCATTCTTTCTTTGATCGCGACACTCCGGGGATTTGGAATAAAATCAGTACAAGGCCCACTCAACGCTTTGGAACGATTGTTTAATGAAAGCAAACCATCGGAGTCCTAACGTTTAGAGCATCCGATGGTTTTGCATCTTGTTGGTTTCAAAACGAAAAAAGAGCCGCCCGGAGCCTAGCTTCGGCGGCTTTTGTTGTGCCTGCGGAACTCGTCAGGACAGCAAGGCGATGACCAACAGCTCGTAGAGCACCAGCGTCAAAATCGTCTCATCGCTTGGACTCGGACCCCAAAAAGGAACCCCAAAAGCACGCTGTCCCCCGTACCGCGGTACGGCCAAATGAATCATCCCGCCCTGGCAACTGACGATTCGGCCGACATGCACATGACCGTCCATCGTTTCGATGCGAACTCTCTGGTTAACATGCTGCCGGCAGATGCCTTGCACCCGATCGCGGATCGACCGCAAATGCGGGGCGGATTGCGGGTCCGCCTGATAAACGATGCGCTGCTGAGGATACCCCCACGGTTGAACACTCATTCGTTCTTCGCCTCCAAGGTTTCTTTCAAGTTCAAATTATCGTATGCGAATACCCAGGGGGCGGTGAGGCCTTGCACAACTCGACAAATCCCCTTATTCTTCTTGCTTGTTTAACCATAAATAGAATGGATTCCCGAAATCTCTATCCATTTTATGTTCCCCCTAAACGCTACGCTACCGGTTCAGCAAACTCCCCACATATCGCAGCAATTCATTGGCGCATACCGGGCAATAGCCGTGCTCGTCGATCAGCCGTTTGCTGACCTCGTTGATGCGTTTGAGCTGGTTTTCGTCCGGCGTTTTGGTCGAGGTCGTGATTTTGACAATGTCCTTGAGGTCGGCGAACAGCTTCTTCTCGATCGCTTCCCGCAGCCGGTCGTGGTGGTTATATTCGAATTTCCGCCCTTTGCGCGAATACGCGGAGATGCGGATCAGAATTTCCTCTCTGAACGCCTTTTTGGCGTTTTCCGAGATGCCGATTTGCTCTTCGATCGAGCGCATCAGCCGCTCGTCGGGATCCATCTCCTCGTCGGTGAGCGGATCGCGGATTTTCGTCCAGTTGCAGAACGCCTCGATATTGTCGAGGTAGTTCTCGAACAAGGTTCGCGCCGATTCCTCGAATGAGTAAACGAACGCTTTTTGCACTTCTTTTTTGGCCAGTTCGTCGTATTCCTTGCGGGCAATGCTGATAAAATTCAGGTAGCGTTCGCGTTCTTCCCTCGTGATCGAAGCATGCTGGTCCAGACCGTCCTTGATCGCCCGCAAAATATCCAGGGCGCCCATGCAATGCAAATCCTGCTTGATCAGCGCGCTGGAAATCCGATTGATGACGTAACGCGGATCGACGCCGGACATGCCCTCTTCCAGGTACTCGTTTTGCAGCTCCTTCAAATCGGCGTCCTTGTAGCCCTCGACTTCTTCGCCGTCGTAGAGGCGCATTTTTTTCACCAGATCGACGCCTTGCTTCTTCGTTTCCTTCAACCGGGTCAAGATGGAGAAGATCGCCGCGGACCTTAGGGCATGCGGGGCAATATGAATGTGGCTCATATCGCTTTGACCGATCAGCTTGGCGTAAATTTTCTCCTCCTGCGACACCTTGAGGTTGTAGGGGATCGGCATGACGATCATCCGCGACTGCAGCGCCTCGTTTTTCTTATTGGCGATAAACGATTTGTACTCCGCTTCGTTGGTGTGCGCGATAATCAGCTCGTCGGCCGAAATCAACGCGAACCGCCCCGCTTTGAAGTTCCCCTCCTGCGTCAGGGACAGCAGGTTCCACAGAAACTTCTCGTCGCATTTCAGCATCTCCTGGAATTCCATCAAGCCGCGGTTGGCCTTGTTCAGTTCGCCGTCAAAGCGGTACGCTCGCGGATCGGATTCCGATCCGTATTCGGTAATCGTGGAAAAATCGATGCTGCCGGTCAGATCGGCGATGTCCTGCGACTTCGGGTCCGACGGGCTGAACGTGCCGATCCCGATGCGGTCGTCTTCGGACAAGAGCACCCGCTCGACCTTGACGTTCTCGATGTCGCCGCCGTATTCCGTCTTCAGCCTCATTTGGCATACGGGGCATAGATTGCCTTCGATCCGGACACCCAGCGTCTTCTCTACGTCCGGACGGAGTTCATGCGGAACGAGGTGAAGCGGGTCCTCATGCATCGGGCACCCGGCGATGGCGTACACGGCCCCTTTATCGGTCCGGGAAAACTTCTCGAGCCCGCGCTTCAGCAGCGTCACGAGCGTGGATTTGCCTCCGCTGACGGGCCCCATCAGAAGCAGGATCCGCTTGCGCACGTCGAGCCGGCGGGCGGCGGAGTGAAAATATTCCTCGACCAGCTTTTCGATGGCCCGATCGAGCCCGAAGATTTCCTGCTCAAAAAATTTATACCTTTTCCTGCCGTCCTCTTCTTCTATGCCATACGACTTGATCATTTCGTAAACCCGGGCATGGGCGGTCATCGCCGGCGAAGGGTCTTTGGCCAACAGTTCGACATAATCTTTAAATGTGCCGCTCCACGACAAGGAGTCGCTCTCCGCCCGGTAAGCCGCTATACGCTCAAAAATGTCCATGTTAGGTACCTCCTGTACTCCCGCTTTGGGGGTTCTCCCGCGTCCCCGATCTTTAGATGTTGCCTGATCAGAATATGGAGCTTCCACGATAAAAAGTGTATTACATTCCTATGCGCCGGGACGGGAGAAGTTGACCTTTTTTCCGATGAAAATATTCGGATGGAAAAAGTAGGAATTGAGCTTTGTGATATAATTTGGACATGATCATGGGAATGAAAAGGGGATCGTCATGGCGGTACAGCATGAGACGGAATTGTACGCTCCGCTGAAGGCTTTTTTTGAGGCGCGGGGGTATGAAATCAAAGGCGAGGTGCGGCATTGCGACCTGGTTGGCGTTCGGCCCGGCGGCGGCGATCCGCTGATTGTGGAGATGAAAAAGACGTTTAATCTTCCCCTGCTGCTGCAGGGAATGGAACGCCAGCGACTGAGTTCGGAGGTGTACCTGGCCGTAGAGCGCAACCGCGCCAAAAAAGGGGCGCATAACCAGCGATGGAGCGAAATTACGCTGCTCTGCCGCCGGCTGGGATTGGGCCTGATTGCGGTAACCCGGTATAAAACGAAACCCGCGTTCGTGGAAATCCTGTGCTCGCCGGGGAACGAAGCCTTGTATACGCCGGGGCCGAAGGTGGTGAAACGCCGGGCGGACAAGCTGCTGCACGAGTTCCACGAACGCAGCGGCGACTACAACATCGGCGGCAGCACCGGCACCAAGCTGGTGACGGCCTACCGCGAACGGGCGTTACGCGTGGCGCTCGCCATCGAGGAGGCCGGGGGCGAGACGTCGCCGAAGGACGCGCGCGACCGCAGCGGCGTCGGCAGCGCTGCCGCGATCCTGCAGCGCGACTACTACGGCTGGTTTCGCCGCGTCGTCCGCGGGCGCTACACGTTGACACCGGCCGGAGCGGAAGGCTTGCGAGCGTACGCCCACGTCGTCGACGGGTGGCGTCGGGCGGCGGCGGCCACAGAGCGGGAAGAAGAGGGCGAAGGGGAGGCGGACTGACTGCCTCTAGCCTCTAGGAGCTAAAGCGAGCGGTTGAAAATCTTAAGTGAACCTAATAGTAGAAGAAAATGGCGCTATTACGGCAATCTTCAGAGAAAACGCGGGCGTTGGGGCCGGTGGGGGGAATAGCTGCAAGTATGCAGTTATTCCCAAGGAAAAGTCCGGATTTCTCAAAATCACAGAAATCTACTCGTCCGCGAAACGCCCCGTGAACTCGGCGAGGGCGGCGGTGAGGCGCGCCAGCCCTTCGCGCAGCCGCGCCGGTTCGTGCGCGGCGACGGTGAGCCGGATGTAACGATCATCCGGCTCTTTGGCGTAGCACAGCGTCCCCGGCAGGAACGCGGTGCCTTCCAGCAGCGAAGCGCGCAGCAGCGCTTCGCTGGAGACCCCGGCGGGCAGGCGCAGCCAGAGGAACAGCCCACCGCCGGGGTCCTCCGCGCAGGCGCCGCGCCAGGCGGGCGCCTGCAGCAGCTCCAGCGCGAGCGCGCGCCGCGCGGCATACGCCGCCGCAGCCTCGGCGGCGGCTCGCCCGCGCCCCGGCGGCTGGGCGAGCCAGGCGCGGAGCCGCCCGGCTCGCTCGGCCACGGCCGCCCCCGCGGCGCTGGAGCTGCCCGGCGATGGAACGCGGCGCAGCCGTTCCATCGTTTTTGCTTCGCCGCGCAGCCAGGCCAGCGGCAGCTGCGGCGTCAGCGTCCGTTCCAGGGAGCCGAGGCCGAGGATCTCCGCTCCCCCAAGGCTCGCTTGTTGGCGCAGCACATATAGCGATGTCGTATCCGCTTCGGCTCCCCCCTCCCCCCTGTACTCTACCTCGCTCTCTTTCCGGTTCTTCGATATGTCCTTTTCCTCCGGCTCGCTCCCATCGGCGGCAGGCACCGCAGGCTCCCCCGGCTCCTCCCTTCCGGCGGCAGGGATTCCTTCGGCGAACGGCACCAGGCTCGCCGTATCATCAACCACGACCGGCAGCCCGAGCCGCTCGCTGAACTCAAGCAGCGCCAGCTTGCGCTGCCGGCTCCATACCCGGCCGGACGGGTTCGAATAATGCGGCGTCACGTATGCCAAAGCGGGCCGTCCCCCGGCCGCCTCGACTTTCCGCCGCAGATCGTCCGGCAGCATGCCGTCGCGGTCGCAGGCTACCGGGACGGCCCGGATTCCGCGGCGACGCAGCAGCTCCAGCGCCTCCGGCGCGGCCGGCGTCTCGACGAGCACCGTGCCGCCGCCGGGAACGAGCGCCCGCAGCAGCAGGTCAAGCGCCCCATCGGCGCTTTCGGCCAGCATCCACTGCTGCGGGTCCGTGCGGATGCCTTCGGCTTCTTCGTATGCCGAAGCCAGCCAATCCAGCAGCGCGCTAGCCCCGTTGCTCCCCGCCGGCTCCCCGTCTTGTCCCTTGCCGTCCGCGCCGGATTCCCGATCCAGGCGCATACCGCTCCCCATCCCCTGCGGCCCCGCCAACGAGATCAGGTTGCCTTCCCGCAGCCCGTCTTCGATCTCCCGGGCAAAAGCCGGCGGTAGCCGGCGCTTCAGCATTTCCAAACCCGTATCCACACGTACACCCCGTTTCCATTTGCCTGTATATGCGATTGTACCCTAGGACAAATTTTCCAGGCAACGGGGGCCAAACCGCGCATTCTGCTTGAAGCTGTCGAAGTTTTGCCAAATCTATCATTTTTGCGAACCTAGTGTCGACATGATAGAATGAGAACTGCATCATAACCACTTTTATTAATTTTTGAGGTGATTTACCATGCCTTACTCTACGGAACCTGCAACCGTCACTGAAACGAGTCGCAGCAGGAAGACACGGCGGCCTTCCGTAGCCTTGATTTTGTTGATTTGGATTCTATTGATCGGCGCCGGAGCCACTGCGGCCTACATGTATAGCAATCATTTGAAGCAATCGATGATCGACCAACTGGACGCCAAATGGCAAAGCGAAGCCGAGCAAATGAAGGCGGATTATACGGCGCAGCTAACCGCTTTGTCCGGCGAGGTCAAGAATTTGCAAAGCAAGGTGGAAACGTTCAACGAATTGCTCGAATTCACGAAGGACAACAGCAGCGAAAAAACGGATAACAGCAACAAATTGTATTCGCAATTGAGCGAGGTCAAGCAGCAGTTGGCCGCGCTCCAGAAAAAGATGGACCTGCTGAAATGATCACGCCGGTTAAACAAATCAACCGTTTTTTCTTGCTGGTCACCGGTCCGTTAATCGGGTTGCTGATCGCTCTCTTCATCGGAGGGGCCGCCATCGAATGGAATCGGCCCCCCCACCCCATCACGTCGGAAGCCGAAGTGTTCCAGACCACCGCTTCCATCTCGGATGGATTAACCAAGGCGGAGAAAGACGCCAAAACGACGATTTCCTCCATCCGGCAAACGGCCGAGCTTTACCAGAAGACGACCCAAACGATGAGTTCGATCGTCAAGACGGCAAAAACCGCAGCCGCCCGGCCCGAATCGATTTACAACCGGCGGATTACCTCCAAGCTGGGCGTCCCCTTTGAGACGATTGAAAGCGACCGGATTCGCATCGAATTGTACAAGATCAATCCCGGGACTTATCGGGGGTACGCCATGAAGATTCGACTCAAGTCGCCGGACGCCATGCAAATGACGCTGGGCAAGGATCAGCTGGGGGGAGCGGAGACGACCAAGCAAGCGGTGCAACGCCACGGTGCGGTCGCCGGGATCAACGCCGGCGGATTTGCCGATTCCCGCGGGGAACGTTACCCTTTGAGCACCACGGTCCTGAACGGGAAATACGTTAACGGCTTCGAGCCTACGTATAAGGATTTGTTTTTCGTCGGAATGAACCAATCGGGCCAACTGATCGGCGGCAGGTTTCAGAACAAAGAGAGCCTGGACAAGCTTCAGCCGAAGTTTGGCGCCTCCTTTGTGCCCATCCTGCTGCAAAACGGCGTCAAGCTCCCGATCCCGCAAAAATGGAAGACGTCTCCTCTGCGCGCCCCGCGTACGGTGATCGGTAATTACAAGGATGATCAGCTGCTGGTGCTGGTCGTTGACGGCGATAACGAAAAGGGCCGTTCCGGAGCTACGTTGGAGGAATTGCAAAACAAGCTGTCGAAAATGGGGGTCCAAGATGCCTATAATCTGGACGGCGGGGGTTCCTCTTCCCTGGTCGTCAATGGCCGGGTCGTCAATAAACCGTCCGACGGCAAGCTTCGTCCGGTGCCGACCCATTTCTTGTTCTTTAAATAAGCAACACATCCTCATCGTCTCGTATTTGTCTATGAAATATTTCACATTTTGATTTATTTTTAGGCCGTGGCCGGGTATAATTAAGGAAAGGAGTACAACGTGGAGGTGTTCGGCTTTGTCATTCTCTTTAACGTTCTGGATTATTGCCCTCGTTTTGGCTATGTTTTTGTGCGGGATTTTGACGGCAGCCTTTAACGACGATAAAACCAAAGGCCTTTGAGAGGTCACTCCAAAAGGCATCTTTCCATCACGAAGCAAATCAATGAAGAAGGCTCGGCGTCGAATCTTGCATTCAGCCGGGCCTTCCGTTGCTCTCGTAGCCTCATGCTACGCTCCGCTACTCATGCCCTACGCTTCATCCAACCTTCTCGGTGCTGAAAACCTGCCTTTTTGATCCTTGATTGAACCGGTCACTCCAAAAGGCATCTTTCCATCACGAAGCAAATCAATGAAGAAGGCTCGGCGTTGAATCTTGCATTCAGCCGGGCCTTCCGTTGCGTTCGTAGCCTCATGCTTACGCTCCGCAAACATCCCGCTAACGGACTCCAGAGGCGCTATCAGTCCCATTAACGGACTTACCGAATTTAACGGACCCAGTAGACCTTATTTCGGAGCAGGAGGGCCCAAACGCCGCTCAAATGAGCCAATAAGGTCTCTGGAGTCCGTTACAGCGGGAAATAGCCGGGAAATCAGCAAATAGGGTCGCTACGGTCCGTTAGGTTCGACTGTGGATTGGCGAATACTTCGACTGCGGCTCTGCTGCATTCGGCCGCGAGGCCTGCCACAAAACGACCACAAATAAACAAGCTTCCCTCGCGGGAAGCTTGTTTATTGTTGTTGTGCGTGCTCTGGTGCTTTTAAACCTATCGAATGTCCGGGCTTGAACCTAGGACAGTTGGCTCATTTCGACCAGGCATTGATTGCATATCGAGCGCTCTTTGAAATCGCTCACGCCTTCCATCGATCCGCAGAAGACACACTTGGGGCGGTACCGCTCCAAAATGATGTGATCCCCTTGCACCAAAATCTCGACGGGGTCTCCTTCGTTCATCTGATATCTCTTGCGCAGCGACTTGGGTAACACGATTCTCCCGAGTTGATCCACTTTACGGACCACACCAGCAGGTTTCATAAAATTGTACACCTCTCCTGAAAAAAAAGTTATGTAAAAATAGAACCAAATACCTAATCTATTGTATTTCGCTATTTTTTTCAGGATTCCTGCTACTTTTCCACGTTTTTAATTATTTTCGCGGGATTGCCACCAACCACGGCTCCATTCGGCACGTCTTTCGTTACGACCGCACCGGCCGCAATCACCGCGTTATCGCCGATAGTGACCCCGGGTACGATCACCGCCCGCCCCCCGATCCACACGTTGTTGCCGATGTTCACCGGTTTGCCATATTCTGCTCCGGAGTTGCGCGCGGCCGGATCGAGCGGATGGGTGGCCGTATAAATATGTACCCCCGGCGCCATAAAGCAATATTCCCCGATCCGCACCTCGCAGACGTCCAAGATCACACAGTCGAAGTTGGCGTAAAAATGATTGCCGACATAAATATTCGATCCGTAATCGCAGCGGAAGGTCGGTTCAATATAGATATCTTCGCCGCAGCCGCCAAGCAACTCGTGGAGAAGGGTCGCCCTGTGCTCCCG
Organism: Paenibacillus sp. JL3B1040; assembly: GCF_057063165.1. Classification (NCBI taxonomy): domain Bacteria; kingdom Bacillati; phylum Bacillota; class Bacilli; order Caryophanales; family Paenibacillaceae; genus Paenibacillus; species Paenibacillus tiangongensis. The sequence continues at coordinate 1,632,136 of NZ_CM169317.1, read as the reverse complement.
CTCATCCTCCCGGGTCGCATTATATTCCCGCGTCAGCCTGCGGGCGTGAAGCCGTGCGGCCACCAGCTCCGCGTCACCGGCGTTATACCATTCTCCGGCGAGCATCTTTTCTTTTTCCGTTTGTCCCGAATTCATGAGGTCATCTCACTTTCTGCCCTTAAACAGGTTGTTCAATAAGTCATCTTTCCATGACGAAGCAGAGCTTGTGAAGTAGGTTCGACGTCGAAAACCCGACTTTTTGACTTGCGCTAATACCTACTCCATCCCAGGAAAATCAAGCTGCCGCAGCGCCTCGTACACGATAATGGCCGCCGAGTTCGACAAATTGAGCGACCGGACCTTATCCGTCATCGGCATGCGCATTACCGTATCCGGATGGGCGGCCAAAATTTCCGGCGGCAAGCCTTTCGTCTCTTTGCCGAATACGAAGAAATCCTCATCCTGGAAGGCGAAATCCGTGTACCGTTTCTTGGCTTTGGTGGTGGCAAAGAAAAACCGGCTTCCCGCATACTTCTCCTTCACTTCCTGAAAGGAATCGTGATATTCGATATGCACCGCATACCAATAATCCAAGCCGGCCCGCTTCAGCGTCGCGTCATCCGTCCGAAAACCAAGCGGACGCACCAGGTGCAGATGGATGCCCGTCGCGGCGCAGGTTCTGGCGATATTTCCCGTATTGGCCGGAATTTCCGGCTCCACCAGCACAATATGTAAGGCCATGATGATCGAACTCCTCGTCCTAATAAATAAAATCGGCCCGTCTGAGACCGTACTTGATCCATTATATCAAATTTTGTCCGCAAAAAACCTCCAACCCCCGCCTGGGAACAGGCGGGTTTGGAGGTTGCTCCGTACGGGGCTTTCCCAAGGAAGCCCAGCTGCAAAAAACTTTATCCGTGCGTTTTTTGGAACTGGGCCATAAAATCGACAAGAGCCTGAATGTTGGCTTTCGGAACCGCGTTGTAAATCGAAGCGCGCAGGCCGCCGACGCTGCGATGGCCTTTGAGTCCGACGAACCCTTCCTTCTCCGATTCCTTCACGAACAGCTTCTCCAGCTCCTCGCTGGCCAAACGGAAAGTGACGTTCATCGTCGACCGGCTTTCCGGACGGACGCATCCACGGTAGAAACCGCCGCTGGCGTCGATCGCTTGATAAAGCAAATCGGCTTTATCCCGGTTCTTCTTCTCGATGCCTTCAAGCGCGCCTTGCTCTTCGATCCATTTCAGCACTTCATTCACCATGTAAATCGAGAAGGATGGCGGTGTATTGTACAGCGAGTTGTTCTCGGCATGCGTATCGTACCGGAACATCGTCGGCAGATGCTTCGGCGATTCGCGCAGCAGCTCCTCGCGGACGATGACCACGGTTACGCCGGCCGGCCCCAGATTCTTCTGCGCGCCGGCATAAACCATCCCGAATTGAGCCAAATCGAACGGACGGCACAAAATATCGCTGGACATGTCCGCGATCAGCGGAACGCTGCCGGTGTCCGGGAACTCGCGGAACTGCGTGCCTTCGATCGTTTCGTTCGAAGTCAGATGCAGATAGGCGGTGTTTTCCGGCAAGTTCAAGCGGCTGACGTCCGGAAGCGACATATATTTGTCTTCCTCCGAGGAAGCGGCGACAAAGGTTTCGCCGATGAGCTTGGCTTCTTTTAACGCTTTTGCAGCCCAACTGCCCGACTTCACGTAACCGGCCGTCTTCCCTTCCGTAAGCAGGTTCATCGGCAACATAGCGAATTGGGTGGACGCTCCGCCCTGCAGGAACAGCACCCGGTAACCGGACGGATTGCCGAACAGCTTCAACAGACGCTCGGCCGCTTCGTTGTGGACCGATTCATAAACGGCGCCCCGGTGGGACATCTCCATGATCGACATGCCTGTCCCGCGAAAATCGACGAATTCCGCCTGTGCCCGTTCCAGGACCTCCAACGGCAGCGCGGCCGGACCCGCGTTAAAATTATAAGCTCTGTTACTCATTTCTCCCCATCCCTTCCCTTTACAATCCATGTCTGGTTTCGAATATAATTAACGATTATCATAGCAACTATTCGATCTCCCAGCAAGCCGTTATTTCGCAAAAATTCACTATTTTGCAGAAATGACACATTAACGCTTCATCAAGGGAAAGAGATAATAGGTTTATTCGGCGCCAAATTCGTTAGATCCACTAAATTCATAGATCCGCGTCCAGCTTTGCCGTTCTCCCGGTGCCACCTGGACCGCCACGAACATTTCCGGGGAAATGACGTGCCCATGCCCCCAAACGGCGGCCGAGCTTAACGGAAGCTGGCTCCGCTCGCGTGCGGCCAAGCCGCTGGGACGATGCCGCAGTTCCCATAGCCACGGATAATCACGCCCGTCGATGGGGTTCATCCGGAAATAGAAGTCCTTTTCCGGACGGCGTTCCCATGTTACGTTCTCCCCTTCGAACACCAATCCGTCCAACGTGGACGGATCATCGCTCCAGATTTTCGCAGCAAACGGCAGCCTCAGCACATAATCCGGCCCAACTGAATATCCATCGAACCCGAGAAAGTTATGGCTGTATTCTTCGGTCGAGATCGTCCGGCTTCCGGTATTCTCCACCGTATATTCGATAGACAGCCGATTGCCGGAGATTTCAATGTTTTTTTGTACGCGAGCAGCGTATCCCCGGCATTCGTTAGGCAGGGTCGTAAAGCCAATCCGCGAGTCCCCTTCTTGTTTCACCTGCGTCCCGAAGCGCTCGCATGCATATTCCCGGTAGAACCGGTAATCCGCTTCATCCGGCCGGATCAACAACCCTACGCCCAGCTTGGGAAAAAACTCGCCGATCCGGGTCTCCTCATACCCGATGGCTTCCTTGATGCCAAATTCGCTGCATAACCCGATCCCGCCCGTACCGGCGCCGGGCGTCAAGCTCTCCGGCACGCAGAACTGGTGTCTGCCGTCCAGCTCGATCCCGGTGATGAAGCCGGCTTCATCGAACCGGGTACCTTGATACGCTTCGCCGAGCTCGGCAATTTCAATGATCAAACGGTCGTTTCTTAATTGATAAGCCATCGATGATTCCCTTCCCATCCGTCACGCTTTCAGCGTGATTTCTATGCGGTGTACGGTTCCTGTCGGCAGCGTCTCGATCGCCTGACGCGGGATGAGGCAACCCTCGCGAACAAGATTGCAATCAAGCGAGCCCCCGTTCAGGGTGACTTGTTCGATCCGATACGCTCCGTAGTCCGCTTGCTGCAAGTTTCGATACACGATCTGCAACTGGCGTCCGGCAAAGCCGGTGATCACGGACGCTTCGCCCTCGCGATCGAACTGATCCAAGGTCAGCTTCGGTTCCAGGCGCAGATCGCCGTAATCGCCTTTCACCCCGTATACCTCCGTCAGCAGCGTCAGCAGCAGCCAACTGGCCGATCCCGTTAAATAAGTATACATGCCGCGGCCCCGTTCGTTAATATATTCCGGAATGCCCGGATACATCCGGCTGCGTTCGAAATCGGCGGACAGCCGGTAGACGGAATCCAGTACTTGCTTTCCGGCTTGGACGAATCCGCGTTTGTACAGGGCGTTGGCGTACATTACCGTCATGTGGCTGAACATCGCTCCGTTTTCTTTATGGCCGAAGGCAAATCCGAACGCCCGCCCCAGGTTCTGTTGAATTTCGCCGAACCGCGAATTCAGGCGGTAACCGATTTGCTCATCCTTCAGATACCGGTCCACCGCGGCCGTGATTTTGCCGACCTGCTCCTCGGTGGCAATACCGCCCATAATCGTAAACACTTGCCCGGTCAACGTCATACGCACCCCGTTCGGATAATCCCCTTCGACTCGCTTGGCATCGTTGTTGTAATATCCATTAAACCACTCGAACCCTTCCGCGCTGCGAATCCACTCCTGCTTCCGCAAATGGGCAAACGCCCAATCGGCCTTCCGCCGAAGATCCTCGGACACCTGCCGAACGCTTAGCTTGCGCTTCCGCCCGCTGACGGCCGGGACGACGGAATCGAAATAACGGGTAAGCAGCTCCTGTTTGGCCGGGATGCTGTCATAGTTCACCGGGGCGCTTAGACTATCGAGCAGCACGGCGATCTCTTCGGCGAGCTCGATGGTGTCCGTTCCGCCCGGCGCTTGCTCCAATCGGGCGATCAGCTCGGAGAGCTCCAGCAAATTGCTGGCATAAAACGCCGTAAATGCCACGCTCTCCCCGCGTGCCGGAGCCAGATCCAGGCCGTCGTTCCAGTCCGCGCCTTCCAATTTGATATTGCCGTTTTCCCCTACGTTAAAGAACGGCACGATATTTTGCAGCAATATATGCTCCAGGATCGTCCCTTCGTAAATGCGGCCGTCGTCCGACAACAGCTTGTTCCCCTGTTCCGGCGTCCAGGAATGATCGCGTTCCCGGCATCGTTTGGTGAAAATGTCGCGGAAATACGTCTGCGGCTTCAGCAAAAATCCAAGATCACCGCTTTGATGGATATACAATAACGTCGTCAGCAGCGGCCAGGCCCCATGGTCCATCCATACCCGCGGGATATTGTTGCGGTCGGCGATAAATTCGCCCGGCTTCGACCCGATAATCGTCGCGTTGCTCCCGTCGATGCGTACGCCGGCGTAGTTGTTGTACAACAGATGACCAACCTCGTCCGGCTCCATAACCAGCAGCGCCAGGCAATCTTGCCATAGATCACGCCAGCCCCGTCCGCCGCGCCCGTAGTCGTGATACGGAAGAAATGAATTGCCGTACATCCGCCGCAAAATCGGCTGCAGCGTGACCCATTTCATCCAGAGGTCCTGCTGCTCATCTCCGGTATGAAAGGAGAGTGCATCCAGCTTGCTCGACCAGTAAGCGCGGTTTTGCTCCAGCAGTTCGTCAAATCGTTGTTCCGACAAGTAGGCGGCGGCGACACGCGAAGTATCGATCCGGTCATCCGCGATCATCATGGCGACGACGTAAGACACCGAAGCCGCCGGGGCTAACCGGACCGTATCGAACCGCAGCGCCCCCACCGCTTCGTACCCCTCGGCTTCGGCCCCTGCATACGCGTCCGGCCCGCGATTCGCGACGACGGCCTGCGGCCAGTCCAAGGCTCCGCCCTCTCCGATGAAATCCTCGGTCACCGGGAAGAAGCCGATCGGGGCCTTCCCATCCTGCGCGGCGCCAAATACGCCATACGCCGTTTGATTGACGCGATGCCCCCGCTCGTCGAACGACAGCGACGGTTGAACCTCTACACCGTGAACGGAGGTATAAATCCGGTGGAGCAAGGACGTGACATGCCGGTGATCCCGCAGGTCGTCAGCCGAACGCGCATACAGCGGAATCGCGGCCGTCGGCGTGAAGGTCAATTCCGTGTTCCCGATATTGGTCAGCCGAACTTTCATCAGTTCGATTTGATCGTTCGTAACGGGGACAAAGCTGGTCGTTTCCGCCCGCAGGTTCAGGCGGCGGTTCTCCCGGGTCGTCTTATGCCATAAAAAACCCGCTTCCAGCGAAGTTTTCTCTTTCTCCTCCGAAAATAACGCTGCGTTCTGCCGTGCCGAATTTCCGGTTGCGGACCAGGCCCCGTACCCGTCGAGGCAGACCCAAAAATTCCGCGCCGCTTTGGAATTGTGCAGACTCTCCACCGAGATCGGCTCCAGCAGAAACGAATTATGCCCCGTGGTCGCTTGCCCGTGCAGGTTTGGAGACACCGAGGACATCATTCCGGCTTCGTTCACCAAAGGAAAATACAAATAACTGCTCAACTCGGGCTGTTCGAGCCGAAACACGCCCTCCTTCCCATGAAATCTCCAACCGCTTGTCGCCATAATACCCACTTCCTTTCCATCGCATTAATATATCCCGAAAATTTTCGGAAATCTGAACCCATTAAAATCAGAACCTATTTCGGACAGTGATTCGAAACCGGTTTCGACATACTTATTATCCTTCCTATCTCTTGGTTTGTAAAGGATTACGGCTCATCTTGTTCGTTCGTTCTTGACGATGCCGTGAAATTTGACTATGCTGATTTACGAAAATATTTTCGTTATGAGAGGAGGAAGGCGAAAACCATGAATATGAAGCGTATCGCCGAATTAGCCGGCGTATCCGTAGCCACCGTATCCAAAATCGTCCATAATTATAGCGATATCTCGGAGGAAACCCGTACCAAGGTGCTTGAGGTCATGCGGCAAACCGGATATATTCCCGCCCATACGGCAAAGGCCCTGGCCAAGAAGCAAACCCCGGTCATCGGAATCGTCTTTGCCGGCAAACGGCATGCGGATTTTGCCCATCCTTTTTTTGCGGAAGTGCTCAACGCATTTCAGAAACAGGTGGGGCTGTTCGGTTACGATTTGCTGTTTCTAAACCCGGAACAGGAGCGCGGCGGGGACGCCGATTACTTATCCCGTTGCCGCCAGCACCTGACGGCCGGATGCTTTATCGTAAACGGACAGGAGGTGGGAACGGAGGTCCAAGCGCTGGATCAGAGCGAGATTCCTTGTATCGGCATTGATATTCCGCTGCGCGGCCGGAGCTCCGGCTACCTCATGTCGGATCATGCCAGCATGTCGGCCAAAGCGGTAGAGCACTTCTACCTGCTGGGTTATCGGGAGCTTGGTTATATCGGCAGCGCGATGGAATCGGACATCTCCAGTCAGCGGGAACGAGGGTACCGGAAAGCCTTGGAAAGCTACGGAATCCCCATTCGGGAAGAATGGTTCACCGGCGGCGATAGCTTCTACGAGGCCAGCGGTTACGAGGCCATGACCCGGATGATCCGCGCCGGCTCCTTGCCTCGGGCGATCTTTGCCGCCTCCGATTTGCTTGCCATCGGGGCCATGCGGGCGCTTCGGGAACACGGGCGGCGCGTTCCCGAAGAGGTTGCCCTGATCGGCTGCGATGATATCGAGGCCTGCAGATACGTCAGCCCGGCACTCACGACCATCCGCCAAAATAAAGAAAAGCTCGGGCGTCTGGCCGCCTCTCTGCTCTTTGACCTGATCCATAACCAGTCGCAAGCCAGTTCCGTGGTCGTCGAGCCGGAGCTGGTCGTACGAGCATCGTGCGGCAGCAGAGACGTATAAATAAGCGCAAAAAAAGCTCCCTATCCGTCGGATGGGGAGCTGTCGTAGGATGGCTTATTCGGCTTACAGATCGTAATAAAGGCCAAATTCGTAAGGATGCACTCGAACCGCAACGGCTCTGGCTTCGGCGCGCTTCATTTCCACGAAGTTGTCGATAAACGCCTTCGTGAATACGCCGCCTTGGGTCAGGAATTCATAGTCGCTTTCCAAAGCGTTCAGCGCTTCGTCCAGGGAACCCGGAACGCTGCGGATTGTCGCTTTCTCTTCGTCGGACAGCTCATAGATGTTCTTGTCGAACGGACCGTAGCCCAGTTTCACCGGATCGATCTTGTTCTTGATGCCGTCAAGGCCGGCCATCAGCATCGCGGAGAAGGCCAGATACGGGTTGGCCGTAGAGTCCGGTGTCCGGAATTCGATACGGCAGCCCTTCGGCGTTACGGCAGCTAACGGGATCCGGACCGCCGCCGAGCGGTTCCCTTTCGAATAGACCAGGTTAACCGGAGCCTCGAAGCCGGGAACCAGACGTTTAAACGAGTTCGTGCTCGGATTCGTAAACGCGATGATCGCCGGAGCATGGTACAGGATGCCGCCGATATAGTTCAAGGCCGTTTCGCTCAGGTTCGCATAAGCGCCTTTTTCATAGAACAGCGGAGTGTCGCCATTGAAGATTGATTGGTGCACGTGCATCCCGCTGCCGTTGTCGCCAAACAGCGGTTTCGGCATAAATGTGGCCGTTTTGCCAAATTGAGCGGCCGTGTTATGCACGATGTATTTGTAGACCATCAGATTATCGGCGGTTTTCAGCAGTGTGTCGAAACGGAAGTTGATCTCCGCTTGACCGGAGGTGGCTACCTCATGGTGGTGACGTTCCACGCGAATGCCGGCTTCTTCAAGCAAGCGGCACATTTCGCTGCGGATGTCCTGCTGCTTGTCGGTTGGCGCAACCGGTACATAGCCGCCTTTAACCGGCACTTTGTAACCCAGGTTGCCGCCTTCCTCCGCACGTCCCGTGTTCCAGATGGCTTCCTCGGAATCAACCGAGTAGAACGTTTTGTTCATCCCGTTCTCGTAACGGACGTCATCGAAAATAAAGAATTCGGACTCCGGCGCAAAAAATGCCGCCGTGCCTACGCCGCTTTGCTTCAGGTATTCTTCCGCACGCACCGCCACGCTGCGCGGATCGCGCTCATAACGGTCGCCGTCCGGCGTATAAATATCGCAAAACACGTTTAACGTCGGATGTGCGGTAAACGGATCGACGAATACGGAACCATGGTCCGGCATCATGACCATGTCGGATTCTTCGATGCCGCGGAACCCGGGGATCGAAGATCCGTCGAAAGCAACGCCGTTCACGAAAGTTTCCTCATTCACTTCTTTAGCCGGAAGCGTAATATGATGTGCCCGCCCGGATAGATCCACAAAGCGAAAATCCACCCATTCGATTTGTTTTTCCTTGATTGTTTTTAAAACGATCTCTGCTGACATACTCTTTCCTCCCCAAATCACGAACATTAAATCTCTTTTTTGCGTTTAACGTTCATCCTTTAGTATGATTATGTCGTCATTATAGGACTATGGAGGCGAAGTCGTCAATACTTATGTAAGGTATTTTTACATCGGATATAAGGTATTATTACGCATAGTACAAATTAATCGACAAATAGTATAAAAGCCCACTCGCCGTATAGCGAATGGGCTTTGGGTCTGCTTATCTCACACGTGAAGTGCGGCTTTCGGGGTATCGAAGCGTTTGCCGACAAGCGGCGCCAATTTCTCCAAATCTTGCAGCAAAGCGGCGAATTGGTCAGGGAACAAAGATTGCACGCCATCGCCGGTCATCGAGTTGTCCGGATCGGTGTGCATTTCGATGATCAGTCCGTCCGCACCGGCGGCCACGGACGCTTTCGTCATCGGCTCCACGAGCTCGCGGCGGCCCGTGCCATGGCTCGGGTCGGAGATGACCGGCAGGTGGCTCAAGCCCTGCAGTACCGGAATCGCCGACAGATCCAGCGTATTGCGCGTGTATGTCTCGAACGTGCGAATCCCCCGCTCGCACAGCATCACGTTCGGATTGCCTCCCGCGAGGATATATTCAGCCGCGTTCAAGAACTCGTCGTAGGTGGCGCTAAAGCCGCGTTTCAGCAGCACCGGCTTGTTGCAGGTACCCAGCTTGCGCAGCAAATCAAAGTTCTGCATGTTGCGTGTTCCGACCTGTAGGATGTCGGCGTATTCGGCGCACACATCCACGTACTCCGGCGTCATGACCTCCGTAATGGTCAGCAGCCCGTGCTTCTTGCCCGCCTCCGCCATCATGATAAGACCCTCCACGCCGATCCCCTGGAAGCTGTACGGGCCCGTACGGGGCTTAAACGCGCCGCCGCGCAACACCTGGCCGCCGGCCGCCTTCACCAAACGGGCGATCTCGTCGATTTGCTCCGGCGATTCCACCGCGCAGGGGCCGCCCATAACGACCAGCTCGCCGCCGCCGATCGTAACGTCGCCGATCGTAATCACCGTATCTTCCGGATGAAAATCCCGGCTGGCCAATTTGTAGGACTTGGAAATTTTAATCACATTCTCGACGTCCTTCATTTGGCGAAGATGTTCGGCGAGTTTCGGTTCGATCGAGCCGATCAATCCGATGACAGTCCGGTCCTTCCCGCGGGAAACATGGGTCTGCAAGCCTTCCTTTTCAATCACGGCGATAATTTCCTGAACGCGCTCCTCGGGCGTTTGATTAGACGTAATAACGATCATTCCGATTCCATCCTTTCTTCATAAAACGATTCGTCTACGGGCTAAAAACCAATATTCGAATGTACATGCACTATTTCGCTTGAACGCTTGTGTGCTTTTAAGCTTTTATCCATTAAAGCAACTATAGCTGATTTTGCCTCTTCCGTCAACCCTAATAGATCTGGTGTCCCCATTAGATCTAGGCGAGCGCGGAATGAACGCAACGCTCGAGTCAACCCGCCTTGGTCAAAGGCTTGTTACGCTTGTCACGATTATCCCGTTTAGTCAGACAGCAAAAGAATGAGCAAGCTCGGCGTTAATTGCTGAAAGTACGGCGAGGTTCGGAAGGACGTGTGAGACGGACTTAGGGCAAAGAGACAAGTTGTGGTAGCATGGCGGGTGCAATCCGTTATCCTGTGCACGCCTCCCATCGCTTCCTGACTAAAAGGGATCATCGTGAAAAGGAGCCTGAGGCGTTCACAAGCCCCGTTGTTTCGCGGCGAACATGTAAAAAGACCGGAGACGAGTGCTCTCCGGCCTTACGTTTAACCGCTTATCTTCCAACGAACTCTTGCGCCCAATAGCCGTTATAGTAACCGACGCCGATCAGGTTGTAGTTCGCGTTCAAAATGTTGGCGCGGTGGCCTTCGCTGTTCATCCAGGCGGTGACGACCTCCGCTGGCGTTTTTTGCCCCATGGCGATGTTCTCGCCCGCGTAACTGTACTTGATGCCGAACTTCGTCATCATGTCGAACGGCGAACCGTACGTTGGGGACGTGTGGCTGAAGTAGTTGTTCTGGCTCATATCCTGCGCTTTGGCCAAAGCCATGTTGTTCAGCGCTGCGTCACCGGTAAGCGGCTTGAGACCTTGCTTCGCACGCTCTTGGTTCACCAGCGTAATGACCTGGGTCGCAAACTGCGACTTGTCGGTCGTTGCATTTTGCGTATTGCCGGTCTGCGTGGTTCCCTGCGTCGTTCCTTGCTTTGTTCCCTGCGTCGTTCCGGTCTGCGTCTGGCCGCCCGTCGTGCCTTGGCTGCCGCTTTGTACCGGTTGCTGCGGTTGATAGTATTGATACCACGGAATCGTAAAGTAGTTCGTCCAAGTGTTCGTGCCGTTAATTGTATAAGTCTTATAGGTCGTATAAGTTTTATAATTTGCCTTATTCGAGGCTGCCGAAGCCGAAGCCGGCACCATGACCGCCGCAACCAACATTGCGGTTAATCCGCCCGTTATCCATCGCTTCATTCGATTCGATTTCATCATGTCATCTCCTTAGTTGTAGTGGTTAACATGGTTACATTTTTGTAACCTTTCTACAACGAGTATAACATGAATCGTTTCCTCTGGGACCCCGCAAATGTTGGAAATTTAATCCCCTTTACTTTTGGCTCCGACTTTGACCGGAGGCAGCAGCTTCGCCGGATTGACCGTTCGTACGATTTCCCAGGTTGCCGGATCTTCCGGGTCGTATTGCTCGAGGTATTGAATAACCTCCTTCGTGATCGGCGTCGGCGTCGATGCGCCCGATGTCACCGCTACTTTACGGACGCCATCCAGCCATTCGCGCTTCAGTTCCGTAACATCCGCGATCCGGAATGCCTTCACTCCGGCAATCTCCTCCGACACCTGGGCCAGCCGGTTGGAGTTGTTGCTCCGGGGATCGCCGACGACGATCACGAGGTCCGCCTGGCCGGCTTGTTCCGCAACCGCCTGCTGGCGCAATTGGGTCGCCAGGCAAATCTCGTTGTGCACCTCGGCCCCCGGATATTTCTCCAGCAGTTTTTTCATAATATGCTTGATATCCCACTGGCTCATCGTCGTTTGGTTGGTAATGACGATTTGGCCCGCCGTGAGACTCAGCTGTTCGATCTCTTCTTCCTTCTCGATCAAATGCACCTTGCCCGGAGCGACGCCCACCGCGCCTTCCGGCTCGGGATGCCCTTTCTTCCCGATGTAGATCACCTCGTATCCTTCGGCGACCTTCTCTTCGATCAGCACATGGGTTTTGGTCACGTCCGGGCAAGTGGCATCCACCGTCGTCAGCCCTTTGTCGCGGGCCAGCTTGCGGACCTCCGGCGATACGCCGTGGGCCGTGAAAATGACCGTGCCGCTCTCCACCTTGCTCAAGATCTCAAGACGGTTCGGGCCATCCAGCGTGATAATCCCTTCGTCCTCGAACGAATTCGTGACATGACTGTTGTGCACAATCATGCCGAGTATATAAATCGGCCGCGGCAAATCGAGGTTCTGAGCCGCTTGCCGGGCCAGAACCATCGCGTCCACAACGCCGTAGCAGTAACCGCGCGGTGAAATTTTAATGACTTCCATGAGTCGTATCCCTGCTTTCTTGTCCCCCGGATTTCCTGACGGAGGGGAGCCTCTCTATTATAAACTATTCCGGAAGGGCGATAAAGACAGCGGGCAGCCAGATGATAAAAGTCGTCCCTTCCCCAAGCTTGGTTAACACCTCCACGGAACCCTCATGCTCGTCGATAATCCACTTGGCGATGGATAACCCCAGCCCGGTCCCTTGAATGACCCCGCGCGATGGATCGGCCCGATAGAAACGCTCGAAAATATGCGGGACCTCGCTGCGGTCCATCCCGATCCCCGTATCGGCGATACGGATACCGATCTGCCCTCCGGATTGAATAGCATCGATCGTAACGCTGCCCCGCTCGGTATATTTGAACGCATTTTCTATGAAAATAAACAACATTTGCTGCAGATAATCCCTGCTTCCGTTGACAGTCACCCCGTTGAGCGCCTGCAAATCTCCCTGGACCCACTCCGCATTGCGCGGGAGAAATTGCGCCCGGCGAACTACTTCCTCCACAACCGGCGCCAGCGGAAGCGGCTCTTTCGTCAATGTCTGCCCGGCATCGGCCCGGGCCAGCGACAGCATATCGTTCACGAGCCGGCTCATGCGTTCGGACTCTGCGGCAATATCGCTTACCGCCTCCAGCGAGAATCTGCGCACCTGCTCCTCCTCGCCGGCATTGCGCCGCGCTTCGTCCTGGGTCCACATGCGCTTCAACAAATCTACGTTGCCCCGTATCGTCGTGAGCGGCGTTCGCAGTTCGTGGGAGGCGTCCGAAACAAAACGGCGCTGGGCGGAATAAGCTTCTTCCAGCTCTTTATAGAATCCTTCGGTTCGGGCCAGCATGTTGTTGACGGTACCGATCAATTGGCCGATTTCATCGTTTGGCCCCTCGTAGTCGATCCGCACGCTTAGGTCGTTGCTGGTCTGGATTCCGTTTGTCGCTTCGATCACCTTGCCGATCGGGGCCATCGATTTGCGAGCAAGAAAGAGGCCCAGCGAACTGGCCGCTAAAATGGTGATGGTCGAGCCAAACATTAAGACCGTGCTCATCCGCTTCATCAACTTGTCTTCGGCACCGGTATAGGCCGCAAGCTGGATCAAGCCGATCAAATTGTTGTCCAGCGTGATCGGGAGCTGGTACAGCAAAAACGATTGATTATAGAGCTGAACCCTCTTGAACCCCGCGATCTTGCTAACCGAATCGCCGTTGGGAATCGGAAACTTCATATTCCAATTCAGCAAATTTTGCGAATAACGCGTGTGGCCGTCCGTATAATTATGGATCTGCACGAACAACTGGGCGTCTTCCAGACGGTTCGCCTGCTTCGGATCCAGATAAAAATCCAATCCTTGTGTGATACTGTAACTTTGGGAGTTTTTGATCCGGTTGGCCTGATCCTCCAACCGATTTCTCACTTCCATATACGTGTTGTAACTGACAAGCCCATAGATCGAAGCGCTGAACAGGATCAGCGTCACGGCCAGAATCCCGGTGTACCAAGCAGTCAGCCGCAGCCGGATCGACATGCTTAAGCCTCTCCTCTCAGGATATAACCGGCCCCGCGTATCGTTTGAATGACGCGCTTGCCGCCGTGCTCCTCCGTCTTTTGTCGGAGCATGGCAATATAAACCTCCAGCACGTTCGATTCCCCGCTGTAGTCGTAACCCCAAATTTTGTCCATGATCAAATCGCGGGTGAGCAGCCGTTTTGGATTTTGCATGAACAGGTGGAGCAGTTCGAATTCCTTGGCCGTCAGCTCCAACCGCTGCCCGGACCGCGTGACCTCGCGGGAATCGAGATCCATGACGATGTCTTCGAACAAGAGGCGTTGGCTGCCCGCGTCCCCCGCGGCATCCTTGCGCCGAAGCAACGCCCGCACCCGAGCCAGCAGCTCCTCGAGAGCAAACGGTTTGACCAGGTAATCGTCCGCGCCCAGATCCAGACCCTTCACCCGGTTCTCGACCTCGTCCTTGGCGGTCAGCATCAGCACCGGCACGGTGCTTCCGCCTTCGCGCAATCGACGGCACACCTCAAACCCGTCTACTTTTGGCATCATCACGTCCAAAATGATCAGATCCGGGTCGGCGCTCATCATCATTGACAGTCCTTCCGCCCCGTTCTGGGCCGTAAAAACGTCGTACCCCTCGAACGCCAGGCCGCGCCGCAGCATCGACGTGATTTTCTCATCATCATCTATGACCAAAATTGCCGATCTCACGAACAATCTCTCCTTTGCCCTGCTTGCTTAGGCAAGCTCCACTGTCTCCATTGTACCAAAACGGACGGCTTCCCCGCATCCGATGTCAAAAAGGCGGCAGGCTCTTCCTGCCGCCTTTGTCGCCCGTTGTTTCCGGTCTGCACAGTGCGGATTATTCCACGTTGTATTCGTTTTTGTCGCCGATCGTGACTTCAAGATCGATGTTTTTGCCGTTACGTACGACATTCAGCGTCACTTTCGTACCAACCTGCTGCTTCTGAATGAATTCGATCAATTTCTCCTTGGTGGAGAATTTGGTGCCGTTCGCTCCGGTGATAATATCGTAAGGACGAAGGTCGGCCGCATAAGCAGGTGATTTAAATTGGATATTGGTAACCAGTGAACCGTCCGTCACATCGGTATCCATCTGTTTCGCGACTTCAGCGGTCATCGTCATTAGTGTAGCACCGATGAACGGTACCGGTTTTTGCGGGATTTTCTCATTGTTTTTCAGTTTATCGAGCACTTCGGTAATCGTGCTGGTCGGGATCGCAAACCCGATGCCTTGCGAATCGGAGCTTACGGCCACGTTAATCCCGATCACTTCGCCTTTTAGATTCAACAATGGACCGCCGGAATTCCCCGGGTTGATCGAAGCGTCAGTTTGCAGCAGATGCTCGTACTCCCGGTCTTTTTCTCCGTTTTCCCCGGGAATCGTAATGCCTCCGCGTTCCTTTGCACTCAGCACCCCGGCCGTGACCGTATGGTCAAAGCCCTTCGGGTTGCCGATCGCTACAAGCCATTCGCCAACTTGAGCCTTGTCGGAATCGCCCAACGGGATCGACGGGAAGTTGCCGTCGCCATCGATTTTCAGGACGGCCAGGTCAAGCTCGTAGCTCTTGCCCAGCACCTTCGCTTCAAAGGGCTTCTCCGTCCCCTGCACCGTGACCTGCACCACGTCGGCATTGTGAACCACGTGTTCGTTCGTTAAAATATAGCCGGCTTTATCAAAAACAAACCCGGAGCCGATGCCCGTCGGCACCAGTTGGTTGGAACCGGAAGAAGAACCGCCGTTGCTGCTGCCGCCACCATCCCCGAAGCCAAACGCGTCATCGCCGAAGAAGTAGCGGTAAAACGGATCGCTGCTGTACGGGTTGCTGCTTCTTTGCTTGCTGGCATCCGTCAGCGTTTCGATTTTTACGACGGCCGGTCCGGCTTGGTTGACGACCTTGGTTACGTCGCCCGCATCCGTTACCGGGTACAATACGTTTGTCGCGTTGCCGGTCGATTCCGTGCCGTTGCTGCCGGATGCGCTTCCCGATGCCGGCAACGAAGCGGAAGCCGCTTGATCCGACGTAAACAGGTTGGTGCGGTCCGCAAAGACCATCGCTCCGGCCATGATCAGCATCCCGGCCAATACACCGGCGATGACCGAACGGACCGAGGATTTTCTCGGCGGTTTGCTGTTGTACTGCCAATTGCCGCTTTTGGCTGCCGGCAAGCTGCCGTGCCCATCTCCGTTGGAACCGCCGGAAGGTTCGGTCATGCTGCGCACCGAGTCGTAATTTGAAGGGAACGGCTTCAGCGGCTGCGGTCTCGTCACTTCCACATCTTCGGGCTGGCTGCGTTCGTAGTCCGCGCTTTGACCCAGTCCCTCGTTTGTTTTTCCATAGGATTGAAAAGGTCCGTAAGAGTAATAATAGGAAGAGCCCGATTCCGAAGATTCTTGATGTTTGGGTTCGTTCGCGTCGTCTTCAAAAGGTTGGCCCGGTTTATTTTTCTGATCGTCCATGGGATGAATGACCTCCTTCCCCTGCATGATTCAGGGGTAACTTGTTTTCTTGTTTTTATTCTGTACCAGAAACCTTAAACGTACATTAAAAACAATTAAAAAGGAGATAAAAGCTAGAGTTCCTTAGTTCCGCCTACGAACGGGCCACCCAGCCTTGCCGGTGGGCATAGATCGCCAACTGCGTGCGGTCCTCCAGCTCGCATTTCATCAGCAGATTGCTGACATGCGTTTTGACCGTCTTAATGCTGATATGCAGTTCCTCGGCGATGTCCTTGTTGCTTTTGCCTTCCGCGATCAAGAGCAGCACTTCCTTCTCTCGCTCGGTCATCCCCGAATCGTCGCCTTGTAGGGTCCGCTGACGGAGGCCGCGCGTAAGCGCCTGAGCCACATCGCCCGTCATGACCGGCATGCCGCGAAACGCGCCTTGAAGCGCGTAAATCAGCTCTTCGGCGGAGACCGTCTTGAGTACGTAGCTGACTGCACCGGCCTCAATCGCCTGAACCACGAGATCATCCTCCAAAAAGCTGGTTAAAATCACGATTTTCACTGCGGGGAACCGGCTCAATACCTCCTTGGTCGCTTCGGCCCCATTCATGTTCGGCATCATCAAATCCATTAGAATGATATCGGGCGGCCCCTCCGGAACCCCCCGTTCCAATGCCTTCACCGCCTCGAGTCCGTCCCCGGCCTCGGCGATTACCTCGAACCCCGGATCCAGCATCAAATACGTCTTTAATCCCATTCGCACCATGTCATGGTCGTCGACGATCATCACCTTGATTTTGCTCATTCGCGGCCTCCCCTTTACTTTCCTCGAACTTCGGAATATGCACCCGAATCGTCGTTCCCGCGCCCGGTTTGCTGATGATTTCCACGTTGCCGCCCAGCTTCTCGGCCCGCTCCTTCATCGTCGTCAAACCGTAGGAGCCCTGCTTCTGATACGTACTGCTGAAGCCTTGTCCGTCATCGCTGATGCTGAGCACAACCTGGCGCGGGCCTTCCCGCAGCGACAGGCTGACCATGCCGGCGCCGGCATGCTTCACGATATTCGCCATCGCTTCCTGGATGATCAGAAACAGCTGATGCTCCTTGGCTTCAGACATATCCCCCTGGATATCCATATCCTTGATTCCCTTCAGCCCGTTTTGCCGGCAATAATCGGGAAACCATTGGTCCAGCGCCTCCGCCAAGGATTTGCCGACCAGCTCCATCGGGCGCAACTGCGCGATCAGCGCCCGCATCTGTTTTTGCGCCGTATTCGACATCTGGATCAGTTGATTCAGCACTGTCTCCGCCTGGGCCGCATTGATCTCCAGCACCTTCGGCAAGGAGGAAGCCGCCATATGGATGGCGAACAGCTGCTGGCTGACGGTGTCGTGCAAATCGCGGGCCAGCCGCCTGCGCTCCTCCAGCACCGCTCTCTCCGCCGCCTGCTCCTTCTCGACGACTTCCTGCTCGCCGAGCTGCTGCAACAGCTGCATTTTTTTCTCCATCGCATCGATCATGTTGTTGAATTCCTGGTACAACCCGTTAAACATCTGATCCGCCGTTTCCGGCATCCGTACCGATAAATTGCCTTTGGCGACCTGCAGCATGTTCAGGTGCAAATGATCGATCTTTCCCTGAATGCGCCGACCGGCGATATAGCCGATAATCAGCGCCAAAACGACGACGCCCGCGATATCGTAAATCCACATCCACGGATCGCTGACAACGATCACGCCGGTCGTGGTTCCGATATAGAAGGCAATCGCCGATAAGCTGCCGGTGAGCAAAAAGTAACACAACAGCTCCCACTTCGTATTTTTCAATATCCGCTGCACGATCATGGTGTCAACCTACCATGTTGACCTTGACGTCGCCCACAAACACGCTGACGATCAGCTTCACGCGTTTGCTTGCTTCCCCGTAATACGGAGATTCGGCCGTGACGCTGGTCATGAATCCGCCCTGCTTCTGCGTCAGCACTTTCAAGTCGCCGATGAAAGCGCTCGAGGTGGCCACGATGCCGATATCCATATCGTCGGGTACGAACACCTTGACGTCGCCGATAAACGACGATACGTTGATTTTCGTTTCCCCGTAAGGAATCTGCGCCTTGGTCAGGTCAATGATCGTATCGCCGATAAAATGCGAAATATTCATCGGTTTCAGTTGAAAATAATCCTGGCCCAAATGCACATCACCGATAAACCCGGATTTCTGAATCACCGTTCCGTGATCCCCCGGAACGCTTCCCCCATGGAAATGCCCGAATTTGGGATGCTCAAAACGCGATTTTTCCTGTTTTGGCCCTTGTTCCTTCTCCTGTTCCTTCTCCATCGAACCGAAAATCGAATCGAGCGGCGACTCCATCTCCGGATGGAACGTCGGTGGAGGGGGCGGCGGATCCATTGGCGGCATCGGTGGCGGCGGCGGGAAATCCCCATGCCGCTTGCGCCGATGCCGATCACGCGGCTTGAACAATACATACACCCCGCCGATAATTAGCATCATCGGAAAGAAGAACTGGAAAAATTCGCTGGGACTCAAAAAGATCAAATCCAGATTGCGGCCCAGAAAATAGCCGCCGATCAAAATCAATATGGCACTGCCGACAAAGTTTCCTCCCCGCCAGCCGCCGTTGCTCAGGTTCACCAATCCCCCCAAAATTAAAAACACGGGCCAGTACATCGAGAACATCTCGCCGATGCTGAAATTGGTCACCCCAAGCTGGTTCAGAAGAAAGATTCCCCCGATTCCGATCAGCATCATCCCGCCGATAAATCTTCCAAATAAGCCGTTTCTCATCTCGCTACCTCCAGTGAACTGCCTCTTACTAATGTCAGTTTACCTGAAGCCGGAGCCGGTGAACAGCGCCGCGGGATGGAAAGTGAGCTCCGTCCCGGGACCGAGGCGTCTGGGGATTTATGTAAAAAGAGCGCCCTCCGAGGGACGCCCTTTGCTTTTCACGCTATCATTATTGTTGTTTGTTCACAGAAGTCGTTGCATTGCGGGAAGCTTTCGCTTTTTGAGCAACGGTTGCCGTGCTTTCCTCAGCAAATTCCTCGTTAAACTTCTCGTTAGGTGTTTTATAACCCGGAGAAGCGGCTTTCTTTTGATTTGCCATGAATTTCACCTCCCTCTCGCATACGCCTGATCGTGAATCGCCGGCGTTTTACGTGGCCCTCTTATGTTGACCACGTAGCTTATTATGCGAACCGGGAAGACGATTTATGCGAAAAGCAAGGACGAAGTTCGTTCAAATCGCTTTATCCCACAGATTTTCGGGGATTTCCTTGCTCGCTTCCATCACTTTGCCAAGCTCCTTCAGCATCGCTTCGGTCAGCTTGCCGTCTCCTTTGCGGACGACCTGGACCTCGACCTCTTTCTTCCCCCATTCCTTATATACCTGCTTGATCGTATCGAAATAAAGGTCGATTTTATGGCCGCGGATGGCCGAGCCTTTATCGGCGACAACCCCGTAACCGTAGCCCGGAATGTAGAGGATCGTGCCGAGCGGAAAAATCTTCAAATCGGCCGCGATCGTTGAGACGGTGTCTTTGTCGCGCCGCACCTTCACGCCCGAATACGTAATGCCGTATTGCGGATGGTTCGGCTTCTTCCCGGTGGATTCGTAGCCGGCCGTATAGCCCGTCGCCAGCACCTTGACCGTTTCCACCGTTTTTTTCTTGCGTTCAGGCTGGGCCTGTTTATGTTCCGGGTTCATCCTGATGACCCGCTGATCGTGGATTTGCCAGGCCGCTCTTTCCGCCTGCAGTTGTTGCGTTTGCTTCAGCTCCAGCCATTCCGCGAAATTCCGGTATTGCCGGTTTGCGTTCAAGTGCTGCGGATGAATGCCGCTGGACGGCAGGTCCGCCGCCATCGTAAATACGAGCAGTGCCGCAAGCAAACCGCGTCTGCCTATCTTTTGCCAGAAAATAAATTGGCGCATGTTAAAACCTCCCCCTTATCCGAAAGGTTTTCCACATCCGTCCAATTCTATACATCCTGGCCCGCTTCCGCTCATATAACGTCGAGTTACTTCTCCGCGCGTGATTGTTGTAAAAAATACATCATTTCAGGGGGCTTCTCCCGCCCAAGCCCCAAATGCTGCAAAAAGTGCAACATTCTTGGGGACCTTACGCCAAAAGAGGCTAAAATGCTGCACGAAATGCAACATTCCAGCCTCAATTCCCTCGCCCACGTGCAAAATATTGCACGAACTACAACATTTCCCCATACCGTCCGATGCGAGTCCCGATTCGGCGGCAACCTCCCGCGGACTAAATCACGTGGTTGCGAATCTCTTCCTGCAGTTGAGCGACCACTTCATCTACCGGTTTGGCGCCAAGGTCGCCTTCGCCGCGCTTGCGGACGGAGACGGTGCCTGCGCTTTGCTCGCTTTCGCCGACGACGAACATGTACGGCAGCTTCTCCAGTTGAGCCTCGCGAATTTTATAGCCAAGCTTCTCGTTGCGCAGATCGCATTCGGCGCGAATGCCGGCGGCGCGCAGCTTGTCTTCCACCTGACGCGCATAAGCATCGAAGTTGCCGGAGACCGGAATCACCTTCGCCTGAACCGGCGCCAGCCACAGCGGCAAGTTCCCTGCAAAGTTTTCGAGCAGGAAGGCGGTGAACCGTTCCATCGTGCCGAGGATCCCGCGGTGCAGCACGACCGGACGGTGTTTGGCGCCGTCGTCGCCGACGTATTCCAGCTCGAAGCGTTCCGGCAGCAGGAAGTCGATTTGCACGGTCGACAGCGTTTCTTCTTTGCCCAGCGCGGTTTTGATCTGCACGTCGAGCTTCGGACCGTAGAACGCCGCTTCGCCTTCCGCTTCGAAGAACGGCAGACCCGCTTCCTCTACCACCTCGCGGAGCATGCGCTGCGCCGTGTTCCACATTTCATCATCCTGGAAGTATTTCTCCGTATCCTGCGGATCGCGATAGGACAACCGGAAACGGTATTCATGGATCCCAAAATCGTTATACACCTGTTTGATCAGATCGAGCACCCGCGAGAACTCATCCTTGATTTGATCCAGACGGCAGAAAATATGCGCGTCATTCAGCGTCATCGAGCGAACCCGGTGCAAGCCGGTAAGCGCGCCGGACATCTCGTAACGATGCTGCATCCCGAGCTCCGCGATCCGGATCGGCAAATCCCGATAGCTGCGCATATCGCTCTTGTACACCATCATATGGTGCGGGCAATTCATCGGGCGAAGAATAAATTCTTCGGTATCGATGGCCATTTTCGGGAAAATATCGTCCTGGTAGTGATCCCAGTGTCCCGAAGTTTTGTAGAGATCGACGTTTCCGAGCACCGGCGTATACACGTGCTGATAACCGAGGCGCTCCTCGATATCGACGATATAGCGCTCCAGCGTGCGGCGGACCGTCGCCCCTTTCGGCAGCCAGATCGGCAGGCCTTGCCCTACCAAATTATTGAACGTAAAAATATTCAATTCTTTGCCCAGCTTGCGGTGGTCGCGCTTCTTCGCTTCCTCCAACAGGCGCAGATGCTCGTCGAGGTCCGCTTTTTTCATAAAAGCGGTGCCGTAAATGCGCTGCAGCATTTTGTTGTCGCTGTTGCCGCGCCAGTACGCGCCGGCCACGCTCAGCAGCTTGAATACTTTGATCTTGCCGGTGGAAGGCACATGCGGCCCGCGGCACAGATCGAAAAATTCGCCTTGATCGTAAATCGAAATGACGCTGCCCTCCGGCAGATCGCGAATCAGCTCCAGTTTATACGGATCGCCCAGTTCCGTAAAGATCGCCACCGCTTCCTCGCGGCTCACTTCCCGGCGGGTAATCGGCAGGTTTTCGCCGATGATGCGCTCCATTTCTTTTTCGATTTTTTGCAAATCCTCCGGATTGAGCGGATGCTCCAAATCCATATCGTAGTAGAAGCCGTCTTCGATCACCGGACCGATCCCCAGCTTCACTTCCTTGTTGCCGAACAGGCGTTTCACCGCCTGGGCCATCAAATGCGCGCTGCTGTGACGCATGATATCCAGGCCGTCCCGGGAATCCCCCGTAATGATCTCCACCTTGGCGCCGTCCACCAGCTTCGCGTTCAAATCAACTGCCACGCCGTTGATCTTCCCGGCCAGCGCATTTTTGCGCAAGCCGCTGCTGATCGAAGCGGCCACATCCTCCAAACTGCTGCCTTCCGCATACTCCCGAACCGAACCGTCCGGCAAAATAACCGATACTGCCACCTTGTTTTCCTCCCTGCAATAAATGATTGTTGAATTTACCGGAGCGGACAAATCAAAAAACGCCCGTCCCCGGAAAGGGACGAGCGTTAGTTACCCGTGGTTCCACCCTCATTCGGCCATTCAAACGCAATACTGGTGCGTATAGCGGATACGGCCCTCAATTCGGCATTCGATAACGGCAATGAACCGGTATTCCTTACTTTATCGCGGGTTCGGGAATACAGCTACAAAGGGGTAAACCAAAAGCGAAACCGAAGGGAATTCCAGCCAAGTTCCCTCTCTCTGTACTGTTCAAGACTTCTGGCTCATGTCTTTGTCAACGCTATTGAACTTCGATTTAATAAAATAAACTTGCAAGTTATTATAATGCTAACTTTTCGGCTCGTCAAGAAACCCTTAAACTTAAACCCTAAAGCTTATCTGCCTTGATCAAGGCGGCGAAACTCCTGATGGAACGGCTTGCAATGCGGACACAGCAAACACAGTTCCACGCGATCTCCGAAAATGCGCGAGAGGGTCTCAATGACCTGCGCATCCGGGTCCTGCGTATGAATCAGGATCCGATCCGGGGACAAGGAAATCAGCGTGCTGACGATCACGTCCTCCATCTGCATTTCCTGATCGGCAATCCGGGCCACGACCCCGCCGGAAGCCGGGACGTGAACCGGCGTAAACTGCTCGTTCAAGATAGCGAATTCGTGGCCGTGCTTATGCATCAAATGAACCAGCGGCGTCAAGGGCTCCTGAAAATATACGAAATACTGCAGCAGCCCGATAAACTCCTCATACTGCTTGTCAAGCAAAAACTCATCCACGGCAAAATCCACGATATCCCGCAGCTTGTCCTCGTATGCCTTTAGGCGAAACGTGGCGAAGCCATCCAAATGCAGCTCGGAGGATGCCTGCAAATACTCGCGCAGCGCTTCTTGAACCAACGATTTGCGCTCTTCGCGCGAGCCGCCGGCTTCGGTGCCTTCCGTGAGCATGCGGTCGACCATTTGTTTGACTTGCAGCGCTTCATCTCGGGATTCGAAGCTGTAGTCCCGTTTCATAACTCGTCCGGCGAGCTCTTCTTCTTTTACACTTACGATATATTCCGCAATTCCCAGCGATAAAAGGTCGATCAGTCGTTCCGGGTTGTCTTGCCCGCCGTCCGTCTCCGTCCGGCCGCTTACCACAGCCTCCAGCACACCGCCGTCGGCCGCTTGAACCCTAAGCTGAACCCCACGGTTATGTAAGCTGCTTAAGGCATCCTGCATCATGCTTCTGAACCGTTCCTCCGATTCGGCGGAACCGCAATTGACGCGTACGGTAAAAAAATCCATGAACCTGGCCCCCTTCCGCTTCCTTCTCCAAGTATATGGCGGGAAGGAAACGGATATACGGGAACGGTTCATGGAATGAAAGGCAGATCTGTCAGTAAATTTCCAGCAGGAAAGCGTTAGTTCTGCATAACAAAATCGCGTTCGACCGTCGTTTCTTCGTCGAAGACACGCAAAATTTCGTATTTCGTATTGCGCTGGGCCGGGATTTTCCCTGCCGAGCGGATGATCGACAAGATCGACTCGATATTGACTTTATGCGTCGCGCCGGCGGACGATACGACGTTCTCCTCGATCATGGTGCTGCCGAAGTCGTTGCAGCCGAATTGCAAAGACAACCTGCCGACTTCCGGTCCCATCGTCACCCAGGAGGATTGCAGGTTCTTGATGTTATCCAATACGATCCGACTGATCGCTACCGTTTTCAAATAAGATTCCGGCGTTTGGCGTTCCGCTTTCAGATTCGTGTTATCCGGCTGGAACGTCCATGGAATGAAAGCCAGGAATCCTTCCGACGGATAGCCGTTTTGAATGCATTCATCCTGTGCTTCGCGGACGCGCAGCAAATGCAGCGCCCGTTCCTCCATCGACTCGCCGAACCCGATGACCATCGTAGCCGTCGTGTTCATGCCGATTTTATGCGCGGTTTGCATGACGTCCATCCAGTCTCTCCAGGAGCCCTTCAGCCGGCTGATTTTCCGGCGTGTCCGGTCGTCCAGGATCTCGGCTCCGCCGCCCGGCAGCGAATCAAGGCCCGCCTCGTGAATGGCGCGTACCACTTCCTCCAGCGAAAGGCCGTCCGAAACTTCTTTCATTTTCATAATTTCCGCAGGGGAGAAGGAGTGCATCGTGATGTCCGGAAACCGCTGCTTGATCGCTTTAAGTAAGTCCGTATAATAGCTGAATGGCAAATTGGGGTTGGTGCCGCCTTGCATCAGGATCTCCGTGCCGCCAACATCAATCGTTTCCTGGATTTTCTGAAAAATCAACTCGTCCGCAAGCACATATCCTTCCTCGGAACCCGGCCGTCGGTAAAATGCGCAAAACCGGCAATAGACGTCACATACGTTCGTATAGTTGATGTTCCGTCCGATCACGAACGTCGTGATGGGTTCGGGATGCTTGCGTTCCATCAGGATGTTGGCGGTATGGCCGATCTTCTCGACCTCGTCGGATTCGAACAGCCGAACCGTGTCTTCCAGATCCAGGCGTCCGCCTTGCAGCGCCTTGTTTAATATATCGTCGATTGCAGTCATGATCACTGCCTCCTTAAACCTATAAATGGAAACCTGGGATTGCTGAAAATTTAAAATGATAATTTAATCGTAACACAATACGTTCAGAAAAACAGCACCCTGTTCGGAGCCTGTTCGGAATGCGATTGCCGCTTCAGCCTTTCGCGGATTGACAAAGCGGCGGGGAACGAAGAGTATCGACGATACTAAAGAGAGGCTGATCCTTGCGACGATCAGGATGCAGGAAACGAGTGCGGCGGATCCCGCACAAATTACGGCCCGTCAAATCTGCGCGACCGTCCAAAGAACAATGAAGAAGCATGTTCTGTCTGGACCGGATTGCGCGGAATCGTTACCCGCTGGCCAAAATCTGGTGACCCTTCATCTCTTGGAGAAGTTATTGAAATAGTTGCACCTATGCAGTTATTTCACACGATTCCGGCAAATCAGACTCATTAGTTGCAAAAATGCATCTAAATTCGCTCAATCCGCTGTATTCCGCGATTATCGACGAAAATAACTGCATACAGACAACTAATCCCTGAAAAATGGCGGATTCTGCTAATTTAACTGCACCTCCACACTTATTGCTAAAACAAAAAGCACTACCGGATCATCGGCAGTGCTCTTTCCCTTTGCTTGGCACCCTCTCATTGGTTATTGCCTATTTCGCTGCCTTCACTTACAAAGCCCCGTTCCGCTTAGGTTCAAGCGTTTTCTTCCAGAGTCCCAAAACAAGACCCGATAATACCGCCCCTATCACTACCGCGAGGAGGAACAGCAAGGCGTGATTCGCCAATGCCGCTACAAATATGCCGCCGTGCGGAGCCGGGATGTTGATATGCCAGAGTTGGGTCAAACCGCCAGCTACCGCCGAGCCCAAGATACAAGAGGTAAGCACGCGCAGCGGGTCTGCGGCCGCGAACGGAATCGCCCCCTCCGTAATAAAGGATAACCCAAGCACATAGTTCGTAATGCCGGATTTCCGTTCATCTTCGGTAAATTTCCGTTTAAATAGCGTTGTGGCAAGAGCAATCGCAAGCGGAGGAACCATCCCGCCGGCCATAACGGCGGCCATCAGGGTACCGTTAGTGTTGCCGCTTGAAGCAAACACGCCGATGGCAAAGGTATAAGCCGCTTTGTTGAAAGGACCTCCCATGTCGATGGACATCATACCCCCAAGGACCAGCCCCAGCAGCATCGCATTGCCTGTGCCCAGATTGTTTAGTCCCGAAACCACCCAGTCATTGATCGTGCTGAAGACAGGATCAAAGAGGTAATACATGATAACGCCCGTAATCAGAAGTCCTGCGACCGGATACAGCAAAATCGGCTTCAAACCGTCAAACGTTTTGGGCAGACCGGCAAAACATTTTCGCAGGCCAATAACGATATAACCGGCCAGGAAACCGGCTGCCAAACCGCCGAGAAAACCGGAATTGGAATTTACGGCCATCAGACCGCCAACCATCCCAGGCATTAATGCCGGACGGTCGCCGATGCTCATCGCGATGAAACCAGCCAAAATCGGAATCAGGAAATGGAACGCCCCGTCGCCGCCAATCGTCATCAGCAGCTTGTAAATCGGGTTATCTGCTCCGCCTACCTGTTCAAATAGGAAGGAGATGGCGATCAGGATGCCGCCTCCAACAACAAATGGAAGCATATGGGAAATACCATTCATCAAATCCTTGTAGATTTTGCTACCGATTTTGGTCTTTCCTCCTTCTGAAAAGCTGCCAGCCTCCGCTTTGACACCAGAGGCTCGATAAACCGGAGCGTCTCCCCGGACCGCTTTCTCAATCAGCTCCTGAGGTTTGCGAATACCGTCGCTTACCGGTCTTTGCAGCAGCGGCTTGCCGTCGAAGCGGCTCATCTCCACCTGCTTGTCGGCGGCAAGAATGACGCCTTTGGCGCGGCGGATTTCATCCGCGGTAAGCACATTTTTGGCTCCTTCTGAACCATTGGTTTCGATGCGTATTTCAACGCCCAACTCGGCTGCTTTTTTCTTCAGCGCGTCTTCGGCCATATAGGTATGGGCGATGCCTGTCGGGCAAGCTGTAACCGCGACTACAAAGTCCCCGGATTGGGCAACGGTCCGCTCCGCTCCGGGTTGTTGGTTTGGCCCATCGGTTGCCTTCAGATCTGGCTGTTGCGCTTCCTTTGCCTTGTTCTCCTCCTGCTGTTTCTCATCAAATAAAGCAACAACCTCTTCGGGCATTGAAGCCGTCTGCAACCGTTCCATGAAACCTTCGTCAAGCAGCAGCTTGGAAAGAGAAGCCAGAGTTTGCAGATGAACATTGCCCGTTCCCTCGGGAACCGCAATCATGAAGAAGAGGGTGGCCGGCTCTCCATCCAGCGTATCGTAATCGACGCCTTTGGCACTTTTGGCAAAAACAATCGTCGCCTCGTTAACCGCCTTCGTTTTGGCGTGGGGCATCGCAATGCCTCCGCCGATTCCGGTGCTTGCTTCCGCTTCCCGCTTCAGAATCTTTTCTTTGAACAAGACCCGATCGTTAATCCGTCCGTTGGCGACCAGACTGCCAATCAGTTCGTCGATCGCCGCTTCTTTAGTAGCTGCCTTCAAATCCATAATCATCGTTTCTTTAATCATCAGGTCCGTAATTTTCATAACTTATCCCCCAGCTTTATATCATAGTTACTCCGCAATTACTTTCGTTTTCTGCGTGATGGAGGTACGCCATCGTTCCGGCATTCTGTCGGTGATCAGCACGGCTTGTTCCAGATCAAAAAGCTTGGCAAAGGTCACTTCCCCGAGTTTGCTGGTATCGGCAAGCACAAAAGATTGACCGGACAATTCGTGGGCCCTCCGTTTAATCAGGGCCTCTTCAGGATCCGGCGTCGTGTAACCCATGGCCGGGTCCACTCCATTGGCTCCCAGAAAACATTTGTCAAACCGGAAGTTGTCCAGGTTCTGGAGCGCGATGCTGCCGATGACCGCTTTCGTATGCGTTTTCATCATTCCGCCGATTAAGTAACTGCGAATCTGTTTGCTTACCAGCGCTTCTACGTGTGACAAACCGTTCGTCACGACGGTGATGTCTTTAGCTTCAATA
Source organism: Paenibacillus sp. JL3B1040 (assembly GCF_057063165.1). NCBI lineage: Bacteria > Bacillati > Bacillota > Bacilli > Caryophanales > Paenibacillaceae > Paenibacillus > Paenibacillus tiangongensis. Next base: position 1,604,188 of record NZ_CM169317.1, on the reverse strand, counting down.
TAGAAGATCATTGCCAAAGTGGTCGTCCCCGCATCCAGGTAAATACATTCCCCTTCCCGCAGCTGCGCCGCAGCCAAACGGGCAATAACCTCCTTTTCCTGAACGTTTTTGAACGTTTTCTCCTCCATGCCCAGCTCTTTGCTTCTCTCACCGGGCAAGCTGGCTCCGCCGTGAATCCGTTTGAGCAAATGCCTGCTCTCCAAATCCACCAAGTCTCGGCGAATCGTGGATTCAGAAGCTCCTATTAGATCTACAAGTTCCTGCAGCTTCACGATTCCTCGCTCATGTAAGCGCTGTAATATCAAATTGTAACGTTCTTCCGTCAGCATATAATACCTCCAACCGTTTTTATCATAACACATATTTCACTAAAATCAATCAATTTCATTCAAAAATGTTCAGAAATATTCATCATCCATTGGTAAGCATAGTTAAGGGTGTCCCATACGTCAACGTAGATGACGTATGGGACACCCTCCAAATTATCCCGATTCCGATGATTAACTGTTCCGTAACGCCTCATCCAAGTCGGCGAGCAAATCGTCGATATCCTCAAGCCCGACGGAGAAACGCAGCAGTCCGTCGGTAATGCCCCGCTCGGCGCGGACCTCCGGCGGCATCGAAGCATGCGACATCATCGCCGGGTAGGAGAGAATGCTCTCGACGGCGCCCAGGCTGACCGCCACCAGCGGCAGCTTCACCCGGTTCAGCAGGCGCTTGGCCCGCTCGCCCGAGCCGACGTCAAAGGAGACGACCGCGCCGTAGCCGGTCGACTGCTTCTCCTGTACCTCGCGGCCGGGGTGATCCGGCAGGCCGGGATAGTAGACGGCGTCGATATCGCCGCGGCGGCTCAGCCAATCGGCCAGCTTGCGGGCGCTCACTTCGCTGTGCGCCATCCGGGCGCCCAGCGTTTTCATGCCGCGCATCAAGAGCCACGAATCCTGCGCGCCCAGGACGGTGCCCAACCCGTTCTGCACGTATTTCAACTGACGGACCAATTCGTCCGTTCGGGCTACTGCCAAGCCGGCGAGTACGTCGCTATGCCCGCCGAGGAATTTGGTCGCGCTATGCAGGACGATATCCGTCCCAAGCTCGATCGGACGCTGGTAGTACGGCGTCATGAACGTATTGTCCACGATGCTGAGCAGCCCCTTCTCCCGCGCCCAGGCGGAAATGTCCGCGATGTCGGTAATTTTGAGCGTAGGATTGGACGGCGTCTCCATATATACCGCTTTCGTGTTGGCCTTCAGAGCCGCCTTGACCTGCTCCGGCTGCGTCATGTCCACGAACGTTGTGTCGATGTTCATCCGGCTCAAAATCGTCGACAGCAGCCGGTATGTACCGCCGTACACGTCTTCGGTCACAATGAGGTGGTCGCCGGCCGAGAGCAGCATCAAGGTGCTCGAGATCGCCGCCATCCCGCTGGCGTACGCAAATCCTTGCACCCCGCCTTCCAACACGGCAATGTAATTCTCAAGCGCCTGCCGTGTGGGGTTCCCGGAACGGCTGTAATCATGCTGCGGCGGGTTGTAAATATCGTGGTGGTGGAACGTCGACGCCTGATAAATCGGTACACTGGATGCGCCCGTCGCTTTGTCCACCTCACTGCCGAAATGGATCAGCTTTGTTTCGAATTTGTTTTCCCGTTTCTCCTGTCCGCTCATGCGCCTTGTCCCCCTTCGACTTCCTGCCGTGCCGCTTCCAGCGCTCCGCCCAAGTCGGCAATCAAATCATCGACATGCTCGATACCGACGGAGAACCGCAGCAAGCGGTCATCCACCCCCACCGCATTGCGAATCTCCTCGGGAATGTCCGCATGCGTCTGCACCGCCGGATACGTCATCAGCGACTCTACCCCGCCGAGGCTTTCGGCGAACGCGATCAGGTTCAGATGGCGCAGCACCGGCTCCACGTAACGGGCATCCGTAACTTTAAAGGAGAAGATCCCCGTGTTGCCGCTCGACTGCTTCCGCTGCGTGGCGTACCCCGGGTGATCCTCCAATCCCGGGTGAAACACTTCCGCCACCTGCGGATGCGACTGCAGGAATCTGGCGATGGCCAGCGCATTGCTCTCGTGTCGCTCCATCCGCAGTGCCAACGTCTTCATCCCGCGCATCAACTGGTAGGAATCGGACGGGCTAAGCACCGCACCAATCGAGTTGTGCAGGATGCCCATTTCCTGCGACAACTCCTCGCCTTTGGTGACGATCAGTCCGGCCAAGACATCGTTATGGCCGCCCAAGTATTTCGTCGCGCTGTGCACGACGATATCCGCGCCAAGCTCGATCGGCCGCTGGAAATACGGCGTCATCAGCGTATTGTCGACGATCGTCAGCAGCCCATGGGCATGCGCCCAAGCCGATACCGCCTCAAGGTCGGTGATCATCATCAGCGGATTGGTCGGCGTTTCAATGATGACGGCTTTCGTGTTGGACCGGCGTGTTTGCTCCAGAGCGTCCAGGTCGTTGGTATCCACATAAGAAGCGGTTACGCCATACTTGGACATGATCCGCTCCAGCAAACGGTAAGTTCCCCCGTATAAATCCAAAGACACGATCAGATGATCCCCTTGCGAAAACAACGTGAACACCGTCTGCAGCGCAGCCATTCCGGAGCTACAGGCAAACCCGGCATCCCCGGACTCCAGAGCGGCTGCCGCGTCTTCCAGCACTTTGCGGGTCGGGCTCTTCGTGCGGGCGTAGTCAAACCCCGTGCTCTGCCCCAGGCGCGGGTGACGAAACGCTGTTGCTTGATATATCGGGTAATTCACTGCACCCGTGACCGGCTCCTCCATCGAGCCGATTTGCGCCAGCCTGCTCTCAATGCGCCATTCCTTGTTCTGCTCCCCCACCTGCAATCCCTCCACGTTAGATCTCATATACAAAATCGGCCGTTTGATCGATATCGTACGGCGTTTCTTGATACACATAGTAGTTTAGCCAATTGGAAAATAATAAGTTAGCATGGGCACGCCATGAAGAACGCGGGGCTTGGGTCGGATCGTCATTCGGATAATAGTTCACCGGCAGTTCGATCTCCATGCCTTTGGCGACGTCGCGGTCATATTCCCATTTGAGCGATTCCGGATCGTACTCCGAATGCCCGCTCACGAAAATCTGTTTGCCGTCGCGGGTGGCAACCAGATAGATTCCGGCTTCGTCCGATTCCGCCAGGATTTGCAGCTCCGGCACCTGCTCGATGTCCGAGCGCTCCACGTCGGTATGCCTGGAATGCGGCACCTGGAACACTTCGTCGAACCCCCGCAGCAGCTTCACCTTCGGATCGTTTACCGTGTGGGAGAAGACGCCGAAGCATTTTTTTGCGAGCGGAATTTTGCGAACGCCGTAGTGGTAATACAAGCCGGCCTGCGAGGCCCAACAGATATGCATGGTCGAAGTGACATGGGTTGTGGACCACTCGAAGATTTCCTGCAGCTCCTCCCAGTAATTCACTTCTTCGAATTCCAGCTGTTCCACCGGCGCTCCGGTGACGATCATGCCGTCAAAGCGGCGGTTACGGATCTCGTCGAACGTTTTGTAGAACATCTCCAGATGCTCTGCGGACGTATTTTTCGAGGTGTGGGTGCTGGGATGAAGCAGGACGATCTCCACCTGGAGCGGCGTATTCCCAAGCAATCGCAAAATTTGCGATTCCGTGGTTTCCTTCGTGGGCATCAGGTTGAGAATCGCGATCCGAAGTGGGCGGATGTCCTGGTGGTACGCCCGGCTTTCGTCCATGACAAAGATATTCTCGCTAGTCAGGACATCCTTGGCCGGCAAATGATCCGGTACTTTAATCGGCATGGGGTTTCACTCCTTTTATTTAGCTTCATCATCAAATCATCCGTTCGAGGGGCCATTTATGCAGAATGACCTCTCTCACGGGGAGAAAGGTCATTACGTATCCGGTATGCGCCTCTCTCATCTCTCAGAAGCCGCCCCGCGTTCGAAGCTGACGGTTCTGCAAGAATTAGCACCGCTGCGATTACGAAGAATCGCCGGTTGCCGGGTATCATCGGGCTAGTCCCTCCACCTGCTCTTGATAAGATTTCGCTATATTTAGTTATGTTGAGGGCCTGGGCATCGCGCCTGCTCCCTGACATTCACTTTAAAGGATCGGGCGGCCTTCCGTCAAGAACCTGCGAGAAAAATCACACAGCGTTCATGACCGCTTCGCACCGGCTCACATAGAATACTTTTGGGTTGAAACATTTCATTCGCTGGCGTTATACTAGACAAGTGCCTTTGGGCCAAGACGGGCCTTAGGTTAAACGAATGTTCATGCAACCTAAAAATAGCGAGGTGAAACCGAGAATGGAAGGCGACCCGAGTCCGCAGAGGACCACCCAGGAAAACCAATTGCATAGGAAACCGACCCGCTGGGTGCCTGCGGAACGCTTAGGGCACTTTCGTTTCCCGGTGTTTGCATAAACGCCTTTTTGAACGTTCCGGGCGAGCCGACGGTTGGTCCCTTTCCTATGCTTCAACCAAGAGCATCCCAGGCCGGAAGGCTTGGGGAAAGGGAGTGAAAACTTATGAAAATCCGTCATGTCCAAGCCGGCGTATTTACCCCCGTAGAGGACGTGGAACTGACAACCACCGCTCCGGAAGAAGGCTTCTATTGGATCGATGCCGACGTCGATGACCTCGCCCTGCTGCAGCCCTTGTTTTCGCTGCATGATTTGGCCGTAGAGGACTGCTTGAGCGAAGAGGAGCAGCGCCCGAAGATCGAAACCTACGACAATCATTACTTTATCGTCGTTAACAGCATTCGCTATGATGATGAGGAAATTTTTCTACGCGCTTTGAACATTTTTTTGGGACGGCATTATATCATTACGGTTACTAAACAGAAAATCAACGAGCTGCGCGCCGTGAAACCGATCCTGTGGGAGCAGGAGGTCAGCGAACCCGACCGGTTCCTGTACCTGTTGGTCGACTTGGTGGTCGATAACTATTTCACCGTCGGCGACCGGATCGAAGTGAAGATCGAGAAGCTGGAAGAAGATATCCTGATGCATACGAAACGTTCGCACCTGAACGAAATCATCGGGCTGCGAAGCGAAATCCTGTGGCTGAAGAAGGTGCTCGGGCCGCAGAAGGAAGTCATCAACATCCTGAACAAAAAAGACCTCCGCCTGATCGACGATCAGCTGCAAAAATACTTCAGCGATATTTACGAAAACGCCGTGAAGATCTCCGAGAACTTCGACACGTTCCGCGAGCTCGTCGGCAACTTGCGCGAGGCCTACCAGGCCGCCATCGCCAATCGCGCCAACGAAATCATGCGCGTGTTCACCGCGATTACGACGATTTTCATCCCGCTGACGTTGATCACCGGCATCTACGGGATGAACTTTGATAATATGCCGGAGCTGCACTCGCGGTACGGCTACTTTATCGTCCTTGGCATCATGGGCGTGCTGGGTCTCGGCATGTATTTCATCTTCCGGAAGAGAGATTGGATATAAAGAAAGCGGCGTGTGGCGCGATAACGGGATGACGTGGATGCCCCGCGGATGCCGAAGATGTTGCGGGTGACGTGACGTCCCGGATGCCGCAGATACTGCGGTGACGGGATGTCACGGAGGCTACAGATACTGCGTGTGACGGGATGCCCGAAGGTTGCAGATACTTCGGGTGACAGGATGCCCGAAGGTTGCAGATACTGCGGGTGACGGGATGCCCCGAAGGTTGCAGATACTGCGGGTGACGGGATGCCCTGCAGACGACGGATGCGGGGATGCCGCGCGGATGCCTCAGATGCCGCCGGAACGCGGGGCCCCTTCTCGCCGCACCTAAATTGTTAGGCCAGCGCGGGCTGTTAAGCATCCGCGTTGGCCTTGTGCAGATAGATAAAAGTGTGTGAACTGCAAAAGTGCAGTTATTTTGCCGTAAAATTCTCAAATCGTGGCCATCAGCTGCAAAAATGCAGTTAATTTCGGCCAAATTTGGAGTTTTCCCAAAATCGCCCCCAAATGAACTGCACTTTTGCAGTTCATTTGCATTTTTGCGGCCTTATCGGGTCGAATGAGCTGCACTTTTGCAGTTCATTCGACCGTCGGAGGATTCACGCCTCCTGTAGTACCTCACGCAGTTGTTGGCGTTGCGGTCACAATGTTGCTGCAATCGCAATTGCGGCCATCGCTGATGTTGTGGGCCTTTGCTAGCCGTTGCTGATGTTGCTACTGCAGTTACTGTCATTGCTACCCCAAGTTGCTGATATTGCTACTGCAGTTACTGATATTACTACCTGCAGTTGCTGATATTACTACTGCAGTTACTGATATTGCGACCTGCAGTTTCTGATATTGCTACTGCAGTTACTGATATTGCTACCCACAGTTTCTAATGTTGCGACCTTTGCCGTTGTTGCTTACAGTTGCTATTCCCGCTATCGCTACCACAGCTGCAGCTACAGCCACTGTTGCAGATGCCGTCACTACCGTTTCTGCTGTTGCCATCGCTACCACTGCCGTCCCTGCCACTGCAGTTGCCCCCGTTGTTGGCAGTTGCAGTGGCCGCCGGGCTTATCCCGCGTGCCGGGCACTCTCGCGCTGGCGTCGGTACCGGATGCGGATCAGGCGCAGCCGCTCGTACAGCGTATCGAGGCTGCCGCCTTCGGCGGCTTCGGTCCCGTACACCTTGTGCAGGATCGGCTTCAGGAGCGCGTCCCCCAGCTCCTCGTAAGCCTGCCAAACGGCCTGCTGCTCGGCTTCGGGCATGGCCTCCAGTTCCGCGCTCACCAAGTCGTCGGTGTTGTAGCCTTCCTTCTCCAGGTTCTCCAGCAGCTCGACCGCATCCCGCCGCTCAATGCCCGTCCGCGAGCAAATATCCTCCACCTTGAGCCCTTCGGCCAGCGCCTCCAGCACGGCCCGGCGGACGCTGAATTTCTCCATCTCCGCCCGGTATTTGACCTCCTTCTGCTTGTACAGCCAGGAGCGGAACACCTCGTCGTCGATTTCCTGCTCGACCCAATCCAGCGGGAACCCCCTTCTCCGTTCCGCGACCTTCGTGATTTCCAGCAGTTCGGCGCCGTATTCGCCGGCTTTATTCTCCCCGACGCCAGGCAACTGCAGCAACTCGTCCGCCGATTGCGGCAAAAATACGCTGATCATCCGCAGCAGCCGATTGCTGGCGATCAAGTACGGCGCCTTGCGCTCCGCTGACGCTTTCTTCCGGCGCCATGCCGTCAATTCGTTGTACACCGGCTCGTTACCGTTTAATTCACTGTAGCAAAACAGCTTCTGCGCGGCCATGCCGCGCCCGGTTAACGCTTCCTTCTCATCCCAAATGCCTTCCATCACGGGGCGAAACCCCTCGCCCAGCTTGGCCGCCAATCGATGACGGTAGATATGTAGCATCTCCGACCATGAGGCCCCTTCGTACCACAGATCCTCCCGCTGGCCGTCGGCGGTCAGCTCGTTCCAGCCCATCCGCCATACGCCTTCCTCCTCCCCGATCCATACCTGGGCTCCCCGTATCATGGTGCCGCTGTCCTTCTTCTCCAGACTGTTCAAGAATACGATCCGCATCAACCATTCGCCTCCTTAAAATTTCAGCTACGAAGGAGTTTCGCAAATGAAGCGCACACGCAAAAAGCACCTCTTTCGCGAACATTCGCAAAAGAGGTGCTTCCCCCAAACGTAACCTGTTATCCCTAATAATACCATGTTTAATCATGCTGTCAATGCGGTTTTTTTCATTGTCCCATCGCTTCCCGTTTTCCGGTATAATAGCTAAAGATATTCTCATCTAAGGAGGCATACCGAATGAGCGATCACCATCAAGAACTTGATTTTCTGTCCGACAGCACCGAAAGCACCTCGACCCGATTCGTTACCTTTATCGGCGGTTCGCTGAAGCGATTTGACCTGGCGGTCACGACCACCAACCGTTTTTACGGCAAAAAGCTGGTCACCGATATGCAAAACGGCCGTACGGCCATACTTGGCACCGACGACCTGGAGGAGGAAGGTTACCTTGAGCATATTTTCAACCTGAGCGAGGAAGAAGGGATCGAGCTGCGCACCTTCCTATACCAGGTCTTAGGCGAGCCTTACTTTACGGATTAGCGCGGCTGAACAACCTGATGTTTTACGATCTAAACATCCGTCGATACTGGTTTGGCGGCATGCCTTCCATTTGTTTGAATACTTTAATAAAGTAGCTGGATTGTTGAAATCCACTGTGCGAAGCGATTTGAGCCACGGTTAAATCGGATGAAACCAGCAACAATTTTGCCCTGGCCAAGCGGCATTCGCTCAAGTAGCGATTCGGTGTCTTTCCCATTATTTTTCGGAACAATCGTAAAAAATGGTAATTGCTGTAGCCGGCAAGCCTTGACATGCTCTCTAATGTCCATGGACGCTGACACTCGTTATGAATGATATCCGCCGCGCTGCGGATGGAATGCCTGGTTTCGAGCGGCACCGAGCCATGTAGCGGTTCGGAATTTTGCAGCAATGTAATTAGGATTTCATACAATAATGCGGAAACTCGGGGCTCGTTTCGCGTCTCAAAAGCCTCACTGAGCATGAACAGTTCATTGAATACCGTTTCGAGCCCAGTACCCGGGTCAAAGGTAAAGAAATAACCACGCGACTGATCCGCTTCCTCCAGCAGTGGTAATGAAATGGCGGTGTCAAAGTGTATCCAGCGCACATCCCAAGGATGGGAGGGATCGCAACCATATTGCTGATAAGCTCCTCTGGGAAAAAGAAACCCCCTCCCCGGGCCCATCGGAATACGTTCCCCTTCATGGAAAACATACCCTTCGCCATGAAACACCAAATGAAGATTATAGCTGTTAAGCACCCCCTCGCTTCTACGCTCGGCATGCTCCGGAAACTGGCTGTAATGACCCAGAAATTCCGGATAGCATACGTAATGAGCAAAGGCAGGCGACGGCAATACCCATTGCTTCTTCAATCAGATTGTCCTTCCTTTCGCTAGCGAAATCAACCACGCAATATAGTCACATTATAGCAAGATTATGTTATATGAATCCATGTGTAGCTGATCATACAATAGATTTGCGGTTTGGATAAAGCATATTTTTACACTTGGAGGTTACTATGAAAACACCAGTTGCAGTAGATCGGTTCGAACTCGGCGTATGTTATTACCCGGAGCAATGGCCGGAGAAAATGTGGGATGAAGATTTCCGACGTATGGCGGAGACGGGCTTCACAATTGTTCGTATGGGGGAATTTGCCTGGTCCATATTCGAGCCGGAAGAAGGAGACTATCAGTTTGGTCTATTTGACCGCGCGATTGATCTGGCGTACAGTCATGGACTTAAGGTGGTCCTTGGAACACCAACGGCTACGCCCCCTGCCTGGCTAACGGAGCGTTATCCTGAAGTGCTGAATGTAAGTTACGATGGCGTCACGCTTCAGCACGGAATGCGCCGTCATTATAATTACAGCAGCCCCAAATACCTTGAGTTGTGCGCCCGAATTGTCACTCGCCTTACCGAGCATTATGCCAATTACCATGGAGTGGTCGGCTGGCAGATTGACAACGAGCTGAACTGTGAGACGAATGTATTTTATTCCGAAAGTGACCACCAGGCTTTCCGCGAATGGCTGCAACACAAATACGGCACACTTGAGAAGCTGAATGAGGCTTGGGGGACTGTTTTCTGGAATCAAACCTACAATAGCTGGTCCCAGCTCCATTTGCCGCGCCCAACCCCTGTACCCAAACAGCCCAATCCGCATCAGGCTCTGGATGAAATTAGATTTATCTCCGACAATACGATCTCCTTTGCCAAGGTCCAAGCGGATATCATTCGGAATAAAGCGCCGAAGCAGTGGATAACAACAAACGGTTTGTTCGGTCATTTAGACAATCATGAGATGACTGACAAGCTGTTGGATTTCTACAGCTATGATTCTTATCCGCAATTTTCCAGCCTATCAACCAACCCATCTGAAAAAAATCCGATAGGTGACCGAGGCTGGAGTCTGTCACTCTCTACGGTACGTTCCATCAGCCCTAACTTCTGTATCATGGAGCAACAATCCGGTCCCGGAGGTTGGGTGAATCGTATGGATATGCCTTCACCAAAGCCCGGGCAGATGCGGTTATGGACTTACCAATCGGTAGCTCACGGCGCGGACATGATCCTCTACTTCCGTTGGCGAACAGCAACAATGGGCCATGAGATCTACTGGCATGGAATCAATGATTACCATAACCAGCCGAACCGGCGGGTTAGAGAAGCCATACAGATCGGACAAGAGTTAGCCTCGTCAGGCAAAGAGATAATCGGAACACGCCCCCAGGCAACCGTAGCCATCCTGCGCGATTATGATAACGAATGGGACGGAGAATATGATGTATGGCATGGTCCGTTCATGGCAGAGCAATAAGGAATGGTTCAAGGCGCTAACTCATCAGCACATCCCGAATGACGTCTTTTACCTCCGGGATCATACAACCCTATCCGAGCTGTCGCGTTACGAGGTGCTGATCTACCCGCACCCGGCTATTTTGTCGGATGAAACCGCAAGACTTTTGGATATGTATGTGCAGCAAGGCGGGAAGCTTGTATTTGGCTGCCGTACAGGGTACAAAGACAAACGTGGACACTGCTATATTCGCCCCTTTCCTGGAGCAGCGAGAGAACTTTGTGGAATTACGATAGAAGAATTTACAAGGATCAAGGGTACCCGTGCAACTACCTTTATGAATTGGGGACAAGATCCCCAAGATCTAACCGAAGCCGATTCTTTTAATGAAATTCTTCATATCGAGGATGAAAGCGCCGAGGTTATTGCAACCTATGCCTCCGACTACTACGCAGGCAAGCCAGCAATCACGAGAAATGTCCGCGGCAAAGGAGAAGTGTGGTATTACGGCGCAGTGTTCAATGAAGAGGCTGCCCTCAAATTAAGCAATTTGCTGAAACTAAGATCCCCTGCTGCGGATTGGCTGGAACTCCCCCGTGAAGTGGAGTTGCAAATTCGTGAGGGGAAATCGACTAGTCTGACCTTCCTGCTTAATTACAGCGAAGAGCCGGCTATGATTAAATTAAAAGATCAAAAAACAGATTTACTAACAGGGGCTACGATCTCCGGAACTTTCACAATGGATGGATTCGGTGTACTGGTGTTGAAATAAAAGATAGTATAGCCCCTCGGGTGCAGGCGTAAAGATGGGCGCCGAGTTTTTGTATCGGGTCTTCGGAGAGCCTTAATTTACCGATTGACAAATCGGTCCGGTCCCTCCCCCGATCTCGGCGCCGTAAATGATTAAACGACGCCCATCCAAGTGCTGACGCTGGCCATCTCCAGCTCCTCGAACTTGGAAACTACCTGTGCCGGATTCAGTTCAAGCCGGCAAGTCTCCACAGCGCATTCCAGCTCGATGTCACAGCGAATCGTGGCCAGCTGCCGGGAGAGGTGTAGCATGTCGAGATCGGCTTCGATTTTGGCGCGGACCGATTTGGATAGTTGGTCCAGATTGGCCAGGATGCCTTCGACCGAGCCGTGCTCCTGCACCAGCTTCAAGGCCGTTTTCTCGCCGATGCCGCGCACGCCCGGATAATTGTCGCTCGTATCGCCCATCAAGCCTTTTAAGTCGACGATTTGCCCGGGCGTTAAACGCTTCTCTTCCATCAAGACCTCCGGCGTATACACCATGTAGTTGCCGTGGCCTTTCTTCATGATGATCACGCTCGTCCGCTCGCTGACCAGCTGCAGCATGTCGTGATCGCCCGTCAGCACCAGCACGTCCATCTCCCGGCCGAAGCGGGATGCCAGTGTACCGATGCAATCGTCGGCCTCGTATCCCGGCGAGCTGACGTTGGGGATGCCCAAACTGTCCATCACCTCGCGGATCATCGAAAACTGCGGGATCAGCTCGTCCGGCGCATCCGACCGATTGCCTTTGTAATCGGAGAACTGCTCCGTCCTGAACGTTTTGCTGCCCAAATCCCAGCAGCAGGCGACATGCGTCGGACCGAACTTCTGCACCGCGTCCCAAAAATAACGCATAAATCCGTACACCGCATTGGTCGGAACGCCCGCCTTCGTACGCCGGATATACCCCGTGGCAGCCGAAGCATAGAAAGCGCGGAACATCAGCGCCATTCCGTCCACCAGCAGAATCGTATCTTTACTGCTTTGCACCAAATTCACGGTTCACCCAAGCCACCTTTCTCTTCAAAATATTTATTTGCCCCATACTTGTTCGTAGGTCTCTTCCTTGTATCCGACGGTCACGCTCTTTCCATCCGTCACGATCGGGCGTTTGATCAGCATCCCGTTCGACGCCAGCAGCGCAAGCTGCTCTTCCCGCGTCATCCCGGCCAGCTTATCCTTTAACCCCAATTCCTTATAGACCTCGCCGCTGGTGTTAAAAAACTTTTTCAATTCCAGTCCGCTGAGCCTTACCAGCTCGTCCAGCTCAGTGGCGCTCGGCGGCGTTTCCTTAATAGGATGCAGCTCCAGCTCATGCCCTTTGGCCTGCAGCGACTGAATCGCTTTGCGACAAGTGCCGCATTGCGGATATTGGTAAACCACCAGCTTGCTCACGTTGAAAAACCTCCTAAGCGATTGATGTTCATAACCTGCTGATATATTTTAATACGGAATTCCAGTCACCGTTGTATTCCTCAACATCCATTGCTTTGTGATTTCCAAATGCTTTGGTGAACGTGCGCCTATATAAATGACAGAATAGTTTCGAGAAAGTGTATGCAAAAAATCTACGCTGCCTTCAACAGGTTTATCTTTCATCATATTATGTGGAGAATCTCTGCCGGAGCAGCTCCTCCAGCTCCCGCATATCCGCCGGCGGCTCCGACGTAAAAGTCAGCGCCGCTCCGGTCAGCGGATGACGGAAGCCGAGCTCCGAAGCGTGCAGCGCCTGCCGCCCGATCGCTCCGTCCAACCGCGCAATTCGCTCGCGTTCCGGCTCCGTCAGCCTTTCAACCCCCGGCAGCCCGTAGAACTTGTCGCCGATGAGCGGATGGCCGATCGAGGTCATATGCACGCGGATTTGATGCGTCCGCCCCGTGCCGAGGCGCAGCTCGACCCGGGCCCCATCCGCGAACGGTTCCTCCACCTTGTAATAGGTCAGGGCAGGATACCCCGACGGGGTTACGATGCGGCGATGGGGCTCGGCGGGATCGCGGTCGATCGGACCGTCGATCGTTCCTTCCGACTGCGCCGGGCAACCGTGTACCAGCGCCTTATATTTCTTCAGCACCTCGCCGGCGATCAACTGCTCGGAAATATGCTGGTGCACGTACGCATTTTTGGCGATGGCGATCAAGCCGCTCGTCTCTTGGTCCAGCCGGTGCACCGGACGAAAGCGGAACCGCTCCCCCTTCTCCTGCCAATAATGCACGACGCCGTTCGCTAACGTGCCCGTATAATGCCCGTGCGTCGGATGCACGATCATCCCCGCCGCCTTGTCGACGATCAACAGGGCTTCATCCTCGTAAACGACGGTGAACGGGATCGGTTCCGGCAGAATGTCGGTTGAGGTTTCCTTTTCCAGCGATACGCTCACCGTATCCCCGGCTTTAACCGGAACGCTGATGAATACCCGCTCCCCGTTCAGCATCACCCCGCGCTCCGTCAGCTTGATGCGCGACAACAGCTTGCGGGATACGCCCAAGCGGCGCTGCAGCACGCTTTTGACCGTCCAGCCGTCTTCGCCGGCGGACACTTGATATTCGATCGGATCATAATACTCGGGATTCACTTGTTGCCAAACACCTTCCTGCTCCGCACGTATTCGACATCCGCAACCTGCCGGCGATGATTGGCGGTACGGGCCGCGGCAAAGAAATAATCCGACAAGCGGTTCAAATATTTCAGCGCCTCGGCGTTGATCTCCTTGCCCATGCTCAGGGTGACCACCCGGCGTTCGGCCCGTCGGCATACGGTCCGGCAAACGTGCAGCGCGGCAGCCAGCGGCGTTCCCCCCGGTAAAATGAACTTCTCCAGCGGCGGATGCTCCGACACATGCCGGTCGATCCATTCCTCTAAGCGCTCCGCCAGTTCCGGCGTCACTTTGTAACGGCTTTCCGACAGCTTGACGTAAGCGAGATCGGAACCGCAATCGAATAATTCCTGCTGAATTTGCAACAGTTGCGCGCGAAGATCGCCAAACGTTTCCTCGTCCGATAAGCTGGCCGCTTGTCCCACGAAACTGTTCAGTTCATCGATCGAACCGTAAGCTTCAACCTGCACATCATCCTTATTCACTCTACCGCCGATGACCGAGGTTTGACCCTGATCGCCGGAGCGCGTATAAATCGACATTTTGAAATCCTCCCCGTGACATACTCTCGTACCATCTTACCATAAATCGAAGACCGGCTGGTCATGGAACTGCTGGAACCGCAAAAAGGAGACCCGCAAGCGGATCCCCTTCAAAATGCAAGACATGGTTATCGTTGTTAACGCCGATTGGATTTTGGATGGGTTTTCATCGTCTTCATGAACTCATTGATTTTCAGATCCAATAAGCTGCTGATTTCAATCACTATATCCGATGTAAAGGATTTTTCCTGCATGAAAAGCCGCTCCATCTTGCTGCGCAGCAAGTGTATTTCGTCCTCCAACGTTACGGCTTGCGGTGAATTCGGCCGATGCGGATCATCCATCCATGGATGTATTTCATGGCCTTCAGCGATTAGAGCATTATCGTATGGCAGGTTGTATTCACCGCGCAAAAGAAATCCCTCCCTGAGATACTAAAACCCTCTTCCAAAATCAAATTATACCATGTCCCTAAAACTTAAATCAATTAGAAAATGAAAGAATTGTTAATTAACTCCATCTCATCGGGATGCTCGGCAATCTTCTTTGTCGATCAGCCTTGTTTTAACTTGCGTACGAATTGCTCGATGCGGTTAAGCGCCTCATTCAACTGATTAACTCCCGTCGCATAGGAGCAACGAAGGAACCCTTCTCCGCCGGCACCGAAGACGTTGCCGGGTACCGCCGCAACCTTTGCCTCCAGCAGCAACCGTTGGGCGAATTCCTCCGAGCCCAGTCCCGTCGAGGCGATGCTGGGAAAAGCGTAGAACGCCCCCTGCGGCTCGTGGCAATCCAGCCCGATATCGCGCAAGCCCTGGACGATCAACCGGCGACGCTGGTTATAGGATTCAACCATCTGGTCTTTCTCCGCCAGCCCGTTCTTCAGCGCCTCCAACGCGGCGACTTGCCCCATGACGGGGGCGCACATCACCGTATATTGATGAATTTTCAGCATGGCATAGATGAGGTCGGGATGTCCGCAGGCGTATCCCATCCGCCAACCGGTCATGGCAAACGCCTTGGAGAACCCGTTGACGAGAATCGTCCGGTCTCTCATCCCCGGAATCGACGCAAAGCTGACATGCTTCTGCCCGTAGGTGAGTTCCGAATAAATCTCGTCCGAAATGACGATCAGATCATGTTCCTCGACGATCTTGGCGATCGGCAGCCAGTCCTCGTACGTCATGATTCCGCCTGTCGGATTGCTCGGATAATTTAAAATAAGAACCTTCGATCGGGGCGTAATTTTCGCTTTCAGGTCTTCGGCCTGCAGTTTGAATTCATGGCGGGCGAACGTCTCGATTTCGACCGGCACTCCTCCCCCGATCGATGCGATCGGCGAATAGGAAATGTAACAAGGCACCGGAACGAGAATTTCGTCGCCCGGTTCGATCAGCGCCCGCAGCGCAAGATCGATCGCCTCGCTGCCGCCGACCGTGACCAGAATTTCATCCTTGGGATTGTACTTGACGTCATAACTCGTATACAAATATTCCGCGATCGCTTCCCGCAGTTCGGGCGTTCCCGCGTTTGACGTATAGCTCGTATATCCGCGTTCCAGCGAATACACGCAGGCTTCCCGCACATGCCATGGCGTAATAAAATCCGGCTCGCCCACGCCTAGTGTGATAATATCCTTGCTCCCGCTGGCCAGGTCGAAGAAGCGGCGAATGCCGGAGGGTTGAATTTCCCGCACCCGGGGGGCTAAATACGATGTCATTGTTTTGTCCGATTGTTCAGCGCGCTGTGATTGAATACTCATAACATAACTTCCTTTACGGAGATATCAACAAACGGCGATCTTCCTCGGGATCCTCGAAAATGATGCCGTCCTGCTTGTATTTTTTCAAAATAAAATGCGTTTTCGTCGACAATACCGATTCCAAGGTGGACAATTTGTCGGATACGAAGCCCGCCACTTCCTTCAGGTTGCGGCCTTCCACTTCCACCAGCAGATCGTACGCGCCGGACATCAGGAATACCGATTTGACTTGGGGAAACAGGTAAACCCGTTCCGCGATCGTATCGAAGCCACGTCCCCGTTCGGGTGTGATTTGCACTTCGATTAACGCGGTAACCTTCTCGTCGTCCAGCTTGCCGGAATTCACCACGGTCGCGTATTTGACAATCACATGGTCTTCTTCCAATTCCCGGATCGCTTCCGCCACTTCCTCCGCAGAAACACCCAAGAGCGTCGCCAGCAAGTTCGCATCCCGGCGGGCGTCCTCTTTGAGGAGGTCCAGCAGTTTGAGCTTCAATTCGCTTAGTTGTTTCATCCCTCATCCTCCAGCGATGCTTCCGCATGCCTCCCTTGACACGAGCGGCCTGCAGAACAAATTTAATACTTATATTACATGAATTTCGAGCGTCTGCATAGAAAAACCGTCCACTCCAGGTGAGCTATCGGAATGGACGGTTAGGACCTTTAAATATAATAAGGCGGCTGCACATTGGCCCGATGTGCTTCAACATTCGCTTGGTGGGCATGAGCCGTCCAGCGGGATGCCCGCCGTTCGGTAAACTGGCGCAGCTCCTGCTGCGTTTTTTCCGCCGCCTGCAGCTTTTTGTCCAATAGTTGGCGCGGCGCCGGGGGCGGGGTTGTGTAAATGCCTTGATGTTTCATCAGTTCATAGAGCGTTCCCTGCAATCTTAAAGTGCTGTTCGTCAACTCCGTAAACAACTGCCGAACGGCCGGGCAGGACGACTCCGTCGTTGCCGTCGTGTATTCCCGAACCGTGCGCCGCAGATCGGCCAAAATGGATTTCAGCAAATCGTCCTGGGGCAAGAGCTCTTGATTGTCCGTCTGATTCATTCGGCTGTTCCTCCTATAGCGAGTAGGTTATTGATTTGGCTTCGGAGCCATCATTTGATGCTGGCGCAACGAATCCGTCAACAGGTTCAAGTGGTGCTCATGCACGCGGATATGCTCCAGCATCGCCTGCTCGATTTCAAAGTTTTGCGATACAACTGCCGCCGCCGCGCACAGCTTGCCTAGCATCTCCTCGTTGGAGATCGAGTCGGCGATATAGTCCAGTTCTTTCATGGATAACGGCTGCATCTGAGCGTACATCATCGAGTTTCCCTCCTGGTAAATGATCCTTCTTACGGTATTATGCCCCGCCGCCGTGCGGATATGTTATCGGGCGGGGATTTGCCGTATTTAACCGGCGGACGGGTCTTGTTTTCGCTGGCGCAAAGCCCAAACCCACACCGTCGCAGCGGCGGTATACGGTTCAGGCAGCCTCGGCGGCCTGCTTCAACAGCCGGCGCAGCGCCAGCCAGCTTAGCACCGGCGTTGCCCCCAAGGCGAACATCAGCCAGGTGATCGTCGGCATTCGCGGAACCATGGAATATACGGCGATGAACAGCAGCGTGCCGCCCAAACGGCCGACGGTGATGCACAGCTCGCGCAGAACGACCAGCTCGACCCGCTCCTCGACGCTTTCAGGACTGTTGCCGATCAAATCGAACACCGAAGAGATGACCGGAATCAGATACAGCGGCAAAAACAAGGACGTGCCGATCCCCATGACCATCAAAGTGGCATAATTGACCTTCCAGAGCAACGGGGTGATGACGACGGCGATGAGGATGGCCCCGACCAGCATACCGTAGTAACGCGAGCGGATCTTTAGCCATTTTCCCACCGCCCAGAAGCTGACCAGAGAAACCAAGGACGTGATTAGTGAAAATTGCCCGATCCGCCATTCCGCCGAAGTGCTGATAAAGATAAGCAGATTGATCAGGAATGAAAATACGCCCTCCCGCAAGCCATGGGCGGCCGATGCCGGAGCGGCCTGCCGCCAAGGACTGCCCTTTTTCAGCATGCGTACCGGGGTCCGCCAGCTGTATGGCTTGCCCGTTTTTCTTTTTTTCAGCCAAAAGCTCAGCAAAATCCCGATCCCGTATACGATCAACGAGAGGGTAAAGATCAAGCGGTAACCGGCTTCCCCGTGTTTCACAGAGATGAGCCAACCGGAAATCCACGGGCCGAAAATACCGATCACCGAACCCAGAATTCCCACCCAGCCGTTAAACCTGTCGCGCGTCTCGATATCGGTTACCTCGAAATACACGACGTTGAAGGCCAGCCAAAACAACCCCGAACCCGTTCCGAACAACAAACCGAGCGGCCATATGTAGTCCACCGTATGTTTGTCCGTCCAAAGCACCAGCAAATAGAAGATGCCCGATACGATGATCCCGAGCCGCAAGAAGATCATTTTATCGCGTTCTTTCACCCATTTCCCGGCAATCCAGAAGACAAGCCCCAGCGCCAGCTGCTGGCTGAACGTAAACCAGGCGATCAGGTTAAAATCCGGTTTGACTTTCCAAATGTAGACGTTCAGGAACGTGCCCGACAAGGCCCCGGCGAGCACGAACAGGCCGTTCACGGCAAGCAGAAGGATGGATTGGCTGTTCAGGTGTTTTTTCATGAATTCGCTCCCCCGCCAAACTTCGAGTTTCCCCCTGTAAGAGGTTGTGCAACTGTAAGGTTGTTCAAAAAGTCATCTTTCCATAACGAAGCCGAGCTTGTGAAGTGGATTCGACGTCGAATCTTGAATTCAGCCGTTCCCTCCGTTGCTCACGTACCCAAAACGTACGCTCCGCTACTCACTCCCTAACTTCATCCAATCTTCTCGGTCCTGAAAACCTGACTGTTTGAACTTGCAACTGTAAGATACCCAAAAATGGCCGAAGCATGAGGCTTTATCGGGAAGCGGCGGGCGCATTGAACGCCAAAAAGCCCCGTCCGTACAGGACAGGGCCGTATCGCTTCCAAATTTTTTAGGCTTGCTCGTTGTCTTCTTCTCCGGAAATGGTGCGGATCATGGCGATCCGGGCCGTTTCCCCCAAAAACCGGCTGACGTGGAAGCAAGCGGAGCAGACGAAGACGTTCAGCTCGGTATCCTCCGTAAAGAGCGGGCGTTTCCCGCCGGCCGAGATGGCAGCCGCCTCAAATCCGCCGCCCTGCGAAACCAGCTTCTGCTTCCCGGCGTAGACCATGTATTCCCGGCAATGCGGACATTCCGGCACCTCGTCCTGTTCGTCAAGCAGCTTCTCCACGCCGGTTTCGTATTTCAGCAAATCACCGCCCGAAGCCGTAAACGCCTCGATGCGGCGAACGGCGCCCAAGTGCGCGTCATTCTCTTCTTCCTCCCAGTACGGCTCCTCCTCCGTATCCTCGTCATCGTCATCGTGGCGATGCTTCCGATCATGAAAGGGGTGGTCGTTCTCCTCATCCTCGAACTCCTCGTCCCGGCCAAGCGTGATGTTGAGCGTCCGGTAGCCCTTCAATTCGTTGTGGCAGTACGGGCATTCCTCCTCCGGCCCCAGCTCTTCATCCCAAACGATTTCCGTCTGACACCATGGGCAAATCGTCGTTTCCATACCCTGCTCGTCCTTTCGTTACCAAATTAAGCATTCCACAAATAAATAATGCCCGCGGCCAAAAATAGAATAGAGGCGATAAGTAACACCCTGACCAGGTTTTTCACAGCGTTTCAACCCCTCTAACTAACTTGATGCCTAACCTATACAAGCGCCGATCAAAAAAGACACCGACACCGACACGGCCATCGCGATGATGCCGACGCTTACGTTTCCCGCCGCGATTTCTTCGTCGATGCGGAACACCGGCGTCAAGAACTCGAACAGCAAATAGGCGGCGAACAGCAGCAAGGCCCCGACCGAGGACCAGATCATAAAGTCATAGATGGACGGATGCCCCGCCGCATAACGGATAATATTGGCCAGCCCGAATATTTTTCCGCTGGTGGCCAGCGACGCGGCGGTGTTGCCGCGCCGGATCTCCTGCCAGCACCGGTACCTTGCAAACAGTTCGAAGCAGGAAAGAAACACGATCAATTCCAACACCGCTACGGAAAAATATCCGATCATCAGCCCCAGCGGTTGCTCCAAGAGCGGATCAATGCTTTCCTTCATAACGTCCTCTCCTCTTATGCCATGAGGCGATTCGTTCTTACTTCAGTTCGGCTACCGTAACGCCGGTTCCGCCTTCCCCGTAATTCCCCAGGCGATAGCTCTTGATATGCTTATGCTTGCGAAGATATTCGGAAATCCCCGTCCGCAATATCCCCGTTCCTTTGCCATGAATGATATAAATCTGGCCTAAGTTGCTTAAATAGGCTTCGTCGATGAAGCGGTCGACCTCGATCAGCGCCTCCTCCAGGTTAGCGCCGCGCAAATCCAGCTCGCTGCGGACGTTCTCGTCCCGCGTTCGCTTGACGTTTGGCGCCGTCCGTTGAACCGGCTTGCTGGCCGGGGCAGCAGCGATCAGCTCCATGTCGTCGAGGCTCACCTTCATCTTCATGATGCCGAGCTGCACGACCGCTTCCTTGCTTCCGGACAGTTCGACGACATGGCCTTTCTGGTTCAGGCTGTAGACCATGACTTCGTCGCCCGGTTCGATCCGCCGCGGCGGTGTCGCTGCCTTACGAGTCGCCGCCCCGTTCTTCTTGCGGCGCTGCGGTTCGGCCTCGTCCAGCTCCTTGCGGGCGGCGATCAGCTTGTGCTCCTTGACCGCCGCGCCTTCCTCCAGCGCCAGGCGACGCAGGTCCCCGATAATCCGCTCGGCTTCCTGCCGCGCCTTGGCGATGATCGCCGACGCTTCTTCCTGGGCCTTCTCCAGGTGTTTATCGCGCTGCTGCTCCAGCTTCTCCAGCTCGGCCGCATGCCGCCTGCGAAGTTCTTCCATCTGCCGCCGCAGTTGCTCGGCCGATTCCCGCTCCTGCTCCGCGCCGAGGCGGTTCTGTTCCAGCGAGGCGATCATATTCTCGACGCGCATGTCTTCTTCGGTGACTTCGCCGCGGGCATACTCCAGAATCCGCTCCGGCAAGCCCAGCCGCTCGGCGATGGCGAATGCGTTGCTTCGTCCCGGTACGCCTACCAGCAGGCGATAGGTCGGGCTTAACGTACTTACGTCAAACTCCATGCTGGCGTTGATGACGCCTTTCCGTTCATAAGCGTAAGCTTTCAGCTCACTGAAATGCGTCGTCGCCACCATCCGGCAGCCGAGCGAATGGATGTGCTCCAGAATCGCAATGGCGAGCGCCGAACCTTCGGCCGGATCGGTACCGGCGCCAAGTTCGTCCAGCAAGACAAGGCTCTTCGGTGTCATTTGGCGCAGAATCGAAATAATGTTCGTCATATGGCTGGAAAATGTACTTAAGCTCTGCTCGATGCTCTGCTCGTCCCCGATATCGGCGTAAATCGCGTCGAATACGCATAGCTGGCTGCCGTCTTCGGCCGGTACAAACAGTCCGGACATCGCCATCAGGCTGAGCAAGCCGATCGTCTTCAGCGTGACGGTTTTCCCTCCGGTGTTCGGACCGGTGACGATAATCGTCGTGTACTGGTTTCCCAGCTCGACGTCGATCGGCACGACTTGATCGGCCGGGATCAACGGATGACGTCCCTTCTTCAGCTTCAGGAAACCGCGGTCGTTCATGCGCGGCAGCGTCCCCTTCAATTCCCGAGCCAGCCGGGCTTTGGCGAAGATGAAGTCCAATTGGCCCAGTACGTCCCCGTCGTACAGCAGCAGTTCGGTCTGCTCGCCTACCTGAGCGGTGAGCTTCTGCAAGATAACCTCGATTTCCCGCTCCTCGCGCAACCGCGTCTCGCGCAGCTTGTTGTTCATCGCCACGATCGATTCCGGTTCGATGAACAACGTGGCTCCGGAGCCGGACTGGTCATGTACGATGCCGCCGAAATGGGCGCGGTATTCCGCTTTGACCGGGATCACGAAGCGGTCGCCGCGGATCGTGATCAGTTGATCCTGCAGCATCTTCGCCACCGTGGACGAACGAATCATCGCGTCAAGCTTCTCCCGGATCCGCACCTCCCCGCCCCGCAGCTCGCGGCGAATGCTAGCCAATTCGGGACTGGCCGAATCCAGCACCTCCGCGCTTTCGTCGATGCAGCGTTTGATCGCATCCTCCAAAGGCTTCTGCTCGCTTAAGGCGTCGCTTAAGTTAAACAGCAGCGGGACTTCGGTCTCTTCATGCATCGATGCGATATAACGTTTGATCCGGCGCGCGCCTTCCAACGTAGTCGCAATACCAAGCAGTTCGTGCGGATTCAGCGTCCCGCCGATCCGGGCCCGCTTGACGGCCGGGGTGATGTCCACAATCCCTCCGAATCCGGGCGCGCCTTTCAGGCGGTCGACCTTAAACGCTTCGTCAGTGGCTTGCAGCAGCCGCTTGACCTCTTCCAAATCGGTCGCCGGCTGCAGCGCTTCCGCCGTTCTTTTGCCGAGCGCCGTTTGGGAATAAGAGGATAGCCGATCTATAATTTTCCGATATTCCATGGTTTTGATAATTTTCTCGTCCAAGTACGTTCACAACTCCCCTCGGGCTATGTTCTCATTATAACGAAACCGTTCATTTTTCGCCATTTGCCCCATCTCACACATAAGAAAGCGAATTGCGGAACATGATAAATGCGTATAGCCAAACGTACTTACTTCTAAAAGGAGGCTATGTACCATGCATTTTCTGGGACACGTCGTGCGATTCATCGTCTCCGCCTTGGTTCTGCTGGTTGTGGGTTGGCTTGTACCGCAATTCAGTATCGGCGGATTCGGCAGCGCCTTGCTGCTGGCCTTGGTCATCGCCCTGTTAGGTTGGGCCATTGAAGGCATTTTCGGAACGAGGGTTACCCCGTTCGGGCGCGGAATCGTCGGTTTTCTTACGAGTGCGCTCGTGATCTGGCTTGCCCAGTTCATTATTTCCGGCGTATCCGTCTCCGTGATCGGCGCTTTGCTTGCCGCATTGGTGATCGGGATCATCGACCTGTTCATCCCGGTAGCAACTCCCTTTGACGCAGGTAAAGACAAAGCGGGCCGTTGATGGCGATGCTTCAGGCTAAGAGGCCTCCCTGCCGCAGGCATGTAAAGCTGCGGCAGGGGCGGCTTCTTTCTCCTTTACGGCCGAGATCGCAGCAAATAGGGGCTTGAGGGCCGGCGCTTGCGACGGAAAATTCATGCAGAAGTTCAACAATTCTTCAAACCTTATGAATTCCTTCCCCGGCGAAATACGGTATGATATTCTTAAAAATGTCACAAATATACTGTATCGTGAGGGATAATTGTGAAGAAAAGCATAGCCATCGTCGCAAGCTCGGTGTTATTGCTACTTGTTACCGCTTGCAGCGGCGGTAAAGCGGTAGAGACCGGCGGATCTGCCGCCGAAAACAAGATCAAACCGGAAGCCGAACTGGTCATTGAAGCGAGCAACTACCAATTCGATCAAGCCGAATACCGTTTAAAGAAAGACGTCCCGGTCAAAATCATCTTCAAGAACGCCTCCGGCAATCATGGCATCCTCGTTCCCGGCCTGAAGCTGCAGCTTGACCGAAAGAACGACTCCGCCGTGATCGTACCGACCGAAGCCGGCGAATTCGAAATGTCCTGCTCGGTGATGTGCGGCTCCGGCCACAGTAGCATGATCTCCAAAATTATCGTCGAATAAAGAATCAGCTTACGCAACAAGAGCCCGCGGCGCACTGCCGGGGGCTCTTGTGCATAAGGCGACCTTCATCGCCGGCTAAGTCTGATCCTGCTCAATCAATTCGATCCATTCGTTAAATTCCGTTTGCAGTTTGGCGTAGTCGTCCTTCAGGCGCCGATATTCCTCTTCCCGCTCGGCCTGCTGCTCCTGTTCCTTCTCCCGCTCAAGCTGCAGAAGCCGAAACTGATGAGAAATGACTTCGTAACTGTCCGTGACTTCCTGCAGTTGTCCTGCCAGACGACGCTTCTCTTCCTCCAGCGCCTCGAAATCCCCGGCCATCGTCAATGCGCGTTCGCTGCCCGCAGCGCTTTCCTGCTGCCACTCCTCCAACTGCCGCTGCAAATCGGCTTCCTTCTCCCGCCAGGAGTTCAACTCGCGTTCCGCCGAAGCCCACTGTTTCCGCCACGCTTGTTCCCGCTCCTCAGCCGCCTCGCGGTAGCTCTCCAGCTCGGACTCCACCGCGGCGAGCGCAGTGCGGCTGTCTTCGAGCTCCCGCAACCGCAGGTTCAATTCGTCTATCTCTTGTCCCAGGCGCCGTTTCTCTTCTCCGGCCGTCTGCGCCGCAAGCAGAGCCTGTTCGCGCTCTTCAGCCGCCCGTTCCAACCGTGAGCGCAACGAATCCACCTCGGCGGACAGCGCGCCGGCCTTATCCCGCTCCGCCTGAAGCTCGCCTCTTGCTTCCTCCAGCCGACTCGCTTCGGCGGCCAACTGCTCGGTCAGCCGTTCGCTCTTGTCGGCCGCCTCGAGCAAGCCGATTTCCAGGCGGCTTAACTCCTCGCTGCGCTTCTCGGCCAGCTTCTGCCACGACTTCTCGTTCTGCTGCGCCGCCGATACCTCAGTCCGGAGCTTGTCCTCTCGCTCTTTGGCTTCGTGCAGCCGCTGCTGCAGTTGCTTCGCCTCCGCTTGCGCGGCCTGGAGCGCACCCTGGAGTTGCTTCGTCTGCTCCTGCTGCTTCCCGCTTTGCTGCAGCGCCCGCTGCTCGGCCGCTTTGGCGTCCTGCTCGCGACGCTGCAGCTCGGCCGCCTGCTTCTGCAGCTTGGCGGCTTCCTCTTTCTCCTTCGCCGCCTGCTGCTCGGCTTGGCGCAACTTGGCCTGGAGCTGCGTGTTACTGCCGCGCTGTTCGGACAACTGCCGTTCCAGCTCCTGCATCCGGCTGCGAAGCTTGCGGGCTTCCTCCTCCTGCCCCAGCAGGGCGGCTTCCAGCTTCTCGGCTTGTCCGGCAAGCAGGCGCTTCTCGTCCTTTATCTGCTGCTGTTCTTCCTGCAGCGCCTTGTACATGTTCTCCTGCTTGGCGTGTAAGTCCTGAAGGACGGAATTTTCCTGGAGCAGCACCGTTTTTTCCTGTTTGGCATTCTGCAGTTCGTTCTGGAGCTGCTCCACCCGAATCGCTTCCTCGGCCATGCGCACGGCCGCCAGGACGGCCAGTCGCGGCGTGTCCAAATGAGGATAGGCCTGGGAGATGCTGCGCATATGTTCATCCACGCGGCGCGCCACTTGCTTCATGTACTCCGCGCTGCTGCCGACGATTTTATAAGAAGTTCCGTAAATTTCCACGTTTACGCTAATTCGGCCTTGGTTACTCAACGCTATGTGCCTCCTTCGGTCCTGTATGTCGTCTCCTGGATGCTGATAATTGCACGAAAGTCACATCGAATCGGTCGTCTTACAATGATTCGATGTGACTTCGTCCAATTCCTGCTATTTTCTAAGCTCGGCCGCAAAAGTTTGCGACAGTCCGGCGACCACCCGGTCGTGAACCGCAGCCACCTCTTCGTCCGTCAGCGTCCGTTCCATGTGACGATACACGAGCGATAAAGCCACGCTCTTCTTCCCTTCGCCCAATTTGGCGCCGGTATATACGTCGAACACCTCCACCGATTCCAGCAATTCGCCCGCCGTTTCGCGGATCGCGCCGATCAGCGATCCCGCTTCCACTTCGGAGTCGACAACGACGGCGATGTCGCGCTGCATGGCCGGATAACGCGGCAGCTCTTGGTACACATAAGCTTCGCCGGCGTAACGGTACAGCGGTTCAAGCAGCAGTTCGGCCGCATACGTGTCGTCCAAATCCATCTCCCGCTGCAGCTCCGGATGGAGCTGGCCCAGCGTACCGATCCGCTCCTTGCCGGAGGTACCGTTCAAGAAGAGCGAAGCCGAACGGCCGGGATGGAAGCCTTGCGGGCGGTCCGCTTCGTACGAAATCCGCTCGCCGAGCCCCAAGTATTGGAACAAGCTCTCCAGCGCACCCTTCAGATCGAAGAAATCGACCTTCTCGGCCGGCGCGTTCCAGCGTTTCTCCACCCGATCGCCCGTCAGCAGCAACCCCAGCGTTTGCAGCTCGTTCGGCTGCCGCGTCAGCTTGGCTTCCTCCGTGCGGAAGACGCCGCCGATTTCGAACAACGCCAGATTATCCTGCTTGCGGTTGCGGTTGTAGGCAGCGATGTCGATCATCCCCGGCAGCAGGCTGGCGCGCAGCACGCTGCGGTCCTCGCTCATCGGCATGGCCAAGCGGATTTCCCGATCTCCTTCGCCGAGCTGCGGGAAGCTTCCGCTCGCGCCTTCACGGATGAAGGAGTAACCCATCACTTCCTGCCATCCGCCGTGCCCGAGCAGACTGCGGATCGTGCGGCGCAGCGCCTGGGGTTTCGTGTAGCCGCCGGTCGTGGTGACCCCTTCGATCATCGTCGTCGGAATATGGTCGTAGCCGTAGAGCCGAGCCACTTCTTCGATCAAATCAACGTCGCGCGTAATGTCCCCGCGCCGCGTCGGCACGCGGACCTCGATGACCTCCTCGGCGCCCGCGCACTCGAAGCGGAGCCGCTCCAGAATCGCTTTGGCCTCCAGCGAGGAGATATCCGTGCCCAGATAATCGTTCAGCTTCGGAAGCGACAAGGCGATCACCTTCTCTTCCGGCTCGCGGAGAACGACTTCTACGATCCCT
This sequence comes from Paenibacillus sp. JL3B1040, assembly GCF_057063165.1. Lineage (NCBI taxonomy): Bacteria > Bacillati > Bacillota > Bacilli > Caryophanales > Paenibacillaceae > Paenibacillus > Paenibacillus tiangongensis. The sequence continues at coordinate 1,577,433 of NZ_CM169317.1, read as the reverse complement.
TGGCCCACGCGGCCTCCGGCATGGGCAGCCATCAGCGCGGCCGCGCGGTCCAGAGCCGGGATGACGGCCGCCGGATCGACCTCTTTCTCGAACCGCTGGGAAGCCTCCGAGCGAAGTCCCAGCGTCCGCGACGTTCTGCGGACGCTCCCGCCGGCGAATTTCGCCGACTCCAGCACGATATTGACCGTTTGATCCGTGACCTCCGTATCCAGTCCGCCCATCACGCCGGCCAATGCGACCGGCCGATCCTCGCCGTCCACGATCAAGAGGGTGCCGGCTTCCAGCTCGCGTTCCTGGCCGTCCAGCGTCACCAGCTTCTCGCCGGCCTTCGCCTGGCGCACGCCCAGCATGCCGCCGGCGATCTTGTCGGCGTCAAACGCGTGCAGCGGCTGCCCATACTCGAGCATCACGTAGTTCGTGATATCAACGATATTGCTGATCGGACGAATCCCCGCCGCCATCAGCCGGTTTTGCATCCACAGCGGCGAGGGGCCGATCTTCACGCCTTCAATGTAGCGTACCGCATAACGGCTGCACAGCTCGGGCGCCTCGATCTTCACTTGAATCCGCTCCTTGGCAGTCGCGCCCGAATCGGCAAGCTCGGACTGCGGCAGCTTCACGCCGCGGCCCAAAATCGCGCCAACTTCATAAGCGGCCCCGATCATGCTCAAGCAATCGGAACGGTTCGGCGTGAGGTCGAAGTCGAGTACCTTGTCGTCCAGGCCCAGCAGCCCCGTAACCGGCGTGCCGATCTTCGCATCCTCGGGCAGCACGAGAATGCCCTCCTGTTGTTCCTTCGGCAGCAGTTTGTCGTTCATGCCAAGCTCCTTGGCCGAACAGATCATCCCTTGAGACAGGACGCCGCGCAACTTGGCCTTCTTGATCTCCAGCCCGCCCGGCAGCTTGGCGCCAACCAGCGCGACCGGCACCTTCTGGCCTGCAGCCACATTTTTGGCGCCGCAAACGATTTGCAGCTCTTCCCCCTGCCCGGCGTCGACGAGGCAGATGTTCAGCTTGTCGGCATCCGGATGCTTCTCCTTGCTCTTGACAAACCCAACCACGACGTTCGTGACGCCTTGATTGCGGTTTTCGATCGAATCGATTTCGATCCCGGAACGGGTGATTTGCTCCGCCAGCTCCTCCACGTTCACCCCGTCCAGGGAAATATAGTCGGACAACCATTCGGTTGATACTTTCATTGTCTGTTCCCTTCCCTCTTTACGATTAATTAGACTCTGGCAAACTGCTGCAGGAAACGCAGATCGTTGTTATAGAAGTAGCGGATGTCGTCAACGCCATATTTCAGCATGGCGATCCGTTCCACGCCCATCCCGAACGCAAAGCCGCTGTACTCCTCGGGGTCGTAGCCGCTCATCTCGAGCACGCGCGGGTGCACCATTCCGCTGCCGAGAATCTCCAGCCAGCCGGACTGCTTGCACACCCGGCAGCCGTCGCCGCCGCATTTCATGCACGTCACGTCGACCTCGACGCTGGGTTCGGTGAACGGGAAGAAGCTCGGACGCAAGCGGATTTGCGTGTTCGGTCCGAACATTTTGCGCGTAAACTCCAGCAGGGTGCCTTTCAGGTCGCTCATGCGGATTCTTTTCCCGACAACCAGCCCTTCGATTTGATGGAACTGGAACGAGTGGGTCGCATCGTCGTCATCCCGCCGGAATACACGCCCCGGGCAAATAATTTTGACCGGCACCTCGCCTTGCATCGCTTCCATCGTCCTTACCTGCACCGGCGACGTTTGCGTACGCATGAGCAGGTCCTCCGTCAGGTAAAAAGAGTCCTGCATGTCGCGGGCCGGATGGTCCTTCGGCAGATTCAATGCTTCGAAATTGTGGTAATCGGTTTCGACCTCGGGACCTTCCGCAATCCGATAGCCCATGCCGATGAAAATATCCTCGATCTCCTGGATTACCTGATTGAGCGGATGAATGCTCCCCTGCTTAAGCGGGCGGCCGGGCAACGTCACGTCCACTTTCTCGGCGGCTAGCCGCGCTTCCGTTTCCTGGCGCTGGAAGTTCGCTTGCTTCTCTTCGATCACCGCTTCGATGGCGGCTCTGACCTCGTTGCCGACCTGGCCGATCACCGGCCGCTCCTCCGCGCTTAAAGCTCCCATTCCGCGCAGAATTTCGGTCAACGCGCCCTTTTTGCCCAAATACTTGACCCGCAGCTCGTTCAAATGCCCGGCATCGACCGTTCCCGCCAGCTCTTTGAGCGCCTCCGCTTTTAATGCTTCAAGACGTTCTTTCATGAATAGCTCCTCCTAGTCAGGTTTAACCTCTTAAGACAAAATAAAAAGGCCTTCTCTCCCGTAAGGGACGAAAAGACCGTGGTACCACCCTTGTTAGAGCGCCGCATCGCCTTCGCCAGCTCAGGGCCTGCAGATTGCGTACTGCTCTCACTTGAACGAAATAACGGCTCGTAACCGGTATCCCCTAATGTGCCGGGCTGCAGCTATACGCCTTGCGGCGTCGTTACCATGCAGCGGCAGTTCAAGGAACTGCTCCGGAGCGAACTTCGGCAGTCCCGTTTCCCTAGCGGCGCTCTCAATCTCCGGCGCCCCTTCCCTGTTGGTCGGTTCCCTGCTTACTCTTCTCCATCAACGCATTTCATGTCATAATTACCTGCTATTATATGCTAAACCAACTGCCGTTGGCAAGCTGCCGTTCAATTATGGTATCTTAGAGAGGTTATTCGGATCGACCTACCCATCTCGCAAAAGGAGGAATACGCCATGAACGGCAACGAACGCAAGAACATCGCGCCCGGCCTTACCGTGGACATCGTATTGAAAAAAGACCAGCCCACCGGCAAGCTGACCCGCGGCGTGGTCAAGGATATCCTGACCAACTCCGCCACTCATCCGCACGGGATCAAGGTCCGGCTAAGGGACGGTCAGGTGGGTCGGGTAAAGGCCATTCATCCGGCCCCGGCCGACTAGGCGGAAACGCTCAACTTCGCTTTACCGGATGCCGCAGCACGGTTTTCATTTTCTCCGGCGCGGTTTTGCGCGGGTCCGACAGATAGATTTCGTGGTGCTTGCGAAGGTCGTCGAAATTCTCGGTTAAACCGTTCGCCTCGATAAACGCCGCCATCCGGGCCACCGATTCCGGTTCGGTTTTAAAGGGGCCGATATGCATCATTTGTACGCTTAGCCCTTCCTCGAAGACGGCTAATCTGACATCGCTTAAATCGAGCTCCGGTTTCTTCCGCGCGGTTCGCTCTTTGACCTCGTTCAACAGTTCCTCCGTGACGAATTCGGGCTGCCGGATCATCGACGTCCACACCCACCGGTTCCGGTCCGGGTCGAACCCGACGCCCTCGGAATCCCAGAGGCCCTCGAGCGGAGGAACGACATATTCGAAATACATGTCCGGCTTGTTCCCGCCCATTTTGCTCATTTTGATCCCGTAGGTCAAGGTATACAGCTTCTGAACGGCAAGCTGGTAGTCCTCCCCGTCGGGGTCGCCTTTGCCGTCCACCATCAGGTACAGGATCGGCGGCACCTCGATCAGAACAGGGTCCGGCCCCGGCATATACAGATCCTTATACTTCTTCTTGAAATCCAGCTTATCCTCCATGTTTGTCCCCTCCGGATTAACTCGATTTCCAGCGCTTCAGCGTCGGGAACCAGGCCAACAGGGTCTCCCTCGCCTTGGTTTGATCCGCGAACATCCCGGAATCGCCGCCATAGACAAGGCATTGTTCGATCATTTCCTCCATGGAAACATCGGCGGTAAACGCACCGTCTTTGTAGCAATAAACGCAATACTCGTAATTGAACTCGCCGCCTTGTTCCGTGCCGAGCTCCCCGTGATTCGACAGCGGCATGCCGCAGCTTTGGCAGAACAACCGGTCTTGCGCGATCGGAAAATACAACTCGACATGGGCCGGATTCCCCGGTTCCGGATAATGCTCATGTACCGCTCCGGTCAGCTTCAGGCCGTGTTCCGGCAAATAAGTTCCGATCACCTCGTTGAATACCTCGCCGTACGCCGTCTCGCGGCAATCCGCCACCAGATACGTATGGGCCGGAACCGTCCACTTCGTCCACCCCTCCGGAACGTCGCTGTCCGCTTCGATTTCGCAGCCGGCCAAATATAGCCCTCGGTCGTCCCATCGACCCAAATACTTCTCAGGGTGCCCCATTAATCCCCAAGTCCCCTTTGGCGCTCCATACTCATCCTTAAGCGCGATGCTCTCGATCATCGCATACGAAGCGTTCGCCTTGTCCCAGAGCGGCATGATCCACTGCGGCCCCTCCTCCGCGCCGCCCTGGCCGAGCCGGCCCGCCACCGTAAAATCCTCGACGTACTTCAACCCTACCTTCGCCATCGCACAACACTCCTTTTTCACATGGATGGCACCATTGTAGCAGCCATAATATGACGGCTATATGTCATATTTTAAAGAGCGTTCGAATACATATCGGCGATTTTTTTCGCTTTGTTCCGCAAGATTTCTTGAATATGAGGGGGAGAAATGACTTTGACGTCCTCGCCAAAGGACAGCAAGTATCCATACACCCAGCCGTCTTCCGGGTAACTGGCTCTAACCCTGAAACTGCCGTCTTCCTGCTTGTGGATGCGGGCCCGATCGAACTCATCGAAGATCCGATACGCCATATGAGGCGGAAATTCCAGTTCCAGGTGGACATGGACGAAGCGCTCTTCCGGCCTGGCGGCGTCCAGCGCCGGCACCGCGATTTCCCTGCGTTCGAACATCGTCCCGGTGACCTCCAGCTCTTCGATCCGGCTGATTTTAAAGGTGCGCAGCTCCCGGCTCTGCAGGCAAAAACACTGCAAATACCAGGAGCGGTTCTTAAACTGCAGCTTCAGCGGCTCGGCTTGACGCTCGGTTCTCTTCCCGTGCGAGCCGTAGTAAACGAACTTCACGACTCTCTGTTCCAGGATGGCCGTCTTCAGTTGTCCGAATTTGTTCCGTTCCGCTTCCCCGCTGCTCCAGCCGGAGAAATCGACATCGATCCAATTGGACTCAGCTTTGCGAAAAAGGGCGCTCAGCTTGGACAACACCCGACTCGTTTGCAGGGCATTCGTCGCCTCCAGGCTTTGCAGTCCAAACAGGATTTCGTTCTGTTCCTCCTCGCTCAACAGCGATTTATTCAGCACGAAATTCGGCAGCAGGCCGATGCCGCCGCCTTTTCCCTTGCTGGCGTACACGGGAATTCCCGCGCCGCTTAGCGTATCGATGTCGCGGTAGATCGTACGGGTAGACACCTCGAACCGCTGCGCCAGCTCGGCGGCGGTCATCGTTTTGCGCTCCAGCAACAGATATACGATTTGAAACAGCCGGTTCATTTGCACGGGTCCCCACTCCTTCTGAAATCCAGTATACAAAAAAAGAAGAGCCCTCGACGAGAGCCCTTCTGTTCGGTTTTCGTTCGTTAAGCCGTGCGTTCAACGTTGAGCGGTTGTTTGGGCGCCGGGGTTGGTGTTCCGGCATAGTCTTTCTTATGGAACAGCTTGCGGAGGTAAGGAAGCACATAGTAGTCGAGGCCGATTTTGCCGGCGTTGGCGGCGGCAACGATCACCAGCACTTCAAGGATCAGCATTTGCGCGTTGGTGCTTACCGTACCCGAGAAGAGGAACGCGGCGTTCATCACAAGGCCCATCAGCGCGGCGAAGGTGGTGAAGGTGCCGAGGATCAGCCCGACGCCGACCAGGAATTCGCCGTAAGGCACCAGGATGTTAAAGAGGTCAACGTTCGGCAGGGCGACGTGCTGCAGGAAGGTCGCCCACCAGCCTTGCACGGCCGGATGGTCGCCGGTGCTGTTCGCGATCGCTCCGGTCAGGAAGCCCGCGGCGTCGAAGCCGCCGGTGATTTTATGGAAGCCGGCTTCGATCCATTGATAGCCGAGGTACACGCGGATGATGGTCAAGAGCCACATCGCCGCTTTGTTTGTTCTAAGGAAATTGTTAAACATGATTCCCACTCCTTTGATTTTCGGTTGTCTTTTTTTCGGATGATCATCTTTGATGTCTTTATTATATGTGATATTTTTCACTTATTGTGTGATTTAAATCACAAATAATAAAATTTGTGCATTTAAATTTTTAATAATTTAGGGCCGAAAAACAAAAAAATCCTTACCGCTGTAAGGATTTTGGCTTCTTCATTATGGAGCGGGTGATGGGAATCGAACCCACGCTACCAGCTTGGAAGGCTGGAGTTCTACCATTGAACTACACCCGCACATTACCCGCAAAAGACCAAAACATGGATGATCGGGACGACACGATTCGAACATGCGACCCCCTGGTCCCAAACCAGGTGCTCTACCAAGCTGAGCTACGTCCCGAAGTAAATGCAGGCCCCTTTTGGGAAGACAAATGTTACTATATCACGTTTCGGGGACCGGCGCAAGCGGGAATCGCACGGGGTCCAAAAATCCTTAGCCGGCTAACCGGCTAAGGAACTGGCTTTCCAGCACGCCGGCAGGCACCGGCTTGCTGAACAGATACCCTTGTCCTTCGTGGCATCGCTGGAGCTTCAGAAACTCCAACTGTTCCTCGTTCTCCACGCCTTCGGCCGTCACTTTCAGCTTTAAGTGATGGGCCATGGTCGTAATGGTGGAGACGATCGCCGCATCGTTCCCGTCATACATGACCTCTTTCACGAAGGCGCGATCGATTTTTAAACGGTCGATCGGCAAGCTTTTTAAATAGTAAAGCGAGCTGTAGCCCGTGCCGAAATCATCGATGCTGATATGTATTCCTAAACGCTTCAGGCGATGGAGCTGATCCAGCGCGGTTTCAATGTCATAGGTCATGCTCTCCGTCACTTCGAGCTCCAGATAACGCGGATCCAATCCGACCTCGCGGAGAATCGCGTCCACCCGCTCGGCGAGATTATACTGACGGAATTGGCGCATCGATAAATTAACGGACACGCAGACCGGTTCGAAGCCGTCCAATTGCCACTTTTTATTGTGCAGGCAGGCGGACTTCAACACCCATTCGCCCAGCGGAACGATGAGTCCGCTCTCTTCGGCCAACGGGATGAATTCGCTTGGCGGCAACAGCCCCCGCTTCGGATGGTTCCAGCGGACAAGCGCCTCCATCCCGGCCATTTTGCCCGTATCCAAACTGATCTGCGGCTGAAATTCCAGAAAAAATTCCTCCCGCTCCAGCGCCTTGCGCATATCGTTCTCCAATTCTACCCTGGATTGGGTGCGCTGCTTCATCGCCGCATTATAGCGCATAAAGTCAATGCCATGCTCCTTGGCATGATGAACCGCCATATCCGCATATTGGATCATCTGATTTACCGAATCCCCGTCATCCGGAAACACGGACAACCCCATGCTTAATGAAATATGGTATTCGGTATCGTCAATCAGCACCGCCGGATCCACGGAAGCCAGCAGCAGCTTGGCCCGCTCCTCGGCGGCCGCACCATCCGACAGTTCCGGAAAGATCACGGCAAACTCGTCTTCCCCCATCCGATACACCCGCTGCTGCGGTCCGCCCAGCTCGGTCAGGCGGCCGCCCAGTTCGGTCAGCAGCTTGTCTCCCGCGCTGTAGCCCAGGGAGTCGTTGATCGCCTTAAACCGGTCGATATTAATCACCGCGACGCCGGTGCAAGCCTGCGAAAACACCAGCAGCTCGCCCAACTGCTCTTTCATTTGCCGCAAATTCGGCAAGCCCGTCAAATCATCGTGATAAGCCATATGCTTCATTTGAGCTTCAGCCAGCTGCTTGCCGCGCATCGGCTCCTCGATCGTCAGCCGGTAAACGCCTTTTAATACGATGTAATAAGAAATCCCCATGTACCATTGGCCCGCCGCCTGCGCCAAACCCAAAGCAGGCTCCGGCGGATAGGTCAGCAGGACGTGCCCCATCGCCATAAACAACAGGGCCCGGGTCACCGTCATGATGGCCGGCGGACGCCCCGCGCGATGCCGATATAAGATCGCCAGAGCGGCGGCGATATACAACAACGGTATGCCGACTCGCAGGAGCAGTTGCCCCGGCACCAGCTCGAACAGCGGCGGCAGGCCGCCTTGGTACCGGTTTAAAACGAGCAGGCCGGCCAGCGTGAACAAGCCGACACCGGCAAATATGGCGATCTTCTGGTATCCTGACACCTGTTGATCCGCCACGGCGAAGATCCGCAGCATGCCGAGCGCCCCCAGCAAATGCGAGATCGCCAAAAACCAGGTCCCCAGATTTCCGCCCGGCTGGAAGCCGAGCAGCGCAATATTGCCGGATGAAGCGACGTACAGAATATCCAGGATGCCGATCAATGCAAATAAAACGGCTGTATATAGCCGCTGTTTGGAAAGTTTATCGATAAACAGAATCCATCCCTGCGCAAATATGGCAAACGAAACTGCCAGGCACATCAGACCGGCCAGGAGATGCAAGGTTTGAATGACCTCGGCCGTTCCCGGCGGAAAGCCGTTCCAAGCCGACAGCCGGACCACCCCGACCATCGCCGCCAACCCGATTACCCCTTGGATGATTGTCGTGTGTTCCTCTGCCCTAATCCTCAATGCCCATCAACCTCCGGAGGTAAGTTCTGTGTTCTGTCATGAAACTACTATTCAACATATTCCGCTTATTTCCTGCCTTTTCCTCAAATATTGCCGAGGAAAAAAAGAAGCCCGGAGCAGGCTCCGGGCTTAAATTCGCTATTTTTTTGGACGATGGACCGTTATCTCCGGCGTCGTCAGCTTATCGTAAAAATCGACGGCTTTATCCTTGTCGTCCGACGCCCGCAGCGCCATCGCGGAACGCGGATGCTCGTCAAGCGTCCCCGTGATCATGTAGGGGATTAAATACCCCCATTCTTCTTTCTCGCGAAGCGGGATCAACAGTTGTTCCAACACTTCCAGAACGGGGCGCAGCTTGTAATTCGTGTTTTTCAGATGGGTCACGAGCAGCTCGGTTGGACAGTTGCCTGCCGCACGTCCCATGCCGTATACCGAAGCGTCCAGCAGTTCGACGCCAAGATCGGCAGCCACCAGCGTATTGGAGAAAGCCAGCTGCATGTTGTTGTGGGTATGGACGCCCAGCCGTTTCCCCGGCAGGTGAGTTTTGAACTTGTTGACCAGATACTCCATGTCTTTATAGTCGAGACTTCCGTACGAATCGACGATGTAAACAACGTCGACGACGCTCTCCTTGATCATCTCGAACGCTTCCAGCAATTCGTTCTCCATCACGTTGGATAGCGCCATGATGTTCAGCGTTGTTTCGTAACCGCGGTCATGGAACAACTGAACCAACTGCAGCGCTTTGTCAACATCTTTAATGTAGCAAGCGACACGGATCAAATCGAGCAGGCTTTCGCTGCGCGGCAAAATATCGTTCTCATCCACCCGACCGATGTCGACCAGCGCGGACAATTTCGTCGTTCCTTTTTGAGGAATCACCTTGCGCAGGAAATCGTCGTCCAGAAACCGCCAGGGTCCGGCCTCATCGGCACCTTTGAGCAGCTTGGGCGAATTCTTGTAGCCGATTTCCATATAGTCCACGCTCGCCTCGTTTAAGCCCGCGTACAATTTTTGGACAAATTCTACGCTGAAGTCCCAGTTGTTGACCAGTCCTCCGTCACGTATGGTGCAATCGACGATTTTGCATTGGTTGGCTTTCATACCCGCATATTCCTCTCCATCGTTTTACTATCCATCTTACTAAAGGTTGTTCGAAAAGTCATCTTTGGATCACGAAGGATTTCAAGAAGTTTAACCGGCATCGAATCTTGAATTCAGCCGGGCTTTCCGTTGCTCACGTAGATCTGCCTACGCTCCGCTACTCAATCCCTAGCTTCATCCAACCTTCTTGGTGCTTCAAACCTGACTTTTCGAACCTTTATGATGCGGTTGTTCGAAAAGTCATCTTTGGATCACGAAGGATTTCGATTTCTATATGAAGATAGTCACAGTATAGGTTGGCCGTGCGTGATATATTACAGATAAATTCAATTGAGATTGATTCTCAATACCATTTGAACAGCTTAGAACGATAAGCCGCTTTTGGCGGCCGTGCCATACATTTTTAAATAAGAATTTCGATTTTATCGGACAAAGGAGAGATGCTCCCATGACATCCTGCCGTCGCTGCTTGCTCGGGCTAAAGCCCGGAACCTCATGCGCGATCATGCAAATCGGAAATATGGACCCTATCCTCAAACGGCGCCTCGCCGATCTCGGCATTCATGAGGGGACTCGCGTCGTCGTGAAGCGATACTGCCTGTGGGGCGGTCCGGTCACGCTGGAATGCGCCGGTCAACTGCTGGGCATCCGCCAGAAAGAAGCCGCCCATATCGAGGTGGCGGTCTCATGAACAACGCCGCACTGATTGGGAACCCGAACACCGGAAAGACCTCGCTATTTAATTCGTTAACCCGCTCTTATGAATATGTAGGCAACTGGGCCGGCGTAACGGTGGAGAAAAAGGTCGGGCAGTTGCGAGGCAAAACCGGACAACTGACCGACCTGCCCGGGATCTACACCCTGCATCCCCTCTCCCGGGACGAGGGAATTGCGGCGGAATACCTGGCTACCGAGTCCCCTTCGGTCCTGGTGAACATCGTTGATGCCTCCAACCTGGAGCGCAACTTGTATCTGACGCTGCAACTGCTCGAATACGGAAAGCCGGTGATCGTCGGGCTTAACATGATTGATGTCGCCCGAGCGAGCGGGCTTCAAATCGATGCGGGCAGCTTGGCGGCCCGGTTGGGAACGACGGTCATCCCGCTGATCGCCCGGACCGGTAAAGGCAGCAAAGAGCTGCTGCGGGCAATCGAGCAGTTGGAACCGGCGAAGGCGGCCGCGCCGCAATTCGTCATCAACTATGGCGAAGTCTTGGAGCAGGCCATCCGCGACATTTCCCGGGAGCTTGCCGCAGGCTGGGAGGAAGGGCGGCCGAGTTTGCGCTGGATCGCCCTGCAGGTGCTGGAAGATAATCCGGCGGTCATCGCCGCGCTCCCGCCCCGAACCGACCTGAACAAGCTGCAGCACATCCGTGCCGAAGCGGAGAAACGGCTGGCCGCGGCCGGCATCGCCTCATCGGCGGAAGAGCATATCCGCACCGTCCGTATCGGGCGGATTCGGGAGATCTGCGGCGAGGCGGTTGACGCCTCCCGGAAGAAACCGCATACGATGACGGACCGCATCGACCGCATCGTCACCCATCCGGTACTCGGCATCCCGCTGTTTATGGCCTTCATGTTTCTTACTTTCCAGCTAACATTTGACTGGCTTGGCAATCCGCTCTCGGATCTGCTCGACGGGTTCATCACCGGACCGCTGACCGGCGGCGTGGAGAATCTGCTGACGGGTTTGGGTGCATCAAGCTTCACGCATGCGTTGATCATAGACGGCATCATCGGCGGCGTCGGCGGCGTTCTGGTGTTTATCCCGCAGATTTTCATCATGTTCCTGATCATCTCCTTCATCGAGGATTCCGGTTACATGGCCCGGATCACCGTCATGATGGACAAATTGATGGAAATCGTCGGGTTAAACGGCAAAGCGTTAATCCCGTTTATCCTTGGGTTCGGCTGCAACGTACCGGCCGTCATGGCCTCCCGCAGCATCGAGCAGCCGAAGGAGCGAATGCTGACCATGCTGCTGATTCCGCTGATGTCCTGCTCCGCGCGGCTGCCGGTTTACGCTTTGTTCGCCGGCATCTTTTTCGCCCGGTCGCAGGGCCTGATCGTCTTTTCGCTGTATATGCTGGGGATCGTGCTGGCGCTTGTCCTGGCCAAAGTCTTTTCGCTGTTCCTGTTCAAAAACGAACGTTCCTTCTTTATGGTTGAGTTGCCGCCTTACCGGATGCCGCAAGGCGTCACCTTGTTCCGCAGCACATGGGAGAAAGGCAAAGGCTTCCTGCGCAAAGCCGGCACCTTCATCCTCGGCGGTTCGGTGCTGATCTGGCTGCTCACCTACCTCGGTCCGGGCGGCGTGGCGGACAACATGGACGACAGCTTCCTGGCCGCGATCGGCGGCTTGTTCTCCTCCGTCCTGCAACCGCTGGGTTTCGGCACCTGGCAATCCGGGGCCGCCCTGATCACCGGCTTTATGGCCAAGGAGGTCGTGGTGTCGACCATGAACATCATCTACCATGTACCTGATATGGCCGGCCTGCAGGGGCAAATTGCCTCGTCTTTCACGGGGCTGCAGGCCTACAGCTTCATGGCCTTCGTCCTGCTGTACACGCCGTGCCTCGCAACGGTGGGCGTCCTCCGCAAGGAAACGGCCTCTTGGAAATGGACGTTCTTCTCGATCGCTTATTCGCTGACACTTGCTTATGTCGTCTCCCTCTTGATTTATCAGGTCGGATTGCGATTAGGCCTGGGCCTGGCTTAAGAAAAGGACCCGAAAACGAAAGGAGCATTTCGTTATGATCGATATCGTCATCGTTGCCGTGATTTTCGGTTACGCCGCCTTTGCATTGTACCGCGGTTTCAAGAAAAGCAAAAAAGGCGCCTGCGCCTCCTGCTCGCAGCAGAAATCCTGTTCTGCGGCTTGCGGAAGTTACGCGGCGTCCTCTTCGAATTCTTCGGCCAAGAGCCCAAAAGAATAAAAGCTATATGGCAAGCGGGAGCGAGATGACAAAAATCGTTCCCGCTCCTTTTAGGCTGTCCACGGAAATATTCCCCCGATGGTTCCGGATGATCCGGTAACTCACCGACAACCCCAATCCGGTTCCTTTTTCCTTTGTCGTAAAAAAGGGATCGAACAAGCGTGAGAGCATGCCTTTATCCATCCCCCCGCCGTTATCCTGAACCGAGATGTTCACCGTTTTTCCTTCCATCTCCGCCCGGATATCGATGACTCCTTGATGGTCACCGCCAACCTCGGCGATCGCGTCCATGGCATTCTTAATAATGTTCAGCAGCACCTGCTTGATCTGCTTGACGTCGATGGAGACGAACAGTTCCTCCTTCGGCGCGTGCAGGATCATTTGACATCCCTTCATCACCGCTTCGCTTTCCGTGAGCAGGACGACTTCCTTCAGCAGCGAAGAAACGCTGACCGTCGACTTCTGCGGGGCCGAGGGCTTCGAAGAATTGAGAAACTCATGAATAATGTCGTTGGCCCGGTCGATTTCCGTCAAAATAATCCTGGCATACTCATCTTTGCCCAGTTGCAGCAAATGCGGCCGCAGCAATTGGATAAAGCCGCGAATCGCGGTAAGCGGATTCCGAATTTCGTGCGCGATGGCCGCCGAGATTTTCCCGAGCATCGCCAGCTTGTCGTTCTGGTAAGCCGTCTGTTCGATCCGTTTGAAATCGGAGACGTCCTTGACGCTAAGCAGAAAATCCCCGTCCATCTGATCCCCGTATGTAACCGTAATTAGCCAATGTCTGCCGTATTCGTCGATGAGTTCGTGGTATTTTTTTCGGTGAAAGATCGTCTCCCGGTAAATACGCAAAATCTTGCGCTTCTTAAATTGGTTGATATGCGGATGCCTGAGCATCTGCAGCAAATTGCAGCCGATCAGGGATTGGCGCGGCATTTCGAGCAGCTTGGCCATCTGCACATTGATAAAGGTCAGAACCCCATCGCTGTCGAACAGCATAATCCCGCTGTCCAGGTGTTGGAGTACGTTTTCATACTTGTTTTTGACGAGTTGGGTCGATTGGTATGCTTTGACGGACTGGAGCAGTGTCTCTTGAAATTCACTCAACAAGTTTGGTTCCCCCTTTACTCAAATGATCCACTTGCCTAACAAGACAACGATCACTACCTAGAAGAACTTACCCTGACTCGGCGTACTTAACTCAACTTTTCTCTGCTATCTATGTCATTTTTCGTACAAAGGCGAGGGGTGCATGTCCATAAAATCCAATCAGATAAGTCAAAAGCCACCTGTATCAATCATAGTCAAGTTTTCCAAATACCGTCAACCAGAGATACTGTCGAAAAAAGTTGGATGAGCGTAAAACGGCTACCATAGTCCTAAAAAAATGGAAATAGCCTCCCTTCCGGAAGACTATTTCCGATGATTCAGCTGTTGTTGTGTTGAAGCCGGGCCCTGCGTCGGCTCATGACCGCCAACCGTTTTTTGAGTTCCCCGGTCCATTTCTCATCGCCAATATGTTTGGCGACGGTCAGGAGATCCAGCGAAATATCGATTTGGCTTTGCACGATCACCAAGGGATCTTCGTCTTCCCGATTCACGCAATTACCGAATATGGACTCATCGTCCTCCATGACGAAATCCTGAAAATCAATCTCCGCGACTCCGTCGCCATGCGCGTATTCCGCCAGGATTTCGTATTCGTTCTCCACTTTATAATGAACCTCGACCCGATGGCACACCGGGCAAAATAACAGGGGCACATTATGTACCTGCGTACGGTAATGCTTCAAAGTCCCCTTTGTTCCCAGCATGCTGGCTCCGCAGCAAAAACTCATTCCCCTTCACCCTTTCCCGCGTTCGGTTCATTAACGCCTCCCGGCTCCTCCGAGTCGGGATTTCATTTAATTTATTCGTGATGCCTCTTTCAAATTCCTGCGAACGGATTGTAAATCCTGGGATTCCGGCCAATCTCCCGCCGATGCAGCCGGTGGGCAAAAAACCCCCGATTTGAGCCGGGCTCAAATTGGGGGTCCATCTTCTTATCTTTTCACATGGTAACATCGGCCCTATTTAAAGTCAATTTCTTATTCGCTGTGTGTTCGCTGTGGCTTACTTCTTCATCGCGGCAACGATCAGATCGCCCATTTCCCTCGTGCCGATCGCCTGGCTCTTGTCCACGGCGATGTCACCGGTCCGATGTCCGGCATTCAGCACGGCGGCCACGGCGGCTTCGATCGCGTCGGCGGCATCGGCATAACCGAAAGTCATGCGGAACATCAGCGCTACGGACAAGATCGTCGCGATCGGGTTGGCCAGATTCTGGCCGGCGATGTCCGGTGCCGAGCCGTGTACGGGCTCGTACAGCCCGAAGCTGCCTTCGCCCAGGGAAGCGGAGGACAACATGCCGATCGAGCCGGTCAGCATGGCCGCTTCATCGCTCAGAATATCGCCGAACATATTCTCCGTCACGATCACGTCGAAGCTGGCCGGACGGCGCAGCAGTTGCATCGCGCAGTTATCGACAAGCACATGCTCCAGCTCGACGTCCGGATATTCCGGCGCGACGCGGTTCACAACCTCGCGCCACAAACGCGACGTCTCCAGCACGTTGGCCTTATCGACGGAAGCCAGCTTCTTACGGCGCTTCTGCGCAATTTCAAACGCTTGGCGAACGATCCGCTCCACTTCGCTGACGTTGTAGGCGCACGTATCTACGGCTTCCTGTCCTTGCTCCGTATCGCGGCGGTATTTCTCGCCGAAATAGATGCCGCCGGTCAGCTCGCGTACAACGATCAGATCCGTGCCCTCAAGCACTTCCGGTTTGAGCGTTGATGCGTCCTTGAGACAGTCGAACACGACCGCCGGACGCAGGTTCGAGAACAGGCCCAGCGCTTTGCGGATGCCCAGCAATCCGGTCTCCGGGCGCAGCTCCTTGGGATTGTTGTCCCATTTCGGACCGCCTACGGCCCCGAGCAGGACGGCATCGGCCTTTTGACATACTTCCAGCGTCTCCTGCGGCAGCGGCGTCCCTTTCTCGTCGATGGCGATCCCGCCGAACAACGCATGCTCCGTTTCAAATCGGTAGCCGAACAGCTCTTCCGTCCGTTTCAGCACTTTCTCCGCTTCGGCCACCACTTCCGGTCCGATGCCGTCGCCCGCGATCACCGCGATTTTCTTGACTTCTGCCATTGTTTCCAGCTCCCTTTCGTGAACATCCTCTACTTCAGTTGTAACACACCGGGTTAGGATAAACAAAGATATAGAATCTATTAAGGTCATAGGTATTAGCTATAAGGCGTTAAAAACAACGGAGCTGAATAAATCAGCCCCGCTGCAGTCATCTCCCCGTTCGGTTACGACCGAATCGCGGAGTTGGATTTTCTCTTCTCAATTAACCGGTTAATGGCATCAACATACGCGCGGGCGCTCGCTTCCAGAATGTCGGTGCTGACGCCCCGGCCCTGCACGGATACGCCGTTTTGGGTCAGAACGACGTGCACTTCCCCTTGAGCGTCCTTGCCGTGGCTGACCGATTTGATCGAATAGTCGGCCAGTTTGACATCTTCGCCGGAAGCCAGGTCGATCGCATTGTAAATTGCGTCAACCGAACCGTTGCCCTCGGCTTCCTTCTCGATGATGTCGCCACCAAGGGTGACCAGCCGCACCTTCGCCGCCGGCGTCGACTCGTTGCCGTATGAGACAAAAATCGTTTCGAGCCGGAATTCCTCCGGCGTATCGATCAGCTTCTCTTCGACAATCGCGAGCAAATCCTCGTCGGTGACTTCCTTCTTCTTGTCGGCCAGCACCTTGAATTTGGCGAAAGCTTCGTTCAAGCGCTCGTCGTCCAGCGTATATCCCATATCCACCAGCTTCTCGCGGAAAGCGTGACGCCCGGAATGCTTGCCAAGCACCAATTTGCTCTCCTTGAGACCGATCGTTTCCGGCGACATGATTTCGTAAGTGGTTTTCTCCTTCAGCATGCCGTCCTGATGGATACCGGATTCGTGGGCAAACGCATTGGCACCGACGATCGCCTTGTTCCCCGGCACGACCATCCCGGTCAAACGGCTGACCAGCCGGCTCGTACGGGCGATTTCCGACAGCTCGAGCGACGTTTTCGCACCAAAGAAGTCATAGCGGGTCTCCAGCGCCAGCGCCACTTCCTCCAGCGCGGTATTGCCGGCTCGTTCCCCGATCCCGTTGATCGTCCCTTCGATTTGATCGGCGCCGCCCAAGATCGCGGCCAGCGAATTCGCCGTCGCCAGTCCCAAATCGTCATGGCAATGGGCGCTCAACTGGATTTTCTCGATACCGGGTACCTTCTCTTTCAGCGTACGAAAGATGTTGCCGTATTCCTCGGGATACAAATATCCGACCGTGTCCGGAATATTGACTACGGAAGCGCCCTCGCGAATGGCCATCGCCGTCATCTCGCACAGGAAATCCAGCTCGGTTCGGCCGGCGTCCTCAGCGGAAAACTCGATCTTCGAAAAATACTTCCGGGCATACCGCAGCGCGGCCTGCGCCGTTTCCAGCACCTGGTCTTTGTCCATCTTTAATTTATATTTCCGGTGGATCGGACTCGTCGCCAGGAACAAATGGATGCAGGGATCCTCCGCCCCTTGCAGCGCTTCGCGAACCGCCTCGATATCCTGCGTGCGCGACCGCGACAAACCGATCACCGTCGATTTCTTGACCGCTCGCGCCACGGCGTTGACAGCCGCCAAATCCCCCGGCGAAGCTGCGGGAAAACCCGCTTCGATTCGGTCGACCCCAAGCTTCTCCAACTGGTAAGCGATCTCCAGCTTTTCGCGAGTATTCAGGTTCACTCCGGGAGATTGCTCGCCATCCCGAAGCGTCGTATCGAAAATGTAGATTTTGCGCATGCCATGCACCTCCTCCGAAAAGCTCCAATGCGGCTCACGCAAAAGGGGCGGCCGCATTGGGTATTCAGGCTCATCATTATCTTACGTTAAGCCATATCAACGGTATTCCGTTTATTTCTTGATCCAGTGCATCAAGCCGCGAAGCTCTCTGCCGACCACTTCGATCGGATGGTTCGCTTCGTTGCGGCGAGTCGCGGTAAGGAACGCGCGGTTCGATTGGTTCTCGAGAATGAAGTCGCGAGCGAATTTGCCTTGCTGGATATCGGAGAGCACTTCTTTCATCGCTTTCTTCGTTTCTTCCGTCACGATGCGAGGGCCTGTTACATAATCCCCGTATTCCGCCGTGTTGGAAATGGAGTCGCGCATGGTCGCCATGCCGCCTTCATAGATCAAGTCGACGATCAGCTTCATTTCGTGCAAGCACTCGAAGTACGCCATTTCCGGAGCGTAACCCGCTTCCACCAGCGTTTCGAAGCCGGCTTTGATCAGGGCCGTTACGCCGCCGCACAATACCGCTTGTTCGCCGAACAAATCGGTTTCGGTTTCTTCGCGGAAGGAGGTTTCGATCACCCCGGCGCGTGTACAGCCAATCCCTTTCGCATACGCAAGGCCGATTTCTTTGGCTTGGCCGGTCGCATCCTGGTGGATGGCAATCAAGCCGGGAACGCCGAAGCCTTCCACATACGTGCGGCGAACCATGTGGCCCGGCGATTTCGGAGCAACGAGCAATACATCGTTATCCGGGGAAGGCACGATTTGTCCGAAATGCACGTTAAAACCGTGAGCAAACAGCAAAGCGGCGCCTTTTTTCAGGTTCGGTGCGATTTCGCTGTTGTATACGGCAGCTTGGGTTTCGTCCGGCATCAGGATTTGCACGACATCTGCGCGTTTGGTCGCTTCCGCAACGGACAATACCTCAAAACCGTCCTCCTTCGCTTTGTTGAAGGATTTGCCTTCGCGCAGGCCGATGACGACATTCAGTCCGCTTTCGCGCAGGTTTTGCGCATGGGCATGTCCTTGGCTGCCGTAACCGATGATCGCGATCGTTTTTCCTTTCAATACGCTGAGTTCTGCATCTTGTTCATAGTACAAAGTAACTGCCATTTCTTATGCCCTCCTAAGATTTGCGGGACAGTCAAGCTGTGCCCTTGATTAAAATAAGTATAGTTCCCTCCGCCTGTGACGAGCGGGTGTTTCAATGGACCGACGCCTTGAAGCGATAAAGCGGCATCTTGGCATCATCGATCCCCTCAAACACCCGCCCGGCGCCTGGCGAAGGGGGAGCCGCAGGGAGCGGCGCAATTACGGTTCGGTTCGGGAGCTTAGGCGTTCCCGCGAATCATGGCGGTGACGCCGGTGCGCGACAGCTCCCGGATACCGTAGGGACGGAGCAGTTCGATCATCGCGTCGATCTTTTCGGTATCGCCGACGACTTGGACCATCATGCTGTTCGTCCCGATATCGACGACCGCGGCGCGGAACGTTTCCACCACACCCATGATTTCCGGGCGCTCCGCCGGCTCGGATTTGACCTTGATCAAAGCGAGCTCGCGCGCGACCATCGGTCTGGAACTGAGATTCACGACCTTGATAACGTCGATCAGTTTGTACAGTTGCTTCTCGATTTGCTCAAGCGTTTTGTCATCGCCTTGCGTGACGATGATCATCCGGGACAATCCCTCTTCCTCGGATTGGCCCACGGTAATGCTTTCGATATTGTAGCCGCGCCGGCCGAACAGGCCGGCCACGCGCTGCAGAACACCCGGCTGGTCGTTCACTAAAACGGAAATCGCATGGCTTTTCATCATCATTCATTGTCCCCCATCAGCATTTGATCAATGGTGGAACCCTGGGTAACCATCGGATATACGTTTTCCTCTTTGCTGACCACGAATTCCACCAGAACCGGTCCCGGCGTGTCGAGCGCTTCCTGCCATACGCGTCTGGCTTCATCCTTGTTCGTCGCCCGCAGGCCTTTCACGCCGTAAGCTTCCGCCAGTTTGACGAAATCCGGGCTGCCTTCGAGATTGATATGGCTGTAGCGGTTGTCATAGATCAATTCCTGCCATTGCCGAACCATGCCGAGCACTTGGTTGTTGATGACGACGACTTTGACCGGGATGTTGTTGATCGCGCAGATCGCCAGCTCCTGGGCGCACATCTGCATGCCGCCGTCGCCGTTGATCGAGATGACCAACCGGTCGGGATGCCCCATTTGCGCGCCGATCGCCGACGGGAATCCGAAGCCCATCGTCCCAAGGCCGCCCGAGGTAATCCAGGAACGGGGCTGGTTGAATTTATAATACTGCGCCGCCCACATTTGATGCTGTCCGACGTCGGTCGTGACGATCGCTTCGCCGCCCGTCGTATCATTCAGCAGCTCAATCACCCACTGCGGCTTCAACACAGTATCCGAATCGATGTACTTCAGCGGCTTCTCGACTTTCGAGCGTTGAATCTGCGCTCTCCACGCATCCGCTTTGTCCGCGCGGGATACGAGCGGATTCAACAGCTCCAGCACCGTTTTCACGTCGCCGACGATCGGTATGTCCGCGTGGACGTTTTTGCCGATTTCCGCCGGGTCGATATCAATATGCACGATTTTGGCCTGCGGTGCAAATCCGTCCAGCTTGCCGGTCACCCGGTCGTCAAACCGCGCCCCGATATTGATCAGCAAATCGGACTGCTGAATCGACTGATTGGCTGTATACGTGCCGTGCATTCCCGGCATTCCCATCCAGAGCTCATGACCGCTTGGAAAAGCGCCCAAGCCGAGCAGCGTTGTCGTAATCGGAATTTGCGTCTTGTTTACAAATTCGAACAGCTGCTCATGCCCGCCGGAGTAGACGACGCCGCCTCCGGCAATAATGACCGGACGCTCGGCTTCCTGAATGGCCGATGCCAATTTGTCCAGCTGCAGCCGGTTCGGTACCACCGTCGGATTGTAACCGCGCAGGTTGATAGTCTGGGATGGTTCGAACAAAGCTTTGTTCGCCGACACGTCCTTCGGAATGTCGATCAGGACCGGCCCTTTCCGTCCGGTGTTCGCAATGTGGAACGCTTCGTGGATAACGCGCGGCAAATCCTCGACGCGCCGGACGAGATAGCTGTGTTTCGTAATCGGCATCGTAATGCCGGTAATATCCGCTTCTTGGAACGCATCCGTGCCGATCAGGCTGGAGACGACATTCCCCGTAATGACCACAAGCGGGACGGAGTCCATGAACGCGGTGGCAATTCCCGTCACCGTGTTGGTCGCTCCCGGACCGGAGGTGGCGATGCATACGCCGACTTTACCGGTGGCCCGGGCGTACCCGTCCGCCGCATGGATGGCGCCCTGCTCATGTCTCGTCAGCAGGTGGTGGAAATCGGTAAATCCGTACAACGCGTCGTAAATGTACAACACCGCTCCGCCCGGATACCCGAAGACGCACTCGACACCTTCCAAAAGCAAGCTGCGAAGCAGGATTTCGGAACCCGTAATGACTTCCGGTTTCATCCATTTCTCTCGTAATTGTTCTGTAGAGCGTACTTCTGGAATTTGCGTACTCATCAGTCATCCTCCTTATCATAGGTTGTTTAAAAGTCAACTTTTGATCACGAAGTAACTCTTGAAGTGGATTCGGCATCGAATCTTGAATTCAGCCGGTCCTTCCGTTGCTCACGTAGCTTCCAGCTACGCTCCGCTACTCACTCCCTAACTTCATCCAACCTTCTCGGTGCTGAAAAGCTGACTTTTGAAACTCTTATTAAACTAAAAAAACCTTCCGCCCGCCGGAACAGTTTCCTGCTCCGAGGGACGAAAGGTTTGATCCTTCGTGGTACCACCCATTTTTACCCGGCACCTCGCAGTGCCAAGCCTTGACGAGTAAAAGCGAAAGTCGCCTTACTCGTGATCCGTAACGCGGACCATACGATTCCCCCTACTAAGCCTTGGACGCAAGCGCCACCGCGGATGGCTTGCAGCTTTTCAGGGAAACAGCTCCGAGGTGAGCTCGCAGTTAAGGGATTTTGGTGGTGGTCTCAGCAAATCCATCCACTCTCTGAGCAAAGAGCCCTTAAAGCTTCGTCCTCATCATTGCCGTTTGCAAGATATGTCTTAAAATGTTTAGAAACATTATATGATTAGTTTACACCACGAGTCAATACCCTAAAGAATTAAAGTTTCCGTCAGGAACCCTTCCCCTCCCTCCTCTCATATGATAAAAGATATCGCCCAAAATTATGCACGGTTAGGAGGAGATGCGCGCATGATTCGATACAGAAGGCCGAAACAGGACGATCCCGTCATACACAATCTGGTCCGCATGGAGCTTGTCCCCTTCTCCCATATGCCTCCTCAGGACATCGAGGCCGTCTTCAAGGATCTCCCGGGGCGGCTGGCGCGCGGCGTCTCGCTGGTCGCTTCGCCTACCTACGAAGCCGATCCCGTTGCTTTCATTCATTTTCTCATCCACGGCGATTTATTGTACATCGATATGATGGCGGTGGCATCGGCGCACCAGCGGCAGCGCCACGGCAAATCGCTGATGGCCCATGCGGAAAATTTCGCCGTCTCGCGGGGTTGTCTGCGCGCAAAAGTAATGGTGGACCGGGACAATACCCGGGCCCACCTATTTTACCGCAAATTGGGCTACCGGACCCAGCGTTACGTCCCGTTGTCCCAATGTTATGAGCTGGAAAAAAAACTGCCCAGCCGCAGCTAAGCCAATTTACCAGAAAAACGGGGAAGGGTAGCCTCCGTAGGGAACTCCGCCGTAGGGAACTCCACCATACGGAACACCTCCGTAAGGCACGCCGCCATAAGCGTACGGAGCGGTGCCGATCGCCAAGAGATCGAACAACACTAGCGGGATCAACGCTTTCGTTCTGACTTTTTTACCCGGAGCTTGACGAAGGATCAACCGATTGCCGCTGATCTTCACCAGTTTGCCCGTTACTACCGTACCGTCTTTTTTATAAGCCGCGACCTGTTTGCCCAGCCATTTCTCGGCTTCTTTTCTCGTAACCGTTCTGCCCATCCTAATTCCTCCTGTCGGGTTAGATCCTATAGCCGCGAAAACCGCTCTGGCCGAACCGTTTGACTCGGCTATTTTGTGTTCACCCCTAACCTATTCGCTCGTCTCCCTCCTTGCTTGCACCATCGCCTTGGCTGCCGATAAACGGGCCCCTGTCCACTGTACGAAAAAAGGATGCTGCCGATGGCAGCATCCTTTGCTTGATGATTAGCGTTTCCCCGGATCGTAGGGCGTTCCCAGCGCCGCCGGCGCCGAGGAGCGTCCCACCGCCCCGACAAGGACGATAATCGTCAGCACGTAAGGGATCATAAAGATAAACTCCTGCGGAATGCTCCGCGACCATTCAAACAACTGTACATAGTTGCGGATCGCTTGCGAGAAACCGAAGAACATCGCCGCGCCGAAGGCGCCCAGCGGGTTCCATTTCCCGAAGATCATCGCCGCGATGGCGATAAAGCCTTGGCCGGAAATCGTGTTATGGGCAAACGTACTGGTCGTCGTCAACGTGATGGTTGCGCCGCCGATTCCCCCGAGCGCACCGCTGAGAAGCACCCCGATGTAACGCATTTTCTTCACGTTCACCCCAAGGGTATCCGCAGCGCTTGGATGTTCGCCGACGGAACGCAACCGCAATCCAAACGGCGTCTTAAACAATACGAAATAGATGACCCCAACCAGGATCAAGGCCAGATATGTCGTCGGATAAGAGTTGAAGAAGCCCTCCCCGATGATCGGAATGTCGCGCAGCACCGGAATCGGGAATTTGTGGAACACCGTCACCAGCGGCGTTTCGGCGGATCCTTCGAACAGCAGCTTGACGGCGTACACGGTTAAGCCCGCCGCCAGGAAGTTGATGACGATCCCGCTGATCGTCTGATCCGCCTTAAACGTGATCGTGGCGACGGCATGTATTAAGGCGCCGATTGCCCCCATAACCATGGCTGCAATAACCCCGACCCAGGGCGAAAAGGCACCCATGCCCGCTTCCTGGGCATAATAAGTCCCTACGCCGGCGGCAAACGCGCCGAAGATCATCAACCCTTCCAGCCCGATGTTGACGACGCCGGAACGCTCGGAGAAGATGCCGCCAAGCGCCGTGAAGATCAACGCCGTCGAAAACACGAGGGTGGAGTTCAGCAATTGACCAAGCAGTGTAAGTACGTCCATCTTACGACACCTTCTCTTTCTTGCGCTTCAGGTAAAACGGCTTCAGTACGATTCTCACGATGCCCTGAGCGGCAATGAAGAATATGATCGAGCCGATCACGATCTTGATCAGCTCCGGAGGTACTCCGGCGCTAAAGCTCATCCCGGCCGAGCCGTACGTCAGCACGCCGTAGAGGATCGAGCCGAGCACCACGCCAAATGGATGGTTCATGCCGAGCAGCGCGACGGCGATGCCGTCAAAGCCGTAACCCGGCGAAGCGGCGAAGACCGATTGGTAATGGAACACGCCCAGCACCTCGAAGGTGCCGGCGAGGCCGGCAAACACCCCGCTGATGAACATCGCCTTGACGATGTTGCGGCTGACGTTCATACCGGCGTATTCCGCCGCATTCGGGTTCAGACCGACGGAACGCATTTCGTAGCCTTGCTTCGTTTTCCAAAGGTAAACAAAGAAGAATACCGCCGTCAGAAGAGCGATCACCGTTCCCCAATGGATCCGGGCATTATTAAATACATCGTTCAGGAAGGTCATCGACGCGGACGCCGCGATGTCTTCCGAACGGTTTTGACCTTTTAGCAGGTAAAAATTGCGGATGACGTAGTTCGATAAATACAACGCCGTCCAGTTGAGCATGATCGTAGTGATGACTTCATTGATGCCCCGTTTCGCTTTCAGGTATCCGGCGATCCCCGCCCAAAGGCCGCCTCCGATCCCGCCGGCAATCACCGCCAAAGGAACCAGAATGCCGGATGGCAATTCCGAGAATGATAGCGATACCGCCGTGGCCACCGTCATGCCGATCAGAACCTGTCCGTCCGCGCCGATGTTGAACATCCCGGAACGAAACGCAAATGCAACCGCCAAACCCGTAAACATCAACGGAGTGATTTGACGGATCGTTTCGCCGAAGTCGTAAGGATTCCCTACAACCCGCTGCAACAGCGCACTATAGGCAACGATCGGATTGTACCCCCCGATCAGCATGACAACCGCGCCAACCAATAAACCGAGCACGATGGCAACGAGCGGAAGAATGACGCTGTCCAACGTAAATATTTTTCGCAATTTATCCAACGCTTTGACCTCCCCGCTCCAGGCTTCCCGCCATCATTAGGCCAAGCTCTTGATCGTTGGTTTCCTGCGGAAGCACTTCGCCCACGATGCGTCCTTCATAAATGACGGCAATCCGATCGGACACGTTCATGATTTCGTCCAGCTCGAAGGAGATCAGCAGTACCGCTTTGCCTTGGTCCCGCTGTTCGATCAGCTGTTTATGAACGAATTCGATCGCCCCGACGTCCAGTCCCCGCGTCGGCTGAGCCGCGATCAGCAGGTCCGGGTCCTTGTCTATTTCCCGCGCAATAATCGCCTTCTGCTGGTTCCCCCCGGACAAGGAGCGCGCTTTCGTTTCCACGCTTGGCGTACGCACGTCAAACGCCTCGACCAATTGCTTGGCATGCTCGTCGATCGCCCGTTGATTCAGCAGGCCTCCCTTGCTGTATGGCGCTTGGTAGTACGTCTCCAGCACCATGTTTTCGCTGACGGAGAAGTCCAGAACCAGGCCGTGCTTGTGGCGGTCTTCAGGGATGTGGGACAACCCGCTTTCGATGATTTTCCGGGCCGACAGGTTGGCAATTTCCTTGCCCGACAGTTTGATCGATCCCGACTCGATTTTGCGCAGCCCGGTGATCGCTTCGATCAGTTCGCTTTGCCCGTTCCCGTCAACCCCGGCTATGCCGACGATTTCCCCGGCGCGCACCTCCAGATTAAGCCCGTTCAGCACAGGGATGCCATGCTTGCCCTTCGCTTTCAAATCGCTTAGCTGCAACACAGGTTGTCCGATTTGAGGCTCTTGTTTATCCACTTTGAAGGAGACGCCGCGGCCGACCATTTTCTCCGCCAATTCCTGGGGGTTCGTCTGATTCGTCTCCACGGTATCGATAACTTTACCGCGTCGGATAATCGTGACCCGGTCCGAAATCTCCATAATTTCCTTCAATTTATGCGTAATCAAAATGATCGATTTGCCTTCCGCCACCAACCGTCTCATGATGGCCATCAGTTCTTCGATTTCCTGAGGCGTAAGCACGGCGGTCGGCTCGTCAAATATAAGGATATCCGCGCCGCGGAACAGAATTTTCATAATCTCGACCCGCTGCTGCATCCCGACGGAAATGTCGTGGATTTTCGAGTCGGGGTCAACTTGAAGGCCGTACTGCTCCGACAATTTCGCCACCTGGGCGGACGCCGATTTATAGTCGATTTTAAGTCCCTTTGTGGGTTCCATGCCAAGAATGATATTCTCGGTAACCGTAAAAGGCTGTACGAGCTTGAAATGCTGGTGAACCATGCCGATTCCCAGCTTGATCGCCTTATTGGGATTGTCGATCGTCACCGGCTGACCGTTCATCTCGATCGAGCCTTCATCCGGCTGATAAAGGCCAAACAATATGTTCATCAACGTCGATTTGCCCGCACCGTTCTCGCCGAGCAGGGCATGAATTTCGCCCTTGCGCAAGGTCAGGCTGATGGAGTCGTTTGCGACAACACCGGGAAAACGCTTTGTGATTTGCTTCAACTCGACTACGGGAGCCGCAGCGTTCATGAAACCACCCTCACCATTATGGGATTAACGCAAGCAACAAGGCCAGTTGATCCACTGGCCTTGCCTGCTTGAATAACTCTATTATATTGCACTGCCCGTCCGGACGTAAACGTCTCAACCTGCTGGATTACTCGGCAGGAACCGTAACTTCGCCGTTAACGATTTTTTGCTTGAATTCTTCGACCTTGTCCAGAATTTCTTGGCTCAGGTTCGGGTTCTCTTCCGGCAAGCCTACGCCGTCTTCTTTCAGCGTCAGGTTGGTGACTTGGCCGCCTTTGAACGTGCCGTCGATCACTTGCTGGCTGACATTCTTCACGGCAACGTCAACGCGTTTCATCATGGAAGTCAAGGTCACTTCATCGCCGAATTCAATCGATTGGTCCTTGTCGACCCCGATAACCCACAATTTGTTCGCGCCGCCGGCTTGGTTGCGGGCAGTCGCCTCATTAAATACGCCGTTCCCCGTTTGACCCGCAGCCGGGAAAATGATGTCGGCGCCATCGTTGAACAATTGGGTTGCCAGGGATTTCCCGATATCCGGCTTGTCATAAGCACCTGCATAAGTAACCGTTACTTTGGCATCCGGATTAACCGCCGCGACGCCTGCTTGGAAACCAACTTCGAAACGTTTGATAACCGGGCTTTCGGCACCGCCGACAAAACCGATTTTGTTCGTTTTTGTCGTCAGGCCCGCTACTACGCCAACAAGGAAGGAACCTTCATTTTCGGCAAACGTAACGGATTCAACGTTAGGAGCCTCAACGACGTTGTCGATGATCGCCATTTTGGCGTTCGGATTCGCGTCAGCGACCTGTTTTGTGGCATCGCCAAGGTCAAAACCGATCGACCAAGTCAAATCGTAACCGCCTTGCACAAATTGCGTCAGGTTCGGAACGTAGTCGGAGCTTTGATTACTTTGCAGATACTTGTGCTGAATGCCTTGTTCTTTGTTCAACGCTTCGAGCGCTTCCCATGCGGATTGGTTGAAGGATTTGTCGTTCACGCCGCCCACGTCGGTTACCAGACCGATCTTAATCTTCGATGCATCGGTTGCCGTGTCCCCGCCATTGCCCGCTTGCGTGTTGTCGGCAGTATTGCCGGCGTTCCCGGTATTGGCGGCTCCACCGTTATTCGCTGCATTGTTGTTGCCGCATCCCGCCAAAATCAGAGTAAATGCGAGCACCATGAGTAAAGATAGCTTGAAGGCTTTGTTCATTGCGGTTAATCCCCCTTAATTTTTTGTGAGCCTTGTCTAAGTTGACCACACAGACCGATTATACCTGCAAAATAGGCTAAAATCCATACTTTTAACAACCCTGGGTTAAATAATTTTCGCCTTTATTTTAGATAAAACGCTTACTTTCGACAGATTTATCATCCAATGTTCGCTTCATGTAAAGTCGTTCCCGAAACACCGTTATTTCCGAACATTAACAAGTAAAACCTACTGGAATATCGGTGTTTTACCGGGTTCGTATGGATATCCGGACATGCTTGTGCGGCTTACATATAGCATTCCTAATTTTCACTATTTCCATGCCTAACCGGCGAATCTTCTTGCCAAGCCAACCGCACAGGCCAGCGTTCGATTCCACGAATTTACATTCGATTCAAATCCCGATCCGTTGCGCAGGAACGTTCCGGCATTGTTTATGTATCCTTGGTTGTCCCGGCATCCCCAAAAAAAGCGCCGTCCCGGGATCACCGGAAACAGCGCCTTAATCGTCTGAACTTAAGCGTTGATTTTCTCTTTGGCTACGGCAGCCAGAGAATTGAAAGCATTCAGGTCGTTAACGGCCAGATCAGCCAGCATTTTGCGGTTGATGTTTACGTCAGCAAGCTTCAGGCCATGCATCATCTTGCTGTAGGACAAACCGTTCATACGGGCTGCGGCGTTGATTCGAACGATCCACAGTTTGCGGAAGTCGCGTTTTTTCGTGCGGCGGTCGCGGTATGCGTATAGCAAGGACTTCATCACTTGCTCGTTAGCCGTTTTGAAAATGCGGTGCTTCGAACCAAAATAACCTTTAGCCAGTTTCAATACTTTCTTATGACGACGACGAACGACGAATCCGCCTTTTACTCTTGCCATTTAAAAAACCTCCCAATAAGTTGTGATTGATTGAATGAGGTTCAAAAAGTCAGGTTTTCAGCACCGAGAAGGTTGAATGAAGTAGCGTTTCGATGTTGATTATGCTCCATGATCCGCTTCGTGATCACAAAAGATGACTTTTTGAACTGCTTTTTTTTACTTCAAGTTTGCCAGTTGTTGTTTCATGCGGCTCACGTCGCCCGCGTAAGCAACTGGGCTGTTGGCCAAAACACGTTTTGCACGTTTCGACTTATGGGACAGCAAGTGATTGCGGTTCGCTTTGTAACGTCTTACTTTACCGGATCCGGTAATTTTAAAGCGGCCTTTCAGGCTGCTGTGGGTTTTCATTTTAGGCATTGTACTTCCCCCTCAAAGTTTGTGAGCGCCTGTTTTCCTTCCGAGTCATTCCGTGAACGGTACGATCATATATAGAAAACAAACATTAATTTTTCGGTGCCAAAATCATGATCATGCTGCGTCCTTCCAATTTCGGATGACGCTCAATGGTTGAGATTTCCGCAACCTCATCCTTGACGCGGTCGAGAATTTTCTTCCCGATGTCGGCATGGGTAATTTCCCGTCCGCGGAAGCGAACCGAGCACTTTACCTTGTCGCCATCTTTCAAAAATTTGATCACATTGCGAAGTTTCGTCTGGAAGTCGTGTTCCTCGATATTCGCGCGGAACCACACTTCCTTGATGTCCACAATTTTCTGATTCTTGCGGGCTTCCTTCTCTTTCTTCTGCTGCTCGTAACGGAACTTGCCATAGTCCATAATCCGGCAAACCGGCGGCTTGGCAGTCGGCGCAACGTTCACCAGATCCAGATTCAAGTCGATCGCCATTTGCAGCGCTTCGCGCAGCGGCTTAATGCCGATTTGTTCACCTTCGGCACCCACCAGACGGACCTCTTTCGCACGAATCTCATCATTGATCAAATGTTCCTTACTGATAATTCTCCACCTCCAAATGGTCTTAAGTTAATGACTTTGACCGGTACTCGCGCACATAAAAAGGATGCAGGTCCTCACCCGCATCCCTCATTGATCGTTAGTCTTCATGAATATTCATTCATAAATCAACGGATCAAAACCAGCCAACACGAACGTCGGTCAGGTGAGAAGCCGGGGCCTCTGCTTGCAATCCAAAAACTTCTTGCAACCTCAAATACTATATCATGTGCCTTCCGCCAAGTCAAGGGAAACCGCGAATAAAATATGGGGGCCTCCGGTGTCCTCCGAGGTGCCGCAGGCCCATCCCGTTTCATCCGGTTTGCGAAGGCGAAACAGCGAAATGGCGAAATGGCGAAATGAAATAAAGTGATTTGATCACCTTATTTTCTAGACTTCGGTGTTTTGCGGGGAAATAGCGTGATCTTTTCACCTTATTTCGCTTAAAACCACCCTTTAGTCCCTTGCCGACCGTAAATAGAATGATGAAATCACCTTATTTGACCAGAAATCCAGCATCAGGCCGGAATAGCGTTACTTTTTCACCTTATTCAAACCGAAAGCCCGGCTGAAATCAAGATTCGACGCCGAGCCTGCTTCGTCAGCTATTGCTTCGTGATAAGAAAAACTTTATCGATGTAATTTCTTTGGGGCCAGACCGCCTTAAACGGAAGTTTTTCTTGCGATATAAGGATGCCTTTTCTTCGAAGACGATTCAGATTCAGCCTTATATCTTCAAAAGTCAAAAGTCGGTTTTTAACTCACCTTGTTGCTTTGGACTTCTTCTAGACGGACTACCCGCGTATGCTGCGTATGGCTCCACTGCTTGTTGTTTTGCGTGAAGAACGCGTAGAACGTGATCGGCCACCAGGAAATCAGATAAATCGGGAACAGGATCAGGTAAGCATAGACCTTCTTGGACTTCACCTTCTCCAGGAACATCGCCATCAGGAAAATAAAGACGTTCGCGATGATCGCCACGTAGGATACCCACATCGGCAGGTAGCCGTACAGCGTATCGATATGCGGGCCGCTAAGCAGCGACTGGTCGACCCAGATGAACGCCGTCAGCAGGAACGTTAACAGCACGATGTAGACGTTGGCGCCGTAGAGCGCCATGTCCAGCTTCACCATGTTCCGTTCCTTAATGCTCTTCCACAGCAGCGGGAAGAAATAGCGGCGAGCGACGGTGAAGTGCCCCTGCATCCAGCGCAGGCGCTGGCGAGCCGACGCTTTGAACGTCAGCGGCTTCTCGTCGAACAGCTTGGCGTCATAGTTGAATACCGGGTAGACGCCGCGTTCGACACAGCGCATGGTGAACTCCAGGTCTTCGACCAGGCTTGTCGCGCCCCAGCCGATTTCCTTCAGCAGCTCGGTCTCGAAGCACATCCCCGTGCCCCCGAGGAAATTCGCCATCTTCAGGTTGGTCCGCGACAACTGCCACAGACGGTTGCAGTACCAGTAGGAGATCCCGTAAGAAGCGGTGATCCAGGAATCCTCCGGATTCTTCGTGTCGATATACCCTTGGATGACCCGGGCGCCGGAGCAAAGATCGTTGTTCATTTCGCGCAGGAAGTCCGGATGAACCAGGTTGTCGGCGTCGAACATGACGACCGCATCGTATTGGCGCGGCATCTTCCACAACTGCTTCAGCATCCATTCGATCGCGTAGCCTTTGCCCCGCAGATGCGGGTTGCTGCGGACGCAAGCGTTCATGCCGTGGGTGCGGACGATGCTTGCGGTGTTATCGGTACAGTTATCGCAAATGACAAATACGTCGTACAATTCTTTCGGATAGTTCAGTTGCTTCAAGTTCTCCATTAAAGCGCCGACCACTTTTTCCTCGTTATGCGCCGCGACCAGCACGGCAAAGGATTTGCTCGGAGCGTGTTGCACTTTGTTCTTCTTCCTGTACATGCCGAATAAAGCCAAACCAAATTGATACACCCCTACCACCGCAAGCACGACTTGCAGCGAGATCAAGATGACATCCAACATGATTTCTTGCCCCCTTTTTCTCCGAGTTTTTTCTTTTTTTGTTTTCGGAGTTTTTTTGTTGTTATGACCCATTCATTTCTTCTTGCTTCTTTTTTTCTCGCGATTGCCGGCTCTTTTTTTGAACCATTTCGATTTTCCATGACATCGCTGCTTTTGTCAAAATCACTATGGCCCCGCCGTCGCTCAAATAGCTGTGAAGTCGGGCGATTTTCGCATACGGGACCGCCGCATCCTGCCCCCAGGTACGGCTACATCTTATTTTCATCACTTTTGGCATTTTTTATTTCTTTTTCTTCTTTTTTTCACGACCGACCGACGACCTGTTGACGTTACATTTACATAAACGCGAAGACCCGGCAAAAAGTTTACAATTCTGCACCCTTTATTTTAAACAAATTTGCTATGATTTGAATCATTGCACAGGGGCGATGGATAAAAAGTCAAAAAAGAGCGCGGCCTGCAACGCAAAAAACGTCCTTGAAAAGGCCATGGATTAAAAATATGATAAGTCTATCCTGAAAATGCCATGCTATTCGAGACGGGCCGCTCTTGGACGAGCACAGTTGGCAGTTTTCGGGCTGTATAAACACGGCCAAACATCGTGCGGAGGGATCTCATGACTCGTTTATTCCGAAAGCTTCAACAACTCGATCGGCAGCTCTTTGTAGGAATCAACGGCCGCCTGCACCGCAGTTTCCTGAATTTTTGGCTGTACCATTTAACTCATTTGGGAGGAGCTTGGTTTACCATTCTC
The DNA here is from genome assembly GCF_057063165.1 of Paenibacillus sp. JL3B1040. Classification (NCBI taxonomy): domain Bacteria; kingdom Bacillati; phylum Bacillota; class Bacilli; order Caryophanales; family Paenibacillaceae; genus Paenibacillus; species Paenibacillus tiangongensis. Next base: position 1,545,394 of record NZ_CM169317.1, on the reverse strand, counting down.
TCGTCCTTGCTGATATGGTTAGCCGCTCCGCAGCCGTGGAGCAAAGTCGGTCTGCAATCCTGCGTGGCGCTCGCGGTCAGCCACCTTCCGGTAGCCCTTGTAAAAAAAGCCTACCCGCGCCTCCGGCCCTACTTAACGCTGCCGGGCACGAACACTTTCCGAAATCCGCTGACGGACCACTCGTTCCCATCCGGGCATACGACGGCCATTTTTTCCGTCACGGTGCCTTTTATGGCAGCCGCTCCCGGGCTCATTCTGCTGCTTTTGCCGTTGGCATTGCTTGTGGCGTTGTCGCGCATTTATTTAGGTCTTCATTATCCTTCGGACACCTTGGCCGGGGCCGTGATCGGCGCCTCCGTAGCGCTTGGAACGGTTGCATTCTGGGCATAAAGGGGATATTGTAGACAGTAGGAAAACCTTGCAGGAAAAGGTGAAACCAAAGTGCAAAAACAGAGAGTCTTGCTTTTATCCGAGGGGTTTGGAGCTGGTCATACGCAAGCGGCCTACGCGCTCTCCAGCAGTCTACGAAAGATAGCGCCAAACATTCAGACGAAAGTCTTGGAGCTTGGCAGTTTTTTGAACCCTAGAGTGGCGCCGATCATTATCACCGCCTACAAAAAAACGGTGTCCTCGCAACCTCGGCTTGTCCGTATGATGTATCGCAGCAACTACAAAAAGTCTTTGAACCGATTGACGACGCTGGCTCTTCATCGGATTTTTTATACGCGTACGATTCAAATCATCCGTCAGCTTCATCCCGACGTGATCGTCTGCACTCATCCGATTCCCAGCGCGGTGATCTCGCGCCTGAAACGGCTGGGCATGCTGGACGTTCCGCTTTGTACCGTCATTACCGATTACGACGTGCACGGCGCCTGGGTCAGCCGGGAAGTGAATTGCTACCTTGTCTCCACCGACCAGGTGCAGAGCAAACTGATGGAACGGGGCGTCGACAAGAACAAAATCCTGATCACCGGCATTCCGGTCCACCCCAATTTCTGGGAACGCCACCGTAAGGAGGATATCCGCCTGCAATTCCGTTTGAAGGAGATGCCTACCGTACTGGTTATGGGCGGGGGTTGGGGGTTCATGAAGGACGAAGCGGTCAATTCGCTGCTCGCCTTGTACCGAGAGCAAATCCAGGTCATCTTCTGCTTCGGCAGCAACGAGAAGTCGCTGGAGAAGATGAAAAAGGACCCTCGGTTCATCCATCCGAACATCCATTTGCTCGGGTTCACGAAGGAAATCGACAAGCTGATGGAGGTTTCCGATCTGCTCATCACCAAACCGGGCGGCATGACCTGCTCCGAAGGGCTGGCCAAAGGCATCCCGATGCTGTTCCACAAGCCCCTTCCCGGTCAGGAAGAAGAAAATTCGCATTATTTCGCGGAGCAGGGCTGGGGAACGCCGATCAATTCGTTAGACGACATTACCGACTGGATCAAACGATTGACCGAACAATATGACGAAGTCGTCCGCAAACGGGAAGAGGTCCTGAACCATATCGCCCGGTTCCGGCCATTGCAAAGTGCTCAAGCTATCATCGATCTTCTGGGAAACACGAATTTCATCCGAAAGTAACCGGCCCGGTGAACAGGCAGGTCGCAAAACAAAAGCGGAGCAAAGGATAGGGATCCTGCTCCGCTTTTGTTCGCTATTCAAACATCTCCATCTTTCGTTCCTGATAACGCCGCAGCGCGGCTTCGCCGACGATGACCTCGCAGCGGTAGATCGGCATCCCCTGTCCAACGAATTTGCTCTCGTATTCCGTCATGACATGGGCCTCATTAATCCCGCCTTCATGCAGGCTGAGCGAGATGTCGCTCATCTGCAGGCCGACCGCGGCAATGGCGTTCAGCGAAAACTCAAACAGCACGCGCGAGTCCGTCTTGAAATGAATCTCGCCGTTTTCGTTCAGGAGCCGGCGGTATTTCTCCAAAAAGCGCGGATGGGTGAGCCGCCGGCGCCAATGCTTCCTCTTCGGCCACGGATCGCTAAAGTTCAAATAAATGCGCTCCACTTCCCCCGGCGCAAAAAAATCCTCGATCATTTCAATGTTGCCTAGCGCCAAACGAACCGTTTGGGGTTCGAGCCCGCCCTTCTCCGCCCACCTCGCGCGCACCTTCTCGCTGGCCCGGCGGATCAGCTCGTCGTACATATCCATGCCGATGAAATTCACGTCCGGATATTTCACGCTCATGCCGCTGATGAACTGGCCTTTGCCCATGCCAAGCTCGACATGGATCGGCCGGCCGTTGCCGAACACCTCCGACCAGCGTCCTTTATATTCCCGGGGATCCAGCACAACCAGCTCCCGCTGCTGCTCCAGATGCTCCCGTATTCCTTTTCTGCCGCGTAAACGCATGTTATTCCTCCGCTTTCTTGGTATCCATTCCTTGCAATATTGTGCCGAAGATCGCCGCAAATGTAAAGCGCGCAATGAAAAAGGAACCAGCCGTTCGCCGGGGAGACGAAACGAGTGATTCCCTTTTCGATATATTTTGGAATTGGGGTCCAACGGATTTGATAGTTTCAAAATAACATATTCCGGAACCCGCCGCAAGGAATCTGGCAAGCTCACTTCCCCTTTTCGCGCGAAATTTGATACAATAAATCCAGTGGAAGCGGCGTACGGACGGGGCTTTCGCCGTTGTATAAATATGCATAAATTATTTTGTGACAAAATGAAGGAGCCGCAATGAGTACACTGATGACGGACACCCCTACTTGGTGGGGGGACAAAAGATTTCATACATGGAATACGGAGATGCGACGCGAGTTCGGGGGCAAGGTATTTAAGGTGATGCTGGATGCCGGATTCACTTGTCCGAACCGGGACGGCTCGATCGCTAAGGGCGGCTGCACGTTCTGCAGCGCCCGGGGGTCGGGCGACTTTGCCGGAAGCCGGCGGGACGATCTGGTCACGCAGTTCGCCACGATCCGCGACCGGCAGCATCAGAAGTGGCCGCACGCCAAATACATCGGATATTTCCAGGCCTATACGAATACTTATGCGCCGGTGGAGGTGCTTCGCGAGTATTATGAGGCGATCCTCGAGCAGCCGGGCGTCGTCGGCTTATCCATCGCCACGAGACCGGATTGCCTGCCGGACGATGTCGTCGATTATTTGGCCGAGCTCAACGAGCGCACGTACCTTTGGGTGGAAATGGGCCTGCAAACGATCCACGAGACAACGTCCGCGCTCATCAACCGGGCGCACGACACGCAGTGCTACCTCGAGGCCGTGGAGAAGCTGCGCAAGCGGGGCATTCGCGTATGCACGCACATCATTTACGGCCTGCCGCAGGAAACGCACGAAATGATGCTGGAAACCGGCCGTGCCGTGGCGAACATGGACGTGCAGGGCATCAAAATCCATCTGCTCCATCTGATGCGCAAAACGCCGATGGTCAAGCAATACGAGGCGGGCCTGCTGCGTTTCCTGGAGCAGGACGAATACGTGAAGCTGATCGCGGATACGCTGGAGTTTCTCCCGCCGGAAATGATCGTGCACCGGCTGACCGGAGACGCTCCGCGCGACCTGCTCATCGGCCCGATGTGGAGCCTCAAAAAATGGGAAGTGCTCAACGCCATCGACGCGGAGCTGAAGCGCCGCGATTCTTGGCAGGGCAAATTCTGGAGAGGACGCTGATCACGCATGGGCTTCCTCTCCGTGTTAAGTTACGCCCATAAACTGGCGGGCGAACGGCTGGCCCCCGGCGACGCCGCGGTCGACGCCACGGCGGGCACCGGCGCGGACACGCTGTTCCTGGCCAAGGCCTGCGGACCGAAGGGGCGGGTGTTCGCCTTCGATATCCAGCCGCAGGCGCTGACGCTGACGCGGGCCAGGCTGGCCAAGGAGCCGGCGGACTCCATCGCCGGTGTCTCCCTGCTCCAGGCAAGCCACGCGGACATGGCGGCCGCCCTGCCGGCGGACGTGCACGGCCGGCTGGGCGCCGTGATGTTCAACCTCGGCTATCTTCCCGCCGAGGGGGCCGACCCGGCGCTGATCACGCGGCCGGACAGCACGCTGCCCGCCTTAGAGGCCGGCCTTAGCCTGCTGCGGCCGCGCGGGATCTTGACGGCCGTCCTGTATCCCGGCCATCCCGGCGGCGGCGCCGAAGCGGCGGCGGTGGAGGCCTGGGCGGCGGTGCTGCCCGCTTCCGCCGGACAGGCGATCTTGTACCGGCAGCCGCAAAGGCCGGCGGCGCCTTATTTGGTCGCCATTGAAAAGAAATAAGCAAATTTAAATAACGTTGGGGGTCATCGCTATGGGGATTCGCAAAATTGAGCATATCGGAATCCGCGTTTCGGCGCTGGAGGATTCCATTGAGTTTTACGAACGAATTATCGGCATGAAGCTGCTGTCCACGATCGGTGAAGTGGGAGATCCGCTGCGGTTGGCCTTCCTGACCTTCCCGGGACAAGAGACGGTCGAAGTCGAGCTGATCAACCTCCGCGAAGGCGAGGAGCTGGCGAACGAGGGCAAAGTACATCACATCGCCTTTACGGCCAGCGAGATCGAGGAGGAGTACGCCCGCATTTCCGCATTGGGCTTGTCGGGGCTCGATCCGGAAATTCGCAGCTTGCCGAACGGCTGCCGGTTCTTCTTCTTCAACGGACCGGACGGCGAACGGATCGAATTTTTCCAGCCGACGTTCCTGGCTTAAGTTCCTCTCGTAAATTCAAGGAAAGAAGGGCTGTGCGTTGGAAGAGCATACGTTTACCTTCGATAACGACACCGGCCATGGCGCTTTCGCGTACCGCTGGAGCGCCGCCGACTCCGAGGCGCCGCCGCGGGGCGTACTGCAAATCGCCCACGGCATGGCGGAAACGGCCAAGCGATACGAGCGCCTGGCGCGAGTGCTGACCGCCCGCGGCTTCATCGTGTACGCGAACGACCACCGCGGCCACGGCCGCACCGCCGGCAGTCCCGAGGAGTTGGGCTGGCCGGGCAAGCGAGGCTTTACCGGCATGGCGGAGGATATGGTTCGTCTCTCGAAGATCATCCACCGGGAGCTCCCGGATCTGCCGCTGTTCCTGCTCGGCCACAGCATGGGCTCCTTTCTGACGCAGAAGGTCATGTACCGGGCTCCTGAGCCTTACGCCGGGTTCATTCTCTCGGGGACGAACGGGCCGAGAGGCTTGCTGGGCCTAGGCCGCAGCCTGGCCCGCCTGCAGGCCCGGCTGCAAGGCGACAGCCATCCCAGTCTGCTGATGAACGCGCTGACCTTCGGCAGCTTCAACCGGAACTTCCTCCCCGCGCGGACGCCGTTCGACTGGCTCTCCCGGGACGAGGAGGAAGTCGATAAATACATCGCCGACCCGCACTGCGGCTTCTTGTGCAGTGCCGGCTTCTTTTACGGATTTTTTGGCCTGCTGCAGGAGATCCACCGTCCGGAGAACATGCGAGCCATCCCCAAGGAGAAGCCGGTCTACATCTTCGGCGGCGATCTCGATCCGGTCGGCCGAAACGGCGCCGGCGTGCGGCGGCTGGCCGAGCTCTACGCCCGGCTGGGCCTTGAGGACGTCGAGGTGAAGCTGTATCCCGGTGGCCGCCACGAAATGCTGAACGAAATCAACCGCGACGATGTGATGTCGGATGTGCTCGGTTGGCTGGAGAGCCGCATGCCGTCGGAGGCAGTTGCCGTGGAATAAACAATTTAAGCGAGCGAGCCTGCGAACCGGTTCCTCACGCATGTGGAGGATGCCGGCAGCAGGCTCGTTTTGGGTTGTATTTTAAACCATCACACGTTTTAATTGCACGACATAACGCGAGCGCACTACGGCATAATACAGCCCCTGTGCCGCCAGGAAAGCCCCGGTGGCCGTCAGCACCGGAACCGTCACGTCCCCCAGTTGGAATCTCGCCCCCAAGAGGGACAAGACGACCATCGTCTGAATGCCCGAGATCCCCACCGGGATGAAGAACAGCAAGGCGATTTGCAGGCTGGAGGAATAACGCATCTCGCGGTCGCCCAGCCCGATTTTGGACAAGGAACGGTACATCCGCCGGTCCTGATTCAGCTCGCTGTACAGTTTGAAATACAGGAAGCTGGCGGAGGACACCGAGAAAATAGCGGCGATGAATACGCCGACGAAGCTCAGCATCAAGAGCTGCTCTCGGGTTTCCGCGTAGGAACGGGCGCGCGAGCTCATATAATTTTCGGTCTCGCCGTTTTGAAGGCGGTTCATCATCCCTTGGAACAAGCTCTTCCCGACCGCAATTTCGGGATCGTCAAGGCGGGGCGACCCTTTGTGTTGCCAGAGCGGAACGTAGATTTCGATTACGCGTGACAAGCGATACCGATCCTCTTCCGTCAAGCGGCTTTTCAGCGCCGCATATTCAGCATCGGACACGACGACAATCGTGGTGTAGCCGTTCGTACCGATCAGCGGGGTCTCCCCGCTGGGCAGCGGCTCAAGCATCATCGGCTCCTCCAGAAACGGCAAAATCAGCCGAAGCGCCCGAATCCTCCGCAGTTCTTTCTCCGCAGCCGATCCCGGCATGGCGGAAATTACCGCTTGCCCCTCGTCCATCTCCGGCAGCGGCGCAAGCCCCAACATGGCGGCCGCCCGATTGTAGTCCGAGCGCGCCTTCACTTCCGCATAGATTTCCTCGGATTCCAGATAACCGCTTAGCGATTCCTGTTCGAGCTTCTCATACGAAATGCCTTGCCCGGACAGCTGCCGATCGATCCACGCCATGTCCGCCTCGACATGCTCTTCCTCATATACGCCGTACGAAAAAGCAAATGGATTGGCCGCGTAAACCCGCTCATTCTGGGCCTGTGCCGCCAGAATGACGCCTACGCTCATACAGGCCAGCGAGATGGCAACGGTGACCATAAACAGCATCCGCGCATTATCCTTGATTTTATAAGCCATTTCGGATACCCAGAGCAATCGGGTTCCGCGCCACAACAAACGGCGGCTGCGCTTGAGCAGCCGGATGAGGGCTACCGTCACCTGGGTATAGAAGAAGTAGGTCCCCCATATCCCCGTTGCGGCCGCCAGCATCACTTTAGGGAAATCCAGGCCCTCGCCGCCTTTCAGGAGCAGTACCGCGCTGGCCAGCAGCGCCACGCCAAGCATTGCCAACACCCAGGAGACCCGCGGAGCTGTCTTTGGCTTGCTGCTGCCGCCGAGCAGTTCGATCACCCGATTTTTCCGAAAAAAAGCCAGCGTAAATACCGACAACACGACGAACAAGACCAGAAACGCGGCCGCCGTGAACCCCATCGCCTTCCAGGGCCAGTAGAACGGAAGTCGGTTGATCCCCGTCACCCTGACGCTCAGGAGCAGGAACAGCTTGGAAAGCAGCAGCCCTCCGGCCAAGCCTGCCGCAATGGCCCCCGCGCCGATCATCAGGTTTTCGAGGAATACGAGGCGGTTGACCGAACCCGTGGTCGCCCCAAGCAACGAAAGCACGCCGAATTCCTTACTCCGCGCCTTCAAAAAGCTCCCGATCGAAAACAAGACGAACAGAATCGAAAACACGAAAATGATATATTCCGCCACTTCCATGCCGATGCTTGTCATTCGCCCCATTTCGCTTTGGTCCATATCCGGGTGAAAAATGAGCATCGCATAGGTAAAAAAGATCATGACCATAAAGGCGCTGCTCAGAAAATAAGCGAAGTAAGCCCGGGCGTTGCGCCTGACGTTGTTAAACGCGAATTGAAGAAAGCTCATGGGCGTTCCCTCCCAAGTACGACAGCATGTCGATGATCTTCTGGAAAAAGGCTTGCCTGCTGTCGCCCCGGTGGATTTCATTGGTCAGCCTGCCGTCTTTGATGAACACGACCCGGTGACAATAGCTGGCCGCCAGCGGATCATGGCTCACCAGCATCATCGTGGTGCCTTCGGTGCGGTTTAACGTTTCAAGCAGCTCCATCACATTGCGGGACGCGGTCGAATCCAAAGCGCCCGTCGGTTCGTCGGCCAGCAGCAACGAAGGCGAGGAGATCATCGCCCGGGCGATCGCGGCCCGCTGCCGCTGACCGCCGGAAATTTCGTACGTACGTTTGCCGAGAATCTCCGTAATCCTCAGCCGGTGAGCGATCGCCTGCAGCTTCTGTTCCATCTCCCGGAACGGACGGTAGTCCAGCGTTAAGGGAAGGACGATATTTTCCGCGACGGTTAACGTGTCCAGCAGGTTGAAATCCTGAAACACGAAACCCAACTCGCGGCGGCGAAAGGCGGCGAGCTCCCTCCGTTTCAAGGCATGCGGATTTTTGCCGTTAATCAGCACTTCGCCCGAGCTGGGCGTATCGATGGTCGAGACCAAATTAAGCAGCGTCGTTTTCCCGCTGCCCGAGGGTCCCATGATCCCCACGAATTCGCCCTTGTCGATCGTCAAGTCTATGTCCTGCAGCGCACGCGTTGCAATTTTTCCCGGATACACCTTGTTCAGCCCCTGAACCTTGAGCATTTCCATTGGTTCCCAATCCCCTTTCTTGGAGTCTGCGGCGAGCTTGTCCTGCCCCGTTGCCGCAGCCCACGCGGTTATGGTTATACTCTATCCGATTGCAAGGCTGCCAGCCATCGATGCAGCTTAATCGAATCTTAAAAATTTGTAAGGTTAGGTTCGGGCAAAAAAAAAACGCAGCGGCTCCGCGATCCTTGTTTCGGATCAGAGGTGCCTCTGCGCTTCATAGCGGCGGCTGCCGCTCGAACAACAGCCTTACCGTCGTTCCTTGTCCCGGCGCCGACTCCAGCTCCACGCGGTGCCCCAGGCGGCTGCACACCTCGCGGACCAGATACAGGCCCATTCCGGTCGATTCGCTGTATTGCCGGCCGCGCTGCCCCGTGTAAGAAGGCTCGAAGACCCGGCGGATATCCTCTTTCAGAATGCCGATGCCGTAGTCGCGAACGTCGAGCACCGTTTTTTTGCCGCGGACATACGCGGTAAACTCCACTTTGTCCCCTGCCTCCGCGGAATAATTTACGGCGTTCGTAATCAGTTGGCCGAGCACGAATATCAGCCATTTCTTGTCGGTATAGACCTCAAGTCCCTCGCCGATGCGAATGTCCGGGTAAACGCCCTTCCGGATGAACAACTTGCGGTGCTCGGCGACGGCTTCGTTCACGACGTCCAGAAGCGGAGCCGGGGCGACGTGAAAATCATGCTCGAACTGCTCCAGCCGGGAGGTGTACAACGCCATCTCCAGCCCCTTGCGCAGCCGGTCAAGCTCCTCTTGGATGCTGTCCAACACCGCTTCCGGGATCGATTCCTTCTCACGTTCGTTCTCCAGCGTGAGCTGAATGACCGAGATCGGCGTCTTCATCTGATGCACCCAGCGGCCCACAAACGCGGATTGGTGCTCGCGCTGTTTACCGTACCGGTACAGCTCCGCTTCGTACAATCGGTATCCCGATTCGAGCAGTTCCCGCAAAGCCAAAGCAAGCGGGGTTTCGCCCACCGGCTGCAGCAGTTCCTCCAACGTCCGGGGCGGTTCCGTCATCCGCCGGTAAACTTCCCGGTTGCTGACGTACCGATACGCCAAGTAGAGCAACAGCAACGCAAAGCTAAGCAGGAGGGCGTAACCCGCGATGTCGGTCTGACGGCTGTCGGCCAACCAGTACAAGAAAGGAACGAGCAGGATCTGCGGCACGAGAACCAGCAACAGCGGCACATGCTCCCTCCAAAACAGCCTCATTCCGGCGCCTCCCCGAAGTCGGGGCGTCCGTTCGCATGGAGCAGGTAACCCGCCCCGCGGACGGTTTCCACCGCCTCCTCCAGACCTAACTCCTTCAGCTTTTTGCGGATGCGGGTCACATACACGTTTAACGTGTTGTCGTCGATGAAATGATGCCCCTGCCACATCCGATCCAGCAGCATCTCCCGACTAACGATCCGTCCCGCTTTTTGCAGGAGCGCTTCCAGCAGCACCGCTTCCTTCTGCGTCAGCAGCACGGACGTCTCCCCGTTCGTCACGGTAAACCGTTCCGGGTAGAGAACCAGCCCCGCCGCGCATACGGTCCGCTCCTCCTGCCTGGCCGAATAATCGCCGTAGGCCCGCCGCAGGTGACTGCGGATCTTGGCCATCACCACCTCGTAGGAAAACGGCTTCGTGATGTAATCGTCCGCCCCGTTGTCAAGCGCCATGACCTGATCCATCCCGCTGTCGCGCGCCGAAATGAACAGAATCGGGCAGGTGGATAACCCACGGATTTGCCGGCACCAATAAAAGCCGTCAAACTTCGGCAGGTTGACGTCCAGCAGCACCATATCGGCGGCGGATTCCCGAAACTCGTCCAGCACCCGGCCGAAGTCGTTTACTCTCACCGCTTGGTATCCGTATTTCTCGATATGCCCGGACAGCATTCCGGCCATCTTGGCGTCATCTTCGACAATCAGGATCGTAAACATCCTTAGGTCAGCTCCTTACTTTGCTAAGGTGCGAGGCTCCGGGGACCAGGCGCTTAAGGGGGCGTGGAAATACGCCGGCCGCTCGTCCGGCTCCTGTTGGTAAAGGACGACGAGCAGCGTCCCTTGCGGCTTACCGTCCGCGCCGGCGGGCACGGACGCCGCCCCTGCCCCATGCGACATCTCCTCCAGCCCAAAAGGCAATTCCTCGATGCATGCGAACTTCTGCAGGTCGCGTTCGTCCAAACCGTAGGCCGCGAACCGTTCGGACAAGGCGGCCGGCGCTTCCGCCAGCGCCTTGAAGTATCCGCTGCGCCGGTCCTTGTCCATTCGGTCCTCCCACCAAATTTTCCGCGGCTTGTATTTGTGTCCAAGCAGGTAATCGAGCTTCATCAAACCAAGCACGACCTCCGGCTCTTTCAACGAACGGCCGCTTAGAAATTCATGAAGCCGGGTGAACAAATCCTCCAATTGATGGCCGATGCGCTGCCATCCCCGTTCGTCCCAATAATCGCCGAACTCCTGAAAGAAGTCGAACGGCGAGTCGAACTCGCGGGTCACCAGGTATTCCAGCGTGTGGTCCATCCGGTGGGCGTTCCAATATTTCTCCAGCACGTCTTCCAGCCGCTTCAGCCGGATCACGTCCGTAAACGGCAGCACGTCGTTGCCCAAGATTTCATAAGGCGCGTGGTCCATGAAGACGTAGTTGTATTTGGCGGCGTCGTTCCGCAGCCCGGTCCCGCGCAGCATCTTCAGGAAGCCGAGCTGCAGCTCCTCGGGACGCAGGGCGAACACATCGTTAAACGTCTTGCGGAACGTGGCGTAATCCTCTTCCGGCAATCCCGCGATCAGGTCGAGATGCTGGTCGATTTTGCCGCTTTCTTTGATTTTGGTCACGGTACGGGTCAGCTTGGCGAAATTCTGCCGGCGTTTCACCAGCTCGTTGGTCGGATCGTTGGTCGACTGCACGCCGATCTCGAAGCGGAAGATGCCGGGCGGCGCGTTCTCCGCCAAGTAGTCCAGCACCTCGGGCCGCATGATATCCGCCGTGATTTCGAACTGGAACACGCAGCCTTGATGGTTGTTGATCAGGAATTCGAACATTTCCATCGCGTAGCTGCGGTTGATGTTAAACGTGCGGTCGAGGAACTTAATGATTTTCGCACCGTGCTCGATCAAGTACAGGATGTCCGCTTTGACCCGTTCGATATCGTAATACCGCACGCCCACCTCGATGCTCGACAGGCAAAACTGGCAGTTGAACGGGCAGCCGCGGCTCGTTTCGAAATAAACGATGCGCTTGCCAAGGTTCGGGATATCCTCCGGAAAACGATGCGGCGAAGGCAGCGAGTTCAAATCGGACTTCGGCCGGGGCGGATTCAGCACGACCTCTTCCCCTTTGCGGTAGGCCGCGCCAAAGACGAAATGGAACTTCCGGTCGCCGGACAGCTCCTGCAGCAGATGGTGGAACGTCTCCTCACCGTCCCCCATCACGATAAAATCGACTTCGGGGGCGCGTTCCATCCAATATTTCGTGTCGTAGCTGACCTCGGGACCGCCCAACACGATCTTCACTTCCGGCAGCACTTTTTTCAGCAAGGCGGCCAGCTTGATCGTCTCTTCGATGTTCCAGATATAACAGGAGAAGCCAAGCACGTCGGGCTTCCGGCGGAACAAGTCGGATACGATGTTCATGACCGGATCCTTGATCGTGTATTCCGCCAGATCGATGTCGAACTCGTTGCCGCTGTAAGCCTTGAGCAGTCGGATCGCCAGCGAGGTATGGATAAATTTTGCGTTCAGCGTCGCCAAAATGACTTTCACTAGCTCACAACCCTACTCCATATTTTGAAAAAACTCCAGAAACGGTTTTCCGTACTTGCGGTATTTGACTTCGCCCACGCCCTTGATTCTCAGCATGTCCGCTTCGCGGGTCGGGCAGACGACGCTCATTTCGCGCAAGGTGGCATCATTGAAAATAATGTAGGAAGGCACATGCTCCTTCTCCGCCAAATCGCGGCGGATCAGGCGCAGTTGCTCGAACACCGTCTCGTTAACGGCGGACGGGCTTTCGTCGTAACCGCGGCGTCGCGAGCCGGAAGACGATTTGGACGCGGCCGCGGGCTCCGGCTCGCGCAGCATGACCTGGTGCCGGCTTTTCAGCACCTCGACGGCCAGCGGCTGCAGCCGGACTACCGGGTATTGCCCTTCGGACAAGGCCAGATACCCTTCGGCGATAAACACGTTGATCAGCTCGGAAATCGCCTTCTCCGTCCGCGTGCGCATCATACCGTAAGTAGGCAGCGCGTCGAAGCCGTATTGCAGCACCTTCTTGTTCTGCGAGCCCTTCAACACCGAGGCGACCAGCGACACGCCAAACCGCTCCCGCATCCGGTGGATGCAGGAGAACACGATCTGCGCGTCGCGCGTCATGTCGACGAGCTCCCGTTCGTCCCGGCAGGAACTGCAGATGCCGCAGGGCGTGCGGTCATGAGCCTCGCCGAAATAATCCAGCATCGCCCAGCGCAGGCAGCGGGTCTGATAGCAGTATTCGATCATCTGCTGCAGCTTGCGGTATTCGTTGCGTTTGCGGTCCCCTTCCTGCGGGTTTTGCTCGATCAGGAATTTCTGCGTCATGATGTCCTGCGGACTGAACAGCAGGATGCATTCGCTGGGCTCGCCATCCCGGCCCGCCCGGCCGGCTTCCTGCACGTAAGCCTCCATGTTCTTCGGCATATTGTAGTGGATCACGTACCGGACATTCGATTTGTCGATCCCCATCCCGAAGGCGTTCGTCGCCACCATCACGCGGATGTCGTCATAGAGAAATGCCTCCTGGCTCTCCTCCCGCTCCTTGTCGGACAAGCCGGCATGGTAGCGGCCGGCGGGGATGCCCGCGCGGCCCAGCCGTTCGTACAGGTCGTCGACTTCCTTGCGGGTAGCGGCGTAGACAATGCCGGGCTGGTGGGCGTGCGTGCTCGCGTAATTCAGGACGAATTCGCGTTTGTTCTCGCCGCGCAGCACCGACATCGCCAGATTGTCCCGGCCAAGACCTGTAACGAATACGGCCGGATCGGCCAATCGCAGCAACCGGACCATGTCGTCCATGACCTCCGGCGTTGCCGTGGCTGTGAAGGCCGCCAGGATCGGCCGCCGCGGCAGCGACTCCACAAACGGGGAGACCGCCAGATAGCTCGTCCGGAAGTCATGGCCCCACTGCGAGACGCAGTGCGCCTCGTCGACGGCGACGCAAGAGATGGTCAACCCGCTCATTTCCTCGCGGAACCAGTCCAGCTCCAGCCGTTCCGGCGCTACATAAAGCAGCTTGATCTCGCCGCGGCGCGCCGCCCGGATCCGGTCGTTCACTTCCTTGCCCGACAGCGTGCTGTTAATGTAGGCGGCGGAGACGCCCATCGCCGTGAGCGCATCCACCTGATCCTTCATCAGCGAGATCAGCGGCGACACGACCAGCGTCAAGCCCGGCAGCATCAGGGCCGGGATCTGGTAGCAGATCGATTTGCCGCCGCCGGTCGGCATAATGCCCAGCGTGTCCGCGCCGGACAATACGCTCTCGACGATCCGCCGCTGCCCCTCGCGGAAATCGGGATAACCGTAATATTTTTGCAGCAGTTGCTGCGCCTGTTCCATCGTAAATACATCCGTGCTCATTTCGCCATATCTCCTAACTTCCATTAGGCCGTCGTCCTCCCGGCTTCCGGGACAGACCGGCTTTATGCACTTTTAAGTTTACCGGGGTTTGGGGAAATGGGCAACCGCTGCAACCGCTACATAAACTTTTCCACATCGACCAACACTAGTTAATGGGTAAGGGAAAGGAATAACGGAAGGGGGGACAGGCATGCCGGATTGGAAAACCAACTACGAAGCATTTATGAAAAAGCATCCGCCAAACCGGCCGCAATCCGGTCCGGCCGCTGGCAGTCCCTCTGCCGCAGGCAACGGCCCCCTTCCGTTCGAGACCAAGCTGGAGGCCAATCTCCGGACGATACGGACTCGGTTCGGAAACATTGGGGATCTGTTGATTCGCGAACTGAAGGTGATGGGCGAACGCAACGCCGCGTTGCTGTTCTTCACGTCCCTGTCGGATCAGCGAATGATTCAAGAGGGCATCGTGGCTCCCCTGCTCTCTCCCTCCCGCCTTGAGGATAAGCCGGAGATGGACCTGTTAGACCGGGTTTGCAGCGAGCGAGTGCAAGCCAACCTCAGGCTACGAAGCTCCGATTGGAACGTCTTGTTGGATCTGTTGATGAAAGGACAGACGCTGCTGCTTGTCGACGGCTATGCCGAAGCGGCGGCCTTCGATACGCGTATGGTCGAAAAGCGGGCGATCGAACAACCCCAAACCGAACAGGTCATTCGCGGCCCGCGGGACGGGTTTATCGAGCAGCTCGAAACGAACCTGTCGCTGATCCGTTACCGGCTGCAAACCGCCGATCTGGTCGTCGAAACCGGTGAGCTGGGCAGGCGCACCAAGTCTAAAACCGCCGTCTGTTACATCGACGGCATCGCCGATCCGCAGTTCGTTAGCGAGGTCATGCGGCGGCTGGCCAAGATCGATATCGACGGCATCCTCGACGCCGGCTACATCGAGCAATTTATCGAGGATCAGCCGATTTCGCCGTTTCCGCAAATTCAAAACACGGAACGGCCGGACAAAACCGTAGCCGCTTTGCTGGAGGGAAGGGTGGCCATCCTGGTGGACGGCTCCTCCTTTGCACTCATCGTGCCTGCCCTGTTCGACCAATTCTTCCAAACGATCGACGACTATTCCGAACGCTTCTTGATCGCCAGCCTGCTGCGATTCGTCAGGCTGATGGCCCTGCTCTTCTCCGTGTTTTTTCCTTCGCTGTACGTATCCGTCATCTCCTATAATCCCGAGCTCTTGCCTACCGATTTTGCGGTGGCCATCTCCGGAGGGCGCGCCGGGGTTCCTTTCCCGGCCATGCTGGAAGTGCTGATTATGGAAGCATCGATGGAGATTCTCAGAGAAGCGACGATTCGCCTCCCGCAAATGATCGGCGGCGCGCTGTCGATCGTCGGCGTCCTGGTCATCGGGCAGGCTGCCGTTTCCGCCGGCTTATCGAGCCCGATCACCGTGGTGATCGTCGCTTTGACTACGATCGGCTCCTTTGCCACCCCGGCATATAATACGGCGATCGCCATGCGAATGCTCCGCTTCCCGCTTATCGTGCTGGCCGGTCTTTTCGGATTGTACGGGGTGATGATAGGAAGCATTTTTATCATTAACCATTTGCTATACCTGGAGTCGTTTGGCGTGCCGTATTTGCGGTCCGTCCTGGCCAAGAAGCGGGCCGGGGTTGTGGATACCTTCATTCGGGCTCCGCTGTGGTGGATGGGAAAACGTCCCAGCTACCTTCACGCCATAGATGATACGCGGCGCACCGAAGGCACGTTCCAAGCCAATTTCGATAAGATCTTTCAGTCGGAGGAAAAAGCCAATGCGGAAAACGGAGAAAATCAGCACGACTCAGCTGGCCATCGTCATCAGTAGCGCGCTTTTTGGACAATACACGCTGACCTACCCCAAAATCATCGCTGAGGCGGCCGGTACTGCCGCACCGCTTATGACCATCGCAGGCACCTGTTGCGCCGCCTTCAGCCTGTTCGTGTTCACCCGGCTCAGCCAACGATTCAGCGATCGGACGATATTCGATTACAGCCAAACCATCATCGGGAAACTCCCTGCCCTGCTTGCTAACCTCTTCGTGTTTGCCTGCTTTTTCATCTCAACGGCGCTCATGTTCCGCCAGTTCGGAGAAGTGTTGTCCGCCGTCGTATTTCGGAAAACTCCGATCGAGATGAGCATCCTGTTGATCTTGATCCTGGTCGCCTTATCCTGCAGGAGGAACGTGGTGAAGTTCAGTTATGTCCTGCTGTTCTATTGGCCGTTCGTGATTCTGCCTTTCCTGTTCGTCATCATGATCGCCATGAAATCCGTACGCCACTTGAATTGGTTGCCGCTGCTCGGCAATGAAATCCCAAACTGGTCGCCCGCCTTGTTATCCCCGGCCTCCCTATATATAGGTTCATTCCTCATTACGGTAATGCTTCCGGTCACGGAGAAGCCAAAGCAAGCGCTGAAGGCGGCCATGCTGGGCATGGCCATCACTGGAAGTATGTACCTGCTGTTGGTTCTCTCGACGATCGGGATATACGGCGTTCAGGAAACGCTGCAGTTGTTGTATCCGACGCTGGAAATGGCACGCTCGATCGCGATCGGCGGCGATGTCATCGAACGCATGGACGCGCTGTTTATCATCATATGGGTGATTAATGTGTATACGACTATGTATACCCTTTACTATTTAACTTCTCTATCCCTAAGCCATCTGCTCGATTTGCAGGACCATCGTCTGACAACCACCCTGCTGATGCCTTTCATGTTTGGCGTTTCGCTGCTGCCGCAGGATCAATACCAGTTGTACAGGTTTTCCCGTATTGCGGACGATTCCGGCTATCTGTTCCTGACCGGCTACGCCCTGCTTCTCTGGATCATTTCAATGATTCGGCGCAAAGGGGGGAGGTCTCATGCGTAAACACCTGGCGAAGCGATGGTTGTTCGGCTTGACGAGCTTGGTTCTGGCGTTAAATGTGACCGGATGCTGGGATCAGGTGGAAATTGAAAACCGCGCCCTGGTGCTCGGTCTCGCCATCGATGAAGCTCCTCCCGAAAGCGCGAAGTTGGAGGCGGCGGTCACCCATGAGAAGAACGACCCGCTCCCCAAAAAGATGCTCCGGGTGACCGCCCAAATTTCGGTTCCCGGCCGCATTCCTCTTGGGCCAAGCGGCGGTGGCATGGGAAGCGGCGGCGATAAGGAAAGCCCGGTTTGGGTCGTTCAGGTATACGGTCACAGCTTAGACGAGGCTTTAAACAACCTTCAGCAGGAAATCGCAGATCCCCGGTATCTGGTACACTTGCGGGTGATCGTGATCAGCAAAGGCATTGCCAAGGACGGTTTGGATGAACTGGGCGATTTCCTGCGCCGCAATCCGGAGGTGCGCCGCCGCACTTGGCTGCTCGTCTCCGAGACCGAAGCGGCCAAGCTGATGAAGGTCGCCCCCCCTCTTGAGCGCGTCCCGACCCTTTACGTTCAGTCCATGATCGAAAAGGCAGTAGACATGGGAAAATTTCCGCCGAACTATTTGGGCACATTTTGGATTGAGGAATCGAACTGGGGCCAGGACGGTTTCCTGCCTTACGTCACCATCCGAGGCAAGGAGAACATTTTGATCAAAGGGTTGGCTTATTTCAGCGGAGGTCGCCTGGCGGGAACGAGCAACGAGATCGAAATCGGGGCGTATATGGCAGCTAAAGGTTACAACCCGGGAGGATACTCCGTCTTAATATCGGTTCCCGGACTAGGTTACGTCATCACTAAAATCACGGAACGGCACACCACAACCGATGTCCGTATCGTTGACGGAAAACCGCATGTCTCTCTTCGGATCCACGTCGAAGGGATTCTGGACGAGCACTTCGGCTCCCGGCGGCCTATCGACTCCGCGGCGAAGATCAACCAGGTGGAAGAGGAGTTTGAACGGGATTCGACCGCATTGATCTACGATTTCATTCGCCAAACGCAACGCGACCATTCCGATATTTTTGGCTTCGGCGAATACGTAAGAGCCCATCACCCCGGCTTCTGGAAACGCAATATTCACCAAAAAAACGACTGGGGACGGATGTATGCGGACATTTCGCTATCCGTTACATTGAAGCTCTCGATCCGCAGAACCGGTTTAAAAGCAAAATAGGAGGCTTTGATATGTACCGCGTGCTCGCATTTACCTCCGCCCTCTTCCTGTTCTCCGGACTCGTCTTGCTCCTGGTGGATAACAAAATCTATACGGTGCAGCAAATGCTCAAAGAGCAGAAATACGCCAGGATCATCGGATGGATTCAGCTCACTTTGGCAGGCACCGGTATTCTGGCCTCCCTGTTGTTGCTGCTGTAGCCCAAGCACCGAGGCCGGGTTATGGTGCCGCTGGGTTTCGCATGGTATATTGGGTCTAGTACAAACCTTACGAGGATGGAGAATCAGGATTCATGAAAGAGAGCAAATCTTCCGGCAACCGCCCGAAAAAAAAACCGCACCCGCGTTCCAAACCACCCATCGCTAAGCGGGAACAGGCCGATGAGGTACGTTCCGGCGACCGCATTGTCGTGACGATCAAGCGGCTCGGCATTAACGGCGAAGGCGTGGGCTATTATCGGCGCAAGGCCGTATTCGTCGAGGGCGGAATTCCCGGCGAGGTCATTCATGCGGAGGTCACCCGCGTTGAGAATAAATATATCGCCGCCGCGATTCGGGAGATCGAGAAGCGTTCCCCGCATCGGGTCGATGCGCCGTGCCCGGTGTTCGGCATCTGCGGCGGCTGCCAAATCCAGCATTTGTCCTACGCGGGACAACTGGCCGGCAAGGAGGATATTATCCGCGAGGCGTTTGCGCGTTATGCGGGTCTGCAGGACGTACGCCTGAAACCGATGCTGGGCATGGATCATCCCTGGGGCTACCGCAATAAGGCGCAGCTTCAATTAGGCATGGCCCAAGAAGGCATGATCGCCGGCTTGTACGCCGCCGACTCCCACAAGCTGATCGACATTACGGGTTGCCCGATTCAGCACCCGAAGGTGAACGAGGCGGTGGACAAGACGCGAAACGTGCTGCAGCGTCTCGGCATTCCGGTATATAAGGAGAAAGGCAATCAAGGCCTCGTCCGTACGATCGTCGTCCGCGTCGGTTTTCAGTCCGGTCAGCTTCAGGTTACGCTCGTGACGGTCAATGACAAGCTGCCGCGCCAGGCCGAACTGATCAAAGAACTGCGGCTGGCGATGCCGGAGCTGACGAGCATTGCGATGAACGTGAACCCAAAGAACACCTCGCTCGTATTCGGCAACCGGACGGAGGTGTTATGGGGAGAAGACAGCATTCAGGAATCGCTCGGCGACCTGGAATTCACCTTGTCCCCCCGCGCGTTCTTCCAACTCAACCCGCTGCAGACCGTCAAGCTGTACGAATCCGTGCGTGCGGCCTCCGGGTTGACCGGCCGGGAAACGGTTGTCGATGCGTACTGCGGCACCGGCACGATCGGCTTGTGGCTGGCGCCTTACGCGAAGGAAGTCCGCGGCATCGAATCGATTCCCGAGGCCGTGGAGGACGCCAAGGCCAATGCCGCCCGCAACGGCCGGGATAACGCCGGGTTTTACACCGGTTACGCCGAGGAACTGCTCCCCCGCTGGGTAAAAAGCGGCTTTTCGCCCGACGTCATCGTCGCCGACCCGCCGCGCACCGGCCTCGATCCCCGCTTCCTTGAAGCGGTGCTGAAGGCCAAGCCCAAACGCTTCATCTATGTCTCCTGCAATCCGTCCACTCTGGCAAAGGATTGCAAAGCGCTGCTGGACGGCGGTTATGCGCTGGAGTGGGTGCAGCCGGTGGACATGTTCCCGCAGACGAGTCATGTGGAGTGCGTCACAATGATGGTTCGAAAATGAGAGGTGACCGTATATCTCTCCGATTTTTCCTCCGATGATCTTTAGCCCTATCCCAGGCTCATCCTGTGTTTCCCCCTGCACTCAGGTCAACTTTAACAACTTCACTGACAGTAGTTGTCAGTGAAGTTGTTTTATTCTATTGACAACCACTCATTACAGATGAATGGTTGCTGTGACCTAATGAACTTTATGAGGAGTGCTTAGAAATGAATAATACCGTCTATCTTTATGTGTTTGATACCATGTCCGATTGGGAAATAGGTTATTTAGCCGCCGAACTGAACTCTGGAAGATACTTCAGACAGGGGCTGGCTCCAGTAAAAATCGTCACCGTTGGCATAGAAAAGACGCCAGTAACTACAATGGGCGGATTGAAAATAATGCCTGATGTTAAAGTGGATGAGTGCAGCATTAAAAGCATAGATGCACTGATTTTACCTGGTGGAAATACATGGTCGGAAGCTGTTCACGTCCCCATATTAAAAATTGCCGAGATGTGTTTAAACGAAGGGATCGTAGTTGGAGCAATTTGCGGGGCTACCTTAGGACTTGCTCAAGCAGGGTTGTTGGATTCACGTTGGCACACAAGCAATGATTTGGCCTACCTTAAAATGATTTGCCCTTCTTACACGGGCGAAGAATATTACAAAGCGGAATCTGCTGTCACCGATGGAAGATTGATCACTGCATCCGGAGTAGCTCCATTAGAATTTTCCGTTCATGTTTTAAAAGCGCTGGATGTATTTTCTCCGAAAACATTAGACGCTTGGTATCGTCTTAATAAAACTCATGAACCTAGATACTTCTACGAGCTTATGAGCTCAATCCAATGACAGTATCGGGATACAAGGCATGTGGAGTGTTGTTCACTGTTGGTCGGGAAAGACCTTGGTCGGAGGGGCGCTGAACCCCTCTTTTTGTTTGGGCTATGGACCGCCATTTAGTATAGGTATTTGCTGTGACCCGTATACAAAATAACGATTTGTTTGGGTTTGATGAATTGCTCATATTCTTCCTTGTTGGATTGTTGAAGTACGGTCTCTGAATCCCCCGGAAACACAGGCAATCCATCTTGAATGAGATGAGAAAGGTCAATTAGCATCTTTTTCTTCCCTTCCTTTTTGAGTTCATTAGACTTTAATTGTACTATATCTTCCGAGTCTTTCGTTTGATAAACTCTGCGGCGTGGCGGATACGTTACCAATCCCCTCCTCCAAGTGATATAATGGTCGGTAGTTTTGGTTATGCTGGCCATTTTACTTACTTAGGAGTGTTGGATCGTCTTGATAAAGAAAGAAATCGCCTATATTCGTAAGCAATTCAAACTGGATCACGAAAGACTTAGCATTTACGACATTCTTAACGTGTATATTATGAAGGAAACGAATGAAATCTATCATTTTGAACGCACGCCGTTCGAGCTCTTGGAGCGGGAGAAGCAGGAACTGCATATGGGCAACTTCAAGAAGCTGCTGTCCGGGGAATTGGATCAGAAGCTGTTCGAGTTAAAGTTCCAGGAGCAGCCGGAATCGGACAAACCGTCGCAGGCGCTTCTCCATCAAGCGCTGGTCACCGGGGATGCGGAGGAATGGCATGATTTGATGCTTTTGTTGGTGGAGAAAATGTTAGAGGATACGAAGTATGAACGGGATACGGTGGTCACCTTCGTTCGCGGCCAATACTATAAGCCGACCCGGGAACGTAACGAGGAAGCCGAGGAGAGCGAAACCGACGAGATGTTCGCGAATCCGTTCATCCTCTGCAGCCTCAATTCCACGGAAC
Organism: Paenibacillus sp. JL3B1040; assembly: GCF_057063165.1. NCBI lineage: Bacteria > Bacillati > Bacillota > Bacilli > Caryophanales > Paenibacillaceae > Paenibacillus > Paenibacillus tiangongensis. The sequence continues at coordinate 1,523,705 of NZ_CM169317.1, read as the reverse complement.
CGCAGCGCAAAACACTCATGTTCGATTATGTCGAACGCGAATTCAAATACAACGTCATCGTCGATCCGATCATCAAGCTGCGCTCGCCGGAGCAAGGGTTCTTTTACCCTAGCATGACGGATGGCTTCTCCGATGTAAATCGGGTGCTGTATTGCGCGGGCAAAGCAAACGATCCGAATCAGCATTTTATCGATCAGGTCCTGAACGCCGAGAAGACCGTAACCGCGCTGGAAGAGAGAGCGATCTTCGAAGATATCGTCAAGGAAATCGCCGGGGATCAGCTCGACGCCTCCACAATTGCGAGCGTATACGAAGAAATTCAGCAGGTCATCGAAACCCACGAAGAGGAAGAACCGCCGAAGCTGGATTATAAGGACGTTGAACGCGTGCTGACGGCAAGCGGCGTGGAGAGCGTGACCACGGAAAAGGTGGAGCTGGCGTACCAAGCGGTCGTCGACGACAAAAACTATGAGATCAAAGCAAGCAGCGTCGTGCCGAAATTCACTTCCAAGTCGATCAAGATCGATACTAAGGTGGCCACGATTTCGGTCAGCCCGCAGGACTTAAAATACGTGAAGCAGGTGAATTATCACGGCAAGCGGTGCATCCTGATCGAGGTCGACGAGGATGCGGTGATTGAAGGATTTACGCTCAGCACGGAGGACTTGTAGAGGTTAAGCATCAATAACGCCAAGGAGGCTTCATGATGAGTAAAGAACAAACCGGCTTATTGCCAGAACAACGTGAAGAACTGCTCCATGCCTTGAAGGAACGATTCGAGAAAAACATGACCCGCCACCCCGGGTTGGAATGGGCACCTATCCAAATGAAGCTGGAGGCTCAGCCCGAGAAGATGTGGTCGCTCCATGAAATGGAACGGACCGGCGGCGAACCGGATGTGGTTGCGCAAGATGCACAGACCGGGGAATATATATTCTTCGACTGCTCACCGGAAACGCCTAAAGGCCGCAGAAGCATCTGTTACGACCCTGAAGCGCTGGAGTCGAGAAAGCAGCATAAGCCGGCGGACAGCGCGGTGAACATGGCGGGCGCCATGGGCATTGAGCTGTTAACGGAAGAGCAATACCGGGATCTTCAGAAGCTTGGAGCTTTTGACACGAAAACGTCGAGTTGGATCAAGACGCCGGCCGCGATCCGCAAGCTCGGCGGCGCCCTCTTCTGCGACCGCCGCTACGATACGGTCTTCGTGTACCACAATGGTGCGGAATCCTACTACGGCGTGAGAGGGTTCCGCGGCTCGCTCAGGGTCTGAAGATGGAAGACGCAAAGGGCATCACGGAGCCTATTCAGGAAGGCAATCGCCAGCTGTTTGCCCTGCTGGGCAGTTACCTGAATCATGCGCCCGATCTCATCCAGGCCGCAGAAATTGCCGAGATCGTCCAAAGCGGCGTCTCGGCGGAATACGCCTTCAAGCTGCTGCTCGCCGCCAAATTCGGGCTGGATATCGTCGACAGCGAAGCGGATAAAGCGCTGTTCAACGCCTATTTCCACCCTATGATACATCGGCTTGACCTCGGCGAATACGAGCGGAACCCGTATTACCGGAATATCCGCCTCCCTGCCGTCCGCATCGGCAACAGCGAGCTGAAATACGAACGCTATAAGCCGTTCGAAGGCTTTGTCTGCAATGACATCCTCCGGACGACGGAAGGCAGGCAAATCCCGCAAATCGGATTTTTCGAGACGGAATTTACGTATCCGGCGGTTTTGGAGCAGGAGCGCATCTGGATGACGGTGACGCCCAACGAAATCGAAACGATGAAGGAACCCGTCGCCGCCGCCTTTGGACGGGTCCTGACATTTGGCCTTGGCCTCGGCTACTACGCCTACATGGTTTCGGAGAAGGACAACGTGGACAGCGTCACGATCGTCGAAATCAACGAAGACGTCATTCACTTGTTTAAGCGGCATATCCTGCCCCAGTTCAAGCAGGCCGAAAAGATTCGGATCGTCCATGCGGATGCCTTCGACTTTGCCCGTACCCATCTGGCCCGAAATGCCTATGATTATGTCTTCACCGACTTATGGCACGATGTTTCCGACGGGATCGACTTGTATCTTCGGATGAAGCAGGTTGAACGACAACATCCCGGAACCAAGTTCTCGTATTGGATCGAAAAGTCGATGAAATGTTATTTATAGCGCCCGAATAAACGTCTGGTTCTAAGGGAAAGGTTGGCGCCGCGCCCCATCGGATGCAAAAGTGCAGGCGATTTTCATCAAAATGCCCTCACAACGGCCTTCAGATGCATATGTGCAGTTGATTTCCGCCCAAAAGTCTCTTTTTTCTCTAATCGGCTCTTAATAGATGCACTTTCGCATTTCATTGGCTCGAAACGGGAAATTGCCCGGAAATGAACTGCAGTTTTGCAGTTGGCTCCGCCCCGCCATGCCATGCCGACCGGAAAGCGGCGAGGCCGTCCGCGAAGTCGGCAGCAGTCGCGGGCAAGGCCGGCAGCGAGGCCGCGGCTAAATCGCGAGTAAGGCCGACGGCTAAATCGTTAGCGAAGTTGCGGACGTAGCCGGCGGAAGGTCGGGCGAAGTCGCGGGCAACGCCATACCCTCGTTCCGGACGCTGCACAGTTCCATGCCGAGCCATGCGGAGCGCAGCTCGCAGGGTTCCCCGCTCCTCTCTTTTATCCTCCCAGCAGATGCAAGGGAGGATTTTTTCTGCAAAAAAATCGGGAAATGAGATATTTTGCGGCGAACCATCGTGTTGTTTACAGGAGGTGAACGCATGGAGAGCGATTCTTTATTGCGTACGGATAAAGAATTGGCCGAACTTTATCAACGACATGTCGACCTGGTTTACAGGCTTTGCTATATCTATTTACAGCATCCCGTTGATGCAGAAGACGCGGTTCAATCTGTATTTCTGAAATTGATTCAATCTCGCCAAGTTTTTCAAGACCACGAGCATGAAAAAGCGTGGTTGACCGTAACCGCCAGAAACCACTGTAAAGATATTCTAAAACATTGGTGGAAAACCCGCCGCGTGGCGCTTGACGCTTTGCCCGAGGTTCCTTCCTGGACCGGCGGCGAACCTTCCGGAGCGGTGCTGGCCAGGCTGCTTTCGCTTCCCGAAAAATACAAAACGGTGCTCTATCTGTACTATTTCGAAGGGTACTCGGTAAAAGAGATCGCAGACCTGCTGGCGCGCAAAGAAAGCACGATCCTAACGCAACTGTCCCGTGGACGCAAACGCCTAAAAATCGACTTGGGAGGGAATGGCCTTGAGTAACAAGCACATCCAATCGCTTTTTGAAGCACTGACACCGACAAGCGAACAAAAGGAAAAAATGTTCCATCGGATTCTGCTCCAAAGCCGGGAGATCAATCAACGGCCCCGCGGAGTTATGCCTTCGAGACACTTAAAAACCGCATTATCGATCGCCGCGGTATGGATCGGCTTATCCACAACGGCTTTTGCCGCGGCTTATATGGGGTTGGATGAAGCCTTTTTAAAGTTCCTGAAGCCGGCAAACCAAGATCAAATGCAATTTTTGTCGGACGGGGCTTACACAGTTAATGAACGGGTTGTTCATGAAAATGGGACCCTAACGATCAAGCAAGTGATCGGCGACGGTAATCTGACCTATCTCTTGATGGACTTTGCCGCTCCGCAGGGCACGGTATTGGACGCGGCGAGATACCGCTTCGAGCATCCCATGATCACGACGGATCAGCAATATGTTAGTACGAATTTCGAAGTGCTGGACGATGAAAATCCGCATGACAATCAAATCAGTCTGATCATGAGCATCATGAGCCAAGATCCATTAGCGGGTCAAACCGCTCATTTCAAATTCCGCGATTTGCAAGCGGCCGCCCCGTTTCCGGGAATCTTCGAAACGGTCATTCCGGGAACTTGGGAAGCGGATGTTTCGTTGAATTTCAAGGCCTACTCCACACTGTATCCGGTCAAACGGAAACTGGCCATGTTTGGTTACGAGGCGGTATTACAAACGATCTCCGTTTCGCCGATTTCGATTACTTTAAAAATTGAAAGCGAATCTTTAAAGGAAATCGACCAAGCGGCCGGGCGATTAAAAGAAATCGGCGACAACGAATATCTGGATCACTACCCCGTCACGATCAAATATCAAGACGGCACCTCGTCAACGACCAGCCTGTTCACCGGATTGGCTTTGAGCGATTTTTTGAACGGCGAATTGCTGACGATCAAAACGTTTGAACAGGTCATCAATGAGAAGGACATTGCATCCATTGTATTTTTCGGTCAGGAAATTCCGTTTCGGCATCCATGAAAAGCGCTTCGTCGTCTTCGACGATCAATATTTTTTTCATACAGCATCCCCCCGTCCCCTATCGGCTGGTTGACTCTCTCACTATGGTATATTTTATGCTGGAAATGAGCTCAAGCAAAACTCACATATATGTGGAGGACCATTATGCTTAAGATAGGCGATTTTTCCAAGCTGTCGAAAATCAGCATCCGGATGCTCCGGCACTACGATGAAATCGGTTTGCTGACGCCGGAAAGCGTCGATGACTTTACGGGATACCGATATTATAGCGAGGCGCAGCTTCCTGTCGCGGGCCGCATTACCGCCCTGAAAGACATGGGCTTTAGTCTGGCGGGCATCAAGGAAATCCTCGCGCATTACGGCGATCCCGGCAAACTTAAAGTGTTTCTCCAGCTCAGGCAAACGGAAATCAGGGAACAAGCCGACGCCCTGAACCGGCAGCTCCTGCTGCTGGAGACTACATTAACCCGACTGGGAAAGGATGATTCCGCAATGAATTATAATGTGATATTCAAAAAATTGCCCGCAAGAACGGTGGCCAGCGTACGCAAGATGATTCCGAACTACGAAGAGGAAGGCAGGCTCTGGCATATTCTCATGAACGAAACGGCGCCGCTGCATATCGTCAACGACGATCCTTGCTATGCCCTGGCTGTTTTTCACGATGGCGAATACAAAGAGAGCGATGTGGATGTAGAGGTCCAGATCTCCGTAAAAGGCCAATACAAGGATACCGAAAACGTAAAATTCAAAACTGTACCCGCTATTGAAATGGCCTCGGCGACGTATAAAGGAGGCTACGAAAAAATCACTGCGGTCAATGAGGCGGTAGCGGGCTGGGTTGTCGACAACGGTTATGAATTCGACGGTTTGTCCTTCTGCATTTATCACGTTAGCCCTCATGATACGCCAAATCCCGAGGAATGGGTGACGGAGGTATGCTACCCGGTGCGTAAGAAGTAAACCTGGCAAAAAAACGTCTGCTGTCTCTTGCAGACGTTTTTTTGCGTTATCCAGGAATCGTTGCTTGACGAAAGGCCGAAAATAACTCTCCGCCGCTCGGTTCTTCGCTAGTTGGAAATCCTCCACTTCATTATTCCGCTTAAGAACAAAAATCAGGGATATCGGATGGACTCGATTAACGTATTCATGCTTATGAACGTCTCCTTCTTCAGTTATGATCTTACTTTATCCGCTTTTATTTCAACGCGCTCTACGGAATTTCCGAAGTTTCCCGGCATGTTCATAATCTCCCTTACCGGAACCCTTCGATAAACTTCTGCGCCGCGCTTGTGAGCGGCATGTTCCGCATATTCATGATCCCCACCTGCGACGGGGGCAGTTCCACGTCCAGCCGGATTTCAAACAGCGATCCCTCCTCCAGCTCCTTCGATACAAATTCCCGGGCCACGTAGGAAACCCCCAGTCCTTTGCGTGCCAGCTCGATTAACAGGTCGACGCTGCCGACTTCGATTTCCGGCTTAAGCTCATAACCGTATTCCTGGAACAGTTCGGTGATCGCCATGCGGGCCCGGCTGTTGCGCGAGAACAAGACGAGCGGCTGCTCCAGCAGCTCGTCCAGCGAAATGACTTTATCCTTGAGATCGGCGTACGCGCAGCCGGCCACGAAGCAATCCTGCAGTTGAATCCCTTCCCGCACTTCGATATGGGAATCGACGATCGGCATCCGGGCGACGCCAAGGTCGATCTTCCCCTCCTTCAAGTAGCCCATGATTTCCGGCGTCGTGCCATGAAGCAACTGAATCCCGACGTCCGGATAGCGGCGATGGAACTCCTCTATATACGGAAGCAGGTAATGCTTGAACAACGAGTCGCTGCCGCCGATCCGCAACACGCCGGTATCGAGATTTTTGAGCTCGGCCATTTTTTTCTCCGCCAGGGAAATGAGGATGTGCGATTGCTCGATATAAGAGTACAAAATCGCGCCCTCCTGCGTCAGCGATACCCCCTTGGAGTTGCGGTAGAACAACGGTAGACCAAAGCTTTCCTCCAGCTGTTTGATGGCATGGCTGACGCTGGGTTGCGTCAAGAACAACGCATTGGCCGCTTGGGTCAAGCTGCCGGTTTTGGCCGCCCAATAGAACACTTTATATAATTCATAATTGTTAGTCATAAATGTGGTCTATAGCTCCTGTCAAATATATTAATTTCACCTATGGCGATATTCGTATTATAGTGGAGGAAGTCAAAATAATCCATAGCTTAGAGATGGGATTTAGGCGGATACACCCGGAATTCGATGGGCCGCCGTCCCAAAACACATAAATGAAAAGCTATGCCGAGAGGAGAGAACCTGGATGGATGCCAATACGTTCGTATTGTTTGGGGCAACCGGGGATTTGGCGAAACGCAAAATCTACCCCGCCCTGTTTAATTTGTTTTTGGATGGGAAGCTGCCGGATGTTTTTTCCGTGATCGGCTTGGGACGCAGAGAATGGTCCGACGAGACTTTTAGGGCAAACATCGAGCGGTCCCTGCACAGCTTTTCGCGGCGAGAAGCCGGCGATACGGAGGCCGTGAACCGTTTCCTCGGCTTTTTCCGCTACCATGTGCTGAACGTCGACCGCAAGGAAGACTATCAAAGCCTGCTGCATTTGGTTGAGGAGCGCGAGCAAACTTTAGGGGTTGCTCCAAACCGGTTATTTTATTTGTCGGTAGGTCCGGAACTGTTCGAAACGATCGCCGCTCATATCGAGGACAGCGGGCTCGGCAATACGAAGGGCTGGAAACGCCTCGTTATCGAAAAACCGTTCGGCCGCGATTTGCCATCCGCCCGCGATTTCAACGCGCAGCTCAGCAAAGCTTTTACCGAAGAGGAAATTTTCCGCATCGACCACTACCTCGGCAAGCCGATGGTGCAGAAGCTCCAACTGCTGCAGCAGACGAATCCGGTGCTCCAGGCTTCCTGGAACAACCGTTATATCGCTAACGTGCAAATTACGGCCAGCGAAACCGTCGGCGTCGAAGAGCGAGCCGGTTATTACGACCATTCCGGGGCGTTGCGCGACATGTTCCAAAATCATATGCTGCAACTGTTGATGATGCTGGCCGCTCATCTGCCGAAGGGCGACGATTCGGAGCAGGTGCGCAATAAGAAGAAACACGTCATGCAATCGTTGGAGCCGCTGCTGCGTCAGGACGTTCCAACCCAAGTGGTCCGCGGTCAATACGCCAGCGGTTCGATTCAAGGGAAGCCGGTCGTCGGCTACAAGGACGAAGCCGGAATCCCGGAGGATTCCCGCAACGACACATTTATTGCCGCCAAGCTGCAAATCGACGACGATTTCTGGCGGGGAATTCCGTTCTACATCCGCACCGGCAAACGCATGAAGGAGAAGGCGACGCGTATCGTCATCGAGTTCCGGGAGCCGGTCAAGCAAATCTCCGCGGCCAATACCGGCGGGGCGCCGAATTTGCTCGTGTTCGAAATCAGCCCGAACGAAGGCATTTACCTGCGCCTCAACACGGAAGGCGAAACCGAGCGGCAGGATCTCACGAAGGTCTTGATCGGCACGCACAAGAGCGGCAGCGATGTGCCCGAAGCCTACGAGAACCTGATCTACGACGCGCTTCGCGGCGACTCTTCCTTCTTCGCGCATTGGGATGAAGTCGAGTTGTCCTGGAAATGGGTGCAGCCGATCCTGGACGCTTATGCAGCCGATGAGGTTCCTTTGCATGAATACCCCGCAGGCAGCTTCGGTCCGCAGGCGGCGCATGAGCTGCTGGCCAAAGACGGCTTCGAGTGGTGGTTCGACCGGGAGAGCGAAGCGGCCTCCGCAGGAGCAAGCACCGGCAAACCTTCGGCCCAGGAGCCGTTGTCCATCAAATAACGGGGGATGACCGAGCTGTTCGCCCCGATATCTCAAATCTGTATTTTACAAATTGGAGGGATTTGTGATGAAGTTTTTTGTTGACACCGCCAATCTGGATGACATTAAAAAAGCCCATAAAATCGGCGTCTTGTCCGGGGTGACGACCAATCCTTCCCTGGTAGCCAAGGAGGGCGTCAAGTTCGAAGACCGCATCGCCGAAATCCTGCAGGCCGTCCCCGACGTCGAGTCCGTCTCGGCCGAAGTGACGCCGGATGCGCTCACCGCCGAAGAGATGATCGCCCAGGCGGAGGAGCTGATCCAAATCAATAACCGTGATCCGCGCATCACGATCAAACTTCCGATGACGCTGGCAGGGCTCGAAGCGACCAAGTATCTGGCCCAAAAAGGCGTGAAGACGAACGTTACTTTGATCTTCACCGTCAACCAGGCTTTGCTGGCCGCCCGCGCCGGTGCCACCTACGTATCGCCGTTTCTGGGCCGCCTGGACGATATTTCGGAAGACGGTGTGCATTTGGTCGCGAAGGTAGCGGAGTTGTTCCGGGTGCACGGCCTGGATACGCAAATCATCGCGGCTTCGGTCCGTCACCCGGATCACGTCACCCGCGTGGCGTTAACCGGGGCGCATATCGCCACGATTCCGTTTGGCGTCATCGAGCAGTTGGCTAAACATCCGCTGACGGATCAAGGACTGGAGAAATTCGCCGCCGATTGGAAGAAATCCGTGAAATAAGAGATTCGCATATTACAGAGGATAGGTATGGAGGTACTTACTGATGAAGAAACAACAAATCGGGGTCGTCGGGCTGGCCGTCATGGGCAAAAACCTCGCGCTAAATATCGAAAACAACGGCTTCTCCGTGGCCTTGTACAACCGTTCGGCCGAGAAGACCAAAGAACTTCTGGAGGAAGCGCCGGGCAAAAATTTCGTCGGCACCTACAGCATCGAGGAATTTGTGCAGTCGCTGGAAACGCCGCGCAAAATATTAATCATGGTCAAAGCCGGCAAACCAACCGACGACACAATCAACCAGCTTGTTCCTTTCCTTGAGCCGGGCGACATTCTGATCGACGGCGGCAACGCCCACTTCCCGGATACGCAGCGCCGCAACAAGGAGCTGGAAGCCCAAGGCTTCCGCTACATCGGGGCCGGCGTATCCGGCGGCGAAGAAGGCGCGCTCAAAGGCCCGGCGATCATGCCGGGCGGACAACGGGATGCCTACGAGCAGGTCGAGCCGATCTTGACGGCCATCTCGGCCAAAGTGAACGGCGACCCCTGCTCGACCTACATCGGACCGGATGGCGCCGGCCATTACGTGAAGATGGTCCATAACGGGATCGAGTACGGCGACATGCAGCTGATCGGCGAAGCCTACCAGTTGTTGAAGGACGTACTGGGGCTTGGCGTGGACGAATTGCACGATATCTTCAGCGAATGGAATAACGGCGAGCTGGACAGCTACCTGATCGAAATTACCGCCGACATCTTCGGCAAGAAGGACCCGGTTACCGGAAAGCCGATGGTCGACGTCATCCTTGACGCCGCCGGCCAAAAAGGCACCGGCAAATGGACCAGCCAAAGCGCCCTCGATCTCGGCGTACCGCTGTCCATCATCACCGAGTCGGTGTTCGCGCGCTTCATCTCCGCGATGAAGGAAGAACGCGTCGCCGCCAGCAAACGGTTAAGCGGCCCCGCCGCGCGGCCGTACGAAGGCGACAAGCAGGCGTTCGTCGAAGCCGTGCGCAAAGCGCTGTACGCCAGCAAGATTGCGTCGTACGCCCAAGGCTTCGCGCAGATGCGGCTCGCTTCCGAGGAATACGGCTGGGATTTGAATTACGGCGCGATCGCGATGATTTTCCGCGGCGGCTGCATCATCCGCGCCCGCTTCCTGCAAAACATCAAGGACGCTTACGACCGCGATCCGGAACTGAAAAACCTGCTGCTGGACGACTATTTCAAAGGCGTCGTGGAAAGCTACCAGGACGCCTGGAGAGAGGTGGTCGCCACGGCCGTCACCCGCGGCATCCCGGTTCCGGCCTTCGCCTCCGCCCTGGCCTACTACGACAGCTACCGTTCCGAACGGCTGCCGGCCAACCTGCTGCAAGCGCAGCGCGACTATTTCGGCGCCCATACGTTCGAACGCGTTGACCGGGAAGGCAGCTTCCATTTTCAATGGATGGATAAATAACGGGTTCATCATTGTATGACGCCGTTCATCTCACTATGAAGAAAGCCGCGAGAGTCTCCTCGCGGCTTTCCGCTGTTTGAACCTTTCGTGTCCTTTTGTGAAACTAGGCAGGGACTTCGCAGGAAGTGATGGAATAGGGAGTAATCATCGAATTTGAAAAGGAGCGTTAAACGGATGGCTTACGCAGATCATGGCAATGGATCGAATGAATCCCGGAATGAACTGGCTTCAAATCAAGCCAGGCTACAGAACTTGGAAAAGCCGGAACGAATACGCCAGCTTCCTCCTGAGCGGTTGTTGGATCTGTTGGCCCTAAAGGAAACAGACACCGTCCTTGACCTGGGGGCGGGAGGCGGATACTTCACCTTCCCCGCGGCACGCCGCACGGAGAACAAGGTTTACGCGGTCGATAATGATTCGTTCATGTTGGACATCCTGCAAGAACGCAGCCGAATCTATGAAACCCCACAGGTGGAGATTCTTACAGGGAACTTGGAGCATATCCCGCTGGCTTCGTCATCTGTAGATGCCGCGATCGCTTCGCTTATCCTGCATATTTTGGAGGATCCGGCAGCCGGAATAAAGGAAATACGGCGCGTGATGAAGCCCGGCGCCAAAGGACTCGTCGTGGAATGGCTGCATCCCCGTCCGGACGGCAAACCCGGACACCGCATACCGCTAACAGAGATGGAGCGTCTTTTGCAGCCATCTACCGTTTTGTCCGTGCGTCAATGGGCGGATACTTATTATTCCATTGTTTTCCAAAAATAGGCTGGACGAATACGGAAGGAACTGTACGCATCGGTGTCGAATCTTTACTAATCTCGACGAAACTGAGGAGTGAAAGTGATTGATCATCCTGAAAAACGATTGGGCCCCTCTCCTGGAGGCCGAATTCGAGAAACCGTACTATTTGCAGCTGCGTAAATTTTTGGCGAACGAATATCGAACCAAGACGATTTATCCCGATATGTACGATATTTTCAACGCGCTTCATTATACTTCTTTCGCCGACGTCAAAGTCGTGATTCTGGGCCAGGACCCTTACCACGGGCCGGGGCAGGCGCATGGGCTCAGCTTCTCCGTGAAGCCGGGCGTCAAGGCCCCTCCTTCCCTGCAAAATATGTTCAAAGAGCTGCAGGACGATTTGGGCTGCCGCATTCCCAATAACGGCTATTTGGTTCCGTGGGCGAAGCAAGGCGTACTGCTGCTCAACACCGTGCTGACCGTACAAGCCGAGACGCCGAATTCCCATAAGGATAGAGGCTGGGAAAATTTCACGGACAAGGTGATCGAAACGTTGAACCAAAAGCAGGAACCGGTCGTGTTTCTGCTGTGGGGCAGCCATGCGCAAAAAAAGGCGGCGCTCATCACCAATCGCAATCATCATCTGATCAAAACGCCGCATCCCAGTCCGCTGTCCGCCCACCGCGGATTCCTGGGCAGCAAGCCGTTTTCGCGAACAAACCAATTTTTGCGCGCCAAAGGGCTGGCCGAAATCGATTGGCAAATTCCCGATTTGTAAGAATCGGATACCGGCAAAAAGGGGACTGCTGAATCTGATCCCTCCATCACATCACTGATCTTATTGATCGATTATGTTATTATGCACCGAGAACCCAAAATGAGGAGAGCTGGGATGAAGCATTTGGCCAATGGCTTGACCCTAAGCCGTATCGTCCTGTCTTGCGCATTGATCTTCGTGCTGAACCGGCCTGCGGTATTTATCGTCATCTATACGCTTGCCGGGATAACCGACGTGCTGGACGGAAGGATTGCGCGCCGGACGAATACGGTTAGCGCCATCGGGGCAAAGCTGGATTCCCTGGCCGATCTGCTGATGTTCGGGGTGGCGACCCTCGCGTTGGCCCGGTGGGCGGGAGAAGCGATGAGGGTCGTCTGGCCGTATCTTGCCGGGGCCATCGCCATTCGCGCGGCATCCTCGATATATGGGGCCTTTAAATTCCGCACCGTGGCGATGATTCATACCTGGGGCAACAAAATCGCCGGGTCGCTTGTTTTTGCCGCCCCTTGGATTATGTTTGCGACAGGTCACCCTCCGTGGATTCTTATCGCACTTTGCATTGTTTCCGCAGCGAGCGCCGCGGAAGAGCTGCTGATTCATCTGACCTCAAGGAAGCTTGACCTAAACCGCAAGGGCTGGCTCTGGCGGTAAAACCGAACCCGCAAAGCCCGGTTAACCGAAACGGGTTTTACTCCTGCGGCTTCAGGAGCTCCGCCAGCGAAATCAGCTTGCCTACCGTTTTCCAATTGCGCACTGTGGCGGAGGCGTCCAGCTTCTGCAGGTTGGCCGCCAGCTTGGAATTCCGGACGCTGTCTTTAAACAACAAGTAAACCTCCCTGCCTGACACGCGAAAATGCTCCTGTTCGTTTGCATAGGATGCAAAACGCCCCAGCGCTTCGGCAGTCGGTTCGCTCCGCATGAACGCAACGTACAAACTTCCCCCCGTTGCCGTCGCTTCCGCTACAGCGACCTCCTCCGGCGTAAACGGGCAGCCGGCCGCAGCCGCGCCCAACTCTTCCGCCGTTCTCAGGACGACGGGGACGTCCAAGCCGAAGTCCCGCCGGACGATCCGTTCGATCCGCAGGCTAAGCGCCTCCTCCTCTTCCTCGTCCGAGACAAACAGCACATTGCCGCTTTGAATGTAGGTCTGCACCTTTTTTAGCCCGTCGTCCGTCAAAGAACGCTTCAACTCCGCCATTTTGATCATGTTTTTGCCGCCGACGTTAATCCCTCGCAGCAATGCGATATAGATGGTCATGTTCCCGCCTCCGTTTGATCGATCAAAATCTCCCCACCGCCGCCTGATCCGGTAGCTAGTTGTAAATTTGCCAATTAGTTAGTCCGCTTTAGCTTCATAATCAACGACTAAGTGGAAAATCAGCACCTTTTTTCGCGTCTTTTCCCCAAAAACCGCAATCTGCCCAAAATTAGTTGTATCATTTCCACTTCAGCCGCCGAAAAAACCACCTTATCGGCCAAAATAGATGTTACTTTTCCACTTAGTTGGATAGAGTCCCTATCTCTCCTTACTATACACCATATCCGCAGCTTGCACCTAGGCACGCCCGGGCCAAAGTCCCGGTAACAGCCGCCCATTCCGCGCATAGTGTATAACAAAATAACGTTGCGGCGAAAGGGGAACGTACCTTTGTTCAACACCTTCTACCGGCAGTGCCCCGCAGAGCACTATCCTTACACGGTTCAACCCGGAGACACGCTGAACATGATCGCCTTCCGGCTGGAATCCAGCGTGATGCGCATCCTCGCGGCGAACCCGGGCCTCGACCCGAACAACCTGCAAATCGGGCAGGTCATCTGCATTCCGTCCTGTCCCCCGAACCATGTCTCCCGAATCATCGAGCGCGGCGATACGCTCTATCAGATCGCCCAAGATTACGGAGTGAGCATCGCCAGCATTCTCGAGGCCAACCCGGGAACCGATCCGAACTCGCTGCGGGTGGGGCAGCGGCTGTGCATCCCGCAGACCGGCGGCGCCCCCGATATGGCCGGGCTCCGCGAAACGCTGACCGCCATGCAAAGCGATATCCGTATGCTCAAAGCCGAGAGCCGTGTTCAGCAAACGCATGAGAGCAACTACGGCGCCTCCACGCAGACGACCCGCGTCGTGAGCGTCACTCCGCGGGAAATCCGGTTCGAGGCCGTGCCGGTGACGTTTGCCGGCGCATTCCGCGGCCATTATACGGCCGGTCGGCGGTATCCCTACTACCCGGACGCCGCCATGGGCGGGCGTCGCAGCATCACGGTCAAGGATAACTTCGGAGTATGGCACGCCTTCAATTACACGGAACATACGCCGCCATCCTAAGCCCGAAACCGAAAACATCGGGGCACCAAAACGGCGGAGCCCGGATAGGCATCCAGGTTCCGCCGGCAAGTTCGTTTACCTCGTATTACCCTTCTTTGTTCAACGTCCGTTTCAGAAACTCCCGCGTCCGCTCCTGCTTCGGTTCGTTAAAGATCTGGTCCGGCGTGCCTTCCTCGGCGATTACGCCCTGATCCATAAACACGACGCGGTCCGACACCTCTCTGGCGAATCCCATCTCATGGGTCACGACGATCATGGTGAGCCCGGAATAAGCCAGCTCCTTCATGACCTTGAGCACCTCGCCCACCATCTCGGGGTCGAGCGCCGAGGTCGGCTCGTCGAACAGCAGCACGTCCGGGTCCATGGACAAAGCGCGGGCGATAGCCACCCGCTGCTTCTGCCCGCCGGACAGCTGCTTCGGTTTGGCATGGATGTATTGCTCCATCCCGACGTTCCGCAAATATTTCATCGCCGTCTCGGTCGCCTCTTCCTTGGAGCGCTTCAGCACTTTCACTTGTCCCACGACACAGTTGCTCAGCGCGTCATGGTTGTTGAACAGGTTGAACTGCTGAAAGACCATTCCCAAATGCCGGCGGTACAGCGAAACTTTATGCGCATCGTCGAGGATGTTGGTGCCGTTATAGATGATTTCTCCGCCGCTCGGCTTCTCCAGCAAATTGATGCACCGCAGCAGCGTCGATTTTCCGGAGCCGGAAGAGCCGATGATGCTGACGACTTCCCCCTTGCCTACCGACAGATTAATCTCCTTGAGCACCTCGTTGGCGCCGAAAAACTTGCTCAAATGGCGAATTTCGATTACCTTTTCCATCTTCACTCCTGCTTTCTGCTAGCGCTGCAGCGTATAGCTCTCGGGACCGTCCAGCCTCTTCTCGATACGCTGTAAAATTTTCGTTACGGTCAACGTCATGACCAAATACAACACGCTTGCGACAAAAAACGATTCGAAAAACCGGAAATTGTTGCCGGCAATCGACTTGGTCATGAAGAACAGCTCCGATACGGAAATCACGTTCAATACCGAGGTATCTTTGATGTTGATGATAAACTGATTGCCCGTCGCCGGCAAAATATGGCGGATAACCTGCGGCAGCACCACGTTCCGCATCGTCTGCCAATGCGTCATCCCGATGGCGTGGGCCGCTTCGAACTGCCCTTTGTCCACCGAATAGACGCCGCCCCGGACGATTTCGGCCATATAGGCTCCCGTATTGATCGAGACGATAAAAACGGCCGCAAACGTCCGGTCCATATCATAGTTGAACAGCAGGGACGACCCGTAGAAAATCGCCATGGCCTGGACGATCATCGGCGTGCCCCGGAAGCATTCGATATACACGGTGAGCAAGCCGTTTACGATCTTGAGCAGCAGGCGTTTGATGCCGCGCTCCGGCAGCGGGATCGTGCGGATCACACCGGCCAAAAGGCCGATCACCGCGCCGACCATCGTGCCGATTAATGAAATATATAAAGTTACCGCCGCTCCGCGCAGGAACATGGGCCAATGATCGGATACGATTCGAATAATCCACTCGTAAGTCACTTTCGTTTCCTCCCGCACTGCACAAAACCGACTGCAGTCCCGCTGCAGCCGGCTTTATGAATACCGTGCTTTTATTTAATTCGCTGCAGGTTGGTTCTGGATGGCGTCGTTCATGATCGCGACCCGTTCGTCTTCGGAAATGCCGGCCAGGATCTCGTTGATTTTCACCGTCAATTCGCTGCCTTTCTCCACTCCAACCGCGATGGCGGTGTCATCGTCCGAGGTGGTGAAACCTTCCTCGAATTCGACGTAAGCGAAATTCCCGTTGGCCGCCGCGGCGCTGACGCCTTCCGGAAGCTCCGAGACGTAACCGTCAATCGTTCCCGATTCCAGGGCGACGCGCATCGCCGGGAAGTTGTCCATGGCCGGCTGCTTGTTCACCCCGTTAATCTGGTCGATGACCGAGTAATGGAACGTATTCAATTGAGCCGTAATTTTGGCGCCGCCAAAATCCTGGATCGAGGCAGCTCCCTCATAGGAGCTCCCTTTCTTCACCACCATAACGAGGTTCGATTTATAGTAGTTATCCGAGAAATCGATCGTCTTCTTGCGCTCCTCCGTTGGGGACATCCCGGCGATAATGGCGTCGATCTTACCAGACGTCAGCGCCGGAACCAGGCCATCCCATTCGGTCTTCACGATGACCAGCTTCTTGCCGAGGCCGTCCGCGAGTTTCTTGGCGATTTCCACGTCGTAGCCGCCCGCGTATTCGGCGCTTCCGTCAATGGGAACCCCACCGTTTGCGTCGCTGCCCTGTGTCCAGTTGAACGGAGCATACCCCGCTTCAAGGCCAACCTTGAACGTATCGTCTTCTTCCTTGCCGGCGGAGCCGCAGCCTGCCAGGATGAGGACGACCGACAGCAGCGTCAG
Organism: Paenibacillus sp. JL3B1040; assembly: GCF_057063165.1. Taxonomy (NCBI): domain Bacteria; kingdom Bacillati; phylum Bacillota; class Bacilli; order Caryophanales; family Paenibacillaceae; genus Paenibacillus; species Paenibacillus tiangongensis. The sequence goes on along the minus strand of NZ_CM169317.1, from coordinate 1,507,094 downwards.
GATCGATAAGGAATACTTCTTACTCATGCTTTCTTCACTCTCCATCTAAAAATAGTAAATGAATAAATTAGGAACAAAAAAACGGCTCCGGGAATAGTCCGAGGCCGTTTAACGGGTTCATTTTCGTCCTGACACCCACATTCCCCCTCGACGAGATAGCGCAACTTGATAGACCGGGATGTCTATCAAGACAGTCCTGCAGCTATTAACTGCAGACCCAGCAGAACACAGTGAGCCTATGCCCCGCTTCGGCGACATTTCCTTCTTCCCGGCCTCTTCGCTTGCTCAAGCTCCGCCGGAAACTGTTAAATATCGCGCCTCTACCTCACCACTCAAGAAGTGAGGTCTTATTCAATTGTTTGTAGGATACAATATGAACCCTATTCTGTCAAACTAACATAGGATGGGAATTGCAGGAATAAAGCCGTATGCGCTACTCGATCGTTATGGAATTCATCTTCGGCTTTTCATTGGCCCGCCCGACTGCGGGGCTGCCATGTTCCTCCCCGGCCAACCGTTCCCTCAACGCTTCGCCCACCACGGTCAACAGCTCGGATTCGCGGGTTTTGACCGTTTGCTTCACGGCTTCCGGCAGCGTATCGATCCATTGGTCGGCCAGCCGGAACTTCAGCCGAATCAGCTCCTGCAGCACCGCATTATTCATGTTCCCCGCCTCCAAACCGGATTTTCAGCGTATCCTCTTCGAATTTGGCCCCTTGAATGCTCAGATTCAGCAGCGTCCGCGGCAGCGTAATGTTTCTTTTGACGCTTCCGGCGCGTATGATCAGCTCCTCGCCCTTTTGGTTCAGGGCCAGCTCTTTTTTGTCCGCGAAAGGCATGTAGATGGACAACGTATATCCGTTATCCTCCTTGACAACCTGTTGGGTTCGGACGCTATACTGGATACTTGTCGGATCCCCGTCACGAAACGTGGACTCCGCCATCCGGGACAACATCTCCAGTCCGACGACTTCGCGTTCGAACAGCGGCGCTTCATAGACCGGTACCGGCGAGAAGCTTTCGAACACCATCTCCTTATATTTGGCCTGAACCTCTTTCCATCCTCGAAAATAATCGTCGGTGATCTGCTGCGGGAACACCTTGTTGATGACGATGGCGTCGACGTTATAATCGTAAATATTGAGATAGGTGAAGCTGCGCTGCGCCTCTTTGATCACCATCTTCTCCAGGTTCACCACAACGCGGATGCTCGTAATTTCCCGGTCGGACAGAATCTGCCGCATTTCGTCCAACTGGTTGTAAATGTTCTCGAGCTCCGACATCACGCCGTCCGAAGGCATCGGAACGCCAAGCAGCGGCTCCACGATCGGCTTGACAAGCTTCACCGCCTTGCGCTTCATCGGAAACAGCTTCTCCATCCACCAGCGCAACAGTTCGGGAAAGCTGAGCAAGGCCAACGTTTCGCCGGTAGGAGCGCAGTCGATAATGATGACATCGAACGTCTTCTCCTTGTAATACTGCAAGATCCGGAGTAAGCTCAGCAGATCCTCCATCCCGGGGAACACGGTCAACTCCTCGGTCGTGATATCTTTTACCGCCTTGGCCGTAAGCAGGGTAGTCAAATATTTCTGCACGGTTCCCCAGCTTTTCTCCACCTCGTGGATCGTATCGATTTCCTGAGCCCACAGGTTTTCGCGGATGAGCATCGGTTCGTTCGACAGCTTCACGTCCAGCGAATCCCCCAGGCTATGGGCCGGATCGGTGCTCACCACCAGCGTCTTCCGCCCGCTTTGCGCACTGCGTAATGCCGTCGCCGCCGCGACGCTCGTTTTTCCGACTCCGCCTTTGCCGGTATACAATAAGATTCTCATCCAACTTGGCCTCCCATTCATTTCGGTTTTCGAATATTTCGATTTACGAAATATTTGCTGAAAAGAAAACCTGTTTCACCAAACAGGCTTAGTTATTCGATTTCGATTTTGGTGAGCGGGTTGGCCGCCGCTTGGCTGTCATGGCCCGAAGCCGGTTCGGACGCCGTTTTGCTCAGGTTGTCCAGCACTTTCAGGAAAATCTGAATCAGCAACCGCTGCTCCTCTTCGCTCAGTCCCTGCACGAGGAGGTCGGTAAACCGCCGGAGCGTATCCTTCAACTCCTTGGAGAGCGACGTTCCTTTGCCGGTCAGCCGAATCGTTACGATTCGCCGGTCGGATTCGCTCTTCACCCGGACGATATAGCCGTTCTTCACCAAGCGTTCGATCACGCCCGTCGCGGTGCTCATCGGCACGCTCATCGAGGACGCCAGTTGGCTCATCGTAATGTCGCCGTGTTTGTCCACGAGCAGCAAGGCAAAGAGTTCCGCTTTGGAGAACTGCATATCCAGCGCAAGCCATTCCTCCGGATAGAAGATCTTCTTGAAATTGTCCAGCACCAAGTCAAACAAGCTGTCCGCCAACCGTTGATTCCTCCTTCGAATATTTCGCGCGCCGAAATATTATAGCTCTATCATACCTTTACGGGTTTCCGTTGTCAATCATGTTGAACATCGAATGCATCCAATGCAGCTGTTTGACAAAACGACGATGTTCTACTACTATCTAATTAAATATATATGAAATTAGATATGGAGCATCTGGCCTTCGGGCTCGCGCCCGAACGAAGCTATACGGAACCTGAAATAAACGCGTACATCAAACGGTTTGATGAGGACTACGCCACGATTCGCCGGGAATGGATCATCCACCGATTCATGAGCCGGGAGCAGGACGTATATACGCTGAACCCGCGGGAGCAATGGACTGGGTGGGACCGGCTGAATTAGGCGTCGACGTTTTTTTTCCAGAAGAAAAGGGAATAAACAATAGGGTACACCTATGCCAAGGGGGATTCCCTGATGAAGTTGACGCCGGAGCAGCGCATTCAGCTGCATGAATTCAACAATTTGACCAAAACGTTAAGCTTCAATATGTACGATATTTGTTATACCCGGACCAAAGAGGAACGCGAAGCCTATATCGCCTATATTGATGACCAATACAATTCCGACCGCCTGACGAAAATTCTCAGCACCGTTTCCGAAATTATTGGCGCTCATATTTTGAATATCGCGAACCAGGATTACGTTCCGCAAGGGGCCAGCGTCACCATGCTGATCTCCGAAGGCCCCGTGGTGGAGGTGCCGACCGAATCGTTCGATGAATCGCCCGGGCCGCTGCCCGACTCCGTCGTGATGCAGCTCGACAAAAGCCATATCACTGTACATACGTATCCCGAATACGATCCGCACGAGAGCATCAGCACGTTCCGGGCCGATATCGACGTGTCCACCTGCGGCGAGATTTCGCCGCTCAAGGCGCTGAATTACCTGATCCACTCCTTCGAAGCGGATATCATGACGATCGACTACCGCGTTCGCGGGTTCACCCGGGACATTAACGGCCACAAGCTGTTCATCGACCACGATATCAGCTCGATCCAGAACTACATTCCCGACGAAGTAATCGAGCAATATCAGATGATTGACGTCAATGTATACCAAGAGCACATATTTCATACGAAATGCAAGCTGAAGCAGTTTGACCTGAACAACTATTTGTTCGGGTATACGAAGGACGAGCTCACGCCCAAGGAGCAAAAAGACATTACGGCGATGCTCGTGACCGAAATGGATGAGATTTTCTACGGCAAAAATATCGCCTCCGGGTCGCTGGAGGACAGCTAAAAGCTATAAGTAAAGCAAGCAGCCCTCGCCGGGGATCGGCGGGGGCTGCTTTGCGGTTGAGGATGCGGCCCCGGTCCCGTACCGTTTCGTCAAATCTAGCAAAAAGGTTCTGAATCGCCGCTGAAAATAATAGATATGATACTGCACTGAATGCCGAAAATCGCCAATAAGGAGTACGCCATGAACAAACAAGCCCTCGCCCGGATGCTGCCGATTCTCGTGCCGGCCGCTTTTGCGCTCGCCTGCCTAACGGTGCTGTATCCTTCCCTGATTCGGCAAGTGCCGCTAGACGAGCTGCAAACGTTCAAAACCAGCTTTCTCGGCATCTTGCTGGAGGCGCTGCCCTTCGTATTAGTCGGGGCGCTGCTCTCCTCGCTGCTGCACCTGTTCGTCTCCGAGCGCACGCTGCGCCGCTGGATGCCGAAGCATCCCGTTCCGGGCATCCTGTTCGCCTGCCTGCTTGGCCTGGTGTTCCCGGTATGCGAATGCGGGATGATTCCGCTCATCCGCCGGATGATTCAGAAAGGGATGCCCGTTTATATCGCCGCCGTGTTCATTTTGTCCGGGCCGATTCTGAATCCGGTCGTGTTCGGAGCCACTTACATGGCCTTCCGCCTGTACCCCGAGATGGTGTACGCCCGGATGGGACTGGCCTTCGCCGTATCCGCCGCGATCGGAGCGATCGTCTACCTGACCTGGAAAGACAATCCGCTCAAGCATGCCCTCGCCGCCGGGACGGACGCGGGAACCGGGCCCCATTCCCCCGCGCACGGCGGCAGCAAGCTGGCCGCCGTGTTCGTTCATGCCGCAGACGAAGTATTTGAGATGGGCAAATATTTGCTGATCGGCTGCATCCTGACCGCAGGCATCCAATCGTTCGTCGCCCACGAGCGGCTTGCGGACATCGGCGGAGGCCCGATCAGCAGCTACCTCTTTATGATGGGCTTCGCGTTCCTGTTGTCGCTTTGCTCGACGTCCGACGCCTTTGTGGCCTCCGCCTTTTTGCCGACCTTCTCCGGCGGTTCGCTGCTCGCTTTTCTCGTGTTCGGTCCGATGCTTGATTTCAAAAACCTGCTTATGCTGCTCTCCGTGTTCCGCACGAAATTCGTCCTGTACTTATCCTTCCTGATCTGTACCCTCGTGTTCACGGGGGCGGCGCTGACCGGCACGCTTTGGCTTCATCCGTAAACCTAACGCGCAAGATCTCAACCCATCCCGCCTGAAAGGAGGCCGTTGACCGCATGAACCATCCTCGGATCATCCGCCGGCATTATTTGGCCAGAGCGTTCATTTTGCTTGGATTTGCCCTGTTCATCGCCCATCTGACCCGGGCCGGCGCACTGCATTATTACATCGGCCCCCGCATGGAGCCGTTGATTCGACTCTGTCCGATTCCGCTGGCCGTCATGGCGGTATGCCTGGCCTACCAGGCGCTGTTCCAGCGGTCCGCCGTCCTCTGCGACTGCGAGCGCCCGCTGTCCGTATCCAAGTGGAAGAACGGGACGGTGTACGGCTTGTTCCTGCTCCCGCTGCTGCTGGGAACCTTGCTTCCCGATCAGGCGCTCGGCAGCTCCGCCGCGGTCAAAAAGGGGATGAGCCTCACCTCTCCCCTGCTTGCCGCCGAACGGCTGGAAGACCTCTTCCGGACGCCGGATCCATACAACTCCGAATTTGCCGAGCTGGCCAAACGGCTCTATCCGCAAGATATCGTTGAGGTGAAGCCGGAGATTTTCTCGGAAACGATCGGAGCAATCGAGCTGTTTCCGGAGCAATTCCGCGGCAAAAAAGTGAAGCTGAGCGGGTTCGTTTACCAGGAACCGGGCAACCCGGGCGGCGCGGCCAACGAGCTGATTCTCGGGCGGTTTCTCGTTCTGTGCTGTACCGCGGACTCGTCTCCGTTTGGCCTCGTGGTAACCTCCGACCGCCCACTCTCCGGGCTAGCCAAAGACGCCTGGATCGAGGTAGAGGGAACGATCGAGCCGCAAACCCGCCAGGGCCGGGCGATGATCACCGTCAAAGCCGAACGCATCCGGGAAATTCCAAGGCCCGAGACGCCTTATGTCTACCCGAATGAGGACTCGGTGAAAGCGTGGGAGAACCTGTCCGCTCCGGGAGCATCGGAGTGACCGGCAGACAGCGACGGCTGGAGGCGGCAGCGGCGACTATCGGATGAAGGCGTCCACGCCGTCTTCATCCGGGCTTGCAGCGCCGCTTCGAACGATCTCCACGTACACTCGGTTCGGTACGCAGATGATCGTTTCGCCGGGCCGGGAGATGAAGCCCATTTGCATGGAGATTTTCTTGGGGCAATCGGCGTAAACCATCTGGATTCCCCCGTTAAACACCTTCAAGGTGTTCTCGCCGTACGCCGTGCGGACCTCGATCGTCTCCTCCCCGCCGCCCAAGGATACGCTGCGGTATGAATTGCCGTCCACCTGGATTTCGGCGCGGAGCGCGGCGGGATCGTACGTTTCCCGGCTCTCGAACGCCTGGCGCAGAAGGAGCCACACCGAGCCTAACACAACCAAGAACACGATCAACAATAGGTCTCCACGTTTTATTTTTAGCATGTCATCCATCCCATCCCGTGTATTAAACGTAACAATTACGAATAGATATATCTTAGAAACTTGCCCCTAGCTTTGTCAATGCTCCATTCCGAAAGGAGTGCCTGGAGGAATGGGCGCCGCTCTCCTGATCGTTTTTGCTTCCGTATGACCGATGTCGCATCATCGCCTAAACATTTCCAGATACAATGAAACTGAACTCGAAATCGGTCGAATGGGAGGGTACGTTATGAGCACACTCATCGTTTACGCAGGAAAATACGGCACAACGGAAAAATGCGTCCAAACCTTGGCAGCCAAGATCAACGACCCCGTGGAAATCATCAACTTACGGCAGGAGGCCGTTCCCGATCTGACGGAATTCGACAGCGTCATCGTCGGAGGATCGATCTATTTCGGCCAGCTTCAGCAGGCCTGCCGGCAATTTTGCCGAGACCATTCAACCGAACTGATGCGCAAAAAACTCGGTTTGTTTATCTGCTGCGGGAACTTCGAGAAAACCGACGGCTTCCTGGACGCCTCCTTTCCGGCGGACCTGCTGGCGCACGCCACGGCCAAAGCCGGGTTCGGCGGAGAGCTCAGCCTTAAATCGATGCGACTGTTCGACCGTTTCGTCGCCGGAATGGTCACTCGCGCGGCACGGAAGGAAGGGAAGGCGCTCCCGGCCATCCGCTGGGACGAGGTCGAGCAGTTCTCGGCAGCCATTAACCGGCAGGTGGTGTGAGGCAGCCGGTCAAGACGCCGACTCCAAAAAGGCCGTTCCCTCCGCGTCGACCCATGACGCGAGGAACGGCCCTTTTCGTTTTGCGGTTTATTTTTGATTTCGGCTGACAACGAGATCGACGAGAATATCAATCTGCTTCTCCAAATTCAGTCCGTCCACCATCCAGAACTCCTTGTAGTTCAGCAGATACACGTGGTTTTTCTGAACGGCGGGGATATTTTTCCATACCGGTCCATTCATGACTTCCTCCGCGCGTTCTTTCCCGCCGTCCGGCTCATAAACCGTCAAGAACATGTGGTCCGCGGCATAATCCGGCGCCACCTCCAGCGAAATATCCGCGCCCGTGGTCGGGAATACCTCTTTCTCGATCTTCTCCTGCGGCTTAAGGCCGAACATTTCATACAGATTATAACCGGCGTCCCGGGTTTTCGGCCATACCCAGAAGTTCTTCGCCCAGATTGAATATGTGCCGACGGTTTCGTTCGGACCGATGACCTCGCTGAGCTTGGCTTTCGCGTCTTCGGCCTTTTGCTTGTACCGGGCAATAAATTCCTCCGCTTGCTGATCGCGGCCGAGCATTTCGCCAACCGCCTTTACTTCCTCCAGCGGATCGATTCCCTCCCAGCCGGCGGTAGCAAGCGTCACGACGGGAGCGATTTTCTTCAATTGTTCGACGATATCGGCCGGGGTGTAAGTCGGCACGATAATCAGGTCAGGTTGAAGCTCCAGCACTTTCTCGACGGAGATATCGCCGACGCTTTCCACACCCTCCAGTTCCTTATTCAGCAGCACCGAGTTTTCCAAGGCGAGCGAACCGGCGCCGATCGGCTTCACGCCCAAGGCCAGTAAATCGCCCAAATGCGTAACCGATACGATCCGCTGCGGGTCCGTCGGAATCTCCACCTCCTGCCCGGTGAAGTCTTTGTAGAGCTTCGTTGCGGCTTGTCCTTCGGCCGTATCGTTCGTCCCGTTGCCGGATTGCGCGTTGCCCGTACCATTGTTCGCAGCGGCCGCATCATTAGCCGCATTACCTCCATTGCCGCCGTTTTGGCCGCAGGCTGCAAGGACGACCGTCAATAGCAGGACCGTCGCCAAAGTAAGAAAGCGGTGTTTGAAAACCTTCATCTGTATTGTTCCCCCAATTTCCATTGATAATGATTATCATTATACATAGACCGGGACAAATAATCAATCGTCCGCAAAAAACAAAGGACCTCCCCAAGCCGTCACCCGGACGACTCGGGAAGATCCCGTATGGGTTGCTGCTCTCCCGACTTACTCTCTTACGATGGTAATCCAACCGTCGGCGTCGAAGTCCACCGTTGCTCCAAGCGCTTCCGTCAGAAAACGCAGCGGCACATAGGTCGAACCGTCTGTATGCACGAATGCGGGCTGACCGAGCTGAACAACCTTGCCGTCAACCGTCGCTTGCTTCGAGCCGACCTTCAGGACGATCTCTTTGCCCGTAAGGTCATCGATCACGACCAGTTGGCCGGAGCCAGGGGTCCACTTCACCTCGGCGTCAAATTGCTCCGACAAGTAGCGCAGCGGTACGAAGGAGGTGCCGTCTTTCGTGATCACCCCATAATATTCGCTTTGGGTATCCAGCACAACCTGCTTATATCCCAATTGGAAATCTTCCTTGAGCAATTTGTACAGCGGCGCGACCTCTTGGAAGTTGCGCAAAATTTGTCCCGGCGTCAGTTCCGCTTCGGTCACGTCGAGCACGCCTGCGCGCGTATCCACTTGATCTGCGGTCACCGTCCCGCCGACGTTCCAAATTTCGCTGTCGCTGCGAACCTTGATCGCGGAAATCGGAAGATCCTTGGAAGCCGGGAGCGCTACGTTCAATTCCATCGCTTGCTTGCGGATGTTCAGCTTGCCGTCGAAATAAAGATCCAGCTTCAGCACCGTCTCTTTCCCAAATACGGTCGCGAGCTCCGGCGTATCGGCGAACAATCCGGCCACCTCTTTATCGTAAGAAGCGAGCAGCTCTTCGATTCCTTGCCGGAGTTCCGCGTACAGCTCATCCACGGCCTGTTTCTTCGTTGCCTGTGCCAGCTCCGGCGTCACTCCCGCATCCTCCGGCATGCCGCCCAGCGTGTTCAGGAACGGAGTTAACAAATCGTAGTAACCGCCGATCAGCTCCTTAAGCCCCTGCTCATCCTTTGCCGCGCTGGCGAGGAACGGCTTGAACAGTCCGAACAGCTCGTCGCCGCGCACTTCCGCATGCAGGTTCGTCAAGTTAAGCGATTCCCCGTTCACCTGAGACGAGGTTTGCTTCACAGTCAGCACCGAAGGATTCGGAAAATGCTTCAGAACGAATTCCGCGAGTTTCACGGACAGCTCCTGCGCGCCCGCTTCCATGTTGCTCGTATCCGCGAAGCCGGGAATGGCCGGCTCCTGGGATATGTACAACGGCTGCTTCGCACCGTCAACCTGCAGCGCGATGCCCTTGTCGTCCATGGACATGAGGAACGGAATATTGTCCCCCTTCAAGCCGACGGAACCTTTCACGGAGATATGTTGGGGATCCTGCGCCTTCGCGCTGTCGATGTTCAGGGAGAAAGAATTGATGAGATCGATCGCGGCTTTGTCTTCCGCGGTCAACGTTGCCGACGCCGCCGGAACGACTTCGACGGTAACCTTCTGCTTCGATTCGCTGCTGGTCGTCTTTGCGCTGCTTGCCAGCGCTTTGGCCACATCGAACCCGCCGACCGCCTGGCATCCGGTGAGCGCTACCAGCAGCAGCGCCAGCGGAATGGCCAGCCATTTGATGTTTCGCATGATACACCCTCCTTTAGTTAATCTCCTCCATTATCGGTTAGATCGGTTCGTTTGTGAACCGAAATTCTCCTTTTTTGGTTAAAAAAAATTCACTCCCCGTCCGAACACCTTCTCTTCTCCTGCGAGCGAAATATGTTATAATGGGGTTTGTGCCTGGGGCTATGCTTCCCTACACCGAAATGAATTGAAGAAGAAATCCATGCCTTCCCGACGGGGTTTTCGCATGGGAGAGGTTCGAGAACTCCCTCTATAAAAAACTACAAATGCCCTGCCTTGAATTGGCGGGTTCTTCAGCGCCTGCATCGCCCGTTCGTTGTTTGCATCCGGGCCGCAAGCGACAGGAACGCCCTGCCGGTCAATTGGGCTTGTTTTTTTGTGACCAGTTCAAGAACTCTCTTTCTTCTGTCGAAATGAGCCGGGAAACCGCGTTTTCCCGCTTCACTATTAAAGAAGACGGAGGGTTTTTTTATGCTCAAAAACGAAAAAGCGATCGTTGTGTTCAGCGGAGGCCAAGACAGCACCACCTGCCTGTTCTGGGCGATCCGTCAGTTCGGCGAGGTCGAGGCGGTCACCTTTGACTACGGCCAACGCCATAAGCTGGAAATCGACTGCGCGAAATCCATTGCCGCCGAGCTCGGCATCAAGCATACGGTGCTGGACATGAGCCTGCTCGGTCAATTAACGCAAAACGCTCTAACGCGCAGCGACATCGCCATCGAGCACCAGGAAGGCGAGCTGCCCAGCACATTCGTGGACGGCCGCAATCATCTCTTCCTCAGCTTTGCCGCCGTGTTGGCCAAAGGCGTAGGCGCCAATCATATCGTCACCGGCGTCTGCGAGACCGATTTCAGCGGATATCCCGACTGCCGCGACGTGTTCGTCAAATCGCTGAACGTGACGTTGAATTTGGCCATGGATTATGATTTCGTGATCCATACGCCGCTTATGTGGATCGACAAGGCGGAAACCTGGAAGCTGGCCGATGAGCTTGGGGCCTTCGAGTTCGTCCGCGAACGGACGCTTACCTGCTACAACGGCGTCATCGGCGACGGCTGCGGCAAATGCCCGGCCTGCATGCTGAGAAAGGCCGGATTGGATAAATACCTGCTGGAGCGCCGGGAGGCGGATCGATGATGAACCGGACACCGGGAGAATTTCGCATTGTCGAAGGGCTGCAGAAGCTGGGCCAGGATATCGGCCGGGACCAACTGCGCTACCACCGCCGCCGGGTGTTGGTCAGCAAGGAGTTCACTTTTGATGCCGCCCACCATCTGCACGCGTATGACGGTAAATGCAAGAACCTGCACGGTCACACGTACAAAGTGGTGTTCGGCATCAGCGGCCGGCCGGACGAAGTCGGCATGACCGTCGACTTCGGCACGATCAAGGAGATCTGGAAGCACGAAATCGAAGGCTACCTGGATCACCGATATATTAATGAAACGCTGCCGCCGATGAATACGACCGCCGAGAATATGGTCGTGTGGCTGTTCGAGAAGATGGAGGAGGCGCTGCAATCCGCAGCATATCGGAACGAGGCGCTGGAGGCCCGGACGGAATTCGTCCGCCTTTACGAGACGCCGACCAGCTACGCCGAAGCGAGACGGGAGTGGATACGGGATGAGTAAACAAGAGGCCGCCCGCGTCTTGACACCTGAATCGCAGGAGCCGCCTGTGCCGATTCAAGAAACGCGGGAAACCGGGGAATCACGGGAAACTCGCGATTCCCGCGGGTTGCCGATCCCCGTCCTGGAAATCTTCGGCCCGACCGTTCAGGGCGAAGGGATGGTAATCGGGCAGAAGACGATGTTCGTCCGCACCGCCGGCTGCGACTACCGCTGCGCCTGGTGCGACTCCGCCTTTACCTGGGACGGCAGCGCAAAGGAGATGATCCGCCGCCTGACCCCGGCCGAGATCCTCGGCGAGCTGCGCCGCATCGGGGGCGACCGCTTTGCCCACGTCACCTTGTCCGGCGGCAACCCCGCCCTCCTGCCGCAGCTCGCCGGCCTGGTCGCGCTGCTCCACGCCGAAGGCATCGCCGTCGCGGTCGAAACCCAAGGCTCGCGCTGGCAGGATTGGCTGGCCGCGGTCGACCAGGTGACCCTGTCGCCGAAGCCGCCGAGCTCGGGCATGGACACCGACTGGGACGTGCTGGACGGCGTCGTTGCCAAGCTGGCCGCCCGACCGCACCCGCTCGCCGTCAGCCTGAAGGTCGTCGTGTTCGACGACGACGACCTGGCTTACGCCAAGCGGGTGCACGCCCGCTATCCCGGCGTGCCGATGTATGTGCAGGTCGGCAACCCGGACGTCCGGCGGATGGACATCCAGGAGCATGCATCCGACCTGCTGCGCCGCTACGAAGCGCTGATCGACAAGGTCGTCGCCACGCCGGACTTGAACGATGTCCGGGTGTTGCCGCAACTGCACGCCCTCGTCTGGGGCAACAAACGCGGCGTGTAGCGGTAGTTCAAAAATCGGCCTTCGATCACGAAGCGGGTTCGAGGAGGCGGACCGGCGTCGAATCTTGCATTCAGCCGAGACCTCCGCTGCTCACGTAGCCTCCGGCTACGCTCCGCTGCTCCGTCTCTAGCTTCATCCAACCTTCTCGGTGCTCCAAACCCGATTTTTGAACCTTCATTGAAACGGTAGCTCAAAAATCGGCCTTCGATCACGAAGCGGGTTCGAGGAGGCAGGTCCGGCGTCGAATCTTGCATTCAGCCGAGACCTCCGCTGCTCACGTAGCCTCCGGCTACGCTCCGCTGCTCCGTCTCTAGCTTCATCCAACCTTCTCGGTGCTCCAAACCCGATTTTTGAACCTTCTTTGAAACGGTAGTTCAAAAATCGGCCTTCGATCACGAAGCGGGTTCGAGGAGGCAGGTCCGGCGTCGAATCTTGCATTCAGCCGAGACCTCCGCTGCTCACGTAGCCTCCGGCTACGCTCCGCCGCTCCGTCTCGGAGAACGATGGCTACCCGAAGGCCTCCTCCCGCGGCTAACGGAATCCAGAGACGTTATTTGACGCTCTGAGGGGACTTCCCGCATCTAACGGACTGAGGAGACCTTATTTCGATGAAACGCGGCGAGTCGGCTGCGGTTATGGCCAAATAAGGTCGCTGGAGTCCGTTACAACGGGAAATACACGGGAAATCGTCAAATAAGGGCTGTACGGTCCGTAGCTAGAAACATCCGCCAAACGCTTTACGCGCAAAGCACATCACGCAACGCCTATAACGCGGATGGAATATACTATTAAAGGAGGGCTTCCCATGGCCGGAAGAAAACCCGAGGAAATGCAAGACGTCACGCTGCTGGGCAACCAGGGCGTGAAATATCCTTTTGACTACGCGCCCGAGGTGCTGGAGAGCTTTGACAATAAGCACCCGTACCGCGACTATTTCGTGAAATTCAACTGTCCGGAGTTCACCAGCCTTTGCCCGATCACGGGACAGCCCGACTTCGCCACCATTTACATCAGTTACATCCCCGACATCAAAATGGTGGAGAGCAAATCGTTGAAGCTGTACCTGTTCAGCTTCCGGAATCATGGCGATTTCCACGAAGACTGCGTCAACATCATCATGAACGACCTGATCAAGCTCATGGACCCGAAATATATCGAGGTTTGGGGCAAATTCACGCCGCGGGGCGGCATTTCCATCGACCCATACTGCAATTACGGTCGTCCCGGCACCAAGTACGAAGCGATGGCCGAACACCGTCTGCTCAATCACGACCTGTATCCGGAGAAGATCGATAACCGCTAAGGCTTTGACTTGAGAAACGAGCCAGAACATTCGAGAGAGGAGAACCTCATGAAACCAAAAGTGTTTATCTCCCGTCCGATTCCCCCGGAAGTCGAAAACTACCTCACCGAGCATTGCGAAATCCGTAAATGGGACGGCGACGGGCCGATCAGCCGAGCCCAGTTGCTGGCCAGCCTGAAGGATGCCGAAGGCCTGCTGACCGCGGACCGCAGCATCAATCAAGAGCTGCTGGACCATGCGCCTAAGCTGAAAGTCGTCAGCAATATCAGCGTCGGCTATAACAACTTTGATCTGGAGGCGATGAAAGCCCGCGGCGTGCTCGGAACCAACACGTCGTCTGTCCTGAACGACACGGTCGCCGACCTGATCTTCGCGCTCATGCTGGACGTGGCGCGCCGAGTATCGGAGCTGGACAAATACGTCAAGGCCGGCCAATGGAAACGCGGCGACGGCCAAAATCTGTTTGGCCTGGACGTCCACCACAAGAAGCTCGGCATCATTGGGATGGGCGAAATCGGCGAGGCCGTCGCGCACCGAGGCCAATTCGGATTCGGCATGGATGTGCTGTACCATAACCGCAGCCGCAAGCCCGAGGCCGAAACCAAACTGGGCGCCGTTTACCGCTCCTTGGACGAACTGCTGCAGGAAGCGGATTTCATCGTGCTGATTACGCCGCTCACACCGGAAACGCGCAAGCTAATCGGCGCGCGCGAATTCGCCTTGATGAAACCGACCGCCGTGTTCGTCAACGCCTCGAGAGGAGCTACCGTCGACGAGCAGGCGATGACCGCCGCTTTGCAGAACCGGCAAATCTATGGCGCGGGACTCGACGTGTTCGAAAAGGAACCGATCGATCCGGACCATCCGCTGCTGAAGCTGCCCAACGTCGTGACCTTGCCGCATATCGGTTCCGCCACGGATCAAACCCGCCGGCAAATGGCGATGCGAGCCGCCGAGAACCTGGTCGCGGCGCTCGAAGGCCGGACGCCGCCGGGCCTGGTCAGGGAACTGCGGCCTGACCCGGCTTAAGGCCTAAGGCCTTAGGCTGGCCGAATTGATCATGACGCGCCCCGTTCGAACGAACCGAAAAAACTCCCCGGTTCTCGTAAGCGATCATCGCCTGCGGGACCGGGGAGTTCCTTATGGATCTTCGTTCAGCAAATCGGCCGGATCGCGGTCACCCAGCCGTCCGGCCTCGGCGTCCGCGAGCAGCCGGCGCAGCCAGGAAAGTTCCGTCCGGGCATGCTCGTAATGGCCGGCCATCAGGTGCAGCACGCTCCGCGGCACGATCCCGCGATGCTCTTCATAGACCTGGTAGCTCAAATTGACCTGATGCTCCGCTTCCCGGATGCGAGCTTGCAACAAAGCCGCTACCTTACCCCGATCCCCGTACCTCGCGAACGCCAAGGCAACATGCAGCGGATGATAACCGGAGACATTCTCCTGAAAGCGGTCGATCAGCAGCTTGTGAAAATACCCCCGTCCCTTGTCCGTGATCCGGTACACCGTTTTGTCCGGACGTCCGCTGTTATGGATCGACTTCACCGCTTCAATATACGCTTCCTGGGCCAACCGGTCGACCGCGTAATACAGCGAGCCGGCTTTGAAATTGCCGTGCTGGTCGAGGAAACGATCCCGAATACGGATCAGCATCTCGTAAGGATGCTGATCCTCCTCAAGCAGCAAACCCAAGATACAGAGTCGGATCGCCAAACCCTTCATGATCGCTTACCCCTGCTGATTCGAAGGCTTAACCGCCGCGCGCTCGATCCGGTCTTTCGGCATCGCGA
The DNA here is from genome assembly GCF_057063165.1 of Paenibacillus sp. JL3B1040. Taxonomy (NCBI): domain Bacteria; kingdom Bacillati; phylum Bacillota; class Bacilli; order Caryophanales; family Paenibacillaceae; genus Paenibacillus; species Paenibacillus tiangongensis. Next base: position 1,491,784 of record NZ_CM169317.1, on the reverse strand, counting down.
TCACAACCAGTACCGCGCAGACGGCCGGAACCAGCGCCCACAGAAAGGTATGGGCGATCGAGGAAGACATGGCTTCCGTCATCTTATTCAAAATCTCGGGCGGAATCAGCGCCCTTTTCTCCGGACTGAGCGCCTCCCGGGTATCGCCGAAATTCGCCCCGCCTTGTCCCATGCCGGCAAACGCCTCCGTCATCGCCCCCGACATCAGGTTGCGCTGCACGATGCCAAAGATCGTAATCCCCAGCGTCATCCCAAGCGAGCGGAGGAACGAGTTGGTCGACGTCGCCGCTCCGCGCTGCCGCATGTCGAAGTGATGCACGGACGCCATGCTGAGCACCGAGAAGGAGAACCCGACGCCAAAGCCCGTCAGGATACTATATAACGTAAGCAGCAAACGGGACGTATCGCTCGCCAGCGTGCTGAGCGCAAAGATGCCGCAGACGAAGCAAACGACCGACAGGACCATCACGCTACGGTAAGGGATGCGGGAAGCCAGCATTCCGCCCAGCATACTGCCAATAACCGAACCGATCATCATCGGCATGAGAACGATGCCGGAGTTGGTCGCCGAGCCGCCGTATACGCCTTGCACGAAGATCGGGATGTACACCGTGGCGACGATAAACACACTCCCGTAAAATAAAGCCAGCAAACAACTCGTCGCGTAAAGTCGGTTTTTAAACATGTCAAATGAGATGATCGGCTCCCGCGCTTTCGTCTCAAGCAGCAGGAACGCGACAAACAGCACGGCGAATCCCGCAAACAAGCCCAAAATCACGCCGGAACCCCAAGCGTATTTCTCGCCGCCCAGCTCCAGCGCGAACATCAGGCACACCACGGCGCCGACCAGCGTAAACGCCCCGCCCCAGTCGATTCGCTGCTTCGCGTGCGTCAGCGACTCCTTATAGTACGCGATAATCAGCGCCAGCGACACGATCCCGATCGGGACATTAATGTAAAATACCCAATGCCAGCTGAGCGAATCGGTAATGAAGGCACCCAGCAGCGGGCCGAAAATGCTGGACGTGCCGAACACGGCGCCGAGCAAGCCGGTCATTTTCCCGCGCTGTTCCACCGGGAAGATGTCGTAGATAATCGTAAACGCGATCGGCATCAACGCCCCCCCGCCAATCCCTTGGACGGCCCGGAAGATGCTGAGCTGCACCATGCTGCCGGCGAGCCCGCACAATACGGACCCAAGCAGGAACATCACGATCCCGAACAGGAAAAAGCGTTTCCGGCCGTACATGTCCGACAGCTTGCCGAAAATCGGCGTCCCCGCCATGACGGTAACCATATAGGCCGAAGTCACCCAGACAAACTGCTCCATCCCGCCGAGATCGGCGACGATCGTCCCCATGGCGGTCGTTACGATCGTGTTGTCCATCGCCGACATCAGAATCGCCAACATCAAACCGATCAGGATGAGCCGGGTAGGGTCTTTCTTTTCTGTAGCCAACATCTTCTCTCCTTTGCAACTTATTCAAATTTGAATAATTAACCTCTTCCTATTTTATTGAAAATGGCTAAAAAGTAAACCTCCGCCTTTACTATCGTTCTCGTACGCTTTGTCCTATAATGGAACAAGAGATCGAATGAAAGGAAGTTTTTTCAAAATGAATGAAAAATGGACCGAACTCGAACGCAACATGCGTGAATCCGGCGTCAGCACCTTGCTGATCACCAATCCGAAGCATGTGTATTATTTGACCGGCTTCCTGAGCAATCCGCATGAACGCTTTCTCGGCGCCGTCCTCCAGACCGGGAGCGAACCCTTCCTGGTCGTGCCTGCCCTCGATGAGGAAGCGGCTCGCGCGGCCACGGACCTCGCGGAGATCATCACGCACGGCGATACGGACGATCCGTACGAACTGCTGAAGCGGCGCTTGTCCGCCCCGCTAGGAACGATCGGCTTCGAGAAGGAGCAGGTAACCGTGGCCAACTTTGAGCGGCTTCAGGAGAAGCTGGCGTTCACGAGATATATGGATGTGGGGCCTTGGCTGCGGGATATGCGGGTTCGCAAAAGCTCGGAAGAGGTCGGGAAAATCAAGCATGCGGTGCGTTTGATCGAACGGGTCCTTCGCGAATCGCTGCGAAAAGCCAAGGAAGGCGTGAGTGAAAGCGAACTCGTCGCGGAAGTCGAATACCAGATCCGCAAGCTGGGCGCGGACGGTCCTTCCTTTGATTCCATGGTGTTGTCCGGCGAGAAAACGGCCCTGCCGCACGGGGTTCCCGGCGATCGGTTGATCCGCCGCGGCGACCTGCTCATGTTTGACATCGGCGTTTATGCGGACGGCTACGCTTCGGATATCACCCGCACCTTCGGGGTCGGCGAACTCTCCGACGAACAGGTCCGGATTTACGAAACCGTTCTGGCCGCCAACGAAGCGGCGATCGCTACCATCAAACCGGGCGTCACTTTTGCCTCCATTGACCGCGCCGCCCGCGAGGTTATCGAAGCCGCCGGTTACGGCCCCTATTTTATCCACCGGCTCGGCCACGGCCTTGGGATCGATGTGCACGAGTTCCCGTCCGTCCATGGGGAGAACGAATTTTTGCTGGCGGAAGGTCACGTATTTACCGTCGAACCAGGCGTTTATGTGCCGGGGGTCGGAGGGGTCCGCATTGAAGACGATGTTCTCGTGACGGCAAGCGGTGTGGAAGTCCTTACCTCTTTCCCGAAACAGTTGACTTATATCTGACATTACGAGTCACATTATATCTTGAAGAGCCTTGAGCCCCGGAACGAGCGGCAGGGCTCTTTTTTTAACCATTTCCGATAGATTTAGGTACAATTGCATGAAAATTCATGCGAAAACCAAAAAATGTACGACTTTTTCATTTTCAAAGGACGTTTTTTCCTATAAAATGAATCTTATGAACCATTGGTTAAAAAAGAGAGACCGCAGGTTCGACCAAATGCATCGATATAAATCCACTATTTAAGGGGAACGGAGAGGATTTTCGTGTTTAAGGTCATTAATCGCTCCATCAGCCGCAGGCTAATGAGTACTTATGCGGTGATCATTGTCGTATCTTCACTCTTGTTCAGCGTCAGCTTTTATAACATCTCTATGGGGATCGTGAATCAAAATGTTCTGCCGCAGTTCGACAAGGTTCTGCAAACCAGTACCCAGGACATTTTCAAACGGCTGGATACGACCCAATCGCTGCAATTGCTCAGCGGCAAAGATAATTCGCGTTTTGCGGTGGAGTCCTATTTGACGAAAAGCGCTAAGGACTTTAACTTGAACACCGCTTATCTGCTTCAGATTCAGGAAGACGACGCTACCGTTTTGGCGACCAACGAGAATTCCGGCATGAAACCTGGCGACAAGCTGGAGATTCAACCGGCAATGACTGAGGCGTCAAAAGGCGGGGTACATATCAGCGAGCTGTATTCCGACCGGTTCGGCTCGCACAAAACGGCTTATATCGCGATTCCCGGCAGCAAAGCCATGTTGGCCATTGGCCTTGACGCCACCTTCATCGATAAGAAGAAGGACGAAATTTTGTACATATGTATCGGAATCACCCTGCTCGTCATTGTTGCGGGCATGGCGGCGGCGTACTTCGTCAGTGCGCGGATCACGAAACCGATCCAAAAGCTGGTGGCGGTCACGCAAAAGATGGCCGGCGGCGATTTCCGCCAAACGATCGAAGTGAAGGGACACGACGAGGTAGCCCAACTGGCCGGCAGCTTCCGGACGATGACCCATCAGCTCAAGGACATGTTCGCCGCCGTGATGGAAACGTCCCAGGCGGTCGTAGGCGGCTCCGAAGGCTTGTCCCGATCGGTGACGACGTTTGAGGAACTGATCTCCCGTTCGGGCGCAGCCACTCGGGAAATCGAAGCCGGCAGCATGACAATCGCGTCAGCCGCAGCCGAGAACGCGCGGGCGATGGAAGAAATCTCACAGGGTGTGCAGCACATCGCCGCCTCGTCCGCCGAAGTGACCGAGCGGATCGGACAGGCCGCCGAGGAGGCCGGTACCGGGAATACGTTGGCGCAGACGGCCGTCATGCAAATGCAGCAGGTGGAGGAGGCGGCCCACCGGACACTCGAGCATATTCGCACGTTGAACGACCGCTCGGAATCGATTTCGAGCGTCGTAGGAACCATTACGGAAATTACGAAACAGATCAATATCTTAGCGCTGAACGCGGCGATCGAAGCCGCACGGGCCGGCGAGCACGGCAAAGGGTTCGCCGTCGTCGCCGAGGAAGTCCGCAAGCTGGCCGAGCAATCCCGCTTGGCGATGGAAGAGATTGGCGAGAATCTGCTCGGCATCCGGGAGGAATCGGAAAACTCCGTCAGCGCGATGCAGCGGGCTAGCGAGGAAATCGTCTCCGGAACTGAGCGGGTGAAACAAGCCGGCCAAGCGTTCGAACAATTGACGGAGCTCATTCAGAACGTCAACTTGACGATACAATCCGTCTCGGCTTCGACACAGGAGGTGTCCGCCGGTACCGAGGAAGTGACCGCTTCCGTCGAAGAGTCGGCCAACATTACCGCCAAATCCCTGGCCAATATGGAGCAAATCGCCAACTATTCGCAGCAGCAGCTCAGCGAAATGGAAAGCCACGCCCGTACGGTGCGTTCGCTGCACGAGCAAGCGCTGTCGCTGCAGGAATCGATGGCGAAATTCCGGATTTAGACCGCAGCAGGCCGCACCGAACTGAAAAAATAACGTACCCTGACTGCCTTCCCCCCCTTATGCGGGGGCCGGCGGTCAGGGTACGTTTGTTTTTAACCGGTAAAGGACATTTCGTTCGCGGAAACAGCTTCGTCCGGCTGCTTCTCCGGCTGCTTCCAATAGGCCTCGTTGCCCGGCAGATCATCGAACCAGGCCGCCTCGTCCGGGCAAGGCAAGATCATGAATTTACCGTATTCATTATCCCGTGACTGATGATATTTGAGATAAGCCTGACCGTCTTCGATCGCCAAGATTTCGATCTTCCCCGACGAATGGCTCATCGACAGGCGTACGCGCTTGCCAAGCCCCGATGTGCGGGCTTTCGCTTCCTCAACCAGCTGATACGCACGTTTGAGAGGAATGACGAAATCGGCATTTCCGGCAACCGGCCGGTTGATAAAGAAGTAGTAAGGGGTGACGCCGGCCCAGGATAACCGGTCCAGCAATTCGCCAAGCACGGCCGCATCGTCGTTGATGCCTTTGAGAATCGGCGTTTGATTGACCACGATCGCCCCGGCGTCGTGCAAGGCCTGAAAGCCTCGTTTCGCCTCGGGGGTTATTTCGCGCGGATGATTGATATGCGCCATGACATAAATGCGTTGATCTACGGTGGAGAATTCTCTGATCAGATCCAGCAGCTCCGGATCCTCGTAGATGCGCATCGGATTGAAGACAGGGATTTTGGAGCCGAGCCGGATGATTTTCACATGTTCGATCGCCCGCAGCTGTTCAAGAATGGAACGAAGCTTTTTCGTGGCCAGAATTAAGCTGTCGCCGCCGGTCAGCAAGACGTTGTTGATCTCCGGATGCTGAGCAATGTACTCGATGCCGGGGGTCACGTCCGACATGGCCTCCTTCACATCGTTGCGGAACAGCCGTTTGCGGAAGCAATAGCGGCAATAGGAACCGCAAACCTCGGATACGATCAGCAGCGCGGTCGTCCGGTATTTGTGCTGGCAGCCGGGAACCGCGTAGTTGACGGCCTCGTCGGAAGCATCCCAACGCCCGTATTCCTTCAGTTCCCCCGTATTCGGAATCACCAGCTTGCGGATCGGGTCCTCCGGATCGTTCCAATCGATCAACTTCAGGTAGTAATCATTTACCCGAAAGACGAATTTGTCCGTAATCGGTTTCAATTCCCGCCGCTCCTGTTCGGACAACTCGCTCACCTTGGCGATATCGGTGATATACTTCGGATTTGCCATAACCATCTCCTCCTTTAGAATGATCGATGCGCAAAGAAGAAGCAGGGAACCTTGCAGTGAAAGCGAGTACTCCGCCGAATGCTCGGCTCAAAGGTCTTGACGAACACAAAAAGACCCCGCTCTAACGACAGGGTCATTGGTTGATGACTGAAATTATAAACATGACCCATCCACTGCAAACGAGGTTAGCTGACGGGCTCGGGAAAGATGGTTCCCTACGTAAAACCAGCAACGATTCGCCCCAAAAATTGGTTCCCCCGCTTTTCGACCTTACTCATCGAAAATTAAGCGTACTATTATGCTACCTTACATTCGCCCGATTTGTCAAAGCTTAACTCTCGGGATCCGGGCTAATTCCGGCAATTTGGTAGATCAGGTCCATCCGAAAATGGCTGCGGACATGATCGGCCAGCCGATCAAAGGCTTCCTCCTTGCGCGACGAAGAGGTAAAGGTGGAGCCCAAGGGTTCCCGCCCTTTACCGGCTCGCAGCCCGTCCAGCCAGGCACGGCGCCAGGCATCGTTATGGAATAACCCGTGCAGGTACGTTCCGAACACTCTCCCGTCGGGGCGGGCTGCGCCTTCCGAATGCGGTGCGGCTGCCCCATCTTCCCCCGGATCGTCGGCTTGAAGCAGGAACAGGGGGCTGATGTCCCGAAGCCGCTGGGTTGAACCGGCATGGATCTCATAACCTTCGATGGCCATCCGGCTGACCGAGGTATGCAGCGGTACGGGCTGGCCATCTTGGATTTGGCCATGCACGCGGAGCGTCTTCTTGCCCGGAAGAAAAGTCGTCGACAAGGGCAACAGGCCTAAACCCAGCGCCGACCTTGGTTGGGCGGCTTCTACCGCTTGGGGATCGTGCAATTCTTCCCCCAACATTTGGTAACCGCCGCAGATGCCGACAAGCTGGATGTGCGTTTCCTCCTCGATCAGGCTGCGAATGGCTCCCTCCAGCCCTTGCCTCCGCAGGTATTCCAAATCCCCGATCGTATCCTTCGTCCCCGGCAAAATCACGGCATCCGGGCGCCCGAGCTCCGATCGCTTGCTCACGTAACGGAGCGACACGTCCGGTTCGGCGGCCAAAGGATCAAAATCGGTAAAATTGGATATGCGCGGGTAACGTATGACCGCAATGTCCAGCTCCTTCTCGATCCCCACCCCCGGGCCGGATGCGTAGGTATCCAGAATGACGGAATCCTCCGCTTCAATCTCCAAATCCGGCAGAAATGGAAGCACGCCCATAACGGGAATGCCGGTCCGCCGCTCCAGCCAATCCAGCCCGGGCTGCAGCAGGGACAGGTCGCCGCGGAACTTGTTGATGATGAACCCTTTGACCCGGGCCCGTTCCTGCGGCTCCAGCAGCTCCAGCGTGCCGACGAGAAAGGCGAACACGCCGCCGCGATCAATATCAGCCGCTAGAATAACCGGAGCGTCCGCCCATTCGGCCAGATTCATGTTGACGATATCGCGTTGCTTCAGGTTGATTTCCGCCGGGCTCCCGGCCCCCTCCATGACGACGATACCGTGCTTCGCACGGAGTCTCCCGAGCGCTTCCATCACCAGCGGCTTGGCTTGGGGCAGAAATTCCTCCCGATAACTGGACGCGCTGAGATGTTGGTATGGACGCCCATGAACGACGATCTGCGAATGCATGTCCCCGGTCGGCTTAATCAGTACCGGATTCATGTCGGTGGTGGCGGCGATGCCGCAAGCTTCCGCCTGGACGCCTTGCGCACGGCCGATTTCCCGTCCGTCCTCCGTCACATAGGAGTTCAGGGCCATATTCTGCGATTTGAACGGAGCCGGACGAAGCCCGTCCTGCGCAAAAATGCGGCATAACGCCGTCACGATGACGCTCTTGCCCACGTCCGATGCCGTGCCTTGGATCATCAATACGGCACCCGGCGGAGCGGAGGCAGGGCCGTCGGCATCAACCTTAAACTTGTCATCACGTCTGTTCACCTAGGTTCCGCTCCTTTCCGAATCCTGAATCCTGAATCCTGGGTCGTTAATATATGGTTTCAGCCGGCTTTGCACGATTATCCCTTTCGGTAAGGTCGGAAGGCAGCCTATTCCATCTTCCATCGATCTTGAAGCGATCATCCCTTCCTCCCTCGGCTAAGCGCGCTCAACCTCAAGCTCGCCCGTTTTCTTAGCGCCCTGAGCAAACGGGATAATGGTGCAAAGCGTCGGAACACCGAATGTACCTGACGTCAAAATCGATTGCGGTCCCGTCCGCTTAACTCGGATTCCGGTTAATTACCGTAAAATCAGCACGGCGAGCAGCAGCAAAACGGCTTCCAATCCTTCGCCCAGCGCTCCGTACGTATCCCCGGTCAAGCCGCCCAGCTTGGCACTGATCCGGCGCGCCGCCCAAGTCCCCGCCGCCCAGGCCAGCACCGGCGATAAACCGAGATACAGCAACGAACGCAGCAGGGCGGGTTCATCAACTCTCCCTAGCGACAGAAGCAGCGTGCACAGCAGCACCCCGACGGATAAAGTGACCGCCATGATCGTGCCGCTCCAAGCATCACGTTCGCCGAAGCCGTGAAACTGCGCGGCCAACCCTTCGCCTTGCCGGGCTTTCGGCCATCGATGCATCGCCCGGGTCATGAACCAGCGACTCCACAGGGGAGCAAGCAGCAAAGCAAGCCCCAACGACAGCATGTCCTCTTGGAAGAGGGATGCCAATAGCGATGTCTTAAGCAGGAGCAAAAGAACGCAGGCTAACACGCCCATGGCGCCAACCCGGCTGTCTTTCATAATCTCCAGCATCTTCTCGCGGGGCCGGTAGCTCAGCAGCCCGTCAGCCGTATCCATCCAGCCGTCCAGATGCAGCCCTCCGGTTAGCCAGACCCAGAGGATTAACGCAAGCACGGCTGCCGGAAGCGGAGGGAGCAGCCAGCCGGCAAGCCAGCCTCCCGCCAAGACGGCGGCGCCGATCGCCGCCCCGACTAGCGGATAGTAGGCGATGCTGCGCCGCAGCAGGTCCGGCGTAAACTCCAGTTCGGTCCGCACCGGGAAGCGGGACAGGAACTGGAAGGCTGCCAGCATCGGCTGCAGAGCTCCGGGCTTGCCTGCCCGGGAAGAAGGATCGCGTTTCGATTCGGTCATAAGCGATACTCCCGGCTCTTCAGCTCGATGGGAATTCCGGCGGTGACCAGAAAGACCTGGTCCGATAACTCCGCCATCGTGCGGTTCATAAGGCCGGCCCAATCCCGGTATTGCCGGCCCAGCGGATATTCGGGCACGATGCCGCTGCCCACCTCGTTGGTCACCAGCGCCAGCGTGCCGGGAAAGACTTCGATCGCGGCAACCAACCGCTCGATCTCCCGCTCCAGGATGGCATCGGCTTCCCCCGGCCGTTCTCCCGCGCCCAGCAGCACGTTCGACAGCCACAAGGTCAAGCAGTCGATCAGCACGGTCGGACAAGCGTCGTCCTCCGCTCCTCCCTTCCCAACCGGCCGTTCGCCGAGCTCTTGCAGCAGTTCGGCCAATCCGAGCGGCACCTCGAGCGTCGTCCAAGCGAACCCGCTTTGCTCCCGCTGGAGTCGGTGCAGATGAATGCGGGCCCGCATCTCGTCGTCAAACGCTTGCGCCGTTGCGACATAATGCGCAGCCGTCGCCTGTTTCATCACCCAGCGTTCGGCAAACGTGCTTTTGCCGCTGCGGGCGCCGCCGGTCACCAGGATCTTCATCGCGCCGTCTCCCCGCCATGCCCGCCATCCGCGACGCCGGCGCTTTCGAATGTCGCCATCTCGGCCATGATGCGGCAGGCCGCATCGACAAGATGCAGCGCCAGTACGCCGCCCGTGCCTTCGCCCAGCCGCATGTCCAGCTCCAGCATCGGGTTCAGGCCGAGCTCCTGCAGGAGGGCGCGGTGTCCCTGCTCGTGGGAGACGTGCGAAGCAATCAGGTAATCGGCCGCCACCGGCTTCAGGCGAACCGCCAGCAAAGCGGCGACGGTCGAAATGAAGCCGTCGATCACTACCGGGCAGCGCCGGGCGGCGGCCCCCAGGATGACGCCGGTTAATCCGGCGATTTCAAGCCCGCCCACTTTGGCCAGCACATCCAGCGGATCCCCCGCATCCGGGCGATTTACTTCCAGCGCTCGTTCCACCACGGCGACCTTATGCCGCAGCCGTTCATCGCCGACTCCGGTTCCGCGTCCAACGCTCCGCTGCGGCGCAACCCCCGTCAGGCCGCTCATGATCGCAGCGCTGGCCGTGGTGTTGCCGATGCCCATCTCTCCGGTGACGAACAGCCGAACGCCTTGGGAGACCGCGTTATCGACCACCTCGGCACCGACAAGGATGGCCGCTTCGGCTTCGTCCCGGCTCATCGCCGGCCCTTTGGCCATATTCCCCGTTCCGTAACGCAGCTTCCGCTGTACAAGGCCCGGGTGGGCGAGCTCCGCATTCACGCCGATGTCCACGCAAACGACGTCGGCCGACGCATGATGCGCCAACACGTTTACCGCCGCACCGCCGGCCAGAAAGTTAAGCACCATCTGCGGCGTCACTTCGGCCGGAAAGGCGCTTACTCCTTCCTCGCACACGCCGTGATCCGCCGCCATCACGATGACCGAACGTCGCGGGAACGCCGGCTGGACCCCACCCGTGATGCCCGCCAGCTTGACGGCCAACTCCTCCAGCTTGCCGAGACTTCCCGGCGGCTTCGTCAACCGGTCCAAATGAACCCGGGCCGCCTCCATGACCGCTTCGTCCAACGGGGTGATCGCTTGGATCAACTGCCCTGTCGAATCGTATCCCATAACCGTATTCCCCTTTCTTCATTACGCGATTACGCATGCTCATGCACCAATCGTCCGCGCTTCCGCCGCCAAAGCAGGCTCCAGTCTTACTGCAACCGTTCCCGCCGCAGCAGCAACTGCGGAAGGTCCGAATCCGGATGACTCACTTGATGGGCCCGAACCCCAAACACCGCGGCGACCATCTCCGGCGACAGCATTTCCTCCGGCGCTCCCTGCGCCACAATGCGCCCGCCGCTCATCACAAGCAGATGGCTGCAAAACAACGCGGCCAGATTCAAATCATGCATCACCGAAACGACGGTAAGCCCCGCCTCCCGCTGCCAATCCGCGACCATCTCCATAAACTGCATCTGATAGCGCAAATCCAGATAGGTCGTCGGTTCATCGAGCAGTACCAGCTCCGGCTGCTGGGCCATCACTTTCCCGAGCGCCACCCGCTGCCGCTGCCCCCCGCTCAGTACGCTCAGCGGACGACGCTCCAGTTCTTTCAGATCAAGTCGCTCCATAATTCCGTCGATCAGGCGACGGCCCGCCTCCGCCCCTTCGATCTCTTTGCCGCGCCAATCCTGGTGGGCGAACCGGCCCATCTCCACGACCTCGCGGACGGTAAAGGCCACGGGAGGAAGCCCGTCCTGCTGGAGAACCGCCACTTTGCGCGACAGCTCCTTGCGCGAATACGCAGCCAGCGGCCGCCCGCCCAGCATAATCGAACCGGCATCCGGTTGCTCCACGCCGGAGATCAGATTCAGCAGAGTCGTTTTGCCGCTGCCGTTCGGACCGATCAACCCCCAGAATTCGCCGGGGCCAACCCGCCAGTCCACATCCTTCAGCACTTCCAACCGGCCAAATGCCTTTGCAACTCCTGACGCCTCGATCAACGCAACTCCTCCTCCCTCTGCTTTTTCTTCCGATACAGCAGATACCCGAAGAAAGGCGCTCCCACGAACGCGGTGACGATGCCGAGCGGAATTTCCGTCGGAGCCAGCAGCGAACGGGCCGCCAGATCGCTCCACATCATGAAGATCCCCCCGCCCAGCGCCGACAGCGGAATGATCAGGCGGTAATCGGGACCCGTGATCAGGCGAATCATATGGGGAACGACCAGGCCAACGAACCCGATCACGCCGGACACCGATACCGCGGCGGCCGTCATCAGGGTGGCGACGAGCAGTACGGCCAGCTTGGTGCGTTCCACGGCCATCCCGGAGTGGGAAGCCTGACGTTCGCCAAGAGTCAGCAGGTTCAAATGCTTGGCCCGGCTCCACAGGAACAGAGCCCCCACCAGCAAATAAGGCAAAAGGATGGCCGTATACGACCATCCGCGCAAGCTTAAACTGCCCATCGTCCAATAATAAATTTCATTGATCGTCTTCTTCGACATCGCCGTTAAAAAGGACACGACCGCTCCGAGAAACGACTGCATCACGACCCCGGACAAAACCAGGCTTTCGATGGGCAGCTTCCCGTTCTCCCGGGCCAGCCAAATGACGATCCATAACGTAACCGCTCCCGTGACGAAGGCGACCAACGGCAGCGTAAAAATGCCCAGCAGGGAAAACTGCCAACCGAAAAAAATCAGTACGGCCGCGCCGATGGCCGATCCCGACGATACGCCCAGCGTAAACGGATCCGCCAGCGGGTTGCGCAACACGCCTTGAAAGCCGGCGCCCGCCACGGCGAGCGAGGCGCCGACCAGCATCCCGAGCAGCACGCGGGGCAGCCGGACCTGCACGACGATTTGCTCTGCCGCCGTACTCCAATCCGGCGTGATCAGGCGGCCAAGCCCCGGGATCCGATGCAGCAGAATGGCCGCGATTTCTCCGGCCGGCACATGAACCGAGCCAATGCCGATGCAGAGCAGCAGCGTCACGGCCAGCAGCACGATTCCGGCTGCCCCGTATCCGGCCCATCTGCCGCGCGTCATGGCTGGAGCAGATCCGGATGAACCGCCTTGGCGACTTCGATCAACCCCTGCGTCACGCGAGGGCCCGTACGGCTGAGCAGGTTATCGTCCAAAGCGATGATCCGGTTCTCCTTGACGGCCGTAATTTGGTCCCAGCCCGAACGGCCCTTGATGATGTCGGCCAACGTCTTGTTGTTCTCGTCAACTACGCTTTTCGCATACAAAATGACGTCCGGGTTGGCCTGGATAATCTGTTCCTCATTGATTTCGGACCAGCCCTCGACATCGGAAGCGACATTGATGCCGCCGGACAACGTGATCATTTCATCCATGAATTCGCCTTTGCCGACCGTCCAGCCCGGGGAAAATTCGATGTACACCTTTTTCTTCTGATCCTCGCTCAGTGAACCGAGCGCATCGGTAACGGTTTGGACCTCCTGCTTCATCTTCCCGACCACCTCGGCCGCTTCGGCCCGGTGGTTGGTAATTTCGCCGATCGTTTGGATGTGGTCCATCACCGCATCGATCGTTTTCGGATTGAATTGGAACACGTTCATCCCCATATCCGTCAAGCTTTTGACCGTCGCTTCATCGATCAGGCTGGCTGCCAGTACCAAATCCGGCTGCGCCGCCACGATCGCTTCAACGTTCACCTGGAACCCGCCCATCCGAGGTTTGTCCTTCACCGCTTCCGGATAGTCGTCCAGATCGGATACGCCGGCGACTTGTTCGTCAAGCCCGAGCGCAAACAGCACTTCCGTCTCCGACGGCGCAAGCGAAACGATGCGCTCCGGCGCCGCCTCAAACGTGAACTCCTTGCCGGCGGAATCCGTTACGGTATAAGGATACGTCGTCTCCTGTACGGCCGGTTGCTCCGACGCCGCGTTCGTTCCGGCGTTTTGCGTTTGCTGCGCCGCTCCCGCGGCGTTCCCCGCCCCTTGGTTGGCGGCGTTATTGTTCCCGCAGGCAGCAAGCACCAGCAGCAGCGCCAGCAACCCCAGGCTTCCGATTCGTTTCCAGTTCTTCATCTCCAAATCTCCCCTTTATGCTTATTCCAGCAGGTAAAGAATCGCCCCGTGCTCCAGCGGTACGTCGTGCAGCCGGGCGTCAAGCCCCGCCGAACTCCATTCCTCCCGGCAACGAAGAAAAACCCCAATCCTGGCGGATGGGGTTACGTCTACAAAGTCATGCCGCGCGCCCGCATCGTGGACGGCTCCACGATGCGGCGCCAAGCCATGATATTCTTGGCAGAACGTTATCCTCTCCTCGAAGGACCGTCTTGAATTCCCGTGGCAGGTCTCCTGACTTCCAGGTATCGACGAAAGCTCGCCTTCCCATCCCCTTCGCGGGCGACAGTGGCATCGTGAGCTCGTCCCTGATTTACAGTGGCGGGACCGTGCCGGATTTGCACCGGCTTCCCTTTTAACCCGAAGCGCACGCGGCGTTCTTCACCGCTGCTTCAGGACCTACGGGCACAATGTGTACGCTTGTCTTAAGGCTTTCTTCTCTATTGGATTATAGGGGAAAAGCGGGAAACTGACAATATCCAATCCGTCTCGACGTCTCACATTTAACCACCCAAACCCGCCGTACGAAACGGCCCTTGCTAACCTTGCAGCGATCCGTAACGACCAGTCCCGCCTCGAGGAACTCCCGCTCCAGCGGCTCGGTGGAGACGATCACCGCCCGGGAGGCGATACGGCGCACGCTGTCCAACATATCCCTCCGCGCCGCGGCCGAGAGTACCGAGCACAGATTATAAGGGAGGTCGACGATCGCGGCGTCGAACGCCTCGTCCAGTTGGTTCAAATCGCCGATCTTCGCCAAGTCGGCATCATAGCCGAAGTGGCGCAAATTGCTTCTTGCGCCGCGGACCGCCGCCGGATTGATATCCCGGCCAACGATATCGACGCTCATCGACAGCGCTTCGATCAGCACATTGCCCATACCGCAGCACGGGTCGATCGCTCGCTTGCCTTCCGGGTTGGGCACGGCAATATTGACGAGCGCCCGGGCCACTCCTGTCGTCAGCCCGGTGGAGTAATTGTGCGGTTTATTCTTGTGCGTGTGCCATACAGGTACGGAGCTGCGGCAAATCCCCAGCACCCAGTCTTCCTTCCGCGCCAACAGACCCAAGGTCACTTCAGGGCCGCGCATCTCCGCGATGCCGCGAATCCGGGCGCCGATCCGGCGCTCCGCCTCGCGCTCGCCTTCATACGTCTGCCGCTCACCGCACTTGAGATAACGGACTTTGAAGGTATGTCCCTCCAAATCCAGCAGCGACGCCAGCTCGCCAAGCTCGTCCAGAGTAGGCGCGGCAAACCATACATCCAACCGCAGTTGCACGAACGGGCTGCGATTGGGCGGCAGCCGGAGCGGGCTAGCCACATAGGCCGCTCCCTCCGCAGCTTGCCCAAACAAGGCGCGCTGCTCCATGAGGCACAACTCCCGCTCGCTCTCATGGCTGGCGAATGGATAAATATAGGTGATGGGGGATGTATTCAAGTTGTAGTGCGGGTTCAATCTAGCGACATCCTCTCTGATGGCTTGTCTCCCCATTGTACCAGAAGCATCACTCCTCCCGCATTTCCGTCAACTGCGACCAATATCGCTTAGGCATATGCGACATTTGCGCCCGCGGGTTAAGCCGTTCCCGGATCGCCACCGTATCGTAGAACCGCTTCCATAACCGGCGGTATTCCCGCTCCTGCTCTTCCGCCTCCGGCAAGACGAGCTCGTCGAGATCCACGATTTCCGTACGTTCCGGATTCATGTCCGGCGGGCGGTGGATCAGCGCCTGGCGGTGGGTTTGATCGTAGATCAGAAACGCCTCATGCCGATAACGATCGCAAAAATGCGGGGCTAAGATCGGCAGCACGCGGTTCTTGGGTTCAATCACCGAAACCAGCACATCGCCGTATACCGAGAAGCGGACGAAACCCATCAATGCGTGACTTTCCGTATTCAAATGCCTCACCGCTTTGCGCAGCCGATGCACCGTAGTCTCGGTCAGCATGTCCATAGCGGCCCGCCCATGCCGGAACCCGAGCCGCAGGAAGCGGTAAATCAGCAAATCCTTCTGCGGCTCGCAGGTCAGGAAACCGCGGCGGACAAGCTCCTGGGCCTCCGGCGATATGCTCCGTCCGATGGCGCTGTAAACCCGGGACGCTTTCTCGGGTGAGGTCTCCACCCATCTCGACTCGAATAACGTCAGCTGCGGCTCGTCGTCAGCGCGGAGATCGACCAGTTCTTCCTTGCGTTCATAGCTTTCGAACACACAGCTCAGCAGGCCGTCGAAGCTCCCGTCATAAGCGTAAGCCGCTTCCTTCATCCAAGCAGCCATGCGCCGATCTCCTTCCCCGCCGTCCCGGCCAACTCCTCGTCGGAGAACAGCGACAGCTGCTCCACCTTCGGCTGCGGCAGAAATAAGTCGATTTCCTTGCGGGACAGCAAGGATCTGAGAATCGTGCTTTCATTCACCTTGAGTCCTTCCAGCCGGCGGCCGGAACAAGTGAGGAAGTATTGCGCCCGCTTCAGCACGACTCCCAGCTTCTTTAAGCCGTGAAAATCAAGCCGCCCCGTTCGCCGCGCCGCCACGATCCGCTTGGCGCTGCGAATGCCGATGCCGGGGACGCGCAGCAGCGTTTCGTAGGGGGCCGTGTTGACTTCCACCGGAAAACGGTCGATATGCCGGACCGCCCAATGGCATTTCGGGTCCATAAACAAATTGAAATTCGGCGTGCGCTCATCGAGCAGTTCCTTAGCTTCGAAGCCGTAGAAACGCAGCAGCCAGTCCGCCTGGTACAGGCGATGCTCCCGCAGCAGCGGCGGCTTGCTGTCGAGCGACGGCAGCAGCGCATGCTCGGCCACCGGCGTGTAGGCGGAATAATACACCCGCTTTAGTTCATATTTGCGGTACAACGCCTCCGTCAGATTCAGAATCTTTAGATCGCTGTCCGGCGTAGCCCCGATGATGAGCTGGGTGCTTTGCCCGCCAGGGACAAACCGGGGAGCGTGGCGGTATTGGACCAGATCGGCGCCGTTCTCGCGAATGCCTTGCCGAATGGCGCGCATCGGCTTCAGGATCGCCTCCTTATTCTTGTCCGGCGCAAGCCGGAGCAAGCTGTCCTGCGAGGGCAGCTCAATGTTGACGCTCATCCGGTCCGCAAGCAACCCAAGCCGGGCGACCAGCGCCGGATCGGCACCGGGAATCGCCTTCACGTGGATATACCCGCCGAAGCCATATTGATTCCGCAGCAATTCCAGCGTCCGGATCAACTGCTCCGTCGTATAATCCGGGCTGCGCATGATCCCGGAGCTGAGAAACAAACCTTCGATATAGTTGCGGCGGTAAAAATGCATCGTCAGCTCCGCCAGCTCCTCCGGTGTGAACGCGGCGCGGCGCGTGTCGTTGGAACGGCGGTTGACGCAATATTTGCAATCATAGATGCAGGCGTTCGACATCAGCAGCTTAAGCAGCGAGATGCAGCGCCCGTCGGCGGCAAAGCTATGGCAAATGCCGCTGGCGACGGTATTTCCCGCCGTTCGGCCGCCGCCGCTCGCCCCGCTTCCCCGCTCCACGCCGCTGGAAGAACACGATACATCGTATTTGGCCGAGTCCGTCAAAATGGTCAGCTTGTCATATACGTCCATCTTTGCAGCCTCCCTTTTGACTGCATTATATGACGAACATATGTTCCTGTCAATGAAGAAGAACTACTCCGTCTTGCCGCCGCTGGCCATCAGGATATTGATGTTCTGCTGCTGGCGGTATTCGTTGGGCGTTACGTGATATTTCTTGCGGAACATCTGCGCGAAATGGCGGATGTCCTGATAGCCGAGGTATTCGGCGATCTCCGCAACCTTCAGCTTCGGGTTCAGCAGCAGCTGCTTCGCTTGCTCCAGGCGGAGCGAGGTGACGTACTCCTTGTAGCCCAGACCGACCTTCTGCTTGAACAGCTGGCTGAAATAGGCCGGGTTCAGATAGACGACGGACGCGACTTTTTCCAAGGAAAGGTCTACCTCGTTGTAGTGCTCCCGGATGTACTGCAAAGCGACGTCGATCGCCCTCTCCCCGCTGCCCTTGGGCGGATCCAGGAGGGCGACCGGCGAGTCGCACGCCTGCTTCATGCGCATGACCACCTGCGGAACCGCCTTGAAATCGTCGTTCGGACCCGAATGGAAGATCTGGAAAGGCACTTTCAAATAATGCTTCATATGCGCCTTCACCTCTTCCTGAAACTGGCCGATCCGTTCCGGCTCCCGCGGCGCAATCAACCCCAGCAGACTTTGACGGTCATAGCTGACGACAAATCCGCGGCCGTGGCGCTCGATCAGTTCGAACAGCACGTTCTCCACGATGAAATGCTCCAGCCGCACGCTTTTGTCCCCGGCATCCATCCGGACCATCATCAGATAAAAGCTGAGATAGTCCTCCATAAACGGAGCCAGGTCCAGATTGCCGATATCCAGTCCCGAGGCCAGCCGCTGAAACACGCCTTCGCGCAAGTACTTCAAATTGGCCTTCAAGAGCTCCTCATCCTTCATAAGCTCGCTTTCCTCGCGGATTTCCACCGCCAGAGCACCGATGATTTCCTGCAGCCGGTTTTTCCCGATCGGCTTCAGCAGATAATCGCGGGCCCCGAGCCGCACCGCTTCCTGGGCATAAGCGAATTCGCTGTGGGCCGAGATGACCACCCACTTGACGTGGGGAAACTTGCGTTTGGAGATGCGCATGAATTCCAGACCGTCCATCCCCGGCATCAAAATATCGGTCAGCACAATGTCGAATCGCCGCTCGCTCATCAGCTTAACCGCATCTTCCGCCCCGGTCGCCAGATCCACCGCAGTTTCCGGATACATCCGTTTAATCGTCCGTTTGATCCCTTCGCGAATCGCCCGTTCGTCGTCGGCAATCAGAATATTCACTTCGAAACGTCTCCTTCCATGGGAAGCGGCAGCACGACAGCCACCTTGGTTCCTTCATCGGGAATGCTCTCGATCTCCAAACCGTAACGTTCGCCGAACATGTGCCGCAGCCGTCGGTGCAGGTTTTGCAGTCCGATGCCGCTGCCGCCCGTACCGGATTCCTTCGGGATTTGCCGGTTCAACGCCTGCTTCAACCAGGACAGCCGCTCGGCCTCCATCCCGTTGCCGTTGTCCTCCACGACGATTCTCAGCACACCCCCGGCCTCCTGCGTATACAGCTTCAGCACGCCTTGACGCTTCAGGGATTCGAGCCCGTATTTCACGGCGTTTTCGATGATCGGCTGCAAGGTCATTTTCGGCAGCCGGATGTCCAGCCAGCGTTCGTCGACGGCCGTTTCCACCCGCAGCCGGCCCTCCAGCCGGATCAAGATGATCGTCAAATAGTGGTGGATCTGCTCCAGCTCCTCGCGCAGCGTGACCTTCGCCCCGTCCTTCCATTCGCTGCTGTAGCGGAACATCGAAGACAACGATAAGACAAGCTCGCCAAGGCGGTCATTCTCCTGCTCGTCGAGCATCCAGTAAATCATGTCCAGCGTGTTATACAAAAAATGCGGGTTCACCTGCGACTGCAGCGCGTGCAGCTCGGCGTTCTTCTCGCTGACCGAGGAAATTTTGACCCGCTCGATCAGCTCCTCGATCCGGCTGACCATTCGGTTAAACGAAGCGACGAGAATGTTGATCTCCTGGTAAGAAGAGACGTTCACCATCCCGCGGAAATTCCCGACCTCGACCTGCCTCATCTCGCGGATCAGCTTCTTCAGCGGATTGGCGATCGTCCGCGACACGAGGCTGGCCACGACGGCGGAGACGATGATCAGGATCGATATAACGATCAGCAGATAACGTTTGGTTTCCATTAGCTCGACGTTCAAATCCTGGCGCGGCGTCACGCTGACGACCGACCAGTCGGAGAAAGGCAGCCGGGAAGCGACGGTAATGCCGGAATCCTTCTGCTCCACCAGCAAATCGCGGGAAGCGTCCAGCTTGGGGAGATCGGGCAGCACCGGAGCGGGTTCGGTTAGCGACGAGACGACTTGGCCCTGCCGGTTGATCAGATACACCTGGCTGTGCTCCCCAAGCTTCAAATTATCCAGAGCGTCCAGCACGGGCTCCGGGTTCACCTCGTAAAGGACGATGCCGATCGGCTTATGCTCGTTCAAATCGTAGATTTGCCGGCCGAACGCAAACACCGGACTGTCTTCGTTCCTATCGATCAGCGAGTGGGCATAAACGCCCAGCCACACCATTTTCCCCGACGACTCGCGAAGCTGGCGGTACCAGCTTTCTTGGGGATAAGCCGGATCGAGCACATTCATCGAGTTGCCGTAATTGTAGATTTTTCCCCGGTTGGTGATGACATGGATGCCTACCAGATCGTCGCGCGAGTAAAAAATCGCGCCGATGATGTTCGTAATCGACTGCTCATTGATATAAGCCACCGCCGGCTCGTCGGTTTTCTCGTTCAGCAGGCGGATCATTTCGAAATTGTTGGTGATCGACTTGGACAAGCTGTCGTACCCTTCGTACAGCAGGCTGAACAGCCCCGCGGTCTGGGCCACGTTTTTTTGCGACAGGTCGCTGATTTTCTCGTGATATTGCGCCGTGGTCCGGTTGTAGTAAAGCAAGCTGACGATCAGCACAATGCCCGACATGCAAAAAAGAAACAGCAAAAACAGCCGATGGTTTATGGAATGAAAGCTGTTTCGCAACGGTTCTCCCCTCCATCCTCGTGTCCTGCTGCTCCTTCATTATAAGTCCGCGTCCCTATTTTGCAAGATAACCCCTTAACCTTTGACGGCTCCCGCCACCATCCCTTTCGTGATTTGGTTCGACAGGAAGAAATAGATCAAAATGACCGGCAGCGCGCCCATGACGAGGAAGGCGCCGATCGCCCCGTAGTTGACGGAGTACTGGCTGACGAACGTATATACCCCGAACGGCAGGGTCTTCAGCTTCTCGGACGAAATGAACGTCGCGGCCAAAATGTATTCGTTCCAAATCGTGATAAAGGTCAAGATGCACACCGTCATCATCGGCGGCACGGACACCGGAATGATGATGCTGCGGAAGATTCGGTAAATGCTCGCCCCGTCGATAAAGGCCGACTCCTCGATTTCCGACGGGATGCTCTTCATGAACCCGCTGAGAATAAAGACGGCAATCGGCGTGGAAAAAGCGATATACGGCAAAATGAGCGACAGGTGTGTGTTCAGAATATCGACGTTTTTGAAAATCACCATCAGCGGCAGCAACGTAGCCTGCATCGGGATCATCATGCCCATCAGAAAGACGGTCATCACCAAACCGCCGTACTTCCAGCGGAACCGCGAGATCGCGTAAGCCACCATCGAGCTGAGGAGGATCACGCAGAGCATGGTGATCGCGGTGACCATTACGCTGTTCGATAAATATTTCAAATAGCTGCCGGACTCGTAAGCGTCTTTGTAATTATGCCACTGCAGTTCCTTCGGCAGGGCGAAGAAGCTTCCGCCCATGATCTCCTCATTCGTCTTCAAGGAATACAGCAGCAGCCACAACAGCGGGTACAGCTGAGTTACCACCGGAATCGCAAACAACAGGTACACGATTCCCTTTTTGAATTTGCGCATGAACCCTCGCCCTCCTTGGCTAGCTGTATTTTTGCTCGAGCTTGTTGAAGATGAAATTGATGATCGCCGTGCATATCAGGCACAACAGGACCAGGAACGTGGCGATGGCGCTGCCGTACCCGTATTTCAAGGACAGGAACGAGCTGTTGTACATATGCGTGGAGATGACATCGGTGGCGTGCGCCGGGCCGCCGGCCGTCATGACCATGACGAGGTCGAACGCCTGCAGGGAGCCGATAAACGCCAGGACGATCGATATTTTAAAAATCGGGACGATCAGCGGCATCGTGATGTAACGGTCCGCTTTGAAGCCTTCCGCCCCGTCGATTTTCGCGGCTTCATAAATCTCGTCCGGAATGTTCTGCACCCCGGTGTATTGGATCAGCAGGTGGTAGCCGAAATACTGCCACAGCGACACGAGATACAAGCTGTACATGGCGATCTTCGGTTCGGTCAGCCAGTTATGCGTCCAGCTGTCCAGCCCGAGGGCGATGAGCACGCCGTTCAGCATCCCGCCCATCGAGGTCGGGTTGTAGATCGTTTTCCAGAGCTGTCCGATAATGACGACCGATAAAATCACCGGCGTAAAATAAATCGACGCCAGCGTAGTTCCCTTTTTCACATAACGGCTGAGCAAAATCGCAAAAAACAGGCAAAGCGGAATCTCCAGCATGGAGGCCACCGCGTAAAGCAGCGTTCGCCGGACCGACGGCCAGAAGACCGGATCGTTCCAGAACATCTCGCGGAAGTTGGCCAACCCCGTAAATTTCGCGGTGGTGATCCCGTCCCAGTTCAATAAGCTGGTCCCGAACGAAACGAGGATCGGAACGAACACCAGGCACACATACAACAACAGACAAGGCAATACGAAGACGGCTATTGTGCGTGCGGGCACCTTCAGTACTTTCATCTCTGACGCCCCCCAATAGAAATGCGATGCGAAGAAGCGCTCCGGCACGAATGCTCCAAAGGCTACTTCGCATCGATGGAAAGGTAATTTTTTTAGAATATCAGGTACACGGTTCGGGGTTTATGCTTACTGCTTGTTGGCTTCAAAGGCGGTTTGATGCTCCTTGGCCACTTGGACGGAATCCACTTTTTGAACGAACAGGTTTTGAATGCTGCTCAGGTGGACTTGCGCCGTTGCCGGATTCATCGTATTATCGAACGCCAGGTCGCCGCCCTTCACTTGGTTGAACAATTCGGCCACATTGATGGCAAGGTCGGAGTAGCCGGCCGCTTTCAGGTCGCCGTCGACTTTTTGACCGAGGCCTACGGCGTTTTTGTTCTCAAACTGCTTCTTCGGGAAGTTCAGGGTGAAGAAGTTCAGGAAGTCCTTCGTCTCCTGCAGATGTTCGCTGTTCGCCGACACCGCAAACGCGCTGCCGGGCGCCAGCATGAACTCGTTCGGATCGCCTTTGCCGTTCACCGTCGGGAATGGGAACGCGCCGACTTTGCCCGCAACGGACGAAGCGTCGATCGCCCCCGTCTCCCAGGAGCCGATGACCCACATGGCCGCTTGGCCGGATTTGAAGATGTTGCCGCCTGCCGTTGCGTCGATCGACGTTGCGCCGTCCGGGAACGCGCCGGCTTGCACCAGCTCCTGGAAGCTGTCGACGGCTTCGATGAAGGCCGGGTCCTCAAACGTCTTCTTGCCGTCCATCACGTCTTGCAGAAAGCCCGGGCCGCCATTGGTGCGAAGCAGGATGTTCATGAACAGGAACGAACCGGTCCAGGAGTCCTTCTCCCCGATCGCCAGCGGCGTGATGCCTTTTTCTTTAAAAATCTTCACATCGGCCAGGAATTCGTCGAACGTTTCCGGCGTTTGGGTGATGCCGGCTTGCTCGAACAATTCCTTATTGTAATAAACCACCTCGATGTTGTTGCCGTCCGGCAGAGCATACACGTTGCCGTCAAAGCTGTAGTAATCAAGCAGGCCCGCTTGGTACGTGTCCTTCAGGCCGTTTTGATCCAACATGTCGTTCAGCGGCGCCAGCAGGCCGGCGTCCACGAACGGTTTCATTTGCGCCGCCGGATTCACGATCGTAATATCCGGAACCTCTTTGGAGGCTGCTTGCGTTTTTAGCTTGATTTTCTGCTGGTCGGTATTCAGCGTGTCGAGCTCGATATGGATGTTGGGATGCGCCGCTTCATACTCTTCGACCAGCGCATGGATCGTTTTATAGGACGGGGTTGCCGGGTCCGGGTAAATATTTTGGAACGTGATGGTGATTTTCTCGCCGCCGCTCCCGCTCGTTGCCCCGTTGCCGGCCGGCTCGTTCGCCGCCGCGTCGTTCTTCGCCCCGCCGCCTCCGCACGCCGACAAACTCAGCACCAACGCGGCGGTTAAAGCGATGGCGGATGTTCTCTTCCAATGCTTCTTATTGAACATTGAATCATGCCCCCTGTGTTTAGGATAAAACCATTATTATGCCTTTAAGCGCTTTCAACAAGGCGCGAACTTCAGGGATCCGGTTGGTTTTTTTTAGGTATGTAGAATTTCCTCTGTTTCCTTGGATTTGGGAATGAAGGGGGCGGGGCTCCTCGTGTCGTTTAGTTGTCATGCATCATCTTCCGAAAACCGGAAGATGATGCATGACAGTCGTTTGCAATCAGGTGCAGCTTCATTTCATTTCTCCGATACCTTCCCTGCCGGCGCTCATTCGCATTCTCAAGAATGACGCCACCACGATCGCAATAGCGACACCAACCATCCCGACCCAGGTAATGGATGGCAGAGACACCCGTTCGATCATGACGCCGCCGATTGCAGCCCCCGCAGCCATGGACAACTGCATCATGGATTGGTTCAGGCTCAGCATGATTCCAGAATAATTCGGTTCAATCCGAACCAGATTGACTTGTTGCGTTGGACCGGAGGACCAAGCCGCAAACGACCACAAGATCAGGAGGATGACAATCAGCTGCCACGAGTGCGTATAGGCAACGGATAGAGAGAGGAGAAGCAGCGCGATGACGTGCAAGAGCAATCCCCCTGACAGTGTCGGGAACACCCCCCATTTATCCGCGCTGAAACCGCCGAATTTGGATCCGAGCAGGCTGGCGATGCCGAAAGCCAACAGCACTCCGCTCAATATCCCTTCCTTCAATCCGGCAACATCTAGCAGATACGGTGAAATGTAGGTGTAGGCGATCGAGTATCCGCCGAGCCAGAAAAAGGTAATCGCAAGCCCCAGCGCTACGTTGCCGTTTTTCAAGAAGGCAAGCTGCTTGGACAACGGCATCGGTTTATCCCCTTGAACTCGGGGGATGATGGCGTACAGAACGAACATAACCACCAGACCGGCCAGTGCCAATATACCAAAAACCGATTTCCATCCGAGTTGTGCTGCAACGATACGTCCAAGAGGCACGCCGATAATCAAGGAGGCCGTAAAGCCCATCACCACGGTAGCAATCGCGCTGGCTTGTTTGCCGGGGGCGGCAATTTTCGCAGCGATGTCCAATGCGGTTACCACAACCATTCCCGCGCCCAGAGCCATGATGACGCGAGCTGCGAGAAACGAGGCATAGCCAGGTAAAACGAAAGACAGGATATTCCCGATCACGAAGATCCCCAGCGCCCAAACCAGCAGTTTTTGTCTTTCCACCTTGGCAGTCAACGCCATCAGGATCGGGGTGCCAATGGCGTACACAAAAGAAAAAATCGTGACCAACTGCCCCGCGGAAGTAACGGAAATCCCCAGGGTATCCGAGATCTTATCCAAGATGCCGGAAATAACGTACTCGGAAGTACCCACCAAAAAAGTAACTAATGCCAATAAATAGACTTTCCACGTGCTAGACAATACGTTCACTTCTCCTTCTTTTTGTTGTATGAATCGTTACCGACATGAGGATCCTTTTGATAAATTCATATATCGCAATATGTCGATCTGTTGGGCCAAAAAAAACTGAATACGTTTGAGGTATTCAGTTCAGACTAGAGTTTCTGATTTAAGAAATCAGCTAATTCGCTTATTTTCTCTTCGTTGCGTTTGTAGTACGTATATTTGCCGATTCGCTCGGTTCGAATCAGTCCGGCCCGTTGCAGAATGGACAAATACTGCGACGCTGTCGACTGTGTCATGTTCAACTTATCCGTCACTTGACTGACACACACCCCGATTTCCCTCATATCCACTCCTTCATGGGGCACAAAATATTTTTCGGGCTCCTTCAGCCACTGCAAAATCTGTAACCTCGACTCGTTAGACAACGCCTTGAACACTTCAATTGGATCCATGTCTTGTATTATATCTACATTTTGCGATATGTCAATCTAATCTTTAATGCCCCATAAACCAAGTTCTAAGCCTATTTTAAAACCTCATTCAATGAAACGCTGCGGTGATAAAATCCATAAGCCGAAGCTCATTCGCGGACGCCGCTGCAGTTTGCGGCAGGAGGGCTGCGGGAAGTGATGTATTTCGGAGGACTGGACGCGGTCGGCTCGAACGCCTTCGTTTGTGGGGCGTCGCCGGGGGATTTTTGGTCCTGCTGCTCGCTTCCGGATTGAAGGCCGGTCGAGCGACAGATGCGCCCCCTGCTTCTGTTACAGGGGATTAAAATAGTGTGGTGGCATAATCAGCAATAAGCGCTTTAGAGTAGGTGCTTCTTTCGTGAGACCGTTTGGTGCGTTTGATGTTTTGGTGCCGAACTCATATTGTATTTTATACAACATTTTGGGCCCATGGGGGAGCTGCCAACCGCAAAATGCTGTATTTCGTACAGCAATTCACAGTATTATGGGCCCTCCCCCGCAAAAATGCTGCACTTTCTGCAACATTATGGCCAGAACCCCTGAAGACCAGGGGAAAATGTTGTAAAATTTACAACATTTCAACGCGGGACGCTTCAGCCAGAAGTTGATAGGAGAGCAACCGTTCCTCGTAATCGGGGATCAGCGATACGATCAGGAACTCGTCGTTGCGGCACTTCTGTTGCAGGTTTCCCAATTGTTCTAGGACTTGCTTGGCTGTCCCGGAAAACCCTTGAAAAGGCGCCCCTCCGCGGGCGCGGAATCCCTCCGCCGCCTGCGCCGCCAAAACCTCCGCCCGGGCTTCGGTCTCCGCGCAAATCACGCTGACGGCAAGCATGGCGGAGGGCTCGGCTCGGTGAACGGAGGGGCGGAAGGTTTCGCGGTAGGCCCGCAGGACTTCAGTTCCGTCACTGTCGCTCATAAATTGGCCGAAGACGTACCCCGTTCCGAGTTCGGCCGCATAACCCGCGCTTTTGACATTGGTGCCGAGCATCCATAGTTCAGGCGGAAGCTGGGGAACCGGCCTTGCGGTTACGGGATGATCCTCGTAGCGATAACGATCCGCAAGCAGGTCGGAAAGCTCCTTGGCCAGTTGCGAATAACGCCCGACCCGTTCCAGAAAATTGCCGCTTAAAGCCATCGACGCGTGCGCCTCCCCGCCGGGGGCTCTCCCGATCCCGAGATCGACGCGCCCCGGATACAGGGCCGCCAGCAGCCGGAAGTTTTCCGCGACCTTCAGCGGACTGTAATGCGGGAGCAATACGGCGCCCGACCCCAGGCGGATCCGGCGGGTAGCCGCTCCAATCGCCGACAGCAGCACCTCCGGCGCCGCGCTGGCCAATGCCTCCATATCGTGATGCTCCGCCGTCCAATAGCGCAGATATCCCCTTTCTTCCGCTTGCCGCGCCAACCGGATCGTTTGTTCGAGCGCCGCTTCAGCCGTTGTCCCCGGGAGCTTCGGAACCAAATCCAGCACGCCAAGCTTAAGCTTCAGCTTCATCTCGGACTCATTCATCATGCCCCTCCTTCTCCTCCTCAGGTTCGCCTTCCCCATGAAAAAACAAACGTTGAACGCCGCCCGGCCCAACCCGGGTGTCCCAGAAACCCAGACCCGGCTGCAGCAGCGAGCAAAGCATCGATATCACGCCGCCGTGGGTCACGATGAGCAAACGTACGGGCTCAGTTGGTTGTGAAGCGGGTTGCGGCGAAGGCGGATGCAATCGCAAGGTTGGCGGCAGGAACGCCGGCTTGCGCAACGGGTCGATTGCCAAGCTGCCGGAGCCAAAGTTGGAGTTGGGGGCCTCTCCCGCTAACGCCATCGTCTGCCTCAGAAGCTCCTCGCCTACTTCAGATACCCGTGCTTGAAAAGCCTGCCAGGATTCGCCCCCGGGGGGTGTTCCAGCCTGCGGATCGTCGATCCAGGCGCGGTATCGCTTGTCATCCTTCAGCATCTCATACGTTTGGCCTTCCCACCGGCCGAAATTCATTTCCCGCAAACGGGGGTCCAGTTGCGCGCCGTCCAGCAGATCCGGACGGGCCCAAGCCAACGTTTCCCGGCAGCGCCGTAAATCGCTGGCGTATACCGCGGCGAAGTTCACCCCCGCCAGCTCCCGGCGCAGCTCTGCCAAACTCGACGCCTCGTCCGGCAGCAGCGGCAGATCGCTGTGGCCCTGATATCGGCGTTCGGCGTTCCAGGCCGTGAGACCATGACGAACCAGCCACCATTCCGCGTTCATTTTCGTTCACCTCCCGGCCAATGCCTCGAGCCAAAATTCAAGCCCCGCTTGTTGACACAGCGGACCGAATCCGACTAAATCCAACTCCAGCTGCCGACGGTCGCGATCCATGCTGCCGTTCCTGTAATGACGGTTGCATTCGCTGCCCAAAACATCAGCTCCGCCGTCTTCGCCACGTCCCCGGGCGCCAGCTCCCGGGTTTTGTCGCCCATATAGGCGCGGAACGAAACGACGCCGTGGTAGGAATTTTCCCCGCCTAACCTTACCCCGAGCGCCCCGGCTACCGCCGCCTCCGGGTAGCCGCTGTTCGGGCTCGGATGCTTGGCGGCATCGCGGCGCACCATTCGCCACGCGCCGCGGGCATCCAGCCGCAAGGCCCATGCTGCGACGTAGAGCAGCAGCGCCGTCAGCCGGGCGGGGAGGTAATTGGCGATATCGTCCAACCGGGCGGAAGCCCAGCCGAGATCGATGTATTTGTCGTTCTTGTAACCGACCATCGAATCGAGGGTGTTCACCGCCCGATACGCCATCGCCAGCGGGGCGCCGCCCAGCAGCGCAAAAACGAGCGGCGACACGACGGCGTCGACGATGTTCTCGGCGACGGTCTCGACGGCGCCGCGCGTGATCTCCGGCGCATCCAGGTGCGCCGTGTCGCGTCCGACGATCATGCCGAGCGCGCGGCGGGCGGCGGGCAGGTCACCGCGCAGCAGGTGGCCGGCCACGTCCATCCCCGCCTCGCGCAAGCCTTTGGCGGCGATCGTCGTCCAGATGAGGGCGGCCTCTGCCGCGGCCGCCAGCCACGGGCTGACCTGGGCCAGCAGGCGCAGCAGCGCCCAGGTCACGGCAAAGCTGCCGCCGGCGACGACCAGCGGCAGCAGCACCCCCGCCGCCCGGTAGCGGCGGGGCGGGACGAGGCGGCGGACGGCCGCCTCGAGCGCGGCGATCGCCTTGCCCATCCCCACCACCGGGTGGGGAAGCCAGCGCGGATCGCCGAGCAGCCGGTCGAGCGCATACGCGACCGGCACCACCCACCACGCCGCCATCACCCGCGCGCCCCCGCTTCCGCAGCGCGCAGCGACGCGCCTACGGCGGCGTACACCAGGCGGCCCACCGTGCCGCCCAGGTCCGTCGCGGTGCCCGCGTAAGCGTGCAGCAGCGGCCAGTCGGCCCGCTGACTCACGCCCAGCGCGACCGCGTCGGTCGTGGTGCCGGTGGCCGCAAGCCCGTTCTCGGCGTCCGTCACGCCGAGATCGCCCAGCGCGGCCGTCTTGGCCTCCGTCGCCGTCATCACGGCGTTCACCATCGCCGCCGGCGTCAGCCGCCCGTCCACGGCCAGCAGCACATTGATCGTTCCCGGCGTCCACGAAGCCGGGAACGTCGTCCGCCGAACGCCGGCCCGCGCGGCGTTCGACGCCCCCGCCGTCGCGCAGCAGAAGACGGCGAAATCGTCGCCCCGCTCCTCCGCCACCGCCGCGTAACGCATCGGCACCGCCGTCAGCAGCCCGGCCGTTTCTTCGGCCGGGTCCCCCCACTGCCCCAGCAGATCCGCGATATCCCGCACCGGATCGTCGCAGCGGTAATGGCGGTCTACGTAGATGTTAACCATCCGGCGCAACTTGCCGAAGCCGCCGCCATACACCGCGCTGCTCAAGCCGTCCATCGCCTGCGGCGCCTCCAGCATCAAATGGCGCTCCCCGTATTCCAGCTTCAAGCCGGGCCAAACTTCCGATGCATAACTCGCGCCCGGTTGCACCTCCATAAAAGGCATCTCCAACGTCATTTTCCCTTCCTCCCCACTAACCGTATCTCACCTAAAACAAAGCCCCTTCATCCGCCATTGTTACTCCATTGCCGCTTCCAGCTCGCGCAGCAGCTTGCCGCAGGCCGCCTCGTCCTTTACCGCCAGCCGGATGTCCCGCCGCGTCAGCCCCGGATACATCGCGCAGCTGCGCACCAGCACCCCGCGCCGCCCGAGCGCGGTCTGCATCGCTTCCGCCGTCCACGGCTCCGGCAGCCGAACGAGCAAAAAATTGACCTCACTCGGCCAAGTATGACAACCGTGCCGCGCCAGTTCGCCCCGCAGCCGTTCGCGCTGCCGCTTCACCAGCTCCAAAGTCGCCCGCTCGTACGAAGCGTCCGCCCCCAGGCATACCTCTCCCGCCAGCAGCGCCAGCGAATTGACGCTCCAGGTCACCTGCTTGTCCCGCATGCGCCGGGCCGTCTCGGGATGCGCGATCGCGTAGCCGAGCCGGAGGCCCGGGATCGCATAAAACTTCGTCATCGACCGGATCAGGATAAGGTGCGGATAGGCCCCAAGCTCCGGCAGCAGCGTCCGGCGCTCCGGTTCCGGGATAAAGTCGATAAACGCCTCATCCACCACCACGTACGTGCCGTACCGCTCTCCGGCCGCGGCGAACCGCCGCAGCTCGTCCAACCCGTATTGCACTCCGTTCGGATTGTTGGGCTGGCCGATAAACGTCAAATCCGTCTCACGGATCAGCCCTTCGATCTCCTCCGGCGCGGCCTTAAACGCGTCCTCCGCCGTTCCGAACACCGACCGCACCCGGGCGCCAAACTGCTCCGAAAGCGTCCGGTATTCGGAGAAGCAGGGCTCCACGATCCCGACCTTCTCCGGGGCGAGTCCGAGCAGCGCCAGCGCCATATTTTCCGCGGCCCCGTTCCCGACGACCAGCGTTTCCTCCTCTACCTGAAGGCGGGATGCCAATCGCGAGATCAACCTGCGGTGCCCGGGGTCCGGATACCGCACAATCCCCGGCAGCGCCTCCCGAAGCGCATCCAGCAGACCCGGCGGCGGCCCCAGCGGATTGATGTTCGCGCTAAAGTCCGTCCATTCCCCCGCCTCCACGCCGTACCGGGCCGAGGCCGTCACCAGGTCGCCGCCGTGGCCGTAAACTTCCAACTCCATGACCGATCCCTCTTTTCTTCTGT
Source organism: Paenibacillus sp. JL3B1040 (assembly GCF_057063165.1). NCBI lineage: Bacteria > Bacillati > Bacillota > Bacilli > Caryophanales > Paenibacillaceae > Paenibacillus > Paenibacillus tiangongensis. Next base: position 1,461,160 of record NZ_CM169317.1, on the reverse strand, counting down.
ATCCATACAACCATGCGCTGATTCATCATCATTCCAAAAAAAGTTCAGGTGTCCCCATTATCTGTTTCCCGCCACTTTCCGTCAATAAGGAAGGACTTGGCGTTCTTTTTCGGCAAAAAGCTTTACTCCCCCTTTGGTTTCGACACCAATTGGTTTACAATAAAATCGTATGCGTGTTTGACTATATACCGGGGCCTGAGATTCAGGCGGCCGGCCGCAAATAGGAGGATGGAGAACCATGCTGTTTATCGATAACGAAGGCATTACCGATGCGTCCGTCAATCTGGCCATCGAAGAATACGCCTTAAGACATTTGCCGCTGGAGGACGACAGCTACTTGCTGTTTTATATCAACGCTCCTTCCATCATTATCGGCAAGCACCAGAACACCATCGAGGAGATCAATCAGGAATACGTCAAGGAGAACGGCGTGCAAGTCGTGCGGCGGCTTTCCGGGGGCGGCGCGGTGTACCACGACCTGGGGAACCTGAACTTCAGCTTCATCACCAAGGATGACGGCGAGTCGTTCCACAACTTCCGCAAGTTTACCGAGCCGGTGGTGCAGGCATTGAAATCGCTGGGCGTGAACGCGGAATTGACCGGACGCAACGACCTTCAGGTCGGGGAGCAAAAGATTTCCGGCAACGCCCAATTTGCCACGCGCGGCCGCATGTTCAGCCACGGTACGCTAATGTTCAATCTGAACCTCGACAACGTACAGGCATCGCTGCATGCCAATCCGGAGAAATTCAAATCGAAAAGCACCAAATCCGTGCGCAGCCGGGTCGCCAACATCATCGACTTCCTGGACCGCAAAATGACGATCGAGGAATTCCGCGCCGAGCTGCTGCGGCATATTTTCGGTATGGAACCCAACGCGGTGCCTCAGTATAAATTGACGGAAGCGGACTGGGCGAAAATCCATGAGATTTCCGCGCAGCGCTATAAGAACTGGGATTGGAACTACGGTTTATCGCCGGAGAGCAATGTCAAGCACGCGAAGAAGTTCCCGGTCGGCATTATTGACCTGCGCATGAATATCAAGGACGGCCATATCCAGGACATCAAAATTTACGGCGATTTCTTTGGCGTCGGCGACGTAGCGGAGATCGAGGACAAACTGAGAGGCGTAAAATATGAGGATTCGGCCGTACGGGAAGCGCTCGCCGGCACGGATGTGAAGCACTACTTCGGCAATTTGGAGCTGGACGAATTCATCGGACTGGTTTTCCTTGAAGAATAGCAAACTGTTGCTAAAACATCGCACTTCCCGTTTTACCTGGATCGGCGCATTTCTGGCCGCCGCCGGGCTCTACCTGTTGGCGTTCGCCCACACCCGGGGCTTGGCTTTGAATTGCGGAGATCTTGTGTTTTTGTGCGCTATTGCCTCGGCTGTATGTGCATATCGGGCGGCATGTTGCCGGCGGAATTGAAATCCGCCGGATAGAGAGATCATTCCTAAAGGAGAGAAACCATGTATAAGCTGATTGCCATCGACATCGATGACACCTTGATCAATGACGACAAAGAAGTGACTCCCACAACGCAGCAAGCGCTGGAGCAAGCGGTGGCCAAAGGGGTCGTCGTTACCCTGGCTACCGGCCGCGCCTACGCGTCGGCCCAAGCGATCGCCCGTCAAACCGGACTGAACGTGCCGATCATTACGTACCAAGGGGCGCTCGTCAAAAACCTGATGGACGAAAAGGTGCTCTACGAGCGTTACGTCCCGATGGGAGCGGCGCGCAAGCTGTTCGAATACTGCATCGAACGCAACCTGCACCTGCAAACGTACATCGACGACAAGCTATACGCCCGCGAGGAGAATCAGAAGCTGATCGACTATACCGCGCTGAACCGGACGCGGTATTACGTGGAGCCGGATTTTGCCAAGCTGGTGGCCCAGCCGACGCCGAAAATGCTGATCATCGACGAACCGGATTACCTGGACGAAATCGCGCCGGAGCTGCGCGAGCTGCTGGGGGACGGCGTGCATATCACCAAGTCCAAGCCGAACTTCCTGGAAATCATGCATGCGGAAGGCACGAAAGGCCATGCCTTGCGTTTTCTGGCGGCCCATTACGGCTGCGACTTGTCGCAAACGATCGCCATCGGCGATTCGTGGAACGATCATGAGATGCTGGAGGCTGCCGGCCTGGGCGTAGCCATGGGCAACGCCATCCCGGCCTTGAAGGACATTGCCGATTATGTCACATTGGGCAACAACGAGGACGGCGTGAAGCATGTGATCGACAAGTTTGTGTTGAATGCAAAAAACTAACTGAACTTCCTCAGTTAGTTTTTTTGCATAAAATCGGGTTCTCGGACACCACTCCCCCATCACTCCCCCGCCTGCAGCGGTACCCTCATCCCCGTCGCGGCAAACGTCACGCCTTCCGGCAACCCGTAATCGCGGCGGAGGTCGATGTCGTGCGACAGATGCGTAAACACCGTCCGAGCCGGGCGGATTTCGCGCAGCAGCTCGAGCGCTTCCTTCACATCGTACACCGACCGGGTCGCGAACTCCGCCGTTTCATGAAAGAAGCTCGTGCCCAGCACCAGCAAATCCAGACCGAACAGCGGACGTTTCTGTTGCTCGGGCAAATCGATCGAATCGGAGCAGTAAGCCCAAGCGAAGCCGTCCTTTTCCAGCCGGTAGGCGTAGGAAAACCCGTTTTTGCCGTGAAACACTTTCCATGCGCGAATCCGCCACCCCGCCAGCTCGATGCCTTCGTCGCCGACCGCGTGCAGGTCCAAATGACTGCGCAGCCATGGGTACTGGCGAAGGATCGTATCCAGCACCTCCTGCGGCGCATACAGTTGTCCCCGTTTCTCCAGCCAGCGGCAGGCGTCCGCCCATTCGGGCAAGCCCCCGATATGATCGAAGTGGGCGTGCGTAATCAGTACATGTTCCGCATATCGCTGCCCCCGCCGCTCCATGCCGGAACGCCAATCCGGTCCGCAATCGATCAGGAAGCCGCCTTCGTCGCTGTCGGCCTCACTTTCGCCTTCACCCTCGACCGAGACCAAAGCGCGGTACCTTCGGTTCACTCCGGAGGTTCGCGCTTCCGCGCAAACCTCGCAATCGCAATACACCCTGGGGACCCCCATCGCGTCCCCGGTGCCGATAAACTCTAGCCGTTCCATGCAGAATTGTCTCCCTCCTGACGAGCCGTTTGTCTATTTTTCACGAGACGTATCCCGCCGCAACAACCGCCTATGCGAGATTCCGGAAGATTCCCCGAACCTCCGTTTCTTGACCTGCTTACCGTCCCAACAAATCCAACGAAATCGAATTCGGTCCCCGGTTGACTTCCGGCGCGCCATACGCCGGTTCGATCGTCAGTTCCAGACTGTCGTCGACATTAAGCGTCCGGTCCTTGACGTAAAGATGCGCCCGGTTGGCGTTGTATTTCAGCAGTCCCAAGCTGTCGCGCGCGCCCTCCTTCACGATCCATACCCGGATCGTCTGGCCCTTGTCCGGGACGAGCCCGCCGACCAGCATCAGCATTTCCCGGGTGGCCGCATTGTACCATACCATCCCTTTCTCCGGCTGCAAGCGGCCCATGGCGATCGGGTAAGAGATCGTATCCGGCTTGGACAGCACCGGCAGCGCCTCCGGCTCGTAGGTTTGCACATAGCGGTCCCAACTGGCCTCGGGTTGGTTCAGGTGGACCAGAGCATGCCCCATGCCCGCCAATATCATGAGAGCCGCCGCCAACGACACGGTCCACTTCCAACGAACCGTCAGCAGCCGCAACGCCCGGCGTCGCCATCCGATGCCTCTTACCCGGCGGCGCAGACTGCGGCGAATCCGCTCGGAAGGAACCGCGTCCGCCCACGGGTCGGAGCGCTGCACAGAAAGAGTTGCGGCATGCGTTCCCGGTTCGGGGTCCGGTTTCGGTCCCGAGCCCGACATCCGCTCCGCTGACACAATGGGCGTCTGCTCCGACCTACCGGCGGCCGACATCGCCGGCAGGACCGGCAAGGCACCGTCCTCGCCGCCAATCCCCAAAACAGCGGCCCAATCCGATTTCCGCTTCAGGCAGAGCGCACAGTGATCCAGATGCTGCGCCATTTCCGAACGCTTCGTCGCCGACAGCGTGCCAAGCAACCAATCGATCCACTCCTGTTCGGAATACATCCGGACGCAGACGGCCTCATGGTCCGGCTCACCGAACTTGCGATACTTATCGCCGGCTTGATCGTTCATGCTCGTTCCCTCCTTCCAGCGGTTCTCCCCAACCTTGTTTTTCCAGCTGCTTCCGCAGATTATTCAATCCGTAGCGCACCCAGGACTTCACGGTACCGATCGGCACGCTCCAGGCTTCGGCCATTTCGCGCTGGGTCTGCAGGGCGAAATAGGAGCCCATGATCGCCTTTCTTTGCGGCTCCGGCAGCGTATATATCGCCGTGCGGAGCGCCTCCCGCTCCAGCCGCGACAAGGCTTCGTTTTCGCCGGTGCCGTCTTCGTCCGCCGCATCCCGGCGCAGCGCCTCGTCGCCCGGATACCGCAGCCGCGCTTTGCGCCGCAAGCGGTCCAAGCTGCGGCTGCGGGTCATGACCGCCAGCCAGGCTTTGATCGAACCGCGCGACGGATCGTAATCCTCCCCGCGCCGCAGCACCTCCAAAAACACCTCATGGCAAATATCTTCGGCCTCCATCCGCTCCCCGACCAGACGGCCGGCCACCTGCATGACAAAAGGAGAATAACAGGCGTAAAACGCGTCGAATGCCTGTACCGAACCGTGGCACATTTCGCGCAGGCGCCTGGTCATCTCTTCATTTTGCAGGTCCATGTTTGTCCCTCCCGCAACGTTTCTCCTCTTCTCATCTCCCGTTTTATCAAAAACCGATTCGCTTGAAAACCCCCAAAAATTTTTTGGGCCGAATAAATCCAAGGCGTGGTTTCGTGCGTACCCTTGATGAACCATCATTATTTTCATAGGGGGAACAAGAGATGCTTCAAACCTATCGAAAAGCGGCGTGCATGCTGCTCATTCTGGTCATGGCCCTCGGCGGCGCAATAGCCGGGGTCGGCAAAGCTTCGGCGGCGGGCTCGCTGGAGCTGTACACGCCTTATCTTGAATGGTCCGCGGCGCCGGGCGAATCCGTGTCTTATACGATCGATCTCGTCAATCATGGCGGCAGCACCGCTTCGGCCAACCTCTCTCTGGAGACGCAAAGCAAGGATTGGAATTACGAATTGACCGCAGGCGGGCGCGAGGTATCGCGGTTGGCGGTGAAGGCCGGCGAAACGCAAACCTTCAATCTCGACCTCGACGTGCCGCTGCAAATCAACAAAGGCCGCTACGTGTTCAACCTCAAAGCGGATGATGCCGCATTGCCGCTCGTCGTCAACGTTTCGGAGCAAGGCACCTTCAAAACCGAACTGACCTTGGATCAGGCCAACATGGAAGGCCATTCCGACTCCACGTTCACGTACAGTGCGGTGCTGCGCAACCGGACGACGCAAAAACAGACCTATGCCTTCAGCGCGCAAGCCGAGCAAGGCTGGGACGTCCGCTTTAAAGCCGACGGCAACAGCGTGACTTCGGTTGAGGTCGAGCCGAACGCCGAGAAGACGATTACGATTGAAGTCAAGCCGCCGGAGCAAATCAAAGCCGGTACGTACGAAATCCCGATTGCGGCAACGAGCGGCGATACCACGGCCAACGCCAAAATCGAAGCCGTTGTGACCGGGACGTACGACATGAAATTTTCTACAACCGACGACCGGCTTAGCACAGACGTAGGGGCGGGTTCCGAACGCAAGTTGACCTTCGCGGTCCAAAATACCGGCTCCGCCGAGCTGCAGGATCTCTCCTTCTCGTCGTCCGCCCCGACGGATTGGGAAGTGTCCTTTGAGCCTTCGTCGATCACGACGATTGCGCCGGGCGAAAGCAAACAGGTTCAGGCCACGATCAAGTCGAGCAAAAAATCGCTTCCGGGGGACTACGTGGTTAGCCTGACGGCCTCCTCCGCGAACAAAAGCGCAAACGCCGATCTGCGGGTTACCGTGAAATCGTCCGTATTATGGGGATGGGTGGGGGTTCTCATCATACTGGCCGTTTGCGGAGGCATCTACTACTTGTTCCGGAAATACGGGAGAAGATAATCCATGGTTACGGAAACCGGCATGACTTCTACCCCATCGGCCACCGGCGAACGTCCGGTCGTTGAGCTGATGCAACTGACGAAAAAGTATGGAGAGGCCACCGCCGTCGACCATCTGAACTTGAGCATTGCCCGCGGGGAAATCTTCGGTTTGCTCGGTCCTAACGGCGCGGGAAAAACAACGACGATCCTGATGATGCTGGGGCTGACCGAACCGACCTCGGGGCATGCGCGAATCTGCGGTTTCGATCCGACGCGCGAGGCCCTTAAGGTCAAGCGGAAGGTAGGTTACCTGCCCGATGACGTCGGGTTCTATGAGGACCGGACGGCGCTGGATAATCTCGTCTACACGGCACGGCTGAACGGCGTATCGGAACAAGAGGCCCTGCAGCGCGCCAAAGCCCTTCTGGAGAAAACCGGACTTGTGGACAACGCCGGCAAAAAGGTCGGGGCATTCTCTCGCGGGATGCGGCAGCGCCTGGGTTTGGCCGACGTGCTGATCAAAAATCCGGAGGTCATCATCCTCGACGAGCCTACGCTCGGGATCGACCCCGAAGGGGTGCGGGAGCTGCTCGCCCTCATCTCTTCGCTGAGCCGCGACGAAAAGTTGACGGTGCTGCTGTCCTCGCACCACCTGCACCAGGTGCAGCAAATTTGCGACCGCGTCGGCTTATTCGTCCAAGGCCGGTTGATCGCCTCCGGCGACATCCGCTCCTTGTCCAAACAGCTGGACGCGGACGGCAACGTCTATGTCGAAGTTGGCGCCAAAGGCTGGACGGAAGAGTTGGCACGGCGTATCTCCGGTTTGGAAGGCGTCCGCGACATCCGCTACCCGAATCAAGACGACGACGAGCTTGAGCGGGGCGTAACCGCAACCGTGGTATGCGAACGCGACCTTACCGCGAAAATTGCCGAGGCCGTGATTCACGAAGATGCGGAGCTCGTGTACATCCGCCGGAAGGAATACGGGCTAGACGACATTTATCATCGCTATTTCGAAAGAAGGGGTGAGCAATGATGCAGCCAAACAAAACGGCCGACAGCCGCTCGTTAAAAGAACGGCTTCGCCTGGACGAGTGGCGGGAGCGCGCTGGCAAGCTGTGGGCGGAGTTGCGTCCCGCCGGCGAAGCGGATCGGCCCCGGGAACGCTCGTCTTCCTCCTTTTGGGTGATGGTGCAGAAAGAAATCGGCGACCATTTGAGCAGTTGGCGGTTCGGAATCCTGATGGGCATCATCGTGCTGGCCTGCATCGGCTCGATTTATTCGGCCGTCTCGGCCATTCGGTCGGGCGGCAGCGGGGCTGACGGCGGAGCGGGCGATACGTTCCTGTTCCTGAAAATGTACACCTTGACCAGTTCCGCTCTGGCGGTTCCTTCCTTCGCCACGTTCCTGTCCTGGTTGGGACCGCTGATCGGCATCACGCTTGGTTTCGACGCCGTTAACTCCGAACGGAATAAAGGAACGCTGGGGCGCCTGCTGTCGCAGCCGATTTACCGCGATGACTTCATCAAAGCGAAGTTCGTCTCCGCTTTGGTCATGATCGCTGTCGTCGTGTTTTCGCTAGGCCTGCTCGTGATGGGGCTTGGATTGTTTACGATCGGCTATCCGCCGACGCCCGAGGAGTTTGCCCGCATCCTCATCTTTCTGCTGATTGCGGTGGTCTATATCGGCTTCTGGCTGTGCCTATCGATTCTGTTTTCGATCCGCTTCCGGCAGGCGGCGACGTCGGCGCTATCGTCCATCGCCATTTGGCTGTTCTTTACGATCTTCTACAGCATGATCATCAATATGATCGACAGCGCGACGGCCGTCTCGCAGATGGCCGCGCCGGAAGCGCAGCTTCGGCAGATGAACCTCGTGCTGACGCTGAACCGCCTGTCTCCGACGGAGCTGTTCTCCGAGACGATCACGACGATGCTCTCGCCCGGCGTCCGTGCTTTGGGGCCGCTGACGATGGATCAGCTCGTCGGGGCGATTGCCAGCCCCTTGTCGCTCGGCCAAAGCCTGCTGCTGATCTGGCCGCAGCTGACCGGCTTGCTCGCCGCCACGATGATCTGCTTCGGCCTGTCCTACGTCCTGTTCATGCGTCAGGAAGTACGGTCGAGAATATAAGCCGGATAGGGAGAGAGAGACGTTGTTGTCCGGACGTAAAAAAGCCGCTGACTGAGCTCAGCGGCTTTGGTTTGTTCGGTTTTTAGCGGCGGCGACCCCGGATTTGCCAGGCAATGACGGCAGGGCCTGCGGCTGCCTCCCCACCGAAAAAATAGCGTTACTTTTTCACCTTATTTCCTCTCCTTCGCCCAATTTGAGCGGAATAGAGTGAATTTATCACCTTATGTTACTCCAACTGCCCGCATTTCCCCCAATCTCCGAGCAATAGCGTTACTTTTTCACCTTATTTCCACAGGCGTTGCATTAAAATTCGCAGACAAAAAAGAAGACATCTCCTATTGTTGAGTTACCCACGCGTTATCCATAAAACGCCTCAACAATAAGGAGATGACTATGGATAACGTACCGAATCAAACCGTCATTTGTCAATGTCTGAAACTGTTAAATGTGGATTCTTCCCGGGATGCAACTTTAGACTATCGGTCTCGGAAATTATTTGTCGGCGCTTCGACGCTCTTGTTTATCGAAGCTCAGTTGCACCAGCGCAGTTCTTACAAAGTCATGTCAGAGCATTTAGCCGCCAATCGCGAATTTCAGAAACTGCTGAAACTCGAAAGCATAAGTGCTGCCCAGCTATCGCGGAAAATGAAGCGGCTGCCTATGGCCAACCTTCAAACCCTTTTTTTCTCGATCATCGAGCAAATCAAGCAAAGAACAAAGGATTTAAAAGGGATGACTCCTGGCATAGGTAAGCTCAAACTCATCGATTCGACGGGGATTACCTTGCCGCCTATTCTCGCGAAATGGTGCTACTGCTCAGAGACGAATCATGGCGTGAAGATGCACACTTCCTTGGTTGTCATGGATTCCAAAACCATGTATCCGGACAAAATCATCGCTTCCACCAAGGACGTCGCGGACCATGAAGTGGCTCTGGAATTTACGATCGCCAAAGACGCGACTTACGTGATGGATCGCGGCTACCAAGTATATAAGCATTTTCAGAAATGGCTAAAGGACAAAATCAAGTTTGTCTGCCGCGTCAAGGAAAATAGCCGACTAACGGTCATCCGAGAAAGGGAACTGCCCAAAAGACAGAAGGGATTCATCCGAGATGCCGACGTGAAACTTCCGGACTTTCCCGGGATCTTTCGCTTAATCGAGTTTTGCGATGACCAGAAGCGAACCTATTGTCTTGTAACGAATCGCTTCGACTTGTCTGCGCACCAAATCGCTGAGGTTTACCGAAATCGCTGGCATATCGAGTTGTTTTTCAAGTGGGTCAAACAGCATATTCGATTGGTCAAACCGCATGGTTATACGCCCGAAGCGATATGGAACCAAATGTATATTGCTTTGATCGCCTATGCGTTATGTTTACTTGTTAAACTAACTCTGAACTGTAAGAAATCAGCGTGGGATCTGCTCCAACTGATGCGAATCTATGCGGAAAAACCATGGGACGATTTTTTAGTAGCGATCTACCGCAAGCCAACGCGAACATCGAAGGGACGACCTAAGCGAAATGGTAGGCCCCCGAAAAAGGCAACGAAGTCAATGGAGCCGAAACTGATCGTACGCTAATGACAAATGAAAATTAAAAAAAATGGATAACTCGTGGATCTATTCCCCCTTAGCCATTTTAGTTTATCCAGAGGAAACAAAGATGTAAAAATATTCATTTTATTGATATCAATTCAATTCTATCGTGACGAAAATTACTTAATGCAACGCTAGTGCCTTATTTCCTCACCATCGCCCAATTTGAGCGGAATAGAGTGAATTTATCCACTAGCGTTGCATTAAAATTCGCAGACAAAAAAGAAGACATCTCCTATTGTTGAGTTAACCACGCGTTATCCATAAAACGCCTCAACAATAAGGAGATGACTATGGATAACGTACCGAATCAAACCGTCATTTGTCAATGTCTGAAACTGTTAAATGTGGATTCTTCCCGGGATGCAACTTTAGACTATCGGTCTCGGAAATTATTTGTCGGCGCTTCGACGCTCTTGTTTATCGAAGCTCAGTTGCACCAGCGCAGTTCTTACAAGGTCATGTCAGAGCATTTAGCCGCCAATCGCGAATTTCAGAAACTGCTGAAACTCGAAAGCATAAGTGCTGCCCAGTTATCGCGGAAAATGAAGCGGCTGCCTATGGCCAACCTTCAAACCCTTTTTTTCTCGATCATCGAGCAAATCAAGCAAAGAACAAAGGATTTAAAAGGGGTGACTCCTGGCATGGGTAGGCTCAAACTCATCGATTCGACGGGGATTACCTTGCCGCCTATTCTCGCGAAATGGTGCTACTGCTCAGAGACGAATCATGGCGTGAAGATGCACACTTCCTTGGTTGTCATGGATTCCAAAACCATGTATCCGGACAAAATCATCGCTTCCACCAAGGACGTCGCGGACCATGAAGTGGCTCTGGAATTTACGATCGCCAAAGACGCGACTTACGTGATGGATCGCGGCTACCAAGTATATAAGCATTTTCAGAAATGGCTAAAGGACAAAATCAAGTTTGTCTGCCGCGTCAAGGAAAATAGCCGACTAACGGTCATCCGAGAAAGGGAACTGCCCAAAAGACAGAAGGGATTCATCCGAGATGCCGACGTGAAACTTCCGGACTTTCCCGGGATCTTTCGCTTAATCGAGTTTTGCGATGACCAGAAGCGAACCTATTGTCTTGTAACGAATCGCTTCGACTTGTCTGCGCACCAAATCGCTGAGGTTTACCGAAATCGCTGGCATATCGAGTTGTTTTTCAAGTGGGTCAAACAGCATATTCGATTGGTCAAACCGCATGGTTATACGCCCGAAGCGATATGGAACCAAATGTATATTGCTTTGATCGCCTATGCGTTATGTTTACTTGTTAAACTAACTCTGAACTGTAAGAAATCAGCGTGGGATCTGCTCCAACTGATGCGAATCTATGCGGAAAAACCATGGGACGATTTTTTAGTAGCGATCTACCGCAAGCCAACGCGAACATCGAAGGGACGACCTAAGCGAAATGGTAGGCCCCCGAAAAAGGCAACGAAGTCAATGGAGCCGAAACTGATCGTACGCTAATGACAAATGAAAATTAAAAAAATGGATAACTCGTGGATCTATTCCCCCTTAGCCATTTTAGTTTATCCAGAGGAAACAAAGATGTAAAAATATTCATTTTATTGATATCAATTCAATTCTATCGTGACGAAAATTACTTAATGCAACGCTAGTGGAATTTATCACCTTATGTTACTCCAACTGCCCGCATTTCTCCCAATCTCCGAGCATTAGCGTTATTTTTTCACCTTATTTCCTCACCATCGCCCAATTTGAGCGGAATAGAGTGAATTTATCACCTTATGTTACTCCAAGTGCCTGCATTTCGCCTAATCGCCGAGCAATAGCGTTACATTTTCACCTTATTTCCTCACCATCGCCCAATTTGCTCGAAATAGAGTGATTCTATCACCTTATGTTACTCCAACTGCCCGCATTTCCCCCAATCTCCGAGCAATAGCGTTACTTTTTCACCTTATTTCCCCACCTTCTCCCAATTTGAGCGGAATAGAGTGAATTTATCACCTTATGTTACTCCAACTGCCCGCATTTCTCCCAATCTCCGAGCATTAGCGTTACCCTTATTCCCTCCCGCAGCGCCGCCGGGCTTATGCTTTGCCCACCGAATCCCCATGGATCAGTGTCACGTAGACCCGTTCATGCTCGACCGGCTCGCCGGCCAGCACCTTCAGCAACTGCTCGGAGGCAAGCGCCCCCCATTTGCGTTTGGAATAATCGATCGTAGCCAGACGCGGCACGATATATTCGGCCAGCTCGATGTTATCGAAGCCGATGACGTGGAGATCTTTCCCGATCATGTAGTCGGTACGTTTCACCGCATTGCAGAGACCGATCGCCATCTCGTCGTTCAGGCAAAATACGCCTACCGGGGACGTATACTCCCCCAGAATCCGTTGGGCCGCCCGTTCCCCGGCGTCCTTGTTGAAGTTTCCTTCGATTTCGGTCAGCTCCACCCCGTCGAAACGGGCGACCGTCTGTCTCACCGCTTTCAACCGCTGCTTCGAGTCATACGAGCCCTTGGGTCCGGTGACGACGTAAAGCTTGCGATGCCCCTGTTCGATCAGGTGCTCGATGGCCAAGGCGGCTCCCGCCTTGTTGTCCAGCAGGACCTGATTGATGTTCGGATGGCCGAGTTCGCGGTCAAGCACCACGATTTTATGTCCGAGATCGGCGTATTTGAGCAGTTCCTGGCTGGAGAATGTCTCGTCCAAAATAATCGCCCCGTCCACCATACGCTCCGGCAGCAGGCGATGGGATTGCTTGCCGCTGCACACGACCATGTCGTACCCCTTATGGTTCAGCACTTCTTTGACGCCTTGCAGCAGATCGCCGTAAAAAGCGCCGCTGAAGTCGGTCAAATACACGCCGATGATTTTCGACTCCCGGGTTTTTAAGGAGCGTGCGGCAGCATTGGGCACATAATTCAATTGTTCGGCGATCGCCAGAATTCTTGCGCTCGTCTCGTCGGTAATTTTCGGACTCCCGTTCAACGCGTAGGATACCGTGGAGATGGAGACTCCGGCTTGTTTGGCAATGTCCTTAATGCTAACCACAAAAATTACTCTCCTTATCGGTATTTCAAAAAGTTGTCTTCCTCTCACGAGGAGACGCAGGATGCGGTTTCGACGTCGAATCTTGAATTCAGCCGGGAACTCCGTTGCTCACGTAGGTTTTGCCTACGCTCCGCTACTCCTTCCCTAAGCTTCATCCAACCTTCTCGGTGTGGGAAACCCCACTTTTTGAATGCTCATCTTACTCGGTATTTCAAAGTTTACATAAAGATTTCGACAACGTTATGATCATTCGACCCGGATGCCGCAAAATCCTGCCGGCTGACGCGAACGCCGCCGCTGCGGTAATATCCGGGGTTCTCCCGGACCGGGACCTCGCTGCCGTTGATCCGCACCCGCAGGCCCTCGCCCTTCATGCGGTAAATGAAGGTCGTCGGAACGCCCATCCAGGCGAAGTCGAACCGCAGCCCGTCCAAATGCGGCGGCAGCACGGGATCGATGACCAGGTCATTCCCCTCGCGGCGGATGCCCAGACAGTTGGAGATCAACTGGTTCATATAGATTCCGGGGCCGCTGGAGTAGATGCGCCAGCCGCCTTTTACCGGCACCTTCCCATGGCGCAGTTCATCGAACCGCTCCTCCGCCTGGTAACGGGTGGCGAATTTACCGTCCGAGCTGCTGAAGTAGACGTTGCTCTGCCGCAGTTCGGCGTTTGGCACGACGTCCTTCAGCCCGACCGGATTGATCTTATGCAGTCCATTCCAAGCCTCCTCGACTTTGCCCAGCTTGGCCATCGCTTCGATGAAGCGGATATGGGCATGGACATACTGCAGCCCGATTTCGCGCCCGAAGTTGGACGCCTGCTCCGCCCGCTTAAAATGCGTGCTGACGCCGCCCCGGTATTTCGCCGGCCGGTCCATCAGGCGCACGCCGTCGGGATGGTACAACCGCTCCTTAATGACGCCGTAGTGCGCTTCCGCCTGCTCGGCGGTCAGCAGCTCGGCGATCATGCTGCGCGTCATCGGCAGCAAGCGGTAGCGGATTCCCGTTTTCGTATCCGTCGGATGCAGCATCAGTTCGGCTTGGCCCGGTTGTTCCATGTACACAAACCCGGGAATGACCTCCGTGCCCAGCATGAATTGGTTGAAATCGCGTTTGATGCCCTCCGACAGCTCCGCCAGTTCCTCGGCCCAGCCCCGTTCCTCTTCCGGCAACGCCTCCGCCAGCCGGCGGAACGTCTGATACGTCAGCGCCACCGTCCAACTGCTGATCATGTAGCGCTTAAGCTGAGCGTTGGCCGGTTGTAGCGTATCGTCCCAGTCCCCGTCGCCATAGGAAGACAAATACGTGTCGTGCAGGAAATGGCCGCGGATGTAGTCGATCTCCTTCTTGGCATGCTCGCGGATCGTTGCCGGTTTCACGGACGGCTCAAAACTTCCTTTCATCGTGTACGGCACCTGCTCGTCCAGCAGCCCGAAATCCCCGGTCGCGGTCAGGTAATCGCCCAGCACTTTCAACGGCCAGACGATGATGTCGCCGTGGCTCTCCTCCTGCTGAATCCGAGCGTAACGGTCGAACATAAACCACTGCGGCCAGTTCCCGTCCTCCTCATATTGGTGGGCATACACCGTCTTCAGGATGTCCTTGACCACTTCGTATTTTTGCGTCGCCAAAAAATATTCCGCCGGTCCCTGGCAAACGTCGCGCGTCCCCCACGCCGCCCCGCCGTATTGCTCCAATCCGTGCGGTACCGAGAAGTGGACCAGCATATTGTGCGTATACCACCAGGCCAGCGCGTTCAGCTTCTGCAGCTCCTTCGCCCCTGGGGCCGTTTCCTCCTCCTGGGATAACCGAAAGCCGTTCATCACCCGGCTCAAAAACTCGCGATACCGCGCGGTTTCCTCCTGCACTTCGCGAATGGCGGGCTGCGGTTCCCCGCCGTGCAGCAAACCTTGTACCGTCAGTGTCCAATCACTGCACGGCTGCGTTTCCAGCACCACCAGCGATGAGCTGCCCGGCGCCGCCCCCGGAGCCAACCGGCTTTCGTCAAACACTTCAAAGTCCGTTCCCGCCAAATGCATCCGATAGGCCAAGTCCGGATAAACCGAAGCCGACAACGCCGCGCCGTCAGCCCGGAACGTCAGCGTGGCTTCCTTCCGCTCCATCCGGTACGGGAGCTGGAACTCAAGATCATTCATCACGACCTGATTCGTCACCAAATAGCGGTACGCCTTCCTCTTGGCAGAAACGACGCGCAGCGCCATTTCCGGGGCCTTCGCAGCCGTATAGTTCGTTACGACAATCGTATCCTCCGCCGTCTTATAGGTCCAACGCGCATAGTTAAAGCCCATTTCTAACATGGAAGGCATCGTCAGCAGGCGGTAAACCCCGTCCAGCTCCACGTAAATCCGCTGCCCGGATGCTTTGGAGACGTTCAGCGCGTTGCGGACGTTCGAAACCAGCTTGTGGTACGAGGTATTGCCGACTACGATTTGCGAATTAAAGACGCCGTACATATAGGAAGTTGTCGTAAGGACCTCGCCGCTGACCCGGTCGTTCTCCCCGGACATTAGGATCATGCCGTGCGGCCGCTCCACCCGGAGCTCCTTTTCCTTCATCACGACATGCTCGTGCGTATCCGTGAAGAAGGACAACAGTTGCTCGCCTTCACGTTCCTCATGATGACGATGGGGGAATAATGCCTCGATTTCGGCTTTTTCCATCGGTACCGTCGACAGCGGTTCTCCGAACCCGCGGGCTCTGGTTACCGGAACAACCGCCTCTCCCGCGCTTGCAGCCGCCGCCTCCGCCTTGCGCCACGCTTCCTCGATCAACTCCTCGTATTCCAGCGCCTCGATTGCTGCGGGATGGTCTTCCCGAATCCATCCGTAGAATACGAACCGCGCCGAGCCGGACAAGAGTTGCCGCGGTGTCTGCAAGGCGGCGTACGCAAATTCGTATTGATAGATTTCGCTGGCCAGGTCCTGTCGCGCCAACGCTTCGGGACGGTCGGTTTCCTTGTAAGACAATCCGAAAAACTGAAAGCCGTCGGTCGAATAACCGGTGGTTCCGGTTAGCGCCCCTTGCTGCAGATACGGAAACTTCCCGTGCTGCGGCTGGTTTTGACGCGAGCAAATGACCATCCCGCGCCGCTCATGGCGAAATACCGCATGGTCGATGTATTGAGACAAATACGCTTCATTGCTGCGTACCGCCCCCGGAGAGGCAATCCCGATATCCTGACCGTAAATCACGTCGATCTCGAAAGAAGTTTGCCCTTTCAGGTGAACGTCCCAGAACCAGGCCCCACTCGGGTCCAGCGTTAAAACGACCCTGTATCGGATCCCTTCCGTCTCGCCATCCCAAACGGCCGCGCTCGCCCCGATATTCAGCCGGCTGTTCGAACGAATGCCAAGCAAGGGAATCGCCCGAATCCCCTCGGGACGGTGCAGCCGCAGATACAGATTGTTCAGCGACCCCTCCACCGGACCGGTTAACAATTGATTGATCAGGATATCGCGGTATTTCATTTCGTACACATCGCCGCTATTCCATATCGTAAAGGCCAAATCCCCGGCTTGAAGAATTTTTTTCGGCTCCGTAGCTGTCAAACGTGTCCACTCCTTTTGTACTTTGGGTTTCTATAGTTCCAAAACGAAAGGTAAGCCCGCAGCATCCCGGCTGTTCGAGCCGACATAGGCGATAAACTCGCCCGGATCGCTGGTATACGACAAATCGCCATGGTAATAACACAGCTGCTGCTCCGTCAGTTCGAAGGCTACTTCACGGGTTTCCCCCGGCTGCAGCAGGATTTTGCGAAAATCCTTCAGTTCTTTCACCGGCCGAACCACATCCCCCGCCATATCGCGAACATACAGCTGCACCGTCTCCTCGGCCGCTGCGTCTCCGGCGTTGGTTACGTTGACCTTGAGCGTCAGCGGACGGTCCGGCGTCATGACTCCGGACGACAGCTGCGGTTCGCCGTAAACGAACGTGGTGTAGCTTAATCCGAAACCAAACGGGTAAAGCGGTTCGTTAGGCATGTCCAGATATTGGGAAACGTATCTTACCTGAGCGTCCGGCGCCCCTTTCGGACGGCCGGTGTTGAAATGGTTGTAATAGACCGGGATTTGCCCCGCCGCATAGGGAAAAGACATCGTCAGCCGCCCCGAAGGCAGCACGTCGCCAAACAGCAGGTCCGCAATCGCGTTGCCGCCTTCGCTGCCCGGGAACCAGGCCTCGAGCACGGCATCGGCACGATCCGCCACGCCGTGCAAGTCCAGCGGCCGGCCGTTGAACAACACGGCCGCCATCGGCTTGCCCAGCTCGGCGAGTCGGCTGATCAGCGCCAACTGGGCTAGCGGCAGCCGGATATCTCCCCGGCACCCCGCTTCCCCGCTCATCTCCGAGCTTTCGCCCAGCGCCAGCACGATCACGTCCGCGCCGGCCGCTGCGGCAAGCGCCTCCTCAAGCCGGCGCTCATCGCCTTCCTCGATGCCGCAGCCCTCGGCGATGGCGATCCGATCGGCGCCGACCTTCGCGGCGATACCGTCATAGAGACGAACCGCCGCATCGGTCGAGCCCTGCCATGACCACGGTCCAAGAATGTCGCCGCTTTGGGCAAACGGCCCGATCAGCGCAATCGATTGGTCCCGCCGAAGCGGCAGCACCCCTTCGTTTTTCAGCAGGACGCAGGATTTCGCCGCCAATTCCCGCGAAACGGCCCGATGTTCCGCACAAAAGACGATTTCCGCTTCCCGCTCCGGATCGGCGCCGCGATAAGGGTTGTCAAATAGCCCGAGTTTATGCTTCAATTGCAGGATCCGCAGTACGGACTCGTCAATCCGCCCTTCCTCGATAACTCCGGATTCCACCAGCTCCGCCAAATGCTTCATATAACAAGTCGTCATCATTTCGATATCGATGCCCGCTTCGATGGAGCGCCGGGCCGCTTCCTTCTCGTTCGCGGCGGCGCCGTGCGGAATCAATTCCTTCACGGCCCCCCAATCCGAGATGATCACCCCGTCAAAGCCCCATTCCTCGCGAAGCAGCCGGCGCAGCAGGCGCGAATTTCCGGTCGCCGGCACCCCGTCCACCGTGTTAAACGCCGCCATGACCATTTCGCAGCCCTCGTCCAGCGCGGCCTTGTACGCCGGCAAATAAAATTCGCGCAGTTGCCGCTCCGACAAATCGACGGTGTTGTAATCGCGCCCGCCCTCTACGGCCCCATAGGCCGCGAAATGCTTCACGCATGCGGCCACCCGGCTCGGATCGGTGCGCAAATCGCGGCCTTGGAAGCCGCGGACGAACGCCCGCGCGAATTGGCTATTCAAATGCGGATCTTCGCCGGTCGACTCCATTACCCGGCCCCATCGGGGATCGCGTACCAGGTCGGCCATTGGCGCAAATGTGACATGGACTCCCGAAACCGCGGCTTCCCTGGCGGCGATTTCGGCGCTTCGCTCGGCCAGTTCCAGATCCCACGAGCATCCGATGGCCAACGGCACGGGGAAGATCGTTTTAAATCCGTGAATGATGTCGGCCATCATTAAAAGCGGGATCCCCAAACGGTTTTTCCGCAAATGAGCCTTCTGGACGTTGATCGCTTCCTGAGCTCCGGATAACCCAAGGACCGAGCCCGTATTACGCACCGTCTCCTCGGATACGCCCAACTCTTGCATCGGTCCGGTAATTTCCCCCTCCGTCCGGGCGCCTTCGAAAAACGGCACCGCCAACTGCAGCAGCTGATCGATTTTTTCCGCAAGGGTCATCCGGCTGAGGTAACTGTCTACGAGTTGCTGCATGAATTGTCCCCACCTTTTTAGAATTAAACAAAGTCGTCTTAGTTTTCCATTGAAACGTTTCGATTATCAGAATAAATGGATTATATATCGAATCGAAGAATCCGTCAATTTGGGTTGAATGCGATTACAAAATTTATAGAAACGTTTCTATTATGTCAATTTAACCACACCGAGCCGATTTTATGAACCCAAAAAAATCTATTGAATACGATTACATTCTGTTTTATAATGAATCGAAACGTTTCACTCGGTTCTCCAAATCCGTGAATCGAGTTCTTGTTTTCCTGATTCGAAACGTTTCAACAGTAAAGATACCGATTTTCGGTAGCAACCAGTTAGGACAAGGGGACGATTTTGATTCGCAGAGAAGGAGGTGTTGCCCGTCCGACAGGCCGGCTCATCGCGTTTTGCATAAAAACTCTTGGAAAAGTCTCATATTACTTACAGCTATCTTCTTAAAGAAAGGACGATCCTTATGTGGAAAAAAACAGCAACAACCCTGCTTGCCAGCTCGCTGGTGCTCACCGGCCTTCTTGCCGGCTGCGGTGCGAACGATAACGCCGCAAATGGCGGCAACGGCAATACCGGCGCAAACGGCGGCGGTAACCAACAAGTGGAAATCAGCGTATGGGCGATGGGCGACGAAGCCAAATCGCTACCGCAAATCGCCGACGATTTCATGAAAGAGAATCCGAACATCAAGGTCGATGTTCAGGCCCTTCCTTGGGGGAATGCGCACGACAAATTGCTGACGGCGGTCGCTTCGAAGAAAGGTCCGGACGTCATCCAAATGGGAACGACCTGGATCCCCGAGTTTGCGAATGCCGGCGCGCTGCTCGATCTGACTTCCTTGGTGGACAAGTATCCGGAGTTTAAAGAAGATCAATTTTATGCGGGCGCCGTGAACACGACCAAATATGACGGCAAAATCGTCGGCATTCCTTGGTACACCGAAACCCGGGTGCTCTTCTACCGGACCGATCTGTTGAAAGAGGTCGGTTATGATCAAGCGCCGAAAACCTGGGACGAGCTGCGCGACGCGGCCAAAAAGCTGGCCGACCGCGGCCAGGGCAAATACGGCATCAGCATCGATATGAACGAGCAGTCGCTGTCGTTTATGTTCGCCCGCCAGAACGGCTCCAAGCTGCTGGACGACCAGAACAAACCGTTGTTCAACCAGCCGGAGTTCGTGCAAGCCGTCGAGTATCTGAACGGTTTCTTTAAGGACGGTTCGGCACCGGTCGACCTCGGTTTGGATGCGGTGCAAGGACTTGGCGGCGAGGGCGTCGTTCCGATGTTCATCAGCGGCCCTTGGATGATCAACACGATCAAGACGCAAGCGCCGGATCTGGAAGGCAAATGGGCGGTTGCTCCGCTGCCGGCCAAAGAAAACAACATCTCCGCGCTGGGCGGTTCCGATTTGTCGGTGTTCCAATATACCAAACACCAGGACGAAGCTTTGAAGTTTATCCAATACATGAGCAAGCCGGAGACGCAGATCAAATGGATGCAGTTAACCAAATCGCTGCCGACCAACTTAAAAGCTTGGGAAGACCCTTCCCTGAAGGACGATCCGAACTATCAGGCGCTCCAGGAACAGTTGGAGCATTCCGAACCAATGCCGCTGCTTACCACTTGGGAGCAGATCGCCCAAACTTATTTAAAGAGCTTTGAACGTATCGTCCGCGGCGGCGCGGATGTTCAAAAAGAGATGGATGCGTTTAACGCTGAAGCCGAGAAAATTCTCAGCAAGTAAACCAAAAGAACCGCGATACCCCTAGGTCCGCCGGGCCATTCGGCTTCCCGGCGGACCGGCGGTAGCGTTGGCCAAGATGCGCCCAACAAAGGAAGTGAACCGATATGAAAGGCTTATCGCAAAAAAACGCGCCTTACCTGTTCATTGCGCCAACCCTGATTTTGCTGGCGCTCTTTTCGCTGCTTCCGATCGCCATCGCGCTCGTCATCAGCTTCACCGACATGGATATGGCCGGGTTGGCCGATTATTCGAACATCGGCTTTATCGGCTTCGATAACTACAAGGAAGTGCTGCAGGACCCTTCTTTCCGAAATGCCATTTTTAACACCTTGTTTTATGTCATCATCGGCGTGCCGCTTGTCATCGTCATTTCCCTGATGGTCGCCTTATTGATTAACTTCGGCCGAGCCCGTATCTTTAAAGCGTTTCGGGTTATTTTCTACATGCCGTCGGTTACGAACGTCGTGGCGGTCGCCGTCGTGTGGAGTTATTTGTACAACCCGTCGCTGGGGCTGCTCAACTATATTCTGAACTCGCTGGGGCTGGGGTCCGTGCCTTGGCTGCAGGATCCGGTTATGGCCAAGATCTCGCTGATCATTCTGGCCGTCTGGCGGGCAATCGGCCTGAACATGATCATATTTATCGCCGCCATCAAGGGGATTTCGAAGACGTATTACGAAGCGGCGCAAATCGATGGGGCCAGCGCTTGGCGACAAACCTGGTCGATCACGATCCCGCTGCTGCGTTTTGCCATCTTCTTCGTTTCGATTACGACGATGATCGGTTGGCTGCAGTTCTTCGAGGAACCGTTCGTTATGACCAAAGGCGGTCCGCTGGACGGAACGATGTCCGTGGCGTTGTTCATTTACAATAACGGCTTTCAATTCAGCAAATTCGGATATGCCGCGGCAGGGTCCTTTATCCTGTTCTTCGCCATTATCCTCATCACGCTTGTCCAATTCAAATTTCAAAACAAGGAAGCGGATGTCTGATGTCATCCCGGGAGGTGTATACGCATGGAAACCAGAACCTCCGGCGATAAAGCATTGCAATGGCTGGTCGGCATTCTGCTCGGCGCGATGGGCCTGCTCATGCTGCTGCCGTTTGTTTGGATGATCTTATCTTCGTTCAAGCCGGAAAGCGAAGTGGCGCAAATCCCGCCGACGCTGTGGCCGCAGCAATTTACGCTGGATAACTTCCGCGAGCTGTTCGAGAACATGCGGTTCGGCATATACTTGCGAAATACGTTGATCATCGTTGTTTTTTCCTTCCTCGGTCTGTTTCTGAACGCGCTGGCCGGGTTTGCTTTCGCCAAATATCGGTTTAAGGGCCGGGACGGTCTCTTCTATCTCGTGCTGGCCACCATGATGATTCCCGGCCAGGTCACGATGATTCCGGTCTATCTGATTCTGAACACGATGAGCCTGACCAATACGATGATCGGCATCGTGCTTCCGGGGCTGGTTGGCGCCTTCGGCATTTTCCTGTTCCGTCAGTTCATGTCGACGATCCCCGACGAGTTGCTGGAAGCAACCCGCCTGGACGGAGCCGGCGAATTCCGTATCTTCCTGCAGATCGCACTGCCCATTTCCAAATCGATATTGGCCGTACAAGGGATATTGACCTTCATTGGCGGTTGGAACAGCTTCCTATGGCCGCTCATCATCGCCAACGACGAGAAACTGTATACGCTGTCGGTCGGCCTGCAGTTGCTTAAAGGCCAATATGGCGGCGATTACGCTTTGCAGATGGCGGGGTCGGCGTTTATGGTCGTGCCGATCATCATCATCTTCATCATTTTCCAAAAACATATCATCGAAAACTATTCGATCTCGGGCATGAAATAAGCCGGTCCGATGGTCCCTTTCCGGCTCCCTTTCCGGCTCCCTTTACACGATTATCCCGTTTGATCAGGTTACAGCGGAAAGGAAAGCGGAACATAGGGCATTAACTTCCGATGCTGCATTCCCCGCAAAGGCAAATGCAGCCGCAAAGCCTGAAGGACGTCTTTTATCCACGCCCCCGCCTGCCTCCTGAACTAAAGGGATAATCGTGAAAAGGGGCAATCCGGGGCATAAACTCATACTTAAACAAGGGCACCGCCAATCGGATTGGCAGTGCCCTTGTTTGTATTAAATCATGACGCTCAGCGGATTTCGTTTCAGCGGATTTTCGAGAATCCAGCTCCGTTCATTGTCGAAGAGATAAGCGCGGTGCACCAGGACGCGAACCTCCTGGCCCGCTTTCAGCGTTTCCTTCTCCAAAGAGCGGAACGTCGTCAGCGTATGCCCGCCAACCTCCACCTCCACCAGCCACTCGCTGCCGCGGAAGTGCAGATGCTTCACTACGGCGGGAGCGGTCGCGGACAGCAGCGTAAACTCGTGTTCGGTGCCCACTTCGATGTACTCCGGGCGGATCAGGGCTTTCGTGTCCGGGCCTCCGCTTTCTTCCTCGAAGCCCTTCAGGTCGGCGGCACGCTCCACCAGCGTCGATTGCCCGATAAACGAGGCGACGAACGGAGTCTCCGGCTCCTTGTAAATATCCCAAGGCGTCCCTTTTTGCTCCAGTCGCCCCTGGTTGATAATCATGATCTCGTCGGCCACCTCAATCGCCTCATCCTGGTCATGGGTAACGAAAATAGAGGTGATGCCCACCCGCTCGATCAACTCGCGCAGCCACGAACGCAGCTCCTGGCGGATCTTGGCGTCGATCGCGGCAAACGGCTCATCCAGCAGCAGCAGTTGCGGCTGCGGCGCCAAAGCGCGGGCAAACGCGACCCGTTGGCGCTGCCCTCCCGACAGTTGATGGGGATAGCGGCTCTCGAAGCCCCGCAGCCCGGTCAGCTCGACCAATTCCATGACCCGCTCCCGGGTATCCGCCTTGGACACCTTCTTCACCTGCAGGCCGAAGGCAATATTATCGAATACGGTCATATGCTTAAAGAGGGCGTAGCTTTGGAAAACGAAGCCGATTCCGCGATCCTGCGGAGCCAGCTCGTTGACGCGCTGCCCATGGAACAGAATCTCCCCGCTATCCGGCTGCTCCAGACCCGCGAGCATGCGAAGAATCGACGTTTTGCCGCCGCCGCTCGGTCCCAGCAAGCCGATCAATTGCCCCTTTTCGATGCCAAAGCTGACATTCTGGACGGCATGGAAGCTGCCAAAATGCTTATCCAAATCCCGCACTTCTACATGCATGCCAAACCACACATCCCTTCCGGTCTAACTTCTATCATCTTCACCAATTCTGATTAATTTACTTGGATTTATCTATAAGAATAGATTACCAAACCGCATGCGTTCCGTCAATGCGCAAAAAGGGCGTAGCCAAGCGGTTTGAAGTGCTTTTTTCGCCGAATGACGAACAAAAAACCGGCCTATCCCAATAACCTTCTCCTCGGATCGACCGGTTTTGTCAATTAGTGTAATAAAGTGTTGATGCTATGATGATGTAATTGGATAAAGCGAGAAGCGAAAACAAAAACGCCTTATGACGTTACGCGGTGGTAAATGCTGTGGCTTAACATTTTGACGTGCGCGACAGCGGCCGGCTTAATCTCTTCAAAGGTCAGCCGATCCTGGATGTAGAAAGAGATAAATCCATGCATGCCCAAAAACATACTGAGCGGAAGAGACGGGTTGTTCTCCAGCGGATGCCTCTCCTCTTGCAAAAAGCTGCGGATGATGGACTCGAACATACTGAAGCATTTGGTCTGTTCGCTGCGACAGTACGCCAATATTTCTTCGTCCCGGAGCATAAACATGATCTCGTATTGATGCGGATGCTCCAAGCCGAACTTGATGAATTCCAGCATCAGTTGCTCCGTTTTGGTCAGTCCGTCGGCAGGCGGACGTTTGGTGACCTGCTCGCATAAATGGGTCAACGACTCGAAATCTTTCACCACAATGGCATAAAACAACTCGGCCTTTTCCTTGAAGTGATAATAAAGCGAGCCGTGGCTGTATCCCAAATGCTGACCGATGCTCCTCATGGAAATCCCGCGGTACCCTTTGGTGATGAACAAGTGCCGGGCCGCTTCCATAATTCTTTCTCTCGACAACTCCTGATCTACTGCTCTTCTTGCCATAGGCGTTATTCCCCTTCAATAAAATAAACCTTTTCACCTTCCGTCATCACGGCCTGCCCTCCCGTCAAATCGGTCATCCAATCCATGAAGGCTTGCGCCTCCGGATGAAGCGGCAGACAGCATAATGTCACCTTATCCGCAAACCCCGTATCTCCCGTACGGATGCCGCGGTTACGCAGTTCATTCTCTACCTTGCCCAGCCAGGTGTAATCCAGCTCCACGAACACTTCCTGATGAAGCACGCGAGTAATCGCTTCGCCCGCTTCAATCGCCGCGACGGCTCCGTCAGTATAGGCGCGAATCAGGCCGCCCGCCCCCAGCATAATGCCACCGAAATACCGGGTTACGACGATAGCGACGTTCTTGAGGCCCTGATGTTTGATCACCTCCAAAATCGGCTTGCCGGCCGTTCCGCTTGGCTCCCCGTCGTCCGATTGCTTCTGGATTTCGTCCCGTTCCCCGATCATGTACGCGGAACAGTTATGTGTGGCGTTCCAGTGCTTCTTCTTGATTTCCTCGATAAACTGAAGCGCATCGGCTTCGGTTTCCACCGGCTTCACGTGCCCGATAAACCTTGATTTCTTGATGACGATTTCTTGTTCTCCGGCTTGCCTGACCGTCTTGTACTTTTCCAGCATATGAGACCATCCTTATGAATGTGCCAAGAAGCAGCTCCTCCGGTACCTTCCGGCGAACTGCTTCCTGGCGCTGATAAAAGGTAGTTCAAAAAGTTATCTACGGCTTATTCGGAAAGACGTGCTTCCAATTCGGCTTTTTCCTTCTCGTAACCCGGTTTGCCAAGCAGTGCAAACATGTTCTTCTTGTACGCTTCGACGCCCGGTTGGTCGAACGGGTTAACGCCCAGCAGGTAACCGCTGATGCCGCAGGCTTTTTCAAAGAAATAAACCAGGTAACCGAAGGAATACGGCGTCATATCCGGCACGTTCACGACCAGGTTTGGCACTTGACCGTCGGTATGCGCCAGCAGCGTCCCCTGGAACGCCTTCTTGTTGACGAAGTCGAGCGTTTTGCCGGCCAAGAAGTTCAAGCCGTCCAAATCGGCCGAATCGGATTCGATCGTGATGTGGCAAGGCACTTCGGTCACTTGGATGACCGTTTCGAAGATGTTCCGGTTGCCCTCTTGGATGAATTGCCCCATGGAGTGCAGGTCGGTGGAGAAATCAACCGAAGCCGGGTAGATGCCTTTGTAATCCTTGCCTTCGCTTTCGCCATACAGCTGCTTCCACCATTCCGATACATAATGCAGGGAAGGCTCGTAGTTGACGAGGATCTCCGTCACTTTGCCTTTGCGGTACAACGCGTTGCGGACAGCGGCGTATTGGTAGCTGGCGTTCTCGGCGAGGTTCGGGTTGCTGAATTCCTTCGCCGCGTCGGCTGCGCCTTGCATCATTTCTTCAATATTAATACCGGCGGTCGCAATCGGCAATAAGCCTACCGCAGTCAGTACGGAATAACGTCCGCCCACGTCGTCCGGGATGACGAACGTTTCGTAGCCTTCTTCGGTGGACAGCTTCTTCAGCGCCCCTCTGGCTTTGTCGGTCGTCGCATAAATGCGTTTGCGCGCTTCTTCCTTACCGTATTTCTTCTCCAGGGCGGCGCGGAAGATGCGGAAAGCGATGGCCGGTTCCGTCGTCGTCCCCGATTTGGAGATCACGTTCACGGAGAAATCCTTGCCTTCGATCAGGTCAAGCAGGTGATTCACGTAAGTCGAGCTGATGTTGTTGCCGGCGAAATAAATTTCCGGCGTTTTGCGCTTGTCCTTCGGCAGCAGGTTGTAGAACGAATGGGACAGCGATTCGATTGCGGCGCGCGCCCCCAAGTAGGACCCGCCGATGCCGATGACGATCAGGACGTCGGAGTCGCTTTGGATTTTGGCCGCCGCTTTCTGGATGCGGGCGAACTCTTCTTTATCGTATTCGGTCGGCAGGTTGATCCAACCCAGGAAATCGGAACCCGCCCCGGTACCTTTATGTAGCTGCTCGTGAGCCGTGCGAACCGGCTCCGCAAAATAATCGATCTCATGCTGCCCGACGAATTGCAGGGCTTTGCTGTAGTCAAACGTCACTTTTTTGGACATTGCTGAAACTCTCCTCCGTCTTATATTTATCACACTGACCTATCCAAGAGGAAACGCTCAAATGCTGCTGTCTGGTAAAAAAAGCCGGTCCGAACGCCGCCTCAAACAACTTAAAACTAGGATACTGTAAATCCCCGGCAATGACAAGGGCACAATATACAGGTTTCCGCGCGACGTGCTAAAATAATTAAATGATGTTCAATTCTTTGGGAAGATGGTGACGAACTTGAAAAAACTCGGATTTATCGGCCTCGGGACGATGGGGGCGCCTATGGCTTCCAACCTGCTAAAGGCAGGATATCCCGTGACCGTGTTTAACCGGACCGCATCCAAAGCGGCGCCCCTTGCCGAGCAGGGAGCCGCGGTGGCACCTTCGCCGAAGGAAGCCGCCGCCGGGGCGGACGTCGTAATCACGATGGTCAGCAACGACGAGTCCATCGCCGAAGTGTACGAAGGCGCGGACGGCCTATTAGCGGGAATCCGGCCCGGAACCGCCGTGATCGACTGCTCGACCATCTCGCCGGCGCTCGTCAAACGGCTGGCCGCGCAGATCGCCGCGCTGGGAGGCGCGTTCCTCGACGCCCCGGTCACCGGCAGTTCGCCGGCCGCGATCGACGGCACGCTCGTATTTATGGTCGGCGGTTCCGCGGAGACGCTGGCACGGGTGATGGATCTGTTTGACACGATGGGCAAGAAAGTGCTGCACATGGGCGACAACGGCAGCGGGGCCGTCGCCAAGCTGGCCCACAATACGATCGTCGGCATCAACAATCTGGCATTGGCCGAAGGATTTGCCATCGCCGCCAAATCGGGGCTGCCGGCGGACCGCTTCCTGGAGCTCGTGCAGCTCGGTTCCGCCGGCAGCAAAGCGGCGGAGCTCAAGGGACACAAAATCATCGAGCATGATTTCACGAACCAATTCTCGCTGGCGCTGATGCTGAAGGATCTGAAGCTCGCGTCCGCGCTGACCGACGGCTCGGGCATTCCGGCGCCGATGCTGAGCTTGGCCAAAAGCCTGTTCCAGGCGGGTGAAACCCAAGGCTTCGGCGATGAGGACCTCTCCTCCATCGTCAAAGTGTATGAAGCCTGGATCGGCAAGCAAATCGGCGACTAAGCCAGCCCGTTTTGAGCTTAAATGCGCATAAAGGCAGGTACAGCGAACTTTGCGTCGCTGTTACCTGCCTTTTTGGTTGCCTCGGGGCGCCGCCTCCGCCTTAGGCTCCCGGCTTAGGCTCCCGCCCCATAAGAGCAGCAGTAATCGGTGACGCTGCGCACCTCCAGCTTGAAGGAAGACTTGGCGGGAACGGTGAACGTCCCGCGCCCGCTGATTTCCCGCCACAGCGTTTCGCCGGGAAGCAACACCTTCAGGTCTCCGGACAAAATGTCCATCACTTCCAGCGAATCCGTACCGAATTCGTATTCCCCGGGGAGCATGATCCCCAGCGTCAGTTTGCTTCCGTCCGGAAGCCAAACGGTTCGGCTCGTGACTTTGCCGTCAAAGTAAATGTTGGCTTGCTTCTCTACGGTCACGTTTTGCAGTTGCTCTGTCACGTTCCCCTCTCCCTTCGGATCAAGAAGCGGATTCGACGTCGAATCTTGAATTCAGCCGGGCTTTCCGTTGCTCACGTAGATCCGTCTACGCTCCGCTACTCAAGCCCTAGCTTCATCCAACCTTCTCGGTGCTGAAAACCCGACTTTTTGAACTCCTATTCTTATTTACTTCAATTGGGCTTTCACGTGGTTGACCACGTTCTCGACCGTAAAGCCGTACTCTTCAATGACCTTGTCGCCAGGCGCGGAAGCCCCGAACTTGTCGATGCCGATGATCGAGCCTTGCTCGCCGACGAAACGCTCCCAGCCGAACGGATGCGCCATTTCCACGGCAACGCGGGCTTTGACTTCCGGCAGGATGACGGAGTCCTTGTACGCTTGACCCTGCTTGTCGAACAGATCCCAGCTCGGCAAGCTGATGACGCGAACGTGGATGCCTTCTTCCGCCAGAGCCGCTTGCGCTTTTACCGCGAGCTGGACTTCGGAGCCCGTGGCGATAATCTGCGCAACCGGCTTGCCGTCCTTCGCATCGGATACGACATAACCGCCGCGTTTGACGCCTTCGCGGGCCGCTTCAGCCGTACTCTCCAGGATCGGCAGGTTTTGACGAGTCAACACCAGTGCGACCGGATTCGATTTGTTCTCCACGGCATAAGCCCATGCCGCCGACGTTTCGTTGCCGTCCGCCGGACGGATGACCGTCAAGCCCGGAATGATGCGCAGGGAAGCCAGCTGTTCGATCGGCTCATGCGTTGGGCCGTCTTCGCCAACCGCGATGCTGTCATGCGTCAGCACGTAAGTGACCGGCAGCTTCATCAGCGCGGACAAACGTACGGCCGGGCGCAGATAGTCCGTGAACACGAAGAACGTGCCGCCGAACACCTTCAGGCCGCCGTGCAGCATGATGCCGTTCATCGCGGCCGCCATGCCGAACTCGCGCACGCCGAAGTACAAGTTGCGGCCGTCGCGGGTTTCCGGCGTATACATCGCCAAGTCGTTCAAGTGCGTCATCGTCGAGCTCTCCAGGTCGGCGGAGCCGCCCAGCAGTTGCGGTACGTTTGGAGCCAGTCCGTTAAGCGCGTTGCCGGAAGCTACACGCGTAGATACGGCTTTGTCCGTTGCGCTGTACTTAGGCAGCTTCGCATCCCAACCGGACGGCAGATCGCCGGCGACGGCCCGTTCGAATTGGGCAGCCAGCTCCGGATATTGCGCTTGATATTGCTTAAACGTTTCTTGCCAAGCTTGATAAGCGGCAATCCCGCGTTCTTTGACTTTGGCAAAATGCTCGCGCACTTCCTGCGGAACATGGAAATCTTCTTCATATACCCATTTGTAGTTCTCTTTGGTCAGCTTCGCTTCTTCCGCGCCCAGCGGAGAACCGTGCGTACCGCCGTGGCCGCCTTTGCCCTGTTTGTTCGGGCTGCCGTAGCCGATAATCGTCTTCACTTCGATCAGCGTCGGACGTTCGGTGTCGCGTTTCGCTTCTTCGAGCGCCGCTTCGATGGCCGCCAGATCGTTGCCGTCTTCCACGCGCAGCGTTTGCCAGCCGTATGCTTCGAAGCGTTGGCGCACGTTCTCCGAGAAGCTGAGGTTCAGCTTGCCGTCCAGCGAGATGTCGTTGGAGTCATACAGGAAAATCAATTTGCCGAGCTTCAGGTGTCCGGCAAGCGATGCCGCTTCGCTGGCCACGCCTTCCATCAGGTCGCCGTCGCCGCAAATCCCGTACGTATAGTGGTCGATCACTTTCAGATCGCCTTTATTGTAAGTCGCCGCCAGTTGGGTTTCCGCAAGCGCCATCCCTACGGCCATCGCCAAGCCTTGGCCGAGCGGGCCGGTAGTTGCATCGACGCCGGCGGTGTGGCCGAACTCCGGATGACCCGGGGTTTTGCTGCCCCATTGGCGGAATTGTTTGATTTCTTCCATCGGGAGGTCGTAACCGGACAGGTGCAGCAAGCTGTACAGCAGCATGGAGCCGTGGCCGGCGGACAAGACGAAACGGTCGCGGTTGATCCAGGTCGGTTCGTCCGGATTATGGTTCATCGTTTTGGCGAACAATTGATAACCCATGGGCGCGGAGCCCATCGGCATGCCCGGATGGCCGGATTTCGCCTTCTCGATCGCGTCGATCGCCAGCGTACGAATGGTGGTGATCGAGAGATTGTCGATCGTATTATTGTCTGCAAGTGACATTCGTGTTTCCTCCTTAGTTATGAAAAATCGTTGAAAATCATGAAACTTTAACGCTCCGATTACAAAACAATCATTTTGAAAAAATCATTTTGACTTTATCTATTGTAGCACTTCCTACTTCCCTTTTCCATACCATTATTCCATTATTCCCAACCCTTCCCCTGCCAATGAGCCGTTTTGGGCTTGTTTTCAGGAACATACGTTGAACGAGCGGATCGCTTGCCGAAGAGCGGAAAAAATCAAAAACCGGCACCATGTCGAGCGGCCCATGGTGCCGGTTTGGTTATCCGAATGTCGTCGGGTGGTCCGGTCAGTTGAACACTACCGTCTTGTTCTGATGCACCAAGATCCGGTCCTCGATATGCCATTTCACGGCCCGGGCCAGCACGACCCGTTCGATGGTCCGCCCGATTCGCTTCAATTCGTTCACGTCGTCGCGGTGGCTGACGCGCTGCACGTCCTGCTCGATGATTGGGCCGCCGTCCAGCTCCTCGGTCACATAATGCGCGGTAGCGCCGATAATCTTGACCCCGCGGTTATACGCTTGGGCGTACGGCTTGCCTCCCACAAACGCCGGCAGGAACGAGTGGTGAATGTTGATCAAGCGATTGCGATACGGCTCGATCAATGCCGGGGAGACGATTTGCATGTATCTCGCCAGCACGATCAAGTCGACCTTGCCTCCGACGATCTCCAGCTGCTTTTGCTCGGCTTCGCGTTTCGTCTCCGGCGTCACCGGAATGTGGTAGTAAGGAATCCCAAACGATTCGACGTATTCCTTCATATCCGGATGATTGCTCACGACCATGGAGATTTCAGCGTCCAGATCGCCCGCCTGCCATTGCCATAGCAGCTCGACCAGGCAGTGATCCTCCTTGGACACGAAGATCGCCAGCTTCTTCTTACGGCTTAATTGATAAATGTTCCACTCCATCCGAAACTGCGAGGCGATCGCTTCGAAATCGCTCCTTAGTGCCGCGACTCGCCCGTCCAATCCGTCCAGGTCGAATTCCACCCGCATAAAAAACATGCCGCCCTCCGGATCCATCGTATACTGGTCCGATTGCACGATATTCGCTCCATGCTCGTACAGGAAGCGGGAAACCGCAGCAACGATTCCCGGCCCGTCCGGGCAGGAGATCAGCATGCGCGCGCGGTGGCTCTCATAAGGTTTGACGGGTTGTCCGCCCGTTTTGATATGCATATCCATTGTTTGTCCATTCCCCTTGCCGCAAATGATGTCTTCGTTATTTAGCCGCGCCGGCGAACCAGGCAACGATGCGCTGGTTCACCTGCTCTTCCGTAAGCTCCGGGAACAGGCCGGCTTCCGTCGCGAGGTCGTACAGCCGCTCCATCGGCTCGCGCGGATCGGCTTTTTTGGCTTTGGCATCGTTCTTGAGTATCGTCCACGTATCCAGCACGAAGGAGCGGGACCCGATGTCCTGCTTGGCGAAAAAGTCGGACAGGCGCTCCACGTCGCTTAGGAACGCATCGCCGAACCGCTCGCCGACGTTCCCGCGCAGCAGCGCGATTTCCACTTCATACATCGGACGTTGGGTTTTCGCATCCTTCCCGACCCAAGGCGTCTCCAGAATGAACGGCCGGCCCTGCAATCCCTCGTGATGGACGACGCGGTGGATCGCATCGAATCCGATCCAACCGGAGCCGATCGGCGTATGGCGGTCTTTAGCCGCGCCTACCGGGTTTTTGCTGTCATTGATATGAACGACTTCAATCCGCTTCAACCCGATCGTGTCGTCGAATTTCTTCAGGACGCCGTCCAGATCATGAACGATGTCATACCCCGCATCATGAATGTGACAGGTATCGAGGCAGATGGTCAGCCGCTCGTTATGTTGGACTTTATCGATAATTTGCGCGATTTCCTCGAAGCTGCGGCCGATTTCCGTCCCTTTGCCGGCCATCGTTTCCAGCGCGATGCAAACGTCGGTTTCCCCCGTTCCGTTCAGGACTTCGTTAAGTCCTTCCGCAATGCGGTTCACCCCGTACTCGGCATCCTTGTCCGTAAAAGCGCCGGGATGAAGCACGATATTGCGCACGCCAAGCGCGTGGGTGCGGCGGATTTCCTCCTGCAGGAAGTCGACGGCAAGCTGGTAGGTGTTCGATTTGTAAGAACCCAGATTGATAATGTAAGGCGCATGGACGACGATTTCGCCGATACCGGCCTGCTCCATCGCCGCTTTGCCTTCTTCAATATTCATCGATTCGATCGGTTTACGCCGCGTATTTTGCGGTGCCCCGGTGTATATCATGAAGGAGCTGGAGCCGTATGTGGCCGCCTCGGCCGTGGCGCTGAGCAAGCCTTTGTCCGAGAACGATACGTGGGAACCAATTTTCAGCAACGTGTTTTCCCCCTTTTGGACATTAAATCGCTAAACAAACCTATTTTAGCTTGAATGCTGAAATAAATAAAGAAATAAGGTATAATTTGAGCAGATTATCTCAGTTTTGAAAGATTCAATTTCTACTATTATGATAGCTGAATTTGAAGCGAAAAGCGAAATCCGTTCCGAGGTGATGAATCGTGCTGCAATCTATCGTTTACATACTGACCGCCCAAGGCCCAAATCGCTGGTTTATGAACAGCATTGCATTCTGGGGCTTCGTGCTGCTTGGGATGATGGCGATTGGCGGCTTCTTTATGTTTCGCAAATTTTTGAAGGTGCTCCCGAAGGCGGACGGCATGTCGAAGCTGGACTGGCAGAACCATTGGGTCGAGCAAAGCCGCCATCTCTGGACGGACGAAGCCAAAGCGTTCCTCGACCGACTGGTTGAACCCGTACCGGGGCCTTTCCGGGATATCGCCAAGCATTCGATCGCGGCGGAGATCGGCAAAATCGCGCTGCAGGAGAAGGCTTCCGAAGTCACGCAGGAACACTGCATCCGAGGTTATATCGTAGCCACGCCGAAACGCGACAACAAGTTCCTCGTCAAGTTTCTGGAGAAGAACCAGATCGATTACCGGCCTTACCGGCATTTAATGAATAAGTAAATTCGCGCGAAACGACATCCGGTTCCTTGTCTTGCACCAGGCGGCCGGATGTTTTGCGTAAAGGAGGGATCAGACGCATGAAGGCGGCCATCTTCGGGGGATCGGGGTTTATCGGCCGGGCGCTGGCTGAGTTTTGGCTGAGCCAAGGACACGAGGTGATGATCGTCACGCGGGGGGCTAACGGGAGAAAACGCTGGCTCCGAGAAGCGGCAGCTTCCGAGGCTCTATTGACATCCGTAACGTGGGCTGATCTGGAGACGAAACCCTCCTTGCTGGAAGGCGCCTCGACAATCGTGAATCTGGCCGGTGCTACACTGAATCAGCGGTGGTCGAAGCCGGCCAAACGGCGGATTCTGGAATCCCGCCTGGAATCCACCCGGGCGGTTGCCCGCGCCGTTGAGCGGATGAACCGGAAACCCGAGGTAGTCTTGCAAAGCTCGGCGGTTGGCATCTACGGCACCTCGTTCACGGAAATATTTGACGAGGGCTCGGCGCTCCCGTCCCCTCCCTCCGATTTTCTAGCCGAGGTGACGAAGGCCTGGGAGGAGACCGCCGACCGGGAGTTCTGCGGAGTCCGCTTGGTCAAGCTGCGCACCGGGGTCGTGCTGGGGCTAGACGGCGGTGCGTATCCGTTGATGCGCCTCCCCTATTTGCTAGGCATCGGCGGCAGCATCGGCAGCGGCAAGCAATGGGTCCCGTGGATTCATATCCGGGATATGGTAAGGCTGATCGATTACGGTGCGGCTCATCCGGAAGTTCGCGGCCCGGTAAACGCGGTCAGTCCGCAGCCGGTGACGAACCTTGAATTCGGCCGCACCGTATGCAGCGTGCATCACCGTCCCTTCTGGCTGCCGCTGCCGGCAGCGGTGCTTCGAACCGCGCTGGGCGAGATGTCGCTGCTGCTGCTCGCCGGGCAGAAGGTCGTCCCCCAAGCCGCGCTTGATGCGGGGGTTGCCTTCGCTTTCCCCGATTTGGAATCGGCGGTCGCCGACCTGATTAAAACATAAGAAAAGCGTCTATCGACATACCTTCAAAGTAGACAGGCCGCGTTTCGCGGATGTTTTTCTTGCGGGATCAGGGTGCCAATGCCCCGAAGTTGATACTTTCTGCCCTGATATCTAAACAAATTCAAAAACGGCCCGGAGTGCTGGATTTCCCAGTCTCCGGGCCGTCGTTATGAATCCGGCCCTTGCCCGAAACCTACACTCGGGACTTCGTCAGCAAATACAGGAAATACGGCGCGCCGATGATCGCCACGACGATCCCCGTCGGGATCTCGGCCGGCTGCAGCACCCAGCGGCCCAGCGTGTCGCCCAGAATGACGAGCAAACCACCGGCCAGCGCGGAGGCCGGAAGCAAGTACTCATGCTTGGGTCCGACCAACCGGCGGGCCAGATGCGGCGCGATCAGCCCGACGAAAGAGATGCCGCCGCCCACCGCGACGCAGGAGCCGGTCAAACCAACCGCAGCCGCCAGAAGCCCAAGACGGGAACGCTCCAGCGGGGTGCCGAGA
The DNA here is from genome assembly GCF_057063165.1 of Paenibacillus sp. JL3B1040. Taxonomy (NCBI): domain Bacteria; kingdom Bacillati; phylum Bacillota; class Bacilli; order Caryophanales; family Paenibacillaceae; genus Paenibacillus; species Paenibacillus tiangongensis. Next base: position 1,426,328 of record NZ_CM169317.1, on the reverse strand, counting down.
CCGGTCGCGGTCTGTTCGCCCAGGTTGAGCACATTGAGCGCGCGGGCCTTCAGAAACACGTAAGGCAGCAACACGATCAACCAAGGCAGCAGCGCCAGCACATACTTCCATGACGTGCCCCAAATGCTGCCGACCAGCCAGATCTGCAGCATCTGGAAGTTCTCCGGGCGGAGCCGGAGCTGCAGCACGATCATCGCTGCGTTGATGCCAGCGGCTACGGCGATCCCGACCAGCACCATCCGGATCGGGAGCAAGCCGTGATTTTTTTTGAAGGAAAGCACATAAATCAAGGCCGCCGCCCCGGCCGCTCCAAGCAGCGCCAATACCGGCATCAAGAAGACGGGGGCGCTGGCCGTAGTCGGATAGAACGAAATGAATAACGTTACCGCAAGTCCTGCTCCGGCATTGATGCCCAGCACGCCGGGATCGGCCAGCGGATTGCGTGAGATGCCTTGGAAGATACAGCCGGCAACCGCCATCCCCATCCCGATCAGCACGGAAATCACGATGCGCGGCAACCGGAAATCGAACAGGATCAGCTCTTGCTTTTCCGTTCCGTAGCCAACCAGCGTCTTGAATACGTCAAGCGGCGAAAGCCGGATAAATCCGGTATTCATGCTAAAGATGAATACCGCGACAATCAACAGGGCGAACACGCTCATCACGAGATAAGCCTTACGGGCTTTTTGCCGCAAGTGCAGCGGGGTTTCGATGCGATTCATTCCAATCCCCCCTTCTGCTTCATGGCGAGGTAGAGGAAGAACGGTACCCCGATGACGGCGATCAAAGCGCCGATCGGCGTTTCATGCGGCGGATGGACCATCCGCGCCAAAATATCCGCAAACACCATCAGCAAGCTGCCAAGCAGAGCCGAAGACGGGATTACCCAGCGGTAATCGACGCCGACGAGAAAACGGGCAACGTGCGGAACCATCAAGCCGACGAATCCGATGGCTCCGACGATCGAAACGGCGCTGCCGGCAAGAATCAATACGATGATCATGCCAATCGTCTTGATCAAGCGCGTTCTTTGGCCCAAGCCGGTCGCCACCTCTTCGCCGAGGCTCAGCAGGGTAATCGATTTGGACAACAGCAGGGCGCAGAACAATCCCGCGAATACCCAGGGCGAGACCAGCTTGATTTGCAGCCAGTTGGCGCCGGCGATCGCGCCGGCGTACCAGAAAGCAAGATCCTGTCCGATCTTAAAATAAATCGCGATCCCTTCGCTGATCGCGGTGAGCAGCATGCTGACGGCCGCGCCTGCCAACGTTAGTCGTACCGGGGACATGCCTCCCTTGGTCATGGAGCCGATGCCGAACACCAATCCGGCACCGAGTCCCGCTCCGATAAACGAATAAAACATCGTAAGCAGGAACGAGGTACCCGGCATCAAAGCGAAGCAAATGGCCAGCGCCAGACCGGCGCCGGAGTTGAGTCCCAACAAGCCGGAATCGGCCATCGGGTTGCGGGTCATCCCCTGCATGATCGCCCCGGCCACCGCCAGCGCCGCGCCGATCAATGCAGCCGCCAGAGCGCGCGGGAGCCGCAGTTCCATGATGATTTGATGCTGGGTTTGCTCCGCCTGAAAGTGGAACAAAGCATCCCAGACGGTGGAGAGTTTAATATCTGCCGCCCCGACGGAAATCGAGAGACCAATGGCGAACAGCAGGAGCGCCGCGCCGCCGAACAAAATCAAAGTTGCCGCAAGCGGGCGGGAACGCAAGCGCGGTTTGGTAGATTGGGTTATTGCCGACATGTCGAGAACCATCCTTTAATCAATTTTGCAGCGGATAAGAGCGCTATTCTATGTAATTGAGAATCATTCTCGTTCATTATACCCGCTTTTCCGTCAAGAATCTACGATTCATTTCAAATTGATTGTTGAGGATTGGACCCCTGTCGGCGAAAGCTCCCTAATTCTTGCGAGTCAAGCCGCTTCCGCACCGAATTTAAAGTTCGTATCCGCCAAGACAAATACATCGTCCGCTTGCAGCGGATATTCTTTGTAGGGCGCCACGCTTTCCCCGTTAAGCAAGGTTCCGTTTTTGGAGCCGAGATCCTTCAGCGTACAGCCGTGCACTGTCACCAAAATTTCCACATGGGCACGGGAAACGCCTGCGGTGTTCTCGACATATTGAACAAGCTCCTCGGAACGGCCGATCACGAAGCTGCCTGGAGTCAGCGGAATCCGTTCAAGCTCGCCGCCAGCGGCCTTGTACCGCTCTAAATAAAAACGCGGAGGGCGTTCGCTGGGCGGAGGGTCCTGCCTTTGTTGCATGGGCCGGCTCAGCAGCACCGTAGGCGGCGACAACACCCGCTCGGGATCGGGCACGCCTTCGGCTGCGGCCGATTCCAGCTTCCCGCCGGAGAGCTCCGGCAGATGTGCAAAAGGCTCCCTGGATGCCCCCGCCGGTTCCGGGAACTCCGGTTCTTGAAACGACCTTCCGGACGGGAACGCGGAATGCCCCGAAACTTCGCGATTTCTGCCGGCGAACGATGGTCCCGAATGCCGTTCCGTCGATAAGCCCAAAAGACCGGATATTCCCGTCAGCCCCGCCGGTGCCTCCTCCGCCATGGCTCCGCCCGCTTCCTCCGCCATGTCAGCAGGGCTCCGAAGCTTGCGCCAGAGCGCAAATCCGGCAGTTCCCAAGAGTGCGGTAGTCACAACGCATAACGACAACCCCAATGTTCCGGGGCGATCAAAGTAAAGCAGCTTCCAGCATAAAGCATCCACAAGAAGAATGCCCAGCACAAGGTAGGTCGGTCGTAGCGCCGTTTCGTTCGGTACCGTCTCTTCGTCGAGCCCTGGCCACTCCTCCCGGGTTGCGTTGGCATCGGCCATGGCGGAACCGGACCACCCCAAGCCCCCCGGCTCTGCCGCCTCCCGTTCCGGCAAGTACTCCCTGACGACGGCGGAACGAGGGGGCTGCCGCGATGGCTCCGAGCGTTGTGGGATCGAATCGTTCCCGCTCCCGGCCGGCTTCGTCCCCCTTGCCGCAGCATGGAGCTCCGGCTCGGCATCCGAGCCGTCCGACAGCAGACGCAGCAGCATTTTTTTTAGCTCTCCCAAAGAAAACAGCTCATCCCCGCATAACCGGACCAACTGCGGGATCCCGTCCCCCTCGACCCGGGAGACGCAGGTCAGCAGCCGAGTCATCAGCGCCAGCAAGGCCTGGGACAACGGAGGAGCGGCCGGCGACTCCTTCCAGGGGACGTATGTAAAATACATCGCCCCGCTGGATAGCGGCTCCTCCACAAAGATATGCGCCTCATCCAGCAAAAAACCGGATGGCGACAACATATACCTCTTGCTATCCTCGAGCACGGCAACGACCTGAAGCAGCAAACCGTAAAACTCCGGCATGCCGATTTTGTCGCTGCGCAGGCATTGGGAGAGCATTCTTTTTCCGGTGATGTCGTAATGCAGGCTGACCCGATAATCGATCTCTCGGATATCGAGCCGCAGCAGGTTCGGCACCGTTACCGCAGCCAACATGGAACGCTGGACGCGGTTCAGATGTTCGGACCGCAGCCCCTCCTTGGCCTCAAGAATCATGTAGGTTCCGCCGTCCCTGACAAAATCGGCAACCAGCTCCGGCATGATACGCCCCTCCTCGCTCATTACATATAGTAAACCGCCAGTATAATTCCCGGCAGCACCGCCAACATGAACGGAAACTGAAGCTGGCCGTTGCCCGTCGACCGAAGCGGGCCCAAACTGCGCAGCGCAGCCGCCCCAAGGACACCGCCAGCGATCCGCCGGAGACGAAGCCCGGTCTCGCGGCGGCAAATCAAGAGGACCAGCCCGATACACCCCGCGGCCAAAATCGAGTACATCATCGTCGATAAGGTCAAAGCGATGCCCGTCCAGGCCCCAATTCCCGCAAACAGCTTCACATCGCCGCCTCCGACCGCACGCAGCAAATACAGTGCAAACATCAGTCCAAAGCCGGCCGCCGCCCCACCCGCCGCGAACCATGCCCCTTTCCATCCTTCCGTCAACAAGTGATAGGACAATCCGGAGCAAATCCCCGTGACCGTGATGATATTAGGAATTTTCATCGTTCTTAGATCCGTAACGAAAGCCGCAAGCAGCATGAGAAAACAACCCCAGACCTCGATCATGAATCCTCCGCACTTCCTTTCCTATTTCGAATGCGGGCTTGCTACCTCGAACACGTCCGTCGTACGCAAGCCTTCCTCCGTTTCGATCACGAAACTCCACGTCCCCGGCGTGGTGTTTCCGCCGACCAGCCACGTCCAGGAGATCCTGCCTTGATCGTCCGCGGTCGCTTCCCCCAAATACTTCGCCTGGCTGACCCCGCTTTTGTAATAAACGGTCAGCTTGGCGGTTGTCCCCGGGGCAACCTGAGCCAAAATGCTAGCCCGGTGTCCGGCGTACGCCGGATCAGGCTTGGCGAGGACGACCGGCGCTTGCCCCGTTTGCCCTTCCCCGCTTCCGTCCCCCGGATCCAGCTCACCGGTATCGCCGATCCAAAGCCGCTCCTCCGCTCTCGCTTGCAGCACCATCCGCCGTCCGGTAAACGGAACCTTCAGCGGCAGCTCGTAACTCACCTCGAGCCCGAAATAAGGCTGCTTGCCCGTCTTCAAGTCCGGGACCGTCACACGGCTGACGTGCAAGCGCTCTTCTTCCAGCAAGGTTCCCTGCAGAAAAGGGTGCAGCATCGGTTTGACAAGCGGGTCCAACACGGCCTGCGCCGCACTAGCCCTTAGCTCCTGCAGCGGTTCGTCGCCTTTGCGCGCCGCTTTCGTCACCCAGGTTGACAGAGGTTCCGGCAGGTTTGCCGCATATTGCCCCGCCCAATCCTCCAGCGATAGGGATGGCATCCGCCAGGTAAACGGGCCGTTTCCCGATGCGGTCCCCTTGCCGGAGCCTTCCGTAGCCATCCCCGCCGGATTCCCTTGCCCCGTCCCTCCTGCCGGAGTCGGTATTTCTTGCTGCCCGTTGCCCTGTTCCGCAACCGCCAGGGCCACCGGATAAATGTGCGCGGAGATCTGTTTGGCGGCATTTGCCGCCGCCGCGTGCAGTTGTCCGGAGAGCAGTGTCATATGGACGAGGAAAATAAACCAGAACACGACCAGCACGAATACGGGAGCGATCAGGGCGGCCTCCAGGGTGATGCTTCCTTCCGATTCCTTCCCCCGAGAACGACGCGGCTTTGACCTCTCAATAGGAAAAGTCCGCTTGCTTGGCAACATAATACCGGCTTCCTTCCACGTTTCCTTTCAACACGCCGGCTTTCCCCAGCGCTTTGCAAACTCCGGGCAAAAACCATAGCGGCATCGCCACCGTCACCTTCCCTTTGACATAAGTGGCCCGCTCCGCCGGATCGATCCCGGTGTTCATCGCGATGACGGCCAGCATTCGTGACAACCGATTTTCGCTGCGGCCATGCAGCAGTAAAAACAACCGGAGATGATCCCGGTAGGTCAGATCGACCTTAAGGTAGGCGCTCAACTGGATTTTCCCGTCCCGGGTCAATGCAACCATATCCTGCAGCGCATGCTGCACTCCGTATAGCAGCGCCGAAGCGAAGACCAGCAGCGGATTCCCTTTGCCCGCGTTTTTGCCGAAGCCCTCCATGGTTCGAATCGCCAGCCGCATGGCAAATATCTCCCCAAACGCTGCGGCGATATTCCCTCCCGGATTGTGCATGCCGTACAAAATGTACTCGATCTCTTGGCGCTCCGGAGCCAATTGCCCGCGAATCGCCTCCGGTTCGTCCGATTGGACTCCGCCTTCAAGCAAGCCGTTCAGGACGCTGACATCCAGGAAGCGAAAATAGCTCGCAATATATTCCGTTTGATATACGGAATCCGACATGCCTCCCATCAGCCCCGCCAAACCGCCGTATAAGCCGTCCATGCTTGCCATGGATGCCCGTCCCGCCTCGCTCGGAACGTCGTTCAAAGCCGCCGCGGCAAACTCCTCGCCGGAAGCCGAACGGTTTAAGGAACGATTGGCTTCCATGATCGCCTCCAGTTGATCGAATTGCGCTTGATGTTCTTTCAGCCCGATTTTGAGCTGTTCAATCTTCCTTATCCAGCCGGCTGCATCTTTCAGCTTGGCGCTAGCCGCTTGTTCCGCAGCCTTCCGCTCCTTGTCGGAAGACCGGTGGCTTTCCAGCCGACGGGCGCTCGCCTCCAAGACATTGCCCGGACCCGGGTCGACAAACTGCCGCAGATAGGCGTCGCATGCCCGGGCGGCGCTGCTGACGCTCGAAGCGAAAGAAGCAGACGATGCCGTTGCCGTTATCACAGATCCGGCTTGTGCAAGCAAAGGGCTTCCGGCACTGCGGAGTCCGGCGAATGCCGCCGCCTGCCGATCGATATCCGCGGCCAGGCCGGCAAACGTCTCCTCGGATAGCAGAAGGGAGCCTGCCTGCGCCCGGATATCGGCGATCACGCCGCCTTCGCCGGCCGGATCGGCGCTGCCGCCTTGGGTACTCCTCCCGGCGGACACTTCGTCATAGCCCGCCTGCGCCGGGCGCCGCTCCGCCTCCTCGATCGTTTGCCGCATTTGCTCATTGATCCGTCGCGCTTCCTCAAGCAGAGCCTGCGCCTGCGGCAGGTTTGACGCATGCTTCTGCTCCGCGTTAAGTTGATCGCGGTCCAGTTCGGCAAACCGCGCCCCGGTTGCGGAACGGTAGCGGCTGATTTCCGCCGCATACATCCGATCCTCGGGTTCTTTGCCCGCATCCGCCTCGACTTTGCTTACATAATCGGGATATTCGGCCGCGGCATCGGCCAGCGTGGAAATGCTGCCGTTCCAAGCCTCGCCGCTGCCCCTACCGCCGCCCCCCGACAGGACTTTCGCGTACGGCTCCACCGTTTGGGCCGCTTGCCGCTGCTTCTCCAGGAGCTCGTCCAGCTTGGCCTCCCTTTGGTCGTACAGCTTCTGCAATTTCCCCAGCAAGTCCACCGTATTCGAAGCTTCCTTCATGACTTGGGCCATCGGTTTGAACCGATTCAACAGCTCGATGGCGACATCGATCGGCGCCCGGTATTTCATTTGTTCGCGAATTTGCTGTTCGAACACCGCATAGGTTCCTATAGGACGCAGCAATTCGACGGAGGAGGAATCCAATTGAGCTCCCAGCAAAGGCAATCCCTCGTTTTGCCGGACAAGTTCGAACTGATCCTGAAGCACCTTCGACATGATGTAGCTCCCATCGGTTTGCCCATACGCAAACAAACCGTAACGTTCGGCCAGCTCCCGGTCGTAAGCGGACAGGACGGACCTCGAAGCCGCATGCGTCATAACCTCCGCTTTGGCCTGCAGCGCAAACATTCGGGAATAATCGATAAACATGGCGACAAATGCGAATACCGCGGCAAAAATCACGATAAAAAATACCGTAACGGCCCCTTGCTCCGCACGTTTCCGTTGAAACACCGATACCTTCGCTCCTTTCCGGGCTCCCGGCTTACTTGCCGAACAGCTTCAGCGCTTCCTTCGCCTCTTGCTTGTCCATCCCCCCAATTCCCCCGGCACTCCGGAATTTCTCGCCGTAATAGCGCGCGAGTTCGACGCTGCGGATCCATTCTACCGGCTCGACAACGTAGGCCTCCGCGCGCCCGTTCTGATTCAACTCGCCAATCCAGCCCTCGAGCGGCGCCAGCGGGACCAGCCGCTCCAAAGCAATGCTTACTTTGCGCAGGAGCAGCCGGTTGTCGTAGCGCATCTCCCCATCGATGCTCCCGGGCAGTCCGGTTCCCGTCCTGCCGAGCTTCTTAAACGGGAGCGATCGGCCCGCCTCGTCCGCCCCTGCGGGCAAATCCAGCCTTACCGCGCCACCTGCGCCGCTCCAGCCAAAGATGGCTTGCAGCATACCATCCTCCTCCAGGCGCCAGTAGAGGGAATCGTATTCCCCTTCGGCAAAAGCTCCGGACAGAACGTCCCGATGGCTGTTGTCCCAGACATAGGCGGTTCGCTCGGCCGCGACGGAGGCGGCCTGCCCCAACAGCACGTGTTGGTAGAGGTAGAGACAGAAGAACAAGAGAATCAGCACCGTGTAAAAAATGATCGGGAGCACCAGTGAAGCTTCCACCGTAAAGCCCCCGCGTTGATCCCGCCACAGCCGCATCCCTAATCCTTATCCATGAAGCTTTCGGTTTTCGACTTGGCTTTCCCGAGCAGGCTCTCGACGATTTCCTTCAACTGATCGCGGAAGATCACGGCGATAATGACGATGACCGCGATAATCAAGATCATTTCAAGCATGCCGAGCCCTTCTTCATTGCGCCAAACCCCTTTGATTTCCTTGCGAAATGCGGTTAACATGTTTTACTCCTCCTCTGCATGATTTACAAATTCATCATCATAAACGCGGGTGCGCCAACCAGAATCAGCACCGTCATAAACAGCAACACCATCGGAAACACCAGCTTGGAAGAGGCCTGCTCTCCCAGCGTTTTGCCGACTGCTTTGCGCTTCTCCCATAGCGAACGGGACAGATCCCGCAGAGCCAGCGCAAAATCTTCCCCGCCGCGACGGTAGTTTAACAGCACCGCCGTCGTAAAAGCGGCTACCTCCTGGATGCCGCAACGTTTGCTGAACCCTTCCATCGCTTGCTGAAAAGAATCGCCCCCCTCCCATTCCTTCTGCATTTGCAGCAGCTCCCGGTATAACGGATGGCCGGCCTGCTCCCGTTTGCGCTCCAGGCACAGCTTGATCGCCTGCTGAACCGTGGAGCCGGCGCCCACCAGCAGCACAATTTTGTTCAACAGCTCCGGCAGCTCCAACAGGATGGCCTGCTCTCGCCGCTGTACCTTCCGATAAAGGTCGTTGATCAGCGCGATCGGGATCAGCACAGCCAGCAGGCCGCCGATCGCCAAGCCGGCACCGCCGCCGCTCAGCAGCGTCATGATGCAACCGAGGAGAAGGCACAGATAACCGTACGTTAGCGCTTCTGCCAACAACAACAACGTCAACTCTCCGGTACGCCGGATGCCGCCGATTTTCTGCACGGCACGCTGAAGCTTAAAGAAGAAGCCCGGAAACCGCTGGGACACCTTGATCCGCTCCGAAAACAGCAGCATCGGCGGCGAGAAGCGCTTAAGCCTTAATCCCTCCAGGGTCAATCCGGCATAACCGCGATAGAGAAACCGGGATTTCCGGTAGGCATAAATCCAGCAGCCGCATAAAACGATCAACAGCAATCCCGCAACCGACAGGTACATTTCCGGAACGCCCCCTCTATATCCGAATATCGATGATCTTTAACATCAGCCAGGCGCAGGCCGCAAATAACACCAATGCCAGGCCTGAAATCAACAATCCGGCTCCATGATGCAGCGGGCGCATATAGTCCGGTGAAGTCATTTGCATAAATAGCAAAAACAAAACGGGCGCCGCCAGCATGGCCTTCGCTTCGAACCGCTTCTGGGCGATCATCACGCCGATATCCTGGCTGATCTCCAGCTTCTCGCCGATGAGGTTCGAGGTCCGCCGGACGACTTCCACCAAATCTCCGCCGGAACGCTTGCAGGTGGTAAACACATCGGCAAAGTTCTCGATATCCTCCAGCGCGGCCCGGCGGCCGAAGTCCAGCAAGGCTTCCTCGACCGGCTGCCCGTAATCCATGCGGGCGCAAATAATCGCAAGCTCCCGCATGACATCGTTGTCCCCGTCCGGATAAAGCAGCTTCAAATCGTCGATCGCCTCGCGAAAACCGTTCTCCACCGACCGGCCGGCAGCCAATGAGGAGGACAGCGAATACAGCGCCTGCTTAAAATGCAGGCTGAGGTTTTCCCGCCGCCGCCGCAGCAGGTAGCCGCTCCAATATTTCGGCGTAAACGCCCCGCATAACGAAAGCAGCAGCGCCAGCGGGATGACGCGGAAGAAGATGTACCCCAAAGCAAAGAAAGCCGCTCCTCCAACCAGCACGCAAATGATTCTCTGCCGCGGGGACAACGGATACGTCCGATAATCCGCCAGCTTAGCCCTATCTTGTGCGGACAACAGATCACCCTTGCGCCGCTGCAAATGATCCCGCATTTTCAGCAACATTCCGCCCCCTCCTTCATGCGATCAGCCGGCATGCAATCCCGCCATGCGCAGCTTGTCCAAATGAATTAACCCCGTGCCGCTGCCTTGCAGGCTCCCAACGATTCGGCCGTTCCTCTCCCCTTCTTCCCGGAACGTAAATAGCGGCTGAAGCACCACCTCCCCATCCCGCAGACCGGCGACCTCGGATATTTCCGTCACCCGGCGCGAACGGTCGCGCAGGCGAGACAAATGCACGAAAAGGTCGATGGACGAGGCGATTTGCTTCCGAACGACCGGAAGCGGCAGTTCGGCTCCGCTTAGCACCATCGTCTCCAACCGGCTGATCATGTCGGCGGTGCTGTTGGCGTGCCCGGTCGACAAACTGCCGTCATGTCCGGTATTCATCGCCTGCAGCATGTCCAGCGCTTCGGGCCCGCGCACCTCGCCGACGATGATCCGGTTGGGCCGCATCCGCAGTGAGGACCGGATCAGATCGCGGACGGTAATTTCGCCTTTCCCTTCCGTATTGGCGTTCCGGGTTTCGAGCGAAACCAGATTGGGCACCGTAACGATCTGCAGCTCGGCGGAGTCTTCTATCGTGATCACCCTCTCGTCGGGCGGGATGAACTGGGACAAAGCGTTCAAAAACGTCGTTTTCCCGGAGCCCGTTCCGCCGCTGATAAAGATGTTGTATTTGCTTCGTACCAGCCGCTGCAGCAGATCCGCCGCTTCCTCGCTGAGCGAGCCGATCGCGACCAGCCGCTCCATCGTCAGCGGCCGTTCCGGGAATTTGCGGATCGTCATCGTCGGGCCCTTCAAGGCCACGGGGGGCAGCACGATATTGACCCGGGACCCGTCCCGGAGCCGGGCGTCAACGATCGGCGACGATTCGTTCACCACCCGATTGACGCCGGACACGATTGTTTGGATGATGTCCTCCAATCGTTCTCTGGACTCGAAGCGGACGGAAATCCGTCGGACCTGCCCCTCCCGTTCAATGAAAATCTCTTCATGGCTGTTAATCATAATTTCCGTTACGCTGCGGTCCTCCACGAGCGGTTGAAGCACATCCAGCCCGCGAAACGAATCGTATAGCCTGCGCACCCATTTGCGCTTCTCGGCTGCGGTTGCCCCGCCTACCCGCCGATCCTCCAGCACGCGCCGCTCGATATAGTCCAGCAGTTGATCGTCGTTCAGCACGGAGGTGACGTCCAGCCCTTGGCGAATCTCACCGCGCAGCGCCGCAAAGTCCGCTTCCTCCATCCTTATCCCTCCAGCGCCAGCGGAATCGGTTCCTCGTCATGGAGCTCGCGGCAAAGCCGGGTTATGTCGCGTTGATAAAGCGGGGAGTGCAGCAATTCCCCATGGGGGCTGCCTTGATTCCAGGCCGGAATATAAGATAACGTTGCCTGTAAATTCATTTCCGGTCTCGGCAGGTCCACCGACCGCTTACCGGTATATCGATTGAGCGCAAACCGGGTTTTCCCCAGGAGTGACCGATAAAAGGAAGGGCGCGTGCGTTCGAGATGAGCCAGCCATCCCCCGGTCTTGCGCATCACGCCCCAGTCGTCCGTGACGATCCAAACGATACGATCCGCCCGCTCCAACACCGCTTCCGTACGACCGTCCGGATAGGAGTCCATATCCACGACCACCGAATCATACAAACCGCTGCCGGCGATATAGTCGATTAACTCCGCCGTATCCTTGCGTTCCATCTCCAAGAGCTCGTTGAGATTGTCAGGAGGGGCCAGCGTATCCCCTTGTAATACGGGATGCCTGTAGGCGTAGGCGGAAATCGGAAACCGGAGCGGTTCCCGCCGGTCATCCGCCGCCTTCAGATCGTACAGTAGCCGGGCCAGCCCCGATTGCTCCTCCCTCAAGGCCTGTCCGGCAAGCGGCAGTGCGCTGCCGATCGTCTCCAGGTTAAGGTAAAACACCTTTCCCCCTTCCGTCGCCAACTGCCGGGCCAGATGAAGCGCAACCGTCGTCTTGCCGCAGCCTCCCACACTGGAATAAACCCCGATGACCAGCGACTGTCCACCGGTCCGCACCGTCTTCTCCACGCCTCCCCGGACCCGCTCGATCACCGCCGAAAGCAACTGATGCAGCGGCTGATACTTCTCGACACGAAGGCTGCCCGTTACTTGCGAATCGCCGCCTGCCCCCAGTTCGATGCAGCAAAATCCAGGCAGCTTCAATGGATCCACCGCCTCAAGAAATGCCGCGTCACCCAGTGCCGCATCGACCTCCCCGGCGGATTCCAGCACATATTGGGCAAACGCCTCCTTCCGGCTGAACGCCGTTATCACTAATCGCCGGTCAAACTCGCTCGCATGCACATAGCGCAATAATGCGTCGATATACTCCTCTTCTTGCACGGCCAACGCCAATTTGATCGGAACCATGTCCACCCTCCCCTAATGGAACGAAAACAAAAAAACACCGCCCAAAACCCGATAAACAATCGGATCATGGACGGTGCTTCCGTTCCGTATTCCTTAAATTTACAGTAAGAATATCACAGTTTTGGATATTGGGCAAGTCCTATTTCGCGGACAGGGTGTCCGGATCGTTCTACTAGTTGGAAATGGCCAAGCTAATTGGAAATCCTCCACTTCAATCTGTTCCATTTAGACAATCGGCAGGTGCCAAGTGGATTTTCTACAACTAAGTTATGGGAACTTGCTCGAAAACGGCTATAAATGGGCAAAATAAGTGGGGTATTTCCAACTAATTCCCTCAAAACTTCACTTTTCGCTCGAAATAGATGTGCTTTTTCCACTTGGTCCTGCCTCCTAGCCATCCGACGCCATTCGATTGGAACGCTACTTCCATCCTCCCCCTACATGCTCATTTTCCCAAATTTCGCTGCTACCCATCCTCCAAAAACCGTTCCTTTAGCTCCCGGGTCGGCACCAGGCAGGTCTCGTCCTTACCGAACCACCCGTAACGATGCTTGGCGACGAATTGATACACCGCGTCCCGAAGTCCTCGCGGTACGAGGATCAAGGCATACAGCAGCGGCCAGGGATAACGAAGTCCTCTCGCAATACGTAATGCCGCCGCCGATCGGGTATAACAGGTCCCGCGTTCGATCAAAACGACGCTGTCCAGTGCCTTCCCCTGCGCGCCCGCCGTTTTCAGCAGCCGGGCTCCGGCCTCGGATTGCAGGGAAGCGAAACGGAAACGGGCGACCGGATCCCTTTGGATGATAAATTTGACCGCTCCTTGGCATAAATGACATACGCCGTCAAACAATACGACGCGCTCATCCTTGTCTTTCGGTTTGCTCGGCATGCTCCGGCTCCCCTCTCCGCTTGGAATCGACGCTTTCCTCCAAGAAAAAAAGCACGGGAAGTTTCCCGTGCTTGCCGTCGCCAGCTGGCTAAAGCGTATTACTCGGACGCAAGCTTGTCGAGCCACTGTCCTTCTACCATCTGACGGTTGATTTCACCCGAAAATTTCTCCATGCATTGGCAAATGAAGTCTTTCCGGCAGACCGGACAAGGTGTCTTTTGCAGCCTGCTGACGTTGGTTAACCGCCATTCGGGATTACGGTGGTAAAACACGCGGCACGCCGTACCGTCGGCCATATTGACGATAAACTCGTACAATCCGTCATTTTCGTTGCTGCCGGCCTTGGTTACATTTGAAACATTCGGTCTGTAGGACATGTTATCACCCGTATTATCAAATTTCGTTCCTGAGCAACGCTCTTTTAGTACTTAGTCATATTAAATAATTTTTATCGGCGTGTCAACTTGAAAACCCGCCCAGGTGGCCCGATTTGACGCGCATGTACAGGATGTCTGTTAGAATGTGCAAAAAATCACCGGCCCATACTCCGCCCGATTGTAAGTAAGCCCTCTTCCGAAAAAACGGAATCCCCCCAGTTTCATGCAAAAGGCACCCCCGCCAAAGTTGAGAAAACGGCGAAGGGTGCCCATGGTGGTTCACTCCTTGACTTCTTTGAACGAAGCGTCATACAGTCGAAACATCGTCTTGTAACCCGATTCGTCGATTTTGATGCCGACGTCCAATCGGCCAGTGATCTGCAGTGCTTCGGATTTATAGCGAAGCTTTACGTCATCCGGAACGAAAACGATCATAATTTTGTTCCAATAGGTCTCATCCCCGTTGTCGAACGGGCATTCTGCCCCGGGTTCAGGGATGAGCAGAAACCAGTTTTTATCAAAGGACAGCACCTCGCCCATAAAGCCCTTGATCGTAACGGTGGAACCGCTGAGATCCCAGAATCGGTCCGATGGCGTCGTCTGATCCTCACCGTCAAAAAATTCCGACCAGCCGATTTGAGTAACGCCCGATTGGGCTGTCTTCCCCGGCTTGTCTCCGGCAGAGGAGGATTTCGCCGGCTTACCTGCGGAGTGGTCGACTGGATCGGACTTCGCTCCAGCGTCAGCCGTCGCCGCCGCGGGTTTCGGTTTGGCAGGGGTTGGCTTGCCCGCCGGCTTCGCTTCGGTTTTCGCCGATTCGTTCGCGGAGCTGCCGTTTTCTCCTGCGGACGGTGCTTGGACCTCCTTCTTCTCGTTAAGCGTCTTCGGGCCGACTACGTCGGAATTCGCCGCGCCTCGGCCCTCCGCCCCCCCTGCCGTCCGGCCGGAGGCGTTTCCTGCCTCCGCGTGGTCTGCTTCTCGCTCGGGCTCCGCCTTGGTTGCCGGCCGGTCGGACAGGTCTGCAGCAGACTCTCCTTCCTCCGGCAAGCCGCCTGCGGTTGCCCCCCCGTCACTTACTCTATCTTCGACGGCCGTCGCGGAGGCAAAGGAACCCGCTCCCTCGTGGTTCAATTTCTCCTGACCGCAGGCTTGCAGCAGCAGGCAAGTGATCAGCAGCGGGAGCACCACCCGATGTTTTCTCACGATGCCACCCCCTTCTTACGATTTAAATAACGTTAATGGGTCCATTCGATATAACCGTAGCGCCGGTCCCAACGATGCCGCCAGCCCGACCGCGAGGGTTCCCAGAGCAAGCAGCGTATGCTCGGACGACCACCGGAACGGGGCAATTTGAATCCCTCCGGCGGCAAACAGCACATCCTTTAGCAGATATGCGCCGACATGACCGCCCAACAGGCCGAGGATGAGACCTGCGGCCGTAATGATCAAGCCTTCCCCGATCATCGTCAGCCAAACATAACGCTTGGATTTGCCCAGCAGTCGAAGCAGGCCGACGTCTTTCGTCCGTTCCCCGGCGGCCGCAATCAGGGACAGGAGAATTGAAATGGCCGCCAGCACCACGCAGAGCAGCGTCACAATGCCGATGATTTCGGCCCCTTGGTCCACCAGGTTGACGACATCCGCTACCGCTTTGCTCGTATAGGTCACTTGAATTCGCCCCGTTCGCTCCAACTCGGTCTTCAACTGCTGAGCTCCCAGCAGCGTTTTCGGCTTCACCAGAATCGCCGTAATTTCACGATCCGCCCCCGCTTCCTCATGCACGGCCCAAGCGTAGTCAACCGTAGTGAAGACCGCGCGGTCATCGGGCGTGTTAAGCGCGGGCAAGATCCCTTTGACGGTGTACATGAAGGCAGCATGCTCATCGTGTTCCCCATGCTCCTCTTCTTCCGCCGCCTCGTCGTGATGCGCTCCTTCGACCAAGCCATGGGCTCCCGCAAACGTATCACCCACTTGCAAGCCCAGCGTTCTAGCCACATAATCACCAACGACCACTTCTCCGGTTGCTGTGTACAGCTGGCCGGACGCCAACATACGATCACCGTAACGGGTCAGAAAATAGGCCGGATCGATTCCCACGATCGGGTACCCGTTATAGTTATCCCCGGCCGTCATCGCATAGGCAGCGTCAACGCCGGCATCCTGCCGGACGGTCTCCAGCGTCGTCAGCGGAATATTGCCGGTTGGCGCTCCGACGTGATAAAACGTACTAAGGACAAGCTGGGTTTCGCTGCCTGCGGCGCCGACGACCACATCGAACGGGCCGTATCCCTTTTCCGCCCCCTGCTCGACGCTATCGCGGGACAACGACAACAACACGATAAACGCTACGGTTGCGGCAACCGAAAGTACCGTCAACAGCGATAGAAATTTTCGGTGCCAGATGTTTCGCAACAACAGCTGCAGCAGGTTCATCCGATTCGGGCCTCCCTTTCTGCCGAGGCTGCGGCGCCATCCCCTTGCCCCGAAGCCATGGGCGCTGCGCCAACGATCCGGTTCATCTCGGAGATATGAACCCGCTTCGGAAACCGGTTCGCCAAATGGAGATCATGAGTGACGACCAGGAGCGTATGGCGCTCGCCAGCGCAAAGACGAAGCAGCAGCGCGGCGATTTCGTCGGCAGTCTCCCAGTCCAGGCTCCCTGTAGGCTCGTCGGCCAGCACCAGCGAAGGACCGTTGATCAACGCTCGAATGATCGCGACGCGTTGCTGCTGACCGCGCGACAGTTGGGACGGCAAATGACGACTCCGGTCGCTGAGCCCTACTTCCGCGAACCAGCCGTCGACGAGGTCGCGGCGTTCGCTTTTCCCCAAGGAAGGCGGGAGTACGATCTCCACGTTTTGCCTTGCCGTCAACGAAGGAATCAAATGAAAGTCCTGCAGGATGTAACCGATGCGCTCGGCCCGAAATCGGTCTCTCGCCGATTCCGTCATCCCGTTCAACGATTGTCCTTCGATGCTTACCTCTCCTTCATCGGCCCGCAGGATCCCGCTTAGAATGTGCAGCAGCGTACTCTTGCCCGAACCGCTGGGCCCGGTGATGGCCACCATTTCCCCTTGACCTACGTCCCATTCCGGAATGTCCAAAATCGGCAGTCGTTGGCCTGACACCTGAAACTGTTTCTTCAAACCCCTTACGTGCAGCAATGCCATCTCTCCTTCGTACATACAGGAAAAACAGGAGAACCGAAACCTGTCTCCTGTTTGTTCCTGCGGTTATTTCAGAGCATCCGTGCGTTTAGTTGATCAGGAGCCGTTCCGATAACGCATCCCATTTCAGCGTTTTCCCGGTCAGTTCATTAAATGCGGCCAGCGGCAAATACAAAGTGCCGTTATCCACATCGACCGTCAATGCCGACGCGGCAGCGCCGACTTTGGCCGTACCCGCCTTTAGATCGACGGTCAGCGTTCTGCCCGTGCTGCCGGTTAACGTCGCCGTATTCCCGGATTCCTGATAGGATCCGCCCAGCGCTTGAGCCAACGCTTTAGCCGGATACAGCACTTCGTTAGCGCGGTTGATTTTAAATTTCGGATACAGATATTTCGCCTGCAGTTCAGCCGAGGCTTTCTGCAGATCCACGCCTAATACCTCGGCCCCGGCCAAGGCGATCTGCGTATTGTCGATCTGTCCCTTCACCTTGTCCGCGATTGGTCCATACGCCCATACGCCTACGTCCACCGCGGAATGCCCGTGGCCGGACCAGCCGATCAGCAGTCGCTTTGAGATTACCGCGTTATACCCGCCTTCGCGTTTGTAGGAGGAACCATCGCCATCGAGAATCAGCTGTGCTTCCTCATCCGACAAGTCGTTGATCCAGGTATTGTCCGCAACGATTTTTTTCACGTCGGCAATGGTTTTAGCGTCGTTTAACGCAGTGATTAAATACTCGGAAGAATGCTTTTGTTGATCCCACAGGTCGATGTTAATTTCGTAAATGTTGTCGCGGGATAAAGACAATCCGCCGGTTTCGTGGTCGGCCGTTACAACGATCGACGTGTTGCCGTCCTTCTTGGCAAATTCCAGCGCTACTTTAAATGCAGCGTCAAAGTCCAGCACCTCTTGGACCAGCGTCGGCAAATCGTTGGCATGCCCGGCATGGTCGATCCGCCCGCCTTCAATCATGACCGTAAACCCGTCTTGGTCTGTCGACAGCAGCTCCAGCGCTTTCTCCGTCATCTCTGCCAGGCTTGGCGTAGCGTCGCTGCGGTCCGGAACGTATGCGACGTGCGAACCGCCGAACAGGCCGAGCACTTTAGCCCCGGCGGCCGCCGGAACCGCGTTCAACTCGCCCAGGTTTTTAACCACGTTGTATCCTTTGGCTTTGAACTCGGGCAGCAGGTTCTTGTCGCTGCGTTTGCCTTTCTCTTCCTTCGTGACGAAGAAAGATTCGCCGCCGCCCAGCAGCACGTCGACGCCGCTCTCGAGGTATTGCGAAGCGATCGCATTCTCGTTGTCGCGGTTGCGAACGTGCGAGGCGTAAACCGCCGGCGTTGCATGCGTGATCCGCGCCGTCGTAACGAGCCCCGTCGCCTTTCCGCTGCGTTCGGACGCTTCGATGATCGAAGCGAACGGCTTCGATATCTCTTCATTGGATACGCTGATGCCGGCGTTATATGTTTTGTTCCCGGTGGCAAAAGCCGTTCCCGCCGAAGCCGAATCGGTAACAATCCCGGACACGATGGTCCCCCCGTCTTCTCCACGGTCTGCATAGGTTGTGGCTTGACCTACATAGTAGGGATCAAGATTAAGCGCTTTAATGCCATGCTCATATTGTTGGTAATAACGAGCCGCCGACACTTGCGCCGGACCCATCCCATCGCCGATCAGAACGATCAGGTTCTTCGATTTGCCGGCCTCGTTGGTCTCCAAACGATCGCCTTCCGCCTGGGCCAGGCTGCCCGCCGAGACGACGGATAAGGCCAAACCGCCGATCGCCAGGCTTTTCCACAACTTATTCATTGCTCCAACCCCTTCCTAAGGATATGTAAACTAGTAAAAAGCTTACAGGGAGATTATTCGGTAGATATTATCCTTGTGTCATGGTTTGGTAAAACCGAAAAAAGAAGAACTTCCCGGATGCTCCGAGAAGTTCTTCTTGTGGAATTGCTTGATGAATGCGGTCGAGAGGACTCGAACCTCCACGGGCGTACGCCCACTACCCCCTCAAGATAGCGTGTCTGCCATTCCACCACGACCGCGATTGTAAAGACGATGTTCAGACGAACATGGACTATTATATCTTCGCGGCCATGAAAAGTAAAGTGGAATTAATTGTCCTTCCGGCCGGATCTCAATCTCCGGTAACGGGTAAACTCGATGTACTCCCGAATGAAAGTCCGTTCCGCTTCCGTAAGCGAGCTGGCAAACGAGTTCCAGTCCTTTTCGTTGGAGGCGTATTCCGCCCTTTGGTCCTGCACGTATTCGGCCTGCTTCTCCCTTCCGGTCATCAGCCAGTCCAGGCTGACATTGAAAAAAGCGGCGATTTCGATCAATTTATTCGTACTCGGCGTGGATTTACCGCGCTTCCAGTCCCCGAGATTTCCGGTACTGATCCCCAGCTCCAGGCAAAACGCCTTCTTGGTCATTCCGGCGTTTTTGATCAACAGTTCGATACGCTCGTAGATCGACAACTTCTCTCCAACCTTCCTAAAAAACTTTAATGACGCATTTAAGTGATTTAACCATTGTGAAGTAACGCATTTGCGTATATAATAGAGTGAAATACTGCGATTCTTTTCCATGCGTATTTTCGTTTAAAGAAAGGGCCTCTATTTAAGTAAACGTACGCCTATATCTTAACACAGGGCCGGCAAGTACTTAATAGGTCGGAAGACTGCCCTTATTTCATGACAGGAGCGCACCCGCCGTGAATGAGAACCCCCGTTGGAAAGAACCCTATCATTCGTTGAATCAAAGCATTGCCACGTTAGCCCCTGACGGAACGATCGTCGCCGTCAACCGAACCTGGGCAAACCGGGCTTCTCTCTTGGGGGTTGCTACAGGTTGGGATCGACCCGGATTCAATCTCTTCCAATACTTCCAACATGTCCCGCATCATCTTCCTTATTTTAACGCCCACCAGCTGCAGGAGCAATTTTCCCGCATATTAGACGGAGACTCCCGGTTGTTCGCGTTTGAATTCAAGGCGCCGACCCCCGAAGACGAGCTATGGTTCCTCGCCGAAATGACCCCATATGCCGAAGAAACCTCCGCCTCTCCCCAAGGAATCGTCATCACCTGCACCGATATCACCGAGCTGAAACGACAGGAACTGCAAATACGGCAGGCTTTGGCGCAGATTCGAACGCTCCGGGGGTTGCTGCCCATTTGTGCCGTATGCAAGAAAATCAAGGACGAAAACGAGCGCTGGAGCACGATCGAAGCCTACCTGGTCAAGCATACCCACGCCGAATTCACCCATGATATTTGTCCCGAATGCATCCGGGCACTGTATCCCAAATATTCCTCAATCCTGGACCTGCCTCCCCAGCCGGAATAACCCGTACGCTTCTATCGCGTCGTGTTCTCGGCTTTAGGCTGGGCGGGACTCGTCCGCCCTGATCTCATCCGGCTGATCCGCTGCCCCAGCGTAGCGCCGGCCAAGCCGCCAACGATTAGGCCGATGCCTCCGAGTTCGAGCATCCCCGCCAAAGTTGCGAGCGCCGCCCCGCAGCCTGCGGCGGCCATAAACGGCAACGTACGTTCACCGCCGGCAAGCAAAGCGATGAACAGCGCCGGCAATGCAAAAGCAAGTACCTCCGCCAGTTCCGCAGTGACGAAACTGCCCAAGCCGATGCCCGCTGCGGTCCCGGCAACCCAGGATCCATAAATCGCCAACGCGAACGTAATATAATAAGTAGGGAGTAATCTATCCCCTCGCGCAGCCCGGCTGGATGTTACCGCAAACCCTTCGTCCGTAAGGCCGATTGCCGCCAGCCACTTCCGCGACTCCTTCCAATTCGCCAAATAAGGCCCCATGGTCGCGCCATACAGAACATGTCGCATGTTTAACAGCAGCAACGTCGTTACGATCGTAACGGGGGCCGCGGCCGAGGCGAACATGCCAAGCAGCATAAACTGAGCTCCCCCCGAGAAGATCCATACCGAACTGAATACGGCGATTCCTCCATGCAGTCCTCCCGCCATAGCAAGCACGCCGTAAGTCATGGACAGCGGAAAATAAGCCACTATGATCGGGAATGCATCCCGCAGGGCCATCCGGATTTCTTCCTTTCGATTAGACCGATTCGTGCCGTTCATGAGCGTTTCCCCTTCCTTATAGGTCTCATTCGTTCCCCGCTAGCCTAACCATGCACGGAAGCCGGCATAAAACAACACGCCGGCGGCTACGGTTAATAGGAGCCGACGCGACCACCAGGCGACGATCATCGTAGGTATGGCCGCAAACAGCATCGGATTCTCCGCCAGCGGAATCCACTTCCCGTCCTTAAGCAGCAGCAGCGGGCCGATCAGCGCGCCGAGTACCGCGGGAGACACGTAGGACAGCCACTCCTTCGTCGATTTGGACCATTGGACCCGGCTCCCTAAAACCAAGGATCCTGCCCGCAATAAATAAGTTCCCGCTCCAATCAGAATAATAATCCATAGCTGGGTTGCCACGTCTTGATCTCTCCTTGACCTGAAATGCATTTCATAATCTATACTCTATAAAAACAGACAACACCCACCAACCGATGGGCTAGGAGGAAACTATCAATGAAACTGATCGCCGTGGATTTGGATGGAACGCTGCTCACTTCGGACAGCCTTCCGAGTCCCCAAGGCCTGGACGCCATTTCGCATGCCGTCGGCAAGGGCCACACCGTAACGCTTTGCACGGGCAGAGCAAGTTTTGACGCTCGACATTTGACCGGAGAGTTATCCATTCCGATCATCGCTTCCAATGGGGCGGAAATATTCGACCGGGAAGGAAAGCTGCTGCGGGAGACGCCGATCGACCCGAGCGTTGCTGCGGAAGCCGTTCGCTATTTAATGAAACATAACGTATATTTCGAAATCTTTTGCCCGGAAGCCATTTATTCGCCTTCCGACGGCGAGCAGAAGCTGCTGGCCGAGATGGATATGCTGGTCAGCGCCAATCCCGGCATCGAGCGCAACCGGCTATGGGAGAGCGCAAAGATCCAGTTCGTCCAATTCGGCTTCCGGGGAATCGACCGACCGCTGCAGCTTCTGGAACAGGGCCGTCCCGTATATAAGCTTCTGGTTTATACCTTCAACGAAGACAAGCTGAACGAAATTACGCAGCATTTCAACAGCCATCCGCAAGTGCATACCACTTCCTCCGCCAACCATATCGTGGAGATTATCGCGAAGGAAACCGATAAAGGAAGCGCCTTGCAATTTCTGGCCGGCCGCTTGGGTGTCGATATGTCCGATACCGTCGTGATCGGGGACAGCTACAATGATATCTCGATGTTTCAAGTCGCCGGAACCAAAATTGCGATGGGGAACGCCGTAGACGACGTCAAGCGCCTGGCCACGATAACCACCCGAACCAATAACGAGCACGGGGTCGCTTACGCCCTTCGCACCTTGCTCGAAATCTAACGAAGACTCACGGCTTCGGGTATGAAGAAAGAACCTTGCTAAACGCAAGGTTCTTCTTTCTTTCCGGGATGCGGTAGAGAGGACTCGAACCTCCACGGGCGTACGCCCACTACCCCCTCAAGATAGCGTGTCTGCCATTCCACCACTACCGCATATTCAGTTAAATAAATGGTGACCCGTAGGGGATTCGAACCCCTGTTACCTCCGTGAAAGGGAGGTGTCTTAACCCCTTGACCAACGGGCCGCATCACAATCATCGCCTTGAGGCAGCGACAAAATTAAGTATATCAAAAGCCTAAGTGCCTTGCAACCCTAAATTTTAGACTAACTATAGGCTTCATCCGCAAGCTTTGAGCTCGTTTGGCCGCTTTTCAAATCAATAATCCGTGCATTTTATTTATGATGCACATATTTTGTGTTAAAATATATAATGAATTACAAAGGAGGGATTGTACGTGGCGGAAACTACAAATTTAAGTATTCGCATGGATAAAAAACTAAAGGAGCAAGCAGAACAACTTTTTTCTGAACTAGGCATGAATATGACGACAGCATTTAATATCTTTGTCCGTCAAGCCGTGCGGCAGGGGAAAATCCCCTTTGAAATCTCCTTGAATATTCCGAACCCCGAAACAATCGCCGCAATGGAAGAAGCCGATAAAATAAGCTGCGATCCAACTACAAAACGCTATTCGAGTTTTGAAGAACTGGTAGCCGAGGTTCAGAATGAAGTATGAGATTCTTGCGACGACAAGATTTAAAAAGGACTTAAAAACCATTATAAAACGAGGGTATAATATTCAATTGCTGCAAGACGTTATTTCCCTGCTGACATCAGGTAGCCCTCTACCGGAGAA
Source organism: Paenibacillus sp. JL3B1040 (assembly GCF_057063165.1). Lineage (NCBI taxonomy): Bacteria > Bacillati > Bacillota > Bacilli > Caryophanales > Paenibacillaceae > Paenibacillus > Paenibacillus tiangongensis. The sequence goes on along the minus strand of NZ_CM169317.1, from coordinate 1,403,196 downwards.
AAATAAGGGGCATGCACTATCCGGTAATTGGTCCGGGTATAGAGAGTGTCATATTACTCCCGATTGGCTTCTGGTTTACAAGATCAATGACGATATTTTAGTTTTAACCCTTACCAGAACAGGTACGCACAGTGATTTGTTTTAATCCTTTGCGGCCATTGTTCACCTCCTTTTTGCAGGTCGCTAATCCTACATGTCCATTTCTTCCTCATCGGGCCGCTTCTATTCCATTTCCCGCAGATATTCAAAGCGTCCAACAAAAGAAAAAAACAGAGAGCCGAGCGCGATGTCCGACTCTCTGTTTTTCTTAATACGTCCCCTGCCCAAGCCCCTTACTCAACTCCTCATTGCCGCTGCGGATGCAGAGCAAACCGCAGGGCCCGGCTGATCAGAACCGGCAGCACGGAGACATGCCCCTCATCTTCAAACTCTTTGTATACGGCGCTCACTCCCCAATCGGCGAGAGAAGAGAGCCTTTCCGCAAGCTCCCTGGCGCTTTCGCAATTGCGGGAGACATGGCTTTTCTCCAGTTCCCCGACTCCGAGCAGCAGGCGGACGTTGACCGGCTCCTTCCGTATACGGGCCGTGAATGTCCGCTCCTGTTCAAGCAAAAACTCCTTGCTCCAATGAATGGACGGACTGCCTGCGATATAGTGCCGGAACGCGGTTGGTTTCGTAAACAGCGCATACAGCACGAATAGGCCGCCGAGAGAGTGTCCGAAAATCGTCTGCCGGTTCGGGTCAATCCGGAACTCGCTGGCGATCTGCGGCTTTAATTCCTCCTTGATGAATTGAAGAAAAGCCGCTGCCCCGCCTTGTTCGGGCAGCTCTGCTCCGTCGGATCTGCGCGTATACTCCGTACTGGGAACCGGCGTGTAGTCAAAAAAGCGATCCGGCGCAAACGGAGCTTCCGTCTCATAGCCAATTCCCACGATAATCGCCGGATCCACTCCCGTCTTATCGGGACGGCGGCCCTGCAGGCGCATCGCCTCGGCCATCGTTCCGAATACCGAGTTGCCGTCCAGTAAATAGATAACCGGATATCCCGAAGCGGGGGGCTCCCCCTCCGGCTGCGCCACGATAATCCGGTAGGTGCGATTCTCGGCCTGTGAACGCAGCGTCCATTGCTCCGCGCGAGGGATGTCGGCCCGGCGACGAGAAAGATGATCCAGCGTAATGATGTTCCGTTTCATGTCATCCTCCTCCCGCTCATTGTGTCAGCAGCCGAACCGTGTCGTCCACAATTTTTTCGTAAGCGATCAGCCCGCTGCCAAGCCAATATTCGTTGCTTACTTCGTACACATGGCCCTGCTTGACGGCATTCATACTCTTCCAGATTGGGCTTTCCATCATTTCATTCATGCGCTCCGTCCCTTGGTCATAGGCATTGATGACAAAAATATAATCCGCGTCCAATTCGAGAAGAATCTCCATCGATAGGTTAGCGCTATTCTCATTCTCTACGAGCTCGGATATGCCAAGCCCCAGATCGCGGTGGACGACATAACCGCACAAGTATTGTCCGCCCATCAGGCTAACGCCTTTGTGGGCAAAGCGGATAATCGCCACCTTCTTCTCTCCGACCGCTTCTTTCAGCTTTTCCTGGGCTTCCTTCACTTTTTGCCGATAAGCCTGCAGCGCTTGATTGGCCTCGTCGGTTTTGCCGATCAGTTCCCCTATCGTGGAAAGGGATTTCACGATATTTCCGGAAGCATTCGTGAAGACGTAAGTTGGCGCAACTTTCGAGTAGATTTCATAGGTCCCATTCTGGGCATAGGTCTGCGTATGCAAGATAATCAGATCGGGTTCATAAGACATTAATACCTCCGGCGATGGCAGCCCTCCCGAGAAATCAAGCTTCGGCACGCCCGCCAATTCCTCCTGCAAGTAAGCATGTCCCTGATTCCCGTTGGACCACTGCGCTACCGGCCGGACGCCCAGACTAAGCAAGGAGTCCTCCATGTTGGGGGCAAAAATGTTCTTGGGGTTGGCAGGAATGGTGATCTCATGGCCAAGCTCGTCCGTGACCGTCTGCTCACCGGAAGGCTTCGCGCTGGGTTCATCCGCTGCGGCAGACTCTTCGGCGACGTTTGCGGAGCTGGGTTGGCCGGTCGGCTCTTCTTCACTTTTTTCCATAGAGCAGGCCGTCAGCACGCTTCCCAGAAGCATGCAGCACAGGAACGCCGACATGCGGGGCATAAAACCAGACTTGGCGTGAACTAGAAATTTTGACACGGTATACCCTCCTAGACGATAATCATTCTCATTCGCCTAAGTATAGATCAGGTGGCGAAGGATTCACCATGGCCGTTATCCGGAAAAGCATTTGGACAATTTCCGGTAAACAGCAGCAAGATTTCATCAAGCATCCGCGTGATCGCAACTGCCGAGTACTCGCACCACGGATCGGAGGCAATGGGATAAACATACCGGTTCTTTACCGCTGTCAGCTTCCGCCATTCGGGCGAATGCTGCAATGCCAGCCAAAAGGCGCGGGATGACGCTTCAGGGCATACCAGAACAAGAATTCGGTCAGGGGCTAACTGAGCCAGTTGTTCCAATGTCAACGGCGGACTGCCGGATGCGCAGCGCCGGGCTACGGCTTTCAGCTTAAGGTCGTGATAAAGCACCTCTTCCAATCCGCGGTTCCCATACAGATGGATGCTGTGTCCATAAATGCGTAGGACCAACAACTTGTCCTGTCCCAGCTCTTCGCCAATCTGCGTCCGAGCGGACCGAACCCTCTGTACGTATCGGCGTATCCATTGCGCCGCCTCGTCTTCTCTATTTAAAAAACGGCCCATCTTCCGCAGTTGATCCCGCCAACCGTCTTGCGCCGATACCATGTGGCAGGGAGCAATCTCCTGTACTTTCGTCTTTTCCATGGAAGTTAGATGGTCTGTGCAAATGATCGCATCGGGACGAGCCTGTACCAGCTTGTTCAGATTTACTTCGAACGGACACGGGGAATAAGGAGCGGTGAGTTTTAATTGGAAGCGAATCTTCGTTTGCAAGGTGTAGTAGTAATGAGGCGTCCACTTGGGATCGAGCGGAGCAGCCACCGGCATGACATCCAGCGCAATCAGGTGTCCGATTACCGGGGAGGAGCAGGCGGCGATGTGCCGTCTTGCGTTCTTGGCGAAGACGGACGGAGATACGCCGACTTCTTTCTTGAATTTGCGGCTAAAGTAAAACTCATCCTTATACCCAACCTTCAAGGCGATATCCCTTAAACGTTCTCCTGATTCCACCAAGTACCGTTTCGCATGGTTTATACGCACGGCCGTCAAGTAATCCATGGCGCTCAGACCGTAGGTTTTCTTAAAGAGATCGACAAAATATTTAGGGCTGATATTCGCCATCCGCGCCAATTGCCCGATCGACAGAGATTCGTCATAATGCCGATCGATAAATGCTTTGATCTCATTCAAGTTGGTTTTCCGGCTCCGGTCCGGTGTCCGCAAGCTTCCGCCTCCCGGCAGCTCTTTTTGTGAAACCACAAGGAACCTCCTTTTCTAATGCAGGATGAGCATGAAGCAACGGGATGAAAGTTGCATCTTTATATATGATAATGATAATCATTATCATATATAAAGATTACTTTAAGCCCTCATTTTAGTCAACCCGATATTTCCTGCATTAGCGAGGGGGGGGGAAACGGCCTGATTTATGCCGAATCCCCGCCCGCAATCTCGCGCTTCGGCCGCCCCCTAAGCCAGAAGTGCCCTTTCCTCTCTGATGATATCCGTAATCTTCCTGGCATTTGCTGCGATATCGTCTTTAGAGCCTCTTGTCAAAAGTCCTCCGATGCCCACGGAATCGACGCCGTTTTTAATCCATTCCGCCAAATTGTCCAGCGTTACTCCCCCGGAAGCCAAGATAGGCATAAAGGGAAGCGGCGTTTTGATCACCGGGACCAAAGATGGGCCGTAAAAATTGGAGATAGGAAACGCTTTGACAAAAGACGCCCCCAGCTCCAGCGCTTGCACCATTTCCGTGACGGTCGCGCATCCGGGCGCATACGGGATTCGGTATCTGTTGCACATGGTGGCAACCTCTTTGCTCAGATTGGGCGCGATCACAAACTTTGCGCCGGCCAGAATGGCCAGCCTCGCCGTTTCACCGTCCAGTACGGTACCCGCCCCCACCAGCAGCCGGCCTGCGAATCTCTCATGAAGGGCCTGTATGACTTCTCCGGCGTTTGGAAGCGTGTAGCTGATCTCAAGCACATCCACTCCGCCATCCAGGCACCCTTCGGCAATTTCCGCTGCTCTTTCAACGGTTTCCGTTCTGACAATGGCCATGGCCCCGGTGTCTATGATTCTTTTTTCAATATCCGGCTTAAGCATGATCTACCTCCGCATGAAAATTGTACTGTTTAAGCATTGCTTTGATTTCATTTACAGCCGCTTCATCCGGCTCGCTCACCGGCGGGCTGGCCGAGCCGACGGGAATCCCGGACAATTCGATGGATTTTTTCAGAATCGACGGAACGGTTCCCCGTTTCAGCACCGCTCGGAAAGCTTCAATTTCTTCCTGCGCTCGGGCCGCGGCATCCAGCTCTCCTTTGATATAATGCTCGTAGATCGAAACGTCCAAGGCGGTGATCAGGTTGGCGGTGGCGGCTATGGCCCCCGCAGCTCCCGCCTGTAAAGCTTTCAGGATCAGCGAATCGGAGCCCGACAAGACGGCAAAATCTTCTCCCTGCGCAGCCCGGATATAGCTCTCGATATTTTCGAGCTTGCCGCTGCTGTCTTTGATTCCGATAATGTTCTTCACTTTTGCCAGTTCTTTGACCGTATCCGCATCGATATTGACGCCCGTATTTTTGGGGATATTGTACAAAACGATCGGGGTTTCGACCGACTCCGCCACGGCCTTGTAATGGGCGATCAGTTCCTTTTGGGAAGGCGGCACAAAATAAGGAGTGACCACCGACAGCGCATCCGCGCCAAGCTGTTCCATTTTCCGGGACAAGGAGACAACCTCCCTGGTGCTGTTTCCGCCAGTCCCCGCATATACGGGCACTCTGTTGCGGACATGCTCGATCACCACCTTGGCGAAATGCAGCTTCTCCGCCTCGTCCAGCACATGGAACTCGCCGTTTGTTCCCAGGATAAACAACCCGCTCACCCCGCCGCCGATCAGTTTGTCGATCAACTGCTTGGTTGCCGCTTCGTTGATCTTGTGCTCTTCATCAAAAGGAGTAACCATTGCGGCAATGATCCCTTTAACTAGCATAATTGCTTCCTCCTTCGGTTAGACTCCCTTGATCGCTTTACCCAAAGCGCCGCCCGGATGCCATTTTACATATTTTTCGGGAGTTAGATCCCGCTCGTCTTGAAGCAGCACGCTTAGACTTTGCAGCACAATAATTTCGGCCACGATGGACGCGCGGGGAGGTTTGTTCAATGGATCCCCCTCCAACCCGACCCCTGCGAGCAGGACGACATCGCCTTTGCCCGCAAGCCAGGAATCCGGATTGCCGGTAACGGAAATAATCTTTGCGCCATTGCCCTTTAGCGTTTCAACCGTTGCTTTCAATTCTTCCGTTTCTCCGCTGTTGGAGATCGCGATCACGACATCGCCGGGAACCACCTGACCGGACGAACCGTGGACGGCTTCGGTTCCGTGAAGTTCGTAAGCGGGGGTGCCGGTCGAGGAGAAGAGTGAGGCGGTATAGCCGGCAACATGGCCCGGTTTGCCAATGCCTGTCACATGGACGCGGCCGTGATTTTTTTCCGCATGAAAAATAAGATCGCGAGCTTGTTTGAGCGCCGCTTCGTCGATGGAAGCGATAAGCGCCGATATTTCATCCTGCAGGATATCCAGAAATTCAGGTAGTGTTCTCTCGATCATTGTTATCCCCCCCTGAAGCGATAAGAGCCATAAACACGGCCATGGCTCCTATCGACATTCGTTCATTTCACTTACATAGGCTTGATTAGCTCCATAATGCTGTGCAATAAGGTTCCGACGACATTATAGTCGATATTCGGGAAGGTAGCGCCTTCAATGCCAAGCGTTCCGTACACCGGGTAAAGAATCGTCGGCAGGAAGGCAAGAAACAGTCCGGCAATAAATGATCCGGTCACGGCGCCTCTCCATCCGCCGGAGGCGTTGCCGAATACTGCAGCCGTTCCGCCCGAGAAAAAGCAGATGTGAGCGGCCGGGATAATGACGACCGGGAATACGCCGGGGAACGAGGCCATGACGACAACCGCCAGCAGACCGGCGGCGTAGGCGCTGATAAATCCGACAATGACCGCATTGGGAGCGTACGGGAATACGGTCGGCACATCCAGCGCAGGACGCGAACCCGGGATATATTTCTCCGAAATAATGACGAATGCGGCAGTAATCTCGGCGAGGAACATACGCACGCCGGTCATCAGTACCGACATCCCCGCCACAAAGGTGAAGGCCTGTACAAGCGGGAACACCAGCCAATGCTGGGAGCCGGCAAGCTCTTGCGTAAAGGTTTGACCGGCCTTTAAAGTTGCCGCATAGAACAAAATCAGCATCACGATCGACAGGCCCATCAGGAAATCCCTGAAGATAGACAACCATTTGGGAAATTGAATCGATTCCGTCGTTTCATTTTCGTACTTTGAGAATAAACGGCCGATATAGCCCGACAAGCCGTAACCGATCATATTGAAGTGGCCGATGGCCTGCTCGTCTCCACCCGTCAATTTGCGCATGAAGGGTTGGCAGAATTGCGGCAGCGCGGCGGACATAAAGCCCAGAATCGTACCTCCGACGGCGATCGTAACGGCTGAGTTAACTCCGTGCGCTTTCATGATCAATACCAGTACGCACGAAAAAAACAAACTATGTCCGGTGGTAAAGAAAATGTTTTTAAATTTTGTAATCCGCGCAAACACCAGATTCAATACGAAGCCAAGAATCAATGTCAATGAAACTTCAAATCCGTAGGTGCCTTGCGCAAGCGCCGTGGCGGCCTCGGGCGATGCGATAACCCCTGTAATGCCGAATCCGTACTGGAACAATTTATTGAAGTTCTGCAATGCTCCGGTCATGGCCGAAGCGCCGATGCCGAAGATCAGGAATCCAATCAGGGTTTTCGAAGCGCCGGTGAAGACTTCAGTAGGCGATTTCTTTTGCAGCACCAAACCGATAAATGCCACTACACCCAGCAAAACAGCGGGCGTACTCAAAAAACTGATAATAAAGTTCACACGCGTTCCTCCCTGCAAATGACCAATTTAGTGTTTCATTATTGTTTCGAGGCGAGAAAATTCTCCAAAGCCGCCTTGATTTCGTTGCGGTCAACGACGTTGTGAATCCCGATAATCTCGACTTTGAGGTTTTTCTTCTGCAATTCCTCGGCAACGTCGATCAATGTCTCGACAGCGTCACCGTTGAACCCGTTCAAGGCGTCCAATGAGCCGTGCTCAACTTCAATCGGAAAATTGTTTTCTTTGATCACTTGCTGAGTCTTGATTTTCAACATCAAGCTCGATCCGACTCCTGCTCTGCATGCAACCAGAATTTTGTACATACTCAAACCCCTTTTCTTTAAAATTTTTGCGCTTTAATGAAATCGATAACTTCCCCGGCCTCCTTGGCATTGTCCAACGTTTGGTAAAATTCCTCCATCTCAAGCAATTCAGCAAGCTCGGACATGGCGCGCAAGTGACTGCTGCTGTCCACAGCGCTTAAAGAAATCACGTATTTAACCGGATCGTTATCTTGATGCCCGAATTCGACGGGCTGTTCCAGCGTTGCTACGCCGATGGCGATTTCTTTCGCTCCCGCCTTGGGCCTGGCGTGCGGCAGCGCCACATGTTTGGTGATCACGATATAAGACCCGGATTCCTTGGCGGCCTCGACCATCGCATCCACATATTGTTGCGTCGCCTTGCCGTTTTCGACGAGAACGGACGCCGACTGCCTGATGGCTTCTTCCCAGTTGCGGGCCGGTAATTTTAGTTTGACAAGCTTTTCATCCACAAGATCGTTCAGCATCAGTTCTTCTTCTCCTTTAGGCGTAAAATTCTCTATCTGTGTAAAATAGGACAGCAGCTCACCCGAAAGCATCGTTTCGGATGTAACCTTCGCATATTTTTTTACAATGTCCATAACCTCGTCAATTTGCGGCTGCCTTAAAAATAGATCGCCTAATTGAATGTACACCTCGCGCGCAATTTTATATTTTTCCTTTTGAGTCATGACCGGGCTTACTTTAATCACGGGCGCATCGATTTCCAGGCTCTCCGCCTTATAGCTGGTCGTAAATACAATATCCGCGGACCCCGAGAAATTTTTCAGCTCGGAGGATTCCAGCGGCGGCAAGAAGTGCAGCTCCGGAAATAAATGGGTGAGCTCCGCATATAAGATCGCCGAACTGCCCACCCCGTTTGTACAAACAATTAGCGCCGTTCTTTTTTTCAAGATGTCGATGTCTTTGCTGTTCGAGAAAATGGCCGCAAAATGCATGGTCAAATACGCCAGTTCTTCCTCTTGAATCTCTTCGCCAAATAAACTGCAGAACTCTTTGGTAGCGTTGCTTACGATTCTGTAAACAAGCCGGTACTCTTCCTTCACTTTTTTGCAAAGCGGATTATATACAGGGAATTTGAACAAAAGCCGGTAATAAGCCGGTCTAAAATGGGAATATAGCTGCTTGAACACTTTTTCCTGGTTGACAAAATGAACGCCGCTTAAATATTCAAACTTCGTCATCATTTTGTTGACGATTTCCGAAATCGCCGCTCTGTCCTTGGTGTCTTCCTCGGCATTTCCTACGGAAATGCCCAAAATCCAGGCGCTGATATACATGACATCATGAGCTTGTATTTCATTTCGGCTATCGTAGACTTCCAGCAATTCTTCGGCAAATTTATATTCCTTCATGGAATTCATGACCGCAACGTTAGGGATATCCATATTCTCCAGAGCACTCGTATTGTTTGAGAGGATCCGCGCTTTCATAAAGATGAAAATATAGATAAATTCTACCATCCGGTCCTCGACAAAATTGATGGCATGCTTTTGGACAAGATCCGATATCCGCTTTTTCGATTGCTCGAAACTGTCCAATTGATATTCTTCGATGAAAAGATCGAATACTTTTGAACTTTCCGTGCTGGAGAGGGTTTCGATAATGTTTCGGATCAGCACGCTGCGGATTTCCATTTCGGATCCAACTAAATGGTAGCCGCTGATGCGATTGTTTCTAAGCTCGATCCCCTGACTGGCCAGGGCGGGAATCAAAGCTTTAAAATCAAGATTGACGGTGGAACGGCTCACTCGCAGGGAATCCGTAAAGTGATGGATGGAGACATCCTCCATGTTAATAAAGAGCATGAGATACATGTATAAAAGCCGTTCCGTTTTGCTCAGATAGTAGGTTCGTTTAGAATATTTCTTTTCGAGAATCTCTTTAATGGCATCTTTGGTCTCCTTTTGAATCACAATATCTTTTTGGGAGCCCAACGAGATCAGCGGCGCTTGTTCCGCTTTGAATATGGCGTTAATCTTCTCCAGCCTGTAAGTAATCTGTCTTTTGGAAGAATTGGTTTCCTCTTGCAGTCCTTTGGCAGTCACGACCGTGCGATTTAACAAAATCCGCAGAAGCGAGACGATTTCCTTGTCCATTTGCGCTCTCCCTCCTTGGTTCTCATCGGCCAGCATCTCATCCTGGGATTTTGTTTTTGTTCCCTCCCTGTTACTCATTGTATTGAAGCGGTATAGCGCTTTCAATTTGATTTAGGTCCGACTTTTGTTCTTAACCCGTACAAAAGTTGTACCCGGCGCTATGGGATCGAAGAATCCTTGAGGAACATATGACGAGCAAAGTAGGGGGCCACAGAGCATCCTATAGGTGCGGAAAAGCCTTTAACGCAAAAAGGCGGGAATCAGGCCCGCCAATCCGTTTCATACGACTATTCTCATTTAACCGCATCATCTGGAGCGTACTTCCCTTTCCAATTTTCGGACCAGTCTTTAAAAGTCTGTCCGGTTATTTCCTCCAATGTTTTGCCATCCCATGAATAAACGCTACCTGCCAAGTCCTCGATATCCGGAAACGAATATCCGCCAATCACGCCTCCATCGGCAAGCATGACATAAACATTTGTTTTGGCTTTATACGTTTGCTCCAAAGGATGATTTGAAACGGTAAATCCGTATAGGGTTATCTCTTTGCCAAAATATTTGTCAGGTTCCGTAGTCTGAACCCCCCAGCTTTGTTGATACAGTATTGTTCCGGTGCCTCCGTAAAGTTTGCTTTGGTCCAAAATGTACTTATGAACTTCCCCCATGCGAGAAGTAACTTTATAACCTTGTTGTTCCACAAATTGCTCGGCCGTTTTTTCTTCACCTTGAACCCCTGCGCCGCATCCAGCAAGTATTAAAAATAGGAGTCCAATTATTGCCGTAATATGAAAATATCTTTTCATTCCAACTTCTCCCTCAGAACGAATGTGTATTGGCTTATATCTGATTAACGTAAAGTTTGGAGAAGTTGTTGCACAAAAGAACCTCCCGGATGATCGGGAGGTTCTTTATATCGATGTAATTTCAAAACGGAGAGAGAGGGATACTCTCACTTCGTTCGAGACTGCGATGCAATCCTCCCGAAGCCTACGCTCCGACGCCCCCTCCAATTGAGGGTTCTCATCCCTCTGCAAAAGAACCTCCCGGATGATCGGGAGGTTCTTTGTATCGATGTAATTCCAAAACGGAGAGAGAGGGATACTCTCACTTCGTTCGAGACTGCGATGCAATCCTCCCGAAGCCTATGCTCCGACGCCCCCTCCAATTGAGGGTTCTCATCCCTCTGCAAAAGAACCTCCCGGATGATCGGGAGGTTCTTTGTATCGATGTAATTCCAAAACGGAGAGAGAGGGATTCGAACCCTCGCACCGCTTACGCAGTCTAACCCCTTAGCAGAGGGTCCCCTTATAGCCACTTGGGTATCTCTCCAAGAATGAAATGGCTCCCCGAACAGGACTCGAACCTGTGACAACTCGATTAACAGTCGAGTGCTCTACCGACTGAGCTATCGGGGAACGAAAAATATCGAGAACACCAATTAATTTATCACGCTTCCGTAGCAAAGTCAAGATTCGAAGCGCTTTCGAAGCGCTGCCTTCTTTCCCCAACCCGCTCTGGGGCAGAGCCACCCCCCGTTGGCATCCATAAGGACAAGCCACCCAAAAAAAGAATTGCATTCCGTGCGAAAAAAGATTATAAAATAAACATAACGTTAAATTATTTTTAACATATGAATTTATTTTAAGGGTAGGTGCCTATGAGCCAAGAAGTACGGGTTAAAAGTCAACCCTTTACCGGGTTTAGAGAATTGGCGATGTATAAATCGTTTATGTACCTATTGTTGGCGCGCGTCATCTCCCGCTTTGGGGATTCCGTGGATTCCATCGCCTACAGCTGGATGGTTTACATGCTCACCGGCTCCAAACTGATGATGGGCACCTTGTTTGCACTCAATTTTATTCCGAACCTCGCCTTTAGCTTTTTCGCCGGAACCCTGGTCGATCGCTGGTCCAAGAAGCATGTCGCGGCGCTCACCTATCTGGGGCGCGGCCTGATCGTCTGCTTCACGGCTTTTCTCTATTGGCAAGGCTGGCTGCTTCCCTGGCATCTATATGTACTGACGCTGCTCACCTCCACGCTGGAATGCTTCGCTTCTCCCGCTGAGTTGGCCCTGGTTCCTCAGTTGCTGCCCAAGGATCAATTGCTCAGCGGCAATTCCTTCAGCACCTCCGCCACACGAGCGGCCGAATTGGCGGGCATGGCGGCCGTCGGCGGTATCATTGCGTCCTTGGGAATCTCCGCAGCGATTCTGGTCGACGGACTCACTTTCACGATCGCCGCCGCTTTGATTCTGCTGATCCGGGGAGCCGGACGGACTTCGCCTGCACCTCATCGCAACGCCGTACAAGATTCCTCGTTTTTTCAAGAACTCCAGGAAGGGTTGCAGTATCTCAAATCCAATAAACTTCTCATTACGATCGTTATCGCCGCGGCCTTCGTAAACTTCTGCTTGTCGCCGTTTAACGTGCTGAATACCGTCTATGTCGATGAAATCCTGCATTCGGGACCCACCGGCTTAAGCCTCATGGGGATGAGCCTGGTCTGCGGTACGATTGTCAGCGGATTATGGATTGGAAGAAGAGGCGCAGCTTATAAAAAAAGCACGCTCATCCTGACCGGTTACCTGCTGCTTGGCGCGAATTATGCGTTGATGTACTTGCCTGCGATCGTACTGATTCAACCGCTTGCCCTGGCCACGCTGTTCTGTTTTGGCATCGGTTTGTCTGTTTCATTATGCAGCACGCCTTCCACTACCTATCTCATGGAAACTGTACCGAAGGAGTTGCTTGGCCGTGTCGGAGCGTTATACGGGATGGTCTGTACCTGCGCTATACCGGCGGGGAGCACCTTGGCCGGAATCCTGGGGGAATGGGTGCAGGTCCAACTGCTGTATGTGGGCTTTGGACTCCTTCTGCTGATTCCCGTCTTGTTGCTGCTAAGGCAGCGAAGCTTTATGGAAATTTGATCACGGCAGGCTTCATGCTTTGCGCATTTTCCGGGCCCAAGCTATACTTAAATCAATGACAATCAACTTCTGATGTTCGGGTAGGGGGCTTGCAGGGGTGAGTAACGCGATGGAATTGAAAACGCTGGAGGACATTCGGATCTACTCCGACCCGTATCGCCTTCAAATCCTGGATACATTCAAGCAATTGAATCATCCGGCGACGATGAAGGAAGTGGCGGATACGATGGGCGAGGTTCCGGCCAAGGTCTATTATCATGCCAAAAAGCTGGAGAGCATCGGTCTCCTGCAGCTCGCGGACACGAAGGTGATTAACGGCATTACCGCGAAGTATTATGTTCCTTTTGACGGACCGATCCAAATCAAAAAAAGTCATTTCGATGAGTCGCTCAAGCCGGTCGCCTTAACGGAAACCGAGAAGCTGCTGAGCCATCTGTATGATGAAAGCAAAAAACGATTCTTGAAGACATCCCGGAAAGAATCGTCGTCCGGTCAATTGACCAACAACATTCTCTACTTAACCCCGCAGGAAGCCGAAGAGTTTCATGCGTGGATCATGGCGTTTTGCGATAAACACGAGAAGAAAATTTCGGATGAGAGCCACCGGTATGAGCTCTTTTTGACCCTCGCGAAAAGCAGCGAACCGGAATCGTAAAAATAAAAGAACCATCGTCTCCGTAAATGGAAGCGTGGTTCTTATATTTTTGCCGATGCAGTTGTTCCTGCTTCGTTTTCGTCTTCCGGGTTCGCAAATCCTGGAACGCAAACGGACTGCGGCTGAGTTCCGGGCTGCGTTTTCCTTCACGGATCAGCTTTTGCCGCTGTTTTTTGGCTTGAGATTGAGCCATCTTCAAATCACTCCTTACGTGGTTTGATTTAAGTATAGCACATCCTTAGCCGCCGGATAACGCATATAGGCGAAGCCGGCCGGCGCATTTGCCGCAGCGGTACCGGTTCGGGTCGACGCGGCGTTTCCGTAAATACTCCATCCCGCAATCCGCGCACACCAGCTTGTAGCGGTGCGGCAAGGTTTTTCGCTGCTTGCTCCCGGGCAAAGCGTGGCAGTATCGGCTGCCGCCTACTTTTTGGAGCAGGGCCTTAAAGTCCGCATCGCGATGCTGATACCCTCGTCCCGCCAGGTGCAGATGGTAATGGCACAATTCGTGTTTGATGATGCGCTCGACTTCCTCCTCCCCATAAGCCGCGAGCTGGGCGGGATTAATTTCGATATGGTGGGTTTTCATAAAATAACGTCCCCCGGTGGTTCTTAACCTGCTGTTAAAACGGGCTTGGTGCCGGAAAGGCACGCCGAAGGAACGCAGCGAAATTTGCTCGATCCAGGCTTGCAACTGCTCATCCGTCATCATCCTCTCCCCTTCCTGTTGCCGTGAGCGCAAGAAATCCGCTAGATTCATTACTTGAATTTTAACTTCTCCTTACGCTACACTGTCAAGTAGGATGGATAGAAAAGGAGAATCGCAAGCATGTCTATGTCCCTAATGAGATACGTCATTTTGCAGCAAAATCAGGATCTGATCTTCGTTGAAATGCCCCGCGACTACGCCTATCAGCTCAGCGCTTTGAATCTGCGGCTGAACAAGGAAATCGATAAATTAACGGCCTCGGAGATTCCGTCGCTGCCGCGCGCGATTGCCGAATGCGACCGGCTCGATCTCCTGCAGGAATCGCTGCGGATCACAAGCGGGCTGGATTACATCAACGGGCTGGAGTCCGCTTTTTCCGCGATCCGCGAGGAAAATTACCCCCTGATTTCGCTGCTCACCGAAATCCGCGCCCTCCAGGCGCAACTGGAGCAATGGTACGAGGAAGAAGGCGCGTAACCTTCGGATGCGCAGGAGACACAAGAAAATGAAGCCGGCCGGTTCAGTTGCCCCTCTCATGGGGCTCATCGGGCCGGCTTTTTTGGCTTGCTGGCGGCCAGCCCTGGCGCCGCTTCGGCAGGGCGTTGGGGCTCGCGGGCCCGACGTGGGCCCCTGTCAGCCGACCCCCGCGCCGCTCGCTGCCAGCTCGTGGACGCTCTGTAGGTCCAATCCAGCGTCCCACTCCGCAATGGCTCGTCGCTCTATGCACGGCGTTGTTTTCTGTAGGCTTACGTTGCTCTTTGTAAGCTCACGTCGCTCTAACGGAACGTACGGACCTTATTTGCCCATTTCCCCACTAGCCTTGCACCAAACCTGACATAAGAAAAATAATGTTCTCACAAATTCCTAAATATTGAAGAAATTGATGGAATCACTCTGGAAATCCATAAAAAAACTCCTAATGTTGAAGGATAGGCATGTTACCCATTCCTCTCACAAAAGGAGCTCACTATGGGTAATGTACCAGATCAGACCGTCATTTGTAAATGCCTAGATTACATGGATTTATCCGACGATCATTTTCCGTTGTTTAATTATCGTCGCAAGTTCACTTTCGTCAAAGCGGTTAAGCTGTTGATCGAAGCCCAATTAAGCCAACGTAGCGATCTGGAGACCATTAGCCTTCATCTCGATGCGAATCCGCAGTTACAACAAGATATTGGTCTTGTCCGCATCAGCGCTTCTCAGATTGACCGGACCTTAAACGCACTTCCATTAGTGGAACTGCAAGAGCTTTGGTTCCAATTGATCTCTAAGCAAAATCAGGTTTGTTCAGCGCAAAAAGGGGCTCATCTCGGAAAGCTGCGCATCATCGATTCGACGGTGTTGTCTCTTCCAGAGATGGCGGGTAAATGGGCTTATAATTCACAGACAAGCAATGGCATTAAGATTCATACGAGTGTCGTATTAGCCCGCCCAGGCCTCTGCTATTGCGATCAGATGGTCTGTTCCACTCGAGGCGTCGCAGACTCGGAAGTCGCGCTGGATCTCGTCGTCGATCCCAGGGCGATTCATGTGATGGACCGCGGTTACATTGTGTATAGCCAATTCAAGCATTGGTTAGAAAACAATATTCGCTTCGTCGCACGTATCCAGAAAAACAGCCGAACCGTTGTGAAGGAAGAACGCGATGTTTCCGAGTTCCCTTCGATCCTTCGCGATGCCGATGTCACCGTATCCTACACGGATAAAGAAACGAAAGAACAAGTGGAGGTTTCTTTGCGATTGGTGGAGTACATCGATGACAAAGAACGTCTGTACCGGGTTCTGACAAACGTATGGGATCGAACAGCTGTACAGATCAGTGACATCTATCGTGGGCGCTGGGCCATCGAGCTGTTTTTCAAATGGATGAAACAACATGTAAGTCTTGTTCATCTATACAGCTACAAGCCAGAGGCGGTGTGGAACCAAATCTATTTGGCGATGATTGCTCATGCCTTACTGCAGTTGATTCATCAAGAGTCCGCACCCCCTCAGCGCTTGTGGTCCTTTTTGAAGATGCTGCGAGCGTATATAACATCCTCATGGACTGCATTTGTGGAGCGATTGAACCGCAAGCCGACCAAGCATTCACTTGGTAGGCGTAAGAAAAAGAAGCTCGGTCGCCCTCGAAAGCATCCTAAGGTGCACAAGACCGTAAAATTGATCAAGAAATAGTTACACAAGGGCATATATACAATAATTGGTAACATGATCCTATGCTTACAGGGAGATCGACTTTTTGGCGATGAGCCTGGATAACTAACTGCAAAATATTTGGTCTAGATACACTTCATGTATACTTTTGATTCTTAATCCAATCCATGTCAGCTTCTATGCAAGGCTAGTGCCATTTCCCGACTATTTCCCGCTGTAACGGAACCTAATGACCTTATTCGACGGTATGGGCAGCTATTTTGCAGGTTTCACCACAAATAAGGTCTCCTCGTTCCGTTAGATTCGAACATTCCCCTCTTTGAGCATATAACGTCTCTCAGTTCCGTTAGCCCGGTGCGGATAGTGGTGTCCGGAGGATGCCTATGTGAGCAGTTGCGCGAACGGAACGTAGAGACTTTATCCGTTCAGCCGATACCGCTTTGCGATCAAAAGCCGGAAATTCAGTCTCATTTACTGGAGGACTTGCACGGATTGGGGGAATGCCCCATACCTTAACCATACCAATGGGTTACCGGAGGAGGGGATACGCTTGCCGAATTGGCTCAGCAATCAGATCATGCGTGCCTTTAACAAGAGGGATCGCCGTCAGATTCGACTGCTCAACGATTGTTGGTTCTTTTACTACAGCCGCCGGAATAGCCAAACCGACAACACCAACCCGATACAATAGCGGCTCTTCACAAAAACCAAAGGGGCGGCTCCGCAGCAGCGCAAACACCTGCTTGGAACGGCCCCGTGTTCTCACAATAATCGTTCATCCCACATACAGCTGACACGCGGAAACCGGACGGCGTTCTCATCGCCTTCAAGCTGACGCATCAGCAGCTCGCCGATATGTCCGGCACCGTACGCGAAACGGTATGACCAAGGTGATGCTCGACCTGCAGTACAGCGAGCATTCACGACGACCAGAAAGGATCCTCGTCCTCGCCCCAGACAAGCCAAGGCAGAGTGCCGGGCTGTAGCGAGGAAAGCGGGAGCGGGAGCAGGTACTACAGTTCCCGGATCGCATAAAGAGCCGTAAGCCGCAGGAACCCCCGCTGCTTCGGCTCTTTTCGTTTCACTGCATTATTGCGCCTTAACCTCGGCGGGGCCCCGCATCGTCAACCCGACCCGGCCTTTCTTGACGTCCACGTTCATAACCCAAACGGTAACGTTGTCACCGACGGAGACGACGTCCATCGGATGCTTCACGTACCCGTTGCTTAGCTGGGAGATGTGCACAAGCCCGTCGTTTTTGATTCCGATATCGACAAAAGCGCCAAAATCAATCACATTGCGCACGGTACCTTGCAGCTCCATGCCCGGAACCAGGTCCTCGATCTTCAGCACGTCGGTGCGGAAGATCGGCAGCGGCAGCTCCTCGCGCGGGTCGCGCCCCGGGCGCTGCAGGCTTTCGAGAATATCGCGCAATGTCGGAACGCCAACCTCCAGACGCGGCGCCAGCTCGTTCGGCTCCAGCGCAGCCAGCTTCACGTTCAGCTCTTTGGAGCCCAACTGATCCAAGGAAACGCCCAACTCGGCGAACAGCCGGTTTACCACGTTATAGGACTCGGGGTGGATCGGCGTCTTGTCGAGCGGGTGCTCGCCCCCGTCGATCCGCAGGAAGCCGACGCACTGCTCGAACGTCTTGGCGCCAAGCCGCGGCACCTTCTGCAGCTGTTTTCGGCTCTTGAAGCGCCCGTTCTCCTCGCGGAACTTGACGATGTTCTTCGCCGTCGTCGCGTTGACGCCGGACACGTAGGACAAGAGCGCCGGTGAAGCGGTATTAACGTCCACGCCGACGTGGTTAACGGCCGATTCGACGACGTTCTTCAAGCTTTCGTCGAGATGCTTCTGGGACACGTCGTGCTGATATTGCCCGACGCCGATCGCTTTCGGCTCGATCTTGACCAACTCCGCGAGCGGGTCTTGCAGCCGCCGTGCGATAGACACCGCGCTACGCTCCGCAACGTCGAGATCCGGGAACTCCTCCTGCGCCAGCTTGGAGGCCGAATACACGCTAGCGCCCGCCTCGTTAACGATCAGGTACGCCAACTCGCGGTCCTTGCTCTTGCGTTCGGCGATCACCTCGGCAACGAACTGCTCCGTCTCGCGCGAAGCGGTGCCGTTGCCGATGACGATCAGCTCGACGTCGTATTTGTCGATCAGCTCGTGGAACTTGGCCGCCGCTTCCCGCTTCTTGTTGTTTGGCGGCGTCGGGTAGGTGACCGCCACCTCCAGCAACTTGCCGGTGTCGTCGACGACGGCGAGCTTGCAGCCGGTCCGGTAGGCCGGGTCGACGCCCAGCACGCGCTTGCCGCGAACCGGCGGCTGCAGCAGTAAGCTGCGCAAATTACCGGCGAAGATGGAGATCGCCTGGGCTTCGGCCTTCTCCGTCAGCTCGCCGCGCACCTCTCGCTCAATCGACGGAGCGATCAGGCGTTTATAGGCATCCTCGATCGCCGCGCGCAGCACGTTCTCCGTCGCGGAACGCCCGCGGATTACCTGGCCGGCGATGTAGCGGCAAATCGCCTCGGCATCCACCTCCAGCGTCACCTTCAGCACGTTCTCCCGTTCGCCGCGGTTCATCGCGAGGATACGGTGGGACGGCATTTTTTTCGCCGCTTCCCGGTAGTTGTAGTACATCTCGTAAACGGATTCTTCTTCCGGCGTCTTCGCCTCGGACACCATCAGCCCGTGATCCATCGTATATTTGCGAACCCATGCCCGAGTGGCAGCCTCATCCGCAACCTGTTCGGCCACGATATCCATCGCGCCCTGCAACGCCTCTTCGGCTGTCTCCACGCCGTTTTCGATCCCGGCTACCGCCGTGAACTTCGTCGCTTCCGCCAGCGGCTCCCCCTGCTTCGGCTGCGACAGCAACCATTCCGCCAGCGGCTCCAGCCCCTTCTCTTTGGCTACGCTGGCTCGGGTTTTCCGCTTTTGACGGTATGGCCGGTACAAATCCTCCACTTCCTGCAGCTTCACCGCCTTGGCGATCGCGGCCGCCAGCTCGTCCGTCAGTTTGCCCTGCTCATCGATGATCCGCACGACTTCCCGCTTCCGTTCCTCCAGGTTACGGAGATATTGCGTCCGCTCCTCAATGCTGCGAAGCTGGTTCTCATCCAGTTCCCCGGTCATTTCCTTCCGGTAACGGGCGATAAACGGAATCGTGTTGCCTTCGTCCAGCAGCCCGATCGTCGTTCGCACCTGCTTCAGAGATAGTCCCAGCTCCTTGGCGATTTGGACGATGATTCGCTCTTGCTCCTTCGCATCAGCCGCCCCTTGCGCCGCTGTTCCGTTCGTCTCCGTTTGCGCCATGGCCGAATCCCTCTTTCATTCAAAAAATTGCGATTGTTTCTATTATCACAAACTTTGCGCCGCATTTCCAGCTTGTCCAGACGAAGCTGTGTCCGAGAAAACGAAGAAACACCGCGCCCAGGGCAGCGGTGCTTTGATTCGACAAATTTAAAACGTGCTGTATACGTCTGGAGATGAAGCATATACCAAAATCGCGATGATAACGATCAGCAGAATAATGCCGTACAGCACCGTACCTATGATGCCGCAAACGAGGCCGGCAATGCTGAGTCCCTTGCCCTGCTCGCCCGTACGTTTGATCTCTTTTAACGACAGGCTGGAAAAGACGATGGCGACGATCCCTAAAATAAAACCGACGTACGGTATGACAATCGAGAGAATGCCCAGCACCAGCGAAGCGATCGATTTGCCGTTCGTTTTTGGCGGCGCCGGCGGTGCCGACAGCGGATATTGGCTGAAAGTGGAATACGAATAAGGTACTTCAGACGGACGTTGATCCATGAAAAAAGGTCCTCCCCGGAAAATGTTACATTAATTGTACTAGATCGCGGCGGATGACGCCATGATATATTTTTCGGCCATCCCCGGCCTTGGCAAAAAATTGCTCAGAAGCGTCCTACAAAAGACGAAGGCAGGGTCAACGAGGTCCGCGTGAAAGCGGGCGACGTCGTGAAGAAAGGCCAGGTGCTGCTTACGTTCGAGGGCACCGCTAACTCCGACAACCTCAAGGCGCAGCAATCCTCCCTGGATGCGCAACAATTGGACCTGGCTGATCGGCATCGGGCTGGGCTTACGGCGCCAGCACGATGATCGGCCGCTACCCGGCGCTGACGACGACCGTTTCGTTCCCGATCGTCCTGATCGCCTTCGGCTTTTCGCTGTTTATCGGTGTCGTCTTCGGGATGATCCCGGCCAACAAAGATAGCCAAACTCCGCCCGATTTACGCCCTGCGGACCGATTAAGCCGATGTTCAACCAAAAAACGAAAAAGTGCAAGCCGCAGGGACTCCCTTGCGCTTGCACTTTGGTTTGTTCGGGAGCTCAGCTCACTCCGTAAACTGATGCCATGCAATCCACGAACATCCGGTTGTATTCCTGCCGGGTCAGATCCTTGTTGCACTGGATATCGCGCCCCAGGAACCGGTACCAGGTGATCTCGACCTGATCCTTCTTGTACAGGAACCGGCCGTTCGTCAGCGAGAATTTGTCGTTCTCGAACGGCCCCACGTTCTCGTAATCCAGCTCGCGGCCTTGCTGCTCCGCCACGATCGTCGCCAGCAGAATCAACATTTTGAAGGGATCGTCATAGATTTCATATTGAGCGTTCAACGGCAACCTCTCCTTTATCGGTGATTACCTACATCGTACTCGAATTGCCCGCGCTCGAAGTAGCAAAATCATAAGATCCTTTTATCAATATTATCGGCAAAACAAAAAACGCCCCGGAGCAAAGTCCGAAGCGCTTGCAGTAAAACTGAAAACGCATTAGCTTAAGAAGACTCAAAAATCGATTAAACCGAGACTGATGAGCAGCGAATCGTTCACTTTCTTCATCGTCTCCTCATCCAAATGCGTAATTTTATCCGTTAATCTTTGTTTATCGATCGTTCGAATTTGCTCCAGCAAGATGACGGAATCCCGGTCAAATCCATGCGTGGCCGCGTCAATCTCGACATGGGTAGGCAACTTCGCCTTTTGGATTTGCGCCGTAATAGCGGCAACAATGGCCGTTGGGCTGAATCGATTCCCGATATCATTCTGGATGATAAGCACCGGTCTGACCCCGCCCTGCTCGGAACCCACCACAGGGGAGAGGTCTGCAAAAAAAACGTCGCCGCGCTTTACGATCAATGTTTACACCCCGCTTACTAGGCGGTCCAGAGTGATGTCTGCATCTTCTTCCGCGTGGAACGCTTCGGAGGCCATGGACAAATTGATTTTTGCCATCTCCATGTAGCCGCGCTGCATCGATTCCCGGATAAAACGTTTCTTCCGCTCGTTCAGATACAGCTTCATGGCCTGCCTGATCAACTCGCTGCGGTTGGAATTCTCCATCGCTACGATTCCATCGACTTCCTGCAAAAGATGATCCGGCAAACTGATCATAATCCTTTTGGTGTTGTGCATATTGGCCATCTTAAAACTTCCACCCCCAAAACCTACTCGACCCTGTTTCCTGATATCAGTATAGCATTATTCAAGGAAATTTATACAAAAGAAATATATGCCGATAGTATATCAAGTATGCTGCATTTCATTATAAACAAAAACGCGAGTGCCGTACATACCTGATCATTTCCATGTTTAGTATTCGCTAGACCCGGCATAAATTCCTTCCTTCAGGGTAAAAGATTTGTTGAATTTTGTCTGCCGCTCCATTTCGTCACAGCAGCGGGTTCAGCAATACGTCAGGTTCGCCCTTCCGTTTGTATACCCTGGGCACCCGGTGGGCCAACATGCAAATCAACTCGTAATGGATCGTTCCCATAGCGGAAGCCAGCTCCCCGGCGGTAATTTCCTCGCCGGCTTGCCGGCCGATGAGCACAACCTCCTCGCCGGCTTGAATTTCTTCGGCTTCATCAGCCAAAGCTTGAAGCGATACCATGCATTGGTCCATGCAAATCACGCCGGTTACAGGGACGCGGCGGCCGCGTATCAGTACTTGCGCCTTGCCGTTCAGCAATCGCGAATATCCGTCGGCATACCCGATCGGAAGGGTGGCTATTCGCTCTTCCCCTTGGGTGACGTATTTCGCGCCATAGCTGATGGCGGAATGGGGCGGCAGCGTTTTGACTCGCACCGTTTCGGTTTTCAGCGAAAGAACCGGGGTCAGCCGCACTTGATCGCGGCGTACCTCGTCGGACGGATACAGGCCGTACAAAGCGATGCCGATGCGAACCATTTGTACCGACAATTCCGGCAGATCGATGGCGATCGCGCTGTTCCCCGTATGTATGATCGGGATGCGAATTTCATGCTCCCGCAGCGCGTCCACCACGCCCTGGAACCGGCGGAATTGTTCCAATGTATAGCTTTTGTCTTCCTCGTCCGCCGTGGCATAGTGGGTGAACAAGCCTTCCACTTTCACCTGCGGCGCTTGTATGGCCTTGCGTATGAAGGCGACCGCCTCGTCTCCGGGCAGCAGTCCGACGCGGCCCATGCCGGAATCGATTTTGATATGGACTTTCAGTTGATGCGGGAACTCATTAAGATCCAGCGCTTCGATCGCCTCAAGCACTTCCTTGCTGAAGACATTCAACGTGATGTCGTGCTCCCAGGCCGTTCGAACACCGTGGGGCGGCGTATACCCGAGCACCAGAATCGGCAGCTTGATGCCGGCTTTCCGGAGCTCCAGCGCTTCGTCCAGGAACGCGACGCTGAGATAATCCGCGCCGATCCGTTCCAGTTCCTTCGCCACGGGCACGGCGCCATGCCCATACGCATTAGCTTTTACACATGCCAGCATTTTCATGTCCGCCGGTTGTCTTCTCCGCAATTCCTCGAAATTGCCGCGCAGCGCGTCCAAATCAATTTCCGCATGGGTTGGTCGATACATCACTTGCACTTTCGGGTCACCTTCTCCAAAGATTGAGAGTTCAAATATCTGAGCAATAATCTAATGGTAATGTCCATGGATGCGACTGTCAATTCTGCAAAAGAACCCAATTGCCGAAAGCGCCGTATCCGATGGAACGGTAACCTCTCTAATAGAACAAAGGGGCGAATCGACGGGGTCGGCGGGAGAATCCTCCCGTCGGCCCAGCCGTTATCCGCCCGTTCCTTTTTTATTTCCCGGTTTGATCCTGCATCGAAGCGGCGATTTTAACCATTTCGGTCACCGGCAAATTCTCGCTGGTAATCCGGAATTCCAGACCATCCACGGTCCAGGTGAGCGTCCGCAGCGTATCACCGGTCAGAAGCCCCCACGTAAAGCCCATGTCGACCAGTTCACCCGGCACGAGCGAAGCGGTACGATCCGGCGAACGCGATTCCGACAGCGTAAACTGATATGTACCATCATACCGCAGCAGCACGGTCGTACGATCGGCGCCTTCCACGGCTTTGTCGTCCTGGTACAAGACGCCCTCCGGCAAGTAGGTCGGGATAATGACGCCAAAAGGTTCCGTTAACGCCGGTGTGGCCGGTGTTTTCCCTTCTTCCGCATCGCCGTTCGCGCCCGCGGCCTGATCTTCCGGCTTCTTCTCCACGAGCATGCCGTTCTCGTCGACTTCAAGCAGCGTGCCCCGGGAATCTTGGGCAGCCGTATCCAGATTGTGCTGCATGTCAAACGAGTTGTTGTCGAATTTGGCATCAAAATCGAATTTATCGAATTTCACTTCGACGACGACTTTCGCTTCGGCATCCGATACCTGTACTTGCTTCGGTGCATAGTTGTCCTTAGCCAGCCAGATTTTTTGCCGCACTAAAGCGTGGGTGTTGTAATTGGCCGCGACTTCGAAAATGTAGCTGTCCTTGTCGCTTTCGAATTGCCGCGCGCTGTCGCTCAAGATGCTGCGAGCCAGCGTTTGGAACAGGTACACCTGGCCCTGGTTCTCCGGCCAGTCGCTTTGGAAACGGAAGCTCTTGTTGAGGCTTGGCGTCAGCACGAAGACGCCTTGTTCGTTGCGGAGCACGATTTGCGTGACGTCCTTTTGAGCATTGGTGAGCGCGATCCGGTAGAACGACGGGTTTTGGTACCAGACTTCCACCTTGTACTCCTGAGGCTTGTCACCCGTATAAAGCGTCATCGTGCCGGAGCCCTGGTAACTCTCCAACTGGGCAACCACTTTGTCCAAATCCTTGACGACGCCGTCGGCGTCCTTTTTCCCGCATGCAGCCAGCACGAAGCTTAAGGCTATCACGATGGTCAGCATCCACGTGAAACGGCGCATGAGATCATCCCCTCTGCAGTTTGATTTCCTAAACTGATACATGTCTATGAGGGAACTTGGCCGATTATGCAGACTAGCCCCTGCGCGGGAAAGACAAGTTGCAGGATGCAGGTTACCCTGCCGCAAACGCAGTTTACCGCTCACGGTATTGCGTCCTTAAAAAAAGGCGTGCTATGGTTAACACACCAACCAAGCCAAAGGTTGAACCCGTTTATCCAGGAACCCGAGGAGTGAATCCTTTGAAACTGACCATCGATCAATCCCTCGACTACGAGGATGTGGAAATCACCGTAAAATGCCGGCTGATCGACGCCGATTTGGAGAAACTGATCGCCCAGATCCGGTTGTACGGTTTTGCCATCACCGGCAAAAAAGACGGCGCCATACATCCCTTGCGGCCGGAAGATATCTTCTATTTCGAATCCATCGAAGACAAGACCTTTGCATATTGCGCAAAAGACGTTTTCGAGTGCAGCCTCAAGCTCTATGAGCTGGAGCAGCAGTTGGCCAAAGCCGATTTCGTGCGGATCAGCAAGAGCTGCATCATGAATATCGCGAAGCTGTCCAGCGTCAGAGCCTTGATTAACGGGCGCTTCGAGGCTCGTCTCCAAAACGGGGAGAAGCTGATCATTAACCGCCACTATGTCCAGGGATTTAAGGAAAAATTCAATTTCTAGGAGGGATGAAGAATGTCTAAATTAAAAGCCTACATCACGATAGACTGCATCTCATTTACGTTCATTATTTTGATATTCTCGGGTCTGTCACTGCTTGATGTACTCCCTCCCCTAACGACCCAGTTGGCCTTGCAGATTTTTGCCATGACGACGTTCATCCAGCTCTTGATGATCCTCACTGACCGAATTCCCTGGAAGAGCCTATGGCCCTCCATCGCCGTCGATATCGTGACCGTGTTGTTCTCGGTATTTGCCATCGGATGGCTGTTTCACGTCTTTCCGATGAATTGGCCTAATTTTGCTCTGATCAGCGGCATGTCGGTGGCCGTGTACTTTGCCGTATACGGCGTTCTGATCATGAAAGACCGCGTCGATGCCGATAAGATCAACCAGCAAATTCAATCCAAACAGAAAAACAAGTAGTCGAAAACGGAGGGGAGTAAATCATGGGGAATATAATTGAAGTCACCGGCCTCAGGAAAAAATTCGGTTCGCTGGAGGCCGTAAAGAAGGTGGATTTTACAGTGAAGGAAGGCAGCTTGTTCGCCTTTCTGGGGCCTAACGGGGCGGGGAAATCGACGACGATCGATATCGTCTCCACCCAGCTTCAGCCGGACGGCGGCGAGGTGATCATCGACGGGTACCGATTGGGTCAGGACGATGACCGGATCCGCTCCTCCATCGGGATCGTATTTCAGGACAGCCTGCTGGATCCGCTGCTGACCGTGGAGGAAAATCTACAAATCCGGGGCCGCCTGTACGGGCGGTCTCGCCCGGAACTTAAAGCGGCGATCGAAGCCGCGGCGGAAACGGCGGGCGTCGCCGAATTTCTGAAGCGGCCGTACGGCAAGCTGTCCGGCGGTCAACGCCGTAGGGCCGACATCGCCCGGGCTTTGATCCATACGCCAAAGGTGTTGTTTCTCGATGAACCGACGACCGGACTGGATCCGCAAACGCGCAAAAAGGTGTGGGAAATGGTCCTCAAACTGCAGCGGGAGCAGGGGATGACGGTGTTTTTGACCACGCATTATATGGAAGAAGCCGCGCAAGCCGATTACATCACGATCATCGATCACGGCGAAGTGTTGGCCCAGGGCACGCCGCTGGAGCTCAAGAACCGGTACGCTTCCGATCGGATGAAAATAAAGCCGGTGAACGGCGCCGAGCTGGACGCCCTGCTGGCGGAGTTGGGACTTGCCTTCGACCGGGATGCCGCAGGCATCTATCACATTCCGCTCAATCGCACCGTGGAGGCGTTCGGGATCCTTGACCGGTGCCGCGACAATATCGCCAACCTGGAAGTCGTCAACGGCACGATGGACGATGTCTTTATTAACCTGACGGGAACGGAGGTCCGAAGCTGATGTTAAGCATGGCAAACCGCAATTTGAAAATCTTTTTTAGGGACCGCGCCGCCGTATTGTTTTCCCTGCTGGCCGTATTCATCATTCTCGGACTTTACGTCGTCTTTCTGGGCGACACGATCGCGGATAGTCTGCCGGTGATCGACGGGGCTTCGGTCCTCATCAACAGTTGGGTGCTGGCCGGCATTCTGGCCGTTACCTCCGTCACCTCGACGATGGGGGCTTTCGGGATCATGGTCGAAGACCGCTCACGCAAAATCCTCAAGGATTTCACGACGTCTCCCCTTCGCAGAAGCCGACTGACCGGCGGCTACATCCTTAGCGCCTGCTCCGTCGGCGTCATCATGAGCGTCGTCACCTTTATTCTTGGTGAGCTGTATATCCTGGTGCTGGACGGGGAGCTGCTGCCGCTGCTCAGTATACTGAAAGTGCTTGGACTTATCGTGTTATCCGTTCTCGCCAGCAGTTCGATCGTCTTCTTCATCACCACGTTTCTGCGCAGCCAGAACGCCTTCTCGGCGGCCAGCACGGTGATCGGAACGCTGATCGGTTTCCTGACCGGCATTTACGTGCCGATGGGCAGCTTGCCCGAAGCCGTGCAATGGGTCATCAAAGTCTTTCCCATCTCCCATGCCGGCGTACTGATCCGCAGCGTCATGCTGGAACGCCCCATGGAGGTCTCCTTCAACGGCGCGCCGGCCGGTGCACTGGCGGATTTTACGGAAAGTATGGGCGTCGTGTATCATTTCGGCAGCTACCGGGTGGAGCCTTGGTTAAGCCTCGTCATTTTGCTGGCGACCGCGATCGTCTTCTTCGGCTTGTCCTTGCTGAATGTGTCGCGCAAAAGCAAATAATCAAGCGCCCTTGGCCTCCGCATGTGCGGCCGAAGTCTCCTCCGCCGCCAAATGGCGTTTGGCCAACAACAGGAACGGCACGCCAAAGGCGGTCGTTAGCGCGATGATCGCGAAGATGAGCAGTGATTGCGGAACGCCGAAGGCGTCCAGCAGGAACCCGCCTACGAGCGGCGCGAGTACGTTACCTAACTGGTTGAAACCGAACATACCGAAATACGTGCCGCGCATCGAGGCCGGGGCGATGCGGTCGACCAGCACGTCGGTCATCGTGAACATCAGCACTTCGCCGATCGTAAAGAGGACGACGCCCAGCAGAAATGCCCAGACCGCATGCACTGAGCCGAACAGCAGCAGGCTGCCGGACACGAACAGATTGCCCGCCAGCAGCGGAACGATCGGCGAGAAGCGTCCGGCGAACTTAACGATCGGGAACTGCACCGCCAATACGACGACGGCGTTCAGCGACAGCATATAGCCGAACAGCTTGGCACCGTCTTGGATATCCGGCGACATCTCCAGATACTGCGCCAGCGTAGAGCTGAAATGGCCGTACCCGAGCACGCAGAAAATCATGCCGACCAATACGTACAAGAAGGTCCGATCCCGACCCGTCACCTGCAAGGCCCCCTTCAGCGACAAGCGCTCGCCCGCTCCGTGATCCACCGTCCCGATTTCCTTGTGCAACATGAACTGGAATACCAGAACCAGCCCGTACGCCAAATACACGAGACCGGCGATATAGAAAGCCAGCCCCGACTCCGAAGCCCCCATTTGCAAACCGAGGATCGGCCCGACCACGACGCCGAGATTAATCGCTGCGTACCGCAGATTAAATACCAGCATCTTGCTCTCCTGCGGGGTGATATCGGCCAGCAGCGCCCGAGAGGTCGGCTCGAACAACGCCCGGCATAACCCGTTCAAGGCGTTCATGACAAAGAAGAACCAGATTTGATTCGCCAGACCGAATCCGATGAACACGAGCACCCAGCCGAAAATGGAAATATACAGCACCCTTTTGCGTCCGATGACATCCGAGATATACCCGCCGTAGAAGCTGGCGAACACCCCAATCAGCGAGCTGACGGCAACGACGATTCCGGTTTCGGACGGAGAGGCTCCAAGCGATTTGATAAGATAGATGGATAAGAACGGAATGCTCATGGAGGAAGCCATGCGTCCAAATATCGTCCCCACGATGATGGTCCACGATAAAGGGTGAATCTGCTTGAGATTTGCGTTCATACGGAGTTCGCCTTCTTTGTTCACAAGTTGTCCAAAACTATCTCCCTATTAAACCCGCGAAGCAAATAATTGTCAAGGCGCGATAGAATCCGTGCTGCCGGGCGCTTGCCTACCTGACCAATCAACGAAATTGTGCAAAATCAACCGGATATGATTTCATTTCCTCCGACCGGGGAATTGGTGTAATATAAGTCCGTATATTTGTTAAGCGGTTCAACTTTGGTTAGGGGGCTTTATTTACGTGAAATCCGATTCTTCCAAGCTGCAGAAAAAACTGCTGCCCCGCCACATCAGCTTCATGGCCATGGGCGGCGTCATCGGCACCGGCATCTTTAAAGGCAGCGCCGAGACGGTCAGCCTGGCCGGTCCCGGCGTCATCTTCTCCTACGTCTTCGCCGGATTGCTGCTGCTTGTCGTCATGGGCGCGATTGCCGAGATGGCGACCGTGTATCCCGGTCGGAACATGAAGGACTTCATTCGTGAAGCGTTCGGGGAACGAATCTCCTTCATCCTCGGCTGGCTTTATTGTTTCATGTGGTTGTCCGTCTGCGTCATCGAAGTGATCGCGGCCGGCAGCTTCCTGCAATTCTGGCTGCCCGACGCGCCGCTGTGGGTGCTCAGCCTGGCCAGCGCCGTCTTTATCCTGGCCGTTAATATGATGAGTGTGGGCGGCTACGGCGAATTTGAATTTTGGCTCGCCGGGATCAAGATTGCGATGATCGTCGTATTTATCCTGCTCGGCGTGGCTATGCTGTTTGGCCTCCTCCCCGGTGCGGAAGCATCGTTCCCGCGCAATTACATCGACTACGGCGGCTTCTTCCCGAACGGATGGACGGCGATCTTCTCGGCGCTGCTGGTCGTCATGTTCTCCTACGGCGGTTCCGAGTTGATCGGGCTCACCTTGTCGGAAGCCAAGGACGCCGAAAAGGTGCTGCCCCGGGTGGTCAAAAGCTTTATTTTGCGCGTCGTGCTGTTTTATACTTTGCCGATCTTGATCATCTGCGGGCTAGTACCGTGGAACAGTCTCAGCGAGCAGACCAGCCCGTTCGTGCAGGTGCTGACGTCGGCGGGGCTGCAGGGCGCGGCGCATCTGATGAACTTCATCCTGATTACGGCCGTTTTGTCCGCGGCCAATTCCGGCATTTACGGCGCAACCCGAATGCTTCATTCGATGGCGACCGGGGGCGAAGCGCCGGCCAAACTCGCGCGGATTTCATCCAAGGGGGTACCGGTCAACAGCTTGATCCTCAGCGGCATTGTGCTGATCCTCGGCTCCATGCTCGCCGTAATTAATCAAGCGGGATTGTTCCGCCTGCTGATGGCCGTGCCCGGCTTTGTCGTGCTGCTCGTCTGGATTGCGATTTGCATGTCGCAGTTGAAGCTGCGCCGGCGTTATCCGGCCGCGCCAAGCTTTAAGGTTTGGGGATTTCCTACTATTACGATTCTGACCGTAATCGGCCTGACGATCATCGCGCTGCTGTTCCTGTTCGACGCGCAGAACCGCATCAGCATCGGCGTATGTCTGGCTATACTCGTCCTGTTAATCGTCTGGTCGGCCGTCCGCTTCCGCTCCCGTCCGGGAGATCGAGTAGCCCGGTAGTTTGGCACCCTGCATTCCCCTGTTTCTCCCGTTCCCCCGCGCATGTTACAATAAGGGAAGAAGAGAGAATTCTTTACTGGGGGAAATCATGGAACTTCAGGTTGTTACCGAACTTGTGCTAAGCAAGCCGACGCTGCGCCGCCGGATCGCTCGCCGCATCCGGTATGCTTACCGATACGATACCGCCTTTTGGCGATCCGCCGTTGCCGGCCCCTGGGGGGCCGGCATGTTCGCGTTTGGCTTGCTCGCGCTGGGCATGCCGACCGGACTGGGAAACGCGGTTGATCTGCTGCTGTTCCTGCTGGCGGGAACGCTGTGCCTGTACCTGACCGCCCACGCCGCCGCGCTGCTGCTGGCCTTGCTTGGCGTGCCGATCCCCCGTTTGTTTGCGGGGGCGGTCCTGTTCGATTTTGCCGCCGTGTTCGTGATTTTCAACTCTAGCGGGGTATCCGTAGCCGCAGCTGCGGTCGTGGCTGCGGCAATCAGCCTGGCGGGGATCGCCGCCGGGCTGATTGCCGGAACGCTCGCCAGCCGGCGCCTCCTGCTGCGCCATAAGGCGGCAGCCGCCCTGACGGCGGCGCTGCTCGTTCTGGCCTCCGCGATCTGGCCTTTCGCGACGGGGAACGACTCCGCCGTGCCGGCCTTCCAAAGCGCCGGGATGCGGGACGTCGGCGGAGTCCGCGGGGACGGCGGGCTTGCGGCCGACGACGGGCTGCCCGCTTCGGCCGCCGAGGCTCCGACCGTACCGAGCCTGGCCGATCTGCTCGACAGCCCCGCCGAACCCGGGCCTTACGAAATATCGACCTTTACGTACGGCAGCGGGAACGACGCCTGGCAGCCCGAATACGGAGCAGCGGTCGACGTAACGTCCGAGGCGGTGGATGCCTCGGCTTATATCAAGAAGTGGCCGGTCTACCGGACCGTCTATTGGGGATTCAATCAGCGGGCTTTGCCGCTGAACGGCAGAGTATGGACGCCAATGGCGACCGAGGGGGAAACCGCCGACAGCTCAAGCCGCTTCCCGCTCGTTTTGATCGTTCACGGCAATCACCTGATGGAGGATTTTTCCGACGACGGTTACGCTTATCTGGGGGAACTGCTGGCCAGCCGCGGGTTCACGGCCG
Organism: Paenibacillus sp. JL3B1040; assembly: GCF_057063165.1. Lineage (NCBI taxonomy): Bacteria > Bacillati > Bacillota > Bacilli > Caryophanales > Paenibacillaceae > Paenibacillus > Paenibacillus tiangongensis. The sequence continues at coordinate 1,372,048 of NZ_CM169317.1, read as the reverse complement.
TGTCGATCGACGAAAATTTTCTGAATTACTCCGCTTGGACCGGGATCCCCGACAACGATATGAAGGTCCGGGCCTGGATCCTGCTGAAGCATCTGCAGCAGATCGGCGCCTTTGCCGCCGAGCCCGGCAATCCGTTATACGGACGGGTCGATTTCGACCGCATCGGCCTGGTCGGCCATTCCCGCGGCGGGCAGGCTGTTGCGATGGCCGCGGATTACAAGAATTGGTTCGCGAGCGACACGGATCTGATCCAAAGCTTGGCCTCCTACCGGATTGAAGCCGTGGCCGCCATCGCCCCCACCGACAGGAAGGTCGACGGCAAGCTCACCCATCTGAAGGATGTCAGCTATTTGACGCTGCAGGGCGCGCGGGACGGCGACGTCAGCGACTTTGACGGCGACCGGCAATACATGCGAACGAGTTATTCGCCGGGCAGCGAACGGTTCAAGGCTTCGCTGTACATCGGGGACGCCAACCACAGCCAATTCAACAGCAGTTGGGGCGGCCGCGATGTCAGCTATCCAAAGGGGATCCTGCTTACCCGCAACGGGATGCTGTCGCCTGCCGAGCAGCGAAGCATCGCCAAGGTGTATATCTCGGCTTTCTTCGAGGAAACGCTGCAGGGCGGGAGGCTTGGGACGGGGAAAGCCTCGTCCTTCCCCCTGGCTGACGATTCCGAATCCGGCCGGTACCTTCCGCTGCTGCAGGATTACCGCACCGGCAGAGCCTGGCTCCCGGACACCGCGTATTACAACCGGTTCGAGAGCGGTACGTTTACCGTTTGGGCACGTTTCGATGAAGATTCGAACCGGGGGACGCTGCCCGGCGGCGGCAAAGCGGAGGCCAGCGACTTATCCTGGAAGGAAGAGGAGGCGAAGAATCGACAAAACGGCAGCAAACCGTCTCGCGGAATCGTACTGGAACGCCAGCAAGGCGGTGACGAGCCATCTGTCTACCGGCTGAGCTGGGAGCAAGGAGCTCCCCAGCCGTCCGGCGGCAAGCCGGAGGAACTGGCGTTTTCGCTGACGGACCGCAGCTTCGAACTGGAGGACGACGATACGCCGGACGCGGCTTTGGCCGCGGGTTTCGTAAGGGTCGAGGTCGAGCTGGTCGACGGCAACGGCACCTCCGTCCGCCTGCCCCTGACGAAGTTCATGGACGCCGAGCCGTTGCCCGTCATCTCGTTTACGATCCACCCTTGGCTGGATCGCCACCTATCGGGCGGCAAATACAAGCGTCCGACGGAAGCGGTGTTCCAGACGTACCGGCTGTCCCTGGCGGACTTCGCGGCCGCCAACCCGGACTTTGCCCCCGAATCCGGAATCCGAGGGCTGGCCTTCCGCCTGAGCGGCGGGCCAGCCAAGCTGATGCTGGACGACATCGGGGTCTATTCACACGCACGATCGTACCTTGATATCCCTCTTGCTGCCTTGCACGATGATCCCTTTCATTCAGGGTGCCAGGGCTCGGAGTAAAACGAGCCCTTCCCCGGTTCTCGGCGATCTGATCAAAGGGGATCATCCTGCAAAGCGTCCGGCCAGCCTGTGTCCCTCGAATTTTTTATACTTTCTCTTTCTGCAAGCTAAAAAAGGGCCAGCCAGAAATTCTGGCTGACCTCCTGATAACTTATTCGGTTTCTTTCGGTACCAGCTTGTAAATCTCTCCGCTTTCCATCGTATCGATCAGCCGGTCCAGCCATTCGTAATATTTCACCGTTTCTTTCATCTTGTATACGTCTTCCTCCAGCACCCGGCGAAGCGGCCCCTCGGCCTCCTCCGTCATCGCTTTGGTCAACTCCTCAATCGAACGGCGCAGTACGAGAATATTGCTCTCCACCGCTTTCCTCCATTTAATCGCGAAGAAGTCCGTAAACGTCTGGTACCAGTCGTATTCCACTTCATATAAGTCCTTGCGGGAGCCTTTCTCCCACACTTTATTGACCATTTTGAGATCCAACAGGGTGCGGACTCCCGTACTCATGCTGGTTTTGCTCATTTTCATTTCCATGCCCATCTCGTCAAGCGTCATCGGTTTGTCGGCAAAAAATAATAGGCCATACAAATGCCCTGTCGATAGGGAAACCCCGTACAAGTCCATGTTTCGGCCGATTGCCTCGATCACGCGCTTGCGTACCTTCATTAATAATGCCTGCTGCTCATCGGTGAGCTGGTCCAAGCTCATGCTTGCAACCTCCTATCCATTTGCAAAACCATCTCCGGCTGTAACGCGTTTACCCGCGAACCCGCGAACTCGAAGTCGCTACAAGTCGCTACGCGGCTCAACGCTTATTCTATATTAAGAAAGTCAAGCCCAATTGTAAAGAAGCAGCCTAGGTAGCATTTGGGAGGATCACGGAGTTATCCGGAGGTTCTTTACGTTCAGTTTTTTCTGTACGTACCTTACGTACGGTTTTCATCTTTGCGTTATCAACGCGGGGTTTGTTACACTTACAACACGGATTGATGCGATACCGCCTCGCTAGGTTATCTATTGCAGCGAAGCCGATATCGAAGGGGGAACTCGAGGATTTAGAAAAGGAGTGAATCTATGAATCAGCCATTATTGCAGGTTCGTGAAGTCAGTAAATTATTTGGCCCTCACGCGGAGCAGGGCATCCCATTATTGCAGCAAGGCTACACCAAAGAGCGTCTGCTCAAAGAAAAAGGCATCACCGTCGGCGTCGGCCAAGTCAGCCTGGACATCCGGGAAGGCGAAATTTTCGTCATCATGGGCTTGTCCGGAAGCGGCAAATCGACGCTGGTTCGCATGCTCAATCGGTTGATTGAGCCGACGGCCGGAGAAATCCTGCTGCATGGTCGGGACCTCCGCAAAATGAATAAAGCCGAACTGCGCGAGGTGCGGCGCAAATCGATTAGCATGGTGTTCCAGAAATTCGCTTTATTCCCGCATCGGACCGTCTTACAGAACGTGGAATACGGACTGGAAATTCAGAAGGTTGCGAAAAAGGAACGCCGTGACAAGGCAATGCAGGCCTTGGAACTCGTCGGCCTCAAAGGCTGGGAGCTCAAAATGCCGGATCAGCTAAGCGGCGGCATGCAGCAACGGGTCGGCCTGGCCCGCGCGCTCGCCAACGACCCGGAAATCCTGCTCATGGACGAAGCGTTCAGCGCGCTCGATCCGCTCATTCGTCGCGATATGCAAGACGAACTGGTGGAGTTGCAGGAGAAGATGAAGAAAACGATCGTCTTCATTACGCATGATCTGGATGAAGCGCTGCGCCTCGGCGACCGGATTGCCTTGATGAAAGACGGCGCGCTCGTCCAGATCGGCACGCCGGAGGAAATGCTGATGAACCCGGCCAACCGTTACGTCGAACGGTTCATCGAGGACGTGGATCTGTCCAAGGTACTGACCGCCGCCCGCGTGATGCGTCGTCCGGAGACCGTGACGTTGGATCGGGGGCCCCGTGTCGCCCTCGAATTGATGCGTGAACGGGGCATCTCCAACCTGTTTGTCATCGACCGCAGCAAACGCCTGCTCGGCGTAATTACGGCCGAAGATGCCTCCCGTGCCGCCAAGAACGGCGCCGGCCTGGAGGAAATCCTGATTACGGACGGCCCCCGCGTGGCCCCGGACACCGTACTGAGCGACTTGTTTGAAGTCACCAGCTCAGCCAAAGTGCCGCTAGCGGTCATTGACGAGCAGGAGCGCCTGCTTGGCGTGATTGTGCGTGGCGCCGTGTTGGGAGCCCTCGCCGGAGAAACCCACCATGAGCCAGAGGAGGTGAGCGCAGATGAAGTCAATACCGAAATTGCCGTTGGCCGAGTGGATTGAGTTGCTGGTGGACGGAATGGAACGGACGTTAGGCGGATTTTTCGATGGATTGTCCGCGACAATCGAAACGATCGTTGACTTCTTCGCCGGACTCTTCCTGCTGCCACATCCCCTGCTTTTTATTGCCATCATCGGAGTTCTTGCGTATTTGATTGGAAAATGGCAACTGACCCTCTTCACGGTCATCGGATTTCTGCTGATCGACAATCTCGGTTATTGGGACGAAACCATGAGCACTTTAGGCTTGGTCATCACGTCCGGCCTGATTTCAATTCTGCTGGGGATTCCGATCGGGATCTGGAGCGCCTACAGCAAACTGGTCCATCGGATCGTTTCGCCGCTGCTTGATTTCATGCAGACGATGCCGGCATTCGTCTATCTGTTGCCGGCCGTGACTTTCTTCAGCCTGGGCGTCGTCCCCGGGGTTATCGCCTCGGTGATCTTCGCCATTCCGCCGACGATCCGGCTCACCTATCTCGGTATCAAGCAAGTGTCCGGCGAGTTGACGGAGGCGGCCAACGCCTTTGGTTCCACATCCTGGCAGAAGCTGTTCAAAGTGGAACTGCCGCTCGCCATGCCTACATTAATGGCCGGGGTGAACCAAACGATCATGCTGTCCTTGTCGATGGTCGTCATTGCTTCCATGATCGGTGCGCAAGGCATCGGAGCCACCGTCTATCGGGCGGTCACCCAACTGAAAATCGGCCAAGGGTTTGAGGCCGGTCTGGCCGTGGTCGTCCTGGCCATTGTGCTTGACCGCTTTACGCAAAACTTGTTTAAATCCAAACAACAAAGGGGAGATTAAGATGAAGAAGACGAGAAAACTGATGGTGTTGGCGGGTCTAGTTGGAATGTTGGCTTTGTCCGCCTGCGGGCAAGCGAACAACACGACGGCCGGCAACGGGAACAACGCGCCGGATGCTGCGGCGAACGGAGCGGGGAACGCCACGGCAGGAGCGGTCGGCGAGCAGGTCGACTATGAAATCATCGGCATCGACCCCGGCGCCGGCATCATGAAAGCGACCAGCCAGGCGATCGAAACCTACGGCCTGGACAACTGGAAGCTGATCGAAGGGTCCGGCGCGGCCATGACGGCAATGTTGGATAAAGCGGTCAAAGCCGAAAAACCGATCATTATTACCGGCTGGACACCGCATTGGATGTTCGCCAAATACGATCTGAAATATCTGGAGGATCCGCAAAAGGTTTACGGGGAAGCCGAAGAAATTCACACGTTGGCTCGGAAGGGCTTGAAGGAAGACCATCCGACTGCTTACGATTTCCTCGACCGCTTCGAGTGGACTTCGGATGAAATGGGAGAGATCATGACGGCCATCCAGGAGGGCGAGGACCCGGCTGAAGCCGCCAAAGCCTGGGCAGATACCCACGAGGACCGCATCAATAGCTGGACCGAAGGATTGACGCCGGTGGACGGCGACAAGCTCAAGTTGAGTTACGTCGCCTGGGATTCGGAGATCGCCAGCACGAACCTGTTGGAATATGTACTTGAGAGCAAGCTTGGGTATAACGTCGAGTCTCTACAGGTCGAAGCTGGCCCGATGTGGACCGGCGTAGCCAGCGGTGACGTCGATGCGACCGCGGCTGCCTGGCTGCCGCTCACCCATGCGGATTACTGGGATAAATACGGCGAACAACTCGAGGACCTTGGCCCGAACATGACCGGCGTCAAAACCGGCCTGGTGGTCCCGATCTACATGGATATCAATTCGATCGAAGAACTGAAATAACTACCTTATATAGAAGGAAGAAGCCACCCTTGTTCGGGGTGGCTTCTTCACGTATATATCAATTAAGAAGAGGGAGTATTTAAAGAATAACACCGGTTCCTTAAAGGAACATTACGGAAACCTGAAGATCAGCTTAAAATTTCACTTCCAAATCCGTTTTCGTTGCAGCGCTTCCTGCACGTAGCCATAGACGGAGACCGGGCTCATCACCATTTGGTAGAATAGCACGTAGGCAATGAAGCCGAACAGGTTCTTGCGGATGTGCAGATTGAGCGAGCGGAACACCCGGCTTTGGTATCGGTACAAAATAAAATTCTGGATAAAGGTCAGCGGCAACACCAGCAGCGTTGCCGGCCCGACGATCCAGAAGATGCCGAAAAAGGCAAGAACCAAACCCGGCAGCCAACAGAAGGTGTAAACCAAATCCAAATACGGCATCAGCAAATTGCAGCCGGTTAAGTATTTGGCGTAAACGGACGGGTGGTTCCACGGTTTGAGCAATTTCAAGGCTTCGATCATGCCCCGGGCCCAGCGGCTCCTCTGCCTTACGAGATGCCGGAACGATTCCGGCACGTCCGTAAAAGCAACGGCCAGCGGTTCAAAATACACCCGCCAACGCCGGGCCAAAAACTTCCACGTCAGCACGATGTCCTCGCCGATCGCGTCCGGCCACCCTTGTACGGCGCGCACGGCATCCGTTTTATAGAGCGAAAAAGCTCCCTGCGCAACGAGCGTCCCCTGGAACATCCCTTGCAGTCTTTTTATGCTGGCAATTCCAAGGAAATAATCCCACTCCTGCAGCTTGGCCCAGAAATTACGGCGGCTGTTGCGAACGAGTACCGCTCCCGCGACCGCGCAAATATCCGGCGGCGCCGCTTCATAGCGAGACACGATATGCTTGACCGCCAGCTTGTGCAGCAGCGTGTCCGCATCCAGCGTGATCATCAGCTCCGTCTCCACCAAGGCCAACGCAGCGTTGAGCGCATAGTTTTTGCCCGGCGTTTTCTCCTCGAGTACCAGCAGGTCCAAGCCTAGCTCCCTACCGGCAGCCTTAGCCCGCTCCGCCGTTTGATCCGAGCAATTGTTATCGATCACGATGACCTTCAACTGCCCCGAGTACTCCTGATCGGCCAGATACGCCAGCGTGGTCCGTATCCCTCGCTCCTCATTATGGCAAGCGATCAGCACGGTCACCGGCCGCTCGGGGGAGGAAGCCGGGAGCGGCGGCTGCCGGTCCAGCAGCAGGCTGACGATCATAAATGCGTTCATGTATCCGGGAATATACGAGATCCCTGCGATGATGAGAAACGCCGCAGGCAACGTAACATACTTCGCGAAATCGTGCAGCCACGGCATCGATACCCCTATGGAAAAAAGCATCCACAGTCCTGCCGCCGCATGGCTGATCCAGAATTTCTGCTTCACCGAAATATAAATGCGTTGGGGGTCGTCATAGCTGCGGTTCATGTTGCTCTCCCTAATTTTTGAAATCCGTGATGTCATGCAAATCACTTCATTATAATGGGTGTCGGACCCTCCTGTAAATCGCTTGACTCCTTGAAAATTTCACCATTTCCCGTCGATAAACCGTTACGGTTCCCAGTTCCATAAGCCTTGTTTGCCGGGGACCGGAATCGGCTCCGTAAGCCGGCGCAGCTCGGTCAATTCCCAAGCGTACCGGCCCGGCGCAAAATCACCGAACCGGTATTCCTGCCCGGCGGCTTCCAACCGTCTATCCCCTCCGCCCAGCCATGCCGTCTCCCCGCTGTCTTGCAGTACGGGGAGGCAATCATTCAACCGGCAGACGGCCACGAGTGCACCGATCGGCAATTGATCGGCAGACGAATAGCCGTGCGCCGCCAAGAGTGACCGAATCGGTTCCGTCTCGCAAGCCTTCCGATCCACCTGCTTGCCGGCATGAATGCCAAGCTCGCCGCGGTAGTTCGTTCTCCAGCTCCTCGTTTCCAATCGCTTGGCACCGATTGCGATCAGCGTCGCCCAGGGCTGACGTATCGTGATGCAACGCATATTGATCCTCCACTTTCGATTAATTTAGCTTGAATAACTCAACCGCACCGTTTCCGCCAGGTATTTAGCGCCATCAATTTTGCATAAAATACAACAATCGAAGCAAGGTTTCGGCAAGCCCCCGTCCTCTTTACACCTTAGTCTGAGAAATCCTCCGGGCATGGGCGGCTAAGCTCGCCGAAACCGGGCTTCACCCTCCTTACCTGCGCCTTCAGCTCATCCATCATCGATTCGGCCGCCTCCTCGCCCGCCTTGATGCAGTCGGGCATTTTGGAGAAATCGAACGCGGACACATGCCCCACGTCCGGCCGGATGACGATATCGGCCAACCGCAGGCTGGTATGCTTCCGTTCGGCGGTCATTAAACTATAGGAGCGGTAAACGACCTCGATCATGTTGCGGGGCGGCTTCTTCTCATGCTCTCGGGTCACATCGACCGCGATAATCAGCCCCACGTCCTTCCGCTTCAGTTCCTGCACGGGCAAATTGTTCAGTACCCCGCCGTCGACCAGTACCTGACCCTCCCGCACCAACGGAGCAAATACCCCGGGAAACGCCGTCGTCGCCCGCAGCGCCGTCCCCAAGTCTCCCCGATCCAAGATCACCTGCTTACCCTGCATCAAATCGACGGCAACCGCCGTAAACCGAATGGGAAAATCCTCGATGTTCAACTCGTCCTTGCCGTGCTGTTTCAGCAATTCGTTGACGGTAAGGTAGATTTTATTTCCGCCGAGCAATCCCCTGTGGCGGATTCCTAAATCCATCAGCCGGTACTTCGGCGTGTGGTACAGCAAATCCTCAATGTCTCCCGCCGGGATGCCCGCGGCATACAAGCCCCCGATCGCGCCGCCCATACTGGTGCCTACGATCGCATCCACCGGAATCCCGTGCCGTTCGAACGCCTTCAATACGCCCAAGTGAGCGAGTCCCCGTACGGCCCCGCCGCCTAACACTAAACCCACTTGCTCCATGGCCAATCTCCCTGTCTGTCGTTCTTTTACTAAAAATACATATTCTTCAGCTTTGGCGGAAGTTCCTTCTCTCCCCAACAAAGCGCCCCGAACCGATGGATATCGACCCGGGGCGGACCAAAGCTTATTTAGATTTATGATTGGAAGACAGCGTAAGGAATCACGAATTCGGGCATGCCCGCCCCATAAGGCGTATATTCATACTGCGTGAAGTAAATGACGACCCCGTTCCGGTTCAGGAAAAAGTCGCGATCCGCTTCAATTGATTCAAACGGGTCGATCAGTCCCAGCTTGCGCGCTTTAATTTGCTCCTTAATTTTACTGTTGATGATCGATACATAATTCGCATGATTGTTCGCTGCCTCTTTCAGGGTCAGCACATTTCCGGTCGACAAATCAAACGTGTACGGAACGCGGGCAGTCGTCCCGTGCGCTCCTCCGAGATCCACGTAATAATCCACATAGAGGCTTAACCGGCCTTTTTCGTTATATGTCACCGTGAAACGTCCATCAACGCTGGGCTGACGAATCGACGCGTTCCCCAAGGTCCCCAAAGGGGCTGCTCGTTTAACTTAAAAGAGGATGCGTTCAGGTTGATCTCCAACACCCGTTTATTTCCGGTGACTTTTGCGGTCTGCGTTGCTTGATCAAAGCCGATGCCGAGCCCCAGTCCGTTGCTTAAATCACGCAGCGAGATGTACGTTGTGCCGTTGAGATTGATGGTTTTGATCGTTTTCTTGGCACCTTCAATGCGGAACGCTTGAGGCGAAACCGTATATTGGGTATTCGTTGCGGCATCTGCCTGTTGCGCTGGAAATGAAACGGCCAAGGGAGCAGCCGCTAGAGCTGCGGTAAGAGCTAAAGTCATCCATTTAGGGCGTTTATTCATCCGTGTATTCATCCGTGTATTCATCGTAGATGTTCCTTTCTGGTAGGATTCACCTGAAACTTCATAGCACTGGATAAACGAAAGACGATTCCAAAAAGTTGCAATGTCTGATGCGAGAGGGAGGGGCTTTGCTCCCTTCTCCATCAGAGATAAGAGCCGAATGATTCGCGAAGTGCAAAAGTGCAGTTGATAATCGCAGAATCCACCTATTTTTCTCCTTGAGATGTAAAAATGCATCTAATTCCCAGCAACTTCCGGAAATTGAACCCAATGTGGGGAAATGACCTGCACATTTGCACTTGAGTTGGCATAAATTTGTTTTTCGAGCAAAATGAACTGCACTTATGCATCTGATTAACGTAAGCGGGAAAATTAGAGGACTGGCATGCCAGCAAGTCTATCGATTACAATGGTTACAACAAACATGAATAACTACAATACAACGATGGATATGAATACGATACGATGGAGGTTCCCCCATGTGCGGCCGTTTTACGATTACGCTTCCCCTGGACGAGCTGATCGTCAGATATTTGATCTTTGAGAACCGGCTGGCGAAATTCGCCCCGAACTATAACGTAGCACCGATGCAATTCATCCCCGCCGTCATTTCGGGCAAGCAGGGGAACCGCCTTGGCGAGCTGCGCTGGGGGTTGGTGCCGTCCTGGGCGAAGGAGGACAAGATCGGCGGCAGCATGATCAACGCCCGCGCCGAATCGCTAACGGAAAAGCCGGCGTTTCGAAAGCTGCTGACGTCCCGGCGCTGCCTTATCCCCGCCGACGGCTTCTATGAATGGCAGCAGCGGGCCGGCGGCAAGCAGCCGTTTCGGATCGTCATGAAGGACGGAGGCCTCTTCTCCTTCGCCGGGCTATACGATATTTGGTCCGATCCCCAAGGGAACAAGCTGGCAACCTGCACCATCATCACCACGGAACCCAATTCGCTTATGGCCGAAATCCACACCCGGATGCCCGCCATCCTTCGTCCGGAGCACGAGGCCGAGTGGCTGGCACGGGATAATACGGACGCAGTGCCGTTGCTCCGGCTGCTTCAGCCCTATGATGTCACGAAGATGCGGGCTTACCCGGTATCGCCGACCGTCGGCAACGTAAGGAACAACACGAAGGAATTGCTCGAAGAACTCAAATCGTCCGAATAATCGCCCCCCAAAAAAAGGGCTTCACCTTTGCGCGCAAGGTAACCCGCCATGCCGCGAAAAGGTCGAAGCCCTGTTCATTTACTCCTGGTGACTTGCCCACAATCCGCCGCCCGGCAGCGGACAAGTCCGCTCCTTCAGCCAAGCGACCACCGGGATGATGCATCCGCAAGCCGTGCAGGTCATCCCGTCCATCAGCTTGGGACAGGTTTCGCAAGCGCGCAGCCTGTCCCGGTACTGCTCTTCGCTCACTCTTCGCTCGGGCGCAAACGCCGTCGTCTTCAGCAGTCGCCGGATTTGCTCGTCCGTGACCCGGTAATCGTCCCGGCACGCTTTGCACGAGGTATCCGCCATAGCGGTTAAGCCTTCACCGTTAACTCGAGCGTCGTCACCGACATCGCCGGCAGATTGACGGTCAGCTTGCCGCCGCTAAGTTGAAACGACTCGAATGGCTGCGGCTTCACGGCATCCGGCTGCACAAACGTATTATGGGCGTCCATCGTCTCGCCCGTCAAAGTGGAGCCCGTAATCGTCAAGCTGCCGCCATCCATCCCCCGCAGGTCGATCGTTACCTGCGCTTCGGCATGATGCTGCAGATTGCAGAAGCTGATATGGATCTTCCCTTGCGTATCGCGCGACGCCGTCGCGGTCACCGCCGGAATAGCGGAGTCGTTCAGCTTGTAGCTGCCCGGATCCAGCGACAACTCCAGCAGCTCGGCGTCCTGGTGAACCTTATACATGTCGAACACGTGATACGTCGGCGTCAGAATCATTTTCTCGCCTTCCGTCAGGATGACGGCTTGGAGCACGTTGACGGTCTGGGCGATATTCGCCATGCGCACGCGTTGGTTATGCTTATGGAAGATATTCAGCGTCAGGCCGGCGACGAGCGCGTCGCGGATCGTATTTTGCTGATACAAGAATCCCGGATTCGTTCCCGGCTCCACGTTGTACCAGGTTCCCCATTCATCCACGATCAATCCAACCCGGCCTTCCGGATCGTATTTATCCATAATCGTACGGTGGCGGGTAATCAGCTCATCCATGTGCAGCGCTTTTTGCAGCGTGGAGAACCACGCCTGCTCGTCGAATCCGGTTGCCGAGCCTTTATCCTGCCAATTGCCGGTTGGCAACGTATAGTAATGCAGCGTGATGGAATCCATGAACCGGCCGGCTTCCCGCATGAGCACGTCCATCCAGCGGTAATCGTCCGAGTTCGGGCCGCAGGCGATCCGGTGAATCCGGTTGTCGTCATAGTTGCGGACGTAAGTCTGGTAGCGACGGTACTCATCGGCATAATATTCCGGCCGCATGTTGCCGCCGCAGCCCCAGTTCTCGTTGCCGACGCCGAAGTAAGTAACCTTCCATGGCTCCTTGCGACCGTTTTGGGCCCGGAGTTCAGCCATCGGCGACACGCCGCCGAAGGTCAAATATTCGACCCACTCGGACATTTCCTGGACCGTCCCGCTGCCAAGGTTCCCGTTAATGTAAGGCTCGCAGTCCAACTGCCGACACAGCTCCATAAACTCGTGGGTCCCGAAGTGATTGTTCTCCACCACGCCGCCCCAATGGGTGTTGATCATCCGTTTGCGCGCTTCCTTCGGCCCGATGCCGTCCTTCCAGTGGTATTCGTCGGCAAAGCAGCCGCCCGGCCAACGCAGCACCGGAACCCGAATCTGCTTAAGCGCTTCCACGACATCGTTGCGAATCCCGTTCGTATTCGGAATCGGGGAATCCTCGCCGACCCAAATCCCTTCATAAATGCAACGACCCAAATGCTCGGAGAAGTGTCCATAAATATGGCGGTTAATCGTTCCTTTGCCGGAATCCGCGTTCAGCACCCCTTGTAGTGTCATCCGTCGTTCACTCCTTAGTTAATTTAAATATTAATTAAGTAACTATATCACTAATATTATAGACGGATTATCGCTGATTCGTCAAATGTTTTCCATAAAATTAGGAAGTATATGTAACAGTACTTGTCAAAAACATGTCTTTTGATTAATATGTATATTAATTAAACTTCGGGTAAGGTGGGAAATCCATGAAACTTGATTTATCTGAACAATCGCTGCCCGTGTATGAAGCGCTGTCGAGCCCGGTTCGTCTGCGCATACTGCGGCTGTTGGCCAACCGCCCGATGAACATTAAGGAGTTAGCCGCAGCGGTGGGCTTGTCCAGCGCGATCATGACCATGCATGTGCGCAAGCTGTCCGAATGCGGCCTGATCGCCACCCAAATGGCTCCCGGCAAGAGCGGTCTGCAAAAGATTTGCTCGCTTGCCGTCTCCGGCGCGGAAATTCAGTTTCCAACACAGGCGGCGGCCGAGCGCAAGAGCTACCGGGTCGAAATCCCGGTCGGGCATTATTCCGATTTTCACATCGAGCCAACCTGCGGGATCGCAACGACCGGCAAAATCATCGGCAGCTTTGACGACCCCCGGTACTTTTGGGATCCGGAGCGAATCCATGCCGCCGTTCTCTGGTTCGGCACAGGGTTCATCGAATACAAAACCCCCAATTACCTGCTATCCGGCCAAGAGCCCGAAGAGCTGGTCTTTACGATGGAAATCGCGTCCGAAGCCCCGGGAACGAGGGAAGATTATCCTTCCGATATTACGTTCACTCTGAACGGGAAGCGGCTCGGCACCTGGACGAGCCCCGGCGACTACGGGGATCAGCCGGGCAAATATACCCCCGATTGGTGGCCAAGACAGGCGAATCAATATGGACTGTTGAAACGGTTGCGCGTTACGGAAGACGGTACGTACATGGACGGCTTGAAACTATCGGACGTCACCCTTCGCGACATCGACATCCGGCAGAAGCAGTGGACGTTCCGTTTGTCCGTCGAATTGGACGCCCGCTACCCCGGCGGCTTGACCTTGTTCGGCAAAGGGTTCGGCAATTACGGCGAGCATCCGAGCGCGGAGGTGTTTTACGTGGAATAACCGGAGAATGAGAAGACGACGCACTACAAGCACAAATAGGGCGGAGCATATCAAAGCCATAAAAAATGGCTTTGGGCTCCGCCCTATTATGGAGTAAACGGGGACATTTATACGATTTTCCGTACAACATGCAGATGTCCAACCGCCACATAAGCTGCTTGTACGTTTTTTCGTATAAAACTCGATAATCCGGCCGATTCATTCTCGGTTTTGTATGTTTTTTCGTTCAAATATCCCGTACCGCGCCGCCGCCACCGTCCGCTATTCCCAATACGACGGCCCTCCGCCCTTCAATCGGGCGAGGCCTTCCACGAAGAAGTAGTCGCCGTAAATCAGCGGCACGTCGATGTTGGTGCCCTGCGGGTAGTTGCTGGTCCCGTGCAGGATCAGGCCTTCCTCGGCCGGGTCGTCCCAGGCGCCGTAATTTTCGTACAGCGACTTCAGGATGCGTTCGCCGCCCTCACGGTACTTGGCAGCGGCCGCGCCTGCGCTGCCGAGCTTCTCCGCCAGCAGCAGCATCCCGCTGGCCGCGCAGGATCCGGCGGACGAATCCCGCAGCTCGCGCAGCTCTTCCGGCGCGCGGAAATCCCAGGCCGGCACCCGGTCGTCCGGCAACTGACTAAGGAAGGAATCCGCCGCCCGCTGCGCGGCGGACAGATACTCCGGCTTGCCGGTATGGTGGAAGCCCAACGTCAAGCCGTAAATCGCCCAGGCCGCGCCGCGCGACCACGCCGACTCCGGCGCATAGCCTTGGCCGCCTTGCGGCCCAACCACCTCGCCCGTTACCGGATCAAAGACCACAATATGATAAGCCGAGCCGTCTTCGCGGATAAACTGTTCAAGCACCGTATCCAAATGCGCTTCGGCCACATGGGCGAACCGGGGATCGCCGCTTTCGCGGGACGCCCAGAACAGCAGCGGCAGATTCATACAGCAGTCGATGATCGCCCACCCTTCGTTCCGCTCCCCTTCCTTCCACGGATTCCAGGCCCGAATATAACGCCCCTTCAGATTGAAGCGGGCCGCCAGGTAGTTCGCGGCCTTCAGTGCCCGAATCCGCGAAACCTCGCTCCCGGTAAGTTTATAGGAAGCAATACTGGTCAGCGTCCACATAAATCCCAGATCGTGATCCAGACGCACATAGCCGTCCAGCACCGCGTCCAGCTTGGTCTCGCAGGCTTGCGCCAGCGCCTTCAGTTCCTCCTTGCCGCTTCCCTCATACAGCAGCCACAGCAGTCCCGGCCAGAATCCCGCCGTCCACCAGGCCGGCTCGGCCAACTCAAAGACCCCGCCTTTGCTGGCGTGCGGAAATCCGGAGCCGATTCGGGCCGCATTCCGCAGCGTTTTGTCCAGCGACTTCGCCCAGGCCTCTTCCGCCCAGGCCTTTTCAATTCCCATGAGACTTCGTCCCTCCATTCCCCTATTCCTAATGCGTGACGAATTTAAATAGAAAATCGATCCCGAAATCGGCCTCCGGCTGCCGCACCCGGAAATCCAGCGCGTACCAGACCGTATCTATCCCGTAATGATCCCGGTACGTCCGTTCCGCAACATCGGCATCCAGCCGCTTCGGGTCGTAATGCAGCTCCAGCGTCAGCGCTTCGCCGCCGGCGAAGCGCAGCAATCCCGGATCGCCAACCTCCGGCCGAATCGGGGTCACGAGCCGCTCTACCAGGCTTCCCGGCGCTTCCGCAAACCGGAAATCGTCCCGAAGCGACAGGCAGGGCGGGTCCTCCGTCTTGTCCCATGCCCAGCTTCTCTTGAAAGAGCGAAGATTTTCGTCCTCGTAAGCCCCGGACAATTCCAGCTCCAAAAGGCAAATTCCCTTTGATGTCTCATACCGGACTAACGAAGCCTCCCTTTCCCGTCCCTCTTGCTGCAGCTGCCCGTCAATAATCGGGACGGAATGCCCTTGCGAGCCGTTGCAGTCATACGTATATCTGGCCTTGCCAAAATAATCCCGCGTATATTCCCCGCACCCCAGATCGGACAGGAAAAACGCTCCCCCGCCCGCCAGCATGAAATGGCCCAGGTCGTTGTGGTTATGCGATTCACCGTTATGTCCGCCTTTCGCGGCAAAACCAAACGTCCTCCCCGCGGCGGTGAAACGCGAGATCAGCCAGCCGGCGTCCTCGAACACAAAGTCGCCGTCTCTCCACTCCGCCGCCCCCGCCGCAGCGCGGTCCCGCCAGATCAGGTTGCGCAGCGCCGGCGCCCACCGGCTGCAATGGTCCTCGCGGTAGTCCGCATAGAGCAAAGCGGGCGGAGCTTCCACCTCCGCATACCGGGAAGCGAGGTAATGCGAGAGCCCCGGGTGGACGCTGCCGTACGGCTGCGTATCGGAGAAGTTGGCGACCAGCCGGCCGCCCAGAAAACATTTTTGCTGAAAGCCGGCAATTCGCCGCACCTTGTCCACGCGGAACCAATCCCGCCGGCCCCGGCTTCGCTTCAGCAGCAGATCGGCATAATAAACGAAATAGCCAAACCCGTAATTCCAGTACCCCAGCCCTTCCGGACAGGCGCCGTCCTCGCCGAAGCCTTGCAGATAGAAGGTCATGCTGCGCTCGGTTTTCTCCAAAATACGCGCCAGTCGGGCGTGATCCCGCTTCTCTTGCATCAGCAGCAGCGCAGCCGAACCAATCGAGCCGGCGCAAACCGCCGACCAGTTGTTCGTCAGCTCCTCCCAATGGTACGGGCCTTGCTCGAGAAAAGGACGGAACAGCCGCTCCTCAACCAGCTCGACGATCCGCACGCGCAGCAGCTCCGGCAGACGCCCGGCGAGCAGCAGGGACAACTCGGCCAGCGCAAACCCCGTCTCCGCCGCGAACAGGTCGATCGTTTCCGAGACCGGACGTGTCGCATCCACATGCGCGGGCAAGCACCAGGTGAACTCGCTGCAAATCGCCCAGATGGCATCCCACAGCGCCGTTTCGTACGATTCCGATTCCGGTTCGAGCAGCGACAGAAAGGCGAAGGTGTTAAGGCGCCGCCGCCTCTCAAAATAAACCCGCTCATACTCCAGCCGCGACCCCCGCACCGCAAACAAGGAAAACAACGAATAGGTCAGTTCCTCCGCCGAGGATGTCAGCAGGCGTTCCCCCTCGGCCCGGATCGTCTCCAGCTCGGCCCGGGCATCCGCAGCCTCGCGCAGCGAATTCCAGAACGCCGCCCCGCCGCCGCCCGAATAATAGTCGTCCGCCCGCAAAGGAGACAGATCCTCCACTAGCCGCTCCCATTCCTCAAAATCTCTCATCGACTCTCCTCCCTCCGACGGACAGCCCGAAACGGCGCCAGCTACTCCAATTCGATGCGTATTTCGTTCCCTTGGCACGTCTGCAGGACGATTTCCCGCCCCCCGATCACGATGCCCAGCGATTCGGGCGTCACCGGCTCCCAAGCTGCCCCCGGCGATGGATCGCCATAAACGGCCGCCGCAAGCACATGAACTCCCGGCTCCAGGGAAGTCTGAAGCGTCGGCAGGACGGTGCGCGGATGCAGAACATTGGTATTGGCGTTCGGACGGATTAGTTCGGCCGTCCCGTAGCCCAGCAGGTTCAGCACCCCGCTCGCTCCATAAGGGCTTGCCGCCCCGGCCGCCGCCCGGCCCGCTTCCGTCCGTTCCGTCAGCTCCGTCTCCATCCCCAGCGCAAATCCGCCCTCCGCGGCATCGAGCGGACGCCCGTTTACAATCCGGTGAATCCGTACATGCCAGGGGAGTCCGGCGACAACCCAGGTCCGCACCTCGACGTCGGGCCAAGGCTGCCATAGAGCAAACAGCACGTTATCCCGGATCGACGTCTCGAGGTTGCGGCGTCTGACCCGGTACAGGTTGTCCCCGCGTTCGCTGAGCGCGAGCATGGAGTCGAACGCGCCTTGGGACAAGCCCCATTCCCCGCGCGGGACGCTAAACCCGAACCCGGTGGAATAAACGAACTTCTCGTATTTGGCCGAGGTATGGGTATGCTCGTTCGTGCCGCGATGGCCGGCGTTAAAGGCCGCCACCTGGCCGGACGCGTGATCGCGGGCCAGCACGAGATGGGCCGGGCGCTGGATCGAGAGCGCCGGCAGCTCCGGCAGCGGCAGCTCCTCCGCGGTCCAGAACGGATGCTCTTCCGGCAGGGCCAGCGGCAGGAACGCTTTAAGCGCCCAATACGGCGAGCCGGGCGAATTGTAGTTCTCCGCCATGACCAGATTCGGATAAGCGTAACCGACCGTGAGGAGCCCGTCGGAACTCCGAATCGGCCGGTCTAACCACCAGCGCAGGTTGCGCAGCACAAGCCCCTTCAGCACGCCGATTGGAAGCACTTCCACGCCGGCGTAAGCAAGCGCGCTCCAGAAGGCGGATTGGGCAAAGCGGTAGGCCAGGCTGCGCCCGTACGGCAGCGCCGCGCCGTCCGGCGCAAACCAGTGAAGGAAATCGCCGGCGAATGCCGCGGCGCGCTCCTTAAACACGCGCGAACGATTGGGGTCCTCACCTTCCATCACGCGCGCGTAGAGCAGTCCGTAATAGTGGAAGGCAAACGGCACATAATAATCGCTGTGCCCCCCGATGCCATCGCTGTACCATCCGTCTTCCAGATAGAAAGCGTCCAACCGGTCCAAATTCCGCTCCAGTTGCTCGGCGTCGTAAGGCAAGCCGGCTTTGCGGAATCCCATATTCACCAGCACGTTAAAGAACAGCCAATTGCAGTCGTAACAAGGATGACGGTTGATTTGATTCAACCAGCGGTACAGCCGGTCGCGCTCCGCCGGGCGGAGCGGTTCCCAGATATGCTCCGGGATCAGCGCCAGCGCGTAGCCGAAGACCGCCATCTCGACGAGCCGCTGATCATAGTCGCCCACCTCGCCCCAATATTCTTCATGCTCCGGATTCGTGCCGGAGCGAATGCCGTCCAGGACGACGTTCCATAACTCACTGGAGCCTCCGCCCGCCAGCAGGGGAACCAGCCCCCATAACACCCGGGAGAACCCCTCCATCTCCGCCACGGCCGCCGGGTAGGACACGCCGGTCCCGCCCAGCGCTAGCCGGGCGCCGCCTCGGCTGTAGAACGGCCGGAGAGGATGCACCAACCGCTCCAAAACATTCACCATGTCGCTCCGCGTTTGGAGCGGATGGCCGTCAGTCGCGTTCATTTCCTCAACTCCTTCTCCCCTTGATATTACCCCTTGATCCCGGTCGCCGCCACGCCTTGCACGAAATATTTCTGCAGCGACAGGAAGACGATCAGCACCGGAATGATGGAGACGACACTGGCCGCCATGATTAAGCCATATTCGGCGGAATACTGCGTGATGAACATGCGCAGCCCGATTTGGATCGTTTTCAATTCCGTTTTGGTCAAATAAATCATCGGTCCGAGAAAGTCGTTCCACGTATTCACGAACGTGAAGATCGTGAGCGTGGACAAGGCCGGCTTGGAGAGCGGGAGCATGATTTTTCCCCAAATTCCGTATTCGCTTAACCCGTCGATGCGGGCCGCCTCGCACAGTTCATCGGGAATGCTCTGGTAGAACTGACGCATCAAGAAGACGCCAAACGCCGAGAAGGCTTGCAGAAAAATGATCGCGAGATGGGTATTGTTCAGCCCCATGGAACGCATCATGATAAACTGCGGGACCATGTAGGCCTGCCATGGAATGGCAATCGTCGCGATATAGCCGAGAAACAACAGGTTTCTCCCTTTGAAACGCAGCTTCGAGAAAGCATAAGCGGCGAAACTGGACGTCAGCAGTTGAAGCACGGTGACGATAACGGACAGCTTTGCCGTGTTGTATATAAATCGGCCAAGCGGAATCCGCGTCCAAATCTCCACATAATTCTGCCAGCGGGGAGCATCCGGAATCCACTGCATCGGAAACGAAAAAACGTCCTTATTCAGTTTCAGCGAGGACGACAGCATCCACGCGTAAGGAACGAGCATACACAGAACGACCACCGCGAGCACCAGGTACGCAAAAATTTTGGCGACGGTTTTGACTTGTTTGTTGGCTCCTGTCATTTTTGCCTCCTCCTATTGTCCGTACTTCTTCTCGCCCTGGAACTGAACCAGGGTAATGCCCAGAACGAGCAGGAACAGCACAATCGCCATAGCGCTGGCGTACCCGTAATCCAGCGAGCGGAACGCGGTGTTGTAAATTTGATAGACAAGGACCCGGGTCGAATCGTTCAACTGGTTATCGGCCCCGGCAAACAGGTTGATAAAGATGTCGTACACCTTAAACGAGTTGATGATCAGAATCATCAGCACAAAGAACGTCGTCGGCGCAAGCTGAGGAATCGTCACGTTGCGGAATCTTCTCCAGCGGCCGGCCCCGTCCAGCTCGGCGGCTTCGTACAGCTCGGGATTGACTCCCTGCAGCCCCGCCAAATAAATCACCATATAATAACCCATGTTCTTCCATACGGTGAACAGAACGACCGTGAACATCGCCCAGTCCTTGTCCGCAGCCCACCGGGGCAAATCCTCGATCGGAACGCCAGTGATGGCGTGCAAAATATGGTTGACCGGCCCCATGGTCGGGCTGAATACGAAATTCCATACGGCAGCTACCGCAACCAGCGAAGCGACATACGGAAAAAAGAACACCGTCCGCATGAAGTTGCGCCCCAGCAGCTTCTGATTTAGCAGAAGCGCCAGCCCCAGCGCGCAGACCATCGTGAATGGCACAACGCCAATCGTATAAACAATGGTGTTCCAAAAAGCTTTGTGGAAGGTGCTGTCCTGAAGCAGTCGGGTGAAATTCCGCAGCCCCACGTACTCCATCGGGTTGGCCCCATCCCATTTCACGAACGCGAGAACAAACGCATATATCATCGGCACCAGCGTAAACACGGCAAAGCCGATAAAATTGGGGGCGATAAAGCTGTAGGCCACCAAATGATCCTTGACGCTTTTGGATAAAGCGTTTCTTTTGACAATTTCGGTTCCTATCACGGGTTCATTCCGCATGATTTCTCTCCTCCAAACCTGCTTGTGTTAGAGAATTCGGAAAAAAGGGCGGGCTTGAGAGCCCGCCCCCGGCAGCATCGAAATAGAATGCGAGTTCAGCGATTAGTTATTGAGCGCCTCTTGGACCCGTTTCTCCATATCCGCCAGACCTTCGTCGATGGTGGCATTTTTCGTCATGATGTTATCGTGCGCTTCGTTCAGGATGACTTCAATATCCGCACTCTTTTCATGCAGCGGCATTTCCAGGTAGGTTCTTTCCGTCGTCAAAGCCGCTTTGCTGTTCTCGTCCGTCGGGAAGCCGTCGATGGAAGCGATGGAGTTGACGACCTCATCGTTCTGGATCGCCGGAATCGTTCCGGTGGATGCGATGACCGCCGCTCCCTCTTCACCCGTCACAAATTTCAGGAAGTCCAAGGCGGCTTCTTTGATGGCGGACTTTTGGTTCACGGCCAGGGAAGTGATCGTTCCCAGCGTCGTACCGGCTTTTACGCCGTCCGGATGCGGATATTTCACGATTCCCCAATTCGTCGCCTGGGACTCGCCGCTCTTCACCTTGTCGATCTGCGTGGCGATAAACCAACTGCCCATGTTCATCATGGCAACCGAGTTATTGTAGAAGACGCCGGAATAGTGGGTGCTGGAGGTCTTCAGCGTAGCGTAGTCCATCACGATGCCGTCGTCCTGCTGCTTCAGAATCCGTTCGTATACCGGCTTCAGGAAAGCGTATTTCCCGTCGACGATGGTGTTCTGCCCGTCCAGGATGCCGAACAGTTGCACCGCGCTGCGCCAGGTGTGGTAATGGGCGCCGTATACTTTTTCCGAGCCGCTGCCGGACGTCATTTTTCTCGCGATCTCGTCGTATTGATCCAGCGTCATATCGTTGGTCGGATAAGGCACCCCGGCTTTATCGAACAAGTCTTTGTTATAGTAGACAACCCAGAAATCGCTGCGGAAAGGCAATGCGTATACGTCGCCGTTCACTTGAATTTGCTCCACGGTTCCGCCGTAAAGGGAAGTATCGATGCCTTGGGTATCAATGAAGCTCTTCAGCGGTTCCAGATGGTTCTGCTTCACCAGGTTGGCATAACCCGGGATATCCTTGATGGTCAGGATGTCCAGATCCGCGCCGCCGGAAAGCTGCGTGCTCAGCATCGTCATGTAGTCGGTGGAGCCCAAATCGACGTATTCGATGGTTACGTTCGGATGGTCTTTCTTATAAGCGTCGATCAGAGGTTGATAATAAGCGGTCGCTTCCCAGTCCCATAACGCCCACTTCAGCGTGACGGGCTCGTCGCTTTTCTCGTTGGAAACGTTTGCAGAATTGTTCGTTGTCTGAGGATCGGACGTCGCCGTTGTGCCCGAATTTCCGTTATTGCCGGAACATCCGGCAAGCAGACCTACGAGCAGAACCGCCGCCAAGGTAAAACCGAATATTTTCTTTCGTCTCATGTTCAAACCCCTTTTCCTCCTGTGATGAACTCCCGGACCGGCCCCGCCGAATCCTTAGGTCAATCGTACCGGAATCCCGAATGAAAGGGCATACATTTTTGCGTTCTTTTCCTATACTTTTCTATTCGCTTCTTCAACAAACGCACGGAAAGCTGTAAAATCATACTTAAAAGATGCAAAAATGGTTGTTTCTGAACCCTGCCGCTGTCCGGGAAGCCAAGTCATGTTATTGTAATTGATATCGGTTCGTTTATGGCAGGAATCCAACTCCGGGCGAGGTGATCGACACGAGCGCTAGAAAAGCCACCATCAAAAGCCGCATCATCCTGATCATGACCGTATTTGCCTTGCTGATCGCGGGGATGCTGTCCTTTTTCAGCTATGAGCTGATCTCGTATTTCCAGCGTAAAACGACGATTCAGGCGACGGAATTCAACCTGCAGCTCGTCTCGCACATCATTGACCAGGATCTCATCAACTTGTCCACTTTGGCTATGGCCAGCAGCACGAATTCCCCGACCAACAGCTTGATTCAGGACTATTTCGCCTCGCCGGACGCCAGCGCCAAGGACGGGCTGAACGTCTTCTCGGCCATACAGGAGGACTTTTGGGTCAATCGGTCTTACGGCTACGTGCGCCGTCTGATCATCACCGATCATCAAACAAAGTTTATTCAAGTCGACAATTATGGAAGCGCTTCAGCTCCGTTAAATATCCATAATATCAGTCAATTCCCCGGTTTGTCCGCAGACGCGAAGGAAGCTTGGGAACGAGTGATCCAGGATCCGTTATCCCGTTCGAGCGGCATCCCGTTCGTGTTGCCGATCTACGGAGACCGGGCCGCCCGGATCGGGACGGTCTACCTTCTGGCCAACACCTCCGTGATTACCGACAAGCTGAAGGGCTACAGCCTTCCGGAGGGCTCTGAACTGCTGGTCACGCTGGGCAGCCGGAAGTATCGGATCGAAGGGGATAAGGTGCAGCCGCTCTCCGGTCCTTACGCCATGTTGCCTTATGACAAAAAAGAAGCCACCGGGGAGCTGACCCGGCTGGCTTGGATGGAGCTGGACGGCGAGCGCCGGATCTCCGTGTCTTATCCCGTGCGGGAAGGCGTCGTGCTGTCGCAGACGCTGGACGGGAAGCAATTCGCTCCGCAGCTGAACGCCTGGCTGCTGCTGATGATCGGCGTATCCGTGCTGGTGATCGCTTTAAGCGGCTTTATTACGCTCTATTTAACCCGGACGATCAGCTTGCCCGTGGAGAAATTACGAAAGCGGATCGACAAGATCGCTCAAGGCAATTTCCTGATCGACCGGAATATCGAGTGGAACAGCGAGCTGGGGGATGTGGGACGAGGCATCAACCGGTTGTCCCATGATATCCTGACGCTGATGGATTCCCGCGTGGCGGACGAGAAGCAGAAGCAGGAGCTGGAATACCGAATACTGCAAAGCCAGATCAGTCCCCATTTCCTCTATAACACGCTGAACTCGATCAAATGGATGGCCACGCTCCAGAACGCCACGGGTATCGCGGAAATGACGACCTCTTTGTCGCGGCTGCTGCGCAACATCGCCAAGGATCATCGCAAGCTGGTCCCCCTGCGGGAGGAGCTTAGCCTGATGGACGATTATTTTCTTATTCAGAAATATCGTTACGGCAGCACGATTACGATGATACAGAGCATTGAAGACGAGGAGCTGCTCTCCGGCCTGATTCCCCGTTTCACGCTGCAGCCGCTGGTGGAGAATGCGATTTTCCACGGGATCGAACCGAAAGGCCGGGGGGAAATTGCGGTGTCCGTGGCCAAAAGCGGCGGTTACGACATGCGGATCACGATTGAGGATAACGGGGTCGGGATGAGCGAAGAACAGATCGCCGCCATCATGTCCCAGCAGGAGCCCGGATCCAAAGGGCTGCTCGAAAATGTCGGTCTGCGCAGCGTACATGACCGTTTACGCCTGACCTTTGGGGAGCGTTACGGCCTTTCCATCGAAAGCGAGCTCGGCCATTATACGAGAATGAACCTCTTATTGCCTTACCGGAGAAGATGAACGTCCTTCAGTCTTTCGCTAACGTAAACCACGCAAGGAAGTGATGGTATGATGAAATTGCTGATCGCCGATGATGAAGCGCTGGTCTGCATCGGCCTACAATCCATGCTCAAATGGGAGGATTATCAAATCGAAATCGTCGGCATCGCCCATAACGGGGCCCAGGCCGAGGAGATGATCGAGGCTTTGCGTCCCGACCTCGTGATTACCGACATCAAAATGCCGGTCAAAACCGGCTTGCAGGTCGCCGAATCCGTTCGCGGCAAATATGGGCGGATTCCGCTGTTCATCTTCCTGACGAGCTACGAGGAATTTGAATACGCGCGCAGCGCGATCCATCTGCAGGCGGCGGATTACCTGGTCAAGCTCGAACTGACGCCGCAGACGCTGGCCGAATCCGTGAGGAAGACCGTCACCCTGCTGGAGGATTATAAAACCGTAGAGAGCTATCCCAACATGCTCTATCGCAGCAATCTGCATGCGCTGCGGGATAAGTTCTTTATCCGCCTGTTCAACCAACTGTTCGAGAACAAGAACCAATACCTCCTGCAAAGGGACGATCTCGAGCTGGATCTCTCGGCTCCCGCTTACCTGGTCTGCACCTGCCGGATTCAGGGGCCGGACAGCGTCCCCCCACGCGGCGATAAGCTGGTTGCTTTATGCACCAGCACGGTGCAGATGGCCAAGGACACGCTTGCGTCGGCGCGGCCTTGCTTCGTCACCAGCCTGGATCTGCGGAACTTCGCGATCGTGCTGCCCCTTTCCGATAAAGACCCGCAGCGTTGGATGCCGGAGATCGAAGGGCTGCTTCACGATATGGCCGCCGTGCTCCATTCCTATTTCAACGTGAAAATAATCGGTGCCGCCGGTTACGCCGTGGAAGACCCGTATTTGCTGCACGAAAGCTACCTGGCCGCCCGCCGAACGCTGCCGACGGCGCTCGACCGGCAATCCTTCGTCTTTTTTGCCCAAAGCAACGCAGCCGAGCTCGCTTCCCCAGCGGAAGAGGCTTCCGTATCCCGTTCGGACATCCGCCGCGCCTTCGAGGAACTGGATACCGGCGCATTGTACGCCATGATCACGAATGTGATCGACCGGTTCAACGGCAGGCCGGAGCTGTTTGTCTCGGCCACCGATGCGGCCTGCAATATTTTATACATGGCCACCTCCTTGCTGGCGGACGGCGAAAACGTGGTCGAGCAAATTTTCGAGAACGAGCCGGAGGGCTACCGTGCGATTTATAAGAAGCAAACGACCCAGGGCGTCATCGACTGGCTGGTTCAATTCCGGGACGGGTGCTGCGATAT
This sequence comes from Paenibacillus sp. JL3B1040, assembly GCF_057063165.1. NCBI lineage: Bacteria > Bacillati > Bacillota > Bacilli > Caryophanales > Paenibacillaceae > Paenibacillus > Paenibacillus tiangongensis. The sequence continues at coordinate 1,346,750 of NZ_CM169317.1, read as the reverse complement.
CCTGTCGTCGCGCAAACAGAGCTACAAGGAACAAATCGTCCGGAACGTGCAGGATTACGTCAAACGGAATCTGAGCAGCAAGCTCTCCCTTAACCAAGTCGCCGACGTGTTCAACTTTAGTCCGAATTACCTCAGCCATCTTTTTTCCAAAACCGCCAAAATCAATTTCGTGGAATACGTCACGGAGACCAAAATCGCGGCCGCCAAGGAAATGATGGTTCGCGGCGAAGGCCGGATCTACGAGATCTCGCAGAAACTCGGGTATGAAAGCGCCTTCTACTTCAGCAAGGTGTTCAAAAAAGTGGAAGGCATCTCGCCTCGGGAGTTCATGCAGCGCAAAGGCAGCTCGATTTCTTCGGGATGATCATCGCCGTTGGAGACCCAAAAAGAGGGCTGTCCCTAGGCCAAGAATTAGCCATTTGGGATCGCCCCCTTGCTTTATCGCGTGATGACACTAGGATTTAAAGTTGATCCGCTTCTCTTACGTGGGCTTTGGCGATTCCTCCGCTTCCGATCAGGCCGATGCGTACATGCTTGCTCATCTACTCGCTTCCTTCTCTCGTTCGGAATGGGATGCCGAAGGCTCTCCTGCATGCATTTTGCGGTACGCGCTTGGCGTCACTTCGTACTTGCTCTTGAATACCGGATACAGATAATTTGGATTCGCGTAACCGTGGGCAATGGCAATCTCCTCGATCGCTTTGTCCGTAAGAAGCAGGTCCGAACAGATCGCCGTCAACCGCGTGTGCTCCAAATAATCGCGGAACGTCGTCCGCCCTTCACTGCGGAAGATACGCTGAAGCTGCCGGGGACTGGTCCCGATCGCCTCGGCAACCTGCTGCAGCGAGATCGGCATGCTCTCGTTGTCCCGAATATATTGCGTGGCCAACTTGTAGCGATGGAAGCTCATATCCCGCTCCGGAATTCCCGTTCTGTCGTCGGCCCTGTCCAGCACGCGAACCGTGCGCAGCAAAATCTGCACGATTTCCTGCTTCAGCAGCGTGTAGAAGCCGATGGGCCGCTGCTCCAAAATACGGTATGCCTCCAGAAAACCGCTCATCGCATGGAACCGGTCAACGACCGGTGCGATCGGCAAACGATCCAACGAGCTGATGCATTCCCTCGCCTCCGCCGCCTCCAACTCGTCTCCCCAGCCGCCGGGTTCGGCGTCCGCCGCCAGCGGCTCAATCTCCAGATGAAGGCAAAGCTCATACATCGGATCTTCCGGGTCCGATTCCTGATAGTGCACCAGATCCGGTCCGGTCAAATAGAACAGGCCCTCGTGGAGATCGTAAGCCTGGTCGACGAGGATCACTTTGCCCTTGCCTTTCGGAATATAATGAAATTCATAACCCGAGTGCTTGTGAAAAGGAATGATATGTCCCGGAGGAAACGAGGCCAGATGGCAGCGCAGCACGCGAATTCCGTAACCTCCCCAGCGAAATTGCAGCTCAAGCCGGTCGAGCGCATCCTGCCTTTCCGTCATTCTGCCGTACGGAAAAGGGCTTGCGCTTCCGGCCGCTTTACGGTCCGCCGGCTTCTTCCCCGTCGGTTCGCGATAATCCGCCCGCATCTTGATCCCTCCTTTCCTTGGGTCATCCGCTATTTTGCCAGCTCGTCGATCCGGATCGACCGGCCTTCCGCCGCCGAGCGATTCGAAGCCTCCATGAGTCGGGTCAGATCGACAGCCGCCGCGATATTTTCCGTCGCCTCGGTACCTTGCTTGATATGTTCCACCCATTGGCTGAACGCATAAGGTAATCTGTCCCCCAGCTCCAGCTTCTCCCATTGTCCGCTCCCGCCGTTGTAACGAACGACGGGAACCTCATCCGGGAACCCGTACAGCAGCGTGCCATCGGTTCCGTGAAGCTCAATGGAGAACGGCGAGTGGCTGTTCACGAAACCTGCTTCGACGATGCCTAGCGCGCCTTCCGCATAACGGAGCACGGCTACCGCATTGTCTTCAACTTCCTTGCCCGTCACATAGCCAAAATTCGCACTGACACTCTCGGGCATTCCCAAGAAACGCCGGACAAGATACATCGGATGGCAACCCAGGTCGATGAGGGCGCCTCCGCCGCACTGCTCCTTGGAGAAGAAATGGGCGGGCAGCCAGTTCGCGGTCGCACCGTTATGCGACAGACGGACCCGCGCCATGGTTAGCCTGCCGAGCTTGCCGTCTTGGAGCACGCGATCGATCGTCTGCGTATAACCGTCGTACAGGCGCGGCAGGGAAACCATCAGCTTCACCCCCGCTTTCCGGACCGCAGCGAGAATATCCATTACTTCCTTCGCCGTAGGGGCGATGACTTTCTCCGTAAAAATATGCTTGCCGGCCTCAGCCGCCTTCACCATGACGTCGCGATGCAGATTCGTTGGCGCGTCCACGATGACAGCGTCGATGTCGTCCTGCGCAAGCATCTCGTCGAGCGTGGCGTAATACGGCACTCCGTACTGCGCCGCTTTGGTCTGCCCGCGTTCGGGAAGTTCATCCCAGATCGCGGCGAGCTCCGTTTCGGGATGCTCCAGTGCCTGCTTCGTGTAATCTTCCGCATGAACATGCCAAAAACTGATTTTGCCGATCCGAATCATTCGTAAGTAAGCCTCCTTGGCCATTTGACTTAAATTATACGACAACACAGACAGATTACACCACTTTCATAGCCATTATAATGAGTTTTCGTGCCATTTAAACTACAAATTGACGACATGTGGATATAAGAAAACGGTTCTAAGTTTTACTTATTTTTAAGATCAACTCGAATGTGTTTTTTGAATCAGTCCTATATATTTAAGTGATTACGATGTATGCGTAGAGTTTGTGGGCAAGTTGTGGGCACTAACATAAACCCCAATCGTACATGAAAGGAACATGATAATAGCTCGTTCTATGTGCCGCGGCCGTATCCCTTCATTACATTATCGGGTATAATTGTTTATAAGTAATAATCGAAGAAGATCGCAGGAAGCAAAACGATTTAGCAACATAACTTGATAAAGGAGTGGTTCTCCATGTCAATGGTACGCAAGCTCCATCCTCATATAGCAAAAGACCTACGGGAGTTTTTATCTGAAAACAATATTTCCACCAAGAAGTTGGTCATTGATCTTGAAGCAGAAACCATCGAGGACTTTGATGATTACTCAGTCGATGACATTTTAAGTGTAGCTGGAATACTGAAGCCCGGGGAAGCGCAAGAATTATTAGACCACATTCAGGGGTCACGGGAGGGCTGGGGAAAGTGACCCACAACCGATCCGGATATTTATTCGATTCGAACATCGTAATCGCCATTCTGGACAACGATCATGCCGCCGTTAACTTAGTACGACAAGCCCAAGAAGAAAAACGGCGAATATTTTTTTCGACGATTACGGAATGTGAGGTACTGAGCGGTGTCAAACACAATCAGTTCTTAATCGCTGAAAGGCTTTTCTCCCCTAGGCATATGTTACATGTCGATTCCGCTGTTGCAAGAAAGGCAGCTTCCATGCAAAGCGAGCAAAGAAGCAAGGGACGGAAAATCAAAACTCCTGATGCACTCATTATTGCAACTGCCTTTACAGCTAATTTGTTACTGGTTTCCCGGGATTCAGACATGGACTTTGTTACGAATGAGTATGGGATGACTTTGTTGAAAATATAGGGTTACTGTGCTGAAGACCGACCAAGGATACACTGAAGTTAATGCGTTTTCTGGTCAAAGCAAAGTAACAACTAGAACGTGCTCTGCCGATGTTGCCAAACAATCAGAATATAACGGGAAAACACCATCGTCCTATAGCCAAGCAGCAAGTCGTACGAACGGCCTTGAGATGCTTAATCTCAAAACAAGACCTCCTCACTTTCTCTAAAAAACAGAAGACACCTTGGAGCGATTTCCATCACTCTAAGGTGTCTTCATTCTACACAATGTGGTCAATATGTGGGCAAGGCTTTACAGCCTATCTTACATCATGCCGCCCATTCCGCCCATGTCAGGAGCGGCTGGTTTTTCCGGTTCCGGTTTGTCGGCGATAACCGCTTCGGTCGTCAGGAACAAGCCGGCTACAGAGGCAGCATTCTGCAATGCGTAACGGGTTACTTTCGCCGGGTCAACGATACCGGCTTCGATCATGTTCACCCATTCGCCGGTAGCGGCGTTATAGCCGATGCCGACTTTTTCCTTCTTCAGGCGATCCACGATAACGGAGCCTTCTTCGCCCGCGTTGGCTGCGATCGTGCGAACCGGTTCTTCCAGAGCGCGAAGCACGATGTTAACGCCGGTTTTTTCGTCGCCGGCCGCTTCAACAGCAGATACAGCGTTATATACATTGACGAGGGCAACACCGCCGCCGGATACGATCCCTTCCTCAACGGCCGCACGCGTTGCGTTCAGCGCGTCTTCGATGCGCAGTTTGCGTTCTTTCAGCTCGGTTTCGGTAGCCGCGCCGACTTTGATAACCGCTACGCCGCCGGCCAGTTTAGCCAGACGCTCTTGCAGTTTTTCTTTGTCGAACTCGGAAGTCGTTTCTTCCAGTTGCGCACGGATTTGGTTCACGCGAGCTTGGATGTCGGCTTTGTCGCCGCTGCCGTCCACGATCGTCGTGTTTTCTTTCGTAACGATAACTTGACGCGCGTTACCCAGTTGCTCCACCGTCGTACTCTTCAGATCAAGGCCGAGTTTTTCGGTGATCACTTGGCCGCCGGTCAGAGCGGCGATATCTTGCAGCATCGCTTCACGACGGTCGCCGAAGCCAGGAGCTTTAACGGCTACCGCATTAAACGTACCGCGCAGCTTGTTGACGATCAGCATCGCTTGCGCTTCGCCTTCGATATCTTCAGCGATGATCAGCAACGGTCTGGATTGTTGTACGATTTTCTCCAGCAGCGGCAGAATTTCTTGCGTGCTGCTGATCTTTTTGTCCGTGATCAGGATATATGGGTTATCGAGTACGGCTTCCATTTTGTCCGTATCGGTAATCATGTAAGGAGATACATAACCGCGGTCGAACTGCATCCCTTCAACCACTTCAAGCTCGGTAGCGAAACCGCGGGATTCTTCGACGGTGATGACGCCGTCTTTGCCCACTTTCTCCATCGCTTCGGCGATCAGTTCGCCCACTTCTTCGTCCGCAGCGGAGATCGCGGCAACTTGAGCGATCGACTGTTTGCCTTCGATGGCTTTGGAGATGCTTTTCAGTTCAGCGACTGCAGCGCGAACCGCTTTGTCGATCCCTTTGCGCAGGCCGATTGGGCTGGCGCCGGCCGTAACGTTCTTCAAGCCTTCGCGGATCAGCGCTTGTGCCAGAACCGTTGCGGTTGTCGTACCGTCACCGGCGACGTCGTTCGTTTTGGTAGCTACTTCTTTTACGAGCTGGGCGCCCATGTTTTCAAAAGCGTCTTCCAGTTCGATTTCTTTCGCGATCGTTACGCCGTCATTCGTGATGAGCGGGCTGCCGAATTTCTTCTCCAGCACGACGTTGCGGCCTTTCGGACCCAGTGTTACTTTTACTGCGTTTGCCAAAGCGTCAACCCCACGAAGCATAGCGTGGCGGGCGTCTTCACTGAATTTAATGTCTTTTGCCATTGTTCAATTACCTCCCATAAAGTTGTGTGTGTTCGTTCAATGCCTTTCGTCGGCGGTTTAGCCAATGATGGCGTGGATGTCGCTTTCTTTCATAATCAAATATTCTTTGCCTTCATATTTCACTTCGGTGCCGGCATATTTGGAGAAAAGAACGCGGTCGCCTTCTTTCACTTCCAACGGAACGCGAGCGCCATCTTTCAAAGTTCCGCTGCCAACGGCGACGACTTTACCTTCCTGCGGCTTTTCTTTGGCCGTGTCCGGAAGCACGATGCCGAATGCCGTTGTCTCCTCTTGCTCGATCGGTTGCACGAGTACGCGTTCACCTAAAGGTTTGATCATGAAAAAACAGCCTCCTTTAAATATGTGGTGTTATGGGTAGATGTTTGTTATATGTATTAGCACTCAATCTACTCAAGTGCTAACAACCACTTTTATATTACTCAAGTTGCGAGTAGATTTCAAGTTCCTTTGTACAAATTTTTTTCATTGTCCTATCGGGCTAATCGGCGCCCTTCCCATTGTATCCTTGCGCCTGGATAAATATTCCGGCGGGGCTGGACGGGAGTAGCGCGAGGTGGCTAGTCCGGTCGCCGGGTAATTTGGGCTAACGTTCCTCCGCTGTGGGGCGGTTCACTCCTGGCGGCTGGATAGACCGCGGGCTGGACCAACTGCGGACTGAGCAGCAACTTTTGCATTTTGTACAACATTTTCGCGGTGTTTGGCCCGCTTAAGGCGGAAATATGGTATTAAGTGCAACATTTTCCGGGTAAACGGGCCAATGGATCCAATATTGTTGTACAAAATACAACATTTTGCGCTCATCAAGGGGGCGTGAGCCTGAAATGTTGTAAGAAATACAACATTTTACGTTCAGCCGGGGGGCGGCGGATGACCGGCTGGTCGCACCTTCCATGTGGCTCACCAGCCCCCCGCACCCCGCACCCCGCACCTCGCCCCCGGCACCTCCGCCCCCGCCAATGATCCAGCCCTTCCCTGCCGCCTCCCAACGCGCCTTGGGCGGAAGCGGGCCTCGCGGATTCTTCCCCGGCTGGGCATGGGCGGGGCCTTGCCCAGCCGCCGGGGGAGATGGGCCGCGTAAAGAGGGGGAGAGCGCCGGGCAGAGTTTACGTCCGCCTTTGGGAGCCCTTTGCCTCCTCCTTCACTTCGTTCCCATCAGGGCAAAGGGCGGACAACAGCGGCTGTACGGCGATTCCCCCTCCCGATGCGGCCCCCCGGCACCTCCGCCCCCGCCAACGATCCAGTCCCAGCGGGCAAAAGAAAAACGCGCCCCGCTTACGCAAGGCGCGTTCCCTCATTTATACATCTCCGCCCGCACCGCATCCGCCGCCTGCTGTTTGGCGTAGACCCGCTTGGACAGGAGCACGCTCAGTTCGTAAAGCAGGATCAGCGGGATCAGCACCAGGAAAGCGGAGAAGAAATCCGCCGGCGTAATCATCACCGACACGACCACCAGCGCGAAATACGCGACCCGGCGCATCTTATTCAGCCGAACCGGGTTCAAAATCCGCAGTTGCGTCAAAAACAAAATGACCAGCGGCAGCTCGAACAATAACGAGATCGGCAGCACGATATTGGTCAAAAACTTGAAATAGTCGGCCATTCCGTACGTCTCGATGAGTCCCAGCTCCTTGTTCAGCGAACCGGTAAACGTCATGGCCAACGGGAACACCACGTAATAGCCGAAAGCCAGGCCCACCAGGAAAAGGATGAACACGTACGGAATGTATCTCGCCGTCGCTTTCCGTTCCCGAGCCTTCAGGCCGGGGCTGACAAACGCCCACACCTGGTAAAGCGTAAACGGCAGCGTGATCCCGAGCGCAACCAGCATGGCGATTTTCATATAAACGCCAACGCCGTCCCAAAACGAAAAAGCGTTTAATTCGATCGTCACGCCGGAAATGGCGTTTTTCGTCACATAGTGGTATATCGGATCAACCACGAAAAAGGCCGCCACCAACACTACGACGAACACGACGCAAACCGCCACCAATCGCCGCCGCAGCTCCGTGAGGTGTTCCACGAAACTTTGCGCATTGTCTTTCTCCGACATCTCCTGTTCTCCTTTCCCCGCCGGGCTTTCCCGTCAAATCTCATACAAAATCCCTCCGCGAAGGAAGGGATCAAGGTATCGCCTATGCAACGGGCACTGCCGCTTCCGGCTATTCGGGAAGGCGGCGGTCGTCCGGTTTGGGGCCCTCTACCTGCGGTTTCGGTGCGGGTTCCGTTCTTCTGGCCTCCGGTTGATCGTCCACGATATCCCGGGTCGCCTCCTTGAATTCACGGAACGTGCGGCCAACGGCCCGCCCCAGTTCAGGCAATTTATTCGGGCCAAACAGCAATAACGCCGCAATGACGATCAACAAAAATCCGCCTGCGCTCATGGTTGATTCTCCTTTCGTTACGGCAAAAAAATAGACAACGGCAAATCGAACCGATACATTCACTCGCCCACATCATACCATAATAAATATCACAGTTACAGTCTATTTATTTGACAATTTAACAAAGGAATAGAGAATAAGGGCCAATTGGAAGGAGGATTACAATCGGAATTGCCCTGTCACCATCAACAACGCTTCCGGCAGTTGGTCCATAATCGCCGCCAAATTTTCGTGCACGCCTTTGGGAGTCCCCGGCAAATTCACGATCAACGTACGTCCGCGAATGCCGACGATTCCCCGAAACAGCATGGCCGCAGGGTTCTTCTGCATCAATCGATAGCGCATCGCCTCCGCCATGCCCGGCACTTCACGTTCGATGACCCGGCGGGTCGCTTCCGGCGTTACGTCGCGGATCGCCAGCTCCGTCCCTCCCGTAGTAAGCACCAAATCGGCGTGAAAATAATCGGTCATTTCAATCAATGCGGCGATAATTTCATCCGGTTCATCGGGGACGATGCGGTATTCCACGATTTCGCCGCCCAATTCCTCCTCTACCAGCTCGCGGATTACTTGGGCGCTCGTATCTTCCCGTTCTCCCCTGGCCCCTTTGTCGCTGGCGGTAAGGATCGCTGTTTTCCAAACCATGAAGTCACCCTCCTCATCCATATAGGAACTCCCCTTGGAGTCCAACATCATGCCGGATCATGTCGATTCATGCTGAATTCCACGGCAAACTGCCTACTTTATCTATATCAAAATCCAGTACCTGCCGCAAATGTCACGAACGCAAGTAATCCCCGCTTTTGCCGCCCGACTTCGACCGCAGCAGCGTCGGGCCGATGACCATGTCCTTTTGCAGCGCCTTGCACATGTCATACACCGTCAACGCCGCGGCGGACACCGCGGTGAGCGCCTCCATTTCCACGCCGGTTTTGCCTTCCGTCTTCACCATCGCTTCGATGTACAACTCGTCCAGGCCGTTGTCGCCAAACGTAACATTCACGCCGGTCAGCGCCAGCGGATGGCACATCGGAATCCAGTCGGACGTCCGTTTTGCCCCTTGGATCCCCGCGACCTGGGCGACGGCAAGCACGTCACCTTTGCCGACCCGTCCTGCCTTGATCGCTTCTAGGGTCGACGGAAGCATGGAGAGCTTGGTCTCCGCCACGGCCACGCGAACGGTCGCCGATTTCCCGGAAATGTCCACCATCCGGGCGCGGCCTTGTTCATTAAAATGCGTCATTCCCTGACCCGATTCCGAGTTTGCCAAGCTTATCACTACTTTCCTTCATATAGATCGTTCCTTTTGCCGTAAACAGCAAATCCAGCCGGACATCATGCGGCTCCATCGGAATCGCCTCCGGCAGGATCAGTTCCTCCAGGGCAAGGGCGCTCAGGACGACCTTTCCGGTGCCCCCGCTCCGACGGGCCAATTCATCCAGCAGTCGGTCGTAATACCCCGCGCCGAATCCGATGCGCCCTCCGTTCAGGTCGAAGGCCAACCCCGGAACGATAATCACGTCGATTTCGGGGTAGCGCTCGGGAGGCCAAACGGCCGTATGCTCCGCCGGCTCCGGGATCCCCCAGGTGCCGGGAGCGAGGTCCGCCGGCCCGGTGAGCTCATGCAAGGTCAAACTGCGCTGTGCTCCAATCCTCGGCGCAAGCAGCAGGTCCCCCAGGGCCAGGCAACTGGCCAGCAAAGGCCCCGTATCCGGTTCATCCCGGAAAGATATGTAACAGAACAAGTTCAACTTGCCGCCGCGCCGCACCCGCAAGGGCCCCAGCACCTCGTGTTCCGCGAAACGGCTGGCGGTCAGCGCTTGCTCCATGCGGGATGCCTTCGGAATTTCGGCGCGCGCCTTCAGCATCCGCTGACGCAGCTCTTTTTTGGCATCCGCTAGCTCCATGCCGTCCTCCCCTTCCGCTCCCGTCTCATGTTTGCCGGCCTTCCAGCGGAAAGCCGGGCTTATCCGGCTTATCTCCTCCTTAGTGTATCATTGTTACATGAAAATGAAAACCAACGCACCCGGTTTGCAAAACGCGTGATTCCAGGCATTCATCGATGCAATTCGCTTGGGTTTCATGTACACTGGAGGTACGTGTTTTACCGAACTGATGTTTTACCATGAAAGACTGCAAATTTGTTTTTTGGAGGATCGAATCGGTTATGCTGCTTCAAGCTTCGAACATTACGAAATTATACGGTGTCACCCCCGTACTGGAGGGAATCAACCTTCAGGTACTGGAACGGGACCGCATCGGCCTTGTAGGCGTCAACGGCGCGGGCAAATCGACGTTTCTGCAAATTTTGGCCGGAGAACTCTCCTACGACGGCGGGCAAATCTTCAAATCCAAAGAGACGACCATCGGCTATCTGGCGCAAAATAGCGGATTGCAATCGGACCGCACCATCCGGGAAGAGATGCTCGCCGTATTCGCCCCGCTGATCGAAACGGAACGCGAGCTGCGCCGGATGGAAGAGCAGATCGCCGATCCGGAGCTAGCCCGGGATGAGAAAGCGCATCAGGAGCTGCTTGACCGCTACGCGCTGAAGTCCGACTGGTTCAAAGACCATGGCGGCTATGAAATGGAGACCCGCATCCGCATGGTGCTGCACGGCATGGGATTTGGCGATTTTGCACCGGACACCCCGATCGCAACGTTAAGCGGCGGGCAGAAGACCCGGCTTGCGCTCGCCCGCATATTGCTGCAGGCACCGGACCTGCTGATGCTGGACGAACCGACCAACCATCTCGACATCGAAACGTTAACTTGGCTCGAGGACTACCTGCGCAATTATTCCGGTGCGTTGCTGGTCGTCTCGCATGACCGTTACTTCCTGGACCGGCTCGTCACGGCGATCGTGGAGATCGAACGCCATCAATCGCGCCGCTACACGGGCAACTACAGCCGGTTTATCGAGCTGAAGGCGGCGGAATACGAAAGCCAGTTGAAGCAATACGAGAAACAGCAGGATGAAATCGCCCGGATGGAGGCGTTTATCCAGAAGAATATCGTTCGGGCCTCGACAACGAAACGGGCGCAAAGCCGTCGCAAGGCGCTGGAGAAGATGGATGTGCTGGACCGGCCGCTCGGCGACCCGAAACGGGCTGCTTTCTCCTTCGAAGCCGAAGTTGTGAGCGGCAAGGAAGTACTGCATGTCAACGGTCTTTCCTACACGTTTGCCGACAAACCCAAACCGTTGTTCCAGAACGTCAATTTCGATTTATACCGCGGCGAAACGGTGGCCTTGATCGGCCCGAACGGGATCGGCAAATCAACCTTGCTGAAAATGCTGACCGGCGATTTGCGGCCATCGGAAGGGACGATTCATTGGGGGGCCAAGGTAAAGATCGGCTATTACGACCAGGAGCAAACGCATTTGAACGCGGCCAATACGGTACTCGAGGAAGTTTGGGGCGCTTTTCCCCACATCGAGGAGGCACGGATCCGCAGCGTCCTGGGCAATTTCCTGTTCAGCGGCGAGGACGTGCTTAAGAAAGTCGCAGCTTTAAGCGGCGGAGAGAAAGCCCGGGTCGCCCTAGCGAAGCTGATGCTACAAAAAGCCAACGTGCTGATCCTGGACGAACCCACCAACCATTTGGATCTGTTCAGCAAGGAAGTGCTGGAGTCCGCTCTGATCGAATACGATGGAACACTGCTGTTTATTTCCCACGACCGTTACTTCCTGAACAAGATGGCGGAACGGATCGTCGAGCTGCATCCGAACGGTGCGGATCATTTCCTGGGTAATTATGACGATTACTTGGCGAAGAAGCAGGAGCTTGCCGAACTCGCCGCCGAGCAAATGAACAGCGAATTGGCGAAGGCGACCGCAAACGCAGCCGGCAAGTTGACCGAACACGAAGCCCCGGCGGTCAAATCCGGCGCAGCTTCCTATGAAGCCGATAAACAGGCGAAACGCGAAGAACGGAACCGCCAACGCCGGATGGAACAACTGGAGGAAACGATCTCCGGGCTTGAGGACGAAATCGCCCGGCTGGAAGCCGAACTGACCCTGCCCGAGGTATATCAGGACTATACCGCGGTCCAGGAACGACAGGACGGAATCGACCGCCGGAAAGAACAATTATCCGCCGCCTACGAGGAATGGGAATCGTTAGCGGATGGATAAAGTTCATAAAATATTTTTGATTTTCCACATTTTCAGTTTACCTGAGTTATGCACAACTTTATCCCCATTATGCAGAGCATATCTGACCTCAAAACGGCCCGCTGGGCCGTTTTTTTGCGGGGATACCGTCGTTTTTTGTCAAATTCTACGTTTTATCCACCAACTTATTCACATTATCCACAGTTTTCTGAAAATAAAGCACTCCTTTTCTCCCGTCTAGCTCAATAGGTTAGCACGCAAGCTTTCATCTTTTTTTCATGAAAATCGCCAACAAGTTGTGGATAACCTTGTCCACAACTTGACAAAACCTTAGTCTTAGGCCCAACTCCTCAACCGGCTCCAAGATGCCGATTCTCTTCGCAGGAAATCGCCCAGGTTCGAAGCTCATAGTTCTCGGCTCCCGATTTCACGAACGGATCGCGCTCCGCGATGTCCCGCGCCTCTTCCGGACTATCCGCTTGGATGATGACCATTCCGCCTTGGTGATCGAGGAATGGCCCGCACATCACAAGCCGCCCGCTCCGGTCCAGCTCCCTTAAGTGAGCGACGTGCCCGCGGATCAATTCTTCATCCAAGCGTCGACCCGGATTTAAGGACAGCAGGATGACGTACCTTTTATATCCCTCATATAGTGCTTTGCTCATAGTGGATTCCTCCCTGATCTAGTCTGATGCTTCCTGCCCAATTTCCTTCCATTTCGCGCTTCCGCTCGCCCCCTGCCCGTTGAAACCATCCGAAATGCCTATTGCCCTGCCCTTTTTAAAATCATTATGATCTCTATAGAGCTGCAGCCGAAAAAGCACATAAACCGTCAAATATTCACCGAAAAGGAGAGAATGGAATGAAATTTGTCAAAGCCGCTTCACTCGCCGCACTGGGCGTCAGCCTTGTCTTCGTGGGAGGATGCCAGATGTTCGGCACATCCCAAGGCGCTTCATCCACGACTTCCCCTTTTACGGAATCCAAGCTGCCCGGGGGCGGTCTGGCTCTCCCGCAGAACGAACGGCTCCATCTGTCCACCGACAAGCAATGGATCGAAAGCGAAGGTCATTTATCCGACCTGATCCGCCTTCAGTGGACGGCGGACCGCGCCAAACCGGCAATCGCCTGGGCCGATGAACAAGGCAAGGACAAAACGGCGATTATCTCGCATGATAAAGCAAACAATCCGGAACAACATGATCACAAGCATATTTCAATCGAAACGACGATGTCTCCGACCGGAGAGTATAAAGATCAGCTCTTTACCCGTTTGGAAATCCCCTACGATACCAACGTTGCCGAGATTCGCACCCACTCCTCCAATTTTAACGTCATGGACGGCATTTTGCGGGTGGCCGGCGAAGGCAACCGGGACGTGCAGCTGGCAGGCGCCGGCAAGGATAACGCCACGTCCCCGCTTTGGAGCCTGCGCGCCAACAGTGCCGAGCTGAAAGGCGGCAACGCCGGGGCTGACTTTAACCTGGTCCGTTATTCGGATAAAGGGGAAGCGATCGACAGCGCCCTGACGATCAAGCGGGATAACGGGCAAGTCGGCATCGGGACTGAGGATCCGCAAAGCGCGCTGGACGTCAACGGGGACGGTATCCGCATCCGCGAATCCCGCACGCCCGCTTCCTCCAAGGCTCCCGGGAATCCCGGCGACATCGCCTGGGATGACAACTACATTTACGTCTGCGTCGCTAAGGACACCTGGAAACGCACGGCGTTGTCCAGTTGGTAAGCTGATGTCAATCGTCGGCGGCCGTGATGCGGATGCCCGCGTCCGCCTGAATTTCCGTCCTCACCCGGCCCTTGGCATTGTTGCCGACGAATTTGATTCGATACGTACCCGGGCGAACCGTCAGCTCCATCTTCCCTTCGCTGTTCCCTTCGGCAAGTGTCGTCACTTGGCGCTCCGGCCCAATGGCCACGAGCTTAAAGCGGCCGTCGTCGAGCTCCTGCCGATGAAGGAAAGTCACCTTGCCCTCCGCCGAGGCATGGATGAGCCAAATCGTTTCCATTCCATAAAAAGAGGAAAAAGAAATCGTCGTCGATCCATTGTTCGTCGTACTAGCCCGTTTCACGTAAGTAAAAGTGTCGCCTTCCTGGGCCAGCTCCGATTCGTCGTCGTACAGCCGCTTTTGCCGTTCCGTGGCCGGATTGCAGCCGCCCAAGACGGTCAGCAGCACCGCAGCGCACAGCAAGCCGAGTAAGAGCCGCAGGCCGCCGGGCCGCCGTATCATGTTGCCCGGCTTCAGGTTGTTCCGCATAAATCCCCCTCCTAAGCGTTGGCGCCGGACGGCTTCCGATAATAGCCGGCGATCGCAGGCAGCACGGTCAGCGCCTGGATCGCCAATCCCCAGGCCGTATACACCAAATGCACCGCGGAGGAACCGCCAAGGATGTAGATTTGGGCCGATATCCAGATGATTAATCCAAAGCCGATATACAGGGAAAAGGCCCAAGACCAGTGCCGATCCTTAAAAAGATTCAGCTTCTCCGCAATGCCCCAGTTCCATTTCCACACCAGTGCCGTCGTAACCGCAAGCGGCAGCATGCCAAAAACCATCAACAGAATCAGCCCCGGAATGAAATAATCCGGGAACAGCGGGATCTGCATCACGTCCAGCGGCATCCCCAGCAAACCTCCCGACGGATCCAGGACCAGCGCACCGCCGCCAAACACGGCGCCGATGCCCAGCAGTCCCTGCAATCCGATCAATAGTGCGCAGGCCGTCGGTCTTCCTTTCGCTTTCACCATTCGTACAACCCCTTTTGCAATTTCATGTTTGTGATTAAATTCACCTATCGTATAAAAAAAGAAGACGAGTCTTATTTCGGCTCATCTTCGTTGTTACTGCTACTTTATCATAGGAAATCCCGCTTGGGAACGGTGGATTGCCATATGGGGGGCAACTTGAAACAATGGGAGGTTCCCGAGTAGAATAAATAGATACTTTAAATTTTAGAGAGAGGGGCCAAGCCGCCATGACTCGAAAAGCCGTCCACAGCGTCACCGACCTGATCGGCGAAACGCCGGTCGTCCGATTAAACCGGTTGGTCTCCGGGCAGGATGCGGACGTATACGTCAAACTGGAATTTGCCAATCCGAGCGGAAGCGTCAAGGACCGGGCCGCCGCTCACATGCTCGAAACGGCCGAACGGGCGGGCTTGCTGACCCCCGGCAGCACGATTATCGAGCCGACCAGCGGGAACACCGGCATCGGGCTGGCCATGAACGCTGCCGCCAAAGGGTATCGGATCATCCTCGTCATGCCGGACAACATGACCAAAGAACGAATCGTCCTGCTGCGCGCTTACGGGGCCGAGGTCGTGTTGACGCCGGCCTCGGAGCGCATGCCCGGCGCGATCGCCAAAGCCCGGGAGCTCTCGGCCCAAATCCCGGGCAGCTTTATGCCGCAGCAGTTCCAGAACCCCGCCAACCCGGAAATTCACCGGCTCACGACCGGACCGGAAATCGTGCGGCAAATGGACGGCCGGCTTGACGGGTTCGTGGCTACGGCAGGCACGGGCGGCACCATTACCGGCACCGGCGAGTATTTGCGAGGCGTCATACCGAACCTCCATATCGCCGTCGTCGAGCCGCAGGGCTCCCCGGTGCTCTCCGGCGGGGAACCGGGCCCGCACAAGCTGGTGGGCACAAGCCCCGGTTTTATCCCGCCGGTATTGAATACCGCCGTGTATGACGAAATCGTTCAGGTCAGCGATGAGGCTGCACTGGAAACGACGCGACGCTTGGCTGCTCAAGAGGGCCTCTTGGTCGGACCGTCGTCCGGCGCTTCGGTCTGGGCGGCGCTCCGTTTGGCCCGGCGGCTGGGATCCGGCAGACGCGTATTGTGCATCGCGCCGGACACCGGAGAAAGATACCTGAGCATGGGTGTCTTCGGCGAGCCGACGGACGCAGAGGGATAAGCGAAAGAAGGAAACCATTCTATTTAGGAAAAGAGGATGAACTTATGCCCCAAATGATCGGAGACATCTCCCATATCAACAAGGCCGAACTGCACGCCTTGCTTCAAGATCCCGCCAGCGAAACCGTCGTCATCGACGTCCGCGAGCCGTTTGAATACGAAGCGGCGCATATTCCCGGGGTTCCGCTGATTCCGATGGGCGAAATCCCCTACCGGCTCGAAGAACTCGATCCGGAGCAGGAATACGTGTTTGTATGCCGCAGCGGCTCGCGCAGCTACGAGGTCGCCCGTTACCTGCAGGCCCAGGGCTTTGAACGGGTCCACAATTTCCTCGGCGGCATGCTTGACTGGGACCTTGAGGTCGAGTCCGGACCAGCCGACGATTCATCACATGAAACATAACGCGAAAAAGCAACTTGAATTAAACGCGGCGGCGCTCCAACCAGCCTACCGCGTAATCGACCAAATCCCGTTGGGGCATCAGCAGCGCGGTTGCCCCGGCGACTTGGCCGCGCTTCACCAATCCGGTCTCCTGCGCGAAATCGGCGCCGAGCTGTTCGAAGTCCTCGGAATCGTAATCAAGCTCGGTAAATTCCACCCACCGTCTTTCGCCCTCCACCCGCATCGGCGCCTTTGCGGTGTAAGTCTCCTTCCCCGGATAGTTCGCCCGGCACTCCGCCAAATGCATCGACGTATTGTTCCCGTAACCCACGCCAAGCAACAGGACATCCCCGCGCAACTCGTAAATCCGCGCGAGCGGCGAACGCTCGCCAAGCCCGAGTTCCAGGCCGTGGTCCGCCGTAATAAGGTTCGCCTGCGGGCCTCTGGCCGCGAACGAAACCTGCGGATGTCCGCTGCGCAAGGCGCCCTTCTGCTTGCGGAACGTGTCCGGAATGACGCCCATGTACCATAACGGCGTCAGCTCGGGATCATAAGCCGGCATTTGCGCGCGAATCGTGTCCCACCACGCCTTGGGCGCCGGCGGATTCTGCCATCTGGCCGGATCTCCAACGTCGCCCGAATGGGTGGGCATCACCAAGGTGCCTTCTTCGCCCAGCGCCGCCTCCAATGCCAGGACGACCGCCGATGGGCCGCCGCAAACCCACTTCCCCAGCGCTTTAAATGACGAGTGGACGAGCAGCGTCGATCCTTTCCGTACCCCCAATGCCTCCAAATCCGCCCGCAGCGTCTCCACTGTGTACAATTCCCCTTGAATTTCTTCCATCATGCTTCTTTGATCTCTCCTTATCTTCCCATGTCCCTCTGAACATTTTCCCCGTGTCTCGCCCTCCCCGATTGAACAAGCTTCCGGTATACCTAACCGGTCTTGCGGCTATTCCTCATCGCGTTCAGCAGTTGAACGTCGGCTGAAGTGACGAACCGCCGATACTCCGGCGAGTCCATGCCGTAAATCGCGATTTTCCCTTGTGCGTCATAGTGCACGCCCCATCCATACTTTTTGGGAAGCGCCGAAGCCCGCAGGCAGGGGTGCGATTTGCTGAACAGCTCCTCCCAGAGCTCCTGCCGGCGCTCCCGCACGACCTCCTCCGGGATTTGCTTGTGGCGGATATGCACCTCGAACAGCAGCTCTTCATGATTGTACCGGTACGGAGCTTGCGAGAGCAGCTCGTATTGAATGACGTGCGCAGGTTTCGCGGATCCCGTCGATACCGGGACGATCCCGCGGTCGGCGGGACAATCGGTCGATACGCGAATAAATGTGTTTTGGTAGCTCACGGCCCCCGGCCTCCTTTCTTTTTCCTTATTATAGCTGAACCTTTAAATTTAAAGAATTGGGCACTAGCGTTTGCATTAACTCCAACAGTACTTTCTCTTGCCTCACTAGCAAGCACTTAACGGCTAAAATATCTGCGCAGGTACAGTTATTTACCTAATACCATCCATCACCTTACAGCGGGAGCTCCGAAACTTATACTTTCTTACTCATAATCATAACCACCCGTCCAACGGGTGGTTTGCTCTTGGGGTATAACCCCCTGTTGCCAAACTGCGCCTAAAGACGCTAGCCTGACAATAAAATTGTTCAGGCTCAGTGTATTTTGTCACCTTCACTTACCAGTTAAACTGGTTTACTTCTTCTTGCCACCGTTACTGCTGAACGGATCTTCATATTCTTTTACACTCAGCTTATCCATCGCCTGGTCGTGTACTTCTTGTTCACGAATATACTTTGCTACGGTAGCTTCATTCAGTCCCACTGTACTCACATAATATCCCTCCGCCCAAAATTTTCGGTTCCCGTATTTATACTTTAATTGGGCATGTTTCTCAAAGATCATGAGGGAACTTTTTCCCTTCAGATATCCCATGAAAGATGACACGGATATCTTTGGTGGAATGGCTACCAACATGTGTACATGATCCGGCATCATATGACCTTCTAGAATCTCCACGCCTTTATACTTACATAGACGTTTGAAAATTTCGATCAAGTCTTTCCTCACTTGATTATAGATTTCTTTCCGTCTATACTTCGGGGTGAACACAATATGGTATTTGCACATCCACTTTGTGTGAGCAAGACTGTAGTTCTTGTTTGCCATCTAAGACCATTCCTTTCATTGAGCCTGAACATCTCAATTTTATCGGGATGGTCTTGTTGGTCAAACCCTCGTTCCCTCCACCCGCATAGCGGGTGGTTTTTTGTTTCGCACGCTTCGCGTACTCAACTGGCTAAAGCCTAAAAAAAACCGGCGGTGCATGCACCGCCGGAACGATCACTCGGACGTTTTATGCCGGGTTCGGTTGTTGGCCCGCTTTGTTCTTGGCCAGCTTCAAGTAACCCTGCACGTTCAGAATTTCGCTATTTTCTTCAAACCGCAAACGCATCGAGCCGGCCGCATCGATCAGGTACGATTTCAGCGCCGCCGCACCGCCGCCAAGCACGTAGAAGCATTCGATGTCCGGGTATTTCTTCCACCGCTTGCGGATCAGATCGACCAGCTTCTGCGCCGCCCGGCTGAAATACATATCGACGATCGGACGAATGTCCGCCTGACCTTCGCCCACGCGCTGGATGACGAATTCGCGGTTGCGGATCCGCCCAATCAGCTTTGTGCGGCTGGGGAAGCGGTAACCGAACTGGTCCTCCACGTCGCGGATAATCGAATCCAGATACGTCGCCAGCCCAAACTGCTCGCCCGTGCTGAACTGATTATCGATATTCATCCGCTTCACCACGGGGAAATCGGTGGTCAGAGCACCAATCTCGCAGATGCCGATGCAGCCATTATGCAGCTCTTCGTTCCGCACCTGGAGCGTATCGTTCGTCGCCAAATGGAATAAGGCGGCCGCGCCTTCCACGGACACGATCGTGCGGCGGATGTTGAGGCGCACCGTGCGCCCGCGCAACTCCGGCGTGGACAGGAACGTCACTTCATGCTCGCCGGTCAGCCGCTCCTCGAACGCTTGATGAAATGCCACGTAAGTCCGGACAGGAAGCCCGGTTCCAATTATGTATTCAGCCTCTTCGATCCCGGTTCCCGCCGTCGGATAAGCTTGTCCCGTAAGGGCCGCATAAGCCAGCGCCGTCAGCGCCACGACCAGGGACTGGTCGCTGGTGGCTTTGTTGTCCGTTTCCTCCAGCTCGGAATTGTCCTGATCCTCCATCGCCAGCAGGCCTACGAAATACCGCTGGTTATTTCTCTTTAATTTAGGGCTATAGACCCGAACATCCAGCGCCTTCAGCGGAGAATCTTCCTCTTGAAGCACATGTCTATCATATCCGGGAGAGACGATACTCGGAATAATGATCGGTCGTTGTGAACCGTCAATCACTACCTTAACGCTGTCGTTGCCAACGTCGATTCCGGCAATTCTGATCATAATAAACCTCCTTACGTTAGGAAAGAAGACACTTTTCCAATTATTTCTCATTTCGCTTCCCTTCGACAAATTCCTGCTTAAGGCGTGAAAATAGTTACAAAATTTTTTTATATGAAAAAGGGATTTGCCACATTTTGCCGAAGTAGTTGTATTGGCAAGTTACAAGGAATGACCTTGGTCCTACACAGTGGCATGTTCAACCCAAGATAATCAGGAGGAAGTCATGAAGCTCAGATTCAAAAAAAACGTAAACCGGCGTTATACGCTGCTGATTGTGCCGGAAGGGACCAGCCCCGTGTTCCGTTTTAAATTCCGCTTTTTCTATTTATTGGGCATCTTGGTCGCCGCAGCCGTGCTGCTCACCTCCGTGCTGATCCTATATGCCGTTAACCGCACCCATACGAACCGGATCGGAACGCTCGAAGCGCAGCTGTCCGATTCATCCGACCAGTTCAGGAACACGGTCGTGAACAAGGAGCAGGAAATCGACCGGTTGTTAAACGAGCTGATCGATCTGTCGGAAAAGTCGAAAACCATCGAATCGAAGATGAGCGAGCTGGAACAGCTGGAGGCCGAACTGAAGTCGATTACGGACGGGGGATCGGGCAAAGCGAAGAACACTGCAGCCGCGGACAAAAAAGCGGCGATGGACACCCTCGCTGCCGAAGGCGGAGTCGGCGGAGAATCGATTCCGCTTAGCGAACAGGACGTAGCGCAGCTCGTCCAGGAGACGAAAGAGAGCATCACCACCTCGCTGCAGGAGATGCCCGATTTACAGAAACGGCTGGAGCAGACCAAAGTGGCCATCCAGGAATATAAGGCCTTGATGGCCATCTTGCCGACCTTTTGGCCCACCGATTCCGAGAGGGTGACCTCCCCTTACGGCAAACGGGAGGACCCGTTTAGCGGGCGGTTAACGATGCATGCCGGAATGGATATCGGAGGCAGCGTCGGCGATCCCGTTTATGCGGCGGCCGACGGCAAGGTCGTTGATACCGGATACACCAGCGCACGCGGCAACTATATCACGATTTCCCATCCTTCGGGATTGAAAACGAACTATATGCATTTGAACAAAATTTTGACCGAGGTCGGCTCTACCGTCAAACAAGGCGATACCATCGCGGAGCTGGGCTCCACCGGCCGCAGTACCGGACCGCATCTCCATATCGAGGTCGTAAAGAACGGCAGTACGGTCGACCCGGCCAATTACCTTAGGAAACCCGGAGAGGAAGAGTGATCATGAAATTAAGAAATAACGCAAAACCCGTCAAGCTGGATCCGAACACCACCGATACTTTGATCGGGGAGGGCAGTATTTTCGAAGGAAAAATCCGCTCGGACGCCGGCGTGCGCATCGAAGGTCAAATTACCGGCGACATCGAATGCGAAGGCGATGTGACGGTTGGCGAGAAAGGCGTGGTCCATTCCAACATTCTGGCTCGCAACGTCATTATTGCCGGTACGGTCAATGGCAACGTGCACGCCAAGAACAAGCTGTCGATCACATCCAAAGGCAAGCTGTTCGGTAACATGGTCGCAACTTCCCTTTCCATTGAGGAAGGCAGCATATTCGAAGGCACCAGCAAGATGGGCAGCTCGGATAAGCCCAATTCCGCCGCTTTGAAGGAGACGGCGGCAGCGGCTGACGCCGAGCAGGCACCTCCAGCCAAAAATAACGGAAAACAGGATGACGATGCGGTTTATAAAACGTGGTGAATCAAGGAATGGGAAAGGCCGGACAATTTGTCCGGCCTTTCGTTTCGATCGTTAGCCCTCGATGCAGAATTAGCTTGGGGTGACGGACCAGCCCTCCAGCGATAGGGAAGGCTCCGCTTTCAGCTCCAGATTGGAGAACTCGCCGGTTTTCCACTTCAAATAAGCGGCTGCGCCGATCATCGCCGCGTTATCGGTGCAATACTTCAGCGGCGGAATCAGCAGCGCGATCCCCTCGCGTTCGCAGCGCTCGGCAAGCGCCGCGCGCAACCCGCGATTGGCGGCCACGCCGCCGCAGAGCAGCAGTTGCCGCGAGCCGGTGGCGCGAACGGCGCGGACCGCTTTCTCCACCAGCACCTCGATCACCGATTCTTGAAACCCACGGGCAATCGCCGGCTGGTAGCCGTCCTCGCCGCGCATCTTGTGCTGGTTCACCGCGTTCAGCACGGCCGATTTGAGTCCGCTTAGGCTGAAGTCGTAGGAGTCCGGCTCCAGCCAGGCCCGCGGCAGCTCCTCCGCTTCCGACGCCTCCGCCGCCAGCTTGTCCACGAAGGGACCGCCGGGATAAGGAAAACCGAGCGCCCGGGCCACCTTGTCGTAGGCTTCGCCGACGGCGTCGTCGCGCGTCCGGCCGAGCAGGCGGAAGCGGCCTTCCCGCTCCATCAGCACCAGCTCCGTATGGCCGCCCGAGACGACCAGCGCCATGGACGGATACCGCATCTCCGCCTCCAGGCGATTGGCGTAAATATGACCGGCGATATGATGCACGCCGATCAGCGGCTTATCCAGCGCGAAAGCGAGGCTTTTGGCCGCCATAATCCCGACGAGCAGCGCGCCGACCAAGCCGGGCCCTTCCGTCACGGCGATCGCCGACAGCGATTCCGGCGGAATCCCGGCCTCCCGCACCGCTTCCTCCAGCATCCGCGTAATGCTCTCGACATGCTTGCGCGAAGCGACCTCCGGCACGACGCCGCCGAATGCCCGGTGCGTTTCGATCTGGCTGGCGATGAGGTTGGACAGCACCTCCGTCCCGTTCTTCACCACGGCCGCCGAAGTCTCGTCGCAGCTTGTCTCCACCGCCAAAATATATATGTCCTGCTCTTGCTTTACCACAAACTTTCGCTTCCTTCCCCGGTTTCCGACTGCGACCTTGGCAGCTCGCACCACATTATGATTGCATCTTCATGATTATCGGAATAATACCCTTTTCGCATGCCCGCCGGGGCGAAGCCCATTTTCTCGTAAAGCGCGCGGGCCACCGTATTGGACACCCGTACCTCCAGCGTCATCCGGACCATGCCCAGCTCCCCCGCCCAGTCCATCATCCGGCGCAGCAGCTTCTCCCCGAGATGGCGCCCGCGGTACGCGGTCCGAACGGCGATGTTCGTAACGTGGGCCTCGTCGAGGATCGTCCACATCCCGGCGTACCCGATCGGTTCGCCTTGAACTTCCATGATTTGATAACGGGCAAAATGATTATGCGTCAACTCGTTGCGAAACGCTTCTTCGCTCCACGGAAGCGAAAACGATTCATGCTCGATCACCATGACGTCCGGCAGATCCGCAAGCGTCATGTTGCGAAATACGATGTCTTGTTCCAGCTTCGCCGCCCCCTCGCCCTACGCGTTCCGCAGCCGTTTGGCTTCGGCCTCGGCCAACTGCGTATAATTCGGCTCCAGCGCATGGACGTCGTCCGCCGGCAGCGCGGTGCGCGCGATCCCGGCGATGCCCATCCATGCGCCCTCCAGCTCGTAGGGCACGAGCTGGACCCGCTCGCCGAAGGCGGCGGTCAGCGGCGCGATCGCCGCTTCGTGCTTCGCGGTTTCGCCCACGAACCAGAGGCGGGCCGGCCGCTCGTCCGGCGGCAGCTGCTCCAGCTGCTGCTTCAGCTCGCCGGCCCACCCGTCCATGAGCCGGATCGCGTCGGGTTCGAGACGCTCCGGCCATCCGCCCGGCGCCGGTGCGCGAAGCAGCGCCGTATAGGCCTGTCCGCGCCGCGCGTCGATCAGCGGCGCGATCCAGTGGCTGCCGGCGGTAGCGCGGCGGCCTTCCGCGGCTGCGCAAGCGGCGACGGTGGCCTCGGCCCCGTCGCCGCCCGCAGCCGCCGTGGCCGGCCGGCTCAGCCCGGCCGGCGCGCCCTGCCGCGCGGCGAGCTCGCCCAGCGCGGCGGCGTCTTGCCCGCTGGCGCCGGCCCAGCCGCCCAGCGCCAAAGAGGCCAGGCTCGAGACGCCGTAGACCGGAAGCCGAAGCGACCAAGCCAAGGTCTTGGCGGTCGTGACGGCGATCCGGATCCCGGTGTAGGAGCCCGGCCCAATCCCGACGGCGATCCCGTCCAAATCCCGCTTGGCGAGCCCCGCCGCCTCTAGGCATTCCCCGATCGCCGTCACCAGATAGGCCGAATGGTTCCGTTCGGCCTGGATATTTCGTTCGGCCAGCACGCGGCCGCCCTCCATCACCGCCACCGCCAGCGAGGAAGTGGCGGTGTCAAACGCCAGCAGCCGCTGCGACGGCCGTTTGTGTTCGTATTCGTTCATCATCAGGATACTCCATTCTCTTTCAGGACCGACACCCACGCCTCATAGATTTCGCCCTGCCCATTGATATGCATGCGCCGCTTCGTCGCCGACACCGTCTCGATGTAGATGCGCAGCGCTTCGTCCGGCAGCAGTTCTTCGATCAAGCTCGCCCACTCCACCAGCGTGACGCCGTTTCCGTAGAAATACTCGTCCAATCCCAGCTCATCCGCCTCGTCCGGCGAAAGCCGATAGACGTCCATATGATAAAAAGGCAGCCTGCCCTCATACTCCTTGATCAAGGTAAAGGTCGGACTGTTCACCGTATCCTTCACGCCGAGATGCTTCGCGAACAGTTGGGAAAACGCGGTTTTGCCCGCGCCGAGATCCCCGTCCAGGGCGATCACCGTCCCCGGCTGCGCCAGCCGGGCCAAAACCGCTGCCAGTTGCTCCGTCCCATCCAAATTCCCGGCTTCGTATACCCACTGCGCAGGGGTGTTGCCCTTGTTCTTATCCATGCTCACTCTAGCTTACCACCTTTATCCCGGTTCCAACCCAATCGCGCCTCATTCGATAACCCATGTTCCGCTAACGGACCGAGAGGCCCTTATCTGCTCATTTCCCGGACATTTCCCGCGCTAACGGACTCAGGAGCCGTTATTTCACCTTTACGGTAGAAAAAAACCGGAATTCAGGCAAATAAGGTCTCTCTAGTCCGTTAGCGGCCGGAACTCCACGCCTGCAGACATATAACGTCCCTGATGTCCGTTACGATATCCGCTTATCTTCATGCTAAGCCCTGACGGGTGTCCGTTACCGGCCCGCGGCCTTTCATCGTCTTGTTCCCTGATGTCCGTTACAGCCGCGTACATGTCTCCTCGAGGCACGTGCTGGGCACTGTCCTCATTATATCGGTCCACCGCAACCCCCGCAACCGCAGAACGCAGGATCGAACTCGAACGAAAACGAGCGTTAATCCGCGTAAATAGAAACCACGTTTAAAACCATACTACTAACAATATGCGGATCCGCAACGAGGATCCGAAGGAACAAGAAAGGGGTTTGAACCATGCATACCGTCTGGAAAGGAGCGATCAGCTTCGGACTGGTCCATGTTCCGGTCAAAATGTTTTCGGCCACCGAAGACAAGGACATCTCCATGAAATACATCCATAAAGTCTGCGGCAGCCCGATCTCCTACGTTCGGCGCTGCCCGGCTTGCGACGTCGACGTGAACTGGGACGACATTTCCCGCGGCTACGAATATGAAAAAGGCAAATACGTGCTTTTTGAAAAGGAAGAGCTGGAGCAGCTGTCCGCCCACGCCGAAAAAACGATCACCATCATCGACTTCGTGGATTTGAAGGAGATCGATCCGATTTATTTTCAAAAAACGTATTACCTGTCGCCGGACCAGGCCGGAGGGAACGCGTACCAGCTCTTGCTGGAAGCGATGCGCCAGTCGGGGAAAATCGGCATCGCCAAAATCGCCATCCGTTCCAAAAGCAGCCTGGCGGCCATCCGCGTGATGGAAGGGTGTTTGGCGATCGAAACGATTTTTTTCCCGGACGAAATCCGACCGATCTCTCAAGTGCCCAACCTTCCGGAGAATATTCAGGTGAACGATAAGGAGCTGACGATGGCGAAAATGCTGATCGAGCAGTTGTCTACCCCGTTCGAGCCGGAGAAATACACCGACGACTACCGCGAGGGACTCTTGCACTTAATCGAGCAAAAAGTCGCCGGCGAAGAGATCAGCCTGGCTCCGGCCAAGCCGGAGACCAACGTCATCGACCTGATGGCCGCGCTGCAGGCCAGCATCGAAGCCGTCAAGCCGGTCGCCGCCGACCCGGGCCCCGCCGCTGCCGCACCGGCGAAACGTACGCGCAAGCCTGCGGCCAAAAAGGCGAAGTCCGAGCCCAAAGCCGCTCCCGCCGCAGAAACGACCGGGACTGGAAACGCAACCCCGAGCGTCGCGGTAAAGCCGAAGCCCAAACGCCGTGCCGCAACGAAGCCGGAGGCAAAGTAGGGGAGCGCCGCTAACGAACCGGAGGCGAAGTAGGGGGGCGCCGCTAACGAAGCCGGAGCCGAAGTAGGGAGCGCCGCAGCAACTGGCCGCAGTTGCAACTGCAGCATCGGAGTATTTGTACGATTTATCGTATAAATAAGTAGCAGCTACCTACTGTTCAGAGGCATATGTATGAATATTCGTACAAATCCGCCGAAATCAAATGCTGCGCAAGCCGTTTTGTACGATAAATCGTACAAAACGGGGGTGCACCGCCGCTGTGCGGGGACATTGCAATGAATTTTCGTACAAAACAACCCCTTCGGGCCGCTGCTTCAATGTAGAGTAGCCACTTGGACGTGGATTGGCCGCTTGGACGTGAAGCCGCCGCTTCGATGCGGACAGGCGGGGCCCCGCCTACATGCTTTGCCGCATATCGCACGCTTCCGGAGAGACGTTCGCCCATCCCTGAATGATCGGATGGCGCATCGTGCCGCCGGGCGTCCATTCCAGAAATTGAAGTTTCACGGTCAGGGCCGGCTGAATCCAGACGGCCCCTTTGATGCGTTCGGGGACGTTGACGAACGGCCGGTTCGGCACGATCAGCGGCTTCACGTTCTCCGTCAGGTCGCGCCAGTCCGACACCTTCCATTTGCCGCTGCCGGCATGTCCAATATAGATGAACCGTCCCTCCGGGTCGTATAAACCCAGCAAAATGGCGTTCACCCTGCCGTCTCGGTACGTCACCCCACCGATGACCGCGTACAGATCGCGGGCCAGTTTCTTTTTGACCCAACGGCCATCCTTGCCCCCAAAGGCATAAGTGCTGTCCAGCCGTTTCGAGACGACGCCTTCCCAGCCCCGCTCCTTCATTAAGGCAAACAGCCGCTCCCCTTCCGCCACATTCGGGACCAGTTGCACCCGTTCGGAGGGGAGCACGATTTCCTGCAGCAGATGCTGGCGATTTGCCAGCGGCTCTCCGTTCACCCATTTCCCGTCATGGTACAGGATATCGAAAATCATATAAACCGCCGGAATCCGACCGCTGGCGAAGCGGATCTCTTGCTCCCGCCGCAGGCTGTCGCGGCGCATGATTTCGTGGAACGACGGCTTGCCGTCCGAGAGGGCGATCATTTCCCCGTCGAGAATCAGCGATTCGGCCCGGCAATAGGCCCCCGCGTCCTGAAACTCCGGATACTGCAGCGTCCGGTCGTTCCCCTTGCGGTTAATCAGCTTGACCTCGCGGCCGTCGCTGTACGTAAGCATCCGCACGCCGTCCCATTTGACCTGGGCTATCCATTCTTCCCCTTGCGGGATCGTATCGCTGCGAATCGGTTCAAACGGCGCGATCGGTTCCAATTTCATGCAGCTCACAGACTCCTCTCGACTCCCAAACCTTTCGGAATAGTTTCCCCCAGTTTGCCCCCGGCCTCCGCGATCCATTCCGGCCGTCCCGCTCCGTTCATAGTTTCCCGTTTCCCAGGCAAGCCTAAGAAAACAACTCGATTTGCGGCAGCCCATGCCTTAAACTGCAATCCGAACCTGAAAGGAGGAGCGGCCATGCCCAGAACGATCAAAGGGACGATCTCCGTCGATGGCGAAGAGGTGCCCGTGTCCAACCCCGACAAGCTGCTGTGGCCCGAAGCCGGCATTACCAAGCGAATGTATTTGGAGAAACTGGCCGAGCTTTCGCCCTATTTGCTGAAATATTGCCGCAACCGCCTGCTGACGACGATTCGTTATCCCGGCGGCATTCACGGCAAGTTTTTTTACCAGAAAAACGCCCCCGACCCATTGCCGCCCTTCGTCCGCACGGCCGTCCACGAGAACATCAACTACGTCGTGCTCGACCGGCTGCCGGTGCTGCTGTGGCTCGGCAACCTCGCTTGCATCGAATTTCATCCCTCCCTGCATTATGTCGGGGAGCAACTGCCGTGCGAATGGATGATCGACCTCGATCCGACGCGGGAGGACGAGCCGCGAATCATGGAGGCCGCCGCTTTGGTCGGCGATATTTTGACGTCGCTGGGCCTGCGATCCGTGCCGAAGACGTCCGGCGCCACCGGCGTGCAGATCATCGTGCCGATCGAATACGGCATCACCTTCGACGAGTTGCGGAGGATCGGCCATTTCGTCGCCCGCTACGTCACCGAGAAGCATCCAAACCTGTTTACCATTGAACGGTTGAAAAAAGATCGCGGCGACAAAATCTATTTCGACTATTTGCAGCATTACGGCGGTAAAACCTTGGCGGCCCCTTATACCCCGCGGGCCCGTACGGCCGCCAGCGTATCGACTCCGCTCGCCTGGGACGAGGTGCGGAAGAACCCCAGGCCCTCCGATTTCAATCTGCTGAATATCGGTCAGAGGCTGAAGGAACGGGGGGATTTGCTCGAAGCCGTCCCCCCGCAGTCCTTGCAACTGATTTTACAGCACTTAAAAACTCCGGCACGGTCATAAAGGGGACGGCTACAAAAGGGGTGACAAGAGCCTCGCCAGCAGCTCCAGCCCTTTCTGCCCGCGCGGCCGCCGGGCGAAGTCCTCAGGCAAGATCGGTACCGAATCGGCCAGATCTTGCTTGAAATCGCGCTCCAGCCGGGCGATCGTATCCGGATCGAACAGCAAGGCGGTTAATTCAAAGTTGTAAAAAAAACTGCGCATATCCATGTTCGCCGTTCCTACCGAAGCGAGCAAGCCGTCGATGAGCATCACCTTGGCATGGATAAAACCTTTCGTATACTGCACGAAATTCACCCCCGCCTGCAGCAGATCTTCGACGTAGGATAACGAAGCCAGTTTGACCAGGCGGCTGTCCGAATGGTAAGGCATGATGACGATCACTTCGACCCCGCTCAGAGCTGCCGTTTTGAGCGCCGAATACACGCTGGGGTCCGGTATGAAATAAGGCGAAGCGATCCAGATCCGGCGCTTCGCCACCGCGATGGAATTAAAGCACATTTCCTGAATCGTGTTGCGCGGCAAGTTGGGCCCGCTTGTCAGGACCTGCACCTGCTCCCCCCCGGGCCCTTCGCCGGACGGAAACAGGGCGGGGTCTCCGAGATCCTGGCCCGATGCCAGCAGCCAATCCTCCAGGAAGGCGAGCTGCAGATAATGAACCGAATCTCCCTCCAGTTGCAGATGCGTATCGCGCCAATACCCCATTTTCTCATAGAGACCGAGGTAGTCGTCGCCCACGTTTAACCCGCCTACGAATCCGACCCGTCCGTCGACTACGACGATTTTGCGATGATTGCGGTAATTGACTCGACGATTCCGCACGGCGACCCGCGGCGGCAGAAAGAAGTAAACCTCCACGCCAGCCTTCCTAAGCCTTTCGGTAAACGAACGCTCCAGCTTAAAGCTCCCGAGCCCATCGCAGATCATCCGTACCTTGACCCCCTCCCGGGCTTTGCGGATCAACACCTCTCCAAAGGCCGATCCGATCATGTCGCTGCGGAAAATATAAAATTCGAGGTGGATATGATCCCGCGCCTGCTCCATCCGCTCCAGCATCGCCCCGAAGGCCGTTTCCCCGGAGGAATACACTTCCGTCCGGTTTCCGCCCGTGATCGGGTTGGCCGCTTGGTGCGTCAACAGCGCGTAAAGCCGCTCCTGATGAGCAAATTCGGGATTTTGCATCCCCTTCAGGGTATCCGCGATCAGCGACCGGCGGCTCAGCAACTCCCGGATGCCATCGAACGGGACGGGTCCCCGCTGCAGCAGCCATTTGCGCTTCTTATAGTCGCGTGCCATGAAATAATAGAGAACAGGACCCAATGGAGGGCACAGGAACAAAATGAGCATCCAGGCGACGGCCTTGCCGGGATTGCGGAATTCGAGCAGCAGAATCAGTCCGAGATGTACGATAAAAACAAGCAATATGCCGATCAGCCAGAGCATGCCTTCCACCCTCCCCTGCCATCAGCATTAACCATCCCGGCGGCGGTTTATTCATGGCACCCGTTCGAATCAAGCCCGGCGCTTTATATCAGACAGGACCAGTTTTTTGACATGATTTAAGAATCATAGGAATAGATAAGTTATAGAACCAACGAAGCGTAGGGAGGGGATGCCATGAGAAGCGTTAGCGTACCGAATCCGCATCGGATGACGCTGCTTGTCCTTCGGGATGCCGGCCGGCCCGTCAAACAGGTGCAAGTGTCCAAGCCGCTTGTCGTCGCCGTTCCATTGCTGGCGCTGCTGTCCATTTCCGGGTTGATCGTCAGCCTGCAGGTTCATTCGGATCAGGCCGTTTCCCGCCTGGAAGGTCAACTGGAGCGGCAAACCCTGGCCTTTGAAGCGGTGGTAACCAACAAAAACGAAGCGATTCAGCGCTTGCAGAACGAAGTGATCGCCTTATCGAGCCAGTCCAAGGATATGATGGACCGGATGGAGCGGGTAGCCGAACTCGAAGCGGAGCTTCAGAAATTTATCGATAAATACGGAGACGGCGATGCGAAGAACCTGGGCAAGCTGTCTTCGCTGTCCCGGGACGATTCGCTGAATGCGCTTGGAGACAGCGGCGTCGGCGGCGAGTTCATTGCGGTCCACGAGAACGAAATCGAGGCGCTCGCTAGGGACACGCGGGATGATTTTGCCGCGATGAACGACATGCTTGACGAGATGGAGAAGAATGTGCCGTTGACCTTGAAAAGGGCGAAGCAAACGCAGTATTCCCTGTCCGGAACGCCATCGGAATGGCCCACGCTGTCCACGCGGCTAACCTCCAATTTCGGTTACCGTACCGATCCGTTTACCGGCCGGGCGGCCTTCCACGCGGGGATCGACATTGCCGGCAAAGTCGGCGACCCCATCTACGCCGCGGCCGCAGGCAAGGTTGTTACCGCAAAACGGGACGACTCCCACGGCAAATACATCGTGATCGAGCATCCGGGCGGCCTGCAAAGCTGGTACTTGCACCTGAGCGATATCGACGTCTCCGTGGGCGACGAGGTGAAGAAAGGCGAAAGCATCGGCAATCTGGGCAATACCGGGCGCAGCACCGGGCCCCATCTGCATTTTGAGATCGTCAAAGGCGGCAAAGCCGTCGATCCGCTGTCTTATTTGAAGTAATTCAGACTTGGAAAGGAGG
Source organism: Paenibacillus sp. JL3B1040 (assembly GCF_057063165.1). Taxonomy (NCBI): domain Bacteria; kingdom Bacillati; phylum Bacillota; class Bacilli; order Caryophanales; family Paenibacillaceae; genus Paenibacillus; species Paenibacillus tiangongensis. Next base: position 1,315,554 of record NZ_CM169317.1, on the reverse strand, counting down.
AGACCGGTTATGTTCAAAGACAACAAAAAAGCCCCCCGCCTGACCGATACCTTGATCGGCCAAGGCAGCCTCGTTGAAGGCAAGCTGGAGTGCAAGTCCAATTTGCGCGTGGAGGGCCAAATCCATGGGGAAATCGATTGCCAGGGCCAGGTAATCATCGGCGAAACGGGCGAGGCCATGTCCAATATTACGGGCGCCGAGGTTATCATCGCCGGCAAAGTCGTCGGAGATGTCCGAACGACAGGCAAATTAACGATCACCGCAAGCGGCCAGATCGACGGCAACGTGGATGTCGCCAAGCTGATTATTGTCGAAGGCGGCTTGCTGAACGGGTCGAGCAAAATGGAAAGAATCGCGCCCGCCCCCACCCCTTCCGCCTCTTCGGGCAAGGGAAAGATGAAGAAAGCGGCACGTCCCGAAGCGGGGTAAGTGGTGATGAGTGGAACAAAAAGTTCCCGTCTGCCGAAGCATACGGGAACTTTTATTTTTGCGTTTTTAGGCGGCGACGTCCCTTTTCTTAAACACCAGCCAGGCAATCGCCAGAAACAGCAGCACGTACGCCGTCAGCACGAAGGCGGAAAAGCCCAACGTCATGCCCGCCGGACCGACCGCGCCGCCCTGGTAGCGACTAAGCCCCATATTGGCGAACAGCATATACTTGGCCCAGGCATAACGCGCAGGATGAAACAGCATCGTAAAGAGGTTCCCCGCAAACAGGATAAACATCGATAAACCGATGGCGATACCGCTGGAACGAAAGACGGTCGAGATCATAAACGAAAACGCCGCGATGACCAGCAGGTCAACATAGCTGTACAGCAGACTCTCCAGAATCCGGCCTAGCGGGCTTTCCCCCGGCAGGAAAATGTGCGACGGCTCGTTCGGAAAAATGAGAAACGCGACGGCCAGGGCCGAGACGAAAAATACCGCGCTCATCGCCAGCGTAAACAACAGCACGGACAGCAGCTTGGACAGCAGCACCTTCGTACGCGTCCACGGGCGGATCAGCAGCAGCTTGATCGTCCCCCAAGTGAACTCGCCGGCCACGATGTCGGCGGCCACAATCGCCGAAAAAATGCTGACGAGATAATACAGGAAGCTCAATTGATCCAGGGCGTCCCAGGCGCTCAAGCTGCGGATGCCCCCGCCTAACGAGAACAGCACCCCAAACAGGATCGTCAGCAGGACGAGCAGCCCGAACATGATCCAAGTGCGGACCCGCCGGTAGATTTTCATGTTTTCGTTTTGGACCAACGCGAGAAAACTATTCAATGTCCTTCCCTCCCGTCAACTCCAGGAATTGATCTTCCAGCGAACGCGTCACGGCCTGAATGGCGTACACTTCGATGCCCGCCATAACCAGCTTCGCGTTGATTCCGGCCGCGGCCTGCCGGTCGGCGGACACGACCAGCCGGCCGCCTTCGATGCGGCCGCCTTCGATGAGCTCCGCCGCGCGCCGTGGATCGCTCACCTCGAAGGCCGTTTCCCGCTCTCGGCCGTCTCCCGCCTCCGGATGCAGGGACTTGACGTCCACGAGCCGTCCCTGCTGGATCACCGCGACCGTGTCGCACATCAGCTCCATTTCCGACAGCAAATGGCTGGAGACGAACACGGTCGTGCCTTCCTCCCGCGCCAGCACCCGCAGATAATCGCGGAGCTCGCGGATGCCCTGCGGGTCGAGCCCGTTGGTCGGCTCATCCAGCACCAGCAGCTTCGGCCGATGCAGGATGGCCTGCGCTACCCCCAGCCGCTGGCGCATGCCCAGCGAATAGGTTTTGACTTTATCATGAATGCGGTTCTGCATGCCGACCCGCTCGACCGCCTCCCAGATCCGCTGCTTCGTTACCCCCGGGGACATGCGGGCGTAATGCAGCAGATTCTGATACCCGGTCAGGAACTTGTACATCTCCGGATTCTCCACGATGGCGCCGACATGCGAAATCGCTTCTTCAAAACGGTTCTTGATGCTGGCCCCTTCGATCAGGATGTCGCCTTCCGAAATGGACATCAGCCCGACCATCATCCGGATCGTCGTCGTTTTCCCGGCCCCGTTCGGCCCCAGGAAGCCGTACACCTGCCCCCTCGGGATGTCCAGCGTTAATCGGTCGATCAGCGTCTTGCCGCCGATGCGCTTGCTGACGTCCCGCATGCGTACGACCGGTTCCTGCGTCATCTCCATGGATACTCCCCACTCTCTCTTCGAACTGTATCCCGTTTCGTCAGGATAATTTCTCCCATTCTACCACAAGCCGCACGTCGGCTAAAGCCTCCCCAAATGATGGGGAACTGACGGTAGGCTGACAAAAGGACGAAGCCAGGCGGCAAGCTACGGGGCAGGGTTTGGGACACACGAAAAAAGGACCGCCCCTCTATCTTGATTGATGATCACTTGATTGATCATCACATACGGGGCGGTCCCTTCCTGCTTGATGCCGCTTCGGTTTTAATTGTTGCCGGCGCGGGCCAATTCGCGCGCGTTCGCTTCAAAAGCGGCCAGCAGCGCGGCTTCGCCCTTCAAGCCCTCGTCCTCGACTTTGCGGATTTGCTCCAGCATCCGCTTGTAGTCCTTCGGAATGACGCGGACGAACTTCGGCAGGTACTCGTTCCAGCGGTTCAGCACACGGCGTCCCACCGGACTGTCCGTGTACAGGAGGTGACGGCTGATCAACGTCCGCAGTTGGTCCGCTTCCGCCGGATCCTCCACCGTCTCCAGCAGCACCATTTCCAGGTTGCAGCGGCCGGCGAAGTCCCCGCTTTCGTCGAGCACGTACGCGATCCCGCCGGACATCCCGGCCGCAAAGTTCCGGCCGGTTCCGCCCAGAACGACAACGCGCCCGCCCGTCATATATTCGCAGCCGTGATCGCCGACGCCTTCAACGACGACGTTGGCGCCGGAGTTGCGGACCGCAAACCGTTCCCCGGCGATGCCGCGGATGTACGCTTCACCGCTCGTTGCGCCGTAAAACGACGTATTGCCGATGATGATGTTCTCCTCTGCGGCAAACGTCGCGCGCGGCGACGGCTTCACGATGACCTTGCCGCCGGACAACCCTTTGCCGGTGTAGTCGTTGGCGTCGCCTTCGACGGTGAGCGTCATGCCTTTCGGTATGAACGCCCCGAAGCTTTGACCCGCCGATCCTTCGAAATGGAACGTGATCGTATCTTCAGGCAGCCCCTGCGCACCATAGCGGCGGGTGACTTCGCTGCCCACGATCGTCCCGGTCGCCCGGTTCACGTTGCAGATCGGCAGCCGGGCGCTGACGGCTTCGCCGCGTTCCAGCGCGGGGAGTGCAAGACGCATGAGCTGCGTCATATCCAGCGTCTCTTCCAACATGTGGTTCTGCCGCTTCGTGCAATAGCGGCTGCTGCCCTCCGGCAGCTCCGGCATATGCAGCAGCGAGCTGAGGTCGACGCCTTGCTTCTTCCAATGGTCGACCGCCTTGACCGTATCCAGGCAGTCGGTCCGTCCGATCATCTCTTCCAGGGTGCGGAAGCCCAGCTCCGCCATCCATTCGCGCAGATCCTCCGCCACGAACGTCATAAAGTTGACGACATGCTGCGGGTCGCCGGTGAAGTTCTTGCGCAGCTCCGGATTTTGCGTCGCGACGCCGACCGGGCACGTATCGAGCTGGCAGACGCGCATCATGATGCAGCCGACCGCCACCAACGGCGCGGTCGAGAAACCGTATTCTTCGGCGCCGAGCAGGGCGGCGACGGCGAGGTCGCGGCCGTTCAGCATCTTGCCGTCGGTTTCCAGCACGACGCGGTCGCGCAGATTGTTCAGCATCAGCGTTTGATGCGTTTCGGCGAGCCCCAGCTCCCATGGCAGCCCCGCATGGCGGATCGAGCTTTGCGGCGAGGCCCCGGTTCCCCCGTCATAGCCGCTGATCAGGATGACATCGGCGCGGCCTTTGGCTACGCCGGCGGCGATCGTTCCGACGCCGGCTTCCGAGACCAGCTTGACGTTGATGCGGGCCTGCGGGTTGGCGTTCTTCAAATCGTAAATCAGCTCGGCCAAGTCTTCGATCGAATAGATGTCATGATGCGGCGGCGGCGAAATCAGGCCGACGCCCGGCGTCGAGCCGCGCACTTCCGCCACCCAAGGATACACCTTGCGGCCCGGCAGTTGGCCGCCTTCGCCCGGTTTAGCGCCCTGCGCCATCTTGATCTGGATTTCATCGGCGTTGACCAAATAGTGCGACGTGACGCCAAAACGTCCCGACGCTACTTGCTTGATTGCGCTGCGGCGCAAATCGCCGTTCGCGTCCGGCACATAGCGCGCCGGATCCTCGCCGCCTTCGCCGGTGTTGCTTTTGCCGCCGATGCGGTTCATCGCGATCGCAATCGTCTCATGCGCTTCCTTGCTGATCGAACCGAAGGACATGGCCCCGGTCTTGAACCGGCGCATGATCGATGCCGCCGATTCCACTTCCGCAAGCGGCACCTTCGGACCGACCGGCTTCAGCTCCAGCAGGGAGCGCAGGGTCAAATGCTTCTTATTCTCGCCTTGCACCAGCGCGGCGAACTTCTTATACAGCGGGTAGTCGCCCGTCCGGACCGCCTGCTGCAGCAAATGCACCGTCTGCGGGTTGAACAGATGCTCCTCCCCGCCGCTGCGCCACTGGTATTCCCCGATGGAATCCAGCACCTTGTCGCTGCCGTCCTTGTCGGTGTAGGCCCGGAAATGATGGGCCAGCGTTTCGGCCGCCACTTCCTTCAGGCCAATGCCTCCGATCCGCGACGGCGTCCAAGTGAAGTATCGGTCCACAAACGACGGCTCCAATCCAACCGCTTCGAAAATTTGCGCCCCGCGGTACGATTGAATCGTCGAGATGCCCATTTTGGACAACGTCTTGACGACTCCCTTGGTCGCGGCCTTCATGAAATTGTAGATCGCTTTTTCATGTGAAACTCCCTGCAGCATGCGCTGGGCGATCATATCCTTCAGACTCTCGAACGCAAGATACGGGTTCACCGCGCTGACGCCGTAGCCGAGCAGCAGCGCAAAATGGTGCACCTCCCGCGGTTCGCCCGACTCCAGCAAGAGGCTGACCTTGGTCCGCGTCTCCTCGCCGATGAGATGGTGATGCAGGCAAGACACCGCCAGCAGCGCCGGGATCGCCGCGTTCTCCGCATCCGTGCCGCGATCGGACAAGATCAGGATGTTATGGCCTTTGGCAATCACCCGGTCGGCCGCTTCGCATAACGTGTCCAGCGCCTTGCGCAGCCCTTCCGCCCCTTCGGCGGCCGGGAACAGGATCGGAATCGTGATCGCTTTAAAGCCCGGCCGGTGCAAATGGCGGAGCTTTGCGAAATCCTCATTGGACAGAATCGGCGAATCCAACCGGATTTGCCGGCAACTCTCCGGCTCCGGCTGCAGCAGGTTGCGCTCCGGCCCGATCGTCGTCGCGGTCGAGGTGACCAACTCCTCGCGGATCGCATCGATCGGCGGGTTGGTGACCTGCGCAAACATCTGCTTGAAGTAGTTGTATAACCGCTGCGGCTGTTCCGACAATACGGCGAGCGGCGCGTCGTAGCCCATCGAAGCGATGTTTTCCTGACCGGTCAAGGCCATCGGCTCCAGCACCTTCCGCAGGTCTTCGTACGTATAGCCAAACGCCATCTGGCGACGCGCGATGTCTTCATGGCTTTCCGGCGGCAGCTCCTTCGCCTCGGGCAAGTCTTCCAGCTCGACGAGATGCTCGTTCAGCCACTCGCGGTACGGATGCTCCTTGGCGATCGCCGATTTCACTTCCTCGTCGGAAATGATCCGGCCTTCCCGCGTATCGACGAGCAGCATCCGCCCCGGGCGCAGCCGGTCCTTATAAAGCACGTCCTCCGCCGGAATGTCGAGAACGCCGACCTCCGAGGAGAGGACGATCAAATCGTCCTTTGTCACGTAATACCGCGATGGACGAAGGCCGTTCCGGTCCAGGATGGCCCCGATCTGGATGCCGTCGGTAAAGCCCATCGCCGCAGGCCCGTCCCATGGCTCCATCATCGTGCTGTGGTATTCGTAAAACGCTTGTTTGTCCGGATCCATGTCCTCCCGGCCGACCCAAGGTTCGGGCACCATCATCATGGCCACGTGCGGCAGGGAACGTCCGCTCAAGTACAGGAATTCAAACGTGTTGTCGAACATCGCCGTGTCCGAGCCGTCCGGATTGATCACCGGCTTGACCTTTTCCAAATCGGCGCCGAACGTTTCGCTCTGGAACATCGACTGGCGGGCATGCATCCAGTTCACGTTGCCGCGCAGCGTATTGATCTCGCCGTTGTGAATCATGAAGCGGTACGGATGCGCCCGCTCCCAACTGGGGAACGTATTCGTGCTGAAGCGCGAATGCACCATCGCAATCGCCGATTCCAGCGTCTCGTCCCGCAAATCGAGGTAGAACTGACCTACCTGCTCCGTGGTCAGCATCCCCTTGTACACAACTTTCCGGCATGACAGGCTGGATACGTAAAAAGCATCCCCTTGCCCCGCCCCGCTGTAGCGGATCGCGAGTTCGGCCCGGCGCCGAATCACGTACAGCTTGCGTTCGAAGTCCAGATCCTCCTTGAGATCCACGGAACGCCCGATGAACACCTGGCGGACGAACGGCTTCGCCGCTTTGGCCGATCGGCCCAGCATATCATCGCGAGTCGGCACCGTGCGGAATCCGAGGACGCGCTGTCCCTCCGCCTCGGCGATGCGCACGAGCTCCTCCTCCTGCTTGGCCCGGGCCGCTTCGTCATGCGGCAAGAACAACATGCCGACGCCATATTGTCCCGGTTCCGGCAGAGCGAATCCAAGCTTTGTCGCTTCGGCGGCAAAAAACCGATGCGGGATTTGCAGTAATATACCTGCGCCGTCCCCCGAGTTCGGTTCGCTGCCCTGACCACCCCGGTGTTCCATATTCGCCAGCATGGTCAGCGCCTGGCTGACGATATCATGGGAGGCTTTCCCTTTGATATGGGCCACGAAGCCCATGCCGCAAGCGTCTTTTTCGAAAGCGGGATCATAAAGTCCCTGCTTGGGAGGTATAACGGTATGTTTCATCATCTGACGCAACCTTTCTATTTAGAGGTAGTTCAAAACATCATAAGCGAAATCTAAATGGATCAGTCCCCATGCCTTGCCGCGATGCCGGATAAGCCCGGATCAATCTTTCTTACTATTCTAACGGAAAATGTCATATCTGTTTTTGCATTATATTCTCTTTATTTTGCACTATTGATTAGAACTTTTAGGCCCCGACAGGGCGGCTTTGCCACGAAAGCGTCACCATATGAAATGTGTTGTTGCCTTGCAAGGCTCTTTGCACCATTATCCCTTTTGTTAAGGGGGCGAGAGGGCAGGTTATTAGCCCCCGCATTTTCTACCCCGGGATCTTCTCCCATCTCCGTGACCTGATCCAACGGGATGATCGTGCAAAGCGTCCGGATAACGAGTTCCCCCTCGCGCGCGGCAGAAGATCGCCAACGCAAAAAATCCGCCCCCCGGATACTCGGAGAGCGGATCTGTTTGTTCTATATATTATGCGATTAATGCGATTGGACGCTTAGGTTGGCTTCGGGACTGACGTCCGCGCTGCGTTCGTGTCGCAGGAAGTACATGAGCGTAACCGCCAGGAAGACGACGCCGAACGCGGCCAGCAGGCCGATGTTTTCCCAAGCGATCGACAGATCGCCGGTCGAGACGACCGCCTTAAAGCCTTTGACGCTGTAGGTCATCGGCAAAATCGGGTTGAAAGCCTTCATCCAGTTCGGAATCAGCTCGAGCGGGAAGGTCCCGGCGCTGGTCGTCAGTTGGAAGATCAGCATCAGGATCGCCAGGAACCGTCCCGGGTTCTCCAGCCAGGTTACCAGGGCTTGAATGATGAACATGTAGCACAAGCTGGTGATAAAGGCGAAGAGGTAAAAGAGCGGGACGCTCTTGACCTCAAGCCCCAATCCGTACAGAACCAGCACAACCGCCAGCAGGGACTGGATCAAGCTCATACCGGCAAAGGCCAACGTACGGCTGACGAAACGGTTCCAGCCGCTGGCTTCCGCAACCGAGGTTCCCCGTACCGGCACGACCAGCGTCGAGATCAGCGCCCCGACGAACAGGCCCAGCGACAAGAAGTAAGGAGCGAAGCCGGTACCATAGTTAGGCACTTCGTTGACTTTTTGCTCGTTGATTTCGATCGGCTCGGCGTACATGTTCACGAGCGCGTCGGTTTTCTTCACGCCCGACGTTTGTTCGGCCGCATCGGTCAGCTTTGAGGCCAACTCGCCCGAACCTTCCGTCAGTTCATCCATGCCGTCCTTCAGTTCGCCGGCGCCTGCGTCCAGCTGCTTCGAGCCATCGGCCAGCGTACCTACGCCGCCGGACAATTGCTCGACACCGCCAAGCAATTGTTTGGCGCCAACGCTCAGCTCTCCGGCGCCGCTGGCGAGCTTCTGCCCGCCGGCCGCCGCTTCCGACAGCTTGCCGCCGAACAGCTCGAGGCCGCTTGCCAGTTGCTCTTGCCCGGCATTCAGTTGCGTCGCGCCTTGCAGCAGTTGCTCTTGGCCTGCCGCCAGCTGCTGCCCGCCTTGAACCAACTGCTGCTGGGCGCTATGCAGATTCTGGCTGCCCTGCAGCAGTTGCTGGTTCCCTTGGTGCAACTGCTCGCTGCCTTGGGCGACTGCCTTGCTGGCGGCGATAAGTTGCTGAACCGCAGCGTTCTTCGCCAGCTCCGGATTCGCCTGGGCAAGCTGCTCCAAGCCTTGCGCTACGCTGGTAGCCCCTTGGGCCACTTTCGCGCTGCCTTGGACCGACGATTCCAAACCGGTTTGCAGCTTAGCGCTGCCCTGCTCGGACGCCTCTAAGCCAGCTTGCAGCTTCTTCGCGCCTTCCAGCGACGATTGAAGGCCGGCTTGCAGCTTCTTACCGCCTTGATGCGCCTCTTTGGCTCCGTTCTCCAGTTGCTGATTTGCCGCTTTCAGTTGCGTCAAACCGCCAGCCAAGCTGCCGGCTCCGGCTTTGACTTCATTGATGCCTTGGTACAGCGACTCTGTACCTTGCTCCAGCGGGGCAACGCCGTTCTCCAATTTCTTCGAGCCATCGACCAGTTTGGCCAGATTTTCCTTCAGCTTCTTCGCGCCGTCGTCAAGCTTAGCCGCCCCTTCGTTAAGCGCGCTGGCTCCGCTGCCGGCATCCCCGAGGCCACCGGAGATCTTTTCCACTTGTTCGAACAACGTTTCCGTATAAGCTTCCGTCACTTTGGCGGAGACTTTCGATTTGATTTCCTTGACCGCCGTGCCGCCGATCTGCGCCGCGAGGAAGTTATAACCTTCGTTCGGCTCAAAGATCAGCTGCGCCGGCGCCGGATTCTCATCCATCAGCGTGGTCGCCTGTGACGAGAAATTGTCCGGAATGACGATGGTCATATAGTAATCATTGTTCTTCATCCCGGCTTCCGCTTGCTCGCGGGTGACGAAATTCCACGCGAAATCGTTGCTCTTCTTCAGCTCCGTTACGAGATCCTCGCCGACTTTGAGCTCTTTCCCCTCGTACTTCGCTCCCTGATCCTCGTTTACCACCGCGACCGGCAGCTCGTTCATCTTCCCGTACGGATCCCAGAAGGCCGTCAGGAACATGCCGCTGTACAGGACGGGAATGAACAGCACGACAAGAATCGGGATAAACACTTTGGGACTTTTGAAGGTGGCTCCCATATCCTTGAAAAATACGCTTAATGATTTCATTTTTGCTTTCTCTCCCCTTGGTGGCTTCTTTCTCTATTTTGCCCGATCGAATTCGTTTACGCTTCCGTTGGCAGAAGCAAACCTCCCGCCAGAAAATCGCGGATAAACTCCTTGATTTGATCTTTGCTTAGAGGTTCATTGTTTTTGTTCCAGTCCGACGTTAACGCGATATACAGCTTAAACACGACGAAAGCGACCAGCTTGGGATCAAACGGGCGGATCTCCTGCCGCCTGGCGGACCGGGACAGATGGCGCTCCAGATACTCCAGAATCGCGTTTTCGATCTGCTCCAAGCCTTCCCTGGCTTTGGGCGTGCCGAAGTCGCGAACCTCCTGGGACAACTTGATCAGGAGCTCATGTTCGCTGCGGAACTCCAACAGCGCGTCCATAGCTCGGTGCAGGTTCTCGAAGAAGGGTTTCTCTTCGTCGATCTCCGGTTCGATAACCCGCTTCATCTCCGTGATGACAGAACGCAAAATCTCATCGAACAGCTCTTCTTTGTTCGTGAAGAAGGTGTAAATCGTTCCTTTGGCCACATTCGCAATTTTCGCCACATGGTCCATCGTCGTCGCTTTGTAGCCGAATAGGGCAAAGGACTTTTCCGCCGCTTCGACTACGAGTTTACGGCGATCTACCACAGCCATCTTTGTCACCTCCCCTGTGTTAAAATGGTCAATCCTTCAAGTTCTTCAGCCGAAAATGACTAAAAATCAATTTTGGTCATTTGGTCAATCCTTACTTTACTCCTCGCGCATCCGAAATGCAAGATGTTTTTTTCAGAATTTTTCATTCTTTTTCAAATGCCTGTCCCGCGCCTTTTCGCGTTCTGCCGCTCCCCGACCTAAGTCCAGTCGGCCCACCCGTCCCGAGCCTCTTTAAGCCGGCATACAAACAACATAAACTTAATATCAGAAGGAACGAATCGGAACTATCCTTGGGAGCAGGTGAATGATTCATGAGAAAAAGAAGAGTATTGATCTTATCGGAGGGCTTCGGAAGCGGGCATACGCAAGCCGGTCATGCCCTGGCAGCCGGGCTGAAACGGAAGAACCCGCAAATCCGAACAAAGGTGCTGGAATTGGGATCGTTCCTGAATCCGACCGTGGCCCCGTTGATCCTTTCCGCATATCGGATGACGGTGAGCACCAGCCCCGCTTTGGTCGGCTTGTTTTATCGGCGGAAGTACGAGAAACCGGTAGGGCGGTTTGCCCGGCTGGCATTGCACAAAATGTTCTATCAGCACGCGGCCGAAGTTATCGCGCAGCTTCGTCCCGATCTGATCGTCTGCACGCATCCGATCCCGAGCGCCATCGTGTCTTACCTTAAGCTGACCGCAGGTTTGGAGGTGCCGCTTTGCACGCTGATCACGGACTACGATGCCCACGGCTCTTGGATGAGCCCCGGGGTGGACCGGTATCTCGTCTCCACGCCCGAAGTCAAAGCGTTGCTCGTACAGCGCGGCGTGGCTCCTTCCAAGGTTCAGGTCACGGGGATTCCCGTGCACCCGGATTTTTGGAGCAAGCAAGACAAGGCGTCCGCTCGGGCGGAATTAGGGTTGAAAAACATGCCGACCGCACTGGTGATGGGCGGCGGCTGGGGATTGCTGTTCAAAGAGGATCTGCTGGCCAAACTGGCGGCTTGGAGCGAAGAGATCCAGATCGTCTGCTGCATGGGCAGCAACGAGAAGCTTGCCGCCAGACTGCGCGCTCATCCGGCTCTTCAGCATCCGAACATCAAAGTAATCGGATTTACGCGGGAAATCGGCAAATGGATGGACGCCTCCGATCTGCTTGTCACGAAACCCGGCGGCATGACCTGCACCGAGGGGATGGCCAAAGGCATTCCGATGCTGTTCTTCGAATCAATCCCCGGACAGGAGGAGAAAAACCGCGAGTATTTCGTCCAACACGGCTTCGGTGCCGAGCTGGATTCACCGGACGTGCTGGACGCCTGGTTTGAAACGATCCGTGACAAGCACGCGGTTGCCAGCCGCAACGAGCCGGAAACAGCGGCGCGGCAACACGGCTACCGGCCCGACCTCTGCGCATGGGCCGTCAGCAGCCTGCTTCATCCGTTAGCCGCTCCGGTCCGCCTACGTCTACAGACGGCCGGCGCTGCCGAACAACGGGCCAATTAGGTCAGCAGCGCCGACCCAACCACCTCGTACATCGGGCGCTCGTGCATATGCGTCCGGTAGATGACCAGCCGGTCGGCCGTCCAAGTGCCGAATTCCGGCATGGCCTTCGGCAGCTCCGGGGCTAATCCCGCCTCCTCCCGATACTTTCGGGCCAGCGTAATATGCGGGCTGAATCGCCGTTCTTCCGGGATGAACCCTAGTGCACGGTTCTCCGACGTAACCCGGCGCTGCAGGCTTTCCAGCCCGGTCACCTCACCGCGAACGCCGGCCCATAACACGCTGGGGCTCGCCGGCCGTCCGAAGGTTCCGATCCCGGCGGCTTCCAGACCCAATGGAGCTATCCCCTTTGCCGCCCGCTCCAGTGAAGCCGCAAGCTCCGTCAAGCGTTCCGGAGAAGTGTCCCCCAAAAACTGCACCGTAATATGGTAATCCTCGGCATGCACCCATTTCTTAAATTGCAGCAATGTTTTTTGCTCCCTGCACCAGTCTTCCAGTTTTTGTTTTAGCGCCTGCGGAAGAGGCACGGCGATAAACAATCGCCATTTTTCTTCATTTCCTGACATACTCTGTCACCCTCTATGATATTTTTCTCTTTTTTTATCTTTTTCGACAATCCGAAGTGCGATTGATTACATCCTGCAAATATTTTCTCTATATAATGTGTTTTAGTGCTACCTGCATATACAGTCATCAAGCCTTATTGACGGGAGATGGAACATGAGCTTTGTACAAAAAATTACCTCCGTACTGATTGGACTGCTCATCCTGGTCGGATCGCTGATCGGGTTATTTGGTTATCAGATGACTTACCGCCAGGTGGAAGAATCCGTCGGAATCGAAACGGTGGGCTGCGCCAATATCACGACCGGGCTTGTCGAGCCCGAAGCCATCCTCCGGCTCGCAGAAGGTGATCGTTCCGGCCTTGCAGAGCTCGAGCAGCGATTAAACTGGACCGTCGAACACAAGCCGCTGTTCAAAGAGGTGTTCCTGATGTCGCTCGACGGCACCATTCTTGCCGCTGACCAGAACCTCAAAAGCCGGGGATACGAAGCCGGAGACGCTTTTTATTTCAACGCGCAGGACCGGGACATGATCCTCCAAATGAAGCATTCCGTATATACGAAGGTGTATTCTTATGACGGAGTGAAGCTGCTCAGCGGATACGGTCCGATCTACAAAAATCACGACCCGAATCAAGAGATCGTCGGACTGATGGTCATTAACTTCGATGCCTCGATCATCGGGGAAAGAACGCGCGACATTCTGCTCCTGCCCTTCATCATCGGAGGCGGCGTCCTAATTGCCGCGGTCATTTTCGTGTATTTCTTCATCCACCGGATGATTCGTCCCCTTGAAACATTATCCCGGCAGGTGGAGCAGGTCGCTCAAGGCGATCTGACCGTTCAGACGCGCATTCTAAGCAGCCGCGATGAGATCGGGAACTTGACGCGCAATTTCGCGAAAATGGTCGGCAGCCTACAGCAGTTGATCACCGAAGTCAACGATACGTCCATGCAGGTCGCTTCCTCTTCGCAGGAGTTGTCCGCCAGCGCACAGCAAACCGGGAAAGCCAGCGAGCAAACCGTGGAGATCACGTTATCTCTGGCCGAAGGCGCGGAGCGCCAACTGCAAAACCTGGAATCCGGGTCGGCCATGCTTCGCGACATGTCCAAGCGGATCGGGCATATCGCCCGCCATGCCGAGAGCGTCTCCGCATCGGCTCAGCAAGTCTCTGCCGCATCTAGCCAAGGGGGAGTAGCCATCGAGTCCGGCGTGGAACAAATGGCGACCCTGGAGACCAAAATCGTTCATCTTTCCGCGGTCATCGAAGAGCTGGGGGGATATTCCAAAGAGGTGCAGAGTATCCTCGACATCATGACCGACATCGCTGCCGAAACGAACCTGCTTGCGCTAAACGCTTCGATCGAAGCGGCCCGCGCCGGAGAATACGGCAGCGGATTTGCCGTCGTCGCCTCCTCGGTCCGCAAGTTGGCCGAACGTTCCGCAGCCTCGGCGCAGCAAATCGCCGAACTCATTGCCCATATTGTCGGGCAGGTGGAGCTCACCGGCAACGCAATGGACGAGACCGTCCGCGAAACGAAACGCAGCGCCGAGCTGGTACGCAGCGCCGGATCCTCTTTCTCGGAGATCCAAGCCTCCGCGCAATTCACGGCCGGGGCGATCGCCGATGTCAGCGAAGGGGTACGGCTCTTGTCGGACAGCTCGCAAAAACTGGTGCACTCCATCGATGAAATCGTCCGGTTCGCGGGCGATACGGCGATCAGTGCCCAGAACATGTCGGCGTCCTCCGAGGAGCAATTGGCCGCGATGCAGGAGGTCGACGCTTCGGCAAGCCTCCTGTCCGGCTTGTCGGAGAAGCTTCATACTCTGATCGAACGTTTTAAAGTGAGCTAACTGCGGCTCGAAAAAAAAGACCTTGCCGATAAGCATTTATTTTGCTTAGGGCAAGGTCTTTCGTATTGATCGGCCAACGCCTTATTTGCCGAGATAAGCGTTCAGCATCCAATTGTGTTTCTCAAGCGAAGATACGATGCCGAGCAGCAGGTCGCTGGTCGCCTCATCTTCCGCTCTTGCCGCCGCTTCCATGCCATCCTTCAACTCGCTGTCCAATTTCTCGAAATCGGCGATCACCGCAGCCACCATCTCATCGGCAGTTTCCTTGCCGCTCGCTTCGGAAATGCTGGCGAGCGCCAGAGCTTCGCGCAGGGTTGCGATCGGGGTACCGCCAATGGCCAGCAGGCGTTCGGCGATATCGTCGATATAACCGGCCGCTTCGTCGTAGAACGACTCGAATTTCTCGTGCAGCGTAAAGAAATTCGGGCCTTTGACGAACCAGTGGAAATTGTGCAGCTTCGTGTACATTACCGTCCAGTTTGCGATTTGCAGGTTCAATTGTTTCTGCAGTTCTTGAGCCGCTTGTGTCATCGTTTGGTTTGCCATCGTTTAATTCCTCCATTCACCATATCAAAATTTGAAGAAGCCATCTGTCTGGATGCTTCAAGTGTAAATAACTTAAATTTAGACTAAATCTAAATCTTGTTTATATCATACCACTCCGCTTTCAGAGATGCAACCATTTGCTCCATGAACATCAGGTGAACTTTTACGAATTCATCGGCTCTATTTTGCACTTCTTCCCCTCTTCATATGCAAAGAACCGAACCGGCAAGCACAAAAACGTCCGGTTCGGTTCCTTGAATTCACCGCTCGCCGCGGATATGCAGTTTAAATTGCTCCAGACTTCGCTCCATCTGGCGAATGCCGTCCTCCACCAGCCTGCGATCCACCGCGTTCTCCAGGTCAAACTGCGGCTTGCGGGCAGCCATGGCTTTCTTCTCCTCTTCCCAATAAGCTTGCCGGCGCTGGATTTCTTTATATTTGTCCAGCAAATCGGTAATGATATCGTAGAAGCGCTCGTAATCGACGATAATGTCATCCAGAAACCGGTCGACTTCCTCCTTATCGTAGCCCCGCATTTTGGCGTTGAAATCTTTTTCGTGAATGGAGAGCGCATCCAGTTTGATCCCTAGTTGCCGAAACAGGTTTTTTTGATCCTCCAGTTTGCGCGCGTAATCGTCTTGCATTCCAAATCCCTCCGTTACCTGCCTAAACAAGGTTATATAATGCGTATTACATGCAAAAGCAAGCGTATCTTCTATAATGTACCACATTTACGGCCATTCGTTCATCTTCACGGTATGCCGGAGGTGATTCAAGTATTCGACATTGTCCGATTTTCTTTTTATAATAGTCATTAGCTGAGTCTAACATCTGGTGGTGAGTTACGATTTTATACTTATTTACTTTCCTGCTATCGTTTTTGATCGTGTATTTTCTGATTCCGCCGCTCGGAAAGCTGGCTTTCCGCCTCGACTTCGTGGACAAACCCCGCGAGGATGTCGAACGCAAAATCCATCGCCAGCCGATCCCGCTGACGGCAAGCTATGCCATCTTTGTCGGTTTTTTCGCTTCGTACCTGCTGTTCACCCGAAATTTCTCCTGGGAGACGGGAGCGCTGTTTGTCGGCGGCCTGCTGCTGCTGGCTATCGGTACGGTTGACGATTGGTACAAAACGAAAGGCAAGGATTTTCCGGCGCTGCCCAAGCTGGTCGTGCAGGTATCCGCTGCCGTCCTGGTTTATGCGTCAGGCATCACCTTTAGCGGCTTCGTCAATCCGTTTAGCGGCGACTACGTCCTGCTTCCCGCATGGCTCCAATTCGTTCTGACCATCCTGTGGATCTTCGGCGTCACCACGGTGATCAACTTTTCGGACGGATTGGATGGTTTGGCCGGGGGATTATCCGCCATTTCCGCGGTAACGCTGTTCGTGGTCGCTTTGGCCAAGGGGCAAACCACCTCCGCGATGCTATCGATCGCCCTCATCGGAGTCACGCTGGCTTACCTGCGGTATAACAAGCCGCCGGCAAAGGTATTTATGGGGGACGCCGGGGCGACCTTCCTCGGGTTTATGCTGGCGGTAATCGCACTGGACGGCGCCTTTAAGCAGGCGACGGTCTTATCCCTGTTTATCCCGGTGCTTGCCCTTGGCGTGCCGATTTTCGACAATCTGTTTGTCGTTATCAAGCGGATGCTGCAGGGCAAATCTCCTTATGTGGCCGACGCCAGCCAAGTGCATTACCGGCTGCTTCGGGCGGGATTGAATCAGAAG
Source organism: Paenibacillus sp. JL3B1040 (assembly GCF_057063165.1). Lineage (NCBI taxonomy): Bacteria > Bacillati > Bacillota > Bacilli > Caryophanales > Paenibacillaceae > Paenibacillus > Paenibacillus tiangongensis. The sequence continues at coordinate 1,299,010 of NZ_CM169317.1, read as the reverse complement.
CAAGTCGTGATGTTCTTGTACCTGATCAGCACTTGCCTGGGCTTATCGTCCATCATTCTTCTGTTGCTTCAGGTATAGAAGATCGGCGCACAAGCCGTTCAAGCAAGAAACGCGTGCACGGGGTTACCCGAAAGCACGCGTTTTTATTTCGTCGAACTTCAAAAAAAAGACCCCCGAAGGCGTCTTGTCTACCGGCATCAAGAGGATTTGTTCGTCTCCGCAGAGGATTGGATCTCCACCGCCTGCGGCTTCTCGTCTTCGAGGGTCTCCCCGCGCGCACCTCTCTTAAATTCCTTGAGCATCGTGCCGAAACTGCGTCCCAGTTCCGGAAGCTTGCTGGGACCAAACAGCAAAAGCGCCGCAATGACCAAAAGCAGTAAATGAGTCGGACGCAACAAATTTTCAAGCACATTTATCACTCCCAAACGTTATCTTTGTGGACATTATACTACTTTATTGGATGCAATGGAAACCCTTTATTGGCGGTTCCGCATTCTTTGCGGACAAGATGGCGGCTCGTCCGATAAACCAAAATCGCTCTCTGGGCATATGCTGTGTCATCATGTATTGCAAAGGAGCGAACATCATGGGTTCTTACAGTCTGTTGGCCGTCATCGCCATTGGACTCGCGTCCAACCTGGATAATGCGGGAGTCGGTATTGCCTATGGGGTACGAAAAATCCGCATTCCATGGTATTCCAATCTGGCCATCGCCATCATCTCCTTGTTGGCCACTCTGGTGTCGGGTTTGTTCGGAAGCTGGTTATCCTCGTGGATCCACCCGTGGATCGCGCAATTGCTGGGGACTGTCGTGATCGTTGGAGTAGGCATTTGGGTGCTCCTACAGCCGTTCTTAGAGAAGAAAACCGTTCCGGCTCAGGAGGATGACGTGAATCCATTGACCCGCCTACTGCGTAATCCCGAGGAAGCGGACAAAGACAGCTCCAAATCCATCAGCTTGGGCGAATCGGTCGTCCTGGGAATCGCCTTGGCCATGAATGCGCTGGCCGGCGGTTTTAACGCCGGAATCACCCAGTTGAACGTCTGGTACACCTCGTTGTCCGTCGGTTTATTCAGCTACCTGCTGCTGGCCGTATGCGCCGGCTTTGGCGAAAAAGTTGCCGCGGAGAAATTGGGCAACCGGGCGACGATCGTTTCCGGATTGCTGCTGATTTTGATCGGCATCCATCAACTCTTCTAGCAACCTACCTTATCTACAACTTCTCCTATATAATGAAGATGATGTTTCCTAGGATAAGGGAGGTCATTTTCGTGAACTGGTTCACAAGTTTTGAACAAGATTTGGAGATCGCTTTCGACGACGCGGAAAGCATTTTATCGGGATTGCCGGAGGCGTTTCGGGATCAAGCGGCCAATTACCTGGATCGATTTCGCATCTTAAATAAAGCCGGTTCTACAAACTATATTTGCTACTTGTTGGCGTATTGGCTGCAGGAGACCGCGAAAGCCAAACCAGAAGATAGCCGGCGACTTACCGTAGCCATGATTTTCGTTATGATGTACTATCATCTGATTGACGAAGTGATGGACGATCCGGAGACGGGCGATAAGCGGAAACTGCCGCTAGCGAATCTGCTGCAGTTGGAGTTTTGGAAGATCTACGCCAATTATTATCCGGCCTCCTCCCCTTTCTGGCACAGTTACCGCAAATATACCGCGGAATGGGCGGAAGCGGTGGCTTTTGAGAACCAATCCGACTTCTTCCAAGAGGCCCCCGTTCGGATCGCCCATAAAGCGTCCCCGGTAAAGCTGACGGCTGCAGGCATGCTGCTGTTGAACGGCCAAGAAGAACTTCTGCCTGGATTTGAAAAGGCGGTAGACCATGTTCTAGTTACGCTGCAAATGTTGGATGATTGGGAGGACTGGGAGAAGGACCTTCGCGAAGGCAGCTATAATGCCCTTATCTCCGAAGTACAACGCGAGCTGCAAATTCCCCGGGACCGCAGACCGAAACCGGAGGAGATCAAACACGCTTTATATGTGCGGGATATCCTATTCACTTATGCGGAGCGGACAGCTCATAACGCAACCGTGCTTGATCAAACTGCGCCGGGGCTGACGCATTTGAAGGAGTTTCACGAGTTTCTCCGGGAGAGCCTCAAGCAAGGTGCACACAGCATCAGAAAAGAGAGAGAATTGTTGGCCCAGGGCGGTTTGATGTATTGGCTGTCGAAAAATAAGCCCTCATCCTAGCGCTTTGTCGAATTCCATGCTATAGTAATAAGGAAAATATAACTATTTTTATAGGAAAGGGTGATCTTATGACAACAGGAGCTCTCCTTCAATCGCAAGTCGTTGAGAAAGCATGGCAAGACCCCAGCTTTAAAGCGAAGCTGCTTGCCGACCCCAAAGCTGCAATCCAGGAGGCACTGGGTGTAATTCTCCCGGATCACATCAAAATTAAAACCGTCGAAGAAAGCTCTGACGAATTTTATGTTGTGTTACCGCCAACACCGGAAAATGCTGTAAAAAGTGAAATAAAACCAGCTGGAATTTGGGGGACCTAATCAAATCCCCCTGTTAAACACCAAAAGCAAACATCAAAAGCGCAGAGCCGAAAGTACTTATCCTTTCGTATAATCCTCTTGGTTTATTGAGGGGAACCGGATAACGACTTCGGTTCCTGCTCCTTTTTTGCTGGTGAAATGAATCTCGCCGTCCATCACCTCGATAATCCGGAACGTCACCATCAACCCCAAGCCGGTCCCTTTCGTTTTGTTGGAGAAATAAGGTTCGCCCAATCTGGCCAACACTTCTTCGTCCATGCCCTCCCCATTATCCTTGATATGGATTACCACATAACCGTCCTCTTCATAACCCCAAACTTGAATATCACCTTCGCCCCTAAGCGCTTCGATGCTATTCTTGATAATGTTGATAAAGGCTTGCTTGAATTTCGACGAATTGCCCCGTACATAGAGATTTTTAGGAATATGGACGGTCATTTTGCCTCCCTGCAAATTGGCAAGCGGAATCAAGATGCCCTCGATATGAATAAATTCATCCAAGACATTCAGCGCCGTCACCTTCCCGCCTTCAGGTTTGGCAAAAGTGAGGAAGTCCGTAATAATCGCCGAGGCACGATCGAGTTCTTCCAAAGCCATACTTAAATACACCTTATCGGAGTGCTGCTGCTTCTCAACAAGCAACTGCAAAAATCCTCGGGTTACCTGAAGCGGGTTCCGAACCTCATGCGCTACTGAAGCCGCCAGTTCACTAATGATTTCCATTTTCTCCGAACGTTGAAGCTCGTTGTTGAACATTTCCAGCTGTTTCGAGTATTCTACTACCTGCTCATGATTGGTAGCAAACCTTCTCCCTAAAATAATGATAAGCGACGTCAGAAAACCAATGACACCCAGCTTCCATAAAAACAATTTGTAATACCCATCATTATAGTAATACCAGAACAGATCGCCAACACAGAATAGCGCGAAAATAAGGAAACCTACAAAAAAGATAACAGCTTCTTTATTTCCCTTCATGAGATTGACGGTTGAGTTATAGGCTAGAATAATAAACTGGGCAATCATAATGTAACCCACGATTTGAATAGTAACTAACGAGTATACCGCGTAAAAACGATTGTCTGATAATTCATTTACAATTAATATAAATAAACAAAGAATAGAGTACGCGACCAAAAACTTTCGCAAGCGACGAATCAAAGCGCGGTGTCCAGAACCGAAGATTTTTTCAAAAAAATAAGTAATAGAGGGAAGCAACGTGAACAACGACAAATCAAACAATACTAGCAGCAATCTACCCGCAGTCTTATAGTCGAACAACCAAAAAACAAATGACGAATACGTGAGGACAAGCAGTCCGCTGGAAAAAATAACTGCACAAAGTGAAAACCACATCGGCATGTTTACGTATTTCAAAAAAATGGAACAAAACATCATAATAGCAGCAATAAATATAAGCGTGCTACCTAGAATTAAATCCGTCATGTTATTTCTGACAAAGCCCTTCATCAATACCTGATCATCGCCAATTTTGATGGGTGCAAAAAGACCGATTCTTTCGGTCTCAGACGATACTCCAATGTAAACCTCTTGCCCGGAATTATCTGCAGAGATTGGGATCAAAACGCTGTTGATCGTATAATTAAATTGTCGTTTCAAATCATAGACTTGAACCCCATCTATTTTCACTATGGTATGACTGGCGTATATAGTATCGATTAAAATAACCTGGGAGTGTTCGGTTAATTCAGGAAGCTGGATCTTAATCCATTGAGACATCCCTGGGGTCGGTTTTTCCGGAATATCTCCGCCCGCTTCAACGTCAATCCAGCCATTTAATTTCTCAAGTTGCTCCTGACTCATATTGGGATCAAAATCATCCGTCCAAGCGATTTGCCAATGATCTATTTGAGTGATGTCCGCATCCAAGTTGCTTGACCCTTTAAATAGAAAAACACAAAAAGCTATCAGGAGAAAAACGAAAAAAATGACAAACCCTTTAACCAAAGCCTTCATACAGCACCTCTGCAGATATTATGGAGTGTAAACCCGGTTGATGCCTTCAAGTATATACACCATGATTATTAGGCTACCTAGTACCATTCGATGCAATCACCGCAAAAACCTTCAATTTATGGAAATAGTGATAAATATTTTTAGGATTCAAGCACCACAGTTATTTTACCGTGTATATGTTGTTTTATCTATGAATAGTTTGCATTTCTTTCAAAAAAAAAAACGCTGGGGATCCCCCTGCGTTGGAAATTGCATCATTATCTCGCAATCCTGAGCGGTTTAGATAGGAAGAGAGAGCTGCTCGATCTCCGGCGTCACTTCCAGCGCCGAAACCGGGCGGACCGGCTGGGGAACGTTTCTCGGAGTTGGGACAATCTGGCCGCGATGGGCCTCCCAATCCTGAGCGAAACCGGAGAGCCGGTGTTTGGCCAGCAGCTCGCTTGAGAGGCGCCGGAACACCTCGCGGTAGCCGTGATCGGCATAGGCGCCGCCGGCATACAGGGCCCGATACTTCGGGACCAGCCCGGGAGCGTGGTCCTGCAGCGTGCGCAGAAACACCGTTTTCACGTCCGGGGACAGGCGCAGCAGCGAAATCATGGCAAACCGGGCGCCGCTATCCTTGGCGGCCCGCAACAGCGCGTCCAAGACTTCTTCCGAATCGGTCAGATAAGGCAACACCGGCGCGGTGAACATGCCGGCGCGAACCCCGTGATCCGTCAGATAGCTCACGGTTTCAAGGCGTTTGGCCGGATGCGGCGAGGCCGGTTCCAGCTTGCGGGTGAGCTCCGCGTCCAACGTATTGATGCTGACGTTCACGGTCACGTCCCGCATTTCGCGCAGGATATCCAGATCGCGCATCACAAGCGGAGAACGCGTAGTCACGCTGGTGCTGATCCGGTATTTGGCCAACAGCTTGAGGCATTCCCGCGTCAACTGCTCTTTCGCTTCTGCCGGTTGGTACGGGTCCGTCGCCGTGCCGATCGCAACGCGGCCGACATGCCGGCTGACAGCCTCGATGTCGAAAGCGTATTTCCTCGCCAAGGCAGAGAGTTGCTTCTCCAACGCTTCGGCGGCATTTTCCTTAACGGAGATCCGATATTGAAACTCGTCCTCGGCGCTTTTCCCAAGAAACGTCTGAAACGCCCGCGCATAACAGAACCGACATCCATGCCCGCAGCCCCGGTAAGGATTGATGGACCATTCGAACGGCATTGTCTCTTCCTTCACCTTATTTAATGCCGCTTTGGTGCGGACTCGTTCGAAACGGGTTTCCGGCACACTTTTCCCTCCTCTACCGGGCCGAAGCCCGGGAACGTAGATGGATTTGATTATACCAAACATACGTTCCTATTCAAAGAAGAAAATGCTGGCTACTCCCTATTTTCAGTTTGGAATCCCTTCTCTGCCCGCAACAGCGTTTTCCCCAACCCGAGGACCAATAATCCAAGCGCTGCGATGATCCCTCCTAAGCCAACGAAGGCGCTGGCCGGGCCGATCCTCTCCACCAGAAGACCTCCGAGCAACGGGGCAACCAACATTACCACCCCCGTGAGGGAAGTTTGGATTCCAAAGACGCGGCCAACCATGTCCGGCGGCGTTTCTTTCTGCAGACAATAATTGAACGTGACAATCACCATTCCGTTGCCGACGCCTAATCCGAATCCTAACAGCAGGATCGGAACTGCCGTAGTCCCCGCGGGAAGCAAGCCCAAACCGCCGACGGCCATGCCAATCAGCCCGTATCCGGCGCCGAATTTCCAAACGTACCCCGCCGCTCCCTTATTCCAGCGGTTTAGCGCGGCAATGACCAGCACGGCTCCAACGCCCGCGGCCGTGACCATCCAGCTGAGATAGGCTTCCTTCTGCGGGGCAATTTCCCGGAACAAGCTGGTGAATTGAAAATCAATCATTTGAATGACCAGCGTAGCGACAAAACCTAATAGCAGGATTATCAGCAGTAGGCGAGTTTTCAGGATAAAACCTAAGCCTTCAATCCATAAGGTGCGCAGAGACGAATTGACGGGCGCTTCCGATGCGCCTGCGGAAGGATCGGCTAGGCTTGGCCCCGTCTTTTCGCTATTGACCTCCGCCTTTTTGATCGAGAGCAAGATCAGCAAAGAAACCACGCGAAAGAAGGCATTCATCAGAATGCACCATTCCGGGGACAACAGGGCCAGTGCAAAGCCGCCCAGCAGCGGACCGGCAATTTTGGAGCCCTGGTTGACAAAACCGTTCAGAGAGGTTGCCTGAAACAACTGGTCTTCCCTAACGATACTGCGCGTCAACGATTGCTGGGCCGGAATCAGGAATGTAGAAATGGTGGCGCGCAGCGTTAACACCGGAAGCAGCCAGAGCATGTTCGGAGCCAGCAGAATCAACAAGGTTAATGCCGCTGTCAGCAGATCGCAAAGGCGCATGAGCATCAAACGGTTGATTCGGTCGGCGACCACGCCGGCAAGGGAACCGAGCAGGACCCCCGGCAGGGCGTTTGTTACGGGAATCAGCGCCAGCATGAGCGGTCCGGCTTCCCAACGGTATCCCACCAAAACCTGGATGGCCAGCATATCAAACCAATCACCGAAAGTTGCGGCCGCATAAGCTGTGTAAACGCGAGAGAACACTTTGTTGCGAAGCAGGCCGCCAGGCCTCGCTTGTGCATGGACTGTCATTTATATTCCTCCAAACAAACCTGGTTTCGAATAACCTAAGCTCAATGTAACGGAGGAATGTCAGAGAATCATCAGAGCGGTTTCGCGGAACGCTCCAATTCGCCGCGGATGACGGCGTCGAGCGCGCCTGACAATCGGCCGAACCCAATCCGCTCTAATTCCATGTCGAGGAGTTCCTTGTATTTCAGATGCAACGCCGAATTGGACGGGAACAAGGCGAAATAATAAACGATCCGGTACAGGGAGAACAATCGGAGCGGCACGAAGCCAGAGCGTTCCAGCACCGATAGCCCTTCATCCATAAGCTTTACGGCTTCCGTCCCTTCCTCTCGCCGCAGCATCCACAACCCTTTAACCACCTTATATCCGCCGATCTCTCTTAAGAAAGGCTTCTCGGTTAACATTCCGTCTTCTATAGCATGCGCCAATTTCCCGAGCTGGCGCTCCGATGAACCTGCCACGAGATGGGCCAGAAATTCGGCAATCGCGGTCTGAGGAATGAAGTTGTCGTAATTCAACTCCGCGATCACGCGATAACTGAGTTTTAAGCGCTCCATTGCTTTTGCCGGCTTACCGGCCAGGGTATAAATATCCAGGATCGTCAAAATCTCCATCTCCCTGTGCTGAAAGGGCGGCAGCAGCCCCAGTGCAAGCACGCGTTCACATACCGGCAAAGCCCGCTCCGGACTTCCCGACAGGCAATAGAACAGCAGCAGGTAATACAAACGGTCCCGCAACGGCGCTTCATTCCTAGTCAGAAGCCAATCCAGGTCGCCTTGCACAAAATGAATATACACCGAATAAAACCGGTCCAGTTTATAGCCAAGCACGTCCTCCTGGCGTGCCAACGTTAACATCGAACGGCCTTGGCCGTAGAGCTGATATTTGCCGAGCAGGGCGCTCATCGTCTCATGCAACTCTGGGTCCGCCAAGGTCGGGATGGCCACCTCGGAATTGTGGGGAACGGGCAACATCAGACTGTAGCCTAAGCCCCGAATCGTCCTAATCTCCAGCCCGTGGATAGGCTTTAGCTTCTTGCGAAGCCGATAAATGTGGTCGTCCACCGTACGCTCGACCGGGTATTCCAGCGGCCACACTTTGTCCAGTAGCTGTTCTCGGCTAAAGGACCGGCCGGCGTTGCGGTACAAGAATTGAAATAGCGCAAACTCCTTCGGCAACAGCTCCACCGTGAGGCCCTCTGCGGTAACTTCGTATCGTTCGCTGTTGATTTCCAGATGCATCGGTGTTCCTTCCTTCCCCGCAAATGATTCCCTAATTATAACATTTATGCGCATAAAAAAGACGCCGGACAAACGCAAGGCATCACTGCCTGGCGCTTGGTCCGGCGTCCCCTTCGATCATGCGCACTTAATGTTTCGCTAGGCTAATTCGGCTTCAATTCGCCGTACGGCTCCGCTGCGGATGTCCTCGGCCAGCGGACCATCGATATTGGGGCCGTCAATGACTTGTTCCGCCCCATCCTGCTTCAGCACCGTCAACCGGCGGATCGCCGCCGCATCGGGGCCGTAGGTATCTTTCTTCTGCGGATTCCGGTAGACGACGTCTGTCGTACCCAAGAATCGAAACGACACCTCGCCCCGATCATCAAACAACCAGCCGGGCAACAATGGATTCAACATCAGCCGGAGCTGGCCATCGTGAACGCGGAAGACGTGTTTGCCGGCCATCATCGTCATCCACATGCTGAGGAATTCGGCGGTGGAGCCGCTTAGCCGCGCCACATAACCGCGCCCATGGGTATCCGGGTCCGGATTGACGCTCGTGGCGATGAAGGACGAGTTCTCCAGCGTGCTGCGGCCATACACGGCCGGATCGAGGAACGGAATCAGCGAGGTGCGAAGCTCGGCGAAAAACTCCTCGGTCAAGCCGCTTTTCAGCAGCGCCAGCATGTACTTGTAGCTCATATGCAGGAATACCGATTCCCGCTCCAGCCACCCGGGCGTAAAAGCGCGGATCCGGCCGATTTCATGGGATTCCGCGTCCAGGCTGACCGAGGTTTTGTACATCTGAAGGCGTGCGTCGAACAGATCGCTGCGGCGAATTTGCTCATACGTCCGCTTGGCTTCCTCCCGATCCTCCACCGTCTTCAACCAACGGGCCGGACCCTCCAGGAAATGCGGCAGCGGACGGACCGCGAATTTCTTCACGACCGCTTTGGGCAGCCCGTAACCGCTGATGGCCGGAGCGCCTTGAGCATCCGTCACCGGCTCATATTCCACCGCCTCGAAGGCGAAATACGTCGGCGTCACACCGTCGCCCAGCCGGATGGCTTCCCGGATGCCCCGCTCGATGTGCTCCAGCATACGGTCGGCCAGCTTGCCGACGGCACCGATCTCCAGCGTGGTTTCGGTCCCGCTGATCCCGAATCGAACGGCCTCCCGATACTTCTCGCGGGCGGCGGCGACCTTATCCCAATAGGCAAACGGCTCAAGTTCCCCCGCCAAGCGAGCGTCCAGAAGATTGCCCACTTCGCCGAGCAGGGCGGCGATTTCCTCCGGCACGGACACTTCCCGGCCGCCATCGGCGGCTTCGGCGCATACCTCCTGCACGAACCGCAGCAGGCGCTTCAACTCGAAGGTCTCGCTCATGCCCGAACCGAACAATCCAGGCAATCCGTTCATCGCATCATTCCACCCCGGTTTGTTCGCTTCCATCTCCACGCCCATGCCGAACGGATCGAGGGTGGCGAACTTGACCAGGCCCAGCGACAGCAGCTTGACGAACAAGGTCGTCTTGTAGATTTCTCCGCTGCCGTGCCCCGTCTTCAACCAGTTGGTGCTCTTTAGCGTCAGACCGAACTTCGCCATTTTCTCCTCGTCATGAACCAGCGCGCCGTATTGACGAACTTGCCCGCCGTTGATTACGTATTTCTCGCTGCGCGGCAGTACGCGGGCCGGACTGTCGAAGTACGTATACTCCCGCTCTCCAAACAATAGCTGCTCCTTGCGATCCGGGAAAATATCGAGATAACTGTCGATCAGGTCCATATTGTACGTCCAGTGATCGGACCAATAGCCTTCCCCGAAGGAGGCTTCGATTTGCTGCTCGGCAAGCGACAGCACGCCGGCCAACAGCTCGTTCTCCTCCACGAGAAGCCGAACGCCGCGGTGGTTGATCAGCGAGATCACTTTCCCGGGCGTAAACGAGCCCAGGCACAACGCGGCGAGCTCCTCCCGGTGATCGGCCGCCGCCTTCTCGAGGAAAGCGGACAGCTCCCCGGCCCGCTCGGCCGGGATCCGGAAGGTGGTGCCTTCCACGCCCAACGGATTGTAAGCATCGGCCTGGATCAAGCTGAAAAACATGCGGATATTAAAGGTTCCGATCCGCGGATTGAAGTACACGTCGCTGCGCCGGTTTTGGTTGGCATCTCGAAAGTTGCCGTTGCCCTGCGAATAAAATTCCGGGGCGATGGAGAAAAAGTTGTAATCCCGCTCCAGATCCCCGTGTTTACGGGAATAGAGATGAACGACAAACCCTTCCCGGCCGTTTTCAAAAATAAACGGATACCCGCCGCGCAGGAAATTGTCCAGATAACTTTGCCGGCAGTAGGCATCGAACAGCGGCAGGGCCGTTTTCGTGGCGATGTCTGCGGTCAAATCCTCGGTCAGTTGGCCGGCTTCCGCCGATTTCCGGGCAACGTAGGCCGGGCTGGCGATCTCGGCAGCTTTGCGGTTCAGCCGTTCGACGCTGTCGATATGCCCGATCAATGTATAGATGCGGCGGCTTTCCCCAGGTGCCAACTCGGCAGCCAAAGCCGAAAATCCGCAAGGCACCTTATTGGTGCAGTACTGCGGCTCGGCGGTTAAAGCCGACAACGACTGCTCGGCAAAGCGATCCGGATAAGCCAGCGACGTATTATCTCCGAAAATGACGGCAAAGTCGGCGATCGTCTTCAGCAGCCCGCCGTCTTCGCCAAAGGTCAAATAGAAATGGCCGCTTTGCACCTCGCTGACTTCAGCCTCGTCATGGGTGCTGGAGCGAACCCGGTAAAACGGGATTCCCTTCTCCAGATTGTCGACTTCCATCCAACTGCGCAGCAGATTGCCGATCTCCTTGTACCCGGCGTTCTCCACGCCGTACGGCAGAATTTCCGGCATGCCGTCCAGTATCTCCAACTGCACCGGCGCTCCGGAAATGTTCGTAACCTCCACCTGGCGCACCAGCGCCGCATAATCGTCGTTCGGCACTTGAAAATAACTTACTTTCATTCGAAGCCCCTGCGCTTTGTTGGTTTCCTCGATCATCAGCTCATTGGCCAGGATACGCATGCGGCGAATGGCGGACGGATCGGGAATAGCGCTTTGGAAGGGCTCGTAGATTCCGGTTTTTCCCGCGGTTTTGATAAACGTCCGGAAGCCCTTCATGGCTACCGATTGGTACGTGATGCTGGCCGGGGAGAATTCCATGATCGGACTGTTCTTGTCCCGGATCCCGAAACTGCAAACCGCCTGTCCGCGGTTGACGTAAAACGTCCACATCGGAATCCCCTTCAAACCGGCCAGGCCGGGAAGAAAGCTCGAGAACGGCTTGGCCCGGTCGAATGGTTCGATAACGAACGCATTTTCCTCAAAAGCATAATTAGGCATAAGGCCTATCCCTCCGTTAAGTAAAAGTTGTGTTTAGGCTCGGATGATGTACGTCGCGATCGAATGGGCCGGCAGCGTCTCGCCGGCAGCGTCTCCGCCGAGTTCCAGGGCAAACGACTGCGCTTCGTCGCTTTCGTTCTGAACAACCACCGCCACACTGCCGTCCGGATTGCGGAACGCCGTAGCCAGCAACGCCGGGGCTTCGGTCTCCAATCCGATGCGTACCGCACCCGGTCGGATGTATTTGCTGAAATGTCCGATGTAGTAATAAGAGCTGTTGTAATGAATCGTATTGGTCCTTGTATCCGCGATGATCGGCGCGTCGCACAGGTTGCCCACATGGTTCGGTCCGCCGGTTTCGTCCAGCACCAGGTTCCAATCCAGGAAGCCTTCGTTCCAATTGTTCAGGTCGCCGATGATATTGCGGCCGTAACGTTCGCCGGTGAACCATTCGCCAAGCTTCACGCCGCCTTCCTGGCAGCCTTCCGTAAACAGGAGATGTTTGTCGGGGAACAGCTCATGGACTTTGCCGACGTTCTCGAACGCTTCGCTGACGTACCAGTGGAAGCCGGTGCCCCAAACGTATTTGGCCGCTTCGGGATCGCTCAGCACGGCGGAAGCCCGTTCGATCATAATGTCCCGATTATGGTCCCAGATCAGAATATTGACATCGGCCAGCCCTTCCCGGTGCATCGCCGGCCCCAGGTAATCGCGAACGAAATCGCGTTCCTCCTCGCCGCTGTAGATACAGGAGTCCCAGGTCTGAACCGCCGCCGGTTCGTTTTGCACCGTGATGCCCCAGATCGGAATTCCCGCTTCGCGGTAAGCTTTAATGAACTTGGTATAATATTGCGCCCACACCTCGCGGTATTCCGGCTTCAACTGGCCGCCATGGTTCATGTTCCCGTTGGTTTTCATCCACGCCGGCGGGCTCCATGGGGAAGCCAGCAGGGTGATGTCCTTCCCGGCCGTTCTCGCCGCATCGCGGACGAGCGGAATGACCCACTTGTGATCACGCGAGATATCGAACGTTGTCAGCTCGACATCGCCGTCTTCGATATACGTGTAGTTCTCCAGCGCGAAATCGCAGCTGTGGATGTGCACGCGGCCTAGCGTATAGCCAAGCCCTTCCTGCGGATCGAAATACCGGCGGATCACTTCGTCCCGTTTCTGCGGGCTAATTCGCGACAACGTATAAGCGGCCGCTTCCGTAAAGGCCCCGCCGAATCCCATCACCGTTTGATAGGTTTGCTCCGGCAAGACCTTCAATTTTCGCTCCGTGCCGGCGTCGACGCCGGCTTGGACGGTCAGCTCCCCTTTCGGCTGCAGACGGTCGGCAGCATCGCGAGAAGTCAATACCTTTAACCATTTTGCCATCATGAATCCTCTCCTTGGTACTCGAAATGATGTTCCTGAAATCGATTACATTTCATGCAAAAGCAGCGCCGGCGGAATGCGCCGAACCCACGAATTCGCAAGAATGACAGGCGTCGAAACCGGTTTCGTTATCTTGCAAAAAAAAGCGGCCAAGCCAGTTACAGCGATCGGCAAGACTCGCGAATGACCAGCTCTACCGGGATAACGCCCTTTTGCACGTCTTCTCCGCCTTCTATCGAATAGATTAACATGTCGGCTGCCCTGCTGCCAAGTACATAAGTGTTTTGACGCACCGTCGTTAAGGCGGGCGTTAAATATTTCGCCATTTCGATATCGTCGAAGCCGACCAGCGAGATGTCATCGGGAACGCACAGTCCATGCCGTTTTATGGCCATCATGGCTCCAACCGCCAAATTGTCGCCGGCCGCAAACACCGCCGTTGGCCGTTCGTCGGCTTTCAAGAGCTCTTCCATCGCTCTGCAGCCGCTCTCTACGGTGTAATCGTAGCTCCCTTGAACGATATGCTGCGGATTGACCGTCAGTTCCAACTCCCTCATCGCTTGCTTAAATCCGTTTAACCGCTGCTCGCCGGCGAACGTGGGCCCGCCGCCGATGTGCGCAATTTTCCGGTGGCCGATGGAATACAAGTAAGCCACGGCCTGCCGGACGCCTTCCGCATTATCCGAGTACACGGTGCTCTTTAGGGCAGATTCCTGGTCCAGCAGCACGCAAGGGATGTCGGAATCCAGCAACTCCTGGAAATAAGGATCGGACGCGTCCGGCAGAACCACCACGACGCCGTCGATGCCGCGGATTTTGCAGTGTTCCAGATAACCGCTTCGCTTGCCGCCGATATCCTTGGAAATAAACATCAAGTCATAACCTTTGGAGGTGGCAACTTGCTTGAAGCCCTCGATGACGCCGCCGAAATACGGATGGAGGATGCCCGCGCCGGATGGCTCGATAAACAGCACGCCGATCGTCCAAGAGCGTTTGGTCGTCAGCGAACGGGCATGAGCATTCGGAACATAGCCGAGTTCATCGGCGGCGTCCAGAATTTTGCGGCGCGTCTTCTCGCTGACGTCCGAGTACCCGTTAAACACCTTGGATACCGTCGTTGGCGAAAAACCGGTCATTTGCGCGATATCGTAAATCGTAATCAACTTCTCATCTCCTCTGGTCCGGGTTCGGACCGCTCGTAGCGGGATTCACAGGCCATTGTATCCGCAGGCTTGACGGAAGTCAACCACCGATTAACCGGCGCTCGATTAATCGGCTGTTCCATCGGGTGCAGGCCGGATGTCAATGCTTGATTTGGGGCAAACTTTTGGAGACTCGCAAATTTCAGGAAAGGAGCCGTTCGCCATGGACGAGCATCAAGATATCACCTCTGCCGATTTCGAATATGAGCGATACAAGCTGCTCAAAGAGTATCGCTCGGAGAACGACATTCCCGGCGATGACTTGCTGCCTCACGATACGCAAATCACCCAAGGCATCAGCGAAGAGGACGCCGCGTTAACGAACCAAGATGAGCCGTTCCCCGATGTTCCGGATGCGGACGCGATCCAGAAAGACAGTCCGGTCGATCCCGCCGCTCCCGATCCGGATACCATCCACGGCACCGATTTGCTCAACGGCTATGACGGCGACGAAACCGAATGAATCCATGCGTAAAAAAGCCTTCCGCGTCCGCTGACGCGAAAGGCTTCTCTTTATGTTGAGGACGGTTCGTTGCTCGGCCATCCGGTTATTCGGAGCGATACACCCGGTTTCTCCCCGCTTCCTTCGCTTGATAGAGCGCCTGGTCCGCCTTGACGATCAGCTCTTCCTCTTGGACGTTCGGGTACGTCGCGCTGCCCGCCGAGATCGTCAGTCTCACCTCTCCCCCATCCGGCAGGATAAAGACGTGGTTTTCCACGTTGCTTCGCAGCCGCTCGGCAATGACCCGGATTTGCTCGGCATCGCAATGATCGACCAGGATCACGAACTCTTCGCCGCCTTTGCGAGCGATATGGTCTCCCGGCCGGAACGTGTCCCTCATGACATCGGCGATTTGCAGCAGCACCGCATCTCCCGCCGGATGGCCGTACATATCGTTCACCTGCTTAAAATGATCGATATCGACAAGCAGCAGCGTAAACGGGATTTTGTCCCGCTGGACGGCGGCGATCTTTTGCTCCATTATCACTTCGAATGCCCGGGAATTGTACAGGCTGGTCAAAAAGTCGCGGTTCGCCGCTTCCCGCATGATACGGATGGAATCATCCCTGTTGCGCAAATAACGCAGCATCGCAAACGCAAATAGACCGGCCGCGATGAGCAAAGGAACAAAAAACAAGATCTCCTTGAAGGAACGGCCATGGCTCAGGATCGTCATGATTATTGCCGCGCTCAACGCGCTCAGCACCAGGGCGGAGACCAGGCGCCGGAGCGTGGTCTTCCGACCGCGCAGCAACAAGCACCCGATCAAAAGCGTCACGGGCGCATGGATTGCGGCGATCACGGAATGTATCCCGAACCCGTGCAAGAACAGCATGCGATACAAGACGATCAATAGGGCGGTGACGACGCCCGAAATACCGCCCCCCAGGTAGACCGAAATCAGGATCGGCAACTGTCTGAAATCGGCCACGACATGCCCGGTGATCGAAAAATTGTAATACATCAGCAGAACGCCCAGCAATCCAAGCGCGCCTCCCAGCAGGATCCGGGTGATCCGCGTTTTTTTCAGGCGATTATCCGGTATTTGGTTTTTGATCATATATCCAAAAAAGATCGCTGTCGTCAACAGCGTATAATTGTTCAATAAGCTTTGCAGCATCTGTTGTCCCTCTCTGATCTGTGATGCAGGGTGAGTAGGGATAGCATACCATACAAAAGAGACAAAAATAAGGGATTTCTGCTAATTTTTCGTTTTTATTCGACATTTTACGACATGACCTGTCGAATCGTTTTTCTCTCTTCTTCAACATGTTATAATGGCGTCAGAATCATGAAAGGGTGACAGCGATGAGCGACACGGCTGCGATCCAGGGACAGGAGCCTGTACAGGTATGCCTTTTGGCGGGAAAAATCATGCTGCAAAGCGGAGCGGAAACTTACCGCGTGGAGGACACGATGACCCGGATGGCCGATGCGCTGGGGCTTTCCGGATCGCATAGTTACGTGACGCCGACGGGAATCGTCTTTCAATCCGGCGAGACGCAATCGGCCAAGTTAATTCGCATCGTGGAGCGTACGACCGATCTGCAGAAGGTATCGGCGGTGAACGACGTTTCCCGGAAGCTCGGTAGCGGAGAGCTGTCGGCCGCGGAGGCGCAGGTCCTTCTGCTTGAGATCGAGACGATGAAGCACGCCTATCCCATGCCGCTGCAAATCGCGGCTGCGGCGCTGTCAAGCGGCTGCTTCACGCTGATGTTCCGCGGCCCATTGAGCGATTTCCTGCCGGGCCTATTGTGCGGCGGCTTAGGGTTTGCCGCATACCTGCTGTTCCATCGGCTGGTAAAGGTGAAATTTTTCGCCGAATTTACGGCTGCACTGCTGATCGGTCTTCTCGCGCTCGGTTTCGTGCAGTTATCCATTGGCCGAGAGCTGGATAAGATCATTATTGGCTCCGTAATGCCCCTTGTACCGGGCCTGCTGATCACGAATGCGGTCAGGGATCTGATGGCCGGTCATTTGGTTTCCGGATTGTCCCGCGGAGCGGAGGCCTTTCTCACGGCCTTTGCCATCGGAGCCGGGATCGCCGTCGTGTTTACATTGATTTGATAACGGCCGGAAGGAGAAGAAACCTCCGATGTATATCCTCGTTCATCTATTTGCCAGCTTTATCGCTTCAGGGGCTTTTGGCATCCTCTTTAACGCCCCGAAACGAACGCTGCTCCAGTGCGGCTTATCCGGCATGGTCGGCTGGATGGTGTACATCTTGCTGGAACAGCGGATGGGAGGCGTATTTGCGACCGTTGCCGCGACTTTTCTGGTCGGTGCCCTGAGCCAGCTGTTTGCCCGGATCTACAAGAAACCCGTCATTATCTTCAGCGTGGCCGGCATCATTCCGCTGGTCCCCGGCGGACTGGCATATGATGCCATGCGCCGTTTCGTGGAGAACCAATACGATCTGGCCGTCGAGCTCGCCGCCAAGGCCTTTCTTCTGTCCGGTTCGATCGCGATCGGCCTCGTATTGTCCGAAGTGCTGGGCCAACTTCTGATTCGGCGGGTACCGCGGCGTCTCCGCGGACGGCCGGCCAAATAAAAAACCGGCGCAGGTCCGCTTACTGCGGCAGCGCCGATTTCATCCAGAACGCGTTCACATAGACCAGTTCAAATCCGCATTTCAGCATATTTGCGTGGCTGCCCGACGCGAACTCGACATCGGTATACACCCGCTTCAGTCCGAGCGACGCCGCCGTCCGCAGCCGATGCCGGATCAGCGCCGTTTGCACGCCGCGTCTCCGCTGCTCGGGGAACGTGAAATCGTTGGCCAAATACCCGGAGTCCCCGCGAATAAACAAGGATCCCATGCCTGCAGGCTCCCCGTCTGCATAAGCGACGAAATTTTGAAAATCGTCCCGGTAAAAATACCCGCTCTTCCGCCGCGCAACCGCCTCGTCCGGCGCCATGCCTTCCCCCCCGCGCGACCTCTCGATCAGCCCGATAAAGGAAAGGGCTTCCTCCTCGCCGGAGACGCGGGCGATTTCGAACTCCGCCCCGGGTTGCGGCCATCTCTCATGCCCCGGATCCTCCCCGATGCGTTCATTCTTTAGAACAGCGAGCTGCAGCCTTGGCACGAACCCCTTCGCCGCCAAAGCCTCCGCCACCTCGCCGGTTTGCCGGTTCGGCGTCATATCGAAACACGGATCGATGCCTGCTTCGCCATATTCCGCGAGAATGTCGGTCAGCCGTTCCAAATCCGCCGGACCAAAACCGATCACGCGGTTATAATAGCTCGACTGCGGGGACATCTCGTCGATCATCAGCGTCGTCCCGCCGGTTTGCGCCACCCTCAAGCGGGATTCCGTCAAGAACAGGGAACGCTCATTATTGAATTTCGTCAACTCCGCTTCCAGAGCGATCACCCGTTCCATGTCGTCAAGCACGGAATGATTCTGCGGGGATGGCTTCTTCATGGCGTATTCACTCCTTTAAACCTTCCTTTGTTTCACTGTGAAGCCATTGTAACACACCCGGCGGCCGCAGGTCATTTTTGCATCTTCTATGCTGCGGCGGGCGTGATATAATAACAAGCGACTGCCTACGAACGGTATTCAATCTATGCGACAAAGAAAGAAGTGAACTGCTAGCTATGATCGGCGATATTGTATTGGACGTCGTTTTGCCCATTTTCGTCATAATCGGACTGGGAGCTTTGATGCAGCGCGCCTTTAAGCTCGATTTGTACACGCTGGCCAAGATCAATTTCTACTTCGTGACTCCCGCGGTCGTATTCGTAAGTATGTACGAATCGGAAATGTCGGCGGAACTGCTGGGAGGGGTTACGGGATTTTATGTATTGTACGTCCTCCTGCTCTATGGGGTCAGCCTGCTCGTCAGCCGGCGCTTGAAGTTTGGACCGGGCATGCGGGCCGCTTTCGCCAACAGTCTGATCCTCGACAACTCCGGCAATTACGGGTTGCCGATTAACCAACTGGTCTTTAAAGGCGATCCGCTGGCCGCTTCGGTCCAAGCGCTGGTCATGACGTTCCAGAGCCTGGTCACGTTCACCTATGGGGTGATGTCCGTTCAACGGGCCAAATCCGGCGGCACGCTAAAAGCCGCCCTGATCGGATTTCTGAAGATGCCCGTGCCTTACGCCTTGGTGCTGGGGATGGCGCTGCACTTGCTTGAGTGGCCGCTCCCTTACTTCGCGGCCAAGCCGCTGGGCTACATCGCCGACTCGATGGTCGCCATCGCTTTGCTGACGCTTGGCGCGCAAATCGTCAAATATCCGCTGCGGCTCGACCGGATCGACGTTTACGTTAGCGTAGCCCTGCGCCTGCTGATCGGTCCGGCCATCGGGTTCGCGCTGGTGTGGGCGCTGGGCCTCAAGGGGATCCCCGCCCAAGCCCTGCTGATCGCTTCCGGTATGCCGACCGGCGTGAACAGCACGATTCTTGCGGAAGAATACGACAACGAGCCGGACTTCGCCTCGCAAACCGTGCTGATCTCCACGCTGCTGAACATCATCACGATGACGGCCCTGATCTTCTTATCGCAATACGTCGGATAACGTTCAAGCGCCTTCCGCGGACGATGCGGAAGGCGCTTGTTCTTACCCGCGTTTAGCCGCCTTGCTGCAAAGCGGCCTCATGCTCTTTCACGAATTGTTCCGGTGTGACCGCTTTGCCGAACAGCGCCTGAATCATGTTCAGGTGCGTCTGCGCGGCGTTCCATTTCATCTGCACGTCGGCAAATAAAGTCAGGTTGCTGGCATTGTTCAGCTCATCCAGCAAATCGATATAGAGCTGCGGCAAATCCGAAGCGGAAGTGTCTACCTTCGTTGCCGGAATAACCCCCGCCGTGCTGACCGATTCGGCCCCCCACTTGCTGATGAAATACTCCACGAATTTCTTCGCTTCATCTTTGACTTTGGAGTTCTCCGCGACAAACAAGCCTACGCCAGGCCCGCCTACCCAACTGTTGATATCCCCCTTGCCGCCGGCGAAGGTCGGGAATTTGAAGAAGCCCACATTCTGTTTGAAACTCATGGGGACGTCCGGATTGCTCGTAAAGTTAGGAACCTCCCAAGTTCCTGCCAGGAACATGGCTGCCTGTTCATTCATGAATACGGATTTGCCTTCTTCATTGGACAAGCCGTTAAAGCCTTTGTTAAACGCGTTCATATCCACCAGCTGTTGAATTTCGGCAGCCGCCTGAATCAGCGCCGGATCCTCGAAGGTGCCGGAGCGGTCGATCGCCTTCTTCAACGTTTCCGGTCCGCCGAGCCGGTCGGCAAGGTACATATACCAGATCGAGCCCGTCCACCGGTCCCGGTTCCCAAGCGCGATGGGCGTTACCCCTTTGCTGTTCAACGTACGGATCACGTCCAGGAACTGATCGTAGGTATGCGGCACTTCCAGATCGTATTTATCAAAAATAGCTTTATTATAATAGATCGGCGAAATGTTCAGCTCGATCGGCAAGCCGTACGTTCTTCCCTGCACCGCGTAAGCATCGGTTGCGCCCGGAACGAATTGGTCCTTCAAGCCGCGGTCCAGCAAATCGTCGAGCGGGGCGAACAGGTCGCCCTTCACGTACGGGTCCATGAATCCGGCAGCCCAGGTGACGCCGACATCGGGAAGCTCGTTCGCGGCGGACAGGATTTTTAATTTGTTCTTATACTGCTCGTTTTCCATAACTTCCTGCTGAATCGTGATATTCGGATGCTCGGCTTGATACTGGTCGATAATCTCGTTCACCAGCCTGTTTTGCTGCGGAGAACTACCCGCCGGCCACAGGTGCATGAATTGGATGGTCACGTTCCCGCCCGCAGCCGATGTCTCCTGGCCTTCCGCGCCGCCTCCCGCCGCCTTATCGCCGTCGCAGCCGGAGAGTCCCAGCAACAGGAGAACTGCAATCAATAGAATTGACGCTGTTTTATGGTTGGACATGCCTTGATCCCCCTAGTCATCACACGGCGATTTCGTGTAACCGCTTCAATCCAAGTGTATCACGATGATGATTCCGCTTCCATAGCACGTCACGGGCTGGAATATTTTTTACCGCCATATCGCATCCTTCCCGCCCTTCCTAATCGTTCTCCTCCGTCTCCTTCGTTTGGCTGCGGTATTTGCTGGGGCTCATCCCTTCATAGCTTTTGAACACCTTGATGAAATATTTATCGCTTTGGTAACCCACCCGTTCGGCGATCTCCCCGACGGACAGCGTCGTTCGCAGCAGCAGCTCCTTGGCGCGAAGCACCCGCAACCGGCTGATATATTCGCTGAAGGTCAGGTCGGTCTGCTCCTTGAACAGCACGCTGAAATAACTGGGATTCAAGTGCAGCCGGTCGGCAACCTGACGCATCGTGATCGGCTCGTGCAAATGCTCGTCCAGGAACTTCAGCGCCTCGCGCACCTGAGGCGTATACTGCGTATCCGTCTCCTTCGTCTCCAGCAGCCGCGGGTCGACCAGCTTCTCCATCGTTTCGATCCGGTGACGGTCGTCCTCGACCCGCAGCGCCTGCTCCACGGCCTGAACCAGCTTATGCTTGTCCACCGGCTTGAGCAAGTAATTGACGACGCCCAGTTGCATCGCTTTTTGCGCGTATTCGAATTCCGCATACCCCGAGATGATGATCGCGACCGGTTTGAACTGCTTGTGGCGCTGCTGCATTTCGATCAGTTCCAGCCCGCTGATGCCGGGCATGCGGATATCGGTGATCAGCAGATGAGCGACATGGTTCTCCAGCCAAGCGAGCGCAGCCTGCCCGCTGTCCATCGCCTCGATCCGATATCGGCCGGCGGACCAGGCCTCCAGCGTTTTCGTAAACCCTTGTCTCGTTCTCGGCTCATCCTCCACCACCAGAATCGTTTTTGTCTGCTTCATGCCGTTCCCCCGTATTCATTAGGAATTTCAAAGCTTACGGTCGTTCCTTCGCCCGGGTGACTCGTCACCTGCAGCCCGAGGGTTTCGCCTTGCTCCCCGTCAAAATACAAGCGCAGCCGCCGCTGTACGTTCACGATACCGACCCCTGTCCCCTTGGTGGAAATGGAAGGCCCCCCTTCCATCGCCTGCTTCAAGCCGAGCAGCGTCTCCTCGTCCATCCCGGGGCCGTTATCTTGCACGGTGATTTTCACGTACCCCTCCCGCTCCGAGGATTCGACGCTCACGCTGACTACGCCTTGGCCGATTTGATTCTCGACCCCGTGCAAGATCGCATTCTCCACCAGCGGCTGAATCAGCAGCTTCGGAATTTTGACGTGGCTGAAATCGCCGGCATCAATAGACCAGGTTAGTCGTTCCGCAAGACGGATATCCATCAGTTGCAGATAACGTTCTACATGCTCGAGCTCGTCCTCGATCGTCACCCATTCGTCCTGGTTTGGGCTGCTGATGATGTACCGGAACAAACTGGACATGCCGACCACCAGGTTGGCCAGTTCCTCCTCGCCTTTGTCCTCCAGCGACCAATAGAAGGCCTCCAGTGTGTTGAACAGGAAATGCGGGTTGATTTGCGCCTGAAGCGCTTTGAGCTCGGTACGGCTTTGCAGGAGCTCCTTCTCGTAGACGACGCGGATCAATTCGTTCATATTGTCGACCATCTGGTTGTACGAATTGTTCAACTCGTTGATTTCCATCGTCTTGGAGAACATCGGATTGCGCTGCAGCACCCCGAACCTTGCCCCGCGCATCGCCTTGATCAGCCGAAAAATCGGCCGGGTGATCATGGTGGACAGGGACAGCGACATGATCAGGAACAGCAGCACCCCGATCGCTCCCGAAGCTAGGACCGCCGTGCGCAGGGCGGAAATCCCGCTGGTCACATAGCTGATCGGCGTAAAGAAGACCAGCGTCCATCCCGTCGCTTTGGAAGCTTGCTTCACCTTGATAAACTCTTGTCCGCCGATCGCGATGTTTTTCCCCTCGTTGCCCAGCAGTTCCTTCAAATCCAAATCCTCCGCGGGAAAGTTGAAATTCGTCGCGACCGGCCGCTGATTCCCATCGACCAGCAAAATGTATTCCCCGACTTCGCCATCGATCTGCTCTTGAATTTGAAAATAAGACCGGTCGATCCGGACCATGAGATATCCCCCGGACGAAAACCAGCGGTCGAGCAGGCTGACCCGGCGCAGCGCCAGCACGGAAGAAGGGTCGCGCGGATCGACGCCGATCCACACGAGCGCCCCTTTGCCCCAATTGGCCGCATTAATCCATTGCGATTCGGTCGTATCGATCAATTGGGTTTCGTTCAGCGGGAACAAGCGGCGGTAATCGTTCGTATACAATTCAAGCGATTTGATGCCGGTAACGTAAGCTTGGTAATCGCTAAATAAGGGCAACAGCGATTGGCGCGAGCTAAAGGGCGTCTCCTGCCCTTCGACCTCGGCCAGCAGCAGTTGCTGTACATAGTCGTCGGTGGCGACCTGCGTCGTCAACGTATTGATTTGGGCGATAAGCGCATCCAGGCGGCCGTTCGCTTGCAGGGCGGTTTGGCTGATATGCTTCTCGGCATTGGTTTCCAGCAGCGCGGACACCCGGGAATACGTCAGTACGCTGGCGATCCCTAGAACAAAAACCATCAGCAGCATGAAACTGATAAAGATTTGATTTCTTAAAGTAAACCATCGTTTCGGTTTTTTCACGTCCGGTCAATACCTTTCCGTCCAAAGTGTACCCTCCGATCCCATCATAATACCGAAAAAAGCCGGATGAAACTATGTCTTTTTCGAATCCGTCCCGTATAATGAGGAGGCGGCGGTTCCCGCCGCATAACAGTACATAAGCATTTTAATGGAAAAGGCCATGGTTTTCTACTGCGGTCACAAGAGGGAGAAGAGAATGATGACGATGAAGCCGATTGCGCCAAACCACGCGGTTTTTTTTGACGTCGACGATACGTTGTACGACCATCTGCAGCCTTTTCGCGCAGCGCTGGAAGAGACTTTAGGCACCGGGCCGGACTTTCCCTACGAGCCGGCCTATCACCGGATGCGCTACTACAGCGATTTCCTGTCCGCCGAGGCCGGCGGCACGCCGACGCATGGCCGAGTGCTCGAATCGATGCGAACCGAGCGCTTCGTGCGTTCGCTTGGCGAGTTCGGCCTCTTGCTGACGCCCGAACAGGCCGCGGCGGTTCAGTCCGCTTACTTAAACCGTCAATTTGACATCCGGCCGTTCCCCGGAGCGCTGGAGCTGATCGGCGCGCTGCAAGCGCGGGGCGCCATCGTCGGGGTGATTACGAACGGTCCGCCGGAGCACCAATGGATGAAAATCCGGGCGCTTGGGGCAGACCGTCTGATTCCCGCCGAGTTGGTGTTCATCTCGGGGGCGGTAGGCCTGACCAAACCGGACGTTCGGTTGTTTGAGCTTATTGCCGGGAAGCTCGGCAAGGCACCCGATCAGTGCTGCTATATCGGAGACTCTTGGCGCAACGACGTCGTAGGAGCGGCCGGTGCCGGCTGGCGCGTGATCTGGTTCAACCATCGCGGTGTCCGGCCCGAATCGGAGCCGTATCCCCGCCATGAACCGGTAACCGATTATGCCGAACTCACCCGGCTGCTGCTGGGCGAATCGTCATAGAACGAGAAGATCGAGGAATGCTGCACTAGACTGCAGCATTCTCTTTTTTTGGGCTTGGCATATCCCCCGCGCGTCTTCCTTGCATAGTTCGGCCATGGCTAAAGCACAATAGAAGAAAATACCTCGGCTGGAGGAATTGCACCTTGTTCTCCCGATTACTAAAATCCATCATCACGATGGCCAGACAAAGTCCCCAGCAGCAAACGTCTCATGTATCCGAACCCCAGGCTCCCGGCCCGCTGTCGCTGAACCGCGTGTTGGACGAATTCCGGGGCTGCTCCGATCTGAAGCATCGGACGTACCCGGTGATCCAGGCCGATATCTTATACTTCGATCACATGGTCGACAAGCAGAAGTTTATCAACAACGTGGTGATTCCGCTGGAAAACATCCGGCGGGAAGATCTGAACGGGCTCCTGCAGCAGTCCCAATTCATCCGCGAGGTCGATACAACGAAAGTTGTCCGCGGCGTTTTGGATGGGGATGCCGCCTTGTTCGTGCCGCAAGGAGTATATCTCATTTCCGTTTACGGACCCGAGATACGGCCGATCGAGTCGTCACAGACGGAGTCCTCCATTGTCGGCCCGCATGACTCATTTATTGAGTCGTTGGACACCAATCTGTCCATCATCCGCCGCAGGGTAAAAAGCAGCCGGTTGAAGGTCGGTCAATTCGAGGTCGGCGAAGTATTCAAGTCCAAGGTATGCTTACTGTATATCGACGAAATCGCCAATATGGATTTCGTCAACCGCATGTCCGACCGGATTCGCAGCATCGAATACAGCGCGGTTTTCGACGGCAGCATGTTCGTGCAATTGATCGAGGATTTTCCGTCTACGATCTTTCCGCTGTTCCTGACCTCGGAGCGTCCCGACGTCGCCGTCTCCAAACTAAATGAAGGCCGGGTCGTCGTCATTTTTGACCAAAGCCCCTCGGTCGTCATAGGGCCTACGACGCTCTTCGAATTTTTCACCTCACCCGACGATTATTACAGCCGCTGGGCCGTCGGCACGTTTCTTCGGGTCATGCGGTATGTCGCCTTTGTGCTTACGCTGACGCTCACCTCGATGTATGTCGCCATCACGACATACCATTACGAGATGATTCCGCAAAATTTGCTGGCCTCGTTGTCCGAATCGCGCAGCCGCGTCCCTTTTCCCCCGGTCCTGGAGGCTTTGCTGATGGAAACCACCCTGGAGCTGCTGCGCGAGGCCGGCGCCCGTCTGCCGTCCAAGATCGGACAAACGATCGGGATCGTCGGCGGGATCGTCATCGGCACGGCGGCGGTGGAAGCCGGATTTACCAGCAACATCCTGATCATCGCCGCGGCGATGTCCGCCATCGCTTCGTTCGTCATTCCCAGCTACACGATGAGCGGTTCGATCCGTCTCATTCGGTTTGCTCTAATCCTCTTGTCGGGGATGCTCGGGAATTTCGGATTCATGTTCGGCTTGGGACTGGTGATCATCCACATGTCCAAGCTGACCAGCCTGGGAGCGCCTTACATGCTACCGCTCGCGCCGGTGAAACCGACCGACTGGAAGGACACTTTTATCCGGGGGCCCTTCTGGATGTTTTCCAAGCGTCCGAAGCAATCCCGTACACCCAATCAAACAACCAACAAAATGAAGAAATAGGTGACCCAATTGGACCGGGAGAAACTGAATCGCTTCCATATCGCCCTCATGGTGTTCAACACCCAAAGCGGGATCGTCCTGTTCACCCTGCCGCGGATCACGGCCCGCTACTTTGGGACCAACGGCTGGTTGATGCTTGTCCCGATGTTCCTGCTCGTTACGCTGAACATTATGCTGATATCCGCGGTTTACCGGATGGGCGGGGGGAGATCCGTATTTGACATTCTCGGGGCCTCGCTGCCGCGGTTCCTTCTGATTCCGCTGTATGTGCTGCTATGGGGGCTGTTCAGCATGATCGGCTGTCTGGTCATCAAGCAGTATGCCTTGATCTATCAGATGCTGATCTTTCCGACAACCTCGGATATGTTGCTTAAGATCTATGTGGACGTACTCGTATTTCTCTATGTCGCTAAAGGGATCTACACCATGTCCAAGGCGAATGTCATCTTCTCGTTGCTGCTGTTGCTGCAAATTCCGCTCGCCTTTTTCTTCCTCGACGAATTCGATTTGGTACGGCTAACGCCGTTTTTGCTCCAGGAGGGAACAGATATGAAGGAGGGTTTTATCCGGCTATATGGCGCGTATATGGGATACGAGCTATGCCTTTTTCTGTTTCCCTATGCGGAAAACAACAAAAAATGGCTGAAATATATCCATCTCGGAAACGGGATCACCATGTTCATTTACCTGTTGGTCACCTTTTTGGCTTACGGCTTCTTCAGCCATAAAGCTTTGATTCATTCCTCTTTTCCGATACTCGACATGTATGCCTATTTAAGGTTTCCGTTCATTGAGCGCATTCAGAACTTTCTGTTCAGCCTGTTCCTGTTTTCGATCCTGCATACGGGGGCGATGTACTATTGGTCCGGCCAGGCGGTGATGTCGCAGGTCTTCCGCCGCATCCCCTGGAAAATGATCATTGTTCTATCCATGGTCGCAACCGCCTGTGTAGGATTGATTCCGAAATCCTTGATCGAGGTGGAAGCCTGGTTTCGATATTTGACGATCGCACAGCTCGGCTTCTCCTTCGGCTTCCCTTTGCTTCTGCTCCTGCTTCTTCTGATGCAAAGGAGGTTCAAGAAACATGCTTAGACGTCTATTCCTGACCGCCGTCCTCTGCTTCCTTCTCGCCGGCTGCAGTCAGGATCAGCGCATTCTGGAACGGATCGGCTATATCGAAACCGCCGCATTTGACGCGGCTCCCGAAAACAAGCTGCAAGCAACGATCAGTATGCCGCTGGTCACGCAGTTTGCCAAAAACGGCGAAACGACGGATGAGTTGCTCAGAACGACTTGTTCAAGCCCCAAGGAAGCGAAGTCGTCCCTATCCTTTCAGACCAGCCGAACCATCGTCAGCGGGCAGATTCGTACGTTTATGTTCGGGGAAGCGTTGGCCCGCCGAGGTCTTTGGACGTATATGGATACGTTCCTCCGCGACCCGAGCATTTCCATCCGGACCGCCATGATCGTCGTCGATGGGAAAGCCGGTGAATTGATCAGCCACGAATATCCGCGCCACACCAAAACGGCCAACTACATCAACAAGATGCTGCAAAAGGAATTCAACAATCAGTCAACGCCCCGCACCGCGCTGTATCAGTTTACCCGCGATTATTATGACGACGGGACGGACCCGATCGCCATCATAATCAAGGAGCAGGGCAAGGACATTGCCATCAGCGGCATCGCCTTGTTCCGGGGAGACCGGATGATCGGCAAGCTGCCCGGGGAAGATCTTTATCTGTTCTCGCTTCTGTATCAAAATCTGAAGCAAGGCGAGTTCAGCTTATCGTCGGATGACCCCGATCTGAAATCCATCTCCTTCCGGGCCGTCAAAAGCAAACGCCGGATCGAAGTTACGAAACGTTCGTCCGGCGAATACGAAGCGGATATTTATCTTAAGGTCGAGGGAGGCGTGGAGGAATACCTCGGCGGTGCAAAACTTAGCACGCCCGAACGAGCAAAAGTTGAACGTCTGGTCAGCCAGCACATCGCCACGGAATCGATGCGGATCATCAGGACGCTGCAGCAAAACCGAACCGATAGCATCGGTCTTGGCAAATACGTGCGAAACAAAATGGGTCACGAAGAATGGAAAAAAAACTCCTGGCACGAGTTGTTCCCTCAAATGCCGATACGCGTCCACTGCTCCTTCTACATGAAGAATTTCGGAGCTTATTTCGATTAGGGACAACCGTTCAGCGGCCTTAGCTCTGCAGCGCTTTCCTTTTCATGCACTGTAGGTTGAAGTTGAAAATGGCGGAATTTTTGTAAATTGAAAAAGGCAAAAGCCGCCTCTTTCCCCTTTGCGAGAGGAGAAGTTTTAAGAGGCGGCTCTTTACGATCCGCTACCTTAAACCTAATGCAAGTTCCTCTTTAGCTGCATACACCTCCATAAGCATTATTGCTCCTAGCTGAAACCCGTGAATAAAAGAGTCTGTAGCATGCATCGATTCGGATTGGCTGCGCAAATCGAGCATCGCTTCAAGCTGGTTGAACTCATCGGAAGATAGTTTTTCTTTCCATATTTTCATGGCTTCAGATACCTTTCTGCTAATCGTGCGGTATTCGGGATTTGTCGGAACGATACTTTCTTCCGGACGAATATCGCCGTAATATAAGGCTTCCAAGATACTCCTCATTTTCGATCTTCCTTTCATGTGGACTTCAATTTTCCTTCAAAGTACTCATGGTTTTTGCAGTAATCATTCTAGACCGATACGCTGTAACGTCACATTTTTATTATATGACGCTACAGCGTAACAGTCAATATATTTTTAGTACATCTATGGTATATTGTTCTATATATTACTTGGGGGAAAGATTGTTATGGGAAAAATAAAAATTAGATTACAGCAACTTTTGGATGAAAGGAATATTTCGCAACGTCAGCTAGCCATAATGGTCAATATGCGTCCTGGAACGATAAATGCCCTTTGCAGGGGAACAACGGACAGAATTTATATCAGCACCCTTGAGCAAATATGCAAAGCCTTAAATGTACACATTCATGAATTGATTGATATGGAGTAATGCAACTCCTGCGAGAAGTGGGACGAGACTATGGAATACAACAAAAAATGGCAACGCAAGGATCACTCCTTCGCATTGCCATTTCTCTTTTATAACACATGCTAGGACGAATACCAGGCCAAGAAAGCTTCCGCGACCACTTTGCCGGCTGCTCCGTTCGGATGGGGATCGTCCGCCGAGCTCATGAACTCTTGGCGCAGCCGATGCTCAAGGGGGGCGGGCTGAGACAGCAATGCCGCCATGTCAAACACGCGGTCGACACCCGGGAGCGAGGCGGAGCGGATTTGATCGTTGACCCGCCGCCAGACCTGCTCCCGCTCTTCGCTGAAGTTAAACGGAGGGACGGTAAACAGGATGATTTCCGCGGACGGGTCGTTTTGACGCAACGCGGAGATGATCGTCGTCAGATCGGTCAACAGCTCCTCGGATGTGCGAGCCCCGATGTCGATATCGTTCACCCCAAGCGCCAGGATCATCTGCGTCCCCGTCCCCGGAACCTGGCCCAGCATCACCTTGTCCAGCCAAGCGCCGCCTGCCGCGGCATCATAGGCTCTTGCCCAGCCGGAACCGAGATTCCATACGGCATAATCGCTTCCCAAGCCGTCGGCGATCCGCGCCACCCAATATTCGTACCCGTCCTTGCGGGTTCTCACGCCTTGCGTAATCGAATCGCCAAGGAATACGAGGCGCCGCTGTACCGGCTTTGCGCTGGCGATCAATGCGGGCAGCACCAGCAGATTTTCCGACGGTGCGAAGCCTTCGGCACCCGCCGCATCGGCGCATGCGCCCGGCGCGTCATAAGCGGTCACCAGCATCTGCTCGGTATTGTAAGGAACCGTTTTGCCCCCCGACTCCGTGGAAATCGTCCAAGTGAACGCCAGCAGATGCCCTTCCGGCAGATCGATCTTGACCGGGTCGCTCCAGAACTTCGCTCCGGGGGCAACCGCTCGGGTCCCGCTGCCGCCGTCAAACGTGACGCGAACCTGTGAGCCCGGTTCGACCGAACCGTCCGGTACCGCGCCGCCGTCCGCAACGTAGGCGGCTTCGATCCGCCATTCTCCGCCAAATGCCCCGCCGCGGGCGACCGATCCGGTATCCCACGTGGAATCGATGGCGTTGCTGTGCCAGAACCTAAGCTCCAGCGGCCCGTTTTCCCTTAATTTCACGTACGTCCGATAAGTATGCGTGAACTTGTCCGGACGCTCCATAATATAATTGCATGCCGCCGAAACGACGGTTGCCGAAGCATATTGATCCATCATCTGTATTTCTCCTCCATCCCGTCTGATGTAAACGACTTCATGTATGATTCTACCATGGGTCGTCCCTCCGAAAACAGAAACTTTTATGAGCGTGGAAGCGTCTAGTTACTATAGAACTTATTGGCACTTGTCATGGAAGGGAGCGTTTCGTTTTGAAAAAGAAATTCATCCTGCTGCTATTGGCGGCCTGCCTTGGACTTGGAACGGCCGGGGTTCATGCCGCAGAGGAGGCCGACAACCAAGGAAGCGGCAGCCCCTCGCTGAAGGAGGCTTTCAGCAAGCTGGCAATCATTCCTTACGACTACCAAGGCAAAGCGTTTATGCAAGGACAGAAGACGGATATCGGCGGGGATTACGAGGTCGTGCAGCGAAACGGACGCGTCCTCGTGCCGATCCGCCTGATGGGATACCTGGCCGAGCATACGACGGGGGAGAATCAAGGGTATTGGGACGTTGTCTGGAACGCCAAGACGCCTAATGATGTGCTCCTCCAAAACATTCCGTTAAAGAGAACGGTGAAGTTTAAGGTGAACAGCACGACGATGCTCATTAACGGCAAATCCGTGAAGCTCAACGTTCCCCCGCAAAAGATCGGCGGGCGCGTCATGCTGCCCCTAAGGGATGCCGCGACGGCGCTCGGCAAACATATCGATTGGCTGGACGGCCTGATCCTGATCGGAGATACGGCCATTGACCTCAAGCACCCGCAGACGCTGGCGGCGAAGGATTCCATCCGAACGCAGTTGACCGATCGGCGTAAACGGGTGGATTACGAGAACCTCTCAACCCCGCTGACTCAATTTGGAACCGACGTGTATTACCTGAAGACCGTTATCCGGGACAACGGCGCTTCCTTGGAGGAGCAGCTATTCCGGCAAACGGAAGGGAAAAAGGCAATCCGAATTCAAGTGCCCGGCAAGCCGATATTTCATTCGGGACAACGGATCGGGGATGATTATTATTACGTGTCGACCGTAAATAACCAAGCCGATCTGTACGCGTATGACCTCGGGAAACGGGAGGTGCGGAAAATCGCCTCGCTTGGCGACTGGCGGCCCGAAGACGGCTGGCTGTCGGATGTGCGGAAATGGGATAACGAGTTGTTCGTAAACCTCCATGTTGGGGATTTGACGATGGGCGGCGACACGCTGTACCGGGTAAAGAACGGGGCGCTGCAAGAGGTATTATCGGCCAAAGACTTTGTTGGTGCCGTCAAAGACCGGGATACCCTCTACTACACCGATTTCCGGTTTATGACGGAGATGGCGAACAACTTGAGCCGGCTCGACTTGAACACCGGGGAGAAGTCGTTGCTTGGAGAGCCCGGGTATGCCTATGGCGTCGCCCGCTCCGTGGAAAAAAACGAAGGGGTCGGGTTCAGGAGCGACTCCACGCTGGCGTTGAAGGACGGCGCACTCTATGCGATCGGCTTCAAGGATAGCGATTTGAAGGATCCCAACGCCGTGTACCGGATCGATACGACCGGCCGGACGCACGTGAAGCTGGCGACTGGCGCACGTCAATTCTGGCTGATCGGCGATCGGATCTATTATTGGGATGGAAGCTCGGGGCGCCTGATGCAAACGGGGCTGGAGGGCGGCGAGACCGCTAACGCCGTGTCGTCGCGAAGAATCTCCCAGATTCGGCTGTTCGAAAACGTATTTTATTATACGGCTTCGAACGGCAATGAGCTGGAGTTATTCCGCTTGGACCCGGCCACCGGCAAGGAGACGAGTCTGGCACCCCTGGCGCCCGGCGCTACGGCCGATACGACCTTCGAGGTCAACAAGTCCGGCGTCTACTACGTGTCCCAGGGCTACGAGCCCGGCATTTACCACATCGCTGCCGATGGCAAACAGCGCCGTTTGACCAAGGACAACATCGACCAATCCTTGTTGACCGAGTCGGGCATGCTGTATACGTTGGTTTACAAAGAAGGGGTATATTCGGTGAAATAAAGTAAATTCGCAGCTAAAAACGGCGGCAGCCTCGAAACTTCCACGACGAAGTTTGAGGTTTGCCGCCGTTATTATTTTCACGTTAGAGTACCCTCTGCAAAAAGGACCGGGTCCGCTCATGCCGAGGCGCTCCGAACAGCTGCTCCGGCCGGCCCGACTCGATGATTTCGCCGTCCGCCATAAACATGACGCGGTCGGCCACCTCCCGCGCGAAGCCCATCTCGTGCGTGACGACGATCATCGTCATCCGCTCTTCGGCGAGCCGCTTCATGACCTGCAGCACCTCGCCCGTCAACTCGGGGTCGAGCGCCGAGGTTGGCTCGTCGAACAGCAAAATCTCCGGATTCATCATCAGCGCGCGCGCAATGGCGACCCGCTGCTTTTGCCCGCCGGACAGATTGGACGGGTAAACGTCGGCTTTGTCGGACAGCCCCACCTTCTCCAGCAGTTCCGAAGCTTTAGCGCGAATGTCCGCAGCCGGCCACCCTTTGACCAGCTTGGGGGCCAATTCCAGGTTGCCGCGCACCGTGAGATGCGGAAACAGGTTGAAATGCTGGAACACCATGCCCATGCGGGCGGTGATTTCCTTGATTTTCGCGCCGCCGGCATACCGTCCGTCCTGTGCCAAAACCTCGCCGCCGATGCGGATGCTTCCCCCGTTGATTTCTTCAAGATGGGCCAGGGTGCGCAGCATTGTGCTTTTGCCCGAGCCCGACGGTCCGATCACCGCCAGCACCTCACTTGCCGCAACGTTAAAAGAAACGTCCTTAAGCACCTCCAGGGCGCCAAACGATTTTCGGATTTGATCGACTTCCACGATTGCTTGATTCATGATTCCAGCCCTCTACTCGAATTTAAACTTCCGCTCCAGCGTCTTGAACAGCACGGTAAGCACCAGCGTCATCAACAGGTATAAAACGCCCGCAAGCGCGAACGGCAGGATCGTAAAATCCCGGTTGACCGCCGTCTGCGCAAAATGCAGCAGCTCGGGCACGGCTACCGCATAAAGCAGCGCCGTATCCTTGACCAGCGTGATCGACTCGTTCGAGACGGCGGGCAGCGCGATCCGCAACATCTGCGGCAACACGATCCGCGTCGTCGTCTGCCAGCGGCTGAGGCCCAGCACCTTTGCCGCCTCGTATTGGCCTTTATCGATCGCCAGCAGGCCGCCGCGGAAAATCTCGGCGAAATAAGCCGCGTAATTCAGCGTAAACGCCACGCAAGCGGCCACGAACCGGTCCATCACGAGATACTCGCCGATGCCCGGGATCACCGGCAACCCGAAGCAGACGACCAGCATTTGCAGCAGCAGCGGCGTGCCGCGCATAACGTAAATATAAGCGCCGGCAAACCAGGCGACCGGTTTGATGCGGCTGCGCACCATAAACGTAAAGGCAAATCCCAGCGGAATCGACGTCACGATCGCCAGCACAAACAGCAGGATCGTCGTTTTCGTCCCTTCCAGCATCGGCCCCAGGATATTTAACATATACTCCAGACTCATTGTTGTTCTCCTCGTTATAGACTTGTACGACGCCTTGCCGGCCTAGCGGAGGCCAGCAAAAAACCGGATTCCGTAGCAATCCGGTTTGGGCGGGTTCGTTCCTACTTCAGCACCTTGTCTTCGCCGAACCATTCTTGCGAAATTTCGGATGCGGTACCGTCCTGGTTCAGTTCGTCGAGCGCCTGCTGCAGCTTGTTCAACAGCTCCTCGTTGTCCTTCTTCACACCGACACCGTATTCTTCAGGCGCCAGCGATTCGTCCAGGAGCTTAAACGTTCCCTCTTCTTTGGACATATAGTACCGCGCCACGACCTCGTCAATCACGACCGCGTCCAGCCGTTTCGTCTTGAGATCGGTGAGCGCCAGCACGTTGTCCGGAAATTCGGACACCGTTTTAATCTCGCTTTTGATCGGGGCCGCGTTCAGGGCGTCCGCCGCGGATGACAACGACTGCAGCCCTACGGCCTTGCCGGCCAAATCGCTTATTTGGGCGATATCCGAGTCGGCCAGCGTTACCACGACCTGGCTGTTTTTCAAATAAGGCTTCGTAAACAATACTTTTCCTTTGCGTTCCTCCGTAATCGTATAGCCGTTCCAGATCAAGTCGATCCGCCCGCTGTTCAGCTCGGATTCCTTGGCCGACCAGTCAATCGGCTGGAAAGTCGCCTCCATCCCCATCTTCTCCGCCGCCGCTTTGGCATAATCAATGTCGAAGCCGACGATTTCGTTATTCTCGTCGCGGAAGCCCATCGGTGCGAATTTATCGTCGATACCGATCACCAGCTTGCCGTCGTCTTTGCCGGAGCCCGAGCCCGAACACCCCGCCAGCATCGTCAAGGCCAGAGCCATCACGAGGCCCATCAAAACCATCTTTTTGTTCGCTTTCATCTTGTCTCTCTCCCCCTGAAGTTAGCCTCTTTGTGTGCAAGCTTTTTTGTGTGCTTCTGCTTGTGTGCTTCTGCTTGTGTGCTTCAGCTTGTGTAAGCTGCTTGTGAATCTTCCTTTTCGTTGCTACTTTTTCGTTGCTGCCTTTTCGTTGCTTTCTTTGTGCTGCTGCTTCTTGTGCTTGCTTCTACAAGTAGGCTCTTCGCTTTAGTTCGCTAATACGTTATCAGACTATCATGATACCACACTACCAAAGAAGAGTCGATAGGATGCGTAATGTTTGTAAGAATCTCTCGGTTATTGTGACAGAACTTCGAACGATCCAACAACATTAAATGATGACGATCGATCCCTAATTTTCGAGTCTTGTTATTCGGATCGGAACATGCAAGGATAGAAGTAAAAGTAGAGTGTGAGGCGGAAATTGAGCTATCACCAGAACAAAGTGCAACAAGAGGATACATCTTCCATTGAAAACGTTTACTTTAATACTTGAAAAGAGGGATACGTAATGAATCAAGCATCCAATACCGCTGTATCGCCGCGGCGGAGACTTGCCGTCAATCAGCTCGGATACCCGGCCGAGGCCGCCAAAGCCTTTCTTTATATTGGCCAAGGCGGTGAATTCGATGTCGTCGACTCCGTTTCGGGAGATGTGGTTTACCGGGGCGCGACCGGTCCCGCGCATGAGGATGAAGCGGCGGGAACAAGCGTCTGCCGCGGTGATTTCGGCGATTTGAAAACGCCGGGAACCTACCGGGTCTGCCTGAACGGCGAAAGCTCGGCAGCATTTTCGATCGACGGCAATCCCTATTGCGATTTGCAGCAGGGCTTGCTGAAAGCCTTTTATTATTTGCGCTGCGGCATGGAGCTGGAGGAGGCCTTCGCCGGCCCGTGGAAGCATCGCGCCTGCCATACGTCCGAAGGCATCGTCTATGACGATCCTTCCCTCCGTCTGGACGGAAGCGGCGGCTGGCATGACGCCGGTGATTACGGCAAATACACCGGCCCGGGAGCCAAAGCGGTTGCCGATTTACTCTTGGCTTACGAGGGGAACCCGCGGGCGTTCGAGCGGCCGATTCCGCTGCCGGAAAGCGACGGCCGGATGCCGGATGTGCTGCACGAATGCCGCTACGAGCTGGAGTGGCTGTTCAAAATGCAGGACCCCCGGTCGGGAGGCGCCTTCCACAAACTGACAACCAAGCAGTTCCCGGCGCTCGATGTCATGCCGGAGGACGACCGGGCCGACCTGTATTTCCTGCCCGTCTCCGCCACCGCAACCGCCTGTCTGGCCGGTGTGACGGCCATGGCGGCCCGGGTCTACCGGCCATTCGACGATGCCTTTGCCGCCCGTTGCCTAAGCGCGGCCGAACGCGCTTGGGCCTGGCTCGAGCGCACGCCCGCCCATCCGGACGGGCCCGGCTTCAAGAACCCGGCCGATGTCGGCACGGGCGAATACGGCGATGCGAGCGACTTGGACGAACGGTATTGGGCGGCTGCCGAGCTGTACCGCACAACCGGCGAAGCAAAATATCACGAAGCGTTCCGCCGGCTGGCCGCCCTGCCCTTCGCCAAATACGAGCTGGGCTGGACCAACATGAGCGGCTATGGGACGCTCGCTTACCTGCTCGGCGCCGAGTCGGGCGCCGATGCGGACGCCGCTTTGCGCGCCTCGCTCCGGCAAGGACTCCTTGAGGAAGCCGAACGGTTGGCCCGCCGCTGCGCGGAGGACGGCTACCTGACCTCCTTGCGTCCGGAGGATTATATTTGGGGCAGCAACATGGTGCTGATGAACAACGCGATGCTCCTGCTGCTCGCAAGCCGGCTGGGCGGAGGAGAGCGCTACCGGAAGCTGGCGCTGGAGCATATCCACTATCTCCTTGGCCGCAATGTGCTGGACATCAGCTATGTTTCCGGCTACGGCGACCGTCCGGTCAATCGGCTGCACCATCGCCCGTCCGTGGCGGACGGCGTGGAAGCGGCCGTTCCCGGCCTCGTGTCCGGAGGACCCAACCGCAACCTTAATGATGACTATATGATGGAGCATCTGCAGGGCCAGCCGCCGGCCCGGTGCTTCGCCGACCACGAATTAAGCTACGCCGGCAACGAAGTGACGATCTATTGGAACTCCCCGGCCTTGTACGTCGTATCGCAGTTTGTGAAATAACCGACCGCAAAGGACGCCGCAGGAATTACGACCGCGCGCGTCCTTTGTTTGTCCGGCCCGGTCTGTCTCAGTAGCCAAACTTGAACTGAATCTGAATTACCCGAAATCATTTGAATGCCGAAATAGCTGCTCAGATGCAGTTATTTCCTCACATCCTGATCTAAACGGCTAAATAATTGCGTATATACAGTTATTTTCCGCGATTTTGAGAAAAGCGGCTTTTTCCTTGGGAATAACTGCATCCTTGCAGCTATTCCCGGAAAAATCCGAGATTTGGCGAAAATAGCTGCACGCCTGCAATTATTTACGGCTTACACCACCGGCCCCTGTGTCCGCGCTTTCTCCATGAAATCGTGTAAATCTTCAAGCAACGCCAGTGCCAAATGAGTCTGCGATAACGCCAGATAACACCAGAAAACGCCAAGAATATCCCCCGTCGATCACCTTGCGCAAACAAGCCGGCAGCTCTCCCACCCCGCTCATCGCATAAAAAACCGTCCGATACAGCGATCGAACGGTCCACGGTTGTTACTGTATGCGATTCAGAACCTCCGCGCGGACAAAGTCCACGATCGGCGCGACGTCCGGCAAGCTGTGGGGGTGATGGCCGCCCCCCGGCTTGAGGATCGTCGTTACCGCGCCGCCATAGGCTTGGTAGGCGCGCTCCAGGACCGCGCCGTTCTCGCCGAACGGCACGTCGAGGTCGGCGTCGCCAGAGATGAGCAGCACCGGCACGCCGGCACGGGCCGGTGCGGCCAGCCCCGCCAGCAGGCGCTCCGTCACCGCGCCGGCAAGGCGAAGGGCGTCCGCCGGAGAAGACGCGGCCCGGGCGATGCCGTAGGCCGCCAGGCAGTCGCGCCACTCCTCCGGCGCGCCCCGACCCGCACCCTGGCCCCCCGGCCAGCTGCGGATGTCCACCACCGGCGCGTCGAGGTACAACGCCGCGACGCGATCCGGGTACAGCGCGGCGTACCGCAGCGCGTACAGGCCGCCCCGGCTGAAGCCGAACAGCACCGGCTTCGGGGCCAGCCCGTATTTCGCGGCCAGTTCGGCGCGAAACGCCTCCATCTGCCCGGCGGCATACGGGCAGCCGTAGAGGTTGCTCAGCCGGCAATAGGCGAGGTGCCAGCCTTGCTCGAGCAGAGCGAGGTCGGCGTCCGCGAACGCGCCGAAGAACTCGCTCCGCCATACCCACGGCTTGCCGGGCGCGGCCTCCCGCGGAGCGACCAGCACACATTCGCGGCCGCCGAAGTAGAAGTCGGTGCGCGCATATCCCATCCACGCGCCCGCCTCGGCGTTCTCCGCGCCGCCTTCCGCCGCGGCCGCTAGGCCGATCGCCGGCAGCATCTCCTCGGCCCGCCGCAGCGCCTCCGCCAGCGGCGGCGTCTCCAGCTTGTTCGGGTTCGTGTGCCCGACATGCTCCCGCCACGCCGCGTTCAGCACGGCACGGCGCTCGCCGACGAGCCGGATGAACGCGCTGCCGCTGCCTTCAGCCCAAGCCGGCATCCGCTCCAGTTCCAGATGGAAGACGCGGCTCAGGATCGTTCGTGCGATCACCCAATGCCCGTCCTCGTTCGGGTGGATGCCGTCGCCGTAGCGATAGCCAGGGTCGGCTTCGCGGCGTACACGAATCAGCTCACCCAGCGGACCGCGAAGATCCACTACCGTCAGCCCTTCCGCCTCGCCGTATTCGCGCACCCAAGCCCCATAACGTCCCAGGACAGCGTTATAATCGGCGTAAGGCCGCTCGAACGAGTAATCGTCCAGCCCGTCCGGCAGCGCCTCCCCGCCGATCGAAGCGGTGTCGAACGGCGGCGGCGTCATCAGGATCACGCGGGCTCCGCTGCCGCGCACCCGCTCCACGGCCCGGCGCACGCCGTCACGATAAGCTTCAAAGCGGTGCTCCCCAAACGGATGGTAAATGCCGTCGTTCATCCCGTAGCAAATAAACGCCCAATCCGGCCGAACCTCCGCTAAAGCGCGCTCCAGACGCTCGTGCACGCAGGGACGGGGAAACGGATGATCCCGTTCGCTCGTTCCCGCCGCCGTTTCGCTGCTGACTCCCAAATTGATCCACTCCAGTTGGTGCTCCGGCAGATGCCTCAAGAAAAAAGCTTCCAAATTCCGAATATACGTCCCGTTCTCCGTAATGCTGTCGCCAAAAAAAACGATCCGCTTGCGAAGCGGCAACGCGAGTAAGTCAGCGCTTTCAATTTCCGTGGCCATAACGGCCAACCCCTTTCCGGATAAAGTTAAATATGAAACCTGGCCCTGAACTTGCCGGGCGATTCCCCGGTCCAGCGTTTGAATTGCCGGCTGAAATGGGCGATATCCTTGTAGCCCAAGCGCATCGAGACGGCCTCCACCGACAGCTCCGGCTCCATGAGCAGCAGCTTGGCCTTCTTCAGCTTCAGCGCCGATAAATACTGGCGCGGCGACATCCCATAGACGCTGCGGAAGATCCGGTTGCAGGAGGACGCGCTGTAGCCGAGTCCGGCGGTAACCGCCGCGACGGTCTCGCGCGACCGATCCCCGTCGGCTCCGTCCGCAACGTCCCCGCCGGAGCCTCCGCCCCGCCCCGCTGCCGCGCTCCAGGCCTCCGGCTCCTCGACGCTGCGCTCCAGACCGGCGGCGATCTCCGCCGCGATGCGGTTCGTCCGGCTGCCGGGAGCGCCGGATTCTCGCTCCGCCAGCCCTTCGCTCAGCCCGGCGAACAGCTCGAACACGGCGGACAAAGCCCGCATCTTGTCCGCCAGCTTCGCGCCCGCCCCGTCCGAGGTCAGCGAGATCAGCTTGTCCAGGCTTGGCCGAATGATCGCGGCCAGCGGACCGTCCGCGGCGTGCAGGAGATCCTCGCCGCGGCACAGCAGCTCGCGGAGCACGGGCTCGTCGACGTTGAAGTGCAGGCAATAATACGTCATCGGCTCCGTCCCGAGCGCCCGGCTTTCGTGCACGTCCTCGGGGCGCAGCAGC
Source organism: Paenibacillus sp. JL3B1040 (assembly GCF_057063165.1). Lineage (NCBI taxonomy): Bacteria > Bacillati > Bacillota > Bacilli > Caryophanales > Paenibacillaceae > Paenibacillus > Paenibacillus tiangongensis. The sequence continues at coordinate 1,259,193 of NZ_CM169317.1, read as the reverse complement.
AGGAAGTCGCCGGGGTGCTGCACATACCGCTTGCCCCCCACGATCATCTCCTGGCTGCCCGCCAGCAGCAGGTTCACCTCGAACAGCGGGTGGCTGTGGCGCGGGTACGACCACGCGCTCGTCACCGTCCGCAAATGCGCGGCAAAGAGCTTAAACGTCGAATCCATATCCGGCAGCATATATTCGGTAACCTGATGCTCTCTAGCCACCCTCGTTCCTCCGCTTCCGCGTTTTGGGTCGCCCGCCCCGCCGACTTTGAACGTTTTGGATAAATCGATTGGCGGTTTGGATATGGGCGTTCCCCCAAAGCCTTGTTATAATCAAACTAGCACAACCGCAGCCAATTGAACAGGAGGTAATTAACTTGGGTAAAAATATATTTTTTAACGCGCATCACTCCCCGATGGGGGCTTTCGCCAGCTTTACGCTCGGTTATCCCGGCAAGAGCGGCGGTTTCGACCTTGAGCTGGGCAGCCCGCCGAACCAGAACATCTATATCGGCCTGCAGGACGACGGGCAAGAGCGTTACCGGGCCCTGCCGTTTTACGGCGAAGGCTTGGACGAGCGGGACCGTTATACGACCGAAGAGAGCGGCGACGGGGCCAGCGAGCAGCATTCCGTTCAGAAAAAAGAAAGCGGTCTCATCGTACCGTTCGGCCGCAATGAGATCGTCCGCCGGTTTGGCGCGGCGACCGACGAATGGCAAGCCGGCGATTTGACGTTCCGCCTGATCTCCCCTTTTGAGGGCGTGCCCGACCCGGATACGGCGACGGAGGAGCAGCTGCGTTTCGCGCTCATGCCGGCCGTGCTGGCGGAAATCACGGTTGACAATACCCGGGGAACCTCGACACGCCAAGCCTTCTTCGGCTTGCAGAACGCCGACGCCTTCAGCGCGATCCGCCGCTTGGAGGACGTGACCGACGGCCGGATTTGCGGCCTCGGCCAGGGCCGTCACACGGCGATCGCGGCAAGCGACCCGCGTATCACGAGCGCCGGATTTTTCAAAATGGAGTCGATCCTCCAGCCGAAGGTTCCGGAAAATCTCCGGTTCGGCCTCGGCCCGGTGGGTGCGCTGCTCATGGATACCCCGGCGGGCGAGAAAGCCACCTATCGCTTTGCGCTCTGCTTCTACCGCGCCGGTTATGTCACGACCGGAATGGATGCGTCCTACTACTACACGCGATATTTCGCCAACATCGAGGAAGTGGCCGCCTATGCGCTTCAGCAGTTCGACCGCAAGCTGGAAGTCGCCCGTCAAGCCGACGCGCTCGTTAGCGGAGCCAAGCTGAACGAGGATCAGAAGTTTATGCTCGCGCACGCCATCCGCAGCTATTACGGCTCCACCGAGCTGCTGGAGCATGACGGCAAGCCGCTGTGGATCGTGAACGAAGGCGAATATCGGATGATGAATACGTTCGATCTGACGGTCGACCAGCTGTTTTTTGAGCTAAAAATGAACCCATGGACGGTCAAAAACGAGCTGGACCTGTTCACCCGCCGCTACAGCTATCAAGACACGGTACGGCTTCCCGGGGATAGGACCGAATATCCCGGCGGCATCAGCTTTACGCATGACATGGGCGTGGCCAACTCGTTCTCCCGTCCGGGGTTTTCGGCTTACGAGCTGCATGCGATCGATGACTGCTTCTCCCACATGACACACGAGCAACTCGTCAACTGGGTGCTTAGCGCCGCCGTTTACGTCAATCAGACGAATGACCGCGTTTGGCTGGACCGCAACCTGCCGATCCTCGAGCAATGTCTGGAGAGCATGGTGAACCGCGACCATCCGGAGCCGGCCCAGCGGACCGGCATCATGGGACTGGACAGTTCCCGCACGATGGGCGGTGCCGAAATCACCACCTACGACAGTCTGGATGTTTCGCTGGGGCAAGCGCGGAACAACATTTATTTGGCAGGCAAAAGCTGGGCGGCGTACGTGGCGATGGAGAAGCTGCTGCGCGCGAGCGGCCGCGAGGCGGCGGCCGGACTGGCCGGGCGGCAAGCCGAGCTGTGCGCGGCAACGATCACCGCGCATCTGCTGCCGGGCGGCTACATTCCGGCGGTCATTCAGGAGAACAACGACTCCAAGATCATCCCGGCCATCGAAGGACTCGTCTTCCCGCTGTACACCGGCTGCGAAGAAGCGCTGGACCGGAACGGCCGGTTCAGCGAATATATCCGGGCTTTGGCTACGCACCTGGATACGGTGCTGCAGCCCGGCGTCTGCCTGTTCGAAGACGGCGGTTGGAAGCTGTCCTCGACGAGCAACAACTCCTGGCTCAGCAAAATCTATCTGTGCCAATTTATCGCCCGCCGGATCCTCGGTCTCGCCTGGGACGAACAAGGGCAAGCGGCCGATGCGGCCCATGTCGCCTGGCTGACTTCCGAGAAGAACGCCTACTGGAGTTGGAGCGATCAGATGATGGCCGGCGTCATCTGCGGCAGCCGTTATTATCCGCGCGGCGTGACGGCGATTTTGTGGCTGGACGAGAACTAAGCCGAAACGGCGAAAGGGGTTGCCCTAAAGGTCGTCAATTCAATGCTCGGCTTTATTCTTAAGACGGTGGGATGGTGGGATGGTGAGGTTAGGGGAACAGACCCCTGGACCCCTGCCGCCGGACTTTTGTACGAAATATCGTACAGAAGCAAAAAAGCACTGGCGTCCCGCCACAGCCACTTCCTGCAAGCACCAAAAAGTTGGACGGAAAAGATACCTTTTTCGTCCAACTTTGATGTTCAGCTGCGGGCCGCCCGGTTGCGACCGGCATGCTTCGCTTGATACAGGGCTTCGTCGCTGGCTTTGAACAGCTCCGGCAGCGGGGAGTCGTCTCCCGCGGAGACGGTCACGACGCCGATGCTGATCGTGTACTCGGGACGCCACGTATCTTCCCGGCTCTCGAGCACGGACGCGCGCAGCGATTCGGCAAACCGGTCCGAAGCCGGCTCGTCCGCCCCCGGAAGGAAGATGGCGAACTCATCCCCGCCGTACCGGCCGAACAAATCCCCCGGCTTCAGCCGCGGCCGGACCTTCCCGGCGAATTCCCGCAGCAGTTCGTCTCCGACATGATGCCCGAACGAGTCGTTAATCGTCTTAAAATGATCGACATCGATCAGGATAAACGAAGCGGGGATCGCTTCCTTCCGACAGCGGCGCAGCGCCTCCCGCGTTTGATGCATGAACGCCCGGCGGTTCAGCGCGCCGGTCATATCGTCATAGCTGGCCAATCTCAGCAATTCCCGGTCGGTCCCTTCCTTGGACAGCAGAAAAAAGCCCATGTTTCCCAGCATCATGATCGCGTACAAGGCCAGGAAGGATAAGGTCCGATAGATGCCGGGAGCCAGCATGTCCACCGGCACGGAGGTAAATAAAGCCAGCGGCGTGCGAACGACCAAGGCGGCCGCTATGGTCAAATACATGTAGCCTAACAGCAGCGACAGCGGGGACTTGGACGGCGAAGCCGCCAGCCGGACGGCGGGTACGGAGAGCATCACCGCGATCGCAAGGGATACGACGGCGATGCGAAGCGGGGCGGTATTATGCAGGATCACAACCAGCAAATAAGCGGCCATGCCAATTGCCGTCCAACCGGCGTAAAACCGCCTCGCTCCGGCGCCGAATCCGCCAGCCACCCGCAGCAAAGCCGCGGTTTCCAGCGCGACGCCCAGCAGGAAAACCAGATTGGCGGCAACGATGGCCGCCATGCTCGGAACTTGTCCCGAAACGACAAATAACCCCCAGGTTATGGCCTGGAGCCATTTGGCCGCATAAAACAGGTCGATCGCCGACTCCTTCGAGCCGCGGAACTTGTATGCGCTAAAGAGGATGACGGCAAGGAGATGGCCCAGCATGAGCAAAACGAATACCGTCTTCATATCCAAATTCAGATCCATCATGAACGATCCACCGTCTCCATCCGCCCTACGATAATTCATCGTTTATCATTCTTTTTATCATACAACAAATTTCGCCAAAAGAGGGATGCGGGATGAAAAAAAGCGAGCTTGTCCAACCCATGGAACGGGAGGAAAAGCTCGCTTTATCATGATCGGATGAATCGATTAGGAATTGCCGTCCCCCTGGCGGGAGATCAGGAACAACGTCCCCCAGATCAGCACGAATCCGCACGCCTGAGCGACCGTGATCACTTGCTGGAAGGCGATCCAGTTGACCAGGACGCCAACCATCGGAAAACTCAACTCCGCCAGTGTGGCAACCGACGCTTTGGTCGTCGTGAGCCCCTTGTAATAGACAAGCAGGCTGAGCAGCCCCGGCAGCAACGCTTGTCCCAGCATATTGAGGGAAAGCGCGGCGATTTGCGTGGTGCCGGCCGGCAGATGCCAAGCGGCCCCTTCGTTCCAAGTGATGGCAAGCAGCAGCGGCAGCGCCAATAGAAACCGCAGCGACGTTACCGTTTCGTATTTCATATGTCCGACCATCATCCGGCCCATGACCGTGGATCCGCCCCACAGCGCGGCGGCGCCCAACGACAGCAGGCTGCCGATCTGCACGAAATCGCTCCAATGTCCGATCGGCATCGTAAATCCGAAGGTCAGCAAATACGTGCCGAACAGCGCAATGATCAACAACCCGAAGAAGTGCCGAGGCAGCTTCTCCTTGAGCAGCAATCCGGCCAGCAGGATCGCAAACAGCGGCTGCATTTTTTGCAGCAGCAGGACGGCGTTCAGGTTCCCGCTGGTCAGCGCCATGGTAAACAGAATCGTGGCGATGGCCGAACCGCCCCAGGAAATAAAAAGCAGCGCGCCCCCTTGCCGCCAGCCGAGCCCTTTGAGCTCGGTGCGGTTTCTCCATAAGACCGGAACGGCAAAGAGCGCAATGATCAGATGCTCGATGAGTACGATTTGCGCCGACGTGAGCGATTTCAGCAGGATGACCCGAAATAACGGATCGACGCCCCACAGTGCCGCGCCCAGCACAACAAGCCAAAAACCGCTTCGCGAGTTGCGCGCCTTCGCCGCTTCAAACGAACGTTGGGCCGTGCCTGCCGAGCCCGCAAGCGCCCCGGCGGCCGCTCCGGCCCGCATCCGGATGCGGTTGTCTGCATTTGCATTTTTCATGGTAATATCCCCTTCTTGAGTACGGGGTCTAAGCAGAAAACCCCCGCAGAACCTTCGTAAAGGTTTGCGGGGGCTGACCAAATAAGCCTGGCAGGAACCGTACCGGTCCCAAAATCAAACTCAGCTTCATTGATCTTCTCCCATCCGGACTTTACCGTCGGCCTTGGAATCGCACCAAGTCAGTCGCGTACGGCCGCTAAAGGCCGCAGGCGAGTCGCGGGCTGCGGTTTCCCTCAATGAGAAACCCTCACCGCCGGTCGGGAATTTCACCCTCCCCCGAAGATCCCTATTCATTTAAATTTTGATTGCTTAAGTTGTTTCTATCATAACCTAAGACTTTGGGTAGCTCTGTTACAAAAATCACATACTCTTCTCGCGTCCGAACCTTCCAATTCTATCCCCGTTTGACCACGTCGAAATTGCTTTCGAGCAGCAGCCAATTTTGCGGAAAACTCAAGCCCAGCTTCCAATAGCTCATCCCGCGCAGCCCCAGCTCCTTGATCAGATTAAACTTGGCTTGAATCGAGCGGGCGTCCTCGAACCATACTTCATGCTCCCGTCCTTCTTCATCCCAATAGTGAAAAAACGGAGCTTGATCCCGGTCGCTGTATTGGATAGCGACGCCGTACCGCGCGGCGATTTGAATCGCCTGCTGCGGACTGACCGCCCGCGCAACGCTTCCCTGTACGAACGGCAGCGTCCAGTCGTAGCCGTACAGGTTTTGCCCCATCATGATTTTGGAGCCGGGCATTTCCGTCAAGGCGTATTCGAGTACCTCCCGGACCGGGCCAATGGGCGACACCGCCTGGGCCGGACCTCCGCTGTAGCCCCACTCATAGGTCATGATCACGACGAAGTCGGCGATTTCCCCGTGCGCCCGGTAATCATGGGCTTCGTACCACAAGCCTTGCTGACCGGCGCTTGTCTTGGGCGCCAGGGCGGTGGACATCAGCCAGCCCTGCTGCGCAAAACGCGCTTTGGCTTTACGCAAGAAGGCGTTGTAGGCCTCCCGGTCGGCCGGCCGCAAGAATTCGAAATCAAAGTGGATGTCCCGAAACCCGTATTGGTTTGCCGTCGTGACAATGTTGTCCAAGAAACGGTCCTGCACCGGCATCTCGTTCAGCAGAATCCGGCCAAGCTCATCGCTGAACTGATCGTTCTCCTGATTCGTGATCACCATCATCAGCACTACCCGATTCGCCCGGGCAATTTCCGGAAACTCGTTCAGCGGCGGCTCCCGGAGCGAGCCGTCCCGCTGCGCCTGAAAGCTGAACGGGGCCAGGTACGTCAAGTGCCGCGCCGCTTCGCGCGCGCTTTCCTCCAGCGCCGGAGCAACCGTTCCGCCGCGCGGTTCGACATAGGCGTTAAATTCGGCGCTTCTTCGCGGCCGCGGCGGGATATACAGCCGGAAGCCAATCGACAGGGGATGATCCACGGCAATGGCGTTGACGCGGGCCAGCTCCTGATAACTTAAGCCGAAACGCTGCGCGATCGACCACAGGCTATCCCCGGGACGAACCCAGTAATAGCTGCCGACGATCGGAATGACCAAGGTTTGTCCAACCACAAGCCGCTCCGGATTCGGCAGTTCATTGGCTTCGGCGATATCTTCATAAGGCACGCCATAAGCTTCCGCGATGCTATACGTCGTTTGGCCCGGCTGGACGACATGAATCTGCATTTACTCCCCTCCTTCATATGGATCATGCTATCTACATCCTATGAAGGAGCTGGTTTGGCCTATTCCGGCAGTAAAGCCTACGTCAGAATGCCGGTAGGGCAATCTCGTCGTAATTCTCCTCGAGGAACCGCTTGACTTCCGGACTGGAAATCGCCTTCGCCAGCTTCTGAATCGCTTCCGAATCCCGGTTGTCCTGACGCGCCACCAAGGTGATCGCGAAGGCCGATTCGAGCGTTTCCGTCAGCAAGGCGTCCTTCTTCGGCGTAAGTCCCAGCGGGCTGGCATAAGCCGGAGTCATCAGCACCAAATCGGCATCGTCCAGCATCCGGGCCAGCATGAGCAGATCGACTTCCTCGAATTTGTAGTTGTGGCTGTTTTCCACAATATCGGCCAAAGTCGCGTTGATGCCCACGCCCTCCTTCAGCTTGATCACGCCGGCTTTATCCAGCATGTCGAGGGAACGGCCTCCGTTGGACGCATCGTTGGCGATCACGATCGTCGCCCCGTCCGGAAGTTCCTCCATGGATTTGTAACGTTTGGAGTATGCGCCGTAAACGGCGTGATAAACCGGTTGAACCGGGACAAGGTTGGCATTTTTGTTCTTATTATACTCTTCCATCCAAGGCACGTGCTGGAAGAAGTTCGCGTCCACTTCCTTGTTCGCCAGCGCATCGTTCGGCTGCACGTTGTCGGACAGCACGACGACTTCCAGATCGATGCCTTCCTCCTTAAGCTGCGGCTTAATCAACTCCAGGATGTCCGTCATCGGCGGAATCAAAGAAGCGACCTTCAACGTGGTCGTTTCCGTCGTTTCGGCCTCTGCCGCCGGCGGTGCCGCCACGCCCGTCTCCGCATTCCCGGCATTTGCAGCGTTTGACGTGTTGCCGTTGTTTCCGCAAGCGCTCAGCACCAGCATCAGCAGCGCCAGCGCCATCATCCATTTTCCTGTCTTCATCATGGTTTCTCCCTCCGAATATTAGCGTTTATCCAGCCAGCGGGACAACGCATTCCCTATAAATTGAATTCCTTGCACCAGAACAATCATCAGCAGGATCACGACGGCCATCAACTCGGTTTCGAACCGCTGATAACCGTAGCGGATGGCGAAATCGCCAACCCCGCCGCCGCCGACCACGCCCATCACCGTCGAGTAGGAAATGAAGCTGATGGTCGAGGAGGTCAGCCCCAGCACCAAGCCGGAGCGGGCTTCCACGTACAAAAACTTCGTGATGATCTGAAGCGTAGACGCCCCCATGGACCGCGCCGATTCGATCACGCCGCGCGGCACCTCCAGCAGCGATTGCTCGACGAACCGCGCATAAATGGCGGTCGCGACGACCGCCAGCGGCACGGAGGCGGCCAAAGTCCCGATCGCCGTGCCGACGATAAGGCGGGTCAGCGGAATCATGAACACCACCAGCAGCAGGAACGGGAACGAGCGGACGACATTCACCACACCGTTCAGCAGGCCGTACCCCAGGCGGTGTTCGTACAGCTGGCCTTTGCCGGTCAGATACAGGGCCGTTCCCGCCGGCAAACCGAGCAGGACGGCAGCGATCAGCGCAATTCCGACCATGAGGAACGTCTCGCCGATCGCTTCGCCGATCTGGCTGCGATACTGGACGAAACCGTCCCACATCAAAGTTATATCCAGCACCCTTACACCTCCGTCACGCCAAGCAGTTGCTCCCGATAGGAAGCGCTATAGCTCGTCATTCCGGAGGTTCCGGCCGCCGCTTCCTTTCGCTCAAGCGTCAACGAATCGGTCAGCCGACCGTCTTCCAGCACCGAAACCCCTTGGCAGATGCTGCGCACCACATCCATTTCATGCGTGACGATGACGACCGTCACGCCAAGCGTCCGATGGATATGCAGCAGCACTTCGAGAATCTCCGCGGTCGTCTTCGGGTCCAGCGAGGAGGTCGGCTCATCGCAGAGCAGAATGTCCGGCCGGTTCGCCAGCGCCCGCGCGATGGCCACCCGCTGCTTCTGCCCGCCGCTGAGGGAGGCCGGGTATTGGCCGGCCTTGTCTTCCAGGCCGACAAAACGCAGGCATTCCCGGACGCGGTCGGCCCGCTCCCTCCTTCGCAAGCCCGCAAGCTCCAGCGGCACCGACACATTGCCGCTGACCGTGCGGTTATTCAACAGGTGGAACTGTTGAAAAATCATCCCGATCGACCGCCGTACCTCGCGCCGCGCGCTCTCGGGGAGGGCCGTAAGCTCCCGGCCAAGTACGGTTACCTTCCCGCGTTCCGGCAGCTCCAGGGCGTTCATCATTCGCAGCAGCGTCGATTTTCCTGCCCCGCTGGGGCCGATGATGCCGTGGATCGTGCCTCGCGGAATCCGCAGGGACACGTCGCGCACCGCCTCAAACCGTCCGTTCCGCAGGTTGTAGGTCTTGCTGACATGCTCCAAAGTGATGATAAGCGCTCCCCCTCTCCGCTTCCGCTGTATCACTTATTTATATAATCTGTTACATTGTTGTTTCACCTGTAAATTATAGACTAAGTATTCATCTGTGTCACTAAATTTAGTTCATTATTACAAGAGTCAATCGAAAACGAAAGAAAAAACGCCTTGCGGCGTCCTCGTCGATGCAAACTTCTACTGTGCCATAGATGTCTCTCATGCCGCCTTTGCACAATTATCCCTTTCATTCAGGGAGGCCAGGGGCTAAGGGCCCGGGGCCCGGAATGAAGCGAGCACTTATCCAGTTCTCGGCGATCTGATCAAAGGGGATTATCCTGCAAAGCGACCGGCCAAACCTCCTGCAGAACGGAGCGGAACAGCTCATCCGACTGATCCGCAAAAAGGCCCGGCTTAAGAGAAACATCCCCTAGCCGAGCCTTTTTGTGCATAATGGATGAAGATTTACTGCGCTTTGGCCGCAATCGAGAATACGACCGTTTTGGCTTTGTTATCAACGAGTACGCTCACGGAAAAATCCCCGACGTTGGCCTGCTTGTCGGCCAGTGGCCGGCCGGCTTCCACCTCGGCGCAAATCGCATCAAACCAGCGGCGGAACGCGATGGCGTCATAGCTGAACAGCTGATTGGCGAACAGCTCGATCGATTCCTTGTTCCGGGCCAACGTTCCTTCCCGGAGCCGAACGGTAATGCCGTACGTGTTGTACGTCGGGTCGAGCCAGATCGCCGCTTCCTCCGTTGCCTCTCCGCCATTGGAGCTCGTTCCCCCTGCCGCCGTAGCCTGCTGCACCGCCGCCTTCTCCTTTTCGTCCTTGAATAGGCGCAGCGTCGTATCGAACAAATCGTAATTGGTGCCGCGCAGTTGGCCGGCCTTCCGCAAGATATCGTAGGCATCCCACATCCGTTTGTCGGGAAAAGCGACGATTCTCTGCCCTCCGGCGGCGGTCGGCACAAGCCGCTGCAGCTTGCCTTCCTCCGGCTGAATCGGAATCCGCTTGGATTTGTCGGTCAGACGGTTCAGAATCACGAGCGCTTCGGCCCGCGATACGGTCCGTCCGACACCGAAGTTTCCGTCCGGATACCCTTGCATGATCCCCTTGATCAGCGATTCGGCGATGAACTTCTGCTGCCGGTCGCTCGCGCTGGTCAAATCCCCGTAGGATGCGGCCACCTTGCGGCTAAACTGCTCATCCTCCAGATACTCGGTCTCCTGCAGCGTGTAATAGAGTACCTCCGCTACATTTTCCCGGGTCATTCCCGTTTGAAAATCGCTGTAACGGTTTTTGTTCAAAAAATTCAGATCGCTCGCCACATCGATATAAGGCTTAGCCCAATATCCCGTCATGGCCGGCTTGAAGTCGAAGTAACGGTAATCCTGCTTCAGGATCGTCCGGTTCTCTTCGCTCAGCGATTCGAGAAAGGACGCTTGCCAAGTGCGCTCCAGATTCGGATGCTGCTCGCTGTAGGAGAGGATCAGCATCTTGATGAACTGGTCCACCTGTACCGGTTCGTTGGGCCGGAACGTCCCGTCCGGGTATCCGTTCAAGATTCCCTGCGCGACCATCGATTCGATTTCCTCTAATGCCCAATGCCCGCGAATATCTTTAAAAACGCCGGAATCCGCGGACACGACCGCTGCCTCGGCGATGGACGGACCCACGGGGAAATTCGCCGGCCCGTATCCTCCGGCCAAGCCCACGAAGCCAGCCAGCAAGCAAAACGCTGCCGCTTGGCGCCATCTCCGTTTGAAGATACGCTGCCAATTCGTTCTGATCATAACGATTGCCTCCCAAATCTTGACGCATATGCGATAAGTCCAGCACGCGCAAATACGCTGCCACTACTCAGAAAACCATAATTCGGAACGAATGTGAATAGGCCGAAGGGCAGCCGGAATTCCGGCATAACCGACGCGGATTCGCCTGCGCTAAACGAACCAGAAAAAGCCCAAGGGCAGTGCCCTGGGCCTGGTTGAATTAAAGGTTCCCGTTACTCCGAAATGGTACTTTCATCCTTCGGGCCGGATTTATCGTATGCCTGCAGGATCGAATCCAGCAAGCCGGGAAAACGGGATTCCAAATCTTCCTCCCTTACCGACATAAATCGCTGCGTGCCTTGGATGCGGGTAAACACGACGCCGGCCTCCCGCAGCGTCCGGATATGATGGGATAACGTCGATTTGGCGATCGGCACCTCGAAGTAATTGCAAGGCCGTTCGCCGATTCGGCGCATTTCTGCCACGACGCTGAGCCGGATCGGGTCACTTAAAGCGTATAACACGGAAGACAACTGAATGTCATCCCGTTCGGGATGATGTAGGACTTTCATCAGGTAAAACTCCTTTATCTCCATAATTCGTGATGAATGAATCATTCCCTATTTACATCATAAGCCATGTCATGCTATATTTCAATAGTTCGATAATATTCGAACTTTAGAACAAAGAAAGAGTGGGTGAAAAACCATGCAAAAGATCTCCGCCGAATTCGAAAATACCACAGTGGCGACTCCCTCACCTTCCTTAAACAACGAAGGTTTGCTGACGACGTTGCTCGCGTTTGCCGTGGTGTTGGTTATCATGAACACGGCCATGTTTAACTTGGCGCTGCCGGACGTCACCGAAACCTTCCACTTGTCGGCTACCGTCACTTCCCTGATCGTTACGGGATATTCGATCATGTTTGCCATCTCGTCGATCACGTTCAGCCGTCTTTCCGACTTCCTGCCGATCCGGCGCCTGCTGGCGATTGGACTGACGACGCTGGGGATTGCCGCTATCGCCGGGTTGTTCAGCCCAAGCTTCTGGATACTGCTCGCCGTTCGCGTTGTTCAGGCATCCGGGGCAGGAGCTGTCGTCTCGCTGTCGCTGGTAACCTTATCCCGCTACGTTCCCATCGAGCGGCGCGGGAAAGCGATGGCCTTGATCATGTCGGCCGTATCGCTGGGTCTCGGTCTTGGCCCCGTTGCCGGCGGCTCGATCGTAGAATATTTGGGCTGGAGGTACCTGTTCGTCATCACGGCGCTCACGCTGCTGTTAGTACCGCTGTTTCTTCGGAATATCCCGCGGGAACAACCGGTTCGGGGAGCGTTCGATACCCCGGGCGCGATTTTCGTGGCCGTCGGCACAACCGGTTTGCTGTTGTTTCTGACGGAGCATTCCTGGACGGCGCTGGCGTTCGGTGCCGCAGCGCTGGCGCTATTCGTCTGGCGTATCCGCACCGCCTCCAACCCGTTCGTCTCGCCCGCGTTGTTTAGCAACGGGTCGTACCTCGCCTTGTCGATCGTCGGCATCGCAGCGTATTTGTGCAGCTTCGCCACCTTATTTTTGCTGCCGCAAATTTTGGTTCATCGCTTTGGGTTAACCGCCAGCCATGCCGGGCTGATCATCTTCCCGGGCTCGATGCTGGCGATGGTCGCCTCCCGCAGGGTCGGCTCCGTCATCGATCGCCACGGCAACGGCGCAATCCTGCGGTATGCTCCGCTGCTCGTGCTCAGCTCCATGGTTCTGTTTGCCCTGTTCAGCGGGCAATCGTGGCTGGCCATCCTGTTCATCTATATGCTGATCAGCTTAGGGTTCACAATGCTTTCCAGCAGCGTATCCAACGAAATTTCCCGTATTCTGCCGGCATCGCAGGTAGGCTCGGGGATGGGGCTGTATCAGTTGCTGCAGTTTTTCAGCGGCGCCTTCAGCGTAGCCATGGCCTCCAGCGCCATGGAATGGCAGCACGGTCTTTCGCTGTCCGCCGCCTACTCCAACATTTTCTGGGGTCTCATGGTGATGGCGCTGCTCGCCCTTGGCTCGTCGTTTGTTTATTTGCGTAGCATCGCCGTAAAAGGAAGATCGCAGCCGGACACCTCTTTTGAAGTGTAACCCGGCGGTTGATATAGCGAAAACCCCTGGGGCTGCAAACGGAACAAATGCTTTCCGCAGCCCCCAGGGGTATTGCTGTTGTTCCAGGCCATCCTGGACTTATTCGGCTTCCCTTAACCTTTCCACGATCGACATCCGGGACAGCCTGCGGTATGAAGCCAAGGTCACGATCAAAGCGATCGCCACGAGCAGCGGCACCACGCCGGCCAGCGGCAACAGGTCCATGCGGAATTCCGTAAACGCCATATGGTCCGCTACCCCCTTCGCCACCAGATACGTTAAACTCAGACCTGCCGTCCCCGCGATCGCGATCGTCAGCAGCACGCTGTAGAGGCCTTCCGCCACCAGCATGGTTTTCAATTGCTTTCGGGTCATGCCGACGCTCTCCAATATGGCGAATTCGTTCCGGCGGGATAACATTCCGGTGATCGCCGTGTTGATATAGTTCAAAATCCCGATTAAGGCGACGATAAAACACAAGCTGTAGCCGATCGTTTGGAAAATCCGGATAAAGCTTTGCATTTCCTGTTTGTACTCCTCCCGCGATTTCAAAGATCAAGGTTGGATGGGGCGCCGCCGCCGCTTTTACCGCCGCCTCCACTTCACCGAGCTTGGCCGGATCGACGTGCAGGGTCGCGGACAAAATGACCGGGGCCTTTACCGCCTTTATGAACTCCTCCGCCGGCCAAAATACTTTAAACCCGCCCATGTTATAAAACTGGGTTCCCGCCGCATACAGCGCATCCGTGTCCAATACCGCCATCACTTCGTAACTTTTCTTCATGCCGTCCAGTTGAATCACGTCTCCCGGCTGATAATAAGACGCATACCGGTCCGAACCGAGCAACGCTTCCGTAATGAGCACGTAATTCCCGGAGGCGAACTTGTCCCGGTCAAATGTCCCGGCGACGATCTCGTTTTTATCGATCACATCGTACCACCCGAGGTCCAGGCCATGTAGCTGTAGCGAAACGGCCCCATTGCCGAGAAGGGTGGTGAAGTCGGGCCTACTCGGATCTTCCGTCGCCGCCAGAGGTTCAAGCCTGCGTCGGATCGGTTCATCAATTTTTAACGAATAACCTTTATAGTACACTTTATCCAAGCCGGTGATCCCGTCGATATGCTTAAACGAATCTGCAACCTCCGGGGTCAGTGCGGCGGCCTCCGGCTCGGGAACGCCGATCCGGCTGCCGACATCCTCTTTAACCACAAAGTCTCCCGAAATAAAGCTGTTCAAGTACTTATTTACGCTAAACGAAGAAATGACCGTATAAATGATGCTGAACAAAATGATGCTAAGCGACAAGGAAGCCAGCATGAGCCATAGCTTCTTTTTGCTGCGGAACAGATTGCCGAGCGCCATTCGGGACAGCTTGGCCCCGCGCGCCGAGCGTTTGATTGTCCGCCCGGTGCTCCCGCCGCCGATCCCGGAGAACTTCACCGCCTCGACCGGCGCGATTCGTGCCGCGGTGCGCCCCGGTTTGCTGGCGGCGATCCGCACCGTCAAATAGGCGAATACGGCGGCTCCGACAAAAATCAGCGGGTTGGCCGAATAAGCGGTCTCCGTCTCGTTGGATAAGCTCAACATCAGCGGCATCAGCCACACGCCCACTCCGTAGCCCAAAGCCAGCCCGATCGGCAAAGCTATCAAATACAAGCGGTTCGCCTGAACGGAAATGATCCGTCGCAGTTGGCGCGGCGTCGTCCCAATCGTTTTCAGCAGACCGTAAAACTTGATGTCCCGCACGACGGAGATGTGAAAAATATTGTAGATCAGCAGATAACCGCTCAGCATGATAATCAGCAGCAAAACGAGAAACGGAATCGCGTTCGCCGGATCTTCCTGAAGGGCGACGCTGCTGTAGGACCAGTTTACGCCGTAGGGGACGTCGAGTCCGGTGTCGGACAGCACCTTTTTCAGCTTCTTTTCAATGCCGATAGAATCCGCGAACATGACGTCCAACCGGATCGTATTGACGTAACTGCCGCTTAACCTGGTCTGCTCGGGGTCGATCTGCGAAATGTTCCGTTCCACAAAAGCCTCCGATACGAACGCCAGCCCGGCCATCGCTAGATTCCGGTCAGCGGGGAAAAAACCCGACAACACGAACTCCTTGGTAACCGCCTTCCCGTCGATATCCATATCGAGTATTACCTTGGCGCCCACTTCGTGGGGCACGCCAAGCAGATCCAGCACCCAAGCGTTCATGGCGATCCCGTTCTCTTCCGTCGGCAGGCCGCCTTCCGTAAACCGGATAAAACTGTGCTTAGCCATGTTCTCGTCAATATGGTTGATCTCCAGCTTGGTGCCGTGGAACACATCGCTCGTCGCCCACCCGACCATCACGGCTTCGCCGTACTCCTTAATCGACGGATGCTGCTGAAGCCGGTCGACCTCTTCCGGCGCCAAATATTTGAAACTGCCGTGAAAATCTCCCCCGGCAGTTTTCATTTTGGTCAACTGCATCGATTCGTTGAGGCTAAAAGCCATCGTAAACACCGAAGTGAGCAGCAGCGTCGTAAGCACGATGGCGCTGACGATGATCGCGTTGCGCGGCAGATTGGCCTTCAGGCTTCGGCTAGCCAACTGTGCGACCGCCTTGCGGTTATTCGTGGACGGCATCCGTTCCCGCCTCCCTCCCGGCGCGACCGGAACGGCCGACGATCCGGCCGTCCTCGATGCGGACGATCCGGTCCGCGGTGAGCGCGATCTCTTCGTTGTGCGTAATCATCACGATCGTTTGATGGAACCGTTCGCTCATCTGCTTCAGCAGCACCATCACTTCCTGGCTCGTTTTGCTGTCCAGGTTCCCCGTCGGCTCGTCCGCCAGCACGATCGAAGGCTTCGTCGCCAGCGCTCTCGCGATCGCCACGCGCTGCTGCTGTCCGCCGGACAAATTCGCCGGCAGGTTGTGCACCTTGTCGGCCAGCCCGAGCGCGCGGATTACCTGGTCCACGTGCTCCTTATCGACGCGGGCTCCGTCCAATTCGATCGGCAGCACGATATTTTCGTACACGTTCAAGATCGGAATCAGATTATAGCTCTGGAATACGAAGCC
This sequence comes from Paenibacillus sp. JL3B1040, assembly GCF_057063165.1. Classification (NCBI taxonomy): domain Bacteria; kingdom Bacillati; phylum Bacillota; class Bacilli; order Caryophanales; family Paenibacillaceae; genus Paenibacillus; species Paenibacillus tiangongensis. The sequence continues at coordinate 1,243,077 of NZ_CM169317.1, read as the reverse complement.
GACCGAACGTCGCCGAAAGATCGTCAATTTCTCGTCGTTCATCGCAAAAATATCGTTGCCGTCCACGTGCACCTTGCCTTCCGTAGCGCGGTCCAGTCCGCCCAGCAGATGGAGAAGCGTGCTTTTTCCGCTGCCGCTCGTGCCGACGATCGCGACGAATTCGCCTTTCTCCACGCTTAGCGTGATCCCGTCAAGCGCCTTGGTGGCGGTATTTCCTTGGCCATAGTATTTCTTTAACCCCTCGATTTGCAGGATCGGCATGTCGTAACCCTCCCAATAAAAAATCCTGTACTTTGATCGTACAGGACTTAATGTAACAGACCAATCTTTCGATCGGATGTCCGGAAAATTACAGCCTCGACATATTCCGATGCCTACATCACAGGCAAAAAAACCGAAAACACCGAGCCCTCCCCGGGCTTGGACGATACTTTGATATGTCCGCCTTGGGCGGCAACGATCTCCCGGGCCAGATACAGGCCGATGCCGACGCCTTCCTGCTTGGCCGCCTGCTTGCTGCGATAAAACCGCTTGAAAATATCGTTCCACTCCTCCGCCGCGATCCCGATCCCGCGGTCGGCCACATCAACGCGGACAAACATGTCCCCCGCCTGCGCCGAAACCTGTACGACACTTCCGGATCCGCTGTATTTCACCGCATTCTCCAACAGATTAAACAACGCTTCGCCGGTCCATTTCGGATCGTGCCGCGCCGAGACTTTCGGGTCGAAGTCAATCGCAATTTCGATGCCTTTGCGCTCCGCCGCCGCATACACCTGCGAAACGGCTTGCGTGATCGTCGGAATCAACGGGGACACGTCGGTCTGCAACGTAATCATCCCTGCCTCGAGCCGGGACATTTTGACCAGAGAACCGATCAGCCAATCCAGCTTGGCGGTTTGCGCCTTAATCTGGGCCGCGTACTGCCGAGCCTCCTCGCTGAGGTGCGGGATTTCCTCCAGCAGCTCGACGTACAGCATCATACTCGACAACGGCGTTTTCGTCTGGTGCGAGATGTCGGAGAGCAGCGTCTGTATCCGGCTCCGCTCCGCCATGACTTGCCCTTCGCGCGCTTTGGCCAGCTCGACATAACGAACAACCTTGTTTTCCAACGCGGAAAGACGGGTTTCTTCATAATCGGTCAGCCTGGCCTGACCGGCGATTGCCGCATCCACAATATCGTAAGCCGCCTGGATGACGGAAGCGGACCTCGCTCGCAGCGTCCGGGCGAAAGCGCCAGCCGCCAGGATCAACGCCGCGGCGAAGCACGCGGGCAGCCAAAGCGGCGGGGAGAACACCTCCCCGGCCCACACCCAGGCGGCAACCGGATAACCGAACGTCAGCAGGGCAAACAAGAGTCCGTACCCGGCGTAAATCCAGCCGAAAGCAATCCGCTGCCGCGAGGCTGGACGGGCTTGTCCAGCGGGCCGCCCGCCTTTGCGCCCTCCGGCTAATTCGGCGTGCCCGTATCCTCCGCCGGTTGCGCGGCCGCTTCTCATCGCGGCACCCCCACGTCGGTCCACAAGTACCCGAGCCCGTATACCGTTTTAATATATTGAGGCGCGGAGGGATTCTCCTCGATCTTGGCCCGCAATCGCTTGATCGTGACGGTCAATGCGTTCTCATCCACAAACTCCGCTTCATGCCCCCATACGAGATAAATCAGCTGCTCCCGGGTCAGAATTTGTCCGCGGTGGTTCACCAGCGCCTTCAGCAGCTTTTGTTCCGTCACGCTGAGCGGAATGGCCACTCCCTCTTTGCGGTAATCCATTTTGCCGAAGTCGAACGCGAGGGAGCCGATCACCACTTTATCCTCGCGGCCGGGGTCACAGCGCCGGAGCACGGCCATCACCCGCGACCTGAGCACCATCAGGCTGAACGGCTTCGTGATGTAATCGTCCCCGCCCAGTTCGAAGCCCATCACGATATCGGACTCCATATCGTTCGCCGTCAGAAAAATGACGGGGATCCGCGAAGTCTCTCGGAGCTTGGCGCAAAAGTCCAGGCCGCTTCCGTCCGGCAGTCTGACATCAAGCAGGATGAGATCGATTCCGCCCGCCTCAAGCCGCGCTTCCGCTCCCGCCAAATCATAAGCCTGTTCCACGGCGATTCCATCCCGGGCCAACGTCAGCGCGATCCCTTTGTTCAAGCCCGCATCATCTTCTACGATCAGAATGCTCGTCATGATAAAAGTACGCCCTTTCCCTCCGGTCATTCCTACAAGCAGATTATACACGAACATCCCTTCGAAAAAATGTGTCATCTCTGAATTTGTAATTATTTCTTCCGGCTCCGCAGCTCTTTCATGATCTTGCGGCCGGTCGGCGTTTGCGCCAGCCCGCCCTGCGCCGTTTCGCGGTGGCGGCTGGGCATCGCCGAGCCGACCTCCAGCATCACGTCGATGACTTCGTCCGACGGGATCGCGCTGCGCACGCCGGCCAGCGCCATATCGGCGGCGGCAAGGGCGTTCACCGCGCCAAAGCCGTTGCGCACGATGCAGGGGATTTCCACCAAGCCGCCGACGGGATCGCAGATCAAGCCCAGCGTGTTCTTAAGCGCGAGACCGACGGCTTGCACCGCCTGCTCCGGCGTCCCGCCGCGCAGCTCGACCATCGCTCCGGCCGCCATGCCGATCGCCGAGCCGATTTCCGCCTGGCATCCGCCTTCCGCGCCGGAAATAAACGAGTTGTTGGCGATCACGTAACCGATAGCCCCGGCGCAAAACAACCCGCGCACGAGGTGATCGTCCTCCCAGCCGAAGCGCTCTTGGGCGCTCACGAACACGCCGGGGATGATGCCGCAGGAACCGGCTGTCGGCGTGGCGACGATTCGCCCCATCGAGGCGTTGACCTCGGACACCGCCAGCGCGTAGGCCATCGCCCGGCAGGCGATGTCGCCGACGGAAGCCTCTTCGCGGCCGCGGTAAGCCTCGACCCGTTTGGCGTCGCCGCCCGTCAGACCGCTGGTGGAGACGATATCCTCCGTCAGCCCTTTGTGTACCGCCGTTTTCATGATTTGGTAATACTCGCCCATGGCGGCTAGGATCTCCGCCTCCGATTGCCCGCTCTCGGCCGCCTGATCCTGGATCATGATGCCGGAAATCGTTTGGGATTCCCGGTCGCACAGCCGGACCAGCTCCCGCAAATTTTTGAAGCGCATTCCGCTCTCTCCTTTCTTATCTCGACAGATCGATATAGGCTACCCGGACGACATGCTCCAACGAACCGATCGCCTCCCTTAATTGCGGGGGGATGGACGAATCGGCTTCCACGACGGTCAATGCCTCGCCCGTGCGCCCTTTCCGGTCGGTGATGATGTAGCCGATGTTGACGTACTCCCGGCTGAACAAGGCGGTAATGCCGGCCAGCACCCCTTGCCGGTCGGCGTGGGAGATCACCAGCGTCGGCAGCTCGCCCGAGCTTTTGACCTCAAATCCGTCGATGCTCCGAATGACGACCGTTCCCCCGCCGATGGACGCGCCCGTCACTTCCATATGCCGCCCGTCCGCGCCGGTCAGCGTAATTTTTACCGTATTCGGATGCGCACCGGGTAAGACCCCCGTGGAAAATACCACCTTCACCCCCTGCTCCGCGGCATCCTGCAGCGAATGGCGGATTCGCTCGTCGTCCGTGCGGTAATCGAGGATGCCGCCGACCACGGCCAAATCGGTGCCGTGTCCGCTGTACGTTTCGGCAAAAGAGCCGTAAAAACAAATCGCCGCCTCCACCGGCGGTTCCCCGAACAATTGCCGCGCGAATCGCCCGATCCGCACCGCCCCGGCGGTATGCGAGCTCGATGGACCGATCATCGCCGGCCCGATAATGGAAAACACGTTTTTGAAGCGCATGGTTCAATCTCTCCCTTATTGGCATTCAAGATGATCCGCCGGTTTACCACGAAAAAGGGACAGCGCAAAAAGGCCGCTGCCCCTTTGCTCTGTCCCCGTTACCTGAAAGTTTAATGTTCCCGGCCTACCCTTGATCCGGGATCCATGTACCTCTTGGGTGGCTGATCGCTCTCTCCAGAGTGGCGTCCGATCATGGTCCTTGTACCTGAGAGATTCGGCTGCCGGTTTGCAGGACCGGCCCTTTGCTCCTTCGGTGCCGCTATTGAGGCTCCCCTTCCCTTCCGGCTCCCCCTGCGGACTCTCCCATCATCCTCATTCGCCTGTATGAATTTGTGTTTAATGTAAAACGAAGTTAGCAATATGTCAAGATAACTTACATAAGGTTACATGGTTTGTTAAGCTATTCTAGTCATATTTTCCTATTTTTATGTGAAAATATGTATATTTTTCATGTAAAGCCACTTGTATCCTTAAATTTACAGATATATACTATCCCCAACAACTCCAGATTTTACCTTATTTTATGAAATGTTGAAAATAAGGTGCGCTCCGCGTTAACTTTCCTTCACATCAGCGCAGGCAGGCTCGGCCGTGTTACCTCTCACTCCGCATCCGGCTTTCAGCTTCTCATCCATCATGGCTTACCCGCATTTGCATCAACTGACTTCGATTAAGGAGGTGATGAACAAAGGGACGCTCGCTCCATTCGTTACCAGGCATAATGTACCCGGACTTTGCTGAATGTTTCTCCGGGCGGCCGCCAATGGATCTTTGCTGGATCTTAAAACCTCATAAAGGGAGTGAAGAAGTTGATAAGTCTCAAGAGATTTCGCAAATCTTTCTCGCTTGGCATGTCGATCCTTCTTGCGTTGACCCTCGTCCCCGTCGCCTCCGCCGACAGCAGTGGAGTTACGGGAAAAAGCAGCCTGAAGTCGACCGCGCCCCACGTGGTTGAAGCCAAAATCGACGCCAAATTGCAGACTCAGTTTAAGCAGGACGACTTCGTCACCTACCTGGTCAAGCTCAAAGAACAAACCGATACGGCCTCGGTCGCCAAGCTGGCTCTCCAGAAAGCCACGTTGGAGAAAGCTACTCCTTCCGCCGCCAAGCTGTCCGCCCGGACTTCCGTTGTCAGCGCATTGCGCGAGACGGCCTCCCGCACCCAATTCGCACTGGACGAATATTTGCGGAAAGCCCGGGAATCCGGAGAGGTGAAGGACTACAAAAGCTACTTTATCGTAAATGCCATGGCGGTGACAAGTACAAAAGAGGTACTGGAGCAAATCGCCCTTTTCCCTGAAGTGGAGAAGATCCTTCCGAATGAAGAACGTCATCTGCAAAAGGTCGAAATCCATCAAGAACCGGCAACGCGGCCTGCCGTTGAGACGCCTTCCGCGCAACCTGCTGACGGAAAGACGGCTGCCGAGACCGACACCGGCAAGCAGACCTCGGATGTTACGCCAAGCAGCGTCGAGTGGAATATTGCCCAGGTGAATGCCCCCGAGGTGTGGAATAGGGGCATCGACGGCACCGGCATCGTAGTGGCTAACCTCGATACCGGCGTCGAGTACAATCACCCGGCCTTGAGAAGCAAATGGCGCGGATTCGATGCCTCGGGCAATGTCGTCGATCCCGAGCTCAGTTGGTACGATCCGCATAGCCATGCTTCGCTGCCGACGGATAGCCACGGCCACGGCACGCACACCATGGGGACGATGGTCGGCTCGGAGCCGGACGGCTCGAACCGGATCGGCGTCGCACCTGGGGCCAAGTGGATCGCGGTGCGGATCTTTAACCCCTCCACCACGGATGCCATCATCCTGGATGGCGGCCAATGGCTACTGGCCCCGATCGATGCCGAAGGGAATCTTCATCCGGAGCTGGCTCCCGATGTGGTCAACAACTCCTGGGGCGGTGGCCCCGGCATCGACGAATGGTTCCGCCCGATCGTGCAGGCTTGGAGAAGCGCGCAAATCTTCCCCGAGTTTTCGGCGGGCAACGTCGATGAATTCAATCCCGGCGGTCCCGGCTCCGTAGCCGCACCGGCCAACTATCCCGAAGCGTTCGCCACCGGCGCCACGGACATCGGCGGAAATTTGGCCGATTTCTCTTTGCGGGGACCCTCGCCTTACGATGAAATTAAACCGGAGGTTTCCGCACCGGGGGTGAACATTCGCTCCTCCGTTCCCGGCGGAGCCTACGAGGGCGGCTGGAACGGCACCTCGATGGCGGGGCCGCACACGACAGCGATCGCCGCCTTGTTGCTGCAGGCCAACCACTCCCTCACGGTGGACCAGTTGGAGGACATCCTGACCCACACGGCCACGCCGCGGACGGACGGCGAATATGAGGCGGCCCCCAATAACGGGTACGGGTACGGCATCGTAAATGCACTGGACGCCGTCGGCTCCGTGCTGGAAGGGGTCGGCATGGTCTCCGGGCGCGTGGTGACCGGCGGAGAAGACTTGGACGAGCCGGTCCTGGAGCATACGCCGCCTACCTTAGTATATGAAGGCTTCGATGTAACGTTATCCGCCCGCGTAAGCGACGACGTTGCCGTCACGTCGGTCGAGTTTTACGCCAAAGAAACAGGAACCAGCCATTATTTATATCTTCCGGCCAAACGGGTTTCCGGGAACGAAAAGGATGGCGGATATGAAGCAACCGTACCCGCCTTCCTCATCGGGACGGCCGGACTTGAATACTACATTCGCGTGAACGACTACGGCAACAACGGGTTTGACAGCAAGCCATACACCGTAACGGTATCGACCGGCATCGCGCCCGGTTATTTGCAGGATTTCGAGTCCGATGTCACCGGATTTATGTCCGGCGGAACCGGAAACACCTGGGCCTGGGGAACGCCGGTCAGCGGACCGGGCAGCGCTCATTCCGGCGAAAAGGTGTACGCCAGCAATCTGACCGGCAGCTACGCTTCCGGCGCCGACTCGTATCTACTGACGCCGCCCATTGATTTGACCGATAGTCCGCAAGGGGCGCTGCTCTCTTTTAAACATTGGTATGACTTGGAAGCAGACCGCGATTTCGGCACCGTATATGTCGCTTCCCTGGACACCGATTACGCCTTCGTGCCGCTGGCGGAATTCACCGGAACGAGCGGCGGTTGGCGAACGCAATACCTGGATCTGAGGGATTATGCCGGCGAACAGATTTACCTGCAGTTCGGACTAAGCAGCGACGGCTCCGTACAGAAGGCCGGCTGGTACCTGGACGACCTGTCCCTGCAGGCCCCCGACGCCACTGCGCCTGCGGCCCCCGCCGATCTGACCGGCTCCGTGAACTTCGCCGGCAGCGCCGAGCTGTCCTGGTCCCCTTCCGCCGATGAGGACGTGAAGCTGTACACGGTGTACCGCTCGACCGTGTCGGGATCCGGCTATGAAGCGATCGGTACAACCGTCCAGACGGAATTTACCGACGCGGCGACCGAAACGGATCATACTTATTATTACGCGGTTACCGCTACGGATTACAGCGACAACGAAAGCGCCAAATCCAACGAGCTGGAGCTGACGGTCGTCCGTCCGGCGACGGTATTCAGCGACAACTTCGACGGCAGCGGCGACAACGGCTGGGCGCACAGCGGCACGCGGGACGAATGGGAACGCGGCACCCCGGTGGAACCCGGACCGGCCAGCGCCGTCTCCGCGCCGAACGTTTGGGGAACCGACCTCGACAACAGCTACGAAAATGGAGCAGATGCCTCCCTCGTGTCCCGGGCGATCGATTTGAGCGGCGTTGATCATGCCACCCTGCTGTATGATCAATGGTTCGAAATGGAAACCAATTACGATTACGGTTATGTGGAAATCAGCTCCGACGGCGGAAACGCGTGGAATGAGCTGGGCAAATTCTCGCACAGCACCAGCGGCAAGCAATGGAGCCCGGTCTACTATAATCTCGATGCTTACGCCGGAGAACAAGTCCAAGTGCGGTTCCGTTTAAAGACGGACAGCAGCGTCGTGAAATCCGGCTGGTACATCGACAACGTTCAAGTGCTAAGCGCAAATGCGCCGGAGTCACGGGTAACGAAAAACGTGCTTGGCGAAGCAGGTACAAAAACGGACAAGGCGGCGAAATCCGGGCCCGCTTACAAGCTGATCCGCACCAGCAAAACCGAATACGAACAGTTGGTGAAGCAGGCGGAACCTGCCGGCGACATCGGCATCAACAGCCTGCCGGCCAGCGCAACCGTGTCGGTGCTGGAAACCGGGCGCTCGGTGAAGACCGATCCCGCCACCGGACGGTACAGCTTGAACCACGTAGCCGGGGATTACACGCTGAAAGCGGAAGCCTACGGATATTATCCGCAAACGGCGAAAGTGACCATCGCCGACCGGACAAACGCCAAGGTCAACTTTAGCCTGCAGCCGATTCCGAGGGGAATCCTCAGCGGAACGATCACCGATGAACGCACCGGAGAGCCGATCGATGGTGCTGCGGTGATGGTGCTTGAAGATGCAACCATCGCCCCTCAAATCACCGGCGCGGACGGCCGCTTCTCGGTAGAGGTGCTGGAAGGCACCTACACGTTGTCGGTTAGAGCGGCCGATTATTACGGGAATACGCTAACCGTTACGGTACCGCCGAACGGAACGGCCGACGGCTCGTTAGCCCTCAAGCCTTTCGTGGGCTTGCCGGGCGAAATCGCCTACGATGACGGCACGGCGGAGAACGCCTGGGCCTTCAACGCGGCAAACAACGCCTGGGCCGTTCGCATGACGCCGGATGCCGGCGCGGTGCAAGTCACCGGCGCGTCGATCCGGTTCTGGAACACCGAATGGCCGGTTCCGGGCGGCACCGCCTTCCAATATGCCGTTTACGACGCATCGGGCCCCGATGGGGCGCCCGGACGGGTATTGGCCGGTCCGTTTGACGGCACCGCGCTGCGCAATGACCAATGGACCGTACTCGAACTGCCGGATCCGGTCACCGTCGAAGGCGACTTCTACATCGTATACATTCAAACCTTGGCCGGAACGAGCGCTCCGGGGCTCGCCACCGACGAAACCGGCCCGAACGCCCATCGCAGTTGGAATCGAATCAACGGGGCATGGAGCTTGACGGACGAGGAAGATGGCAACTATATGATCCGCGCCATCGTGCGTTATCCGGTGAACGCGCCGGTTATTACAGCGCCGGCGGACGGTTCTTATACGAATCAATCCGCCTTCACCGTGACCGGAACTTCGCCGGCCAACGCCGCCGACGTTAAGGTGTACAACGGCACCGAGCTGGCGGGCGAAACCACGGTCGAAAACGGACAATTCAGCCTGCCGATCGAGCTTCACGATGGAGCCAACGCCTTGTCCGCCGAAGTGATCGTGAACGGGAAAACAACGGACCGTTCGCTGCCGGTCACGATTACGCTGGACACCGCCGCTCCGGAACTGGAGGTGGTATCGCCCGCGGACGGCTTCCGCACGAATACGGAAGTGCTGAATGTAACGGGTTCCGCGATCGACGAGTTCCTGAGCAAGCTGACCGTCAACGGACAGGAGGTTCCGCTGGAAGGCGGCGCATTTGCGTACCGCATGCTGATCGATGCCGGCGAGAATCGGATTACCGTTACCGCCTCGGACCTCGCCGGGAACGAAACGACGGTCACCCGGATCGTATACGTGGATACCGAACTGCCGGAGATCGCCAATCTATCGCCGATAGAGGATGTGCATTTGACAGCGGGAGAAGCGCTGGCGGTATCCTTTGACAGCGTTCCGGGTCTTGCGGCTTCGTTCCGCGTCGAATTGCCGCTGTCGTTAACCGGCGGTACGGGCAGCGGGATCCCGATGACGGAAACGGCGCCGGGACATTATGAAGGAACGTATACGACGCCCGCATCGCTTGTACTGGAAGGCGGCCTGATCGTGGTCACGGTTCGCGATGCGGCGGGGAACCGCGGCGACTTCCAGGCGCCGGGCCGCTTGTTCGTCAGCGCGCCGGGCGAGGACCCCGGGGAGGATCCGGGAGAGGATCCCGGGAACACCCCGAACGTCCCGCCGGTTGCCGTAATCGATGCGGTGGAGCGTGCGGCCAAGAACAAGCAAATCGACTTTGACGGATCGGCCTCCTCGGATGCCGACGGCCGCATCGTCCGCTACAGCTGGTCGTTCGGCGACGGCGGCACGGAGCTCGGCCCCAAGGTCAAGCATCGCTTCTCCGCCGCCGGGGGATATACCGTCACTTTGACGGTGACCGATGACGACGGCGCCGAAAGCACGGCGGTTCATAAAATCGTGATCCGTTAAAATCCCCGGACTCGCTCCGGAGACAGATCGGCCCCAAACGGTTGATGTTGTTTGGGGCCGATCACCAAAATACCGTTCCCCATAACGCGGAGACGCTACCGTTTCCGAGATATAACGTTGTCGGCACATACAGCAAATAAGGATACGGCGTAAGCCAAGCGAAGGATTCGAGCCAGCCGGGCAGCCATTCGAGCGGAATAAAGAAGCCGGCGAGCAAATTGACCAGCGCATGATGGCCCCAATACAACCAGGACGACTCGGTGGTCCACAAGGCGCTGATTCCGATAAGATAATTGATGCAGATGGATAAATAGGAGGCTCCAAGCAAGGCGGCGACGGTGAACAGAACGGCGGCTCCATCGCTCGGAAGCGGCAGGGAAAAGACGAAAAAATACAGGAGATAAATCGGAATGGATTTGTACACGAACTGATAAGCGATTTGCCCCCATTCCTTGGCCATCGCGTGGGGGAACAGGTGAATGGGCCGCATCAGATCCAGGGCGATCTGCCCGGTCCTGACGGATTGCGCGATGCCGAGTCCGTTCGTGATGAAGCTGGTGACCCAGAGAGCGGACTGCGTAAAGGCGATGTAGGCGACCATGCCTTGCGTTCCGTAGCTCCCCAGCGAGTGGTCGCGTCCCAGCCCGATCCAGATGCACGCATACATGAAGCCGAACATGGCGCTCGCGATATTGTGCACCAGGTGGGCTCCGCGATACTGCACATTGCGGGCGTAGGCTTTGGCAGCCAGGGTGAAATAAAGCCCAGCTTGAATCATTTGACACCTCCGATAAGCATGTTTAGAGCGAAATCGTTCGCTCTCCGGACGGCGGACCCGTCCACTTCAGACAAGGCGAATAGGAAAGAAGGACATTAGCATACCGCAAATTGGGGAGTGTGGCAAGAACAATTTCCCTTTCGGCGGAATAGCGAAAAGCCCCCCAACCTATCCCAAGATAGATTGGGGGGGATCACGGTTAACGCAATGCTATGCTATGCTATGCTTCGCCCAGGCCAGCTTAGGCTTAGCCGAGCGCTTTTTCCCGCCGGATTAACTCCAGCAAAGCGCCGCAGCCCTGCTGCACCAGGCCGTAAACCTCTTCGAAGTTCCCCGTGTAATACGGATCGGGAACCTCCTTCAACTGCGAGTCCGGCACCAGATCCAGCAGCTTCACAATCCGAGCCTCGGCTTGCCGGGCCAACGCCTTCAAATCCCGTTCATTCTGGTTATCCATCGCAATGATATAATCGAACTTGGAGAAATCATCCTGCGCGACCTGCCGCGCCTTCAGCCCCTCATAGGAAATGCCGTACTGGTCCAAAATACGGCGCGTGCCGTGATGCGGCGGATTCCCCGTATGCCAATTGCCGGTTCCCGCCGAATCGATCGCAAACCGTTCGCTGAATCCGGCTTCGCTTACCAGATGCCGAAAGACGGCTTCCGCCATGGGCGAACGGCAAATGTTCCCCAGACATACAAATAAAACTCCCACTTTGCGTTTGTCGTTATCCATGGTTCTCTTTCTTCCTCCCTGTCTCCTATCGACACACTATACTCTCTTTAGCAGATAGTACTATAGGAGGTTCAAAAAGTCATCTCTCGAAGATTTAAGAATGACTAGTCATCCGAGAGTGTCCTCCTTAAATCGCAAGAAGATTGCGAAGCTGGTCAAGAAGCAATTCAACGTCGAACCTTGAATTCAGCCGGGCTTTCCGTTACTCTCGTTGATCCGTCTACTACGCTCCGCTGCTCATCCCCGGGCTTCATCCAACCTTCCCGGTGCGGAAAAGTCGACTTCTTGAACTCGATCTGTCGGGTGAAGCCGGAGAACAACCGGAGCTTTAGGCTTTGCGCACCACCGGAATCCAGATTTCGCTTCGATAGTCGGGCAGCGACGTGTCCGGACTCTCGTTCCGCAGGAGTTCGGGCCCTTCGGCCAGCTCATAATGAGCGGACGGGAACCACTCCGAATAAATCCGTCCCCAAACGTTCTGCAGCGTCTCCGGAAACGGGCCGACGGCGGTGAACACCGCCCATGTCGAAGCGGCCACCTCCAGCGAAGCATAACCGACCGGGCAAGCCCGCGTTGTCGCCACGCCAAGGTAATGGTCCAGCTCGCCCTGCTCCTCCATGCGCCCCTCCGAGAAGTTGGCCGACGCGCTGATCATCCCGGCCGGTTCGAGGTTGGACAACCCCTTCAACTGGGCAATCCTCTCCGGGGTTAAGCTTTGCGCCATTTCCGCAATATGCGGATTAACCCCGTGAAATTGGATCGGTACCCGTTTGTGCAGGCCGACGATCCGAAAAGCCTCCTTGTCCACGATCCGATAATTCATTTCGCTTCCTCCTTGTATGGTGAGTTGGAAGGCCATCCGAGGATAAGCTTTGAGCGGCGCTCCCGGATCTCTCGCTTCCGACGGCGTGATGCCATGCAGGCCTTGGAACGCACGGGTAAACGCATCCGCGGAACCGTAGCCGTATTTGACCGCAACATCGATCACCCGCACCGGCCCTTGCTGCAGCTCGAAAGCGGCCAGCGTTAATCTCCGGCGGCGGACGTATTCCGTCAGCGGAATTCCGGCCAGGAACGAAAACATCCGCTTGAAATGATACTCCGAGCAAACGGCGATCCGGGCAACCTCCCCATAATCCAGCTCCTCCGTCAATTTCCGCTCGATGTAGTTCAACGCCTCGTTCATGTTTTTCAGCACATCCATCGTTTGCGCCTCCTCTGGTTCCCAGCATAACAAGAGTTCTCGGCACTCATCCGACTTTCCGCGCACCGATTTTGCGGGGATTACGGACCGTAGCGGCCAAATGGGTTTGGTATCAGTATATCGGTTCCGAGCTCAGCTCAAAAAAGCCCGCTCCCTGCACATTTAAAACGCGGGAAGCGGGCGGTTCGGCGGAAAACGGTTGGCCTCAAGCGGAGCGGGCTACCGCGTACAGGCGCGATAAGCGGTAGGCGAAATGCCGGCGTGGCTCTTGAATTGGCGGGAAAAATGCGCCAGTTGCATGCCCAGCCGGTCGGCGATGACAGCGATGCTATCGTCCGTGTAGGTCAGCAGCCGCTTGGCCTCTTCCATCCGTCTGCGCTGCACGTAATGCATGGGGGTGACGCCCATGATTTTTTTGAAATAGGGGATAAAATAGTTCGGATGCAAATGCACGATATCGGCCAGCGTTTCGATTTCGATCGGCTCGTGCAGATGCTCCTGAATATATTTCAGCACGCCGCTCAGCTTGTTGCGTTCCGTAAATTGCATATAATCCTTCAAATAATCGCGGTAGCCGCCCTCCTCCAGGCAGCAGGCGAGCAAATTCAGCAGACAAGCCTGCATGCGCAGCCCGGCAAATGGCCCCCCGGACTGAAACTGGCGGATCATCTCGTCGAAGGTGGCTCGGACGTACTTCGGATTGCCGGCATCACTGATGTACAGCTTGCTCCCGGCATGAAACAGCGGCCATTCTCCCACCTGGGCGTCGAAATGGCAGAAATACCGCGTATAAGGACGTTCCGGGTTCGTATACGTCGTCTGGCTGGTCCCCGCCGGCATAATCATCAACTGGCCCGGTCGAGGATAATAGGTCTCCCCGTTGATGATCACCGCCCCTTCCCCTTCCGCGATAAAATACAGCCGGTTGAAGCTCGGAGCCAGCTCCGTCCGGTTCCAGCCGGGAAACCCGGCTCGCAGTTGGGCGTGCGTCACGGTCACGGTCAAGCTCTCGGGCAGCCGCCCGATCAGCAGATCCATCTCACTCATCGTTTCCCCATTCCTTTTTATCGGTTTGCAAGCCACATCCAAGCCGCTTGTGGAGCCTTTCACTCCCGTAGTCTTTGTTCTCATTGTAGCATCCCCATTTATCCAATACACCTTAATTTTGTGCAAAACCGTCTTAATTCGTGCCATTCTCAACCCTCTCGATTCAAGCTAAGCTAAGAGCGATAAGACTGCATGTAGCCGACAGGATGTTTATTTCAAAGAGGGTTCAAGAAGTTTGGTTTGGAGCCCTGAGAAGATTGAATGCAGACAGGGACCGGACTCCGAAGATGAATTCTTGAACTACCTTTAAGGGAAAGGCAGGGAGCGATTTAATGGACAAAGTACGTTTCGCCATCATCGGCATCGGCAATATGGGAACGTCCCATGCGCTGAGCCTCTGCGGTGAGATTCAGGGCGCCGAGCTGACCGCCGTATGCGACACCAACCCCGAGCGGCTCCGTTGGGCGAAGGAACATCTGCCGGAGACGGTGCAGGCCTTCGGCACGCCGGAAGCATTGTTCACTTCGGGGGCGATGGATGCCGTGCTGATCGCCACGCCGCATTACGATCACCCGACGCTGGCGGTGCAGGCTTTTGAGAGCGGTTACCACGTACTCGTGGAAAAGCCGGCTGGCGTCTTCACCAAAGCCGTACGCGAGATGAACGCAGCGGCCGCGACGTCCGGCAAGCAGTTCGGCATCATGTACAATCAGCGCACCAATCCGCTCTACGCCAAGCTGCGCGACCTCGTATTGTCCGGGGAGCTCGGGACGATTCGCCGCACGAACTGGATCATCACGAACTGGTACCGCTCGCAGAGCTACTACGACTCCGGCGGTTGGCGCGCCACCTGGGCCGGGGAAGGCGGCGGCGTGCTGTTGAACCAGGATCCGCATCAGCTCGACCTGTGGCAGTGGACAACCGGGATGATGCCGACGCGGGTTCGCGCGTTTTGCCACTTCGGCAAATACCGCAACATCGAGGTGGAGGACGATGTAACCGCCTACGTGGAATACGAAAACGGCGCCACCGGGCTGTTCGTCACCACGACCGGCGAAACGCCGGGCACGAACCGCTTTGAGTTGTCCGGCGACAACGGCAAAATCGTCGTGGAGGACGGCAAGCTCACGTTCTGGCGGCTGCGCGTGCCCGAGCCGCAGTTCAACGCCGAATATACCGGCGGCTTCGGCCAGCCGGAATGCTGGAAATGCGAAATCCCGGTGAGCAGCGGCGACGGACCGCAGCATAAGGGGATTTTGCAGAACTTCACGAACGCGCTGCTGCGCGGCGAGAAGCTGCTGGCCCCGGGCGAGGAAGGCATCCACGGCCTGACGCTCTCCAATGCCATGCACCTGTCCGCCTGGACCGACGACTGGGTGGACCTGCCGCTGGACGAGGAGTTGTTCTACGCCAAGCTGCAGGAGAAGATCCGCACCTCCTCGTTCCGCAAGGACGGCGGCAGCGGCAAGGTGCTGGACGTGTCGGGCACGCATTAAGCGGGGCGCGGCTACGGTCGGGCGTGGCGGGCACGCTTTAAGTGGCTCGACACCGGTCGGGCGTGGCGGCACGCATTAAGCGGCGCGGCTACGGTCGGGCGTGGCGGGCACGTATTAAGCGGCGCGGCTACGGTCGGGCGTGGCGGGCACGCATTAAGCGGCGCGGCCCCGGGCGGGCGTGGCGGCACGCATTAAGTGGCGCGGCCCCGGGCGGGCGGGGCGGCACGCATTAGGCGGCGCGGCTACGGTCGGGCGTGGCGGCACGCATTAAGCGGCGCGGCCAGGACCGGGATAGTGTAGCCTTTCATTACCACTGCCGACGCGGCCGAGGAATAGAGTTATTTTTTCACCTTATTTGCTCTAAAACACTCATTTTCGATGAAATAAGGTGATTTTATGTTCCTATTTCGATCATAACCCGCCAAAATCACCGCATTTGCCTCAAATAGAGTTATTTTTTGTTCTTATTTTCGAGACCTGGGGGAGATTGCGCAAAATAGGGTGATTTTTTCACCTTATTCGAGACGCGCGGGGGCTGAACTGAACTAAGCCAAGCCAAGCGATGCTGCTCCCCCTCAAAAAGGAGCGATAGCCCATGAAATTGTCCGTATTTACCGTATCCACTCCGGATTTGACGCCGGAGGAGCTGGTTCAAGCGGCGCGGGAAGCCGGGCTCCACGGCGTGGAGTGGCGCTTTAAGGAAGTTCCCGCCGAGGCGGCCGGAGAGAAGCCGTCCTATTGGCGCAACAATTTGTGCTCGATCGATCCGTCTTCCACGGAAGAGCAGTTGCTCCGCTTCAAACGCATCACCGAAGCCGAGGGGCTTGAAGTGGCCAGCATCACGCCTTATCTGAACGCGCTGGACCTGGAGGAGACCGAGCGGGTATTCTCCGTCGCCCGCCTGCTGGGCGCGAAGATGATCCGCGTCGGCGCGGCCGGCTACGACGGATCGACGCCTTACCCCGAGCTGTACGACAAAACGGTGCGTTATCTGAAGGAAGCCGAACGGTTAGCCAAGCAGTACGGCGTCAAAGGGGTCGTGGAAACGCATCATCAGACGATCGCGCCAAGCGCCGGCCTCGCCCATCGGCTGGTCAGCCACTGCGATCCCGATCAGATCGGCGTGCTGTACGATCCGGGCAACATGGTGCACGAAGGGTATGAGCAGTTCAAAATGGGCCTCCAGTTGCTCGGTCCTTATCTCGCCCATGTCCACGTCAAAAACGCCGCCTGGTCGCAAACCGGAACGCGCGAGGACGGTACGGCCGCCTGGCGCTGCGAATGGTCGGCCCTGGCGGACGGTGTGATCGACTACAGCCGACTGCTCAAGGACCTGAAATCCGTCGGCTACGACGGCTACCTCGGCATCGAAGATTTCAGCGGCCGCTTCGGCTCGAAAGAGATGCTGCACCGGTTTGCCGAGTTTATCGACGAAAGGAGGTAAGCGCGATGACGATGGAGCGACAAGAGCCCGCTGCCTTTCAAGCGAAAGACGGGATGAACTATGCACCCAAGGGACGGCCGAATGCGGTCGTGAAGCCGGGCGGGTTTACGTTTGCCGCGGTGGCCCTGGACCACGGGCATATTTACGGCATGACCGGCGGCCTGATCGAAGCCGGAGCGACCTTGAAATGGGTTTACGATCCCGACCCGGCCAAAGTGCAGGCGTTCGTGGATCAGTTCCCGCTGGCCGCCCGGGCGGACAGCCTCGAGCAGGTGCTCGCCGACCCCGAGGTCCGGCTCGTCGCGGCGGCGGCGGTGCCGTCGGAACGCGGCCCGCTGGGGCTCAAGGTGATGGACGCCGGGAAGGATTATTTTACCGACAAAGCGCCGTTCACCCGCCTGGATCAGCTTGAAGCGGCACGCCGGAAGGTGCGCGAAACCGGCCGCAAATATATGGTCTATTACAGCGAACGCCTGCATGTGGAATCCGCCGTGTACGCCGGTCAGTTGGTGCGGCAAGGGGCGATCGGGCGCGTGCTGCAGGTGACCGGGTTCGGCCCGCACCGGCTGAATGCGGGTTCGCGGCCGGAGTGGTTTTTTCAGAAGGAGAAATACGGCGGAATCCTCTGCGACATCGGTAGCCATCAAATTGAGCAGTTCCTGTATTATACCGGGTGCCGGGATGCCGAAGTGCTGCACAGCAAGGTGGCCAACTACCATCATCCCGAAACCCCCGAGCTGGAGGATTACGGCGACGCGACGCTGGTTGGCGATAACGGGGCGACCCAGTATTTCCGCGTCGACTGGTTTACGCCGGACGGCCTCAGCACCTGGGGGGACGGGCGGACATTCATTTTGGGCACCGAAGGTTATATCGAGCTGCGCAAATACGTCGACCTTGCCCGGGACGCGGACGGCGACCATGTATATCTGGTGAATCGGGACGGCGAGCAGCATTTTGCCGTGCGCGGGCAGGTTGGCTATCCTTTCTTCGGCGAGTTGATCCTCGATTGCCTGAACCGCACGGAGAACGCCATGACGCAGGAGCACGCCTTCAAAGCGGCGGAGCTCTGTCTGAAAGCCCAGCAGCAGGCGATTCGCATCACCACATCTTACTAGGACGGGAAGGGACCTTAAGATGCTTAAGATGCAAGCACCGATTGGCGCGGCCGTCGTCGGCTGCGGAACGATTTTCCCCCTGCATGCCGGGGCTGTGCAGCAGTTGGACGGCGTGAAGCTGAAGATGGTCGTCGACAGCGATCGTTCCCGGGCGGAACAGGCAGCGGCGGCGTACTCCTGCGAAGCCGCAAGCGATTACCTTGCCTTGCTGGAGCGCGACGATATCCGCGTCGTCCATCTATGTACGCCCCACCACCTGCATGCGGAGATGGCGGCGCAATTGCTTCGGGCCGGAAAACACGTGCTGACGGAAAAACCGCTCGCGCATCACCTGAAGGCGGCGGAGGGGTTGCTGGAGGAAGCATGCCGCAGCGAAGCGCAGCTTGGCGTCGTTTTTCAGAACCGATATAACGCCTCGTCCCGGAAAATCCGCGAATTCCTGGATACGAAAACGCTGGGCAAGCTGATCTGCCTTAAAGGCATCGTCACCTGGCACCGGGACGAGACGTATTATACCGGAAGCCCTTGGCGAGGCCGCTGGGCGACCGAAGGCGGCGGTGTGCTGATCAACCAGGCGATCCATACGCTCGACCTGCTGCAGTGGTTCGGCGGAGAGATCGTCTCCGTGCAGGGAAGCGTCACTGCCGACGCCCTTGGCGACGCAATCGAAGTGGAAGATACGGCGCATGCCTGCATCCGGTTTGCGGACGGCGTCCGCGGGTTGTTTTACGCCACCAATGCGTATTTGAGCAACAGCCCGGTTGAACTGGAGCTGGTGTTTGAAGACGGCACGCTGCATCAGCGGGGCGACTGTCTGTATTTGATCCGGAACGGCCGGGAAAGCCTGGTCAGCGAGCCGTCGGCAAACCTCGACGATTCGGGAAAGATCATCGGCAAATCCTACTGGGGCTCAAGCCACCGGCTGTTGATCGCCGATTTCTACGACCATGTCCGGACAGGGAAACGCTATGCGATCAACGGCGAGGAAGGCCTCAAAACGCTGCGGCTCATCGCGGAGCTGTACCGTTCTTCCCGGACGCGGGACTCCAGATAAAACACAGGCCGGCACCGGGCGGTTCTGCGGTAATCCGTGAACAGACTAAAGACGGGAGACGTAGACAAAACGAAAATGGAACAACGTTTCGAAGAGAGCAGACCGTTTCCTGCAAGGGTATCCTCTGCAAGGGGCGGTCTATCTTGTTTCGGGGAACTGCCGGAAGACTCGGCCCGGGGTTACAGCAGCCTTCTCATCCGGGCGAGGATGGAATTCAGCACCGCGTTGAAACCGATGGGAACCTTGGGCGGTTTGGTCCTGGACTTCTCCCTCTCCCGGCGCCGGAATTGCTCGGCCAGCCTGCATCGGTCCAGCTCGCTCTGAAGATCCCGGATATGCTGTTTGGCAATGTCCAAATTGTTCATATACATCACGCACTCACCTCCTTTCGCCATCCGTAAATATTCGCCATTCTTAGTAAAATGATTCCTGCTTGATCCTTCCCTATCATACAGCCGCAGAAGTTGCCGCGTAAGGGTACAAAACGCCTTAAGTTCTTTTTTCCTCCTTTCGGCCACGCAAAAAAGCGATCCCCTTTGTTTTATGCCAAGGGGTCGCTTATGTTCACGGCGCGCCTCACGCCAGGTGCTGTTATTGATAGAAATGCGGATCCCGCGATAGGGTTTCAGATTGGCAACCTGGCAGCCTGTTTGGCGCTTAAGCCACGGCCGTTGCCTATCGGCTAGTTTCCCAGGTGGCCGCCGGCCGGTTCGCGCACTGCCGATAACGGGCACCGGACGGGTTCCCCCGGTCGGATCGCCAACCGTTCCCCGTCGTGCCGGATTTCCAGGCCCTCCCCGTCGCGCAGCGTATAGACGACCTGCTCCCGATCGAAGTACACCTCAAGCAGCTGTCCTAGATGCATCACCTTAAACCGGCAACTCCCCCATTGCGGAGGCAGCACCGGACGGAAACCGAGCTCTCCGCCGGTCAACCGCATCCCGCCAAACCCGTTCACGACCGCCATCCACGAGCCCGCCATCGCCGCGGTATGCAGTCCGTCCTTGGCGTTGCCGTTCACGTCGTCAAGATCCATCCGCACCGTCCGGCCGAAATAGTCGTAAGCGGCCTCCAGTTCGCCGATTTCGGCGGCGACGATGCTGTGGATGCACGGCGACAGTGACGAATCATGCGTTGTCAGCGGTTCGTAATAACGGTAGTTGCGGATTTTCTCCTCCATCGAAAACTGCTCGCCCAGCAAAAACAGCGCCATCACCAAATCCGCCTGTTTCAGCACTTGATGACGGTAGATGACAAGCGGATGGTAGTGAAGCAGCAGCGGATAGTTCTCCGGCGGCGTGCCGGCGAAATCCCACTTCCGCTTGGACAAGAACGTATCGTCTTGTGCGCAGATCCCCAATTCCTCATCGTACGGAACGTACATCTTGTCCGCCGCCTGCTGCCATTCGCGGATTTCCTCTTCGGTGAGTCCGATCTCCCGCTCAAGCCGGGCGTATTCCGCAGGGTATCGCTCGCGCAGCAAACTCGCCGTCTCGCAGGCATACCGAAGGTGCTCCCTGGCCATCAAGTTCGTGTAGGCGTTGTTGTTGACGATCGCCGTGTACTCGTCCGGGCCGGTCACACCGTCGATGCAAAAAGCGCCGCCGCGGGCCGAATTGTAATGGCCGAGGTCCACCCAGAACCGCGACGTCTCGAACAGGATCTCCGCGCCCTGCCGCACGAGAAATTCCTCATCGCCCGTCGCACGGACGTACTGGCGGATACCGTAGGCGATGTCGGCGTTAATATGCGCCTGCGCGGTGCCCGCCGGGAAATAGGCGGAATTCTCCCCGCCGCCGATCGTCCGCCACGGATACAGCGCGCCCCGCTGCGACATCACCTTCGCCCGCTCCCGCGCCTGCTGCAGCGTGCGGTAGCGGAACTCCAGCAAGGCCCGGGCGATCTCCGGCGTCGTGAAGGTAAAGAAGGGCAGCACATACATTTCGGTGTCCCAGAAATAATGCCCTTCGTACCCTTCGCCGGTCAGTCCCTTGGCGGCCATGCTGGTCCGCCCGTCGCGTCCGGCCGACTGCAGCAGGCCGAACGCGTTAAACCGCAGCCCCTGCTGGAGCGCGGGATCGCCTTTGATCTCCACGTCGGCGCGGCTCCAGAACGCGTCCAGGTAGGCATGCTGCTCCTCGGCCAGCCCGTCGAAGCCAAGGCGCTCCGCCAGGCGCAGCGCTTCTTCGCTGCGCATCCGCAGCTCCTCTTCCCGGGTGTCCCGGGACGTGTGATAGCTGATGTATTTGCTCAGCGAGACAGTATCGCCCCGGCGCAGCGCCACGTCGTACTGCACCGACAGCCGCGCCCCGTCCCGCTTCTCCGACAGGCTGAACGCGGCGGACGGCGGCAGCGCGAGCCGGTGGCTCATCGCCGTCAGCAGCGCGAAGCGGCTGTGCCGCGTGCGCTGCTTCAGCCAGCCGCCGCCGCGCCCGTCGCTCCCCGCCTCCTCGAACAGGAGGCTGGGCTCCGTGCGGCGCGTCCCGAGGCGCGGGTCCCCGCCCCGGTCCGGCGCATCCGGCTCGGCGATGTCCCCGTCCATCGCCGAGCCGATCGCCACGGTGCCGGCGAAGTTCAGCGCCGTCACCTCATAGTGGATCGCAGCCAGATGCCGATGGGTCAGCGATACCAGGCGGCGGATATGAATCAGCACGCGGTGGCCGGACGGGGACTCCCATTCGACCAGCCGATGCAGCACGCCGCTCTGCATATGCAGCACTCTTTTGTAAAATCGCACATGCCCCCGGTTCAGATGGAAGGTCTCGCCTTCCACGGCCAGCTTGATGATTCCGGCGTCGGTCACGTTCAGCATCGCTTGACCTTCGGTCGGATAGCCGTACGCCCCTTCGGGATAACGGATCGGCGCGGTATCGTAGAAGCCGTTTACGTAATTGCCCCGCACCGAGGCGCCTTCCTTCCCGTGGTACCCTTCCTCAAAATAGCCGCGCATCCCGATGTACCCGTTGCCCAGAGAAAACAGGCTCTCCTTGCGCTGATTGTCCTTCTCGTCGTAAGCATCCTCGACCAGGCTCCATTCCCGCGGGGAATGCAGCGCCGCCGGATGCTCGTAAGGCCGCTTGTTCATCCTTTCACCGAGCCTCCCATCAGCCCTCTGACAAAGTATTTTTGCAGGAGGAAAAAGATCGTGAGCGGCATCAGCATGGAAATAAACGCCGCCGACGTCAGCAGATGCCAGTCGTTGCCTCTCGATCCGACGAGGTCGGCGATTTTCATGGACATCACCTGCACGTCAGGCTGGTTGCCGATGAAGATCAGCGATACCAGGTAATCGTTCCATACCCACAGGAACTGGAAGATGCCGATCGAGGCCAGCGCCGGCACGGACAACGGCAGAATCAACCGGGAAAAGATTGTGAAATGGCTCGCCCCGTCGATGAAGGCCGACTCGAACAAATCCTTCGGCAGTTGACTGATGAAGTTATACATAAAGTACGTCACGAGCGGCAAACCGAAGGCGGTATGCGCCAGCCAGATCCCCAGGTAGCTGCCGTTCAGGCCCAGCGCGGTGTAATCCTTGAGCACCGGGATGAGCGCGACCTGCAGCGGGATGACCAGCATGGCGATGATCACCGCGAACAGCGTTTTGCGTCCGGGAAATCGCAGCCAGGCGAACGCGTACGCGGCAAATGAAGCGATCAGCACCGGAATCACCGTGGCCGGCACGGCGATCGTCAACGTGTTCCAGAACGCCTGGGACAACCCGGTCCCTTTCTGGATCGATTCGCTGCCGTCGGCCAGCTTCAGCTTGTATTCCTTGCCGGACAGTACGTTTTTGTAATTTTCCAGCGTCAGCGCCGGCTTGAACTCCCAGCCTTGCTCCTGCACGTTCAGGGTGCGAGCCCGGCGGTTTTCCCAAATCAGCCGCTGGTCGCCGCTTAGAACCCCGGCTTTCAGCTCGTCGTCGCTGTAGGTTTGCCCGATCACCTCAATCGGCTCGCGCAGGTCGATATCCTTGGAGAGCTGAATCGTCTCCGCATTCGTCCATTCCCGGTGCGGGAACACGTTCCACCAGCCGGTCTGCAAAATGTCCGACGCCGGCCGGAACGAGGAGATCAACAATCCCAGCGTCGGGATGAGCCATAAGAAGCAGATGACGCCCAGAACGAGATTGACGATCGTTTTGCCGCGTTTGCGTCGGTTTGTTGCCGGACGCGGATGCTTGCCCGCCATTAGAATCCCCCCTGCTTGCGGATCTGCCGCAGATTAAAGAAAATGACCGGCAGTACGGCAATCAGCAGGACGATCGCCAGCGTGGAGCCGTATCCGAAATTGCGGTACATAAAGAACTGCCGGTAGAACTGCGTGGCCACCACTTCGGTCCCGTATTGTCCGCCTGTCATGACCATGACGACGTCGAATATTTTTAGCGTAAACACGATAATCGTGGTCGTCACCGTCAGAATCGTCGCGGAGATAAACGGAATGATGATGCGGAAAAAAATTTTGATCTCGCCGGCTCCGTCTACGCGCGCCGCTTCCAGGATATCGTCCGGGACGCCTTTAATCGCGGCCGAGAAGATCACCATGGCGAACCCGGTTTGCATCCAGACCAGGATCAGGATGAGAAACAGATTATTCCACGGCTGCAGCATGCTGGTCCAGGCCTGTGCTTCCCCGCCCAGGGCGGTGACGATGGCGTTAAGCAAGCCGATCTGCCGGTCGCCGGGCTGGTAATAGTACACGAACTTCCAAATGACCCCCGCCGCCACGAACGAGATCGCCATCGGCATGAAGATGATCGACTTGGCAATCCTCTCGTAGCTGCTGCGGTCGGCGAGGATGGCGATCAGCAGCCCGAGCGTGACGCAGGCGAGCGTGCCGAGGAACACCCAGAGCAGATTGTTGCGGAGCGCCGTCCCCATCAGCTTGTCGGTGAAGATCGCCGCATAGTTGGCGAGCCCGACGAATTTCTCCGACGAGGCGTTAAAGAAGCTTAAGTAAAGCGTCCGGATCGCAGGCAGCACCAGCAGCCATCCCAGCAGTATGACCGCCGGTCCGATAAAAATAAACGGCAGCACCTTCCGCCTGACTTGCTCCGGATACTGCTCCACCGCCCAGTTAAAGGTATAGAATAGAAAATACACGCCGAGCACGCCCCACAGAACCGCACACACCGCCGTCAGCAGAGGGCTCAGCGTCGAATCGCGGAAGAAGCGGAAGATCAGGCCGTGTCCGGCGGTATTGGCGAGCAACACGACCAGGGTGAAGAGCACGGCCCTTAGGCTGACGGTTCGCTTGGCCTCTGAACTCATCATGACTCCTCCTAAAAGTATTGTGAGCGTTACTTCCTGAATCGACTTCGAACAAAACTTGCCGGCCGATTTAACCGGTTGGATTCATAAAAAGAGGGGCGTAGCGCCGGAACCCACGTTTCGGCTCGCGCGCCCCTCCGGCGGTGCTTAACTGTCGCATCCGCAGCGACTTAAGGGTTCGAGGCTCAGTTGTTCCATCCCTCCTGAATTTGCGCCAACGCTTCATCCAGCGTGGCCGTGCCGCTCACGTAATCGGTCATGCCCTTCCAGAAGGTGCCTGCGCCCACTTTCCCCGGCATCAAGTCGGAGCCGTCAAACCGCAGCGTGGAAGCTTCCTGAACGAGCTGGGCCATACGGCGGTCAGCCTCGGAGGCATACCAGTCCAGCGATGCATCGTTCATCGGCGCGATCACGCCGCCGGATTGCACCCAAGTTTTGATCGATTCGCCGGTCGTAAAGAACTCCATGACGGCCCGAACTTCGGGACGATCGTTGAACATCGCATAGATATCGCCGGCGACCAGCACCGGTTTGCCATATTGCTCATCGATCGGCGGCAGGTAGAACCAGTCATAGTCTACATCGACCTTTGCGGTTTCCGGGAAGAAGCTGGTAATGAAGTTGCCTTGACGATGCAGCCATACCTTCGGCGGATTATCGAACATCGGAACCGGCGAATCGCCAAAGGCCGTCGTAACGATCGATTTCGTTCCGCCATATACATAATCGGGGTTCATCCAGATTTCCGACATCTTTTCCACCGCGCGCTTCACTTCAGGGGAAGTGAACGGCAGCTCGCCCTTAACCCATTTGTCATAGTTCTCCGGCGAAGTCGTGCGGAGCATGATGTCTTCCACCCAGTCCGTTGCCGGCCAACCTGTGGCTGCGCCGCTTTCGATGCCGATGCCCCAAGCGGTGTCGCCGTCTTTGGCGATTTGCTCCGTCAGCGCCATCAGTTCATCCCAGGTTTGCGGGACGGTATAGCCCGCTTCCTCAAACTGCTTCTTCGGATACCATACCAAGCTCTTCACGTTGCTGCGATTCCAGATGCCGGCCATAATTTTGCCGTCCTTGCCGTCCATCGTCGCCATGTCGAGCCAGCTTTGGTTGTAATTGCCCTTCAGCTTCTCTTGATCGAGAATAGGAGTCAGATCGATGACTTTGCCGGTTTTGGCTACGGCAGCCAGCAGGCCCGGCTGCGGGAAGTCCGCGATGTCGGGCGCGTTCCCGCCGTCCACGCGGACGTTGATCGTCGCCTCGAACTCTTTGGACCCTTCGTATTGGATATCGATGCCGGTTTTTTCCTCAAACTCCTTGATGCTGGTCTCGAATTTCACCTGGTCCGCATCAACGAACGGGCCGAACATCGTCACCTTGGTGCCTTTGTATTCGCCTTTCAACGCCAACTCCAGCGGCGAGCCGGTGCCGGCGGCATCATTCGTGGCTGCACCTTCGTTCGTGTTCTGCTCCGTTCCGTTGTTTGCCGGAGCCGCCGGTTCGTGGTTTGCCGCATTGTTCCCCCCGCCGCAGGCGCTGAGGAGAAGCGTAAACGATAATCCGCTAACGAGCAGGATAGAAGCCCATTTTGATCTTTTTTTCATTGACCCTACATCCCCTTCGATATTTTTTGTGAAAAACCATCTGAAGGTCTAGCTGACAAAGCTCGCTTTCCGGCAAATCACCTCCTTGCAAAGCTTTTCAGGAATAGTCGAACGACCTCCCTGATTGAACCTATTTCGAGTATATGCAGTCGCCCTATGTCAATGAAGGTGTTGAGCGATACCCCTAACGAGGCAGAATGCGTATTCAGAAAAACGCATATTATCCCCGCCGTTGAATGCGTTTACATTTTGCTATAAGTGTATGACTTCCCCTGTTTGAATGTTCCGAGGTTTGAAAAGCTTTTCAGATGATTTAGCGGCGGTTCGTCCATTCGGATGCACCAAGCAGGCTCGCAAGTTCTGGCGTGTTTGTTAGCGCCGTTAGATTGTGGTTGCTCTTTCCCGCGAAGATTCACGAACGACGAGTTTGTGTTGGAGGATTTCTCTAGGTTTTGCTACGCTGCCGGTCGTCAGCAGTTCATGCAGCTTCTCCGCCGCGCGGTAACCTAAATCATAGATGGGTTGGGCAATCGTAGTTAGTTTCGGAATGTACATGCCGGCCATGCGGTGATTGTCGAAGCCGACAACGGACACTTGCCCCGGTACGAGGATGTGTCGGTCCCTGAGATACGAGATCGCGCCCATGGCGAATTCGTCGGCGACGCAAAACACGGCGGTCAAATCGGGATGTTCGGTGAACAGCTCGTGCGCAGCCTGATAAGCATGCTCGAAATAATGGCTGGCAAACTTCACGTTGGCGATATTGGACGTTAGCCCGTATTCCGTCATAGCCCGGACAAAACCCGCGTAACGCGGCGGTCCGGAGATCGAGTTGTCGTGATTGAAGCCGATCATGCCGATCTGCCGGTGCCCCAGCTCAATCAGGTAAGCGGCCGCGTCGTAAGCCGCCACCTCGTCGTCAACCTCAACGCAAGGGATCGCGTATTCGTCCGAATGGGATGAGACCATGACAAACGGAATGCGGCAGCCGACCAGTTTCTCGTAATATTCCGGAAACATCTTGTCGCTGGCGAAGAGAATGCCGTCGACCTGCTTCTCGTGAAAAGCATCGATGTACGACAGCAGACGCTGCTTGTCGCGATCCGTGTTGCAGATCATCAGACTGTAGCCCAGCTTGATGCAGGCGTCCTGCACCCCCCGGATGATCCCCGCGTAATACATGTTTTCGATATCGGGAATCAGCAGGCCCAGGGTAAAAGACTTCTTGTAGATCAGACCGCGGGCAAAGGCGTTCGGCTGATACTGCAGCTCCTGAATCGCCGCCAGCACCCGTTGCCGCTTGCTCTCCGCCACGGTATCCGGCGCGTTCATGACGCGCGATACCGTGCTGATGGAGACGCCCGCCCTTTTCGCAACGTCGCGGATCGTAGGTTTGGTTTTCGTCATGGCTTTTTTTCCTTTTTGAAAAGCTTTTCAATGCGATTATAACAGGGGAAATGCGGAAAGACAATAGTTTTTTGAAGCGCTTACAATATTGGACCTCAAAAATTAGGTATCCTTTCACGAATGATGTATATCCTATGTATATACATTTACGAAAGGGCGAGATATAATATGAAGTATTACAAAAGAGAGGATTTGATTCGGGTGGCAACCACTACGCTCAGCAAATGGGGAAACAGTACGGGAGTGCGCATCCCCAACCAAATTATAAAACGGCTCAATTTGGAAGAAGGCGCCGAAGTGGAGATTTTGGTTACGCCTGACAACGAAATTCTGCTCCGCCCGCTCGTCAAGCCTCAAGAGTCCAACCAAGATTTACGGGCCCATTTGGAGAAACTGCTTAGTCAAATGAAACCCGATTCCCCGCGGCACGAGGAAGTGGATCTGGGTATCGAAGGAGATGAGTTGATTTGATGATTCCTGCGCGCGGAGATCTGGTATGGCTCGATTTCGATCCGCAAGCGGGTCGCGAGCAAGCGGGACGTCGCCCCGCCATCGTATTGTCTGAATCGATGTTCAACGAACTCACCGGTTTCGCCTTCGTTTGTCCCATCACGAGCCAGTCCAAAAATGATGCCTTTGAAGTCCCCCTGCCCGAAGGCCTGCAATTTAGCGGCGTTGTTCTCACGGACCAGTTGAAGAGCTTGGATATAAAAAAACGCAAAATACAAATCATCGACCACATTTCGGTAGACTCCGAGACGATGACGCAAATTTTACGGAATGCGAGATCGATCTTGGCTTGACTTTTAATTAACTCAACTTTCGCACAGTCAAAAATAGTATAACAGTACGTGTAGCTTAGGTTTGAAGTCAATTGGGTTGTTGGGTTGACAAAAATAGAAAAACACCGCTTCGTTTGGTAAAGTGAAGGTGACTAGCAATCACTACCACACAGAAGAGGTGTCTTCTCTATGATAGATCAAAATCAACCATTCGATCAACTGCCAAACGAAATCAAACCTGCTTTTCAGGAACTAAAGGTGCTCAAACACTTGCGCGACGCAGGTTTCAAAAAGAAATTTGGCTTCACGTGCGCCTATCTATTCCGCCTTGTGTTTGTCCTGCTGTTTCATCAGAAAAACTGGTTCCGTCTCTTGGAAAGCAAGAAAGGCGAAAGGTTCCCGAGTAAAGACACGGTTTATCGTTTCTTGAATCATAGCGGTTATGCTTGGCGCCGGTTTTTGCTCGCGCTCAGCGGTGACACGATCGCTCGAATGGAACCGCTGACCTCGTCCAGCCGGGAGACGGCCTTCATCTTCGACGACTCCATGTTTGAACGTAACCGAAGCAAGGCCGTGGAGATGCTGGCACGCTTTAAAGATCATGCCACAGGGGCTTTCTACAAAGGCTTCCGCATGCTGACCACGGGCTGGTCGGACGGCCATTCGTTCGTCCCCGTAGACTTTGCGCTACTGAGTTCAGCAAAGTCCGGCATCACAGGAATGGCAGACAGGATCGACAAACGAAGTCACGGTTACAAGCGTCGGCAAGAAGCGTTTGGTTCGGCTCCGCAAGTCATCTTAGCCATGCTGGATCGTGCGTTAAAAGCCGGTATCTCGGCCTCGTACGCCTTGATGGATAGTTGGTTCACGCATGCGCCGCTTGTTCAAGAAATCCTCCGTCGCGGGCTACATGTGATCGGCATGGTCAAGAATGACAACAAGCGCTATCTCGTAAACGGGCAGCGGCTCAGTCTGAAGGAACTATACGCCGTGGCCCCGCGTGTCGAAGGGAAGAACCGCAACATTCTTCGCCTGATCCGAACACAGCTCGCTCCGGGAATCCCGGTGGTGATCGTGTTTGTCCGCCATCGTTCCAAGAAAAACGAATGGCTGGCGCTGCTTTCCACCGACCTGAGCCTGGCGGCTTCGGATATCATCCGCATTTACCGGATGCGCTGGGACATAGAGGTATTCTTCAAGTGCACCAAATCGCTGCTGCGGCTGCAAAAGGAATTTCAAGGCCGTTCCTACGACTTGCTCATCAGTCACACGACCATTGTGTTTTCGCGCTACATTCTGCTCGCTTGGCAGCATCGGCAAAGTACGGACGCCCGTTCGTTCGGTGGTCTGTTTTATTTGCTTTGCGACGAAGTCGGTACGCTAGATTGGGCCTTGGCCCTGCAGCAACTGGTCGATTTAATCCATGAGATCGCCACCAAAGCCGGGAAGAAATTTTCGGCTCTCATTCAGCGTCAACTCCAGCAGTGGATTGCTGCTTTGCCCAACTACATTAAGGCTTACTTGCCGATTTCATGCTGCGAAAGTTGAGTAATTAACTATAATCCGACTAGCTCGAAAACCGGTGGAGCTGTTCCAAACTTTTTACCCCTATCTGATTTAGGAGATGGAACTAAACCTGGTGCTGAGCGAAACAATGACCTCCCTTTGCCAAGGTTCAGGTAAAGCAAGAGGTCCGGGAGACGGGAATACTGCTCGAGCAAGACCGCATAACCCGGTACAAACTTTTCTCCACATCCTGTTACATTCAAATAAAGCCACGTTTTCGGGATAAAATAAAAGAATTGGAAGTCATATATTCTACTACGTTCGGATAAAACGAGATTCACCGCTTGACACGGAAACTGGACGAATGGCCTTTATATCCCACTACGTTCAGATAAAACTGTCAGCCAGTTCAAAAGCTTCCTACCCGCATATGGCTTTATATCCCACTACGTTCAGATAAAACAAAAAAAAATTGGAAACATACTTTTTCCCGTCCGGCTTTATATCCCACTACGTTCAGATAAAACCCGAAGAACTCGCTCAAGCGCAGCAGAACCTCCAAGCTTTATATCCCACTACGTTCAGATAAAACGCCCCCGATCCCATCCCCTTACCAACCATAAAGCCCTTTATATCCCACTACGTTCAGATAAAACGGTGTGTGGTAAAACGTATTATGAATTAAATTCGTCCTTTATATCCCACTACGTTCAGATAAAACTTTGCAAACCTCGGTAACCTGGCACAGATGTACATCTTTATATCCCACTACGTTCAGATAAAACACGTTCTGCTGTTGAGAAATTGGACAGGCTTATGGACCTTTATATCCCACTACGTTCAGATAAAACGCAGTATACGGAGGCTCCGGCCTGGAAAGAGGACAACTTTATATCCCACTACGTTCAGATAAAACCTCTTTGCTTTAAGTGCTCTAAAAGTTCTTCAGTACTTTATATCCCACTACGTTCAGATAAAACAAGGCATTTTACAAGCTGGCGGCAGATTTGGATCTTTTTTTATATCCCACTACGTTCAGATAAAACGTAGAAATTTATCGACAGTATGAAATTGATTTAGAAGCTTTATATCCCACTACGTTCAGATAAAACTTGCGATGACGGCGGATATCGCAGCGTCTGCGCTTAACTTTATATCCCACTACGTTCAGATAAAACGAACTCCAGGTTTAGACTTCGTTGCTTCCGATATACTACTTTATATCCCACTACGTTCAGATAAAACAGGGTTTAAGTTTTATGTCCAGCGGTGTGCAGAGCACTTTATATCCCACTACGTTCAGATAAAACTCCGTTCCCATTAATATTACACTCTTGTAAAAATAACTTTATATCCCACTACGTTCAGATAAAACAATATTCCAAGTGGCTTAAAAAAGAAATTGAGAAGTACTTTATATCCCACTACGTTCAGATAAAACCAGGCAATCAAGGATATTAAGCCGATCACGCTGACTCCTTTATATCCCACTACGTTCAGATAAAACCCCGATCTTAATTACCACCGCGTCATAGTATTCCACTTTATATCCCACTACGTTCAGATAAAACGCCGGACCTGCCACCCGGCGAGGGAGAGGGATTCCAACTTTATATCCCACTACGTTCAGATAAAACACACAAAAGTCAAAATCATCGAAACGTTAGTTGACCGCTTTATATCCCACTACGTTCAGATAAAACAATTTACCGTCGGGGTAACGTTCGCCGTCAAAGCTACTTTATATCCCACTACGTTCAGATAAAACTGAAAGAGCATGAGCATTGAACACGAATGCCCGATGTGCTTTATATCCCACTACGTTCAGATAAAACCGGCCACCACTTCGTTAAGCATATTCGGTCGAAACGACTTTATATCCCACTACGTTCAGATAAAACAAGATTAGGAATCGGCACATACATCGATTTAAGAATCTTTATATCCCACTACGTTCAGATAAAACTGGTTGGCCAAGAAGTACGGCCTGCTTGAATCAAACCTTTATATCCCACTACGTTCAGATAAAACAATTGAGGTAGTGTACGCGGGAACGCCTGAGCAAACTTTATATCCCACTACGTTCAGATAAAACGGGGAGACCTACATAAACGGCGGGGACGACGAATCACTTTATATCCCACTACGTTCAGATAAAACGGCTATCCGCGTTCGACGACGCTTTTCTACTATATAACTTTATATCCCACTACGTTCAGATAAAACGCCACTTTACTAATGAGGTCTACCGGTTTTGTAAAGAACTTTATATCCCACTACGTTCAGATAAAACGAGGTGATACAAGTGAATACAATTGATATTTATTCACTTTATATCCCACTACGTTCAGATAAAACCAAATTCGGCGAAAATGTAGTTCTTATAGAAACATCTTTATATCCCACTACGTTCAGATAAAACATCCCCGTGTTTCCTTCATCGTCAAGGGTGAAGAACTTTATATCCCACTACGTTCAGATAAAACCGCTTTCGGGCGTAAACCATGTCATGTCCTTAAAGTGCTTTATATCCCACTACGTTCAGATAAAACAAGGGTGGCCCGGGTGGTCCAAGAGGTAACAATAAGGCTTTATATCCCACTACGTTCAGATAAAACGAAGGGGCGCGTAATTCTGCAAGAATACTCTCTAAGCTTTATATCCCACTACGTTCAGATAAAACTATGCCGGCACTATATTTGCCCCCGCATAACACACCTTTATATCCCACTACGTTCAGATAAAACACATCCAGGCCTATATAAAAGAAAGACTGGAATCAACTTTATATCCCACTACGTTCAGATAAAACTCTGAACACACCGAGACCCTAACAGGTACAGACCAGCTTTATATCCCACTACGTTCAGATAAAACAAGGTTGACCGTTTGGTATTTGACGATGCCATTCCACTTTATATCCCACTACGTTCAGATAAAACGAGACTACTGAAAAATATCGCTATAGTGTAATGGCCTTTATATCCCACTACGTTCAGATAAAACGGAGCGCTCGAAAACCAGCTCTTTAAATCTTTCGTCTTTATATCCCACTACGTTCAGATAAAACACCTTACTCATATATCTGATACTCCGTTCCTGCTAACTTTATATCCCACTACGTTCAGATAAAACGAAGAACTTTTCTTCCTTATCTCCCGGCTTTATGGTCTTTATATCCCACTACGTTCAGATAAAACCCCGATTTTTTGTAGCCGAAAAGCTTTGCTATATCAGCATTTCTGGGTTAGGGGAATTGAACATTTTGCATTGAACCGCCAATTTGGAAAATACATTCCTTCCAAAAATGGCCTTCAGCCCTTGAGGCACAAGGCCCTCGGGTGATTCGACAAAATTTTCGTTCGCTGCATTTTTATCAGTAGTGCCATCTTCTCAACTGTACACTTCAAAGGAATAGCTTATCGAAAGATCGATCTTCTCCGATAACCTCTTTCACGATAGCCTTGGGATTCTCGACTTTGTACAGATAAATCGAATCTTCATCCTCCATCATTGCCCGCAGTTCGGCTAGACAACGCGTTAATTTTCCTTTAGTGATCTCGCCTTCAAACACCGAATTTTGTGTCCAATCCAGGTATTCTCGCAATTTTTTGCAAACTTTGCCTACGCGTTTCTCTCCAATATCGTACGTAATAATGACAAACATGTCTACCACCAAGCCTTAAAAGGTTTGTAGGTTTCATCACCAATAACGTGCTTGATTAGCTTATAGGCTTCCAGGCGAATCAAATAGCGATAAGTCACATTGCGCTTCAATTTCCGGTGTTTAAACGTGGTCTTCATTTTTTCATCATAAGCAGCCAGAAATGTTTTTCGTCCTTCTTCAGTTAAGTATACGATCCCATCTCGATCGTCAAAATGCTTGGCTTGAATCCGTCGATTATTTACCAAACTAAAAATAAGCGGATCAATCAAAAAAGGCTTGAAAATTTCCGCAATATCCAAGCTAAGCGAAAAACGCTTGCTTGAAGGCTCATGCAAGTAACTGATCGCCGGGTCCAACATCGTTTTATACAGCTCCGACACGACCGAAGTGTACATTAGTCCATTCCCAAAAGAAATCAATGCATTCAGCGGATCGCGAGGCGGGCGTTTGCTGCGGCTCTCCCAAGTAAAACTACTATTTTTGGCTAACAAAGGAAACGCCTGATAGTATACTTGACGACACTGTCCTTCAACCCCCATCACGGACGGAATATTAGAGGCGTTTTCAAGTAGAGCCACTTTGGATTGAATAGTATCCATGTATGGCTTGGCTTCATCACCTGCTTTCCGCAAATTTCTGACCATATGATGAACTCCGCCCTGTATAAAAGACTTGGCCAGTACCAGCCTTTTATTCATATCCAAATAATGCTCGCTTTGGCGGATCACCGTATAGCCGGACACCCGGGAATTCCGCGGATAATAGGTGCCATCGTAATATCCATAATGGTTATAAACATGTAAACGTACATCATGCTGGGTTAAAATATGCAGAAGGGAGGTATTGAAATCTACATTTCCGAATAGATGCAAATTCTCTGTCTGTTCAACGGGCAGTGGACTAGACTTTCCTTCCTCATCCGTAAAATACAACGTATTATGCTTGCGATGCAGCTTACCTGTCGAGAAGATAAACACATCCCTGCTCATTCCTCTTCCCCCTCTCCCGCTTCACAAAAATCTTGGTAGGCGCACTTGGAACAGTATTTCAATTTTTGGTAATGCGGAAGTTCGCCTTGCAGCACCTCATTCACGCCCTCCATGGCAGAACGAACCTCCAGTGTTTCATCAAGCCCTAATACAACTTCGGTCGTTTTCTTTTCTTTGGGGTAACTCAACAATCCCTTCTTCTCTATCCCGCGTTCTCTTAGCAAAAAAAGATAATAGAGCATCTGCAAACGATCCGCCTTTTCCATGCGGCTGCTTATTTTGACTTCTCTGACGTATTCTCCATCTACGGCGTCCATCACTGCCAAATCATCGATATTGATCTCCTTATCCAATTTGGCATAAGCATGTTCGTGAAGAATTTTTCCTTCCTCTACCCGGTCGTGCTGCTGTTCAAAACCGATTCCTCGATGAAATAACCACAATTTACGCTTGCAAACGGCATAATAGTGCATTTCTATCCCACGAATAGACATTGGCGAACCCCCTTCTTACATAAACAACGGAGATGTAACGGCTTGCATATCTAGTCCGATTTCCTCACTATACTCGGCGTTCACGTAATACAGGCCTTTAATCAGCGGGAAGGGGGCAAGCAGTTTTTTATGTTCCGCCATATAATAATTCACTCCAACGGTATATTTCTCAATCGTTCTCCGTGCTTTACGCTTCGTTCGTTTATCTTTAGCCTTCTTCCAAACTTCCAAAGCTTCCTCGATTTCCTTAGTTCCACGATAGCCATCCGGAATCGCTTGTACCTCCCGAATATCCCGCAGAAGCTGTTGGGCATCCGACTTGCTAAAATCTTCATACATCGGACGATTCTCCAATTCTGTCATAGTTTTATCGAATTCATCCTTGAAACTGGAATCTTTCAAGGCCTCTTCATCATAAAGAGCGCGAATCATCTTTTGTTTGTCCGACTCCAGCAAAATTCCGGATTCATGCTGAGCGAACAATTCCAGACTCCGGTTATAAATATCATCGTGATACACTGACCTTTTGCCGAGTCTTACTCCGGATACATCCCCGGTATACACATGTATGTTCACTTCATCTACAGGCTTTATGCCCTTACGGTTGCAACGCCCATAACGCTGAAACTGGCTGTCCAACGTCGACATCTCCGTATGCAAACGATCAAAGTCAATGTCCAGACTAGCTTCAACCAATTGCGTCGTCACCCAAATTCCATTCTCGGTCCCTTCGGCAAAATCCAGTATTGCAGCTTCCTTTAGATCCCTGTCTTTTTTTATAAACTTGGAATGTAGCAATTGAACTTGTTCTGTCAGCGATTTCAGCGATTTATACACTTCCCTTGCCCGCCTAACCGTATTGCAGATAACCAGAACTTTTGAGTACTTCCCCTCATCGGTAATTTGTTCTAATACACTCTCATCTAAAATAGACTTCGGACTCAGCCGGACATGATGGCGAACAACATTATCGTCGATAAATTCTCCGCATGCTACAGGCAACCTGGGCTTCCCCAATTTTTTGATCAAAGCTTTATAATAGAAATCCGGCAGGGTAGCCGTCATGATCATAAAAGATCCGCCGATTCGGTTAATCTGAACTAGTGCCCTTACGATCAACGCCGCAATGCG
Organism: Paenibacillus sp. JL3B1040; assembly: GCF_057063165.1. Taxonomy (NCBI): domain Bacteria; kingdom Bacillati; phylum Bacillota; class Bacilli; order Caryophanales; family Paenibacillaceae; genus Paenibacillus; species Paenibacillus tiangongensis. The sequence goes on along the minus strand of NZ_CM169317.1, from coordinate 1,207,237 downwards.
CGGATTATAAGCTTGAAGCTCATCGATAATGACTTTCGCCGAAGCGACTGTCGCATATTCCTTTTCAAACCCCAAATAAAAGAAGGGAAACTTCAAAATTTGATCGATCGTAGAAATGACCAACTTATTGGCATATTCTCTGGATTGGGAATGGATTTTCTCAAGGATGTCATCGTCATTCGTTTCCGACTTCTCATATAAATAATCTAGGCTGGTCGAGTGGAGCAAGCCCACTGCCTCCTCGCCTCCTTCGGAACTGGATGAACGTGAAAATCCGATCTTTTCCTTATCCGTGATACGCTTGTACATTGCATTAATACTTACTCTTAGCGGCAAGGTGAAGAATCCTTTGGAAGAGCCAAGCCACAATAATCCGGCTTCCGTTTTGCCCATTCCCGTCTGGGCCACGACAACGACATGCTGATCCCGGTGCCGCTCCGTAAATTGCTGCAGTTCATTCTTTTTGCCTCCAAAATTTGTCCGAATAAACCTGTCCACATATTCTCCCACATGTATATCTACAGCCAATTCAACAGGGACATGGGCCGATGCGGCGTGATCGAGGCGATGAAGCAATCCTTTGATTAATACATAGCGAAGAAATACATCCCCTCCATCTTCCCGGATCCGTTTTGTATGAGAGAGGTAATGCAGCTTTTGACTAATACATTTGTCATCCAGTTCAATGCCCAATTCTTGTTCGATTTGATTACGATGGGGCAGGATATGCTGCTTATAGATAGCGGCAACTTCTTGATTTACAATGTTATCGTTTCTTTCGTGGTGATATCCTACCGCTTGGGCAAGGATATACTTTTCGTCATCGCTTAGCCCAAGTTTTTTGAAAGGAAGTGCCATAACGGAAACATAATTATGCCTCACGTCAACGTCGCATTGCGTCTCCACAGGCTGTTGCTTCAAAGCACGCCTAATTTTATTTTGGAACACCGCATCATATTTGCCGACATCATGATACAAAACAGCCCAATAAAGCAATTGCCAATCCCGGTCGCTCATCCGCAAAACATTCCCGTACCCATTTTTAAGCTGATGATAGCATGCAATCAACGCATTAGTATGCTGCTGTATTGTCTCTGTTTCCGGCAAAGGCGGTGTTGATTTAGCATAAAATATCATCTTTATCCATGACTCCTTTCGAAGCAAAAAGAGGGAACCCGTCATAGATCGGCCCCCTCCTTCCGGCTGCTTGATGTTTTAACTTGGTTGCGCAAAAAACACGCCATATCCATCTTGGTCAATCAGCAAACCGTCATCTTCGTTATAAATGGACGAGCCTGCTTGTACGTAACCAACATGCAGTTTATCCCATACACGAACCCCATCCACAATGCGATAAGTCCAGTTCAAGCGATAGGGAAAGTGCTCGGTAGGGCCCAACAATCCAATCGGCACAAACGCATTCTGTTGAAGAATGAGTTCATCCTCTGTGTTAACTAACTCGACCCGTTCACATGCATCAACTCGCACCAAATCCTCCCACCGGCCGAGGCTCAAATGGACATTCCCCTCATGAATGCGTTGCTCCAGTCGTTCCAGCACATCATCCTTGGCATGGATATGAATCAGCAAATTGACGTCATAAAGCATATGGCTGTAGATCGGCATTGTGGTGATATCCTGAAACTCCCTGTCAATTCCCAAACCATCCATAGTTAATGCAAATTCATCCGTTTTCTCCGTCTTAAAAAAATAGTGCGTTTGGTAATCCGTAACCAGCGTATCGTAACTTCCCTGAATGCTAATCTGCATCGGAATCAGTTCGCCCGCTTCCAGAATCGCATGCGCCATCCCCTTCACGGTCGAATGAGGAGGGAGTGGGTATGTTTCCGCTACTTTAAAGGCATAGGGCTTTTTGTAACAAGCCGTTTGCTGATACAACTTAAGCCGTAGTGCATTCATTTCACTGCTGCTCCATAGTAAGCATCGATCTCATCTTTTAACGCGGCAAAAAACTCCTCAACACTCCCCGTTCTACCCGGTGCCGCTTGTTCAAATTGCGAATCATTGCGGAAAACGCCGGATACAAAGCCAATACGTGTGAATGTCTGCATCGCTTGTCCGCCAAATGTCGTCTTGCCCACATCTTCCAGGGCGGATACATTAAGATTCCAAGCCTTGGTTTGCGGTTCGAGCATAATGCGGCCAAGGAAAAATGGATTTGCCACAGGATATACCCCGCCGATTACAAACAAAGGAGCAAGCGATTCCTGCCGGCCGCGAATATTACGATTGAGCAGTTTAAGGATATCCAGCAATTGATGCAAGCGCACCGCTTTTTCCGCTGCCGCCAGTTCCACAGGATTGTCCTTATCGGCTGGATCCACGCCTACTCGGTCTAAATCAACCGTCACTGTATAGGTATAGAAACTTTCATGCTGTTCAATATTCGCCAAATTGGGAGTTTCATTAATCCGCTCGGCCAATCCCATGTTATTTAAAAACTCCATATCACTACGGTAAGGCTCCAAAGATACGGCATGAGACAAGCGGGCGACGGCAGGGCGCTTCTGCGATTTCTTCCCTGTCTTGAGGTAACCGAACAAATCCATTTCAACCGAATCCGCAATACTGACATCTTCTCTGAATTGCAATGTTCCTTTGGCTTTGTCTACGGTTTGTAAATTCCAGTCAAACCACTCGTTTCCGAGGCGAACGATATCATAGCGAATGCTTTGCCGAGAAGCAAAGGTCAGCACGTCTCCGTTCCCGCGATGGATTTTTTTCAACTCGGAAATATTCGCAATTCCTTCTCCATAGTTCAGCGAGTTTGCACGAAAAACAACAGTTAAAGTCAGAGCTTTACTCATTAATGGCTACCTCCTCGGAAGATTGAGATGATGGAGAATCCTGACCAAGCAATCCGGCGATAAAAGCAGTGGCGATAGAATCAAAATCCAGACCATCTTCTTGTTTAAAACCGTCCAGAAAGATGCTGGACACGCCTACGCTGCCATATCTACCGTTTTGGCGCGCGCCGGATGTATTTGCAGTTAAATACAGGCGGAAGACGGTATCCATAAACTCCGCTTTATTGTTGGATTTGGCCGAATTCAGCAACCGATAAGCCCAACCCTCCAATTTTTTTCGACCGGTAGCTCGATATTCCTCGCCTTCCACCTCCTCTGTCGGACGCGTAGAGATCAAGCGCTTGCGAAGATTAACCCCTTCGCTGTAAACATGATAGATTTTCTTATCATAGCTGGTCATTTCCTTCTCTCCTTTCTTGGCCTGCAAGATACGTTTGCGCGCTCTGACGGCTTGATAGGCGCTGGAAGCAATTCGAGCCTTCTCGTTCATATTCAATTTGGGATCCACTGATATTCTAAGCAATTCGTAAACAGATGCCTTAGGATCAAGTCCTTTTAAAACGGAGCGTAAAAAAGCTTCCCTTAAATGGTGATGATGAATGGACTCAAGCGTCTCACCGTATTTCCTCAGAAACGCAGCAAGGTAAGGCGGCATGTGGTAGTAATCCAGTAACGTTTTCTTGGCCTGATACTCGGAATGCAGTTCTACGAAGAGATAAGCAGGTTCTTTTACTCTCGCTGCCTTATCTATGGACTCGTTCAACAAGCCAACGATTGCTTCTCCAAAGGTGCTTCCTTCCTGGCTGCGCAACGTACGATAGCGTTCGTTGTCCTTGACCACTTCAATAAATGATTTCTGAGATAACACCATTCCAAAAAAACGTATATGTTCGTTGAATTGTTCCGTGCCCAACCGGCGATTGTAAACCGTGAGCCCGATAGGGACAGCAAGCAGAATAAGGCGTGCTACCGCGCTGATGGGAACCGGCAGTCCTTTATTAAAGTTCCAGTTGAAGTTCACGGCATTTTTCTTGGACAAAGCTAAAGGAGAAAAGGTCATTTCTTCAAAAGATTGGGTGGCAGGCAGGCCGTCAATGAGTGAACAAGGAAGTAGCTGTTGCTTAAAGAAATGATGAATCTCTTCGGGGCTTTTTATTTTTTTGACAGTTCTTAGCCAGTCTTTAAAGGGCTTATAAGTTTCACTATGCTCCTGCAGTAATGCAAGAATGTTGGACTGGGTGGGCGATTTGCTTAATTCCCCGTATAGTTGAAGTTCTCGCAGCGCAGGAACAGCAAAATCCTTATCCAGTTGATCGATATGCTGTTCAGTAGACTTGGCGTTGAATGTGGGCTGAAGGATGGACGTTTGTCCGAAAAAAGGCCCCATAATTAACGCCTTGACGTAATTTAATGTCAATTTTTCGTTAATGACCGGAGTGGACATCACCGTTTCGTAAAGATCCACGTTTTCATGGATTTTCAACACTTCGTTATGTTTATTTATGGCACTTAAGGATTCTATAATTTCCAGCAGCTTGCTGTATTCCGGCAAATTGTTAAAGTACTTTTCTACTTTTTTCGCCTGTTCGGCCATGAGCTTGCGGATTTCTTTGGCGGCCTCCCTAACTTTGGCATCCATTTCAGCCGCTTGATTAGGCTCGATTTGAGTTCTTGCTTGCGCTCGGTCCGCTTGATTAATCCACCATTCCATCCGTCTTCTGTCGCGTTGGACGATGCTGAAATTTTGGATCATCCAATGAATGTACCTTTTCGGGAATTGTAAAACGTGCTTTTCGCTCAAAACAATACCGCTGTGGGTTAACATCCGGTCCCGGTCCTCTTCAAACAATCGGGTCAACCCAATTAAACCGGCGGAGAGCATCCAGTCTTCGGCTTCGATCGTTATTGAGATAGTCATGCTCGATTACTCCTCCCGAATGTACTCCAGCAATCCAAACGATTGCGAAGCCCGTTTCCCCACGCCGGACTGATATAGAAGCTGCAAATCCTCAGGATGGCCGCTCAGCTTCAATTGACCTCGATAAGCCGTGAAATACAGATAGTTATTTTCGGAGTCGGAGTGCCGGCGAAAAACGGAGTTGCTCTCCCGGATTACCGTCTTTTTCATGGACAATGGTTCGATCCTTATGGCCTCATGCGGTTCTCGACCGAATAATTCTTGAATCCGCAGAGCCGCATAATAGCCAAATTCTGTGACATAACTCGGATCGTCCGGATGAACCGGCTTTCCCAGCTTGTCTTCAATTAAAATCGGTGAAAGGGTAGAAAAATAAGCCTGGCGTCCTTGAATCTGCGCTTCTCTAAGCATTTGCACACTTATCCGCCGCCATGTTTCTCCAGCCGTCTTATAGGCATTCAATCTCTGCAGACCGTTGAATACGTGCAGCATGAATTCCATATCAAAACTGGAAATCGTAATGGTTAAGCTGCTAAGCCGGATCTCATGCTCCAAGTAACTAAAATCCTTCAGATACACCGCAGTTGAAAAAGGCTTCATGCCACCGGCATTGTCCACGTACAACTTGTTGTAATACTGCTCATCCGATAGACGTAGGGCTTCTTTCAATAATGACAATACGACCAGTCGATAATCGATCGGAATACGTCCTACTCTGTAAGTCACAGATAGTCGCAAAGGCTCACTCCCTCCCGAATAAATAGGATAAATTTCCCTGATTACAGGTTAAACTTAACATGGTTCTACTTTGTTTGACAACCAAGTTTGGAAAAATGTTGGATTTTCCCGCAGGGTTCAGATAATCTGGTCAATATTAATGAATAATTTTATATCCCGCCAATGTTCAGATTCAAAACTTTTACTTTTGAGAAAGACAAAAGCAGTCTGTCTATTACTGAATTAACTTGATTCCCAACAGAAACATCGCAAAAATAATCAACGCCATGATAATATCAATGTTTTTTTCCTTCACGGGTACCCTCCTTCCAACTACATTTACGCCCCGTGCTTTTGAATCCAGCAATATTTATTAATAATGGATGGTTAGTTTTATTTATATGCTCCCAGTCGGTCTATCAGTATTAAAACAGCACCTGAATTTTTAGTTAATGCGCTGAGGTGGTTCAATATGTTCATGTTCGTAAAAATATCGTACGTGTAATTGAACATCCCTAAGCTAATTTGATAAAATTAATTATGATACTCATTATGATAAAATTTTGATTTATCGCTCAAATGATTACTTTCCGAAAATATCCCAAATCCGAAATAGGAGGTGGTCAGATGCCTGAAAAAAACGCTTTAAATGAATTGATGTTAGAAATCGCCAAAGATTTAAAAGAAATCAAATCCCAAATATCAAAGGGCTTCGATCAAATCGATCAACGATTTAATCAGATTGAAAAACAATTCAATCAAATTGAAACAAGAACAACTAGATTAGAAAGCGATATGTACCAATACAAATTTGAAGTCCGCGAATAGCGGACTTTTACGTATATTGATCGATAGCGCATTGCGATATTACATACTGCAGACTACATTTCATGCATTAAGATAAAACGGGTCATTTACATACTTTAAATTCCAGCATGTTCAAAAAAATATCTCCCCGCTATTGCGAGCGTGTCATAGCCCTTTACATACCATAGTATTCATATTGAATAAAAACGGCCGGTGCCGGAGTAGTAATTGAACTTATTCGTCAAGGCTTTATTCCCACTACGTTCAGATAAAACTACAGGTCGCTTTGAGACACATATGCACGCAAAGGAACTTTATATCCCACTTGGATTCTTTATATCCCACTACGTTCAGATAAAAAGTTTTCGTAAACTGAAACAATCTTCTGCGTCTTATCTTTATATCCCATTACGTTCAGATAAAACTAACCGAAGAACAAGCATACGGTAATGACTGTCCTGGCTTTATATCCCACTACGTTCAGATAAAACCTTTGCATAGAAAAAGGACCCCGTAGGAGTCCTTATACTTTATATCCCACTACGTTCAGATAAAACGCCATCGCTGGCGACGAGGCGCTGGCAACCTTTACGGCTTTATATCCCACTACGTTCAGATAAAACATTGCGGCCGGTGTGCTTGCCGCTTGGCACAGAAATATCTTTATATCCCACTACGTTCAGATAAAACTGTTGTCCATCTCGCGGCAAATGTCGCTCGTGCGGCCTTTATATCCCACTACGTTCAGATAAAACTACTCCGTTACCTCGACCTGACCGCCAGCATATATAACTTTATATCCCACTACGTTCAGATAAAACAATCATTACGCGATACATCCGTTATCGAGTACGGTCCTTTATATCCCACTACGTTCAGATAAAACCAAATTCGTATACCGCCGCGTCTGGTATCGTATATTGCTTTATATCCCACTACGTTCAGATAAAACCTCGTCCTCCCTCCGGATTACTTCGCGCCTTTGATGCTTTATATCCCACTACGTTCAGATAAAACGAATCCGTTTCGTCGTCCACTCGCTCGGTGCAAAGCCCTTTATATCCCACTACGTTCAGATAAAACCAAGACCGGACGAAGCAAATCGTTAAGGACAAATCGACTTTATATCCCACTACGTTCAGATAAAACATAAGCGAGATATCCGATGCCGGTACGATGTAGTTGACTTTATATCCCACTACGTTCAGATAAAACGCGGTATCGAAAGACGTACTCGACCGCTACTTCGAAGCTTTATATCCCACTACGTTCAGATAAAACTAACGATGCAGCGGTTCCTACTGTTCCCAGGATAATCTTTATATCCCACTACGTTCAGATAAAACTCGGGAGCAGCCGGATAATCTGGCCCGGGCAGTACAGCTTTATATCCCACTACGTTCAGATAAAACCAATCAAGAACCTCCGGCATGGGCGTATGAGGCTATCTTTATATCCCACTACGTTCAGATAAAACAAGACGATATGGGAGATACAATGACGGTGCGATTTGCTTTATATCCCACTACGTTCAGATAAAACGAACGCGTCGATTACGTATTTTGTTCCGGATTCTTTACTTTATATCCCACTACGTTCAGATAAAACCGTCAAAAAAGTCACCTTCGTCACGGTTTTTAAGATCTTTATATCCCACTACGTTCAGATAAAACAACGGCAAAAAGATTGTTCCTGCCGGGACGATTCTCTTTATATCCCACTACGTTCAGATAAAACTTTGTTGCGCTATTTATCCACCAACTCCGCGATTCAACTTTATATCCCACTACGTTCAGATAAAACCCCGATTTATTACAGCCGAAAAGCCTTGCTATATCATCATTTCTGGGTCAGGGGAATTGAACATTTTGCATTGAACCGCCAATTTGGAAAATACACTCCTTCCAAAAATGGCCTTCAGCCCTTGAGGCACAAGGCTCTCGGGTGATTCGACAAAATTTTCGTCCGCTGCATTATTCCCCACAATTCGGCGAGACATCGTGGCATTCAAATACCAAATCTAACACCCCATCCAGATATTCATACGCAATTTCATACAACTTTCTTTCACACTTCTTTCCAATATCGTACGTAATAATCACAAACATGTCCACTAGGCCTTGAAGGGCTTATTAGTTTCATTACCAATGACGTGCTTGGTCAGCGTAGTCTTCGAAACAAATCAAAAAGCGAATGCATCCTGGAGCTCCCCTTCATTTAAATTCAAAATATCACGAATGCTCTCTGGAGTGGCCGCTTATCCTTTCCCACTTCTCCTCAATCTATGTCCCCGAAAGGCACATTAACAATTAGTTGCAATTCGTAAAGTACTTCTTCAGTTCTAAGAAGAATCTTATTTGCTTGTTCTCGATTGATTTTGCTTAAACATGACATATTCTCTTCACGGGTAATGTAAGTAATCAATTGAATGAATACGACTTGATCGAGTCCTACCCCTGTATCGCACTCTATCAGCTTGATCAAGTCCTCCAAGGTAAAACAATTTAAGTCGTGGTCGAGAATTCCTTTCCGACTTAAGCAAATTGTCCGGAGCATAGCTGTAATCGCCATCTCACCAAGTAGTATTGCGGAAATGTACAGGCTTTTTTCAAACAACATTTCTGCTCGATTAATATAATTCCAGGATAACTCACAACCGGGCTTTATTAAGTAGACGGTATTATGAAGAGGCATAGTAATGGAATCACTCCATTCGGAGTCTTTTGGATATTCCAGTGTTTGTATTCTATCATTTTCTAGTATTTGTAGGCAATAGCCTACGGAAAATCTCTTAAAGAAAATCATAAGCTAATTAATAGACAACCAAACTAAGGGGTTTTCACTGTGGAAAATCATAAAAAACCCAAAGAACTCCTCGCATTTGGAAGAGCTCTTCGGGATTTTCGAAAAGAACATCAGATGACACAAGATGAATTAAGCTTGTATTCCCGTGTCGATCGTTCATATATAAGCGAGTTAGAAAACGGGGAGAAAGCCCCGTCTTTACTGACGATCATGTCACTGTTAAAGGCGATGCACATAAAGCCATCGGCATTTTTCGAGAGATTTGAAGAAGAAATGAAGTTGTAGTTCGATCGCGGGGTCGACGTACGTTTTATAGTTGACTGCGTTCCGTTAGGAAGGGTACGGGGGCACCGGGCCCATACGGCAAAAGCTCGATATTGGCATAATATTCCCAAAGCTGCCTCACCGCAAAATCAACTTGATCGCCGGCCGCACGCCGTCACGCGCCAGGCTGACATTGGCATAGCTGCGGATGCTGCATCCCGTGCCGATGAAATGGGCTCTTGAAGGCTTATTTCCCTGTGTACGCAGCCACCACCAGGAGCAGCCCTCCTCCTTGCCGTCACGCAGGACGTAGTTTTCCTTTTCACTCTTGTCGTATACATAGAGACTGCAGCCGTCAGGTTTCTTCAACTTGGCATAGTCCGTTCCGACAGCGGGCAGCCACGTTTTGCCGAGGACGGCCGTAAACGCCTTGACCTCGGCCACGCTAAGCAAAAACACGTGATCCTCCGTATCCGGGCTGCCCTCGCCATTATCCGCGCAATGCGTGATCTTGATCAACTCCCGGTCTCCGGCGCAAAAAGCGGTAGAGTAAAAATCCTCGTTCAACCACTGCCGCAAATCGCAGCCGCGCCAAGTCGTATCCACCGCATCCCTCCACGAAATATCCGCGCTCTTTCCGTGATATCGCTTGCATTCCAAAATTGCTTCGCTCAACAGGAACAACTCACTGCCCGTGTTTTGGAGAACCCGCCATTCGATGGGCCGTTCTTTCCCGTCAGCCGACTGCGGATACGAGCCGAAAGTCAACCGTTCGCCGGGTTGGATGGCCCGATTCGGTTCAGATGACGGTGGGGTGCTTCTTTTCACGTAACTCCCTCCTCTTTTACCGGTTCATCTATCTTACAACAACCCTCGCACCTTTTCCCAATGTCACAAATTATCCACAAATAGAACCCAAAATATTTGGGATGAAGGGAAGATCCGTATTTGAAGAAAGTATTGGGACTGATTTTGTCCGGCGTAATGTTGGTAGCGCTGTCAGGAGTCACCCCGGCCGAAGCCGCGTCTCCTATTGTGGTGAACGAAACGATTCTGGTAAAAGCGGGACAAACGTTTGACGGGAAAGGCCAAACTTATGTTGCCAATCCGAATACGCTGGGAGACGGGAGTCAGGCCGAAAACCAAAAGCCCATATTCAAGTTGGAAAACAACGCAACCTTAAAAAACGTCTATATCGGTGCCCCGGGTGCCGATGGCGTGCATGTCCACGGCAACGGCACCATCAGCAACGTCACCTGGCTGGATGTGGGCGAGGACGCCCTGACCCTTAAATCCTCCGGCACGGTCAACATCACCGGCGGCGGGGCCTACAAAGCTTATGACAAAGTGTTTCAAATCAATGCGGCAGGCACGATCAACATCCGAAATTTCAAGGCCAACGATATCGGCAAATTAGCCCGTCAAAACGGCGGCACTTCGTATAAAGTTGTGTTTACGCTGGATCAATCGGACATTTCCGATGTGAAGGATTCGATTTTCAGAACGGACAGCAAGTCAAGTACGGCCAAAATCACAAATACGCGATATCATAATGTGCCTACTTTGTTCAAAGGTTTTGCTTCCGGCAACACCAGTGAGTCCGGCAATACGAAGTACTAGAAAAGCTGCGCTTCTCTATTGAAACGAGGCCCGTGTTTCCGCGGAACATGGGCCTATTTATTTTTTTCGAAACGATTACCTTGACATACATAGTAATATGCCTTACATTGTATCCAAAGAGGTGAACCCATGAACGAAAGCGTCATCAGCCGGGATTTGATCCGCGGCCACATCGATACAATTATTCTTCGAGTGCTGTTGGAGGGAGATAATTACGGCTATGAGATCATGAAATTCATTTCCGTCATCAGCCAAGGAAGATACGAGTTGAAAGAGCCGTCGCTGTACACCAGCTTGAAGCGGCTGGAAGCTCAGCGGCTGATCGCGTCGTATTGGGGCGAAGAGAGTCAAGGCGGACGCCGCAAATACTACAAAATCACCCCTGCGGGAACCGAAGTTTACCGGACCAACCTATCGGCATGGAAAATTTCCCGTGAGCTTATCGATCTTTTGATCGAAAAACAGGAGGGATCACCAACAACATGAATCCGTTGCAAAAACACGTGGACCGTTTATTCGCCGGCTACCCGGCAACAGCGCGCATCCGCGAGCTGAAGGAAGAGATTGCCGGCAACCTGGAAGCTAAGGCCGCCGACTTCATGGCGGGAGGAATGGACTATGAACAGGCGGTCAAGGCCGCCGTGTCCAGTTTGCCCCATATTGACGGGCTGATCGACGATCATCGGGAAATTTACATCAACCGCTATCGGCTGGAACTGCTGCAGCAAGTACTGCTCTATGCGTTGATCGTGTGGATAATCACCATTCCTATGCGTATCCTCGAACGCTCGCTACTTAGCTTTACGTTATTGGCCTTCGCGCTTCTGCTGGGCGTTGTTTATCTGGCCTTGAAAGCCGCCTGGCGGGAAGACCGCCTCGCAGCAACGGCTCCGCGGAATTTCAACCATGCCCGGCGCCGCAGCCGAATCGTCTGGCTGATTTGGGGGTTGTTCATTCTTCTCACTATCCTGGCGAATACGGCGCTGCATTTCGGGAGCAACATCTGGTTCGGATATCAGATCAAAATAGGCGGCCCCTACCAATTTGCCATGGTCGGCCTCAGTTATGCGAAGCCTTTTGTAACCATCCTTATTCCTTTGGCGTTTCAGGCGGCCACGCGGCTGATTCCCAAGCATGAAGCGGAGGAACGGGAATGAAGGGCCGGCGACTGTGGAAACTTGACATCGGCGTTGCCGTTTTGCTGCTGGTCGGACTGCTTGCTTTCGCTCTGGTGGAGGGGGCTATACTTCCCGGGCAGGACCGGCGGATCGAGCGGTACGAGAAGGCGCAGCAAAACCCGTTGACGCATGACATCGCCCGCACCGCGAAATTCCAAACCCGGTATATGGGCGACGCGTCCAAAGTGGGCGGATTGTTCGGCTCGCTGCCGATCGGACCGATCCGCTCCTTTGCCCTCGATCCGGACGTGTTCACGGTGCAGATTAATCTGGATTCTTCGGCGCCGAGGGCGGAAGCGGACCGAGACCGGGCTTATTTGTACAGCGCCACGGCAGCATTCGCATATATCGACAACCTGGAGGCGGTGATTTTCAACGAGGGTTCCGCGGCGTACCGCGTGACTCGCGAGGACCTGCTGGCCTGGTATCGCACGGATACGTTCTCGTCCTTTACCGCAAGTAGCGCCGCTTGGAAAACTGCGGTGCAAGACAAACTGGCGGATCCGGAATACGCGCAGCGGGCGTTTCGAGAGCTCTTTCGCGAAAGCGAAACTCTATCCGTTTAACGCTTCCTTCGCTCAATGCTTTTATCCGGTAAAGCCTTCTACCGCATTCATCTATAAGGGAAATCCAGGCGGCCCGATTACAACCGGGTTTATGAAAAAAAGTCGATCAGGGTATTCCTGACCGACTTTTTTTCATTCCTCTTCCCGCCTCTTGATCATCTCCAGAAACTCGAGAATGATGTCGGAAACGGCGTCCTCTTCGGACATATGGATAAACTTGCTTATATGCACAATGTCGCCTTTAAACAGCTCGATGAGCTTTAACGTCGATTCGGGATCGTTTTCCCTGGCTTTTTCCAGCAAATTCAGGAACTCATCATCATCCGGGACAATTCTTTGATCATCTTTCGTTTCCATTTGTTCACCCCTTGCTGACTCATATTCAACTCGCGGGCGACTTCCCTCTCGGTTTTGTCCTGCAGATAAATCTTGGAGATGATCGTTTTGCCCGTCGTGGAAGGAAGCGCATTGATCAGCTGTCTCACAACGATTTTGTTATCAGAAGATGAGGTGAAGCAGGTTACGGCCGGCTCGACTCCATTGAATGAACATTCCCGTTTTCTTACGACTCTCGCTCTGTATTGAACCCTCCATGCGATTCGATAAACTTCTTTCCGATATTGCTCGTACACGGTATGTTGTTCCTTCAAAACTACCTCCCCCTTTCATTTTCATCTTCTATGTATAGGGAAATTTTTAGGGGGGTTATACAACCATAATTATATAGGTAATTATTATTATAACATTTTTTCTATATTCTGGTTGTACCTGGGCGAACTTTTTTTCCCCATATGGTGAAGGGCCCAAAAAAAGTTCAAGGAGGTAACAATCATGCAGGTTGCGGATATTGTGTCGTTGGTTGCCAATGTTGGTTTTCCGGTCACGCTTTGCTTCATTCTGATCAAATATGTGCTGCAAACCGTCGGTGATAAACTGGGCAAAATCGAGGCTTCCCTGCAGGCCCTCTCCGAGGAGGTGCAGCGGTTGGACGACGTGCTGGACGAAGACCGGCTCCCCTCCGGATCCTCCGGCGGTAAAGAATCTAGGAAACTGTGAAAATTCGCATACGGAAGGTTGTACCGTGGAAGCGGGCAAAAAACGCCCCTATTTATATCTATGGCCGGCCCGGCACAATTAGAACATTTGTTGTCAGAAAAAAAGCCCCATGCGTCGCTATCCCTTTGGTTCAGGAGATTTGGCGAATCATGAGGCTTTTTTACGCGGGACGATTACAAATTCCGCTTACGGCTCGGTTAACCCCCGGTGCAGCGCATCCAGGAGCCGATGCGTCCGATCACAGCCGTATTCCCAGAACATCACCCCGGCCAGCTCTTGCTTCTTGACGTATTCGCATTTGCACTTGATGGACGTCTCGTCATCGTAAGAGATAAACGTTTGGCCGTCGAACAGGTACGGCGCCTTCGCCTCCTCGTCCCAGCAGCGGACAAATCCGTTGCGGTCGATATACTCGGCGGCCAGTGCGGTGAAGTCCGGGCCGTACCCTCCCGGACCGGGGGACATTTGATACAATCCGCGGTTGATGTTCGGCACGTCCTTCCACATCCGCGAATAGAACGCCGCGCCTATCACAATTTTCTCCTTAGGCACCCCGGCCCGGACGAACAGGCCAACCGAAGCGTCGACGCTGATGCGAAACAAGTCGCCCGTGCCCGTGAACAGATTGGTGTGGTGGCCGGTCAGCGTCTGGAAGCCGCCGCGCATGTCGTACGTCATCAGTTGAATGAAATCGAGGTAACGCTGGACCTCGGCCATCTCCGTACCGTCAATGTAGTATTGGTCCGCACCCGCGGCGATCGTCAGCCCGTAACGGCGGCCGTCCCGTTCGCCTTGCCGGTCCAGCGCCTCCCTCATCGTGCGCAGCAGCAGCGTAAAATTCGCTTTGTCGTCGGAACTGGCCGCTATGCCCGCTTCGGCGTAACAGGGGTATTCCCAATCCAGGTCGACCCCGTCGAGAGCATGCTCCGCGACCGCCCGGACCGCCGACTCGGCCATCGCCCGCCGGCCGGCCTCCGTCGAAGCGGCTTCCGAGAAGCCGCCGGCGCTCCAGCCGCCGACGGACAACAGGACCGTCAAACCGGGATGATCTCTTTTCAAACCGGGCAATAACTCCAAATTACGCAAATGTCCCGTTTCGATGCGGTCATCTCTCACATGACCGAAAGCGATATTCAAATGGGTCAGCTTCAGCAGATCCTCCCTCGTCAGTTCGGGGAGGTGGCGGTCGCTGATATATCCCGCCACCACGTATTTCCGGCTCATTGGCGCTCCTCCCTTTGCCTGCGCGGCCTCCGGCGCAAGCTTGTCGATGATTGGACGTTTATAGGTCGCTTAGCACTTGCAGCGCTTCCTTGCCGCTCCCCGGTTTATAACCGGACTGCATATAACGGATGATCCCCTCGCCGTCCAGAGCGAACAGATGCGGGAATCCCCCGCTTCCCAGCCGAATGCCGGCATCCGTTAGCCGGCGGAGCGCCGAGTGGCCGGGGTCGCCCGCGAACACCGTCCCCGCCGGCAAGCCGGCAGCGGCAGCGTGCGGGACAGCCGGAATCGGCGAACCCTCCTCACCGCCGAGGACAAAGATGACCGGGATGCCCAAGACGTCGAACGTTTCCGCGAGCTCGCCCGTTTCGCGCAACAAATGCTTCGACGGTTCCCGGTCCGCATCCAGCCAGGCGATCATCGCGCCTCTGCCGACTTGGCAAAGCGCGCCCAACGTCGTCGGCGACCCGTCCGCTCGCCGCAGCGGGGTTTGCGGATCGGGCATCCCGTACGCCGGGAGGTGCCGCGAAGGGGCCGGAAAGGCGAGCGTTACTTCCGCTTCCGCTGGCCCGTCGACCCGGCAATACGCCAGCCGGCCCAGCACCGTGCCGTCTTTCAGGCGCACCCCCGAAGTGATCCGGTAATCTCCCGGCTCCACCTCAAACGCCGTATCGTACACATCGGTTTTGCCGTGCGGATACAGCAGCGTTTTGTAGAACCCGCCTTCCAGCCGGGCGATGGTGAAGTTCTCCATGTACGAGGCGGCCGGCATATCCTTACGGTTTCCCGCTTCGCGGCGCAGCCGCAGCCGGCCGGTGTTGCGGCGGACTCCCTCACTTGCTTCTTCCCGCATCGGCCCGATTCCGGCGTCCACCCACGTTCCGCCCGCAGCATACTGCGGTTTCCGCTCACTGGGATGCAGCCTTGCCGGAATGCCGAAGCTCCGGCATAAGGCGACGAACAAGATGTCCAGCGAGCCTTTGTCGGCAACCCGCAGTTGGAACGTACCCAGCGGCCCTGCTTTCCCGCGCAGGTTGCCCGGCCCCTCGCGCAGCTCCCAGCCTTCGTTCAGCAGGCTGGCAATCCGGGACGGATCCGCTTGATAACAAGCGATCTCCGCTTCGGTGAAGCGGGCCTGCAGCGCCTCCCGGTATGGGCCGATCATCTCAAACGACACGCGCGGGCACATCACGTACGATACGAACAGCTCCCGATCGTACGAATCCTTCCAAGGCAACGATCCGGCCAAGTGGTCGTCCAGCGTCTCCCGCATCGTGTCGGTCAAATCTTTCTCCCGCAGGCTTTCGAGCAGAAGCAGCGGCCACTCGCCGTGTTCCGGGACGCTTTCCTCCAGAAAAGCGGCGATCTCCCGTCCGTTGCCGCGAGCGGGCTCCAGCAATTTCCACACCCGCTCCGCCGGCAACCCAAGCCGGGCGGCGAGCCGCTCCGCTTCGGCCTCCGTCAGGAACGTCTCTTCATAAGCCCGGCGCAGGGCGGCCCCTTCGGCCACCCGCTGCTCGTGTCGCCGCAACTGCTCCGCGGAGAGCGGTGCAGCTTCCGGAACGTCAAGCTCCGGCGGAGGCACCAGCTCGAACTCCTCGGCATGCCCGGGCTGACCCGGCAACGCTCCGCTCAACACGACCTCGAACCGGTCGCCGTCGGCAATCCGGATCTTTCGCTGGCCCCAGGCCCTATCCCGCACGGCCCGGACGATCAGATCGCCGTAACCGGTCGTGAACCGGACTTCGCCCCGTTCATCCGTCACCAGCTCGACCAGCGGGAACAACTCGGCGTAGTTGTATAGCTGGAACTGCACCTTCGCTCCGGCCGCCGGCGTGCCGTCCGTTTCCTGCACTTCCACGGCAATCGTGCGGGTCGGCGCATAATTCGCCAGCAGGTTCAGTTCCGCATAAGGATCGCCCTGCACGGTGATCTCCTCCGGTCCGGGATAGGTCGCCGGGACGCGGGTATGCACCAGCATCGCCCGGCGTGCCGGACCGCTGAACCAGCCCTGGTCCAGGCGGGCTTCCGGCTCGCAGGCGCCGATGTAATGCCATTTGCCGTCGGCCCAAGCCTCGACCCAGGCGTGGTTATCGTCGCAATGCGCCCAACGCGGCGTGTAGCACTGCCGCGCCGGAATGCCGATGCTGCGCAGCGCCGCGACCGCCAGCGTCGACTCCTCGCCGCAGCGGCCGCGCGCGTTGCGGATCATCCCGAGCGGCGACAGCGTGCGCAAGTCGCTGCCGATGTAGGTGGCTTTTTCATGGCACCAGTAATTCGCCTCGAGAATCGCCTCCGCCATCGAACATCCCGTCGCCCGCGGCCCCAGCTCCGCAAAGATGATCTCGCGAAAGTCCTCGATATTCTCGGTGTTCACCCGAGCCGGCAGCACGAAATACAGGAATAAATGATCCGGCACCCGGTCGCCCCAAGCCACCCGCTTTCGGATTGCCAGCGCTTGGCGGACATGGGCCAAAAACAGCGTACCGTCGTAATCGGCCAGGTCGCTCAGCGGCATATGCGCATACAGGAATTTCAAGGCCCACGATTCTTCGGCGGTCAACGGACTCTCAAAAACGCCAAACAGTTCCTTCTCCCGGCCCCGGCCCAGCAATCGAATCTCCGCAAATTTGCGTTCAATCTGTTCCTGGTCCCGCTCGCTCAGCGAAAACGCCGGTGTCTCCACGCTCATCTAGGATCGCTCCTTCCCCAACTTTCCGTCTTCCCGAATCCAAAAATACCCGTTCCCGTCCGAAGCGGCCGCGGAAATCTCAAATCTCCCGCCCGCCGCCTCGATCTTCGGCCGGATGCGGAACGTGCCCGCTTCTTCCGGGCCGACGAGCTCGGCGAGCTCCGCGGTAAACCGGCCGAAGCGGGCGTAATGGCTGCGCTGCCGATAATACAGCCGGCGCAGGTCCCACTTGACGTATTCGTCCTGCGGCAGCGGGAACCCGGTTGATCCGCCGTCCTCTTCGGCGCCTTCGTCCGCAAAAACCACGTAACCCCATAGCTCGGGGTAATGCATGTTCACGATCCCCTGCGGGGACCAAACCCAGTTGTCCTCGGGATAAGGCTTCCCGGTCGCGGGATCGATTTGCTTCACGTACCGGCCATCCCGCACTTCCACCCGCCATTCCACCCGGGAGAAGTTCACCCGCCAGAACTCGCCGGCGGCCGGCGGACGCCCCTCCGGCGCGCATTCGCGCAGCGCCGCCCAAGGCAGCGCAACCTCGACGCTCCACAGGCGGTTCTGCGCGGCCGGGTTGTTCAGTTCGCCATCGATATGCACCGCGGTACGCAGCCCGCGGATGTCCCAGCCGTTCACCGGCGGCCCGCCGTCCCGGTACGGTTTAACCAGCAGCAAATCCCACACCGTGTTCAGCGCGTTGATTTCAAATTCGTAGTACAGATGGCTGTCGCCGTCCGGATCGATGAAGATTTCAAAGTCGTTGTCATGGAAAATCACCGCGTCCCGTTCCGTCAGCGTCGCCCAAATTTCGTCTTCCTCCATCTCGGCGGCCACGTAAAAACACTCGTCATCCCACAGCATCTTCGCCCGCGTCCGTTTGCCGGGCTTGGGCCGCAAATCGCCTTCGATATCGACGAAGTCATCGGTCCACGCGGCGGCTTCCCAGAACGGCTTGTCGATTCGCCCGTCCAGCACGAGCGGCCCGGCCGCAGCTCGTTTGCAGACAAACGTTTTCGGTGCAAACCCGATCGCCGGTTCAGGCACTTCGCTGAAATTCACTGTCGCTCTTCCTCCTTTCCAGGTTGAGTGAGGTAAGGTTCACCAGCCTATCCTTACGCTTACGCTTGCGCTCGTGCTCGTGCTCGTGCTCATGCTCATGCCCGTGCTCATGCTCATGCTCATGCTTACGCTAACGTTCATATTCACGCTCATACTCACGCTAACGCTAACGGACCCTAGCGCCGCTATTTCGTCGAAAAGCTCTGTTTTCAAAGTTTAACGGACCCAGTTGACCTTATTTGGCGTTTTCGTGCATAGTTCCGACTCATTCCGAATCAATAACGTCTCTACAGTCCGTTAAATGGAAATTTGACGCCTTTTCCGGCAAATAGGGTCTTTCGGGTCCGTTACGCCCATCCCCTTAACAACATTTCCTTTGGCTGCAATCTACATTGCCCTCCCGCACCCAGTGTGAAAAGGACGCCGCCATATCCACTCACCGGATGCGCTGCACCCAGGCGATCGCTCGCGCACGCCGGTCGATCTCTGCCGCCCGGCGCCCGCGCGGGGCGACGCTCCCGCCTTCACCGGATGCGCTGCACCCAGGCGAGCGCTCGCGCACGCCGATCGGTCTCTGCCGCCCGGCGCCCGCACGGAACGACGCTCCCGCCTTCACCGGATGCGCTGCACCCAGGCGAGCGCCCGGCGCCCGCGCGGGGCGGCGCCCCCGCCCTCACCGGATGCGCAGCACCCAGGCGATCGGCGCCTCCCCCTGCCGCGCGGCGTCCGGCAGGCGCACCGCCGCTCCGCCCTCCGGAGCGGGGCGGAAATCCAGCCCGTCGGCGCCGCCGACAAGGTCGATCCGGCCAATGTCGGAGGCGGGAAGCGGCAGAAGCAGTTCTTCCCCTGTCGCCTCGGCGGCCTCTTGCACCAACACCAGCGCGTACCTCGTCTCTCCCTTCCGGGTGAAATACACGTTCCCGGCAGCGTACGGCTCGCAGATCCGCGTTCCGTAAATCGCTTCGCCGTAAACCTTCAGCCACTCGCCCAGTCCCTTCATCCGCCCAAGCGCCGGCTTCGGCAGCCGGCCGTCCGGCTGCGGCCCGACGTTCAGCGCCAGATTGCCGCCTTTGGCGACGATTTCGACGAGCAGGTGAACCAGCTCGCGGACCGACTTATAGCTGTCGCTGTAGCTGAACGAAAACGAATGTCCCATGGTGATGCAGCTCTCCCAAGGGACGGTAAGCGGCCGCTCCGGCACGGTTTGCTCCGGCGTGATCAGGTTTTCGTACGGCCCGCCGACCGTGCGGTCCGCCGTCAACAGCCACGGCTGGATCTGCCGCGCCTTCTCCACCACCTCGCCCAGCCGGATGTCCTGGCCGCGGCGGGCATTCACCCACCCGGCGTCCAGCCACAGCATATCGATGCGGCCGTACCGCGTCATCAGCTCCATGATTTGCTCATGGGTAAACCGAACGAACCGCTCCCACAGCCAAGGGTATCGCTGCGGATCGTACGAAGGCCCGCGCCACATGCGGCTGCCCCGTTCCATGTCCGGCGCCCAGTAGTACGGCGTGTGCCAGTCCGCCTTGGAGAAATAGGCGGAGATCGCCAAACCTTCGGCGCGGAACGCGTCAAACAGCTCCCGGCATATATCCGCATAACGATGCGTATGGAACGGACAATCCGGCCCGGTGATCCGGTAGTCGGTCGTATGCGTATCCCACATGCAAAATCCGTCGTGGTGTTTCGTCGTAAACGTCAAATATTTGAACCCGCCCTCGGCGGCGGCTTTCGCCCAGGACTCGGGCTGAAATCGAATCGGGTGAAACGTACGGTTCAAATCAAAATATTCCCGTTTGAACCGTTCCATGTCTTCCGTCCAGTCGATGTCGTTCCGGGACCAGTCCCCGTCTTCGTCGCTGAGCGCCCAGGACTCCACCAGTCCAAGCTGGGAGTAAGGCCCCCAGTGCATCATCAGGCCCAGCTTCTGATCCCGGAACCATTCCAGGCGTTCCAGGATCACGGAATCGTCCGGCCTCACCCAATTTCGCTCGCTGCTGTAATTGTGCACGCCTTGCTCCACCGCCGGTTCAGCCGCAAGAGGCGCCCCGGAGGGCGCCTCGGTCTGCGGCTCGGCCGATGGCTCCAGGTTCGTCGTGGATTTCTCCTCGCTCATGGATGCCTCCTTGTCTCGGTCCGAAAATCATCGTCATCGTTAACCGTTCACGATTTAACTTCCTTGGTTCCAACGATCGTAGGCCGCTTGATACACCTCGGCAACGCGATCGCTGCCCATCTTCTTCAACTGGCTGACGTATTTATCCCAGTTGTCGAGCGGCTCCTGGCCGGTCACGAACTTCGCTTCCATCTGCGTCACATACGTTTTCAGGTCGGACAGCAAGGCGGAAACCTCGGATTGTTCCTCGTTCGTCAGGAAGGCGTTCGGGAACGGCGGCTTGCCGATCGGGGCCAGTTTGGTTTGCGTTTGCTGGTCGATCCATTCGTCGAACTCGGTTTTCAGGCCGTTCGTCATTTCCTTCAGATTGACGCCCGGCGTCAAAATCCCGTAGTTCGGCGTAATCGTCCCGCGGTACTCCTCGCGGTCCTTGCCGCCCGGCACCGGCAGCCATTCCTTGACCTTATTCTCTTTATCCTTGTATTGCCACAACAGTCCTTCCGGGCCTTGCGTCCACAAGGTTGCGCCTTCGTAACCGTACTGGTAATCGATCCAGCGCATCGTCGCTTCCGGATTCGGGTTGCTCTTCGTAATCGCGAAGGTTCCGTTGGCCGACATGCCCGGATGCTTGCCGTAAACCGGCGTACCGGCGATTTCGCTGGCGACCGGCGTCATCAGCGGGTGCTCGTCGCTTGGTTCTCCGCCGAGCGTGAAGTAAGGGTGGAAATCGCTGAACAAGGCGAGCTGGTTGTTTTTGCCTTTTGCCTTCTTCTGATCGTCGGTTTGGGAGAAGGTCTCGTGGTCCAGCAGTTCCTCCTTCCACAAGCGATTCATGAAGGTCAAATACCCTTTATAGCCTTCCTCTTGCGGTGAATAATGCACTTTGTCGTCCTTATCGGCGTAAATGACCGGGTCATACATCCCCCAGAAACCGAGGAAGAACATCCGCAGGTCGTCCAGCTTGACGGACGAAAGCGGGATTTCGTCGGCTTTGCCGTTGCCGTTCGGGTCTTCTTCTTTGACCCGCTTCAGGTAAGCGTACAGCTCTTCCGTCGTCTTCGGCTCTTCCGCGTTCAGCGCCTTCAGGAACTTGCCGTTATACCACATCGGGCCGCGGTACCAGACCGCCGCGGTATCGATAAACGGCAGGGCGTAAATATGTCCGTCCGTCGTCGTGATGTTCTTGCGCACGTCCGGGTTCTCGTCCAGGATCTTCTTCAGGTTGGGCGCATAGTTGTCGATCAGATCCTCCAGAGGAATCAGAATCCCTTGGCTGCCGTAGGTGACTTGCTCCGCCGGGGTAATGTCCGCGGCATACAGCATGTCCGGCAGGTCGCCGCTGGCGAAGACCAGGTTTTTCTTCGTACTGAAGCTATCGATCGGCGAGGTTTGAAACTCCACCTTGATTCCCGACAGCTTCTCCATCTCTTCAACGACGGGCATCGTATTCCAATCCGCCATCCCGGCGTCGGGAGCGAACATCGTCAGCGTGAGCGGCTCATCGACGATCGGAAACCCGTCTTTCTTTACGCCGCCGGCATTCTCGGAATGGGCAGCGTTCGTGCCCGAATTCGCCCCGCCTCCCGCATTGCCTGCCGTATTGCCGCCCGCCGTATTGCCGGACGAACCGCAGGCTGCCAGCAACGAGGCCAGCAGGAGCAAGCTCAAGGCGAACGCCCCGCGTCTTTTCAGCTTCTGCATGAATGAATCCTCCTTTTGAATTAGGTTTGATGTATGGCAAGATCATCCCTTGACGGAACCGATCATGACACCTTGCACAAAATAACGTTGCAGGAAAGGATACACCACAATCACCGGCAGCGTGGCCACGATAATCACCGCATATTTGACCAAAGCGGCCACTTCCGCCCGGTTGTTCAGCGCCGTCGCCGTCGCGGCATCGATCGAGCCCGTCTGCGCCGACATCTCCTGCAGAACGAGAATTTGCCGGAGCACGAGCTGCAGCGGATATTTCGCATCATCATTCAGGTAAATCATCGCCGAGAAGTAGCTGTTCCAGTGACCCACCCCAAAAAACAAAGCCATCACCGCGATAATGGAAGTCGACAGGGGCAAGATGATGCGGAAAAACAACCGAAAATTGCTGCAGCCATCCATTTCCGCCGCCTCCTGCAGTTCCTTCGGGATCGTCGATTGAAAATACGTCCGGCAAACGATCAAATTCCAGACGGAGGTGGCTCCCGGCAAAATTAATGCCCACATGCTGTTCACCAGGCCCAGGTCCTTGATCAGCAAATACGTCGGCACCAGCCCGCCGCTGAAGAACATCGTTACCATGAAGATGCCCATGAACAAGTTGCGGCCAACGAAGTCTTTGCGGCTGAGCGCGTAGGCGGCCGGGATCGTCACCGCCAGGTTGACCATCGTACCCACGATGGTGTAGAGAATTGTGTTGGCGTAGCCGGTCCAGATTTGCGGATCGCGGAACACCCGCTCATACCCTTCGAACGTGAGGCCCATCGGCCATAACCACATCTCCCCGGAAGCGACGTATTTCGGCGTGCTGACCGAAGCGCTGATGATATACAGAATCGGATAAGCGACGATAACGAGGGCCACAAACAGAAACACATAGTTGCAAGCGAGAAATAGGCGGTCCTTCCGGGTTTCCTTAATTGCCGATACCACGTTCTCCACTCCTTTCTTCTACCACAGGCTGTTTTCGCTGGTGCGCCTAACGATCTGGTTGACGGTGACGAGCAAGATCGCGTTCACGACGGAGTTAAACAAACCGACCGCCGTGGAGAAGCTGTACTGCGCATCCAGCAAACCCGACCGGTAAACGAACGTTGAAATGACGTCGGAGGATTCCATGTTCAGCGGATTTTGCAGCAGCAGGATTTTTTCAAACCCGACGCCGAGCAGGCTGCCCATGTTCAGAATCATCAAGATCGTGATCGTCGGCAGAATCGCCGGAATATTGATATACCGGATCCGCTGCAGGCGCGAAGCCCCATCGAGGATGGCCGCCTCGTGCAGCCCCGGATCGACCCCGGTCAGTGCGGCCAAATAGATGATCGTTCCCCAACCGGTTCCCTGCCAAACATCGGACAACACGTACACCGTTTTAAACCAGCGGGGATCGGTCAGAAAGTCGGGGGGCGTAAACCCGAGCGCTTCGATCATGTTCACGATCATCCCCGTCGAAGGCGTCAGGAACGTAATGATCATCCCGGCCATGACGACCATCGAAATGAAATGCGGCGCATAGGTCACGGTCTGTACCGTACGTTTAAAGAAGCCGTTCTTCACCTCGTTAAAAGCCAAGGCCAGGATAATCGGGAGCGGGAACCCTACGACCAGTCCGTAAAGGCTGATACCGAGCGTGTTCCACAGCAGATCCCAGAAGTAATAGGAATTGAAGAACCGGACGAAATGGTCGAAGCCCACCCACGGACTGCCCAGAATTCCGTTGACCGGAACGAAATTTTTGAAGGCGATCTGAATCCCGTACATCGGCACGTAGCTAAAGATCAGAACGCTTAATAAAGCAGGCGCGATAAAAACGTACAGTTGCCAATTCCGGAGGATTTTTTTCCTGAGTTTCCTTCTCGCGTTGAACGGGGGCACGGACCTGGTATCAAGAACGGTTGGCGCGCTTTTCTGCATCGGCGACTCCTCCTTTTTTTCTGAAGTGTACCGGAGCCTCCGAGTCCTCGTAAATATGTCGTTTTGCTTTGCGTTAACAAAACGGCAAGACAAATTTAACAAACCGCTCGATTTTCATGTTACTAAAGTTAACATAAACTTGTCCCGACCAAGAAACGGCGATGTGTATTTTTTTACCGTCAATGTCCCGAACCACGGCAAAAGCGGACGGCAAACAAGTCCCGAGAAGCAAAAATGACATGCTCTTTCCCGGAATCCCGCTACTTTCTTCCCTTGCGTTATCCGGCGATCTCCTTTACATTTTAGATAAAAAAATAGAGCGGACAGGGGGCAGACGCAACGTGAAGCTGAATTATTTCAAGTCAAAGCTGTTTCAAAGATACACCTGGTCTTACTTGTTCATGCTGCTGGTTCCACTTGCATTGTTGTCGGTCTTCATTTATAACAGCGCGGTCCGCAATCTCCGCTCCGAAATCGAACAATCCCATCTGAATCAGTTGTCCCAGGCCAAAACGATCGTCGACAGCCATGTCAAGCAATTGAGCGATATCGCCTCGCGGGTCGCTTACGATGTTCAGTTGGCCCGCTACCGCGTACACGACCCGTATTACAGCCTGGAAGCGATCAACGCACTCCAAAATTACAAGGCAACCAGCCCGATCATCGGGGAAATGTTCTTGTACTTCCATGGAGATGAGAGGATTTATTCCACGGCAGGGATGACGAGTCTGGACGTCTTCCACGAGCATTATCATTTCCTGGACTGGGAAGGGCCGCAGCTGGTTCACGATCTGAACTCCGTCAGGTTCCCCGTCATCCAACCCGCCGAAATGTTGAACCAAAACGGAACGATGCAGCAATCGGTCTTGGCTTATCTCGTGCCCATCACGCCGAACAATCCGAATCCGCACGGCACATTAATGTATTTGATCCGAAAGTCGGAATTGACCGGACTGATCGATACGATTCTCGGCAACTATGAAGGATCTTCCTATATTTTCGACAATAACGGCAACATCATGGCCTCGAATAACAATCAAATACAGCCGCTTCAGGGATCGGACCTGCAAAAATTGTTTGCGCTTTCAACAGGGATCCATAGTATCGATTTAGGTGGGGTAGCGCATTCGGTCGTGTCGGTCAAGTCGGACACGAACGGCTGGGAATACGTCACTTTGATGCCGAGCTCGCAATTTCTCGGCAGCGTGCTGCACCTGCGCAGCCTGATGATCCTGCTGTTGACCGTGCTGGTCGTCGTCGGCACCGCAGCCGCGTTGATCCTGGCACGGCGGCAGTTCCACCCGATCCTCGATCTCGTCGAGTTCGCCGATTCCAAATCGAAGGCCGGCGGAGCGGGGGACGAACCGCGGAAGGCCGGCAACGAGCTGGACCGCATCCGTACGGCGCTGCACGAATACAGCTCGCGCGCCGACTTGCAGGAGCCGTATGCGCGCAACCATTTCCTGTTAATGCTGCTGAAATACGGGAACGCCCGCAGGCTGATGCCGCAGCTGTTAAGTTCGCTGGCTATCGACCTCGCCAAAGCCCATTATTTCGCCATGGTTATCGGCCGGGACGAAGCCCTGAAGAGCCGGCTTGTCAGCCACGATTGGCAATCGATGATCGGGCAGTTGGCGGCGGCGGAGATTCCCGAATACGGCGCTTGCCTGTACAGTGTCGAGCTGCCCAAGCCGGGGCAGATCGCGTTGATCGTCGGCTTCGACAAGGTCGACTCCTTGTCCGGGCCCGACCAGTTCCGCCGGATCGTGTATCGCATCCGCGACAACCTGTCGGCTCGCTTCCGCATCGATCCCGTGATCGGCGTAGGAATGTATTACAACGATCCCGACCAATTGAACCAGTCGTTCATCGAGGCCTGCTCGGCCTTCGAATCTCGGATGTTTGCCGGAAACGGCAGCATCACGTTCTTCGAGAAGCTGTCGCATGCGCCGGGAGAAACGGCTTGGGTACCCAAAAACGAGCTGCTCAAGCTGTCCCAGAGCTTGAAGCAAGGCAGCTACGAGGTCGCGGCTCAAACGATCGGCGAGGCGATGAACTACTTGCGGGGCCCGGATCTGACCGTCGAGTTGAAGCGCTGCGTTAGCTTCGACATCCTGAACGCGATTCTGCGCACGGGCATGGAGATGGGCATCCGCGATTGGACGCCCGATATTCCCGGGTCCGATGCGTTTAATTCTCTCCAGGAGCTGGAGCGCCACTTCCTCGGCCTCGCTTCCCGCATTTGCGATCTGGCCCTGCAGAACGAACGCAAGGAAGAGCATTCTCTGATGGACCGGATCATCGCCTACATCGACAGCAATTACATGGACCACGCCTTAAGCCTGGAGATGATCTCCTGCAAATATTCGATTTCGGTCTCCTATTTCAGCCGCTCCTTCAAAGACCAGATGGGGATCAACTTCGTCCAGTACATCTGGCAAAAAAGAATGATGGCGGTTATGAACGACCTGACGTCCACCAACGATCCGCTTAAAGAGATCATTCAGCGGGTCGGCTACCTCGATACGCCGAACTTCATTCGCAGATTCAAGAAGGAAACCGGCCTGACCCCGGGCCAGTACCGCAAGCTGTATGCGCAGGCGGAGCCACACGACCCGCCGCTGTCGGACTCGGCCGATGTCGGGTAAGGCGTTCCGGCAATCGCCAAAAAGGCTGTCTAAGCGCTGGGGCGCTTAGACAGCCTTTCGTTCATCTCTATGTTTACTTTCCGCAGCATTTCTTGTACTTCAAACCGCTCCCGCAAGGGCAAGGTTCGTTGCGGCCGATTTTGCTCGACCGGGCCTGCTTGACGATATGCCCTTGAATGGAGGCAATCGTCGATGAATTCCCGGACCTCCCCTGCATCCGGCGCAGCTCGTCCAGCGTATGTCCGGCATTGGACCACATGCGCGTGTGATCGTAGACGTCGGCAATGAGGGCAACGGTTTGCTGTGCCTGCTTCTGCGACTTAAAATCCAGGTTCCGCCTTTCGAACTCGTAGAGAAGATCCTCCAGGGAGGCTTCCATCGAGCAGCCGAGCTGAATGTCGTCGACCAAATATTCGGCGATCTCCCGGTCCAGGCGGAACTCCTTCGTCACGAAATCCCTCAACGACGCGAGCTGCTGAGTCATCTCGAAGTAATCCGGGTCCGCATACTTGAGGAACTCCTGCTTGTCCGGCACATAATAAGGTTTCCCCTGCACTTTGCTCATGAGGTCGTCAAACTCTTGGTCTTCCATGTCCAACGATACGATAGTTCCCCGCTGCAAGTCGAAATACTGATCCGTCCGCACGAGGAAGCTGTCGAGATGCTGCAGCAGTTCCGCTTCCGTGACGGGATCATCGCCGTTCTGCGCGTTAAAGATCTCTACCAGCTTGGCCGGCGCGACCAATCCGTACAGGTTGACCGCCGCCATCAGGTAGTTATAAAGCAGATGGCTTCGGTGCAACACTTGCCGGAACGCCGTTTGATCCAGCTTCCGGAAGGCTGAGCGCACTTCCTCCGGAATCACCAAATGCAGGCGGTTGTCGTCAAAAAAGGTGAACAGCAAGCCGCGGTCCAGGAAGTAATAGTAGTAACCGAAGGGCGTCGCATTGCTTGGTTGATAGGAACCGTCCAGCAGCGAGGCGAACAGCTCCCATTCCTTGGGCCGGGTATTGAGCAAAGCCGCCCGAAGCTCCTCGGGCTCCTCGATGCCCGTCTGCACGGCGGCGACCAGCTCCTCCTTCTTCATCTTGGAACGGCCGGTGATGTTATAAACGGAAGCGATTGCGCCAAGCCTTGCTTTGGTCAGGCTTGGCAGAATCTCCGTCAACCGATGCATCGTTTCGCCGATGATGGCGTGTTGGATGTTGTTCTCCTCCAGCAATTGTTTGGTATCATCGATCATTTGAAACTACTCCTTCTTAATTTCATTCGAACGGATATTTCAGACCCCACTGCCCGCGGATTTGATCCATCAGGCGCAGGATGGCCAGCGATTCGTCCAGCGGGATCTCGCTGCTTTCGGTCAACCCGGCTTGCAGCGCCCGGCCTACTGCCTCCGCTTCATAGGCGTACCCCTTAAAAGTGCGGTCATCGCTGACCGTCTCGGGCTCCTCTCCATCGACGTACAACGTGGCCGAGGTCGCGTTGAGGAATCCGGGAACGTAAATTTTGCCGTTCGTCCCATGAATATAAGCGTCGTTGCCGATCGCCAACCGCACGGCGCCGTTCAGGGAAGCGATCGCGCCGTGCTCGTAAGTCATCAGCACGGAGAAATGTTCGTCGACGCCGGTCTCGCCAAGGTGCGCCGTGCTTTGCACGCTCCGCGGATAGGCGCCGAGCACCATCGACGCGAACGAAACCGGGTAGATCCCGGCATCCAGCAGCGCACCGCCGCCAAGCTCCGGGTTGAGCAGCCGGCCGGCCGGATCCCAGCCGACGCGAAAGCCGAAGTCGGCCTTCACCAGCCGCACTTCGCCGATCCGGCCGGCCGCCAGCCATTCCCGCACGCGGCGAATCACCGGCAGGAACCGCGTCCACATCGCCTCCATCAGGAACAGCTTGCGCTCGCGCGCGTAGGTGACCAATTCCTCCAGTTCGGCGCCATTGACCGTAAACGGCTTCTCGCACAGGACCGCTTTCCCCGCCCGGAGTGCGGTCAGGACATTTTCTTTGTGGTAGGGATGCGGCGTAGCCACATAAACGGCGTCCACATCCGGGTCGGCGACCAACTCGTCGTAGCTTCCATACGCCTTGGGAATCCCGAACTTTTCGGCAAACGCCCTGGCCTTCTCCGGATTTCGCGACCCGATGGCATAAGCCTCGCCGTTGCTTGCGTAAGCCAAATCCCCCGCAAACGACTCGGCAATGCCGCCGGCCGCCATTATCCCCCACTTGATTGTGGCCTCTCCCATAAATCCTTCCTCCTTCGACGCGATTGTAACTTAGGTTCCATTATACCTTTTTGCACGAGATGAGGAAACGAAACGGGGTATGATATAATCGATAAGCGCGGGACGAAGGCAACACCCGCAAAATCGCCATTTGAGAGGTTGGGCAGCATGCTGGCGTTTGAGCAGAAACTGGAAATCTTGAAGTCATTTCCCGAACTCAAGCAAAGGAACGTGTCGCTGGGTCGGGTCAATTTTCACTATGAAGGCAGCGCCTATGATAAAAAAACAGTCGTCTACCACCTGCATCCGAACGGGAACGGCTATGTATACGCCGGGCTGCTGGACGGCTATAAGACCGATGACAAAGGGTGGGTCAACATCCGGGAAATGGCGGAGCCGGAGCTGCGCCAACTGGTCAGGGAGTCGATCGACGCTTTGTCCGTCCGGGAGGACGATAGCTGCGCGTCACGCCCTGCAACAACGGAAGCCCCCCCGCGGAGCACGTCGGCCGGAGGCGTGTGGACCAATGCCAAAGGCGAGAAGCTGACGCTCAAATACGAAGACGACCTGTGGTATATCTACTCCGGCCTGAGCCTGGAGATGGCCTTCGAAACTCGCGAGGAAGCCGGCGAATATTTGGCGGAGGAAGGTTTTTCCCCGTCAAAAGGGTAGCCCCGGAGCGCTCCGGCCACAACAAAACAACAAAACAACCATGCCTAACCGGGTATGGTTGTTTATTATGCCAAAAAAAGTTTGAATTCGTTCAATAAATTGTTTGATTTTTGACACAAAATGTTCAATAATTAAGTTAGACACAAATTGTTCACAATTTGTTTGGCCAGTGAAAAGTAAAGGAGTGAATCCTCATGTGGCAACCGGAGAAATTGAAAGGTAATGCTTTTCTGTGGATTATCGGGCTGGGCACGTTTTATGCGGTGTTCTATACGGTATTTACCCTTCTCTCGATTCACGGTCAGTAGTCCCCGTTTCTTGTAACCGCTATCACCCAATAAAAGAGGCCAATACTGCCGTCTTTGGTCTAAACTTGCCACAACACTTTCGCCAAAAGACAAACCGCTGAGCCGGTCCTAAAGACCAGGGTTCAGCGGTTTGATTTCCAGACCGGATTTCAATCTCATATATTAAGATTAAGCTGCGCTGTCCAGTACCTCTTGCGGCACTTTGATTTCGTCGAATTCGTTATGCTTGGAAATCGTGCTGTTCATTTTCATTTCAAGCGATACGCTTTGGCCTTCCGCTTCCATGTCCATGGTCATTTCGATGTTGGACTTAGTCGGAAAGAAGGTTTCCTTGTTAACGGCATAGGTGATCTTAATGTCCTTGATGTTCATTTGTTCCATCATGGCTGCCGTTTGTTCGTCGGCGCTCCCCGATTGGCTCATCAGCGTTTTGGCGAGTTCTTTTACTCCATCGCCGGACACTTCGGCCGTAAGGACGTATTCGTCTCCTTCTTCCGTCACCTTCGTCTCCCCGGCAATCGATTTAAACTGCTCAAGCTGCTTCTCCGGGCTAATCGATTGATCCAGACTGGCAATCAGTTGATCTTTCATGTCGTCTTGAACTTTCGTCCAGGCTCCGTTCACACCGGAATAGGCGCCTTCGTCGGTAATATACTGCTTGATCTCCTGATTTCCGCTGCCCGGTACCGACATTTGAATTTCCTGGTACACCCCCAGCGGTTCTTTCGTCGTATCGATCTTCATCGTCATGTCGACGTTCTGATCCTGTTTCTGATCTCCCTGGGTCACGGAAATATTCTGGTTCACGCTCGCTTCCATCGAAAAGCTGTTAAGTCCGCCGCTGGCCTCCGCTGTTTTTTGGATCAGCTCATCCAAGGTTAGCGCGGTCTTTTCTCCTGCACCTTGCGCATTGTTCGTCCCGTTCTGGGCCGCTCCCCCGTCGCCTGCTCCGTTTGCCCCCTTCTCTTCTCCGCATGCGGTCATGCCGAATGCCAAAATCACTGTCAGTAGTACTACGGTCCATCTTTTCACTGAGTTATCCTCCTAAATTATGTATTCTTCATCATATTAATCAATGACCTCGGTCAGTTAACAGGTCAAATAGTCCGATTTCAATGTGAATCAGGGTCCTGTTTATTTAGTCGTTTAGACCTAGATTAGTGCTATTTTCCTTTTAGTGAAAACGTTCACATAGCCTGTCCTGCCTGGGATTCCAACCCTATAGTACTTTCCGTGCCTTCAGAAAACTTCAACGGGAGTTTATAATGAGAACTGTGCCACCTTAATCATCAAGAACTATAAGGAGTTCTCGCCTTGAAAAATATACTCGTTACCGGATACCGCGCACACGAACTCGGCATCTACAGCAATAAGCACCAAGGCATTCCCTACATCCGCCAGGCGATCGAAGGCCGCCTCCTTCCTTTGCTGGAGGAAGGGCTGGAGTGGGTCATTACGCCCGGTCAATACGGCGTTGACCTGTGGGCATGCGAAGCCGTGTTCGACTTGAAGAAGCGGTATCCGCAGTTGAAATGCTCGATCATCACCGCCTATAGCCATCAAGAGGAGAGATGGAGCGACGAGAAAAAAGACTACTATAGGCAAATTCTCCGCCAGGTCGACCATTATGCGGCTGCCAGCAAGGAATCCTACCTCGGCCCTTGGCAGTTCACCGCCCGGGATGAGCTGCTGTTCCGCAAGACCGATGGCCTTCTCCTCGTCTATGACGAGGATGCGGGGGAGGCCAGCCCGAAATTTTTCAAAGCACGCGCCTTAAAGAAACAAGCCCAGGACGGCTACGTCTATATCAATATCGGATCCGAGGAAATTCAAGCGATCGTGAGCGAAGAGCAGGAGCGGGCTTACGTTGATAGCGACCTGCGCCCGGAGGAAACGGATCCGGCCTGATCTTGTCCCGATGCTTTTTCCCGTCCCATCTCCCGTTTCTTCCGCGCCAAAATGCCCCTTTGTCACCTTCCGCCTGCCCCCGGACTACACTATTAGCAGAAAATCGCTTTCCTACAGCAGGACGTATGCACAGCAAAGGAGGTATTCCCATGAGCGTAAGCGAAAGGCAGCTCCCTACCGTTGCTTATTTCAGCATGGAGTACGGTCTTCATTCCGATTTTAAAATGTATGCCGGGGGCCTCGGCATTCTGGCCGGCGATTTCATCAAAGGGGCCAAAGACATCGGCGCCCCGCTCGTCGGCATCGGCATCAAGTGGAAGCAAGGTTATACCGACCAGCGGATCGGCGAGGACGGACGGCCTTACGATACGTTTACCGATCACGATTACGATTTTCTTGAGGATACCGGCGTGACCGTCACCGTGACGATCCAAAACGCCGAGGTTCCCTGCAAAGTTTGGAAAACCGAACAGTTCGGCAACAATCCGCTCTATCTGCTGGATACCGACCTTCCGGAGAGCGGCAACGGCTGGATCACCGCGCGCTTGTACGGCGGCGGCTTCGGCGAGGAGCGGATCGCCCAGGAAATCGTGCTTGGCATCGGCGGAGTCAAGGCGCTTCGCGCGCTTAGCATCCCGGTGAACGTATACCATTTCAACGAGGGGCACGCCGCCTTGGCCGCCACGGAGCTGATCCGCGAGAAAATGCAGGCCGGGCTGACCTTCGAATCGGCCTGGCGGGATACCCGCGAAGCGGTCGTGTTTACGACCCATACGCCGGTCAAGGAAGGCAACGAAGCGCATGCGCTGGATCTGCTTGAGGCGATGTCCGCCTTCAACGGGTTAAGCCGCGACCAGATGGAGCGAATCGGCGGCAACCCGTTTAACATGACCGTCGCCGGCCTGCGGCTTGCGCGCCGCGCCAACGCCGTGGCTGCGCTGCATGCGGAGACCGCAAACCGCATGTGGAAGGATGTGGCCGGGCGCGCGGAGATCATCGGGATCACGAACGCGATCCACCTGCCGACATGGGCCGATCCGCGGGTGCTCCGCGCTTATGAGGAGGGCGGCGATTTATGGGCCGCGCACATGGAACTGAAGCGCGAGTTGATCGAGTTGATCCGCGAGCGCTCGGGAACGGAGCTGGACCCGGAACGGCTGCTGATCGGGTTCTCGCGCCGGGCCGCGCCGTACAAACGCAGCGACCTGATCTTTTCCCGGCCGGACCTGATCGCCCCCTACCTCGAATCCGGCCGGATCCAGCTCGTGTTCTCGGGCAAAGCCCATCCGAACGACGAAACCGGCAAGCGGATCGTCAGCAACCTGGTGGCGATGATGAAGCGGTACCCCGGCAGCGTCGTGTTCCTGGAGAACTACGACATGACGATCGGCGCCAAGCTGACCCGCGGCTCGGACGTCTGGCTGAACAACCCGCGCCGGCCGCTGGAAGCGAGCGGCACCTCGGGGATGAAAGCCGCCGTCAACGGCGTGCTGAACTGCTCGATCCTCGACGGCTGGTGGCCGGAGGCCTGCCTGGACGGCGAGAACGGCTGGCAGATCGGCGGCGGCTTCGAGTCGGCCGACCCGGACGAGCTGGACCGGCATGATGGCGAAGCGCTCTACGACACGCTGCTGCAGCGGGTCGTGCCGACCTACTACGAGGATCGCCCCCGCTGGGTGCGGATGATGCGGCGCAGCATCGAAACGACTCGCGAGGCATTCTCGACCCGGCGGATGCTGGAGGAATATTACCGGAAGCTGTATATGCGGTAAGTGCGCGGAATAAGCGGAAATACGGTGCGTGGGACTCCCTTGCACCGTTCTTTTTTCGGTAATGGATGCGGCTCCACCCACCCGGCACAAAAATGTATGCGAAAAAACGAATACAATGTTCCGATATTACATAAAGAAACCACCATCATTGCATACATAAAAGGAGAAACCATCTTGATGAACCGAACTGGAACCACTAGATCCACTAAAGCTAGAACTGGAGCTTCCCTTCGCACCCTCGCGAAACGCCTGCTTCCTTTAGGGCTCGCCCTAGTCTGCTTGATCTCCGGCGGCAGCCTAGCCTCCGCCCCCACCTCCGCCTTAGGCACGGCGCCGGCCAAAAACGTCGTCCTGCTGGATGCCGCCAGCGGACATGCCTTCGTGCCCAGCCGGGCTTTGACCGGACTGGACGGCATCCAAGTCCGGTGGGATGCGCCCCGGCAGCAGTTGACGATCGCGCAGGGCGAAGCGACCTCCGCGATCTTGCGGGTCGGCTCCGCCAAAGCCGAGGTCAACGGCGAGCCGGTCGCCTTAACCGATGCGCCGTTCACCGAAGCCGGCGCAACCTACGTCCCGCTGCAGTTCGTCAGCGCGACGTTTCAAGTGCCGGCGGAGTGGGACAAAACCGCCGGCGCAGTCCACCTCGGCCAAGGCGATGCCCGCTTGACCCTGCCGTACGCGAACCGCGGCGCGGCGACCGGCGCCGGTGCGGGGAAAGCGATCGTCAGCCAGCGCAAGACGTTTAAGGTCGGCGGCCGCTCCTTCGCCGTGCAGATGGTCACCATCTCGTTGATGGACCCGAAGGTTCGCCTGAAGGTCGCGCTCGCCGGGGACACGGTCGGCAAGGTCGAGGAGCTGAGCAGCCTCGCCAAGCGCCATAAGGCCGTTGTCGCCGTCAACGGCACATTCTTCAATGCTTATACGGCCGATGCGTATAAAGCCCCCTACGGCTACATCGTCAGCGGCGGAGAACTGAAGCTGAAGGCTTCCGGCGACAAACGCACCCTGTTCACCTATGACTCCAACCTGCTCGCACAGTTGATTCCCGGCGCGGACTTCAACGACGCCTTTGCCGCAGGCACGATGGAGGGAGCGCTCCAAGCCGGGCCGCGCCTCGTGGTCAATGGAAAAGTCGCGATCGACGTCAAGGCGGAGGGCTTCAAGGATCCGAAGATCCTTACCGGGGGCGGCGCGCGCAGCGCCTTAGGCCTCACGCGCGACCATAAGCTGATCCTGCTGACCTCCGGCGGCGCAACGATCCCGCAGCTCGCGGAAATTATGAAGCAGGCCGGCGCTTACCAGGCGATGAACCTCGACGGCGGCGCCTCCAGCGGCCTTTATTACAACGGCAAATACTTGACCCCGCCGGGCCGCAAAATCAGCAACGCCTTGGTAGTTACTTATCAATAAGGAACCAAAACGGCACTTCCGAAGAGATCCTCCCGACAGGGAACGGTCTCCAAAGAAGTGCCGTTTGTTTTTTCGATACTCTTCTTATCTCAACCCTTTGCGCCGGTTCGAAATATCCAGCCAAACGGCGAAGACGAGGATAGAGCCTTTCACCACGTACTGCCAGAACGACTCCAGACCCATCAATGACATCCCGTTGTCGAGCGAGGTCATGACAAGCGCGCCGATCAGGGCGCCCAGCACCGTACCCGCGCCGCCCATCAGCGACGTTCCGCCGATGACGCAAGCGGCGATGGCGTCCATTTCCGCCATGTTTCCGGCGGTGATCGTCGCCGAAGCAAGGCGCGACGTCAGCACAATCGAAGCGATCGAGGCAAGCAGGCCGCTAAGCAGGAAGACGATCATCGTCTTGCGGCGGATGTTGATGCCGGACAGGCGGGCCGCTTCCAGGTTGCCGCCGATCGCGTAAATATGCCGGCCGAAGGTCGTTTTCGTCGACAGGAAGAAGAAAATTGCCGCCAGCGCGATGACGAAAATAATCGGGAACGGAATCCCCTTGTAGGCGTTCATGACCAAGACGAAGACGACGACCAGCAGGGAAAGCGCGGCCATTTTGATCACGTCCACGGCAAACGGCGCCACTTCGAAGCCGTATTTCTGGCGGGAACGACGTCTGCGCAGCGTGCTCCAGACGATGAGGCCGATGGCCAATACGCCGAGGATGATGCCGAACCCTTGGGCGAAATACGCATTGCCCAGCAGCGCCAGCACCTTGTCGGAGACCGGAATCGTCATCGATTCGGTTACGCCCATGAGCGTACCGCGGAATACCAGCATGCCCCCCAGCGTCACGATAAAGGCGGGGATCATTTTATAAGCGACCAGCCAGCCTTGCAGCAAGCCGAGTACAGCGCCGGCCGCCAGCGTACCGATAATGACGACAATCGCCGGCAGCTCCAGCCAATTGCTGAAAATCGCGGCAATCCCGCCGGTCAAACCGACGATCGAACCGACCGATAGGTCGATATGTCCCGCGACGATGACCAGCACCATGCCGATCGCCAGAATCGAGGTCACGGACATTTGCGTAAAGAGGTTGGACAGGTTCCGCGCCGTCAAAAATGTCGGGTCGAGCAGGCCGAACAGCACCCAGATCAGCACCAGCGCTCCCACCATCGTGTAGGCCCGCACGTCCATTTTGCCGAACAGGCTGCCCCACAGCGTCGGCTTTACGGCCGAGCCGTCCGTTTGTTTTCCGATTTCCTTTTGAAGCTCCATGTTTATTTCCCTCCCGTAGCGGCTTGCATGATATTTTCTTGGGTCGCTTCGCGCCAGTCGAACTCCCGAACGAACTTGCCTTCGCTCATCACCAGAATCCGGTCGCTCATGCCGAGCACCTCCGGGAGCTCCGAGGAAATCATGATGATGGCCACGCCCTGGTCGACCAGTTGATTCATCAGATGATAAATCTCGTATTTCGCCCCGACGTCAATGCCGCGGGTTGGTTCGTCCATGATGAGGATTTTCGGATCGGACATCAGCCATTTGCCGATGACGACCTTCTGCTGGTTCCCGCCGGACAACGTGCCGACAGGG
The DNA here is from genome assembly GCF_057063165.1 of Paenibacillus sp. JL3B1040. Classification (NCBI taxonomy): domain Bacteria; kingdom Bacillati; phylum Bacillota; class Bacilli; order Caryophanales; family Paenibacillaceae; genus Paenibacillus; species Paenibacillus tiangongensis. The sequence continues at coordinate 1,170,212 of NZ_CM169317.1, read as the reverse complement.
GTTTCCAGAGACGCGGTTTTGGTCTTCAAATCATGCACATATTTAAGTCCCCAGCGGATTTCCTCGTTGTCGTTGATCACGCCAAGCTTCGAAACTTTGGCCATCGTGGCCATCGTCGTATTCGTCTTGACGTCCATCCCCATGACGAGCCCTTGGCGCTTGCGGTCCTCGCTGACGAGGGCGATCCCGGCGCGGATGGCGTCCGCCACCGACCGGATGCGCACCGGTTTGCCGTCAACGAAAACCTCCCCCGTCGCCCGTCCGCCGTAAGCGCCGAACAAGCTGCTGACCAGCTCGGTCCGGCCGGCGCCCATCAACCCGGCGATGCCGAGAATTTCGCCTTTCCGCACCCGGAAGTTGACGTCCTTGATCACCTTCTGGTTCCGCTTCTCCGGGTGCCACACGTTATAGTTCTTGACCTCCAGCACGGTATCCGATGGGCGATGCTCCACCCGCGGGTACCGTTCGGTCAGCTCCCGCCCGACCATCAGCGACACGACCTGGTCGTCATCCGTTTCCTTGCGGTCCAGCGTCGCCACCGTATGCCCGTCGCGAAGCACCGTAATCGAGTCGGCCAGAGCAAACACCTCCGGCATTTTGTGCGAGATATAAACGCAAGACACGCCTTCGCTCCGCAACTGGTTCAGGATGCCCATGAGGATCGCCACTTCGCTTTCCGTCAAGGCGGCCGTCGGCTCATCCAGAATCAGGATCTGCGTATGCTTGGACAATGCCTTGGCGATCTCCACCAGCTGCTGCTGGCCGATGCCGAGACTGCCGATTTTCGTTTCGGGGGAAATATGGAGCCCGACCCGCTTCAGCCACTGGGCCGCATTGTGATACAGTTCATCCCATTGGATCATGCCGCGTCGGGTCGGTTCCGCCCCAAGGAAAATGTTCTCGCCAACCGTCATCTCCTTCACGAGCGCCAGCTCCTGATGGATGATGGCGATGCCGGCTTTTTCCGCATCGGTAATGTTATGGAACTGCTTCTTCTCGCCGCCGATGACGATGTCTCCGCTATAGGTGCCGGCCGGGTATAATCCGCTCAGCACCTTCATCAGCGTCGACTTGCCCGCCCCGTTCTCGCCGCAGAGCGCGTGGATTTCCCCTTTGCGCACCTTGAAGTTCACGCGGTCAAGGGCCTTCACGCCCGGAAACTCTTTGCTGATATTCACCATTTCCAATACATGCATAGGCTTAGCTCTCCTTCTTTAGCCTAAGGATCGGCCAAAAGCGCGAAACCAAGGAGACGCCGAACGCTCCCTGGTTTTCGCCGCTTCCGCCCCGTTTTATTGCTTAGGCCATTGATCCTTCGGTACGTTTTTGTACACGTCCTCCAGCTTGTGGAACCCGTCTTCGATAACCACGTTCAGGCTGTCCTTGTCGACCGGAATCGGATCGAGCAGCACCGAAGGCACATCGATTTTGCCGTTGTTGACGGTTTTGTCGGCTTTGACTTCCTCGCCTTTGGCGGCCGAGACGGCCATTTCCGCAGCGGTGATGGCGATCGATTTAATCGGTTTGTACACGGTCATCAACTGGGTGCCTTCGGCGATCCGCTGTACGGCGGCCAGGTCGGCGTCCTGCCCGGATACCGGAATTTTGCCGGCCATGCCTTGTGCGGTCAACGCCTGAACGACCCCGCCGGCGGTGCCGTCGTTTGCGGCTACGACGCCTTGCACGTCATTTTTGTTGGCGGTCAACGCGTTTTCCATGTTTTTCAGCGCCTCTTCCGGCTTCCAATCCTTGGAGAACTGGTCATACACGATCTTGATGTCGCCCTTCTCCTCAAGCGGCTTCAGCACGCTCATCGCGCCTTCTTTAAACATGTGTGCGTTGTTGTCGGTATCCGCGCCACCGATGTAGACGATATTGCCCTTCGGCGCCGCATCGATGACGGCGCGGGCTTGGAACTCGCCGACCCGGACGTTGTCGAAGGAAATGTAGTAGTCGACGTCCGAGTTTTTGATCAGCCGGTCGTATGCGATGACCTTGATGCCTTCTTTATGAGCCTTTTCCACGATCGGCGCGGTCGCTTCCGCGTTGTGCGCGATGACCACCAGCACGTCGACGCCTTGCGAAATCAGCTGTTCCGCTTGGCTTAACTGCGTGGCGTCATCCCCGTTGGCCGCAAGCACCTTCACTTCACCGCCGAGCTCTTCAACTTTGGCGGTGAATAGATCGCGGTCCTTCTGCCACCGTTCTTCCTTTAGCGTGTCCATCGACATCCCGATGACGATTTTGCCGTCGTCCTTGCCTCCGGCTGTGCTGCTCGCATTATTTTTCGCGTTTCCGCCGCTTGCGCTGCCGTCCGAAACGACCCCGCAGCCTGCCAGGGAGGAAGCCAACAAAATGGCCGCCAAGCTTAACCGTACAAAATGACTGTGTTTTTTCACTCCGCCTACGCCCCTTTTTAAAGAATCATGAATGTTTGCGCTTACAGAAAACATCTTAGCATCGCTTAACCCGCCGTGGCTCGGTCAATACCTGCACTTGTTTGCGTTGTGCCAGCACTCCCTTGCTGCCGGATGTAAAGGTTTTCATGGTAGCCGTTTTCACTGGACATTTTTGTGCGGAGAAGACAAAAAAGTCCTTGTCTGGGACAAGGACCTGTAGAACCGAAGCCTATTCGTTTTGCTGGCGATACTCGCTGGGCGTGATGCCGACCGACTTCTTGAATACCCGGCTGAAATAATTCGGGTCCTTGTAGCCGACCTCGTAACAAATCTCCTTTAAGCTTAAAGACCGATCGGAAATCAGCCGCTTCGCCTCCTCGATCCGCAGGCGGGTCAAATAATCGCTGAAATTTTCTCCCGTCTGCAGCTTGAACAATTTGCTGAAATAATACGGACTGAGATTCACGTATTCGGCGGTCTGCTCCATCGAGATCTCTTCCTTAAACCGCTGGCCGATGAACAGAAGCGCCCGCTGCAGCACATGCGAGCGGCTGCGTTCCTTCCGCTCCCGCAGTCCGTCGATCCAGCCGCACAGCCGGCGCAAAGCGCTCTCGCGCAGCGACACCGGATCCTCGCGGGCGCTCAAGTCCTCGATCAACTCGGGGCCGTCCCCCGCTTCCACGCCGCGGCTTAAATACAGGAGCAGCCCGATGACGTCGCCGCGCAGGCGCGGGTAGTGCCGCTGCTCGGCAATCTCCAGGCGCTCAAACAGCCGCCCGAATCGTTCCGTTGCTTCGGGCTTGTCGTGCCGCAGCAGCGCATCGAGCAGCTTCTTCTCCTCGTCCAGCGGAATCGCCGGGTGGCCGGAGCTTTCGGCGATATCGTCATAATGTCGGACGCTGACGATATCCTGTTCGTCCGCGCAGACGCGCACGGCTTCCCGGTAGGAGCGGCTCAACCCGTCCCAGCCTTCGCGGATCGAACCGATGCCGACCGACAGCGGCAGCCCGAACCGCTCCTCCACCTGGCTGCGCAGCCGCTCGCCCCATTCCAGCGCAATGACCCGCTGCGTATAGCCCGGCCGCCCCGGCGGAAACGGGACAAACAACGCCATCCGATGGCCGACCACCGGGCTCACCATGCAGGACAATCCCGGCTTTGCCCATTGCTTGACGGCATCGTAGATTTCTTTCTTCGCCGCCTGGAAGCTGGCCCATTCCTTCGGGGAGTGCTTCGCGAACGACAGCACCATCGCGTAACCCTTGCGCCACTGGAGATTCAGCATCCCCGCCAACTGGTCGGCTTCGACCTCCTGCGCGTATTCCAGCATCAGCATCAGGGACAGCTCGTTCTCCGCCAGCGGCAGCAGTTGGGACAACTTCTCCTGCAGGGCCAACTGCTCGTCGCGGGCCCGCTTGGCTTCTTCGGTTTCGGCGATCAGACTCATCAGCAGGTCCAGCACCTCTTCCCGCCGCGCCGGCTTCAGCAAATAATCCCGCACGCCCAGCGCCAGCCCCTCCTTCGCATAGGCGAAATAATCGTGGGCAGTGATCATCACGACCTTGGCTCCCGGCTGCCGGGCCATGATTTCCCTCACCGCTTCCAAGCCTTGAATCCCCGGCATTTTGATATCCATAAAAATAAAATCCGGCCGCCCCTCCTCCGCAAGCTGAATCGCCCGCCGTCCGTTCTCCGCATGGAGAAAGCGGAACGTATCCGGCATCGCGTGCTCGATCATCATTTCCAGGCCTTCCCGCTCCAAAGCTTCGTCGTCCGCAATCAACAAAGTATACAACTTTGGTTCCCCCATTCTCCGTTCTATTCCATGCCCGCGCGAAGAGGCAGCGTAAACCTGACGGCCGTTCCGGCGCCCTCCTCGCTGTCGATGGCGATGCGTTCCTGTCCGTCGAAAAATAAATGCAGCCGCTTGAACACATTATGCGTGCCAAGGCCCGTCGATCGCCCTTTGCCGCCGAACCGCGGCGCTTCTCCGCGAACCGACTGCAGCAGCTTGCTCACCGTCTCCCGGCTCATGCCGACACCGTTGTCGCGGATTTCAATCTCGACCCGGTCCTCTTCGTTGCGGCGGATCGCCAACTCCAGCACAGCCCCTTCCTCCATCTGCTCGATCCCGTGCACGAAGGCGTTCTCCAGAATCGGCTGCAGGGTCAAGCAAGGGATCATCCCGTCCAGCGCGCGCTCGTCGATGTCCATAACGAAGGCGATCCGATCGCGGAATCGCGCCTTCTGGATATTCATGTATTCAGTGACATGAGCCACCTCCTCGCGCAGCGGCACCGCCTGGTCGAGCTTCTGCAGGTTATAGCGCAGCAGCCGCGACACGGAGACGGCCAGGTCGCTCGTTTTGGAAGCCCCTTCAAGATAAGCCAGCTTGGAAATGGAATTCAGCGTGTTGAAGAGAAAATGCGGGTTGATTTGGCTTTGCAGCGTCTTTAGCTCCAGCTCCTTAACCAGCCGGTCTTTCTCCAGGTTGTTGATGTTCTCGGCCATCAGCTGCTGGATGTTGTCGATCATCCCGTTGAACGCCCGGCACAATATGCTGATTTCGTCGTTGCTGTCGCTTTCCGGGGCTTTCGTGTCCATCCGCCCTTTGGAAATCTGCTTGGCGGTCGCGACCAGCCGGCGGATCGGACCGGTGACGCTGCGCGACAGCCAGATGGCCAACAGGATGCTGAAGGCCGCCGCAGTCACTACCAGCAGGATGCCCAGCTTGTTCAGCTTGCCGGTCGTATACATCATCTCTTCGTAGATCGGCTTGTACTGCTCCAGCTCCAAGTCGACCAGCTCCTGGGCTTCCTCGCGGATAAAGCGCTGGGTCTGCTCCGCTTCGATATAAGCTCCGGCCATCGTATCGGAATCCTCATAGCTGATCCGCTCGATCATCGCCTCGGCCTGCTCCAGGAACGTATCGATGAGGTTGCGATAATTGGCGAGAGCGAGGTCGCTCCCGCCGATCGTCCGGAGCCCGTCCAAATCGGACCTCAAAGTCTTGACCGCATTCAAGTGTTTGACGACCTCGGGCAGGCTTTCGGTGTCCATCTGCATGATGAAGCGGTTCATCGACCGCATGTTCTCCCCCACCTCATAGGAGATTTCCTTATACAGCAAAATGCGCTTCATCATCAGGTGGTAGCTTTCCTGCACATTCTTCCCGCTTTGAAACAGAAAAAAGGACACCGAACTCATGACCAACACCAGCAGCGGAATGAACAGAAACAGCTTGCGGCGGATGCTCATAAACTCTCGCCCTCCTCCACGTTGCGCGCATCCAGCACTTTCACCTCGGTGAAATACTCCTTCTTCAGCGGTTTCCCCTGGAAATGCTCATAAAGCAGCCGAACGGCCATATCCCCCATCAAAAAAGGCTGCTGCGCGACCGTCGCCTCGATTTCGCCCTTGCGGATCGCCTCCAGCGTTTCTTTCTGATTGTCGAAGCCGATAATCGTCAGGTCGTCGCGATTTTTGGCCGCCTGCAGCACGCCGAGGGCATCGGTCGCGCTCGTGCCGACCATGATGTCGATCTCCGGGTGATTCCTGAGCATGTTGGCCGCCTGCTGGATCGCTTCCATGTGGGAGATGTTGGAACTGCGGACGTCGACGATCTCAAGCCCCTTATGCTCGGCAACGATTCTTTTGAGTCCGTCCAGCCGCTGCAGCTGGTTGGCGGCTTGATCGCTGCCGATGATCACGCCGATCTTCCCGATGCCGCCGGTCGTCTCTACGACAAGGCGGCCCAGGCGTTCGCCGGCGGCCAGGTTGTCGGTGCCGACGTAAGCCATCCGCTTGCTGTCCGGCGCGTCGGTGTCGATCGTGATGACGGGAATCCCGCGTCTTACCGCCTTGTCGATGACCGGCGTAAACCGCTCCTCGTTCAGCCCCTGCACGATAATCGCGTCGACGCGGGCGGCGATCGCTTTTTCCAGCAGATTCAGTTGTTCTTCCATGTTATTGCGCACCGGACCCGTAAACTCAATGCCGATGCCATACTTTTCGGCCGCTTGGGCCGCGCCCTTCTCAACCATCTCCCAATATGGGTGGTAACGTTCCTGCTCGATCAAGACGATATGGTAACGCGGCTCCCCGCTTGCGGGTTGTCCTTGCAGCTCTTTGACGATGCTGCCGATTTTCCCGGAATAGCGGGCAAAGCCGATAAACAAATAGACCAAAACCACGATGCACACGGTCATGCCGATGAGCCATTTTTTGTCCTTGATCATCTTGTTCGCCTCCCCGATTATCCTATCTTAGGGTGTAAACGGTTGCAACGAAAAAATTTCCGGGGGACGCGTCCCTCTTTCATGCTCCTTTGCACAATTATCCCTCTCGCTCAGGGAATAGGGGCGGGAGCAGGGGAGATTCCGGAAGGAAGCTCGCAACCGGCATCTAATGAAATCACGATATCTCACCCGCGCTTCATCCGCTCGTCCGATTGTCTGCATTGTCTGCATTGTCTGCACCTCTGCGGCCTGACCGAACGGGATAATTGTGCAAAGCATACGAACATAGCCACACGCAAGGGCGCACGACACCGGATGGCCTGACCGAATGGGATAACCGTGCAAAGCGCGCGGAAAGCGCGAGTCTGCTCGGCACGCTTAATAGCCCAAACCGGTCAGCCGGCTTGGGCTTAAACTAGCGTCCTTGCACTTAACGTCGTCCAACCGGCACCGGCTTAAACCTCGTCCGCCGGATACCTCAGTCCGAACTGGCGTCTGGCTTCCTCCATCAGCTCGGCGACGGCTAACGAACGGGCATGCGTATTGATCTGGCTCTCCCGCTGTCCGCTCTGAACCAGCTCGATGAACTCCAACGCCTCGTAATACATCGACTCTTGCGGCTGGGAGCGCGTCAGTTCCTCGGTCGTACCGTCGCGGTAAAGGATTTTGGCCTCATAAGGCTGGTTGATCCGGTCGATCACGATCGTCCCGTTCTCCCCCTGGATTTCGGTCGGCAGATAGGAATCCGTGATTTTCGAATACATGATGACGCCGTCCATATCCGGATAACGCACGATCAGGCTGCCCTCTCCATCCACGCCCGAGGACAGCATTACGGCGGAGGCTTGCACGGCTTCCGGCTTGCCGAAGAGCGTCACCATCGGGTAGATGCAGTAGATGCCTAGATCCATCAAGGCACCGTTGGAAAACGCGGGGTTAAAAGCGTTCAGCACCTTGCCCTGTTTAAACGCGTCAAAGCGCGAAGAATACTGGCAGTAACTCGAAAAATAGCGCCGTACCCGGCCGATTTTGTACAAGTTGTCGTGGACTGCCCGAAAATTCGGCATCAGCGTCGACTTGAGCGCCTCCATCAGCAGCACGTCGTTGCGGTGCGCCGCTTCGATCATCCGCCGAACCTCGGCCGCGTTGGAGGCCATCGGCTTCTCGCACAGTACGTGTTTGCCGTGATCCATCAGCAGGATCGCCTGCTCGGCGTGAAGTGAATTCGGGCTGGCAATGTAAACGGCATCGATGTCGGAGTTGGAGGCCATGGCCTTCAAGTCGGCATACACCTGGGGATTGCCGAACTTGGCGGCGAACTCCCTGCCCTTCTCCTCGGTCCGGGAGTACACCGCCGTCAAGGCAAATTGCTCCGTTTCCAAAGCCGCCTGAATAAAACGCTCCGTGATCCAGTTCGTTCCAATCGTGGCGAAACGTATCAAAGTGATTTCCTCCCTTTGTTCATGGTCGCTTTACCCGTATTCTCTCATTCCCTGTCACCCTTGTCCACTTTCGAACGCTAAAACAAATTTGTCCGGCAGGAACAACTTACTTGCTTTAGGCGTGAAAACTCATCTACAATAGATGTAACGAAATGAATGTCATGAAACTTAAAGTTTCGGGGCTTGAGAGAGGTGAGACTGTGGTCAACGACGGCAAGTTTTTCTCCAAAAATGAAATCAAGTACATGGTCAGCGGAGACTCTATTTCCAAAGGCGTCATTTATGATGAACAACGCCATAAATACGTCGTCTTGGAGAATAATTACGTTTCGCTCTTGCAGCAGAAGCTGAAGGGCGCGGTTCACAACACCGCCCGGTTCGGCAATACCTTGATGAAGGGGCTAACGAACCTCAAGAGGGACGTGGAGAAGGACAAACCCCATATCGTGCTGATCGAATACGGCGGCAACGACTGCGATTTCAACTGGAACGAGATTGCTGAACGTCCCGACGGAGAACACAGCCCGAAAACCGACTTTACCCTGTTCGAAAAAATGCTGACGGAAGCGATTCAATTCGTCAAGAGCCAGCAAATCGTCCCGGTGCTGATGAGCTTGCCTCCGCTGAATGCCGACAAGTATTTCAAATGGGTCAGCCGAAACGACCCGGAAGCGGAGCAGAACATTCTGAAATGGCTCGGGAGCGTCACGAAGATTTATTGGTGGCAGGAACGCTACAATTCGACGATTCTCAAAGTATCGGAGATGACCAAAACCAAATTCATCGACGTGCGCGGCGCGTTTCTCGAGCACCCCGATTACACGCAATTCCTTTGCTCGGACGGCATTCATCCGAACGAGGACGGCCACCGGATCATCTGCGACAAGGTTCTTGAGTTCGTTCGCAACAACTACCGCTTTTTGCTGCGGGACGGAAACGGCGGATTGGCGCTGGAGTAAGCAACACACCGATATAACGAAGAGACCTGATCGCTCAGGTCTCTTTTTTGCTGCGCTGCAAATCGCTCCATACCTTCTTGTTGCTGTACCGCTTATCGGTGCTGATGTCGGGACCGAACCAGGCCGGGGGCACGAAAGCCCGCGCATCCTCCTCGGAATCGAACTCGACTTCCAACACGATAAAATCGATCTGGTCATAGACGTCGATTTCCACCGTATGCTTGCCCCACTCTGCGGTCACCCGTCGTTTCGTCAGCGGGACCGCCCGATGGATCCCGGTAATTTGCGCATACAGCCCCTCCGAAATGGACACCTCCACTTCTTCGCGGGACAAGCCGAACCCTCGTTTGAACGTATGGGTATATTGAACCTCTCCGGTCCGTAAGTTCTCGATTCTGCGGACCCGCAGCTCCTGGTCCTCGTGCAGGGCCAAATACGTCTGGTCGATCGCATGTTCCGACCGAACGACGAGTCCCCCCTCCCGTATCAAATGCTCCGGATAGGTCGGCAGCAGAAACTTGCGCTCTATTTCCAGCGACAACGGAACAACCTCCTCTCTCTCTTCTTCAGGGAATCGCACTCTCCTGGACGGCTTTTTATTCGGGCTTCCTTACGTCCCTACAAGCCGAGCATAAACTGAACGATCTTGTCGTGCATGCCCGGCAGCCCTTCATGGCCGAAGTCCGGGAAAATCTCCAGCCTTTTCGGCGAAGAGATCGCGTTGTAAGCGGCAAATTGGGTGGAAGGCGGACAAATTTCATCCATCAGGCCAATCCCCATCAGCACTTCGGCCTGAATACGGCTCGCCAGATGGTGTACGTCGATGTACCCCAATTTGGCGAACAGCTCTTCCTCCCGCTCATGCTGCGGATCGAAGCGGCGGAAATAGAGCCGCAGCTCCTCGTAAGCATTACGGGCCAAGTCCATCTCCCAAACCCGACGGTAATCGGACAGGAACGGATAGACGGGGGCCGCCCGACGGATGCGCGGCTCGAGCGCGGCGCAGGCCAGCGTGATCCCGCCGCCTTGCGACCAGCCGGTTACGCCAACGCGATTCTCGTCCACCTCCGGCAGATCCATGGCGATTCCCGTTAACTGCACGGCGTCCAGGAAAATATGGCGGAACAGCATATTATGCGGGTCCCCGTCTACCCCGCGGATGATATGGCCTTGCAGCGTATTTCCGATCGTCCCGCCGACATCTTCCGATTTGCCGCCTTGTCCGCGGCAGTCCATGGCAAACACGTGGAAACCCAGCGACGCGTAGCCCAGCTTCTCGCTCCAGTCGCCGGCGTTTGCCGAGTAGCCGTGAAACAGGACTACCGCCGGCGCCGGGCCATCGGATTTCGCCGGGCGCACGTATTGGGCGTGGATGCGCGCTCCCTTAACTCCCGTAAAATAAAGATGATAACATTCCACGCCCGGCAGCTGATAATCGGCTTTTTCGATCCGAACCTGCGGATCGACGGCGCGCATCTCGCGCAGCGCCACCTCCCAGTAAGCATTGAAATCCGGCAGCTTCGGGTTGATTCCTTTGTACTTGCGCAATTCGTCCAAGGGCATGTCGATAACCGGCATTGATCTCTTCCTCTCTCCACAATAGGGTCTGGTTTCACCGATCCGGCTCGGCTGCGGCAGCAGCCGCCGCAGGGTCATCGCTCACAGTATAGCTTGACAACGCTTTCTGTACAAGAGGGACCGGCTAATGCCCATACCCTCTTTTCCGGGGAAAAGGATGTGCGGCGGACTTAGATTATACGCTAACGGACCACAGCGCCCTTATTCTTGCTCATTCCTTCTCTTAACGGTTCTAGCGGACCGTATGGACCTTATTCCATCCCTAGAGCCTAGGGGATATAGAAAATGGCCGACATAACGCCGCTGGAGTCCGTTACATCGGGAAATCATCTGGTCATGAGCAAATAAGGTCATTTCAGTCCGTTAGCCAGTGTTACTCGGTGGCATGTATCCGATCTGCCCGCAGCTTCCGCGCCGCCCGCGATTCGGCCAAGTTAGAACTTTGCCAGCCGTGTTCCCCTTGCGTCAAGCCGTCCCAACGCTCATGCAAGCGGCGGTTCAGTTGCGTGCGCGGCTCGGGATCCAGGCCGGGTCCCGCTTGGCGGCTGAACTTCAGCAGCTCCGGCACCGCATCGGGAGACAGACCCGCCAGGTAGTCCACGTCGATATGGCCCGTTTCCCGGTATCGCTCGATATTTTTGGCCGCGATGATGCGGTCCATGTTGGCGTAATTAACGGTAACGTAAGCTGAGATGCTGATAACGATAAAACACTTCGCCAGGGGCAAGGCTACATAACGAATGCGTAAACCGGCGCAGACCAGTAACACGGCCAAGTACAGCATAAACGCATGCGACAAAAAGCGAATGTACGTGTAGCCGTAGGCTTCCTCGTAAAGCAACAATCGCGTAAACGCCGATACCAGCATAATGGCCGAGCAGCCGACCAGGATGTAGAGCAAGGTATCGTTCAGCCGCCTCATCCCTTTCCCGGCTTCTCCTCCAAACGTTAGCGTCCCGGCCAAAATCGCGAAATTGATCGCCGACACCGCGATCAGCTCGAAGAAGCCGCTGCGGGCATATTCCGCATAGGACTGTCCTGCCGGTAATTGGCCCTGCCAAGCGCCAAACAAATAGGAAAACTGCAGCGAAGCAAACAATACGTAAACGATATTGATTAGAATCAACACGGTGGCGGCCACCAGCGGATCGATCTTCGGCACCCCCATAGGATAGCCCCCGCTTGCAGTTGGACCGATCGGTTCGATGGGTGAAGCTGGTTGGGCTGGGTCGTTCGGATTGATTGGATTGATTGGATCGCTTGGATCGGTTGGCTGGGTTGGCTGCGTTGGATCGGTTCGCCGAGTTGGTTGGGCGAGCGGCTTCGCCGTTAACGGCGTCGGATCCGGACGCGGACTGACAAATCCCCACAAATAGCCGAACAGGAGCAATCCAAGGACCAAGACATATATCGCGCGGAATAGGCCGTCCCCAAACGAGAAGCTGCTGTTTAGCCATTCGGGAATCCGCGACAGCAGGCGGTCAAAGCTGCTGTCCGCCGAGGTCAAGAGCCCCACGACGATGACCAGCAGCGGGAAAGCGATCAATAGGCCAAGCAGCACCTTTCCGATCGCTTGCTTGCGCCGGTCCGCGATTTTACGACTTGTGAAGGAACGGGCCAAATGAAACACCGTCGCCAAGTGCCGCAGGTTTTGCGGAATCAGATGATCCAGTGTGTCCCCGATCAACCGCAGGTCGCTCCATCCGCGTCCCTTCGGGTTCAATATGTAAGTTGTATGCGCGAAGACAAGGCCGGTCAAGGCGAGCACATTTAATGCGGTAAACACGGGGTTGGCGTACACCGCGAAGGTGAGCGACAACAGCAGAACGGCCGCCAGCGAAAACCAGCCAAATCCCGAAATCGGCCGGCGTACCCGCTCGGGAGCACAAAGCCCGACATACAGATAAAACAAGACGACAAACAGCGGGACGGAGATGCCGAAGCCATGTTTGTAAAACAGCATCTGATGAATCGCGGCCAGCACGAGAGCCGCCGCCAGCACCGTCAATGTACGGCGGGACGATATTTCATTCTTGTTCTTGGGCAATTCCATTGCTCTTCCATTCCTCCGTTTCATGGATCGTTGGGAGACAATTGTTTCCGTATGGCCCATTTTAAATGATAAAATAAGAAGATAAAGAGAAGAAATCGGGTGCAAAACTTCGTATTTTAGGGAGGTCGGCCAGGTGAAATTGCATCATCAGTATCTGCTGCTGCATTCCAAGTACGGCACGGTGAACATGGACGAGCTGACGGGCGTCACCTTGGATGAGTTAGCGGCCGCTTTGGGCTGCACGCACCGGAACGCCCTGACCGTGATTCGCCGCATGGAGCAGCTCGAATGGATCGAATGGAGGTCTCAGCGGGGACGCGGCGCGCGTTCGGTTTTGCGGTTCATGGTACCGCCGGAGGACATTGCCGCCCAGTCGATGACGCAGGCCATTCGGCGCAAGGATGTGCGCATGGCCATCGACGATCTTCGCAGGCATGCCGGAGCATCGGCGATGCAGGATCGGCTGCAAGGCTGGCTGCTGTCCTATTTCGGACATCATGCGGAAATGCGCCGCGACCGGCAGATCGACTCCTTGCGCTTGCCTATACGGCAGCCCTTGCAAACCATCGACCCGCTCAATATGAATCTGCTGGCCGAGACGTTCATCGCCAGCCATGTATTCGACGGGCTCGTCCGCCGGGCGGGAGATACCGGAGCGGTCGTCCCCGGCCTGGCCCATGCTTGGGAATGTGATGAGAGCCGGACGGTGTGGACCTTTTTTCTGCGCAAAGGAGTGTTATTTCACAACGGCAGTCTAATGACCGCCGCAGACGTAGCCTACACGTTTGAACGGCTGGCCGGCAGCTCGCGGCGTTCGCTGTACAACTCGATCTTCCGGCAGATCGGCGACATAGCCGCCTTGAATCTCCATACAGTCCGCATGACGCTGAAGGAGCCGTGCGAGTTGTTCCTGCCCAGCCTCTGTACTACCCGGGCCTCCATCGTTCCCCGCTACCTTGATCAACGGGGCGAAGCCGAATTCGGGCGGCGGCCGGTCGGAACCGGACCGTTCAGGGTGACGGCGTTCCAGGACAGCCTCTGCGTTCTGGAGTCGTTTCCCCACTATCACCGGGGCCAAGCCCATCTGGACCGGATCGAAATCGTTCACGTCCCTTGGGAGCTGAGCGGAAAGGAGCCGGGGTCCATCGAGAGCGAAAGGTTGTCCCCTTTCCACGTCATCCCCGGCCAGCCCGCGTCCCGGGAGGGGAGCTGGACCGAAATGCACTCGCAGGTGTCTGTCCGTAAGTTCGTCACCTGCAATACCCGCAAACCCGGCGCGCTCCGCGATCCGCGTCTCAGAGCCCAAATCATGGGGGTCATCGGACGCAGCGCCGCAATGGAATCGGCAGAAGGCGGTATGCGTTCCGAGAAGAGCCCGGCCGATCCGGCCGAACTGGCCTTGCCGGCTTCCACTGCGGCGGACCCGCTGCGCATCGCGACCATCACCCCCTATAAGCCGGATGCCGACCGGGTCGCTCAGCAGTTGGAAGCGGCCGGCTTCGCCTGCCGGGTCCAATCCTCGTCGGCGGAGGAATTCAAGGGCGATATTCGTCTGCAGGCGGACCTGATCGTGTTCTCGCTGCTGCGCGACCAGGATGAGCCGTTGCGCCGTTACGACTTGTACCAGACCATCGCGCAGCATGTCGAGCCGCATCGGCAAACCGACATCCAGCAGCAGCTCCGCGCGGTTGCCCGGGAGATGTACCCGTGCACGCGGGATACCTTGCTTGATTGGGTGGAAACCGCAATGATTACGGCGAACGAGCTGGCCATTTTATCGGAAAAACCGCTGCAAACCGCCTTTCTCCCCTCCGTTCGTGGCGTCAGCTTCAACAGCCAGGGATGGGTCGATCTGCGCAGCCTCTGGTTTCCGCCCAAACTGTGACCGGTTTGCGACCGCGTGGTACACTATTTTTGCAGATAAATAAAAATTACGAACACGGATAGGAGCCATCCCAAATGAATAACTACCAAATCGTCTTCTTCGATATCGACGGTACGCTGGTTAACGAGGACAAGCAGGTTCCGCAGGACACGGTCCGGGCCATCGCCGAATTGAAAGCGAACGGAATCGAGCCGGTCATCGCGACCGGACGGGCGCCGTATTTTTTTGAACCGATCGCGAAGCTGCTGCACATCGAATCTTTCGTCAGCCTGAACGGCGCTTACGTCGTATACCGCGGCGAGCCGCTGCTCCAGCGGACCCTGCCCCCGCAAAGCCTCCGGAAGCTGGTCGAGCTGGCCGGACGCCACCGGCATCCGCTCGTGTTTCAGGGGCATGAACGTTATTACGCCAACACCGACGCCCACCCGTTTATCGTAGAGTCCATCGCTTCCCTGAAGGTGGAGCATCCGGGATTCGATCCCGAATTCTGGAGCAAGTCGCCGGTGTATCAGGCTTTCTTGCACTGTGAGGAGCAGGATGAGGCGCTGTACGCAGGGCAGTTCGACGATCTGCGCCTCATCCGCTGGCACCCGAAGGCGATGGACGTGACGATCCGCGGCGGCTCCAAAGCCGTAGGCATCGCGGCCATGCTGGAACGCCTCGGCATCCCCCTTTCCAACGCCGTAGCTTTCGGGGACGGCTTGAACGATAAGGAAATGCTGCAGGAAGTGGGGTTGGGCATCGCCATGGGCAATTCCCATCCGGACTTGCTGCCATACGCCGATTATGTCACCGCCGACGCGGACAAGGGCGGGATCCGCCAAGGCCTGCGTTACGCGGGGCTGATATCCTGAACGACCAGGCGAAAAAAATGGGATAAAAAGTGAAACATCCGTAACTCTTCCTGCGTCTAAGAGTTTAATCACCGTATCCGAGAGGGGGGAATTTAGACCTTTTCGCTAACTCTTGTTCCAGGAGGGACTCACGAATGAAAACGAAACATCATTTATCCAAATTTCCGAAGCTGACGCTACTCATGGTGATCGTGTTCACCCTGATGTTCGGCGGCACCGCCTCGGCCTTTAGCGACATTAAAGGCGACAAAGAGCAGAAGGCGATCGAACGGCTTGAGAAGCATGGGATCATCAAAGGCGACTTTCACGGGCGCTACTACCCGGCCCAGAAGCTGACGGGCGCCTCCGCCGTCTCCTTGATCGTCAAGGCGCTGGACCTGAACTTCGATACGACCCGGTTTGTCAAAATGCCGAAAGCCAGCGATTATTACACCAAGGTCAACGATAACGCCTGGTATGCCCAAGCCTTCGTCATCGCGAACTATTACGGGCTGGACATTCCGAAGGATATCAATCCGGCCGCCAAAGTGACGAAGGAGCAGTTCAGCCACTGGCTGTTCAAAGCGCTGAGCACGAAGGGCAGTTACATGTGGACCATGCAATATTTGTCCATCAACGACGAGAAACAAATCAACAAGGATTACATGGGCAGCATTCAATCTCTTATCAAAGCCAAAATCGTCGCCCTGGATAAGAAGGGGAACTTCGGACCGAAGCAACCGGTCTCCCGCAGCGAAGCCGCGGGCATGCTCGACCGGACGCTGCAATTCATTGAGGACCACCAGACCGTCGTAAACCCGGTTCCCGGCAGCCTGTACGATTTCGGATTGAGCACGGACAAAATCTCGAACGACGTGACGAAAGTGACGATCACGGCGATGGCGCCGCACCCGGGTTACGGCCTGGAGGTTTCGAACATCTCGTTCAAGGACGGCAAGGCGCTCATCGACTATCGCGTTTTGCCCCCTGAGCCGGGGCAGTTTTATCCGCAGGTCATTTCCGAAGTGAAAGCGGCCACCTACATCCCTGCCGGCTACGAGCCGGTGCTGGGCGCACAATCGAAATAAATCCGCACAGACGAAAGACGATTCCATCACCGCTGGGCAAGCGGGATGAAATCGTCTTTTGGCATGCCATGCTTATGCTTTAGCAAAGGAACTCCGGCGATGCCTTTATTATTGCGGCTCTACGCCCCAAACCAGCGTACCGTTTTGATAAAGAGTGATACGATCCCAATCCGCGTACGCCGTTTTGGAGGCATCATACGAATAATCATTGCTCTCGTCGAAATTGGACCAGTCGCTCTTGGCCATCCGCAGCTGGATGTCGCCGGACTGCCCGCCTGCGGCGATTTGTCCGGCCGCCGCGGTAAAGCTCAGCTCAATATAGGTGTCCGCATTCGCCCCGGATACGGCGCCAAACGTTTGTTGAATGTTGGCCGCGCCGAGCTGGGCCCAATCGATCCAAGCGTTCACGTCTTGGCTGCCGTCTCTCGTAAAGTAATAACGTATCTTCAATGTACTCAAATCAACGGCAGTCGTCCCGTTGTTCTTGATATTGAACTGCGGCTTGATTTGATTGTCGGAAGCGTTCGTGTCCCCGGTACGGTATTGCAGCACCAAATTCCCGGTCCCGGTTCCGCCGCCGCTTGGCGTCGCGGCAACCTGGGCCGAATTCGCGCTTTCTCCGGCGCCGTTCGCCGCGCTGACGACGTAATAATACGTCGTACCGTTCGTCAGGCCGGTGTCCGTGTAGCTTGCGGCGGCAACCCCCGCCGCCACGGTCGTGTACGGTCCGCCGCTTGTCGTGGCGCGCTTCACGTTATAACTCGTAGCGCCGCTTGACGCCGCCCAGCTAAGCGCAACCTGCGCATTGCCTGCGGTTGCGGTCAGGCCGGCCGGCGCCGCCGGAACGGTAGGCGTCTCGCCGCCGCCGGTCGGAATGGCCGGATATGCATTTTGAACCAGTTGAACGAATTGGTCATGGAACCAGTGTCCGGAGATCGGAGCATTCGGCAGCGCCCCGGTCAACGTGCCGTTGGCACTGACATAAGTCGGATCGCACATTCTGTCGAACCCTTTGCCTTCATCGTTGGGAATGGCCGTGCTGGAGCCGTCCGATTCACCCGGAGGCTTCACCCATACGAAAGCGTCCAGATGAGAGCCCGGATAACCCGCCGGCGCGGCCTGCGGAGGCTGGCCCATTCCTGCGCCGCTGGCATTGCACCAGTTCCCGCGATGGAGACGCTTGTCGATCCGTCCGGAATCGGCATACGCATCCACCGTTGTGCCGCTGGCCCCGGTCGGCCGGTCCGGACCGCCCCACCCGTTGCGGGAGGTGTCGATCAGGAAGCCGATGCTGGAAGGCCATCCCTTGGCCACAAACCCGGAATACAGCGCCGCCGTGAAGTCCGCCTCGTCAAAGTAAGGGTTCCATTCATAATATTTGGCGGATTTCAACTGCATCCCGTTGATCGTCAAATTCGGGTCGGGCAGATACGGCTCCTCCAGCGGAGTCGTGTTGGCCGTATTGGTGATAAAGCCGTCCACGCTGGCAAGTCCGGCCGGCGTCCCGGCGACGACCGACGTAAAGAGGTCGATAGCCGGCTGCCGGTTGCTGTCCCAGCCTAGCCAACCGGAGTGCCCGATGTCCATGTAGTTGTAAACGTTAGGAATGGCGTGCAGCTTTTCGAGGGCATACCGCGTTGCGTCCCGGTAAATGTTGGTCGAGTTGGCCTGCGCGCATTTCGGATCGCTCAGGTTCGTGACCAGATTCGGCAGCGAATCGGGCTCAATAATGGCGACTATCCGGATTCCGGCGTATTTCGGATTGGAAAACACTTCGACGATCGGATCAATGTAGCTTGTTTTATAAGTCTGCAAACCTTCCGCCGTCAAGGGCAATTCGCCGTTGGAAGCCAAAGCGTGGCAATCCCGGCCCGGCAGGTTGTAGATTACGAAGGTAGCCACGATCGGCGTATTTCCCTGCTTCTGGGCCAGCACCTCGTCCATCGTTTCCACCAGGCTTTTTCGCCCCCCGTTAGCCTCGCCGCCGGCAATGGCCGCCATGCGGTCCAGCCAAACCGCCGTCGGGTACGACTTGACGGTCTCCATCTTGGCCTTCAGCGTAGGATCGCTGACCTTGGCGATGGAGGTATCGATCAACGCCGCATAGTCCGGATTCACATACATGGTCGCGCCCAAAAAAGGATTGTCGACATGAGCTTCGGCGGCATAACTTTTTTGTACTCCGATAGGCTGCAGCAATGTTAGCGCCAAGGCCGTTACTGCCATCATCGCCGTCGCTCGTTTAAAGAGTTTCGAGAACATGAGATCACTCCTTATTAGTGATGGTTAACGGTTCGGCCCTTTACGGGCATATACTAACTCCTCCTTTTCTCACAAAATGCCGCCGATCCCCACCTCCCTTTTTCAACGCAAGTATGCGCTTTCATAAAAACAGATAAATTTGGAATAAAAAACCAAAATCTTACATCTTTATATTATTTTTCGGATCCAACTTTTGTATAGTTTAAATTCTTCCGTAATTGAGTTGAATTTCTTTTGAATTCATCCCGGCACAGCATAAAACCTCGCCGCTGGCGAGGTCCTTTATTTTAAGTAAAGACGGTAATGATTGAGGTACTGAGGCTTGACGGAGGCAACAGGAACAAATGCGAAATTTTACGCTTGGGAGAGACGCTATTGGCGCCGAAACGGGGTCCTGCAAAATGCAACGCTGATGTGAGAACTTATTTACTCCCTCATAAGCACCCTGATCAGCGTTAACGTAAGCTTCTAACCGAACTCCCGAATCCAGCGGTAGCGGTTGACCTTCACGACGGCCACGAAGCATTTGAGGATCTGATCGGATTTAAGGCAAACGAACGTCACCAGCGGCGACAAGTGGAACACGGCGGCGCAGAGGAAGGCCGACGGCAGTACGATGAGCCACATGAAAATAAAGTCGTTGTACAACACGAATTTCGTATCCCCTCCGCTGCGGACGATCCCCGTCAGCGCCGGCATTTGGTAAGCCGTGCCTACCGCCGTAATCGAGAGCACCGTCATAAACTGCAGGGCCAACGCCTTGGATTCAGGGGATATCGCGTAGAAGCCCAACACCACGTCCTTGATCAAAAAGAGCACCGCCCCCGTTCCCAAACCGATGATCAAATAAAGCATCTGCAGCGTTTGGGCGTAAGGTTTGATTTTCTCCGGATGTCCGGCACCGATCGTCTTCCCGATGATCACGGCCGTTGCGCTCGCCGAAGCGTACGTTACGACCGACACGATTTGGAAGATTGTAGTTGCGATGCTGTTCGCAGCAATCGCCGCTTCCCCCATATGGCCCAGGATTCCGGATTGCACCGCCATGGCCAGCCCCCAGAGAGCATTGGAGGCCAGGATCGGCGAGCCGACGCTTAAGTATTGCTTGAAGATCTCCCGATTAAATTGGAAGAAGTCCCGCAGGGCAAACTTTATTTTCCGATCGACCCGTTTCAGGTATCCCACCACGATCGCAAGTTCGATGATCCGGGCCGTTAATGTTGCCGCAGCCGAGCCGCGCACCCCCCAGGCCGAGAACCCGAAATGCCCGTAGATCAGCAAATAGTTCAGGCAGACGTTGATGATTAACGTTGATAAAGAAAGGATAAATCCCACTCTGACCGTCTCCACGCTGCGGAGGGAAGCCAGCAGCAGATTCGTGGCCGCAAAGAAGAGATAAGAGAAGCCGATGATTTGTAAATACTTAGCCCCCTCCGCGATGACGCGATCCTCATTGGTGAACAAGGACAGACACCCGTGCGGGAACAAGAATACCGCCAGCCACAGCAGCAAAGCAAGCCCCAGCGCGAGGCGCATGCCGATGCTGGAAACCTTCTTGATCGTCCGAATGTCCCGTGCGCCCCAAGCGCGCGAAGACAGAATCACCACGCCTTCGCCAACGCCCATAACGAGCATTTGCAGCAGGAACTGGAGCTGATTGGCGAGGGCTACCCCGGACAAAGCCGATTCGCTGTAGCCGCCCAGCATGATATTATCCGATAGATTGACGCCGAAGGAAATGACGTTTTGCAGTGCAATAATCCAGGTCAGTCTGAAAAAACTTTGGTAAAACTCTTTTTCCCGTACCCATAAACCCATGACAGGCAACCCTTCTTTTCCGTGCTGCCGTAATCCGCCGTGTTCGTTTTGCCTTCGAGCGATTTACCAGCCGAGATTTTTGAAGCGGATTTCCCGCTCCCATAAGTCCTGCAATTTCCGCGTCGATTCGTCCGGCAGCGCCGCAGCGCCGGCCGCGACATTCTCGCGAAGCTGAGCGCTGTTCCGAACGCCGGGGATGACCGTCGTCACCTCCGGGTACGCCAAAATAAAGCGCAGCGCCGCCATCGTCATCGTCGTTTGCTCGTTTTCAAGGAAACGGATTTGCTCCAGCAGCTCCGCCCTGGCCTGAATGACCTCCGGGGACCAGCGGCTGCGGACATCCGAGAACGAGCTGGTTCCGTCGTATTTGCCCGAAAGCCAGCCGGAATCGAGCGGCACCTTGATGATCAAAGCGACGTCTTTCTCCGCGGCCGCCCGGAACGCCTGCGCCGTTTCCTGGTAAAAGATGTTGAACATCACTTCCATGACGTCAAGCCGGGCATGCTTCAACGCCTCCAGCATCTCGCGGCTGGAATCGACGGACACGCCGTAGGCCAATATTTTTCCTTCCGCTTTGAGATCCTCCAGCACCTGGTAGTGGCCGTATTTGCCGTCCAGGTGATCAAACGGCGGGTTATGGATCAATACGGAATCCAAATAATCGGTCTGCAGCCGCATCAGGCTGCGTTCGATCGAATTCCGGATTTGCGCGGCCGAAAAGTCGGTCCCTTCCGGGGAATGGCCGAATTTCGTATTGATCACCGCTTTGTCGCGTTTTCGTTCCAGCGCTTTGCCGAGCAGGACCTCGCTTTTACCTAGACCGTAATTGGGAGCGGTATCAAAAAAGTTGACTCCAAGGTCCAGCGCTTCATGCACCAGCCGAATGGCCTCATCCTCCTCCATCGCCGCCCAGTCCTGCTTGTTCCCGAGCTGCCAAGCGCCAAAACCGATCTCCGACACCCGTTTGCCGGTCGTTCCGTACCTTCTGTACTTCATCCTCTCACGCTCCTGCGATGTTTGGATTTGGGGAACTGTAACTCTCGCCCCATATTCTAGCTCGAATTCCGATAAGCCGCAATGCAATTCCCTTCTGTAACCTTCGGCAAATATGGTATACTTGGCTAAATCGAATTACCATATTTTCTCTTTTAATTCCAGCATATCGAATGCTGGTTTTCTATTCACATTCGCCGTTTTCTGAACATGCGGTTCAGTTTTGCTTCATGGGAAGAGTTGGACCATCGGATCGCCGTCTATCAAATCTTTTTGGATTTTTCCAGATTCTTGTCCTCACGGACTGCACACAACCTGTCAGTTATGCACTTCCGCACCTCGCGGAGTGCTGAAGACCTATACTCCATAGTTGGGCGCTTCTTTCTGTTAAGCGCACAAAGAGCACCGCCAATTCATTGGCAGTGCTCTCTTCTATGCAATCTAACAAGGTAAGAGGGCGCAAGGCAAACTCTTGTTCCGCCAAGTCAGCTCCGCGCCACACCATCATAAGTTTTTAACGTCCCTTCCCGTCTCGCTTCATGTTTGAAGTAATTAAAAGCTACGGCCCCTCAACAATACTTCTAACACTAAAATTAATTTTTCCTCCACTTGCATTATTTATTTTAATATTCGTAGTAATGGTAATATCCTTGCTGTAAGTTATTTCTTTAACCACACCTGCTATAGTATATTCACCCATACTTTCAACTTCTTTTGCATTGTTTTTATTGATTTTTGAAGATTTCTCATCGACCTTACCTGGAAACCATGCGCTTGTGCCAGCAGTACTTGTGCTGGTAATTTCTATAGTAGAGGTGTATACCTTGTACTTCGTAACTAAATGAAGTTCTTGAGTTTTCCAAAGTCCCCAATAATCTTGTCTCGCATCGTTTGTGAAACTTTCTCCACTGCTGTTAGCGGTATATGATTGCCATCCTGTGTCTTGATGTACATCAAATAATTTAAATGAATCACTATTTCCTTCTGATTTTACTTCAATCCCTTTGCTATTTTTTAAAGAAGAGTGCTCTACAATGAAACTCCCATCATCCATTTTAATTACTCTATCACCTTTAGAAGTAAAAGTAATACTTGATTCATCAGCCAGTTTTTCCCTAATCTTATTGGCATCGTTTACGTCTAACTTGCTGAGATATTCCAAATAGAGCTCGGGGTTATGTTCGAAGATATCTTTGTATTTCTTTACAAGAGGTTGTGAGTCAACCAATCCTTCTTTACCATTAACAACCAGGCTATAAGTCTGTTCATGTAAAACTTTGATTTCATCTTCGTTAAGATAGCTTTGAGGAGATGGGCTTGCAAAAATAGAAGAGGAGACTACTAACGACCAAGACAGAATGACAACAAAAATAATTGGAATTTTATTCATTTAAATCCCTCCATTAGAAATATTTACTTACATATAGGATTTTAATCCAAATATATACATTTTTCAAGCACAAAATAAGCTAAGCTATCACTGAAATCCGAAAACTCATGTGTATCGAGTAATTACGATATGACCATAAGTATAGAAGGACGCAAAAGTAGACAGCAATAGTATACTTGCTGCCTACCCAAGGAATTATAGATTTAAGAGCCAGTTCAAAAAGCTCATAAAATCGTATGAAAAACAAAAATGCACCGCAGCGGAAAATGGTAAAATGGAAGTACTCCTACAACCAATTTAACCATTCGCGAGGTGCATTTTCATGGACTTGCAGCTTGAACTGCTGCCCTACCACTACTATAACACACTCGGCTTTGATGCAGAACTCATTGATTACATCGACCATGTCGATGACCCGATTGTGCTTGAGAAGATCGCTCCGCTTTACAAGGATGGCGGGCGTCCTCCGATTGATCCAAGAGTCTGTTTTCGGATGCATTATCTGTACTTTACACGACCAGAGATTTCCTCGTTTCGGGAACTGGTGAGGCAACTCAAAGAACCAAAAAACCAGGCATGGCGCAACTTTATCGGTGTCCCCAATATCGAAAAGGTGCCGGTTCATAGTTGCCTGAGCAATTTCCGATCCAAGGTGAGCGCGAATTGTTTTATTCCATTCTCTTTGACCTCATTGCCGAGGCATTGAAGCTGAAAGACTTTCTGCTGCCGACGCTTACGGGCATCGATTTCAGACCCGTTTGGGCGAACGTTAACGGATACAAGCACAAACGTTGTTCTTGCCCGGATCAGAGCAAGTGTGCATGTGAGAAGACATATTCCGATCCGGACGCGACAGTCGGTGTGCAGCGAACGAAGGCGAACCAGAACAAGTTTTTCATCGGCTACCGTAAGCACTCCATCGTCTGCCCCAGTCCGAAAGGTCCGATTGTCTTGTTCTCGATCATTCTGCCCAATGATACAGCGGACGTCAAAGTGATGCTGCCGCTCATTGAAATAATGAAGAAGATCGAAGAGCTGAATGTCGATTATCTGGTGGCGGATCTGGGTTACTTCGATGCCGATGATCAGAAAGAAGCGCTCTTGAAGCACAATGTGGCCATCGTAACAGAGTTCAAGACAAACACAATCATTCCCGAACACTGCTCTCCCGAAGGGAAACCGGAATGCGAGCAAGGGCATGCCCTCGTATTCGACGGGTTCGATAAAGATACAAACACGGCCTGGTTTTGCGGGGATGAAGAGAAATGCGCCGCCTGTCCGCTGCAAGAACACATGCTGATGTTCCGCAAGCAGGTGGAACTAGCGTTTGCGCAAGAGTCGAATCAACTGACTTCTCTCATGAAGCATAAGAAGGTGCCGGTGCGTACAACTAAACGCGTCGAGAAATGGTTTATTCTGCGAGATGCGTTTCGATTCATTGAGCGGATGATTGCGCATGTACGGGAAACCGTTCTGCCTCCGAATCATGTGACAACCCTCAAAAAATGGAAAGAGATTCAAGTAGAGCAAATCTCGCTACAGTTGGCAGCGTAAATGCCCGCCGCACGCAACTGAAAGAAAGAGAATTACGGCACAAGGGATACGTCTGTCCAAATTTAAGGTCTGAAATTGAATCGGTGCCGAGAAAGATTAGCCAGCGCCTCCCAATCCCTTTCATTCCCAACTTTGGAGTCTGTGTTGGCTTCCTATGTTGTTGACTTTAAACTGAAACGTTGCTTTTTGAACAGGCCCTTTAAGAATATTTTTGTTTTAATTCTATCAACTAATCGTTTAACCCGACTTCTGCATCTACCAAAGATTCAGGTCTTTTAATATTTTCAAAGAACCGCACTTTTGGAAATTTAATTACCGTATCGTTTCTATTTTTTTCTTTTTTTCAGTATCCGAACGATTAACCATATTACAGCAACTATCACCAAAACTTGAATCACAATATTTTGCCATATAATAATAATTTTAATCACCTCTTTACATATATTTATTTAATATTACCCCAAATCATGGAAATTGGCGACCTCCGAACCATCGGCGCCAACGACCGTCGGGTGAACCGGGCCTCCCACGATCCCTAGCCCCGCTATGTACCACCGGATGCCGAGATAATCGCCCGCTAGCTCAAGAACGCCAGTCAGGCCTAACCGGGTGCTGTCCTCGTTGATGGAGTCTAGTCCCAAATTATATTACATAGCCTCTCGGAATTAGACTGGGGTTGAAGGGGAAATGACAGAGGAAACAAGGAAATGGGTGCTGGAAATTATGGGAGATGAAAACCAGTTTCAAAAAAGGACAGACTCCGCCCATTTGCCAAACGGTATTTTTGAAAAATTTAGGCGTTTGTCGGGTAAAACGTAGATTTCAGTTTGTCCCATTCGTCCTTCTGGCTGACATACCAGGCATCCATGTGCTGGCAGATCCTAATGCCTTAGATGCGCATGTATCACATCATCGTAGAGCGGTGCCGACCGAGTTCCAGCTTGTAATCGACTTTCTCCCGCTTGTCGGAACGCTCAACGGACGTCCGGCGCTTGTAAACCAGATTCCCCCTCTGCGAATCGCGAGGTGTTTTGGGAAACAGCCGTGGATCATCGCTCGTTTTCGTGTAGAAGGTACGGCCAAACTTGGCTGTCGAACAGCCACAAACGGGGGAACATCTCCACTTGCGACGATGCAGCTTCCGGTCTGTGCCGTTCGGCTTCATTTCCCTTCCCTTCGGGCAAATCGGAATGCCCTTGGGGGAAATGTGAATGTCGCTCGCCGTTTGGCGCTCGGTGTTCTTTTTGGAACGATAGATAGGCTCTGCATCGTGAGCGGCATCCAGAAGCATTTTATCTACCGTGCCCAAGGTGAAACGTTGCTTGAATTCGACCGAGCTCAAGACGAGACTGACCGCGTCAAGCCGTGAGGCAGGCTGAAGTCTCGGGTACAAGGGCAAATCGTACTTGCTGTCTGCCGCAGAGATCATGTACAGGTGGTAGCCGTTGAAGTATTTCTCACGGGCGCTGTCCCATCCCGAGTTGCAGTAGGGTTGGGAGTAAAGACGAGGGTGGTTGCATTCAGCTATACCGCGGGCACGACAATCACAGGTCGGTTTGCTTCGGGGATAGGCGCTGGTGACGACGGGTGTGCCATCGCCGGCGGTGCCAAGCGCCGAAAGATTCCCGAGCAAACCGAACTTTGCCGATACCGAAACAATCTGAGATTGAAAGAAATCAAAGAGCTTGTCGGCAGGCAAACCCGTTTTCTTATCGGCATGACGCATCATCCATTTCACCAGGCGCTCGACTCGGCCGGGTGTGGGGGTGGGGCTTTCTCGCCTTTCTTCTTGCCCTTCTTGGTTTTCCCTTTGCGTCTGCGTTGTTTCCGGGGGTTGAGGTGCTTGTCTACAGCAGGCCAAAGCAGGTCGAAAAAATCGTAGAACGTGCCGACGCCGGGAAGATCATCGAAAGGAAAACCGCTAAGCATGGGTAGATCGGCGTACGCTTCAACTCGTTAATCCATTCGGTGAGTCCCATCTGGGAATTGGTCATGAGCAGGAGCAGGTAGGAACGCAGCATGGACGCCGGGTCCCGGGGCTGTGGCCCCTGATCCGCGTATTCGTCCTCGAGCAATGTCGTGATGGCGGTAAGATCGGTCATCCAGAGCTTGGCGACGAACGGCCAATCTTTGTGGATGAGGACGACGCCGGGACCGTAATGGGTGCGAAGCTGATGAAGAACAAAAGCTTGGAATTCCGAATGCGGAACGAATACAGGTTTCAAGTGGAACACCCTCCAATCGCAAGTAGTAAGGGGCATCCCCTTTCACGCGATTTTGGAGGATTTTGGGATATGTCAAGTGTTTTTTTGAGAAAATCAGCCCGCATTTGAAAATATTTTTTTCCAATTCAAAACGGGGCTGCAATAAAAAATCCCCCTACAAAAGTAGGAGGAGAGCAGTTTAGGTGAGGCAGGGAAATCCTTGTCCCATCTGCCTCGGCGAATGCCGAGAGGCTATTTACTATCCTAGGAGGGCGAAATGTCATACTCCCAAATTACCAAAAATGCACTGGCCCGTTCTTTGAAAAAGCTGATGCTTACCGTTCCGTTGAACAAAATCACGATCCGGCAGATTACGGCGGACTGCGGTGTCACCCGGCATACTTTTTACAATCATTTTCAGGACATTTACGAATTGCTCGGTTGGGTATACCGGACGGAAGTGATCGAAGGCCTTGAGCCGTATCGCAATTACACCGGCTGGAAGCAAGGGTTTTTGAGCGTGCTGCGCTATACGCAGAAACACAAGACCATGTGCCTGAACACCTTCCATTCCTTGGGGCGCGAGCATCTGGAAAAGTTTCTGTACGACGTGATTTACGGCGTTGCGATCGAAGTCGTGCGGGAATTGGCGCAAGATCGGGACGTGAGCCAACGCGCCGAACAGGAGGTTGCCGATTTTTACGCGCTGGCCGTCCGCGGGCAGGTGATCGAATGGTTGAAGGCGGGGGCTCACACCGATCCGGTCGAAATCGTCGACAAGGTCGGAACAATCCTCGGCGGCAATCTGACCCGCAGTTTGGAAAACTACCGGCACGGGTGACCGCCGCCTCCCCTCGCTTGCTTGAATTCACACGTTGCTCACAAACGACACAATGTTTCCCGCATGTGCAAACCATGGACATTTACCTTCAAATGTCCATGGTTTTCTTTTTTCTCGGGAGATATATTTGAAGCAGCTCATGAGCAGGAAACCTATTCCATTGAGAAAGGAAGACGACTTATGGGAACGTATCAAAGAGTTCATCCGCGGGTTCCGGAAGGCATCGCGGCAAAAAAAGCGTATTTGGTCGGCGGAGGCATCGGCTCTTTATCGGCTGCGGCTTTCCTGATCCGCGACGGACACATGCCGGGGAAAAACATCCATATCCTGGAGGAGTCCGACGTATACGGCGGTTCGATGGACGGGGCGGGCAACGCCAAGGACGGCTACAGCGCGCGCGGCGGACGCGAAATTGAAGAGCACTTCGAGTGTTTTATGGAGCTGTTCGGCTTCATCCCGTCGTTGACCAATCCCGATCGGACCGTGCTGGACGAATTCCGCGAATTGAACCTGGCGGAGCCGATCGAGTCGCATTGCCGGCTGGTGGAGAACGCCGGACAAAAAGCGGATTTTTCCACGCTGGGACTGTCGACCGCGCATGCTTTGCAGCTTGGCAAACTGGCGATGCTGACCGAGGAGAAGCTGGGGAGAACGACGATTGAGCAATTTTTCGACGCAAGCTTCCTGGAGACGAATTTCTGGTATTTCTGGCGCTCCATGTTCGCGTTCGAGAACTGGCACAGCGTCGTGGAAGTGAAGCGTTACATGGAGCGTTTTATGCATCTGATTTCCGGCATGAACCGATTGAAGGGCATTTTGCACACGGAATACAACCAATACGATTCGCTGATCCTTCCGCTGGTGAAATGGTTGGAAGCGCAGGGCGTCCGCTTCGACAAAGGGCATCAGGTCGTCGACCTGGAACTCGATACGACAGGCGGCGAAAAGGTCGTAACCGCCATCCATCTAAAGGTAAACGGGGCGGCCAAGACAATCCCCGTCTCCCGCGGCGACTTGGTCATGGTCACGAACGGCTCGATGACGGAAAACTCCACGAAAGGCGATTTGAACCGGCCCGCCGTATTAAATCGGTCTGTCGATGAACGCGGCTGCTGGAGCTTGTGGGAGAAGCTGGCCGCCAAATCTCCCGATTTCGGCCGGCCGGAGGTATTTTGCGGGGATATCGACAAGACCAAATGGCTGTCCTTTACGGTCACTCTCACCGACGACGACATCGTATTCCCGCATTTGCTGGAGCTGACCGGCGATTTGCCGGGGATGGGCGGCGTCGTAACGATCAAGGACTCCAACTGGCTGATGTCGTGGACCGCGCCGAAGCAGCCGCATTTCCTCAACCAGCCGGACAACGTCAAAGTCCTGTGGGCCTATGGATTGTTCCCCGACGCGGTCGGCAACTACGTCGGCAAGAAGATGGCCGATTGCACCGGACGCGAGCTGCTGGAAGAGCTCTGCTACCATATGGGGTTGAAGGACCGCATACCGGAAATTTTGGCCCATACGACCAACGTCATTCCCTGTATGATGCCGTATATCACTTCGCAGTTCATGCCGCGCGTGGCTGGCGACCGCCCGCAGGTCGTGCCGCAGGGCAGCGTCAACCTCGCCTTCCTCGGACAGTTTGCCGAGGTGCCGGACGACTGCGTGTTTACGGTGGAATATTCCGTCCGCACGGCGATGACGGCGGTATACCGGCTGCTGAAGCTGGAAAAGGAAGTGATTCCCGTGCACCCCAGCCGATACGACGTGCGCGTCCTGTTGACCGCGGTGCGGACCTGCCTCGGCAACAAGCCGCTGCCGCTGAACCGATCGCTGGGAGAGCTGCTGTCCGGTACGGAAATCGCCAAGCTGCTGAACGGGTAGGGGCGCCGATAGGGGCGCCGATTGCCGGGCTGAGCCCAGGAGCACGAATAAGGGGATTGGTTTGTTCCCTTGTTCGCCCCGATGGGGTCGTCCCTCATGGATCAACTTTGCCTGCCAATGGATTTACGAGGAAGACATCCCTCAAAAACTAAGTCAATAAAGAAAAAAATCGGCCAGGTATGATTGAACCCACCCTGGCCGATTATTTTTTCTATCAAGGGCACTTCTCAGTCCCTTGAACATGCCGCCGGCCGCCGCGACGCGCTGGAGGCACAGATAATAAGGTGATGAAATCACCTTATTGGCTCCATTCGCTCGGACGTAGCCGAAATAGCGTTATAATATCATCTTATTCGCCGGGACTACGGCTGAAATCACCGCTTTCCGGGCAAATAGGATGATAATATCACCTTATTTGTCCGATTTAAGCCTCCGCTAGCGAAATAAGGTGATTTACTCACCTTATTTCCCCATCCGTCAACAGCTATTCGTCGCATCCACCAAGACAGGCCGTACTCCACGAGCCGCTGCAGCGTCAAGCGACTGACCGCCCCAGTCCCAGCCCTGATCCTGGCCTGACACGGACAGGGCGGCGGCCAGCTTCCCCGCCGGTCGAAGATCGGCGCGGAGACGGCGGACGCCCCCGGCTCCCGCTCCTTGTAGCCGGGGGCGTATCCGTGCTCGCGGATCTTCTCCAGCGAGTCCCATGTTAGCGGTGACGTACCCGTTAGCGGCAGCGCGCCGGTTAGGACAGTGCACCGGCTAACGGCAGCGCACCTGAATGTCCAGCGGATACCGCCCGGCATTGCGGCCATACAGCGCCAGCCCGCCTTCCCCGGCGCGCAGCTCCAGCCGGAAGCGGCGGCTGCGGTCCAATTGGGCGGCGATGCGCCCGGGTACCTTGACGCGGCATAGGTACCCGTACGAGCCGGCCTCGTCCAAGCGGTTGTCCACCGGCTGGTAATGCCAGGACAAGACGCCGCGGGCATCCGCCGGATCGTCGGGGAGATGCGCGCTTCCGACAGGTTCGCCGTCGATGCAAACCGTCACCACGGATTCATGGCGTACTTCATCCGTCATGTAATAAGTGTTCGGGTTGTATTCGACGTCGGCGGGAGCCCCGTGCATGTAGCCGATCCCGTGATCGCGCACTTTGGCGCCTTCGAAATTGCGGGCGAGCACCCTTTTGGCGCCGGCTTCGAAGGCGATTTCGATGTCGCCGATCAGCGCCAGCTCCTCCCGCTCCGGCAGCCGTACCTCATACGCGAAAGCGCCTGCGCCCGCGCCGCTGACCTTCGCTCCTTGGATCGCCTCCCATTGCACCGCAAACGTCTGCTGCGCGTAGCCGCCCACCGGGACGCTCACCGTACGGATACCGCCGCCGGCGGGCTCGGGAACGGTGCCGTCGCCGCGTACGTCGAACGCGACGAAGTTGCGCGACACCGTCTCGCCTCCCTCGGCGACCAG
The DNA here is from genome assembly GCF_057063165.1 of Paenibacillus sp. JL3B1040. Taxonomy (NCBI): domain Bacteria; kingdom Bacillati; phylum Bacillota; class Bacilli; order Caryophanales; family Paenibacillaceae; genus Paenibacillus; species Paenibacillus tiangongensis. Next base: position 1,139,327 of record NZ_CM169317.1, on the reverse strand, counting down.
CCGCAGGGCCAGCACCGCAACGGCGTCCTGCTTAGGCATCGCGACCTCGAGCGGTGCCAGCTCCGCCACGCCGTAATCCTCCCAGGCGACGGCGCGCTCGCCGCGGTCCGCCACAACGCGAACGCCAAGGTCGTCGTGCCACAGCTCCCAAACGAGTTGGAGCGTGCGGCCGTGGTAGCGGTCCGAATAGCTGGAGCGCAGCAGGGGCACGGACACCTTCGCCCCGGCGGCGACCGTTTGCGACGGAGGCGCGTCGATGACGATCATGTCCGGCGCATGCAGGTCGGCGAGCGTCATGCCCGGCACGAAGCCGCCGTAGCCGAAGTCTTTTTCCGTCCCGTCCAGCCGGTAATACCCGTTGAATTCGTTCGTCACGTCCCGGAATTCCGTGAACACGAACCCGCACATCTTGTCATGGCGGCGGAACTCGTTCAGCATGTAGCGGTAATGCCAAGCCAGATCGCTGTCCCCCGCGCTGTGCTCGATGCCCCATACGTTGCCGCATTCGCTGTTCATTAGCGGCGCGTCCGTTTGCGTTCGCCCGCCGATATAGTTGAACGTCGACCCCGAATACGTGTTGGCTACCACATTGCCGATATGCTCGCGCACCTTTTCATACCCGTTCACGTAAAAATGCCACGTGTTCAAGTCCGTTTCGACATGGTCCCAGTTGCAGGCGGAATTGTCCTCCACAAGGCGCGTCGGGTCCATCTCTTTGGCCCAGCGGTAAATCCCCTGCACCCATTCCTGGGTCTCGGGCAAATAATTCATGTTGCCGGATTCATCCCCGGTCAGGCTGCCGGCCGCTTTCCCCGATTTCAAGCCCCACGTCTCGTTGAACATGATCCAGGAAAAAATCGACGGGTGATTATAATCGCGTTCAATCACTTCGCGCGCTTCGCTTTCGTAGGCCGTCCGTGCCGATTCGCCGGGTGCGCCCCAGAAGCAGGGCATATCCTGCATAATCAGCAACCCCAGCTTATCCGCCCAATACAGCTTGCGCGGTTCTTCCGGCTTGATGTGGATCCGCGCGAAGTTCAGCCCGAGGCGCTTCATCAAGTAAATTTCGTCCCGCATCTTCTCGTCGGTCGGATAGGTAAAATAACCGGTCGGGTGAAAAGATTGGTCCAGCGCGCCATTCAGATAAATCGGCTTACCGTTCAACGTGATCCAGCGGTAATCCCGCTGCCCGAAACGGGCGGTGCCGATTTCGCGAATGCCGAAATACGTGGCGACCGCGTCCTCCCCGGAGGCAGCCGTCAACCGCAGCTCCCCCTCGTACAGATGCGGCGTTTCCGGGCTCCACAACCGGGGCTCCGCCACCTGAAACGAGGTGCGGACCGTGTTCTCGCCGGCGGCCAGCGTCAGCTCTTCCGCGTGCTCAACGGCCCCGTCCAGAAACCGCAAGGCCAGCGTGGCCGCCGAGGTTTCCTTGGCAACGATGCGGGCCGTCACTTCTACCCGCCCGTCGAGAGACGTGCGGAACTTCGCATCCCGCACATAGACGATCGGCCGCGCTTCCAACCAGACCGGCTGCCAAATGCCGCGAATCTCACCGTACCCCTGTTTGCCGCGCGCCTGATCGTCGCCGTCCGCATCCTCCGCGCGAACGAGGATCGTATTTTCCCCGCCCGTGTTCCAACAGTCCGTCACCTCGAACTCAAAGTTGCCGTATCCGCCCCGGTGCGATCCGGCATGGACGCCGTTGACCCAAACATCGCACCGATAATCGACGGCGCCGAAATGGAGGAAAATCCGCGACCCGTCCGCTTCCGGCCGCCAGGCGACGGTCCGCCGATACCAGCCGATCCCCGCTTCATTCTTGCCGATCCCGGACAACGGACTGGACCAGGAAAACGGCACCTCGATCCGTTCCGGAAAATCTTTGGCTTCTCCATCCTCCCGGGACGTACCGGCCCCTTCACCGATCGGTTCGTGCCGGAACGACCAGGTCCCGTTCAGATTGAGCCAATCCGTCCGCCGCCAATCCGGCCGGGGATGCTCCGGGCGCGGAATCGCGGCTGCTTCCGCCGTTAACGATGGTTTTGTCATCAAATTTGCACACCTTTCATTTTCAACTGGAACAATGATGATTAGGATGATTTCGCCCTCATGATAGCATATATATTATATAATCACAATGTATATTATAAATTTACAATACATTATTTTTGAGGTACACTGGCTACAGATTTGATCCCGTTGCGTGCTAGGACTGAATTTAGGCTACCAACTGAAGAAAGGAACATTTAGATGAGTGAACCTTACCGTCAGGACCCCCTCCGCTATCCGGCCTCCCGGATTCTCGACGTGGCCAAAGCGCTGTCCGGGGACGTCCGCGTCCGTATCCTCGAAGCGTTGGGCAAGCAACCGATGAGCATCAGCCAGTTGGCCGAAGCGCTTGGCGTCGCTCAACCGACCATTTCCATCAATGTGCAGATTCTGGAGCAGGCCGAGCTGATCGTCTCCGCCCCCGGAGCCAACCGGGAAAAAATCTGTTCGGTTACCTGCCGCTCCATTCTCCTGGAACTCCCGACCCATCCGGGAGAAGGGCTCCATCATGTCGAGGAAATTCACATGCCCATCGGCATGTATTCCATCTGCTCCGTAAGCCCGCCCTGCGGCATGGTCGGGCGCGACGCGGGCCCGATCGGGTCCCCGGACGATCCGCGGGCGTTTTATATGCCGGAGCGAACCGAAGCTGCGCTGCTATGGTTCGCCGAAGCGGGCTACGTCGAATATTACTTTGCCAATCCGCTGCCGCCGAGCGTCGAACTGGAGGAGCTCTGCATCCGGGCGGAGGTTTGTTCCGAGGCCCCGGGGTTCCGGGAAGATTGGCCGTCCGACATTACGGTCAGCGTGAACGGCTTGCCGGTCGGCACCTGGACCAGCCCCGGCGATTTCGGCGAGCGCCAAGGCAAGCTGACGCCCGACAAGTGGAAAGGCGGCACCCAATACGGGCAGCTTACCGAATGGCGCGTGACTCGGGAAGGCAGCTTTGTCAATGGCGTGGCCGCCGGGCCTACCGCGATCGCCGGGCTGGGCCTGGCGTTCAACAAGCCGATCCGCGTTCGCTTCGAAGTCCGTGAGGATGCCGCCAATCGGCGCGGGCTCAACCTGTTCGGCAGCGGCTTTGGCGATGATCCGCAGGACATCGTGTTATCATTCACCCGCCGTTCTTGATTGTTCTCCAATACAAACCCCCTGCTCTGACCATCAGAACAGGGGTTTGTGTTAGATAATATAACGCAAGAGAAACATATCACGAAAAACCGCGGAAATTCCTCTTTACGAAACCCAAAACTTGGATTATGATGCCAGAGGTATGGTACCTTTTGTTACATGAGTTCCGAAGCATCCGGATAAACGCGCGGCACTCTTGGACCGATCAGACAAACGACTTCATAATTGATCGTCCCCATCCAGCCGGCCACTTCGTCGATCGATATCGTGGCCTCCCCCGCGGCCCCGCCGAAGAGGACGACCTCGTCGCCCGCGCGGACGCCTTCCGCCCCCGTCACGTCAAGCATCGTCTGATCCATGCAGATCCGGCCGATGATCGGGACCCGCTGCCGGCGCACCAGCGCGCAGCCGCGATTGGACAACGCCCGCGACAGGCCGTCGGCATAACCGACCGGGAGGGTGGCGATGATCCGTTCCGATGCCGCGCGGTACGTCCGGCCGTAACTGACGGTGCGGTCCGGTGCGATCCGCTGGAGCGAGGCGATTTTCGTCTTCAACTGCATCGCCTGCCGCAGCGGGTATTCCGGCAGCCGCAGCCGCGCGGAAGGAAATAACCCGTACAGCGCAATCCCGACCCGGATCATGTCGAGATGCATCTGCGGAAAACGCATCGCCGCGGCGCTGTTGCAGCAGTGCTTGATCGGGATGTGCAGGCCGCGGGCTTCCAGGGCGTCAATGCAGTCGCCGAAGCGGGCGAATTGCTCCCGGGTGAACGACGGGTCGGGACCGTCCGCATCGGCAAAATGCGTAAACAAGCCTTCCAGCACGACGAAAGGCGCAGCGGCCGCGGCTTGCTCGGCCAACCCGATCACCGCTTCGACGGAGGGCAAGCCGATCCGGCTCATCCCGGTATCGTATTTCAAATGAATGCGGGCCTTGCGCCGTTGCTTTTTCGCGCAAGCGATCGCCTCCCGCAGCACCTCCTCGGTATAGACCGTTAGGGTGACCCCGTGCCGGACGGCGATTTCGACCCCAAGCGGTGGCGTGTAGCCGAGTACGAGAATAGGCTGTGATATACCGGCGGCCCGAAGCTGCAGCGCCTCATCGACGAGGGCAACACCCAGGTAGTCGGCGCCGGCGCGGATCGCCGCTTGCGCCGCCTGTACGGCACCGTGCCCATACCCGTTCGCTTTGACCACGGCCATCACCCGGCAGCCCTCGGCCGCCTGCTTGCGGAACAGGCCCGCATTATGGGCGATCGCCTCCAGCGATATTTCCGCCCAGGTTTCGCGGTAACCGATGGATGAAGCTCCCTTCGTTTGCGTTGTTGTCATCGTGTTTTCCCTCTTTCCGTTATCGATTTATGAACCGGCCGGGTTTTGTCTTTCTTCCCCCAAAAAGGCGGAACGTTCTTATGCAACCGCACAACATCCTTGAAACGGAGGTGACGCCCTTGCGCGAAGAGCCGAACGATTCATTCGAACCTTACTCCGACAACCTGGAAATGCTGGCGGAAAAAATCAGCGACGCGCTGAGGCGTCCGGTCACGATCGAAGACGCGAACCACCGCTTGGTCGCCTACAGCTCGCATGTGCCGGAAACCGATGCAGCGCGGCTCGCCACCATCGTCGGCCGCCGCGTGCCCGATCAGGTGATCGGCTGCTTGTGGCGGGACGGCGTCCTTCCCCGCCTGCTGGACAGCGAAACGCCGATCCGCATCGGCCCGATCCGCGAGGTGGGGCTGAGCGAACGGGTCGCGATCGCCGTCCGCTCGGGTACCCGGGTTGTCGGATTCATTTGGGTGCTGGAAACCGAAGAGCCTGTTTCGGAACGGGAAATGACCTTATTAATGAAGGCCGCCCGAGCCGCCCGCACCAAAATGGCACAATGGCAGCTCCAGCGCCATAAAGAGGACGAGGCGCATCGGGATCTCTTCTGGCAACTGCTGACGGGCCATCTTCATGGCGAAGCCTCGATCCGCGAACAGGCGAACCGCATCGGGCTGCCGCTCCCCGCTTTTTTTCACGTGGTCGTGCTGCAGTTTGCCGCCGAGGTGAAGGAAATCTGGCAGCGGCAGGCGTTGGAGAAATTCGCCTCCGTCTCCGGCCACAGCCGGATCGTGCTGCGCGCCGTCGATAAGAACCAACTGATTCTGCTGTGCGCCCCGGTCGTGCCGGATTCGATGGACGGAGTTGCCGGCCGCCTCGAGCTGCTTCAGCGGAACCTGCGGTCCTATTTCAAAGCGGATTATGACGGGCTGGCCAGCGGCTGCCTTTACAGCGAATACGGGCGGGTGGAGGACAGCTATCGCGAAGCGTTGCTCCTGCTGCAGGTGAAGCAGCGTTTTCCCGCGGAAACGGGCAATCTGGCGATGTACGGCGATCTCGGCTACTATCGCTATCTGCCGCTCATCTGGCAGGAGATGCGGAAGCACGGCAGCGTAAACGCCCAACTGGTCAGGCTGCGGGCGTACGATCAGGAGCACCACAGCGAACTGCTGCATACGTTGGAGGTTTTTTTGGCGCATGACAGCAATGCCAAGACGGCCGCCGATGCGCTGCACATTCACGCGAACACCCTCAATTACCGGCTGAAGCGAATCGCCGAAATCGGCCGGATCGACCTGACCCGCATGGAGCAAAAAGTAACGTTATATCTGGATCTGAAGGCCGAGCGCTTCGGCGGCAGCCGCGATTTGTGAAATTTCACAAACGCGGCCGTTTTTTTTCTTCGATCTCCACAAACAAAATCTACCGTTCCTGTCCTATACTGATGTCAAATCCATTGACAGGTTTAGCCGATTTCTGGACAAAATAGGCTTTGTGCCGGGAGTGGCGTCAGCAAAATTGACGGAGGAGGATACATCATGATCGTTGGAGTGCCGAAAGAAATCAAAAACAATGAGAACCGGGTAGCCCTGACCCCTTCGGGTGTTTTCTCGCTGGTGCATGCGGGGCATCAGGTGCTGATCGAGACGAACGCCGGGTCCGGCAGCGGCTTTGAGGATACGGAATACGCGGCCGCCGGGGCCAAGGTGGTCACGGACGCGGCGGAGGCCTGGTCCGCCGACCTGGTGATGAAGGTCAAGGAACCGCAGCCGTCGGAGTATGGATTTTTCCGCCAAGGCCTGGTCCTGTTTACGTACCTTCATCTGGCGCCGGAGCCGGAGCTGACCCAAGCGTTGAAGGACAAAGGCGTGACCGCGATCGCCTATGAAACCGTCGAAGTCAACAAAACGCTGCCGCTGTTGACGCCGATGAGCGAAGTCGCCGGGCGGATGTCGGTGCAGATCGGCGCGCAGTTTCTGGAGAAGCCGCACGGGGGCAAAGGCATCCTGCTCGGCGGCGTGCCCGGCGTGAGACGCGGCAAGGTGACGATTATCGGCGGGGGCGTGGTCGGTACGAACGCGGCGCGGGTGGCGATCGGTTTAGGCGCCGACGTAACGATCCTCGATTTGAACGCCGATCGTTTGCGCCAACTGGAGGACATCTTCGGCGGAAGCGTGCAGACGCTGATGTCGAATCCGCAGCACATCGCCGAGGCGGTCGGCGAATCCGACCTGGTGATCGGCGCGGTGTTGATCCCCGGCGCCAAAGCGCCGAAGCTGGTCACGGAAAGCATGGTCAAGGCGATGCGCCCCGGCTCGGTCGTCGTGGACGTGGCTATCGACCAAGGCGGCATCTTCGAAACGGTGGACCGGATCACCACTCACTCCGATCCGACTTATGTGAAGCATGGCGTCGTCCATTACGCCGTCGCCAATATGCCGGGCGCGGTGCCGCGCACCTCGACGCTGGCGTTGGCCAACGCCACGCTGCCCTACGCGCTGGAGATCGCCACGAAGGGTCTATACTCGGCGCTTAGCGAACGGGCCGCCCTGCGCAAAGGAGTGAACGTTGCCGGCGGTGCGATTACGTACGCCTCCGTCGCCCGCGACCTGCGCTACGAATACGTGCCGATTGAGCAAGCGCTGGATTTGGCCGGGAACCCCGCCAACTAGACGGCTTGCGCAGCAGCTTGATCCAAGAGATCCATCCCCTCGGGGCGGGTCCTTTTTTGTCGGTTGCCTACCGGCGGGTCTTATTTGGGAGTTGGCTGCGCTGCTGAGAATACCCCTAAGCGGGAAATGTTGCATAAAATGCAACATTCTCTCCCCAAAGGCCCACCTCAACCGAAAATGTTGTACAGAATACAACATTTTCGCCTAGCTGTAGCCCAACAGCCCTAAAATGTTGTACTTCTTACAACATTTCACAGCCAAAGGCCACAGCTCCGGCAGAAATGTTGTACGAAATGCAACATTTTTACCGTTGCGCCGCCCGGGCAGTAACGCCCTTACCCCGCTCGGCCAGCGACAGCTCGATGATCCGGTCGAGCAGTTCGCCGTAACTCATGCCGGCGTCAGCCGCGCTGCGCGGTAGCAGGCTGTTCGCCGTCATCCCCGGCAGCGTGTTGACTTCAAGCACGTAAGGAACTCCGTCCTTCAGGATCATGTCAACCCGCGCGTAGACGCGGCATTGGAGCAGCCGGTAACAGGCCAGCGCCGCCTCCCGCACCCGCGCCTCCGCTTCGGGCGGCAGCGTGATCGGGCGCTCCTCCGCCCCGCCGTCGCTGTATTTGGCTTCGTAGTCGAACCACTCCGCCCCATTGGACCGGATGCCCAGCACCGGAAGCAGCTCCCCGCCAAGGATCGAGCAGGTGATCTCTTGACCGGACACCATCGACTCGACGACCACGGACACGTCCCAGCGGAACGCCTCCTCCAGCGCGCCGCGCAACAATTCCGGCCGGTCGACGTGCTGCACGCCGATGCTGGAGCCTCCCGCATTCGGCTTGACGAACAGCGGATACGCCAGCCCCGCCAACTGCTCCTCCCAAGCCTCGCTTGCAAACGAAGCACGGTCCAGGAACGCCCCGTCCGGCGTAACAATTCCTTCGGCCCGCAGCAGCCGCTTCGTCAGGTTCTTATCCATGCACAAACTGCTGCTCAACACGCCGCTGCCCGAATACGGGATGCCCAGCGTCTCCAGTGCGCCTTGCACCGTACCGTCCTCGCCAAACGCGCCGTGCAGCGCGAGCAGAGCGAAATCGATGCCCCGCACTTGGTCGATCAACTCCTCCCGCTTCATCACGTCAATCGGGACCACTTCATATTTGCTCCGGTCCAGCCGGCCCACGATTTCCTTGCCCGTCATCAGCGACACCTCGCGCTCCGAGGAGTCGCCGCCCATAATCACGCCAACTTTCATCCGAATTTCCTCTCCTTCAACCGTTGTTTAAGTCCAAGCCGCACTCCAAACATCCGCAGCTAACTCTTATCCCCTAACAGCTTCGCCGCCGTTTCGCCGATCAAGCGAATCCCCTTCTCGATCTCCTCCTCGGGCACGCGCGAGAATCCGATTCGCATCGTGTTCCGCCCGCCGCCGTCGACGAAAAACATATCCCCCGGCGTAAACAACACGCCCTGGTCCGCGCAAAGCTCCAACAGCTTCCACGTATCGAACCCCTCCGCAAATTCAACAAACAGATGCAGCCCGCCGCTGCCCGACAGCCGGGCATACGGCACATAGCGCTCGCAGCATGCCTTCGTCCACTCGTATTTGCGCCGGTACTCCGAACGGGCCCGCTTCAAGTACTTTTCCAGGTTGCCGTTCAGCATATATTGATACAGCAGCGATTGGTCCAACGTCGACGTATGAATGCTGCGCGCCCGCTTGACGCTCTCCAGCACCTCGATCAGCTCCCGGTCCGCCAGCACCCAGCCGACGCGAATTCCCGGGAACAGCACCTTCGAAAAACTGCCCAGATACACCACCCCATTCCCCTGCCCGGCCATGGCAATCAACGGCGCAACATGCGAACCGGAGTATCGCAGCTCCTCGTTGAAGCCGTCCTCGATGACCGGCACCCGGTAGCGGCCGAGCAATTCCAGCAAGGCCAGCCGCTTCTCGGCGGACGTAACGATCCCGGTGGGATTGTGATAGGAGGGCACCAGGAACGCGCCGTCGAACGGCTGCGTCCGAAGCTCCCGCTCCAGCGCCGACAAATCGAGGCCGTCCGGCTCCATCGGAATGCCGGTGATTTCGAACCCGTGCCGCCGCAGGTTTTTGATCGCGGTCTGGTGCGTGGGGTTCTCGCAAAGCATACGCCCGCCCGCGCCGCCGTCCCGCCCGATCGCCGACAGCACGATGTCCAGCCCTTCCGTAAACCCGCTGGTGATCAGCATATCCTTGCCCGTCAGATCCACGCCTTTGCGTTCCATGTAGTTAAGCAAAAGCTCGATCAGCGGTTTATATCCTTTGGCGTATCCGTAATTCAGCAAGACCTGGCCTTCGACCGCCATCCGGTCCAAAAAGGCGCGTTTCACGTTCTCCAAATCGAACAGCCGCTCGTCAGGGGCGATGCTCGTAAACAAAATCTTGCCTTTACCCGCCCGCAGCCCGGGTCTGCCGCGTTTCATATGGTCGAGCTCCACGGACAGCCGGGCTTGCCGGTTCATCCGCTCGCGCCAATCCATCCGCCAAGTCGGGGCCGCATGCCTCCCCGGTGCAGACACCTCGGCCACGAAGTTCCCTTTTCCCGCGACGGCGTAGACGAGTCCTTCATCATGGAGGGCCTCATAGGCGGCAATGATGCTGCCCCGGCTGACGCCCAGCAGCTCCGACAGCTCCCGCGTCGAGGGAAGCCGTTGTCCTGCCTGCAAAGCACCTTGCATCATCAGCCGTTTGATAAAATTACTCACCTGCACATAAACCGGCGTCTCGGCCACCAGCTTGAAATCATTAAACACATGCATCGCCCCCACCCTCATGATGGCATATTCCAGGCCAAAAATAAAAGAACCACCCTCCCGCGTTTTTCGGAAGAAGGTGGTTCCCATTCTCTCGGGCTCCCAGCCCGCTTACACCATCACTTTGCAAATGTCGTTCGTAAATTCGACCGGATCGCTCACCGGCAGCCCTTCGATCAGCAGCGCTTGATTGTACAGCAGGTTCGTGTACAAAGCCAGCTTCTCTTTATCGCTGTCGTAAGCTTTCTTCAGCGACTGGAACACGTTATGGTTCACATTGAGCTCCAGCACCTTGTCCGCTTTGACCGACTGGCCGTCCGCGCCCGGCATCGAGTTAAGCACTTTTTCCATCTCGATCGTCAGCTCGCCTTCCGTCGACAGGCAAACCGGATGGGATTTCAGTCGTTTGGACGCTTTGACTTCCTTCACCTTGCCCGCCAGCAGGTCTTTCATCGCCGCGAACAATTCCTTGTTCTCGTCCGTATCCGCCTTCTCTTCGGATGCTTCGGCTTCAATTCCCAAATCGCCGCTCGACACCGACTTGAATTCCTTCTCCTTGTATTTCATGATCATCTTAATCGCGAATTCGTCGATATCGTCGGTAAAATACAGGATCTCATAACCTTTATCGAGCACCAACTCCGTTTGCGGCAGCTTCTCCAGCCGTTCCACCGATTCGCCGGCGGCATAGTAAATGTACTTCTGGTCCTCCGGCATGCGGGAGACGTATTCGTCCAGCGTGACGAGCTTTTTCTCCTTGGACGAAGTGAACAGCAGCAGATCCTGCAGCACGTCCTTGTTCATGCCGTAGTCGTTATACACCCCAAACTTCAGTTGGCGGCCAAACGACGCGTAGAACTGCTCGTATTTCTCGCGGTCGTCTTTGAGCAGCGTTTGCAGTTGGCTCTTGATCTTGCTTTGGATGTTCTTCGCAATCGCCTTCAATTGCCGGTCATGCTGCAGCATTTCGCGCGAAATGTTGAGCGACAGGTCCTCGGAATCGACCATCCCTTTGACGAAGCTGAAATAGTCCGGCAGCAGGTCGGCGCATTTGTTCATGATCAGCACGCCGTTCGAATACAGCTCCAGCCCTTTTTCGTACTCCTTGGTGTAATAGTCGAACGGCGTTTTCTCCGGGATGTACAGAATCGCGTTGTACACGACAGCGCCGTCCGCCTTAATATGAATATGCGAGACCGGTTTGTCGAACCCGTAGCGTTTTTCCATGTAAAAGTTTTCGTAATCCTCGTCCGTCAACTCGGATTTGTTCTTGCGCCAGATCGGCACCATGCTGTTAACGGTCTGCTCTTCCGTATACGACTCGTATTCGTCTTCGCTGCCTTCCTTCGGCCGGCTGCTTGTGACGTCCATCTTGATCGGGTAACGGATGAAATCCGAATATTTCTTGATGATCGATTTCAGCCGATACTCCTCAAGGTATTCGTCATATTGATCGTCTTCGGTGTTCTCTTTGATTCGCAAAATAATGTCCGTACCGACCTCCGCTTTCTCGCACGGTTCGATCGTATACCCGTCAGTTCCCTTGGACTCCCACTTGCACGCCTCGTCCGAGCCCAGCGCCCGGCTGATTACCGTAACCACGTCCGCTACCATAAACGCGGAGTAGAAACCAACCCCGAACTGCCCGATGATATTGTGGCCGTCCTTCAGCTCGTTCTCGTTCTTGAACGCAAAAGAGCCGCTGTTTGCAATGATGCCGAGGTTGTTCTCCAGCTCGTCCTTCGTCATCCCGATCCCGGTATCGGATATCGTCAAGGTGCGGGCTTCTTTGTCCGCCTTGATCTTAATGAAGTAATCGTCCTTGTTGAATACCAGCTGGTCATCGGTCAACGCCCGGTAATAAATTTTATCGATGGCATCGCTAGCGTTCGAGATCAGCTCGCGCAGGAAAATCTCCCGCTGCGTATAAATCGAGTTGATCATCATCTCCAGCAATCTTTTCGATTCGGCTTTAAACTGCTTTTTTGGCATGAAAACAGATCTCCTTTCGCCGTATGAGATAACTTGGTTAACAATATATTAGCACTCTGGAGGGCAGAGTGCTAATTCCTACTTCTTAGTTTATCGATCGTGAATTCGAGTGTCAATACGTTCTAGGGGGAGACCGGCGTATAACCCGTTTGCTCCACTAAATACTGCCCCTGCGGCGATAAGATCCACTCGATCAGCTTCTCCACGTTCGGATTGTCGCTGCCCGCCGTAACCGCGTAGAACTCTGCCGCGAACGGGTATTCGCCGCTGGCGATGGTCGTCCGTTCCGGCTTCACACCGTCAATGTCCAGCAGGCGGATATTCCCGTTCCTCACCATCTCGGTGGCATAGAACAGGAACGAATAACCCAGCGCGTTCTTATAGTTGCGGTAATCCGCGGTCCGTGAAATAATGCCGCCCATCCCGGAGGCAACATTCTCCTCAGGCGGTTTGGCCAGCTCCCGACCGTCCATCACCCGAACCAGCATCGTTTGGCTGCCGCTGTCCTCCGGCCGTTGAAACGCTCGGATGCTTCCGTCGCCGCCGCCCACTTCGCCCCAACGGGTGATTTCCCCGGAGTAGATCCCGCGAATCTGCTCCGTCGTCAACCCGCTGACCGGATTCGACGCATTGACGAAAAAGACGAACGCCTCGCGCCCGATCGGGGTGAACTTCAGCTCCTTGCCTTGCTTGCGGGCGGCAGCCTTTTGCCCTTCCGACGGCGCGGCGACGAAGATGATATCCGCCCGACCTTCAATCAGATTCTTATAAGCCTCGGGCGTTGTGTTCACCATGACCTCGCTTTGGTAAAGGTCGTACTCCTGACGCGGATATACCGCTTGCGCAAACGCGGCGTAAAGCGGATAAAGCGCCGTTGCCCCGTCGAGCCGCGGGAGATCCTTCGCGATCGTCAACTTCGACGGTTCCCGCAGCACCGCCAACTTGCCCGTGTCCCCGAAAGGCCGGTACGGCTCCATGTTTACCTCCTGGTCTCGAACGACCGGAATGCTGTTATGGTAAGCCTCGCGGAGTTCGTACACCGCCGTCGTCAAGCCACCCAAGATAAGGATGGCAAGCATTGACGCATACAATTTGCGCCGGTGCCGTATCGGCAAGAAGATAAAAAAGGCCAGAAAACCAACCAGCACGACCGCCGCGACCAGGACCAAGGGGGCGTAGAATATCGCTCCGCCCGAAAAAGAAACGATCAACCCGGCGAATAATCCAAGAAACAAAATCACGCCGGACAACAGCACGCACAAAACAATTTTCGCCACAAGTTCTCCGCCTTGCCTGCTCATGCTTCAATTCCCTCCCTTGCTTCTTCATTTCGGGTATAAATCGGCAAAGTAATCGTAAACTTCGTCCCCGCTCCAGGTTCGCTCTGCACGTTCACCGTACCGCCGAACGAGAGGATCGCCTGGTAGGAGAACGTCATGCCCAGCCCTGTTCCTGACGACTTGGTCGAGAAATAAATCGACCCCAGCCGCTTGGCCTGCTCCTCGGTCATACCGATTCCGTTATCCTGGATGGTTAACGTAACCTTGCGCGCCGCCACTTGCAACCGCAAGGTGACCTTCCCCTGGGCATGAGGCACCTCGGCGCACGCTTCTACCGCGTTTTTGATAAAATTCACGAGCACTTGCTTCATTTTATCGGGATTGGCCAGAATCCATACCGGCTCCGAAGGATGGCCGATTTCGAGCAACACGTTATGCATATTGGCATACGGGCTCATGACATCCTTCGTGATCCGCAGCAGTTCCTCCAGGTCGGTAGGCTCCTGCTTATCGCCGATCGGCTTGGATATGGACAGATACTCGGACAGAATGTATTCCGTGCGTGCGATTTCGCTCATGCAGATTTCAATATAGCGCTCGATCCGCCCCCGATCCGCCGCGCCATCGCGGATCAGCGTGAGAAACCCTTTCACCGCGGTCAGCGGATTCCGAACTTCATGAACCAACGAAGCCGCCACGTGGCTGATGGCCCGAACCCGCTCATTTTGCGCGTAGGAGATGAATAATTCCTTATCGGTGACCGCTTTTCTGAACAAAGTGATCAGCATCCAGCATCCAACCAGGTTCTGCATCGGAATGACCAATAAGTGGAAAGTCAAGTTTTGAGTCACCGATTCCGGATGCTCCAGGTAAACGAATAGAAGCGGCGTTACGGAAAAGAACACCCCGGCCAGCAATAAAACCAGCGACTTCCGTTCGGACTTCCGGTACATGCGGTACAGCAGGTAAGAGCCCGGAAACGTCACCAGCGTAATTATCATCGCAATGAAAGTCCCGTCGCCTCCGATGTATAAACGGTACAGGACAAATTCCGCCAAAAGCGCAAACCCCGTTTTCAACCCGCCAAAAATCATGCCGAAAAATAGGATCGTATACCTAATATCGTAAAAATATCCGTTAACCACGCTAGCTCCGAAAGTCATCGAAAGGAACAAGCAAATCATACTGGAAAACGCAATGAATTTCGGTGTATAGGTCCGGGACTGGTCCCGATAGTACACGCTGAACATGACGAACGGCATATGGGCAAAAAACAGCTGAAGAATAACATCCTTAAGAATGGTCATGCGCGCTCACCCTTCATCGGCTGATATGGGTTTCACCCTGTTATGTATAACCCTTTTATTCCATATTTCACCCTCTAAACCCTTTTTCTCCGGCAACAAAACATAGAAGGCGGATGCGTCTTTGGCATGTCCGCCCATTCGGGCGCATAGGCTGTAGTAGCAGGACTAGCCTGCCATTCCATCTTCTTGAAGGATGATTTTCGTGTCGATGAAACGCTCCCCGGTCCGGGCTTATTTTCTGCGCCGTTTGTGGCAAAAAAGCTCCCATATCTTCGCCGGCTCTCTGATCCAGGGCTTCGCCATGGGCGTTTTCCTGTTCCCTCATTCGATCCCTTCCGGTGGAGGCGCGGGGATCGCCGTACTGCTCAACTACTGGTTCGGGTTGCCGATGAGCCTCGGCTTATGGTTGACCAACATCTCCTTCCTTCTGTTCGCCGTCCATTATTTAGGGCGGATCAGCGCGATCGGTACCATCATGGTCATCACCGTGACTTCAGTTTCCGTCAACTATTTTGAAGTGTATTTTCATACCCCCTTTGCCAATGTTTGGATCAATCTGCTGGCGGGCTCCCTGTTACTCGGGATCGGCATCTCCGTCCTGTTCAGGGAACGGGTGACGAACGGCGGGATCGGCTTCGTCGCGCTTGCCATTGCGAAGCGGAAACGGTTTAACCCCGGCTCCGCTTTGTTTTGGATGAATGGGGGAATATTTCTCCTTACGGCGCTCGTCATCGATTGGAAAATCATCATTTTGGCTCTGCTATGCCAATGGCTGTCCACTCGGATCGTCAAATGGCTGCACACCCCTTCGGTCCTCGGCAAACGCCCGTTGTATTTGCTGGCCTGGCGAAAGAAATAAGGTTCTTCCTGCACCCTGTTCCTGTCTTTCCTTTAAATGCATCCTTTCCGTCCTCCCGCACCTTGCTGCTTCTCGCCTTGCTGAATCCCTGCCATCTCCTCCTCCACGGCCCCCTTCACACGATTATCCCTATTGGTCAGGAATCTGGGATTCGGTAAGGGATAAAAAATCAAGATGATAGACTTGAAATGAGAACACTTGTTTGGTATAATTTAACACAAAGGGAACGTGTGTACGCATTCTTTTTTTGAGGAGGGAAGAACTATGGAGGTATCTGCGGAATCGATTCTTCAACCATTCGGCGGACGTTATTCTAGCGAGGAGGAATGCATGGAGGCGTTGATTGCGATGAAGTGGCCGAACGGCTTTGTCTGTCCGCGCTGCGCTTATAATCGTTGCAGCCGCGTGACTTCCCGGCGAATCCCTTTGTTCGAGTGCGGAAGGTGCGCACATCAAACATCACCTTTGGTCGGCACGATTTTTGAAGGAACGCATCTGCCTCTGTTGAAGTGGTTCCAGGCGCTGGAGTTGTTCCTACTCCCTGATGGTATCTCAGCGACGCGGCTGAGCCAGGTAATCCGGGTAACGTATAAGACCGCATGGCTGGTGCTGCACAAAATTCGCCATGCCATTGGGGAGATGGATGACCGGGAACTGTTAAGCGGAGAGGTGAAGGTGAACAGCGATCAGTATGGGTTCGATCCGTCCAGGGGGTATTTTTCGTATCCCCATGCCTTAGCCGTTGTAGCGGGATGCACGGTAACGGAAACGGGGGAGCCGGAACAGGTCAAAATTCGTTTGGTGCCGCAAGATCGCGGCGACGGAAGAAGGGCGAGACGCCGCGATCTTGCCGCGTTCGTCACCAATCATGTGGAGGTGTGCACATCTGAAGTGCAATTGTTTCCTCTGGCCTATCGGCTGTATGTGCCTTTGCGGAAAGTGGTGAGAGAGGCACGGAAATCACTGACGAGTACCTATGTAGCCTTGGGACAGAAGTATCTTCAGGCGTACCTGAACGAGTACACCGTGCGCCGGCGTCTGCGCCTGTCTGAAGCGCAAGAGACGATGCGCCGGAAATTGCTGCACATGTGTGTGGCGACTCCGGCGATCCCTTACCGCCAACTGGTCGCATGCCAACCGAATAACTCCCTTTCGATTGCAGCCTGAAAATAAGGCGCCGTGTTTGCTGAGGGAAGCTTGCTGACTAGCATAATTTCTCCATATTCCAATCTAACAATCCGGTTCTATATCCAACTGCTTCGTTGCTCCTACGCGTTTGACTCTTGTTCTTAACCTGATCCATCGGGATAATCATGCAAAGCGGCCGGATGGCACGGTATTGACATGCAGGTCGGCATCCGGCAAACGAGCTTCACCCCAACTCAAGCTCATAGGTTAATTCCAGCAAAGGTTTGCCCCAGGCGTCGTTCGGATGCTCCGCGACTTTGACGAATCCCGCCTTGGTATACATGCCGATAGCTTGCTGCTGATCTTCCGTGGTTTCCAGGAACACCTTCAGATATCCCTTCTGCCGACAATAGTCCACCGCTTCGTTCAACAGCCGACTTCCCAAACCGATCCCCCGGTATTGCGGGTGAATGAGAAACCAACGCAGTTGAGCCGTTTGGGGCGAATGCTCCACGATAGCGATCGCGCCGATCATGTTGCCGCCCACTTCCGCAAACCAGAAACGGCCCTTCTCCGGAAGATAATGTTCGAAAAAATCGTAAAACGTTCTGCATACATATCCCTCAAAGCGGTGATTGTAGCCAACCTCTTGATACATCCAGCCATGCAGATGAATCAAATAGCCCGCGTCCCCGGGCCGCAATTCGGTGCGAATGCGAATCTGCTCGCCACTGATCGCCGGTTTGTTGGATAACGCCGCCTCGATCGATTTCATGCCGTCGATAAGCCGCCGCTGCCGTTCGGCCGGCAAGCCGCTGATCATCTGATAGACCTGGCCGTCGGACAACGAATCCAAGTGGGCCAGCGTCTCTTTTCCCTGATCGGTCAGGTATAGATAAAACAGGCGCCCGTCCTTCTTCGATTGTTCCCTTCGGGTCAAGCCCAAAGTCTCAAACCGTTTAAGCATCCGGCTCAAATACCCCGGATCCAGACTCAACTCTTCGATCAGCCGCTTAGCCGTGCACGACTCCATATGTCCGATCTCATACAATACCCGGGCTTCCGATAACGAAAACTCGCTGTTCAGCATGTGCTGATCCAATAAACCGAGAATATTCGTATAAAATCGGTTGAAACGGCGAACGACTTGGATTAATGGTTTGTAGACGGAGTTCATGGTTTCCTCCCCCGAATGAACGATTTGTTTTGTACCTTATCATAATCAAATTAATTGACTAAGTCAATTAATTATTTGACCTGGTCAAGTTTATATCGAAGTTAATACGAAAAGACCACCCCAAGGATGGTCTGCCGAATTGCTTCGCATGAAGCAATTACTTACCTGCAAAGCATATTCCTCCTATTTTAACGATTGAAAAAAGTCTTTAAGCTCCCGCTTGGTCTCATCGGATAATTGATTTTTGCGGATGCCGCGAACGGCCCCCTCCAAGGCATAGAGCATATGCAAGCAGGCTCCGGAATCCAGCAGCTTCAATCTCATAAAAGCTTCGCGGCTGCCCATTTCCGCCAATTGCTCCGGCGTTTTCACGCCGGCTTGCCTCAGCTTGCGCTCGGCGACCGTACCGATGTTGGGGAGCTCATGCAGTTCGTCCATCGCGCTCCCCTATCCTTCCCGCAGTTGGTCCCGCCAGGCCGGAAGCCGCGACATCATGCTGCGGGCGGCGGACTTGGCCGCGCTCCCGTCAAGACCTTGAGTGCGGACAATAAAAGCGGTCATGGAGTCCAGCTTCTCCTCAAGCGACTGCATCGAGCCGTCCGGCCGAGAGCAATGCACGCAATAATCTTTGCTCGTGTCGCCCATGGCGTATTCGCCCGGCTCCTGCATCGGCATGCCGCAGGCAATGCAAGTTTTCATATTCAACGCTCCTTCGTCATCATGGATTTTTACTTTGCGAGCAAACTTAAGTAATGCTCCAGCAGTTCCTCCCCGTAACGCTTCAGTACGGAGCCCTCCGGGGCAAAAAGATCATCGTTGGCCAGGTAGTAATGAAGCAATCCGATCCAGGTGTTGAACAGCAAATGCAACGGCAGCGGCCGGATCGAGCCGGCCTCCATCTCCCGTGCGGCGGCCTCGCAAAGATGATGGGAGACGACCGATTGGATCGCGGTCAAGACATGCCGCGCACCGTCCGGCAGCAGCCGGCTTTCCTTGACCAGCCGGGCGTAAAAGGGCTCCGCTTCTCGAAGCCCGGCCAAATGGGCTTGCAGCACTTCGCGCAAACTGCCCCCCCGGTAAGCCAGCTCATGCAGCCTGGCGGCCACCCGCGCGCCAAACTCCCCGATGACCGCGTCCAACAGCGCCTCCTGTGTGGCAAAGTGGGCAAACACGGTCCCGTGCGATACGCCCGCCTCCCGGGCAACATCTGCGGTCCGGGTGGCCAGCAGCCCGTTTTGGGCATACAGCGACAGCGCCGTTTCGATCAGCCGCAACCGCGTTCGCTCTTTTTGCTGCTGCCGTTGCGTCTTGGCCGGCTGCCCGTTGTCCTCGCGTATCAAGGCGGCGCCTTCGCCGGGTTCGGCCATTTTCTTTGGATCGGTTCGTTTGTTCATTCGCCTCCTTCTCCTTTCTTCATCTCGCATACTATTTTCATTGAGTCAAAACTCAGTGACTATATACTCAATATAGTTCCAAAGCTGCAGATTGTCAACATCCGGTGTTTCTTTTTGTTTGACGAAATGAAAAGAGGGTCGTCCCTCAGTCATCCTGGATGACATTTGGGACACCCTCTTAATTTCCAATCTAATCATTTCCGCCTATGGCCCACGCCAGAAAAGCAGCCGGTAATAAGATGACCTGAGCCGATTTTTTTACCAGCCATTGTAGGGGGAAATCCCGAACATCGCAAGTGGAGATTTCACATCCGCACGTTGCTGGGCGGCTTAGCGTTTGCCCCTACTTCCTATCCACCTGCAGAAGCGTAATGCTCTTGACCGTGAATGTATCCCTCAGCTTATCCTCGGAGATGACGTTTAGCTTCACCAAAGCTGCCACCTTCTGCGCGTCGGCCTTGGAAATCAGCCGCCACACGCCGGGATCGGGGAGCGCTTCGTACAGCTTGTGGTCATCGTACTCCTTGCGCTCCTGGCGGATCGTTTTGATCCGGTAACCGCCCACGTCGAGCTCGGACGCCCCCAGCTTCCGGCAATGTTCCAACAAGTCCCCGCGCAAGGCGGCGAGCTCCTGCTCCGTTTCCTTTTGCCGCTGCTTCAGCTCGTAATACCGCTGCACTTTTTGCTCCATCCGTTCACTTCCTTTGGCCATATCAATTCTTACCCAATGTATATGAACCGGCAGCCGCTTTAAGACAACCGGCAGGGATATCCCTCCGCAAAAAAACAGCCGCCGGCATGACGCGAACCGGCGGCTGTTGGGCGCGAGCTTATTTCGTGAAGTCTTTGAAGATCCGGTAGACGACGACGGCCGCTTCGGCGCGGGTCGTCGGCAGTTCGGCTTCGAAGCGGTTACGCGCTTTGCCTTTCATGATGCCAAGGTCTGTGACTTTGGCTACCGCCCCGGAGGCCCAGGCCGGAATGCGGGCTTGGTCGGCAAAGCCGGCAAGCTCCCCGGCTGTCCCCGCAGAGTGGCCTAATACCTCCAGCGCCTTGGCCAGAACAACCGCCATTTCGCCGCGAGTCATCGGTCGGTCCGGCGCAAAGATACCGTCGGAGTAGCCGCTGATCAGACCTCGGGAAGTGGCAATCTTCACGGCCGCCTCGTACCAGCTTCCCGCAGGAATGTCACTGAAAGAAACTGCGCTAGCCGCGTTTGGATCGGCCTTCAGCTCCAACGCCCGTACCAGCATGGATACGAACTCGGCGCGGGTCACCTGCGCTTCGGGATGGAAGCTGCCGTCGATCGAGCCTGCGAGAATGTCCTTGGACGCCAGGATTTCGATAGCATCCACCGCCCACGCGTACTTCACAGGGGTCACATCGGTGAAAGTGACGTTTTTGGCCAAGTAGATATACCGGCTAAAGCCGTACAGGCTGGCGACCACCTTACCGTCTTTCAATCGACCAAAAAATGGAGTCAACTCTCCTTTGTCCCCCAGCTTGAACAAGCTGATCTTATCTCCGTTGATCGCCCCGGGGTTCAGTGCCGCAAGCGGGATCGCCGCTTCAGCCGGCTTGCTGAGCGTGAGATGTTCCAGCGGTTTCCCGTCCTTCGTCAAAATGTTGATATCATAATAGATCCCGAACGGTTGCATCCCCGCCGGCAACTTCAAGCCTTCCAGCAGCTTTTTCGTTTCTTCGTCGGTCGCCGGAGTAACTTGGGCGTAAGCGGCCTCCGGCGAAGTGATCGCGCCTGCGGGAATCGTCAGCGTGAACCCGTTCGGCAGCTTCACCACCGTCGGTTCGCCCGACTTGATGGCTACGGCATTCTTGGGTGCTGCCGGTGGGGCAGGTGGTGTCGGAGCTGGTGGTGTGGAACCGCCACTCCCCGATCCGCCCCCTCCGTTGCCGCCCCCATTGCCTCCCCCGCCTCCGTTGCTAGGCGGATCTGCCGAGGTCACCGTGACTTCCGCGTGCCCCGTCAAGCCTTGGTAGGTAACGTCGATGGTGGTCGATCCGGCTTTCAAGGCCGTAACTAGACCTGTACTTGATACGGTAGCAATCTGCGGATTCTTCGATTGGAATCCCGCATCCATCACGGTGATTTCGTTACCTTCCTTATCCGTATACGCAACGCCCAGTTGGGCAGTGCCTCCGATTTTCAGTGGAAGGGAAGCTGGGGTGACCTTTAGAACACCATCAGGCTGCTCCGTAGGTTCTTGCACCGTCAGCGTCGTGCTAAGAGTAGGTTTAAACTGTAGTTCATTGCCGTCTTTATCGAATAATTTCAAATCATTTAAGGTAAACGTGTAATCCCCTGCAGGGGCCCCATCAAAATGAAATATCGCCAAAGATCCCGTACCGGTATAGCCATCCCCTGCGCTTAAGCTCTCCAAGAACTCATGACGTGTCAGTTGCGGCGATTGTTCATATACCGCTTCTGATACCGTCAAAGGAACCCCTGGAGCCTTTGTTTCCTGATAATCGCTTAATTCAGGGCTTGGTAATACATTGCTTGCCTTTAGTTGATTGCTGTACACCAAATTAAATTCGGCTTCATAAACGGCGGTCGTTGCCGAAAATTGCACCTGAAGATCGAAAGGTTCATTGGGTCGGACTTGCTCGGGCTCAATAACCGGGAATACGTAATCCTGTTCATGCCGGTACTCCACGATATGAGCCGGTTCCATATATCCGTTCCCGGCCAAATCGTAAACGTAAACTTCATAATAGTTGTCTCCAGGTTCGACAGGAACGTCAATTTTGAAGTTCCCCTCGTTATCGAGGGTCCCCTGACTTAATTCGACTTCGCCGGCCGCGTTCTCAAACAACGCCTCGACGCCGATCACCTCGCTCATCTCCAGTCCGCCGAAGGTCACCAGATAATTAATCAACAGATCCTCCGTAACCTCGCCGGAGATCACCCCCGTCTGACCGGAGCTCTTCACTTTAAGTGCCGGTTCGGCGAGTTTGGAGACCGGCGCCAAAGTGTCGACGAAGAAGATGTAGGCCGAGTCTTCCGAAGGAACCGATTCGATCATGGACGGCCCGGTATATGGGATCAGCAGGTATCCGCCATCGGGAAGAGCCGCAACCTCGCCCGATTCATCAAGGATACTCCCATCCCAGCCGCGCAAAGCATAACTGCCCGGACTCAATCCCTCATCCGTTTCAAAGACCACGCCCAACCAATTCCCGTTGATATCGTGCACTTCCAGCGAGATATATTCCGCATATTCGTTGACCGTAAACGCGATATCCGCGGTATCGAAAAAATCGTCGCCATTCGGCGAAATCGGATTGCTCGACAACTTCACGCCGGTCACCACATCCAACTGCGGCGCATCGCCGACATAGACCGATAACGGCAGGTTGATCACATGCCCGGTGATCTTGTCGGTCAGAATCACTTCGCCTTCGTACCGTTGGTTCGCCGCTTCATCCGGCACCGCGACTTTGACGTCGAAGCCGGTCTCTCCGCCGGCGCCTACCGCAACCTCAGTCGCAGACAATATCAGCTTTATCGGCGCGTTTCCGTACCAGTGTGAGCTTATCTCGTAGTTCGAGGACGCTCCTGCGATGTCCTTAACGATAACCTGTTGTTCGGCGGAAAAACCGTTTCCGACAAACCCGAACGACAGGCTGCCCGAATAATAAGTTTCCGGGACCTCTCCATCAACATAAGGCGTCGAGTCCTCCGCCATCGCTACCGCTTTGGCCTCCAGGACCCGATCCAGCGCGAGGCGTCCGGCCCCTTGGTCCATATGCGAATAGCGGTCGGCGTTTCGATCGCTCAGCTTCACCGTGTTATTCATCAATAAAGACTTGATTTCATAAGGCGTCAGGTTCGGATATTTCTGCGCCACCAGCGCCGCGGCGCCCGCAACATGCGGCGCGGCCATGCTGGTGCCGTTTTGGGCTTCATACCAGCCCTCGTACTCCGGCACGCTGGAGCGGATGCTTATCCCCGGCGCGGAAATGTCCGGTTTGATGTCATACCCCGGTTTGGCCGGTCCTCGCGAGCTAAAGCCTGCCATAATGTCTTCTTCAAGCGTCGAACTGAATTCGGCGGTTAACTCCTGACTCCGCAAAGCGGCCCGAATTCGTTCCCCGTAGGTCCCGGAAAGCCCGTAAACCGGAATGTTGATCTCCGCGTCCCCCAACGTGCCGCTCTCCAACGCTTCCGGCGCATTGTTGAACACGATGGCGGCTGCCGCACCCGAAGCTTGGGCGTTCAAAGCCTTATCCGCAAAGGAAATTTCGCCGCGCTTGATGAAGGCGATTTTGCCGGCCAAATCCTTCCCTGCATAGTCCTCCGGCTTCCCTAACCCGACATCGATGAGCGGGTAGGACTCGGTCAAACCCTCGATCCCGGCCGACTTGTCGAACGTATCCATATAGAACTCTTCATCGCCCATTGCCGGAATCCGCAGGATCGGCGTGACGAGCGGCGGTTTGGACGCGCCCACGGTAATCGCCAGCTCCGAGCTGCCCGGATCGGTGACGGTTGCCGCCCCCGGGCCGGAGTTCCCGCTGGATACGACGGCTACGACGCCGGCTTTCATCGCATTGTTTACCGCGACCGAGTCGGCGGAGCGCTGGTTGTTCGTCTCCGAGCCCAGCGATAGATTGATGACGTCCATGCCGTCCACTACGGCCCGCTCGATGCCGGCGATCACGTCCTCCGTCGAGCCGCTGCCGTATGGACCCAATACTTTGTAAGCGTAAATTTCCGCCTCGGGCGCGACCCCTTTTACCCCCGCCCATTCGTCCTTGCCGGCGGCGCGGCCGGCTACGATGCCCGACACATGGCTGCCGTGAGAGGTGTAGTAAGGTCGGCCGTCTTCGTTGAATTCGGGTTGTCCCGAATTCAGGAAATCATCGTACGTCGTTTCACTAGGATCGTTATCCTCGTTCACGAAATCATATCCCCAATATCCGCCGGGAATCGCTCCCGCCAAATCGGGGTGGTTCCTGTCCGCACCGGTGTCGATCACGCCAACCTTAATGCCTTGGCCTGTGGTCCCTTCCTCCCAGAACGCTCCGCTGCCGATAAACGACACGCTGTCCAGCGGTGCGATCGGTACCTCTTCCTCCTCCGTCGCATACACCGTCTCATTGGGATACACCGCCTTGACGCCCGGAAGCTTCAGCAGGTTTTCCACCTCGTTAGCCGGAATCGTCAGTGAGTATCCATTGAAAATACTTTCGTACTCGCGGTTAATCCTCGCCTTCAGCTTGCCGACCGCTTGCGTCTTGAACGTTTGCTGCTGCAGATCGACCGCTTTTCTGTGAGAACTTAGCGATGCGTTTGCACGCATTTGACTTTGCGAGACTTCAAACACCTTCAAAGGCGCTTCCTTCAGCTCAACGATCACGGTTGTCGGTTCGCTGCCGTCCGCAATCGGAACGAAGTTCTGAGGCTGGGCCGATTCCGCTTCGGCGTCCCGGCGCTCCAGCTTTACATCGTTGGCCGCGGGCGACGCTTGCCCGAAAATCTCGCGTTTCTCTCTACCATTGAGCTGAACCTCCGATATCTCGTCACGCAGCGCTTCCTGTGTGACGACATCCGGATTCAGCCGGGGAACGCCTTCCCTCCTTCCATCGGCTCCCGTCAAACCGCCGCCTTCCGCTCCCGCCATCGGCAGCAGCAGCGTAAACGCCAGGATGAAGCTTATAAATCCTGCGACGACTCTCTTGCTCAAACTCTCATCTCCCTCACCAATTCGTCGTTTTCAAAGGAGCCTATACAAGCTGATACCTTTATATCTATTGGTGAGCTTTCGATATATTCCCATTTTCATGGCGAAGAAACATATATAAGGATAAAAAAATACGCCTACCCATAAAAGGTAAACGCATCCATTCGAAGCGTTCGGTTAATCCGCCATTGACGCGAACAGCTGTTTCTTCAGTTCCCGATTTCTCTCCATGAAAAGATCATTATGCGAAGAAACCATTCCGTAGGCCTCCGCCTCCGGGGTGATGTATTGCTTGGCCCGGTTAACCGCATTCGCCGCGTCCTGGAAAGCCCCGGCAATCAGGTGGAGCTTGCCTTCATACGCCAAAATATCCCCCGCCGCGAAGATTCCCTCCACCGAGGTTTCGCTCATGGCCGTGCCGGCAATGCCGTATTCGTTCGCCATGGCGATGGGCACTTCGCTGTTTTCCAGCAGGGCTTTATCCCGCTCATACCCATGGCTGACGACGACCTCATCGACCTCCAGCTCAACGATGGAGCCGTCCTCCAGATTTTGTATCCACACGCTCCGGATCGCATCTCCGCCTTGAGCCCCGGTTAATTTTACAATCGACGTATTCAGCAGGCAATCGACATGGCTCTTCATCAGCTTCGATACTTCCGCTTCGTGGCCTTTCAAGGTTTCTTTGCGATAGGTTAAATATACCTTCTTCGCAATCGGAGCCAATTCGTTGGCCCAATCGATCGCCGTGTTCCCTCCGCCGGAAATCAGCACGGTTTTCCCTTTGAACCGGCCGAGCGATTTCACCGTATAATGGAGGTGCGTCACTTCGAACCGTTCCGCTCCTTCGATATCCAGCTTCGTTGGCTTGAGAATCCCGCCCCCGATGGCAAGGATGATCGTTCTGGAATAGTGCTTGGCTCCCGAAGCGGTATGCAGCTTAAACAGGCGATCCTCGCCCCGAGAAATCGAAGTCACCTTTTCGCCCAGGACGACTTCGGGCTGGAACGTCAGTCCCTGCTCGATCAGTTGCCGAATCAGCTGCTCCCCGGTGACCGGCGTCAGGCCGCCGATGTCCCAGATCATTTTTTCCGGATAGACATTGACTTTGCCGCCGAGAAAGGGCTGATATTCGATCAGCTTCGTCTTCATCTCGCGCAGACCGCTGTAGAAGGCGGAATACAACCCGGCCGGTCCTCCTCCGATAATCGTGACATCATATACGGTTTGTTCCATCGTCGCAACCTCTCCTTTTTATCGGTAAAGAAGTAATTTTTCACTAGGATGGAATCATCGTACCATATCTAATTGAGAATGAAAATCATTATTATCGAAAAAATGCAACCGGATTGCGATAAGTTGATCTTAACCAAACAACGAATCCGCCCCCGGCTTCGCCCGGCTCCCGCGGATGAAATATTCGTAGCGGCCGAGGCTACGCAGCGCCTCGTCGTCCCGTTGCCACACCCATTCCATGAGCTCCGATTGGCAGCGATGGGCGCGGAAAGCGGCCAGCTTGGCCTTCAAGTGATCCTGCACCTCCACGCGTACGATATCGCCCGAGGTATAACCGTACTTCTCCGGCTGTTGCATCCTATCGCCAAAGGAGACGAAATATAACGAACCTTGCCCGTACCGGCGAAACGCGGCCGTCGTCGCTTTGCCGATCGCGCAGTGGTCCGGATGACCGCCCAACGTCTCATGGAACGTGAGCACCACATCGGGCTGAAGGTCCCGCATCAATTCCTCTATCCGTCCGATGAGCAACTCCTCGTCGATGAATTCGACCGTTTTGTCGCGGATATCGAGAAACTTCAATTCGTGTACGCCCAAATGGCCGCACGCCTGGCGCAGCTCGTTTTCCCGGGCCGCCCCCATCGTCTCTCGGTTCAAATACGGCGGATTGCCCATCCGCCGCCCCATTTCGCCGCGGGTTGCGCTCACCAGCGTAACCTCCACGCCTTCGGCCGCATATTTGGCCAGCGTTCCCCCGCAGATAAACGATTCGTCGTCAGGGTGGGCAAATACCGCCAGCAGCTTGCGCCCCATGATGTTTTGCGAATTCATATGATCCATATTCATTCCGGAAAAGGCTCCCTTCCCAAATGCAGTGCGACGTCCATGCGTCCCCGGTCGTCAAAGCCCTCCAGCAGAAGACGACCTTGTTCGTCAAGCTCCATATGCGTTAATCCTTCGATGCGCAGCCAGCCGCGGCCGTCAAACCGCAGCGCCGCGCGGTAGGGTCCCTCCCCGGCAATAAAAGCATCCGTCAGTCTCACCTTGAAATTGCGGACAAACAAAAACGAAGTCGCTTCGCTATGCAGATACACGTCCGATCCGACAAAAGCGTTCAGCAAATCTTCCGCGCGTTTTTTCTCCATGAGATTCATGTGGCTTGCAGTCCTTTTCGTTGAAATATAGGCTATAGAAATCACAGTAACTATTATACGCTCAGGGTTCGGCTGCACAAGTGACTTTTCCCGCTCTACCTATCCCTTTCAATTGTTACGGCGCTCTTCATTGCTCTTGAAACCATCGTCTTTCTATGTCACAATGATGGGGGCATCCAGGCGCCAAGCAAGCCTAGCCAAGCTGCGACTATCCATCTACATAGCCGCCCGGGTGAACCGTTCATCTATTCCTATTCAATGGAGGAGGATCCGACTCATGAAGACGATCAAGCTTGGAACGAGCACGCTGGAAGTCCCCGTCATCGCCGTCGGCTGCATGCGAATCAATTCGCTGGACAAAGCCGAAGCGGAACGTTTCGTGCAAACCGCGCTGGAGGAAGGCGCCAACTTCTTCGACCACGCGGATATATACGGAGGCGGCTCCTGCGAGGAGATTTTCGCCGATGCGATCCACATGAACCCGGTAGTTCGGGAGAACATTATCCTGCAATCGAAATGCGGCATCCGCCAAGGCTCCTTCGACTTCTCGAAGGAACATATTCTGAACTCGGTAGACGGTATTCTGAAACGCCTGAAAACCGAATATCTCGACGTGCTGCTGCTGCACCGTCCGGATGCCCTGGTGGAACCCGAAGAGGTTGCCGAGGCGTTCGATCAATTACATGCCGCAGGCAAAGTGCGTCATTTCGGCGTCTCCAACCAGAACCCGATGCAGATCCAACTGCTGCAAAAATACGTCAAACAGCCGATCGTCGCCAATCAGCTGCAGCTGAGCATCACGAACGCCACGATGATCTCGGCCGGCATTAACGTGAATATGGAGAATGAAGCCGCCGTCAACCGCGACGGCAGCGTGCTGGACTTTTGCCGTTTGAACGACATTACGATCCAGCCGTGGTCGCCGTTCCAATACGGATTCTTCGAAGGCGTCTTCCTCGGCAACGAGAAGTTCCCCGAGCTGAACCGGAAAATCGACGAAATTGCCGCGAAATACGGCGTTACCAACACAACCATCGCCATTGCGTGGCTGCTGCGCCATCCGGCCCGGATGCAGCCGGTGATCGGCACGATGAACATCGAACGCTTGAAGGACTGCATTGGGGCCGGTGAAATCCGCTTGACTCGCGAGGAGTGGTACGAAATTTACCGCGCCGCGGGGAACATTTTGCCGTAAATCGATTGGCCAATTTATAGCAGAGCAACCTAACCCCTTTGGTTTCCGGGTTTAGGTTGCTTTTTTTGTAGCCAAAATTCCGCAAATGCACACATATGCACTCCTCCCTAAAAAGGGGATATCAGGAAAATGTCGAAATAGAGAAGGAAATATCGAATTTTTCCGGATCTATCCCGGGGAACCCGACAAAAGGAGTGTAGCTTAAAAAAATGCAAAAATGGACCATGGAGCTGGCCCGGTTCTGCGCGGCTTTCGGCTTGATGCTCGGTTTGCTGTGGCTTCCGCAGACCGCGTTCGCCGAGCAGGTCGACAGCCAACTGCCCGAGCGCAGCAAATCGGAAATTGTCGAACACTGGAAATTATGGATGGAGGAAAGCGGGATAAACGCTTCAATTTTTGCGGAGAAGCCCTCAACAACGGCTCCCTATTCGCCGGGCTCGCTGCAGGAAGACTATTTGCAAAAAGGTTTGGACGCGGCCAACTTTTACCGATATCTCGCGGGACTGCCCAGCGACCTAAGGCTGGATCCGGCGTTGAACCGTCAGGCCCAACACGGTGCCGTGCTCGTCTCCACGGCCGGACATTTGACGCACTATCCGAAGCAGCCGGCCGATATGCCCAAAGCGTTTTTCGATACCGGGTATGCTTCGACCAGCACCTCGAACCTATTTCTGACCCCTGGCGGCTCCGGCAATATGTTGGCGAGCAGCGTGAGATCTTATATGGACGATTCGGACGCGTCCAATATCGACAGGCTGGGGCACCGCCGC
Organism: Paenibacillus sp. JL3B1040; assembly: GCF_057063165.1. Lineage (NCBI taxonomy): Bacteria > Bacillati > Bacillota > Bacilli > Caryophanales > Paenibacillaceae > Paenibacillus > Paenibacillus tiangongensis. Next base: position 1,110,157 of record NZ_CM169317.1, on the reverse strand, counting down.
TGGATATTGAGCCCGCAGCTTCAGAATATCGGCTTTGGCCTGGCCTCCAAAGCGAAAGAAGGGGCGCAAGTCGAAACCTACTACAGCGCGATGCAGGTACTGGATGCCGGACGGGGCGACGGTTTGGACTTCAACTACAGCCTGTATCCGAACAAAGGCGCCTTTCCGCTGGAGGTATTTAGCGGCCAACAAGCCTGGTCGGTGCAACTGAACGCCAAACGATTCGCGGCTCCTTCCTTATCCGAGGTGCGCGTGGAATTGACCCGGATGTCGGATCAACGAACGTGGACCTTTAGCGAAGATATGGTGGATGAAGCCTTTCCGGCCGGATACCTGAACGTCGAAGACAGCGATCTGAAATGGCATCAACAGGCTTATTTCAATGTCAACGATACTACTAGCTACGGCAAGACTTACGCCATTATTTTCCGCCCGAACGACGCGCAGTTGATTCGGGACGGAGAACGTTTTTCGGTACATATCACGGGACTGCGGAAGCCAGATGGCACCCCGGCCGAAATCTCCTATCAGACCGAATTCTTTAAAATCGATCCAAGCCGAACAGATCGGCTGCTAGGCTTATCCGCCGAACCGAAGGAACTCTCCGTCAAGCTGAACGGACAAATTGAACTGCCGACAATCATCGCTTCCTACGAAAACGGATTGCGTTTTGTCGTGGAGTCCAATTTCACGGCCACGGCGAGCTCCGATCGGATTCAAATCACCGATGGCTTCATTAAAGGGCTAAAGCCGGGGCATACGGACATCGTAATTCGCTACGAGGGTAAGCAGTTGAAACTGCCGGTCGAGGTCGTGGAGGTGGCGCAATACAGCGACGTCGCCAACCACTGGGCCAGCGATGCCATCGTCTGGGCGCTTGATCGGCAGATTGCCTCCGGGTATAAAGACGGCACGTTCAAACCGGACAATCCCGTTTCGGAAGCCGAGTTCTTCGCGATGTTGTTCAAGCTGTACGCCGATTCCGACATGGTGAAGCGCCTGGATAGCGAAGGAGGAACCCCTTATTACGATCGCGGCGCTTGGAGCGATAAATATTACCGGTTCGCCGGCACGCTGAACCTTGACGTAGATGCCAGCATTAAAAACATTAAGCTGCGCGACCAACCGATGACTTGGCTGCAGGCGGCCCGGTTCGTTTCCGGCCTCGGAGGCCGAAGTTACTCGGACGATGAGGCGATCCGCTATATGATCAATATGGGATATTCCGCGGAAAAGGCGGAAAGTTATGCCCGGAACGAAACATTGACGCGGGCGGATGCCATTGTATTTTTGAAAAATTTAAAAGAGCTGGGATTTGAGGTCTGGTGCAAACCCCTGACACCTACCCCGTCCACGGAAAATGAGAAAAACGGCGGATTTCCCGATAATACCGTCAGAGCCGTCTATACGGAGAATCACAGGCTGACCCTTAAAGGCACGTTCCCGGAAGTCGCGGGAAAGACGTTTTCGATCCATATCCACGGCCCTTCGCCGCTAGCCAAACGGCTTCAAACCTACTCGGCGACAGCCGACGCCTACGGCAATTTTACGCTGACGCTAAACGAAATCAAGGAACCGTCCTTGAATATTTATTTGGAAACGCGCGAAAATTTCGAATATTGGCTGGCGGTGGACGCCGGCGGTGCGACAGTCAATGCCTACGACAACTAAGGAGAATGGAGATAAAAACGATGGCAAAAACCCCCTGCATAGGCCATGTGCAGGAGGTTTTTGCCGTTTCGGGGGTGCGCGGATCAACTCCGAAGAGGCGAAGATTCTTTCCCGTAGTCGGGGAACGGGGCGTTCTTCAAGATACGTTCCCTCCACACCCGCCGGTGCTCGGGATGGCTTCGTTCCAGCTCATCGGAAAAGACAATGAACAACAAGATCCGGCGGTAATGCAGGAACAAGCGAATCCGTTCGAACCAGAAGGCATCCAGTTTATTCGCGGTTTCATAGCCCCGCAGGAAGGATTGGAACAGCCGCTTCGGTTCCTTTTCATCGGCTGGGGGATGCTCCAGCCGGCCGCCCGCCGCATAGGTAAAGATGCTGTACAAAGCGATCGCCAAATCGCAGGCGAACCAATGGGGACTGGCCACGTCGAAATCGAGAACCGTCAGCCCGTCCTTGCCGATGAGCAGATTTTCGAAATGCAAATCGTTATGGGTAAACCCGTACCCACTCCGTTCGATAGGCAAGGCGTCCAGCTCGGTCTTCAATTGGCGCCAGCTTTCTTTCACCGCTTCGTCCTTGCACCAATCGTGGAAAAACTTCCATTCTGCTTCCCACCCGAGCCTCGTTCCTTCCGGGTCCTCGGGCAACCGCCGCCACTCCGGGTACTCCCGGGCTGCGACGTGCATCCGGCCCATGACCTCCCCCCACCGAACAAAGAACATCTCACGTTCATCCTGCGGCGCTTGGAAGATGTGAGTTCCCTCCCGCTTGGCATAGGAATAGGCGACGTAGATCCGCTCCCCGTCCGGCTCGCGAACATGCAGGCCCCCGTCCGCGGACGGTTCGGGGAAGATCATCGGGATGCCCGATTCCCCGAGATACCGGACGAATTTCAAACGGGCCTCCAGCGCCGGCAATTTGTCGCCGGCCTCCGTGGCGGGAAACTCCATTACCTTTAGGATGCGGGTTTCATCGCCATGCCCGTACTCGTACAATACTCCGTCCGACCAGTCGTGTCCGCCCCGGAAGTACCTCATGGCCGCCGCATCCGTACCGTAAGCGCTGGCCAGCCGTTGCAAAAGGACTTTCTGAATTTTTTTCATGAACAACGAAAAGGAACCCGAGACTTTAGTCATGAGCGGAAATTTCGCAATTTCCGCCGCATCGGCAAGTTGAATTCCTTTACTTCCTCCCTTCAAAATATGGCGTCCCCCCTACTCCCGCTTCAAACAAGAACAAACGTTTGGTATAATGGGAAGAAACGGAGAATGCGCCAAGGCGTTTACTCCATTATGACCATCGCGGGGCCGGATGAAGGAACCGATCTTGCTATCCTTGCCCCTAAGGAGAAATATCATGGAATTAAAACCGTTATTCCATATCATGCAACAGCTGGTGGAAGACATCGAGGGATCGCTGCGTTCCAAGACCACGCTGGAAGAACTGACAGCGTCTTCCTATGTATCGAAATTTCACCTGCACCGGGTATTCCGGCGCATCACCGGTTACTCCCTTATGAACTATGTCCGTTCCAGAAAGTTGGCGGTCAGCCTTCAGGACCTGCTCTGTTCCGGCTTGCGCGTAACGGATATTGCCCAGGAGTTCGGCTTCGATCACCATCAATCCTATATTCGCGCTTTCAAAAAGGAATTCGGCATGACGCCGGCGGTTTTTCGCGAAGGACGGCGGCCGGCCGTGATCGTGGATAAACTCGATCCGGCGGAATGGGGGGAGGTCGGACAGGGGCTGCTCATTAAGCCGGAAATCGTGGTGAAGCCCGCCTTCCGGCTGGTTGGCGTCCGAACCTGGATCGTGGAGGAGGAGAACGCCCGAAACCAGACGGCCAACCGGGAGGGAACGGAGTTCTTCTTCCGGGAGCGGCACCGAATTCCCCACGCCGTGAACCCCGGCGTTTATTTCGGCTTGACGCGGCTGCCCGACGAAGAGAAGGGAGGAAGCTATTATATGCCCTCCCTCGAGGTGTCGCGGCTGGAGGTCCTTCCGGAAGGTATGGTAGCGGATAGGGTACCGGCACATAAGTACGCGGTGTTCAAATATATCGGACTGCATGGACCCGAGTTGGTTTCCAGCGCCACTTTATGCAGTTTGTGGAGTTATATTTTTCGGGTTTGGATGCCGCGGATCGAGAAGCAAAACCCCGACCGAATGAGCTTCGAGCGGATCGATACGGCCGTGGCCGACGCGCATTATTGCGAAGTAGAGCTATATTATCCTTTGCAGCGGCTGTAAGGCGTTTTTTAAAGCCTTCACCGCCGAATTCCCTAAGCCTGCCCTTCTCCGCTTCGATGGCGGTGCGGCAATACCGGCATTTTCACTCTATTGTGAATTATTTCACTTTATCAATTGACAGACCGAGTTAAGCTAATAATGACCACGGTCACTGACTTCAGTCATCGAACGCGGCCAAATCAATGGTTGAAGGGGAGTTTTAGCTATGAAATCTTGGATTAAGCCGGTAACGGCGGGCTTACTGGGTTTGGCGCTCGTGTTCGGCGGCGCGCAAATCGGCAGCAAGGCCGTCCGCGATGCCGGTGCCGCTGCGGCGCAAGAAGCCGGCAACAAGACGGGCACGGCAACGGAAAAAGGGTTCGGAGGCGATGTCAAGGTTACGCTGACCGTCGAAGGCAAGAAAATCACCGAAGTCACGATTCAAGCGGATAAGGAAACGCCGGAAGTCGGGGGTGCCGCCGCGAAGAAGCTGCAGGAGCAAATGTTAGCCAAGCAGAACGTGGAGCTGGATGGCATCGCCGGCGCATCCCACACCTCGGCCGCCGTATTGGCAGCCGCTAAAGCGGCGCTGGCGCAAACCGGCCTGAAGCCCTCCGATTTGCAAACGGTTGCAACCGGCGGCAAGGTGCAAACGGCTGAGGCGGACGTCGTCATCGTTGGCGGCGGCACTTCGGGAACGGCCGCTGCGCTCGCTGCGGTCCAAAACGGCGCGAAGGTCATCGTGCTGGAGAAAACCTCCGCCATGGGCGGTCTCTTAAACTACGCGATGGGCATCGCCGGAACGGAAACCTCGCTGCAAAAAGCGGCGGGCGAAACCGTAACGACCGAATACCTGTTTAACTACCTGGAGAAATACAACCACTACCGCAGTAACGCCCCGCTGCTCAAAGCGATTCTCGACAAATCGGGCAGCACGATCGATTGGCTGCAGGCCAACGGCATCGGATTGCGGCTGAGTCTTGGGGTTAACCAGAAGCTGCACGTCGATTCGCCGAAGACTTATCACTTATGGACGAACGCGAAATCCGATTTTGCCAAACTGCATGAACGGATGCAAAAAGAACTCGGGGTTGACGTCCGCTTCAACACCACCGGCCAATCGCTGATCACCGACGCCAATGGCCGCGTAACCGGCGTTACCGCCACGATGGAGGACGGCAGCACCCTGAAGGTGTCGGCGAAGAGCGTCATCCTCGCGAGCGGCGGTTTCGGCGCCAACGAAGAGATGTTCAAAGAGAAAACAAAAGTAAACTACTACAACTATTACGGATGGGGCAACAAAGGCGAAGGCGTGAAGATGGCCTGGGCTGTCGGAGCCGATGAAATCGGCAGCGGCGTGATCCAAATCCACTTGGGCGACCTGTCGGAGACCAAAGGGATCTTCGAAAACTACAACGGCCGTCCGACCTTTACGGTCAAGGATCTTCCGCTGTTCTGGGTGAATAAAGAAGGCACGCGGTTCGTGGACGAAGGCGTAGTGTACGATAACGTTCTGTGGGGCAATGCCGCTTATTCCGTGGGCGGCGAATATTTTGCCGTCATCGACCAAGCGACGGTGGACAAGCTGACCCAAGAGGGCAGCGATTTGTGCGGCGCGTACCAAGTGAACGGGGACGGCTTGTTTGCCCAAGGACGCAATGACGTCACCAAGCTGAAGACCGCGCCGATTAAAGACTTGCAAGCTGATCTGGAGACGTTCGCCAAAGACGGCATTGTCGCCATCGGCAATACGCTTGACGATTTGGCCAACAAAACCGGCATGAACGCCGCAAAATTGAAAGCTTCGGCGCAAACCTATAACCAAGCGGTAGCGGCCAAAAAAGATACGCTTTATTACAAAGACCCGGCTTACCTGCAGTACAAGATCGAAAAAGGTCCGTTCTACGCCATCCGCGTCAGCGGTTCGACTTACGGGTCGATCGGCGGCGTGCGCGTCAACGAGGATCTGCAGGCCGTAACCGCCGAAGGCAAAGTCATTCCTGGCCTGTATGCCGTCGGCAACGATGCCGGAGGCTTGTATGACAACAGCTATCCGGACGTGGAAGGCTTGACGATGGCGTTTGCCGTCAACTCCGGCCGAATTGCCGGGGAGCATGCCGCCGCCCATAAATAACCAGAAAACGGCGACAACCCGTTTCACCGCGAAATGCTGCGGAGAAACGGGTTGTCTTCTTTTCACGAACGGATCGCGCTCATCATAAAATCGAAATAATCCAAGCCTTCCTGCATCAAGTCATAGCGTTCGCTGTCGGCGATCCAATAGCGGACCAACCCCAGGTTGCCGTCCGACCAATAATGGCCGATTTTCTCCGGATTAAGTTCCTTGCGGAACACGCTCTGCTCCTGTCCCAGGCGAATATAACGCTCGATAAAGCTGTTGTGCAAGTCGGACACGTCCCCGCTGGAGAATTGGACCGTATGGATGATTTTGAAAATCTCCCGCGACATCGCCGGCCCGCATTCCATCACCGTGCGAAAATATAACCGGGTATACTCCCGAAGCTGCAACTCCGCCGGCTCCATTGCATCGATCTCCAGGCCATGGAATAATCGAACGTTAATGTCCTTTAGGATTTCGATCGCGATCTCGCTTTTGGAGCTGAAATGGGTATAGAATGAGCCCTTGGCCACTTCGCTTTTCTGGCAAATCTGCGAGATCGTGACCTCGTCGTATCCATAGGCCGTAATCAACTCGATCGAATTGCGTAATATTTTTTGCTTGGTTCGAAGCGATTGTTGCTCCCTTTTTTTCAATGCCATGGCTTGTCCTCATTACCCGGTTAGGATCACTAACCGCAGTTCCTCGTTCTATTCTTGTATCAGTGTAACGGATGTTGGGTTTGAGAGGCAAGTTCAGTAAAATTTGAATTGTCCCACCAGACGATTCAACTCGTCGGCGATGCTCTTCATTTCGCCAGCCGAAGCGGACACCTGCTCCATGCTTGCCAACTGCTGCTCGGTAGAAGCGGAGATTTCCTCAGTGGAAGCGGTGGATTCCTGCGCGATCGAGGCGATGCGTTCGATGGTGCCGATCACCTCGTTTTTGTCTTGGTTGACTTGGGTGATTCCGTCGATCAGCTCCTGCATCCCGGCGATCATATGGCTAATCGTCCGGTCGATTTGCCGGAACGCTTGGCCGGTTTCCCGCGACACCTCGCTCGTTCGGGTAATAACCTCGGCTCCCTGCTGCATATACTCTCGGGTTTTCGCTACCGCGGCCGCCACTTCCCCCGCCATCGCCTCAATCCCCTGTACCGAACCCGTCGTTTGCTCGGCCAGCTTGCGGATCTGCTCCGCCACAACGGCGAATCCCCGGCCTTGTTCGCCGGCTCTGGCGCTTTCGATCATGGCGTTTAGCGCCAATAGATTCGTTTGTTCGGCTACGGCCTTGATAACCGTCGCGACCTGGGTGATTGATTCCGACTTGTCGCTGAGATCATTCACCTGCTCTTCGATGTGAATCGTCACTTCCGCGTTATCGCGGATCGCCCGCTGCAACTGCTTCATGCTGTTCATGGTCGTTTGGTTCGCTTGCTGCGTATCTTCAATGCCGGACTTCATCCGGTCTGCCCGTTCGGCGAGCGAAAGAATCTCCTCCGCCAAGCGTTGGAGCCGCTCCAGCCCTTCCTGCGCATTCGCGGCAAGGTCTCCCGACCCCTCCGCCAGCGCGTCCGTCGCCGTCGAAATCTCCTTTGCCGCCTGCGAGCTCTCCCCGATCATGACCGAAAGCTGCTGCGAACCGGTCGTAACCCGGCCGGCACGAAGTTGGATGTTCTCCATCATCCCGCCCAGCTTACTGCGCATATGGGCCAAATCCTCTGCCATTTTGCCGATTTCATCCGGACTGCGATGGATGAATTCTTCCGAAAAGTCCCCGGCGGCATAACGCTTAATACGTTTGGACATCATTGCGATCGGGCGAATCATCCGGCGTCCCATGAGCAAGCCCAGGGCAACCGCGAACAGCAGGATCACGAGCGATAGGACAATCGTCTCCAGCATCGCTTCTCGGATCTGATCATACATGCTCTTCAGCGAAATCCCGACATTCAACGCGCCGGAGAGCTCCTCGCTATAAGCAAAATCCGTGGAGATGTTATAAACCTTCTCCCCGCCGCCGGTTTTCAGTATGCTGCCCTTGGTTTCCTGATTGGCAACAACGGCAGTCAAATCCGTGTTGGTCGCCGTCGCCGAAGCGGAAGCGGTTGCGTCGGCCGCCGCTTCGCCCCCCTCCCGAATCCCGCTATTGTCGGAGACGATCAAATTTCCTTTCGCATCGGAAAGGGAAATATAAACAATGTTGCCGTTCCCTTCCTCTTTAATCGTGTGAAACACCTTCTGCAACTGGCCCATATCCAACAGCTCGTTGCTGACGATCTCCCGTTTGATATTCGTCACCAGGGTTGTCCCGTCGCTTTTCATCTGGCGGGTCATCGATCTCTGCACTTCGTAATAGGACACCAGCGTAAACGAAACGGCGCATACCGTTATTAACAGCACAATCATTCCCACCAATTTACCGGTAAGCGAACGAAACCTGAACAGCCTGAACAATCGGAATGGCTTTCCTAGCCTATGCATGATGATTCCACCTTTTGGTTTTATTCTCACAGGGTCAAAGCACCACCGTATCGCTTGCATTTTTGTCAATTAATACAAATGAAGCCGCTTTCCTAATTTTAACTGAATTCGCGAAGATCACAGTGACTATTTTAATAGTTCCCATGACATGGAAGGAGGGGCCCGAGTTGGCAAAGTCCCGTCTTCCGTCACAATCTATTCACCAATCCGCCTCTTTTCCCCAGGGAACATAAGCGAACCGCATATTTGTCCCGGTTTCGCAAACAATAACCAACGAATACCAAATGAAAGGAGCAGATGGCATGGCCCAAATCAACCAGCAAGAGCTGCAAAGCTTGCGGCACCTGATCGGCGCCCACGAAACGGCACATCAAAAAATGCTCACCTACGCGCAGCAGTCCGTCGACCCGCAGGTCAAAGCCTACTTCCAGAAATCGGCCCAGGACGCGCTGAACACCAAGCAACAGCTGATGTCATTTTTGAATTAGGAAGGAGCTCTACACCATGATGCAGGATAAAGAAATGGTTAACGACGCGTTGTCCATGGTCAAAAGCAGCCTGACCACTTACAGCAGCGTCATTTCGGAATGCGCCAATCTCCAATTGAGATCAACCATTCAACAAATCCGGGACAATTGCGAGAAATCCCAATACGAGCTGTTCCAACTGGCCGAGTCCAAAGGCTTCTACCAGCCGGCGATGATGGCGGACAGCCAAGAAGTGCAGCAGGTGAAGTCGCAGCTCGGCAACTGAGCCAAAGGTTAATTTGTGCAGAAAAAGACGAGCTCGCTTGCTTTTGCGAGCTCGTCTTTTTTCTCATCTTCCCCCTGCAAATGCGCCGGTCCTCCCCTATGCTCTCGTTTTTTGGGCGGTGCCGATTGGCCACGGCCGACGGAACCACTATCCACTATGCCAATTGTCGGCTTAACACATCAACCGCCAAAATGGCGTTGGCCACCTCCTCGGCGGTGATTTCGCCGGACAGATTCACCATCGTTTCATTCGATTGTGTGGCTGCTTTGCCCACTTTCAGCAAATCCTCAAAAGTCACATCCTCCAGATGCATTTCTTTCAAGGTTGTCGGAAGTCCCAGTTCCCGGTAAAAGTCAATGTACTTAACGATCTCCGCTTCGGGATGGAGCTCCAACATCAGTTGCACCAACGTACCGTAAGCTACTTTTTCCCCGTGAGTCAAGTGATGGATATCGCCCGACAATACCGTAAAGCCATTGTGAATGGCATGAGCCGCCGCCAATCCGCCGCTTTCAAAACCGAGGCCGGAAAGCAGGGTGTTCGCTTCGACCACCGCCTCCACATGCCGGGTAACCAGCCCTTTTTGTACGGCCTGATACGCGGGAACGCCGTACTTGAACAACGTCTCTTCGCAGGCTTGGGCGATCGCCTGGGCGGCGATACTCGGTTTTCCGCCGGACATCGCATTGCCGTTGCTTTTCACCGTGGCACGCACTTCGATCCAGGTCGCCATGGCGTCGGCGATGCCGGAAGCGAACAAACGGGCGGGCGCTTTGGCGACAACGGCGGTATCCACCAGCACTAGATCAGGATTTTTATGGTAAAAACGGTAGGACTCAAACACCCCTTCATCGCTGTAAATCACGGATAAAGCGCTTGTGGGAGCATCGGTCGACGCCGTGGTCGGCACGATCGCCACTTTGGACTTGAGCTCGTCCGCAACGGCTTTGGCCGTATCCAGCGTTTTGCCGCCGCCAACCCCGATAACGAAATCGGCAGATTGCGCTCGTCCCTCCGTGACAATTCGACTCACCTCATTGGAAGAAGCTTCGCCGCCAAACTGGACGAAATGAAACTCCATTTGTACCGAGGACAAACTTTGCGTGACCGCATCTTGCGTCAAGTTCCAAACTACCTCGTCGGCTAGGATCAACGGTTTCCGCCCCAGATCTGTAATGTGCTTGCCCAGTTCCCGCAAAGCGCCTTGACCTTGAATATATTTGCCCGGCGAAATAAAAACGATGTTTGCCATAAAGATCTCCCCTTCTTGAAAAGTTTTGGACCACACGGGTTTTAACATGTGCCAATCGCACAGTTTTATGCCGTTATTTTACAGCGTCGCCGATAACTCTGCCAGCGAATGAAATCCGATCTCGCTCCCCCCCTTTCTGGCTCCCGGCTTCCTCATAAGTTATAATGGCAGTAGGCAATTATTTTGATAACTCATGTTAAAGGACGGAAAACCAAACCATGATCGACAAGCCCAATGCTAACCCCTTGGAACAAATGAAGGCTTTACAGAAGACGCTGACGCGGTTCATCATGATGTACAAATTCGCGCTTCACGAAGTGGAGACCAAAATTGAAATCTTGCAGGAGGAATTCCAACTGCTGCATGAGTATAATCCGATCGAACATACGAAATCGCGGATCAAATCGCCGGAGAGCATCATGAAGAAGCTGTACCGCAAAGGAGGCGCGGGATCCCTCGAAGAGATCAAACGCAACGTCCGCGACATCGCCGGCCTTCGCATCACCTGCTCGTTCATCTCGGACATTTACCGGATCAGCGAAATGCTGAAGGCGCAGAAGGACCTGAACATCCTCTCGGTGAAGGATTATATCAAACATCCCAAGCCCAACGGCTACAAAAGCTTGCATATGCTGGTCGAGGTGCCCGTGTTCATGTCGGACGGCGAGGAGATGGTCTGCGTCGAAATCCAGATCCGGACGATCGCCATGGATTTCTGGGCCAGCCTGGAGCATAAGATATTTTACAAATACAATGAATCCGTTCCGGATCGGCTGCTCCAGGATCTGAAGAATGCCGCCGATACCGCCTACGAGCTCGATATGAAAATGGAGCAGCTCCAGCAGGAAATGGAGGAAATCAAGCACGCGCACCAAGCCGAAGCTTCCGGAGAATTCCAACTGCTCATCGACAACCAGAAGTTCAACATCCCGCAGAACCTGCTGCGGTTGCTATCGGGCGGGGAATGATCCCTGCCTGCCGGTCGCACAAAAACTGCCCCTTCGTCACGTTGGGGCAGTTTTTATTCTAATATTTCGGTTCATGGTTATATCTGACTTCAGTTCAGATTTTGTCGAACGTGAATCGGTCGAAATTGCCGATATAAGGCTGCGAACCGTTTGTCGTGCCTCTCAATACGATATACACATCCTGCAGACCGGTGACTATAGTGTTCAAATCAGCCGTAGCGGTCCGGTACGTGTCCCAACTGGTCCCGGTCTGGGGCAATGCAACGGTGGCGATCAGCGTACCGTCGACCGAGCCGAGGCGAATTTCCGCTCTCGCGTCTTCCGGTGCTCTCCCCGAAGGGGCGTCGTAAACCAATTCTACACGGTTCATGCCCGCGGTTCCGAAATCTGCGCGTTGATAAGCGAGCCATGCGCCGTCGAAGGTGTTTTTTACGACAGTCCCTCCGTTCTTCGGTTCCGTGCCCAACCCGCTGCCGTTGGCATGCTTCGCGTCGGTCATCTCGGTAGCGTCCTCAAATTCGATCGCTAATTTGCCGTTCGTTTGGAAGAAATTCGGTCCGGCCGGCGGCTCTTCCCAGGGCTCCGGCTCTTCAGGCGTTTTGGCCGGAACCGGAATCGGTTCGGGCAATCCTCCCTCGCCCGGTTGCTCCGGAGTTTCCGGAACCGGCTCGGCCTGCGAGACGATCGGTTCGGCCAGCCACACCGATTCGTAAATATTGCCGTTATATTCATCCACCAGGTAGATATTCACCTGATATCGGCTCGAATTGACGTTAAACGTCTGCGACAAATCGAACGCTCCCGTCTCCACGGGCACGGAGCTGGACAACATCGCCTGGCCGCTGCCGTTCATCAGTTGAATGACGGCGACCGCCTCATCGACGTAGGCTCCCTTCAGCTTGCCGTCGATGCTTACCACCATATTGCCTTTTCGGTTCACATTCGCCTTCAGGTCGAACACGTCCCACACGATATCGGAGGTATACTCCTTGTCAGAAACCAGCCGTTCGCCGGGAGCTCTTCCCGCGCTTGCGTCGCCCTTGACGCGTACCTGGACCTGACCGGCCCCGTAGGCCCCCGGTCCGACGATTTGCGGGTTGGTACTGGCTGGAGTCCAGTTTTTCCCGCCGTCGGTCGTGAACTCATAGTCCGTCGGGTTTTCGTAGCCCGGCACGACGGTCCAGCCGAAGGTGTTGGCCTTATCATCGATGACCGGTGCGGTTGGTGCAGGGGGGGCCATCAGCAGTTGCACGGCCTCCAGGCCGAAATCGAAAGCAATGTCCGAACTGGTGGCGTTTACCTGGTGAACCTCCGCCGCCAGCACGTTGCTTCCCTCGACCAGCAGCGACGGATCAATCCGGAACGAGACCCGGTCCCGCTCATCGCCGACGGTAGCGTTGGCGTACGTGTTATAGTTCACCGGGTCGGCCGGCATATTGGTGCGGTAGATCTCTTGCCCGTTCAGATACACGATGGCCCCGTCGTCTCGGACCAGCTTGGCGTCCAGCTCCAGCATATCCTGTTTGTTCGAAACCTCGAACGTTTTGCGGAAATAGGTCGTCGGATACTTGTTGTTGCCGTCCGGTCCATAGCTGACGACCGTTTTGGCGTAACCCTTATTGTCGTAGCCAAGCGGAGCCGCTCCCGCATTCCAGGCGCTGTCGTCGAATCCGGCGCCCTGCCAACCGCTGCTCGGAGCTTGCCCTTTGTCGTAATACTTCCACTCCGAGCCGAGGGCGATCACCTCCCGGCGGCTCAGCGCTTCATCGCCGCCGCCGCCGAAGTCGGTCATCGGGGGAGCCGCTTCGGCCTTGGCGCCCCAAGCCATATTCGCCTCGGAACCCATGTCGAACTCCAACGTGCCGCCGGCCATGATATCCTCGTAGCTGATCCAGGCTTGGTCAAAGTTCTTGCCGTTCAACTGCGCCGATTGGATAAAGCGGTTTTTGCTGGAGACGTTGTTCGCTTTGATCGTCAACGTCTTCCCGCCGTCCAGATGCAGCTTCACTTCCGTGAAGATCGGCGATCCGATCAGGAAAGCGGCATCGCCCGGGTTGGCCGGGAACAGGCCCAGTGCGCTATACACGAACCAGGAAGCCATCGCGCCCGCGTCGTCGTCCATCGACTGCAGATATCCTTCCGGGTCCGCCCGGTATACGCGCGATTTCAACGGGTGCGCGTATGCCCCGTGGTTGTGATATTTTTGCGTAACCACTTCCGTCGTAAATTCACGGGCGTAATATTGAGTCAGATAAGGATACCCCAGGTAATTGAACAGATACGGGGCATCCAGGTCCGTTTCGTTGATGGCCATATATTCGTCCCGCTCGAAAAAGTCCAGCAATTGCTTGGCCATTTCCGTTTTGCCGCCCATCAGCTCGGCCAGTCCTTCCATGTCCTGCATCGCGGACCAGCGATATTGCCACAGGTTGCCCTGGTAGGCGTGCTTGCCCACCGCCGTCACGTCCGCTCCGTTCACGTCCATCCCGTTCGGCGTAAAGAAACCGATCCTCCGGCCCTGCTCGTCGGCCTGTTTCGGATTCCACAATTTTCGGTAGGACAACGCCACCTGCTTGTATTTCTCGTACGTCGCTTTATCGCCGACCAGCTCGGCCAATTTCATCGGGAAATAGCCGCTTCGCGCTTTTTCCAGTTGGCCGGATACTTTGTCCTGATCCCCGAAATTGTCCGCGTCGACGCCCATGCCTTGCAGCGCTGTGTCCACGTCGAAATCCCGGAATCCCTTCGCGTAGGCGTCCAGCACAACCGCCCCGTTAAATTCGTTCCGCACCGTTGGGCTTGGCCAATAGCCTTCGCCCCATTGCGTGTAAGTTCCGCGCGTTTTGTACAAATCGGCCAGCGATTTGACCATGTTGTTGTATTCCTTCGGCGTTAGCACGGAGAACAGCGCGTATTTACGGAAGTCGTCCCACGTCGCCCAGCCGTTGTAATACTCAAAGTCGTCGCCGAGCTCCGAGGCCTGGCGAATCGTGTTCTCGTCGCGTCCCGCCTTAAAGGTGCCAACGGAGCTGGTCACGTTTTTCGGATGAAGGAACGAATGGTACAACTGGGTGTAAAAGATCTTCTTGTTCTCTTCGTCCGCATCCGTCACTTCCACTTTGCCGAGCAAATCGCTCCAGGCGCCGCGAATTTTCGCATGCTGGACGTCGAAATCCCATCCGGCGATATCGTGATCGCGTTCGTATTTCGCCTGCTCGACGCTGATCGGGGACAGGCCGACCTTCGCTTGTACGACTTGGCCCGCGGCGTTATCGAAGTTGACCCATACGCCGGTTTTCGGCCCGGTGCGTGTTGCTTCCGTTCCCGTCGCGTCGCCTTGCCAGGACGTGTAGGAAGCGAAATCACGATCGAATTGAATGGAGTAATACATGACGTAGTATCCGCGTTCGCAAACATTTTTGGCCTTGATCATGCCGGAAATCGTATTGTTGTTCTCCACTTGCAGGCTGGCATCCAGCATACCGTCTCTGCTGTAATTATTGCTTAAATCGACCAATACCGATGTAGTTGAGGCATTTTCCGGAAAAGTATACCGGTGAAAGCCCACGTTATCCGACGCGGTCAGCTCAACCCCGACGCCGGAGTTCAGCGTTACCGCGTAATAGCCTGCGGACGCCTGCTCGCTGCTTTTGTCGTAGGGCTGCTTGTATTCGTTGCTGTTGTTCGTAAAGGTGCGGGTTTCCGGCATCATCAGGATGTTGCCGCCCGCCCCGTTGCAGCCGACGCCGCTGAATCGCAGATGGGAAAAGCTTAATAATTCCGGCTCTCCTTTTATTTGACATTAGATGGGCATATATGGATGGATCAAGTGAAGCGGAAATTGGGAATGCCGGAGCTTCTCTTTCGTAATCCCATTGCGGTTAAGCGTTTTCGCAATCTTGCACCCTAACGGCTGGTGTGAGTCTTGTGTCACCTCCTCCCCCTCGGTTAACTCTATGTAAACTCAAGCTCGTAATTCCCTAAATTATGGGAGTCGTTTTTTATGAAATGCAAAAAATCCGGAAGCCTATGACAGCTTCCGGTCGAATTTCACGTTACCCTACGGTAGGAATTATATTTTCTTTGCCTTCGGCCGATTTCGCGATTCCCTCACCGGCGGAGCCGATTTCGGAGCCGGAGCCGTTTGCTGCATCGGATAAGGATGCTCCCGGACGACCTTCATCCGCTTGCCGGTCAGCTTCTCGATCGCAGCGGCGTATTCCTTCTCGTCGAAATCGCATAACGAAATGGCGATGCCGCTTTGTCCCGCACGGCCTGTCCGTCCGATCCGATGAACGTACGTCTCGGGAACGTTCGGCAGCTCGTAATTGATGACATGCGACAACTCGTCAATGTCGATGCCCCGTGCCGCAATATCGGTGGCCACCAATACGCGCAAGGTGCGGTTTTTGAAACTTTGCAGGGCCGTTTGCCGGGCGCCTTGCGATTTATCGCCATGAATGGCTTTCGCGCTGATTTGCGCTTTCGTCAAATGGCGCACCAGCCGATCCGCCCCATGCTTGGTCCGCGTGAAAACGATGGCGGAATCGATGGACTCGTCCTTCAAGAGGTGCAGCAGCAGGTCTTTTTTGTTGCCCTTGTCCACGTAATACAGGTATTGCCCGATGGCATCCACCGTCGAGGATACCGGCGTAATCGCCACCTTTACGGGATTTTTCAAGATGGAATCGGCCATCCGCGCGATCGCATCGGGCATGGTTGCGGAGAACAGCAGGGTTTGCCGCTGGGACGGGGTCTTGGCGATGATTTTCTTGACGTCATGGATAAAGCCCATATCCAACATGCGGTCGGCCTCGTCCAAAATCAGGAGCTCCACGGTCTTCAGATCCACCAGCTTCTGCTGGATTAGATCATTCAGCCGGCCGGGGGTGGCCACCAGAATGTCCACGCCTTTTTGCAGCGCGTCCTCCTGCGGCTTCTGGGACACGCCTCCGAAAATGACGGCGCTTCTCAGCGGCAAATATTTGCCGTAGGCGCCAAAGCTCTCGTGGATCTGCAGCGCCAGCTCCCGGGTTGGCGTGATCACCAGCGCGCGGATCGTCCGCCGGCCCGCCCGGGACGCAGGGGCCTTGCTTAGCAACTGCAGCGTAGGTATGGCAAACGCGGCGGTCTTCCCCGTGCCGGTCTGCGCGCAGCCCAGCAAATCGCTGCCGCTCAGAATGGGCGGAATCGCTTGTTGTTGAATCGGCGTAGGCGCCGTATAGTTCTCTTGTTCCAAAGCTTTTAATATCGAAGGGATCAGGTTCAGTTCTTTAAATTGCATAATAACTCCTTGCCGGAATCGCTAATTTCGGCGGCCGACATGTAAGGTCACCGATCATATCAATATAACACGGCACCGATGTCCCGGCAAATGGAGATCGATTTCTTCGCGGCTTTCTTCCATTAAATGCCCAAGCTCTTCCCCGGCGAACGCCTCCGGGATCGTTCGTTCGAACACCCGGCAAGCCTCCTCCCGATCTGCGGGGGGAACGGAACAATAACGAGGCCATCGACCATCTTTTTCCCTCTTTTCACTTTTTTTCATTTCCGCCGATCAAAACCCGAGATATCCACTTCATATTCTAAATAATTTACCGAAATAAAAGCAAAGGGGCGATCCCATTCGGAAAACGCAAACATACGTGGCAACAAGCTGGAATACGCGGGTTTTACCTTTGGGTGGTTGTGGTATAATCACGATGATTTGCGAAAACGGAAGTGCCATCCGGCAGCTTACACTGCAAGAACAAACAGAAACAGGTGATCAGATGTTCGAACTCAAATGGCTATGGCAGAATTTGGAGGGGAACCGGGCCAGGTACATTACGGCGTTGGTTCTTTCCGTCGTGGGCTCTTCGCTCATGATTATCAATCCGTACATAGGCCAACGCATTGTCGACACGTTTATCACGGGCGAGAATGCGGTACAGAACTTAACGCAGGAACGGGGGTTGCTCATCATGCTCTGTCTGGGCATGATCGGGTTTTCCCTGCTGCGCACGGGGCTTGCTTACCTGACGACGATGCAATACGAGCAGGCTTCGCAAAATACGTTGTACAAAGTCCGCATCTATCTGTACAACAAAATCCAGGGCCAGGATATGGAATATTACGACCATAACCGGACCGGGGACCTGATGACCAAGATGACCGGCGACTTGGACATGGTGCGCCACTCGATGGCGTGGATCATCAAGACGATCATCGAATCGGTGACGATCTTCGTCGCGGCCGTCGCTTACTTTTTCACGATTGATGCCGTGTTGACGTTGTGGCTGCTTGTTCTGGCGCCGCCGATCTTCGTCGTGGCGTATATTTTCGCGAAAAAGGTCCGTCCGATGTACATCGACCTGCGCGAGCGCTTGTCTCAACTGAATACCACTACCCAGGAAAATATCTCGGGGAACCGCGTCGTCAAAGCCTTTGCCCGCGAAGAGTTCGAGATCGAGAAGTTCACGGACAAGAACATCCACTTCTCCCAAGCCAACAAAAAAGCCGCGCTCGTGTGGCTGGACTACTTCCCGTATCTGGAGTCGTTCGCCCAGGCGTTTAACGTGATCCTGATGCTGGCCGGCGGTTATTTCGTCATGCAGGATCGGATCACCTTCGGGGAATTCTCCGCTTTCTCCGCGCTGATCTGGGCGGTGTCCAACCCGATGCGCAATATCGGCATTATCATTAACGATATTCAGCGGTTCTTCGCCAGCTTAAGCAAAATCGTAGAAATTTATTACGCTAAGCCCAACATCGTGAATGAGCACAAGGCAATCGAAAAACGTCGTTACGAAGGACGGATCGAATTCGACCACGTCAGCTTCAAATACGACGGCAGCGAAGTGCTTCATGATATCAGCTTCTCGGTTAACCCCGGGGAAACCGTCGCCATCATGGGCTCGACGGGTTCGGGCAAAACGTCGCTCGTGAACCTGATCCCGCGCTTTTACGACGTATCCGGCGGGCAAGTGTTGGTTGACGGCGTCGACGTCCGCAAGCTGGAGCTCGACGAGCTCCGCGGCAACATCGGCATTGCGACCCAGGACGTGCTGCTGTTCTCCGACACGATCGACGGAAATATCGCTTACGGCGATCCCGATTTGCCGGAAGAACAAACGGTCGAATATGCCCAGTTGGCCGCGGCGCATGATTTTATTACGAAAATGCCCGAAGGGTATGACACCATCGTCGGGGAGCGCGGCGTCGGCTTGTCCGGCGGTCAGAAGCAGCGGATTGCGCTGGCCCGGGCTCTGGCGGTGCGCCGGCCGATTCTGATTCTCGACGACACCACGTCCGCGGTCGACCTCGAAACCGAGGAGCATATCCAGAAGAGCTTGCGCGAACTGGACTTCCCGTGCACGAAGCTGATCATTGCCCAGCGCGTGTCCACGACGGCCGAAGCCGACCGCATTCTGATTCTGGATGGCGGCCGTTTGATCGAGGAAGGCACCCATGCCGAATTGCTGGCCAAACGCGGCTATTATTACGAGGTATTTATGCTTCAGAACGAAGGGATCGGAAGGATGGTGAGCGCTCATGGCCAGGAATAAATTCGACGTCGACGAGAACCTGGAGTCTCCTTTTGACATCAAGCATTTCAGACGCGCCATGGTGTACATCAAGAAACAGCGGAAGCCGATGCTTATCGCGTTCGCGCTGAGCGCCTTGTCGGCTGCGATCGCGCTGTCGGCGCCGCTCATTATTCAACACGTCGTCGACGTGACGATTCCGGAGAAGGCTTTCGGGGCGTTGATCGGGTGGTCCGCGCTCATGCTGCTCACGATCGTGGCCAGCGTCGTGCTGGCGACCATCCGCTCCCGAATCATGACCCGGGTCGGGCAGGATATCATTTTCGATATCCGCACGGATCTGTTCAAGCATTTGCAGGAGCTGCCGTTTAAATATTACGACGACCGCCCGCAAGGGAAAATCCTGATCCGCGTCGTCAACTACGTCAACGCCGTATCGGATGTCTTATCCAACGGGATCATCAACTTCATTCTCGAGATCGTCAACCTGATCTTCATCGCCGCGTTTATGTTCGCGGTGGATGTCCGGTTGTCGCTGGTCACGCTGGCCGGGTTACCGGTGTTCCTCGGCGTCATGCTGCTGATCAAGACCCGGCAGCGCCGGGCATGGCAGGCCGTTTCGAACAAAAGCTCCAACATGAACGCTTATTTGCAGGAAAGCATCAGCGGGATCGGCGTGACGCAGATTTTCTCCCGCGAGAAACATAATGAAGGCATCTTTACCCGTCTGGCCGGCAACTATCGCAAGGAGTGGATGCGGGCGCTGCGCTACAACGCCCTCATCCCGTTCACCGTCGACAACCTGGCGACGATCGTAACGACGTTGATTTATCTGGTCGGCTTGCTTGCGATGGGACCGGAAGGCGTGACCTTCGGGGTCATCCTCGCGATGAGCAGCTACGCGGCCCGGTTCTGGCAGCCGATCCTGAACTTGTCGCAATTGTACAATAACTTCATTAATGCCGTCGCTTATCTTGAGCGGATTTTCGAGACGCTGGATGAACCGGTGACGGTCAGCGACGTGCCGGATGCGAAGGAGCTGCCGCCGGTGAAAGGCAACGTCAAGTTCGATGACGTGACGTTTGCCTACGATCCGGGCCTCAACATTCTGGAACATCTGAACTTCGAGGTAAAAGCCGGGGAAAGCATCGCCCTCGTCGGGCCGACGGGCGCGGGCAAAACCACGGTCGTCAACCTGATCTCGCGCTTCTACAACTTGACCGACGGCGA
Source organism: Paenibacillus sp. JL3B1040 (assembly GCF_057063165.1). Classification (NCBI taxonomy): domain Bacteria; kingdom Bacillati; phylum Bacillota; class Bacilli; order Caryophanales; family Paenibacillaceae; genus Paenibacillus; species Paenibacillus tiangongensis. The sequence continues at coordinate 1,089,923 of NZ_CM169317.1, read as the reverse complement.
GATTCTGATCGATGGTCACGACATCTCGCAGGTGACGCTGAAGTCGCTGCGCAGCCAGATGGGAATTATGCTGCAAGACAGCTTTATTTTCTCCGGTACAATTATGGATAATATCCGCTACGGCAAGCTGGACGCCACGGAAGAGGAAATCATCGCCGCGGCCAAAACGGTCTGCGCCGACGAATTCATTCGCGAGTTCGAGCAAGGCTACCAAACCGAGGTTAACGAACGCGGTTCGAAGCTGTCCCAAGGCCAGCGGCAGCTCATCTCGTTCGCCCGGACCCTGCTTGCCGATCCGCGAATTCTGATCCTGGACGAAGCGACCTCCTCGATCGACGCCAAGACGGAGCGCCTGCTCCAACAAGGCTTAAACGAGCTGCTGAAGGGCCGTACCTCCTTCATCATCGCGCACCGGCTGTCGACGGTGAAGAACTGCGACCGCATCATGTATGTCTCTGACAAGGGGATCGCGGAGTCCGGCTCGCATGACGAGTTGATGGCCAAACGCGGCCTGTACTACCGGCTGTACACGGCACAAAAGATGGAAGCCGTTTAAGCAGAACCGAAGAACCCCGGATCCTAAAGGATTCGGGGCTTTTTATAGGTTCATGCGGCAAATCCCCCCTGGTAAATTTTGCTCAATATCTATGCATCCTTATTATGGATACTGTTACTGGCTTTTAAAAACCTTGCGTTTGACTGTCCGCTGACTCATTCGCGTTCTCCATTTGCCCGATCCGGCTCGCAATATAGTCTTCGACTTCTTCTTTGGGAATGTCTAAAGCGATGGCCAATTCGCCGTGCAGGTTCTCGGCGGCCGAGCTCAAAAGGCGTTCATCCACCTGCCGCAGTTTTTTACCTAAACTAAGCTGCTCTCTTTTTTTGTGCAGCATCGTCTTTATGACCTTGACCCACTCCACGTAATCGCAGGTGCCGATCGCTTGCTTGCAGCTAGCTTCTCGTGCCTTATCGTTGCTGATCCAGGTCGTGCCAATGCTAGGAATCCGGAGGATCAGGCGCTCCGATTCTTCCCTGGAGATGATGCTGCGCATAATCACTTTAATATTGTCGACCGGCGTATAAATCGTAGTGCCTTTTAGATAGACGGGATTAAGTAAATAATACTTTCGATTCCCCTCTACCCCTGGCGGCGTGCAAATGTCTTTAACTTGGCATACCCCGTTGCTTCCATAGATGACGTATTCATTAACCGCAAACATGAGACATCCTCCTTTAAGCTTTTTTGGGAAACCTCCAACTTAACCTAAAAATAAAACACCGCCCACTCTAGCTGAGTGAAACGGTGTTTGTTGAAATCCGCCGTTTTGTTATTTATCACCCTAAGGATGTACCTATATTTCAATTATAGACTAAAAAACGGGGTTCATGTCATTTATTTTGAAAAAGCTGCAAAGGGCCAGACGCGCCGCTTGATTCCAGGCGATCTATCATTATTCGGTTCCTGGAGAACTTATCGCGTTTTTTTGCGGAATCAAAAGGAAAAAAAGCTCTTCTTGTCGAATTTATTAGGGAATTGCTCAGATATCATTCGATGAAAGGGGGTGAAATTGATGGATAAAGCGATCGTACATAAGCTGGTAGACGAAGTAATAGACGAACTATACTCGACCAGCAGCGAAGCTTTGGAAAGCGAAGGCATTTCCAAACCCAACGTAGAGCTGGCTGTCCGGTTATCGGCGATGACGACCATCAGAATACTTGAAAAGCTGGAGCTGATCGAAAAAGGATAACATGAAGCCCGGCTGCCGCGACAACTGCCCTTGGACCCCATTCCGGAGGCAGTTGCCCCCGTTCGCTTACACTACTATGAATATATTGTGAAATTAATCACATAAATTGGCGTTATCCAAGGTATTTTAAATGAGATGAATTTAAGAGGATGGATAACGACCTGTCCGGCGCGCCGTATTACGCCATCAAAATCGCCCCCCGGTATCCACTACACCATGGCGGCGTCAAAAAAACGGCGGAATTCGTTAAAGCGCAATAAGAGGCTGCAAAAAACGCCTGGAATGATCTTTCATATTCCAGGCGTTTTTGATTTCTGCACCGCTCACACCCTTTGGAGGTATTACGCAAAGCTGAACCGGCTAAATCCTTGATGGGGGATCACGGCCAATACCAGCTTCCATTTGATCAAGTTGAATTTCATATGTACCTCCACAGTGCAAGGATTGAGGGATTATGGCAAATAATATTTATCTCTTGAGAGGGTTATACCCGGATGCCACACATCCGCCATCGCAAAGGATGTCGGTCCCGGTCAAATAGCTCGCTTTATCGCTTGCGCAGAACGCAATGAGTTCGGCGATCTCTTCTACCCGGCCAAACCTTGGGATTGCGGAATGCTTCAAACATTCGTGGGCTTCGTCCTTTTCCAATTCCCCCATCGGGGTCTCGAATGAACCCGGCGATATGGAAATAACCCGAATCCCTTTTCGACCGAATTTCGCTGCATCCGTTTTGGCGTACCAGATAACAAAGTGCTTGGAAATACCGTAGGCAACGCTTGATCTAAGACGCTTGGGAAAAAGATGCACCCTCGCCATCATTTTTTTCATAAAAAGCGCTTTATTGGTACGACTGTATTTATATTTGCTCTTTGGCAAGATAAAGCCGGGGGTGAGGTAAGCGGACATCGATGAAACGTCGACAATGCAGGAGCCCTCTTCCATGACATCATAAAAGGATTCATTCACATTGATAGTGCCTAAAGCATTCACTTCCATGATGGTTTTACCGTCACCCATGTGAGGGGACATCCCGGCGGCATGGATCACGGCGGCAATGCTCCCCCGTGACTTGGCAAGAACCGCCATGCGTTCAACCGAAGAACGATCGGAAATATCACACGCCAAAGCTTCCGCTGTTACCCCGGCGGTTCTTAACTCATTCAAGGCGTTTTCGAGTTTCTTCGCAGTTCTGCCAACGATGATGACATCATGTTCTTTGCCTATGACTTTAGCTGTTGAAAGCCCTATTCCACTACCGCCGCCGGTAATGACACAAACCTTTCGCATACTCTCTGCTCCTTATAAAGGGATGGATTGGAGTAAAGGCTAAAGGACCCCCTCGCTGCGGAGCCAGGCTACCGTGTCCGCAATCGTGTCTTCGAACGGTCGCGTGCGGAAGCCGAGCTCGTTCTCCGCTTTCTCGGATGAGAACTGGTTGTTCCGGGTTAAGTTATAAATTTCAAATTTCAAGGCCTCCAAATTGGACCCGCCTTCGGATTCGATCATACTTCCCTGCGACATGGCCTGCATCTGCTCCGGCGTCAGAATAGCTTCGACCCGTTTGGCGCCGCTGGCTTCGCTGATCAGATCAAACATCTTCCGCATCGGCACCATCTCATTGCTTAAAATGTACCCTTCTCCCTTCCGTCCTTGCTCCGTGCAAGCCATAATGCCGTCCGCGAGATCCCGAACATCCACCGCATTGAAGGAGCCTTCAACCCCCACACGAATTTCTCCCCGGCAATAGCGAATCACAAAACTCGCCAATGGACCAAAGGCACTGTCATTCGGTCCGGCTATCCCCGAAGGATAAACAATCGAAGCATCCAGGCCTTTGTTCCGCACCGCCTCAAGAACATATTGCGTGGCGATCGCTTTGGTTTTTGCATAATAGCCGACTACCCGATCCGGGTAAAATTGTTCCGGCTCCCGGATCACTTGTCCATGCGGTTCTTCCAGAATGGCCCCGGTGGAACTGACATGCACCAACTTTTTCACCTGCTTGGCCACGCACAAATCTACGATATTTTGGGTCCCCGTTACATTAACGTCGTACACTTTAGGGTTGGGCTCGGGAGACGTCGTCACGAGACTGGCACAGTGAATCACGATGACTTCGTGGTCCCGGGGCACATCGAAGAAAGCTTCCAGCGAACTCCTATCCGTCAGATCGCCAAACACAACTTCCGCCTCACTCGGCACGTATTTTACCGCAGGATCGCCGTTCAATACCAGCGCACGCACTTTTTTTCCTTCGGAAACCAGCTTGTGGGAAATGTTGTTGCCCAGAAATCCGGCGGCACCCGTCAGCAAATAAATCGTCTCTTTCATCAATGTAAATCTCCTCTCCTATCTCTAATTAAATGGCATGCCTCTACCTTAACTTGAGCTTGTTTATGAAATGCTTTTAAAATGTTTAAGAAATGCTAAAGAGCAAAGCAGGCAAAGAAACGGTTTGGGGAATAATGACAGCCCGGAATTGTGAATCGATTCACTTTATTCGACTAGCTCCTATGTTATCCTTAATAAAAGGAAACGAGAGATGGAGAATCTATCATGCACAAGAAAGTCGAGGTACGCATGAACATTTCCAAGTTGGAGTATTTTGCAACCGTTTCGGAGTTGTCCAGTTTTACGAAAGCAGCCCAAAAACTTCATATATCCCAAACCGCGATCAGCCAGCAAATTGCTTCCTTGGAGCGGGAGTTGGGCGTCCGGTTGTTTGACCGCACCCCCACGCCGATTACCCTGACTCCTGCAGGAGCGGTTTTTTATCGGGAAGTGAAAATCTTGCTGGAACACTATTCCCGGGCGGTGTCCAAAGCTCGCTGGAAGGATCAGGAGAAGCCAGTAATTACGATTGGATACTCCAGCTTATTTGAAATTCAACTGATTTCGGAAATTACTTTGCGATTTCAGACATCCCACCCGGATGTGCAGGTCGTGTTTATCAAGAAGACGCTTGAAGAACTGGCCGATGCTTTGATAAGCGGGGTCTGCGACATTGCCTTCAGCATGAATTGCGCGTTTGACAGGCAGAAGTCCAGGATTAGACAGTACCCGGTTTTTGCAGGCAGCATGCTGCTTGGCGTCAGCAAAGACCACCCCAAAGCCGGCCGGGGCACCATTGAAGCCAAGGAGCTCAGGGAGGAGAAGTTCCTGTTTTTATGTGAGGACTCCGCTTCTGTCGCTTTACATGGGATGATTGAAAATTGCCGCAAGGACGGATTTGAGCCGGAAGTTCTGGAGCGGATTTCCAGCCTGGAGACCTTAATTCTAATGGTCGAGCTGAATCGAGGGGTTGCCTTTTTTCCCAACGTCGGCCGGTTTGCCGAGGATAGCCGGATCGAATATTTGACGATCGCCAATTCCCCTCATCAGTTTCTGATAGTTGCCGGATGTCTGGAGCAAGTCACTAATCCGCTGGCCCATGAGTTTCTGTTAATCGCGGCTGAAGCCGGGCCTGTCTCCCAATCCTCAATCTAACGGGATATTAAGCTTAACTTATGGGCCATTGAAAATCGATGTTGGCCCGCTTCTTTTATAGCGTTCTATAATGAACTTAAACGTCCACCTACTTTGATTGTGAAAAAAATTACTTTTTTTCAGTGGATGATTATGTTCAAAGGAGCGTTGTAAATGACAGTGAATGCAGGAAAAACGATCATTTCCGGTGCGGACGGCGAATTTGGCAGCAGGGTGGCAAAAGAAATCGCCAAATTGCTCCCGCCCGACCAATTGATATTGACCAGTCCCTTCCCGGAACGGCTTAAGGATTACCAAGCGCTCGGTATAGAGGTAAGAAAAGCGGATTTTACCCGGGTAGACTCCTTAAAGGACGCCTTCAAGGGCGGCCGCCAGTTGTTCCTGGTCTCCATGCCGATCATTGGCGAACAACGGGTGCAAATGCACAAGAATGCCATCGACGCGGCTGTAGCGGCAGGGGTTGAGAAAGTCGTCTATACTTCATTCCTGGGTGCGGGTGAGGATGACAATCCGGCACTGGTGGTAGTCGATCATCGCATAACTGAGAAATATATCCGGCAATCCGGTCTGACCTACAATTTTATGCGGGACAGCCAGTACTTTGATTCACTGCTCATCTACGGCTTGCCCGAATCGTTGAAGCAAGGACAATGGATTTTTAACTACGGAAAGGGAAAATGCGCTTTTGTCGCGAAAGACGACTGCGCCCATGCCGCTGTCGCCTTGCTGATGGGCAAGGGAAAGGACAATGCGGCTTATAACATTACCGGTCCGGAACTGCTTTCCGCGGAGGATATCGTAAGGATGACCGTTGAAATTACGGGACGGCCTTTGGTATACACCGACAAAACGGACGAGGAAATGTATACCCTATGGGACGAGCTTGGCGTGCCGCGCAACACCGATTTAGGAATGAAGCATTCCCCCATGCCCTGGTGCAGCGATGATATGGTTACTGGAGGAAAAGCTTTGCGTGAAGGATATATGGCCGTACAAACCGATGATGTGGAACTGTTGACCGGCAAAAAAGCGATATCGGTCCGGGAAATGATACAAGCTGCACACGACAGAGGCGATATTTAAAACAAGGCTATCCTTATCCAAATAGACCGCTTCCCTTTGCCGGGGGAGCAGTCTATTTTGGGTTGCGAACGATCAAACCGCTTCGACGATGTTATCCTAATCATTTTTCCGTCCATAAAAGGGCCCATGCTCGAAATCGGCGTGTGACAGAGGCAATAGCTGGTACTATGCGAAAATCTAACGCTTGTCAGCCACGCTATTTGCGCCGAAAAGGGGACGTGCAAACGGTAACGCTTACGAGAAAGCTTATTTCCCGATTTCTCTTCAGAAAAGGGACGGTTTCGCCTCAATAAGCTCGCTGATCAGCGTTAGAAATGAAACTCTCCCTTTTTCGTCCAAATAAGCATCCTGGCAAGCGTTAGAGTAAACAAACGCGGAAAATCACTCTTCCCAATCCCTCGTCGCTGATAAGTACAGATTTCGCACGATGGCTTCTTTGGTGGATCAATTGCTGTTTGTCCAATTCGTCCAGCACTCCGAAACGCAGCCTTTCCAGGCGATATTTTCATCCTCATGCAAAATCCGTCCATTTCAAATTTAGAAAAAGTCCATTGCTCCCCGCCAACGATGAGGTTAAGATAATAGCTGACCTTCATTGAGAATGATTATCATCGTAAGGAGAGATTCCTCATGCCTGCTATGTTTTTGAAAAGGCCGATCATCCTTTCCCTGATCATACTATTGTCGGCAGCTCTGCTGTCCGCCTGTGGTGCTGGCAACAGCGGCACATCCCAGCCGTCATCCGCCTCCCAGGCTGCATCCGAGACTTCGTCGTCAACCGAGACGGAGTCGGCATCTCCGGCGGCTGGCGCGCCGACGGTTCGCACCTACCAAGACACGCTCGGCAGGTCCGTCGAAATCCCGAGCGCTCCGAAGCGAATCATCGCTCATTATTATGCGGCCGAAATGAAGGCGCTGGACACCACGGTCGTCGGGACGAATTTCATCAACGCAAAGCTGACGTTAACGGATGAACAGCTACAGGGCGTGGAAGACATCGGAGGCGACGGGCTTGGGCCTAATTTGGAAAAAACGCTCAGCCTCAATCCCGACTTGATTATTGTTCCGGATTTCCTGCAGTCCACGGATATCGAGGCGCTATCCAAGATCGCTCCAACCGTCGCGGTCGCTTACGGCGACGATGTCTTCACCCGCTTGGGCGTACTTGCCGATTTGATCGGGCAGCCCGAGAAAGCGGAGAATTGGATTGCCGGCTATGAGGCGAAAGCCGAGGAGAAGCGCCGACTCGTACAGCCTTCTATTCGAGAAGGAGAAACGGCCGCAGCCTTCATTCTTCACTCCGACAAAAAGTTCTACGTGTACAACAAACAGCGGCTTGGACCAACGCTGTACGACGCGTTTGGCTTTGCAGTTCCGCCGAAGGTAGCCGAACTGTTCAAGGACAAGCCGAACGAGCTCTGGGCGTCCATCTCTCTGGAGACGTTGCCGGATTACGCCGGCGACCGCGTTGTTCTGGTCATCCAGAGCAATACCGAAGAAGCCAAGAAGGCGACTGAGGAGCTCATTCAAGGCCCGGTCTGGAAGAACCTTCCCGCCGTCAAGAACGGCAAAGCCTACGTCGTCGAAAGCCGCTGGGCGATGAACGATCCTCTGACGCTCGATTGGTTACTCGACGAGATGGTTGCGCTGCTCGCTCCTTAAAATTGCAATTCAGCATCTCGCAAGCCGAAGTCCCTGCGGATTAATGGCGGGAAGTCATAAGGATAAATTGTGACCCCACCCCATAAGGCAAACTGAATACGGAAAAAGCGCCCTATTTCTATACAATAAAAGAAATAGGGCGCTTTTGAAATGTGCAAACCAATTACAATCCACGATATTTTTCAAAGAATGCTAATAATTTTTCAATAATACTTTGCTTTTTTTCTGTACGGTTGTTTTTTCTGGCAAACCGGGAAACAGGAGGCAAAATTTTATCTATATCCGTGCCTGTAGTTTTAAGCATGCCATCATGGAATGCGTTCTCGATAAACTGGTACGTTTCTTCAGGTTTTAGTTTTTCCTCTTCAATAAGTGCCGTCAAGTCTGCTTCCTTTTGCGCAAGAACAAAAGACACCCAATCTTGATCTACATTGCTTTGAATGTTAATTCGAGAAATAAATTCTTCGATAAGTTCCTTCTTGCTCCGAAGCTCAATGCTGGAATCAACCGCCTTCCGTATGTCAATAAGTAAACTTTTGTCAGTGCAATTGGATTCATGATATTTTGCAACCAGCATGAGAATGTAATCGATATTGACCTCAATCTGTTTTACCAGTTCAATTTCAAAGACAATATCGTCATTGATATTTTCTTTTTCTGAATCTGTTCGCTTGCCAAGGCTCTGATACAAGTCTAAATAAACGCTTTGGTAATCTTGGAAATCCCGGATGGATAAAATTTCATTTCCGGCAAAATCGTCAAAGGAAGTCAGTAGGTTTTTAATCCGCAGAATGGCTCCGAAAAGATGAATGAAATCCTTCTGTTCGTCCTCTCCGAGAATGGCAGTACCTAAGGGATAAGCGGACAATAGCGTTTGTATAAGTTCCACATATCCCGGTTTATGTTTGCCGTTTTCCTCGTATCCGTTGTAATAGTCCGCATAGGTTTTCAATAAGACAACACCGCCGGCTTCTTTGTCTCCAAAAAGAGCAATAGCATCATCGGTGGCTTGTTTCAAATCACGAAAACAGACAATATTCCCAAAGGTTTTAACGCTGTTGAGTATACGATTTGTACGGCTGAACGCCTGAATCAACCCGTGCTGGCGCAAATTTTTATCCACCCATAGAGTGTTCAGCGTCGTTGCGTCAAAACCTGTAAGGAACATATTGACAACGATAAGTAAATCAATTTCACGATTTTTCATCCGCAGGGATACGTCTTTATAGTAGTTTTGAAACTTGTCGGCAGAGGTATCATAATTGACGTTGAAGGCCTCATTATAATCAGCAATTGCCGATTCGAGAAAATCCCGGCTGGTTTTATCAAGCTTGTCATTGTCAAAATCCTCGTCGGGATCTTCTTCATTTGGCGTATAGCTAAAAATAGTGGCAATAGTCAGGTGTTTCCCTGTTTCCTCCATTTGCTTTTTAAACTCATTGTAGTACTTCATCGCCATCGGAATTGAAGCAACAGCGAAAATCGAGTTAAATCCATTGACTTGCTTTGTGATCTTTTCTTCGCTTACAGTGTTGTTTTTGGACTTTGCCATTTCCTTGACATTTTGAATCACCCTATACTCATAATATGAGCGGTTTTCGTTGCGTTTTGTTTTCTGATCAAAATGTTCAAGAATATATTTGACAATCTCTCTTACACGTTCGGGCGCAGCTAAAGCTTTTTCCACATCAATCGCACGAACCTGCTCATCCTTGATATCTGACGCCATTTTGATCGTGTTGATGTAGTCAATGCGGAAAGGCAAGACATTTCCATCGTTGATAGCATCCACAATGGTATAGGTATGGAGCTTATCTCCAAAGGTCTGCGGAGTTGTTTTGAGCGTAGGATCACCGCCGGAGCCTGCATTTACTGCAAAAATGGGGGTTCCGGTAAATCCAAACAAATGATATTTTTGGAACGCCTTCGTAATACGGCGATGCATATCGCCGAACTGCGAACGATGGCATTCGTCAAAAATAATCACAATATGCTTTTTGTAAGCATCGTGGGTTTTGTTGTTTGTAATAAACTTATCCAGCTTTTGTATCGTTGTAATAATAATGCGGGCGTCGCTGCTTTCCAACTGCTTTTGGAGGATTCTGGTGGAAGTATTGCTGTTTGCGGCCCCCTTTTCAAAGCGGTCGTATTCCTTCATGGTCTGGTAGTCCAAATCCTTGCGGTCAACCACGAACAGCACCTTATCAATATAGGATAAGCTGCTGGCAAGCTGCGCCGTTTTAAAGCTTGTCAAGGTTTTGCCACTGCCTGTGGTGTGCCAAATATATCCGCCGCCTTCGATTGTGCCGTATTTTTTGTAGTTCGTTGCAATCGCAATGCGATTTAAAATCCTTTCGGTTGCGGCAATTTGATAAGGCCGCATGACAAGCAGCAAATCTTCTGACGTAAAGACGCAATAGCGGGTAAGGATATTGAGGATTGTATGCTTCGCAAAAAAGGTTTTGGTAAAGTCCTTCAAGTCAGCAATAATCTTATTGGTTGCATCCGCCCAAAAGCTTGTAAACTCAAAACTGTTGCTTGTCTTTTTTCGGTTTTGCCGATCGTTTTCATCCGCTTCCTTGATATGCTGGCTACGAGTGGTGTTGCTGTAATATTTGGTGTGGGTGCCATTGCTGATCACAAAAATCTGCACATATTCAAACAACCCGGAAGATGCCCAAAAGCTGTCCCGCTGATAGCGTTTGATTTGATTAAAAGCTTCCCGGATGGCTACGCCGCGCCTTTTCAGCTCGACGTGTACCAACGGCAGTCCGTTTACAAGAATGGTTACGTCATAACGTGCAGAATACGTTCCGTTTGGCTCCTCGTACTGGTTAAGTACCTGCAAACGGTTGTTGTGGATACACTTTTTATCAATCAGATAGATGTTCTTGGTGGTTCCATCGTCCCGCTTCAAAATTTGGACATGGTCGGTCTGAATGCGGCGGGTTTTCTCAACAATGCCGTCATTGGCACCGGCAATGCATTTTTTGAAAAACCAGTCCCATTCTGTATCGGTGAAGGCATAATCGTTCAGCTTTTCCAGCTGACGGCGAAGGTTTGCCATCAGTTCGTCCTCACTGGCAATCTGGATATACTCATACTGCTGTTCCTGAAGCTGTTTGATAAAATCCCGCTCCAGCTGAGCCTCCGATTGATAAGAATCCTCACGATGGGATATCGGGGTATATTCCGCGACAACGGTTGATTCGTTGTCCGCCGCAACTATATTATATTGGTTCATGCCCCTGCCTCCTTAAACGTGAGCAACTTGTCCCGGTAATATTCATATTGCTTGCGTCTTGCCTCAATTTCGGCGGGCAAGCCGATAGTGATGTCGGTAGTCAGCGCGTCAAACTTGTCGAGGATGGTGCCTATGCGAGCTTGTTCTTCAAGGGAGGGGACTGGTATAACCATTTCCATTATTTCAGTGCCACGGACGTGTGGAACACCTCCACCGCGTTTCTGATTATATAAATCGTTCTGTTTGTTTTTTAACCAATGGAAAAGGTATCTAATTGTTATGTTGTCCGTTGGCTCAAGGATAAATCCGTCCGTTACAAAAATGGGTTGATTCCAGTAGGACACAAATCCTGCGTATGCGCCGCTACGCGATATAACAATAGCCTCACCTGTATGGTTGCTCTTATCGCAGTAGTATGCAGGTTCCTGCCCACCAAGGATAACCGGAATATTACCAGGGTTCGTTTGTTTCTTTGTTACGTAATCGCCTCGTAACATCCGTGCCACCTCCCCCAACGTCACCCTCGACACATCATCCTCGAAAGTCAACATACGATCCCGGTAATATTCATACTGCTTTTTTCTTGCTTTAAGCTCTGCTTTAAGCTCTGCTTTAAGCTCTGCTGTAAGCTCTGTGAAATTGTCCAAAATGCGGACTATTTCACGCTGTACAGGTAAGGGGGGGAGGGGGACTCTAATGGAACGTAATTGCTGTTGATTAATTTTTGGTGGAGTTCCTCTAACGTATTGGCTCACATCCAAAGTAGACAAATAAAAATAAATATATCGCAGAAGAGCAATATCGTTTTTTTCACTCATTATATGTGCATGATTGTTTACCCATATTTTACCTGTAGCCCACGTTAAAACTGGAGTATTGTCCTTATTAATAACGCTACCGTCTTCTCCCATTAGTAAGAATGTTCCATCAAAAATATAGTCATTAACGTAATCCTGTATACCATTTGCCCCATAGTATGGGTAAATCCCTGATTGGCGATCTTTTTTTGTTACAGGTTTTCTTTGGCTATCAAGAATTTCAACAACATCACCAAGAGCCTTATATTTCACCCCATCTGGGCAAAGCTCTTTTATGAGCTGTTCGAGCTTCGTCATCACTGCTCACCTCCATCATTATCCCAACCTAAAGAACCAATCGCCGTCATCAGTTCTTTGTTAATCTTTACATTATCAAGAATTCCGACAATAAGCCTATATAAGGAATCATACTTTTGCAATGCTAATTCCTCGTTATATTCACCATGTATTATTTCACTTAGCTCACCAAACAACCTATAGCCATTCGCAGAAAACTCACGTGGGATAATTGAGCATTGCCTATCTACTTCTTCAAGCAGGTTTCTAAATGGTTTTCGTTTACCATTATCATAAGAACAAGATATTCTTGCGGCTGTTGCAGTTTGCTGAGTAATTTTTTCAAAAATTTTACGCAGATACACTACAGCACCGGCGCCAAGTCGTTCACGATGAGCTCGCTGCGCCTTTTCCAAAAGCTCTGAAAACTCACCGTACTGTTCTGTATTTAATAAAGCATCAGGCGACAATTTTTCCGCACGCTTTAATATACGAACTTCAGGTGCGCGTCCGCTTATCTCTCCTTCGCAGTCCACCAAAAACCAAATTTGCACGGAAGCACCGCAATGACAAGTGAGAACGCAATCAATGCTTACAAGATGCTCATTTACCCCAATGCAATAAATTTCTTCTGCTGAGCAAAAAGTACGAACGTCAGCACAATTCTTACAAAAGTAATTTAATGCAATTCTGCCCACTTGTATTTTTTGCTGCTTGCCCGCTGCAAGCTTTTTTTCTTTAAGAAATCCTTCCACCTGCTTGAACTCAAGTGTCGGAGGTTTGGACAACACTTCAGACAATCGCATTACCGGGCACCCTCAATCTCTGCGATAATGGCATCAATTTCACGTCGAAGCACATTTTCACGAGCTACGATGTGCTCGATTTCAGCATTCAGAGTGGCTATATCGATAACCTCCCGCTTCTCCTCCTTCTGAACGTAGGTAGAAACCGAAAGGTTATAGTCCTGCTCAGCAATTTGGCTATTCGGTACCAAGCAGCTAAAGTGGTCTTTCTCTTGGCGGGCTTTAAAAACTTCAACTATGTTATCAATGTTTTCCTGTGTAAGCTTGTTATTGTTTGTAATCTTTACGTATTCCTCCGAAGCATCTATAAAGAGCGTCGAGTTTTCGGCTTTGGACTTTTTTAATACCATGACGCAAGTAGCTATGCTGGTTCCGAAAAACAGATTACTTGGTAACTGAATAATGCAATCTATAAAGTTGTTATCAATCAAATACTGACGAATCTTTTTTTCTGCTCCGCCGCGGTACAGAACGCCCGGAAAGCAAACAATTGCCGCAGTGCCATCAGTGGCAAGCCACGAAAGACTATGCATGATAAACGCAAGGTCTGCTTTTGATTTTGGGGCCAGCACTCCCGCAGGAGCAAAACGAGGATCATTGATAAGTAGAGGATTTTCGTCGCCAGCCCATTTGATTGAATAGGGTGGATTTGAAACAATTACCTCAAACGGTTCGTCATCCCAATGAAGCGGATCTGCTAATGTATCGCCATGACCAATACTAAATTTATCATAATCAATATCATGCAAAAACATATTGATTCGGCATAGGTTGTATGTAGTAATATTAATTTCCTGACCAAAAAATCCAAGACGCACATTATCTTTACCAATAATCTGCGTGGATTTTAAAAGTAACGATCCTGAACCGCAAGCTGGGTCGTAGACCTTGTTTACTTGTTTTCTATCTCCCAACGCCAGACGAGTCAGAAGTTCCGAAACTTCTTGAGGCGTAAAATATTCGCCGCCGCTTTTTCCGGCATTAGAGGCATACATTCCCATCAAATATTCATATGCCTCGCCGAATGCATCAATGGTATTGTCCTTATAACTGCCAAGTTTCATATCGGCAATGCCGTTCATAAGCTTCACAAGCCTTGCGTTGCGTTGTGCAACCGTCCCCCCAAGCTTATTGCTGTTTACGTCAATGTCATCAAAAAGCCCTTTGAAGTTCTTTTCGCTGGGTGTGCCCTGCGCAGAGGCTTCTATATTTTTGAATACTTTTTCGAGCGTTTCATTAAGGTTTTCATCCTTATTGGCCTTTTTTCGCACATTTTCAAAAAGCTCACTTGGCAAGATAAAAAAGCCTTTGGTTTTTACCATATCCTCACGAGCTTGCTCGGCCTCTTCGTCAGAAATTTTTGCGTATTCAAAATCAGCATTCCCTGCTTCAATTTCATCTTTATTGATGTAATGTGCCAAATTTTCTGAAATGTAACGATAGAACAGCATCCCTAAGACATACTGCTTAAAGTCCCAGCCATCTACGCTTCCGCGCAGGTCATTGGCAATATTCCATATGGTACGATGCAGTTCTGCTCTCTCTTGTTCTTTCCTATTGTCAGTCATTGTTTTTATTCCTCCCATTTTTACAAGCGATCCAGCTCTGCAATCATGTCTTTTGACAAATCTTTTTGGATGCAATAATCTTTAACCCGCATATATGCCAACCGGCTCGGTTTGGAGCGGTTATTCTCCCAGCGGTTCAGCGTTGTATAACTTACGTTCAAATCACGAGCCAGCTGTTCCTGGGATATATTCAGTTCTTTTCGTATGGATTTCAGGATTACATCGATGGTCATTGAATTCCACCTCCACTTCCTATATTATAGCGTATGCTATAGCGGATGACAACGGTTGTGGTAAATTTTACTTCCGTTTTTCTCTGACTTTAATCCAACCGGATCCTCGCCAGCATTTCCTCGCCGGAGATTTTGCCCTCCACATACTCCCGCCGGGCCTGGCTGGCGGCAGAAGACCAAGCCTTAAACTGTTCTTCCGACAAATCCCTACCGCTGTGTTCTCCAGCATATTTTTCCGCCGCCCGGTACCAGCGGGAATAGACCTTGTTGTACTCGGTGAGGTATTGCTGTAAAAACGCATCGGCTTCAATCCCTTTTTCAAAAAACAGCTTGGCTCCAACCTGTTTGCAGGTTCGCTTGCCCTTGTAGGTCCGGTCGCAGAAATCCCTCTTGCGCTTATCCGTCAGCACGAAATACCGCCCGCAAAGCTTGCACCGCTTCACATACTGACCGTTTTTCAGCATCTCGGTAAACTCAAAGAACAGCATCTCGTCCAGATACTCAATCAGGTAATAGGGCATCAAGCTCACGCCTTTAACATCCTGATGCATAATCTCCAGCAGGTCGTCCAGCTCAGTCAGCTTCCAGTCGTGGATATCCCGCAAGGTATCGATATCTACCTTGCCTTTCTTTTTTGGCAGCAGTGCATACTGCATCTTCACCGCGGCACTCCCGAACTCGGGATGCCCAGTCATAAACTCACATAACCGCTCAGACATGATTTTGTCCGGGCGGTTTTCTTTGTCCAGGCACATATCGACCGCTTCACGGAAAATCTCCTGCAGTTCGATGACGCGCCCCAACTCATCTAAACAAACGGCAAGCTGCTTGAGCTGCTCGGCTTCAATGTCGTCTTTGTAATAGATGGGCGTATTCAGAATGTTGTTGAGCAGCCCCACAAGAAAGAAAAACGCATAGCTGTGTTTATGCTTGAGCGTTTCCGCGACATCGAAAACAGCGTCCCGGACTTCCTGATAGTGCTCCATCGTAAGCGGGATGTTTTTTGCCGCCGCCAGCCACAGCCGGTACTTGCTCAAATCCAGCTCGACAAAATCAATGAGTCCCTGCCCGATGTGTTTCTCCGCGTACTGTCCGTTATGCTCCGCGTTGGTAAACGTCATGAAATGGACCAGTCCGTCGCTGCCGTAAAAGACCCGGATATGTGGATACTGCGCCATATTTGCCTTCCTTTCGCAAAGAATCGATTACTCGTAAAACATATCATCTGCGCTTCCCTGTGTACTTCAGAGTTAGTCTATACGATAATAATATCACAAAGAATTGAATTAATCCACTTTAGATTCTTTAGTGAATAGGAGGTGCGTATTATGCACAATACGGAAGCCCTCCCGTTGGGAGGGGCAAGCAAAGCGTACGGCTATACGCCGGCCGCTGTTCGGCGGGGCATTGCCCCACACCCCGAGTCATGGAAAGGAGCATTGCATGAAAAAACAAAAGGATAAAACCTATGCATTTAGGGTTCGTTCGGCTGACCTGAAAAAGATAAAGACCAAGGCGAAACGAGCGAATTTGACCGTTACTGATTATCTCACTGCGTGTGCCTTAAATAAGGAAATCACCGTTATTGACGGTCTGGATGGTGTGCTATCTGAATTAAAGGCACAAGGCAGAAATCTCAATCAACTCACCATTCTCTCCCATCAAGGCAGGAGCTATCCCAGCCAGATTGAAAAGCTTACCGATGCCTACGGGGATATCTGTGCCTTATTGAAAAAGATTTTGGAGGCGGTGTAATGGCAACCTTTACAAGGATCAAAGTCAAGAAGCAGTCCTGCGGACGTATGCTGGGCGCTCTTGCGTATGTGCTGCAGGGGCATAAGGTTGGCTTTGAGGGCGGCAGAGTGGAAAGCGGCGTCAACTGTCTTCCCTACACCAGCTATCTGGAAATGATGGCAACCAAGGAGAAATTCAAGAAAACCGGCGATGTTTGCTTTTATCATTTCGTCCAGTCCTTTTCCGACAAAGAAGAAATCACTCCTTGGCAGGCCAATGAAGCAGCACGGGAACTGGCCGAAAGGCTGTTCCCCGATTACGAATGTGTGGTAGCGACTCACTGCGATACCGACAATCTGCATTCCCACATTATCGTCAATTCCGTCAACTTCAGGGATGGTAAGAAACTGCATCTATCGCCCACATCCATTCAGGAGATGCGGCAGGTCAACGACCAGATTTGTATGGCACACGGATTTTCCGTGCTGGAACCTTATGATGGCAGAAAGAAAAAGCACAGGCTTACCCCCGGCGAATACCGCGCTGCCGAGCGAGGCGAGAGCTGGAAATTTCAACTTATCAAAGCCATAGAAGAAGCCTTGCTCTACTCACCGGATAAGGAGAGCTTCATTCAGAACATGGAATATGAAGGGTATACCGTTCGCTGGGATCACCACAAATACATCCTGTTTACCACCCCAGAGGGCAAAAGCTGCCGTGACCGCAGCCTGCATGATGAAACCTATCTCAAGGAGAACCTTGAAAGACTGTTCGTTTACCGTGCCCAGAATGGATTTACCCCGTTAACTCCGGAGCCGCCAGAGGGTTGGCTGGGGCAGTTGGAGCAGGCCGGACACCTCTCTGAGAATTTGATTTTTCTCGGCAAAAACTTGGAGAGCACGGCGAATGTTCCGCCGCCTATTCCGCTACAAACTTGGACAGACAGCAAGCAGCGCCAGCGAGAAGCACTGAAAAAGCTAGCCCAGGGGCACAAGCTCCAAAGCGAGCAGGAGCAGGAAATCAATTTTACCATGTAGCCCCCCACGGGGAGAAAGGAATTTGTATGGACAGAAAAGAAAGCTTTGCAAGGCACTATTTGGAAACCGGTGTTCTCGGCGCTTATGAAACCGCCGAGGTGGCATGGGACGAAGTTGTGAACGGGAAATGTGCCCCCTGTTTTGAAGATGCGATGGTTGTCTTTGGCACAGAGCAAACCCATATCGACCGCAGGATGGATATCGGCGGCAGAAGCTTCCGCATCCGTTCGGTGTTTCCCGCAGCAGGGCATACCCCCACGGACAAGCTCCTCGCCCTGATTGACGCGGAGCTTGAAAAAAGCACACATTCCGCCTGAAATCAGTAGACTTGCGGCAGCCGGTACGGTATGATATGTGGTACCGTATTCGGTTTGCCGCAGGAAAAGGAGGATTTTTTAAAAATGGCAAACCAGGAACAATATACGATTTTATACGGCAGGCTCAGCCAGGAGGACGAGCGCGAGGGCGAGTCCAACAGCATCCAGAACCAGCGGCTGATGCTGGAAAAATACGCGGAGGACAACGGCTTTCCCAACACCAAATTCCTGTACGATGACGGCTATTCGGGTACCAATTTCAACCGTCCGGCGTGGAACGAGGTCATGCGGCTGGCGGAAAACGGCGAGGTTGCGACCATCATTGTTAAGGATATGTCCCGGTTGGGACGAGATTATCTGCAGGTGGGGCAATATACCGAGCTGATTTTTCCCAGCATGGGCATCCGCTTCATTGCGGTCAACGACGGTGTGGACAGTCTCTACGGCGACAACGATTTTGCTCCGTTCAAAAATTTGTTCAATGATTTCTACGCCAAGGACACCAGCCGGAAAATCCGAGCGGTGAAAAAGGCACAGGCGGAGCGCGGGGAAAGGCTCGGCACAAGGCCGCCCTATGGCTACAGGAAAAGCGAGGACAACCCCAAGCAGATTGTCCCCGATGAGCAAACAGCGGACGTTGTGCGTCATATTTTCCGGCTTTGTGCCGAGGGTAGGGGCCCCAGTCAGATTGCCAAGCAGTTGAAAGCGGAGCAGATTTTGACCCCCACCAATTACTACTACCAGCAGACTGGTGTGGCTCTGGTGAATCTTGACACCACGAGACCCTACGCATGGAAAGACACAACCATAGCCAATATTCTCAGCGATGTTTCCTACCTTGGACACACCATCAGCATGCGCTATACCACCGTATCCTACAAAAACAAAAAGCAAATTGAGCGTCCCGAATCCGAATGGCTGAAGTTTGAGAACACCCATGAACCGCTCATATCGCAGGAATTATGGGACATTGTGCAGGACATCCGCAAACACAAAAAGCGCCCGCCCAAAAAGATGGATACCCCCAACCTGTTTTCCGGTCTGGTGTTCTGCGCCGACTGCGGCGGCACGCTGGTGCTCCATCGGGCGCATACCATGAAGGAAACACAGAACAACTTTATGTGCTCCACTTACAAGAAACGCGGCAAAGAGGAATGCAGCGCCCACTACATCCGGGAAACGCAGCTCAAAACCATTGTGCTGGATGATCTGAAACGGGTGACCCATTATGCCCGGCAGAAGGAAATGCTGTTTGTCGAGCATATCACCCGCAAGAACACCGCCGAAACCCGGCAGGAAATTACCCGCATCCAGCGGGAAATCGACGCCGCCAAACGGCGGGATGGCGAGCTCACGGCCCTGTTCAAGCGGCTCTATGAGGACAATGTACTGGGACGCATTCCCAACGAACACTTCCGGCTGCTCTCCTCCGAGTATACCACGGAACAGGCGGAGCTACGGGGAAAACTCCCAAAGCTGGAGGAACGGCTGGAACAGCTTCGGAACTCGCTGACCAACGTGGCGCAGTTTATTGACAAGGCCAAGCGGTACAGCGATATTACGGAGCTCACGCCGGAAATTCTGCGGCTGTTCATTGAGAAGATCGTGGTGGGAGAAAAGTCTCAGAAATATTCCCGCACCGCCGAGCAGGACATCTGGATTTACTACCGGGACATCGGCCTGATGGACACGCCTGTGGAGCCAGAAACAGTGCGGGAGGCCGGGTCGGGCGATGGGGAGGCATACTTAACGGACGAGGCCCCTGCCGCCGCCAGTGCCGCTCCATCGGCCAGTACCGGCCCCGCCGCGTGAGAAAAAAGCAGGGCGGACAGCCGAAACTGTCCGCCCCATCACAGGGATTTATACCCGATTCACTTTTTGTCCCTATGATACCCCGCCTAACTCCGATGGGGGCTTCTTTTTCTTTCCCGGATCTCCTATAATGGGTAGTAGATGATAATGATTCTCAATGGAGGCTGACCCCTGTGTCTCAGTTCGAACTTTCGCCGCACACTCCCCCGCTCGTCCTCTTGGACGGGATCGAGCATTGCACCTTGAATCATCGCGAAACCTCCCGCTGGCTCGGGTTGCATACGCTGGTCGTCATTACCGCCGGAAGCGGCGAAGTGTCGTTCGACGGCTCCCGCCACCATGCCGTACGCGGCAAATGCTTCCTGCTCCATGGAGAGCAGGCCTTGCACTTGCGAGTCGAAGCTTCCCGGCCCCTTGCTCATTTCCTGGTTTCTTTCTCCGTAAGGCAAGACGAAGGCGAACTGTTCGCCGGCAACCGTACGCTTATCTACGAGCCCTTCTCCCGCTTGGAGGACCAGTTGCAAGAGCTCCTAACCGCCTCCCGCGCCCCGGGAATCCGGCAAGATGACGGGGCCCAGGAATTGGAGGCTTTTCACCGCCATATCCGGTTTCAGACGATGCTCTACGAAGTGCTCTGCCGGCTGCAGGCCGAGTGTCAAGGAAAAGAGAACGCCCGGCAAGCGGTTGAACGGACGATCGATTACCTTCACCGCGCCTACCGGGAAGAGATCGAGATCGGACAGCTTGCCCGGGAGGTCCATTTGAGCCGATGGCAGTACGGGAGCGTCTTCAAGTCTCTGACCGGACAAACCCCGGCGCGTTATTTGAACGCCCTGCGAATCGAGCAGGCCAAGAAGCTGCTGGCAACTTCGTCCGCCCGCGTGAACGATATCGCCGCCAGAGTCGGCTTTCGCGACGAATACTATTTCAGCCGCCGCTTCAAGCAGACGACCGGAATGACCCCGACCCAGTTCGCGCAAAGCTACGGACGATCGCCGCGAATTTTCTCGATCCAATACTTGGGTGAGCTGCTGGCCCTCGGCATTCGCCCGATCGGGACGAATCGCTCCATGCTGCACGCGCTCCCCGAGGCATGCCAGGACGTTAGCCCCGTCGACGAGCCGCTCGACATCGAACAGCTCTTGAAGCTGGAGCCGGATCTGATCCTCTATCCCAGCTATGTGTCTGCCGAGCTTGCCGGGCAATTGTCCCGTGTGGCCACGGCCGTCGAGATCGACTGGGAAGCCGATGTCTATACCCGGCTTCGGGAGATCGGACGTTTGCTGGGCAGGGTTCGGGAAGCGGCCGCTTGGATCGATCGCTATAAAGAAAATGCGAACCGAGCGAAGCGGCGTTTAAAGAACGCCGTTCACGAGGGCGAAACCGCCGCCGCGTTCATCGTCCATATGGATGGATTGTTTGTGTACGCGGGTCATCATTTTGGCCATACGCTGTACCAAGGGATCGGTTTCGAGCCCTCCCCCGGAATCCGCACGCTCATGGATCGGAACCCCAACGCCAAATGGCAGCGAATTGGTATCGAGGACATCCCCAAATATGCCGGAGACCGCGTCTTCCTAGCCCTGCCCGAGCAGGCGAAAAGCGGCGGGACAGCCCGTGAAGTCCTGCGCCATCCGATCTGGCGAAGCCTTCCCGCCGTCCGCGAGGGCAAGAGCTACGTCGTCAAAGACCGATGGGCCAATTACAATCCGATCACCTTGGACAACCACTTGGAAGATACGGTGCGGCGGCTGCTACAATGTTAGCTGTCAAAGAGGTTCCACCTTGGCCAATTGGGGGTCACGGAATATAAAAAGGGATGAGGTCCCTTTTCTCAGAATTGGGGGCCAAAGTCCCCGCAACGAACCCCGCTGTATTTATTTAGCGGTAAGCGTGGGTGAATACTGCAGCCGATCAACGAAGCTTGATGTCGTAATGGACATGACCAAGACGGTCCCCGGCAGCGCGCAAATCATTCGGGTGGACACGAGTCGGTTGCGTTCGTGATTATCCGTGGTTAATCCAGGCACGATTTATTATTCGCCGCATCCAACCATACGTGTGACCACTGCTCCGCCCATAAAGACTTGGGCGCATTATCTAACGCTTGTCAGCCACGCTATTTGCGCTCAAAAGGGGACGTGCAAACTGTAACGCTTACGAGAAAGCTTATTTCCCGGTTTCTCTTCAGAAAAGGGACGGTTTCGCCTCAATAAGCTCGCTGATCAGCGTTAGAAATGAAACTCTCCCTTTTTCGTCCAAATAAGCATCCTGGCAAGCGTTAGAGTAAACAAACGTGGAAAATTACTCTTCCCAATCCGCAATGTTATATTTTTGCAATAACTGCTTGGAAAAGGCGATCCCCTCGTCGCTGATAAGTACAGATTTCGCACGATGGCTTCTTTGATGGATCAATTGCTGTTTGTCCAATTCGTCCAGCACTCCGAAATCGTAACCTTTCCAGGCGATATTATCGCCCTCAGGGAAGTCGTGTTTTTCGTTAAATCTCGTCAAATACATTAACAATAAGGTCAGTTCATTTAATGCCTGCTCTGCAGTAGTTTTGTTCGTCATACCCTCCGCTCCCTCTATCCACCTTTTTCATTTTACTATTATACACAACTTTCCAGATGGTCGGTAAGGGCAGTGCAACATGCAGCGAACCATGACCCGTAAGCCGCGGAGCCGATCTTCTCAGCAAGCTGAATTTGGAAGACAGAATCACCTCAGCCTAATGGGAGAGCTTCAACAGCTAAAACGACGACCAACAGATGCGCCGCTGGCGAGCGACGAAACGCCGGGCAGCTTCCTTGCGACCCTTCAGGACATCAAGCCACGGGCGGGGGAACCACTGCTCGAGCATGGCATCTACGACGACGAGCATCGCAGGGTTATTTGCCTGACGCTGGAGAACCATACCCGTATGGGGCTGAAGCGGTTTGGCCGGGGACTGCTGCATTATGGCCATGACCAGTGCTTTCCCCACATAAAAAGCCGTCGCTCAGAAGAGCAACCGGCCTATATTTTCCAACTTGCTATAAAAAATTCTCGTATTTTCTTGGTCCATATAGGACTCGCATTATGACTACATGTTTTTCATTTTCATTAATCAGATAAAAGACCAAGTAGCGATGAATGATTAGTTTCCGGTAGCCTTTGCTTTTAAGCAGATCATCCAGTACCGGGCTTCCTCCATATGGGAAATCCGCCAAGCCCATAATTCCCTGTTCCAAATCACTCATCAAATTTTGTGCCGCCTGAGGTGCTAACAATTCCCTCGAGATATATTCAAAAATCTGCTCCATGTCATCTTGAGCAGCTTGCGTAAATTTCACAAGATACCGGTTACTTTCCATACTTCTCTCTCAAGCGTTGAAATACCCGCTCTCCATCCACCAGCGGAAGACCGTCCGTCACCTGCTTTTCGGCTTCAGCTAATTTACGGTAAACATCGCCCAAAAACATTTGTTTTTCGTAAGTTTCCATACTCATAATGACCAAGTCGCCATATCCATTCTTCGTTATAAAAACAGGCTCGGACTGGCTGTGGCAAAGCTCCGAGATTTTACTGGTATTCCGCAGTTCCGCAATTGGTCTGATCTCCGGCATGGCTCTCACCCCTCGTAAATTGTAACGCAATTATAGCATAATTGTGCCACAAATCCAAGCAATCAGATGTCGATCGTAGAACGTCAAATCCTGGCTGCCGTGCATAGCGTGCAGGTTTTCGCTATTTGCCGGGAACGGAATCCTCCAACAGCGCAATGACAAGTTGTGCTCCATCTTTCACGCCTTGTAAATACAAGCGTTCATTTTCAGCCGCCCGCCTGAATAGGTGTTTATCTTCCCATTCCATAAATCCCGGCAAGCTCGTTTTGTCTACTCCGGGAACCAACGTATCAAAAGCCTCCCGCTCCTCGGCGCGGAGCTTCCGCAGCTCGGGCTGACGTTCGATTTGAACCATAACGCCGTCCACCCTCTCCTGGATCGCATTTTGAAACCATGCAGGTAATTTCATTGCCTTTTTCCTCCTCTGCAAGATGTTCTAGTGACACTGTTGTTTGTGTTCCCCCACCTTTTGGTACAGCAAAATAATCAGCTTGTCCACTTTTCGGCTTTGAGCCTGAACCTCCTTATTCTTGAATAATGGGATCCCCTGCTCAAGGGATTTACTGCCAAGCTCGTTTAATTTTCTTCTTTCCTTCTCAAACTTGTTATGTAAGTCGATCAGCGTATATTCCTCCCATCCTTATCGAGCGGTCTCTTCATTTCTTTCGAGAGAAAAGCTTGCTTCACAATTTTTATTGCGAAAATCGCTTTATTTTTCTATTTTAATGCGATATTCGCACTAAAACAATAACAATGTCACATACAATTTTGTTAAATTGTGAGGTGTATGTAATGAAGCATCGAAAGGAACCACCAGGTGATAAAAATATAATTGGCACCAGGGTTGTTGCTATTCGCAAGGAGAAGAAAATCAAACAAAAGGATTTTTTAGCAAAGTTGCAGACCGTTGGTCTCGACATCAGTCCGACCAGTCTTTCGCGTTTAGAAGGGCAGTATCGACTTGTTCAAGATTACGAAGTCGTTGCCATTGCCAAAGCGCTGGGAATTCCTGTTGGCGAGTTATTGGGGGAGAAATCGGATAATTGATTCAAGGATTTGCTAGGAAAGAAAAAAGACCAGCCATGTGCTGATCTTGGTTTCCATAAAGATGGTTATTTCAAATCATACTATATTTATAGTCTAACCCTGTAATGTGATATACTTTAACATCCGTACAATCAAAGAGCTCTGGGTAGAAAATGGCTAGGTTCTGGCCGCGCTGATTGATTGTACTATTATATTCAATGCCTGCGTACTCCGGTTTCCCTTCATGTAATATACTTTTAATGAAATCGGCAATGTATTGTGTGGGTATGTAATCCAATACGCTGTCGCTTCTTCTCAAAGCACGACCAATCTCCTTGTTTATTCGCTTCAGATACTCTTTGTTGATTGCATGTTCCAGTGGGTCTAATTGCTCGATAAACGGACTAATGTGATCAATAGCCTTCAAATCAACAACGACAATATCTTCTGTTAATTCAAAGCGTCCAACCGAAACGTAGTCAAAGACACCAGCCCGAATTTCATGAATAGTTGTATCAAGATCACTTGCCAAATATAAGCAACGAATGCCCGCTGAATTTGCGCGTCCTGCCGTTGCTTTATCTGAAGGAGGTGCCCCCATATCCTTGGCCGAGAAACCATCCTCCGAAGATATGCGTCCTCTGAAAAATACTGTTCCTTTTTTGTATACTTTTCGAATATAGGAACAGTACGGCTCAAGAATCTTTACTTCTATATGATTAGAATGAAACCTATTTTGTTCTTTTAAAGATTTGACGAAACTATCCCATGAATTTGAACGAAGCAAGGAGTGAGTTCTAAGGAATTCTTTATCGTTGAGTTCGGCTATACCAATTGGAGCATCGAATAGGTTAGGCATACTTGTATATTTCTCAGCACATACTGCACGGATAATACGGTACACATCTGTCTGGGACAGTTTATCATTGAAGATATGCCAACGATCCGTTAATTCAGTAACTAACAACTTTTTTTCTTCATCGGGAAAATTAGGAGGGAGCATGGACTCAGGTGTATAGATTTCTAATAAACGCTCAAAATTATCTGTAAGTCTTGAATGTACTTCGGTATCGTAAATAAACGCTTTCCTTTTATCACAAACAGGGCAAAAGTCTTCTATTATTCCCAACCCTTCAATAATAGGCCGCAACTCTCCATCAACAATACAGTGGCTGCAGAACTTCATTTCACTCTACCCCGTCTAAATAACGACTCATCAACTCTAGATGATGCATAATGGAAAGTTTCTTCACTGTTCCTAATCCGGGATACGAACGGTCTTTATACATATTTTCAAAACTAAGAATTCCATATGTATCGAGTTGCTGGGTTTGGTTCCACACCACCAATTTCTCCAACGCCTCGGCAAATTTACCGGCGGGGTCAGTTATGTCGTCATTCGTATCGGATACGAAATGCCGGACCCGCAAAGTCCTGTCATCTGCAAAATATACGATATGAATTGCAACCGCATAGGGTGCAAATCCCGTCTCTGTATATTCGTCACCAACCACCGAATAGTCGGAAAAGCCTAAGTATCCATCTAGCCCATAGTAAAGATGGTCCGAGGAAAACGGTTCATCTTCTGGGGCTAAATAATCGACGTTCCGGCTTTTTTTAGGAAAACGATCTTCAAGGATTACTCTCTGTCCTGGCATCCGTCTGCGAAAAACACTTTCATCAGGTATAAAATTATAACGAGGATAATCCGAAGCATAAGCGGATTCAAAATGGGGAATTGAGTCTGGATGAATACATATGGTAGCGATATCGCGTTTGCTAATTCCTTGACTCTCCATAGTGGAGAGATGAGCCGGCAAGTTAGCGTCCGCAAAAAGAAAGGTTAAGATGTCAGATGTCTTAAGCAATTCATAAAATCGTCCCTTATCCTTTTCATTTTTTTCATCGGTTAAGTCTTTACGCATGCTTCCTACTTGAGGATTTCGAATCAGCCCCAAAGCCCGGTCCTTTTCCTTAAACGATGCCAAGGTTTTAATCAAAGCCGAGGACAATTTCACCGGTTCAACAACCGGCATCACATTTTTGCTCATTAGTGACTTCTCAATGAGTTCTCTGATCGCAATAAGCTCAAATTGACGACCTCTTAAATAAGGGAAGTACATGGACTAACCTCCTTTTGTTGCAAAAATGAATGAAGTCTTCTATACTCATCTGGTTTGAAGCCAGAAAAGTAAACAAGAAACTTTAATTCATAAGGGATCTGATGATATAGCTCTATGTCAATCTGTCCGCGTTTTTTGAGGGTCGTTATAAATGCCGCATAGGCTACGTGGGTATCCATTTGGCAGAACAGATGTTTACAAGCCTTGTAGTATTCAAATTGGGACACATCGGGAAGATCGCCAACATGTTTTTTGATAATTCCTTCATACTCCTGTTTGCGAAGTATTCTGAACATCGTATCTTTATTTAGTTTATCGACATACTCTTGCGGTGTTTTTGCTTCCTTGACCGTGCCCTTCTTCGTTAAAATACAAATACCCACGGGTGAGTCCGCCAACCGCTTCCATAATGTATCGCTATGGGCTTCGCAAGTGAGAATGGACACACGCGTGAATGCTCTAAAATAATTGGCAATCTGGGATTCAAGGCGATCAAGATTATCCAATTCCGTCTTGATTTCATAAACAATTGCACGTCCATTAATCAGCACAAAATCGGCTTTTGATTTCCCAATGGAAACTTCTGTCAAAGCTGTAGTTGTTGTTGGCTTATGAACACCAAGAAGCAATTTATTTAAAATTGTATTTTTATAAAAATACTCGTTGCGGTATTCTCTTTTTAGAACAGTGTATATTTCACTGATAAGTTGTTTGTTGTTCTTGCCAGAAGAGTCGGCGACATATCTTCGAACTGCAGTCGTATAAGCATCGCTATAATTACTTTCCACAATTTCACGTAATGTATTTCGTGTAAACACACGATTTAATAGAATGGAGTTGTCCGCACTCATGAGTTTACACCTTCCTATATAAATCTCATTATTTTATGAACAAAATTAACTTGCCCTTTGCTTTGCTAATTTATAGTTCGATTGTAGCAATCGTATTTCCTGCATGAACTAAGTTTAAGGTAATAAACCTCTGAGCATTCTGCCTTAAGTATATCAGAAAGTTCCTGTTTTGCTTCGGTTTACTCCCCTCCAAATTAAGAAGAGTTATTTGCATCACAAGTAAGATTGGTGGAAGTATGAAAATCGTTGATTTTACGAGATAAACAAATAAGAGCAGGAGAAAGGCTAAACGCTAGCCTATCCCGCTCTTTTTTTTAGCGACTCCATAATGCAAAAAGCCGCCCCATTCAAGGACGGCTATGCCTAATCGAGTAGCCCGATTTCCATTACCCTCTTCTCGCTGCCAATTCCGCAACAATCTCATGATGCGGTTTCTCCCATCGGTAGAGAAAAACCAAGATGAGAATCGACAAGATACATAACAGGATCGGCAGCCAAATAAAGCTGATTTCTATCATGCGAAGCGCGGATGGCGTCTGAGTTTGATTCGCAACATACCCCCCGGCCGCAAGCAACCAAGCCGGAATCGCTCCGCCAAGACCCGAGCCTAATTTAATCGCAATCCCGGAAGCGGTGGAAGCAAGCAACCCTTGCGCACGGACGCCCGATTTCCATTCGCCATAGTCAACCGTATCGGCAATGAGCGCAAACAATAACCCGACCGGCAATCCCAGACCAACAGCACCAATGACTGTACCCGTAAGCACCATGGCCGTACTGTGTCCGCCAAGATAGATTATGAGTTGGCCAACAATACTAATGAGCATCCCGGTAATCATCAACGTCTTCTTGCTATACTTCTTGGATAAGAACGGCACAAAGATAATTCCCACCAGTGTTAACGAGCCGAGCGTATTGGCCGTGGTGACAAGGTTGGGCTGATTCAGATTGTAGGTAATGTAATAAATGCCCGACGACAATTTCACTACGTACAGGATAAAAAATACGACGCCCACTAAAACCCCGGCTAGCCAAGGCATATTGCCTTTTATCGCCTTGACGCTTTCTCTTACGGGCAATGATTTGCCTCCGGATCGGTCTTGAACCCGCTCTCTCGTATTGAAAAAGGTGATCAAAAACATCACAAGACCCACGGCGCCAAAAAGGATCATCGTGTGAAAAAAGCCTTTTTGCTGATCCCCATTCCCGAATAATGCAACAAGCGGCAATAACGTCAGGTTGACCAGCAAGCCGCCAAATTGCCCGCCAAACATCCGAAAGGAGTTAGCCACCGTTCTTTCCTGAATATCGCTGGACAAGCTCGGAAGCAGGGTCGTTAACGGATTGTTAACGGCTGTATACAGGATGTTGGAAGCAATATAGAAAATGTAGGCATACACCAGCTTCCCGGAAGCGCTTAACTCGGGGCCCATGAACAACAGGATCGTGACAATGGTGAACGGAAAACAGGACCATAAAATCCACGGTCTTGATTTCCCCCATCTTGTATGCGTTTTGTCAATAAAGATACCGAAAATGGGGCTGTCCACCATATCCACAAGCCTAGCAACCAACAATAGCGTACCGACGGCGGCAGCGCCAATCCCATAGACATCCGTAAAATAGAACGTCAAATAAGTGGTAACCACCGCATAAATCAAGTTTGAAGCCGTATCTCCCAAACCGTAGCTTACTTTTTCCAATAAGGATAACTTTTGATTCGACTCTTCTCTTATCGCCATTGTGCACCCTCCAGACGGGAACGTTCTCAGTAAGGAGAAACCTAGTGTAAGCTGATACTTCCCTTGATTAAATCCTTTTCCGCGCTGCTGGTTCCGATGTACACTTCATAGGCCATCTCTTCAAGCTCCCACCGGTTTGCGGCAGGATTAAACCACTTGATTTTTTCAATCGGACAGGTGATTTCAACCTTCGTTTTTTGACCTGGCTTTAATGTAATCCGCTTAAACCCGCGCAAAACTTTAATTGGCCGATCTATCTTGGAGTTAGCGAAACCGACATACAGTTGCACGACTTCGTCGCCCGTGACGTCCCCCGTATTTTCAACCTCGCAAGCCGCGATGATTCGGTCATCGATTGCTTTGAAGGAAGCGTTGGAAATCGCAAAGCTGGTGTAGGATAAACCAAATCCGTAGGGCAAGGAAGGCTCGATCCCTTCTTTCTCCAATTTGGCATACCCGTGATAATAGTCATATTTGATCTCGGTTGCATCCCAATCCACTTGAGGCAAATGGCTTTCGCTCGTCGGTACCACAAAAGGCAGTTTGCCGCCCGGGTTGACGTCGCCGAACAACGTTTTGGCTATGGCGGTGCCGCCTTCCATTCCCGGATAATAGGCCATCAGAATAGAGGAAACCGACAGCTTCCACTCTTCAATCATGATCATATTGCCGCCGATCAGGACCGCAACGGAGTTTGGGTTAGCGGGGCCAACCGTGTTAATCAGTTCCATATCCTTCGTATGCAAACCAAGACTGTTTTTACGGTCCCCGCCCGCCTTCAAATCGGCATCCTCGTTCGTGACGGATTCCCCTTCATCATCGTGGTCATATCCTACGACAAAGACAACGGCATCAACGGATTTCGCCAATTGCTTCGCTTGCTCCGGGTCTTCTCCGTTATCGAAGATCACCTCGGCATTGGGAAGTAAACGTTCGATCCCTTCCAGCGGTGTCACAACGTACGGCGGAAACACCCGGCTCGAGCCGTGATCGCCGATATTTCCTTTGTTGCCGAGTTCGCCGATGACCGCAATACGTTTTGTTTTTGTTTTGGAGAACGGCAGAACGCGATGCTCATTTTTTATCAAGGTCATGGACTTCTCGGCCGCTTCCAGCGCCAAGGCGATATGCTCTTTACTTGCGATCAGGTCCTTGCCGTACGTATCCTTGTCCGCCTCTGTAAATGCCAGTAACGTACGGACAATTCTTACTGCCGACTCGTCGATTTTATCTTCACTGACTTGACCGTTTCTTACGGCTTCAACCAGCTTGCTGCCAAAAAACTTCGTGTGGCACATTTCAATATCCATGCCGCCATTTGCCGCTTCGACCGTATCTTTGATACCCCAGGCAAAATCACTAACGACGAATCCGTCAAACCCCCATTCATCCTTCAAAACCCGATTCAACAAATAATCGTGATGCCCGCAATGAATTCCATGATATAAATTATAAGCGCTCATCACACTGCCGGCTCCCGCATCTACACAATCTTTAAAGTGCGGCAAAAAAACCTCACGTTCCGTTCGTTTATCGGCGATGACGCTGACCTTAAACCGGGCCAACTCCATGCTATTGAAAGCAAAATGCTTCACGCAAGCGATTACATTTTCCTCCTGAACACCCTTTACCAAGGCGGAACCCATGACACCCAAGTGGAACGATTCCTCTCCGTAGACCTCCTGGCTTCTGCCCCAGCCCGGGTTATACGGGAGATTAATGCACACGCCGCCGAAAAAGTTACCGCCTTGCGCACGAACCTCTTTGCCTATGGCACGCCCAATGCGCTCCTCAAGTTCAGGGTCAAAAGAAGCGCCTCTTGCCATAGAAACCGGAAAACAGGTGCTGTTGCCGGATACGACTCCGCGCGGGCCGTCGACAAATTTCATTTCCGGCACCCCCAAGCGGTCATTGCCGCCGGCGGGATAAGGTCTCCAGTTGTAGTGTCTCACCTTAAAATCTTCCAGCATCTCTTCCATGGAAACTTTTCCGCTCATGAGATGCACTTTTTCTTCCAAACTCATTCGGCTGACGATTTCCTTCGCCTTCGCGGTATAAGACAAGCGAACCTGTTTATTGGCCTTCATCCCATATCTCCTCCGATCTGTTTTTAAATCTCAATAAAACCGCTTTCAATAGAAATTGTAAAGCAGACAAGTTCGCGTTTCCTTCCTATTTCTTAGGGAAGTGATAGGGAGAAGAGGGCCAATGTATCGGATATCCGCAAGAAAAAAATAAAAAACCAAAGAATCCCCCCCAAATGAAGCGGGAGTTCCTTGGTTTACTTATAGAACTTATTTAAGATGATGCATTCGATCCCGTGAACCGGAACATGCAAAGTAAGATGAAAATCGCCTGTTAAGGTGAGCTGTTTTAATTGCAGAGAAGGTCTGGATATATTTTTCAAGTAATCCGTTTCTTCATGGTTCAGATCGGCGTATTCGCCCATCCGAATCCATTCGTCATAGGCGGAGCCATGTTTTCGGTTAAGGCTGTATTGTTTGTATTTATACGTTCCGTATATATTTTGAAGGTGAATATTTAATAATAAATCATTCGTTTCTTCGAAAACATCATAAGCATTTTGCTCCGTTTGTTCTCCCCTCATAAACAGTTGGTCAGGGTAGGCGGGATTATAAGCCAAAATTTGGATACTCTCGCCTTGTTTGGTCATGATATAATTTTTGCCCTTGGCAAAAACGGTGCCGCCTAACTTTGATAAAAACACGAAGGCATAATACGCGGATTTCTTGATGCCTTCCGTATTCACCAACCCGGTCCCCCCGAAAAAGGGAGTGCTTTTGATATCCCATTCAAAGAGAATATCGGAAGCCGACAAAAAACCGATGGCCTTGGGATGTGCCGCCGCTGGATCAAGCATATTATCGATAATAAAGGGGGCCATAAAGGCGGTATCGTGAAGAAAGTTCGTCACATCCCAGCTAAAGTTCCAACGTGTTACGATGAACTCAATATCCTTCGTATAGTGAGCTTTTAGCGTTCGATGCATCTTTTCCAGCAAATGCTTGGTATGATTTTTGGCCTCATATTGAAATGGAATTAATTTGATATCCACAGGACTAGTTAGGGATCGTTCCAGCCAATCTTTAAATTTGACGCGATTATGGTAGATGTTGCAGCTGTAAAAATCAAGGGGAACCGCATTTTCTTGACAGAATTCAAGCAGCTTCTCGGAAAGTTGATCGTCCGTATGGAAATTTTCTGCTGCAGGGCCCACTTTCAGCGATGGAGATATGCCCTTGATGAGCAACGCCGTTTGCTTATATAATTCGAAATACTGTTCAAATGTGCCACTCCAATGAATATCATGCACAGGAAACTCAGTCCATACTTGGAAATACCATTCTGACACGGGATCAAGGCCATAACGATTGATGCAATTCATCATAAAAGATTGAACCAGGGATAGCCATTGACTCATTTCTTTCGGAGGAGAAGTATTTCCCTGATAATTAAAGAAGCTGGTGCTTTTGCTGGCAAATAAAAGCGGCATATAACTCAAGCAAATAAATGGTTTGAGTTCGATCTCCCGTAAATAATCCAGAATATTGTTCATAAACTTCCAATTGAATTTTAAACCGTCCCGATCTTTCTGGATCACGTCCATTTCCTGGTTGAAGACGCCTTCAAATCGGATATATTCGATCGGGATATCTTCCCGCATCTCTTTGATTTGATCGCGAATATTTTGATTTAACAGCGTATTGGCGGATCCAATGTTCATCATTTTACTCCATATCTGCTTCAATTCATATCCATCCGCTCGAATGTCCCTAACAATCGTGGTTTGGACCGTATTTTCCTCTAACGTTATGGCTTCGATCGGAAGCGAGATGTAATGATGAATCAAGGGCTCTTTGGAAAAGTCGATCACAGCCGGGTCATTATGATTCCCCTCTAAATATTTTTTGCGCAACTGTAGCGGGGTTAACGAAAATTTGCTTTTGATGGCTTTATAATAACTTTTTTCATCGCCGAAGCCTGAAGACAAGGCTACGTTCATAATGGAGCTTTCCCGGTTGTGCAGCAAGAACAAGGAATACCTGATCCGAATTTCTTCCAAATAGGCTTTAAAGGTAAGCCCGACACTTTTTCGGAAGATATCAGATAGATAAGATGAATTATAATGCTGTTCCCGTGCGATTTGATTTAACGTCACTTTCTCTTTGAAATCCAGTTCGACTCGGTTCAATATTTGCTGGACGATGTTAACATCTTTGTTGGAAGCACGGCTTTCCAGATCCGGCACAGGGATCTTTTTACTGAAACGAGACGTTAAGTAACCTAACAATTGAAGGACATCTTTATTTATTTCCGGATTCCCTTCGCTTCTATAGGTAACTAATCGACTGATTAATATCCGGATAACATCATACGGATTTTGGTTGTCTGCACTATTTTTGAAGGATTTCAGATCATAGAACAAATGATAAAAATCGTGATTATGTTTATATATAAAAAGACTATCGATATGCAGTTGAATAAAACGAGTAGTTTCGGCTTGCGGAACGACACGATGGGATTCGAAATGGTTGATCAAAAGAAGATCGTTTTCATGCAGCTGATAATCATTGGGGCCGATCGTTACTTTCAGTTTTCCGGCCAAAAGCCAAATGATCTCCAACCCTGAGTGTTGATGAAACGCCTCGGAATTGGAATCATTCATCATGAAATGTATGGGACATCCCGGCAGATACGCAATCGGAATAACGGAATACTTCAAATAAGCTCCCTGCTTTCTCCATGAATTTCACAAAGTGGTCATCCCCCGCTTTATTTCTTCAATAACGGCTTTGACCCCTTCATCAATCTGCTCCGGTCGGGCGCGGGAAATGCCGATTCGCAAAAACTTCTCCCGCTGCAGATAGTCCGAGAGGTAGAACTGCTTTCCACTAAAGTAACCACTCTGCGGAATCGAATAGATCGCATGGCGTTTCTCAAGCTCCGCGTAAGCCCGCGTCACTGTGCTGATGCTGCAGCCGTACATATCCGCGGCCTGGCGAACCGACGGCAGCTTCTGTCCTGGGCGAAGCACGCCTATAGCCCGCTTTTGTTCAATATCCGCCAGGATCTCCGCATACTTTCTCATGACCTGCTCGCTCCCCATGCTTCAAGATCTGTCCGAAGTTCTTCTTAGACCTCACTATAGCGAAAAAAGCGCCTCCGCGCTATAACTGCCGACCCTAACTGTATCGATACAGTTTCGATTTTTTCGAATTGTCCCCTGAAACGGAATGCCTTACGATTCCAATAACAGGTACTAACCTCTCATTCGCTAAAAGGAGAATTCAACCATGCAATCCAAGGCACAACACGGTCGCGTTTATGCTTACATCGCCGTTCTCGTCTATGCGGCCATCATCGGATTATCATTTTTGTTTACGAAGGTCGCCCTTGCGTACGCCAACCCGATCGACACCCTTGCTTTTCGCTTTACTTTGTCGTTCGCGGCAATTGTTATACTGGCCGCCGCCGGCGTATTTCGCCTTTCGCTCAAGGACAAGCCGTGGCCAAGATTGCTCCTCTTAGCCCTGATGTATCCGCTTGGCTTCTTTACCTTGCAGACCTTTGGATTGAAGCACGCTTCATCCGCGGAAGGCGGCATGATCTTTGCGACAACACCGATCCTAACCGCCTTGCTGGCAGGGGTTTTTCTGAAGGAATCCACGACACTGCGGCAGAAGCTCTCGATCCTGCTGTCCGTATTCGGCGTGGTATTGATCTTTGTCATGCAAAACACGGGCCTTGATCTTACAAATGTGGCGGGCATATCGCTGTTATTCCTTTCATGTCTCGCATCCGCGGGCTATGTCGTACTTTCGCGCTATCTGCTGCGCACGTTCACGCCGACCGAGGTCACCATCTCCATGATGGCGATCGGGTGCGTAGTCTTCTGGTCCGCTTCGCTCGCAGGTCATGCGGCTGACGGGACCTTGAGCCAAATCTACGCGCCGCTGGCGAATTCGGAATTTGTCTGGTCCATTCTTTATCTCGGCATACCGGCATCGCTGGTAACAGCTTTCGCGTCCAGCTACGCGCTGACCCAGCTTGAAGCTTCCAAGATCAGCGTATTTTCCAATCTGTCCACCGTCATCTCCATCGCAGCCGGAGCCTTCATTCTCGGAGAGGCAGTGACCGTCTACCATCTCATCGGTTCCGCGTTCATTGTTGCAGGAGTAATTGGAACGAATGTGAAGCAGCTTAAAAAACCGTCAGGAACATTCTCCTGACGGTCAATTGAAACTGCCGTAATCTTTGAGTTCAAATGCCGGTCTAACACCGCACATACTTTCGCTTAAATCCAAGCTGGCCGCGATCCAGGGCTTTTTGTATATTTTCCGAGGCGTTCAGGAACGTGCTCTTCTTGTTGTCCCGTTTCATCTCGACCGGACCGATCGCCTTGGCGGCCTCCACCGCTTGGTCGTGGAGCGGCTTATAAGATACGGCGACGGTGTAGACAAAGTTGTTCATCGCGGATTTGGTTCGTTCGGGCGCTTCATGGATCGTGTTCTTCACCGTTTCCAGCATGCCGGCGAGTTTGCTTTCGGAAAATTCGCTGTCCGGACGGCTCCCCAATAGCCAGCAATAACAGCTCCAGCCCGCCGACATCCTTAGCTCTTCCCCGCTGGCGATCCACTTGTCGGCAACCTCCTGGGCGATATCCGCCTCCGCCAAGGTAACGGCCACGACATAATCCGACAGCATATAGAAATAAGCCCCCTCGATCCAGCGCTCAAAATCCGCGTGCGTCATCGCTTTGGGATCGGCAATGATCCCGGCAAAATACATGGCATCGTAATTTCCCGTTGCGTATAGCTGCTCGGCCAAAGGCTGATTGATTTTGATTTGCCGGAACAGCGGCTTCATCTCTCCTGTCGCTACGCCAAACAGCGGTTCCCTCGCGCCGTTGGACAGATACATTTTCTTCAGGCGTTCCTTGCCGAGCGCCTCAAGCTCCTGCATCACGGTTTCCAGATTCATTATGGCCGACTCCCTTCATTCCGCATGGATGCTTTCGTCTAGCATACTACGTCGGGAGGGCTGGATTCAAATCCTAAACCGGCGGGCGTTCCATCGCGTTTACTTGCTGCGAGCCAATCGAAATCCTTGATCCGGACCCAAGCCGTTTGGTTCAAACTTGCCGCGAAACGAAACTTCGCTGCTGCCGATATCGCCGATCCAGCCGCCGCCTTTCACCACCCGGAAAGCGCCGCGGTCCACGCTCTTGTTCACATCGTCTCCATACCAATCCCAGCACCATTCCCTGACATTGCCGGACATATCGTACAGCCCCAACTCGTTTGGCTTCTTGCCGCCGACAGGTTGGGTGGTGCTGTGGTTGTTTTCGATGATCGGCCAGTTCCAGTCTCCGGTCAAGTATTTATCCCCGACATTCCGCCAATACCAAGCCACGTCATCCGCACGGGAGCTTCCGCTGTATTTGTTACTCCTGCTCCGTTGGCCGCCGCCGGCGGCATACTCCCACTCCGCCTCCGTCGGCAGCCGGTACCCGTTCGCCTCCGCATTGATCGATACGAGCCATTTCATGTGATCGTGTTCGCTTTGATTATTCGGGTCGATTTTACTCTTATCTATATGGTAAAAGGGCTTCAAGCCCTCTTTTATGCTCCGCTGATTGCAATACTCAATGACGTCGTACCAGCTTACCCTTTCCACCGGCAAATCGCTGCCTTGGAACTGGGACGGATTGCTGCCCATCACTTCCACCCATTCCTTCTGGGTGACTTCATATTTTCCGATATAAAAATCAGCCAGCGTGATATTCGAGCCGTAGTAATTGGACAGGGTGTTCATCACACTCCCGCCTTGAACCAGCACGAATTGATCGTTCAGCCGCTCCGGCTTTCCCGTAGCAACCAGCGAGCAGGCCGAGACCAGCAACATCATGGTGATGAACTGAAACATGAATCTGAACCGCTTCCTCATGGGTAGCTCCCCTTTGATTGAAAGATCGAGAAAGGCCGCCGGCGGTAAACCGAACGGCCTTGAGACGAAGTTCAGCGATGAACTAACCGATTACCACACCGTTACGTTAGAGCTTCCGCTGCTCTGATAGCCTTCCGTCGCCAGGACCTGATAAGCCCAACTGCTCCCCAAGTTCATGCCTTTGCTCTTCCAAGCGTTCACGTGATTGCTGAAAGTGATCGCGACGTTGTTGCCGGTTGGTCTTTTGGATTGCCGGACGCTCCAGAACTGTTGGAACGTTTGTGTGCCGTCGATCGAAGGCGCATTGTAGCGCATCGTCGTATAGATGTCGTAGGTGCCCCCGTCGCTGGTCACCGTGCCTTTATGGGTGCCGGTCGGCCGGTACGTGCCCCAACTGTCGACGACGTAATATTCGATCAGCGAGTTTCTTGTCCATCCGTAAAGCGTTAAATAGCCATTTCCCGAAGGAGCCCATACGCCGGCATTGTAATTGATCGTCCGATTGGGTGAACCGACGCTCCAGCCTTTGCCGACCACGAAATTGCCGGTATTGTACCAATTGACGCTGTAATTGCCTCCGGCCCCGTTTACCGCATTCACCGTCCCGCCGCCATCCGTCCAATTTTGCCAATAATCCGTTGCTGCATTTGAGGTCGCCCCAAACAAACCGAAACTCATCGAAGCCGCCAGGAGTAATGTAAACACTTTCTTTTTCAACTTCATGATCAATTCCTCCTCAGAACTCTTTTTTTAGAAAAGTCATTCGTTCCCGCTCCCTGCTTCTGCTTCATACCGAGATGCGACTTTGCTCTTGTGGGGCATCACCTACCCTGTGTCATAATCTAGAAACATTTAACTATCACCCCCTTTGTTAGAAAATTATAGAAGGTAAGCGCATACATTTCACTTCGCAAATTAAAGGTTTTACCTTGTTTTTTACATAGAATGATAGAATCGTGAGGGATGGAAAATAAAAAAACGACCCCATTGGAGAGCCCTGCAAAAGCCTCGTTTCTAGGTTATTGGGGGCTCGGAACTGGAAAATAAATTCGATAAAACGGAAAAAGCAGCTTCATCCTCACCCGAGGATGGGCTGCTTTTGCTCTTTTAACTTCACCATCCGTTTTACGTTTACAACAAACGCGGTGAGGTAGGCTTGTATTCGCATGCGGAAGAGACCCCGGTACCTGGCTGTATCCATACCGTGGAATCTCTTCATTTCCGCGTTCTTGTGTTCAATGATCGGTCTGCGCTTGATTCGTTCCTTGAACGTATCACTGAACTCGAACTCGATCTGTTCCTTATAATGTTCGGCGATGATCCGAATCGAGTAAGTCTTACTCTTGGCGCCCGGCTTGTAGCATCCTTCGCGCAGCGGACAGGTTTTGCATTTCTCGACGTCAAAGTAAAAGACGAGTGATCGGCTCTCTCCGCTGGTCTTGCTGCCTTGAATCGCCTTCCGTTTGTTTCGCTCACCGGCCGGACAAACGACGAAATCGGCATCCTTGTTATACTCGAATCCTTCTTGACGCTCGCCCCCTTCGTGGACAATTGGGTTTAAGGGCACGACAGGCGATATGGTTTCCTTTTTCATTCTCGCCAGATTATCCTTGCCCGAATAGGCGGTATCCGCAATGATTTCGTTTACGGTTACACCGTTTGCTGTGGTTTGTTCGAGCAATGCCGGTAATTGCTTGCCGTCGTCAGTGCTTCCCGGTGTTACCTCCAGCGCGGTAATGATCTCTTCCTCCGTCATGGCGATATGTTCTTTGTAGCCAAAGAACGATTTGCTACTACTCTTCCAGCCGAAACGTGCATCCGGGTCGATGGCGGAGAGAATCCCCTTTTGTGAGAGGAGTCGCTCATCCTCGATGATTTGTTTGGCGATGCCCAGTTTCTCACTCACCGCTCCTTCATGGTCCGGAAGCAGTTCCTCCACGGTCTCTCCCAGTTGCGCCAAGTAGGTCAGCATGGTTTTCTCCGCTTCCGTATCTTCGCTTTTAACGGAGGGCAGCTTAGGTAGTTTCTTCTCCAACTTGGGGTGGCGTTTGACTACGACGCGAAACAGACGCTTGGCCGCGTCACGCAGCACGTCGAACGGCTTTTGTTTTGGGCTGCCGGCCCGTGTATGCGTGGCATCCAGGATAATGGTTTTGCTTTTGACTAAGCCTTGCTCAATGCATTGACTGACTACATGCTTCAGTACGTCTTCGACCTGACTTGCTCCTAGCCGGTGATTACGAAACCGCGACAGCTGGGAGGCGTCTGGCAGCGGATCCTCCGGATTGATCCCGAGAAACCACTTGTAAGCCAGATTCACCTCAGCTTCCTGAATCATTCGCTCATCCGAGAGGTTGTACAGGATCTGTAAGAACAGCAGGCGAAACAACAGTTCCGGCTCGTTTGCCGGTCTGCCGTAATACTTGCAGTAGGAATCCTCCACTAGTTCGTATACAAATCCGAAATCCACCGCAGCATCGATCTTGCGAAGCAGATGGTCTTCCGGCACAAGCTGATATAGCTCCGCATGGAATGATGCGGTTAGTTGTCTGGCTGGCTGCAGCAAAACGGCTCAACTCGCTTCTCTTTTTCTTCCAGTATACAGCAAACCCAGCACCGAAGGGGTACTGGGTTGCTTTTTACAGAAACTGTATTCGTTTTGCAGGGCTCTCCCATTGGGGCCGTCTGATTGGTTAGCATTCTTATGAGGGTTACCGCACATTAAACCCCGATATTCGCCTTGACGAGAACCTCGGCATATTTCGCCTCGTCCTTGCTGCGGGAAAGGAGGGTCCCGACAAATGCGGCAAGAAAGCCCAGCGGAATCGAAATGATCCCTGGATTCGTCATCGGGAAAATCGCCGTTCCGGTCAAGATCGCCTTGCCCGGTTCCGGGTCCCATACGTTCGGACTTAAGGCTACGAGAATAACCGTGCTGAACAAGCCGACCAACATGCCGGAAATCGCCCCCGTGCGGTTAAATCTTCGCCAGAACACGGTGAACAGGATGATCGGCAGGTTGGCGCTCGCCGCGACTGCAAAAGCTAGCGAGACGAGGAAAGCCACATTCATCTTCTGGGCGAACAAGGCGAGCAGGATCGATATGATCGATACACCGATCGAAGCCCAGCGAGCCATGCGCAGCTGCTCTCGTTCGGTCGCGTTGCCTCGGCGGACGATCTGGCCATAGAAGTCGTGCGCGAAGGCCGACGCGGCGGACAGAACGAGGCCGGTAACGACGGCCAGGATCGTCGCGAACGCCACCGCCGAGATGAAGGCGAACAGGAAGTCGCCGCCAAGCGCCTTGGCCAGCAGCGGAGCGGCCATATTGCCGGCCTTGTCGACAGCCGTGATCTCTTCGGTTCCAACGAACGCGGCGGCTCCGAAGCCGAGGAAGATGGTCATGACATAGAAGATGCCGATGATCCAAGTCGCGTAGACGACGGAGCTGCGGGCGGTACGAGCATCCTTGACCGTAAAGAAACGGGTCAAAATATGCGGCAGCCCGGCGGTCCCCAGCACCAGCGCCAGGTTGAGCGATAACGTCTCCAAGGGGACCTTGTACTTGTTGCCCGGATTCAGGTAGTTCTCCATCAATGGCGTCGCCGTTTTCATTTGCTCGAACATACCCGTCAAGCTGAAATCGAACTTTGCAAAGACCATCAGCGAGATGACGAAGGTACCGCCCATCAGCAAAATCGCTTTGGTGATCTGCACCCAGCTCGTGGCGTGCATCCCGCCGAACACGACGTATACGGTCATAAGCACCCCGACGATCAGCACCGACGTAACGTAATCGAGTCCAAGCAGGAGCTTGATCAGCGCCCCCGCTCCAACGAGCTGCGCAATCATGTAGAAGATCGAGATCGCAATCGTATTCAGCGCCGCGAACCCGCGAACCTCTTTGTTGGCAAAGCGGGCGGCAATCATGTCGGCTACCGTATATTTGCCCAAATTACGGAGCGGCTCGGCAACGAGGTACAGCACGACGAGGTAGGCAACCAGAAACCCGATGCTGTAGAAGAAGCCGTCGAAGCCAACCAAGGCAATCGACCCGGCGATGCCGAGAAACGACGCGGCCGACATATAGTCGCCGGCGATGGCGGTCCCGTTCTGCCAGCCCTTCAGCCCGCCGCCGGCCGTGTAGAATTCGCTGGTGTTGTTCGTTTTTTTGGCGGCAAAATAAGTAATGACCAACGTCAGCACCACAATCGCGCAAAATAAGGTGAACGCCATGATCGTTACGCCCCCATTTCCCGCCGAATTTCGTCCACTAACCGGTCAAAGCGCCGCGAAACGCGGGAGTAAAGGATACACAGCACCCACGCCATGACAAACTGGGCGAACGCGAACATCCAGGCCCAGGAAATCGGGCCGATCGCCGGTCGATTCAGCACCTCCGAATACGAAGTCATGACCGGAAGCGCAAAGTAAAACAGCAGAAAAAACACGGTTAGCGGGATAATGAATCTTTTCTTGCGGGAGATCAGCGTCTTGAACTTCGCGGAATGCAACACCTCGGTGTAGCTTTTCCCTTTTCCGGCTTTTGTAGCTTTCGCACCTTTCGCACCCATACGTTCCCCTCCAATCATGAACTTTGAAGATCACCCAATATATGTAAGCGTTTCGAATTCATTTTATGCAGGGGATGGCTTGCGAATGTTCAAATTTTAACCTTTCGGCAGTTTCATAGATTGAGCGTAGAGCGGCTCAGACGTTTCGTATCTTTCACAGCCCTTCCCACTTTGGGGTACTCCTTCAGATATGTAAACATACCGAAGGAAACCGCTGGAATCCCCCCCTTGGGCCCGATCACGTTCAATTGATTTTGAAAGATTCCCGGAGCAATAAAGCGCCGTGTATCATCGTTTTCTCGAAGGGGCGATCCGGGTCCGCCAGCCGTTGGAACAAGATCTCGACCGCCCGCCTTCCCAACGTCTCGTTCGGAACATGAATCGTGCTCAAGGACGGAAGGGCCGGGTCCCGTTCTTCGTCCGTGTGGTCGAAGCCTGTCACCGCCACTTCCTCCGGCACTTTAACGCCGTTGACGATCAATGATTTTAGAATAAGGTAAGCAAAAAAGTCGTTCCCGCAAACAAAAGCCGAAGGGAGCTTCCGATTCGCGGCGAGTTGGGGAATTTCCCGATCGACGATAAGGTAAGCGTCCTCCTCCAATTGGAGAAACGGATCTTCTTCCTGCGCCGGAACCGGCACCCCCGCCTCCTCCATCGCAATGCGATAGCCGAGCCAACGGTCGTGGAAGCTGCGGGAATATCCCGGGCTTCCGGCAAAGCGAAGGTCACGGCGGCCCGATTGAAGGACGAGCGAAGTCATCTGCCTCATACTGTCGTAATTATTCATGAACACCGAGTCGGAAGGAATGAGCGTGTCCTCATGATCGACAAGCACGAACGGAATGCGCAAATTCCGGATCTCGAGAAGCAACGGAGTCGCAATATACCCGATCCCGATCAAACCCAGTACGCCCTTCGGGTTTATGCTCTTGAGCGAGCGATCCGAATACCCTTCGGTCACCATCATGACACCAAGCTCGCGTTCCGCTAAAGCGGCGGTGACGCCGTCGATGATTCGGCCCCAGAACAGCGATTCCCGGCTTTGGAACCGCACATTTGGCATCAGGATGATCACCGTGCCCTTGGAAAGCGAAGTTTCGTCCCTCAAGTCCGGTCTTCCGGCGTTATCCTTCAGGGGAGACTGGGTTCTCCAGGAATAGCCCAGTTCATTCGCGGCCTGCACGATTCTCATCCTGGTTTCCTCGGAGACTCCGGGTTTGCCGGACAGCGCCTGGGACACGGCAAATTTGGACACGCCCACTTTTTCGGCAATCTGCTGCATGGTCACTTTCTTCAATCGAGGTTCCCTCCGTTAAATCAACTTCTCTTATTGTAGCAGAACTATCCCGTTTGAGAAGTCAACGCGAAAGCCACCTCACCGTCTCTTGGCGTACCACTCCTTCACCACTTGCTCGGCCTTCTTGCCGTAGATGTCAAAGCCGGTGTTCGCCGCCGCCGCCTCCAGCGGATAAAGCTTTACACTCCAATCCCACCAGAAAAAGCCGGCGAACCAAGGCTCCTCCCAAAACGTTTTGATCACGGAGCCGTAGAAATTCGCCTGCTCCTCCTCGCTCGCCGGCAGCTCCCGATGCGAGAAATCCCAAGGCATCATCGCACACCCCAACGCGCTGCGGCAACCGATCTCCAAGAAGGCGATCGGCTTGCCGAATTTGGCATGCAGCCGCGCCAGCTTATCTCTGACCGGCAGCCAGTTCTCCGCCATCGCCTCCTCGCTGTCCCCGGGACGGCCGGCAACAGGATAATAAGCACTCGTGCCGATGACGTCCACCCGATCGAACCAAGCGACCCCCTCCTCCTTGCCGTGATTGGCGTTATAGGTAATCGGGCCGCTGTAGAACTGGCGCACTCGTTCGATGACGGCGGTCCAATGATCCGTCTTCTTCTCCGTGGCCAC
Organism: Paenibacillus sp. JL3B1040; assembly: GCF_057063165.1. Lineage (NCBI taxonomy): Bacteria > Bacillati > Bacillota > Bacilli > Caryophanales > Paenibacillaceae > Paenibacillus > Paenibacillus tiangongensis. Next base: position 1,046,285 of record NZ_CM169317.1, on the reverse strand, counting down.
CATCTCGCAGCCGATGCAGAACATCTCGCAGCCCAGTTCCTCCGCCAACTCGGCATAGTGGCACAAAAAGTTGGTGTACGAGCGGAACCACGCAGCCCAATACGGCTGCGCCCCCTCTTCTTCCGGAAACCCGATATGGGCGCGCCAGATGCCGTCCGCCGAATTGACGACCGGCTTCAGGCATACCTTCAGCCCCAACGCGTGGGCTTGCTTAACGATAAATTCGATATCCCGATCGGTCATCGTGGCGCCGTAATCGAACGGGATCTCGGTGGAGTAAATGCTTGGCTGAAGCGTATAAAAGGCCAAGGCAATCCATTCGCTGCCGGTCTCCTTCAGCCGGCGAAGCGAATCCAGCGCATAAGGCTGGCGGTAGGAGCCGCGCGTACTGTTCCAACCGTAAGTCATTCCTTTAATAAACATTTCTGTCACTCCCTCATGCTTGCAACTGTCTTAATCCACAAGATGGCAAGTCGCATAATGCCCTTCGGAAACTTTCTTCCGTTCCGGCTTGGCGTTCCTGCAGGCTTCCGACGCAAGAGGGCAGCGCGGATGGAAGGCGCACCCGCTCGGCGGGTGAAGCGGAGACGGGATTTCGCCTTGAATGGATATCATCTTTTGCTTATCCTCCGGACGATCCGGAATCTTTAAGATCGAATTCAGCAATACCTGGGTGTACGGATGCGTCGGTTTTCTGAACAATTCGTCCGCCGGCGCCTGCTCGACCACTTCCCCCAAATAAAGAACGGCGATCTCATCGCTCAAATATTCGACGACCGCTAGATTATGCGAGATAAAAATGTACGCAAGATTAAATTCCTTCTGCAAATCCCTAAGCAATTGAATGACCTGAACCTGGATGGACACGTCAAGCGCGGACACCGGTTCATCGCAAATCATCAGCTTCGGATTCAGCGACAACGCCCGGGCGATTCCCACGCGCTGAAGCTGCCCCCCCGACAATTCATGGGGATAGGCATACCGGACTTCATCGGGCAAGCCGACCCGCTCCAACAGCTCAAGCACGCGTTCGCGCCGGCTCGTTTTCGTTCCGATCTGATGGATGGCCATCGCGTCTTCAATGGCATCGCTCACCGTCATTCTCGGGTTCAAGCTCGCGTTCGGGTCCTGAAAGATAATCTGCATATCCTTCCGTAAAGGGCGCAGGTCTTTTTTCTTATATCGGGTGATGTCCGTTCCGTTAAAGATGACTTTGCCCCTGTCGGGATCCAAAAGACGCAACACCAGACGCCCCAGGGTGGATTTACCCGATCCGCTTTCGCCGACAAGCCCCAAGGTTTTCCCGGATTCCAGGGCAAAAGATACATTCTCGACGGCACGCAGCGCTTTACCCTGCTGACGAAAGGTTTTCGTGACGTTCTCGATTTGCAGCAACGCTTGATTAGGCAAGGGAAACAACCTCCTCGGCATGGTGGCAGGCGATTTGATGGTCTTCGCCGAAATCGCGAAGCTTGGGCACTTCATGGAGACAGCGGTCTGTCGCAAAAGAGCAGCGCTCGGCAAACGGGCAGCCGCTTGGCGGCTCAGTCAACGCTTTGGCCGCCCCCGGGATGGGCAGAATCTCTTGACCCTTGTGGCCGACCTCAATAATCGACCGTTTCAAACCGATTGAGTAAGGGTGGGCCGTCCGGCGAATGAAATGATCGGTCTTGGCCACCTCCATGATTTGGCCCCCGTACATGACGATGATTTTGTCGCAGAAATTCGTGGCCACCCCAAAGTCGTGCGTCACCATCACTACACTCATGCCCCGTTTGCGGCGCAATTCCTGCATCAGCGCCAGGATTTGCATTTGGACGGTCACGTCCAGCGCCGTCGTCGGCTCATCGGCAATCAAAAGCTGCGGTTCGCAGGCCAGTGCTATAGAGATCATGATGCGCTGGCGCATCCCGCCGGAGAACTCATGAGGATAATTGTTAAACCTTGATTTCGGATCGGGAATGCCCATCTCGTTCAGAAGCTGGAGGGTACGTTCATACGCTTCCTTGCGGCCGGCGTATTGGTGCGTGAGCATCGCTTCCATGATCTGATCTCCGATCCGCATGACCGGATTCAAGCTGGTCATCGGATCCTGGAAAATCACGCCGATGTCACGGCCGCGAATATCTTCCAATTGCTTGGGACGCAGCTTCAGCAAGTCTCTCCCCTGGAATTTCGCCGTTCCTGACGTAATTTTTCCGTTCTCGCGAATCAGGCCCAGCGAGGACATGAGCGTGACGGACTTGCCGGAGCCGCTCTCGCCGACGATGCCCAAGGTTTCGTTCTCGTGAATCGAAAAGCTGACGCCGTTGACGGCATATACTTCATCTTCGCTTCTGGCGAACTTGACGTGAAGGTTATCGATGTGAAGCAGCGGTTCGCTCATGTTCATTGCCCCCCCTTTGGACTGAATGCTTCCTGCAGACCGTCGGCTACAAAGAGGAAGGATAATAACGTGATCGCGAAGATGCCCGCCGGAAAATACAACAGCCACGGAAATCCGAGAATGTTCTCGCTGGCTTGGGCAATCATGTTGCCGAAAGACGGAATCGGAGGTTGAAGCCCCATACCGAAAATACTCAGTCCCGCGATTTGAGTCAGATCGCCGGGGATGCCGAAGGCAAGCGAAACCCCCATGCTGCCGATGACGTTAGGGAACATGTATCGTCTTGCGATATGCGCTTGGGACGCGCCCAAAGCGGTTGCCGCTTCCACCATCTCGCTGTTTCGCATGCCGAGGACCAAGCTGCGGATCAGTCTTGCATAGCCGGCCCATCCGGGAATACCGATCGCTAAGATCAACGACCAGTACCCGCGGCCCAACAATATGACCAAGATCAAGGCAAACAGAAATCCCGGCAGCGTCATCATGAAGTCGACGGCGCGCATTACGATCATGTCCACAATCCCGCCGCGCAAGCCGGCCCAGAGCCCCAGGACCACGCCGATCAGAAAACTGACCAAAGTCGCTCCCACGGCGATAATCAGCGCGCTGCGGATACTGTATAAAATCTGGCTAAACATGTCGTGTCCGACGTTATCCGTGCCGAAAATATGCTGCCAGGACGGCCCTTGGTTAATCGCCAAAAAATCGCCCGTTCGATAATCATACGGAGCCACCCAAGGCCCGATGATTCCGGCAAGACAGAAGATAATCACCCATACGAGGCCGATGACAGCGAGGCGATGTTTCTTAAAACGTTTCCAACCCTGGTAAAACTCCGATCGGCGGAGATTACTCTTCTCTTTCTTAAGGACAACGTCCGAATGCGTCCCTGTAACGGTTCTGGCCAATGGCGCCCCCTCCTTGATCGCTTACTGTTCTGCCCTCTTACAATTTGACCCGGGGATCAATCAAGGCATAGATAATGTCAACCAGCAAGTTCATGATCATGATCATGGAACCCAGCAAAAATACGGACGTAATCGCCAGCGGAAAATCGAAGCTGGTGAACGCCGTCTGCATCACCTGGCCCAACCCCGGAATCGCGAAGATTTGTTCCACCCAAATAGTTCCCATCACCGTAAACGCAAATTGCGGTCCGATGACGGTAATCATCGCGGTGAGCGAGTTTTTGACGCCATGTTTCATGATCATCGGCCAGTATTTGACGCCCTTGGCTTTGGCGGTCCGGATATAATCGGACCTCAGCGTTTCGATTAAGCTTCCGCGCATATATCTGGCTACGACGCCGACATTCGCCGCGGACAAACAAATGATCGGCAAAATCGCCTGCTCCCAACGGCCCCAGCCGGTTACCGGCAATATCCCCTGGAAAACGACCCCAAACAGCAAAACCAAAATCACCGCAAGAACAAACGCCGGAATCGCTTGCCCTGCCAGGGAAACGGTACTCACGAGGTAATCGATCCAGGTATTCCGTTTCAGCGCGGCTATGATACCAAGCGGCACCCCGACCAGAACCGACAGCATGACGGACCCGAAGGCCAAAATAACGCTGACCGGCAAGGTGCGCTGCAGCTGCGAGGCGATGCTAAGCGACGGATTTTGCATGGAATTGCCGAAATCAAACGTCAATTCATGCCAAACATATTTCAGAATCTGTTGCCAAAGCGGCAAATTCAGGCCATACCGGCTTTGAAATTGCTCCATGACTTCCTGATATAGCACGGGATTCTGTCCTTGCAGCGGCGCCAGGGCCGTAGCCATCGTACTCGTATTCATGAACCCGCCCGGCGAAAAGTACATCATGATATAGCTAACCGTAATGACCAGGATTAAGGTGATAATGATTTCGACAATGCGCTTTGCGATGAATCTGAATACGGCCATGATTGAGCCTCCTTGACCGATTCGCGGACACCGGAACGGGTGCCCGCGACAGGTGCCGTGTATTTAATCCACATTCAGAAAGTGCAGGTTGTAGAAATTGCCCCATGCCCAAGGGTTCGATTGCACCCCGGTGATCCCCGGTTTAACCAAGAAGTACTGCATTTGGTAGAACAACGGAATGGCATAAGCGTCTTCCATTAGCGAATTTACCAGCTTGGCTGCAATCGGCGCGGCCTCATCGACGGTCAGGCTATTTACGAATTGGGCCTGCCACATTCGCTGATCCCGTAATTTCTCCGATTCCGAGGTGGTCCGGTTATAGTAAACCTGTACATCCAGTGCGTTCTGGTTCAGCTTGCCTCCCGGAGCATTCGGCGCCACGAACGTCCATGCCGTCACAAAAGCCGCATGTTTCTCGTCGTTGGTCTTGGCGTTTTTCCAAACATCGACGATTTGCTGCCACTGCTCAGCCAGCGTCGGAACTCCCTCTTGTTTCAGATAGGGCTGCCACTCGGCAGGCTGTTCGGAAATCCATTTTTCCAGAAAGGCGATATCTTCTTGGGCCGCCCGTTCCAAAGCCGCCCAATCGCTCCACTCTACGCCCGCCTTGGGATCCTCCGGATTGCCGTATTTTTCGATGGCCGGCTTATAATAGACCTCTTTGCTCCAGTCAACAAAGTTCTTCGTTGCTTCCAACGGAGCATCCAACGTTCCGATTGAATACAGCTGTTGGGTTGCGCCCATATCCAGCGTTCCCGGCTCGCTCCAGTTCGTGGCCCCGGAGGACAAGACAAACCCCGGCTTTGCATTGGCTTGCGGCCCGTTGTACTGGTAGGCATTGAATTGCGCTTCGTTCAACTGCACGATTTCCGTCTTGATTCCCAAGTTTTGCTGCAGGATTTGGCCCAACGCCAAAGCGATTTGTTCGCCTTGCGCATCCACTTGCTTGACACCGATGTAAAGCGTTAGCGTCGGCAGGCCTTTGCCGCCTTCATACCCGGCTTCTTTCAACAGTTGCTTGGCGCCTTCGAGATCCTCGTCGATGCCCTTTTCGAGCTTTTCGGTCGGCCAACCCGGCGAGGCAAAGATATTCGTGGCCCCTCCCATACCGTTGAGAACCGAATCAACGATCGGCGCGCGCTGTATCGCCTTGGCGATGGCCTGGCGCACTTCTTTTTTATCGTAAGGGGATTCGGTCGCCGGATTGCTCCATGCCATATAGCGGATCGAATAGTTCGGCGCCGAGTAAAGCTGGGATTTTAATTCGGTCGTCTTTACGTATTGCAAATCCGAAGGGGTTTGGACGAGAACGACATCCGCATGGCCGGACATGTAATCTTCGACCGGAACCGTCGTGGCCGGAAGCACATGGATCGTCTCGACGTTGCCGTGATTGAGCTGCCCTTCTGCGCCGACATAATTCGGGTTTCTCACCAACACAAGCTCGCCGTTAGGAACGAACGATTTCACCATGAAAGGACCGTTGCCGACGAAATTCTCCGGCTCGAACCATTTGCCCGGATGCGCTTGGACATTCTTCTGATTCATCGGCATCGACCCGGCGAGAACCAGGCTGCCCAACAAGGCGTGAGGCAGCGTCGTCGTGATTTCCAGGGTATAGTCGTCGATGACCTTCAGACCGACTTCTTCTTTGCCGACGGAGCCGGCATGGTAAGCATAGCTGTTCTTCACGTAATTCAGTACGCTAAGCCAAAGCTGTGCGGTCGTATTGGCCGGATCCAGCTGGTACATGTAGGAATAATAGAAATCATGCGCCGTGACCGGATCGCCGTTGGACCATTTGGCATCTTTCCGAAGCGTAAACGTCCAGGTTTTCTTATCTTCGGAAACCGTATAACCCGTTGCGATTTTCGGAACGATTTCATGGTCTTGGTTATAACCGTAAAGCCCTTCCAGCAGGGTTCCCTGTCCTACCAGAATCTGCCCTTGCCATTGCGTCGGGTCCAAGGTAGGCATTTTCGGGTTGAAGACGGTTACTTTGCTTCCGGCTTTCACATCAGGGTCTGAAGCGCTTACATTTTTAAGGGACTTCCGTTCCTTCCCGCGATCCGTCTTGGCCGAGTTCCCCCCGTTGTCCGCAGTGCCGTTGTTATTGGCGCTGCTGCCGGAATTGCCGCCCGAACAAGCCGCCGCGAATATCAATACCAACGACAGAACCAAAGCGATCATCCTGCTCCCCTTTTTCACCTTTAAGCCAACCTCCTTAAGTCATCCTCATTTTTTAAAGATTCTCAAAGAAATCGTGACGCCAAAACCAACATTCCCCTTGCTCATCCCCTAACAGTTAGCATAATAAAAACCTCGATGTTAGGCTAACAAATATGCCGCAAATCTCAATTATGTTATCGCTTTCATTTTATGATTTCGCCATTTTTGTGTCAATAGCTAAATCTATTCGCGGGAATTTTTATTTTTTTTTACAAATCGCGATTTGGTCCAACATTTGTTATTCAATATTAACAATCTAGTTAGTTTAAACGGTAAATTTTTTTGCTATTTTGCACTTTTTCGTTTATATAGTTAGGATAACAAAATCTATCAAAATCCGTCGCCCTTTAGAGAGCAAGGAATAAATGGCACTCGCCAGAAGAATGAAGAATTAAACGGGGCATACTATTAAAATGGTTTTTTGGGGAGGGGAGGGGAGGGGATATCCTAGCGCGCAGCAAAGAAATTCAAGCACGTCCCGTTTCGTAAGGCGGCTTCGGTACGTATTTGATCAAACCCGAAGCCGCTCTTTCATCGAGCCGTTATTCCAATGCATTCAACAGCGCTTTATAGTTGATGTCAAAACACGGGGTTGAAATATTCATCTTCTTCCCTATTTCGTACACGCTTCCGCAAACATAAAGCAAATCATCTTTATTCGCATGAAGCTCCATAATTTGTCGCGTTAGCCGGTTGGTGCGGAACATCCGTTTCATGATGAGGCCGGCCAGCAAGGACGGGATTTTATAGGGAATCAGCTCATTTCTGTAGTTTTTAAGATCGACGTTTCTTGCTTCCACTACTTTCACACATTCGCGAATGGTCAGGATGGCTTCCCTTAGCGCAGGTGCCCGGCTCATCAACCTTCTCGCTGCGGCGACACTGTCCTTAATGTCCCCGAGGCTTGCTGCGGTTGTGATAACGCCTGCATTGATCGCCATGTGCAGCCATATCCATTCAAGCATATCGTGCGGGCATTCAGCCTTTATTCCGGATTGGTTCAATAAAGAAATAATATCATCATACCGATCAATGCCCGCTTTGTCTTTACGCTCTATCATCATATGACCGAACAGAACGCTGTCCAACCGAGCCTTTTCCATATCGATTTGGCCGCCGGCTACAGGGTAGCCCAAAATATACTTTCTGCCGTTCATGATTTCGTCCAAATCATTTCTTTCTTCTCTAACGCCATTAAGCACAAAAATGGTTCCGCCGATACGGTTCTGATTCAAAGTATCGACGGCTTCCTTGAGACGACCGCCGGAGACACTGACAACGATCAGGTCGTAGCTTTCATCTTGCCGTGCCATGGCGACCGTGTAAGTATCCTCAATGTCCTCGCCTTGTTTGCTTTTTCTACCGTCCAAGAGCTTAACCGAAATTTTATCCGGACATTTCTTTCTGTTATGTTCCCTGATCAAATGCGCGGTTTCAAATCCGGATTTCTGAAAAACATAAGCATAGGTCGTCCCAATGACGCCAAGCCCCAAAATCATGATCTTCATATAGTTCTCCTCTTTAGCGCATGGACCCTATAAAATGAAACGTCCCTTTCCGGGCCCCTAAAATTTTTTCCATTGCGTCAGAGAAGGCAAGTATTTTCTTGTCCATCATTTCTTGCTCCCACCGAAACAAGTCGGCGTCCAAATAAAAATTGGCAAGGGAAATGATCATTTCTGCGGCTTCCAGTGGGAACTCCGTGCCGAACACTTGCTCCTCAACGCCCTTTGCAATCATCTTTGAATACACCGGAGCCAATTGCCTCGTCAAAGCGATCATCAACTTTTGATGAAAAACCGCATTATCCGGGGCGTTCATCCGGGCATCCTCTTGTTCATCATCGTGAAAAAAGCGAACGCAGAACAACATCATGCGGATAAGCCTTTGATCGGCCGATAACTCAAGCGAGTCGTTATCCAGCATCTTGCCGATGCACAGATTCACCCTCATTTCGATACAGAGGTCCGCACATTCTTCTTTTGAAGCAAAGTAGTGATAAAAAACCCCTTTAGGTATCGACAACTCTTTTAAGATCAAAGCCAGCGTAGTGTTCTCGTACCCGTTGCGCACAAAAATATTCCACATTCGATCTGTCAGATCGTGGCGTTTATTATTAAATTCTTTCTTGGTCCGTGCCGTAATGCATTCACCTCCAACATATAATTAGACCAATGGTCTAATTATTGTCTACAATTTCTCCCTTGTCAATAGATCATCGGGTTTCAAAATGGTCTCACACCCATTGAATATCGCAAATCTTTTGAAACAAGCGTCCAAAGCGGTTCGCAATTTCTTGGTTTGTTTCACCCCGTTCTCATACCAGATGTTTTTAACGACAAGGCTCCTCGTTTGTCGCTCCACGATGGCCTCGACCCGACCGATGAAGTTCTCTCCGTATAATAGAGGCAATACATAATATCCGAATCTCCGCTTGATTAAAGGCGTGTAAATCTCCCAGGTGTAATCAAAGCCAAATAATTCGTGGATAAGCTTCCTGTCCCATATCAAATTATCCAGCGGAGCAATCAGCTCGCAGCGGGGGGCCGGCTCCGGATTGTTCAAGACAGTTTCAATCAGCGGCAAGTCTTCCGCGCGGCAATAGAGCGTATCTTTGATTTGTTCAACGGTAACCGCCAAAATTCGAGCTTCGTTCAACAACCGGCGGAACACCTCGTTACGTTCATCCGATTTCAGTCCCCAAATGTTCAGCCATGCATCGGATGCGCGATTCCATATAAGACCAACAGCACCGATCCGGCGCAATACCCGCCATTTTTGATGTTCAAGCTCGTCGGGCAGCGGCTCCGGGGCATTCAGCAAATGGGCCTGTATGTATTTTTCGGCGATGTCGTAGTATTTTCGCGTCCCTTTTTTGTGGTGAATGATCAACTCACCGGTCGAATACATCTGCTCCAGTACCGAACGGGAGGCCCTGTTTCCGCCGCTCCAGTGGATAGCCGATTGCCAGGCGAAATCACCGTCCAATTGGATATCATCCGAACTGAGCGCACCATACTTTTGAATATGAGCACGCACTTGCTCTGTCAGAGCTTGCATCTCGGGATAGTTTCCGGCATGTTGCCGGGCGGCTCGCCTGTACCTCTCAAAATACGGCCAGTCCTCGACAGGGAGGATGGCGAGGTTTTTATCGGGATAATCGACTAAACGTCGATCCTTATACAACAGCTCGTCGAGCATTGCCTTGGAAAACCCCTTGATTCGCGACTGCAGCACCAGTTCGGAATTTTTTCCGCAAACATCGATCGGATCATATTGAATACAGCCGGCCTGCCGAACAAAATCCAACACGCCCTGTTTCCCCGCAAATCGATGTTTACCCAGTAAACCGTGCTTCAACAACATAAATTGTCGTGCTTGGCGGATTGTTAATTTGATCATTGGACACCGTCCCGTCATCAATTTGCTTTCACAGATATGTTATCTTCATTATAATCATCTACTTATGCCGACTTTCCCACTCCTCCCTCGTCATGGAGTACCGTACGCTGTCCTTCAAATTCCGGCTGTATTTACGCAGGGTTCCTTCATACGTAAAGCTGCATTTTTCAATCACCCGTTTGGATTTGGGGTTGTCCGGATAATGGCATCGCTTTCCCGCCATTCCCGTAGGATTAAGCGATCCGTTTCCAATGTTCTCATGCTGCTTGCCCCCCCATTGGAAGATCTTTCAACTTGATTGTAGCAGCTTTCACAAAAATGAGAATGACCTATAAGTGCAAAGAAAACTTGACACAATCAGGTGAAGAAGCAGAAAACCCGGACACCCGAATTATCGGGTTCCGGGTTCTTGCGTGTCCACATGCTTGATCAGTTGGTCAATCTGAGGTAGATCTTTGATCTCGCGGATCTTCGCCAATTGACCGGTGCCCGCTCCGGATCCGCTTCGGTGAAGCTGGCGACATAGACGGGTGCCGGAAGGTCATGGAGCAGCCCGAGCTGATGCCACTCCGCGGATCCTAAAATTTGAGAATTCCGGTGGTATGCAGCAGGACCAGGAATACGAGCACCGGAGCGATATACCGAACCATAAACAGCCATACCCGGAACCATCCTGCTTTGAGCCCCGCGGCTTCCGCTGCATTTTTCCAGAAGTACCCCGCAAAGATTGTGGTGATCAGGCCGCCGAGCGGCAACAAAATATTCGAGGTGATGAAATCGAGCCAGTCAAAGAAGTTCTTTCCGCCCATTTCCGTGAATGCCGGGACGACCCCAAAGGATAAGGCAGAAGGAAGCCCTACCAACAGAATCAGCACGCTGACGATCGTCACGGATCTTCCGCGTCCCCAGCCCCAACGGTCCATGACATAAGAGACCGGGACTTCCAGCAGCGAAACCGAGGAAGTTAATGCCGCAATCGCCAGCAGGATGAAGAACAACCCGCCGAAGAAGGCTCCCAGCGGCATCGCCGAAAATGCGGCAGGCAGCGCGATGAAGACCAGAGACGGCCCCGCATCAGGCTCCAACCCAAAAGAGGCGGTCGTCGGGAAAATAATCAAACCCGCAACAAACGCATAGATCAAGTCCCCTGTCCCAATCGCCAGGGTTGCCGTGCCGAGAGATTGGCGCTTGTCCACATAAGCTCCATAAGTAAGCAAAATCCCCATCCCTAGCGACAACGAGAAAAAGGCATGGCCCAGCGCAACCAAAGCCGCTTCCGGATTCAATTTCGAGAAGTCGGGCCGAAGGAAGAAGGACACGCCCGCTTCAGCTCCGGGCAAGGTCAAAGCCCGAATCATCAAAATAACCAAAAGAACGATCAAGCCCGGAATCAGCACCTTGTTGAACTTCTCGATGCCGCCGGAGATCCCTCTCCCCACCACGATTCCGGTAACCAGCACGGCCGCCGCCTGCCAAACGAGTGGCATGTAACTTTGGGTGAACGTGCTGAATTGCCCACTGTAGTCGGAATTGGTGTACAGATTTCCGCCGAAGGACTGTACGGCATAATGAAGCGTCCAGCCGGCGACGATGACATAAAAACTCAAGATGAGAAAAGGTGCGATGACTTGCAGCAAACCGAGGCGGCCAAATACTTTGGGACCGCCGGCTTTGACGTAGGACGTGGACGCGCTGCCTCGGCCCGACCGCCCGATGGCCAGCTCGGCCAATAGTAGAGGCAAGCCGATCAGGATTAAACAGATGATGAACAGCAGGAAGAAGGCAGCCCCTCCGTGTTCTCCCGTAATATACGGAAATTTCCACATATTCCCCAGCCCCACGGAGCTGCCGATGGCGGCCAAGATAAAGCCGGCAGAAGAGAACCGTTCATTTCGTCCTTGGCCTAGATTATTTTGCATTGTTTTCATGTTGATCCCCCAGTTTTTTAAACATCTTTTTATTATAAATAAAATGCTGGGATATAGCGCTATGAAATTTTTCCATTTGGCAACACTTTTTTTCAACCAAAGAACGGTTTCCTAACGGAGATCAGCAATACCGTTCCGTAAATTACGGCTTACGCATGAAAATGGAAATCCCAATTTAGAGAAGACACCCGGCGGAGTTCCGGGTGTCTTCTGACGTTTCTATCGGACTTCTGAACGCTAAGGTCCAACTAATTGGATGAGGAAGTATCCAGCAGCGCCACAACCAACTGTACTCCATCCTTCACGCCTTGAAGATATAACTGCTCCTGCTCTGCAGCTCGCCTGTGGAGATGCTTTTCCTCCCACTCCATAAACCCCGGCCAATCTCTATGATCCACGCCGGAAAACATGGCAGCCATAGCCGTAAGCTCATCCGTACGCAGCTTTCGAAACCGGGGTTGGCGTTCAATTTGAATCATCACTTGGTCCAATCTTTGCTGAATCGCACTTTGAAACCAAGGCGGGATTGTCATTGATCTCTCCTCCTTTTCGACCATTATCAAAACACAAGAATGAATTACATATGTAAAAATAAATGTAATATATTTACAATTTGTTGAATACTTTATCTGTTGGGAACAGTATATCAGACTGATAATGAGCTTGAAAGGGGTAATTTTCTTGAAGGATACATCCAAAGAGATCAAACAAATTATCGGCAAAACCATCAAAGCTTTACGAATCAAGCAAGGTTTAAGCCAAGAGGATTTGGCGCATGAATGTGGTGTAGATCGATCCTATATTTCCATGATTGAAGTCGGAAGGAACGAACCTTCTGTCACGAAAATATTTGAACTTTGTAAAGGCTTAAAAATCAGGCCGTCTGATTTTTTCAAGCTATTAGAGAATGATTACACAAGGATAAGTGAAATTGGCGAGGAATACAACAAATAACGGGATACCAAGCCTTCTCAGCTTGTATCCCGCTATCTGTTGTATCAGCCTATCGAAAAGGTTCTTCTGTTATCTTCAATTAACGCCCCTCCCGCCGCTGATAATTCTCCCGAATTTCCTCGTTCCAATCCTCCGGCATGGATGCCGTTTGGCGGAAGGAAGCGACCGCTTCACTCATGACGCGAAAATTGAGCTCGACTCCCTCCCGGTCGGCGTGAAAGTTCTGGGCGCGATCCGGAGAGATACCAAAATGCCGGGCGGTTTCAACTGCGTCAATGTTCGCGCCAAGAAAGATAAATTCCCAACCCTGACGCGTTTTCTGGTGTTCAATCATCTTCTTGACCCGTTTCGCCGTATATTCTCTGCTGGCGTTCTCCTCGCCATCCGTGATGATCACGACCATCACCTTCTCGGCGCGATACTCATCGGCCGTATGCTTTTGGGCGTTTCCGATTTTGTGGATCGTCCTGCCGATGGCATCCAAGAGCGCGGTCGTCCCTCCCACCTGATATTCCTTCTCCGTCATCGGACTAACGGCCCGGATGTCGATTCGATCGTGAAGAAGCTCATCGTTGTTAGCAAAAAGAACCGTGGTGATGCGGCACTCGCCCTCGATCGCCTTTTGCTTCTTCAGCATCGAGTTATAGCCGCCGATCGTATCGGCTTCCAATCCAGCCATCGAACCACTCTTATCCAGAATAAATGCCAACTCGGTTAATCCTTGTTTCATTGAAGCGTCCTCCCCAAGTGTTATCGTGATTTAAGGGTAACCCTTCACCGCAGAAACTAGGTCGCTTAAGAAGCGACATTCTTCCCCCGCTTTAACCTCCCAGCAACGGTTGATCGTACTTGAACAGCACCTCGTTGATCTCATAAATATCATAATGGCCGTTGATAATGAAATACTCCACAATCACATCAAACTTCTGGCTGCGGGACAACGCAAACCCCGCTCTGCGAAGCAGATCCTCCGTTTCGTCAAGCGTCAACTCCAGCGCCACGGCCAGGGCAATCACCGTTCGTTTGCTAGGCATATACCCCTTCCCGGTTCGAATCTTCGAGAACAATTTACGGTCAAGATTGGCCCGCTTATAGACCTCGACATCCGTTTTCCCTTTTGCGTCGATCAAGCGTAGAAGGGTGTGGGAAAAAGGCTCGTCCAGATGTCCAACCCAATCGTCCAGCGCTTCGAACAAATCGGATGCCGGCGCAAAATTTTTCGGTACGTCGGAGGCCTGCAAGGCCTCGATTTCAACGTCAAGCAACTGCCGGTTGCGCCGACGGGCCGTATGGATATCGACATAATGCTCGTCAATATAACTTGCTACTCCGCCTAAGATATTTTCGCTGACCGTGAACGTTTCTTTGTCAAACACCACAAGATAGACATCCAGTTCATGGTCCTCAACAAAATCGCGAATGACAGAAACAGCAACCTGCAGCGCTTGCTTCTTGGGGTAGCCAAAGATCCCGCTGGAGATCAGCGGGAACGCGATACTCTCGCATTTATGGTCGGCAGCGAGCGTTAAGCTATTCCGGTAACAAGCGCGAAGCTGCCGCTCCTCTTGATGTTTCCCATCTCGATAGACAGGCCCCGCCGTATGAATGATGTGCTTGGCAGGCAGACGGTAACCCAAAGTCAGCACGGCTTCGCCAACCTGAATCGGAGCGAGCGGATCGCAAGCCGCTTGCAGTTCCCGCACTCCCGCCGCTTTAAAGATAGCCCCGCAAACGCCGCCTCCCATCTGCAGCGCGGGATTCGCAGCGTTAACGATAACGTCAACCTTCATCTTCGTAATATCCTGCCGGACTAGAGTCAAAGGCATGATCTCACCTCCCTACTTCCACTTTACATACAACCGACGTGGCATTTACCGCGAGGGGAAAGATTCCCTTTTCAACATAGAGAAGATCGCAAGGTTAAATTTGCTTAAAATAACCTCTCAAACTCTCATCTATGCCATTCTATATCAAATGGTAAAAAAGACAAATCCATCACTAATGATGGACTTGTCTCGATTCATGTTCTTATTCAATTGGAGGAATTTCTAGTTCCTGCCGCCATAGCCCTTATAGGTAGCGTAGACTTGATTTGCATATTGATCGGCCAGAATAGGACGGCCATAAGAATCCGTAGCTCCCGGATACCAGTTGTCTCCGCCGTTATAGCGCAGTAATCCGTTATATATGCCGCCGAATCTATTAATCTTCTCCTGCAAAATCATGGCGCCCATGCATACCTGGTCTTGTTCGCTGCTGTGATTATAAGCGCGGCCAAAGGTTGAGCTGAATTGGGATAAATAAGCATTACGTGTGTTGGGTTCTACCTGCATCAAACCGTCGCCGGCTGATGGACTGCCTGGCAAGCCTGCTCCAAAGCTGCTTTCCTTTTTGATCACGGCACTCAGCAATAAAGCAAAATCTCCGCCTTTGCCAAATTTATTGTCCACATTCATCACATAGTTCCAGATGTGACTGGGAACCTCGCCAGGTTTCGTTACTGTAGAAGGTGACCCCGTGTAAATCTTGACCGATGACATTTTGTCATTGACGGCATTGCCAACCCAGGAAGAACTTGAAGTAAAAGTCCATCGGGTGCCTCCGAAGTTATCATTCTCATAAACTTCAACCGTCCAGCCGCTGGGAACCGTAAGTGACGACATCCAGTCATTCGGAATTCCGTTTGCATTCAACTGAGACAATGTATAATTTCCAACTCCAAGGGTGACTGCTTTTCCGCCATAGTTGATATCAGCATAAAAGGTTACTCCGTTTGTTGCCGGCGGTGTGGTGGGGGGTGTTGTTCCGCCGCCGCCTTTCTGCCATAAAGCCGGAACATTGGACGGTTCCCAACCTACGAGGGAAGTGTGTGCCTGAAGACAGGTATACGTGCTTCCACTATAGGTTACCGTGTCATTTACGGCATAGGCGGTATTGGGAGCCCATGCTCCTCTTGCGGCTGCGCTCACCGGTAAGACGGCGCAAAATGTAGACAGAAATACGGCTAAAACTACGATCAAGGATGTGGCTTTAAAAGAGACCTTTCCATTCGTCATTTTCATGCCTCCTTGGATTTATTATCTATGGCTCACCGATAAGACAAGCCACAGGTTGTAACCGCATTATATTCCAAACTTTCATATCTTGATAAATAAAAACAAATTATTACAATCACAATGATACAGAAGCATGAAAATAATTCCAATAGTGCCTAAGTCCTGCTTTTCTTGAAGTTTTTTTGAATTTTTTGATAGAGTAAGAATCAAAAAAACGAGCCCGGTACAATACCGAAACTCGTTTCACGCAGATCTCGAACTAGCGGCTTCATTTAACTGTCCGATGCCTCGTCCATCTGTTGGGCAAATTCATCCAGAAGCGCACGAACTTCATCGGTAGACGTTGTGCTCATCAACCGATTCCTTAATTCGCTTGCCCCTCTAAACCCTTTGACATAGATCTTAAAAAAACGATGCAGCGCTTTAAACGGACGCGTCTCCAATTGCTCGGAATACTGATCATGAAGCTCCAACTGTAATCTTAACAGATCAAGATATTCCGTGCTGCTATGTTCTCTCGGCTCTTTTTCAAAGGCAAACGGATTCTTAAAAACCCCTCGTCCGATCATGATCCCATCCACCCCATACTGTTCGGCCAGCTTCAGGCCCGTTTGCCGGTCCGGGATATCGCCGTTAATCGTAAGCAGGGTCTGCGGTGCCACGCGATCACGAAGCGCTTTAATATCGGGAATCAATTCCCAATGCGCATGAACCTGGCTCATTTCCTCTCGCGTACGCAGATGGATCGACAGATTCACAATATCTTGCTTCAAAATATGGGTCAACCAGTCCTGCCACTCGTCAACTTGATTGAAACCCAGTCTCGTCTTGACACTTACGGGTAATCCCCCCGCCTTTGCGGCTTGGATGATTTCGGCGGCCACCTCCGGGCGGAGAATTAAGCCGCTCCCCTTCCCATTGGAGGCCACATTAGGGACCGGACAGCCCATATTGATGTCGATTCCTTGAAATCCTAACTTTGCCATCTCGATACTCATCTTTGCAAAATACTCCGGCTTATCGCCCCATATGTGGGCCACGATGGGTTGTTCGTCCTCGGTAAAGAGCAAACGTCCCCGCACACTAAGATTTCCCTCCGGGTGACAATAGCTCTCCGTATTGGCAAACTCCGTAAAGAAGACATCCGGTCTTCCGGCTTTACTCACCACATGACGAAACACGACATGCGTCACATCTTCCATCGGAGCAAGGATAAAAAAGGGCCGCGGTAAATCCCGCCAAAAATGATTTGTGTTTGTCATTTCAAACTCCAATCCTCTCGTTGTACCTAATATTCCATTATAAAGGCTCCCCCTTGCTTAAGCATCCCCAGTTTCCTCCAATCCGAACGCGGCAGCACGGCCGGCAGCTTGGAGCTTTTCGTGATCCACCTTAAACTTCTCCACGATCTTGGTCGGTGTACAATTTTTTGATGTCATCTAAACAGGCTATAAATGTTTGAATGAGCTCTTCAGGATAAATAATGCGGACTTTATTTCCAAAACCAATAATTTGAGCGATAGCTTTATCAACCGTGTAATAATTTTTCTTTACGAGGATTGTCCCGTCCGGATGATTCATGATTTCATCTTTCTGAAAATGATCTAATACTTGCGCCCTCATCTCTGGGCTAAATTGGAGGCAAACCGTGATTATGCCGCTATCCGCTTTCCCGTCTTCCTTGCCATAGAGATCTTCAATCGTATAGGCACGCCTGGTAAAATAGCGATTTGTATTATACGTTTCAATGATCCGGGTTAATTTAAAGACCCTGAGTTCCTTTCGCAGTAAACAATATCCCCAAGTATACCAGTGATAATCTTTTAAAAAGATTCCCATCGGTTCCATATCCCGTACAGTTTCACTTCCTTTATAATCCACATATCGAATCCTGATTACAGTACAATTCTGAATGGATTTGTATAGGGATTGAATATGTTGCGAACTGTTATTCGAATGCGAAATTTGCAATTGGATGCTTGGGTCTTGCGCAGGGACTGTGTCGATTAATAGATTGATTTTTGAAATCAATTCGTGGATATCCTCGAACCCCGTAGCCTTTTCAACGCTTCTTAACGCCCATTGGATCGAGAGCAATTCATCTAAAGTCAGATACGTTTTATCCCATTTGAACCCCTCCATTAATTCATAACCGCCGTCTTGTCCGGAAAGCGATACGATGGGAATCCCCGCTCGATGAAGAGAATCGATATCCCGGTATATCGTTCTCTCGGATACTTCAAAATACCTCGACAGGTCCTCCGCCTTCATTCTTTTCCTGTGAATCAGCAGCACAATGATGCCTAATAACCGTTCGATTTTCAAGGTTCAGTCCCCCGGAATCTCATTTCTTAAATATTGTGCAGTTAGCGAATCGCATCTGCTTACCAAATCTTGCGGCGTGCCTGCGAACATGATCTCTCCTCCCTGTTTTCCGCCATCGGGTCCAAGATCAATAATCCAATCCGCTTGTTTCATCACATCCAGATGGTGTTCGATCACAATGACGGTGCTGCCGTTATCAACCAAGCGATTGAGAATGGATAATAAATGTCTCACATCGGACATGTGAAGTCCCGTTGTCGGCTCGTCCAACACATAGATGTTCCCGGATCGCTGAAGCTCGCCCGCTAATTTAATTCTTTGGCATTCTCCGCCCGATAACGTATTCAACGGTTGCCCCAACGTCATATAGTCTAATCCTACTTCCGATAATGCTTGTAAAGTAGAGACCACTTCTTTCTCCCGGAAAAAGGATAGGGCCTCTAATACGGTCATGTCCAGTACATCCGATATGGATTTTCCATTTAACTTATACTGAAGAACTTCTTCTTTGAACCGTTTCCCATGACAGGTCTCGCAAGTCGTTCGAATACTTTCAAGAAATGCCAGGTCCGTAGTAATAAACCCGTTGCCATGGCAGTCCGGGCACGCCCCTTCCGAATTAAAGCTAAAAAGCGACTTGCTTACCTTGTTCGCTGAGGCAAAGGCATCCCGAATCGCCTCCATCATGCCCGTATAAGTCGCCGGGGTTGACCGGGTCGAGGTACTCACTGACTTTGGGTCGATCACAATACTATCCGGATGCTGCTCCGGAAAAACATCAAAAATTAATGTGCTTTTTCCCGAACCGGCCACTCCCGTAATGACAGTGAGCACACCACGAGGGATATGAGCAGTGACATTCTTCAGATTGTGTTTTGAGGCTCCAACAACGGAAAGATATCCGGTGGGTTTACGAGTTTCCTTTTTAAAGGATAGGGTATCCCTCATATACTTTCCGGTTAGTGTATCGGCAACGCATAACCCCGGGAAATCCCCTTCATAGACAATTTCGCCGCCACTTTCACCCGCGCCCGGTCCAATATCGACCACATGATCGGCAATCTGAATCACATCCTTGTCATGCTCGACCACGATCACGGTGTTTCCTTTGTCCCGAAGTCGCTCGAGCATCCGATTGAGGCGGTGTACATCGCGGGGATGCAATCCGGTACTGGGTTCATCAAAAATATACATCATATCCGTAAGACTGCTGTTCAGATGCCGTATCATTTTTACGCGCTGCGATTCGCCGCCGGACAAGGTTGATGTCTCCCGGTTGAGCGAAAGATAGTAGAGCCCCATGTCTACAAGATGATGCAGCCGAATGGACAGATTGGAAATGATCGGTTTGGCTATGGGATCATTTATGGCTTCGATGACCTTTAACAACTCGCCTATTTCCATAGCGGCGAACTGGGCGATGTTATAACCATTTATTTTGCAATTTAATACCTCGTGGCTTAACCGGGTTCCATTACATGCCGTGCAATGGGTTATGGTAATAAACTTCTTGACATTGTTTGATAATTGATGGATTTCTTTTTCCAAAAACATGCGTCTAAATCGGTCAATAACCCCTTCGAAATACTTGACGGGTTCGTTTTTTAAGGGTAATGCGATTTTCTTGTCTTTGCCGTAAAGCAACATTTGCCACTCGGTCTCCGTGTAATCCATTAGCTTTTTATCCGGATCAAATAGGCCCGAGATGAGATGTTTCTGCCAATACCAGGTCCCCACGGTGAAGGTGGAGAACAAAACCGCGCCTTCATTCAGTGATTTAGTTTTATCAAACAGCTTCTCTATATCGGGCTCCACCCTTCGCCCCATTCCCTGACACCTCGGACACATTCCCTTCGGATTGTTGAAGGAAAACACATCCGATTCGCCAATAAAGGGTTGCCCGATCCGAGAAAATAATAATCGCAGCAAGGAGTAAGTGTCCGTGACCGTACCCAGCGTTGAACGTACATTTCCGCCTAATCGCTTTTGATCGATCACCACGGCGGGGGAAAGATTCTCGATGGACAATGCGTCCGGTTGACTGTAGGTGGGCAATCGATTTTGAATATACGCCGTAAAGGTTTGATTTAATTGACGCTGGGCTTCCTTGCTGATCGTGTCGAACACGATGGATGACTTTCCGGAACCGGAAACGCCCGTAAACACAGTGATTTTCTTTTTGGGAATAGAGAGTGTTATATTTTTTAAGTTATTTTCCTTTAAGCCTACAAGTTTGATATATTGATTCGGTTCCATCAGATTTACCACTCCTGTATAGTCTGACATTTATTTAAAGCTCATTATACAGAAGTACCCTGACAACATTATGTCAGGGTTGATAAATATGAAGCAATGGGATCAGGGGACACCTTCAAGTTGTGCAAAAGAGAGGAGCTCGTCCCCCCTCTCCGACCTCTTCAAGATCAACTCTCCCGTGCTTTGATGGTGACTTTGACCCTGTCGCCTGGCTGCTTGCCAATCTTCGCACGGATCTCCTTACGCAAGCCCAGGATGTAGCATACTGACCCATCGGCGTTCTTGACCCCCATATTCACGATGCTTCCACCGTATGGCTCACCATCGAACGTCGCGTGAACCTTAACTCTGCCCTTACCGAACTCCTCCTTGAGATCATAAGGAAATTCAACATACGCCCCGTCCACGTCAGGGACCTTGTGAATCACCGCTTCAAATTTGTAGGTTTTGGGGTTCATCTGTTACCTCCTGATGAGTATAACGTTTATTGGTTCTTCACCAACAACGCCACCGATTCCACATGCGTTGAGGGGATAATAAAAATGCCGCTTAAACCTGGTGGTCTCTGAAAATACCCATTTCATTTTTTCTGACGATATTTCGGTTAAAACCACTTTTTCTCCGTCTTTCCTTGCTTCAAGACGAGTCACCTCGCCTTCACATCCATAAAAAATATCCCATGCCTGACTCTTGGAGTTATATATTCTAATCGTTGTACCATATTCTGCATCCGGCTGGTTACCATTGATCCGTTCCACTCGTTCCTATTGCTAGTTGAAGAAATACGTCTCAAACTGTTCGCGGAATTCCTTGGCATGAAAAGAAGGGTGTATTAAGTGTCCTGCTGTTTGCACTCCAATTTTCTTACAAACCTTTTTTGCTTTTTCTCCTACGGAAATGACCTTAACTCCCGGAAACAAATCCATAACCGTCGAAAGTGCATATGCCCCCATTCTCAGTTCAGCAGAAGTTGGAGTCCTATTTCCCCCGTCCTTGTTCCTAGGGTGTAGCGGAAACGCGTTCCACATCACCGGTGGCTTCGACAACCGATCCACCGCCCCCCAAACAACAGTTGCCGAAGCTTCGGATTTATTGCCCTCCACCACAAATCGGGTACCAGGAAAATGACGCTCCAAGCGTCTTTCTTGAATCAATCGCTCCGA
The DNA here is from genome assembly GCF_057063165.1 of Paenibacillus sp. JL3B1040. Classification (NCBI taxonomy): domain Bacteria; kingdom Bacillati; phylum Bacillota; class Bacilli; order Caryophanales; family Paenibacillaceae; genus Paenibacillus; species Paenibacillus tiangongensis. Next base: position 1,024,678 of record NZ_CM169317.1, on the reverse strand, counting down.
AGTAAAGGGAATCCCCGTCTTTACGCAACCATGAACCCCTGGCGCCTCACCGATAAACATCCAATCGGGCTTAATCCAGTATAACGCACTAAAGTATTTAATTAAATTCAGTCTCCTCATATCCGAATCGGCGTAAAAGTTCCCGACTTCAGGTAGGTCCTGTCTGGCTAACCAATTCACCAAATCTCGGATCTTGCTTTCGAACTCCCCTTCTTCGTCCGCCTCGGGATGAAGCCAAGCATCTCCGTATTTGGAGTATCCTTCCCCTCTTACGTTCCTCCGCTTTTCACTTTGTTCCTTCATCTCAAGATCCCCCCTATTGATTTCCATTTTGAATCATCAATAGATTGTTTTGCAAACCCGATTCCTGATGATAATCACTATAACGCTTCTACGTATATGCTAGGACGGTTATAGGGAGAACTTCGCTTTTCGCACTATTTTATTTCATTTTTTAGTCCTCTTTTTTTTCAGTCTTCTTCTCTCATATTGCCGAACGCCTTTTTTATGCTAACCGCTGGGCAGTTTTATGAAGTGACAGTCAATATTAGGCAACTTGATGCTTGCAGTAAGTACGTACAGCAAGAAACAGAAAGACAGGAATTTCAATTATTGCTGCTGCTAATGTCACATAAGGTGACCATATACTTGCCTGACCCAGATGCAGGTAAGTAAAACCTGTCAGTTGATAAAGTAAACTGTTCTGCATACCGATTCCCCCTGAGGGTAAGAGAAAGGTTAGCCAATTAGCTCCGGCTGAATAGGTAAATATAGGGAGCAGGCACACTACAATAGCGATCAGGATAACAGAAAGGGAATCCTTGAATTTGGCTGATAGAAATAGTGTAAAACTAAGGGTTGCCAGCAATGAAATAAGTCCTCCGATTGCCAAGGCAATCTGAAGTTGTCCTAAATTAAATGCAGGCAGGCTGATAACGGAAAACAACATCTGCATTGATGTTTTCATGCATTCTGTTCCAAATGCAAGATTTGAAATGAGCAAATGCAGCGAAATACAAATGATAAACGTTGCGGTGAAAATGGTCAGCGCAGCCATTATTTTTACAGTTGCCAATCGGGAACGCCCATACTTGGTGCAGCGCAAGATACTATCCGAACCCGTTTGATATTCATTGGAAAACGTCGGGGTAGCGGCAGCGGTACATAGAACAACAAGGATAAAAATAAAAAGAACAATATAGTCAAAGGCGTCCCTTGAATACCCGGGATAAAACTGAAAGGGCGTTTTTATCTCCGTATATTTTTGCAAGGATTCTTCTTGTGCAGCTGGGTGTCCTTTTTGCTCCATCTGCATAATGTCTTTCAAGTGCTGTACGGTTTGTTCATAAAATCCGTCTAATTTATCGGGAGAAATCTCCATTAAACTCGTTCCCTGACCCGTTTTGGGGTCAGAAAATGTTTCGGGCAGTCTGCCTAAAAGCGCTTCTACCGGAAATACTTTTTCCATGTAAATCTTTATCGGAAATTCTCCGCTGTAAATACTGTCTTCTCCATATGGCTGAACAGCACTTTGATAGAGGGTTAAAGCTTCTTTGAGCTTATCCGGGGTAACCACTCCGTTATTCGCAGAGCGTAGCGACTTTTTATAAGCGATCGCATCCAAACCATTTAATTCGGCGACTTTGTTGCCATTGGGGTCATATTGATTGATGTCCTCGTACATAACGGGCAGCCATGCCATGACCGCAGACATTACCAGAGCGATAAGCAATAAAATGATGGAATGACGTGATTTAAGCACGCGCTTTACTTCAAGTAAATAAATACGCATGGATTATTTTCCCTCCTCAAGGGTTTCCTCTTGCGGGAACAACCATAAATATAAATCCTCCAAACGGGGAGGAGCCATTACAGAATCACTTGTTTTCGCTTCCTCTGCCAGATAGCGGATAGATACCTGATGATCCCCCTCGCTGCGTTGATTGATAATCCGCAGTTGCATTTCATACATGGGCATTTTCTCGGCAGGAACCACGCAAGTCCAAACTTTTCCCACAACTTGTTTTACCAATTCATCGGTGGTGCCTACATCAAGAATCTTTCCTGCTTTCATAATGGCATTTTGGGTAGAGATATACTCAATGTCTGACACGATATGTGTTGAAATGAGTACAATCCTCCCCTGTGAAAATTCGGAAATAAAGTTGCGAAAGCGCACCCGTTCCCCGGGGTCAAGACCCGCCGTCGGTTCGTCCATCATCAGAATTTCAGGATCATTCAGCATTGCTTGTGCAATTCCTACCCTCCGTTTCATTCCACCCGACAGCTTAACTATTTTTTTACTCTTCACATTGGAAAGGGTGAGGGTATCCAGCAAGCCATCTATCTTTTTTCTGGTTTCCCTTGCCGGAACATCTTTCAGTGCAGCAACATATTCCAAGTAATCTTTTACCGTAAAGTCTTGAAAGAAGCCAAAGTCCTGCGGTAAAAATCCAAATCGAGTTCTATAGGCTTCCCCCATCATATGAATGTCCTTACCATCATAAGAAATGGTTCCGCTGGTTGGATTTAGAATATCCGCAATCATACGCATGAGTGTTGTCTTACCCGCTCCGTTTGCTCCAAGCAATCCCCATACGCCCGGTGTAAGGCTGAAGGAAACATCATCGACTGCGGTTTTATCCTTAAACTTTTTCTTAAGGTTTGTAATGGTCAGTTCCATGTCACTTCTCCTTTTTCTAAACTACAACGACAAACGTCCTTGTTCAGTTTTAGTGTACTGAACAAGGACGTTTCAAACTTTAATAGGAACAGGATAATTTCCTAAGAAAATCCTAAGATCGGATTGAGGTTTTCCTATGATAATGCCGGCAATGCTACAGTAAATGTAATGGTATCATTTTCACTTTGGGCGGAAATTTCGCCACCGTGTAGACGGATGATTTCATCTGCGATAGACAACCCAAGTCCTGCTCCGCCGGTGTCTGATTTACGTGCATCGTCCAAACGGTTAAATTTATCAAAAATAGAGGATAGTTGAACAGACGGGATCGTTGGACCGTGATTTTCAAATGTAACCGTAGTTGTATCTTTGTCCGCTTTTGCAGAAATCATAATTTCGGTATTGGGGTAGCTATATGCAACCGCATTTTTGAGAATGTTATTAAACACTCTTGCCAGCTTTTCAGAATCGGCGTAGACTGTCAGGTTTTCATCTGCGTTAAGGATAGCGGAATTCCCCTTAGCGGATAAGGCAGGATAAAATTCATCAATGAGCTGCACAAGCATATAATACAAGTCAACCTTTGATTTTGTCAGTTTAATTTGCTGCGTATTGTATCTTGTGATTTCAAAAAATTCGTTAATCAGCTTCTCCAGCCGCATAGATTTTTTCAAAGCGATTCCGATATATTTTTCTTTCTGTTCTACGGGCATATCCGGCGCTTCATCAAGTAAGCTCAAATAGCCGATTACGGAGGTAAGCGGCGTACGAATATCGTGTGCAAGATACATGACCCATTCGTTCTTTTTGTTTTCTGCTTCATTTACGGCTTGCTGGCTAAGCAGGACAGCCATTTTAATTTGGTTCATCTGTTTTTCCATATCTTTGAGCGGTTCCGACAATTCAATGGTGCTGTCGTTTGGCTGATATATGGTTTTAGTAGCATTGATGACCTCCTGCAAATATCCCCAAGGTTTTTTCCAGTAATGATGAAAGATACAGCAAAGGCCAACGACCAAATACAAAAAATAGATAACCTCAATTCTAAGATGAAGCCACGGAAAAAATGTATTTGAAAATTGACTAAATCCATAGTCGAATATAATTGCCAAGATATAACCAATCAAGGTATAAAGAATTAAGATGATGTAAAGTTTCATTCTCAATTTCTTTTCTATATCGTTTTTCTTCAAAGTTTTCATCTCTATCCTTATAGGATTTTAATTGAATAACAGCCACACAGCCGTCAATTTGTTACCGCCTAAACTAAATTTTATATCCCACGCCCCATATTGTTTTTATATATTTGGCTTCATCTGCGGTATCGCCTATTTTTTCACGCAAATGCCGGATATGTACAGTAATCGTGTTGTTACTTTTATTGTAATATTCGTCCTGCCATATTTCATGAAACAACTTCTCGGAGCTTACAACAATTCCTTTGTTCTCCAACAGAATACGAAGTATAGCAAATTCCGTGGGTGTTAATGAGATCGGCTTTTCATTTAATAGACATTCATATGTTTCCGTGTTTACTTCTAACCCCCTGTAAGACAAAACTGTTCTTGTTTCTGTTTCCTGCTTAGAAGTATTGTATTTCTGATACCGACGTAACTGTGCTTTTACTCTGGCAATTAATTCAAGTGGTCGAAATGGCTTTGTCACATAATCGTCAGCCCCTAAAGTTAATCCCGTGATTTTATCTGTTTCTTCATCTTTGGCAGTCAGCATAATTACGGGAAATGTATACTTCTCCCTAATTTTACGACAAAGGGCAAATCCATTTATTTCGGGCATCATAATATCCAGAATCGCAAGGTCAAGCTCTGTGTTTTCTAGGCAAGCAAGGGCTTCACTTGCAGAATAAAACTTAAATACTGTGTAATTTTCATTTTGCAAATAGACTTCTATCAAATCCGCTATATCGTGTTCATCATCTACAACAAGAATGTGATCACTCATCATAGGTTCCTCCTTTCAAACAGACCCAAGGTATCCTATTATTGTATCAAAGTAGTCTTTCCTATTTATCATTTTTAGCATGAGAAATTATTAAGAATTTCCTAATATAGAATCATTTCGTCTAAATAAGAGAAAGGGAGTACCATTTTTACAGTCTCCCCTTATTCTGAAAGGAAATCAGGAGATTTTATACCCTTTTCATTTCCCTCAGTTTTCCACCAAATGCTCTACTGCTGCCTGCTCAATGGACAGACCTTCCGTATAACGTTCTAAAAACAAGGAAAAACCATCCACATCTACGGCCCTAGCCTTACTGAAAGACGGCTCAAGAAAGGAGCATCTGGGTGCGGCGCCACATCCACCTCATTCTCCAGAAAAGCTTATTTGCTCCACGTAAAGACAAACAGGACAAAAAGACGCTTGGATGAACGTATCCGGAGCGTCTATTTATGTCGAATTATCACCATTTATTGTAGAATCACAAGAAGTTTCACATCAGTTTCACATCAACGATGCATTTTCGAATATGTTCCATTCAATAATCAAGGCCTGTAACACGGTAGAACTCCTTATACATCAAGGAATCTAAAACCTGTATCACTGACGTACCAGTTTCGCAACACACTCCACATGTGTGGAGTAAGCAGAGTCAACACATATTATTTCAAAATAGCGGGATACCTAAACCAAGTTGTCATGCTTATAACCGTATCGGGAGCGAGTTGACCCACAAGAATTATTTCTTTAGGTTTCTTGCTCCCGGAACAAATTCATCGACACCATATAATCAAGTATCATGTATGGACCAAAGTAACATAACAAGAAACAGCTCAAGCTTCACATGAGCTTGAGCTTTGCCAGTTTATTAAACAGAAGAAGTGGCTTTAGTATGAATCAGAAGTATCACTCTAACAACTCACGTATCTTTTCTGTAAGCACTGCTTTTCTAGCCTCATAAAATATTTCAAAGTCTTCTATCTCAAGTGAAACACTCTGAGGAATCATTGCCTGATTACAAAATTCCGCCTTTTGCATATCGTTCATATCATTATAATAATCAACGAGGCGCATATCATTTTTGCTACCATTGCTTCTGCCCTCAAGTAGATGTAAATTAGGTAATCGATTGCGCATTCCACGCCACCTTTTCCAATCCTCTACAGAAACAGATACTGGCTTACTTTCGCTAAACCTGCTATCAGGGTGAAGATGGTCTTGTTCATACTTAAAGCTCTTATTAGTCCAATCAAGATTCAAGTAGTACAAAACCTCACCAGCAACTCTGCTACCTTTTTCGGAGTTGAGTACATCTTCAATTTTACCATCTGTAACTCTCAAGTCATTCATCTGATCGAGCATTTCAATTGTAATTTCGTAATCAAAGCTGTTGATACTACTCTTCATCTGTTGCAGCTTAGTTGTAGTACCTGATTGGAAATAAGTAAAGAATATCGCCCTAAGTAAGTAAGCACGAACACCTTTGATGTTTTTATCGTAATCAGGAGTGTAGTAAATATAATAGATAATCGGCAACAGAACGTTCCAACTACTTGAAAACCGGCTCACATCAATTTTCATTTCTTTCAAAAGGTTTTCCAAGTTAGTGAGAGCTTTTTTGAAACCACTCCAATCATTTTTTAAGTCCTCTGCAATCTTTTTGTTAATGTTGGATTTAACAACATCACCATACAGCATCAAAGCTGAACGGATAATAAAGTCCGTACCAAAGCCTGCATATGAATCAACGAGAATTTTTCCAAACTCCGTTTTCGCACTTGGCCAGTATGCCTCTAGAATTGACATTGTTATTTCAGATTTACGTAATGCTTTACCGCCGCTATTAAACCTTACAAACATTTCAAGAGCATCGTCTTGTTTCATGTCCATAATTTCCGTATATCTGATCAGTTTTTCGACATAAACCTTGTTATATAACTTTTGCAGTATATCTCGTGCGTAATCCTTGCTGTCTGCCGGAACATTAGCAATAGTTTCTTCAATTGCTTTCTCTCTCGTAGTTTCATCTTGGAACTTCTCATCAAGGATATGCTTTATCTCAAATTGGGTCGGGCTCAATCTTCCAATCTTCTCACTAAACTTAATATCGAATTTCTTGGTATTATACTCTTCCTCATCGACAGATATCTTATTCTTGTTCAGTTCTATCAAAAGTTTAGATACTATCTTGTCCCCGGTCTTCTTTCTCGCATAATTCGGACGTATGTATGCTCCTCCGAACAATGATAGAAACAGTGATGTTAGCCTTTGCTGTCCATCCAATACTGCCGTATTGGTATTCTTAACGTTTATACTTATCAACTCATAATTAACACTGTCTGCCTGTTTTCTGCTATCAAATGTAACCTCCGAAAGAAAGCCACAAAAATAAGTATCCCATGTCACATTGGAGTCATCAACGTGCCAGAATAGAAATGTAGCAATAGGATAATCCAGCAAGATGGAATCCCATAGTTTTTCAATTTGCTCCATACCCCAGACAAATTGTCTTTGAAAAGCAGGCATTACATACTTTCCGTCTTTGATGTTTTGTAAAGCCTCGTATATTGTTATACTGCTATCAATTAATCTACTCATACTCAAACCTCTCCATCCTTCATGAGTGTACTTCCAGCCTTGTGCCGGATTGTTACCGTATAATCATTACCCTCATATAGTTCAAGTTCGACATATTTTTTCAATCCCCTTCCATTTTCTGAATATCTTTCACATTGGCTCTACAGGGCCTCCGCATAAGAAAAGCCCAAGCGCTAACACCGCTTAGGCTCAAATGTAGAAGGTAAATGCACTTCTGATATATTACTTCCTGACAAGTGACACACAGCACTCCACATGCACCGTATGCGGGAACATATCGACCGGTGTGACCTCGACCGTCCGGTACCCGCCGTCCTCAAGGATGCGCAGGTCGCGGGCCAGAGTCGCGGGGTTGCAGCTCACGTACACTACGCGCTCAGGCTTCATTTCGAGGATGGTGTCCAGCAGGCGCGGGTCGCAGCCTTTGCGGGGCGGGTCGACGACGATGAGGTCGGCTTCGATGCCCTGCTCTTTCCAGGCCGGGATGACGTCTTCGGAGGCGCCGACCTCGAAAGTGACGTGGTTCATCCCGTTCAACTCGGCGTTGACGCGGGCGTCTTCGATCGCCTCTTTGACAATCTCCACGCCGTACACCCGCTTGGCATGCTGCGCCAGGAACAGGGAAATGGTGCCGATGCCGCAGTAAGCGTCGATGACCGTCTCTTGCCCGGTCAGACCGGCGTACTCCACTGTTTTACCGTACAATACTTCCATCTGGAGCGGGTTTACTTGGTAAAAAGAACGCGCCGAGATCGCAAACTTCACGTCCCCGATATAATCAAAAATCACTTCGCGCCCCCACAGAACGCGAGTCACATCGCCGAAGATGACGTTCGTCTGCCGCGTATTAACGTTCTGGCAGATGCTGACGACGGGCGGCATCTCTTCGCGGATCGCGGCGATCCACTCGCCCTCATGGGGGATCCGGTCGCCGTTCGTAACCAGCACCAGCATCATTTCGCCGGTCCGGAAGCCGACCTTCACTACGACATGACGAAGCAAGCCTTGTCCCGTCTCCTCGTCGTAGGCGGTGATGCCGAGGCGGCGCCCGATCGTCTTGACGCGGCTGACGACATCATCGTTGCTCTCGTGCTGGATGAGGCATGTCTCCATGTCGACGATGCGATGGCTGCCGCGAGCGTAGAAACCGCCAACCAGGGCGCCGTCGGTGACGCCGACGGGCACCTGCGCCTTGTTGCGATAGCGCCAAGGCGCGGCCATGCCCAGCGTCGGCCGCACGACGACGGCATTGTCGCCGCCCTCGGCGGCGCTGGCGGCATCGGTGGCCGCCGCACCCGCGGCCGCCCAATCCCCAGCGGCAGCGCCCGCTTCGCCGCTGCCGCCCGCAAGCGCGCCTGTTCCCGGCGCGCCCCCCGCCACGCGCAGCTTGCCGATCCGCTCCAGCGCGTCGACGACGTGCTGCCGCTTCCACGCGAGCTGCGCGTCGTAGCCCAAGTGCTGCAGCTGGCAGCCTCCGCACTTGTCGTAGATCGGACAGGGCGGGGCCACCCTGTCCGGGCTCGCCTCAACCACATCCAGCAGTTTGGCGTAGCCATACTGCTTCTTCGTCTTGAGCACCTTGACCCGGGCCTTCTCGCCCGGCAAGGCGCCTGCCACAAACAGCGTGTAGCCTTCGGCCCGGCCGACGCCTTCCCCGTCGTGGTTCATCCCGATGATGTCGAGTACAACCTCATCGTTCTTCGCCACGGGAAGGCCGGCAATCAAGGCTTCGGCCGCAGCCGCACGCCCCCGCGATTTAAGACTACCGTTGGTTTCGGCTCCTGCCTCTCGCCCGCCACGGCCATTTTTCGCAGCGCTAGTTCTCTTTTGTGCTTGTCCCCGAGCTCCGCTCATCCGATTGCCGCCGGGACGGCCCCTGTTACTCCGTTGTTTCGTCATGACGTTCTCCTTCTATGTTCAACTGAACCGGTTACACCAGTATTCTTCAAATCCAACGCAAGTCTGTTCTACCTCTTTCCCTGCAACCTTTCATTATCGAGAAAAGACATTCGTCCATCGTCCCTATAGGTGAACTAGCTCGTCCATAAACGAACTAGCTGGAAATCACCCATCTAATTTACCCCGTTTGGCCCGATTTCGCAAAACTAATTGGAAAACCTACACCTATTTCGGCCAATTTCACTTATTTTCACCTTTTCTCGCGAAAACAACTGTACTTTTTCCAACTAATTCTCCCCGCGCCTCGATTACTCAAGAAAAGAACTGTAGAATTTCCACTTAGTTGGTTTCGAACACCCTAACAAAGCCCCTTACCTCATTCCAATCCCGATCCTACCGATCGCCGTACCCAGTTCAATATACGATTTAGTTTAGAGTTCCCCTTAATCATTCCTTGCACGGCTCCAAAAGTTTACCCAACCTTGTTGCAACAGTTACCCGCAGATACCGCATCATTTCATTCGGCAAGCCTTTACAGGCCCTGCTGGGGCCTCCCGCTACTGCTCTCGCCCCTCTAACATGCCCCGCTTACCCGGCTCGCCGCTCACCCTCCACCGCATACCGCATACCGCCCCACCCCAAGCCAAATCCCCCGCCAACCCGGCGGGGGATCGTCCCAAAACAGCATCTTTGATCAATTACCTAAATCTTTTATCTAGATCATTTACCTAGATCATTTACCTAAATCTTTTACCTTGATCTCTTCCCCTACTCACCTAAGCAAAAATCTGCAAATGCTGCGGCAATATCTCGAACACGCCCGGCAGCTCGCCGCCCAGTTCGCCGTCGAGATTGAGCATGACATGGCCGGGCGAGGTCACCTCCATGCGCCGCGTCCTGAAGTAAACGACATGCGAGTCGCCCAAATGATCGCCGCGCAGCGCCATCGTCACCAGACGGATGAACTCCGCCAGGTTGCACTTCTTGACAGCGATCACATCGAGCAGCCCGTCGTCGATGCGCGCGTCCGGCGCCAGCTTCTCGAAGCCGCCGACCGAGTTGCTGTTGGCGATCAGGAACAGCATGAATTCGCCTTCGATCACGTCGCAGCCTTCGGCGTCGATGATCAGCTTCGTCGGCGACAAGCTGGCCATCTTCTCGATCCCCTTCATATAATAGGCCAGTTGACCGATCAGCGTCTTAAGCCGGCTGGGCACTTCGTACGTTAGCTCGGTCAAGGTGCCGCCGCCGGCGATGTTGATGAAATGCCGACCGTTTACCTTGCCGATGTCGATCGGCCTCGTTTGATTCTCAATGACCAGGTCGCAATAATCCTCCCAACGCCTGGATATCCCCATGGCGCGGGCAAAATCGTTGGTGGTTCCGAGCGGGAACACCCCCAGCGGCGGCAAATTGCTCTTCCCGGCCATGCCGTTAACGACCTCATTCAGCGTACCGTCGCCGCCGGCCGCAATAATGATGTCGTAGCCGCGCTCCACCGCCAGAGCGGCCTCGCGCATCGCATCGCCTTCCCCGGTCGTGGCATGGCACGACGTTTCGATGCCGCCCTGATCCAGGCGTTCCAGCACATCCGGCAGCAAGCGCCGCATCTCTTCTCTTCCCGAGGTCGGATTATAAATCAATCTAGCTCTCTTCATCCTACAAACGCCACCCGATTATCAGAATGTCAACATGTCAATGATCCCATTATATTCAATATTTGCTGCGACATCCAGCGAGCCGCCAAAGGATGGGGCAGTAACGCCTCTCCCGAATACCGGTGAGCCAGTCCCTCCAACCGCTTCGGGATCGTGACCTTGGTAAAATACCCCGCGCTCAAAAAGAGCGGCGCCACGATAACGTCCATGCCTCGCTGCTCCGACCAATACCGCATCTTCGAACGCACGCTGTCCGGATTCAGCAGCGCGTAATCGGCCCCGCCCGCAAGTCCGGCGAGTTCTCCGGCCTGCGCCGCCAACGAAGCCATTCCACGCTCCCAGCGCTGCAAAAAGCCCGGATGCACGCTGCCGTGCCCCACAAGCAGCAGCACCTCCTGCTCCGGCCGCACCGACAGCCTTTTCACCTTATCCCAGACCATCGCCGCCACCAGCGGCCCGTCATCGATCGGATCGCCAAAAAACACCCGAGCGGAAACCCGAAAACGCTCCAGGTCGGTTTCCTTCTCCGGTGTATCCTTCACGCCCAACGCATAAGCGATCTCATCGATATGTGTACTCCCCGAGGACACGAACAAGGGAATGACGATCATGTCCGTCACTCCCTGGGATTCCAGCCGATCGATGCCGTCCTGGATCATCAGACGGCCTTCCACGGTTTCGAGAAAAGCGCAGGCCAGCGGAAGGCCGGCAGGCAAATCAACCGCCGCTTCCGCCACCGCCGCCTCCACGAGGGCCACCCAATGCTCGTCAGGGGAACCGTGGCTAATGACCAGAACACCCGGTTTGCGTACAACCTCTCCCTCGTGGGATGCCTTCCTCACCTTCGCCGGCATCATCGACTGCGCTCGTATTTCTTCTGCCATAGGCTTAACGCCCTAAACGATCCAACGCCATCTTGTAGCCATCGTTGCCGTAATTCAAGCAGCGTTTCACCCGCGATATCGTCGCCGTGCTGGCCCCGGTTTCCGCTTCAATCTGGTTGTATGTGTTGCCTTTGCCCAACATTCGGGCAACTTCCAGCCGTTGCGACAAAGACTGAATTTCGTTTACGGTGCACAGATCGTCAAAAAAAATGTAACATTCCTCGATGTCTTTTAACGTTAAAATGGCTTCGAATAATTGATCGATCGTTTTGTCGTTTAATTTCTTCAGTTGCACTGAATTATCATCCCCTACCGTTACTGTAACCACAACCCCATTGTACCCGAGTGGTGTACTCCTTTTCAAGCATTAACGGTTTCACGCATCACAGAAAGAACGCCCAAATTCCGCAAACGCCCACCGGAACCGGGACATTCGTCCATACGCAAAGCAGGGCGGGCACATACAGTATAGTAATACAAACGCCTAGCCAGGGAAAATAATGCCGTCTCCATCGAGTGGATCCCCCTGCGGCGTACTCCGATCCAAACCTAGGTCTTGTCTCGGAAGGGCGGACAAGAAGGAATCGGCCTTCGATCCGCACGCCCGACAAAATATCTGAAAAGGAAAGTGATACCATGCCCCAGAACCATGATTCACGCCAAGGACCGGTGCCCCCGTTCTACCCGTACCCCCATTACTACCCGGGGGTGAATCCGTACGGAATCAAAGCGGAGGCTTCCTCGCTTGTCCCCTATTCCCCGCCGTCTCCGGCTCCAACCCAGGCGCCGGCCGCCTCGACCACGCCGAAGTCCGGCGGCGGATTATCGCTGCCCAGCTTGGGCGACCTGAAAGGCATCGTCGACCGCATGGGCGGAATCGACGGCATCTTGTCCACGATGGGCCAGGTGCAGAAGGTGATGCAAACCGTGCAGCAATTCGCCCCGATGGCAAAGCTGTTCACCGCGTTTTTGCCCGGAGGCAAAGGCAAGTCCGCCGGCGGCCGCACCGGCCGGATGGACGAATACCGGCCTCGCCGCCGCAAATCGACCCGCAAGAAAAGCGGCAGCCGTACCGGCTCCGGCCGCAGCGGAAAGCGCTCCTCAACCGGCAAATCAGGAAAATCCGGAAAATCGGGAAATCGCCGCCGCTAACCCGGCGGCGGCTTTGCTTTTGACGGCACGTACGGGCCGACCCTACTTGAACCAGCCCCGTCTACCAAACCAGAGAATCATCCAGCCGCCGAGTGCGGCCATCAGCCCGATAATCGCGAAATATCCGTATTTCCAGTGCAACTCCGGCATGTTAACGAAATTCATCCCGTAGATTCCGGCGATCAGCGTCAGCGGCATAAAAATGGTCGTGATGACCGTCAGCGTCTTCATGATCCCGTTCATCCGGTTGGAATTCAGCGAAATATAGGAGTCGCGCAAATCCGCGGTCATTTCCCGGTCGGCCTCGATCATCTCCGACAGCTTGAGCAGATGGTCGTAAATGTCCGCGTAATAAGCGCGTGGCTCCTTATCGCCTTGGACATGCTGCGAATTCAGGATGCGGTACATGAGGTCGCGCATCGGGACGATCGTCCGCCGCAGCTTGAGCAGCCGACTGCGCAGGTCGAACACCTGGTTCATCAGCTGCTCGACCGACTCGCTGCTGCCTTTACTCTCCAACTCGTCAAGCTCGTCTTCAATCTCGTACACGCAAGGAAAATAATGGTCCACCAGGCTGTCAATCACCCTATAAGCAGCCGAATAGGGCCCGTGCACCCAGACCTTATAGTCATGGGCCCGATTCAGCATACTGCTCCACGCTTCATCCAATTCGTCCAACCGCCGCTGGTGAAACGACACCAGGCATGCGTCCCCGATAAACAGATCCACTTCCACGGTATCCAGCGTTTTTTCGTCTATCGCGTGCAACACCAGGAACTGAAAATCTTCATAATAGTCCATTTTCGGCCGCTGCAGCACATGCAAGCAATCCTCGATCGCTAGCGGGTGAAAATGAAAAAAGCTCGACAGCACCTCGGTTTCCTCAGGCGTAGGGGCGTCCAAATCGACCCAGGTCCACACGAAATGCCCGTCTTTGATCCGCTCCAGCGGAAGATCCGTCACAACCTGATGGTCCCGCGTCATCCCCATGGTCCTGATCATCATGCGCCGCCTCCTCAAAAAAGCCAATCCTCGGCAGATTGGCTTTCGTCGTTAATCCGAAATAGGTATCATTATAAGGCCCGGCTGAATTCAAGATTCGACGTCGATTCCGCTTCTTGCCCCGCCTCGTGATCAAAAGACGACTTTTTGAACTTCCTTAAAATAAAGGTTCAAAAAGTCGGCTTTTCAGCACCGAGAAGGTTGAATGAAGCTAGGGACTGAGTAGCGGAGCGTAGACAGATCTACGTGAGCAACGGAAGGCCCGGCTGAATTCAAGATTCGATGCCGAATCCGCTTCTTGCCCCGCCTCGTGATCAAAAGACGACTTTTTGAACTTCCTTAAAATAAAGGTTCAAAAAGTCGGCTTTTCAGCACCGAGAAGGTTGAATGAAGCTAGGGACTGAGTAGCGGAGCGTAGACAGATCTACGTGAGCAACGGAAGGCCCGGCTGAATTCAAGATTCGATGCCGAATCCGCTTCTTGCTTTTACTTCGTGATCAAAAGACGACTTTTTGAACTTCCTCTTAAAAGAGGAGCTTGTAGATAGCTCCGGCCATGACAAACACGATCGGAATCGTAATCACCCAGGCAACGACGATGCGTCCGGCCACCGACCAGCGGACGGCGGAGAACCGCTTGGCCGAACCTACGCCCAGGATGGACGAGGTGATGGCATGCGTCGTGCTGACCGGCAGGTGGATCAACGTCGCCCCGAAAATAACCGAAGCGGCGGAGATATCCGCTGCGAAGCCGTTGATCGGCTCGATTTTGAAGATTTTCGTCCCCATCGTTTTGATGATCTTCCAGCCGCCGATCGACGTCCCCAAGGCCATCGCCGTTGCCGCGGCGAGCTTAACCCAGAGCGGCACTTCCATATGATCCTGGAAGTCGGCCGTCACCAGGGCGAACGTGATAATCCCCATGGCTTTCTGCGCATCATTCGTGCCGTGCGTGAAGCTTTGCAGCGCGGCGGTTACGATTTGCATCGAACGGAAGCCCTTATTTACGGTATGCGGACTGCGTCTGGCGAAGATCCATTTTAAAATCATCATGACAATAAAGCCGATCACGAAAGCGATCACCGGGGAGAAGAGCAACCCTTCGACGATCGTCGTAAACCCGCTCCAGTTCAGCTTGTCCGGTCCTGCGCCGACATACACGGCCCCCGCCAAAGCGCCGATCAGCGCATGGGAGGAAGACGAAGGAATTCCGAACCACCACGTAATGAGGTTCCAAATGATCGCGGCCAGCAGCGTAGCGATCAGCACTTCCAGACCGTTATCCAGCTTTGCCGGATCGGCCACGCTGCCGCCGATCGTTTTGGCGACCCCTGTGAACATAATCGCGCCCAGAAAGTTCATGACGGCTGCCATCATAATCGCCGTCCGCGGCTTCAGCGCGCGCGTCGAGACCGAAGTTGCGATCGCATTAGCCGTATCATGAAACCCATTGATGAAGTCAAACGCCAGCGCCAGTATGATAACGATAAGAATAATCAATAAACTCGTATCCATAGCTTTTTTGCACAGATGGCTGTCTCTCTATGTAAATCCGCGCAATTCCAACCTCCCGAATGTCGAATATAAAGTGAAGTTCTTAAGAATTACGCATAATGATGGATTCCAGCATATTGGCCACTTTTTCGCAAGCGTCGGTCGTTGTTTCCAGCCGTTCGTAAATCTCTTTTTTCTTGATCAGCTCAATCGGATCGGTCACTTTCATGAACAACTCTTTGATGCAAATCCGCAGCAATTCGTCGCCCTGGTTCTCCAGGTCGTTCAGCCGGATCGTATACTCGCGGATCGCCAGCAATTTTTTCTGAGACAGCAGATGGATCGCCTTTTGGATTTCGTATGCCGAATTGCGCAGGATTTCCGCAAAACGGGCGATATATTCGTCAGGTTCGGTCAAATGGTACATGAAGAATCGAGAAGTCGAGGCTTCCAAACCGTCGATGACGTCGTCCAGCGCCGTGATCAGGTGCATGATGTCGTCCCGTTCGATCGGGGTAATGAACGTTTTGTTCAATTCCACGATGATTTTGTGGGTGTATTCGTCGCATATGGATTCGAATTCCTTCATCTTTTTGGCGAACGCTTCAACATCTTTGAACTCCGCCACCTGCTGGGCGAAATAATCCGCCGAATGCACGATCGTATCCGCCATGTCCTCTAACGTCTGGAAAAAGATATCTTTCTTCTTCACTCGCATCAGTATCCCCTTTTCTCTCCATAAGGTAATTCTTGCGGTCGATTTTACACAACCTTGAATATCTTATCACAACTATTTAACAGATAGGAAATAATGTCGCAAACATTTCACGATCACGCTTAGATTTCCCCTAAATCTCCCAAAGATATCCTTCGATCGCCCTGAAAATACAAAATCTGCCTGACTCGATTTTACTCCGCCTTAACATGGCTGGCGAAATCCGGAGTGTTCGGCACGACATGGATAAACGTCTGGCCCGGCACCATCGGCAGCTCCACATTATCTTTAATGAACCGGATGATGTCGCCTTCCTTGCGGACCCATTCGCCCCGAATCACTTTGCCTTTCTGGAACAAAACCGCTTCGCCGCCGAGCGATAACCCTACCTCCAGCCGGCCAACGTCGTCCAGCACCCGGTGGTCGGCTCCCATCACGACAACGTTCGCGGCGGTCAACCGATCGCCGCTCTCCAGATCGGCGTGCGGCGCGCCATTGATGGACCGCTGGTAAAGCCCGGTCGCGGCATCGTATTCGTATCCGACCCGGTAATTGTCCAGTTGGAAGGTAATCTCCACGTTATTCGCGGTCTCAAACGAATGGGGTTGTTCGTTATCCTTATAAAAAGCGTACGCGGGCACCGCTCCATCCTCCGTTGCGTATCCGCGCTTGGCGGCGCCTTCCAGCAGCTTCTCCACGTTGGAATACAAATTGTGCGGCGCCTTCCGGGACTTGTCCCGCCAGAAGAAGGAACCGGCATTCGTGATCTCGTCCAGATCCTCCTTATGCTGCCTTTGCAAGATCGCATAGGCATCGTTGCTCGCACCGGCATGTACCAGCACGCCGTGATAACTTTCGCCCAAATCGATCATGTACGGGCGGATGCTGCGGATCGGACCGATCTTGGCGTTGTCCGCCTGACTGTGAAAGATCGAGACCAGCCGCGTGACCCCGCCTTCGGCCAGCACCTCGTAAACGACATCCGCGTCAATCAATCCCGATTGCGGGCGGGCCGCCGGCGCATTATTGATCATGATGGCGACCGGTCTGCGGGTAAGCGGCTCCTCCAGCGGCAATCCCGTCAGCGGGGCCGTATAGGCCGGGGGCGCCGGTTCGGGCGGAACGTTCTCCTCCGGGACCGCCGTTTGCGGCGGAGCAATGCCGTCCGCGGGCGGAACGGCTTCCCCGTTCTTGCCGCAAGCGGACAGTAGGACGATGAGCAGCGATACGAGCAGCCAATTTAACTTTAATGATTTCAAAGGCATGTTCCTCCGTCATAATTCCTGAGTTTTCTACATTATACGTTGAATCGCCGATTCGGGGAAAGCCGAAACATCACGCAGGTAAATTAATTGTTAAAATTTAAAATAATAATTGATTGTTTTAAATTTTGTCCCTAATATGAATACTAAGATAGGGGAAGATTTCCACGAAAAAGAAAGAACATTGTCGCCGCATGAGCGGAAAGGAGATTGAGAAATGATCGTAAAATGGTTACGGGAAAGTACGGTTGCTTCCTGGCTGCTTTTGCTGATAAGACTCTACGTGGGATATGAGTGGCTGACCTCCGGTTGGGGGAAAGTGACGGGCGGTTTCGACGCCGCCGGATATTTGAGCGGAGCCTTGGCGAAAAGCGGCGGCGAACACCCCGCCGTGCAGAGCTGGTGGGCTTCGTTCCTTGAGCTTTTTGCCTTACCGAACGTAGGCCTGTTTAATATCCTGGTTCCTTATGGCGAGGTGCTCGTTGGGCTCGGCCTTATCCTGGGTGGCTTCACCTGGCTGGCTGCCTTCTTTGGCATGGTCATGAATTTCGCCTTTTTATTCTCGGGCACGGTAAGTACGAACCCGCAGCTGCTCCTGCTGGAAATCTTTATCGTGGTGGCCGGCTCTAACGCCGGACGGATCGGTTTGGATGCCTTCATCCAGCCTTATTTCCGCAAAACCTTCGGGCGGCGGCGCTAAAGTTCGCTTCCATCGAAAAAAAGCGCAGACCCCAAACCTTGGGTACTGCGCTTCATTTATTTCGACCGGCCTTTCGTTTAACCGGACAAGGAACCTCCTCCCGTCAACGGCCGCCGAACTTCCAGCAGTTCAAGCTAAGGCTCCCATACTGATAATCCTGAAACAGCTTCACGGCCTGCCGCTCGTCATCAGCCGCCCCCATGGCGTACAGCAGCGGCGCAAAATGCTCCCGTCCGTAGGAAGGGATCGCCATGCGCACATGCGGAGCTTTGCGATCATAATCAAACAGCTGCCGCAAGTCCCAGCTCTGCAGTTGCCGTCCTACCCAATCGTCGAATTCGACGGCCCATTTGGCCGGTTCCCGCGCTTCCCCATCCAGCAGGCGAAGATTATGAACGAGTCCCCCGCTGCCAATCACAAGAATGTTCCGATGCCGCAATTCGGCAAGCATCTTGCCGATGGCATACTGCTCCTCGGGTTCGCGTTTGGCGTCCACGGATAAAGCCACCACCGGGATATCGGCGGACGGAAACAACAGCCGCAGGACGACCCAAGCCCCGTGATCGAGCCCTCTGCCCGCTGATGGCTTATACGGCAAATTGTGCGAACGGAAGATCTCCTCAATTTCTCCGCTGAGCTCGGGACTGCCCGGAGCCGGGTATTCAATCGCATACATGTCTTCCGGAAAACCGTAGAAATCATGCATCGTTGAATGGGCTGTATCGGTCGTGACCCATTGTACCGGAGCTTCCCAATGGGCTGAGAAAATCACGACGGCTTTGGGCGGTTCCAGCGTTGTCTGGCCCAGTTGACGAAGAAATTCCGTATATGCGTTTTGCTCGATGGCCAAAGTAGGCGATCCGTGTGCAATAAACAATGCAGGCTGAGACATGAGCTCCCAAACCTCCCTACGCCAAAAAATGGTTACATCTTCATTGTATCCATCCAAGAAGAGTTTTACCAGTTTTTGTGTACCCGGTCCGCCGTGAACCTTCCCTCCCCGCCTTCAGATCATCCAATGCTGCCATTCGGTTTGCTTGGCCTCCAGTCCTCCGAGCCATTCCTTCGTCTTCCGGATGACCTGGTGCTGGTGTTCGCCGGACGAAAACGTATGATTGCCTTGGAAAATAATTTCTTTATCGCAGCGCCCCTCCGGCCGCATCCAGAACACCTTCTGAAACAAGAAAGCGTAATCCGCCGGAATCGTATCGTCGGAAGTTCCATGCACCACAAACACGTCGCCGGTAAATTTAACGGCTTCCTGGAACGGCTGAAATTCGCCAAGCGAATCGAAGAACTTCGGCGTCAGCCCATATCCCATATAGTCTGCGGCACCTTGCTTCACCGCCCGGTCGTATAACTCGCGCCCGGTAATTTTGACGATATCGCTGAACGGATATCCTACGGCCGACCATAAGACAAGGTTTTTCACGCGCCGGTCTCGATTCGCGGTCAAGAGGGCCATCAAACCGCCAAGGCTGTGCCCGATCAGCGACACCCGCGTCGGGTCGATGTCGAACGCTCCAAGACCATAGTCCAACACCGTTCGGGTCTGGGCGACCATAGACTCCACTCCATGCTCGCCGTAATTGCCGCTGCTCTCGCCGCAGCCGAGGTAATCGAACCGGAGCACGAGGAAACCGTCCGCCGCGAGTTCCCGCGCCGTCTTCACAAACAGACGGTCGACGCCGATCCGGCTGCCGACGAAGCCGTGGCAAATGACGACCAGGGGAGCGCGGTTGCAGCGCCCCCCTGTTTTATTCTCGGCCGGGTAATGTATGCTGGCCGCAAGCTGTTCTTCTCCATGATTGATGACGATTTGTCTTTCCATATCCCCGTCTCCTCCCCGTACTCCGGCAATGATTTTTATAACTACTAAATCCGATAAGTTTAATGTGATTTAAACTCATCTTATCATTTCCGGAAACGGGGTGTCAATCGGTACGCCACGGGAAGCCTGCGGGCTTATTCGTAAGATTGCCGGAAATAAGCATGGGTCGTAACCCGGCCTTCCCACTCTTTCATGAACTGGTGATTGCCCATATGACCTTCGTCGCAATTTTCGTCATCTCCGCACAACATGCCGCCCTCCTCGGCGGTATCGTTCGTTACGATTTCTTCCAGGCTGCCCCGGGAGTTGCTGTTCAGCAAATACCTCCGGGTCAGCTCCGATTCATATTTTCCCACTGGCTCTGCCTCCCGCAACGATTAGTGTACAGGTCACTAACCGGCAAAGCATGCCTTTTCGCCGGCGCCTGCTCGGTCCTGAAAACCTGATTTTTTGAACTCGCACTTATAGTTTTGGGAGGGGGGGACGCTTTTTATTCCTAGTTCAAGGAATGTTCATAATCCATCGGTTCCGTTCGGGCTACCGACTCAGCCCTGCCATGGTCCCTTGCGAATCGGACAAGGGATGCAGTATACTACTGGAGAAAAACGGTAATGCAAAACGCTTTTCGGGAACATCAAGACGTGTACAACCTGGGAGGAGAGATACTTTCATGTATATCCATGAAATGATCGGCGAAACCAAACGATTGCGACAGCGGATGACGCCGGAGAACGAAGCGTATTTCGGGGAAATGGTCATGCACTTCCGCTCCGGCGCAAGCTCGCTGACCGAAGCCAAGGGCGAGGAAATCCTGCTTGGCCTGGCTCGGCAAATCGTCAAAAATCAGGAAAAAGGGGTTTCGGCGGCGGAACTGTTCGGTAGCGACCCGGTGGCGTACTGCGAACAGCTGGCGGATGACGTGCTGACGCGGAAGCCGCGGACGCTGAAGGACAAAATCAAATATTACGCCATGATTCCCTGGGTTGCTTTGACCTGGGTCTTCTTTATTTATATGATCACCGGCTTTTTCAGCAAATGGTTCGGCGGCGAGCTGGAGTACACGCAAATCAGCAGTTCTTCCCTCCTGATCATCGCCGTGCTGTCGATCGTCCTGATCGAGCTGGTCATCCGGTTTCTCGGCCACGGCGGCAAGCCGGCTCAAGCGAAGGCGGAATCCTCCGACTTGAACGAGCAGCCGCAGCCCGCGTTCCGCAGATTCAATCTCCGCGCGTTCGGCCTCTATGTGGCGATCGCAGTCGGGGTCATCTTCGTCGGCTCGTTGCTGAACCGCATCATGCCGGCATTTACCGTATCACCGTGGGACAGTCTGATCATCTTTCTCATCGGCCTGGCCGGGCAGATTTTCATATTTGGCCGACGGTCTAAAGGACGGCAATAGCCACGCTTTCGATTTACTCGTTGGTCTTCGTATTCTCGGAGGAGTTCAAGGGTGTGGGAGCCTTCACCTTGTCAATGACGATAATTCCGTCATACTGCTCCTTCGGGATGAACTGCATCACATTCGGCAGAATCTGTTCTGAGGTCATCCCATCCTCGGAAGCGTAGATCGGCCGGAACATCCAGGCATTTCGCGCATCCTTTACTTTATGCTTGCTCAAATCAATAAAGGAATTCGCATATCCGCTTTGCATGATCAGGTGCTCGAGACTTCCTTCCGTGGCAGGCTGAATCGTAAACGGTTTTTGTGAAGTGATCGTCACGGATGAACCGCGATTCATGTAAAGTCCGATCACATACATGTTATCCTTCAGCTTCCGCTGCAGCAGTTCGCCCATGCTCGTAAAGCTGTGGATCCACTTGCCGTCTTCCTTCACCCGCATTTTCGAAGTGTTTTTGGCCAAATGATCATTGTGGGCCCACAAAATCACTTTTTTCCCCGGATACAGCGTCCTCATCACCCATTCGAGATTTTCCGCCATCAATACGTCCCGAGAGGAATAAGCATCCTTGACATCCTCCAGCCCGCTCTCCAGAAAAGCGATATGGTCGCTTAAGCTTCTCAGAAAAATATCGGCGATATGAGGCTGGTTGGGATAAAAAGCCGTCAGTTCATTACGGTGCTCCTCCACATACTTGATGACTTCATGATATTGAGGCACATATTTGTCGATCACAGCCCGCATTTCCTTTTTGTAAGCCGGATCCTTGGTAGAAAGTCCGTATTTATTTATAACGTCGTACCAGTCCGTGACCGCCTGTAATTCCATCCGAAAAAAAGCTTTTCCCTTGTTTAAGTCCAGCCTTGCGATCCCCTCGCCAATAAATTGGGTCAAATAAGAGCTCGTAAACTGATTGTCATATCCCGCCAAGTACAGCGGTTTGTCGCCCTTTCCCTGCTCTTTGATATAATCGAACAGCTCCAAGGTTTCCTTGGAGTGCCAGATCGGAAAGATCGAAGCGCCCATCATCTCCTCCGGGGTAAGGGAATCCCGGGTCTCGAATACGGCCGCCGCATCCCCCATCCCCGATTCAAAAGCGATCACGTCAAAGTCCATCTCTTCGTGCAAAAATTTAATCAGTCTGGTTTTTATACTGCTGTATTCGGCTACGCGGTGGAAATTTTCCCCGAGACTGACAACGGTTTTATCCTTTAACAGCGGCTTTAAAAAGGCGAGGTCGCTATAATCCACGGACTCCAGCGACGTCAACGGATGGGCGTTTTGCCGCAGCCACTCCTTCTGGCTCTGGTCAATCGCGGCCAGAGCATCGGCAGGTGCCAATACCATGGAACAGACTAACATCAACGATAACATGACTCCGGTCCATTTTTTGAATCGCATCTTCATATTTACCATGTCCCCTAAGTTCTCTAGATTTCCACTTTCCGGTTCATCAAATATACGATTGCGAATAACATCAGCCCCACAAAAGCTATTTCAAATAAGGCAGGCCCCCAGGCAATAGAAACTCCCGAAGAGACCGAGGCCTCTATCGCTCTCTTTGAACTCGATTCGATAACAACGAAGGGCACCCCTTGTCCGGCACCCACTCCAAACAATTTGCTGGCAAGCCAGCCGGATCCGTACTGAATGACCAGAAAACTCAATAGGCCGACCCAGGTTCCGAGCTTGCCGCGTATCATTGCCCCGATAGTAATCGACAACGCCACCAGCGCATACAAAAACGTATATATCAACAACAATTGCATTGCGATTGACGCCAAGTCGGGGAAAGACAATACGAGTTGCTCGAAGCTCTGAATGCCATTACCGTAAAAGAGCAGATGATCATACAGCCCAAATCCGACAAAAGCGTTATAGATGAATCCGTGAATGATAGCGACGATGCCCAGAAGGAGGATGCCGATTAGCCCGAGCATCCAGGGAGACAGAACGCTCCATATCGTACGAACGGGCAACAGTCTCCGGCTGTAAGCTCTTAGGTTGTTCTGGAATGTTCTCAGCGAAAAAATAACGAGCAGCATAGCGACAAATAGATATAACATCACACACAAAGCAATAATCGAGGCCTGAACCCACCCTCTGGAGTTGCCGTAAATTGAGAAAAAAGCTTCAGTAATCACCAATATGGCACCTACAATGAGAAAGGTATTGCCATTTCTTTTCAAATCGTACTTCAGCAATCTCAGCATTTACGCAAACACCTCCTTAAACATATCGTCGACGCTTTTGCCGTATTTGACCCGCAAATCCTCCACTTCTTCCTGTATGACGATTTCCCCGTCGCGGATAAAGATCACCTCATCGAAGATCCGCTCGATATCCCGCACCAAATGCGTCGAAACGATCAAACTGCTGTCCTCGCTGTAGAACTCCACAATCGCATCCAAAATTTTATCCCGCGCTACCGGGTCTACGCCTCCGATCGGTTCATCCAGCAAATACAGCTTGGCGTTCCGCGACAGCGTTAGTGTAAGCTGCAACCGCTCATTCATCCCTTTGGACAGCGAACTGATTTTATCCCCTTCATTCAGTTGCATAAATTTCAGCATTGTCTGGGCTTTCTCCTCGTCAAAATCGGCGTAAAAATCCCGGTATAGCCCTATCGCGTCGCGCACCTTCATCCACGGCTCGGTCAGCGGGCGGTCCGGCATAAATGAGACGAGCGACTTGGTCGCCAATCCCACCGGCGTCCCGTCTACCGTTACTTGTCCGCTAGAAGCCGGAATCAAACCGGCGACAATCTTCATCAGCGTGCTTTTTCCGCTGCCGTTGGTGCCGAGCAGGCCAACGATTTTTCCTTTGCCGACGCTCAAGGATACGCCGCGCAGCGCTTTTTTGCCACCGTAAGACTTGGATACGCCCTTCAGCTTCAATAGTTGATCCATTTGATCTGTCCGATCCTTCTGATCCATCCGCTCCATCTTCCTCCCTCCTATCGCCGTTCTTCGCTTTGCACGGCTTCCGCGACAATCGCCGCGATATCCTGACTGCTGAAACCCAGCTCCTGCATCCCGCCGATGAAGCGGTCGAGCAGTTCGCCGGCCATCTCTTTTTTAATGGTCATAATTTTCGATTCCTCGCTTGTCACGTATCTTCCGAGTCCGCGTTTCGTTTCCACGACGGCTTCACGCTCCAATTCCTGAAAAGTCCGCTGCACGGTGTTCGGGTTGATTTGCAGCTCGGCCGCGAGCTCGCGCACCGACGGGATTTTATCGCCAGCCTTGAGTCTGCCGGTCACGATTTCCCGTTTTAAATAATTCATGATTTGCAAATAGATCGGCAGATTATTGTCGAATTCGATGGTCACATTTCATGGCTCCTTTCCGCCGTATGTCGCGGGTATAGATTTTACCGGTCAAGCGACATCCCGTTTTTTAAACGTAACAAAGCTGATTGCGAGAAACAAGGCCAAATAGGCGGCGATCACCACGGCGGAGAAGGTTAACGTCATGCCCGGCAACGGCGGATTCCCGTTCATATAGACCGATAAGTCGGCATTGGCGAAAATAATATATTTGGCGAAGGCATATCTCGAAAGCAGAACCACCGCCAGCTCTTCCAGCAAGACGAGAAACATGCCGATGCCGATCGTCGCCCCCGTTGAACGCGTCAGAATGCTGGCAAGGAAAGTAATCGTAACGTAAACGACGGTATAAACAAGTTGATACCAGGCGCCATACAGAACATCGTCCCAACCCGTTCCCTGCACGCCGCCGAATCCGAAGATCAGCCCTCCGCCGAGCAGTGCAACCGCAAGCGTAAAGACGAAGAGCGACAGCGTGAACAGCAGCACGGCTACATATTTGGAAGCTAGGATGCGGATGCGGCTTTGCGAACGAATCAGCAGCAGTTTGATCGTTCCCAGACTGTGCTCCTTCGCTACAATGCCGGCCGTACAGATGATGACCAGTAACGTGAGCATTTGCCCTAAGCCGTATCTCGACACCGCCATCGCGGCAAACTCAAGAAACGCTGGCGGTTGCTCCGAAAAAGCATACATCATGTAAAGCATCCCGGCGATAAACACGGCGATCAGCGCATAAGGGATGAAAAAGCTGCGTTTCTTGGACATCTTCAGCCATTCATTTACGACAAGCCGGGTAAAACTAAGCAATTTGGTTCCCTCCCGTCCATTTCAAAAACTCGTCTTCCAACGAGGCTTTAACCTCTTCAATCCGATATATGGCGATGCCTTCGCCGCCCAGCGCGCCAACGACGCGCGGAATATAGCTGTCGCGCACGGAAACCGTCACTTCTCCCCGCTCCGGAGACATCCCCAGCATGCGGATTTCTTCCATCCGAATCAGCCGGGCTTTCGCCGCTTCGGCGTCGCCTACCCGAAACATCACATTCACCCGCTCCTCGGCCTTCTCGGCAGCTCCCCCCAGGACGCGTTCCGTCACGAGCTTCCCTTCCTGGATGACGACCACGCGGCTGCACATCAGCTCCATCTCGGCCAACAGGTGGCTGGATACGAGCACGGCGATGCCTTCTTCGGAAGCGATGCGCTTGAGGTAGTCGCGCATTTCCCGGATCCCCGCAGGATCGAGCCCGTTCGTCGGCTCATCGAGAATCAGGATCGACGGACGATGCAATAAAGCTTGCGCAATCCCGAGGCGTTGGCGCATCCCCAGCGAGTAGGCTTTCACGCGTTTATTCATCGCCTTCTCCAAACCGACCAGCCGGGTAACTTCCCGAATCCGCTCTTCCGTGATCCCCTCGCTCATCCGCTGATATTGCTTCAAATTGTCATACCCGGTCATATACGGATAAAACTCCGGATTCTCAATAATCGCGCCGACATGGGCAATCGCTCTTGCGAAATGCTCCCGAACGCTGACGCCCTTTATCTGCACGTCGCCCTCCGTCATCCCGATCAAGCCGACGATCATCCGGATCGTTGTCGTTTTCCCTGCACCGTTCGGCCCCAGCAGACCAACGATTTCCCCGCGTCGAATATCAAAAGACAGCTTATCGACGATCCGCTTGCTGCCGATGCGCTTCGTCACCTGTTTAACCGACAATACGACCGGTTCCCGCCCTGCCGCGTTAGCCGGGGCCGCGGCCGCCTCCGCGCCGGCCGCCCCGTTTTCCGTATGCTCAAGTTGCACGTTCACTTCGATCCACTCCTCCAATGTATCAGTGTCATAGTTAAATAGTACACTAATGCATTGGTATTGTAAAGCCCATTTTCAACATTTGTTCCGGGCGAGTACTAGCTTGCCTCCCCGTGCGCCGCTGCCCCTGGTGTGCTCATCCCGGTCGCCAACTGACCTTTTTGGCCGTAAACCGCCGGCTCTCCCCGATCCCCCAACTCAAACGCACACAACGCAAAAAAGCCCTCTTCGACCGAAATCGAAGAGGGCTGCCAGCTTCACGAATCGCTGAATTCCCCGGTATCCCTAGATCAGCAAGTTAAACAAATTCAAATCCCGATTAAGCTCGGTATATACGATCCCTTTAGCGGCCATACGACCGATCAACGGCTCATAATCGGCTTTGTCGCTCAGTTCAATGCCGACCAGGGCCGGGCCGTTCTCCTTATTGTGCTTCTTCGTGTACTCAAACCGCGCAATATCGTCGCTCGGCCCCAGCACCTCTTCGAGGAACTCGCGGAGCGCTCCGGCACGCTGCGGGAAATTGATCAGGAAGTAGTGCTTCAGCCCCTCGTAGATCAGCGACCGCTCCTTCA
The DNA here is from genome assembly GCF_057063165.1 of Paenibacillus sp. JL3B1040. Lineage (NCBI taxonomy): Bacteria > Bacillati > Bacillota > Bacilli > Caryophanales > Paenibacillaceae > Paenibacillus > Paenibacillus tiangongensis. The sequence goes on along the minus strand of NZ_CM169317.1, from coordinate 997,726 downwards.
TTTCCTGCATCCGGTCGATATCGTTGTTCCCGCCGCTGATCACGCACACCACCGTCTTCCCGCGAATCTGGTCGCGGTACATATCCAGCGCGGATACGGGCAACGCCCCTGCCGGCTCCACCACGATGGCGCTGTCGTTATACAACTCAAGAATGGTCGTGCACACTTTGCCTTCCGGAACCTGGACGATATCGTCCAGAAGGTTGGCGCATATCTCATAATTCAGATCGCCGACCCGCTTGACCGCAGCCCCGTCGACGAATTTGTCGATCGATTCCAACGTCACTACTTGCTTCCGCTTCAAAGCCTCCGTCATGGACGCCGCGCCGGACGGCTCCACGCCGATCAGCTTCGTTTCCGGACTGACCGTCTTGAAATAAGTCCCGACGCCCGACACCAGCCCGCCGCCGCCAATCGTCACGAAAAGGTAATCGGCCGGCGTTGTCAAGCTTTCCATAATCTCCATGCCGATCGTCCCGTTTCCGGCAACAATCTTCGGATCGTCGAACGGATGAATGAAGGTCATGCCGCCTTCCCGGCAGGCTTTCATCGCCTCCGCGTACGCATCGTCATAGGTGTCCCCGATTAGGACGACCTCCACGTGTTCGCCGCCAAATCTTTTCACCTGCTTGATTTTCTGGTTTGGCGTCGTGCTGGGCATATAAATTTTCCCTTGAATGCCAAGAGCGTTGCAGGAGAACGCTACGCCTTGCGCATGGTTGCCGGCGCTAGCGCACACGATGCCTCTCTCCAGATCCTCGGGTTGCAGGCTGCGGATCATATTATACGCCCCGCGGATCTTGAACGAGCGCACGACCTGCAAATCTTCCCTTTTTAAATAAACGCTGCATTCGTATTTGGACGATAACGTCGCATCGAGCTGCAAAGGGGTTCGGGTGACCACTTCCTTCAATACATGATGCGCCTTGACGATGTCTTCCATGCCTACGGTTTGTCGTTCCGCCTGATTCATCTAGTTCTCCTCGCTTCTGCTCAAATCTCTCATTCTAATAAAGTTACACCCGAAACCGCCTCCGGTTCAAGTTATTTTGCGCGGCGGCAGGCAAACGCCCCTCCGTGCGGGCAATACTCCCGGGTCGGAAGGGCGTTACGGTCACGAAGGGTTATTTTTTCTTCGGGATTAATCGGTCGTCGGTATGGCCTTTGGAGTTTTTCTCCTGGGATAGCTCGCTCAGTTCCCACTCCATCGTGCCGTAAACCGGGTCGGAAGGGAACTCCTCGCCTTTTTGCAAATACTCTTCACGTCCCAGCTCGTCCCGGTACACGCCGTCAACTTCCACTTCTTCGCGCGAGACCGGTAGCATTTCCTTCATCTTGTCGCTCATATTAATGCCGCCTCCCGATAGAGAATTGCGGGGGAATCCAAAATGATATCTCCCCAATATCCCTTAACATGCGCGAATCGGAAACGGATTATCCTTGAATGCGGCTACGCGGAGCGCAGGTTGTCGGCGTCCCCATCCCTATACAAGTGCCTTCGCGGCGATATCCGTACGTTGATGCTTGCCCTCGAACGTGATGTGTTCTGCCGCCTTGTACGCCTGGTCGCGGGCTTCGGCGATCGTCTTGCCGAGACCGACGACGCCAAGCACGCGCCCGCCGTTCGTGACCCACTCGTCCGCGTCGTTCTTGGCCGTCCCGGCATGGAACACCAGCGCCCCCGCCGCTTGCGCCTCGTCCAAACCGCGGATCGGCAAGCCCTTCGGATAGGACGCCGGATAACCGCCGGACGCCAGCACAACGCAAACCGCCGCTTGCTCGCTCCACTCGATCTCCGCCTGGTCCAGCGTGCCGTTTACCGCCGCCAGGAAAATTTCGAGCAGATCGCTGTTCAGCCGCGGCAGCACGACCTGGGTCTCCGGGTCGCCGAACCGGGCGTTAAATTCGATTGTCTTCGGCTTGCCATCCGGCGTGATCATCAACCCGGCGAACAGCACGCCGCGGAACGGCCGGCCTTCGGCAACCATCGCTCGGGCGGTCGGCTTGATGATCGTCTCGATCGCTTCGTCAATGATCGAATCCGCGATATGCGGCAAGGGGGAGTAGGTGCCCATCCCGCCGGTATTGGGTCCTTTGTCGCCGTCATACACCTGCTTGTGGTCTTGCGCCGCGGCCATCGGGCGCACGGTTTCCCCGTCAACGAACGACAGGATCGACATTTCCTGCCCTTCGAGGAATTCCTCGATCACGACCTGGCTGCCGGATTCGCCGAACACTTTGTCGACCATGATGCTCTTCAGCGCCGCTTCCGCTTCTTCACGGGTAAAAGCGACCGTTACGCCTTTGCCTGCCGCAAGACCGTCCGCCTTGATGACGATCGGCACCGGACGGCTGTGCAGATAGGCCAGCGCCTGCTCGTAGTCGTTGAACTTCTCGTACGCAGCGGTCGGGATGTTGTATTTCTTGAGCAGGTCCTTCATGAATGTCTTGCTGCCTTCGATATGCGCGGCATTCTTGCGCGGACCGAATACGGGGATGTTCTTCGCCTCGAATACGTCCACAATGCCGTCCGCAAGCGGATCGTCCGGGCCGACGACAACCAGGCCGACGCGCTTCTCTTCGGCAAACGCCGCCAGTTTGTCGAAATCGTTCACCGGAATCGGGACCAGCTCGGCGACTTCCCCGATCCCCGCATTCCCCGGAGCGCAATAAATCGTCCCGGCCTTTGGACTTTTCGCCAAGCTCCAGCAAATCGCGTGCTCGCGACCGCCTCCGCCAATCACCAAAATATCCATACGTCTCCCCCTAAATTGAACTTGGTAGAGCAACTTGATCACGAAGTGGATTTTCTCCACTGATTTGACCCTGAACTAACGTACCCGCACCATGAAGTGGAAATCCTACATCTAAATTCAGCCAAAATGGCAAATCGGGCCGTTTCCGCCAAAAATAAATGGAGGATTTCCAGCAAAATGAGCAAAAACGGCTTATGACCGGCAAAATAGTTGGAGGTTTTCCATTTAGTTAAAGCCGATCGGTCAAACGAACGACATGCTGCTACGTAAAACAAACGGCAGGCCGCCGTAAGCGGTCTGCCGTAGCGCTCCGGCTTAGTGCTTGAAATGGCGCACGCCGGTGAATACCATGGCGATGCCGTACTCGTTCGCAACCTTGATCGATTCCTCGTCCTTCACGGAGCCGCCCGGTTGGATGATCGCGGTGACGCCGGCCTTGGCCGCCGCTTCGACCGTATCGCCCATCGGGAAAAACGCGTCCGACGCCAGGATGCTGCCTTTCACTTTATCCCCCGCCTGCTCGATGGCGATCTTGGCCGCACCGACGCGGTTCATCTGCCCCGCGCCAACGCCGATGGTCATGTCGTCCTTCGCCAGCACGATCGCGTTAGACTTCACATGCTTAACGACTTTCCAGCCGAACAACAGCTGTTTCAACTCCGCTTCGGTTGGCTTGCGATCGGTAACGACCGTCAAGTCGGATTCCTTCAGCGAATGCACGTCGCTCTCCTGCACCACCATACCGCCGTCGATCGAGGTGACGACGAACTGGCTGCTCCGGCTTGCGCCCAGCTCCAGACCGCCAAGCTTCAACAGGCGGATATTTTTCTTCTTCGTGAGGATCTCCAGCGCCTCATCCGTAAAGCCCGGCGCCAAAATAATCTCCAGGAAAATCTCTTTCAGCAGCATCGCCGTATCGGCGTCAATGATGCGGTTGGCCGCCACGATCCCGCCGAAGATCGACACCGGATCGGCTTCGTACGCTTTCTGGTAGGCTTCCAGCACGCTCGCGCCAACTCCGACGCCGCAAGGGTTCATATGTTTGACCGCCACCACCGCCGGCTCGTCGAATTCCTTGACGATTTGCAGCGCCGCGTTGGCATCGTTGATATTATTGTAGGAGAGCTCTTTCCCGTGCAACTGCTCCGCGCCGGTGAGCGTGTCGGCCGCCGCCAGCGGTTTGCGGTAAAATGCCGCTTTTTGATGCGGGTTTTCGCCGTAACGCAAATCTTGGATTTTCTCGTAGGTTACCGTATAACGCTCCGGCAGCGGATCGCCGGTCACCTTCGACAAATAGTCGGAAATCAGGGCATCATAAGCCGCCGTATGGCGGAAAACTTTGGCCGCAAGCCGTTTGCGCGTCTCAAGCGTCGTATCGCCGCTCGCGCGCACCTCGTCCAACACCGTCCCATAGTCGGCGGCGTCGACAACGACGCTGACGTACGCATGGTTTTTTGCGGCCGAGCGAAGCATCGTGGGTCCGCCGATGTCGATATTTTCGATGGCGTCCTCATAGGTGACGTCCGGCTTGGCGATGGTTTCCTGGAACGGATACAGATTGACGACCACCAGGTCGATATAATCCAGTCCCAGCTCCTTCATCTGTGCTTGGTGTTCCTCGCTGTCGCGTACCGCCAGCAGCCCGCTATGCACCGCAGGATGCAGCGTTTTAACGCGTCCGTCGAGGATTTCCGGGAACCCGGTAACATCGGAAATTCCGATGACCGGAACGCCCTCCTTCGCCAGCAGGTTTTTCGTGCCCCCTGTCGATATGATCTCCACACCCAACTGCGACAGCTCGCGGCAAAAATCCACGATGCCCGTTTTATCCGACACGCTTACGAGCGCTCTTTTTATACTCACAATCGGCTCCTCCTTTATTTTGGCGAATCATGCCCCCGATATTTCTCGGGAAATATCGAAACCCCTGCACGTCTTCCTCACGCGACCCATTCCCTGCGAAAATCCCGCAATCAAGCGCATTCCAGCGCTACCTATTCAGACAGAACGGTAACCTTTCTGCCTTCGACGCGCACCCGGTTTTTAGCGAACCACGACACGACCTGCGGATATAAACGCTGTTCCGCCGCATGGATCTTGGCTTCGAGCAATTCCAGCGTATCGTTCGGCGCGATCTCAACCGCCGCTTGCGCAACGACCGCCCCGGTATCCATCCCGCCGTCAACCAAATGCACCGTAACCCCCGTCATTTTTACGCCGTAGTCCCAGGCCTGGCCGATCGCGTTTTTACCCGGAAAAGCCGGCAGCAAAGACGGATGAATATTAATCATTCGTCCGGCGTAAGGTTCCACCAGCTCCGCGGTGAGCAGGCGCATGTAACCGGCCAGCACCACCAAATCGACACTGCGCTTCTCCAGCTCGGCAGCGATTTCTGCTTCGTAGTCCTCCCGGCGCGCGTAGGCCTTCGGGTCAAATAGATAACATTCGACGCCGGCCCGACGGGCCCGTTCGACGACGAAGGCTTGCGGTTTGTCGCAAACGAGCAGCACGATCTCGGCATCCAGCTCGCCCGCCCGCGAAGCGTCCAGCAAATTTTGAAAATTGCTGCCCTGCCCCGAAGCGAATACGGCGATCCGATACTTTGCGCCCATTAGACGTCCGCCCCCGCAAAGGTCACTACCCGTTGTCCTTCGTTCACTCTGCCGATGACGTAAGGCGTTTCGCCTGCCTGTTCCAATACGGCGACCGCTTGCTCCGCCTGGTCCTCGGCCACGATAACCACGAGGCCGATCCCCATGTTAAACGTCGTGAACATATCCCGAGGGCTGACGTTCCCCCGTTTCTGCAGCAAGTCGAAGATCGGCAAAACCGGCCAAGAACCATACGCGATTTCGACGTTCACCCCTTCCGGCAGCACGCGCGGGATGTTTTCGATGAAACCTCCGCCCGTAATATGCGCCATCCCCTTCACGTCCACCTGCTCCAGCAGGGATAACACCGGCTTGACGTACAGCTTGGTTGGCGTGAGCAGGACGTCGCCCAGGGCCTCCCCGTTCAGCTCGGGAAGCTTGTCGGTCAAGGCGTAACCCGCATCATCCAGCAGCAGCTTGCGAACGAGCGAAAACCCGTTGCTGTGCACGCCGCTGGACGCAAGTCCGATCACCATGTCACCGGGAGCGATGCGACTGCCGTTCACGATTTTGCTTTTGTCGACGACACCGACCGTAAAGCCGGCGATGTCGTATTCGCCTTCGCCGTACATGCCCGGCATCTCCGCGGTCTCGCCGCCGATCAGCGCGCAGCCCGATTGGCTGCAGCCCTCGGCGATACCGGCGACGATCGCCTCGATTTTCTCCGGCACGACCTTGTCGCACGCCAGGTAATCGAGGAAAAAGAGCGGCTCCGCCCCTTGAACAACGATATCATTCACGCACATCGCCACCGCGTCGATCCCGATCGTATCGTGCTTATCCATGGCAAAGGCGATTTTCAGCTTCGTGCCCACGCCGTCCGTTCCCGACACGAGCACGGGCTCCGCGTATTTGTCCTTGTTCAAACCGAACAAAGCGCCAAAGCCGCCCAAATCGGTCATCACTTCCGGACGGAACGTCCGTTTGACGTGTTTTTTCATGCGCTCAACCGCTTCATTCCCGGCCGCGATATCGACGCCGGCTTTCTTATATGCTTCAGACACGAGAGGGACCCACTCCTTTGGATTAGAGGTAATTCAAAAAAACATCTATCGATCGCAATCCCCAACATTTCATGCTATGAAATGTATCGCGCAGGATCGCCGGCAACCGTCAGCAAGTACAGCCAAACTTCGCTTCTCCGTCAAAATCCGTCCGGGTCGGATAATCGTTATCAAAGCAGGCCATGCAGAGGCCGCCTTTGTAGTCCTTGGCGTTCTCCCCGCCCACAGCCTGGATCAACCCCCGCGGGCTCAGAAACTCCAACGAATCCGCGTTAATCTCCCGGCAGATCTCTTCCACCGATTTGTACGAGGCGATCAGCTCGCCGCGATCCGGCGTATCTATGCCGTAGAAGCAAGGGTTCTTGAACGGCGGCGAGGTAATGCGGACATGCACCTCCGTCGCGCCGGCCTCGCGCAGCAGATTGACGATCCGCCGCGAGGTCGTGCCGCGCACGATCGAGTCATCGATCATCACCACGCGTTTGCCTTCCACGACGCGGCGCACGGCGCTCAGCTTCATCTTCACGCCCTGCTCGCGCAGCTCCTGGCTCGGCTGAATGAACGTGCGGCCGGTGTATTTATTTTTGATCAGGCCCAGCTCGTAAGGGATACCGGTCTGCTCCGCATAACCGATAGCCGCAGAGATGCTGGAATCGGGCACGCCGGTGACCACGTCCGCGTCGACGAACGACTCCTGCGCCATCATCTGCCCCATCCGCTTGCGGCTGGCATGCAGGTTTGAGCCGTTCATGTCGCTGTCGGGACGCGCAAAGTAAATATACTCCATCGCGCACAACGCTTTGCGTTCCGGCTCGGCGTAACGTTCCTCGCGGAGGCCGTCCCGGTCCAGCACCAGCATTTCGCCGGGCTGGATTTCGCGGAGCGTCTCCGCGCCGACGACCTCGAACGCGCACGTCTCGGACGAGAACAGGTACGCGTCACCGCGCCGCCCCATGACGAGCGGCCGCAAGCCGTTCGGATCGCTGGCCGCGATCAGCTTGTCGTTCGTCAGCAGCAGAAAGGCGAAGCCCCCCACCAGTTGACGGAGCGCGTCCCTTGCCGCCTCGACGAAATCCTTCGGCGAGCGGGCGATCAGATGCGCGATGACTTCCGTATCGCTCGTCGTCTGGAAGATCGAGCCGCTTTGCTCCAATTGACGGCGGATTTTCGGGGCGTTCACGATATTGCCGTTGGTCGCCACCGCCAAATCGCCGTCGCGGTATTTAAAAATCAGCGGTTGCGCGTTCGTCAACTTGCTGTCCCCGCTCGTCGAATAGCGGACGTGTCCGATCGAACGGTCGCCGTTCAGCGAGGACAGCTTGTCGCGGTCGAACACTTCCTTGACGAGTCCCATGCCGCGGTGGTAATGGAAGTCCACTCCGTCGGTCGTGCAGATTCCCGCGCTTTCCTCTCCCCGGTGCTGCAGGGCGTGCAGTCCGTAGTAGGACAGGGAAGCCGCTTCGGCATGGCCGAATACGCCAAACACGCCGCATTCCTCGCGTAACGTGTCGAACGGATCGGCATGTCCTGCCCCTTCGTTGTAGTAATCTCCGGTCCAAAGTCTCTGCGCTGGTTTTATTGCATCAGACATGGAATGACATCCTCCCAGGCGCGTGTCAACTGCTCCACCGGCTTGCTCAGAACCTCCGTTCCGTTCACGGCAACGTTCAGTTCGGAACCTTCCACGACCCCGATCCGCGCGCAAGGCACGCCGCGTTCCGCAAGCCGTTTCTCCAGCGCCTCCGCCTTCTCCGGCGAAGCCGACAGCAGAATCCGGGACTGCGATTCGCTGAACAACGCAAAGTCGGGCCGCAGCCCGCTCGCGACATCTACCTTGGCGCCAATTCCGCCGCTGATGCACGATTCGGCCAAGGCGACGGCCAGGCCGCCTTCGGACAAGTCATGCGCCGAACGCACCAGCCCGCTTTGGATCGCTTCCAGCACGGCGCCGAGCAGTTTTTTCTCCGCGTCCAAATCCAGTTGTGGCGGACGTCCTTCCACGACGCCGTGCACGATCGCCTGCAGCTCGCTGCCGCCCAGCTCCGCTTTCGTTTCACCCAGCAGGAAGAGGACGTCCCCTGCCGCTTTGAAGCCCTGCGTCGTAATATGATCCGTATCGTGCACCAAGCCAACCATGCCCACGACCGGCGTCGGATAAATCGCGCCTTTCGCGTTCTCGTTGTACAAGCTGACGTTCCCGCCAATGACCGGCGTGTTCAGCACACGGCACGCTTCCGCCATCCCGTCGACCGCCCGTTCCATCTGCCAGAAAATATCCGGCTTCTCCGGGCTGCCGAAATTCAGGTTGTCGGTGATGGCCAGCGGCTCCGCACCGGAGCAGACGATGTTACGCGCCGCTTCGCTGACCGCGATCCGTCCGCCGACTTCCGGGTCCAGGTACACGAACCGCCCGTTGCAGTCGGTCGTCATCGCCAGCGCCTTGCGCGTGCCGTGAACCGTCACCACCGCGGCGTCCGAACCCGGACGAACCGCCGTGCTCGTGCGGACCATGTAATCGTATTGGTTATATACCCACGCTTTGCTCGCGACGGAAGGCGAGGCCAGCACTTGCTCCAGCGCCGCGCCCAAATCGCGCACCTCTTCGTAACGGGTTGTATCCACCGATGCGTTCTGCTCATAATAAGCCGGCACTTCCGACGGCTTGTCGTAAATCGGGCATTCGTCCACCAGCGCCTTGACCGGCATATCGCCGACCAATTCCCCGTGATGGAACAGCTTCAGGCGGCCATCGTCCGTCACTTTGCCGACCTTCGCGCAGATCACGCCCCAACGCTCAAAAATTTCCCGCGCCTGCGCCTCATCCTTCGGCTCAACGACGAACAGCATCCGTTCCTGCGACTCCGACAGCATCATTTCGTAGGCGGTCATGCCTTCTTCGCGCTGCGGTACCTGGTCGAGATACAGCTCGAGACCGTTGCCGGCCTTGCTGGCCATTTCCGCGCTGGAGCAGGTCAAGCCGGCCGCGCCCATGTCCTGGATGCCCAGCACGATGCCGGTGTCGATTAATTCGAGGCAAGCTTCCATTACGAGCTTCTCCATGAACGGGTCGCCGACCTGCACCGCCGTCCGCTTCGCTTCGGATTCCTCCGTCAGTTCTTCCGAGGCGAACGTAGCGCCATGAATGCCGTCCCGGCCCGTTGGCGGACCGACGTAAAACACCGGATTGCCGACGCCCTTGGCAACGCCGCGCTGGATTTTATCATGGTCGATCAGCCCCACGCACATCGCATTCACCAGCGGATTGCCTTCGTAGCTCTCGTCGAACACGACTTCCCCGCCGACCGTCGGAATGCCGATGCAGTTGCCGTATCCCGCGATTCCGGACACGACGTGCTCGAACAAATACTTCACCCGGTCGCTTTCCAGCTTGCCGAAACGAAGGGAGTTCAGCAGCGCAATCGGTCTGGATCCCATGGAGAAAATATCGCGAATAATCCCGCCCACGCCCGTCGCCGCGCCTTGGTACGGCTCGACCGCCGAGGGGTGATTATGGCTTTCGATTTTAAAAACAACCGCTTGGTTGTCGCCGATATCGACGATCCCGGCGCCTTCGCCCGGCCCCATCAGCACGCGCGGGCCGCTGGTCGGAAAACGACGCAACAGCGGCTTCGAGTTTTTGTAGGCGCAATGCTCGGACCACATGACGCTAAACACGCCGATTTCCGTATAATTCGGCTTGCGCCCGAGGAATCCGCAAATCAGTTCGTATTCGCTGTCGGAAACGCCCATCTGTTTGTAAATTTTCTGCTCCGCAATTTGTTCTGCATTCGGTTCCTTAGCGGACACTTGCTGACTCATGCCGATCCCTCCAAGCTTTCAAAATGGATGTAAACATTCTCTTGCCGTCCTCCGAACCAAGCAAGGAGCTTACCGCCCGCTCCGGGTGCGGCATCATGCCGACGACGTTCCCGCGTTCGTTGGAGATGCCGGCGATATCGTCCACCGAGCCGTTCGGATTTTGAACGTACCGGAAAATAATCTGGTTGTTCTTCTTAAGCTGCTCCAGTGTAGCTTCGTCGCAATAATAATTGCCTTCGCCGTGCGCGATCGGAATCGTGATGACTTCACCTGGCGCATACAGCGAAGTAAACGGATTGTCGTTGTTCTCTACCCGCAGCTCCGTGTCATGGCAACGGAATTTCAACGACTCGTTGCGGCGTAGCGTACCCGGCAGCAGTCCGGCTTCCGTCAAGATCTGGAATCCGTTGCAGATACCCAGCACGTATTTGCCTTGCTCCGCAGCCTTGGCCACTTCCGCCATGACCGGCGCAAAGCGGGAAATCGCCCCGCATCGCAGGTAATCGCCGTAGGAAAACCCGCCGGGAACCAGGATGCAGTCGTAAGCGGACAGATCGGTCGCCGTGTGCCACACATAGTCGACCGGTTCGCCCAGCGTCTCTTCCACCGCTTTATAACAGTCGATATCACAGTTGGAACCGGGGAATACGAGTACTGCGAATTTCATGGTTTAGGCCTCCAATTCGAAGCGGTAGTCTTCTACCACCGTATTGGCCAACAGCTTCTCGCACATCGCCTTGACTCGGGCTTCCGCCTCGAAGCGGTCGTTCGTGTCGAGCGTCAGCTCCATATATTTGCCGATGCGGACACTGTCCACCTCTCTGAACCCCATGGAATGAAGCGCCCCTTGGACGGCAACCCCCTGCGGGTCAAGTACGCTTTGCTTGATCGTGACATAAACGCTCGCTTTAATCATGTTCCTCGTGTTCCTCCTAAGTTTGGACTTGTGCGGCGCGGCCGCTTGGTTCTGGGTGTCTCTGATGATGCAACGTCTGAAACCGTTTGGTTCTGATTCGGATCGGACCTGTCTAATTTGGCACCTGTCTGCTTGAATCCATCTACTTGAATGTATCTACTTGAGTCCATCTACTTGAGTCTGTCTACTTGAGTCTGTCTACTTGAATCCGTCTGCTTGAATCCATCTACTTGAGTCCGTCTACTTGAGTCCGTCTACTTGAGTCCATCTACTTGAGTCCATCTACTTGAGTCCGTCTGCTTGAGTCCGTCTGCTTGAATCCATCTACTTGAGTCCGTCTACTTGAGTCCATCTACTTGGACCTGATTCTGCTTGGACTTGATTCTGCTTGGACTTGATTCTGCTTGAATTGATACCTTGGATCCGATAATTGCATATCGTTCTGCTTCTGCCATTCTGACCAAAAGGGATAATCCTTAAAAGTACTCCCAAAACATGCACTGGCCCGGGGAGAAGCGCGAAACGGGGAACCGGCAACCCGGACACCACGCCTCATTCGCCAACCCGCCAACTCCTAACGGACCGTAACGACGTTATCCGCCCATTTCCCGAGTATTTCCCCGGCTAACGGACCTCACGGACGTTATTTAGCCTCGTGTGGCAACTAACGGAGCCGTACCGGCAAAATAAGGTCTCCTCGGTCCGTTACACCAGCCATACCCGAAAATCCGGTCCGATAAGGGCCGTGGAGTCCGTTAGAGCGAAGCGAGCAACAACCTACGCCAGCTCCGCTCCGGTCAACCGTCGGTAGATATCGCGGTAGCGCCGCGTCGTCTCATCGACCACCTGCGCCGGAAGCGGATCGGGCCGGCTGTTTTTGTCCCAGTCGGAACCGGCCAAATACGTGCGCACCGGCTCTTTATCCATGCTGTCGATCTCGATGTCCAGCGCGTAGTTCTCCTTCGCCCAAAACCGCGAAGCGTCCGGCGTAAACATCTCATCGATCAAAATCAGCTTGCCGTCCACGAGCCCGAATTCCAGCTTGCAGTCGGCGAGGAGAATGCCCCGTTCCTCGCAGTAGTCGCGAGCGAAGGCGTACATCTCCAGGCTGCGGTCCCGCAGTTGCTCGGCCAACTCGCGGCCGACTTGGTCCGCCAGCTTCGCGAACGAGATGTCCTCGTCGTGGCCGACGTCGTTTTTCGCCGCCGGGGTAAAAATCGGCTCCGCCAGCTTCGCGTTCTTGCGCAGCCCTTCCGGCAGCCGAATGCCGTTGATCGCGCCGGTCTGCTCATACTGCCTCCAGCCGCCGCCGGTGACGTAGCCGCGCACCACGCATTCGATATCGATGCGCTCCGCTTTGCGGGTGACCATGATCCGGTTCCGCAACGCCTCCCGATGCTCCTCCGGAACCACGTCCCCGAGCCGGTCTACGTCCGTGTGGATCACGTGGTTTTCCAGCAGATGCCGCGTCTTGTCGAACCAAAACGCGCTCAGCCGGTTCAGCACGTTGCCCTTGTCCGGCACCGCCGGCTCCAGCACGTAGTCAAACGCGGAGATGCGATCGGTGACCACGATCAAGAAAAACTCGCCAAGATCGTACAACTCCCGGACCTTGCCTTTATACAACAGCGGGGCGCTCACCAGTTCCGCCGCCGTGGAAATTGCCGGTACCGCCATATAAGCTCTCCTCCCCCAATACAAACTCTACTCGATCAACCCAAGCTTTCGGAAAATCGTGTCCACATGCTTCAGATGCCAGGACGGATCAAAAGCGTCGTCGATTTCTTCTTTGCTCAGAACGGCGGTAATTTCCGGCGTCTCCTCGATGATGTCGCGGAACTGTCGCTGCGTCTCCCACGCCTGCATCGCCCGCGGCTGCACCGTATCGTAGGCTTGCTCGCGGCTAAAGCCTTTGTCGATCAGCTTCGTCAACACGCGTCCGGAGAACGGTACGCCGTACGTGCGAGCCATGTTGCGCTTCATGTTTTCCGGGAATACCGTCAGATTCTTCACGATATTGCCAAAACGGTTCAGCATGTAATTCAACAACATCGTGGCGTCCGGCAAAATGACCCTCTCCACCGAGGAGTGGGAAATGTCGCGTTCATGCCACAACGTTACGTTTTCGTAAGCCGAGATCATATGGCCGCGGATCACGCGAGACAGGCCGGAGATGTTCTCGCAGCCGATCGGATTCCGTTTGTGCGGCATCGCCGACGAACCCTTTTGCCCCTTGGCGAAAGCCTCTTCCACCTCGCGGAACTCACTCTTCTGCAAAGCGCGGACTTCCGTGGCGAACTTGTCGAGCGACGTCGCGATCAAAGCCAGCGTCGCCATATATTCCGCGTGACGATCGCGTTGCAGCGTCTGCGTCGAAATCGGCGCAGGGCTCGTGCCCAGCTTGCGGCAAACGAATTCTTCCACAAACGGATCGATGTTCGCGTAAGTGCCCACCGCGCCGGAGATTTTGCCGAACTGAACATTATCCGCCGCACGGCGGAAGCGCTCCAGGTTCCGCTTCATTTCCTCATGCCAAAGTGCCATCTTGAGACCGAAAGTGGTCGGTTCGGCATGCACACCGTGCGTGCGGCCCATCATCGGCGTATCTTTGTAAGCCAGAGCCTTGTCCTTTAAAATCTCGATGAAATTCACAATATCCCGTTCCAAAATCGCGTTCGCCTGCTTCAGCAAATACCCCAGCGCCGTGTCGACCACATCCGTCGAAGTCAGCCCGTAGTGTACCCATTTGCGCTCCGGCCCCAGGCTTTCCGAGACGGCGCGGGTAAACGCGATCACGTCATGGCGCGTCTCCTGCTCGATTTCATAGATTCGGTCGATATCAAACGAAGCTTTCTCGCGCAGCAGCGCCGCGTCTTCCTTCGGGATCACGCCGAGCTCGGCCCAAGCTTCGCAGGCGCACAGCTCCACTTCCAGCCAGGCCTTGAATTTGTTCTCCTCCGTCCAGATCGCTCTCATTTCCGGTCTGCTGTAGCGTTCGATCATTTGCGCTCATTCCTCCAAATGTTGGTTTGCTCTATCCAGCGAAGCCCGTCCTCCACGTTGCGGCAGATCAGGTTGATGTGCCCCATTTTCCGCTTCGGAGCGGCTCCGTGTTTTCCATATAAGTGTACTTTGGGAATCGCCGCGAATCCAGTTGCCTCCTCGTCCCCGTCAAACCAGCGGCCCGTAGCCACCGCTTTGCGGACGTCCTCCAGATGCTCGCCCAGCACGTTCACCATCACGACCGGCGTCAACAGCTCCACCGGGCCGAGCGGCAGATTGCAAATCGCCCGCACATGCTGCTCGAATTGCGAGGTCGTGCAGGCCTCCATCGTGTAGTGACCGGAATTGTGCGGCCTTGGCGCCAGTTCATTAACGAAGAGCTCGCCGCCTTCGGTCAGGAACATCTCCACCGCCAGCAGGCCAACCGCTTCCAAGCCCTCGGCGATTCGGGCCGCCAGCCTTTCGGCCTCCCGCTGCACCCGCTCCGCCACGCGGGCCGGAACGATCGACACATGCAAAATATTGTCGACATGGATATTTTCCGCCACCGGGAACGTTTTAATCTCTCCACGCGGGCTGCGCGCCGCGATCACCGACAGCTCCTTGACGAACGGGACGAATTGCTCCAACACGAGCTCCGTCCCGGCTCGGCTCAGCTCGGCATACGCCGGCGTGATTTCTTCTTCGCTGCGAATCACCCATTGGCCTTTGCCGTCATAGCCGCCGGTGGCCGTCTTCAGCACGGCCGGCAGGCCGAGCCGGCCCACGGCCGCACGCAGGTCCGCCTCGCTGGCGATCTCCGCGTACGGCGCCACCTTGACGCCCGCCGCTTCGATGGCCCGCTTCTCGCGCAGCCGGTGCTGGGTCGTATACAGCAGCCGGCTGCCTTGGGGCACGTACGACGATTCCTCCAACAGCGCGGCAACGCCCGCGTCTACGTTCTCGAATTCGTACGTGATCACATCGGCCCGCTCCGCCAATTCACGCGCCGCGGCCTGGTCGTCGTAGCGGGCCACGATTTGCCCCGCCACCTGGCCGCAAGGCGCATCCGGCGTCGGGTCCATCGCCACGAACCGGTAGCCGAGATTGCTCCCGGCCAGCGCCATCATCCGGCCCAGTTGCCCGCCGCCCAGCACGCCGATCGTCGCACCCGGCTCGATGACCGGAGCGCCGCGGCCTACGCCATCCGCAGAGAACGGTTTGCCGCTCATTCCGCCGCCCCCAACTCCGAGCCGCTCTCCAGCACCTCGGCTTGAATCCGGTCGCGGCGCTCCTGCACCCGACGCATGACCGCGGGGTCAAACGCGCCCAGCATTTGCGCCGCGAGCAGTCCGGCGTTGATCGCTCCGGCCTTGCCGATGGCCACCGTCGCGACCGGAATGCCGCCCGGCATCTGCACGATCGACAGCAGCGAATCGAGCCCGTTCAGCGCGGCCGATTTGACCGGAACGCCGATGACCGGCAGCGTCGTTTTTGCCGCGACCATCCCCGGTAGATGGGCGGCCCCGCCCGCTCCCGCGATGATGACCTTGAGTCCGCGGCCCGCGGCTCGCTCCGCAAATTCGAACATCAAATCCGGGGTGCGGTGCGCGGATACGACATTTTTCTCGTAAGGAATCTGCAATTCTTCCAATACGGTACAGGCATGGGACATCGTTTCCCAATCCGATTTGCTGCCCATGATTACGGCGACTTGTGCTGTCATACCTCAACCTCCAAACTTAACTTTTTGAACCTTGCGATTTATAGATAGCCGAATACGGAAAAAGGCCCCGAACTTCCTGGAAAACAACGAAGATTTCCCGAAATTCGCGGACCCTGAGGAATACGAAACCGGCGCGCAGGCAGCGCAAAAGTGCCGGCGGCAGCGCAAAGCCCGGTGCTTGCAAGCCCAGGCTCATAAAAAGAAGGCTTTTCCGTGCGGAGTAGCCTTACCTTCACCACGTATTCGCTCGTAGTCCGAAAATTTACGGTTCTCGGGTAGAAACTTCCGGGCCTTATCCCCGGCATTATACGAGATTATGAGGTTCGGCGGCGAACCGCCTCTCCTCTCCTAGTTTACCAATGGCGTACACGACATGTCAACTCAAACCCGAACATTAAATGATTGTAAAATCCGAATGTTCGTTTTTGAACAGCAAAAAAACCTAGCACGGCAAACGGACTAGGTTTTTACGATCATTCGCAGCGAGCGGTTGCGGCGACTGACTTTATCGCGCTCCTCCCAACTGCTCCTGCAATTCGATAAACAACACCTGCAGGAACTTCTTGATGTTCACTTTCCCCTTGCCGTTACTCGGCTCCCGCCCTTCTTCGATCTCCTTCATCCTCAACCGCACGTCTTCGAAATCAAAATAGAGCGGAGCATAATACTCAAACCGGGGGTTGCCGTAATCCGTCAGGCCGAGCGAAGCCAGATTCGTCAACCCCGTCGTCAACGCCCGCCGCAGCCGTTGCTCGATCGCCTTGACCTCCTTGGCGATGTCTTCGGGTCCCGTCTTGTACGTGGCCGCGGTCCGGCGATACAGCTCCTTTAGGGGCGGTAAGCTGCCTTCGGCTCCGCCTCCCCGCTCAAGCAAAATCTCCATGATTGCGATCATGTCGCGGCTGCCGCTCTCCCCAATCAGCCCCAGATTCATCAGAATCGGCTGAATCGCTTCGCGGACCGTCCGGTTGCCCGGCGCGGCTAACGGCGCGCTGCGCAAATCCTCCAGCTTCTTTAGGCTCGATTTGATTTCATCCAAATAGCGGCCCATCGCATACCGTTCGTTAACCTTCCTGAGCACCGTCTCCACTTCGATCCGGTTGATCGGCTTGCGAATAAAAAATTCGATCCCGCTCCGATACGCCCGCCCGACCATATCCTGGTTTTCGATCTGGGAAATCATCACGAACCGCGAGCCGCAGCCTTGGGCGCGCAAAGAATCGATCACCTCGATTCCGTCCTGGTCGGGCATCAGCAGATCCATCAGCACGATGTCCGGCGATTCCCCCAAAATAAGCCGCACGCCTTCCGTTCCGCCGCTGGCCGTCCCCGTTACCTCGCCAAGGCCGTTGTCTTGGATAATATGCTGCAGCATTTTTCGCGCACTGGCATCATCGTCTACGATACAAAAAGAGAGCGGCATCGCTTTCACCCTCCTCAACGTTTGGTTCGTACCGCTTCGCCCGGATATCGGTTGATCAAATTTGCGCTGTTGCCTCCGACTTCCGCAATTTCGGCGTCGGCAGGCGAATTTGGACCATCGCTCCGCCCAGCCCCGGTGCTGTCCCGAGCGAGATTTCCCCATCAAACCGGGTGACGATGTCGCGCACATGCGATAAGCCGATCCCCGTCGCCGCGACTCCCTCTTCATCGAACTTGGTCGTAAAGCCCGGCTCGAACACCAGCTCCCGCTCGTCCTGCGGGAAACCGCTGCCGCTGTCGTTCACCGTCAACAAGGTCCACCCCGCTTGTTCGCGGACCTCCAGATGAATTTGCCCCCGGCCTTGAATCGCCTCCACCGCATTGGCCGTCAGGTTGCCCAGCAGCGTAAGCAAGGGAACATAGTTCGCGGTAACGTAATCCAAGGTGATTTTCTGCGTAAAAACAATCCGTTTCCCCAGCATTTCGGCATACTGCTGATTGCTGTTGACGGTATACTGGACCAGCCCCGATAACGGCATATCGCCCGGGACCTCCCGGTCCGTGAGCTTGATCAGCCCGGCCAAAATGCGCTGCGAATCCTTCTTCACCTCATGGATTTGCTGCGTGATGCCCAACACGTGGCGCGTGTGCGCCTCCCGCCCTTCGTCCGACAAGCGACGATACAGTTCGTAACTGCTTTGCGTCAATTTCTCCAGCGTACCGATCGATTTTTTCAGGTAAAACACTTCCCCGTACAGGCCGGAGCTAAAGCTCAGCATCTGCTCAATCCGCCGGTTCTGCTCCTTCTGCACGATCCGCATCCGGCTGACGGAGATGCTGCTATAAAGGCCCGTGACGAAATAGGTGCGCAGCATCGCGATCGCCATCAAAAACGCCCACTCGTTCAGCTTGAACGTGGCCGTGCCGGTCACCAGCAGCCGGGTCAGCAGCTCCGCCTCGTTGGACAGCAGGTCGATCACCGCCGTCACCGCCCCCAGCGCCAAGGGATAGAAACGGTCCAACCGCGGCTTGATCACGTTCATCCCGAATGCGAACACGAGGTAATACACCGCCGCCGAACAATGTCTCGTCACGCTTTCGGCCAAGGTCAAGCCGTTGCCGAACGCCTGATCCAGCCCCGTGCGAAACAGCAGCACTACCGCGCCGGCGATGGCGCCCGTGACGAGATACGGCAATCGCCGCAGCAGCAGCAAAAACAGCAAAAACGCGCTGCTCCCCAAACCGATCCGAAATATATCGCCAGCAAACGGGTTGATCTTCAACTCCCCGGCCAACGCCGTCCCGATGGCCACCACTCCAATCTGAACGTAGGCGGATCTTCTATAAAAGGACTTGAAAAGAACGCTCCCCATCCCCGTTCACCGGCTCCCGTGTGTTATATTGCTCCTAATCGTACCACACATCGGGAAGGGCGACTATACCATACATTCCATTATATGTCATTCCAATGTTAGCCAATGCCTAAGCGTGCCGGGCCTCCAATCGTCTGGAGATGACCGAAAGCACAAAGTTGACGGTAAAATAAATCAACGCCACCAGCAGCAGAATGGGAATCGTGTAAGTGTAGCCGTGTCCGATGACGATCCCGGCGTGATGCATCAGTTCCGGCAAGGAGATGACGACCGCCAGCGAGGTGTCCTTAAGCAGCGAGATGAACTGGCTGACCAGCGGCGGCACCATCCGCCGCAGTCCTTGGGGGAGCACGATGTGCCACAGCGTCCGCAAGGAGCTGAGTCCCGATGATCGGGCCGCTTCGATTTGCCCCTTGTCGATCGAGGCGAGTCCGCCCCGCACGATTTCCGCGATCATCGCCGCCTCGAAGATCGTGAGCCCCGTAATCGTCGCGGCCACAAGCCCCAGCTTTATGCCGACTTCCGGCAAGGCGAACCGCATGAAGAAGATGATCAGGAGCAGCGGCAAATTGCGGATCAGCTCGACGCCCACCAGCATGATCGGTGACAACACGGGGAGCCGCGTATAACGTATCACACCCACCACGCAGCCGATCAGGAAGCTCAACACGATCGACACCCCGGCGACGATCAAGGTCACGTATAGCCCATCCGCCAAAAAGCTTAAATTCTCCGCGCTGTACGCGCCCGCAAAATCCATCGAACCCCTCCTTCCTCAATACTTCCGCTCGAGCTTCCGCTCCCACACCCTCACCCCATAACTCAAAGGCAAAGTCAGCGCCAAATAAAACAAGGCCACGAAAATGTAAGTGTCGAACGTTCGGTACGTCTCGACGTTCACGATGTCGGCAAAATACATCAAATCCAGCCCGGCAACGATCGTCAATACGGACGAATTCTTGATCAAATTAATAAACTGGTTGCCCAGCGGCGGAATGACCAGCTTGATCGCCTGCGGCAGGATAATGTGGATCATCGTCTGCGGGTAACTTAACCCGGACGAGCGAGCCGCCTCCGTTTGCCCTTTCGGGATCGCCAGGATTCCGGCGCGGATCGCCTCGGCGATGAACGACGACGTATACACGGCCAGCCCGATCGTTCCGGCCGTAAAGCCGTCAAGGGGGAAACCGAGCGCGGACGGTCCGTAGTAAAAAATATATACGACGAGCAGCAGCGGAATATTGCGGATAAATTCCACGTAACCCGTCCCGAACCAGCGCAGGGGCCGGACGGGGGCGATGCGGAACACGGCGATCAAGGCCCCCAGCAAAAAGCTGCCGATCAGCGCCAGCAGGCTGGAAAGGACCGTTCCTCGGAACCCTTCCATATAGACGTCGAAATAGTCGGTCAGAATCGTAAAGTCCATAACGAATTATTCGCCCGGCTTCTTGCCGATCCATTTCTCGTAAAGCTTGTCGTACTCCCCGCTGTCGTGGAGCTCCTTCAACGTATCGTTGATCGCCTGCACGATGTCGGTATTGCCCTTTTGCACGGCGATGCCGTAAGGCTCGTCAGTGAACGGTTTGCCGACCACCTCGTAATTCGTATCCTGGGCAGCCATGCCGTACAGGATCGCATCGTCCGTCGTCAGCGCATCGCCTTGGCCCGCCTTCAGCGCGTTGAACGCATCCTGGTAGTTGTCAAATTCCAACACCTTAATGCCTTCCACTTTATCGCGGATGTTTTTTACCGAAGTCGAGCCCTTGCTGCCCAGCACCGTCGAATCGACGGTCAGGCTCTCGATGCCCGTGATCGGGCTGCCCTTCTTCACCAGCAGCGATTGCCCCGCCTGGAAATACACGTCGGAGAAGTCGACCTCCTTCTTGCGTTCCTCGGTAATCGTCATCGTGGCCACGATCATATCGATCTCCCCGTTATTCAGCATCGGAATCCGCGTCTTGGAGGTCACTTCCTTTAATTCCAAGGCGTTTTCGTCGCCGAGAATATGCTTTGCGATCGCCTTCGAGATGTCGATGTCGAATCCCTCAACGTTGCCGCTGGCCGGGTCTTTCAGACCGAACAGCTTCGTGTCGTACTTCACGCCGACCACCAGCTTGCCGCGATCCTTGATTTTATCCAAAGCCCCGGTCCCGCTCTCCCCGGCCGCCGGAGCGGCATTTCCGCCGTCGCCGGCGGCATTGCCGGCCGCATTGCCGCCCGCCCCGTTACTGGCGCAGCCCGCCAACACCGCCAACGCGCACACCGCCGCAATTGCAATACCGAATAACCTCCAACGTTTCTTCATCCTCTTTTCCTCCCCTTGGTTTCCGAAACTTTCAGTGGCTCAACAAACGGCTGAGGAACGTACGCGTCCGCTCTTCCCGCGGATGGGCGAAGAATTCCTCCGGCCCTGCCTCTTCGACGATCTGTCCTTGATCCATAAAAATGATCCGGTCCGCCACCTCCCGGGCAAACCCCATTTCATGCGTCACCACCACCATCGTCATGCCTTCGCGGGCGAGCGTCCGCATGACGTCCAGCACCTCGCCGACCATCTCCGGATCGAGCGCCGAGGTCGGTTCGTCAAACAGCATGATCTTCGGTTTCATCGCCAGCCCGCGGGCGATCGCCACCCGCTGCTGCTGTCCGCCCGACAGTTGGGACGGGTACGCCGCCGCCTTGTCGGCGATGCCCACCTTCTCCAGATAAAACATCGCCGTTTGCTCCGCCTCCGTCTTGGAGATGCCGAGGACTTTGATCGGCGCCAGCGTGATATTGTCGATCACCTTTTTGTGCGGGTACAAATTGAAGTGCTGGAAGACCATCCCGATATCCCGGCGGAGTTTGTTAATGTCCGTTTTGCGGTCGTGGACCGGGAGGCCGCCCACCGTCAGTTCGCCGCTCGTGATCGTTTCGAGCCGGTTGATGCAGCGCAGCATCGTGCTTTTCCCCGAACCGGACGGACCAACGACCACCACGACTTCCCCTTCCTCAACCTGCAAATCAATCCCCTTCAGCACATGAAAATGACCAAAGTGCTTATCGACCTGGTGAAATCGGATCAACGGCAGCCCTCCTTTCAGCGTTCGGATGCCCCTTTCGCCCGTTACGACATCGGGTCGATGTGAGTAATCGTAACATTTGAACATAACCTTACTTTCGAGACTATATAAAACTACACTTTCCTACACACCCGCCCGAAAATCGCCCAAAAATTATTTGTTACCCCGCCGATCCCATCGGACAAGCGTCAGTTTTCCTCACAGCAATCTTCCTTGACGCAAATTTAGAAGCTCTGTAGAAGTGCTGCAAGAGCACTGTAGGAGTACTGCAGGAGTACTGTAGGAGCACTGTAGGAGCACTGTAGGAGCACTGTAGGAGCACTGTAGGAGCGCTGTAGGAGCACTGTAGGAGCGCTGTTCATCGTTGGAGCACTGTTGGAGCACTGTTGGAGCACCGTTGGAGCACTGTCGAAGCCTCAGATGAAGCGCAAAATTGCTCTAACGCTTGTATTCAACGCTATTTGCAGCAAAACCGGGACTTGCGAATTGTAACGCTTAAGGGAAAGCTTATTTCCCGATTTCCACCCCAACAAGGCCAGGTTTCGCTTATATAAGCACGCTGGTCAGCGTTAGAGCGGAAATTGTGTGTTTTTCGCCCAAATAAGCATTCCGGCAAGCGTTAGACGTAAATATGGAGGAACACACCAGTCCCGCACACATCGCACCGGACCTTACCGAACAAATCCTGCGCACACAAAAAAAGCCAGACCGAATCGATTCGGTCTGG
Organism: Paenibacillus sp. JL3B1040; assembly: GCF_057063165.1. Classification (NCBI taxonomy): domain Bacteria; kingdom Bacillati; phylum Bacillota; class Bacilli; order Caryophanales; family Paenibacillaceae; genus Paenibacillus; species Paenibacillus tiangongensis. Next base: position 975,288 of record NZ_CM169317.1, on the reverse strand, counting down.
CTTCTTGCAACAAACTTTATTTCACGACGAGCACCGGAATCCGGGCATGCTGGACGACATTATGGCTGACGCTGCCGAGCACGAATTCGCGGATGCCGCCGAGTCCGCGGCTGCCGATGACGATCAGGTCCGCCCCGTTTTTCTGAGCGTGCTCCAGAATCGTCTCCGCCGGCGCCCCTTGATCCATCTCCACTTTGGGCTCCAGGCCCGCAGCCTCAATCCGGCTCTTCGCTTCCTCCGCCGTTCTCTCCGCCAGCTCGTAAATATCCTTGTTCATGGAAACGGGTACCGGCGCAAATCCCTCGGCGATGTAAAACCGCGGGAAGTCGTACACATGCAGGACCTCCAGCTTGGCCCCGGGCGTCGATTTGCACAACTCGATCGCTTTGTCCAACGCTTTGTTCGCCGCTTTCGAACCGTCGTACGCGGCAAGAATTTTATTGAAGAGCATGGAAAGCACCTCACTTGTCCCAAGCGTTTATTATATTAAAAAATACCCATAAAGCACGGCGTTGAAAAGAAGCAGCAGCGGAATCCCCACCCGGAAGCTGAAATGCTTCGTTTTATGGCGTTTCGCATTCATCGCCACCAGTATGCCAAGCGCGCCGCCCAGCGCCGCCAGCAAAAACAGCGTTTTCTCGGGAATCCGTTCGCGCCTCTGCCTGGCCCGCCTTTTGTCGTCGGACATGACCAGATAAGCGACCGCGTTGATAAACAGAAACCATACCAGCAAGCCCGTTCTCGTCCCCGCCGCCCCCTTTCGATTCTTACGCTCGAACGTCGAAGTTCCTTACTCTATTATACCTCAACTGCGCAGTGCCGGCATCTCTTCAACATCATCGCTTCTGCGCAGAAAGAAAGCTCCCCGCGAGGGGAGCCGCAAACGCCTAAAACAATCAGGTTTCGTTCTTTGGAATTTCGTTCAAATTGGGCGGGTAATCGGCCTGCTTCTTCGGCTTGGCCGCCACGGTGGGTTCCATCAGCCTCGACTTGTTCTGCTGGTTTTCGGTCTTCCGCGCTTTATGATGCGGCACCTTTATCACCTCCGGTACTAGCGTCCCGTAATGGCTGCCGATTTATGCGGGCCAGGGATCGTCTGCCGTGGCCGGCAAGTTAGTCGTCGCCCTTTTTCTCCAGCGCCGCTTTCAGCAGTTCGCCGAGATTGATCCCGCCGGACTCCTGCTGCTGGGAATATTGCTTGACGAGCCGCTGCTGCTCGCGTTTGTTCATATGCTTATCCTTGTCTTTCCCCAGCACCTCGGTAATGCCGCAGGATAAGCATTGCACATACATTCCCGCTTTCCCTTCCTTGAGCTCCATCTTCTTGTGGCATTGCGGGCAGCGGCGGTTGGACAGACGCTTCTCGCCGGAACGGCGATAGCCGCAGTCCTCGCTTGGGCAGATCAGCATCAAGCCGCGCCCGGTTTTCTTCTCGAGCAGCCGCGTCCCGCATTCCGGGCAATGGCTGTTCGAGACATTATGCGGCTTGTACGTCGCATCGCTGCGTTTGACGCCCTGCACCAGGCTGACCGCCATCTCGCGTATGCCGCTCAGGAACGGGTCCGGCTGGCCTTGGCCGCGGGCGATCCGCTCCAGCTCCGCCTCCCAGCGGGCCGTCAGTTCCGGCGTGCGCAAATCGGACGGCGCCAGGTCGATCAGTTGCTTGCCTTTGCCGGTCGGATGCAGGTAGTTCCCCTGCCGCTCGATCGTATCGGAGCTGACCAGCTTCTCGATGATGTCCGCCCGCGTTGCCGGCGTACCCAGCCCATGCTTCTCCATCTGGGTCAGCAGGGCGGCTTCCGTGTATCGCTTCGGCGGCTGGGTCCGCCCCGGCGTGACGCGGCAGCGTTGTACCTTCACCGCTTCGCCTTGGTTCAGCTCCGGCAGCGCCGCACCGCTCTGCTCACTCTCCGTATCGTCCTCGCCGCCTGCTTCGTCCTCCAACGCCTGCCCGTCGTAGACGGCCCGCCAACCGGCGTCCTTGATCGTCGTCCCCTTCGCGTGCAGCGTCTCGCCGGCGATTTCAACCGTCACGTTGACTTGATCAAACCGTGCCGGCGGATAAAACAAACTGATGAACCGCCGCACGATCAAATCGTACAGCTTGCGTTCGTCCGCGCTCAGCGCGTTCAGCAGCACCGTCTGCTCCGTCGGGATGATCGCATGGTGGTCGGTCACCTTGCTGTCGTCGACAATCCGCTTGCTCAACTTCAGGGAACCCCGCAGCAGCGGCCGGGCCAGCGGCGCATAAGGGCCGATGGCCACGCTGGTCAGCCGCTCCTTGAGGGTATCCGTCATGTCCGACGTCAGGTAACGCGAATCCGTCCGCGGATAAGTGACCAACTTATGCTGCTCGTACAACCGCTGCAGCACGTTCGAGGTCTGCTTGGCCGAAAAACCGAGCAGCCGGTTGGCATCCCGCTGCAGCTCGGTCAAATCGTAAGCCAGCGGATGGGGCACCGTTTTTTCGTGCTTGACCAGCTTGACGATTTTGCCGGAAGCTCCTTCAAGCTTCCGTTTCAGCGCATTCAGCCGCTCCGCCTCAAAAATCCGGGCATCGCCGTTCCCGCCTCGCCATACCGCCTCGAACTTGCCGAAATCGGCGCGCAGCACGTTATATTCCTCCGAACGGAAGCGGAGGATTTCGTTCTCGCGCTGCATGATCATGCCCAGCGTCGGCGTTTGCACGCGTCCGGCCGAAAGCGGCGCGCCGAATTTGGTGGTCAGCGCCCGGGTTACGTTAAGCCCGACCATCCAGTCGGCCTCCGCCCGGCAGCGCGCCGATTGGTACAAGCGTTCATATTGGCTGCCCGGCTTCAGCGCCGCGAACCCTTCCTTGATCGCTTTGTCCGTTTGCGACGAGATCCACAGCCGCTGAAACGGCTTGTTCCATTTGACCATATCCATAATCCAACGGGCGAGCAGCTCGCCCTCGCGCGCGGCGTCGGTCGCCACGATCAGCCCGCCGATATCCTGGCGCCGCATCAGCTGCTGCACCGCCTTGAACTGATGGCTGCTTTCGCGCAGCACCTTCAGCTTCATTTTGTCCGGCAGGATCGGCAAATCCTCCAACGCCCATGTAGCGTACTTCGCGTCGTAATCTTCCGGCTCGGCCAATCCGACCAGATGGCCCAGCGCCCAGGTGACCACGTACTTCGGCCCTTCAAAATGGCTCTTATGCTTATCTCGGCTGCCGATCACTCGCGCGATTTCCCTGGCGACCGACGGCTTCTCCGCCAATACCAACGTCTTCATAAGTTCGTTCGAACACTCCTTTCCTCTGGAACTATTATAGCATTGTCCCGGTACATGATTTGTATAGAACATTGGAAGGTTATTAATAATCGTGGTATACTCTTTTTAACACCTGGTACTAACACCTGATACCAATTTAGCGATATAAAGGAGTGATACGGTTGACCCCACAGAAATCCCTTTCCAAAGCCCGCATTACCGCATTGGGAACCTATGTTCCCGATAAAATCCTGACCAATGGGGACCTGGAGCGCCTCGTGGATACGAGCGACGAGTGGATCGTGCAGCGCACGGGCATCAAGGAACGGCATCTCGCCGCCGAGGATGAATTCACCTCGCACCTCTGCATCCGGGCCGCGGAGCGGCTTCGCGACACGTACCTGGTCGCGCTGGACGATGTCGACTTCATTATCGCCGCTACGACAACGCCGGATTTTTCTTTTCCGACCGTATCCTGCCGGGTTCAGCAGCACTTTGGCATGGAAGGGGCCGGAGCCATCGATCTAAACGCCACCTGCGCCGGCTTCGCTTATGCCCTGCACTTGGCGAACGGCATGATCAGCACCGGCCTGCATCGCAAAATCCTTATCGTTGCCGGCGAAACGATGTCCAAAATCACCGATTACACCGACCGCAGCACCTGCATTCTATTTGGCGACGGGGCCGGGGCCGTGCTTGTCGAAGCCGATCCCGAGCAGCCCGGGTTCGAATCGTTTATTCTCGGAACGAACGGAGCCGGCGGCATCCACGTCTACCGTTCCGGACTGGCGGAGCAGATGGACGGGCAACCGCTCGAAGGGAAAGGCAAAATCGTGCAAAACGGACGCGAAGTGTTCAAATGGGCCGTCCGCACCGTCTCCGCCGGAATCGAGCAGCTGCTGGAGCAAGCCGAACTCACTCGCGAGGACATCGATTGGTTCGTGCCGCATAGCGCCAATTTGCGTATGATCGAGTCGATCTGCGAGAAAGCGGACCTGCCGCTCGCCAAAACGCTGCAAAGCGTGCAGGACATGGGCAATACGTCTTCCGCATCGATCCCGCTGGCTTTGCAGGCCGGCATCGATACGGGCCGTCTGAAGTTCGGCGACCGCGTGCTGCTGTACGGCTTTGGCAGCGGCTTGACCCATGCCGGCTTAATTCTGCGCTGGGGCGTCCCGGACTTGTCCTAAAACCCACCACATTAAGCAAAATAGTCGATCGGGAAAATGGATTCCTGACCGACTATTTTTTTAATAAAACCGCGCTTTGATGCCATGGGCCAGTCCGTCAGTCCCTTTGCACGATTATCCCTTTCGATAAGGGGTAAGGGAACACGGGCGAACGCGAGCACGCACGGGTCGACCAGGACCCTGCCGATCTGGCCCTCCCGCTCCTCCGTCTCCGTACTCTCCTCTCCCTTATCCTTCTCATCCGTGTTCTCTTCTCCCCTGCATTTCCTCTTGCCGTGTCCTCCTCTCCCGAATTTGTCCGTTTCTACGTGAACTGACCAAACGGGATAATCCTGCAAAGCGATCGGCAACGAGGGTATCCGTACCCCAACCGTTCCCTTTTCAACCCGCGGGCTTCCGGGTACAATAACAAGAGCCGAATTCCGCAAATTGTCCCTATTTTAGCCAATAAGGAGATTAGTAATATGCCTACCCTTAGAGAACTGTTTACCGATTTGGATTTTCAGGAGGCGCTGGACCGGAAGCTTCGCGTCCGCGTCTTCCGTGACGATCACATGATCGACAACGGCAGCATCGTCATCCGCTTCACGGACGATACGATCATCACCCAAGCCGGAGTGAGCGAGCTTTCCTATCATCCGCGCCGGGAATGCCAATTTTTCGAACTGCGAAAATAATTTTCAGACAGCCAGCCCTAACCTGCCTTTCCCTCTTGCCCCGCCGCCAGTACCTTCTCGCCTTCCGGCACCGCGTCTGGCGCTTCTTTGCCGTAACGAATGAAGATCCACACGCCGCATAAAATGAGCGCGCCCGCCGACAACTGCAGCGGAGTCAAGCTTTCCTTCAGCAACATCCAGGCCAGCAGCGAAGCAAACACCGGCTCGCCGAGGACGGCCATCGACACGACCGATGCGCTGAGATACTTCATTAGCCAGTTGAACAAATAATGCCCGAACAACGTCGGCACAATCGCCAACAGCAGGAAAATCCCCCATTCGCGCGGCGCATAACCGGTAAATCGGATACCGGCGGCGGCGTTATAGACCGCCATCGACGTTCCCGCCACCGCAAACACGAGGAAATTATAGACGAACGCGCTGATCGTTTGCAGCAGTTGCTTGCCGACCAAGATATGGATCGCGACCGCCACCGTCCCGAGCAAAGAGAGCAGGTCCCCGGTAACGGCTTGGCCGGACAAAGCGAAATCCCCGGAGCCGATGGCGATCGAGCCGATTAACGCCAACGCAACGCCGAGGATCATCGCTTTATTGATTTTGGCCCCGAACAGGAAAAATGACCCCAACATGACGATAATCGGCTCCAGCGTCAGAATGACAGTAGAGCTCGCTACCGTCGTCAAGCGAAGCGATCCCATCCAAAGCAGGAAATGCAGCCCCAGCATAAGCCCGGAAAATAAAAGGCGCCCCCATTGCTTGGTTGTCAGGTGCGCAATCTCTCCCCGATAGCTCCACAGCAGCGGCAGCATCAATAGATTAGTCAAATACATCCGGTACATCGCGATCACCGAGACTTCGGCGCTAGACCAGCGAATAAAAATCGAAGAAAACGAGATGGCGATAATGCCGATCACGTATAAAATTTCATATTTGCCTATGGACTTGGTGTCGGTATGCATATGCTTCAGAATTCCCAGCTTTCCGTCGATTTTTTGCCGCCTCATCTTGTTGCAAACCACTTCATTATAGCGGAGTTATGATCGTTCCTCAATCGAAAAAAGCGATATCGCCCGATCTAAGCTTTAGGCTTATAATAGTTCCATATGAAAACGATGAATGCAGAGGATGTGTACGCCATATGGAACCGATCGTATCCAAACGCTGGCTGCTGGCCCGCATGTATGAGCCGAATCTTGTGATTGTCGATTGCCGCTTCGAGCTTGGTCGGCCGGAGGCCGGGCGGGCGGCTTACAACGCCGCGCATATTCCCGGTGCCGTTTATCTCGATCTTGAACAGGATCTGTCGGCACCGGTCACCACGCACGGCGGGCGCCACCCGCTGCCCGCCCCGGACATTTTGGCCGCGCGCCTTGCACGCGCCGGCATCGGCAACGCCACCAGAGTGGTCGCCTACGACGACCAGGGAGGCATGAACGCCTCCCGCCTATGGTGGCTGCTGCGCTGGCTGGGCCATGACGACGTCTGCGTCATGGACGAGGGATTCGCCGCCTGGCAGGCCGGCGGCTATCCCGTGACCGCCGAGCGGCGGACCGTCGTCCCCGCCGCTTTCACCCCCGCGCTCCGGCCGCAGATGCTGGCCGGCGTGGAGGACGTGCGCCGGGCGCTGGGCGATCCCGGCGTGGTGCTGGTGGACTCGCGCGCCGCGGATCGCTACGCCGGAGTGCAGGAGCCGCTCGACGTCAAGGCCGGCCATATCCCGGGGGCGATCAACCGGTTCTGGAAGCAGGTGCTGGACGACAGCGGCTCCTGGAAGAGCGAGGGCGAGCTGCGCGAGCAGCTAGCGCCGGTTGTCGCTGCCTTGGACGAGGGCCGCGAGGCCATCGTCTATTGCGGCTCCGGCGTGAGCGCGTGCCCGAACGTGCTCGCCCTCTACCGCCTCGGCTACCCGCAGGTCAAGCTGTACGCCGGCAGCTGGAGCGACTGGATTAGCTACGAGGAGAACCCGATCGCGACGGGGGAGTAGATCGGCAAATAGCTTGCCGAAGGTGTGGGGGGGCCTCAACGAATTACAAATCCACTTCCACCATCGACTGCGCTGTCTCGGGGGAATCGGTGATCACGCCATCGATCGGGTACTTGAGGACTTCCTTCATATCCCGTCTGGTATTGACGGTCCAGACCCACACCTCGCGGCCATTGGCATGGGCCTTATCTATAAAGAAATCGGTTAGCATGATCTGTTCGATCGTATAGAAGTCGACGTCGAGATTCGATAAGTCCCCGAGCGCAAAAAACAGAATTCTCCCGATTTTGATCTCGGGGGCCAGTTCCCGGATCCGGCCCAGTACTTCGCCGTCGAACGACTGCACCCTCACCTCTTCCTCGGCTCCGGCTTCCCTGATGAGACGAACGACCTCCTCCGCCAGCGCCTCGCTGACCGAGCCGTTCGGCTTCAGGTCCAGCAGCAGCTTAATGCGGCCCTGCGCCTCGGCGAGCACGTCGTACAGCGACGGGATGCGTATCGGATCACCGTTCTCGTCCAAGCCGATGGACAACTGCTGCACTTCCGCGAAGGTCATATCGGCGATACGCTTCCGCACTCCCGTCATTCTTCTCAGATCGGAATCGTGGTTTAATACGGCAACTCCGTCCTGGGTCATCTGCACATCCAACTCGGCAACCTGAATGCCTTTGTCGATCGCCGAGAGCAGGGCGGGCAGCGAATTCTCGGGGGCGTTCGACGTATCCCCGCGATGCACCGCGATTTGTACGTTCCATTTTGCGTATATCAGGCTATCATTCGCCCGCATGCCGATAAATACCGCCAGGGCGATATAAACGGCAGCGCCCGATACATATGCGGCCCTCTTCCACTTGAGTTCCCTCCACCAGGCGACGATCCGACTTTCGATACGGCCTAATCTGCTGCGTCTAACGTTAAGCCGATCCCTCGCCCGAATCCCCCTTGAACGGTTAAGCGCGTAATAGAGTCTCGTCAGCACGAACAGGTTGATCGGCAACAGCAGAAGCTCCAACAAATAGGCCAGCACGGTCGAAACCGTCAGCGAATAGTGCTGGGACACGAGCGCGAGCACATCGAGATTCAGCCAGGAAGGGATGTGACCGAGTGCGGACACCGCTGCGGAGGTTGCCGCAAGGATCGCGGCATTAAAGAGAAGCAGCGAGCCGAACAGCCGCCAACGCCGGCCTTGCGTTAGGGCATGGCTTTCGCGAACCGCCTGCCGCAAATTCAGATCCTCAAGCACGATGCCATGCAGGACGAAGATCCATCGAAGCAATGAATACAATAACCCCGCAAGAAGCACGACATAGGCGGCCGTCATCATGTAGGAAGCGTCCAGCACCTTATTATTCAAGAAGATCGGAACGTTAAACAACGCATAAAAAGACGCCGACAGCGGCGAGTCGATAAATGGGATCAAGAGCAGCAACAGCAGCAGCAGTTGGAACACGCCGAACCCAAGCAACTTTGGCATCTTGCGCAGCACCGTCAACACCGCGTCCGAGATGGCGATCTCCTTGCCGAAAATGCGTTGCTGAATGAGAACGATCAGCACCAGCAATTGGATCAGCAGCGTAAAGGAAGCGACAAGCCCAATCAGTGTCAGTCCCACCAAGCCCTTATAGCTCAGCCCAATCCGGTACACTTCCCCGTTGAGCAAGGAACCGGAGCCGACCACCCGGAGAACGCGGTGGAACAACAGCGATGTGACCGGAAGGATGACGACGCTCGTAACAAGCATATAAATCAGTTGAAATAGCAGCAGCTTGGCGGAATACTTGCGAAAATCGCGGATGCTTCTGCCGATTAGTCTAAGCATGGCTCAATGCCCCCAAAATCGGGGTGAGCGAATATTCCATCGTCACGCCCATTTTCCTCCGAGCACATCCAAGGTTTTCTCGACGAACGGTGGGCATCCGTCAAATCTCCCCTTTTGGATATAACTATATTATGTATAACAAGTATCATGGATATAAGTGAATGAGTTTTCACGTCTTTAAATTGTATATGAACTTTTATAGAATGAAAATGGTTACAACACAAATACCGGGAGGATGAGGATATATGGAATATAGAAGACTGGGCGGAAGCGGCCTCAAAGTGAGCGAAATCAGCTTGGGAAGCTGGCTGACCTACGGGGGATACGTGGAACGCGAAAATGCGGAGAAATCGATCAAGACGGCTTACGATTTGGGCATCAACTTCTTCGATACGGCCAACGTGTACGAGAAAGGCGCGGCGGAGGAACTGGTGGGCAAAGCGCTCAAGGCTTACCCGCGCGAATCCTACGTGCTGGCCACGAAGGCGTTCTGGCCGATGGGCGAGGGTCCGAACGACCGCGGTTTGTCGCGCAAGCACGTCATGGAACAAGACGTCATGTCTATTCCCACTGCAAAGTGCGGATGAGGTCCTTTTTCCTGAGGCAGTACGGCCCTGGGCGGGGCCTGATCTTAAAAATGATCGCTTCCAAAATCTAACCCTCGCCACAGAGCTTAAGCAAGCCTAAATCATCGTGTTGTGATTTTAACGCTTATCACAGTGCTTATATCTCATATTTGCTACTGAAACCATGGATTTTTTCCGTATTAGAGTGTGTCAGCGTCGTTAGAACTTTTAAAACGCCGGATTCGCATAAATAGCGCTGATCATCAGCGTTAGAGTCAACTATCCGGATTACTCAGAGGCTCGCCACAACATCCGCTGAAGAAAGCGGCAACTGACAACCTACATCCGTCTCGCCGCGCGTTCCTCCAATTCGGCGATCTCCAGCAAAATTTCGCAATAGGGCTTCAAACGTTCCCGGTCGCCAAACAGCGCCTCCGCCGAAAAATCCTGCGGAACCAGCCTCCCCAGCAAGCGCGACAGTTCGGCAATCTTTTCGTACTCCCGGGCCAGATCATCCCTGCCGTTATCGTAAAAGAAGGGAACGGCATACTGGCGGTCGAGATATTGCTTGTAATTGCACATCACATTGAGATAAGGCTCGAAATTGTCCTCCCAGGCATACGTCATTAGCGCGTTGGCAAAAGCCTTATGGGCGGCAAGCCCGTTGTATTGGCCCAGCGCGACGTTCTCCTCCAAAATCAGACGCTTCGCCAGCGCCAGAGTTTGCGAGAACATTTCCTCCTTGGACGGCTTTTCGGTTTTTCCCTCAATGATCAGCAGCCGCCCGTGACTGCCCTGCGCGAAAAATCCGCCGTGCCAATTGGACTTCCGAAAATAACCGGTATCGTCGGCATCCTCCTTATGATCTTCTTCGGAAAACATAAAGGGGTTGTATCCAAGGAGCACGTTCCCGTCGTTGTCATAACCGGAAATGACGCAAGCATCGGCGCAATCGATCACGCCCTCCAGCGTGATCACGGGCACCCCTCTGTCGATGCTGTCCATAACCAGCTGCCGATCGGAATCGAAATCGCCCCGGATATGATGCGTGACCCGATAGCCCAGCATCTTGAAAGTATGTTCGATGATCATCGGAGCATGGATCACGTGATAGTTGCCGTGATTCCATTTTTCCACCGACGGCATGGAGAATGACGTGCGGAAGGCGCTGCCGGAAACCGCGCAAACTCCGTCATAATCCAAGGTCTCGCCCAAAGCGTTCAAGGCCGACACAACGCTGCCCACGAATTCGTTCTGACGTTCCTTATCCGACCAATCCACCTTCAATAAACCCGGTAACAAGTTTCTTCGCATGCAAAAACCTCCCCGCAAACTGAAATCGATCGAGAGGGGCGCGAATCTGGATCCATCGACATCGGAGGAGGCAAACCGGGATGGCGAGCATCCGAACATCCGCTTGAACGCCTTGGAAAAAGCCTCGACGGTTTCATAACCGTACTTGAAAGCGGTATCCGTAACCGATAGCCCGCCAGCCGCAAGTTCGTCCGCAGCGCACGACAGCCGGCGAAAACGGACGTATTCCATCACGGAATAGCCCGTTAAGGCGCTGAACAGGTTTTGAAACGTGGACGGAGCGTAATGAATCGCCTCCCCGATTGACTCCATCGTGATATCCTCCAGCAAACGGGCTTCGATATAATCGATAGCTTCCTGAATTTTGCTGACCCAATTCATGGTGTAGCCCCCCTTCGAAACCAGTATAAAGAGAAGCGCGGGAACCTACTTGTTTTTTTGCATGATATTTTGTCCTGCGGAGAGAAGTCTTGTATCCTCCCAAGAAGTCCAATAAAATAAACCCAGGAGGGAGAATACAAAACATGCGCAAAAACATCGTAGCCATCGATATGGACGACACCCTCTGCCACCTCGTGCCGAAGGCGATCCATTATCACAACTTGCAGTTTCCCGACCGCCCGTTGACCATGGATCAGATGATCAGCTTCGACATGACGGGAATTTGGCATCCCGATTGCAATGAAGATCTATTCTTCGGACGCCCCGGCTTGTATGAGGAGCTGGAAATTTTTGATGAACATACCATAGAAGAAGCGCGCAAGATCGCGCGGGACCACGACGTGATCATCGTTACGGCGGCCAGACCGTCTTCGGTTCCGGAGAAGTGGAATTGGCTGCAGCGCTGGATGCCGTTTATCCCGTTCGAGAACTTCTTCGTCGCCAAGCGGAAAACGCTGCTGGATTTCGACCTGTTGATCGATGACGGGCCCCATAATCTTGTGCCCGCCAAGGAGGCCGGAAGGTTGACCATCGGCATCCCCCGCCCGTGGAATGCCCCGATTCAGGAGCATTTCCTGATGAAGGATTCCTGGGAGGGCATGAGCGAGCTGGTGAATCGGCTGCTCGTCGAGCGTCCCCCCAGGTAAAGACCCTAGCTTTTACTCCAGCCGGCCACGAATTGGGGCCGAAGTCGGCTCCGTGAAGGATACGTTGACCGCACTGCGGATTTCGATTCCTTGTTCCAGCAGTTCGATTTCGACGGCGATACGGAACGGCGTCTCGATCCGCTGGATGCTCAGCAGCAGCGTGTCCGCCGATTTCCAGGTGAAGGAAGCCGCGATTTGCTCCTCCTCCTCGAATAACGTCGTCCGCCCCAATCGCCAAGCCTGCCGCCCCAGTTCGACCCGGTGCTCGCCGCGGTTGTCCTTGATGTCCAGCACGGCCGTGTCCCCGTGAATATCGATTCTCGTACTTTGCAGGCCAAGTTCGTTGGGTTCCAGCAGCCACCCCTTTCCGCTGCCGAGCTCGGCTTCCCGCTCGGAATGCGGCTGGGTCCGAGGCGGCTCCAAATACAAACCCTCCAGGAAATGGCGCAATTCGGTCTCCGCCGCCCGATCTTCCTCGGCCAAGCCTTCTTCCCCTTGGGCAAAAGCGCCCAACAGGTGCTCCCATACCCCATTCAGCACCCCCTGCAGGTCGTTGGTGCCCGATGTCATGGCAAGCACCGCCTTCTGTTCCGGCAGCACGATGCAGAACTGTCCGAACGCCCCGTCGCCCCGGTATACACCGTGACGGCAGCGCCAGAATTGATAGCCGTAGCCCTGCGCCCAGTCGCTGTCCCCGCCATCGCCGTTGGAGATCTGCTTGGAGGTTGCGGCGTTGATCCAGCTTTCCTCCAGCAGCCGGTTGCCTTGCCATAGGCCCTTCTGCAGGTACAGCTGGCCGAATTTGGCGATATCCTCGGTCGTCACCTTAAGGCCGAATCCGCCGGTGTTGATGCCGAGCGGACAGCTCTCCCAAGTCGGATTCGCGATGCCGAGCGGCTCGAACAGGCGCGGCTGCAAATACTGCAGCAGCGTTTCCCCGGTAACCTTTTGCAGAATGGCGGACAACATGTAGGTGGCTCCGGTGTTATACAGGAAGAACGTCCCTGGCTCATGCTCAACGGGCAGCTCCAAGAACGCCCTGACCCAGTTCCCGTCCTTTGCTCGGTCAAGAGGTTCCATCGTGTCGAAGGCGTGCCCCGTCCCCATCATCAGCAAATGCTTGATTTGCATCGCGGCCAAATTCGGCGATATCTCCTCCGGCACGTCCTCCGGAAAGAAGGAGACGACCGGATCGTCCACGTTTAGCTTGCCCTCCTGAACGGCCATACCGATGGCGGTGGAGGTGAAGCTTTTGCTAAGCGAGAACAACATATGCGGCAGATCGGGCCCGTAAGGCGCCCACCAGCCTTCCACCCCGACATGCCCGTGCCGCACCAGCATCAAGCTATGCAATTCGATAGAATGCGCTTTCAAATATTCCAAAAAACCGATCACGCTCCGAGCCGAGATTCCCAGCTCCTTCAGGCTTTTTCTAGGCAGCGATTTCTCCGTATGGACGGACATTTCCACCTCTCCCTTCATTGGGCATTCGCCCATTTCCATTATACACCTGCCGGACCGGGCGGGTAAGCTTCGTCCTCATTGGTTCTTCCTATCGAGCTTATTGCATCCGAGTATTTCCGTTCCCCCTCTTCAAGCAGTATGCTTATGGCAAAGGCCCTGCCTTAACCGGAGGCTGTCCATTCCCTGCACGAAGGAGGAACACGCGTGACGATTTATGATTTTCAAGCCGAATGGATCCAGGGGCGTACGATTCGTCTGTCCGAATACCGGGGGAAAGTGCTTATGATCGTCAATGTCGCCAGTCAATGCAGCTTCTCCAGGCAGTTTGCCGGCTTGCAATCGCTGTATGACGCCTGGCGGGAGCACGGATTCGAGATTCTCGCATTTCCTTGCAACCAGTTTAACGGCAAAGAACCCGGTAACCATGTTGAAGTCGAACAAGCTTGCCGGGGTGGCTTCGGCATTACGTTCCCGCTGTTCGGAAAAATCGAAGTTCGCGGCGAGCGCGCGCACCCTCTTTTTGCCTATTTGACCGAGCAGGCTCCGTTTCAAGGGTTTGACCCGAATAACGAACAGGAGCTTTGGATGAAGAACTTTCTGCTTGAACAGCACCCCGAGATCTATGCCGGCAACGGGATCAAATGGAACTTCACGAAATTTCTGATCGACCGCTGCGGAAACGTGGTAGAACGATTCGAGCCAACGACGGAGCCGGCGGCGCTGGGGCGTGCCGTCGAAACGCTTGTGAAACAGTAGATTACGGGTTCGGGAATTGACAACAACGGCTGAGTAGACGTCGCGTCGCCGGCCGATGATTTTCTCCAAATTTCGCGCTTGCCTATCCAACAATAAGGCCGAAATATGCTAGAATAAAGAGCATCATGATTGCGATATGAACTACAGAAAGGGACGTCATCGTTTGGCACAATTATTTTACAAATACGGAGCAATGAACAGCGGCAAGTCCATCGAAATTTTGAAGGTTGCCCACAATTATGAGGAACAGAACAAGCCGGTGCTGCTCTTTACCTCGGCGATCGATAATCGCGACGAAGTCGGCTTCGTTTCCTCGCGGATCGGGCTGCGCCGGCAGGCCATCCCCGTGTTTCCGGATACGAACCTGTACGAAATCGTCAAAAATCATACGCCTCGCCTGTACTGCGTTTTGGTGGACGAATGTCAATTCCTCGGCGAGGACAGCATCAAGCAGTTGGTCCGGATCGTCGACGAGCTGGACATTCCCGTGATGGCCTTCGGATTAAAGAACGATTTCCAAAACCAGCTGTTCGAGGGCAGCCGTCTGCTGCTCATTTATGCGGATAAAATTGAGGAAATGAAAACGATCTGCTGGTTCTGCGCGCGCAAGGCGACGATGAACCTGCGGGTGGAGAACGGCAAACCCGTCTACACTGGCGAGCAAATCCAAATCGGCGGCAACGAGTCGTATTACCCGGTGTGCCGGAAATGTCATGCCAACCCGCCGCTGTAGAACTCTTCGGGGGTGGTAATTCGTGGCGACAAGCACGTACAAGACGTCCGAAATCGCAAAACGAATAGGGATACATCCCAATACCGTGCGGCTTTATGAAGAATGGGGGTTCATCCCCAAGGCGGAACGAATGGCGAACGGCTATCGAATGTTTACCGATTTCCATTTGGAGCAACTTAAACTGGCCAGAATGGCGCTGGCAGTTGAAATCCTCCAAAACGGTTTGAGAAAAGAAGCGATCAATATCATCCGAACATCGGCCTCCGGTCGATTAGATCAAGCGAGCGACCAGGCGGAGCGCTACTTGCAGCACATCAAATCCGAACAAAGCAATGTTGAGGATGCTATAACCATTGCCGAACAATTGTTATCAGGCGATCATTCGAAGCAAGGTCCCAAGGTGTTCACCAGGAAACAAACCGCCGACGTCTTACACATCTCCATGGATGCCTTAAGAAATTGGGAAATGAACGGCCTGCTCACAATCAAACGAAAACAAAACGGTTACCGAGTTTACACCGAAGAAGACCTCCGACGTTTGAAAGTCATTCGATCCTTGCGCATGGCGAACTACTCGCTCTCGGCGATTTTACGGATGCTGAATGCTTTATCCCGAAACCCCGAGGTGAATCTGCGGCAAATCATCGACACGCCTGAAGAGAGCGATGATGTCATTTCCGTATGCGATAAATTGATCACTTCTTTGCATTCCGCCGAGCAAAATGCGAAAAAGATGCTTGGGCAGCTAGCGAAGATGAGACAACAATTTGCGACAAACCCTCCACATTGACACCAGACTTTGTTCTGGTGTTTTACTGTGTTTATGCAACAAAAAATACAGGAGGAGAGTTATTGCATGGAAACAACCGTTCATGTGGAGAAACTATGCAAGTTTTACGACCCTATTCAAGCCGTAGACAATATTGATATCTCGATGGGTCGTGGAGAAGTCTTCGGGTTGCTAGGCGCCAATGGTGCGGGAAAAAGCACCACGATCGAATGTATTTTGGGAACAACAAAACGAGACAGCGGAAAGGTATCCATCCTGGGGATGGACCCGGTGCAGGATCGAAAAGAGCTGTTCCAGCGCGTTGGCGTGCAATTCCAGGAGGCTCACTATCAGGACAAAATCAAAGTGTCTGAACTTTGCGAAGTCACCGCCGCGCTCTACAAAACCTCTCTGGATTACCGTGCTCTTCTGAAACAATTCGGATTAGCCGACAAGCAAAATCGTTATGTCAGTCAGCTATCCGGGGGACAAAAACAGCGTTTGTTTATCGTCCTCGCCTTAATCCCGGACCCCGAGGTGGTGTTCTTGGACGAATTGACCACCGGGTTAGATCCCAAAGCTCGGCGTGATGTGTGGAGAAGCCTCTCCGAATTGAAGGAGAAGGGGATCACGATTCTGTTAACCTCTCATTTTATGGACGAAGTGGAAACCCTCTGCGACAAAATCATGATTTTGAAGAACGGGCAAAGCATCTTTTACGGGACGGTACAAGAAGCGGTTGCCGCAAGTCCCTACGAGAATTTAGAGGACGCCTATCTTTGGTTTACCGACGAGGAGGATGAACATGCGAGCATTTAAAACGTTGCTACTAACGGAAAGCAAACTGTCCTTTCGCGGGTTGGACATGTTGATCTTTGCCATCTGCATGCCGGTAATCGTCGTTGTGATCCTTGGGGCGATTTATGGAAATAAGCCGGCCTTCAGCGGTGCGGGTTATTCTTTCTTGGAGCAGTCCTTCGGGGCGATCTCAACCATCGCGATTTGCGCCGGGGGCGTGATGGGCCTTCCTTTGGTTGTGTCCGATTACCGAAGCCGAAAAATATTAAAGCGGTTCAAGGTAACCCCCACCCGTCCCGCTCTGATCCTAGCGGTGCAGGTTGTCATTTATGCGCTGTACTCCTTAGTTTCGCTCCTGCTTGTTTACGGGACGGGGGCCGTCTTGTTCGGATATCGGTTCCACGGATCATGGGTTTTGTTTCTGGGCGCTTACTTGTTGGTGATGCTGTCGATGTTCAGTATCGGGCTGTTGGTGGGAGGAATCGCGCCCAATTCCAAAATAGCCGGTGCTTTGGCCAGCCTGTTGTACTTTCCGATGCTCATTTTTTCGGGGGCCACGCTGCCATATGAGGTCATGCCTGCTGTCCTTCAAAAAGCCGCCGACATCCTGCCGCTGACACAGGGAATTAAACTTTTGAAAGCCGCTTCCCTGGGCTTGCCGATGGATCAGGTTCTCGTTCCCGTTATCGTGATGATTGGTATTGCGGTGACATGCACCAGCCTGTCTCTTCGGTTCTTCAAGTGGGAATAAACCTATAGAAGGATTTAATCCATATCGTAAATCGTACCGACCTTCAGCCCGTACAGCTCGTTGTAGATCTTTTCCGCGTAGGCGTCCGTCATGCCGGCAATATAGTCGATGATCATATGCTCCCAGGTCCAGATCGGCTTGGCCTTGGCCTGATCGCGGTCGAACCTGCGCAGCCAGTCGCCGGGGATGATCGATTTGCTCGTCTCCGGATCGACGAAGGCGTCCCACAGCCGCTTGATGATCCAAGCGCTGCGCTTCTGCAGCCGCTGCACCCGCAGATCGCGGATCATCGTGACCCAGGCGAAGCTCTTCAGTACGCTCACCGTCCGCAGCATGTCCTCATCCTCTTGCCCTTCCTTAACGAACGTGACCTTCTGCCAATCGCCGTCGTCGACGACGCCCAGGCTGCCGACGAACAGGCTGACCCAATACGCTTTGACCTCCCGGCGCGTTCGGGAATAGTCTTGATCGCAGATCGGCATTTTGGCATTCCAAATGCACAGGAACGCGTCCAGCACTTCCGCCACCTTGACCTGTACTTTGTCCGGCATCCACCCCGCCCAAAACGAATCCTCCAACGTCATGATCTTCTCGACAATGAGCCGCTGGATATGCGAGTCCTTGAGAAAATGCTCGTGCACCTCGATTTTCCCCGCCTTGATTCCGTCCTCGAGATCATGGGCCGAATAGGCGATATCGTCGCACAGGTCCATCAGTTGTGCTTCGAACGTCTTCTTCCCTTCCGGAATGCCCCACCGCTCCCGAATGAAGGAGATATACTCCCATTCATGCAGATAGAGTCCCTTTTTGTTGATCGTTCCCGGATAAGGGTACTTGTTCGTGCCCAGCAGCACCGCATCGGATAGATTTAAGCCATCGATGTTTTCCCGTTTCTCCAGGAACATCATCAGGCGGAAATTGTGGGCATTGCCTTCGAAATGCTCGTACTTTTGCCGGATCGCTTCCCGGGCGCGCCGCTCTTCCTCCGGCGACGGATGTTTCCCTTTCAGGGCCGATCTTACCTTCTCCTCGATGAGCTTCTCCAAAATTTGATCGAGCACTTCTTCGCCCTTGTGGCCAAACGGAGGATGCCCGAAATCATGGCATATCGCGGCGCATTCCACCACCTCCGGGTCGATGACCAACCCCGGATGTCCGGCTCGATCGGCCGCGAGCTCCGGATAAGCGCGCAGCAGGCTTCGCGCCGCTTCCCTAGCGATCTGCGCGACCTCCAGCGAATGCGTCAGCCGAGTCCGATAATAATCGCCCGTGCCGGCCCCAAACACTTGCGATTTCCCCTGCAGGCGGCGAAAAGTCGGGGAATGGATCAATCGCGAATAGTCGCGTTCGAAGGTGGCGCGGTTATTTTCATGTCCGATATTGTCAGGGTATTGGCGATGTTCCCTTAGTTCCTGGATGTTCATTGCTCTCGCACTCCTTGTCGCTTTCTTTCTTTTCTGTTATTGTAGCCGTCCGCGGCCGGAACATAAAGTGCCGGGTCCAAAAATGGTTTACCCGCACAAAAACAACCCCGCATCGCGGGGCTTCGCTCCAGCAAGCTTTATGATTTTTACGATACCCCAAGCCTCCACGGTTCGCCGCCGCCGGTTCGCTCGGCATCGCCGCCGTCCGATTCCTCCCTTTCCCGGGCGCGGCATTCGCTTTCCCACGTGTCCCGCAACAACAGCATGTAGTCGATCGACTCCTGCAGGTTGATCGACTCTCCGGAAACCGTCCGCCTCCGCCCTTCCAGCAACGCATACACCTCGATGTTGCCGGGCGGACGACCGAACGCACTGTGCCAAAACACGTTGACCATATGGATAAAGGCTTGCGCGATCGTCTCGTTCTCCTCCACCAGAAATTTCTGTATCGTTACCCGTTCGGGAGTTCCCCGTTGCTGCCATACCGTTTGAAAAATAACGGACAAGTGCAAATCAAGCCCAGCCGCAGGCGTTCCCCACTTCTCATATAAGGCTACGGGATAATCGTAAATCCTCATCCCTGTAACCAGCGTCAACTCGGAGACCATCCGGTTGTAGACCTGCCAGTAAAATAAAGGATCGGGAAAATCACTTTGATTTCGCGGCCAACGCCGGTTCAGCAGCACCTGGAACGGCGTATGCAGCCGGACCGCCGGGATGAGCGTGAAATAATCGTTGATGGCGTGACCGACGGCGTATTGCACGCGCTGCTGCCAGGTGATCGGAGATCCGCCGCACGTTTGGCCGCCCACCCCCGCCTGGCCGGTCGGAGCCGTCACAAGCGACCGCAGCCACTCCTCGAGTTCATAATCGACGATCCGCCTCGTCATGGCTGATGCAGCGCTCCCAGGCCTTGCGCGAAGCTTGCCCCGAATTCCCGGCACAGCACCTTCTCTTCCGGATTCGGACCGTATTCCACCTTCAAAGAGGGTTGAACGAGGACGGCCCCGAATTCCCGCAGCCGCTGCTCCAGCTCATCCACGGCCGCGCAATACAGACGATAGGAGGTATCTCCGCTGCCGAATACGGCAGCCCGGAGACCTGCCAGATTCAGCTCCTTCATTTCGTCCACGAAATCGGCGAACTCGTCGGGAAGTTCCCCGTCCCCCCAGGTATAAGCCCCCAGCAGGCAGGCGTCGTATTCCAGCAGATGAACGGCGTTGCAGTCCTCGACCATTTTCAAATCCGCGGTAGCTCCGGTGCTGCGGACGCCCTCGGCGATCAATTCGGCCATTTCCTCCGTATTGCCGGTCAAGCTCGCGTATACGATGATGATTTTGCTCAATCTCCTCCACTCCTTCCAGACGGAACGACTTGATAACCGAAGTATAATTGATAATGATTATCATTGTCAATGATGGGGCGGATAGTATCTTCTCACACCTCCTTTGCACGATTATCCCCTTCGTTCAGAATTGGGGGGATCGAGAGTGAGGCTGTTTCCTGATGCAACGGGATAATCCTCAAAAGAAGGAACGGATAGATGAAATCAATGAAAGCCGGCCCCCTGAAAGGAGTATCCGGCTTCTTTTTACTATACGATCTATCAGCTAGTCCCACCCACGCATCATTGGAGTAGCCGCGCTGCTCCCAATATCCGACATGCTCGCCTTCGATCAGCTCGATATGCGTCAGCCAAAATACGGACAAAAAAAGATACCCATAGATAACTATAGGCATCCGATAAACTTATAGGGAGTACAGTCAACATCCCTTTCTTTTATAACGGCAAATCCCTTTTTGCAAAAATCCAGACGGCCGCTCCATACAGCACCAGCCCCGCCGCCCCAAGACCCAAAGCTGCCGGGAGGACGTCGTACGAGCTTGTGGCGATTTGGATCGGCTCAAAAACGCTCAACACCGTCAATCCACGCAACCATTCCATCTCCCCGCTCATATTCGCCACGAGTTGTGCGATGAAGAAGAAGACGGACAGCAACCCGGAGGCCGCCAACGTACGTTTACTGTCGTTCAGCAGGCAGGAGAACAGGAACGCGTAACCGCTGATGACGAAAAACAACAAAAATCCGAGCAAATTGATTTGCAGGAAAGCGGACGTATCCAGCTTAGCATCGTTCACCAGTACCGGGGCTAATGCCAAACCTGCTACCGAGGTCAGCAAGGAGATCAGGAACAAATTAACGATAAGGACCCCGGCTTGCGTCACGGCGATCCTCCTTCTGGAAACCGGCGTCGCCAATAGATAGGCCATCGACCCGCGGTCCACCAAATGCGACATCAGTCCGTTCGCGACGACGACGCAATAGATCATCAGAAACATAATGAAGGTCGCCCCGTAAAATCCCGTCGCCATGAATCCGGTCAACGTCTCCATCCCTTCCTGCATCCCGAAGGCGTTACGCATCGCTTCCGGCATTGCAGCGAACAGATCGGATTCGCCGCCGGTATACATCCCCATCGTCGCGAGAAAATAAAAGATCGTAATCGCCAAAAAAACCACGAATAGCTTCAAATTCCGGCGGTAAGTCGAAACGAATAATGCCCGGTTCATCGCGCGGCCTCCTTCGCACCGTAAAAGTGCATAAAAATATCCTCAAGCTTTTGCGACTCCATATCCATATTGGAAATTCCCCGGCCGGCCAATGCCGCGATCAATTGCTCATAGTTGCCCTGGACGGCCAAATGCAGCCTTGGACCTTCCTCTTTGACGCAGTCGAGCCCGCTGCGCTTCACGGCGTCCGCATCTTCCTGCGATTGGAACGTAACCGCGATAATCTTGCGTTGCGCCGCCTTCATTGTTTCGATTCCCTCGACGGCAATGAGCTTTCCGTCTTTGATAATGCCGACACGGTCGCAGGTCCGTTCGATCTCCTCAAACATGTGGGAGGACATCAGCACGGTTTTGCCGCGTTCCTTCTCTTCGAGCACCAGATCAACGAACACTTGCTGCATTAAGGGATCCAGGCCGGAGGTCGGTTCGTCCAGGATGAGAATGGCCGGATCATGCATAAAAGCCGCGACGATGCCTACCTTTTGCTTCATCCCTTTGGACATTTTGCGGATGGGGGTCTTCACATCGAACTGAAACCGCTTGATCAATTGATCGCGCCGGCCCGTCCCCTTCATCCCGCGCATCCCTCCCAGCAATTCAAGCACTTGCAGTCCGTTCATGCCGTCCGGGAAGGAGATTTCCCCGGGGAGATAACCCACCTTCTTCATCACTTCCGCGCTCTGCCGCATGCAATCCAAGCCGTCGATCGTGGCCTTTCCTCGGTCCGGCTTGTAGAAACCCATCAAATGGCGGATGGTCGTCGATTTACCGGCACCGTTTGGCCCTAAATACCCCAGGACCTCTCCTTTTTTAACGGAAAAGGTCAGATCGAAAATCCCTTTCCCGTTGGAAAATCTCTTCGTCAATCCTTCCGTGCGAATGCTCATTTTGAAGGACACCTCTCATTTAATGTTTTGAATAATATATATTCATTTCATTCACAATGTACATTGGTTGATGAAGGAAGTCAAGATGTTTTGAATGAATTGAGTTGAAAATATACAAAACTTAACGTATTCTTGGCATAGAGGTGAATTACGTCGATGAATGGATATCAACGCCGCACGGAGTTGAAGAGAGAGAAAGTCAAACGCGCCGCCGTAGAGTTGTTTACGGCTTACGGTCTAGACAAAGTCAGCCTAGCTGAAATCGCGAAGCAAGCCGGCGTTTCGCCCGTAACGATTTACAATTATTTCGGCACGAAAGACGAGCTATTCGCCAAAGTCGTAACCGAAATGCTGGAGGAGGCTTGGGAGGAACGACTTCGCATGCTTCGCAGCGATCTGCCTTTTTTGGAGAAAATCGAGAAGATGATCTTCGAGACGGCGGATTTTGCAAATAAGGTCGATCCCGAATTTTTAAGGACGATGATGTCCAGCAGTCCGGAAATCTTAGCCATGACGGAAGAGATCTATAAGCGGTATCTCCCCCAGATGATGGATTTCTTTGAGGGAGGACAACGGGAGGGGTACATCAACAAGGACGTGTCGGCCGAAACCTTCTTGCTCTACCTGAATCTTCTTAACGAGGCTAGAACGAAAATCGATCTGTCTATGGATAAAGAAAAAAACCAGCGTTTAATCAAAGAATTGACCAGCCTGCTTTTCTATGGACTGGTCGGTCCGAACGGCCGGCAGGATCACTTCGGGGCAGACCGGGGTTAGACCGTCTCCCCATACTCCGGCCGTTAGCCCTGATGACGGCAAAAACCCGCCCGGGCGCAATGCCCAGGCGGGTTATTACCCTTGATCGTTATCGAGAGCGGCCGGCGATGCCGTACATGAGCAGATCCACCGTACGCTCGATCTCCTCTTCTTCGTCGAAAGGAAAATCCGGCAGGATTAACACATGCACCAGAATCATGCCGATCACGATGCTGGCTCCGGTTCGCGCAATCCGCCAGGGCGGCGCATCTACGATTTGACCCTTTTCCTGAAAATGCAGAATGACCTTCTCGATCCGCCGAAAAACGATCTCGGATGCCAAATTTTTCACCTGCTCCAACAGCTCCGGCTGGAACGGCACCTCATGGATCAAAATTTTGATGATCCGCATATTCTCACGGACAAATTTGAGGCGATCCTTAGCCAACGCGCGAAAAAAATCCTCCGCCCGCTCATAGGGCAACTCGATCATCTTGGCGAAGTCCCGCAGCAAGAACGGCGCAGCCAGCTTGATGACGATCGGTCCGGCGATGGACAGAAGCAGATCTTTCTTCGTCTTATAGTGACGGAAGATCGTTCCTTCGGCCACTCCGGCCTTTTGCGCGATTTCGCTGGTGGAAGTAGCGGCATACCCTTTCTCGGCAAAAATCTCCGTCGCCGCCTCCAAAATTTTGATCTGCTTCTCCGTTTTCTTCTCCGTGTCCTCTTCTTCCGTCAACCGGATCAGGTCCTCCAGCCACTGCTCTTTCCCGTCCGACATAGAGGCCTCTCCCCTTTCCCTTCGCATCTTAAGGTTCTTTGTCCAGCGTACTATATTTTGCGGTGCTTGCGCAACGCGAGGACATTGGCGAGCATGAATGCGATGGACAGCCCTGCCAACACGTAGACGTCCAACGCAATCCCGCTCCAGCCCTCGCCTCGGATCATAATGCCGCGCAGCGCGTCCGCACCGTATTTCAGCGGCGTGATGTGGGTAATCCAGCGCAGCCACGGCGAAATGCTCTCCAGGTCAAACAACCCGGAAAAGAACACCTGCGGCACGATGACGAGCGGGATGAACTGAATCATCTGAAATTCCGAATTCGCAAACGCCGATAGGAGCGTGCCGAAGCTAAGGGCAGCGAGCGAAAGCAGCAGCATGATCAGCAGCACGTACCCGAAGGAGCCGACCATCAGGCTGCCGAGCGCATACACGGTAAATCCGGCGATCAGCACCGCCTGCAGGCTCGTAAAGATGCCGAAGCCCGCCATGTAGCCGACGACGATTTCCCATCGGCGCAGCGGCGTAGCGAGCAGCCGCTCCAACGTGCCGCTTGTTCTCTCCCTTAGAAAAGAAACGCCGGCGATCAGGAATACGAAGAAGAAGGCAAACAAACCAATCAGCACGGGACTTAAGCTGTCGAAGGAAGACATGTCCGCCCCTCCGTGCAAATATTCGAACACCGGTGCCTGCGACTTCGGTAGTTGCTGCGCCGCGCCTTCCAGACCAGCCGAAGCGCTGTTCGGACTTGTCGCTGCCGCGCTGCCAGGGTCAACCGCGGAGTTTCCGCCCTGGTCAGGGGCCGGGGGCGTCTCGCTTGAAGCGACTGGGGCGCCTGGGGCGCCTTGGCCTTGCAGCGTTTTTTGGATCAGCAGCATAACCGCCCGGTTCTTGGAAGGATCGCTGCCTTCCAGCACGATATGCGGTACGCCTTGATCGAGGCGGATCAGCGCGTCGATCTCTTGGTCGGCCAAAGCCGATTGGGCCATGGCCTCCGTATCAAAGGCGATCACTTCGGCATCGCCGCTGCTCAATTGGTCGGAAAGAGCGGTAGGGATTTGCACCGTCCCGATTTTCGGCTGATAGGCGTCGCCGTTAAATACGAGATACATCATGGATAAGACCAGCAGCGGAGCAACGATCAACAAAGCCATTGTCCGTTTATCGTGAATGAATTGACGGATAATGCGAACGATCAAAGCCCGGATTCTCATGCGCGGACACCTCCGTAATACAGGAAAGCTTCTTCGATCGTAACGCTCCCGGTTTCCCGTTTAAGCGCTTCCGGCGTACCCACGGCAATTAGCCTGCCGTCACGCACCATGCCAAGCCGATGGCACTTGTCGGCCTCGTCCATGACGTGGGTCGTCACCAGGATTGTCGTGCCCTGGCGGCTAAGGCTCTCGAATTCGTCCCATATCGACTTGCGCAGGACGGGGTCGATACCGACGGTGGGTTCGTCGAGAATCAGCACCTCAGGTTCGTGCATCAGGGCGATCGCCAGCGACAGACGGCGCTTCATCCCGCCGGAATAGGCGCCGACGGGCTGTTTGAGATGATCCGTCAGATCCACCAGCGCCATGACCTCATCGATGCGCTGCTTCATTTTTTGGCCGCGCAGGCCAAACAACGCCCCGAAGAACTCCAGGTTTTCCTTGCCCGTCAGTTCAGCATACATCGCGTCGGATTGGGCCATGTAGCCGATACGGTTCATCATGGCCAACTTCGGCATCCGCGTGCCCAGCACCTCGACCTCCCCGCGGGTCGCTTCGTCGATTCCGGCGATCAATTTTACGAACGTCGTCTTGCCCGAACCCGATGGCCCCAGCAGCCCGAAGATCTCGCTACGCCGAACCTCCAGGCTTATGCCGTGCAGCACCTCCTTGCCGTTAAAAGCTCGAGTTACCTCTTGAGTACGGAGGCAAATATCCGGTTTGTTGTTCATTTCTGGTTCACTCCTCTGTGGGGAGAATGCAAAAATAGTGAGTACTTACTCATTATTCCTGATGAAATTAAGATACTCTTTTGAGGTCGGGGTGTCAAGTGAGTAATCACTCATTTTGAGAGGGCGATTTGATGCAGGATTGACGCGGGTTTGATGCGGTCTTGGGGCGGTTTGGGGCAACTTTGGCTGATTTGATGCGGTTCGGAGCGGCTTTGTTGAAGGTTTGTTGAGGCTTAGGGTGGCTTGAAGCAACTTTCGCGGCTTAGGCGTGTCTTGGGATGGGAGTAGGGTGAGCTAAGTGAGTTGAGTGAGTTGGGTGAGCTGAGTTAGTTGAGGTAGTTGAGTTAGTTGGGTGGGTGGGATTGAGTTGAGTGGGGCTAGGGCGGGCTTTGGGGAAGCCTAACAGTTTCTCCTCATGGCAATTTTGAGCTAAAGTACTCCCTGCTTGGCAGAAATGTTGTAAAACGTACAACATTTCTACGCTAAGACTCGGTAATGGGGAGAAATGTTGTAAAAAGTACAATATTTTTACCCATACTAGGGAAATCTACGAGAAAATGTTGTACAAAATGCAACATTATTATTAAATCCCCTCAAAGTGTCCGAAAATGTTGTACAAAGTACAACATTTTCGGGATGACGGCCGCCCTCTGAGTTCTCCTAGTTCCCCTCCCCACCAACACATTTTCTACTAAGCATGCTCCTATTCCGCGCTGGATTGCACTTTACTCATGCTAATCTCGCACTGTACTCATCCTAAACTCATGCTGATTTCGCACCTGGATTCGCCCTGATCCTACACTTGCCTCATACAGATTTCGCACATAGCTCAAACTAATCTAGTATTCCCCCTTACCTTACACTCGACTCACGCCAATCCCTCCGCATACCTGTCCGTCAGCTCATATCGGCAAATATAGGTGCCGGATTTCACGGGATGCAGCAGCCCCTTGTCGACCAGACCGTTCAGCCATTTGCGAGCCGTGCGGAAGTTGACGGCGCAATGCTCCGATATGTCTTTAGGGCGAACCGAATTGCCCAGATACCAAGCGATGCGCAGCACTTCCTTCTCAACAGGCGTAGCCATGCTCTCCGGGCCAGGAGTTTTTTTGAGCAAATAGGGGCCTACCGCCAAGTTCAGCAGCATCCGGCAAACCTCCGGACGGTACTGGATATCGTCGAAGGAGAAATGGATCATTTTCCACCCCATACCGGTCAAAAATGTGTCGCGATTCAGCGCGTAGCTGAATTTTTCCCGATCCATGTCCTTCACATGGCTTTGAAAACCGTCGCATTCGATGCCGAAACGGCCGAACGGCGGAAGATAAGCGAAGTCGAGAAACTGCGATTTCCGATTCCAATCGAGAATTTCATATTCCGGGTGCAAATGCTCCAACGTTCCGAACAACGGCCACCATACGTTTTTCAGCAGCAGCTTCTCCGCATATTGATGCCCACGCTGCAGCCTCCCTTTGCGCTCTCCCGTTCTCCCCGCCAAATGCTTCTCCACAAAAGCCCGATGCGCTTGCTCAAAATCCATACGCCCAGCCACCTCTCGTCCACAAAATAAAAAAACGCCCTTCCCCCGCAACCCGTGCGGCAAAAAGGACGTTCTTCGTCTACTCCATATTATATCACCATCCACCGTCAACGACACCGGGCAGTGGTCGCTGCCTAGGATGTGGCAGTCGATGTCACCAAAAGTATGTATGATGTACAAAGCCATTTTGGCCGTAAAAGTCAACTGTGCCACTGGCATCTCCATTTGGGAGCTTGACCAAAACTCCCTGCTTACCTTCAAAAAGTCGCTTCTCCTTTACCTCATTACCACCACCGTCACTTGTTGTCACAACGAAATATTCGATATCGTGTATTTTCGTGCTTTCATGCGCAGTAACGCCAATATACCCATAAGCGTGCAGTACTGTGAACCCTTCATCATCGGTACCCGATGCCATTTCAACATCTCGCGATGCGATCCCTCCGTTACGTAACCGCTCCAAGGTATACAGAGAAGCTTCCGATTCCCCTATTTCCAACACTATCGCTTTGTATTTGGATACGATCTCATAATCAACCACGTGTAGTCCTTGATCCGTAATATACTCAATTAGTTCCTTCTCTGTAACGGCTGGGCTATAGGGATCGTCCTCGTCAACTGGACTTTGTCCTAACCATCCCTCCCATTCCTCCACGGAATCCAGCTGACTCTGATATTCAGCATCTGTGATGAGTAGGGCCGTTTTACTTTGTTTATCCCATTTAACACTTATCCCCATTCGTTCCGAGATCTCTTTTAACGGAACCATTAGCTTATTGCCGTCGGTATATGGGCCCTCTCCCTCCCAACTCGCTGTCTTCGTCTCGCCGATGCCAAAGGAGTCGCTTGTCTTAAAGTTCCCGTAAGTGTACGAAGCCTGGGACGTGTTTAACGTAATTTTTGTTTTGGAGTTGAGTAGGTCCGCATGAATGCCGTCTTGCACTTGAAACGCAAACACACTCAGTTGGAGCGACGGATGTTCGAAAAAATCGACCGGTACATAGATCAGGTTTTGCCGAAATGTCGCTGGATGTTGCGGATTTACTTGTACAGATTGGCCGTTGATCTTGATCCGGGGAGTATTTTGCTTGGGTGAATTTGAGTCGGAGAATAGCTCGGCCTTAACCGCTGTCCCCTGCAACCCCAATGCGATCATACAGACAAGCATCAAC
This sequence comes from Paenibacillus sp. JL3B1040, assembly GCF_057063165.1. NCBI lineage: Bacteria > Bacillati > Bacillota > Bacilli > Caryophanales > Paenibacillaceae > Paenibacillus > Paenibacillus tiangongensis. The sequence goes on along the minus strand of NZ_CM169317.1, from coordinate 947,068 downwards.
CTCAACCACTTATTTTTCATCATAAAAACTCCTCATCTTAATGATCACACTCTCTTATTCTACCAATTTTTCGAGATCGTGTAACTAAAAAAGAGCTGCCAGTTCGGCAGCTCAAGATAAAATCACCATTCCACCGTCAACGACACCGGACAATGGTCGCTGCCCAGGATGTGGCAGTCGATCCCCGCATCCTGCAGCTGCGGCTCCAGCCGGGAGGACGCGAGGAAGTAATCGATCCGCCAGCCGATGTTGCGTTCGCGGATCTTGGGCATATACGACCACCAGCTGTACATGCCTTCGCGGTCCGGATAAAAGTACCGATACGTATCGGTGAACCCCGCCGCCAGCAGGACGGTCATTTTGCCGCGTTCTTCCAAGGTGTAGCCGGAGTTGCCCTCGTTCGACTTCGCGTTCTTGATGTCGATCGGCATGTGAGCGACGTTCAGGTCGCCGCAGACGATCACCGGCTTGACCGCATCCAGACCCGTAAGGTACGCGCGGAACCGGTCCTCCCACTCCATCCGGTAGTTCAGACGGGAAAGGTCGCGCTTCGCGTTGGGCGTATATACCGTAACGAGGTAGAACTCCTCGAATTCCAGCGTGATGATCCGGCCCTCCGGCTCGGAATCCTCCTCCATACCGTAGCGCACGGACAACGGCTTGATCCGCGTGAAGACGGCGGTGCCGGAGTAGCCTTTTTTCTCCGCATAGTTCCAGTACTGCTCGTAATCGCCGCCGAGGTCCAGCTCAATCTGCCCTTCCTGCAGCTTCGTCTCCTGGAGGCAAAAAATATCGGCATCCGCCTCCTTGAAATAGTCCATAAACCCCTTGCCCACGCAAGCCCGTAGTCCGTTCACGTTCCATGAAACCAGCTTCATTTCAAATCTCCTTGCCTTAAAGTAATCGCAAATCGCCGGAATCTAGCAATCTATCATCCGTCCAACCCTTCGAATTAAGTGTATCACGTTACACGCCGTTCAAAAAAGCCTTTCCCTTCTTCACGACCTGCGCATCGTACATATTGACCGTCGTGCTGAGAATGAACGCAGACGGCTGCTGTTCCTGGCTGTTCTTATGCCCCTGGATATGCGCGTCGCTCTTCTCCCAGTTCTTCCAAGCCTCCTGCGATTCCCAGCGGATGACAACGACGACCTCCTCCTGCTCCCGGCTTTTCCGGTTGACCATCACGCTGATGTCCACCAGACCTTCCATTTGGTCGATCGGGCTCTCCGCGCTAAAACGCGCGAGCACCTTGTCGCTGTTGCCTTTCTCAACGATCATCGTCCTTGTCATCACAAACATTCGATTTCCCCCCATGGATAAATAGTCCCTTTCCCCTATTACGTTACGCCTCCACCAGCAACGGAACCTCGTAGACACCCGGCAACTGGCGGCGTTTCCGGCTTACCGCTTCCGGCGGCTGAACCGCCGGCGCCAGCGGATGCAGCAGCCACGATTTCACCGCATGCGTATCCGATACTTGGTACAGCGGCGGTTCCTGCTCGAAGTCGATCTGCATCGCATACCGGCTCCGCAACGCGAAGGCGTCCCCCTTCGGCGGGCGGATCAAATCCGGCGGCGTGCCGGGGATGGCCGACAGCTTCCCGCCGCCGTGGCCCTCGAGGCTTGGCATCGAGGCAAGCAGCCCCCAGGTGTACGGATGCCGCGGATCGTAGAAGATTTCCTCCACCGTCCCCGTCTCGACGATTTGCCCGGCGTACATCACCGCCACGCGATCGGCCATTTTGGCCACAACCCCAAGATCATGCGTAATGAAAATAATCGCGGTGCCGATCTTCCGCTGCAGTTCCTTCATCAATTCCAGAATCTGCGCCTGGATTGTCACGTCCAGCGCTGTGGTCGGCTCGTCGGCAATCAGCAGCTTCGGATTCGCCGCCAACGCGATGGCGATCACCACCCGCTGCCGCATCCCGCCGCTAAACTCGTGCGGGTATTGGTGAAACCGGCGCTCGGGGGACGGAATCCCGACCAAGTCCAGCAGTTCCACGGCCCGCCGATACGCGGCGTCTTTGGACATCCGCTCGTGGGTATGAAGCACCTCGGTGATCTGTTTGCCCACCTTCATTGTCGGATTTAGCGAAGTCATCGGGTCCTGAAAAATCATCCCGATCTCTTTGCCGCGAATCCGCTGCATTTGCTTCTCGGTCTCGCCGATCAGCTCCTGCCCGTCGAACCAGATCTCCCCGCGCTTGTAAATGCCCTGCGGCCGAGGCACCAACTGCATGACGGCCTGGGAGGTAACGCTTTTGCCCGATCCGGATTCGCCAACGATGGCCAGCGTCTCGCCCTTATCGACGTGAAAATCGACACCCCGGATCGCTTGCACCTCCCCCTCCCGGGTTTTGAACGAGATGGCCAAATCTTTCACTTTCAACAGATGTTCCATCGTGTCTCCTCTCCTCTTCTCTCTGCATCCCGTCATAGGAGGCGGGACCTTCTATAGTAAAAATGGCAGCCTCCGTACGATCAGAGAACTCGCCCATATAGTTGATAATGATTATCATTATTATATCATGTTTGGATGGGAAAGCTCAATTGGAAAAGTTAAAAGGTCCCCTGCCTCGGCCCCTCCATCTGTGACATTTATCCCTATACACTTCCATAGGCTATGCTATAGTGTTGAATATGCAAAAATTCAGAGATATGAAATTTCAGATTTTAAGGAGTTTAGTCGATGGACGCGAACCTGCAACAGTTTAAAGCGGAATTTTTCAAAGCGCTCGCCCATCCGATGCGAATTCGTATTTTGGAGGTGCTGAGCGAAGGCGAGCGGAACGTCAATGAGCTGCAAGCGAGCCTCGGATCGGAAGGGTCGGCCGTCTCCCAGCAATTGGCCGTTCTTCGCGCCAAAAATCTCGTCAACACGGTCAAGGAAGGCACAACGGTGGTATATTCGCTGCGAGATCCGCTGCTGAAGGATTTGCTCGCGGTAGCCCGGCAAATCTTCGATAACCATTTGGTCGAATCGATTTCCTTGCTGCAAGGGATCCGCAAACAACCATAAGGAACCCCCAGTTTCCCCGCCGGGCTGCGGGGGATCTTTTTGTTTATCGGGATGGAGCATGCTGCAGAAACTGCAGATTTCTAAAGAAAAGAAGGGTTTAACGGATGAAGTGGACAGGAAGGTTCAGTAATTATAGCGCGGCAGCTTTACGCAAAGATTTGATTTCGGGGTGCATCGTCGGCATTGTGGCGATCCCGCTGGGGATGGCTTTCGCGATCGCGTCCGGCGTTAAGCCGGAGTACGGACTGTACACGACGATCGTCGCCGGAATTCTGATTTCGCTGCTGGGGGGATCAAGGTTCCAGATCGGCGGTCCCACAGGGGCGTTTATCCCGATTCTGCTCGCCATCGTGCTGCAATACGGATATGAAAATCTGCTGATCGCCGGCTTCTTGGCCGGGATTTTTTTGGTGCTGATGGGGCTACTCCGGCTCGGAACGCTGATCAAATTCATCCCGCGGCCGGTTACGATCGGGTTTACCGCCGGCATCGCGGTGACGATCTTCAGCGGGCAGATCGGCAGTTTTCTCGGTCTGACCGGCATGAAGCGGCATGAGTTTTTTCATGAAAATATGAAGGAGATCGTCCTGCATGTTCACAGTTTGAACCTCTACAGCCTCCTGACGGCAGCCATTTGCTTGGCCGCGCTGCTGCTGACGCCGAAGTTCCTGCCGAAAATCCCCGGTTCGCTGGTCGGCATCTTCATATCCACGCTGGCTGCGGCCTGGCTGTTTCCGGGCAAGGTGACGACGATCGGCTCCGCGTACGGGGTAATCCCCGGCGGCTTGCCGAGCATCCACCCGCTGACGTTGTCCTGGGACAACGTCGTGCCGATGCTGCAGCCGGCGCTGATCATCGCCTTGCTCGGCAGCATCGAATCGCTGCTCTCGGCGGTGGTGGCGGACGGGATGACCGGCACCCGCCACAACAGCAACCGCGAGCTGATCGGGCAAGGCCTCGCCAACCTGGCCGCCCCGCTGTTCGGCGGCATCCCGGCGACCGGGGCGATCGCCCGGACGGCGACGAACATCAAGAACGGGGCCGTCTCCCCTTTTTCCGGCATCATCCATGGCGTCGTCGTGCTGCTGATCGTGGCGCTGCTCGCGCCCTATGCCTCCGACATTCCGCTCGCCAGCATGGCGCCGATCCTGATGGTCGTCGCCTGGAACATGAGCGAGCGCAAGGCGTTCGCTCATATGCTGAAGACGCGGAGCGGCGATACGCTCGTCCTGCTGGTGACGTTCCTGCTGACGGTATTCACCACCTTGACGACCGCGGTTGAGGTCGGCTTGGTGCTTGCCGTCGTGCTGTTCGTCAAGCGGATGGGCGAACTCCTCACCGTCGACAAGGTGCTGCCCGATCCGGCTTCCGGCAAGGAGAAGGTACAGCCGCACATGGTGACCAAAGATCACGATTGCCCGCAGGTCTCGATTTTTACCGTTGACGGGCCGCTGTTTTTCGGAGCCTCGCAGGCGTTTGACCGGTTCGTTTCGCAAATCGAAGGCGGTCTGCTGCGAGTCGTGTTGATTCGGATGGGGAAGGTACCGTTCATGGATACGACCGGGGAAGCGAATTTCTCCGCTCTGGTGAAGCATCTGCAAAAAGCCGGCGTCGCCGTCCTGGTATCCGGCCTCCGCGCGCAGCCGCGCAAGCTGATGGAGAAAACCGGCTGCTACGGGACGATCGGCGAAGCGAACTTCTTCGAAAACACCGGCGAAGCTTTGTCCCATGCGCTGGCTCTCCTCGACGCCGACAAATGCCGGGGTTGCCGCCATTTCGCTTTCCGCGAATGCCCCGGCCTCTGCGGCGCGGAGCCGGAGCGCAAGTCCCTGCCGGAACTGGCCGGCACGCGGGTTCCTGGGGTTTCATCGACGAGCCGGGCCTTATAAGACCAAAAAACCTGCACATGATGCAGGTTTTTTGTCCGCCAGCCTAGCCCTTACGCCTCAACCTCCCGGAATTCCGTTGGCGTCATGCCGGTCACCTTTTTGAACACTTGCGTAAAGTAACGCGGGTCCTGGTAACCGACCATCGGGGCCACTTGGTACACTTTGACGTGGCTGTTTTTCAGAATATACTTGGCTTTCTCGATCCGGCATTCCGTCAAATACTCGAGGAACGTATAGCCGGTCACCTGCTTGAACAACAGGCAAAAGTGGCTGATGCTCAGGTCGGCCCGCTCCGCAACCTCCTCGATGCTAAGGTCCTTATGGTAGTTGCCTAAAATGTACTCTTGCGTCTTGGCGATCACCGTCTGCGCGTTGTCCCTGAATTGGTTTTCCCGGCTTTCGCTGATCCACCGGCCAAAGTTCGCTTTGAGCAGCCCGATCATTTCGTGCAGTGTCCCGAGGGACTGCAGTTCCTGCAGCAAGCCCTCCAGCGACCACTCCGACAGGAGGTTCATCTGTTCGTATTGCCGGAACATCACCACCGTCAGCTCCACGAGGATCCGCTCGGCGGCCTCCTTCGAGAAGGCCTGCTCTTCAATATATCGCTTCGTTTCGTCCAGGGCGGACAGCAACCGCTCCCGGTTCAACGTCCGGATGCTGTCCAGGAGCACCGCTTCGAGATGCTTCGGATATTTGGCCTCCCGTTCAGCCCCGGTCTCCCGGCTCGGATGATCGATGAACACGCCCGCCCGATCGCTGTAAAACCGCTGATACAATGCCCGGGTGGCACTTTGGTAAGCCTCGCTCAAACGCTCCAGCCCTGCCGCCGGTTGGCTGAACCCAATCGAGCAGGACAGCTTGGTGTAGAGCTGAAGCTGCCGGATCACATCGCTCCCCAACTCCTCCTTCCGGTCCGTGAGCGTGCTCGGAAACAGCAATACCCACTCCCCGCCATGAAAAGGGAACATCGTCAGCGCCCCGTTCGCCATCGACCACTCTCCCAAAATGTTGCGGATCGCAAACAGCCACAGCCGCCGCTCCTCCGGCGACCACTGCTCATTCAGCTTTACGAAATGATCGAGTTGGATCACCGCCATGAAATAGTCCTGCATCAGCTCGCTGTTCTCCAGCCAGCGCATATGCTGCAGATGACTTTGGCTCTGGTTGCCTTCGATAAATTCGGCAAACATGCGCTCCCGCGCCAGCATGGACAGCACCTGCACCGAATGCAGCAGCTTGTCGTTCTCCATCTGTTTCTCCAAAGTTTTCTTGGCGCGCCGGATCATCTCGATCAGCTCGTCATGGTCGATCGGTTTCAGCAGGTAGTCGAATGCGCCTTCTCGCAGCGCCTCGCGTGCGTATTCAAACTCTCCATAGCCGCTGACAAAAATAAATAACCGGTTCGCGTTCTCCGTCAGCACTTCCTTCATCAACGTGATCCCGTCCATTCCCGGCATGCGTATGTCGCTGATGATCATATGCGGCGACAGCTCGTGGACGAGCTGCAGCGCCGCTTCGCCGCTCCGCGCCTCTCCGACGATTTCCAAATCCAGCGCCTCCCAGGGCACGGCCACTCTCAAGCTCCGCAAAATCACCGGTTCATCGTCGACCAAAATAACCCGGTACTTCTCTGCCTTTGTCACCGTTCCGCACCTCCAGCCGTTTCACCCGGCAATGAGCTTCGCCGCAGCCGCCAATACTGCTCCGACGTTTGTTGAATCTGTTCCAGCGCCTCCTCGGGCGTCGCCCGCTTGCCGATCATTTCCTCCAACACCTTGAGGAAGGTCTTGTTCACCTCGGGAGGAAGCACGTTATCATAAGGGACGAAGCTTTGGCTGCTTCTCTCCATCATGTCCACGATTTGCGCAAAGACCGGTCCCGTCTTCTCCGAATCGTACATAATCTTCATGGAAGGAATCCGCAAAGCCTCGTATACGATGCGCCGCTGCACTTCCTCGGTATAAAAAGCCTTCAGCAGCTCCTGCGCCGCTTCCCATTTGGCCTCCTCCAGATTGGAGGACAGGCCGATTCCGATCGTATAGCCGCCGGCGATCGATCGGCTGCCCCCTTTCGTCAGCGAAGGGAACGGGATCACGCCAACCTGATTCTGAAACCCGGCCGGCGCCTTCTCGTTGTGGAACAGGTTGATATCCCAGCTTCCGTTCAGGTACATCGCAGCCTCGCCGCTGGTGAACCGCTCGATAGCTTCTTCGGTCGACAGGTCGTTGGCCGGCTCATAGAACGCATTCTCGTCGATCCATGCTTTGAATTGCTTGAACGCTTTCCAGTAATAAGGGTTTTGGAAGCTCAACGATTCGTCGCCTTTCACCAGCTCGTCGATCAGCCCGGGACCGGCGTACCGGTCCATCAAATAATGGGCAAAGATGGCCGCCGGCCAGCGTTCTTCATTCCCCAGCGCAAACGGCGTGATGCTATTGTCCGTCAAGACGCGCACGGCACGGTTCAAATCCTCGAGTGTCTGGGGCGGCGCCAAACCCAATTCACCGAAAATTTCCTTGTTATAAAACAGCGGTTCGGCGTTCCCTTCGATCGGCAAACCGTAAATATGATGATCGAAGGTCCATAAATGCAGGTCCTGAAACTCCTGCTTCAGCCCGTTCTTCTCCACAAAATCGGTCAAATCCATCAGCCGGTTGGAACGGACGTAAGGCTCGATTTCAGCGCCTCCGAACAACACGAACATATCGGGCGGCGTCCCGGTCACCATTTCGCTCTTCAGCTTTTGTTCGCGGTGGACGGTCTGGTCCATGCCCTCGAAATTCACCTTGACGTTGGGATGGGTCTCTTGAAATTCGGCAACGACATCCTCGACGATACCCAGCATCTGCCGATCATGCTCCTTGATCCAGAAGTGGCGGAAGGTCAAGGTCACCTTCTCGGTCTGTTTCTCCTCGATCGGCTCGTGCCCATCGGCACCGATGATCCATACGGAAACAGCCAACACCGCAGCATAAACCGCGATCCAGCCCCAGTTCAAAAACCATTTTTTCATTGCCGTCCGCCCCCTTCTTTGCCCGTATTTACCGTTTCGTTCCCGTCGATTCGCGGAGGAGCTTCGGAATGCGGATGCGGATGGTGGAGCCCTGCCCGGGAGAAGAGCAGATCAGGATGCCGTAACGGCCGCCAAACCGGATGCGCAGCCGTTCATGCACATTTTTGAGCCCGACGCCGGTCCCCCGATAATTCTGATTGCCCCCGTCTTTACTCCACAGATTCATCAGCGTGTCCGAGCTGAAGCCCGGTCCGTTATCCGTGACGTCAATCATAATGTCCCGCTCGTCCTCCTTCGCCATGATCGAGATCAGCCCTTTTTCCTGCATCGGTTCGATCGCATGGTACAGCGCATTTTCCACGATCGGCTGCACGATCAGCTTCTGCGTCAAATAATATTTAAGCGACTCGGGGATCTCGATACGGTAGTCAAACTGGTCCTCGAAACGGAACTTCTGAATGTCCAGATAATGCCGCACATGCTCCATTTCCATCGAAAGCGTGATCAACTGCTGATTCTCGCTAATGCTGATCCGCAGCAGCTTGCCCAGCGAGACCACCATTTTGCTGATCTCCTTGTTCCCCTGCAAGACGGCCAGCGAATTGATCGACTCCAGCGAGTTGTAAATAAAATGCGGATTGATTTGAGCGACCAGCGCCTGAAGCTCGAATTCCTTTTTTCGCGCTTGCTCGGTCTGTACCTGTTCAATCAGCTCGGAAATTTGCGTGCTCATCCGGTTGAAGCCATCGACCAGCAAATCCGTTTCGTCTTCGCTGCGCACCGCGGACGTAATCGGCACGAAAATCCCCTGTTGCACCCGCTTCATCCCGTTGACCGCGCCGATAATGCTGCGCACCAGCCGGCGGACGAAGAAACGGTCGAACAGGAAAGCCGAAATCAGCGAGAACAGCACCAGTACGATCGCGATGTTGCGGATAGAAATCGATTCCGAGGCGATCAACTTGCTGGGCGTGATGGCCACTAGATACCAATCCTTGTTGTGCGAAGGCAAATAGGTGATCAGCGATTTTTCGCCCTGATATTTGGCCGTATAATACCCCTTCCCTTCCGGCTCCGCCTGATCCAGGAAAGGAAATTCCGTACGTTCCCCGATATGCGAACCGGATTTGTCGAATACGATATTTCCCAGCTTGTTGACGAGCAGGATATCCCCCTGTTTTAAGGTCGCGGCGTCCCAGAACACCTGGTCCAGAATGTCGGGCTTAACATAAATGACTAAAGCCCCGATATCCTCCAGCGAGTAGTAGTCCTTGATCAAGCGGGCTTGAATCAGAACCGGCGTCCCCGTGGCCGCGGAGCCGTTCTCCCCCGGACCCACCCAAACCGGACGGCCCTCGGCCGCTTCCATGGCCCCGTACCAGCTTTGCTGCCGCAGGTCCTTGAAGGACATCGCCTCATTGTATTGATATTGCAGCTTATCTTTGGAATACAGGCCGAATGAAGTGATCATCGGGTGGTTGATCAGATTGTTGATGTCTTGCTTCTGCTCGTAGGTCACGGAAAAATTCGGTTGCTTCACCAGCTTCTGAATCAACGGCTGTGCGATCGCCGAGTTGGAAACGGTCGTCACTTCGCTTAGCGCAAACTTCAGCTTACGGTCGGTTTCGAGCAAGGAGACCCAGTAGAAATTGTTCGATTTGTTCTCCATGGCCCGCGAGAAGTTGAAATACGAGAGGGAACCCATCAGGATGACGGGAATAAAGACAAGAAGAATAATGGCCAGCAAGATTTTTCGACGAAGCTTCATTTCGTTCCTCCTATGCGTCTCCTACTCTATTATTCTTCATGGCGCGCCAAATTCCCTTGCTTCTTCAAGCAAAGCGAAATTCGCAAGAGGGCAAGCCCCCTTGCGAATTCTTGTTCGTCGTATCCTTGCGTCAACTTGGCTCAAGCCGCGTTTCCGGCTATTTTCATGGCATGATCCCATTCCTTTTGCGGATTCGCCTTGTTCTCGAGTACGTTCCGGAGCGCATTCTTGATCTGCGTATCGACTACCTCAAATCGCGGTCCATAGTAAACCGGTCTTACGCGTTGAGCCGATCTGGCGTAAGCTTCCGAAATCGCCTGGCCTCCAAAAAACTCGTCTCGATCGGCTTGAAATGCCGGTTCGTTATACACCGCCGGGATCGAGGGCAACAGTCCGTTCGCTTTATACGATTTCAACTGATTGTCTTTGTTTGTCAGCCAAGTGATGAATTCGTAAGCTTCCTTCGGATGGTTACCTTCCTTCGGCAGGGTCAGGAAAGGCCCTCCCCAACTGCCGGAGCCTTCGGGAATTTGGGCAATCCGCCACTTCCCGGCGGTATCCTCGGCGCCGCGGATCGTGTCTTCCATCCAGGTCGGGGCGAGGATGAGGCCAACCTCCCCCTCGCGGATCGCCTTTTCCCATTCCGGAGACCCCAATGTCCAGCCGCCGATCCACCCTTCCTGAATGCCTCTTACCGTAAAGTCATACGCCCTTCTCACCTGCGGATTGGTATCGCCGATAAAAGTGCCGTCGACTTTGTTGAAATAAATCCGGTCCGTTGATTGATCGCGAAGGCCGTTGTACACCAAGTCCGCCGAATCAGCAAACGGAATTCCGGTTACTTCCGTGAATCGCTTCGCCACCGCGGCAAATTTGTCCCATTTGTTGATCGCGGCGCTAAATTCCTCGGGATCGGTTGGAAGTCCGGCCTGTTCCATGAAATCCGCCCGGTAGTAGATGACGGTCGGATGGATCCCGGCCGGTAGGCCCAATTGGAAAGAACCATCCGCCGATGTTGCCTGTTTCCAGGCCCAATACAGGTAATTCAGTTCGGTGCCTTTCGCACCCAGATCATATAGGTTATAAAACTGGTCTTGTGCGCCTATGAAGCGCTCCATAAACTCCTGATCCAGCATGAAGATGTCCGGTGCGCCCGATCCGGAGGACAAGGCGGACTCCATGCGGTCATGGTGTGCGAATTTATCGGTCAGGATGCTGATGTTGATCTTAAGATTTGGATGTTTCGCCATATACTCTTGAGCCAGGGGCACGTATTGAGTATTTCCCAGCGCCCAAAAGGTTAGCGTGGCGGGGGAATCCGGACTGCCTTCGGTCATGCCCGAAACGTTGCGCTCCTCGTTATTCGCCGCATTGATCACGCCATAAGCGCCCAACAAAGAAATCAGCATGGCGGCAATCGGCAGAACAGCCAACCATTTTCCTCTCTTCATTGCGGTTGAATCCTTTCCTGCATCCGAATTTATACCTTAAGTCTAGCGAAAACAGAGGTGGTTTTTGAGGAGGCAATTTTGTGATTTCAGGTTGGAATTTTTCTGAATCGATCAGAAAAATTTAATCTATGTCACGCCAAACATGGTACACCAGCCTAAAACGGACCGTTCGAATAGGAACAGTCCGTTTAAAAGGGGAAGGAAATTCGCTTCACTTCTTTTGACAACCAACATCAGGTTCTCAATTTATTTAACGGAATAAGGTAGATCAAAAAAATCACACCCAGAGTCAGATAGGCTATTTCCAATCCAAAGTGTCCGGCCAAACTGCTGGCAATCAACGGACCAAGCATCATACCTAAGGAGTACGCCGTATTGTAAATCGCGAATGTAACTCCTTGCGACACATTCCCCAAACTTTGGGAAATCTCAACAAGCTTAGGCATTGAAGGAGTCAAGACGCAACCAAGACTTATCCCTAATAACGCTAATGTAACTACCTGTACCCACAACTGCGTCGGAAAGGCATTTAGCGGCAAAATGATTGCAGCTAAGACGATGCCCGCCATAATGGTTTTTATATGGCCAAACTTTGTCGAAAATGCCCCGATCATTGGAGCCATGAGCCCATAGGATAAAGTTACGACAATAAACATCGTGCCAATCACCCCCGGACTCAAATTCAAATCCTTGCTGAAGTGAATGGGGAGCGTTGGTTCTATACTGGCAAATACCGATGAACCGATGACGGCTACCCCGGCGATCGTCAACATGCGTTTGCTGCGTAATATCTTAAAAGGAGAAATGAAGCTTTCCGATCTTGCGTCTTGCACATTTTTTAATAATAAAACACTGAGCAATGCAGCTAACGCCGCTACTCCGGTTGCCGTAAAAAACGGCAATTTGTAGCCGCCCCATTCAAAAAGCCACCCCCCGATCAGCGGCCCCAGCAATACGCCTCCCGCTTGGCCCGACATGGCCGTTCCCATCGCCTTGCCGCGTTCTTCTTGCGGAAAGGTTTCCGCCAGCAGCGCTAACCCCGCCGTCCAAGGAATAGATGCGGATATCCCCTGCAGAAAACGCGCCGTCACCAGAACCCAGAAGTTTGCAGCGAACGCAAACACCGTAGTGGTTAATGCAAGCCCCAGCAATCCGCAAACCAATAGCTTTTTTCGGCCTACCCGATCGGCCAACGCCCCAAAAATCGGAGTTCCGGCAAACAAAGCGATGGCATAACTCGCAAACAGCAAACCGATCTCCGATTGGGATGCTCCCAGCGATTCGGCATAAATCGGCAGAAACGGAACGACGAGCCCATACATCAACATATCCGTGAAAATAGCAATAATAACTACGGTCAGCACCTTGCTCTTTGATGCCGCTGCGGGTGTTGAATTCATACCGCGAACCCCCAAAACTAAATATTGATTAATTAATATTTCTTACTAAAATTTTAGTATCGATCTAAACGTATTCTACACGTTTTTTTTTAACATGTAAAGCCGGGGACATAAAAAACCGTAACCGAAATATCGGTTACGGGCCATTTAATAACTCTTCCTTCAGTTCTTCGAGAAACTTCATCTGCAATTCGCATTGATCATAGATATTCTTAAAAATATACATAACATTTTTCGGAACTTCAGAAAGCTCCTCTTTCTTCCGTTGTCCCTCCAACATCTCATCATAGATGTTCTGTATAGCCTGTTGTTGTACCGTGAGCGCACTGATGATTTCCTGAACAGGGGCTTCATCCATAAAAGTGAGGACCGTATATAACGGAGTAGGAAATACAACAGATGCTTTCTTAAAAGAATTAATGAGCATGCTATGGAATTCTTCTTTTCCTTTAGCCGTGATGGAATAGATTGCTTTGGTGCGATTGCCGGTTTGCTCCAGAGTCTGCAATGTCACCAATTCATCTTTGTCCAACTTCTTCAAAGCATGGTAAATGGATGCCGGTTGAACATATGCCCATTTATCCGTTTGCGCCGACTGCATTTTTTGCTGAATTTCATACCCGGACATCGGGCCGTATTTCAAAAGCAAGCCAAGCACCATTACGATCGTCATATTTTCCGCTCCGCTTAATATTCATAAAGTTAATACTAAAATTATAGTACTTTCTTAAAGAATAATACTCCGCAACCAAAATGTAAAGCAGCGATACGCCCGATAGCCTCTTTAGAAAAAGTCAAGAAGAGCGGTTTGGCCTGCGGGAATTAGCCGTTCAAGCGTTTCGGCGTCGGCTTCAGGGCCGGTTAACTTACCGCAGGCGTACATCTCCCGCGGCCGTTTATAGCCCAGCAGCATGGCTGTCAGCGTTTGAATGTCGCAGGCCAGAACGGGACTTGCCGCATCGCCAGGGAGCAGTTGCCCCGCTCCCTCCGGGGATACCTCAAGCTGCCATCGGCCATCGTTCCATGCCGCAAATCCGTCATGAATTTTCAGGTTGAGGCGAACTGCACCGGCGGAAGCCTGAGCCGTAAAAGGATATTCGCGGACAAACGCCGCCGCATTGACGATCCGGGCCATGAAATACGGCACGGTCTCCTGCTTGCAGCGCGGATCGCGCAGCAGGAACGGCAGCAGGTCGTCCGCCGGCACATGGTCGACAACCGCCTGCGTCACCATCGAATCGTGGTTGGCCAAGTATGTCCACAGGCCCTGACGCGCCGTTTCGTTGAGGAAGACAAACTCGTCGACCAGGAGTTCCCTATTTTTGATGTTGTAGAGTAAGTACCCCTCCGGCGCTCCCGATTCGGAATAATAGACAGCGGTATGGTCGTCATCGTCGCCGAGCACCATCCGCTTCCACCAATCCTCGTCGCGGACGAGGGTTCCGTTATACCGCTTGGCGAACGCATGATACACGCCGTTTAGCAGCACAATGTCCTTGACGTCCCGTTTGACGGTGCCGCCGACCTGTACTTTTGCCGGGAAATTGTCAACGTTGATCGTATATTTCTTATAGTCGGTGTACACTTCCCAGCCGAATTTACGGTAAAAAGCAATGGAAAACGGATGCAGGCAGGACAAGGTCTGTCCCTGTTCATTCATGCGGCTCAGCGCGGCGGCCAACAGCTCCCTGACCAGTCCGCCGCGCCGTTTCTCCGGCCATGTGGCTACACTGGCGATGCCTCCCATCCGGAAGGGGCGCCCCTGCACGTATAATTCCAGCGGCAGCAGCGTCAGCTTGGCGAGCAGTTCGCCGTCCTCGAACGCCCCCCAGAAACGTTCGGGGATAAACGAAGTCCGGCGCCGCTCCCGCTCTTCCGGCGATAACTTGTATTGAAACGCGTATTCGGACAAATTCTGGCTGGCGTCATACTCATCGGCTCTTAGCGGTCTGATGTCCATAAACCCACCTCTTTTCATAGAATGCGCTCCGCGATCATGGCGGAATTTCTACGTAGAGTTTGTCAGAAAACACCAGGCGTGTCAATCGCCCCGCAACTTACAGCAAACCGGCGACTTCCCCGTGCTCATCGAGATGAATCCGCTCCGCGGCCGGAACCTTAGGCAGCCCGGGCATCGTCACGATATTGCCGGTATGCGCCACGACAAAGCCGGCTCCCGCGGACAACGTCACATCCTTAACCTGTACGGTAAATCCCTCGGGAGCACCTAACAGATTCGCCTGGTCGGAGAACGAATACGGCGTCTTCGCCATGCAAACCGGCAAGCTTCCGAACCCCTGGCGTTCAAGCTCCTCGATTCGAGCCGCAGCTTTAGCGTTCAGCTTGATGCCGTCCCCGCGGTAGATCTCTCTTACAACCGTCTCGATTTTCGCCTTGATGCCCAGCTCGTCGGAGTATAGCGGCGCATAACGGGCCGTATCCTGTTGCAAGATGCCCAGCAGGGTTGTCGCCATTTCTTTTCCGCCCTCGCTGCCTTTGGCCCACACATCGGATAGCTCAACTTGTACTCCCAATCGGGCGCATTCCTCTTTTACGAGTAAGATTTCTTCTTCCGTATCGCCGGCAAAATGGTTCAGCGCGACCATCACCGGTACGCCGAACTTCCGGAGGTTCTCCAGATGCCGCTTCATATTGGGCAGCCCGGCCCGCAGCGCTTCCGGATTCGGCTGGTCCAGCTCCGTCTTGGCCGCTCCGCCGTTATATTTCAACGCCTTCACCGTGACGACCAGCACGGCCGCATCCGGCTTCAGGCCGGACTGCCGGCATTTGATGTCGAAGAACTTCTCCGCGCCCAGGTCGGCCCCGAAGCCGGCTTCGGTCACGACGATCTCGGCCAGCTTCAGCGCGGTCTTCGTGCCGATGACGCTGCTGCACCCGTGGGCGATATTGGCAAACGGCCCGCCGTGCACAATCGCCGGGGTTCCCTCGGCCGTTTGCACCAGGTTCGGCTTGATCGCCTCTTTCAACAATACGGTCATCGCGTCTACGGCGCCGATTTGTGCAGCGGTGACCGCCTCGCCGCCCATATTTCTGGCCACGACCATGCGGCCCAGGCGCTCCTTAAGATCGCGTGCATCCTCGCTGAGGCACAGCACCGCCATCACTTCCGAAGCGGTCGTGATCATAAACCCGGATTCGTGCACGCTCCCGTTTCCTTCGCCAAGACCCACGACGATCTGTCGCAGACTTCGGTCGTTCATGTCCATCGCCCGTTTCCACAAGATCCGGTTCGTATCGATCTGCAGGGCGTTCCCTTGGAAAATATGATTGTCTATCATCGCAGAAAGCAGGTTATGCGCCGACGTAATCGCATGCAGATCTCCGGTAAAATGCAGGTTAATGTCCTCCGAAGGGAGCAACTGTGCTTGATTGCTGCCCGTTGCACCGCCCTTCATGCCAAAGCACGGGCCCAGCGACGGCTCCCGCAGCGCCGCGATCGTCGGCGCCCCGACGGCGTTCAGCGCTTGCGCCAGACCAATCGTGGTTAACGTTTTCCCTTCGCCGGCCGGCGTTGGATTCATCGCCGTCACCAGCACCAATTTTCCATCAGGCCGGTCACTTAGCTTGTCCCGCATCCCAGGATCCAATTTGCATTTATACCGTCCGTACAACTCTACATCTTCTTCGGCAATGTCAAATGATGCAGCCACTTCCAATATCGGCTTCATTCCGCTCCGCTACCTCCATCTGTCTCATTCTTTTAAAACCTCATGCAAATCCTAGCAGAAAATTCATTTCTTATTGTACATGAAATAGAGGGAACTATGCGTGACGGAATTCGTACGCCGATGGGGGACTGGTCATTATTTAAGCGTGAAGCCGATGCTTGATGGCTTGAATGGCTCCCAGCTGCAGGCCTTCATGAAAGAACGTTCTGGCCAGCACTTGTTCGATGGTATACATGCCCAGTCGGTAGACGGAAACACTTGTTCCAAACGATGCCGATTCCGCTCCAGGATGTCGTCAGGCTCCCGCAGCAAATGGAGCTATTCCGGCAGCGGAAGTTCTTCCTTGGTTAGCACTTGAATCCACAAGTATTGATCCGGCAGCACATGCCCAAGGTTCCAGCGGATGTGTTTCTTTCATTTATGATTTCGCTCATGAGGGACCTCCTGTAATTTAATCTCTATCCTCCTACTCCCTTTATTCGCTCAGCTAGACCTAGATTCCTTACGAAATCAACCCATTGTTTAGCAAGGGATGGAAAATATATCAAAAGTCACTGGCAATATCTAACATATAGAGTAAAGTAGATTATGTATATTTTACCTATAATTCTAGCTTTTGAGGTAAATATACAATATCCCGGAAAGGGGGCAGTGTTCGTAGAGTTCTTAAGCTAACGATTGTGCAAGAAAGGAGTAGATTTATGACAACGAAATGGGTGCGGGGCTTTAGCTTGTTCATTATCGCGTTTCTCATGTCCCTGTCCGTAAATGTCTCGGCTTCGGCTGCGGAATTCACTCAGGGAGCGGACGTATCCGGCAATAACGTCACTTTATGGTTCAAGTCAAACGTCAACACGACATGGGTGGATGTCCACTATAAGGTGGATTCCGGTATTCAGCAAAATCTACGGATGACCTACAACGCGGGTGCTGGCCGATACGAGCAAACGGTCAATTCAGCAGCTCAAGCCAGGATTGAATATTCCTTTACTTATAATAACGGCTTGCCTGCCTATGACACGACAACGTTCACCTATACAGGCCAGCCCGGCTCGGTGCCGACGTCCGGCTCGATTTATTCGATTCCGGCCTCCTCCATTCCCACCCCTTCCGATGGCGGTGTTAGTCTCAAGGTTATGAACGGTACGGGTGGAGCTTATGCGGATCATCAAATCTATTGGGGAGTGCTTGGCATCAATCCGGCCAACGGCAAATGAAGCTATTTGAATTTGTCCGGACAACTTATTCCGATTTCTTCGGATTTAAACAACGCCCCCGGACACTTAACCAAAAACGGTGCCCATTATGCCAACATCTATCACAAGGCTAGCGACGCCGCTTGGGTCAATCTCCCCCAAATCACTTCCGGCCGGTTGTTCCTTAGCGTGGGCAGCCCCTTGTACATGAAAACCTTTGACGATGGCTTTGCCGGTCCGGATCTCAACAATCCAACCGATCCCAACCTGAACATCATTTTTGACTTTGTCGAATTCACCGTTGACGATGGCGGATATCACGGAAATACGACAAGGGTCGATCAGTTTGGTTTTCCGATTCAGCACCGTCTGGTTAACCGGGCAGGGAATTACGATCGCACCGTCGGCGAACTGGAATCGGAAACCCGTTCCGGATTGTTTGCCAAATATCAAAATGAAGTGCCCAAGGAATTCAAGTCACTAGGTACCCTGCAAGCTCCTTACCGCATCCTCAGCCCCATGAAAGGGCCGTTTAAGCAGGGAGGGGCTTATGAGAACTATTTTGCGGGATACTCCAATATTTCTACCCAGGACATTCTGCTTGGAGTTGGCGGCGCCAGCAATGCTGAAGTATGTGCCGCGCTGAACCGTCACGTTTACTCGGATCCCGGGAGCTGGAATCAACCCGAGAAATACTATCAAGCCGCGCCCGCGAACTATTACGCGAAATTCTGGCATGATCACAGCATCGATGGATTAGCTTACGGCTTCTGTTATGACGACGTCAACGGACAAGCCGCCTATCTGGAGGTGGGCGATCCGAAAGGTCTCATCGTAAGAGTAGGATGGTAAAACAGGTTGTACTATTGATCGATCCTATTGGAGAGAGGGAGGAATTTGAATGCAAGCTCTTCGAAAAAGATTTGCCTTTTTAGCCGTATTTGCCTTATTGATTACCTTATTTGCTCCGCTTTCGGTTGATGTCAAAGCGTCCCCGACGACAAGCGGCAACGCCGCAGTGGAAATGGATGCCGATTCGATCCAGTTATCCAGCGCCTATCCGGCATGGGACAGCACGAAAGTCTATCTGGGTGGAGACATGGTCTCGTATAATGGCCAGGACTACAAAGCAAAATGGTGGACGCAAGGCGATACACCGGGCGCATCGGATGTCTGGGAGCACGTTCCATCGTCCGACGGCACCTATCCCGTCTGGAACAGCGAAAAAGCCTATATAGGAGGAGACATTGTCACTTACAATGGTCAGCTGTATAAGGCGAAATGGTGGACCCAAGGGGAGGTCCCCGGAACCGCGTCCGTATGGGAGCTGGTGGCGGGCAACCCGGATCCGACAGACCCAACTGATCCAACAGATCCAACCACACCAACGGACCTGACAGATCCGACAAATCCCATTCCGGGCGGTTTTAAAGTGGTCGGTTATTATCCCAGCTGGGAACCCGGCAAAATTAACACCATCCAGTATCAGAACCTGACGCATATTAATTATGCGTTTGCCATCCCGACCAGCGACGGCTCCCTGCTTCCCCTGAGTAATCCGGACGCCGCCAGTCAGATTATTCGGACGGCCCATGCAAACAACGTGAAGGCGCTGCTCGCAGTAGGCGGTTGGTCCTTTAATGACATTCCTTTGGAGAGCACCTTCATGGCAGCGACGAATACGCCGGATAAGATCAAGAAGTTCGGCAACGCGATCATCTCGATGGCCAAGCAATACGGATTCGACGGCGTGGATATCGATTGGGAGCATCCGAGAAACGACGGCCCGAGCAAGCAGCAGTATGAGGATCTGATGGTCTACTTGAGCACGGAGCTGAAGAAGGAAAATATGCTATTGACCGCTGCGGTCCTGAGCGGCGTAACACCGGAAGGCGTCATTTATTGGGACTCGGCGGCCCAGACCGACAACGTTATCCGCGCCGTAGACTGGTTTAACGTCATGGCTTATGACGGCGGCGATGGGGATCGGCATTCCACCTACGATTTTGCGGTGCTTAGCGGGAAGTACTGGAAGGATACGCGAAAGATGCCGGCCGATAAAGTTGTGCTTGGCGTTCCTTTTTACGGCAGACCTTCCTGGGCTTCCTACGCCGCGATTTTACAAGCGAACCCCAATGCGTATAATACCGACATTTCGATGATTAACGGCATGCAAGCTTACTATAATGGGATTCCGACCATTCAGAAGAAAACGCAATACGCCCTGGAAAACCTGGGAGGCATCATGATTTGGGAAATAAGCCAAGATACGACCGATTCCAGCAAAAGCTTATTGCAAGCGATCGGAAACACCGTTAGAGCTTATCATCCATAAGCTTCTCAAGCCCAAAGAGCACTGCCGTTGAGCCGGCAGTGCTCTTTGTTGTCATCCCTTGACGAAGTAGAAGTTAGTTACTGAAATAGTTGTGCCTGTGCAGTTAATTCTCACCTTTTCGGCAAATCAGGCTCAATAGTTGCACCAATGCATCTAAATTCGCTCAAACGGCCGCATTCCACGACCATCGCCGAAAATAACTGCATACAGACAACTAATCCCCCAAAAACGACGGTTTCTCCGGAAATAACTGCAGCTCCGCACTTATTGTTCAAACAAAAGAGCACCACCGGATGAACGGTAGTGCTCTTTGTTGTCATCCCTTGACGAAGTAGAAGTTAGTTACTGAAATAGTTGTGCCTGTGCAGTTAATTCTCAGACCTTTTCGGCAAATCAGGCTCAATAGTTGCACCAATGCATCTAAATTCGCTCAAACAGCCACATTCCACGACCATCGCCGAAAATAACTGCATACAGACAACTATTCTCCCATAAACGGCGGATTCTCCGGAAATAACTGCAGCTCCACACTTATTGTAAAACTAAAAGAGCACCACCGGATCAACGGTAGTGCTCTTTGTTGTCATCCCTTGACGAAGTAGAGCTAGTTACTGAAATAGTTGTGCCTGTGCAGTTAATTCTCACCTTTTCGGCAAATCAGGCTCAATAGTTGCACATCTGCAGTTAAATTTGCTCAAAAGACCGTAATTCACCTGAATCGCCAAAAATAACTGCATACAGGCAACTAATCCCCCAAAAACGGCGGTTTCTCCGGAAATAACTGCAGCTCCGCACTTATTGTAAAACTAAAAGAGCACCACCGGTCAACGGTAGTGCTCTTTCCCTTTGCTTGGCGGCGTCCTACTCTCCCAGGACCCTTCGGTCCAAGTACCATCGGCGCTGGAGGGCTTAACGGTCGTGTTCGGGATGGGAACGCGTGGAACCCCTCCGCCATCGCCACCAAACGGTTCAAGGTTTAATCCTTGAAAACTGGATACGAAACTTCATTTGCGTTTTAGTCTCCGCAAGTGCTCGGATCGGCTTATTCAGCCTGACGCCACTTTTTGGAGTTGTTTTTGGATAAGCCCTCGACCGATTAGTACCTGTCAGCTCCATACATTGCTGCACTTCCACCTCAGGCCTATCAACCTCGTCGTCTTCAAGGGGTCTTACTAATTGGGAAATCTCATCTTGAGGGGGGCTTCACGCTTAGATGCTTTCAGCGCTTATCCCGTCCGCACTTAGCTACCCAGCTGTGCTCCTGGCGGAACAACTGGTGCACCAGCGGTGCGTCCATCCCGGTCCTCTCGTACTAAGGACAGCTCCTCTCAAATTTCCTACGCCCACGACAGATAGGGACCGAACTGTCTCACGACGTTCTGAACCCAGCTCGCGTACCGCTTTAATGGGCGAACAGCCCAACCCTTGGGACCTACTTCAGCCCCAGGATGCGATGAGCCGACATCGAGGTGCCAAACCTCCCCGTCGATGTGGACTCTTGGGGGAGATAAGCCTGTTATCCCCAGGGTAGCTTTTATCCGTTGAGCGATGGCCCTTCCATGCGGTACCACCGGATCACTAAGCCCGACTTTCGTCCCTGCTCGACTTGTCAGTCTCGCAGTCAAGCTCCCTTTTGCCTTTGCACTCTGCGAATGATTTCCAACCATTCTGAGGGAACCTTGGGGCGCCTCCGTTACTCTTTAGGAGGCGACCGCCCCAGTCAAACTGCCCGCCTGACACTGTCCCCGCACCGGCTTACGGTACCAGGT
This sequence comes from Paenibacillus sp. JL3B1040, assembly GCF_057063165.1. Taxonomy (NCBI): domain Bacteria; kingdom Bacillati; phylum Bacillota; class Bacilli; order Caryophanales; family Paenibacillaceae; genus Paenibacillus; species Paenibacillus tiangongensis. Next base: position 925,533 of record NZ_CM169317.1, on the reverse strand, counting down.
TAGAACTCCGATACGATCAGGGTGGTATCCCAACGGCGCCTCCACCGAAGCTGGCGCTCCGGCTTCCTAGGCTCCCACCTATCCTGTACAAATCGTATCAAAGTCCAATATCAAGCTGCAGTAAAGCTCCATGGGGTCTTTCCGTCTTGTCGCGGGTAACCTGCATCTTCACAGGTATTAAAATTTCACCGGATCTCTCGTTGAGACAGCGCCCAAGTCGTTACGCCATTCGTGCGGGTCAGAATTTACCTGACAAGGAATTTCGCTACCTTAGGACCGTTATAGTTACGGCCGCCGTTTACTGGGGCTTCGGTTCACAGCTTCGGAGTTACCTCCTAACCGCTCCCCTTAACCTTCCAGCACCGGGCAGGCGTCAGCCCGTATACTTCGCCTTGCGGCTTCGCACAGACCTGTGTTTTTGCTAAACAGTCGCTTGGGCCTTTTCACTGCGGCCCCCTCGAGCTATTCACTCTACCGGGGCACCCCTTCTCCCGAAGTTACGGGGTCATTTTGCCGAGTTCCTTAACGAGAGT
>NZ_CM169317.1:100000-920000 GCF_057063165.1 Paenibacillus sp. JL3B1040 | reverse complement strand
ATGTATGCGCAGGAATATCTTGTCCCGCTTCCACGCCGATGGACATCAGTCCGCTGTTCTTGAGACCGATAATCGTGATGAACAGGCCGATACCAACGGTAATTGCATGTTTCAAGGAATCCGGAATCGCATCCAGAAGCATCTGACGAACCTTCGTCAACGTCAACAGGATAAAGATCAAACCGGAAATAAATACGGCCGTTAATCCCATTTCCCATGTAAACGGATGATCTGTTGCTGCCGAGGCCAGTACTACGGAAGCAAAGTAAGCGTTCAGCCCCATACCTGGAGCAAGGGCTACCGGGAAGTTAATGAAGAGCCCCATAGCGATCGTAAAGATACCAGCCGAGAGTGCCGTAGCCAGGAAAACAGAATACCAGCCCATTTCAATCTGACCAAAAGCCGTAAGCGTGTTAGGGTTGACCGTGAGAATATAAGCCATTGCCATGAATGTCGTGATCCCGGCCATAATCTCTGTACGAACATTCGTACCGTTCTGTTTCAGCTTAAAAAAGCGATCCATGATAAAATTACTCCCCCTTAGAATTTGACAATCCAGGTTCAAAAAGCTGGCATTATAGCACCACTTGTTGAATTCCCTTCGGAAAACGGCAAAAAACCCGAGGCGTCATCCCTCAGGTACCGTACATCCAGAAGAAACGCAGACGTTTGGGAAAACCCAAAGGCTTCCGAAAGCAAGCGGCCTATAAGCCCGGATGACCAAGCTCTTGCCTAACCAGCTTCTAGTACGTTTCTTCCTTTCGTAGCCAGATCATTTACGGTGACCTCGTAGAGACTTCCGGGCCCATTCCCGGAATTATACGAAAGAACTATGTGGTTTTGTCGATATCCTGACAAGCCCTGCAACGAAGGCTTATCACATGATTTATTCTAGGCGGAGGCCTCCAACTTGTCAACAGAAAAAACGAATGTTCGATAAAGCTCGAGTCATTATCGTTCGCCATTTGAACAAATCGTGAAAATATACATTGAATTCAAAATAACCGACTACCTGCATCTGGGCGCGACGCATGATCCGTCCTCTATGCTAGGCGCCAAGATGAGCGGGATAGCAAAAAAACAACCCTGAATATCGAAAGCTCCGTTCAAAACTAAAACTAACAAATAAATGCTCTCTTTTAGATGCCCGGTTAAGGCAAATAAAAGAGAGCATTCGTTATTTTATCCAACCTATTCCCATTCGATCGTCGCCGGCGGCTTGGACGTAATGTCGTACACCACGCGGTTCACGTTGTCGACTTCATTGACGATCCGTACCGAAATCTTCTCCAGCACGTCCCACGGGATACGCGCCCAGTCGGCGGTCATGCCGTCGATGGACGTTACGGCGCGGATGCCCACGGTGTAGGAGTAAGTGCGGGCATCGCCCATGACCCCTACGCTGCGCATGTTCGGCAGTGCCGTAAAGTATTGCCAGATCTCGCGATCGAGACCCGCTTTGGCGATTTCATCGCGCAGGATGTAATCGGAATCCCGAACGATCTGCAATTTCTCTTCGGTGACTTCGCCCAATACGCGGATGGCGAGCCCCGGTCCCGGGAACGGTTGTCTCCACACGATTTCCCGAGGCAGTCCCAGCTCTTCGCCGACTTTGCGCACTTCGTCCTTGAACAGCGTGTTCAGCGGCTCGATCAGCTTAAACTTCATATCTTCCGGCAGCCCGCCCACATTGTGGTGGGATTTGATCGTTTGGGCCGTCGCGGTGCCGCTCTCGACAATATCCGTATATAACGTCCCTTGGGCGAGGAATTTGAAGTCGTCGAATTTGGCCGACTCCTCGTCGAACACGTAAATAAACTCGTTGCCGATGATTTTCCGCTTCCGTTCCGGATCATCCACACCGGCCAGCTTCGAGAGGAAACGCTCGCGCGCGTCGATCTTGACGACCTTCATGTCGAACTTGCCGACGAAGGTCTCCATGACGCTCTCCGCCTCGCCTTTCCGCAGCAGCCCGTGATCGATAAACATACAGGTCAGTTGGTCGCCGATCGCTTTATGAATCAGCATCGCTACGACCGAAGAGTCCACGCCGCCGCTCAAAGCGCACAGCACCTTGCCGTCCCCGACTTGGTCGCGAATATCGCGCACGGCATCCTCGATAAACGTCTCCATGCTCCAGTTGCCTTCGCACCCGCAAATTTCGTACAGGAAGTTGCGGATCATTTCGTTGCCGTGCACGGAATGCCGCACCTCCGGATGGAATTGCACGCCGTACATCTTGCGGTCCGGGTTCGCGAACCCGGCAATCGGCGCATGTTCCGTCGAAGCGTCGACCACGAAGCCGTCCGGAAGCTGGGTCACGTGATCCCCGTGGCTCATCCAAACCGTCTGCTTCGCATCCAGTCCGCGAGTTAATGCCGAATGTTCGGCAAAATCAACGTCCGCTTTGCCGTACTCGCGTTTCTCCGCGCGTTCCACCTTGCCGCCGAGCTGGTGAGCCATGAGCTGCATGCCGTAGCAGATGCCGAAGATCGGCACGCCGATATCGTACACGGCCGGGTCGATGTGCGGCGCATCCTCCGCGTAAACGCTGGACGGTCCGCCCGAAAATACGATGCCTTTCGGCGCGATTTCCCGCAGGCGTTCCACCGGCGTATTAAACGGCAGCAATTCGCTGTACACGCCCAAATCGCGGATCCTTCTTGCAATTAACTGATTGTATTGTCCCCCGAAATCAAGGACCACAATCATTTCATTTGGCTTATTCATGACCGAGCCTCCCTCAAATTATGACACCTATTATACGAAACGACAAAACAGGTCGTCAAGGAAACCCGGACGCCAATTCAGCGCCGGCGAAACGCCAAATTCCGGCATTGTTTCAGGAATTTCACGCTTTCCTGCCGCTCCGGCCGCAAGCCCCCGTAGTAAATCATCTCCCAGGTTTGCACGAATTGCTTGGCCGACTCCGCCTGTACCTTATCTTCGATAAAAGCGGCCTGGATATATTCACGCGCGGTCAAGGCCGCCGGTTTGGGCCCGTAGGCCAAAGCCAGCTCGCGCCATACCCGATCCGCCGAAGCCAGCAGCTCGCGGCGGCCGGGAAAGGCGCTTCGCATAGGTAGCCGTGCGAACGCCAGCGGAAGCAGATGCCTGTGCCGCTTTACTTCCCTTGTAAGCAGCAAGACGAAACCTGCGCAGAGCGCCAGGGCAGTCCAATCGAACAGGCGCAGCCGCGGATTCAACCCGGCGAATTGCTTTGCGGCCAGTTCGCTAAGCTGCGGCTGCAGGAGCTTGGCAACCTTGCTTGCTTTGGCCAGCATCGGAAAGGCCGCTTCAGTATCCGCGCCACTCGATCCAGGGTCCTCTAAGGTGCTTACGCTTAATGCCATGGATTCGCCAAAACCCGGCGTCGGATCAAAAGCTACCCAACCGGTTTCGGGAAAATACACCTCCACCCACGAATGCGCATCGGCATAGGTAACGGTATAACGATGCAATTCGGCGGAATCGGCGCCGCCGGCAGAGGAAACCGGCACAAGGTCGGCACCCGCCTCGGCAGCGGCCGTTGCGGCGGATGGCGCCGGGTCGCCCGGCGCGAAGCCCTTGATCCAACGGGCCGGGATCCCGCCGCTGCGAAGCAAAACAACCATCGCCGTCGAGAAATGATCGCAATAGCCGATGCGGTCGACGAACAGAAAGCGGTCGACGAAATCGGCGCCTTCCGGCGGCTGACGGGAATCCAGGCTATAAGCGTAACGATGCTTCAGGTAGCTTTCGACGGCGGCGGCCGCATCGTAGCGGCTGCTTTCTCCGGCGACAAGCTGTTCGCCCAGCTTCCGCACCCGCTCCGGCAGCGCTTCCGGCAACTGCAGGAAACGGCCTCGAACCTCCACGGGATCCGGCCCCTCTTCTTGACGCAGCTCGGCTGCGGACGCCGTTGACACCGACGACGTCAGCTCATAGCCGTAAATTTGCTCCGCCGGGGCGGCATAATCGACGATAAACGCATCGGCCCAGGCGTCGAAACGGGGATCCAACTGCACCGGCCGATTCCGGTCTCCGGCGACGATCCGTTCCGTCTGAACCGGAAGCCCGCCGGACAGCAAGGCTACCCGCCCGGTCAACGGCGACTCGAACGTCACCGTTTGCCGGATCAGCTCCCGGCCGGTGTCGACGCCGGCTGCGGCAGCGACGGATTCGCCCCCGAAGCCGCCGGAGCGCTCCGTCCCGGCGATCGTGGGCGCGCCTTCCCCGGCCGGCTGAATCCAGCCCCGGCCGGTGTACACGCTTTTGCTTTCGCCGCGCCAGTACGTATTGTACGGCGACAACGCCGTAAAATACGGGTCATGGCGAAGGCGCAGCGGCGCGCCCAGCTTGGAGTCGTCCCGGCCGTAGCCGGATACGCTGACCGCCGCGGCGCCGCCCGGCTGGCCGGTCAGCTCGGCTCCGCTCCAGTCCGACAAGCTGCGGGCCACCTGCTCCCAGGAGATCGCCCGCACCGGCTGCAGCGGCAGCAGCGAGCTGAGCAGCGCGGCGCCGGCCACACAGACGAGCACGACGCCCCCGCCGGCCACGCTCCCGGTCCCCCGGCTCGGCCCGGACTCGCCGCGATGGAACGCCGCCGCTTGCAGCGCCAGGCCCAGCGCCGCCGAGCGGATGACGCCCAGATACAGTTCCAAGCCGGCGGCAGCTTCCAGCACCAGCAAATAGACCACCGTGGCCGTCAAGAACAGCAGAATGCTCTGACGCGACAGCGCCAGCAGCTGTACGGACATGACCAGCAGCGTCCAGCCGATCAGGAGCAGCAACGCCCGCGTCTCCATGCTGATGGCATAAAGCCTGCCCGTCCCCAGGAACTCCTGCAGATCGGCGGCTAGGGTTTGGGCGTAACCGGCAAACCAGGCCAGCCCTTCCTCCCGTCCGAACAAATACAGCATGGCACCGGCGATAAATAGCGGCGGCAGCGGCGCAAACAAGCCGGACGGAAGCCGTAAGCAGCCGACGAACAGCAACGACCCGGTTAGTACCAAAAATAACGGAAGCAGCTCCGTTTGTCTTTCGGGCATCAAGGCATGCAGAGGATACAACCATTCCCCAAACAATCCGAACAGCAGCAGTGTGATCAAAATACGAAGACCGACGGAAGGCGCAGAATAACCGCCCCGCCGGGACGGAACTGCGGCAGTCCATGGGCCTCCGGCCGTGAGCTCCACATGCTTAGGCGCTGACATGCCCGCTCGCCTCCTTCCGCCGGGACTTCGTCCGATACAGCGTGAGGTCCGCCACCGTGACGCCCCGATCCCGCAGCCGGGCGGCCAACTGAATCGGTTGCCCCGATCCGCCGAGCCCGCCGGCGCACCAGACTTCCGCGGCCACCCCAAGCTCGGCCAGATGCAGCATATCGCCCGCCAATTCAGGCGTAAGCGTGCCGGTGATGACCGTGAGGCTTTGCCCTTGGGAAAGGACCTCGGACCAATCCCGCCGCAGCAATTCTCCGGCGGACAAGCCGCTCCCCAAGCGAAGACCGGCGAGCTGCTCCAGGCCGTCCATCATGCCTTCGCGACCGGTCACCCGGCAGGCTCCGGCCAACGCTCCGTGGCCGAATCGGAGCTCTCCGGCGTCGGTGGCGCCCGCCTCGCGCGCTAGCCACGTTGCGGCAGCCGAAATCGCCAGCTCGAAGCCGGCGGGTGAAGCGTAATCCCCTTGCTTCGTGCCGAGCAGCAAATAGCGCGGCATGACGCCTTGCTCCTCGGGAATGCGGGAAAGGAGCTCGCCTTTCTTGGCCGAGTATTTCCAATGAATCCGCCGCAGCGGATCACCCGGCGTATAAGGTCTCAAACGGCCGGGAGCCGGGGACGGGACAACCGGCTGGGGCTGCCATGCCCCGCCGCCTTCCTGCTCACCCCGTTCCTCCGTCTCCGGCGGGTTTGCCGCCAGCGGCAAGGGATGGATAATCATCGTCTCTGCCCCGACGGCACGACGGCTTCGCTTAAACCAACCGAACGGATCACCCCAGGTCAACCTTACGGCCATTTCCTTATACACGCCCCGGGACAAGCCTTGGATCGTATATGTTGTCCGATAATTCCGGCGGAATCCGGCGAAAAACAAACTACCGCCCCGGACTCCCGGGCGGTTCGTTCCTTGTCCTGCTGAGGCAGCCCCTGCCAGTTCGTCCTCAACCTGCAGCCAGATCGGCGGCAGGCCTCCTTCGCAGCAGATCGTCAGTGTGACCTTGATCGGCTCGCCGGCAACCGGAAATTCCGGCTTCCAAGCGCGCTCGACCTTGAATCGTCTCGGACCGAGCGCTTGCACCAGCCCGCCTTGCAGCAGGATCAATCCGGCCAGCAGCAGCAAGAACAAAGCCGACACCCCGCCGCGCCAAGCGTACCAACCCCAAAGCGCTCCGGCAAACGCGAGCGCCACCGGCCATACCCAACCCGTCCGTTTCATGACGAAGCCCTCGTCGCCCGCGCGAAAATCGGTACATTCACCTTGCTCAGCACATCGGCCAGCGCCTGCTCTCCCCCGATTCCGGCGAGCTTCGCTTCGGTCCGAAGCACAATCCGGTGCGTCAGCACGGCGGGGGCAACCGCTTTGACATCGTCCGGCGTAACGAACGAACGCCCCTTGAAATAGGCCATGGCCTGCGCCGCGCCCATCCAGGCGAGCGTTGCGCGCGGACTTAAGCCCAGCGCGATTTGCGGATGGCGCCGGGAAACGTCCGCCGCTCCAACCATATACCGCTTGATTACGTCGTCCACCAAAACGCCGCGCGCCTGACGCTGCATGGCGGCCATTTCCTCCGGCAGCAGCACCGGCTTCAGCTCGGCGGGATTCGGCGGATCCTGCATCCGGCCGAGCATATCGACCTCCTGTTCCGGCTCGGGATAACCCAGTGTCAACCGCATCAGAAACCGATCCAGCTGCGCCTCCGGCAGGCGGTAAGTCCCCTCGTATTCCAGCGGATTTTGCGTAGCCAACAACAAGAAAGGCTTCGGCAAAGCCCGCGTCACTCCGTCGATCGTCACTTTTCGTTCTTCCATTGCTTCGAGCAGCGCCGACTGGGTCCGCGGCGCCGCCCGGTTGATCTCATCGGCAAGCACCACATTGGCAAATACCGGGCCCGGACGAAACTCGAACTGGCCGCTTTGCGCATGGTAAACCGTTACGCCGGTTACATCGGACGGCAGCAGGTCCGATGTGAACTGGATGCGGCCAAACGACCCGCCGATGCAGGCCGCCAGCGTGCGAACCAGCATCGTTTTTCCCACGCCGGGCACATCCTCCAGCAAAATATGACCGCCGCTCAGCATCGCCACCACCGCGAGCTCGATCTCCGCTTTTTTCCCTACGATCACCCGATCCACCTTGTGGACGAGCCGCTCCAGCAGCGCCTGCGCTTGATCGTGATTCATCGTGACTTCCCCTCCATTTCTAAACCATGGCCTTAATCTATCAACCAGTTTCTCCAGAAACTAGCGGAAATAGACATGGAAGAGAGAAAGGGGCGAACCGATCGGCTAGCGTGCCGAAACCCGACGTTCGGTTGCGGTCGAGACCGTCTCGACGATCGGATGGTTCACCGCTTCCAGCAGCGGACGCAGCGGAATCCATAATGCCTGCGCTTTGCGATCGAACGTCACTTCCCATTCGGCCATCGCCCCGTCCTGATGCTCGGCAGTCAGCACCCCGCGCCGCGTATCGGCGATCACAGAGACATCTCCCCAGAAGATAAAGGCGCTTTGCGTCGCCTCGCTCCAGTAGACTTCGGCGCCGAGGCGCTCCATCACCGTGCGGACGGGCGCTAGATATTGACCGTCTTGCGTCTCGTATTCCCCGGCCGCCAGGCGCATTTGCACGCCGCCCGCCTCCACGGTCAGCGGCAGCTCCGGTTCAAACAAAGCCGCATTCGGAACGACGTTGGACGCGACCCATTCGGGCGACGGGGCGGGGCGGTTTTTCTTGACGATCCCGGGATCCAGCGTAAATTGAACGGGCTTTTGCTCCGCGGACAGCGCCTGAAACTCATATCCCAGCTTTTTATAATAATGAATAATTTCCGGCAGCGCCTTGACGGTTTCCGCATGTCCCCCTCCGTCATGCATCAGCACGATGACCTGTTCGCGAGGCTTCTCCTTCTTCACGTTATTCACGATTTCATTCGCCGGAACGCCTTTGCGCTTGGAATCACCGCTGTCCACATTCCAGTCGAACACTTTGTACCCCCCCTGTTCCAGCAAATTGAAATAAGTCTTATCAAAATGTCCGTACGTCCCGCCCGGGGCCCGTACCAACGGTGTGCGTTCTCCCGTGATTTCCCGCAGCACTTCCTCCGTCGCCTTGATCTGCTTCCAGAAATGGCCAAAGCTGTCGTACAGCGTGTCATAATCGTGGTCATACGTGTGATTGCCCAGTGCATGGCCGCCGTCGACGATGCGTCGAATCACCTCCGGAGAGCGTTTGGCCTTTTCGCCGAGCACGAAGAAGGTGGCGGTTACCTCCTCCTTTTTCAAAATCTCCAACACCTGATCCGTATGCGGGCTTGGCCCGTCGTCAAACGTTAAATACACCGTTTTGCCTTGCGCTTCCTTCTTCGTCTCTTGCGGCGTCTCCACTTTCTTCGGCTTGGCCCCCGCCAAAGCCGCCGGCGCGGCAGCCGTACCTACGGCCGTGGCGGTTACGGGCTGCCCCTTCCGGGATGAAGCGAGCTTCACTTTATGGGTCGCGGTTTCGACCGCGGCTTGTTCCTTCATGGCATGGGCTTTCACCTCGGGCAAGCCCTGCGGCTGGAAGCCCAGCGGAGCTCCGACCGCAGCGATCAGCACCAAAGTAAGCAACAAAATACGAACCAGCATCCGTCCGGAAATCCATTTTTGTTTCATCGACCTTCTACCTCCGCAGCTAGGATCAAATTCTTTTCTATGAATCCATTGGCTTTCTGGTAGATTGTATGAAGGTAGAGACGCAAATAGACTTCCGAATCGCTAAAGTTCTGTATTTTGATTCAGGGTTTTTACTGACTATGGAGCATCAAAAAATGCGCACCCAGGTTAGGGCACGCATTTTTATTAATGTCCTATTTTTTTGGTTTTATAAATGCTACAGTACTCAAAATAAAGCCAACCACTACTAAAAACCAAGCCGCAAGGTGAAGTGCTAAATATTCTTGCTCATTCGTCGAATTATTTGTTAGAACGAACCAGACGAAAAACAAAAAGAACCCCATGAGTGTACATTGAATGCCGTATAATATAACAACAGTTCGCTCATAAAGAGAATCGATGACAAAATAAACAATTAACCCCAAGACGAGACCTGCAATTAATACTAAATAAATTACATTCACCTCCTGAATTAGAAACTTGTGTCAGAATCATTATAGATTTTGAAATTATTGGATGAGCTAGAGAAAGTTACACTAGCCCCAAATCCTGAATTACTGCCGTTCAATGAAATTGAGCTGATATTTGTACTACTCCACGTATGTGCATAAAATGTTCTCGCTTTGCCATTCCAATTTGTAAAATTGCTATTGTAGGTCACAACGGCTGAAAAGCCTTGTCCCAAGTATTTATAAGTATAATATCCAGTAACATAATTTACACTTGTCACAATAGCCTTATCTTGGAATTCAAAAGCTACACCATACTTTCCATTACCTTCAGATGGACTGTTTGACTCAACACTATTCCCCTCACCATCATGCCAATAACCAAGAGAACTAATAACACTAGCGTTATAATCACCGCTAGTATTATAATATGTCACACCAATTGCATCCATCCCACCAACATTCTTGGAGTCTCCAACAGAAGGTATCAAAAATGTCGGTACGTCTGCAGACCAATTATTGAAAAATGTATTTTTTGGGCTCTTCGCTATATTACGTGGATAATGGAACGTTTGAGAGGCATAGTAGAGCGATATCGCTCTCCTTATACCCACTACGAGTAGCGAAGAGGCTTTTTTCGGGATGTCTATCATGAAAAATTCTTCTTCAACCACAAATAAAAATAGTTACATAACTAAGCAATATGATTGTCAAGATCTTATCTAAAATATCGTCCCTGAAGTAACGCCAGCACCTCCTCGGCATGCCCTTTCACTCGAACCCCGCGCCATTCGCGGAGCAGTTTGCCCTCCTCGTCGATGAGGAACGTCGAACGGACGATGCCTTCGAATTCGCGGCCGTACATTTTTTTCAACTGCCAAACACCAAACATCCGGCATACTTCATGAGACTCGTCCGACAATAATGGGAAATTCAGTCCCTGCTTCGCGGCGAACCTGGAGTGGGACTTCACCGAATCCCCGCTGATGCCGAGCACCACCGCCCCATATTCGCCGTACGCCTGAGCAAGGTCGCGGAAATCGCAAGCCTCCTGGGTACAAGCAGGGGTTGAGTCTTTCGGATAAAAATAAAGAACGACCTTGCGGCCGCGAAATTGCAATAGCGAAACTTCCTCCCCGCTGTCTGCGGGAAGCCGAAAGTTCGGAACCGGCTTGCCGATTTGCACTTGTTGCGGTTGTTCCGACATGCGAACTCCTCCTATAGGCCTCTCCAAGCCTGAAATTGATTGTGCTTCCAAAAAAAATTATAATGTAAAGATATATGTAGTATCTATAATAGAAACCGAATTTATCGTACGATCTGAAAGGAACGAACCCAATGACGAAACGCACAAAACGGGCAATTCTCTGGTCGGTCGTCGGAGTGATTGTCGTCGTGGCCGCCTTCGCGGCTTACTATTTTACCGCCATCTATAACCAAGTGGACAACTTTCAAAAAGAAGGAGAGCAGTCTCCATTCTATAATGTGCAACCGACCGAGACGAAAGTGCCGGAGCCGCCCAAATGGGAGGGCACGGAACGCGTTAACATCCTGCTGATGGGTGTGGACGCGCGCGGCTTGAAGAAAGGCGAAATCCCCCGCTCGGATACGATGCTGGTCGCTTCCCTGGACCCGGTGAGCAAGAAGGCTTACCTCTTCTCGATCCTGCGCGATACGTACACGGAAATTCCGGAGCACGGCTCGGAACGGATCAACACGGCGATCACCCACGGTCCGAATACGGCGATGCAGGCGGTCTCCGAACTGCTGGGCATCCCGATTCAATATTATGTGTACACCGACTTCCAAGGATTCATCGAATTGGTGGATGCGGTCGGCGGGGTGGATTTTTACGTGGAAAAAGATATGCACTACACCAGTAAAGCGGATAACCATGAATACGATATCGATTTGAAAAAAGGACAGCAGCACCTTGACGGCAAAACCGCGCTGCAATACGTCCGCTTCCGGCACGATGCCCTGTCCGATTATACCCGGACCGAGCGGCAGCGCAACTTCCTGAAGGCCGTGGCCGATAAAATGAAATCGACGACTTCGATCATGAAACTGCCTTCGATTCTCGAGAAAATCAATCCTTACATTGACACGAACCTCTCGATTCAGGATATGTGGAAGCTGGCGACCGTCGGGTATGATGCGCAAATGGCCGCCAGCGAGCAAATTCCGCCGATGGACCTGCTGGTCGAAAAAAACGTTGGCGGTTCGTCCGTACTGGGGGTTCGCAGCGAAGAGGAACTGAAGCAATACGTGCAGGACGTATTTGCTAAGAGCGAAGAAACCGGCGATGGCAACGAGGCCGAAAGCGGCAGCGAGCCCGGCGGAACCGAAAGCAACGGCAGTGGCAGCGAGGCCGGTGATGGTGGCGGCGGCTCCGGCCGAACGGGGGCGAACGCCGGGAGCGGCCGGAACCTGGAGGCTTCGTCCTCCAGTCCGTGAGGCGGGGGGAGCCTCTTTCGGAGAGGCGCGCCGGCCGGTTAGGTTGGGGAAGCCTGCTCCATAGGAGGCGCCGGCCGGTTAGGCTGGGGGAGCTTTCTCCATAGGGGGCGTTGGCCAGGGTTGGCTGGGGAGCTTTCTCCCGTGAGGCCGGGCGGTGCTTAGCTCGGGGCGAGGGGCGCCCCCGTAATGCCGGAGCCGCCAAAGAGAGGCGACCTTCTCTCTTTGGCGGCCGTAGGCGGTGGTCGGTGCTGGTCGCCACCGATCGGCGGCGCTCGGCACCCGTTGGCGGCGCTGATCGACGGCGATTGCATTGGGCAGCGGCGCTCGGCAGCAGTTGGCTGCTCTGATCGACGGCGATCATAGTGGGCCGTGGCGCTTGGTGGCCGTAGGCGGTAAGCTCCTAACTACTGCCACGAACGCGCCCCCAACTGCAACGAGATGCAAATGTGCAGTTCATTTTCGCTAATTGGGCTCCATCCCGCCCGTCAGATGCAAAAGTGCAGTTCATTTTCGCCAAAAAGGAGTTACGGGGACGTATGACGCTAGATGAGATGCACTTTTGCATCTAGTCGCTCGAAAATGCCGATTTCGCGAAAAATCAAATGCACTTTTGCAGTTGGCTCGCCCACGGTTCAAGCTTGGCTCATCACAACGGCGATTTAACCAGAAAGGAAGTATAGAAAGATGAATCGATCGCAATCGGAACGATTGTACGAAGAAGCGTTGCAACATATCGTAGGTGGCGTCAACAGCCCCTCCCGCTCGTTCAAGGCGGTTGGCGGCGGGGCGCCCGTTTTTATGAAAAAAGCCGAAGGCGCGTATTTTTGGGACGTGGATGGAAACAAGTACGTCGATTATTTGGCGGCTTACGGGCCGATCATTACCGGACATGCCCATCCGCACGTCACAAAAGCGATCCAGGAAGCGGCCGCGAACGGCACTTTGTACGGGACGCCAACCGAGCTGGAAATCCGCTTGGCCGTCATGCTGAAGGAAGCGATCCCTTCGATGGACAAGGTCCGCTTCGTCAACTCCGGCACGGAGGCGGTTATGACCACGATCCGCGTCGCCCGGGCTTATACGAAGCGGAACAAAATCATCAAATTCGCCGGGTGCTACCACGGCCATTCCGATCTCGTGCTCGTGGCCGCCGGCTCCGGCCCGTCCACGCTAGGCATCCCCGACAGCGCCGGCATTCCGACCAGCATCGCGCACGAGGTGATCACCGTGCCGTTTAATGATGCTCCGGCGCTGAAAGAAGCGCTCGACAAGTGGGGCGACGACGTCGCCGCCGTCATGGTCGAGCCGATCGTCGGGAACTTCGGCATGGTGATGCCGAAGCCCGGGTTCTTGGAAGAGCTCTGCCGGCTCGCGCGGCAGTACGGCGCCCTCGTCATCTACGACGAGGTCATTACGGCCTTCCGCTTCCACTATGGCTCGGCGCAAACCTACGCCGGCCTCTCCAACCACGAAGCGATCCGGCCGGACCTGACCGCCCTCGGCAAAATCATCGGCGGCGGGCTGCCGATCGGCGCGTACGGCGGCAGCAAGGAGATCATGGAGCAGGTGGCGCCGCTCGGTCCGGCCTATCAGGCCGGGACGATGGCGGGCAACCCTGCGTCCATCTCCGCCGGCATCGCCTGCCTCGAGGTGCTGCAGGGCGCCGGGGTTTACGACGAGATGGACCGCCTCGCCATGAAGCTGACCGACGGCCTGGCCGAGTCGGCCCGCCGCCATGGGGTGCCGCTGACGATCAACCGGATCCGCGGCTCGTTCTCGGCGCATTTCTGCGACCACCCGGTCACGAATTACGGCGAGGCGCAAGACACGGACGGCGAAGCGTTCGCCGCCTTCTTCCGCGCCATGCTGAACCGCGGCGTCAATCTCGCTCCGTCTAAATACGAAGCCTGGTTCCTGACGACCGCGCACACGGAAGCGGACATCGACTTCACGCTGGAAGCCGCCGAGGCTTCGTTCAAGGAAATTGCCCGATAACATCGTAAAGTCTGCCTGGTTCGGTTACGTTCAGGCAGACTTTTTTTCGGTTAGAACTCCTGGTCTCCGTCCCATTTACGATTCTTCGCGAACGTTCTATACTACAAGAAGCTTATAAACCAAAGGATGTCGTGACCATGCTGCAAACGTTAAACCGACAACTAAACCGATTGATGCCTTTGATCACGCCTGCCAGCATATTGATCGGCGTCCTTTGCGGGGGCCGTCTGGCCTCCTATACCTATCTGTCTCCGTGGCTGTTTGCCTTCATGACTTTTGCCGGGAGCATCAGCCTCAGCTTCAAGGATTTTCTGAACGTGCTCAAAAAGCCGCTCCCCTTGATGTTATGCCTATTCATCCTCCATTTGGCCATGCCGCTGATGGCTATGGGGCTTGGGCATTTGGCTTTTCCCGGAGATTTCTATACGATTACCGGATTTATTCTTGCCGCAGCGATACCGACGGGGGTCAGCAGCTTTGTCTGGGTCAGCATCTACAAAGGCAATATCGCCCTGACCCTATCGATCATCCTGATCGATACGCTGCTGGCGCCGTTTGTCGTGCCCGGCATTCTGTCGCTGCTGGTTGGCACGAGCGTCCGGCTCGACGCCGCGGCGATGATGGCCAGCCTGTTCTGGATGATCGTCGTCCCGTCGCTGCTCGGCATGCTGCTGAACCAATGGAGCAAAGGCCGGGTCATCGCCTCCTGGAGTCCTTGGCTCAACCCGTTCTCCAAGCTGGCCATGGCGGCCGTCGTGGCGATCAACGGTGCGGTCGTCGCTCCATACCTGACCGACTTCAGCCCGCGGCTGCTGGTTCTCGCCGCGATCATCGTCTCGCTGGCGGCGATCGGCTACCTGCTCGGCTTCGGCTTGTCCCGGCTGATCGGCCTGAACGAAGCCGACAAGGTGGCGCTCGTCTTCAACGGCGGCATGCGCAACATTAGCGCCGGCGCGGTGCTGGCCGTCACCTACTTCCCCGCTCCGGTGGCCGTGCCGGTCGTGCTGGGCATGGTGTTCCAGCAGATGATGGCCTCGCTCGTCGGCCTGGTGCTGAGCCGGCAAGCCCGCGCGCGCCAGCAGAAGGACAACACGTCGGCGGCCGCGTAATTTTTCCGGACCTGGGCAGCACGTGCACGTGTTCACGCTCCCCCCAGCAGCCACACTCTCCCCCCCTTTCTAACGGAACCAGATGACGTTAATTGCCCATTTCCCGGCCATTTCCCAGCCTAACGGAACCAGATGACGCTATTCGGCCTAAACAAGAGTTGAACCCCGCTCAAAATGGAGAATAACGTCTCTCCGTTCCGTTAGATTCCGGAAAGGACAGATTACTCCCAAATAAGGTCTCTGAGTTACGTCAGCGTTGATGTCAGCGTTGATGTCACCGTTGATGTCACCGTCCACAGATCCCACTCCCCACCCGCCGCCACCTCTTTTGGTGTTATACCAGCGCCAAATGAGCAACTCAACTCTCAATTCACTCGCAACCCGACCTTTACCGCCCTCCCCCAGCCGCATCCAACGCAAAAAAGCCTCCCCCAGTCCAAACCGGACATCAGGGGAGGCTTCTTGGCAACTTGCCGCTTATTGCTGCTGAATTTTATCGAAGAAATTCTCTTGCACGTACTTGGCCGCCACATCCAGCTGCTGCTTGGAATCGGTGCCTTTCTTCGAGAAAGATTCCTGTACGACGTTGGACATTGTCGCATAGTAGTCCTGCGTGCCGAACTGCGCTTCCGGCTTGCCTTCCAGCAGGCTAAAGAGCTGCGGATCGTATTTGTACACGTTGTCGTATTTGTCGTAAATGGCCTTCACTTTGCCGGCATATTCGGAGTCCTCGCTGAAATACTCCAGCGGCGTCGGTACAAAGTATTTGCCTTCGGCCTGACGGGATTGGATCGTGTCCTCGACCGATTTCAAAGCATCGTCGGTGAAGTAGTCGAACGTGATGTAGCGGAACGCCATTTCCTGTTCGTCCTTCGTGGCGTTCGGATTGATCACGAGATAGTTGCCGCCCAGAATCCCGTAATGCTTGCCGCCCGCTTCCGCGGCAGGCATCGGATACGCCACGACATCCTCCGGCTTCATGCCGCCTTCGTTCAGCGCCGCCTGGATAACATCAAACGCCCCGGCGATCACCATCGCCGTCCGGCCTTGCTGGAAGGAACTGATCGCATCGCCCCAGCCCAGCGCCCAGTCCTGCGGAATCGCGTTCGCTTCCCATCTCAGCTTCTTGTAGAAATCCAGCGCCTTCACTCCGGCGTCGGAGTTGAAGACGGCGGTCACTTTGCCGTTTTCGTTCGTTTCGATGTCGCCGCCGGCTTCGAACAGGAAGTTGGTCCAGTTCCAGCCCGCTTCATTCCCTTTGCCCATCGGTGCAATCCCGGAAATCCCCTTCTTCGGATCGGCTACGCCCTTGGCAACGTTGTACATGTCGTCCCAGGTCCAGTCCAGCGTCGGCGCGGCGATGCCTTTATCTTCAAGCAATTTCTTGTTGACCACGGTTGAAGTCACGTAGCCGTTTTGCGTAATCCCGTACACCTTGCCGTCAACGATAAATTGGTTCTGCAGCACCGGGTTGATCTCGTCCTTGTACTCCCAGTTGTTCCACAGCTCGGTGATATCGGCGACCCAGCCGCGTTCGACCAGGAATTGGGCTTCCGTCGCCCACGTATTGTAGAAAGTCGGCGCTTCGTTGGACGCCATTTTCACGCCGATTTCATTGACGCTGTATTGCCAGTCGTCCTTCACGATCGTTACGTTGGGATACTTGGCCTGGAAGCGGGCGATTTTATCGTCTTCCTGCTGGCGGAGCGTCGTTTCGTCCGGCAGCGGATAGTGGATTTTAATCGTAACCTTGCGTTGCGTGATGTCATCGGCTTCTCCCGCAGCCGGCGTAGCATTGTCTCCCCCGTTGTTGCCCGTAGCCGCCGTATTCCCGCCGCCGTTATTTTGAGTTTCCTTGTTCCCTCCTCCGCCGCAGGCCGCGAGCAGCGAACCGAGCAGCATCAGGCACATCAATACCGCTGAAAACTTGCGCATTGAAACTCCCCTTTTCTTAAAGTTAGTATATCTTGCATGTTCATCATAAAAGAGAACCTATCGGCAATCGATGTGTGATCTTATGACTTTCATGTGCAGGCCTACGATCGTTACAATGGAGGTTCAAAAAGTCAGGTTTTCAGGACCGAGAAGGTTGGATGAAGCTAGGGCCTGAGTAGCGGAGCGTAGGCAGACCTACGTGAGCAACTGAAATGTTTCCGCAGGAAACATACTTCGGAAGCCTACGCTTTAGGCCCGGCTGAATTCAAGATTCGACGTCGAATCTGCTTCATGATCTGCTTCGTCATGGAAAGATTACTTTTTGAACTACCTATCCTTTGACCGCGGACAAGTTGACGCTGCGCATGATGAACTTCTGGAAGCCGAGGAACACGAAGATCGGCGGAATCATGACCATGAACAAAATGCTGAACTTGATGCTGCTGTCCATGTTCCGCGCGTTGATCACATATTTGTAGATCGCCGTCGCCAGCGTGTACTTGTCTTCCGTATGCATGACTAGAGAAGGCCAGAACCAGTCGTTCCATGCCGTGGAGAAAATAAAGATCGCCAGCGTCGCAAAGATCGGCACCGACAGCGGCACCGCGATCCGCAAGTAACTGGTCCATTCCGAAGCCCCGTCGATCCGGGCCGCCTCGAAGATCTCCGGATGGATGCCGTCGAAGAAATTTTTCATCAGCAGAAAATAATACGCGTTCGCCCCGGCCGGCAGCCAGAAGGCCCAATACGAATTCAGCAGCCCCAGCTCTTTCAGGTTCACGAAGTTCGGGATCATGTAGCTCGAGGCCGGAATAAACAACGTCAGCAGAATAAAGAAGTAAATCGCCCGGCTATAGGGCACGCGGATGCGCGAGATGCTGAACGAAGCGAGCCCCAGCACCAGGATGGTCATCAGCAGGTTGCCGCCGAAGATCAGCAGCGTATTTTTCAGAAACATCGGCAGTTCGATGTAATCCCAGGCTTTCGGGAAATTGTCCCAATGCCATTCCTGCGGGAAAAACCGCGGCGGGAACGAGTTGACCTCCTGATTGCTTTTGAGCCCGTTGAACATCGTCATCGCGATCGGATACAGCATCGTAAAAGCCATGACCGCGATGCATAGCACCATAAACCCATATACCACCTTATTGAGCGGCTTCTGCAGATCGGAGGGCGACAGGATGCCTCTTTCTTTCATATCAGTACTCCTCCTTGTTCAGCTTGTATTGCAGCACGCCAAGCACGCTCAGCACGAGGAACATCAGCACGCCCAGCGCGGTCCCCGCCCCGTAATCAAGCTGGGTAAAGGCGTATTTGACGGTCAGGAGCGCATAGGTCAATGTCGCCTTGTTCGGTCCGCCGTCCAGCAAAGCCAACTGGGATTGGTATGCTTGGGAAGTGCCGATCAGTTGCAAAATCAACATCAGCACGATCAGGTTCCGCATCGACGGCAGCGTGATGTACTTGATCCGGGCCCAGACGCCGGCCCCGTCGATTTCCGCCGCTTCGTACCAGTCCCGCGGAATGCTCAGCACCCCGGCCAGATAGATCAGCATCGCCGAACCGAATTGCTGCCACGTTTCCATAAAGACGATCGAGATCATCGACCACCTCCCGTCGGAGACGAACGAAACCGGATCGGCCCCGAACCATCCGAGCAAAGCGTTGATCGGCCCGACCGGATCGTACATCCAGCGCCACATCCCGTACAGGACGACGCCCGGCACGACAAACGGCAGGTAAGCCGCAATGCGCGCGAAGCCCTGGAACCAGCGCAGCTCGGAGATGGCAATCGACGCGGCGATCGGCACCCAGAAGCCGATCACCAAGCACAGGAGCATATAATACAAGGTGTTGCGAACCGACAGAAGCACGTCGGGGTTATTGAACACCTTCACGTAATTGTCCAGTCCGACAAACGTGTTGCCTTTGACGAAATCGATATTATAGAAGCTGTAAACCATCCCTTTGATGATTGGGACCCATAAAAACACGATAAATATGGCGATCGCCGGAACCAGAAACAGATACCCCCACATATACTTCTTCCAGTTCGATCCCCGACGCGGCGCCCGCGAGGCGGCCGCCTTCTTAACCGTGTTCCGCTGCATGTTCCCCGGTGAAATCACGGGTTCCCCCATCTTTCTCCCTCTTTTCTACGTAGTGTCTCTATCCATTGTAAAAAAGGGGATTCTCGGCGAACATGTCTAAAACTATGTGAACTATGGTCGTTCTTACTTCATCGTTATTTCTTCAGTTCGGTGGGGCTGACGCCGAAATACTTCTTGAAAATCTTGCTGAAATGCTCGGGCGACTCGTACCCGACCCGTTCGGCAATCTCGTAACGGCGCAGATCCGTGCTCAGGATCAGCGCTTTGCTCTCCTCCATCCGCAGCTTAATGACGTATTCCCAAAGGTTGTAGCCGGTATTTTTTTTGAACAAATAACTCAAATAGTTGGGACTCACGTGATTGCTGCGAGCCACCTCGTGGATGGTGAGGCCTTTCTGCCGGTAATTCTCCTCGATGTATTGCTTGGCACTGTCCACGATCCGGTTGCTGTGCGTCGTCAACTCCTCGTTGGAAGGGTCCTGGGCATAGTTATGCCAGTTGAAATCACCATAGTAAAACACATGGTAATCCCCATACCCTCCGCCCCACAGCATCGCTTTGTCCGCTTGCCGGCCCAGCTCGCCCAGGAATCCGGCCCCCTTGAGAATTTGGCTGATCCCCACCGTGCACAAGAGACCGAGATACTTGTGAATGTGATGGTGCAGGCTGCGGCCCAGCATTTCGAGCTGGTTGATTTTGTTCAGATTCGGTTCGGCGTATTCCGCCTCGTTCCATTGCAGGATGAGCGCGATTTCCAAGTCCCGGGTGTAAAAAGCCGCCGCCCGCCACTCCTGATGCAGCAGCTCGTTCACGATATTAAGCGCCGCGTAGCGGAACAGGCGGGTATCCGCCTCGTGGTCGGCGGACGGTTTTTTCTCGGCGGGGATGGCCAGCTTGATTTTGAGCACGGAAAAATACGGCCCGGTGAGCCCGAGCCGCTCGGCTTCGGCGTACCGTTCCTCCTGATCCCCCTGGGCGCTGTCCGTCAACAAACGGTTCAACCGTTCGCCGGAATCCGGGAGCGGCTCCTCCATACGGAAATGCTCCGCTCCCCGAGACAACCAATCCTCGGCTTGCGGCACCGGTTTATCCATCTTGAGCAGCGCGTTGCGCACCGAATCGAGGAACTGCTCGCTGTTCAGCGGCTTGATCAAATAATCCTTGGCGCCGAGCCGGATCGCCATCTGGGCGTATTGGAACGTTTCATGCGCGGAGATGATGATCGTCTGCACCCAAGGCTTAATGAGCTTCGCCTGCTGCATCAGTTCGATCCCGTTCATTTCTCCCATCTGAATGTCGGTGACCAGCAAATCGATATCCTCCATCCGCACGCAATCCAGCGCCTCATGCCCGTTATAAGCGGTGAAAATCTGACCGATATCGAGTCCCGAAGCGGTCAAAAGACCGGATAGTCCTTTGCAAATCAGCGGTTCGTCGTCCACGACCAAAATGTTGTACATGCGCTTGTTCCCCCTGTTCGTTATTCGTTCCGGCCAGTTGCGATGGGCAGGGTAATCGTGACGGCGGTGCCGCCTTCGGGACGGCTATCGTATTTCAAGCCGTATTCCGGTCCGAAATGCAGCCGAAGCCGCTGGTGAATGTTGCGGATCCCGTAACCGAACGACGGGCTTGGCGTTTCGTCGTTGAGGAGCCGATCGATCGCCTCGAAATCCACCGGTTTATACCCGTTGTCGGTGATCGTAATGCATACCCGGCCCTGCGTTTCGTCCGCTTCGGCGCGAATGGCGATTTCGCCGTCCTCCCCCATATGTTTCACGCCATGAATGATCGCGTTCTCAATGAGCGGCTGCAGCGTGATTTTCGGGATGATCGTCGCATGGAGCTCGGGCGGCACGTCCCAGGTCACGCGGAAGCCGTACTCGTACCGATGCTCCTGCAGCTTGATGTACGCGGAAGCGTGCTCCAGCTCCTCCTCCAGCGTGATCAGCTCCCGGCCGCGGCTGAGGCTGATCTTCATCAGCTTGGACAACTCCTTGATCATTTCCGCGGAGGCGGTGTTCCCCTCCATCGTACTTTTCCAATAGATGCTCTCCAGCGTGTTGTACAGCAAATGCGGGTTGATCTGCTGATATAAAATCTGCAGCTGGGCTTCCTTTTGTTTGATGTCCATCTGGTACTTGTAATGAATCAGCCCGTTGAGCCGTCGGGCCATCTCGTAGATCGTGGAGATCAGCACGCTGACCTCGTCGGTGCGTCCGCGGCGCGGCGTCTCCGGCACCACGTTGCCCGGCTCGTACCGGCGGACGAAATAGACCAGCTTCTGGATCGGAGTCATCAGCGACCGCCAGAAATACAAGATCAATGCCAGTCCGACCGCAAAATAAGCCACGGAGATCAGTTGAATGATCCGTTTAATTTCGTTTTGCTGCTGGAGCAGCGCTTTGACGGGCACCTTGTACACCAGCTTCTGCTGCAGGACGTAGTTATAATTAATGACATAAATAAAATCGTCGGTAATGACATCTTTCACCCCGATCAAAGAGTCGCACGGATCGGCTTCCTGCGGCAGGTTCAGAATCGAACCGGTCGGTGCCTTCGCCGGCGTCGAGGTCAGAATGCGGTTGCTCCAATCGGTAAAATACAGCTCTCCTTCCGGGATCGAGACGGTTTGCAGCGATTCGCCGATGCGGCCGTCGACGTTGGATACGACGAGCACGCCGATCGTGCCGTTTTTATAGATGCTGTTGATCGCCCGGACATAAGCGAGCGTTTTCTGGTTTGGCTGCCCTTGCGTAGGCGGGGACAAATGCTCGATCAGGCGCAGGTAACCGTTTCCTTTTTTTGCGACGGCTTCCTCAAACCATTCCGGCTTCTCCTGCTCGAGAAAGAAATAGACGCCCGCTTTTCGCGCCTCCGGGTAATACGGGGCAAAAAAATACGCGTTGGACGGATCGTACACGTAAAGGGAATAGTACAGCGGCTCGCGCTGGTCGGTTTCCTGCGAGTAGTTGAACAGCAGGGTCTCCAGCTTTTCGTAAGTTTTGACCCGCTCCAGGACGGTCTCCGTCCCCTCGCCGCTCGGGTTCAACTGCTGGAGCAGCGGGTGCTGGAACACCGTGGACGTCACCTTGTTGATCGCTTCGATGTCCCGGGTGATCAGCCGGAAGTTCTGTTTGTTGAGCTCGATATAGGCATTGGTTACGTTGCGCTTCAAAATTTGATCGGCTTTGTAGTTGCCGTAGGCATTCAAAATAAACAAAGGAATCACCATCACGATGAAGAGAAGGATCATCTGCTGTTTGACGTTCAGGTTGGCGAACGGATTTCCGAATCTATTGCCTGGTTTCAACGGCTTTGCACCTCCGGCAATTTAACTATAGCAATAATGAAAACCGGCAAGGATGCGCGATTCTACGGAGATCGTGGCGGTTTCTCCGATTCTCGCTCGTGCAGGGGGGGGAAACCTGCGCCTTATCTCTTAGTGTAGGGGATTTTTGGAATCTTGCTAGAGTTTTTTTGGGGGGCCTGGAGGCGGTCACAATTCCTCACTATACTCTAGCAACGGACCCTAGAGACCTTATTAGGGCAGAAATAGGGCGATGGCCAACTATAACGGACTCAGATAACCTTATTGAGCCGGTCATGCCAGGTATGGGTCGATTTTCGGCATCATAACGCCCGCTGAGTCCGTTAGGTCTTCCCATCGGACGTAAAACGGCAGATAAGGTCCGTACGGTCCGTTAGGGGCGGGGTGTCGGTGGGTTGTCGGCGGGGTGTCGGCAGGATGTCGGTGGGATGCCCGTAAAAAATCCCCCGGGTCATTTAATTTCCCAGGGGATTTACTTATGGAAGGGATGCTGGGCTCGCTGCATCAGGCATACGCCGGGCAATCGCGTTTAGCGTGCCAGCCGCGTCAAAACTCCGGCGTTTGCACCAACTCATCCAGCCCGCCGACGACCAGGTCGGCGGCGGCCAGGATGCTCGGGCTGCCGATGCCGACCACGCGACACCCGGCGGCTTTGCCCGCCCGCACGCCCGCCTCCGCGTCCTCGAACACGACGCAGTCGGACGGCGGCAGCGCCAGCGCCGCGCTGGCGGCGAGGAACACCTCCGGGTCCGGCTTGGCCTTGGACACCTTCGTGCCGTCGATCACCGCGTCGAACAGCTCGGCGATGCCCAGCCGCTCCAAGATAAACGCGGCGTTTTTGCTTGCCGAGCCGAGAGCGATCTTCACGCCGCGCTCGCGCAGCTGCAGCAGATACGCCTTCGCCCCTGGCAAAATCTCCGACGGCTCCAGCTTGGAGATCCATTCGACGTATTCCCGGTTTTTGTCCGCGGCCATCTGCTCGCGTTCTTCCTCCGTGGCCTCCAAGCCGCCTACCTCCAGCAAAATGCGCAGCGACTCCATGCGGCTGACGCCTTTCAGCCGCTCGTTGTGGGCTTCGGTAAATTCGAAGCCCAACCGTTGTGCCAGCGACCGCCAAGCGAGGTAATGGTATTTGGCCGTATCGACGATCACGCCGTCGAGATCGAAAATCGCGCCTTTCATCGTTTCCAGCATGTTATGATTCTCCTTAGGTTTTGAAATGTATCATCCCGTCGGGACGCGAACCTCCTGCCCCGACGCCACTGCCAGCTCCCGATCGCCCACCGTAAACCGCATGACGGCCCGATTGTCGCCCTGGGCCGCGATAACGACCTCCTCTCGGCTGACGCGAATCCGACAGGAGCCGCCGCGAAGGCGGACCGGGAATTCGATCGCCTGCCAGGCGGAAGGCAAGGCCGGCCGAAGCTCCGCCCGGTTTCCATCATACCGCAAGCCGGCGAATCCCAGTATCGCCGCCATCCATGCCCCGCCATTCGCTGCGGGATGCGTCCCGCCGATGTAGAGGTCTCCGACATATTGCTTCGAATCGCCGGTTAAATCAATCGTTGCCGCCCGCATAAAGTAAGGGTAGCCCCAATCCGGCGATCCCGTGTCCGCCGCCACTAAGGCATAGATGCATGCGCTAAGGCTCGATCCGTGCTCGGTGCGCGGCTCGTAATAGGCCCAGTTCGCCCGTTTGACAGACGAAGCATATTCGCCTTTGAACAGATGCAGCATCAACACCACGTCGGCTTGCTTCAGAATTTGCGTCGTCGTCGCAGGGCCGTTCCCCCCGCCGAGATATTCATGCGGATGAAGCATCCGCGCTTTCAGCTCCGGCAATGAGATGTCCTCCAATGTGTAATAGCGGTCGAACTGCTCGATTAGGCCGGTCTCTCCATCCGGCTGCGGGACGTACAACCGGTCGTGCATGTCGCGGATCTGCTCCGGCGTGATCGTGCTGCCCGCCAGCAGCGCTTCGTAGCGCTCGGGGGCGCGGCTCCGCAAGATCTCCATCGCATCCAGGGCGATGCGAAGACACTCCTTGACCATCCGGTTGGTAAACGCGTTGTTGTTCACCCGCTCATGGTATTCGTCGGGCCCGGTAACGTCGAGGATTTCGTATTGCTGCTTCCGCGGGTTCAAGTACCCGTACGAGTAAAAGAACTTGGCACACTCCCACGCCACTTCGGCCCCTCCGTCCAGGAGCAGGCTCGCGTCGCCGGTAAACGCGTAATACTGCCAGATTCCGTAAGCGACATCCGCGCTGATATGCACCTGCTTATCGCGAAAGTAAGTACGCATCGGACGACCGGTGAACACATCGTTTACGTTAAACAGCGTGCAGGCGTCGTCGCCCGTCTCCTGGCTCTCCCAGGCATAGAACGCCCCATCGAAGCCGTATTCCTCCGCTTTGCGCTTCGCGCCTTCCAGCGTATGCACCCGGTACATCATCAAATTGCGCGCCACCTCCGGATCCGTGTGCAGAAAAAAAGGCAGCATAAACATCTCCGTGTCCCAGAACACCGCGCCTTTATATACCTGCCCGGATAGTCCCCGCGCGGGAATGGACACGCGCTCCGAACGGTCAGGCGCGATAATGTGCAGCTGGTACATGCTGTAGCGCAGCGCCAGCTGGGCTTCTTCATCGCCTTCAATCGTCATGTCGGAGGCTTCCCACTTGCGCTCCCAGCGATCGGCGTGCTCACGCAGCAGCCGATCGTAACCGAGTTGCCGCGCCGCCCGGGCGGATTGTGCCGCCGCCGTCCGCACATCGCTTGCCGGGGTCCCGTCCTGTCCGGTGAATACGGCCACGTATTTGACCAGCTCAACCGGTTCAGCGGCCCGGCACCGCACTTGGATGCGGCGGCGGATCGCGGCTTCCTCACGGAGAAGCTCAAGCTCCCCGCCGCCCGGAACCTCCATCGCGTCCGCTACCGATATCGGCACGCCAAGCTCCTGCGTCTGGGCGGCAAGCCACACGACCTCTCCGTTCTCGTCGGCGTTGCTCTCCATCCGCTCAAGGTGCGGGCCGTTGATGTCCCAGACGTCGCCGTCAATGCCGGTGACGATCATTAGCTCACCGTCCCGGCTGCTCTCCACGGCGATGCGGTTTACGATTAGCTGCGGCCGCGCCGAACTGCAAAACCGCTCGGATGCGATCGCCACCTCCGCGCCGTCCGCCGTGCGGAACACCGACCGCCGGCGATGGACCGCCTGGCGCAAGTCCAGCGCCTGTTCATGTTCCAGTAATTCGGGATGCCCGGCCTCGCCCCCGGCTTCCAACACGCTCAGCGGCTCGCCGTTCCAATAGACGGCCGTCGCCAATCCGTTCGGCGCGTTTACCGGCTCGCGCCACTTGTCTCCGACTTTGTCGTACAGCCCGGCGACGATCGTCGCGGTCAGTTCTTTTTTCCCGTACTCCTCCAGCGTCCCCCGATAGCCCAGCACTCCGCTGCCGATCATGAACTTGTTGCCGTGATGCGCGATTCGATCCGGGTCGAACCCGGTTTCCCGGACGATCCAACTCATTGGACAACCGCCTTTCGCAGCGGCACCCGAATGCCCGCTTCGCCGACATTAACCAGGTTCCCGTACAACGAAATTTCCACTTCGCCGCCGGACATCGCCCGGATGGAAGCCTGGTTCTGATCCACTTCCACGAGCAGCTTTGCTCCTTGGTACGTGACCCTGAACCGGTAGCTCTGCCATCGTTCGGGGATGCTCGGATTCAGCATAAGCCGATCCCCGTCCGAACGCATCCCGCCGAACCCGTACACGATGTTCATCCAGGCCGCGGCGATCGACGTCGTATGCAGGCCTTCCCGCGTATTGCGGTTATAGTTGTCGAGATCGAGCCGGGTCGCGAACTCAAAAAATTTGTACGCTTCCTCCGAACGTCCGATTTCCGCCGCCAGAATCGAATGGATCGACGGAGACAGCGAAGATTCATGGATGCAACGCGGCTCATAGTAGTCGTAGTTGGCGCGTTTTTCCTCCAGCGGGTATTCGCTGCTGTACAGGAACATAAACATCAACACGTCCGGCTGCTTGATCATATCGTACCGGTACAGCCGGTCGTACGACCAGTGCGAATACAGCGGGAACTCCGTGACCGGTATGGCATGGATGTCGAGATGCGGCAGGTCGAAAAAGCCGTCATGCTCCTCGTAAATTCCCGTGCCTTCGTCTTTCGGAATTTTCATGTGCCGCGCCTTGTTCCGCCAATCCTCCTGCTCTTCCTCCGTGAGGCCAAGCCGCGCCGTCAGATCGCCATATGCCGCGGCCGCTTCGCCCCGCATCGCCTCCAGCACCTCCAGCGTGTATTCGAACAGCTTTTTCGCCATCAGGTTGATATAACAGTTGTTGTTAACCATCAGTTGAAACTCGTCGGGACCCATTACGCCGAAATAGCCGTATTTCCCCGACTGCTGCCCCCACTGCCCGCGGGTCGCGTAAAAACGGCTGATCTGGATCAGCATTTCCGCGCCTTTTTCAAACAGGAATACCTTGTCGCCCGTCATGTTCACATAATGGCGCAGCCCGTACGCCACCGCCGTGCCGACGTGAAGTTGCAGATTGGAATGCTGCCACAGATCGCAGCTTTCCGTCCCGTCGATCGTGGCGATGGGGTAAAACGCCCCTTCGCAGTCCAGCTCCTTGGCCCGCTTCAACGCTTCGGGGAGCGATTGGTAGCGGAATTCGAGCAGGCTACGCGCCGCCTTCGGATTGTTGAAAATATAAAACGGCAAGCAGTACGACTCCGTATCCCAGAAAGCCAGCCCCCGGTAAGCCTCCCCGGTTAGCCCTTTCGCCCCGATATTAAACCCGGGATTATCCCCATGGTAAGTCTGGTAGAGCTGAAAAATGCAAAAGCGGATCCCCTGTTGATTCTCCGGATCGCCTTCAATCGCGATGTCCGATTCCGTCCACACCTGGGCCCAATACGACCGCTGGTCGGCCGCTGCCGCATCGTACCCCGCCTGCGTGTGCCGCGCCGCCAGCTCGATCCCCCGCTTCCAAAGGTCGTCTGCACTAACCGCACGGGTTTTCTCCGCCACGTTGACGACAAGTTTGTCCAGCACGCTGCGCTTTCCCTGTTCCAGTCTCAGGGACAAGTCCCGGCCGATGTACGTTTCCTCCTGGACCAGTTGGTTGGTTACAGCGTCCGATGCATCCACGCGGAACCCGGAGAACAGCCGGTTGCCCGTGTTTACCGTCTCCCCCAGAATCCCCGCGATCCCGGTGCCGGCAAGGGATTCCCCCTGCTTCAGCTCTTTCCAATAACAGCGCTGCTGATCCTCGTGGATTACCCTCAGATTCAATCCCGTCCGAACCTGGACCGTACCGGAGAAGTTCAACGGCGTAAACGTAATCCGTTGGGCCCCGAGATGCGACACCTTCATGCTGACCAGGCGCTCAAACGTAAGCTGCACGTTTTTCCCGCTGGCCGTATGCCACACGAACTCCCGGGTATAGATCCCGGTGCGGAAATCCAGTTCCCTCCGAAAGTTGCTGAACCGGCTCTCCGCCAAATCCAGCGTCTCCCCGTCCAGCGTGATTCGCGTATGCAGCCAATCCACCGCGTTCACCATAAACCGCAGCGACCGGATAATGCCTTTGTAATGGGCCGGAACCGGACTCTCCTCATATAATCCGTTGAAATAGCTGCCCAGCAGCGTGTCCCCGCCATAGCCTTCTTCCGGGTAACCCCGGACCCCCATATATTCATTCCCCAGCGAAAAAATCGACTCGCTGACCCGATTCCGCCCCGGATCAAAGCCTTCCTCCACGACCTTCCAGGGGTCGACCCGCAGATATTTGTCCGCAATTTTCGGCATGTTCCACCCTCTCCTTCTGTGTTTAGCGCTAAGACCGTTCCCCATCCAGCTTAATGGAACATCCGCCGCCGCCCAATGTCCAGGAGTAAGAAGCTTATGTGCGATTATACGGAGTTGGAAGCCACGGCCTCCGCCGGCGTGCCCGCCGTTTTGCCCTGATTCCCTTCTCGTGCGCGCCTTTGCACGATTATCCCTTTCGTTCAGGGGCACGGGAACCATCGGCGGGACCACGCCCCCCTCATATAACGAAGTTTGCCTGCGACCTGATCCATCGGGATAATCTTGCAAAGGAGCCCGTAAAGCGAGTTCCACCTCCCGTCCTTGTACATACAAAAAGCCGGAGCGTTCTCCACGCTCCGGCGTCCGACGAAATTATCATTAGATTTCGTTGATAAATACCGTCTTCATTTTGCTGCTGTATTGTACGTCGAGCCCCAGTCCCTGCACTAGCAAGGCCAGCGGCACATAGGTTTTGTTCTCCTTGCCTACCTTCTGCAGGAAGGCTGGCGTCGCAGTAGCGGCCGGCGTGCCGTCCACCTGTATTTGCTTGGAGCCGACCGGGATGACGACCGTCCGGCTGCCATAGGTGATCGTCGCGGTGGAATTGCCGGAATCCCATTGGCTCTGCGCCCCGACCGCATCGGTAATATCTTTGATGGCGACGAACGTCTGCCCGTTCTTCAGCATCGGCGGATACGGCGTGTTCAGCTCCTTGCCTTTAACCACGACAGATACCGGCGCGCCGCCGGTCTTCGCCGCGGTTGTGCGGAAGCTGCCCCAAACGGTTTGGGCGAAAACCTTGGCGATTTCCTCGTATCCGGCTTGATTCGGATGGATATCGGTATCCGAAAAAATATGCGTCAGCGAAATTTCGTGGCCCGTAAAAGCCTCGGCCACATGGGCCGCCTTCATCGGCTTTGCTAGAGCCGCGTAATCGGCAGCCACCCCATCCACGATCGCGGTAAACTTCCCAGCCAACTGCTGCAGCTCATCGTAAACCGAGGCGCCGACCAACTTCGGCACCGGCTGGTATTGGTCGGCGATTACGATTTGCGCCGACGGATTGAGCTCCGTCAGGATGCGAACGGCCTCGCGGAGGTTGTCGCCATAAGCCTTCAACACTTCTTCGCTTTGGGCACGGAGCTGCTCCAGCGAGATGTTTTTCACATCCGGCAGCAGTCTAAGCAAGTCGTTCCCGCCGATCGTGATCGTGATCAAATCGGCCTTCTGCAGATCGGCTTTCGCTTGCGCGATGCCGGAAGCAAAGGAAGCGATCCGTGGATCCGGCACGTTTGGCTGAATATCCGCAGCGGCGACCGGCGAACCTGCCCGTACCGCCGTTATGTAGTTCTTCAAGCCTTCGCTGGTCAAACCGAGGATGCCGTAATTCACCGCCGATGTCCGGCCATGGAACAGTCCTTGTTCTTTCAGCCGCTCAACGAAGCCGTACGAAACGCTCGTTTCCGTCATCCCCGGCTCGTACCCGGCGGTGATGGAATCGCCAAGCGCCACGATAAGGTAGCCGTCGGCTTGAGCCGCTTCGGCGGCTTGGACAGATGCCGCGGCGGTGCCGCTGAACAGGACGAGGATCAAAGCAAGCGCTCCCGCCAAAGCGGAAGCCTTATTTAAGCGAGTGTGCTTCAAGCCTTTCAACTCCTTTGAATACTTAAATAATAGTATGATAGCGCGCAAAACCTGAGGTTCAGTTACGGCCTCAGGTCTTGTTGTTGCTGGAGGGGCACCGGCGCCGTTACCTTTATTCCGGCTTTTTCTCTACGCGTCCGGCCCTCTTCAAATATTCATCATAACGGCCATCGATTTCCTTGGCCATTTTCCGGTAATTCAACGTCTCTTCTACGATCGGGTCCAACGTCGTCTGGATGCGGATTTCGTATTTCGTCGACAATTTTCTGCGCTCCTCTTCGCGGCGTTCCTCTTCGTTGCCGTATTCCCCTTCGGTCAGCATCTCGCTGAGCTCGCGTTCCAAATCCTTGCTGTCGCTCATCCTTGACACTCCTTCCGGTATTTTGGATCATGCGTACCGCAAATTCCGCCCATTCCTCCCCACTAGCCGGATGTCCCCCCGCGAAGCAGATCCTTACAGCCCCGTCGCGTCGGCAGAACGGATCACGCCAAGCAGCTCGTCATGGATTTTGCCATTGCTGGCAATTAAATGGCGTACGCCGATGTGATAAGGGTTACCTGCGGTATCGGTCACTATTCCTCCCGATTCCTTCACGATCAGCGCGCCGGCAGCGACGTCCCAGGCGTTCAGCCCGACTTCGTAATAGCCGCTCAGTCGGCCGGCAGCCACATAAGCCAGGTGCAGGGCGGCCGAACCGGCGGCGCGCAGGCTGCGTACTTCACCGGACAACGCGTTCAGTCCGCGCATGTTCACCGGCAGCGCAAACTCCCGGTCCGGATTAAAGCCGACGGCGACAATACTGCCGGACAAAGCCGTATCGGCGGATACTTTCGAAGGCTGCCCGTGGATATAAGCGCCTTTACCTTTCTCCGCCACAAACATCTCGTCACGCATCGGATCGTAGATTACGCCGATAATCACTTCACCCTTATAGGCCAGCGCTATCGATACGCAAAAAAACGGAAATCCATGCACAAAATTGGTCGTTCCGTCCACCGGATCAACGATCCATAAATACTCCGATTCGCTTGCCTGCTTCAATGCCGCGGCGGAAGCCGCCGCTCCCGGCGCCACGCCCTCTTCGCCGAGGATGGCATGGTCGGGAAAATGCGTCAGAATCAGCTTGCGGATCATCGCCTCCGCGCCTTTGTCCACGTCCGTCACCAGATCCTGCGGCGATTGCTTCGTATTCAGATCCCGGTAGCCGCCAAGCCGGCTCTTAATCCATTCCCCCGCTTTGGCGGCACAATTGATCGCAACGGCCATCGGGCTTTTGCTTCCTACTACATATGGAACTTTCGGGTTCGATTCCAATCGATTCACTCTACTTTCATCGTAAACTGATAATCTACTCCTTAAAAACTATACGTCCTTGATATGGCAAAGTTGCGTCCTTTCGCCCGCTCTCTCGCAGATTACAGCGAATGCCGCCTTTCCCTATACGCAAAAAGTCCGTGTCCAAAAGCGGGTCTTTCGCCCCGCCGGAAACGAACTTTCAGCTGACTGACCGCATGCCGGTCTCTACGTTATGCACCTACGATATTGTACCCGCCGTCCACGAAAATAACCTCGCCGGTGATGCCGCGGGACAGATGGCTGATCAGGAACATCGCCGTGTCGCCAACTTCCGCCGTTTCCGTCGTTCTGCGCAGCGGAGCTTTCTCTTCAACCTGCTTGAGGATCGAGTTGAAATCGCTGATGCCTTTGGCAGCCAGCGTGCGGATCGGACCGGCCGAAATCGCGTTGACACGGATGTTCTTCGGTCCAAGATCGTTCGCCAGGTAGCGCACCGAAGCCTCCAGTCCGGCCTTGGCGACGCCCATCACGTTATAGTTGCGCATCACGCGCTCCGATCCCATGTACGTCATCGTCATAATGCTGCCGCCTTCCGTCATGAGCGGAGCCAAGCGCTGCGACACGGCAACCAACGAATAGACGCTGATGTCGTTCGCCAGAGCAAACCCTTCGCGGGACGTGTCCACGAATTCGCCGGCCAGATCTTCCCCTTTGGCGAACGCGATGCTGTGCACGAGACCATGCAATACACCAAATTCGCCGCGCAACGTATCGGCCAGCTTGTCGATCTCCTCGTCTACCGTCACGTTGCACGGCAGAATCAGCGATCCCGGGATCGTCTCGGCCAGCTTGCGCACCCGGCCTTCCACGCGGTCGCTTTCGTATGTAAAGGCCAAACGGGCACCTTGCTCCGCCAAACTTTGCGCGATCGCCCACGCGATGCTGCGCTCATTGGCAACCCCCATCACGATCACATTTTTACCCGCTAATAAATCACCCATGAATATCCTCCTTAAATACACCCTCATTTTGTACAACTTACCTTATTTCCCTGCATTTTTCAAGAGACAAGCGGTCGGCTTGTCCAAATGAATTACGGCTTGATGCGTACGCTGGCTCCGTCCAATAATTCAACGCCGTCCTCGCGGTATCGCGCCAAATCCTCCATCAAGGCAAATAACGCCCCGTCTTTGAGCTTCGCTTCCAGCATGACGTCGATCCGTTCGGTGATCGGAGCGATGCTGCGCAGAAATTCGAGCAGCGGAAGGACGATGATGTGATCGGCGTGTCCGCGCGGATCGCCGGCGCTCTTCGGGCTGGACGCATGAATCTTCGGCGGGAGCGGTTCGTCCGCCGGCGAATCGGCTTGCGCATACGGCGTTTGCCATGTCGCAAGGATCCGCGGCCAAAGCGCTGTCGGGCTCTCGCCTTCATTATTCACCCGCTGATGATGAATGTCGAGCACCATCGGAATGCCCAGCGATTCGCATAGCCCTAGGGTCTCCGGCGCGTTAAACGTCTTATCGTCGTTTTCGAAAGTCAGACGTTGCTTGATGCGCTCCGGAAGAGCCGCCACATTCTCGCGGAAGCGAGCCCCTGCGGACAACTTGTCCCCGTAAGCGCCGCCGACATGAATATTGTTCTTCGCCCGGGCGTCCAGGCCCATAGCGTCAAACATCGCAACGTGATGATTCAGATCGCGGATCGAGGACTTCAGCACCTCGGGCCGCGGCGTGCTTAATACGGTAAAATGGTCCGGGTGAAAAGACACCCGAAGGCCGTGCTCCTTGACATATTTCCCCACGGCGGCAAACGGCTCCCGCAGCGCCTCGTAAGGATTCCAATCCGACAGTGACTCATGGGTCGCAAGCGGAATCAGCTTCGAAGAGAAGCGGTAGACCTGAATATGGTTGCCGACGTTATGCCGGAGCAGGCGAAGCGTGTTATGCAGGTTGTCCTCCGAAATCCTCTCAAGCTTACGGATCGCCGCCTCGCGGTCGGCAATGCCGTTAAACGTCTTCAACGTCATCGTCTTGGACGGCGACGCGTTTGCGATCAAGGTGGACATCGCCACATAACCGAAGCGCACGATCATTTTCGAGCCGGATCTCCGAAGAACATTTCGTACGCCAGAGCGGTCTGTACCGCAGACTCCTCTTCCGTCAACGGACGAATCAGCTCCAGCTCAACCGAAGTAACTTCCTCTCCATTAAAGTTGATTTCGGCAACGCAGGCGGTAATTTTCACAATCGCTACGGCTTTGTTATCGGGCGAATACGCGATGACCTTTTGTCCTGTCGGAAACACGCGCAGCCCTTCTTTGAGCATTTTGCCCCGGCCGTACTCCAGCAGCTCGTAAAGCTCCTGCTCTTTCTTGAATTTACAGACCGAGTTGAACTCCGTTTGAAATCCCACCGTCATCCCTTCCTTTCCTACGCCAGTTATCCGGGCGGCGATGAACGCCGCCGATTATACGCCGCTTTCGAATTCCAATGCCTGTCGGGCCGCATATCGCTCCAGCGCCAATTCGATCAGGCGATCCAGCAATCCCTCATAGGATACCCCGGTTTCCCTCCACAAGAGGGGATACATGCTGAAAGGCGTGAAGCCCGGCATCGTATTCACTTCGTTAATCCAAATCTTGTGATCCGTTTTCCGTACAAAAAAGTCGGCGCGGCACAACCCGCTGCCGGCGATGGCTCTAAATGCCTTGACCGCCAGTTCGCGGATTCGGTCGGCCAGTTCGGCATCGACAGGCGCTGGTATCAGCATCTGCGACTTACCGTCCAGGTATTTGGCCTGGTAATCGTAATATTCTCCGGAGGAGACGATTTCTCCCGGGACGGAGGCTAGCGGTTCGTCATTGCCGAGTACCCCGACCTCCACCTCGCGGGCGTCAACGAATTCCTCGACGATCACCTTCACGTCATAGCGAAAAGCGAGCGCTACCGATGCCAGCAGTTCCTCGCGCGTTCTCGCCTTGGAAATGCCGACGCTGGAGCCAAGGTTCGCCGGTTTGACGAAGCACGGATAGCCGAGCCTCTCCTCGATCCCCTGAATCAACGTATGTCTGGCGCGCTCCCACTCGGAAGCGGTGAAGTAGCAGTAGGCGCATTGCTCAAGTCCCGCCTCGGCGAACAGCTTCTTCATGATGACCTTATCCATCCCGGCCGCGGACGCCAGCACCCCGGCTCCGACGTAAGGCAAATCGGCCATCTCGAACAGCCCCTGGATCGTGCCGTCTTCGCCGTTGGTGCCGTGCAGAAGCGGAAACACCACATCGATTTCCGAATCGTCGGACGAAAGCTTGCCGAACAGCAGTCTCATCGCCTCCGACGTATCGCCCGCGCGTTCCCCAAGCTTCAGTTCCTCCAGCGCGGCAAACGGCGCGTTCAGCTTGCCGCCGACCTTCCATTTTCCCTGTTTGTCAATATAAAAAGGAAGCAGTTCGTATTTGTCGTAATTAAACGCCTTAGAGACGGCCAAAGCCGTCTGCAGCGAAACTTCGTGTTCTCCCGATTTGCCCCCGTAGATGAGACCTACGGTGATTCTGTCCTGTCCCATGCGCAACCTCTTTCCTTAAAATAGGTAGTTCAAAAAGTCATCTTTGGATCACGATGCGGTTGCGAAGAAGCGGATTCGGCGTCGAATCTTGAATTCAGCCGAGCCTTCCGCTGCTCACATAGCCTACGACTATGCTCCGCTGCTCAGTCTCTAGCTTCATCCAACCTTCTCGGTGCTCCAAACCTGAATTTTTCAACCTTCATGAAACGGTAGTTCAAAAAGTCATCTTTGGATCACGATGCGGTTGCGAAGAAGCGGATTCGGCGTCGAATCTTGAATTCAGCCGAGCCTTCCGCTGCTCACGTAGCCTACGACTACGCTCCGCTGCTCAGTCTCTAGCTTCATCCAACCTTCTCGGTGCTCCAAACCTGAATTTTTCAACCTTCATGAAACGGTAGTTCAAAAAGTTATCTTCGGATCACCGATTTCAGAACCGGTCCGCGATATGAAAAAAACGATACACCGTATTGTCGGTCCAGGCGTAGGAATCCCGGTAATCCCAATAGCGGTGTTTGCTTGGCGTCGTATGGGCGTTGACCAGCGGCATGCCGCCGGCGTCGAACGCGGTCACGATGGTGCTGTGCTGAAACGTGCCGTTACCGTCCCAGTCGTAGGCGATAACGTCTCCGAGCTGGAGCTGCTCCGGACGTTCGAGCAGTTCGGCGCGAAGCCCGGATCGGCTTTGATTGAGATGGCGTTCCAGCGCATTGGCGACGGACCAGCTGTAACTCCACAGCTCCCGTCCGCCGACGTAACCTTTGTACCACCAGCCCGATTCTCTTTTTCCAGTATAGTTTATTGGGGCTCCGCCTGCAAAGAGGCACTGAGAGATATAGTTCGTGCAATCGACCTCAAAGGCGGCGAATTCCGGATTGAAGCCGTCCCACCACCGGTCGGCGTATAACACGGCTTCCTCACGCCGGTACGCGATGCTGCGAGTCCCCCCTCCTCCGAGGACGTCGCGGTTCAAAAATGGCCTCGGCGCAGCCCCTTTATTTCCCGCGGCTTCGCCTTCGCCATAAGCGGGCAGCACCATTTCCGGATGCCGTTCGGCCACCGGCTGCTCTACCCGGGTAACGCTCCAGCCCGCGCCATCACGGACCAGCGTGAGACGCTGCTTTTCGATCCGCTCTTCCTGGTGGCGGGCCCCTCCTTTTTCATAATGGATTTTCCGCGACAACTGCAGATCGACCTCGATCTCTCCCTCGCGGTTTTCGATCTCGCGCACCAGCTTGGCCCGGGTCTCGCAGCGCAGCGGCGCGGCTCCCCGTTGGCGATACCAGCTCTCCAGCCTGCGCTTCCGCTCGCCCCGTCGCAGCAAATAATCCACATCGGTCACGACCGTGCCTCCGCTAGGCGTGCGATAGTCCACTTCATCCTGGTTCTGCTCGTTTACGTAAACCGATAACGCCTTTCTCCATTCATCCGCCATACGTCCACGCCTCCTTTTCACTGTTAGTCATTATATGAACGCCTGGGAGGGAGTATGTTTTGCACCTGTCCCGAAGGGGGCTGAAAGCCTATTCATCCGCACCGGTGCAGCCAAGTCAAGCTGAGATTCGAGCACAAAAAGTACTTTACTCACCGCGTGAAGGAAGGTATACTTAAATCAATGAAATTTGAAATTATGTTTCATCTAGTGAAACCACCCAAGGAGGTTCTTTCATGTCAGCGAACGATTTTTTCTCTTCTGCCCGTACGCTGGAAGTCGGCGGCAAAAGCTACCGTTACTATGACTTGCAGGCTCTCGAGCAGCAAGGGCTCGGCAGTATTTCTAAATTGCCGTTCTCGATTAAAGTGCTGCTTGAGGCAGCCGTCCGTCAATACGACGGCAGAGCCATCACCCAAGAACATGTGAAGCAAATCGCCGGCTGGAGCGAGGGCCGCGATGAGAATAAGGAGATTCCGTTTATTCCCGCTCGCATCGTATTGCAGGATTTCACCGGCGTCCCGGTCGTCGTCGACCTTGCCGCCATGCGCGATACCGTGAAGAAAGCCGGCGGCGATCCGAAGCAGATCAACCCGCTCGTGCCCGTCGACCTCGTGATCGACCACTCCGTCATGGTCGATGCGTTTGGTTCCCCGGATGCGCTGGAATACAACATGAAGGTCGAGTTCGAGCGCAACGAGGAACGTTACCGCTTCCTGCGCTGGGCGCAAACCGCCTTCAATAACTTCCGTGCCGTACCTCCGGCTACCGGGATCGTCCACCAGGTCAACCTGGAGTATCTGGCTTCCGTGGCCGCGACGAAGACCGTGAACGGCGAAACGGTCGTCTACCCGGATTCCCTCGTCGGTACCGACTCCCACACGACGATGATCAACGGCCTTGGCGTCGTTGGCTGGGGCGTCGGCGGGATCGAAGCCGAAGCCGGCATGCTGGGACAGCCGCTCTATTTTGTCGCTCCGGAAGTAATCGGGTTTAAACTGACCGGCAGCCTGGCCGAAGGCGCCACCGCAACCGACCTTGCGCTGACCGTCACGCAGATGCTGCGCAAGAAAGGCGTCGTCGGCAAATTCGTTGAGTTCTATGGCCCAGGCCTGGCCAACATCAGCCTCGCCGATCGCGCGACCGTGGCGAATATGGCCCCGGAATACGGCGCAACGATCGGTTACTTCCCGGTCGACACGGAGACGCTCGCCTACCTGCGCAGCACCGGCCGCTCCGAGGAGCAGATCGCCCTTGTTGAAGCGTATTACAAAGCGCAAGGCATGTTCCGCACGAACGATACGCCGGATCCGGTATTCTCCGATCTGATCGAGCTGGATCTTGGTTCCGTCGTGCCAAGCTTGGCCGGTCCGAAACGGCCGCAGGACCGCATCGAGCTGACGGCGATGAAGGAAAGCTTCAACGCCATCATCCGCACGCCGGTTGAAAAAGGCGGCTACGGCCTCACCGAGGAGAAAATCGAACAATCCGTTCCGTTGAAGCATCCGGACGGCTCAACCAGCGAACTCAAAGCCGGGGCCGTCGTGATTGCGGCAATCACGAGTTGCACAAACACGTCCAACCCCAGCGTAATGGTCGGTGCCGGCCTGCTGGCAAAGAAAGCGGTGGAGCGCGGCCTGACCAAGCCGGGCTACGTGAAGAGCAGCTTGACGCCGGGGTCCCTCGTGGTCACCGAGTACCTGCAAAAAGCCGGCCTGATCGAGCCGCTCGAAGCGCTCGGCTTCCACGTCGCCGGCTACGGCTGCGCAACCTGTATCGGCAACTCCGGCCCATTGCCGGACGAAGTCAGCGCGGCGATCGCCGATAACGATCTGACCGTTGCGGCCGTGCTCTCGGGCAACCGGAACTTCGAAGGCCGCGTTCATGCCCAGGTGAAAGCCAACTACCTGGCTTCCCCGCCGCTTGTGGTCGCTTATGCGCTGGCCGGCACGGTCAACATTGACCTGCAAAACGATCCGATCGGCTACGATCGCGACAACCAGCCGGTCTACTTGAAGGACATTTGGCCTTCTTCCGCGGAAATCAAGGAAGCGATCGGCCAGTCGGTGAGCCCGGAGATGTTCCGCAGCAAATACGAGCACGTCTTCACGCAAAACGAACGTTGGAACTCGATTCCGGTACCGCAAGGCGAACTGTACGAGTGGGATGAGAAATCGACTTACATCCAGAACCCGCCATTCTTCGAAAAGATCGGCGAAGGGCTGTCCGATATCGCCGATATTCGCGGCGCCCGCGTACTGGCTTTGCTCGGAGATTCGGTCACGACCGACCACATCTCTCCGGCAGGCAACATTTCGCCTAATAGCCCGGCAGGCAAATATCTGACCGAGCATGGCGTCGAACGCAAGGACTTCAACTCCTACGGTTCCCGCCGCGGCAACCATGAGGTGATGATGCGCGGTACGTTCGCGAACATCCGCATCCGTAACCAAGTAGCGCCGGGCACGGAAGGCGGCGTGACCAAATACCTGCCGACGGACGAAGTGATGTCCATCTACGACGCTTCGATGAATTATCAAGCGGGCGGACAGAACCTCGTCGTCATCGCCGGCAAGGAATACGGTACCGGCAGCTCCCGCGACTGGGCGGCCAAAGGCACCTACCTGCTGGGCGTCAAAGCGGTTATCGCCGAAAGCTTCGAACGGATCCACCGCAGCAACCTGGTCGGCATGGGCGTCCTGCCGCTGCAGTTCCAGGAAGGCGTGAGCTGGAAAACGCTGGCCATCGACGGCACCGAAACGTTCGATATCGAGGGCTTGAGCAATGACGTGAAACCGGGGCAAGAATTGACCGTGACGGCAACTCGCGCGGACGGGTCCACCTTCCAATTCCAGGTCATCGCCCGTCTCGACAGCATGGTCGACGTCGATTACTATCACAACGGCGGTATCCTGCAAACCGTATTGCGGCAAATGATTGCATCCAACGTATAACCTAAGACTCAAATATAAAGAGTTCCCTTCAAACTACGAAGGGAACTCTTTATATTTGCAGACGTAATAACGCGATTCCGATACGATGCCAAAACCCGTCCTCCTGTACAATTCCAACGCGCTGCGATTCTCGGCGGCTACGCTAAGCCGAATTCGCGTACGGCCCTGTGCCTGAAGCAGCCGCACGGTTTGGGCCAACATCTCTCGCCCGTACCCGCGCCCCTGGCGGGACGGAAGCACGCAAAAGTCGTGAATCACCGCCATATCGCTCCCAAGCAGATTCACGCGGATCAAGCCGATCCGCTCCTCTCCAAGGCAGCCAATGTAGTTGCGGCGCCCGGGCTCCTGGGTATGACCCAAGTATTGAAGGGTCCATTCCTCGGTGTCGTCGAACGCTTGAGACAAGCAGCGTACCATGAAGCCAAAATCCTCGAGCTCCTCCGGACGAAACGTTAGATTCGGAGGACTGGACGCCGCATCCTCCTGCAAGGCGGTGAGCTCCATGGCAAATTGCGAGCCTTCATACCGCGCACCCAGATGCTCCACGCAGCGCAGGCCGGGCTCGGAATCGGCGGGAACCTTAAATCGCCCGAATTGAATCCCCTGCTCGCCCATCTCCGCAGCAGCGACCCCCAGCAAACGCCGAAAGACGCCTTGGCGTCGCCACTCCGGGTGAACCATCGCGTTAAGGTTCGCCTCCGCCCCATCCGCGGTATACCAGCTTAAGAAGCCGACTAAACTCCCCTTTACCTGGTAGAGGAAGGCGTGATCTCCGCTTTCATTTATCAGATGCTCCAGACCGATATGGAGTTTCGATCCGTCCGCCTGTCGGCAAATCTGCTCCAGCCTGCGGATGGGTTCCAACGATTCCGGCGAAACCTCGGTTAACTTCACGATCCGATGCGTTGACACCGACTTCCCCCCTTATTTTACAAATCGATGTATCCATGAGGTAGAATTTCCGCTTTACACTATATTAACCATCTGTTATATTATAAGTATAACAGTTAGAACAAAAGGAGATGCCAAACGTGATTATACAGCTGGATTTACAATCGGACGTCCCGATTTATACGCAGCTGGTCCATCAAATTGTCGAAGGGATCGCCAGCGGACGGCTGCAACCGGGCGAACCTCTGCCATCGGTGCGGAGTCTGGCTTCCGACATCGGCGTTAACCTGCATACGGTGAACAAAGCCTATACGCTGTTGAAGCAAGAAGGATACATTCAGGTTCATCGCCAAAAAGGCGTCGTCGTCGATCCGATCGGCATGCCTTCGGTCACTCCCGAATTCCGCGAGAAACAGCGGCGCGAGCTGCGTCCGATCGTTGCGGAGGCCATCTGCCGCGGGATGGAGAAGGACGAGCTGCTCTCCTTCGTGGAGCAAATCCATCAAGAAATTACGCGAGAGGAGTAGTGCAATAGGATGCATCTATCCATGTTTATATTATTGCTCATGTTCGTGCCTCTGCTGGCTTCCCTGGCCTTCATGCCTTATTTGACCCGTGAAACGGTAAGTTTCGGCGTATCGGTCAGCGAGGAGCAGTATTGGAGCGAACCGATCCGGCGATTGCGACGGCAATATGCCGTTATAAGCGGGGCGATTTACTCGCTGCTGCTGATCGCCTGCCTGTTCAGTTTATGGAATAAGGACGACAACGCCCAGGGGGCCTGGTTCGGCGTTTACGTCGGACTCACCATCGTCTTTTCCACGGCCCTCTACCTGGTTTTCTATTTCCGCATGAAAAAAATGCGTCCGACCCTGCCGGCCGCTTCGTCCGCTCCCGCCCTGCTGGCGGTGGATACCGGCTTTCGCCGGCAAAAGCTGGCGCTTTCCGGTAAATGGTTCCTGCTCCACGTCGTTATTATCGCTGCCAGCGTGGGCCTGGCGTTAAGCCAATACGCCAACATTCCCGATCCGGTCGCGACAAAGTTTGATTTTTCCGGTCATGTCGTCAGCAGCGCCGCCAAGTCCTACCGCGTCGTGTTGTTTCCGAACGTAATGCAGGTGATTATGACCGCACTGTTCTGGTTTGTCAACTGGTCGATTCAGCACAGCAAGCAGCAGCTCCAGGCTTCCGATCCGGAACGTTCGCTGCGCCAGAATGCCGCATTCCGCCGTAGATGGTCCGTGTTTACCCTGGCCTCGTCGCTGGCGATGGTTCTGATGTTCTCGTTCGTGCAGGCAAACATAATCCGGCCGATGGACCAAAACATCATCACCGTGGTTAGTATGGCCGTACCCGTATTTATCGTTCTGTTCGCGTTGGTATTATCCTTCACGACAGGACAAGGCGGTAGCCGGATTGGCCGTGGACCCACCCCTGTCGGTACGAGCTCGGCGCCGATTCAGGATGATCGGTACTGGAAACTGGGGTCCATCTATTTCAATCCGCAAGACCCGTCGTTATTTGTCGAGAAAAGAACCGGCATCGGCTGGACCATGAACTTCGCCAATCCGCTCTCCTGGATCACCCTGCTCGGCATTCTGGTCGTCATCGCCTGGTCTGCTTGGCTTGTACAATAGATGTTAATTAAAGGAGGAACTCTCTATGACCAAACGATCTCCAGTGCTCAAAAATGCAGTTGCCGCAACGCTGGCGCTAAGCTTAGCCCTGCCTTCGGCCTCCGCCATCGCGGCGAAGCAAAGCGCCACGGCGCTGGCTCCCGTGCGGGAAACCGCCGAGAACTTCGGCGCGCAAGTCCATTGGGCGTCCGGAAGCCGCACCATCCTCGTTACGAAGGACAGCCATAAGCTGGAACTGACCATCGGTTCGGCGGAGGCCCTGCTGGACGGGAAACACGTTGTTTTAGATGAGCCGGTACGCATTGCCGAGGGCCGCGCGCTTGTCGACGCCGAATTCCTCGCCGAGGCTTTTGAGGTGAAGGATACCGCCCAGACCGAAGCCGCTGAGACCAGCGATCATGCCGACTTGTTCCTGAAGGCGCTGCTTGCCGGAGACGGTGCGAAAGCGGCGAAATATGTCAGCGCTTCTTCGTCCTACGCCCTTCCGGCCGCCATGCTGGACCAGTTGTGGGCTAATTATGAAACGGTGTTCGGTAAGGCGGTTGGTGCACCCTCCAAGAGCGAAGCAGCCAATACCGTCCATCGCAACGTAACGTATGCCTTCCAAACGGCGGCGGTTCCGGTGAACCTGACGCTTCGGCTTAACGCCGCCGGGGAGATCGACGATCTGTACATCGCCGCCGCAGCCGGCTCGGCGTATCAAAAACCCGCCTACGAAGACGCAGCGGCCTATACCGAGCGGGAAGTAACCGTCGGCGAAGGCGCCATGGCCCTTCCGGGTACATTGACGCTGCCAACTGGCGACGGCCCGTTCCCGGCGATCGTGTTGGTGCACGGTTCCGGGACAAACGACCGGGACGAGGCGATCGGAAGCGCCAAGCCGTTCCGTGATCTCGCGGTCGGTCTGGCCGCGCAAGGCATCGCCGTACTGCGATACGACAAGGTCACGTACGAGCATACGTTTAAGATCGCCGCCGATCCCAAGTTTACGCTGAAAAAAGAAACCGTCGACGACGCCCTGAAGGCGGTCGGGCTGTTGCAGCGGACACCGAAAATCGATGCTTCCCGCATCTTCGTGGCCGGCCACAGCCAAGGCGGCTACGCTATGCCGCTGATTACCGCAGGCGATGCAAACGGCGCCATCGCCGGGACGATTTTGCTGTCCGGGCCAAGCGGCAAATTCGCCGAATTGCTGATCGAACAGCAGGCCGAGCTCGTCAGCCGCGTGAAGCGGCTTGGCCTGGACCCGGCGCCTTACGAGCAGCAGGCTGCCTTCTATACGTCGATCGCCGCGATGGTCAATGACCCGCAGTATACGGTCGACCATATGCCGGAGCAATTCCCGTCCCAGCCTGCCTATTGGTGGTTCGAGCAGAAAAATTACGTGCCGGCCGAGCTCGCCAAGCAGCAATCCGGTCCGATGCTGATCCTGCAAGGCGAGAACGATTGGCAGGTGACGATGAAGCAATTCGAAGGTTGGAAAACGGCGCTTCAAAGCCGCACAGACGTCACGCTTAAAGCTTATCCCCAGGTCAATCACCTGCTGGCCAAGGTGGACGGCTTATCCATCGGCGCCGAATACGCCCAGCCGTCCAACGTGTCCAAGGAGATCATCGACGATATCGCGGCTTGGGTTCGGGGGATCAAGTAAGCTGCGCTTACTCCCCCGTCAAAGCAACAACCCCGGCCCCCATCGGGGCGGGGGTTGTTGTGCACAAGCCACAAGCCGCAAGCCGCCGCGACGCGCTTGAGACACAAATTATAAGGTGATGAAATCACCTTATTGGCTCCATTTCGCTCGGACGTAGCCGAAATAGCGTTATAAAATCATCTTATGCGCCGGGACTACGGCTAAAATCACCGCTTTCCGGGCAAATAGGACGATAATATCACCTTATTTGCCCGTTATAAGCCTCCGCTGGGGAAATAAGGTGAATGAATCACCTTATTTCTCCATTCGCCAACAGCCCTTCGCCGCTTCCGCACCGGCTACATCATCATCCCCATCTCCCGGGCCGCTTCCACCAGGACCGGCCCGTACTCCTCCAGCCGCTGCAGCGTCAAGCGGCTGACCGGCCCCGACACGGACAGGGCGGCGGCCAGCTTCCCCGTCCGGTCGAAGATCGGCGCGGAGACGGCGGACGCCCCCGGCTCCCGCTCCTCGTAGCTGGTGGCGTATCCGTGCGCGCGGATCTCCTCCAGCTGCGCCACATAGGCCGCCCGGTCAACCGCCGGCGGCCAGTCCGGGCTGTCCAGCACCGCCCGGAGCACCTCTTCGCCCGAGTAGGCGACGAGCACCTTGCTGGACGCGCCCACGTACAACGGAAGCCGCGCCCCGACCGGCGCGACCCGGCGGATCGCCTGATTGCTCTGCACCGCCTGGATCCGCAGCCGCTCGATGCCGTCGCGCAAATACAGGCTGACCGTCTCGCCGAGCCGGTCGCGCAGCTGCTCCATCAGCGGCAGCAGCAGCACGGCCGGATCGTCGCTGTGGGACATATGCGTCGACAGCTCCCAGACTTTCAGGCCAAGGCGGTATTTCTCCGTAGCGGGATCGCGAACGACAAACCCCC
This sequence comes from Paenibacillus sp. JL3B1040, assembly GCF_057063165.1. Classification (NCBI taxonomy): domain Bacteria; kingdom Bacillati; phylum Bacillota; class Bacilli; order Caryophanales; family Paenibacillaceae; genus Paenibacillus; species Paenibacillus tiangongensis. The sequence goes on along the minus strand of NZ_CM169317.1, from coordinate 875,938 downwards.
GTTCCTCCAGCGTGGTTAACAAGCGATGGACCGTACTTTTATGCAGGCCGATTTCGGCGGCAATCTCCGTCAATCCCCAATCGCTCGCTTTCGTAAAGCATGCCAATATATCCAAAGCCCGCTCGACCGCGCGCACCGTCAACTTCCGATCTTCCATCCGGCATCCACTCTCCTTAGGTTTCACTATATGAAACTCAGTTACATAAATTATAAGAAAGAAGCGAATTTCCGTCAATGAAGCACCTTCCATTGACATTAACCAGAGATCGACTTACGATTAAATTCAGGAGAAATCGCGTCATTTCGACATTTTCCTCGGTTTTTCCGTCAATACCAGCGTTTACTTCATGGTAAACTGTCCGGGTCGCAAACATATAATCTATAAATGGGAGGGAAGCGCATGAACCACACTAGCCGAAACGACCTTCCCTTGCCTTCTTCGGCTTACGTTACCGACGATGTACCCGTGGCCGCCGCCCGGCGCATCAGCATTAAAAATATCCTCGTTGCTCTCTTATTGTCCGTGCTGTTCTTCCTGATTTTTTGCTTCGTTTCGCTGCACGGCTATATCGCCTGGGTGTTGTCGAATCCGAAGGTGGCGCCGCTTTATTCCAATCCGAAGCTGTCCATCAATCTCGAATACGAGAACATCGCTTTTCCCGCCGCCGACGGGAGCCGAATAATGCAAGGGTGGTATATCCCCGCGGAAGATTCCGTCAAAACGATCGTATTTAGCCATGGGTACGGGGCCAATCGCGAAGAGTCCTGGATACCGATGTACGATCTGGCCAACTTCGCCCACCGTCTGAATTTTAACGTCCTGATGTTTGATTACGGCTTTGCCGCGCAAAACAGCAAAGAGGTTGCCACCGGCGGCAAAAAGGAAGCCCAGCAACTGCTCGGCGCGATCCAGGTTGCCAAGCAGCGGGGGGCCCAGGAAATCATCGTCTGGGGCTTCTCCATGGGAGCCGGAACCGCTCTGCAAGCCGGTTTAAAAAACCCGGACATCGACGGGATGATCCTCGACAGCACGTTCCTGCTGGAGCCGGATACGATGTATCACAATATCCGTCAGCATATCGGCCTGCCGCGTCATCCGTCGCTGGAGATCATCGGCATGCTGCTGCCGGTGCTGAACGGGACCAGCCTGCGGCAAATTCCGTACGCCCAGGTCAAAACGGAGGATTATCCCTTTCCGACATTGTTCATTCACGGCACCGAGGATGAAAAAGCGCCTTATCCCATCGCCGAAAAGCTGGCGGCGAACCAAACCAACCCCGACTCCGGCGTATGGATCGTGGATGGCGCTCATCATGAACTGATTTTCCGTGAACATTCCAAGGAGTATCTGCGCAAGGTATCGCTGTTCCTCGGCAAAATCAAGCTCGCAACCCAAAATACGAACGTGCAAACCGGGTCCGTATCCGAATAGCATAAGCCAACCCTCCTCGCCCATAGACTGGTAGTAATGTACTTCTTAACCCTGAGGAGGTAGGCCGAATGTTGTTCGTTTACGGGCCTTTTTTGCCTGTGCGCATTTTGGAAGAAATCCGTTTCTGGAAGCAGCAGGAGGCGGAGCATACGGAGGTGATCCAGGCGATCGTTCCAGGCCTGGAGGCCGATTACGTCCGGCTGCTGGAGGAATGGAAACCGATTTTTACGGGGACGGAGGCCGCCGCAGACAAGCTGCTGCAATACGCTTTGGCGGCCCCTCACGCCCCCGCGAGCCCGGAGGTCGTCCGTCAGACGGAACGGCTCCTTCAGGCGTCGTTTCAGCAGTCGCGGGAATTCATCCGCCATCTCGAGTTCATGCTGAAGCATAGCGCTGCCGTCAAATCGGTGCCGTTAGCTCCCGTCGTGCTGCTGCACATCATTCGCGAATCGGCGTATTTCCTCGAGGTGCTCGAGCGGCTGAACCGGCCGGGGGAAATTGCCGGCAGCATGGCCGGGGCTCCGCCGTATTCCGATCCTTATCACCCGGCCGCCGGAGTGCAGCCGCCTTATCGGGAGCGGGAAACGGCCGACGAGGCCGAGCCGCAGCCGAGCTTGACCGCCCCAACGGCTTCCACCGTCTCCGCGGCATTGAACCGAGAGGACGCGTCCGAGGCGAACGAGGCGGCGGAGGCCGCACAGGCGGAGGCCACCTTGCGCCAAGAGCCGGCCGCCAACGATAACGCCACGGCCGCGGCAGCCGCAACAGCCTCAGCAGCCGCAGCGCACATACCGGAACGCCCCGTCCCGATCGGCGGGCATACGCTTCCCCCACTCCCTTACCCTTACAACGCGCTGGAGCCTTATATCGATGAGCAGACGATGCGTATTCACCACGACAAACACCATAAAACGTATGTGGATGATTTGAACAAAGCGGAGCTCAAGTTGAAGGAGGCCCGAAAATCGGGCAACTTCGACCTGGTGAAGCATTGGGAGCGGGAGCTGGCCTTTAACGGGGCAGGGCATTACCTCCATACGATTTTCTGGGATATCATGAATCCGCAGGGCGGCGGCAGACCGGAAGGCGAGCTGATGGAGCAAATCAAACGGGATTTCGGCAGCTATGACGCGTTCCACAAGCAGTTCTCCGAGGCGGCCGCGAAAGTGGAAGGCGGCGGCTGGGCCATTCTGGTATGGGGCCCGCGCAGCCATCGGCTGGAGATCCTGACGGCGGAGAAACACCAAAACCTGTCGCAATGGGACGTCGTCCCGCTTCTCCCGCTGGACGTGTGGGAGCACGCTTATTATTTGAAGCATCAAAACGTACGCGCCGATTACATCAGAGATTGGTGGAATGTCGTGTATTGGCCGGCCGTCGCCAAGCGGTACGAGGCCGCGAGAAAATCATAACCACCCGTCCAACGGGTGGTTTGCTCTTGGGGTATAACCCCCTGTTGCCAAACTGCGCCTAAAGACGCTAGCCTGACAATAAAATTGTTCAGGCTCAGTGTATTTTGTCACCTTCACTTACCAGTTAAACTGGTTTACTTCTTCTTGCCACCGTTACTGCTGAACGGATCTTCATATTCTTTTACACTCAGCTTATCCATCGCCTGGTCGTGTACTTCTTGTTCACGAATATACTTTGCTACGGTAGCTTCATTCAGTCCCACTGTACTCACATAATATCCCTCCGCCCAAAATTTTCGGTTCCCGTATTTATACTTTAATTGGGCATGTTTCTCAAAGATCATGAGGGAACTTTTTCCCTTCAGATATCCCATGAAAGATGACACGGATATCTTTGGTGGAATGGCTACCAACATGTGTACATGATCCGGCATCATATGACCTTCTAGAATCTCCACGCCTTTATACTTACATAGACGTTTGAAAATTTCGATCAAGTCTTTCCTCACTTGATTATAGATTTCTTTCCGTCTATACTTCGGGGTGAACACAATATGGTATTTGCACATCCACTTTGTGTGAGCAAGACTGTAGTTCTTGTTTGCCATCTAAGACCATTCCTTTCATTGAGCCTGAACATCTCAATTTTATCGGGATGGTCTTGTTGGTCAAACCCTCGTTCCCTCCACCCGCATAGCGGGTGGTTTTTTGTTTCGCACGCTTCGCGTACTCAACTGGCTAAAGCCTAAATTAAAATGGCAGCCGTTTTAAACGGCTGCCATTTGGCATAACAAGCTCTATTCCTTCAGCAAGGACAGGAACTCCGCCCGGGAAGCCGCATCCTTGCGGAAGCTTCCGCGTACGGCCGAGGTCACGGTTTTACTGCCCGGCTTCTTGACGCCGCGGGCACACATGCACAGATGCTCGCCTTCGACGACGACCATCACGCCTTTAGGCTGCAGCACCTCGTCCATGATGTCGGCAATTTGCGAGGTGATCCGTTCCTGCACCTGCAGGCGGCGGGTCACCGCTTCAACCAAACGGGCCAGCTTGCTGAGCCCGGCAATCCTGCCGCTCGGAATGTAGCCGATATGGGCTTTACCGAAGAAAGGCGCCATATGATGCTCGCATTGACTATAGTAGACGATATCCTTCACAATGACGAGCTCCTCGTGGTTTTCCTCGAAGGTTACGCCCAGGACGTCGCGGGGATCCACTTCGTATCCGGCAAAAATCTCCTCGTACATCCGGGTCACCCGGGCCGGGGTTTCCAGCAGCCCTTCGCGTTCCACGTCTTCCCCGATCAATTTCAGGATTTCGCGAACATGATGTTCGATTTTCTCCCGATTGTCGCCTACCTGCTTGTTTACGTAATCTTTCAATCCAGCCATCTTCAGCGCCTCCTCCTTTCAATCTAGTATGGCGAAACGTTACTTTATTTTTTCTTCTTCGTCGGGCGTCCCGCTCCAGGAACCGCTCCGCCTTGATTTTTCATCATCTGCTGCGCGCGCTGCATCTGCTTGCCGTTTAGGTTATACCCCATTTGCTTGGCCATCTTCTGCAGCATTTGCGGATCGTTCTGCATCTTCGTGAGCTGTCTGCGGAGATAGAAGACCCCGATCGCGAAGCCTGCGACGAGCCCGACGATTAAAGTAATGATTGGAATCACGATTTCCATGTTTCAGCCACCCCTGAATTATTATCGTGCAGCCCCCCGTAGGGCCGGCGCACTCCAAATATCATAGCATCCCGTTTGCCGCGATTCAAGGATTCAGGCCAAAACCGCCTCGATAAACAACGTCGTCTCCGTAGCCAGGTCGACTTCGTTCACGTCCATCTCGTCGCCGGTCCCCCGCACGATCCGAATGACCGGTCGGCCCGGCAATCCCCGGTGCTGCTTTACTACCACGCCGGTCTCCTTCGTGCCGAGACGGACCGAGGTGCCGTTCGGGTAAACCGAAATAATGCGCGTAAATTCCACAAGCACCTCATGATCCAGCTCATGTTCCGAGCAGGCCATCAAATGCTCGCAGGCCTCATGCGGCAGCAACACCCGTCCATCCTTGCCTCCGCCGCCGATAAGGTTGTCGTACATGTTGGCGACCGCGACGATTCGCGGGAACAGATGGATTTCGTCGCCCGCGAGCCCCCGCGGCAAGCCGTTGCCGTCCGGACGCTCATGGTGCTGCAGCGCCGTGTGGGCGATCAACAGATTGAACTCGCGTTTATGGCGCAGCAGCTCGTACCCCTGCCACGTATGGTGGTTTTTGGGATCCTTCGGATTCGCCCCCTCCGGCAAGGTTATGGATTTGCCGATATCGTGCAGCAGCGCGCCGATCGCCAAATCCTTGAGCTGGGAATAGCCTAACCCCAGGTTAAGTCCGATCATCGAGGAAATCAGACTGACGTTGACCGCGTGGAGATAAGCGGCATTGTCCGCCGTCCGGATGTCGGTCAGCTGCAGCAGCACTTCCTTGCTATTCAGCACGTCGGTCAGCAAGGAATCGACGCTGGCGCTGATTTTGCGCGTGCTCCAATCCTTGCCGGAGCGGATCGCCTGCAGCGTTTCGGACATCTCCCGGAACACCGCCTGCTTGGTCGACTCGCTAAGCACGTCTTCGATTTCGATATCCTCGAAATCCGGGTCTTTAATGTACAACATCGTCGCGCCGATCCGCTTCAGCGTGTTGATCATGAACACCGTAAGCTGAACCCCTGCCGACAACAGCACGGTTCCGTTGGCGGAATACACGGTTCTGCCCAAATATTGTCCCGGTTCGATATCCTCGATACTGATATAACGCATATATGTTATCCCCCTTGCCGGATATCAGTCCTCGATTGAAGCCTGCAGCTTCCGCTTGGCCGCCCGAAGCCGAACCCGCACTTCTTCGTCCTGCTCGTCCTCAAGCGCCCGGCCAATCGCTTCTCCGGCCTCGCTGCCCCCGATCCGGCTTAGCGCCCAAGCTGCGGTTCCCCTTAGCTCCGGCCGCGGATCATGCAGCAGTATATCTATTAATTTCGGCACGGAAGCCGGATCTTTGAAGTTGCCGAGGGCTATGACCGCATTGCGCTGGATCGGTTTCTTGCCTCTCCAGGCCGCGGCGCTGTCGCCGAAACGATCCTTGAACTCGCGATTGCTTAAGTCCAGCAGCGGCAATAGGAGCGGCTTGACCTTCTCGGGATCGGGCGCAAGTTCCGGCCGGTGGTTCCAGGACTTGCCTTTGTTCTTCGGGCAGACAACCTGACACGTATCGCAGCCGTAAAGACGGTTGCCGATTTTGACCATAAATTCTTCGTCCAGGAACCCTTTCGTTTGCGTCAAAAAAGAAATGCACCGCTGCGCGTTTAATTCGCCGGGGCCTACCAGCGCTCCCGTCGGGCACGCGTCGATGCATTTGGTGCATTCGCCGCAGTCCTCGGTCACAGGCGTGTCCGGAGGAAACGGCACGTTCGTGATCAACTCGCCGAGATAAATCCAAGACCCCCATTTCGGGGAGATGATCGCGCAGTTTTTCCCCTTGAAGCCGATCCCTGCCCGCTCCGCCACGGCCCGATCCACCAAGGCCCCGGTATCGACCATGCTTTCGATCCGGGCGTCGGGCACGCGTTCGCGGATGAAGCTCTCCAGTTTCCCCATCGCTTCGCGGAGTACCTGATGATAGTCCCGTCCCCAGGCGGAACGGGCCAGAATCCCCCGTCGCTCACCCGGCGCGGACTTCGGGGGATTCTCCAGCTTCGAGGGATACGCCACCGCGATCGAAATCAGCGAGGCCGGCTGCGCAAGCGACAATTCCGGATATACCCGCTTATCGAGATCCGGCTCCTCGAAGCCGGATTCGTACCCCTTGTCGCGCCGATCCTGCAGAATCGCCTTCAGCGACAGGAACGGGTCGGCGCTGGCAAAGCCGATATCGTCGATGCCCAGCTCCGCCGCCGCTTCCTTAATCTCCCGCTTCAGCTCCTCCCAGCGGCTTTCCCCTACCGGCAAGCGGGCATAGCCCGTTTCCGATGTTGTCATGTGCTCCCCCTCCTTCCTGTTCATGTTGCCGTTAGGGTAACCTGATGTATTTTTTATGAAGATAAACGTTTAATCGCTTCCCGTGCCAACCGGTCACAATGATTGTTCAGCTCGTTGTCGCTATGTCCCTTGACTTTGACGTATTCCACCTGGTGGATGCCCATGAGGCGCCACAATTCTTCCCACAGTTCACGATTCTCGACGGGCTGGTTTTTGCTGTTTTTCCAGCCGTTCTTGAGCCATCCGCGGATCCAGTTCTGCTGGAAACAGTTGACCACGTAAGCCGAGTCACTGTATACCTTCACCCGGCATGGCTCTTTCAATTGGCTAAGGGCCGAAATGACCGCCTGGATTTCCATACGATTGTTCGTTGTCATTTTGTCGCCGCCGGACAAGTCTTTGCGATGCCCGTTGAACATCAGCACCGCCCCCCATCCCCCCGGGCCCGGATTCCCGGAACAGGCCCCGTCCGTATATATCGTTACTTCCTTCACTGTTCATCCTCCAAAGTCGCAAGTTATAAATTACGGATTTTGGCGATCGGCCAAAAGACGAATTCGGCTCGGCCGACGATCCATTTCTCCTTGACGCTGCCGAAGTAACGGCTGTCCTTGCTGCGTCCGGCGTGACGGTTATCGCCCATCACAAAATATTCCCCATCGCCGAGCCCCACCTCGGACATGTCCCCGTCTTCGATCGTCGTATCGGTGTAAGGCTCATCCTGGGGTTTGCCGTTCACGAGCAGCATGCCGTCCCGGACCTCTACCGTATCCCCGGGCACCGCTACGACTCTTTTGACCAGAAACGGCTTCCGGCCCGCATCCACGCTGGGATCCTTCAACACAACGACCTCGCCGCGCTTCGGATGGCCAAACCGGTACACCAGCTTGTCCACGAACAGCCGCTCCTGCTCCTCCAAGGTGGGCTGCATCGATTGCCCTTTCACCATCGACAAATTAAAAACGAAAACGTTCAGCAGCACCATAACGACGAAAGCGATGACCATCGTCTTCAGCATCTCCCACAGCTCTGCAGCCCACCGGCTATGCGGGCGGTTCCCTTGCCGTTTATCTGCGGAACCTTCAAGTTCCGCCGCTGATTTGCTATCCGAATCCATGACCGGTTCCATCCTGCACCTCATCCATTTATACAATCTATATAATAGAAAAGCATATCCTTCACCCATTTGCAACGGATGGAAGATATGCTTCAACATTTCCCAATCTTGCCTTGGGAAGTTTATTCAATTGGATCCCGTCAACGTCCGGGCTGCCGCGATGCCAAGCTTCTGGAACGCCTCCAAAAACTTGCTGGCTCCATAGCCCATCGCTTCGTACAACGGCATGATCGCTTTATTGTGTTCATCTCCGGCAACCATGATCCGACGTACATTCCGCTGTTGGAACCGTTGTTCCATCGCGGTCACGAGGCTGCGGCCGACGCCGCGCCGGCGGTAATCAGGGTGTACGGCCATGCGGTAGATGCATCCCGTATATTGATCGATCGTACCGATCAAAACCCCTTTGATCTCTTCCTCGACTTCCGCAACCATAATCAGTTCGGAATCCCAGGACAGTTGTCTGGCAAACGCGCACTTGGTATCTTCGTAGCAATCTTCCGATAAGGCCACCTGCAATAGCTCCATCACTTGATTTACATCGCTCAACTGAAAGGAACGAATAAGCATGCTATGATCTCCCTTTTCTTCACGCAAGATAGGTCGATGTAAAAAATAGCCCCCTGTTTTTACATCAACCGAATATTTGATTCCAGACAAAAAACGAGAAAAAACTCTTTCCTTGTCCATTAAACCATAGATATCTCCCAAATACATCAATTTTCTTCTGAAAACGCTTCATATTAAGCGTTTACAATTGTGAACTTTCGCCGAACGTCCATGATTGACTAACATTTATACATATATTTTTATGCATTGCCAATAATAGGATTGTTATGTGGGTGTTAAGAGGAGGAGGCTTTCATACTTTCTTTACGCTCGGATGACAAGGCTAATCCATTTTAAACGGGAGGTTAGATCGAGAATGGCGCATGAATTGCCTGCGTTGCCTTACCCGGCTAACGCATTGGAACCTCATATCGATGAACAAACGATGAATATCCACCATGATCGGCACCATAACACCTACGTGACCAACTTAAACGCAGCTCTGGAGAGCGCGCCGAATCTACAAAGCAAAAGCGTGGAGGAGCTCATCTCCAACCTGGATGCCGTTCCGGATAACATCCGTACAGCCGTGCGCAACAACGGCGGCGGTCATGCCAACCACAGCTTGTTCTGGAAAGTGATCGGTCCAGGCGGCGGAGGCGCTCCGACCGGCGCCGTCGCGGCGGCAATCGACAGCGACCTGGGCGGTTTTGACAAATTCAAAGAGGAGTTCACGAAAGCGGCGACGACCCGGTTCGGCAGCGGCTGGGCCTGGCTCGTCGTCGGCAAGGACGGCAAGCTCGCCGTCACCAGCACGGCAAACCAAGACAATCCGCTCTCCGAAGGTTTAACGCCGACCCTCGGCCTCGACGTTTGGGAGCACGCCTATTATTTGAAGTACCAAAACAAACGGCCGGATTACATCGCGGCGTTCTGGAACATCATCAACTGGGACGAAGTAAACCGCCGATACGAAGCTGCGAATGTGAAGAGCTAACGTTCCATTTCAAAACTCGCCTAGGAGGATGCAGACGATGGCAACGAAAAAGCGCAAGTTGACCAATGATCCGGAGGAGCTTCTGAAAGCCAAACACGCGGAGGATGCGCATAAGCAGCAGTTCACGAATTTCGCCCACAACGTCACCGGCGGCGGAGCGACGGCCGACCTCGGCAAGGTCTCGGATGAAGAGCACCGCGAGCCGGATACGCAGAACCACATGAAATCCGTGGAGAACCGCATGATGTGAATTTTGAATTGCGCCTGTGTCGGGGCCCCCGGCAAACAATCAAAAAGGGAAGGTGCCGACCGGCGCCTTCCCTTTTTGATGTTGTGCTAATGCCGCTGGGTGGCCCGGGAGGCCGAATAGCGGTAAGGGCGAAATGGTGAAATGGCCAAATAGGGTGAAATGTTAACGCTATTTGGCCAAAAACGGTCATGAACCGCAAAATAGCGTTAATTGATCACCTTATTGGCTCAATTTGCGTCCCTAATGTGCTCTATTGCTGATTATAAGAACACTTTTTAACGCTATTTGGCCAAAAACGGGAGTCTCGGGCCAAATAAGGTGATTTTATAACGCTATGCTCTCAAACTCCATTAACCTCCATTAACCTCTAATTAGTCCCTCGCCCTTGTTGCAAACTGCTGCCCAGATCTTATTAGCGCTCCACACCAACGTTCTACGTCCGTGCTTCACATCAAATTCCCAGACTACCAGATCACCAGATCTGCCACCGCGCTGCACATCATCACCAGACTACCAGATCACCAGATGTACCACCGCGCTGCACACCCTCCCTCCAGCCTCCAGCCAAAGAACTGCTTTATTTTGCTTGGCTTCCCGCCTACTACTATGCTCCTCATACCTCGGCTTCCCTGCCTTCTCACTTACCACGTGCGCATGCCGTTCCGCTACCCGCCAGGCTTCTGCCCATTACGAGCCAAAGTATCCCTTCAGAATGCGCAGAAAGACGTTCGGGAACGCCAGGTTGTCCATGTCCTGCCGAGTGATCCAGCGGTACTCGGAGGCCGTGTCATCGGCGACGGCACCGGCGTTGGCCGGGGGCCGGACCGCCGAGCCGGCTGCGCCGCCCGCCGCGTCATACGCCGCGGCGGTCTCGGCCACGGCCGCGGGGCTCATGCCGCCGCCGGCCGCCTCCATTGGAATCTCCGCGTCAAAGCGAAAAACGCGGAGATTCCAATGGATATGGCTGAACGTGTGCTCCGCGTTCAGCAGCGCCCCGCCCGGCCGGGCGGGCACCCCGGCGGCGGCCAGCTCCGCCGCCAGCCGGTCCATCGCCGGGCCGTCGGGCAAGCCGGCGCCTTCGCCCGGCACGGCGCCGGCGGGGATGTGGGGCAGCTCCCACATCCGTGCGAGCAGCCCCGTGTCCGGCCGCCGGCGCACGAGCACGCGGCCGGCCAGCGCCCCGCCGCCTTCGACGAGGGCGGCGAGCCGGTATTCCGGCCGCGGCGGCTTCGCTTTGCTCTTGACCGGCAGGCGCTCCTCCGCGCCTTCGAGCCGGCCGGCGCAACGGGCCATCACCGGGCAGATCAGGCATTGCGGCGACTTGGGCGTGCAAACCAGCGCGCCCAGCTCCATCAGCGCCTGATTGAAATCGGAGGCCCGCCCCTCGGGGATCAGCTCCGCGGCCAATTCCTCCATGAGGGTGCGCGTCCCGACCTTCGCGACGTCCTCCTCGATCAGGAAGTAGCGCGACAGCACCCGCATGACGTTGCCGTCCACCGCCGGCTCCGGGCGGTTAAAGGCGATGCTCAGGATCGCCCCGGTCGTATACGGGCCGACTCCCTTCAAGGCGGATACCTCCGCCTTGTTATCCGGCACGATCCCGCCGTGCCGCTCCATCACCTGCCGGGCTGCTGCTTGCAGATTGCGGGCCCGCGAATAATAGCCAAGCCCCTCCCAGCATTTCAGCACCTCCTCCTCCGGCGCCTCCGCCAGGTCCCGAATCGTCGGGAAACGCTCGATAAACCGCCGGAAATAAGGGATGACCGTATCCACGCGCGTCTGCTGCAGCATGATCTCCGACACCCATATATAATAAGGATCGCGGTGCCTGCGCCAAGGCAGGTCCCGCCTGGACCGCTCGTACCAGCCGAGCAGCTCCGTACTGAAAAATATCCGTGTTTCCCTGTTTCCCCGCATGCTGTTCTCCTTCTATTCCACGCGTTCCACCACGGCAAAGGCCGAAGCTAGTTGCCGCTCATGCGTAATGCTAAGATGTATGGCATACCGGCTGCCCCCCGGGCCTCGGACTCCGGTCAACCCAAGCCGTTCCCAGGCTTCGGGCGTCAAAGTAACCGACGGTTTCCCGCCCGCATCGGGCAAAATCTCCATGTCGGTAAAACCGAGCACCCGGCCGATGCCGCAACCGAACGCCTTGCTGACCGCTTCCTTGGCCGCAAACCGCCCCGCCAGGAACTCCGCCGGCCGGGCAGCTTGTCCCGGCAGTTCCAGCTCCGCCGCAGTCAAAATCCGCCGCCGCAGCCGTTCGCCGACCGCCTTGTGCAGCAAACGCTCCATGCGTTGGATTTCGACGATGTCATGTCCGATTCCGAAAATCAACAGGCAGCCCTTCTTCCCTCACTCTTCGTTTTTCTTCCCGTTTACTTTGCTCCGCTTGCCGGGCCAGGCCCGCAAACGACCGCCTTCCCCATTGTAACAGGGAACCCGCGGCGACGCGAGTCTTGCCGGGGCGTAGCCGGAGCCAAGGCCGGACAAGCTCCCCTCTCCTATATGCTATACTGAAGCTATCTCGTTCTCCCCAACCGCAAGAATGATCAAGAAGCCCGTTCGTCGTTCCGCTATACTTTATCCATAGACCGGTCTGGAGGAAGTTATGAATCAAATCAACACCATTCAACAAAGCATCGATTATATCGAAGCGCGGCTGGGCGAGGAGCTTACGTTGGCCGAGGTGGCCAAGGCGATGTTTTACTCCGAATACCATTTTCATCGGACGTTCCTGTATTTCGTCGGGGATACGATGACGTCCTACGTCCGGAAGCGCAGATTGTCCCAAGCGGCCGAACTCCTGGCGCATTCCGACCAGAAAGTGCTCGACATTGCGCTGTGCTGCGGCTTCAGCTCCCATGAGGCCTTTACCCGGGCTTTCCGCAAAATGTACGGGATTCTGCCGACGGAATGCCGCCGCCGTGGCCGCCCGCCTTACCTAGTGCCCAAGGCCAATCCGCTTCGAGATTTCGTTGCCCAAATTTCTTACGACTGGGGAGATTACGTCATGCAATGCCGTATCGAAAAAGTTCCGTCCCTGCGGATCCTGGGGGTCTCGCTGACAACGACCACGGTGGATGGAGAGAATCACAAGGATATTCCCGCCTTCTGGCAAAAATACATGCGCGAGCAATGGAGCTCGCGCATTCCCGGCAAACTCCGTCCCCACGTTGAACTCGGCGTATGCACCACCCTAGGCGAAGACGGCACGTTCCGCTATATCATCGGCTTTGCGGTCGACGAAGCGGCCGAGGTTCAGGCCGGCCTGACCGAGTACCGCATCCCGCCGGCGACCTATGCGATCTTCACCACTCCGCCGGCCGGCGAAGCCGATTTCACTTCGGCCATCCAGCAGACCTGGGACGAGATCTTCACCAACTGGTTCCCGTCATCCGGGTACGAGCAGGTCGCTGCGCCCGATTTCGAATGGTACGACGAACGCTGCTGGCCGAAGGAAGGCAAACAGATCGATATTTACATTCCGGTTCAGCCCGCAGGATCAAATGCCTAACTCCCGGCTGCTTGCCCGCAATCAAACAACCCGGCTCCTCCATTTGGAGGGCCGGGTTGTTTAACGCGCACGGGTTTTTACTCGTAACGCAGCGATTCGATCGGGTGCAGCTTCGAGGCTTTGTTCGCCGGATACAAGCCGAAGAAGATGCCGACCGCGGCTGAGAATCCGAAAGCGAGCACCATCGCTCCAAGCGATACGACAAACGGCATGCCCGATATCAAAGCGAACGCCCAGGCGGCAAACAGCCCCAGCAGCGCACCAATCGTCCCCCCGATAAACGAGAGAATCACCGCTTCAATCATAAATTGGAGCATGATGGTCCCCGGAGTCGCGCCGATCGCTTTGCGAATCCCGATCTCCCGGGTCCGCTCCGTCACGGAGACCAGCATGATGTTCATAACCCCGATTCCCCCGACGAGCAGGGAAATACCGGCGATGGAGCCGATGATCGTCTGCAGGATGGAGAACGTGCTTTTGATCATCTGCTCGGCATCTTTCGCCGATTCCGAGATATAAGTATCTTTGCTCACGTTCTTCCGTTCCGCCAGCCAGGATTTGATCGTGTCCACCGTCTCGTCCATTCTCTCCGGCGAAGTGGGCAGAACTTCGATCATGCTTAATCGATCGCTCGGCGCGTCTCCGTCCGTAGGCATGGCCGTAATCGGCGCGTAGGCGGAATATCGCGCCCCGTTCATTCCGCTCATAAGGCTCTCCTGTACCTTGTACACCCCAACAATCCGGAATGCCCCTCCGGATAGCTGGACTTTCCGCCCGATCGCTCCTTGCGGAGACCCAAACGCTTTATCCGCGTATTTGGCTTCGACCACAATGGTCTTTTGACGCGCCCGTTCCTCCTGAGAATTGAAAAAGCGCCCCGCCACAATGTCGACTTTTTGCAGTTTGGGCATTTCCGAAGTCGTCCCGGTAATGCTGAATTGCAAATCTTCCTTCTTGAATTTGCCGGTCATGCCGTAGGTAGACGACGCCGAAACGTAGCGTACTCCCGGCAGTTTACGAATCTCAGCCAATTCCCGCTGCCGGAAATAGGTATTGTCATCGGGATCCCCGTTGTTATAGTTCGGGTAAACCAGGAAATATCCGTCCTCATAACTCGACATCTCGGACATGATCGAGCTTTGACCGGCCTGCCCGATCGACACGACCGTGACCACCGCAGCAACGCCGAACACGATGCCGATCATCGTCAGGAAGGAACGCAGCTTGTTCATTCGGAGATTGTCCAGGGCAACAAGGATGCTCTCCCAAATGCTCATAGGCTCACACTTCCTTTACGTTTGTCGCTCAAGATCCGGCCGTCCCCAAACGTAATGATCCGGTCGGCGTGTTCGGCGATATCCGGCTCGTGGGTGACGAGCACGATCGTCGTACCTTCGTCATGGATCTGTTTGAACAGCGCCATGATTTCATGGGACGATTTCGTATCCAGGTTCCCGGTCGGCTCGTCGGCCAGCAGGATCGGCGCATTCATCGTCAGCGCCCGGGCGATCGCTACCCGCTGCTTCTGCCCGCCGGAGAGCTCATTCGGCCGGTGCTTGACCCGTTCGGCCAACCCAACCCTGTCCAGCAGCTCAAGCGCCCGTTCATTGCGTTTCTCCCGGGAAATGCCGGCGTACATCATCGGCAGCGTGACGTTTTGCAAGACCGTTTGTCGGCCCAGCAGATTAAAGCTTTGGAACACGAAGCCGATTTTGCGGTTACGCACCTTGGACAGCTCTTCCTCGCTTAGGGACTGCACCGGGTCCCCGTCCAGTTCATAGCTGCCGGAGGTTGGGATGTCCAGGCAGCCGATAATGTTCATCAGCGTCGATTTGCCGGAGCCTGACGAGCCCATGATGGCCACGAACTCGCCTTTTTCGATATGCAGGTCGAGCGGCATTAAAGCCTGCACCTCGAGCGGGCCGTTTTTGTAGACTTTGGTAATGCCCGTCAGCGTAATCATTTCACCTTCACCTTAGCGCCATCCTGCAGTTTGTCGCCGCCCTCCACCACGATGAGGTCGCCTGCAGCCACCCCCGTGACCAGTTCGATTTGGTCTTCGCCTTCCTTGCCCGTCGTAACCAGCACCTTGACGGCAACTCCGTCTTGGATCTTAAAGACGTAGGCCTGCTCACCTTCGTACTGGACCGCACTGAGGGGCGCGAGCAACCGCTCCTTGTCGGGAATCTCCATTTCCACCGTCACGTTATAACCCGGCCGAAGCTCCGGCGATACTTGATTCAGGCTGACCTTCATCTCCACCGTCGTATCCTTGGAGGTCGGTTCGGACAGCCCCGCCGTAGGCGCCAGATAAGAGATGGTGCCCTCATAACTGTCCGCGAAGGCTTCGCCGGTAACAACGGCCTTCATCCCTTGCGCCGCTTTGCCCGCATCCAGCTCGTTCAGGTACGCCGTTACTTTAAGGCCGCTCACATCGGCAATCTTCGCGATTTCGCCGCCTTCGGCAATCATCTGGCCCGCGTTTGCCGATAGCGAGGTAATCACGCCGTCCGCCGGAGCCAGGAGCTGCTGGTTCGCGAGCTGCTTCTCCAGGGAGTCGATCGTTAGCTGACTGGAGCGGATTCGCAGGTCGTAGGCGGTGAGATCGAGCTCTTTCGGCTCCTGGTCCGAGTTCTCGCTTTGCGCTTGCTTGAAGCTTTCAAAATGCTGCTTCTTGGCCGCCAGCCGCTCCGCCTCGGTCAGTTGCAGGTTAATCCGCTCCTTCTCCAGTTGCTCCCTGACTTGCTCCATCCCCAGCGTCAGCAGGACCTGCCCCTTCTTGACCGCATCGCCCTGCTTCACCTTTACCGCTTCCACCACGCCGCTTGCCGGCGCGTACACCGCGGTCGTCTGTCCCGGCTCCAGCTTGCCGTTCGTAAAGATCTGCTCGACGATCTTTCCCATGCCTACTTCCGCGGTTCTCACTTCAACCGCACGATTCAGCCCCACCATATTGGCAGCCACCAGCACGATGACGGCTAACCCGACGACGGCGCCCCAAAACCATTTTTTCTTGAACAAGTCCATCACCTATCCTATTATGTATAATTCCGGACTTAAACCAGCAGCAGCGAGCCCAACGACATGACGAGCCAAGCTGCGATAATCCAGGTGGCCAACGTTTTGCGCGGCCGTTTCATGATCACGGAGGAACCGATGATATACAGCACCAGGCTCCAGATGGAGAATGGATTAATCAGAGACAATAAGCGGTACATCTGGCTGGATTTATCGGCGACAAAAGCCCCCAAGCTAAGCGAAACATC
Source organism: Paenibacillus sp. JL3B1040 (assembly GCF_057063165.1). NCBI lineage: Bacteria > Bacillati > Bacillota > Bacilli > Caryophanales > Paenibacillaceae > Paenibacillus > Paenibacillus tiangongensis. Next base: position 859,377 of record NZ_CM169317.1, on the reverse strand, counting down.
CGTTGCCGACTGCACGTCCATCGTCATGACCAGGATCCCCGTAATCAAGCTGCCCACAAGGCCCGGCAGGGCGGAAAATGCGGCGATGGACACGAACTGCATGTACTTGCCTTCCCCGCGCACTACCAGATTGAGCAGCATCAGCAGCAGACCCGTTATAAACATGGTGATCACCGGCATAATGACACCCATGACGTAAGCGGATGTTTTGGCTGCGGACACAAATGTGTCCTGCATCGCGGCATCCATCTGTTGGTTTTGGAACTGCCGTTGAAATTCCTTCTCCAACGCGGGCATCTGCATGTAGATCACGACAACGGACACAACCACCAGCACCGCAAGCGCAAAGAGCCAGGCGCTCTTACTCTCCCGTACCCGCTTAAACGTTTCCTCGGGCGCCGTAAAAATCGTAAATACGTTTTTCAATGAAACCCCTCCCTCAAATCTCCCAAACTGAACTCCATCCTAATACTACTTCCCAGTAAAAAAATAAACAATGGATCATGTTATATATACGGACAAAGTCGTAAAGAGATTCAGAGGCGGTTCCATCCGCAAGCTCGCGCACGCCGCAGCAGGTAGAAATTTCATCCTGTCTCCCTGCATTATAACGTTAACGCGCACCGCCGCCACAGGCCCGGGTCCGGGATTCGTACTAGACTTAAGTCCAAGTCCAATCGCTCGTAAAAAAAAAGACGCGGGCCGCCGGGCTTCCCGCCCGGGCCCGCGTTTCGCGTCCTCAATTCTCGGCATCCGACCCGCTCCGGCCGAAGTCCGCCCTTGAATCAAATGCCCGGGATCGGGCTGCGTTTGTGCTCCGTCTTCCGGTAGAACGACTCCAGCCGCTCTTGGACCGCCGGATCCACCGGCTTGCCTTCGAGATAATCGCTGTTATCGTCATAGCTGATCCCGAGCTCATTCTCGTCCGTCTGCCCTTCCCACAGGCCAGCGGTCGGCGCCTTGTCGATCACGATTCGCGGCACGCCGAGACGGGCGGCAAGCTGTCGGACCTGACGTTTGTTGAGCGAGCTGAGCGGCGTAATGTCGACCGCGCCGTCGCCCCACTTCGTGTAAAAGCCGGTGATCGCCTCGGAAGCGTGGTCGGTGCCGACAACGAGCAGGCCCAGCTCGAACGCCAACGCATATTGCATGACCATCCGCGTCCGCGCCTTGATGTTGCCTTTGCCTTGCGGGCTCAGGTGACGGGACTTTCCGATATTTTTCAGACCGTGTTCGACTTCAAGGGCCATTTCGTCCACGGCTTCCTCGATGTTCGTCTCCACCTTGTGTTCCAACCCAAACGCCTTGGCCACCTCGTAGCTGTGATCGATGTCCTCCTGCGTCCCGTAAGGCTGGAATACACCGAGCGTCATGTACGGTTGACCGGTCTCCTGCGTCAGCTCGTCCGTTGCCCGTTTGCACAAGCCGGCGGTTACCGCGCTGTCGATCCCGCCGCTGATTGCGATCAACAGGCCGGTCGCGCGCGCGGCTTTGACCTGCTCCTTCAAAAAGTCGACGCGCCGGCGAATCTCCTCATCCACGTCAATGACGGGCTTGACGCCCAACCGTTCGATAATTTCCTGCTGCAGGCTCATACGTTAACCCCTCCACATCCAATATAACATCTTATGTAAATCGTGATTCCCAAATCTAAAAACGCCCCGGCCCATCCGGGCGAACCCGGATGGCGGAGCGAAATCGGCAAGCGGATCGGCCGCAAGCCGATACCGGGCCTACTACCGGCAGAACCGGTCGAACGCGCTGGTCAGATCGGCGGCGATTTCCTCGGCCGAGCGATCTTCAATTTGGTGGCGTTCGATGAAGTGGACGAGTTCCCCGTCCTTCATCAAAGCGATGGAAGGCGAAGAAGGCGGATACGGCGCGAAATATTCGCGGGCTTTGGCCGTCGCTTCCTTATCTTGCCCCGCAAACACGGTGAACAAGTGATCCGGCGTCAGATCATGCTGAAGCGCCTTCGCTACCCCCGGACGGCATTGTCCCGCGGCGCAGCCGCAAACGGAGTTGACGACGACCAGCGCCGTTCCCTTCGCGCTTGGCAGCTTCTCTTCGACTTCCTCCGGCGTGCGCAATTCTTGAACGCCCAACACGGTCAACTCGTCTCTCATCGGTTGCACCATGTCTCTCATATATTGGTCAAATGACATCGACATTCCCATCACTCCTTATGCAATTATAACACGGCCCTTAGCGAGCGCCGCATCCGCGTCGCCCTTAGCCAGATTAATATTATTATACATTCATAAGGAAGGAAAGCAACTCTGCCCTGCCGCCCTCCCGCTCGTCCGGTTTTAGGAAAACGGGAAGAGGACGGTAAACGTCGTGCCCTGGCCCTCCGACGAATCGACGCTGATTTTGCCGCCGTGACGTTCGACAATGCTGAGGCATAAAGCTAATCCAAGTCCCGTTCCCTTTGCTTTCGTGGTGAAAAACGGCTCGAACAACTTCTCCCGCTGTCCGGGAGGAATCCCGGGCCCCGTATCGCTAACAAGCAGCAACCCGCCCTGATCGGCCACCCGGGTCTCCAGCGTCAGTTGCCCCTTCTCTTCCATCGCTTCCATCGCGTTGCGCGACAGATTCAAAATCAACTGCTTGATCTCCTTGGCATTCAACAGCAGCGTAGGCATCCGGTCATCCAATTTGACCTCGATCGTTTGGCCGCGAAGGTTCGCATCGGCCCAAAGCAGCGGCGTCAACTCTGTGATGATGTCGTGAAGATGGCATTTCTCGCTTTCGACCGGACGATTCTGCGCCAGGGATAGAAAATCGCTGATGATGCCGTTAGCCCGGTCCAGCTCCTCCATGACGATGCGATAATAATGATCAAGCATTGGCGGGCTTTTCTCCCGCATCAATTGCAGGAACCCTCGGACCACCGCCATCGGATTGCGGATTTCGTGCGTAATGCCGGCGGCCATTTGGCCGACCAGACTGAGCCGCTCCACATGGTTCAGCTCCATGCGGAGCGTTTCCAATTCGGTGATATCCTGGACGATCGCCACTGCGCCGATGACTTCCTTGGAATGGCTTTTTTGAATCGGCGAAGTACTGGTAAAATAAATGTGATCGTTGGCTTTGATCAGGTCGGTCATTTTCGTCTGGCCCTCCAGCGATTGCTCGACCCGGGAGGCGATCGACTCGATCGGAACGCCGCTGAGCACTTCGTCCAGCCTGCGCAGCAGCAAATCCTCGCGTCGCAGATCCTCCGGCTCCTCGCGGTACGTCCGGTATAATTGGAGAAACGTGTCATTTATCGATATAATATAGCTTTGTTGATCCAGTAATACGATACCGAGCGGAGCGGCGTCCATCATCTGCTGAAGCTTCTCCGCTTCCCGGAAGTATTCGCGCGACAGCTGCAGCACTTGGCCGCGCAGCTTCTCCTTCTCCAGCGTGCTTTCAATCATGTACACGAACAAGCTGCCGACCAGCATCGTCACGAACACGTTAACGAGCCAAATCGATAACGCGCTCAGGTCGGAATTTAGCGACATGCTTCCGGCCATAAACGGAGACAAGCCGGTCATCGTCTCCCCGCCCATAAAGAAGAGGGAAAGGATGGCCACTTTGCCCTGGCGGCCGGTTCTTTTGAAATAGCGGGAAGTGAGCAGAACAAAGGGATACAGCAGCACTCCCGTTTCCATGATGAACCCGGCAAGGGTGTAATTTACTGCAAACAGAGGATGGAGGATGACATGTGCCACGGCCAAGACAATCCCGTCCCGAAACCTGCCGTACAGCATCAGGGCAAACAGGGGTAAAATTCCGAAATTCAGCGGAATCACGTCCCATAACCGCGAGGCGAAGATGTCGCACAGCAGCGCGCTGCACCAGCAGGTATACGTTAAACCTATAGCGAAGGGATGCCTCTTGGCGGTACGGTTGTGCTGCCCGTAACAATTGCTTTTTTCAAAGGTCAGCGGAAACAGAAAGGCAGGCAAGCTGGCGATCAGCACTTGAAGCATGATCTCTTTTACAGCATCCACGTTCTCCCTCCTCAGGCGGAAGAATACAAGAATACAACTCTAGTTTCGATTAAATCATAGCCGACAAAGTTTTACAATAATGCATAGTTTAGAAAATAGTAAGAAAGTACAAATAGAGAGGATACGGATATGAAAAAAGTCGACGTAATCGTCATCGGCGGCGGCCCATCCGGGCTGATGGCCGCCATCGCGGCGGCGGAACAGGGAGCGGACGTAGCGCTCCTCGACAAAGGGGACAAGCTGGGGAGAAAGCTCGGCATTTCCGGCGGCGGACGCTGCAACGTGACCAACAACAAGGACATCGACGAGCTGATCGCTTACATTCCGGGCGGGGGACGGTTTTTGTACAGCGCATTCTCCCTGTTCAGCAACCGGGATATTATCGCGTTCTTCGAAAATCTGGGCATCGCGCTCAAAGAGGAGGATAACGGACGGATGTTCCCGGTGTCCGACAAGGCCAAAACGGTGGTCGACGCGCTGATCGGCAAAGCCCGTTCGCTTGGCGTCCGGCTGCTCGTCCACCACCCCGTCCGGGAGATCCGTTACGAGGAAGGTCGCGTAAGCGGTGTTGTGCTGGCTTCCGGGGAGTTCATGGCGGCCCGGGCGGTGATCGTGGCCACGGGCGGACGCTCGGTGCCCCACACCGGTTCGACCGGCGACGGGTATCCGTGGGCGCAGGCCGCCGGCCACTCGATCACCGAGCTGTATCCGACGGAGGTGCCGATCGTATCCCGGGAGCCGTTCATCCAGAGCCGGGAGCTGCAAGGGTTATCGCTGCGCGACGTGAAGCTGTCCGTGCTGGGGCCGAAGGGAAAGCCGGTCGTCAGCCATCGCGGCGACATGCTGTTCACCCATTTCGGCTTGTCCGGCCCGATCGCCCTGCGCTGCAGCGGCTTCATCCGCGGCATCAAGCAGAAAAACGGCGGCTCCGACGTCACCATGACGATCGACCTGTTCCCGGACGAATCGGCGGCCGAACTGGAGCAGCGCTTGCGCCGGCTGGCGGCGGAGGAACCGAAAAAAGCGCTGAAGAACGTGCTGAAAGGCACGATTCCCGAGCGCCTGCTGCCCTTGCTGTTCACCCGGGCGGAACTCGCGGCGGACACAACCTATGAGCACCTGCCCAAAGAACCTTGGCAGGCATTCGTGTCCGTGCTGAAGTCGTTTACGCTTCAGGTGAGCGGCACCCGCTCCTTCGAGGAGGCGTTCGTGACCGGCGGCGGCGTCAATCTGAAAGAGGTCGACCCGCGCACGATGGGCTCGAAGCTGATGGATGGCCTCTACTTCTGCGGCGAGGTCTTGGACATCCACGGCTATACCGGCGGCTACAACATCACGGCGGCCTTCGCCACCGGTTATACCGCCGGGCACCATGCCGGGCAAGAGGCGCGGCAAGCTTGAGGGCTAAAGTGCGGGAAGGGAAAGCAGGCCTTCCCGCTTCCCGCGTCTAACGGGAGAGCGGCCTCTTAACGGAAGGGCTCGGCCTCTTAGCAGGAGGTTCGGCGTTATTGGCAGGGTTCGGTGTTATTGGCTGGGTTCGGCGTTATTGGCTGGGTTCGGCGTTCTAACGGAACCTGGAGCCGCTATTTGTTCGTATTTCAGATGTCTCCATTTCTAACGGAACGACGAGACCTTATTCCGGGCAAATGCAGATAAATCTCCGCCGTATGAGGCCAATAAGCTCTCTGGGTTCCGTTACAGCGGGAAATAGCCGGGAAATGAATGAATAAGGGCGCTACGTTCCGTTAGAAGTCGGGCCGCGGTGGTGGTGACGGCGGCTTCTTTGCTTAAGATGCTTCAGCCGCATGGCCTCGGTTGCCAATACTTGAGATGCTTCAGCCGCATGGCCTCGGTTGCCACCAGCTTCTATTACTTGAGATGCTTCAGCCGCTATGGCCTCGGCTGTCATCAGCTTATGTTGCCCGGGATACATCAACCACTCTGGCCCAAGCCGCGACACCTACACAACTCCGTTCCCGCTTTGGCTTCTGCGGGTGAATACCGTCGACGGGTTGCGATATACGGCCGAAACGCTGCTTTAGCGTCCGACTTTGCCTAGTGCAGGCGAACAACGTCCGGGTTCCTTGCCGGCAGCCTTCTTCAGCGGCTTAACCGGACCGCGGACGGCGTCCGAAGGCCAGCCCGATTCCGCGGGCAAAACCGCCCAGCCACCGGGTGATTAGCACGCCGCAGGCCGCGCCGGCCGGCAGGGCCCAGAGCGGCGGAAACAGCTGGGCGCCAAGCGCCGCCGTCCATACGACGACCGCCGGCAGCAGCAGCAGTTTCATCGCCGGTGCGGCGCTACGGTATTCCAGCGATTCCTCCAGCGGAAGGATCGACATGAGCTCGCGCTCGAAGAAAGCTCTCCGATGGCCGCCCAGCCAATATAGCAGCAGCAGCAACAGAGCGGCGTAAACGATCAGATTTACCGCAGGATAGGGCGGCAGCAAGATGGCTGCCAGTCCGGCCAGCGTCATCTGAGCGTACAGTTTCCATTCGCTGCCGCGGAAGAAAGCTTTGACGAGCGCCTCGGCGACGCGGGCTTCCGGCAACCGTGAGCGCGTCAGACGGCGCAGGCGGCGGAATAGCCAAGGCTTGGCGCCGCCGGGCCGAGGGGCTTTGGGGCGTTCGACCGCCGAAGCGAGGAGCAGCGCGGTCAGCCTCGTGCGCTGCCGCTCCTCCTCGCGCACTTCGGCGTCGAAGCGGCCCCGCAGGCGGAAGCGGAGCCAGCCGAGCGCGCCGGCGAGCAGCGCAAGCACCGGCAAGGCGACCGCAACCGCCGGCGCAGCGGGCTGCCCGGCTCCCGCTGCGCCGGCCCAAACGGCCCAAGCCCCGAACCCCGCCGCCAGCGTCGAATAAGCCAGCGAACGCAGCAAGAGATGACGCCAGCCTGTGGTCAATACGCCAAGCAACTGCTGGAGCAGCATTTGGACGATCTTTGCGGCATACGCTACCGCGTATAGCTCCGCAATGGCCGCCCAGCTCATCCCGTAGACGCGAACCAGCAGCGGGCAAAGCACAGCGATGGCGGCGGCCAGCACCGCGGCTTGAACGGCGGCGGATGCGGTTAGCCCGCGCAGCATCAATCCCTTAATCCACCGCGGTCGCTGCCGCAAAAACAGCACGTCCGCCGCTTCGATATAGAAAGAAATCCCGCCGCTGCTATACAGAAGCAACAGCAGCAGAACCGGGATGATCGGGTAGGGCAACTGGACCAGCCAAGCCGGCAGCTCTTCCCGCCACAGTCCATAATACGCCCGGCCGCCAAGCAGCAGGCCGGGGATGCCGAGATACAAAAGAATCGTCAAATCAAACGTAAACTTCAAGACGCCGAGCTTCTCCCGAAACCGGTCCCGCCAGCGCCGGACAAACAGACGCCGAGCCGTCATGGATGTGATGCTTTTCATCGCTCCCACCTCCCCTCTTCTCACTCCGCTCTCCGCCAAGCGCAAACTCCGAACTCAAGTTAAGGCGTCGAAGCAATCGAACAAGCTCGCCCCTGGCCTATCCGCGGCCACGCGGATATCGTCCAGCGTGCCGCTCGCCCGGACCCGGCCATCCGAAATCAGAATAAAATCGTCGCAGATCCGCTCTGCCGTATCCAATACGTGCGTGGACATTAAGACGCCGGCTCCGCGGCGGCGCTCCTCCTCCAGCAATCCGAGAAAATCCTTGGTCGCTCGCGGGTCCAGACCAATAAACGGCTCATCGACGATATACACGTCCGGACGGCCAAGAAATCCGATCATCAGCATCATTTTTTGCCGCATCCCTTTCGAAAAACCGCCCGGCAGCAGGTCCCGCGCTTCGGTCATGCGGAACTTCTCCAGCAGCGCCCCGGCCTCCCGCTCGAAATCGGGCTCGTCCATACCGTATACGGCCGCGGCTAACCCCAAATGCTCCCATAACGTCAGCGTGTCGTAGAACACCGGCTGCTCCGGAATATAGGCATAATGATTCGCCCCGCCGTGAAATTCCACCGCGGCTTCCGTATACGGAAGCAGGCCGAGGATCGCCTTCAGCGTCGTACTCTTCCCTGCCCCGTTCGGCCCGATCAGCCCGGTGAGCACACCGGGCTTGACCGCAAGCGAGATTTGTTGAATGGCGGCTTTTCCTGCCTCGTATCCCGCCTGATGAATATTCACTTCCAACCATGCTTGTTTGGGTTCCAAAAAAATCTCCTCGAATCTTCCGTCGTTTCTTCCATTATAAAACACAATGCGCTGTTGTACATGTCCGCAGCAGGGCAACTCCGCCGTTCCGTTACGCTCCCATGGCTGGTTTGGCTACCCCGTGGTCCCGCTTCATGATCGCCGGGGCAAACGCCAGCAGCAGGAACCCGATGACAGCCATCAGGCAGCCCGACAAAATAAAGGCGGGCTCCGGCCCGAACGCGGTGACCAGCGATCCGCCAAACAACGGCCCGATCAACGTCGCGGTCGAGGTCAAGCTCGATACCGTGCCGAATACGCGTCCGGTCATGGCTTCGGGAGTCCTCTGCTGCAGCATAACCTGGAACGGGATAAACGTCATGCCGGCCCCCAGACCGGCAAGCGCAAATAACGTCAGCATCAGCGCCGTCACCCCGTCGGTCAGAGACAGCCGGCTCACGATAAACCCCGCCGCCGCAAACACCAATCCCAGCATGGCGCCGCCGATGCCCATTTTGAACAGCGGAGTGATGCGCAGCCGCTGCGCGAACCACGCCGCCGTCAGCGTGCCTACGCCGCTAAACGCTATGCACCAGCCGAGCAGGTCGTCGGACACTCCGGGAATCTCCCGGAACAGGACGACCGCTTGCGAGTCGGCGATTTGCAGCACGAGCAGCGTGGCGCACAGGGTCAGGGTGCCGAAGGCGAGCAGCGGAATCCCGCCGATCATCTTCACACCGGCCGCCATTTCGCTCCAAAAGCCCTGCTTCTTTTTGGCGGAAGCCGAATCCTCCGCTCTTCCCTCTCCCCTCTCGAACGGCTCGGCAACGCTCCGCAGCTTGCCCGGAACCTTGCTTAACAAGAGCGCCGAAGCGAGAAAGGTTCCCGCATCCACGACAAAGCACACCGTGACGCCAAAAGCGGCGGTCAGCATGCCGCCCAAGGCCGGACCGATGATTTTGGTGCCCTGTTCGATGATGGCGCTGTAGGAGACGGCTTGATCCAGTTGCTCATGCGGCACGATCTCTTTGATTTTGCCGTTTTTCGCCGGCGAGAAAATGACATCCAGGATCCCCTTGGCAATCAGCAGAGCATACACTTGCCAAATGTCGGTCACGAAAACGAAGCCCAACAAGACCGCAAACCGTACGAGATCGGAGAAAACCATCAGTTTTTTGCGTTCCACCCGATCCGCAAGCATCCCGGCCAACGGTCCTCCCAAGAGTACAGGCAGCACCATAAACAGCGAAACCATCGTGATTTCCCAAGGCGTGGCTTGCCACTTTAGGCCGACCATCGTCAGCAAAGCGAGCAAATAGAGCCAATCGCCGACATTGGATACCAGTTGCGCCGACAGCAACGCCAAATAGGCGCGATTTCGCAGCAGCCCGGACCGTTCACGGCCTGCTGCTTTTTGACCAAATTCCTTCATTCTTCCCTCATCCCCTACTGTAAAAACGATGATGAAGTTATCTTAAAGAATCGGTCGGAGGAATCCATCCGTCCGAGGGAGGATTCGACCTTGTGCCGCAGGCTGAAATTTCCCGAGGCCCCGGGATGCAGGGGAAAACAATTATTTCCAACAAAAAAAGCGCAAATTGTGATAAATTATATTTTTTTTAATTCGCGGGTGTTTTAAGATGACACTAATCCAACCATGTTAAAAGATTCACAAATATAAAATAAGGGCGGGATGCACATGATGACAACCGATGAACGCGGCACGGACTTGTCGCTGCATTTGTACCGGGTTTTTTCCAAATCATTTAAAAGCGTCAACGAACATGCGGTGACAGGGAGTAAAATCCAGGGGTTTAATCCGACGGCCTTCGCCGTCCTGGAGGTGCTTTATTACAAAGGCTCGCAGCCGATTCAGCAAATCGGCGCGAAGCTATTGCTTCAAAGCGGCAACGTGACTTACGTGATCGACAAGCTCGAAGCGGCGGGCTTGCTGCACCGTACGCCTTGTCCCCGCGACCGGCGCGTGATTTATGCTGAGCTGACGCCCAAAGGCAAAGAGCTGATGGACCAGCTGTACCCGGAATTCGCCGAGCGGATCGATCATGCGCTGAGCGGGCTGAACGACGAAGAGAAGCAAATCATGATCGAACTGTTGAAGAAAATGGGCCGAGAAGCCGAGAAGCTCGCCCCGCTACTGCGGAAATAAGGCAAAAAGGCTGCGTTCCGGGATCATAGCAACAATGAACCTGGACGCAGCCTTTTTTTAAAGGTTAGGGGGATTCCCGCTTCCATAGAATAGAGTGATGAAATCACCTTATTTCGCCGATCTTAATAGATCTAAGCTGAATAAGGTGATTTTTTCACGTTATCCGGGAAAGAAAGGGCATGATTCGCCGATTTTTGCCCCAATAAGGTGAAACCATCACGTTATTTAAAGCCGGAACCGCCAAACCAGCCTAATAAGGTGAAAAAATCACGCTAACGACGGGAGCTTAACTCCCTGACTAATGGGTCGGATCCATATCCTTGTTGTTGTCGCGATTGTTGATATCCCGGTGCCGGCGATCATTCACCTTTTGCTGCATCTGCTGGGCCTGATGCGCATTCACCGGGGTTCGATCCAAATCCTCGACCACGTTGGTCAAATTTTTGTCGATACCCGACTTGCTTCGTGCCATCGTATTCTTCCTCGCTTTCTCTATTAGGGGTTCGTCAGCGGCGACAATGCTTGCGCGCATTCATGGATATGACGGACGTAATCCCCGGTCAATTCCTGAATCTGCACGCTGTTCTCGGCAATCGTCCGCCCGTCGCGCTCCACATCGACCAGCTCCACCCGAACCTCGCGCGGGTCCATATAAGAGCATTGAAAATCAAAGGAATAAAACTGATGTCCCGCCGCATTGATATGAATCCGCAGCCCCTGGGGGTCCGCCGCATCAGCTTGCACCTGTGCCGAGTCTCCCGGGTTCAGATATTCCGGCAGTTGCTTCTGCCAGGCGTCTACCAGCGTAGATTGGTCAATGTTCAGTTCCTTGTTCATGGTTACACCTCCCCTTTCCCGTTAAGGTGCGGAGAGGCGCGCTTTTTTATACCGGTTTACGCAAAACAGGCTGCCCTCGTCCCTTTAAAACAGGAGTTGGCAGCCTTGGGGAAGCGCAAAACAAGCTAAGCTCTGTCAACGGCGGGTTCCCCCGCTTCGGAACCGTCCTCCTTCAGCCCCGGCGCCCGGTTGCGCAACCCTAAAGCGCAGACGATGCCGACGGCCGCGATGACGGCCATGAAGATAAACAGTGTATGCAGGCTTTGCGCCAGGACATGCTTCAGTTCGCTCCAAAGCTCGGGGGCCAGCAGGTGTACTTTTTCGGGAGACAGCAGTTGGTCGATATCGTCCTGCGAAATCGGGACTCCCGCCGCCGTGCCATTCTTCGTCTGGGCCGCGATATGCAAATTGATCAAGGTGCCGAAGGCGGTCACGCCGATCGTCTGCCCGATCGATTTGACGAAGGAATTCAGCGCCGTGGAGGCGCCGCGTAGGCTGTAGCCGACGGAGGACTGAGCGATGATCGTAAATACCGTAAACGAAAAACCGAACCCGATCCCGTATAACGCGTTGAAAATAAGCATCGGCCAGATCGGCGTTGCCTCGTGGATCACGGCTAACCCGGTCGCACCCAAAGCGATGATCACCATGCCGATCAGCGAAGTGTAGCGGGAGCCGCGGGATATAAGCCAACGGCTGCCCAGAACGGAGCCAAGCATCCAGCCGATGGACATCGGGGCCAGCGCCAGTCCGGAAATCGTGGCGTTTTGGCCGAGCACCCCTTGAATCCAAAGCGGCAGATACGAGGTTAAGCCGATCAGCAGGGCGCTTGCCAAGAGGCTGGTCACATTGGAAAAGGCGATGTCGCGAATCCGGAACAGCTGAAGCGGCACCAGCGGCTCCTTCGCCCGTTGTTCGGCAACGAAAAACAGCACCAGGAAACAAGCCGCCACGGCAAAAAGCCCGATCAGCAAAGGCGAGGTCCAGCCTAGCTGCTGTCCGCCCGTCGCCAGTCCGATCAGCAAGGCGGAAACGCCGATCGTAAAGGTGAGCGCCCCCCAATAATCGATCTTGACCTTCCGTTTCTCGATCCGTTCATGCAGATAGACGATGATGAAATACAGCGACAGCAAGCCGAAGGGCACATTAAAGTAGAAGGCCCAGCGCCAATTCAGCGAATCCACGACATAACCGCCCAGCAGCGGGCCGATCAAGGAAGAGATGCCCCAAACGGAGCTGATCCAGCCTTGGATTTTGGCGCGTTCCTCAATCGAATAGATGTCGCCGATGATCGTAAAGGTAACCGGCACCAGCCCGCCTGCCCCGATCCCCTGCAGGGCGCGGAAGCCGATCAGTTGCCCCATGCTTTGCGCCGTGCCGGATAAAATCGAGCCGGCCAAGAACAGCAGCGAGCTGATCACAAACACCGGCTTGCGGCCGTACAGGTCGCTGATTTTGCCGAAAATCGGCGTCGTCACGGACATTGTCAACAGATAGGCGGTAAATACCCAGCCGAGCAAGCGGGCTCCGCCCAGATCACCGACGATGCGCGGACCTGCCGGGCCAATGACGGTGCCTTCGATGGCGGCCAAAAACGTGGACAACAGCAAGCCGGTCAAAATAAAGTTGCGTTTCAATTTGGTGGGTTCCATGATAAACGATAACTTCCTTTCTCTACCATCCGAGCAATGATTCCATAAACAATCATTATAGTAGAATGCCTCGAAAAAAGAAAGACGGACGGCAAACGCGGGGGAGGCCCCGGCTTGTCGTCCGTATCGTTATCGTATCGTTATCGTATCGTTCATACCCTGGATTCAGTCATCCCGCTCTTCCTCCCGGAGTTGCCCTTCCGCCATCCTCCAGCGCTTGATCGGCTGGCCTTCAAACAGCTCCGGCTCATGGGTGATCATGATCAGCGCGGCTCCCTGCGCCAGCGCCTCGCGGCATAATGCCGTCAGCAGGCGAACGCCGCCAAAATCGATGCCTGCCGTAGGCTCATCGAGAATGTACAGCCGCTTCGGGCAGATCATGACGGAGGCTGCGCTCAGCAGCCGCTTCTCCCCGCCGCTTAACCAATACGGGGATTCGCCGGTTTTACCGGCTAAACCGATGGCCTCCAGCATGCGCTCGGCCCGCTGCCTCAGCTCCTCCGGCACGGGATCCCGCGGCCGCAGACCAAGCTCGGCGCGCGGGCCGAACAGCAGCTCGTCCCACACCGTCGAGGCGACGAATTGCTGCTCCGGCTGCTGGAACACGTAGCCGATCTCGGACGCCAGATCGTAAAGCGTCCGGCGGGCGGTGTCCCGGCCCTGCCAGAATACCGTTCCTTTGGGCGGGGGCAGGAGGCCCATGAGCAAGCGGGACAACGTGGTTTTGCCGGAGCCGTTGTCCCCGCACAGCAGCCGCCATTCGCCGGGGTACAGCGTGAGGCGGACGTCCCGCAGCACCGGCTCGGCCCCGCGGGCGAAGGCGTAGCTGAGCCCGCGCGCCTCGAGCAGGGGCGCGGGAGGCGCCGCCGGGGCGGGCCCGGCGGCGGCGGGGCGGGCCGGCGCGCGCGGAAGGCCACGCGCCGCGGCAAGGGCGGCGGCTTCGCCCCGCGCGCCGCCAGCCTTGGCGGGGCTGCCCTGCGGCGCCCCGCCCTGGTGGGCGGCGGGCCCCTCCGGGCCGCCGCCGCGGGGGCCTGGGCCCGCTGCCGCCGCCGTGCCGGCCGGCAGCAGGCCCAGCGCTTCCAGCCGCGCGCTCGCGCCGCGGCGGATGCGCTCCGCCGGACCGTCCAACGCGACGGTTCCGGCGTCCAGCACGACGAGCCGCGGCGCAGCCAGCGCGAGCTCGTCCATGCGGCCGGACATCGTCACGATAGTCCGGCCTTCGCCGTGCAGGCGGCGCAGCAGCGCCAGCAGCCGCCGGCGCGAGGCGGCGTCAAGGCTGGCCGCCGCCTCGTCGAGCACGAGCAGCGGCGGCTCCAGCGCCAGCACCGCCGCGATCGCCGTGCGCTGCCGTCCGCCGCCGGACAGCGCGTGCACGGGCGTAAGGCGCCGTGGCGTCAGCGCCACCGCCGCCAGCGCATCCGCGACCCGCCGTTCCAGCTCGGCGGCGGGCACGCGCAGGTTCTCCGGGCCGAAGGCGACTTCGTCTTCGACCCGGCCCTGCACGAGCTGCGCGTCGGGGTCCTGAAACACGACCCCGACGCGCCGGGCCACCTCGCCGATCTCCGCTTCCGCGGGATCGACGCCGTCCACGAGCAATCGGCCTGCGCGGTCCCCTCCCCCGGCGCGGGGGAGATAACCGCTGATCAGCTGCGCCAGGGCCGATTTGCCGCTGCCGCTCGCGCCGACGAGCGCCACCCACTCCCCCCGTTCCACGGTGAGCGTCACGCGATCTACCGCCGGGGCGCCGCCGGACTCGAACGCGTAGCTTACGCCCTGCAGCTCCAGGGCCGGGCGCGGCATCTTACGCTTCCGCCCGCCGGCCGACCGCGAAGCGGCGAAGCAATCCGCTGCCGGCCAAAACGTCGCCCAGCAGCTTGACCAATAGGCCGCACAGAATCATCCCGCTCAGTACCCGGACGACCAGCGCGATCAGCAGGACATCCGTACCCCATTTCGTATAGCCGAACATTTGGGCGGCAAAGAAAAACCAGGCTGGCACCATCGCGCCTCCCGTGATGAGCAACATCGGCCAGCTCCAATTTTTATATCGCACTAGGGCAAAAGCCGCCTCCACGACCACCAAATAGCAGGCCGCGGCCACGAAACAAGACAAAATGCCGTATGCCGATCCCATAAAGGCTTGGACGACCGCGCCGATGCCATAAGTAATCAAAGCCGTACCCGGCTTGCGGATGATGTAATATGCCAGCAATCCGTAAATCATGTACAAACCGGTGATCGTCGAGGTGAGGATCGGTCCCCCCAGCCCATTCAGCGCTTGATTCAATGGCGACAGAAATACCGTCATGACGGCGTTTGCCGCCGCCAACATCGCCATCAGCACGATATCCAGCGTGGTAAAGCGCCGAAACGTCTTGCCGGAAATTGCTCCTTTCACTTGAACCATCCTCTCGTCATTATCGATTGTTAACCACAAATGATAATTTAGGTTAACAATCGATCCGCGTCAAGTCCTTTTTTTAAACTTTGTGCCCCAGATCATCGGGCGGCCCCGCCCAGTCAGTTGCCGGAAAGCCGGATTCCCCGGGCCTGCAAGGGGATACCACCGCATCACAGCATCCACAAGGCTACTGTCAAAATCACACTCCCGCTCATCGTCCAGACGCCTGCCGCTCCAAGCTGCACCTCCCGTAAATACGTTCGCTCCCGATACGCGCCGAACCCCTTGACGTCCATCGCCCCCGCCGTTTGCTCCACGCGACGAATCGCCCCGGCGAATACGGCGACCAACTGACCGCGCCGCCGTTCCAGCCTTTCACCGATCCCCCTCGGCCGCCGGCCCATGCGGAGCTTGCGGGCTGCCTCCGCCTGCCTGCCTTCCTCCGCCAGCAGCGGCAAAAAAGTCAAGGCCATCGAGATCCCAAACACGAACCGGTACGGCAACCTCAGCCGTGTCGTCATGATCACGACGAAATCCTTGGGATCGGTTGACTCGATATAGGTCAGCGAGGACAAAAACAAGCTGACCATCCGCAGCGTTACCGCCGCAGCGTCGCTAAGCGCCGCCCCCGAAATCGGAAGCGTTCCCCCAGCGGCGCCTTCCCGAACCTGCACGGCGAGCGCGGTCACCGCAAACAGCGGTAGGCTAAAACCTAGGATCCAGGCAAGGCGCCGCAGGAGCCGCCGCCAGTTCATCCCTGCCCCAAGCTTGGCCGCCGCGACCAGCGCAACCAGCAGAACGGCCTGACGCCGCGGGTCGTCCCAATGCATGGCGAGCGCGGCCAGGCAGGTCAAAGCGACCAGCTTGCTGAGCGGATCGAGGCGCTGCAGCGCTCCGACGGTCTTTTTCGTAAGCTCCATCGTTAGTTTGCCCCTCCATTGTAATGCTCTTTCTTGAGCAACGAATACATCAACAAATCGACGGATCCGCTCTCCGTCCATTGATACTGACGCAACAGTCCTTCCTCCGTGAACCCGAACGCTTTCAGCAGCCTGCGCGAGGCTTCGTTACGCGGATTGACCAGCGCCTCGATGCGATTGAGTCCCATCGTTTCGTAGCCGTACGCCAGCACCATCCGCAGCGCCTCCGACATGTACCCGTGCCCCCAGTATTCCCGACCCAAATCGTAGCCGATTTCACCGCGATAGGCCCCGGCCAGCTCCCAATTGTTCATGCCGCAGCTGCCGATCAGCCGCCGTTCCTCCTTGAGCTCGATGCCGAAACGGAGCGCGTCTTCGCTCTCGGATAAACCGTTAAGCAGGTTAATCATTTCCCAGGCTTCCTCCGCGGAAGCGAACGGCGGAACATTCATATACTTAGTGACTACTGGATCGCTCCAATAACGAAACATGACCTCCGCATCGCTTCTCTCCATCCGCCGCAGACGCAACCTTTCGCTTTCCAACACGGGAATGTCCCCGCCGCATTTATACACGATTGCCAGTTCCCCCTCGTCACCGCTTTAAGCTAGTCTGATGTCAACGGGCGTTTTTGCTCCGAATTCAACCCCCACTAATTAGCTAATCACATCGGGATGGACTCGTCAAAGGGGCGTGCCGAATTTTCCATCCGGACGATTTCCCTTCCAACTTTTCGGTGATACTATTATAAGCATAGAGAGCTATACGGATAGGCTCGCAAGGAGGAACGCGCGCACATGGTATTTACGATCTTTATTTTGGTATTGCTGCTGGCCGTGCTGGTATTCGTAAGCGGCTTGCCGCGATTTGCGGTCCGCCAGATCACCCAGATGCGGCTGCAGACGAATGAGAACATTTACGAATATTTGGAACGAACCGGCGTCTATACCCGCGAACAATTTGAACGGCTGCCCAAACGGGCGGTACAAGTGATGTCCCGGGATGGTCTGAAATTAAACGGAAACGTGCTGGAGCTGTTTCCCGAAAGTCACCGCTGGATGATTATTGTACATGGCTATACGGTATCGCTGCTCGCATCAACCCAATATATCGACATGTTTCAAAAGGTGGGATTTAACATTCTGCTGGTTGACCAGCGCCGGCATGGCGGCAGCGAAGGAAGGTACACGACCTATGGCTTTCAGGAGAAATACGATGTCCAAACGTGGGTTCACTGGATACTGGAAAATTACGGAGAAAACAGCGTGATCGGCTTGCACGGCCAATCTCTTGGGGGCGGAACGGTTCTGGAGTATCTCTCCATCGCCCATCCGAATGTGAAATTCGTTATCGCCGACTGCCCTTACTCGGACTTGACGGAGCTCATGCGCCATCAGATTTCCAAGCTGAACAAGCTGCCGGCCAAGCCGCTCCTGCCGCTGGTCGACAAGCTGCTGCAGCGCAAAGCCGGCTTCCGGCTGGATCAGGTCAGCCCGATCAAGGCCGTCGAGAACAGCAAGTTGCCGGTGTTGTTCATCCACGGCACGGAAGACAACTACGTGCCGACATATATGAGTCGGGAGATGTACAGTCACAAACCCGAACCGAAAGAATTGCTGCTCGTGGAGGGCGCGGTTCACGCCAATGCCTACGGCATCAATCCGAAGCGTTATGCCGAGGAAGTCCAGACTTTTATCGAGAAGGCGCTGGGCGCGGCGGAACCGGCCGCCGCTTATTTGCCCAGCATCTGACTCTGTGCCATGACAATATACTGATCGAGACGTTGGCTTAATTCCAGAACTGTGCCGCTGCTGAAGTTGTCTTGGGTGGCGGCATTCATCAATTCCAAACGCAGGTGCTCGATGGTTGCCTTCAGGTCGTTGCTGATTTTGTTATTGGTACGGCTTACGCCTCGTAGTGTTTGAGGTACCATAAAATCACCTTTTCATTAATCTTGTCCCTATTTTACCTCATGATGCCAAAAAACATATTTTGCAAATTTGATAAAAAATAGCACCCAGTGTCGGACTTTGTAAGAAAAAACAGTTTCCCTTCCTCAGAGCGCTATCTCTCGACAAAAAACTTCTTTATAATGGGTTTATCGCTGCCGGCAGCATGGGCCTGCCCGCAGTTTTCAAGGAGGAATGACGCATGTTTCAAGCCAGCGGTTATACAGGCTCTCGCGAAGAAAGGCAGAACGCCGTCTTGTCGCAGCTCAAGGCGTTGATTTACGGGGAAAGCAACTCGGTGGCCAATTTGGCCAACGCCGCCGCGCTGCTGAACTTTTTCTTAGAAGATATCAATTGGGTCGGCTTCTACTTGATCGATGGTCAAGAATTGGTGCTTGGACCGTTCCAGGGCCTTCCGGCCTGCATTCGCATCCCGATCGGCAAAGGCGTATGCGGCACCAGCGCGGAACGCCGCGAAACGCTGCGAATCGAGGATGTCCACGCTTTTCCGGGTCACATCGCCTGCGATGCCGCATCCAACAGCGAGATTGTCGTACCGATCGTCAAGGATGACCGGCTTATTGGCGTACTGGACATCGACAGTCCGCTGAAAGGGCGTTTTGACGCCGAAGACCAAGCGTTCCTGGAACGATTTGTGTCGACGCTTGCCGAACAGCTGACGGTCCCCGCTTAACGAGCGGGGACGCGCAGTCGAAAAAGGCGCTCTCGTGTCCTGGCCCACGAGCGTTTCGAAGCTTCCCGAGCGATTTTTAGGAATTGATGCAAAAATGCAGGTATTTTCTTCAAAACAGGCCAAATCATCGCCAATATCTGCAAAAGTGCAGTTCATTTCGACCCATTGGATTAAATTCCCCGAAGTTCCTGGAGATTAGATGCACTTTTACATCTCAAGGAGTAAAATAGGTGGATTCTGCGATTACTAACTGCACTTTTGCAGTTCTTCATGTCGGTTACGCCAAGACGGCTTCAAGATTCATGGTCATTAGGTCTGTATTAACGCGCGTCGAATGGCCTGTTGGTTTAATGCAACGCTAGTGAGCGAGCGCCAGAGCCGCCCGCAGCAGAAAAAAAAGCGCGTGCCTATTTGGGGGCGGACCCCCAAATGCCACGCGCTTTTCCTCTTTTATCGCGGTGAATGACTCGCCTTCGCCAACATTAGTCTTCCCCCGGCGGCTTTTTGACAATAACCAGCCCTTCCACGTGCCGTTTGCCCATCAGCTTGCGCTTCTTGCGGTTTTCCTTCGAGTCGAAGACAATATCCAAATCGTAGTCCTCCGGATAAAGCGATTCCCCTTTGAGATAAGGCTTTAGCCGTTTGTGGTTGACTTTGATTTTCCGCTTTTGGACCTGAACCAACACCATCCCCCAACGATCCGACGGTTCGACGACGATGCCGATCTTGCCAACGGAAGTCACGAGAACGGCGTCGCCTACCTCAAACCTGCGGGAACGTGGAAGATCCGCTCCCCCAGCCTCCATCCCGGCTTCTCCGGACGCCCCATCGATTTCTTTCCCGCCGTCGGCCACTCCCTTTTGTCCTGTCTCTTCCGTCGCTCCGCCCCCCTTCCCACCGCATCTGTCGAGGGTTCTGCCGCCTCGGCTCGCCGACTTCGCAGGTGATGGGGCCACCTTCATCGGGACGATCTCATCCCACCGCAACCCGCCGCTTCCGGCACCTTCGGCGGACTGCTGGCGACTGACGATATGCTGCGAGCGTTCGATCACCCCGCCGGACATCCCCAGCTTGCGGGCGATTTCGATCGCATAGCTGCGGCCGGATTGCCCGATGGTTAGCCGGTACAGCGGACGCAGCGTCTCGGCGTCGAACTCCATCCGCGCATTCTCGAAACCTTCCGCCCGAGAGGCAAACGTCTTAAGCTCGTTGAAATGGGTAGTGACCATGACGGTCGCCCCTTTGCGGGCAAACTCCTCCAGGATTGCGATCGACAAGGCGATTCCTTCTCCGGGGTCGGTGCCCGCGGCCAGTTCGTCGATGAGCACCAGGGTGGACGGCCCGGCTTCCCGCAAAATTTGCACCAAAGCGCCGATCTGGGCGGAGAACGTGCTGAGCGACTGCTCCAGATCCTGCCCGTCCCCAATCACCGCGCGAATGCCTTGGTATACCGCAAACCGGCTGTCCGGCGCAACCGGCACCAGCAAACCGGATTGCACCATCAAGGTTAACAGGCCAAACGTCTTTAAGACGACCGTTTTCCCACCGGTATTGGGGCCGGTGATGATCAGCGCCCGGTAATCTTCGCCGATCGCCATATCCAGCGGTACCATCGTTTGCAGCAGCTTCGGGTGCTTGGCCCCGCGAATGACCGTTTCACCGGTCTCGCTGATCATCACCGGGGCCCCGCCGATCGCCGCAGCGTATTTGGCTTTGGCGAAAATAAAATCGTACGTCCCCGTAATCTCAATATTTCGAACGAGGTCGGCCGCTTCCCGTTCGACCAATCCGGCGAGGTAACCCAGAATTTTGGCTTCCTCCCGGGCCTCCTCTCCCTGAAGCAACTCCAGTTCGCCCTGCAGCGCCGCGACCTCCTGCGGTTCGATAAACACCGTTTGCCCGCTGGTCGACTGGTCCAGCATGCGCCCGTTCACCTGTTTGTAATGGTCTTTTTTGACCGGAATCACGTATCTGCCGCCGCGCACGCTCACAATATTCTCCTGAAGAATGGAGGCATGACGAGCCATGACCGACTGAATGCGCTTCTGGATCCGCTCTTTAACGATGCCGATTTTTTTGCGCGTCTTCTCCAGTTCCCGGCTCGCTTCATCCGTAATGACTCCAAACCGGATACAGCGGAGTATCTCCTGCTGCAACGCGGGCAAATCCTGCAGATCGGTCGCATAAACGCCGATCCGCCAGGCCAGTTCACCTTTGGAAGCCATGTATTTCTTCAGTTGCCCGCAGCTGTGCAGGAACGTCTGTACCGCCATCAAGTCCTGCTCGGTGAACAGATAACCCGTTCCCAGCAAGGAGACGACCAGCTCGATGCCTTCCAGCGAGGGCAGGGGCACACTGGCCCCCTTCCCATATAGGGCAAGCGCTTCGGCCGTTTCCGCAATCGCCCGCTCGATCGCTCTTTTTTCCGCCATCGGCGAAAGCTCCTCGATTCGTTTCCTGCCGGCATAGGATACCGCGTATCCCAGCAAGTCCTGTTTAATGCTCTCATATTCCAACGTGCTTAGCGAAAATGTTCTCAAAGGTAGAACCTCCTTCATGTGATTGTCATTCCTTCTTTCCGAACGAAAAAAAGGCAAAGGACAGCACGTATGCCATCCTTTGCCTAGACCTCTCCCGCGATGCCGGTCAGAAAATCAAAAAAGCCGTGTTGAAAACAGCACGGCTTCATCGTTTTAATGATGACGGCAGCCTGAAAGAAGCTGCATGATGTTCCGCGTGTGTTCTTAACTCATTCATAGACCGAAACAAGCGTACGGAAAAATACGGGCGCGCTCAGACCTCAAGCGGCACGTTCCTGTACCCTGTGTAACCGTCTCTATGAAGTTGATTAGTTAAGAACCTTCACCGACATCAAAATCTCTCCTCTTTAGAGGTTGTTCAAAAAGTCATCTTCGGATCACGATGTAAGACAAGAAGTCATCTCGACATCGAATCTTGAATTCACCCGAGTCCTCCGTTGCTCACGTAGCTTCCAGCTACGCTCCGCTACTCAGCCCCTAAGCTTCATTCAACCTTCTCGGTGCTCCAAACCTGCCTTTTCGAACCTTCATTGAATTGGTTGTTCAAAAAGTCATCTTCGGATCACGATGTAAGACAAGAAGTCATCTCGACATCGAATCTTGAATTCACCCGAGTCCTCCGTTGCTCACGTAGCTTCCAGCTACGCTCCGCTACTCAGCCCCTAAGCTTCATTCAACCTTCTCGGTGCTCCAAACCTGCCTTTTCGAACCTTCATTGAATTGGTTGTTCAATAAGTCATCTTCGGATCACGATGTAAGACAAGAAGTCATCTCGACATCGAATCTTGAATTCACCCGGGCCTTCCGCCCACTCACGTAGCTTCCAGCTACGCTCCGCTACTCAGCCCCTAAGCTTCATTCAACCTTCTCGGTGCTCCAAACCTGCCTTTTTTTGAACCTTCATTGAATTGGTTGTTCAAAAAGTCATCTTCGGATCACGTAGCAGGATTCCGAAAGAAGGAATGCCTTTAATTTACCAAAAAGGGGGGTTATCCGTCAAGAATCCGGGTTACGGCGCGCTGCATCCATTTTTGGGTGGAATATCTTGTTAAATGAGTGAATTGATTAATTTTTTTCTTGCGATCATTTCATGTATTATATATGGGGCGTTAAAATTGTTAACTTAACATTAAATTTAAGTCAACCAAAGGAGCTTTTGCGGAAAGGAAGGAAACGAAGTGCCACAATTTAATCGTATTCGGCTCGCCAACGTCAAGCCGTTTGTCTTTTTCTCCGTCATTATGATCTTGAAGATCTATCTCGTCTGGGATGCCATTTTTGATGGAGTTCCGGCTTGGGAGCCACTGCTGAAGGAAATTCCTTTTATTTGGGTTTTGTTCTGCCTGATTGAATGGTTCTCCTCCAAACGTAAGATCGGCCTTTATTTAACCGTTAACCTGATCGTTACCGTGATCTTCTTCGCAGCCATTATGTATCATAAATACTATGGGGTCATCGTCAATTACACGGCCCTGCAACAGGTCAATCAGGTAACCGCCGTGAAGAACAGCGTGTTCTCCCTGCTGGCCCCCTATTATCTGCTGATCTTCTTGGATATTGTGATTATCGGCTTCTGGCTGTTCCGGAAGAAACGTGCCGAGAAGCTTAGAGCTTTCTTCAATCTGAAGAAAGCCAGCACCGGCGTCATTACCGGGATTTTCGCCTTTTCATTGCTGCTGTGTATCTTCAACGTGTGGCCGAACCGGGCCAGCATGAACGAAATCAAGCAAGCCGAGCAAATGGGTATCCTCAACTATGAAACGTTCACGATTTTCTCCAGCGCCAAGAAGGATGAACTGGTCGACAAAAACCAGATCTCCCAGGCGAAAATCGACAAATTGAAGGGGATTACCGCCCCGGCTGAACCGAAGTATTTCGGGGCCGCCCAAGGCAAGAACCTGATCATTATCCAGTTGGAATCGTTCCAGAACTTCCTGATCGACCTGAAGATCGACGGTCAGGAAGTGACGCCGAACATGAACAAGCTGGTTCGGGAAAGCACGTATTTCAAGCATTTCTATCAAATGGTCGGACAAGGCAATACCTCCGATGCCGAGTTTGTCGTAAATACCTCGTTCTACATTCCGTATAATGAGGCGGCGACGCAAAACTACCCGGACAAGGACTTGCCGAGCTTGCCGAAGCTCTTGAGGGATCAAGGTTACGATACCGCGACGTTCCACACCAATGTCGTCGATTTCTGGAACCGCGGCGCGCTGTACGACGCGATTGGCTTTAACCGCTATTACGACCAGAAATGGTTCGGCACCGAGGACACCATCTTCTTCGGCCCTTCGGACGAGGTGCTGTACAAGAAAACGGCGGAAGAGCTGGATCGGATGCAGCAGGCCGGGCAGCCGTACTATGCCCAGGTCATTTCCATGACGGCGCATCATCCGTTTACGATGCCGCACGAGAAGGATAAAATCCAGTTGCCGGAGCGTTACCAGGAAAATATGGTCGGCGATTACCTCCGCTCCCAAAGCTATGCCGACTATGCGTTAGGACAATTCATTCAGGAGTTGAAGCAAAAAGGGATCTGGGACAACAGCGTCGTGTTCATTTACGGCGACCATCTCGGCTTGCCGATGTATTCGCTGGATAAACACGGCCTGGAATTGATGAAGGAAATTTACGGCCGCGATTACAATTACATCGATATGATCAACATTCCGTTGCTCGTCCGTGTGCCGGGCGTCGACACGCCTGCCGTGATGGAAAACGTCGGCGGACAGGTCGATATCCTGCCAACGGCGGCGAACCTCCTTGGCTTGAAGCTGGATAACCATATCCACTTCGGCGAGGATTTACTAAACCAAACATCTTACAACCTGCTGCCGCAGCGTTACTATCTCCCGTCCGGCTCGTTCCTGAACAACCAGGCGTTGTTTATCCCTGGGGTTTGGTACGATGACGGTACGAAGTACCCGCTGGCCAAAGACGGCGTAGAACAGGCATTGACGACGGAGAGCGAATATAATCGCGCCCTTGAACTGCTCCGTCTCAGCGACAGCTACGTGCAGCAGTTGCCCGATCGGGCGAAGGAAACCAAGGAATAACACGATGTTCCGCAAAAAAATCAGAGCCGCAGGCATCCCGAACCGGGGCGCCCTGCGGCTCTTTTCTCTACATCATCACAACGCCGGAGTGGCTACTCCGTCTATCGCCGTTTTCCCTTGGGTTTGCGCTTGGTCTTCCTGACCCCATCCGCGTTCCTGAAGCAGCTCCCGCTCTTTCATGCGAAGATGCTTGCGCCCTCTCCAGCGGAAGAACGAAAACACGCCGCGGATGTATTCGTCGCTGATCATGCTGGCGTAAATCGCGATAATCCCCCAGCCGAGCGATACCCCAAACAGATACGAACAGCCGGTCGCCACCACCGACATGAAGATCAAGGATATGATCATCGTGTACCTCGTGTCCCCCACCGCATTCAGCGAGTTGCCGAGGGCCATATTGATCATCTTGCCCGGCTGCAGCAACAGATTCAACCACAACAAAGCCGCGCAGAGCGTCAGAATCTCGGGGTCTTGCGTAAACAGCCCCATCAGCTTTGGACCGAACAGCACAAGAATAAATGCGTTAACGATCACCAGCGGAAGCCCGAAGGCCAACACACGATATACCGCACGATACGCTTCCCTTGTTTTGCCCGCTCCGTAAAGATGGGCGATTTGGATTTGCGCCGCCATCGCCAGCGAGAAGCCTAACATGAAGCAAAATGACTCCAGCGTATTCATATAGGTCCTAGCGGCCAGCTCGGTGGAACCAAGCACCGCGAGGAACGAGAAGATCGCCAGTTGCGAGAACACCCAGCTCGCCGAGTTGACGCCAAGCGGCCAGCCGATCACGAGCACCTCCTTGAACAACTTGCGGTCGAACACCGGGATGTCTTTGATGCCGATACGCCGCTGAAACGTGCCAAGGAAAATCAGCAGCAGCACGACCGTAGCGATCAGGCGGCTGATGACCGTCGAAATGGCGACTCCGGTCAACCCCCACTGCGGAAATCCGAAAGCCCCGAAGATAAAGCCATAGTTCATGAAAATATGAAT
The DNA here is from genome assembly GCF_057063165.1 of Paenibacillus sp. JL3B1040. Classification (NCBI taxonomy): domain Bacteria; kingdom Bacillati; phylum Bacillota; class Bacilli; order Caryophanales; family Paenibacillaceae; genus Paenibacillus; species Paenibacillus tiangongensis. The sequence continues at coordinate 834,007 of NZ_CM169317.1, read as the reverse complement.
GACGTTCATGCCGATCGCCGTATACATCGGCCCTTTCGTATTCCCGGTATTGCGGATCGCCGTGCCCAACATGGAGATCATTGCGGTCAATATCATCCCGCCGCCGACGATGGAGATATAGACCTTGGCCAGCGGCAGCAATTCTGCCGGCAACTGCAGCATCGTGGCGATCGGCCCCGGTACGGCGACCAGCAGAAGGCTGAGGAAGATCCCGATCGCCGCCGTTACTTTGAAGGCGATGATCGCCACGGTCCGGGCATCCTCCTCGCGGCCCGAGCCGATCTTCTGGGCAATGACGATCCCCGCGCCGCTCGCCACGGTGGCAAACAGTGTAGTCAGGGCATTAAACAATTGGTTGGAGAAGCCGACAACCGCAACCGCGTTGTCGGAAATACGGCTAACCATCAGCGTGTCGACGGTGCCCAGCAGGATTTGCAGAAACAATTCGATAAATATAGGCCAAGCGAGCAGCCAGAGGGAAAATTTATCCTTCTCGCCGCCCTTCATTTTCTTCATTATTACAACCTCCTGGATATCGGAGAATCCAAAGGACTCCCTGTCATCGTGTTAGCATGAAACACATTATAGATGCTAACTACATTTTGATGTATCATAAAATCAACTCATTCTTTCAATATTCCAACCCAAGAGGAGCTGGTTACTTTTGCCTCCCGTTATCGAATTTACCGCGCCCCCTCTGCCCCATTACATCGTCAGCGGCTCAGCGGTCATCCCGGCGGGCGGCAAGCATCCCAGTCGGCAAAATATCGGCGCCTTCGACCTGCTGGTCGTCGAACACGGACGTTTATTCATCGGTGAGGAAGGGCGCGATTACGAAGTGGCGGCCGGACAGGCCCTGATTCTCCGGCCTGACTGCTATCACTATGCGCTGGAAGGCTGCCGGGAGGATACCCTGCACCATTGGCTGCACTTTCAATTGATGGGCGACTGGCGGGTCGTTGCGGACGAGGAGTATCGGCATTGCGGATGCAGCATGACGGATAAGGACATCCCCGGATCGCTCTCCCTGCCTCCGTTCACAGCAACTTCGTATACGGTCCCCTTGCCCCAATATGCAAAGCTGGCCCAGCCGCAAAAAATCATCCCCCTGCTGAACGATCTGGTCGAATTGAACCGGAACATCCATTTGGATAGCGTCCGGCTGCGCCAGCAGGCCCTTTTTCAGGATGTGATCGTGGAGTTGTCCGCCTCGTCCGCCAATGCCGGACTCCCTCCGCAGTCGGCTTGCGCCGAGAAGGCAGCCTCCTATCTGCGCGAGCATTACGATGAACCTTTTTCCGCGCAAAAACTCGGAGAAAGCATCAATTTTCATCCGGTCTACATCGCACGCTGCATGCAGAAGGTGTTCGGCTGTTCGCCGGCCGTTTATCTGCAGCGTCTGCGCATCGAACAAGCCAAACTGCTGCTCCTTCAAACCGATCTGACGATCGAGCGAATTGCCGAACGGGTCGGCTTTAACCAACCCGCGTATTTCACGGCCTGCTTCAGCAAAGCGGAAGGCATGTCCCCGCGCAAATATCGCCAGCGATTTACTTGGAATCAGAAATAAGGCGGCCCGTTCCGTGATCCCTCAAGATCGACTTTTTTGCTTATCGGTCGGGACTCCTCTATAATTCAAAGAAAGCAACCGCTTTGATTTGATCCTTATCCAACTGGGGGAAATGTATTGACACTCGTGAAAATATTCGCCGACAGCCTTTCGGATGTGCCGGAAACCTGGGCCGCCGCATACGATATCGGCATTGTTCCGCTTTATGTCGTTTTCGGCGAGACCGCCTACAAAGATAAGCTGGAGATTACCACCGCCGACATTTACCGACGGGTCGACGAGGACGGAGTCCTCCCCGGAACGGCCGCGCCGGCCCCGGCCGATTTCATCGCCGCTTTCGCGCCTTGGATCGAGCAAGGGCGTACGATCGTGTACATCAGCATGTCATCCAAGCTCTCGTCCACTTACCAGAACGCATTGATCGCCGCAGCCGAATTTCCCGATGGACGCGTGCATGTCGTGGATTCCCTGAATGTATCCGGCGGTATTGCGTTGCTGGTCGTGAAAGCCGCCATCGCCGCCAAGCAGGGGATGGGCCCTTCCGAACTGGTCGGCATGCTGGAGGAAATGCGGGACCGGGTCGAAATCGAGGTGCTGGTGGACAATCTCGACTACCTGCACAAGGGGGGCCGCGCTTCCAGTGTTCAGCATATGATCGGAAGCTTGCTCAAAATCCGGCCCGTGCTGAAAGTCAAGGATGGCCTGGTCATCTCCGCCGACAAGTACCGCGGCAAAACCGAGAAAGCCGTCGAACGGATGCTTCACAACTTCATCGACAACGTCCACAAGGTCGATCGGGAGCTCATCATCGTCGCGCAAACGCTGGCCGAAAAAGCCGCCGACTTCATCAGGAATACTCTCCTCGAAAAGACGGACGTTAAAGAAGTCGCCATTATTGAAGGCGGGTGTGCCATCTCCTGCCACTGCGGCCCGCGAACGGTCGCCATCATGTATCTTCGGCAGCCGAATTGCGCCTTGTAAGCTGGATCGGTATTCCATTTAAATAAAACGAAACAGGCCTTTTCGCCGGCGAAGTCCTCACCGGCGGAGGGGCTTTTTCCGCATGGAAACTATTCTGTCTCATCAAACGTATTAAACGTATTAGTTGTTAGGAGGTGGGGAACATGAGACTTTATCGGACGGGCGGGACGGCTTTGCTGATGACCGCTTTATTGCTGACGCTGGACGCGTTATGCTTCGGCAGCGCCAATCGGGCCAATGCGGGAGTCTGGAACGATTGGGTCAACGGCGTGAAGGAATTGTCGCAGCTCCCCGCCGAAGTGAATGAACTGAAAGCCGATTACGCGGCGACGGCGGACAAGCTTGAAGAAGCCCGAGGCACACTGGAGGAAACCCAAAGCACGCTGGACGCGTTCCGGCGGCAAAACGAAGAGCTGATCGAACGCAATCGGGAGCTTACCGCTACCGTGGCCGCTTTGACCGAGGCGCAGCAAACCCGCGACGCCAATGCGCGCAAGATGCGCGTCATGTTGTTTACGGCCGCCGGGCTGTTTGCCGGATATTTTATCGTGCTGCGGGTCATTCGTCTGGTCCTTCGCCGTTGATTCGAATTCGATAGGCTCGGTTCCCGGGCAGGAGGTGAACCCCATGGACATATGCGAGCATCACGAGCCTTCCACGCTGGGCGGACAGGCCGTCACCTTTGATCTGGACGCCGGAGAACTGCTGCACATCCTGCACCCCGATCAAGTGATCGCCTTTCGCGGTTCCGCCGCGCAGCGCAGCGACAAGCTGATGGACGCCAAAGGAATTTACCGCAAGCGCAAGCTGATCCGCTCCGATTACTGCGGACCCTGCCGGTTGGTCGCCGCGTTTCCTCCCTCGGTCGGTTTGAAGACGCTGACGCTGACGGAGGAGAGCGATTGGCTGTACGACTTTCGGCAGCTCTTTTTTTATACGGAAGGCATACGGATGGAAACGCGGATACTCAGCATGAAGAACATGATGATCACGCGCGACGCAGTGAAGGTCAAATTTGCCGGTCAGGGGCAAATCGGCATGCTGACCCAGGGACAAGTGCTGGAGCTGCCGCTCCATCCGGAAGAACCGCTTTACGTCGATGTCGGCCGGGTGCTGGCCTATCCCGAGCACGCCAAGTTGGAGCTGTCGGTTTACGGCAACCACTTGGCCAGCCAGCATATGCGCTATCAATGGAAAATCACGGGAAACGGGTCCGTCCTTATTCAATCGGGCGGCACCGGAAGCCGGGAATTGGAGCGGGACCTACAAGCGGAGGACGGCATCGTGCGCCGTTTGCTGCGCGAGGCGATTCCCTTTGGCGGGGTATTTATCAAATGAAAAAAGGCCGGACATTAGGGGGTTCATGCTCCCGCTGTCCGGCCTTTTTCGCATCCTGCGGCGTTCATCGTGTTCAAAATATCCGAAGCGATCATTTCTTCCCGGGGTCGATATCCTGGGGACGGAGCCCCTCCCAAATGTTCGGGATGTTCGCCTTGGACGGATCTTCGAAGACGAGGAAAGCCGTCGGCAAATAACGCTCTCCGTATTCGGACGAAGGCTTGTTGACGATATTCCCGCCCTCCTTCACCAGTACGGTGGACGACCCGCCGTCCAGGTTGGCGGCGATCACCGCGCCGTGGTCCAGCATGATCTGCTGGACATCATATAAGCTGGCGCCGATGCTGTATCCCGGCTGGCGTCCGTCAATGACGACGAACAGGATCGCGCCGTCTTCGCGCTGCCCCATGGCCGTCCGCGGCGCGATGCCCCAGCCTTCTTTTTGGCTGCGGATTTGCCCTTTGCCGTTCACGATGATTCTCGGCTGGAACGTCACCGCCTCCTGGATGCCCAGCTTGTTCAGTTCTTCCAGCGTATATTTGCCGGCGATCATCTTGCCTTGCTTATCCAGACCGACGATTTGCGTCGCCGCGCCCGAACTGATGCCGTTGTAATACAGCTTCCCTTGCGAAATGACCACTCCGATCGGCTTGAAGCCGTTGCCCTTCCAGTTCGGGTCGGCAAATCCGCCTCCATTGACGCCGGCGAGGGCTCCGGTCCGTTCCACCATGCTGGAGACCTTCTCCCCTTTGCCCCGCTTAGCCGGTACGCCCAAACGGATTTTGGTCGGATCATGGACGGTCATCACGTATCCGTGGTAATTGTTACCCGAGACCTCCTCAATCTCGACGAGCGGCTTCTCGACTTGCGAATCCTCCTTCTCCGTGTTCGATAAGTCGATCGTATGGGTGTCCTTCTCCGTTCCCATCTGCTCGAATCGGGCCTGATAAGCGGCCACCCGCTTGTCCAGCTCCGCCTGCCCAATGATATATTTCGCCCAGTGGCGATGCTGCGTCGTAATCAGCGTGTCGGCCATCAAATATCGCATATTATTGCCGGACGGGGTGAAGAACAGCCAGATTAAAGCGGCCGTCCCGATCAGCATCATCGTTGTAATAAACCGGGACAGCCAAAAGAAAAATCCACGCTTTCGCCGTCTTTTGACCGACTTGCGCTTCTTGGCGCCCGTGCCCCTTTTCACCGACGCACGGCTGGGTAAGGATGGCGTTGGCATGAGATGTCTCTCCCCTTGCTTTCTAGTATCTATTGCTGTACATATAACGTTCGATCCGTGCCGAAAGTTTCATCGCGCTAAGAAGGCCGGCACGCCGGAAAGGGATGGAACAACCTCTAAGTCCCTGAACGCAAATAAGTTGGACGAAAGAAAGATAGATTCTCCGCCCAACTTCGTATAGGTGCATGTAGTTCAGCATCCCGCCGTCATATGAACAAACAACACTGAGCACTTGAATTATCGGCCTTTGGGGACAGCTCTTTCTTTTCCGAACACGGCTTCAGCACCGCCCTAACTCGGCAAACTTCCCCACGCAAGGCGTATAATTGCCGGAATCCCCGTCTTCTTAGGATCCGCGCGGCCTTCAGCACCGCATACCGGCTATCCGCCAGAATCAGAACAGGCTCCTCCGGCGAAAGCTCCTTGTTCCACACGAACGGCAGCCGCCCTAACGAAATATTGATCGTTCCGTCCAGGTGGCACTCCTCATAAAAAGACGCGTCCCGGACATCCAGCTTCTTCGTTTGCGGCGGAAGTCCGGACCCGTCCATGACCCCGGCCCCCACGAACGTCAGGCCCGGAACGGGCCATAACTGACGCAGCAAATAACCGCTGACGGCGGCGACAAATAAGCTTCCTCCTGCCAATGCCAGCATGGCCGTCACTCCGTTTCGTCCTGCCAGGCTTGCATCCCGCCCGTCATGTTGACCATGTGGTAACCTCTTTCGCCCAGCAATTCGCAGGCCAGGCTGCTGCGTCCGCCGCTCCGGCAGACGACGATCCATTCCTCATTCGGATCAAGCTCCGCGTGCCGCTCCGGCAGTTGCCCCAGCGGGATATGCTTGGCCCCCGGAATATGGCCTTCGGCCCATTCGAGCGGCTCACGGACATCCAACACATGAACCCGTACGCCGCGTTTGATCCGCCCGGCCAGCTCGGCCGGGGATATCTCCTTCTCTGGCTGAAACGCCATGTTTATCGTCTCCTTTTCCTTGTTACCGGCTTTTGACCAACAGCTCGACGGCTTCCTTCACCAGTTGGCCGGTGTCGCCCCCTTGAGCCTGCTCCTCCAAAATGCACTGCTGCAAGTTATCCGCGACGATCTGTGCCATCGCTTTGTCCGCAGCGCTCCGCACCGCGGACAGCTGGCTGACGACCTCCTTGCAGGGTTTGCCTTCTTCCATCATGCGAAGCACGCCGCGCACCTGGCCTTCGATCCGTTTCATGCGCCGTTTTACGTCATCCGAATACGTATAAGCTTCCGCCATTGCTCGTTCCTCCTTCAAAGAACACGGCAGTTTGTAAATACCCCCACGGGTATTATTTTAGGAAAGAAACCCGGCTCTGTCAATTCGCGCATTCCTAGGTTTAAGAAGAAAAGCAGCCAATGATCGGCTGCTCCCTTCCTCCTATTCTAACGTTAGCTCTTTCTCCCAGGTCAATTCCTGGCCTTGCTCATTGCCGAACACGAAGGTGACCTTGCCCTCCTCGCCTTTCATTTCATCGGGATAGAGGAAGCCCATAAACTGTCCGTCCCCGCTGATATAGAACCCGTCTCCCCCGTTTTGTCCATTTTGGATCGCTTCTTCCAGCGTATTGACGATCTCGTTCTTCCCGGATGTCCATTGAATCTTCTGCAGCCTATAGCCTTCCGGCACTTTTTGGACTGCAAAATCGAAGCCGCCCCCTTCCGCAAGCGGCTTGGGCGTCTGATCGATCACGATCAGGATGTCCCCATTTGCGGCGCTGTTCGCATCGGGCGGGTTACCGTTCGGATCATCTTGATTGCCGTTCGTAGCATCCTCGTTGCCTGGGCTTGCCGAGTTATTCCCCGAATCGGCATGGGTATTGGCCGGTGCCGGGTCGCTAACCCCTGCCGTATTCGAAGGCGCATTCTGATTGTGCGGCGCTCCGGAAAGGGTTTTGCCGCCGCATGCGCTCAGCATGATCACCGCCGTCAGGGCAGCCATCCACAAAGCCAGTGTTTTACGTTTCATCATGAGTTTCTCCTCCGTTTTTGTTGTCTATCTCTCGTAAGGTAAAATAAAAAGCCACGCCATGCCCGGTATTGAATGCGCCGTACTCGCTGCCGTGCAGCTCCAGGATATGCTTGACGATCGCCAGCCCCAGCCCCGTCCCGCCGGACTTGCGATCCCGTGAACGCTCCGCCCGGTAGAAATGATCCCAGATCCGGGCCAGATCCGCTTCGGCGATGGAGGGCCCTTCATTTTCGATCGTCGTTGTCATTTTCCCGTCCGCGTCCCGGTGCAGCGCGATGCGGATCGCGCTATGCTCGCGGGCATGGCGGACGGCATTGCTTAGCAAATTCAGAATGACCTGCTCGATGCGCTGCGGATCCGCCCAAACCGTGATCTCGCCGGGAGCAGAGGACGGGCCGCCTTCATCCTGGCTCCGCTCCATTTCGATCCGAAGCCCCTTGGTGTCGAGCTGCTGATCAAACGACTCGGCCGCCCGCTCGACCAAGCCGGCCAGGGAGAAGCTCCGGGGGTGGAGCTGCACCTTCTTCACCTCGAACTTGGACAGCTCCAGCATATCCATGATCAAAGCGTTCATGCGATCGGTTTCGCCGACGATCATGGCCAGATATCGCTCTTGCTTGTCGTCCGCCACGCCGTCCTGCAATCCTTCCGCAAAGCCCTTGACGATGCCGAGCGGCGTCTTCAGCTCATGCGAGATATTGGCGACCAGCTCTTTGCGCAGCTCTTCCGCCATCCGCTTCTCCTCCACGTCGAGCTGCAGTTGGCGGTTCGCGCGAGTCAATTCCTTCAGCGCCTGATCCAAATTGCGCGACAACCGCGCGAGATGACGCGACAGCTCGCCGAACTCATCCTTTGAGGAGACCTCCGGCTCCGCGGAGAAATCCAGTTCCGCCAGCCGGGCCGCCGTGCGATTCAAGGCGAGCAGCGGACGGGAAACCATCCTCGAATAAATCAGCGATAAGATCACTACCAGGACGAGAATCAGCGGAGCCAACACGACCACATAACGCTGGAGGATATCCACGGCCTCGCCGACCGGCTGCAACGAGCTTAACGCTATCATGTAGCGCGGGCCCCTCCGGCCTTCGTTGGCAAGCGGCTCCAGCAGCACGGCGTATTCGACGCCGCTCCATCGGTCGCGCCATTCGAATCGGACCGACTCCCCGCTAAGCCGCCCGGCTTCATCGGATGTCTGAGCCCTCCAGGCTTGGAGTGCATCATCGATCAACGTATCCTGATAAAAAGGATTATAGGAACGGAAATTCAGCTCCGGCAGCAGCAAATCCGCGACTTCCCCTTCCGTCCGCACCAATCCCGGGCCGGGCTCACGGCTCGCCTCCGCCGACAACCGGATATTGACGGGATTCATGATCGTGTCCAGCTCATCCATAAACATCCCGTCCACCGCCAGCCGGTCGCCGATCGCCATCTGCGGGATCGCGTCGACTGTCATACCTTCGGTCGGAATGACGACCTTAACCGTTCTACCGCCCGATGTCCGCAAATCGATGTAATAGGGTTCATAGTGCAGCTGCGCAAATTCCCGATACGTTCCATTCGGCATCACCTATGCTCGTATTCCGGCCGTCCCCCTACACTTCTATGAATTCGGGCTGCACCTCCATTCCTCCTTGCACAACCAAGTATAAAGGAGCGATGTGACTGTCGTGTGAACTTGGGGTGATTATTCAGAAAAAGAGGCCTTCCTGCCCTTACCCTTAAAAATAAAACAATTCTTCAAATTTCTTGTCCAGCGCGATGCATAAGATCAAAGCCAATTTCGCGGTGGGATTAAACTGCCCTGTTTCTATAGAACTTATTGTATTCCTTGAAACCCCTACTAGCTCTGCCAATTGTGCCTGGGACATTTTCAGTTCCGTTCGCGCTTCCCGTAGATTATTTTTTAAAACCAATGGCTCACTCATGCTAATTCATCACCCCATAAATATAAAGAGCTGTGAAGGAAAGGCTTATGGTGCCTCCGATAATGAACTTTAAAAAATCCATTCTTCTTCTGGAGACCTTATACATACCAAAACCTTCGCCTCCCAAATAGCCAAAAAATATAGCAATTAAAGCAAGGTTTGTTTCCTGCAAATCATTGTATAAATTAAAAACAGCCAATATTATAAATACCCCTACCATGCCAAGGACTCCACTTTTTCTTCCTTTGCTTAAGACAAATTCTCTTCCTTCATCCCTTTTTTCTTCCCTGCTTTTCTTCAACACTTCATCCTTATTCATAAAAAAGCTCTCCTCCCTAACTCACACGGATTTTGACAATAAAACTTGTCAATTACATCCTAACATGCAAAGTTTTCTTGTCAACGGGAAGCATTAATGAATATCTCTCGAATAAATAAAAAACCTTGATAGACAAGTATTACGTCTATCAAGGTTCAAAATCGTTTCATGTGCGTCATGATTTGTCTCATTTATTTACCACAAGTATAGACATCACTCACAGCTAATTCCTCACCGTTAAATCTTATACGCCTTCATCGCTTTGCGCAGTTCTTTGAACGTTGGACGCTTGCCGTACAGCAGAACGCCGGTGCGGTAAATCTTCGCGGACAGCCAGCCGAACAGGAAGATCGCTACCGCCAGGACGACTAGCGACACCGCGATTTCCCAGACCGGCGGTTCGCCGATGCCGACCCGCACGATCATCGATACCGGCGAGACAAACGGGATGAAGGAGCTTACCTTCATGAGCAGCGAGTTTGGCGTGCTCAAGCTGAAGATCCCGATATAGAACGCCGCCAGCGACAGCATCGTAATCGGCATGACCGCCTGCCCCAGCTCCTCGGTCCGGCTGACTAGCGAGCCGATCGCGGCGAAGAGCGTGGCATACAGGAAATAACCCAGGACGTAGAAGACCAAGCCAAGCACTAACACTTCTACGCGGATATCGGACAGATGAAGGTCGAAATTCGCCAGCACCGGTTGATTATACGGCAGTGAGATGTTGATCGCGATCACGCCGGCGAAGATCGCGATCTGCAGCAGGCCAATGAAGAACATCCCGAGAATCTTGCCGAACATTTGCGCCAACGGCGAAACGCTGGTGATGAGGATTTCCATGATGCGCGAGCTCTTCTCCGCAGTAACCTCGGCCGAAATCATATTGCCCGTCATCATAATGGTCATGAAGAACAAGATGATCAGCACGTACACGATCACGAAGTTAATTGGAGCCGCTGTTTCCGCCTGACTTCCGGTTTCGCTTCCGCCCGATTCCGCCGAAGCCTTGACGGCATCGATTTGTATCGGCGCGCTCAGCGCGGCAATCTGCTCATCGGACAGCATGCCCTTGGTCAAATACTCCGCCTTGACGTTCTGCAGCGCGGCCTGCAGCGCCGTTTGCAGCCCCATACCCAGGCTGTCTTTCTCGGAGGTATAAGTCACGGCCGGGAACACGCCGCCGTCCCCTTCGGCGAACTGCAGATAACCATCGATGTCCCCGGCATCGATCGCCGCTTGCAGCTTCGCCTTATCCGCTTGTTCATAAGGAACCAGCGTGTAGCCTGCCGCCTGCTGCTTCTCCGTATAGGCTTCAAGCGACTTCGCCAGCTCCGGCTGCCCTTCGTATACGAGGCCGATTTTGGCCGGACTGTCGTCCCCGCCGCTGAATTTATCGATGATATAAGGGACGTGAAGCCCGACGCTCACCAGCAAAGCCAGCACCAAAGTCGTAATGATAAAGGATTTCGTTCTAACCTTATTCATAAAAGTAAAACCGACAACCGTCCCCATCTTATTCATTCGACTCACCTACCTCTTTAATAAAGATTTGATTCAGCGTAGGCTCCTTGATTTCGAAGTGCTCCACCTCGCTGACCTCCATCGCATGGCGCAAAATGTCCTGGGCCGCCGAAACCTGCGAGATGCGGATCAGGTAACCGCGTTCTTTCCGCTCCACCTTTTCTACGCCCGCGATGCGCTCCAGCCCCGCCACTTCTCCCGCCGTGTGCAGCAGCACCTCTTCCCGGGGATACCGTTTTTTGATCTCCCGCAAGTTGCCTTGCAGCACCGTGTTCGAACGGTGCAGGATCGTGATGTTGCGGCACAACTCCTCCACATGCTCCATCCGGTGCGTGGAGAACAGGATGCTGGTGCCTTGGTCGCGCAGTTCCTTCACCGTTGCCTTCAGCAGCTCAACGTTAACCGGATCGAGCCCGCTGAACGCCTCGTCCATAATCACGATTTTCGGTTTGTGGACCACCGCGGCGATGAAGCCCATTTTTTGCTGATTCCCTTTGGACAGTTCCTCGATCTTCTTATCGTAATATTCCGGTACCTCGAACCGTTCGAGCCAATACTTCAAGCTCTTGTCGGCTTCCGCCGAGGACATGCCCCGCAGGCGGGCCAGGTAAATGATCTGGTCGCTGACTTTCACCTTCGGATACAAGCCGCGCTCTTCCGGGAGATAGCCCATCTGCGCTTGCAGCTCGCGGCCGTAAGGCTTGCCGTTGTACAAGATCTTACCGCCGTCCGGATAGATCAACCCCAGCACCATCCGCATCGTCGTCGTTTTCCCGGCGCCGTTTGCACCGAGCAAGCCGTAGATTTCGCCTTCCCCTACCTGCAGCGAAATGTTGTTGACGGCCGTTTTCTCGCCGAACTGTTTCATTACGTTTTCCAAAACCAATGGGTTCGCCATATTCCCCTCTCCTTCTCCTATTCAGAATGATTCATGCCATTAAACCATGGCCGATTCCGTTGCCGGTTTGGCCGCCGGGTGTCCTTGAATCCAAAGCTGTAAAATTTCATCCAACTCCAGGCTGCGGGTCTGCAACACCTGCAAGCCTTTGGCCGAAAGGCTCTGCTGCAGTTCCCCTTCATGCTGCTCCTGTACGACCAGTTTCGTTACCGACGGCCCATCCACGCAGAGAATCGTTCCTTCCGGCAAATCGCCCGGCGAACATCCGCCGCTTCGGATCCAGATTTCCTTCCAACTGCTGAACAATTGATCCTTTTCGGCCATCCCCAGCACCTGTCCCTGATGGATCAATGCGATATAATCGGCCAGCCGCTTCACTTCCTCGGCGACATGGGTCGCGATCAATATCGTCATGTCCTCCCCGGCCATGAAATCCCGGAGCTCGCCGATCATGCCCTTCCAAGCGAACGGGTCCAACCCCGAGGATGGCTCGTCGAGCAGCAGCAGCTTCGGTCTGGCCGCCAGCGCCGCCGCGATGTCGAATTTTCGCCGCTCCCCCTTGGACATCCGGTTTAATCGTTCCCTTCTCGGCACCTCAAACCGATCCAGCAATTCCCCAAAGAGCTTCTCGTCCCAAGCCGGGTACCAATGCGATCGGAACTGGGCGGCCCGCTCCGCCGTCATATAGTTCTCTTCCGGCTCGGGCGCTTCGGGGACATAGGCGATTTGTTGCCGAAGTCCGACCGGCATGACGCCGGAGAACGCTTGCCCGAACCAGCGGATTTCCCCCGCATCGGGCATAAGCGTCTGCTGGATCAGTTGCATCATCGTACTTTTCCCGGAGCCGTTGGGTCCAACCAGGGCCACAATATACCCCTTCGGGACTTGGAGATGCAGCGGTCCGATCGTCTTGCGGCGGCCCTGCTTGAGCGCTCCGATCAGCTCGATTGCCATGGGTTGTTCCATTAGTCCGGTTCCCCCTTGCTTTGCGGCCGGTCGTATTTCTGATTAATGATTTGCAGAAACAGCCGCTTCAATTCTTCTTCCCCGTACTGCAGCGATTTCCCGGTGTCCACGGCGGCTTCGATTGCTTCCTTGACGACCGCAGTGCGGTATTCGTCGCGTTCAGCCGTGCCGACCTTGGCAACGAACGTGCCCGTGCCCTGCCTCGTACGAAGCAGTCCCTCATTCTCCAGATCCTGATATACCCGGCGTACGGTGATCACGCTGCAGTTCAGGGCTCCGGCGAATTCCCGAATCGAAGGCAGCAGCGTTCCTTCTTCGATTTGCCCGCTCACGATCAGCGACCTAAGTTGCGATTCGATTTGATGATACAGCGGGGCCGCGCTATTTTCGTTTATCTGAATGGGAATCCACACCTTTCTAAATCACCTCCGCTGTCAACTCTTGCCCATCCCCTGCGTTTCAACCCAAATCCCGGGTTTGCAGCTTGCGCTGCGTCACAACGGACAGCAGAATCAAACCCAGGGCGCCGACGGCCAACGATCCCCACGTCAATGGCGATAACAGACCATAACGCCGGGAGACGTCCATCGTATACAACAATAAATTCCCCCCAAGCCAATCCGCCGCGATCGCGAGCAGTCCGAGCGCAGCCATGAAAAGCACCGTCATCCATAAATACGCTTTGCCCTTCTTAAGCAACTCGAAGTAGATGAACACCCCGTTGATAAGCAAAGCGTAACCGGTCCAGGTCAAGGCAAAGGCGATAAATTCGTCGGGAGCGAACGTAATCTGCGGCGAGGCCGACCAATAAAACGTATTGTAGAAAATGATTGCGTTGAACAGCATCGCAGCCCCTAATTGAATCAGTCTGCTTCGCATGACCGTCTTCAGCGGTATCGGCAAAACGCGGTAATAACGCAGCATCCGGGTATACGCATCCTCTTTAATGTAGTTAAACGATCTCCGCGAGAAAAAGAACCCCGTAGACGGGATCATCGTCAGCATTAGGAAGTCGCTGATCGGACTTTGCAAGTACCCGACTTCCTGGCGAGTCCCCACCATGGAACCGAGCATCAGCGAGACGTACAGCATGAAGATGACGTTCCAGATCAGAACCAGCCGATCGGTGCGCAAATCTTTAATAAAAATAACCCAAGCGTCTTTCCAACTGTCCAAGTCGATCTACCTCTTTCCCCCCGCTCGGACTCATATGTCGTTTGTTCCCCGATAGGGCCTAAAATTCACTGTGCTTACTGTTTATATCTTTATACACAGTATATACTGTGCTTACTGGAGTGTCAACCATCCCCTCCGTTTACGCAAAAAAGCAAGTGGCAGGATTCCCGAGAAACCCCGCCGCTTGCGCTTGATATGAATATTCGGCTAAACCGCTAGGCGCCCAAAATAACTTCCCACACCGGTTTCGTATGGCCACCCGGATACATTAAGTACAGCAGCACATAGACGGCTACACCGGTAATGGCCGTGCAGAACCAGATGACCGAAGTAACCCGGCCCCACTTGCGGTGTTTCGCATATTTCGCCTTAAAGCCGAGCACCAGCGTAGTGATGCCGAATACGGCCGCGACGGTGGCCAAGACGATATGGAAGACAAGGAACGTTTGATAATACCCCTTCAGGCTGTCCGGTCCGCCCCATGATGTATTCCCGATAAAAACGGTCCGCGACATATAGATTATGAAGAACACCAGCGCCGCCGCCGCGGCAGCGATCATCGTCTTTTTGTGGGCCTCCCGTTTCCCCTTGATGATCAGGCCCCAGCCGATCGCAACCAGTACCGCGCTGATCACGATAAACGAAGTGCTTAGTGTCGGGAATAACGTGAACACATCCAATTTGTGCATCCTCCTAAAAATGTGGTGAGCGTTACGGCTGCAGCCAGGCTGCGAAACAGCACTTGTTTCGCAAGCATTGGCTTGTTCTGTGAAGGTAACGCCCTCGAGCACGCTTCGAAAGCTTAAGCCTTCGGCTGCTTGCCCTGCTTGCCCTGCTTGCCCTGCTTGCCCTGCTTGCCGCAAATAAAGTTACTTTTTAACCTTATTCCGAAAAAAATGGCCCTTCTCCGTAAAATAGCGACACTTTTTGTCCCTATTTTCAGCGCCGGATAGCCAAATCGGCCTTCAGCCAAGAAATAAGACTAAAAAATGTTCTTATTTCAGGCGAAAAACCCGATCCGACACAAATAAGGCTACTTTTTACTCTTATTTGGCTCGAAAACCGGTCCGAGGCAGCGAATTCAGCGGCGCGGCGTTCGGCAGCACCGGGCCGCCCGTATCTCCGTCTTCATCGTTTTCGCGGTTTTCCTGCCTGTACCAATGGAAAAACACATAGGCCAGCATCGATGCGAAGATGAATTCCTGAATGAATTTCATCATGATGCCGCCGACCTGCTGATCGATGTCCGGCTGCAGATAGCCGAAAAACTGCGGGCCGCCGAACTGGCGGAGCAGCAGCGACGGGTCGCCCGCCACACAGTAGCCCATTGCCCGCGCCCAAACCGCAGGATCGCTGTAGGTCGCATAAAGCGGTTGGTCCGCGAAGATGATCAGGCCGCAGGCCGGCGTCAGCAGCACCATGTTGAGGAAAATGAAACCCATTTTCTTCAACCCCTGCACCCCTGCCCTTTCCGGCAGCGGGTTTACGAGCGTCCACCACATGAGCACCGCCGCGACGAACAGCACAATGTAATACAGGCGGTGCACGCCAAAATGCAGCATGACATAATCGTGGACCACCGGAATGTGGTAAAACGAAAACAGCCCGTTGAATACGACGGCCGCCACGATCGGATGGGCTAGAAACTTCAACCCCCGCAGCGGGCTCGCGGCCAAAAAGGCGGCCAGCTTCCGCCAAACCCAAGGCGGAAGGCCCAGCATCAGCAGCGGTGGCGCCAGCAGATAGGACATCGCCATGCTGAGCATGTGGAAGCTGAACATCATATGGCCCAGCAGTTCCACCGGACCGCCTTGCGCCAGGTAGAGCAGCAGCAGCCCGGTAACGAATAACAGCTTCCGGCCTGGCGAAACGCGGGAGTCCCCCTCCGCCCATTTGTCGCCGCCCGGCCCGATCAGCACGAAATATCCGGCCGTCACCAGCAGCATAAAAGCCAAAAATACCGGGCTCCAAACCGCCGTAAAACTAAAATATTCTAATCCCAGCACGGCAAACCCTCCCTTCACAGCGCCGTCAGTTCTGTCCAAATTGTGAACAAGCCCGCAAATACGACAAAAACGGTGACAGCGCCCCAAAGGGACGGTACCGTTTCTGCATTGTTCCTATCGATATCCTAGCCATAACCTCCAAAAAGAGGGGAACCGCCGGCCTCAACCAACCGGCAACCCCCGCCTTCCTATGGTTTACCACCACATCCAATATAAAGCGGCGATAATCGCGGTAAATGCGACGAAAAATCCGCCGGCCATAAAGATGATCGGGATCAAGTGTCCCTTATCCTTCATATGCATCCAATAACCCAGTTGGACCAGCACCTGCAGCACCGCCATCACCAGCAGCAAAATGACGGTAAACGCGGTGTTCACCCCGCCTGCCGCGACCGCCGCGAAAGCGATTAACGTCAGGACGATGGAGAAAATAAACGCGATGATATGCTTCTCCGGACCTTCATGCCGCTGGCGGTGCTTCACCGTCGGCGAACCGTTCGACTCCTGATTGACCATCCGTTAGACCACCTTTCCGAGCAGGTAGACAACCGTGAAAATGAACACCCAAACGACGTCGATGAAATGCCAGTAAAGAGCGGACACGTAAATTTTCGGTGCCGTAACGACGGTTAGGCCCTTCTTATAAAGTTGCCCGATAAGCAGCGCAATCCACAAAATCCCGAACAACACGTGCGCTCCGTGGAAGCCGACCAGCGTGTAGAACGCCGAGCTGAATGCGCTTGTTGTCATGCCATACCCCTCATGGAGGATGTATTCGGCAAATTCGTAAATTTCGATGATCAAGAAGGCCAGGCCTAGCAATACCGTTACACCTAACCAGCCGGCCAGCTTCCCCTTGTCTCCGCGGTGCATCGCTTGAATGGCGAAGACGCTGGTCAAGCTGCTGAGCAAGAGGATAAATGTAGCCGCCGCCGTCAACGGAAGCTGAAATAATTCGCTGGCGGACGGACCGTCTGCGACTTGGTTCCGCAGCGTCAGGAAGGTGGCAAACAGCGTACCGAACAGCACGGCCTCTCCCCCGAGAAACAGCCAGAATCCCAGGATTTTATTGCGGCCTTCCAGCGTCGCCTTCTCCGGTTCATGCGGCAGCGTGCCTGTTGCATGCGATGGGTTTGGCGTACTCATGCTTTGACCCCCTTCCCTTTCAGTTCGTCCGGTTCAATGTGCCAGCCGTGATCGTCATACAACGAACGGAGCAGCATCGACACGAACGTGATCGCCAGGCCGACGCCGACGACGATATAGTTATTGAACAGGAAGTTCATCAGACCGTTGCCAAAATCATCGTTGGTGAACATAAAGCCCAAACCTGCGATAAACAACCCAACCGACATGACGAAAGGAAGAATCGTCGGCGACGGCATATGGATCGGACCAACCGGTTCCGCCGGCGTCATCTCCTTGTTGCCGGCCATTTTCTCTTTCCAGAACGCATCGATGCCGCGCACCAATGGAATTTGCTTGAAGTTGTATTCTTCCGGCGGCGACGGGATCGCCCATTCCAGCGTACGTCCGTCTTCCCAGGCGTCGCCCGCGACGCCTTTCGGTTTTCTCGCCGTGATCGCGATATTCACCAGGAACAAAATCACGCCCACGCCCATCAGGAAAGCGCCGATCGTACTGATCAGGTTCATCAGATCAAAGCCTTGATTCGGCAAATACGTGAAGACGCGGCGCTGCATCCCGATCAAGCCGAGGAAATGCTGCACGAAGAACGTGAGGTGGAAACCGATAATAAAGAACCAGAACTCCCATTTCCCCAGTCTTTCATCCAGCATGCGGCCAAACATTTTCGGCCACCAGTAATGAAGTCCGGCAAACAAACCAAGCACCAGACCGCCGACAATCACGTAGTGAAAATGCGCTACGACGAAGTAAGTATCATGATATTGGTAGTCCGCCGGCGCCGAAGCCAGCATGACCCCGGTAACGCCGCCCATAACGAACGTCGGGATAAACCCGGAAGCGAACAGGTTTGCCGTCGTAAAACGGATTTGCCCGCCCCACATCGTGAACAGCCAGTTGAAGATTTTGATCCCCGTCGGAACGGCAATCAGCATCGTGGCGATGGAGAACAGCGCGTTGGCCACCGGCCCCATCCCTGTCGTAAACATGTGATGCGCCCAAACCATGAAGCCCAGAAAGGCAATCAGGATCGTGGCAAACACCATCGAGCTATAACCGAACAGCCGCTTGCGCGAGAACGTACTTACGACCTCGGAGATGACCCCGAACGCCGGCAAAATCAAAATGTACACCTCGGGGTGTCCGAAAATCCAGAAAATATGCTGCCACAATACCGGGTTGCCGCCGCTTTCCACATTAAAGAAGTTAGCGCCGAGAATCCGGTCGAACGTCAGCAGAACCAAACCCACCGTAATCGCCGGAAAAGCGAACAGAATCATCGCCGACGTCACGAATGTGGTCCAGGTGAACATCGGCATCCGCATAAAGGACATGCCCGGCGCGCGCATCGTGATGATCGTCGCCAGGAAATTGATGCCGCCGATCAGCGTCCCGAGACCGGCGATCTGCAGGCCGATCGTATAGAAGTCGACCCCGTGCGTCAAGCTGTAGGTCGTCGAAGATAGCGGCGTGTACGAAGTCCAGCCGGCATCGGGCGCGCCGCCCATGATCCAGCTAAGGTTCAGCAGCAAGCCGCCGAACAGGAACGTCCAAAACCCGAGGGCGTTCAGAAAAGGAAACGCCACGTCCCGGGCCCCGATCTGCAGCGGAATGACCGCGTTCATAAGAGCGAAAATGACCGGCATGACGCCCAGGAAAATCATGGTCGTGCCGTGCATCGTGATCAATTCGTTGAACTGCTGCGCGGTCACGAAATCGTTCATCGGTTTCGCCAACTGCACGCGGATCAGCAATGCTTCGATACCGCCGATCCCAAAAAAGAAGCCGCCAGCCACCAGATACAGAATGGCGATTTTCTTGTGATCGACCGTTGTCAACCAGTCCATTAACCCCTTGTGCCGCTTGACAGTGTGAGCATGAGCCAAGGTTTGTACCCCCTCTTTGAATTCCTATCCATCCATGCCGTCCTTAGAGGCACGCAAGATTAATAAGATAATTTGCTGTTGGCCAAATAGTCGGCGATCGCTTCGATTTCCGCATCCGTCAGCCCGAGGTCTTCCTTCGGACTCGGCATTTTGTTGCCCGGCTTCACCTTCTGCGGATCCGTCAGCCATTCCACCAAATTATCCTTAACCGGTTTGCCGTCGATCGGTTTGCCGGACGCTTCCGCATTATGTAAAATGCTCGCTACCGTCTCCCTGCTGCCGATGCCCGTCAGGTTTGGCCCGATCGGTCCGCCTTGATCGCCCACCGCGTGGCAGTTCAAGCATTGCGTCTTAAACACTTCGGCCACGGCCGGGTCCTGGATCGTCTGCACCGGCGCCTTCATCGCTTCAACCCAAGCGTCGAAAGAATCCGGGCTGACCGCCTTGACTTTGAACTCCATGAAGGCGTGGGATTTCCCGCACAGCTCGGCGCACTTCCCGAGGTAAACCCCTTCGTTCGTGGCTTCCAGCCAAGCTTTGTTGATCGTTCCGTCCGTATTCGTGTCCGTTTTGCCACCGAGCGAAGGCACCCAGAAGGAATGCAGTACGTCGGCCGTCTTCAACTCAAGCGCGATTTTCTTGCCTGTGGGAATAATCATGTCCTGGGCCGTCGTAATTCCGTAATCCGGATACGTAAACTCCCACCAGAACAAATGCGAAGTCACTTTAACCTTCACGGCATTCGCATCCTTCGAATAGTCCTCGCCGAAAGCGAATACCTTCTGCACCGTAGCAACCGCCAAAATCAAAACCAGAACGAGCGGAATGGCCGTCCAGATGATTTCCAGCTTATGGTTGCCTTCCACTTGCTTCGGGATGTCCGTTTGACCCGGCTTGCGGCGGAACTTGACCCACACGTAAGCGGCAATCCCGAATACGATCAGCATAACGACCACCATGATCGTAATCGACAGTTTAATTAATCCGAGCTGACCCTCGGCTACCGGACCCTGCGGTCTAAGCACGGACAGGTCTTCGCGGCCGCATGCGGACAAGAGGAGCGCCAGCATGGCAAGCAAAGGCAACAGCCGCTTAACAGCCTTCCACGGTTTCATCATTGATCTACCCCACTTCTTACGTTTTCTTCCGCAGCATCACAGTGATTTCCAGCCTTAGCAGTCCAAAAAATCTACCTGTCTATCACGGAAACTACATTCCTGTCAATTACAACAATCACCTATTAAATATATGATCGAACCCCTTTTTTGTCAATGATTCAAGGGTAGTTCACAAATTGTTCAAAAATCCGAAAAGCCGCACCGCAGAAGGTTTTGTTAACGTTTTCCCCATTTCGACACCGACTGAAAGGGCTGTCATTTCCGAACATTTACCGGCGAATTGTGACAATCCCCCGCTCTGCTTCATTTTTGACATTTCTTCAAACTTTATTTCGTTTTAATGAAAGAAAAGTCGTCTTTATTGTTTGGAGACCTGAGCCTTAGGTGGAATTCCATCGCGAATAGATGCCCCGGGCGGTACCGAGTGTTAGGACAAAGGGGGGGATGCTGGTCAGTTGAGGGGGGCTGAAGGTGCTGGGAGTACTGGGGGAGCTGGGAGTACTGGGAGTGCTGGGGGTACTGGGGGGTGCGGATGGTAGTACTGCGAAGCGCTGCGGGGTTACGAACTTTACTGGAGGTGCAGACATCTCTAACGGAACGTATTGACCTTATTTGCTCATTTCCCGATCATTTCCCGCTGTAACGGAACCCAGCGACCTTATTCGGCTTATATCGCCGAGATTTAGCCTTGCCTGCCCCAAATAAGGTCTCCTGATTCCGTTAGAAATCGGGACATCATCATATCGGACAAATAGCGGCTCTGCGTTCCGTTAGAATGCCGAAGCAATGAGTACGGCTTGATGTCGATTGATTAGTTGGCAGATACAAGGTATAGCAAGAATGATCTTTACCACGCGCCACACTAACTGATCATCGGCAGAGTCACACTAATAATGGCACTCACGTGGCTGGGAGCTAACACCAACTCCCCCATGCTGCAAGTCAGGCTAACGGAACGTATTGACCTTATTTGCTCATTTCCCGATCATTTCCCGCTGTAACGGAACCCAGCGACCTTATTCGGCTTATATCGCCGAGATTTAGCCTTGCCTGCCCCAAATAAGGTCTCCTGATTCCGTTAGAAACCGGGACATCATCATATCGGACAAATAGCGGCTCTGCGTTCCGTTAGAGTTCCGAAAGAAAGCGATGCGTAGGCGGTGGCGTAGTTTGTGCGTAGTTTGTGGTATGCAGTGGCGTAGGCGGTGAGTAATTGGTGTGTTGTTAGTGTGTTGTTAGTGCATTGTTGGTGCATTGTTGGTGCATTGTTGGTGCATTGTTGGTGCATTGTTGGTGCATTGTTGGTGCATTGTTGGTGCATTGTTGGTGCATTGTTGGTGCATTGTTGGTGCATTGTTGGTGCATTGTTGGTACTAGTTAGTGTGTTGTTGGCGCGTTATTTAGTACATAGGCAGTCCGTAGACGAAACGTAGGCGATACCTAGGTGACGCGTAGGCCGTGTAGTCGGTGTCTAGCAGCGCGAGCTGGAGACCCCATGAACGACTTGAAGTGTTTGTGAAAAGGCGTCTCTTTGGAGGCATCGCTCCGACCGGTTGAATTCAAGCGATGCCGTGCCCCTACTCCTTGTAAACCGCGTGATCGAATTGCGAACGCTTTGGGGACAGACAGCCTTATAAAAAGAAATAAGAGAGAGGCGCGCTCTCTCTTCTCTCTTTCTCTACTCCCCGTTCGTCAGCACCAACGGTCCATCCTCCGTGATTGCCAGCGTGTGCTCATAATGCGCTCCCAGGCTGCCGTCCGCAGTGCGTATCGTCCAGCCGTCATCCTCCCACAGCACGGCGCCGCTGTCCCCGCCGGTAAAGATCGGCTCGATCGTGATGACCATCCCCGGCTGCAGCGGCACTCCGCTACGCGGCCGGCCGAAGTTCGGCACGTCCGGCGCTTCGTGCATCGCCCGGCCGATCCCGTGGCCGATCAGCGGCTTGACGATGCCGATGTTTGCCGTTTGCGCCACGCGCTGCACCGCATAACCGATGTCGCCGACCTTCTTGCCGGGCACGGCCTGCGCGATCCCGGCCAGCAAGGCCTGCTCGGTGGTCGTCAGCAGCTTCTCCGCCTCCTCGCTGACCTGGCCGATCCGGTAAGACCAACCGGAGTCGGCCATCCAGCCGTTTTTCCCCACGACGATGTCGATCGTCACGATATCCCCGGCCGCCAGCTTGCGGTTCCCCGGGAACCCGTGGCAGACGACGTCGTTGATTGACGCACAGGTCGCAAACGGAAAGCCGCGGTATCCTTTCTGCTCCGCAGAGGCTCCCCGCTTCTCCAGAAACGACTCTACGAAAGCGTCAATCTCCAATGTAGTGATTCCCGGCCCGATCATTTTAGCGATTTCGCGGTGGCATTCAGCCAGTATCCGTCCCGCTTCGCGGATCCGCTTGATTTCTTCTTTGGATTTTAAACGTATCTTCACGTTCCGATTCTCCTCCCGCTGCCGTACGACGATTGTTTTCGCAATGTTCCGCCTGGTTTAATATATGTGGGAACGGACGAAAAAAACCGCCCCGAACGCCCAAGGCGCCGGAACGGCGATATGCTTGCATTCAAATGATTCAGGAAACGGACGAATCCAATTTCCCGAGCTCATGCTCAACCAGGTGGGTCAATTCCTCTTCATAGCCGCCCATTATACGATACTTGCGGACATATTCTTTCACGAACTTCTTCGGATCCTTTGGTTTGAAGATTCGGGTCATTTCCCGTAAACTTTCTTTCACTTCGTCATGACCTTTCGTTGCCATACTGATTCCCTCCCAGAACGCTTAAGGTAAATGCTCCGATTTTGCAACGCCGAAAAGTGCAGGTTCACATCATGAAGTCGTGCCGGCTATTCAGTTGTATGGAATGACCTCCTATTCCCTTATTGTAACATATTCGGAATCAGGTTTCAGCTTTCTTCCAATCGTACATTTTTTATACGGTTCCCCTAATAATATTTATAAACGGGACGAAGGGGCAAACTACAGCCAGCTTGTTGCCATTGCCTGGACTTGAAGAGGAGTGATACGCCATGACTTCCCGACCTCCGAAAATCATCATATTATATGCCAGCTACGGAGATGGGCATTACCAGGCCTCCAAAGCGGTCGAAGCCGGATTGCGAAGCAGGGGCGTGACGGACGTCACGCTGCTCGATCTGATGGCCGAGGCCCACCCGCTGCTCAACGGGTTGACGAAGTTCGTCTACCTGCAGAGCTTCAAAACGATTCCCGGCCTCTACGGCTGGGTCTATAACGCCACCAAAGAAATGCACCCGGAAGCGCCGCTGCTCGAAGCGATCAATTCATTCGGGATCGGCAAGCTGCATCAGACGCTGAGGCGGAGCCGCCCCGATCTGATCATCCATACCTTTCCCCAATTAGCCATGCCCCGTCTGCTGAAACGGACCGGACAATCGTTGCCGCTCGCAAACATCGTGACCGACTTCGACCTGCACGGACGCTGGATCCACTCCGGAGTTGACCGCTACTACGTAGCGACCGACGACATGAAGGCGGAAATGATAAACCGCGGCATTCGCGAGGACCGCATTCGGGTTAGCGGCATCCCGGTAAAACCGGAATTCGCCGGCAGGCACGAACCTTCCGGCGAGGCGCTTCCTGAAGTTCTGCAGGATGTTCTTCCGGGACGACGTCCCGGTAAAATCACCGTTTTGCTTATGGCCGGCGCTTATGGTTATATGCAGGGGATACGCGAAATCATCGAACGGTTAATCGACCTGGATGCCTACCGGGTCATCGCCGTTTGCGGAAGGAACCGCGAACTTTACCGAACGCTTCAGGAGCAACTCGCCCCCCATCCGGACGTGCACGTGCTAGGGTACGTCGAGCAGGTGGCCGCGCTCATGCGAAGAAGCGACTGCATCGTGACCAAGCCGGGCGGAATTACGCTGTCCGAGGCGTTGGCCTGCCGGTTGCCGGTGTTCGTGTACCGCCCCGTCCCCGGGCAGGAGCTTAACAACGCGCGGTACCTCGCGCAAAAAGGCGCAGCCTGCATCGCCCGCACCCCCGCGGAGCTGATCGAGGAAATCGCTGCGCTCTTCGGGGACGAACCCCGGCTGGCCGAGCTTCGCGGGAAAATCGAAAACCTCCGCCGGCCGGAGGCCGCGGAGGTCATTGCGGACGATATATTACAGCAATGGTTCGGGCCGAAGCGGGCCAAGCTGGTTCTTACGGGAGAAGGCTCGTCATACATTTAGGGTAAGACAATCCTCTCCCGAAAGAAGGTGTCGCCCATATGTCCCCTTTCAAATCATCCACCGGCCTCTACGAGAACGTCGCCGGCTTCCTGTGTTACCTGCTGGCCTTCGTCGGCGGCGTCG
Organism: Paenibacillus sp. JL3B1040; assembly: GCF_057063165.1. Classification (NCBI taxonomy): domain Bacteria; kingdom Bacillati; phylum Bacillota; class Bacilli; order Caryophanales; family Paenibacillaceae; genus Paenibacillus; species Paenibacillus tiangongensis. The sequence continues at coordinate 809,581 of NZ_CM169317.1, read as the reverse complement.
CTTTTCTCGCGCTGGAGCGGCGCAGCCGATTCGTGCTGTTCCACGCGCTGCAGTCCGTCATGCTGTTCGGCGGCCTGATGTTGGCCCACGCCTTGTCCGGGTTCCTCCCGGTCATCGGCCTGGTCGTCAACCTGCTTCTCACCCTGCTGGGCGTAACGCTTTGGATGGTGCTGATGCTGGCCGCGCTCCAGGGCAAATGGCTGAAGCTGCCTTGGATCGGCGAGCTGGCGGAGAAGCAACTGCAGCGGATGTAGCACAACAGATGTAGCTGCAACGGGTATAGTTGCAACAAGTATAGTTGCAGCTTGTCCTTGTGCCAGCTGCCGTTTTACGCCGTGGCCCCGGCGGACTCGCCCGGTTCGGCCGGCTCTTCCGCCGAAGACACCTGGCGATTTCCGCCCAGGCCGTTGAACAACAGGTTCATCACGATCGCCGTAAAGCTGCCCGCGACGATCCCGTTGTCCACGAGAATCCGCAGCGTGGACGGCAGCCGGTCGAACAGCTCGGGCAGCACGGTCACGCCCAGCCCCATGCCGACGGAACAAGCGATGATCAGCAGGTTTTCGTGCCGGTTCAAATCGACCTGGTCGCCCAGCATCCGAATGCCGGAAGACAAGACGAGCCCGAACAACGCGATCATCGCTCCGCCGAGCACCGACGTCGGCACCAACTGCGTCAGCGCGGCGATCTTCGGCACAAAACCGATCAGGATCAGCAGCGCGCCGGCCACGACGATGACGTCCCGGGTTTTCACCCGGCTCATCTGGACAAGCCCGACATTTTGCGAATACGTCGTATACGGGAATGAGTTGAAAATCCCCCCGAGCATGATCGCAAGCCCTTCCGCCCGGTAGCCCCGCGTCAAATCCTTATCGGTGATCTCTTTACCCACGATTTTGCCGAGCGCCATAAACACGCCGGTTGATTCCGCAACGCTGACGATCGCCACCAGAATCATCGTCAGAATGGCCGAAGCGTGGAACGTCGGTTTGCCGAAATAAAACGGCTGCACCGCATGAAACCAGCTGGCTTCTTTAAGCGGAGTCAAGTCCACTTTGCCGGCCAGCGCCGCCACCAGCGTTCCGGCAATCAGGCCCAGCAGTACGGAGATCGAACGCGGGAAGCCTTTGGCGAAACGGTTCATCAAAATAACGAACAGCAATACCCCGAAGCCGAGCGCAAGGTTGAGCGGACTCCCGAAATCGGGATTCTCGCCCGGACTGCCTCCGCCAAGATCGGAGATCGCCACCGGGATCAGCGTAACGCCGATGATCGTGACGACGGAGCCGGTGACGACCGGCGGAAACAACGCGATCAGCTTGCCGAACAAGCCGGCGAACAGGAAGACGAACACCCCGGAGGCGATGATCGCCCCATAAATCGCCGAGACCCCCGCACCGTCCGTCAGTCCGATCGCGATCATCGGCGACACGGCCTGAAAGGCGCAGCCGAGCATAACCGGGAGGCCGATGCCGAATAGGCGGTTCCCCCACACCTGAAGCAGCGTAGCAACGCCGCAAGCCAGCAGGTCAATAGCGATCAGATAGGTCATCTGCTGCGGCGTGAAATTCAGCGCGCCCCCGACGATCAGCGGTACGATGACCGCCCCGGCATACATCGCCAACACGTGCTGCAAGCCAAGCGACAAGGTTTTGAGCGGATGCCGGCGTTTCTGAAAAATACGTTCTCGTTCCATATGTTAAAGTTCCTCCCCTGATTGATAGTTAATCGCATGAATGAATAGGCGCATCCTCGACGAAGGCCACTGCGCCATCTTCCAACGAGGCAATCCGAACGAGCGACTCAACGCGGTATCCCGCTTCCGTAAGCAGCCGCGCGCCCGGCTGGAACGACTTCTCAATGACAATCCCGATGCCGGCAACAAAGGCCCCGGCCTTCTCCACAACGCGGGCCAGTCCGAAGGCAGCCTCGCCATTCGCCAAAAAGTCGTCCACGATCAACACCCGGTCATCCGCACGCAGAAACTTTTTCGACACCGTGATCTCGTTCGTTTCCCGCTTGGTGAACGAGTATACTTTTTCCACATAAATGTTGTCCTTCAACGTCAGCGATTGATGCTTGCGCGCAAAGATCATCGGCACGCCAAGCTCCAATGCCGTCATAATCGCCGGGGCGATTCCCGAGGATTCGATCGTCAGCACCTTCGTTATGCCCTCGCCGGCAAACCGCCGGGCAAACTCGGCCCCCACTTCCTTCATCAGCACCGGATCCATTTGATGGTTCAGAAACGAATCCACCTTCAATACCTGGTTTCCCAGCACAGTCCCTTCCGCCATCACTTTATCCCTCAGCAGTTTCATTCCCGTTTTCCCCTCTCCAAACGAATTATTTCTAAATATCAGCCAAACGCAAAAAAGCCCATTCCTGAACGGAAATGGACGTGTAAACAGAAAGCACCCGATGCGAACCCGAAGAAAAAAGCGGAACCAAGGTGTCAGGCAAAAAGAAACCTGAAGCCTCCGCTTCCCGGGCTTATACGCAGCGTTACTTTCCGTAGTCCGATCATTCCGGTGATCAGGTAGAGACATACAGGCCGATCCCTGTACTTATACGGAAAATCCATGGATTCATACACAATGTTAGAAGTATAACGCATCCCGCCCGGGAAGAGGAAGAGGAATTTCGAGGGATTCGTGAAAACTTTGCAAAGCTTGCGAGAGTGACGCGAATTAGAGCGGTTTTTGCTCCCGCGGCAGAAGGTTGGTGAGCAGCGATTTCAATTCACCGTCTTCCTTATAGCTCTTCTCGCCTGTGTCGAGACGGCGCACCCGGATCTCGCTGTAATCCGAACCGGCTTCGGAGGGCTTAAACACGAGGTTTTGCCGGTCCTCCATGCGCAGCTTGTATCCCATTTCCTCGAACATCTGCAGAAAATCGCTTTCTTTCGGAGACTTCCCGGGATCGAGAAAAATCAGCCCCCGCAAACTCTTCACTTCATCCTTATATACGACGTCAAAATGCACGATGCACTCCATGTGTCTGTTCACGCTCCTGATCACTGAATTATGCGGTATAGCATCCCCCGCCGCCGGCGGGAACATCCGCCGTAAGCCGCGCCAAGCTCCATCGGACCTGCGTAAGCAAAACCGGCACGGCAGCTGCGGGACCGCCTCCCGGCTCGTCCCTGCGCCGCCCTGCCGGCGAATACCGCATGCTTATCTATTACTACGAATGACTGCGCTGCGAAGGCGGTTGACATTATGACAACCTGATGAACTTTGAGCCCCGCCGCATTGCGGCATCAAATTTGTTCCGAGCCGCAATGCGGACACCATTTCGTGCCTTTCACCAGCGTAGAAGAACAAATTTGGCACTTGACGGTGGCCACGCCGCCGATCATCACTTCCACTTCCGGGCTCTCCGGTTGCGACGCCCCGGCGGTTTGCGACCAACTGCGGATGCGCCGGTCCAGCTCCTCCTGGCGTTTGCGCTCCCGCTCCAGCTCGCGCTGCCGGCGCTCCTCTTCCTCGGAATCGGTCGGCTCCGCCGCCTCGGGCACCTCGGCCGGTTCCCGCTGCTCCGTCTTCTCGCGAACCAGGGAAGCGGCAAGCACCAGCGTATCCATCTCGCTGACCGCCGCCGGCTCCATGACGGCCGGCTCGGAACTCACCGCCGCCTCGCGGTCCACCGGAGGCTGCGCCGGTTTCTCGGCGGGCTTCAGCACTTCCGTCGGAACGGCCGGCTTCGCCTTGGCCAGCTTATGGCCGCAATATTGGCAGAACAAGGCGTCCTCTGCCACGTTCCGCCCGCAATCGCCGCACAGGCGTTCATTTTTGAGTTCGGCGATTTTCATGCGGATTTCGTCGCGCTCTTCCGTGAGCAAATCGCAGGTTTTGGCCAGCTCAAGCATCTCTTTTTCCGCTGCGGCCATATCCTTTTTCCGGTAAGCCTCAAAAAACACTTCGCCCATTTTCTGAAAATATAAACCGAGTTCGCGTTCGATATTGGAAATTTGGGTGTTCAGTTTGCCGATCTCCACGACATTTTGCGCGCGATCGGTAACCTTGCCCGCACTGTCTTTCAACCGTCGTAAAATATTCATGACATGATTCCTCCCCGCGAAATATTCATTATCATACCAGATTTTGCACCCCCGTGAAACTGTCCTGCGACTTAGGACGCGGCTTCTCCGGTTTTTAGCCCCGCTGGTGAGAGGTTGCAGGAAGAGTTCTCTTAAGACGGAGGAGGAATGCAGGCGACCGAGATTCGTGATTAGCATGGGCAAACTTGGAGCGTGGAACGTACAGAGGGAGAAGGAGTGCGAAATGAGCTTGTTACGGATGCGATCAGGTAAAGCAGCGAAGCGCGTTTAAGAGAATAAGACTTATTGGTGAGAGAACACGGCTTGGTGAGCTTGGTGGGGAGTGCAGCTTAGTGCCGGGAGCGATCCGTCTGTAGGCGGGACGCGGTCACGTGCGGGAGCGTTACTCTGCAGCGTGGGGGGAGTCTGGCGGCGCGGTTGAGCGGTCGTACTCCGCACGGGCAGCCGGGGCGGCCCGGACAGCCGCGCGGCCCGCGCAGGGCAGGTCAGCGCGGCCCGCGGCGCAGCGGGGCGGCGAGCTCCTCCGCCCGCTGCATGACCCGCCCGGCGACGAGCGACAGCCCCGTCGCCGCCCCCCGCACGCCGGGCAGCAGCGCCGCCCACGGCGCCGGGTCCGGGCCGGGCAGCGGCGGCTGCGCGCCCGCCGCTGGGCCCGCCGGGCCGAGTTCCACGTCGACGTCGTGGAACTCCGGCCCGGGTTGGTGCAGCCGGCCTTGCTCGGCTGCCTCGGCCAGCCGCTCGGCCAGCGGCTGGCCGCCCGGGCCGGCGGCCTCGCGGCGCGCGCCTTCGCGCGGCCCGGCGGCGCGGCGCAACGCGGCCTCGGCGTCCGCCAGCGGCGCGGCGGCGGCCCAGGCCGCCCACACGGCGGCGAGCAGCGCCTCGCGCGTCCAGCCGAGCCGGGCGAGCCGCAGCTCGGCGGCCGCCGCCCAGGCCGCACGGGCGGCGGCCAGCGCCGGCGCAAGCCGGGCGCAGCCGGGGTCGCCGCAGGCACAGCGCGCGCCGCCCCACGCGCCCGGAGCGGCGGCCGCGCGGCCCTCGCCGGAGCTCGCGGCGGCACCCCCACCGCCGTCGTGGCCCGGGCTTTTGCCGCGGCCGTCCGCAGCCGCCGCCCCGCCTGCGCCAAGCGGCCACGGCGCAAGCTCCGCCGGCAGCAGCTTCGCGATGCCGGCGGCCCCGTGCTCGGCAAGCGCCGCCACCATGCGCGGACGCTCCGAGAGCCGGCGCAGCAGCGCTTGCTTCTCCCGCTCCGCTGCCGGCGCCACCGGGATCAGCACCGCATGCTCCGGCTCCAGTTCCACCCGCAGGCCCTCCGCTTCATAACGAACCTTCGGCTCGCCGGACTCCTGCGCTATCTTCTTGGGCTGGGTCACGCGTAATCCTCCTCTACGCCAAACTTTTCTACCAGGTGTGTCCTGTTGTTTCGAACAGGTACGCACAGCTTCCTTCCTGCAGTTGCCCCGAGCCTTAGGTGCAGGCGCTTAGCTGAAGCCGAACGCCCCTTCCGGGAAAAGCCCGCCTTCCCGCAGGACGATCAGGCTGCGCAGCTCCTCGTCACTCATTTCCGTCAGCCATTGCTCGCCGGAGCCAACCACCTGCTCCGACAACGTTTTTTTCCGCTCGATCAATTCGTCGATCCGCTCCTCCAATGTTCCTTGGCAGATGAGCTTGTGCACCTCGACGTTCTTCTGCTGCCCGATTCGGAACACCCGGTCGGTCGCCTGGTTTTCCACCGCCGGGTTCCACCACCGGTCATAATGGACGACGTGGTTGGCCCGGGTCAGGTTGAGGCCGACGCCGCCGGCTTTCAAGGATAATACGAAGATCGGCGAACCTTCGCCGTCCTGGAACGCCCGCACCATCGCATCGCGTGCTCCCTTCGGCACGCCGCCGTGAAGGAAAAACGGGCGGATGCCGTACCGCTCCGCCAACCGTTCTTGCAGCAGCTCCCCCATTCGCACGTATTGGGTAAAAATCAGCGCCGCTTCCCCGCTGTCCATAATCATATCGAGCAGTTCACCGAGCCGCTCCATCTTGCCCGAGCGCCCGAAAACGGCCGACTCCGGCGGCCGGCCCCCCCGAACCAGCTCGGGGTGATCGCAGATCTGCTTCAGCCGAGTCAGCGAAGATAACACCAACCCCTTGCGGGCAATGCCGTTATGGCTGCCGATCCGCCCGAGCAGCTCCGCCGTCACCGTTTGATAGAGACGGGCCTGTTCGGCGGTCAGCGTACAGTAGGATTTCAGCTCGATCTTCTCCGGCAAGTCCTTGCGGATATCCGGGTCGCTCTTGAGGCGCCGCAGCAGGAACGGCGCAACCAGCTTCCGCAGCTTCTGCAGCTCGGCCGCTTGCTGCTCTCCCCCGGCTCCGGCATAACGCGTCCGAAACGACGAGTGCGTGCCCAGGTATCCGGGGTTCAGAAATTGGAAGATCGACCACAGCTCGCTCAGCCGATTCTCCACCGGAGTGCCCGTCATGGCGATCCGGTGCGGCGCGCTAAGCTTCATCACGCTTTGCGCTTGTTTGGTTCCGTAATTTTTGATGTACTGGGCTTCATCCAGCACCACCGTCGTCCACTCGACCGAACGCAGTTCCTTGGCGTCGCGGCCGGCCAACGGATACGTCGTCAGAACGATGTCGCACGTCCGGTACTCTTGCAGAAAGCGCTCCTCGCGATAACGGTCGCTCCCATGGTGCACGTACAGGCGCAGCCCCGGAGCAAAGCGGGAGAACTCGCGCTGCCAGTTGCCCAGCAAGGAGGTCGGACAGATGATCAGGCTCTTGCCTTTGGCCTGCGCGGCGCCGTCCAACAGCACGGAAATGACCTGCACCGTTTTCCCCAAACCCATGTCATCGGCCAGCAAGGCGCCGAATCCGAGCTCGCGCATCGTGGCCAGCCACTGGTATCCCCGTTCCTGATAAGGGCGCAGCGTCCCGTTTAATCCGGAAGGCACCGGCCGCGGCTGCGGCTGACGAACCGCCCCGCCGGTCATCAGCATGGACAGCATCCCCGTGGCCTCGATGCCGGCGATATCCACCCCCTCCAGTTGCACGTCCTCCTCGCCGGAAGCCAGGTGCATCAATTCCCGAAAGGTTAGGGTTCCGTGTTCATGGCGCTTCATAAACTTGAGCACCTGACGGATTTCCTTCACATCGACTTCAATCCATTCGCCGCGAAAAAAAACGAGCGGCAGCTTCGCCGAAGCCAGCTCGGCCAGTTCCTCCCGGGTAAGCTCGCGGCCGCCGAGCAGCGCCTCCGCTTCAAAGGCGACCAATTCGTCCACGCCCAACTTCGGCATCCCGGCCGCCCCGCCTTCCGGCGACCCGGCCGCAAATCCCCGGGTTTTGAGGCGAATGCCGGCCGGACGCCGCCCCTCCCGGGTCCAGCGGCTCGGCATTTGCACGGTTACGCCATGCTTGCGCAGCGCCGGCACCGATTTGCTTAAGAAAGCAAGAACTTCCTCCGGTTCCATGAACAGTTCCTGCGGGCGCGGGCTCTCCAGTGCGGCGGCCACTTCCCGGGATACCCCGGCCGCTTTGCTCAGCCGCAGAAGGAAGCTCTCCTGTACGTTTCGGTACAGGAGGCCGTGGATTTCCAGGTCCGGCTCGGGATAACTCCAAATCAGCCCGGCCGGCAGCAGCACGCCGGCATCCTCCGCCCCTTCGGCCCAAAAGCTGAGCCGCCAGGACGAAGACGCCGCTGGCGCCTCTCCGTAGTCCTGGTACGGCTCCACGCGCAGGCAGAGGCGCAAGCTTCCCGTCGCCAGGCCGCCGGCTTCGGGTTGCGCGGCTCGGGGGCGGCCGCCTCCGGCAGCGGCGACGTCTGCGCTTAGCTGCTCCAACTCCGCCGCGCTTCCCTGAATATCGGCAGGCTGCCCGCCGGTCAGGAGGCCGTTCCACCATAGCTCGGCCAGCGGCGAGGAGCCCCGGTGGTAGTCGGCCCGGACGGCATTCAGCTTCCGCCCCAGATCCTGAACCGCACCTCGCGTTTCGTGATCGATCATTGCGGTCAAAAACGAGTGCAGCACCGCCATCTGCCGGTCCTCGAGCAGCCCTTCTTCTTCGGAGGATACCGCGCCCGTTTGCACGGCCGCCAGACAAATCGGCGGCATCGCGCCAGCCAGCCGCCGAAACCGAGCCGCGTCCTCCGGCTCCGTCAGCAGCGGCCCCCAGGCCGCTCGCATTTGCCCCTGTGCGCCGCGGCGTCGCCCGGTGGCAGCCACCGGACGTATGGACGGCGCAATCCTGCCGCGCAGCAGCAACTCCAGGGCAAACCGGGCCGCTTTGCTCCAATAGCTCATTTCCGCACCCGGCTTAATCCCCTGCTCCTCCCAAACCGATTCGTCCCATTGCAGAAGCAGGCGCCACGCCTCGGATACAGGCAAGGACAACCCCTCAAGAGAGCGGCCGACCAGACTCCGCCGTTCCCCGCTCTTATAGGACTTCCGTACGGTAGAGACGGGATACCTGACCTCCGCCAGCCGCAGCACAGCATGCTGAAAAGGCCGGACTCCCGGCTTCGGCTCCATCCGCCGAAGCACTGCGGTCCAGGCATCCACCTTCGACTCCGAGACTTCTCCGGAGAAGCAAAACAACACATCGCCCAGCCATATTCCGTAAAGACGTTGATTCATGATGATCTCCCGTCGGTTATCCTGATTCCTAGCCAAAATTCGTTACTAACATCTTATACGAAAAACGCGGCATATAAAACCGCGATCCTTCCCGTCCCTTATCTTTTGAAGAAAAATGGGGAATATTGCAAGTACCAAGACAAACGAAGGAGGTAGGTATCCATTGAGGCGCGACCGGACCGGTTATTGGTGTAATCTCGCCTCGTTTGCGACGCTGATAGCGGCAAACCTGGCGGCAGCGGCGCTCCCGTTCGGCATCCGCCGTCCCGGAGGGCTTTCGCAAGGCTTTCATGCGCTCCTCACCCCGGCGGGTTACAACCTCTCGGTCTGGCTGCTCATTTACGGCTTGTTGACCGGTTGGGTCCTGTATCCGTTGCTGCGGCCGAACCGCGAGCCGTTTTCGGCTCCGCCCATGCCGATGCGTTTCCTGTTGTCCTGCATGCTCTCCATCGCTTGGGTGACGCTGGGCGATCGGTACCCTCTGCTTTCGCTGGCGGCGTTGCTCCTGCTGGTGGCCGCCGCGGCCTCCATGTACCGAAGCACCCGGCAAATCCTCCGCCCGTCCGCCGCAGAGGTCTGGTTTGTGCGCCTTCCTTTCAGCCTGTATTTCGGGTGGATTTCCGTTACCGCGCTCGCCAGCATCGACGCCGCGCTGCTCCGGGCCTACGGTTCCGAAGGTCCGCTTTCCGGCCCATGGCAGGCCGGGCCCACGATCCTCCTCCTGGTTATCGGGGTCGCCGCCGCCTGCCGGATCGGGTTCCGATGGCGGGACGCTATCGTTCCGCTCACGTTTGCCTGGGGGTATGGCGCCATAACGACCGGGCCTGGGCCTCACCGCATCGTGGCGATCGTCTCCGGCGCCGGAGTCCTCGCCCTGGTCGTTTATGCGCTATGGCTCTCCTTTCTGCGCTCTTATGAACGTGATTAGGGCTATCTTGTGTTCATGCCTTGATGTCCCTCCTGCTGCCTTTGCACGCCTATCCCTTTCATTCAGGGGGGCGGGAGCCCGGAGTAGGTCGAGCTTCTTATCCAGTTCACGACCTATCTGATCAAAGGGGATCATCATGCAAAGCGTCCGGCCAACTGCGTTATCTTCGCAAAAAAAGCCGCCGGAAGGTTGCACCCTCCGGCAGCTTATCCGGCTCAAAAGAGCCGGGGCTTGGGCCGTTATTTAACCGCGATAACCTCAATTTCAACAAGGCCGTCCTTCGGCAACCGCGCCACTTCGACGGCGCTGCGCGCAGGATACGGCGCGGCGAAAAACGAACCGTACACTTCGTTCACCTTGGCAAAATCGTTCATATCCTTCAGGAATACGGTCGTCTTGATGACCTTGTCCAATCCGCTTCCGGCGGCGGCCAACACGGCTTGAACATTCCGCAGCGCCTGCGCGGCCTGCGCTTCGACCCCTTCGGCGAACTGGCCGGTTTCCGGCACCAGCCCCAACTGGCCGGAGGTAAAGATCAAGTCGCCCAGTTGGATCCCCTGCGAATAAGGGCCAATCGCACCCGGTGCGGCTGCCGTGGAAATCTCATGCTTCTCCATAACCTGTCATCCCTTCCTTTCTTCTTCCCATTTTAACGATAAGCGGTCCGTTACGGCAAGCCAGTCGACTAACCCGCCTCCCCCTCATGCTCCCGGGCCGGCTTTAAGGGCAAGTAGAAAGAAAACGCGCTGCCCTGTCCCTCTTTGCTTTTCATTCGGATGTACCCGCCCAACAGCCGGGCCAAGTTGCTGCTGATCGAAAGCCCCAACCCGGTTCCCCCGTATCGCCGGCTGATCGATCCGTCCGCCTGCTGAAACGCCTCGAAAACGGCGGACTGCTTCTCCTCAGCTACGCCGATGCCGGTATCCGATACGGTGAAGACCAGCCATTCCCCATCGGATACCTCGTTCGCCGCAGCTCTGCGGATATCCAGCTCCACGTATCCCTCATGCGTAAACTTGAACGCATTGGACAATAGATTCCGCAAAATTTGTACGATCCGCTGCGGGTCGGAGATGATCGAATCGGGCAAGCCCGCCTCCTGTCGGATATTAAAAGCGATTCCCTTCTGGGCGGCGGTCCGTTCAAACTGCACCTGCATCCAGACGGGGAGCTCGGCCAGCACCACCTCCTCGTTCATAATCTCCAGACGCCCCGCCTCGACCTTGGTCAAATCCAGAATGTCATTGATGATCTGCAGCAGCTCATGCCCGGATTTATTGATAATGCGGCCGTATTCCGCGATCTCTTCCCCGGCCTCCTCCGATTCGCCGATCATTTCCGCCAGATTGATGATGCTGTTCAGCGGCGTCCGCAGCTCGTGCGACATCGTCGCCAGAAATTCCGATTTATATCTGGAAGCCTGGGCCAGCTGTTTGGCCCGGTCTTCCAGCACGATCTTGGCCTTGTGCAGCTCATCCGTTTGCTTGCGGAGCAGCTCATTGGCGTACTTCAGCTCCAGGTTTTGCCTGGCCCCAAGCTGGAAATCGCGAAGGATCAGGGCGAATCCCAAGCTGAGCAGGATACTCATCGGCAGCGCGACCGGCATGATTTCAAGCAAATAATGCCGTGCCGGCACGACACCGAAGACAGCAATGTTCAAGCAATTGACCACATTAACGACCAGGATGGTAACCATGCCTTTGACGGCAAAGCGGTGACGGGTGCGCCGCATCCAAAGGTTCAGGCCGGCACAAACAAATCCCAGCAAGGTCAGGTTCAGCAAACCGACCATCGCGGCCTCGCTGTAACCGAACGTCAGCCGGGCCAAGCCGATCCCGGTTCCGATCACGATCAGCGTCAGCGGACTTGAGTACACAAATGCCGCTATGATTAGCGGCACCAGGCGAAGGTCGAACAAAACATCCTCTTTGAGTTGGAAGCCGAACTTCATGCAAATCCAGCCCGACAAGATCATCAACAGAACGGATAGGACATGAAGGGTGTTCTGCGACACTTTTCGCAAAACGTATTTATATAGGATATTGGCCAAATAGGCCACCGTAACCAACAAGCTAAGATTCAACACAAAGGTTTTACCGATCCCCATATCCCCACTCCCGATTGGCGAATCAGCCTGTCCTTGGCGGAATCAGCCCGATTCTTTGCTTTGGTTTTCCCGCCGATAATGCTGCACGAACAATTCGGCGAAATACGGATCCCACTGGGTTCCGCAGCCCTGTTCCAAAATCTCGATAGCTTGCTCCCGTTTCAAGCCCTTCCGGTAAGGCCGATCGGAGGTCATGGCGTCAAAAGCGTCAGCCACGGCAATAATCCGTCCAAACAGCGGGATTTCTTCGCCGGTCAGCCCGTCCGGATACCCTCCTCCATCATAACGTTCATGATGCGACCGGACCCCGGGCAAGTAAGGCGCCATTGCGTCCGCTGGCTCCACCTGCTTTAATATCGCCTCTCCGAGAGCCGGATGCTGCTTCACCTGCTCCCATTCCTCTTCCGTTAAGCGGCCTTCCTTCAACAGAACCGCATCGCGAATGCCGATTTTGCCGATATCATGGAGCAGCGCCGACTTGCGCAGCTCGTCAATGCGCTCCTCGGGCAAACGGGCCAGCTCGCCGATCTTGACGGCGTATTCCGCAACCCGCAGCGAATGGCCGGCCGTATACGGATCTCTGGCGTCCAGCGCCGCCGCCAAGGTGGCGAAATAGCTGTCCATTAATTGACTGTTGCGAGCCGCTTGCGTCTGCAAGCCCCGGAGCATATGATTAAATCCCGTAACCAAACGGGAAAACTCGTCGGAAAACAAAGCGCTGGCTCCCGTCCGGATGCTTCCGTTCTTCACCTCGGCCATTCGCTCGTACAAGTGCTGGATGGGCAGCATAATCTCGCGTGCCAGCAGCCGGGAACCGATCGTCGCAAAGACAATGCTCACGGCCAAAATGTATCCGGCCCATTGCCAATAGGCATAGGCGCTATGGCCAAAGTCCTCCAGCCGAAATTGCATCGATAAACTATAGAGCAGCAGCGGTGCCATGCTCATCAAGAAGAAACTCCATATTAACTTTCGAGATACGGGGACGATAACCCTTCCGTGAAGCGACAATTCCTTGCCGAACATCTTGCGGCTCCAGACGATAAGCTCCTCCAGAACCGGCCGGATCGCATAGGAGGTCAAATAAAATTCAATCAAAGCATGCATGCCGCTGACCAGTATGGCGCCGAGAGCGGCAAGCAGCACGTAGTATGGCGGAATCGACAGGCGGTCGGCATGGATCAGTCCCAGCGTTAAGCCCGCGCCCGGGACCACCAGGCCAAACAGATGAGGTCCGAGAATCCGTTTGACGGCCAGTGAAGGTAGGCGATGCGTGCGGATATATACATTCTTAAGCGTTTGGTAGCTGCCGACTTCCTCCATGAATACGCTGCGGATCGGCTTGATTTGCCGGGCGAATACAACCCCTTCCAATCCAAGCATGCTGCATAGCGACACGCTCAGGACACCGATCAGCCATGCATATTCCGCAGGGGGAATATCCAATCGCGCTGCGGCGATGAGACTTGCGATCGCGATGACCGCAAGCAAGGAGCCGGCGGCGTAATTTATGAATAGGCGCAAAATAAACGTCCTGTACACCGTCAAAAAGGATGCCTTCTTTCCGTTTCGCGTTTTTTTCGGGCATGCCCGCTTCTATCTTTATCGGCATCGGGCATGACTATTTTCATAAGTTATTTGGAACTTTTTGTTTACAGACCCTCTTTTCGGTCGAATCAGCAGGGCTTTTTCCCAAAAATCAGGGATGCCAGGCCTGCTAGGATAGGGTACTTAGACCTATTCTCGCAACTTCCTGTTGAAGTCCGCTGACTCGGGCCTGCGTACCCGACCGGCTAAATGATAACCAAGTTCTCCCAGCCTGTGTATCGGCCCCATCTTTAAAAATAAATATTTTAAAAATTAGGCAATCGCTTTCAACTGCCCAAACCCTTGCGGGGCGCCGCTTCTGCCGATTTGAGAGGTTGTTTTATGTCACATATTATGTGATTTATTTCACATTAACACCTATTTTTATATGCTAAAATTCCATCGAACAAAGGTTTCGGGACTCCCGAACCCCTCATAAAACCAGCCTTCTTCAAGGTTTGCCCCACCTGATTTTCGTTATTAAAATGTCTTCACATTTTAATATATATAAATTCACATTGGAGGTCTCTATCATGAAAAAAGCTTCAATTATCCTTAGCAGTGCCCTGCTGCTCGGTGTATTGGCCGGCTGCGGTTCGAACAACGACGCCAATAGCGCAAACACGCCGGAACCGGCAAATAACGCGGCCGCAACCAACGAGACGAATGCCGGCGGCAGCAACTCGGCTTCAGAGCAAGGCAAATACCAAGACGGCGTGTACTTCGCCCAAGGGGAAGTGGATGCGAATTCCGGTTGGCAATCCTACGTAACCCTGACGGTCTCCGGGGGAAAAATCACCGAAGCCAAGTGGAACGCGCTGAGCGAAAAAGCTCCTGTCGATAAAGTGACTTATTCCAAAGAAGGCAAATACGGCATGAAAGCCGGCGGCGCCGCTTCCGAATGGCATGAGCAAGCCGAGAAGGTCGAGCAATTCCTGATCGAGAAGCAAGATCCGAAAGCGGTCACGCTGAATGAAGAAGGCAAAACCGACGCGATTGCCGGCGTATCCGTGCATGTGAATGATTTCTTTAACTTGGCGGATCAAGCACTGGCCGCAGGCCCGGTTGAAGCCGGCCCATACAAAGACGGCACTTACCATGCCGAAGGCGCGGCCTTCGACGAACACTCCGGCTGGAAAGACACCGTTGATGTCGTGGTTGCGGCTGGCAAGATCGTTAAAGTCAACTTTAGCGGCGTAAACGATAAAGGCGAAGACAAGAAGCAATATTCGATCGACGGCAAATACGGCATGAAAGCCGCTGGCTCGCAAGGCGAATGGCATGAAGAAGCGGCAAAAGCCGAAGCTTTCCTGGTCGAGAAGCAAGATCCGGCAGCCGTAACCTTTAATGAAGAAGGCAAAACCGATGCCATCGCCGGTGCTACGATCACGCTGCAACCGCATTTCGAACTCGTTGCCAAAGCCCTTGAACAAGCGAAATAATCGCATCCCCCCACCCTAAAATGAGAAGGTGAATCTCTTGAAGAAAATCGTAGTTTTGGGCGGCGGTTATGGCGGTGTTGTGACTTCCAAGCATCTGGCCAAACTGTTCAAAAAAGATAAAGACGTGGAGATCCAGCTGATCGACCGGAACCCCTACCACACGCTGCTGACAGAGTTGCATGAAGTCGCGGCCAATCGGGCGCCGGAGGATTCGGTCAAAATCGAACTGAAGAAGATTTTTGCCGGTCAAAAAGTCGACGTGGTTCTGGATTCCATCGACCATATTGATTTTAACGCCAAAGAACTTCGTTCCGAGCAATCGACATATAAATACGACTACCTCGTTATCGGTACCGGTTGTAAACCTACTTTCTTCGGGATCCCCGGCGCCGAGGAACACGCGCTGACGCTGTGGTCCTATGAGGACGCCGTGCGTCTGAAGGAGCAAGTTCGAGGCAAGTTCAGCGAAGCGGCCAAAGTTCGCAATGCGGCCAAACGCCGCAAAATGCTGTCCTTCGTCGTCGTAGGCGCTGGCTTTACCGGCGTGGAATTGGTTGGCGAATTAGCCGAGTTCCGCGACGAGCTGTGCAAAGAGTTCTTTATCGATCCGAGCGAGGTTCGCCTGGTCGTTGCCGATATGGCTCCGAAAATCCTGCCGATCCTGCCCGACAAATTGATCGAGAAGGCCGCGAAACGACTGCACAAGATGAACGTAGAAATCGTTACGAGCGCCAAGATCACCGGAGTAACGCCAACCAGCGTACAGCTTGGAGAAGGCAAAGAGCTGGAAGCGGACACGATCGTCTGGACGGCCGGTGTTGAAGGCTCCGAGCTCGTCGGCAGGCTCGACGTGAAGCAGGAAGGCCGCAAACGGATCGTAACCAACGATAAGCTGCAAAGCATCGATCACGAAGACGTATATGTCGTCGGCGACAACATCTTCTTCATTCCGGAAGGCGAGACCCGTCCGGTACCGCAGATGGTTGAAAATGCCGAACAGGCCGGTCCGCTGATCGCGCACAACATTCACGCGGATATTCACGGCAAACCGAAGAAGTCGTATAAACCGGGCTTCCACGGAACGATGGTATGTATCGGCAGCCGCTACGGGGTAGCGAATGTCGGTCTGCCGAACAAAATGTTTATGCTGAGCGGCTTTATGGCGATGTTCAGCAAGCACTTGATCAATATGTACTACCTGTTCACCGTGGCCGGCTTTGCCAAAGTATGGACTTATATGATGCATGAATTCTTCCACGTAAACAATCGCAGAAGCTTCGTCGGCGGCCACTTCGCGAAGCGTTCACCAAACTTCTGGCTCCTGCCGCTGCGGATCTTCGTCGGCTACAAATGGCTGGAAGAAGGACTCGACAAGCTGCCGAAAGTTTGGAAGGATCCATCGAACATCTTCCTGATCCCGGCTTCTCCGAATGCCGACGTTATTTCGGCAGCCAGTGAAGCGGCCGGTGAAGTCACGAAAACCGTAGACGCCCAAGCGGCGGCTTCGGCTGTAGAAAGCGCCTCGACGGCTGTCACCGCCCTGCCGGTGCCCGGATTTATCAAGTCGATCGTCGGTTGGTTCATGGACGTGTTCTTCTACACTTCGGACGGCGGTTTCACCGCTTTGGCAACGGTATTCCAATTCTTCATGGTCTTTGCGGAAATCGCGCTGGGCGTCATGATCATCGTGGGTCTCTTCACCGCGGTCGCTTCGGCAGCCACCGTTGCACTGGGCGTTATGATCTGGTCCTCCAGCATGGCTTCGGCGGAAATGCTGTGGTACATGACCGCTGGCGTCGCACTGATCGGCGGATCGGGCAGCACGTTTGGCCTGGATTACTACGTGCTTCCTTGGCTCAAGAAACAGTGGAAACGAATCCCGCTGGTGCGAAGATGGTATCTCTATACGGAATAATTGCAGCTCTTGATGAAACCTTGAACCGGAGTAATGTGCGCCTGGCGCACATTACTCTCCTTTTTCTCCAATTGCCGAAATCGGTGTCAGGGTCCCCTGCAAGACGGCTTTTTGAACTACCTCTGTGAGGAGTGTGCCCTAATGAAATTACAACTCATTCAAGACGCTTACCGCTTATTGCAGGGCGAATTATCGCCCGAGGCCGGCATCAAGTTGGATTTACCCCAAGATGAAGCAACCCCGCCAGCAATCCTGCTGGAGCAATACGACATGACACCGGTACGCCAGTGCCGACTGTTATCCATTTACATCGCAATCAAGCTCGCTCTTCAACGCCACAGCGAATGCAGCTCCCTCGCCCCCGGCGAAACGCTAACCCGCAAAGTGTTGGACGGCGACTACCTATACAGTTTTTACGTCGAGCTGTGCCTAAAGTGGGAAGAATACGATCTGCTCGCGCATCTCGCTCCCATCATCAAACAGCTGCAAATCAAACGTGTCGAGGGACGCCCCGAGGACGAGCGCTTGCTCAAAGCCTGGGAACTGTTCCTGCAGTTGGAGAGCAATCGCAGCACCGCCTCAAAGGCGATGTAAGGGCGTGCAACTGCCTGCCGCCGGCATACCGCAAGCGTCGAATTCGTGAAACCGCCAATTCATGTCCAGGGAGGGATCGCCATGAAGCTTGAAGAATCGCTGAACATCTCTTTGAAAACGGTCGATCGGGAAATTGAAAACATGGTAAAATACGACCGTGACGTCCCCCGTTCCTCCCAGTTGGCCAAGAGCATCGTGGAACTGGTCCGTTCGGGCGGCAAGCGGGTTCGTCCCTTGATGGTCATCATTGGCAGCCGCTTCGGTCCCGCCCCCGATTCTAAGAAGGTATGGCGGCTCGCAGCCGCCGCGGAATTCATTCATGCCGCTTCCCTGATCCATGACGACATCATCGACGATTCGCCGATGCGGCGCGGCCAGAAAGCGATGCATATCAAGCTGGGCGTAAGCGGCGCATTGCATGTCGGCAATTATATGTCCGCCAGGGTCATCGAGCTGATCTCCGTGTATTCCGCGGAACGGGAGAAATTCGTTTACGATCTCTCCTCTCTGGCTACAACGAAGCTGTGCTTGGGCGAATACCAGCAGCTCTCCCATCTGTATGATTACGATGTCACGATTGCGGAATACTTGGAGAAGTCGAGGAACAAAACCGCCCAGCTGATGGGCACTTGCCTGCAAATCGGCGCGAAGGCCGCCGGCGCGGACGCGGAAACGGCCGAGCTGCTGTACGCCTTCGGCGAGAAGCTCGGCATGTCGTTCCAAATCCGCGACGACGTGCTCGACTTCACCCAATCGGCGGAGAAGCTGGGCAAGCCGGCCGGCAGCGACCTGCGCGGCGGCCAGGTGACGCTCCCCGTCCTCTATGCCCTGCAGAATGAGGCGCTGGCGCCGTCGATCCGGGCGATTACGGCGGACAGCCCCAAAGGCGAAGTAGACGCCGTTGTGGCGGCAATCCAAGCGAGCGGTGCGCTGGAGCAAACCGAAGCGCTGAGCCGCCGGTACCTCGCCGAAGCGCAGGACATCATCGATCAACTGAGCCATTACCCGGCGCACCGTGATCTGCAGGCGCTGCTGGAGTATTTTGGCGGCCGGGAGAAATAAAGAAGAACGAAAAGCGCGAACCTCAGGGGCCTGACGCTCTGGAGATTCACGCTTTTTTTGTGTTTATAAGAGCGGCTCAGAGGTATCCGAGGGCGTTGTTTCAGGCTCCACCTTCTATCTCTGAACGTGTTTCCGGCCGGGTAACCCCAATATAAGGGATTCCATCCGGAAAATATAGGTCGGGTGAAATATTTCCCATGATTTTCCGATATATAGGTTAGAACTTTATTGGATAAGGGGGTACGTTCAGATGCGGATAACGCCGATGAGTCCAAACCCGAGAAATTCCAGTCCTCTTCATCAAGTTGTGTCCATGCTGAATGAACGAATGCAGCAAAAAGATCTCGGAGCCGAGCAGGAGCTGCTCACCAAGAAACGGGTATTGGCCGAGACGACAAAGGCTAATCCGGAGCAAAGCAGCCCGGCAGGAGTAACGGTAAGTGTAGGTGCCTCTGATTTGCACCGGGCGATATCCACCTACGATAACTTATTAAACGGGCTGGAGCCGGTCGAGAAGTATATCGCTGTGCTGGATAAGCGAGAGCAAGCTTTGCAAGAAGCCCGGAACAACCCGCAAGCGAGCGCGGAAGAACTGGAAATGCTCGAACAACGTGTGAGTCTGGTCAAATCGCGCATTCAGGATCAGGTTAACCTGATGACCGATTTTTATGGCAAATTCTATATCGGCGCCAGTCGTCTGAATCAGCAGGCTCCCCTGCTGCCGCCGGGACATGCCTCTCTTTCCGCCCCGGATTTGGGATGGAGCCATCTGACGGAGAAAAGCGCCGCCGAAATCGGCGAGCTGTACCAACGCACCGTAACGGAACTGTCCGACTATAAAGCGCAGCTCGAACAAAAGGCCGGGGTCGTCTCCAACCCCCGCGACAATACGGTGGATCGTAACTCGCAAGAATGGCAGGATGAGGTCGCACAACTGGATCGCTCCCTTCTGCCGACTTCAAAGGTGTTTGACTCGTTTGAAGTTGATTACTCCCAACATATTGACATCCGCTTCTAGTCGATCGGCTTTGACACGAAAACCCCGCTCCCTGGGTTCTTGGGTGAGGGCGGGGTTTTTGGCATGCGTTTGGAAAGGCTTGGGCGGCGGCCGTTTACTTACAATAGAAAATAGTCGCCGAGGGTAAAGCATAGGATGACCATGCTGATCACCTGATTCAGATTGTAGGAGGCCACGTTCATGCGTTTCCGATTCGACGGTTTGATGATCTTGTGCTCCGTCATCAGCAGCAGGATGGCCAGGATGATTCCCGCGATATACAGCCACCCCAGGTGGCGGATCGGGATTAAGGCGATCAGCAGGAGCACCATGATGAAATGCAGGCCGGCCGCGATGCGCAGGCCGTTCTTCAGTCCAAACGCGCTGGGGATCGACCAGAGGCCGTGGCTGCGGTCGAAGTCGATGTCCTGGGAGCCGTAAATGATGTCGAACCCGGCGATCCACAGCATGACGATCGTGCCGATAATAAACGGCGTAAACGCGAACTGCCCGGTGACGGCGAACCAGGCGCCGATCGGAGCCGAGGCGATCGTAAAGCCCAGGTACAAGTGGCTGAGGTACGTAAACCGTTTGGTATACGAGTAGGACGAGACCAGGAAGATGGCAACCGGCGACAGAATCAGGCACAACGTATTCAGCATGCCCGCGGCCAAAATAAAGATCGCATAGTTGATCGCAACGAACACCAGCACCTCCTTCGCCTCCAGCAATTTGCGCGGCAGGTGGCGATGTGCGGTGCGCGGGTTTTGCGCGTCAAAGACGCGGTCGACCACGCGGTTAAAGGCGTTGGCCCCGTTTCGGGCGGCGATGAGGGCGATCAGCCCCCACAGCATCACGCGCCACGACGGGAATCCCTCCGCCGCCCAAATCATCGAGATGATCGCGAAGGGCAGCGAAAATAACGTATGTGAAAACATCACCAATTCGCTGTACAGCCGGATTTTGGTGCCGATTTTACGGGCTACTTCCATGGGATGGTCACTCTCCTTCAAAAAAGCATTCTGCATGCATGAAGCCCCAGCCTTCAAGCCCTCCCCGCCGCCGGATCGAAAATAGAGGTAAAAAATACCGCTATTTATCGGGAAACCGCCGATTTGGCTGAAATAGCGTTATTTTTTCCCCTTATTTCCTGCTCCTTGGCTGTTTTTACCGGTGGGGGCGGCAAATAAGGATACTATTTACCGCTATTTAGGCGGTCGAAGGCCGGGAGCGGCGAAATAAGGTGATTATTTACCGCTATGGGGGCTTGAGGGCCGGGGCTAGGCCGAGTCCCCAGGCCGGCAAAGCGGGCGAAACGCGCAAAGCAGCCGTTGCGCCACCTCGTGACCGGCGCAGCGGGTCGCGGCGGCCCAAGCTAGCCGTTGCGGTGGGCATAGCCCAGCCGCCGGCGGTTACGGGGGCGGCTCGAAGGCCGTTTCAGCGGGCGGCTCGGCCGGGCCGTTGCGGTGACCAGCCGGGCTAGCGGCTAGCTGTTACGGCAGACAGCTCGGGCTGGCGGTTACGCCAAGCAGCTCCGCCAGCACGGCCTCGAGCGCGTCCAACATGCCGCGCACGTCGTCCTCGGCGATGACCAGCGGCGGCTGGAAGGCCAGAACGTTGCGGTTTACGCCGTTCTTGCCGAGGATATAGCCGCGGTCCAGCATCGCCTCCAGCACGTCGTCGGTGAGCCGCGCGCCGCGCTCGGGCTCCTCGGCGCAAAGCTCCGCGCCGAGCATCAGCCCCGCGCCGCGCACGTCGGAGACGTGCTGCGGGAACCGCGCGGCGAGGCGCTCCAGGCCGCCGCGCAGCTGCGCGCCAAGGCGCTCGGCCCGCTCGGGCAGGCGATGCGCCTCGATGTAGTCCAGGACCGCGAGCGCGGTCACGGACGAGACGGGGTTGCCGCCGAACGTGGAGGCGGATGGCCGGTTCAGGCTGGCCGCGATCTCGTCGGTGGTGGCGAAGCCCGCCACCGGGATGCCGCTGCCCAGCGCTTTGGCCATCGTCAGGATGTCCGGCGTGACGCCGTACCGGTCCATGGCGAACATCCGGCCCGTCCGGCCGAACCCGGTCTGAATTTCATCGGCGATCAGCAGCACCCCGTGCTGCTCCAGCAGCCGCTTCACTTCAGCGAAATACCAATCCGCCGGCGCAACGATGCCGGCGTTCCCCTGGATCGGCTCGGCGATCATCGCGGCGATGGTATCGCCTTTCTCCGCCAGCGCCGCCTCCAAAGCCGCGATGGAGCGGCGTGCCGCCTCATCGGCGCTAAGACCCCGCTCGTACGGCCGGGGAATAAACGTGACGTCCGTGTCCTGCGCCAACTGCGGGTCGGTCCGCCACATCCGGAGGCCGGTCACGCTCATCGTCAGGTACGTCCGGCCGTGCAGCCCCTGCTCCAGCGCCAGGAATCCCCGCCGCCCCGTATGCATGCGGGCCAGCAGCAGGGCGCCTTCATTCGCTTCCGAGCCGCTGTTGACGAAGAACGTCCGGCGCAGCCCGCCCGGCAGCACGCCGGCCAGCCGCTCCGCCAAATCCACGTTCGGCTGCGTCAAATAAATCGTGCACGTATGCTGCAGCGTCCGCAGTTGCTCGGCCGTCCGCTCGGCGATTTCCGGGTTGCAATGGCCGCTCGCCACCACCGACACGCCGGCAAAAAAGTCGGTATATCGCTTGCCGTCATGTCCGTACAAATACTGCATTTCCCCCTTCACCAGCTGCGGCGGGTTCCGATAAAAATGGCTGGTGCACGGATAAAAATATTGCTCCCGCTTCTTCAACACTTGTTCCGGTCCGATGTAGCTCTGCATATCCATTCGCTTCCTTTCCGCCGTTAGGCTTGGCTAGCCGCCACTTCCGCCTGCGCTTCGGCATCGGCTTCCTTGGCCGCGTTGCTGTCGTTACCTCCGTTGCCGCTGTTGACATCGCTACCGTCATTGCCGCGTTTGCCACCGTCGTCGCCATTGTCACCGTTGCTGCCGTTACCGCCATTGCCACCGTTGCCACCATGGTCGCCGTCTGCCGACGCTTCCGCCCCTGCGCCCGCTGCCCCGCTGGCGCTGCCGCCGTCAAACTGCAGCGCACCCAGCGTGTAGCCGGCATACACCGGCGTCATCCGGGCAAATTGTTCTCCGGCCGCGTCCGGGTCGGCCAACGCCGCCTTGTAGGCGCGCACGATTTCGGCCAATTGCTCCGGCTTGTAGGTCGCGCCTTCGATACGGAACACGGACAAGCCCGCCTCCAGCAGCTCTTTCACGACCGGCAGCAGGCACAATTCCTTGGCCATCATCAAATGATTGCGACCATGAACGTCCCGATAGACCGGATTTTCGCCTTTATCCGTTTTCAGCACCAGGACGCTGTTGTCGACGTAATGGTTATCCTCTTCGCCGATGGCCTGGAACACCTCGGCGTTCTCATACAGGTCATGCTCCATATACATGATCGCCGGCGAACCGTGCACGATCGCCTCCAGGGGTTCCGGCGCCTGAGCCAGCAGCCCCGCCAAATCCTTCAGCGGCAACTCCATCGAAACGGTCAACCGGCCGACGCCCAGCTCACGGTAAAATTCGGCCGACAGTGGGTTGTACACGTTCAGGTTGAAATCACCCACCAGCGGGTAGCCTTTGCCGGCAAACTTGCGGATGGCCCCGAGATTGGTCACCATCAGGCCGTCGATCGGCAGCCGCTCGCCGAACAACAAACCTTCGTAGAGATCGAAATGCTGCTCCGTCATCATCCGCGGCAGACCGAGGTACAACTTGGCACTCCCCTTCAACGCGGCCAGTTCCTTTACGTCCTCCTTCGTAAACGGCCGATCCGGCTCGAACACGTCGCCGGACAGGTAGACGTGATCGGCACCCGATTCCAGGACGGCTTTGGCTTGCTCCACGTTATTGACATGCACGGACACGCCGACCGGACCGCCATTCCGCAGTGCTGCTCCCTTCCCTTGACCAGCGGCCGCGAGGGTCGCACGGATGAGCTCAACCCGCTTCTCGCCGAGTTCCCTTTCTTCCGTCGGCGTGCTGAACACTTTGCCCGTGCTGTAGAACTTGCCCGTACCTTCGTATCGCCGGTTGATGTTGGACAGCCCCGGCCGACCGAACGCATACCCGGTCGAAAAGTCACGCTTGCGGTTTTCGTACAGCAGTTTCGTGTCGCGGCTGCGGTCAAAACCGACCGGATCGTCGATATAACGGTCGATCGCGTCCCCGTACGCCTTCACGAGCATGACCACGAATGCGGCGTCGCGCATGCGTCCTTCGATTTTGAAAGAAGTGATGCCGCCGTGGATCAGCTCCGGGATATGCTCGTACATGAACATGTCTTTGACGGCCAGCGGGTATTCCGCCGGATAGACGTTGCCGTCTTTTTTCACGCGGTAATCCCAGCGGCACGGCTTCAGGCACTTGCCCCGGTTGCTGCTCATCCCGAACACCATGGAGCTAAAATAACAGTTAGCCCCATGCACCGAGCACATATCCCCATGCACGAAGTACTCCAGCTCCATACCGGTCGCCTGCTGAAGATAGCGGGTGGTCATCAGATCCATCTCGCGCGACGTGACGACACGGGTCACTCCCAGCTCCTGCAGAGCGCGAACCATTTCCACGTTGTGCACGTTCATCATCACGGAGGAATGCACCTTGAGGTTCAGCCCCATTTCCCGGATCAACGCCAAAACGGCGAAATCCTGTACGATAATCGCATCCGGACCCGCCGACTCCAGAAACCGCAAATACGCTTGCGCCTCGTCCAGTTCGCCTTCATTCAGCAGATTGTTGACGGTTACGTACACTTTTTTGCCGAGGCCGTGGGCAATCCGGACCGCTTCCGTAATTTCCTCCAGGTTAAAGTTGAAGCCTTTGCGCATCAGTCGCATATTCAGGCTGGGCCCTCCGAAATAAACCGCGTCGCAGTTCGCTTCGATCACTGTCTTGAAAATTTCGAACGTTCCCGTAGGCGCCAGCAGCTCGACTTCTCTCCCATTAAAATAACGTGCCACAGTCGTTTCCCCCTCACATAAAATGACTAACGATCGTTCAAACAGTCAACCTATCCATAAGTGCTATGTCTACTTTTGAAAGCCCGTGCACCCTAAAACTCCCGGCTCATATCAACCGGTACGCCACGGCCGCCGCCGCCAGGATGACAAAGGACGCTACGAACCAGGTGTCCCGGTCTTTCCAGGCCAGCAGGTGGTACTCCGAACGCGGAGCGCCGATCGTATACCCCCGGGCTTCCATGGACAGCACGAGTTCTTCCGCCCGGCGGAAGGCGCTGACCGTGACCGGGACGAGCAGGGATACCAGCATGCGACCCTTCTCTTTCCAAGGCAGCTCCTTCAGATCTGCGCCGCGGGCGGCCTGGGCTTTAAGGATTTTATGCGTTTCGTCCAAAATCGTCGGAATGAAGCGCAGGGCGATGCTCATCATCAGCGTCAACCGCTCGGACGAGATGCCGATCCGCTTCAGCGGCTTCAACACGCCGCTTAGGCCTTGATTCAGAAGCCCCGGGGTCGTCGTAAACGTCAGGATCGCGGTAAAAGACACCAGCAGCCCCATGCGGCAAGCCGCGATCAATCCGCTGCTGACCCCGCCGCTGTACAGCGTCCAGGAGCCGATGCGCCAGAGCGGTGCCCCGGACTCGACCGACAAGCATTGAACGACGAAGATAAATACCATCAACACCCACAACGGTTTGGCCGCCTTCAGGTAATATTTGAGCGGGATCTTGGTCGACAGCATGTAGCCGATCGAAAACGCGGCGGCCACGGCCAAAGCGGGCCAAGAGCCGACGGCCACGATCGCCACCAGATAGAGCACCATCCCGGTCAACTTGGCGCGGGGGTCTACGGCGTGCACCCAGGAGCCGGTATCGATGCTGCGTCCGAACAACAGTTTATTGCGCATGGTCGCCGCCCCCTTTCCCGGAAGCGCCGGCCGGGACCTCTTCTCCCATCCGGTTCGCCGCGGGCCGCTCCGCCCGCAACCTTGCCAGCCGCTCGGCGAGCGCTTCAGCCGTCAAGCAAGGCGGCTCTTCGCGCAAACCGTAAAGCGCCGCCGCCTTCTTCCAGTAACGGATGCACGCCGGAATCGCCAACCCCTCGGCCTCCAGCCGTGAAGACTCCCGCACCAGCTCCGCTACGCTGCCCTGAAACGACTTGCGCCCCTCCTTCATCACGATCCACTGCTCCGCGTAAGGGAGCATTTCCTCCATCCGGTGCGTCACCACGATCACCGTCTTCCCCGCTTCCCGGTGCAGCCGCGACAGCAACTTGGCGAGTTCGGCCCGGCTTTGCGGATCCAGCGTCGCCGTCGGCTCGTCGAGCGCAATGACGTCCGGGTCCATCGCCAGCACCGAAGCGATCGCCACTTTGCGCATCTGGCCGCCGCTCAGGTGGAACGGGTTGCGGGCGAGGAACGAATCGTCCAGGCCGACCTGCGCCAGCGCGCGGCCGGCCCGCTCCTTCGCTTCGCTTAAGGAACAGCCGAAGTTCAACGGACCGAAGCAAAGGTCCTTCTCCACCGTATCCTCGAACAGCTGCTGCTCGGGGAACTGGAAGACAAGTCCGACCCGGCGCCGCAGCTCGCGCATCGGCGGCGTCTTGCCGCCGGCCTGCATCGTCACGTCCAGGACGCGCACCTTGCCGCCCGTCGGCTTTAGGATGCCGTTGAAATGCTGCATCAACGTCGATTTGCCCGAACCGGAGGCACCGGCAATCCCGGCAAACCCCCCGTCCGCCAGATACAGGTCGACCTCCTCCAGCGCGCTGTGGCGCCACAGGCTGTGCTCGTCATAAGCAAAGCTGACTTGCTCGAAATGAATGGCCATCAAAGATCCGCCTCCTCTTCGCCGCCCAGTCCTAGGCCGGCAGGAAGCGGCACTCCCCGCCGTTCCAGTTCGTGTCGTAACCGGATCCGGTACGGGGCGATCAACCGGCAATCGGCAAGCAGCGCTTCGTTGCGAAACAGCTCCCCCGGCGTCAAGTCGGCGGCCACCGTCCCGCCGCCCAGCACGATGGCCCGGTCGGATGCCAGAATCTCATCGGCATCATGGGTGATCGACACCATCGTGTAACGGCCGCTTTGCTTCATCTCCCGCAGGATGGCGAGCAGCTCTCCGCGGGCTTTTTCATCCAGCATTGAAGAGGCCTCGTCGAAAATCACGATCCCCGGTTCCATCGCCAATATCGAAGCGACGGCCACCCGCTGTTTTTGTCCCCCCGACAGCTCGGCGGGATGTTTGGACAGCAGATGGCCGATTTGCAGTTTATCCGCGTATTCCCGCACGCGATGCACCATTTCCTCCCTTGGCAGGTTCCGCCCCTCCAGGCCAAAGGCGATATCCTCTTCCACGGTGGCGCCGATAAATTGATTGTCCGGATTTTGAAACACCATCCCGATCCGCGGACGCAGCTGCGAAACCGTATTCCGGTCCAACCGGATTCCTTCCACGTCAATGGTGCCGCCGTTAACGGCCAGCAATCCGCCCAGCAATTTGGCCAACGTCGATTTGCCGCAGCCGTTGGGCCCCACCAGCGATACCCACCTGCCCGAAGGGATGCCGAGCGTGATTTCGTGAAGTACGGGATGCGCCGGGTGATACGCGAAGGAAACGTCCCGAAGTTCGTAAGCCATTCCGGTTTCGCCCATTTCTCTCTCCCCCCTCAGGAATGCTAAGTGCGGGCCCTCCCCGGCTTAAGCCGCTTCCGCCAAAAAACCTTCAAATAAAGACAACTTCGACAGCGACGGAATCAAATATTTCACGGCAATCCCGACCCCAATCCCGGTAAGGACCCCCATAATCAACAGCATCGGCAAGTAATAAAAAATATTCGATGTATTGAAATACAGCGCAGCCGCAGTCAACTGCCCGATATTATGGGCAATCCCCCCGACAATGCTGATCCCGATTACGCTTAACCGTTTGCGTCCAACCAACAGCAGGAACCACATCGCCGCAAAACTGAACAACGCCCCCATAATACTGAACAGGAAGCTGGAAAAAGTCCCGAAGATAAACGCGGTCAACAGCGTCTTCAGCAGCACCATCATCAAGGCGTCGCGGGTCCGCAGAAAATAGAGGCAGGTCAGCACCATGATATTGGCTAACCCCAATTTCGCGCCCGGCACGCTCATGTTCACAGGAATCACGGATTCCACCAGGCTGAGCACCACCGCCACCGCCGCGAAGATCGCCACGATCACCGTTCTTTTTAACATGAGGTTGGATTGTTCATTTAATGAGTGCATCAATATCGTCTCCTTCTCCCGAGGATACCACTTCGACCATCAATTTATGTGGAAGGCACACGATCGTCCCGCCGTTCCGGTCGATAAATCCGAAGGTCAGGCACAATTTGTCCGGGCAATCGGCGTCAATCATCTCAATGCCGTAATCATGCACCTTCAAAATGTTGTAGCCATACTCTGTTTGAATATCCACGGTCTGTTCTTCCCCGGTCAATTGCACCGTTTTGAACAGCTTCCCGTCAACCGTGATTCTGGCTACCCGGTTCTCATTGTTGTGATTGTTTTCACTTGAATCGCCAAGCCATCTCGGCACCAAGAACACCAAAGCGACGGCGACGATGAGCCCGATCAACAGGATATCTCCACGTTTCATGGCAAACTCCCTTATTTTTTGATTATATAAATCTTAGATGAACTCATTATACATGGTGCCTTCCACACTACAGTGTGACATATGTCTCACCTTGTGGTGATTTCCCTTGGTTTCACAAAATCATCACTTTAGAAGGCAGATTATGGGAATAAAAGTATATTGCATTTTTTAATTACTTAAAGTATAATAATTAATTAGATTGTTATGACGGGATTGTCGTTCCTCAAAAGATTATAACTCTCCTTATACCATTCCGGTATGAAATTCCTATTTGAATGACCCAATAAAAGTAAGAATTTTGATGTTTTTCTGATTCACGCTGGCGCGGTCATCGGAGCCGCAAGGACAAATGAGAGGTAGGGCTTTTGTTGTTTTAGAAACAGGCAGTATGTTGTAGTCAAAGCAGGAACACCGGCCGGTCTTCACGTGTACATGAAGGCTTGGATAACAATACGAAGCGGGCATTGGCGCGAATAGCCGATGCCCGTTTTGCTTAGACTAACGTTGTCTTTCCAAACAAAACCAAAGGGGTGTCCTGAGATGCGCGAAGGTTTGATTCCTACCGTTCTTGGAGCCGTAGTATCCGCTTCGGCCGCAACACTGCTTGGAAGCAAGTACAAGCTTGCCGCTACCGGCGTGCTTGGATTCGGCTTGGCTCATATCGTGCTGGGCACGATCGACCTGATCGAGCACCGGTAGCTGTCGTTTGGGAGATGAACGCCCGGGAGCCGTCGCTTCCGGGTTATTTTTCGCGTTCGGTCCGGCTTGGTCTATTTTTAGGTCCAGGCAATTTGAGAAAACCGTTTGAATACACATCTCTCATGATGATTTTACGGAGGGATGAGTTTGTTTTTCCATATTAAAGAGCTGCAATACCATGCCAAACCCGAACGTCCGGATCCGGTATATGCCCGAAGACTTCAGGAAGTGCTTGGCGGACAATTCGGGGAAATTACGGTGGCCATGCAATACCTGTTCCAGGGCTGGAATACGCGTGGAGATGGCAAGTACCGAGATTTGCTGCTGGACACCGCCACTGAGGAATTGGCCCACGTCGAGATGCTGGCCACAATGATCGCCCGCCTGCTCGACGACGCGCCGATGGAGACGCTGGAGGACGCCGCCAGAGATCCGGTGATCGCCGCCATTCTTGGGGGCTCCAATCCCCAGCACGCTATCGTTACCGGGCTTGGCGCAGCACCCACGGACAGCAACGGTTATCCGTGGAACTCCCGATATACTATTGCCAGCGGCAACCTGCTTGCGGATTTTCGGGCCAACTTGAACGCGGAGTCGCAAGGACGGCTCCAGGTGGCCAGACTCTACGAGATGACCAACGATAGAGGCGTGAAGGATATGCTGTCCTGGCTGCTTGCCCGGGATACGATGCATCAAAATCAATGGATGGCCGCCATTAAAGAGCTCGAGGCCAAGGAAGGCGGCGTAGTTGTCCCTACCACCTTCCCGAAGGAACGGGAGAAACGGGAAGTTTCCCACGTACTCTTCAACTTTTCGCGGGGTGAGGCAAGCGCAGCCGGCCCCTGGGCACACGGCCCAAGTCCCGACGGTGCCGCATTCCAGTATGTTCCCCAGCCTCAGCCGCACGCCCCCGCCCCACACTTGCCGCCGGCGCCTCCGCGCGTTTATAACACGCCGCCACAGGCGATAAAAAATCAACCTAATCTACCGCCGATGTAATTCATGCACCGTCAAGCGCTTCGAAGCGCCTGGCGGTGTTTAGCTTTGCACCGCGGCGATCGCTTCGCGAAGCTCCCGAATATCCAGCATCGGAGGCCGGCCGTACATCCGGGCATATTCCCGGCTGAATTGGGACGGGCTCTCGTAACCTACGCGGAAAGCCGCGTCGGCGGCCGGCATCCCTTCCGTCAGCATGAACCGGCGCGCTTCCTGCAAGCGTACCGTTTTCTGGTATTGCAGCGGACTCAGGGAAGTGACGCGTTTGAAATGTTTATGAAACGCCGATGTACTCATGTTCACCGACTCGGCGAGCCGATCAACGGCCAGCGGGCGGTCGTATTCCCGGTTGATTCGTTGAATGGCCTTGGCGATCCTTTGCGCATGACTTCCAATGATTGCAAATTGGCGGACGAGCGCGCCTTGTTCGCCTTGAAGCACGCGATACAGAATTTCGCGGATGACAAGCGGCGAGAGGATTGGGATGTCCTCGGGCGCGTCCAACAGCTCCAGGAGCCGTACAACGGCTTGGAGCAAGGCCGGCGATACCCGATTGACCGCAACCCCGCGGCTCGCCTCTGCCCTGTCCGACTGCCGAGGCTCGCCCATCTCTTTGACGATGTCCAGAACGACATCCGTATCGAAGCTGAGCTTCGCAGCCAAATAGGGCACCTCCGGTGAAGCCTCAATAATTCGGCCGATCATCGGCAATTCCACGGAAACGACCAGGTAAGTCGATGGATCATATCGGTAAGATTCGTCCGCCAAGGTGACCGTTTTTGCCCCTTGCGCCACAATGCAGATCGAGGGCTGATGCACCGATTCCATCGATTCCGACGTTTTCGTGGCATACCGCAAGGTCAAGGCGGGCACCGATGTCAAGTAGGTGCCGTCCGCCGGGGCATGTCGCTGGATGAGGTTGGCCAATTGCTGTATGGATTGTTTCGCTCCCCCCGTTTCGTTCACCTGGTGTAGTCTCCTTTCGCGCAATCAGATTATTCCAACATCATAACCGGATGAGAGAGGATTAGGCAAGAATTGAACAGTTACGGTCTAACGGGTACAGCCGTTCCTCCCTTAAAATGAAGAGGCAAGGCTGAGCAGGAAGTCGAACGGATCAGCCAAATTCGGACCTAAGGAGCGAACGATGATGAATCATTTACACGAAAAAGTTGCCATTATCACCGGAGCATCGCGGGGCATCGGCCGTCAGATCGCCATCCAATTGGCGCAATGCGGGGCCAAGGTAGTCGTCAATTACACCGCGAATCGGGAGAAAGCCGAGGAAGTGGTCAAGATAATCGAGCAAGCCGGAGGTACGACGGCGGCCATCCGCGCCGATGTCAGCAAGGTCGGCGATGTTGAAGCCTTATTTGCGAAGACGTTCGAACTCTTCGGGCGTGTGGACATCTTGGTCAACAACGCCGGTATCTTGGAATATACCGCCATTCAGGACGTAACGGAGGAGTCGTTCGATCGGCATTTTGCGATTAATGTCAAAGGAACTTATTTTGCTTGTCAACAAGCCATGAAACACATGGCGGCTGGCGGAACGATCATCAACTTTTCGACCTCCGTCTCGGGAGCAATGCTGCCGACGTACAGCGTGTATGCCGCAACCAAAGGCGCGGTGGAGCAGTTGACCCGCCAGTTGGCCAAAGAATTCGGCCCACGGGAGATCATCATTAACTGCATAGCACCCGGGCAAGTTGCAACCGAGTTGTTTCTAAACGGGAAATCGGAGGAGCGGATTGACTCTTATCGCCGCATGAACGCCTTCGGCCGATTGGGCGAGCCGGAGGATATCGCTAACGCGGTCGAGCTCCTTGTCAGCGACAAAGCCCGTTGGATTACGGGACAGACCCTCCGCGTCAATGGAGGATTTAATTAAGCTGAGATACGGAAAATCCCCCTCCGGCTAAGGCTACCGGAGGGGGACTCAGGGTACGGAATCGGGCAATCGGCTTATCCGCCGATCGCCATGGCCGAGAACACAATCGGCCCTACGACTCTCGCTGTGCTATTGTTATCTTGATTTTCAACGATCAGCTGATAGTTTTGGACTCCAAGCGGGGCATGTTCGACCATATGCACATTGATGAGCCCCCAGTCGTTGAAGGCATCCTCCAATTCTACCAGACCATAGAAGATTTCGGTGCCCGCTCTCCAGATGCGCACCAGCACATTTGGCGTATCGGCCAGCGCCTCAACACCGATCGTCGCCTTCAATTCGACACGGTTGGTCAAGGATGCGGGGTCGGCCGGGTCGATGAACACGGAAACCGCCGCAATTTGCACGCCGCCAACAATCGGAATCGGAATATTCACGCCATTCGTGACCGGTGTCACTACAGTAGAGTTGTAATCCAAAAGCGTTTTTGCCATACCATCTTCTCCCCTTTGCTAAGGTATGTTCTATTCTATGTCAGGGAGATTTCAGAATCTTAGATGATTGCATCGGTAGAATTGACTCATTTTTGCGATAAGCACGAGACCGAAAGCTAAACTTTTGCCACCATGTCCTTCATTCCCAATGGGAGGAGTAACGGGCCGGAGACATCCGACGCATAGCATACCACTCCGCATTATTTACACGATTTGAAATAGACCGCACCCGGTGCGGTCTATTTGGGTATTGATTCTATCGCTGCGAGGATGGTTGAATTATATACAGATGGGTTAATTATGGGGGACTACAATGAACGACTGGGAAAAACAAGAGAAAGATAAGTTAGGAGAGTATAAACGAAAGCCCTTCATCAATTTTGCCGATTCAATGAATCGCGCTGAAATCGGTGATTGGAACGCCTTAGCAAAAGGCGGTTTTTTGACCACCTTTGTCATCATTGTGGGGCTTTTACTTCTTTCGTCCTAAGGCCCTGTTTGCACTAACGCTTGCAAGCGTGCTTATTAGGGCGAAAAGAGGGGCGTTTCGGCTCTAACGCTGACCAGCACGCTTATGGATGCGAAATCGCCCTGCTTCTGACTAAAAACGGGGAAATAAGCTCTCCTCCAAGCGTTACATTTTGCATGTCCTCGTTTCGGAGCCAATAGCATTACCTACAAGCGTTAGATTCTCAATGTTCCTATTCCTCCATCAAGTCCCTTTCCACGCAAAAAAACGCGGCCCCCGAAATCCTCGGAGGCCGCGTTACGCTTGCCTTATTAAGTATGCTGGTGAAGGGATTCGAACCCCCGACCTACGCATTACGAATGCGTTGCTCTACCAGCTGAGCTACACCAGCAGGTTCGTTTTTAGCGAACAAAATTTATTATACCCCGATTTGAAAATAATGCAAGCATAAATCTCTGGAAATTTGCAGATCACAATTTCTCGCGAACGGAGCGCAGCTTCTGTTCCGACGAGCTGGCTTTGTCGCGGCGGTCGTCGATCTTGATCGACGTCGACACGCGGCCGGCCCCCGACTGAAACGGCGCTTCATGGATGGCGCGGATCGCGGCGAACACGTCGTCCAGCGGCCCTTCAATAATCGTACTCATTGAGGTGAGGGTAAAGGTGATCCCCTTCTGCTTCTCCAGTACCCGATGCAACTCGGCGACATAAGCGCTCAGGCTGGTGCTTCCCGTTCCGATCGGAATGACGGTCACTTCGGCGATAGCCATATTAGTCCCTTCTTTCCTGGTATGGATATGGATGAACTCCGTAGACTCGGTTTTCCTCCTATACGTATTCTACCCGTCCTTGCTCTTGAAGATCAACCGAATCATGGAGTTTGTTACAGAGGCCCGACCTCTAACGGAACGTAGCGCCCTTATTCACTCATTCCCCGGTGATTTCCCGCTGTAACGGAACTCAGAGACTTTATTGGCCTCAAATGGCGGAGATTCAGCGGCATTTGCCCGGAATAAGGTCTTCGGGTTCCGTTAGAAATCGAGACATCTGAAATACGAACAAATAGCGGCTTCAGGTTCCGTTAGCCAATGCCGCTCGTTCAAGCGCAGCCCCCCAACTATCCTCCTGGTTCCCGGGTCCCATTCTAAAATGTTCACAATTTCCCCTCGTCCCCCGCTCTCCGCATCACTGTGCGGCTCGGAGATTTTCACGTTGTTTTCAGTCTACTTTCAGCACAAATCCCCCGTTTACAAACACAACATCTTGGGCTATTCTTAGATCATCGCAACAAAATATAGTGTGAACGGGTGATCCGGCGGACAATCCGCCGGACCTTAAAAGGGAAGTGCGGTGCAAGTCCGCTGCGGTCCCGCCACTGTAATCGGTAGCTAGGCGCTGGAGACGAAGGGTTCCATCTTGTTCGTCTTTTAGGCCCAGCCGTTCGACCGACATTTATGCCACTGCGGCTTGATTCATCGGCTGCGGGAAGGCGTCGGCAACGCCCCGAAAGCCAGGAGACCTGCCCGTTTGGAAGACACCGACGGAAAACCTGCGAGGAACAGGGATGGTGTCCGCTTGCCGCTGAACTTAGGGCTTCTGTTTCTGTGCCCTACCCCATCGTTGTATGCAGCGCATTCGGGCATGTTCACCCTCGTCGGGTTGGACATGCTCTTTTATATGAAATAAAAGCTTAGTTTATGGGGAGGAGAACTTTGTTATGGCATTGCTAAACCATACATATACCGGCCGGGACACCTTGCTGGATGAAGTCATTCAATTAGGCGAGGAAATCGTGCACAGCCGCAATCTCGAGGTGTTGCGCGAGAACGCCAACTTGAACGGAGAGAGCTTCTCCGGCAAAATGAGTAAATTCGGCAGCGAGTATGCCAAATGGTACGCAAACCATTTCGTGATGCCGGCCCGATTGGTGCAGGCAATTCAAGACAACGTCGTCTACGTTCACGACCTGGACCAATACGCCATCGGCACGACCAACTGCATCTTCATCCCGTTCGACAAGCTGCTGCGCGAAGGCTTCAATACCGGGAACGGCAGCGTACGTCCGCCGACCTCGATCATGACGGCGATGGCGCTGGTGGCGATCATTTTCCAATCCCAGCAAAACTCCCAATACGGCGGCGTCTCCGCGAACAAGCTGGACTTCGATCTCGCCCCGTACGTCGCCAAATCGTTCGCCAAGTACTTCCGCAAAGGTCTGGATTATTTCGAGGAAGGCGATGCCAGCGCCGTTTCGGGCAACATCACGATGAGCCGGAGCGACCTGCGAGAGCAATATCCAAGAACATTTCATTACGCGCTGAAGGAAACCGAAAGCGAAACGCTGCAGGCGGCCGAAAGCCTGGTCCATAACCTGAACACGATGTCGAGCC
This sequence comes from Paenibacillus sp. JL3B1040, assembly GCF_057063165.1. NCBI lineage: Bacteria > Bacillati > Bacillota > Bacilli > Caryophanales > Paenibacillaceae > Paenibacillus > Paenibacillus tiangongensis. Next base: position 774,688 of record NZ_CM169317.1, on the reverse strand, counting down.
GGGCCGGCGGGCAAATCCCGTTCACCAGCATCAACTACGGCACCTGCACCTCGCCGGAAGGACAGCTGGTCATCAGCTCCCTGCTCACCGCGACGATGCGCGGGCTGGGCAGCGGGGAAACGCCGATTTTTCCGATCCAGATTTTCAAGTGCAAGCAAGGCGTCAATCAGAACCCCGGGGAACCGAACTACTCCCTGTTCCTGAAAGCGGCGGAATGCTCGGCCAAACGGCTGTATCCAAATTTCGCCAACCTGGACGCCCCGCTCAACCTGATGTATTACGATCCGGCAGACCCGGATACGGAATTTGCCACCATGGGCTGCCGCACCCGGGTGCTGGCCGACCGGTTCGGACGGAACCATCTGTCCGGCAAGGGCAATCTTTCTTTTAATACGTTGAATCTCGTTAAGCTGGGCCTGGAGCACGGCATCGCGCTGGGCCAACGCAAGGAGGCCGACGAACGCGGCTTCTACCGCGAACTGACACATTACATGGATATCGCGCTGGAGGGGCTGCTGCACCGCTTCCATATCCAGGCCTCGCAGAAAGCGAAAGCTTCGGATTTCATGATGCGCGAAGGCGTTTGGGAAGGCGGCGAAGCGCTGGGACCGGACGACACCGTCGGCGACCTGCTGAAGCACGGCAGCTTGTCCATCGGATTCATCGGACTGGCCGAATGCATGAAGGCGATGTACGGGAAGCACCACGGCGAGGACGAAGCGGTGTATCAAAAAGCGTACGACCTGATCGCCTACATGCGCGATTACTGCGACCGCCAAAGCGATATCCACAACCTGAACATCACGTTGTTCGCCACTCCGGCGGAGGGGCTGTCCGGCAAGTTCACCAAGCGCGACCGCGCGGTATACGGTCCGATTCCGGGGGTCGTGGACCGCGAGTATTACACGAATTCGTTCCATATCCCGGTTTACTATAACCTCAGCGCCGCGCGAAAGATCGAGCTGGAGGCCAAGTTTCACGGGCTGTGCAACGCGGGGGCGATCTCTTACATCGAGCTGAACGGCAATGCCCGCAGCAACCCGGCGGCGTTCCTGAAAATCGTGCAATACGCCCTGCAGCAGCAGGTCAGCTATTTCAGCATCAACCACCCGATCGACCGCTGCTCGGCCTGCGGCTTCGAAGGGATCATCGGGGCGACCTGCCCTTCCTGCGGCAGCCACGAGAACGACGTGCATATCCGCCGTTTGCGCCGGGTGACCGGCTACCTGACCGGCGACTTCCAAACGCGGTTTAACGCCGCCAAGCAAGCGGAAGTTCGCGACCGGGTCAAACACGACGTATGAAGCTTTGCGGCTACTACCCGGAATCCATTAATGAAGGCGAAGGCTTGAGGGCGGCGATTTTCATCAGCGGCTGCCGTCATTACTGCAAGGGCTGCTTCAGCCCCAAAACCTGGAACTTCGATTACGGCGAACCGTTCACCTTGGAGCGCGAAACCGAAATCATTCATGACATTAAAAATAATCCCCTGCTGAGCGGGTTATCGATCCTTGGCGGGGATCCTTTCTTCTCCGCCGCCGAGGTCAGCGGGTTTATCGACCGGCTGGTTACCGAAACGGGGCCGGTATCGATCTGGATCTACAGCGGCTATACCTATGAAGAATTAATAGAACGCCCCGGCTCACCCGAATATGAGCTGCTGCGGCGCTGCGAGGTGCTGGTTGACGGAAGGTTCGTAGAGGAGCTTCGCGACCCTTCCCTGCTCTATCGCGGGAGCTCCAACCAGCGGCTGATCGATATTCAGCAAAGTCTGCGGCAGGGACAAGCCGTCTTATGGGAGTCCATGTTCTCTTTCTAGCCCATTTTCTCGGTGCTGAAAAACTCACTTTTTGAACACGAACGATAGAAGTTTCTGGTATAATTAAAACCCTGTGACCTTCGTCACAGTTTGACAATATTGATCACGGAGCGCAAACGGGTTTGCGCCCCCTTTTTTCACCTGTTATCTGCAATTTGAAAATTCAAGTTTTGCGGTAACGCCAGCCATTCACAGCATTCTTCCTACTTTAATTCACGGAAAGCGAGGATTCATCCGATGCCTACTCTAGTGACAAAACCCAATAACCGACAGCTTGCGTTTGACGGCGAGCGCCTTGGCGTATATGCCGACCGTATTTTGCAAGGTCTACATAACCTCGATAAGGAGCGCCTGCTGCGCGGCGTGAATGCCAAGCTCCGCCGCGACGAGGTGACCGGCGAAGAGATCAGCAACGCCTTTACGATGTCCGCCCTGGAGCTGGTCAGCAAAGACGAGCCGGATTGGAAATTCGCGGCCGCCCGCTCCCTGCTGACTTCCCTCTACAAAAAAGCGGCGGTAAACCGCCGTTACAAAGCTTACCCGGAGGAGCCGTACGGCTCGTTTTACCACCTGATCTCCGAGCTGTGCAAGCTGGGCATTTACCGCGAAGAACTGCTCGAGTGCTACACGAAAGAACAAATCGAAGAACTGGGCCGCACGATCGCCCCGTCCTGCGATTTGCTGTTCGACTATATCGGCCTGCTGACGTTAACCGAACGTTACCTGGCGACCGACTTCGACGGACGGACGATGGAGCTGCCGCAGGAGCGCTACATGGTCATCGCCATGTACCTGATGCATAAGGAGCCGGAAGAGAAACGCCTCGAGCTGGTGAAGGAAGCGTATTGGGCGATGAGCAACATTTATATGACCGCCGCGACCCCAACGATGTCCAATGCCGGTAAAAAAGTAGCCGGCCAGCTGTCCAGTTGCTTCATCGATACCGTGGATGACTCCCTTGAGGGCATTTTCGACTCCAACACCGATGTGGCCCGTTTGAGCAAAATGGGCGGCGGTATCGGCGTCTACCTCGGCAAGGTCCGCGCCCGCGGCTCCGATATCCGCGGCCACAAGAACACCAGCTCCGGCGTTATCCCTTGGATCCGCCAGTTGAACAACACCGCCGTCAGCGTCGACCAGCTCGGAACGCGGAAAGGCGCGATCGCGGTTTATCTGGACGTTTTTCATAAAGATATTCTCGCTTTCCTCGACCTGAAGCTGAACAACGGGGACGAGCGGATGCGCGCGCATGACGTTTTCCACGGCGTCTGCCTGCCCGACCTGTTCATGGAGGCGGTCGAAGCCCGCGGCGAATGGAATCTGTTCTGCCCGCATGAAGTGAAGAAAACGATGGGCTGGAAAGACGAGAACGGGCGCGCGCTGGGTTTGGAGGACTTCTATGATGAGGAGTTCGGGAAAGGCAGCTTCCGCGAAAAATACGCCGAGGCCGTCGCCCACCCTACCCTCTCGCGCATCACGATGCCGGCGATCGATATCATGAAGCGCATTCTGAAATCGCAGTTGGAAACCGGTACGCCGTACATGTTCTACCGCGATACGGTGAACCGCGCCAACCCGAACCGCGCGCATGGGATGGTATACTCGTCCAACCTGTGTACGGAAATTATGCAAAACCAATCCCCGACCGTCGTCGAGCAAGAGGAGCTGGTGACAAAGGACGGGCAAACCCGGATCGTCGTGTCCAAAATCCCGGGCGACTTCGTTGTCTGCAACCTGAACTCGATCCACCTGGCTCGTGCGGTGCCGGCCGGCGTGCTGGAACGGCTGGTGCCGATCCAGACGCGCATGCTGGACAACGTCATCGACATCAACAATATCGAAGTGCTGCAGGCGCAATACACGAACAGCCAATATCGGGCGATCGGGCTCGGCACGTTTGGTCTGCATCACCTGCTCGCGCTCGAAGGCATCCGCTGGGAGTCCAAAGAGGCCGTGGCGTACAACGATGCGCTTTACGAAAAAATCAACTACCTGCTGGTCAAATCCAGCATGGAATTGGCCAAGGAAAAAGGCAAATATCCAAAATTCGCCGGCTCCGACTGGGAGACGGGGCATTACTTCGAATCCCGCGGTTATGTTGACGGCACGCGCGAGGGCAAATACGTGACGACCGAACAATGGCGCGAGCTGCAGAAGGAGGTCCACGAGAACGGCGTCCGCAACGCTTGGATGTTCGCGATCGCGCCAAACGGATCGACCTCGATCATCGCCGGCTCCACCGCCAGCATCGATCCGCTGTACGAGCTGCTCTCCTACGAGGAGAAGACGACCTACAAGATCGCCAACCCGGCGCCGGACTTGTCCGAAAAAACGATCTGGTACTACAAGACGGCGTTCCTGATCGATCAGCACTGGTCGATCGACATGGCCGGCGCCCGCCAGCGCCACGTTGACCAGGGGCAAAGCTTCAACCTGTACGTGCGCCCGGACATCAAGGCCACCGAGTTCCTGGAGTTGCACCTGCACGCCTGGAAAGCCGGGCTGAAGTCGACGTATTACGTGCGCAGCCGGGCGCTGACGATTGAGGAGTGCGAGTCGTGCGCATCGTGATCTCAACCCTCCCCACCCCTCCCTTACCGTAAGGGAGGGCGCCCAAGGGCCCGCTGCCCTCTGGTCTCCCGCAAACTGGGGGAACGTGGGAGTGACTGAGGCGCTCCTGCACGCTCTCCCCTGCGGGGATACGCTTAGGTTGGCTCGTGGAACGCTTTTCCCCCTTCGGGTACGTCTTACTTTGGGCGCACCCGGGTCACCTGGGAAACCGTGCTGCTCATGACTGCTGCTTTCGAGGCACCCGGGGGACGTAGGCGCCGGGAGCGCTTCTCGCCCTTCGGGCCCGCTCTACTGCGGCGCTCCTGCGGGGCGGGGACTGCGACTGTGGCGGTAAATGGTGCTACAGCGTGCGTAACCCTCGTTGTCCCCTTCGGGGATGCACTTTACTTCGGAGCAAAGATTAGTTAGTTAAGTGACGATAGAGCGGCAAAGGTGCTTGAAATGCCACTGCGTGCTAGAAGGCGTTGTCCCCTGCGGGGATGCGCTTACTTCGGAACAAAGATTAGTTAGTTAAGTGACGATAGAGCGGCAAAGGCGCTTGTAATGCCACTGCGTGCTAGAAGGCGTTGTCCCCTGCGGCGATGCGCTTACTTCGGAGCAAAGATTAGTTTGTTAAGTGACGATAGAGCGGCAAAGGCGCTTGTAATGCCACTGCGTGCTAGAAGGCGTTGTCCCCTGCGGGGATGCACTTTACTTCGGAGCAAAGATTAGTTTGTTAAGTGACGATAGAGCGGCAAAGGCGCTTGTAATGCCACTATGTGCTAGGAGGCGTTGTCCCCTGCGGGGATGCACTGACTACTGGTGCAAAGATTAGTTAGTTAAGTGACGATAGAGCGGCAGGGGGCGGTTGAAATGCCACTGCGTGCTCGGAGGCGCTGTCCCCTGCTGGGATGCGCTCTCGTTTGAGCATATATACATGCGGGGAATAAGAGCATTTCAACCCGGCGGCCCATAAACTGCATTTTCCAGCCATCGTTCAACTTACGCCATCACATATTTAAGGAGCGAAATCCCATGCAACTTCAAACGATTTTTAATACGGAAGCGCCGAATAAATCGACGCGGATCATCGGCGGCGAATGCTCGGGCATCCTGAACTGGAACGACATCCGCATGCCGCATATGTACAAGCTGTACAAAGTGCTGCTGCTGAACCATTGGATCGCGGACGAGATCCCGATGGCCAAGGACGCGCAGCAATTCGCCCTGCTCGACTCGGAAGAGCAGCGCACGTTCAAGATCAACATCTCGCTGTTGGCGGTGCTCGACTCGATGCAAACGATGTTCGTCGGCGATGTGAAGCGCTACTTCACCGACTCCTCGCTGGAGGCGATTTCGGCGATCATCGGGCAGCAGGAAGTGGTCCACAATCAATCGTATTCTTATGTGCTCTCTTCGATCGTGTCCGAACAGGAGCAGAAAGAGATTTTCGAATATTGGAAACATGATCCGGTGCTGCTGGACCGCAACAAGTTTATCTCCGACATCTATCAGAACTTCCGCAACGAACCGACGCCGCAGTCGTTTTTTGAAGCGCTGGTCGCCGACCTCATTCTCGAGGGGATTTTCTTCTACAGCACGTTTGCGTTCTTCTACAATCTGGCGCGCGACCAGAAGATGATGGGGACAAGTCAAATGATTTCGTACATTCAGCGGGATGAGAACCAGCACTGCTACTTTTTCGCCGAGGTATTCAAGCAGTTGCTGATCGATTATCCGGAGCTGAACACGAAAGAAAACATCGACTATGCGTACCGCACGATCGACCGGGCGGTAGAGCTCGAGACGAACTGGGCTCACTATACGCTGAAAAATGTACAAGGCATCGACTTGAACGAATTGTCCGATTACATCAAATACATCGCCAACAAACGCTTGATGCTAATGGGCCTGGACAAAGCCTACCAAGGCGTCGATATCAACTGCATGCCGTGGATCAAACCGTTCTCCGACGAGGCGCTGAATGCGACGAAAACGGACTTCTTTGAGGCCAAATCCCGCAATTACGGCAAGGTCGGCGACGACAACGGGTTCGACGACCTGTGACAATCGCGCGGCATAACTGCCCTTCCGCTGGTGACTGCGGGAGGGTGTTTTTTTGCATAAAATGGACTCGCATTTCCTTACGGTTTAAAATAATAAAATATGCTAATATCAACTACCCCATCGGCCTCGGGCCTGAACTATCGGAAGGATGTTTGCATTTATGGATTTACTGATCACCGTGATTATGCTGCTCATCTGTCTGGTGGCCTCGAACATCATCAGCCACTATATCCCGTTTATCCCCACGGCGCTTACGCAAATCGCGCTCGGGATCATCATCGCTTTAACCTTTAACGGGCTCTCGCTGGAACTTGAGACGGAATGGTTTTTGCTGCTGTTCGTTGCTCCGCTGTTGTACAACGACGGCAGGCATTTCCCCCGCGATCAGCTATGGAATATGCGCGGGGCGATACTCGGGAACGCGATCGTTCTGGTGGTACTGACCACGCTGGGAGGGGGTTACCTGATTCATGCGGTAATTCCCGGCATTCCGCTGGCGGCGGCCTTTGCGTTGGCCGCAATTCTGTCTCCTACCGATCCGGTGGCCGTCAACGGGATTGCCAAGCGGATACATCTCCCGGAAAAGGTGCTGAATCTCGTCCGAGGGGAATCGCTGATCAACGACGCCTCGGGCCTGGTTGCCTTCAACTACGCGGTTGCCGCGGTCGTGACGGGATATTTTTCGCTGCGAGAGGCCTTGTTTGATTTTTCCTATATGTTTGTGATCGGGGCCGTGCTGGGTCTGGTGCTCAGCTTGATCATGACCTGGATCCGGTTCTCCCTGCTCAAGCAAGGGATTAAGGACGCCACGCTGCATTCGCTGCTGCAAATTCTGACCCCGTTCCTGATTTTTATCGTCACGGAGGAATTCCTGCACGCTTCCGGCGTTATTGCCGTTGTTGTGGGCGGTATCGTGCACTCGCTGCTGCGGGAGCGGACGGAAACGATGCTGGCCGAAGAACAGGTGCTGACGGAAAATATCTGGTCCACCGTGCTGTTCATCCTCAACGGGATCGTCTTCCTGCTGCTCGGGTTAAACATCCCGTCGTCGATGCAGGCGACCGTCGATAATCCGAATATCGACAATGTCCTGGCAATCGGGTACGTGCTCGTCGTCGGGGTCGGGATTTTGGCTATCCGCTTCGTTTGGTCGCACTTGTTCGCCATTTATGAATACCGGAAAGCCAAAGGGGAAACGGTTGAAAAACCTACCGTAAAAGCCAGCCTGCTGCTGACCCTGACCGGGGTCCGCGGCGCGGTAACGATGGCCGGGGTATTATCCATCCCTTATGTGGTCGCCAGCGGAGGGCCGTTTCCAGAACGGTCGTTAATTTTGTTTTTGGCGGCAGGCGTTATCTTGTTTACGTTGATTGTGGCCACGATCTTTTTGCCGATGCTCAGCAAGGGGGGCGTGCCCGGCGAAGAAGCCGGGGATTTCATCGATATGAACGAAGCCCGTACCCGCGTGCTGCGGGTTGCGCTGGGCAAGATCAAGGAGGAAATGAACGAAGATAACAAGGCGGCGGCCTACCAGCTTATGGACGAATACAGCCGACTGCTTCAGCCCTCCTTGGATCAATGGGGCAATCGCCGGCTGGATCGGCCGGCCATTCTCGGGAAAATCACCGAGTTGCGCCGAGCCGCACTGAAGGTGGAACGCGGCTATATCCAACAGGCGATGGAGGCCGGAAGCATGGACAAAGACATGTTCGAAGCGTTCGAGAAGGCGCTGGACCTCCGGGAAGAGAAGCTGTCGCAAAGCGGCCGGGCCCGCTTCTTCTTCTTGGTCGACAGTGCGGTGCGGGACTTCCGGCGCGCGAAACGCAAATACAAAGCTTACGCGATGAAGACCGAAGGCCGGGACATCCAGCTTCAGGCGATGCAAGCCGCGCTCGAGCATTTGCAGGGGCTGAAGAAAGGGAACGAGTCGGACAACCTCCTGCAATCCGTCATCCTGAATTACAAACGTGCCATCGCTCGCCTGAAAGGCGCATCGGCTCAATTTAACGAGAAATCGGAAGCGCAGAAGGAAGAGTTGCGGCTACTGGTCATGGACGCCGAACGTGCGGAAATCAACCTGATGTACGTGAATGGCGACATCCACCGGGAACAAGCCCGGGAATTGCGCCGAACGATCAACCAGATCGAAAGCATCGCCCTCTACGAGCATGAGGTTTAATTCGGCGGGAAGGCGATTTCACCTCCGTTTCGGAGGGCGCCGCGGCGGGACGTCGAGCGGGGCGGAGGCGGGACGCCGGGCGAGCGTAACGGAACGTAGTGCGCTTATTCGGCGAAAAACGGGCGCACAAAAAATCTAACGGAACCACGGGACGCTATTGGGGCGAATTTGCCTTGGATCAGGCAAACATCAACCCAATAGCGTCTCTACGTTCCGTTAGATTGGCGGACCCGCGGTTTTCGCCGCAATAAGGTCCTCTCGTTCCGTTTCGCGAGCGGCGAGGGGCTTGCCCGAGTGCCCCCGAGACGCGGGGCCCCACGGCCTCGACGGCGGCGGCGTCCCTGCGCCGAGGCAGGCCGGGCCCCGGGCGGCGTGCCGCAGCGCGTCGACCAAGCCGCCGGCCGCTTGGCGGCGGCTGGCCGCCAGCAAGCCCACGCCAGCCGCTACGCTAGGCCGCGCGCCCTCGGGCCCTGCGCTCCCTTGCGCCCTAGCGCTTGCCCGGCCGCGCGGCATTCATAGCGCCGACTCGCAGCTCCGCCCATGGCAGCGGCGAGCCGCCGGGATGCCGGAGGCATACCGTCCGGCTCTCGCCCGGCAGCAGGTCAAAGTAGTTGTCGCTGAAACGGACCCGGCCCAGCGGCAGCTCCATCTTGACCAGTCGGGCAGCCCCCCGGCCGGAGGCCGTGACCGTGACGGTCTGTTCCGCCTCGTCGACCCGCACATCCAGCTCAGCCTCGGGCAGGTGCAACTCCTTCGGGTCGCGCAGGTAATAGCGGTTCGCAGGCGCCGCGAACCCGATGGCGCTTAGCTCCACCAGCACCTCCTCCGGCGCCGCTCCTGCCAACGCCTCCGCCTCTTCCAGGCTCCCGAGCGGCAGCGCCGTTTGCGGCGGTATCTTCGCCACAAATGAAAACCGACGAACGCCTTCGGAAGGAGTGTCCGGCATCTCCGCAGGTCCGCCTCCCCTTCCCCGGACTCCCAGCATCATCTCCGCAGATCCCTCACCCGCATCATGGTCTCCCGTCCCGCTCTCCAGCATCCCCGCAGACCCGCCTCCGATCCCTGCGGCTCCGGGCGCCCCTGCCGGATCGCCGGCCAGGGCCAAGGGGTGCACCGTTAACGTCACTGTCCCCTCCAACGGCTCCAGCGTATCGTTGACGACCCAGACGCGCAGCGGCTCGCCCGGTTCATGCTCCAGCGACAGGAGCACGGGGTGAAAGAAGGTTTTGCCGTAGTAATACGAGGCCTTCGGCAGCAGCTCGTAATCGATCATCGACCAACTCGTCCCCGGCCAACTGTCGTTCAACTGCCACACCAGCGCGCCGCTGTTGCGATGACGGTGGCGGCGGTAATGCTCGATTCCGTACTTCAGTCCTTCGGCCTGGGTCAGCATGGAGAAGTTCATGTATTCCTCGATATCGCGCGGAATCCCCGTGTAGCCTTCCATCAGCAATATCCCTTTGCGGTGGTTCGTATCCTTGTTGCGGTAAGCCATCTCGGCGCTCCCCCAGGCAAACTGACCTTCCGGGAGGTTTTTCTCCAGCGTATATCGGTTCGCCGAAGCATGCATTCCGAACTCACTGCTGAACAAAGCTAAGTCCTTTTTGAAATTCTTGAACGTAACGCCTTCGATGCTGTAATCCAACAGCGGCTTCTCGCCTTGCATCCGCGGGTATACCGACCCATGCCACACTTGCCAGTTATGGCGGTCCCCGTGATTCGGATCGTTGGCGTCGTACCCCTCCCGGGCCCCATACGGCGACGAAGGCCAATACGGGCGATGCGGATCCAGCTCGGCCAGCAGTCCGGGAATCAGCTCATGATAAATCGTCTCTCCGAAAAACGGTCCGGTAATCTCACCCGCAGCCGACTTCATGTCAACCAACCAGTCGATTTCGTTGTTGCCGCACCAAAGCGCAAGCGAGGCCCGGTTCCGCAGCCGCTTGACGTTATCGATGATTTCCTGCCGCACATTGTCCATAAAATCGTGGTTGAAGTCCGGGAACAACGCGTTGGCAAAAGCGAAGTCCTGCCACACCAGCACGCCGCGCCGGTCGCATTCCTCGTAAAAAATGTCCTTCTCGTAGATGCCGCCCGCCCATACGCGCAGCATGTTCATTTGCCCTTCCGCGGCCATCGCGATCAATTCGCGGTAGGTGGAGTCCGGAATCGATCCGATCAGATGATCGGCCGGAATCCAGTTGGCTCCTTTGGCATACACCTTAATGCCATTAAGGATAAAAGCAAACGACGGACTGCCGTCGGGGTTTTGCAGCGATAACTCCAGTGTCCGTATGCCAAAAGGCTGCTCATAGCGATCAACCTCTTCACCGCCGGCAACCAGCGCCACCTCCAGCGCGTACAAGTAAGGCTCGCCCAAGTCATGCGTCCACCACAGACGCGGCAGGGCGATCCGCAGTTCGGCCGACGCCGCCCCCTTCGTTCGAAAAGCGTTCGGAAAAACTTCCCGCAGCCGCGCTTGAACGCCCCATAAGGGCCCGCGCCCGCATTCTTCCAAAACGGGAAGCTCGGCGGACGCAACCTCGTTCCCCTCCGCATCCAGCAGCCTAGCGATGGCCACCGCCGTCGTCCCGGAACGGTACGCTTCCGCCTCGGCGCTTACCCGGATGACCGCTTCCCCCGCCGCCGCGGACAACGTTGCGGCATATACGCCGGTCAGCTTCGCATGTCTGCGGCGTTCCAGCCGAACCGGGCCCCAAATGCCGGTCGTCACGATCCGCGGCCCCCAGTCCCAGCCGAAGTTCATGGCCGCCTTGCGGAGCCAGGGGCGCTCCTTCGTATAGGAGGACCATTCGAGCTGCTCTTTGTCCCGGTGATGCGGATACAGCGGATCGAACCGGACCGCAAGCGTATTCCGGCCCTCACGGACGATGCGCGTGATATCGAACGTATAGGTGCGGAACATGTTGGAGGACGCGCCGATCTCATGGCCATTGACGTAAACGGCTGCAAAGGTGTCCAGTCCCGTAAACGCCAGCTCGATCCGTTCCGCTTCTCCCGGTTCGGCATCCAGCTCAAACGCCGTACGGTACCACCATTCTTTCCGCTCGATCCAGCGGCATTTCGCATCGTTATGCCCGAAGTAGGGAGGCTCGATGATGCCCCGTTCCAGCAGCGCCGAATGGACATCGCCCGGAACGTCCGCTTCGATCCAGAAGCGGTCGTCCAACCCGGGAGCGGCCAGCTCCAAAGGCGGTTTCTCCCCAACATCAAAATGCTGCAGCCTCCATGGACCCGATAAAATCATGAATCGCCCCTCTTTTCCCTGGTGATGTAGAATCGGCAGGTTATCCCTCGCCCGTCGTAGCGCCAGCCGCATCGTATCCCAGCGCCTCCTCGCGGAATTCGCTGGGCGTCTTGCCCGTATGCTTCTTGAACAACCGGCTGAAGTACTTCACGTCCTCGTACCCGGTCAGTCCGGCGATTTCGCTCACCTTGGCCGGGGATACGGCCAGCAGCTCCATCGCCCGGCGCATCCGCAAAGCGGTGACATAATCGCCGAAGGTGCTGCCGGTCTCCTTCTTGAACAGCTCGCTTAAGTGTCCGGGGTGCAGGTGCACATAAGCCGCAACCTGCTGCAGGCTTAGCTCTTCGGCCGAGCAGGACTCCATATAAGCCTTGGCCCGCTGCACGTGGGAAGCTTGCCCCTCGCCGAGCCGGCCGTGATACAAAGTCATCACCGCATGCAGATGGCGGAACAGCTCCTCCTTCAGCTTGGCTCCTTCGACATGCTGCTGCAGCCACGGCTCGAAGCGCGCCGCCCGCTCCTTCCCCAAGGCCCGGAGCGTTCGCTCCAGCCAGCGGTGCGCGGCGACCGCCGCCGACTGCAGGCAGGCCTGATACGACTCCGGCGTGCACTCCGGATCCTCGGCCAGCTCGTCGGCCAGCCGATGCGTCCAGGCCCGAAGCGCCATCGGATCCTGCTCCAGAAGAATCGAGCCCAGCCCGTTCTCTTCCTCCTGGGTCAGCACCGTCCGCCCGCCTTTGCGATCGGCGATCTCCCGGTAATCGAGCAGCTTCCGACCGGTCAGCAGATCGCGGTAGGCAAAGGCGGCTGCGGCCGTAACATAACTTCGGTGCACCTGATCCGGATCGTTCACGACAGCGCCAGATGCCAGACGCAGCCGGCAGTTCAGCAGGTTTTCCATCCGTTCAAGCAGCCCTTTGAACCGCCCGCCCCCGGATTCCAGTTCCCCCGGGAAGGAAGCGGTTACGCAAACGATTTGACTTTGATGGATTAACACCGCCGCTCCGGGCAGCAAATCCTCCAGCATATTTTGCACGGCAAACCGCAGCAGCGAATCGGCATCGTCCTCCTGGCCCCAGCCGTCGGCGGACAAAATCAAAACCTGCCGATCCCCCGAGCTGCCGGAGACTTCCTTTGCCCGATACTCGGGATCGGAAAGCACCGAAAGCGCCGATGCCTCGCCTTCAATGACCCACTTATACAGCTGCCGCCGCCGTTCTTCGCGGGCCTGCCGCTGCGCGCGGGAGTTCTCGGCCCGGCGTTCCAGCAGCCGTCGCTTGGCCTGAAGCACGGTTCGGATGATTTCTTCCGGTTTGCTCGTCTTCAGCAAATAGTCGCCCACCCCCTGGCGGATCGCCTGCTGGGTATAGGCAAAATCCCCGTAACCCGACAGAATGATCACCTCCAGCCCCGGCAGCAGCCCGGCGGCTTCCTCCGCCAGCTCCAAGCCCGTTTTGCCGTTCATGCGAATGTCGGTGATCAAGATATCCGGCCGCTCCGTCGCAAGCCGCTCAAGTGCCTCCTCGGCGGAAGCGGCCGGCGGAAGCAGATTCAGACCCAACTCGCCCCAGGAGATGACGCTGGCGAGTCCGGTCCGGATAATCACCTCGTCATCCACGATCAATACGTTCATGGCGATCCCTCCAAGATCGGAATGGAGAACGAAACCTGCGTACCCTCGCCTTCCCGGCTGTCTACGGAAAGCTGCGCTTCCCGCCCGTAATGCAGGAGCAGCCGCTCGTTGACATTGCGGAGCCCGTACCCGGCGGACCCTTCCGCCGCAGCTACCGTGGCCGCCGTTTCCGCCAAGGCCGCACTCGGCATCGCCGCCTGGGCTTCGCCCGCCCTTTCCGCGGCCGGCTGCAATAACGCCTGCCGAACCGTCTGCAGACGTTCGGCGCCCATCCCAAGCCCGTCATCCATGACCATCACGTTCATGCGTTTTCCCTCCGGTTGGATCAGAATCGTGATCGTACCGATTCCCTCGCGTTTTTGAATCCCATGAATCAAGGCGTTCTCCACCAAAGGCTGCAGCAGCAGCTTTAGCATCCACTTGTCCAGAAGCCCTTCGTCCACGATATACTCGACGGCGAACTTATCGGGAAAGCGAATCGATTGAACGCGCACATAGTTGCGGATATGTGCCATCTCCTGTTCGACCGGGCAGTAATCCCTGCCCTGATTGAGGCTGATCCGCAAAAAGTCGCTTAACCCTTCGACCATATCGGCGATGCGCCGCTCCCCCGACATCAGGGCGATCCAATGGATCGAAGATAAGGTATTGTACAGGAAATGCGGGTTGATCTGCGCCTGAAGCGCGCGCAGATCGGCTTCCTTCTTGCGAGCCTCCCCGCGGATCACCTCCCGCTTCAATCGTTCGATATGGGCGCCGAGCCTATTATAGCTACGGCCCAGCCGCCCGATCTCATCGTCCGAGGTCGCCGGAAAACGCGGCAAGGGCCGCTCCGGATCAATCCGCGACAAATGGCGGGTCAACACGCGCAGCGGCAGGGTGATCCGGCGCACCGTAAACCAAATGAGCAGCGTGCATACCAGAACGGACACGCCGACGACCGCAGCGGTTAACGTGAGGATGTAGCGGTTCTCCGCGCGGTATTGGTCGTAGGGGACGCTCCCCACCAGCATCCAACCGGTCAGCGGTTCGCGGCGATACAGCACCGTCGACTTGCCGTCCCCTTCGCCATAGATCACGCTGCCGCTCCTGTTTACGCTGGCCATACGCGGCCCGCTCCCGTCGTCCGTTTCGTCCGTGACGCCGCCTGAAATCATCGTGAGCAGGCCGGGCGCATAATCCTCCAACGGCCGGCCCAACCTGGACTTGTCGGCGGAGGACAGGATCGTACCGTCCCCCCCGATCAGCTCAACCTTGCCCAGACCTTGCCCAAACTCCGGCGATTCCAGGTTGCGGGCCAACTCCCGTTCATCCAGGCTGATCGCCAGCCAACCCAGTCGGCGAAAATCGTAAATGCTGCGGATCGGCCGGAACAGGGTCATTACCTGCTCCATCCCCGCGTAGTCGCGAATCCCGTAAATTCCGGACCACGTTTTTCCGCCGCCGGCAAACGCCTCCGCCGCCTCGGGCGGGAGCTCGCTTTCGTACCAGGTCGCCGTGGAGAGGCGCCCTTCAAACAACTCCGGATAGACGGCGATATTGGCGATATAGGGCTTGGAGGCCGCCAAATTGGTCATCCGCCCGACCAGCTCGGTCCGCTTGGCCTCGTCGTCCTCCGGCCCGGCCAGATAAGACTGCAAGTCACGTTCTCCGATCAGGAAGATCGACAACGTTTCGATATCCTCCAGCATAAAGCGCAGATTGGCGTCCATTTGCTTCAGCATGTCGCTGCCGGTCAGCTTCGTTTTTTCCTCGGTGATGTTGGAGGAGATCACAAAGGCGAACAGCCCTAAAGCCAGCATCGGCACAATCATGGACGCCGCAACCACCACCGACAGCTTGCGCTGAAGCGACGTGGCCAGCCATTTGTGCATATCGCGCGCCCCCTTTGCTTCGGTGTAGGATGTTCCTCCCCTATCCTTTCACCGCGCCAGCCGTCATCCCCTTCATCATCTGTTCCTGAAACAGCAAATAGAGGACGATCGTCGGGATCACCGACAGCGTCATGCCCGCCAGCGACAAGCCATAATCCGTCTGGTAGCCGTCGGCGAAGTTGGCGATGGCCAGCGGCAGCGTTTTGAGCGCCGTTTTGTTGATGAACACAAGAGCGAAGGAGAAGTCGTTCCAGGAATGCAGGAAGCTAAGGATCGTCACCGTTGCCAAAGCCGGAACCGACATCGGCAGCATGATGCGGAAGAACAATCCCCAGAGGCCCGTGCCGTCGATAAAAGACGCCTCCTCCAGCTCGCGCGGGATGCTCGTCAGGTACGCCGTCAGCACGAACACGGCCGTGGGCAGCGCAAAAGCGGTGTAGGGCAAGATCAACGCCCAGTACGTGTTGAGCAGCGACATCTGCTTCATGAGAATAAACAGCGGGACCAAGGTGCTGTGAATCGGAATCAGCATCCCGATCACGAAAAAGGTAAGCACCCCGCCTTTCCAGCGGAATTGGAAACGGGCCAGAATAAACGAAGTCAACGCGGCGATGAACAACGTCAGCACCAGCGACCCGACGGCCACGATCAGCGAATTGCCGAACGCCGTGCCGAGCCGCGAGCTTTCCCAGGCCCGCGTGAAATTGTCGCCATGCCACACCTGCGGCAGACCGAAGGGACGGGCGTAGAAATCCGCATTCGTTTTGAATGCGCTGATCACCAGCCAAAAAAACGGGTACAAAGTCACCGCGCCATAAAGCGTCAACAGGCTCCAAAACAAGACCCGGACCGGTTTGCCGAGCACCCGCCCGCCGCCGCCGACCCCCGCTTTTCTCGCCGATAGGGGCCTTGTCGTATTCATGTTCATGTTCATGGGCTCCTCCTTTCCTTTCAAGCGGCGTCTTTTTTACGGTTGGTCAGCCATTGGCTGGTGCCGATCAGCAGCAAGCTGATGATCATGATGCTGGTGGAAATCGCGCTCCCGAACCCGTACCGATAGGTCGAGAACGTCGAATTATACATATACGTCGCCAGCAGCTCGGTCGCATGCGCCGGTCCGCCCTTCGTCATAATGTAGACGAGGTCGAAGGACTTCAGACTTCCCGAGATGCACAGGATCACCGCCACCTGCACCGTGTTCCTAATCATCGGCAGCGAGATGGACAGCAGCTTGCGGACGCCGGAGACGCCATCGATTTTGGCCGCGTCGTGAATTTCGCCCGGAATGTTTTGGAGCGCCGACATGAAGATGATCAGATACAATCCGACGTAACTCCAAATCAATGGAGGAATCAGCGAATAAATGGCGATATCGCCGTCCGACAGCCACTCCAGCTTCCAACCGGATAGGCCCAGCGCGTCCAGCAGAAAGTTCAGGATGCCGATCTGCGGATGGTAGATGTACTGCCAGATCATCCCGATCACGACCGTGGACAGCACCATCGGGAGAAAAACCGCCGAACGCAGGAAGCGCTGCAGCAGGTTGCTCTTGTGCAGCAGCACCGCCAGGGCGAGGGCCAGCGGAATTTGGCCGAACACCGAGGCCAGCACGAACACGACGTTATTTTTCAGCGCCCGCGCAAACACGGGATCCCGCAGAATTTCCGCATAGTTGCTCAGGCCGGTATACTTCGCTTCGCCGATCCCCGACCAGTTGAAGAAGCCGTAGTACGCCGACCAAATCACCGGTACGAACACGAACAGCGAGTAAATCACCAGCGCGGGCAGCAGTCCGGTGATGATGAAGCTCTTGCTGCGCAATGCGTTCATGCACTCTCACCTCCTTATAAGGGGAAAAATCATAACCACCCGTCCAACGGGTGGTTTGCTCTTGGGGTATAACCCCCTGTTGCCAAACTGCGCCTAAAGACGCTAGCCTGACAATAAAATTGTTCAGGCTCAGTGTATTTTGTCACCTTCACTTACCAGTTAAACTGGTTTACTTCTTCTTGCCACCGTTACTGCTGAACGGATCTTCATATTCTTTTACACTCAGCTTATCCATCGCCTGGTCGTGTACTTCTTGTTCACGAATATACTTTGCTACGGTAGCTTCATTCAGTCCCACTGTACTCACATAATATCCCTCCGCCCAAAATTTTCGGTTCCCGTATTTATACTTTAATTGGGCATGTTTCTCAAAGATCATGAGGGAACTTTTTCCCTTCAGATATCCCATGAAAGATGACACGGATATCTTTGGTGGAATGGCTACCAACATGTGTACATGATCCGGCATCATATGACCTTCTAGAATCTCCACGCCTTTATACTTACATAGACGTTTGAAAATTTCGATCAAGTCTTTCCTCACTTGATTATAGATTTCTTTCCGTCTATACTTCGGGGTGAACACAATATGGTATTTGCACATCCACTTTGTGTGAGCAAGACTGTAGTTCTTGTTTGCCATCTAAGACCATTCCTTTCATTGAGCCTGAACATCTCAATTTTATCGGGATGGTCTTGTTGGTCAAACCCTCGTTCCCTCCACCCGCATAGCGGGTGGTTTTTTGTTTCGCACGCTTCGCGTACTCAACTGGCTAAAGCCTAAATAATCCCCCTCCCCTAAGGGGAAGGGGGGAGCCCTAATTCGCGGCTACGGTCGCGGCTTGCGCATCCTGGATTTTGCGGGCGATCTCCTCCGCCTTGCCGCCCATCAACAGCTCCTGCAGCCCGTTGTTTACGACTTCCACCGTCGCCGAGCCCAGTTTGGAGTCGTAGACCGGCACGATTTTCACGCGTTGGATCAGATCGTACAGCTCCACGAACAACGGATGCGCTTTGCTCTTGTCCAGCTCGATGTTGTAGCTGACCAGAGTGCTGCTGTCCAGGGTGGCTTTTTGCCCGTCGGGACCCGCCAGCGCGTAGAACAGCTTCATCGCCGCTTCCTTCCGAGCGCCAGTCAGCTTCTTGCTGACGCCCAGACCGGTACCCACGACGCCCGAGGTCGTGTCCGGAGCGCCCTTGCCGCCCGCGATCGTCGGGACGATCGTGATATGCGTGTTGTCCAGCACTTCCGGCGGCGCATTGTTGACCAGGTTAGCCAAAGCCCAGCCGCCGTTGACCACCATCGCGACATTCCCTTGGAAGTACAGCTGCATCATCTGCGTTTCGTCGATGCTGTTGAAGCCGTCCTGGAACGCCTTGATTTCGCCGAGCTTCTGAAACGTCTTGAGCGCCTCGACGAACTCGGGATCCGTAAACTTGGCCCCGTCCTGCTCCACCGCCTTCAAAAACCAGTCGGTACCGGTAATCCGGTCCGCCACGGTGCTAAAGAATGTCGATTGCGCTACCCAGTTCGTTTTGTTGCCCAGCGCGATCGGGATCACGCCGTTATCGTTAAACGTTTGGACCGCGGCCTCCAGCTCCTCCCACGTTTCCGGCACCTTGACATTGTGTTTCTTGAACAAGGCGTCGTTGTAAAAAATAAACGAGCTCGGGGCCAGGTTCATCGGCACGGAGTAGACCTTACCGTCCACGGTGTAGCCGTCCAGCGCATTCGGAATGAAATTGTTCTTCCACTCCGGATCGGCGTCCAGCTCCTCGTTGATCGGCTGCAACAGATCGCCTTTGACGAATTCCTTCGTCATCGCGTCCGGCCACATCACGAACAAATCGGGCATTTCGTCCGCCGCGGCCACCGTCCGCAACCGGGTCTTGAGTCCGTCCGTCGGCAGCCCTTCGTCGATGACCTCGATCTCGGGATGGGCGGCCCGGAAATCCTCGATGATCTTCCGCATGGCCACCGCTTTGGCGTCCTGGCCCGTCCAGTTATGCCAGATGGAGATGCTCACTTTCTCACCGCCGCTATTCCCGCTGCCGGAAGCCTCGTTCCCCCCGCCGCAGCCCGCGAGCAATAACGCCAGCATGGCGGCGCTGCACAACAGCGATATCCATTTTTTCATCGTGCTTGATTCCCCCCTTGCTTTGATTAAACTCATTGTAATGTTAGCGCTCTCAAAACATAAGGAGACGAATCGCGGTATCAGGGGTGAAAAATTTCGGTTCGGCCGGCGTATGAAGCTGTTGGTTCACGGGTTCTGCTGCTGCACCCTGCTTCGAAAGCAAATGATATTGCCGTCCGGATCGCGGAAATGCATCGATCTGGCTCCCCAAGGATAGGTCGTGGGCGGCGCCACGAACTCAACGCCAAGCCCTTTCAACCGCCCGTACTCCGCATCGACGTCCTCAACGTTAAAACCCAAAGTGAAGTTCCCCGATCCCCAATAGGCCGAGAAATCAAACCCCATGTCCGTTTCCGCCGCCCGGCGCGAGTAAATCACGAGTCCCGTACCCTGGGTCTTCACTTCGACGTGAATCTCGTCCCCCACTGCCGTCGTTTGCAGGACCGTCTCATAAAAACGGGTCATCTCCACCACCCGATCCGTTAAAATCCCAACATCCACAAATTTCATCGCGACTCCCCCTTATGCGCCAGAATGATAAACCGATGCTCCCGGCTAGCGACATATCCGGTTTGCTCTAACTTGTCCTGCAGCTCACACAGCTTCTCAAAACAGCGTTCTACGGAGAAACCGGCAAATTCCCATTCGATGATTTTCGCAAAATAAACGAGCGCGCCGATATCCCTAAACTTCACCTCGGGAAAAAACTCCCGCTGCACCTCGACGTTATACCCCGCTTCGGTCAAATCCCGAACCGCGTGGGCCAAATCGAAATCGGCCGATGTCTCCATCGCTCCTTCGCCAAGCAAATACCGCGACAGCTCCCGGTTGTTCCGCCCCCCGACCTGCTGGGTGACAAAGACCCCGCCCGGCTTCAGAATCCGGTAGACCTCCTGGGCCGAGAACGATTCGTGACGGTTGATCACCAAATCGAAAAATTCGTCCTCATACGGCAGCCGGTCCTCCTCCTCCACCTTAGCGACTTCGATCCCATAAGCGGGCAGCTTGGCCCGGCACAGCTCATAGTTGGGTAAATACGCTTCCGTCGCATATGTACGGCCCGGCGGCGGCGACAAGGACAGCAGGAACTCGCCCCCGCCCGTTCCCATGTCCAGCATCACCGTGCTCTGATTCATCTGTTGCCGAACCAGGGTCCGATAATCCCAAGGCAGCTCCTCTTCCTCCATGCGTCCGTTCAGCTCGGAAAAGTCCCAGCCCCGAAACACCTTGGCCTCCTCCGCTTCCCACCGCTTCTTCAGTTCGTTTCGATCCATAACATCCACTCTCCCACCCATGTACTAATTCCGCTCAAAAATTTCCTTCAGCGCCTTCTCCAGCGTATCGTAGCGGAAGGTAAATCCCGCCCGCTGCAGCCGTTCGGGAATAACCCAGCGGCTCTTCAGCACCAGTTCGGTTTCCGTGCGAATGAGGCGTGCGCCCAGCTCCAGCAGCCAGCGCGGGGCGGGCAGTCCGACCGGAACGCCTATCGCCCGCCGCAAGCCGGCCATCAGCTCCCGATTCGTGACCGGATGCGGGGCGGAAGCGTTAAACACGCCGTTCAACTCGGGATGCTCCTGCAGGAAACCGACGATTCGAAACAGGTCCTCCATATGAATCCAACTGAATTGCTGACGCCCGGACCCCTGGGCCCCGCCCAGCCCGAAGCGGACCAGGTTGCGCAGGGGAGCCATCACCCCGCCGTCGTCCAGCACGATCGCTATGCGCAGCGCAACTTGCCGCGTAGCGGGGAGGTCATAGGCAAAAAAGGCCTTCTCCCACGCTTTGGCGACATCGACCGAAAAGCCCGTGCCGATCTCCCCGCGCTCCTCCGTCATCGGACGGTCCTCCGCATGCCGGTAGATGGTCGCCGTGCTGGAGTTGATCCATAACGCCGGCGGACGGCGGCAGGCGAGGATGCACTCTCCAAGTTGACGCGTCGTTTCCGTCCGGGAGTCCAGGATGAGCCTGCGGTTCTCCGGGGTGTAGCGGCAATTCACCGATCTGCCGGCCAGATTGATCAGCAGGTCCGCCCCTTCGAGCGCCTCCACGATAGCACTCCGGTCCTCCCAAGGGGTATGGGGAGCTTGTCTGGAAATCACCTTGACCTCGGCCCCCAGTTCCCCGTACCGGCGGGCAAACGCCTGCCCGACAAACCCCGTGCCCCCGGCCAATACCACTTTCGCCATACGATCCGCTCCTTTGCCCTGACTTTGCTTTATTATATCATGACCCGGAGGTGGATTTTTCCAAATAAGGGGGCTTGGCGGGCGAGATTGGGCGATAATGAATGCTCCTAAGCTGATTTGCAGGTGCCGGTTCGGTTGCAGGAGGGGAGAACCAATGAGCAGGAGGATAACGGTGGACAAATTCGGCATGTACGCCAAATTCACGGCGAAACCCGGGGAGCGCGACCAACTGGCCGACATTTTGTTGGAAGCGGCCGCCGGGGCCGGGGACGTTCCGGACTGCGAGCTGTATGTGGTGAACGTCTCGGAGACGGAGCCCGACACCGTGTGGGTCACGGAGGTATGGAGCAGCGCGGAAGCCCCCGCCGCCTCGCTGCAAGAACAAGCCACGCGGGCGATAATTCAGCGCGCGATGCGCTGATCGCCGGCGTGGAGTCGATTCCGCTCCGCCCGGTTGGCGGGAAGGATGTAGGCCGCTCCCGGCCTTCCCCGCTTTCCGCTTGATAGAGGGAGCGGACGGCAGCGGCGCACACGAAATGTAAAAGTGCAGCTCTTTTTCGCCAATGAGCGCCAATTCGGCCGATCAAATGCAAAAGTGCAGGCAATTTCCGGCATATCGCCTCCTCTCCCGAATTCGTCCCGAATCAAATGCACTTTTGCACTTCATCCGCGATGAAAGGGAAATTTGCGGAAAATCAGCTGCACTTTTGCAGTTGGCTGATGACGTCGGCGGGGAAAGGGCAGACCCTAAAACGAGAATAGCCCTGTTCCGGTACCGGAACAGGGCTCCTTGCGTAGCGTTATTGGGCTTGCAGTTCTTTCACGATGCCGCGAACGGCGTCAACGAGGGGAGTGGCCGGCCGGCCCAGCAGCGCTTCCAGGTCGCCGCTCGGTACGTCCAGCGCCCCTTCGCGGATCGAGCGCTGAATGGAAACGAGGAACGGCACCACCGATTCCGGTACGCCCGCACCGCGCATCGCTTCGGCGTAAGCAGCGTCGTCGACGTGCTGCACGGGGACCTCGCGGCCCACAGCCGCACCGATGATTCGGGCCAGCTCGGCATGCGTGATCGACGTACCCGAGAGCTCATAACTTTTGTTCTCGTGTCCGTTGCCGGTCAGCACGGCGGCCGCCGCCTGCGCGTAATCCTCGCGCGTGGCCCAGCCAACCTTCCCTTCCCCCGCGGACGTCACAAGCGGCGCACCGGCCAAAATCCCCTGGATCGTGCCGATTTCGTTCTCGAGATACCAGTTGTTGCGCAGAAACACATAAGGAATTCCCGTTTTCGCGATCGCTTCCTCGGTCGCTTTATGAACAGGCGCCAGCTCCAGCGAACTATGGGCCGCGTTCACCACGCTCGTATAAGCGATGAGCCGAACCCCCGCCCGCTCCGCCGCCGCAACAGCCGTCAGGTGCTGACGAATCCGCGCATCGTTATCGCCTTGCGTCGACACGATCAGGAGCCGTTCCACGCCGGCGAAAGCCGTATCCAGCGAGGCGGGATCCTCGAAGTCCCCCCGCCGCACGTCCACGCCCCGCGCGCTGAGCGCGTCGGCCTTCTGCGGATCGCGCACGCTGACGGCCACCTGCTCTGCCGGCACCTTAGCCAGCAGCGCGTTCACCACCTTGGCACCGAGCTGCCCCGTTGCTCCTGTCACTAATATCTTCATCCTGAACTCCTCCTTATCGATTGGTTGCCATGAAGTCATCGATCTACCTGTAACCATTATAGTTACAATAAAACCGGAAGTCAATGATCTTCTCGCAGCAGTTCCCTTAGCATTCCCTCCCGATGATTAACAAACTCCTTCATGATGATGTAATGATCGGTCTCTTCCAGCGTGGTCTTCTCGATCCCGTCCGGCGTAAGCTGGTACATGAGACTGTCCGGATACGCCATCAGGATCGGCGAATGCGTGGAGATGATGAACTGGGAGTGCCGTCCGACCAGCTCGTGAATCCGCGCCAGCATCGCCATCTGCCGGAACGGAGACAACGCCGCCTCCGGTTCGTCCAAGATGTACAGGCCGCGCCCGCTGAAGCGGTTCATAAATGCGGCGAAAAACGACTCGCCATGCGACATCGTATGCAGCGATTTCCCGCCGTAGGAGTCCCGAATAGGCGGGCCAAAGCTCGGTTCCCGATCCAAATTATCGATCTCCGTCGCCAGGTTATAATAGCTTTCCGCCCGGAAAAAGAACCCGTCCCGCGGCCGAACCGGCCCCCGCACGATGCGGAGGTAGCGGTGCAGCTCGGAGTGGGTTTCGGCCGTCGCGAAACTGAAGTTCATCGTTCCGCCCTCCGGATTGAAGCCCAGAGCGACGGCAATGCCCTCGAGCAGGGTTGATTTGCCCATGCCGTTTTCGCCGACGATGTAAGTTACTTTAGGATGGAACTCCAACTGTCCCAGCGACGAGACCGCCGGCAGATGAAAGGGATAGGCGTCAAACGCAGGCACCTCGTGCCGCTGCAGCGCGATCCCCCGTAAATAGGCATTCATGTCCATTAAACGTCGCCCCTTTCCCGTACCGAAAATGCCGCCGTCTCGCGATCACCGCCATGCGCCGGCCCATTACAAGCTATCTGCATTAAGCCCACCGTGGTACAAACTGTGATAAAACCCGCGCCGCCGCAAAAGCTCCTCGTGCGAGCCCTGCTCGATCAAGCGGCCTTCCTTCAGAACAAGAATCTTGTCGGCCTGGCGGATGGTGTTCAAACGATGCGCGATCACGAAGCTCGTTCTTCCTTGCATCAGGCGCTGCAAGCCTTCCTGGATCTTAATCTCCGTCACGGTATCGATGCTGCTGGTCGCTTCATCCAACACCAGGATCGAAGGATCGGCCAGAATCGCCCTGGCGATGGCCAGCAGCTGTCGTTGCCCTTGGCTGATGCCGCCGCCGTCCGCACCCAACACCTTGTCGTAGCCGCCGGGCATTCGCACGATGAAGGAATGCGCGTTCGCCAGCTTGGCGGCCTCCTCCACCTCCGCGTCGGTGGCATCCAGCCGACCGAAGCGGATATTTTCGCGGATCGTGCCCTGGAACAGGAACGAATCCTGCAGCACGAAGGCCATCTGCGAACGCAGGCTGTCGCGCCGAATCATCCGGATATCGCGGCCGTCGACCGTGATCGTTCCCCGCGACGGCTCATAGAAGCGCGACAGCAGTTGGATCAGCGTCGTTTTGCCGGCCCCCGTCGGCCCGACCAAGGCGATCGTCTCGCCCGGGTTCGCCGTAAAGCTGATCTCCTCCAATGTATCGCCGTCGTCGTTTCCCTTTTCCTCATAGGAGAAATAAACGCCCGAAAAGTCCACCTCGCCCCGCACCGCCGACAGCTCCACCGCCTTTTCCTCGTCGCTGGCCTCAACCTCCTCGTCCAGCACCTCGAACACCCGCTCCGCACCGGCGATGGCCGACAGCAGCGTGTTCCACTGGTTCGCCAGGTCGTTCAGCGGCCGGGTAAATTGCCGCGCGTATTCGACGAACACGACGATCACCCCGACCGTCACTCCGGCACTGCCGCGCACGGCCAGCACCCCGCCGATCCCGGCCACAATGGCGAAGCTGAGGTTGTTCAGCCCGTTCATCAGCTTCGGGATGAAGCCGGAAATCGTCTGCGCCCAGAAGCTGGAGCTGCGGATTGCCTCGTTCCGTTCGCGGAAGCCTTGCAGCACCCGCTGCTCCTGGGAGAACGCCTTAATGATCCGCTGCCCCGACAGCGTCTCCTCAATGTAGCCGTTCAGATTGCCGAGATCCTGCTGGCGCCGCTTGTACAGCGGTCCCGTCCGCTTCGTGATCCAGCGCATCCCGGCCATCATCAGCGGCACGACGAGGAACGTCAGCACCGTCAGCAGCGGGCTGAGATACAGCATCACGACCAACGTTCCGACCAGCGTCAGCACGCTGGAGAAAATCTGGATCGCCGAGCTGTTGAGCGTCGAGCTGACGTTGTCCATATCGTTGGTCAGCCGGCTCATGATCTCGCCTTGCTGACGCTTGCCGTAATACGGAATCGGCAGCCGGTGCAACTGGGCGAACAGCTCGGCGCGCATGCGGTACACCGTTTCCTGGGCGATTCCGATCATCCAGATGTTTTGCAGCCAGGACGTAAGCGACGAGCCGGCGAACACCAGCGTTAATCCGATGAGGAACATCGCCCACGGCCGGCCGCCGCCGCCTTCCAGGTAATCATCCACCGCCATCCCGACCAGATAGGGCCCCAATAGCGCCAATCCCGAGCTGAAGACGACCATCAGCAGCACGGCGGCCAGCCGGGCTTTATGAGCAGACAGGTAGCTCCAAATCCGGCCCAGCGTGCCGGACCAATTCTTGGCCCGCACTTTGGGCCTTACACCGCCGGGTCCGCCCCCGTGGCCGGGCCGGCGCGGCGCGGCCGCCACTGAAGCCGGCGCTTCCTGACGAGCTCCTCCGCCCTGCGGCGCCTGCGGTGACGCATCCAGCTTCGGATACGGATGGCGGAACGGTTCAGTGAAGGTCTTGAATGGCATGCGGTTCCGCCTCCTTTCCTTGCTGGGACTCACAAATCCGCCGGTACAATTCCGAATGCTGCAGCAATTCCTCGTGCTTGCCGCTGGCGATCAGCCGCCCGTCGTCCAGGAGCAGAATCAGATCGGCCGCAGCCGTGGAGCTGACCTTCTGCGTAATCAGCAGCGTCGTGCAGGAGAGGTGCGATACCTCCTCCAGCAAAGCCGCCTCCGTGCGGACATCCAGCGCGCTCGTGCTGTCGTCCAGGACGAGGATGGCCGGCTGGCGCACCAGCGCCCGGGCGATCGATAAGCGCTGCTTCTGTCCGCCGGACAGGTTGACGCCCCGCTGGCCGAGCCGCGTCTCGTAGCCGTGCGGCTGCCGCTCGATCGTGTCGTGGATCTGCGCCTGCCGGGCCGCGGCCCGAATTTGCTCCGGCGTTGCATCCTCGCGCCCCCAGGCGATATTCTCCCGGATCGTTCCGGAGAATAACATCACCTCCTGCGGCACATAACCGATGGCGCGGCGCAGCCGCTTCCGGTCCCACTCGCGGATGTCGATCCCGTCGATGCGGATCGTGCCGTCCGTCGGCTCATACATGCCGGGGATCAACTGCACCAGCGACGATTTCCCGGAGCCGGTCGCGCCCATGATGGCGATCCGCTGCCCCGGTTCGGCGGTGAACGAAACCCGTTCCAGCGCCATAACGTCACGGCCCGGGTAGCGGAACGAAACCTCGCGGAACTCGATGCGGCCTTGGATCGGTGCCTCCGCCCCCTCTTCCGGAGCCGCACCGCTAGCCTCACCGCCAGCCCTCTCCGCATTTCCTTCCCGCCTGCCGGCCGGATCGTCCTCCTCCAGCACCTCGCGCACCCGCCCGGCCGACGCCGCTCCCCGCGACAGGGAACTCATGATCCAGGACAATGCGGAGAGCGCGCCGATCGTGCGCAGCGAGTAGTTGATGACGGCGACGACTTCGCCGACGCTGGCGCCCCCGTCCGCGATTTCGATCCGGCCGAACCACAGCACCGCAATGATCCCGGCGTTCATGATGAACAGCAGGAACGGCATCGTCGTCTCCGTCAGCTTCAGCGCGGCGACCGTGCCCTGCCGCAGCTCCCGGTTGCGCTGCTCGAAACGCCCGATCTCGTGCGCCATGCGGACGAAGACGCGGATCAGCCGCATGCCGGTCAAATTTTCCTGAATCAGACCGTTGACGCTATCCGTGCGCCGCTGCACCGTGCGGAATAAAGCCGACGCTTTACGAATCATCCACAGCACGAACCCCAGCAGGACGGGCACGGTAATCGTCAGCAGCAGCCCTAGCTTCGGATGCACGACCAAGGCCATCGCGACACTCCCGACGACGACCAGCGGTACCCGCGTGGCAAAACGCAGGCACATGAAGATCACGTCCTGCAGCACCGTGATATCCCCGGTCAGCCGGGTAATCAACGACGAAGCGGCGAAGCGGTTAAACACTTCGTACGAAAAAGACTGCACCTTCTCGTACAGCTTGTCGCGCAGGTCGTAACCGAAGCCTTGGCTTGCGTGCGAGGCAAAAAAAGAGCTGGCGATCCCGGCGATAAACGCCACCAAAGCGCTCGCCATCAGAACCCCGCCCCAAATCCAGGCGACGGACACCTCGTGCTGCCGAATCCCGTGGTCGATGATTCGCGAGATGATCAATGGCTGAACCAGCTCTACCGCCAGCTCGATCAGCAGCATGGCGATCGCCGAGATGGCGGCGATCCGGTATTTTTTGAAAATAGCGGTCATGACGGACATCCTGATTCCTCCAGTCCGGGTGATTCCGTAAGAATCGCCAATTTGGTAAACTATGTTGTTTTATTATAAAACAGTTGAGGGGGCTTGTGTATTTTGCGGGCGGAAAACCAAGGGATCGAAGCTAAAGGAAAATCAAAAAGCCCTTCCTGCGATTCGGCCGCGGAAAGGGCTGCTCTTTCGTTGATTAAGCTTGTCTTTCTTCTCCCAGGACAAAGCGGTAAACGCCGTCCACCTTCTCCTCCGTCAGCTCGCCGCTGTTGTCGAATACAAGGATGGACGAAGCCGGGATGTCCCAGTTCACCTCCGGCACGAACTGCACGCGGTGCTTGAAGTCGTCCCAATGCTCCAGCTTCCAAGTATCGCGGTCCGTGCAGCGGTCGATGATCCGTTCCTTTTGGGTCTCCATGTCCTTCAGCGCGACAACGACGACCTTGACATCCACTTCTCTTTTGGACAATCCGGCTTCTTGGAGGAGCGTTTCGAGCCAGTCTTTGTTTTTCAGTTCCGCCGTGAACGGGGAGATCATAAATACGTTTTGGCCGGCCGCCAAATTTTCGATGCAGAGATCCCGCGTCGTATCGTATTCCAGGTCGCGCAGGTGCTTCTTGTAAAAATCGGAGTCGCGGTCATTCACGTCCAGACCGTTCATCTCCAGGATTTTCTCCACAAAGCGGCCTCCTACCGTATCGCGATCCAAAAAAGCCGCCGGCATGCGACTTGCCAGCTTGCGGGCAACCGTTGTTTTCCCCGTTCCGGCGACCCCTACGAAAAAGACCAATTTCAACATGATGTCTTAGTATCCTCCTTCGGCAATTGCGAGCAGTTATGTATTTTTTCCTATTGTAACACTTTTCTCAAGTTTGCGCCGTTTGCCTCCGCCATAAAAAAACCGGCTCCGGGAAGCTTCCCGGCAACCGGTCGTTTCAAGCTGGGCAGCCGCGATATGCCGGCTTCAGGCCGCCGACAATAAAAAGGCGCGGTTGCTTAAGATTGCCGCTGCCGCAACCGGGTCTCCCGGACGAGCTCCCGGACGTTTTCCGCGAGCCGGCTGCGCAGCTCCTCGGCAATCTCGAACCCGCCGGCTTCGGTGCGCGCCACTTGGGCGTCCACGGTATACACCCCGCCCAAAATATAACGCGCGCCCAGCACGGACAAGACCGGCTTCAGCGCGTAATCGATCGTCAGCAGATGCGCGAGACTGCCCCCGATAAAGAGCGGCAGCACGACTTTGCCGGCCAGCCCTTTTTGCGGCACCAGGTCGAGGAACGTCTTCAGCACGCCGGTATACGACGCTTGATAGACGGGACTGGCCACAATCACCGCGTCCGCCCCGGCCACCAGCGCGTTTGCTTTCACGATCGCTTCGCTATCGAATTTGGTATGGATCAAATCCTCCGGCGGCAGCTCCCCCACGTTCAAATGGTCGACTTCGAAGCCTTCGCCGCGCAGCAGCTCCTCCGTCAGCGCGATCACTGCGCCCAGCCGGGACCCCGGCGTCGGACTGCCGTTAATGACTGTAACCTTCATATCGGATTCTCCCCTTGTCTCTTTGGATGTTCGCCTGCCTTCGAATCCCGACGAATTCCCTAAATTTTAAACGATGCTATCAATATTTGAAAGAAAAGTCAATGCAGGAGGGGCATCCTTGGGGCACCCCTACCTGGGCGGATGCATATGATGATTTATCGCGATGGAAAAAAAAGCCCGTTCTTCAGCACCGAAGCTTAAGCTTCCGATGTGCGTTTTTCAAACACGCTTTAGGTTGGATGAAGCTAGGGACAAAAGTAGCGTAGCGTACGTTTTGGGTACGTGAGCAACGGAAGGCCCGGCTGAATTCAAGATGCGACGTCGAATCCGCTTCACTGCCCATCTTCGTGATGGAAAGACGACTTTTTGAACTACCGTTTAAATCAAGGTTCAAAAATCGGGTTTTCAGCACCGAGAGGGTTGGATGAAGCTAGGGACAAAAGTAGCGCAGCGTAGGCAAACCTACATGAGCAACGGAAGGCCCGGCTGAATTCAAGATTCGATGCCGAACCCGCTTCACTGTTCATCTTCGTGATGGAAAGACGACTTTTTGAACTACCGTTTAAATCAAGGTTCAAAAATCGGGTTTTCAGCACCGAGAAGGTTGGATGAAGCTAGGGACAAAAGTAGCACAGCGTAGGCAAACCTACGTGAGCAACGGAAGGCCCGGCTGAATTCAAGATTCGACGCCGAAATCCGCTTCACTGCCCATCTTCGTGATGGAAAGACGACTTTTTGAACTACCGTTTAAATCAAGGTTCAAAAATCGGGTTTTCAGCACCGAGAAGGTTGGATGAAGCTAGGGACTGAGTAGCACAGCGTAGGCAGACCTACGTGAGCAACGGAAGGCCCGGCTGAATTCAAGATTCGATGCCGAACCCGCTTCACTGTTCATCTTCGTGATGGAAAGACGATTTTTTGAACTACCTTATAATTAGGAAGGGGCCATGAGGTATTATGAATCCCGTATACCCCTACATCGGTAAGCAGACCGTCTGTACGGAGCAGCCGCTTGCGTTTCCGCCCCAGCATCAACCGCAGCAGCCCGGTCTCGAACAGCAAATGAAGCCGCGGCCGCTCTTCGACAACCCGAGCTATCGCGGCAGCGGCAAGCTAAGCGGCAAGGTCGCGATCGTCACCGGAGGCGACAGCGGCATCGGACGCGCGGTCGCCGTCGCGTTTGCCAAGGAGGGCGCGGATCTCGTCATCCCCTTCTTATGGGAAACGGCGGACGCGCTGGAAACGAAGCAGTACATCGAAAAGCTGGGGCAACGCTGCCTTCCGCTTCAGATCGACCTGCGCCGCAAAACAAACTGCGAGCGGGTCGTCCGGGAGACGATCGGCTCCTTCGGCAGGCTGGACGTTCTGGTCAACAACCATGCCGTCCAATATCAGCAGCCCAGCATTGCCGATATTACCGAGGAGCAGCTGTACCAAACGTTTCAAACGAATATTTTTCCGTTTTTCTTCCTCGTCCAGGCCGCCTTGCCTCATTTGGAACGCGGCAGCGCGATCATAAATACCGCTTCGGTCGTAGCGTACCAAGGCCATAAGACGCTGATCGATTATTCCGCGACCAAAGGCGCTATCGTCACGTTTACCCGTTCCCTCGCCCTCTCGCTAATCGACCGGGGGATTCGGGTGAACGCGGTGGCGCCAGGCCCCATCTGGACACCGTTGATCGCTTCGACCTTCACCCCGAAGCAGATCGAGACCTTCGGGACCGATACGCCGATACGCCGGGCGGGCCAGCCGTATGAACTGGCACCGGCCTATGTTTACCTCGCCAGCGGCGACTCCGCTTACGTCACCGGCGAAACGGTGCATGTCAACGGCGGTGCCATGGTTACGGCTTAAAGCCGTCATAAGGGGGAAGAAGGGAACGGTTCCCAGGGTGAGACATTCCCGATCACGCGCGTTTGTTACAGCGCTTCGATGATATCCCCGGCGAGCAGCGCCGCCGGGTTGCCCGTGCGGGCCGCGGCCGCGCGTTCGCCGGCCAGGCCGTGCAGGTAGGCGCCGAACGCCGCGGCTTGCACGGCGTCCAGGCCTTGGGCCAGCAGCCCGGCGATCAGGCCGGTCAACACATCCCCCGAGCCCCCGGTCGCCATGCCGGGGTGCCCGGTCACGTTGACGAACACGCGGCCGTCCGGGGCCGCCACCACGGTGCGCGCGCCCTTCAGCACAAGCGTTACGCCGTGCTGCATCGCAAAGCGCCGCGCCAAGCCGATGCGGTCCCGCTGCACCTCGGCCGTAGTCAGGCCGGCCAGCCGGGCCATTTCGCCGGGATGCGGCGTCAGGACGGTCGCCGCATCCCGGCGCCGCCACGCCGCCAGGCCGTTGGCGGCGGCAAGGATGTTCAGGGCGTCCGCGTCAACCACCAGGGGACGCGGGGCGCCCTCCCACACGGCGCGCAGGAAGGCCTCCTCGCCCGGGAAGCGGCCCAACCCCGGGCCGACGGCGAGCACGTCGCGCGCCGCCAGCAGCCGCAGCAGCTCGGCGGCCGCTGCGGCGTTCCAGGCGCCGGCTTCGCCGCCGGCCGGCGCCAGCATCAGCTCGGGCACGGCCCCCAGCAAGCGCGGCAGCAGCGCCTCCGGCAGCGCCCACGTGACGAGGCCGCTGCCGGCGCGGAGCGCGGCTTTGGCGGCCAGCAGGCCGGCGCCGCTCATCGTGAGGCTGCCCGCCGCCAGCAGCACGTGCCCGTACGTGCCCTTGTGGCCGTCGGCCTCGCGCCGCCGGGCCGGGTCTACCCTGAGCTCGCCGCGCAGCGACTCCTCGGTGAGCAGCACCCCCGCTTCCGCAAGGCCCGGCGGAAGCGCGCGGGGGATGCCGATATAGCGGACGATAACGTCCCCCGCCGCCTTCGCGCCCGGATACTGCGTCAGACCCGCCTTCAGGAAGGCCAGACACACCGTGATCCGGGCCTGGATGCACGGGTCGTGCACCGCGCCGGTATCGGCGTCCAGCCCGCTCGGGATGTCGGCCGCCACGATCGGCAGCCGGCTGTCGTTCGCCTCCCGGATGAGGGAGGCGTAGGCTCCCCGGGGCGCGCCTTTGGCCCCGGTGCCCAGCAAGGCGTCGACGATCCCCGTCACCCCGCGGGATCGGGCCGCCGCCACCGCGCCGGGCGCATATACCTCGCCCGGCAACCCCAGCGCTGCAGCGATGGTATGCTGCAGCGCCGCTTCGCCGCCAAGCCGCTCGGGCTCCTCGGCGTACAGCAGGCTCACCTGCACGCCCGCCTCCGCCAGATGGCGGGCGCATACCAGGCCGTCGCCGCCGTTGTTCCCTTTACCGACGAGGATCAGCCAGTGCTCCGCCGGCAAAGGCGGCCGGCCGCTCTCCCCGAGCGGTACGCCATCGCCCGCCCCGCCGAAGGGGCTTAAACCGGGTTCGCCCTCATCCCGGTCCAAGCCGTTCGCACCGGCCCGGCGTTCACGGATCGTCCCCGCCGGGTGCTCCGGCATCCGTCCTTCCCGCCGCAGCCGGCAAAAGGCAAGCACCTCCTCGGCGATCGCCCGCCCGGCGTTCTCCATCAAGGCAACCGCCGGAATCCCGATTCGCTCGATAGCGTAGCGGTCCACGGCGCGCATTTGCTCCGACGTCACCAATTTCACTCGATTCCCTCCCCCTTGATCCTGCCCGAACCAAACGGCTCTTGCCTAATATCCCACCGTGAACCGGGCGCCGATATAATACGGATCCTCCGCCTCGTCAAGCAGGGCCGCCGCATAATCCTCGGCCGTAATCCGGCTGTTCTCCCGCTCGTCGACGACCAAACGGTCCAGGCCCAGGCGGAACATGCCCGTCCGTTTGCCCGGTTCGATAAGCGCCGGCGGACTCAGTACCGTCCATTCCAGGTTCGACGCCCGGTAGATGCCCAACGCTTCTTCATGGGCCCGGGCCAGCGGAAGCACTTCCTCCGGGAATTCCGGCGTGTCCATCAGCCGCATGCCCGGAGCGACTTCAAGGCCGCCCGCCCCGCCGACGGCGATCAGCCGGCGGACACCGCCGCGCTTAACGCCTTCGATCAGCGAACGCGTCGCTTCCTGCAGCTCGTCCACATCCCCGAAGCGCGGCCCATATGCGCTGATCACCAGGTCCTGCCCCCGGACCAGCCGAGCGATCGAATCGGGGACCAAGATGTCCCCTT
This sequence comes from Paenibacillus sp. JL3B1040, assembly GCF_057063165.1. Lineage (NCBI taxonomy): Bacteria > Bacillati > Bacillota > Bacilli > Caryophanales > Paenibacillaceae > Paenibacillus > Paenibacillus tiangongensis. Next base: position 741,192 of record NZ_CM169317.1, on the reverse strand, counting down.
CCTCCAGGATCAGTCGCCCGGCTTTTGGCGAATCCGCCGAGACGAGATCAGACAGCCCCAATTCGGCAGCACGCCCCCGATCTCTGACCACCGCCGTTACGACATGGCCGCGCTGCAGCGCTTCCGCCGCAATCCTTTTTCCGATCATGCCCGTCGCGCCAAACAATACGATATTCATCTATTCTATCCCCCTTTCTTCACAGTTGGATAGGATTCCCAAGTTTTCTGTTTTCATTATAATCATCCTCCCCCGACAAGTCCAAAAAAAGAACAAGGCCTCCCCGCTGCCGCGCAGCCGGTGAAGCCCCAAGTCCCCGCCGATTCGATTAACCCGCTTTCCCTAGCGCAAAACTTATGATCAATATCGCAAACACGATCGCGGTAATGATCACATACCGGTAGTCCCGCTCCGCCCAAAACAGGAACAGCGAGACGAAAACGCGCAGTACCGGCGTCAGGATGAGCAGCAGCAGGCCGGTCTGGATGACCGCAACCGCCTTGAAGGCCAGCAAGCCGGACACAATGGCGCCGAAGCTGGTCGGATACGTATCCCCCGGGTACCCGCTGTCGCCGGTTACCAGGTACTGGACGAGTCCGGTTACGATGACGACTGCGGCAAGAATGACGCCGATCCGCAGCATTTTGCTGATAGCTATCTCGACCTCGAAGCTGCGGCTTTGCGACGCGTCGTTATTTTTGCCCATGTCAGCCCCTCCATCCTTGATAGATCATTTGAAACGCGATGTACACCATGACCGGGATAAACAACATGCGGATCGTTTTGCTTTTCATGCGCTGCATGAGTCGCGAACCTACGGTTGCTCCAATCAATACGCCCAGCGCTACCGGCGCCGAAATGATCGGTATAATGTCGCCGCGAAGCAAGTAAATGCCGGCGCTTGCCGCCGCCGTTACGCCCATCATAAAGTTGCTGGTGGCGCTCGACACCTTCAGCGGCATCTTCATGAACACGTCCATGGCCATGACCTTGAAACTGCCGCTGCCGATGCCCAGCAGTCCGGAGATGACGCCCGCCCCGTACATCACCCCGAAGCCCTCGTAAACGCGGTCCACGTTATAGGCGACGGTTGTGCCAAGCGCTTTGTCGTAATACTCGCCCTGCAGTCCGAGCTTTTCGGCCATCGGATGCAGCGGAACGTTCTCCGGCACTTCTTGCTTGCCTTTCTTAATCATGGCGTACGCGGAGTACAGCAGCAGCAACGCGAAAATGACATACAAAAATCGCGGGGCGATCAACACCCCGATAAAAGCGCCGGTAATCGCCCCGATGGTTGTGGCGATCTCCAGAAACATGCCGACCCGCAAATTCGTGATCCGGTCGCGGATATACGCCACCGCCGAGCCGCTCGACGTGGCGATAACGGAAATGATACTTGCCCCGATGGCATGGTTGATATCGACGCCAAACAGCAGCGTCAGCGCCGGTGTTACGATAATTCCTCCGCCCAAACCGAGAATTGAACCGACGATTCCCGCCAGAATGGCGATCATGAAAATTTCAATTACTGTGGAAGTCAATCCGATGGCATCCCCTTTGCCGTTTAATCACATGAAGTCCAGCCCGCTCCGGCCGCCTTCGTGCCTGTGTCAAAGCTTTTTCCAGTACATCCCGAGGCCGCCGGGCGCGGTATACTCGAAGCCAAAGCGCCGGTACAACTTATCCGCCGGCACGTCGGCAATCAAGCTGACGTACGTTAATGGCGGCGCTTGGCTCTCCAGAAAACCCATGATTTCGCCCATGATCGTTTTGCCCAGGCCTCTTCCTTGAAGATCCGGACGCACGGCGATGTCGACAACCTGCATAAAGCAGCCCCCGTCACCGATGATTCTTCCCATCCCCGCCAATCCCGCTTCATCATACAACGATACGACGAATAAGGAGTTGGCCAGTCCCTTCGCCGCTCCTTCTACGCTGCGCGGGCTCAGTCCGGCTTGTTCGCGAAGCCTCAGGTAATCGTTAACCCCTGGCGCCTCGCGTATGATTTTGACCTCTGTACCGGGTTCTTGTTCACTCACTCTCGTTCCCACCGCCTGCCCGTCTATTTCACAAGTTTTCACCAATTTTCAAGTATACCATATTTCCGAAACTCATGAACCAAGCTTGAATCCGAACGGCACGTGTGCAATAGTGAAAGGAGGAATATGGAAAGGGTGATCGCCGTGTCACTATCGGAATGGGTTGCCTGGCTGCAGACGCCTGAACATTCCGCGATAGCCGCCTTCCTGGCGTTGTCCGCGTTCCTTGCGCTTTACGGCGCGGCGCGGCGCAAATGGGCTCGGGAGGAACATAACCGGCTGGAATACATCAACTCCACCTTGGATCGTTACGCTGCGGCTGCCGGTTCGTTAATGTCCGCGATGAATCCGCTATCGCAGACGCCGCTGGACCTTGGGGTCCTGCGGGACAAGCTGCTGGCTTGTCGAGCCGCACCTTATACCAGCGAAAACCTGCTGGCGCAAATCTCCGCTTTCGCCGAGGACGGCGATGCCTCTCGGTTGCCCCTGCTGCTGAGAACGATCGAGCGGGAAAGCGATGCCCTGATCGCCGAACGGGATAAGCTGCTGCGCCAGATGGAACGTCCCGGCTGGGGAAGCTGGCTGTGGCGCGTTTTGCGGCCCGTATTGCCAGGGTTGTTTGCTGCCGCCCTCTTTTTAACGCTGCTCTGGTTATGGCACTTGCTGGGGACGGGTCTCTCCGGCGGGATGGAAACCGGGCGCGCCGGGGAGCTGGCCGCTGGCTGGATGCAACTGGCCTCGTGCTGGTTGGCTTTGCTGCTGCTTTACATGGCTGTCATGGGCGGACGGAATCGGCATGTCAACGCGATTCCAGCCCGTTTGTTGGCCTCCCTGATCGCCGTATTGGCCGCAGGGCATTGGGCTGGCGGCCGGTTTGCCCCATATATTTTGGGCGCCCAGCTATTGCTGGTTCTTGGCGGTTTTCGCCTGAACAGCCGCAAGCCGCGGAAAGCGCGCCCGTACGTCGGCCACGCCCCGTTGCTGTCGGCACCGGAGGCCGGAGAAGCCGCCGCCCCCGGCGCTATGCAAGCGAAAGGCCGCATGGGGGAAGGCGAAACGCCGCAATAAGCGCAAACAACCCCGATTCCTAGGTGGCGGACAGCTTTCGCTGCCTGACCGCCCGGAATCGGGGTTGTTACTGAACTTATGGAATCCGATCAATCGCTTTACCGCTGGCGGCCGGATTCGCGCAAAGGTTTGGCCGTATGACGGGAAGCGCCGGAAGCCCTGGAGGCGCTGCCCGGATTCAACTCGTAACGTTTGCGTTCCGTGCGTTCCATTTGCACGATCTGGCCTTCATGGACGACGATGTTCAGCGAACCGAATTCCATGCCGCCCAGCAGTTCCGCGATCCGTTCCAGCCAAATTTCGTCGACTTTCAATGGTTTCGCCATCCCCCTAACCCTCCCCGTAGATAGGTCAATCCAAAAAGATCATCTTTGGCACATGAATTGTACCTCAGAAGCTTCCCCGCGTCGAACCTTGAATTCAGTCAGCCCCTCGTGATTCGCGTAGCTTCCCGCCGATAACATTAGCTTCAGAGCTTCAGACCCACGTGAGCTTCAAACCCTTCAGCCTTCACTGTAACTCCCTGCACACTATAGTTCATTACACACTGTAACTCATTCCACACTGTAGCTTCCTGTCACAGTAACTTCCTCCACATTGCGGCTCCCTGTACACTGCAGCTCATACCAATACCACACTGCACCTCCCCCCGCCAAGCTCCAGTAACTTTCTTTCGACCTTCTAACGGAACCAGGAGACGTTATTTGTCCGTGTTGCAGATGTCTCCATTTCTAACGGAACCAGGAGACCTTATTCCGGACAAATGCAGCCGAATCTCCGCCATTTGAGGCCAATAAGGTCTCTGGGTTCCGTTACAGCGGGAAATAGCCGGGAAATGAGTGAATAAGGGCGCTACGGTCCGTTAGAAGTCGAGCACACCGACACCGCGACACCGCGGCACCGCCAGTACCGGCACCAGCACCTGCACCCACGGTGCCGGCGGCCGCAATAGCCTCGGCGACCACCGGCTTATGTTACTCGCTCGGGATGCGTCCGCCGGTTTGACCTCTGCGGCAGCGCCTTTTATTCCTTGAGTTCCGTCCGCCTCTATCCCCCGGCGGCAGACCCGAGCCTCCCTAATGGCGGCTTTGGCGCGTGAACCAGCTTTTGAGCAACAGCGTTACGAGCGCCAGCAGCAGCAAGAGAGAAGCCACCGCAAACGATGCGGAAAATTGGTACTCGTTATACAATATCTCCACGTGCAGCGGCAGTGTGTTGGTTTCCCCCCGAATATGGCCCGAGACGACGGAGACGGCGCCGAATTCCCCCATCGCTCGCGCATTGCATAGCACAATTCCGTACAATAGACCCCATTTGATGTTCGGGAGCGTGACCTTCCAGAAGATCCGGAAGCCCCGGGCGCCCAGCGTTACCGCGGCCTCTTCCTCCTGCTGCCCCTGATCCTCCATGAGCGGGATGAGCTCGCGGGCGACGAACGGAAAGGTGACGAACAACGTCGCCAGGATAATGCCGGGCAGCGCGAAAATAATCGAGATCTGATGTTCATCCAGCCAAGGACCGAACCAGCCATGCGAGCCGTATACTAGCACGTAAATCAGACCGCCGATGACCGGAGATACGGCAAACGGCAGGTCGATCAGCGTGACCAGCACCTGCTTGCCGCGAAATTTGAATTTGGTAACGGCCCAGGCGGCGGCTACCCCAAAAATCGTATTCAGCGGTACGGTAATCAAAGCGACGAGCAGCGTCAGCCGCAACGCGGACAACGCGTCCGGGTCGCGTATCGCCGCCACGTACACGTCCCAACCTTTTTTGAGCGCCTCCGTCAGCACAACGGCGAGCGGCAAAACGATCAGCCACAGCAGGACCAGTGCCGCCGCCGTGATCAATACCCACTTCGCAACGCCGGACCCCTTCCCCGCCTGCCTGCGCGGAGCCGTCGGCTTACTCGCCGCTAATGGCACAGAACCGGCCATAATCTTCCCTCCCCATCGAGTTTGCGTACCTAAATTTGCGTCTCCCGACAACCCGGCCGAGATAAAGGCATCTTACCGCGCGGTCTTGCGGATCCGGCGCTGCAGCGTGTTGATGAGCAGCAGCAGCACGAACGAGATCAGCAGCAGCATCAGCGCTACCGCCGTCGCCCCGGCGTAGTCGAATTGCTCCAGCTTCGACATGATGAGCAGCGGGGCGATCTCCGTCTTCATCGGCATGTTGCCGGAGATGAAGACGACGGAGCCGTATTCGCCGATGCCGCGGGCAAAGGCCAGCGCAAACCCGGTCAAGAGCGGCGGCAGCAGCTCCGGCAGCACCACCTGGCGGAAGGTGCGGAAGCGGCTGGCGCCCAGCGTCGCCGCCGCCTCCTCGACCTCGGCGTCCAGATCCTGCAGCACCGGCTGCACGGTGCGCACGACAAACGGAATGCCGATAAACATCAGCGCAAGCGTAATGCCCGCCGGCGTAAAGGCGATGCGGATCCCAAGCGGTTCAAACAGGGAACCGATCCAGCCGTTGGCCGAATAGATCGCGGTAAGCGAAACGCCGGCCACCGCCGTAGGCAGGGCAAAGGGAAGATCGATCATCGCGTCAAACACGTTTTTACCGGGAAAATCGTACCGGACGAGTACCCAGGCCAACAGCAACCCGAGTACGGCATCGAGCAGTCCGGCCACCGCCGCGGTCACAAAGCTCACCCTGTAGGAAGCGAGCACGCGCGGATCGGTTGCGATCTCCCAAAATTTCTCCCAGGTTAGTCCCGTAGAATTCAGCAGCAAGGCGGAAAGCGGGATCAGCACGATTAAGCTGAGGTACAGCACGCTGAATCCCATCGTCAACCCGAAGCCGGGCAGGACGCCGCGCTTTGTGGTGCCACTGTGCATAGTTTTCGCCTCCGATTCGTTACGGTCGGTTCATATTATTGCGGTACGTAAATTTGGCTGAAGATCCCGCCGTCATTGAAATGCTTCGCCTGCGCTTCGGCCCAGCCGCCGAATTCCTCGATCGTAAACAGCTTGATCTCCGGGAACTGGTCGGCAAACTGCGTCTTGACGCTGTCGAGCGTCGGGCGGTAGTAATTCTCCGCGGCGATCTTCTGGCCCTCCTCCGAATACAGGTATTTCAAATACGCCTCAGCCACTTCGCGGGTGCCTTTGGCATCCACGTTCTTGTCTACCACTGCGACCGGCGGTTCGGCCAGAATGCTCTCCGACGGATAAACGATATCGAATTTGTCCGGTCCCAGCTCCTGCACGGACAACCAGGCCTCATTCTCCCAAGCCAGCAGCACGTCGCCGAGTCCGCGCTCCACGAACGTCGTGGTCGCGCCCCGCGCCCCGCTGTCGAGAACCGGAACGTGCTTGAACAGTTCCTGCACGAACTCCACCGCTTTGGTTTCATCGTTATTGTTCTGATGCAGGGCGTATCCCCATGCCGCCAGGTAATTCCACCGCGCCCCGCCGGAAGTTTGCGGGTTCGGCGTGATGACCTCGACGCCTTCCTTGATCAGATCGTCCCAATCCTTGATTTCCTTGGGATTGCCTTTGCGCACCAGAAATACGATCGTCGAGGTGTACGGCGAGCTGCTATGCTCGTATTTCTGCTGCCAACCTTCACCGATCATGCCGCTTTGCGAAATGGCGTCAATATCGTATCCGAGGGCCAGCGTGACCACGTCGGCTTTCAGTCCGTCGATGACCGCACGGCTCTGCTTGCCCGATCCGCCGTGCGACTGCTTGATCGTGACTTTCTGTCCTTTTTCATTCTCCCAATAGGCCGCGAAGGCATCGTTATATTTTTCGTATAATTCCCGGGTCGGGTCGTAGGATACGTTCAGCAGTTCCACCGCCTTGGGCTTCCCCGCGCCGCCGGAATTGCCGGCTGCCGCGCTGGCCGCCTCGCTGCCCCCGCTCTTGTTCGCCGAGCAAGCCGCCAGGACCCCAACCAATATCAATGCCAAACTCATCAGAACCCCTTGCTTCAACCTTCTGTTCATCGTATCACTCCCCATACTCACTTTTCTCGCTTTACTAGGGCAGGGCAGGCATCTACCGCATCAGGCTCCATCCCAAAAAGGAAAACGGAGAAACGCCCCACCCCCTACGGTCAAACCGAGCCACTACCCGTGTCTGCCAAGGCAAGTAGAGCGTTCCTCCGTCCGTACGGTGAGAACATTTTAAATTATTCCTACCTGTTTAGTTTGCTATGGTGTTATTTTATATGCGGCAGCCTAAAAATGTCAAACCTTTTTATACAAAAAAATCAAATTATTTATAAGCTCCCCTTATAGCCGGTACAGGCCCCGGCCTGGAGCGGCGAATGCCCCCTTCCGTTAATGAAAAAACCCGAAAGCCGGCGAAATGCGGGCCTTCGGGTGTTAGGGTCGAAACCTACGTCTTCCGTTGATATGAGGCTCCTCTCACTTGGTACCTGCCGGCTGCCCCGCGTTTTCCCTACCAGTAGAAATATGCCGTTCTGGGCTCCAAGGTTCCTTGCCTCCTGCAAAAACTTCCGGAGCTACCGCAGCATTCCCGCCGCGAGGTCCGCCGGAAGCGGTTCGATGCAGGACGGCTTGTCGATGCTTAAGCTCTGCCCGGCCGGCGTAAGGCGGCCGCTCTCGGGATCGCGGCGCAAAGCGGCGATATTGCCGCTGTACTGGTTGGCCACCAGAACGTAGTCGTCCAACACGGCGAAGTTACGCGGCCAGCTTCCCCCCGTGTTCGTCCATTCCGGCTCCTCCAACCGCCCGGTCATAGGATCGATGCGGAAGCGGACAATACTGTCATGCCCGCGGTTAGAGCCGTATACATACCGTCCATCCGGCGAGAAATGAATATCGGCAGGATAATTTTCACCTTGATAATCATCCGGTAGCGAGCCGGCATGCTGGATTGCCTCAAGCCGACCTTCCACCGGGTCATACGCGTAGGCCGTCACCGTGTTGTTCAACTCGTTCATGCCGTAAGCGAACCGTTCCGTCGGATGGATCACGAAATGCCGCGGACCCGCCCCCGGCGGCAGGGCCGTCGCCCCGTGCTTCAAAAGCTCGCCGCGCTCCAGCCGATAGATCACAATTTGGTCGGTCCCCAAATCGGAGACAAACGCGAACCTTCCGTCCCGGCTTGGCACGATGCTGTGCGCATGGGCCGACTCCTGGCGCCGCTCGTTCACGCTGCTCCCCTCATGGCGGATCAGGGCGGTTATTCTCCCCGGCGCACCGTCCGGTTCGAGGGCGAAAGCATTGACATGTCCGCTGGAATAATTGGCAACCAGCAGGTGCCGCGCCGGCCCAGGCTGCAAAGCCAGGTGGCAAGGGTCCGCGCCTAGCGTCGCCTTATCGCCGTGCAGCATCGCCAACTTCCCGTCCTCCGGATCTATCGCGAAACCGGCGACCCGCCCTTCGGTTTGTTCGCTTACCGCATACAGCCGCAGCTCCTTGGCATCGATCGTCAAAAAGGACGGATTCGCAAGACCCGATATGCCGTGGAGGATGCGCATTTCCCCCGTGCCTCGCCGCAGCTCGCAGAGATAAATACCCGGCTCCCCGCTCTCGGCGTAGGAACCGACATAAAACAGCCCACGATCTTGAATTTCCTTACTCATCGAACTCGCTTCCTTCCCTTTATCGGATTCATCCAGCAGCCGTTTCACGTCGGACATGAGCAGCCGGTCGAAATAAAGCTCCAACTGACGCTCCGCCCCGCCATAAATCCGGTTCATGACAGCAGGGATGTTCGAGGAAATGGCACAGGAGGAGTGCTCGCTGCCGGAGCACCAGCTCGGACGCAGCGAACCTTGAGCGAAAATGCGGTACAAATCGCCGAGCGAAACCTGAGAGAGTTCGGCCTTCAGCAGATATCCGCCATAGGCTCCTTCCTTCGTCGTCACGAGGTCGTGGCGGCGAAGGAGGCTGAGCACTTTGCGCACGCGAGCCGGATGCGTCGCCACGCTGCAGGCGATTTGTTCGCTATTGGCCATCCGATCCTCCCTGGAATCCAAATACAACAAGCAGTGGACGGCAACCGTCAATTCGCTGTTCATTTTCCTTCCCCTTTCCCTTACCGAGTTTGAAACAAGTGCCGGCGAGTATGATATAATGTTCTCGCGAATCGCTATTACTTAACAGAAAGGGAATATCCATGAATCTGATAAATCCCTCTTATCTGCAAATCGCCTTTACATTCGGTGCGATGGTCATGGCCGTTGCCGTTCTGTTTATTCGTCTGAAAGCCAGCCGGCGTCCCGTCACCGTGAAGAAAATCGTTATTCCGCCGCTGGGAATGACGACCGGCCTCATCATGTTTATCGTCCCGGAGACGCATATTCCGATCCTGTGGGGCGTGATCGCGTTCGCTTGCGGCTGGCTGTTGTTCTCCTATCCGCTGATCCGGACAACCAAGTTCGAGAATATCGGCGGCGAGATTTATGCGGAGAGATCGCGCAGCTTCATCCTGATCTTGATCGGCCTGCTCGTCGTCCGCCTCCTGTTGCATGAAGCCGTGGAACGGTATGTCTCCGTAATGCAGACGGGAGCGCTGTTCTTCTTGCTCGCCTACGGCATGATCATTCGCTGGCGCCTGTTTATGTTCAAGCAATACCGGGCCATGACCGAAAATGCCACCGCATCCTGAACCAGGAAGGCCCGGGAACTCGAAATCACCCTTCGACAACCGAACGGTTTCGTCCCTCTTCCTTGGCTTGATAGAGGCAGTGGTCCGCCCGGCGGATCAACTCCTCCGCATCCATCGGATCGAACGGAGCAAGGCGGTATCCGCCAACGCTGATCGTCACGATCCCCTCCGCTTTGGCGTGCCTATGCTCGATGCCCAGTCCGGCAACCGCTAAACGCAGCCGCTCGGCGGCCTCCAGGGTTCCCTGCGTCTCCAGTCCGGACAAGACGACCACGAATTCCTCCCCGCCGTATCTTGCGGCAAAACCTTGGTCCTGCTTCGCCGCAGCGTAGATCGTCCCTGCGATCTCTTTAAGGACGTGATCCCCGCCTTGATGTCCATAATAATCATTATAGGCTTTAAAACAATCGATATCTATGATGAGCAGCGATAGCGAGGTGCTCCGCTCCTCCGGGGAGACCAGTTCCCATGCCAGAATTTCGTCGAACCGCCGGCGGTTCGGTATCTCCGTCAACCCGTCGAGATTGGTCAGCCGAATTAACTGTTCGTTCGCATGCTCAAGCTGCCGGCCCGATTCCATCAATTGCCGATGCTGCTCCGATAACCGGATAAACAACCGATTCACCTCATTAACTACCGCGCAAAGCACGACGGTCGAAGCGATAACCGAATGGATTTTGGCAAAATACCACCCCAAGGTGAAGCGCATGCCGGCTAACAGCGTCAACGTCACATCCATCAGCAGGGCGAGCAACGCTACCGCCAGCCATAAATGCAGCATCGACCATCCCTTGACTCTCCTCCACACGACCGCCAAGGCAAGCACATTCAAAATCCAGATCGCCGGACCGATCCCTAAGGTATTCAATTTCCGGTAATCGTTCTGCTGAATGAGGTTGGGCAGCCATCGCTCTCCTAAAGCGGTAATCTCGAACAAGCCAAATACGGTCAACAGTGTCAACGTAATCCCTGCCGTGCCGTAGTTGAAGACTTGATCTTTCGAGCTTAACGGCTTGGACCACTTTCGGTTCACCCAGGCGTATAACAAGATGCCGAGAGAAAAACCTCCATGCCAAAACACCCACAACCACCCGGCGGTTTGCCCCCCGGCCCCAACCAGGGCTCCAAATCCGCCGAAGAGACCGGGAAAGGTCAAGATATGCAAAAAGGTCATCAATCCGCTAAATAAATAGGCGCAGGACAAAACGAGCAGCGCCGGAAAGCCGGAGGCCCGGTATTGGCTGTATATGATAAAGGCCGTGAGCATATCCCCGAAAATCAGCCAACCGATGGCGGCCGACACAAAGGGTTCGGCAGAGGGAAGCGCTGTCATACCGAACGGCAGCACCGCGAGCGACACCGCGATAATCAGGGTGCCGAGAAGGATGGCCAGCTTCCTTTGTTTGCTGCTGGAAGGAATGTCGAATACATGAGAAGCAACCTTATAATTTCCGTGCATCGGCGCGCGGGTTCCCCCTTCTGGATGTTAAATCATTGCAGTACCTCAAACATATTAGATTTTAAATATAGATGCAATCCTTTTGTGGATATTTCATTTTTGCATCCCCTTTCGGAACCCCCTTCACCAAAATGAAAATAGCCGCATTCGCTTGATGCGAATACGGCTGTGGTTGCTGGCAGCCCACCGATTCCGGCGGCAGCCTCGTCTATGCCTTCTTGGCCGACAATTTTTGATCGGAGCTCGGATTGCTCAGTTGGGGAAGCATGCGCATTCCCATGACCATCTCGGACGAGCAAAGCGGACAAACAGGGCTGTAATCAAACGTGAAATTATCCCGCATCCATCCTTTGCAATCGTCGCTCGTGCAGGTCCATACCGGCGTATTTTCCTCAGGAATTTCTTCTAACGTTTTTTTACGGTAGTTCATAATTCCCCTCCTTCAAGGTGAGCGTTCCAACCGGGTGCATAGATATAGTTTGTTGCGGTGCTATATGTGCCATCAGAAGCAGGCTTCTGAAAGTTAACCTCATGAATGATCTTTGGCGAAGAAAAACTGCCCTTAACGCGAGAGCGCATTAAGAGCAGTTTCTGGCTGGCTTACAGTTTAACAACGTTTTCGGCTTGCGGGCCGCGGTTGCCTTGAACCACGTTGAATTGTACGCGTTGGCCCTCGTCGAGGGTCTTGAAGCCTTCGCCGGTGATCGCGCTGAAATGAACGAACACGTCATTTCCGCCTTCCACTTCGATGAAGCCAAAACCTTTCTCAGCGTTAAACCATTTTACTGTTCCGGTTTCCATGGGAATACCTCCTGTTTCAAGATTAACATGATTCATTTTTTTAACAGAAGTCGCTCAAAAAGGCTGACCTTTATTGAACATGCACCACTTGTATAAAAAAAATTCACACATTGAAAAAAGTTCCAGTTTCAAAAAAAGTGACACTCTTTTCAATGCGTGAATGTGCGTGAATGAATATCCTCTTTCAAAAACAAGAGATGAACTCATTATATCCTTTTGCCAGATAAAAAGCAAATCCCCTGTTTTTGCAAGCCGGTCCGGAAAGACTGGACAAAAGCGGTTGACGAAAACTATAATGACAGATGTAATCTGCAGTCATACTGTTCAGGGGTGCTGGAATCGGCCGGCTGAGAGTGTATCCCTTAAGATACTGACCCTTTAACCTGATCTGGATAATGCCAGCGTAGGGAGCTATACCATGGACATGAACCTGTATTATATTCATATCCATTGCCTATCGCGTCCCGGATCCGGGACGTTTTTTTGTATCCGGACGTTTGGAATGCGCTTAAGGACGCGTATCCAGGGTTATACCTAGAACAAACTGCGGAAATTTAAACCCACGAAGGAGAGAATATGTCGTGAAAGTTCAACTACGTGCCGTACTGGCCGTGTTTCTCGGTTGCATGCTGCTCGTGCTGTCCGCCTGCGGCGGAGCAAACGGAAACAACGCCGGCAAAGCGGCGACCGGGAACAATGGCGGGCAAAATACCGAAGCCGCTGCGCCAAACCCGTCGTCCGGCGCAGAGCTGCAGAACGTCAAAGTCGTGCTCGACTGGAGCCCCAACACGAACCATACCGGGCTTTACGTCGCCCAGGATCAAGGATATTTCGCCGAAGAAGGGCTGAACGTGGAGATCCTCCTGCCCGGTTCCGGCGGCGCCGAAGCGATGGTGGCCTCCGGGGAGGTGCCGTTTGGCGTGAGCGTGCAGGAGAATGTCACGCAAAGCCGGATCCAGGGCGTACCGCTCGTATCCATCGCCGCTATCATTCAGCACAATACGTCCGGCTTTGCAGCGCCTGTGGCCAAGAACATCAAATCGCCCAAGGATTTCGAGGGTAAGGCATACGGCGGCTGGGGTTCTCCGGTGGAAAAAGCGGTGATCCAATCCATCATGGACCTGCAAGGCGCCGATGTCGGCAAGGTGAAGTTCCTCAATATCGGGGATGCCGATTATTTTACGGCCGTGAAGCGGGATATCGATTTCGCCTGGATCTTCTATGCATGGACCGGCATCGAAGCCGAACTGCGGGGCGAGCCGCTGGATATGCTCTACGTCAAGGACTTCTCCGAGCAGCTCGATTACTATACCCCGGTGCTTGTCACCAACGAGAAGACGACTCAGGAAGACCCCGAGCTGGTAAAGGCATTTATGCGGGCCGTGTCCAAAGGCTATCAATATGCGATCTCCTCCCCCGAAGAAGCGGCGCAAATCCTGCTCAAAGCCGTGCCGGAGCTCGACAAGGATCTGGTGGTCGCCAGCCAAAAATGGTTGAGCCCGAAATACAAGGACGACGCTCCGCGCTGGGGCGAACAGAAACGGGAAGTATGGCAGAACTACTCCGATTGGATGCATGAGCGCGGCCTGCTGGAGAAGCCACTGGACGTCGATGCCGCCTTCACCAACGAGTTTTTACCAAGTGAGTAGCCGCCAATAACGCCATGTGCCATGTATGTCAAATTCAAATTCGAAAGGATGAACCAACGGATGCCAAACGCACTGTTAAGTATTCAAATCATTCCGAAAACGCCGAACGGAGAAGACGTGATTCCCTATGTGGACCGGGCCATTGAGGTGATTCAGGCTTCCGGCGTCAAATATCAGGTGAATCCCCTGGAGACGACTCTGGAAGGGGATCTTGACGAACTGCTGGCGATCGTGAAGAAGATGAACGAGGCCGTCATCGAATTCGGTAGCACGGGTATCATTTCGCAAATCAAAATCTCGTACAATCCCAAAGGCGTCAGCATGGATAAGCTGATTGAAAAATATCGGCCATGAAGCTCCGCAGCCTTTGGCACAGCATGTGGCCGCCCCTCGTGGCGGTCCTCTTATTTTTGCTGATCTGGCAGGGCGCTACCGCCTGGTTCCACATCGAAAAATGGATCCTGCCCAGCCCGGTGGACATCGGGCGCGAAGCGGCCGCCGGTGCGGCCGGCCTCGGGGAGCACACGCTGGCGACGCTGCGGCTGATGCTGATCGGCTTCGCCATCGGAACGCTCGTGGGTCTGCTCGTGGCGTTTGCGCTCCATTATGTTCCGTTTCTCAAAGCGTCGCTGTACCCGCTGATCATCCTGAGCCAAAACGTGCCGACCATCGCGCTGGCCCCGCTGCTGATGATTTGGTTCGGCTTCGGCATCCTGCCGAAGATCATCGTCATTACGCTTGTCTGCTTCTTCCCTGTCGCGGTGGCGGCCATGGACGGACTGAGCCGTACGGACCGGGCGATGCTGGATTACATGCGGATGATCGGCGCGTCCAAAGCGGAAATCTTCCGCAAGCTGGAGGTACCCTACGCGATCCCCTCCATCATGTCGGGGGTCAAAATCGCCGCGACCTACAGCGTCATGGGAGCGGTGATCGCCGAATGGATCGGCGCGGACAAAGGGATCGGCTACTATATGATGCTGCAGAAGTCATCGTTCCGTACGGACAAAATTTTCGTTGCCATCGCGATCATCGTAGCTATCAGCCTGGCGATGTTTGCCTGCGTTGCCCTGTTGGAGAAATGGCTTGTCCGCTACAAAGCGGCAAATGACCGAAGTTAAGGCAGCTTACGGAAAGGGAGACTTGTTATGAGCGAAGAATCAACGCTTCGGGATGCCGCCGTACCCGCGCTGGAGGTCCGGCAGATCCATAAAACATTCCGCGACCGACGCCGGGAAGTCCCGGTTCTGCGCGACATCTCGCTGCGGGTACCGGCCGGTGAATTCGTCTCGATCATCGGTCCGTCGGGCTGCGGCAAGAGCACGTTATTTCACATCATCGGCGGGTTAACCGCTCCGGATCAAGGGGAAGTGCTTCTGCAGGGACGCCGCGTCACCGGGCAACGGGGACATATCAGTTACGTGCCGCAGCAGCCCGCGCTGTTCCCTTGGCGAACGATCGAAAACAATGTCGTCCTGGCGCAGGAGATCGCCGGAACCGGGAGCCGCAGCTCGCGCACGGAAATCCGGCATTGGCTGGAAAAGGCCGGACTTGGCGGTTTCGAACGGGCCTATCCCCATATGTTGTCCGGCGGCATGCAGCAGCGCGCTTCCTTCCTCCGGGGGCTGCTCGCCCCCCAGGAGGTGATGTGCCTCGACGAGCCGTTCAGCGCCCTCGACGCGTTGACACGCAGCGAAATGCAGCGTTGGCTGCTGGATATCTGGGAGGAAAACAAACGCTCCGTCCTAATGATCACGCATAGCATCGAGGAGGCGCTGTTGCTTTCCGACACGATCTATTTATTTTCGAACCGGCCTGCCGGTGTCCTGCATGCCATCCCGGTGCCTTTCCCCCGGCCGCGCCGCGACGCTATGGCGGAAGAGCCCGATTTTATCCGGTTGAAGCGGGAGATTGCCGCCAAAATGGCGGAGGAGCAGCGCAAAACGGCAGCAGGAGGAGTCTGATCCCAGACTTCTCCTGCTTTACTGTTTTACGTATCGATTTCGGCGACATCGACTTGATCCACATCCAGCATCAGTTCCACCCATCTTTGTAGATGCTCGGGTTCCCCTGCGAAGGCGATCAGCCAGGTCACGGATTCAACGCACGCTTGAGGTTCCGCCGAATCCGCCAGATCCGGCATTCGTGCCAGCACCTGCTCATAGGCGCTCAGTTTCGCGTCGATTTGACGGAATCGCGCCAGCGGCAGCGTACAATCGGGAAATAAGGTCACGCGAAGGGACACCAGTTTTCTCCCTGCCCGCCTGGCCTTCTCCAGCTCCGCCAGAGTTGCGGGGCAGTGCCAGTCCCCCTTTTCCATGTCCATCTCCCCTTATATCCGCGAAAATTACATGATTGAATAAATATTCAACATCTCATCGGAAAGTTGCATTAACGCATCAACGATCTCCGGATCGAACTGGGTTTCACGGTGCCGGTGCAGTTCCAGCTTGGCTTCGGCCATCGTCAGCTTCCGCTCCCGGTAATGCCTGTCCGACGTCATCGAATCGAAGGCGTCGACCACCGCGCAGATTCTCGCCTTATAGGGGATTTGCTCCCCCTTCAGACCATCCGGATAACCGGTTCCGTCCCATCGCTCGTGATGCCACCGAACGATGTCCGCGATGCCCGGCCCGAATGCCGGATCCGCTTCGACCAACTCCGCCCCGATAACCGGATGCAGCTTAATGATCCTCCACTGCGCCTCCGTTAGCGGCTCCCGTTGTTCGATAATCGCACGGGGAATCATCGTCTTGCCGATATCATGCATAAAGCATCCGCGGACCAGCAGGTCCTTCTCCGTTCCGCTGATGTCCAGCGGCTCGGCGATTTTCTCGGCCAGCATGGCGACCCGGATACTGTGATGATAGGTTTCTGGATGCTTGCGCACGAGCAGGTTAAACCACTTCACTGCGTCTGGGCTATTGTCCATATACAGTTCATCAATGAACTCATTAAAAACAGTCAACCGTTCTGCCCCCTAAAACCTGTGTCTTCATTTGCCTTTCCCGTCCTGGAGCGGGTATTCCTTCCTTTCCTGAAGAAAAAAAGAAATTTCTGCGAAATTCCGGTTAAATTTTTATGCTTTTTACCCGATTATGATTCAGAGCAAACGGATGAAAAACAAGCCATGTCGTACAATAACAATTATGCGACAAGCTTAGGTAAAAAATGGTCAAAATTTGGCAAGGTTTGTAATCAGCTCTTGTTACATTATAGGACAAAAGGGCGAATTATGCATTATTTTAAGAAGAAAAATAGACAAAAAGCACTAATTTTTTTTGCGACCGTTTACATAAATTCCTTTAAGCAGTCCTGTACGAAGTCGGGAGCGGCCTTTTTCATTTGTTCGACGGTATGCAAATAACGTTGAGTTGTGTTGATATGGGAGTGTCCCAAGGTTTCCTGAACCTGCTGCAGCGAGGCGCCTTGGAGTAACGCCAGGGTCGCGTTGGTATGCCGTAACCAATGGGGGGTCGGCTGCTTCTGAATCCCGCTGGCGATCCCCGCTTGCTTGATAATCCTTTCGATTTGCCGCGGGGTTATAGGAAACAGCACAAGTTCCGGATTCGGTTCGGGGGATCCCGCCAATTTTCGGGCATGCTCCTGATACATGCTCCACAACTCGCGCGGAATCTTGACCTCGCGCGTTTTCCCGCGTTTGGCGTGGGATACGGTTAGCCATACGGACGTTTCGAGCAAGTCGGAATTGAAATCCTTCCATTTGATGCCACACAGCTCCGACACGCGAAGTCCTAACAGCACCAGCGAAAGGCCGATCAGATAATTCCGCAGACTTTGGCGCCTCAGCGTCTCCAGCAGCTTGCCGACTTCATTGCGGGTGAGGAAATGTCTGCGGC
Source organism: Paenibacillus sp. JL3B1040 (assembly GCF_057063165.1). NCBI lineage: Bacteria > Bacillati > Bacillota > Bacilli > Caryophanales > Paenibacillaceae > Paenibacillus > Paenibacillus tiangongensis. The sequence continues at coordinate 723,731 of NZ_CM169317.1, read as the reverse complement.
TCGTCACGGCGATCTCCGGAATGCGAATATTTTGCGCCGGGTTATGATCGAAAAGTCCGATGCCGCGATCGCTTCCCCATTTGTAAAAGGACTTCAGCGGCGCGATAAAGGCGGCCACGCTGGCCGGAGCAAGCGGTTTTTGAGCGTCGCGGTAAAACCCTTTGGTGAGGTAGATTTTATAAGCTTCAATTTCCCTCCAGGTCACCTCCCGAAACGGAAGCCCCGATAGGAATTGCCTGAATTGTTCCAGTGCCCGGTAATAGTTTCTGCGGGTATTCGGTGCTTTGGCGCACGCCGCCAAGAACATTTGTATGATCTGCTCGTCCTGGTATTCCTGTGCACCAGGTAAATGAAACGGATATTGCTGGGCTACAGCCGACAAATAATTGGTTACCATATTTTGTAGTGGACCTCCTGTTGACGATATTTTTGTCGCATAATTGTTATTGTACGACATGGCTATTTGCCTGAAATAAAAAAAGCATGACGCGGGATGCGTCCACCTGGCAAAAAAGTGAAAAATCCGCAAAATTCACTGATCTGCATACAAAAAAACGGTATAATTAAGACATGCTGGTAACCTATTTTTGGAAAGGGTCTGGTGAGATGTCCTGCGTTCTTCATGGTTTGCCGTTGGAAATCCAAATCCCGTTGATCGACGCCCATATTCATCTGGACCTTTACGACGAGGTCACCCGGGAACGCCTGCTGCAGGAACTGCCGGGATGCGGAGTCGAATCCGTGATTGCCGTTTCCATGCATCTGGCCTCCTGCAAGTTGAACCGCTCATTGGCGGAGCGCCATCCGGGCTTGGTACGCCCGGCGTTCGGATTTCATCCCGAGCAGCCGATCCCCGCAGATCTGGAGATCGACCGATTGCTTGATTGGATCAAGCGGCATGCCGGGAATATGATAGCGATAGGCGAAGTCGGGCTTCCCTATTATGCCAGGCAGGAGGCGCTGGAGCAAGGAAACCCTTTTGATCTCGAACCCTATGTGGACTTGCTGGAGAAGTTTTTGATTTTGGCCAAGGAGACCGATAAACCGGTCGTTCTGCATGCGGTGTATGAGGATGCTGACCTGGTCTGCGACCTGCTGGAGCGCCACGGCATCGCCAAGGCCCACTTCCATTGGTTCAAAGGAGCGGAAACGACGGTTCAGCGCATGGCGGAACGCGGTTATGCAATCTCGTTTACGCCGGACATCGTTTACGAACCGGAGATCCAGGAATTGGCCCGGCGCTACCCGCCCGAGCGGGTCATGGCCGAAACCGACGGGCCCTGGCCGTTTGAGGGGCCGTTTGCCGGACAGATCACCCACCCGCGGATGATCGGTCACGTTGCCATGGCTTGGGCGAATCTTCAGGGCGTAAGCCCGGAGGAGGCCGCTTCGGCGCTGTATGGGAACACACAGCGGTTTTACGGACTATGACCGACCGCAAGCCCTTCTCAAGAGATGCACGCATTTAAAAAAAGCTGTCCCCTAGTCAGTCACGGGCGGGGCAGCTTTTTTTGCCGTTATTTCAATGCAAAGCCTTGTCGGGCCAAAAATTCGCGCATATGCAAACGAGCCGGCTGGGCCAGCTTCTCGGCCATCAGCTCGGACCAAGGCGTGTCCTTCGCCCCACCGGTCCGGTCGTGCAGATACTTCGACATCACCACGTCATATTGGGCCACCTGTTCTTCCTGCCCATCGGCGTCGTAGCTGTCCCAGTGCAGCACGGCCGACAACGGGAGCCGCGGCCGTAGCCCCGGATCCTGATCCGGATATCCGAGACACATCCCAAAGACGGGATACACCAGGCGCGGAAGGCCCAGGCATTCCACTACTTCCTCGCTTCGATTGCGGATCCCTCCGATATACACGATCCCCAGCCCCAGCGATTCCGCGGCCACCGCGGCATTTTGCGCCGCCAGCGCCGTATCGACCGTGGCCACGATGAAGTTTTCCGTCGTGCCTTCGTATGTCGGTTGCGACGGAATATGCCGTTCCGCTGCCCGTTTCAGCCTCGACAGGTCGGCGCACCAGACCAGGAATACGGGACACTCCGCCACATACGCCTGATGGCCGCACAGCTCGGCCAGCTTGGCTTTTCGATCCGCATCCGTCACCGCGACCACGCTATAGGCCTGCACATTGCTTGAGCTGGAAGCCATTTGTCCGGCGGACACGATTTGTTCCACCTGCTCCTTGGTTACCGTCCGAGCGCTGTATTTGCGAATCGAACGATGCTCCATCATTTTTGATATCGTCTCGTTCATCTTCTGCACCTCTGTTCCTTGCATAATGATAGTCTCATTATGGAACTTTCCCCGACGGGAAGCAAGACGCCTCCCCTTGAGTGCATACGCAGATATCCCCAAACGCTCCCGGCCAAACACCCGCCGCTAAATGCCGGTCAACCCGGTATACAGCATATAGATCGCCATCCCCCATACGATCAAAGCGGACAGCCGGTTAATTCGGCGCAGCAGCGCGCCTCCCCGGTCCAGGCTGCCGATCGTTTTCCCCGCCAGGGCCAAGCCGAAAAACCAAATCCACGACACCAGGACCGTTGCCGTCGCAAACGCCCATTTCGCACCGCCCGCGTACCCTAGCGAGCTTGTCCCGATGACCCCTACCGTATCGAGAATCGCATGCGGATTCAAAAAGGTCACCGACAAAGCGAACACCACCTGCTTCTTGGCAGGCAGCCCCGATGGCCCGGCGGAAGCCGGCGCGGTCGCGTCCCGCCAGATCGTCCAGCCGATGTACAGCATAAAAGCGGCGCCCGCCGCGAACAGGGCGATTTTCAGCCAGGACCAGGACATGATCAATATTGAGACCCCCAGCACCGCCAGCAGAATTAAAATCGTATCGCCTACGGCGGCGGTCAGTACGGCCGGCAAAGCCCGGCGCAGCCTGCGTCCGGCGGCCCCCTGGTTAAACACAAACACGTTCTGCACCCCCAGCGGCAATATCAGGCCAAATGCCAGCAAGAAACCATGGATCGCTGCACCTAACATTCTCTCTCCCCTTCCTCTCTTTATCCCGAACCTCATTGTACCCGGCCGCCGCCGATTTGGCTCCATCCATTTGGATGGAACACAAACCAACCAAACGATATAATAGGGAAAATAACGCCGTTCGCGCGTCAAACCACCAATCTGCAGACAGGGGGGCAACCCGTAATGAACCTTTCGACTTGGCGTCCCAGCCGAAACTCGCCGATTCCGCTCCATCGCCAGATTATGGAGCATCTGCGCGATCGCATCGCCGGCGGCGAATGGCCGGTCGGGACGCGTATCCCCTCCCAACGGGCGCTGACCGCTCGTTTCGGCGTCAACCGCAGCACGGTCGTCGCCGCGCTGGACGAGCTCGTCGCCGCCGGATTGCTTCAAGGCGACCGGGGCGGCGGCACCCGCGTCATCAACCGGACCTGGGGCGTGCTGACTGCCTCCCCGCCGCCGGACTGGAACGAATATGTCAGCGCGGGCGTGCAGCACCCCAACCTGCCGGCCGTGCAGGAGATCAACCGGGCCGAGTTCCGGCCGGGCATCCTGCGGCTCGGCACCGGTGAGATGGGGCCGGATCTGCTGCCGCAGCACGAGATGGCCGAGCTTCTTAGCCGGATGGCCGAGCGGGCCCCCAACCTCGGCTATGGCGAGCCGAACGGGGAGCTCCGGCTGCGGGAAGCGATTGCTTCCCGGCTGAACCGGCTGGGCATCGCCGCGTCGCCCGCGTCGCTGCTGATCGTCTCCGGCGCCCTGCAGGCGCTTCAGCTCATTGCCGTCGGTCTGCTTCACCGGGGCCAGGCGGTGCTGGTCGAACGGCCGTCGTATCTGTATTCGGTGCCCGTGTTTCAGAGCGCCGGCATGAAGCTGCGGGGCGTGCCGATGGATGAAGAGGGACTGCGCGCCGACCTGGTTTCCGTGTACGCCAAGCAATATTCCGGCGCGTTACTGTATACCATTCCGACCTTCCACAATCCAACCGGAACAGTCATGAGCGAGACCCGGCGGCAGCAGTTGCTGGAGGTCTGCGAGGCGGCCCGCCTGCCCCTCGTCGAAGACGACGTCTACCGCGAGTTATGGCTCGACGAACCGCCGCCGCTTCCGTTGAAAGCCCGTGATGCTAGCGGCAGCGTGCTGTATCTCGGCAGCCTGTCCAAATCGCTGAGCCCCGGGCTGCGCATCGGCTGGGTTGCCGGGCCGCAGCCGGTCATCGAGCGACTTGCCGACATCAAGATGCAAAGCGATTACGGCTCCAGCGCCCTTTCGCAGCAGGTCGCGGCGGAATGGCTGGAGAGCGGCAGGTACGACAGCTATCTTGAGCGGCTGCGGGCAGCGCTCCGCCTGCGGCGCGAGGCGGCGCTGGACGCTTTGGCGCGGCATTTTCGCGATATTGCCGAATGGGAAGCGCCGCGTGGAGGGTTTTACATCTGGCTGAAGCTTCACGGCTCGCCTCCCCCTCGCAAAGTGTTTGACGCCGCGCTAAAAGCCGGGCTCCTGATCAATCCGGGGCACCTGTACGACCGCGAGGCGGACGGGGACTTGCGCCTCTCTTACGCCTATGCCACGGCTGAAGAATTGGCAGAGGGCATCGCCCGCCTGGGCAAAATTGTCCGCTCCTTGGTTTAGCACGGTTGAGCGGCAAACCGGAAACTATTTATCGTTCGATAGCGTCTATAGGTATGAAGGGGGAGTCCACATGCTTTTGCGAAAGGGGCTGCGAGTCTGCCTGGTTTGCCTGGCCGCAGTATCCGTATTGATCATGGCGGCCGCCTGCGCTCCAAGCGGCGAAGGAGACAAACCGACGGCGGAACAGCCTGTTCTGGAGCAAGATCCACCGCCCGGCGAAACCGGAGAAACGGATAGCGCTAACCCGGGGGCGGAGGAGGAAGACGCTGACGGGAACGACGAACCCCAAACGTCGGACGAGAACATGAACGGTTCGGCCGGGCAGCTTTATGCCATGACGTTTGAAGCCATCATGAACCTGGACGAAGCGCTGAACCACGAAATGAACTATATCGCCGTCGACCTGAGCGAGATGACTCAGCTTACGGAAGACGACAAAACGTATATCATCGAATATTTGCAAAGCTTCGGCACCGAAATCCGCGACCGGACGCTGGAACAACTGCTGGAGGAGGAAAGTCCGGGGCAGAACAACTTGACGTTGAAGGGCGTGCTGCTGCGCATCGACAAAGTCGAGATCAACGAGGACTCCGCCTTGATCGAGGGCTCCAAATACCGCTCCGGCACTGGCGCTGTTGGCGCCAAAATCACCCTAAAGCTCGAGAAAGGCGCCTGGAAGCTGGCCGGTTCGGAGAGGACCTGGATCAGTTGAGGCGCAAAGCAGCAGTTAACCGCCCCCCGGCGGCGTCATCGCCGGGCCAACTCGAACATGCGCAGCGAACGGGCACGACGGTGACGAAGACGCCCCCCACCCCGGGACAGTTGTGTGCGGCTGTGTTGGAAAGTGCGGGGCCCGGGCTTCGGATCGATCGGGCGTGAGGGACTGTGCCGGAGTGCTGCCAGGCCTCGGATCGGACATGAGCGACCGTGTCGGGTGCTGCCGGGCTTCGGATCGGGCGTGAGCGACCGTGTCGGGTGCTGCCGGGCTTCGGATCGGGCGTGAGGGACCGTGTCGGAGTGCTGCCAGGCCTCGGATCAGGCGTGAGCGACTGTGCCGGAGTGCTGCCAGGCCCGGATCGGACATGAGCGACCGTGTCGGAGTGCTGCCGCGAGGGGGGGCCGCCGCGAATCCCACTATAAATGTTGCAATTTATGCAACATTTTTTTTGTTTTGACGCCTCCCCGGGAGAAATGTTGTATTATGTACAACATTTTTTGCCCAAGTAGGTGTCATGACCGAAAAATGTTGTACACTTTACAACATTTCCATGATTTTGCCCCTAAACCAGGGTGAAATGTTGTAGAAATTACAACATTTTCGCCTTCCAGTTCCACTATTCAAGCCCCTTTCGCTCAACAATCAACTAGACAACAATCCAGTCCCCTTCTCCCACCAACACCACACCAACAGCACACCAACAGCACACCGACACCACCGTTAGCTCCCCTCACCCAACTACTCCCCCACCCCACCCAACTTCTCCAAGTACCTTATTACTCTCTTCAAACGCCTACGCCTCTCTGCATCCTCTCGCTTTCCCCCATGCGCCAACCTTACTTCACTTACTTGCCCCCAACCCCTGGACGCTCCTCCACTCCATTCTCTCCCTTCCCGTCACCCGCCGCTCCTCTCCTCCCCATCTCCTTTATGCTTCAATTCCTCTACCACTCTCTCCCGTTAGCCGAGATCGAGGTCCCCTTCCTCTCCCACCTCCTCTGTGCTTCCTCATTTGCTCAAACCCCTTACTTCCTGCTCCACTCCAAGCCGCCTCTTGCCCCTTTCTCCCCATGTAACTTTGTCCATATTCACCTATTTACAATATATTGCAAAAGTGATATCATATCAGTATCAATTCAATATGCAATTGAAGGAGTGTCATTCATGATGAAAGAAAAAGAAATTTCGTACCTGAACGGCTTTGTCGCCTTGCTGTTCATTTTGGGATTCATCGGTTTGGGGGCTTACCTGGTGACGCTGGGTGAAGTCCTCCCTGTAATCGGCGGCGCGCTTTCCTTCGTCGTTGCCTTTGTGCTCTTGACCGGGCTGACGATCGTACAGCCGAATCAAGCAGCGGTCGTCACCTTCTTCGGACGTTATCTCGGCGTGATCCGCAAGAGCGGATTCTATCTGGCCATCCCGTTTTCGACGCGCAAGAAAGTGTCGCTGCGCGTTCGCAATTTCAACAGCGCCAAGTTGAAAGTCAATGACGTCAACGGGAACCCGATCGAAATCGCCACGGTCGTTGTTTTCTCGGTCGTCGACTCTGCCAAAGCGCTGTTTGAAGTGGACGAATACGAAACCTTCGTTGAAATCCAAAGCGAGGCCGCGCTGCGCCATGTGGCCAGCAAATATCCGTACGACCAGTTGGACAACTCCGGCTTCTCCCTGCGCGCCAATACGGAAGAGATTGCGCTGGAACTGACCGGCGAGCTGCAGAACCGCCTGGCTATCGCCGGAGTGAAGGTGATCGAGTCGCGTCTGACGCATCTGGCCTACTCGACCGAAATCGCCAGCGCCATGCTGCAACGGCAGCAAGCCGAAGCGATCATTGCGGCTCGCGAGAAAATCGTCGACGGCGCCGTCACCATGGTGCAAATGGCCATCGAACGGCTCCAGGCCGGCCAGGTCGTCGAGCTGGATGACGAACGCAAAGCCGCGATGATCAACAACCTGCTCGTTGCCGTCGTATCCGACCGTTCCGCCCAGCCGGTCATCAATGCCAGCACATTGTACTGATTAGGGGCATCCATTCACGATGGCCAGCAAGAAAAGCTTCCCCCTTCGCCTTGATCCGACACTTTATCAGGCTTTGGAACGCTGGGCGGCGGACGAATTCCGAAGCGTGAATGGGCATATCGAATACCTGCTGCGAGAAGCTTTGCGCCGCGAGGGAAGATTGCCTTCCCCCCGGGCGCCGGGCAAGGAGGAGGAGAAGCATGACGCAGACTAAAGAAGTCCGTAAGCCATGGTGGGAACCGAAGTCGACGGCTCTCCTGAAGGGGTATGCCAAGACCTCCGGTGGAGCTTACGCCGCCGGAAAGTTCCGGAGCTGGAAGTACAAGGGGCAGCACGTGCGCGTGCCGCTCCCCCGCAGCTTCGGCAGCTGCGAGGTAACGATCGCCGACCCGAACAACGATTCATCCGGCAACGCGTACGTGATCACCATCAAGTACAGCTACCGCCCGCGACGCAAGCTGGAGTTCGTTTTATTTTCGAGCAAGCGGCATGTCCCGGCCTGGTTTGCCGGCGGTCTCCGGGATACGCCGCTTCCGAATTCCGCCATGAACAAGCGGTTTCAGGCCCGGGCCTCCCATCCCAGCCTGCTGCGGTCGGTGCTGAAGCATGAGGGGCTCGAGGAGCTGCTGGATCTCCATCCCCATGTTCATTTCCGACTACGGATCAGGAGCGGGCGCGCCACATTAACCTGTACCGAGAAGTTCAAAAAGCCCGACGTCCCCGCCATTACGGCAAACGTCGAGCTGATGAAGAAAATGATCCTCGCCTTGGAGGAGCAAGGGATCGTCGGCGATTCTCCTGCTCATTCGCCTAGATAACGCAAACGCAAAAATCAAGCCTTCACGGTGCAAGGCCGGGATCCGCCCGGAGCCTTGCGCCTGAAGGCTTGACTGGTTTGTTACAGCTTCACCCGCTGCAGACGCAGCGCGTTCAGCACGACCGAGACCGAGCTGAGCGCCATCGCCGCACCGGCCAGCCACGGAGCCAAAAAGCCCGCGGCCGCCACCGGGATGCCGATCGTGTTGTAAGCGAGCGCCCAGAACAGGTTCTGCTTGATGTTGCCCATCGTGCGCTTGCTCATGGCGATCGCGTCCGGCACGCCTTGCAGATCGCCGCGCATCAACGTCACGTCGGCGGCCTCCATGGCCACGTCGGTGCCCGTGCCGATGGCGATGCCTACGTCGGCCACGGCCAGTGCCGGCGCATCGTTGATGCCGTCGCCCACCATCGCCGTCTTCAGGCCGCGGGCCTGCAGCTTTTTCACTTCGGCGGCTTTGCCTTCCGGCAGCACCTCGGCCAGCACCTCGTCGACCCCAACCTCGGCGGCGATCGCCTTGGCGGTGCGCACGTTGTCGCCGGTGATCATGACCACGTGAAGGCCCATCTCCTTCAGCCGCGCCACCGCGGCCTTGGACGTCTCCTTCACGGTGTCGCTCACGGCGACCATGCCGGCGTAGGCGCCGTCCACCGCCACGAGCAGCACGGTTTGGCCGGCCGCTTCCAGCGCGGCCATCCCGGCCTCCGCGGCGGCGACGTCGACGCCTTCACGCGCCATCAGGCGGCGCGTGCCGGCGAGCACCCGGCGGTCCTCCACGACCGCCGCAATCCCGTGCCCGGGCACCGCCTCAAAGGCGGTCGCCTCGGGCAGCTCCAGGGCGCGCGCCCGCGCCCCGGCCACCAGAGCATCCGCCAGCGGATGCTCGGAGCCGCGCTCGGCGGCGCCGACGAGCCGGAGCAATGCCGCGTCGTCCCAGCCCCCGGCCGGGACGACTTCCCGCAGCTCCGGCTGCCCCCGCGTGATCGTGCCGGTCTTATCCAGCACGATCGCCTGCAGCCCCTGGGCGGCCTCGAGATGCTCGCCGCCCTTAAACAAAATGCCGTACTCCGCGGCCCGCCCGGACCCGGCCATAATCGACGTCGGCGTCGCCAGCCCCAGCGCGCAAGGGCACGCGATGACCAGCACGGCGATCGCCTTTTCCAGCGCCTCGGCGAAGCTGCCCGGAGCCACGAAGAAGAACCATACCAGGAACGTCACCACGGCAATCCCGACCACGATCGGGACGAAAATCCCGGATATCACGTCCGCCACCCGCTGGATCGGCGCCTTCGAGCCTTGCGCTTCCTCGACGACGCGGATGATCTGCGCAAGCGCCGTCTCGCTGCCGACCTTAGCGGCCTGCACGCGCAGCACGCCGTGTTTGTTGACGGTCGCGCCGATCACCGTGTCACCTTCCTTCTTCTCCACCGGGATACTCTCCCCGGTCAGCATCGATTCATCCACCGACGAAGCGCCGCCGACCACCAACCCGTCGACCGGAATTTTCTCGCCCGGCTTCACGATCAACACATCACCCGGTACGACCGCTTCGATCGGCACCTCGGTCTCAACGCCGTCCTTGAGGACGAGCGCCGTTTTGGCCTGCAGCCCCATCAACGTTTTGATCGCCTGGGAGGAGCGGCCTTTGGCCAACGTCTCGAACCATTTGCCGAGCAGGATCAGCGTAATCAGGATTGAGCTCGTCTCATAATACAGTGGGGGGGTATGCCCGTGAGGCATCGATAAAGACTCCAAGCTCAGATACAGGCTGTAAAAATACGCCGCCGACGTCCCGAGCGCAACCAATACGTCCATGTTGGCGCTGCGGCTGCGCAGCGCTTTGTATGCTCCGACGTAAAACCCGCGCCCGATGATGAATTGCACCGGCGTTGCCAGTGCGAGCTGGAACCATGGGTTCATGAACATCTCCGGCGTCCAGATCCAGGCGGTGAAGGAGAAGTGTCCGGCCATTGCCCATAGCAGCGGGAACGCGAGCAGCGCCGAGACAACCAGCTTATTTCTCTGCTTGCGGATTTCCCGCGAGCGGATATCCTCGGACTCCTGCTCGGACGGCTTCAACACCGCGCCGTAGCCCAACTGGCTCACCTTATCGATGATCTGCTCCAACGAGACGGCCCCCGCCTCATACCGCACTTGGGCGGTTTCCAGCGCCAGATTGACGTTAGCCTGCTCCACGCCGGGCAGCCGGTTTAATCCCTTCTCGATCCGGGCCGCGCAGGCGGCGCAAGTCATTCCGGTAATTTGCAGCGTTGTTTGATCGCGGTCCGCGCTGCCGATCGGCAATGCTTTATCCATAACGATTCCTCCATCTCAAAATCCACAGAATTTAAATACCCTGCGGGGGTATATTGCGGACGAGCGCAACCCTCATCGCCCGGGTCCGGTTCTCCCGGTAACCGCGATTTATCGCGGGATCGGAGACCCGGCGATGCCGCAGGCCTCGAACCTCCGACACCGCACCGGATCAGACGACATCGTAGCCTTGATCCTCGATCGCTTCCTTGATTTGTTCTACCGTCACTTTCGTTTCGTCGAAAGTCACATCCACCTTTTTCGCGGCCAGATCGACTTTGCCCGTTGCGCCAAACCCGGCGACCGCTCCTTCCACCGACTTCACGCAATGATTGCAGGACATGCCTTCCACGTTTAACGTAATATTTTGCATGGCGAATTCCTCCCATAAATGAATTTATGATGGCTTTTGAATCTTGCAGCGTACCCCCCGGGGGTTCCGCCGTTATTTCATGAGCTTGTTGACCGTGACCAGCAGTTCATCGAGCACCTCGGTCTCACCCGCTTGAATCCGCTCAATGACGCAGCTCTTCATGTGTCCCTCCAGCAGCAGCCGGCCCACGCTGTTCAGCGCGGATTGCACGGCGGCGATCTGGTTCAGCACATCGTCACAGTAAGTATCTCTCTCGATCAGCCCTTTGATTCCGCGGATTTGCCCTTCAATCCGGTTCAAGCGGCTGGTCAGGTTGCTCTTCATCGCTTCGGAATGATGACTGTGGCGCACCGGCTTGCCCTTCTCCGTTTCGGTTGCGCCGTGATGCCCGCCATGCTCCTCGCAGTGCGCGGACGTCGCATGTACATGCCCTTCGACCTTCGCCATCCGTCTCTCCTTTCCAAACCAGCGTGGTTTGCTGTGGTACGCTCATTATAATATACCCCCATAGGGTATGTAAAGGGGTTTCGTATAAACTTTTCCTAAACGTAACGGACACCAGAGACCTTATTTGCCATTTCCCGCCTCATTTCCCGCGCTAACGGACCTGGAAGCCCTTATTCAGCAGAATAAGCGTCAATTCAACGCAGGATCCGCCAACTAACGGCCGTGGTGTCCGTCAGCGCCCAGTAAGCGCTAGCCAACGTATTATAACGGCTCTACGGTCCGTTAGCCTACCACAGTCCACCAATCATTACGACTCTGCGAACCGTTAGCATCCAGATGCGCCATCCCATCGATCCATAACAGCTTGACGCCCTCCTTGGTTCCCTGCCGGTCAGACAGGGATCAACGCTTGTATACCTAGCATCCCCCGCCAACGCCAAAAAACCCGCGGCCACGCAAAACAAACGTGACAACGGGTTTCTTTTTTCGAATCGGACGCTCGGGCTTTTATTGATAACCCCAAATCATCGTCAACAAGGTACCGAACACGGTCACCAGCCCGACGAACAAGGCGTATACGAGGTTGGCATACAACGCGCCTCTGCTGCGGTTCTCGCCGATGTGCATGAACAGGAACAGCTGCACCGACATCTGTACCGCCGCGCAAACCAGCAGGATCGTCATGCCGACGCCGAACGACATATCCCAGAAAACCACCGACAGCGCTACGGCAGAAAGGATCAGTGAGAACACATATCCCATGACGTGCTGAATCGGGAACAGTTTTTTCATGTCACATCAGTCCTTTCAAGTATACAAAGCTGAAGATGAAGATCCAGACGACGTCCAGGAAGTGCCAGTACAGCGAGAAAATAAACGATTTGTTCGCCGTATCATGCGTGAATCCTTCGCGTTTCACCTGAATCATCAGCCCGCTGCCCCACAGCAGACCCAGCGTTACGTGAGCTCCGTGCGTGCCGAGCAGGACGAACAAGCTCGACAGGAATGCGCTCGTCTGCATCGTTGCGCCTTCTTGCACATACGTAACGAACTCCATAATTTCGATGCCGAGGAACCCAAGGCCCAGCAGCAGCGTGATGGCGAAGAAAGCCATAAACGGTTTTCTCAGCCCCAAGCGCATGCTGTGCACCGCCAGCCCGCAGGTAAAGCTGCTGGTCAGCAGCAGGAACGTTTCGCCCAGAACCGGTCCGATTTCAAAAATTTCCGCGCCGCTTGGCCCGTTACCGGTCCGGTTCCACAAGGTCAGATAAACCGCAAACAACGTGGCGAAGAGCACGATTTCCGCGCCCAGGAACAGCCAGAACCCGAGGACCCGGTTACTGTTCTCTTCCGTTTGATACTCCAAAGGCAATGTATGATCTACCTTCATGCGTGTTCACCCCGCAATCCTGCATCCGTGTCTATCCGATTGGCCAAAGCCCGCTCGGTTTTGAGGATATCATTGACCGGAATATGCCGGCCGCGGTCGCGTTCGAACGAACGTACCGCCAGCATGACGATAATCCCCAGGCCGGCGATAATCGCCGGAACCCACCAGCTAAAGACCATAAAGAATCCGAAGAATAAGAAAATCATGCCCAGAATAAACGGTTGGCCGCTGTTGTTCGGCATATGAATCTCTTCGATTCTGTCCGTAAACAGCGATTTGCCGCTTTTCTTCGCTTCCCAGAACGGATCCAGCGAATCGACTTTCGGTACGACCGCAAAGTTGTATTCCGGAACCGGAGAATGCGTGCTCCACTCCAGTGTACGCGCATTCCAAGGGTCGCCGGTTTTATCCCGCTCCGCATAGCGGAAGCTCCAGTAAATGTTGTAAACCAGAACGATAAACCCGATGGCGAGACCGACCGCCCCGATCGAAGCGATCAGGTTCAGCGGACCGAAGCCCGTACTTTCCGAATAAGTGTACATCCGCCGCGTCATCCCCTTCAAACCGAGGAAGAACAGCGGCAAGAACGTGACGTTGAAGCTAATTGCGATAATCCAGAAGGCCAGTTTGCCCTGGCGTTCGTTAAGCCGGAAGCCAAACAGTTTCGGGAACCAGTAGTAGAACCCGGCGATCACCGCGAAGACCGTCCCCGGAATCAGCACGTAGTGGAAGTGCGCGACCAGGAACATCGTATTATGGTATTGATAGTCGGCGCTCGCCATCGCCAGCATGACCCCGGTCACCCCGCCGATCGTAAAGATCGGAATAAAGGCGAGGGAGTACAGCATCGGCGTTGTAAATTCGATTCGCCCTTTTTGCAGCGTAAACAGCCAGTTGAAGATTTTGACCCCGGTCGGAACGGCAATCGCCATCGTCGTAATCGAGAAGATCCCGTTCACCATCACGCCGTGTCCCATCGTATAGAAGTGGTGCGCCCATACGACAAACGACAGCAGCGAAATGATGATCATACTCCATACCATGGATTTATAACCGTACAGGTTCTTGCGCGAGAAGGTCGAAATGACTTCGCTGTAAATCCCAAAGGCCGGCAAAATGACGATGTAAACCTCCGGATGGCCCCATACCCAGAACAGGTTGGCCCAGAGCATATCCATCCCGCCGTTGGCCATCGTAAAGAACTGCGTGCCGAACAGCCGGTCGAACATCATCAGCGCCAGCGCCACGGTCAATACCGGGAACGCGAACAGGATAATGACGTTGGTGATGAGCACCGACCAAGTAAACATCGGCATCTTCATTAGCTTCATGCCCGGTGCGCGCATTTTCAAAATCGTCACCAGGAAGTTGACCGACGTCATCAGCGTCCCGATCCCCGCGATCTGGATCGCGATCGAGTAGTAGTTGTTGCCTACCGTCGGGCTGAATTCGATGCTGGCCAGCGGGAAATACGCGGTCCATCCGGCATCCGGGGAACCCCCGATGACGAAGGAGATGTTAAACAGCATCGCGCCGGCGAAGAACAGCCAGAAGCTGACGGCGTTCAGGCGCGGAAACGCGACGTCGCGCGCGCCAATTTGCAGCGGAATGACCACGTTCATCAAACCGATGATAAACGGCATCGCCATAAACAGGATCATAATGACCCCGTGCGTCGTAAAAATTTCGTTGTAATGCTGCGCGTCCAGCAATCCGTTCTCCGGTACCGCGAGCTGGGCCCGCATAAGCAGCGCATCCACGCCGCCGCGGAACAGCATCAGCAGCGCGGCGATAATGTACATGATGCCGATCCGCTTGTGATCGACGGTCGTTAACCATTCGCGCCACAGCCAGCCCCATTTTTTAAAATAGGTTAGTCCGATGACAATCGCCAGCGATGCGACAACGATACTGACCATCGCGCCGTAAATCATCGGCTCCCCCGTGACGAAAAATTCGTCCCATTTCATGTCAGGTACTCCCTTCCCGTTGATTAGTTATGCGCCTCGTGTTCGTTAGTTTCCGTCATGTCCATGTCGGAATGATCCATCGTGGAGTGATCCATTTCGGAATGGTTCATTTCCTCGGTTCCGCTCTCGCCGCCATGGTGATGACCGGCATTCTCCCCTTCCGGTGCAGGCCGGAAAGCCAGATGGGTCGAAGCATACGTTTGGCGGCCGACGTGAGCCGTCTCCAGCAATTTGTCGAAATCCGCTTCGGTCAGTTCGGAAGCCGTTTCCTTCACTTCCTTCACCCATTTGTCGTATTCGGACGGCGACATCGCCAGCGCTTCGAATTCCATATGCGCGAAGCCTTCGCCCGAGAAGTTGGAGTTCTTGCCCATATACGAGCCCTCATGCTCGGCAACGATGTGGAGCGTGTTAACCATGTCGCTCATCGCATATTTCTGGCCGGCCAGCTGCGGGATCCAGAAGCTCGTAATCGGACCAAACGAATACAGCCGGAACTCGACCGGACGATGCGTCGGGATGTTCACGTAGTTCACGGTTTCGATGCCTTCTTCCGGGTAGCTGAAATGCCATTTCCAGTTGGACGAGGAAGCATAAATCACGAGCGGTTTTTGGTCTTCGTAACCTTCGGGCACCTTTTCCACGGCCGACGTGCTGCGCACCGTCACGACCGACAAAACGGCCACGATAATGACCGGGATCGTAATCCAGGTAATTTCCAGCCATTTATTTCCTTCCACATGCGGCGGTTCGTAATCCGGAGCCGCTTTGGAAGCTCGATATTTCGTTAACATGTAAATGTACAGCGTGTAAACGACCAGCAAAATGAACGCCATCGTAATAATAGAGAAAATGATGACTTGCGATTGGGTCTTGGCCACCGGACCTTTCGGATTCAACACCGTTAACTGGTTGCAGCCGGTCAGGAGGACAAGAAGGGCTGAAAATAAAGCCAAAAGCAACCCTTTCCTTTTCATAGGATACCGATACCCCTTTCTTCATTGTGAACGCCATCTCGCATACGACGGGGGATGGCTTCGTTCGATCAGCTACCTTTATGTTAGGAAAGGGGGGATTGAATAACAATTCATAGAGATTGTAATATATGTAAATAATTAGAATTGTTAAGTGTGACTTTTATCCTTTACACAACGCAAAAAGTTGATTACAGGCGATTTACGGTCATTTTGCGCCAAATTCAGCGATTTTGATAATTGTTCACAATGCAGTTCTTCTCCACTATAGTTCGCAGAATTGTCATATTAAATCTTATATTTTGTGATTTTGTTCACTTTTTATTAAATAGTTGTTGACATGTCGATCGACAAAACAAAAACAAGGGGTACTCTATCCGGAACGCAATTCCGATAGAATACCCCTTTCTTTTTAACTTATCGTGTTTTGGAGTACTGCGCTAATTTCATTCGTTATCGCGGTAATTACAGCAGTTCTTTGCGCAGTTGCTCCGGCGATTTCGGCGACAACAGGCCAAACGGAATATCGAAGACGGTCTTTGCCCCCGACTGGCCGGCCTGCGACAGCTTATACACCGCGCGGGCATATGCGACCAACACGCTGGCCGTGAATTCCGGATTGCTGTCCAGCTTCAGACTGAACTCGATCAACTGCGTGTTGTCCCGGCCGGTCCGGCCGCTGCGCAGGACCATACCGCCATGCGGCATCGCGGAGTGGTTCGCCTTGAGCTCTTCTTCACTGATAAAATGCACGATCGTATCGTAATCCGAGAAATAGTTCGGCATCGTCTTGATCTCTTGTTCAATCTTCGCCAGATCGGCCCCTTCCTCGGCGACCACAAAGCATTCGCGCAGATGCTTCTCGCGTGTGGACAACTCCGGGTTTTCGCCTTGACGGACGCGCTCCACGGCGGCTTCGACCGGAATCGTATACTGAACGCCGTTCTTCACGCCAGCCACGCGGCGAATCGCATCGGAGTGCCCTTGGCTGACGCCTTTGCCCCAGAACGTATAGTCTTTCCCTTCCGGCAGCACGGATTCGGCCAACAGACGGTTCAGGGAGAATAACCCCGGATCCCAGCCCGTCGAGATGACGCTGACCGTTCCCGCCTTCAGAGCCGCGTCATTTACTTTCCCGAAGTATTCCGGAATTTTCGCATGCGTATCAAAACTATCGACGGTATTGAACATGGCCGCCAGCTCCGGTCCTTGCTCCGGCAAATCGGTTGCCGACCCGCCGCACAGAATCAGCACGTCGATGTTTCCCTTGTATTTTTCGATTTCGGAGATATGAACTACGCCGCTAGCCGCCGCCACCTCATCCGGTTTTCTGCGCGAAAAAATCGCTTCCAGCCGGAAATCGGGGTTTTGCTTCAGCGCCATTTCCACACCCCGTCCCAGATTCCCATAACCTACGATGCCTACTTTAATCGTTGCCACTTTATGTCCTCCTTCAAAATGGTCAAACTCGTCTCAACACACGGACTAACCTACATTGTAATTTACCCTCATCGCTTTTTAAATAGTTAACATATAAAGTTAGTGTTTTAGTTTAAAAATTATGCGCTATTGTGCAAATTAAACTGTATTTTTATGCAAATCCGGTCTCGTCACTTCACAAATCAGACACAAATAATTGAGATTGGAGCACGATATAGCCCATTCTAGCCATACCCACTCCTTATGAATCATTGTAAAATGATGATCGATGTGAGGTAATTCATAGACTTTTCGGAATAGAGGTTGAATCCAATTGAAATTGCTGCGATATAAATGGACCTGGGTCGCTGTGGCATGTGCCGTATTTCTTGTTCTGGCCCCGGCTTCCGTTTTCGCCCATGCTTATGTCGTCTCCTCGAATCCGGCGGCAAATGAAGTGTTGGACTCTTCACCTACTGAAATGGTGATCGATTTTAACGAGCCCATTGAGGCAGGCTTCCATGAACTCGCCGTCATCGGGCCAAACGGGGATAATGTGGCGGACGGGGAAGCCCGAATCGACCCGGATAAGCCCTCCCGGTTAACCGTCGCCATACAGCAAGGCTTACCGGAGGGGCTGTATACGGCAAAATGGAACGCGGTATCCGGAGATGGACACGCCATCTCCGGAACGATTCCGTTCCAGATTGGGAAGGCCGCTTCGAACGGTGGCTTCCCCGTTCACCCGTCCGCAGAGGGGGACAGCTCCCTCCCGGACTGGAGCCTGCTGCTGGTCCGTTGGCTGTTCTATGGCGGAATGGCCGGCTATCTTGGGGCTGTCGTATTTCACGGCTGGCTTCTTCCCCGTCCGGACAACACCTGGTCCCAGCGCTTGAGGTGGCGCAGTCGAACCGTGTGGTTGGCCGGCTTTATCGCCGCCTCCGCCGGAATCCTGCTTAGTTTGCCTCAGCAAACGGCCAGCGATGCCGGAGGCGGATGGAGAGAAGCGTTTGATCCCGGCCTTTGGCGGCAAACACTGGTTTATACGACCTTCGGAGAGATCTGGAAGATTCAGCTTCTGCTGCTTGGAGGTTGGCTCTTGTGGACGCTGTTCCTTCTTCGCGTTAGCCGGGGAACCCGTCCGCATCGGCTTCCGCTCGCTGGCGCCTTGCTGATCGGCCTATGTCTGCTGCTCTCCAAGGCCTTCATCGGACACGCCGCCACCGCCGAGCCGAAGGCAATCGCCGTAACAGCGGATTTTCTGCACCTGGCCGCGTCATTGATCTGGATTGGCGGAGTCGGCGCTATAGCGTTCTTGCTTCCGGCGGCCGCTCAGCCAGCCGCCAAATCCGAGAATCGTCCGTCCGAACCGCCGCCAAATCCCGTGTATTGGCGGACCATCCGGCGTTTCTCGATGCTCGCCTCCTTCATGGTGGCCATCCTGCTGGCATCGGGCGTATACGGCAGTCTGCTGCATGTACCCACCCTATACTCGCTCACGCATACGGCGTATGGTCAGGTGCTGCTGGCAAAAATCGCCCTCACCGTGATCTGCCTGCTGCTCGGGGGCCTGTCCTTCCTGCGCGGACAACGGGCGGATAAGCCGCTGAACGCCGGCGTATGGACCGAATTCGGGGTCGGCCTGGCGGCGCTTGTACTGGCCGCTGTCCTGGCGAATCTGCCGACGGCCGCCGCCTCCCCCGGCCCTGCCGTTCTGACGAAGCTGTTGGAGGACGGAACGAAGATAACGATCGGCATTACTCCGAATACTGCGGGTACCAACACCTTTCAGGTGAGCGTTCGCGGTCCGGACGGACAACCCCGCAGCGACGTGGAGCAAGTGACGCTGGCGCTAACCTCAAAGGAAATGGATATGGGCACGTTGGAAATCGTCTTTCCCGGCGGTTCACCGCCGGAGGTCCGCGAGCTGATCACGATGGGCGGTCGTTGGAACGTTCATGTCCATATTCTGACCAAATCGCTGGACCGTTACGATTACGATACGGAACTGAGGGTAGGAAACCCGTAAAGGCCCCACCTATCTCATTTTATATTTCATCAAAAAGGAGATGTATCCATGTTTTATACGACCCGATCTCTTGGAGTCCGCTTTTGGCGTTATGCCGCCGGTACCGCTGTCGCTTGGATCCTGATGTACACGTTCTTCATCGGGACCGCCGACGCGCACGTCACCGTCAAGCCAAGCCAATCCGCCCCGGGCGCCTGGGAAACCTACAGCGTCAAAGTGCCCGTAGAGAAAGAGCTCAACACGGTAAAAGTCGCGCTGAAAATCCCCGAAGGCGTTGCCTTCAAACAGTACCGTCCGGTACCGGAATGGAATGTGGAACTGACGACAACCGACGCGGGGGCGGTCACTGCGGTCACTTGGACGGCCGAAGGCGACGGCATCGGTCCCGGCGAATTCCAGCAGTTCGAGTTCGTCGCGCAGAACCCCGGCGAATCGGCGGAACTGGCCTGGGACGCCTTCCAGTATTACAGCGACGGCAGCGTGGTGGAATGGACCGAGGCGGAGGGGGGCAATCGGCCGCATTCACTGACGGTCGTCAGCGCCGCGGAGAGCGCCGGGCAGACCAATGAGGCTGCTGTCGGGCATGATCACGGCGCTGTCAATGAGGAGCCCGCAGTCGGCGGCGCGAAAGCGAACGGTTCGAACGCCGAATCCTCCACCCCCGCCTCGTCAAGCGACGGCAGTTCCCCGGCGGGGACCGTGGCCATCGTGCTTTCGACTTGCGCTCTGCTCGTTGCGCTTGCCGCCTTATTACTAGCTCTGCGCTCCGGTCGCAAGACGGCTTAATTCAAAAAGCAGCGGGTTCTCCCGGACGCTTCGCCGCGCCGCGGGATTTCCGCTGCTTTTTTTAGGGCAAATTTCGATTGGTTTCATGCTTCATGCTGACGGGCTTTGATCAAGCGGCTCCCCGCCGGCCCACCGCCGCTCCCGGGGAACGGCAAACAGACAGCACAACGCCAGCAGCATTCCGGTTGACGCGCTGATGAACAGCGCAGGGTAGCCGAACACGTCGATCAGCCAGCCGAGCAGCGGCGGCGACGTAATCGCAGCCAGGGATGATACGAAGTAATAAAGCCCCGTTCGCGTCCCGATGCTCTCCTCGCGCCCGGTGGCGACGACCCAAGGGTAAGAGTTGATGTTGATGCACGCCCAGAAGACGCCCCCAACGATGAGCAGCACCCGCAGCCACAAGACGGAATCGACGAAAATCATCACGCCGAAAACGGCGAACAATCCGGCAACCCCGATCGAGATGATCGTTTTTTTCCCATAACGGGACCCCAGCCAGCCGCTCGGCAACGCAAACAGCAGAAAAGCCAGCGAGAAGAACGTCAACGAAAACGAGGCCTCGGCATCACTCATGCCGACCTGCTTCGTGCCGTATAACGTAAACAGCGCTTCAACGCCTTGATAGGCCACGAACCAGAAGAAAATCGCCGCCAAAATCAACACGGTCGTCCTGTCCAGTTGGTCCTTGATGCGAATCTGCGGCTTCGGTTTATCTGCCGCCGCGGCGCCCCCGGCCAGCCCCGGTTCTAAAGCGGCCGGTTCGCGGATGACGGCCTTCAACACCAGCAAACAGATCAGCATCACGAACCCGGCGAACAGAAACGGCATGTACGATCCGATTCCATAGAGCTGAGAGCCGATGCCGAAGGCCAGCACCGAGCCGATGCCGCCCATAAAGTTAATCACGCCGTTGGCTTTGGTCCGCTGTGGCTCCGGCGTGATGTCGGGCATGAGCGCAACCGTCGGCGCCCGGAACAAGCTCATCGATAAATTCATTAACACCATAAACAATACCAGCGTCACGAACCCGGTATGCCATGGAATCAGCGCCGCAAATACGGCGCCCAGCGGCATGCCGATCAGCAGATAAGGCATCCGCCGTCCAAACCGGGTATTCGTCTTATCGCTGCGGTGTCCGATCCATGGCTGCAATACAATGGCGAAGTAATTATCGATCGTCATCATGAACCCGATCATGGCGGCGCTCTTCAAGTAGTTGTCCAAAAAGAGCGGAACGAACGCATTGTACAGCGCCCAGGTCAAGCTAATGCTGAAAAACCCGAGTCCCAGCAGCCATGTTTTTCTCATTCGTTCACGCTCCTTGCTTCGCCAGCAGCTCCGCCAGTCGATCCGGGAAATCGGTGATGATACCGGCCACGCCGGCAGCAATCAGCGCCTGCATCACCTTCGGATCGTTCACGGTAAACGGGTGGTAAACCACCCCGGCTGCCTTGGCTTCGGCCACCAGCTCCGGCGTTAATGCGTATTGGTACGCGTGCAACGCGTCGGCCCCAATCCGCTTCGCGTAATTCCAAGGCTCGTACAAGCCTTCCATGTATAAGATGCCGGTACGAATGTCCGGAGCCAAGCTTTTGCATTCGACGAGGGAATAGTGATTAAAGCTGGAAATGATGATCCGTTCGCTCAAGCCATAACGCCGCACCGTGTCCAAAACCTTCTGTTCGATGCCGGGGTAGAGCACGACGCCGGTTTTCAGCTCGAGATTGACGAGGGCGTCCGTGCCGCTTACCAGATCCAGCAGTTCCTCCAATGTCGGAATTCGTTCGCCCGCATAATCTGCGTGGAACCAGGAGCCCACCTCCAGTTGCTTGATTTCGGCCAACGTCAAGTCCTTCACCCATTCCGCCGTACCCGCCGTCCGCTGCAGCGTCTCGTCATGGATCAAGATCAGTTGCCCGTCGCGCGTCATCTGTACGTCCGATTCGATGCCGGTCGCCCCCAACTCCAGGGCTTTGGCAAAAGCCAGCATCGTGTTCTCCGGGTAATGCCCCGCCGCTCCGCGATGCGCAAAATTGATGATATTGCTCAAAAGGATCATCCTCCTAGGGATTTATTTAAAATTAATATTATCCATCCCCCCACTATAATCCTTTATTGTTAGGCCTGTATAAAATAAGTGGGCTCCCCCTCTTTCATGCCTCTTTGCACGATTATCCCTTTCGTTCAGAACTAGAGGAACGATCCGCAAAAGCTTTTGTTTTTTCATTACCTGATGCAACGGGATAATCGCCAAAAGAAACCTGCGTTATCCTAACGAAGAGGAACATAGAAAAACGTGCCGCCGCAAATGCAGCCGCACGTCCCGTTATCCTGCCTTCAACTCGTTCCATTGCCCGCCTCTTCGTCCCGTCAGGACCGATTCACCGCCACCGGCTCGGCCTTCCGCAGCTCGGCATTCAGCGTCGCGGCGTCGCGAACCGCTCTGGCGTCCTGCAGCACCTCGCCCGGCTTGCTGGCCTTCCCGATCACATACCCGGCAAACGGCAGGCCGACGAAATCAAACGTGTACTGCAGCTGCTGAATGAGCGGCAGCGCTTTGATCCGCGGGTTATCACCGCCGACTACGACGGCATACGCCGTTTTGGCCGCCATCCGCTCCTTGAAATTAAAGCGGACGTCGCGAAGGCTTTGCGACCAGCGGTCGATGAAATTTTTCATCCAACCGGACGGCCCGTACCAATACACCGGCGTGGCAAAGATCAAAATATCATGCTCCAGCACCTGCAGGATCAGCTCGTCGTAATCATCCTCCACCGGATCAAACCCGCCCTCTTCATGCCGTTGATCACGGATTGGCTTAATCTCTTTCTCCCGCAGAACGATATTCGTATAGGGGATCCCCTCCAATACCAGCCGCGTCAGTTCCTCCGTGTTCCCTCCGTCCCTAGCACTTCCCTGAATCACTGCGATACGCATTCCCTGCACTCCCCTTCCGAAGTCTCAAGCGAAACTTTCCGAAATAACGCCTACTTATTGTTATACGACAGGAACCACATTTTATGCCATTGCAAAAAAGTTAATGGCGTTTTTTCGCGAAACGTGCAGGGGGTTGTCTAGTAATGGGCCGGCAGGACGACGTCGGGACCGGCCGACGGCCCGGATGGAGTGCCTGCACTCCGGGGACCCGATCCGGAACCAGAGACGGAAGCGGAGACGGAAGCGGAGACGAAACCTTCTCGCTCCAACCGCCACGCCTCATTCCCGCCGAGACTTACCGGATAGGCCCGCCCCCCGAATTCCAGCAGACCTTCCACCGTCCGAACGCTCATGCCGACCAGCGCCTTGAGTTCGCCGCTACGGTTAGTGACAAGGCGGGTTCCGTGTGGAAACCGGCAGTGCAGCTCCCCGTTCCGGTATACTTCACTGCCTTCGCGCGTATTGACTAACTCGAACACCGTTCCGTCCACAGTACGGGCGTAGGCGGTCTCCTCTGCCGGTACTTCACCGTGATCCATCGGATAGGGCAGCAGTCCGGTAAACCAGAGTTCCCCCTCCGGCGTCGGCAGGATGCCGCACAGCCTCTCCACATAGTCGAGCAAGCACAGAATCGCTGGAGAATAGGTCTCCGTAAAGCCCTCTTCTCCCGTCCACGGACTAAGGCACTGCGAGAACCGCTGCATGCGGACCATCGCCGATAGAATCGGCTGCAGTACCCAGGTCAGCTCCACATGCCGCCCGTGGTGTTCGAACGCATGCGGCGCACGGATCAGGGTGAGGAAATTCGTCGTCCCCGCCCAGGTGTTATAAGCCGAAGACGGGTCAAACCGCGGGTCGTCCATCGCAATCGAAGTGAACGGATACTTGGCGAAGAACTTCCGCGAATTGAGCAAATATCGGCGCAGCGACGAGGCGAAAAACGCTCCGTCCCCCACCTCGCAGGCCAATACGCGCAGCAGCACGTCAGTTTGGATACGGACGAACTGTCCGCTGGCATCCACGTCGTAGAAGAACTCATCCTCCGCATCGAAACAATGCTCCATCAGGCTGGCCAGGCTCGCCTCCGCCTTGGCTGCCCAATCCGAACCCCCGGCCGCCCCCAGCTCTGCGGCGATGTTCGCCAGATAACGCCGCTGGCAATACACGTTGGCCGTCAGGTCCGGCGCCAAAAACGGCAGCACCGGCGAATCCGGATCGTATCGGCCCGGATCGCCCAGATGCGGCGTATCCGGCACATGCCAGAAGCGCGGGGATAAATCATGACCCGTGTCGAACGTACAAAACGCCTCGACGCAGCCCGTTCCCCGCGTGTCGCGGAACGCGGCCAGCCAGGCGTCATGCCGCTCCATGGCGCGGTACATCTTGTCCAGGAACGCCCGGTCCGCCCGGCCATTCAACCGGTAGTGGTTCCATACCGAACGGGCCATCGGCGTGACCATCTGAATTTGCCGGAATACCGGCCCCGCTCCGGTCACTTTGTACGGCATGAGGCCATCGGGCCGTTGACAGTCGGCGAACAAGGCAAAGGTCGCCTGCGCCACCGACGGTACGAACCGGCTGAGCAGCTCGGCATTGATCGTACCGGTACTTTCCAGCCAGGTGCCGAGATACACGCCGCCTTCATGCAGCACCGGCTCGCCGCTCACCGACTGCACGATGCAAGCGAGCAGCTTTCGCACGCCGGCGTAGTAGACCTGCTCCAGCGGACTCCCCTCGCTTGCCGCAAATTTAACGCCCGAGGCGGCAAACTCCTCCAGCACGGCTCGATCCGTGCTCTTGATCAGACCTTCCCCGCTTACGGCCGACAGCACCTCCAGCTTGCGCAGCCGTTCCAGCACGCCCGTCTCTCCCACCTCACATCACCTCTTCTTTCGGATGCGCGCTTAATCGCCCGGCCCGCTCCGTCACCGGGATGAAGACCGGACGCTCGTTCGGGCTGTCGTTCGGCGTATGAATTGACAACCGCAGCTCGCCCGCGAACGTGCGGAACACCATTCCGTGCCCGCCGTCCCGTTTATACAGCGGTTCGGCGTCCTGCGCCCAGCGACCGGCGCCGATATCGCCGCCGGTCTGACGGGCGCAGCCGATCGTATAACCGCCGTCGCTGAAGCTGGACCAGAGCAGCAGCAGCTCGCCGTTATCGGCGCGGTACAGGAACGGGCCGTCCGTGACGTAGTTGGCTCCGCCGCGAATCCCTTCGGCCCACGGCGCCTCCGAAGCCCGGAACAGCAGCACGGGCTCGGACACCGCCCGATCCAGCTCGCGGCTGAGGCGTACGGCGCAAATCTCGCCGTCCTGCACCTGCACCCATTCATGGCAGAACACCATCCAGGGATCACCCTGCGGATCGACGTAAAACGTCCCGTCCAGACACTCCCAATTGCGCGGCGTCAACGGCCCGTCGCCCAGCGGGCGGAACGGGCCCTGCGGGTGGTCCGCCACCAACGTTTGCGTCCCCCGGCATCGGCCGTCCGCCTTGAAGGTGGCGAACATGTAATAACGGCCTTGCCACTCATGTACCTCCGGCGCCCAGTAGTTGAAGTCCGACCAGAAATCCGGCTCCGGCCGGAACGCCGGGTGCGGACCTTCCCATACCGCCAGGTCCGTGCTTACGTAAACGTCGAACCCGCGAGGCTTTCCTTTCCAGCATGTCTCACCAATCGTGCCGTACATATAATATTTGCCTTCCGCCGGAACCGGCAGGACAAACGGATCTCGAATATGGATGTCCGATAACGCTAAGCTCATAACCCTTCCCTCCTAGAAGTCGAGTCGTGCACAGTTCACCCTCCTGTCCGCTTACTTCAGCCCCGTCGTGGAGATCCCCTCAACGATATAACGCTGGAAGATCAGGAAGATCACGATGACCGGCGCCACCGCCACCGTGGACATCGCCATCAGCGAGCCCCAGTTCGAGGTACTGGTGGAGTCAATCAACGAACGCAAACCAATCATCACCGTAAACAGCTTTGGACTGTTCAGGTAGATCATTTGTCCGAAGAAATCGTCCCACGTCCAGTAGAACGTAAAGATCGACGTCGTGATTACCGCCGGAACGCAAAGCGGCATAATGATGCGCAGGTAAATTTGCAAAGGTCCGCAGCCGTCGATCCGGGCGCTTTCATCCAGCTCCATCGGTAAGCCGCGAATAAATTGCACCATCAGTAGCACAAAGAACGCATCCAGCGCAAAAAACTTCGGCACGACCAGCGGCAGGAACGTATTCACCCAACCAAACGAATGGAACAGAATATATTGCGGAATAAGCGTGACCTGAAACGGGAGCATCAACGTCATCAACATCATGCTAAACCAGAATTTCTGACCCACGAAATTCAAGCGCGCAAAGGCAAAGGCCGCCAGCGAGCAGGAGATCACGTTACCGATCACCGCCAGCGCTGCAATGATAAAGGAATTGATCAGAAAATGCCCAAACGAATACCCTTGAATCCCTCGCCACCCGTTGACGTAATTGGACAACGTAAAGGAGTCCGGCCACAAGCCCAGGTCCGAGAAGATTTCCGCGTTTGGCTTGAACGAGCTGCTGATCATCCATAATACCGGGTAAATCATGATCGTCCCGATCACGATGACTACCACATGTCTCCACAGTTTGCTTAAGCTTAGCCTCAACACCATCTTCCTCAGCCCCTTTCGTCCTTGCCGTCACCGTAATAGACCCAATACTTCGAGGAGGCGAATACGATCGCCGTAAAAATGCCGATGATCACCAGCATCACCCAGGCCATTGCCGAAGCGTAGCCCATATTAAAGTACGAGAAGCCCTTCAAGTACAAGTACAGCGAATAGAACATCGTCGAATCGATCGGCCCGCCGTGGCCGTCCCCGATAATGTACCCGGAGGTAAACACCTGGAACGAACCAATCATGTTCATGACCAGGTTAAACAGGATCACCGGCGACAGCAGCGGCAGCGTAATCCGCATAAACTGACGCGTCCGGCTGACGCCGTCCACCGCCGCAGCCTCGTAGATTTCCCCCGGGATCTGCTTCAGTCCCGCCAGGAAAATTACCATGGACGAGCCAAATTGCCAAACCGACAGCGCAACGATGGAATAAATGATGTAGCTCGGATTCGCCACCCAATCGGGGGCATCGATATGAAAAATTTCGAGGAACCGGTTAAACAACCCGTCACCCGAGAAGATTTTTTTCCAAACAACGGCAATCGCCACGCTCCCCCCAAGCAACGAAGGGATATAATAGACAGTCCGGTACAATCCCAGCAGCCGTAACCCCTTATTCAAAATGATCGCGACTGCCAAGGCGAACACCAGCCGCAGAGGAACGGAGAGGAACACGTATTGGAACGTCAATTTCAAAGAATGCGTAAACGTGGCATCCCCCGTAAACATTTCCGTAAAGTTATGAAGCCCAATCCAATCGGGCGCTTTTAACATGTTATAATTCGTAAAGGACAAATACAGCGAAGCCAAAATCGGACCAATCGCCATGCAAAAAAATCCGATCAACCAAGGCAGCAAAAACAAATATCCCGTCAAGTTCCGTTTCAAGGATCGACGCGTTTTCCGCTTTACGACGGTTTGGGTCGCCACGCCTGTCACTGAATCCATAAGTAGGCACCTCCGAATCATTCATTGCTCAGGTTTAGAAAAAGGGGAACCAAACGGATCCCCCCTCTCCTTGTGACAGACCTCTTAATTTGTCGTTGCGCTCAAGTTGGCTTGCAGAATCTTAAGTCCCTGCGCATAAAACTCTTCTGCAGCTTTTGCGATGTCCATACGTCCGAAAGCGACGTTTTGGCTGGCCTTCAACAGCTCTTGCTTGAACTCGTTGGATCCAGGAACGTTGTACAGCAGATCAACATCATCCACCGCAACGATATCCAGGTAATCGTACACGACTTTGTCCGTTTCGGAGGCTTCCGCCTTCAGCACCGCCCGCATCTCCGAGGAGACCGGCACACCGCGGTTGTTGCCGAGGATTTTGGCGGCGTCCGGATCGTTCACCCAGAAGTCCATCAGCATCGCCACTTCCTTCGGATGCTTGGTATTGGCATAACCCACGATGTTTTGGCTGGATTGGACGGAAATCATGCTGCCGTTAGGCCCCATCGGAACCGGGATCAGCGTCAGCTTATCCTGGGACATTTTTTGGAAATCGGCAAACTGGTTGGTCGGAATAAACTGCATCGCCACTTGGCCTTTCGTCACCAGGGACATACTCGTGTCGTCCGGATCGGCCGAAATTTGCAGCTCCGGCGTCACGATGCTGCCCGCTTTGCGCATGCCTTCCCAGAGGGTAAACCACTCGGCGACATCCGCTGCCTCAAAGCCCAACTTCTGCTCCGGCTCATTGTAGATCATCTTGTCGCGCTGGGTCAGGTACACACCAAATTGGTCCATCTCACCAGAGTAGTCGTAAGACCCGTAAGTGTCTTTACCTGTAGCGGCGATTTGCTCATTGATCTTGATAAAATCATCCCAAGTCCATTCCTTCGTTGGCATCGGGAGACCCGCCTTCTCGAACAGCGCCGTGTTGGCCAGGATCGCCGTCGAGTTTGCCCCGATCGAGATGCCCTGCAGCTTGCCGTCAAACGTGTTCATGTTGATAAGCTGCGGGGAGATTTTACTCGTGTCCACTTCATTACCAACGTACGAGTTGATATCCAACAGCACATTACGCGTTGCATATTCCAGGATGTTGCTGCCTAACGTAAACAGGTCCGGCGCTGTGCCCGAAGCGAGCTGCGTATTCAGCTTGTCGAAATATCCGTCAAAAGGAGAAAACTCCGGCACCACTTTGATGTTCGGGTGCTTCTCTTCAAACTTCTTCAGCATGGCCGTTGTGATGTCGGCCCGGGTTTGGTCCCCCCACCACATGACGCGAAGCTCAACTTGCTCTTCCGTAGCCGCGCCTCCCGCCTCCGACGGCTGGCTCGAATTCCCGGTGTTGGCTTTGCCCGCATTGTTACTACCCGAACCACATGCCGAAACCAGGATCGCGGTGACGAGAAGTAAACTGGCCAATAACATCGCCTTGGTCTTCTTCATCTATTTCCTTCCCCCTTAATGAGAATGGTCTTGCTGATTAAAATGGTAGCGCATACATAAAAGGAGAAGAATCCAATTTCTTTGGGCTTTGGACTTATACTTTTTTTAGATATGCTTCTCCTTCTGCCGGTGCTCGGAGGGACTGATGCCAAACACCTTCTTGAATTTCGTACTGAAGTAACTGGCATTGGAGAAGCCCGTCAGCTCCGCGATATCGCTTAAGGAAAGCGGCGTTTCGTCCAGCAACTGCACCGCCTTGTTCATGCGTACATCGGTCAGGTATTGGAGAAAGGATTTTCCGGTTTTTATTTTGAACAGGTCGGACAAATAGGACAGGTTATAGTGGTACTGCTCGGCGATTTGCGACAGATTAAGATCGTTCATGTAGTTCAGCTCAATCATTTCCTTCATCGCCTCCACGATCGAAGGCTCTTCCCGGGTCCCGCAGCCCCTCTTCAGGGCAAACAGCGGGTCAGCTAAGCCATACAGGAACCGGCAGGCCTTGGCGACCGTGCCGAGCTCCCATACCCACTCCGGATCAATCCAGATCTCATCCTTGTCGCGCAGCGCGAGCCCCAATGCATCCGCAGCCAATTCAATCGACAAGCAGCATTGGAAAATCAACTTGATGAACTGCGGGTGCGAATGAGCCAGCGCCTTGGCGAGCTCCTCCTCCACCAGCTTCTCGAACGCCTCCTTGCGTCCGTCAGCCAAATGCCGCTGCAGCAGCTTCAGCTTGTCCTGGGTCGCCAGCTGCGCCGGATCTGCCGGACTCCGCAACGGCTCGCCCCCGGCTTGCTGCGCATGTTGTCCCATATACCAGGCCAGTACGGAGGAAAGGTAGCCCTCACGCCAAGCCTCCAGACCCTGCGCCGTTTCACCGGCAGCGACAACCACCTCCCGTTTGAGGTAGCTGCGAACCCGATCGGTCACCTGGGCGGTAAAGCGCTGCACGGTCGCCGGATCCTCCGGCATGATGGCAAACAACAAATCGGGATGCTTCGCTTCCCGGAAGACCGGGATCCCGGGCCCGGCATCGGACGCAGCGAGTTCGCGGCACAGCAGCTCAAATGGCAGGCGAAGGCCCGCTTCCTCCGGCGCTTCCGCGGGCACGGGCAGCAATCCGATCGCCACGAAGCGCACCGGCAACGCCGCCAGCTCACTTAAGCCAAACAATCGGATCCGCTCCTGCCAAAGGTGGTTGCCACCCGGATACGCTTTTATGACGCTGTGTATGAACTGCTCCTTCATTTCCTCCAGGTAGCGGGACAACTTCCACTCGGAAAGCTTCCGCTCCGCCTGCGCCAAACGCTCCCGCTCCAGCTCGGAGGCGACCTTGCTCAGGGCTCCGGCCAGTTCACTTCGCGTCACCGGCTTCAGCAGCAGATCGCTGGCCCGGTTCTTGATCGCCGCATGCGCGTACTGAAAGTCGTCATATCCCGTCAACACGATGAGACGAAGGTCTGGATACTGCCGGGAACAGCTTTCAAGCAGCTCCACCCCGTCCATGATCGGCATGCGCATATCGGTGATGATAATGTCGCACTCCCCAGTTTGCAGCCATTCCAACGCCTCCTGACCGTTCCCCGCTTCCCCAGCAATCTGGAGGCCCAACTGCTGCCAATCGATTTTCAGCCGTAACCCTTGACGAATCTCCCGTTCATCATCGACCAACAGCACGTTAAACATCGGCATTCCCCTCCCCTATCGGTAAACTTAACGTGATCGTCGTCCCTTCCCCAGGCGCGGATTGAATCGAAAACGCAAACCCGGCCCCGTAATAAAGCGCGCAGCGTGCCAAAATATTCCGCAGGCCGATCTGTCTTCCGCCGGTGCTTAATACCTGCTCCAACTGGGAGTGCTGGTACTCCTCGTTGAGTTGCCGTACCAATTCCGGCTCCATACCCACCCCGTTGTCCGCCACCTGCAAGAGCAGGCGTTGCTCTTCCTCCCAGATGCGGATGCGCACGACGGCGGTGTCGTTCTTGACCTGGCTGTATTTGACCGCATTTTCGACCAGCGGCTGCAAAATAAACTTCACGATATGAACCGGTCGGTCCAGCACGGCGTTCTCCAACCTCAAATCCAACTGCTCGGCGAACCGATGGTTCAGAATGGCGGCAAAAGATTCGGTATACGTCACCTCGTCGCGCAGCGGGATCAAGTCGCTTTTGGCGTTCAGCGAGAAACGCAGCATTTTACCCAACGATTCGATGACGTCCACCGCATCATCCGTCCGCCGCTGAATGACCAGGCTGCTGAGCAGCTCCAGCGTATTGAACAGAAAATGCGGATTAATCTGCATCAGCAGCGCCCGATATTCCGCTTGTTGCCGGCGCAGCTTCAATTCAAATTCGCTCTTCAAATGGGCGCGCAGCCGCACGATCATGTTGCGGAACGTGACCGTCACGAACCCGACCTCATGGTTCACCTGTAACCGCTCAGGGATCCGCTGCTCCGCTTGAGCAAACTCCCCGCGCTGAACAAGCCGCATCGCCGCCACCAAGCCGCCCAGCGGTTTGGTAATGCTGTAGGAAATCCAGACGGCTGCAAGGACGGCGAACACCAGCAACGTCCCGGTTGCCACCAAGATACCTGATTTCAAATTGATGAGATTGGCCAGCAGTTCTTTTTCGGAAACCGCCCCCACCAGCATCCAATCGTTAAATTGCAATTTTTTATATACATAGATCATGTCTTCTCCCTGAGGCTTGGCATAAAAAACGCCCTCCCGCGGTCCCCGCCCCCGGATCTCCCCCAGCTTATTCAGAACAGGTTCGCCGAAATCCGACAACGGCTGGCCTAGCAGGGGTTCACCTTCGCCGCTCAGCAGGAAGATCGTGCCATGCGTCCCGAGATGGACCTGACTTAGCGGATCCTTGAAGTACTCCGCACGGACGTTCACCTTCATTACGGCGGTGGCTTGCGAGATGCTAAACGTCCCGATCGGGATCAGGAAGCTGATCACCTCATGCTCCTTCAGGCGCACCGGTTCGAACGGATCGACGCCCGCCGGAGCCCAATGCTGCTCCGACTCGTAAAAATGCCGATACCAGTCCGCCTCCAAGAACGAGGGGTCCTGCAGGATCCGATTGTCCAGACCAACGTAGAGCCCGTCTTTGCGATAAATCGAAGCGGTGGCAATGATAGAATAATTATTAACCGTCCGCGTCAGGAACTTGCTGAGCTGAATATTTTTCAGCATCTTCTGCCCATCGGACTGCATCGGATCGGAGACGAATTCGCTCCACTCGTTCGTGATGTCGCTGTTATAGATAACCGAGGAGAAATCGTAGATCTGGCCGATCGTGGAGTTAATTAGCGCGGTGTAGGCCGTCATTTTTTCCAATGCCGCCGTTTCGCTGTCGGAACGCAGGATCGCACTGGATTTGTTATAGCTAATCAGGAACATGACGCAAAAGGAAATGACCAATAAGACGACAAATACGGCAATCAGCCGATTGCGCAACGAAAAAAACATCGACGCCCCTCCCTTATGCACAACACTATAACCAAATCGGCCGATTCCCGCAATAAGCGCTTACATAGGCGTGGCGTCAAGCTTTTTTTCATTTTACGCGCCAGAAGCTCTCCGGGGTTTAAGCCCCTGCCCCGACTTCCAGACGAGGAGCCGGCCCGACCAAGGTCCAGTTCACAAACCGTCCCCAGCCCGTTATGCCCCGCTGCCGTTCCCGGTAGAATAAAGACATGAACAACGGATCAACAAATCCGTTAAGCTGAAACTCTAACCCAATGAATCTAGGACTTGAAAATAAATGAAAGCGAGTGTGGTTGAACATGAGAAAACTGTATCGTTCCGCAACGGATAAGCAAGTGAGCGGCCTGTGTGGCGGGCTGGCGCAGTGGCTGGGAGTTGACTCCACGGTCGTCCGGCTGATTGCCGTCGTGGCAGTGTTCTTCAGCTTCGGCACCGTCGTCGCCTTGTACTTGATCGCCAGCCTGATCGTTCCAAAGGAGCCGATCGGCAGCTACAGCTACGATGATCCGTTTTCCCCGTTTTGATCCGTAGAAGATCCCAAACCTAATTCAACCTAAAGGAGAGATTCGAATGAGTAGCGTATTTGATCGCATTGCCAATCTGGCGAAGGCTTCGATTCACGAAGTGTTAAACAAACTGGAAGATCCGGTCCTGATGACCGGCCAATACTTACGCAACCTGGAGGACGACATCGCCGCCGCCGAGAAAATGATTAAAGAGCAGCAGATGACCGCGACCGTCCAGGATCGCAAAAGCGCGGACATCGCCCATCTCGCCAAGCAAAGCGAAGTTCGGGCCTTAACCGCCCTGGAGCAAGGCGATGAGGTGACGGCGCGCCATGCGGCTGCGGAGAAAATCCGCTACGAGGAGCAAGCGCAGCAGTACGCCAAGGAAGCGCAAGAGGCCCGCGACCGCGTAGCCGAGCTGGAGATTCGCCTCGCGGAAGGCAAAGCGGAGTTCGCCCGCCTGAAGGAAAAGCGGAATGAACTGGCGGCTCGTGCTCGCAAGGTCCAAGTCAAAACCGAAGCCGAACGGCCGAACTTCAGCCGCGGCATCGAAAGCGGTGCAGCTGCGCGGGGCTTCGAGCGCATGGAGGAGAAAATCCTGAGCTGGGAAGCTCAGCAGGAAGTCTCCGCCAGCTACGGAGGAACGTCCGGCATCGCGGATGCGGGCACAGCCCAATCCAGCGCCGTGAATGAAGAGCTGGAACGCCTAAAAGAGCAATTGTCGAACCGGCATTCCTGAGCCGTTCATATAGAGAAACCGCCCGATGAGTTCATCGGGCGGTTTTTTTGAGTTAGGCTAGCGCAGAGCCCAGCTTCTTCACTTTCTCCAACCATTTCATGCGTGTCGTTTCCTGGGAAGCGGAGACCCTATTCAACTCCGTAATCCGCACCGTCTTGATGCCGCAATAACCCAAGATGTTGTTTTTCATCACCCGGTGCCCTGCGCGATGATAGAACCAGCGATTGTACCAAGACGGCGTATCCATGGTCACGATCAGATGGGCGGTCTTCCCCTTCAGGAGTTTATCCCAAAGCAAGGAATTCGGCCGATGTTGATAGGCAAACCCGGGTAAAAAGGCGCGGTCAAAAAATCCCTTCAACACCGCTGGCATCGTCCCCCACCACGTCGGATAGACGATCACCAGATGATCTGCCCAGCGGATCATCTCCTGCGCTTCCTGAAGTTCCTCCTCCAGCTCCGTTCTTTGGCGGTACCCGTATTTTAAATTCGGGTTGAAGGTGATCCGGCTTAAGTCGATTTCCCGAACCTTTGCGCCGGCCTGGGATGCTGCGGCGTCCCGGTAAGCCCCTGCCAAGGCGGCGCAATAAGCCTCGGGGTCCGGGTGGCCGTTGATAACTAACACATTCATTGCGATGTCCTCCTTACATTTATAGCTGCCGGTGTTAACCCCTGGTGAAGAAGGGGATCTTTAGAGAGAACTCCGAACGGTGTAGCCAAAAAAAGAACCCGGTAAGAATGGGGGCCACCCCATTCTCTTGCCGGGTTCTTAGGGTAAATACGTTTATTTGCCGTCTTTGCCGGCTTTGAAGACTTCGCTGATTGCGCCAAGGCTTCCCAGCGTTTCGATCGCATTGGACGGGATGAACACCTTGTTCGCCGGTCCCTTCGCTACTTCCTTCAACGCTTCGAAGGACTGGTACGCCAAGACCGCTTCGTTCAGGGCAGCGTCGCGCAGCATTTCGATCCGCGCTTTTTCGGCGGCGGCAACCGACTCGATGGCTTTCGCTTCCCCGAGCGCCTCAAGCTCCTGAGCTTGACGGAAGCCTTCGGCTTCGCGAATCCGCGCTTCCTTGTCGCCTTCCGCTTTCAGGATCTTACTTTGCTTGTCGCCTTCCGCGCGCAGGATCATATCTTGTTTGGCGGCTTCGGCCTCGAGCACGATCGCCCGTTTGTTCCGCTCGGCCTTCATTTGTTTGTCCATCGCTTCTTGGATGTCCACCGGCGGCCGAATGTCGAGCACTTCCACCCGCTCGATCCGCACGCCCCATTTCTCGGTCGCTTCGTCCAACGCGGTCCGGATATCCGTCGAAATCTTTTCCCGACCGGACAACGTTTCGTCCAGCTCCATCTTACCGATGATTTGACGCAGGGTTGCCGTCGTTATGTTCCGCACCCCGTAGACGAAGTCGGAGATCCCGTACGTCGCTTGCTCCGGATTGACAACCTGATAGAAAATAATCGTGTCGATCTGGACTTGAACGTTATCCTTGGTGATTACGGTTTGTGGAGGCACATTGGTTTGTTGAATCCGCAAATCGTGATACGTCCGCACCTGGTCGATGACCGGGATGAGCACGTTCAGACCCGGTGTCAGCAAGCGGTTGAATTTACCGAGACGTTCGACGACGCCCACCCGTTGCTGCGGGACGATTTTGACCGTCAATGAGATAAATACGACGACAACAACGACAATGACCGCGATAATTGCCCATTGCATTAAGAAATTTCCTCCCATCGTTCTACTTCAATTATTGTACTGCTTCGTTCCAGCACCCGGACCTTCTCGTCCCGGCCGATCGGGACAGTCGCCGTAGCGCTCCACGAATCTCCCCCTACCTTCACGATGCCGTATTGCCCGGGTTCAATCGGTTCTACGACGATGCCTTGCTTCCCTACCAGTTCGGTACCGATATCCTTAAACCCTTTTGCTGCACGAAATTTTCTGGAGAGCGGTTTCGTAAATACCGTCAGGACCAAAGCGACCAGACAGCCCGCAACAACCTGCCAGAAGTAAGCTTCGGGGGCCACCAAAGCCACGGCTGCCGCAACCAGCGAACCGATGCAGAGCCATAGCAGGTAAAAAGTCATCGTCATCATCTCAAGCACTAATAAGATTCCGGCGACGATGAGCCAAATTGCCCACATTTCCATCCCCCTGTTGCACCACCTTTCAGCATTATAGTTATTTATACGGTGAACATACCAAAAAGTATCAAGGAATGATATGGATTTGCAAAAAAAGAACCCCGACCCAACGGCCGGAGGCTTCGCAAGCCCTGAAAAGGGCCCTGGTTTCCATTTATTCACGATAAAAAGCCACCAACCGAAATGCTGCCGTTTCGCTCACCAACGCTTCTTCCTTCCCGTATTCGAAGGACTGGACGACGTATAATCGCTTGGCACTTTGCACAACTGCAGCAAAACTCTTGACCTCGGCTAACGTCCCTCGAAGAGTTAACCGCAGCGACAGCGAGGAGAAGCCCGCCGCGGTCAGGTCGACTTCCTGCAGCAGTCCCAGCTCCCCCATCGCGGCAGGAGAGCCGTTTATGGAAGTTGAGAGGGCGGACAGGAGGTCCACACCGGCAGACAGATTCTCATCCAGCGTCGAGAGACTGTCTGTCGGCAAGGTCTCGGCCGAAGCTTCAGACAGAGCTCCGATCCCCGGCGCCTCAAAAACGACTTCTTGGATTTGTACACCAGCGGATTTAGCCGCTTGTTCGAGATCCAACAAGATGCCCTCCCGATCGGATTCGCCAGGCACGGCAGCCTCTCGTTCCATCGTGTCAGCTGAAGTACTCTCCGCCGCCAATTCCGCTCGTTTGGCCTCCACGATCGCCCGGGTCTTTTGCAGAAACAGCCGTTTCTCTTCGTGATTGGACTTTAGGCTAGCGATTTTCTCCACCTCCGGTTGGTAACCCCAGAAATAAAACGATCCCGCCGCCAGCATCACCAAGGCGGCTGCCAGGATCCAACGGGCTCCAGCCGTTCCAGAACGATGTTCCGCATTCATTCGCTGTCACCTGCCTGTTCCGCCGTCTCCGTTCCCGGCTTGAGTTCAAACGTACCGATGTATCCCTGGCCCGGCAGCTCCTTCACCGATTGAATCAGCTCCCCGCGGAGTCCCGGCTGTTCACGGAGCGCAGAGGAGTAGGCGCTGGCTTGGCCCAAGCTGGCAAATCGGCAGGTCCAAGTCAGGCCGGTCCCGCTAAATCGAACGGTTTCGAGCGTGCCGCCGGTTGGCAGCGGAGCTTCCAGAGTGCCGATCAGCGTCTTGAGATCCGGTCGCTGCTCACTCAGCTTGTCGATCAGCTCGATGCCTGCGGCGCCAAACTCCGAGGCTCCCATACTTTGCAACTCGCTTTGCAGCTCAGCCTGCTGCCGGTCCGTTTCGGCGATTGACGTTGTCCATGCAGCGGCCTCTTCATGAACGCCCCAATACGCGTACCCGAAGTAGGCACAGATCCCAAGCCCGGCAAGCAGCAGCAGGACCGGCAGAAATAGTCCGGCCGAAGCCGGGCGTGGTTTGGGAGGCAGCAAATTGATCTCGATCATCGGCTCTCCGCTCCCTTCATCGCGAGGCCAAGGGCAATGGCATAGCTGCCTTGATCGGCGATTTCCTGACCGGCAAAATACGGAGACAAATCGACTTCGGCCACGCTCACCTGATCGAAGGCCGCCGATAACTGACGAGCGATCTCCGCCTTGTCCGGCGCGGCGCCGGCGATCACGATGCTCTGCACCCGTTCATGCCCTTCATGCAGCGTATATTCATAGAAATTCATAATCCGGGTCACAGAGGAGACGATCTCCCCATACCGCCATGTATTCAGCTTGTCCCCAGACATCGGCTCCAAGGGAAACGTGCGCACGAAATCGGGCAGTCCCTGATGGTACGTGTAGACCTCGGCTTCTTTGGCTTTGAAATTGATCGCCATCACATTGGTGGACGCCCCAAGCAAGCGCTGCTGCTGGAGGATGCGCGAAAGCGCAATGGTCGCCAAATCGACCGCTTCCAGGCGAAGTCCCGCTTGTTCCAGCGACGATACCAGCTCCTGAATGACCGGACGCGGTACGGCGGCCACAAACGTGAGCAGCCCCTCCTCCTCCCGGCTGTGGGCCTCCATCCAATGATAATCGATGACCGGATCCTCAAACGGCAGACGGATGCTGCCTTCGATCTCCAGCTCGGTGACGCGCCGCTGCTGCCTTTTGCTGACCTTGGGAACCTGGAGCAATCGGATAAACGATTGGGAGGTGGGGGCGGCCAAGCGGACCTTCTTCCCGGCAATCCCTCGGCGGTTCGCCCAGCGTTTCACCATCTCGGTTAACCCGGTCACATCGGGAACCCCATCCTCGTTCAACTCGGCATCCACCGGCAGCAAGCCGGCACGTTCCACGGTTCCGCGTTTGGGGTTGTATTTGACGTAACGGATGCCATCCTCATCGATCGTAATGCCGATGTGGGCCGGCCGCCGGCTCAGTAAAGAGGAATGACGTTTTGCAGATACCAATGGATGATCTCCTTTCCATACATGTAAACCACCAGGGTGCCGATCGCCAAAAAGGGACCAAACGCCAGCGTCTGGCCGCGGCTTCTGCGGCCCCGCGCCAGTTGGAGCAGTCCGGCGGCCGCGCCGGCCGCACTGGCCAGAAACAAGGCCAGGAGCACGCCGGGAAAGCCGACGACCCAGCCAAAGACGGTCAGCAGCTTCACGTCGCCCATCCCCATCCCCTTCCCGGAGGTGAGGAGGGCGATCAGCAGCAGCAGACCGCCGCCGCCAAGCGCGCCCAGCGCTTGGCTCCACAGCGGGACGCCGCCCGCCAGCGGGGCGGCGACAAGCAGCACGGCGCCGAAGCCCATGACGGCGCCGTTGGGGATGATGTGCGCGGTCAGGTCGGTGACCGCGCACATCACGGCCAGGGCGGTCAGCAGCAGGCCGACCGCCCATGCGCCCGATGCACCGAACTGCAGGTGCATCAGCGCGAACAGCGCCGCCGTCGCGAGGGCGGCGGCGATGTCTCCGGCCCGGCGCAGCCGGCCGGAGGCGGGGGCGGCGGCAGCGCCGGCGTCAGCCGCGCTGCTCGCGGGGGCGCTGGCGGCCGCTTCGCGCGCCGCCGGGCCGGCGGCTTCGCCGCTGCCGGCGCGCAGCAGCCCGCGCCGCACCACCAGCCGGCGCCCGTAGCGCGCCAGGGCCGGCCCCAGGGCCAGCCCGCCGGCAGCATTCAGCGCCGTCAGGAGCAGATTAGCGTCCATTATGGCGTCTTCGCTGTACCCGGTTTACCGTTCTTTAGTTCCGTTGCAGTGAAGTTAATCGTATCGCCCCCGGAGACAACGAGCGTGACAAGCGTCCCGGAGCTAATATTCCCTAAATTTACCGTTGTCGTATCGGCTAGTAGGTTCCCCGTTTTCGGATCCGTTAGACCGCTAGGCATAAATTTATCGTCCACCAAGTTTTTAAGCGTATGAGACCCCGTAATCTCCCCATTATTCTTCGTAATCGATCTCAATCTCGCCGCTTCATACAGCTGGTTCGCTGTCGCGGATCTAGCGTTGGCCTTCGTGTCGTCCAGCAGCCCCGAGATCAACGGCACCGCGATCGCGGCGATTACCCCGATAATGACGATAACCGCCAGTAATTCGACGAGCGTAATCCCCTTTTCTTCCTTGCGCAAGCGTTGAATACGTTGGATAAGTGCGGTCATAATGATTAACCTCCTAAAATAATTAGTCATTGGGGTCTAAACCCGATTTCAAATGATATTTCGATATAAGCTAAGCATCGGGATCATCACCGAAGCTACGATAAAGCCAACTACGCCGGCCAGCAAAAGAATCATCACCGGCTCGATCAGCTGCTTCAGCTTGTCCACGGTGTTCTCGACATCGCGTTCGTAGAAATCGGCCACCTTGGCCAGCATTGTATCAATGGAACCCGTCTCCTCACCCACTCGAATCATCTGGGTCACCAGCGGCGGAAACACCCACGATTGGCGCAGCGGCTCGGACAGTGGACGCCCTTGGCGAAGGGACGCCTGGCATTCCCGCAACGTGGCTCCGATCACCCGGTTGCCCACCGCCTTCTCCACGATAGCCAGGGCCTGCAGCACCGGTACCGCACTAGCAAACAGCGAGGACAGTGTCCGCGTCAGCTGGGCGATTGCGCTTTTCCGATTCAACATTCCAAACACCGGAGCCTTGAGCTTCATGTAATCCCAGGTATACGCTCCGCGCTCCCACCTGAGGAGCAGGTAAACCGCAGTCACCACCGCCAGCGCGGCCAATAACCATACGATCCAATACTGTTCCAGGCTACGGCTGAGCGAAAGCGTAAACTTCGTAATCGCGGGCAGATCGCCGCCCAGTTGAGCGAACATCGCTTGAAACCGCGGAATCATAAATTTCAGCAAAAAGAGGATAACAAACACGGCCATCACGCTGACAATCAGCGGATAAGTCATTGCCGACTTCACTTTTTCCCGGGTGACATGCGCTTTCTCAAAATACACGGCCAGCCGCTCCAGCGTCTCCTCCATGCTGCCCGCCTCTTCCCCCGCACGGATCATGTGCACGAAGATCGTTGGAAAGATCCGCGGATACGCCGAGATCGCCCCGGAGAACGTATTTCCCTTGCGAAGCTCGGCCGCCACCTCGGCCAGCGTCTTCTTCAGCGGTTTGCTGTCGGATTGCTCCGCCAGAATCGCGGTGGCTTCAACGATGGAAATCCCCGCCTTGATCATCGTGGCAAATTGCCGGCAAAATACAACGAATTGCTCGTTTTTGACCGGGCTGCCCAGGTAAAACTCTTTATTCCAAACGGTCTCCCGTTTCTCGCGTAGACCTATCACAACGATTTGCTGCCTCTTTAACTCGGCAAGCGCGGTGGTCCGATCGGGGGCTTGCAAAGCCCCTTTGCGTTGTTTCCCCACCCTGTCCCTGCCCTGATATACGTATTGGGGCATCTGGCATCTGTCCTTCCGCTTCTCGCATCTGTCTTCGCACGCCCCCTGTCAATCAGAGGGAGCTTTCCGTCAAGTACGGCCGGGCCGAAGCTTCATCCACCGCGCCCTGCCGCAGCAGCTCGCGCAGACTCATTTCCAACGTGTGCATCCCCAATTGGAAGTTCGTCTGCATCACGCTTCGGATCTGGTGTACCTTCTCCGAGCGAATCAGGTTACTCACCGCCGGCGGGTTGAGCAGCAATTCCGTCGCACAGACGCGCCCTTTCCCGCTGCGGGACGGCAGCAGGCGCTGCGATAGGATCGCCAGTAACACCGAAGCGAGCTGAATCCGGATCTGCCCTTGCTGGGCTGGCGGAAAAGCATCGATAATCCGATCGATCGTCTGCGGCGCATCGGCGGTGTGCAGGGTGGCAAAGACGAGATGTCCGGTTTCGGCCGCCGTAATCGCCGTACGGATCGTTTCGGGATCGCGCATTTCGCCGACCAGAATGATATCCGGGTCCTGGCGAAGCGCCGCCCGAAGGCCGTTATCAAACGACAGCGTATCCAATCCCACTTCCCGTTGATTGATGATCGACTGATCATGGCGATGCAGATATTCGATCGGGTCCTCCAGTGTAACGATATGCTTGCGTTGCGTATGGTTGATATGATCGATCAGCGAAGCCAGGGTCGTCGATTTCCCGCTTCCGGTCGGGCCGGTGACCAGAAACAAGCCTTGCGGTTTCTGAACCAGCTTCAACAGCACAGGTGGCAAATGTAACGTCTCGAAGGCCGGAACCGAAGGCGAGATTACCCTTGCCGCGATACTGATCGAACCCCGCTGCCGAAAAACGTTAATACGGAACCGGGAGATCCCCTGTATCCCGTAAGAGAAATCCAGCTCTCCCTGCTCCGAGAACTTCCTGTATTGCTCCGGGCTCATGAGCTCCTGCACAATCTGCTCCAGCATAGATGGAGACAGCAGCTCCTCACCCAACGCCTGCAGGGTCCCGTCGATCCGCAGCACCGGCGGTGAATTCACCGTCACGTGCAAATCAGAAGCGCCGGCGTCAAATGCTTGCTTCAGCAACCCGTTAAACGCTTCGTTCGTTACGATATCCTCCCGATTCATCGTTCTTCCTCTTCCACTTCGCGGATGATTTCCTGCAGGGTGGTTCGGCCTTCCAGCGCTTTCTGGATCCCGTCTGCAAACAGCGGTGTCATCCCTTGCTCCTTCGCCATTCGGCGAAGCTCGTGGATCGATCGGCCGTCCACGATCGCAGATCGCAGGTCGTCGCCGAACAGCAGCGCTTCATGCACCGCGATCCGGCCGCGATAGCCGGTTTTGCCGCAGGTCCCGCAGCCGGTGCCGCGGTATAGCTTGTCCGTTTGAATCCCCAGCCGTTCCAGATAGATCGTTTCTTGCCGATCGGGTGTATAAGCTGCTCTGCAATCCGGGCAGATACAGCGCACCAGCCGCTGGGCGACAACCCCGATCAGCGACGAGGCGATCAGGTACGGTTCAATGCCCATGTCGCGCAGCCGAACGACCGTACTTATCGCATCATTGGTATGTAAAGTTGAAAATACGAGATGACCGGTTAACGAAGCACGGATCGCAATCTCCGCCGTTTCCAGGTCGCGGATTTCCCCCACCATGATAATGTTGGGATCCTGACGCAAGATGGAGCGCAGCCCCCTGGCGAACGTCAATCCTGCAGCCGGATGCACCTGCATTTGATTCACTCCGTCCAGCATGTACTCCACCGGATCTTCAACCGTAATAATATTCGTTTCCTCTCGGTTCAAGTGCTGCAACGCCGAATACAAGGTAGTCGTCTTCCCGCTCCCCGTCGGTCCGGTCAGCAGAACCATGCCGTGCTGCTTCTCGATCATACGCCGGAACAGGCTTAACGCCGACTCCGTCATACCCAGCTTGTCCAAGCCTTTCACGCCATCGGCCAAGTCGAGCAGACGCATGACGATTTTTTCCCCGTGTACAGTCGGCAGGGAGGACAAGCGAATATCGATCGGCTTGCCGTCCACGAGCATCTTGATCCGCCCGTCCTGCGGCAACCGCCGTTCGGCGATGTTTAAGTTGCCCAGGATCTTCAACCTGGCGATGATGACGCCCTGCATCGACTTCGGAACCGTACGCTCATTGCGCAGCTGTCCGTCGATCCGGTAGCGGATCGCGAGTTGCGTCTCCATCGGGTCGACGTGGATGTCGCTCGCGCCGAGCCGTACTGCCTGCTCAATCATTTGCTGTACCAGCCGGACAACCGGCGAATCCTCGCCCAAGATCACGGAATCCTCAACGTCGATCTGAGCTGCGCTGGTCCCGAGATCCTTGATCATTTCGTTCATGGAGTCCTGCAGGCCATACAGCCGGGCAATTCCCCGCTGCAACTCGCCCCGTGAAATAATCGCCGGTTCGATCGTAAAACCGGTGCTCATTCGAAGGTCGTCGATGACAAACAAATCCAGGGGATCGGCCATCGCAACCATCAGCTTGCGCCCATCTACGCGGATCGGGAGCACTTGATACCTTTTAGCCATTTGCTCCGGAATAACCTGACTCAATTTGGCATCAATTTGAAACCTCGACAAGGTGATATGCGGGATGCCAAGCTGAAATTCCAACACTTCGATGAGCTGGTGCTCTGTAAGGTGGCCTTGCGCCAGCAGGACGTCGCCGAGTTTTTTCTTCGTCTGCTGCTGTTCCTCCAGAGCGGTGTGCAGCTGCTGTTCCGTAATAATTCCGGATTCCAGTAGAAGTTCACCCAACCTTTTTTTGATCGTGTACATGGTTCACCTCATCCCTGTCGGAGTGTTATGAAATTAAAAATTTCAGGTGCTGAACAGCCAGTTTCAGAGTTAGTTCAAAGGACCTATTTCTCTAACTCAGTTCAATTGATAGATTACAAGAGGAAAAATTAAACAATTGCAATTTTACTAACGATTATATACCTTTATCAAAAACGATGCTATCATTTTTATAGTAAAATATACCTAGTCTACATAGTTCGACAGAACTCCCTAACGGGTGCCAGGGCTCTACATTTTTTATCCTGTTTTGAAAGCGAGTGGATGGTCATGATGTCCGCCTTCCGTCAAAAAAAATCTTCCCTTC
Organism: Paenibacillus sp. JL3B1040; assembly: GCF_057063165.1. Lineage (NCBI taxonomy): Bacteria > Bacillati > Bacillota > Bacilli > Caryophanales > Paenibacillaceae > Paenibacillus > Paenibacillus tiangongensis. Next base: position 680,039 of record NZ_CM169317.1, on the reverse strand, counting down.
GGCATGCGATTGCCCGGGAAGAGGGTCTGACGTTGCTTGAAGTTGCCCTTGCGTTAGTTATTCTCTCGATCGTCAGCTTATATTTTTTATCCTATTTTACGAACAGCGCCTCGCAAAGCCAGCTTACGAACCAACGTCTCTCTGCGACGCATTTGGCTAATGCCCGGCTGCATGAGGTTCAAGTTATGGAGTTTACACAGCTGCAAGCCTTGGCCAGCCGCCCCCCAGGAACGCTGCCCGATCAGATTAAAGGTCCTTATCTCTTAAAGGCCGAGGTCAGTGACCGTAGTTCTAAATATCCTTCAAATCCCGACATCTTGTATGTCACCGTAACGGCCTACTGGCAGCCTGATCCTTCCCAGGGATCCGGCAAGTATAGGCATCACGTCTCAGTAACCAGCGCCGTCAAAAAGAACTATATGTCCGCCGCTGGAGGGAACACCCCATGAAGCAGCGTTTGCAGTTCTTTCGTAGAGAAGACGGGATTACGTTGGTAGAGCTGCTGGCCGCTTTAGCTTTATCCGGACTGCTGGTCATTATAGTGTCAACCGTGCTGACGACGTCGCTGTTTGCTTTCGGCCGGGTGAATCATGAAGCGCAGCTGCGCAATAAAGCGATCACGCTAAGCTCCGCGCTTCAGGCGAACTTGCGGAATGCGGTGTCGATCTCGAGTTCCGGCACGTTTACGCAGTTTCAAGCCGAGGTGGTGACCGACGCACTTACGGAATCTACCAAGACAATCCGCGTTAAGTTGGATGGGGGCCAGCTTCTTCTGGACGGTACCCGTTTCAGTGACGAAAAGCTGGACCTGACCGGCACTACTTTCTCCAGGGGCCCCAACGATTTACAGGTGAACCTTCGAGTGGCGCTGAAGGATGAGCCCAAGGTGGAGCCGATCTATCTGTTCGTTTCGATAAAACTGATATCGTGAGGTGCTTAAGGGATGAAAGGACGAGGACAAGCCGTTATCCGCCAAGAGCAGGGGTATGCCTTGGTTTCCGTGCTGCTGCTGGTTGCGATACTGCTCGTGATCGGCACGTTGGTCATGCAGTCGGTAACGAACTCCCAAGGCATGGTGAACGTCTCCGAAGATATCGTCTCCGCCCAGGCCGACGGCGAAACGAAGCTGTTGATCAAGCTTTCCGAGCTCAGAGCAGCCGTGATGGCGTTGAAGGACAAAGACAAGTTGACGCTCGACGATGTCAAAGCCGCCGCCGATAAATACGTGGAGCCCGGCACGGTAACCTTGGACAACGAAAACCAGCGGTACATTGCGATTGTTAAAGCCGACGGGGTATCGGACCAAGTCACGCAGACCTATCGGCGGAAGGTGGAAATCACCCTTTCCTTCACCCCCGGCAACCCCTCACCAGGAACCGGAACGGGGGGATATGCGGTGGTTAGTTATGGAGCGTTGACTTTAAACGAAATGAAGATCAACGGAAATGTCTATTCACACGGATCAGTCGCCAACAATCGATCCGTCATTAATGGAGTTCTCGTATCTCCGACCATACCGGGCGGAACCAGCTTGAAAAGTCCCGAAAAAATCAACTTTTCAACTGTTTTCTCTAAAGTAAATTCGGAGGCCGCAATCGTAAAAAACAAATATTCGAACGGCAATTATCCGGATCTTACAATCAATTCGAACGACTCCAATACGACTAGAAGTTATTCGCAAACCACCGTTTTTAATAACGTTAATATTCATAGAAGATCGACTATCGAAGTTCATGGGGACCTAATCATCCGCGGTCATGCAAATATCTCTCCCGGAACCTTGATCAAAGCCTCGGGGAATATTTTTTTCTTCGAAAATGTCACCTTTAACGGCTCATTATCTGCAGACGGATATATTTGGACAGCAAAGCAGTTTACATTCCAAAAGTCTGACGTGAACAGACAATCTACGGTCGAAGGCGATATGTATATTGGCGGGGAGATGCTTTATTTAGCCCAACAAACCTTAAACTTGGATTCCGATCTAGTTGCCGGCAACCTCTATAGCTCTGGTGCTGTTAACCCTAAGCTAAGCGGGGCAGACAACCAATTTATGCTGTATGCGGATGGTTCAGTCACTATGGATAGTCATTCTTCTTCGGCAGTTTTAAACGGTTCTATCTACTCCAATGGTGCAATCGCAATGAATGGAAATGGCGGACTTACCATCAACGGCACCACTTCTCCCCCAACTACACCCGAGAAACCGTCCGAGATCAAGTTCGAGGAGAAGAACATTGTCATTAACTGATTCCTCCTCGTTCCGGCTAAAGCTTCATGCCATGAAGCAGAAGATTTAATCCGGGTGAACACTCTAACGGACCTCAATGCCGTTATTTCGCTAAAAAGCCGGTATCCCAAAATGTAACGGACCTGAGAGACCTTAATTGGGTTTTTTTAGCGACATACGTAGCTTTTGAGGTCAAATAGCGGCGCTCAGGTCCGTTAGAAGTGGAGTCGGCCTTATTTCAGGCGAATAAGGTCTCTCAGGTCCGTTAGCGAAAGGTCCGGTCGGACAGAGCTCAGTCAATCGGTCAATCATCGAGCTGGACAATCCGTCCGTCATCCGACCTGACATTCCGTCAGTCACCCGACTGTTCACTCCCTTAGTCATCCGACCTCACATTCCGTCACTCATCCGAGCCACTTCCTGCTACGATTCTGCAGCAGCACAAACAAACCGGCCGCTATCGCGAGCCGGTTTGTTCTCTGCTATCTACAAAAGCCAACCTCCCCCTACTCCAAAGACTCCGCGACCCGGATCAATTCGCTCTCGTCCAATCCTTGGGCGACCAGGTCAAACATCACTCCGTCCGCTTCCCAGGCGATCGAGTTCCCATCCATGATCACCGCATCCGCATCGCCAATCTTAATGGGCTTGATCTCATTCTCCGTAGAGCTGGAATACGCGGTTTCTTCATCGGCGAGCCGCTGTTGCATGTAGATTTCGTTCCCGGTGCCCGCTTCGTCAAAATACAAACTGATGTATTTCGGACTCGCTATCCCTTGTTCATCCAGATAGAGCTCGGCTCGACTAAACGCATACCCTTCCGGCAAATACGCCGGCAGCTTCACCTGGAAAGCAGTAGATTCGCTTAATTCCGCCGGGTTGGTCAGCGTGCGAATCCCTTCTTTATCCCTCGCCTCGGCTTGAGCCTTGGTTACGATTTCCCCGTTCGCCACTCCGGCAATCTCCTCGCCTTCCGCTGTATACAACGGCCCCGTTTGCGAGTTCCATTCGGTGATGGGTTTGCCGTCCTCTGTAAACACCTTGCCCTGCAAAGCTTCCGGCAACGGGAAGGCGGCCTCCTCCGAAGGTGCTGCTACCTGAAAAACGGTAATATGCCCTAACGTCACGGTGGAGATGATCCGGTCCAGAAGACCGCTGGCAAACGACGAAGGCGCAAATCCGATCCCGATCACCAGGGCTAACGCTGCAGCAACTGCCGCGCCGCCGGCAACCTTGCGACCGGTTAGTCTGCGCGCCACGCGCCGGGCGGCGGCCTGACTCACTATCCGCTGCTTCACGGCCTCTTTATGTTCCCCCGCGCCGAAGTCGGCTGCGGCAAGTGTATTTGCAAAGGCAAGCACCTCTGCATAATCGCCAGATCCGCTGGCAGGGACCTCCTGCCCATCCATCACCGCGTCCAAATCCTTCTCAAAATGACGATCTGGTTGTTGGTTATCCATTTCCATTCTCCCTTTCGAGATCCATCTTTAATTTTTTCGTGGCGCGAAACAACATCACGCCGACATGACTTTCACGCAAGCCTGTAAATTCGGCAATTTGGACATTTTTCAGCCCCGCTCCATATTTAAGCGCAAGAATATGCCGTTCCTGGGGCTTTAACTTTTGCAAGGCCCGGTTCAATTCCGACGCGGTTTCCCGAGTGAGGGATCGAGCCTCCGGTCCTTGCTCCCGAGAGGCCGACTCGCTGAACAGATCCAGACAAAACAACTTCCGTCTCTGCTGCCTGCGGTAATAATCGTTGACCGTATTGCGGGCGATGGCAATCAGCCAAGCCTCTAACGGGGAGCGATCCGCCCGAAAGGTATCATAACGGGTCAACAGCTTCTCAAACACCTGGCTGGTCAAATCCTCCGCCGTATACTCGCAGTCCACCCGGAAGCGGATATATTTGAAAATTCGGGTATAGTAGGCTTCAAAAATCGCGTCAAACTCCGTTTCGGCCGTTACGGCTCTCCGCTCTTCCTGATCCCGCTTGTCCTGCTCCTTCATCGCCGGATACAGCGCGCGCTGCTGCAGCATGCTTCTTCCCCTCCTTTCTCCAAGGGACGGATGGCGTAAGGCCGCTTCCCCCGCGCGGCAGGATGCCGCCTTCAAGCCATCCGCATGTTAATACGTTTAAAACACAACATTCATTACACTCGCAATAAAAAAAAACCGCCAGGCCCACGCCCAGCGGTTCGTTTTGCTATTCCTATGCTATTGATTAAGCGGTCACGACATCCAGATCAACGTCGCGTTTGAACGCCTCGGTGTCGTTCTCGCCCAGAATCTTACCGGTGATCACGCCGGCGGTGATCGAGTCGTTGACGTTCAGGGCGGTCCGGCCCATGTCGATCAACGGTTCGACGGAGATCAAGAGGCCCGCCAACGCAACCGGCAGGTTCATCGTCGACAATACGATCAGCGAAGCGAACGTTGCCCCGCCGCCAACACCAGCAACCCCAAACGAACTGATGGTGACGACCAGGATCAGCGTCAGGATGAAATCCCAGCTCAGCGGGTTGATCCCTACGGTTGGAGCGATCATGACGGCCAGCATCGCCGGATAAATCCCAGCGCAGCCGTTTTGCCCGATGGTTGCGCCAAACGAGGCCGACAGGTTGGCGATCCCTTCCGGAACGCCCAGTCGTTTCGTCTGCGTTTCCACATTCAGCGGAATCGTTGCGGCGCTCGAACGCGAGGTGAACGCAAACACCAATGTTGGGAATACTTTACGTACATATTGAATCGGATTGTAGCCGAAAGCAGCCAACAAAATCAGATGAATGATAAACATCACGATCAATGCGACGTAGGAAGCCCCCACGAACTTGATCAGCTTCAAAATCTCTTCGGCATTGGTCGTGGCTGCCACGTTTGTGATCAGCGCCAGGATGCCGTAAGGCGTTAAGCGCAATACCAGCGTAACGATCCGCATAACGACCGCGTAAACCGCCTCAACCACTTTACGGAACGTGTCTGCTTGCTCTGGTTTCTTCTTATCCAGCCCCAGTACCGCCACCCCGATAAATGCCGAGAAAATCACGACCGCCAAGGTTGAAGTACTCCGTGCGCCGGTCATATCCGCAAACGGATTAGTTGGGATGAAGTCCAGTACTTGCTGCGGAATCGTCTTGTCTTCCACCGAACCAAGCCGTTCCTCCAGCGCCGTCCCGCGCGCCTGCTCCCGATCGCCCGCCTGGATTTCGATCGCCTTGAGATCGAAGCTCAAGCTCGTCACGATGCTGACGCTCGCTGCGATAGCTGTCGTAATCAACAGTACCGCGATGATCAAGCCGCTCATTTTCCCCAGGTTTTGCTTGCCCTTGAGGTTCATGATCGCCGAAATGATCGAAACCATGATCAGCGGAATCACGACCATCTGCAGCAGCCCAACGTAACCGCGGCCCGCCAGGTTAAACCAATCGGTCGATTTCGCGATCACCTCGGAGCCTGCTCCGTAGGACAATTGAAGAATAACCCCGAACACCAGACCAAGGCCCAGCCCGGTAAATACCCGTTTTGTAAAAGAAACGTGCTTCTTCTGCATCCAAATCAGCACGCCGATCAGCACCAGCATAACGGCTACATTAATGATGATACGCAAGGTATCCATAACCTAATCTCCCCCTGAAAAATAGTCCATAAATTCGTATTCGCACCAACCTAGGCAAACGCCCGGATGCGAATTACAAATCGTATGATATCACATATACGAGTATTTTGATAGGATTAATTTTAACAAGGCTTGTCATCTCCGTTCATAACGTTTGCGCAGCTTTATTTTAGTGCTAGGTCTCCAAAATTGGATGATTTTGAGTTAAATTTTGATTCGATATTTGATTTTACCTTAACAAATGACAGCATTCTTCTGAAATAAGAAGAATCTCTTAGAATAATTAAGATATATTCAGGTAAAGATTGGTAAATGAACTTTATTCGCTGTTTTCATTTGTGCAAACGTTTTATCTTTCTCGTCAGGTCAGGTATGATGATGAAAAAAGGTACTTTGGAAAGGAAGATGATCATGCCAATCCATAACCTCCCCCGGCGAACGGTGCTGCGGCGGTTTGGAAGCGCTGTCCTCATTCTGCTGCTGCTAGCCGGCTGCACCGGATCTCCAAGCGGTTCCGATGCCGCCTCGGAGTCAAACCAACCCGCCGCTGAGACACCAGCAGATTCAAGTCAAAATGCAAAAGCCGATGCGGTGGACCCTCAGCCGTCAACGGTTTTCTATGAAGTGTTTGTCCGTTCCTTTGCCGACTCCAACGGCGATGGCATCGGCGACTTCAAGGGATTGACGAGCAAGCTGGACTACTTAAACGACGGGAACCCGGACACCGATACCGACCTGGGAATCGGCGGCATCTGGCTGATGCCGATCAATCCTTCGCCAAGCTATCACGGCTACGACGTCACCGACTACCGCAACATCAACCCGGAATACGGTACGCTGGACGACTTCCGCACCTTTATGGAAGAAGCGCATAAGCGCGGAATCAAAGTCATTATGGACTTGGTTGTGAACCATACCAGCAAGGAGCACCCTTGGTTCACCGAATCGGCTGCCGATCCAAGCAGTCCGTACCGGGATTGGTACGTCTGGGCCGAGGACAGCGGTCGTGCCACGTCCGGCTCCAGTGCCGCAGGCAGCGGCAACCCTTGGCATAGCTTGCGCGGTGACCATTACCTCGGGATTTTCTGGGAGGGGATGCCCGATCTCAATTTCGATAACCCGGAAGTGAGGAAAGAAATGATTGAGACGGGAAAATTCTGGCTGGAGCAAGGTCTGGACGGCTTCCGCCTTGACGCTGCGAAGCATATCTACGAAGATCTGCAGACGGACAAAAGCCAGGAAACCACCAACAAAAACGTAGCTTGGTGGCAGGAGTTCCGCAGCGGGCTCAACGAAACCAAACCCGACGTTTATCTCGTCGGAGAGGTATGGGATCCTTCAGCGGCGCTGATTTCCTCTTATCTGGACGGGGCCTTGGATTCCGGATTTAACTTCAGCCTCGCCGAGACGATCCTCAGCAGCGTGAAGAACGAAAAGGACGCAAACATCCCATTTACACTGGAGCGTACGTATAAGCTGTATAGCGAAAAGTCCAGCGGCACCTTCGTTGATGCCACGTTCCTGACCAACCATGACCAGAACCGGGTGATGACCCAGCTGGAGGGAGATGTGCCGCATGCGAAGATGGCTGCGAGCCTGCTGCTGACGCTTCCCGGTAATCCGTTTATTTATTACGGCGAGGAGATCGGAATGTTTGGCGCAAAGCCTGACGAGCTGATCCGCGAGCCGATGCGTTGGACGCAGGACGACAGCGAAGGGCAAACGACCTGGGAGGCCGCAGAGAACAATGCCGGCAAAAAAGGCCTCAGCGTCAGCGAGCAAACCGGTAACTCCGACTCCCTGCTGTCGCATTACCGCAAATTGATCCGGATGCGTAACGGGATTCCCGCGCTTAAAGACGGCGCAATTCAGGAATATCCAACGGACCAGCCGGGGATTACGGCTTATGTACGAGTAACCGAAGATCAGGCCGTGCTGGTCGCTCACAACTTAACCGGCAGCGAGCTTACGTTCACCTTGGGCCCGGGTCAAGCGGACGGCAAGAACTTTACCCAAGTGCTGGCGGAAACGGGGGAAGGAACAGGGCTTAGCGGGAACACGCTGACGCTCCCCGCATACTCGACAGCAATTTTGGAGTAAGGCTCCATCAAAAATAAAACGCTTCGGCGTCGAAGGAAAGCGCAGGCTTCCTTCCGCCGAAGCGTTTTTGCGTTATGAATTCGCGACGCCCTCTCCCTGGAACGCGCTTAGCGAGCGCTGCAGCTGCGATGCCAAATCCTCCAGCCGTGCAGACAAATCCACTAATCCGGCGCTGACCCGGTGCTGCTCTTGAGACATGGAGGCGACCTCCTCGGTGGAGGCGTTCGTTTGTTCTACGACCGAGCTCACTGTATCCACAAAATCCTGCAGGATCGATTGCGAATGCAGCAGCTCCTGAACGGAAGCGGACGAGCTCCGGATTTCCGTCACGAATCGCTCCATTTCCCCTTTGACGTTCTGGAAGATGCCGGCCGCCTCTTTGACAGCCTCCGTTTGCGCCGCAAACAGCGGAGATATTCCCGTCAGCACCTCGACCGTTTGTCCAATCGCCTCCTGGATCTCCTCGGTAATCGCCGATACGGTCTGGATCGATTCCCCCGAAGCGGCAGCGAGCTCGCGGATTTCCCCGGCGATGACCATAAACCCTTTGCCGGCCGACCCGGCGCGGGACGCTTCGATCGACGCGTTCAGCGACAAAATATTCGTTTGCTTCGTCATCTCCACCATCGGCGCAAGGATTGAGCGGATTGAGCGGGTGCTTTGGCTCAGCTTGTCCGAATTTTCCTCCAGCAGCGTTGTCATGCGAGACACCGATTCGGTCTTCTCCACCAACTGCTCCATATACGTTTCCCCTTTGTGGCTGACCTCGATGACGCGGCCGGCGGACGCATCCATCGCAGCGTTGAGGCGAGCGACCCGGCCCATTTGATCGCCGATCCGCTCCGCCGTCTCGGTTCCTTTCTCCGCCTCCGCGGCCAAGCTTTCGGCTCCCGCTGCAATTTCTCCGGTAGCCTGCGCGATTTCGGCGGCGGTTTGTGACGTGTCACGCGACGCTTTGGTCAGATTCTCCGCAGTAGCCAACAATTCCACGGCCGACACGCTGGTTCGTTCCACCAGCTTGGAGATTTGCTCCAGCATTCGATTGAAGCTGTGTCCCAGTCGCCCGATTTCGTCTTTCCCCTTAAAATGCGTGCGAACCTGCAGATTCCCGCGCTCGCCTTCCTCCATCAACCGGCAGAGCTTCTCCAAAGGCCGACCGACCATGCGCACCAGCAAGTATCCAATCAGCACCGCAACCACCACGGCACCCAGTAAAACAAATCCCATCACCACCAGCAGCCGATCAGCCGCGCTCAAGAAGTCGCTCTCCGGGGCATACCCGACGATCCGCCAATCGACCGTTTTCAGCGGCCGAAATACGACGAGCTGCTGAACCCCCTGCTCGTCCACCGCCTGGAATGAGCTTTCTCCCGTTTCAGCCAACTGGGCATCCACCTTAATCACGGATTCCGTCTCCAAAAGAGTTGGATCGACCGCATGGACAATTTGGTTGTCGGCGGTAAGCACCCGCACCTGACCGGACTTCCCGATTTGCAGGTTGCCTAGAATGTCCCCCAGCGCCTGCGCTTTGATCTCGAACAGCAGAATGTATTCCGCCTCCGGATGGTTCATGTTCCGCAGCAGGCGGGCCATCGTAATCGTAGGCTCGGTATAAGCGTCGAAGAAGCCTTTCTGCAGTGCCGGAAACCATACGGGTTCGCCTTCCGCCTCCAGTACGGCTTTCACCCGGCCTTCCACCGCCTCGTCCGAGCGAATCGAACTTACGCCCGAGGACTTATACGACTTGACGTCTTCCAGACCTTTGGCGACCAGACGTACCCCCTGCAGGCGATTGTCGGTTCCCTTCAGCCCATCAAGCTTTTTGCGGATTCGGTCCTCGGCTTGCGTTTTAGCGACCGTTCCGATTCCCGGCTGGGTGACCGTCTCCAGATCGCTCCGCAGCGTCTGATCCACAGCCAATTGCCGAGAGGAAGCTTCGTATTGTTCCAACAGGAAATCAAGCTTGTCCGCCGCCTGTTCCACTGCTTGAGTGGAAGCCGAGGCCACCTGTTCTCGGATGATGTCCCGCGACGCCCGGTAGGAGCTGAACCCCAACACCGCTGATAACGTCACAACCGCCGCAAATACGATGACAAACATTTTTAAGCCCACGGAATTCCAATTTTTATGACCGCGAAGCTTCTTCATACCCCGCATCCCCTTTTGAAATATGTATAAAAAAAGGGCATAGCCCCGCAAGACTGAGGCCATACCCAGGTGTCTTTAACCCGCTTACTGCATTATCCTTTGCTGGCGCCTGAAGTTAAGCCGTCAACAAGCAGCCGCTGCAGGAACATGAACAGGATGGTGATCGGGAGAGCGATCAGAACCGCCCCTGCGGCAAACAAGGTAAAGTTACTGTTTTGGTTACTGCTGACCATATCCCACATCCCGACGGCCAGCGTCCAATTCTCCTTCGTCCGCAGCACGAGCCGGGCAAAGATGAAGTCAACCCATGGACCGACAAACTGGGTTAACGCCATATACGTCAACATCGGCTTAGACAGCGGAAGAATAATCCGCCGGAAGATCAAGAAGTTGCTGGCCCCGTCAATCCGCGCCGCCTCATCCAGCGATCGTGGGATGGTATCTAGAAAGCCTTTGGCAATAAACGTCCCGCCAAGCGGCGCACCCGCCGCATATACGATGATGAGCGCCAAATGAGTATCAAGCAGTTGCAGCTCCCGCAGCAGCAGGTAAATGGCGATCATACTCATGAAGCCCGGGAACATGCCCAGAACGAGCAAGCCCGACAGCGCTGTTTTGCGTCCGCGGAACCGGAACCGGGAGATGGCATAACTGGTGAGCAACGTTAGCAGTACGCCCAAGAGCATCGAGAATACTGCGATTTTCAGCGTGTTCAAATACCAGGTCCCAAACAGATAAGTTTTCGATGTAAACAGTTCGATATAATGGTCAAGCGTAAATTTCTCCGGAATCAGCGTCTTACTATACAGCGATTTACCCGGCCGCAAAGAACCGAAGACGACCCAAAGCACTGGGTAGACGGCGGCAATACACAGAATGACTAGGACAATATAGCTGGCACCCAACCGAATCGCGTTTCGTATTTTCCGTCCGCTCATTGGATCATATCCTCCTCTTTAAACGACTTGGTTCTGCGGTAGTTGTAAATCGAGAACGAAGCGATAATGATGAAAATGATGATCCCGATAGCAGAGGCCATGTTGTATTTATTTTGGTTCAACGTCAGTTTGTAGAGCCAGGTAACCAGCAGGTCGGTTGCCCCGGCATACTGATAATCCCCTTTCACCGGATCGCCACCCGTCAACAGGAAGATGGCATTAAAGTTGTTGATGTTACCGGCAAATTGGGTAATCAGCGTTGGCGCCGTCGTAAACAGGATCATCGGCAGCGTGACGATTCTGAATTTTTGATACCCGGTAGCTCCATCCACTTCGGCCGCCTCGTACAGGTCCTTCGGAATCGTGGTCAGCACGCCCAGGATCAGCAGCATGGAGACCGGAATCCCCACCCACATATTTACGATAATCACCGTTACTTTGGCCCAGAACGGGTCGGTCAACCAAGGCAGTCCGCCCAGCCCGAAGTATCCAAGATACTGGTTAATCGGACCAAACTGGCCGTTAAACATATTTTTCATCACAAGCAGCGAGATCAGCTGCGGAATGGCGTAAGGAAGAATTAAGATCGTTCTCCACAGCCCTTTAAAGCGAATGCCCTTCTGATTGATCAGCAAAGCTACGAGTAGACCACCGAAGTAGGTTGTTACCGTCGACAAAATCGCCCAGATAATCGTCCAGGTCAATACGCCGTAAAAGGTATGGCTCCAGGTCTTGAGCGCCACCAGATTCTTAAACGTTCCGAATCCAACCCAATCGACCAGCATGGCCGGCGGGATATGTTTAGGCGCTGAATAGTTGGTAAACGCAAGCAAGATCATGAAAATGATCGGCATGACGGTAAAAAATAAAATCCCGAGAGCGGGAATACTCAAAAATGCAACAGCGAATTTGTAGTCCAGTACATAACGTACCGATTGTTTAAAGTTATTTGGTTTCTTGCCGTTGTCCCGTTCCTGCCCGATTTTGCGGGCGTCGCGGACGTTCATGACATACACAAGGATAAAAACCGCCACAAACAGCAGCGTAATCAAACTTTGGATCATGATGAAGATCGAGTGATCCCAGTTGCCGTTCATATTGGCACCGGTTCTAGGCGTCTCCCCGAGCGTGATGATCCCCCAAACCGCATATCCTAAGTTCCGAATGAAATAAATGACGCTAAAAGCTTCAAATAGGACGAACAACAACCCTTTGATATATTGTCGATTGTAGAGTTGTCCCAGGCCCATGCACAATATCGACAATAGCGTCGCCCGATCCCGATGTTGGTGTCGGTCCATTTCCCTTCCTTCTCCTCTCCCTTGGGAAATTAAGGTTGACCCGCCGCTAGAAGCGGCGGGCTCAACCTTTCCTCACTGGGTGAAAGTAAGTTCTGACTTACTCAGCTGCCCCGCTGTTCAACTCTTGAATTTGCTTAATGGCACCTTCCATAGCTTGTTTCGGATCCGCATTATTATTCCAGATTTCTGGGAACGCTGCGTTTACAGGAGCCCAAACGTTGGACATTTCCGGAATAGAAGGCATCGGTTGCGAGTTTTTCGATTGTTCAGCAAAGGCCGATACGTACGGATCGTTTTTGATTTGATCGGCTTCCAGCGCTTCAAGGTTCGTCGGAACCGCGCCGACCTTTTCGTTCAGCAAGAGCTGAGCATCTTTCGAAGAAGCAAAGTTCGCGAACAATTTCGCTGCGTTTGGATATTTCGTAAAGGAGTTAACCACCCACACTTTAATCCCGGAGAATGTGATCGCCGTTTTACCATTGACCGTCGGATACGGAGCCAGACCCAGGTTGTCGCCGAGAGCGGCTTTATATCCTGCCAATTCCCAAGGACCGTTGATGTCCATCGCAACGTCGCCTTCGTTAAACAAGCTGCGTTTGATGTCCGGGTTGATGTCGCCGCTGTTGATCGGCAAAGCGGCTTTAATGCTTTGGAATACTTTCAGGCCTTCAATTGCTCCATCGTTAGCCAACCCGATATCTGCTGGGTTCGTACCGTTATCGCCAAACAGGTAACCGCCAGCGCTTGCGATAAACGGATAGTTGAAGTACATGTTGCCAACTTCCCACATAATGCCGTATTTGTTTTTGGACTTATCTGTGAAGGTTTTGCTAAATTCCAGCACATCGCTGAAGTCTTTAGGAGCCTCAGGAAGTAGCGATTTATTGTAATACAGAGCCATCGTTTCGGCTGCTCTCGGATAACCGTACAGCAGGCCGTCATAGGTTGCCCCTTGAATGGAGGCTTCGGTATTGTTCTTCGTCGTTTCTTCGGCAAACACGTCGTTCGGCAGGATTAAGCCGGAGGTTGCCGCATTACCCAAGTGATCGTGAGGGACGATCAGGACGTCGGCAGCAAGTCCGGAAGGACCGTCCTGCGTCAACTTACCGATTTGGTCAGTAGGAGCTACTTCTTCAATTTTTACGTTAACGCCGTATTTCTCTGTAAATTGCTTCGCGATTTCTTCCGTAAATACTTTCTCTTCTTTACTTTCCCAAATGATCAGCTCAGCGCCGTCTTCCGGAACGATCGAGTCAGCCGAAGTGTTCTCGCCAGTGCCTGCATTACCCGTGTTTTCGGTTTGGTTGGCCGGCGCATTCGCGCTTCCGTTGTTGCCGTTATTGCTTGATCCGCAAGCAGTGATCGAAACCACCAAGGACAGTGCCGCAATCAAGGTCAATGCCTTTTTGAATTTCATTACAATAACCCCTCCTAATATTATATAGACGGTGTTGCGCAAACGTTTTCAGAAAATACCTGAAACTTTTTGCTTTTTACGGCTTCTTTCTGCGTTAGTTTAGTATTCCCTGCCCGAAAGCGCTTTATCCACGTAACACATCATACATCATGCTATGGAACTTGTAAAAACGTTTGCACAGAGCTTAAACCGGGTAAAATCAATCCCGATCTCTCTTTTACTTTCATTTTCTCTATAATTCGCATTTTTTATTGGTTTATGTCATTGCCATACGATCGCACATATGGCACGATTGTGCGTTTTTTCTCTATGTATCAAGCGATTTTTGGCACTATCTGTCCATGATCTCGGATCATTTTCATCCGTAATTCTCGTCGTTTCTTTCGTATCTTGTGCAATGGTTTGAACAGTGTTATAATCCGGATCAATAAGAGCAATACTAGCTTTGCCGCTTGGTTCAATAATTTGAAGGCGCTGTTATCGAAAGGTACATCCTCGGCCTGCTACTCGGCTTGGATGTGCTTTTTTTGCTTAGGAAGCCTAGCGACGAAGCCGTCCACTAATTCTTCAGGAGGGATTCTCTATGTTACTCGAAGCGGTATATCACCGTCCCAAACTCAACTGGACTTATGCTTACGACACCAAAACGCTCCATCTGCGCCTGCGCGCCAAAAAGAACGACCTCACCGAGGTGTACGCCTACGTGGGGGATAAATACATGTGGGATGATAGCAAAGAGCTGATTCCAATGACCTTGATGATCAGCGACGAGATGTTCGATTATTGGGAATGCTCCTATCAGCCGCCACTGCGTCGGACGCGATACGGCTTCCTGCTGAAATCCGGCGATGAGCAGATCTGGATGACGGAAAGCGAATTTACGAAGGAACGTCCGGCAGGCCCAGAGCGGCTGTTCGAGTTCCCGTTCATCAATCCGGTTGACGTATTTACGCCGCCGGCTTGGGTGAAGGATGCCATCTTCTATCAAATCTTCCCAGAACGCTTCGCGAACGGCGACCCGAGCAATGATCCAAAAGGTGTTATGCCTTGGGGCGGCAAACCGGAACGCGACAACTTCTTCGGCGGGGATCTGCAAGGCGTGATCGATCATCTCGACCATCTAAGCGAGCTTGGCATTACGGGCATCTATTTCACCCCGTTGTTCGAAGCCACGACCAACCATAAATACGATACGGCCGACTATATGAAGATCGACCCGCATTTCGGCGATATCGCCACGATCAAGAAGCTGGTTCAAGCCTGCCACGAGCGGGGAATCAAGGTGTTGTTCGACGCGGTATTCAACCACTCGGGCAAGACGTTTGCCCCATTCGTCGACGTGATGGAAAAAGGCGAAAAATCCCGCTACAAAGATTGGTTCTACGTACGTGAATATCCGTTGCAAGTCAAGGACTGCGTTCCTACGTATGACACGTTTGCATTTGAACCGCTAATGCCGAAGCTAAACACCGAGAATCCGGAAGTGAAAGAATATTTGCTGAAAGTTGCTGAATTCTGGATTAAGGAAGTGGGGATCGACGGCTGGCGGCTGGACGTAGCCAACGAAGTGGATCATGCCTTCTGGCGCGATTTCCGCAAAACGGTGAAGGCCGCCAACCCGGATGCCTATATCTTGGGCGAAATTTGGCACGAGTCGTCCGGCTGGCTGCAAGGGGATCAATTCGACGCCGTCATGAACTATCCGTTTACGGAAGCGGTGCTGGATTTCGTCGTTCGCGGTACCCTGGATGCCGAAGGCTTCGCGAATGCAATCGGCAAGCAGTTGTCCCGTTATCCGCTGCAGGCCAGCGAAGTGGCTTTCAATCTGCTGGACAGCCACGATACTCCACGTCTCTTAACGTTATGCGAAGGCAACAAAGCCCAGATGAAGCTGGCGGCACTGTTCCAGTTTACATACAGCGGAACGCCTTGCATTTATTACGGCGATGAAGTGGGCCTCGACGGAGGACCGGATCCGGATTGCCGTAAATGCATGGAGTGGGATCCAAAACGCCAGGACCATGACTTGTTTACGTTCTACCAGAAGCTGATCGCAGTCCGCAAGGAGCTGGCTCCGCTGCGCACCGGCAGCCTGAAGTTCCTGCAAGCGGAGAAAGGCGGCTCGAAGCTGGCTTACGAACGTGTATTAGACGGAGAAAAGGTGCTCGTCCTGCTGAATAACTACGATGCGGGTCAAACCATCCAGATTCCTGCGACAGGTCAATCCTGGAGCGATGCCTTCAGCGGTCAAACCTACAGCACCACCGACGGCAAGCTCGCCGTTAAGCTTCCGGCTTACGGTTATGCCGTGTTGACCATGAATAACTAACCGATACGAACGCATATATAAGCTACCGAAAAAGTGCAGGGGTGACCCCTGCACTTTTTCTTTTTCCCCATGTGCTCGTTAATGTAATAATAGCGAACATCAGTTATTGTCGAAATTTGCATTTACGTCATATTAGTTTACATTTTTCAACACATCCTATTGTCCCTTCTGAATTAACGTGCTATATTCCGAATAAATATTTGCGATATATCGCTAAAACATCATGAGTACAGGGGGTAACTAACATTGAGTGTTATTTTAGTTCACGGGAGTGTTGAGACGAAAACGGATCCCCCTTACATGCTTGGCCTTGAAGCTGCAGCATTAACCGCATACCAGGAGCTGGCCCGCGGACATGACCGATTAACCGCTGCGGAGAAAGCTGTTAATGAACTGGAGAACAACCCGCTTTACAATGCAGGGCTCGGCTCCGTCCTGAACCGCGACGGTTATGTCGAGGTCGACGGCGCCATCATGGACGGCGTAACTGGAAAATTCGCTGCTGTGGCGGCAATGCAGGAGGTTAGGCATGCCGTCTCCGTTGCCCGTAAAGTGATGGAGGAAAGCCGGCATGTCGTGTTAGCCGGAACAGGAGCCACCTTATTTGCCAGGGAACACGGCTTCTCTGCAGATAATTGCATCACCGCGGTGCAGCTTGCCTCCTGGGAAACGGCAATCCATCTAAAGCGCAGCGGCAAAGAAGTCGAATTCAGCGCCTTCACCGGGCTGATCAAGGAATCCGATACGGTCGGCTGCGTCCTTCTTGACGATCATGGAGGGCTGGCCGCAGCCTCCTCGACGGGCGGCTCCTTCCTGAAGCTCCCCGGTCGAGTCGGAGACACTCCATACATCGGCGGGGGCATTTTCGCCTCAAGTTATTGTGCAGTGGTATGCACCGGACGCGGCGAGGCATTTATTTCAACCTTAACTGCGAAATTTGTCGAGGAAGAAATCAAATCAGGCTCACATCCCCAAGAGGCGGCAACAAAAGCGATCCATAGACTCCACCGGCTCACCGGCGAATTCGGCGGGATCCTGGTCGTCGACAGTTCTGGGCGGGCAGCAGCGGTGCACAATTGCGTCAGCTTTCCTGTCGCCATGATTCGCAACGGTATTCTCGAGCAGGTACCTTTAGTACAACTGCCAAGCCATAACACCGATACGTTCGAGACATCCGATGTGACCTGATCCCAATTTCCAAGGAGAGATGCCCGTGAGCAAAGTGGAGAAAGCCTCACTGACCGATCAGGTATACCGGCGGTTAAAAGACATGATTGTCTATGGGGAACTACAGGCGGGAGAAACGATACACGCCGGAGATTTAGCCGAGCAATTCCAAACCAGCAAAACACCGATTCGCGATGCAATCAACATCCTGAATCATGAAGGACTAGTCGAAATCATCCCCTTCAAGGGATGCCTCGTAAGCCAGGTCAATTTAAAGGATCTGGACGAGTTGATCTCGCTTAGGCTGATTCTGGAAGGCGGCGCGGCGGAACTGGCCGCTTCCTACGCCTCACGCCAAGCGATCGACAAGATGGAACAACTTGTCGGAGCTGACATCCCTCCGCAGTCCGGAATCAGCGAGGTCGATTATATGCGACTGAACTTCGATTTTCACGCCGCCGTGGCCGAAGCGAGCAATAATGGCAGGCTCAAAAAGCTGATCATCAACAATCTAGATAACATGCAGCGCGTGCTCTACTTGGATATGAAAATCGGCAGCACGAACACAATGAATGACGAACATCGCGAGATCGTCGAGATGATCAAGAACAAAGATCCGCAAGCGGCGAGAAAGCGAATGATCGAACACATACTGGGTACACGAAACCGCATTTTCTCGTCCCAGCACACTTAATGCTTCTATTTCGATATTGGAGGTGTGCGTCATGATATTGGAAGCGACTGGCCTGACCAAAAAATACAAAGGCTTAACCGCCGTCGATTCTTATCGTATCCAAATAAAGCCCGGACAGATTCATGGATTGATTGGCCCGAACGGTGCCGGGAAAACGACGGTATTCAACATGTTAACTTCTCTCGTCCAGCCAACCGAGGGAAAGGTCTTTTTCCAGGGTAACGATATCTCCGGCAAAAGACCGGACGAAATCGCCGCGCTTGGCCTGGCGCGAACGTTTCAAAACATTCGCCTGTTCAAAGGATTGACCGTCTTGGAAAACGTGATGGTCGCGGCTCAAATCCATAAGAGATCGGGGTTGTGGGCTACCCTGCTTCGCTTTCCCAGCTTTGCCTTGGAAGAGAAGAACATTCGCTCGGAGGCGGAAAATTTACTGGAGTCGGTCGGACTAGAAGACGTCCGCGACGTCAAGGCAGGAAGCCTTCCGTACGGTTCCCAACGCAAGCTGGAAATAGCCCGGGCTCTCGCCCTGCGCCCTTCTCTCCTGCTCTTGGACGAACCCGCCGCCGGGATGAACCACAGCGAATCGGCAGAGTTGACATCCTTAATTCGGGATATTCGCGACCGCTATGATTTAAGCATTTTGCTCATCGAGCACGATATCCCGTTCGTCATGAACCTTTGCGATCATCTCCAGGTACTGAGTTATGGCAAACTGATCGCCGAAGGCGACCCACAAACCGTTCGCTCCCATCCCGAAGTGATCGAAGCTTATTTAGGGAGGTCGGCCGAACATGCTTAAAGTGAGCGGCATTAACGTTTATTACGATCAGATCCATGCGTTGAAGGATGTTTCTCTGGAGGTGCGGCAAGGCGAGCTTGTTGCCCTGCTCGGAGCGAACGGTGCCGGCAAGACGACGACCCTGCGGTCCTTATCGGGGTTGCTGAAGCCTAAGTCGGGCAGCATCGAGTATAGGGGGAAGGAAATCTCCTCCATACCGGCCCATAAGATCGTTTCTATGGGAATGGCCCATTCCCCCGAGGGCAGGCAGGTTTTCTCCCAATTGACCGTATTGGAGAATTTACGGATGGGCGCTTATACGCGTCCCAAGTCCGATGACCTCTCGGCGGATATCGAATGGATCTACAGCCTTTTCCCCGTCCTCAAACAACGGGAGAAGCTGCCCGCGGGAGCTCTTAGCGGCGGAGAGCAGCAAATGTTGGCCATGGGCCGGGCGCTCATGAGCAAGCCCAGTCTGTTATTGCTCGACGAGCCCTCACTGGGACTGGCTCCAATCATGGTCGAGAAAATTTTCGAAGTCATCCAATTATTGAAAAAGAGCGATATCACCATACTGCTCGTTGAACAAAACGCCTATGAATCGCTGCTGATCGCCGACCGGGCCTACGTGCTCGAAACCGGCAGCATCAAGCTTGAAGGGCCTGCCGAAGAGCTGCTGCACAATTCGGAAATTCAAAAGGCTTATCTGGGGGGTTAAACCGATGGTCTATTCTGCGGATTACATTATACAACAATTGGTGAACGGCCTTGGACTAGGCAGCGTCTACGCCTTGATCGCCATCGGCTATACGCTGGTCTACGGGATTCTTCGGCTGATCAATTTCGCACATGGCGACTTGCTGATGATCGGCTCGTATGCGGCCATGGCCTTCACGTTGAACCTACTTCTCCCCTTCCCGGTGGCGATCCTCCTCTCCATTGCGGTGACGGTCATGATCGGCCTGGTCGTGGAGCGAGCGGCGTACAGGCCGCTGCGAAGCAAGCCGGAAGAAACGACGTTGGTCACTTCCTTTGCCGTTTCCATCCTGATTCAGAATCTTGCGACCATGATCCTGTCTCCACAGCCGCGGTCTTTCCAGGTCCCGGCTTACCTTTCCAAGATGGTAGAACTGGGCGGCATCGATTTTTCCGTCATGAATATCGCCATCATCGGTTTATCGGCCCTGCTGCTGATCGCCCTCACCATGTTTATCAAAAAGACGAAGCTCGGCATCGCCATGCGGGCTACCGCGGAAAATATGAACGCTTCGGTGCTGATGGGCGTCAACATCAACTCCATCGTCCGTACGGCTTTCATTATTGGAGCCGCGCTCGCGGCCGTCGCCGGCGTCATGAACGCGGGACGTTACGGACGCATCGAGCCCATGATGGGCTTTGTGCCCGGACTCAAAGCCTTTGTCGCAGCCGTCATCGGCGGCATCGGCAGTCTGCCCGGCGCGGCGATCGGGGGGCTCATCCTCGGCTTCGGAGAAATATTGTTCGTCGGGTTTTTGCCGCCGGAGCTGTCGGCCTACAAGGACGCCTTCGTCTTCTTGGCCCTGATCGTCGTGCTGTTAATCAAGCCGACCGGGATATTCGGCAAGGCCGAGGATAGGAGGGTCTAACCATGAACAAACCGCTTGGGCTTGAAGCAACCCGTCGCACCCGACTGCCCGGCATGAGGGGGCCCCTCTTCGCCGTTAGTGTCGGACTCCTGATTCTTCTGCTCATCATCGCCAATTTCACGCTGAACGATTACTATTTACGGCTGATTAATTTGGTAGGCATCAATATCATTCTGGTCGTCAGTCTTAATTTGACGAACGGGTACACAGGCATCTTCTCTTTGGGACATGCCGGATTTATGGCCGTGGGCGCCTATACGACGGCGCTGCTGACCTACCCCCTGGCACGCAAGCCGCTTTTGTTCCCGCAAATGCCGGGGTGGCTGCAGCAAACCGAGCTGCCTTTCTTCATCTCCATGCTGATCGGCGGATTGATTGCCGTGATTTGTTCGTTTGTGATCGGATTTTCCGTTTTGAAGCTGCGCGGCCATTACCTGGCCGTATCCACCATGGGTTTCATGGTCATTATCAACGTGCTGGCCTCCAACTTGACGGATATTACCCGGGGGAAAAGCGGCATTTCCGGCCTCCCCAAAATGTCGAATATTTGGTGGGTCTACGCCCTCGTCGCAATAACGATTTACTTCGTATGGCGATTGCTTCACTCCTCCTATGGCCGCGCTATGCTGGCCATCCGGGAAGACGATTTGGCCGCGGAAGCGATGGGCGTCAAGGTGGTGCGGCATAAAATGCTCGCCTTTGCCGCGGGTGCCTTCTTCGCCGCCATCGGCGGCAGTTTGTATGGCCATCTGATTACAAGCATCAACCCAAGCATGTTCTCCTACTCCATGACCTTCAATTTGGTGCTCATGCTTGTCATCGGCGGCTCCGGGACCCTTCCTGGAGCGGTTCTCGGCGCTATCCTGGTTACGTTGATCCCTGAGCTTCTGCTGAACAAACTGGAGCGAGGCATCGAGCTATTCGGCTTTCAGCTTCCGCAAATGTACGGCATCAGCCAGGTGCTCATGTCCGCAGCGCTCATTATCACGATAATCCTCAGACCGAAAGGTCTTTTAGGAAAATAAACCGTCCATTCATGCGGGGGTGAATCCCATGTAAGGCTCATATAGAAACAAACGTTGGAAGTCGGCTATGTCCTCTTAAAAACCACAGATGGGAGAGAAAATCGCTTATGAAAAAAATGATCGCACTTTTAACGGTTATCATGCTTCTTTTATCCGCTTGCGGCAACGGGGGGAATAGTGCATCCTCCAATGGAGACAAAGGCAACGCGGCACCCGCAGCAGGAGAGGAAAGCAATGCTGCGAGCAGCGGGGGCGAAATCAAGATCGGCGCTTTGTTTAATGTGACCGGCGGACAAGCCTCCCTCGACGGCCCGTCGCTGGCCGGGTTCCAACTGGCTGCGGAGGAAATTAACGCGAATGGCGGCATTAATGGCAAACAAGTCAAGGTTGTCTCGATCGATGCCAAAACAGAAACTCTCTCGGCAGCCAACGGCATGCAGGAATTGATCGACGTACAGAAGGTACCGGTCGTCGCCGGATTCAGCGATACGACTTACGTTCTGGCCGCAGGGCCCATTGCCCAAGAGGCCGGTATTCCTTTCATTACGTCGGGCGCGACTTCCCCGTTGATTCCGGATCAAGTCGGCGACTTTATGTACATGGCCGCATTTGGCGATGACGCTCAATCTTATGCGATTTCGGATTACTCGATGGACAAGCTGGGCGCCAAGACGGTTTGGGTGTTGACCGACACGTCCTCCGACTTTACCGTCAACGTTTCGACCTTCTTTAAAGACCGCTTTACCTCCAAAGGCGGCGAAGTCGTTCTGGAAGACAAATACGACGGTGCGGCGGACACCGACTTCTCCGCACAAATTACACGGTTGAAGAGTCTACCCGAGCTGCCTGACGTTCTGATGGTATCCGCCCTTCCTGATAAAGCGGGGATCGTCGTCAAGCAAATCCGCGAAATGGGCATCGACACTCCGATCGTCAGCGCCGACGGCTTCGATACCCCGGCATTGGTCGAAATGGGCGGTACACCGCAAACGAATAACGTCTTCTTCGCCACCCACGTCGCGCTGGAAAACAGCGATGAACAGGTACAAAGCTTCGTGAAGGCTTATACCGACAAAACCGGGAACGCACCGGAAAATGGCTTTGCAGCACTCGGCTACGACACCATGTATCTGATCGCAGACGCAATCACGCGAGCTGGCAGCGAGGATCCTAAAGCGATTCGCGACGCTCTGAACGAAACCTCCGGATTTAAGGGTGTCACGGGAGAGATCGGTTACGGCTCCGGACGCGTTCCTGATAAGAGCGTGACCATTATTGAAGTCAAGGAAGGAAAATTCGAATTCCGCGAAAATATTACTCCGGAAAAATAAGAAAGAGGTGCATTAGCTATGGCGTTGATCGGAACTAAAATGACGGGCAACCAGTACAGAAACAGTAAGGTCGATAAAGTCATTTTCGGAGTGGGGGCCTTTGAAAATCATGGCTACCATATGCCGTTCGGTACGGATGCCCTAATCTCCAACATTCTAAGCGAGAAGCTGGCCGAGCGCGTGGAAGGCTTAATGGTGTTGCCGCCGATCAATTACGGACTCAGCGAGCACTACAACAAATTCCCGTTCACCGTCAGCTTGACCCCGGAAACGATCACGAACGTCATTAAAGATATTCTGAACGAAATTGTCCGCAACGGCATCACCAAGATCATCATCATGAATGGCCATGACGGCAATATCGCACCGATTGAATTGGCTGCCCGGGCGGTCAAAGTTCAGCACCCCCATGTGACGATCGCCAGTCTTAACGACTGGTGGGTGGCCGCCGGGAAAATGGTGCCGGAAGGCACGTTTGAGGTATGGAACGGACTGGGTCACGCCGGCGAAGGCGAAACTTCCATGGGTCTGGCCTTGTTCGAAGATTGGATGGAGATGGAGCATGCCAAGGGCGTCGTTCCGGAATTGCCGGAATTCGTAGAGATCAAGTGGCGCTTCGAGGAGCTTACCGATACCGGTGCCTCCGGAGATCCAAGCGTCGCGACCAAAGAAAAAGGCAAGCTGCTGGAAGAAGCCGTTCTGAACGTCCTGGAAAATTTCATTCGCGAAATGGACAAGAAGGATTGGAAGTACGGTTTAAACAACTAAGCCAAACCTAAGAAGGCCGTCCCTCGGCTGCTTCATCCGGGGGCGGCTTCTTTTCGTCTCTTCTTTGCCGGCCCATAATGCGCAAACGTTTGTTCATTTTTCGGGGTAATTTCCCCGCTAATAGACGGTATTCCGGGCTTCATGACGGCCTTCAACCTGTTTTCTCTATTTACTTTCGGCAATCTTTAGATTAATATTACAGTGTAAAGCAAACGGTTCCACAGAGGAGGTTTTTTATGGCTGTCACCATTAAGGATGTTGCCAAAAAGGCCGGAGTATCGCCCTCTACCGTGTCCCGGGTGCTGTCCAATCACCCCAGAATCAGCGCGGAAACCTCGCGCAAAGTGAAGCTCATTATGGACCAGCTTGGCTACCATCCAAACATTATGGCCAAGAGCTTGGTCTCTAAAACGACAAACAGTATTTGCATCATGCTGCCAAAGTCCGCCGAGGAATTGTTCTCCAACTTCTTCTTCATGGAACTGATCCGCGGCATCGTAACCCAAGCCAGCCGCCTGGGATATGATGTGCTCATCAGCTCTGGAGCTAATGAGAAGGAAGAGCTCGAAAGCGTCTCCAGACTCTTGAACGGACGCCGGGTGGACGGGGTCATTTTGCTGTATTCACGGCAGAACGATCCGGTGATCGATTTCCTCCATGAGGGGGGTCACCCGTTCGTGTTGATCGGACGCAGCGAGGAATATCCTGATATTTTAACGGTGGATAATGATAATATCCAGGCGTCATACGACGCCACAAAACATTTGATCGCCTTGGGACATGAACGGATCGGGTTCGTCAGCGGACCGTCGGAACTCGTCGTCTCCAAAGACCGGTTGAAGGGCTATCAGGATGCGCTCAAAGATTCAGGCTTGGAGTGCCGGCCCGAATGGATTGTCGAAGGTGAGTTTTTACAGGACAGCGGCTATCGGGCCATGTCGTTCTTCATGAATCTTCCGGACCGCCCGACGGCTCTGGTCATGATTGACGATGTTGTAGCCTTTGGCGTGCTTCGCGGCTTGCATGAACTGAAATTCAAAGTGCCTGAAGATTTGTGCCTGGTCAGCTTCAACAATATCCCGCTGTCGGAGCTTTCTACGCCACCGCTCAGCAGCATGGATATCGGCATTTACAACTTGGGTTACACCGCTTCTCAGGTGTTGATTCAATCGATTCAAAACAACAGCGACAAGGTGTATCCGAAGCGGCAGATCATTCCGCACCGCCTGATCGTCCGCGATTCGTCCATGTATTCGGTCCCCAAGAAATCCTAGGGGACGCATGGGCCTGTTGATGAAAATAAACGGAAGCTGAAGCTTCCTTTATTTTTCGACTTCTGTTCAAACGTTTGCGCTAATTTCACTCTTCACAGGAGGTTGATTATGAATCCGATTCAAGCTTGTTTATTTGATCTCGACGGCGTGCTCGTCGATACCGCGAAATACCATTACCTGGCTTGGAAACGACTGGCTGAGGAACTGGGTTTCGAGTTCACCGAGCAGGATAATGAGAAGCTGAAAGGCGTGAGCCGTATGGCTTCGCTGGACATTTTGCTCGGTGTTGGCGGCCTTCAACTGGAAGACCCCGTCAAGCAGGAGCTGGCCGAGCGCAAAAACAACTGGTACGTCGAGTATATCTCCCGTATGGATGCTTCGGAAATTCTGCCGGGGGCGCTTGAGTTCCTGCAGCAGTGCCGCGAGAACGGGTTAAAGACCGCGCTAGGCTCGGCCAGCAAGAACGCGCCGATCATCCTAAAAAATACCGGCCTTACGCCGTACTTCGATGCGATCATCGACGGCACCCGCACCTCCAGCGCCAAACCCGACCCCGAGGTCTTCCTGCTCGGCGCTGCGGAAGTAGGCGTTGCTCCAGAAGCGTGCGTTGTATTTGAGGATGCCGAGGCCGGGATTGAAGCCGCTCGCCGCGCGGGCATGCGCTGCATCGGCATCGGTTCCCCGGACACCCTCGGCGAGGCCGACCGGGTGGTCTCTTCGTTGGGCGACGTCTCGGTTGACTTGCTGCAGCAGCTGGCCGCGAAATAAACGCAAGCGCACTCGTTGGATGTACGCAAGCCGATCGCGGCGAATAGCTATCGTTCTTTTTCTGCATAAATAATCTATTAGAAAAGACTAAAGGAGCGGTTAGAGTGAAACAGTATTTGAAGGTAGATCCGTGGTCCATCATTGAAGAATCCTTTGATCCGGCGAATCATGAGATTTCGGAAAGTATTTTCAGCATCGGCAACGGATATATGGGCCAGCGTGCGAACTTTGAGGAACAATACAGCGGCACTTCCCTGCAAGGCAGCTACATGGCCGGCGTGTATTATCCGGACAAAACCCGGGTGGGCTGGTGGAAAAACGGCTATCCTGAATACTTCGCCAAAGTGCTGAACAGCACGAACTGGATCGGTATCAATGTGTTCGTGGACGGTGTGGCGCTGGATTTGGCCGAATGTCAGGTGAAGGATTTCGTCCGTGAGCTGAACATGAAGGAAGGCTATCTCTCTCGTCGCTTCACCGCCGTCATGAAAGACGGTAAAGAGCTGGCAGTGGAAGCGGTGCGGTTCGTCAGCATCGTGCGCCATGAAATCGGAGCGATCCGCTATGCGGTTACGCCGCTCAACTTCAACGGGGAGCTGCGGTTTGCGCCTTACCTCGACGGCGATGTGAAGAACAAGGACTCCAACTATGAGGAGAAATTCTGGCTGGAGGTTGAAAAAGCCGCCGGTGCCGACCTCTCCTATTTGACGGTTAAAACGAAAAAGCTCGACTTCCACGTTACGTCGATCATGGCGTTTGATGTGGAGCAAGGCGGACAGCGGCTGGAGCTGGCTCCGGCGTTCCACGAGCAGGAGAAATTCGTCTCCGCTGAAGTGGCGGTAACCGCGTCCACTAACCAGACGGTTACGTTGTATAAATACGTAGCCAATGTCACCTCCCGCGATCACGGGTTAGGCGAGTTGGTGAAAGTCGGGACGGAAGCGCTGCACGCGGCGAAGCAAGCCGGTTTCGACACCCTGAAACGCGAGCAGGCCGAAGCCTGGGCGAAAAAATGGGAAATGAGCGACATCATCATCGAAGGTGACGTAGCGGCGCAGCAAGCGATTCGCTTTAATATTTTCCAATTGAACCAAACCTACAGCGGCGAGGACGACCGTCTGAACATCGGGCCGAAAGGCTTCACCGGGGAAAAATACGGCGGCAGCACCTATTGGGATACGGAAGCTTACTGCCTGCCGTTCTACCTCAGCACTGCGGAGTCCGAAATCGCCCGCAACCTGCTGATCTACCGCTATAAGCATCTGGAGAAGGCGAAGGAGAACGCCCGCAAGCTTGGCTTTACGAAAGGCGCGCTCTACCCGATGGTGACGATGAACGGCGAGGAATGCCACAACGAATGGGAAATCACGTTTGAAGAGATCCATCGGAACGGGGCGATCGCTTACGCGATTTTTAACTATGTAAATTATACAGGCGATAAATCCTACCTGGGCGAATACGGCTTGGAGGTGCTCATTGAAATTTCCCGCTTCTGGGAGCAACGCGTAAACTTCTCGCAGGCGAAAGGCAAATACGTCATGCTGGGCGTAACCGGGCCAAACGAATACGAGAACAACGTCAACAACAACTGGTACACGAACCGGATCGCGGTCTGGACGCTCGAATACACGCTGGAAGTGCTGGCTGAGCTTAAGTCGCAGGATTCCGCGCACTATACGGCGCTGATTGAGAAGCTTGGGCTTGAAGAGTCGGAAACCAAGCAATGGCAGGACATCATCGACAACATGTACTACCCGTACGACGAAGAGCGCGGCGTGTTCCTGCAACAGGACGGCTTCCTCGACAAGGAACTGATCGCTGTCAAGGATATGGATCCAAAGCATCTGCCGATCAACCAAAACTGGTCTTGGGACCGCATCCTGCGTTCGTGCTTCATCAAGCAAGCGGACGTACTGCAAGGTTTGTTCTTCCTGAGCGACCGTTACGACCTGGACACGAAGAAACGCAACTTCGATTTCTACGAGCCGATGACCGTTCACGAGTCCTCCCTCTCCCCTTGCGTGCACGCGATCCTCGCTTGCGAGCTGGGTTATCAAGAGAAGGCCTACGAGATGTACCTGCGCACCGCGCGCCTGGACCTCGACAACTATAACAATGACACCGAAGACGGCTGTCATACGACCAGTATGGCCGGCACGTGGATGGCGATCGTGCAAGGCTTCGGCGGCCTGCGCGTCCGCGAAGGCGAGCTCGTGCTGCGTCCGTTCATCCCGTCGCACTGGACCTCGTTCTCGTTTAAGGTGATGTTCCGCGGCTCCCTGCTGCAAGTGAACGCCACTGCGGACAGCATTATCGTAACCAACGAGTCCAGCACACCGGCTGCCATCCGCATCTACGACCAAAGCTACACGGTCGATGCGAACAGCCAAGTGCAAGCACAGCGTTTGGAGCCATCGGCGCTGAGCTAAAGGTATAATCAAGTCAAAAGCCCTCACCGCTTAGCGGTGGGGGCTTTTGCGTGGGCGGACGAGCGGGCGCGGCGGCTTCGCCTCGGGGAAATAGCGGTATAAAATCACCTTATTCCCGGTGATTTGGCTCTTTTTGAACAAATAGAGGTAAAAAATGGCCTTATTTCGGTCCGTCAGGAGCAAAACCGCCCTTTGGGGGCGCCTGCGCACTAGCCTTGCACCAAACCTGACATAAGAAAAATAATGTTCTCACAAATTCCTAAATATTGAAGAAATTGATGGAATCACTCTGGAAATCCATAAAAAAACTCCTAATGTTGAAGGATAGGCATGTTACCCATTCCTCTCACAAAAGGAGCTCACTATGGGTAATGTACCAGATCAGACCGTCATTTGTAAATGCCTAGATTACATGGATTTATCCGACGATCATTTTCCGTTGTTTAATTATCGTCGCAAGTTCACTTTCGTCAAAGCGGTTAAGCTGTTGATCGAAGCCCAATTAAGCCAACGTAGCGATCTGGAGACCATTAGCCTTCATCTCGATGCGAATCCGCAGTTACAACAAGATATTGGTCTTGTCCGCATCAGCGCTTCTCAGATTGACCGGACCTTAAACGCACTTCCATTAGTGGAACTGCAAGAGCTTTGGTTCCAATTGATCTCTAAGCAAAATCAGGTTTGTTCAGCGCAAAAAGGGGCTCATCTCGGAAAGCTGCGCATCATCGATTCGACGGTGTTGTCTCTTCCAGAGATGGCGGGTAAATGGGCTTATAATTCACAGACAAGCAATGGCATTAAGATTCATACGAGTGTCGTATTAGCCCGCCCAGGCCTCTGCTATTGCGATCAGATGGTCTGTTCCACTCGAGGCGTCGCAGACTCGGAAGTCG
The DNA here is from genome assembly GCF_057063165.1 of Paenibacillus sp. JL3B1040. Taxonomy (NCBI): domain Bacteria; kingdom Bacillati; phylum Bacillota; class Bacilli; order Caryophanales; family Paenibacillaceae; genus Paenibacillus; species Paenibacillus tiangongensis. Next base: position 651,205 of record NZ_CM169317.1, on the reverse strand, counting down.
CGCTGGATCTCGTCGTCGATCCCAAGGCGATTCATGTGATGGACCGCGGTTACATTGTGTATAGCCAATTCAAGCATTGGTTAGAAAACAATATTCGCTTCGTCGCACGTATCCAGAAAAACAGCCGAACCGTTGTGAAGGAAGAACGCGATGTTTCCGAGTTCCCTTCGATCCTTCGCGATGCCGATGTCACCGTATCCTACACGGATAAAGAAACGAAAGAACAAGTGGAGGTTTCTTTGCGATTGGTGGAGTACATCGATGACAAAGAACGTCTGTACCGGGTTCTGACAAACGTATGGGATCGAACAGCTGTACAGATCAGTGACATCTATCGTGGGCGCTGGGCCATCGAGCTGTTTTTCAAATGGATGAAACAACATGTAAGTCTTGTTCATCTATACAGCTACAAGCCAGAGGCGGTGTGGAACCAAATCTATTTGGCGATGATTGCTCATGCCTTACTGCAGTTGATTCATCAAGAGTCCGCACCCCCTCAGCGCTTGTGGTCCTTTTTGAAGATGCTGCGAGCGTATATAACATCCTCATGGACTGCATTTGTGGAGCGATTGAACCGCAAGCCGACCAAGCATTCACTTGGTAGGCGTAAGAAAAAGAAGCTCGGTCGCCCTCGAAAGCATCCTAAGGTGCACAAGACCGTAAAATTGATCAAGAAATAGTTACACAAGGGCATATATACAATAATTGGTAACATGATCCTATGCTTACAGGGAGATCGACTTTTTGGCGATGAGCCTGGATAACTAACTGCAAAATATTTGGTCTAGATACACTTCATGTATACTTTTGATTCTTAATCCAATCCATGTCAGCTTCTATGCAAGGCTAGTGGCGCCTGCGGAAAAATAAGGCCATGAAATACCGCTATTTTGTTCAAAAAGGGCTTTTTTGCGGAAATAAGGGTGTTTTTTACCCTTATTTGTGGGGCTGGCCGCGCAGGGCGACCGGCTGGGGTCCTCCCGGCCGCACGGCCGAGCGCGAAACCAAGGGCCGCGGGGTTCCCGCCCCTGGCCCTTGCGCGGCTACCGCGGGACGGCGAGTACCACGACGCCGCCCCCGCGCACCTCCAGCCGTGCTCCGCCGGCTGGAGGCCCTCCCGCTGCAGCGCCCTCGCTCGCGCCTGCTTGCAGCGCGAGCACGTGCTCGCCGCCGAACCGGACCTCCCACGGTCCGAGGGCGGGCAGCTCCAGCGACAACGCGCCGGGGGTCGCGTTGTAGAGCACGTACAGGTGGCGATCCGGGTCGCCACCGGCGTGGTCGCGCAGCGTGTACGCCACGGCGTGCGGCGGCGCTGCCTCAAAGCGCAAATGCGCGCGGATCTCGTCCGCCGTCCGCAGGCGGAACGCGGGATGCGCTTGGCGCAAGGCGATCAGGCTGCGCAGGTAGGACACGTCGTCCTGGTGCGCAGCGCAGCGTTCCCAATCGATCCAGTTGGTCTCGATCGGCGATTTATAGCTGTTCTCCACGCCGCCCTTCGTGCGCATAAATTCCTGGCCGGCGTGGAGGAACGGGATGCCTTGGCTCGTCAGCACGATCGCCGAGGCGAGCCGGTGCATGGCCCGGCGTTCGTCGTCCGAGGCGTCCGGCGTGGACAGCTCGATTTTATCCCATAAGGTATGATTATCATGGCATTCGACGAAGTTGACCGACTGGATCGGCTCTACGGCAAATTGCTTAAGCTCTGCCCCGTCATAGTCGATCCCCCCGGCCACGCCGCGCTTCACTCCGTCCTCGAACCCTTCTCCGGCGCTGATGAAGCCTTTGCGGTCATAGATGAAGATGTCCCCCTTCACCGCATCCCGCATCCCGTCGTTAAACATCCCGATACCCGGCAGCTTGCCGGCGTTCTCCTGGTTGGCCCGGCGCTCCTTGGGAAGTACCGTTTCCATCATCCAGCCTTCGCCGATCATTAGGATCGAAGGGTCGATCTCGTCCAGGCGGCGGCGGATTTCATTCATCGTCTCGATATCGATCAGGCCCAATAGGTCAAAGCGGAACCCGTCGATGTGGTACTCTCGCACCCAATGCAGGATCGACTCCACGATATATTTCGACATCATCGGCCGTTCCGATGCGCACTCGTTCCCGCAAAACGCCCCGTCCGATAACGTCCCGTCCGCTTTATACCGCAAGTAATACCCCGGCACCAGCTTGGTGAAATGAATCAAATACCCGTCGTACACGTGGTTGTACACCACATCCATAATCACCCGGAGCCCGCGGGCATGCAGTGTCTGAACGAGTTGTTTCAGCTCGGTAATGCGTTTGGCCGGATCATACGGATCTGTGGCATAGGAGCCTTCCGGCACATTATAATTCTGTGGATCGTATCCCCAGTTGTAATGGGGTTCATCCAACCGGCTCTCATCCACGCTCTCCCGGGAATAGTCAAACACCGGCAGCAGCTGCACATGCGTCACGCCTAACCCGGCGATATGATCCAGGCCCGTCGGGATCCCCTCCGGTCCCCGGGTTCCTTCCTCCGTCAGGCCCAGAAACTTACTCTTCTGGCGAATCCCGCTGTGCGGGTGAATCGAGAGATCGCGGAGATGCAGCTCATAAATGACCGCGTCTACCGGCGATGCTAGCGACGGCTTCACATCCTGCCCCCATCCTTGCGGATCGGTGCTCCGTAAATCGAGGATCGCGGCTTTCTCTCCGTTGACCCCCACCGCTTTTGCGTAAGGGTCCACCGCTTCATTCCACGACTGGCCCACCTTAACGCGATACGTATAAAATAACCCCCGGCAATCTTCCTCCACCGTAAGCGTCCATGTTCCCTTCACATCCCGCTGCATCGGCAGCTCATTGACCGCCGTACCATCCCAAGTGTCATACAGAACGACCTTCGCCTCGGAAGCGGTTGGCGCCCATAGGCGAAAGCGCGTGCGCTCCGGCGAATATCCCACCCCCAGATCATCTCCATCATAGACAAACCTCTCGTCAAACGCGGGATCGAACACAGAAATCCCGTCGGTGACCGTCAAATCTCCGTAATCGATGGTGCCATGGTATTCTTTTTGTACGGACAACGTCCTCACTCCAATCCCGTCAAATTCGGCAGCACATCCTCCGTATAGGCGCGAAGGATTTCGCCTACGCTCCAAGCCTGCGTAAAGCATCCTCGCCCGGTTAAGGCATGTTCCCCATCAAAAATCTCAGCAATACCGCCAATTCCGCCGTCATGCATATGATCCTCAAACACGAGGCACATGTCCTTCGCCGTAAGTACAGCTTCCCGGCTGTAGCCATTCACTTTGCAATAGGCAGTGATCAACCCGCCAAGCGGGAAAGCCCACGTCGTTCCCATATGATAAGCGCCGTCCCGGTCAATCAGCTTCCCGATGTAGCTTGGCTGAAAGCGGGGATCCCGGTTGGACAATGAACGAAGTCCGTAAGGCGTGTACAAGTGCTGATATACCGTACCCACCACCGCCTTCTCCTGCTCGGGAGGCAGCATTGCAAACGGCAGCGACACCGCCCAAATCTGATTCGGCCGAATGGAAGGGTCATCCTCCAAACCGCCGCCTTCTTGCGGCACATCCACCACATCGTACAGGCATTGATCCGCCTCGTTCCAGAAGCGGCGACAGAACGATTCCCGCACTTTCTGTGCTAATTCATCATATGGCAGCTTTTCCTCAAAACGTTCCGCCAGCTGTGCCATAATCCGCAGCGCGTTGTACCACAACGCATTGATCTCCACCGGTTTGCCGTGCCGCGGCGTGACCACCCATTCGCCAACCCGCACGTCCATCCACGTGACCTGATCCAGCCCGCCACCGGCATGAATCAAGCCGTCCTCATCCATCCCGATGGAGAAATCGGTGCCGCCCTGGTAAGCGGCGATGATTTCCTTCAATTTGGGGTAAATTTTGTCGCGAATGAACCTGTAATCATCTTCCCCACCGGTGTGTTTCAAATATTCGTAGACCGCGTGGATATACCACAATGACGCATCTACCGTGTTGTACAACGGCTCCTGTCCGTCGTCCGGGAACATATTCGGAATAAGTCCACCCCGCACATAATGGGCAAAAGATTCCAAAATCTCGCGGGCCTCCGCAAACCGTTTGGTGGCCAGCGCCACCCCCTGGAAGGCAATCATCGTATCCCGGCCCCAATCGGTGAACCAAGGGTAACCGGCCAGTACGGTTTTGAGTCCGGTGGACGCCCGATCCACGATAAAATGATCCGCTGCCTCCACCAACCGGTCGGCCAGCCGATCGCCATATCCCGCTGTTTGCACCAGTCGTTCCATCCGCTCGCGGTATTCGCGCACGATCGTGAAGCCGTCCTTGCCATCCGGCGTCAACGCCTCGGTGGAACACTTCAGGTAGATTCGTTTGCGTTCGTAAGGCTCCACGTTCACATGAATTTCGTAAGGCGTATAGTGATTATCGATGCCCAAAAAGCCGTTCCGGTTCTCAAACGGATAATAATGCCCTTCTTCAATCAAATAGTTTGGCGTCGCCATCGTAACCGGCAGCGTGGAACGATCCAGGAATTCCCCTTCCGAGGCTAGGAAGGATATCGTCACTCCCGGATCCCGCTCGGGAACCAGTTGCAGCAACCGGCCCTCCAGGCGTTTCTCAAACCGTAACTCCCCCTTCTCCGAGACGTCCCCCGGCGAGCGGTAATTGAACAGAGGAACCAGCTTTATCCTTGCGGGTTCTTTGCCTCCGGTGATGTCGTAACAAACCGCCACCGTATTGTGACCGTACTCCAGCGCAATCGTCTTCACGATCCGCACGTCTTCGACCTGGTAGTCGTATTCCGGCACAGTGTCTAGCTTGAAGCGGCGCAGGTAGCGTTGGCCGTTTTTTTGCCAGTTGATATATTGTTGAGAAGTCAGATCATAGCTGCGATCGCCGATATCCACCTGCTCCTGCGAGCGCGTAAATACCAGCATCCGGTTCACCGGCGCTTTCGCCGAAGCCACCAAGTAGCCATGGGACATGCGGTAACCGCCGCCCGGCACGGAATGGTTGGCATACCCACCGATACCGTTGCCGATCAACCACTCCCGCTCGTTCCCTTCCTCAATCGTCCGCCAGGTGTTGCGCCCCAGGACGTAGGCCCGGTTGTTCGATGGCGCTTTGCCGCAGGTATAACCTTCCTCGTTTCCTCCATTTGTAAACTTGGTATCCATAAGCCAAGCTCTCTCCTTCCGCAATCCCGAGAAGTGAACAACAACTCTGTTCAAACGAAAGTTGAAGTTGTCCCTCGTCCTCAAAGTAAACGTTTACTTTCCTATATGTGCTGGATTATATCACCGTTGGTAAGACTAGGTCAATCGTTTGCACAAAAGGAGGATTGCGCTTGCTCCCACTTGGTTTACTCGCTTATCTCCCTTTGTTTACCCCTTCACCGCTCCGGCCGTAATGCCGGCGATAAAGTAACGCTGCAACAATAGGAACAGCAAGATGATAGGGATTACAGCGATCAGTGAACCGGCGAACACGATACCCCATTGCGTCGTATATTGCCCTTGGAAATTGGCCAGGGCTATGGGAAGCGTCCTTTTCAGCGGATCATTGATAATGGTCAACGCCCAAGGGAACTCTTCCCACACTGTCAGCGCGTTAAAGATCGTAGCTGGTACAAATGCCGGTTTGGAGAGTGGCAAAATAATGGAAGCGAATAACGTCCACGCACCTCCCCCTTCCATCTCAACCGATTCGTCGATATCACGGGAAATGGAATCAAAAAAGCCTTTAAGCAAGAAGGTTGTATACGGAATGGCACCTGCAGCGTAGACCACGATAAGTCCCCACCGCGAATCGAATAGGCCCAGTTGGCGAATCAGGACAAACTGAGGGATCAGCAACGTCAAGCTTGGGATCACCAACCCCCCCATAATAATCGCAAAGCTTAGGCTTTTTCCCTTAAAATCAAACCGCGAGTAGGCAAAGGCCAACATGGACGACAGCAGAAAGATCAGCGCAAAGCTAGCCAAGGTTACCAGCAGGCTATTCAACAAATATAAAGCGAAATTCTGGCTTCCCCACGCCTCACGAAAGTTGGACCAGGTCATTTCCGAAGGCAAAAAACGAGGTGGAAACTCAAACAATAGCGTCATAGGTTTGAGCGCGGTTAACAGCATGTACACTAACGGGTAAATGGAAATCAGTCCGCCCGCGACAAGCAGGGCGTAGATGCAAAATGTTTTCAGCGAGCGCATATGGTTCGCCCCCTATTCCTGTTTGTTCAGACGGAACTGCACCGCCGTTAATCCGGCAATGATCACCGCAAACACATAGGATAACGCCGAGGCGTAACCCAGATCATATTCGGAGAACGCCTTCTGATACATTCTCGTCAACATCACTTCGGTCTGATGCATCGGTCCGCCATTGGTAACAAGATACACGGATGTAAACACGTTAAACGCACCGATAATTAACATCATTTGAATAAAAAACGTCGTATTTCGAATCGAGGGTAGCGTGATGTAACGGATCTGGTTCCACGCGTTGCATCCGTCCAGGGAAGCCGCCTCATATTGATCTTTGGGTACCCCTTGCAGCGCGGCCATGTAGATAACCATCGCCCAGCCGACCCCTTTCCAGATTCCCAGAGCTCCAATCACGATCAAGGCTTTCCCCGGTTCACTTAACCAACTGATCGTCTGATCCGTCAGATGAAGGATATCCGTAATGGCGTAATTCAAATAGCCTTGGTCGGCAAATACATATTTAAATATTAAAGAAGCTACAACCCACGACGTGATAACCGGTAAGAAATAAAGGACCCGAAACGTCTTGGTACCGGGGCGATTCTGATAAAGCGCATAGGCAACCAGAAACCCCAAAATCATTTGGCCGGGCACGGATATGATCCCGTAGATAAAAATATTTCGTATCGAAATCCAGAACACTTCATCCCCGAACACATGCTTATAATTATCCAATCCCACAAATTCAAGGTGATTGATGTTCGTGAGGCGAAAATCATAAAAGCTGTAGATCAAATTCCGGATCAACGGGTAGAGAATAAATAAGGCAAAAAATAAAAATCCGGGCAAAAAGAACAAGTATCCGGCCGCTCCGTTTTTTTTGCGCATGTCATGTTGACTCCTTCGTAAAAGGGAGCGCCTCCCGTGCGGAAAACGCTCTCCCGATAATGGACTACTCCTTCAACAAAGCATCGATGGCACTAACTGCCGCGTCCAGCTCCGTTTTTACATCCGCATCCGTCATGAAAATTTTACTCATCGCATCATTTATCACGCCGTCGATTTGCGGCCAAGCGCTTACCGGCGGACGAGCTTTCGCCGTCTTTAACTGTTCAAGAAACGGCGGATAATAATCGATCGCCTTGACATCGGCATTCTCCATCGACGCGAGGTTCACCGGAATTTGGCCGATTTTGCCCATCTCGATCTGAGCGGCCTCAGACACCATGAACTTCACAAATTTCCAGGATTCCTCCTGTTTATCTTTACTAAAGATCCCGATATCCTCTCCGCCCAGTACTTGAATGGATCCCGCCGATCCCGCCGGGAAAGAAGCCATTTCAACGTCAAAATCAGGGAATTGCGACTGGAATTGAGCGACCGCCCACGGTCCTTCCGCCATCATGGCATAGCTTCCGCTCGCATGACCTTCTGTGACCGCGACGTCACCCGGCTTAAATCCGGAAATCTGGCCGGCGTTGTAGGCATCCTTGAGTTTCGTCAAAATGTCTACCGAAGCCGGGCTGTTCAAATAACCTTCAGCCGTTGTGAAGTCCGGTGAGAGCACATCCCCACCGTTGCTCCAAATCCACGGCAAAACGTTCCAGCCCTGAAGGGCCGGTTCACCGAAGCCCCAGCTCTTTGCATACTTGCTCTTGATTTTGCCCAAAGCTTCAAAGAACTGCTCTGCCGTTGCCGGAGCTTGTTCTACACCGCTTTGCGACAGCATTTCCTTATTCCAGAACAATACCTTGGTATTCGTATTGAGAGGAAGTCCGTAATAGTGATCGCCTACCTTCGCTGTAGACAGCGGGCCTTCCAGCAAGCTTCCGGCAATCTCGTCAAAATCTTCGAATGCGTCAAGCTCCTGCAGCAATCCGCTCTTCTGGAACTCCGGTACCCAGATGATGTCTAGCCGGGCGACGTCCGGCAAATCGCCAGCGCTGCCGCTGATCTGCAGCTTCTTATGGAGGTCCTCCCAAGTAAAGGCAACCGGGTTGACCTTAACTCCAGGATTCTCCTGTTCAAATTTCGGAATCAACACCTCTTTCAGCGTCTTCTCTTCTGGAGATGCGGTACTGTAGTGATGCCAGAACGTTAAAGTGACATCCTTGCCTGGCTTCGCGCCCGAGCTTGTCTCGTTCGCCGTCCCTTGGTTCCCCTTGGAACCACAGCCGGCCAAGACCAGGGTTAGGGCAAGAATAATCGGCAATAGTTTGCTCCATTTATTTATCATAGGTTGATCTCCTTAATCCCGTTTTTGGAAAAGAATCGTCTCTCCGGGGCCGATGAATTCGGGCAAGTTCCCGGAATCCTGCTGTGAATGATTCATTGAATATGAGCCAATTAAGTCAAACCGCTTCATCACGGAGTTCAAATCTTGCCGGTCAGGCGAAAAATTAATCAGCAGCACCGCTTCCTCGGTTTCGGTGTAGCGTCGAATGACGTAACATTCCGAGTCTTCCCGGTATCTAAGCTCCGTGTTGCCGTGATGCAGTACCGGAGCGGTTGTTTTACGCTGAATCCAAGTTTGGAACTCTCTTAACAACGGCGGTTCTGATGAGACGAGCTCCCAAGGCAGGCTCCCGCGGCATCCCGGGTCATTCTCCCCGGTCATTCCCAGTTCGTCCCCGTAATAGACGGTAGGATTCCCCGGCAAGAAGAATTGAAGGGCCAGCAACTGCTGTAATTTGCTTTCATCCTTCCCGCAGCGCGTCAAGATACGTTCCGTATCATGGCTTCCCAGCAGGTTAAACATTTGATCAAGTTCAGTCAGGGAATAACGGTGAAGGAAGCTCACCAATCTGGAGTGGAACTCCGCTAGCGGGATCGAACGATCCAGGCAATAATCGAACAGGATCGTTCGCAGCTCATAGTTCATCACGCTGTCCACGCCGCCAGACGCCATCAGGCGCTTGGCATCATCCCAGATTTCTGCAATAATGATAGCGTTAGGATTTAATTTCTTGACACAGGATTTCAGCTCCCGCAAGAAGCTGATTTCCACCTCATCTGCGACATCGATTCTCCAGCCGTCGATGCCCGTCTCCTTCTGCCAAAAGGAAACGATATCGTATACGTACTGCTGAACTTCGGGATTCGATGTCCGCAGCTTAGGCATCCACTGATAATAACCTACGGAGTCGTAACCATCTTCACTTCGGTGAATCGGATACCGGTTAATATAGAACCAGTCTTTATAATCCGAAGCTTCTCCTTTTTGAACAACGTCTTGGAAATACGGATGATAGAACCCGCAATGATTGATCACCAGGTCGAGAATGACTTTGATATCGCGTTCGTGGCATTTTTGGACAAGCTCTTGCAAGTCTTGTACCGTCCCGAATTGCGGATCGATCTGCAAGTAATCCACGGTGTCGTATTTATGGTTCGACGTAGCCGCAAATATCGGATTTAAGTACAACGCATTGATGCCAAGTCCGCTCAGGTAATCCAATTGCTTGATGATTCCTTGAAGATCACCTCCCATATAATTGTCCCGCGTTGGAACGCTTCCCCAAGGTTCCACCGACTCCGGATCATTCCCGGGATCTCCATTGCAGAAGCGTTCAGGAAAGATTTGATACCATACGCGGTTCCCAATCCAATCCGGAGAGTTCACCCTATCACGATCTCCCGCATAGGCATACGAATAGCTGCCTTTGGCTCCCTCCGTCTTACGCAATCCCTCGGCACCCAGCCAGTAGGATTCCCCCTTTGCATCAAACTCGAATTTATATTGAAGGTATCGAATGCGAGACTCCATACCCGTCAATATCGTGCGATAGAACTTAAATCCCTCCGATTCCGCCCATAGCGTCATCGCTTGCTTCCGAATACCATACTCCGGCTTATATTTGTTCCAATAGTTTAGCGTGACTTGATTCGCATCGGCAGGAAGCTTTAAGCGAACTTCTAGTTCATTCAGAGAAATTAGGGTAGCATCTACTACCGGGTCGTGATACAGATATTGGGTCATCAATTTATTACCTCTTATGTTTAGTTTGTTCGATCATTTCCCGATTTGCGTCTGAATCGAGATAAATGGCGGTACTTCCGATTCCTTATTCATCCGCGAAAACAGCATTTGCGCCGCTTGCTTCCCCATCATTTCCAGATCGATCTCCACGAAATGCACCGGGTATTTCAAGTATTTAGACATCGGAAAGCTGTCAAATGTAGCTAAAGCCAACTCGGCCAAGAGGGGGTTACCGTTCTCCCAGTCCAAGATTTCGAAAAGCTGTTCATGCGTACAGCAAATCAGAGCATCGGGCCGTTGCGCTTCAGAACCGGATCGTGGGGAGTCGTAAAGCTTCTTCAGGACATCGGCGTGCTCGATCACTTGAGGTTCCAAATGGTGATGACGCATCGCTTCCTGGTAGCCGTTCAGTCGATCACCCAGGAACTTGTCCCGCTGGGCGGCTGACCCGCCGGCATAAATCATGATGTTGCGGCAGTCTAAATCGATCAGGTGCTCCGTGAGAAATCGACCGGCCTGAACGTTATCGATATCCACCCAAGGTGCGTCCGCCTGCGTCAACGTATTTTCACCGGACACGACAAACGGCATCTCATGTTTGGTTAGCAGTTCATAATTCCGTTCATTAAGCAGCGTATTGGGGATAATGACACCGTCAACCCGGTGCTCAACTACCACCCGCTCAAATGTTGATCTACCGGTCTTCCCGTCATGATCGCTCATCATCAGAAACATGTGGTCATGATTGTATACGACCTCTTCAATTCCTTGCAGAACTTTGTAAAAGTACGGGTTGGCATAAGCCTGTTTATTGGTGTAATCAAAGCAAAAGCCGACCGTAAACGTCTTGTTTGTCGCCAATCCACGCGCAATGGAGTTGGGGACGTAGTTATACTGCTTCATGATGTCTTCGACCTTCTTCCGAGTTTTCTCGGAAATGTTCCGATTCCCGTTGATCACGCGGGAAACAGTCGCTTTGTTTACACCTGCCAAAATGGCAATTTCCTGAATAGTTATCTTTGACAAGATTGATCTCTCCTTAATCTGCAACCGGTTGCATAACCCATTATACAAAACGCTTTCATTCTTGGCAAGCTTGGTTTTTTTCTATCGCAAGAGAAAAAAAACGCCCAGGAATGAACTCCATCCTGAGCGGTTCTTCATAAACTGTGGCCTACGAAAATTACGCAGCCTTCCCCCCGATATACTCCAGATCTTCCAACATCAGCTCAGCAAAACTTTCCTTGATGGTTAATCCGCTCTGGATGCTGATGGTCAGCTTCAACGCCTTGAGTTTGATGTCTCGCTCCAGCGGGTTTTTGGCCTTTTGCAGCGAGGTGATCTGGGCTTGTAAGCTGGTTGCCGTACCCTTGGTCAGAAAATAGCCGTGAGCTTGGCCCAAATCCACCAGCTCATCCAAGTGCGCAATGTCGATTGTCACCTGGAATGTAAATTCTACTGACGCGGTATGTCCCGCCGCATCCGTTGCCTGGATCTTCAGCTTGTGCGTACCAACCGGCAGCGAGAACGGAACGATATCCGCAACCCCCATAATGGTACGGCCGTCCAGCCGGTAAGCCGTAGATTTGGGTCCGCTGACCGCGTCATTTACGGCAATCGTGAAAGGAACACTCGAGGCAACCTGAAGTACTTGGGGCTCCCCGGTGAACGTCACCTCTGGCGCGAGGCGATCCACATTGATATACAGAGTCTGGGTCTCTTCCTCGTTACCTGCCTGATCAACGGAGCGATATTCGATCGTATATTTCCCGTCGGCCGACAACACCAGCGGTTCGGTATAGCGAACCCACTCCCCACCATTCGTCCGGTACTCGGTCCGGTCCAGACCGCTGCCGCCTTCATCCTCCGCGTAAAAAGCCACCGTCACTTCCGTCTGATTGTAAACATCCATTCCCTCAACACCGGTGACATCGCGCTCCGTCACCGGAGCTGCTAGATCCGCTTCGGTTGGGCTTGGCACGACATCAGCCAAGGCCAGCGGCTTCAACTGGTAGGTCCCTCGGTATACCGAAGCGATCCCGCTGATATCCACGCGTGTACCTGCCGGATACAACGCCAAGAAAGAATCCATTGTCACCCCGGTTCGGCCATCAAACCGAACCCGGGTCAAACTGCCGTCTTCACGGACGGCGTTAAATTCAAAAGAACCTGCCGGGGTGGCGGCAACAACGTCCTCCACGGCCACATTGGTTAGCGTGATCAGTTGACCTTGGTTGGCCTCCGTCACCGCCTCCTGGACCTGCGGCTGCGGTAACAGATCCGTCCCCCGCTTCTCGATTAGAACCGGATTCTCCAGCTCGACTTCTCCGTTGTACAACGTGCGGGTTGCACTGATGCGGATAAGGTCCCCGGCATGATAATCCGCCGCCGTTTGGAAGACGTAAATGCCGGCCGTCTCATCCTGCAAGTAGAAGCCTTGACCCCCAAACACACCCGGTTCGGAAGTAATCACTCCCTGAACCGTGACGACCGTCCCTTCCGCTGCCTCACGCGCTGCGGCAATCGTGCTCAGCTCCGGCACCGGCGGATGATCTCCCGGCAACGGCTCGGCATCCACATTTGCGATCTCAATCCGCTTCGTGATCTCATTGGCGCTGCCTTGCTTCAAACGCAAGTTAGCGCTTGTAGCCGTTACCCCCGGTTTCAGTTGCACAGTCAAGTCCTTGGACGCATGCCCTTGGGTATCGCCCGTCAACGAAAACGCCGGGCTGTAATTGTAATCCGACCAGCTGCCGTCCGCATTCTGGAACCGGGCGATCTGTTCGCCGCCGGCCAGGTAGATGCCCACCCGTAAATCGGGCTCCGTCTGTCCCGGGGTCAAGCCGTCCGCGGTCACGCGGATTTGAAATTCCTGCTGGCTGGGCAACTGCGCTTGATGAACAAAGGCAAACGTCGGCTCCGTTTCCGGCGCTTGCGATGAGCCGTACGAACCCGGCTTAAAGGTAGCCGGATCATACCATTTATACCCGGCGGCCGGCTGCGACCACGGCTCGGGCTGCGGCTCCGTTGTTGCCGCTGGCTCTTCATCCGCACCCAGCGCGGTTGGCACATCCAGCGCTAGCCCCGGCACCTGGTCAAAGGAGGTGTAGCTCTCGTCATACGCCAGCCATTTCACCGTTTGTACAAGGAACAAGCCGTCGTCCACTTCCTTAAAGCCGTCATAGGTCGTTTTCTTCTGGCCGTTTTCTTCCCGTACATACTTTGGAGTGGCGTCTTCTACCGGCGAGGAATCGCCGATAAATGCTGCTTTGCCTAGGCCCAGCTTGGCGATAGCCGCATAGGGTCCTTCCGCCCGACCGCCGCCATCGTAGACGCCTTCATCAACCGCATTGCCCCAGGCCGGAACGCCGGTCGGTACATAAACAAGCCCTTTGGCTTTGTTCGGATCCAGAATCGCCACGGTTGATCCCGCATGCATGGCGACGGCATCTACGTCCGCCGTAATGCCAAAGGACTGCGACGGGCTGACGATATCTGTTGCATTGACGTCACCCAAGGCGTTATAACGGAAGCGAACCCCAAAGTTGTCGGCTAACCAGTCGGAGCTGTTTAATCCTTGCATCGCCGGAGCATTTGCCTCTTCGGCTGTCATGCCTTTGGCCGGATTTTCGTAAGCTCCGCGGCGGTACCCGTTAAACACCTCCGAGGCGTCCCAGCGGTTCTTGTTACGGTCGGCATTATAATGGTCGGAGATGAAAAATACGGCGCCGCCATTTTCCACATACTGCACCAAGGCCTCTTGCTCGGCGACCTTAAACGGAACATTGGCCTCGGGGATTACGAAAACGTCATAAGGCTCCAACGCCCCGTAGGTGATTGCCGTTTCCCCAAACGTATACGGTATCGGACGATCCAGCGAGTCTACCGTAAAGCCGGCGGCCCGCAGCCCCGCAGCAAAGTCGGAAAATCCGCCATCAATGACCCAGTCTGCCGCGCCGGCGGTTTGACCGTGGGCGTTGTCAAACAGCACCTTTTTGCCGGTGCCATCCGGAAGCTGCGGGATATCTCCCGGATCTGGATCTTGACCCGGGTCCTCACCGGGATCCTCACCAGGCTCTTCCCCCGGATCTTCGCCAGGGTCCCCCGGCTGGTCTTGCGATAAAGAAATCGCGGTTACGCTTTTTAATCCGGTAAAATTGTTGTACGCCGCAAGCGATCCCGATACGATCACCGACTTCCCGATCAAGTCCGGATTGCTTTGCAAGCCAAACTCGGCTCTGAAGCCGGAAGGGACTTGCACGTCGATCAGCTTGGCTTTATCCTGTTCCCCGACCGTATCGGCAATCAGAAAGTTAAAATCATTGCCGAAAGGTGCCTCGAAGTCCGCGGTCAGCGATCCCGTCGCATGGCCCACTATAATGCCGACCACTTCTACGGCTTCACCGCTGTTCCCTTTGGCGATCGCTTCAGCGACGCTAAGCGAAGCATTCGCGATGTGCAGCGAGGCCTCTCCACCGTTTGGTGCTGCTTCGAGCTGTGTTTCCGCTCCAGCCTGCTGTGGTCCACCCGCCTCCAGCACGACCGTCGGATCGGCAGGCTGCGCTGCCGCCTGCGGTGTCCATCCCGGCAGACCAGTTACGGCCAATGCCCCGGCTAATAAGAGACCTAGCCATTTGTTGCGCCAAGCGTTCGCGTTGCCCTTACCCATAAATCATCGATTCCTCCCCATGCGCTTTATTTTATTGGACTTACCTCCTCATCATATTTATTAGAGAATTGCAGATTATTTCCTTCAGGTTAAAATAATGTAAAAATCGCATTGTCCCGTCCTTTCAACCAAGTTGTAAAATCTACAACATTTCACCTCCTCGCCCCACAAAGCGCAAAAAAAACGGGTACCGCCCCATCCTTCAAGGGCTGTACCCGTATTTGCATGTGTTCCTATACCACTCCTGCTTTCTCGATCATCCCGCGAGCGATCCATACGCCGGCCGCTCCTGCCTGAGCTAAACCGCGGGTGATCCCCGCGCCGTCGCCGCCGCAGAACAAACCGTGGATTTCCGTTTCCAGCGATTCGCTTAACTTCGGCCGGGCCGAGTAGAACTTTGCTTCCACGCCGTAAAACAACGTATGCTCGGAAGCGATACCCGGCGTGACCTTATCGAGGGCCTCGACCATTTCGATCAGGCTTTTCATCGTATTGTACGGAAGCACAAGGCCAAGGTCGCCCGGCACCGCTTCCTTCAGCGTTGGCTCCAGGAAGCCTTCGGAGATGCGAGCCGCCGTGGAGCGGCGTCCGCGTAGAATATCGCCGTATTTTTGCACGATAACCCCGCCGTTTGACAGATCATTCGCCCGTTGGCAAATCTCCCGCGCGTATTCGTTGGGTTTATCAAACGGTTCGGTGAAGCGGTGCGAAACGAGTAATGCAAAGTTCGTATTGTGCGATCCCAGCGCCGGATCCTTGTAGGAATGGCCGTTGGCCGCCATGACGCCGCTGTGGTTTTCGACCACGACATGTCCGGATGGGTTGCTGCAGAATGTACGAACCCGCGTGCCCACCGACGTATTATAGATAAACTTCCCTTCATACAGATGTTCGTTGATCTCCCGCATCACGACGTCGGAGGTTTCGACGCGAACCCCCACGTCCACCTGATTGTTCGTCATCTTCAACCGGCGCTTCTTGAGAATATCGGTCAGCCAAGCCGAACCGTCCCGGCCCGGAGCAACCATCACCAGACCGGCTTCGTAAGTTTCGCCATTTTTCAGCGTGATGCCGCGTACCTGGTGGCTTCCGTCGATTTTCTCCGTGATCAAGTCCTCAACTTCCGCCTTGAACAGCATATCCACACGGGTATTCAAGTACTCATATATCGATTTCAGGATCTCCAGATTCTGCTCCGTCCCCAGATGCCGTACCTGCGCCCGCAGCAGCTTTAGTCCCGCCGCGTATCCGCGTTGTTCGATCTCCCGCACGGCATCGGTCAACGGATCGGTGACCACAGTCGTAGCCCCATGCTCCAAGTTAATCGCATCGACGTACTGAATCAGGTCTAGTACCTTGGAAGGCGCGATATAATCGCTTAGCCAGCCGCCAAATTCCGTCGTGATATTAAATTTCCCATCGCTGTAGGCTCCCGCCCCGCCAAATCCCGCAGTGATCGAGCAGGCCGGCAGGCATCCGGCAAATTCCTTGCGCCCCGCCGCAGGTGGACAAAGCGTAATCTTCTCCTCCAAAATCGGACAACGGCGGCGATAGATATCATGCCCCTTGTCCACCAGAAGCACCTTCCAATGCGGCGCTTTGCGAGTTAGCTCATAACAAGCGAAAATCCCGGCGGGTCCCGCCCCTACTACAATGACATCATATTTGCTCATCTGTATCCTCCTGAGATGATATGAATTCGCGCAATTACAAAAAAATTCCCGACCCCTCATAGGTATGCGAAAGCACCCTATTCGTAGTCAGGAATTTATGGTTCCTTGTAGAGACCCTCAATCCATATTACTGAGGATATACGAACTTGATAGTTTGATATAATCTGCGTTTTTGCAACAACCTGAGTATAAGTGGAATAACCGGATACGTCAAGCATAAATTCTAATTAATATTCGTGTTTAGCTGAGTTAGAAAACGATATCGTTTAGCTATTTTAACACCAATATTACAAATCACGAACATTAGCATTGAAAAGTTAGGTCATATGGCTCATCTGAAATTCGCGTTTATCCGGGGTTGTATTATATAATAGAGAGTGTTTAACGTCTTTATATTAAAAAATCAAGGAGTAGATGCATCGAATGGACAGTGACAGGTATTTGGTTTTAAATTTGGTGATGGTCGTGATTCTTATCGCGTTAACGGCGTTTTTCGTCGCGGTAGAGTTTGCGATCGTCCGGGTCCGGGGCAGCCGGGTCGACCAGTTGATTGCGGAAGGACGGAAAGGAGCCGTCGCCGTGAAGCAGGTCACCTCCAACCTGGACGGATTCTTATCGGCTTGCCAGCTCGGAATTACGATCACCGCGCTGGGGCTTGGATGGCTTGGAGAACCGACGGTAGAGCGCATGCTGCATCCGCTGTTCCACAGCCTGGAGATACCCGATGCGGTCGGCAGCGCGCTATCTTTTATTATCGCGTTCGTCGTCATCACGTATCTTCACGTCGTTGTGGGCGAGTTGGCCCCCAAGACGGTGGCCATCCGCAAATCCGAGGAGATTGCCATCCTTACGGCCAAACCTTTGATCTTATTTACGAAGATCATGCGCCCTTTCATCTGGACTTTGAACGGCTCGGCAAACCAACTGGTGCGCCTGCTCGGCGTCAAGCCGGCTTCCGAGCATGAAGAAGCGCATTCGGAGGAAGAGCTGCAAATCATCATCAACGAAAGCTTCGAAAGCGGCAAAATCAATCAAAGCGAATTCGGGTACGTTAACCGGATTTTTGCCTTCGATAATTTGCTTGCCAAAGAAATCATGGTACCGCGCACCGACATGGTGTGTTTATATACGGACAAGACGCGGCAGGAGAACCTGGAGATTATCCGGGAGCAGCAGTACACTCGTTTCCCGGTCGTCGAAGGCAGCAAGGATAATGTCATCGGCATCGTGAACACGAAGCAGTTTTTTCTGGCCTACGAAGGTAATCCGAATTTGGACGTCGCCGCTTTGCTGCAGCCGGTGATGGCCGTTTCGGAGGTCACTCCGGTGAATGAGCTGCTCAAGAAAATGCAGCAGGAAGGCACGCATTTGGCCATTTTGATCGACGAGTACGGAGGTACGGCCGGCTTGGTCACGCTGGAGGACATTCTCGAGGAACTCGTCGGAGAAATCCGCGACGAATTCGATAAGGAAGAGGAAGATCCGATCGTCCAACTGGACGAAGCGCGTGTGATCGCTCTCGGCACGGTGACGGTCAATCAGATCAACGACGTGCTGCTGACAGACCTCAGTACGGAGGAAGTCGATACGATCGGCGGCTGGCTCTACGGCATGAACCCGTCCATGGACGTCGGGGACACGCTGGAGCACGAGGATTTGACCTTTAAGCTGCTGGAGAAGGAGCCTCACCGCTTCAAGAAACTCGAAATCGTCAAGCACGGCTCTTAAGTCGAACAAAAAGCGCGAGCGCAGAGGAGATCTCTGCGGACTCGCGCTTTTTGCGTTGGGACATGAATAGTTAGAGCCGAATGATATTTTTATGATCCGTGGACTTCATGATATCGCGAATGTTTACGGTCCCCGTTACATTTTGGTCAACCCCGTTTACCTTGTACACGATTTCGATATCAACTGAATCAGAGGATCCAACTTTTACGCCTTGGAATAAATTCCGGGTGCTATAGTTCATTCTTCCTTGAAAGGAATCGGGTAACGTGAAGGGATCGTCCGCCTGGCTTAAGGATAAAATGGCTTGGCCGTTAATCGATATTGCGTAGGCAACCCCTGAAAAGTGTTTATTGTCCCCCACGACTTCCAAATGATGGTCTGCTAGATAGAGAGAGTTCGGATAAGTCACAAATTCAATGTCATTTATCCTTAGATCCTTTGTTTCGATTGCGAAGTTATAGACTTTCGGCTCTTGTCGATATTGAAGCTGATTGTAAAAAAGCACGATTATCGTCCCAATCAACACGAGGCCAATGGATGTTTATACGATGTTTTTTCTAGTCATGCTGCCTCTCCTTTTAATCTGGGTTATATGTGGCTCCATGAAAACCCGATTGCGGCTTACCGCGTCAGTCGCCGCCGCAGCTCCGCGACTTCCTCGTCCCGGGGCGTCTCATCGCCGTACCGCACCCCATAATATAACCGAAGCAACGGATCGGCGGCGGATTCCAGCTCCTCCCGGGCCGCTTCCCCCGCTCGCCCGGAAACGCCGACGCCGACCGATCGCTTTCGCTTCCCGGGTCTAGCCGCTGGGGCGGCTTCGTCCTGCCGAACGGTTTCCCGCTTTAGTTCCTCTACCGTCTCCCGCGGGGTCAGATGGAGCTTGATCGGAACCCCCCGCTCGCGTTCTTTCCGCAAAAATAACCGGTACAGATAGCGGACCCGTTCCCGGTTATCCCTCATCTCCTCCCAACGTTCGGGCGGCTTCCCGGCACGAAGCAGGCGGGCGCCGACCTTGCGCCAACCTTGCAGCGCCGACTCCCAGGTCCATAAGCTCGTCTCCTCGTCGCGGTAAGCGGCTTGCTCCGGTGCGCCGCTTTCCCGGCGCAGCAGAGACAGCAGGCGGTCGATTGCTTTGCGCCAAATCCCGCCGGCGTTGCGGTACAGCCAATACAGCACGAAACCCAGCAGCGCGGCCATGAGCAAACCGCCTATGGCATAAAATGCATAGTTCAAGATCCGTGCCAGCAGGTCGGGTTCGTGGGATTCCACGGGCAGCATCGGCTCCAGCGGCGGAATTCCCGCTTCAGGCTCTTCTAACGGCGGAGGCGCGGGCTCCTGCGGGCGGGTTAACCAGCGCACGACCGCTTTAAGCATTCCCCACAGCAGGCCGCCGATCCAGCGGCCGGCGCCGGCGGCAAGCAGCAGGGCTGCCGCGATGATGACGCCGACGAACAGTCGGTTATGGCGGCGGATTCCGGAGGG
Organism: Paenibacillus sp. JL3B1040; assembly: GCF_057063165.1. Taxonomy (NCBI): domain Bacteria; kingdom Bacillati; phylum Bacillota; class Bacilli; order Caryophanales; family Paenibacillaceae; genus Paenibacillus; species Paenibacillus tiangongensis. Next base: position 631,472 of record NZ_CM169317.1, on the reverse strand, counting down.
CAGCCGCTCGCCCGAATCGCCGGACAGCGAGCTGTAGCGCAAGTACTGGTGGTTGGTCACGAACAGCGCGGCGGCCAAGCAGAACACGCCGGCCCAGGTGATCAACGGGACGGTTCCTTGAAGCGCCCCGATCCGTGGATAAAAAATCCCCGCAAGGAAATAAAGGCCAAGGCCGGCCCAATACAGCCGAAAGCTGCCCTGGCGCTTCCGGACCGTCATGCCCTGCAGCGAGCAGAACACGCCTGCGGCCAGTAAGGCGGCCGTTTGCAGCAGCGCCGCAGCGGCGGCCTGCGCGGACGCCGAACTGGCCGACGGCGCATTGCCGAAGCTAAGCGCTCCCAAGCCCCCGGCCCAGGCGATGGCGGTCGCGGCAAAAACCGCGCCGAGCGCGAGGGCCACCGCCCCGCGCTGCCACAGCTTGCGAAGGCGGGCGCCGAGCAGGACGCCGGCCAGCGACAGCAGCGGCAGCAAAGCAAGCCCCGCTGCCGGGAATTCCGGCGGTCGAAGGAACACCGCGAACAAAATCCAAGCCGGCAGCAGCAGCATGTATTCCATTAAGCAAGTGAGCCAAAATCGCAGTACCTGCACAGGGTAAGCGGCTTCATTTTTCCCGTCGTGTGGATTCATGTCAGTGCGGCCTTCCGTCCCGGCGCGTCCGCTATTCCGATCTTCGTATTCGCCCCTGTCGTTCATCCCGCAATCCCTCCCGAAATCCTTGGGAGCGTATCTTCCATCCTACCGTCCGATCGGAAGATGTCCTGCTTCCCTAGCTATTAGTTTCATCATACCACAGAGCAGGGTGCTGCGGGCGTCGTTGTCTCAGGCCGATCACGGCGCGCCCCCTCGAGAATCGCGCAACAAAGAACCCCGCTCCTCACCCAAGAGAACGGGGCATCATCGATTCGGCAGTTCAAAGTAGCCGCAAAAATCTAAATGACCGACGTTTCGCTGTAGCCGGTTCGCTCGACGAGCAACGGATTTTTCCGCGCTTCCGTTTCGAACTCCATCATCTCCAAAAGCCCGTCATAAAGCGAATAGCGCGGTTCCCACCAAAGGGCGTCCCGGGCCTTCCCGTTATCCAGCACGCTCTGTTCGATATCCCCCGCCCGGGCGGGCCGAAAATACGGCTGCACATTGCGGCCGGACATCTCCTTCAGCATCCGGAGCGCCTCCAGGAGCGAAACGCCGCGCCCGCTGCCGACATTCAAGATTTGACTGCCCGCCCCTCGCAGCGCCAGCACGTTCGCCTCGGCGACATCTTTTACGTAAACGAAATCCCGCGTCTGCCGACCGTCCCCGTACACCTCCAGGGGAAGTCCCGCCATCAACCGCTCCACGAACGCCGTCAGCACCCCGTCTTCGCCGGTGCGCCGTTCCCGAACCCCGTATACATTGGCGTACCGCAGGATGGAATAACTGAGCCCGTAACGGTCGCTGAACGATTGGATATACATCTCCGAAACCCGCTTGGAAACGCCGTAAAAAGACAATGGCTCCGTCCCGTGCGACTCCTTGATCGGCAGATCGTCCGGATTCCCGTACACCGCGGCCGATGACGCGAATACGATTCGCCGCACCCCGAAGCGGACGCATTGCTGCAGCAGTTGGATCGTTCCCAGGATATTCGTCTCGGCGTCGGCCGACGGGTTTTGCAATGAGCGGCGCACGCTCGTTTGAGCGGCCAGGTGAATGACGGCATCCGGGCGTTCCTTGGCAAAAATAAGCTCCAAATCCTCCGAAACGATATCGACCGCATAAAAAGAGACCGACTCGTCCGTTTTCCACGGGTTTCCGGCCTGGCCGATATCGACCACGACCACCTGCTCCCCCTCTTCCAGCAGCCGTTTGACCGTGTGGCGGCCGATAAACCCCGCTCCTCCCGTGACTAGCACCTTCATTTTCTCGACTCCCCTATTCCCTAAAAATACCGGCGTTTGCTCCGTTTCAACCACCATATGTAAATCTAGTCCGAAATAGACTAGAAAAGTGTTGGAATTTCGTCCTATCCGCACGCATTCGCGCACCGAACAGTTGGAAGCGCAGGTTGCCGCATTCTGCGCATAGAATATCAATTCCGCTAATATACTGCTATGAATCCCTTAAGCAAAATCCATGCCTATTTTCGCTAGAGACGGAGTGGAACGGATGAAATTGAAAATACGCAAAAAAGTGGCGATACCGGCGGTTCTTCTGCTCCTCGTAGCCGGCGGACTGCTGACAGCCTATTTGAAATACGAGCCGTCCCGGCATTTTCGGAGCGCCGATCTCCCGGTACTGGCTACGCCGGAGCCGACAGACGAAGCCGGCAAAGCGACGGAACGTTCCGGGCAAGCCGACGGCAAAAGCACCGGAACCGCCGGGGAAGCCGCGGCGGCGGAGCCCGCGCGGAAGGAGGAGATCCGCGGAGCCCGTGGCAGCTTTAACCTGCTGCTGCTTGCCACCGATGCCCGGGCAACCGAAGCCTCACGCACCGACGTACTGATGTTGGCCCACGTCAATCCGGGGCAGGGGGAGGTAAATCTGGTATCCATCCCCCGCGACACTCGGGTCCACCTTCCCGGCATCGGTTTGACCAAAATCAACCATGCGCACGCGATGGCGGAAGCGGGCGGCAAAGGCGGCCACGCCGGTACTCTTGCCGCGATCCAAGCGGTAAGCAATTTATGCCGCTGCTCCATCAATTATTACGTCAAAACCGACTTTGACGGGTTCGAGCATTTCGTCGATACGATCGGCGGCGTGGATGTCGAGCTGGATACCCCCGTCAAGCTGACCTACAATCATCGGACCCTGCCCGCCGGTGAGCAGCATTGGAACGGCGAAACGGCCCTCGATTTCGTGCGAGAGCGCAAATCGCTGGAGGACGGCGACAATGCCCGGCAGCGAAACCAGGCGCTGGTCGTTCAGGCGATCGCCCGCAAGCTGCTCGTTCCGGACAACCTGACCCGACTTCCCGAACTGATCAGGCAAGTGAAAGAGGACATTTTGGATACCAATCTGACCGATGCCGACATGCTTAGCCTGGCCTGGCTGGTTCGGGGCGTCGATCCCGAGGAGATGTATTTTGTGCAGTTTCCGGGAAGCACCGGCAAAGCCCACGATCCGCTGGTCGACGCCGAGCTATATTATTGGATTCCGAATATGAAGGCCTGGGACGATCTGTCCCGTCAAATCCTGGGGGATGCGCCCGATGAATAAATCGCGCTTGCCTCGTCCGATCGGCCGGTTGCGCCCGGGAGGAGGCGGTCCTCGTCGGCTTCAGCTCCGGGTGCTGCTCTTCGTCCTGGCGGTTTTGGTCTTAAGCTGGGGCCTACTGCTGCGATGGGGACCCTCCTTCCCCTTCCCCGGGCCCGCCTTCAACGTGAGGGAGGCCGGCGCCAAAGGGGACGGCATCACGGACGATACCGGCGTTTTTCTGCGCGTGCTGCGGCAAGCGGCCGCCACCGGACACGGCACGACCGTCATCGTGCCCCCCGGTACGTACCTGCTCGCCCTGGACGAGCCGCTGCCGCTTCGAAGCGGCGTAACTCTACGCGGCCTGGGCCGGCCCGTCCTGAAGTTCCGTGCGATCTCCGGAGCCCGTTACGGGTTTGAGGCCGTCGCGGTACAGGGGCGGCGGATCCGCATCGACGGCGTCGTCATCGACGGCGGCGCACGGTTAACCCGCGGCATCGGCATCCATAGCGGCTCGTCGGACGTGACCGTCGTGGGCAGCACGGTCCAAGATTTGAGCCAGCCGGACGAGCCGAAGCACCCGCTGCATACCACCGTCGTCGCCGGCATCATGATTTACGGCGACACCGTCGATATCCAGATCCTCGGCTGCACGATCACCGGGATCGCCGCGCGCGAAGCTGCGCCGGTCGCGCGGGGCATTATGGCCTGGAGCGAACCCGGACGAACGATCGCCCGCCGGGTCAACATCGCGGGCAACCTGATCTCGCATATCTCCCCGCGGGAAGATGCGGACGGTATTTACTTCGATCAGCCGCCGGATCCCTCGCCGTTATCGGATTCCGTCATCTCAGGCAACGTAATCCATCACGCCGCCAAACGCGGCATCAAAATCTCCGCTCCCGGCATCGTCGTGAAGAACAACCGGATCCTCAACTCCTATGCCGGAAATAACCGCTATCTTGTTGCGCCCAAGGACCCGCTGCCGCAGGATATGTACGCCGCCATTTCCGTATACGCCGGCGATGTGACCGTGTCCGGCAACATCATCGGCGGAACCGGCAGCTATTATGCCGCCATTGAGGCGGACGTCGGCTCAGCGGGCAGCGGCTCAGCAAGCGGTAGCTCAGCCGGCATCGTCGTCATCGAGCGCAACGACATCGAAAACGGCCTCGCTTCTCCTTTCCCCGGTACGAGCGGGATCCGCCTCGGCCGGATCGGCGGCTTCCGGATCACCGGAAACGCAATCGGCGGCGCCGAAACCCCTATCCGTTTGTCGGAGGAAGCCCGGGCGGCGCTTGTGAGCGGCGCAGGAACGCTGACGGACAATACGGCCAAGTAACGGAGCGGTTGGTTTCCGGCTAGGCGCCGGTACAAGTCCGTCCCGGGAGATCGGTGGGGATTATCTGCTGCTTCCGATATTCCGGCATAATCAGGATCAGCGGTAACTAGATGCCTGGAGCAGGCCTTTGTCGTCCCAGAATGTTGTATTTACTACAACATTTCACCCGGGTTTAGGGGCAAAATCATGGAAATGTTGTAAAACGTACAACATTTTTCGGTCATGACGCCTACTTGGGCAAAAAATGTTGTACATAATACAACATTTCTCCCGGGGAGGCGTCAAAACAAAAAAAATGTTGCATTTAGTACAACATTTGGGGGCCATTTCACCGAGGGTGTTATAAATTGTTGTACTTTATGCAACATTTCGGCCGGCAGTCTCCGGAGCCGAAAGAATGGTTGTACGAAATACAACATTTTCTTGGCTAGCCGCAGTCCGGAATGGGCGGCCGGCCAAATTCGCCACATTCGGGGGGCCGGACTTACTGCGTCCATTCGGTTGGTCTCCGCTCACGCACTGCCTCGGCGCCGCTGCGCTCGCAGGGCGCAGCAAGCTATGATGGCGGCAGGCTCGACGTAGGGGTTGCGGCCATCGACGCGGCAGCCGCTGTTCCGCCGGATGGGGAGGAAACGCCCGTACCCATAGCCGCAGGTGGCGTCGCCGCATCCGTCCCTCCGCCTGCCTCCACGCCTGTGGCTTGTTCCTGCTGGACCACGACCCGGATCGTCTGAAACAGAATCTTGAGGTCGAGCAGCAGCGAATACCTTTTGATGTACATCAGGTCGTAACGCAGTTTGTCGGACGGCGTGGTCGCATACCCGGCCATCACTTGGGCATAGCCGGTCAATCCCGGTTTGACCATCAGCCGGTAGGTGTAATGCGGCAGCTCCTCCTTGAAGCGGTTAATGAAGAACGCTCGCTCCGGCCGCGGCCCCACCAGGCTCATATGCCCGAGCAGCACGTTAAACAATTGCGGCAGTTCGTCGATGCGGGTAGCGCGGATCCACTGGCCCAACCGGGTTACCCGCGCATCCTGCCGCCCGGCCAGCACGGGACCGGTCGAAGCTTCCGCCCCGTCCACCATGCTGCGAAATTTGTACAGCGGGAACGGTTTCTCCTGCAGGCCGATGCGCTCCTGGACGTACAACGCCTTCCCCCGCGACGTCAGCGGGATCAAGACGAACATCGCCAGCATAACCGGTGACGCCGCAAGGAGCAGCAGCGAAGATACCGCAAGATCAAACAGGCGCTTGAACAGACGCTCCGGCAGCGTCAACTGCGGCGGCATTAGCGAGTAAACAAGCAAATCGCCAATTTGCTGCGGTTCGGCGTCGGCCAGATACAGCTCGTAAAAATCCGGAACAATGACCACTTCCATATTTCTCCGCCCGGCGGACCGGGCCCCCTCCGCTTTCGTTTCGGGGGACAGCCCCGGCCCGATCAGCAACGTCTCCATTCCTTCCCACGCTTGCTCCGGCAACGCTGAACCAATACCGCGCTCATCCGTCCGGACCACCCGTTCGACGCGAAACCACGGCTCGCCTTGCTCCAGCATGCTGCGCAGCGCCGCTTCACCCGCGGCTTCGCCGCCGATCACGGCCAGCGTCCTTTTGCGGCTGAATCCCTTGCGCTGGACATAAAACAGCAGCAGGCGAAGTCCAAACGACAACAGCAATTGGGCCGCAAACGCGAACAGAAGCAGGCTAGGGGTCAAGCTGAACAATTTGCTCGCATAGCCGAACACGATCAATTCCGCGGCGACAAACAGCTGCGCCAGCAGCAAGTTCCACAGGAATTGTGCCGGCTTCCGCCGTCCGGCCAAATCGTACAGGTTGAAAAAATAATACGTCATCACCGTAAATATCCCCAGCCACGGCGCGCTGCGGAAAGGGGGATCCCCCAGGACGGCGGGCGAACTCCACTCCCCCTGCGGCAGCAGCCCGGCGGCGATCCGGTAGCTGGCATAGATCACCAGCAAATCAAGCAGCAGGAGCACCGCCTTCATCCCGTTATTCCGATACAGCCTGATCATAGATTTCCCCTTCCTTCGCGCCTTCCCGGAGCGCCGGCTCCGGCTCCATCTGCGCTTCCGCCCGTTCGAATAGCCTCGCATAGATGGCCGCCACGTCGCGGCGAATCTGCTCCAAATCGTACATCCCCGCCAGCTTGCGGCTGTACTCGCCCATGCGCCGCCGCAGCCCGGCGTCCTGCCGGAGCCGCTCGAGCGCAGCGGCGGCGGCTGGCACGTCCCCGACCGGAACGAGGTATCCGTTGCGGCCGGGGATCACAAGATCGCGGCTGCCCCGCACGGCCGTCGCCACCAGCGGTTTGCCGGCGGCCAGGCCCTCCAGCAGCGCTTTGGGCAGCCCCTCCCGCCGGGACAGAAGCGCCAGGACGTCGGCGGCTTGCAGCAGCTGCGGCACATCGCGGCGATAACCGAGGAAGCGCACCGCTTGCGGCGCACCGGACTCCGCGGCGAGCTGCCGGTAACGCGCTTCCTCCCGGCCAAACCCGGCCAGCAGCAGCACGGCCGGGATGCCCCGGCGGCGCAGCTCGCCGATTGCGCCGATCAGTTGCCCCTGGTTTTTGTTGCGGTTCAGCTCGGCGATGCAGAGCACCGCATAGTCATCCGGCGCCAAGCCGAAATCGCGGCGCACCCGTTCGCGTTCACCGTCCCCCAACGCCGCGTATAAAGGCAGGTCGACACCGACCCCGGGCACATATACGGATCGGCCGCGCACCGGAAAAGCAGCCGCTCTTCGTTCATCCTCCCGGTTGATCGTGACGAGGACATCGGTCCACCGCGACAGGAATCGCTCCAGCGGATAATACAACAGCCGGTTGCGCCAAGGAGCCCCGTCGTAAAAATGAAACCCGTGCGCGGTATATACGACTTGGGGATAGGGTCGACCCGCCAGCCGGGCGGCCAACCGGCTGATCACGCTCGCGTTGGGCGTATGCACATGAATCAGGTCGTAGCGCTCCCGTCTCAGCCGGGCGACGAGCATCCTCAGCGCCCGAAGGTTGCCGGGAGCCAGCGGATGGCGGCTAAACGGCAGGTCCCGGCACTCGAACCCTGCGGCGGCCACCTCCTCCCGGCCGCGATCCGGGGCGGCGTAGGCATGGACCGCAAACCCGGCGTCCCGCAGGTCGCTCATAAAGGGCAGGTGGAACGCCGCCAAATGGGCGTACACCGTTGCGATATAGGCGGCTTTTCGCGTCATCTCTCATGCGCCTCCTTAGGGATCGCCCGCGCGGCCGGCAGCTTCCGCCCGGACGCCTGCTCGTAAAGCTCGATCCATTTCCCGGCGACGCGGGACATGGCATAGTTCGCGGCGACATGCTCCCGGCCGCGCCGCCCCATCGCTCGCCGCTCCGCCAGCGGCAGGGCCATGACCCGCTCCATCGCGCGGGCCAGCGCTCCCGGCTCCTCCGGCGGCACGAGGTAGCCGTTCTCGCCGTCCAGCACCACCTCGGCGTTGCCGCCCACCGCGGTGGCGACGATCGGCAGCCGGCCGGCGCAGGCCTCCAGCAGCACGATCGGCAGGCCTTCCCACTTCGAGGAGAGCACAAAGCCGTCGGCGGCGTGCAGCAGCGCCGGTATATCCGTACGGATACCGAGGAACCGTACCGCGCCGGACAAGCCCAGCTCTGCCGCTTGCCGTTCGATCTTCGGCCGTTCCGGCCCGATGCCGGCGATCCAGAGCACGCTGTCCGGGAAGCTCCGCCGCGCCTTGGCAAAAGCCAGCAGCATGGCCGGGTAATCTTTCTCCGGGACGAAACGCCCGGCGGCCAGCCAGACGAACGGCTCACGCCGATTCCGCGCACACTCCGCCGAATCTCCAGCGCCTGTACCTGCCTCCGCCCCGCCGCCAATTCCGCCCGACACCGGCTCAAAGCCGGCTTCATCGCCCTTCTCTTGCGCTTCCAGTTCGGCCCGCAATCGCAAGCGCCCCCGCTCGTCTTCGCCGAAGCGGCCGAGAACGATGCCGTTCTCCATCAACCGGATTTTATGGGACGGAGCAAGCCGTCGCTCCGTATAGCGGCGCACCGCTTCCCGGCTGACGTTGGTCAGCAGGTCGCCGAGCGGATCGGTAAGCCGGTACAGCATCTCCCGCCGCCAGCCTCCCTCATTGACATTGTGGGCGGTACAGACCAAATACGGAATATGCACGAACAACCGCGTGACGCGAGCCAAAATATTCGCATGCACCAGATGGCTGTGGACCACGTCGGGCCGCATCCGCCGAATCAGGCCGGCGAGGCGAAAAACGGCTCGAGGGTCCGGCACGCCTTTTTTCATGCCCAGGCTGACCACGTCGACCCCCAGATCCTTAAGCTCCTCCAAATACGCGACCGGCGGAATCATCGTCGCCAGACGAACCTCGCAGCCCCTCGCCCGCAGCTCGCGGCACAGCTGCAGCACCTGATTTTCCGCTCCCGCGTAATCAAATCCGGTGATCAAAAACAAGAGCTTCACGTTGTATCCCCACTCCTTCCCGTTGCTTTGCGGGCACCAGCGCCAAAGTCGTTACGGCCATTACCGCATATTCGTAGTTGTAGCCGAAGTCCCCGCTGGTCAAGGCGTATCCGATCGATTGAACCAGCAGAATGGCCAATACCGGCGTGCGCCGGAAAGCGGCCCACAGGGAAAACAACACGGCGAACGTCCATAACGTCAAGCCTGCGAATCCCCCCTCCGCGGCGATCTCCAACACCAGATTATGCGGAAAATCCCGGGCTAACGGCGGCGTCACGCTGCCCAGCCCGGCGCCGAGAAACGGCGAGGATTCCAGTTTCTCCAATGCTCGGGTCTGCAAATCCAACCGGCCGATGTAGTTATCGTCGCCCTGCAGTTGGTTCCGATCGAACAGAACCATAAACCGGCTGCTTTCCACCCAGCGCGCCAACTGCTCCGCATAAGCCGACGCGACCCCGCCCGCGACGATCAGCAGGAAAAGCAGAGGTAAGGCCAGGCGCGACAGCTTCCCAAGCTTGCGCTCCCGATACTTGCGGATGAACCATACGCCGAAATATAACGCGTTAGCCAGCAAAAAGGCAGCCAGCGGTCCCCTTGACTGCGTGGCCAGCGCCGAAGTCAGCGCGGCACTAAGCGACAGGAGCCTGACCGGAAGCGGAATCCGGGGCGCCCATAGACAAACCGTTGCCGTGATCAGCGACGTCCGGGCGTTAAAGATGGGGTTCCCCCCAGGCAAGGTCAACCGGCCCGGATATTCCTCGCTGTACTCCCCCAGCAGAAGATGCAGGAGCGCATACGCCAAGCCGGCCCAGGCGACGACTGTCCAGGAGAATCGGCCGTTCTTCCGGTACACCAGATAGACATACAGCGCGGGGACTCCCCCGCGGGCCAGCAGAATCACCTCTTTCATAAGCCCGTTTGACTCGGACGGGGCCCAGGCAAGCGAAATCAAGACGTAGGCGAAGAAAGTCCCCCATAACCAAATCCCTTGATCCCGCAGCGTCTCCAGAACAATGGACGGCTTCAGCAGCAAAGCGGCGCCTACGGGCAGCAGCGGCGCAGCGATTAATAGGATTAACGATTCCCCGGGAACGGCCAGCTTGTAGAAATAGGCAAAGAAATCGAAATAAATGCAAAATGCAAACAAGTAGGCGGCGTCCATCTTCATTTTTAGCGACAGCAGGCATTGGAGCGAGAAGAACACGACTGCCGCAACAAGCAACGCGATCCACAGCAGGCTGAGGTCCGCCATCATCCGTCCCCTCTTTCCCGCTTTCCGGCAATCTGCCGCATATATCCTACCCGCTCCGCCTCTTTGACGGCAACGTCCAAATGACGCACATGCCCCCGCTCTACCCGCCGCCCGCGCCAGTCGCGGGCGAAGCGCTCGACGGCGGAAAGATGGCGAACCGCGCTCTCCGGCTCGCACGGCAGTTGGAGAAAAAACGGCTCCGGCTCCGGGAAATCCGTCTCGCGATAAGCGGCGATGACGGGCAAGCCGTTGGCCAAATACTCGCGTACCTTCAGCGGCGAGGCTTCCTCCATGCCTTTCCGGTACAGCGCCAGCGTGCCGATGGCCAGATCGGCCCGGTCGAGCAGCGGCTGGTAACGCTCGCGCGTCAGTTGGCCGTGGAACGTCATGTTCGGCGGCGACAATAAGCCGGCTGCCTCAAATTCGCCGCGCTCCGGCCCGATAACGTCGAACCGCCAATCCGGTTTGGCCTCGGCGAGCCGGGCGATCTCATCCAGCCCTTGCCAGGCTTGGCCGGGAGAGCCCAGAAACACAAGGCGGACGGCGCTCCCTTCGCCCATGCGCGCAGCCGCGGCCGCCGAGGCGGTCGCCGCCGCCGAATCGCGCGCATCTTCGCCCCCGCCCGAAGTCGCACCGCCGCCGCTGACCGCCACTCCCCCTTCGCGTCCTCCCGAAAACTGCTCCAACGGGATGCCGTTGCCGATGACCGCATAGTTTTTGGCGTACCGACGGAAGCCGTTCGCTTCGGCCAGTTCGCCGCTGACGAATACGAAACCGCCGGCGGCTCCCAGCACGAGGCGGCGCGTCAGCAAGTGGTAAATGCGGCGCAGCCTCAGTCCGCTCCCCTCCAAAGCCAGCTCGGCAACATCGTTCGTGTTGATCTCCAGCACGGACGGATAATCGCGAAGCAGCCGGGGCAGGGAAGGATAATACAAGTCGAAGCGATGGTAAACGACGTCCGGCTCCCAGGCCCGCACCCGGGCGGTCAACGCTTTGAAGCGGGAAGTCCGGCTGAGCCTGCCGCGATACGTCTCGCGGAAGACAGGCAGCCCGCCGGTCTCCGCTTCCGTCCAAGCGGCGGCGGTTCCGCGGCTGAACAGGAACAGCGCCGTGTCATGGCCCAGCGCTTGCCAGGCGAGCGCCTGGCTAATGATTTTTTTGAACACGCCGCTCTCCGGCCCTTCGTTCCAGTGGATCAGATAGGCGATTTTCACATGTTCTCCCCCTAACCCCTTACGGCTCGATCTGCCCCAGCAGCTCCAGTACCAGCTTGCGGTAAACGGACCGGTCCGACGCTTTCACGAGCTGGCTGTTGTGCCAGAGCAGCGTGAAGTCGCCATTATATTTCCGGCATTCCAGATACAACCTGCGAATCGTTTCATAGGCTTGTTCGGGACCCAGCCCCATATATTCGGGATGCAGGATCGTTTGATCCATGACGATAAGCGGACGTTCGCGGAGCGCCAGCTCCCGGCGGGTCTTCAGGTTAAACACCGGGAATTCGTAGCAGACGCCACATCGAAAGCCCGCCCGGTCGGCATAACTGAGCGTGCTGTCGTAGTCCAGTCCGGCATCCTCCCAGAATTGCCACGTATCCGGCGCCCGCCAGCGCAAGTAATGCTGCCGCCCGCCCCAGACCGCCTGGCGGATTCCGTTGGCTTCGGCGACCTCTCGCAGCTTCTCGTATTGTCTGCGGATGCGCGCGGGGTTCAAGAACGTATGATATCCCGGATGAAGCCCGATCTCGTGCCCCCGGGCATGGATTTCCCGCAGGAGCCGCAGAATCGCGGGATCGTCGATGGAGTAGTTGCCGTCAAGGCCGGATTTGCCCCGGCGCTCCTCGGTAATGAAATAGAAGGCGCTGCGAATTCCGGCTTGTTCGCTTAGATCCATCAGCCAGCCGAACGTGTTGTACGGATCCCGGTCCAGCGTGCGTCGGGGACGGAGTAGCATCCCGGCCTTTTTGCGGGCGGATTCGAAATCCCGGCGGCGAACGGCATCCATGAGCATGTCGCGAATCATGCGCAGCCGGCTGCGTCCATAAACATAGAACGGGTAATCCACGTCATGGCTGAGGAAGACGGATGCCTCCCGCTTGCCGCGGGCCAGCTCCGGCCAAAGCTTGTGCAGCAGCTCCCACAACAGCTCCACGTATTCATTAACGATCGGGCGATGCAGGAAAGATTCGCGCCAAGCCAGGGAACGGTGTCCCGGAAACCGGCCGTGTCGATCATGCCCTTGCAACGCCACCTCTTCATACCTTGCCAACATAAACAGACAGCTGCCAAACACGTCGAGGCCGAGATACAAACCTTCCTTGCCCTCTTCGCCAAGCGGCTCGACGTACCGGCCGGTTCGGCCTCTTTTCCCATAGATGATCGGCAGCGGTTCTTCCTCCGGCTCGCTCGTCGGCGGCGCAAACCGCTCCAGCGGCTCCTTCGGCAAAGAGGCCGGGGTGAGCCATAGACGGTCGGGCGTCTGCAGGAGCACATCCGGCATGCGGAGTCTGCGGATCGAAGAAGCATCCCGCCGTTCCTCCGCTGTCTCCGCAGCCCATGCCAGTTCAATCTCTTCTCCATCCCTGAATGCGATGGTATAGTCCAGACCCAGGAACTCGCCCACGATCACGCGGTAGATGTATTTTCTCTCGGCGGCCCTTGTTGAGGGTGAATAAATCGTCAGCATCCCGTTATCCTCGCTCCTTGCCCAGTAGTGATAGCTCCGCAGAAGCTTCTGCGGGAGCTCCTTCAGCGGTTTCCAGGGAGGACTCCTCCTCGCTGTCCATTCCCTTGTATTTCCGTACCGAATGCCACGACAGTCCCAAGTGCAGCGCATAGCCCAGCGTAGATGCGGCGCTGAACAACCCGATCGCGACGTCCGCCGACTGCTGAGTATGCCAAGCGAAATACAAGGAACCGAGGATGAGCGCCGTCCGAATGATCTCCCGGTACAAATGCAGGTCCTGACGCTCCATGACGTCGATCGTCGAGCCGACGGAGTTGGCCACGAATTGGCTCAGGTACATGATCGACAAAATGCGGATAAAGCTGCCCGACCGGGCCCACTCCTCGCCGAACAGGAAGGTGAACATGTAGGGACCTACGGCTACGATGGCGAAAATGACCAGAGCGCCGAACAGAAAGACATTGCGGACCGTTTTGCGGAACAAAGGATACAGCCTGCGGGGATCATTGATCATGGAGTCGGCGGATTCCGCCAAATACACGTTGCGGACGGAGGTCATAATCAGCGTCATCGGAGAGCCGAGAATACGCTGGCAAAGCGCGAACCAGCCGGCTACCTGCGGTCCGTAGAACGAAGCGAGCAGGATCGTCGGCACGTACAGCACAACGCTGTTCAACAGCCCGGCGGCCATCGACAGGAACGGGAACCGCCGGTACCGGTAGGCGCTCTCCTTCAGGTCGGCCCAATCCGAGGTGATGGCCTGGCTTTTGACATCCCGGCGCCACAGCTTCCACTGCGGCAGCAATCCGCCGAACCGGCCGATGATATCGCCGATGATCAGCCCCAGCGGACCGAGATTGAACAAACTAAGCCCGATTTGCGAGGAGACCTGGCTGAGGCTTTGCGTATATTTCGTCCGCGCCAGCGGTTTGAAGTATTTTTTGCGAATCGACCAGTAGTTCAGGATTTGGTAAAACCCGGCTCCGAACAGGCTAACGATAAAAAACAGGTAATAGTGCGGTAAATACGACTCGTGCAGCCAAGCCGACAGCGGCTCCTCCAAGATATGAATTCCGATGCCGCTGGCGATGCTGACCCCGATGCAGATGCGCAGGGACAAGCTCAACACGGTGGAGGCGGTACGGTCGTCTTCCGGCAGGGTAATGGCGTTCTCATAGGAAAAAGAAATCACCATCAGCAAAATCCCGATGATCGACAGGTACATGGAATACGTGCCGTATTCGGTTGGCGAGTACAGGCGCGTCAACACCGGCAGCGTCGCCATCACAATGACCTGGCTGATCATCGTTCCGCTGGCCAACACGGCCACGTTCCGCAGGAACCCGTCGTTCTTGAGCTTCCGCAGCAGACCGGACAGGCTCTTGATCCGCAGCAGTTCTCCGAGTTGCTTGAGATAGCGGATGGATTGGGAGGAGAGTTTTTTCATCATGTTTGGCATAATCGTCCTTTGAAAAAATAAATTAGCCCATCAGCCTGCGAAGGCGATCCGCGACGCGTTCCTGCACGTCCGCACCGATCTGCGGCCATATCGGCAGCGACAGCACTTCCTGCGACAGCCGTTCCGCCAGCGGAAATGTCAAGCCGCGGTCCGCATAGACGGGAAGGCGATGCACCGGCAGCGGGTAGTACACAATGCTGCTGATGCCGGCTTCGGCAAGCCCCGCCTGGAGCGCGTCGCGACGGCCATTCAGCACGCGCACCGTATATTGGTGAAACACCTGCCTGTCGCCGGGGGGAACCTCGCCCGGAAGCACCAGTCCGGGGATGTCCCGCAACAGTTCGCGGTAACGCGCCGCGGCCTGGCAGCGGGCTTCGTTCCATGCCTCAATGTAGGGCAGCTTAACCCGCAGGATCGCCGCCTGGATCTCGTCGAGCCGGGAATTGAAGCCGACCCGCTCGTTGTAGTATTTGCGCTTCGAGCCGTGCGTCCGCAGCATCGCCGCAGCCTCGGCCAGCCCGGGATCGTCCGTGACCAACAAGCCGCCGTCGCCGTAAGCCCCAAGGTTCTTCGACGGAAAGAAGGAGTAGCAGCCCATCTCCCCGATCGTCCCGGCCTTCCGCCCCCCTGCCTCGGCGCCAAAGGCTTGGGCCGCATCCTCAATGACGATCAGCCCCCGGCGGCGAGCCAGCTCCGTCAACCGTTCCATGTCCAGCGGGCGGCCGAACAGGTGCACGGGGATGATCGCCTTCGTGCGCGGCGTGATCGCCGCCTCCAGCCCGTCCGGGTCCAAATTGTACGTCAGCGGGTCGACATCGGCGAAAACCGGCTCCGCTCCCACACGGCTGATCGCCTCCGCCGTGGCGAAGAAAGTAAACGGGGTCGTGACCACCTCGTCGCCCGGCCCGATCCCGGCCGCCAGCAAAGCGATGACCAACGCGTCCGTGCCGGAATTCAGCGCGATCGCATGTTTCGTACCCAGATACCCGGCCACCTCTTGCTCCAAACGCTTGACCTGGCTGCCCATAATAAAGGCCGCTCCGTCCAGCACGCCTTCGATCGCCTCCATTAATTGCGGCTTCAGTTCCGCAACCTCCCGCTTTAAATCCAGCAGGGGAATCGGCGTTTTCTTCTCTGCGGCCGTTGCGCTTTTTCCCGGATCCTTCGAAATCCCGGCGGTGCCGTTTGTGGGTTGTTCCCCGATCCGTAATGGCTCCATGCCCGCTCACCCCTCCTTCGTGATCGCTACGACATCCTGCTCCAACCGGTATTCCCGGCCGCAGTCGCCGCACCGTCCAGCCCCGCTGCTAAAGCCCAGCGTCTTCCCGCAGCGGCACACCCAGCCGATGCGCCGGCCGGGTACCCCGGCGATCAGCGCGTAGGGCTGCACATCGCGGGTCACAACGGCCCCGGCCGCGATCAAAGCCCATTCGCCGACCGAAACCCCGCATACGATGGTGGCGTTCGCCCCGATCGACGCGCCGCGCCCGACCCGCGTCCTGAGATAGTCCTCGCTGCGATTGCGCGGAAACGCCGCTCTTGGCGTCCGCACGTTGGTAAAGACCATGCTTGGCCCGCAAAATACCTCGTCCTCCAAAATGACGCCTTCATAGACCGAGACGTTGTTTTGGATCTTGACCCCGTTGCCGATGCGGACGCGGTCGGCGATGTAGACGTTTTGCCCCAGGCTGCAGCGGCTGCCGATAACCGCGCCGGATGACACGTGGGCAAAATGCCATATCTTCGTCCCTTCCCCGACCTGCGCCCCCGGATCGACGACTGCGGTTTCATGAATAGCTCGACATCCATATCCGTATCCGTTCATGTTATTAACTCCTCATCAGATTAATGGGGGAATCTCCGCGCTCAAGCCGCTTATTGTTGTAAAAAGTACAACATTTCATAGCTGAACCGGCCGCCACGAGGCGAAATGCTGCATAATGTACAACATTTTCGCAGCTCCGCGCCGGTTTCCGGCTGAAATGCTGTATAAAATACAACATTTCGGCTGTGGTTCGGCTGATAAGGTCAAAATGTTGTACTAAACACAACATTTTGGGCCGTCGGGGCTCGATCCGTCTGATCTTGGCACATCGGCTCATAGGCTCTTAGGCTCTCGAGCTCTCAGGCTCTCAGGCTCTCGGGCTCCCGGGCTATCGAGCTATCGAGCTATCGAGCTATCGAGCCCTCGAGCTATCGAGCCCTCGAGCTATCGAGCCCATTAGGCCGTCGGGCCACCGAGCCGTCAACCTATCGGCCGACGAGCCCATCACGACGCCGAGCCCATCGACCTGTCGATCCGCCGGCCCCCGGCCGACCAGAAATCGGGCCCCGGACCGCCCGCAGCAAGCCGGGCGGGAGCCTACAGCAAGTAATACCGTTCGGGCTTGGGCCGGTCCTTCATGGCGTTTCGGGTGTCGAGCAGGCAGCGGCTAGCGCGGCCGATCAGCTTGTAATCAAAGCCCGAGTGGTCGGTTGTGATCACCGCAATATCGGCTTCCCTCAGCCGCCGCTCGGTCAGTTCCCCGCAAGCATAGGTGAGGCCGTGATGCTTGAACTCCGCAATATGCGTGTCACTGGTCCATACATGGGCCCCCCGCTCTTCCAGCAGCCCGATCATTTTCAGCACCGGGGACTCCCGATAATCGTCGATATCCTTCTTGTACGCCACGCCCAGCAAATATACGGTCGAGCCGCTCAGCGACTTGCGGTCGCCATTCAGGATGTCGCCGATTCGCCGTACGACGAACTCCGGCATGGCGTTGTTGATCTCCCCCGCCAACTCGATCAAACGGGTATGGTACCCGTATTCCCGCGCCTTCCAGGTCAAGTAAAACGGATCGACGGGGATGCAGTGGCCGCCGAGCCCCGGACCCGGATAAAAGGCCATAAATCCGTAAGGCTTGGACTTCGCCGCCTCGATCACTTCCCACACGTTGATCCCCATCCGGCTGCAAAGGACGGCCATTTCATTCGCCAAAGCGATGTTGATATGGCGGAACGTGTTCTCGTAAATCTTCTCCATTTCCGCGACGGCCGGGCTGGACACGACGTGTACATCGCCGTTCAGCACCTCGCGATACAACGCCTCGGCCACCTCCGAGCACGCCGGGGTGACCCCGCCGACGACTTTGGGGGTGTTTTTTGTGTTGTAGGTTTTGTTGCCGGGATCCACCCGTTCCGGAGAATACGCCAGAAAAAAATCAACGCCGCAGCGCAGTCCCGTCGCTTCGAGGATCGGTCTTACCAGTTCCTCCGTCGTCCCGGGGTACGTAGTGCTCTCCAGCACGACCAGCATGCCCGGGTGCAGAAAACGGGCGATCTCCCGCGTGGAATTCTCCACATAGCTCGTATCCGGCTGCTGATAAATATCGAGCGGCGTCGGGACGCAGATCGCCACGGCATCCACTTCGCGCAAAAACGCGTAATCCGCAGTAGCCCGCAACCGTCCGTCCTCCACCATCCCGCGCAAATCCTCATCCACGACATCCCCTATGTAGTTATGGCCGCGGTTCAGCATTTCGATCTTCCGGCTTTGCACGTCAAAGCCGATGACCCGGTAACCGGCCTTCGCTTTTTCGACCGCCAGCGGCAGGCCGACGTACCCCAGCCCAATCACGCCGATCACCGCGGTCTTGTCCCTCAGCTTGCGCAGCAATCCGGCTTGCCCGTTCCGCAAATTGTCCGAGCTCTCCGACCGCTTGCTTTCCACTCCGTGTGGTATTCCGCTATACATGCCGCCATACACTTCGCTATGCATTCCGTTTCGCCTCCTTCGGCTCGGCTACCCGAGAGGATGGACAGGTTCACCGCTGCCCCCGCCGGTCATTTCCAGCGCCAACTTCACGGCGCGAATGCCGTCCTCCAGCGTGATTTCCGGTTCTCGGTCCTCCCGGACGGCTTGGACCAGATCGGCGATGATGCACTGGTGTCCCGGTACGCCGTAAGGATCCGCGTCCACACGGCGAATGAGCGCCTCCGTCTCTTCCTGCGACATCGAACCGCATACCCAATGCCGAATCCAGTTGGCGGTTTTGCCGCCGATCACCGCGTACCCTTCCTCCCCGAACACGGAGATGCTCTCCTCGAGGTTATGCCCGTACACCGTGGTAGCCGCCTCGATCACGCCCAACGCGCCGCTGTCCAGCCGGATCGCCGCGATCGCCACATCCTCCGCTTCGATCCGCTTTAATCGCGTGGCCGTCAACGACTTGACTTCCGCGACCGGCCCGAACAACCACTGCAGCAAATCCAGGCCGTGGATCGCCTGATTGAGCAGCACACCGCCGTCCATCGCCTTCGTTCCGCGCCAGGCCGCCTGGTCATAATAGGCTTGGCTGCGGTTCCAGCGAAGGGTCATGTTGACGTGGCTCAGCTTGCCGAATCGCTGCTCCGCCAGCGCCGTTCGGAGCGCCCGGATCGCCGGCCGGTGCCGGTTCGGGTGGACGACCGTAGCCCGGACGCCGGATAAACGAACGGCTTGCCGCAGCTGCTCGGCCTCCGTCAGGTCCAGCGTCACCGGCTTCTCCAGGACGAGATGCTTGCCCGCCCGGATCGCCTCCAGCGCGAGTGTCCCGTGCAGCCCGCTGGGCGCGCAGATGCACACCGCGTCAATCTCCGACTCGCGCGCCAGCATCGTGCCGAGGTCCGGATAAGAAGCGGCCGGCGTGATCGCCCTCATCTCCGCAAGCCGGCCCGGATTCGGATCGCACACGGCCGCCAGCCGGGCTCCTTCCGTTTTTGAGATCGCGTCGACATGCTTGTAAGCAATGTGCCCGCAGCCCGCGATGGCGAAATTCATCATTTGGCCGCCCTCCCTTGATATTTCTTCTCGATCCGGATCAGAGCGTCGCCCAGCTCCGGATCATCATCCGGCACATGCCGGCGCATTTGCCGGCTTTTCTTGTTGCGGAGTTGCCGGGCATCCAGAATCAACGTCAGGCTAAGTCCCGCGAACAACCCCACGAACCCGGCGATCGCGATATTCAGCGCTTTGCGCGGGCTGACCGGCGTTTGGGTCTCCTCCAAGCTGGCGGAGTCGAGAATCGAAACGTTGGCGCCGGCCACGATTTCCTTGGATTTGGCGATAAACGTTTCGGCGAAGGCGTTGGCGATCGCGACCGCCTGCTTCGGCTCGTCACCCGTATAAGACAACAGAATGACCAGGGTGCCCGGATCGGTGCGGACCTTGATTTTTTTCAACATTTGAATGACGGTGTCGGGGGTGGATACCTTCTTCTTCACCTCGGCGGCGATATAGCGACTTTGGATCGTATCCTCATAGGTTTTGGTCAGCATCTGGCTAGCCAGGAACTCGTTGTACGTACTCGATTCCGGATTCGAGGCGATATTGGCGACCAGACTGACGTTGGCCCGGTAGGACGGGGCCACCACTTCGTTCAGTAGCACAGCCAGTCCGATGCAAGCCGCCATGACGAGAAAAAATGCGAGAACATGCCGCCGGACAGCGTTCCATACGGCTACCATATCCATGATCGTTCACCTCATTCGATTAATGCCTGCGGGTTCCGGTTCTCTTCGTACTCCGCCGGCAGGGACGTTGCCGATTTCCCCGCCCTCGCCAGAACCCGCTCCCCCAGCTCCTCCATATTTAGGCTGATCATCCCGTACCGCTCGGCCAAACGGCGGTAGTGGCGAACCACGACTTCCAGCGATCCGAACGCCTCCGACTCCGCCGCATTGTACGGGTGAAGCCAAAGATGATACACCTGCCCCTGCCGGGCGGCCTGGGTCATGCCGTCCTTAATCCTCTTCAATCGGAGCGGCTCCAGCCGCCTGAGCGGTGCGGGAGGAGTCCGAAAGAAGAAGCTCGCCGGCAGGTCGATCGGCAGCTCGGGCGAGATCGCGTCCACCGGATAGGTGTGGTGTCCGGTCAGGTTCACGTAGCTGTCGGCCAACCGCAGCGCCCGGCGCAGGAAGGGGTCGGAGACGGAATATCCGGCGCGGTACAGCGGGTGCCGGGGATTTCCCCGGTACGTCTTGAAGCCGAGTTCCGGGAGCTTGCGCATATACCGGGTTGCGCGGAAGCACCAGGCTTTGCAGGGAAATCCCTCTTTGCTCCGCCGCGGCTACCGCCGCCTGCAGGTCGCTGTAAAATTCGTCGGCGGTCTGCCCTTTCTCCATGCAGTAAAAATGCGAAAACGTATGCGAACCGACCGCTTGCCCCGGGGTGTTGCGGATTTGCTCGATCAGCGAAGGAGCAAAGCAATGGGGATCCTCCGCCTCTCCGGCTCCGACGGCTCCGGCTTCGATTTCGCCGTAGGGCGAGAGCCCGCTGTCGGCGTAACCCGGTTTGAGCGCCGGCAGACCGGCCAGCAGTTCCTGGCGGTCCTTAAAAAACAACAGCCCGACCGCCGCCCAAGTCGCATGAACGCCGGCCTCCCGGAACAACTCTAGCATGCCGGGGATCCGGTCCCTCTCTCGCAACCATTTCGCTCCATACTCCGACTTGGTATAAAGATCCCGGACTCCCCAATACAGCTCGAAGTCGAGCGAAACGACCAAGATTCCCGCTTTATCCGCCATTTTGACTCACCTCTACTCGGGCCAAGCTACAGCATCTACCGTCTAGCAAATTGATTGCTATATAGTCTTATATTCAAGGTCTTGCCGAATTAGTAGTATAAATTTGAAAAATTCATCTCGTGTAGGACCCCCGCTATTGAACCACCACGTTCGCGTTGCTTAACGAGGAGGTTTTCACTTGAAAGGAAGCGGCCGTAATTCGGTTCCCCGCGCAGAGAATGTTTTTTTGCGAATACCCGCGAAGGTACGTCGTCAGGTCGATCCCGCCGCCCTGCGGCATGCGGATGACGTTGTTTTCGATTCGCCCGTTCTCGGCGCTTTGCCAGGTCCAGATCCCGCGTTCGCCGTTTCGCAGTTCATTGCCGCCGATGACGAATTCGCGGATATTTCCGAGACGAATCGCCGTCGTGCCCTTGATCACGCTTTGCCCGCCCATGGCGATGGAGTTGCCTTGAATGGCCACGTTTTCGACGAACGCTCCGGCTCCGACCTCAATCGCCGCGTAAAAGCTGCCCACGCCGGAAACCCGGTTGCCTTCCACGACACTGTCCCCTCCGTAGATGCTGATCGCCGCATACATGTCCGGCGCCAATCGGCCTTTCTCCGTCCCCCTATAATAGTTGTTGCTCAAATAAGGGTTGTTGATCGTATTGCCGCGCACGGTTACGCCTTTGGCGAACACCTTGATGGCCCGCTTGGCGCAATCATCGAAGCGGTTGCCGGCGATCAGGCTGTCGACCCCTGTGCCGCGGTTCTCTTCCATCGCCGGATCCTCGTAATAAATGCCGTCTCCGTCGTCGGCCGGGCCGATATGATGAATAGTGCAGCCGGTGATCGATATCTTTCGGGCGGCCCGTTCCCTACTGCTCCAGGTCGTCGTGACATAGATTCCCCGGGCGACAAGGCCGGTTCCTCCCGCATTTCGCGCGATGACGTCGGCGATCTCCGTTCCCTGAATCGCGATCGCCTCGGTGTTGCCGAGCACCACGATACCGGACACAACCCCCGCATAATAATTGCTGCGCCGGTCGCTGCTATGTGCAGCCCCTTGAACGAGCAGTCCTTGCACAGTAACCCGCGCACTGCCTCCGGCGATCGTCAGCACCCGATTGACCCGTCGATGGCCGTCAAGGACCAGGCCGGTCAACAGGACATCTTTGCCCGTCACCCGCATCAGCTCCCAACCGAAGCTGCCGGACGCCGCGCGGATTATCGAAGTACGGCCGACTCCCTTGATCGTGGTGTTGCCGCCAACCCTCAGCGTTTTCGCCGGATTGACGAGGTACACCCCCTTGGGGAAATAAACGGTGTCGCCGGTGGCTGCCGCCCGGTTGAGCGCCTTCTGAATGGCCGCGGTGTCGTCCGCAACCCCGTTGCCCTTCGCCCCGAAATTCGTTACCGGTATCATGCTCTTCCCTCCCATGCGTTCATTTTTTATATTTAATGCCAAGTCCCTCGGGAGGGAGCGGCATTCGCCTTGATCCGCGCCGCGCCGCGTATTTTGCGCATATTCGGATGGACAAGATCATAGGTTGGCAGTAAGGCGCGGTATGCCTTAAAAAGAAACCCGAGGTAATCATATGAACAATCGCGATTTATGGGAAAAATGGGCGGAATTCCACATTCGGAAATGGGGCTGCAGTGCACGCGTCGTCCGCTGGGACGCTTCCAACTCAGCGGCATGGGGGGAGGGATTGTTTTTCTTCAACCGAAAAAGCCATTTATATTTGCCGCCTTTGAACCCTTACCACCCCTTCGCCTTCCATCCGACGCCGACGGATAAGCCATATAAGCTGAACCGGCAATGGCACGAAGCCGCCAAGGTGATGATCCCGGATTTGCTAAAGGCCCAGCGCGGCGCAAGCTTCGTATTCCCGCCCGAGGTTGCCGACATCCGTCCCTTTTTGTGGAGCGGATTTAAGGCGGAGGTGAAATATACGTACCTCGTGAAGCTCCCTTATGCCATCGATTGGGCCAGCACCGAAATCCGCGCGAAAATCAAAAAGGCCGCCTCCGCCGGCTACCGCACGGCGTTAACGCGGGATATGGCCGAGGTGCAACAATGCCTGGAAGGTACGGAGACGCGGCAGGGCTTCAGCCACCGGCTGACGCTGCGGGACCTTGAACTGGCCCGGGACCTGCTCGGGGAACAAGCTTTCCGCGCCTATGTCTGTTATGCGCCAACCGGAGAACCGGTCAGCGCCAGCGTAGTGGTCGCGCTGGACGACCGGCGGGCGTTCGGCTGGATCGCCGCGAGCAAGACGGAGCATCTGAACCGCGGCGTGGTTCAGCAATCGCAAAGCTTCGCCCTTCAGGACCTATCGGACGCCGGCTTCGCCGAATTCGATTTTGCCGGGGCCAATCTCCCAACCGTCGCCTATTCCAAAACCAACTGGGGCGGCCAAGTCACGCCCTACTATCTCGTTAGGCCTCCGGGCTACAAGGACCTGTTCCGGGCCGGACGCGATTGGGTGCGGTTTGTTCGAAAGACCCGGCAGCCCCAATAAATTCGATGGACTCGCGGGCCTGATTTTCCCCTTCCCATTTATTAAAAATTAGATATAATAAGCATAAGCAATGGTTCGTTATAACGAACATGGCAGCGAATGTTGCGCTTGATCTCCGGCATACATGAAGACCTGCTGCTTGGGTGGCGAATCGCAAAAGATAAGGAAAGGATGGGGACGATTGAAAAGGGTGAGGAATCGGGGCTACCGCAAATACGCCATGGCCGCTTACGCCGCTTCCATCTTGGCCGGGGCGGTGTGGCATGCAGGACAGGCCAGCGCCGCAGAACCCCTGAAGCTGCGGATCGGAACGGAGTTAAGCAGCGAACTGCCGATGAGCAATTTAAAGCCCGGGGACCGGGTCGAGCGAACGTTTACGGTTGCCAATGACGGCACCGCCGCTTTCGATTACAAAGTGCGGACGCGCTTTGTCGCGGGGGACACGGAGTTTTTCGATGTTCTTCAGTTGACCGTGAAGGACGGGGACGCCGTCATCTATGACGGCGCGCTGCATCTGGAGCAGCGGGACATCGCTTTGGGACGCCTCGCGGCAGGCGGGGAGAACGAGTTGGATTTAAGCGTGGTGTTTCCGGAGGAAGCCGGCAACGAGTATCAAGGCAAGGCGGCGACGATCGCCTTCGCCTTCTCCGCTTATGCCGAAGAAACGCCGCCTTCGAACGGCGGCGGTGGAGGCTCCAATCCTCCGGGCGGCGGGCCGTCCCAGCCGAATGATCCGCCTCCGGCGAACGGCGGCAACCCTCCGGGTGACCCCGGAACGAATCCGGAGCAACCCGGCGTAGAGCCGCCGGGCAACCCTGCCGGGGAGGAGCCCGATTCCTCTGCGCCGGAGCCGACGGAAGCTCCGGCTCTGCCGCCGCAGGGGGAGCAACCGCTGCCGCCACCGCCCGCCGAACCCGAACCCGGGCCCGGGCCGGGGCCGGACGACGGTGCCCCGGGCATGATGGAGGAGCTGCCGCAAACGGCGAATCCGTGGTTTAACCTGATTCTGATCAGCTTGTTTGCCACGGTCGGAACCGGCATGTTCCTTCGCAATTCCGGGCGGGAATAACCGATGCGGCGTAAACGTTCGTTGCTGCGAATGGCCGCATGGCTTGTGTTTTCCTTCTCCCTGGCGGTGTTGGCCTACTCCACGTTCCAGGCAATCTCCGCCCCGCTGGAGGCGCGGCAGGCCCTGCGGCAGTGGGATGAGCTGCAGCGAGAAACGCAGAGCGGCAACGCGAAACGGGCGGCGGACGAAAACCCGCTATCCCCCGCGTTGGCCGGAAAGCTTCGGCAAATTGGCGACGAAGGTTCGCCGGCACCCATCCCGGCGGCGGACGGCGAACTGCTCGGCGAAATCGCCTTCCCTTCCCTCGATCAGCGTTATGCGATCGTGGAAGGGACCGGCAACGAGCCGCTTAAGCTGGGAGCCGGGCATGTTCCCGGCAGCCCGCTCCCCGGCGAAGCCGGCAACAGCGTGCTCGCCGGCCATCGGGATACCGTCTTTCGCAGCCTCGGCAAGCTTAAAGCGGGCGACCGGATCGAAGTGGAGACGACCTCGGGGCGTTTCGCCTATGAGGTGACCGGCCGGAGAATCGTCGACGAGAGCGATGCCGATGCGGTTCGTGCCTCCGCCGAGCCGCTGCTCACCTTGATCACCTGCTACCCGTTCACCTATGTCGGGCCTGCCCCGGAACGACTGCTGCTGACGGCAAAATTAATCGAAGAAGCGCCGGATACCTGACCGGCGCTTCTTCTCGTATGTCTAACGATTTATACCGGGGGAATCTCCATCCATTCCACGCCGTTGCCGTTTTGCCGCAGCAGCTCGGCGGTTTCCGCCAGCTTCTCGCCCTGGTGGCAGGAAATGATCAGGTAGTCGGTATCGGTCACCCCCGCCTCCAGCTCGATTTCCAACATCCGGATCATCGAAGCGGTTTTGTCCAGCACCATCCGAGCCAGGGTCTCCAGCAGCAGCGTGAGCTGATCGGAGGAAGCATGCGGCTCGATGCGAATCGGCTCCTTCGGCCCGTCGGCCAGGCGCGCATTGCAGGCGAATCCCGCCGCCAACCCGCTGCGCAGCGCATGCTCGGCCACGGTCGCCGCATAACGGATGCCCAGCTCGATGCGCTCCGGTTCGACGACCGTTCGCCACATCGAATCGCTCGTCTCCAGGTTCAGGCAGATCATCAGCCGATGGTCGGCCGTGTAATCGCGTTTATGCACCTGAAGCTCGCCGGTGCGGGCCGTCGCTTTCCAGTTGATGTTGCCGAGCGGGTCGCCGGGCCGGTACTCGCGGATGCCCGCCGTCAGGAACGGATCCTCCACGATCCAGCGTCGGACGGGCAATTCCCCCAGCCAGCTGTGGTTCGGCAGCGGCAGCTCCTGCAGCTCCAAAATCCGCGGATACACCAGCAATTCGAGATCCAGGGGAAACCGCTTGACCTCGGCGTTCAGTCCAAGCGGATCGCCCGTCGTCATAGTGGCCGACTCCAGCCGATACTGTCCCCGGCGCGAGCAGATCACCTCGTGGCGCCGGGTAATTTGCCGGTATGACCGCAGGTAGAACAAGCTGCTGTGGTTCTGGTAGATCTCCCCGGCATGGATGTTCAGGTTGCTCTGTCGCCCGAACGTCAAGCCGGCGGCGATGCTCGACTCCAGCCGCAGCCACGGCAGCGGCAGCAGCTTGGCGTTGGCGATCACCTCGACCATTTCGACGGTATCCCCTTCAAATACCGCCCGTTCGGAGAAATAACGTCGATACCGGATGCCTTTAAGCGCCCGCCAGCGGTAAACGAGCGCCAGCAGCACGACGATCAGCGCGACGCTGACAAGTAGCCATGGCAACTGCATCGGTCAGTCCCCCTGCTTCCCCTTTGCTGCCGGCACCGTTTCGGCCGGGACCTCCACCTGCTCGAGCGCTTGGCGCACCACCTCGGCGCCGGGTTGGTCCGCGCCGCGCAGCCCGTGGCGCAGGAGCAGCCGATGCGCCAGCACCGGTACGGCCACCGCCTTGATGTCGTCCGGCGTCACGTAATCGCGGCTGCGGAGCAGCGCAAACCCTTGCGAAGCGCGCAGCAGGCTCATGCTCGCCCGCGGGCTCGCCCCGAGCCTCACCTCCGGATGCTTGCGGGTCGCCTCGGTGATCGCCACGATGTAAGCGAGCAGATCCTCCTCCACGCGGACGGACTGCGCAAACCGCTGCGCTTCCGCCACTTCCGCCGCGGAAGCGGCCGGCCCCAGCTCGGCCAGCGGCTGGCGCTCCTTGAAGCGCCGGAGAATGGCCACCCCCTCGCCGGACGTCGGGTATCCCATGGCGACCCGCATCAGGAAGCGGTCCAATTGGGCTTCCGGCAGCGGAAACGTCCCCTGCTGGTCGACCGGGTTTTGCGTAGCCATGACCAGAAACGGCGCCGCCAGCTCATGCGTCACCCCGTCGATCGTCACCTGCCGCTCCTCCATGCACTCCAGCAGGCTGGACTGCGTTCGCGGCGTCGCCCGGTTGATTTCGTCGGCCAACAGCACATGGGTGAACACCGGACCGGGACGAAACTCGAATTCCCCGTTTTTTTGATTGTAGAAGTTAATGCCGCTCAAGTCCGAAGGCAGCAGGTCCGGCGTAAATTGGATGCGCTTGAAATCGCCGCCGAGCGATTTGGCCAGCGCTTTGGCCAGGAGCGTTTTCCCCGTACCCGGCACATCCTCCAGCAGCACATGCCCGTTCCCGAGCAAGGCAGCGAGCAACAGGTCGATCACTTCTTCCTTCCCAACCACCACCTCGCCGATATTGCGGCGAATCCGCCCGATGATCTCTACCGCTTCCCGCAGTTCCATAGGTAAAACCACCTTTATCGCAGAATTAGAAGTCCATTGTTACCGCTTTCCGTTTGCTGTTGGCAAAATCGATCAAGCCCGAAGCCACTCGCTTAAGTCCACCACCGAACGCATGGCGTATTCCTGCCGGACCGGCTCGCCATCCTCCAGCACGATCAGGCAGGGGACGCTGGCGATCCGCCACCGCTCCCGCAGCCTTGGGGTATAGTTGATGTTCAGCTTGGACACCGGAATGCAGGGGCCGGACGCCAGGGCGATCTCCAGCATCTTCTCCGCCAATTGGCAGGTCCCGCAGAGCGCTGTTACGAAAAATAAAGCCTCCCTGCCGCCCTTCTCCGCGTGCTCCGCGCTCTCCGTCTTCACCATCTTCTCCGTTTGCGCCAACCATTCCTGCTCGGTGATTTCGCGTAGGTTCACGGGCCCCCGCCTCCTTGTCGTTCTCCTAACTTCTATCATAGCACAGGAAAACGGCCCTTTCGCAAAAAAGCGAAAAGGCCGCCGAGGATTCCGGCTTACGCCGGACGTTGGGTAAACACGTGGAAGGTGACGCCGAACTTGTCGGTGACGACGCCGTACGCCGGGCTGAAATAAATCGGCTGCAGCGGCTGGTTCACCTCGCCCTCTTGCTTCAAAGCGTCGAACAACCGCTGCGCGTACTCCGCCGTGTCCACCGTGAGGCACACGGTCACCTGGTTGCCGATGCTGTGCGGCTCGTCCGGAAACTTGTCCGAGACATACATCTCGACGTCTCCCAGCTTCAGCACCGAATGGGCAATGCGCTTTTGCACCTCCTCGTTCATCGGCTCCTCAGGCTCCGGCATTTCGCCGAAGGTTTGCTTAAAGACCACCTTCGCCCCCAGCGCTTGTTCATAGAAAGCAATCGCCTCCGCCGCTTCGCCATTCATGGCGATTAATGGGCTCGCTAACAAAATCATGTTCGATCCGCTCCTTTAAATTCGATCCGGCGGCGGACGCGCAGGCAATCTTGTGACGTGCAGCCAAACGTCCTTCTTGACTGCCTTCCTGCACGCCGAGGCGCCGGTCCAAGTCCGTATCACTGGACTCTGATCTCAGTGTAGCCCATAATAGTGACAACCATTGTCATAAATAAAAAAATTCATGAACGGAGCTACAAAGTCATGTCCAAATCAAAACGGCTCATGGAACTGATGATGACCGTAAACCGCAAGCGGAAGTTCACCGTCAAGGAGCTTGCCGATGAATTCGGGGTCTCCTCCCGCACAATCCTGCGGGATTTGCAGGAGCTTAGCGAGCTCGGCGTGCCCCTGTATTCCGAGGTGGGGCCGCATGGCGGATACCAGGTACTGAACGAGCGCGTGTTGCCGCCGATCGCTTTTACCGAAGAGGAGGCGGTGTCGATCTTCTTCGCCAGCCATGCCCTACGCCATTACGAGTTCCTCCCGTTCGAGACGGAAGCCTCCTCGGCGCTTGGCAAGTTCTATCACTACATGTCCAGCGATGTACGGGACCGCATCGACCAAATGAAAAACCGGGTCGACTTCGTGACCCCGTCGCGGCAATCGGCTTTTCCTTACCTGAGCCTGCTTCTGGAAGGAGCCATTCGGCAGCAGGTTGTCCGCATCGACTACGAGTCGCGGCACGGCGTCTCCACCTGCCGCCGGATCCAGCCGGTCGGCATCTTCGCCAGCGGCGGCTTATGGTATTGCCCCGCCTACTGCTTCGAGCGCCGCGATTTCCGCTTGTTCCGCTGCGACCGCATCACCGCAGCCGAGGCCGAGGCTGCCGGAGGGCCCGGCGCTCCGGCGCCGCTCGATTTGCGCCACGTGCACCTCGGCAACTGGGAGGAGCACCTTGGCCGCAAGCCCGCGCTGCTGGATTGCGCGGTTGAGCTTACCCGGTTGGGCGTCGAGGCGTGCGAAGGCCAGCTCATCCGCCGCCACCTGCAGTTGCACGTCCGCGAGGACGGCTCCGGCCGGCTGGAAGGCACGATCCCGGCCAGCGAGGTTCCGTACCTGGCGGCTTTCTTCATCGGGCTCGGCCAAAACGCCACCGTTCTTGAGCCGCCGGAGTTGTTGGGCACGATCAAACAGACGTTAGCCGAACTCTTGAAGAAGTATTCGTAGGCGCTTGCACCTCAGCGACCTCGTTCCCGTAGAAATATTCATAGGCACCCTCATGTATCTTGATCGCCGCGTTCGCTAAGTGGAAATCACCTCAAGTGACTCCAAGTGCCTGCATTTCGCCCAATCACCGAGCAATAGCGTTACTTCTTCACCTTATTTCCTCACCTTCGCCCAATTTGAGCGAAATAGAGTGAATCTATCACCTTATGTTACTCCAACTGCCCGCATTTTCGCCCAATCGCCGAGTAATAGCGTTACTTTTTCACCTTATTTCCTCACCTTCGCCCAATTTGAGCGAAATAGAGTGAATCTATCACCTTATGTTACTCCAACTGCCCGCATTTTCGCCCAATCGCCGAGTAATAGCGTTACTTTTTCACCTTATTTCCTCACCTTCGCCCCTATTTGACCGAAATAGAGTGAATCTATCACCTTATGTTACTCCAACTGCCCGTATTTTCGCCCAATCGCCAAGCAATAGCGTTACTTTTTCACCTTATTTCCTCGCCTTCGCCCAATTTGAGTGAAATAGAGTGAATCTATCCACTGGCGTTGCATTAAAATTCGCAGACAAAAAAGAAGACATCTCCTATTGTTGAGTTAACCACGCGTTATCCATAAAACGCCTCAACAATAAGGAGATGACTATGGATAACGTACCGAATCAAACCGTCATTTGTCAATGTCTGAAACTGTTAAATGTGGATTCTTCCCGGGATGCAACTTTAGACTATCGGTCTCGGAAATTATTTGTCGGCGCTTCGACGCTCTTGTTTATCGAAGCTCAGTTGCACCAGCGCAGTTCTTACAAAGTCATGTCAGAGCATTTAGCCGCCAATCGCGAATTTCAGAAACTGCTGAAACTCGAAAGCATAAGTGCTGCCCAGTTATCGCGGAAAATGAAGCGGCTGCCTATGGCCAACCTTCAAACCCTTTTTTTCTCGATCATCGAGCAAATCAAGCAAAGAACAAAGGATTTAAAAGGGGTGACTCCTGGCATGGGTAGGCTCAAACTCATCGATTCGACGGGGATTACCTTGCCGCCTATTCTCGCGAAATGGTGCTACTGCTCAGAGACGAATCATGGCGTGAAGATGCACACTTCCTTGGTTGTCATGGATTCCAAAACCATGTATCCGGACAAAATCATCGCTTCCACCAAGGACGTCGCGGACCATGAAGTGGCTCTGGAATTTACGATCGCCAAAGACGCGACTTACGTGATGGATCGCGGCTACCAAGTATATAAGCATTTTCAGAAATGGCTAAAGGACAAAATCAAGTTTGTCTGCCGCGTCAAGGAAAATAGCCGACTAACGGTCATCCGAGAAAGGGAACTGCCCAAAAGACAGAAGGGATTCATCCGAGATGCCGACGTGAAACTTCCGGACTTTCCCGGGATCTTTCGCTTAATCGAGTTTTGCGATGACCAGAAGCGAACCTATTGTCTTGTAACGAATCGCTTCGACTTGTCTGCGCACCAAATCGCTGAGGTTTACCGAAATCGCTGGCATATCGAGTTGTTTTTCAAGTGGGTCAAACAGCATATTCGATTGGTCAAACCGCATGGTTATACGCCCGAAGCGATATGGAACCAAATGTATATTGCTTTGATCGCCTATGCGTTATGTTTACTTGTTAAACTAACTCTGAACTGTAAGAAATCAGCGTGGGATCTGCTCCAACTGATGCGAATCTATGCGGAAAAACCATGGGACGATTTTTTAGTAGCGATCTACCGCAAGCCAACGCGAACATCGAAGGGACGACCTAAGCGAAATGGTAGGCCCCCGAAAAAGGCAACGAAGTCAATGGAGCCGAAACTGATCGTACGCTAATGACAAATGAAAATTAAAAAAATGGATAACTCGTGGATCTATTCCCCCTTAGCCATTTTAGTTTATCCAGAGGAAACAAAGATGTAAAAATATTCATTTTATTGATATCAATTCAATTCTATCGTGACGAAAATTACTTAATGCAACGCTAGTGGAATCTATCACCTTAAGTAACTCCAACTGCCCGCATTTCGCCCAATCATCGAGCAATAGCGTTACTTTTTCACCTTATTTCCTCACCTTCGCCCAATTTGAGCGAAATAGAGTGAATTTATCACCTTATGTTACTCCAAGTACCTGCATTTCCCCCAATCACCGAGCAATAGCGTTACTTTTTCACCTTATTTCCTCTCCATCACCGGATTTGAGCGAAATAGAGTGAATTTATCACCTTATGTTACTCCAAGTACCTGCATTTCCCCCAATCGCCAAGCAATAGCGTTACTTTTTCACCTTATTTCCTCTCCATCGCCGAATTTGAGCGAAATAGAGTGAATCTATCACCTTATGTTACTCCAAGTGCCTGCATTTCGCCCAATCATCGAGCAATAGCGTTACTTTTTCACCTTATTTCCTCTCCATCGCCGAATTTGAGCGAAATAGAGTGAATTTTTCCACTTAAACCCTCGGATTCCCCGTCCTCCGCCGAATAAAGTTGGAGGTTTTCCACTTAAGTTGAGGGTTTTCCAGTTCGCCCGATCATGTTGCGTTAGTTCAAACTCACATCGACAGCGAACCCGCCGTTGCGATCTGGTGGTACAAGCCGTTCACGTCGAGCGTGCCGAACACGTTGTTCTGGTTGAACACCAGGCGCTCCGCCTCCAGCTCTTCCAACCGCAAGACGCGGCCGTTCACGTAGTCCAGCAGGCGGTCACGCGCCGACGCGGCGCGGCTCAGCACGCCGCCGTAGCGGATGTCGAGCACCTCCCAGCCGAACGGCTTGTACGTTCCGAGCCACAGCTCCCGATGCGCCACCCGCAGCTCCTCGACCCGGCGGCGCAGCTCGGGCAGCGTCTCGTCGGCGATCCGCCGCAGCCCGTCCCGATCCCGGGCGTCGTAAAGGCGCTTGATCGTCACGCCCAGCGTCGACTTCACGGCCAGCGCGGCGGCGAGCTTCTCATAGAACGCGAACATCGCGGTAAAAGGCTCCGGCAAAACGCTTCCGCCCCCCGCACGGTAATCGCGCCACTGCTCCGCCAATCCGGCATAGTATTCCGGCAGCGTCCCTTCCATGCCTTCCACATGCTTGTCGAACAAGCCGATCAACGGGTCTTGCCAGAGCAGGAACTTCGACGGATTCGCGCCGTAATAGTTCCCCTCGTGGACCTCCGGCACTTCGTCCAGCCCCTTTAGCGCCTCCAGCTGCCCGAACAAATCGAGCCCCGTGCAGGCGGCCAGCCGCTTCTGCAGATGCGCATCGGTCACCTCGCCGTCATGATACCCGTATTCGGCAAACAGCTGCAGCCCCGGCAAAATCACAAAGTGATTCGCCTCGTTCCCGTTATCGCCCCACGCCGTGGCAAATACCTCCCGCAAGCCGCTTCGCTTGGCCGCCCGCAGCGCCGGGTGCATGGACGACCAGGTTTTGCCGTGGTTCGGGGCCATCAAGTTCCACATGTGGATGCCCCCCGCAAAAATCGGCTCCGACCCAAGCAGCCGGTGCTTGTCGAACACCTCTTTGTATGCGTTCTCGTCTGTCCCCCAGTAGTTCCAGTATACGAACCGGAGGCCGTCCGGGATCTTCGCCATATTTTCCGCGGAGAAGTCCGCCTCCATGTTGTACAGCCCGCCCTGCACGTCGTTTGACAGCAGGTTGAAATACATGTCGCTCCAGATCATCGGTTCCAGCCCCAGCTTCCCGGTGATCTCCATGACCCGCCCAACGTGCTCGTTCATCACCTCGAACCGGTCGCGGAAGCCGTTGTCCCGCAAATAGCGGCCCAGCCCGACCTGGAACGCCTCGTCCATGCCGATATGAATGCGTTTCGACCGGAACGGCGCGGCGGCCGCCCGAATCGTCTGCTCCAGGAATTCGTAGGTAGCCGGCGTCCCCGGCAGCACGATGTCGGGATGATCGCGCAACGGCTCGGCATATTGCCATTTCAGCGCATGAAACAAATGTCCCAGCGTCTGAATGCACGGGATCATCTCGATGCCGAACAATGCCGCGTAATCGTCGCACTCCCGCAGTTCCTCCGCGGTGTACCGTCCCCGCATATAACCGAAGTAGGGCAATTCCGGCACCTCATACGTGTCCTCGGTATACATCATCAGGCCGTTCAGCCCCATGACCGCCATATAGCGCAGCATCTGCTTGATCGCGTCCACCCGCATCACCGCGTTGCGCGACGCGTCCAGCATCGCCCCGTTGTAATCGAAGCTCGGCCGTTCGGTCAGATCAAAGGTCTCCGACGTCTTGGCCCGCTCCACAAACAACCCCAGCGCACGAAAAAAGTGAATCTTCTCCACATATTCGATCCTCCCCTTCCCGCCGCCAAGCGAGACCCGCAATTGCCCGGCATTCCGAGGCAACCGCACGACTTCCACCGGCAAACCCGCCGGGTCCGCCCGGAATCCGAGCTGCGCCTCCAACTCTTTAATGCCATGAACCAGTTCCTCGTCCCATCCTTGAAAATAAAGCTTCATCCCGTGAACCTCCCCTATAGTGTAAACCCCTGCGCCCAGACCTTTACTGTCCGCCCCGGCTCCGGTAGCTCCGCGGCGAATAGCCGGTAATTCGCTTGAACACGCGCGAGAAATAAAACGTATCCTGATACCCCAGCGCCTCGCCGATTTCCTTGACGCTTTTTTCCGTGTTGAGCAGGACGTTCTTAGCCTCGGCCGCCTTCAGCCGGTGAATGAATTCATTCAGCGGATAACCCGAATATTCGTGCACAATCCGCCGCAGCGTCGACACCGAAATATGATGCCTTGCCGCCAGCTCCTCCGGCTCCGGGTTCGCGTACAGCGAAGCGGAGATGTCCTCGATCACCTTCAGCACGAATCTCCCCCGGTTCCCGGCCTCCGCCTGATCCGCCTGCGACATCAACTCGTAAAGGAACGCCTCCAGCATCAGCGAGGCCCGGTCCAGATTGCTCGGCACGCCGCTGTCGATCAACATGAACATCAGCTCCATCCGATTGATGACGGAGTCGTCAATCGTCGCTTTTTGGACCTGATCGGGGTGCTGCAGCCAGCCACCGAGCCACTCCTCAACCCGGGAGCCCTCGACCGTGAAGTAATACTCGTCCCAATGCCCTTCCGCATGCGGACCGTAGTGAAACGTTTCGCCCGGAAACAGGCAGAACCACGATCCGGCCGTGACCTCCTGTCTGTCCGCGCCGCCGACCTGGTAATACCCGCTCCCGCCCGTGATCACCACAAACGCCCAATACCGGAATTTCGCATCGGCGCGTTGCATCGTGCGCCCGGGCAAATGGCCGGCGTTAACGACAGCCAACGATTGGATTTTGCGCCGGCTGGCATCCACTGCGGGGTTGAATAGACGAATCGGCTCAGGACTGATCATATAGTCCAGATATTTTGTCATCCTGAACATTCTCCCTTGAAAGTACCTGTGCTAAATTAGGGGTGCCTAAATATAACTTTGAATAAATAAAACATATCCTAGCGAATGAATGCTCTCATTGTAGCAAACTCGCGCGGAGAACGAAAGGGTGCAATACGAAAAATGAGTGAACTGAACATTGGTCTGATCGGCGCCGGATCGATTTCCGAGTCCCATCTTCAGGCCTACCGCGCCAACCCGCGGGCCAAGCTGCGGGCGATCTGCGACATTAATGAAGAACGAGCCCGCAACATGGCGGGCAAGTACGATATTCCCCACGTTTACACGGATTATCGTGACCTGTTAGCGAACCCGGAAGTTCAGGCGGTCAGCATCTGTACCTGGAACAACTCCCATGCCGCGATCAGCATCGACGCCCTGAAAGCGGGAAAACAAGTCCTCTGCGAAAAACCGCTCTGCATCACCGTGGACGAAGCGCTGCAGATGCAGCAGGCGGTCGAGCGGACCGGCAACCTGCTGCAGGTTGGTTACGTGCGCAGGCATGCCTCCAACATCGCAGTACTCAAGAAATTCATCGACGCCGGCGACCTCGGCGAAATTTATTTCGCCAAGGCGAGCCTAATCCGGCGGCTGGGCAATCCGGGCGGTTGGTTTGCCGACAAGGCGCGCTCCGGCGGCGGTCCGCTGATCGACATCGGCGTGCACGTCATCGACCTCTGCTGGTACCTGATGGGCCGGCCGAAGGTGAAGTCCGTAAGCGGCAACATTTACGCGAAACTGGGCAATCGCTCGAATATCGAGAACTACACCTTTTATCAAGCGGCAGACTACGACGCTTCTTTCAACACGGTCGAAGATATGGCCAACGCCTTGATCCGTTTTGAAAACGGCGCTTCGCTGATGGTCGACGTCAGCTTCTCCCTCCATGCCAAGCAAAATTCGGCGTTGGTTAACATTTATGGCGACAAGGGCGGCGCTGAAATTGAACCGGCGTTGTCGATCGTGACCGAACGCCATAACACCATCCTGAACATCGATCCGCAAATCAGCTCGCCGGGGTTCGACTTTCAAGGCGGCTTCCAGAACGAAATCGATCATTTCGTCGCCAGTTGTCTGGACGGCATTCCGCCAATCAGTCCGGTGGAGGACGGCGTAGAAATGATCAAAATCCTGAACGCGATTTACGAATCGGCCGCCGAAGGCCGGGAAATTCATTTCTAATTTTGAAGTCCAAGGAGGCGCGAATGAGATGAAGCTGAACAACAAAATCGGAATTATCGTCGACAGCTTTGGCGTAGGCGTCAAGGAAGGTTTGAAGAAAGCGAAAGCGGCCGGAGCCGACGGCGTGCAAATTTACGCCGTTTCCGGCGAGATGGATCCGGCGGTGCTGACCGGACCCAAACGCAAGGAGCTGCGCGATTATATCGACAGCCTGGGGCTGGAAATCTCCGCGTTGTGCGGCGACCTGGCCGGCCATGGATTTCAGGACGCCGCCGCCAATCCGGCCAAAATCGAAAAATCGAAGCGGATCCTCGATCTGGCGGTCGAGCTGGGCACGAACGTCGTGACGACGCATATCGGCATCGTGCCGGAGGATACGAACGGTCCGATTTATGCGGCCATGCAGCAGGCGTGCGAAGAGCTGGGCGTGTATGCCAAAAGCCTGAACGCCTATTTTGCCATCGAAACCGGACCCGAGCCGGCCGCCCATCTGAAAAGCTTCCTGGACACCCTCACCACCAACGGCGTCTCCGTCAACTTTGACCCGGCCAATATGGTCATGGTCACGGGGGACGACCCGGTCCAAGGCGTCAAGACGCTGCGCGATTACATCGTGCATACGCATGTCAAAGACGGCATCCGCCGCCGCCCGGTCGATCCGCGGGACGTGTACGGCTTCCTCGGCTACGAGGCGATGAACCACGAGAAAATCGCCGAAATGGCCGCCTCCGGCGCGGGCTTCGAGGAGGTACCGCTCGGCGCGGGCAGCGTCGACTTCCCGGCCTATTTCGCCGCCCTGCAGGAAATCGGCTATACCGGCTACCTGACGATCGAACGCGAAGTCGGCGACAACCCGGAAGAGGATATCCGCCAGGCCGTCGGGTTTATCCGCTCGTTTCGGGGATAGGAGTCTTGCCGGATAGACATCTCACGGGGGGGCGGCCACCCCCTTATGGGATGCGGCTGATCACACGGAATGCAGTCTCCGCGGGTAGCAATCGGTCTCACCGCTGCACGTAACGGACTCGAATGACCTTATTTGCCTGTTTCTCGGCGATTTCCCGCCGTAACGGACACCAGCGACCTTATTTCGCTCTACCCGCGATGATTTAACCGACTTCATTCGAAATAGAGTCTCCTCGGTCCGTTAAAAAAGGATATCGTCTCAAAGCGGGTAAATAACGCTTCTGGAGTCCGTTATCTGGCCGAGCATTCCATGATGCATCAGTTCGCTTCGCAATGGAAATAGTTGGTAAATAACCACTAAAGGAGATGCACCTTTCATGAAATTGGGAGTCAGTTCATACAGTCTCAATCAAGCGATGCAGGCCGGCAGCATGACGATCCTGGATACGATCGATTGGATCGCCGGCATCGGCGGCGAGCATATCGAAATCGTGCCGCTGAGCTTCAATTTTAACGATACACCCGAGCTGCTTGGACAAATCCGCGAGCGGGCGGACAAGGCGGGGATCGCCATTTCCAACTATGCGATCGGAGCCAATTTCGCCGTGGATTCGGAGGAGGCGTATACGGCGGAGATCGCCCGCGTCAAACGCGAGGTCGACCACGCCCATGCGCTTGGCGCCAAGCTGATGCGGCATGACGTCGCCTCGCGGCCGGACACCTCGATCGTCCGGTTCCAGGAGGACCTGCCGCGGATTGCGGACGCCTGCAGGGAGATCGCCGATTACGCCGCGCAGTACGGCATCACGACCAGCCTGGAGAACCACGGCTATTACGTGCAGGCCAGCGATCGGGTGCAGGCGGTGATCCATGCCGTCGACCGGCCGAACTACAAGACGACGCTCGACGTCGGCAACTTCGTTTGCGTCGACGAACCCCCCGTCGTTGCCGTGAAGAAAAACATCAGCTACGCCTCGATGGTACACGTCAAGGACTTCTACATCCGGCCCGAAGGCCGCGACCCCGGCGCCGGCTGGTTCCGCAGCGCGGGCGGCCAGTATCTGCGCGGCGCCATCGCCGGCCAAGGCGATCTCGACCTGTGGGAGATCCTGCGCATCGTAAAAGCCTCCGGCTACGACGGCTACCTCTCCATCGAATATGAAGGCATGGAGGACTGCCGCCAAGGCACCCGCATCGCCTTCGACAATGTCCGGCGCATCTGGGACGAGGTTTGACCCTGACGGCCCCCCCGTAGGCGGGGTATACTTTTGTATACCTCGTTTGCGGGGGGCCTTGCTGTCCGGGAGCTTTGCACGATTATCCCTTTTAGTCAGATGGATTGCATCCTAAAACTTAATCCCCATTCCCATCCCAGCTCCAAACCCTGATTGTAACCCCAAACCTTCTACACCTCTGCACTCCCTCGCCCTCTCCACATCCTCCGCACACCTCTCGCACCCCCGCACTCCCTCGCCCTCTCCGCATTCTCCGTACAGTTCTCGCACCCCCGCACTCCCTCGCCCTCTCCGCATCCTCCGTACTCCTCGCACACCCCCGCACTCCCTCCGCTCCCTTTCTCCTCCGTTTTTCCTCCCTTGCTCCTCCCGGAACGAAAGGGATAATCGTGCAAAGGCCTGCACGAAAATAACCCAAAAAGGATACCCCGGCCATTGCGCGCAATGGCGGAGTATCCTTTAATGCCTCCCGGGTCAGGAAGCCCCACATGTTACCGGCGAATGCCGATCGTCACGATTTCGCACGGGCCGGCCGGCAGCGACAGGCAGCCTGCCGCGCTCTTGGTTAGCGGCGCCGCGTCTTCCTCGAGAATCGTCGTTTTGTAGAAATGCTGATGCGGAATCTTCATATCAAGCGTCAGTTCCACAGTCTCGCGGCTCATATTGTACCAGCGCAGCAGCAGATCGCCGGTCGCCTCGTTCATTTTCAGCGAGGAGAACGCCAGCTCTTGGCCCTCCCATTGGAACGGCGCGTATGCCGGGGACAACGTTCCCTCATGCATTTCCGTTTGGCTGACCGTCCACGGAATCTGGAACTGGTAGGCCTCGGTAAACGCACCGGACGCGATGCCGTCGCCGTGATGCGGGATCAGCTCCATCCGGGCGGTGTGCACGCCCAGGCACTGCGCTTCCGGCGTCGGGAACAAGCCCCAGTCGCCGAGCTCGCCCACGGAGCGAAGCAGCGTAACCGCGATCGTGTTTCGGCCGTCGCGCAGCACTTCGTATTCGTTCAAGCCGAGGTTGGCAACCGTCAAGCCGGCCCCCTCGCCGCTGACGTCCACGAACGCCTGCTGATGCTGGGTGTTGCTCGGATTTTCCCATTCCGGCGCCGGTGCGATGCTGCGTTCGGCGATTTCAAACATCGAGTCCACTTGATGCGTCGACGCTTGCAGATCGGTTGGGAACAAGGCGCGAATCCGATGATCCTTCGCCGTATTGTCGATCGTCGTTTCGATGTGAACGCCTTTGCCGGCAACCTCCAGCGAAATGACCGTGCGGAGCTTCAGCGTCGTCAGTTGGCTGCTGCGCTGCGCTTTACGATCCGGATAATACACCAGTTCGCGCATCTCCTCGTCCAGCTTCTCGTCGGCGGACGCCGGGATTTCCCAGTCGTGGCGGACCTCCACGGAAGCGCGGTACGGGGCGTCTTCCAGCACGCGGATTTGCGCCGCCAGCCCTTTCGTGGTCAGCGCCTGTTCGCCTTCCGGCTGCTTGTACATGTATTCGTTGCCGATATCGCCGGTATTCTCATACACGCCAAGATCGCGGTACACCCGGCCAGTCGCTTTGTCGGTCAGTATAAACGAGCCGTCCTCGGCGATTTCCACTTTCAGGTTCGCATTCTCCATCACTCGGTCGCCGGTGAACAACGATGGCTCAGCCGGAGCGGAAGCGGCCGACGAGGTCCGGCGCACCCACGCATAGGTGCGCAACCCCAGCGCGGCCACGTCCGCCGCCTGGAACGTCAGCTTCACGCGGCGGCACATGTACGGCTGGCGGAACTTGTCGTCCGGCAGGTCGTAGCCGAACAGCAGCCCAAGGTCCTCCACCGTGCAAGGCACCGTGTTCCCCTGCTCGTCCACCAGCTCGCGGCCCGACAGATCCACCGCCTTCATGCGGCGTCCGGTCTCCTCGAGGCCAAGGCCGTCACGCAAATACAGGCGGGCGGCGTCCAGCTCGATGGACACCGTGCCCGTGCGGCTCCAGCCGGTCGTGTTCATCACGACCAGCGGCAGCGGCTCTTCGCCATACCCGGCGAAGACGGAGGTGTTCACCGCATCTGCGATCACCCGCTTGCTGTCGTCGATGAGCGCCTCGGCAACGTGGCGGCTCTTCGCGAAGCGGGTGACCATCTCGCGGTGAACCTCGTCCACGCTGCATCCGCAGATGCTGTCATGCGGATGGTTTTGCATCAAGGTTTTCCACGCATACGTAAACAGGTGATGCGGGTAATCCTTCCCGAGCAGGTTCGCCATCGAGGCGAGTGGCTCGGCGACTTTTTCCAGCAAGGCTTGGCCTTCCTGGTTCATCTGCTTCAAGTACACGCGCGCGGAGGCCGTGTTGACGAGCGTGCCCCAGCCGTCGGTGCGCTGGCTGCGCAGCTCGCCCTTGACCGTGGACAGCTCGCGGCCATCCAGCGCGGCTTCCAGCTTATTCAAATAGTCCGGGAAGTTCGAATGAACGAACTTCGTGTCCGGGTACAGCTTCTCGGCCGTACGAATCGCTTCCGGCAGGTCCAGTTGAAGCGGCTGGTGGTCGCAGCCGTTCATGAACAGCAGCTCGCCGGTAGCCGCGTATTTCTCCGCGTCGGCCAGCTTGCGATCCCAGAACGCCTTCGCTTCCGCCTCATCCGCCGGCACTTCGTTGCCGTTGGAATACCAGTTGGCAAACAGGATGCCGAGCACCTTGGAGCCGTCCGGCCCTTCCCAGATCAGCTCCGAGAAGGAGGACTCGTACCCGCCGTCGGATACGGTATTGTTGAAGCCGGTCGGCTTCACGCCGCGGCCAAAAAAGGCGTTCCCGATGCCGGACTGCCGCATCAGCTGCGGAATTTGCCCGACCAGGCCGAAGGTGTCGGGGAAATAGCCGATTTTCGCCGGAGCACCGTATTTCAAAGCATCCTGGTGGCCAATTTGCATGTTCCGAACATTCGCTTCCCCGCTCGTCAGGAACGCATCCTGCAAGATATACCAAGGTCCGATCAGGATGCGGCCTTCGCGGATGTATTTTTCCAGGCGCTCCTTGTTCTCCGGCCGCACCTGAAGATAATCCTCAAGAATGATCGTTTGACCGTCGAGGTAAAAGCTGCGGAATGCCGAGTCCCCATCCAGTTTGTCCAGCAGCGCGTCCACCAGCTCCACCAGGCGAACATGATGCTTCTCGTATGGCAAATACCATTCCCGGTCCCAATGCGTATGGGATATGATATGGGCCGTTCTCTGCTTGCTCATTTTTCTAAGCCCCCCACTTTCTCCGCGGTTTGTCATCCTCAAAGACGGCTTACGCTTCCGTCTCCAGCGGATATTCCTCCATGTACTTCAGCAGTTCGTCCACGGTGGTAAACGCCAGGCCGGTGACCGTATCGGCGCAGCCATAGTAGATGGCGATTCGGCCGGTTTCGGCGTCGGTCAACGCTGCGCAAGGGAAGGTCACGTTCGGCACGTCGCCAACCAATTCATACAGCTCTTCCGGGCCGAGGATGTAGTTGCGCGAACGCGCTTTGACGATCCACGGTTTGTCGATGTCCAGCAGGGCGCAGCCCATGCGGTATACGAAACCGTTGCAGGTATTGATGACGCCGTGGTAGATCAGCAGCCAGCCTTGGTCGGTTTCGATCGGAACCGGCCCCGGGCCGATTTTTTTCGATTGCCATGCGGAAGCGTCGCCGTTAATCGTACCCATCACATAACGGTGCTTGCCCCAGAATGTCAAGTCCGGGCTGACGCTGTAGAAAATATCGCCAAACGGCGTATGGCCCGTGTCGCTCGGACGGCTAACCATCGCGTAGTAACCGTCGATTTTGCGCGGGAACAGCACGCCGTTGCGGTTATACGGCAAAAAGGCGTTTTCCAGTTGATGGAACGTCTTGAAATCGGTCGTGTAAGCAATCCCGATCGTCGGGCCGTGGTAGCCGTTGCACCAGGTAATGTAGTAGCGGTCGCCGATTTTGCAGACGCGCGGGTCATAGCGGTATTCGCGTTTGATGATTTCCTCGTCGCCTTCAAATTGAATCGGCTCGTGGTTGATTTTCCAGTTGACGCCGTCGTCGCTGAAGCCCGCAAAAATGTCCATGCTGACCGAACGGGAATCGCAGCGGAAGACGCCAGCAAATCCGCCTTCAAAAGGCACGACCGCGGAGTTAAATACGCTATTGGAGTTCGGGATCGCGTGGCGCTGGATGATCGGGTTCTGGGAGTAACGCCAGACCGGCGCGTTCGAGCCGGCCGGTTTGTCTTGCCAAGGGATATTTTTCAAGGCTTCACCGATAATTTTGCTCATGGTCAAGTCTCCTTTGGATTTAGGTTTATTTAAGTTTACAAAATGCCTTCCTGCATCGCGCGGTACACCAACTGCGAGAACAAGCTGTTCGACCAGGCAAACCATTTGCGCGTAAACGTGTTCGGATCGTCGGCGTGGAAGCCTTCGTGCATGTAGCCGGTACCGGCGTCGGTCGCCTCCAGCATCGCGATCATTTCCAGCTTCTCTTCCTTCGTTTGCGCCGTGATGCCCTGCATCGACAAGGCCATATGCCAAATGTAATTCTCCGGGGTATGCGGACTGCCGATGCCTTTGGCCGCTTTGCCTTCGAAGTAGAACGGGTTTTCTTTGCTCAGGGCAAAACGCCGCGTATTTTGATAGATTGGATCGTCCGCGCTGACGTAGCCGAGGTACGGAATGGACATCAAGCCCGGCGTGCCGGCGTCATCCATCAGGCAGTAGTTGCCGAAGCCGTCGGTTTCGTAAGCGTAAATCGGACCGAACTCCGGATGGCGATAAATCCCGTACAGCTGGATGCCGTGATCGACCTCGAACTCCAGCTCCTTCAGCTCGGCCAGGAAATCCATGTCGCGGAAGACCCATTCGGCGAATTCCTGCATTTGACGCAGCGCCACGACCGTAAACATGTTGCCCGGAATATTGTAATGGAAATCGCAGGCGTCGTCGCTGGAACGGAAGCCCGACCAGATCATCCCCGTATAGTTCACCGGCATGCCCAGCCCGTTGTTTCGCAAGGAA
Source organism: Paenibacillus sp. JL3B1040 (assembly GCF_057063165.1). Classification (NCBI taxonomy): domain Bacteria; kingdom Bacillati; phylum Bacillota; class Bacilli; order Caryophanales; family Paenibacillaceae; genus Paenibacillus; species Paenibacillus tiangongensis. The sequence goes on along the minus strand of NZ_CM169317.1, from coordinate 588,340 downwards.
TCGGTGGGGATCCCGTTGTTGCGGGTAAAGCGGTAAGGCGATTGCTCGAAGTGATGCTGCTCGGTTTTGAACAGCTCGTAGATTTTCCGCATCGCGGCCTTGAAGCCGGCGTCGAAAATGTCGGTCAGTTCGGTTTCCTTCCAATATGTGTAGGCCAAGCGGACCACGAAGCATAAGGAATCGATTTCGAATTTGCGCTCCCATACCCAAGGGGACATCTCGGTCACATCGGCCGTGTTCCAGTGCCAATCATTGGCCGACTCGTTAAACGCATTGGCGTACGGATCGATATGCACATAGTTAATGTGGCGTTTGATCAACCCGCCGATGATCCGTTGCAAATCGGGATCGTTCTTGGCGAACGGCACGTAGTGGATCACCTGCTCCACGGAATCGCGCAGCCAGGAGGCCGGGATATCGCCGGTGATGACGAAGGTCGTTCCGTCGTCCATCAGCTTGGTCGTCGTTTCCAGCGTGTTCGGAAAACAGTTCTTGAACAGCTGCAGCAATTTCGGGCGATGCGCCAGTTTCGTCTCGGCTTCGGCCAGCACGTTCTTGACGGCTTGCGGCAATTCCAACTGCGGCATCGGTATTTTCGGGAGTCTAAATTGTTCCATGAGCTTGTCTTTTCGCTCCTTTTTTATGGGAAATGAATTCGTGCTTGGCTCGTTATTTGAGCTTCAACGTCTTGATCTCATACGGGGCAAAATCGAGCTCGATCCGTCCTGCTTCCATCGCCAGCGGCTCAAGCTCCCGCTCCAGCGCGTCGGACCGGAATGCTTCCGAAACCGGCTCGCTCCAGTTCAACGCCACGCGTTCGCGGCCGCCCGCCGATTCGTACAGCCGCAGGATCACGCCGTCGCCGTCCTCGGCCGGTTTGATCGTGTCGAGCACGACGTGCTCGCCCGCAAACCCGAGCAGCGCTCCGGTGGAAGGCAGCGCGCCTTCATGCGCACCCGCCGCCAAAACCATCGGCGTGTGGTTCAGCTCGGCTGCCGCGCGCACCGTGTGAGCGGTCTGCCAGTCGCCTTGGTGCGGATACAGCGAATACGTAAATTCGTGCTCGCCGAGATCGGCGGTGACGTCCGGCCATTTCGGCGCCCGCAGCAGCGACAGGCGGATCGTGCTGCCCTGGATGTCATAGCCGTATTTGCAATCGTTCAGCAAGCTGACGCCGTAGCCGCGTTCGGACACGTCGGCGAACCGGTGTCCGCACACTTCGAATTGCGCCTGCTCCCAGCTCGTGTTGCGATGCGTCGGACGTTCCAGCGCCCCGAACGGAATTTCATAGGTTGCTTTGTCCGTGACGACGTCGATCGGGAAACCGACCTTCAGCAACTTATGGGCTTCGTTCCAATTTACCTTCGTTTGGAAATCGATCCGCTTGTCGTGATGATACAGGATCAGATCCTGCGCGATTTCCGATTGGCCGAGACTCCAGCGGAAGCGGATCACATCTTGGATCGGGCCGCTTGCGACCAAACCGCTCTCCAGCAATACGGCCTCACCGGCCGGCTGCTGTTCGTATCTCGGGTCGATGTCCCAGGCATCCCACAGCGTCGGGCGGTCGTGATAGAAATGGAAGCGGTTCGCGCTTTCGCCCGTCTTCACAATCTCCCGTGCGGCTTCCTTATCCCACAGGCTGACGATTTCGCCGCGGTCGTTAAATTTCAGGCGGTAAAATTTCGTTTCCCACTCGCTTTGGAATGCCTTGCTTCCGTTCCGGGAATTCGCTGCCGCTGTCGTTCCGGCAACCTCATCCGCCTCGGACCGCAGCCAAATCGTCCTGTAGCCGAACGCCGGAACCTCCGGTACGCGGACCCAAGCCGCCGTCTCTCCGCCGAGACCCGTCCGAACATCCAGTTCAAACCGCGTGCCGCGCTCGTCGTAAGCGGCCGCGCCGCTTCGATAAGCTTGATCGGGAAGCGCTGCGACCATATCGCGCGTCCAGCCCAGGCTGTTGAAGATAACGTATGGCGTACCTTCGCCCGCGGTCGTTACCCGTTCGGCCAAAGCCGTCAGGCCGTGGCTTAGGCCGGTATGGCCTTTATCGAAAATTTCACCATATTCCTTCGTCGACGTCTCGTACGCTTCGGTAATCGCCGAACCCGGAATGATGTCGTGGAACTGGTTCAACAGGATCAGCTTCCAGCCCGCTTGCAGCGTGCTTTGCGCCTCGCGCTGCCGATCCTTCGGCATGGCCGAAGCGGCCAACGCGTTCCACAGCTCGGCCTCGCGGTACAAAATCTCCGCTTTCCGGTTGCTGCGCTTGTTGCGCCCGTGGGTCGTATACGTCCCGCGGTGCAGCTCCAAATACAGATCGCCGTGCCAAGCCGGCAGCTTCGGCCGCGCCGCTTCGATTCCGGCGAAGAATTCCGCCGCCGTGCCGTATTTGCTCGCCGGCTGACCCACCATCAGCTCGGCGCGGTTAATGTACTCCAGCATTTCGCGGGTGACCCCGCCGCCGCCGTCGCCATGCCCATAGAGCAGCATTTGCTCCGGATGGACGGCTTTTTGGCGATAAGACTGCCAGTGTTCGTGAACGTCCTTCGGCAACGTATTTTCGTTCACGCCGTGGTTCAGATACGACAGCATCGGCGTGCCGTCGATGCCGACCCAATGGAACAGGTCGTACGGGAATACGTTGGTGTCGTTCCAGCCGAGCTTGGTCGTCATGAAATAACGAATCCCGCCGTGCTTCAAGATTTGCGGCAGCGAGGCGCAATAGCCGAACGTGTCCGGCAGCCATTCGATCTCCGAGGTGAAGCCGAACTCCTCCTGATAGAAACGCTGCCCGTACAGCATCTGCCGCATCAGCGATTCGCCGCTCGGCAGGTTCAAATCGGGCTCCACCCACATGCCGCCGACCAATTCCCAGCGTCCTTCCTTGATCCGCGCCTTCACCCGTTCGTACAACTCGGGATCGTTCTCCTTCAGGTAGGCGAACAGCAGCGGCTGGCTTTGCGTGTAGCGGTATTCCGGATACTCGCGCATCAGCGCGTCGACCGTCGAGAACGTCCGGCTTGTCTTGCGCACCGTCTCCCGCGCCGGCCACAGCCAGGCGATGTCGATGTGCGACTGGCCAACCATTTGGATCAGGCCTTCGGCGTTGCTGCCGATCGCTTTCACCCGCTCGACGAGCCGCTGCTCCAGCTCGGCAATCGCTCCCCCCTCGCGGACCGCTTCCGCATCCAGCGCCACGAATTCGTCCATGGCGGTATACAGCGCCTCGATCAGGCGGGTGCGCCGAAAATCCTGTTCCGGCAGCAGCACGGCCGAATCACGGATCACCGTTGCCGTATACAGCAAGCTTTGCACCGGCCGGTTCACCAGCACCAGACGGCTGTCGATCCGCGTAATCGGCGGTTGGATGACCGCTTGCTGGTTCAGCGGATCCACCGGCTCGGGGATCGGATCATACAGCTCGATCTCCAGCGAGAGCGGGCCTTGTCCCTGCTCCTGCGGCAGCGTTACGAACGTATGGTTCCGGTCCAGACCTTGGGCTGATTTGCCGTTAATACGCAACAGCCCTTCGCCGCCGGAAGCAAAGATAAGACCCGCTTGCCCGTCGCGCCACCCTTGCGGGATCTCCAACTGGGTGCGAAAGAAATAGGTTGTTCCCTGCGTGCTTGGAAACCGCTCGAAGGCTTGCCCCTCCGAATAGGCGTTTTCCTGCGTATAACTCCCTGGAACCTGGTATACGGAGGAAGTAATCTCCCACCCGCGCAGTTGGATCTGATCCAACCACTGGGCTTCCGCCAGTTCCCGGATAAATCGTCTGATGCGTTCCATGTATATTAACCCTCCCGCACTAAGAGATTGGCGCTCAGCGTATCATTCACGTTTTTGCCGACATGTACCCGGAATTCTCCCGGCTCCACCACGGGCTTGTAATTCCGCCCGATATACTGCAACTGCTCCGGACCGACCTGGAACTCCACCGTCTGCGTCTCGCCCGGCTGCAAGTAAACCTTGCGGAAGCCCTTCAGCTCCTTCGCCGGCCGGGTTACGGTGCTTGCGACGTCGGTAATGTACAGCTGGACTGCTTCCGCGCCGGCCCGGTCGCCGGAGTTTGTGACTTCGACCGTCACTTTGGTCGTCCCGTTGGCATCCATGACATCGGACTCTAACGTTAAGTTCCCGTAGGTGAACTCCGTGTAGCTTAACCCATACCCAAACGGATACCGCGGCTGCGAATCGTCTTCCAAATAGCGTTTGCCCCGCGAACGTTTGCCGTGGTAGTACACCGGAAGCTGTCCGACATGTTTCGGAACAGAGACCGTCAGGCGTCCGGACGGATTCGCGTCGCCGAACAGGATATCGGCGATCGCATGCCCGCCCTCTTGACCCGGATACCAGGCTTCCAGAATCGCATCGGCGTGCTCGTCGATCCACGGTTCGGCAATCGGACGTCCGTTGATATAGACCACGACCAGCGGTTTACCCAATTTATGAATTTCTTGAATCAGCTCCAACTGTACGCCGGACAAACCGAGACTCATCCGGTCGATGCCTTCGCCGCAGTCCATGTCGCTTTCCGTATTGCCGGTAACTTTGGAGGCTCCGGTTCGGAGGTCGATCGTCCCTTCGCCGAAGTCCCGCGCGCTGGAGCCGCCGACAACCATGACTACCGTATCCGCCTGCTCCGCGCAGGACAAGGCCACGTCGAATCCTTCCCGGGAGTCGCCGTTAATCCGGCAGCCCGGGGCATAGAGCACCCGCTCCGGCGTACCGGCCAGCTTGTCGCGAATCCCGCCCAGCACGGTCGTCACCTTGGAGCGCGGCTGCGGCGAGGTGTAATCGCCCAGCTGATTATAGCCCGCATCGGCATTCGGGCCGATGACGGCGATGGTGCCGGCGCCCGCCGACAGCGGCAGCACGCCGCCTTCGTTCTTCAGCAGCACGATGCCTTCGCTGGCCAATTGCCGGGCCAGCTCCACATGTTCCGCGCTGCTGATCACCCGCTCGGCCCGCTCCGGGTCGGCGTACGGCCGTTCGAACAGCCCCAGGCGGAATTTCAGCGTCAATACGCGGCGCACCGCGCGATCAAGCACTTCCTCCTCCAGCTGTCCCGAACGCACCGCCTCCACCAGGTGCTTGCCGAACATTACGCCGGACATCTCCATGTCGATGCCCGCACGGATCGCTTGAATCGCCGCGTCCCGTCCGTCCTCCGCCACATCGTGGCCGGAAGCGAGCATGTCGATCGCGCCGCAGTCGGTGATGACCATGCCGTCAAACCCCCACTCGCCGCGAAGGATGCCGTCCAACAGTTCCTCGTTGGTCGTACAGGGAACGCCGTCGATCTCGTTGTAGGCCGGCATGATCGAAGCCGCGCCGGCTTCCACCGCCTTGCGGAACGGCAGCAGGTCGACCTCCAGCAGCTCGCGCCGGCCCATATGGACCGGGCCGGCATTGCGGCCGCCCTCGGAGCTGCCGTAGCCGACGAAGTGCTTCAGCGTGGCCGCCACGCTGTCCTCTCCGTCCAGGCGCTCCCCTTGCAAGCCTTCGACCGAAGCAACGGCCATTTCGCCGATCAAATAGGCGTCTTCGCCAAAGCATTCTTCGGTCCGGCCCCAACGGGGATCGCGCACGACGTCGAGGACCGGGGAATAGGTGACCGCGCCGCCCTGGGCGCGCGTCTCCCGGGCCACCGCCCGGCACATCTCGCGGTACAGCTCCACGTTCCAGGTGCTGCCCAGCAACAGCGGCACCGGGAAGACCGTAGCGCCGATCGCCATATGGCCGTGCGAGCACTCTTCCCCGATCAGGATCGGGATCCCGAGCCGCGAATTCTCGATCGCGTAACGCTGAATCGCGTTGACCGCCTCCGCCCCTTCACGCGGCGACAAGCCGGTTTCGAGCGTGACGCCCGTCCACGGATCGGCGCGCAGCACGCCGTACAGCGAGCCGATCCCGCCGCTCTGCACCTGCGCTTTAAACGATTCCGTCAGCTGGATCTCCCCGTCTTTATGCTCATAGGTCTGCCAGCCGAAAGGCTGGACCAGCTGGCCGGCCTTTTCTTCCAATGTCATCAGTCCGAGCAAATGCTCCACTCGTTCCGGGACGGGTTTCGAACTGTCTTTATACAACAACATCTCCACCTCGCTCCTTAATTAATTACTTTTCCATAAGAGTTCAAAAGGGAGTAACTCAGGTTTTGATAAAGTTTAAATAGACGTTCAAAAATTGACTTTTCAGCACCGAGAAGGTTGGATGAAGCTAGGGACTGAGTAGCGCAGCGTAGCTGGAGGCTACGTGAGCAACGGAAGGCCCGGCTGAATTCAAGATTCGATGCCGATTAAACTACTTGGTACTACTTCGTGATCAAAAGGCAATTTTTGAACCACCGCTATATTATTCTTTGACAGCGCCTACCGTAAGTCCTTGTACAAAATACCGTTGAAAGAACGGATATGCAAAAATAATTGGCAGCGTCGCAAGCACGACCATCGCCATCCGCGACGTGTCCTGCGGAATCGACGACAGGGCCTGCAGACTCAGCGAGCTGTTTTGCGAGTTTTGCTGAATAAACGCGATGCTTGACTCGATCCGCATCAGCATCGACTGCAGCGGTACCAGGTTCGGGTTGTCGATATAGAGCAAAGCGTTAAACCAGTCGTTCCAGTAAGCGAGCGTGCTGAACAGGCCGATTGTGGCCAAGCCCGGCAACGACAGCGGCAAAACGATGCGCAGGAAGATGTAGAAATCGCCGGCGCCGTCAATCCGCGCCGATTCGATGACCGGTTCGGGAACGCTCGTGCTGTAAAACGTACGCAATATCATGATATAAAATGCATTCATCGCGAGCGGCAAAATGAGCGCCCACAACGAGTCCTTCAGCCCCATCAATTGGGATACAACCATATATGTCGGGATCATCCCGCCGTTAAAGAGCATCGTAACGATCGCAAATACGGAAAAAAATCTCCGGTAACGGAAGCTCTTCCGCGAGATGGCGTAAGCGTAAAGCGAAATCATGATCAAACTGATCAAGGTGCCCACGAGAGTCACCAGAATCGTCACGCCGTAAGAACGAAGCAGCGAATCGCCGCTCTCGAACACGAAACGGTACGCCTCCAGGCTCCACTTGGCAGGAAATAGCCGGTAACCGTCCGTTGCCAGCGCTTTTTCATCCGTGAAGGAAATAATGACGACGAAGATAAAGGGAAACACGCACAAAAACGAGAAAATGCCTGCAATCAGGTGCAAAACGGCGTTCCAACCGCGAGAGACATTATGAAAATCCTTGCTTTTTCTGGCAATCTCCGCCATACCCTGACACTCCTTTCAGCTTTTTTAAAATAGGGCGCTGTCTTTATCGATTTTGCGCACGATGTAGTTGGAAACCATGACGAGAATGAAGCCTACCACCGATTGATAAAGGCCGGCCGCCGTACTCATGCCGATTTCCCCGGTTGTTTTCAAACCGCGGTATACGTAAGTGTCGATGACGTTGGTCACTTGGTAGAGCGTGCCCGAATCTCTCGGCACTTGGTAGAACAAGCCAAAGTCGGCATAGAAGATCCGCCCCACCGCAAGCAGCGTCATGATGATAATGATCGGAGAGAGCAGGGGAACCGTGATGTTGCGGATTTGCTGCCATTTGGTAGCCCCGTCAATCATCGCCGCCTCGTAGAGCGATTTGTCGATGCCCATGATGGAAGCCAAGTAGACGACGCTGTTGTAGCCGATTGTTTTCCATAAATTGACGAAAATCAGGATATAAGGCCAATACTTTGGCTCCGAATACCAATTAATCCGTTCCACACCGAACCAGCCCAAAATTTGGTTGATCATCCCCCGGTCCATGCTCAGGAAGCTGAACGCAAAGTATCCGACGATAACCCAGGATAGGAAATAAGGCAGGAACATCCCGGTTTGATAGACTTTGGCCATCGTTTTGCCGACCAGCTCGGACAGCAAAATCGCCATGGCAACGGAAAGTACAAGTCCGATGAAAATAAAAGCAATATTGTACAGCAACGTGTTGCGGGTAATGGTAAAAGCATCGTTGGTGCTAAACAGGAACTTGAAGTTGTCCCAACCTACCCATTCGCTCTGCGAAATACTGGCCCAGAAGCCGCCACGATTGAAGCGGTATTGCTTAAACGCCGTAATCGTACCGACCAACGGGAGGTACGAGAAAAAGAAAAACCAGATGGCACCCGGCAACACCATAAATAGCATGACTTTATTCTTGACCAGGTTTTTGAAAAATGCAGCCATGATGTTCCCCTCCTGTCGAAAAATAATGAAAAAGGATCGGGCGCAACTGTCACCCGCCCGATCCCTTACGCTTTCTTTAATTGTTACTTGTTGTTTTCAGCTCTCCAGGCATCGAGCTGAGCTTGGGCTTCAGCAATGACCTTGTCAAGGCCGGCCTCTTTGAATTTTTCGGTCGCTTTCGGCAAGTATTCCGCCGGGTCCACCGTACCGGTCATCAACGATGCCCAGAACTGTTCTTTCACGTTTTGTACGGCCGCCATTTCGGTTGCCACTTTCGTGCTGTCGAAGTTGAAGCTCAGGAGCGGCGAGTTGACGCCTTCGGCGTTAAACTTCTTGAATTGCTCCCATTTGTCGTCCGCATCGTTCGGATTCAAGTACAGAAGCATGTTGTTGCCCAAGGAGTAAGACGGCATGTCGTAGTTTTTCGATTCTTCCAGGTTTTCGTAATGCGTGTCGTCAAGCTTCTTGTAGTGAACGCCTTCGATCCCGGAGTCAACCATGTTGCGCAGCACCGGATCGGTGTTCAGCAGGTTCAGGAATTCCATCGCTTTCTCCGGATGCTCGGAGTTTGCGGAAATCGCCATGACCGAACCTTGAACGGAAGTGTTCGTGATGATCGCGTCACTTGCCGGCGTAGAAACGACAGGGTAGCCATAGCTTGCGGACCACAGGTTGTCCGCCAACGGCTGGGTTTGCGCACGGTCCATGAACCATTGGCCGGAAGTCATCAGGTCGCTGGTGGAACCGGTCGTTGCCGCTTCAGGAGCGACATAACCCGCTTGATAGTATTTGTGCATCAAATCCAGAGCGGCTTGCATTTCCGGCGTTTCCAGGATGTTGACGATTTTATAGTCGGTAGTATCAAGCCTAACCGCCATCGGCAGGTTTTGAATAACGTAATCGTAAGGCACGTAAGGTACGTAGTTCTTGTCCATCGCGAACGGCGTTACGCCAGGTTCGTTTTCCTTGATCGTTTTCAGCAACGGTTCGATGCTTTCCAAAGAACGGATGTTTGAAATATCCATGTTGTACTTATCCAAGAAAGTTTTGTTGAAGCGCCATACTTCTTGCTGCGGAAGCTCTTTGTTGGCCGGGATGCCGTAGTTATGGCCGTCCACCTTGGAGCCTTCCAGGAAAGCCGGGTCGATGGTGTTTTTCAGATCTTGTCCGTATTTCTCGAGCAGATCGTCAAGCTCCATGAACGCGCCCTTTCTGGCGTTCTGTACGTAGTCGAAACCGCCCGCAGAGGTAAAGAGGATATCCATCGGTTCACCGGAAGCGACGTTAACCTGCATCTTTTGCGAATAGTCGCCCCAATCGATCATTTTCATGGTGATGGTTGCGTTGATTTTCTCTTTGGTGTACTTGCTGACTTCTTCCATGACGCGGTCCACGTCTTTTTGCGGCGTCCCGATCGTGTACCAAATCAAGTTGACCGTTTCTCCCGAGTTGCCCGCCGCAGAGCCGTTGCTGCTGCTGTCGGCCGCGTTTTTATTTCCGCCGCATGCGCTCAGAACTAGCACCAGAGCCATCAGAGTGGCAAGTACGAAGGAAAAACTTCTTTTGTTTTTACTCATGCTGATCCTCCCTTTTGAAGCTTTTTGTTTGTTTAACTACCTTAACCTTACCGGATGAAAGCCATTACAAAAAGAAGATAAACTTAAAAAATCGAGGTACAAATTAAAGAAAAGGACAATCCCCCGGACCCAAGGAACACCTCCCTCTCCGGCAGGCAAAAATCTCCTTGATCCAGGGCAACTGTCCCCTACGTCCTAATGCAGCGCTTTGAAGTCGGTGGGGGAAATCCCCACGTATTTTCGGAATTGCTTGTAGAAATAACCGATTTCCCAGTATCCCACTTTACGGGCGATTTCATGCACCTTAAGATTGGTGTTTTTGAGCTGCTGCTTCGCTTTGTCGATCCGGTACTTGTTAATATACTCGGCAAAGGACACGCCCGTCTCCTTGTGAAACAGTTGGCCGAGGTAAACCGGATGAATATGGTATTGCGCTCCCAACGTTTTTAGCGACAGCTCGTCGGCGTAGTGCGTATCAATGTAGGTCAACACCTGATGCACTACCGGATTTTTGGCGTCCTGCAGCAAGGATTGGACCGTTTCTTCCGCCAGGCTTTCAAGGATCTCGATCAATCCCCGGAACGATTCGCAGCGCTGGACGCGATGGAGCGCCTTCTTAAACAAGTCCGTCTCTTCCGTATATTTAATATGCTGAAGTTCCATTTTAAAGCGGACAACGAGCTCCAATGCGGCACTCTGCAAATCCTCGGGACGGATGCCGTCCAACTGCTTCATCCGCTCGAAATCGTGACAAATCCGCTCCTTCAAGCCCTCCTGATCCTTGGCCAAAATCAACTTGGCGTACTCTTCCCACGCCAGCGGATAACCGCTCTCCAGCATGCCGTCGTGGCGGTCGCCTTCCAGATGCTTGTATTCAATCGTCCGCCGTTCCGGGTAAATCAAGTAGTATTCAAGAGCCCGCTTGGCCTCCTTGTAACTGAGGGAAGCCTCCTCGGGAAGCTGGCCCACACTGCCTACGCCGATTTGGATCGTGCGGTTCATGACGGACAGCTCCAAGGCCAGGTTCTCCATCAGCTCGGCAAATATCCTTTTTCCCTCCGCCCATCGCGGCAGGGAACCGATGATCACGATATCGCCATCTACATCGTGCAGCATGGCGATTCCCCGTTCCGCCTTCAGATAACGTTCGGCCCGCTCGAACACTTCGGCCGAGTTGCCTTTGGTGCGCAGCGCGCCAACTGCAACGTAGGGCCCTTGCATGTGCAAGCCGAGCAACGCGGCCCGCTCCTCGAATTCGGCGGCGGCAATTTGCCCGTTCAGCCAGCGGTATAGCGTGTTATCCTTCAGAATCTGCACATCGTAGGCGTCATACATTCCGTCCGCCTGCACACTGTCCAGCTTTTGCACGGTGTTGCGCAGCGTCGACTCCAGTTCTTCCAAGTTGATCGGCTTCAGCAAATAGTTTTCGATGCCCAGCTTCATCCCCTCTTTAAGATAATCGAACTCGTTGAATCCGCTCAAAATGATGACTTTCAGTTCCTTATGAAGCTTTCGCGCCTCGGAAATCAGCGTTAATCCGTCCATGACCGGCATGGAGATGTCCGTAATCAATACATCGACCGGCGTCGACCCCAAGGCGTCCAGCGCCTGCCTTCCGTTCTCCGCATGTCCGACGATTTCCAGACCAAACAGCGGCCAGTCGACGATATCGTATAAACCTTCGATGATAAACGGTTCGTCATCGACGATAAACACTTTATACATCTTCACCCTCCATTTCCTCCCGATTGGGGTAACGTACTGTGATGGTCGTCCCTGCACCGGGCAGGCTGTCAATCTCTATGCCGTAAGCCGAACCGTACAGGAAGCGCAGCCGCGTATGCACGCTGCGGAGCCCGAACATGTGCCCTGTTTCTTCCTTCCGCTCCAGTTCCCGGCGGATTTCCGCCAAGCGGTCCGGTTCGATGCCCTTCCCGTTATCATTTACCACTGCCTTCAGGGTATCCCCGTCCTCCCGCACCTCAATCGTGACCCGGTTGTCCAACCGATCAGTCTGAATGCCGTGGACGATGTAGTTCTCTACAATTGGCTGCAGGGACAACCTAACGAACGCTTTGCCGTAGAGCGCCGGATCGGCCTGAATCTCGTAGCTGAAGCGATCCTTGTAGCGGATGCGGAACAGCTCCAAATACAAGCGGCAAGCTTCCAGCTCGTCCTTCAGCGTGTAGTTTTTCTTTTGCTGCACCATGCTTTTGAACAGGGCGGACAAGCTGTAGATCATTTCGCCGACGTCCCGGGCGCCTTGGGAAATGGCCCGCATGCGGATGGCCTCCAGCGTATTGTACAAAAAATGCGGATTGATCCGCGCCTGCAGGGCGACAAGCTCGGTTTGCTGCTGCTTGATCTCCGCTTTGAACACCCGGTCGATATACAAATTCAACTCGTCCAGCATGTCGTTAAAGCTTTTGGAGATCTGCCCCAGCTCGTCCTCCCGCACATCGGCGATCCGTGCCGAGAAATCGCCGTTGCGGACTCTCCGGGTGAATCGGATAATGGCGTTCGTGCGTTTGGCAAAATTGCCGATAAACAGCGCAGGGATCAGGATGGCGAATAAAATGCAAATGGAGCTGATCGTAAGGATCGTGCTGCGCAGTCCCTGGTACGTTTTGGCCAACTCTTCTTTCGGGACCATGCTGAGCACCGTAAAACCTCCCTGGCTTTGCGTCAGTTTGGTGGCGACCAGTCCATCGCCCAGCCCCCCGTTGTCATAAAGCGAGTTCAATTGTTCGGTATACGGGTAGAGCCGTCCATAATAGGTCCCGGAGGAATCGAACAGCACGTTGCCGTTCGCGGACAGGACCAGGATCGAACCTTTCAGCTCCTCTTGATACATGGCCAGGCTCCCCCATACCTTGGCCGTATCGAAATAGACATCCAGTTGCCCGATGTTGCGAAGCGTTAGCTTATTGTTGATCGGGATGCGGACCGAATACATCGGGGTGTCCGGCAAACCCACCGTTTTGCGTACCCAGATGTTGGCTGTCTCGACGTTCTTGCCTTCCTGCAGGTACATGACGTCGGGCACCAAGGATCGGGCCTGATTGGTGGGGATAATCTTGAACTGATTGTCGTTGCCAAAGACATACAGCTGCTGCAGATCCGCGCTATACAACATGACGCTGCGGATGTCCGGATCGTCGTCGACCACGTTGCGGAAATACAGCACGGTGTCCGTTGACGAACTATTTTCCATATAAAATCGGTCCAGGCGGTAGTTCACGTAATCCTGATACGGATGTTCCAGAAAAAAGGAAGTGTTCGAAGCCAGTTCCTCGTCGCGATAAACGTCCCGCACCATCGCTTGCACGGACTCATACTTGCCGCTGATGTAACCGCTGACGCTTTCGATCGCCCGCTTCTGGATATCCAGTTGCCTCTGCACCGCGGCCTCGGACATAAACATGAACATCAAGTACGAAAACGTAATGATCGTCACGATCGTGATCACCGAAAAAAACAAGAGAATCTTCATGAACAAATTGTTCTTGAAGTAATTGCGGTAAATGCTCCGAATGAACATGTCTTCCCTCCTTGTGCAAGGTCAATTATATCATGCCTTCCAGGCTAGATGGATTCGCGGCTCTTGCCCGGCGCGACTGGCGCACCATCACCGTCCTCGTTACGGCATATTGCCCCCGGTTTGCGGCATCTATGGGTAAAATGTTGTAAAAAGTACAACAATCTATGGCCTGACGCAGCAAATGGGCTGAAATGTTGTATTTTCTGCAACATTTTTGGCTGTGACGGGCGGGGATGCTCAAAAATGTTGTATAAAATGCAGCATTTGCAGTCGCACCTGCCTCCTTGGTCAGTAATGTTGCATAAATTACAACATTTCCGAACGAAAAGCGCCTGTTCCCAAAATGGAACAGGCGCTTCTAGTGGCGGTCGGTCCGAATCCATCCGAACCCGGTTAGCTAACCGCGGAAATCCTGCAGCCCCTCATTCAGCGAGCGGGTCGCTGCATAAACCTGCTGGTACAGCTTGAAGAGGCGAGCATACTTCGTGACGTTGGCCGGGATCGGCTCATACGTCTTGGCATAGCCGATGAAGGCGTCGGCGCATTCCTTCAGGCTGCCGAACCAGCCGCTGCCGACGGCGGCCATCATCGCCGCGCCCATCGCCGGGCCTTGCTCATTCTTCAGCGCCACGACCGGCTTGCCGAAGATGTCGGCCTGCATTTGCAGCCAAACCGGGTTCTTCGCGCCGCCGCCAATGGAGATGACGCGCTCAACCTCGATGCCGGCCCCGCGGAACAACTCGAACGACTCCTGAAGCGAGAACGTGATGCCCTCCATCACCGCGCGCGCCAGATGCTCGCGGCGGTGCGTGCCGGACAGGCCGATGAAGCTGCCGCGGATCACGCTGTCCGCGTGCGGCGTGCGTTCCCCCACCAAATACGGGGTGAACAGCAGCCCTTCCGAACCCGGCGCGATATCGCCCACCGGCTTCAGCAGATCGTCGAAGCTCAGCTCCGGTGCCAGCGATTCCTTGAACCAGCTTAAGGAATACCCTGCAGCCAACGTGACGCCCATGGCGTAAAAAGCGCCCGGGTGCGCATGGTTAAAGAAATGCACCTTGCCGGCAAAATCCTTGGTTTTGTCTTCTTCGTACGTCAACACAACGCCGGACGTACCGACGCTGCACAGCGCGTCGCCCTTGCGGACGATGCCCGCGCCCACGGCGCCGCAGGCGTTATCGGCGCCGCCGCCGAACACCCTCGTGCCGGCCGGCAGGCCGGACTCGGCGGCAAATTCCGGCAGCAGCGTGCCGGTGTTCTCGGTGCTGCCCACGAGCGGCGGGCAGAAGCCGGCCGGAAGCCCGAAGGCCGCGGCGATCTCCTCGCTCCATCGGCCTTCCGGCACGTTAAGCAGCAGCGTTCCCGCCGCGTCGGAGATTTCCATTTGCACTTGGCCGGTCATGCAGTAACGCAAATAATCCTTCGGCAGCACAAACCGCGCCGCTTTGGCGAACAGCTCCGGCTCATGCTCTTGCACCCAGAGGATCTTCGGCAGCGTAAAGCCTTCCAACGCCGCGTTGCGCGTAATATCGAGCAGCTTGCCGCCCAGCTTCGCTTCGATGTCGCGGCATTGCTTGGTCGTCCGGGTATCGTTCCACAGGATGGCGTTGCGCAGCACGTTGTTCTGGTCATCCAGCAGCACCAAGCCGTGCATTTGGCCCGAGAAGGACACGCCTTCCACGTCTTCGGCCGCAACGCCGTTCTCTTTCAGCAACTGCTTCAGGCAAGCAACCGTTCCTTTTACCCATTCCTCGGGATTTTGCTCGCTGTACCCGGGACGCTCGTGAATCAGCGGGTAAGCCGTCGAGGCCTCTCCGGCGATCTCCCCGCTGCGGTTCACCAGCAGCGTCTTGACCGAGCTGGTCCCCAGATCGATGCCAATCACATACTTCATTGCGATCCTCTCCTTCGCCTATTCCCCAAAGGGGCTGATACCACAAAAAGGGACGGCAGGCGTCCCCTTTTGGAAAGGTGGTTCAAAACTCGGCTTCCGCTTATTTCGTGCCGAAAATGTACTCGTTCAGACGGGCTTTCACCAGCTCGAGGTGGTTCGACTTGTTGACGATATGGCTGTGCTCCAAAGCGTAAGCTTCCAACGTCTTGAAGTTCGCTTTGCCGGAAACGATATCCGCGCCGATACCGGATTTGAAGCTGGCGTAACGTTCGTCAAGCAGGTTCTCGATGAACTTGTCTTCGATCATTTTGCCGGCTACCTTCAAACCTTTCGCGAACGTATCCATACCGGCGATATGAGCGTAGAACAGGTCTTCCGGTTCAAAGGAGCCGCGTCTTACCTTCGCGTCGAAGTTGACGCCGCCGGAGCCGAGGCCGCCGTTTTGCAGGATTTCATACATGGCCAGCGTCACGGCGTACAGGTCGGTTGGGAATTCGTCGGTATCCCAGCCAAGCAGCATGTCGCCTTGGTTAGCATCGATCGAACCGAGCATGTTGTTGATGCGGGCTACGCGCAGCTCATGCTCGAACGTATGGCCGGCCAGCGTGGCATGGTTCGCTTCCAGGTTGAGCTTGAAGTGGTCTTGCAAGCCGTATTTTTGCAGGAAAGCAATTGTCGTAGCCGCGTCGAAATCGTATTGGTGTTTCGTCGGCTCTTTTGGCTTCGGCTCGATCAGGAATTGGCCTTTGAAGCCGATCTCCTTCGCATAGTCAACCGCCATATGGAAAAATCTTGCCAGGTTGTCGAGCTCCAACGCCATATCGGTGTTCAGCAGGGATTCGTAACCTTCGCGGCCGCCCCAGAACACATAGTTTTCGGCACCCAGTTCAAGGGCCGTTTCCAGACCTTTCTTCACCTGAGCTGCAGCATAAGCGAATACGTCCGCATTGGAAGTCGTTGCTGCGCCGTGCACGTAACGCGGATTGGAGAACATATTCGCCGTATTCCAAAGCAGCTTGACGCCGGTTTGCTTCATACCTTCCTTGATTTTGGCGACGATGACGTCCAGGTTCTCGTTTGATTCCTTCAGCGTAGCGCCTTCCGGAGCAATGTCGACGTCATGGAAGCAGAAATAAGGAGCGCCAAGCTTTTCCAGGAATTCGAAGTTTACTTCAACGCGGGCCTTGGCCAGATCCAAGCCGCTTACCGTTTCCCAAGGACGAATCATGTTGCCTTGGCCGAACGGGTCGCTGCCGTTCATCGTCAGCGTGTGCCAATAAGCAACCGCAAAACGCAGATGCTCTTTCATCGATTTGCCGAGGACGACTTCGTTCTCGTTATAATGTTTAAATGCCAGCGGATTGTTGGAACCTGCGCCTTCATACTGAATTTTGCCGATTGTTTTGAAATAACTCACCACTAATTCCTCCCAGCTTTAGAATAAATTTTAAGTAAGCCTTTACATCCTGTGGATTATAAGTAGCATGCCCACCGGATAATGGAAGCATGCTTTTACAACTAGATCGTACCACGTTCTACTTTGTTTGTCTAGTAAACTAACTAAGTTATTGATTGCCACCCGGTCATTTATGTTATGATGCGTATAGACCTAAATTCGCCATGCCAAGAGGCATGGGCATAACGAGGGAGTTTATATGAAAATCACAGGCGACCAGCAGCTCATCAAAAAAATGAATAAAACCATCGTCCTGGATACGATCCGCCAGCGTCAGCCGTTGTCTCGTGCGGATATTTCCGCCGCGATCGGCTTGAACAAGGCGACCGTATCGTCCCTCGTCTCCGAGTTGATCGACAGCCGGCTCGTCTCCGAGATCGGTCCCGGCGAATCCAGCGGCGGGCGGAAACCAACCCTGCTGCTGTTCAACCGCAGCGCCGGTTATGCCGTCGGCATCGATATCCGCGTCAATGACTTGCTGGCCGTACTCGTCGATCTGGAAGGCCACGTCCTTCAGGAGAAAACGGTGCCGCTCGCCGATTTCACCCCGGTCCACGTCCTTGAACAAATTCGCAAAACGATTCTCCAGTTCAGCAAGAAGCTTCCCGACTCGCCGTACGGCATCGTAGGCATCGGGATTGGCGTGCCGGGGCTCGTCGACGACAAAAGCCGCGTTGTATCGGCCCCCAACCTGGATTGGAACCAGGTCGACCTCTACGAATCGCTGGCTTCCGAATTCGGAGCCAATCTTCATATCGATAACGAAGCCAACGCCGGCGCGATTGGCGAGAAACTTTACGGCGCCGGCCGCGAGGCCCAAAATCTGATTTATCTGAGCATCGGCATCGGGATCGGCTCCGGCATCATCGTCGGCGGCGAGTTGTATCGCGGCGCGGCGAATTTCTCCGGCGAGGTCGGCCATATGACCGTCTCCGAGAACGGCCCGCTCTGCCGCTGCGGCAATCGCGGCTGCTGGGAGACGCTGGCCTCGGAGAAGGCACTGCTCGATCGGGCGGCCAAGCTGTGGAGCGATTCGCACCCCGATCTGGAGGAGATTATCCGGCTGGCCCGCGGCGGCGATCCCCGGGCCGTTCAGCTTCTGAATGAGATCGGCGCCCAGCTTGGCGTTGGATTGGCCAACTTGGTCAATGTCCTGAACCCGGAGCTGATCGTCATCGGCAACCGCCTGTCGCTCGCCGGCGACCTGCTGCAGGACGCCATGCTGCGCACGATCGAGCGCCGAAGCCTCTCCTATCACCGCAAGAAGGCCGGAGTCGCCTTCGCTAATCTGGGCATCCGTTCCACCGCGTTAGGAGCTGCTTCCATGCCGATCACCGCGTTCCTCAGCGAACCGGACCCTGCCCCTGCGCAGGAAGGCAGCGCCTCTGCCGGAGTTTGATGCCAAACAAATCCCCCGCAGGATCGGGAAGCTGCATGATCCTGCGGGGGATTTGTTTGTTTATACCGTTTCGGGGCGATAGCTGCGCAGCAGGTCGCGGATGCCCGCCTCCGGGATCGGCTTACTGATGTAATACCCTTGGATAATATCGCACTTGGCGCGGCGTACATGCTGCATCTGCTGTTCCGTCTCCACACCTTCGGCAACGACCTGCAGCCCCATTTTGCGTCCGATGAGCACGATCGCTTTGGCGAGGGAACGGCTGTCATCCTATTCCGGCAAGTGCTCGATAAATGATCTGTCCACCTTGAGCGTCGTAATCGGCATCTGTTTCAGCGACCCCAGCGAAGAATAACCGGTGCCGAAATCATCCAATGCGATTAGAATACCGAGCGCTTTTAATTCGACAAGCTTCGGCACAAGCGAATCCACCGTTTCCATAATCATGGACTCGGTAATTTCCAGCTCCAGGCACTCGGGCGCCAAACCGGTGTCTTGTAGAATGCGCACGACTTTGGCGACGAAATCCCCTTCGAGGAGCTGGACGACAGAGATGTTGACGGCAATCTTGTATGTCCCGAACCCCTCTACCTCCAAACGTTTGGCAAAGGCACAGGACTCGCTTAGCACCCATTCGCCGATCGGAACGATCAGCCGGCTATCCTCGGCGATTTTGATGAAAGATAAGGGCGGTACGCAGCCAAGTTCCGGGCTGTTCCAGCGGATCAGCGCCTCGAAGCCGCAAATCCGGCCGTCGCGCACCCCAATTTGGGGCTGGTAGTGGATCGTAAACTCACCGCGGGCCAGCGCTTGCCGCAAGTTCTTTTCCAGGCGCACCCGTTCATTAAACGCTTGCAGAAATACAGGGTCGAAGATTGCGAATTTGCCTTTCCCCGCTTCTTTGGCCGCATACATCGCCACGTCGGCGTTCTTGAGGATTTCTTCCGGCGTGACGCCGTCCCGCGGATAGAACGAAATACCGATGCTAACGGACACGAACAGATCGCTGCCGTCGATCCGGAACGGCTCCCTGAAGCCCTGAAGCAGCTTGTCCGCCAGAACGGTCGCCTGCTCCTCCTCCGCACCCTTCAGCAAGATGACGAATTCGTCCCCGCCCAGCCGAAACAACATGCCCGCATTCCCGATCAGGGCGGTTAAGCGGCAGCTTGCTTCTATCAGGAGGCGGTCGCCGAATTTATGCCCCAACGTATCGTTGATAAATTTAAAATTGTCGGTATCCACAAAAAATAAAGCGGCATTCGCGTTTTCCCCGGAAACCAGCGCATCCATCTCCTCCAGCAAATACAACCGATTCGGCAAGTCGCTAAGCGTATCGTAATAAGCGAGATGCCGCATTCGCTGCTGGTACATCTTCAGTTGGTGCACCTCAATATTCGAACCTACCATCCGGTAAGCGCGCCCCTGCTCGTTGAACAGCGCTTTCCCCCGTCCCAGGAACCAGCGGTATTCTCCGTCCTTGCAGCGCAGGCGGTATTCGCACTCGAACACTTCGTTGTCCCCTGCCCGCAATGCCGCGGCTTTCTGATGGATTATCGGCACATCGTCGGGATGAATCACCTGCTGCAGCATCTCGCTGGTTATCGGGTCCTCCTGGCTGTAACCAAGCAGCTCGAACCACCGCGGCGAGTAATGCCGGCGATCCCGTTCCAGATCCAGCTCCCATATGCCGCCATTGGACGCTTCGGCAACCAGCCGGTAGCGTTCCTCGCTCCTTCTCAGCCTCTCCTGGTTTTCCAGCAGCTTGTCGTAGTTTTCCCTTAACTCTTCCTGGGTGGCGGTTAACTCCAAATTCGCGCTCTCCAGCTCCTGGTAACTTTGATGCAGTTTATTCTCGAATTGCTTGCGCTCCTCGATGTCCACCCCGGTCATGACGAACACGTCCGAATCCCCCTGCAGCCCGGGAATGACCGCCGTGCGGAACAGAAACGCCTTCGCTTTCCCCTGATCGGCGCAGAACAGGTTGAGCTCGCGGTTATCGACGAAGCGATGGGACAGCGCCTGGTCCAACAGCGGAATCAGCTCACGGCAGGCATGCTGCAGCAAGGAATGCTCCGTATAGGGCCGCCCAACCGCCTCTCCCTCCCGGATGCCGGTTATCCATTCGGCGTATCGGTTGAAACGCACCGTCGTCCGGTCGCTTTGCACCGCCCAAATGAATAGGTTGGTATGATCCAGTACTTCCTTGGAAAATCCTCGTTCTTCGTGAATCGTACGGTGCAGACGGACGATATAGACCCGGATCAGCCAGTAACTCGCTCCTACCCCGCCGACGAACAGGACGCCAACCAGAATAAGGCGGTTCCGCATAGTATTGGAGAACGCTTCCGCATGGGTGAAGAGATACTTATGATAGAGCTCCTCATAAACTCCCGAGCGCTTCAGGTGCTCCATTCGATCGTTTATGTAATTGACCCGCTCCGGCGCTTTAGGACTGATCCCATAAGCGACGTCGCGAGGATACCCTTCCTCCGCTTCGACCGTCGTCAAACCTAACCCCGCCAAGATCGAAAGCACGAGCATGCCTGCCACTAACAACTTTCGGAACCGCTTCATATGCGATACACCCTTTACGCTAGGATAGGAGTGGGGTTGCCCCATCGAATCGCGAAAACTAGCATATTTTGTTCCATCTTATCACAGTTATAAAGGAACCCCTAGGCTAAATTACCCAGCGATCCAGAAAAAAAGCCCTCCGAATGCGGAGGTGCCTTCCCTGAAAATCGGCTTATTTATGCGGCGTTTCGGAAGAATCCTGAGCATCCAAATACGGCTTATTGGCGAAATAGTACATAAAGCCCATCAATAGAACCCCGCCAACCAAATTGCCGAGCGTCACCGGAATAAGATTATGCACGACACCGCCGAACGAGATCGTCCCGGGATGATCCAGCACCAAGGCGATGGCAAAGGTGCACATATTGGCGATGCTGTGCTCGTAGCCGGAGATGAAGAAGCAGAAGACGAACAGCATCATCGCAAACATTTTGGCCCCGTCCCCTTGCAGCGCCATCGGGATGAAGAATGCCAAACATACCAGCCAATTGCATAAAATCGCGCGGAAGAATAACTCCGTGACAGGGGTGGCCATCTTATGCTCGACCACGCTCAGCAGGAAACTGTTCACCGAGGCGTCGGCAAACAAGCCGGTCAAGTAAATCAATAAGGCGAAGGCTCCCGCTCCCAGAATGTTCCCGAAATAACTGAACACCCAGAGCTTCGTGACGTCCCCCCATTTCAGCCGTTTCCTTAAAGCCGCGTATGTATAATAGAACGTATTCCCGGTAAAAAGATCCCCGCCGCCGTAAGCGATCAGGATGATGGCCGCACCAAAGGTAATGGCAGCCATCGGATAGGTGAACGGCGAATGCTCCACATAAAAATAGTTTCCGCTTTTGAAAGCGACGATCACCCCAAAACCGATAAACATGCTCGCCAGCATCGCCCTGGCAATATACCGGAGATAGCTTTGCATAAAAATTTTGTGCTTCTTGAGCGCCAGTTCTTCGACTTTAAACAGCGATTCCGTCTCCATAACGCCTCCCATTGTTCTCTGCTCCGTATTGTCGTTTAGCTTGTCCGTTGTAATCCATCGCCGTCCCGTCATAGAACCATTTGATTCAAATTTTAGATTAAACGGTCTCGCCGCTATTTACAAGGGGCGCGGAATTGTGCATAATAAAAAAGACTACATGATAATGATTATCATTATTGGTATTCGGATAACCCCGGTTTATCCAACGACAACGGCCAAGAGGAGACGAACGCCATGAGATTGCTATCCGCCCGCAGAAAGACAAGGCTGGACATCGATGACTATTTGGATCTGCTCAATCTTGCTGCCCATCTGGGCGACCGCCAGTGGCAAAAAGAGATTATCCGCAAGCTGGAAATGATGCAGTCCGAATTAACCGACGTCAGCCGATAGACAGGATCATATAAAAATGAGCGCGAGCATAGGGAGAAGCCTCCCGAGTTCGCGCTTTTTTGCATCCAACCTTGTTTCTGAAGATCAGGGGCAGATCCGTGCGGACTTCCGCCCCCCTCCCCCATGGTATTCCAGGATTTCCGTAATCACCAGATCCGTCTTGCGCATGAGATCCACATCATAAGGTGAGCTTACGTTTGACCCGTCCGCTTCGCGAATGATTTTAACTACCGGCCGGTGCACCAGGTTGGAATCCAAGGAGGAAACGATACCCAACTGGCCGCTGCTGAGCTTAACCAAGGAGGATAATGGATAGATGCTGATATTGCGCAGATACGTTTGAATCAGTTCCAGGCTAAAATACCGGTCTCCGGCAGCCAGCAAGTATTCGATCGCTTCGCCCGGCGTGTAAGCCAGGCGGTAGTTCCGCCGGGAGATGAGCGCGTGGTAAGTGTCGGCTATGGCGACGATCTGCGCAAACTCGTCGATTTCGTGATGCTTCAGCCTGGAAGGATAACCCGTACCGTTATACCGCTCATGATGCTGCAGGGCGCATAGGGCTGAACGCCTTGACACGCCTTCCATATCGCAGATGATTTGGAAGCCGACCTCCGGGTGCCGCCGCAGCGCTTCGCGGTCGGCTCCGGTCAAGCTGCCGCTGCGCCGGATCGTATGAACCGGCAGTTCGGTCATCCCGATGTCGAACAACAAAGCGCCGACACAGAGATCCATCATCTCCGCGCCGGAGTAATGGGTCGCGATACCAAGAATAGCCGAATACGCCGTCACGTGAAACGAATGTTCCAGCAGGTAAGGATCGCTTTGCTGTAGCCGGATCAGGCCGTCCAGCACTTGCTCATGACTTGTGATTTCGTACAGGATATTGCGAAACATCCGGCGAAACTGCTCGTCCAGCTGCGGGGTGGACGGACGTCCGAAACCGAGGTCGGAGTCGGCCAAACGCACCAGCATGTGTCGGATGTTCTCTCGCGCCTCGCTTTTCTCTTTGAGGTCCTGTAACTTCATGATCGGGCTTAGCTCCTTCAGATCCTCATCGCGGAAGGAACCGCCCGGTTCCTTTAAGCCGATCATGGCCGTTTGAATCCCCAGCTTCTTCAGACGGAAAATATGATTTTCCGTTAATGCGGTTCCCGCGCCAAGCATCGTCATCCCGTGTTGATTTAGGATAGGCTCGGCCAAAATGTCGCCTGGTTCGAGCATCCTGATATGAACCTGTCTCATGACATCACCTCATCCTTACTTAGCGGATCTTTTAGCTGAGACGAATGCTTTCGCTTTCTGTCACGATTAATGAACTGAGTCTTTCGACCTATTTAAATTTATCATGGCGACAGCAAATGAGACATTACCCCAAAGTATACTTTGTAGAGGGTTTTTTCGACTTTATTATACAAAAAGTCACTATTCTATCTTTCATATCAATGATATTCTAGAATGTAAAAGGGAAAATTTGTAGTTCGAAGAGGGGGTGAAGAACCATGAAAACGACAAAGTATGAGCAAAAGGACTCAGAACGACGATCTCGTTTGATAGGCCGGGAGTGGGAAATAGAGGTCTTTTCGCTATATCTTAAGCACTACGTTAATATGGAGCGAATCATCAACATCTACGGCTCGACCGGCGTAGGAAAAAGTTCGCTGGCCGAAGAATTTCAAAAGCAAGCCGCCAGACAAGGAGCTACCGTAATTGCGCTTAACGCCGCCAGAATCAACACCTCGCCCGAAGATTTCAGTCGGCATATCCTGTTCCAGCTTGGTTTATTGGATACCCTCCCCTCCTTATCCGATCCCGACTTTACCGTCAGAGCCGCCATCGAGGCGGTCAATAAACGGGCCAAACTAGGACCTTCGTTAGTATTTGTCGATACGTATGAACTTCTGGAACCGCTGGACGATTGGCTTCGCGATTTTTTCGTTCCGCAAATCAAAGACCGCAGCCTTTGCGTGATTTCCGGCCGAAACCCGCTGTCCGACAAGTGGACGGAAAGTCCGCTTTGGAAACGATCCATCTACCGGATGCCGCTCACCAACCTGGACTTTAACAGCGTCGCCGCCTATCTTCGGGGCTACGGGATCGGCGAGCCGGAGCAAATCTATCGTATCTGGAAGCAGACGGACGGCTTGCCCCTGCTGCTGGCGTCATTGCTCCGCGAGCAACACGACGTGGCCCTGCCCATCTCCGGCATGCGAGACGGCGCCGACCAAGAACGCCGCGAAGCGACAGCCTTCGGTCTATCGCCCGAGAACCTGTCGATGACCAAACCCGAGGCCGCGATTTACGCGCGCACGGATTTGACCCATCGCGAGAAAGAAGTCGCCGCTCTCGCCGCCGAAGGGCTGACCAACCGCGACATCGCCACCCGCCTCTTCCTTAGCGAAGTGACGATCAAGAAGCATATGCGCTCTATTTTTCAAAAGGTCGGCGCCAGCAATCGGACGCAACTGCTCAAGCTGTTGATGGATTGAAGCACGCAAACGACTTACGGCAACACGGTGCTGCCCATCAAATACCGGTCGACTTCGCTGGCGGCCTGCCGGCCCTCATGCATCGCCCAAACCACCAGGCTTTGACCTCTCCGCATATCTCCGGCGGCAAACACCCCTTCCACGTTCGTTCGGAAATCGCCGAGTTCCGCCTTGACGTTCGTGCGTTCGTCCCGTTCCAGACCCAACTGCTCCGGCAGGTCCGGCTCCGGCCCGGCGAATCCCAAAGCCAACAGGACCAGGTCCGCAGGAATAACCCGCTCGCTTCCGGCAACTTCCGCCGGCACCCGGCGCCCGTCGATCTGCTTCCACTCCACGCGAACCGTATGAACTCCGGTCACTTGGCCGCGTTCATTTCCCAACAGCGATTTCGTCGACGTTTCAAATCTGCGGGGATCCCGTCCGAACAGCTCGGCGGCCTCCGCCTGTCCGTAGTCCGTCTTTTGCACCTTCGGCCATTCCGGCCACGGGTTGTCCTGCTGGCGGGTCAGCGGGAGCTGCGGCAGGATTTCCAGTTGGGTCACGCTGCTGCAGCCCTGGCGGATGGCCGTAGCGACGCAATCGGTCCCCGTGTCGCCGCCGCCGATGACGACGACGTGCTTATCCTTGGCCGACAGGAACCGGCCGTCCTGATGCCCCGAATCCAACAGACTTTGGGTATTCCGGGACAAAAACTCCATCGCCTGATGAACGCCGTCCAATTCCCGGCCTTCTACACTCAGCTCCCGGGCTTGCGTTGCCCCGCAGCACAGCACTACGGCGTCATACTCGGTGCGCAGCCGTTCGGCCGGAATATCCTTCCCGATTTCCGCCCCGGCGATAAAACGGATCCCTTCGGCGGACAGCAAATCGACGCGGCGCTGAACTATTTGCTTATCCAGCTTCATGTTCGGGATCCCGTACATCAACAGCCCGCCGATCCGGTCAGCCCGTTCGTAAACGGTTACGGCATGACCGGCTTTGTTCAGCTGGTCGGCGCAAGCCAGACCCGCAGGGCCGGAACCGACGACCGCCACCTTCTTGCCGCTGGATGCGGCAGGGATCTGGGGCCGGATCCAACCTTCCGCGAATCCGCGGTCGATAATGGCCCTTTCGATGCTTTTGATCGTCACGGGCTGGCCGCTTTTGCCGACGGTACATGCTCCTTCACACGGAGCCGGACACACCCGGCCGGTAAACTCGGGGAAATTGTTCGTCTTGTGCAGCCGCTTCAGCGCTTCCTTCCAACTGCCGCGGTATACGAGATCGTTCCATTCCGGAATCAAATTGTGCGCCGGACAGCCGGAAGCCATCCCCGACAGCAGCCGACCTGCATGGCAAAACGGAGTTCCGCAGTCCATGCACCGCGCTCCCTGCGTTCTCAGCTTCTCCTCCTCCAGCGGCACGGCAAATTCCTGCCAGGAGCCAATGCGTTCCTGCGGCCGGACTTCGCCCGGGACCTCCCGCAAATATTCCATAAAACCGGTAGCCTTCCCCATTTTCAACCTCCCGATCTGATTACGTTCGTTTTTCATGAGATGAACTGCCTGTCGTCCTCCTGCGTTACCGCTATAAAGCAATAAAATATCCGGCTGTATTTTTGCTCGGTATGCCTTAAATAAGCTCATGTTATCACCGGTCCGAGACTGTTCAGAATGAAGAAGATCACTCTCATGAAAAAAATCTAGACCCTAGGCAAGAGGTCATGCGACCTTTGTCTCCCCTTTTCGAAAAACCGATTGCCAGCGGCCCCGTGCCGAATGTATGATGGAATCATAAGCTATAGCTTTGATCGGACGCACCCGTATGACGGACATCGTCGGTTAACAACATCTTAAGCGGTTCATTCCGAGGAGGCTTTATATCGTGGAAGACGACCAGGTACGCTCCCAATCCCGACTAGAATCCATGCTCACCACCTCGGCTCTGCTTCGAGCCATTGATAGGATGGGCGTCGGCATGGCCATTACGGATCCTAATCTTGAAGACAACCCTCTGGTTTATGTAAATCAAGGGTTTGAACGCCTGACCGGATACAGTCGCGAGGAGGTCGTGGGGCGAAATTGCCGCTTTCTTCAGGGGGAAGAGACCGACAAGGAACACCTCGACGTTATTCGGAAAGCGGTTAAGGAACATGGATCCGCCACGGTAACGATCAAGAACTATAAGAAAGACGGCAGTACATACTGGAACCAATTCGTGATCAGCCCGATCCTGGATCCGGCGGGCCGCCCCCTCTATTTTGTCGGGCTGCAGTTCGATGTAAGCCAGGAAGTGGAGCAGCAGCGGGCTTCAACCGAACAGCTCCGCCAGTTGTCCCATTTTGATCCGGTCACGCGCCTGCAGAATTCCAACCGTTTCAGGGAACTGATGCGGGCCGAACTGCGGTCGGTCCTGGCCGAGAATAAAACGGCCGCCGTCATGTGCATCAATCTGAACCGATTTCGGCATATCAACGAAAGTTACGGCGAGAGTGCCGGCAACGAGCTGCTCCGACAGGTCGCGGAAAGGCTGCATAGCTCCTTCCCTGACGGAACGCCGATGTGCCGCAACTTCGCGGATGAATTTTTCGTGCTGGTGTCGAATGTGACCGATCCTTTGTTTATACATACGCTTGCGCTTGATTTGAATGACGCGTTAACGAAGCCTTACACCCTTTCCGGCGAAACGATTCACGTCGGTTTCGGGATGGGGATCAGCCTCTACCCGGATGACGGATCCGATGTGAATCAGTTGCTGCAGCATGCCGAAATGGCAATGAAGGAAGCGAAAAAGGAAGCGCTGGAGGGCCCTCACTACTTTGATTATTACTTAATGGACCGGCTGATGGCCCGCTTGACGCTGGAGAAGAAAATGCTTCAAGCGATGGCGTCAGGGCAATTCGAGCTGCATTTTCAACCGAAGATCGATGCGGCCACAGAGAAGCTGACCGGCTTCGAGGCGCTGATCCGCTGGAACGATCCCTTGCAGGGGTACATTCCTCCGGTCTCTTTTATCCCGATCGCCGAAGAGAACGGGTTTATCGTCGAATTGGGGAAGTGGGTCCTCCTGGAGGCCTGCCGGATGAACAAGCGATGGCAGGAAGCCGGGTTTCCGAAGCTACCGATGTCCGTCAACGTTTCGGCGGTGCAGTTCAGGCATCCTCACTTCTTGCGTACCGTTGAGCAGGTCTTGGCCGAAACGGGGCTCGCCCCGCAATACCTCGAGCTTGAGGTGACGGAATCGCTGCTGAACGACCACGTGCTGATCAAGGATACCTTAACCGCCTTGCAGCAACGCGGCATCTCCCTGTCCGTAGACGATTTCGGAACAGGTTATTCTTCGATCCATTACTTGAAATCGCTCCCGGTTCAGGTGCTAAAGATCGACCGCACCTTCGTACAGGAAACGCCTTGTTCGGAACGCGACAACTCGCTGCTGCGGTCCATCATTCAATTGGGCAAGTCGCTGGGCATGACGGTGTTGGCCGAGGGGGTCGAAACGAAGGCCCAATTCGAATTCCTGCAGCAAAACGGCTGCGATCAGATTCAAGGTTACTATTACAGCCGCCCACTGAACGCGGAAGCGATGGAGGGATTGCTGAAATCCGGTTCATGCGCGCCGGGCCAATGGAATCAGGATCGCGGGGGCTTCTTGCCCAATCGGTAGAAATAAAAGAACAGCAACGCCAGCAGCAGCGCCGCAGCCGGTATCCCGCTAAGCATCCATCGGATGCCGATCGCGG
Source organism: Paenibacillus sp. JL3B1040 (assembly GCF_057063165.1). Taxonomy (NCBI): domain Bacteria; kingdom Bacillati; phylum Bacillota; class Bacilli; order Caryophanales; family Paenibacillaceae; genus Paenibacillus; species Paenibacillus tiangongensis. The sequence continues at coordinate 560,091 of NZ_CM169317.1, read as the reverse complement.
CCGATGCCGGCTGTTCGTTTAGAGCGGCGTCATACCCGCTGGCCTCCAGAATAAGCCCCATGCAGGCGGCCTGCAGTGATACGCCCCATCTCACGATAAATCCGTTCATGCCGAAGTACATACCTTCCCGGCGTGCACCGGTACGCCTCTCGTCCTCGTCGATCACCTCGGATAACATAACGTCGAGCAGCACCAGCAGCCCGGCCAACCCAAGGCCCACGCAGGCGGCGGTCGCAATCGCGCCGCCCGCCTGCGTGATCCAGCCGAACGGCAGCAGCGCGGCGGCATAGCAGAGGGTGGCCGTTAGAATCCCGCGGCGGGCCCCGTAGCGTGTCGTCATCCGCCCCCACAGGAACACACAGGGAATGGCGGTTAGAAAAATCGCCCCTAGCAGCAAGGTGTTAAAACTCTCCTCTTGGCCCAACACGTATTTCGTGTAAAACGGGATGCCCGCCGGCAGCAGTGCAAACGTAAACTGCACCAGAAAGCTGCCGGTGACGTAAAGGACGAACGCACGGTTCCCCAGCGTATGTCCCACTGCCGCGGTCAAGCGGTACGTCGTGCGGGGCGCATTGGGATTCTCCCGGCTGCCCCAGAGGGACAAGGCCAGGAATCCCGCCGACACCCCCGCAAATACCGCCCCCATCGCGCCCCAACCGATCTGCGAATAAAGCAGCGGCGGAATCGCCACGCCGACGATCATGCCGACGATCCCCAGCATCTGCCGCCAGGAAGATACGTAAGCGCGATCCTTGACACTTTGGAACATCTCCGGGAACAGCGCCGAATAATTCAACACGACCAGGACGAACAGCGCGTCGTACAGCATGACGGTCCCCAGGAAATAGAGAAAAGCCCCATTCCCGGCCGCCGGCGGCGTCCACAACAGGGCAAACGCCGCGGCCAGCGGAATCAGGCCGAACCCGATATAAGGGATCCGCCTGCCGAACCGCGTGCGGGTCCGATCGGACAGATGGCCAAACAGCGGATTGAGCACGGCGTTAAGCACGCCGTGGAAGACCATCGCCAGGCTGATCCAAGCCGGGCGAACGCCCAGCACGTCAACGTAATAATAAACGAGATAGGTGGCAAAGGCCTGCGACATCAAATTGACCGCCAGATTGCCCGAACTGTAGGCCACCTTTTGCAGCTCCGGCAAGTTTTCCCGTTTCACGGCTCGCATCCTCCGTTCCGCCTCCCTTTCTTCGAAAGCCGGCCGATTACGGCCGTTGCCGCCGCTGCTGCAGGTCCTGCAAGTCCTTCCATCGAATCATTTCGATGCCTTCTTCCACCAAGGTCGCTTTGACCTCCGGATCGCGGAAGAGCTGATCATCCCACTGTCTTTTTTCCCATTCGGCATGGATGGCCTTCAATTCTTCGGTCGCCAGCGCGGGATGGATGATGATCTCGGATACTCCGGGGCGCAGTCCCTTGAGCGTTGCGATCATATCTCGCTTGTAGCGGTCGTACGTTTCGCCCGGTTGCTTGCCGAAAGGCAGCCCGATCAGATCGTCGAGGATGATGACGCCCATCCGGTCGGCCAGCTCGGTGACTTGCCGGGCCAGCACGGCGGCCTCCGGCGGCAGCTTGCCTACCCGCGGCAGCGAACGCGGCAAGCGGAACGGCAAGCCGTAATCGGCGCAGATTTCAAACGTCACGTCGAGGAAATGTTGGCCGGTCGCCAAGCCGTACAAGCTGCCCATGTGGTTGTCGAGATGTGTAGGAGCCAGACCCAACGCCAGCGCCGTCTCCACCTGGTTGATCATCTCCAGCCGCACCTGCGGACGACTGGCCTGCAATTCGAAGCGGGTCACATCTCCCGGAAAATAGCCTTCCTCCGTAACCAGCGTCCGCACGTCCCCGTCCCGGGTGACCGGCCCCCATTTATAACCGCTCCATTCGCTGGTGAACGTCAAATGCACCCCCACATCGTATTCGGGGTTGGCAACGCTCCAAGCCGCGGCCTCCTTGGCCCAGGCGCAAGGGACCATAACCGTAGCCGAGGATACCGCTCCTTCCTGCAGCAGTTGGATGATCGCCGCGTTCTCCGCATGGCACATCCCGAAATCATCCGCATTCACGATCAGCAACTTGGCGTCCCGCCCATACCCCAATCGTTCTGCCAGTGTCATCCATGTTCTCCTCCGTTTCCGTTCATGGCTCCCAAGAGCCCTCGATTTAAAACGCTTACACGATTTGTGAGTTCAACCGAAAGGCCCGTTCGGTTTACGGATACAGCTCCGAGTCGCCACTCACGACAACCGTATCGCAAATCCCCGATGGATCTACTCCATGTTTATGTAAGAAACCGAACCTCTAGTTCCTTGGATTGTAAATTTCGCGCTCATCCCCGGGATTTCCTTCCCACGCAACAAAGCGGCCCCATTGGACCGCCCTGCATTATTCCTACTTGCGAACCCTGTAGTGGTAGGCCGATACGGCCCGAAAGCCAAGCTTGCCGTAAAGCTCCAGCGCCGGCGCATTGCCCGCCAGCACTTGCAAATACATGCCTTCCGCTCCGTTCTCGACCGCCCATGACGCCAGCGCGTGCAACAGACGGCCGGCAACGCCCTTACGACGGTGGCGCGGGTCGACGACAACGTTGCTGATTCCCGCCCAGCCCGCCTCGATCGTCGCGGTGGCTACTCCCATCGGCTCTCCCGCCTCATAAATGGCGGCAAACGCCCGGGGCGCAAGCGCTTCGAGCTCGCGCGGAGGCCAGCCGCTTGCCGCCAGCTGTTCAATCGTGCCGGCCAGCTTCGATCCCGCCGACAATCCGTTCATTTCAACCACTCCCCGAAGAAGCGTTCATATCCTTGCTTCATCACCGTCGCCGAAAACTTCGCGAAGGCGTATTCCCGGTTGTCGGCGGAAAACTTAAGCGGCGAGGCCGCCGCCATGTTGACGAGCTCGAACCAGTTGTTCTCGTTGCCGGCAAAAGCATGCCGGGAGCCGATATGCCCGTAGCAGGGATGCTCCGGTTTGACGACGAGTTTGCCCATGGCCAACGCTTCGGTCAGCGGCATCGCGAAGGTATCGAATTTGGAACAGCTCCAGTACACCTTGGCCGAGTTCATCAGCGCAAACACCTCGTCCTGGCTTAACGCGAACCGCAACGTGACATTGCGGGGAATGTCGTATTTCTTCATGCTTTCCCTGTACCGCTGCCCGCCGAACACCATCACGACGTCCTTGTCCGGGTTTTGCCGCGCATACTCCAGCACCAGGTCCGGCCGCCGGTTCTCCTCGTCCCGCCCGATCCACAACACCCGGTTATCAACGATGGCCGCCGGGTCAAAATGCCGTTCCGCCAGCGATTCGTTGAACCCGATCGGGATCACGCTCACGTCCGTCACTCCGAACACCTCGTTCATTTGCCGCCGCAAAAACTCCGTCTGCACGATCGCCTTGTCCACGATCCCGTAAAACGGCTTCATCATCTCATACCCGGTCAGCGCCGGGTCGGGGAAGCTATGCGGGAACAGTACGCTGTTGGGGAGAAACATGTTCAAAAAAGTAAACCCGGATACTGTATAGATGACATGCTCGATGTTTTGCGCATAAATTTGGTCCAGCACGATATCGTAGTTGACCAGGTCGCCTTTCTCGTGCTCATAGCCCGGAAGCCAATCGTGTTCGCTGACATGGCGCTCCGGGGAGATAAATACGACGTCCACGCCAAGCTCCCGGCCGATGGCGCGCAGCCGCTCCGCAAACACGCGCGGGCCTTGGGCCTCGGCAAACTGAATTTTTCGCATGACCAATCCGACTTTGTTCATTTGATCCCGCCTTTTTCGCATGGAGTAGTCTAACGCCGCTAACGTTCTTCTCTAGATCATCCCTTGGTTTGCACGCGTCCCTTGCCGTTACCGTTGCGTATCCACAGTTCCAGGCATCCGGCCAAGCCGTACGCCGTTTCTTCGCGCTGCCGCAACAGCCCGTCTTTCGTCCAAACGCCGCTCCCCCGCCGCAAATCGCCTTCGATCAACAACAGCCTCCACAGGGCCGCCCCATGTTTGAACTTAATGGTACCCAAAATGTAAAAAGAATGTCAATCCGCCGTCCAGGCGCAATCGGCTACGGGCAAAAAAAAGAGCGGCGCCTTTGGGCGAACCGCTCTTCCTGGGTATTGGCTATTTCACATATGCCTTACGGTGTGACCTGAGTCGGTGCGGATATGGCATAATTCGTGGATTTTTTCGTATCCGGAACCGTGATAACGAAAATACTATAGTTACTTTTCTGAAAATCAATTTCTTTTCCTTCATAATCACTATTTATAATACCTGAATTAGAGCCTTGTTTTTCTACACTTGCCCCTTGGTAGCCTCCCGAAGCTTTGACCGTTTGAACATCCGCTTCAGGTACGGCAATAACGAGATATTTGTCGATGTTTTGGTCCTCTGCAGGTTTGTTGATGCTTACATCAATATTGGAACCATTTGCTTTGGTACTAACAATGCTTGCCGCGGGTACGGGAACAGTATTCGGGTCAACATTCAGCTTCACCTGACCCGATGGACCGGACAAGACGTTCGGCAAGCCCGAAGCGGATTTCGCCACCGTTAACACAAATACATGATAGGTGGTGTTTGCGTCCAACGGCGTGCCGTAGACGTTGTTGGCCCGATTCAACGAAACCTGGATATTCCGTCCGCTTGGCAATACGGTTGTGTAATTGCTGTCCAAGGTGACCGTGTTGGCATATTCAAGGCTAAAGCTGCCGACATTAGCAGCCGGAACAAGCATGATGCGGTACTCCTGGACGTTGCTTTCATTCGGCTGTTTGTTGAAGCTTACCACGATGTCGCTGAACGAAGAGCCGCTTCCCGTGGTCTGGGCCGTTACGTTCAATCGCTCGAACGCCTCGTTATTATTCAACGTAACCTCGTTTGAACCCCCCGACAGCGCGTTGGATCCGCCGCTTACGGCCACCGACAGGACGTAAACTCGGTAAGCCACGCCGTTGCGGAGAACCTCTCCGTCGGTATCCCGTGCCCCTGCACCGAGGTCAACGGTCAAGGTTACCCCGCTTTTATTGACGGGAGTATAGTAATTAGAAGAGTTCGCTGCATTCAAATCAAAGCTTCCAAACTTCGACGCCTTCACCACGAATACCCGATATTGGCTGATATACGCTTCGTTCGCAGCCCGGGTAAACGTCACCCGCAGATCCCGGCCGTCGCCGTAATCGTTCACGTCGTTCGCCGCTACATTCGAAGCTGTCCCAACGGCGCTGCCCGTTAACGTAATGACGTTCGAACCGTAAGAAAGCTTGTTGCTGCTCGAATAACCATTGTTGCCAACCGACAGGACGAAGACCTGGTAACTGACGCCGTTACGGATCGCTGCGCCGTCAACGTCCTTGGCCCCCGCGCTCAGAACGCCGGTTAACGTATAGTTGCCCTTGCTGATATACGTGTATCTGTCGCTAGGTACTGCATTCGCCTTCGACAGATTAAAGCTGCCGGCATTTGCCGATTTCACCACCATGACCCGGTAATGGCTGATATTCGACTCGTCGGCGGCACGGTTAAACGACACCCGCAGGTCGCGGCCATCGCCGTAGTCGCTGACGTCGGCGACGTTCAAATTCGAAACGGAGCCAACCGCATTGTTAGACAACGTAATCGGCGAAGAGTAATAGGACAACGCGTTGCTCAGATTATGCCCGTTGCTGGCTACCGAGAGGACAAATACGCGGTAACTTACTCCGTTCCGGATAGTCGCTCCGTCGACGTCCCTTGCCCCCGCGTTCAGAACCGTGGAGAGCGTGTAGCCGTTTTTGCTTACATAGGTGTAGTTCGCACTGCCGACATTGTTGGCTTTGGATAACGTAAAGTTGCCCGCATCCGAGGTTTTGACCACCATGATCCGATAGTGGCTGATATACGTTTCGTTCGAAGCCCGGGTGAAGCTCACCCGCAGGTCGCGGCCGTCATTATAATCGCTCACGTCTTCGACGGTCACGTTCGATACCGTATCCACCGTGTTGCCGTTTGTCAGCGTAATGGCGCTCGAAGCGGCGGATAACGTATTCGTCCCTGCATAAGATCCAGTGCCCACGGCCATGACGAACACCCGATAGCTGACGCCGTTGCGAATCGTCGCTCCGTCCACATCCCGCGCACTGGAGGACAAGGCATACGACGTGATGTTCGACCCGGTCTTGTTGACCTGGGTATAGTTCGCGCTGGATACCGCATTCGCTTTCGCCAGGCTGAAGTTGGCATAGTCGCTGGCCTTAACTACGAAAATCCGGTAAGAGCCGATCCGCGTTTCGTCCGAGACCCGATTGAAGCTGACCCGCAGGTCGCGGCCGTCTCCGTAGTCGTTCCAGTCTTCCACCTTCGTAATGACCGGCGAATTCACCGAACCCGTCGCAAGCGTGATCGTGGAGGAGCCGGAGGACAATTGGTTCGACCATCCCGAATTATTGCTGACCGACAGTACAAAAACCTTGTAGGACACGCCGTTCTTGATCAAATCGCCGGACGTATCCCGGGCGGAAGAAGTCAACTGGCCGGTTAACGTCGAGCCGCTGCCCGATTTGGATACGACCGTAGAGTACGAATTCGGCACGTTGTTGGCCGTACTCAGCGTAAAGCTTCCGGCGTCCTTCGTCTTGACGACGAACACCCGGTAGTTGGCGATGTTGCTCTCGTTCTGAGCCCGCGTGAACGTGACGCTCAAGTCGCGTCCGTCGCCGTAATCGCTCACGTCGCTGACCTTCACATTGGTCGGCGCGGCTACTGCAGTTCCGTTCGTCAGCGTAAAGGCCGGGGACGGGTTCGACAACGCATTGGCGCTATTGCCTTTGCCGATGGCCAGTACATAAGCGACGTAAGATTGGTTTTCGCGAATGGCGGATCCGTCCACGTCCCGAGCACCGGCCGACAGGTTCACGACCGGATCGCTTCCCGACGGCGACAACGACGTGTAGTTAGATGATGAGACCCTTTGCGCTGCCGCAAGGTTAAAGGCGGCGGCGTTCGAGGCCTTCACGATCATCACGCGATATTGTGCAACGCGCGATTCGTTGGAGGATTTCGAGAAGCTGACCTCCAAATCCCGTCCGTCCCCGTTATTCCCAACGTCGCGGGCAAATACGTAAGCCACCGGGTTAGGATCTATGCCTCCGTTCCCCGGGCCGCCCCAGCCCGAGCCCGAGTTGATCGTGACGATTTTGGTGGAGTTATTCCACCCGACTTGCTGGCCAAGCGCCTCGCTGACGAAGCGGACAGGCACCATCGTTCTGCCCTTGATGCTTTGCGCCGGCACGTCGAGCATAACCGCCTCGTTGTTGATGGTAGCCGAACGCGATTTCAGCTTCAGCACGATGGTCGTGCCGTCTTTGTAGGCGGTAACGGTCTGCAGCGTCTGGTTATAGTTAACCGTTGCATCCAGCGCTTCGAAGATCGCCCGAAGCGGCAGCAGCACCCGCCCGCTAATGACAACCGGCGCCTGATCGGTCTTCAACCGGCTGCCGTCGATGTAGATGCTGATCGGCGTAGCCGCTTGCGCCGTCGTTTGCAGGAACATTGGTATGATTAGTAATGCGGCTAAGAACGAAGCCCATATTCTTTTCAAAAATCTCATCCTCCCCATGCTCATGACCAGAGCTAAAGAAAATTACTCTTCCCAATTTGACGTATCATCCCAGGGAAAAGTTGCTATCTTTTTCGTCACAAAAAAAAATTACCCCCGGATGCCCAGCCTTGAACCCAAAAGCCCGGAAGTCCCGGTGCCGGTACCGGCGCCACTTTGCTTTAGGCCGGAAGGCATATAAATAATCCGCTTCCCGATCAGGGGAAACGGATGCGCGGGGCGGCCTATTCGCCCGCCAGCCGGCTCAACCGGGCCGTCAACGTCTCGCGCCAGCTGTCCGACAATTCCTCCACGGCCAAAACGCGCCGAATCCCTTCGGCATCCTCCTTGTCCACATGCATCACGCGGTTGGCGAACGCCAGCGTTACGCCTGCGGAGTGCCTTTCAACCAGCTCCAATCGATCCCCGGGCCGCACCTCTCCCTCACGGAGCACCCGAAAATAATACCCGGTATAGCCCGTTTGCTGGATGGCCAGCGGCAACTCCGGCAAGCCGTGCTTAACGCCCAGCTTGAAGCAGGGCTGTCGGGGCTGGCTGACTTGAACAAGGGCTTCGCCCAAGCGAAACCGGTCGCCGAGGCAAATTTCCTCCTCGAGCATCCCTTCGGTCGTCAGATTTTCCCCGAATGCCCCAAACCCCAAGGAGATCCCGAACTTCTCCTCCCAATAGGCGTACCGCTCGAACGGATAGACGCAGACCGCCTTGTCCGGCCCTCCGTGAAATTTGAGATCCGCCTGCTCGTCACCCGCAAAATTTACCTTCGACAGATACCGCGCATCCTTCACCGGCATTTTGAATATCCCCGTGCGCACCGTTTTGCCTTGATGCTCGACTTCGATCGGCTTGCCTACATTCAGCGACCGGACTGCCATTTGCTCCGCCATCTCGTTATTGCACGCTCCTCTGCTTCGAATTCACCGTGAATTGAATTCCATTATACGAGAGGGTGTCTCCCAACACCACCCCGCATTCCAAAGGAAACCCGGCCGATTGAAACTTCCCGGGCGCCTGATCCGTATTATTAATAGAACCCATGAATCCTGCATGTCCATCCCTTATTCAGAGAGGAATCCAATTCGATGAAATTTAAACTTAAAAAGGTGGTCATCCTCGGTACGATGGCCCTCGTCATTACGATAAACCCCAGCATGTCCGGTTATTTGACCAGTCTGGCCTACGCGGCTCATCCGTCCAAGCAATCCAGCCTCAGCAATAACGCGGATCGTCCGGAGGACGAGCTTAACGATGTGCTTGGCGCTTCCTCCGATCAGGAGGTATACAACGCCTTGCTGGAAGGCAAATCGCTTGCGGACATCGCCGAAGCCAACGGTCAAGACGTAGACCGGGTCGTCCGGTTGCAAATCGCCCAGTTGCAGGAGCAATTGCAGAAGCGGTTGAATGAAGGAAGTTTAACTCGCGAAGCTTACGACCTTCAACTGCAAGAGCTACCGGATCTCGTGACCGACAGCGCTCGAACCAGGTATACGATTCTCGGTTGACCGGATGGTATCAAAGAAGGAGCGCCTCAACGGCGAAGTCCCCGCAACCTGAATTTTGAATGAAAACTCGTACAAAGGGGACTTGAACGAAAATCCGTACAAAATCCCCCTTCCCGTCGGGGCAGCGCAAAATAAAAAGTCGTTCAGGAATAAAACCTGAACGACTTCAGACTGTTGGCAAAGTCCAGATATTTTCGGGGCTTCTGCTTATGGATCCTGAATAAAACGAGTATTGAAAGCTGTAAGGAGTAAAAAAGGAAGATCGCCCTTCATCCCGCCCTCTTGGCCAGGATATTGGCGATCTTCTTTATGTTCTGGCAAGTTGCGGTCAGCAGCGCTTGTTGCTGTACTTTTTGGCGACCGCGGAAATGGCAATAGCGAAGCCCGTGGAGCTCTTTGGCGTCCGCGAAGCTTCGCTCTATGGTTTGATAGCGTAATCGGTACAAGTATTTACCGGACCTGCTCCTGCCGTTGGCACTGACCCATTCCTTGCTTAATTGCCAAACATGTCTCGTGATCACTTTCGTTTTATTTTTAGACTTGGTGCATTCCTTAAGCATGGGGCATCCGGCGCAATGTTTGGGATCGGATTTGTATTGACGATATCCTTCGCGGTCTGTGGTACTGTATTTCAACTCGTGCTTTTGAGGACAGAGGTACACGTTCTTCTCCGCATCATATTTGAAACGCCACTTCGCGATCATTCCTTTGACTGGCGTGAACGCTCTTCTGCCGATAACCGCGTAAATGTGTTTATCGTGAAGTTTCTTGCAAATGTACGAGGTGAAGTATCCTGCGTCAAGCGCGACGGCTTCCAGCGTTTTCTCGAATCCAAACTTCTGAACGACATGCTCCAAGCGGTTGATGTAAGGGACAGAATCATGGACATTGCCAGGAGTAATGTATACATCGGTGATGATGTTATACTTATGGTCAACGGTCTGATGATCCAGATAGAAGAAACCTTCTGGTTTGCCGTCGCGCACCATATAACCGCTGTCCGGATCGGTCGTGCTCACTTTGATCTCTTTTTGCTCTTGCACCTCCTTTCGGGGTTTTAAGGCTTTTTTCCGTTGGCCTCGCGATCGGCTCGGACGGCTTCATCCAATTCATCCACGTAGGCTTTGGTACTTTGGGCTACTTGTTCTTTGATGAACTTTTTTTTGTTGGCATTTGCTTTTAGATGCGTAGAGTCCGTAATGAGTACCCGGCCTGCCACCAGGCGATGCTTGATGGCCAGTAGTACCACTTCGTCGAATACTTTTTGCAGCACATCCCCTTCACGAAGACGCTCGCGGAAATAACTAAGCGTACTGTGATCTGGAACACGGTCGGTAAGACCAAGACCTAAAAACCAACGATACGCGTTGTTCGAGTGCACCTCCAGTTCCAGTTGCCGCTCGGAACGGATCCCAAACAGGTAGCCGATGAAAAGCATTTTGAACAGCATGACCGGATCGGCGGAAGGTCTGCCGTTATCTTCGCAATAGTAAGGACGGACGAGGTCAAGAATGAAGGAGAAGTCAATATATTTCTGGATTTTACGGAGAGGATGATTAGGCAAAACGAGATCCTCAATACAAACAAATTCATATTGATTTTGTACGTTGGGATTGGACCGGAGCATGTCTACCACCACCTAAATAGTATAGTTATATTATACCACATTAACGCGGTGATTGACTAAATATTTGCAATATAATATAAGCCTGTTGAAGGTTTTTCAACAGGCTGAAGTCGTTCAGGAATAAAACCTGAACGACTTTTTGGCATTTATTTCCCCCGTTTGGGGAGCAGCTTGACGTATTCGTCGGAGAGTTTCATCAGCTCCGTAATGTAATCGTAGTCGCTGCGGTACGGCGCGATATCCGCAACCGGCTGCAGCGTATCCAGCGAGATGGCGGTGCCGTCGTCAAAACCGGCGCCCGGCACGAACATGACCTCGTCATTAAAAAACGAGCCCGTGGGCAGATAATACCGCATCCCGACCACATTGCGGTCAATGTTCAACAGGTCATGCCCGAAGGCGGTAAAGCCTTCCTCCTCGAGCGAGAGGCCAAGGAGATTGGCCACCGTTGGCAGGATATCGACTTGCCCGCCGGTGCGATCCACCACCTGGCCATGCTGCTGGCCGGGGATGTGAATGACCAGCGGGATATTGAACCGGCTGATCCGCTCGTCGTAAGCGATCCCCAGCCTCTCTTCGATCTCCCGGGCGGGAACCTCCTTCTCCTGAAGGCCGAAGTGGTCCCCGTAAAACACCAGCATCGTATTGTCCCACATCCCCGTCTGCTTCAATTGGTCGATCAGCTTCCCGATCGCGTAATCGGTGTAGTTGGCCGCCTCGATGTAATTGCCCAGCATCGTGCCTTCCAGGTCCGCCGGCAGGTCAAAATGGCGGCGGTCCTTCGGCACCACGAACGGATTATGGCTGGAGGTGGTGACGAACTGGGCGTAAAACGGCTTGCCTTGCGCCTTCAGTTCCGCCAGCTTTTCCACGCCGACCCGATACATCTCCTCGTCGGACGCGCCGAAATCGTTAAAGTGATCGTTCGTGTAATACGGCTTGTCATAATATTTATCGAAATTCAACGCCGGGTACATTTTGTGGCGGTCCCAGAACGTCACTTTGTTGATATGGAACGTGTTGGCCGCATACCCGCGGTTTTGCAGCAAGCGCGGCAGGCTTGGAAGCAGCCGGTCGCCGTAGCCGGTCGACATCGCCTCCGCGGCCGTCGGATAGATCGACGTATTGGACATGAACTCGGCGTCCGACGTATTGCCGGGCCCAATTTGCTGGAACACGTGCGGGAAGTAGAAGCCTTCCTTCGCCAAACCGTTCAGCACAGGCGTGATCTCTTGACCGTTCAGCTTGAGATGGATCGGGAAGTTCTGGAACGATTCCATCTGCACGATGATCAGGTTCATCCCCCGGGCGGCGCCGAAGTAGGCCGGTTCCCCTGTTGCCGCTGCCGCTTGGTAAGGATAGCCGCTTTCCAACTGACGAACTTTGGCCGCCGTCTCTTGCAGATTGCCTTCCGCGATCATCCGCTCCTCCTCCTGGTTGCGGATCGCCGCATCGACCTGGAAATTAAAGAAGCCGACGCTTTCGGCCCGCACCAGTTCGTTATCGATGCCCTTCCCCGTGCGGATGTAAAGGCCGGATAACATCAGGCTGACGATCAGGACGAACGCCACACCCACCTTCCATGCCAGCGAGCCACGCGACCGGTCCGTACGGAAGCTGAGGTTCCCCGCCATGCGAAACCCCTGCGAAGCCCGGTTGCGGCGCACGGCGCGGAAGATTCGCACCGCAATCAGCACCGGCAGGTCGATGAAATATAGAAATTGTTCGGGCCGCAACAGCGAGGCTACGCTCGCCTTGACCTCGGGCACCTGGTTGAGCCCGCTAAGCACCGCATAGGTCGGGACCGTCCCGAAATAAGCATGATAGACCGTGGCGGCAAACAGAACGAAAGATACGACGAAATTAAATCCAAGATAAACGCCCCATTTCCCCTTGGCCGGCGTCAGCAACTCTACCAAACATAGAAGCGCCAGCACCGACAGCCATTCGGCGGGAAGCCCCTGAGCCCCAATGCCTCCATAGAAAAAATAACGCAGCAATAACAACTTCGCGCCCATCAGCACGAACGTGACGATAAAATGAATTCGGTTTGAGTTACGTATGATCCCCATCTCTTTTCTCCGGATTGTTGCCGTGTTTACATGAATTACGAGTTGAAAAAGTCGGATTTTCAGGACCGAGAAGGTTGAATGAAGCTAGGGACTGAGTAGCGGAGCGTAGACAGATCTACGTGAGCAACTCAAATGTTTCCGAAGGAAACATGCATCGGAAGCATAGGCTTGGCCCGGCTGAATTCAAGATTCGATGTCGGTTCGACTCCATGAACTACTTCGTCATGGGAAGACGACTTTTTGAACAACCTTTAAAAACACGCGATTTTCTATTTGTTTATTATAACACGGTAAAATCCAGAGTCGAATTCACACGAAGTCGGCCATCGAACGGACGATCAGACGGCCCGGATTCCCCGCCACGAACGCCTCCCCGCTATCCGCCCCGCCCCGCCGCCGGAACTCCACCGTCACCGGAACGCCGGGAATCAGGTCGAAGTAGTTATCCGAGAATATCCCCTCTTCTTCCGCCGAAATCCACACCTGTCGCGCCAAGACATCGCTGATCAGGGTATAGCGGCTGCCGCCGCTGCCGTCCTCTTCCCGAAGGGTAATGCTCGCCGGCGGCAAAGCAAGCTCTTTGGCCGAGACAAAATAATACGGTTTGCTGTCCACTACGTTCCCGTCCATCTCCAGTACGGCATACAGCACGACTTGACGCGGATCGCGGCCTTCCAGCCATTCCTCCCGGGTGAAGGCGATAGCTTCGGCGACCGAATCCGCCGCGGCATGGACCGCGGACACCCGCTCTTTCAGCAAGGCGCCGCGAATGTCGTAGAGCGACAGCCTCAGCCGGCCTTCCGCCGGCTTCCGCAAATCGGACACAAGATAGACCGAAATCGGACCCTCCTCCGGCCCATAGATCGCCAGCATCAACTCGCGGAAGCTTCTGCGAACCGTATACTGCAGCGCCTTCCAGCGTCCGTAATAGTCCATCCCCGCCCAGGAGGCCACCGGCCAGCAGTCGTTCATCTGCCAGTACAACGTCCCCATGCAGTAAGGCTTGTTGCGGCGATGCGCTTCGATCGCCGTGCGGATCGCCTCGGCCTGCAGCACCTGGCTCATATACAGGAACGATTTGAAATCCTTCGGCGTCGGCAAGTACAGCTCCATATATTCCTCGATCAACTGGTTGCCCCGTCCGTTCTTCTGGTGAGCCAGCACAATGGCGGACTCCAGCGCCAGCTCGCTCTCCGGCGCATAAGTCAACACCGATTTCAGCTCCGGGAAGGACTGGAAGCCGTATTCGCTCATAAACCGCCCGATCTTGGCATTATAGTTGGCGAACGGTTCGACCGCATGCCACACGCCCCAATAATGGACATCGCCATCGCCGGCCACTTGGAGCGCATGCTGGTTCGCGTCTCCCGTCCGTTCACGGATCGGCGAAGACGGCCAATAGGCCACGCCGCCGCCAAGCCGTTCCACGACTTCCGGCAGGATCCGGTGGAAGATCGCTTCGTAATCGGCCCATAGCTTCTCGCGCTGCTCGGAGGTGAAATCCTTTTTCCACCCCCAGCCGCCGTCTTCCTCATAATGCGCCCAAGCCGAGTCAATCTCGTTATTGCCGCACCATAGCGCGATACTGGGGTGGTTCCGCAGCCGTTTGACGTTGTACTCCGCTTCGCGGGCGACGTTATCCAGGAAGGCCGGGTCGCCCGGGTACATGCTGCAGGCGAACATGAAGTCTTGCCAGACCAGAATCCCGTATTCGTCGCACAGCTCGTAAAAGACGTCCTGCTCGTAAATGCCGCCGCCCCAGACGCGAAGCATATTCATACCGCTTTCGGCCGCCGAGGCGATCTCATGGCGGTAACGTTCGTCCGTCACTTCGGTCAGAAAGCTGTCGTTCGGGATATGGTTGGCGCCTTTGGCGAAGACCGGCACCCCGTTCAACTCGAACCGGAAGGAAGCGCCGACCGCGTCTTTCTCCCGGACGAGCTTGATCTCCCGCAGCCCGGTGCGGACCGACGCCTCGGCGACCGTTCCCTGCCCGTCCGCGACAAGCTCGGCGCGGAAATCGTACATCGCCGGTTCGCCCAGCCCCCGGCACCACCACAACTTCGGCCGAGGGATCCGCGCAGGCACCTCTACCACGTGCAGGCCCGGCTCCAATACCGCAGAGCGCTGCCAGGCAAGCTCACCCGTGTCAACTCGAAGGAGGCCTTCCCAACGCACATCGGTTTCGAGTTCCACCACCGCAACAAGCTCCGCGGCCGTGGCGTTCACTCGATCCTGGCGGATATGCAGGTCGCGGATCCTCGGCCCGCTCCAGCCTTCCAGCCGAACTTCCCGCCAAATCCCGCTGGTCACGAACCGCGGGCCCCAATCCCATCCGTAATGGTACGGGGCTTTGCGGGCAAACACGCTGACCCGGCGGTCGCCCAAACCGCCCAGTTCCGACTGGTCGTTGGCTGCGGGAAGACTGTAGCCCAGCTTCTCCAGTTTCGGAAGATCCTCACGGATCGGGGAGCGGAAACGGACAAGCACCGTATTTTCCCCTGGCCCGAGCAACCGCTTCACATCCGCGCTCCACGCCACAAACATGTTATCCGCGGACAATACCTTTTCCCCGTTGACGAATACATCCGCATAAGTATCCAATCCGTCGAATACCAGCTCAACCCGGGGGCAATCCCGCCAAGCATCGGACAACGTCAGGATCGTTTGATATTCCCAATCCTTCTTGTCAATCCATTGTTGATCATGTTCATGGGTGCCATAGAACGGATCTTCGATCATTCCGTTCCGAAACAAATCGCTATGCACGGTTCCGGGCACCTTGGCCGGGTTCCACCGCGTCTCGTCACTCGCTTTAAAGCTCCAATCGTTCAGCAAAAGTTGTTGTTGACGGCTCATACATCCTCCAAGTAAACGTAGTCATACTTTCATTATCGCTGTTTATTCGCAAATAGCAATCGTTTTGTTAGCATTTTGTTAGATATACAGAAGAACAAAACTCGGCATTTCGGAAAACTTGATGTGATGCAGCTCGGGGAATCCCCGGAAAACAGCACAATTAAAGACAATAAATAATAACCAGGAACATTTCAATGCACTAACAGGTGATATAAAATTAAGGTGTAAGCGCTAACAAATATAATAATGAGGGGCGATGAAAGCATGAAGAAGAGAAGCATCCTGATGGCATTCATGATGATCTTCGCACTATCCGCCGTATTGGCGGGCTGCGGCGGCGGAAATAACGGAAACGGAACAACCGGCGATGCCGGGAACTCCGAAGGCGCGAACACGACGACCGCAAATTCCGGAAACGAAGGATCCGGCGAGACAACGCTCAGCGGCAAAGTGACCTTCCTGACCAACCGCACGGACATGATCGGCAAGGAGTACGACGAATATCTCAAGCGGTTCAACGAGAAGTATCCCGACATCAAAGTCGAATTCGAAGGCGGCCAGACCGACTACAACCAGCAATTGAAAGTCCGGATGGCGAGCGGAGAACTGCCCGATCTGATGTTCGTTCCCGACATTCCGAACTCGGACTTGCCGAAATATTTCGCCCCGCTGGATGATATGACGTTCAGCAGCGAACTGACGTTCAAGGATTTCAAATCTTACGACGGCAAGCTGTACGGCATTACGACCGGGAACGCCAGCTCGGGGATCGTATATAACAAGAAGGCCTTCGCCGATGCCGGCATCACGGAAACCCCGAAAACTTGGGACGAATTTCTGGCCGCCTGCGAGAAGCTGAAGCAAAACGGCGTCATTCCGCTGTCCTCCAACTTCAAGGACAAATGGCCGCTGGGCAGTTGGGTGTACGATTTGCCGCGGCTGATCGAAAACAATCCCAACTTCCCTAACGAAAAGTTGAATACCGATACTCCATTCACCATGGACAACGGTTACGGCAAATCGTTGAGCCTGTTGAAGGAGTTGGCCGATAAAGATTATCTGGAAAAGGACATCAACTCCACCAACTGGGAACAATCGAAAAAGGATGTTGCCAACGGCAAAATGGCCATGTACTACCTCGGCAATTGGGTGATCAATCAAGTCATCGGCGTAGGGGCCGAGGCCGACAATATCGGATTTTTCCCGCTCCCTTACGACAATTCGGGCCAAACCAGAGCCGGTTTAAGCCCTGACTTCTTCTATGCCGTCAACAAGGACAGCAAAAACCTCGAGGCAACCAAAGCGTTTCTGGCCTGGCTAATCGAGGACTCCGGCTACGAGGACTTCGCAGGTTTTATGTCCCCGCTGGAGGGCCGCGAGTCGAAGCTGCCGCAGCTTGCCGAGTTCCAGGCACAGGCCTTGGAGCTCCAGGAAGGCGTAGCGGATGATCCGCAGGTCATTCAAATCTCGAACAAAGCGCAAATCGATTTGCCGGCGATCGCGCAGGAATTCGTTCTCGCCAAGGATCCGCAAACGGTGTTTGACAAGTGGAACAAGGCCTGGGCCAAAGCGAAGAAGGATCTCGGTTACTAATCCGCACCGGATGCAAAATGGGTTATCGGCCTTTCGATAATCCATTTTGCTTTCGCGGCAAGCAGGTTCTCCATTCAATTCAGCGGAAAGAAGGGATTCCAGCCATGTTCGGCTCCATGTCATACTTAAAGCAAAAAAGGATCATCATTTTCACCTTCCTGCTCATTCCGGTGAGCTTGCTCTTATTATTCACCTACTATCCTGCGGCCAAGCTCGTTTACTTCAGTTTTACCGCGTGGGACGGCTACAGCCCGGAGAAGCCTTGGGTCGGACTGGACAATTACCGGGAAGTGTTCTTAAATCCCGATATTTTCGGGGTATTTGCGCATAACTTTGCTTATTTTGTCATGGGGCTTGTTCAGAACGTGATCGCCATTTACTTTGCCGTCATTCTGAATACCCGGCTCCGCGGCAAAAACGTATTCCGGCTGCTCCTTTTTCTCCCGTATATTATGAACGGCGTAGCGGTGGCCTTTATGTTCGGCTATGTCTTCGATACGACGCAAGGCTCGTTAAACCTGTTCCTGAACAGCATCGGGTTGACCCGTCTGAGCGAAACCAGTTGGCTCGGCACCCAGGGGCTCGTCAACTACGCTCTGGCCTCCACCGGGCTGTGGCGATTCATGGGATACAACATGGTGATTTACATCGCCTCCCTGCAAGCGATCCCGTCGGATCTTTACGAGGCCGCCAAAATCGACGGGGCCAACGCCTGGCAGACTTTCTGGCGCATTACCTTGCCGAATATGAAGCCGGTTATCCAGTTGAACCTGTTCCTGACGGTCACCGGCGCGCTTGAAGTGTTCGACCTGCCGTTCGTCCTGACCAAGGGCGGCCCGGCCGGAGCAAGCCAGACGTACGTGCAGCGCGTCGTCGAAACCGCGTTTGCCTACAACAATTACGGGCTCGCCTCCGCGATGAGCATCATTTTATTGTTCTTTGTCATCGTTGTCGTCGGATTGCAGCAGTTTGTGCTAAGCAGAGGAGGGAGCGGCAAATGATCCGAATCAAAACGATTGCCAATACGTTAAAATATATCACGCTGTTGATCGGGGTTTTCGTCGTCCTGTTCCCGCCTTATGTGGTCATCGTCAACTCCTTTAAAGCCGATGAGGAATTCAACACGGGCAGCACGATGGCTTTGCCGGAGAGCTTCTTCAACTTCGACAACTTTAAAGCCGTTTTTGAGCGGGGCGGGCTGATGAGCGGCTTTGCCAATACGCTGATCATCATTTGCGTTACGCTGGCCTTCAATATCCTATTCGGCACGATGGTCGCCTATGTGCTTGGCCGATTCGAGTTCCGCATGAAAAAAGCGGTGTTCGCCCTCTACCTGTTCGCTACCGTCATTCCGGGGATCACCACCCAAGTTGCCACGTTCGGAATTATCAAGTCGCTGGGCCTGTACAATACGATGGGGGCGCCTATCGTTTTATACATCGGTGCGGATGTGATTCAGATCATCCTGTATTTGCAATTCATTCGCAACATCCCGGTCGATCTCGACGAGAACGCCATGGTCGAAGGGGCTTCCTTGTTCCGGATTTACCGGTCGATCCTCTTCCCGCTGCTTACGCCGGCGACATCGACCTTGGTTATTTTGAAGTCGATCAGCATATATAACGACATGTACACTCCCTACCTGTATATGCCGAAGCAGAGCCTTGGCGTCGTTACTACGGTGCTGATGCGGTTCCAAAGCCTGAACGTGGCCAACTGGAATCTGATTAGCGCGGCGATCCTGCTCATTTTACTGCCGACCGTCCTCCTGTACTTTTTCCTGCAAAAATATATCTTTGAAGGCGTGACGAGCGGTGCTGTAAAATAGGAGGAAGTTGAAGTGAGAGAGTCAGGGGATGCACGTTGAAAAGGCTTTGGACTTGTTTCGCCAATTTTTCGATGCAAAAAAAGCTGGTCGTCGTCTTCGTGTTTCTGATCACGCTGCCGATCATCTACGTCAGCTATTCGTCCTACCGGACCAACTCGAATGCGAAGCTCGTCAGCACGACGGAATCGGCCGGCCAGTTGGCGGACAACGCCATGGATAAAGTCGACCGTTATATCGCAGACCTCAAGCGGTATACGATTTTGCCGCTGTACAACAAAGATGTTCAAAGACTTCTCGACCAGGAAGGAACCGACTGGGATAAAAATTCCACGGTCCATATGTTCCTTTCGTACTTGACGCATATGAAGGATGAAATCTCCGCGGTTTATATGACCGACCGGTATGGCATGATTTTTTACAATAATAAATCGGGTCAAAATGAGCCGTATCCTTATGAGCGGTTGGCGGACTGGAAGAAACAAACCGCCGCATCCGGGGTCGCCCCGGTTCTGGTCGGCACGCATCCGATTCGGGTCAACGGCTCCGGAGAGCTGCAGGTGTTCAGCGTCATGCGCTCCATCCAGTCCATCAGTACGCTGGAATACATCGGAATGATCGTGATCGATGTCGATGCCCGGCTATTCGAAGGGATCATCCAACCCTTGAACAATGTGACCCACGGCCATGCCGTCATCGTTGATGAGACCGGCAGGATCGTCTACGACAGCGATCCTGCCCGGCTGGGCCAGGACTTGACCGGAAGCGCCCTGCTGGCCGGAGCGACCGGTTCCCGCGGCAGCTTCCGCCTGAATATCGGGGGGGAGCCCTACATCGCCGCATATTCCGGATCCGGGCAGACGGGGTGGAAAACGCTGGTGACGATTCCGCTGAAGGAATTGCTCGCCCCCATCAAACAAAGCCGTAATTCCATGTTGGTCATGACCTTGTCCATCCTCGGCTTTGCCCTGGCGGCGGCCATGTTGATCTCCTATGCGCTGACGAAACCGCTGAAGCAGACGGTGCAGTTGATGAAACAGGTGCAGCGCGGGAAGCTCGACGTACGGGTCCGCGTTAAATATAACGATGAGATCGGCCTGCTGGGCAGCCACTTCAACCGGATGATTTCCCGCATCAGGGAGTTGCTCGACGAGGTGGCCGAGACGGAGAAAAGCAAACAAAAGGCGGATATGCTGGCGCTGCAAAACCAGATCAATCCGCATTTTATATACAATACGCTGGAATCGATCCGCATGCTGGCGGAGCTGAACGACGACGATCGGGTCGCGGAGCTCACTTACCTGCTTGGCCTGCTGCTTCGCTACAGCATCACGCGAAGCGCCGATGAAAACGTCACCATTCGTCAGGAGATCGACCATGTCCGGAACTATTTGCTGCTGTTGCAAATCCGCTTTCCGGATAAGTTCAATTTTCGATTCGACATTCCGGAGTCTTTTTACGCGCTGCCGATCATCAAGCTGGTCTTCCAACCCATCGTCGAAAACGCCGTGTTCCACGGGTTGGAGAAACGCCAAGGCTCGGGGACGATTACCATCCGGGCATGGAGCGACGGCGGGGATGCGGTCTTCACCGTACAGGACGACGGCGTCGGGATGACCGAAGAGCGGTTGGCTACGCTGAACCACTGCCTGACGGACGGCAAAACCGATAAGTTCGGGATCGGCCTGCGCAACGTCCATGAACGGATTCGGCTGCACTACGGCCCCGGCTCCCGGCTTACGGTCAGTAGCAGGCCGGGCGAAGGCACTGCCGTCACGCTGAGAATCGCCGGCTTATTGAGCGGCGGCGCGAATGATTCGGGATGAATGCGGATCCGTAATTCAAGGAGGGGATTCTATGCTGCGCATCGCGATTGTGGACGATGAGGCTTCGATTCGGGAAGGCTTGGGGAAAATGATTGTCAAAGAAAGCGGAGAGTTTTCGATTGAAGGCTTGTTCCCCCATGGGCAGGACCTGCTGGACCGCCTGCTCCTCCGCGAAATCGAAATCGACGTGATCATTACCGATATTCGCATGCCCGTCGTGGATGGATTGGAGCTGATCAAACAGGTCAAGGCCCTGCGACCGGACATCCGCTGCATCCTGATGAGCGGGTTTACCGATTTCGAATACGCCAGACAGGCCCTGCGCTGTTCCGCGGTCGATTATTTGCTGAAGCCGATCAATAAAAAACAATTGTTTGCGCTCTTGCACAACCTGGATCGGGAACAAGCGGCCAGCCGCAGCAAGGAGCAGCATCTCCGGCTGGGCTTGCTGCTTTCCTACCTCCAAAGCTCTCCCGGCCTATGCACCAAACTGCCGGAACTGTCCTTGCCAGCCGCTTCTTATTTCGTCCTCGTGCTCAAAGGCGTCGATTCCGAAACACTGCGCACCGGTCTGGATCGGCTGCGGACCGGCGACTCGCCTGCCTGGGATCTCGTTGATCCGGGGGATCAATCGTTTACCCTCGTCTGCTACGCCCCGGCGGAGCCGGAGGAAGACGACATTCGCCGATTGGCCGGCAGGCTGAGGGAGGGGCTTCCCGCCACGCGGACGTTGGCCGGTTCAAGCCCGGGATACCGCGACCCGGCCTGCTTAAGCCAAGCGTACGCTGAGGCGAAACGCGCCTGCGAGTTCGGGATCTACGGCGAATCCGCCTGGAATTACCACCATGCCGCGGAACTTCCCGAGCGCGAGCCCGAGGCGGAAATCAGCGAATGGTTTGCCGGGTACCGCGATGAGCTGAGCCGGCAACTGCAGATTTTGGATCTCGCCCGAACGGCCGCTTGCTTGGAGCAACTGTTTGAACAGCTCCGGCAAGACCGGGCGTCGGTCGAATCCGTGCTGCTCGTTTGCCGGCTGACGTTGGAAACGGCCGCGGCCGAACTGCACGAATGGAGCAAACTGCAAGGCCCGGCGTCCGTCAAAACGCTGGAAACCTCGCTAGCGTCCTGTCTTCGCTTTCACGACATGCAGACGACGTTCATCGCCGAGTTCACCGGCGTGCTGAAGCAAATCCGCGATACCCGGCTGGCGCAGGCCGGGAAATCGGTGGAAACCGTCAAACGCTGGATCGCCGAGCATTACGATCAGCCCGCCGAGCTGAGCCATCTGGCCGGCTTGGTGTATCTCACCCCGAGTTATCTCAGCAAACGGTTCAAGTCCGAAACCGGCATGACGATTACCGATTATTTGATCGAGGTGCGCATCAAAAAAGCGAAGCAACTGCTGCGCCAGGCGAATGACCTGAAAATCCACGAGATCGGCAGCGTGGTCGGATATCCCGACCCCGCCTACTTCAACAAGCTGTTCAAGCGCATGGTCGGGGTGACGCCAAACGAGTATAAACGAATTTCGCAGTAGGGCAGACTTCGAAACCGACCGGCCTAAATATCATCCCCACCATGAGACGCGGGATCGTCGCAATCCATCATTATCTTTTATGCCGAATCATAGTATGATGATGTCGAAGTTTATGTTTTTTGAACCGCTTTTATGAAAGGGGTTTCAAATGAAGAAAATCTGGATTGTGTATTTGCTGCTGTTCGCCTGCTTCGCGTTATACGTGCTGGATTATCGTTCCCAGAACCGCTTGAACGATCAATGGAATTCCGGGGGCCTCCAAGGTTCCATCGACGAGAAATACGTAATGGTGACGTTTCAAATGGGCATCGATTATTGGAAAAGCGGGCTAAAAGGCTTTGAGGACGCCGCCCAGGCGCTTAACGTCTCCGTGGAATACCGCGGCTCTACCCAGCGCGACATTCATGAGCAAATCACGGTGTTGGAGCAAGCCATCGCCAAAAAGCCGGCCGGGATCGCGATCTCCGCCATCCATCCGACCGAGCTCACCGCCACGATCAACAAAGCGGTCGACGCCGGCATCCCGGTCGTCTTGTTCGATTCCGACGCCCCGGGCAGCCGCGCCTTCTCCTTTCTCGGCACGGATAACTATTCGGCCGGCGTCGAGGCTGCGCGGAAAATGGCCGAGCTCACCGGCGGACGCGGCGAGGTGGCCATCGTAACCGTGCCGGATCAGCAAAACCACCAGGAGCGCACGAAGGGGTTTGCCGACACGATCGCCGGAGAATTTCCCAACATGCGCATTGCCGCCATCAAAAATGGAAAAGGCGACGAGCTCCATTCCCGGCAATCGGCGGAAGAGATCCTGCGGGATTTCCCGGAGATCGCCGGCATCTTTACCACCGAGGCCAACGGCGGCATCGGCGTGGCGGAGGCCGTGCGGGAGTTTGGAGCGGCATCCTCCGGCCCGAAGATCATCAGCTTCGACACCGATAAGGGCACCCTGGACCTGGTCAAAAGCGGGGATATCGCCGCCACGTTGGCCCAGGGAACCTGGAACATGGGATACTGGTCGCTGCAACTGCTATTTTCGCTGAAGCATGATCAGGACGGTTCGCAGCATCCCGGCCCCCGCGTTCCCCAGCGGCTGGATACGGGCATCACCGTCGTCACGCGGCAGAATGTGAATGATTACTATGCGAAATAGTTATCGGAGACGGAACTGGGAGATCCGTCGTTTTTCGCTGAATAACCTGCCGATCCGTTACAAATTAATCGTCCATTTTATGCTGATCAGCATCCTTCCCTCCATCGGGCTGGGCGTGCTTACGAATTGGACGGTCAACCGCATCATCGAGCGCCAGATCACGGACAATACGCTGCAACTCATCGGCAAGGTGAACCGGTCGCTGGAGACGTATGTGGAGAATTTGCAAAACATAACGTTCTTCATTTCCTTCAACCCCGAGGTCCTGCAATTTCTCGAGAGTCGCGCCGACACAGACGCGAACGGCTCGACGGCAGCGTCAGCCGCGGGATCCGGCCGCAAGGAAGGGATGGAGGCCCGCCCACAACAGGAGGTTCAACCCGCAGCGTACACGGCATCCCCCACGCCGACAACGACCGAGGCGGAAGCGGAGGCCGGCCATTACGAGATCCGCAAATTCCTGCAGGGCTTTACCACCTTGTACTCGGAGGTTGCGGGGATTTTGGTCGTCAACAGTCGGGGCGACTATATCAGCAACGAAATGTATGCCAGAACCGATGGAAATCTGACCCGCGAAGCCTGGTATCGAGAAGCGGTTCGCAATAAAGGGATCTTCAAGATCATCGGTCATCCGCAGGGCCGCAATGTGACGACACATGTTAACTATAAGGACAGCGAGCTCGTTTCGGCCGTAAAGGCGATTCTCGACCCCGATACCCAGCAAGTCAAAGGCGTCGTATTGATCGACCTCAAGCTCCGGGTGATCGCCGAGACCGCTCAGGACGTCCGTTTGGGCAAAACGGGTTACTTAACGGTGGTCGACGGAAACGGCGAACTGATCTATGCCCCGCCGGAACCCTACATTGACCGTATCCCGTTGGAGCGGCTCGGTCAGGACGGCTCGGGGACCTATGCGGAGCGGCTGGACGGCCGCGATTTGCAATTCATTTACCGGCATTCGCCGTTTACGAACTGGACGACCGTCGGCGTCTTTTCCATGGTGGAGTCCGCTTCGGAAATGCGCGAAATTCGCTTTTACGTGGTCAGCTTTGTTTTTGTCGTGTGCTTGCTGGGGATGACCGCCTCCTTCTATTTGGCCCATACGATTTCCAGGCCGATCGGGCAGTTGGCATCCTTTATGCAAAAAGCCCAGTCCGGCGATCTGACGATTCGCCACTGGAGCGACCGAACCGACGAAATCGGTCTGCTCGGCCGCCGTTTCAACGCCATGCTGCAGCAAATCCATCGCTTGCTCTCTCTGACCGAACTGCAGGAGCGGCAGAAACGGGAAGCGGAGCTGCGCAGCCTGCAGGCGCATATCAAACCGCATTTTTTGTACAATACGCTCGATACGATTCACTGGATGGCCCGCCGCAAAGGCGCGGAGGATATCGCGGAAATGGCGGAGTCCTTATCGAAGCTGTTCCGGATCGGCCTCAGCAAGGGGAACGACATCATCCCGCTGAACGATGAGATCGAGCATGTCCGCAGTTATTTGCAAATCCAATATGTCCGCTATCAAAACAAGCTCGATTATTCGCTGCATATCGCCCCGGAGGTTCAAGGCGTGTATGTCCTGAAGCTGATCCTTCAGCCGATTGTGGAGAATGCCATCTACCATGGGATCAAGGAACGCCGCGGCCCGGGCCGCGTTGTCATCGAAGCCGCCGAAGACGGCGGCAGTCTGGTGATCACCATCCGGGACGATGGGAAAGGCATCCCGCCGGATCGGCTGGCCCAATTGCAAAAAGAGCTGCAAGCCGCAGCCACCGCCGCCGGCCGGGAACAGGGCTCGGAACCGATCGGGTTCTCCGGCGCGGGCGAAGGCGGCGGGCAGGGTTACGGGATGCTGAACGTGCAGGCCCGGATCGCGTTGACCTTCGGCGCCCGGTACGGGCTGACGATCCAAAGCGAAGAAGGCCGAGGAACGGTCGTTACCGTCACGCACCCGATCATTCGGGATGAACCAACTCGATGGGAGAGGATGGAATCATGAACGGAACCTTCAAGGAAACCCGTTGGAAGGTACTCATCGCCGACGATGAGCGCATTATTCGCGAGGGTATACGCGATAGCGTGGACTGGGAAAGCTTGCGCCTTACGGTAGTCGCCGAGGCGGAGGACGGCGAGGAAGCTCTGGAGATGGCCGTCCTCCATGGCGTCCACATCATGCTCGTAGACCTCAACATGCCGATCATGGACGGCATCGAGTTGATGAAGCGGGTTCGCGAGCGACTGCCCGCGTGCAAAATCGTCATCATCACGGGCCATGACGAGTTCGCGTATGCGCAAAAGGCGATCCGGCTGCAGGTGAAGGACTATATTCTGAAGCCGGCCAATCCGGCGCAACTGGAAAAGGTGCTGCGCCAGGTGCGGGGAGAACTGGAGGAAGAGACGTCCAAGCAGCAGCAGTGGCAAGCAGCGTCGCGGCAAATCACCCGCAGCTATCCGCTGCTGCGGGAGCGGTTTTGCCAGCAGTGGCTGGACGGGGGTATGACGGCCGCAGAAATCTCCGAGCAACTGCGCTTCTTGAAGCTGCCGGATGCCTGTCCCGATTGGCTGGGCATCATCCGTTTGCCCGAGCCGGCCGGCCCTGCGGTTGCCCCCAAGGAAGACGAACGACAGCTTTACGGATTTGCGGTCGAAAATATCGCCGCCGAGGTGCTCGCCCCTTACCCCAAAGCGATCTTCCGCGATCCCTTCGGCCTGATCGTCGTCTTGCTTTGGAGTTTGGAAGCCGAGGCCGATTTCCACCGCATCGAAACCTTGGTGCGGACTCACTTAAAAATCGCCGCCGAGGTCCACTTGGCCGAAGGCGCTCGTGACATGTCCGCGCTTCCGGCCGTTTATCGGGCCGCCAAGTCGGCCGTAATGAAAGAAACCGCCGTATCGCCGTTGGTGCGCCGGGCCAAGCAGTACATGCTGGAGCATTTCGGCGACAGCGAATTAACGCTGGAAGCGATGGCACAGGAATTGCAGTCTTCTTCCGCTTATTTGAGCCGCATGATCAAGCAGGAGCTGGGCACCACGTTTAACAGTTATTTGACGCAACTTCGCATCCACCGGGCGACCCGGCTGTTGACCGCCACGGAGCTGTCGATCGGCGAGATCGCCGAGCGGGTCGGCTACGAAACCCAGCATTACTTCAGCACGGCGTTCAAACGCGCAACCGGATTATCCCCGTTGCAGTACCGCAAGGGCGCTTTTGTCGGCGAGAATCCCGAGGGGGAGTGAATCTCCGGTTTGAACATGAGGTAAATACGCGTTTCCCTCACGCTTTGCACGATTATCCCGTTTGGTCAGGTCACAGAGAAACGCCCCCCTCGGGAGAAGGAAATGCGGCGTGGAGAAACAGGCAAGTCCCTCTCCCCCCGCCCCCTTAACGAAAGGGATAATCATGCAAAGCGGCCCTGCAGAGACAACCGCACAAAAAGTATGATTTTTATAAAAAGAGTCAATTCGCTGTAAATACGCCCTCCCCTGCGCTTGCTATACTCCATATTGAAAACGCATTCATTTCAGGTATAGGGGGAATCGGCTTTGAAGAAGGCAACAGCGGCTTTACTTGCACTGGCGATGATATTGGTCCTGGCGGCTTGCGCCAATGGCGGAAACGGCGGCGGCAGCGGATCGGGCGACGGCGAGAAAGGGACGATCGGCATCGCCATGCCGACGAAATCGTCCGAGCGCTGGGTGAACGACGGGAACAACATGGTCAAAGAATTTAAGGCTCTCGGCTACGGCTCCGATCTGCAATACGGGGAAGACGTGATCGAAAACCAGGTTTCGCAAATCGAAAATATGATCACCAAGGGCGTGAACATCCTCGTCATTGCCGCCATCGACGGTGGCGCCTTGACGGACGTGCTGCAAAAAGCTCACGACCAAGGCATCAAGGTCGTCGCCTACGACCGCCTGATCATGAACAGCGAATACGTCGACTACTACGCAACCTTCGACAATTTCAAGGTCGGCGTGCAGCAGGCTTCCTACATTGAAGAGAAGCTGGGTCTGAAAGACGGCAAAGGCCCGTTCAACATTGAGTTGTTCGGCGGCTCGCCGGACGACAATAACGCTTACTTTTTCTATGACGGCGCCATGTCCGTGCTGCAGCCTTACCTTGACTCCGGCAAGCTCGTCGTGCGCAGCGGACAAACCCAAATGGAGCAAATCGCCACGCTGCGCTGGGACGGCGCCACCGCCCAGGCCCGCATGGACAATTTGCTGAGCGCCCACTATTCCACGGAAAATGTCGATGCGGTTCTTTCCCCTTATGACGGAATCAGCATCGGCATCCTTTCCTCGCTCAAAGGGGTCGGCTACGGCTCCGGAAGCAAACCGATGCCCATCGTGACCGGCCAAGACGCCGAGCTCGCATCGATCAAATCGATCTTGGCCGGCGAACAGACGCAAACCGTCTTCAAGGATACGCGCGAACTGGCGAAAAAGGCGGTCTCCATGGTTCAAAGCATTCTGGAAGGCACGGAGGCGGAAGTCAACGACACGAAGACCTACGATAACGGCGTCAAAGTCGTTCCTTCCTACCTGCTCGAACCGGTTTCGGTCGACAAGGACAACGTTGAACCGGCGCTCGTCGACACCGGCTATTACTCCAAGGAAGATCTGGGACTCTAACATTTACTTACGGTGACCGGCATAGCGGCGGACGCGGATTCGGGCGGCCGCCGCTATGCGCTTACCCGAAGCGAAAGGCCAGGTGGCGCAAGTGAGCAATACGATTTTGGAAATGAGGGGCATTACGAAGACCTTCCCGGGCGTCAAAGCGCTAAGCCAGGTCAACCTAAAGGTGGCCTCTGGGGAGATTCATGCCTTATGCGGAGAGAACGGGGCCGGCAAATCGACGTTGATGAAGGTGCTCAGTGGCGTTTATCCGCATGGCTCCTACGAGGGCGAGATCCTGTTTGCAGGCAAGGTGTGCGAATTCAAGGACATCAAGGAAAGCGAACAGTTGGGCATCGTCATCATTCATCAGGAGCTTGCGCTGATCCCCTACCTCTCTATCGCGGAGAATATTTTTCTCGGCAATGAACAAAGCAAACGTGGGTTGATCGATTGGAACGAAACGACGGTCAAAACGAAAACGCTGCTGAAACGGGTAGGTTTAAACGAATCGCCGGCCACACGTGTACTGGAACTGGGCGTTGGCAAGCAGCAGTTGGTGGAAATCGCCAAAGCGTTGTCCAAGCAGGTGAAGCTACTGATCCTGGACGAACCGACGGCCGCGCTGAACGAAACCGACAGCGAAAACCTGCTGGAGCTGATCCTGGAACTGAAGAAGCAAGGCATCACCTCCATCATCATTTCGCACAAATTGAACGAAATCAGCAAAGTCGCCGATTCGGTTACGATTTTGCGCGACGGACGGACGATCCAGACCCTGGATATGAAGGCCGATCAGGTGACCGAGGATATCATCATTAAAGGCATGGTCGGCCGCGACCTCACCCATCGTTATCCGGAGCGGGTTCCCCGGATCGGCGAGGTCATCTTCGAAGTGCGCGGCTGGGAGGCGGTTCATCCGCAGCAAGAGGAGCGCAAAGTGCTGGACGACATCAACCTGAACATCCGCCGCGGGGAAATCGTCGGCATCGCCGGCTTGATGGGCGCGGGTCGGACGGAGCTGGCGATGAGTATTTTCGGCCGCTCCTACGGGCGCCATATCAAAGGCCAATTGTTCCTGCACGGCCAAGAAGTGCGGTTCGACAACATCAGCCAGGCGATCGAACACGGCGTCGCTTACGTAACCGAAGATCGCAAGCAATACGGCTTGATTTTGATCGACGACATCAAACGCAACATCTCGCTCGCTTCCTTAAGGAAGTTGTCCCGACGCGGCGTCTTCAACGAACGCGAGGAAGTGTTGGTTGCCGAGGAGTACCGGAGCAAGCTCAACATTAAAACGCCAAGTATTTTGCAAAAAACGGTCAACCTCAGCGGCGGCAATCAGCAAAAGGTCGTCCTCAGCAAGTGGATCTACGCGCAGCCGGAGATTTTGATTCTCGATGAGCCGACGCGCGGCATCGATGTCGGAGCCAAATACGAAATTTATTCGATCGTCAATCAGTTGGCGGACGAAGGCAAAGGCATTTTGTTCATCTCCTCGGAATTGCCGGAAATCCTCGGGATGTGCGATCGCATCTACGTCATGAGCGAAGGCCGGATCACCGGGGAAGTCCTACGCGAGGACGCAACCCAGGAAGTGTTGATGAAATCCATGACTCGAGGCAGGGGGTAGACCGATGCAAGCGGTTAGCGAACTTTTCAGAAAAAACATACGCCAGTACGGCATGATCATCGCCTTGATCTTCATCACCGTGCTATTTCAAATTTTGACGGGCGGCATCTTGCTGAAACCGCTCAATATAACGAATCTGATCTTGCAAAACAGCTACATTTTGGTGCTGGCCATCGGGATGGTGCTGGTCATCATCACCGGACATATCGATCTGTCGGTCGGCTCCATCGCCGCCTTCATCGGCGCCTTAGCCGCCATCATGATGGTGGATCTCCAAATCCCGACGTTTCTGGCGGTCATTTTGTCCCTGGTCATCGGCGGACTGATCGGCGCTTGGCAGGGATTTTGGGTCGCTTACGTGAAAATACCGGCCTTTATCGTGACGCTGGCCGGGATGCTGCTGTTCCGGGGCCTGACGATGATTGTGCTCGGCGGCCAGTCGATCGCGCCGTTCCCCAAATCGTTCCAGCGAATCAGTTCCGGCTTCATCCCCGATTGGTTCGGCGGCGGCAGCCTGCACATTCTGACGGTCGTCCTCGGTCTGCTTCTCTCGCTCCTCTTGATTTGGCAGGAATGGAAAGAACGCCGGACTCAGCTCAAATACCGGTTCGAGGTGGCGCCGATTTGGATGTTCGTGACGAAACTCGCGCTCCTCGTTGCCGTCATCAACGTCTTCACCTTTGTGCTGGCAACCTATAATGGGCTGCCGAACATCTTGATCATCCTGTTCTTCCTGATCGTCATCTACTCGTTCGTCATGAATCGAATGGTGGCCGGACGCCACATTTACGCGCTAGGCGGCAACGAGAAAGCCGCGAACCTGTCCGGGGTCAAGACGAAAAAGGTGACGTTCTGGGTATTCGTCAATATGGGCGCCTTGGCCGCGCTTTCCGGCTTGATCTTCGCCGCCCGCCTCAATTCGGCGACGCCGAAAGCCGGCATCAACTTCGAGCTTGATGCGATCGCGGCCTGCTTTATCGGCGGCGCTTCCGCCTCCGGCGGGATCGGCACCGTCATCGGCGCCATTATCGGCGGACTTGTCATGGGCGTGATGAACAACGGCATGTCGCTGATCGGTCTCGGGGTCGATTGGCAGCAGGGCATCAAAGGGCTTGTTCTGCTGCTCGCCGTCGCCTTCGATATTTACAATAAGTCGAAGACGAACTGACGCGTTCCAGGCTGCGGAACGAGCAGGCCTCCGCCGGAAATCCGGACGGAGGCCTGCTCGTGCGTTATGCCTTGCCAAACTCGTGCGTTAGGCTATCCCCCGCCGAAAAGCGAGGCTTCCAACTGCAAAAGTGCAGGCGATACGCATGAATTCGCTTGGTTACGGTTCTTCAGATGTAAATGTACAGTTCATTCTCAACTATTCACCCATATTTTCCCAGAATCAATCAAAACAACTGCATTATTGCACTTCACTCACGCTAAAAGGGGTTTTTGCGGAAATTCAGATGCACATTTGCAGTTAATTGCGCTCTATCCGGGATAAATACTATAAATCATGACTTTCACGCTAGTTTTCTTTTGCGTTCTCGCCAACTCCACCGCGTTCTTGATGTATATCCAACTCCGCGTCGATCAACGCGCCGATGGGGACCGGCACGGCGTCCACGGCCGACAGGCCGACCAGCACGACACGGCCGCCACGCTTAGCCAAGCGGATTTTTACATGCACGACACGCCCCTCTCTCCCGCTTTTGTGAAAGCCTTAGGACCCGCGTATAATGGAGTTATCAATGCGATCCGGATCATGTTAAAGCAGGTGATTCCCTTTGTCGAGTTCCCATCTCACTAAAAAGGCGCTTGCCGCCTCGCTGAAAAGCAGGATGAACCATACCCCTCTGAACAAAATCACCGTCAAGGATCTCGTGGACGATTGCGGATTAAACCGGCAAACGTTCTATTATCATTTCCAGGATATTTTCGAGCTGCTCGGCTGGATTTACCAGACCGAAGCGGTGGACGCCATCGCCGGGGAGCGCAGCTATCGCACCTGGACCCACGGGTTCCTGAAAATATTCAAATATATCGAAGACAACCGGGCGTTTTGCCTGAACACGCTGAACTCCCTGGCTCGCAGCCACCTGGATACGTACCTGTACAACGTGACGAACAGTCTGGTCATGGGCGTGGTTGAAGAAGTGTCCGCGGGAATGCATGTGGAAGAGGCGGATCAACGGTTCCTGGCCAATTTTTATACGCTGGCGTTTACCGGACTGATCATCAGATGGATGCGGGACGGGATGAAGGAATCCCCGGAGAGGATCATCGACAAACTCAGCGAATTGGCCGATGGCCATTTCGAGCAAACACTTCAACGGTATGAGCACAAAGCCAACGGGTCCTCCGCCTCACGGTGATGGGAAGACGGCCAGCGACTCGAAACATGGCTTTTTCCGTCGGAATTCTAGACACTCCTTAGGGAGTGTCGTTTTTTTATACAGCCGCGCTTCATTGGGGATTTTGTTTGCTCCAAAGAGGGATTACATTGAAATTGTTCCATTCATCACATTCTTTGGAGGCGAAAGATCAATGTCTGTAGAACATAACACAAGACAGGTTTATTTTGTCGGTGGAGGAATCGCTTCGCTGGCGGGAGCCGCTTTCCTGGTCCGCGATTGCGAATTCCCCGGTCGGAACATTCATGTGCTGGAGGAAATGAAGGTGCTGGGCGGCAGTAACGACGGGGCCGGAGACGGCAAGCACGGATATGTGATCCGCGGCGGCCGAATGCTGAATGACGAAACCTACGAAAATACATGGGATTTGCTGCGCTCCATTCCCTCGTTGGATCATCCCGGATTATCGGTTCGAGACGAGATCGTCGCTTTCGATACCGCCCACCCGACGCATTCCAACGCCCGATTGGTGAACCGCGAAGGCCAGGTGGAGGACGTCACTTCCATGGGCTTCGATATGGCGGACCGGCTAGCCCTGGCCAAGCTGATCGTGACGCCGGAAGAGAAAATGGGCAAAGTGCGGATCAACGATTGGTTCGGGAAGCATTTTTTCGAAACGAATTTCTGGTACATGTGGGCGACGACCTTCGCATTTCAGCCTTGGCACAGCGCCGTCGAATTGAAAAGATACATGATCCGCTTCATGCATGAGTTTCCGCGGATCCATACCTTGGAGGGCGTGACCCGCACGCCTTACAACCAATACGACTCCATTATTCTGCCGCTTCATAAGTATTTGGAGGAGCGAGGCGTCGATTTCACGCTGAAATGCACCGTCACCGATCTGGATTTCAAGGAAGGCGACGAGATTACCGTCACGCGCATGCACTATATCAAGGACGGCGTAGCTGAAACGCTGGATTTGGCAGAAGGCGACCTGGTGATCGTCACCAATGGTTCGATGACGGAAGGCTACAGCCTAGGCTCCATGTCCACGGCACCGAAGTTGAACGGCAAAGGCAGCTCCTGGCAGCTGTGGGATCGCATTGCCGCCAAAAAGACGGGGCTAGGCAACCCTTCCTCCTTCGACGATCATATCGACGGCTCCAAGTGGGAGTCTTTTACGGTCACTTGCCAGGACTCGCGTTTCTTTGATCTGATGGAGGCTTTCTCGCGGAATAAGGCAGGCACCGGCGCGCTGGTCACCTTTAAGGATTCAAGCTGGCTCATGTCCATCGTGCTGGCGCATCAGCCGCATTTCCGCAACCAGCCGGAACATGTAAAAGTGTTCTGGGGCTACGGGTTGTTCCCGGATCGTGTCGGGGATTATGTGCCTAAGAAAATGTCCGAATGCACCGGCGAGGAAATTCTAACCGAGCTGCTGCATCATCTCCACTTCGACCAGGACATGGAGGCGATCATCTCCACCGCCAACTGCATTCCCTGTATGATGCCTTTCATTACGGCGCAGTTCATGCCCCGAGCGATCGACGACCGGCCGAAGGTTATTCCGGACGGCTCGACGAACCTGGCATTCATCAGCCAATTTTGCGAAATCCCGGACGACGTGGTGTTCACCGAGGAGTACTCCGTGAGAGCGGCCCGCATCGCCGTTTACGACTTGCTTGGCCTCAACAAGCCGATTGCACCCATCAACCAGTATCACTACGACGTGCGTTCGCTGCTGCAGGGCTTGGTCACCTCCTTCCGGTAAGCCCCGGACAAAGCGGATACATGAATTGCCAAAATGACCCATTTCGGATAAACGAGGCTTAATCGAATCTCAAAACAAGCGAAGTGAAGCACACTCGCGCATCCGCCACCATGTGGCATGCGTGGTGTGCTTTTTTTGCGTTCGGAAAGGAAGTGTTTGCCGTCCATGGCAACCGGATTATCCCAGGTTCAACAAGTCGAAGAGGAGCCGCATAGCGGCAACTACGGGAAAAGGGGCATCCCCCACGACGAAGCGTTTAAAAAACTGCTGCATACGTTTTTCGCTGAATTTATCGCTTTGTTTTTTCCTGAATTAGAGCAGCAACTGGACTTTCGGTCAAACCCGCTTTCTCATGCAGGAGCAACTCGTCGATGTGGTGGGAGAAGAAGCGCGAACGCTGGATCTTCTGCTGGAGACCAAATATATCGGAACGGATGCTTTTATCCTTGTCCATCTGGAGCCGCAGTCGTACCGACAGGCAGACTTCCACGAGCGAATGTTTATTTACTTCAGCCGGCTCTTTG
This sequence comes from Paenibacillus sp. JL3B1040, assembly GCF_057063165.1. NCBI lineage: Bacteria > Bacillati > Bacillota > Bacilli > Caryophanales > Paenibacillaceae > Paenibacillus > Paenibacillus tiangongensis. The sequence continues at coordinate 525,602 of NZ_CM169317.1, read as the reverse complement.
AGCGGCACCGGAAAGAACATCAGCTCATCATCCCCATCGCCATCTTTACATCCGCCGAGAGCAAGAATGAGCCAAATTCCTTGAACATGTCGATTCCAGGAGAAGACATACTCCGGTTTCGGTTTTTGAAGGTCGAGCTTATCAACCAGCCCTGGCGTAAGTTTATCGATTCCGGCAACCCCGTGGCTGCTGCATTGCTGGCCAAAATGGGCTACAATAAGGGGGAGGAACGGGAACTGCGTTTTGCTTATCTGCGCATGCTGCTGCAGCTCAGCCAAAGGCTGGATAACGCCCGTCTGGCACTGGTGATGTCCATCGCCGACTTGTATTTCGAACCGGATCCCGGGCAGGATGAAGAAATGCTTCGGGAACTGGCGAAACAATATGCGAAGGAGAGTGAGGCCATCATGGAATTAATGCCCGCTTGGATGCGTCAAGGTTATGAGAAGGGACTGGAGGAAGGAATCGAGAAAGGCTCCTTGATTGAACGCCAGCAGATCGCGCGGAGGTTGTTATCCAAAGGCTTCCCTCCGAAGGAAGTCGCCGATACAACCCAATTGCCGATCGAAGAAATCAACAAAATAATCAACTAGGGAATTAACCCGAAGACAAAGTGAAAGAAGCCACATCTACGCGATGGGCTTTCTTCTTCGATAATCGGAGTAAATGACTTTACTATATTTATTTAACAACCGGTCAAGAACAACCGACTGATGGAGAACTCGTGCATGTCGCATACCGTATCTCTGCGCTAGTCGATTCAATTCTTGTCTTTCTATTTCAATCCGAAATCTGATTTTTTCCGAATTATTCATAGCGTTATTCATAGCGATCACCCTAGGAACATATTAGAAGAGCTTGCCAAATATTGCATAATGAAACCTACTGCAAGAAACAAAAAAATTCCATTTTTTGAAATGGAATGGCCCGGCATGTTGCTCACTCTGTCTCTATATACGATACAAAATAAAAATAGGGTCAACCCAAAAGGGCTGCTCCCTACTTTTTTGAATGGTTCAAGACAAAATATATTATCCCCAATAACCGTGTGCCAATGTTGTAATTAAACCAGCACCACTAGCTAAGCCTACCAAACTAACTATTGTCATAGCCGAAACCGTAAAGAACATTTTCTTTTTCATTTTCCCACACCTTTCTACATAGTTCTTCAAAATTTTTATATTGTTCCTCAGTTACAAACTTGCGATTTAATTCAAACAAAGTCATGCAATTCACGATCAAAGATTTATTATTCAAAGAAACTGCCATCTTCAAACTATATAGTAAACTCCTTATACCTTCTTCATAATTCCCTTTCCTCAGATTATAAATTGCGTAATTCTGAAAAAAAACGGAACAACGATTCATACTTACTACCGATTCTGAAAACCACTTATCTTTTCCAATCAACCTGTATTTTTCAATTTCTTCGGAAAATCGGTCAAGAATATCATCAATGAAAAACTGATGGCGATTGGCCGATTCTACTAATGTTATCAAGCCTTCTACAAGTTCATCGGGTTCTTCTTCCAAGAATTGAACATACTTAGGAATTTTAGATCGATCCCCAGTTTTAATATCCAAGCAAAGATAATTGGCTTGTGCAAATATTTTAAATTGTTCTATAACTGCAGTTTGGGTTTCATCATCGGCATCAAACCAACTTAAATCCGCATATTCTACAATCCATTTCTTTGATTCCTCAAACATTCCTCTATATTCATACGAGCCAGCCTTGAAAAGATAGCCCCTACCATAATAATATACAAGCGGACGGAGTGGCTTGAAATCACTGTATTTCCATACTTTTTTTTCATACAACGCTTTAGCTAATTGGCAAAGTTCGTCTGCGTAAACTTCGGCTTCAGACCAATTAAATTTAAGCGAATAAACTTCGACCAACATTAGTATTCCATCGAGCGCATACACTTCCGGCAATCGATGTCTGTAGGGTAAAAATTGCATTGCAGCCTTAAAGCCCTTATCACTATCCATGCTGTGAATCTTAAACAACCTGTAGTAACTCATGGCCAACCGTTCTGAATGACTGGATCTCTCGCTTTCGATTACGGCTTCATACAGAATGACAGCTGCTTCTTTGAAGCCCTGCTCAAACATTTGTTCCGCAGTTTCGAAAATCCCCGCAACCTGCTTCAAATCTTCTAACAGCCGGTTTAATACCTGTTTGATGCAGTCATGGCGCTGCAATTCGGCGCATCTTAGCAAAAACGACCGCAGCCTTCTCCAATGCGGAGCGGTTGAAGTAAAACATTCATCTGCGTATAAATCATAAAAGTGTCCCTCGGGCAACCCCATCGCTACCGTAATCCGATCCAGTTGTCCGATTGCTATCGGCCGGTTACCGTTAATAATTCCGCTTAACGTTCCAACGTTAACCCCGGCGGATTCAGAAAAACGTTGCAGGGTTGTGCCTTCGCTCTTGATGAAATCTTCCAGTTCTGCGCGAATCGTGGTTGTGGATATCAAAAAATTATCACCCCCCAATTCCGCTTCCTTCTACGCGCCGAAATCTACTCGACAGGTAGAGAAACCAAACGACATCCAATGACATCAAGCAACACCATATGAACTCTAAAATTCCAATTTATGTTTACATAATAATCCTAAATTTGACAATCGTCAATAAGAAAAAAGACCGATAAGCAATAATTTTGTCTGCTTACCGGTCTTATATAGAAGACGCCGTCGATTCTACAAAGTTTCGACATAATCGCATTTCCCGCTTTTGATATGGTAAACCTTTGCGCAGATATCGGCCACTTGCCGGTCATGGGTAACGATAATAATTGCTTTTCCTTGCTGATTTAGCCGCCTAAAGATCGACAATATTTCCTCTTCAGTTTGCTCGTCCAAAGCCCCCGTCGGTTCATCGGCAAGGATACACTTAGGGTCCTGAACCAGGGCTCTGGCGATCGCGACCCGCTGTCTTTCTCCACCGGACAAGTGGTCGGGAGATTTGTTCTGGAGTTGCTTGATTTCCAGCATATCCAGCATCACGTTCACCTTAATTGCGATTTCCCGTCGGGATAACCCGCCATACCTTAACGGCAGCGCAATGTTGTCAAATACATTTTTGCTATCGATCAACGCGTAATTCTGAACGATATATCCGATGTTTCTCCTTCTAAAATCCGCTAATTGATGGGGATTCAGCCCTGTAATACATTTTCCTTCAAAAATATACTTTCCTCCGTCCGCTCGATCCAATCCCGCCAAAATATTCAACAAGGTGGATTTTCCGGATCCGCTCCGCCCCATAACGGCTATCATCTCTCCTGCGGAGACTTCGAGATCAACGCCTTGAAGCACATCTAATTTTCGGCTACCGTCCCAGTAGTGTTTTTTCAGTTCTTTAACCTGTATCAGACCCATCACTCCGTTCGTCTCAGCCATGTGCTAATCCCCATCCGTTTTAAGGCAAAATAAACCGGAGCCCCCGATAAAACCGTCAGTGCAATTGTACAGGAAGCAACCATCAAGGCATAGGGACCAAAAGCCGCGTCTATCGTCCATTTATACACCAGGGCGGCGAGTAGTCCCGGAGTCCCGACGATGACAAGTAACTCCGCCAAAAAATATGAGAACAATTGACTCAAGGAAGCTCCGCAAAACAGGTGAACTGACAAGCTTCTTAAACGATCTTGCAGTTTGATAATCATCAATAAACTTATAGTGATGATGGTAACTACAAATATAACCACGGCCACGACAGCCAGCCATTGTTTATTGATCTGCAGCGCCGAAGCCATGAAATGAAGCGGAAGTTTCCCCGCTCCTATGAGGCCCGTTTCACGGAAGCCGGAAATGTTTTTTAGTTCCTCGACCTTGCTTCTGATCGCAAACTCATTTTGCGTGCTGAAAATATGACCGTTAACAAGCTGCAGATAATGTTTCTGCTGAAAAGAAAGCTCCTCGTCATTGCCGGGAGCAGCAAAGGACTGCGCCGGCATAACGATATATCGGTCCAGATACAACTCGGGGAACTGGGTATTATACACCATAGTATCCGGCTGCAGAAAACCTTTTACGACAAGCTCAAAATCTTTCATCAAGTAATTAGCAGTAATCCGATCCCCAGGCCTGTATATATCCTCATACTCCGCACCCAGTAACACGGGGATAGCTTCTCCTTCCCGATTTATATAATCGTTCGGCACGAAAGCCTCCCCCTCCACCGTTTGAATGGCATAACTGTCGAAGGCCTGCCGGTTCATTTGCACCGCTTTTACAGCATAAAAAGGACCCTTATCATTGATCGAAAAGGATTTTCCGGTTCTGCCGTTCTCATACCCATACAAAAATTTCTCGTCCCATTTTCCGGTTGGAATGATGGCCATGGACTGATTAAATAAATAAACATAATCTACTACCTCGTCTTCGTCCAAAAGACGATAAAATCTCTTCATACTTTCCAAAAAGACCGGAGAACGCATGAATCTTTTCAAATCGCCGTCTTCCAATAAGGAGTCCGAAAGCTGATAATCGGTCATCGTTTTTAATGACTCCACCGGCTCCGACTTTTCACCGATCTGAACATAATGCAACAACAATGCCGTAGCCGCAAAATAAAATAAAGTGAGTTGAAGCACGATGAGGAGAGTGAACGTTTTTCTTTGCCCTAGGCTTTCCGTAACTTCGCCAATTATCATCTTCATGTCTTCTGTATTCCTTTCCAAACCATCGGTTTGACGAGCGAATGGATTGAGACCCATATTGCCGGCGCGGAAGATAACAGAAGCAATCCGAACCCAAAAATAAGATAAGACGCAAAGGTAAGCCATGCGCTACCTCGAAATATGCCGAGGGCCGTCAGGAAAAGGCAACCGGTCACCCCTACGGACAAATAACTAAGACAGGCCGCTAAGATATAGGTACCGGCAAATTTGAGGCGTATGCTTCGAATGGGGATGCCGCTTTGCCATAGAACTTTGATCTCGATGTCTTTTTCTTTAATCCAGTAATTGGCGAATAAAAAACCCGAGCTAGCCATCAACAAAGCGACTGCGACGAAAAGTCTCAACGAATGATCGGCTGAATTTATATAACGGGCGGCCCCGCTATCACCGCGGTCAAATGCATACACCGACACGACCGTATTATTTTTGAACTTAAGCGAACCGTCCGGCGAAATCGGATTTTCGGCAATATTCATTACGTACACCTCCGATCCCGACCGGCCAATAGCGTCCATATTAAAAAAGATTGCGTTATCCAATTTTGAGGAATAAGAGGCTCCCATCGTTCCAGTAATTTCAAAGTCCATCCCTTGAAACCAGTAGTAAGCCTTTCCGTCTCGCTCCGAGTAATTATCGGTTTGACGCGCCACATTTTTGCCGATGATTGCTATTCTCTTATTCTTGTAAAAATCGGACTCCTCAAAAAACCTGCCCGATATCATAGGGGGGCGATAGGTATTATGATGATAATAAACCCCTCGTACATCCAACCATTCCTCACGGTCCTTGACCATTCCCAACTCTCTGAAAACAGTGAATGGCTGGGAGACATCCAATTGGCTCCAATCGATCTCTACGCCGCTTTTCACGGTAAAGTATAGACTATCGGTATTATATAAGCTTCTTGAAACCCTATGAATTTCTTGCTGCTCGGTTTGATAGTATCCGAATGAAACCGCTATCAGACTTAGCAAAGTGTAAAGGATGACGACCAACATCGTCGCGTTTCTTGGCAACTTAATTTTCACAGGCTTTACCCTCTTCGCAAAGAGAGGGATCGTCCCTCATGCCAAAAGGGACAATCCCACCATCTGCCATTTGTAGTTAAGCTCTATTCTTATAGATTAAGTCCGCGTTTCAAAGTACTGTTACGGCTACATTTCGCTTCCGTAATACGTTCTGGCAACAAAGATCGGATCAGCGAACCCCGATTCAGCATACGTGTAATCGTATCCCCATTGTCGTCCACTGTCTTTAACGACTAAATCTAAGGGGCCTTCCATCCGCGCCCGAGTGTAGTGGTAGGTATCCTCCCAATAGGTTTCACCTACAGCTTGTTCCAGCCCTATTTTATCTGTCTCGGTCCACCCTGAATGGATAACAACAGCTTTCGCATAAGGAATTATCGACGACTCATGATGAGTGACAAAACCTTGTTCATCTACCGTGTAATAACCTTCCCCTTCAGTCCATCCCCCTCTAACACTCGAGTCAACCAAACCTGGCGCTGCGAGAGCCGAACTGGAAAAACAAGCTAACAGCATCACCACCGAGGCTACTTGAACAAGTCGCTTTCGTTTATGCAATCTAGTTCCCGCCTCAAATAGTTTTATACAAAAAAATGCTAGGTGCCTGAATCCATATCCTCAGACCCAAGCATTTTTTGTACCATATTAAACTTCTAATCCCATAAAATAGTAGTTTAGTACTATAAAATTTAGATTAATCCAATATTATACAGTTGTCAATAAAAAAATAGGTTTAGCTAATTCCTTGCTTTTTCATTGCGCTAGTGCACACCGCTTCGTTCTATGTGAAGTCAAAAAGCGGCCTTACACCGGTTAATTCCGGGAAGCCGCTTGGATTAAGAACAAAAATAGATTATCAAAAAGAACACACTTTACGCGTCGAAGAAACGGTTGATCCGTTACATTTCCAGCTCCGCCGCAGCCGCGTTTGCTTCCACCTGCGCCGGGTTTTTGCAGCCAGGGATCACCGTGCTGACGATCGGATTCTTCAGGCACCAGGCCAATGCCCACTGGGCCATGTCCACACCCTCCGGCACTTCATTCCGGCGGATCTCCTCCACTTCCTCGAGCTTGCGGCGGGTGCTCTCCGGATCATGACGATGACGCACGTCGGTCTCGCCGAACACCGCGCCCGGCTTATATTTGCCGCTCAGGTATCCGCTCGCCAGCGGCACCCGGGCCAGAACGCCCAAGTCCTGGCGCTCGCAGGACGGGAACACCCGGTGCTCCGGCACACGGTCCAGCCGGTTGTATACCACCTGAATCGCCTCCGAGCCTACCTTGGACGAAGCTTCGGTCTGATGAAGGTTGTCGTTGCTGCCGATCGACGTGCCCAGATGGAGGATTTTCCCCGCTTGCTTTTGTTTATCCAACAGCGTCCACAGTTCATCATTGTCAAATGCCGCATCCGGCCCGGAATGGAATTGGTACAAATCGATGTAGTCGGTCTTCAGTGCCTTCAGCGAGGCGTCCAACTGCCGTACCACCGCCTCGGCATCAAACCGATCCGTCCGCGTGAACCGCTCATGGAACTGATGCCCGAATTTTGTGGCCACCAGCCAATCCTCCCGGTTTCGCCGGCTCAGATAATCCCCGATAAACGATTCGGACAAATGGTCGCCGTAGCACTCCGCCGTATCGATCAGGTTAATGCCAAGCTCCCGTCCCCGGTCCAAAATCGCGTCCACTTCCGCTTGCGTATAGTTCTGGCCCCACTCCCCGCCAAACTGCCAGGTTCCGATGCCGACCACCGAAACGTTCAGCCCGGTTTTACCTAATGTGCGATATTTCATGCTCCGAATCCTCCCGTTTGATCTAATTTATTTCAGGTAAAACACCTCGCGCATCGGCACGATCGGCTGCGGCTCATTGAAATCGAACGAGCCCTCGACCATACCCGACGTAATCGCATTCCACCGCTGGCATGCCTCGCTCTCCGCGATATATTTGAAAGCCGCGTCCGGATCATCGCATTCGAAGCAGTAGAAGAACTGGTTCCCCTGCTGAAAAATCGAATAATTTCGAATGCCCGCGCGGGTATGCTCCTCGAGCACCTCCGGCCAGGGATTCAAATGCATCTCGACGTAAGCCTCCAACTGATCTTCCTTCACGCGCCAGGTCCAGGCGAACTTCCGGCTTGGACTAAGTTCCATGATAATCCCCTCCCATGAAAATTTCATATACTTAAAACACCTGCAAACCAGCAGGACACCCTTCCCCTTACTTCATAAATCGTCGAATCAGCTTCAGCTTGCCGGCGGTATACGGCGGGTAAATAAAGCTCAGGTTGACCCGAGTCGACTTTTTCAGCACGCTTTTCCGGTGTGAAAAGGTCTCGAAGCTGTAACGGCCGTGATACGCACCCATGCCGGAAGAACCGACGCCGCCGAAGGGCAGATGCGGACTAACCAGATGCATGACCGTATCATTAATGCACCCGCCGCCGAACGAAACCGACTCCATGACCTTCCGCTCCGTCGCCGAGTTGCTCGTAAACAGGTACAACGCCAGCGGCTTCGGCCGTTCGCCAATGTCCCGAAGCGCCGCATCAAGATCTCGATAGTCCATCACCGGCAAAATCGGTCCGAAAATCTCCTCCTGCATCGCTTGGTCTTCCCAGCTTACGTTCTCCATAATCGTCGGCGCCAGATACAACTCCTCGCGCTCACCCGTCCCCCCGACCGCCACCTTGGACGGATCCAACAACCCCATCAGCCGGTTCCAGTGCCGCTCGTTCACGATCCGCCCGTAGTCCGGACTTTGCCTGGGATCTTCCGCATAGAAGGCCGTGATCTGCGCTTTCATTTTGGCGATCAGCTCCGCTTTCACCGACTCGTGAACGAGCACATAGTCCGGAGCCACGCAAGTCTGGCCCGTATTGAGAAATTTCCCCCAAACGATACGCCGGGCAGCCAGATCGAGGTCCGCCTCCCGATCGACGATACAAGGACTCTTCCCGCCAAGCTCCAGGACGACCGGCACCAGATGTTCGGCCGCGGCCGCCATCACGATCTTCCCGACCTGAAGGCTCCCGGTGAAAAAAATAAAATCGAACGGCGCATGAATCAACGCCGACGCCACCTCCTGCCCTCCTTCCATGACCCGGATGTACGCGGGATCAAAATATTCGCCGAGCATCTCGGCAATGACTCCGGAGACGCAAGGCGTATACTCCGACGGCTTGACGATCGCGGCATTCCCCGCGGAGATCGCCCCGATCAAAGGGTCGATCACCAGCATAAACGGATAGTTGAACGGGCCGACGATCAATGCGGACCCGTAAGGCTCCCGGTAAATGTAACTGCTGGAGCCGACAAGGGTTAGCGGCGTTCGAACCCGCTCCGGCTTGGCCCAGCGCTTCAGCCGCTTCATCACGTACCCGATACTATCGTAGGCATAGCCGACTTCCGTGCTGTAGCCCTCGAGCTCGGGCTTGCGCAAATCCCGCTGCAGCGCTTCCAATATACGCGTTTCGTAACGGGTAACGGCCGTCTTCAGACGTTCCAGTTGACGCAGCCTGAATTCCACCGTCCGCGTGGCCCCGGACCGGACCAATTGCCGCTGGGCCCGAACGGCCTCCGCGACGGTTCGTCCGATGGGCGACACCTCGATTGGAGCTTGGATCGAATGATTGGTTTCACACAAAGCGGATCCCTTCTTTTTCTCAATTCTTCGCAGGATGTTAGTCTATTGTTTCTATTGTAACCCGGATTTGGTTTGGATGGAGCCGTCTTCGGAAATAATGGGGCTAAAAACACCCGCGAGAGGGAGAACATCCATGCCTTACCGGCGAAGAACTAAACGCAAATCCACCCGAATCCCGATTCATCCCCCGTTGACGGGGAACCATGTTTCGACGCTTGGCGAACCGCAGCCTTTGCATGCGGATCTGGAAGCCAATCTACGCGCGGTCCGCGAAACGGTCGGGGACAGCACCGACATCATTATCCGGACTCTGCCGATCGGCCACAATGACGATCAATCGATCGCCCTGTTATATACCGACGGATTGGCCGACCAAAATATCATCACCGACTTCATCATGAAATCGGTCATGCTGGACATTGATATTTTCGGGCAGACCGACCGAACCGTCGCCCCCCCTTCCGACGTCGTGTTGGCATTGAAAAATTATGCCTTGACGATCGGCGACGTTCGGGATTTGTCCGATTTCGACGCCCTCTATCAAGCGGTATTGTCCGGAGATACGGTGATCCTCGTCGACGGCCAGGACCATGGCGTAGTGTGTAGCACACGGGGTTGGAAAGACCGCGGGGTGAGCGAGCCGTCCGCGGAAAACGTCGTTCGCGGTCCCCGGGAGAGCTTCGTCGAGTCGCTGCGAACCAACACGTCGCTGATCCGGCGTAAAATCAAGGACCCGCATCTTTGGCTGGAAACGATGCAGATCGGAAGAATCTCACGGACCGACGTGGCCATCATGTACATCAAAGGTATCGCCAACGACAAAGTGGTTCAGGAAGTGCGGGATCGGCTGAAGCGGATCGACACCGGGAGTATTCTGGAGAGCGGCTATATCGAGGAATCGATCCAGGACGAAACGTTCAGCCCCTTCCCGACGATCTTTAATACCGAGCGGCCGGATGTCGTCGCCGGCGAACTGATGGAGGGCAAGGTGGCCATCTTGGTGGACGGCACCCCAAATGTGCTGGTAGTCCCGGCGCCGTTCGTGTCTTTCCTCCACACCTCGGAGGATTATTACCAGCGCGCCGATATCGCCAGTTTTATTCGGTTGTTGCGTTATCTCGGGATTATCATTTCCCTCTTCGGACCTTCTTTATATGTCGCAATCACGACGTTTCATCAAGAAATGCTGCCTACACAGCTATTGATCAGCCTGGCGGCGCAGCGGGAGCAAGTCCCGTTCCCCGCCTTCATCGAAGCCGTTCTCATGGAACTGACCTTCGAAATATTAAGGGAAGCCAGCATCCGCATGCCCAAGAATATCGGCTCGGCCATCTCGATCGTCGGCACTTTGGTTATCGGGCAAGCCGCCGTCCAGGCGGGCATCGTGTCGGCTGCCATGGTGATCGTCGTGTCGATCACGGCGATCTCCAGCTTCATCCTGCCGGCTTTCAACATGTCGATCGCTTTTCGCCTGCTGCGCTTCCCCTACATGGCATTGGCCGCTTCTTTCGGCTTGTTCGGCATTTTCGTGGGGATCATCGCCCTGGTTCTGCACCTATGCGGCCTGAGATCGTTTGGGATTCCTTACATGGCGCCGTTTGCTCCGCTGATTCCGGTGGACAACAAGGATTCGATCATCCGGCTCCCCCATTGGATGCTGCATAGCCGCGCCCGTCTCATCAGCCAAAACAATGACACGCGCCGAATCAGCACGCCGCCGAAGAAATCGCGCGAATAGACGGCAGGATGACGACTAAGGCGAATAAGGAGATGGGAACGTGATCAGAAAAACGGCTGTCATCATGTGTCTGTGTATCGTTGCCGCGCTGCTCGCCGGGTGCTGGAACCGCCGGGAGCTCAACGAGCTTGGCATTGCCGTCGCCGCCGGCGTTGACAAGGAAGGCGACCGTTACCGGCTGACTGTGCAGGTGGTCGATCCCGGCCAAGTCACGGCACAAAAGGGGGCCAGCGGAGGCGCTCCGGCTACGTTGTATACAAGCGAAGGCGACACCATTCTTGAAGCGGCACGCAGAATTACGCAAATCAGTCCGAGGAAAATGTACCTGGCGCATCTCCGCCTCTACTTGATCGGCGAATCGCTGGCCAAGGATGGATTTGAACAGGTGCTTGACCTGTTGTCCCGTGACCATGAAGTCCGGACCGATTTCTATCTTGTAGTCACCAAAGGAGCTAGCGCGCTGGATACATTGAAAATCATGACCCCGCTGGAACCGCTTCCGGCCAATAAGCTGTTTGCTTCCCTGGAAAGCTCGGAGAGCACCTGGTCGCCCACGCTGGCGGTCACCCTTGACGAACTGATCAATGATTTGACCAGCGAAGGAAAACATCCCGTCCTGACCGGCCTGCGAATTGCGGGGGACCCGGAGGTCGGGCAAACGAAAAGAAATATCGCCAATATCTATACCCCTACCCAACTGCAGTATTCGGGTCTGGCCGTTTTCAAAAAGACGAAGTTAATCGGCTGGCTGAACGAGCAGGAAAGCAGGGGATACCATCATATCCACGGCGGCGTGAAAAGCTCCGTGATGTTTATCAACTGTCCCGAAGGCGGCAAGGTCGTCGTCGAATCCATTCGCGGCAAAACGGACGTCAAGGGAAAGATCATTCGAGGGGACCCCCGGATCGAGATTAAGGTTCAGGTTGACTCCAATATCGCCGCCGTCGGCTGCAAAAACCTGGATCTCGCCGATACGGCTACAATCGCGGAGTTGGAAAAGAGGATCGAAACAAAACTGCAGACAATCATGGAATCGACTATAGAAAGAGTGCAAAAAGACTATAGAGTCGATATTTTCGGGTTTGGCGAATGCATTCGCCGAGCGAATCCCCGAGCTTGGAAAACGATGAAAGAAAACTGGGATGAGGAATATTTCCCCTATTTACCGACGGACATTCGCGTGGACTTCATCATTCGCCGAATCGGAACCGTTTCGGATTCGTTCCTAGACCAAATTAAGGAGTAAAATGCCATGTTGAGAATCGCGGGAATTTTGGCGATTGCGGGGAGCATCGCCTGGATCGAGCTTCCATCCATGATAAAGCGAAAACAGTATAAAGAATTGTGGGTGTTTGCCACTATACTGCTGTTTGCCGTCTTGGCAAGCATCCCACCCGTGTTTACGCCCCACGTTCCAAGCCCGCTTCTCGCGATCACCTTCGTCTTCAAGCCGTTCAGTAAGCTGCTGTCCGCAATCGGTCTGATCCCATGACAAAGGGAGGACGCGCCCCGGATGCCGAGGCTTTCGCTGATTTCCGTTCACCTGATAATCGGCAAAGCCAAAGACAGAAATAAATTAAGGAGTGAAAGTGTACGCGATGCGGAACGATATGAAAATTTCCATGCGCCAATTGGCGATTTTAACCCTGCTGTTTACCGTCGGCAGCGCCATTCTGATCGTTCCGTCCGACATGGCGGCCATAGCGAAGCAAGATGCCTGGATCGCCGCCTTGATCGGACTTGGGGGCGGATTGCTCGTCGTCTGGCTGATGGCGGCGCTGATCCGCGCTTATCCGCAGATGACTCTCGTTGGCGTCCTGGAAGCGCTGCTTGGCAAATGGATCGGCAAAACCGTGGCCTTGCTGCTGGCAGCCAGCCTAATTCTGGCCGGGCCGGCGACAGTGCTGCATGATATCGGCGAGTTCATGACGACCCAAATGATGCCGGAAACCCCGATTCAGGCATTGATCATCTTATTTTCGATCATCGTGCTGATGGGCTTGCCGGCATCGAGGTGTTGGCCCGCTCCGCGGAGCTTCTGTTCCCTTGGTTTACGATCCTGTATGTGTCCCTGGTCGTGCTCATCTCATCCCGGATCGAACCGCAACACATCACTCCCGTCCTGGAAAGGGGGTTTTCTCCCCTTTGGGCAGCAGCGGTTTCTTTTATGGGCATTGTCTTTCTTCCCCATCTCGCCCTGCTGCTGTTTCTCCCGCCCACCGTAAACCGGCCCGAGCGGTTGACCGGCCATTTTATTCTCGGCAGCTTCATCGGCAGCATGATGCTCGTGATCGTCATCGTCTTGTCCATTCTCGTGCTGGGGCCGGAGATTACGGAAAAAAGCTTGTATCCCAGTTACTCGTTGGCCAAAAAAATCGACATTGCCCATTTCCTCCAACGCATCGAGGTCTTTATGGCCGCCATTTGGTTCATTTCGCTCTATTTCCGAATCACGTTGTACATGCTTGCCGTTGTATCTTCGATCGCGCAAGTTTTCAATTTCAAGGATTACCGGCCCCTGGTGCTGCCGCTTGGCATGCTGCTGGTCGCAATATCCTTTACCGTCTACCCTAACCTAGCCTTCAAACAGACTTGGGATACGGAGACTTGGACGCCCTACATCCTCACGGTCGGGCTGCTCCTTCCGCTTGTCCTGGGGGCATTCACCTGCTGCGCAACATGATTTCGAATAAGAAACCTCCATCTCCCCCCTCCTCCCGCACCTAATCCTCGCATCTTCCGCGAGCCTTGAAGGGATAGATATTTTATGTCACGTTTTATTACATAATCCCCTAAGAGATGTATTGTTTATCTCAACTTTTCGAGTGAAAACGTTGTTTGTTCAAATATCAAGATGCTTTCAGTCAATTTTATGAACATTTTTTGTAATTTATATTGACATCTCTTTTTCTCTGCTCATATAATTTAACTACGTTCACAAAGTCGTGGCGCAAATATCCCGGTTTCGCACAACGTTGTGCCGCCGGTCGGCAAAGGAGCCATACGGGCAATCGCAAGATTGCGCCGGCGGCTCCTTTTTGTTTTCGCGCTTTGGTTGGCGTGCCCAAGAAAACAGAAGCATCCCGGTTGATGAGGATGGATCCTGGAGAGGAGATGGATGGAAGGATGGAACGTACCGGTTTTTTGAAAAGTGGGCATAAGCCCTCGCTGCTGAGCGCCTTTCTGTATTTCGATGTCAGTTTTATGGTATGGGTCCTGATCGGACCGCTGGCCGTCATCATGATGCAGGATTACCCGATGAACGCCGCGCAAAAAGCCAACCTTGTCGCCCTGCCGATCCTTGGCGGTTCCGCGCTTCGCCTTGTGCTCGGCGTATTGGCCGACCGCATCGGTCCCAAACGGACCGGCCAGCTCGGCATGGCCGTCACCATGGTGCCGCTCGTCTGGGGTTGGCAATTCGTGGATTCACTCGCCGAACTATACGTAGTCGCCCTGCTTCTGGGTGTTGCCGGCGCTTCCTTCTCGGCGGCTCTGCCTTTAGCCAGCCGCTGGTACCCGCCACAATACCAGGGATTGGCCATGGGCATTGCCGGAGCCGGAAATAGCGGCACCGTCTTCTCCACCTTATTCGCCAATCGAATCGCCCAGCATTATGGGAGCTGGGAGGTCGTGTTTGGGCTCGCCCTCATTCCGGTTGGTCTGGTCTTCCTCCTTTTTACGCTGCTGGCGAAAGACAGTCCCAACCAGCCGGAGCCGAAAAAACTGCGGGACTACGCCGCCGTGCTCCGCGAGCGGGATACCTGGCTGTTCTGCCTGTTGTATATGGTGACGTTTGGCGGTTTCGTGGGGTTGTCGAATTACTTGACGATTTTTTTCAACACGGAATACGGGCTTAGCGCCGTGCGGGCCGCCGATTTCACGACCTTGTGCGTGATCGCCGGCAGCTTCTTCCGCCCTGTGGGTGGTTGGTTGGCCGACAAGGTCGGCGGTGTACGCATGCTGTTTGCTTTATACGGAGGCGTCGCCCTCATGATGGCGTCGGTCTCATCGCTGCCGCCGTTGTCGGTTGTAACCGCGCTGCTGTTTGTCGGCATGATGTGCCTGGGCATGGGCAATGGCTCCGTATTCCAGCTCGTCCCGCAACGCTTCCAGCAGGAGATCGGGGTCATTACCGGCATCGTAGGTGCGGCCGGCGGGCTGGGCGGTTATTTCCTGCCGAACATTCTCGGCCTCTTAAAGCAATGGACCGGCTCGTATACGCCCGGCTTCCTCATTTTGAGCGGAATCGCATTGGCTTGCATCCTCACGGTCACCCTAATTCAAGGCAAGTGGAAACGGACGTTCCTGAACCGGAAGGAGGCTGCTTATGACCCTTACCCCTACAGCCGCCCATCCTGACCAGCGTTTGCGATCCCATTGCTGCTTCTGCAGCATGCAGTGCAGCCTTGATTTGTCCCCTGCCCCCGGCTCTGCGTTAGGGTACGAAGTCAAACCCAGTCCGGACTTCCCGGTGGCCACCGGACGATTATGCCAAAAGGGCTTCCACGCGTTCGATCACACGGTCCATCCGGAGCGGGTGATGCAGCCGCTGCGCCGATTGCGGAACCGGGGGCGGCTTACCGACGAATCGGCGGATGCCGGCCAGCAGGGACAACGCTTGCCGGTCGGTGAGGTGCTGTCCGCCTGGTCTCCCGCGTCCTGGCCCGATGCGCTGGACGACATCGCCGCCCGGATTCGGCGGCTCCAAGAACAGTACGGTCCGGACAGCGTAGCCGTGTTTGGCGGCGGTTCGCTGACGAATGAAGTATGTTATCTGCTCGGCAAGTTTGCCCGCGTCGCTTTGCGTTCCCGCTATGTGGACTACAATGGGCGATACTGCATGTCCTCCGCGGCGGCGGCACAGCAGTTGGCGTTCGGGATCGACCGAGGCCTCAGCTTTCCGCTGGAGGACATTCCCAAAGCTGAATACATCCTTCTTGCCGGAACCAACATCGCCGAATGCCAGCCGACGCTGATGCCTTACCTGCTCGCCGCCAAGAAAAAGGGCGCCGTGATCGTCACGATCGATCCGCGCCGGACGCTGACGTCGAAGCTCGCGAACCACCACTTCTCGATCGAGCCCGGGCACGATTCGCTGCTGGTCGGCGGACTGCTGCATACAATCCTGGAAGAAGGGCTGCACGATGCGGGGTTCGTGTCCGCGCATACGGAAGGGTTCGAGGCGGTACGGGAAGCGGTGCGGACGTTCTCGCCCGATCGGGTCGCCGCCCTTACCGGAATCCCCGAGGGGACGATCCGGTCCGTGGCCCGGGGATTCGCCGGGGCGGAGCGCGGGATCGTCTTGACCGCGCGGGGACTGGAACAACAGGTGAACGGCGTCGAACATACGCTGCAGTACATCAACCTCTGCCTGCTGTGCGGGCACATCGGCAAACCGGGCAGCGGCTTCGGCTCCGTCACGGGGCAGGCCAACGGGCAGGGCGGCCGCGAGCAGGGGCTCAAGGCCGACCAGCTGCCGGGCTACCGGTCGATCGAGGATCCGGACGCCCGGGCGCATGTCGCCGGCGTCTGGGGGCTCGATCCGCGCGAACTGCCCGGCAAAGGGGTCTCCGCGTATGAGCTGTTCGGGAAGGTTCTGGACGGCGACATCAAAGCGATGATCATCCTCGGCTCCAATCCGGTCGTGTCCAGCCCCAACAACGCCCGGGTCGCCGAGGCGCTGGCGAAGCTGGACCTGCTCATCGTCGTCGACCTGTTCGAGACGGAGACGGCGGCCTACGCGGATTGGCTGCTGCCCGGCA
The DNA here is from genome assembly GCF_057063165.1 of Paenibacillus sp. JL3B1040. Classification (NCBI taxonomy): domain Bacteria; kingdom Bacillati; phylum Bacillota; class Bacilli; order Caryophanales; family Paenibacillaceae; genus Paenibacillus; species Paenibacillus tiangongensis. The sequence continues at coordinate 508,732 of NZ_CM169317.1, read as the reverse complement.
CGTCCTTCCTCGAAGCGGAAGGGACGATGACAAACCTGGAGGGCCGGGTATTCTACCGGCCCCGGGTGTTTGAGCCGGCCGGCGAGTCCATGCCGGACGCCTGGCTGCTCTGCGCCCTCGCCGAACGGCTGGGCCGCGGGCGCTATTTCTCTTACTCGTCGATGTGCGAAGTGTTCGACGAGTTATGCCGCGCTTCCGCCGGGGGCAAAGCCGATTACAGCGGCTTAAGCTACTCGCGCCTGCAGGAAGCGCAAGGGCTGTTCTGGCCGTGCCCCGGGCCCGGCCAGACGCACCCCGGGACGCCGCGCCTGTTCGCGGGCGGCGTCTTCCCCCGCGCGGGCGGCCGGGCCCGCCTGCACGCGATCACGCCGCAGCCGCCGGCGGAAGCGGCAGATACGGATTACCCGTATCTGCTGACGACCGGCCGGCTGGGCGGGCACTACCTGAGCGGCGCCCAGACCCGCCGCACGGACGCGCTGGCGAAGAAGGCGCCGGAGCCGGTGGCGGAGCTCCACCCGGCCCTGGCCGAGCGGCTTCGCCTGCGCGGGGGCGACCGCGTCCGCTTGACCACGCGGCGCGGGTCGCTGGAATTCGCCGCCAAGGTGTCGGCGGACATTCATCCGCGCACGATTTTTGTCCCGTTCCATTGGGGCGGCGAACTAGCGGTCAACCGGCTGACGAACGACGCCCTCCACCCCGTCAGCCGGATGCCCGAATTCAAAATCTGCGCCGTCCGGGCGGAACGGGCTAGGACCGAGCAGGCCGCCCCCGCCCTAGTCCATACGGCGAAGGCCAATGCTCTCAGCGATTAGTCGGGTTGTTTCCTGCTAGCCTGCGAAATACACAATAGAAGGGGGCTATCCCTCCAGTAACGTGCCACTGGTGGAATAGCCCCTTGTATATTAATCGCCATCTTGAATCTGGATGCGTTTGGAGCGGGTCGGCTGCCGTTTCGGCACTTCCAGCTTCAAGACGCCATCCTTCAAGGAGGCGCGGATGGCTTCTTCCTCAATGTCCTGCACAAAGAATCTTCGTACGTATTCGCCGTACCGGCGTTCCTTGCGAACGATTTGCTGCTTCGTATCCTCCATACTGTGATCTTCATCGCGAACCGCTTTGATCGTCAAGTACGGAGCGGCGTAACTGATCTCGATGTCCTCTTTATGAAAACCCGGCAATTCCGCTTCGACCAGATAGGCTTGATCCGTCTCTCGAATATCGGTTCTAAAAGATAAAGGCGAACTTTTCAGCGGTGCAAAAAAGTCATCTTGGAACACATCGTTGAACGTTTTCGCCAGCTGACGGAACGCATCCTCTCTGTGTCTACCAAAAGGAATCAAATCAAACATCATTCATTCCCCTTTCTTTGACCTTGTTTGACCTTACATCCTTATTATATGCTCCCGTTTATGGAGTGACAAAACCGATCTACGGCCGTTTAATCCCTTGGCGGGCGATTTTGGGGCGTTTTCTTACGCTGTCGGCGGCCTGTCCAAATTTTTGACCTTATTTGACCTTCGAACTAGATCAACGACGGTTCAAACAAAACTTTCATGACCGTCCCGGTCACAGGCTATGATGAAAATTTCGTCGTAGCCTTTTTTCTTTCCTTCTTGCATACTTAAATTACCAGCACAAGTTCCAGGCTTTTTGCGGTGGATCTTACCCCGAAAACAAAACTGAATGGACAACCTTCGAAGCACAGGCTATTGGACCGAGAGTCCGGATAAAAAAATTTCATGATTCAGGTTGTCCCGCTGGTTCATAAATCCCGTAAAGGAGTTGAGTCTCATGATGGAAGCCATTCTCGAACGGTGTGCCGGTCTGGATGTCCATCAAGAAACGGTTGTCGCCTGCGTGTTATTCGGGACACTAGATCAGTCTCCCAAGATGGAGATTCGTACGTTCGGAACGATGACTGACGAATTGCTTTCTCTTGGCGAGTGGCTAACGGACATGCAGTGCACGCATGTCGCCATGGAAAGTACGGGCGTTTTCTGGAAACCCGTGTGGAACGTCCTCGAAGCCTTTGAACTCGAACTGTTACTTGCGAATGCCCATCACATTAAGAATCTACCCGGTCGGAAGACTGACATGAAGGACGCCGAATGGATCGCTAAGCTTTTGCGTTGCGGATTGATTGAAGGAAGTTTCGTACCGCCGATCGCAATCCGGGAATTGCGCGATCTGACTCGTTATCGCAAGAAGCTTGTTCACGATGCCACCGCAGAGAAGAATCGAATCCATAAGCTTCTCCAAGATGCCAACGTCAAACTGACGACGCATATGTCAGATATCTTCGGTACATCCGGACGCATTCTACTGCAGAAGGTCGTTGACGGTGAGGTCATCACTCTGTCGTTCCTAGAGCAGCACATGAAAGGAACACTCAAGCATAAATCCCCGAAGCTTCTTCAATCCCTAAACAGCAGACTTCGCAAGCATCATCGGGATCTCATTCGCATGTCTTGGAACCATCTCTTGTTCATCGAACAGTCCATTAAAGATGTAGAGCAAGAAATTCGAGAACGCCTTGCTACAAAACAGGAAGCAGTGGATCTTCTTGTGACCATCCCCGGCGTTAACGAACAAGCGGCCTCCATCATTCTTGCTGAGATTGGCACTGACATGAGCCAATTTAAGAATGAACACAGTCTCTCCGCATGGGCCGGTGTAAGTCCGGGAAACCATGAAAGTGCGGGTAAAAAAAACGGCAACGAGCCCGATCCGGAAACAGCATGTTAAAAGCTGTGCTATGCGAATGTGCGTGGGCTGCTTCCATGACACGAAACACACGATTGTCTGCAAGGTACTGGTCGTGGGTGAAACGCCTCGGCAAGAAGAAAGCCCTAGTTGCACTTGGTCATACGTTGTTACGCATTATCTACCACATGTTGCTCCACAAACGTCCTTATTTGGAGATTGGCCCTGATTACTTGGACCGCTATAAATCCGAGAGTCATAAGCGCAAACAATCTTTAATGATTAAGCAGCTTGAAGCTGAAGGTTACATTGTGACTCGTACTGCATAACATCCGTATCTACCACCCCTCTAGGACTGCCGAATCGGTAGCCCTACTTTGTTGTGCATATTTTCGGCGTTCTCACCCACTTTGATTTTCATAAAAAAAAGCGACCCGGGAAGAGAGCCCTGCAAAACGAATACAGTTTCTGTAAAAAGCAACCCAGTACCCCTTCGGTGCTGGGTTTGCTGTATACTGGAAGAAAAAGAGAAGCGAGTTGAGCCGTTTTGCTGCAGCCAGCCAGACAACTAACCGCATCATTCCATGCGGAGCTATATCAGCTTGTGCCGGAAGACCATCTGCTTCGCAAGATCGATGCTGCGGTGGATTTCGGATTTGTATACGAACTAGTGGAGGATTCCTACTGCAAGTATTACGGCAGACCGGCAAACGAGCCGGAACTGTTGTTTCGCCTGCTGTTCTTACAGATCCTGTACAACCTCTCGGATGAGCGAATGATTCAGGAAGCTGAGGTGAATCTGGCTTACAAGTGGTTTCTCGGGATCAATCCGGAGGATCCGCTGCCAGACGCCTCCCAGCTGTCGCGGTTTCGTAATCACCGGCTAGGAGCAAGTCAGGTCGAAGACGTACTGAAGCATGTAGTCAGTCAATGCATTGAGCAAGGCTTAGTCAAAAGCAAAACCATTATCCTGGATGCCACGCATACACGGGCCGGCAGCCCAAAACAAAAGCCGTTCGACGTGCTGCGTGACGCGGCCAAGCGTCTGTTTCGCGTCGTAGTCAAACGCCACCCCAAGTTGGAGAAGAAACTACCTAAGCTGCCCTCCGTTAAAAGCGAAGATACGGAAGCGGAGAAAACCATGCTGACCTACTTGGCGCAACTGGGAGAGACCGTGGAGGAACTGCTTCCGGACCATGAAGGAGCGGTGAGTGAGAAACTGGGCATCGCCAAACAAATCATCGAGGATGAGCGACTCCTCTCACAAAAGGGGATTCTCTCCGCCATCGACCCGGATGCACGTTTCGGCTGGAAGAGTAGTAGCAAATCGTTCTTTGGCTACAAAGAACATATCGCCATGACGGAGGAAGAGATCATTACCGCGCTGGAGGTAACACCGGGAAGCACTGACGACGGCAAGCAATTACCGGCATTGCTCGAACAAACCACAGCAAACGGTGTAACCGTAAACGAAATCATTGCGGATACCGCCTATTCGGGCAAGGATAATCTGGCGAGAATGAAAAAGGAAACCATATCGCCTGTCGTGCCCTTAAACCCAATTGTCCACGAAGGGGGCGAGCGTCAAGAAGGATTCGAGTATAACAAGGATGCCGATTTCGTCGTTTGTCCGGCCGGTGAGCGAAACAAACGGAAGGCGATTCAAGGCAGCAAGACCAGCGGAGAGAGCCGATCACTCGTCTTTTACTTTGACGTCGAGAAATGCAAAACCTGTCCGCTGCGCGAAGGATGCTACAAGCCGGGCGCCAAGAGTAAGACTTACTCGATTCGGATCATCGCCGAACATTATAAGGAACAGATCGAGTTCGAGTTCAGTGATACGTTCAAGGAACGAATCAAGCGCAGACCGATCATTGAACACAAGAACGCGGAAATGAAGAGATTCCACGGTATGGATACAGCCAGGTACCGGGGTCTCTTCCGCATGCGAATACAAGCCTACCTCACCGCGTTTGTTGTAAACGTAAAACGGATGGTGAAGTTAAAAGAGCAAAAGCAGCCCATCCTCGGGTGAGGATGAAGCTGCTTTTTCCGTTTTATCGAATTTATTTTCCAGTTCCGAGCCCCCAATAACCTAGAAACGAGGCTTTTGCAGGGCTCTCCGGGAAGGTCGCCTTTTCTTATTTCGATTTAGGGTTGCTGTTCTGTCGTAGTTGTTGTCGTGGTGGTGGTAGTGGTCGTGGTTGTTGTTTCATTGCTTGCCGTCGTATCCGTGCTCTCGTTATAAATAACGACCGATTGGGAGCTAGGTTCCCATTGCACGACCGCTTCAAAAGCTTCGCTGATGAATCGGACCGGAACTACCGTGCTGCCGTCAATGACGGTGGCCGGCGCATCCAGCGTTTGCTGTTCGCCATTCACGTAAGCCGTTTTGCTATTGATGATCAGCTTCAGCGTTACGCCGTCCTTCGTCACCGTGATCGACTTGTCCACCGGGTTATAGGCGACTTCTGCCTGCAGGGCTTCGGAGATGGCCCGGAATGGGACCAGCGTGCTGCCGTTTTGAACGACCGGAGCTACGTCCGTCGTAGGCTGCTCGCCGTTGACGAACAATTTAACCCCTCTTTTCCCCAGCTTATCATACAGTTTGCCGAGCTTCTTGTACGATTCGATGTTCGTGAAGTCAGCCAACACCGCTTCCTCCTGCAGATAGACCGCATCGGTCACGCTGCCTTCTTGCTCCAACAGGTCCGCAGCCTTGGATAAAGCCGCAGCCTCTTCCTTGATTTGCTCCAGCTCCGCCTTCATCTCATCCGTGAGTTTGGCATCGTATTTCGTCAGCAGCAGATCGGCCAATACCGCACCCGCCGGCTTGTCCTTGACGTTTTGGATCGCTTTCAGCAAACCTTTGTAGCCGTTGTGGCCGGGTTTTTCGGATTTTTGCGGATCCGTGGATTCTTCGCCCTCCGGAGTTTGTGTTTCCTCCGATGCCTGCTCTACCTTCTTGCCGTTAGCGGCCTTCTCTTGCGGTTTCGTTTGCTGCGCGTCCGCCTGAACGCCGGCTTCCACCTTTTTCTCGGCTCCCTTGCCGTTCTCCTGCGCCGCCTTGGCCGACGCCGTGCCAGCCGTCAAGCTTAATGCCACCACGCAGAAAAATGCGATCATCCAGCTTTTTTTCATGTTGTTGAGTCCTCCTCAATGATTGTCGTTAATTGGGGTTTGTTGTTTATTACGTTATCCTATCAAAAATTACGGGGGGCGCCGACAAAGTTTTTGCCGGAACGCCAACATGTCGGAAATCCGTTAATTCTTCCGCGATTACTAACGGGCGTCAGAAAGTTAATCCTTTTATAATAGGGTGCAAAGAGGTGAGAGAGATATGGAATGGATCCTGCGAGTGAATCAAGTCATGGACTATGCGGAGGAGCACCTGTGCGACCTCATCGACGAACAAGAGATCAGCCGAATCGCGGCTTGTTCCTTTGCGCTGTTTCAAGGAGCCTTTACGCAGATGACGGAGCTTCCTTTTTCCGAGTACATCCGCCGCAGAAAACTGAGCTGCGCCGCTTACGACATTCAAAATACCGACGAGAAAATCATCGATATCGCCATGAGGTACGGCTATTTATCGGCGGACGCTTTTACCGTGGCCTTTAAGCGCTTACATGGGGTAACGCCGATTCAGGCCCGGAATCCGGGCGTCAAGCTATCGTTCTACGGGCGGCTGCGCTTTACTCTAACGATGGAAGGGGTAGATAAAATGGATTACACGGTAACGGAGAGATCCCGCTTCAAGGTCATCGGAATTCGGCGCGTGACTCCTCATGGCGGCGGTACCTGGGCTTCTATCTTGTGCGCATCAGCGCTGATTTCCGGGGCGCCTTGATGTCCCTTAGGCTGCCTTTGCACGATTATCCCTTTCATTCAGGAGGACCAGGAACCCGGAGAGGCGAGTGCATGTGGCCTGACCGCCCATCGTGCCGCCAGCTCCTCTCCAGTTCTCGGCGATCTGATCAAAGGGGATAATCATGCAAAGCGTCCGAAATTATCCTATTGCTCCCCGGCCCCCGCCAGTTGCGCCTCGATCGCCGCCGCCAAGTCTTCGTAGGAGGAACTGGGCAGCAATTCGCCGTTCACCATAAACTGGGGCGTTCCGTTTACTCCGTAATAGCCGGCGGTTTTGAAATCCTCTTTTACCGGCAGCATGTAGGCACGGCTCTTCAAATCGCTCGCAAAGCGATCGTAATCGATGCCGTCGATATTCTTCTTCACAAAGTCGAGCAGAAATTCGGGCGTGGCCCAAATTTGCGTCTCATCGCCTTGGTGTGCGTATAACTTGCTCTTGAACTCCCAGAACTTCTCATTGCTCTGCGCCGCGATCGCCTCGCCCGCGCTGGCCGCCATGATCGAGTCCCGATCGATGAACGCATAGTTGGTAAAGAACAACTCGATTTTGCCGGTATCGATGAAGTCTTTTTGCAATTGAGGCATATAGGTTTCTTCCCACGTCTTGCAGGCCGGGCATTTGAAATCGGCGAATTCGATCACCTTCACCTTGGCGTTCGGATCGCCCAAGTGCGGCTGCTTCTCGTACTTCAAGCCCTCCGCGGTGTAGTCGCCTTTGATTTCCGTATAGTTCGGGAGTTCCTGGAGACTCGAAGAATCGGAATCTTTCAGGAATACGATAGCCAAAGTGATTACCGCGGCCCCTAACAAAATCAAGGATATCACATAGATGAGGCCGGACCTCCGTTTGCCGCGGTCCGTTCCTTTTCCGTTTGCAGGCTTGCCTGCCGTTCCCTTGCCGGTGGTCGTCCTGTTGCTTTGTGCCGATTTCCCGCTGCCGCTTTGATTACCGCCTTTTTTGTGGGCCATCCGCCATCCTACCTCCATATCGAGTTCGTTTCGTCCCCATTCTAGCGTATGGCCTCCGGCGTGGGACGTAATATTGGTCACAGGCTACTTCTTCTTCAGCTCCTCTATTTCTAGTAATTACGATACGTTATCCGCCGATGCGCGTCAGGACGGCCTCGCGGGCCGCTTTCGTCAGACCGCCAAGCACCAGATCGTAAGAATGATCGATCATCGCCCGCAAATCGTCCATCGGCAGGCTGCCGTCGGCCGTGACCGTATTCCAGTGTTTCTTGTTGAGATGATAGCCCGGCTTCACGCACGCATGCTGTTCCCGGAGATTCGCGGCGATGACGGGATCGCATTTCAAGGAGATGCTCGCCGCCCCGTCACCGGACGTGACGGGCAGCAAAGCGAACATTTTTCCCCCGACCTTCATGACCGCCGTTTCCGGACCGAAAGGATATTCCAGGACGGCCCCTTTTTTGGACAAACAGTACTCAACTAGCTTTCGATACACGATCTTTCCTCCTTCCTCGCAGGTTTCTGGTGTAATTATAGAAAGCAAGGTGCCGATCATCTACAGCGGCATCGCCCGGCCGTGGATATCGATCATCACGGCGTCGGCATCCGCCTTTAGCTTGCCCTCGAACAAGTCGAGGATCGACTGTGCGGAAGTCAGCGGGTCTCCCGGCGCCCGGCTGCCGCCCATCGGGGTGCGCATCCAGCCCGGATGCAGGGCGTACACTTCGAACCCCTGCGGAATCAGCTCTTTGCGCAGTTGAGCGGTAAAATAGTTCAGCGCCGCCTTGGACAACGCATACGGATAGTCGCCGCCGTAAGCTCCGGTCAGGCAGCCCGCCTCCGAAGACACGTTCAGAATCATCGGCCGGTACCCGGCTTTCAGCAGCGGCAGGAAATGCTTCACCATTTTCATCGGGCCATATAGATTGGTGCGAAAAGTGTTCTCGACCGCAGCGAACTCCAATCGCTCGATCGGCTGCTCCCGCGCGAGCAAAATGGCCGCATTATTGATCAGCGCATCGACAGCGCCCCATCTGGCAGCCATCGCCTCCTTCGCCTTGGCTACCGAGTCTTCTTCATCCACGTCAAGCTCAAGCAGCGTCAGCTTACCCGGCGCTCCCTCCCGTAAAGCTTCCAACGCGTCCACGTTGGTCTCCAGTGAGCGAATGCCGGCGGCCACCTCATGACCGCGCCGCAGCGCTTCCCCCACGATCTCCAGGCCGAGTCCTCGGCCGGCTCCCGTTACGATCAGTCTCATAATCCAACCTTCCTCCTCTGGCTAAAATGAATCCGTTTACATTTTTAAAAAAAATGTCCTTTGACAAGGCCATGGCCCAATGCATCCCCATCTTAGCATATTTACCGTCATTCCGGTACAATTCGAGCGTGTCAAAACCGGCACAGTATTCCCTTTCCGCCGCCCGGACGGCACCGCCATCGCCCCGCCCAAGCCTCTTCGATTCTTTCAACCGGAGGCTAGCCCCTACCTGCACAAATGCCCAGTTCCGCGAATATACTGCATCAGAAAATAAAGGAGGAGTTCAGTGACATGCCGAATATGTATTCACCTTACGGCAATGCGCCAAGCCAAGTGAGCCCGATGGGGCAGGAGCCGATGGGGTACGATCACAAAAAACGGATGATGGAGATGTGCAAAAAATATCATCACCATCTGATGCAAATGGAAGGCACCGACGGCAAAGTATACGAGGGAATTATCGACGGAATGGACGACGAACACGTCTATCTGCTTGTTCCCGTCGGGGATATGGACGATCGGGCCTTCGGGTATCCCTACGGCGGTTACCCTTACGGCGGCTTTGGTTACGGCTACGGTTATCCGCGCCGGTTCCGCCGCTTTATCCGCCGGCCGTTTCCGTTTTTCTTCTTCAGAAACTTGTTCTTCCCATTCTTCTTCTAAAACAGAAGCAAACAACAAGAGGGGGGCCCGAATCGGCCTCAAGAAAGCAGCGGCGGACACCGAAAACCAAGGAGCTAAGCGAGAACAGACCGCTTAGCTCCTTGGTTTTTTTGCGTCGTTCTACGCCCGGTCGGGCTCCGCACGAGTGGCGGCGCTTTGGGAACCGCGGTGCCGGTAAACGGTGCTGCCGATCCGGGCATATACGCCCCGCAGGGATCGGATATGGGCGTAGTTGGGATAGATGATCGTATCGAGCAGATAAGCCGATCTTCGGCTGCCGGGTTTTCTTCGCCGGTTCAACGCTTCGATGATCCCGGAAGATGAGCGGATGCCGATGCCATGGCCGTAATAGCGGTCTTCGCCCAGCATAATCACGTTCTCTCCTTGCCACTCCGGGGTTTCGGGATTGTGGTCCGGATTTTTGAAATAGAGGATGTCTCCGGGATACGCGCCCAGCCGCAGACTTCCTTGACGAAAACCGAGATCGCTGTCATACTGCCAATCGTAAAGAAACAGATTGGTAAAATACGTATTAAACGCCCGGCTGCCGATTTGATCCAGCACGGCTTTGTACATCACGATCATCATCGCCATCGAACATTCGAAGCCGTACAGCGGCCCGTTTCGGTAGATGTCCTGAATGGCGTCGGCCGGCGGCATGCCGTTTCTTAGGCGGAACCCTCCTTCCTCCGTGCGGTTCCAATACATTTCGTTGCAACGGGACTTACGGTAAACGGCAAATTGGACGCCGCTTTGATTGAGCGCCAGGGCCGAATCGACGATCGAGCTCCGCAGATTCAGTTCAAACAGCAGTTCGTCCAAGGAACCGTAACGATAAGGCACCGGGCTTCTTTCTTGCGCCTCCACGATTGCGCGTTGAAACGGGGGCAGCATCATTTGGGACAGTTGCCTTTTGTCATTTGGCGGCAGAAGGATCAAACCTGTTCCCCTCCTTGTTGTTTTTCGGGTGAATCTAGGTTAGTGTACGTGCGGATGCCCGGTTTGGTGCCCGCCTGTATCGAATCCGCCTTTTCCAGCAATGCTAGCATCAATATCCCGTATCGAAGGGGGTGACGCGACACGATGAACCACCGTCAGAAAGACATTTTACATATGCTGCTTACCGAAACCCGGCCTCAATTGGTGGTCCGGGATATCGCCCTGCGCTTCGACTGCTCGGAGAAAACCATACGCAACGATCTCGATGAAATCGACCGGTATCTGAACACGACGTCGAACGCCCGGCTTGTCCGCAAACCCGGATTCGGGGTCACGCTGGACATAGCCGAGCGGGAGAAGGCTCAAATCGCCGACCGGCTGCTCCGGTCCACCAAGGATCAGGAACGGGAAACGGAGGAAGATCGGCGGATCGCCGTGGCGTATCGGCTGTTAATGGAGACGAAGCCGGTAACGATCCAAGAGCTGGCCGACAAGCACTATACCAGCAAAACGGTGATCAAAAAAGATTTGGATATTTTGCGGGAATGGTTGGACAAACGCGATCTCTCCGTGGTTTCCAAGCAGAAGGTCGGCATCATGCTCGAGGGGAAGGAACGGGACAAACGAGCGGCCTTGTCCAAGCTGTCCCAACTGACTGGCGAAGCGGGCCATTCCTTCCTCAAGGACCGGTTTGCCGCCCATGAGCTCGAGATCGTTACATGCGAGTTGAAGCAGCTCGAGCTTGACGCACAGCTTGCTTTTACGGACGAGGCGTTCGACAACCTGTTGGTACATACGCTGCTGATGATTCGGCGGACAAAGCTAAAGCAGCCGATCACCTTTTCCGAACAAGAGAAGATCTTCGTCCGCGAGAAACGGGAGTTCCGCTGGATCGGGGCTTTTATCCGCAAGCTGGAACGGCTCTTTGCCGTGCGGTTTCCGGAGGATGAGGCCGCTTATTTGACCGCCCATATTCTTGGCGGGAAAATCCGTTCCCAGGCGCGGATCGATACGACGGGCCCCGGAATGGCTTCCATGGCGGAGACGGCCGAAGTTAGCGTCTTGGCGGAAACGCTGGTCCGTAAAATGTCCGCATTGACCTGGGTCGATTTTGGCAAGGATGAGGTTTTGATGGAAGGACTGCGCATTCATTTATATTCTACCTTGAACCGGTTAAACTATGGACTCACGGTATCCAATCCGATGCTGCAGGACATCAAGAAAATGTATCCGTACATGTTCGATATGGTGATCTATGCGACGAAGGAGTTAAGCGAAGCGTATCCTTTCGCCATCCCGGAGGAGGAGGCCGCTTACTTGACGCTGCATTTTCAGGCAGCCGTGGAACGGCTCAGCCAACCTGTCGAAGAACCGAAGCGAGTCGTGACCGTCTGCCATATGGGAATAGGCATGTCGCAAATTCTGCGTACCAAGCTGGAGCGGAGTTTCCCCGAGCTGCAGGTCTTGGATTCCGTTCGGAAAGCGGACCTTCCGGGTTATCTGGCTCGACATGCGGTCGACTTTATCATCTCCACGGTACCTCTGGAGCATGTAAATACCCCCTCCATCACGGTGTCCCCCTTGCTGGAAGCCGGCGAAGTGCAGAAGATCGCCGATTTTATCGGCAAGCTGGATTATGAAACGGGGGGTGGCGAACCTTCCGGTTCGGTCCTGGGCCAGTACACCCAACCTTCGCTCGTCTTCCCGCGCCTTGCCGTCGGTCATCGCTACGAACTCATTGAATTGTTGGCGAACCGGCTGTACGAACAGGGATTCGTCGAACAGGATTATGCGCATCAAGCTTTGCTCCGGGAGCGGCTCTCGTCCACGACCATCGGTGGCGGCATTGCCATTCCCCATGGAGATCCCAAGCTCATCCGCACCTCACGGATCGCCGTTGCGACCTTGCAGGAGCCGCTGGATTGGCAGGAAGAGAGGGTGTCTGTCGTGTTTATGCTGGCGATTGCCCCACAGGAGCAAGAGATGATGAAAAAGCTGTTCCAACGCCTTTCCCTGCTGAGCGAACAGCCATCGACGATCGAACGGCTAGTCCGGGCGCAAAGCCCGGAGGAATTGCTCGGCAGCTTATAGCAGCCTATCGTGCTTATAGGATATAATCCGTTTTTTCCGGAACTTGCGGTAATAAAAAATTCTTTTCCGCCGTTCTTTATACGTTAATATGGGTGATGTAAACGATTTCAATTTAAGATTACGGGAGGAAAAATCCATGAAATTACTGGCGATTACCTCATGTCCCAACGGGATTGCCCATACGTACATGGCGGCGGAGAATCTGCAAAAAGCCGCCGACAAGCTAGGCATCGCCATGAAGGTCGAGACGCAGGGCTCGATCGGGGTGGAGAACCCGTTCACCGAAGAAGAGATTCGCCAAGCGGACGGGATCATCATCGCCGCCGACAAATCGGTAGACAAGAGCCGATTCATCGGCAAGAAGCTGATCGCCGTCGGCGTACAGGAAGGCATCCGCAATCCGGAGGCGCTGATCAAACAAATGATGCGCGGCGAAGCGCCGGTATACCAAGGAAAAGGCGGAGGTGAAGGCACCCCGGCGAAGCAGGCCGGCGCCAAACAGCAAAATGCCTTCTATCGCCACCTGATGAGCGGCGTCTCCTACATGATTCCGTTTATCGTCGTAGGCGGGCTGCTGATCGCGATCGCTCTCTCGATCGGCGGCGTCCCTACACCCGGCGGACTGCAAATTCCCGAGGATTCGTTCTGGAAAACGATCGAGAAGCTGGGGGCCGCCTCCTTTACGTTTATGGTGCCGGTGCTGGCCGGCTTTATCGCATTCAGTATCGCCGACCGGCCCGGTTTGGCTCCCGGGATTATCGGCGGTTACATCGCCGCGAACGGCAGCTTCTACGGAAGTGAAGCCGGCGCCGGGTTCATCGGCGGGATCATCGCCGGCTTTCTGGCCGGTTACGTCGCGCTCTGGATCAAGAAGTGGAAGGTCCCGAAGGCCATCCAACCGATCATGCCGATTATCATCATTCCGGTGCTGTCTTCGTTAATCGTCGGTTTGTCTTTCATTTATCTGCTCGGCGGCCCAATCGCCCAGGTGTTCGAATCGCTGACGAACTGGCTCGCGAGCATGCAGGGAGCCAGCTCGATCCTGCTGGCTTTGATCCTCGGCGCCATGATCTCCTTCGACATGGGCGGTCCGGTCAACAAGGTGGCGTTCATGTTCGGCTCCGCGATGATCGCGGAGGGCAACTATCAAATCATGGGACCGATCGCCGTCGCGATCTGTATTCCGCCAATCGGTCTGGGCCTGGCCACCTTCCTGTTCAAACGCAAGTTCCATGATGCGGAAAGGGAATCCGGCAAAGCCGCCTTCACTATGGGCTTGTTCGGAATTACCGAAGGCGCGATTCCGTTCGCATCCCAGGATCCGCTGCGCGTAATTCCCAGCATCATGATCGGCTCGATGGCCGGCTCCGTGATCGCCATGCTGGGCGGCGTCGGCGACCGTGTCGCCCATGGCGGTCCGATCGTTGCCGTGCTCGGCGCCGTTGACAATATCCTCATGTTCTTCGTGGCCGTCATCATCGGCTCCATCGTCACCGCCCTGATGATTAAGCTGCTGAAGAAAGACCAGGTCGAACCTGAGCTTGCCGGGGCAAGCGCCGCGGAAGAAGCGGCACCAACGGTCGAAACACGGCGTTCGGATGCTGTCCGTTCGGTAAGCACGCCGGCCGTGGAAGCGCATCGCCCGGTGAGTCAATTGAGCGATATCCTCAGCTTGGATCTGATCGAACCTTCCCTGTCCGCCTCGACGCGGGACGGCGTGATCGATGAGATGATCGCGAAGCTGAACGCCGAGGGCGTGTTAACTTCACCGGCCGAGTTCAAGCAGGCGATTCTGAGACGCGAGCAGGAGAGCTCCACCGGCATCGGCATGAACGTCGCCGTGCCTCACGGGAAATCGGCCGCCGTGCTGAAACCCCGGGTCGTCTTCGGGCTGAAGCCGGAAGGCGTCGATTGGAGCAGCGCGGACGGTACCCCCGCGAAATTGATCTTCATGATCGCTGTCCCCGCCGAAAACAAAGGCAACGAGCATTTGAAAATTTTACAGATGTTGTCCCGCAAGCTGATGGACGACGGCTTCCGCGAGCAATTGCTGCAAGTGAAGACCAAACAGGAAGCTTATCGCCTGCTGGATCAAATCCGCTAGACGCAAAGTCCCCCAAGCCATCTCATGACGGCTTGGGGGACTTTTGCGCTGCCTATGCCTGCTGAATTTGGATCAAATTCGTGGTTCCCGCCTGGCCGAGCGGCAATCCGGCCGAGAAAACCACGATATCGCCTTCCTGAACGTAGCCCGACCGGCGGGCGCTGTCGATCGCCGATGCCAGCATTTCGTCCGTCGTCGTGACCGGCCCGCCCAAATAAGGGAACACCCCGGACAACAGGATCAGTTTGGTTAAGACATGCGGGTGATGGGCGATCGCCAGAATCGGCGCCTTTGGCCGGTATTTGGAGACCATTCGGGCCGTAAAGCCGCTTTCGGTGGACGCGATGATCACTTTGGCATTCAGCTCCAGGGACGCGCTGACCGCGCCTTGGCTGATCACCTCCGTGATATTGGTGCCGTGCAGCATTCTCCTCCGGTTGAATGCTTCCCCGTAATCGATGATCGATTCGGCCTTGCGCGCAACGGCGGCCATGGTCCGCACCGCTTCAACCGGATATTTCCCGGCGGCCGATTCGCCGGACAACATGACGACATCGGCCCCCTGCATCACGGCGTTGTACACGTCGCTGACTTCCGCCCGCGTCGGACGCGGATGGACCTGCATCGACTCCAGCATGTGCGTGGCGACGATCACCGGTTTTCCGGCCAGATTGCACTTTTCGATCATTTGTTTTTGCAGCATCGGCACTTCCTCAACCGGGATTTCTACCCCCAGATCGCCGCGGGCGACCATGATTCCGTCCGAAGCTTCGATGATATCGTCAAGATTCTGCATGCCTTCTTCGTTCTCGATCTTAGAGATAATCTGAACGTGTCCTCCGTTGTTCTCCTGCAAAATCCGCCGAATCTCGCGGATATCGCCACCTTTGCGGACGAACGATACGGCGATCATCTCCACCCCGTTCTCCAGGCCAAAGTGAAGATGGCGGATGTCGCGCTCCGTCACGCCGGGCAGCGTCGTACGGATTCCCGGCAGATTGACGCCTTTATTCGGCTTCAGCTTCCCGCCGCTGACGATGCGGCAGCGGATTTCGGTTCCTTGGGCCTCCATCACGCGCAGTTCGATTAACCCGTCGTCGATCAGAATCCGATCATTCGCTTTCACTACCCGGGGCAATTCGGGATAGTTGACCGAGATCTTCGCGGCGTCCCCGGCTAACGTCTCCGTCGTAAGGACCATTTCCTTCCCGGGAATCAGCTCGCAGGAAGGTTCTTTTAATTTGCCGATCCGGACCTCCGGCCCTTTGATATCCATCATGATCGGCACAAAGGTATTTAGTTCTTGCGCGGCTTGCCGCACCCGCTGAATACGCGACACATGCTCCTCCAGCTCGCCATGGGCCATATTCAGTCGACCGACCGTCATCCCGGCCTGAATCATCTCCCTCAGCACGGAAACGGAATCGCAGGCAGGGCCTAACGTACAGATGATTTTTGTCCGCAGCACTATGGTACCTCCTCAGTTATGTTTAGGTTAGTATGCATCAAATCACCAAAATGAATGATCATAACCGGTCAAGGGGTCAAGCTAACGTCAGAACCTCGTATTGTGCCGCCAGTTCCATGAAATGCCCCATGCTGGATACCTCCCCAGCCGCAAGTTGATCCTGGATGCCGTAATAGCTCACGCAAGTACCGCATGCCAATACCGGAACGCCGCGATCTGCCAGCTCCTTCAGGTGAAGCGAAGCAAACGACTGCTCTGTCAGGGCGAGTACTCCCCGATTTACGCAAAACACCGCCGCCGGAAGCTGCCCCTCCTCCCGTTGCTTGAGCAGCGTCAGGAACGTTTCCAGCAGTTGGGTCCCGAGCTCAGGGTCGCCGTTCCCCAGGCTGTCTGTGGTCAGAAAGATGATTTTACGGTTCAAAACGATTCTCCTCTCAGTTTTTGATCAAGCAATTCAAACGTCAGATGCAGGCGGTCTTTCGGCACCTCGCCATAGCGGTCCCCGATGTTGACCTCGAAGGTACAGACCTGGTCCGTCTTCTTCTTGACTGCGGACGTTAAACCAACGCCGGTTTCCCGGTACACCTCAATCAACACCTGCTCCAGCCGTTCCAGGGACACCTCCGCATGGACATGGAACATGTTCGACACCGGAATCGCCGGTACGGTCTTCATCCGATGGCATTGGTTGTACAGCCCCGCTAACTCCTGGGCTTGGCGATAATACAAATCCATCTTCCCCACACGCTGCTCATAGTAATAATCGGCGCTCAGAAAATAGGGATACAGGCTGATCAGATCACCGCCGTGCCGTCTTTTCCACACCTTGGATTCCTTCGTAAACTCCGATTCTCCGGCCAATATCGCCCCGGCGATCCCGCCGATGCCTTTATAAAAAGAGATATACACGCTGTCGAATAAGGAGCAGACTTCAGCCGCGGTTTTTTGATAGTAGGGAAGGACCTCGAACAGCCGGGCTCCGTCCAGATGCAGCCGAATGCCTTTCTCCCGGCAGTCCTTGGAAATGGCCGCGAGCTCCTCATACGGCGGAAGTTGGCCTCCGATCTCGCGCTGCGGCAGCTCCAACAGCAAGCACGAGATGTCCCCGGGCAGGCGCTTTACGTCCTCCGGCCGGATCAGCCGTTCCCGGTCCGCCAGCAGAACCGGCTGGATCCCGTGCAGCATCTTCAAGCCGTCTTCCTCATGAATTTCCAAATGGCATAAGGGGTGGTACGCAACGCGTTTCGTTCCTTTGCGGTCGCACCAAATCCGCAACGCGATTTGCTGCGCCATCGTGCCGCTCGGGAAAAACACGGCCGAATCCTTGCCAAGCACGCCGGCCATCTTCGTCTCGAAGGCCTCCAGGGCTCGGCCCGCACCGTACATATCGCTGTCCAGCTCACCATCGATCCTGCCGATCGCCTGCTGCAGCACCTTGACATTCCGTTTGCCGTGGCCCCCCACCTGATAAACCGTCCGCTCGAAAGCCTGCTTTAATGTCTTCTTGTCCGGTGTTCCTTCATTTCCGTACATTGATCCTCGCCGCTCCTCTCCCACGCTGTCTGCATAATCCGTGAATTCATGCTTATTATAGCTCGATTTGGAGCGGGAATCGATGATCGAACCTCAAATTCGCGATCTCGTTACGCCGCTTGAATTTCTCCCATTCATGCGTTGGGGACTCCTATTCCCAAGTTTTAATCTGCCGTTTAGTAATTCTTCACGGATATAATCTAATCTTTCAAGGATTTTATTGTTATCATTCTTTACAGGGTTAATTTGATCCTGCATTCCAAACAAACTCGTAATAACTAATTGCATGACCACCATTATGTGCTGACATTATCTGCCCATCTATTGCCGTAGTTGAAACTCCTTTTTCTCTAGGTCAAAGTAACGATATTGCTCGGAAAACTGGGCGATGAGGGCAGTTGGAGTCACTTAAGGTGATAGAATCCCTCTATTACGCTCAAATTGGGCGAAGGTGAGGAAATAAGGTGAACAAGTAACGCTATTGCTCGACGATTAGGCGAAATGCAGGCACTCGGAGTAACATAAGGTGATAAATTCACTCTATTTCGATCAAATCCGGCGATGGTGAGGAAATAAGGTGAAAATGTAACGCTAATGCGCGGAGATTGGGCGAGATGCAGGCACTTGGAGTAACATAAGGAGATAGAATCACTCTATTTCGAGCAAATTGGGCGAAGGTGAGGAAATAAGATGAAAAAGTAACGCTATTGCTCGGCGATTAGGCGATATGCGGACATTGGGAGTCACTTAAGGTGATAAATTCACTCTATTTCGAGCAAATTGGGCGATGGTGAGGAAATAAGGTGAACAAGTAACGCTAATGCGCGGAGATTGGGCGAAATGCAGGCACTTGGAGTAACATAAGGTGATAAATTCACTCTATTTCGATCAAATCCGGCGATGGTGAGGAAATAAGGTGAAGAAGTAACGCTATTGCTCGGCGATTAGGCGAAATGCAGGCACTTGGAGTAACATAAGGTGATAAATTCACTCTATTTCGAGCAAATTGGGCGAAGGTGAGGAAATAAGGTGAAGAAGTAACGCTATTGCTCGGCGATTAGGCGAAATGCAGGCACTTGGAGTAACATAAGGTGATAGAATCACTCTATTTCGATCAAATCCGGCGATGGTGAGGAAATAAGATGAAAAAGTAACGCTATTGCTCGGCGATTAGGCGAAATGCAGGCACTTGGAGTAACATAAGGTGATAAATTCACTCTATTTCGAGCAAATTGGGCGAAGGTGAGGAAATAAGGTGAAGAAGTAACGCTATTGCTCGGCGATTAGGCGAAATGCAGGCACTTGGAGTAACATAAGGTGATAGAATCACTCTATTTCGATCAAATCCGGCGATGGTGAGGAAATAAGATGAAAAAGTAACGCTAATGCGCGGGGATTGGGCGAGATGCAGGCACTTGGAGTAACATAAGGTGATAGAATCACTCTATTTCGAGCAAATTGGGCGAAGGTGAGGAAATAAGGTGAAAATGTAACGCTAATGCGCGGGGATTGGGCGAGATGCAGGCACTTGGAGTAACATAAGGTGATAGAATCACTCTATTTCGATCAAATTGGGCGATGGTGAGGAAATAAGGTGAACAAGTAACGCTATTGCGCGGAGATTGGGCGAGATGCAGGCACTTGGAGTAACATAAGGTGATAGAATCACTCTATTTCGAGCAAATTGGGCGATGGTGAGGAAATAAGATGAAAATGTAACGCTATTGCTCGCAAACTGGGCGCAATGTTGGCAGTTGGAGTCACTTAAGGTGATAAAATCACTCTATTTCGATCAAATTGGGCGATGGTGAGGAAATAAGGTGAACAAGTAACGCTATTGCTTGGAAACTAGGCGATATGCAGGCACTTGGAGTAACATAAGGTGATAAATTCACTCTATTTCGATCAAATCCGGCGATGGTGAGGAAATAAGGTGAAAAAGTAACGCTATTGCTCGCAAACTGGGCGATATGCGGGCATTGGGAGTCACTTAAGGTGATATTATTTTACGATAGAATTTATTCCTATAATCAACAATTTATCGAATAAAATCATATATATTGAGATATATCGCGAAAAGAAAAAGGAGCGCCTCAAAAAGACGCTCCTTGCTAGATTTAATAGCTTCTTCACAGCTTAAATACATTCGTCAGCCCGTTCATATTCTCGGACAATTCCACCAGCTTGCCGGACGTATTCTCGATATCGACGAAGATCCGCTCCTGCGTGCCGAGCTGCCCCTGGATCTGTCCGGAAACCTGCAGCCCCGACTCGATGGTTCCGTTCACGTCTTCCAGCGTGGCGGTCATTTCCTCCAGCGAAGCCGCCTGGGTAGTGACGCCGTCAGAGATTTCGGTCAACATGCCGAACGTGTTCTCCACGTTGTCTATGATATGCTCGATATTGGTCTTCACGTTCTCCGATTGCGTTACGCCCTCCCGAACCTTCTCCTCGGTCTGGGCCACAGCGGCCACGACACTGCCGGTTCGGATGGTCATATCATGGACCAGGCTGCCGATTTCCTGCAAGGAATGATTCGTATCCTCCGCCAGTTTCCGAATTTGCCCGGCGACGACCGCAAATCCTCTCCCCTCTTCCCCGGCCCGGGCGGCTTCAATCGCCGCGTTGAGGGCCAACAAGTGGGTCTGTTCGGAAATTTGTTTAATGATGCTAACAACCTCGGTGATCTTCTGGCTCTGCTCCTCCAGCCCGAGCACTTCGCCGCTGACGTGCTTGGTGTTCGCCGCCAGCTCGTTGATGGCCTCGACGATGGCGTCTACCGAATGCTTCCCGCCTTCCGCGGAATTCATGACCAATTGCGCTCGCTCGGCAATTTGGTTGGCCAGTTCTGCCGTCGTCTGCGAATGGTTCGTAATCTCCGAAATGGCAACGGCCGTTTGCTTCATGCTTTCTGCGTTTTGGGTAAACACGTTCAGCAAATGCTTGACGCCCTCGTTGATTTCGTGCACTTGGCCATTGGCCTGCTCGATAATTCGGTTCAACTCTTCCGAAGACAACGTTACCCGTTCGGAGGAGGACTGAATCGTTGCGATCAGGTGCTTCAGGTTATCTCTGGCCTTCTGAAGCGACTGGACCATCTGCCCCGCTTCCCCTTGCTGCGTCGTTCGGATTTCGGCGGACAAATCGTTCTCGGCCATGGAATTGGCCAGTTTCACGCCTTGTTTGAGCGGCCGAACCAGCAAAACTTCGGAGATGAATACGGCCATCGCTTCAAAAACGACAAAAATGATCAATGCTTTTACCCCCAAGGAGGGCGTAATCAGCGCAAAAAAATCATGATGCTGGCTATAGGATAACGTTACGACTAATGCGGTATTCGAGACGAACATGGCCAAAAAGACAAGCACCGTGATCCGGGTACGGACAGAAATGTTGCGAATTCGATTCATCTTAGCTTCACCTGGCTTGATCATAGTATAGTACATATCAAAATGGTTCTAGCAAAATTAAATTGGCTCGGGTATCTCCTCCTAGTTTCGAATTAGGTCGTAAGTTCCAAATCTTACATGTGATGATCATTATATAGTTCCATTTCACTACAGTCAAATCAACGCCAGAGGTTGGTAAATCGCTTACAAATCTAGTAAAATTAGATCCCCCGAACAAAGCTTCACCGCGGCTATCCCTGAGGGAAGCCGGTTAAGCCTCATATTGCCTCGAACGGCCCCCGTCCTCCGTCTCACCGGACGTTCCCTCCGCTTCCAGAAACACGCGATGCGCCGGATAAGCGAGCTTGACGCCTTCTTCCTCCAACACCCGCATAAACGCCAGATTCATTTCCTGACGAACCGTTAAATATTCGGCCCAAACCGTCGAACGGGTAAAATAATAGATAAAAATGCCTAAGCTGCTTTCGCCAAAATCCGTAAACTTGACCAAAATCGTCCCTGGATCGATTTGCTCGTTATCGCGGAGCAGCCGCTCGATTCGGCCGATAGCCGCCTCCAACCGTTCCCGATCGGAATCTAAGGCCACTCCAAGCGTGAAGTTCACTCTTCGCTTGCCCATCCTGCTCCAATTCGTAATCGGCTGATCCGCCAGCGCAGCGTTGGGCAAAGTGATAACCGCATCGGCAAAGGTGCGGATTTTCGTGCTGCGGAAGGTAATGTCCTCCACCACGCCTTCGGCGGTCGGCGTCAGAATCCAGTCGCCTTTCGCAAAGGGCTTTTCCAAAATAATTACAATGCCTCCGATAATATTCCCTAACGTGTCTTTCGCCGCCAAAGCGACGGCTAGACTGCCCAGACCCATGCCGGCCACCAGTCCGTTGACGCTGAATCCCCACTCCGCCCCGATTAAAGCAACGGTTACAATGACCACGACAATCCGCATCGCCTTCGATAAAAACGGGATCAGCATGCTTGCATCGTCTAATCGGATTTTCCGGCTTAGCCCTTCCAGCATCACGGAGGATTGAGCGGATAAAATATACAGCCCCCAGCCGAACAGGGCGATAACCCCGCTGCGGAACAAGGGATCCAGGCCTGCGGCGATTTCCCAACTGCGCGGAAGCCAATATTTCAATCCCGCATAAACCCCGATCAGAATGAACAGCCAGCGAAAAGGCCGCTCAAGTACTTGTCTCCATAGTTCTCCTCTACCGGACGCCGCAGATTTCCCGCGGTTCAGCAGGGCAAAAGCCAATTTCACGAAACCTTTGCTAAACAGTGTGAATAGCGCCATAATTCCGATGGCGATCCCTGTATTCACCCATCCCAGTTGTCCGAAAAAGCCCAAGAATCCTTCTCCATCGTTCATCGTTATAGCCCCCCTTGAACCCCCCATGAAATAAAGGGTCATTATAACATGAGCATACGAGGATTGTCTAAAGAGGACGTTGTTGTCGGCCGGAACCTGGCGTCGCCTACACTTTAAACTTTCCGATCAGCGCCTGCAGCTCTTCGGACAACTGACTAAGCCCTTCCATGGAAGCCATCATTTCCTGCACTCCGGCGTATTGCTCTTCGGTATGCGCATACACCTCGCGGGAACCGCCGGCCGTCTGCTGCGCCACCCGGTCAATCGTAGAGATCGCCCGAACCACGGCATCCGACTGCAAGGTCAGTTGCTCAACCTGTCCGGTTACCCGGCCGATCCGCCCGGCCGCCTGCTCGACGGCCTGCCGGATGCGGGTAAACACCTCGCCGGCTTGATGAACCGTGGCAATCCCGGCGGCGACCTCCTGCGTACCTGCGTGCGCCGCTTCGACCACCCGCTCCATCTCGCTGCGCACGCCTTCGACCATCTCGCCCACGCCCGCGGCGGCCGCCCCGGCCTCCGCCGACAGCTTCCGCACCTCGCCGGCAACCACGGCAAACCCTTTGCCGGCTTCCCCGGCCCGGGCCGCTTCGATCGAGGCGTTCAGCGACAGCATCTGCGTCTGCTTGGCGATGCCGGAGATCAGCTCGGCTGCCTCCGCGATCTGACCGGAGCGGACGCCAAGCCGCTCGATGAACGCGCGCAGCTCGTCCATCTGACGCCGAATCGACGCCATCTGGGCGGCCGCCGACGCGACGATCTCCTCGCCGGCCCGCGCTTCATGCACGGCCGCCTCCGATTGCTCCCGGGCGTCGTCCGCCAGGCCGGCCATCTCTTGGGCTCCGGCGGCCATTTCCGCCACTTGGGCCGCTCCCAGCTCCACGCTTTGCACCTGTTCCTCGCTCCCCGCCGAAATTTGCCCCATGATTTCCGAAATCTCCCCGGAAGAGGCGCGGAACTGCTCCGACTGGCGGCGCAGCCGCTCGGCCGAATCGGCGACCCGGTCGGCATGCCGCCCCAGATTGCCGATCATGTCCTGCCAGCTGCATCTCATATGATGAAACGCAGCCGCCAAATCGCCAATCTCGTCGCGGTTTCTCACAACCGTCTCCGTAAGGGTCAAATCGCCTTCCGCCAGTTCGCGCGCCCCCTTCACCATCACGCGCATCGGTTTGACGATCTGCCGGGACAAGATCACTCCGGTCAAAGCGGCAAACAAGACGGCTGCGGCGCCGCACAACGCCAAAATCCACAAGGTTAACGCCGACTCCTTCCGGAACTCGTGCAATTTAGCCTGAAGCGCGGTCTCCTGCAAAGCCCGCAGCTCGCCAGCCCCCTGGATCATCGTATCCGACGTCGGGATCGCCCACATCAGCGCTTCCGCTTTCGCCAGATCCGGCTTGCCCGATTGGACGTAGTCCCGAACCTTCGCCAGCAAACGGCCAAACGTGGCGTTCGACTCCGACAATGTGGATGCAACCGCCGCTTGCTCTTCACCTGCGGAAGCGCTTACGATACCGCCGATCAACGTACCCAGCCGTTCGTTGGCTTCCGTCAGTTGCCGTTCCTGCTCGGAAGTCGGCTCCACGATATAACCGAACAGCAGGCTGTTCTGACGCTGCGTCTCGATCTCCAGCTTGGCCGCTTGATCCCGCGCTTTCGTATTTTGCTGAAGCAGCCCGGCATAGTTCCGGTCCAGCCGGTTCAAGAATCCGTAAGCCACTCCCGCAATGATCCCGACCAACAACGAGACCGTAATAAAGGCCGCGGTCAGCTTCCGCCCCAGCGAAAAAACCGGCCGCCCGTTTCGTTCGGGATGAGTTTTCCCCTTGCTCTTCATCTATTGTCCCCCCCTGGTTTGTGCTAACGAACAAGGGCCGCCAGACTTGTCATCCGCGCGGCCTATGTCCTTCTGCCTATTCCCTTGTATCATCTACCAAACCTTAGCGGGAGGGGAATTCAAAATTCTCCTCTGTTCTATCAAAATTCTCATGTTTCACCCTTATGCCGCCTCTTTCGGCCTCCCGGCCCGCATAAAGATCTTGGCGAGCTCATTCAGGAGCAGCGGAATCAACGCCAGCACGATCACCAGGCCCCAATCGGCCAAGCTGAGATTCTGCACCTTAAACGCCGCGGCCAGAAACGGAACGGAGATTGAAAGGAACTGCAGCAGCAAGCCGGCAATAACCGCTCCGACGAGCAGCAGGTTGGAGAACAAGCCGATCTGGAAAATCGATTTCGTTGCGCTGCGCTTCGAGAACGAATAGAACAGCTGCGACGCCGCCAGCACCACAAAGGCCATCGTCCGCCCATACGTCATGACGTCCTCGGGAATGTCGGCTGCGCGCAAAGAATATCCGTGCTCGCGAAGGCCGATATAAAAAGCGACCAGCGTCAGCGCCCCGATCAACAGGCCGCCCAGCACCGCCTGCATGGCCGCACCCCCGGCGAAAAAGCTCTCCTTCGGATCGCGCGGCTTGCGCTTCATGATGTCCTTCTCGCCCGGATCGACACCCAGCGCAATCGCCGGCAGCGTATCGGTGACCAGGTTAATCCAGAGAATCTGGGTTGCCAGAAGCGGCAAGGGCCAGAAGAACAGAATCGAAGCGAGGATCGCAACGATCTCACCGAAATTGCACGCTAACAGAAACGTCACCGTCTTCCGGATATTCGCGTAAATATTTCGCCCTTCCCGGATCGCTTGAACGATCGTCGTAAAATTGTCGTCGGTCAGAATCATATCGCTGGCGCCCTTTGATACGTCGGTGCCGGTAATGCCCATCGCTACGCCGATGTCGGCCGTTTTGAGCGAAGGGGCGTCGTTGACGCCGTCCCCGGTCATCGAAACGATATTGCCTTTCGCCTTGAAGGCTTTGACGATCTTCACCTTATGTTCCGGCGAGACGCGGGCGAATACGCGAATGTCATTGATTTTCTCGGCAAAAGCCTCGTCCGACAATTCGTCGATTTCCGCGCCGGTCATGCTCTGCGCCAAGGAACCGGCGATGTCCAGCTCCTTGGCGATGGCCACGGCGGTGTTGCGATGATCGCCCGTAATCATTACCGGCGTAATTCCGGCCCGCTTCGCCTCCCGGATCGAATCCTTCACCTCGGTCCGAGGCGGGTCGATCATGCCGACGAAGCCGAGGATCGTCAAATCCTGCTCCATTTCCTCCGGGGGGAGGACACGGTCCGTATCCTTATAAGCCGCCCCAAGCACGCGGAGCGCGTCGTCCGACATCGCTTCGGCCGCCTGCAAATACCGCTGCTTCAGCTCTTCGGTGAGCGGCACAACCTCTCCATTGACCACGGCCGAGTTCGAAATCCGCAGCAGTTGATCGATCGCCCCTTTGGTATGGACGCGATACCCCTCCCGCGTCTGGTTAAGCGTGGACATCAGCTTGCGGTCGGAATCGAACGGCTTCTCGGAGACCCGTTTGTATTCCGCCTCCAGCGATTTTTTGGCAATGTCGTGCTGCTCGCCGTAAGCGACAAGGGCAATCTCCGTCGGGTCGCCGGTACCCTGGCCGTTCTCGTAAGTCGCGTCGGAGCAAAGCACGAACGTCTTGATCATTTCGAGCGGCGCTTCATCCCCCAGCGGCTGCGCCGTAAAATGCTTTACCACCGTCATTTTGTTCTGCGTCAACGTTCCGGTTTTGTCGGAGCAGATAATGTTGACCGAACCGAGCGTTTCGACGGCCGGAAGCTTCTTGACGATGGCGTTTACGCGGGACATCCGGGTCACGCCGAGCGCCAGGACAATTGCCACGATCGCCGGCAACCCTTCCGGAATGGCGGCCACCGCAAGGCTGATCGCCGTCAGGAACAGCTCGAACAGATCGCGTCCCTGGATCAGGCCGATCACGAAGATAACGACGCAGATGCCGATAGCGATGTAGCCGAGCATTTTGCCGAGCTCTTCGAGCTTTTTTTGCAGCGGGGTCAACTCATGGGTATCTTCGTCCAAAATTTTGGCGATCTTGCCCATTTCGGTGTTCATTGCCGTCCCGACAACAACCCCCTCGCCGCGCCCATAGGTCACCAGCGTGGACATGAACGCCATGTTGCTCTGGTCCCCGATCGGGGTCTGGGCTTCTTCGTGCATGTCCTCGGCGTTTTTGTCCGACGGCACGGACTCTCCGGTCAGCGCGGATTCCTCGATTTGCAGGTTGGCGCTTTCCAGCAGTCGCAGGTCGGCCGGGATGAAGCGTCCGGCATCCAAAATCACGATATCGCCCGGAACGATCTCCCCGGAATCGATTTCCTTTACCTCGCCGTCGCGCCGCACCAGCGTTTTGGGCGTCGTCATTTGCTGCAGCGCCTCGATCGCCTTCTCCGCTTTCTGCTCCTGGATGACGCCGATGATCGCGTTCAACAGGACCACGGCCAAAATAATGACGGCATCCATATATTCTCCGACGATAAGCGTAACGACCGCGGCGCCGAGCAGCACGTAGATCAGCATATCCTTGAGCTGGGCAAAAAAGAGCGCCCACAAGCTAGGCTTCGGCTTGCCCTTGATTTTGTTCGGCCCGTATTGGGACAGCCGCTTTCCGGCTTCTCCCGAGGAAAGTCCGGTTGCGGGGTCCACCTGCAGCTCTTGCAGGACACTATCCCGGGTTTTGGCATGCCACATGCAGCAGCACCTCTTTAATCAAAATTTAGTAGGTATTGACTTCATTATTGTAAACCTAATCCACGCAAAATTATAATGAAAACTTAAGTAAAGGTTGGGGAATCGGACCTATAAAATATATGACGAAATTTGTCGATATTTGTAGAAACACCACCTTAGATTGGGGAGATTAAATTGAAGCTGTTCCGCAAACTCTCACTAGCCGTCAAGTTTATGACGACTGCCGGCTTGGTCGTCTTTATCGCATTGACCCTTCTTATGATCATGAATCTGGGGCAGTTCAGGGAAACCAGTATGGCAAAAGGAGAATTGGAAGCCGAATTGGCCGGCAAACAATATGAAGCCGATTTCGAAAGAACGTTTATCGCCCTCAAGGCTTCCACGGAAAGCTTGGCCAGGATGTTGGCCGAAACCGGCCAGCAGGGCGATTTGTCCCGGGAGGAAGCCGTTTCCTTGCTCAAAAAAGAGCTGTTGAGCCATCCCGAAGTACATGGAATCGGAATCATGTGGGAGCCGAACGTAAACCAAGCAGCGTATAACGATGCAGGCGGACGTTTTCTTCCCTATCTATATAAAGAAGGGGATCAAGTAAAGGTGGCTCCGTTGCCAGAGGACGGAACTTCTGGCGAAGGCGAAGAATTCCAGTTGCCGAAGTCGACGAAAAAGGTTGCCTACCTCGAGCCTTATTCCATCGACATCGGCGGACAACCCGTACAGTTGATGACGGCGGGGTATCCGATTCTCGATGCGGCGGGGACTTTTCTAGGCGTCATCAAGGTCGACGTTCGGATGGATTATTTGCAAACGGCGGCGGAGCGATATACCCCGCTTGGCGGTTACGTCGCCTTGGTGACGGAAAACGGAATATATGCCGCCAACCCGCACGATCCCGATTCGGTGCTGAAGCCGTATGGGGACAACCCGGAAAAGGAAGCGTTATGGCAACAGGTAAAGAGCGGTGCCACGCTTAAGGGTTACACCTTCAACTCGGCCGGTCGGGAGGTCCTTCGGACATTCGAGCCGGTAACCATGCCGGGCGGCGATCACGTATGGTTTACGCAGACGGCCGTAGACAAGGATACCATCCTGAAAGAGTATACCCGAGCAAGAGCTAATTCGATCGCCATGTCGGCAGGGGCGTTGGCCGTTCTTGCGGCTGTCCTCGCATGGCTGGTTTGGCGGATGGTCATCGTTCCTCTGCGTCTTTTGACGGGTAAAATTCAGCTCATGGCCGAAGGTGACCTGACGCAAAAGCTGCAGGTTCGCAGCGGTGACGAGTTTGGCAAAATGGCCGGACATTTCAATGAGATGACGGAGAAACTGCGCGGCATGTTCCGTCTTGTCGCCGATTTATCCATGGCTGTCGGGGCAACCTCCCAGCAGTTGAGCGCCAGCGCCGAACAGACCGGCAAGGCGGCCGAGAGCATTGCCGTATCGATCAACCGTGTCGCCCAAGGCGCCCAAGACCAAAACGACTATGCCGCCGATTCGTCGCAAGCCGTGTCCGAAATGTCTTTGGGCGTGCGGCGGATCGCCGACTCCTCCTCCGCGATCTCCGCTTCCGCCGGCGAAGTAACGTCCAAAACGAAGGAGAGCACCGGCCAACTGGAGCAGGCCGTATCCGACATGGAAGAGCTTCAGGCGGCGACCGAGGACACCGCCTCCTCCATCGCCCGCTTGGAAGAGCGATCCGCCGCGATCGGCGGCATGATCGATCTCATTGCGACGATTAGCACGCAAACGAACCTCCTCGCCCTCAACGCAGCCATTGAGGCCTCCCGTGTAGGCGAACACGGTCGCGGTTTTGCCGTCGTCGCCGGAGAGATCCGCAAACTGGCCGAGCAGACGAAGCAGGCGGCCGAGCAGGTCACGGAGTTGGTGGAGCATGTGCGCACCGATACCGACAAGGCGGCGCATTCCATGGCCAAGGGCAGCGAGCAGGTCAAGCGGAGCGTGAGAAGCGTCTCCGACAGCAATGCGATGCTCTCGCTCGTACTGGCGGAAATCAGCAACGTGAACGACCAGTTGCAAGAGGTGTCCGCCGCGGCCGAACAGATGACCGCAAGCACGGAGCAAGTCTCCGACAGCGTAGCGCGGCTGGCCGACATCGCTTCGGAATCGTCCTCGGAGGCGCAGAACGTTGCCGCGGCTTCCGAGGAGCAGCTTGCCTCCATGGAGGAGATCTCCGCTTCCAGCGAAGCGCTGAGCAACATGGTGCAGGAGCTGTTGGACAAGATGGCCCAGTTCAAAATCTGAGCCGTTCAATTTCCAGCCATAATATTGCCATAATATGAAGGTTCCCATTCAAGCCGAACAAGATGAAAAAATGCCCGGGCTATGCTACAATACTGGAATGCTAAACGGGAACGTGTAGCGGGATGTAGGTTTAGGAGGGTATTCAATTTCATGTTAATCATAGGGATCGCCGGCGGTACCGGTTCCGGAAAAACGACGGTTGCCCGCTCGGTCATCGACCAGCTGGACACGGATAAAGTCACGTTTATTTCACAGGACAATTACTATAAGGACCAGTCGCATCTCAGTTTGGCCGAACGGGAGAAAACAAACTACGACCATCCCTTCGCCTTCGATAACGAACTGCTGGTAGAGCATCTCGTCCAGCTCAAAAACGGACAAGCCGCCTTTGCGCCGGTATACGATTTTACGATCCACACCCGTTCCGAGAAGACGATCAAGCTGCTGCCGAACAACATCGTTATCATTGAAGGACTGTTCGTTCTGTACGACGAGAAGCTGCGGGACATGCTTGACATCAAGGTGTTTGTGGATACCGATTCCGATGTACGCATCCTCCGGCGCGTGCTGCGGGACATGGAGGAACGCGGCCGCTCAATCCATTCCATCCATCAGCAGTACCTCGCGACGGTGAAGCCGATGCATGAAGCGTTTATCGAACCGTCCAAAAAATACGCCGACCTCATTATCCCCGAAGGCGGGCATAATGAAGTCGGCATTCAAATGCTGGCCATCCTGACGGAGAAGCATTTATCCGGCGGGAGAAACGCCTAGGGAGCCCGGCTCCAGCCGGCAGCGGAACAGGCAGCTCAGCGTGAAATTACTGCAAAAATGCAGATATTTAGACCGGATTTGGCCCCAATCGGAGGAACTCGATCGCCAAACTAGCAGAACGATCCGGTAGCATTCCAATCGAATGGCATCGAAGGCAAGACTAAGTGGAAAAAACACATCTATTTCGTGCAAAAAGTGAAATTCAGAAGGAATTAGTTGGAAATCCTCCACTTGTTTTGCCCATTTATAGCCGTTTTCGAGCAAATCCCCACATTTTAGGTGTAGAAAATCCACTTAGTATCTGCCGATCGTCTAAATGGGACAGATCGAAGCGGAGGATTTCCAATTAGCTTGGCCATTTGCAACTAGTCGATCGCCATGCTCACGGTATATCAGGAACACTATACTAGCAAACTAGCCTAGGCTAGGACTTCAACCGCCGATACCGGCTTTTGGCCATCGCCGAGAAGATCAGGTACAGCCCGATCAACAGCGGAAACAACAGCCAGGCGAATCCGCGTCCCAGCGCAAACGGCGTTTCGAACAGGAACGCCGTCCAAAACGCAGCGCCCGTTTTCTCCCATAAACCGGGAGTGTAGTATAAGGCCTTCGGATCGGTGAACGCCGTGGCTTTATGTATATATGGACAACAACCCGAAACCCGCATAAACACAGGGATTTCAAAAATCTAAAGACAATTAAACACATCTATAATCACACCTAAAACGCCGATTGCAAGGAGGAAAAACCTTGAATTGGCATCTTTAAGTGTCACGGCGGCGTTTACTAATTCCCTTTTGGGAAGATAGGAACGCCGTTTTTTTATGCCCTCATGTTACGCAGTAGGGACAAAAACAGCCTTGATTTACGCGGCTTTGCGGGTGCGTTTTTGGCGCAGCAAGGGGAATATGCCTTTTCCCTCAAAATCGCCCTTTAACTGCGTAACAAAACCCACAAATCTAAGTTTTTGAAGCTGAATAGCAGCCACATTCAATTTGTCTTTGACTGTATGCGGGAAAACACTACCAAAATCCGCAACATCAAACAGCTTTTTTTATATGACGTTAGGCAGCTTCAAGTAATTGTTTAAGTTTTCACCTGTACTAATTCTTGTTAAGAGTGTTTTTGATTATAGAAGTATAATGAAGCATTGTACGATATCACCCCAAGTATAATTAAGAACACAGCGCCTGTAAGTAAGAGATTATCTTTCAAATAAACGAGTAGTGCCTCAATATCAACGTTCAACCGCTTTAAGACATAGAACGCTCCCATGAGAAGAAAAGTCGTTAAGAGCATTGCCAGCGGCCCTCCGTTAGTACCCATGCTGTAACCAGCAGGAATGGTAATCATTCCATAGAAGATTGCCAGCAACAAGCCAGATATGCCAGCGATTAAGTAAGGACTAAAGCCCTCGTTAGGGAACAAGATACAGGAAATAACGCTGATGAAAAATGCAATAACAGACGCGGCAACAGCAGTCATTAAGAAAAACAAATATCTGCTTCCAATAATACTTTTTCTTGTCATCGGCAATGCAATGGCATATTTATCCCACTTGCATTGTTCATCATATACCATCAGCGTTTTAGGTACGCCGGACAACACAACCGGAAGAAAAACAGCTACATATAGCGCACCCTCACCCTTGAAATATATTAAGATAAAAACCGTGGCCGCTGCTATCAGCAGATAATTCATTGGTCTAATTCTCTTAAACATTGTGATAAAGTCTTTGATAATAAGGCCTTTCATCTTTTCTCCCCCTTTATATAAAGTAGCATGATTTCCTCAATTGTGGCATTTTCAATTATGCACTTTCTATATTTCTTGCGGGCAGCTTCAATATCAGCAACAAGGACTTGCCATTCATAATCCAGCTTTCTCCATGCAAGGATATCCTGCCCTTGAATACTGTTAAAAATATCCGCTCCGCATTTTATAAGGCCGTACTTATATAGCAACTCGTCTTTAGGCTTACTGAACACCAAATTACCTTTATGAAGAAAGGCGACATAGTCAGCAATTTTCTCCAAATCATTCGTGATATGAGAGGAAAAAAGCACGGAATGGCTTTCTTCCTGTACAAATTCCAAAAGAACATCCAATATTTCATCCCGCATGACAGGGTCTAATCCGCTGGTTGCTTCATCTAAAATCAGTAATTGCGGGCAATGAGAGAGAGCAACAGCGAAAGCCAGTTTTACTTTCATACCTTTAGAGTAGGCCTTAACAGGCTTATTGGCGGGAAGTCCAAATCGCTTTAAGTATCCCATATACGTTGTTGATTGCCATGCCGTATAAATCGGTTTAAGAAACCGCTCCAATTCAAGGGCATTGAATAAATCGGGAAAATGGCAATCGTCAAATACGACACCGATTTTATCTTTTATCTCCCTTTCAAATTGGATATTGTCTTTCCCAAAAATCTTAATCGTACCGCCATCACGCTTAATCTCATTAAGAATTAAGTTAATGGTAGTTGTTTTACCCGCGCCATTCTCACCGATTAACCCCATAATGGTTCCTTGTGGAATAGAGAGTTTTATGTGATTGAGTGAAAAGTCGGGATAGTTTTTCACCAAATTTTCTATTTCTAAAATGTTATTCATCCGTATCCCCCTCCGAGTAGAATAGTGTTAACAGCTCAATGAGTTTTTCCAGTTTAATTCCATGAGTGCGTCCGATATCAGCGGCTTCCTGTAAATGTTCCTCTGCTTTTCTTTGCTTTTCTTCCTGTATAAAATCGCGGTTTTGTGCCGCGACAAAACAGCCCCGCCCGGCCACGGTTTCAATAAACCCATCTTTTTGTAAATCCTCATAAGCCCTTTGAGCCGTAATGACACTGATATGCAAAGATTTTGCCAACCCCCGCATGGACGGAAGCGGGTCGCCTGTTTGAAGTTCACCGCTCATTATTTTGGCTTTTATCTGCGAAGTAATTTGCTCATATATGGGCTTGCTGTTTTTATTGCTTATGCTTATTTCCATAACATCAATCCACCTGTGCTATACTGTACTTTATCTATAAGTACAGTATAGCATGGAGCTCATCGGGTTCATCTCCTCTTCCCTACATCTCCAACTATATCGATCAACTGTATATTGCAACAAAAGATATTTGCCCCGTGCACGGCGTCGTATCGGGTTTTATGCAGCATCACGAAGAACGTCCGACGGTTTGATGGATCCGGCGATTCGCAGTATGATAAAAAGGTTGAGACTGGAAGTAGGAGGTTGGAGAGAACCGGCAAACTTTTCTGGGAGAGGACGGGATGCCCAATGCGGGGAAAGACCTTGCTGCTTGACCACATCAAGTCGCATTTGCCGCTGTACTTGACGGCCGTGTTGTGTCTGACGGCCGCCAACGTGACGTATTCGTATTTTCCGAAGGTACTGGGGGATTTCACGGACCACCTCCAACAGGGCGGGTTAACGAGAAGCGGAGTAGGCCGGTACGCGCTCACTCTGGCTGCCATTGCCGTCGTCTACGGCCTGTGTTTCGGAATCGGGCAATACATTAACCATCGCCTGGGGCGGATGTTCGAATTTCGCGCCCGGAGCCAGTTGTTTCGGCATTTTACCCAATTAAGCGAAAAGTTCTTCTCGAAACACGGGATCGGCAAGCTGCTCAGCTATGTGATGAATGACGTCACCGGCGTGCGGGAGTCGATCGCAAACGGGTTGAACCAGATGACCAATGCGTCGGTGTTGTTGATCTCCGTCATTACGATGATGACGATCAGTGATATTCCGGCGCTTTTGATCGTGGTTTGCGTTATGCCGCTGCTCGCCATCCCGCTGATTGTAAGCGGATTCGGCCCCAAAATCCGCGACAACTCGCGAAAGGTGCAGGAGTCGTTAGCCGCGATGACCGAAGCGGCGGAGGAGCAATTTGAAGGTATCAAAGTGACGAAAAGCTTCGCGACCGAGGAAATCGCCCGCGCCCGGTTCGGACAAACGGTCGACCGGATCCTGGACAGCCAGCTGTCGCTGGTGCGCATGAGCTCGCTGTTTCAGGTGCTGCTGCCGTTTACCGGCGCGGTATCGATGGCCGTGGCCATCGCCTACGGTGGCCTGCTCGTATCGCGCGGCGAGCTGTCGCTCGGCAGTTTCGTCGCGCTGACGTTGTACCTGCGGATGATCATGAACCCGCTAAGGCTCATCGGCAACGTCATCAATTTCATGCAGCGCTCGCGGGCTTCGCTGGATCGGCTGAACCGCCTGCTGTCCGTAAAGCCGGACATCCGCGACGAGGACAGGGCTTTGCCGATGCCGGAGGATCCGCAAAGCCTGCGCATCGAGATCCGCGGGTTGACGTTCACCTATCCGGAGGCGGCGCGCGAGTCGCTGCGGGACATCCAGCTCCGGCTGAACCCCGGGGAAACGCTGGGCGTGGTGGGCCGGACCGGCAGCGGCAAAACCACGCTCGTTAAGCTGCTGCTGCGCATATACGACCCGCCGCGAGGCACGGTGTTCATCGGCGGCCGGGACGTCCGCGACCTCACGCTGGAGAGCCTGCGCACCCGCATCGCCTATGTGCCGCAGGACGGCTTCCTGTTCAGCACGACGATCCGCGACAACATCGCCTTCTTCGATCGGACGGCCGAGCTGGGCAAAATCGAGGAAGCCGCCAGGCTGGCCGATCTCTACGACAACGTTGCCGGCTTCCCGAACCGATTCGACACCGAGCTGGGCGAACGCGGCCTAACGTTGTCCGGCGGACAGCGCCAACGGACCAGCCTGGCCCGGGGGCTGATCAAGGACGCTCCCATCCTGCTGCTCGATGACAGCGTCAGTGCGGTCGACGCCGTGACGGAGACGCGAATCCTCTCCCATCTGCGCGAAGCCCGCAAGGGTAAGACGACCCTGATCATCGCCCACCGCATCAGCGCGGTGAAACACGCCGACCGCATCCTCGTGCTGGACGACGGGCGGATCGCCGAGCAGGGAACCCATGCGCAATTGCTGCAAGCCGGGGGCTTGTACGCAAGCCTGTATCACCTCCAGGAAGGAGGCGACAGCGATGCCGTCTAACCCGGACACCGCCGACCCCCGCAAGAAATACGAAGTGACCCCGGAGCAGCGAAGGAAGGCGTTCGCCGCTTTGCTCTCCTACGCCAAACCGCATCGGAAGGCGTTTCTCACCGTGTTCGGCTTTGCATTCCTGGCCATCTCCGCCGACTTGCTGCAGCCGTTCCTGATCAAATACGCCATCGACGAGAAGGTATTGTTCGGCGCCCACGGCCCAAGCATCCTGCTTGGCCTGGCTTTGGCCTACCTTGCGCTCGAGGCGGTCAGCGGCGTCTTCTCCTATTGGCAAGCGAACCTGCTGCAGCGGGCCGGGCAAAGCATCGTCGCCTTGCTGCGCAAGGACCTGTTCAAGCAGATCACGAGGCAGTCGATGTCCTTCTTCGACCGCAACTCGGCCGGCGGCCTCGTCACGAACGAGTCGAGCGACACGGAGACGATCAACCAGTTTTTTACCCAGGTGCTGCTCAGCCTGGTGCGCGACGGATTATCGCTCATCCTGGTCGTCGTTTTCATGTTCGCGCTGGACGTCAGGCTGGCCACATACTGCTTGATTCTCTTTCCCATCATTACGGTCATCGCCATCGCCTTCCGCAAGTATTTGCGCACCAGCTACCAGCGGGCCCGTTCCCTGCTGTCCCGGCTCATCGCGTTTACCGCCGAGAATCTGAGCGGAATGAGCCTGATCCAGTCGTTCCATCAGGAGCGGGAGCAGGAATCCCGTTTTGCGGAGCGGAACACGGCGTATTTGCGGGCCAATCTGCGGGAAGTGCGGGCGACCGTCCTGTTCAACCGTTCCTTCGATATCCTCGGTAATTTGTCGGTGGCCTTCGTGGTCTGGATCGGCGGCTTCGCCGTGCTGGGCCAGCGCATCGAGTTTGGCGTACTGTACGCCTTTATCAGCTATATCCGCCAGTTCTTCCAGCCGATCAACCAGATCACCCAGCAGTGGAACACGCTGCAATCCACGATCGTGTCGGTGGACCGGCTGTGGCGGATTTTCTCCGCCGAGCCGGAGGTTAAGGATCCCGCGCCCGAAGCAACCAAGGTCGCGCCGTTCGAAACGGTGCGCGGGCGGATCGATTTCAACCGCATCCGCTTCTCTTACACCGACGGGCAGGAGGTGCTGCACGGGCTCGACCTTCACGTTCGGGAAGGCGAGTTCATCGGCATCGTCGGCACAACCGGCGCAGGCAAGAGCTCCCTGGTGAACTTGCTGACGCGGTTCTATGACGTCGACGAGGGCAGCGTCGAAATCGACGGCACGGACATCCGCCGTCTGCCGCAAGCCTCGCTGCACCGCATCGTCGGACTGGTGCAGCAGGACCCGTTCCTGTTCGCCGGGTCGATTATCGACAACGTCCGCCTCTTCCGCGAAGACATCAGCCGCGAAGAAGTGATCCGAGCCTGCCGGCGCATCGGCGCAGGCCCCATGATCCAGCGGCTGAAGGACGGCTACGACACCCGGCTGTCCAACCGGGGCAGCGGGCTGTCCGCCGGGGAGCGGCAACTGATCTCCTTCGCGCGGATCCTGGCCTTTCGGCCGAACATCCTCATTCTAGACGAGGCGACGGCCAACCTGGATTCGCAGACGGAGCAGTTGATCCAGAACGCGCTGAACGTGGTGTCCGCCGGCCGGACGACGCTGGTTATCGCGCACCGGCTGTCCACCGTCCAGCATGCCGACCGCATCCTCGTGATCCAGGACGGCCGCATCGCCGAGCAGGGCACGCACGAATCGCTGTTGGCCCGGGGCGGCTACTATGCGGAGCTGGTGCGCCACTCGCGGCAAGACCGCGCGGAGCCGCGAAGCCGCAGCGTCTAGTTAGCGCAGCAGCGTTGTCACGGCAAGGGCGGGCCCGATTCATCGGAGCCCGCCCTTGATCTCATCTGTTTCGTCCGCACCTCCCCACCCCGTTTGCAATACTATACTTGTAAAGTCTATCTTGAGTGGGTGACATGCAAATGATCTATACAGCGCTTGGGGATTCGATTACGTATGGCGACAACGCTTCCTCGCCGAAGCTGGCGTATCCTCATTTGGCCGTATCGGCTTATCAACGTTCCAGCCCCCGCACGATCCGAAGTTATGTATTGGCCCGATCGGGCTGGACCAGCGGCAATCTGCTGGATGCCGTGCTGTGGCAGGGCTCGGAGATGATTAAGCGCTCCTCCGTCGTATCGGTCTGGATCGGCGGCGTGGATTTGGCAAATGCGGCGATTACTCCGCTCGTGCACGGCGGACCTTTTCCGAATATGGAGCTGCTCGTGCAGTTTCGCCGAAATCTGAGCGCCGTCCTGCGGCATATCCGCAGAACCGGCCCGGCCCGAATCGTCTGCTGCACGCAATACAATCCGTTTCCGAACAGCTCCATCGCGGACGAGTGGATCGGCCGGCTGAACCGGACGACCCAAGCCATCGCCGCCGAGTACGGCGCCAAAACCGCACCGTCGCACAAATGGTTCGAAGGCAAGCAGGCGGAACTGATCGACGGTTACCGGGAAGGCCGGCTGGAAGACATCCTCGGCGGCACGCTGCCGATCCATCCGAACGACCGGGGCCACCGGGTTATCGCGAACGGGCTTGCGCCTTATCTTTTTCCCAAAACGAATGTCTCTTCGAAAAAAAAATAGCCGGGAAGCTCCCGCACCCCGGACTAAGATTTGCTCGCACGGATTTCCCCGGCCTATCGGGCGACTTCGTCTTCCGTGACGTCGTTGAAGAACTTAAACGCATAGATGGCGCAGATGCCGACGATGACATAAATGATCCGCGATAGAATCGCGTCTTGCCCGCCGAATAGGCCTGCCACCAAATCGTATTGAAAGAGCCCTACCAACAGCCAGTTTAACCCGCCCACAATCAGTAATGCGAGCGCCACAACGTTCAACGTTTTCACTTCCGGGCCAACTCCTCGGTCGAAAAATTTTATTCATTAGTTAAATTTCCAACTCGCCCAAAATTTATGCAGGCGCCGATAAATATCACGAATC
Source organism: Paenibacillus sp. JL3B1040 (assembly GCF_057063165.1). NCBI lineage: Bacteria > Bacillati > Bacillota > Bacilli > Caryophanales > Paenibacillaceae > Paenibacillus > Paenibacillus tiangongensis. The sequence continues at coordinate 470,667 of NZ_CM169317.1, read as the reverse complement.
GGCGCCCAAACACCGGGGAACAAGCACAGGCAGCGCGCCAAAATCCGAGTAAGATATAGCGAGCAAAACGTCTACCGAAAAAATACAAGCACGAGGTGATCCATGCATGGCAAGTTCGGCACACATTCGCAATCGCGCGAAGCAGCTGAAAGGCCAGCCGGTTCGCGTGACTTTGCACGACGGGCGCTCTTATATCGGATGGATCGCCGGGCTGGATCCAAACGGCCTGGTCCTCTCCGTGCCCCCGCACGGCAAGAAGAAATCGAAGAAAAAAGCGGCAGCGCGCCACAAAAAAGCGCGGGTGTCGGCCTTCCAGCCGTTATTTAGCGGCGGCTTGCCGGGGAATCCCGGCACGGGCGGCGGCCTCCGTCCGGGTGCCGGCTGGGGCTTGGGCGGCGGGCCGTGGGGAGGCTCCGGCTTCGGCTTCGGCGGAAATCCGGGAAGACCCGGGGCATGGGGCTTCGCAGGAGTCCCGAGACCGGAACGACCGGGGTTCATCGGCTTCGGCGGCGCAAGCGGTGGTTCCGACGAACCGCAGGGGCAGGACTCGGAAGGCGGGTCCCCGAAAAGACCCCGCCGGCCCGGAATTTTCGGCATGGTGCAAAAAGTCCAAAAATACATGCCCCTGATGAAAATGGGCTATAACGCCATCAAATCGATCATTCCCCTGTTTAACGGCATCAAAGCCTTGATGGTCTAACCCAAGCAGTCGTCCTCTTGGACGGCTGCCTGTTTTGTTACCCGTCAAAATGGGAAAGCTGGGAACATCTCTCATCCTCAGGTTTGGAAAGGAGTATCCGCATGACGTCATCCTATCCCTATTTGTCGCGAAAACAGGTCCAAGAGCCGTTTCATGATCCGGAGCTGCTGGAGGCGATCTGGAAGCTCCGCTGGGGAACCGATAATCCGATCGGTCCGGTCCGCCTGGTGCTGATGCACGCGCCGGGTGAGGAGGTACTGCAGTTGCATGATCCCGTTGGCGTGATCGAGTCCGGCCCCGTCCTGCTTCAGCATATCAAGGGGAGGCTCAGCAAAAACAGCGGCACCTCGGCCCCCAAACTCAAGCGTTTGCAAGCGCAGCACCAAGCGTTGGCCGCCGCCCTGGAGAAGGAAGGCGTCCGTATTCTTTGGCTGGACAAGCCTGCCGGTCCCTGGCCGGAATCGATGTTTACCCGCGATTTGGGCATGGTTATTCCCGGCGGCATCATTTTGTCCCGCTTCGCGTTATATGTCAGGTACGGGGAAACGCCGCTGGCCGCCCGCACCCTCAGCGCCGCCGGCGTCCCGATCCTGGGCATGATCCAGGGAAGCGGCTTTGCCGAAGGCGGCAGCTTCATCATGCTGGACGGGCAAACCGCTGTCCTTGGCCGGTCGGAACGCGTAAACCCCGAGGGAATCGCGCAGGTGCGCCATCTGCTGTCGCTGCAGCAGATCGAGCTGATCGTCGTCGACCTGCCCGCCTCAATCATCCATTTGGACGAAGCGTTCCTGATGGTTGACCGCCGCAAAGCGCTGGTGAATACCGCGTTGCTGCCGTACTGGTTCCTCGACGAGCTGCACCGGCGCGATATCGAGCTGCTGCATGTCGATCCCCGAGATCCGACGTTGACCATCAACGGATTGACTTTGGCTCCGGGGAAAGTCCTGTTCTCCGCGGACGGGAAACATACGATCGACCTGCTCTCCAGCCAAGGTGTCGAGGTCATTCCCGTCGATATCTCCGAGATCGCCAAGATGGGCGGCGGCATCCACTGCTGTACGCTGCCGTTGATCCGGGAACCGCTGCTATGAAGGCGGGGAAGCAAAAAAGAGACGCGGATCGCGTCTCTTCCTTCCCCAGATCATGTAGGCGCGACCGCTGGGGTTCTCCGGAAAAGGCCTACTTGCGGCGGTTCTTCGTATATCGGGTATATACGATCAAAGCCGCAACCATCATCGCCACAAAACCGATATTTTCCGCGGCCTGAGGCGTCATTCCAAACAGCACGCAAAGGTTCGTGACCAAACCATTCGTCAATAATGCGATTAAGATCAAAAAGATCGGACGCCACAGGTTATATCCTCTCATTCAGCGACACTCCCGCCCCTCTATATTTATCGATCCTATGATTTCAGGTTAGAAGCATTTTAACATAAATAGAGAGCGTTTGCATTTTTCCGGGCGAGGCCGCCTTCGAAGGAATTTGGCTGCTTCCGGCGAAAGGATAAAAGAACTGCGGGAACGCGGGTTTCTTCGAAAGCGCAAAAAGCGCAACCGCGAACAGGTCAACGAACCCTTTCGGGATTAAGATGAGGTTGTTATGAGAACCAATCCAAAGATCGACTGGCACCGAAAAGTAGAAGAAGCGATCATGCGCATTCTGGGCGCGCTGGATGAGCCGCTGAATTTCCGGCAAATCTCCAGAGAGCTCCATTCGTCGCCGTATCATTTCCACCGGAAGTTTCGCGAGCTGACCGGGGAGAACGTGCACGAATGCCTGAAACGGCTGCGTATGGAAAAGGCGATGCACCTCCTGCGGAACACCGACAGGGGAGTGCTGGAGATCGCGCTGGACTCCGGATACGAAACGCCGGAGGCGTTCACCAAGGCATTCAAGCGCATCTACGGGCTGGCCCCGACCGATGCCCGGAAGCTGCCGGGGTGGGAAGGCGCCGTGTTTTCCTCCGTCGGTCTGCACTACAACGAAAGCCAGCCGTCCCATTGGTTTTACCTCAATCCCGAAGGAGTGAATCGATTGGATACGAAAATCGTCGCTTTTGACGCCAAACGCATGGTGGGTGTGGAGAACGTGGGAGATTACTGGGGACTGCCCAAAGCCTGGGAGAAGCTCCACGCCATCTTGAAAGAGCATCAGCTGTACCCGCAAGCCCAAGAATGGATGTCGGTATTTCCTGACCATGCGGACCACATCCCGATGCCGGAGAAACGGTCTTACGCCGCCATCACCGTGGGCGCAGACTTCCGCAGCGAGGCGGGTTATGGGCTGATCGAATATGAGATTCCGGCAGGGCTGTATGCGGTGACGGTCCATTTCGGCTCGTCCGAGGAAATCGGCCCGACCTGGGATCGCTGGACCCGGGAATGGCTGCCGGACAGCGGCTGGAGGGCCGATCCGGCGCGGCCAAATTACGAGTGGTATCAGAACCAGTGCGTCCCGCCGGAGCTGCAATTAACGTTCTTGTGCACACCGGTGATCAAGATCGAGCGATAACTGCAGAAATCCCCCTTAACATTTGTCGTTAAGGGGGATTTCTTATGGCTCCCTCACTCTCACTCCGCGCCTAAAATTTCCTTTGCCCTCCGAATCGTTTCTTCATCCGGCGGTTTGGTGTGAAGGAGCGGGTATTCGATGCCCATCTGTTCATATTTATAAGTTCCCATTTCGTGATACGGCAGGATCTCCACGCGTTCCACGTTAGTTAAGGTCTTGATGAATTCGGACAGCTTGCGCAGGTCCGCTTCAAGCAGAAGTTCCTGGATATCCGAAAACGGATCTATAAGTACCCGCGATTAGGGGAAAAAGCGACGTTCGTGGCCATCCCGACGACTTCGGGGACCGGCTCGGAAGTCACCTCGTTTGCCGTCATCACGGATAAGAAAGAAGGTCATACCAAATACCCGCTGGCCGACTATGAACTGACGCCCGACGTGGCGATCATCGATCCGGAGTTCGTCTTCTCCCTTCCGAAAACGGCGGTGGCCGATACCGGGATGGACGTGCTCACGCACGCGATCGAGGCTTACGTCTCCGTCATGGCCAGCGATTATACCGACGGCTTGGCGCTGCATGCCATCAAGCTCGTGTTCCAGTACCTGGAACAGTCCTTCCACACGGGAGACCCGTTGGCACGCGAGAAAATGCACAACGCCTCGACGATTGCCGGCATGGCGTTCGCGAACGCCTTTCTCGGCATCAACCATAGCCTGGCGCATAAATGGGGCGGCGAATACCATACGGCGCACGGCCGGACAAATGCCATCCTGATGCCGCACGTCATTCGGTATAATGCCCAAAAGCCTTCCAAATTCGCTTCGTTCCCGAAATACCGTTACTTCGTCGCCGACGAGCGGTACGCGGAAATCGCCCGAATGCTTGGGCTCAAATCAGGAACGACCGAGGAAGGGGTCAACAGCTTGATCGAGGCCGTCCGCAAGTTGAACCAGTCGCTGGGCATTCCGGAGAAATTCCAGGATCTCGGCTTCGACCCGGCTGATTTCGAATCGAAGGTGGACTACCTGGCCGACCGGGCTTTCGAGGATCAGTGCACGACGGCCAACCCCCGAATGCCATTGGTGGAGGAACTCGCCGATATTTACCGGAACGCGTTTTACGGAAGGTTCTAATAATCGGCACCAAAGCCCTCTCAAGCTTACGGTTCTTCGAGCGAAGACCGACCTCGTAAGCTTGGAGGGCTTTTCCCTTGCTATTTTCAACAAACGCAACTAGGTAAATTTTGTCATAGACACTCCCGGCGGTCCGTTTTTTATAATCATAAAGGTTCTACATAAACGGGAGGATTTACATCTATGTGGTTTCTATTTGCTTTATTGACGTCCTTGGCTTGGGGGGGCGCCGATCTGTTCTACAAAAAAGGCAGTGACAGCCAAGACCCCCACAGCCATCTGAAAATCGTCGTCATGGTAGGTCTCGTCATGGGGATTCACGGTACGGCGTATTTGCTGATCCAGGGGCTTTCGTTCGATCCGATGGACATGATTCGTTATTTGCCGGTATCGGCGCTGTATATCCTGTCGATGGCGATCGGTTATTTCGGGCTTCGGTACATCGAGCTTTCGATCGCTTCGCCGGTGCAGAACTCGTCCGGGGCCGTGACGGCGATCCTGCTGTATTTGTTTTTCCCCCACGACCTCGGCTGGGTTGAAATTGCGGGGGTGGCGATTATCACCTTCGGCGTGGTAGGGCTGGCGGTTCTGGAGAAGCAGGGGGAGCGGCTCGCCCTTAAATCGGGAACAGAGCGTATCAACGCCAAATATCAAATCGGAGTGATGGCGATTACCTTTCCGCTGCTGTACTGTCTGCTTGACGGACTAGGCACGTTTGCCGACGGAATTTATCTGGACGAGCTGAAGTTGATCGGGGAGGATGCCGCTCTTCTGGCTTATGAGTTCACCTTTTTCCTATGCGCTGCGGTTGTTTATCTCTATTTGGTTGCGGTCAAAAAACAGCGGTTCAACTTCTGGGGAGAACGCGTCAAAGGGGTTGCCGCGATCTTCGAGACGGCGGGCCAATTCTTCTACGTGTTCGCCATGGCCAGCAACGCCATCGTGGCCGCGCCGCTGATCGCTTCGTACAGCGTATTCTCGGTGATTCTGTCTCGCCTGTTCCTCAAGGAGCGGCTCAGCCGGCTGCAATACGCCGTCGTCGTGCTGGTGCTGGCGGGAATCGCCTTGCTTGGCTTGGCGGACGAACTGTAGGACAAAGGGCGGGCAGGGCGCGCCGGGTGGCGGTTGACGGGGTGATGCGTGTGACGGGGTGATGCCGGTGACGGTCGGGTGACGGGGGTGATGCGTGTGACGGGGGTGATGCGTGTGACGGGGGCGGTATAATAATAGGCCGGCCGCCTGTTGCTCTATCGGACCGTAATGACCTTATTCGCACATTTCCCGTGTATTTCCCAGCGTAACGGACTACACGGACCTTATTGGGCTTAAGGAACTGAAGTTCACGGTGATATTCCGAAAATAACGTCATCTCTGTCCGTTAGGTTCCGTAAGTACCCGATCGCCCCCCATTAGCGTCACTGGTGTCCGTTAGACAACCCAAACCGACATTCTCCTCGCCGTAGACTCCCCACCCATTCCAAAAAGGAGGAGCGGCTGGCCGAAATCCGCGATTTGTTAAAGCAAAGGGAGGAGAAGTGGCGCAGCTTCCGACCCATGCAAAAAGCCTGAGCGCAATTGGCGTTGCATCAGGCTTATTAAATGAGGTTAGGAGCTAAATCGGGAAGCCGCCAACCACGCTGTTGTCCTGCTCCATAATCAAAATCTCGGAGTTGATGGTCCCGGGAGCGGTTGCGAGAACCCCCCATTTTCTGCCGTAGGGACGCCATCTGATGCTTCCGAAAGAAAACTTGCCCAAGTTGATCGCCTTGCTGAAGAAGCTAATTTGTTTCTCGCGCAGAGATTCCCGATAAGCGTCCAATTCGCGCTTGGTTTTGCCTCCGACAAACTCGACGCGGTACACATAGCTGGAAGGTTTGCATGCTTCAAAGGTGTAAGTAAAGGTATCCGTTTTAACCAGTCTCCACCCCTCCGCAGCCATCCTGTTCAACCAATTCTCCAGATTCACCACTGAAATAAAGTACCTGAACACTCTCTTTCTCATAGGTCCGCTTCCTCCTCATCAGCGTTAACCTCTTTGCCCAAGCCGCTTTATCCCGCCAGTTGCGTCAGTGTCCGTTCCAGTTGATCGCAGCTGGCCTGGATCTCTTCGGTATTTTTGCCGCGCAGGGCCCGTTTGGCTTCTTTGACGACCGAATCGAGTCTGGATTTCTCTTCCCGGCTTAGCTTCTTCCGAATGGAATCCGCCTGATGGATCAATTGATCCGCCCGCTGCCGGGCTTCCGTTTCCAGGTATACTCTGGCGTCTTCCTCGGCATGCTGCTCCGCGTCGCGGATCGCTTGCTGGATTTCCGCATCGCTCATATTGGCGGAGTCCGTAATGGAGATTTCCTGCTGCTTGCCCGTGCCGAGATCCTTCGCACTAACATTTACAATGCCGTTCGCATCGATCGCAAACGTAACCTCGATTTGCGGAACGCCGCGCATCGCCCGCTGGATTCCCTTCAGCTTGAATTTGCCCAGGGTTTTGTTCTGATTCGCCATCGGCCGTTCCCCTTGCAAAACATGGATCTCCACCGAGGTCTGAAAGTTCGCCGCCGTGGTGAAAATCTGGCTCTTGGAAATAGGAATGGTCGTGTTGCGATCGATGACGCGGGTAAATTTACGGCCTAACGTTTCAATGCCCAATGACAACGGAGTGACGTCGAGAAGCAGCAGTCCGGTGACCGAGCCGACCAATACCCCGCCTTGCAGGGCGGCCCCCATGGCTACGCACTCATCGGGATTGATGCCTTTAAAGCCCTCCTTGCCGGTAATGCTTCTGACCAATTCCTGAACCGCCGGGATCCGGCTGGAGCCGCCAACCAGCAGCACCTTGCCAAGCTCCGCCCCGCTCAGTCCGGCATCACTCAGCGCCTGCTGCACCGGATTCAACGTCGCCTTGACCAAATGGGCTGTCCATTCATTGAATTTGGCTCGGGTTAGCGTCGTCTCCAGATGCACCGGGGTTCCTTTCACTTCCGCAAGGAACGGGAGTTGAATCTCCGTGCTCGTCGTAGCGGACAGCTCGATTTTAGCCTTCTCCGCCGCTTCCTTCAAGCGCTGCATCACGATCGGATTGGCGGACAAATCAACCCGGTGCTCCCGGTTGAGCTCCTCAAGCAGGTATTCGACGATGCACTGGTCGAAATCATCCCCGCCCAGACGGTTATTGCCCGCCGTGGCCAACACCTCGATCACCCCGTTGCTGATATCGAGGATGGACACATCAAAGGTGCCGCCTCCGAGATCGTAAACCATCACTTTCTGCGCTTGCTCCTTATCGATGCCGTACGCCACGGCGGCGGCCGTAGGTTCGTTGATAATCCGCTGGACCTCGAGCCCCGCGATACGTCCCGCATCCTTGGTAGCCTGGCGCTGCGCATCGGTAAAATAGGCGGGAACCGTAATGACCGCATCCGTCACGGATTCGCCCAAAAAGGCCTCGGCATCGCTCTTCAGCTTCTTAAGAATCATGGCCGAGATCTCCTGCGGCGTGTAATCCCTGCCGTTCAGCTTGGCCTTATATGAGCTTCCCATCTGCCGTTTAATCGAACTGACCGTGCCTTCGCTGTTCGTCACCGCCTGACGCTGGGCGGCTTGTCCAACCAAACGCTCCCCCTTCTTGGTAAACGCCACGACCGAAGGCGTCGTCCGCCCCCCTTCCGCGTTCGGGATGATGACCGGCTTACCGCCCTCCATGACCGCCACGCACGAATTGGTCGTTCCCAGATCAATGCCTATGATTTTTCCCATAATCAACAAGACCTCCACCAAGTATTCGTTTATTTCACCGATCGTTCGGCCACGGTTTACGCTTCTAGCATGGACGGCAAAAGAACATGCAGCAAGCCTGGGCCGCACAGAGCTGCAGCATCGTTTTGGCCATATGGCCCATATCAAACCCGTAACCGGCTCCCGCTTGACGATAAGTAAAGATCCCCTGACTGAACTGCTCCAGCAAGGATTGATATTCCGCGTTACCGGGATCCAGCCGCGCCGCCTCTTGGGCATGGTTCAGAGCCATCACCCGGTTCCCCTGCCCCGCATTGGCCAGCGCGCTATAGTAAAACCATTCGGCATCGCGTTCCAATTCCGAAAGAACGCGCAGCGCCTCCTGATATTGTCTATTCTGTATAAAATGATGCACAGCCTGCATCCGCGGCGAGCTTGGCTGTTGCCGGGGACCGGAGCCCCCTCCGAACATTTCGCTAAATCGCCTGAAGATCTCCTCGTCCCCAAAGGGATTGTCTTGTCCGAAGGGGCCTCCCTGACCGCCGCCATAAGGTCCGCTTTGGCCATGGCCGTAACCCCCGCTCGCTCCCGCGCCGCCGCTGCCGCCCGAATAGGACGAGCCCGAACCGGCCGTTCCCCCTTGCCGGATCGTTTTAATCCGCTCGTAGGCCGCATTGATTTTCTGCATTTTGTCCGCAGCGACCGGATCACCGGGATTCAGATCGGGGTGGTACTTCTTGGCGAGTCTTCGGTAGGCCTGTTTAATCTCTTCATCGGTGGCGGAGGGGCTGAGTTCCATAATTTCATAAGGGTCCATGATGGTTGGATACCTCTTCTTTTCTAGGTTTATATTTGGACCACACGCCGGTATACAGGATATTGCGCAGTATATTGACATCCCGTTTGAGCGGCAGGGCTTCAAATTCCCGGGTGCACTCGCTGATCAGCAGCGTCAGCATCGGGGTAAAATCGATGGGGTTCAAGGCGACAAGCGGGTTGTATCGGCCACGCTTCAAATCCGCGGTCAGATCCATGCAAGCATCCATCAAGTAAATAAAGCGTCCCAACGCAGCCCCCATTCTGCGCAATGAGCCGGACCATTCATCCTCCCGCAGGACAAACAACTCCCCCAATATCTCGCCAAAACAGTTGGCCGGCAAGTCCGGATTCAACTCGTCCTCCTGCTCCATTTTTCCCAATTTCGCTAGACCCTCCGCAATGGCTTGACACTGGCGCGGCCACCGGATCCGGATCTCCTCCTTGCTCTTCTCCAGCAGTTGGAGCATTCCCTTGGCCGGTAAGCTGTGATCGTCATTCCAGTCGTCCAGCGCCTTGTAGTAGGCGAGGATCACATTCATATCGGCGGCGTATTCCGCGATCGATGTGGTCACGTAGGGCATCTTATGCACCGGATGCACGGGGCACCGCTGGATTCCTGCCGTCTCCTCAGGTTCATACAGCGAGGAGAGCAGCATGCTCAGAAAGGTCATGTCAAAGGTAAGCGTCGAGCGGCCCCTCTTCCCGTGCCTCTCGTCCAAAACCCGGCACAAGCCGCAATATACGGCTTGGTACCGTGCCTTTTCCTCCTCGTCCAACTGTCTTCGGTCAACCGCAATATATCCGAACATCGGCCTAGCTCTTCCTTACAAACTGCGTTTGGCAATGGGAGCAGGTAATGGATATTTTCCCTTTGCCTTTAGGGACACGCAGGTACTGCCGACAAGACGGACAGCGAAAAAAACGATGGGTGTTGCGCTCGGCAAACTGACGCTTTTTGACGGAGAACCCGTTTTTGATCTTGTGCCGCACAGCGTTATATGCCTCGTTCTCTTGACTGCGCCGCCAGTGATTCCGGCTGAACATCCGAAAATATTCATAAATCAGCAACGCCAGGGAGATCGTCACCAGCAACGGGGAGAACAGCATGCCTGCAATCAAAAGGACCAGCGACAACATATTGAGGAACCGGCCGAACGGGTCCAGCCCGTAACGCCCCGTCATCCATTGGCGTAATCGTTCTTTCATGTTTTTTTATGCTCCTTTCTTGCCATACCGAAGCTCAGAAATGCTTTAGCTGCTTCTCGGCGACGATTTGATTCATCCGACCCGTAATCCGCAAGTACTCCGCGGCATCCGCTTCGCCCAGTTCCTGAAGCACCTCCTTAAGTGCGGCTCGCGCACGTTCGCGGTAACCCAGCATATGATCATGTCCCTCCGGGGTCATAATCACCCGCGTTTTCCGTTGATCCGCCGGGTCCGTTTCCCGATAAACCCATCCTTTTCGCTCCATATTTTTAACCGCTGCCGCAATTCGGGCCGTGCTCGTGCCAAGTGCCTTCCCCATCGCACTGGAGCTGGCAATGCCGCCATTCCCCTGCAGGAAGCCCAACAAAAAGATCTCTCCCTTGGCCAGTTCGCTGATCATTCGATGCGGGGGGTTGCGCGACATGTCTTCCATGCGTTTCATCATCTCGTCTATGATAGATTCGATATCCATAAACCGTCCCTCCCCCAATTAGCTAACACTATTAGCAATTATTTGTTTTATTATAAAATGCGCGACAGCCCCAGTCAATTTTCTCTCGGATACCGCAAAAAAGCCCGGTGCGTAGCACCGGACTCTTTTTGCCATGTGAACTCCATCTCAAGCCAATTTCTGCCCGCAATTCGGACAAAAGTTCGCGCCTTCGTTCTTGGCCCCGCAGTTCGGGCAGAAGTTAGGCCGCTTGGAGCCGCCCTCGGCGGCGGCAGGCGCCGAAGGTTGCGGCGGCTGGCCCGACTTCGAATCTTGCGACTGCGGCTGCGGATGTTCTTTGTCCTGGCCCGGTTCCGGGTTCAGGTTCTTCATCATTTCCTTAGCCAGGTTCATCCCCATCATCATGCCCGCCATGTCCGAAGCGGCCCCGCCGCCTTGTACCTTGCCCGAGGCGAGGCCGTCGGTCATGCTGACCTGCTGATATTTCGGCAAGTTGCCGATCATTTCATGCGACGCCGTCTTGGTGATCATATCCTGGATTTCCTTCGGATAACTGAAGCTCATGACCTGGAATCCCGTAATCGCCAGACCGTCGTCCATCACCTGCATTTCCAGGTCCTCCTGAATCCCCCGCGCGATATCCACGGCGTTAGCTTGCAGATTGAACATGTCTTTGCCCTCTCGGCTGATCCACTTCATCAACAGTTGGTCGAGCACGGAGGTGATCCGAAGTCTAACGTCCTCGACCAAATAGCTTTGCTTGACCCCCGCAACCTTATCGATTAAGGTCACGTAGTCGTTCACCTTGAAATTGAACGTGCCGTTCGCGCGAATCGGCATCCCCCCCGGTAGTTGCGGCGTGGGGATTAACACGGGGTTTTGCGTGCCCCAACGGACCGTAAACTCCTTCGTGTTCACGAACAACACCTCAACGCGCATCCCGCTGTTGAAGCCGAACTTGAACCCCTTCAGCGTGGACAGGAACGGTACGATCTCCGAGGCTATGTTGTATTCGCCTTCTTCCTTGAAGATCCCCTCGATTTTCCCGTTGTTGATAAAGATGGCGTCCTGCCCCGAGCGAATGATCAGTTTGCTCCCTTTTTTGATCTCGCGGTTACTCCATTTCCAGAAAATCATGTCGTCCCGGAATTCTTCCCACTCCACGACATTGGCAAATTGGCTTTTGAAAAAACTCATAAACTCCCCTGCCCCTTCCGTTAAAATGATCCCCGACTCCCGCTATGCGAGTGTCCGCCGCCGGTCCTTCCTCCGCCGCCTCCCGAACCGCCGCCGTTGCTCTTCTGGATCTTCGTCTTCGTCACTGTCGTGCGGATAAATCGGTCCTGGCGCTCCAGCACGCCCGAATTGCCGGAATCTTCGTAGGTTCTCCCGCTCACCGTCACCCGGCCGCCGGAACGGAACGCCATCCCACCGACGACGAGCGCTCCGATAACGATCGCCCCGCCCAACTGGAACCAGCCGTTAAACAAGACATTGTCCGGGTTCACGCCAGGCTTGAAGCCCATGTACCGGTGCGCAGTCAAAATGTAGGTTTCAAAAGCGTCCCGATAGTCTCCCGCCGACAAGGAGGGGGTAATCTTGTCCCTAATTTTTTGGAGCCGTCCATCGTCGAGGTAGGTTTCCGCTTTATAAAAGCCGGCCAAGTAAATGTCGCGTTTCCGCATATCCAGCGTCAGGATGACGGCATTGCCGTGCGGTTTATCATAACCCGGGGCTTGCTCGTCATAATAATCTTCGGTCAGCTTTACTACATCGACGTCCTCGGGATTGTCGGTCGTCCAAACGAGAATGTCGGTCTCCCGCTCGGCCCCGTAGCGGTTGGCCAATGCGTTCAATTCGTCCGCCTCGGCCTGGCTCAATAGACCGGCCTCGTCATGGATCAACGCTTTGTCTCCGCCTGCCGCATGGGCCGTTCGGATCGTTCCCGCCGGTAACGCGGCGCCGATGGCGACGATCAGCAGCATGAGTATTGTCGTTACGTATTTCTTCACAGGAACCCGCCCCCCATCATCCAGGAGATGGCTTTTAGCCCAAAGAAGGACAACGCGGATACCCCGCCGAACCATGCCGCTATTTTTCCCTTGCTGAGCGGCGGTTTGCCTACCACTTTGCCGGTCTGACCGTTCATGGCAAACGTGTACTGCTTTCCTTGGTAATCGTAATACACCATCCACACCGGCAACAGAACGTAATCGGCCCTCTTGACTCGGGTATCGATCCGTTTGTCGGTATAGCTGACCGTAGCATATCCGGTAACCGTCGATGAAATATAAGATTCAATATAAGGCCGGGCTTTTTCTTTGACTCTCGGGACAAGCTGTTCGCCGTCGTAATTGTATTTCTCCGCGACGTATCCGGCAAGATAGGGCGTCTTGAACGTCTTCAATCGCTCGTATGGAAAAGGCTCCAGCCTATCCATCAGTTGATCGTTCATTTTCGCCGAGGCATCGACCGGCAACCGCACATAATCGAGCCGGATTTTACGATATATGTCGAAATGGTCCGTTTCCGTGTATCGGTAATCCCCCCGGGTATAGCTTCTTACCTTGGTGCCGTGGCCATGCACCTCCACATTGCTGTGCAAATCGTACAACCAGAATGGCACGTACATCCCGGTGATGCCCTGGATGCGGTCCGCGGTCATGAAGCCGCGGGGCGTGAGCAGCCCTTTGCGGCACCACTTCTTGAAGGCCTCCATGGCCTGTTCTTTGCTGATGGCGAACGGAATCACCATCGCCGGGGCCAGTATTCCCGTCAGGCGGTCGCTGAGCACCACGGCCGACCCGCAGAAGCTGCAGGTCGTCGCGCTGGTCTCCGGCTCCGTCACGATGACCGCGCCGCAGCTTTCGCAATGGTATTCCCGGACCTCGTCCTCCGCGAACACCTCCTGCTTCAGCGGGTCGGGAATTTGCTCGATATTGTCCTTGCGGCCGCAGCCGGGGCAAGACAACATCCCCGTCGTACTGTCAAACGTCATGCCACTGCCGCAGCTCGGACATTTGTATTCAATAACCGGCAATTCGTTCACCTCTCCGAGTAAGCGTTCAGGAATTTTGCTTGTTTATTTTGGCTTTAAGCGCCGCCAATTCGTCCGCAGGAGTAACTGCCGGGGCTTCCTCCGACTTGGCCCCCGCAGCGCTGCTCTTCTCAAGCTCCGCGAAGATGGCGTCCAAATCGTCTTCCTGCGAACCGGCTCGCAGCTCGGCCAAAGCCAGCGCTTCGTTCAGCGCTTGATCGGCCTTGGCCTCCAGCTCGCGGAAAGCCCCCTCCTTGCCGCCGGAAGCCTGTGCCCGGTTCAACGCTTCGGCCTCCGCCAATTTGCCTTTCAGCTCGGCTTGCCGCGCCTCCAGCTCCTGCAGATCGAGAGCGAGCTTATCCTGCATCTGCTTCATTTTGGCCGAATTATCCGCCGCCTGCTCATAAGCGGTCTGCAGCCCATGCAGCCGCTCCGCCTGCTTCGCCTTCCGTTCCAGAAATTTCAGCGCTCCGGACTCGTCGCCCGACTCCACCGCTTTTTCCGCATACCGCTGCAGCTTCCGGATCTCTCCGGCGCATTCGTCCAGCGCGCGCTTCGCCCGCTCCTCCTCCGCCTGCACCGCCGTCGTCTCCGCCTTGACCTGCCCTATATCCAGCCTTAATTGGCGCATGTACTCCTCCACCGCCGCCGCCGGATCCTGGGAACGCTCCAGCATTGCGAACAGATTCGATCGCATGATGTCCCGAAATCTCGACAGGATTCCCACTTTCGTCCCTCCTTCAGATGGTCATTTCCTTTACTTAATAATACATCAAATCAAACCGATTGGTTTCATTGTCGCAAACGAAGGCGTGGCAAAAATAAAAACGCCCCTAAGGGCGTTTCCAGGAAAGGCGATACCGCGGACTGCATGATCCAGGTGGGATAAACCGAACCTCAAATCTACTGGTTCGGTTCCTCTTTCTTCTCGGAGTAAGCGATCAGATTAACCTTCTCTCCGATCGACCGCCCGATCTTCTCCTCCAGCCTCCGAATCTCCTGAACCAATGGCTCCTGGTCCTCCAGGTCCGTAAAATCGTAATCCTGCTGCATAATGCACGCTCCTAACCGCTTTTCAAGTAATTTATGCGGAAAGGAAATGCATTATACAAGCCTTGCTCGCGGGCATCCACCTGCCCATCTTAACGGTGTTTTCCGATCGGCAGCATGCGCCGCTTTCCGCCCCGAAATACCGCGAGCTCCGTGTAGCCCAGCTCAATCGCGTCGGCGAGCGCCGCGTCGAGCAGCGTGCCGATATCGTCCGGGAAGTGGGCGTCCGAGGATAAGGTCAACGGAACCCCGTAGTCGGCCAATACGGACAGGAACAAGGGACTCGGACAGCTCTCCGCAACGGGATACCGGTACGCAAGGCCGGTATTGATCTCGGTAATGACGCCGCTGCGCGCCATTTCCTTGGCGATGCTCCGGTAATACGGCAGCAGCTTCTTCTCGTCGGCCGGCCGGAAGCCGAACACCTTCAAATTGTCCGGGTGAGCGATAATGTGGAACAACCCCGAGACGCAGGCCTGCCGCAGCAGCTCGTAGTAATCCGCGTACGTCTGAACGGGGTCCCGGCCGTCGAAGCCGGTCTTCGCCTCCGGATTGTCGAACCCCCAGCCCTCCAAAAAATGCACCGAACCGATCACGTAATCCCAGTCGTGGCCCGCCAAAATTTCGCTCAGCTCCGCTTCGCCGCCGGGAAAGAAATCCGCCTCGATGCCAAGCGCAAGGTCCGGCCGCGTCCTCTTCGCCCCCTTGACGAAGCCGACGAAATCGGCGATGGAAGCCACGCACACCTGATCCAGCCAGGCCCGCTGCAACTTGCCGACCCGGCTGTCGTCCAACAGCATATGCTTCTCGTAATAAGGCCGGCATTCCCGGAACCGGTACAAATGATCGACCACGCCAAACTCCTGGATTCCCCGTTCACGCCCCCTTTTCAAGTAACGATCCAACCATTCCTCGCTATAAGCTCCCTGATCCATCCGCCGGGACAACAGCTTTGTCATTTCTTCGGCATACTCCACCGTATGATGCTCGAGCGCCGGGTCCGGACCCGGCTCGGTCGAAGCCAACCCTTGCAAGGTCCGCGACAGCCAGCGCAAGGAATACGGGCCCTCTTCAAGATGAAAATGCATATCAACCTTCACCCGCAAACTCCTCCTTGTCTACTCCCATTTCACCATGGCCTCGGAAGGCTTGATCCCCAGATAATGGCACATCAGCGGAGCCAAATCGAGCTGGGACAACCCCTGATCGCCCTGGAGCTTCGGCGAGGGGATCGGCAGCTCGCCAAATACGTACAGCGGAACGTTTCGCTCCTCCGGCTCGGTGCCTCCGTGCTGTCCCATCGCGTTCATGCCGTGATCGGACGTGACGATGATCTCATACCCTTGCGACCGCCAAAGCGGCACCAGCGTAGCCAGCATCCCATCAACCGCGCGGACGGCGCCTTCATATTGCTTGCTCTCGCCGCCGTGCTTATGCCCCATATCGTCGATATTCATCGAATGGATATACAGGAAATGCGGATCGTACACCGTGCGCAAATGCTCCGCATCGAGGAACAGGTGGCTGTCCGGATAGTGATCCTCGAAATAAAAAATTCCGTGCTGAATCGGCTGGCTCTCGTCATGCTGATGCCGGTCGGTCACCGGATGAAACGGCGAGCGGTTGTACAGCTCGCTGACCCAGTGGTACGCGGCGGCGGCCGTTCTTAACCCGGCGGCCGAGGCGAGATGGAACACGCTTTGCTCCCGGCTTAACCTGGCGATATGATTCGCCGTGATGCCGTTTCTGGCTACCGGCGTCCCGGTCAGCAGCACTTCGTAGAGCGGGCGCGACAGGCTCGGCAGTTGCGACTGAACCAGGCGGCAGGCGGCCTCCCCCTGCTCCACGAGATGCTCCATGTACCCGAGGTACTTGCGGGCGGCATTATATCTTAATCCGTCCAGCACAACCACAACGAGCTTCTTAGCGATGGTTTCTCCTAATGGCATACGTCTTCTCTCTCCCTTCATGGGGTGGCTTCAATCCATTGGATGCGATGGCTGCGCAGCGCTTGCATCCATTCCTTCGGCGCGGCAGCATCGCTGACGATGGCGTGTACCCGGCTCAGCGGCGCGATCTCCACGAACGCTTCCTTGCCCAGCTTGGAGGCATCGGCCAGTACGATCGTGCGGTACGCCGCCTCGATCATCCGGCGCGACATGCCCGTCTCATCGACGTCATAATCGCTGATTCCCCGTTCCAGGGACATCCCCCCGATGGAGATGAACGCCTTGTCGACCCGAAACCGCGACAGGATGCGTTCGCCGATCGTTCCCGACATGGACTGCTGCTCCGGATTCAATTCCCCGCCGATCACGAAAATTTTCCCGGAAAACCTCCCGCTGTTCAGCGATTCCATCAAATGATACGCCACCGCCAGCGAGTTCGTCAGAATCGTCAACCGCTCTCGGCCGGCGATCGCCTTGGCCATCTCCAGCGTCGTTGTACCGACATCGACGGCGATCGTATCGCCGGATTCGATCAACTCGGCGGCTGCGCGCCCGATCCGCTCCTTCTCTTCGGCCTTGACCTTCTGGCGCTGCAAATACGGCGGTTCGTAGCCGGTCAGCTTGGTAAGGACCGCGCCGCCGTACACTCTTTTGGCCAGGCCTTCTTTCTCCAGCAGGATCAAGTCGCGGCGGACGGTCTCCTCCGATACGGTGAAGCGGTGCGAGAGCTCCGGCACCTTCACCTGACCTTCCAGCTTCAATTGCTCCATAATGACGCGTTTGCGTTCCTCGGATGAAATCGACAACTTGCTTAAGCCCCTTCCTTCTCTAGTTGCAGCAATTGCGCGTGATCCAAAGCCAAGGCGACCTGACGGTTCTCCTCCAAACGCCGGGAACGCCCGTCGTTCAGCGCATCCACCGTCAGGCGGACGCCGGCGGCATCGATGGCGTAACGGATCACGTTGCCGAGGATCGACGCCGAATGGACGGTTCCCTCCACGACGGGTTTGCCCGCATGGACCGGGTCCGCCTCTTGACCCCGCCCTTCGACAAGCGCGAGCGCCTCCGGCCGGATGGCATAGCTCTCCCCGTCGCCGGGGACCGAACCGAACAGCCGCAGCGCCTCGGCCCGCGTCAGCACGTTGTAACTGCCCATGAACCGGGCGACGAACTCCGTGGAGGGCTTGGCGTACAATTCCTCCGGCGTCCCTTGTTGTACGATATTCCCTTGGTTCATCAGACAGACCCGATCGGATAACGTTAAGGCTTCTTCCTGATCGTGCGTGACGAAGATCGTGGTCATGTTGAATTGCTTTTGGATCTCGCGGATCTCCGTGCGCAGATTTTTGCGGATCTTGGCATCGAGCGCGCTCAGCGGCTCATCCAGCAGCAGCACCTTCGGGCGGACGGCCAGGGAGCGGGCGAGCGCCACCCGTTGCTGCTGGCCTCCCGACAGCTGTGCGGGGTAAGCGTCCCGCTTGTCGGCCAAATCGATGAGCTCCAGCAGTTCGCCGGACCTTTGACGACGGGCTTCCTTGGCTACCCCGCGCATCCGCATGCCGTATTCGATATTTTCGCGGACCGTTAAATTGGGGAACAAGGCATACGATTGGAACACCATACCGATCTCCCGGCTGCGGGGAGGCAGGTTGACGATATCCTGGTCGTCCAGCCAAATCCGCCCCTCGTCGATCTCCGTCAGGCCGGCGATACAGCGCAGCAGCGTGCTTTTTCCGCAACCGGACGGCCCTAGCAGCGTGACCAGCTCCCCTTCGCGAATGTCCAAATTCACTTGGTTCAGCACCGTCGACGTTCCGAACCGCTTGCGGATTCCTTCCAGCTTCAGATATGGCTTCATTCCGAAATCCCCCTGTTCACCTTTTTGCCGAGCTTCATCAAGACCATGGACAACGCCAGGATCAACAAGAAATACGAAATCGCGATCGCGCTGGCCAAATGCCCGCTTTCATTCATCCGCCGGGACAAGTACACCTGGATCGTCTGAATATGTCCTCCCACCAGCATGTTGGTCATGACGAATTCGCCGAACAGGACGGAAAAAGACAGCAGCGTCGACGTCACCACGCCCGGCCAGATGTTCGGCAAAATCACGGTCACGAACGCCCGCATGCGCCCCGCGCCCAGCATCTCCGCGGCGTTCAGCAGCTCCGGCGCCGATACGGTCAACAGGCTGTTGCGGATGCCCTGATACATGTAGGGCAGCACGATGATGAAATACGCGCCGATCAAAATATAGGCCGTGCCCGAAATATTGAGCGGGCCGGAGGAATACGCGCGGATCAGCCCGACCGCGGCAACGACGCCCGGCACGGCATAGGGGAGCACGACGATCCCTTTCATGAAGCTCTCCAGCCGGGGCAAATAGACGGTGATGATGAACACGGCCGGCAGCATGACGGCCAGGCTAAACGCGATGCTGATCGCGCAAAGGGACAGCGATTTCCACAACGCGTCCAGAAACCGCGCGTCCTGGAACATCCCGCCGAACCATTCCAGCGTCCAGCTCTCCGGCAAGATCGTCGCCTGCCATTCCTTCGCGAACGCGTAAAGCATCGTCGCCAGCAGGGGAAGCAGCAGGTAAATCATGACGAGCAGCATCAGGGAACGCGGGGCCCAGCCCGCTCGCTTGCTTGGCGTCTGCATCACAATTCCTCCTTCAGCGCAGGCGGCTTCAGCTTCAGCCATTTCCGCCGACCGCGGACCTTCCGCTCGGCCGCCGATCCGGGTTGGAACCGTTGCAGCCGCTGGGTCATCTTATGGTTCAGGTACACCGCCAGCAGCGTCGACAAGCCCAATATCACCGCCAGCGCATTCCCCAGTTGCGGTTCGCTGACCACGTCGCCCGAGACCAGGTTGCCGATCCGCACGGCGAGCAAGTTGAAATTGCTGCCGACGAGGGCATAAGCGGTCGCGTAAGCGCCCATCGCATTCGCGAATAAGATCCCGAGCGTCCCGAAGACCGCCGGCAGCAGCACCGGGATCCCGATCGTTCTCCAAAACTGCCACTGGCTTGCGCCCAGCAGCGACGCCGCTTCCTTCCACTGCTCACGGATCCCGTAAAACGAAGGGTA
This sequence comes from Paenibacillus sp. JL3B1040, assembly GCF_057063165.1. Lineage (NCBI taxonomy): Bacteria > Bacillati > Bacillota > Bacilli > Caryophanales > Paenibacillaceae > Paenibacillus > Paenibacillus tiangongensis. The sequence continues at coordinate 450,986 of NZ_CM169317.1, read as the reverse complement.
CAGCAGCAACAAAGCCAAGGGGACCTGAAAATAGACGTACACCAGCACCAGCCCCGACCAGCTATATAGGTTAAAGCCGGCGAACACGTCCCAGCCCCACTGCTTAAAGAGCAAGGTAAAAACCCCGTTGCTGCCCAGCAGGATAATGTACGCAAAGGCAAGCGGCACGCCGGCGAAATTCGAGGTCATATTGGACACCATGATCAGTCGATCCCGCATCCTCGGCGCAAATCGCGTCACGGAATAGGCGCAGGCCAATCCGACGACGATCCCGATCACACTGGAAAAGACCGAAATCAGCAAGCTGTTCTGAATCGCTTTGAGATAATAATCGCTTTGGAAGATTCGGGCGAAATACCCGAACGTTATTCCGGCGCCGTCCTCCGGGCGGACGCTTCCCGTTACCATCGACACGATCGGCACCAGCTGGAACAGGGCCACCATGACGACGAAAGGAACCAGCCCGAGCAAAACCCAGCGATTTTTCCGTTTCACGCCACACCCTCCTTATTGGAAAAAAGGGGCGCCCTCCGTCCAAGACAAGACGTTTGACGCACCGCTTCAACTGATTGAACTTGGACTTGGGATTGTCCAATTAGTTCATATGAACGAGCACGCGCTCCTGCCACAGCTGCGGCAGCTTCTTGGCCGTTTCTTCCCAAGCCTTGTAGTCGCCGACCGGCTTCACGTTGGCATACGCTTCGGCCGGAAGCAGCTTGGCGGCAACGTCCTCGGGAAGCTGTACGCTTTCGCGGATCGGACGGGCATACCCCTTCGCCAGATTGATTTGGCCGGCATCGCTCAAGATGTACTCGCGCGCCAATTTAGCGGCATGCGGATGCGGCGCGTATTTGTTGATGATCGTGGCGTAGCCGCTGACCACACTGCCTTCCTTCGGAATCGCCACGTTGAACTTCTCCGGGCCGCCCAGTTGATCGCGATAGTTCAGGGCATTGAAGTCCCAGAACAGGGTCACTTGCACTTCGCCCTTCTCGATATTGGCCAGCGAGGCTTCCGCACTGGACAAGCGGCCTTTTTTCGCCAAGTCTTCGAAGTAAGCGATCCCCGGCTCGATGTTCGTTTCGTCCCCGCCGTAAGCGATGGCGGCCGCCAGGACGGCCATTTGCGCTTGCGCGGCTTTGGTCACGTCGCCGACGATAATTTTATAGTCGCCGTTCTTCAGGTCTTCCCAGCTTTGCGGCGGCGTTTGAACGAAGTCCGTGTTCGTGAAGAAGGCGATCGAACCCTGATAGCCTACGACCCAGTGGCCGTCCTTGTCCTTGGCCCAATCCGGAATCTCGTTCCAATACGAGGTTTTGTAAGGCTGGGTGACGCCTTTGTCCACCGCGACCGGGCCAAACGCAATCCCTACGTCGCCGATGTCCGCGGTCGGCTTGTCCTTCTCCGCCTCGAATTTGGCGATTTCATCGGCGCTCGACATATCCGTATCCGTGTGATCCAGCCCATAGTTGGTTTTCAGATCCGCCCATGTATCTTTCCAGTTCGCCCACGTATCCGGCATGCCAACGCTCACGACGGAACCTTCCTCTTTCGCCTTCGCTTCCAGATCGGCCAGCGAGAGCTCCTCGGCCTGCGCCGCTCCGCTTGTATCCGTTGCGGCTGCGTTGCTCCCGTTGCCCCCCGCACCGCAGGCGGCAAGCATCAATACGAACAAGGATAAAACCAAACCCAGCGCTAGCTCCTTCTTTAACCCGAATTTCATGGTTTCTATGCACTCCCTGTGGATTATTGTGGGTTCGCTACTTATTTCTGTTGATTTCGACCCAAGTAGAGTATAGGTTTTGACTGTTTGCGCTGGATTAATGGAAATGGTGAAGTTTATTAAATCGGACGGGGTGATTTGTTCGGTTTTTCGCCCTTGTAAAATGCGCTCCGGAAGGGATAAGATAGCCTTGATATTTTTCGGCAGCAAGGAGGCGCAATGAAGGGGCACTCTTCGCTCTTCATCATCTATGAAAGTCATACATTTCTTCTTCCAGATTGCCCTGCTCACGGTTTTTTACGGTGCGGGGATGTTGATTCAGACGCTGAGTAAGGCGCCGATTCCCGGGAGCATCTTCGGGCTGGTGCTTCTGTTCCTGGCTCTTAAGCTGCGGATGGTTCCCGCGAAGTGGATTGAACAAGGGGCCGGGGTGATGCAGAAGTTGATCCCCTTATTCCTCGTACCGGCCACGGTTGGCGTCATGGACTATTTCCACGTGTTCACCGCGGGCGGACAATGGCTGATTGTGATTGTCGTGCTCAGCACGCTTCTGACCCTGATTCTAGCGGGATGGACGACGCAATGGGCCGCCCATCGGCCCCCGAAACCTCAAGAGGAGGCGGCCCCATGCGTGAAGTCCTTTACGAAACAAGCATAGTGCTGGGCGTTATCCTCTTGTACCTCCTAATGACCGGGCTGTATCGCAAGCTGAAATGGGCCATTCTCGTCCCGGTTCTAACCTGTTCCCTCCTTGTGATCGGCTTGCTGATGACGACGGGGGCCACCTACGGAGAGTTCATGAGAGGCGGACGATGGCTGCAGTATGGTCTTGGCCCCGCCGTCGTAGCGCTCGCCTATCCGATGTACAAAGAACTCGACGCATTGCTTAAAGAATGGAGAGCGGTCCTCGCCGGCACGATCGTCGGCATTGTGGCCGGGATGATCAGCGGCATCGGGTTGGCCCTATGGGCCGGATATCCCCGTGAACTGATCGTGTCCATCTTGCCCAAATCGATTACAACGCCGGTAGCGATGGAAATCTCCAGCAGCTTGGGCGGCAACGCCTCCATTACCTCTGCGCTTGTGATGATCGCGGGTCTTACGGGGGTCATCCTCGGTCCTATGATCTTCAAATGCTTTCGGATCACCAACGACAGCGGGCAAGGCATTGGCTTTGGGGCCGCTTCGCACGCGCTCGGCACGAGCAAAGCCGCGGAGTTCGGACCCTCCGTCGTCTCGACCAGCACGGTAGCCTTGACCTTTAGCGCCGTGTTTGGCTCCGTGCTGGCGCCGTTGGTCGCCTGGCTATTCCTGTGACGGGATGAGTGACGGGATATGACATGGCAAATCTCGGCATACCCTATGTGGTTCAGTTTGCAATATGGCCCTAAACGGCAATGCTTGGGCCGGCCGGTGGAAATAACTGCAGGAGTGCAGCTATTTTCACCAATTCTCGTTTTTTTCCGGAAATAGCTGCAAGGACGCAGTTATTTCCAAGGAAAAGGCCGATTTTCTCAAAATCGCAGAAAATAACTGCACCTGCGAAGCTATTTAACCGGTAAGATGTGAATCCGAGGAATTTAACTGCACCTACGCAGTTATTTCGTTGGTTTCGTGCCATTCCCTTCATGCGCGGATCGTGAGGCCAGGGAACGTACGGTTAGAGTTAATGCCACGCTAGTGCTTCTATGCCCTGATCGATCCCGGCGCCCGGCCCAAAAACCGCATGTTTCCGCGAGTGCCCACACAGCAAAATGCCCGAGAGGCCAACGGCCTCCCGGGCATTGCAATTCAAGCGGTCTCACCCCTTAATCGAGCCGATCATCACGCCCTTTTCGAAGTATTTTTGGATAAACGGATAAATCACCAGGATCGGCAGCGTGGATACGATGATAACGCCGTATTTGATCTGGTCGGCATACCTTTGCGCGTAGCCGCCGGCGTCACCGCCCGTGCCCGCCCCGTTCGCGAACACCTGGTTGGACAGCAGGATGTCCCGCAGGACCATTTGCAGCGGTTGGAGATCATTGTCCCGGATGTAGATCAACGCGGTGAAGAAGTCGTTCCAATGCCCGACCAGGTAATACAAGCCGATCACGGACACCAGCGCCTTCGACAGCGGCAGCGCCACCTTTACGAAATAGGTGAAATGCGAGCATCCGTCCATCACCGCCGCCTCGTGCAGCTCCTGCGGCAGCGAGGTTTCGAAGAACGTCCGCGCGATGATCAAATAGAACACGTTCACGCAAAACGGCACGATAAATACCCAAATCGTGTTGGTCAGATGCAAGTCTTTCATCAACAAGTATGTCGGGATCAGTCCCCCGTTAAAAAACATGGTGACCACGAACAGGAACATGATCACCCGTCTCGCCTTGAATTCCCTGCGGGACAGCACATAAGCCGCCGGCAGCGTGAACAGCAGGTTGACCAGCGTGCCGAACAAGGTGTAGAACAAGGTGTTCCGGTACCCCGTCCAGATCCGCGCATCCTGAAAAATTTCCTTATACCCGAACAAACTGACGTTTTTCGGATAGAATAGCACCTTGCCTGTCGAGACCAAAGTTGAATCGCTAAATGAGGCGATGACGATAAAATACAGCGGATAAGCAATCAGCAGAAAAATAACCGTACACACCAGCGCCAACGCCGCTTTAAAAATCCACTCCCTGCGGCTTGCCCGCGAACCGCCAACGCGGAACGCAGGCTGCTTTCCCCCGAGTCGCGTCCCCATATCTCCCATGTCTGTCGTCTCCCCCTCTCCTTCTCGATTTTTAGAACAGGCTGGTTTGGGAGGCCCGTTTCGAAATCGCGTTCATGGCGAACAGGAACACGAAGTTGATCAGCGTGTTAAACAGGCCGATCGCTGAAGCCAGGCTGAACTGGTTGGACACGATCCCGATCTTGTACACGTAGGTGGCGATCACCTCGGAGACCGGGAGGTTCAGCGCGTTTTGCATCAAGAAAATTTTCTCGAAACCGGTGCTGAGGATGTTCCCCATGCTGAGAATGAACAAGATGATAATCGTCGGCACCAGCGCCGGCACATCGACATAGCGGATCGTCTGCCACCGGGTGGCGCCGTCGATTTTGGCCGCGTCGTAGAGTTGGGGATCGATCGTGGACAAGGCGGCCAGGTAGATGATGCTGTTCCAGCCGCAATGCTGCCAAATGTCCGATAGCACGTACACCGGTATGAAGGCCTCGGTGGAGGCCAGCAAATTGATGTGGCCGAGGCCGAGCGCTTTGAGCATATAACCGACCACCCCGGTTTCCGGGGACAGCAGCACGTTCAGCATACCGACCAGCACAATGACCGATATAAAATGGGGCAGATACACCGTCGTTTGCATGAGCTGCTTCATTTTTTTGCGCCGAATCTGGTTAAGGATGAGAGCCAGCACAATCGGGGCCGGGAAGCCGACTACGATGCTCGCGAGGCTGATCAGGAACGTATTCCGCATCAAGTCGGTGAACAAGTAGCTGTCGATGAACTGTTGAAAATACGCCAGCCCCCGCCATTCGCCCCCGGTCAGCCCTTTGCTGAAGTCATAATCCCGAAAGGCGAGCTGAATCCCGTACATCGGAATGTAGTTGAATATTAGGATGACGGCGATCGCCGGCAGGATCATGATCCAGAGTTGATAATCGCGTACGAGGGCCTGAAGCCCTTTGCGAGCCTGCATGCTGCATCCGCCCCCTTACTTGTTGCTTCTATACTCATCGTAGTATTTCTGCATGATCTCCAGGTTCTGCGTAATCCCGGCCTTCTGCGCCTCCTTGACGTACGCGTCCCATTCCGCCTCGACGCCGCCTTTGGTCACCCATTTGGCAAAGCTGGCGTTGGCCAGGTTCATGACGTTCGTATTGTTGAGGCTCAGCGTGTTGTTATCCATGGTGGAGTATTTCATGAACATCGCCGGGAAAATATCGTTCTCCAAGTCTACCCGGAGCGCTTCTTCGAGCGGTTCCGATTGCCCGATCACTTCCTGCATGTCTTTGCCGAGCGTCAGCTTCAAGTCGTCCGGGATATAAAAAGCGCCGTGATCGGCCATGGTCGACGTCCATTTCCACGTGCCCGGGTCCATTTTCGCATCGGCCGGCGGCAGCACGCTGTATGTTCCATCCCCGTTGTCCCGGATATTCGGGCCGATCGAGCCGAACAACACCTGAATGCCGACCTTCGGATCGTACAGCTCGTTGATGAAGCGCATGGCGGCTTCTTTATTTTTGCTCTTGGCCGACATGACGATGTGGTTCACGCCGTAGTTGAGGTTGTAGTAGTCGTACATCCAGGAGGGCTTGACGGTGTCCGCGGCCGATACTTTCAGCGGGGCCATGGACGTATATTGCGGAGCGAGCTGCTCGCCGAACCGGTCCGACGCCACCCACCCCCAGGTAAAGCCGACCTTGGCCGTGTCCCCTTCCCCGCGGGCGGTCGATTGATATTTGGTGTAGTCGTGGGTGAACACCTCCGGGTTGATGAGTCCGGCCTTGTACAGTTTGCCGAGAAAAGCGACCATCTGTTTGAAGCGCTCGTCGATGAGGTAGTTCTTCACCTGGCCGTCCTCGACGAAATAACCTTCCGCGTTCCCGTCGGACAAAGTCATGCCCGTGCTGCCGAGCAGCACGGCCGGGTTGAAGTAGCCGCCGATGCCGCCCGGCCAATCCATCGGGATTTCGTCGTTCGGATCGCCGTTGCCGTTCGCGTCCTGCTCTTTGAACGCCACGAGCACGTCATACAGCTCATCCCAGTTGGTCGGCATCGGAAGCCCCAGATGATCCAGCCACTTCTGGTTGATGTATTGTCTGGTGGATGCGGCTGGCCAAAACCGCTGATATTTCGGCAGCCCGTAGATTTTGCCGTCGGGTTGGGTAGCGATCAGCCGGGTCTCCGGCTTGGCGTCGAACATGGCCTGCACGTTCGGAGCCTGATCCAGCATCGTCGACAGGTCCTGGAACAGTCCCTGGAACTGGGCAAAATCGGCGTCGGTGATCACGTTCGGCCCGATGAACAGGTCGGGGACATCGCCGCTCGCCAGCATCGTTCCTTTCTTCTGCCCCCAGTCCGCGGTGATCTCCTGCCATTCGATGTCCACCCCGGCTTTCTCCTCCACCTGCTGCAGCCACTCCATCTCGGCCAGCGGCTTGGTCAGCGGGTGCTTGGTCATGATGGCGGTTAGCTTCACTTTCTCCCCCATAGTCGCATTCCCGGTTCCGGGCGTATTTTGCGCGCCCTCCGGCGCGTTCGGGGCGGTTCCTCCCCCGGAGCCGCACCCCGCCAACAGCAGGGTTATCCCAAGTACGGCCGACGTGAAAACGTTTACTTTTCTCCGCATGCTCTTCCCCCCATAGTTTGGATTTGAGCGGCACTCGTACACGGAAGCGTTCGCGAGACCGGCCGAGAGCGGATAGCGAGTCGCAGATGACGGACTCGCCTTGGTACGCGATCCCTTCGCGGTTCTATGTACAATGCTGCCGCCGTCATTGCCTTGCCTGGCCAAGGCAGGCACCTTAGACTTTAAAGGGCGATGCCAAGCCGCGTAAACGGGCGGTTTTGGAGCGACTTTCATTTTTTGAAAGCGTTTTATTTGCGAAGCTATTGAAGGGTGCCGTATCGAGTTTCCTGGAACGGGTTCAAATTTTGTGGATGTTCAAAAAACGCAACCCCGCGGCCGGCCGAAACTCAATAGATGCAAATGGGGCAGCGAGATGTCAAACTCAGTCTTTGCGGGTTTGCCGGTATTGGCCGGGGGTAGTTCCGACGATCTTTTTGAAAGAGCGGATAAAGCTGGAGGGATTGGTGAATCCACACCGGGCAGCGATCGTTTCCAAGGTCTCCTCGCTTTCCCGCAATAACTTGGCAGCGTGCCGGATCCGCAATCGGTCGAGCGTTTCCTTGAAATTCTGGCCGATCGTTTTCTTGAAATGATGGCTGAAGTTGGACGCCGACATGCCGAAATGATCGGCCAGCAACTGAAGCGAGCAGTTCGGATCCATGCCCATCTCCTCCAGCGCCGCGAGCAGCTCCTCCCGCGAGGCCGCACGGCCCGGAGATTGGGGCACCGCCTCACGGATCATCTCGCACAGCTTGGCCCCGCTCTCCCGCAGGATGCCGGCCATTTGCTCCAGCGTATAGCGGGGGCGGAACGCGGCGTCGGTCAGGCGCAGCAGGCTTTGGTCATCCTGGCGGAAGCGCTGCAGTCCGCCAAAAATCGCGCTGGCCGTGTTCAGATACATGCTGCGCAGCATATGCGGCGGCAGCCCGTTGCGGCCCAGGTACCCGGCGATCCGGTCGATGAGGGATTCCACCAGAGCGGCTTCGTTTTTCAGGATGGCCAACTCCAGGGACTGCAGCAGCTCGGCAAAATAGGACACCGTCCCGGACGGCGGCGCCTCCAGCTCGCCGAAGCTTAACAGCGCACCTTCGCCTTGAAGCCGCAGTTGCTCCGCCGTCTGAAGCGCCTGCAGATAAGATACATGCGCGGCTTGGGGGTTTCGTCCTTCTCCCGGACGGCCGATGCCGATGATCGCCCTGCCGACGACGCCGCCGTCACTATCGCCATCGCCCGTTTGCCGTTGAAGCTCCTCCTGCAGCCGCGCCAAATGCGCTTTGAGCGAAAACTTCCCGCCATGGGCGCACACCAGCACGATTTCATGGTGATAGACGCTTTTGAAGAAATACCCCTCCGCGCCTGCGGGAAACCGCTCTTCTTCGCTCCGGCAAATGTCCCAAATCCGGTCCGCCGCTTCCGTCCCGGCATCATAGGAGATAACGGCCACGGTAAGCATTGACCCGTTCAGGCCGATCCCGACCTTTGCCGCCTCCTTCGCGAACGGCCCCCAAGCGAGGAACTGTCCGTTCACGAGCTCCATCAGCAATTTGTCACGCATGAGAGGCAGCGTCCCCTTCATTTCCTCGTCCAGCCGGCTATTGGCCGCGGACAAGCCGCTAAGCGTGTAACGGAGCGTCTCAAGCTCATTCATCGGCTTCCGTTCCTGCGGCTCAAACAAGCCGGCCGCAAACTCCACCAGCCGTTTGATCGGGTGATAATTGTTGCGGATCGAAACATAAATCACGATCACTTCCAGCAGGAGAATCAAGCCGACCAGCAGCGTCGTTTTCAACTGGATCGTGCGCAAATCCTGCAGCGATTGCGTTAGCGGAAGCAAGCTGACGTATTTCCAGCCGTTCTTGTCCGAGGCCGCATAGGAGACAATGTACGTAGCGCCGTTGATGGGGTGGATGCCGGAAACGGGTTCGCCGCCGCTCTCCCGCCCCATTTGCTCCACCAAGCGCGGCAGGTCGTCCGAACTCCGGTACAGCGAACCGTTCGAAGCGACCAAGGGCTGGCCCTGCCCGTCGAGGATAAAGAAGTCCCCGGAGTACGTCTCGGACACCGACCGCATCATGCGGAGGATCGTATCCTCCCGGACCAGGATCATCACCACACCGGGGGAATGCGAACCGCCGACCGGCAGCGGCTGCAGAAAGGTCAACATCCGCACCCGGTTATTGCCGGGAATGACGATCTCCTCTACCGGACGCACGAGCGTCGTGTCCAACGTGTTCAACACTTCCTTCATATACGCGGGATGCCAGTTTTCATAGTGAAACCCGATCCCGGGCGTCGCCATATCCTCCAAACTGTATGCGCTTCCAGTTTTGGAGAACAACATGCCGATATTCCGCACGTACAGCAGTGTGTTGTAGATGAATGCGTCGGTCGCGTTGTACTTTTTCATCTCGTTCGCAATCAACACCCGCTGGTAATCGCTCTCCTCCGCCTGGTACAAACGGAACTCCCGGTTCTGCACGAGCTCGAACGGGAGGTTGTACACATAGCGCGTGAACGTATCCATCGACGTCATGAACTGCTCCGTGATATGGGCATTCCAATCCATCTCTTTCGCCTTCACCGCCGCCGCCGACTGCGGATAATAATAAAATAAAATGATCAGCACCGGAAACAGCAGCACGAGCAAATAGGAAATCAGCAACTTGGTCAGCAGATTGACCTTGTTTCTCCCCAAGCCGGGTCACCTTCCTTTCCGTTATCCCCTAATCCAAAGTTATTTCTAGAATATGAGATTCGGATTGAAATGAAAACGTCCTTTATGCGCGATTGGGAATCAGTTATTTTCCCCACCGGCGCAAGTATCCGCGCTTTCTCTATCCGCTATTCTCGAAGCAATAATCGGCCGAATCGCAATTATATGCCGCAGGCCCACGATTCGAAAAAAAAGGCGCACAGCAAAAACGGCGGTGTTGGGGATCTCCCAGCACCACCGTTTCTTTGATATGGGCTACTGCCGCACGCATCCTATTGCACGGAATCGAAACGCTCCGGCCTCGGACCGCCCAAAATAACCGTCTTCCCGCTCTTCCTCGACTGCTCGGCGGCATAACCGATCACATAGCCGTAAATCGATTGATCCAACGAGGTGGAAGAGATGGACGGGCGTTCGCCGCGGAGCGTTCGCACGAAATCCTGAACCAGCCGCAGATCGCCGCCGCCATGGCTGTCGTTCGCGACGTCCACCGTGATTTTCTCTTCCGCATATTCGCGGCCGGCCCGCGGGTCCGGATGCCGCAGGACAAAGTAACCGTCTTCCAGCACCCCCTGGATTTCGCCCTTTGTCCCGGTCACATGCAGGGTGCGGCAAGGTCTGGAAGTCGCTCCGACCATGTTGAGGGTGGCCGTGGCTTGATTGTCGAATTCGATGATGACCGACTGATGATCGACCACGTCGTTATCGCAGCGCCACACGCAGCGGCCGTACGGGTTATCTGCCCGCAAGGACGCCAGTTTCTCCTCCCGGGTCATCGTCGCGCCAAGATGGTTGTTTTGCCAGACGTACATCCCCCAGCGATCCTGGTCGATATAGTGTTTGCGGGCGGAATACGGGCAGTCCCGCTCGATCGGACAATCGGCCAAGCAACGCGTACCGGCTCCTTCCGGCGCCCGTTCGGGCCGGAACTGCATCAGGCTGCCGAAGCTGCCGACCTTGACGGGACGCGCGCCGCCGGCCAGCCAGGCAATCAGGTCGAGATCGTGGCAGCATTTTTGCATCAGCATGGACGACTTGCATTTCTCTTCCGAACTCCATTTGCCGCGGACAAAAGAGACGGCCATATGGTGATAGCTGACATGCTCGGCGGCTTGGATGTTCACGATTTCTCCGATGCTTCCGGCCGCAATCCGTTCTTTCACCGCCTGATAGAACGGGGAGTACCGCAGCACATGGCAGATCATGACGGTGCGTCCGCACCGGCGGGCGGCGTCTTGCAGCCGCAGCGTCTCTTCCTCGTTGACGCCGATCGGCTTCTCCAGCAGCACATCGTAGCCATGCTGCAATAAAGGCAGCGTGGTCTCGAGATGGAGCTCATCCATCGTTCCGTTGATGGCGGCGTCGGCCAGCTTGGGCCGCTCGCACAACTCCGCGACGGACGCCATCGCGTTCTCCCGGGGAATGCCAAACCGCTCCATCGTTAATCTTCTGCGCTCCGGATCCGGCTCGACGACACCGACGATCCGCAATTCCCGGGGATAGCGCTCGGCGTAACCCGCATAAATCAGGCTCCGCTGTCCGGCTCCGACAATCACCGCCGTCACCGGTTCTCCGTTGTGATCCGAAATGAGTTTGTTCACGATCCTTCTCCTCCTTCTTCGATCGCCCGCAGCAAAGCGAACAGCCGGTCATATTCCGCCGGATCAAGGCTGTACAAGGCCTCCGCCGGTTCGTTTAGCGAGCGCGTCCCCAGCTCCTCGTCACGGAAGCGGAACACGCCGGCCAGCAGCCGATCCACCGCTTCCCCCCGGCCTTCCGCCCGCAACTGCCCCATCAATTCGTAATCCCGGATGCCCCGCTGCAGCCATTTATAGCGCAGGGAAAGCATCGGCCCGCCGTCCTTGCCCGGGTATACGAAATTGGTGTCTCCGGCGGGCCAGAACTGCGGACGATATTGAATGCTCTCCAGCGGACGATCCGGCCATACCGTATAGTTCCAGCGCAGGAATCCGTCCAGCTCCAGCCTCGCCGCCAGCCAGGGAATCATCCGGCTCTCGAGGGCGGGGGAACCGATTAAGGTGTTCGGCCGGCGGGGGTTATTGCATACGTAATAGAGCAGTTTGCCGCCAATGTCCGGCTTCCGCCGACGGAGCTCGTTGAACTCCTCGAACGCGCAGGTGAGCTTGGGAACGTAATCGCTGATCCCATCCAACTTCGCGGAAATGAACTCGGAATGGTTGATCGCCACCTTGAGCTTGAAGGACGGGGCCGCCTGCCCTAGCGCCTGCAGCCGCTCGTTGAACAACGCCAAATCCGCCGGTTCGTCGGCCATGACGCGCACCCGTTCGCACGCCCCCAACGACCGGAAATGCTCCTCCAGCGCACGAATATATTGTTCCAGCTCGCCGCGCTTGCGCATAAACCGGAACGTGCCCGTCCGTTCATCGAAATAACGAATGCGGAGTCCGTCGGGATAATCCGATACGGGGGAGCCGTAAACGCCGTCCTGCGTCTCCCACACGTTCAACAACCCGAACAATTCGATTTCTTCCTTGATCCCGTACCGTTCCGCAAGTTCGAGATAGCGGTCCATGGCGCGGTAATCGTAGGAAAAGGTCCCGTCCGCCCGCCGAATGACACTCACGATATTGTATTCGAACAGATCGGACGGATCGTCGTCCATGTGCGATCCCTGGCCGGACCAGGGAATTTCCGAGACGACGAGCGAAGCCGCCTTCTGCCCCAGGTTCCCCAGGCTTTCCAGATAGCGCTCAATGATCGCGAAATGCGCGTCGGACCACAGCCGAACGTCGTATTTTCTGGCAATGTTGGCATTATGTTGCCATAAATCGAGATAGAACCGGTACTGCTCCGGGGCGGGCAGCTGGCGCTGCAGAACCGTCAGTCCAAACGACAGTTCGCCGACCGGTTGTTCATCCTCGAACATCGTGTGCCGAAACAACCGGATGACGCCGGAATAATGTCCCGCCCGCGCTTCCGCGCCGGCGTGGATCTCGACCCAAACTTGCTGCAGGTGCCGTGCGGCCACATGAATGAAGGATTGATCGAGCAGCATATCCGACTTCCGCCCGCCATCGTCATCCTTTACCAGACCGATCAGTCTGACTTCCGGCTGCAGCGCCGTCGCCGCCTCGTCCAGCTCGACTTGGACCCGGACGATCGGCAGCGGTCCCCCCTTCCAGAACAGTGTTTCCGTACCGACCGTGAGCAGGAAGTCCTCTTCCGCTCCGGCGACGACTTGCAGCGAAGCGGAGTCTCCGCGGCAGCAGACCAGTTCCATCCGTTTCGCGCCGGTCTCCCGCGCCGTCTGATCCCAAGGGTTCACCCCCCGAGTATATTTGTAATACATCGATTGCAGACCGAATAACATGAGCTGATCTCCTCTATTCCTTGATCGCGCCGATCATGACGCCTTTGACAAAATATTTCTGCAGGAACGGATACACCGCCAAAATGGGCAGCGTCGCCACCATAATAGTCGCATATTTGATGCTCTCCCCGATCGCCTGCTGGTCGGCGGCCGATGAGCCGAGCTGCATACTGTCCGTGCTGTTCTGGACCAGAATTTCACGCAATATCAACTGCAGCGGGAACAGCTCGCGATCCCGGATAAACAGCATCGCATTAAACCAGGAGTTCCAATGCCCCACCCCGTAGTACAGGATCATCACGGCGATGACCGGCATGGACAAGGGGACGACGATCCGGAATAAAATGCCGAATTCGCCCGCGCCGTCGATGCGGCCCGATTCGATCAGGCTTTCCGGAACGGCCTCAAACGAGGTCCGCATAATGATCAAATTCCAAGTATTGACGGCCGTAGGCAGGATCAGGGCCAGCAAGCTGTCGCCCAAATGCAGCCAGTTGTTGATCAATAAGTAATTCGGAATGATGCCGCCGGTAAAATACATCGTAAAGACAATGCCCAGCATGATCGGCTTCCTCAGCATGATTTTCCGGGACAATCCGTAGGCTCCCAGTGTGGTCAGCAGCAAGTTGAGCCCGGTGCCGAGGACCAAAATAATCAGCGTGTTCAGGTAGCCGCTCCAAATATTCGGGTTGTCGAGTACCCGGAGATAGGCGTCAAAATTGAAATTCAGCGGCGCCAGCAGCAATCCGGGATGCGCCAGCAGCGCGTTGGAATCGCTTAAGGAGGCCATCAGCACGTAATAGAACGGGTACAGCGTCACAACGATGATCATCAGCATGATGACGCCATTCACGAGGTTAAAAGCTTTGTCTGAAAATCGTGCCATTGTTGTTCTCCCTTCTTACCATAATCGGTTGCCGGACAGGCGGCGCGATAACGTATTGGCGCCGACCAGCAGGATAAAGTTAATGACGGCCTGGAATAAACCGACTGCCGTGGTAAAGCTGTACTCGGCGCCTTCCGCCAGGCCTTTACGGTAAACGAAAGAAGAAATGACGTCCGCCGTTTCGTACGTGTTCGGATTGTACAGCAGAATGATTTTCTCGAAGCCGACTTCCATCATCCCGCCGATCCGTAAAATCAGGAGGATCATAATCACCGGCACCAGACTCGGCAGCGTGATGCTCCAGATCTGCCGGAACCTTCCGGCCCCGTCCACCTTGGCCGCTTCGTAAATTTCCGGATTGATGCCGCTTAACGCGGCCAAATAGATGATGGAAGACCAGCCCATCTCCTGCCAGATTTGCGAAGTGACATAAATCGTGCGGAAGTTGGCCGGATCGCCCAGCAGCGCGGAGCGCTCTCCGCCAAAAAAGGCGATCAGGCTGTTGATTACGCCGTCCCGGCTCGTAAAGCTGATAATTAAGCCGCAAATGACGACGAGCGAAATAAAATGCGGCAGATAGGAAATAGTCTGCACGACACTTTTGAACAGCCGGTTGCGAATTTCGTTCAGCAGGATCGCAAACAGAATAGGCACGGGGAAGCCGAACACCAGATTGTACAGGCTGATCAGCAGCGTGTTCTTCAAGACGCGGAAGAAATAGACGCTGTCGAAGAAAGCGATAAAATGCTTCAATCCGACCCAGTCGCTGCCGCCGATGCCTTTCGCGACCCTGAAGTCCTGGAATGCAATGATCGAACCGTACATCGGCACGTATTTGAAAATGATGTAATAAAGCACCATCGGCAAGATCATGATATAAATCGCCTTGTGTTTGGCAATGTCTCGAAGCAATCTCATTCGGGTTCACATCCTATGGCGTAATAAAATAAGCGGAAGGGAGAAGCCCCCCTCCCGCAAGACTCACCGGTTGTTATAGCGATCCAGCGCCGCCTGTTGGATTTCAATGGCACGGCCGATTTTCATTTTCTCGAATTGAGCCACCATCGCATCGAAGCTGTCGACGGGCTCGGAACCCATAATGATCTTCGTGACGAATTCGCTCCGGTATGTTTCGATATCGTTCATGATGCTGCCGAACTCGTCCGCCTCTTCCGTCGTTAAGCTCACGGGCGGCAACATGACCTGATAGGCATTGTCCGCGTATTCCGCATACCGTTTGATCGCCTCTTTTTGCTCCGGAATCGTATAATATTGATCGTTGTACCGGTCATCGGCAGGCCCGATAAAGGAATAGTTGGCGATAAAATGTTTGGCCATGGCCTGGGTGACCGACAGGTTGTCGGGATTGTTCAAAATCAGGTCCGTATACACCGGCTGACCGTCCACCAGCGTATACGTCTCGCCTTCGATGCCGAAGTTTTTCAGCATGGACCCTTCCGGGCTAAACAGATAGTCAAGCGCTTTGATCGTTTCTTCGGGATGCTTGTTCGTTGCCGACAGAACGGCGCCGATTCCCGTGAAATCCCATTGCGCCGGGACGAACAGCGGCTGTTCTCCCTTATTCAACACCGGAAATTGCACCGCGGCCAGTCGGGCTGCCGGATCGGCCTGCTGCAGTGCCGGAACGTACGTGCCCATGGAGCTGCCGATATATCCGAAGAACGCCGCGGCTTGGCCCGAGCTGACTCTGGAATCCATCAGCTTGCTGTCGTTCGTCGCATAGTCCGGATCGATCAAGCCCTCTTTGTACCAGCTTTGCATTCGGGTCAGGTAATCCTTAAACCGGGGCTCCATCGGACCGTATTTGACCTTGCCGTTATCGACGAAGAAAGATTGGCCCAGGCCGTACGCGCCCAGAAAATCCGAGGAATCCTTCGTGCCGAACAGCCGGTTTTTGTTGGCGGTAAAAGGAGTAACCCCTTTCTTCTCCTTGATCGTCCGCAGCGTCGTTTCCCACTCGTCGACGGTCTCGGGCTGCGGCAGGCCGAGTTCGTCCAGCCAATCCTGGCGAATCATCAGGCCGGCGAAGGTTTTGTATTTCCCGTATTCGCCCACCTTCAAATCGGGGAAGACATAAATATCCCCGTTGTCCGCCATCAATTGCTTGGCGATCGACGGATATTCGTCGATGATTTTTTTCAGGTTCGGCGCATGCGCTTCAATCAAATCGTTAAGCTTCATAATCGTACCGTCATTGTACATTTTGGCGGCTCCGCCCTGAATGCCGGTCCACTGCAGTTGCATCACGTCCGGCAGCTCGTTCGAGGCCAGCATGACGTTAAACTGCTGCATCACGTCGCTGTTGCTCGTGGACACGGGGTGGATGAACTGAAAATCGACATGGGTTCTTTTCTGCCATTCCTGTACCATCGGGATGTCATCCAGGCTCTTAACGACGGATGAAGCGTTTCCATTCAACGCCGTCCAAAAGGTGATGGCGGGAATTTCTTCGCCTTCCTTCCCGCCGGAAGCTGCGGGCTGTCCCGCTCCGCCGCAGGCCGACAACAAAAATCCGCAAACCAATACCGCCGCCCAAACTGCGGACATCCTGCTTCGCTTACTGTTCATGCAGTCACTCCCCTTTTAAGTGTAATTAGGTTTAGGTGTGATTGGGAGCCGACAGGTGGTTCGGTTCGGCCGCCAATCCTTACGGTTCAATGTACCGGGTTGACGTCCGGCTGTAAATTTACGAATTTCAAGATTCGTATCGTTTTTCTTACATTCGGCATTCGCATTTCTCGATTTGATAGCGTTATCTTGCGAAGATGAGCTCACGAAAAAAAGAGGACCCGGCTCGGCGATCCTCTTTGGCGAAGGAAATAGGGGTTACCCGGCATGATGTTGTGTTCTGAATTGTCCGGGGGTGATCCCTTCATATTTTTTAAATACGCGAATCAACGATTGGCTGCTGGCAAATCCGACTTGTTCGCTGATCTCGTTCAAGGAAGCCGACGTTTCCCGAAGCAGTTGCTTGGCCAGCAGGATCCGGCTTTGATTGACATAGTCGACCAGGTTCTCGCCGGTTTGTTCTTTGAAGAAACGGGAGAGATAGGTAGGGTTCATGTTAAAAGCCAATGAAATGTCGGTCAGGCTCAAATTGGGATCGGTCACGTGTTCATGGACATAATTCAGAATCCGGTCCTTCAGGCCGGAATTATGACTTTTCTTCTTGTCTTGAATATAGTCGCACACGTCCCGCAAAAACGCCAGGCTCCGCTTCTCCATCTCCACCAAGGTGCCGCATTCGGCAACCTGCATGATGAAGTTGTTCTTCCGGGCGATCATTTCTTCGTTGCCGATTTGCACCTGTTCGACGGCTTTCAGCATCGTCCCGGCCAGCTCGAACATCAGCAGCTTTCCGAACGGATTGGACAGGGTGCCTCCGGTGAAATTCTGCAGCAAAATACGATGAAGCAAGGAGCCGGCTTGTTCATAATTGCCGGTTGCAATCAAATTGATCAATTGCCGTTCCTGTTCAAGCGAGTAATCAATGTTGTGCCGCGGGCTTTGGATCATCCCGTAAGAGATGACCTGATTCGGCCCGAGCACAAACTTGTAACCGAGCGCTTCCAACGCTTCCCCGTAGCATTTGGGGATCGAAGCCTGCCGGGAATGGATATCGCTGATCCCGATGGACATTTGGACGAGAAAACCGTTCGAAAGCGTTGCTTGCGCTTTCCGGACGGCCTGGATGATCCCTTCTTTCGACGCCTGTTCGCTTTCATTCCGGAGATTGACGACGCAAGCGATCATTCCGTCGACTTCCGAGAAATAAACTTTGTACCGTTCCCCAAGCATCTCCTCAAAAATATTCGTCACCATAAGATACAGGAAATGCAGCTTTTGCTCCGGAACGAGGTCCGCCGGTTGGCTGAACAGCTTCTCGTAATCTTCGATCTGCACGAGAAGCACGACGAACCGGTCGCTTTCAAAGCGGATATCAAGCATCTCAAACACCTGGGAAGGCGACACGCTCATATCGAATTTGCCTTTCAACAAGCGGCCGAGGATATGATTCACCCCCGTTTTCTCGTGCTCCCGCATTTTGCGGCGCGCCTCTTCCTCGAAAGCCGCGCTTTCCGAAATAAACCGCTGCAGCACGGAAAATTCATTGCCGCCTCTTTCGATATTCGACTTCACTTTGGAAGACACCATGTCGATCATGTGGCGAATCGGCCGGTAATTCCGGTGCGTGAACCAATAGACGAACCCGCCGCCGAGGCCGACGCACAGCAGGAAGCTGACGACAATCAGCCGCTTCAGCATCGTCACCTTTTCGGAATAAACGCTGAGCGGGACGACGGAGACGTATTTCCAGCCGGTTTCGGCAGAGCGGATGTACGTTGCGGCCGCTTTCTCGCCGCCGATCGTGACGTTAAGGAACCCGCTGTCCTCCGGCAAATCGCTCAAAGCGATCCCCGTCACGTCGTCCGGAGAACCCGTGGCCAGGACAGGCCGGTTCCGGTCGTCCAGGATATACATCAAGCCTTGCGATATGCTTTCGATTTGCGAGATCAACCGCTCCTGCTTCAGCAAAACGACAAGCACCGCCGGGGGCTCCTGCGTCTGCTGCACGGGAAGAGCTTGCGTGTAGACGAGCAGATTGGCGCCGTCCGTACCGGTATTCAAGCTGCGGAACTCCCCCTTGCCGCTGCCGTCAAGCCAGGCCAGCCACTGCTCGTGGGTGAAATCGTCCACCGGATGGTAGGTTTGTTGGAATCGGCCGTACAGCTCTTCTCCCGACAAATAGGTGCTGGTGGTCAGAGCATATCGGTTTCTCTTGTCAAACAGATAGATGTCCGAGATGGTGCCGTTGGCGACGGTATACGACCGCAAGCTGGAAATCAGCTCGTTCCCCAGCAGCTTGGCATCGGGACGGTCGTAATGATATCTGCTGTAATACGACAGCACTTTCGGCTCGTTGGCCAATTGCGTTCCCATCCGGCGAATATCGTTGATCTGGTTGTCGACCGCCTGGCGAACCTGATGAAGCAGCGTGTCGTTCGCCCGAGTGACTTCGGTATCCAGCATGTTCTGCGAGTAGACCAGCACCGTCGTCGTAATCAGAATGGGAATGAACAAAATGATTAGATAGGAATACAGCCATAGATGAAACACTTTTCGCCGCACGCGGGATTCCCCCTCATCATTCGAATTCGGATCAGCAAGGCATCGCTCCTTCTAACTATAATGAAAGCGGTTACGATTGTGAAGCCGAAATTCTGCCTCCGCCGGAGGGGAGGCAGAACGAAGAGGCCCGATTCCCAAAATCGCCGGCCGCCTCTGCCTCCTTCCGCATCGGCGGCTTATCGGCTGTACCAGTATCCGGGGATCCCTTTCTCCAGGCGCATCAGGGCTTCGAGATAATAATAGTCTCCCCAAATCGTATAATCGTCCGGCGATAGTCCGGTACGCACGGAATACGAGCCGCGCCGGATCAGTCCCTCTTCGTCGGAGGTCCGGTCCGGGGTGTAATTCAGCGCCAGGGAAGTTATGGATCGGGTTACAGCCTCCATCAATTCGGCTTTGAACGGATCCTCCGGTCCCAGGTGACCGGCCAGCTCCAGCATCCCGCAGGCGGCAATCGCCGATGCCGAGCTGTCGCACTTCGATTCCGGGACTTGCGGTACGTCGAAATCCCAGTAGACGACGTAATCCTCCGGGAGACGGTCAATAAAATATTTCGCCATCCGCTTGGAAGTTTCCAAAAACTCCGGCCGTCCGAGTCCGCGGTACGCGAGCGCGAAGCCGTAAATGCCCCACGCCTGTCCCCGGGTCCAGGTCGAGCCGTCCCGGTAACCCTGGTGCGTCCCGCCGCGCACGGCGTCGCCGGTGGCCTGATCGAAATAGAAGGTATGATAGGAAGAGTCGTCCCCGCGAACGAGAAACCGGCGGCTCTTCTCGGCGTGAATCCCGGCTACCTCGCGGTATTTTGCATCGCCCGTTTGTTCCGTGGCCCAATACAAGAGCGGCAAGTTCATCAGACAGTCGATAATGATCCGCCCCCCGTTCTCCGGATCGTTCTCCGGCCCCCAGGCTTGGATCAGTTGCGGCGTCTCCCGCCACCGCTCCATCAGAGCGTCCGCCGCTTGCAGCGTAAGCTGTCTCGCTTCCTCATCCTTGTCCACGATCCAGCCCGCTTTGGAGGACAGCGAGTACAGGAACCCGATATCATGGTGATTCAGGTTGGTGCGAACCTCCAGCCGCCGACGGAAACTGTCCACCGTCCGGACCGCCGCGTCCCGGAACACCGCCTCCCCCGTATATTCGTAGCACAGCCACAACATCCCCGACCAGAAACCGTCCGTCCAGTCCGTATTGGGATTAAGCATGTAGTGCTTGCCGTCCGCGCTCACATGGGGGAATTGCTCCCCGAATCGTTCGATATTGCGTTTGGTTTGTTCCACGGCTTGCTCAATCGCTCTTGCCCACATCACATCACCCTCCACCTTAATCCTTATTTTTCATAGCATCCACTATAGATTATAAGGAATAGGGCTTTATGCTTTGTTGTGCCTTTATGTAGCTGAATTGCGATTTATCTCCATACCACTCGTGCCCGTTATGCTATGATAGGACTATACCCTTGTCCCAAGGAGGGGTCCTGCGTGAAATTTCGTGAATCCATCGACTTCGGAGCCGCCGGCTACATGTTTAAATACCGGGATGAAACCAAAGAAAGGCACTGGAAAATGCTCCATGCCCATCAAGGAATCGAGCTGTTGTACATCCATCAGGGAGCCGGGGAAATTGCGCTCGAAGGCCAACATTATTCCTTACAGAACGGAACGTTGGTTATTTTCCAGCCCTACCAGCTCCACCGGGTGGAAGTCCCCGCGCACGATCAAATTTCTTATATCCGTACCAATCTGACCTTTAATCCGCATCTGGTTGAACCGTGGCTGACGCCTTATCCGCGCCTTCATTTCTTCTTCCGGAAAATGTGGCGGGGCGTGTTGCCCAAGCAGGTGTTCCAGCTTCAGGGGGATCTTAGGCTGGCGTATTTATTGGACGATTTCCAGCATTCGCGCCAACTCGCTCCAGCCCCGTCGGAAGAGGATCTCGCCCTGTTCTTCCTGGCGCTGCTGCGGCATCTCGAACTTCATGTGTTCGCCGACAGGCTATCCGCCGATTCCGGGCCAGGCCGAGCTACCCAACACATCGAGAACATCATGGACTGGGTCGAGGAGCATTTCCGCGAGCCCTTTCAATTGCGGCGGATCGCCGAGGACCTCCATTTGTCCCCCTACCATCTGTCGCATCTGTTCAAACAGCATACCGGCCGAACCATCACGGAGTATATTGCGGCCAGACGCATCCGGGAAGCTTGCGCGCTGCTCGTGCTTACGTCCAAACCGGTCAAGCTGATCAGCCGGGAAGTGGGCGGACTCAGCGAACCGTATTTTTGCCAGCTGTTCAAAAAATGGAAAGGCCTCACGCCCCAGGCTTACCGGGAAACCGCCCGGTTGTTGTAGCGCAAGCTCTCATCCGTTGCCGTTAACATCTCTTCATCTAAAAAAGCTTCCTGCTCCACTCCATCCGTGGTTCGGAAGCTTTTTTTGCAAGTTGTCCGCCTACGCCTTAAGACTTACCCAAGCCCCGTCGGCATTCGCCGATTTTTCTTCCGCCTCTACCAGCGCCACCGAATCGGCGGTGCTTTCCGGCGTGCAAATGACGAGCGACGTTACAAATCAAAAGGAGGAGGATCTGCTGGTCCCCGAGGAAGAAATGGAATGGGACAAACTCGCCGCAGAGGCCGTGACGGGAACGGATAGAGGGCTGGACTTTTCCGCGGATGCTTCGGGATACGGACTGGACGATTGAAGAAGTGGGAGCTTATGTGGGTTATTCCGATATTCATTATTTCAGCCGTTTATTCAGCGCAAACGAAGGAATCTCACCGCGCGCTTATCGCAAGCTTTCCCGCATCCTCTAACGTACGGACTTGGCGCAAAGCGAGACCGAGGATAACCTGAAAACCCTATCCCTCTTGACTTGAAGGATAGGGTTTTGGCTGGTTTACCAAAGTAGCTTTAAACCATCGTGTTGCCGATATTGGTGTCCGTGTCTTTATTGAGGAACATGCTGCCTTTAATCAGCAAGTTGTTTAGAACCTTGGTTCGTTTCGCCTTTTCGGTTACGATCGCGTTGGAAATGGATTTACCGGTATTGGAATAAATCGTGTTTTGAGCGATGATCGCATCCTCGGCGTTATCAGCTAATGAAATGCCGTACGCGGTGTTATCCGTTCTTTTGAAGGTGATGCGGTTGCCGACAATCTCGGCGCGTTGTCCCCCCTTGATTTGAATCGCCGAAGTGCCCACAGTGTCGGAAATTTCGTTATCGACGATTTTAACGGTTTTACCGGCGCTGCTCTCTCCGTAAATGGCGGTTGATCGAGAGCCGCGAATATAATTCCCTCTGAGCGTAACATCGCTGTTTTTGTCGAAGCTGATCGCATACGCTGCTTGTTTACCTGGATAGCTGGTACAATCGATATAATTGTCTTCGGCTAAAACCGATGTAGCCCCTTGGCCCCAGTTCTTGATGGAAATGCCGCCTTTGCACTCGCCAAACGTATTGCCTCGCAGCACGACATTGGTGGACTTGTCCAGTTCAAGGCCGAAGCGTTCCGAATGGAGGGCCTTGTTGTTCAACATTTGCACATCATTGCAGTTGTCGACCTTGTATGGCAGGCCCTGGCCCCGATGCACGACATTGTCCGCGATCAGCACGTTTTCCGCATCCCATGCGCCGACGCCCGTTCCTTCGCCGAGATGAGAAACCGCATTTCCCGTCACGACCACGTCTTTGCCGCGGGCGTCGATGCCGCTGCTGAAGCCTTTGATGGTGTTCCCGGTAATCGATACGTTGTTCCCGTCAAATCCGTTCGATACCTTATCTCCCAAAATCGCTACTTTCGTTTTGTCCGTCCGTACCAATACATTGTTGGAAATAACCGTATCCGTACCGTTGCTGTAAGAAATCGTATTGTCCGAATGATTCCCGTCGATTACAGCTTCGTAGCCGCTGAAATTAAGCAGGGACGCTTTTAGGTTTCCGCGGAACAGATTGCCGCGAATGACGACTTTGCGCGGCTGCTCGTAGTCGATATCGCCTTCGCCGTATCCTTCGATATCAACCCCGACGCTCGGATCGGTCGGTTTTTCGGCGCCCGCGTTCGTAATTTCATTGTTCTCGACGAAGACCCCTTCGCCGGCCGTGATTGAAATGTTGTTCCGGCGCGCTCCGTCCAGCGAGCAATTGCGGACGGTTACTAATTTTGGTTCGTCATAGTCGGGATCTACGCCCATGAGGCCCACCGAGCCAAGGAAGACGCAGTCCCCGGTGCATTTGCGGATTTTCATATTTTCGATCGTAACTCTTTTGCCTCCGTGGACATAAATCCCGAAGCCATATTCCTGCGTCGAATCCGGAAGTTTGCTGAAATCATGCTGATCCAGATCCCCAGTGATGATGCCGCCCGAAATCGTGACGTTTTCCACTTTACGCAGATAAATACAAGAGTAACCTCTCGCAGCGTTCGGCTGTACCTTCAGCTCCGCCTCATGATCCAGGGTAAGCTTCATGTGGGACGGGACCACGATGCCGCCGCCTTTTTCCGGAGTGTTTGGAAAGAGGGTCCCCACGCCTCGAATCAAATACGTCCCTTTTGGAATAAACGCTTCATTATACCCGGCGCTTTTCGCATGGGCGATCGCCTTGTTCAGTCCTTCCGTCGTTTTTACCGCATCGGTGCCATTAGTTTTGATGCCCCACTGCGCCGGATCGATGACGTAGCAGGTGGTCGTTATGGCCGTTGCCTGTGCGGTTTGGTTTTCAAAATCGTTGTTCATCATTGTTCCTCCTTGTTCTTTGCCTGTTGATTTTGGATTGCTGCCTTATGGCCGTTTAAGAAATCCGGCAAATTTCATCTCCTTTGCGCAAAGTCTATTCGTACCCGGGTGGTGTTTTTCAATTGGGATCCTAAGGAGCCGGTTTCCTTTAGTTCCCGCACTACTAATGTAGCAAAACCCGAGTGCGGCTAACGGCCAAGAAAGGGACAGGTATCGGGTAAGGAGAAGGGAAGGATTACTGGGCATACGAACGCGATCTACCGAAGTGAAAGGCTAATGCAAAACATACACAAACAAAGGCCCCTGCGTCTCTGCAGCCGGACGGCGGAGAGAAGCAGGAGCCTTTGCTGTTTACTATCGATTATTTGCCGGCCGCGCTGGCTCCGGCAATCCGTCCAAACGTGAAAATGTCCGTGATGGCGTTGCCGCCCAGCCGGTTGCCCGCATGAACTCCGCCGGCAACCTCGCCGGCCGCAAACAAGCCTTCAATCGGGTTGCCTTCCGTATTCAACACCTGGGCCTTTTCGTTAATTTCCAGCCCGCCCATCGTATGGTGCACGGATGGGGTTCTTGGCGTAGCAAAAAACGGAGGCGTTTCGAGTTTTGCACCAAAATTTTTCTTGCCGAATTCAGGGTCAAGCTGATTTTCTACGTAAGTATTGTATTTCTTCATTTCCGCGACAAAGGTATCGGCCGGTACGCCCATTTGCTCGGCCAGTTCCTCCAGCGTATCCGCCATGAAAATATTTTTGTTGGCGATCAGATCCTGATAATTATCTCCCCAACCACTCTTCCCGTTCAGATCGGGGTTGCCCAGCGAAGTCATATCGCTGATGATGAAGAAGGTCTTATCCGTCTGCTCCAGGGCGGCGGCCGCCAGAACGTCTCTTTCCGCGTACTCGTTCACATACCGCTTGCCTTCCTTATTCACGAAAATCTGGGTTTCCGCGCTTCCCCATACACCGCCGGACAAAGCGCCCGTTCCCGGTTGACCGCTCGGCATCAGTTGGATGAAGCCCATGCCCCACAGATTCGCTCCGACTTCCTTCCCCATCGCAATGCCGTCGCCGGTGGCGTTTGTCGTGTTGGTTGTCTTGATGTTGGCATCCAGATCAGGCCAATAGTTATTGTATTCAACGACCATTTCGGGGTTCGCTCCAAAACCGCCGGTGGCCATGACCACGCCCTTGGACGCTTTTAAGGTGACCGGAGTGCCGTCGGACTGCTCGGCCGTCACACCCACGATTCTGCCATTCTCAACCATCAGCTTGGTGGCCTTCGTATTCATCATAATTTCTGCGCCAAGCTCTTTTGCGCTTTTTTCCATCGCGTTAATATACCCGGTTCCCAGCGGCTCGGCATTATGGTGGGTTCTGGGCCACAAGGCGCCGAGAACGGTGCCGATCCCATCCTGGAACTGGGCTCCGTGGCCCTCCAACCATTGAATCGTGCCGTAGCTGTTGGTCGTGAGCGTCTTGACCAGATCAAACTTGCCGGAGATTTCTTTCCCGTCAAGATCGGTTCGCTTCCCGCCGATATAGGTGTGAATCATATGCAGTTCGGGCGAGTCGAACAGCTTGGTGGTGTCCCCTTTGGCGAAGTATTCCTTGATCTGACCCTTGAGCGTCTTGAGCGTATCGGCATAATCGCCGAATTCTTTCTCATCGTAAGTCAGAATCTCTTTCAACTCATTGGTCAGCGCTTTGGTCATCGCCACCTTCGGCTGTCGGACCGGGTCATAGGAATTGAACTCGCCTCCGGAGCGAAGTGTGTTCCCGCCAAGCGCAGGCGATTTTTCGATCAAAATCACCTTTGCCCCATTCTCGGCAGCCGATACCGCCGCGGCAAGACCCGCACCGCCCCCGCCGACAACCACCACTTCGGTTTCCTTGGTAATGGCCTCTTTAGCGGCCGCTTGGAGAGGTTCCTTATTCCTCAAGGCGTCGATATCGGCCCCGGCCTTCGCCAAAGCGTCCGCAATCGCATCAATCAGGCCGTTGCTGGATACGGACGCCCCCGAGACGACGTCGATCTTCAGGCTCTGCCCCTCGACGACCTTCTGGGGAATGGTCTCAAATACGGCATCGCTTACTCCTTCGGTATCCTTCTGCTCCAGCACTTTCACCGATTGAATGGTGTTGGCATCCACCGTTACTTCAACTTTTATAACGCTATGTAGGCCTTGCGCTTCCCCCGTATATGTCCCCGGTGTGTAAAGCCCTTGGGTATCCGCTGCAGGCGTTATTTCCTTGTTATTGCCGCTGCATCCGATCACACCCATGATCATAATAAGTACCAATGCTGTCAAAAATCCGGTCCTTGCATACCTCAAACGTTTCATGCTCCCTGTTCCTCTCCTTTGTTGAATTGTAATTAATTTCACAATATTTGTGAAAAAATTCACGAATATTGCCGGAGCATATTCGCTTACATTAATAATTATAGACATTAAATTTCTCGTCTTCCCGTGCCTTTTCTCACAAGAGGGGGTTTAGGAAGCGCCCTGCTCAACTGGCTTAAGCCATTATAAAAAACAGCCGCCGGCTCTCCGGCCGTACGGCTGTTCTTGGCATTTCCTTATAGGAGTTTTCTTATTGGAGTTCGTTCAGGCGCTCTTCCAAACGATCCCACGTTTCGGTGATCCCCTGCAGCATCCCCATATCCATAACGGTTTTGAGGGATTCCGCCGATACGTATTCCCCACGGCTGACCAGCTTCGTTTTGCCGCCCACATCGATGAATTCCATCGTGACCACGGTCGCCGGCAGCGAATCGTCCACCTTCCCCTCGGCATCCGAGAAATAATCGGTGTAGACGAAACGGTCCGGTTCGTCGATTTCTTTATACACGGCTTTGCCCCAAGATTCCATTCCGTAAAAATCGCCCTGCTCCCGATCCATGCACTTCATGCAGTAGTGCCAAACGCCACCCGGCCGGAAATCAACGTTGCACACCGTAACCTCCCAGCCTCTTGGGCCCCACCATTGTTTCAAATGCTCCGCCTCTTTAAACATCGAGAACACCAGCTCTTTCGGCGCATTGAACACGCGCTCCAATACCAGTACCGTTTCATTTTCCACTCGGTGAACCATCGTTTGATTGGACATTGTCAAATCCTCCTTATCATTGAACGAACTTTACGACTGTTCTTCGTTCTGCAATTCCCGCAAGTAATCTTCCAGTTGATCGAATCGGTCCTCCATGACTTGCCGAAAAGACTTCACCCAAGCATCCATCGCTTGAAAAGGTTCGGGCCGGAGCCTGTAGATCCGGCGGTTCCCGTCGACCTTCGCTTCCAAAATGCCGCTATCGCTAAGTATCTTCAAATGCTTTGAGGCCTGGGGCTGACGCAGCCCCAGCCGGTCGGCGATTTCACCCACGGTGAGAGGACCATTGCGCAGGAGCTCGACGATGTTCAAACGATTCGGTTCGGCCAAAGCGCTCATCATCGTCCGGTCCATGCCCGGCCTATTCTTCCCTGCCATGCCGCTCACCTCGTTAATCGTTGATTACTCGTTATCCCTTCACTCCTTCACCGTTAGGATTTTCATTCAGTGACTTTAATATACATCATTAGGAATATTCCTGTAAAGGAATATTTAAAAAAACCTTGGTGTCTCTCGCGCTACCTTTACACGATTATCCCTTTCGTTCAGGGGGGGCCAAAAGCCCGGAGTATGGCTAGCTCATATCCATTTCACGGCTGCCTGATCAAAGGGGATAATCGTGCAAAGCGTCCTGGCAGCGTATGGTGATCTTCGCATTATTCCCCGATGACTTGGGACAGGTCGATTTCGCGGGTCAGCTCGACGAAAACTTCGACGACTTGCGGATCAAAATGCTTGCCCCGCTCGGCGATAATTTCGGCGAGCGCCTCTTCCGCGGTCCAAGCCCGCTTATAAGCCCGCTCATGGGTCAAGGCGTCATAAAAATCGGCCAACGCGACGATGCGGGCCTCGATCGGGATCTCTTCGCCCTTTAACCCTTTGGGATAGCCGGTCCCGTCCCATTTCTCGTGATGGGCTTCCGCGATCAACCGGGCCAATTTCAGCACCGAGAAACCGCTGCCCTCCAGGATGTGGGCGCCAATGGTCGTATGCGCCTTCATCCGCTCGAACTCCTGGGGAGCAAGCCGTCCGGGCTTCAATAAAATATGGTCGGGGATGCCCATTTTGCCGATGTCGTGCAACGGAGCCGCCTTGCAGATCAAATCGACGTGCTCCTCGGAAAGCCCCAGCCGCTCGGCGATCAAACCGGACATTTTCCCGACCCGCTTCGTGTGCCGCCCGGTCATATCGTCGCGGAATTCCGAAGCGCGTCCCAGCAGCTGCAAAATTTCATTTTTGGCCTGTTCCAACTCCGCGGTCCGCTCTCTCACGCTTTTTTCCAGCGTCTCGTTATAATGGTGCAGTTGCAGATGCAACGCCCGGGTGTTCAATAAATTATGTATGCGCAGCAGCACCTCGGTCCGGTCAAACGGCTTGTTCAAAAAGTCGTTCGCTCCGATCCGCAGCGCCTCCTGCTTGATTTCCGGCGTATTGTCGGCGGTCAACACCAGCACCGGCAAATAATGGTCCGGGCCGATTCTCCGCCGGATTCGCTCCAATAATTGAATGTTGATTTCCTGATCGTCGACGATCAATATTTTCGCAAGCCGCTTTTCGGGATTGTACATGTTGCCACCTCGCTTATATGCCGCTTCCCTGATCCCTAAGCCCTTTCGGCGGCGTCTCGGATTTGCGCTAGAGCCATTAACTGTACCGCCGATTTGACGGGTTCAACGCAGCGTTAATTTTCCCGAGCAGTCTGTCCAATTCCACCGGTTTGGTGTCCACATCATCACACCCGGCCTCATAAGCCTGCGCCCGGTCGGCCGCCATCGCGTGGGCTGTCAGCGCGATCACGGGGATGGCGCGCGTTTCATCCGCCCGCTTCAGCCGACGCGTGGCCTCCCAGCCGTCCATCACCGGCAAGCTTAAGTCCATCAAGATGAGATCGGGCAGCTCCTTCCTGGCCAGATCGACGCCGCTCCTGCCGTCTTCGGCGGTCAGGATGCGGAAGCCTTTGCGGGTTAATCTCCGCGATAGCATGTCGCGGTTCATCTCGTGGTCCTCAACGAGCAAAATGGTAGTCAATCGGATCCCCTCCCATCAATCGGCGGATTTCGGCAAGCAGCCGTTTATGATCGTATGAGCCTTTCTGAACGATCTGTTTGACATAACCCGCCAGTTTCAAACGTTCCTCGGAGGTGAGCGTCTTCGCCGACACCACTACGATGGGAATAGACAAGTAGGCGGTGTTTTTGCGGACCTCGTCCACGAATTGAAAACCGTCCATTTCGGGCATCATCAAATCCAGCAGGATCAGCCCCGGCAATCTCGCCTTCATGTGCCGCAGCGCTTGATGGCCGTTGTACGCCACCGCGATATCGTAACCTTCTTTCCGCAGCATTTTGGACATCATTTCGGACGCCGTCGTATCGTCCTCAATGATCAGCACGGTATGATTCTGCTTGGTGATATATTTGTCCATGACTTCAACGACGCGCTCGCGGGAGACCGGCTTGATCAAGTATTCGGAAGCGCCGAGGGCATATCCTAGATTGGGGTTGTCCGTCACCGTATGGATAATCACGGGGATATCTTTCAGTTCCGGGTCGCTCTTGATGGCCGTTAAAACGCTCCAGCCGTCCATCCCCGGCATAAGAATGTCCAGACAGATCAGTTTGGGGCGGAGTTTGCGAGCCAGTTCCATGCCCTCTTCGCCGCTGGTTGCGCAGGCCAGGGACCAATTCTCCCTGGCGAGATATCTCCGCAGCAGCTCGTGCCCCTCCCGATCGTCGTCGATCAGCAGGATATCCGTCCGCTCGGACTGCGGGGAAGAAGGTATGGAATAGGCAGCATCCGGCTCGGTCTTCATATCTTCCCGGCCGTTCAACGGCAGCCAAAAATCAAACGTGCTGCCTGCTCCGGGCTTGCTGGCGACGGAAATCTCGCCGCCCAGCATATGGCAGAACCGCTGGCTGATCGCCAACCCCAGTCCGGTTCCGCCGTATTTGCGCGTCGTTGAGGAATCGGCCTGCACGAAGGGCTGAAACAATTTCTCCGATTGTTCCGGCGTCATCCCGATCCCGGTATCCCGGATGGTAAATTGATATCCGTCCCGGCCGTTGCGCCGCATTCCCGCCACCTCCAACGCCACCGTTCCGTCCTTGGTGAATTTGACGGCATTGCTGAGCAAGTTCAGCAGAACCTGTCTTAGCTTCGTCACATCCGTTAGGATGATGCCCTCCGTCAATCGGATCTCCAGTTGGTTGCCGTTTCCTTCGGCCAGTGGCCTGATGGTTAGCAGCACTTCCTGCAGCAACGCCTTCAACTCGATGGTTTCGTAGTATAGCTCCATCTTCCCGGATTCGATCTTGGAGATGTCCAGGATATCATTAATCAGGGTTAGCAAATGTTTGCCGGATTTTCTGATTTTTCTCAGATCCTCGGTAAATTCCTGCAAACCCATTTCTTCCGTTTCCTCGGCCAGCATTTCGCTGTAACCGATGATGGCGTTCAGCGGTGTCCGCAGCTCATAGCTCATGTTGGCCAGAAACTGGCTTTTGGTCTGATTCGCCCGGATCGCCTCGTCGCGCGCACGCTCAAGCTGCGCCGTCCGTTCCCGCACGAGCTCCTCCAAATTCTCGTTCAATTCCCGGAGCTCCCGATTCATCGCGTAAATTTCCGCCGTCTTGGCTTCGATCTCCGAATCCTTCAACGACAGCCGTTTGGAGATATAGATCCCGAACATGGAGAACCCTAACGTAAACAAAGTTCCGCCCGTTATGACATAAGCCAGCCACTTCGGCTCGAGCAGGATTCCCGAGGAGCTTATATTCGGGTCGGCATAGAAATGCGCCGCATACATGCCGGTATAGTGCATGCCGATGACGGCGACGCCCATGATCAAGCCGCTGCCGAGTTTTTTCCAAAATTGCCCGTGTTGCTTCTCGTTTTGAAAATAGAGGGACAGCCACAATGCCGCAAAAGAGGCAATAAAAGCGATAAGCACGGATAATGCGACCGGCAGCGGGTCGTAAACAATGCGGATTTGCATGGCGGCCATTCCGATGTAGTGCATCGTGGAGATGCCCAGGGCCAACAGCAATCCGCCCGTAAGGAGGCGGCGCCAATTCAGTTCGGCGCGGCTGACGATATGCAAAGCCATAAATGAAGCGATAACGGCGGCCAGGACCGATAGCAAAATGTAATTCAAACGATAGGCTACGGGCTCCGGAAGCATAAAGGCCAGCATGCCGACAAAATGCATCGACCAGATCCCCATCCCCATGGACACGGCGCCGTACGCGAGCCACGACCAGCGTCTCCTCCCCGCGGTGCCGCTGATTTTCCCGACCAGATCCAGAACATTGTATGAAGCGGCGACCGCCACCAAATACGAGAACACAACCAACAGCATGTCGTAAGTGCCATGGATATGCTGATGATCCATAATTTCTCTCCCTCCGTAAACGTGTTAAATAGACGAGGCCTCCCGCCGCCAGGACCCCCGTTAAATTCTGAACAGCCGGCGAAACCAGCCGACCCGTTTGCTTTTTTCCCGATAAAGAGCCAGATCGGCATGCTTGAACAACAGCGATACGGTCGAGCCGTGGTCCGGATAAAGTGCGAATCCCACGCTGGAACGGACGTAAATGCCGCCGTTCGCCTCCGGAATAAGGTACGGTTCCTCCAAAGCCTGATGAAAACGGGCGATAAAGGCGTCGACCTCCTCTTTGCCCTTGATGCCTTTTAGGACCACCGAGAACTCGTCCCCGCTTAAACGTCCCACCACATCCTTGTCCGTTTTGCAGGCCAGCAGGCGGCTGGCAAATTGCTGCAGAACCAGGTCGCCGCCATCATGACCGTAGGTATCGTTGATTTTCTTGAAATGATCCAGGTCCATGATCAACAGCGCAAACCGGTCGTTGCGGCTTTGGCAATGGCGGAGCGCTTCCTCCATGATCCCTTTCATTTTTCGGCGATTGTACAATCCGGTCAGATGGTCGTGATAAGCCATTTGTTCCAGCTCGTGCTGCAGCTTTTTGCGCTCGCTGATATCCCTGGAGATAATCAGAATGCTCTTGACGGAGCCTCCCGCCGATAACACCGGGGACCCGATCGTCTCTACCCAGACCCAATGGCCGTCGTTATGCTGTTTTCGAAACTCCCGCACCCTGGACTTTTTCGTTTCCCGGATTTCCTGGCACATATCGCGAAAGCGGCCGGCATCCTCCGGATGAATATAGTTAAAAATATCCGTTACCTGGTCATAACCAAGTACACTGCGGTGAGAGGGGGAGGCGTATTCCACTTTCCCGCGAATATCCACCACCTTGATCATGTCCTTGGAATGATTCACGATTAACCGGTACCGTTCCGACTCGGTAGCCAATATCTCCGTCCGTTCCCGTTGCTCCGTTAGCTCAAAAAAGATCAAAAGCGCCCCCGTGATAGCGGACGCCGGCGCGCGAAGCGGAGTCACTCTAACCTCGTAAATGAACTTCCCGCCGCTCGCTTCTCCGCTCCATTCATATCGGTAAAGCGGAAGCCGGCCGGCAAGCACCTGCTCAATACCCGCCATCAAGGCGGGATGGTCCTCGAATAGAACCGGTATTTTGACCCCCGGATATGTCGGCAAGCTCTCTCCCCCATGAACCGGGGCCGCAAGCCAGGATCGGTTGACCGCCGCGATCTCGCCCAGCCCGTCTATGACGACAGCCGGTTCGATCAAAGCATCCAAAGCATCTGGATTGATGAATCCACCGTTGAAGTTGTTATACATAGTCACCACCCGAACCTTCTGTTTTTCGATGGGCTTTACCTGCGCTAGTGCGGATGCTTCGTCGATTCGTAGCCTAACGGGCCCCCCAACTACGTTTCCTCAAAATCTATTTCATGTATAAAGTTTAATTTTTAATTTCTTAATTATAAACGACAAAACTCGACACATTCTGGACAAGACCAGACTCACGTACAGCACGGTTTTTGAAGAAAGCGTTGATGTATTCTATCAGGTGAAAACTTATGCCGTTCCCGGCGCCGAACAGACCATAGGTCCACTTGAGGAGCATAAGATCACGGCGCTTGGTCTGATTCAGAACGTCCTTGCGCATAGCCATGCGACAGCGATTACAGTCAGCGTTTCAATGGAGGATCACCGTATCGTGATATCGGTTATGGATAATGGCATCGGGATTTCCAACGAGGATTTGCCGCATATTTTTCAGCGATTGTATAAATGCGATAAAGACCGATGAAAAAAGACAGCAGCTTACCGAAAAGATAAGCGGCACCATTCGCGTGGAAAGCACGCCGTTTGAGCGAACCGCGGTTCAAGTTACAGGCGGGATCCGATCGGTATTGCCGAGGTCAGAAGTTTTATTCGCGCGCTTTGTACGGAACGAGGAAAAACCATTTTGATTTCCAGCCATATTTTATCCGAAATCGCTCTGCTGGCCGATGACATCGGCATTATTGACCACGGCGTTCTTTTGGAGAAGCTAAGTCTCAAGGAACTGGAAAATAAAAACAGCAAGTATGTTCACTTTATCGTTTCGGATACGGCCAGGGCGGCGCGCCTGTTGAAGAAGCACTTGAACATGTTCAACTTCTATATTGAAGACCAGCAAAGCCTGCGCATGCATGACATGAAATTGCCCGTTTCGGCGATTACCCGCCTGTTTATCGAAAACGGAATCGACGTCTCGGAAGCGCATACCTGTGAAGATACGCTCGAGGATTATTTCAAAAAGATCACAGGGGGCGTGGGGATTGCTTAAACTCGTTAGATGCGAATTCACGAAACTGAAGCGTAAAAAATTCATCCTCTTGGTGATTGTTGCCGCGTTTCTTTTTCCCATTCCCTTAACGATGCTGGCGATGAATGGAGGTTTCGGAGGCCTTAATGTCTACGATAAACTGTTTGGGATGATCGTGAGTTATGGACAGGCGCTGCTATTGCCCAGTATTTTGGGAATCGTGGCTTCCATGCTGTTTTTTATGGAACGCGACAATGATACGCTCAAAAATCTCCGGACAATTCCGGTTTCGGCCACACGGATGGTTACGGCGAAGATCATTGTGTTGTTTATGCTTGGGCTGATTTTCTCGCTGGCCTCCGTGGCCGCTTCCATGCTTGGCGGAGCCTTTGTCGGATATATCCAGGGCGTGTTTGCGAAGCTCTGCATTAGCGCGGCCGACGGCATGCTGCTCACGGCCGGAACCTTGCCGGTGGTCATCGCGATTGTCTATTTTAACCGCAGCTATATTTTTTCGATTATCCTGGCTTTTTTCTACACCATTCTTAACTTTTCCATGGCCTTTGTAGGCCTGCAATATGATACGCCGATGATGAAATTGCTGACGAGTATTTTGCCGACGCCGATTATATACCGCTGGTTATTGGGCTTTTTTACATCGCCGGCCGATTCGTTCTACGCGATCATTGAACCGAAAATTTTGCCATTATCGCAGGTCATTATCATTATTGCGATCATCGCTTTGATTTCTTATATGGCCATTGTGCGAATCTACAATAAGCGGGAGGATTAAGGTGGGGACCATGGTGAAAATCATAAAAACCGAAATCATCAAACTAAAACGGTATTCGATCGTTTGGGTTGGCTTTGCCGGAGCGCTGCTGGTTGTCCTCTTAACCCGATTCATGGCCACGGCGGAAGACGGAGCAGCACGCAACTTGGAGAACTTCTCCAATACCGTGATCTGGAACAATTTCAGCTTGCTCTTCCCTGCCACGATTACCTTAATCGCCGGATATATGATCAGCCGTGAATACACGGAAGACACGCTAAAAAACATCCTCACCATTCCGCTCTCCTTCCGGCGGTTGTTGGCCGGAAAGCTCATCACCGCCGGACTGCTCGCCCTATTTTTGGCCGTGGTGACCTTTGTACTTTCGCTTACCGTCGTGCTGATCAGCGGCTTCCAAACAGGCAGCGCGGCGGTGATGGTCAAATCCTTGATGCAAATGATGGTGATGAATTTATGCATTTACCTGGCCGTCCTCCCCATCATCGTGTTAACCAGCCGCAACCCGAACGGCTTTATGGCCGGCGTGGGCTTTGCCTTTTTCTACGGATTTATCGGAATCTTCGCCGGAGGCCACGGCCTGGGCGATCTTTCCCCGATTACCGCAGGCTTGGGCTTGATTCATTATCAAGCCGAGGGCGGTTCCGACTATAATGTGGCTGCTTGCGTAATCACATTGTTGATTATGGTGATTGTATCGGTGTTGTTGATTGCGGGAATGGGAGATCGGATGAAGGAGGCGAGAAGGACGGAAAGGAAGAAGGGGCAGACATCGGATGGAAAGAAAAAGAAGCAAACATCGCGCAGATAAGCCAGAGTAAGCAGGAAAATACCCTATAAAAATACCGGCGGGCTATTATGCCTTCCGGGTATATTAGAGGTTAGCAGATGGCCGCCTGCTCTATTCCATGCGTGCTCTATACCAAGCAGGATAGGGACCGGCTATGCTTATACAGGCTATACTTATACATTCTTTTCATCCTTCATCCGCCCGTTGACTTAGCAGTTGCCCCTCCGCCCCGTACCCGGAGTGAACCTCAATCATCAGCGCCGCCCCCAGCTTAAACCCATACGTAAACGACGCCGTCAACTCCATCCCCTGAATCTTCTGCTGTAAGTCAATAAGGAATTCGAGCTCGGTAAACTCCTCGCTGGACAGTTTCTCCTTCCAAGCCTTCATTGCTTCGGATATTTCCCTGCTCAACTGACGATATTCCGGATCTCTGGGCACCACCTGCTCCTCGGGAGCCAGGTGGCCGTAGTATAGGGATTCTAACAGAGTTGGCATGGGAATTCCTCCTTTTTTCAATCGGTGAGCAGTACCCATGTCCCTATGTAAGTAGATTAAATTTGTTTTTATTACGTATTTACGTACCACTCACAAAATTATTATACGGTACGCTTTTACGTATAGTCAAGCGAAAGATGATGCGAATAGAGGTGAGTGAGATGGCGAAAAAAGTTGTCGTTAAAATCAAGGAGCTGACCAAAAAGCGTAACATTTCTTTGCGAGAGTTATCGAGATTAGCTGATGTTCGTCACGCGGCACTAAGTGAACTTGCTAACGGTAAACGGGAAAGTATCAGTTTTAGTCATATTGAACGGATTGCTGAGGCGTTGGATATCAGTGATATTCGGGAGATTGTTGAGTTGGTGGAAGAGAATTAGGAAACCACTCCTCACTGAGTGGTTTCCTAAGAAAGATTGATTTGATTGTTAAGCTAGCATTTTGCAAAGTGGTATTTACGTATATACTTTTCAATTACCAATTTCGTATTTTGGCATTAAAACGAAACTAATTGTATTTATATCGCCGTAATCTGTACATTGGGATTGTTAATTGCAAATAATATGTTATCCAGTATCTTATGAATCCCCTCCTTTTCTCGCGATTCTTTATCAATCCAAACATTTATCAAAATATCCTCAAGAGCATCTGGATTATACTGACCAAATATAAACTTGGAGGTTTCATATATTTTTTTCTTTGCACTCTTTCCTTTTATACTCTCCCTCCAAGAATCTTTATTCTTAATAAAATTTAGTACACATTTCTCATCCCAAATAATATCGTCAGGAGTCATTAATGGTAAATAATACACATTGTTATTGTAATAGTTTATGTATTTTTGTTGCAGATCCACTAGCTGGTCAATTCGTCTACCTTCCTCTGAATTTCCATCGGTGTCAAAATTAATTTTGCACCCCGTAATATCATTTATTATTTTTTCATAAATTTTCGGATTCTTTGCGTCTTTCAAAGGAAGATTGGCTACTCTTTGGACAGCCGCGCTTGGTTTTTGGTCCCCATCCAAAATAACAAAATGCCTTGTTGGTTGTTCATTTGAATAAATTTTTATATGGCTGGTCTTTATTACACTTGCACCACCCGGCGCAAAAAAAACATCTATATTTCCAAATTTATCATGCCCAATTGACTCAATTACTCTGTCAATAATTTTTTTAGCAAGACGATCCTCTACTTGAATACGAAAATTTAATGAATGTGAATCACCTAGCCTATAAAAAGCCTCATTATACCAGCATTCATCTAACACTCTAATTTTATTGTTCGTTATGTCCTGATAAAATAATTTTACTGCCTCTTTAGGTAAGTGCTCCACAAAATTTGACGAATGTGTTGAAATTATTATTTGATGTTTTTTCCCTAGTGCTATCTTAAGCAGTAATACTTTTAGGCGCTTTTGAGCCCCTGGGTGAAGAGATACCTCTGGCTCGTCAAGTAGGATCAGACTCCCAGGTGAGGCATTAAGCAATTCGTGAACTAACTTTACAACTGCAATTTCTCCACTTCCTGCATGTGCTTCGGAATACCTTATATCTTCCTTTTCAAGAACAACAGATGTTCCCCAACTTCCAAACAGCTTGTGTCTTATAATCTTCCCGGATTTATATTTTTTACCCAATATATACGATATTAATTCAATTTCTTCGTTTGATAAATTGACTATTTGTTTATTTTGTTCTTTATTTCCAATTTGATATTTTTTATTAAAATCAATAACTTTTTTTAACTTTTGAGACTGATTTCTCAAGTAATCTTGTTTGGTTTTGGAAGCTAAATATTCCGTTACTACTTAGGTGCTGTTAGAAACTGAATTGACCTTGAAGTGCAGAAATCAGGGAGTTTAAGATGGGGAGTTGTTTTTTGCGAAACGTGGAGATGACGCCGCGGATGCGAGCGAATTGCTCCGCACCTTGCGAAGTGCGGAATCCGCCAGATATCTTCGTTTTGACTTTCACCATACGGATATCTCGCTCCGCTTGGTTGTTGTCAAAAGGAATTCGGGCATCACAAAGAAAGGCGAGTACGGCGTCTTTGTACGCCAGAAACCTCCCACCTAGATTGGCTGCTTTGCTCTTGGATTTTCTTCCGCGAGGTCCCGTTTTCTCGGGCACGGCATCTTTCGCCCATTCTTCACGACCTCGCTGCAGAATATCATCATAACGGGATCTGAATGCTTGGACCACCGCATCAGATAGAGGCTGTTGAAGGCTGCGAGCTATGCGTGCAGCTTTCCAACTCTCTTGCAACAGCGTCGTCATATCGGTTGCCCATTGATGGTTATCGTACTGGGCAATTTCTTTACAATCCCGCAGCAGGTGCGCATTGCAAAGCACATGACGGAAAGCATACTGGTCTTTAAAGTAAGAGGCGTAGCAGTCATGAACGAGATTCCCCTTATAGTGGGGTAATACATTCATGGCATCCATTCCTTTGCTTCCGCGGCTGGGATGGGCGAACAAGAGTGTCCACTCTTGGTTACACAAGGTATGCATCCAGTACCCTTTTCCGTTGACGCGAAATCCCGTTTCATCGGCGTGTACCACGGGGCTGGCTAACAGCTGCTCGCGAATGGTTCGCTCTAGCGGCTGAAGACGACTTGTCATCTCTTCCAGTTGAGCAAGTAAGGTGGCCTCGCTCGGGCGGTATCCCGTGAGATCGGCATAGAGCTGTCCAATACGCTCAAGCGGCAACAATTGATAGGCATGAAGATAAGCCGTCCATGCTGCCATTTCTCTTCCGTATTGCACAGGCGCTCGAACATGAGAAGGAAAGGAAGCGGTCTGTTGGACGCAGCATTGCGGGCAACATTTCTTTTCAGCCTGATGTTCGGTGATGACCATGCGAGGGGCAGGTAAGTCAAAGACTTGTCGCTTCTCTAGCTCTTGTGCGGGTACCTGTTTCAAGGAAAAACCGCAGCTGGAACAGGTTTCAAGCGGATGAACCATGACATAATCCGGGTTCGTAACCACATGCAGCGTATGACCTTCGTGACCTTGAGGAGCGCCTTTTTTCCCTCCTGGTTGGCGTAAATTGGTTGGTTTACGGAATCCGTCACTCGAAGGCGGTTTGCTGCTGTTCTGACTATTCTGGCCGAGTTGGCGCTCCAGTTCCTGAACTCGCTTCTCCAATTGTTGAATGCGTTTGGCTTGCTTCTCTACGATTTGGGTGAGCTTCTCATTTTGATCCAGCAGCGCATGAAAGTAACTGGCAATCTCCTGATCGCCTTTACAAATAGTATTGACCTGTTGTTTCGTCAGCTTCATACGGCTCACCTCATGATTCAATGGATAATATTACATTCGACGTTTGCATGGGAATTACTGCTTGAGACAAAAAAAAAATCTCCTCGCGATAGGAGGAGACCTAAGTAGTAACAATATTCCTTTAGTTCACCGAAGTAGAAATATTGGTCAAATGCACTTAATTCTGATCTAAAATCTAGATATAGAACTTCTTTTTCGATCGGTGAATACCTTTTCATTTCTTTCATATTGTATTTCTTTAAAGGTCTGCTGGTCTCCCAGTAATCAGGGTTATTACTACGTCTTGCTCTTGTCTTTAATACTTCCTTTAGTTTTCCTTTATCATAATAACCATAATAAAAAGAGTGTCTTTTTCCATCCTCCCCAAATTCCTCAATGGGGTCAACACTTGTAGAAAACCAGAAATCCCCTGGCGATTTCCCCATAGGAGCACCATACAAAGCTTGTAATGTTGAACTCTTACCTGCTCCATTTTCCCCAACGAATACAGTCACTGGAAACCTGAAGTTAATCTCAGTATCGAATTCGAGATTTTTAAAAAATGGGAATTTTATGTAAGTAATGAAGTTTTCAAATGCCCCCGCTTGAAATGCCTTTGTATTCTTATCTATTAAATCAAAGATTTCATCAAATAAATCCAAAGAAATCCCTCCCTACATCTCGATATTCGACAATATCCTCTATTTCCCTCTCTATTATCTGCAAATTAAAATACTTTTTTGGGAAGCTAGGTTTGAAGCTATCAAACAAATTGAGCATAATTTGACAAATAGGAACATGTGTTCTATAATATGATTGTAGATTATTTTTAGTTGTAAAAGATTTTAAACTTTCTATTGATTTTTTTATATGCTTGGTAGTATCCTTATAAGTCAATCATTGCATTAAAACCGCACTATGAGATCTGTGTTACTATGAACGTGTGAGCTATGCGATATGATTTGGAGGGATGGCAATGCAACAAAAATTTAAATGTATAGAATCTTTTTGTGGTGCGGGTGGACTTGGACTTGGATTGCATGAAGCCGGTTTTGAAATCGGAGCGGCTTTTGACCTAAATGAAGCGGCAGTATTAACATATCAGAAAAATCTATCTGAGAACTGCTTTATTGCAGACGCAAGTAAACTTACTGGCCAGGAGTTAATGGAAAGAGCGGGGGTTAACCACGGCGAACTAGCATTATTTGCGGGAGGACCACCTTGCCAAGGCTTTTCAAAACAAAAACGCGGTGCTCATTTGGGAGATGATGAGCGAAACAAA
This sequence comes from Paenibacillus sp. JL3B1040, assembly GCF_057063165.1. Lineage (NCBI taxonomy): Bacteria > Bacillati > Bacillota > Bacilli > Caryophanales > Paenibacillaceae > Paenibacillus > Paenibacillus tiangongensis. Next base: position 410,667 of record NZ_CM169317.1, on the reverse strand, counting down.
CTTGTGCTTGAATATATCCGTTTGGTAAAAGAAATTCAGCCAAAGTTTTTTCTTCTTGAGAATGTAGCCATGTTGGGCCAAAAAAGAGGTACTTATTTTATTGAAGCACTTAAAAATGAACTTCAGGAGTACCTTCTTTACCCACACTTCTATAATTCGGCTGATTACGGTCTTGCCCAAACTAGGGAACGATTTATAGTCGTAGGAAAACACAAAAGCATTCAAACCGATTTTCATATCCCTTTACCGACAGTAAGCAAATGGAAGACAGTAGGAGAGATTCTTGGAAATCTCCCCGAACCACCCGAGGACTATAGACAGGAGCATCCGAATATTCCGAATCATCAACGTTCTAATGTAACGGAAAGAAATATCGAAAGATTCTCCTATGTTCCACAAGGCGGGGGGTGGAGGGACATCCCATACGATCTTAGATTAGAATGTCATAAAAATGCCGACACTTCTAAAGGTGGCTGGCCAGATGTTTACGGACGTTTAAAGTGGGATGGGCAGGCTCCTACCATAACTGGCGGTTTTGATAGTTTTACCCGCGGTAGATACGGTCACCCTTTACAAAATCGTCCTCTAACTCCAAGAGAAGCCGCATTACTTCAAGGTTTTCCGTTAAATTATAAATTTTTTGGCAATCGCCATGAAGTACGTCATCAAATAGGTAATGCTGTACCTCCTCTTTTAGCTAAGGCTATTGGAGATGAGATTAAAAAGTGCTTATTAGTTGAGGAAGGTATATTAAATTCATACTACTTGCAAGTAGCAGCACCCACAGGATAATAATATTCGTAGAAAACTTGAAGAGCCCCTCACATTATGAGGAGCTCTTTTCCTTTTTTATGTAGCTTTTTCAGTCCCTTGACATTAACGCTTTTATTTCATAAAAGAAATCACCAAACTGCTTGACATTAATAGGCGGAAAGATACCATTTAATGCCAAATATTTAGTTGGAGCATCTAAATAGTAGATACGATACATTTGAGAGATAAACATTTGATAGAGTCTCCATTGGTCCGGTAAGCAAATTTCAGTAACCTCTAATTTTGTCTTATCCGTTTTGGTTTCAGCCAAACAAACAAGCATTCCCAAGAAACGTCCAGTTCCATATACACCATCCAAAACCCGTTGATGTGCCCATACCTGAATCACACGCTCACGAGTAGATGTTTTAACAGGCAAATGAATTTTAGGACGATTTGGCCCAAGATCAAATATACTATCGGTCGGAAGAGATGTTTTCATATCTAGGTTTAACACATCAATTGAAACTTGTGGCTGTACTTGTAACATTAATGCAAACCAATGAGCCACAAAATACTCGAAAAATGTACCCGGTGTTTTCTGATCTCCGCTTTTAGAAACATCTATAACTGAGCAGAAACTAATTGCCATTGTATAAAGTGCCTTCGTAATATCCTCAGAATTAGTCAATTCCAGTTGATTCCCAAAAATAAATCCAATAATTTTCTCAACCTCATTTGGATCATCAATAAATAAGGCAGAATTAATAGCCCTTGAATTTCTTTTTTCCTTTTTAAAAACAAAATATTCTTTATCTGGTATTTTAGAAATTAATGGTGTCCTAGGGAGGGGATGGAGAATTCTGCTGCATATCCTGTGAATTTCTATGAACCATTCACTTATTTTAGGATTCAAAATGTCGGTCTTTGATAGTGCTCCGATCTTTTTGTAAATATCAATTGCAGTTTCCAATGAAATAGCCCCCAACTGTTTTTTCTTGACTTTTGATTAAGAAATACTTCGTCAAATAAAAGAATACTACTAATTTTCGATTTTCACTAGTTCCTCAAAACATTCGAATAAATTATTGGTCGAACCTCTTGAAATATTCTATTATATTTAATAATAAAGTTGATTATCTTGGAGGTAACAATGGCTGATAGAATTTCCTCCGATGCAAGAAGCCGTTTAATGAAGTCCGTTCGTTCAAAATCCAAACTGGAAAAAAAGGTTTCTTCTGCCCTTTGGAATAAAGGGGTTCGTTTCAGAAAAAATGTTACTGACTTAATGGGCAAACCTGATATTGCAATAAAAAAATACCATATAGTCATTTTTATTGACTCTTGTTTTTGGCATTTTTGTAACCATCACTGTAAACTTCCGGAATCCAACAAGGAATTTTGGCAGAAGAAAATAACAAGAAATAAAGAACGTGATCAAGAAGTAACCCGATACTATCTAGAAAACAATTGGTATATTCTTAGAATATGGGAACATCAATTGAAAAGTGATTTCGAAAATACAATTGATCAAATTTTTCATTTCATAAAAACGGCATCGACCGAAAGCCAAAAAAACAAGGCTTTTCGCCGCTAACAATGCTACCAGCATAAAATCGTACCATAATATTCCTGAAACTCTTTAAAAATTGGACAAGGTAATTGGTTCAGATTCGAGCGATGCGTGGCTCCCAGTAGATAACCAGTAAACCACAGTTTCCCACCCAAAAGTGTAAATAAGAACTATTAAGAGTATACGTAACCTACAGGGTTTTCAAAGTGTAAGTTCGCCTCCATATGTTAAATCCACAACCGAATCCGGTTGTGGATTTTGCTTTTCAGGAATATGAAGCTTTAAGATAAGTTCGACGTGTTCTTTTTATACAATTACTTTTTCTACGTAACTGGCAACGAATTTCTTGATTTGGGGAATATTCCTCCGACTAAAGTAGTTGGCAAGTAAATGGGCAGAGAACCTAAAAGGCATTGAACTAAGCAACCGAAGTTGTTATAAATCAGGAATAAGAAATATTGATGCATCGAGAAAAAGGCCGTATTAGGAATATAAAATAGTTATGGAATGAGCTTTATTCACCAAAAGATTAATAGCCAATTTTGTAAATAAGGGAGATTATCTACTATATGTGATAATACCCTTTTTTGTTCATATTTGGAGGAATAGCTACCTTCCTGTCGAATACCAGTTCTATAGGAAGTGATTTTATGGGTATTCAGTATTTAGTATTTAGTATTTAGTATCTAGCATCCTATGATTTCTAATATCAATCTGCAACTCTAAGACAACTTAAATTCTTATGCAAAGGAGATCTTATACAATGAGTTATTTCTCAGATAATTATAATGAATTAAGATATCCTATCTCAACCGATAACACGATTGGTCTGAGAAATGCTCAACTAGGTGCAATTCATGCTATCGCTTCTTTTAAAACACTGCGTAAAAAAACTGCAGGTATTATCGTTATGCCTACGGGATCGGGAAAGACGGCTGTTTTAATGATGACGCCGTACATCACTATGAGTAGGAAAGTACTTATTGTTACTCCCAGTGTAATGGTGCGGGGCCAAATATTTAAAGATTTTGCCGAACTAAAAACGCTCAAAAAGGCATCGGTTTTTTCAGAAAAGATCACTCCCCCGCTGGTTTATGAACTTAAAAATAAATATTCTGATGAGCTTCACTCTGATGTTGATGCTTCAGATGTGGTTATTGCAACGCCTCAATGTGCGTTATCTTTATCTGAAAGTAATGTTAAGGGTAAGTTTGATTTAGTTCTCATAGATGAGGCACATCATGTACCTGCGCAAACGTGGCAGCAGATCCTTATCAATATGAAGGATTCTAACCATTTACTATTTACAGCTACTCCTTTTCGTATGGATCGTAAAGAGTTAAAGGGAGAGATTCTATATACTTATCCATTGTCAATGGCGTATCGCGATGGAATTTTTGGCGAAGTCCGTTATATTCCAATTGATGAAGCACCGGAAAAAGATAAACTTATAGCTAAAGAAGCAGAACGCATATTTCTTAACGATAGACAAATGGGATATGATCATTATCTGATGGTACGAACTGACACTCGGGAAAAAGCAAAGCAACTGGAACAGCTTTATCAGAACGAGACAAAACTAATATTGAAACGTATAGATAGCTCTATGTCCTATAGAACTGTTGAGTCTTGTATTAGTGAATTAAAGGAAAAACGCATTGATGGTATCATTTGTGTTGATATGCTGGGAGAAGGATTTGATTTTCCCAATTTAAAAATTGCAGCTATTCATTCACCGCATAAATCTCTTGCCAGCACACTTCAATTTATTGGAAGATTCGCAAGAACCAATGCTGATAATATTAGCGTGGCTAAGTTTATTGCTATGAATGATGATGAACTGATAATAGAAAACTACAAACTTTTTACTAGCGATGCCGTTTGGCAGGAAATCATAGTGGACATGAGTGAACGGACAATTCGAAAAGAGGAAGAAGTAAAAAGGAATCTTGGAGAATATATTCGAAGTGATGGTGCTGCCACATCTGAAGATATAGTCTCTTTGCATAGTTTAAGACCGAATTGTCACGCGAAGGTCTATCATATCTCAGGGTTTAATCTCAATGGAGTCTTTCCTAAAACCTGCAATGTAGGTGAAAACATCTTTAGGAATCCTTTAGATAACACAGTTGTAGGCTTAGGGGTTATTAAAAATCGACCAAAGTGGTCAGAAACCGAACAAGTTTTGGATGTTGAAAATTTCCTTTTTATTGTTCATTATCAAAAAGAAACATCACTTCTGTTTATTTATTCGCAAATGAAAAGTGAAATGGATTATCAACTGATTGCAGAAGCTTTTACTACAAATTACGATAAGATACCAAGGAATGAAATTCATCGGGTTCTAGGCGAATTACAAGAGTTTGAAATGTTTAATACAGGCATGCAAAATAGATTTGCCGAATCTGGAGAGTCGTATCGAATTTATGCTGGTTCTAATGTAGCTTCCACTATTGATCCGGCTACTGGAAAAATGTATTCAGCTGGACATGTTTTTTGTAAAGCTGTTGCCGAAACAGGACCAGTTACTATTGGTTATAGCAGTGGATCAAAAATTTGGAGCAGCTCGTATTTGCTTATTCCAGAGTATGTAAAATGGTGTGATTCATATGGTCTTAAAATTGCCAATGAATCAATAAAAGTAAGAACAAACACTAATTATGATTTAATGCCTTTGCCTCAAAGGCTTAAACAATTTCCTGAAACAGTGTTTTTTTGTTTTTTTTCTGATCGGACATATTCATCTCCCCCCGTTCTAATAGAAAGTCAGGAAGAAGTATCAGAATTTATATTAACAGATGCAACAATCAGAATTATTTCCGTTTCTGCTATGGAAATCAAAGTTGAAGTGAGCGTTCTCGGCTCTTCGGAGTTAATTGTTTGCAGGCCAGATGGGACATTTCACTGCGCTGTACCTAGTATTATTATAAAAGACGGAAGAAATAGAGTGGGACTGGCCGAATATTTAAATAATTATCCATTAATTTTTAAAACAACGGACGATGCAATAATTGAAGGTAATGAAATAAGTACTGGTGTACCGGATGCTATTGTTTTTTCTTCTGGAAACATTAAAAGTGTTGATTGGGCAAAATACAAAACAGACATTCGATGTGAATTTGGTAAGGCAACTTCAGGACAAAGATCAATTCAAGACGTTTTAGAGGAAATATTAACTGAACAGGACAATTTTGATTATATGCTTTATGACCATGGAACGGGTGAAATTGCCGATTACATTACAATTCGTGAAACGGATCAGAAGCTTGAAGCAATACTCTTCCATGTTAAAGCAATGGGTGGCAGAAGATTCAATGCAGATTTAGGTGATATTTATGAGGTTACACAGCAAGCAATAAAATCAATTATATGGCTAAAATCAAGGGGAACCCTGCTTGACAAAATAAGAAGTCGTAGAAGAAGTAAGCACTGTAAAATGAAAAAAGGTCAATATCAGGAACTCGAAAAATCGCTGAAGCAAAACAAGCTCTTTACTTCTAAAATCGTTATTGTCCAACCTGCAATTAGTAGGGGAACAGACTTGCCACCTAAATATCAGGAGGTTCTAGCGGCCACCAATTTTTACATTAAAAATAGTGGCCGTGTAACCGAACTTGGTATATGGGGCAGTTTGTAATTTGGAATCGGGTTAAAAATACGTCTGCTCCAACGAATAATTATAGATAGCTTGCTGTAAATCTGGCTGAGTCAATGACTTGACTCAACCTGGGATGAGACTCGCAAGTACTAATGATATGTAGTAAAATACTACGAACGAGCTGCCACGTCGATATACTCGTTAAGCTACCCTAAAATCATATTCACTTTAGGCCAATGCTACCATCACTTTAGTGTGACAAAGAATTTTCGATTTTCGATACATTCTGGGTGGAAAAATCCCGCTATAACAACGAAAATTAATTTTGCGATGAATGCCCCAAATAACTTAATATAATTTTATAAGAGCAGTGTGACATGCTTGGAGGCAAAGCGAATAATGGATTACTTTACGTTTATCAATAATGAGATTGAAATGCACGGATATTTAACAGCACAAGAATTAAATCAGAAATTGTCCGAGAGATTTCATATCACTCCTGCAAACTGTAGAAAAATCGTTCAACGCATGACTGCTAGTGGAAAAATTAATTCAACATCTCCAATTACCTTTGGAAATAATCAATACGTGTACTTTACTCGACCGTTAAACAAATCGGCCATTAAACATATTACGAAGAAACATCGACCTTCTCTATATCGACTTATCGTTACACTTGAGAACTCACAAGGAGTCCTTTCGTATTATGAGGCACTGAAGGTTACCTCAAGCCCATTGGACAGAGAGAAGACAAAGATGGATCATTTAGATCGTATTATTCAAGACTTGCTTCATTTAGGTTTGATTATGGAATTACAAACGTATAACAGTGTTACTTACATTATAGATAAGTCACATGGAGTAAATTGGCCATCGGTTGTGAAAAGCCATGAATCTAAGATGAAATTAGATTGCATATTTATAAGAGATGTGCTCATTTGGTTGAAAAAGCATAATTTAATTAATCGTGAAGATGTTGTTTATCGGAGTAAGGATGAACTTTCTAAAGGGGCTCAACATAATAACTTTGTATGGGATGCTTTTGCCTATTCATCTGCCACAGGAATAACTAATGACCGAAATGATGGTAAGAATACGCTTATTGTTTTGGATGTTCAGTTAAGTCGATCCTACTCCCAACAAGATCTAGACGGATTTTATAATCGAGTTCAGGGTGTGATTTGCAGCTCTTCGAGCAGCAAAAGGAAGATACTACCAATTATCATCTTAAATGATGTAGCAGACACAGGTGTGCAAAATCGAATTAGAAAGCTTGGTTTCTTGTCATTTCACTTGGGTACGATATATGGGGAACGTATATATGAAATCTTGAAGGGCTTGGATAAAATAAATGAATTTTTCAGATTCCAGTCGCATCCTGCGGAAGTTATTTCAGAAGTAACAAATATACTGGAAAACTTGAGGGAATCGGGCCAAGAGGCAAATTTGCAGAACTTAAAAGGGGATCTTTTTGAAGTTCTGATGTATGTGGTTCTTCGAAGAATTATCGGTGAAGGCTACATTGAGCAGAGCGTTGTCTTGAAAGAAAAGGATTCGGATGGCAAAGTAGAATATTATGAGTACGATTTGATTATCCAAAAAGGCGGCCCTAGAGAACGAATTATTTTTGAATTAAAAGGACACAAAGGGAGTAGCGAAATAAAGCTTGGGGACCAAAATTCTAAAAATACTATACGGTGGTTCTTTAGAAGAACATTACCGTTTGCCAGGAGATATTACAGTGATGCGGATAAACCTAATCAACATCCTTTGAAGGCATGCTATATTACGACGGCTCGATTCTCTGACGAGGCTCTAGAGGCTCTCACTAAACTAAATGCGAGTAATTTGAAGCCGTCTATGCTGGATGTTTTTTACGATGGTCAGAAGCTAAAAAAGCTTATGAAAGAACGTGAATACTGCAAAGAGTTGGATATACTGGAGAAGTATTATTTTAAAAAGGATAAATAAAAATCGCACGCCTACATCCATAGGCATGCTTTACCAAAGTGTAACACTTATATTGTTATTCCTACCTTTTAATTGGAAGTTGGATCTACTTTCTCGCCAATTCTTCAATATAATAGAGCCTGGTTGTCTCCAGGCCCCTAACTATGAACTTTCCGCTTGTCACTTCGTTTCTTTTACAAAAAAGCTGGGTTGATACCGAAATAAGCTACGGCTTTATTTTGAAGGCCTTCTACTACAGATTGAGTCTGTGATATGGAATGCCCAAGTTTTTGGGATATAGCAGGAATACTTCTCTTATCTATTAGAAGAAAGATAATACGTTGCTCTATAGACGACAAACTTTCTATAAAACACTTTACATCAAAGAGTGTTTCATCTTCTGGAATCGCACTTATACAATCCTGTAACTTGAGAGATCCGTCAACTGAAATTAGCGGTGCGTCTAAGGAAATACGAGATTCCATCCTTTTTACCGCCCAAGCTTCCTTGTTTTTCTGCTTCATTAGTTCTCTAAGTTGCAATCGCACATACTCTTCAAAACTTCCATAGTACGTTTTATAAGTGCGGATTGCGTATAAGAGCACTAGGCTACCTTCTACAACTCGATCTTCCATCTCGATTCCTTTGAAGGAATTTCGACATTCCTGTAAAACAAGGGGCATGTATGATTTCAAAACATCTTCTTCGGTAACTTGTCTCATCACTTTATTTCTTTCTTGGGCAACATAGCTTTAAGTCCGTTTTTTCTTGGTTTTTTGGGTATCTTCTTAGGAGGGGTTGTGGGCAAAATCTGAGGGGTTAATGTGGCTTGCCAGAATCCATCTATTTTCTCGACTAAATATCTTGCCGGTAAATTAACTCCGCGCGTTTTAATTTCTTGAACTATGTTCCAAGCTTTAATAGTTCCATTCTTGGGGACACGAAATCCATTCTCTGATTCCTCTAATATTCCAATTTTGGTTCCATCTGAAGTTACGCCTATTTTTATTTTTCCAGGAATGTCCCTACATAATTTTTCATTAATGCAGACCCCTTTCTCATTTGACACTGTGATTGAAAAAATCGGTTTAGGCGGGGTAGGCAAAAACCAATCAAATTCGGCATACCTATCCTCTCCATTGCGAGTAGAAAACGTCTCCATAGATCCATCTCTCCTCTTCATTATTAAATTTGAGATTCTTACGATTTGATTATATATTTCAAACAGTTCAGAAATCAACAAGTTTACAAAAATACTTATATTGAAATGTCTATTTAATAATTATATACTTTAGTTGTCAGAGGTAGCTCCAACTCTGTGGATTGAAAAAATATTAGTATTTTTGTCGTAAATCAAAAAGCTATCGTAAACGGACTTTTCTGTTGCGGATAGCTTTCTGATTTTTAATCAATCACTAATTGTTCAGACTGGGCTCTAGCTTAATTCATAATATTTTCTTCTTTTTTGGATATCCGCTCTGACTTAATAATCCTTCTCCTCGCTGTTTACCATTCACTTACTGGGTTTTTCCAGAGATCTATGGACTAAAATCCACGCTCTCACGTAGAGTGCGACGTCAATACCAACAGTCTTGTAAGTAGCGTTCGCACGATTTCAATCCACGCTCTCACATAGAGAGCGACTTGTTCGGACTCGGCGTAGCTGTGCAAACCAGCTTCTTTCAATCCATGCTCTCACATAGAGAGCGACTATTGAGTCGGCGAATACTTATACACTGTTTTATCTTTCAATCCACGCTCTCACATAGAGAGCGACACCATAGGTCGTCAAAGATTTGCTTTACCACTCCCTTTCAATCCACGCTCTCGCACGGAGAGCGACTTGCCCGAGGATCATTTTTATCCTTTGCACTTTGATACTTTCAATCCACGCTCTCACACGGAGAGCGACGGTATGTATTCTTGATACCGAGTACGTCGTTCTTCTTTCAATCCACGCTCTCACACGGAGAGCGACTATTCATTGATTGCGTTTTGTACGGATTCCAACCCGCTTTCAATCCACGCTCTCACACGGAGAGCGACCATTATTTTTTTGCTGTACCGTAACCGTACTTTTGTACCTTTCAATCCACGCTCTCACACGGAGAGCGACCGGTTATTGGCGATCCAGCGGTGACCGGTTGCTTACCTTTCAATCCACGCTCTCACACGGAGAGCGACGAAGTCCATTCAGTTAGCTTCTAAAGCTGATTCAACCTTTCAATCCACGCTCTCACACGGAGAGCGACTTACTTTCGCTTTATAGCCACTGTTTCCGATAATTTTCTTTCAATCCACGCTCTCACACGGAGAGCGACTCGGAGATACGACACGATGAAGCTATTTAATCCCTTTCAATCCACGCTCTCACACGGAGAGCGACGATGAGCCTTTAAGACTCGTCCTTTTTTTAATCATCTTTCAATCCACGCTCTCACACGGAGAGCGACGCGATCCGCTATTCGTTTTCACGGCCGACTGGCGTCTTTCAATCCACGCTCTCACACGGAGAGCGACATTAGGCTCGAGTCCGAAAAACAGGCGGAGATAGAACGCTTTCAATCCACGCTCTCACACGGAGAGCGACTGTTTGAGCGGGTAGGCACGGAAAAGGAGGCGAGCTTTCAATCCACGCTCTCACACGGAGAGCGACGCCAATTAGCAATAAAAATGTTGTGTCATTTGCAACTTTCAATCCACGCTCTCACACGGAGAGCGACCCGGGTTGGTCGGCTTCACAGGCTGATATGTTGGCCCTTTCAATCCACGCTCTCACACGGAGAGCGACGGTGACTGATCAAAGCGTGGCGGGATCAGACGGCTTTCAATCCACGCTCTCACACGGAGAGCGACATAAGAGGGCTCTTTTTTTAGTTAATGATACATTCTTTCAATCCACGCTCTCACACGGAGAGCGACTCGTGCTGTCGCTCATGCTGTGCCGGAAGAAGACTTTCAATCCACGCTCTCACACGGAGAGCGACTGGCCCGGGAAGTAAAGACCAACATCGTTCGAATGCTTTCAATCCACGCTCTCACACGGAGAGCGACAATCCACCATCACAACACCCTCGGTGGACAAACTCCTTTCAATCCACGCTCTCACACGGAGAGCGACTGCCGACGGGGACTTGCTGCGTGGGCCCTTCAATATTCTTTCAATCCACGCTCTCACACGGAGAGCGACAATGGGCGCCTTGTTGGTTAGAGCGAAAGATTTAGGCTTTCAATCCACGCTCTCACACGGAGAGCGACTCAGGGTCGATCTCCAGCGCAGCAAAGATTTGAGCTTTCAATCCACGCTCTCACACGGAGAGCGACTACATCGACGACTATGTCAACATCAAGTGGGATGCCTTTCAATCCACGCTCTCACACGGAGAGCGACTTAAGCACAGACCCAGGCTAAACGCTGGAAAACTCTTTCAATCCACGCTCTCACACGGAGAGCGACGTCGTCGATCCGACGGAAAATTTATGCCGGCATACTTTCAATCCACGCTCTCACACGGAGAGCGACGTGCGCTCGTTCCAGACGATCGGCTCGACATAGCCCTTTCAATCCACGCTCTCACACGGAGAGCGACATTACCAAGCATGAACTAGTTGAATCCGAGATCGAGCTTTCAATCCACGCTCTCACACGGAGAGCGACGGCAGATTAGTTACCGTTTCGAAGAGACCGTCCACTTTCAATCCACGCTCTCACACGGAGAGCGACAGGTAGTACCTGGGCAAAATAAAAAAGCCTTCGTTACTTTCAATCCACGCTCTCACACGGAGAGCGACGGGTTGCCCGCAGCACTGCAATACGAGCATTATCCTTTCAATCCACGCTCTCACACGGAGAGCGACGCCGAAAACACCATTCTCCCGGTCACGACACAGCTTTCAATCCACGCTCTCACACGGAGAGCGACGTCCCGTTTCCGGCGGTGGGATATCCGGCGAAGCTTTCAATCCACGCTCTCACACGGAGAGCGACGTCCCGTTTCCGGCGGTGGGATATCCGGCGAAGCTTTCAATCCACGCTCTCACACGGAGAGCGACGACAATACAAGGGGCGTGTCGGCAGAAACTACGCTCACTTTCAATCCACGCTCTCACACGGAGAGCGACCCATACAGGCAGTAGTCGTTGTCGCATAGTTTTTTCCTTTCAATCCACGCTCTCACACGGAGAGCGACATTTGTGCAATCGTCCATTCGCTACTAACCATGATTGCTTTCAATCCACGCTCTCACACGGAGAGCGACCGAAGTCTGAGTTTCATTATTTTCAATCTAGGCACGCTTTCAATCCACGCTCTCACACGGAGAGCGACATCCGCCTGGGTACAGCAAGCACCAAATACCAGCAGCTTTCAATCCACGCTCTCACACGGAGAGCGACCTTTAAAGAGGGTGCCTTTTTATTTACCTCAAACTTTCAATCCACGCTCTCACACGGAGAGCGACTTGGTCGACACTGATACAACCGCCGCAACTTGGATGCTTTCAATCCACGCTCTCACACGGAGAGCGACTACACGAAGTTTCCATTGTCACCTTTCCGGCGTATCTTTCAATCCACGCTCTCACACGGAGAGCGACCATTAGCCATTGGTTGGGCACAGATTGCAGGCGTCCTTTCAATCCACGCTCTCACACGGAGAGCGACAAGTCGGAGGGGGCGACTCTGCTGATAATTGATCTTTCAATCCACGCTCTCACACGGAGAGCGACTTTTGTGCCCCCGTGTTACCAATACGGGGGCCACTTTCAATCCACGCTCTCACACGGAGAGCGACTTTTACGCGAGCTAAAACGGCAGGTCGTCGTCGCTTTCAATCCACGCTCTCACACGGAGAGCGACTAGGATGACCAAAGGTATCAGCCCACCCCACCGCTTTCAATCCACGCTCTCACACGGAGAGCGACGCCCTTAAACCGCTTAGAGGCCACAATTTGGGCTTTGCTTTCAATCCACGCTCTCACACGGAGAGCGACGGCGTGCGTGAGTTAAACGACGACGGAAACGTCCTTTCAATCCACGCTCTCACACGGAGAGCGACGCCACAACGCAAGTCCATGCTCGCCTTCCAGACGCTTTCAATCCACGCTCTCACACGGAGAGCGACCGCTCTCTGGAAACGGATCATACATTTTGAGCGCTTTCAATCCACGCTCTCACACGGAGAGCGACTCCGGCGCCGCCTCGGAAACGCATCGGCCAGAGTCCTTTCAATCCACGCTCTCACACGGAGAGCGACAGTAACCGCCCCCTTTTTAACCTTGAAAGGAGAATCTTTCAATCCACGCTCTCACACGGAGAGCGACAATCGTGAGTTGACTCATTCCCTCAAGCTTTTTCCTTTCAATCCACGCTCTCACACGGAGAGCGACCAGCAGCTCAAGAAATGGCTAACGGAGGAGATCGGGCTTTCAATCCACGCTCTCACACGGAGAGCGACGGCGTACGCGGATCGCTCGCTCCGGGACTTGCCGCTTTCAATCCACGCTCTCACACGGAGAGCGACCCAGCGCCTTTTGCGGCGCGCGCGGGGCGATCTCTTTCAATCCACGCTCTCACACGGAGAGCGACGCTTGCGGCCGATCGTACTCATCTTAAGATGGTTCTTTCAATCCACGCTCTCACACGGAGAGCGACACAAAAACGGGCAAGGTGTACCGGTGGAAGCCGACTTTCAATCCACGCTCTCACACGGAGAGCGACTCGATTCGGCCGCGCCAGTTAGGTCCCGTAGTACTTTCAATCCACGCTCTCACACGGAGAGCGACGGAGAGTCGGCGGTAAGGTTTGCGTTCGGTAACCTTTCAATCCACGCTCTCACACGGAGAGCGACGCGCCCGGATTACTCCCGCTGGCGCTCCGTGACACTTTCAATCCACGCTCTCACACGGAGAGCGACCGCCAAAGCCCCTCCCCGTTTTCTCCAGCTCGGACTTTCAATCCACGCTCTCACACGGAGAGCGACCTTCTACTTGTCCAACGAGCTATTGAGCCTACTCCTTTCAATCCACGCTCTCACACGGAGAGCGACGTTACGCATTTGCAGGCCGACGTCACTTATGGCGTGATACTTTCAATCCACGCTCTCACACGGAGAGCGACTCTGCTTTCGCTAAAACGGAATCCATATATTCTCCTTTCAATCCACGCTCTCACACGGAGAGCGACTCTGCTTTCGCTAAAACGGAATCCATATATTCTCCTTTCAATCCACGCTCTCACACGGAGAGCGACATGGAGGCTACAACATTAACCATACACAATACCGGCTTTCAATCCACGCTCTCACACGGAGAGCGACAGGGGTCGCAGCAGCAGCAAAAGAGGGCAAGTTCTTTCAATCCACGCTCTCACACGGAGAGCGACGCACGCTGTGCATGTTGGAGGCGGTAGATTGCCGGCTTTCAATCCACGCTCTCACACGGAGAGCGACGGAAATCACATTGCCAGAGGAGGAAACAAAGTGCTTTCAATCCACGCTCTCACACGGAGAGCGACTCCTCCTGAAGCGATTCTATCCTTCCCTAGGAGCTTTCAATCCACGCTCTCACACGGAGAGCGACGACTTACGGGACTCCGTTTGAGCAGAGCCCGAAGCTTTCAATCCACGCTCTCACACGGAGAGCGACGGGCTCTCTTTCTCCAGCGATAGAAGACCGGTTTTCTTTCAATCCACGCTCTCACACGGAGAGCGACGTCTAATCATCCTTGCGGATCTTATTCCGCTTGGCTTTCAATCCACGCTCTCACACGGAGAGCGACTCCGTGACGATGCGGAAGCTGCTGGCATTGACCCTTTCAATCCACGCTCTCACACGGAGAGCGACCAGGCGGCTATGTGGCAAACGACGATATGTTTATCCTTTCAATCCACGCTCTCACACGGAGAGCGACAGCCTGCAATTCGTGCAGCTCGGTCAGCCGATCCACTTTCAATCCACGCTCTCACACGGAGAGCGACACTCGTTCCCCGGGTATAGGTGTAGCGATGCAGCATCCTTTCAATCCACGCTCTCACACGGAGAGCGACGTGCAGATAGTTGACGAGGAACTTGGAATCAATGAACTTTCAATCCACGCTCTCACACGGAGAGCGACAACTTCCGTGATACGGCAAAGGAATTGCAAATTGGACTTTCAATCCACGCTCTCACACGGAGAGCGACAGCGGGCCATGCGAAGCCTTGTGGTACAAGGCCTCGTGAGCCCAGAAGTGCGAACCCATTTTGCGAGAGCGAAATTTTACTATTTACTACAACCCAAATCCTAACAAGCCCTTTAATGACGCGGGGTGCGAACCTCCCAGGGATTTTATGTGCGCTTGGGGTTCGCACCATGAGCCATTAGAAGATTAAGGGGTCTTCTAAATCCAATGACGGTTTGGCACCCATATGCTCTACCTTGGTCTTGTAGTTATTTCCCAACCGATAAAAGCGCAAGCTATCTTGTTCTTCATCGATTAATTGGGCCAGCTCTAATTTCAAGGCGGTGAACTGGGCCGCATCCACAATGCATTCAAACACGGAATTCTGCACCCGCTGCCCGTAGTTCTGACATGCCTTGGACACTTTGCGCAGCCTTGCGGCACCTCCCGCCCCTGACGTTTGAACATCATAAGTAATGAGTACAAGCATTAGGGCTCACCTACTTCCACAAAAATGGCGGATACTCATCTAGATCACCGCGCAAGAAACGGGCCAATAATAAGGCTTGAACGTAAGGGACCAGCCCCCAAGAGATTTTCTCACCCAAATAGGGGTGTGTCATACTCTCTTGCTTTTTGGTTTGCCATGCTTTTAGGAACGTTTTGCGGGCCTCGTCCGTCATCAGCACAGCTCCATTTTCCTTGGTAACAAAATCGCTTGAGGTCACTTCTTTACGATTGATCAGCGAGAGCACAAACCGATCTGCGTAAATTCCCCGTAGCTCTTCCATTAGATCCAATGCCAAGGATGCTCGGCCAGGACGATCTTGGTGCATAAAGCCGACGTAAGCATCCAGGCCCACAGTCTCCAGAGCCGCAGCCGTATCTTTAGCCAAGAGTGTGTAGGCGAACGACAGCATCGCATTTACGTTGTCTTTTGGGGGTCTTCTCGATCTTCCGTGAAAGAAGAAATGTTCCTTTTGCTGCAAAATCATCTGATCAAACACACGGTTATAGTAAGCTGCCGCTTGACCTTCCCAGCCTCGCAAGCTCTCCAGGTTATTGCTGTTACGGACTTCGCGCAAAATATCCGACAGCAGACCCGACACGGATTTAAATTGTTCAACATCCATGCGCAGCGGATAGTCTCGCGTCATACGCTCCAGGATCCATTTGTGGTTATAGATTTTTCCTGTAATAAAGTTCCTGGCGATCTTCGTCGCTTCCTCTTCATTCTCAGAAATCCGGTACTGCGTTTTTCGCAAAATGACATTTCCCCGGCTTTCACCAATCACTCTGGCCAAGAATCTCCCGCTTTGTGTCAAGAAGGTGATGGAAATATTACGATCCGCACAATAACCCATTAACGCGGGACTAGCCCCCGTGTATCCAAAGCTGACGATGGCCTCCAGATTATGAAGCGGCAAGCGACCAAGCTTCTCCTCATCCTTGAGCAATAATACATTGTCGCCATCAAGCGCCAAGTACGTATCCGGCTGAGTCACATATAACGTGTTTAACAGCTTCCTCACTCACTCAGCCTCCCTTCGATGTAGCTTTGGACAGAGCGTTTGTGCATCAGATTCGGCACACAGATATGCTGTAACGAGCAATTCTTGCAAAATGGCCCCGTCTTCACTTTCGGCGTATGACGTCTATCGTAATAATGATGCATCTCTGCGGCCATTCGTCTGACTTGGTCCCGCAGCATGTCACTCATCGGCACTTCAACGCGATGCTTGATTTCGTTGTAGAATATGTACCCTGTGTCTACCCGGCACAGCATCATCTCTTCAAGGCACATCGCTTGGGCTGCTAGCTGAATGACGTCTTCATCGCCTTTTTTCGGCTTCCCCCGCTTATACTCAACCGGGTAGACCTTATAAGTACCTTCCATTCCCGCCAATTCTACGCCATCCGGGTCCTGGATGAATTCAACCACATCACAGATTCCGCTTAGCTGCAGTTCCGGGGACTGAATCGGTAGCGCGCGAACGACCAACTTGTCTCCACGCTTCTCCTTGATAAACGGCTGATCCGCTTTTTGATGTAAATGCTGACCTTCGATGGTTCTGACATTTTCTTCCCACTGCTGTTCGATATGAATCAGGGCCCACTGACGTTTGCAAAATTGGAAATGCTGGAGCCCCGACAACATCAAATAGCGCTCTTCCTCACTAACGGCCATTAATAACCTCGACATTTAAACCATCGAGTTCCTCAAGTTCAATCGTATAATCTTCAAAGCTTTTGGGCTCCATAGTTTCCGAACGAACCGTTAAGGAACGATGCACTTTGGCCGACGAATATTGTCCCAGCTTGGAAGAATGGTTCCACCAGTAAACCTTATGGACTTCCATACTGCCTTCCGGGCGGGCAGAAGAACTGTCATTCTCAAAAAGCGTAATCAACGCCTGCTTGATCTTCTCCGCATCTTCTTCCGTAAAACCTGTCTTCTCCGCAAGTTGTGTGTTGATACTGCCCTTGAACACGTACACGCCAAAATCCACACGATGCTTCATGCCCATCGTATCGGAGCTACGCTTGTCTCCCGTTACGGAGTTGACGCTTTTGGTGATCTGCGTGCTGACAATATCGATCGGGTCAACGCTTGTTGCGGTATGGATGGACACAGGGCCACGGACGCCAACAGACAGCTCGGAACCTTTGAAAGCAAATACTTGTCCAAAACTGCGCACATCGATCCATTCCTGACAAGCCAGCTTGGCAAATTCGTCAGCCGATGCATTTTTCCCCTTCAGCATCTTCGCCAACTCCGGATGGGCATCCGCACGTTCACGCAAGCTTTTGAATTCATCCGCTTTTCTATCATCCGACTGGACAAAAACCTTCTCTCCCATATCCAGCAAGCGATTGCGGATTTTACGCTTGATCGCAACATCGGAGATTTCACCGCGTCCGTCATAATTTTGGCGAGGGCGATTGCCGTTCAGGGGGTCTCCGTTCGGATTGGCTTTTGTAACCGATAGGATAACTGCAAAATCAATTTTATGACCAAGTGTACTCATTGGTTTGTATCCTCCTCTTTTTTCTTATAGAGTTCACGACGCTGACTGTAAAATCCAAGCAAATATTGCTCTGTTAACGGAGTATTATTAAAGTCGCCATCCTTAAATTGATCGGCGATTTCATCAATCATTTTGGATAAATAGGTAGCTTTCGTTCCCAGCTTGGCCTGATAAGGCTGCAGGCTAGCCTGAATTGTTTTCCAGGTACGGCCCGGATTTTGGGCAAAAGAGTTCATATAACGAATCGCGTTGGTGGATCTCGTCTCGTCTTTGCCCAGCGCTCCTCGTTCAAGCACATCCGCCACAGCCAGCAAGCGGCCAAACAGATAACTCCGATCCTTGGACTCGGTGTTTAGCGGCACATTCCATTCCTCCCCTTCTTCTTTTTCCATCAGCCTTTTCCGAATCAGTGCGCATGCAATGCTTAGCGTCTTCTCCCATTCCCACCGTTCCATCGAAACCGGATTCGACGCCCGGTGAAAGGCACTTCTAACAATGTCTCGGGGAACCGCGCGTCCATCAACGATGCAGGGAATGATCCGTTCCATCAAACCTTTGACGATCTTCTCACTCGCCCTTGGGCCGTAAGCAGCAAAAGCAATATCCTTGGTCGCCGGCGCTCCATAAAATGAGATAAACTGCTCTTCATCCTTGCGATACCGATGCTCCCAGGCACAAGACTTATGCCATTCTTCCAATCGGTTCAAATACAGCTCTTTATTCAGGTGACGATAGTAAAGCACGGCCATCCGGCCCGTTGTTGCCGAGTCCAGAACGAGAATATTCACCTCTGCCTGGTAGGTCAGGTCATTCCGGTAGCCGTCAATCGCTCGTTTTACCTGATCGGCATACGGCTTGTCCGTATCCGGTTCTCGTTCGATCTCCCGGCCTGAATGCCGCATCATGTCTACGATATCCTCATCGGTATTGGGAACCGGGTTGTTATCGTTGCCCCATACCAGAAAGACGCGTTCATCAATCGTTTTCCCTTGGCGGTGAATTAGCCATTTTAAGGCGTTATGTGCTTTCTGAGATACCTCATAACTGATCGATACCGCTTCCTTGCTCGTTTTGAATCGTCCGCGAAAGGTGAAACCAGAATTGTCATTCGCAGAAATTAACTTTGCTTTGTCTGCCGCATGGCGAATTTTGTTCGCATGCCGCTCCGTACTCGGACGTGTTTCTCCGGTAACGAAACAAACATCCTGTTCCCCCAGCTTCTGATTGTAAAAGGCAATAAACGAATCAAACATCGCTTTGTCTTTCCATACATCCTCCGGTGAATCAGGGGTAAACGCATTAAATCTAATAAAAGCGCTGGATGTCTCCGCAGCCCCGCTTGAGAAAATAAGCGGCTTTTCCCCGAGCTTGGCCGTGTATCTATCATCCCATTTCTCTATCAATTGCTGGTTTTCGTCGAGTTTGATTATTTTTGCGGCAACCAGGTCCTCGATTAACCTCCCCTTGCGCAAATACGTATAAATCCATTTCAGTTTCTCCGTCGCATAGGGCGAATTGGCCCATTCCTCCAAATTACGGATATACTTGTCAAAAGGGATCTCTTCCGGATTTTTGATCTGACCGCCATACTTGACGAAGTCGCCAGCGACATAACTTAACTTGTCATGTAACGGGTATGGAGCAACCTTGGAACCTGACCGACTTGCTGATTCTTCTGTACAGGGGATTAAGGTGCTTTCCTTCTCCAACACTTTGGCCTCAAGAAAGTCACCGTCTTCATCGATCGTCACTTCAATATGTGCATTCTGGGTCGTATGCGAAACCGGCAGCAGCGTGTATTCCCGGTCACTCCTTTTTTTTACCGTTTTCCCGACTTGATCCAGATTAGCCTCATACGTCTCATATAGGTGGAGCAGCCAACTCATCTCATTCACCTCCTAAATCACGAAGCAGTTGTTCCGCAGACTCGATGTCATCCGAATGGAATAATTTAGGCTCCATCTCTCTAACCGAACGAACAATCGTGCACTCTGCCGGCTTCGGAAACTCGATGTACCCTTGTTTCATCTCAACAGGCCATAGCCTTACTGAAAGCTCATTCACCCCTGTTTCATCGGGATAATTGAACCCATGAACCATCGTTCCTAAATACTGCGTTCTTTCATCTTCATCATAAAAACCTGCTCCACTGCCAAATTCACAAGGCTGTACATATCCCTGACACTCCCTAGTACCGAGGAAAATATCTCTGCGTCCGCCCGCTTTCAACGAACGTTGAAGGATGCTGTAATGCTTCCCCTCATTGCGGTCAAAGGCGAGATCCGGCCGGTGTTCGTTAAAGACAAAATGGGCCTTTACTTGATAACGGACATCCTTAAGATACGTATAATTAGCCAGCGTGTTCCCGCCCCCGTAATCAATCGGACGCACGCCTTTCGATTCCATCTGGATCGGATTCATTACACGTAGTTCGTCGATGATATACATGATAGTTGGCTTCCAATAGATGGACTCTAGTATGCCTTTAATTGCCTGGTAGGTAGGCACACTGTAAGATAGCTTCTCACCTCCAATTTTGGTTAGAGGATCGGTGAATAAAGCGTAGTCACCGAAAACTTCGAACTGGACTTCGTTTCTCATGGTTTGGATCACCTCCTTTACTCAGTTAGAAGTGTTCAAATCAACGAGACTAGAACTAGTCTCGTTGATTTGAAATTTGTTTGCGAGCTACAATTTCTCTCCAAACGATTTGCCGTAATTGGCTGACTTCTATTTGCAGCCTTCTAACACTTTGTTCTATTTCCTTTACTTTCTTATCGATATCGTGAGTTATAATCTCACCCCTCAAATATTCCATTATTTTCATTTCCAATATAATGCAAAAGATATCTCTGGTCAAGATAAAATTCGATTGGTTCATAGACTTTATATATAAATGAACAACGAACTCCGAAACTATAAATATGTTATACTAATTTCATCGCTTTTTAAGCGTGGATTGAAAGATTTAAACATAGAGTCGGGAACCTATCGGCAATTCGATAGGTTCGATTCTTTTGAACTTAAAAACTAGTAAAGTCCATTCCACCCTCCCCCTTCAAATCCACCCCATACTTATCGCTGTACCAATTCTCTTTCAACTCATAAATCATGCCGTCCAAGTGCTCCACAATGGCGTTATCCCGTCTTAATTGCTCCAGTTCTTGCGAATACAGATTTACCGTATATTGCTGGGCTTGTTTCAAAAACTTGCTTATATCTTCAAGCCAGGCTCCACTATTCAATTGAGCAATGAGTTCTTTTCCTTCTCCATAAGGCACGAGAACGGACGTCGTGTTTTGATCAATGACCTGAAAGTGCTCCGCTGCCGTTTTGTAGCTGCCATTTAAAATTAAAGGAAAGCTTGTCCCATGTTTCTTTTGATAGTGAGTCACATAATCATTCTCCTGAGAGAGGGACATCAGGAGCTTGGTCATTTCTGTATCTAATTTCTTAACGTAATAGTTTAAATTGACCTCCATTCTATTGTAGTAATAGCGGAAATATTCACTCATCGCCTTCGGTAAAAGCAGGTTTCCTTCATATTGATCCGCTTTCTTCTTAAACCTGGCTAGTACGTGGCTGGACATATCTTTCCCGACCTTTATCTCCTTCAGCTTCGAAACGGCTTCCTCCGCATGATCGATAATATACACATTCTGCGATTCGTCTTCTCCATGCCGGTTGCATCGCCCGGCTGCCTGGGCAATCGAGTCCAATCCGGCGAGAGAGCGAATGACACATTTAAAGCTGACATCGACCCCAGCTTCTATCAATTGGGTGGTTACGCAGATGAAGGGATCTTGCTGATCCAGCATACCTCGGATTTCCTCAAGCTGCTCTTTCCGGTGTGCCGCGCACATGGATGTACTCAGATGATAGACAGGCACAGGGACATCTTTTAACTTTTCATATAAATCCTTAACCACCCTTTTCGTATTCAGTATGATGAGTGTGCTGCCCCATTCGTTGATTTCTGGCTTTACCCAATCTGCCAACGTCTCATTCGTCATAGAATCTTCCGTTTGATCAATAAGCTCGACCCGTTTGAAAGCTTTCGCAACTTCAGTAAGATTCGGCACAATCTCTCCATCCCGGTCCTTCAAGAGGCTATGTTTTACACCCTCCAGTGCAGGTTGAGTAGCCGTACAGAGAAGAATGCTGCAATGCGCATCTTGTTTCAAGAAATTCAACGCCTCGTTAAACAGGGAAATGCAATGAATGGGAACCTTCTGTACTTCATCAAAAACGATCACTGCATGACTCAGGTTATGCATACGTCGGGTATTGCGGTTGCCTTTGGCATAAAAAACATTGAGGAATTGGACAAGGGTAGTAAAAATAATTGGGCTGTCCCAATTATCGCGAGCGAGCTTAAGTTTCTCTTTATCCGTAATAAGCCCGTCATCCGCTTCATCCCCATCCTCCATGCCATTCGGTTCGTCCTCAATAATATTGGAGTGATGTTCTAAAATATGTTCGCTATCCTTCAATATCTTCCTGACCTCATCCGCGTTTTGCTCGATGATTGTAGTATAGGGCACGACATAAATGATCCGCTGCTTATTGTACTTGCGGGCATGTCTGAGCGCATAACGAAGACTGGCAAGTGTTTTGCCACCACCCGTGGGGATGGATAACGTATAAATGCCGGACGGGCGCTCGGCAGCGAACACATCGCAATGTTCCGACATTTCGGCTCTCAGCACATTGATCGGTTCGCTTGCATCGCTTTTTTCTTTTAGAGTGGCCAGATGATCCATCAATCGACGATAGTAGGTGTCAAACAATAGAAGATTCCGGTTGGACTCTTCTACTTCCACTCCTTCTTCTATCTGCTCTTCAAACCATTGTGTGTTGGTCCGATCCGCATCAATTAAACAGCTGAAGATATACTTGGTAACAAAAAAACTTTGTTCAGGCGTGCGATTAGTGAATTGCTCCAGTTCATCTATAGCAACATGAATATAATGGATAAGTTCTTCCTTGGACATCGTATCTTGATAAAAACGTTCAACAGCCACTTCGTATTCAGGAAGATTCGTATCTTGTACTCGTCTTAGGTAATCGGATTTGATCTCAGGTGAGAGATAGTCTTGGAGGTTGGAGTGATGAGAAATGATGGCATTGCCGACGATTTCGGCCAGAAGCTTTTCATAGAAGGTACTTTCCTTATGATGGAGCAGCGAAAACAGTAATCTGCCTCCAGCTGTAGAGTGATCAACCTCACCGCGCTTCGGCTGAGGCCATTCAGGGTGAAAGGCAACAACGTCTATATATTGTTGGAACTTATCGCTATATTTCCCCAGATCGTGAAGCACCCCGGCTAACCCGGCAACATGCTTCAGCCCCAGCTTCTCCCCGAACTGTTCCGCCAGTCGTTGCACTCCAAGCAAGTGCGCGTTTATCGATTGAATTTCTTTATCGAGTTCTCGTACATGGGCAATATACACAGGCACATCTCCTCGCGCACGATCATATACAACCTAGTTCTATTTTACCGCAAGATTTGTCATAATTCACCATGATGCGGGTAAAAAGACTCATTATATTAAAAAGCAGTTTGAAGCCGAAAAAGAAACTAGATCGTTATCGGCGACTACGACGAGACATCGGACGGAAGATCAGCCGATCAAATCTACAATCGCAGACGTGTTATCATATCACTGATTTTGGACGAGATCGGCTCGTTCAAGTGGGCCATCGCGCCCACTTGGCCCGGACCGCAAAAAGCCGCGGCATCCACATGTTTATTTACGTCAGCTTGCTTTGGGCGGTCGCCTTCGAATTCCACTTGTATTTTCAATCCTATTTGGATACGCTCATGATAAGGTACCAATTTGATTTAACGAATGGATGGTGTCCAATGCCTAATCCAAAACTTGAACTCCAACAAAAATCCGCCATAATTGATTATTTGAGCAAGCGATTTAATGCGCATACTGTGATTTTATTTGGATCGGCGGCTAGGGGAGAAATGCACCAAGACAGCGACGTGGATATTGCTTTTATATCCGAACCCCCGGCTCCCTCCGCTTATGAATTATTTATGGCCGCATCGGAACTAGCCGATCTTGTCCATCGGGAGGTAGATCTGATTTATTTCCCGCAAGCTAATCCCGTCTTCAAAGCACAAATTATTGGAAGCGGCGAAGTACTGCAGGATTTCGAGCCTTATGTGCGACAGACTGCATTTATGCAAGCTTTGAAAGAATATGCCCTGCTAAACGACGAACGTAAAGAAATCATGGAGAATTATCGAAGAGGGTGAAGGAATGAACCGCGATATCGTGACGAACAAATCGGAAACGATCCACCGTTGTCTGAAACGGATCCAAGAAGAATATGAAGGAAAGCAGGAGAACCTCTTAAATTACACCAAGCAGGATTCCATTATTCTTAATCTACAGCGTGCCTGCGAAGCTTGTATCGATCTGGCAATGCATCTGGTGTCGGAAAATAAATGGGGAATCCCTCAGAGCAGTCGGGATGCTTTTGATTTGCTGATGGAAAATGGAGTGATTGATGAATCGCTCAATCGCAATCTAAAGGCTATGGTTGGTTTTCGCAACATCGCCGTACACGATTACCGAAGCATACAAGTCGAAATTGTTCAGGCGATTATTGAGCACCATATCGATGATTTCGTTCTTTTTGCAGCAAAAGTCAGAGATTTCGATGCATAGAATCCCTGGAAGCTATGTCGGCCGGGGCTTGCCTTCATCACATCACATTCAGGCGGCGATCACATTGAATAACAACAACGCGTAACGATCATCCGTCAAAACCCCCAATGTCCCCGCTGATTTTCTCGATCATCTTCCCAACCACCGACCCACGGATACACCAATGACACCTCAAAACGGCACCACTAGCTAGATGGAACTCTGACTGCGGTAACCAATTAAAGTTGCCTTCCGCAGAACATCAGAGTCTACCCAAAGCGCATTGCCATGAACCTCAAAAGTTGCGAGACTTTCAGAAATAGAGCAGTTATTTATGAACGTTTAGTCAAAAATATGAAAGTGAAGTCCACTATTCCCAACGTCATCTCAATCAAGGAGTGCGACAGGCGGCAAGACGGCGGTTGGACTCCCTTCAGCAGAATTACAATCCACGCACTCACGTGGAGTGCGACCTGCTGCAGCAACTCGTCCTTGCCGGCTAGTTGAGCATTTCAATCCACGCACTCACGTGGAGTGCGACACGAGCAGGTGAAAGACCATACGCCGGATGCCAAATTTCAATCCACGCACTCACGTGGAGTGCGACGATAGAGATCGGCAGGAATCTACCGATCACGCGGAAATTTCAATCCACGCACTCACGTGGAGTGCGACCAGGTGTTCGTTATCCAATCCGTCATCTTGGCGTGATTTCAATCCACGCACTCACGTGGAGTGCGACACCGGGCGACCCTTCCTTACGGGGCCCCACGTTTTATTTCAATCCACGCACTCACGTGGAGTGCGACGATAGCGAAAAGATTATGCTTGAGGTCATGAGAATTTCAATCCACGCACTCACGTGGAGTGCGACGGGAATTGTACCCGTGCAAGCCGGATGTGTTTATTTCAATCCACGCACTCACGTGGAGTGCGACGAGGCGGAGGTAGTCCGTCTTATAACCGCGTTAGAGATTTCAATCCACGCACTCACGTGGAGTGCGACCTAGACGGATTCCCGTTTGAGCCGGACGCCTTGGAAATTTCAATCCACGCACTCACGTGGAGTGCGACAGAAATGCATCCCGGTTGATGCTATTAAATTTGAGGATTTCAATCCACGCACTCACGTGGAGTGCGACTCGAAGACTTCACGGACGATTACCTGGTGCGATCATTTCAATCCACGCACTCACGTGGAGTGCGACACGCAACCATCATCGACGATTCGCGGGATGATGATATTTCAATCCACGCACTCACGTGGAGTGCGACTATAACAACGTCCATAGTTATCAATCCTTCATATAATTTCAATCCACGCACTCACGTGGAGTGCGACTGACATACAAACGCTTGGGTCTGACCCATGGGGATTTCAATCCACGCACTCACGTGGAGTGCGACACGTTATTAGTCGCCTATACTGTAATCAATGACGATTTCAATCCACGCACTCACGTGGAGTGCGACATTCTGGATTGGTTGTTCCACAGGACATCCAGACGGATTTCAATCCACGCACTCACGTGGAGTGCGACTCCATGGGGCTGTGACGGATAGGGGGTGAGCATAATTTCAATCCACGCACTCACGTGGAGTGCGACCGAGGCGATGATCGAGAATGTCGACGCCTACGTATTTCAATCCACGCACTCACGTGGAGTGCGACCAGCGAGGCGACATAAACGCTCCCATATTTAATAGATTTCAATCCACGCACTCACGTGGAGTGCGACGTATCAGCCTGGGTGCTGTATCTGCGGCAGTATTATTTCAATCCACGCACTCACGTGGAGTGCGACGTGGCGCGACAAGCAGCAACTCGAGCATTCTGGCATTTCAATCCACGCACTCACGTGGAGTGCGACTTACCGGACTCATATCGAGGGGCCGGAGCAAAAATTTCAATCCACGCACTCACGTGGAGTGCGACGATGGAGTCCATGGACGTCATTAAGCACCGGATTATTTCAATCCACGCACTCACGTGGAGTGCGACCTGTGGGCGCAGATCAATTTACTCGACCGAGGCATTTCAATCCACGCACTCACGTGGAGTGCGACGGAATGGTACAGCGACCCGCTCCGAAAGCAGTTATTTCAATCCACGCACTCACGTGGAGTGCGACCCGTTTACGGCCCGGACACTGTACCCGGAGGAAGATTTCAATCCACGCACTCACGTGGAGTGCGACCGTTGGCGGCCCCTGCCTCGGCATCGGTAAACAATTTCAATCCACGCACTCACGTGGAGTGCGACTATCAACAGGCGAATGGCCGGCTGCACCGCCAAGGCCAATTTCAATCCACGCACTCACGTGGAGTGCGACGCCATTTACTTTGGCGTGACCAAATTCATTCAGGTATTTCAATCCACGCACTCACGTGGAGTGCGACCTTCCGTGATACGGCAAAGGAATTGCAAATTGGAATTTCAATCCACGCACTCACGTGGAGTGCGACTGGCGCTTATTACATGGATGTCGATGAATCAAGACGATTTCAATCCACGCACTCACGTGGAGTGCGACGCTAAAGTCAAACTTTGTCTTTGCTGACCAGTTGATTCATTTCAATCCACGCACTCACGTGGAGTGCGACCTATCGCCAAGGTGTGGGAGTATTACTATCAAAAGCCATTTCAATCCACGCACTCACGTGGAGTGCGACAGCGGGTCTTGTGAAGCCTTGAGCCACAAGGCCTCACATCCTCAGAAGTGCGAACCTATTATGTGAGTGCGAAATTTTACCGTTTATTTCAACTGAAATCTTAACAAACCCTTTAATGACACGGGGTGCGAATCTCCCAGGGATTTTATGTGCGCTTGGGGTTCGCACCGCTAGAAGATAAGTGGCTCCTCTAAATCTATCGATGGCTTGGCGCCAATATGCTCTACTTTGGTATTGTAGTTATTGCGCAACCGATAAAACCGCAAACTGTCTTTTTCTTGATCGATGAGTTGGGTCAGCCCAGTTTCGGAACGGTGAATTATGTGTATTGACGAATACATTCAAACACGGAGTGCACCCGCTGCCCATAATTCTGGCATGCCTCAGCCCCGTTTTCCTTTGAAGCTCCCGCTTTGTGGCAAGAAGTAGATGGGGATTCCAATCAGCTTACAACCTAGTTCTATTTTACCGCAAAATTTGTCATAATCCACCAAAAAACAGGTGAACAGCTTCATTACGATTTAGAAAAATAATCTCTACCAGCCAGATGCTTGCCGAGATTGATGGAGTTTCACGTTTATCTTAGTTACACGCTTCTCCGATTGTAATAGTATAATCTAACCGTACTTAGCATTGTTATGAATAAGGGGAGATTTTTTTGACGCCGGTGCTGAAAAATAAATGGGTTCTTCAAGGGTTGGCCCTCCTTCTGCTGTTCTCGCTTTCGGCCCTGATTCACTTCTCTCAAAGGGATTCTTACAGCAAAATTTCCGATCTTCATATTCAACAGCTAAGTGAAAAAGAACACATTGAAATCCTCGATGTCGCAATGAGAAACGAACTGGACAAGCCCTTTGCCTATGTATATTACAAGCGGGGAGTGAAAGTAGGGGCTTATTATATCAGCGTCATCAATGACAAGCTGGTTTACGGCATGGATTTGATGCTTAACGAGGATCAGGACAGCCCTGTCCAAGTTTTTGGAATCCGAACGGGGTATCCCTATCTCATGATTCAAATTAACGATGATCGTCTTCTCCAAGAAGGCAACCAGATTTACGCCACGTTCAATCAAAACAAGTGGCATCGGTTAGACATCGATCGTTCGAAGAGGAACTATATCGTTACCGGCGACTACGACGAGGCGTCGGACGGAAGATCGTCCGTTCAAATCTACAATGCCAAGAAAGAATTGATATTTGAGTAAGTTCCCCGCATTTCGGCAGATTCTTGGACGGAATGATGGATACCGAGGAACAGCGCAAAGCCTACAATGAAATCATCACCTATCTTGACCATGCGAAACTGCAATTGCCTCCGGAGTTGTCCGAGTACTTGGAAGAAACGTTCACGTTCAACGAAGAGCATCATGTCGTACAACTTGAGAGGATTATGTTACTATGAACGGTTAATCGATAATATGAAAGTACTCAGTCCAAGTTATGCGGAATATCTTGAAAAGTTAGAAATTGCAAACGAGCAATTTTACCGTGCGTTTCCACAATCCAAATGAAAATAAAAAGATCGCCCTATCCGGCCAGCTTGGCCAAGTGTTGGCGGTCTTCTTCACGTTTTGGCAGATGGCAGTCATGAGCGCTTGCTCCAAGCCTTTTTTTCCGGCCGCGAAACCGGCAATAGCGAAGCCCAGAGAGCTCTTTGGCATCTGCGGAACTTCGCTCTATCATTGGATGACCGGCCGGCACCCAGATCATAGTATCCATTATTTCGCAATGATGAATCTCGACAAAATCCGAAAATATTTGTCTAGTTTTTGTCGAGTTTTTGTCTAGTTTGTCGTGATATGTTGATGCTACGCAATTGTAAATTGGGGTATTATACCTTTTTTCAGTTTGTGATTGCGAAACTCGAAGGGAGTGAGGCGACTAGGCGTCGATTAGTGCCCCGTACACTCGCAGCCCTATGTCGGTCGTCTGAAAGGGCATACGATTTTATCGATGCGAAGGGGTACCGGGGCAAGCAAAAAGCGTAAAGGGAGCTTTGAGATGAAACGAAGACATCGTGCAAGAACATCTGTGATGTCCTTCTGTTTGGCGGTATTGCTTGCCTTACAGACAGTGACGTTCTCCGCTTCGGCCTATGCGGAGAGTGCATCGGACGCTTCCGGGACGGCAGCCGAACCGTTGTCGGTATCCGAGACGGGGTACGATGCGCCGGACGAACCGTCGTCGGTGCCTGAAGCCGTGTACGCCGTGCCGGCCCAAACGATGGCAATGGGCCCGCAGGACAAAACGGCGGTCATAGAAGCCGCCAATTCGCCTTTTCCACTGGAAGTCATACAGGACGGGAAAACCGTGCCGGATGATGGTACCGGTATCATTAACGGCAGACAACCACTCACCCTGAGTCTGACTAACCTCAAGGTGCCGGTGTATGGCGACGATCAAAGCGCCGATCCTGAGTCGATCATCCAGAAGGGCGACAAAGTGATTTTCGACAAAGCGACTTATTTCCCCATGGTGAACCTGACGGCAACAGGCAGCAGGTCAATCATGGTGGACGGCCTAAAAATCGCAACCGCTACTTTTAGCGAAACTGCCGTCACCATTACCTTCGATGGGGATGATGTGTTTTTTAACGGCATCAAATACGGTGTTCTAATCAATCTAACACTCGCCGCAAAAGCGGATGTGTCGGATAACTACGGGGAAACAGATGGGACACAAATATTCTTCAAGCCATACTCCATCTATAACCCGCCGCTGACACCCGAGTACAGCATCACGATTACTCCTCAGGACTATAGCAAGCCGAGTCATTACAGCTATGTTAACCTAGGCAAGACTTCGTTTGTAGAGGGGACCATCACGTGGAAGGTGGATATCGCAGCCTTTGACCAGGATGATAAGACGGTTCCGCTGTCACTGGGCGGAACGACGTTTTATGACGACCTTAGCAAGGGGGCTAGTCACAACGCTGCCGGTGTCTATGTGAACGGCTCGTTCACGATCGATGGGCAGCCGGCAACGCCAAACTACGAAAACGGTGCGCTATCCTACACCTTCCCGCCGGGCTCTGGCGATAAGGCAAGCATTATTTTCAAGACGTGGATTCCCAAGAACTTGTACTACTATGAGTACCAGCCTGTCCCTGGAAATGATGGCGGCCAGAAGATCGACTCTACCGCTCAGTTGAAGGATAAGGACGGGAATGAGGTGAAGAGAGCCGTCTCCTACCGCGTCAACATTTATCCCGACTGGATTCAGCAATCCGGCGTGGTGAGCAAGCAGGGGAATGACACCTTTGTGACATGGACCATCGATGTGAACCGAAATTACAACAAGCAGGGTCTAAAGAACTTCACCATCACCGATGCTCTACCGACCGGGCTGATTTTTGAATCGGCCGCTTATCAACTGTGGGATACAAACACGAATAATTGGTCCGTCACAACAACGCCAATAACCCCGACCGGCGCAAGCAATGATACGTATTCAATACCTGGAGGGGAGAGCAGCGCCGTCAGGCTGGTCATTGTGTCCAAGGTGGACAGCGGCAGCAGCTTTACGAATAGAGCCCGCGCCAACTGGACGCTGGATCATCCTCCAAACGGCCTGCAGGACAACGATGCGACTGTGGGGAATAACCCCCAAACCGTGAGTGCTTTTGCAACTGTCACCGTTGGCGCGCATGGTTTGACCAAGAGCGGTACATTTACCGCTGACGATCTCAAGATCGGTGCCGCCACATGGACCGTGAATCTGACGCCGCAGTATAATGACTCCAGTACCGTGGTGTATGACCTGCTAGTGTACAGCAGAACCCTTAACTTCATCGATCCCAGCAAGCTGGATTCTAAGGGCAAGGTGAATTCATCGGTTTTGACGACACTTGCAAATAATGTAAGAGGTAATTCAAATTTGATCGGGCAGCAGTTCCTTGAGGGTTCCTTTACTACCAGCGCTGGTTTGCAATGGGAAGTGATTCCCCTGTATCAGGATGATGTCCGGGTGGCGGATTTATTGAAGGTTAGCGGATACACGGACAAGCAGGCGAGCTTCACCTTCCGTACGCTGATGACCGATCCTGAGCAATTCGCTGGACAGTATTCCAAAACAAGCTACGCAGCCCCTAGGTACAACCGCGCCTATTTATTTGACGGTGATAAATACTCAAATATTTATGCGGACAATTATGTGAATCGTCATGGGAATATGCTTGAGAAGGGGACGCTCTTCGCATCCGTACCTTTGAAAGCGGACGGTACGCCTGAGAATGTGAAGACCAACGATATCAACAGCTACATCAAGAACGACAGCAACGAGGCATGGACGATCGCGGGCTACGACCGGGTGACGAAAACTGCGACTTTCCGTCTCGCGGTCAATCATAAAGGTTTAGACACTGATGCGATGGCTAAATACGGTGGAAATCGGGTCGCCAGTGACATTAAGCTAGTGGACACCTTGCCTGAGGGCTGGGAGTTTGTCCCTTATGATGCGAGCGGGAAGTTCTATGAGCTGTATCAGGGCTATTCGAGCAATAATTCGGATACGGGGTTCGGTACCCAAATTCGGGCAGACAACGCCATTCCGGCAGACTCTGATGCTCATGTGGTCAGCTTCTCCCATAGCGGCAATGTAGGCACCTTTACTTTCTCCAAGCTGGAAGGTCCTTACGTGATCTTTGTGAAAGCAAGTCCAACAGCGGAGAAGATAGATGCAGAGCTCGCAGCAGGCAAGACGAAGCATGAGGGATATAATGAAGCTGAGCTGACGATCAAGTGGGGCGACGTTGAAATCAAGTATGCGGATAGCCGTAAAGTGATTGTTCCGCTTAGTTCATTGACCAAATCGGTAACCAAGCCTGCTCCCGGCATTCAGGAATGGACAGTGAACTACAGTCCGTCCTTCATATTATCGGATGACGTCTATCTGCAGGACACCCTTGGAGCAGGGTTGAAGCTGCGCGAGGATGTGAACGGCAAGCTATCGCTGACATCTCCGGATATGGCGATCTATCGTGCCGCGATGACCCCGAGCGGAGACCTCGCTAGGGATGTCACGGCAATTGATTTAACCGGTCCCGACCCTGAAGTCAGAGTGGAGATGGTCAAATCCGAGGGCAATCCCACCAAGCTGATCTTCAAGATGAAGGACCCTAACCAGTTCTACCAAATCGTCTATCAGACCGAGTCGAGCGGGATGTCTCCGGGAAAAGTCGGCAACAAAATCGAGCTGTTAGGCGATGACACCCTGCCGCCCGTCGAGGCAAGCAGCGAAAGCACGTTGGACGCCAATGACGTAAGCGGCGCCGCAGGGTCTAACGGCGTGCTGTATATCCAAAAGGTGGACCCCGCCAAGAAGCCGCTTCCGGGCGTTGAGTTTACGCTGTATGAAGCCGATGGCGTAACGGAAGCGAAGAATCAGCAGGGGAATCCCATCAAAGGAACTACAGACGCCAACGGTAAGCTGATGCTGCTGATCCCTACACCGGGGCTCTATCAGTTGAAGCAGACCTTTATTGACGAGAATACTTATCTGCCTACCACAACGGTTTACATGGTGCGAGTTGCCAATGTAAAAGACAGCCCGACCTTTGCGGACGGGGAGCTCGTGACCTCAATCAAACCGCTGGTTGTGCCAACCCCAATCACCGGCAAACTAACGATTGGGAAGACCGTAGCCGGGAACGGCGGAGAGCAAGGTAAGGAGTTTCTGTTTACCATTACCTTCAACGGCGAGGGGAAAGATGGCGAATATCCTTATAGCAAGTCAGACGGCTCCGGCGGAACTCTAAAAAACGGGGATACGATCCGTCTGAAGCACGGACAAACCGTGGTTATCCCGAGACTGCCTAAGGATCTTGTCTATACCGTCACCGAGGCCGATTATACGGCTGACGGCTACACGACCAATTGGCCGGGCCGTCAAACGACCGGCACCATTGCCGAAGGAGGCGACCATAAAGCCGAGATCGTCAACACGCGGATGGTGTACGGGGGCCTGCTGATCGGGGAGACCGTGGAAGGTACCGGAGCGGACAAGGGCAAGAATTTTGCGTTTACGGTTGAATTCCCTGATGCCCCTGCGGGTGAGACGTATACTTACACGAAGTCAGACGGAACGAAGGGAACCCTCAAGTCCGGCGACACGATGACCTTGAAGCATGAGGAAACCGTCGCCATTGAAGGCATTCCGAGCGGTGACAGCTATAAAGTTATCCAAACCGATTATGCGGACGACGGTTACACCACCGACCCTGAAAATCGGACGTATAGCGGCACGATCGTGGAGAAGCAGATTGCCGAAGCTCGATTCGTCAATGCGAGGTATCTCCCGGGGCATCTGACGCTGACGGCGGAACCCCCAGTCGTTCCCGGTAACGGTACGACGCCTTCGCAGTTGACGGCCACGTTGACCGACTATGAAGGCAAACCGGTTGCCGATACCGAAATCGTCTTTACCTTGCCGGATAACACGGAAGTAAAAGCTAATACCGATGCGGAAGGAAAAGCGGTCATCCCTTATACACCGCCGAAGCTGGACACTACAACGCCGGAGGACCACCTCATTACGGCGAAGGTGGACAGTCCGACGGAGGGGAAATTAACCGACACCGCGACGGTAACTACCGTACCGGCGGCGATCACCGGGGTGCTGCGCGATAACACAACGGGTGAAGTGATTCCGAATGCGACCCTTGTCATCACCGACAAAACGAATGGCAACGAGCAAAAAACCACGACCGACGCCAATGGCGCGTACTTCCACCCTGTGCCGTATGGCGGCGACTATACGATCAGCTACACAAAACTGATCCAAGTGAATGGCGTCGACCAGCCGATCACCTTCACGCAAAAAGCGCAAGTCGATGGCAATGTGAAGGGCGGCGAGCTGGTTCCGGCGGACATTACGGCTGTAGGCGTCGTGCTTCTGAAGCAGCCTGAAGGGCAGGCTTCGCTGCTGAGCAGCGAACTCGCCGGCAAGATGCGCATTTATTTGCGGGACGCAAACGACCGATATGTTGTAGATGAGAACGGCGCTCCGAAAGCGTTCAGTTTGCAACCGAACGGCGCGTTCTCGGCGGAAGACTTAGTGGCGGAAACCTACAAAATGGAAGTGCGTTACGAAATTGCGCCGGGCAAAGAACTGACGATCATTCGGGATGCCACGCTCGACGTA
Organism: Paenibacillus sp. JL3B1040; assembly: GCF_057063165.1. Taxonomy (NCBI): domain Bacteria; kingdom Bacillati; phylum Bacillota; class Bacilli; order Caryophanales; family Paenibacillaceae; genus Paenibacillus; species Paenibacillus tiangongensis. Next base: position 376,125 of record NZ_CM169317.1, on the reverse strand, counting down.
AAGGCGACCGGGGAATTGAATATTTCCCAGGAGCTCGTTGACCCGTATGGCATCGTTACGGACGAAACAACCGGCCTTGTGATCGAAGGCGCTGAAGTAACGCTCTACTATGCCGATACGCCGAAGAACAAAGCGCAAGGCATTGAGCCGGGCACGAAAGTAACGTTGCCGGCCATTCCGGGCTTTGCGCCGAACGATAACGCCAGCCCAAGTCAGAACAGCGACGCAAGCGGCGCCTATGCGTACATGGTGTTCCCGGACACGGACTACTATCTGGTTGTAACGAAAGCCGGGTATGAGACGCATACCAGCCCAACGATTTCGGTCGGAACCGACATCGTACGCTACGATGTCGAGTTGAAGCCGGTAAGTTCCGGCGGCGGTAATAGCGGTGGTGGAAATGATGGTGGTAGCGGTGATGGCGGTGGAACCGGACCCGGCACCACTGACCCTACACCCGCGAACCCCGGACCTAGCCAACCTGATCAACCCGGGCCTGGAACCGGCGACGATAACAACGGAGCCGGCAACGGCGACGACGAAGCTGACAACAGCAACAATGAACCCGGCGATGTCGACAACGAAGCTGGCAACAGCAGCGATGGACCCGGCAGCGGTGTCAGCGAGACCGACAACGGCAACAACGGGGGCGGAACCGGCAACACTGGCCCCCGCGACGACAACAACGTCGACAACAACGTCGGCAACGCCGGCAACGAGCTGGACGACACTCCGAAAACCGGAGACAACAGCGCACCGCCAATCTTCTATATGGCTTTGGCCCTGATGTCCTTGATTACCATCGGACTCTGCCTGCTCGGCAGCAAGAAGAAAAAAATCATTCAGTAACTGGAAAGGCGGTAAGAACATGAGTAAAATTAAAAAATTTCTTATCGCCGTTTCCTCCCTTCTGCTGGTATTTTCTCTCGTTATGGTTGCAAGAACTTTCCTGCGGGATTATACCGAACAACAGAAAATCGAAGAGCTGACCCGCGTTTGGGAGGATAAGTCAGATAAAGGAGGAGGAGGGGAATCCCTCCCCTCCTCTTTGTTCAATAAAACGAATAAGCCGGTCATGCTTCCCGAATTCCGGGAGCTTTACGAGCGGAACCCCGACATCGTCGGTTGGCTGAAGATCGACGGTACCCGAATTGAGTATCCGATTATGCAGAATCCACAGGATGCGCAGTACTATCTCAATCATGATTTCGACAACAAGAAAAACAAAGGCGGTCTCCCCTTTTTGGACACGCACAGCCGGATCGACAGCTCGGACATCTTGCTGATCCACGGGCATCACATGAAAAGCGGCTGGATGTTTAAAGACTTGATGAAATACAAGGAGGAGAGCTTTTATAAGGAGCATGCCACATTTCAGTTCAGTACGCTTTACGAAAAGGAAGAGTATGAGATTGTTTCCGTTATTCTGTCCAAAGTTTATCGCAAATCGGACGACGTTTTTAAATATTACCAGATCGAGAAGGTTAGAACGCCCGCCGAGTTCGATTCCTATGTTCAGAACATCAAGAAACTCGCTCTTTACGACACGGGCGTAACCGCACGGTATGGCGACAAGCTTGTTGTCCTGTCTACGTGTGAATACTCGACCGAAAACGGCCGATTGGCCGTCATCGCCCGAAAAAGAATAAAGAATTGATCGTTGAATAAACTCCCTTCGATAGGCACACCCTCACTTCGATATATCCAAAAACCCTTCCCCAAACACATCCCGCACGTCGTGGATGGTAAGGAACGCGGCTTGGTCGATGGAACGGACGATTCTTTTCAGCGTGGACACTTCCTGCTTGCTGATGACGATGTACAGGACTTCCTTCGGGTTTTTCGTATAGTACCCATGGCCCGACAGAACCGTAACGCCCCGGTCCATCTGGGTGACCACCATTTCGGCGATGTCGTTTTGCTTCTCCGAGATGATCGTCACCGCTTTTTTGGGATTCAGCCCCTCAATTATGAAGTCCATGACTTTGGTCCCGATATACAAACTGACAATGGTCAACATCAGCTTCTCCGCGCCAATAATAAAGTAGGAGGAAAAGGCCACAATCAGATCGAAAAACAGCAGTGCATAGCTGATTTTCCAGTCGAGAAATTTATTGGCGATCCGGGCCAGAATCACGGTTCCCGCCGTCGTCCCTCCGGCCCGCACGATCAGGCCGATGCCGGTCCCCACCATCACGCCGGCGAAAACCGCATTAATGGTGGGCTCGTGCGAATCAATCCGCCAGTTTTCCGTCAAATGCAGGAACAACGAGTTAAAAGCGACCGCGACCACGGTATACCACGTCGTTTGCCGATCCAGGAATTTGTAGCCGACCATGAGCAGAAAGCCGTTGATCACGATATTGACCAGCGATGGCGACCACTGAAACAAGTAATACAATATGATCGTGATCCCCGTAACGCCCCCCTCGCCGAAGTCGTTCGGAATAATAAACAAATTGACGGCCAGCGCAAATAAAAAGGCCCCTACCAGGATAATGGCGATATCCGCGATTTTCTTTTTCATATCTACTCTGATCCTCTCTCTACCACATTTCTATCCTAACAACCAGATCATCGTAGCCACTTCCATCTCTAAAGTCAATATGACTTTGACACTTTAATTCGCTGTCTTATTCACTAAAAAAAGGGGCTCCGACAATAACAGAAGCCGCCGCACCAAGTAAAAAAAGACCCCACTAAAGGAGAGCCCTGCAAAAGCCTCGTTTCTAGGTTATTGGGGGCTCGGAACTGGAAAATAAATTCGATAAAACGGAAAAAGCAGCTTCATCCTCACCCGAGGATGGGCTGCTTTTGCTCTTTTAACTTCACCATCCGTTTTACGTTTACAACAAACGCGGTGAGGTAGGCTTGTATTCGCATGCGGAAGAGACCCCGGTACCTGGCTGTATCCATACCGTGGAATCTCTTCATTTCCGCGTTCTTGTGTTCAATGATCGGTCTGCGCTTGATTCGTTCCTTGAACGTATCACTGAACTCGAACTCGATCTGTTCCTTATAATGTTCGGCGATGATCCGAATCGAGTAAGTCTTACTCTTGGCGCCCGGCTTGTAGCATCCTTCGCGCAGCGGACAGGTTTTGCATTTCTCGACGTCAAAGTAAAAGACGAGTGATCGGCTCTCTCCGCTGGTCTTGCTGCCTTGAATCGCCTTCCGTTTGTTTCGCTCACCGGCCGGACAAACGACGAAATCGGCATCCTTGTTATACTCGAATCCTTCTTGACGCTCGCCCCCTTCGTGGACAATTGGGTTTAAGGGCACGACAGGCGATATGGTTTCCTTTTTCATTCTCGCCAGATTATCCTTGCCCGAATAGGCGGTATCCGCAATGATTTCGTTTACGGTTACACCGTTTGCTGTGGTTTGTTCGAGCAATGCCGGTAATTGCTTGCCGTCGTCAGTGCTTCCCGGTGTTACCTCCAGCGCGGTAATGATCTCTTCCTCCGTCATGGCGATATGTTCTTTGTAGCCAAAGAACGATTTGCTACTACTCTTCCAGCCGAAACGTGCATCCGGGTCGATGGCGGAGAGAATCCCCTTTTGTGAGAGGAGTCGCTCATCCTCGATGATTTGTTTGGCGATGCCCAGTTTCTCACTCACCGCTCCTTCATGGTCCGGAAGCAGTTCCTCCACGGTCTCTCCCAGTTGCGCCAAGTAGGTCAGCATGGTTTTCTCCGCTTCCGTATCTTCGCTTTTAACGGAGGGCAGCTTAGGTAGTTTCTTCTCCAACTTGGGGTGGCGTTTGACTACGACGCGAAACAGACGCTTGGCCGCGTCACGCAGCACGTCGAACGGCTTTTGTTTTGGGCTGCCGGCCCGTGTATGCGTGGCATCCAGGATAATGGTTTTGCTTTTGACTAAGCCTTGCTCAATGCATTGACTGACTACATGCTTCAGTACGTCTTCGACCTGACTTGCTCCTAGCCGGTGATTACGAAACCGCGACAGCTGGGAGGCGTCTGGCAGCGGATCCTCCGGATTGATCCCGAGAAACCACTTGTAAGCCAGATTCACCTCAGCTTCCTGAATCATTCGCTCATCCGAGAGGTTGTACAGGATCTGTAAGAACAGCAGGCGAAACAACAGTTCCGGCTCGTTTGCCGGTCTGCCGTAATACTTGCAGTAGGAATCCTCCACTAGTTCGTATACAAATCCGAAATCCACCGCAGCATCGATCTTGCGAAGCAGATGGTCTTCCGGCACAAGCTGATATAGCTCCGCATGGAATGATGCGGTTAGTTGTCTGGCTGGCTGCAGCAAAACGGCTCAACTCGCTTCTCTTTTTCTTCCAGTATACAGCAAACCCAGCACCGAAGGGGTACTGGGTTGCTTTTTACAGAAACTGTATTCGTTTTGCAGGGCTCTCCTAAAGTGGAGTCTCTATGCTCGGTTATTCGGTAGGGCGGCGTATCCTAATCCATGAATATTATTTCATCTTGCCCTTTCCTTGATCAGCCCAAACTTACAGCCGCAGCCTCCTCCGCTCCATGCAAGTTCAGCTTCATTCCTAGGGCAATACTGGCCTGTTACCATTTTCGTCCTCATAAAATAATATATTATACAAAGCTGCCTTCATTTTTATAAATAAACTCCATCCCCCCTCGACTATAACATATAGATCATAAATGATGTAAATATCCCCCAATAGAACAAATCTACACATCCCACCCCGCACCGCCGCCGTTTTGCAACAAATCCATGCAAATTCCGGCAACGCCTTTGCGGACTTATTCCCTATGCTATAATTTGAGGAAAAGACATCCGCGACCGCACTGGAGGCATGCCCGCATGGTCGGATTCACGCGTTATCTGATTCCGCAGAAACTGAAATACCGCCTGTTCATGGCGTTTGTTTGCTTGATTCTGCTGCCCTTCTGCGCTCTGAATTTGTATAATTACCAGCGGATCGAGACCCTGGTGCAGCAAAAGATCAGCCAGCAAAGCCACTCCCAGCTGGAGCAGATGTACCGGACCTTGGAGGATCAGATGGGCATCGCCTTCAAGACGCTGATCTTTCTGAAGCAGGACGACTCCGTGAAATCCGTGCTGCAGCACCCGGAGCAACACGACGGACTCGAGAATAAACGGATCGTGGAGAATATTTTCATGAACCTGAACAACAGCTTTTTCCTGTACAACCCTTCCGTTTACTTTATGATTATGGATTTTAGTGAAAGCGTATACACTTCCTATCCGCCCCGGGACGCCCTGGTCTACGACAAGCTGAGAAACCACCCCGGCTTCGCCCCGGAGGCGATGAACGCCAACCGGTACCATTGGGTTCCGAACGATCCGAACTATGTGCTGCGGGACGTCTCGACCAGCACCTATCTGCTGTCCTTGTACGCGTATTTGGGCGACAACCCGAACCGGCCCTACGGTCTGGCTCGCATCAGTATCGACTATTCCTCTTGGCTGCGCTCCATCCATAACCAATCGGATCTGCAGCAGCAGTATTTCTTGATTACGCGCGCGGGGGAGGAAATCTCCAAGTCGGTGCCGGATGCGGTACTACCGGAGAAGGTCATGGCGGAAATCGCCAAGCAGCCGGACCGGCAGTATTTTATCGATAAGGCCTCCAATTCCCTAATCAATTACATTTATGTAGAATCGTTGGACTGGTATATCGTGAACCGGATTCCGCTGCCGATTCTGTTTAATGAGATCGATGCGTTGAAACGGCAGTATTTTACGACGTTTTTTGTGCTGATGGGCGCCTTTCTGGTCATGACCTTCGCGATCGCCGCGACGATCACCCGACCGTTGTCCCACTTGCAGAACAAAATGATGGCGGTCGTCCGCAAAAATTTGAAAATCCGGCTACCGGAGCGGAAATTCCGCGGCGAGATTTTGGAGCTGACCCGCACCTTCAACACCATGCTCGATGATATGGACGCGTTGATTCAGCGCCTGAAGACGGAGGAGCGCCAGAAGGAGGCCGTTCATTTCCATATGCTGCTGGCCCAGATGAACCCGCATTTTCTGCTGAATACGTTAAACACGATCAAGTGGAGCGCCATTCGCCAGGGCAACGAAGACATCGCCGACATCACCTTGTCCCTGGGCAAACTGCTGGAAGCCAGCCTGAATTCGGAAAAAGATCTGGTGCATCTCCAGGACGAAATCGAGCTCGTGCAAGCCTACGTGCATATTCAGCAAGTCCGGTACAATCACCGGTTTGAGGTCACTTATGCCTTCGACGACGATGTCGTCTTTGCGTTGGTGCCGAAGCTAAGCCTGCAGCCGCTCGTCGAGAACGCCATCATGCACGGGGTCGGGCATCTGGCCGGGCAAGGCCGGATCGACATTCGCGTCCGGCGGGAGGGGCCCGCCCATCTGACCGTGGAGATCGAGGACAACGGCGTCGGCATGGCGCGCTCGGCGCAAATGAAGCGGACGCGGAAACGGCCGGGCATCGGCCTGGACAACGTACGGGAGCGGCTGCGCCTGCTCTTTAAGGAAGACGGCCGGATGGACGTGGTTTCCTCGGAACGGGGGACGTGGGTCCGATTTACGATTCCCTTTTTGCTGTCAACGCCTTATGCCCGAAATCCGCAGGATGCCGGGCTTCCCGGTGAAGAACGCCATTCGGCGCTGCCGCCCGGCGAAGCCGCGGCCAACGATCCGAGGGGAGGACGATAACATGTGGAAAGTGCTGCTGGTTGAAGACGAAGTGTTCGTTCGCGAATCGGTGCGGGAGATCATCGCCTGGGAGGAGCTCGGGTTTACCGTGGCCGGCGAGGCCGGCAACGGCAGCGAAGCGCTGGAGATGATCCGCCGCGATCCGCCCGATTTGGTGCTCGCGGATATCGTCATGCCGGAAATGGACGGCGTCGAGCTGCTCCGCCGCGCGCGGGAGGAGGGATACCGCTCCCGCTTCATCATGTTGACCTGCATCGGCGAATTCGAATATGTGCGGCAGGCGATGGAATACGGCGCATCCAACTATATTCTCAAACTGTCGATGAGTGTGAATTCGCTGCGGGACACGCTGCGCAAAGTGAGCGCGGAGCTGGCCAGGGACGGCGTTGGGGCTTCCGGCGCGGAGGATTCGGCCAGGGTCGGTTCCGGAGCGGCCATTCGGGAGACGGGCGGCGGTGCAGGCGAAGGACCGCAGGCGAACGGCCCGGGACGGCGAACGGCCGCTTCAAGCCCCGGCCCGGCCGGAACCGAAGCGGGCATTTCGCATCCCGAAGTGTGCAAGATTATCGCGTACATCGCCGAAAACTACCCGCAGGACATCACGGTCAAGTCGATGGCTCAATACGTGATGATGGGCGAAAACTACGTCAGCGCCTTGTTCAAGAAGAAAACCGGGCAGACGCTGATTCATTACCTGCATCGGGTTCGCGTGGAGAAGGCGCAGGAATATCTGCTTCACACCGATCTGCCCGTTCATGAGATCGGTCAACGGGTCGGCTTCCTTAACGACAATTACTTCATAAAGATTTTCAAGCGTCATACCCAGCAGACGCCGAGCAAATACCGGCAATGGAACAAAACCGCCGAATAGAAGAAATCCATGGCCCCGGATTCCTAATGTCCGGACGCGCAATTGCATCGTTTTGTTCCGTGATCTGAAGGGATATGTAGGTTCAATTCCGCTCCCGTCCCCTGCTACGATGAGGGGGATTCAACCATCAACGATATAGGGAGGTCTTTACCCGTGAGAAACCAAAAAGGATGGGCCGCACTGCTGCTCTGCACGCTGCTGATCGGCTTGCTGGCCGGCTGCGGCGGTACTAACAGTAATGGAGCGAAAGGAAATTCGGGAGCGGCAACCCCAGATTCGAAAGCGCCTTCATCGGGCGAAACCGTCAAGCTGACGATGTGGGGCGGAGTTCCGCCGGAAGCCGGGCCGCAAGCGGTGGTCGACGCCTGGAACGCGGAGCATCCCGACGTTCAGGTCGAATATGTGCGGTTCGTGAATGACGATGACGGGAACCTGAAGCTCGACACCGCGCTCGCCACCGGGCAGGCGGTGGATCTGTTCGTCAACTACTCGGTGACGCAGGCGGCCAAGCGGGTCGAGTCGGGCGTGGCGCTCGATTTGAGCTCTTTTTCGGACTACAATATCGATGAGAAAATCGGGGCCAATGCGGCCACCTGGAAAATCGACGGTAAATATTACGGGATTCCCACCAAGAAGAACGTCCAGTTCTTCGCCTTGAACAAGGACGCGCTGGACGCCGCCGGGCTTGAGGTGCCGAAGGCCTGGACCTGGGACGAAGTCCGGGAATACGCCAAGACGCTGAAGGCCGCCGGCTTCAAATACGGACTGGTGCAGCACATGGAGCCTTTCGCCGACCCGATGGATTCGGTCCTGGAGAAGAACGGCTACGTCAAGGAAGACGGCACGTCCAACATGGACCATCCGCTCGTGCTGAAATGGCTGGTGACGATGAACGCCATGATGAAAGACGATCAGACCACGCCGCCGCTCGGCGAGCAGCTGACGTCCAAAATGCCGGTGGAGAACATGTTCCTCGGCGGCGAAGCCGCAATGATCAACATCGGGGAATGGCTGCTTCGCAGCTCCAATAATATGAAGGACTTCCCTCGCGACTTTAAAATCGCGTTTGCCCCCGTGCCGAGACTGGCGGAGAACGAAGCCGACTTCATCACCAGCGGCGGCGTGGGCGATTTTATCTCGATTAATGCCAACTCGAAGAACACGGAAGCCGCCTGGGAGTTCCTCAAATGGTATGCCGACGAAGGCATGATGCCGATGGCGGCCGGAGGACGGCTGCCCGCATCGAATGCGGTCGACCAGGAAGCCGCGATCCAGAGCTTGCTTGGCGAACACGCGGACACCTACGACCAGGAGTCGCTGGAATTCGTCCTGTACGGGAACGAGACGCCGACCTTTGTCCGCAAGCTCCCGCAGGAAATGGTGGATATGCGCGCGCAGGAGTACGAGAAATTCTTCCTCGATAACCAAACCGCCGAGCAAACCGTGCAGGCGATGGTGAAGCGTCATAACGAGTTTTTGAAGCAAAACCAATAGGGTTCCGCGGAACTGGGCAGGGGCCGGCTGACAGCAGCCGGGCTTTGCTCTTTTTTCATTTATAGAACAAATCTACATCCCCCGCGCGCCGCCCGGCCGCCCGAGAAATGCGTAATTCTGTAGCATGAGGTCGGTGGTTTTGTTCCTTATAACGGCCCGCCCCCTCCTGCTATGCTGAGGACGTAACCGATCTTTCAAGACCAAGAGGAGTGGAGCCATGTGAAAACATCGTGGATGAAAAGGCAGCAATTGCTGGGATACGTGTTTATCGGACCGAACATGATCGGCGTGCTGCTGTTTTTTATTTTACCGGCCCTGTATTCGTTTTACTTGATGTTCACGGATTACAAGTTCATGAAGCCGGATACCCGGTTCGTCGGACTGGCCAATATCCAAAGAATGCTTGGGGACGAGGTCTTCTATATCGCGCTGAAAAATACCCTGCTCTTCCTGCTGTCGGTGCCGGTGTCGATCGGGTTGGCTTTTGTCGTGGCGGTCATCTTGAACCGCTCCGTGCATTTGAAAAAGCTGCTGCGCGCGTTGTACTTCATGCCTTACATCACCAGCGGCGTCGCCGTCGCTTTCGTCTGGATGCTGCTGTTCCAGCCGACGAACGGGCCGATCAACGGCCTGTTGCGCGCGGTCGGCATCGCCCACCCGCCGGGATGGCTGTCGACCACGGAGACGTCGATGTACGCCATCGACATCATCTGGATCTGGTTCATGCTCGGCTACAACATGATCATCTACCTGGCCGCCCTGCAGGAAATTTCCGGCGAGCTGCTGGAGGCCGCCAAAATCGACGGCGCCCGCACCTGGCAAACGATCCGCAGCGTCGTCTGGCCGCTGGTCAGCCCGACCACGTTCCTGCTGCTCGTCACCGGCCTGATCATGTCGATCAAGCAGTTCGGGATCATCCAGGCGATCACGCAAGGCGGCCCCGGGAACAGCACGACCGTGCTGTCGCTGTTCATCTACCAGAACGCCTTCCGTTATTACGAGATGGGCTACGCCTCCGCCATCTCCTGGGCGCTGTTCCTGATCATCCTGATCTTCACCTTGATTCAATGGGTCGGCCAAAAGCGCTGGGTGCACTACTAGGGGTGGCGGTCTGGCTACAGTGGAGGTACGTCGAAAAAGTAGACTCGACATCGAATCTTGAACTCAGCCGGGCTAAGCCTATGCTTCCGAAGTATGTTTCCTGCACAGCTTCCAGCAAGCTAACGGACACCAGAAACGTTATTGACCCGCTTTGGGGCAGTTTCCGATTCTAACGGATCGAGGAGGCCTTATTTCGGTCAAAAGCGGCTAAATCACCGTTATCGAAGCCCAGTAAGGTCTCTGGAGTCCGTTACAGCGAGAAATAGTTGGGAAAGGGGCAAATAAGGTCATTACGGTCCATTACGCAGCCGCGCTACCGGGAGCCCCTAAGCTTCGTCCAACCTTCTCGGTGCTCCAAACCTGACTTTTGAACTTTTCACGAACTAAGGAGGAAAAAGCATGCCATCGACTTCCGTCACCAAAATCGTCACCACGTGCGTCATGCTCTTGTTCGGGGTACTCATGGTCGTTCCTTTCCTGTGGATGATCAGCACCTCGTTCAAAACGCCGGCGGAGGTATTCGAATATCCGATCAAATGGATTCCCGCCGATTTCAACTGGGAACACCACATCAAGGTCTGGACCGGGGAGAACAGCTTCATCCATTATTACTTGAATTCCCTGAAAATCTCGGTGATCAGCGTCGCCGGCGCCGTGTTGCTGTCTTCGCTGGCGGCATACGGGTTCTCGCGGATCGAGTTCAAGGGCCGGAACGCCCTGTTCATGGTGTATCTGTCGATGATGATGGTCCCGCCGCAGGTGCTGTTTGTGCCTAAGTTCATCATGTTCGACTGGGCCGGGATTTATAATACGCATTGGGCGCTGATTCTGCCCGGGATGTTCACGATCTTCGGCGTGTTTATGATGCGGCAGTTTTTTCTCACCGTACCGCAGGAGATCTCCGAAGCCGCCTTCATCGACGGCGCCGGCCATTTCCGCATCTTCTTCCGGCTGATCCTGCCGCTGGCCAAGCCGGCGCTCGCCACGCTGGCGATCATCGACTTCTCCTGGCACTGGAACGACTACGAGAACGCGCTGGTGTTCCTGATTGACCAGGATCTGTTCACCGTGCCGCTCGGCCTGCAAAACTTCATCCTGGAGAACACCGTCGACTATAACGGCATGATGGCGGCGGCCACCGCGGGCATCATCCCGATGATCCTCGTCTTCCTGATCGGCCAGAAATACATTATTCAAGGCGTATCCAGCTCGGCGGTGAAAGGGTGAGGGATCCCTTCGCCCGTTGCAGGGACGAAGGGTTCTGCTCCGCCGATGACGAAGAAGTGTTGTAAACCCTACAACATTCTCTGCCTATTGCGGCTGCGTAGTCTAAAATATTGCATTTAATACAACATTTGGGCACGATAAGGGCCGTTGATCGGCGAAATGTTGCAGTTTTTACAACATACTGCCCAGCTTCAACCTTTTCACGGGGAAAATGCTGCATAAAATACAACTTTTCGAGCGTCACCCTAAACGACCTAAGCACTTTAAGCACTTTAAGCACTTTAAGCACTCTTAGCATTCCATCACTTCATTATCGAAAGGAGTTTAACCAACCATGAGAAACGAAACCGTGCACAGCGATATTACGGTCGTGGGCGGAGGATTAGCCGGGGTGTGCGCCGCCGTGGCGGCGGCAAGGCTCGGCAGAAAGGTCGCGCTCGTGCAGAACCGCCCGGTGCTCGGCGGCAATGCCAGCAGCGAGGTACGCGTCTGGGTCTGCGGGGCAACCGCGCACGGCACGAACCGATACGCCCGCGAGACCGGCATTATGGGCGAAATGTTCGTGGAGAACCAGTACCGCAATCCGGACGGCAACCCTTATCTCTGGGATCTGGTCGTATTGGAAACGGTGCTGGCCGAGCCGAACCTCTCCTTATACCTGAATACCGACGTGCACGAAGTCGAAGCGGACGGCGAGGAGGATGCGCGGCAGATCCGGTCGGTCACCGGCTGGATGATGGGCTCGGAGCGGCGCATCCGCTTCGTAAGCCCGCTCTTCCTCGACTGCACCGGGGACGGACTGATCGGGTTCCTGGCCGGCGCCAACTACCGGATCGGCCGGGAAGCCCGGCACGAATACGGCGAAGCCTGGGCACCGGAGATCGCCGACGACATCACGCTCGGCAGCACGCTGCTGTTCTACACGAAGGACGCCGGGCATCCGGTAAAATTCGTCCCGCCGTCCTTCGCCAAGGACATTACGCAGACGCCGATCCCGCTGAACCGGGTGATCCGCAGCGGCGATTCCGGCTGTCATTACTGGTGGATCGAATGGGGCGGCGAGCTGGATACGGTGCACGACAACGAGCGCATTCGCGACGAATTGTCGGCCGTCATCTACGGAATCTGGGATTATATCAAAAATTCCGGACAGTTCGACGCCGACCGCATGACGCTGGAGTGGGTCGGCTCGATCCCCGGGAAGCGGGAATACCGCCGGTTCATCGGCGACTACGTCCTCACGCAAAACGACATCCTGGCCCAGGAGTCGTTCGACGACCGGGTCGCGTTCGGCGGCTGGTCGATCGACCTGCATCCGCCGCAGGGCATGTACGCCGAGGAAAGCGGCTCGAAGCATCTGCACGCGGATGGCAATTACCACATCCCGTTCCGGTCGCTGTACTCCGCGAACGTGTCCAATCTGCTGTTCGCGGGCCGCAACATCAGCGCAACGCACGTCGCGTTCGGTACGACGCGGGTGATGGCCACCTGCGCCGTGATCGGCGAAGCCGCCGGAACGGCCGCCGCGCTGTGCGCGGACCTGGGCGTCACACCGCGCGAGCTGTCGCGTGCGCATACGCCGCTGCTGCGGCAAACGCTGCTGCGGCAGGACGCCTCCGTGCTGGGCGTGGCGAACGAAGACGCCGCGGACCTGGCCCGGTGCGCAAAGGTCAGCGCCTCCTCCTTCCTGGCCCGGCTGGCGGCGGAATCGGCCGACGAGGCCTACCCGTTGGAGCGCGACGTCGCCCTGCTGCTTCCGGCCGATCCCGGCATCGCCGGAACGATCGAATGGCGGCTCGACGCTTCACAGGATACGGAGCTCACCGTCGAAGTGTGGAGTACCGGTCGGCCGGAAAACTACGTTCCCGCCGCCCTGGAATGCCGCACAACCGTTGCCGTGGCCAAGGGCGATGGACAGTGGGTGCCTGCAGCGCTGGATTGGATGCCGGCCGAGCCGCAGAACGCTTTGATCGTCGTCCGCTGCAATCCCTTGATCAAGCTGTACTTGTCCCACGCCCCGCTGACCGGGCTGCTTGCCTTTGAGCGCGGCGCAGCCGCGAGCGTCTCCAAGGACCTGGAGGATCATGACGTCACCCAGCCCGTAGTCGAATGGAGCATGAAACGGCTGGTGCGCAAAGTCTTCTGCTTCCGCGCGGAGTTCGCGACTCGGGCTTACCGCCCCGAGCATATCCTGGACGGCTACAAACGTCCTTACGGCGGCCCGCACATGTGGCTGTCGGAGCCGCTGGCGCAGGATGCTGATCCTTGGGTAAAGCTGGAGTGGGAGAACGAGCAAACCGTCCGTGAAGTCCACTTGATTTTTAACGACGACGTTAATGAAGATCTGATCAATCTGCACCATCACCGCACGCCGTTCGAAGTCCTGCCCGAGCTGGTCAAGAGCTACCGGATCGAAACGCTGGATTCCGCCGGCAACTGGAGAACGCTAGTCGCGGAACCCGACAACCGCCGGCGCAAGCGGGTGCACCGTCTGGGTGCCCCCGTTCAAACGCAAGCGCTCCGGCTGGTCGTCGAGGAGACCAACGGATCGCAGTTTGCGGAGGTAATCGAGGTCAGGGTTTACGGGGAGTAAGCAAGCATAGGAGAAACAAGCAGCCCGAACGGATCGGGCTGTTTGCTTTTTCATGAACGGGCTGGAGAGGCTCCTATCGGCTCAACTTGCACTTTTTCGTTGCTTGCGATATAGCTACATGCCCGACGGGATTCCTTTACCCCCATGCTTGCTGGCCACGGGGCGAGGCGCCCTCGCTCAGCGCGGCGCCTGGCCGCTGGCCGCGGGGCTGTTGCTCGCTGGCCGGATCCCCCATGCTTACTCGTTTCCGGTTTCCGACTTTCGGCCACCTGGCTGCCAGCTCTAACGCTGATGAGAAACGCTAATATGGCCATTTCGGCGCAAACTAAATTCTAACGACGCTGAGCCACGCTATTCGTACACAAACACCCCCATTACGCCTATAAAACGAGGCAATAAGCTCTGTGATCAGCGTTAGAATTGTGAAGCGGCGAGTTTAGCCGGTTTAAGGTGTGTGACAAGCGTTAGAGCCACGGTTTAACTTTGCGGCATGTGTGACAAGCGTTAGAGCTACGGCAGTCTGGCTGGGTGCCCCTCGCTCGGTGCGGCACTTCGCCACTGGCTGCGGGGTGGGGACGCCCTTGCTCAGCACGGCGCCTGGCCGCTGGCCGCGAGGTGAGGCGCCCTTGCTCGGCGCAGCGCCTGGCCACTGGCGCGGGGCTGTTGCTCGCTGGCCGGATCCCCCATGCTTGCTCGTTTCCGGTTTCCGGCTTTCGGCCACCTGGCTGCCAGCTCTAACGCTGATGAGAAACGCTAATATGGCCATTTCGGCGCAAACTAAATTCTAACGACGCTGAGCCACGCTATTCGTACACTAACACCTCATTACGCCTATAAAACAAGGCAATAAGCTCTGTGATCAGCGTTAGAATTGTGAAGCGGCGATTTTAGCCGGTTTAAGATGTGTGACAAGCGTTAGAGCTACGGCAGTCTGGCTGGGTGCCCCTCGCTCGGTGCGGCACTTGGCCACTGGCTACGGGGCGGGGACGCCCTTGCTCAGCACGGCGCCTGGCCGCTGGCCGCGAGGTGAGGCGCCCTTGCTCGGCGCAGCGCCTGGCCACTGGCGCGGGGCGAAGGCGCCCTCGCTCAGCACGGCGCCTGGCCACTGGCGCGGGGCTGTTGCTCGCTGGCCGGATCCCCCATGCTTGCTCGTTTCCGGTTTCCGGCTTTCGGCCACCTGGCTGCCAGCTCTAACGCTGATGAGAAACGCTAATATGGCCATTTCGGCGCAAACTAATTTCTAACGACGCTGAGCCACGCTATTCGTACACTAACACCTCATTACGCCTATAAAACAAGGCAATAAGCTCTGTGATCAGCGTTAGAATTGTGAAGCGGCGATTTTAGCCGGTTTAAGATGTGTGACAAGCGTTAGAGCTACGGCAGTCTGGCTGGGTGCCCCTCGCTCGGTGCGGCACTTGGCCACTGGCTACGGGGCGGGGACGCCCTTGCTCAGCACGGCGCCTGGCCGCTGGCCGCGAGGTGAGGCGCCCTTGCTCGGCGCAGCGCCTGGCCACTGGCGCGGGGCGAAGGCGCCCTCGCTCAGCACGGCGCCTGGCCACTGGCGCGGGGCTGTTGCTCGCTGGCCGGATCCCCCATGCTTGCTCGTTTCCGGTTTCCGGCTTTCGGCCACCTGGCTGCCAGCTCTAACGCTGATGAGAAACGCTAATATGGCCATTTCGGCGCAAACTAATTTCTAACGACGCTGAGCCACGCTATTCGTACACTAACACCCCCATTACGCCTATAAAACGAGGCAATAAGCTCTGTGATCAGCGTTAGAATTGTGAAGCCGCGAGTTTAGCCGGTTTAAGGTGTGTGACAAGCGTTAGAGCTATGGTTTAACTTTGCGGCATGTGTGACAAGCGTTAGAGCCACGGTTTAACTTTGCGGCATGTGCGACAAGCGTTAGAGCTATGGTTTAACTTTGCGGCAAGACTTTTAGGCAAGCTGATGCCCAAGCTTGTTTCCCATTCGCCCGACTTTACGGGTGTATCGAGTCGCTTTGGGCTGCTCGTTCCCGTTCTCCATTTTGACCACACTATCCACTTAAGATTTCATAACCTAAGGGACCCTTCTCATTTCATTCCCCCGAAGCTTCCACTTCGTCAATTTGTTGCCCGTATTTTGGGCCTGAAACGTATTGCCGGCAAAATCATAAAGAACAACTTGAGCCTTCAGAAGCTCATTTAGGTTGCTTGCTGCGATCCGTTGGTCTTGGAGCTTATAGAGGGTGGTTTCGGCTGCCGTGCCGACCGAAGCAACGATTTCCTTAACCCCGTCTTCATCCACATCCGCCTCGACGGTATGGGCATCGATGCGAAGCAGGGACGGTCCGCTTGAATTCGGCAAAATATAGTCGGTAATCGGGCTGTTCGCGCCGTTGGCCCCTACCAATTTCAGATAGGTGACGCCAAGGGCTTCGACCGTTTTAACCGGGAATTCCTTCATCGGGCCATACCCGATTTCGCCAAGGTCATAACGGGTCGATCCGACCTGAAGGGTCGCTGCCAACCGATTCTCATCATCCGCCCGACGATAGACGGCGATCTCCGCGTTATCCAGCTTTTTGATTTCAACGAGCTCCCCCACGAGGGAAGGTTCCGCCTGTTTGAGCTCCAACGCGTCGACTGGCTCATACGCAACTGCGAAAGACGAAGCATTAGCTGCTTCGGCATTTTGTTGACTTCCCGGATTCTCCGCCGGTTGGACCTCATTTGAACTGGCGCATCCCGTCAAGACGTACAAGAACGCCAAGATAAGGGCAATTTTGTTCACCCGTCCCCCTCCATCCTCATAGATATTTCTTCTTATTGTCCCATTTTCCGAGACCGAAAGCGTATAGAAAGGGTTACAAATGAATCCCCCTAAGAGGGACGGGCGGCACGCCAGGCGTCCAGTTGCTTCTGCACCTCGGCGCGGACCTCGTCAAGGCCCGCCCGCTTGAGCTCCTCGTTGAACTTCGGCAGTTCGGTGTCGATGTCCACGCTGCCCGTCATCAGGCTGGGATAATATTTTTGCCAGACCATTTCGATGTTCTGAAGCTGGATCGGCATCATCGAGAGATCGGGGGTAAAACCAAATGTGTTCGACTTCACGGCCCGGGCATTGGAGGAACGAAATTCCTCCCATTTGTTCAAAGGCTCCGGATTCTCGCCGCCCATCGTCTTTAAGATGAACCAGTTGCCCTGGGTGTACGTCACCCCCGTATAGCTTGGCGGTGCGTCCGGCAGGGGATTCCCGTCTTCGTCCTTCGGCGGGATCAACACGACCTGGCCGTTGTCGTCCAAGGTATAATGCACCCCTTCGATCCCATAATTGAACAGATTTCGCACCTCGGGGTCGGTATTGAGCAGATTCAAGAACCGGATGCACTCGGTAGGGTGCTTGGTGTCCGCACTGATCGCCATGACGCCTCCCCGCACGTCTTCCGTCGTGACGATCTCGCTCGTGACGGGATACGTCACCACTTTATAACCGCGGTCCTTGCTCCAGCTGTTTTCGGCAAGCGGCCCGCCGCTGGAGGCCTTCCAGAACACCTTATCTCCCCGTTTGAGCTCCTGCCCCTCCCGCAAGGCGGCATCCTCGTTAATGTAGCCCGCCCGGTAGTAGCGTCGAAGCGTATCCAGCACCTGCCGCGCTTCCGGGGTCTCGAAGATGTTCACGACCCGGGACCCCGGATCCAAAGACTTCACCATCAGCGGAAGCTTCTTGTCGATCACGTACTCGTACCCATTCAAAGCGAAAAAGTTATGGGAATCCTTATCGAGCTCCATCGGCAAATAATCCGGCTCCTGCCGCTGAATCATCCGCAGCAAAGGCTCCAGCGATTCCAGCGTGCTGTAAGCCGTAATATCGAGGTTATACTTGTTCACCAGTTGTTCCGGATACATCCACTGCTGGCGTACCGCCAGTTCCTTATTGGTCGGCACGCCGTAAGTGCCCCCGTCATCCATGCGCACGCCTTCCCAAAAAATAGGGTCGATGGCCTCGTACATCTCCATGCCCGCACCGGACAAATAGTCGTCCAGCCGCAACCAGGCCCCGCGTTTGACATAGGCGGTAAAATCCGGCGCAAAAGCGATATCGAAGGGAGTCCCCGCCGACACCATCGTGTTCAGACGATTTTCATAGTCCTGCCAGCCCACCTTGATATAGGTGATGGTGATGCCGATCTTTTTGACCAAAATTTCATTGATTTTGTCGTTCACCTTTTTCAAATCCCGATCCGGCTCTCCGATCGTATAGTAGATCAGATTAACTCGATCCTCGCCGGGTTCGATATCGGCTTTGTCGGAGGACGGGGAACATCCTGCCGCAAGCAGGGACAACAGACCGGCGATCAAGACGGCGTTAACGATCCGGCCGAAGCAAGAGAAACGCTTCATAGATACCTCCTTTCCGCCAGGCAAAGCCTAGTCTCTCTTTCTCATCTCCGAAGGCGACATGCCGAAATATCCCTGGAAATGCGTGTAGAAATAATTCAAGTTCGGATACCCTACCGCAAGCGCGATGCTGGAGATTTTCTCGTCCGTCGTCAAAATGTATTCCTTCGCTTGGAGCATCCGGTACGCCATCAAATATTCCGAAAACTTCATATGGGCTTCCTTCAAGAACAACTGCCCCAGGTAAGTACTGTTCATGCGGAAGCGCTCGGCCACCGACTTCAGCGTGATGTTCTGGGCGTATTCCGCCTTCACCATGAGCAGGATGCGGGTCGTCAATTTGGATAAATCCTCGTAAGCCACCCCCAGAATCGGGTCCATGTTCTCATTCTTGCCGTTGATCCCGTCCAGCGTACCGTGCAGATCTTCAATAATGATCTTCTCGATCACCTTCTGCAGCTTGGAACGCTCCACGGGCTTGAGCAGGTAATCCTTCACTCCACAGCGAATGGCCTCCTGAGCATATTGGAATTCACTATAACCGCTCATAATGATGTATTTGGTCGGAAGCCGCAATTCGTTCAGTTTGTGGATGATCTCATAGCCGCGGTCCGGGCCGATACATACATCGAAGATGGCGATATCCGGCAACATCTCCACGGACTTCGCAATCGCGTCTTCCCGGGTTTCGCTCGTCTCGATCCGGTGAAAGCCGTAACTTGCCCAATCCAACGTCCGCCGCATGCCCTCGAGAATCTGCGGTTCGTCATCTACGATCAGAAGCTTATACATGCTGGAATCACCCCTTAGCGATCATCACGGTAATCTTGACTCCGGCCTCCTCGTTATTATCGATATCCATGGAAAAAGCCTCTCCATAGAAAAAATGCAGCCGGGTATACACATTGCGCAAACCGATGCTCCGCACGGGAGCGTCGTCCCGACGGGAAAGCGTGTGCCTGACTTCTTCCAGGCGGTCTGCGGAGATCCGCTTCCCGTTATCCACAAACTCCAGGACGAAACGTTCGTCCGTCTCCCAACCGTTCACGACCCACAAATTAAATTCATGGCCCGGGTTGAAGCCGTGGACGAAGAAGTTCTCCGCCAAAGGCTGCATCCAGAATTTCACCGTCGATACGGACAATAACGCCTCATCCACATTGAGCTGATAATAAAACCGTCCCGGGTATTTCAATTCCATGATTTTTAAATATTTCTGCAGCAGCTCCAATTCATCGCCGATGGAAATGATATTCTCCTTCTGCACGATATCGCGATATAGCGCCCCCAGGTTCGCGATGGCGTCGGCGGTGTCGACGTCCTGATGAACCAGGGCCGTGGAGCGAATGGCTTCCAGTGTATTGTACAAAAAATGCGGATTGATCTGATGCTGCAGCGCCATCATTTCCGTCTCCTGCTGCTTCAACTTAAGCAAATACTCGGTGCGGATATGTTTATCGAGCTCCAGCACCATGTCGTCCAACTCCCGGGCGATCATGCCGTATTCGTTCCGCCGGTAACGGGCGGGAGAATTCGAGGTGAAATCCGCGGTTTTTACGCGTTTGATGGAGCGGATAATGCGTCTTAGAAATTTTGCGT
Organism: Paenibacillus sp. JL3B1040; assembly: GCF_057063165.1. Lineage (NCBI taxonomy): Bacteria > Bacillati > Bacillota > Bacilli > Caryophanales > Paenibacillaceae > Paenibacillus > Paenibacillus tiangongensis. The sequence goes on along the minus strand of NZ_CM169317.1, from coordinate 356,192 downwards.
CATCGAGCAGATTGTATACGATCAGCAGCAGTACGCTGATCATTGCCATCAATATAACACTAAGCACGGCAATCAGGATTCCGGAGTTCTCCTGCATGAGCCGAGGCAAATCGACGAGTACGACAAGCCGGTAATCGAACTTGGTGGAAGTAAAGGTCATGAAAAAGGCGCTGCCCCATCCCCCCACGTTCAGATACCCGCTGTTCTGTTTCTCCTCGATGGCCTGGAGAACCCGTTCTTCCGTCCCGCGGTCATGGCCGGAGATCACATACATCTCCCCGGAAGCGCTTACGGCTGCGGCCATGCCCAGCTTGTATCCCTGCACGCTCCCGAATAACGGATCGCTGCCGACCAGGAAACGGAATTCGCCGATCTGGCGGGAAATTTGACCCGGATCGGACAATTTTTTGCGGTAGACAAATCCCTTTTGGATCTGCTCGCGGAAAGCTTCGTCCGTATCCGGGAGGCGAAACAAAAAGCTGGCGTTGCCGTTGCCGTCAAACCGCACCACATTGGCCTCCGACCCGGCATGCAAACTGATTTGAGTGATGTCCCCCTGCGCCGAGCTGTACAGAAAGGCCTTCATATCTTCGGGAAGGGAAACGAGCGGTTCGTTATAATGGCTATTCTTCAGCCGGCTCGTGAGATAGCCTTCCGCGCTGTTGCCCAGAAAGCACTGCACATCGGTCATCAACCGCGGATTGGAGTAAATCCGCTGCATATAAGCTTCGATCCGGTCCGCATTATACTGCAGCCGGGTTTCGATGCTGGCAAAGGCGCCGACCGCCTCGCTGCGGGCGTTCTCGATCCACTGATACAACAGCACCGCACAGGTCATCACGCCAAGCGTCAAACCTACCGATACCACAAACAAGGTATAGGCGATAAATTTGCGGCGATAGATTTTGATCTGCCAAAAGGAATTCATGCGGCGCCTCCTCTGCCCTTTGTCCTTTGTCCCTTGTGCTGCGGCGCTGGTTCCATCTTATCATCCAAGCGACGATCATAGAAAGGCCCGAACGGCAGAAACGCTTCCGTCCGGGCCCGTCAATCGAGCGTTATATCCTACTGAAAGAAAGCAGTAATCTGCTCTTGCGCCGCCTGCATGATCGTGTCCATCCCCGCAGCTTTCAGTTCACCGACAATTTTGGGCACCATTTTCTCCGGATCGGATGCGCCCGTGAGCAATTCATAACGGTACTTATCCCACGTCGCTTTTACGTTCGCCACTTCCGTCGAAAGATTGGCCGTGTCGAGCGAGAAACCGAGCAGCGAGGAAGCGGTCGCCTGTTCGTTCAGCTTCTGAACCTGAGTCCATTGGTCCTCGGGAGCTCCCTTGGTCGTCGCCATGTTGAAGAACGTCCCTTGCGTATACGCAGCCAGCGGCCAAGTATCCGAGATGCGCTCGACGACTTTTTCGCCGTCCACTTTCTGATAATCCACGCCCTCCTCGCCAAAAGCCAGCATGTTGCGCAGTTTCGGATCAGTATTGACCAGCTCCAGATACTTCAGGGCTTCCTTCTTATATTTGGAATTGGCCGAGATTCCGTTCAAGGAACCTTGGATGGTAGCCGTCGTGTAGAGCGGGCCGAAGACTTGCGTCATATCGTATTTCTCGACGCCCTCGTTGATCTGCCAGGTGATCTCCGCCCCCGGGAAGCCCTGGGCGCTGAAGAAGGCGCGGCCTTTGTCCGGTTCGGGTTTGGTCGGCGCATCCGGATTGATAATGCCGTCCTTATACCATTGATGCAACGTTTTCAGGTCTTCCATGACATCCGGCTGCTCCAGGACGGAAACGACCGTACGGGAGGCGTCGTCCACCTTCACGCCCAGCGGCGGGAAGCCCAGCGCCAGATCGTCGTAGTTGTTGAAGAAACCGCTAAAGCCGTCGCCTTGAGTGAGCGGCAATGGATAGAAACTCTTGCCTTCGCCGGCTTTCGTATCATGGAACGGTTTGTCGAGATCCTTCAGCGTCTTGATGTTGTTGGTATCGATGCCGTATTTCTCCACATATTTATGATCGAGTACCCAATACTGGGTCATGGACGAGTCTTTATAAGTGGGCACGGAGTAAATTTTGCCGCCGACCTTGGTTCCGTCCCATACCTTCTCGGGAATGAGCTTGTACAGTTCCGGCGTCTCGCTTTGCACAAGATCGGTGATGTCGGCCAGTGCGCCGATCGCTACTTGCTGGTTGTATTTGGTCACGTTCGTGAACAAAATATCGAACGGTTCGCCCGTATTGACGATCGTGTTGATTTTCGTATCCCAATCGCCCCAGCTTGCGACCTTCAGGTCGATCTTGACGCCGATTTTCTCCGCCGTGTATTCATTCATTGCGGCTACGGCCTTGTCGAAGTTCTCCGGAATTTGTCCGCCGATCGTCCACCATACCAATGTGGGGATTTCCCCCGAATTCGTCGTTGTGGCTGTGTCTGTCGACGTGTTTGCAGAAGAATCCGGAGAAGGGTTGGCCGACGGAGAATTCGCCTTCGAACCGCAAGCGGCAAGAATGGATAAGAGAAGCATCATAATACATAAGGTAGAGACGAGCTTCAAAGACCTTTTCATGGATGTTTCCTCCCTTTTGTTCTAAATATACATAAACCGGGCATGCCCAGCTTATTTCGGATTATCCTTTGACCGCGCCTACGGTCAGACCGGAAATAAAATACCGCTGGAAGAAGGGATACGCAAAGGCCACCGGAAGCACGATCACGACAGCCACCGCCATCCGGGCCGACTCCTTCGGCATCGTTGCCACCAGCTCGGCGTAACTGACCCCCATACTGGAAGCGTTCCTTGCCAGCGCGTCCACATTGCTCATCAAGTTATTCAACAGCGCCTGCAAGGAATACAGGTCCTGGTTGTTGATGTACAGCATCGATTGGAACCAGTCGTTCCAATATCCAAAGCAGAGGAACAAGCCGATGGTCGCAATGACGGGCAACGAAATCGGCAGGACGATGGAGAAGAAGATGCGCATCTGGCCCGCGCCATCGATCTCCGCCGATTCGATCAAGCCGTCGGGAATCGTGCTTTTGAAGAACGTTTTGCAAATGATGACGTTAAACGAGGATACCGCCAGCGGCAAGATGAGCGCCCATACCGTATCCTTCAGCCCCAGCATATTCGCGTTGATATAGTAGCTGGAAACCAGGCCGCCGTTGAACACCATCGGGATAAAGACGACCCAGGTCAGAAAACCCTTCAACTTGTAATTGGGACGGGAGATCGCATACCCCATCGAAGTGGTGAGCAGGATGCCCAGCACGGTTCCGACAACCGTGACCAATACCGAAATGCCCAGCGCACGAAGGATTAAGGTCCCCTGCTGTGCGATATAACCGTAAGCCTCCCCGGAGAACGCCGTCGGAAAGAGGTGATACCCCGTCTGCCGAATCGATTCCTCGCTGGAAAGCGAGATGGACAACACCACCAGCATCGGTACCACACATATCAAGGCGAGCACCAAAAAGATGAGATGAAACAAGACATTGACGCCTTTGCTCGGGCGATTGAACTTGTCCAGGCCGCTCTGATCGACCGCTCTTGTTGCCATAAACGCACCCCCCTTAGATCATCGCGCTGTCCGGATCTATCTTTCGAACGGTCCAGTTGGCGGCCAGGATCATCAGACAGCCCAGGACGGATTGCACGAAGGCGGCGGCGGAAGCCATTCCGACCGTTGCCGTTTTAAGCTGCTTGTAGACCAGGACATCAATCGTCGTGGTTACGTTGAACAGAGAATTGGAGTCCCGCGGCACCTGGAAGAAGAGTCCGAAATCCGTGTAAAAGATACGGCCTACCGCCAGAATAAACATCATCACGATGACCAGCTTCATCAAAGGCAACGTAATAAACCGCGTTTGCTGCCAGATGGAGGCGCCGTCGATGACCGCCGCTTCATAATAGGTTTTGTCGATCCCGGCGATCGTCGCCAGGTACACGACCATCCCATACCCCAAGCCCTTCCAAATATTCATGAAGATCAAGAAAAACGGCCAGTATTTCGGTTCCATGTACCAGTTGACCGGATCGCTGCCCATCCCCGTCAGCATTTGATTGACGATCCCTTTATCGAAGCTCAGGAACGCCCAACCTACGGCCGAAACGACGACCCAGGAGAGAAAGTAAGGCAGGAACATCATGGTTTGATAGGCTTTCCCCGCCCGGCGGTTGTGAAGCATGCCGATCATGATCGCCAATGCGACCGGGATCGCAATGCCCAGAACGATAAAGATGAGGTTGTACCCCAGCGTATTTCGAATAATGATCCAGGCGTCGTTCGACTTGAATAGAAATTCAAAGTTTTTGAAGCCTGCCCAGGGGCTATTGAAGACATTGCTCAGAAAGCCGCCGGTGATTCTGAAGTTTTTGAAGGCAATGATGATCCCGAACATCGGGAAGAAACTAAATAGGATGTACCAGATGGTCGTCGGCAATGCCAAAATCGTCAGTTCCGTGTCCTGCTTGCGCCAGCGCGTTCGTAAGCGCTTACCACTTGACCTAGAATTCATCTTCGTCACCTCTTCCGTTCGCGTGTAGTGTTCCAGGTAATTTCATTTTATCGACAATATAGCGCTTACATCCAGACCACAAACATGATACTGTAGTCAAAAAACTTTAGGTTGACGTCAAAAAAAATGGCGGTGCAAGGGAATTCTCCCTTGACCGCCATTTCCTGTGTGGGTTCTATTACGGCTCAGCCTTGGTTTTCTTCGTTCGGCTTGAGACGATCCAGGTGCCTAACGGCCGGAACGAGCAGACACAACGCCGCAATGCCGGCGATCATTAGGCCCGATAGCAGAAACCATCGGTGAACGCCGATTTGATCGGCAAACAGCCCCGAAATCACCAAACCCAGCGGCATGGCCAAAGCCATTACGCTCCCATACAAGCCGAATACTCTTCCCAAGTATTCCGGTTCGATTTTTTCCTGGAACAGCGAGATCTGCACCCCGTTATAGAACGGCCCGGAAAAGCCCATCATGGCGCAACAAATCAAGAAAGCGGCAAATCCGCCCGTCGGCAGCACTCCCGCCAGCATTAACGCCAATCCCATGAGTGAAAGGGAGGCGATGATCGTCATGGTTCGGTTCTTGAATCCTCCCCACTTCCCGAGCAGCAGCCCTCCGCCCAGCATGCCGACGGCAAAAATCATTTCCGCCGCGGAAGCATGCTTCATCGTTCCTCCGAAATACCCCATCGTCATTAGTGGAAACAACGCATTGATGGGCATGAACGCAAAAATGAACAACCCGCCGATCCAGAGCAACGCCACTAAACCTTTGTGCTGCTTCAGCGCGTGATAACCGGCCTTGAATTCCTCCATGAAGCCGCTTTGCGCCATGCTCCCGCCCTCGGCGGCGGCCGGTTTCGGGATGGCCACGATCGCCACCATCAGGCTGGCAATCAACGCTCCCGCAACGTCAATGGCAATGACGGCGTTCAGATCCCAGACGGAGTACAACAGCGCGGCCGCGGCCGGACTTACGATATAGCTGATCGACTGCACCGATTGACTGTACCCGGCAGCTTTAGCCAAAAACTCCTCCGGCACCAGCAGAGGCGTTGTCGCGTTCAGCGCGGTGGAATGAAAGGCCGTGCCGACACTGCGGACAAAAAGGACGAGCATCACCACCCAAACCGGCAGCTCCCCGAAGAAAGCCACCAGTGCCAACGATGCAGCCGCCAAAGCCACGACCAGGTCGGCCAGAATCATGACGGTTTTCCGGTTTAAACGGTCAACCCATACCCCGATCATCGGTCCGCCGACCGCTTGCGGCAAAAATCCGACCAGCGTCGCCATGGACAACACCATCGCCGACCCTGTTTTTTCGGTTAAATACCAGACGATCGCCATCTGAAGAATAGCGCTAGTGATGATAGACGCGGCTTGACCTGCCCAAATCGTGAAGAAACCGCGTTTCCAGTTGGCTTGTTGTTGTGGATTCATATTTAGATCTCCTCTGCATTTTTTATTGGTCTTTTATCGTTTTTTAGGCAATAAAAAATGCAGGCCTTAAGTCCACATGACGGGCTTTAGGTCTGCATACCAATGAAAAGGCACAGAAGAATAAAGGGATAGCCTAAATAAACGTACGCCATCCATTTGACTTATCCATGTCCGATCCCATTCATTAAAATAAGCACGACAAAAAAGCCCATAAAAATATGGAAAAAATCCGCTTTTTTATTGCCGTTCTTATCTCCAGCGAATGGAATGCATAGATAAGCGAACCTCCTTAACAATCGTAAAGTACTCGCACATGATAACACGGCGTTTCGGGGGCTGTCAATTCCTCTTCGATCTTCTTTTTCATCTAAAAAATCCGCTTAATATGTACCGATAAATCCTTGCTCAGATCGACGTAACCGGCTTCCGTCCGGATCAACGGATGCGTCAGGTCGTGGGGATTCAGCATGACGACGACGCCTTTTCTATCGTCCGTCAGCACCACGGGACTGCCGACGAGCGAGTGCATCATTTTCTCCACGAACAACCTCGTAATCGCGGGGTCCAAGGGTCCGAACTTGTCTTTTTCCATCTGCTCCAACACTTCATTGAAAGGTGCCGGCTCCCGGTAAACCCGCCTGGAAGTCATTGCATGAAAAATATCCACCACCGCCACGATCCGGCTGAAGCTGTCGATCTTGTCATGGGTGAGACCAAACGGGTAACCGCTTCCGTCCATGCGTTCATGGTGCTGCAGCGCGACCAAAGCTTGCCGGTGAGTAACGCCCGCCGTTTCCTTCAGGATTTCGTATCCGAAGACCGCGTGCTTTTTCATGATCGCGAATTCTTCCGCCGTTAAAGCCCCCGGTTTATTTAAGATTTCGTCGGGAATCATTGTTTTGCCGATGTCGTGCAGAAATGCCGCGGCGGTCAGCTGCAGCAGTTCCCGATGATCGAGCCCCATCCAGCCTCCAAGCAGATTGGCCATGGCCCCGACCGCGATATTGTGGCGGTAGGTGTAATCATCCTTCGCCTGCAGGGCGGCAAACAAACGGATCAACTGTGTAGCTTGCGTCACCTCGTGAATCGCGGGGATGACATGCTTTCGAATGTCCGTCATCGGCACTTTTCGAGTTTCCCGCACTTCACGAAATACCTCGGTGACATATTGCACCGCATCTTCAACGATTTTGGCCTGGGGAGAAGGCGGATTTTCCGGAGAAAAAGCTTTGGTGGCAAGATCCTCTTCCGCCAAAGAAATGCCGCGGTTTTCCAGCATCATAAGATGCTCCTGCGTGATTACCGTCGACTCGGACAGCAATAAAGTTCCGGCATCGCTGAAGATATCCTTATTTACTTTTCGCCCGATGAGCTGCGCCGATGCCAAGCTGGAATCCTCCAAACGTCCCGCTCCCCTCATCATTTCGTATGTAAAGCAGCCGCGCTATTTTAAAAAGCCGAGGCAGCAGGGGCATTCCATACTGTCTCGGCTTCCTTCGGAATAAAAATGAATTCGCAATGATAAAAGTCACTTTATATTCTACCACATAAAACTCAACAAAATCTCGACAAGTTGCGACAAAAACAGAACGAATGCCTAAGAAAAGTACGGCATCACCTTTAATTTTGAGAAAGCCGGGTTTCCCGGATGGATGGTATCATTTGAGGCAGGAAAGGAGGAGCCTTCGAATAATAAAATGAAAGCGCTTCATCATTTTGTCCAATGGTAAAGGGGAGTGATTGAATGAGTCAAACGATGAAACGTGCCCTCATGCTGCTGATCGCAGCCGTCTTGTTTCTTCCTCCGGGATGGCCGGCCTCGGTATCCAATGCCGACACCTCGGCTGCGGACGGCGCGGTCACGGTGTATCACGAGGATTTCGCGAACGGAAAAGGAGCGGCGGTTCAATCGGGGGGCGCCAGCCTGACGCCGGTCACCGGTAAAGCGTTCACCGGTAACGAAGACGGAGGCGCATTATACGTCAGCAACCGGGTGAACAACTGGGACGCGGCCGATTTCCGGTTTAGCGATATCGGACTGGTCAACGGCAAAACCTATACGGTCAACGTCACCGTGTACGTAGACGCCGCCGTAAGCTTGCCCGCTGACGCCAAGGCCGCCCTTCAAACCGTAGACAGCTACGGCAATTATGCCGAGGCGGATTATCTCGCCGGCCAAGCCGTGACGCTGACAAAGGAATTTACCGTTGATACGGGGGCGGACAAAGCCCTGCGCATCAACTCGAATGCCGCAGGCGCTGCGGTCCCTTACTACATCGGAGACATTCGCATCACCGAAAAGGCAGGCTCCGGTGGCGGCGAACAGCCGCCAAGAGACCCGGCTTTGCCTTTCGCCACGATCACCTTTGAGGATCGGACGGCCGGCGGCTTTACGGGCCGGGCGGGCACGGAAACCCTGACCGTGACGAACGAAGCGAACCATACGCCGGGCGGCTCCTATGCACTCAAGGTCGAAGGTCGGACCAGCGCCTGGCACGGGCCGACGCTGCGCGTGGAGAAATATGTGGACCCCGGCGCAGAATACAAGATTTCGGCTTGGGTAAAGCTGATCGAACCCGCCAGTTCGCAAATCCAGCTGTCCACGCAAATCGGCGAAGGCAGCAGCGCGAATTACGTAGCCCTGTCCCCCAAGACCATCCGCACCGGGGACAATTGGGTTCAGTTCGAAGGAACCTACCGTTATAACAGTGTTGGCGACGAATTTTTGACGATTTACGTGGAGAGCTCCAATAACGCCACCGCTTCTTTCTACATCGACGACATCCGCTTCGAAAGCACGGGCTCCGGACCGATCGCCATCCAGAAAGATCTGGTTCCGCTCAAAACCGCCTACCAAAACGATTTTCTGATCGGCAACGCCATCACGGCGGAGGATCTGGAGGGCGTTCGGCTGGAGCTTCTGACCCTGCACCATAATACCGCCACGGCCGGCAATGCGATGAAGCCGGATGCTTTGCAGCCGACGAAAGGCAACTTTACGTTTAGCGGCGCGGATGCCTTGGTCGATCAAGTCCTGGCGGAAGGCATGCAAATGCACGGACATGTGCTGGTATGGCACCAACAATCACCGGCCTGGATGAACACGGGCACCGACGCGCAAGGAAATGCGGTGCCGCTAAGCCGGGAAGAGGCGTTGGCGAATCTGCGCACCCATATCCAAACCGTGATGGAGCATTTCGGCGATCGGGTGATTTCCTGGGACGTCGTCAACGAAGCGATGAACGATAACCCCGGCAACCCGGCGGATTGGCAAGCCTCATTGCGGCAAACTCCATGGAAGACCGCGATCGGCGCCGACTACGTCGAGCAGGCGTTCCTGGCCGCCAGAGAAGTGCTTGACCGGCATCCGGAGTGGGACATCCAGCTGTATTACAACGATTACAACGAAGACAATCAGAACAAAGCCCAAGCGATCTACAACATGGTCAAGGCGCTGAACGACAAATATGCGCTCACTCATCCCGGCAAACGGCTGATCGACGGTGTCGGCATGCAGGCGCATTATAACGTCAACACGAATCCGGAGAATGTCCGATTGTCTCTGGAGAAATTTATTTCCTTGGGCGTGGAAGTCAGTATTACCGAGCTGGACATTCAGGCCGGCAGCAACTACCAGCTTTCCGAGAAGCTGGCCCATGCGCAGGGATATTTGTACGCGCGATTGATGCAAATCTTCAAGGAACATGCGGATCATATCGCCCGCGTGACCTTCTGGGGAATGGATGACGGCACCAGCTGGCGCTCCTCGACCAACCCGCTGCTGTTCGACAAGAACCTTCAGGCCAAACCGGCTTATTACGGCGTGATTGATCCCGCCAAATTCATCGAAGAGCATGAGCCGGATGTGTCGGAAGCCAACCAATCCACCGCGCTTTATGGCACGCCTGCCGTAGATGGTGTAGTAGATGCGGTGTGGGGCCAGGCGCCGGCAATGCCGATCCAACGTTACCAGACGGCTTGGCAAGGCGCGACCGGTACGGCCAAAGCGCTCTGGGACGATCATAATTTGTACGTCCTGATCCAGGTCAGCGACGCGCAGTTGGATAAGAATAGTCCAAACCCATGGGAGCAGGATTCGGTCGAGGTGTTCCTGGACGAAAACAACGCCAAGACTTCGTTCTATCAGGACGACGATGGACAATACCGCGTCAACTACGACAATGAAACCAGCTTTAATCCGGAGAAAATCGGGGAAGGCTTCGTTTCGGCTACCCGGGTTGACGGCACGAACTACACGGTCGAAATGAAGATCCCGCTGCGAACGATAACCCCGGCGAACAACGTGAAAATCGGCTTCGACGCGCAGATCAACGATGCCAAGGACGGCGCCCGTCAAAGCGTGGCCGCCTGGAACGATACGACCGGCAACGGGTATCAGGACACCTCCGTTTATGGCGTGCTGACTTTGACGGGAAAAGGCAATTCCGACACAACGCCGCCCGTTCTGAAGATCACCGCGAGTCCCGCCGTGCTTTCGACTCCGAATCACAAGCTGGTTCCGATCCGGATCGCCTGGGAAGCCAGCGACGCGGGTTCCGGTATTGCCTCGGTCAAGCTGGTTTCCATCACCAGCAACGAGAGCGACAACGGGCTCGGGGACGGGGATAAGCCCAACGACATCCAAGGCGCCGATCTCGGAACGGCCGATCAGGAGTTCCGGCTTCGTGCGGAACGCTCCGGGAAAGGAACCGGAAGAGTCTACACGATCACCTATGAAGCTACCGACAAAGCCGGCAATCAAACGACCGCCCAAACCACGGTTGAAGTTCCGAAAGGCAACAAAAAATAGGAGAAAAAACGGCGGTGCCAGGGGGAACCCCTGCACCGCCGTTATATAACCGATTATTGATTACGGATTAAGTAATCGAATGCGCCCAAGGCTGCGGTCGCGCCCGATCCCATGGAGATGATGATTTGTTTGTATGCCGAGTTCGTGCAGTCGCCGGCGGCAAACACACCAGGAATCGTCGTTGCTCCGCGGTTGTCGACGATAATCTCGCCCATCCGGGTGCGCTCCAACGTGCCTTCCAGCCATTCCGTATTCGGCACGAGGCCGATTTGGACAAATACGCCTTCCAGCTCGAGATGCTTCTCTTCGCCGCTTTCCCGCTCGATGTAGGTAACCCCGTTCACTTTGCTGTCCCCGGTGACTTCCTTCACTTGCGCATTTTTGATCACGGTCGTGTTCGGCAAGCTGTTCAGACGATCCTGCAGCACGGAGTCGGCCTTCAACTCAGGCATGAATTCAAGCACGGTGACATGCGATGCGACGCCCGCCAGGTCGATGGCCGCCTCAACGCCGGAGTTGCCTCCGCCAACGACAGCCACGCGTTTCCCGGCGAACAACGGACCATCGCAATGCGGGCAATACGCCACGCCCTTGTTCTTGAAATCCGCTTCGCCCGGTACATTCATGTTGCGCCAACGTGCCCCGGTGGACACGATCACGGTCTTGCTCTTCAACACCGCGCCGTTCTCCAGTTCCACTTCGATCAGTTCCTTCTTCTGAAGGCCCTTGGCCCGCTGCGACAACATGATGTCAATATTGTATTCCTTCGCGTGCTCTTCCAGATTGGCCGCAAGCTTGGGCCCTTCCGTATACTTCACGCCAATCAAATTCTCGATGCCCAGGGTGTCGTTCACTTGTCCGCCGAAGCGTTCCGCCACGATCCCCGTGCGGATGCCTTTGCGCGCCGCATAAATCGCCGCGCTGGCGCCGGCAGGTCCGCCCCCTACGACGAGCACGTCGTAAGGCTCTTTGCCTTCGAACGCCGTGGCGTCCGAGGCGCCCAACTTACCCAGAATATCCTCAACGGACATCCGGCCGTTGCCGAACAGCTCGCCGTTCAGGAATACGGTCGGCACCGCCATGATCTCTTTGCTTTCGACTTCATCCTTGAAAGCCGCGCCGTCGATCATCGTATGGGAGATGCCGGGATGAAGCACGCTCATCAGGTTCAGCGCCTGAACGACGTCGGGGCAGTTGTGGCAAGACAAGCTGACGTACGTCTCAAAACGGTATTCGCCTTGAATCCCTTTGATTTGGTCAATGATATTTTGTTCTACCTTCGGAGGTCTTCCGCTGACTTGCAACAAAGCCAGTACCAGGGAAGTAAACTCATGGCCCAGCGGTACGCCGGCAAAGGTGATGCCGGTGTCCTCCCCAACGCGATTCACGCTGAAGCTTGGGGTTCTGGGTAAAGTCGTTTGCTCGACGGTGATTTTATCGGACATACCGGACAACTCGTTCACGAGGTCCAGCATGTCGTTCGAAACCTCATCGGTTCCGGCACTGACTTTCAGCAGAACATTCCCTTCCAGAAGCTGAAGATATTGCTCCAATTGCTGTTTGATGTCTGCATCCAGTTTCATGATCTCTCTCCTTAAATCTTGCCTACCAAGTCAAGGCTCGGTTTCAAAGTTGCGGCGCCTTCTTTCCATTTCGCCGGACATACTTCGCCCGGATGGTTATGAACGTATTGAGCCGCTTTGATCTTGTCGATCAGTGTGCTTGCATCGCGTCCGATCCCGCCGGCCGTAATTTCGATGGCTTGAATGACACCGTTCGGATCGATGATGAAAGTACCGCGGTCCGCCACGCCTTCTTCTTCGATCAGCACGTCGAAGTTGCGGGAAATCGTGTGGGACGGGTCGCCGATCATAATGTAAGTAACCTTGCCGATCGCTTCGGAGCTGTCGTGCCAAGCTTTGTGCACGAAGTGGGAATCCGTCGAGACGGAATAGACCTCAACGCCGAGCTCCTTCAATGTAGCGTATTGATCCTGCAAGTCTTCCAGCTCCGTAGGGCATACGAACGTGAAGTCGGCCGGATAGAAGCATACAACACTCCATTTGCCTTTAAAGTCCTCATCGGATACCTCGATGAATTTACCGTTGTGATAAGCTTGAGCTTTAAAAGGCAGGACTTCTTTTCCAATCAATGACATGATTCGAACTCTCCTTTATATTGGTTTCTACTGTTATTTATATTAATTATTATATGCGAACCATTCTCAACGTCAATCTACTTCACTAAGTCTTCATAATTAATATACCCGCGCCACCTGAATATAACCCCTGGGGCTGGATTTTCACAAATTGGCCATTCGGCATAAAAAGAAGGATACGTTCAGTAGCTACTTTTATTCCGATTTAGGTTGGATTTCAGTAACGGGGCCATCGTCGCTCGCCAGATGCGGTAGCGGAGCTTCAGGGGATGGGGAACCCCCTTACTGTTCTCCTTAAGATAACGGAACGCCGAGCGGTTTCCGCGTTTTGAATTACATTCGCTGCACGAGGCAATCAGGTTATGGGGCAAGTCCGAGCCGCCTTTGCTCGATGGCACAAGATGATCCACCGTCGTTGCTGGAGCGCCGCACCATAAGCAAATATAACGGTCTCTCTTCAAGGCCGTCTTCCGATATTCCCGGAACAAGAACGGATTGTAGCGTAATTGGATCGTCCGCTCGTCCAGCCAAAACGCCCGGCCCCGGTTGACTTCCCGCCATGCACGGTCCAGTGTGCACGGGGTTAATTCTCGGCCATCCAGATTCAGTACGGTGATCAAACCGATCCCCTCCTCGGGTTAGATCAGGAGGTCACTCCTTGTTTGAGTTTCACATAAGGCCGCAGCAGATAACTGGCTACTTTCAAGGGATTGATTCGTTTGGCAAAATACAGCTTATTCCCCAGGGGCCCCTGCAGCATCCGTACGATTCGATCCAGATCCGCATTGTCGAACTGCTCCATCACCCGGCGCAGAACCAGCGAGTTCTCGTAGCTCTGACGAAAGGACGCCGTCAATTCCTCATAGTTGCCGAGCCCGCATAAATCGTAGGCGGCGTAGACCCCGGTCAACAAAGCAGGGTATTGACCAAATCCCATAAACGGCATTAGGCTGCCGAAGCAATTTCCTACATAGAAAGTGTTACCGACCCGAGCCCTGTCGCAAATCCCTACCGGGTACCGCGTGATTTGAAAGCCGTCGGTGACGGGAAGATCCTGGCCCAAATCGGTACGAACCCTTTGGTAGAAAGGCTCCCAGAGCTCTTCAAGCCTGATTCCCCGGTTCGCGGGGAGATCGGGAATGGCGATTACCAGGTTCGCCTCCTTCTCCGAGAAGGGAAGGAGATACCCATATCCGTAGGGAGCATAATCATAATTCAGCCAAATCTTCACCGCGTAACGATCAAAACCTCCTTCAACCGTAGCCCCTTTCAACGATACGGTGAAGTCTTCGCGGAAATTGCGGGTTTGTTTGGCGTAATCTCCATCTCCTGTTGCCATGACCACATGTGTATAATCCGCCAGCAGTTGCTCGTACGTTGCTTCCGAATGAAAATGGATAGGCGATTTCACTTGCCGACTTAGCTGGGCTTCAAAGGAATTCTCATCTCTCCCTCGAATATTGGTGAAGCCTAACGGCCCCTCAAGAATGGCCTGCGACCGGCCGGATGTGATCGTCATCTGTTGAATGCTCGCGGTCGGACGGAGGTACAATCCAAATTGCTCGGACAGCGAAGCGATACAATCCTGAACCGGATGCGATAATATGGACAGCAACGCCTCCATGTATACGAATCGATCCCCGACTTGGCTCCGTTTCTCAAATATGACCGGCTCGACGCCGTTTCGCTCCAACGTAATCGCACAGGCCAGACCCGATAGGCCCGCCCCCATAATCGCTACTTTCATTAAATATCACCCAATTTGTCATGTAATAGTTATAGGGTTTCTCATTCGAATAGCGGCATTCACGAGAACACATGGGATTTCATCCCACCAGATCAAAAAGCACCCGCATGGGTGCTTTTTGATCGGCCGGTAAGCTCTCGACCGCCGTAAAGAAGACGTCGAGCAGCTCCATCCCATACGGGACACTTTGAACCGCCCTAAATACTTTCCCATTTAACTCATGTGATTCATTTGAAGCGATGCCTCATCCCCGGCCTCGTCAACGTTCGGTTCGGCCTGATCCTCGCCTTCAAAATTCTCGTCCGGCTTATAATACTCCCGGAGTTCATCCTCTACGGTTCCCTCCGCCAACGGGACATGGTGACGATAGGCCGCCCGGCAGATCACGTGAGCGGCCACCGGAGCGGTGAGAAACACGAAGAAAATGCCCAAGATCAAGCGAATGCTGAAATACCCCTCGGAGTTCAGAAAATACAGCAAGGTTCCGACCAATGCGCACAACACGCCAAGCGTTGAGCTTTTTGAGGCGGCATGAGACCGGGTGTATACATCAGGCAACCGTATATTCCCGATCGCGCTGACCAAGCTAAAGGCGGCTCCCAGGAGAATCAGAATCGCCCCAACGACTTCACCGCTTCCGCTCAATAACAACACCCCTTTCTATAAACCGGGCGAAGGCGATCGTTCCGATAAACGATAGAATCCCGATCAGCAAGATTAAATCAAAGAAGGCATGGGTATTCAGAAACACGGAGAACACCGCGATACTCGAAATCAAATTGATGCCCACGAAGTCAAGAGCCTGAACCCGATCCGCGCTGGATGGCCCTTTGACGACACGGTACAAGTTGGCCAAGATCGCTGCCAACAGCAGACATAACGCGATGATCATGATCGTATCGAATATCATTTTCTGGTCACATCCTTTATCGCTTTTTCGAACACGGATTTCGATTTCAATATGGATTCCTTGGATTCGGGCATATTCAGTCCGTGAATGTACAGCGTCTTCGCGTCGGGGGTAATGTCCATGATGACCGAACCCGGCGTCAAGCAGAGCAGCAGCGAGAGGAGCGTGATTTCCAGATCCCCCTCCAAATCCGTCTCCACCTTGAAGATGCCCGGCTTCACGTCCACCTTCGGCCGGAGCACATGCTTCATGACCATCAACGATGAGGTAATCAGTTCATGAATGAAAATAATCAATAGCTTGCCGACCGCGGCTAACGTAAAGAGATAGAACGGTTTCTTGAAGAACCGGCGTGTGCATAATAAAATGAACAAACCCACGAAGTAACCGCTGATAAAGTTTAAGATGCTCATTTCATCCTGCAGGAACATCCACAGGTAAGCAATAAATATATTGAGCAGCACTTGAACGGGCATGGCGGTTCCCCCCCTTTAATCCATCACGGCATGGATGTACAGATTTGGATCAAGCAATTCCTCCGCAGCTTGGGCTACATAGCCGGCGATTCCTTCCGCCCCCAGCCCCAAGGCAAGGCTGACGAGGGTCAGCAGAGCGATCGGGAGCAAGAGTCCCTTCATCGATCCCTTCTCATCCTCCTCGCTCAGAATCGTTTCCCCCCAGAATACGTTCATGAACAATTTGATCATGGAAAACAGGATAAACAAGCTGGCCACCAGCCCGATGGCTCCAAACCCGTAATACCCCGCTTCGAAGGTCCCTTGAATCGTGAACACTTTGCCGAGAAAACCGCTCAGCGGAGGAATGCCGACCATGGAGAGAACCGCGATCAAGAACATCCAGCCGAGTGGGGGGTGAAGCCGGATCAAACCGCTGATCTCCTTCAACCGGCCGGTTCCCGTCAGATGAATCACCGTACCTCCAACGAGGAAGATCAGCGCCTTAATGATGATATCGTGCAACAAATAATAGATCGAACCCGTGATGCCTTCAGGCGTGAACGATACGAGCCCCAGCATGATAAATCCGACGCTGATCACGACGTTGTAGGTTAATATTTTCTGGATTTCCCCAAAACCGACGGCGCCAAGTCCCCCCAAAATGAGGGTCGCGGCCGCAAGCAACCCGATTAACAGGTGGGTGATTTGCGGTTCATGATAGAAGATAAGCGTAAACATCCGGAAGATGGCGTAGATCCCTACCTTCGTGAGCAACGCCGCAAAGATGGCGGCAATGGCCGTAGGCGGTACGCTGTAGGACCCGGGCAGCCAGAAGAAGAGCAATAAACCGGCCTTTAGGGCGAACACGATCAGAAACAACAAGGCCACCGTGGTGATCAACCCATCCTGGCCTACCTCGGCAATCCGGAGCGACAAGTCCGCAAGATTCAGCGTGCCCGTCATCGAATATAAATAGGCCACTCCGATCAGAAAGAACGCCGACGCGATCACGTTCGTGAAGATATACTTGAGCGACTCGCGCAGTTGCCGCCTGGTACCGCCCAAAGTGATCATCACATAAGAAGCAACCAGAAACACCTCGAAGAAGACGTATAAATTGAACAAGTCCCCGGTTAAGAACGAGCCGTTCACTCCAGTAATCAGAAACAAGTATAACGGATAAAAATAAAGTTTCTCCTGCTTCCGGCCGATCGTCGGAAAGGCATAGATCAGACAGCAGATCGAGACGATCGAAGTCGCGAGCAGCAGCAAGGCGCTGAACATGTCGCCGACGAAGCTGATTCCGTAAGGCGCTTCCCAACCGCCCAATTGCAGCGTCTGAATGCCGCTTCCCTTAATCTGGAGCATCAGCAGCACGGAAATGACGCCTACAGCCAACAAAGCCAGCAAGCTGAGCATCCGCTGCAGCTTGATATTTTTCTGAACAAGTATCAGAATCATCCCCGTTAACAGGGGAATAATCACCGGAGCAATCAACCCATTATTCATTCTCATTTCCCCTTAACCGCTCCATGTCATCCGTCCCGAAGTTCTGATAGGCCCGGTAACACAAAACCAATACTAGCGCCGTCACGGCGAAATTGATGACGATGGCGGTCAGGATCAATGCCTGGGGCATCGCATCCGTAAAGCCCGCTTCTTTCTCTCCGAGCAGAGGAGCGCTTCCCCTCTTCAAGCCGCCGGAGGTCAGGATCAATAAATTTACGGCATGACTTACGATCGAGACGCCAAGCACGATCCGAAGCAATTGTTTCGATAGGATCAAATAGGTTCCGATCGATACCAAGATCCCGACGAGGATCACGATAAGTGTCTCCATATTATCGATCCTCACTTATGCTCAGAATAATATTGACCGCCGTGCCGATCACCGCCAGAGCCACGCCCGTATCAAAAATCAAGGCGGAAGCCAGCTCGGTATCTCCGAATATCGGCAAGTCAACGTGGCCAAAGGTCTGGGTTAAGAACGGTTGGCCGAAGACGACGCCGGCCATTCCGGTTCCCACCGCAATCAAGACGCCAACGGCGGCGAGCTTCTTGAAATCCAGCCGGATGTTCTCCCTTACCTTCTCGATGCCAAAAGAAAGATACAACAGCACAATCGCGGATGCCATGCTCAACCCTCCGATAAATCCGCCACCCGGATGATGATGCCCGTTCATGAACAGATAAATTGAGAAAGTCAGGATAATTGCAGCGGCGACGCGGGTTACGCTTCTTAAGATCACATCATTCGATTTCATTTGGTTCCCTCCTTTTGGAACGTTGATGAACCAAGAGATATACCCCTAGCCCAGCGATCGTCAGCACGGAGATTTCCAGCATGGTATCGAAGCCGCGGAAATCCACCAAGATGGCGTTCACGATATTTTTGGCGCCGGCCAGCTCATACGCATTTTCAAAAAACGAGGTGATCGGCTCAAACAGCTTATGTCCGTTCGCGGATAAGGCCAGCACACTGACCGTTAATCCCATCGCCAACGAGAGGATGACATTGGTCAACTTGAAGGATATGCGTTCGATGTTCTTCTTCAGCTTCGGCAAATGATAGAAGCACAGCAAGAACAGGACCGTCGTCACCGTCTCCACTACCATTTGGGTCAAAGCAAGATCCGGCGCCTTGAAGATGACGAAAAACATCGAAATCATAAAGCCCATCGCCCCTAGGGCCACAATAGCCATAATTCGATTGCCGGCCATCAAGACCGCGATGGCTGCGATGATCATCGCGATCACAAGACCCGCCTCGAAAATACCGACAGGGGCGTCCTGCGAGAAATCGAAATGCAGGCCATAGAGCCCTAACAGCGAACCCATCAGCAGCAGCACAAAGAAAGAGAAAATATAAATCAAGTAGTGCCTTAGCGAGCCGGTCATATACCGATTCGTCAGCGAGGCCGAAAGCTTCTCCGTTCCCTCAATCCCTTGGTTGAACCAGTGAGATAACATCAACCCTTGCGGGAAGCCGCGCAGAGCCATGATCCAGCGCTTCGCGGTCTTGAAGAGCAGCCACCCGATAACAACAACGCCGATCGTCATGAGCAGTTCCATGTTAAGTCCATGCCATGCGCTGATTTTGAGCTCATGCGGCGCCACGTCCATCATCGGCAACACCGCGGTTAGAGCCGGGGTGAGAATCGATTTGCCGAGTACATTGGGAAAGAAGAAGACGAGAATGACGAGCAGGCCCAGCACGAGAGGAGAAATCAGCATCCCTAAAGGCGCCTCGTGCACTTCCTTTGTCAGTTTTTCGGGACGGAAGCTTCCGCCAAAGGTTTTGAATATAAAGATCATGCAGTACACAAACGTAAATATGCTGGCTACCCAAGCGATAACCGGGAACAACACACCGATGCTGCCGAGTCCGAAAACACCGGCTTGGGCGACCTCGTTCACGGCCCCAAAGAACATCTCCTTGCTTAAGAACCCGTTAAACGGCGGCAACCCCGCCATCGACAAGCCTCCGATCAACGCAATCGTGAACGTAATCGGCATGACCCGCATCAACCCGCCCAAGAAGCGGATATCCCGTCGGCCCGTCTCGTGGTCAATAATCCCGACGACCATAAACAAGCTTCCTTTAAAGGTGGAGTGGTTGAACAGATGAAAGAGCGCCGCAAAGGTCGCTACCGTAAAGACCGTGCCGCTCTCGCCCGGCCCAAAATAGACCGCGAGCGAACCCACTCCGAGCAAACACATAATCAACCCCAACTGGCTAATCGTCGAATAGGCCAACAACGCCTTGAGATCCGTTTGTCTTAATGCCGTCAAGGAGCCGTACAGCAGCGTAATCAGCCCCACGCCGGCAACCAGCCAGAACCATACGGAGCTGCCCCCAAAGATCGGCGTCATCCGTGCGACCAAATATAGCCCCGCTTTGACCATCGTTGCGGAGTGTAAATAGCTGCTGACCGGAGTCGGGGCTTCCATTGCATCCGGCAACCAAATGCTGAAGGGGAACTGCGCGGATTTCGTAAATGCCCCCACCAGTACACACAGCATAGCCGGAAGGAACAAGGCATGATTTCGGATGACCTCCAGATTGGCGATCATCTCCCGGATGCTGTAGGTGTCCGCCATCATGATCAGCATAATGAACCCGGCCAGCATGCCGAACCCGCCAAAGACGGTAATCAGCATGGCCTTCAAGGCGCCCTGACGGGAGCTTCTTCGTTCATACCAATAAGAGATCAACAGGAAGGAAGAGACGCTGGTCAATTCCCAGAATCCATAGAAGACCAAGAGATGATCCGAGAACACGACGCCAAGCATCGCCCCCATAAACATGAGCAAATAAATATAGAAGTTATGGAGGGCCTCCCGCTCTTTGGACATATAGAAGATGGAGTATAGAATCACCAAAGCCCCCACGCCGGATATGAGCAACCCGAACAAGAGACTCAGCCCGTCCAGGTAGGAGATCAGGTTAATCTCCAAAGTCGGGATCCACGGCAGCGTGTACATATAAGTTTCCCCGGCTGCCACGGAGGGTATATATAGAAGTAAATAGATAAAGATAGATAGAGGTACAAGCAGGACAAACCATCCGGTATGTACTTGACGATTGAAATACTTGTACAGGAACGGGACGATCATGGCAATGATGAACGGCAGAAAAATGAAGGCATAAAATAGTTCCAAGCACACTCCTCCTTACTTGAAAATAATTCCTGCAATTAAGGTTTGACTCCGAATGAAACATCAATTATAGTCGTACGTAGTTTAATGAAGTGCTCTACTATTAGCCTTGAGGTGAAAAGTTCGAAATGGATACTCCGTATAATGAAAGCATTTTAGTTTGCGTTTATTATGGTCCCAACGGTGAACGACTAATCAAACGCGGCTGCAAGATTGCCAACCTGATGCAGGCCCCGCTCTATATTTTGACCATCGATCCTAAACCCTTCGATGAATTGGATGCGGAGAAGCTATTCTATATCGAGCAGTGGAAAGAGTATGCCAATACCCATGCCACTGCCCAATTTATTATGAAGGACAATGAGAGCCGGCCTGTCTCAAAGGTTATTGCCGAAGTGGCCAGGGACCATAACATCACTCAGATTATTCTGGGGCAAACCGCCCATAGCCGTTGGGAACAAATTACGAAGGGCTCCATTATCAATGCTTTGGTACGGGAGATCCCTTTTGTCGACCTGCACATCATTTCGGTCGCCCGGTATATCCGGGACGAAGAGGGAATTTATGAAAAGGGAATTCGTGCTTACTTGATCAAAGAAGGCGATCATTATAACCTGAGCTTTAACCACCATAAAGACACGGTATATGAGGGTATTTTCTTTAAAGAAGCCGATACCGACTTCAATAATGGGATCTTTCGTTTTATGAAGGACGCCGAGACGCTTCAGGTCCAGGTGACCGAAGGCATCGTCACGGAGCTGAAGAACGTGGACCTTCAAACCGCGATGAATCGGGAAGACGCTGATGAATAGAGTGAAAGGACTCTCCGCACAGGGTGTGGAGAGTTTTTGTTCAGGTTTACATCGGAACGCTACAAATTGACATCCACCTTGATCGGCAGCCGCTCGTTCTTATCGATCCCCAAATATTTTAAGGTCTCGGCCGTAGAATGGTGGCGCAGAATCGACTTGATGATAGAGATCGCCACCCCTCTATAATAGGCATGGTAACCAAAGGTCTTCCTTAAAGTATGCGTTCCGATCTTCTCCGAAATACCGACCACTCTTGCCGAATGGTTGATAATGCGGTAGGCCTGCTGGCGGGTGATCGGACGGCAATCCTTCTTGGACTTAAACAAATAATCCTCCGGCTTCCAATCCATCATGGACAGGTACTCCTTCAAAATCTCCCCGATATTGCCGTTTAAATAATGGGCTTGCTCTTCCCCGGTTCGTTCATCCTTAATGGTTAGAAACTGCTTTGGTCTCCCGCCTTCCCAGACATCCTCCACCGTAAGGCTTAGCAAATCAACCAGACTAATGCCTGTATTAATCCCCAGCACGAAAAGCAGCAAATCCCTTATTGAATTCTTCCTTAACTCCTCCTTCATGGCCCGAATCGTTTCCGTATCTCGAATCGGATTAACATACTCCACAGAGAATCCCTCCGAATTATGTCACTTAACTTCATACTATCATATATTATGTAACATAACAACATGACAGACCTTTTGGATTTGAACGTGGAGAATAACACAGAAGCACCAAGAACCCCTTGGAGGTTCTTGGTGCTTCTTAGGTTTGCATCGATTATTATTTTCCTACCGCTTCCGCCCGGGTTGCCTGGGCTTGAGGTCGCATGGTGCGGTACGGATCCCCCGAGACAATCGGTTGTGGATCATATCCTTATAGGCTGCTCGCCCAGATATCCTCAGATGGCGGCGGAACGGGCAATCCTTGCATCTACTTCTTGGAGCAGCGCTTGAATGGCTGCCGTCTGTTTAGGATCAGGCTGTAGAAACGGTTTATTGCAAAAACCCTGCAATTGGATGCCCTTGAGCATCATGGCCTGTTTCACAATCGGGATGAAGGGAGTGCCAATCTCGTATAACTCCATCATCTTATCCACAATCGTTTGAATCGCAGCAACTTTATGAAAGTCATTGGCATTGGCGGCCTTCGCCCACGCCGAAAAAACTTCCGGATAGATATTGGAAAGTCCTCCGATACAGCCATTTCCCCCACTCAACACATTATGGGCAAAATTCTCGTCGAATCCGGAGTAAATCATAAAGTCGGGGAACTCGTTGTGTACCGTGTGAATTAATTTTCGAGTATGCGTCATTTCCGTGACGGTATCTTTATATCCTTTGATATGACGATGCTTTCTTAACAGACGAAGCGTGACTTCCGGAGATAGGTCATGGGCCGTTCTGGCCGGGAAATTGTACAAATAAATATCGCCCTTCACCGCTTCCGCGACTTGGTCATAATAGTATTCGATGCTGTCATCCGACAGTGCAAAATAATACGGACTGACGATCATGACCCCATCCGCCCCCGCATCAATAGCGTAGTTCGATAGATGAATCGTATCTTCTATGTTCATGCAAGCGGTCCCGATATACACTTTCGTCCGGTGATTCACATAGCCCACCACAAGGTCGATTAATTGCTTCTTTTGGGCTTCCGGCATAGAGAAAAACTCGCCGGTACTGCCCATCACCACCAAACCGTCCACGCCTCCGCGAATTAAATGATCGTAAATGTCTTGATTGGCCTGCTGATCCAGATTGCCCTCAGCATCAAAAGCAGTGACCACGGGAGTTAAAAATTGGGCTTTCTTCATAGGTTTCTTCTCCTTCTCCTTTAAGAGCGCCCCCACCTCCCGGGAGCTTCCCATGGCAGGTGAAGGGCGCAGTTATGCATCATTCATGAACCATTAAACGACTAAGCTTAATAATAGTATAGCGCCTAATCCTACAACGGAGACAATCGTCGAAAGAACCGTCCATGTACCGAAGGTTTCCTTCATATTCAATCCAAAGTATTCTTTGATCATCCAAAAACCGGCATCATTCACATGAGAACAGATTGAACTGCCTGCGCCGGTGGCAAGGACAACCAGAGCCAGATTGACATCATATTGACCAAGCAGCGGAATCACCAACCCGGCTGTCGATAACGCCGCAACCGTCGCAGATCCCAGAGATACCCGCAAAATGGCGGCGACGATCCATGCCAATAGAATCGGCGACATCGTGGAACCCGTGAATAACTCCGCCACATAATCACCGACACCGCCAGCAATGAGCACTTGTTTGAAAGCACCGCCGCCGCCAATGATCAACAACATCATGCCAATGTGGCTAATCGACACGGCACAGGAACTCATAATATTTTTCATTGGAATCTTTCGGAAAATCCCCATAGTAAAGATCGCAATGACTAAGGAAATCAACATGGCCGTCGAAGCGTTGCCTACGAGACCTACTATGGAGAAAAAAGCATTGTCTTCAAATCCGGAAGAGGTTTTGACCATATCAATGATAGTCGCTATAGCCATTAAGATTACAGGAAACATTGAAGTTAAGACACTGATTCCAAAGCCCGGCGTTTCTTCGAGTTTAAAGGTTTTTTGCTCGCCGAGGGAATCGATATTGCCGGTTTTTTCAAAGGCACTGGGAACGATTCGCTTCGCCAATTTCGTATAGACCGGACCTGCGAGAATGACCGCCGGAATCGCCACGATAATGCCGTAGAGCAACACCATCCCAATGTCGGCGCCATATTCGCCCGCAATCGCCGTCGGGCCCGGATGCGGAGGCAAAAAACCGTGCGTGACCAACAAGGCGGCTGCCATGGGAATCCCCAAATACACGATCGGTACTTTCAATTGCTTCGAGATCGTGAACACGATCGGGATCAGCAGGACCAATCCAACTTCAAAGAACAAGGCGATCCCCACGATAAACGAAGCCGCGACGACGGCCCATTGGATTCTTTTCTCCCCGAACTTGTTGATCAGGGTCATGGCAATTCGGTGTGCGCCTCCTGCATCGGCAATCAGTTTGCCGAGCATGGCACCGAGTCCAAAGATCAGGGCAATATGACCAAGCGTTCCGCCCAATCCGCCTTCAATCGAAGAAACAATCGTATTGAGCGGCATGCCAAGGGCTAATGCGACCAAGAAGGACACAATGATCAGAGATACAAACGTGTTTAGCTTGAAGCCCGTAATTAACACGAGCAGCACGATAATTCCGAGTGCGACAATAAATAATGGCATATTGATCAAACCTCCAGCTGATTAGGTGGGATACCGTTACTCTCCTTCTTGTGTCATTACTTTCATGCCCGCATTTAACACTTCAATAATTCGGTCGACGTCATAAACGCAACCGCGCCACGTTCCCCCGCTCACATATTGAAGCGCGGCCCATAATCGCGTGTCATCCGGCAATCCGGACTCCGGCTTAAGCTCCGGGTGAATTTCACGTTCATCCAACACCTTCGTTGCTTCTTCAATGGACCATCGATGGTCTTTTGTCCCGATGAAGTTCACGGATCCGACCAGATTGTTGCGATCCACAACAATTTCAATCAGATCGCCGTCGCGCAATTTGCCGATCGGCCCCCCAGCCAAGGCCTCCGGCCCGACATGACCAATACAGGCTCCCGTGGATACGCCGGAGAAACGTGCGTCCGTAATCAAGGACACATGTTTGCCATAAGATAGGTGTTTCAAGGCCGAAGTTAATTGATAGGTTTCTTCCATTCCGGTCCCCAAGGGCCCTCCGCCCATGACCACCATAATGTCGCCCGCTTGAATCCCCCCCGTTTTGATCGCCTTGATCGCTTCCTTCTCCGAGATGAAGACCTTGGCAACCCCGGTATGACGATAAACTCCGTCTTCATCAACCACGGTGGGATCGATGGACGTGGATTTGATGACAGAGCCCTCCGGCGCGATATTCCCTTTGGGGAACGTCACCGTTGAAGTTAAGCCTCGTTCTTTGGCTTGAGCCGGGCTCATAATCACCTCGTCCGGATGAACTCCGTCCAGCTCGTTCAATAGCTGTCTAAACTTCGTACGCCGTTCCGATTTCTCCCACCAGTCCAGATTTGCACCCAACGTCTCCCCTGTCACGGTCAGCACATCTTCATGCAGCAGGCCCAATTTTCTTAGATGAAGCATGACCTCGGGAACTCCGCCGGCCAAAAAGGCACGAACCGTTGGATGGTTAACCGGTCCATTGGGCAACACGCTGACCAGACGAGGAACCCGTTTATTGATTCTCTCCCAATCGTCGACGGATGGCACCTTGCAGCCAGCCGCATGTGCCACGGCAGGAATATGCAGCAACAAGTTGGTGGATCCGCCAAATGCGGCATGCACAAACATGGCGTTTTCAATGGCTTTATCCGTGATAATATCTTTCGTGGTTATGCCTTTCTTCTCCAATTCCAACACGGCACGTGCCGATTGCTTGGCGATCTCCTCCCAAACGGGCTCTCCGGATGGCGCCAGAGCCGAGTGGGGCAGCGCTAATCCCAAGGCTTCCACGACGACTTGGGAAGTACCGGCCGTTCCTAAGAACTGGCACCCTCCTCCGGCGGAAGCACAAGCTACGCAGCCAAGTCTTGCCGCCTCTTCCAGGGAAAGCTCGTTGTTCGCGAATCTCGCCCCAATGGTCTGCACCTTCCCCGCATCTTCCCCAACGGTGGCAGGAAGCGTGGAACCCCCCGGGATGAGAATGGTGGCTAAATCATGCATCGAAGCGAGTGCAATCATGGTGGCCGGCAAGCCTTTATCGCAAGTGGCTACCCCAATCACGGCGCGCCCCGTCGGAAGGGAGCGGATTAACCGCCGCATGACCGTGGCCGCATCATTTCGATAGGGAAGCGAGTCGAACATTCCGGATGTCCCTTGCGAGCGACCATCGCACGGATCGCTGACATAAGACGCATACGGAATACCGCCTAATTTGCTGACTTCTTCCGCCGCAGCTCTGATTTGCAAGCCCAATTCGTAGTTGCCCGTATGGTAACCCAGTGCGATCGGGGTTCCGTCAGAGTCACGCATGCCCGCCAATGTGCCAAGGATCAGTACTTGTTTGCCAAGCAACCGGGAGGGTTCCCAGCCCATACCGGCATCGAGCGTCATTCCGAAAATATCGCCGCTCGGCCGTTCCCGCAGCATTTCCGGAGTCAATGGCAGCGAACCCTCGGGGCCAGCCGCATGGGTTCGTATCTCGTAAATTTCTTTATTTTCATCACCAAAAATCAAGTTTATCGACATCGTAATCCCTCCTTGTTATTGAGCCGTTTCGGCACTTGCCCCGGCCTCATACGCTTTCATATAAATAGCGATCAAGTCTTCCTTCGTAACCGGTTTGGGATTGGCTCCCGTACAAGCATCCTTCAACGCCTGTTCGGCCAGCTTCTCTACATCTTCCACGCGGAACAGCGATTCGCGAAGGGGTGGAATGTTCACCGCTTTGGAAATACGACGAACTTCATCAATAGCCATCATGGCCGCTTCTTCCACGGTTGCCGCAGCCGATGTATCCCGGCCTAATGCCCGGGCAATATCCGCAAATTTATGGGGACAGGCATCCATATTAAATTCCATTACATAGGGGAGCAGCATCGCATTGGCAACGCCGTGCGGGAGATCGTACTCTCCGCCCAATTGGTGAGCCATACTATGGACAATGCCCAGTCCCGCATTGGAGTAGCACAGACCGGCGATAAAGGAACCCCAGCCCATACCGGAACGGGCTTCGATATCCGAACCCTGCTCGACCGCTTGCTCCAGATATTTGGCAATCAATTCAATCGATTTATAAGCAATGGCATCCGTCAGTTCAAAAGCGCCCTTCGCGGTATATCCCTCAATCGCATGGGTAAGGGCGTCCAAACCGGTGGCTGCGGTCAACCCCTTCGGTTTCTTCATCATTAACTCCGGATCGTTGACGGCGATGACCGGCAGCGCGTTGGGATCAACCATAATCATTTTCAATTTACGGGCTTCATCCGTGATCACATAATTGATGGTAACTTCCGCCGCCGTACCGGCCGTGGTGCTAATCGCTACAATCGGAACCGACTTATTCCGGGATTTCCCTACGCCTTCGTAATCGGCAATATGGCCGCCGTTCGTCGCCAGAATACCGATTCCCGAACCGGTATCCTGCGGGGAACCGCCGCCAACCGTAATGATAAAGTCGCATCCTTCCTTCTGAAAAACGGCTAAACCGTCATGAACGTTGGTCGTGGTGGGATTCGGCTTCACTTCATCAAAGATGCTGTAAATAATGCCTTCTTGATCCAGCACATCGGTAATTTGCTTGACGACACCATTCTCATTTAAGACCTTATCTGTTACGAGCAGGGCTCTTTTTAAGTTGAGTTTGGTGATTTCCTCCCCGACGAACTTGAGGCTTCCGGGACCGACCAGATTAATAGCCGGCCAGTAAAATTTTCTTGGCGTTAACATGCACATCTCTCCTCGTTGGCTCAATTATAAAGCATATGTGAATATAATCACATACTGTTGATCCCGATGGCTCGGTTTTCACCTCCACCTCCTCCTGGTGTTTTTGCCGACATCTTTTTTTGTTTTACATTATAAAACTATGTTTTACTATTTAGTTTTGTTGGTTTGATTATAGCACAGTGCCTTTATTGGGAAAACGGATACATTTTGTCGATTCCGTTACAAAGCACGTCATACTGGGAGATGGAATGCGGAATTCACTTTTTCATAACCCGAAATGTTTTGATATAATATGTAATAGTTTTACACTATAAAACAAGAGGTGCTTCATTTGCCAATCATTCAATCGGTAGAACGAGCTCTAATGATTTTGGATTTATTTGATGAACATACAACCGAACTGAAAATCACCGAAATTAGCGAGCGCATGGAACTGCATAAAAGTACGGTTCATTCTTTGCTAAAAACCCTGCAAGAATATGCCTACATCGATCAAAATCAAGAGAACGGAAAATATAGATTGGGCTTAAAGCTGGCGGAACGAGGAAATTTAGTCATTAGCAATATCGATATCCGGAAAGCGGCACATCAATATCTGGTTGATTTGGCGGCGAAAACGGGGCAAACGGTACACTTGGGGATCTTGGATGGCCGAGAGGGGGTTTATATTGATAAAGTGGATGGGGAACAATCCATTATCCGATATTCTCGAATTGGTCGAAGACTTCCCCTCCACTCTACCGCCATCGGCAAAGTGCTGTTGGCTTATCAAGAACCGCATGAAATGACACGCCTATTGCAGGGTTATCCTTACCAGCAGCAAACCGCCAACACGATCACGAATGAAGCCGTGTTGCGCAAGGAGATCGAGAGGATCCGGCAGCAAGGTTACGCCATAGATCATCAAGAAAATGAGCAAGGGGTTCAATGTGCGGCGGTGCCTATATTTAAAGGCAAGGGTAAGGTGCTTGCGGCAATCAGTATTTCCACCTTAATTTCGCGCGTTAGTGACGAGGAACTGGCGATATTTATTGAGATTCTCAAAGCTTCCTGTCAGGAACTTTCCGAACTCATGAAATATGATTTTGAATCCTGAAGGGGCGGAAACCGCCCCTTTTCTGATGCATAATCGGAAAATAAGCATACCTGTCAGCATTACATCCTGAAAATCCCCGTTTCGGCCCATAGCGTCGCTCCTAAGCGTTAGAAGTCCTGTCCTCCACATATTGGACGATAAATCCCCACTCCACTCATCGACTTGTTTTTTTCTCGCCCATATCCGGCTATGACGCGGTATTTCCAGCACATCGTGATTCATCGGAGAATAAATTGGTGAAAATGTAGATAAAATAGAACAATAAATAGAACAAAAAAATGATCAAAAATTCAATCATAATTTTGACAAAACGGATTGAATTCACTAAAATAGAAAGTGAGCTGATCAACGTTGTCGAGTTTGAATAACCATGGAGATCATAGAAAATTTAAACCTAAAAGCCAATTATCTAAAGAAAAGTTGAATGTGGAGCAAAAGAATATTGATAAAGTAAATCGGATGCCAGAAAAAAATTCAAAGCATACGGATGATCATTTACTAGAGACAAATAACTATACTTATACTAATACTAATAGTGGGATCCGTGTTAGAAAGGAAACTTTTAAAATGATGACTAAAACGTTTGAACCAAAGGAATTAGTGCCGTTCAGCCAATTGAGGACGCTCAATCAGAAAGAACTGCTACACTCCTTGGAAGAAAACGACAAGCTCGGCATCGTAATTAAAGACCAGCTCAAAGTCGCAATGATCGACATGAACAAATACCAAATGATGGTGGAAGCCCTGCACGAGTACGAACGGCTGCTGGATTGGATTGAAGAACGCGAAGAGTACGAAAGAATCCAACATCGTTTGGAAAGCGATCGCGTGGTGGAATACAAACAAGGCATGAATCTTTTGGAAATGGCGGGCATTCATCCGAGGAGATGACTGTAGCAGAGTATGAGTAAAACGACCACAATCGTGTTGGAGCAAGAAGTCGTGACAAAAGATATTCCCGATCTCGCTAAAGAATTTAGTGAAGACCCGGATGGTTTACAGGAATGCATAACCCTCATCCAAAAGGAGTTGGAACGCATTCGTCTACATCCCGAACAACAAGGCAAAGGTTGTGTATATGAACCGCTAAAGTCGGCCGGGTATCGCAAAGTAAAGCTATTTTCCAGCAAGGCTTTGCGAAGCGAGAAGGGAAGTAAACCGGATCTTCGCCTGATCTACAAGTACGATCAAAGTACCGATACCGTACGCGTAGAATCGGTGGGCTTCCGTGTAAAAGAAACACCCCGCCCGGCTCATGATCCTTACAGCAAGGCGAAATCACGTGTGTTAGAACGGCAATCTTCTTGATTAAACGAAAAAGCAATGCTCGTGCCTTCAGGCATAAGCACTGCTTTTTTTCGTACGGTAAACTCCTCTTAACGCCCCGTCAGATTCCGATTCCCCGCATTTTCGCCGCGACTTCTTCCATCCTGCGATCCAGATCCGTCCCGTCAAACTTCGGAAGCTTCAGCTCGCTGACGAGGGTTCCGTCGCGCATAAACAGGATGCGCTCCGCCCGCGCCGCAACCTTGGGGTCGTGAGTTACCAGCATCACCGCCGTCCCCTCCGCATGGATCTCGGAGAATAAGTCCATGATCTGCTCCGCGGATTGCGAGTTGAGCGCCCCCGTTGGCTCGTCGCCGAAAATCACCGCCGGGCTGTTCATCAGCGCGCGGCATATTCCCGCACGTTGAAGCTGCCCTCCCGAAACCTGCGTAATGTCGCGCTTTTCCAGCTCCGAAATGCCGACCCTTTTCATCAGCGCTCTTGCTTTCTCCGTCACTTGGGCGGCGTTTTTTCGGTTGCCCCGCATCGACGGAAGGATGATGTTGTCGAGGAGATTCAGATTTTTCAGCATCGTCGGCTGCTGGAACACGAACCCCATTTGGGTTCGGCGCAGATCCGAAAGCTCCCGCTCCCCGAGTTCCGATACATCCCTGCCGTCAAACGTGACTTTCCCGCTATCCACGCCGTCCGTGCCGCTTAGCGCAAACATCAGCGTGGATTTTCCCGAACCCGACGGCCCCATCACCGCAACGAATTCGCCCTCGTGAATGCAGGCGGACACTCCGTTAAGAACCTGACGCTTTTCATCGCCTTCGCCGTAAGATTTTACGAGATGATCACCGATAACCCTCTTCTTCATATCCCTACTCCTTTATATGTTCGGAAATTTTGACTTGTCCCGCGCCCGAAGTGCCGATCATCGTTGCGAGAAGCACCGAGCCGATCATCAACAGCGGAATTAGCAGATACGCCGAAAGCGGATCGATCGTAAAATGAAACGCCGACGCGCCAAAGGAGGAGATTGCCACGCCCGCCAGCTTCTCTCCAAGCGTGTTGGCCAGAAGCGCACCGAGCCCCATGCCGACAATCAGCACGAACACCGATCGCGAAACATACTGCGCCCGAATATCCGAGTTTGTGTAACCGAACGCTTTCATGACGGCAATGGAGGTTCTGTCTTTGGCGACAAGCATTTTCATGAACAGCAGGGTCACCAATACCATGATTACCAGCGCGACGGCAATGGCGGAGGTGGAAGCCGTTCTGACGGAGCTTAGGGTCGAGCCGTAGGTCTGCGCCATATACTCCTCAATGTCCGAAACCTTGGCATCCGTAAATTGGTTCGCGTATTCCGAAACCTTGCCGGCGATCAGAGACGGATCCGAAAGCTCCGCCGAGATCACGTACCACATGATGTCCGCCGAATCGTCGGTAAACGCGGCCTTTGCGGTTTTGCCTCCGTTGGTAATGTCGGAGTAAATGCCGCTTACCGTGAGATTTTTGTCCTGCCCCTCAACCACCAGGGTAAGGTGATCGCCGACCTTCTTGCCCAACTCATCGGCGTTGATGGCCGAAAGCGCAATTTCGTCTTCTGCGGCCGGGGCTCTGCCCTTGGCGTATTTTAAAGGGAAGATGGAATGGTCGCCGAGCTCAATTTTCAACCTTTCCTCCGAGCCGTTCTCCATTCTGACCGAGAACGTTTTGGTTGTAAGCACGACATACTTGGAAATGGCGTTGTCGCCGCTCATCGTTGTTGCGATTTCAGCGGCTTTGGCGGAAATTCGGTCGGTCTGCTGAAGATCGATGCGCATATCGCTGTTGCCGATCCCCATATATTGAATGAAGTCCTTGGAGGATATCGTGTGATGCAGGTTTTGCGGAACTATCATGATAAATGCCGAAATCACCAGCACCGCAAGCATGGTGGCGTAAAGCTTTTTCCTGGCGAGAACATCTTTGACGCCGAGAAAAATATTCGTGTGAAGCAGCCGGTTTCCGCTCAGGTTCAAACGCTTGGCGCCCGAGGTTGGTTCCTGCAAAGTACCGAAACGGATCGCTTCGGCGGCGGAAAGCTTCCGAAAGCGCCCCAGTACTCTATTGACATAGGCCATGATGGCAAGGAATACAAGCAGAATGCCGAGGGTTCCCAAAGCTGCGGCAACCGAAGCATGACCGCTTTCCCCCATATAAAGCCGTATATTTTCGAGAAGCAGGTCTTTGAAAGCGAAGGAGAGCGCATATCCGAGAATACAGCCTGCCGCCGCTATAGCCGCGTACTGGGCAAGATAAAGCTTCTTGATGTCGGCAACGCGCAGCCCTATCGCCTTCATTACGCCGATTTCGCGGGTGTCGTCTTCGATTTTCGCCAGGAGCGTGAAGCGGATGCACAGCAAAGCGATCCCAACGACAAGCACGCCGACAAGCAGGATGACCCCGATCATCATCCCGTCGGAAATGGCGTTAAGCATCTTGAACAGCGGATAAGTCACCGTTGGTCCGTTCGCTTCAAGGCCCGCGGAGGCATAGGCGGTTTCGAAGGCGCCGAGCGCCGATACATCTTTTAATCTGAACTCAATCAGATACTCCGTGCTTCCCAGGCTTTGCAGTTCCGCGTAATCCTTGGCGCTTACCAGAAATCTCTTGGAGGAGGACAGCGCGGAATTCATCTGCGAATCGCGGAGAAATCCCGCAACGGTCAATTCCTTTCCGCTTATGACGGCCTTGTCGCCGACCTTTGTGGTGTTGTCCCTCATATAACTGATTGGAACATAAAGCTCGCCGTCGGATACGCGGATGACATTTCCGTCAAGATCAAGAAGATAGTCGAATTTTTCGCTCTGAACGCTGAATCCATTATCCTGAACATTATCCGCAAGCGAGCGATCGCCTAATCGAATCCGCGCACCGTCCATATTGAGAAATTCCAGCACCTGGAATTCATCGACATTGCCGTTGTGCTCCGCAAATTCCATTAGCCGGGCCTGATCGATATCCCCCGTATGCATCTGCATAAAATGCGGCGTTTCCGCCCGCTTCATCAACGTATCGATCGCGCCCGAAAGATGGACGACGAGCAGCACCGCGAGAGAAACCAGCATCGCTGCGGCAGCCACAAAGAGCAAGGTTGTCAATGTGATCAGTTTGTTTCTGGATAGGTCCTTGCGGATGATTCTATAATACATTGGTCACCTCCGTATTCGAGTTTTCCAACCGGTTTCGGTTATTCATGGCCTTTCCCATCGCCTTCATCTCCTCCGCCAAACATCCGCATGACGTCCATAAGACTGCCGCTTTCGGCGCCGAGCAGCCTTTCAACATTGCATACAAAAGCCATCATTCGCGAAGCGCGCTCCTCGTTCGTCATCGGCATATCGTCATCAAATACAGTATTCGCATAAATCACTACCATCTCCATGCATTCATACGGGAACGGCGTGCTGAACAGCCCTTGCCGGATGCCCTCGCGGATGATCTCCGTCAGGATCGGCGTCAGGCCGTTAACGATACTCCTTTGGATTTTCTGATGCATCAGCGCGTTCTGCGGCTTGTGAATATGCTCCATGATTTCCTTGCTGCTTCTGTCGCCGCTGATGTTCAGGGCCATGACGGTGCGAATTACGCGCTCGATCACCGGGATGCTTCGATCCGCGGCAACTTCTTGCGCCGCGCCTAAAATCCGGATATTATAGCGCTCAATCAGCGCGTCCATAATATCCTCCTTCGACTTGAAGTGATAATACAGCGTTCCCCGTGCAATCCCCACCCTCTCGAGAATATCGTTTGTACTTGTGCCGTCAAAGCCCTTCCGGCCGAAAAGCTCGTCCGCCGCGTCAAGGATTTCGTTTCTTCGTTCCTCCGCGTCTTTGACAACTCGCATTGCTGGGCCTCCTTTTCAATCGACCGACTGTCTGTCGGTAAAATCATAACATATGATTGGGGGATGTCAAGAAAAAATCCGCAACCCCGTGAGGCTGCGGATTAAGCATACAGAAACGGATGGAGTGGGTCCTAATGCGAAGTCATCGAAGGCGGGGCCTTCTCCGGAGAGCTCCCCCATGCTTTGTTCGGCCTTGGCCCCATCTCCAGCACAAGCCGTCCTCCGCTCATCAATTCCTGATGGGTGAACCAAGGCCGCAGATGCGGCTGCCCGTTCAAGACGGCGGATTGGATATACTTGTTCGCCTTTGAGACGTTACGCGCTTCAATGACAAACGATCGGCCTTCGCCGACACGGAGGGTCGTCTTCTCGAAAATCGGGCTGCCGATATCATAGACGGGCCGCCCCGGGCAGACCGGATAGAAGCCCATGGCGCTGAATACGTACCAGGACGACAACGAACCGATATCATCGTCTCCGCACAAGCCAGCCGGTCCGGCATTATACATCAGGTATTGAATATCGCGTACGCGCCGCTGCGTTTTCCAAGGAGCTCCGGCATAATTGTATAGGTATGGGATATGAAAGCTGGGTTCATTGCCATGGGCATACATCCCGATCAGTCCCGACATATCGGGGAATTGCCCAAGAAACCACGGCTTCTCCATCGTGTACTGCTCCGTAAACAATGCGTCGAGCTTTTGAACGAAAGCCTCTCTCCCGCCCATCAGCCGGATTAATCCCTCCACGTCGTGCTGCACATGGAAGGTGTAGATCCAGCTGTTCACTTCGGCAAAATAACCCTCCCCGGCAAATCCGCCGGACAGCTTCGGATCAAACGGCTCGACCCATTCCCCTTCCGCCGTCTTGGGAGCCATCAGCCCGAGGTCAGGGCGAAACAGATGGCGATAGTTGCCCGCGCGTTGAAGGAAACGCTCCGCTTCCGCTTCCCGCCCCAGCTTACGGGCCACTTGGGCGATGCACCAATCGTCATATGCTCTCTCCAGCGTAACGGACACCGATTGCCGGCGATGCCAAGGATCCACCTCAGGCACCCATTCGTCAACGCCAACTTCGGGGACCCAGGTAATCTGATGGGGCATCTTCTCCATGACGAGATCCCAGAGCTTGTTTCTCCACGCGTCCGGGTCCGCTACCTTCGCGTCTTCCCTTACGGGGAGTGCCGGAAACCAGCCCTGTTCATGATACACCCGGTCCAATTCCGTAGCCGGCACGGTCCGCCAGGGGATTAGAGACATTTCCGTCGCATCCTTGAGCATGCCTTCATAGGCTTTCTCTACATGGATATTGTCCAGCCCCTTCGCACAGGCATCGGCGATGAGCGCAGCGGCATGATGGCCGATCATCACCGCATGATCTCCCCCCGGATGGGGGAATTTCGGAAGCAACCCGCCTTGTTCGTACATTCTGACCAACGAATACACCATATCTTCAAACACGCGCGGTTCGATAATGCTTTGCAAAGGGCGGGCGCAGCGATACGTATCCCAAAGCTGGTCGTGGGTATAAAAATCCCGTCCCTCCGCCTTGTGAACACGTCCGTCGAAGCCGCTGTAATACTGGCCATCTTCCGTAATATTCCGCATCCGTTGCAGCGTACGGTACATCGCCGTATAGAAAATCGTCCGTTCTTCCTCCGTCCCGCCTTCCACCTCGATCGCGGAAAGCGCGCGATTCCAAGCGTCGCGAGCCCGGGAGACGGCCGCATCGAAGTTCCAGTCCGGCAGCTCTTGCTGTCGGTTCTTACGGGCTTGCTCCAGACTGATGTAGGAGATGCCTACCTTGAACTCTATCGTCGCTTCCCTCTCCCGCGGCTCGCAGGTCAAGTACATTTTGCGGCTGTTTTCGATGGGGCCAAATGACGACGCTGCCTCTCTCATTTCCAAGCTAAAATAACCAATATGTCCTTTAGAGGCGCGCTCTCCTTCGATCATGCGGCCGTCGTTCCGGTGAAATTGCGTCGTATCGCCGCCATCGACGATGACATGGACCGGCCCGGCGGAATGAAACCGAAAATAAGCGCTGCGCTGAGCCGCCGTCATCTCCGCATCGATGTCGTGATCCTCCAGGAAGACGCGATACTTATAGGGCTGGGTCTCCTCCGAATCATGATCGAAGGTGGAGGCATGCGCTTCCGGCCGATCGGACAAAGGGCCGCCGGAAACCGTCACTGAGGCCGGGCCGAAGGAAAATCCGAAGTTTTTGTCCGCCAAATACTTGTCTCCGATGCCCGGCGTAGTGACCGGATCGATCTCCATCATCCCATGAGGAAGCTGCACGGTTGGAGACGTGGACCACGTTTTGTAAGACAACGTCCCGATATGGGTATTGACGTACGATGCCCAATCCCGATCAGCGCAAGCGGTTGTTCTCTTCAAATTGATCCCTCCCTAAGTGATTAAAAAATATAAATCATATATGATATATTCATTATGACTTATAATATGCTAGTTGTATATGTTTCTCCAAGCACATTGCACCGCCACTTCCTACTCCGGTGAGTCCCCAGTGTGGTACTTCTTATACTCGAGTGGACAAATCCCCACTTTGCTTTTGAAAATTCGGCTAAAATAGTACTGATTCTTGTACCCTACCTTGACGGCCAAATCCCCGATCTTCATGTTTGAATGGACATCCGTCAAGATTTCCTTCGCTTTCGCGATCCTTAGCTCCGTAACGTAATCCTGAAAGGATTTGCCGATCTCCTGTTTCATCCGCTTGCTAAGATAAGTCGGATTCATGTGGAACAAGGAAGCGAGCCGGCCAATGGACAATTCGGGATCCTGATAGTGATCCTCAATGAACTCCGTAACTTTACTCACGAGCTTCGTTCCGGCTCCCGTAAAGTCGGACGGCTTCCGCTCCTGCGTTACTTTGGCGGCGGTCCATTCGTCAGGGTGCTTTACCTGCAAATGCTCGTCCAAGCGGGAAAGAAGCTTGTTCAGATCGCTCTTCGGCACCGGCTTTAACACATAATCGAACGCTTGCAGCTGGACGGCCTGACGGGCATAATCAAAGTTGTCATAGCCGCTGATGATGACGACCGTGACCGAGGGGTACCGCTCTTTCATCAGACCGATCATGT
This sequence comes from Paenibacillus sp. JL3B1040, assembly GCF_057063165.1. Lineage (NCBI taxonomy): Bacteria > Bacillati > Bacillota > Bacilli > Caryophanales > Paenibacillaceae > Paenibacillus > Paenibacillus tiangongensis. The sequence goes on along the minus strand of NZ_CM169317.1, from coordinate 318,844 downwards.
CCAATCCATTCATATTGGGCATCCCGATGTCGACAAGGCAAACATGCGGCGGAGCTTCCGCGAGCAGCTTCAGCGCTTCATCGGCACTTTTGGCTTCTCCGACGACTTCAAACGGATAAGGGCTCTCCTCGATAAATTGGCCTAGACCCCGGCGAATGATCTTCTCGTCATCAACGATGATGATTTTCCACATCTTCATTCCACTCCCCTTCCAACGGAACTTTGACAATCATCTTCGTAACCCCTTTTTCGCTGCAGACCGTAAGTCCGTAAGCTTCGCCAAACGCCAGGCGGATCCGATGATTGACGCTATACAGCCCGAAGCCTGTCGCGGAACTGTCGTACTTGTCCTCTTGCAGCGCCCGGTTGATCCGATCCAGCTTCTCCGCCGGAATCAGGGCTCCATTATTCACGACATGAATAACGATATACGGTGCCTCATGATAGGCCAGGATCGATATCGTGTATTTTTGATCTCCCAAAGGCTTGATTCCATGATAAATCGCATTCTCCACCAGCGGTTGAAGCATAAAACGGATCACCTTGCACCGCAGCAGCTCCGCGTCATAGCGCAGCTCGTAATCCAGAATCTCTTCATAGCGCACGCATTGAATATGAAGATAGCTCTCAATATGATGAAATTCCTGCTCCAGTGGAATATAGGGGCTTCCGGAACTTAGACCGAGCCGAAAATAAGTGCTTAACGCCTCAACCATTTCCACGACATTGTCCGCACCGTAATCCCGAGCCATCCACTGAATCGTGTCCAGCGTATTGTACAAAAAATGCGGCTTGATCCGCTCATAAACAAGCTTGAGCTCCATCTCCTTCCTCTCCTGCTCCGCACGATACAACTGAACAAGCATTTCGTTAAGGCTCCGTCCCAGATCGCCGATTTCATCCTTGCGCGACTCCTCGGCGCGAATACTCTGATCGCCTTCCTGTACACGTTTCATCACCAGGCCCAAGGAGCGTATCGGCCGGATGATGGATGAGGTAAGCAAGGTAAGCAAAACGATAAATACGCCGCCGACCAGAACGCCTACAAGCAATGCCGTTCGCTGGGTCTTCATGACCGCCAGCGACAGCTGCGAGTCGGGCACCTCAAGCACCAGCTTCCAGCCCTGCACACTTTGAATCGGAGCTTCAAACAAGCTGAGCTTTTCCTTTGCGGAAGTTTGCATCGTTTGTGCGCCATCCGCGCTCCCCTTCGACGGAACCCGGGAATCGACAATGAGCTGTCCGGATCGGTCGTACAGGGCAATATCCTGCGCAATCTCCTTCACTTTCTCAATGGAAACGGCGGCAGCAATATAGACGACCTCCTTGTTTACCGATGGATTGACCTTATATAAAATGACAACAATCTCTGCGCCGTTTGCTTTGGAAATAATCGGATCGCTCACCACATAATCGGCATTGGCTTCGAGCATGCTCCGGTAATACGGCCTGGCAAGGATCGAAAAGGGGCGGTCCTGGAGCGACCACGAACGGGCCTGGTCGTCAACAACGCGAATGGACTCGTATTCCTCCTCTTTTTTGGCTTCAAACTTGCGAATTTCCCGAAGCAGTTCTTCCCGCGTCCATTCATGGTCGGAAGCCAGGGAAGCGAGCATGTCGATCTCGCCGATGCGCTGGTTGAACCAATAATTAATCTGATCGCTCCGTGCATTGACGACCTGCTGGGTTAAGCTTTTATTCAAAGGAACGACGGTATGATTCATCTCCATGTAAATCGCGACGAGCAGCGCCATAAACAATAATATAAAGCAGCCGCCCGCATAGAGCGCCGACTTGCTTTGGATGGAATTCATCGGCGGTCAAGGCCTCCCCAAAACTTTTTTTTGCATAACGTCCGAATAAGATAAAAAAAGACCGGAATGTGCAAATACATCACGTCCCGACGACTCTATAATATTCATTGTGCATATTTTCACATGAATGCCCATTCATGTCCAGGCCTTTTATGGGCTGATGCATTCTGAATCTTTTGAAGGAGGTAATGGAAGGGACGATGCGTACTTACACCAAACAGCTGGTATCGATTCTGTTGGTTGTCGGCCTCATGCTCATGCTGGCAGCTTGCGCAGAGAAAGATGCGGTCACCTCCGATGCTGGCGGAACGAGGGTCGTGGAGGGGATCGGTCAAGGAAAACACGGGGATATCAAGGTCGAGGTTACTTTCGCGGACAACCAAATCACGGATATCAAAGTGGTTGAGCAGAAGGAAAATGAAGTGCTCGCCGAACCTGTATATACACAGCTTAAGGAGGTTGTGATAGCGGCGAACAGCGCCGAAGTCGATGCGATTAGCGGCTCGACCGTAACCAGCAATGGCTATCTTGAGGCGATTCAGGACGCGATCACGAAGTCCGGCCTTACGCTGGCTGCTGCCGGGGCGGCTTCAAGCACGGGACAAAACCAGGAAGAGGCTGAGCAAACCTACGATGTTGTCGTGATCGGCGCGGGCGGCGCCGGATTCAGTGCGGCGATTGAGGCCAAGCAGGCGGGAGCGAGCGTTGTTCTTTTGGAGAAAATGCCGACTGTCGGGGGCAACACCTTGATCTCCGGCGGGGAGATGAACGCCCCCGATAACTGGGTTCAGCGCGCGCTTGGCATTGATGACGATACCGCGGACTTGTTCTATGAAGACACGTTGAAGGGCGGGGACCATCTTGGCTCGCCCGAAATGGTGCGCATCCTGGCCGATAACGCGCTCGCTTCCGCGGAGTGGCTGCGTGACGAGATCAAAGTTGAATTCCTGCCGGATAACCTGTTCCAATTCGGCGGACACTCCAGGAAGCGCGCTTTGATTCCGGTCGGTCATACGGGCGCCGAATTGATCACCAAGCTGAAAGCCAAGACCGACGCGGACAAAATCACGATCAAGACCAACATGAAGGCCGAATCGCTGCTGACGAATGACCAAGGGAAAGTTACAGGGGTTACTGCAACCTCCGGATCCGGCGACAAAATTACCTTCCATGCGAACAAAGGCGTCGTGCTTGCCACCGGCGGGTTTGGTTCCAACGTGGAGATGCGCAAGAAGTACAATCCGGAATTGGATGAAAAATATATGTCCACGGATACGCCGGGCTCAACCGGAGACGGGATCGTCATGGCGGAAGCCATAGGCGCCAAGTTGACCAACATGCAGAATATTCAAACCTACCCCATCTGCAATCCGGAAACGGGCGTAATCTCCCTTGTCGCCGATTCCCGCTTCGACGGCGCTATTCTGATCAACCAGGAAGGGAAACGTTTCGTTGAAGAGCTGGAGCGCCGCGACGTCATTTCCAAGGCCATTTTGGCCCAAACCGGCGGCTATACCTATCAATTCTGGAATCAGGAAATCGCCGATATCAGCAAAACCCATGAAGTCCATAAGGACGAATACGATCAATTGATCAAGCAAGGCTTGCTCTACAAGGCTGACACGGTTGAAGACGCGGCCAACTTCTTCAAGATTGATGTTGCCGAGCTGAAAGCGACAATGAAGAAAGTCAACGAATTCGCCAAAACAGGGAATGACCTTGATTTCCATCATCGGGCAGGGCTGAAATCGCTTGAGAACGGCCCTTACTACATTCAAAAAGCCGTTCCGTCCGTTCACCATACGATGGGTGGACTGGTGATCGACGAGAAAACGCACGTACTCAATGACAAAGGTGCCATCATTCCCGGTCTGTACGCGGCCGGCGAGGTTACGGGAGTCATTCACGGCTCCAACCGCTTGGGCGGAAACGCCATTGCCGATATCTTTACTTTCGGACGCATCGCGGGCCAACAAGTGGTGGCCGAGAATTAACGCAAGTTAAGAGAGAACCAGGGGGCTTCCCCGAAAGAGATTTGTGCGAAAGAGCTGAACACAGCAAGCCGTGTTCAGCTCCAGATTGTCGAGAAACCCCATGTCTTTGAGGCGTTGGGTTTCTTTTTTTCATTCACAGTATGCTCAAAGACCCCAAAAAGGGGATTATCCCCTCTTCTCCAGGCGATCCGGGTGGATCGCTATCTTCTTCATGTTCTGCACGGCGGCTGTCATCAAAGCTTGTTCCGTGACGTTAGCCCATCCGCGCAAACGGCAATAGCGAAACCCATGGAGCTCTTTGGCGTCCGCGAAGCTTCGCTCAATCGTTTCTTTTCGTTTGCGGTATAACGGTTTTCCGTCACGGCTCAGCCGGTTGTTTCGTACCCATTCTTTGCTGTCTTCCCAGATGTGTCGGGTCAGCACTTTCCGGTGGTTACGCGAATGGGTGCACTGTAAGGAGAGAACGGTCGGGTTCAAAGGAGCCGTTCCGCTTTAGGGAAGAACAGAGTCATCGTTTTTATCGCCTTTTCCCCATACCTCCCTTAGAACGGAACGGAACAAATCATCAAGCTGCCGGCCTTGGGCCCCTTCGGCCGTTTTCATCCCTGCCGCAATCTGCTCATAATACTTAATTCTTTGATCTAAAAAATCATTTATCGGATTGATCCTAGGTTCATAGTCCATTTCCTCGCCGGCTCTTTTTCGAACCAACAACCCCTCGACGACTTCTCTTAGCCCGGTTCCCTTCGGGACAAGTTGATCGACAAGCTGATCGAACGCGATAGGCGGCATTGTGTTATGCTTCTCGATCCACTCGCATGCCAAGACAGGGCGAAGAACATAGAAGTATTTCTTGATCTTGACTTGCTCTCCCAGCAGGTACTCCCGATAGTTTCCCTTGGCCATGTGCAAATAGTGATGTATACAAGTCTTAGGTGAAAAAGTGAATGCAGAGAATCGGCGAATCTGTTCAGCAATCCCATGCTCCTCCCTGTAGACGATCGGAGATTCCAGCCATTCCAGCAGCGGCGGATTCGACTTGCGGAACAAATTCAAGGCTTTCCTCAAGTCCCAGCCATTGATGTCAAGCATGTCGCTGATCGGACGTTCGATCACATCCCGCTTTTCAAAGATGGATAAATACCAATCCACCGGTCTGACATAGATAAACCGGACGTCGTAGTCGCTGTCCTTAGACGGGAAGCCCCATGCGCGGCTGCCCGATTCGCAAGCATACAGGATCCGTACGTTCTCTTCCTTTTCGATTCTCCTTAATTCCTTTAATACTTGTTGCCTAACATCCGTCATGACATTTTCCCCCTCCCTGAAATCGCCTGTGGTCAACGCCCACAGGCGATTCGATATTCCTTATTTACTTGCCGCCTTCTTCTCGCCAATGAGTGAGGTTAACCGTTCCAACAGGTCCCCGCCGCCCGTTAAAGAGATGGAACCGATCTTCTCGCAGATCTTCTCGAGGAATTCCAGCTCCTTCAGACGGAACAACGTCTGGTTCTCATCCATCAGCTTGGCGGTGTTCAGCAAACTCCGGGTCGAGGCCGTTTCCTCCCGGCGGGTGATGAGATTTGCCTGCGCTTTCTTCTCCGCCAGCAGGACGGTGTTCAGGATCTCTTTCATTTCGCCCGGCAAAATCACATCCTTAACTCCCGCACTCAGGAACTGCACCCCGAACTCTTCCCCCTTCTCGCGTAAACGGGACAGAACGAATGAGGCAACATCCTCTTTCCGTTTCAAAAGATCGTCCAATTTAAGTGTTCCGACATATTCCCGAAGCATCAGTTGGAGCTGGATGTGAATCTGCTCGTCGAACGATTTCATTTCCAAGCTTCGCAAAGGATTGACGATTTTGTATTGGCAGACGAAGTTCAAGCGCAGCGTGACCTTGTCTTCCGTCATAATTTCTTGGCCGATGAGATCCACTTGCTGCTGTCTGCGGTCAACCGTCTTGACCATCACCGACACGGGCCCCTTCCAGAAGGAGTACTTCCCGGGAGCCAGCTCCCTTTGCAACACCTGATCGAAGAACAAAAATCCGGACTCGTAGCTGGCGATTTCGTAAGTTTGCACATAAGCGGACAGTTTCGGCAGGATCGAACGGTCGATCTCCGCAGGCAGCTCCGGGTTACGGATATCCGTGTGCAAAAACGTATGTGTTTTCAGAATGTTCCAGTAGGCATAGGTGCCCGGCATCAGCAGTTGCACGAATTGACCGTCCTCGTAATGCAGCACGTACTCATGGTCCAGTACCCGTACGAGATCGAGCTCCCGCACCAGGTTCTCATCTTGAAGAAACAGCTGCAGCTCTTTCCCCTCCACGACGAACGGTTTCGCGATATTCAACACGACGACGGTGCTTGGCGACCAAGCTGCGAACCGATAGGTCCCCGGATTGAGCTTTCTCACATAACTTCCTTTATGGAAAAGCAAACCGCGCTGGTCCGCTTGAATCGTTACTTGCTTCAACATTTTCGTTGCCTCCTTAGTATTCGACCTTTGGATGAAGAATCCCACTGCAGGTTTGGCGGAATCTCGTTTAAGATAAGCGGTCTTCCCGTAATTTTTGCCGGACATTGGATTCAGAAAGGCGGCCCCGATTCCGCCGACCTTCTTCCTCTTCCATCCGACAAAAGCTCCCGGAGTTCCGCTCCTCGGTATCCACGGATTGCATGGCCTCGCTGCAGTGCGCTCAAACTAGCCGCCGGGATCCTTTCCATCGGTCTTTGATTTAAACTTTTCGCTCGATTAACCGTCGAGTGTTCTGCCAAGAATCGCGCCCTAGGCGATTGGGGAATCGAACCCCAAATAGCGGTATCTTCCGAGCCGATCGTACAGGATACCGGAACCTGACAGGCCCGGCACTGCGGGATGAAATGAGATCCTCGCCTCGTTACGATCGTTCGAGGAGTACCGGTACTATCATCGCTCATCGGAGTCGAAACGAACATGGCGAAAGTATTACGACCCGGTATAAAGTTTTCCATTTCACCCTCATCTTTCCCCTGCTACAATGAAAGAAGATGTCTCTTGGAACGGGGGGATTCCTTTGGCTAAAGAAAGCTTTGACAAAGAGATTCAATTTCTACGGATGCTGGTGCTGACCAGCGGCGCTTTCAACCGGCAGCAGTTCGCAGAGCGGCTTGGCATTTCCGTCCATACCTTCGATAAGACGATCCGGCGGCTCAAAGAGGTCGCAAGCTCTTTACACCCTCACCTGCCGCAGGCACAGAGCAAGGAATGGTCCGAAGCCCTACGCTATAATTACTATGAATCCGCCGATCCCCTGCTCCTATTTCTGTTTCGCGCCAAATCCGTCAAGGAGTCCGAAGGTCAAAGAATCTCGCTTCTGTTAGCTGCGATGAACGACCAAGCTTGGACGGCGATGGAGCTCTTGGATATGTGCTGCGGCCATCAATCTTCCGATCTTCCTATGCCCGACGAGAAGACCATCCGCTCGGATCTCAAGTACTTGGAGGAGGTCGGAGTCATTCGACGGGAACCGGGGCCTCGCCCCTATCGGTATCGCATCCACAACGACTTGATTCGATGCCTATCGGATGATGAACTCATCGATTTGTATGATTTTGTGGACGTGATGGCCAACACGCAGGTTCCTTCCGTCCAAGGCTACCTGCTCCGGGATGGAATCAAAAAACATCTGCTGCGCCGTCCATTGGAGCCGCATGCGGTGGAACCCTTTTTATATAAATATCACTATTACTCGCGGATTTTGGACGAGGCTCATCTGTTCACGCTGCTTCACGCGATACGTCATCGCCGGAAAGTCCGGTTTCTGTACTTCTCGCCAAAGTCCGAAAAGAGCTACTCCTCCAAAAACACCAATCCGCGGTTTGAACGGGATCCCGGGGGCAAAGCCCACAGGACGCTTCCGCTCAAAATGGTTTATGATCATCAATATGGAAGATGGTATCTGCTGTCCCACGGCCGGGAAGGGATTCGGAAATACCGGATGGAAGGAATCACGCAAATTGAAGAAGACGAATCCGTTGATGAGGGTTGGTTTGAGGAAAAGGAAACCGAGCTCGCCGAGAAAATACGATACAGCTGGCTGATCGATACCGGCCGGCCCGTCAGGGTGCGTGCGCGATTCTATAACCCGGAGGGGGCGGAACCGAACTTTGTGAAGGAGCGCGTCATGCTGCAGGGCCAGTGGGGTCAAATCGTGGCCGAAGAAGAGCACGCCTTTATTTACGAGATCACGGTAAACGGGACGACCGAAATCAAGCCATGGCTGCGAAGCTTCGGTTCCAGTTGCGAGGTTCTGGAGCCCGCTTCGCTTCGCCGGGAAATGATTGCCGAATGGAAGGAGATCCAGGCTTACTATGAATCTGTTTGAGAAAATATTCAATCACCAGATCATCTCCCGGTTGGAAGATTCGGGTACGTTCACGGTCACCTCGCACGAACGGACATGGCTGAAGACGATGCTTCAACACCCCGCGGCATCCGATGCTTTCACGGAAGCTACCTTAAACCGGTTGCGCTCCGTCCTCGAGCCGGATCCGGTGATGGATATTTCCCCCCACTTGATCGAGAAAGCCCGTACGAGGGAAAAGCGGGTTTACCACCCGCTCCTGCGGCCATTGCGCCGCCTCATCATGAACCAATCCGGTATCCGGCTAACTTACGAGGTCAAGGGCGGACGTGTGCATAAAGATCAATCAGGTTTCCCTTACAAGCTGGAATACTCCATGGTCAAGCGGGAATGGTATTTGCTCTGGTATCACACCCGGCATCACGCCTTAATGAGCACCCGGCTGGAGAAGATCCGTTCGGCCGCGTCAGAACCTATGGAGCTAGCGACAGCGGAAGCCCTCCTGAAGATCATCGAAAGAACCATCGATACCCGTAAAACCGAAGTCGTTATAGAAATTATTCGTGAGTATAACGAAGAGTTGTCCCGCATTCTGTACGCCTTCTCCAGCTTCGAAAAGAAGGTGGAGTACGACCCGGCGGCCGACACCTACCGGGTCAAAGTATCCCTGCCTGGAGATGAGCAGGAATATTTGCTCTCGAAGATTCGTTTTCTTGGAAAACGGGTCCGGGTGATCGAGGGGGACTATTTGAAACGAAGAATGCTTGAAGCCTCGACGAAGGCTTTGGAGCGGTACGGGGTTGTTGAGGCAGCCGATGAAGAAGAGTTATCTTCGTAAATTCGGTCATATTGCAGCGTGCAATCGAAAAATGAGTTCTGTCAGAGCGACAGAACTCATTGGAGTTATGCGATTTTACCGATCTGCTGATTCTTATGCCAGCTTCTAAAGCGCTCTTTAAGCGAGCCACAACTTCTCCTGCGCAGGCTGTTCGCCCGGGTACTCCTCATATTGCGGCGGGACGGGCGCATGGAATTGGGCCGGAGCCGGGACCGGCTCCGGTGTCGGCTGCAGGTAGGCCTCGTCCACATACATGATTCGGCGCTGAACCTGCATGAGTCCATTGACGACGCGAAGCGCGACCCAGAACAGGAACAGACCAACGCCAACGTATAACAGATACTGCTGATTATAGGTCCAGTCGATATGAAAGTAAGTAAACAGGGTATTTTCCAAAATATCCAGCTTCAATTCATTCATCAGAATGATATGCACGACAGGAAGCGCCATAAATCCAAGCCCTAACGCAAGGGCCGTGACCATCACCGCGAAGAAAACGATGCCGGTGACACATCGAAGGACGACGAGCATCAGATTTCGGAAGAAGAGTTCCCCGTCAAATCCCTTCACCATGCGCTTGAACCAATTCTGGCCGTCCTCTGCTTGAGCAGGGTTCGGAACCGTAGCGGGCGGAACCGGCAACCCCAAAATATGCCGAATCAGACTTTGCTCGAAACTGACAATCCCATTCACTAGCTTGGCCATTCCAAAAAACAGCGGGATCCCGATAAATACCGGAGTCAACACAATGGATAGGGCAAGCCCCGTGATCGCTAGCACCAAATAGATGATCCCCAACGGGAGAGATAACAATAAATAGAGAATCGTTGCGTAGGTTTTGGGATTAAACAGCACCCAATTCACCTTCCCCGCTCTCGCCACATTCGTCGTTTCTGCTGCCTTCACTTCAAACACTCCTTTAACTTCATCAGTCACGCGCTAAGTTCATAACCCCATTATAACTACCGTATTGGCGGGATATAACCGTCTTAGGTGGTGTTTGAATGCTAGACTTAAGGCTAGGGTGGGATGTTCCGTTCAGGCCGCTGCCGTTCCGCGTTTCCATAACCCAACCGTGAAGATCAACAAAATCAATACCTGGACCGAAACCAGGACCAATGCCGTTTGATCGAAGACCATCTCCGTGCTGAAGGAGAGGAAATTATGGACCGCATGCCATACGATGCCGATCCAAAGGCTGCGGGTGATACTGACGATGAGTGCCAGCATAAGTCCGGCCAGAAAAGCAAACGCGATTTGCAGCAGCACCTCGCTAGGGTTCGTTCCGCTCAAGGCGTTGGCGGCATGCAGCACGCCAAAGATGATGGACGAGCCAATCACGGCCTGTTTCCGGCTTCTTCGCAATAGGAAGGAGAAGCCCAGCCCTCGAAAATAAAGCTCTTCGTTAAAGCCAACCACCACGGTGAACAGAGCCAGTACGGCGTATTCAGCTCTCGGACGGGTAAACGCATCGGAACCATAGACTACGAGCGGAATGATCTCTAGAAGCAGCAACGGAACGCCTAGCCAAATGGAGCGTACGCTGCCGGAGGCAGGGCGGCGAAAGCCGACCGCTTCGGCCGAAATCCGCGAACGCCGCAGCAACCACAGGCCCACCAATAGGGATAAGATCACAGCCCCCGACATGACGAGATAAGCCGGGACTTCCGCCAATTCGGCGACTTGAGCCGCTGCGGAGCCGACAGCGGTGAGAAAAGTGCAAATCAGGGCCGCGATAACGGCGGCGATGTAAGGATGTTTGAGGATAAAATTCTCGGACATGGTTATAGCTCCTCGCCTTCTTTTTTGAATACAACCAGCAAGCCTGTAAATACGTTGACTAATACATCTCGTGCTTCCGCGTCGTCCATCGTGCTGCTATTCGTTGCGACCAAAGAGGCGATCCCGTGCGTCGTATACCAGATCCCGGCGAATAATTTGCGCGATAGATCGGGCGAAAGTCCGGTCATGCTCCCGATCATCGCGATCACCTGGTCGTCTTCTTCGGCGGAGCCGGCAATATCAGCCACCTTCTCCTGCTGCAGCCGGTTTGACATAAATAGAAGCTGGAAAAGCTTCTTCTCCGTCCGTGCAAACCGAATATAAGCAAGCCCCATCTCCAGGAAGCCGTTCTCGCCGCCCTGCATCGCCGCCAGCATCACCGAGTTGTATAGATGCTCGGCATAAGTATAGAGCGCTTCCCGCAATTCCTCCATCGAAGCAAAATGGCTAAAGATCGGCTGCGTGGAGGTGCCCAGCCTCTTCGCGACGTTTCGCGCATTGACGGCATCCATCCCCTCTTCACGGAGCAGCTCCAGCGCCGCCTCCAATATGATCTCCCGCGTGACCTTCGGTTTCGGGGGCATGAGAGTTCCCTCCTCACAATAAATAACATATGTTATATTACGTATGTTATTTTATAGTCGTAAACAAGTCAAGCGATTCTTCATGTAATTCGTCGTGTAAAAGACAAAGAATACTGTTGCGCCTAATCCATTAAATAACAATTAGGTGCAACAGTATTCTTTCTAAAAAATCAACGGAAGATCGTGCTTCTATATCAGATTCATCACACCACAAATGGACTCTCGGGCAATCCCAGCGCTATGCGCAGGAGGTTCAAATTCTGTATTTTCGGATTGATTCGGTATTGCTCATACTCTCTTCTTCTTACGAGCACTTCGGCGCTCTCCTCGGGGAATTTATCCTGTTCATCGTAAAACCATTGTATCCATTGGGGTAAACTGCCATATGCACTAACCTCTTGTTCGGTGAGGTTCTTATCTGTTATGATATTGTACCCTTTTGAAATGATCCCTTTAGGTACTTGATGAGACTCTCTTCGTTCATCAACCTTGTTCAGACCGATGGTTGGAGCCATCTTCGATTCCAACAGTTCGAGCATGGATTCGAGCTCCACTCCCCACCATCCAGAAGCCGTTACCTCTTGGCCTTCGATCACAATATTGCCCAGGTCAAGCGAAATTTCAATCTCATCCAAGCCAAGCCGTTCTCTACGATCCGCCGGGATTTTGTCGAATATACTGTCCAGCTTTTCTGCCCGGCTTATCACGATTATCCCTGCTTCGGGATCCGTCCCGGGCGACAGAATAAATTCATCCTCATTGTCCAATAACATATCCTCCAACAGCTCGGGATCCTCACAAGTATACTTATGCGTTACAAAAATTTGCTCCTTCGTATCCGGATCCTCTGGACTCTTGATGGGTATTTGAAGCTCGCTATTAAGCCTGTGGTTCATATTGATGATCTCCGGATAGTTGTCGGCTATTAGTTCAGCAGGTGACGGCCTCCGTCCGTAAGCCTGTATCATTTTCTCTTGCATTCGCCGGACCCAAGACATTACCTCCGCTTTAATATCCGGATGGCCCCACATCATGGCCCCGTGGATACACCAATCCTTAACGTACGGCTCAATCATTCCGACAGCTATAGACCAAGGAGGGAGTTTGTCCATCGTTTCGCAGTAAGGCATGCGATACCGTTCACCGGACCAGATGTCCTCGATAACTGTACCTTGCTCAAACAGGTCGACCATCTGAAAGCACGAAACTTTCATTGCTTTCCATTTTTCAAGCATCTCCCGGTCCTCCGGGCTATACTTCTTGCCCTTCTCTTCCAGAAACCATTCAATTCCGCGCAACCCGTTATCATACTTGTGAAAGAAGAATGACCACATGTTGCCGAATCCTTCTCTATAAGAACCTATTGATGAATCGAAAAGTTTATATTTCTGACGATCCCATGTCCACTCCCCGCCACTCTTCTGGGCCAGAAAAGTACTCATATCTTCGGTCAATTGAAATTTCCGCTCGAAAAACTGCCGCGACTTCACCTGTCCCGCCTGATCTTCCGATTGCTTCACCAAACAGCACTGCTTGTACTTTTTTCCACTTCCACAAGGGCAAGGGTCATTTCTTCCAGTCATGTTTCACTCTTCTCTCTTCCTCGTACTTTTTGCACAACTCCTGCCTGGTCATGCGGACGGTCTCTCCTGAAGCATGCAATATTTCCAAACTCTTGTCCAGATAAGCATAATTGCTTTCATTCCTTGTTGCTAGGAATATGCTCCAACAAATCTCCCGGCTGACAATTTAATGCGGAACAGATCTTATCAATGATCTCAAGTGAGACATATTTCCCCCACTGGTATCGATTAACTATTATCCCGTGACAGGGGCTAACCCCGCAGCAACGACCACCAGAACGTCTTTCACCATGTCTTCCGCTGATCCCTGGGGATCCCTGCTCCACTCCATGGCCGATCCAAAGATGCCCCAGCTCGCGATCAGGGCGGTCGTCTCCACCGTTTTGCGTGAAACGGAGGGCTCCGCTTGTTCGCTTAACCAGGCAAATAAGAGGTCATAGAGTTCCTTTTGCATCACGAGTTCAAACAAGGTCTCATACTGACGATCCGCCAAAGACAAATACGGACGCGTACAGTAGAGGAAATCGAAAACGATCAAAATCAGCGTCCGCAAGCTCCCGGTATCGGATAAAACCGCATTCGGCAGCTCATCCTCCAGCTTCTCCAGGAACTTCTCCCTCATCCAGCTTTCGAGAAATGTGAATTTATCTTCAAAATGCGCATAAAACGTCGAGCGATTGACCGTCGCGTATGCCGTAATATCTTGTATGGTAATCGAAGAGACGTTCTTCTTCTGCTCCAGCAATTCCATAAAAGCTTGCATCAAAAGCTGACGCGTTCTTTTCACACGGGGATCGTCGGGGTTGGTGAGCATGTTAAGCCTCTCCTCTCTCTCAGGATAGAAAACCAACAAATCAGGGCGTGTGTTGGATAACCCACAAAATCGCCGGTTTATTGGTTGTAGGACCCCATTCGCTTAGATAAGATTAGCACAGACAAGATGTCTATGAAAGCCGAATATCGACTTAACCAGGGGAGGAAGAGGAGAATGGACTACAATCGAGGAAATAAATATGCAGGCAAAAAAATCGTAATTACGGGAGGAAGCAGCGGGCTCGGCCTTACGACAGCGAAACTGCTGGCGGATGAAGGCGCAAGCGTCCTGATCACCGGGCGTACCCAGTCGAAGCTGGACTCCGCGCGTGAACAACTGGGCAGCAACGCGGTTGCCGTGCTCAGCGACACCGCGTCGTTAACGGCGATCGATGAATTGGCCGACCGGGTCAAGGCCGAGTTCGGAACGATTGACGCCTTGTTCGTCAATGCCGGCATCACGGGCTTTGTTCCCTTCGAATTGACGACCGAGGAAATGTACGACGAGTTGCTGGCGATCAACGCCAAAGGTCCGTACTTTACCGTGCAAAAGCTGACCCCGTTGCTCAACGAAGGAAGCGGCGTGGTACTCACGACCTCGATCGCGAACACCGTGGGGATCCCGATGCTTAGTGCTTATGGGGCCAGTAAAGCCGCGCTGCGCTCGATGACCCGCAGTCTGGCCCGCGAGCTGCTGCCGCGGAAGATTCGCGTCAACGCGGTTAGCCCCGGCCCGATCGACACCGGCATTATGGATAAATCGATGCCGAAGGAAGCGGCTGAGCAGACCAAGGCGCAGATGGAACAGCAGATCCCCATGCTGCGATTCGGTGAACCGATCGAAGTAGCCAAGACTGTCGCATTCCTTGCATTCGATGCGACTTACACCACCGGAGCCGAAATTCCTGTGGATGGAGGCGGCTCTCAGATCTAAAGGAAGGACGAACCCATATATGACAACATCCTGGACAGAAGACGACATCCCGGATCAGACGGGACGCATGGCGATCGTAACCGGAGCCAACAGCGGGATTGGCTGGGAAGCGGCGCGGGCGCTAGCCAGCAAAGGGGCGACGGTCATTATGGCCTGCCGCAGTATCGCCAATGCCAACCTGGCCGCTGACCGGATCAGGGCGCTTAAGCCGTCAGGCCAAGTCGTAGTGATGGCGCTCGATCTGGGCGATCTGGCCTCCGTCCGCGCTTTTGCGGCGGCCTTTCGCCAGAACTACCCGCGGCTGGATCTCCTGATTAACAACGCCGGCGTAGCGCATCCCCCTTATGGGAAAACCGCGCAGGGCTTCGAGCAGCAATTCGGCACCAACCACCTGGGGCATTTTGCGCTGACCGGTTTACTGCTGGATCTGCTGGATGCCACGCCGGGCGCACGCATTGTAACCGTAAGCAGTATTTCGCATCGGTCGGGAGTCATCCACTTTGATGACCTGAACCTGGAACGGAACTACAAGCCCGCGCTCGGCTATGCTCAGAGCAAGCTGGCGAATCTGTTGTTCACCTATGAGCTGCAGCGTCGGCTTGTAGCCGCAGGCCAATCCACGCTGGCCGTAGCGGCACATCCGGGCTGGTCCGCAACCAATGCGCTGCGGCATTCCAACTTCATGCGACGCCTCAACCCGATGTTCGCGCAGCCTCCGAAAATGGGCGTCTTGCCCACCCTTTACGCAGCGACCGCACCAGACGTCCGCGGCGGAGACTACTTTGGGCCAAGCCTTCTCGAACTGCGCGGCTTCCCCAAGAAGGTCGAATCGAGCCCGCGCTCCCATGACGAAGCCGCCGCGCGGCGGTTGTGGGCGGTTTCGGAGGAGATGACGCAGGTGAGGTATGAGTTTGGGGACACCTTTTGACCATTCCGGCCATCATTTGTAAAATAATTATAGCCGTTTGAACCGGCGACATTCGATAGGCGGGAAGAAGGAGATTCTTATGGAATACCATGTATCCATACATGGGAGTGATCAGGCAAATGGAACAATCGATCAACCCTTTCGTACGATATCACGCGCTGCAGCTCTTGCCCTGGCTGGGGATACGGTTATCGTCCATGCCGGGGTATACAGGGAATGGGTGAACCCGGCTCATGGAGGGACAGAGGAGCATCGAATCCTCTATCGATCCGCAGGCGACGGGGAAGTCGTCATTACAGGAGCTGAACGGATTACGGACTGGAAGTCGGAGGGGGGCCATGCTTGGAGTACCGAAGTCCCTAACTCCCTGTTTTCCGTTCGTAATCCCTTTGAAGAAGAGCTCCGTGGAGACTGGGTGTTTGACGGGCCCTTCCCGGTCCATCTCGGGGATGTCTATTTGGATGGCAAATCTCTGTATGAATGCGATCGTGTCGAGAAGGTTCACCAGCCCGAGGTTTGGCCCGAAGCCAAATATCCCAAAGACTCCCTGTTAACGTGGTATGCCGAAGTTGGGTCTGCCACAACCAAGATCTGGGCCAATTTTGGCGGGAGAGATCCCCGTAAGGAAAATGTAGAAATCAATGTCCGTCCTTATTGCTTCTGGCCTGAGAAACCCGGACTTAACTACATAACTGTAAGCGGATTCACGCTTCGCCAGGCCTCTCCGGGGTGGGCGCCGCCTACGGACTACCAGGAAGGTTTGATCGGACCTCATTGGAGCAAGGGTTGGATTATTGAAAACAACATCATCAGTGAATCCAAATGCGTGGGGATCAGCCTGGGTACCGCAATCGGTACAGGTCACGCTAAGTCTTCCGGGAAGCATATTAAAGGCGGTACGCAACGCGAGCAGGAGGTTATTTTACGGGCATTACACTCCGGTTGGCATAAGGATCGCATCGGCAGTCACATCGTTCGCGGTAATGTGATTCATGATTGCGAACAGGCGGGTATCGTGGGTCATATGGGGGCCGCCTTCAGCCGCATTTATCAGAACCGCATTTACAATATTCACCACAAACGGCTCAGACACGGTGCCGAAGTCGCCGGAATCAAACTGCATGCTTCCCTGGATACCCAAATTAGCGAAAATATCATCTATAGCTGTTACCGGGGACTTTGGCTTGACTGGCAGGCACAGGGCACCCGCATCAGCCGCAATGTATTTTTTGACAACCTATCTGAAGACTTGTTCGTTGAGGTCTGCCATGGTCCGTATATGGCGGATCATAATCTGTTCCTCTCTCCTATGAACTTCCGAAATATGGCGCAAGGCGGCGCATTTGTCCATAATTTGTTTGCAGGCCGATTTGTCGTTCGTTCCGAGATTACCCGTACGACGCCTTATCACTTCCCTCACGAGACCGCAATGGCAGGGTACTCCAATATCACCGGAGGCGATGACAGGTACTATAACAATATCTTTTTGGGGGATGAGGGTGCGAATCAGGAGCCGGTTCCCATTACCTTTTTCGAGCATCTTCCGCTTAAACCAAGGGATGAAGTGGGAGAGAACGGGAAGACGATCATGGATGGGGTTCCGGACGATTCCATCTGCTATCTGCATCCTGTGGGCCTGGGAGGCTACAACAACCATCCGGATGCCAAAGATAAGAAGTGGTGGGAATACACCAAAGAGGAACTTGCTGCGCTTGGCGATGCCGCAAAGGATTTCTTTATCGGAAATGCCGTTCTTCCAGTGGCGATGGGCGGAAATGTATATCTTAACCATGCGGTTCCAGGCAGTCATGAGCCCCATGCGAAAATGGATACGCAGAAAGGCATCACCGTTCAGGTTCATCCTGCGCAAGGCAAAGTGCAAATTCAGGTCCATGCGCCCGAATGGCTTCGAGGAGCCTCTGCCCTATTGGTGACCACCGATCTGCTGGGCAAGACATATCACGCCGAGATGAAGTACGAGGAGCCGGACGGCACTCCTTATCGTTTCGACTCCGACTTCTTCGGAACCAAGAGACCTGATGCAGATGTCACGCCCGGTCCGTTTGAATGGAGTGAAGAGGGGAGTTTTGATTTTGAACTTTAGATAGAAGAAGGGCCCTGACCGTTAGGTTAGGG
Source organism: Paenibacillus sp. JL3B1040 (assembly GCF_057063165.1). NCBI lineage: Bacteria > Bacillati > Bacillota > Bacilli > Caryophanales > Paenibacillaceae > Paenibacillus > Paenibacillus tiangongensis. Next base: position 301,087 of record NZ_CM169317.1, on the reverse strand, counting down.
CCTTTAATTTACATATGGAGGCAAGGGTGCAGTGACATTATTGAAGTCAAATATCACCTTGAAAATAAAACAAGACCAGCACGAGGCAGCTCCTGGACAGAACCACAACACCAGTCTTTGAGGTTATTATACAATATCAGATATTGATGTCAACCTTTTTACAAAAATGAGACCAGCACGAGGCAGTTCCTCCCGTCCCAGAGTTGAAATTCGTGAACGCAGGTGGATTGGCATCAGGGGTGGCCGATGAGGAGCATGCAGATCTACCATTTTCATTCTGAAGTGACACTAATGTCCTCTTGGTCCTGAGTAGTCCCATCGCTGCCTAATGCTTGAACAGAGATGCGGTCGTGAAAAGTCCGGTTGCCGAAGTCCCATGTCAAAGACCAGCCGTCACTCCCATCCTTATCATATCCAATGAGTTCTCTTTCCCCCCAAGTGTCCGTGCCTGTTGGTGTAACCCAAAATAGAACGGTTTCGACATTTTGGGCCTCTACCTGAATGGTCATCGTATTCACATCTTGGTGAACAATCCACCACCCGGCATTCTTCGGCAAATCCGTGGATACCTCTAAGATTTCCGCTTTCACGTCCGTGATTGGAGGCTGTTCTGATACCGTTTGTTGATTGTTACACGCGGATAAGAGTAAGGCGAATAAAAAACATATACCCGTGATGTTCGTTCTCTTCATAATTTCCCTCCAGAAAAAAAGCTGTTATCGAAAAAGATCGTTGCGTACCTCTTTGCGGATATAATCCAGACAAACATGTTCTAACGTATAAACGATATAGGTTGACCTTTTGTAACAGTCTAAGCCCTCTTTTCATTGATCTGCTCATTCACCTCTCGCTAAGTCACTTCGTAATCGCGCTAACATCTTCCCGTACTTGGTAAGATTCCTTTGTGCTTCGTACTTACTGTATTGTAGAACTTCCCTCTTTGTTAGGTATAGCAATGTCCACCATTTACTCCTGTCGCGTGGTTCCCAAATTTTCGCGAGTTCTTCGGGACTAGCTGTGTTTAGTTCCTCATCATAGGCATCCAATTCAAGCCTGGCATCCACGATCAAATTTTCTAGTAAAATTCTCCTGACCCAAACAGCATGAACATAGGGCAGCAAACTACTGAAATATCGTTCAACTTCGAATTCCTCTTCTTCTGAATTTGGACCATAGCCTTGAATGGGGCCAACGATCTTGTGGTCTTCCAAATAAATTTTAACTTTAAACAAATCGTCTGCGTATTCTTCATAGAATAAGGCTCCACCTGGAATGGAATCTACAACAATCTCCATCATTGCTGCCCTCCAATACGAAATATACCGACTCGGGTCCGTGCACAAATGTATGTATTCATAAATATATCATAGTTAAAATACAATTTGTATTCATAAAATAACATAAATTGTGTTATGTTATAATCCCTCACTTTCTTTCTATACTGATACGTGAGGTGATTCAAATGAGCAATGACGAGTTCATCATAACTCCAAGGGAAGATAAGACTGTAACCATGTCCATCCGCATTGAAAAAATCCTTCAAGAACAATTAGATGAGCTTGCCCGAAAAAGTAATCGTTCCCGAAACGAAATCATTAACATGGCGTTGGAATATGCCCTCAAGAATGTAAAGTTTATCGATTCTACAAACGATTAATCTATATAAAGATAGCAAAAACCCGCTCACCGAGCGGGTTTACATTGCGTCACACTATACTTTTTCAGGCTAGTACCCCTACGACTGCTCCACCCGAATCCCCACCACTTTCTCAGCCAAGTCCACAGCGGTATGATCCAGTTGCACCTTCACCTTACCCAGTCTGCGAGCTTCGCGCCATTCCCGCAGATCTTCCTCATTCTCCAGCTTCAACTCGGCAATTTCACTGGCCCGATCAAACATATACTTGCTCGTGTAGAGGCAGGTGTAAATCCCTTGTCCTCCTAGAGCAATCGGCTTGTCCCGCCGCTCCCAACGTTCAATCGTAAACTTAACATATAGCTCCTCTTCCGTTCCGGACCGGGCCGGCCGTTCCGTAATTTCCCGTCTCCGGACAACTTTCCAATCCAGGACCCGTCCAAACCAATGAATACCCGTGTTCCCTGGGCCTTGGAACTTTTTGCGAGACTGGCACATGGCGATGTATTCGATTTGAGTCAGCAGCTTGTGGTCAGCGATATTTTTCAGCGGCATATGGTAGAACTGATGCTTCAAAGCCATCTCCAGTTGGGAAGGCTCCCTGAGCGAACCCACTAGGACATTCTTGCCCGCAAATTTGTTGAAGTAATACTCCTTCGTCCCGCGAGGGCGAGTGGAACGTTCGTAGGCTTTCTCCGGGCTGTCCTGAATGATCTCCTCCAGCAGCTGGTCCATCAAATCCGTCGTATTCGGCAGAAACGGGATCGCCCCGATGTTGACGAGCTGAATGCTTTTGTAAAAAGGATGCTCCCTAAACTTCGCCTCATCCGGATACGGAAACAGCACATACGCCCCAAACATACTCCGCTCATACTCGCCGTTCCGTCGATCCTGGTACACCAATCGCATCCCGGTATCGGTGCATCGTGTTGATGTCGTCCTCCTCAGGACATTAAAACCAGGAACAACTCAATATCATAATCTCTTTTTTTGACTTGATCTCATTTCAATAGTAAGTTGCTCTTGAATAGATATTCCCAGCCTATCACAAATTCGTTGCTTTGTTTTATAGTCAACATCATACATATACAGATAATCAATCATAAACTTTTTTAGTAGACCAAGAGCTAAAAAATTACTCTCTGTTTTCGCTTTAAATTCATCTATATCTTGAAAAGGGATCGTATTAAGATGTTCTAGCTTAATGGCCACATCAATAAGATCAACTGAAACAGAATTATTCTGATCTCTGATTAGTTTGAAAACTTCTGTGAGGTTCTCTGAACCAATTGAATTCGAGACTTTTTTAATAAATACATATGAGAACATGAACGATAGGTTAAAGATAAACTTACTAGCAAGTTTTCTTAATAATTTTGAATCGTTTATCTTTTTGTCATTGCTATTTAGTAGCTGTTGAACTTCATTAACAACACCTTCGGGGTTTTCATTTAGGAAAAATAGCACCAGATTGGGTTTGCGGAAATACCTCAACCGCTCGACTACCTTTTGGGTCAACTTTTTGTACTTCTTCAAACAAAATTTGATACGCTTGTATCCATTCATCTGTTAGCTGAATGGAATTGTGCCATTCTTTTTCAAACTCAATTTGAAACTGTTCAAGAAGCCCCCCATGTTTATATGAGGTAAGCTTCACATTCCATTCATAATTTGCTTTTAATGCTGCTGCAGTTAAATTAGAGCTTCCCATAATAATTGTTGAATATCCTTCATGCTGAAAAACATATCCCTTAGCATGAAAACCACTTAGGCTTGTCACCCTAACTTCAACATTAGTAACCTTCAATAGTTCCTTGAAAATCTTAGGATGGTTAAAGTTAAGGTAGTTAGAAGTAAGGATTTTTCCTGTTACTCCACGCTTATTAAGATCGGCCAAGTGAGACTTAAGCATTGCTAGTCCGCTTTCAGTTATGAAAGCAACAGAAAATATGAAAGATTGACACCGATCCAATTCGTCCAAGAAAGGAGTCAGAACATAATCACGAGTTTCCTTGTTATTAATCAGAAGCCTAGGTTTAAATTCATCCAACGACTCCTGTTCATGATTTATAAATGCCCATTTTATAGAATTGTATAATTGTTGAATTGAATTATTCATATGCTTTAGCCAAACTCTCCTGAATTTTAATCACCGCAGGAATATCTGCGGGTGCCCAATCTAGGGTCATTAACTCATGGGGCGAAAGCCAACGTATTGCCGTATGTTCAGTTAACCTTGGCTGCCCACTTTTTAAATAACAATAGAACGTCGTTAGATGAACATAACCAAATTCATATTCATGAATCGTCGTTTCGATCTTATCCCCAATATCAATTGAACAATTCATTTCTTCATCAATTTCACGCTTCAGCGCAGCCTCAAGAGACTCTCCCTCCTCAACTTTCCCTCCAGGAAACTCCCATTTATTCGCTAGGCTTTTAGTAGCTCCACGCTGGGCACAGAGTATTTTTCCATTTTCGATAATAACTGCCCCAACAACATGAATATGTTTCTTCATATAGAACCTCCTGTTTAATTTTTAGTTAACCCCAAAATATGTGTCTAATATTCACTACCGTAAACCTGAATTACTTATGAAATTAGACTTCGTTCAAATTTATTGATTGTATAAGGGCATAGGCAAATAAATCATCTTCTATTTAAGTAATCGGTTGTACTTATTTTAGCATATTGAATTCAGAGGTGATGGAGAATAACAAGAACAAAAGGAGCACCCTAGAGGTGCTCCACGAAATTAGACGTGTAAAAAGATTATGACGATCCTTCCTAACTCCTGACTAACCCTTTGCTTTATCAGCTAATATTTTCTTAGCCTCTTTTAGGTCAATTTTGGCATGATGTCCATGTTTCTCTAATAAATGCAGAAGATTAGACCCATTTAATAATGTCAACGGTTTGCCTTTAGCAAACTCATAAGCGTCCGGTCCGTAATCTGCAGTTGAGACTAAAATCCCCTTCGTTGCACCCTCATTTACAACAGATCCGTACAAATCTCTTACCGCAGATACACTAACCGTATTCGTATATCGCTTTGCCTGAATAATGATTTTCCCACCTCTGATTGGATCAGGGTCAAATGCTATTGCATCCACACCGCCATCCCTACTTGCTTGCGTTACCTTGACTTCACCACCATTTGTTTGAAACTCTTTTTCAAATAGTTCCCGGATTAAGTGCTCGAAGTCCTCCCAATCCATAGCTGCAAGGTTCGTCGTATCGTCGATTTGATTTGCTACTTCATAACCTTCTATAAACCGTCTATCAGCCTTGTTTATTTGCATAATAGGCTGAACTGGAGTTAAGGCACTTAACTTGCTGCTAGCAACTCCCTTCAAATTTCTAAAACAAACTTTCGGATCAACATTTGCAAGATCGATTTCAACAAATTGATCTTTCTTAACTTGAATGCTTAAAATACAATTGTTCTCTTCTCTTCCTGTCGCCTTGTTGATCGCTGTGACCCAGCCATTAAATGAAACGGCTTCTATCGCATTTGCTACATCCGATTCAAACATCTCATGGAGTGTACGAAGAGTAATTTTATACATGGCTTCGTCGAACATCTTCTGAACCTGAGATTCTGAAATATAGGATTCCTTTAACTCCTTTTTCGATGCAACATACTTTACCTCCTTAAGAGTTGGGAAACACTCTATCGAAGGTAACTGGTACTCTACAACAAGTATTTTCGTTTCAGTATTATATTCTAATTCATAGTTTTTGGGAAAAGACTCCGGGTACTCAGAATTGTTTAATACCATGTCACAGTATTCAATGACTGAATCAACATTATGTTTAAAATACAAATCCTTTAATTCATCAATTTTGTTGTTGTACTCCTCTTGTTCTTTTAGAAATTCACTTTTGCCTCTTTCCCACTCTTTTACTTCCTCCTCCCACTCCTGTACTCTCTGTTCATACTCACGATCTAAAGATTGGTTATATTCATCAACTGATTTTTTTTGTTCCTCCCAATTCAAAACTAGAGCTGAATATCTATTAGCACTTTCCTGTAATTTTTTTTGTCTTCTTGACTTAATAAGCTTATCAATAAAAGAAAATACAGGTGTCTCCTCCCTGGGTTGCTCGGGGTAAGCCCTCTTGGCTTTTTGATCTGGTTTTGAAGGTGATTTTATCGGATATTTCTCTTTTCTTTTTAAGTTATCCCAATTCACAGTATCATCGACCGCTAATGTATGAAGTAATAGATTATCTATTTCGTTCAAATCATTAGTAGCCTCTTCCGATCTTCTAGCAGCTTCTTCGATGCTAGCTTCCTTTTCTTCATTCAAATGTCTCTTATGTAATATGACTTCCCACTTCTCATTCCATTTCTCAGCTTGTAATTCCACCTTATTATGAAGAATATCTGGCTCCGGTGCAGAAATTAGTTTATGTTCATTTAAGCCTTTATGGTACATTTCGACGGAATATTTTAATATTCGAGTTCCAGCTACATTCCATGTTGTTAATACATTACTAGTTTTTATCTCCTTTAAGTACTTGTTACTCATGGTAAGCCTCCATTTCTTATATTAGTAAAAATACCCTAGTACTAACTTTATTCGATTATGATTAGTCCATTCCTCCTATTTCTTGATAATTTTAACTCTAGGACTAAACAAATTTAACAAGGAAATTTGAAGGGATAGTCTTATAAACACATGTATAATGAGATTTTCTTCGTCATTATTTGCTACTTATTTACACTGCCCCATTACCAATTTCTTGGTACTGTTTTGACCATAATTCTGTGTGTATAAAAACTAAAAGGACCCCCTTTTTAGGCGTCCTCTCTGTGTTCCGTCCGCATCTTCCTTGAAACAACATTGTGACGAGGGATCAACGAAGTATATAAATTAACTATGGATAGGCAAAAACCCGCTCAGAACAAGCGGGTTTTCTGTATGGAGGCGAGAGCCCTGTCCGAAGGCAACGCCACATAGGCGAACTTCTTGTGGGTGTAGTGACAAATTTGGTGCCACCCTAGAACTCCTTTCGAAGTTTGACTCGATAATGCTACTAATACATCCAGTTCATTCTATGAAGTTACGCGCAAGTTAAATCAATGATACTTTGAAGTTCTGAATACCCCAAAACAAAGTATCTACAGCATTATTCTCATTACTTCCCCCATAAAGTGGAAGCCATATGCAAGTTACGTGCAAGTTACGTGCAAGTTACCGTCAAGTAAGCCACCTATGCCCAGTAGGGCACATACTTCATATGTTTTGGAGCAGTATCAGGATCTTTTGCCTTAACTTTTGATGCTTCTACTGCATCTTTAATTATTCTGGAGGCAATGGAGATTTGCCTACTATCCATTCCAAAACGTTGACGCAAAGTTGCATTTGTCATAAAGTCTCTAGTTACATATTTTAAACAGGCATGCATGTAACACGCCCTGACCCGTTCTTCGCGATCCATATCCGCAAAAGGCCTATGCGAAAATAGAATTACTCGAGTGTGTTCTTCAGTAACCTCAATTATTGGAGCTGGTAACTGATAGAACTCTGTTTGCGACACTACTTTATCAAATCCACTGCCTCGCTCTTCACAGACGCCAACACGACGTAGGAATGAGGCAATCGCTTCATTTCGTGATCTAGGAGGACTGTCGATAAATCGTTCCACTTGAACGAGCGGTATTCCTGGATTCGTTATTTCCATACGATCTGAGAAAATTTCAATCATTGGTCCTGTACCTCGTAAAGAAAAGTCCTGATGTATTATAGCATTAGCCACCAATTCCCGAACGGCTAATTCGGGATACATTGAAACATCTTTCCTTAAAGCTTTTCCGATTATCTCGTTCCTCGGTAAAAGATTATCTATGAATCCAATAAGTCCTTCGAATCCAGCAGCGTAACCTTTAACCCCCTCTTGTTCCCGTTCAGTTTGAGTGCGGTCTTTGCCGCTATATATAATAACTCGTACCGATTTTCTTTTTAGATGACTAAAGCTTGACAACCTCTTGGCAAATAAAATCGCTCCTAGATTTGTAATATTCCACCCACCCGCATCGCATTTCTTTATCATGTTGTCGTTTGATAAACGTTCTAAAATCCGTTTTCTATCTTCCGGTAGTTCTAGATCCAATAACTCAAAGTAAGTTGGATAATCAAGAAGCTTAAGCACCTCAGAATCCGTGACATTTTCAGCAGCAATCATTTCTTCAAACGGTATTTTATCAAAAGCTCTCCATAGAGCACGCTCTTTATCAGGAAAATCCTTTAGATTCTTTTTGTAAGACCCTATTCGTATATACTCTGTTCCTTTAAATTGTACGGGTTTATCTGTAGCCCTTTCGATCTCTAATATGACTATTTTTCCAGAATCCGTAACTAATTCATAGAATTCGAAATAAATACGAGGTGATAATTGTCTTAATAACCAACTCTCCAATTCTTCATTTCCGACTTTGCTTGAGTGAGGGTTAAAGTTAGTGCCAAGTATGTCATGCGACTGATCTTTGACTCCCCAAATCATAAAAGCATGACTTTTCCCATCCAAAGTAGCAGAGTTACTCAAAGCCGATATATACTCTCCTATACTCTCAAAGTCCTTATTATTAACTCAACTTTCGCAGCATGAAATCGGCAAGTAAGCCTTAATGTAGTTGGGCAAAGCAGCAATCCACTGCTGGAGTTGACGCTGAATGAGAGCCGAAAATTTCTTCCCGGCTTTGGTGGCGATCTCATGGATTAAATCGACCAGTTGCTGCAGGGCCAAGGCCCAATCTAGCGTACCGACTTCGTCGCAAAGCAAATAAAACAGACCACCGAACGAACGGGCGTCCGTACTTTGCCGATGCTGCCAAGCGAGCAGAATGTAGCGCGAAAACACAATGGTCGTGTGACTGATGAGCAAGTCGTAGGAACGGCCTTGAAATTCCTTTTGCAGCCGCAGCAGCGATTTGGTGCACTTGAAGAATACCTCTATGTCCCAGCGCATCCGGTAAATGCGGATGATATCCGAAGCCGCCAGGCTCAGGTCGGTGGAAAGCAGCGCCAGCCATTCGTTTTTCTTGGAACGATGGCGGACAAACACGATCACCACCGGGATTCCCGGAGCGAGCTGTGTTCGGATCAGGCGAAGAATGTTGCGGTTCTTCCCTTCGACACGCGGGGCCACGGCGTATAGTTCCTTCAGACTGAGCCGCTGCCCGTTTACGAGATAGCGCTTGTTGTCATTCTTGACCATGCCGATCACATGTAGCCCGCGACGGAGGATTTCTTGAACAAGCGGCGCATGCGTGAACCAACTATCCATCAAGGCGTACGAGGCCGAGATACCGGCTTTTAACGCACGATCCAGCATGGCTAAGATGACTTGCGGAGCCGAACCAAACGCTTCTTGCCGACGCTTGTAACCGTGACTTCGTTTGTCGATCCTGTCTGCCATTCCTGTGATGCCGGACTTTGCTGAACTCAGTAGCGCAAAGTCTACGGGGACGAACGAATGGCCGTCCGACCAGCCCGTGGTCAGCATGCGGAAGCCTTTGTAGAAAGCCCCTGTGGCATGATCTTTAAAGCGTGCCAGCATCTCCACGGCCTTGCTTCGGTTACGTTCAAACATGGAGTCGTCGAAGATGAAGGCCGTCTCCCGGCTGGACGAGGTCAGCGGTTCCATTCGAGCGATCGTGTCACCGCTGAGCGCGAGCAAAAACCGGCGCCAAGCATAACCGCTATGATTCAAGAAACGATAAACCGTGTCTTTACTCGGGAACCTTTCGCCTTTCTTGCTTTCCAAGAGACGGAACCAGTTTTTCTGATGAAACAGCAGGACAAACACAAGGCGGAATAGATAGGCGCACGTGAAGCCAAATTTCTTTTTGAAACCTGCGTCGCGCAAGTGTTTGAGCACCTTTAGTTCCTGAAAAGCAGGTTTGATTTCGTTTGGCAGTTGATCGAATGGTTGATTTTGATCTATCATAGAGAAGACACCTCTTCTGTGTGGTAGTGATTGCTAGTCACCTTCACTTTACCAAACGAAGCGGTGTTTTTCTATTTTTGTCAACCCAACAACCCAATTGACTTCAAACCTAAGCTACACGTACTGTTATACTATTTTTGACTGTGCGAAAGTTGAGTTATTAAGTTTAAATTCTACCCAACCAGTTTCGCTCGGCAAACTACATAATTCTTTTAGTAAACTTCTCAAGTATTCTTCTGTCCGACTCAAGTCCATCACCCCACTCTGCTTACAAATTAATCTCATTATACAACATTCTTGACCAAAAATACCCAAGGTACACGCAGCAAAAACAACTCATTAACGCGAACATTTGTTCTTGTTTATCGGATCGTTTTTTGCTACAATCATAATAAAGTGGATGTCTATAAAAATATAAGGGAGGATAAACAATGGCAAAATTCTACTACTATAATAAGAATACTGATAGCAAAGGAAATCATGAGGTTCATACAGATGATTGTTCTTACAAACCTGATGAATCAAATAGAGTATTAATCGGTTACGAAAATAATTGTCAATCTGCTATTCAGCGGGTCAAAAAGGATACAGGCAAAAATAATTTTGATGGCTGTTATTTCTGCTGTAATGATTGCCATATAGGGTAAACTTGCCTGCATTCAATTTAAAGAAATCTACCTACGAAAAAAGGCGACCAATTAGAGAGCCCTGCAAAACGAATACAGTTTCTGTAAAAAGCAACCCAGTACCCCTTCGGTGCTGGGTTTGCTGTATACTGGAAGAAAAAGAGAAGCGAGTTGAGCCGTTTTGCTGCAGCCAGCCAGACAACTAACCGCATCATTCCATGCGGAGCTATATCAGCTTGTGCCGGAAGACCATCTGCTTCGCAAGATCGATGCTGCGGTGGATTTCGGATTTGTATACGAACTAGTGGAGGATTCCTACTGCAAGTATTACGGCAGACCGGCAAACGAGCCGGAACTGTTGTTTCGCCTGCTGTTCTTACAGATCCTGTACAACCTCTCGGATGAGCGAATGATTCAGGAAGCTGAGGTGAATCTGGCTTACAAGTGGTTTCTCGGGATCAATCCGGAGGATCCGCTGCCAGACGCCTCCCAGCTGTCGCGGTTTCGTAATCACCGGCTAGGAGCAAGTCAGGTCGAAGACGTACTGAAGCATGTAGTCAGTCAATGCATTGAGCAAGGCTTAGTCAAAAGCAAAACCATTATCCTGGATGCCACGCATACACGGGCCGGCAGCCCAAAACAAAAGCCGTTCGACGTGCTGCGTGACGCGGCCAAGCGTCTGTTTCGCGTCGTAGTCAAACGCCACCCCAAGTTGGAGAAGAAACTACCTAAGCTGCCCTCCGTTAAAAGCGAAGATACGGAAGCGGAGAAAACCATGCTGACCTACTTGGCGCAACTGGGAGAGACCGTGGAGGAACTGCTTCCGGACCATGAAGGAGCGGTGAGTGAGAAACTGGGCATCGCCAAACAAATCATCGAGGATGAGCGACTCCTCTCACAAAAGGGGATTCTCTCCGCCATCGACCCGGATGCACGTTTCGGCTGGAAGAGTAGTAGCAAATCGTTCTTTGGCTACAAAGAACATATCGCCATGACGGAGGAAGAGATCATTACCGCGCTGGAGGTAACACCGGGAAGCACTGACGACGGCAAGCAATTACCGGCATTGCTCGAACAAACCACAGCAAACGGTGTAACCGTAAACGAAATCATTGCGGATACCGCCTATTCGGGCAAGGATAATCTGGCGAGAATGAAAAAGGAAACCATATCGCCTGTCGTGCCCTTAAACCCAATTGTCCACGAAGGGGGCGAGCGTCAAGAAGGATTCGAGTATAACAAGGATGCCGATTTCGTCGTTTGTCCGGCCGGTGAGCGAAACAAACGGAAGGCGATTCAAGGCAGCAAGACCAGCGGAGAGAGCCGATCACTCGTCTTTTACTTTGACGTCGAGAAATGCAAAACCTGTCCGCTGCGCGAAGGATGCTACAAGCCGGGCGCCAAGAGTAAGACTTACTCGATTCGGATCATCGCCGAACATTATAAGGAACAGATCGAGTTCGAGTTCAGTGATACGTTCAAGGAACGAATCAAGCGCAGACCGATCATTGAACACAAGAACGCGGAAATGAAGAGATTCCACGGTATGGATACAGCCAGGTACCGGGGTCTCTTCCGCATGCGAATACAAGCCTACCTCACCGCGTTTGTTGTAAACGTAAAACGGATGGTGAAGTTAAAAGAGCAAAAGCAGCCCATCCTCGGGTGAGGATGAAGCTGCTTTTTCCGTTTTATCGAATTTATTTTCCAGTTCCGAGCCCCCAATAACCTAGAAACGAGGCTTTTGCAGGGCTCTCCAATTAAGGTCGCTTTTTCGATACTACATATGGAGGCGAACCGTGGCTGTGTAAAACCACAATTCGTCTTAGTGTATTGATTAGGTTACGGTACGCCAAGTAGCAGATCATAAAAAAGAGAGTTCTAAAGCTCTCTATGGGCTAGCTGCATCATCCCTTGCGTGGGGTGATCCTCTGCCAAATCAGTCTTTTCTGTACGCTTTTCTTATATCAACAAGTCGGTTTGCTTATAGATTGCAGCTCTGCTCCGTTCTATAGTGAGACCAAATAGAAAAATAGACGGGGGGAAATAATAATGGAAGATCAAAATAGAGCAGGTGCCTCCGCCTTTCCTATTGCTGAAGAGGACATACCTGCAGCTGTAGAACGTTTGTTAAGTCTCATGACCCTGGAGGAAAAGATTGGGCAGATGACTCAATCGGGGGGGTTGAATACGGACGCCATCGGCGGTCATGTCGAGGCGGATCCGTTATCGGAACAAATTCGCCAAGGAAAGATCGGCTCGGTGATCAACCTGGGGATGCCGGCCGAAGAGGCTCAGAAGCTCCAGCGGATCGCCGTTGATGAATCCAGGCTCGGTATTCCACTGCTGTTCTGTCAGGATGTCATCCATGGGTTCCAGACTATCTTCCCCATTCCGCTGGCCTGGTCGTGTTCCTTCGATCCGGAACTGATCCGTAAATCGGTACAGGCGTCCGCCAGAGAAGCGTCGGCGGTGGGAACGATGCTGGCTTACTCCCCGATGCTTGATATCGGCCGCGATCCCCGCTGGGGCCGGGTCGCGGAAGGCGCCGGTGAAGATCCCTACCTGGCCTCCTTGATTGCCACAGCCCAAGTGGAAGGCTATCAAGGAAGTGCATTGGATGAGGAAGGGAGCATGGCGGCTTGTCTCAAGCATTTTATCGGATATGGAGCCGCAGAAGGCGGCAGAGATTACAATACCGTCAGCATGGATGAAACAACGCTGCGAAATGTGTATCTGCCACCCTTTAAGGCAGGCATAGAGGCTGGCGCCGCCTCGGTAATGACGGCATTCAACGTCGTCAATGGAGTTCCGGCCGCGGGTAACCGGGCGTTGCTGGAGGACATGCTCCGCAAAGAGCTTGGTTTTGAGGGCATTGTCATCTCCGATTATGCCGCGGTGGAGGAAATGATTGCACACGGGGCAGCGGAAGACACCCGCGAAGCGGCCATTCGCACCGCCAATGCCACTCTGGATGTGGAGATGGCGACCTCTCATTTCAATCAACATCTGCCTGAAGCCGTTCGCTCGGGAGATGTTGGGGAAGCCGTCATTGATGCTGCCGTGCGCCGCATTTTAACCTTGAAATTCCAGTTAGGTCTTATGAGGAATCCCTACCGGCATTTTCGCCAAGAGGACGCAGAGAAGCTTATTTATTGCGTGGATCATCTGGCATTATCCCGCGAACTTGCCCGAAAGTCCATTGTCTTGCTGAAGAATAAGGGAGTCCTGCCGCTGGAAAAAGATAAAAAAGTTGCGCTCATCGGCCCTTTGGGCGACAGCAAGGATCTGCTCGGAACTTGGCAGTTCAGCCAATATGGGGAGAATACGGTATCGGTCCGGGAAGGGTTGGAGCAAGCCGGCTATAACGTATTGGTTGAACCGGGCACCCTTATTCATGACGAACTGCCGGGCGGAATGAAACGGGCATTAGCGGTTGCAAGGGAAGCTGACGTGGTACTTCTGGCTCTGGGCGAAGACAGCACGATGAGCGGAGAAGCCTCCTCCCGGCAGAACATCGTTATTCCCGAAGTTCAGTCGAGACTTGCCGAAGTCATTCGACAAACCCGCAAGCCGGTTGTTCTCCTTCTGACCAATGGCCGTCCCCTGCTGTTGGACTGGTTCGACCAGCACATGGATGCTATTCTGGAAACCTGGTTCCTGGGCTCCCAGGCAGGACATGCGATTGCGGACGTTCTATCGGGGGATTATAACCCGAGCGGCAAGCTGACTATGTCATTCCCCCGGCACACGGGGCAAATTCCGATTTACTATAATAGCTTAAATACGGGCAGACCATTCGTACAAGGAGTAGATAATCCTTTTACGAGCAGTTATCTGGACGGGCCCAACACTCCGTTGTACCCTTTCGGTTACGGATTGTCTTATACGAATTTTAACGTATCCGGTCTTCAGCTCGATCGGAATCGGATCACTGCCGGGGATTCACTTAAAGTATCTGTAACAGTTACCAATACGGGGGACCTCGCCGGGGAGGAGACGATTCAGCTATACATCCGGGATGTCGCCGCCAGTATCGTGCGGCCGGTCAAAGAATTAAAGGACTTCCGGAAGATCTTCTTGCAGCCGGGTGAATCCGTTCAGGTGACGTTTGAGATCGTGGAAGAACAGCTGCGGTTCTATGATCTGGAGGGCTGTTACAACTCGGAGAAAGGCCGCTTTCTCGTTTATGTGGGAACAGATTCGGATGACCGGAACCTGCTCGAGGGTGAATTTCATCTGATCTAAAGACAGGTAGCTTTCATGATAGAAACAGGTCAGTTTAGTTATAGAATCGCTAACCCATGAATCGATATACTGATGCTATCCAAACAACATAATCTTACTTAACGGGGTGATCGTATGAAAAAGAGAGTAGGCGCATTGGTCCTTTCTACCATGTTGACTCTCACGGCATTAACGGGTTGCGGCGGGAATAAGGAGGCTTCCGGCAACAATACAGGCGCAAAGGATACGGCTCACAAGGTCGTTATGGCCATCTCCGGGGAACAACAGCCCGGACAAGAAAGAGTAATGGCCGAGGTCAATAAAATTCTCAAAAAGGATCTGAATATGGAGCTTGAATTGATGATTCTCCCTTGGGGTTCTACGGATCAGCAAATTCAACTGATGTTGACGGGCACGGAACCTCTTGATCTTTTCCGGCTCGGATCGGGTGAGGCGGCTGGTTACATCTCCAGCGGTAAAATCGAGGATTTAGGACCGTTGATTGATAAGTATGGCAAGAACATCAAGGAAGCATTGGGGGAAGAAATAGCCAAGTCTGCCAATATCAACGGGTTCGTCTATGGGGTTCCGACTAACATCGAGCGGGACAGCACGCCATCGATTGAAATGCGCAAAGATTTGGTGGAAAAGTACGATATCGATATCACTCAGATTAAATCTCTCGAAGACCTGGAACCGATCTTTAAAAAGGTTAAGGCGGGGGAGCCGAATATGACGATGCTGTTCGGCGCAGGCGGTGTAAATCAGCCGGCCACCCGGTATGGCGGCTTTGACTCCTTGGGCGGCTTCGGAGGCGTATTGGCCAATGACGGCTTGGAGAGCACTAAAGTAGAAATCCGTCCTGCGACGGAACAGTATAAAGCATCTTTGGATATTTTCCATGACTGGTACAAGAAGGGCTATATCAATAAAGATGCCCCGACTTCCCAGGACGAGCCTTCCGTCGTCATGAAAGCGGGCAACACATTCTCGACGATTGTCGGCTGGCATCCGGCTTATCAGAACAAGGAAGGCAATTATGACGTCGTCTTTGCTCCCTTGCGTGAGCACGTGCTGCATTCCGGTTCTTCCGGTTATGTAACCTTGGGCATTGCCCGAAATTCCAAAGATCCGGACAAAGCCATGCAGCTTCTTGATTACATTTATGGAAGTCCGGAAGTCATGAACCTCCTCAACTGGGGGATGGAAGGCACCGACTATGTCTACATCGATAAAGAGAACAATACGATCGGTTATCCCGAAGGTGTCAATGATTCCAATGCTGAGTATCACCTTAACCTGGGCTGGCAGCTGCCCAACCAGTTTATTGCAAGCGTATGGGAAGGCAGTCAGCCTGCAGATGTATGGGACCGTATGAAGGAATTCAATGATAAAGCCCCTAAATCCAAAGCCTTCGGCTTTATGTTTGATCCGAAAGGATACGAAGCTGAAATTACAGCGATATCCAATGTGAATGAGCAATACTCACGTTCCCTGGAATCGGGTTCCGTAGATCCTGACGAATATTTGCCTAAATATGTCGAAGCTCTGAAAAAAGCGGGAATCGAAAAAGTTATTGCGGCTCAACAAAAACAACTAGATGAATTTCTTGCGACAAAGCAGCCGTAACCCCAATCGTCAGAATATAGTCGCCTCAAAGCCGTTGAAACCGGCCTTGAGGCGGCTGTCTGAATAAGGAGGAGTTCCCGTGAAAGTACGTAAATGGGCGCCTATGTTTATAATGATGGCTCCAGGACTAATCTATCTTTTCATTAATAACTATATCCCGATGGCAGGTTTAGTCATTGCCTTTAAAAAAATTGATTTTCGCAAAGGGATTTGGGGCAGCGATTGGGTCGGTTTTGATAATTTTAAATACTTGTTCACTACCCCGGATGCCTTTGTGATTACCCGAAACACCATTTTGTACAATCTCGCTTTTATTATTGTGAATATCGTGGTGGGTATTATTTTCGCCATCTTCATCAGCGAGATGGTGAACAAACATATGAAACAGTTGTACCAAAGCGCTGTCTTGCTTCCTTTTCTGATGTCGATGGTTATCGTCAGTTATATTGTGTACGCGATCCTCAGCCCGGAAACCGGATTAATGAATAAGACGGTTCTGCCAATGGCAGGTAAGGATCCGGTTTCGTGGTATTCGGAAACGAAGTATTGGCCATACATTCTAATTATTGTAAACACATGGAAAGGTGTCGGTTACGGCTGCCTCATTTACCTTGCCAGCATTATCGGCATCGACCGCTCCCTATATGAAGCTGCGGATATCGACGGCGCGGGAAAGTGGGTCCAAATCCGGACTATTACCCTGCCGATGCTGCTTCCAAGCGTAATCACGCTGACACTGCTCAATGTCGGTCGCATTTTCTTTTCGGACTTTAGTTTGTTCTATCAGGTGCCGCAGAACTCGGGCATTCTATATAGTGTCACCAACACAATCGATACGTATGTATATCGCGCGCTCTTACAGTTGGGGGATACGGGAATGGCTTCCGCCGCCGGCTTCTACCAGTCTGTCATCGGATTCCTTCTGATTATAGGATGCAACTGGCTGGTCCGAAAACTTGACAGAGATAGTGCTCTGTTCTAATGGGGTGGTATAAATTATGCTAAATACGAGAGAAAATCGTGTGTTTCAAACGATTGCCCATATTGTGATGATGCTGGTCGTTCTGATCTCCGTGCTGCCTTTCCTTCTGGTGTTTATGTCCTCAATCACGGAAGAGAATTCTCTGATCGTTCACGGGTATTCCTTATTTCCGCAAAAGTTCAGTTTATATGCTTATGAATATATTGCACAGAAGGGCGATAAGATTCTGCGTGCTTACGGCATCACACTATTCATCACCGTTGTGGGAACCCTTGTCAACCTGCTGCTTACGGCTTTATTGGCTTATCCTCTATCACGCCGGGATCTTCCCGGCAAGAAATTCTTTTCTTTCTATGTTATTTTCACCATGTTATTCAACGGTGGTCTTGTTCCGACTTACCTGATGTATGCAAATACGTTCCACATTAAAAATACGATATTTGCTTTGCTGATTCCTACGCTGCTGCTCAGTGCCATGAATGTGCTGCTTATGCGGACCTATTTCCGAACAAGCATTCCCGAAGCCTTGATCGAAGCGGCTGAAATCGACGGGGCCGGCCAGTTTAATATCTTTTTCTCCATCATTGTCCCCCTCGGGAAGCCGATTCTTGTAACATTGGGTCTGTTCGCCGCCCTGGGATACTGGAATGACTGGACAAATGGATTATACTATTTAACAGGAACCAAAGGGGAGGACCTCTACTCTATACAAAACTTCCTGAACAAATTGATTACGGATATTCAATATCTCGCGAATGCCCAATTCAGCGGCGGAGGTGCGCAGGCGGCCAAAATGCCGTCGGTATCCATACGTATGGCTATTGCCTTTGTAGCGATGATTCCGATCCTGGTGCTGTTTCCCTTCTTGCAAAAGTATTTTGAAAAAGGGATTACCCTTGGGGCAGTTAAGGAATAGGGAATGTTCAACCCCAGTTGAGTTTATACTTAACCAAATGCCTCTCCAGGCATTTGGTTAAAGCTGTTTTGGGGAAGGGTGAAAGAAGTGACAAATCGTAAACCACGAAAAGGAAAACCTATTGCTCAGTTGACAAAGCTAGTCGTTCTGCTGCTGTTTCCAGTTCTGCTTTTGAACATATTGGTCAGCCTTGTAACCATTACTTTTATAAGATCGGATACGAGGCAATATCTGGACAACATGACCGGCTTGTACGCTTCACGGATTAACGACAATTTTACAAATATCAATCGCCGCATGCTGACCATTCTCCTCGGGAGTCAGGGTACGGACAAGGATACCAATCTTTTCATCGAAACGATCGAAAATAGCGCCGACCAGATCGAGGTCAACTCTGCTATTCATGATCTACAGCTAAAATTTAACGATTATTTATTGGAATATGGCGATTACTACAATTTTTTTCTCTACTTTGAAGATAAAGAAACTTATGTTCCCTGCACCAGCGCCCTTTCCTATGAGGAGAGAAAACAGGTGCAAAAGGAGATCGTCTCCCTGATCGCCTCTGACCGTATCCAGGCAAGCTCCGCCAGCCAAAGCTGGAACAGGATTGCTGTCAACGGAAAGAAATATCTGGTCAAGCTGTATCGGTATAATAATAAATATATCGGGAGCTGGATAAGCGCGGAAGACCTGTTACGGCCTTTAAAACAGCTTGAGTTGGGAAAAGAAGGGTATGCTATGCTTGTGGGCGAAGACAATGAGCCTCTTACCGGAATCCCCGCCTCAGTAACTGCGTCCCGT
Organism: Paenibacillus sp. JL3B1040; assembly: GCF_057063165.1. NCBI lineage: Bacteria > Bacillati > Bacillota > Bacilli > Caryophanales > Paenibacillaceae > Paenibacillus > Paenibacillus tiangongensis. The sequence goes on along the minus strand of NZ_CM169317.1, from coordinate 282,310 downwards.
TCTGCATGGCTTGCCAATCTGTGGGGACTTGGTGAAGGATTGCTCTCCAATAATCTGATTCTGGACCGCGCCTTTAACTCTGCGCCCTTCCGGATTCGTCTCTATATATCTAACTTTGGTCTGTTTGAGAAGGCGGTTACCATTCAACTGCTCTTATTTCTGCTTACCTTAATCACACTCCTCACGCTGCGGATCGTAGCCGTTTATCTAAAAAGGAATGTGCTAAATCCCATTCGTCACTTCACTCAAGTGCTTGAAAATGATAAATGGGAAGAAGATGAGTTTGGACCGGAAACCAGCAGAATCACTGAACTGGAATTCGCTAACGCCCGTTTTGCATTTCTGGCTGAACGGGTCAGAGCCTTGAAAATCGAAGTTTATGAGAAAGAACTGGAGAAACAGCGGGTCCAAATGGACTATATGCAGCTTCAGATCAAGCCGCACTTCTTTCTCAACTGCCTGAACTTCATATACCACATGGCTGATCTGAAGTTGTATCCTGATATCCAGACAATGGCCAGAACGACATCCGAGTATTTGAGGTATCTCTTCAAGAGCAAACTGGATTATGTATATGTCGAAGACGAGATGAATCATGTTAAGAACTATCTCGACATTCAGAAGATGCGTTACCGCTCTGCCTTCTCCTATTACCTGGAACAGGACCCGGATACGATGAATTGTCAGATTCCCCCGTTAGTTATTCAGTCCTTCGTCGAGAATGCAGTCAAGCATACGGTGTCCCTGGACCAACCGGTAGAGATCTCTGTCACGGTGTTTCCGGAAGAACGGGACGGCAGAGACTACGCGGCGATTTTTATCGCAGATACCGGTCGAGGCTTCGACGCCGATATTTTAGCTCAATTGGAGAGCGGAGAACTCCTCCCGAACGAGAACGGCATACGGATCGGCATAAACAATTGTCTGAAAAGACTGGATTATTTCTACGGGGAGGATGTGCAGACTACCTTTTATAACAGCCCCATCCGGGGAGCGGTCGTTGAAATTCATATACCACAGAGAAAGGAGCGCCCTAGAGCATGAACATTATAATCGTGGATGATGATGATTACATGATAAAAGGTATTCAGAAGGCCCTGGATTGGCCGGGACTTGGCTTCGAGGGTGTTTATACCGCTCATAATATCCGCCAGGCTAAGGTTGTACTGGAGAGCGTCCCGATTGAAGTCATGATCTGCGATATTGAAATGCCCCAAGGAAGCGGGTTGGATCTGCTGGAATGGGTCCGGGAACATCAAATAGAGATTGACACTATCTTCTTGACCAGCTTTGCCGACTTTTCTTATGCACAGCGGGCCATTCAATTACAGAGTCTGGAATATTTACTCAAACCCGTCGATTACTCGTTGCTGGAAGAAGCCCTTCACAGGGCTATTCGTAACATTACCTCTAGAATTAAGGAGCAGGAACACGAACAAAACAGCCTTTATTGGCTCAACAACCGGAAGCATATCGTAGAACATTTTTGGTGGAGCCTTCTGCTCGACAAAATAGCTGCCGACCCCCTCTCCCTACAAGAGAGAATCGAGAAGGAACATTTGAATTACAGGGAAGAAGACATGTTTATTCCTATATTGATTGATGTATTTTACAGGGACGATATTTACAATCATTGGGGGGGCTCACTGTTTGAATTCACTTTAAAGAACGCCGTGTCCGAGATCTTTGCATCCCCGATATTTACCGTTGAGAGTGTCATCCGTCTGCAGGAAAAGGTGTGGGCCGCCATTCTAAAATGTTCAGGTCCGCAGAATGATCCGCTGGAGGTCCGGCCGCTCTGCGAAAATTATATTCAGAAGATGAATCGTTATTTGAAGATGGATGTTCGATGTAATATTGGAGACGCCTGCGATATAAACGGGGTCAATCCGAATATCAAGAGTCTCCAAGCGATGAGTGCGGATAATGTAAACAGCAAGAACTGTACCTTTCTGTTGTGCGAATACCGGCACCGGGAAATCCCCTACAACAGCCCGTCCATGAACGTGTGGGAGTCGCTCTTGGCCAACGGGGACAGAGAAGCTTTAGAGCAGAACGCCGAGCTGTATCTGGACAACCTGGCAGCCCATAATAAGATTAATGCAGACACCTTGAAGCTGTTCCGTCTGGATGTGACGCAGCTTGTCTACTCCGAGTTGAAACGGAAGGAGATTCTCGCCCACAAATTATTCGCGAATCGGGGGAATCATGATGAATTGTACGAGCGGTCCATCCGGTCGGTCGAAAATATGAAGGTCTATGTCCGCCATTTGTTCAAATATGCATTACAATATACAGCTTTTGCAGAAAGCTCCCGCTCCGTTATTGATAAGCTGCTCGATTATTTGAACCAAAATTTTAACCAGGAGGTCTCCCGTAACAATCTGGCGGAAATTGTATTCTTAAATCCCGATTATATATCTAGACTATTCAAACGCGAGGTGGGCATGTCCATAGGAAGCTATCTGCTGAATAAACGGCTGGAAACAGCAAAGGAGCTGCTGCGTAACGGCTCACTTCCGATTAATGCGATTTCCATGCATGTGGGTTACAGTAATTTCTCCTACTTTACGAAAACCTTTCGCGAAGCTACCGGGGTCACCCCGAATGAATATCGCAAGCAATTCAGAACTTCATCCTAATCTTCTTCATCTCCGCCCTCTTCAATCCCCCTCGAGATAGCTTCTAAAGCTCTCTTGAGGCGGATACACCATCCCATGAGCAGACTAGGAAAGAGCCCATCCCATCACTCTCTTAACCTCCGCAACCAGCTTCTCCGCCGCTTTCCGATGAGTCACTTCCTAAGGGTGGAAATTAACGACGTAACCGTCCGCTTCCGACTGCATTTCAAACCTCATGGCTGAGATCTTCGTACCGCCCGTTTCTTTTGTATAATTGCCGACCGCTTGTTCAACAAAAGGATACAGTCTGTCTCATCATCCCGAGTGTACATAGGATGGCAGCGTTCGCATTATTGGTTCTAACCATCTTCAGGAATTCCACATACTGCTTCACGTAATCCGCCTGTCTGTCGGGGCCGTCCTGGTATAGCTGTCATCATTTGTTCCCAGATTCACGACGATCAGATCAGGTACAAACTTATTGAAGTCCCAGTTCAGAGATTGAGGCACTAGGGTGCCGTCAAACTTCCCTTCGGATTTGCCTACCTTTTCGTAGTAATCCGGAACGAGATGGGTGAGCAGCTTTTCGCCGTTTTCCGTATATCCTGAAATAATGCCGTAGCCGCTTAACGAAACCATGCTGTAATCTGCCTGAAGCTGCTAGGCTGCCAGATAAGCTTAGGTCTTCGTGACGTCTTCCGTGGCTGTGGTGAAAGTACCCGACACATTGTCATCGTCAACCCCATAACCGCACGTAATAGAATCGCCGATAAATTCAATTTGGTGTGCGTTTGCCGGAGTGGGCTTAATCCCCTCTTTCGCATTAACGGCGATCTCTTAAATCCCGACCGTCGACATGGCTGCCTCCGATAGTTTAATGACTCTAACGGTCACGTGTTGATCCGTGTCGCTTTCGAATGCCTTCCCAATTCCGCATCGTTTTCAACGTGTTTTGCACAGCCTCATGCTGGATCCCTCCCCCTTGCTGGCACCAACGGGCAAATCCAAGCTGGCCACTTCGAAACCCGGCGAATAGTCATACCAATGGGAGAAGGATTCTTTCCATTCCCATGCCTCGCGGAGGAGCGGAGAAAACAACAAAAATACCAATAACGATTGAATTGAAATTAAATTAATAGATACTGTATAATTGTTATAACAATTGAATATGAATAGGGTGATAGACATGGAACGAAAAGTAGGCAAGTTTGGCAACAGTTTGGGTATAACCATGACTGATGCACTCAAACAGATCGGATTAAGTCAGGGAGATACTGTTTTGATTGATGTTAACCAAGATACTGGAGAAATCATTATTAAAAAATCGAATAAGGTAGCTTTACCTGATGGAATCAGTGAAGATTTTATGGATACATTAACTAATGTAATCCAACAGTATGACCAGACATTGAAAAACCTTAAAGACCGATGAAAAATATACGTTATTTATCCGTAGAAGAGGTTATTGCTATTAATATTGCTATGATCCAACGATATAGTCCATCTGAACAAAAAGGCGTGAAAGAAGCAGGAATGCTTGAGTCGGCAATTCTTCGCCCTCTATCTTCGGCTTTTGAAAAAGATGCTTACCCAACTATTTTTGAAAAGTCAGCTGCATTGTTTGAGTCATTAGGTCAAAATCATCCTTTCTATAATGCTAACAAACGAACAGCCTTTACAGCCCTTGTCTTGTTTTTACGGTATAACAATTTACATTTAAAAATGGATGAGAAGTATGCTGAAGACTTTGTAGTAGATATGGTAAACCACAAATACACATTTGAAGAATTAACCAAAACAATACGAAAACATTGCGAATCTATTTAAGTACAGCGAAATTAAAAAAGAAACCTTTTAAGGATTCTTTTTTAGTACTGCATATGGAGGCGAGGGGAGCCCTTACCCCTGTCCGAAGGCAACGCCACATAGGCTTCTACAGGTGTAGTCACGGTTTTGATGTCACCTGAAAGCATTGCAGAGCAATGCTAGCATCGTAAGCGATACTCGGACTCCCTGAATAAATAATTCACTACTTATTTTAGCCTACACTAGCGGATGCGGCCTCTTCTATTCCATGTAAGCTTAGTTTCATGCCCATAGCCATTGCTAACTTAAAAACGGTATCAAGGCGAGGAACAGTTCCCGCATTCTCGATGCGGGCAATTGACTCTTGATGGAGGCCCACTTTATCCGCCAACTCCTTTTGAGTCCATCCCAATTCTACTCTTCTTTGGTGGATGGCATTTACTAATTGCGCAACAGCTTCAAGCTCATTCATTCGAATTGGATCTATGGACTTTAACGTCTTCTTTTTTTCGCCCCAGCTATTCATGCGATCACTCCTTTCATTTTCTAGACAACCAATTCTCCATCCTTCTTTTAGCAATTTCAATTTCTCTCATGGGTGTTTTTTGAGTTGTCTTTGAGAAATGGTGCAATAAAACAAATTGATTGCCACTCCAACCGAAAAATAAAATACGATTATTTCCAGGACGCAACTCCCATATATCACCAGAGATACGTTTCGTAAATTTCTCGCCCGCTCGCGTCCCTTTATCTTCTAACCTATTCAAGCAATAGATAATCTGCTCTAATTGAACTCTCGCATGCTTATTATTTGAGGCCGATTCATCTAGTTTATCCATAAAAATTTCGACTGGCTTATTACCAGCCTCATCTTCATAAAACAATATATTGTACAAGGTTGCCTCCGACTTTTAACAAGTATACTCACTAGTCGTTACTATTATAACATATAGGTCATATTGCCGCATATCCTCTTAGGGTACATTTAAAGCAAAAAAGCGACCTATCACGGTCGCTTTTCTCATGGGTTGGTGGAGGCGAGGGGAGTCGAACCCCTGTCCGAAGGCAACGCCACATAGGTTTCTACGGGTGTAGTGACAGATTTGATGTCACCCTAGAGACTCCCTGTCACCGGATTCCCTTCGGGTCAGCCTGATTATCTTCTTCCGTTGACCCCAGGCGGAGACCAGACGGCGTATCCCACTAAAGTTGGGCCCTATTCCCGGCACATGGGCGATGCAGAGATAGAGCTAGCTCACAGGTTATTAAGCTGCGAAAGCTAAGTTGTTGTTTTGTTTGCCGTTTAATTGGCTTTAGCGTTGATGAAGTGGACGCGTCCCCACTACCCGCTACCCATGCTCGATCTACCCCCGTCGAATCCAAAAACGCCCCCGAATTAAAAAGGGTGCTGGATCAAGGTGCAGCCTGCAAGGGCCTGCTGTTGTTCGTTATCACAATTCCTTCCCCATAACAGGAACGTGATCATCTCTTACATCAATTAGTATACCACGTCTGCGCTTCTCGATGTTTATGGACTTGATGGAAACGCTGGGAATGAATTCGACACACGTTACCTTGCGACCTTCTGCTTCTCGCGCAGCGCCCGTTGAATATCACGCTGAGCATCACGCTTCGCAGCCGTATCGCGCTTGTCGTATTGCTTCTTCCCTTTGCCCAGGCCCAGCAGCAGCTTCGCATATCCGTTACGGATGTAAATCTTGAGCGGTACGATCGAGTACCCTTCCTGCTTGGACAAGCCCAGCAGCTTGTTGATTTGCACCTTATGCATCAGCAGCTTGCGCGTCCGTGTCGGGTCCAGCGGATTGAACCGGTTCCCCTGTTCGAACGGGCTGATATGCATGTTGTGGATATGGATCTCGCCGTTCCGGATCGTTGCGAACGCATCCCCGATATTCACCCGGGCGTTCCGAATCGACTTGATCTCCGTACCGGTGAGCACCATGCCCGCTTCGTAGGTATCTTCGATGAAATAGTCATGGGAAGCTTTTTTGTTCTGCGCCAGCACTTTACCGTCACTCTTCTTACCCATGTCGTCATCTCCTCCTAAAGCCTCTAGGGCAGTTTACCAGACATTTATTGTACCAACTTAGGCGGTCAAAAGCAAGGCGGGACGCCCACCATCCCCTCTCTCACGCCTTCCCCCTCGGCAGCTTATCGGCATACCTCGCCCGCAGTTCTCCCAGGTACTCCAGCTTGGCCAGCACCTTCTCCTTATTAAGTAGCCCGATGCTTAAGATCATCTGCTCGATGAGCAGCAATGGCGTCACCATTGAATGGAATTCCCCCAAGTCTCCCCGGCTCACGTAAAAAGCCGCACCCACCTGCGCCCCATACCGGAACTCCTCGCGGTCCGTCACCATCACCGCCGAGCAGCCGATCCGCTTGACGCAGTCGAGGATCACCTCGGTCTCCGGCAGCAGCCGGGTAAAGTTGAACAGCAGCACGACATCCTCCCGCTGCACATGTGCCAGCGACTCCAGCAGCTCATGGCCGCTGGCCGCCATCATCCGCACCGACATCCCAAATCGGGACAGCCGGTAAAATAACAGCTCTCCCAACGCCACGGATGGCCCCGGCGCGTAAACGTAAATCCGTCTAGCTCCCGCCATCAAGGCGGCGGCATGCTTCAATTCCTCCGGGTCAGTCCGTTCCGCCGACTCCCGCAGATGCAGGTTCGTTTGCTCCAGCAGCTTCAGCGGCAAGCTCGACGGATCGAGCCGGGAGATGGTCGCCTCCAGCTTATGCGCCGGCGTCGTATCGATAGCCTGGCGAAGCCGCAAGCGAAAGTCCTTACCGTTCTCGTATCCCGCCGTCCGCCAAAACCGCGACACCGTGGCAATGCTCGTGCCCACCCGATCCGCCAATTCCTGCTCGGTCATGAACAACGCCTCGTCGGGATGCCGCTCGATGAAATCGGCGATTTTTTGATGGCCAGGGGAGAACTTCACTTGCTTCGCAAAAATTTGATTCCGATACTTCGACATGGGCTCCGCTCCTTAGGATCTCGTTCTGTTCTTCCCCTATCCTAGCAGCCAATTGTTATGTAAATTTATTTACATCATTTTCACTATGTAAAAAATATTACAATCCGTTGACATACACCCATGTCTCATTTAATACTCGGCCTCTACACTTTGGGAAGAACGACTCATTAAAGGAGGCTTTCCCTTCATGAACCGTAAAACCCTGTACACCCTCACGTCCTCGCAAAAAATGATGATTTTCGTCCTCTCCATGTCCCTGTACGGCTTGTCCAACATGTTCACCGAGCTCATCCCCGAGTTTCGCCTCGGGCCGATCGAGCTCTCGGTGGAGTACTTCGCGTTCATCCCGCTCACGCTCTGCATGCTGTTCCACCCGCTGTATGCGGCGGTAGGGGCGGCGCTGGGCGAGGTGATTTTCGGCGAGCTGATGCTGGGACAATTCGGCGGACTCGGCGAGCTGGAGAAATTCCTGACCTTCTCCTTCGCCATGTACGTCGCCGGGCGTTTGGTCCGCAACCCGCAAAACCGCCTGCAGGTCGGCACCGCTGCCATCACGGGCGTCATCATCCATCAGCTGTGCAGCAGCCTGGTCGACATCGGCAAAGTCTGGATCGGCGTAGAAGAATTCGAAGCCGTGCCCGGGCTGGCGCAAAGCGTCGTGATCGTCGAAGGCGTAGGCTTCCTGAACGACGTGCTGTTCTCCGGCATCCTGTTCGCCTTGCTGCCCACCCTTTATCTGGTCCCTAGATTATATGGAAAAATCGAACCGCTCCTCGGCATCAAACCGCGCGACAAATCCACCAAATACGAAGCCGCCGGCATCATTTCGCCGAAGCTGGTCTTAAGCGGCATCGCGCTGGCGCTGATCGCTTTTGGCGCGGAATCGCTGTCCGAGACGGACTGGAACTTCGGCGAGTGGGACAGCGGGTTGGCCGACCGCTTGGGCTTGGGTGCCGTCTGGCTCAGCATTGCCGCCGCAGCCGTCGTGGCCGTCATCGTCCTGCTCCTCATGCGGGCCAAGCGGACGCGCAGCATCCAAACCGGGGACGAGTCCGAGAGCCTGCCGTATGCTTAATCCGAACAACGAAACCCGCGGCTCCGTGATTGAAATCCGCAACGTGTCGTTTACTTACCCGGGCTCGGAGCTGCCGGTGCTGAAACAGGTGAACCTGACGATTGAATCGGGCTCGTTCACCGCCATCATCGGCGGCAACGGCTCCGGCAAATCGACATTATGCAAGCTGCTGAACGGGCTGATTCCGCATTATTATTCCGGCGACTTCGAAGGCGAGGTGCACATTCACGGCCAATCCACCGCGCAAAAAACCGTCGCCCAACTCTCACGCCGCGTCGGCTACGTCTATCAAGACTTCGACAACCAGCTCGTACGTCCCACCGTGCTGGACGAGGCCTGCTTCGCCCCGCTGAACTACGGTCTGTCCGACTACAAGGAACGGGCGCTCCACGCTTTGGAGCTCTGCGGCCTCACCCATTTGCAGCAACGTTACATTTGGGAGCTGAGCGGCGGACAAAAACATCTGCTCGCCCTCGCCGGGGCTCTCTCGCTCGGCGCAGAGATCCTGATCGTCGACGAGCCGGTGTCCCAGCTCGACCCGAGCCATGCCCGGCAGGTCTATGAAGTGCTGCGGGAGCTAAATCAGAATCACGGCAAGACGATCATCGTGATTGAGCATCATGCGGAGTTTATCGCCGATTACTGTCAGGAGGTCTGCCTGCTGGATCAAGGTCGGGTGTTGTGGAAACGCCCGGTCTCCGAAGCGCTGAACAGCCTCGACGATCTGGAGCGGCTGGGCATTCAGCCGCCCGAGGTCACCCAGGCCGCGGCCTACTTAGCAGCCTTACAGGACACCAATGGTTCGATACGGTGGAATTCCAACGAGAACCAACCCCAGCGGACAGCTTATCCGATCACGACCGAAGCCGCGATCCCTTATTTTAAGCAGCAGCTTCTAACCCTACCAGATGAAACGCCTGCACTATGGACCAGCTCCGGTGACCTATCCGTCGATGATGGGCATCACCCTGACGACGACCAACGGAACCCCGTCATCCAGTTCAACGGGGCCACCCTAAACTACCGCACGATCCGCAAAGCGGAGCGAACCGTGCTGCACGACATCGACCTGACGCTCTACAAAGGCGAACGGATCGCGCTGATCGGCAACAACGGCGCGGGCAAGTCGTCGCTGCTGAAGCTGATTGCCGGGATTGCCAAGCCGTCCGGCGGCAGCGTCGCCGTGCTCCAGCAGGATACCCGCAACACCTCTTTGGAGCAGCTGTCACGGGACGTCGCTTTCGTCTTCCAGAACCCGGAGGACATGTTCATCGAAGACAGCGTCCGCAAAGAAATCGCGTATTGCCTGAAACGGCGCGGCTACCCGGACGCGGACGATACGCTTCAGCGCATGCTGCACAGCTTCCGGCTGGAGCCGCTCCAGGACCGCGACGCGCGCCTCCTGAGCGGCGGCCAGCAACGCCGCGTCTCGCTCGCCATCGGGGCGGCGATCCGGCCCGCGATCATGCTGCTCGACGAGCCGACGGCCAATCTCGATCTGGCCACCCGCGAAGAGCTGCTGGGCACGCTGGGGGAGCTGAACCAGCACGTCCGCACGGTGCTGATCGCCACGCATGACATGCAGCTCGTCCATCGCTGGGCGACGCGCGTCATCGTCATGCACGAAGGCCGGGTGCTGGCGGACGGGACGGCGGCACAGGTCTTCGCCAACCCGGAGCTGATCCGCCGCGCCGGCCTGGCGCTGACGCAAAGCATGGCGCTGTCCGCCGCCCTCGGCCTCCAGCCGCCCTGCGGTTCGCCGACCGAGCTGGCCGACCGCCTATACCGCATCCTCACCGGAAAGGAGACCCACCCGCATGCAGCTCGTCCGCAACTGGTTTAACAAAATCTCGCTCGACCGCATCCAGCACGAATTAATGAACACGGCCTACGGCAGCGGCCATGCTTCGCTTTCCCGGCTGGATCCGCGGGGACTGCTGATCTGGTATCTGTTTTTTGCCATCGTCCCGTGGTTCCTTAACAGCTACGTTGCCTTAGCCGGCATGTGCCTGTTCGTCATCATCACGACCGTGTTGTCCCGGGTCACGCCGTTCATCATCATCGTGCTCTGCCTCGGCCTAATCGGGCAAGTGGGATGGCTGTTTATCATCTCGCTTTTCTTCGGAGGAGACATCTCTTCCGCCCTGCCGTTGCTTAAGCTTACGCTCAAGCTGTCGATCGTCTCGCTCGCCAGCATCACCGTATTCTCCGGCATGGATCCGGAAAAAATCAGCGACGGCCTGCTCGCCCTCGGCGTCCCTGCCGCCTTCTCGTTTAGCTTGTCCTACGGCTACCGCATTTTGCCGGTATTGTTCGAGGAGTTCCGCAACGTCCTGCTCTCGTACCGGCTGCGCGGCAAAGCGCCCGAGCGGCACGGCATCCTTTACTGGCGGCTGGGCGCGTATTATTTGAAGCTGCTGGTGTACGCTTTTTTCCCGTTGATGTTGGCGACGGCCAAACGCTCCCGCACCACCGTAGAAGCGCTGGAGACGCGCGGCTTCTCGTACGGCATGAAGAACGCCGCCGCCAAGAAGCTCAAGCTGTCGCATTTGAAGCTGCAGCGGCGCGATGTGCTTTTTCTGGGCGGATCGGCGCTTTATGTGGCGTTATTGTTCTGGACTTCCGCTACACTTAACTAACCGACAAGGAGTTGTTTCGATGCGCATCGACCTGCACACCCACGCCAAATTATCCAAGGCCACCGATTTCTCGCCGGCCTATTACGAAGAAATGATTGCCGAAGCCAAGGCGAACGGGCTGAATGCCCTCGCGTTGACGGAGCATTTTAATACGCGCAACTTCCATGAGGTCTACGACAACCTCGACCGCCTGTACCCCTTCAATGGGGAATATTACGAAGCCGACGGCCTCCGGATCTTCCCCGGGATGGAGGTGGATATCCGCGAAACCGGCCATATTCTGCTGATCGGGCGCAAGGAGCCTATTCTGGAGGTTCGCCACGCGCTGGACAACTATACGGAAAAAGGCTCCTTTATCCCCTTCGACGAGCTGATGTCGTTAGCCGAACGCTACCCGCTGCTCAAAATCGGCGCGCATCCGTTCCGCGTCTCCACCCCCCTCCATCATCTGGAGGCGGAGCAGCTGCGGCGGCTGGACGCTTTTGACCTGAACGCCAAGGATATGTACGAATACGGCAACGAAGTGAATCGCGCCAATGTCGAACGCTTCGCCGCCGAGCTGGGTAAGCCGGTAACCGCCGGCAGCGACACCCATCAGTGCCTGCAATACGGCAGCGTATATAACGAGCTGCATCGCCCCTGCGATTCCGTCGCCGAGCTGAAGCAGGCCATCTTGAGCGGGGCCTACGAGCTGCGCGTCGCCGACAGCCTGCCCCTCCAGGTCAAAGCCTCCGTCATGCTGAAAAAACTGCTGAAACGCCTGGCGCAGCTGGAAGGGCCCGTCCCCACGTTAGCCGATGCGTAAAAACGACCAACCCCCGGAGAAAACTCCGGGGGCTATTTTTTTCGCTAAGCCAGATTAATCCGCCGGATCGTCTCCAGCGGCACCTTGGGCTCGCGAGTCTCCGTCAACAGGCCGTTAACCTCCTGCTGCACGTCGGTAACTTGCGTATAACAGTAGCCGCAGACGTAATCGAGCGACTTGATCGCTTGCGTGATGCTCTCGAAGCGTTCAAGAAACGCCTCTTCGCCGTTCACCTGGTTGCCGTATCCCCAGCCCGACTCCGATTGGAAGGCGATCCCGCCGAACTCCGAGATCAGGATCGGCTGGCCGCGATAAGCGTGCCCGTTCGCCAGGGCATATTTCCAATTGTTAAAAGAAATTTGGTTGCCGGTGATGGCTTCCATGTCCTTGTAACGCTCCAGGAAGCGGCTGCCCGATTCCTCGTAATCATGCAGGGTCAGAATGTCCGAAACCGTGTGCTCCCACCCGTCGTTCGTAATCACCGGACGGTAAGGGTCCATCGCTTTGGTCAGGTGATAAATCCCCTCGGTAAACTCCTGCTGCTTGCGGTCGTGCAAAATGTTGGCCACGCCCCAGGATTCGTTAAAAGGAACCCAGGTGATGATACTCGGGTGATTGTATTGCTGGCGGACAATCTCCACCCATTCTTTCGTGAACGCCTCGACAGCCTGGTCATTAAATTCGAAGGTCGCCGCCATCTCCGACCAGACGAGCAGCCCTTTGACGTCGCACCAGTACAAAAACCGATCGTCTTCGATCTTCATATGCTTGCGCACGCCGTTATACCCCATCGCCATGATTTTGTCGATATCCTCAAGGATGGCTTCCTCCGAAGGCGGCGTCAAATGCGAATCCGGCCAATATCCCTGATCCAAGATCAATCTTTGGTAGATCGGCATATTGTTCAGCAGCACCTTGCCGTTTTCGATGGAAATCTTTCGCATTCCGAAATAGGAAAACACATGGTCGACCACCCGGTCCCCCTGGTACAAAATAAACTCCACATCGTACAAATTCGGACGTTGCGGCGACCACTCGCTGAATTTCCAGGGCCCTCCCGCTTCATGCAGCAATTCGGCATCCACGCGCAGCCATGGCCGGTCGATAGCCAGTCGCAATCGTTTCACGGTTCTCCCCTTCAACGAGATGACGGTTTCCAATTCAAGCTGACCGCCCTCCAAATCGCCCGCGACCTGATATTCTAAAGCCACGGACCGGCGGTCGAAGTCGGGCGTGATCTTCACCGCGTCCAGGTGCGCGGCGTCCACGAATTCCAGCCATACCGTTTGCCAAATACCCGTGGTTTGCACGTAAAAACATTCGAAGCTTTCGCTCTGCCAGCGTTGCTTCCCGCGGGGCTGCGTGCAGCTCTCGCTGTCTTCGGCCTTCAACGTCAGCACATTGTCGCCGCCGAAGGTCACGTACGGCGTGATATCAAAAGAGAACGCGGCGTAGCCGCCTTGATGCTCCCCGACGTAAACGCCGTTGACCCACAATTTAGCCCGGTAATCGACGGCTTGAAAGTGGAGAATCGCCCGCCTGCCCGCCGCTTCGGCCGGGAGATTCAGCTTCCTCTCGTACCAGACCTGAGGATGAAAGGCTTCCTCTCCGATCCCGCTCCGTTTGGTTTCGTACGTAAACGGCACCCGGATCTTTCGATCGGCCCGCAGATTCTCGTACCAGTTCTCCCGCTCGCCGATATTCTCATCGTCAAAGCGGAAGTCCCACTCCCCATTCAAATTGATCCAATGCTCCCGCACGAATTGCGGGCGGGGATAATCTTTGATATACATATGGGTTGTCATGTTACTACTCCTTTTCCTGGATCTATCTCTTTACAGCGCTCACTTGCATCTCACTGAAGCTTAACTTCGAATCAATACTTCGAAGGCCCACCCGTCCGTGGAAATAAGGCTCGGGATCCGTATAATCGATAACCGGCTCATCCGCCCCATCCCAATAGACTTGAATGCGGGAACCGGCCATCACGACGCGCAGCGAATAGGTCTGCCCGGGTTCCATCGGGGCGCGTCCGCTGCCCACGGCAATCGATCCGTAATTCAGCTTCAGCAACTGCAGCTGCCCATCGGTAAGGCTGATCGCGTAACCCATCGCCGAGTCCTGGACCTGATGCTCGAAGTAGGATTCGTTCGTCGTGCGGACGAAAACCTGGGCTTCCCCGGTGAAGCTTTCCGGGATGCCGACCTGCACGGACAACGCGTAGTCATCCCAAGCTTCCTCACCGACGAACAAGCGATCATCCGCGATCCCGCTTCCTCTAAACCCGCCGTCAATGGCTTCGAAGGCACCGTAAATATCCTCGGCTTCCACCGCTTCCAACAGATTCGCCCCCGATTTCGGCGCTTTCGCCGATGCATAGAGATCCAACGTTCTGAAGGTCACTTGACCCTTGCGCAATTTAATCTTGAATGTAGGATAGCCTTCCGGAAGCTCCATCGCTCCCAGCTTGATCGTTTTCCAATCCGGCTCTTGATCGGGCGCGATTCGAAACGTCTGCTTCTCGTTCCCGCAGCTCACCTCCACCGTCGCCGCTTCCTTCGAGGTCAAGAGGCGCATCGCCAAACCGTAGGTTCCGGCCTTGGCCACGTTGACCTTATAGGACAGCCAATCCCCTTCCTGCTCCAGCTTCACGAAATAACTGCGGTCCTCCGCCATGCCGATGGACACCCCATCCGTCTTGCGGAACTCCCCTGCGTCGGCAGCCGAATTAACCTTGAAGCCGCGCCCGGCCTCCTTCAAATAATGGACCGCCTCCATAGTGCCCGGTACCGGTTTGTAGACTTCAAAATCGCTGCTCCCGTTCACCTCGTTGGAGAACGCCGTGTAGGAATACGAAGGATCGGCACGGAACGCCGTGTACCCGATTCGACCCGCAACGGCCGCTTCAAGCGGCAAGTTGAACTTCAGCATTTGGTCAAAATAAACGCGAACCGCGCTACCGTCATTTTCCACGCGCACCGTATGAAGTTTCGTAAAGTCGAAATCTTCCGGCAAACGGATGCTGTCAAGCTGATGAGCTTCGCCTTCGCTGACCTGCATCACCGAGAATTCGCCCGTCGCCGGCCGCAAACGCGCCGACCCGTAATTTTCCGAATCGGTATACGAGAAAATCGCCTCCACATAAGCCTGTTCGTCATCGACCGGTTGCACTAGGCTCAGGTTGTATTCGGCGGTAAATCCGGCGTTCGTCTCCGCCTTGCTTAACCATCTGCTTTCACCGCCCGGAATCGTCTCCGCGTCCCACTCCTGCTTGGCGTCCGGCTGATCCAACCGGCTTTGGAAATCCGCCTGTTTCGGAACCGGCTGCTCGCTGTTCGTCGGCCCCAGCACCTCCATCCGGTCGCCGTTAAACACGAGGCGATCGATATCCATCTGCCGCACCGGCGGGCCTTCCGCGGAGCGGCCGACCAAATTGTGATACACCATATAATAGGAATCCAGATCCGGCCCGACGAAGCTCGAGCTGTGCCCCAAGCCAACGAACGAACCGGAGGTGTGAATGATCAACGGATTATTGTCCGGCACCCGATAATCGCCTGTCGGGTCCTCGTGCGCGACCGCGTAGTTTACCCGGTATCCTTTGCTGAATACGTGATTGCCGGTGTAGGTCAGATAGTACGTGCCGTTGCGTTTGATAATTGTGGATCCTTCTGTCCACCCGCCCAGATAAGCGTTGGTCGTAGATCCGATATCCATCGTGTACGGATCCGTCATCGGATGAATGACGATGCCCCGGTCTCCCGCATGCGTGAAATACCATTGGCCGTCATCGTCAATGAAGACCGAGCCGTCGATGCTTAGTCCCAAATTCTCCGTCTGCACCTCAAACGGCCCCGTCGGGCGATCGCTTCGTAAGACGTAGTGTCCGTTACCGGCGGGCGAAGTGTACATATAGAAGAATCCGTTCCAATACACCACTTCGGGCGCATAAGCGCTTGTCGTAATCGGGTCCTCGGTCACCAGGCCCTCGGGTGTCCAATGGATCAAGTCCTCCGAGCTCCAGCCTTTGATCCCGGCCCGGCCGTCCTTGGTGCTGCAATACAGATAATACTTTCCGTCATGGCGAAGAATATAGGGGTCGCCGATTCCGTAATCCTCCCATTCCTCGGGCAACGTAAAAGGGTTCCGATAAGTTGGATCCTGATCGCTATACAATTTGACCTTCACCTCTTCGTTCGAACTGCAAGATCCTAGAAAAAGAGCCAACAAGACGGCCGTGCACAAGGCGGCCAGCGTAAACTTCTTCCTTCTCCCGGACGGCTTGTGATTCATAATCGCACCCTATCCCTTCAAACCGCTGATCGCGAGCGATTCGACGAAATACTTCTGGCAGAAGAAGAACACCAAGATGACGGGAACCATGGCGATTACCGAAGCCGACATAATCAACGGATAATCGGATTGGCTCATATACATCGATTGGAGGGAAGCAATCATGACCTGGATGGTCTGCTTCTCCGGCGTGTGCAGATAAATCAAGGGACCGAGGAAATCGTTCCAGATCCCCATGAACCCCAGCGCGGCCTGAGCGGCAATCGCCGGTTTGGCGATCGGCAGGGCAATTTGCGCAAACGTGCGAAGAAATCCGCTCCCGTCCAGCTTCGCGGCCTCGATCAATTCCGTCGGAATCGAACCTTGCATGAATTGGCGCAGGAAGAACACCACCACAATGTTGCCGAACAGCCCGGGAACGATTAACGGAAGCAACGTATCCACCCACTCCAAATGGGAGAACCCGATAAATTGCGGAATCATCGTGACCGAATACGGAATCATCATCGTTCCCAGCAAACACATAAAGATCGTTTCTTTGAACGGAAAATCCACCTTGGCAAACGCATATGCCGCCATCGTAGAAACGAGTAAGCCGATCGTTAAGACGAACACCACGATCGTCGCGCTGTTCAGAAACCCGTGAAGAATCGGGGCCTCGCTCCAAACCCCTTGGTAGTTGGAGAACGTGACGGGGTCCGGAATCCATTTGGGCGGAAGATCGAACACGTTCTTCTGCTCCTTGAGGGAGGTTGATAGCGACCAAGCCAGCGGAGCCAACATGAGGATGGAGCCAAACAATAAAATAAGGACATTGACGCCAAGGGCAATTCGACGTCTCAGCAGCATAAACACGCCTCCAATGCTAAAGTCTCGGGTAACGCGTTCCTAATCGTTGTACATCCAACGTTTGGACAAACGGAATTGGAGCAGCGTCAGGATGAAGATAATGATGCCAAGCACCCAGGCCAACGAGCTGGCGTAACCCATGTTGAAGTATTCGAATGCATGCTGGTAAATGTAAAAGACCACCGTCGCCGCGCTGAATTCGGGGCCTCCGTCCGCCGCCATGACGTAGATCTGGCTGAACGCCTGGAACGTGCCGATAACGCCCATGACCACGATATAGAAATGAATGTTCGAGAGAAGCGGGAACGTGATTTTGACGAATTTCTGAAACCCGTTGGCTCCGTCCACCTCGGCCGCCTCGTAATAGCTGCTGGAGATCGATTGCAGCCCGGCCAGATAGAGCACCATATTGCCCCCGATGCCGCCCCAGAGGCCCATCAAGATCAAGGACGGCTTGATCCAACGGGGATCGCCGAGCCAGTTCGGTCCGGTGATATGGAACCAATCCCATAACAACTGATTCAGCAGCCCGTAATCTTGGTTTAAGATCCATTGCCACAAGAGGGAGACCGCGATGATCGGCGAGATCACCGGGATGTAGTAGATGGTCCGAAATACCGAGATGCCTTTCATCTTCTGGTTCATAAGGATGGCCAACAGAAGGGAAAGCAACATGCCGAGGGGAATTCCGATCAGCATGAACACCGTGTTGAACAGCGACTTCACCACCTTCTCGTCCTTAAACAAGTCCACATAGTTGGCCAATCCGACAAACTTGGGGGATGAAACCATGTCCCACTGGGTTAAGCTTAATACGGCCGAGGCCATTAACGGAGCAAGGCCGAAAATGAGGAACCCCAGCAGCGGAATGGCGACGAAGCCGTACGCCCACATGATTTCCTTGCGCCGAAAACCGGGGATTTTATTGGTCATGACTCTTCTTCCTTCCCGCGAAAGAATTAAGAGAAGGTGAAAGCAGTACGCGCCCGGCTTCCACCTTCCTTTGTTCGGTTTATCCCGCGTTACTTGTTGCCTTTGTCGTATAGATCCTGCAGCTTAGGCGCCATTTCTTTCACCCATTCCGCCGCCGTCTGCTTGCCGGTCCACACCTTGCTGGCCTCTTGGTTGAAGGTATCCAGCCATTGCGTATCCTTCGAGCCGTATTCGACCGGCGGATGCCCGTAATCGATGATGTCAAGGAAGACCTGCTTGTGCTCCGGCGCCTTGCCGTTGTTTAAGTAATCGTTCTTCGCCATATCGATCAGGTTCGGCACGGCCTGGCCCATCTCCATGTTCTGCTTCTGACCCTCGGGATCCAGGGACAAGAATGCCGCCAAGTTAAACGCTTCCTGCGGATGTTTGGATTTGCCGGAAAGCGCAAAGCCCATCGATCCGAGCCAAGTGGACGTCTTCCCCGTATTCGGACTTGCCGGCCACGGCGCGATATCCCAACCGAAAGGCAGATCCCAGAAGGCCGGCTGATCCCAAGGCCCCAGCGGGAACATGCCGATCTTGCCGGCGACGAACCGCGAATAGCTGTTCATCGCTTTCTCATCGTCCGCGGAAGGGCTGACATGATGTTTCAGATTCAAATCCGCGATGAATTGCATCGCCTCGGCGAACTCCGGCGTGTCCACGGCAATTTTGCCCGTCGCGTAATCGATGTATTGTCCGCCGTTGCCCCATACCGCCGCTTCCAGAGGGAAGCCCGCTCCCCCGAAAATATCGACCTTGCCGTCGCCGTTCGTATCCTGCGTGACCGCTTGGGCCGCCTTCAGGTAGTCGTCCCAAGTCCATCCGCCCGGCTCGGCGGACGGATATTCCGCCCCGGCTTCATCAAAGAGATCTTTGTTATAGGCCATCGCCCATGGGCCAACGTCCTTGGGAAGCCCGTACAAGTCGCCCGTTCCCAGATTCGTACCGTCGTACCGGTACCGGTCGAGCGCTTGCTTCCACACATTGTCTTGATTGAACAGATCCGTACTATCCAAGTAGCTTTGAATGTTGAGAATCGTGCCGGCTTCCGCATATTTGAAAAAGGCCGGTCCGGATAGATAGAAGATATCCGGCGCTTTGCCGGAGGCCACCAGCGTCGTCAGCTTCTGGTTGTATTCCGCAGGCGGCACGCTCGTGTAGTTGACTTTCACGTTCGGGTATTTGTCTTCAAAGGATTGGATCAATGCGGTAAAAATCTTCTTCTCGTTCGGATCCCCGTGACCCATGAAAGAAATCTCCACCTTCTCGTCCGAGTCCGAGGCGGCCTGTTTCCCGTTCGAAGCCGTTTGATTCTGGCTTCCCGATTCCTTCGAGGCATTGGCCGAGTTGGCATTGTTGCCGGAGCCGCACCCTGTAAGCGCTACCAACACGGACATGACCAAAAACACCGCGATGACTGCCAAGCGATTGGTTTTCACGTGCATAACCTCCCTATTAAATTCGTCTTGATGGGAAATCACGATTACGGAATGGCGCGTATCTGCTTATTTTGTAACCGCTTTATATCCGGATTTTAGTATATCCGTTTAGATATTAGTATACTTAATTTAGTATATAATATATTTTATAATTTTAATTCTACGGGCACCGTGACTCTACGCGGATTCGAGCGGCCTTCGAGCTGCTCCAGTAAACAATCCACGGTATGCTTGCACATGGTTTCGATATCCTGCTGCACGAAGTGGACGCCCGGACTTTCCGGCCGATCGAATCCGAAAAGCGCAAATGGCTCCGGAATTGTCTTATGCAATCGCTGCAAAGCTTGGTAAGCATAGTCGGTGAGCCGTGCATTCATGACGAACGCCGCCGTAATCTCGGGATGCGAGCGAAAAAATTCATGGATTATATCCTCGCCGTTGCCGTTATGGATATCGTCGATATTCAGGATGCACCATTGGTTTTTGTTGATCGGCAGTTGATTCTGATAGAACGCCCGTTCAAAGCCGGCCGCGCGGTCTTCGGTTACGGTATTCGTGATCACGGGAGAAATCAAGGCGATTTCCCGGTGCCCCCGGTCCAGCAAATAGCTGACGGCGTCGAAGGTTCCCTTCTCGTTATCCGCACTGACGCTGTAGGTCCGGATATCTTTCAAATAACGGTCGATCAGCACCAACGGAAATTTATCGATGGACAGGCGCAGGATGTCCTCGTTATAATTTTCTTCCTCGGTCGGAAAGATGACCATTCCCTTCACGCCGTTGCGGTTAAACGCTTCGATCGCTTCGCTTTCGTGACGCTGCGATTCCCTGGATATACTGAGCGTCAGCTGATAGCCGGCCGCCCAGGCAAAACGTTCGATATTGTCCACGATCCGCTGTTCCACCTTGGTTTGCAGCGTAGGGATGATCAGACCGATCGTTCCCTTGCGGGAAGCATCCGTGCGTTGCGCGGCACCGGACGCGTTCAAATAACTCCACACCTCGTCATTGACGAAAGTCCCCTTGCCTTGATGCCGCGTGAGGATCCCTTCATCCGCCAGGCCGATCAAGGCGTTTTTGCTCGTGATTTGACTGACATGGTACTTCTCCGCCAGCTCCTTCTCCGAAGGGATCCGGTCTCCCGGCCTCAGTTCCCCGGATTGGATGCGTTCCTTAATATCATCCTGAATCTGTTTATATAAGGGCAGATTTTTCAAATCAGGTCACTCCCCATCCTCGCCGATTATATTAGATATACTTAGTATATGATTTATTTTTCTTTTGTCTATGTCGAAGACGTGAAGTCGCGGAGTGAACCGCCGTTCGAAGGAGCTAACCCCCTGCGGATCGCGCAGGGGACACGACTTTAACGATCACGAAGAACGGGATCACAAGGCGCAATGCCTTGGATGATGTATTGCCCTAGCGAAACTATAGAGGATGAACAAAGTGGCTGCACTCGCCAAGCCTGAACTGAATCTGCCTTGCACGAATCATCGAAATAACTGCGTAGATGCCGTTATTTCCTCACAACCTGATCTCAATTGGCTAAATAGTTGCGTATATACCGTTATTTTCTGCGATTTTGAGAAAATCGCACTAGCCTTGCATAGAAGCTGACATGGATTGGATTAAGAATCAAAAGTATACATGAAATGTATCTAGATCAAATATTTTGCAGTTAGTTATCCAGGCTCATCGCCAAAAAGTCGATCTCCCTGTAAGCATAGGATCATGTTACCAATTATTGTATATATGCCCTTGTGTAACTATTTCTTGATCAATTTTACGGTCTTGTGCACCTTAGGATGCTTTCGAGGGCGACCGAGCTTCTTTTTCTTACGCCTACCAAGTGAATGCTTGGTCGGCTTGCGGTTCAATCGCTCCACAAATGCAGTCCATGAGGATGTTATATACGCTCGCAGCATCTTCAAAAAGGACCACAAGCGCTGAGGGGGTGCGGACTCTTGATGAATCAACTGCAGTAAGGCATGAGCAATCATCGCCAAATAGATTTGGTTCCACACCGCCTCTGGCTTGTAGCTGTATAGATGAACAAGACTTACATGTTGTTTCATCCATTTGAAAAACAGCTCGATGGCCCAGCGCCCACGATAGATGTCACTGATCTGTACAGCTGCTCGATCCCATACGTTTGTCAGAACCCGGTACAGACGTTCTTTGTCATCGATGTATTCCACCAATCGCAAAGAAACCTCCACTTGTTCTTTCGTTTCTTTATCCGTGTAGGATACGGTGACATCGGCATCGCGAAGGATCGAAGGGAACTCGGAAACATCGCGTTCTTCCTTCACAACGGTTCGGCTGTTTTTCTGGATACGTGCGACGAAGCGAATATTGTTTTCTAACCAATGCTTGAATTGGCTATACACAATGTAACCGCGGTCCATCACATGAATCGCCTTGGGATCGACGACGAGATCCAGCGCGACTTCCGAGTCTGCGACGCCTCGAGTGGAACAGACCATCTGATCGCAATAGCAGAGGCCTGGGCGGGCTAATACGACACTCGTATGAATCTTAATGCCATTGCTTGTCTGTGAATTATAAGCCCATTTACCCGCCATCTCTGGAAGAGACAACACCGTCGAATCGATGATGCGCAGCTTTCCGAGATGAGCCTCTTTTTGCGCTGAACAAACCTGATTTTGCTTAGAGATCAATTGGAACCAAAGCTCTTGCAGTTCCACTAATGGAAGTGCGTTTAAGGTCCGGTCAATCTGAGAAGCGCTGATGCGGACAAGACCAATATCTTGTTGTAACTGCGGATTCGCATCGAGATGAAGGCTAATGGCCTCCAAATCGCTACGTTGGCTTAATTGGGCTTCGATCAACAGCTTAACCGCTTTGACGAAAGTGAACTTGCGACGATAATTAAACAACGGAAAATGATCGTCGGATAAATCCATGTAATCTAGGCATTTACAAATGACGGTCTGATCTGGTACATTACCCATGGTGAGCTCCTTTTGTGAGAGGAATGGGTAACATGCCTATCCTTCAACATTAGGAGTTTTTTTATGGATTTCCAGAGTGATTCCATCAATTTCTTCAATATTTAGGAATTTGTGAGAATATTATTTTTCTTATGTCAGGTTTGGTGCAAGGCTAGTGAGAAAATCGGCCTTTTTCTTGGGAATAACTGCGTTCTTGCAACTATTCCCGGAAAAACTCGAGAATCGGTGAAAATAGCTGCACGCCTGCAATTATTCTCACCACCGGCAGGTACAACCACTGCGTACCGAATCATAACCACCCGTCCAACGGGTGGTTTGCTCTTGGGGTATAACCCCCTGTTGCCAAACTGCGCCTAAAGACGCTAGCCTGACAATAAAATTGTTCAGGCTCAGTGTATTTTGTCACCTTCACTTACCAGTTAAACTGGTTTACTTCTTCTTGCCACCGTTACTGCTGAACGGATCTTCATATTCTTTTACACTCAGCTTATCCATCGCCTGGTCGTGTACTTCTTGTTCACGAATATACTTTGCTACGGTAGCTTCATTCAGTCCCACTGTACTCACATAATATCCCTCCGCCCAAAATTTTCGGTTCCCGTATTTATACTTTAATTGGGCATGTTTCTCAAAGATCATGAGGGAACTTTTTCCCTTCAGATATCCCATGAAAGATGACACGGATATCTTTGGTGGAATGGCTACCAACATGTGTACATGATCCGGCATCATATGACCTTCTAGAATCTCCACGCCTTTATACTTACATAGACGTTTGAAAATTTCGATCAAGTCTTTCCTCACTTGATTATAGATTTCTTTCCGTCTATACTTCGGGGTGAACACAATATGGTATTTGCACATCCACTTTGTGTGAGCAAGACTGTAGTTCTTGTTTGCCATCTAAGACCATTCCTTTCATTGAGCCTGAACATCTCAATTTTATCGGGATGGTCTTGTTGGTCAAACCCTCGTTCCCTCCACCCGCATAGCGGGTGGTTTTTTGTTTCGCACGCTTCGCGTACTCAACTGGCTAAAGCCTAAACAAAAAAAGCCGATCCGGAAATCCCCTCCGGATCGACTTGTTCTCATGCTGCTCGTTGCTCGCTCACTTCTTCTTGCCCTTGCCGCCGCCCCGCTTGCGGCTCGGGGCGGCCTCCCCGGCGCCCGCGTCCCGGGCGCCGACGAAGATCCCGCTCGCGGACGTCTTCTTCCGCCGCGAGCCCGGGCCCTTGCCCTCGCCGGTGCGGTATCCGCGACCGGCATCGCGCGCGACGGAGACCGTCCCGGAGGCATAGCCTCCCTTGCCGGAGCCGAAGCCAAAAGCGGGCGCGCCGTCAGCCGCGTCGCCCGCGTCCTCGCCCGCGCCGCTGTCCGCGCGGGCCTCGGCGCTGCCAAGCGCGACGCCGCCGCTGCCTTTGGCAGCTCCGCCGCGCTTGGCGCGCTTCCCGCCGGGGGCGCCCGCCCCGGCGGCTTCGCCCTCGGCGCCGGCGGCGCCCGCCGCCGCTCCGGCCCGGCCGGGCTTGCCAGCGCCGCGGCCGCCCTTGCCTTTGCCGGCGGCTTTGCTGCCGCCTTTGCCCGGCTTGCCGCCGCGGCCACCGCCGCCCCGGCCGCCGTCAAAGGCCCCGCGCCCGCCGCCGGCGAACTCGCCGCGCGGCCGCGGCTTCATGTCGACCATCTCGAAATCGATCGTATGGTCGTCCATGTTCACGCGGGCCACGCGGATCTTGACCTCGTCGCCGATCCGATAGATCTTCGACGTGCGTTCCCCGATCAGCGCCATATGCTGCTCGTGGAAATGATAATAATCATCCGTCATCGCGCTAAGCCGGATCAGCCCTTCCACCGTGTTGTCCAGCTCGATGAACATGCCGAAGCTCGTTACGCTGCTGATGATGCCGGGGAATTCCTCCCCGACCTTGTCCAGCATGAACTCCGCTTTCTTGAGCTGTTCCGTATCGCGCTCCGCCTCCACGGCAATGCGCTCCCGCTCGGACGATTGCTGCGCGATATCCTGCATGCGGCTGGCCAGATATTCCATCCGCGCCTCGCTCAGCGTCCCGCCGCTTTCGATCACCTCGCGGATCACCCGGTGGATCACCAGGTCGGGATAACGCCGGATCGGCGACGTGAAGTGCGTGTAGAACTCCGCCGCCAGCCCGAAGTGCCCGGTGCTTTCCGCGTCGTATTTCGCCTGCTTCATCGAGCGCAGCATCATCGTGCTGATGACCGTCTGCTCCTTCGTGCCTTGGATGTCCTCCAACAGCATCTGCAGCGCGCGCGGATGCACTTTGTTGCCTTTGCCGCCTTTGACCGCATACCCGAAGTTGGCGACGAACGCCATGAAGTTCATCAGCTTCTCCTGATCCGGGTCTTCGTGAATCCGATAAATGAACGGCACCTTCAGCCAGTGAAAATGCTCCGCCACCGTTTCATTCGCCGCCAGCATGAATTCCTCAATAATCTGCTCGGCGATGGAACGCTCGCGCTTCACGATGTCGACCGGCTTGCCGCTCTCGTCGACAATCACCTTCGACTCCTCGAAATCGAAGTCGACCGCCCCGCGCCGCATGCGGTTTGCCCGCAGCTTCAGCGCCAGCTCCTTCATCAGTTGGAACGTCTCGACCAGATCGGCGTAACGCTCCGTCACCTCCGGGTCTTCTCCCTGCAAGATCTTGCGTACATTGGTGTAGGTCATCCGTTCCTTCGTGCGAATCACGCTGGTGAAAATATCGTGATTGACCACCTTCATCTGCTCGTTGAACTCCATTTCGCAGGACAACGTGAAGCGGTCCACCTTCGGATTAAGCGAGCAAATCCCGTTCGACAGCCGGTGCGGCAGCATCGGAATGACGCGATCGACCAAATACACGCTGCAACCGCGGTTATAGGCTTCCTCATCCAGTTTGGAATTCTCCCGCACGTAATAGCCGACATCGGCGATATGCACGCCCAGCTTGATATTCCCGTTCGGCAAGCGCTCCACGTTGACGGCGTCGTCCAGATCCTTCGCGTCCTCGCCGTCGATCGTGACGATTACCTTATCGCGCAAATCCCGTCGCCCCTGGCTGAGAATCTCCGCCTCGTCGATCATGTCGGGCGCCTCCTGCGCTTCCGCCATGACTTCGTCCGGGAACGCCTCCGGCAGCTGATGCTTGCGGATGATCGACAGGATGTCGACGCCCGGGTCGTCCTTGTGGCCCAGAATTTCGATCACCCGGCCAACGGCGGCAGACCGCCCCTCCGGGTACTCCACAATTTCGGCAACGACCTTCTCTCCGTCAACCGCCCCGCCAAAGCCTTCCTGTGGGATGAATAAGTCCTTGTTGATCCGCTTGTCGTCCGGGATCACGAAGCCAAACGATTCATTGTTCTGGAAGACGCCGACGACCTGGGTGACGGCGCGGTGCACGATGCGCACGACCTCGCCTTCCAGCTTGCCGCCGCCCGCGCTTTTCGAGCTCACGCGCACCAGCACCGTATCGCCGTTCATCGCGCTCTTCAAATCGTTGGCATGGATGTACACGTCCGGATGGTCGCGATCCTCCGGGATCAGAAACGCAAATCCCTTGGGATGGGCCTGCAAGCGCCCGCGCACCAAGTCCATCCGTTCCGGGACGCCGTAACGATGAGTGCGGGTTAAGATTATTTGTCCTTCCTGCTCCAGCCGGTTCAGCAATTTCAGGAACTCTTTGAAATCGCCGGCATCCGTGATGCCGAAATGCTCCTCAAGCTCCTGATACGTCATCGGTTTATACGCGGTTTCCCGCATAAAAGCGAGCAACTCTGCTTCCGTAATTAATTTCAAATGATTTCACCTCAAACCCGGCTTGTCCTGTCGAGGCCGGGGGTATTATTTTAATCCGGATTTCCACGATATTCCTCATCCGTTTATCCCCTAGTATACACGAATTTCGCGATTGGCATCCGTTTTCGCCCGGGTTTCCCGTGAAATCGCATGGTTTTCATGAAAGAAGCTTAATTTTCACGAAAACGATGCCGACAATATAAAGGAAGAATTCCACGAATTAGGAGAGGGAGAAGGTATGGAGAACAATAGCATTCTGCAACGGCGCAATAAGTTATTCGTCAAAATCATCTGGGGAATGGTCGCCCTCGGCGTCCTGACCGACATCATGATCCAGGTCGATCGCAAAGTCCTGTTTACATTGATCCTCGTCGGCGGAATTTGCTGCTCCATCGCGACCTACATGACTTACGCAAACAAAGGCACGCGTTACGTCATGTTCGTCATTCCCGCAATTGCCTCGCTGCTGACGTTTCTGCTGATCTACCACGATCCCGATCCGATCGTCAGCACGTACCTGCTCGTCTACGTGACCCTCGGCATCATGACGTTATATTCGAATTATAAGCCGATTCTTTTCGCGGGCGTGTTGGGTATGGGGATCACGGTTTATTTTTTCAACATTCCCTTCTACCATGATAAATTATTCCCCCGGGAGTCGCTCAGTTATCTGCTGCTGTTCCTGGGATTCACGACGGTGGCTTTGGTATTTGCCGCCCGATTTAGCGAACGCCTGCAAAAAGACGTATTGGCCAAGCAGCAGGATACCGCCGAGGCCAAACACCGCAGCGACGAGCTGCTGACGAATTTGCAAGCCTCGCTGGACGTGCTGGGCCGCCTAAGCACGCAGTTGCGGGAGAACGTGAACGTCACCGGCTCGATCTCCAAGGAGATTACGACGACCTTCGGCAGCGTCTCCTCAACCCTGGAACGGCAGACGCTGGGGCTGCAGGAAACGACTCAATCCGTGCAAGAGGTAGGCGGAGCCGTGGAGGTCACGGCCGAGATCACCGCCCGTCTTCAGGAGCTGTCGGCGGATATGCTTCAGAATACGGAAGCCGTCGGAGCCAAAATGAATTCCTTATCCGTCCATATTCAGCATTTGCAGCAAGTCATAGCCGTTACGGTCACGCAAATGCAGCAGCTTCGCGACCAGAACGAGCAGATCAGTCAAATCGTCGAGACGATTCACGGCATCTCCGCGCAAACGAACCTGCTGGCGATGAACGCCGCCATCGAAGCGGCCCACGCCGGAGAACACGGCAAAGGATTTGCCGTCGTCTCCTCCGAGATTCGCAAGCTGGCGGAGAACTCGCAGCAGGCCACCGAACGGATTAACGACATTCTGGCGGACGTGATCGGGCAAATCAACAATGTGGCCGAACAGATCACGCTGGGCTCCGCCGCGATCCATACTGGGCAAGAAGAAGCGCAGGAAGCCCAAAGCTACGTGGATAAAGTATCCGGCAGCGCCCGCCTGGTCAATCAGCAATCCGGCGAGGCGGACCGTTCGGTACGGCAAATGCAGGATCGATACGCCAGCATTATGGCGGAAATTATGGAGCTGGCCGAAAGCACCGAGCACAACATGAGCGCGGCGCAGCAAATTTTAGCGGGAATCGAAGCCCAGGACGGCAAAATCCACGAGATCGTTAGCCACTATCAGGATCTTGACGCCTTGATTCTCTCGCTGTCGGCTACCGCTGCGGGGGAGACGGCGCAGGAAGCGAAGGGGGCCGCGTTGCCGTCGCCCGCTCCGGTGTCCTAACGGAACCTTCACCGGTACCCGCCGCCCGGAAGGCAGAAGCCGTTCAAATTCAAGAAGCCGCCGTTCCGGCCGACTCCGACACCGTCAAGGAACCAGTTCCGGCCGATTCATCGGGACGAAAAAGGCTTGCCCCCGGGCAAGCCTTTCGCTTCATGGATTTATGTAGATAAAACCGTTTCTTGATTCGAACATTCCAGCGTATCCATATACCACGCGTAACGTTCCTGATGCTCGTAGAACTCGGCCGCATGAATAATGGCCGGTACGACGTCGTCTCCTTTGTAGAATCGACGTTCCCCGACCTGAGACATCGGGACGTGGAAGGAGATGCGAAGCGCCCGGAACAGCGTGGGCTCAAGCAGGGTGACATAATGACGAATCCCGTTCTGCCGGGCAAATAAGACGATCGTTGCGAGCAACCGGTTCAGGTTCCGACCGCGATGCCGCTTCAACAGCGCCACCTTATCGACCTCGGCGATTTCTCCCGGGCCCGACAGCAGGACGGCCGGGTGATCATCGAACGGCGCCAGCCTGCTCAAGGGCTCGTCCGATCGCGGCACGTACGGTTTGAATTCTACTGTCCCTACCGGCACCCTCGCGGCGTCGTAAACGAGGCAACGTCCTAAAACGTTGTCGGTAAATTCCGGTTCATAGCCTTTTTCCATCCAGGCCTCCATCCAAATCGAGTGAAACAAGGTTCCTTCCTCCAGTGTTTCCACCAGCTTGTACAATTTCCTTCCTCCCCTCATTGTCTGTACCAAAATTGTAATATTTTTACCTTTGACCGACCACGAAAATACTACATAATCTAGCATTTATTGCTATTATATTCCTTTCAATATTGTTACAATTTGTTTTCAGAAATGATGCAAAAAAAGCCCCCGTCTCCCGAAGGAAACGAGGGCTTGCTCTGACTAGAAATTAAAGGCTATTCCAAGACGACAGCAACCACGATCGACAATACGAAGAACCCGACGGCCAATCCGACCGTAACCCGTTCCAGGACGAGCTCCATGCCGCGCGCTTTCGTTTTTCCGAAAAGATGTTCAGCACCCCCGGAGATGGCACCGGAAAGACCCGCGCTCTTCCCTTTCTGCAGCAACACGACTGCGATCAAACCGATCGAGAAAATAACGAGCAATACCTTCAGCAAAATATCCATTCAATCCACCTCCTAAGTGAGAACATCCTTCATCTATCCACAACTCGAAATTTACGATGTAAAAACAGCATTATTATTGTACCATAGCAGTTCCGGAATAACAACTATGATTCATATAAACCGAATGACCTACAACAGTCAACGAATTTTGTCATTATTCCCCATAAAACGATGAAAATCGTGTTCCATAGTTCTCTTTATTGTGCCAATTGGCTCCTTTTTTTCGTGATACGATGAACTTAAGTCATATTTTCACAAGCTTCAGGAGGGTAATTTATGTTCAAGTTCAAGAAAGAGAAACGCGAGTCCCAAGGGAAGTCCGGATCTTTTCAACGGAAGCTGTTGATCATTATTCTTGCGACCTCTCTCCTCCCGCTCCTCGGCGCCAGCTTATTTTTCGTCAGCTATTTCGGGAACGTCATTACGCAAAACAACGAGAAATTGGTCCAAACCACGCTGGATCTGAACATCGCCAAAATCGACGAATGGATCTCGGGCAAATCCAAAGCCGTTGAGAATTTAATCCAGCAAGAGCCGGAATTCCAGACCTTCCGTCCGGACCGGATCTTCCCGATTCTGAACATACTCGAGCAAAGCGACGGACAGTCGGAAGGCTTCAGCATCATCGACAAAAACGGGACGCTGACGAACATGCTCGGCATGACCGCGGATTCTTCCCAGAGCCCTTATTTCATCGAGGCTAAGAAGAACAATGCCACCGCTTACGCCGAGATGAGTTATCTCGAGCAGTTGGATAAGTACTTTATCGCCGCCATGGTTCCCGTAAACGACAAGAACGGCCAGTTCCTGGGCGGGGTTGCCTTCTCCGTAACCCCGGATGTGCTGTCCCAACTGAGCGGCAAAATCAAGATCGCCGAAACCGGTTACGCCTACGTTATCTCTGATACCGGCGTATATTACAGCTATCCGGATACCGAACGGTTCAACAAGAACATCATGGATTACGCCAAGACCCCGGAGCTGAAAAAAACCGTCAAAACGATCCTCGACCAACCAGACGGGCACATCACTTACCGCGACGAGTCGGGGAAAGAAGTGATTACATACTTCGGCACGGTTCCAAGCACCGGTTGGAAGATGGTGATTACCGTTCCGACGAGCGAAATTTTCGCTGAAGTGAACAACGCCCGGAACTTATCCATCGCCATCGCGATTGCCACCGTCATCCTCGTCTCCGTGATCGCCTTTTTCCTGGCGCGCCAAATCGTGAAGCCGATCCGCTCGGTCTCCGCCGTCATGAAGAAAGTCGCCGACGGGCAGTTGAACGAGCGGGTGAAGGTAAGCTCGAAGGACGAAATCGGGCAGATGAGCGGCAACATCAACCTGATGATCGACTCCCTGGCGACGATGGTGAAGCAGATTGATCATACGATCGGCGAGGTCGCGAGCGCTTCCGACGAATTGCTGAACGCCACCCGTCAATCGACCGAAGCGACCGCGGAGATTACGACCGCGATCCAAGGCGTTGCCGGCGGCACCGAAACCCAGTTGATGGGCGCGGAGCAATCGGCGCGGGCAACCGAGGAGATGGCCGTGGGCGTCCAGCGGATCGCCGAAGCGTCCGGCAGCGTCTCCGAGCGGGCCGATGCGGCCGCCAGCGAGGTGGAGAACGGCTATGTGCAAATTCAGTCGGCCATCGAGCAAATGGCCCATATTCAGTCGACCGCGAATCAAACCGCGACCGATATCGAACGATTGACCACGCATTCCAACGAAATCGGAGAGATCGTGAACGTCATTTCCGAGATCTCGAACCAGACGGCCCTGCTGTCGCTGAACGCTTCTATCGAGGCGGCGCGGGCCGGCGAGCAGGGACGAGGCTTTGCCGTCGTCGCCGGCGAGGTCAAGAAGCTTGCGGAGCAGACCAGCCAATCGATCGCCCATATCGTCGAATTGATCCAGTTCATCCAGGGCTCCACTTCTCAAGCGGCGGATTCGGTAAAGAACAGCATCGAGGAGATCAACAAGGGCATCCACCGGATGGAGAACGTCGGACAATCGTTCGGCCAGATTCGCGAGTCGATCCATCACGTCTCTTCGCAAATTCAGGACGTCTCGGCAACGACGCAGCAAATCTCCGCAGGCACCGAAGAAATCGCCGCTTCGGTCGGCGACATGCTGAACACCGCCAAGGACTCGGCGCTTAGCGCGCAATCGGTAGCCGGCTCCTCGGAGGAACAGGCGGCGATCATCAAAGACATCGAGGCTTCGGCTCAATCGCTGAACCAGTTGATGAACGAGTTGAAGGAACAAATTCGGGTGTTTAAAGCTTAAGACCGCGCGCGTAAACGCACGTTATTTATGCTGAGATTTGTCACGATAACTACACTAACTTGTGAAAATATGAGCAAAACCATTCAAGGACGCCTGGAGTTTCCGGCGTCCTCTTTTTTTGAGCTTCCTTAGTTACCCTGGCATTGCACGACATGGCTTCCACCTTCGCCCAATCTCCGCGCAATAACGTTACTTTTTCACCTTATTTCCTCACCTTTGTCCAATTTGAACGAAATAGAGGGATTCTATCACCTTAAGTCACTCCAACTGCCCGCATTTCCCCCAATCTCCGCGCATTAGCGTTACTTTTTCACCTTATTTCCTCACCTTCGCCCAATTTGAGCGAAATAGAGGGATTCTATCACCTTAAGTTACTCCCAAGGCCCACATTTCCCCCAATCTCCGCGCAATAGCGTTACTTTTTCACCTTATTCCCTCACCTTTGCCCAATTTGAGCGTAATAGAGTGATTCTATCACCTTATGTTACTCCAACTGCCCGCATTTCCCCCAATCTGCAAGCAATAGCGTTACTTCTTCACCCTATTTCCTCGCCATTGCCCAATTTGAACGAAATAGAGTGATTCTATCACCTTATGTTACTCCCAAGGCCCGCATTTCCCCCAATCTCCGCGCATTAGCGTTACTTTTTCACCTTATTTCCTCACCTTTGCCCAATTTGAGCGTAATAGAGGGATTCTATCACCTTAAGTTACTCCCAAGGCCCGCATTTCCCCCAATCTCCGCGCATTAGCGTTACTTTTTCACCTTATTTCCTCACCTTTGCCCAATTTGAGCGTAATAGAGGGAATTTATCACCTTATGTTACTCCAACTGCCCGCATTTCCCCCAATCGCCAAGCAATAGCGTTACTTCTTCACCTTATTTCCTCACCTTTGCCCAATTTGAGCGTAATAGAGTGATTCTATCACCTTAAGTGACTCCCAAGGCCCGCATTTCCCCCAATCGCCAAGCAATAGCGTTACTTCTTCACCTTATTTCTTCACCAATCGCCGAAACGCCGTAAGTAGAGTGATTTTTTACCGCTACTTCGCGAAAATTCCGCCGCCTATTCGCTATGCCGCAAAGAACGTGCCGCCCCAACTACACCAACAAGGCCCCCTGCATGTAAATCGCAGGGGGCCTTGTTAGGGTTAGGCCGGTATGAATCGGCCGTCCTTCTTAACGATGTTCCTTCAGGTTGTAGAAGGATCTCAAGCCGTTGTATTGAGCGAGGTCGGCCAATTGGTCTTCGATGCGAAGCAATTGGTTGTATTTCGCGATACGGTCCGTACGGGAAGGAGCACCGGTTTTGATTTGGCCGGCGTTCGTTGCCACGGCGATATCGGCGATCGTGCTGTCTTCGGATTCGCCGGAACGGTGCGATACAACCGCGGTGTAGCCAGCGCGCTTGGCCATTTCGATGGCGTCGAACGTTTCGGTCAGCGTACCGATTTGGTTTACTTTGATCAGGATCGAGTTGCCGATGCCATCTTTGATCCCTTTATACAAACGTTCCGTGTTGGTTACGAACAGGTCGTCACCTACGAGTTGGATTTTGCTGCCCAGTTTCTCGGTCAGAAGTTTCCAACCTTCCCAGTCGTCTTCGGCGCAGCCGTCTTCGATCGTGATGATCGGATATTTGTCTGCCCAAGAAGCAAGCAGGTCTACGAACTCAGCGGAAGTAAAGGATTTGCCTTCGCCTTCCAGATGGTATTTGCCGTCTTTGTAGAACTCGGTGGAAGCGACGTCCATCCCCAAGAATACGTCTTTACCTGGCGTATAGCCGGCTTTCGTGATCGCCTCCATAATCGAGGACAAAGCGTCTTCGTTGGAAGTGAAGTTCGGAGCAAAGCCGCCTTCGTCGCCTACAGCCGTGTTCAGGCCTTTTGCTTTCAGAACGGATTTCAGGTTGTGGAAAATTTCCGCGCCTGTGCGAAGAGCTTCTTTGAAGGAAGGAGCGCCTACAGGCAGGATCATGAATTCTTGCACGTCAACGTTGTTGTCGGCATGCGCGCCACCGTTCACGATGTTCATCATCGGAACCGGAAGCTGCTTCGCGTTAAATCCGCCCAGGTAAGCGTACAACGGCAGGTCCAGAGCGTCTGCGGCAGCACGAGCAACTGCCATCGAAACGGCCAGGATCGCGTTGGCGCCCAGTTTGCCTTTGTTTGGCGTGCCGTCCAGCTCGATCATCATTTTGTCGATGCCGACTTGGTCCAGCGCGTCCATGCCAATCACTTCAGGAGCGATGATCTCGTTTACGTTCTTCACGGCGTTCAATACGCCTTTGCCGAGGTAACGGGATTTGTCGTCGTCGCGAAGCTCTACGGCTTCATGCGCGCCGGTGGAAGCGCCGGAAGGAACAATCGCGCGGCCCATCGCGCCGGATTCGAGATAAACTTCAACTTCAACGGTAGGGTTCCCGCGGGAGTCCAGGACTTCGCGAGCGTATACGTCAGAAATAATCGTCATTAGAATACAGTCTCCTTTGTAGTGGTATTTCGGTTCTTATGTTACGCCTTGCGGCTGGCAATCATCGATTGGCCGGTCATTTCCGGCGGCTGCGGCAGACCCATCAGGTCCAGCAGTGTCGGAGCTACGTCGGCGAGGATGCCTTTTTCACGCAGCACAACGTTCTCGTCGGTCACGATGAACGGCACCGGATTCGTCGTATGCGCGGTAAATGGACGGCCTTGGTCGTCGATTTCCATATCGGCGTTCCCGTGGTCGGCAATAATGACGACGACTCCGCCTTTGGCTTTGACGGCGTCCACAACTTTGCCCACGCACTCGTCCGTGACTTCAACCGCTTTGATCGTCGGCTCCATCATGCCGGAGTGTCCGACCATATCCGGGTTGGCGAAGTTCAGGATGATCGCGTCGTGTTGATCCGACTCGATTTCCTTCACGCACGCTTCTGCGACTTCATAGGCGCTCATTTCCGGCTTCAGGTCATAGGTCGCCACCTTCGGCGAGGCGATCAACACGCGTTTTTCGCCCGGAAGCTCCACGTCGCGGCCGCCGCTGAAGAAGAACGTGACGTGCGGGTATTTTTCCGTTTCGGCGATCCGCAGCTGCTTCTTCCCGTGTTGGACCAATACTTCACCAAACGTATTGTCGAGATCTTTCGGCTTGTACGCAACGTACCCGTCCACCGTTTCCGCAAACAGCGTCAGGCAGACAAAGTGCAGGTCTTTCGGGAATTTCGGCCCGCGGTCGAAGCCTTGGAAATCCTTGTTGGTGAAAACGTTGGACAACTGAATGGCACGGTCCGGACGGAAGTTCAAGAAGACGACGGAGTCGCCGCTTTCCACTTGCGCGATCGGTTGGCCATGGCCATCGACGATGACGGTCGGCATGACGAATTCGTCAAACACCGATTTCTCGTACGATTCCGTGACGGCTTGAATCGGGTCGGTATATTGCGGTCCTTCCGCATACACCATGGCCCGGTACGATTTCTCCACGCGATCCCAGCGTTTGTCGCGGTCCATCGCGTAGTAGCGGCCTTGCACGGTGGCGATCTTGCCGACGCCAAGCTCGTTCATCTTGGCGATCAGCCGCTCCAGGAAGCCTTTTGCGCTGTCCGGAGCCACGTCGCGGCCGTCGAGGAAGGCATGCACGTAAACTTCGTGCATCTCTTCCTTCTTCGCCAGTTCAAGCATAGCGAACATATGCTCAATGTGGCTATGCACGCCGCCGTCGGACAAAAGGCCGTACAGATGCAGCTTCTTGCCTTTCGATTTGGCGCTGCGCACCGCATTGACCAGCGTTTCGTTCGAGAAGAATTCGCCTTCGCGAATCGATTTGGAGATCCGGGTCAAATCCTGGTATACGATCCGGCCGGCGCCGATGTTCAGGTGACCGACTTCGGAGTTCCCCATTTGCCCATCAGGCAAACCAACCGCTTCGCCGCTGGCGGTCAACGTAGTGTTCGGGTATTGCTTCAAATAACGGTCATAGTTCGGTTTGTTCGCTTGGGCAACCGCGTTGCCTTCAACTTTGTCGCGAAGTCCGAACCCGTCCATGATGATCAGAGCTACTGGTTTGGGAGCCGTCATTTATTTCGCCCCCTCAACGAGCTGGATGTAAGAGTCCGGTTGCAGGCTGGCACCGCCGACGAGCGCGCCGTCGATATCGCTTTGGCCCATGTACTCCTTCACGTTCTCCGGTTTCACGCTGCCGCCGTATTGGATGCGGATCTTCGCGGCCACATCGTCGCCGTAAAGGCCCTTCACCAAGCTGCGGATGTAGGAAATCACTTCGTTCGCGTCTTGCGACGTGGAGGATTTGCCTGTGCCGATCGCCCAGATCGGTTCATACGCAATCACGACTTGCGCCGCTTGCTCCGCGGTCAACCCTTTCAAAGCCGCTTCGGTTTGCACTTTCACGACTTCTTTCGTTTGACCGGCTTCGCGCTCTTCCAGCTTCTCGCCGACGCAAGGGATCGGGGTCAACCCGTGTTTGAAGGCAGCCAGGATCTTCTTGTTCACGATTTCGTCGGTTTCGCCGAAATACGCCCGGCGCTCGGAATGGCCGATGATGACATAATCCACGCCAAGCTCTTTCAGCATGCGGCCGCTGATTTCTCCGGTGAAGGCTCCTTCGTCTTCAAAATGCATATTTTGCGCGCCGATTTTGATCGACGTGCCCTTCGCTGCTTCCACCAAAGCCGGAAGGTTGGTGAACGGCGCACAGATTACGCTCTCTACGCCGGCAACCTCCGCTTTTCCTTTAACGGCTTCGAAGAAGGCTTTGGCTTCGGAAACGGTTTTGAACATCTTCCAGTTTCCGGCAATAATTGGTGTTCTCATAGAGCCCACTCCTTTTATTTCATAGATGAACCTTGATCTAATGAGTTATTCAAAGCTTACTTGTCGTTCAATGCCACGACGCCCGGAAGCGCCTTGCCTTCCATGAATTCCAGGGAAGCGCCGCCGCCCGTGGAGATGTGATCCATTTGCGAAGCCAGGTTGAACTTCTCGGCCGCCGCTGCGGAATCGCCGCCGCCAATGATGGTGTAGCCTTTCGTTGTTGCGCAGGCCTCAGCCACTTCTTTCGTCCCGTTCGCGAAAATATCGATTTCGAATACGCCCATCGGCCCGTTCCAAACCACCAGTTTGGAGTTCTTGATGATATCGGCATACATCGCACGGGTTTTCGGCCCGATGTCCACGCCTTCCCAATCTGCAGGAATGCTGTCGATATCCACGGCTTTATGGTTCGCCGTTGCGCTGAAATCATCAGCTGCGATGCAGTCGACCGGAAGGACGAAGTTCTTGCCCAGCTTCTTCGCTTTCTCGATGAATCCAAGGGAAGCGTCGAGTTTGGTTTCATCCAGCAGCGATTTGCCGATCTCGTAACCTTGGGCTTTGAAGAAGGTGTAAGCCAGGCCGCCGCCGATCAACACATTGTCCGCGATGTTCAGCAGGTTGTCGATGACATCGATTTTGTCTTTCACCTTCGACCCGCCGATAATTGCGGTAAAAGGACGATCCGGGTTCGACAGCGCTTTGCCGAGAACGGACAATTCTTTCTCCATCAGCAAGCCGGATACGGCCGGCAGGAAATGAGCGATACCTTCGGTCGAAGCGTGCGCGCGGTGAGCGGCGCCAAACGCATCGTTAACGAACAGATCGGCCAGTTCGGCGAATTGCTTCGCGAGTTCCGGATCGTTCTTCTCTTCGCCCGGGTAGAAACGCACGTTTTCGAGCACCAGTACGTCTCCGTTGTTCAAGGCATTGACTTTGGCTTTTACGGCATCGCCTACAGCTTCGTCCGCTTTGGCTACTTCTTTGCCGAGCAGTTCGCCCAAGCGTTTCGCCGGCAAGGTCAGACGCATATCTTCGTTGACTTGGCCTTTCGGACGCCCCAAGTGGCTGGCGAGGATGACTTTGGCGCCATTTTCGATCAAATACTTGATCGTCGGCAGCGTTTCGCGGATTCGAGTGTCGTCGGTAATTTGGCCGTCTTGCATCGGTACATTAAAATCTACGCGGACAAACACGCGTTTGCCGGTTACTTCCACATCACGTACACTTTTCTTGTTCATCTCCACGTTCCTCCTAACGGTATGCGCGGGGTCTTCCAACCTGGAAAATGCGCATCTACGGCTTTGATTCGGATTTCTCTCCTAAGCTCTATGAAACTGATCTCTATTTATAAAAAACGGTGTGTGTGAATGCCGTATTTCATGCAAGAACCAAAGAGGAGTCCTGAATAGGTTGCTCCTCTTTGGATGAAACGTTAATTGGAATTGCTTGATTATTTTACTTTTTTCGCGAAGTATTCCAGCGTACGAACCAATTGAGCCGTGTAGGACATTTCGTTGTCGTACCAGGATACGGTTTTCACGAGTTGCTTGTCGCCAACCGTCATGACTTTCGTTTGAGTTGCGTCGAACAGGGAACCGTAAGTGATTCCTACGATATCGGAAGATACGATTTCGTCTTCCGTGTAACCGAAGGTTTCCGGGTCGGAAGCGGCTTTCATTGCAGCGTTAACTTCGTCAACCGTAACGGTCTTCTCCAGAACGGTTACAAGCTCAGTCAAGGAACCGGTTGGTACAGGTACGCGTTGAGCCGCGCCGTCCAGTTTGCCTTTCAGCTCAGGGATAACCAGGCCGATCGCTTTCGCTGCGCCAGTCGTGTTAGGAACGATGTTAGCTGCGGCTGCGCGAGCACGACGGAAGTCGCCTTTCGCATGCGGAGCGTCCAGCGTGTTTTGGTCACCGGTGTAAGCATGGATCGTCGTCATCAAGCCTTCCACGATGCCGAATTTATCATTCAGCGCTTTAGCCATAGGAGCCAAGCAGTTCGTTGTGCAGGATGCGCCGGAGATTACCGTCTCCGTACCGTCGAGGATTTCATGGTTTACGTTGTAAACAACGGTTTTCATGTCGCCTGTAGCCGGAGCGGAGATCACAACCTTCTTCGCGCCGCCCTTCAGGTGAAGCTCAGCTTTCTCTTTCGTTGTGAAGAAGCCTGTGCACTCCAGAACGATGTCAACGCCAAGCTCGCCCCAAGGCAATTCTTCAGGGTTGCGGTTAGCCATAACTTTAACTTCTTTGCCGTTTACTTTGAAGAAACCGTCATGCACCTCAACGTCACCGTCGAAGCGGCCTTGAGTTGTATCATATTTCAACAAATGAGCCAACATTTTCGCATCTGTCAGGTCATTGATCGCTACGACTTCGATACCTTCCACGTTTTGAATGCGGCGGAATGCCAGGCGTCCAATACGTCCAAAACCGTTAATCCCTACTTTTACACTCATTGAATAGTTCCTCCCAGTGTTCGTTTTTTTATTATTCAAGACAGGTCCGATAAAACCCGTCATGAGTAAACTTTACTTACTTCCCGGACTGCATCCCAAGCTCGCTTACGATCTCATTCGCGGCCGCCTCATCGGTAACCAGAATGTCTTCGTGTCCGAAGCGCAATACGGCATGAATCGCCCTCGCCTTGCTCTTGCCTCCCGCGATTCCGATGACGGTATCCGTCTGCTTGATATCTTCGAGACGAAGGCCTAAGGTCAGCATCTTATGGACGACGACGCCATCTTCATTAAAATAGTAACCAAATGATTCCGCGAGCGCGCCTTCCCTTCGAATTTCCTCGACCATGCCCGGCTCCAGCTTACGGCGCCGCGCCATCTCCATAGCGTCTCCGATCCCGTGCACTACGATACGCGCCTTACGGATCATGTTCACGATATCCTGAATGTTCGGATCGTTGACGAGCGATTCGTAGGCTTCTTTGCCTAGCAGATCCGGTACGTGCAGCAGGCGATAACCCGCCCCTACTCGCTTGGCCATGCCGGAAGCAATCGTGTTCGCCTGGATTTCCAGGCTTTCGCCCAGTCCTCCGCGAGCCGGAACAAACCAGCTTTGCTTCATCGTGACGTTATGCGGCGGATTCAGTTGATCCGCAACTTCCGCCAATGTCGTGCCGCCCGTCACCGCGACCACATCGGTCCCGCGCATCGCGCTCAGCAACGCTTTGGCTCCTGCGCGCCCCAGCTCCCGCTTCACCAGCGGCGAGACTTCGCAGTCTCCAGGCACAATCACGACTTTTCGCAGCCCATAATGCTGACGGATCGTCTCCTCCAAGTTGGAGAGGCCGAACAACTCTTTCACGACCGGCTCCATCTCCTCAAGCAATTCCCGTCCCGCGTCGCTGATTCTCATGCCTATATTCTCGATTTCTATCAGGCCCTGAGCCTTCAGAAGATCCGTTTCGGCACGCAACACACGCTCCGTCATGTCCAGCGAATTTGCCAAGGTTCTGCGGCCAATGACATCAGACAACATGATCTGGTGAAGTATAGTGTACCTTTTCTTGAGAATGTCCATGAGATCAGGAAGAAGCTGCTTTTGAATCTCTAATAGGTTTCGCATGCTTTCCACTCCTGCAAGCTTCGTCTTCTCTCTCCATCTCCTTGGCCTTAAAATGTCCCGGGTAAACTTTTTAAGTCCCACTGATATTTTAACCAATATTTAGTTCGGTTGCAAGCCTGACGTCCGTATCATTTACTTTTGCCTTTTCACTTATACATGAACCTCTCGGCGTCCCCTGATATGCCGCAAAAAAACGCTCCTTTCGCGAGAAATAGACGCAAAACGCGGTCTACTCTCGCAAAAGGAGCGGGCTTCTTCTTCATATCATCTGTCCGCGCAAGCGGGATTTAGGCGCTAGGGATACGAAGGGACAACGCGCTCTTCGGTCCGAGCCGGAACCGGATTCCTTCCGTCCCTGCCAGCTCCATCGCGACCGTTCTCGCTTCCTCCCCGTCATTAAACAAAACGACGGCAATCGAATCATCCGTATTCCGGAACGCCACGGAGCGAATCGCAGCTGCATCGGCTTCGGCGGCGATCCGTACCGCCTGCGGGCGAATCACTTTGCTGAAATGGGCCAGGGCATAGTAATCCAGCGTGTACTCGAACTCGCGGGTCTGCCGGTTCACCGTCACGATCCCGCGGCACGTGCTGCGGCCAAAGCCCGGGACGGTCGGCCCATTTTGCTCGTCGAGCGCCATATTCCAGAGCACGAGCGATTGGCTGTGATTCCGCAAAATCTCGATCCCCGTCCGCATGACATTGGAGAAGGCCGGTTCGAAGGCCGGAATCCATTCCCCGCCGGAGCCTTCGGTGAAGTGAACCTCTTTGCCGGGGAAGGCCTGTCTGACTTGACTTTGCGCCGATGTCTGTCCGCCATACCAGTGCCACGCCACGCCGTCGACCGCTTCCGCCGCTTCCTGCAATACGGACAGCGGATAATCGGGACGGTCCCAGTTGTGGTCATAGGCCAAAATCTTGGTGGACAAACCGCGCTTCGCAAAAGCCGGTTTCAGATCGTTTTTTACAAAATCGATCTGCATCTCGGCCGTCATCCGCATGCCCGGGTAATGTCCCGGCACGTACAACGGTTCATTCTGCGGCGTCACCGCATAGATGGATAAGCCATGCTCGGCGTAGGACTCGATATAACGGACGAAGTAGTTCGCGTACGCTTCGTAATACTCCTTCTTCAGTTCCCCGCCGATCATCGATCCGCTTGTCTTCATCCAGCCCGGCGCGCTCCAGGGCGAGCCAAACAGCTTGATGGACGGATTTAAGGCCAACGCCTCTTTCAAGAGCGGAATCACGTCGGCCTCGTCATGGCGAATCGAAAACCGCCGCAGCTCCGGATCGGTCTCGCCTTCGGGCAAGTCGTCGTAGCTGTAGATGAACCGGGCGTAATCCGAAGCGCCCATCGGGTTGCGAAGCACCGAAAGGCCAATCCCCTCTTCCGGATCGAACAGCTTCTTCATCAAGGACGCGCGCTGCTCATCGGTCAACACCTGGTGGATCAGATAGGCGGCCGAATCGGTAAAAGAAGCCCCAAAGCCGTCCATCGCCTGATAGCTCACGGAATCGTCCAATCGGACTGCGACCTCCGAGGCTTCCGAATCCCGCGGCCGCAGTTGCTCCTGCGATTGACGGACGAAAAGAGAGGATGCTCCTGAGGAATAATAAATTTCGATCTCATGCATGTTGTTTCCCTCCATATCTATAGGTGACGCCCGGTTTACTTGATTCCCAGCTTTTCTTTGTTCGCTTTCATTTTCTCCGTACGGATTTGCACGATTTGTTCCCAACCGTTGTCATCAAGAAATTTCTTATAGTTGTTCAGCGTGCTCTCGAATTCCCCGCCGTTCTTGGCGCGGATCAAGCTGACCATCGTGGTGTTCCAGGTCGTGTTGATCGCCGTCAAGGAGCGAGCCTCCGGAGATCCCGCGTCCGGATTGATATTTTCAAGGATGAAGTGCGGAACCAGCTTGCCTTTGCCCCACTCTTGCATTTGCTTAATGGATTCCGGAAAAGCGTCGGCGCTCAGCGCTTTGTGACGGTCATGGCCGAAGAACATGAATTCGCCCATGCGGTATTCTTTCTTGAATTTGTCCGCATCCGTTTGCTGCAGTTCTTTCACTTCCGGCGTGAATTGAACCGTTCCATCTGCGTTCTTTGTGTACGTTTCGCCTTCGATCCCGTAGTTCATCAGCATTTGGCCTTCTTCGTCCAGCAGGTACGTGAAGATTTGGATCGCCTTCGCCGGGTCCTTGCATTGTTTCGTAATAAAGCTGATCATCCAGCCGGTGATGCCGGATTGGTTCAGTTTTGGCGTGTTGCCCGCCGTGCTTTGCGGTCCGTCGATCGCCAGATAAGCTTGGTCCGGATGCGCGTTTGCGAAAATTTGCAGGTTGCCGCCTTGCTGCGGAGTCCCGTCAAGGAGCATCGTGGCGT
Organism: Paenibacillus sp. JL3B1040; assembly: GCF_057063165.1. Taxonomy (NCBI): domain Bacteria; kingdom Bacillati; phylum Bacillota; class Bacilli; order Caryophanales; family Paenibacillaceae; genus Paenibacillus; species Paenibacillus tiangongensis. Next base: position 240,005 of record NZ_CM169317.1, on the reverse strand, counting down.
ATTTGCCGGATTTCACCTTTTCTTCAAAAGCCGGGCCGTCATCGGCAAAGCTGTCGTCACTGATGTTGCCGACTTGGTGTACTTCATTTAATGTTTTCAGCCAAGTCAAATAGTCCTCGTCCAAATTACGGTTGTAAAATTCGCCGTTTTCGGTTTCCAGCGGCACCCCAAGGAAGTCCTGGAACACGTCGCCCAGGGATCCCGTGCCCTCGCCAATCGAGTTAAAGCCGAAGGGTATCAGATCCGGGAACTGGGTTTTGATCTGCTGCATCACGTTCTTGAACTCCTCCGGCGTTCCGACGCTAGGCTTGCCAAGCGCTTCATAAACGTCCTTGCGGATCACGAAGGCGGTCTTAGCCGGAATGTTACCGCTGTCATAATCGGCTTGCGTGTTGGAGTAGTTCGGGTAACCATACGTGTTGCCGTCAGCTTGCTTGAACCAGTTGAGCGTATCTTGCGCAGCCGCTTTGTTGAAATAAGGGTCGTATTTCTCCGCCAGCTCATTCAGCGGCAAAGCCCAGGATGAAGCCTTTTGTACAACGGCCGAGTTCGAATCGAACACTGTGATCAAATCGGGCATGTCGCTGCCGGCAAAAAAGGTATTGAGCTTGGTGTCGTCACCCGTAACAAATTTGATGTCGATGTTCAAGTCCTCTTTGATTTTCTTCGTGACTACGTCATTGCCGAAATCGGTATTCCACCAATCGGCGTTGACATACCAGGTGAGTTGGGTCGGCTCTTCCTTCTTATCCAGCTTCCAGGCCGGCGTATTCGCATCCGGGGTATACCGGTTCTCCAGGGATACGTCCTCTTTCGCGGCCTTCGAACCGGCGCCGGAACCGCCGCAACCGGTGACGATCAGTGCTGCGGTCAGCAGGGCGGCGCAAGCCGTCATTCCTTTTCTGGCAAGACTCTTGTTCAACTTAAGCATACATGTACCCTCCCTTTTTATAGGCGCAAACTAAAAAATAGTCCAACTCGCATAAGCCGTTCCAAATCGCTAGGCCGATTCGTTACTCCTTCACCGCCCCCAGCATCATGCCCGAGATGAAGTATCTTTGCAATAATGGATAAATCACAACAATCGGCAAAGTCGTAATCACAATTGTTGCAAGTTGAACTCCTTTGGTCGTCGTTTCAATCACGACGGAACCCGCGATGTTCTGCATCGATTGGGTCTGGGATTGAACGATGATTTCGTACAGCTTCATTTGCAGCGGATACAGGTATTGATCCGTGATGTACAGCTTCGTCGTCATGAAGTCGTTCCACTGGTTCACGCCGTTGAACAAAGCGATGGTAGCCATCGCCGGCATCGACAACGGGATAAAGATCTTCAGGAAGATTCTCCAGTCGCCGGCACCGTCGATTTTGGCCGATTCCTCCAGGGAATCCGGCACGTTCCGGAAGAAGTTCATCAGGATCACGACGTCGTAATAACTGAACAGGGCCGGGATGATATACACCCAGAAGCTGTTGAGCAGGCCCAGCGATTTAATGAGCAAATACGTCGGAATCATACCGCCCGAGAAAAACATCGTGATAACGCCCATCGTCACGTACAGCTTGCGGCCGCGCACGTTGCTCTTGCTGAGCCCGTAACCGATCATCGCGCAGAAGAATACGTGGGTGACCACGCCGATAACCGTTTTGAGGACCGAGATCAGGAATGACTGCCAAATCGTATCGTCCCGAAACACCGCCTGGTAGTTCTCCAACGAGAATTCCTTGGGCCAGAAGACGAAGCCGCCTTCCGCCAGCGACCGCCCCGAACTGAAGGAGGAAACGATGACGTTCCAGAGCGGAATGACAATGAGGATCGTGAATAAAATCAGGACCGTGACGTTGACCGTATCGAAGATTCTGCTGTCGAGATCCTGTTTGACCGCCTTTCGATTCATGGCTGTTGCTCCTTCCTTACAGGACAGATTGATTATCGTTGAGTTTGCTGGTCACCTTATTGGCAACCACCAACAACATGACCGATACGATCGAGACGCCGAGCCCGACGGCGGTCGCGTAGGAGAAGTCCCCTTGCGTCATCCCCATCCGGTACACGTAAGAGTTGATGACCTCGGCTTTTTCCCGGTTCTGGGAATTCATCAGCACCAAGGTCTGGTCCAGGTTGGAACCGAGCAGGCCGCTTACGGTGAGGATCAGGTTCAAGCTGATAATCATCTTCATGTTCGGTAACGTGATGTTCCAAATTTGCCGGAGCCGGCTCGCCCCGTCGATCTTGGCCGCCTCGTAATAGGTCGGATCGATCTTGGCCATGATGGCGAGATACAGGATCGTCCCCCAGCCCGCCTCTTTCCAGACATCGGACAAAACGGCGATCCACCAATATTTGCCCGGATCCAGCATGATGTTCTGAGCCTTCGAGATCAGACCCAGGTCAAGCAGCAGCTGGTTGAACATGCCGGTGGTCGAGAACCAGGTGATCAGCATCCCGCCGAGCACGATCCAGGACAAGAAGTGCGGCAGATAGGAAATGGTCTGCACGATTTTTTTGAACCGTCCCATGCTGAGCTCGTAGATCATGATCGCCAGGATAATCGGGATGACGAAGCCGATGGCCAGTTTCAGAAAGCTGATCCCCAGCGTATTCACCACGGAATCCCAGAAGTATTTGTCGTTTGCGATAATCTTGAAGTTGTCCAGTCCCACCCAAGGGGCGGAGCTTAACGTATCGATGACCGTATAGTTTTTGAAAGCGATCGTTAATCCATAGATGGGGATGTAGCAAAAAACAATCATAAAAATGATCCCCGGCCAGATCATCGACTGGATTTCCCACTGCCTGCCGAAGTCGATAAAGAAGTGCTTGATTCTTGCTCCCATCGGTTTCTTGGCCGCCGCAACTGACTTCGCCATTTTGCGCTCCTCTCTTTATCCCACGCGGATAAAAACGTTTTTATTTCAAACCGAAAAGCCCCGATCGTTTAAACCGCTTGCAAACGCGCTGGCGCTTAATCCCGGCTTAAACGGACATGGCTCGAGCCCCGCACGATCAGTTCTCCGTCCAGCTTCTGCACCATTCCGTGCTCCCGCTTCTTGATCATGTTCACCAAATGGTTCACGGCCAAGATCCCTTGTCTGGCGATCTGGTTCCGAACCGTGGTAAGCGGCGGCGTAAAATATTGGGCAATATCGATATCGTCAAAACCGACGACGCTGATGTCTCTGGGCACCTCGAGGCCGTAAGTCCGCAGCGCCTTAATGCACCCGATCGCGCTCAAATCATTGCCGGCGAGAATCGCGTCCGGCATTTTGCCCGGATGCTTGTGAATATAAGCCCGAACCGCGTTATACGTGCTCTCTTCTTCAAAATACCCCTGCAAAATGAAATCCTCGTCCACCGGCAGTTGATGCTCCCGCAAGGCCGCAAGATACCCTTCCTTCCGCTGCACGCTGTCGTACATCGTATCCACGCCGGAGAGGTACGCGATTTTCTTATGGCCCAGACTGATCAGGTATTTGGTCGCTTCGTAAGCGGACGCATACGAATTGAAAATGACCGTTCCCATCGTTTCCTTCTGAATGACCCGATCCAAAAATACCGCCTTGATCTTGTCTTTCTCCATCATCGCGATATCCCGGTCGTCGATCCGCAACTCCTCGTAGATGATGACGCCGTCCACCCGTCTGCCCATGATGTTGCTGATGATGGTTTGCTTGTCGGTCGTAACCACCACGTTCAACCCGTATCCGAGCCGCTCGCTCTCCCGCGCCATCGATTCGACCAAAATGTAGAAATAAGGCCCCGATAAGCTGGTCGTGAAAAAACCGAGCATATTCGTCTTCTTCGACTTCAACTGCTTCCCGTTCAAATTCGGCACATAGTTCAACTGCTTGGCTACCTTCAGCACGTGGGATTTGGTCTCCGGATTCAGTACATCGACATCGTTTAGTGCGTTGGAAACCGTGGAGATCGAAACCCCCGCCGCTTTGGCCACATCCTTAATGGTGACTTTACCCATCTCATGATACACCCTATCTATAAAAACGTTTTTATATATTCATCAAGTTACCATAGAAACGCTTTCATGACAATCCTTATTTTGGGATGTTCCGATAAATGGCGCTTTCTTCGGGAACCCAGCCAATCCCAGCAAACCTTTTAGATTTGCGTCTTGCGTTTTAATTTGAAATGTCATATAATAATTTTTGTTCGCTAAATTTGCGCCCGTGGTCCAATGGATATGACGTAGGCCTCCGGAGCCTGAGATCGAGGTTCGATTCCTCGCGGGCGCGCCATCTATATACTAAAACCATACTAAACACACGAACAAGTCCCTGACGAACGTCTGTTGGACTTTTTTTATTCCCCTGAGTTTGACTTTCTTTGACTTTCTCGAATAAATTGTTTATGATGAGATTAATCTTCTTCGTTTCCGTCAATTCTTAGATGGATGGAAGCGATGATTGCCAAGCATACCAAATAGAAGGGCCGTTCTTATGAACACCCTAAATTTAAGGAGGTTTTATCGGTGAGTTATATTCCTATGGTCGTTGAACAAAGCAACCGCGGCGAACGCGCTTACGACATTTATTCCCGTCTGCTCAAGGACCGGATCATCTTCCTGGGCTCCCAGGTGAACGATGTTGTCGCCAACTCCATCATTGCCCAGATGCTCTTTCTGGACGCGGAAGATCCAACGAAGGATATCTCCCTTTACATTAACAGCCCCGGCGGCTCCATTACGGCCGGCATGGCGATTTATGATACGATGCAGTTCATAAAAGCGGACGTCTCCACGATTTGCGTCGGGCTGGCCGCTTCGATGGGCGCATTTCTGCTGAATGCCGGCGCGCCGGGCAAACGTTATGCGCTGCCGAACAGCGAAATCATGATCCATCAGCCGCTCGGCGGAGCCGAAGGCCAAGCGACGGACATCGAAATCCGCGCCCGCCGCATCCTCAAAATGCGCGACAAGCTGAACCAAATCCTCGCCGAACGGACCGGCCAGCCGCTGGACCGGATCGAGAAGGACACCGACCGCGACTACTTCATGAGCGCGGCGGAAGCGAAGGAATACGGCCTGGTCGACCAGGTCATCGAGAAAGTGAATCCAACCGCCAAAGCCTAAGGCTTGGAACGGAAGGCTGCGCTTTGAACAGAAAGTTCTGTTCGAAGGGCGGCCTTTCTTGTTATAGTTATTTTTAAAAATAACCAGGTATAGGCGCCGCCGGGAAGCTAGCTCCCAGTCTCCCCCGGAGCCGCTGGGCCACCCGGGAAGACGCCGGATCGCGCCCGGGCGATACTAGTCCTTTTAGGGGAGAAGCCGGGCTGTCGCCGCCGGGTGACCCTTGGAGTCGCTGGGCGCCGCCGGGTGCCCAGGCGAAATGGAGACGTGGACCGCCGCCGGTGCGGTAGGAGAATTGGGAGTCGCTGACCCTGCTGAGCCGCCGCCAGGAACCCCCGAGGCCTGCACCCGCCCGCTCTAACGCTGATGACAAGCACTAAGTCTGCTTTTTTAGCGGTATCTGAACTCTAACGACGCTGAGCGACACTATTTTCAATAAATGCACCTGTTTCCGGCTGTAAATTGGACAATAAGCTCTGTGACAAGCGTTAGACTCCGTGCGCAATGATTTTGGCCTTATTAAGCTCCGTGGCAAGCGTTAGCGCACTAGAATGGGCTTGGATAAATGGGGCAGGCATCCTGCATTGAGTTACTTGGCATGGCTTTGGGTGACTTTTAGTGACTTTTAGTGACTTTTAGTGACTTTTAGTGACTTTTAGTGACTTTTAGTGACTTTTAGTGACTTTTAGTGACTTTCTGCGACTCCGTGCGATTTGTACGGCTCTATATAGCTCTGTATGACACTGTATAGCTCTGTATGACACTGCTGTATAGCACTGTATAGCTTAGCACGACTTAGCACAGCTTTAAGGTACTTGGCGTGACTTGGTGTGACTCAGTCGTAACTTAGTGACTTAATGTGACTTTGCGAAACCTGACATAGCTATACGTAACTTGATGTGACTTGGTGTGACTATGGTAACTTGGCGTGACTTGGCGTGACTTGAAACTTGATTAGGTTGATCGATGACTTACTACCTCATTAAAGGAGCGAATCGGGAGATGAAACAATCCGAAAGGAAGAAGCTGTATGAAGTAAGCCGCATATTGGCGGATGTCGCCATGGGCAGGGCCAAGGCCGATTTGGTCGTGAAAGGCGGCGTCTTGGTCAATGTCTATACCGGAGAGCTGCTGCCGCAGACGGACGTCGCCGTTGCCGCAGGACGAATCGCCTTCGTGGGAGACGCGGCGCACACGATCGGGGAGGACACCGTCGTGATCGATGCGGCAGGCCGCCACATCGTCCCTGGCCTCCTGGACGGACACATGCACGTCGAGAGCACCATGCTGTCGGTGGCCGAGTTCGCCAAGGCGGCGCTGGCCAAAGGGACGACCGGCATCTTCATGGACCCGCACGAAATCGCCAATGTGTTCGGCGCGGAGGGCGTGCGCTGGATGCATGAGGAAGGCCAGGGCCTGCCGCTTAAGGTCTTCACCACATTTCCTTCCTGCGTGCCGGCCACCGATCATTTGGAGGATGCCGGAGCGTCACTGGACACCGGCGATATTGCCGAAGGGATGACTTGGGAGGGCGTCGAGGGGCTGGGCGAGGTCATGAACTTCCCCGGCGTCGTGCACGGAGATCCGAAAATGCTCGGCGAGATCCAGGCGACGATGGAAGCCGGGAAAACCGTAACCGGGCATTTTCCGAGTGATGACGAACGCATGCTCCAGGCGTACGTCGCCTCGGGCGTCACCTCCTGTCACGAGACGGTGACCCGGGAGCAGGGACTCGCGAAGCTGCGCATCGGCATGCACCTAATGATCCGCGAAGGCTCCGCCTGGCATGACGTCAAGGAAGTGATCAAGGTCGTCACCGAAGATCGGGTTAACCCTTCGAACATCCTGCTGGTCACCGACGACGTGTATCCGCAAACGCTGATCGAGCAAGGCCACATGAACCATGTCGTGCGCCGGGCCATCGAGGAGGGCGTCGACCAGGTGACCGCGATTCAGATGGGGACAATCAACACGGCGCGGTACTTCAAGGTCGACGGCGACTTGGGCGGCATCGCGCCGGGCAAATGCGCGGACCTGCTGCTGATCGGCGACCTGCGGCGGATGGAGCCGTCGACCGTCATCACCGACGGCAAGGTCGCCTACGACGACGGGCAGCTTCGCGTTCCGTTCCCGGCGTACCCATATCCGCCGCAGGCGCGTGCCTCAGTAAAACTGGCGCGTCCGCTGACCGCCGCCGATTTCCTCTTCCGCAGCAGCGCCAGCGTCAAAGCGGCGACGACGACGATCCACGTCATCGACGTGATCGAGAACAGCGCCCGCACGACGAAGGGGACGGCAACCGTTCCGGTTGACGGGGAAGGCGTCGTGCGTCCGGCCGCCGAGCAGGACATCGCCACACTGGCTTGCATCGACCGTCACCGCGGTTCCGGCGAGTTGTCTCTCGCCTTCGCGCGGGGGTTTGGCCTGAAGCAGGGGGCCGTGGCCTCCACCGTTGCGCATGACAGCCACAACCTGCTCGTCATGGGCACGAATCCCGCGGACATGGCCTTCGCCGCAAACGAGCTGGCGAAGCTGGGCGGCGGCATGATCGCCGTTCTGGACGGACAGGTGCTGGCTGCCGTGCCGATGGCTATCGCCGGCCTAATGTCCGATCAGCCGCTGGAGACGGTCGTCGCCCAGGTGAAAGAGCTCGAGGCCGCCTGGAAGCAACTCGGCTGCCCACTGAACGCACCGTTCATGACGCTTTCGCTGATCGCCCTGGCGGTCATTCCCGAGCTGCGGATTACCAACCGGGGCTTGGCCGACGTGAACGAGTTCAAGCTCATACCGGTGGAAGTCGTTTAGTCCCGGTTAAAAATGCGAGCCGCCCGCATCCATTCCATGACAAAACCCGCCAGAGAATTTCTTCTTCTGGCGGGTTTTTGGCCTGGACCTAGCGGGCAAGTCGGCGAACAATCATCACTTCTTGCTCGGCTGCCCGCTTCGTAGCGTCGCGCCCTAAATTCCTGCAAGCAATGCGCCCCGCGACTCACCGCCCTGTTCAGGCAGCGCTTCTGCCTACCCGCAGCTCACCTTCACTGCGCCCTAGGGCAGCTCCCCGCCGACTCGCGGCACACCATCTGAGTGTCCAGCAGCACCAGCTCCCCGCCGGCCGCAGGCTCCTCGATCAGCTCGAGGATCTTGCGCGCGCCCATCCGACTGAGCGGCTCAATGGGCCGCTGCACCGTCGTAAGCGGCGGATTGGTGTAGTGCGAGAAGCCGATATCGTCGAAACCGACGACCGAGACGTCCCCGGGGATGGCCAGTCCCGCCTCCGCGGCCGCCTTCATCGCGCCGATCGCCATATCGTCGTTGCAGCAGAACACCGCGGTTGGCCGCTCCGGCAACGCCATCAGCCGGCCCATCGCCCGATACCCGCTCACCACGTCGTACCGGCCCTCCGCGATCCAGCTCTCTCCGATCTCCAGGCCGGCAGCCGCCATGGCCCGCAGATACCCTTCCTTGCGCTCCTGCGTCGATTTGTAGCCGGGGATCCCTTCCACCAGACCGATGCGCTCATGGCCCTTGTCGATCAGGTAGCGGGTCAGCTCGAAAGCCCCCTCCCGGTCGTTGGACACGAAATTGACGATGCCGGGGTCGCCCACATTCCGGTTCAGCACGACCAGTGGAATCTCCTGCTCCCGCACATGGCGGATAAACGCGTCATCGCGTTCGCTTTGGCTCATCAGTAGGATGCCGTCGAACCGCCGGCGGTGAATCGAACTAAAGTCCTCGAAATCATCGATCCCCCGCAGAAACAAGTTATACTGAACGCCAACCTCCTGACCTACGCCGCGGATCGCCTCCGCGAGGAAGCTGGAGGACGTCCCCTGGACCATGCTCGTAAAAAACAATCCGATCGTATGCGAGCGCTGCAGCACCAGGCTCTTGGCGTTGTAATTCGGCACGTAATGCAGTTGCTCGGCGATTTCCAGGATTTTGCGTTTGGTCTCCTCCTTGATGAGCGGACTGTTGTTCAGCGCCCGGGAAACCGTCATATGCGAGACATTCGCCAGCCGGGCGATGTCTTTGATCGTAGCGGACATGAAGCAGCGTCAATCCCTTCTAGCGTTCCGGAAAAGCAAAATACCGCTCCGCATTGCCATAGCAAATATCGGTCACGATGCGGCCCAGCAATTCGAAGTCCTTCGGCGCCTCGCCGCGGTCGACCCAATCGCCGATCACGTCGCACAGCAGGCGGCGGAAGTACTCGTGCCGAGTATACGACAGGAAGCTGCGCGAATCCGTCAGCATCCCGACGAACTGAGACAACACGCCGAAGTTGGCCAGCGTACGCATTTGCTGGATCATCCCTTCCTTGTTGTCGTTGAACCACCAGGCGGTGCCAAATTGGATCTTGCCCGGCACGCCGCCGCCCTGGAAGCTGCCCATAATGCTGGCGAGGGCCCAGTAATCGTTCGGGTTCAGAGAATAGAGGATCGTCTTCGGCAACCCGCCATCCTGCTCCAGAGCGTCAAGCAACCCGGCCAACGCTTCGGCGAGCGGCCCGTCGTTAATCGCGTCGTAGCCCGTATCCGGACCAAGCTTCTTGAACATCGCCGTATTCGTGTTCCGCAGCGCATGGATATGCAGCTGCATCGCCCACCCGCGCTTCGCGTATTCCTTGCCGAGGAATCGCATCGTAAACGATTTGTATTTCCGTTCTTCCACCGGCGTTACGGAGCCCTTGCTCAGCGCTTTGGCGAAGATCGCCTCGACTTCCTTCAGCGTCGTCTCACGGTATTCCAGCGTATCGAGCGCATGGTCGGACACGCGGCCGCCGATCTCATGGAAGAAGTCGATCCGTTCGCGCAACGCGTCCAATAGCGCGCCGTAGTTCGCGATCGGTTTGCCCGTAGCCGCCTCCAGTTTCGCCAGCCAAGGCTTGAACGTGTCGCGGTTGATTTCCAGGAACTTGTCGGGGCGGAAGCTCGGCAGCACGGCCGTCTCGAAGCCCTCCAGCTCCTTGATCTTCAGATGGTATTCCAGCGAGTCCGCCGGATCGTCGGTCGTGCAGACCACCGTTACTTTGGACTTCGTAATCAGGTCTCGCGCGCCAAACCCTTCGTTCTGCAGCTTGGCGTTGGCTTTTTCCCAAATGGTTGGGGCGCTCTGCTCGTTCAGCAGCTCTTGAATCCCGAAGAACCGCTGCAACTCCAGATGTGTCCAATGGTACAGCGGATTGCCGAGCAGTTGCGGCACGACCTTGGCCCAAGCCAGGAATTTGTCGTAATCGTCCGCCCCTCCGGTGATCAGCTCCTCGTCGACGCCGCAAGCCCGCATCACCCGCCATTTGTAATGGTCGCCGCCCAACCAGGCCTCGGTCAGATTGCGGAACGTCTTGTTCTCGTAGATTTCCTGTGGACTCAAATGACAGTGGTAATCGATGATCGGCAGGTTTTTCGCGTATTGATGATACAACACCTCCGCCGTATCGCTGTTCAGCAGGAAATTTTTCCCCAAAAACTTCTTCGCCATGTCTTTCGTTCTCCCTTCATTTAGATCCGGTGGATTTCATTTCTCATTGTTAACGTTAACATCATTCTGTTGCTTCCTATTGTAACCGTTTCACGGCAAAACGCAAGGAGATTTATGACACCGCTTCCCGCCGCAAGATTAACGCACGACGGGGCCTCTTGCAGGTTCTGGCTTCTACATTGGAGGGATTAGAGGCTAAATGTTGTATTCCATGCAATATTTCTGGCCCGAGATGGCCTTATCGCACAGATTGTTGTATTTCGTACAACATTCTAGGGCTTAATGCACCTGATGCTGCAATATTGTTGCACTTTTTACAACAAATCGGCCCTGCACGCCCTGGATCCGGCAGGATTGTTGTACAAAGTGCAACTTTGAGGCCCGCCCGCCCATACCTCCAAATAAAAAACTGCCCTCCCGGCAGCTCCCCCCGCCGAACAGGACAGTCATAAGTCATACCTCTTCCCACCTCAAACTTTTAATGCGTTTTGAAATCAAACGGATTCGTTCCCGGCGGCAGCAGCTTGGCAAACGGAAAATGAAATTCGGGGAACCCGAACGCGTAAGGCACATAATCGTACAGCTGGAAAAAGATTGTAACGCCATCCCCTTGCACATAGTACGACGGATTCGGGCCAATCGTCTTGAAGTTGCCGAAATACCCGTCGGTTTCCTGCAGCTTCTTGGCGATTTCCGGATCGACGATGCTGCGGTAGTTCGGATTGGCCCGGAGCAACTCATCCAGCGTCAGCAGCTTGCCGTTATCCAGCCGGAACGTCAGGCCCTCTCGCACGGTAATGCCATGCGCGCCGCCGGTGTAGGCGTACTGATCCACATACAGGCTCAGCACCCCGTCGCGGTTGTACGTCACCTTGTAGGTGCCGACATATTCGTAAGGGTTGCCGCTGGGTGTTGTCGGCTGCCCCGCCTTCGCTTCTTTCAGCGCACTCGCCACAAACGCCTCCGCTTTATCCTTGAGCAGCTTATTGATCTTCTTCTGCACCGATTTATGCTTTAATCCGCTGATTTGCGGGTAGTCGACCTTGATCGACGCCTCGGGAATTTTCTTCTCGATCGTATGGTTCGTAATCTTGACGCCTTGCCGCTCCTGCCGAAGGACCGGCCTCGCCGCATCCATCCCCCCGCTAAGCTCCACCCGCGACTGCGGCGCGGCTTCGGCCGGAACGACGGCCACGCCGGAAATCATCAAGCCTGCGGTCATCAGCGAAGTCATCATTTTTACCGCGTTTCGCTTCACTTGTTATCGCCACCCTCTTTAAGTTCATACCTAAATTATGACCTCGGTGGCAACAATTCATGTACGCAAAAACGCCAGCACGCCTTCCCTAACGGGAAGCGCCTGGCGCTTTCGCAGGAGCAAACCGAAATTATTCCCGTCCGCTCTTCAATTCGGTCCAGAAGCGGTCATACAGTTGCAGCTTGTCGCCCACGTCGCCAAGCCATTCGGTCCGGGACAATTCGTCCTCCGACAGATTGATCATTTTGTCGTTCCGGTATTCGTCGCTGTGGAACTCCGTCGCTTTCGTATTCGGATCGCTGTAGCCGATCGACTCGTAGTTTTTCGCGCTCACTTCCGGCTCGAGCATGAAGTTGATGAATTTCTCGGCCAGCTCTTTATGCTTCGAATCCTTCGGAATCGCATAGTTGTCCGACCAGATCGTGCCGCCTTCCTTCGGAACGACGTAAGCCACGTCCGGGTTGTCCTGCGCAATGTAGGAAGCGTCGCCCGACCAGACGGTGGCGATCCAGCCTTCCTCCTGAATCATCTTCTGCTTGATGTTGTCGGTATCAAAAGCCAGCACGCTCGGCAGCAAATTCTTCAAGTCCTCCACAGCGGCCGTGATTTCGCCTTCGTCGGTAGAGCTGTTGGAATGGCCGGCTTTTTTCAAGGCCATGCCGATCACTTCGCGGTTATCGTCAAGCAAAATGACCTTGCCCTTGTATTCGGGATTCCACAGGTCCTCCCAGCTGTCGATCTCGTCCTTGACGTATTTCTTGTTGTAGGCAATCCCCGTCACCCCGGACGTATATACAATCGAGTATTTGTTTCCCGGGTCGTAGGACGGGTTCTTGTACGCGTCGGACACATTGGCGAAGTTCGGGATGTTGTTCATGTCCAGCGGCGCCAGCAGATCCTGCTTGATCATCGTCGCCACCATGTAATCGGACGGTTGGATCAGGTCGTAACCGCCGCCGCCCGCTTTGATTTTGGCCAGCAAGTCTTCATTGTTCGCAAATACGTCGTAATTGATTTTCACGTCAAACTCTTGCTCGAACTGCTCCAGCACTTCCTCGTCAAAATTGTCGGCCCAACTGTAAATGTTCAGCGTCTCCTTCGACGATCCGCAGCCGGACAGCAGCCCGGTAACCATCATTCCTGCCAGCACGAGGCCGGTCCATTTAAACATCAATTTGTTCAATTCCCAATCTCCCTTCTGTTTCGTCATACGGAATATAAGAATGATCCTAGAACGGCAGCACGGATTGTTTCTTCTGCCCCTTGCCGCGATTCAGCACAAATTGCGCCAGGAAAATCAAGGTGACCGTCACCAGAATCAGAATCGTACAAAGCGCGTTAATTTCCGGGGAAATACCCCGTTTGACCTGCCCGTAGATATAAATCGGCAACGTTGTCGAATTTGGGCCGCTGACAAAGAAGCTGACCATAAAGTCGTCCAGCGACAGCGTGAACGCGATCAACGCCCCGGAAATAATGCCCGGAGCAATCTGCGGCAAGGTCACATGGCGGAAGGTTTGCCACGAGCTCGCCCCCAAATCCTGCGCCGCCTCCTCCAACTGCCCTCCCATGCCGGAAAGGCGGGTAGTCACGACGACGTAAACGTAAGACAAGCTAAACGTAATATGGGCGATGATAATCGTTATTTTACCCAGCGGCAGATGCAATTGATTAAACAAGACCAGCAAGGATAAGCCCATGATGATATCCGGGATAATGATCGGCAAGTACAGCAGGCCGCCCATCCCCGACTTCAAGCGGCGTCCCAGCTTCCGCATCGCCAGCGCTGCCAGCGTTCCGAGCACCGTAGAGATCACCGTCGAGACAATCGCTACGGTCAAGCTATTGGCGAGCGCCTCCATCACATGGCGGTTATCGAACAGGGAGACGTACCAATCGAACGTAAAGCCGCTCCAATCCGCCGCCAGCCTGGAGCTGTTAAACGAGTAAGCAACGATAAACAAAATGGGCACGTAAATAAAAATCATCATCAAGAGCGAATGCACGCCGAGCAGCGGATGGCTTTTGGTTTTCATGAACGCACCTCCCGCACTTTTTGATACCGGGATGTCATCGCCCGATTAAACAACGCGATCAGAATCAGCGATGTGATCACGAAGATCACGGACAATGCCGAGCCGAACGGCCAGTTGCGGGCCCCAAGGAACTGGCTCTGGATAATGTTGCTGATCATGGCCGACTTCGCCCCGCCGAGGATGTCGGTCACGACAAACATACCGGTTGTCGAAACGTACACCAGCACCGAGCCGGTCATGATCCCGGACTTGGTCTGCGGCAGCGTAATGTGCCAGAACGCTCTCCAGCGCGTCGCGCCCAGATCGCTGGCCGCTTCCAGCAGCTTCTTGTCCATTTGCTCCAGCGCCACATAAATCGGCAGCACCATAAACGGAATAAACGTATAGACCATACCGAGCAGCACGGCGCCTTTGGTGTACAGCATCTGCAGCGGCTCGGAGATCAGTCCGATCCCGAGCAAGAGCTCGTTAACGATCCCTTGCGTGCGCAGCAGCAACACCCAGGCATAGGTGCGGATCAGGAAGTTGATCCAGAACGGCACCGTAATGAGCACCAGGCCCCAGGTTTGCATTCTCGGGCCGGCATTTGCAATATAGTAGGCCAACGGGTAACTGAGCAGCAGGCACAACGCGGTCGTCAGCACCGAGAGCAGAATCGTATCCCAATAAATCCCCAAATATAACGGGTCGAAAAAGAGCGCATAGGCATCCAGATTGAAGTCCAGCACCACATTGCCAAGCTCGTCGCGCCCCATAAAAGAGATGCCTACGACGATCAGCATCGGCACGACCAGGAACAGGCATAACCACAGGAGCACCGGCAGCATGCTCAAGCCAGATTTCTTCATGATCCGATAACCACCTCGTCCTCCGGCTTCCAATCCACCCCAACCGGCTCCCCAATTTGCCACGTGTAGTCATCGTTGACGTCCAGCACGACCGATACGGTCATCGGTTCGTTGTCGAGCTGAACGATCAGCTTCTGAACGCCGCCGAGATACAGCACGTCCAACAGTTCGCCGCTTCGCTTGGCTTCGGGGGCTTCGCCGGGACGCACCGCCTTCAGCTTCTCCGGCCGCACGGCGAACAGCCGCCCGTCCCGCGAGAAGATGTTGTTCTCGCCGACGAAGGTAGCCGAAAACAACGTAGCCGGCTGTGCGTAAATTTCCCGCGGCGTGCCGATCTGCTCCACCTGGCCGCTGTTCATCACGACGATGCGGTCGGACATCATCATTGCTTCTTCCTGGTCATGCGTCACGTAGACGAACGTGATACCCAGACTGCGCTGCAGTTGCTTAAGCTCGGCCTGCAGGCTTTTGCGCAGCTGCAGGTCCAGCGCGCCAAGCGGCTCGTCCAGCAGCAAAACCCGCGGCTTGTTGGCGATGGCCCGCGCGATGGCGACCCGCTGCTGCTGCCCGCCGGACAGCTGATGCGGGTAACGCTTGGTCAACGCGGTCAACTGCGTCATCTCGACCGCTTCCCGCACACGCTCCTGCTGCTGCTTCGCCGGCATCTTTTTCATCTTAAGCCCGAAGGCGACATTCTCTTCCACCGTCATGTGAGGAAACAAGGCATAATGTTGAAAGACAAGGTTCAAATCCCGGCGATTCGGCGGCAAATGCGTCAGGTCTTGTCCGTCGAGCAGGATTTTCCCTGCGGTCGGCTGTTCGAACCCGGCGATCATGCGCAAAATCGTTGTCTTGCCGCAGCCGCTTGGGCCCAGCAAGGTGAGGAATTCCCCTTCCTTAATCATGAGCGATAGCGGATGCAAGGCGACCTGTCCGGCAAAGTGTTTTTTCACCGCGGCCAGTTCTATCATCTTTGCATCAACTCCTTGAAATTAATCCATGCCTCATAAGAAAAAAAAGCCATATCCATTGGTATGGCTTTAGCAGGTTCTTCGATTCATTTTTTCGCATATTCACTATACCTTGTTTTGGCGCGGGTTACAATAGTTTTTGTTGGATCTTGGCATTACACTGACGAACGAGGCGATGCTAGGTGGCCGATCTGTCCGGGCATTTATGCGCTAACGCTTGCCAATGTGCTTGTACGGGCGTTATCGCCGACTCGTAAACGCTACAATTGAAGTTCCCCGTTTCGGGCCAAATAGCGTCATCTTCAAGCGTTGCACTTTCCCACCGTTCCCTATAACTAACCTGGATATGTCTTTTGACTTTTGTCCGACAAAAATATACAATAATTATGTCCGGCAAAAGTAGGAGGTGAGTATTTGGCCGACAAGAAAATGGGGCGTCCAACCGACAACCCGAAGCCTAACAAAATTACTATCAGAATGGACAACGATACGCTTGAAAAACTGGATGATTACTGTAAAAACAACGATATTGAGCGTTCAGAAGGGGTTAGGCGAGCTATTCATCAGTTGGACGTGAAAAAATAAAAGGAAGCGGCGCCCTCTTAACCAAGACCACGCCACTTCCCACACGCAATCACCTAAAAGGCGGACTGCATAAATATCCTACCATGTGCGGCCCCCCCTTTCAAGGAATTGCAAATGTAAGAGACGAAAGGATGGAGCATATGAAAAGTATCTTGGAAGAACTTTTTGGCGGCGGTATTTACCCGGACGAGCTCATCGTTTCAAAAAACCCGGAATATCGCCCATTAAATCGCAAAATATCCGAGACGATGAAAGTGTGGAGGGACAAGCTGCCCGAACACGACTTTCTAGAGCTCGAAGAATTGCTGGATTTACGCTCTCAAGCCGACTCCATGCACGCCGAAGCAGCCTTTATGTATGGATATAAACTTGCCTCCTGGATCCTGATTGAGGTCATGGCCGGAAAAACGGAGCTAGTTCGTTAGTAAGATTAAAGCAGATCGCACAACAAACTAAAGCACCTCGATCGGCATTAGGCCGATCGAGGTGCTTTTTTAGACGCTCATTGAGACATGACAAAAAAAGGCTTACTCTAGAAATTCGGCATCACTTCTTCTTGAGAGTCGGATAATATATAAACTTCTTCATCGCTTTTAGGTTGAGCAAAAATATCTTCAACAGTAGACAAGGACTCAAGAATCCTCAGTTGATCTATGCTAACTAACAAGTCAAACGTGTTGTATCCCACTTTCTCGAAGGTCATTTCGTTTCCAAAGGCCAATTTGATTTCTTCACTAAATTTTTCTTCAAATTCATCACCGTGGGGCAAATAGACTTGCACCGGAATTTTCGTCTTCACGTCATCCAACTTGGAAATTTCCTCTTGTAAATTCAATCGGATTTTTCCTTCTTTTTCAATCTTTAATTCCTGTGTATTCCCATTTAACCCTCTTGGTTGCATCTGCTCCAATTGAACTACATTAGACTTCACAGATTCTTTCAAAGCTCTCTTATTGATTATTGATGGCTCGATATGCAGTTGAGATGTATCCCCGTAGGCAAATGACATGCTGGAAAAAATAACTGTAAATGTGAGTAAAAACACTACATTTTTATTCAGCATTTCAAATCACCTTTCCATGAAATAATGACTTGCCTAGAACCCAACTTCCGAGGGTCCTGCGCTCCCCCTATTTCAGCTCATACATCACGGTCAACGTCGTTTGCAAGTCGATTTCGCCCGGTTCTACCGGCGTGCTCGCTGCGGAATCCGCCGCGGCCATTTCCATCATCTTATAGTTCTGCGTGAAAATCGGCGTGCCGGCGCTGGCCTGGCTGATGCTAAGCACGATGCCCACTTGACGGTTCGCCGCTTTGGCGATCGACGCCGCCTTCTTGTTCGCGTCATTCATCGCTTTTTGGATCACTTGATCCTGGTACTGATCCGGATTCTCGGTGCTGAAACGGATATTGTCGATCCGGTTGGCGCCCGCTGCGGATGCCGCATCCAGCAGCTGTCCAACCTTCGTCAAATCGCGGTAAGTCACTTCCAGCGAATGCTGCGCGGAATACCCCTTGATTTGCTGGCCGTCCTTCTCGTTATACGTATAATTCGGTTGGACGTAGAATTGGCCGGTTTGGATATCCTTGTCGGCAATCCCCCAGGTCTCCTTCAGCAGCTTGGTCAGGGCAGCTACCTTGGTCGCATTGGCGCTTTGCGCTTCCTTCGCCGTCTTGGCCTCCGTCACCACGCCGATCGACAGATACGCCACGTCCGGCTTCACGGACAACTCCCCGCTGCCCACCACGGTAATCACATTCTTCTGCATCTCGCCATCCGCATAGACCGGGACCGGAGCATTCAAGGCACCGCTTACAAACGTCCCCCCGGCGATCAATGTCCCCGCAACCAACACCGACGCTACAGGTTTTAACCATGTTTTCATGTTCATGACCTCCATTAACGGTTTTTGTTGAGTGATTTAACTACTAAACGCACCCTGGGGACAAATGTTGCAGTAGAGTGAAAAATCGTCAAAGTAGCCGCCCATTTCGCGGTTTCATTTAGATCAGTCCGAATTTTTTAGCGGCAACAACGGCTTCCGCACGCGAGTGCACTTTCAGTTTATTAAAGATACCCGTCAACTGATATTCCACCGTTCTTTGACTGATGTACAATAGTTCGGCCAATTCTTTATTGCTCTTTCCTTCAGATATGTGTTGCAGAATCGAAATCTCCTTTTCATTAAGCAACATAACATCCGCCCATTTTTCTTGCCGGGATGAGACATTCTCATCAATACTCATCTGCTTAAACAACGCGATTGGAATAGAAGATACCCCTTCCAGCGCATCCCGAATACTCCTGATCAATTGTTGCGGAGAGCTGGTTTTGTTGATAATCCCCGCTACTCCGGCTTGGATTAGCAGGTTCAGATATGGAGCCAGATCATAACCGCTGTAAATAAGAATCGGCACATCTAAAGTCGTCTGACGCACTAACTGTAAACCATCCATATCGCTCAAATGCATATCAAATATAAGCAAATCATATTTTTGTCTCTTCATTGCTTGCAATGCTTCCTGCCCTGTCGTAACAAAGGCAGCGTGCATATCGCTCTCTTGCTCGATCAATCGCTTGGTTCCGGCCCCTAAAACCGGATGGTCATCGACGATCAACACAGAAATCAAATTCAAGCCCCCCCTTCATCCAGCGGGGTCTCCAATGCATTTGGCACAAAACACATTTCGAATCGGACTCCCTGATTAGGTTTGGACCAAAAATCGGATTTTCCCGCAAGTCCTCTTACACGTTCTTGTATGCCCGCTAACCCTATCCCTAAATTTTTGTCTGAACCGGACAGCGGCTCAAACCCAATTCCGTCATCTTGATATTTCAACATCACCTTGCCGGCCTTGCTATACAAAATAATGTTCACTTTAGACGCTTTAGCGTGCTTGTATGTATTATTCAACAATTCCTGGACAATCCGATACAGAGTCAATATTTCCTCTTGATTCAAATGGTCGACGAATTGAGAGGAGTCAAATTCAATAAAAAAATCAGACCGTAGTTGAACTTTCTTAAATAAATCATTCAAGGCCCCCTTGATTCCCCGTTCCCAAATCAGTTGTGGGCGTAAGTCGGCACAGATCTCCCGAAGTCGGTAAATGACATCCAGCATCCCTTCCGAGATTTCAGATAATGAAGCTTGGACCGAATCATCAAGTTTATTGTCATATAAAAGTTCCTGCAGACGCCGATGCCATAACAATTGCTCCTGGAGCGCCGTATCATGAATATCCAGGGACAGCTTTCTTCTTTCCTGCTCAGAAATCTCAAATATTAAACGAATCATTTTAGGCGAGGCATCGGGATTTTTAGATAAGATATGTTCGATTTCCCCCGTTAAACCGTCCACTAGAAATTGTTTTTCATACACTAATGAAATCAAGGATCTCATCGTTTTTATTTGTTCTTGGACAATTCGCGCAGTATACGAGGCCTTTTTTTGCTTATTTATAATTAAAAAAATGGATCTGACAGGGCTAGAGTAGACTTTATATAAGCTTCTCTGTTTTAAGTCGATGAATTCATCCGTTTGCACTTCAACAGCCAACCATTCCGATAGAGCTTCATCATGATTTACTCCTGCCCTAATCCGAACCTGGTTGGAGGTTAAATTCAATTCAGCTATGGCTACCTCATGCCCTGGAAGCAGACGCCGGATTTCGTTCAAAAGAATCGTATCCACATCGTGTAACGAACGAGCGCCAGCCATAGCTGAGCTGAAACTCTCCATGTAAAAGCTTTGCTTCCGGCCTTTCATATCCGATAACGCTCGAACCGATAAGAAAGCAGCCCCTCCAAACAAAATGGCTAGCGTGGTGATATAATCCACAATCGCAAGCTTTTCTCCGAAGAGCAAAGCCAGTATTATGACCTCAATAAGGCAAAAGTTAAACAAACTGACTATAACCCCGGTATCCACTCGTTTTCTGCTTTTTTCTAATTTGAGGCAAGGCTTAATCATTTTCCTGTTCCCCATGCACTTCATATTTAGTAAGGCTCAAAACAAGCAACACGATACAGAAACAGACGATAGCAGCCAAGCTATTGATCAGCGGCGACTCCCACTGGACCGTGCTAGAGATATCCGTAGTAGCGGGGACATCAAAATTTACGGCAAGGAAACCGGCATATTGTTTATAACTTTGAATTGATGTCGTTCCAATCATCCACGCATTGAAATGAGGAACGTACCATCGCATACAGACAAACAAGGCAATACATGCGCATAAGGGAAGTAACCATTGAAAAGCAACGGCTATCTTTTTATGAAAAATAAAAGTGCTAGCAATAATCCCCAGACCAATTAACCCGACCTCACAAACAACTGAGCTTAACTTTCCTGCGATCATATAAAGAATGCCTAATCGAGGCGACTCGGAATGAATCATTCTAAGTCGGTACATTCCGCCTTCATTAACAAAAACCTCAACTAAACTTGCCACCCAAACCATTATCGCATAGGTCGCTAACGTCAGGCTCTTTATCATAAAAATCGTGGATGAACGAATCGGGATCATTTGGTTCAAGGCAGACGTACCCATAAAAAAACTGTTGTACATATCCCGGTAAATATATAAGGGAATGTAAATTCCAACCGTCATACTGATTAATAAATTTAATGTTGAGTAGATCTCATCCTGACCACGTAAAGAAAACAGCAATCCAAATAAAGCTTGAAAGAGTGCGAGACTTACAAAAACCTTGGCGTGCAGCTTAAACTCAACCTTGATTAAATGTAGAACCATTGCCTATATCCCATAAATTTCGTATTTACGTGAATTAAAACACACCTTGGCCAGCAACACCGAAATAATTGCAACCACAATATTACGAACTACAGACATCCACCGAATGGTGACGTTGATATCGGCTACAGACTCCTCGTAAACATTACTAATTGTAAGGGGACCCGCATACTGCTTAAAAGATTGCAGTGCTGAAGTCCCTATGCTCCAATGAGCTGTCTCACTTACAATAAATGAAAATAAAATACCGACGCAAAGCAAAATGATAAAAGCGATCACCAGATTTCCATAAGATCGACGATGAGTTTGCTTACTCGCAGCAATGGAGAATCCCATAATAGCTAAACCGCAAACTGTTCCGGCAAGCTTTGACAGTACGAGATAACTGATCCCCAGAAAAATACTGCTCGATTCAATGATCCGCGTTTGATAAAGCCCTTGAGGATTAAAAAAGACTTCAACCAGTGAGCCGGCCCACACCATCATGCTACCGATTAAAAATACTAGAGATTTTACGATAAATAAATCAAATGTTTTTATGGGAAGCATATGATTTAAAATTGTCTTGCCCACAAAAAATTCCTGGTAGTAGTCCACAAAAATATAAATCGGCAGTAAGATTGCTACTACCATATTGATTAATAAAGCATTAAACGCCATATTTCCCTTGTAATTAAGTGAAAAAAACAAACTGACTGCCAAATTAATGGATGTAAGTACGCAGAATACTGTAAAATGTCTTCTAAATTCAATACGAAATTGATTGCGTATCGCCACATCATTCTCCCCCTTTGAATACAATATCCGCCTGTTTTGGGACAGGCGGATATTTAGCTTACCGCTTCTTTAAATATCTCCTCTACCGACTTGTTATAAGTATCCACTAAGTCTTGGACTTTCCCTTGAACTAGAACCTTCCCGTCATTAACAATTGCAATATGAGTAAATAACGACTCTACTTCACTAATTAGATGTGTGCTTACAATAATGGAGCTGCGAGGATCAAAGTTCTCAATAATTATTTTCATAATTTTTTCCCTTGTCGAGGGATCAACGGCAGCAAGCGGCTCATCCAATACATATAAGCGAGCGTTTCGAGAGAATATAAGGGATATGCTAAGCCGCTCCTGCATCCCTTTTGATAGAGAACGAATTTTGTCTTTAGGATCGAGACCTAAGTTTCTAATCATACGGTAGGCTTTCTGCATATCAAAATCTTGAAAGGCATGACTAAAAAAGACAATCGACTCATCTATGGTCATCCACGGGTATAAAAATTCCCGATCGGGTAAGTAAGCAACGATTTGCTTGGTCTTCACCCCGGGTTTTAATCCATTAATGTAAATACTCCCACGATAGTCGCGCAGCAATGATACAATTAGTTTCATTAGGGTTGTTTTCCCTGCTCCATTGGGACCAAGCAAGCCTACAATTTGTCCCGTTTGCACTTCTAAACTCAGACCATTTAACGCAAGCTTATGCCCGTACTTTTTGACAACCTCTCTACACTCCAACAGCCGTTCGATAATGACTCACCCTCATTCCTTTATTTCCCTTTTCCATTTCATGGATCAACTATTATTTTAATGGACAACTTCAAAATTTTCACCGCAATTAACCCGCAATTCACGCAAATAAGCGACCTCCGGCAAACACGGGGAAACTTCAACGCAAAAAAAGGATGATTCCGCATAAAAAAGCGGAAACATCCCCTTGTTCCGAACGGCTAAACCGGCAATTACTGGTTCTCCAGTTCCTCTTTGCTGACCAAATTGATTAAAGCGTTTGCAGCCTGCTCAGCGTCCGCACCCTCCGCACTTATGTAAATTTCGGTGCCGGTGCTGATCGCGAGGCTCATAATCCCCATAATACTCTTGGCATTGACTTTTTTATCGTCTTTCTCAACGAAAATCTCGGAAGAATATTTATTCGCTTCCTGTACGAAAAGCGCAGCCGGCCGGGCGTGCAGCCCCGTCTTCAAACGAACGGTAACCGGGTGTTTGACCATGAAAACTTACCCCCTATACGAATTCAATCCACATCGTCACATTCGTAGACATTATAATTTCTATCATTATAGCATACGGAGTGCGTAACACACTAGCAGCAAAACCAGTTTAGCTTCCGCGAATTTTTTCGGCAAGCTCATCGATCTTGCGCAACCGGTGGTTCACCCCCGATTTGCTGACGGTTCCTTTCAACAATTCGCCCACTTCTTTCAGGTTCATATCGGGATGGGCCAAGCGAACCTCGGCAACCTCCCTCAGCTTCTCCGGCAAGTTCTCCAATCCGACTTCCTTCTGCAGCAGCTTGATGTTGTCGATCTGCCGAACGGCGGCGCCGATCGTTTTATTCAAATTGGCCGTCTCGCAGTTCACGATGCGATTAACGGAGTTACGCATGTCGCGCATGATCCGCACGTCCTCGAATTTGAACAGCGCCTGGTGCGCGCCGATAATACTGAGCAGCTCGATGATTTTTTCGCCTTCCTTGATATAAAAAATAAACCCTTTTTTCCGCTCGATGCAACGTGCGTTCAGATGAAACTCATTCGCCAAATCGACCAGCGACTTGCAGTGCTCCTCGTACATCGAGGCGATCTCCAGGTGGTAGGACGAACCCTCCGGATTATTGACCGAACCTCCGGCCATAAACGCCCCGCGCAGATAAGCCCGTTTACAACAGTTTTTCCGGGTGAGCGCCGGATTAATCCCAGGGTTGAAAATAAACCCTTCGGAGACGATCTTTAGCTCCTTCAGGATTTCCTCGACCCGGGCCGGAATGCGGACAATGTAGACGTTGTTTTTCTTGAGGCGCATCTTTTTGCGGACCAGCAGCTCCGTGTGAATTCGGAAATGCTTCTTCAGCAAGGAATAGATCCGCCTTGCGATCGCGGCGTTTTCGGTGGAGATATCCAAAACGATCTTTTTGTTCGAAACCTGCACCGAGCCGTTCATCCGGATCAATGCGGATAATTCGGCCTGCTCGCAGCAGTCCGAGGCCTCGACCATGGTCAGCTCTTTTTTGGTTTGCGCCGCAAAGGACAAGGGACTCACCTCTTTCGTAAAATCCAGTTATCCACCAGTTGATAGATATGATGGCTTAATTTATCGGCGTCATGCCGCAAATATCTGCGGAACAACACGAGCGTATCGGCGATGACCTTGTACCCCTGGCCGGTCACGTTATCCCAGTCCACCTGAACGGGCTTGGCGCCTTTCTCCGCGTAAAAATCCTGAACCTGCGCCGGAATTTCGCCGTCATTGACGATCACGTAGTCGAACAGATGCTTGCCGACGTGGTTGTACACCGCCTGCAAGTGGTCGCTGACCGTATAGTTGTCCGTCTCGCCCGGTTGGGTCATGACGTTGCATATGAATATTTTGATCGCGGAGGTGTTTTCCAATACGGCCTCCGCCAATTTGGGCACGAGCAGGTTCGGAATGATACTGGTGTACAAGCTGCCCGGTCCGATCAGAATCGCATCGGCCTCCCGAATCGCCTCCACCGCCTCCGGCAGCGGCTCGACCTCCTCGGGTTCGAGGAAAATCCGCTTGATTTTGCCCCGAACTTCGGGAATCTTGGATTCCCCGGTCACGATCGTACCGTCTTCCATCTCCGCATGCAGCACCACCGCCTGACCGGCGGCGGGCAACACGCGCCCGCGAACGGCAAAGACGCGGCTAAGCTCGCGGACCGCCGTCACGAAATCGCCGGAAATGTCCGTGATCGCGGCCAAAATCAAATTTCCCAAACTATGGCCGGCCAGACCCGAACCCGCCGCAAACCGGTAGTTCAGCATATCCGACAGCAACGGCTCGACATCGGCAAGCGCCGTTAATACGTTTCTTATATCGCCGGGTGGCGGCATTTGCAATTCATTGCGCAAAATCCCGGAGCTGCCCCCATCGTCGGCTACGGTTACGATAGCCGTGATATCGAGCGGTTTCTCTTTCAATCCGCGAAGCATGACGGACAATCCGGTGCCCCCGCCCATCACGACGATCCGCGGAACTCTGGTTTTCTCAGCCCGATGTATCACTTGGTTCACCTCTTAATGAGGGTTCAAAAAGAAATCGGATGATCCTTTTGAATAGCCTCTATACTTGGGGGAGCCGGGTTAACGATCCCGGCCTTCGTCGCGATGACTGACGCGAACCGTTTCCGTTTCGCTTGCGCCAAGCATCCGGCCCAGATATTCGGCGATCGCCACCGAGCGGTGTTTGCCGCCGGTGCAGCCGATCCCGATGATCACCTGGCTCTTCCCCTCTTTATGGTATTGCGGCAGCAGGAAATGCAGCATATCCAGCAGTTTGGACAGGAACGTTTGGGTCTCCGGCCACTTCATAACATATTCATATACATCGCTGTCTTGTCCCGTGTGCGGACGAAGCTGCTCAATGTAATGCGGGTTCGGCAAAAAACGTACGTCGAATACCAGATCGGCGTCGATCGGAATGCCGTATTTAAATCCGAAAGAAGTAATGTTCACCGATAAATTGCTGCTCTCCAGATGCGAGAAGCGAGAAATGATCTTCTCCTTGAGCTGCGCCGGCTTCATATTGCTGGTATCGATCACCTGGGTTGCCGACATCCGCAATTCATCCAGCATTTTGCGTTCCCGCCGGATGCCGTCCAGCGGCATGCCGTCCGGGGCCAGCGGGTGACGGCGGCGGCTTTCCTTATACCGCTGCACGAGAATCGAATCGGTGGCATCCAGGAACAGGATTTCGCACTTGATGGTGAAATGTTCCTTAATATAGCCGAGCGACTCCGACAGCGCCGTGAAGAACTCCCGGCCGCGCAGGTCGATAACGAGCGCGACCTTGGCGATTTTCCCTTTGGACTGCTCAATCAATTCGGCGAATTTGGGAATCAGCACCGGAGGCAAATTATCCACGCAAAAAAATCCGAGATCCTCCAAACTGCGTACGGCCAGCGACTTACCAGCCCCCGACATGCCTGTGATAATGATCAGATTGGCGACCGAACCCATTTCCTTCTCCGGCATCATTGTTCCCTCCTCGCGAAATTCTCCTTGTCCCATGTTCGATTTCCACACCATCCGATAAAGAGAAATAGTTAGACCCTCCGCAAACCCATATCCGGCCCTCTGCATCCAGCACAGCCAAGCGTAACGGAACAGAACGTAGCGGACCAGAACGTAACAGTACAGAACGTAACAGTACAGACGTAACAGTACAGAACGTAACAGTACAGAACGTAACGGACCGTAATGACCTTATTTGTCGATTTCCCGACTATTTCCCGCCGTAACGGACCCCAGAGGTCTTAATAGGCTCTTGGGATGGCCATTTAGCCGTATTTGCCCGAAATAAGGTCTCCTCGGTCCGTTAGAAACCGTAATGTGTTTACGATAGCACTAGCGTTGCATTAAAATTCGCAGACAAAAAAGAAGACATCTCCTATTGTTGAGTTAACCACGCGTTATCCATAAAACGCCTCAACAATAAGGAGATGACTATGGATAACGTACCGAATCAAACCGTCATTTGTCAATGTCTGAAACTGTTAAATGTGGATTCTTCCCGGGATGCAACTTTAGACTATCGGTCTCGGAAATTATTTGTCGGCGCTTCGACGCTCTTGTTTATCGAAGCTCAGTTGCACCAGCGCAGTTCTTACAAGGTCATGTCAGAGCATTTAGCCGCCAATCGCGAATTTCAGAAACTGCTGAAACTCGAAAGCATAAGTGCTGCCCAGTTATCGCGGAAAATGAAGCGGCTGCCTATGGCCAACCTTCAAACCCTTTTTTTCTCGATCATCGAGCAAATCAAGCAAAGAACAAAGGATTTAAAAGGGGTGACTCCTGGCATGGGTAGGCTCAAACTCATCGATTCGACGGGGATTACCTTGCCGCCTATTCTCGCGAAATGGTGCTACTGCTCAGAGACGAATCATGGCGTGAAGATGCACACTTCCTTGGTTGTCATGGATTCCAAAACCATGTATCCGGACAAAATCATCGCTTCCACCAAGGACGTCGCGGACCATGAAGTGGCTCTGGAATTTACGATCGCCAAAGACGCGACTTACGTGATGGATCGCGGCTACCAAGTATATAAGCATTTTCAGAAATGGCTAAAGGACAAAATCAAGTTTGTCTGCCGCGTCAAGGAAAATAGCCGACTAACGGTCATCCGAGAAAGGGAACTGCCCAAAAGACAGAAGGGATTCATCCGAGATGCCGACGTGAAACTTCCGGACTTTCCCGGGATCTTTCGCTTAATCGAGTTTTGCGATGACCAGAAGCGAACCTATTGTCTTGTAACGAATCGCTTCGACTTGTCTGCGCACCAAATCGCTGAGGTTTACCGAAATCGCTGGCATATCGAGTTGTTTTTCAAGTGGGTCAAACAGCATATTCGATTGGTCAAACCGCATGGTTATACGCCCGAAGCGATATGGAACCAAATGTATATTGCTTTGATCGCCTATGCGTTATGTTTACTTGTTAAACTAACTCTGAACTGTAAGAAATCAGCGTGGGATCTGCTCCAACTGATGCGAATCTATGCGGAAAAACCATGGGACGATTTTTTAGTAGCGATCTACCGCAAGCCAACGCGAACATCGAAGGGACGACCTAAGCGAAATGGTAGGCCCCCGAAAAAGGCAACGAAGTCAATGGAGCCGAAACTGATCGTACGCTAATGACAAATGAAAATTAAAAAAATGGATAACTCGTGGATCTATTCCCCCTTAGCCATTTTAGTTTATCCAGAGGAAACAAAGATGTAAAAATATTCATTTTATTGATATCAATTCAATTCTATCGTGACGAAAATTACTTAATGCAACGCTAGTGTTACGATAGGCGAATAACGCCTCTGGTGTCCGTTACACGCCTCCGAAGCCCCCGCGACGGGTTTTCAGCACCAAGAAAGTTTGGATGAAGCTAGGGACTGAGCAGCGCAGCGTAGCTGGAGGCTACGTGAGCAGCGGAAGGCCCAGCTGAATTCAAAATTCGACGCCGACTAGACTTCACCGACCTGCTTCGTGATGGAAAGACGGCTTTTTGAACGACCTCCCAATCAGGAGCGGAGGAAGAGGCCGGCGGCGCCAACCATCCCCGCATCATTACCAAGCGTAGCCGGCACGATTCTCATGCCTCTTTGCACCGGTTCCGGCGTCAATTTGGCGAATACGCTGCGGACTTCGTTAAACAGAATGTCGCCTGCTTTGGATACGCCGCCGCCGACGATAAACAGTTCCGGATTCAGGACGACCGCCACGGCCGCCATCGATTTGCCCAGGTAAAACGCCGCGCGATTCACGATGCGAATCGCCGCTTCGTCCCCCGCCTTAGCCGCGTCAAAGACGTCCTTGGCCATGATGTTCTCCACATGCGACAGCGACGTCCGGTCGCCGCGCGCCACGGCGTCTTTGGCCATACGGATAATGCCGGTTGCCGAAGAGACGGTTTCCAGGCAGCCCATCTGTCCGCAGCCGCAGCCGATCGCTTCCAGATCCGGAACCACGGATATATGTCCGAGCTCCCCGGCCATCCCGGAAAACCCTTGATAAATTCTACCATTAATGATGATCCCGCCGCCAACGCCGGTACCCAGCGTGTAGCATACGCAGTTCTCGATGCCTTTGCCGGCTCCGCCCCAGGCTTCGCCCAGCGCCGCAACATTGGCATCGTTGTCTATTTTGATCGGCTTGCCCAGTCGCTGCTCCAAAATCTCGCGAATCGGAAAATCCTTCAAACCTACATTCGGCGCCAAGATAATGATCCCTTCGCGGACATTCGTAAACCCGGCCACACCGGCGCCTACCCCTGCCACCTGCTCCCAGGCGAACGGCGATTCCTCCACGACGTGCCGAACGTACTTCTCGATGTTCGCGACGATCGTATCCGGGCCTTTTTCGACTTCGGTCGGGCCTTCATACGTATGAAGAAGTTGGCCTTCTTCATTGCAAATGCCGACTTTGACTGCCGTACCGCCCAAGTCAACGCCAATGTAGATTTTCTCAGACATGTTCACAAGCCACCTTTTTCTTAAATAATAGATTTACGCGTCCATACGTGCAAAAAGGCCTTTCTCGATCCATCACCGCGCTGCCCGCGCCATGACTGAAAACGCCTTCGCAAGTAGTTTCTCCTACGTACCAACTATAAGCGAACCCTTCGGTTCGGTCAAGAGAAGGGAAGAATCGGGAACCCCAGTAGATATAAGGGATTTCAGTAAATGACATAGATCACAGAGTGAGCGTTCGCCAACCGGATATCCCACAAAAAAACGGCATTCGCAAATGCGAACGCCGAAAGTAGGCAGGTAAACCGAAGACAACGATAAAGCGTTTATCCGGGCCTAAGACAAAATCCGTTTTTGCCCTTCCAGCTCGCGGATTGGAGCGATGTTCTGCGTAAACTCGAGCGTTCCCAAATAACGGCCGGTCTCGCTGCGAACGGCAAAATAACGAATATACACGAATTTGTCCTTCACCGGAATCCAGAAATCCTCGACATCCTTCCGTCCCGCCTTGAAGTCCTCCAACAGCTGGTTGACGACATGAACGCTTTGCGGCGGGTGGCAATTTTGAACGGTGCGGCCGATGACCGCCTTCGTCCGGGCAAATATCCGTTCCTTGCCGTGGGAAAAATACCGGACGACATCGTTCTCGTCAATAAACGTCAGGTCCACCGGGAGATGGTTCATCACCGCCTCCAACTGCTCCATCGACAGGATGCCGGTCTCGAATTTGACGAAGCCCTGCGGGACGCCTTTCCCTTCCGGCGCAGCTCCCCCGGCTTCGGCGGCCTCTTCCCCCTCCGCACCGGAGGCCTGCAGCGGCACGCGTTCCGGGATCCATTCGCGCTCCGGCGCCGTCAGGCAGAAGCCGATTTGATCGCTTTCCCTGGCGATGCTGACCCATTCGTCCTCCGTTAACTTCTCAAGGGCCATCGGCAGCAAAATGTTCTCTTCCTTGAAGATCATCTCGTTAACTTCCTTAATGATCCGTTCGAGATCCATGAGGATCGTCTCTTGGTCCGCGCTGCCGTCCGCCAGTTTGCCCTTCGTTTCCTTGATCATCCTGCGGATGCCGTCATCTACCCCCCACATCACCTTGGTCGGGCCGTAAATGCCGTACTTCTCCAGATACGGAAAGAGCAGGTTTTCTTTGCGGCTATAGTGCTTGTCGAGGTCCATAAGCAGGCTTAAATCCTCCAACAGCTTAAATACCAGCTCCTCGCTCGCTTCCTTCCGGTATCTATCGAGGTGCAGTTGCAGTTTGAAATTAACCAGCCGCTCGATCTCGCGATTTTCCAGCTTAAAGGTGTGTACCGGGTGACCCGGCTGCTCTTCCGGCTTGGACGAGCGGTGAATCTCCTCGATCGAGCCCTTGAAAATCGCCGTATGCACCGAGCACAACCGCTGAACCTCCTCGACCGGGATGCCCTCCTCTTCCATCAGCGCATGCTCCATCGCGGAAATCTCCGCGACCGTAACGTCTCCGACCGCCGACTCGAACCGCGCCTTTACTTCATCCACGCTCTTGCCCTGATGCAGTTCCTTAATGATTTCTTTCAATAATTGCTGCCGGCGGCTTTGTTCCGGTACGCCAAACTCCCGGTTATTGATCAATTCGCTCATCGCCAACCCCTCCTTATATGAGTCCCCCCAGGTTCGTTCCGACACTTCTCGCTGATAACCATTCTCAAGAACAACGTAGCACAGGAAAAACGGCCGACTTGTGATCGTAATCACAAATAAAACGAGCGAATTGGGGTTCCTCCCGTTTCTTTTTTCGCCGTCTTTTGCCAAAATAGAAGCAGGAGGAATGTCACTATGCCTATTACGAACTTGCTATATATCGAAGACGATCCCGAAATCGGAGAATGGGTCAGCGCAAACCTGCAGGAACGCGGATACGCCGTCACCTGGCTGAAGAGCGGCGAACAGGCCGTGGAGAAGGCCGCCGATTGCCGGCTTGTCATCCTCGATGTGATGCTTCCGGGTCTGGACGGCTTCAGCGTAGGAGGACGGTTAAAGCAGCAGTACCCCGAGCTGCCGGTGCTGATGCTGTCGGCCCGAACCTCGATCGACGACAAGCTGCAGGGACTGGCGTTCGCCGACGACTATTTGACGAAGCCGTTCCATCCGGACGAACTGGCGGCCCGGATCGAGGTGCTGCTGCGCCGCAGCGGGGGTTCCGCCGACCCGGAACCGCTGCGTCTCAAGCATTTGCTTGTGTATGAAAAAGAAAACCGGATCATCAACCAGGACACCGGCGAAGAAATTGTGTTGACCGGTAAGCAATTTCATATTTTTGCCTACCTGCTGCGCCATCTCGGGCAAATCCTGACCAAAGAGCAGATCTATGAAGCGGTATGGAACGAACCCTATCTGGACGGGGACAAAACCTTGATGGTTCATATCCGCCACCTGCGCGAGAAGCTGGAACGCGATGCCGCGAATCCCGAAGTCATCGAGACGATTCGCGGCATCGGATATCGGGTGAGAGCATGAGATTCCGTCCGGTTCGCAGGTTCCGCAAGTCGCTGCTGACGCGCTACGTCTTGATCTTGGTTCTCGCCTTCGCCTTCATCCCCGTCCTCATTCCGGTTAGCTTCTTTGCGTCATGGGGCGTCAATCTGCTGATGAACCCGGAACATCTAGGGCAAACCCAACGCCCCTACGGGACGGGCCTCGACATCGAAACCACCTGGCACCAGGCTGCCGCCGGGCTGAAAGGGGCTTCTCCGGAAGCCATCGACGGGAAGCTCAAGGAGCTGAAGCAGCGTTATCCCGACGCCGCGCTGTATTGGGTCGACACGGCCGGAAAGACCCGTCTGCAGCTGCCGGAGCAAGCGACGGTGCCGAAGCAGTGGAGCTTGGAGGACACCATCGCCTTCATGAAGCAACGCGTGGACGCCGACCCTTTTACGGTGGTCGCTTTCATTGGCGGGGACGAGCAGGCGAAGCAGGGCTTCATGGTGCTGGAGCTCCCGCGTAAATTCATGATTGTCCAAGACGCGAACCGGCAAAGCGACAACCGTTTTTACGGCGTGTTTCTGGCGATACTGCTGGGTGCGTTCGTGCTGCTGTCTTACCTGTTCTTCAGCGATATCCGCAAACGGCTGCTGCGCTTGGAGGCCGGCATGACCCGTCCCGGCCCCGACGGGCTGCCGTCGCCCATCCAGGAAGGACGGGCGGACGAAATCGGTCGATTGGAGCAAGCCTTTAACCATATGGTGTTCGAACTGAAGGACAGCCGCCAACGCGAAAGCGAGGAAGAAGAACTGCGCAAAAGCCTGATCAGCCACCTGTCGCATGACCTGCGTACGCCGCTGACCGTGCTGGGCAGCCATTTGTATTCGCTCCGTCGGGAGCCCTTAACGGATCAAGGCCGGCAATCGCTGGCCCTGATGGAGACCAAAATCGGCGATTTGTCCGGCCTGATGGACCATTTGTTGTCGTACAACCTGCTCTCCAGCGGGCGATATGCCATGTCTCCGGAGCGGCTTGACGTACTTCGGCTGGTTCGGGAGAGCGCGGCCGCCTGGTACCCCGTCTGGGAGAAGGCCGGGATTACGGCCGATATCGAGTTGCCGGAGCGGCCGCTATACTGGAACATTGATGCACAGGGCTTCCGCCGCGTGCTGGATAACCTGTTCCAGAACCTGGTCCGCCATGCCGGTTCCGGCCGTTACGCCGGGATTACGGTAGAATCCCGCAGCGGTATCATGGCCCTCGCGATTAGCGACCGCGGCCCCGGGATGCAGGCCGTTTCCGCGGCCGGAGGCGCAGGGCTCGGCCTGCAAATCGTCGACCTGCTGCTGCGGGAAATGGGGCTTACCCGGGATACGGTATCCACGGACGCGGGGACGAAGGTCTATATTTTCCCCTCCCAAAATTAAACCAATCTTAAACTTCCCCCTGCTTTGCCTTTAAACTCCGGGCGATATGATCATTTCCGAGGTGATAAATCGTGAGTGAAATGATCATTCAAACGGAAAGCTTGACGAAAACGTACCGCGGCCGCGCCGCGGTGGACCATTTAAACCTGGAGATCGCCAAAGGGGACATCTACGGATTCCTTGGGCCGAACGGCGCCGGGAAAACGACGACCATCCGCATGCTGCTCGGCTTGATCCAGCCGACCTCCGGGTCGATCCACATCTTCGGCCGCCAGTTGCACCGAGACAAGCTGGCGATCCTGCGCCGCATCGGCTCGCTGGTCGAATCCCCGTCTTACTACGGGCATTTGAGCGCCATCGACAATTTGGAGGCGATCCGCCGCATTTTGCAGGTACCGAAGTCGCGGATCGACGAAGTGCTGGAGATCGTCGCGTTGACCGGCGAAGCGCGTCGGCCGGTGAAGGGCTTCTCCCTCGGGATGAAGCAGCGCCTTGGCATCGCGGCGTCCCTGCTCGGCAATCCCGAGCTGCTCATCCTGGACGAGCCGACCAACGGGCTCGACCCTTCCGGCATCCACGAGATCCGCGAATTGATCAAGAGCATGCCGCAGCGATACGGCATCACCGTGCTGGTCTCCAGCCATCTGCTGGGGGAAATGGAACAGATGGCCAGCAAGGTGGGCATTATCCGCGAAGGGCGATTGGTGTTCCAGGATACGATCGACAATCTGCGGCTTAGATCGGCGCACGACATGGAGCTCGTCGTATCCGAGCCGGATGAGGCGCTTTGGATTGCCCGCGACCTGGGCGCGATCGGCAAGCTGCAAAGCGGAGTTCTCTCGTTTCCCGGGATGGCTGACGCCCAGGTCGCCCACCTGGTCAAGCGGCTGGTGGAAAACGGACATGCCATCTACCGCGTCGAGCAGAAGAAGAAATCGCTGGAGGACATCTTCATGCAGGTGATCGGGGAGGGGGAAGCGGTATGATGTTGCGCTCCCTCTCGGCCGACTTCCTGAAGATCCGGCGCAAAGGCATCTGGTTCCTGATCATCCTCGCGCCGTTCGGGCTGATCGCCATGCAGGCGCTCAATTACGGGCTGCGCTTCGACTGGATGATGAAGCAATACGCCGAGGATCCGTGGGGCGGTCTGCTGCAGAACATTTCCTTTTTCGTGCCGATCGCGCTGTACCTCGGATGTACGCTGGTGAGCTCGCTGGTAGCCAATGTGGAACACCAGCTCAGCTCCTGGAAGCAGTTGCTCGCCCTGCCCATCTCCCGGACCGCCGTCTTCAGCGCCAAGTTTCTGCTGTGCTTTCTATTGCTGTCGGTTTCCTGCGTGCTGCTCCCGGCAGGGGCGCTGATCCTGGGCTTGTCCTTCGGCTTCGAGACCGGGGCGATCCCTTACGCGGATTTGGCGCGCATCGGATTTTATCCCTTTTTTGCCGCGCTGCCGCTGCTGGCCCTGCAACTCTGGCTTTCGCTCACCTATCGCAACCAGTCGCTGCCGGTATCCCTCGGCGTAACCGTCTCGATCGTTTCGCCGTTTACGTTGAACCTGTCCGAGTGGTTTCCGTTGAACTGGCCGGTATTCGGGTTCGAAGGCCCGCACCGTGAAGGGTTCGTCGCGGCCGGCCTCGCCGTCGGCGCCGTGATCCTGCTCATCGGGCTGGTTCATTTCAACCGAAAGGA
This sequence comes from Paenibacillus sp. JL3B1040, assembly GCF_057063165.1. Taxonomy (NCBI): domain Bacteria; kingdom Bacillati; phylum Bacillota; class Bacilli; order Caryophanales; family Paenibacillaceae; genus Paenibacillus; species Paenibacillus tiangongensis. The sequence goes on along the minus strand of NZ_CM169317.1, from coordinate 205,405 downwards.
CGTGGATTAAGATGAAGACGTTTCTGAACGTCCTGGCCGCGGAACGGCTCAAAATGGCGCGCTCCCGCCTATGGCTGATCCTATTGGCCAGCCCGGCCTTGTCCGCCCTAATCGGCGCCTTGGTCGAACTGCCGGAAGGCGCCGGCTCGGAAGTCTGGCCGCTGTTGATCAGCGCGATGTCGATGCTGCACGCGTTATTGTTCTTGCCGATCATGGCCGGCTTATTTCCGTCATTCCTGTGCCGCTACGAGCACACCGGCGGCGGCTGGAAGCAACTGCTGGTGCTGCCGGTCTCGCGCAGCGCGGTCTACATGGCCAAACTTACCGTCGTCGTCGGTCTGTTGGCTGTCTCCCAACTGCTCTTCCTGGCCGCACTGCTGGTCGTGGCTCAGATTCAGAGGATCGCCACCCCGGTTCCTTGGGGGATGATCGCCACGAGCCTGATTGGCGGGCTGATCGCCTGCCTACCGCTGGCGGCCCTGCAGCTCGGCATTTCGTTGGTGTGGTCCAGCTTCGCCGCCCCGCTGGCGGTCAACGTCTCGCTGACGATCCCGAATCTGTTGATCATCAACTCGGCCAAGGTCGGCCCCTTCTACCCTTGGGCCCAGCCGCTCCTCGCCATGATGCCGCGCGGGCAGGCGGATTATGGCGCTTTTAATCTGCCGCATGAGAGCCTGCTCATCACCGTCCTCGGCAGCTTCTTGCTGTTCCTGACGGCAGGCATGCTGTATTTCCGCCGCAAGGCGGTTTAACACGGGCGACAAAAGGCCTGTAGATTAGCGGATGAGCCCTTGCTCATCATAGCCAATCTACAGGCCTCTATTTATAAGGGGGGGGATTACAAACCGCTAAAACGCAGGTTATTCTTTAACGCCACCTAAAGCGACACCGGCAATAATGTACCGGGACAACAGGAAGTACACAATAAATAGCGGGAGAGCCGTCAAAGCCAGCCCCATGTATATTGAACCGTACTCCGTCTTGTAAATATCGCCGCGCAGCAAGCTGACCATAATCGGCATCGTATATTTACTCTTATCCGTCAACAAAATGAGCGGCATAAACAGGTTGTTCCAGTTCGCAACGAAAGCAAAAATGGCCTGGGTCGCGATGGCCGGCAACATCAGCGGAAGAATAATCCGGTTAAACGTTTTAAATTCGCCGGAACCGTCCACGCGTGCGGCCTCGACGATCTCCAACGACAACGTAGCCAGCAAATATTGACGCATGAAGAACACCACAGCCGGTGCGGCGATAGCCGGCAAAATCAACGGAAGAAAGTTATTGGTCCAATGTAATTTATACATGAACTGATAGAAACCGATCGAGCTGGCTTGAGCCGGTATCAACATCACGCACATAATAAAAGTAAAGAACGGTTGCCGCCACTTCCAGTTATACGCGACAAGGCCATATGCCGTCAGGGACGAGAAGTACACCGTTAAGATGGTTGCGGAAGCCGAGATCGTAAAAGAGTTCAAGAACCCTTGAATCGGGTCGAAGCTCTTGTCCAGCAGCACCCGTAAGTTGCTCATCATATGGGTGGACGGAATCAACGAGAGGCCGCTCTGGATTTCTGGCGTGGAACGCGTGGCGTTCACAAACATGATCCAGAATGGAAGAATGCTGAGTAGAGCCAGCAAGATACAGACGATATAAATAATCGTCCGGTTCACTCTTAGAGCGACGACACTACCCTCTTTAATTTTCTCCACGGCTTACACCTCCCTTTGAGCTGCACGGGCAGCCTTCTTCTGCTGTTTCTGTGCTTTCTTCAATTTGGCCGCATCCCGGTCGCGCATGAGGTAGAACAATGCGGCGGACAAAATCCCTGCGATCAGGAACAAGATCATGCTTGCGGCTGCGGCTTTGTTAAACAAGTAGCTGCCCTTGAACGCTTGCGCGTAGATAAAGACGGAAGTCGTAAGGGTAGCATCACTTGGTCCGCCTTGCAGGAACAATTGCGGAATATCAAACATTGTCAAGCCGCCGATCATGGATGTAATCAGCGTGTAGAGCAAGATGGTGCGAAGACTTGGCAAAGTGATGCGGAAGAACGTTTGCCATCCGTTCGCGCCGTCAATTGCCGCGGACTCAAATAAAGCAGGATTTATGCCCATAACGCCTGCGATCAGAATGATCATCGTGTTCCCATACCACATCCAGAACTGGATGAATGCAACAATCCCCCGCGCCGTCGTCTTGTCCTGAAGGAAGAAGATCGGCGCATCGGACCAGCCCAGCATTTGAAACAGACTGTTCATTGGACCCATCGGATAGGCGAACAGGGAGCTAAAAAGCACTGCAATCGTACTTGCAGTGATAATATTCGGCATATAGAGCAGGATCTTGAACGCGCCTTGTCCCTTTATGTTAAGCCGCTTGTTTGTGAACCAGGCGGTGAGCAAGAGCGCTAAGCCAATCTGCGGAATGAAATTGGTTATCCATAGCAGCCCCGTATTAACCAGGGACTTCTTGAATGAAGCATTTTCTAAGATCAGATCTTTAAAGTTTTGAAAAGGGTTGTCTAGAATTTCAAGCGGTTTTGGGATGATGCCTTGCATATTCGTAAAACCGATGACTAGTGTGTACACGATGGGATACAGCGAGAAAACTAAAAAAACCAAAATAAAGGGCAAGGAAAAAAAATACCCGTATCTCGAATAATTAACGCCTTTGTGGCGCATGGTTTTCACCTCTTTTAATGGGTATAAAGGGGCGGGAAACACCCCGCCCCTTCGCATCTACCGCTTATCGCTTATTCGCTCTCGATGCCAAGTTGGTCTTTGACTTGTTGTTTGAAGGTTTTGATCGCATCGTCACGAGATTTGTTGCCCGCCGTGTAGTCACGAACTTGATCGCGCCAGAGTTTATTAATGGTTTCGTCGTATTGGGTCAAGTTCTTACCGGAAGCGTTCGCGTTAGCCGGAACGAACACGTCGAACATGTTCTGACCACCGAGCAATGGAACTTCACCATTCGACTTCGCCATAACTACGGAGGAAGCTACGCTATCCTTCGTACCTTGCTCGCCCTCTTTCATCGTACCGTTAGCCCAGAGATATTGGAGGCCCGTTTCGGAGGTGTCGAGTGTCACCCACTTGATAAAGTCCGCAACCGCTTGCTTCTTCGCTTCGTCTTTCGCTACGTCTTTGTTGGCCAGCAGCCAGGTGCCGCCCCAGAAGAACCCTGTCGGCGGCTCAGTAACCGCCCAGTCCCCATTCGTGTCTTTTACATTATCTTTCATCGTATAGTTGATGAGCCAAGCAGGACCGAAGAAACCAAAGATCGGTTGAGGGCCGGTTCCGGACATATCCGCGAACCAAGCTTCCTGCCAGTCTTGCGTATCGTTATGATAACCGTTGTCCTTCAACTTCTTGGAGAGATCAAGGAACTCTTCACGTTTAGGATCGATATGAAGTTTGCCGTCCACAATCCAGCCCTTGTCCGAGCTGTTTTCGATCGCGTGCCACATGTCGCCGTCGCCGGAAACAATGCCGTAACCTTTCGCTTTCAGCTTCTCGGCTGCCGAGAAGAACTTATCCCAACCGGGACCCACTTCTCCTTTGATTGTAGCCGGGTCGTCGGTTCCGAATACGTCTTTTGCGATCGAACGACGATAGATGAAAGCGCCGCCAGTTGCTTGATAGCCAAGAGCTTTCAGCTCGCCTTCTTTGCTGCCGATATCTACGGAATATTGAGCAATGTCCGCATCCTTAACCATTTGGTCGGTCAAGCCGAGGTCCGCGTAGTTCGCTGCATACCCGGAAGCGTCGCCTTGCGTATACTTGAGGACAAACGCCGCTTCAGCAGCATAGATGTCCGGTGCGTCTTTGCCGCCGCCGGCCAGAGCTTGGTCAAGCGCAGGCTGGTAAGCGCCCTCAGTTGTTGCGATAACTGTGGTTTTGAACTCGACATTCGCGTCCGGGTGCAATTCCAAATACTTCGTCGTCATATTCGGAATTTCATCCGTAAAGCTCCACAGGTTGATGGTAACTTTCTCACCTTTGCTGTCCTTCCCCGCGGAAGTGTTCGTTTCCGTAGGCGTAGTCGTGTTCGAGGACGACTCATTATTGGAGCCTCCTCCGCAAGCCGTAAGGGCCGTGGTCATCACCAGCAATGCAGAGATCCCGATCAACAGGTGTTTCATACGTTTCATGCGTTTCATGCTTTGCCTCCCCTTTTTGTTTATTTTCTCGGTATTTGTAACCGCATTCATATTTTAATACATCTCACTCCGATCCATAAGTAAGCGCTTATTGGGAAAAGTTCAACTATTTTTGGGTAAATGAGATTCTACGAAAAAAAGAACCGCCGCTGATACCCAGCAACGGTTTTCGTTTTCCTATGCGCCCTATCGAAAAAGCTTAAAGCTCCAGATCGTCCGGCCAATGAATGGAGACGCCTTGCCGCTTTAACAGCGCTTGATAAGCGCGAAGATGCTCCCGATTGGAGCGAACCTCATGCGGCGTGACTTGATTTTGCAGTGCGTAGGCCGCCAGATAACCGGCCGATTCTCCGATATTCCATTCCGTCGGATGAAGGCGGTAGCAGCCGTTCGTGATTTGCGTGGTACCGATATTTTTGCAGGCCGGCAGCACATTTTGGATTCGAACCGGCAGCAGGGCGCCAAGCGGAATTTCATACGGATAATTCGGAATATAAAAGGTCCGGTTCGTGACGGTCGTCAAATGAACATCGAGCGGATAGCTGCCGATCCCAACGCTGTCATCGTACCGCCGTATTCCCTGCGCACCGCGTATTTCCTTGCTGACATCCTGTTCCGTTATCGTGTGAACCGCCTTGATTCTCCGCGATTCGCGAATATACGGGTATTTCGCCAGCCCATCCGCCGTGCCTAACACGTCTGCCCGCAGCCGAATCCCCGGATACCCTCGCCCTCCATCGGGACGAGGCGTTTCGGTCTGAAGCCAGTAGACGAGCGACAGGCTTAGCTGCTTGGCATTATTCAAATGCCGTTGCCGCTCCGCTTCGGGAACGCCGATGATCGGACCGAGGAAGTAATCGTTCTGCGGCCAATTAACGAGCGTAATCTCGCCTTCATATAATCCGGGCTGAAATAAAGCCGGGTCGATGATGCGCCGATACGTCCAGAGCGACAGAAGCTCGCGCCCGGCAGCGTCTTTGCGCCCGTCCGGAAACAAGCCGTATTCCTTCATCTGCGTCGTATCGTCCGTGTCGTTGGCATACCAGCTTAAAAGCGGAAACGAGGTATGCTTCGGGACGAATTGGCGCCAGAAATCATATTGCTCCGGCTTCTCGATCGTAAAGTCGCCGCCTTCCGCATAATCGAGCGCAAAGACATGCGTAATCGATTGCATATCCAACGGATTCGCCTCTTCGGGGGCATGCGGCTCGCCTGTTTCGCTTCTGGATTCCGCGCCGGTGACAAATTCGACGCCCGCTAGCGGCAACACGTCTCCGCATTCGGTCGCATCAAGGAAATACGCTCCTCTTAACACGACTTCCTCGCCTGTGCTTATATGCGTCACCGTCACGGTTTCCACCCGGTCTCCGTTCACAGCGGCCGCGGTTGGCCGGAAATGATACAGTACCGTGATGCGGCCGCTACTCACGTAAGGGGCCAACATATCCTCAATCACGCGCAGCGCCACCTTCGGCTCGTGGCATAGCCGGCTTACCCAGCCGCCCCCCGGGTTAAGAAACTCGTTCCTTCTCGCATCCTCCGTCATCGGGTAGTTTTGCTTATAGTACGCGCGTACGCGATTGCGAAACTCGCGATACGTTTGCGTGCAGCCGAATTGTTCGATCCATGGATGTTCATCCGGCGGAACCGCTTGGCTGGTCAGTTGGCCCCCCAGCCAATCCGTCTCTTCCGTCATGATCACGCGCATGCCCATTTGGGCTCCGGCCAAAGCGGCCATGCATCCGCCCAGACCTCCGCCGAGGACGACGACGTCCGCCAATCGTTCGTTATGCATATGTCAAGCTCCTTTGGAAATTGTTCATTGCCGACTCCCCGTGAGCGCATCCATCGCCAAACGGGCCGCGCCGATCGCCCCCGCCCGATTTCCCAGCGATGCGGCACGAACGTCCATGGCGGGGTCCAGTTCGGCCAAGCGGCTATGCAACAAGGGCCACCATATCGCCCCCGCTTCAACAACCCCTCCGCCAACGATAATCGCGCTTGGGTTTAGTCCGAGATGGATGTTATGAACAAAAAGCGCCAGGTTATCGACGAACCGACGAAGGACATCGGCAATCGCCTGATGGCCCCGTTCATAATCGGCGAATACTTCACGCCCCGAATCGTAGTCCCGCCCCGTCGCCTCCCGCGCGAGCTGAACTAACGCCGTTCCGGAAATATATTGCTCGATGCAGCCTTGTCTGCCGCAGTTGCAAGGTCGGCCGTGCGGCACGAAGACAACGTGGCCCCATTCCCCGCCGTTCCAATGAGCTCCCCTGTATAGTCTCCCGTCAATCATATTGGCGCCGCCGACGCCCGTACCGAGCGTCAGCATCGTCAAATCGGACAGGCCGGCGCCCGCGCCGATCCACGCTTCCCCGACCAATGCCGCGTTGGCGTCGTTATCGACAACAACGGGCAGACCAAACATCGCTTCGTACCTTTGCCGCAAATCAAAGCCCTGCCATCCCGGCAAATTTGCGGTCGCATAGACGATTCGTCCCGTATCGACGTCAACCCGGCCCGCCGTGCCGATACCGATGCCGGCCGCGTCCGGATAGGACTCGAGCAATTGGCGAATCGCCGTCTCCGCGTGGAGAGCGATGTGCTCCTTTCCCAAACGCGCTTCCGTCGGCACTCGCGTTTCGTACAGACCATCCCCGCGTTCGTTCATGACGATCCCTTTAATCGAGGTACCGCCGATATCGATGCCGATGACGTTCATAGGAGGCTTCCCCCTTCCCGTTCGCATGAGCTCAAGCTCGCTGCTTCAGAGCTTTTTTGATCTCTCCCGTGTACCATTCCGTAATCACCTGGGGACGCGTAATCGCAGAGCCGACGACTACGGCGTGAGCTCCGATCAAGAACATTTGCACCGCTTGCGACGGCGTCTGAATTTTCCCTTCGGCAAATACCGGAATCGTTAGCCGCCCGGCCGTCTCTTGTACCAAGGCATAGTCGGGCTCGTTACGTTGTGGCGAATACGGCGTATAACCGGACAACGTCGTTGATACGCAATCTACGCCCAAGGAAGCGGCATAAAGGCCTTCCTCCAAAGTCGAGATGTCGGCCATCACTTTCTGGCCCCGTTCTTTCATATAAGTCACCAGCGACTCTAGCGACTCCCCGTTCGGACGCGGACGCCGGGTCGCATCCAAGGCGATCAGATCGACGCCCACTTCCATAAGGTCTTGGATTTCTTTATGCGTTGGCGTAATATAAACGTCGCTGTCGTTGTACACTCTCTTAACGATCCCTATAATCGGCAGGTTCGTAACGTTCTTGATCTCGGCGATATCCTGCGGACCATTGGCGCGAATGGCGACGGCTCCTCCGACGTCGGCCGCTTTCGCCATTTTGGCCATCGTCTCCGCTCCGTAGAGAGGTTCATCCTCCAGCGCTTGACACGAAACGATCAACCCATTGCGAATGCGGTCAAACAGCGGCTGTCGGTTCATGGAAATCCACCTCTTCCGCTAACGTTTTATTCCCTTGCTGTCTGTATGTTTCATTTCCGTTGTTCATTTCTTCTCCTATCCATTGCCTTTCTTCTTATTGCGCACATGCGTTTTCAATCCAACCTCGAACATCCGGCTCCAAGGCATATAGCAATCGTCGATCACGATCTCGTATTCGTCCTCGTCGTCATGCAAGCGGGTCTCGATAAAACGGTTCAATTCCGCTCGAACACGTTCGGCGACACGTCCTCTCCGGCCGTCGACGGCGAAATAGCCGAGTCCCATCTCAGGCAGTACGCGATCGGTTACGTCTCTGCGCACAAACGCGCAATAGCCGCCGTCCTCGACATACCGCAGCGACAGAAAGTCGCGGTGCTGCGACGTATCGCCGTAAACGGCATAGATCATGCCCTGCGCAATGCAGGTTCCGAGCGTGTTGGAGCTTGTATTCCAGCCGGCATACCCGGCCAATTCGAACAGCAGCTTCTTGTCGCGAAGCAACTGCAACAGTTCCAGATCGGCTCCGTTGGCATAGGCGATATCCGCGATGACACAGGGCTTGTCGAGCCGGCGAACGATATCGTCGGCCATCTCGACCAGTTCGACAATGTTCCGGTAGACTTGATACCCCGGATGAGGTTGACCTTGGTTGCCCGCTTCCATCATGCTTTCGCCGGGCGTGTTGAGGCAAAGCGCCATATCCGCTTCGGTAAGGGAAGACGTCATCAACCCTCCGGCCGCCATGATTTGGTATTTAACAGATTCGTATAATAAACGGTCTTCATATAGAGGGGTAACAAACGGACCTTGTACGCTGGAAAAATGAACGTGCACCCGCGGCTTTCGCCCCTCAAAACGGTTGATCATGCGCGCAAGCAACGTGCAGCCCGCTTCGTCGGCTCCCGGGTACATATATACGGATAATTGCTGCCGGCATGCCTTGACTCGTTCCCGGACCTCCTGCTGATCGATCGCGGTCAGTCCATAAGGGGCCGAATCGTCCTGCGGAATGACCATAAAATCAATGGCCCGGTCTTTCACCAATTCGATCGATCGCTTGTTCGCCGCCAAGTTGACGGCGCGACGTTCCGTATATTCCCGCCATACCTCCTCGGGCAAAACCGCCTCGATCCGCCGCAATTCGCTTTGTTCATCCTCCGTCGCGACGCCAAGCGCCAGGCGATGACGGATATAGCCGCGCCTAAATATCTCCTCGCCCCACTCTTCGTAATAATCCGGTTCTTCGTCGCTACTGGAATATCGCGGGCAACGCATGATGAGTTGAAACGCGAATAGCTGCAAAGAAGGATTGATTTGCTTCAACCTGCGAACCTGCTCCAATCGCTCTTCGCATTGCTCCGTCGTTAGCCGATGCAGCCGCGAGGGGATAATTCCGCCGTACAATAAAGTGTCCAAGGCAATAATGGCCCCGTCCGCATCGCGCGCCTGCTCAAATAACCACGCCCACAATTTCTCGACATCTCCGGGGCGCTTCTTGAGCCCCATCATCTTCAAATCCGGACGCACAACGGTATAATCGGTTCCCGCGGCAAGCAGCGACGGAAATTCGTAGTTGCAAGGACGTTCGTCCAATGGAATGTAAATGATTTTCTTCACGCAACCTCAGCCTCCTGACCTCCTCGACTTGTGATCCTTGGATCGCGGTTAACCCTTGACCGCTCCGGAGATGCCTTCCATGTAATAACGCTGCGTAAACAAGAACACGACAATGATCGGCACAACCGAGATCACGGTTCCTGCGGCGATCCAACCGAAATTGTAGGCGAACTGTCCGTTCAGAAAACTGAGCGCGGACGCGATCGGATATTGACTCGTATCGTTCAGCACGATCATCGGCCAGAGGAAGTTGTTCCACATGCCCATAAACTCCAATAAGCCGATAACGGCGATTGCCGGTTTGACGATCGGTAACGCCAATTGCAACCAAATGCGAAACTCGCTGGCGCCGTCCACTTTGCCGGAATCGCGCAATTCGTGCGGCATGCCCATAAACGCCTGTCTCATTAAAAATACATTGAACACCGTAATCCCCGATGGAAGCACGACCGCGAGAAAACCGCCGATCAGGCCAAGCTCCTTCACCGTTAAGTAGTTAACGACCATACCGGCCGCAGCAGGGATGATCATTGTCGCCACCAATAGCGTAAACACAAGATCCCGGCCTTTAAAGCGGAATACGGCAAGCGGATAGGCGGTCAAGCAGGAGAAAAAGATATTCATGACGACGCCCATTAAGGCCATCACGAGCGTATTCCATAAATATTGCGGGAAATTCATATAATTCCACACTTGAACATAATTATCAAAATCGACAAAGGTGGGGAAAATCGCCGGCGGAAAGCTGAATACGTTCTTCCCGGGCATCAGCGATACGCTAAGCAGCCACAAAAACGGCCCCATCATAAAAATGGCGAACAGAATCAAACATCCGTACAACAGCGTTAATTTCACGAAACCCAATGATTTTCTTCTCATATCACGCATCCATTAACAGAGGTTGTTCAAAAAGTCGTCTATTGATCACGAAGCAGGTCATGAAGCGGGTTCGACGTCGAATCTTGAATTCAGCCGAGGCTTCCGTTGCTCACGTAGGTTCTGCCTACGCTCCGCTACTCCGTCTCTAGCTTCATCCAACCTTCTCGGTGCTGAACAGCCAGCTTTTTGAACACGTATTAATATGGATTGACACCGCCCTTCCGGTTGAATCTGAAGACGATTATGCTGAGAACGGCGATAATCACGCTGACGACTAAGCCGAGCGCCGAAGAGTAGCCAAAATTGAACTTTTGGAAACCTTGCTGATAGATATATAAACTGGACGTCAAGGTAGCGGTCCCCGGTCCCCCTTGCGTTAGGACGAATACTTCATCGAAGACGCGAACCGCGGCCATTAAGGAAATAAGCGAGCAGAAAAAGACATACGGCTTCAACAGCGGAATCGTAATTTTTCGGATCGATTGCCACCGATTCGCGCCATCGATCATCGCCGCCTCCACCATATCCTTCGGAATGGATTGCAGCCCCGCCAGATAAATCATCATATAGTATCCGAGGCCCTTCCACATGGTAATAAACATCAGCGTCCACAGGGCCGTATTTTTGTTGGACAACCAGGTAAACCGCTCCTGCATCAACCCTACGCTCGACAGCACGTAGTTCACGACGCCGTTCTGGTTCAGCAGCCATCCCCAAATGAGCGCGACCGCGACCATAGAGGTCACAACGGGAATGTAATAGGCGGTACGGAATAATTTGATTCCTTTCACGTTGCTATTGACTAAAATCGCCATAAGAATGGAGAACAGTTGGATAAACGGCACGACGATCACATAAAGCAACGAGTTGATCAGCGATGTGAGAAAGTCCCTGTCTTGAAACGCACGCGTGAAATTATCGAATCCGACAAACTCCGTTTTGCCGATGACAGAATAATTCGTCAGGGCCAACGGGACGCTGTAAACAATCGGCCAAAGAACGAACAGGGCCAGCAAAATCAAACCGGGCGCCATAAAAAGCCACGCGGCGGACGCCTCGGATTTGCCGAGCCTGGAAAAGAAAGAAGGGGTTTTCATGCCTGTATCACCTGCCTTTGTCACTAGATCGGGCAGGACGAGCCTGCCCAAGCTAACGTATTAGTTGCCCAAAATACGATTGACTTCCTTCTCCGCTTCCGCCAATTCTTTTTTCACGTTGCCATCGTTCAAGTAGATGATCTGTAAAGCCTTTGTGACGGCCTGATTCACATCGTTTGCGTTCTCAATCCCAAGATAGAAATCTTCCGCTTTGTCCAAGCTGACCGCAGATACGGTCTTGGCGACGCCTTCCACGGTGCCGTCGTTTTCCGCAAAAAACGGATCTTTGGCACTTTCCACCGTCGAAGGCAAGGTGTTGGCGACCTTGGAGAACTCCAGTTGATTGGCCGCATTGGTGACGAATACGGCGAAGTCGACCGCTTCTTTCTTATGCGATGTCGCCGCGGGCACGACGAGGTTCATCGTGTTGGAGTAGCGGATGCCCGCTTTGCCGACCGGGCTCGGCACGGCGACCATTTTGCTATAAACGTCCGGCGCCGCCGTTTTGATTTTGTTAATAAACGGGGAACTGGACAAGGACATGGCCACTTGTTCACTGGCAAAGTATTGGACTTGCTTGTCGTAGTTGATGATGTCCTTTGGAATGACGCCTTCTTTTAACAGTTCTACGTTTTCATTAATGTATTCTTCGACTTCCGGCGTATTGAAAGCGGCTTTTTTATAGTCCTCGGTCAGGAAAGGCAGGTTTTCTTCCAGGAGGGTACGCGCTTCCATCGTGAAGATGTAGCCGTAGGCGTCGGTTTTTTCTTTGATTTGACGGCCCCATGCGTTGAGCTCCTCTTTCGTTGCCGGAGGGTTGCTTGGATCGAGCCCCGCTTTCTCCACCAAATCCTTATTGAGGAACAGAACCGGCAGAGCGGTGTACCAAGGAAGCGCAAACGCTTTGCCGCTCATCTCCGTCGAAGAATAGATACCCGGGAAATAGGCCGCTTTTTGCTCCGCCGTCAGTTCCTGGTTAAAATCGACCAATGCGTCCTTGCTTCCCATCTGATTGGCAAATTCCGTGTTGAGATTCACCACGTCCGGCGCTTCTCCGCCTGCGATGCTGGTCATTAATTTATTTAGCACGGCGTCGTAGGGATAGTCCTTCCAGTCGATTTTGACGTTCGGATGCTGCGTTTCGTAATCTGCAATCAGCTTGTCGAAATAATCGTTAAAGGTAGGCTGCAAGGAAATGGTCCAAAACTCTACCGTGACTTGTTCCTCCGCCTTTTTCTCCCCGCCATCCCCGTTCTTGGCAGCCTCTCCCCCCGACGACTTCGATCCGCATGCCGCCAATAGACCTGCGATCAGGATTGACGTCAGCAGTAGTGAAATCCATCTTTTCCCTCTAAAACTCATGCCCCTCATCCTTTCTGTACGCAATGTGTTGGTTTTAACCGAGAGCAGAAATGCCATGAATCTCGTCGGCTCATTGTATAAAGCAAGCGCTTACACCGTGACCGAATGCCTTACTCGAATGAATGATTCCTGCATGCATTTTCCTCTCGTTGCACGTCCATTGTAGCATCGCGTGGAGAATATATCCACTATTTTATTATGAAATAAAAAATTTTTCCTAGATTAAACGTTGGACGCACAAAAAAAGAACCCGGAAACGGGCTCTTCTAACTTCTTTTCGATGGTGCTGTGCAATTTAAAACAACTTCTCGGATATGGCCTTGGCCATGATCTCTCTATACTTCAGCGCGGTGTCCTTCATTTTCAACGAAACGGCGACATTCAGAATGTCGATGACGGCCAGTTGCGATATTTTGGCGGAAAGCGAGCTTCCCTGCAGCGGATTTTCGCGGGCGATCATCAATAACACGATATCCGCCACTTTGGTGATCGGCGAGCGGGCGTTGCTTGTAATGGCGACGAGGGTGGCGCCCGCTTTTTTGGCCAGCGTCAGGTTTTCGATCGTATCCTTCGTGCTGCCGGAAATCGAGATGCCGACCGCCACGTCGTCTTGAGTCATCAGAGCCGCTTCCATGGCCTGAAAGTGCGTGTCCGTCTTTGCGCTGCTTTGTTTGCCGATTCTGGAGAAACTATGCGCGGCCTGCATGGCCGTCAATCCGGATGAACCGACGCCGAAAAAGCAAATGCACCGCGCCCGGTACAAGGCGTCAATGGCTAGGCTTAGCTGCTCCGACACGGCCAGCTCTCTCGTCTGCTCCAAGGTGCGGATATGGTTGGCGATAATTTTTTCGTTTAATGCGGCGGAATCGTCCTCCTCGGTAACTTCTTGATGCAAATGATCGATCGGTTTTACCATATCCTGCGCCAAAGATAATTTAAAATCTTGAAATCCTTGATATTTCAGTTTTCGGCATAAGCGCAGCACCGTCGTTTCTCCGACTTCGGCCTTTTCCGCCAATTCGGTTACCGAGTGGTACATAATGTCCGAGGCGTTATCCAAAATATATTGCGCCACTTTCTGCTCTGCTTTGGTAAGTCCGTTCAGATGGCTCTGTATATTCAGCAAAGTTTTGCCCATTCCTTGTACGGTCAGCAAGCGCAAATCTCCTTTCCGTCGGCTATCGGTAGGATATAACCTTCATCTTTACATGGTTTGGAAGGTTGTTTCCTTCTGTTGTTTATTTTAGCGAGATCGCTTGGAATATACAAGTAGAAGCCCACCGGGCATGACTTCATATCGTGTCTCTCAAGGCTTCCCACCGTTAACGGCAACGGTTCAGGACGATTCCGTCCAAGTCATCATCTTTGGCACTCTCTTCAATGATCGACAACTCGTGGCGTTTGACCTCCGAATGAATCGGATTAACGAAAAGAGTCGCATCCGAAGCCTTCTTCGCCACCGCGAGAACGGAAGGCAGGCTTGGATTATAGAGAACATCACCTGCCATTCTTTCTTGTCGTAGGCGATCCCGTCGCGAGATTCGGCCGTCCCTTCGGCAAAAACGTCGACGTTCGCCAGCACCTTCGGCCCGGCCAATTTGAGAGCGGCAGCCATATCCCGAAGATAGTCGCGGCCCTTCCACATGTCGTAGCGCCCGTCGGACCAACGGCTGACCTAATAACCGAACCGGCTCGGGTAAGTCGTATGGCCGTAAGGCACTCTCGCATCGATGACAACGTGGGTGGGGTGATACCCGCCCGCCCGTTTGGCGTTTTCCGCCAGTTTTCGCTGCTGCTCCGGATCGCTAGGCGCAGGCCGTTCGCCAGTAAGTCAACCCACAATTCACTTAAGGTGATAAATTCACTCTATTTTGCTCGATTCGGGCGATGGTGAGGAAATAAGGTGAATAAGTAACGCTATTGCTCGGTGTTTGGGCGAGATGCGGGCATTTGGAGTCACTTAAGGTGATAATTTCACTCTATTTCGCTCAATTCGGACGATGGTGAGGAAATAAGGTGAATAAGTAACGCTATTGCTCGGTGTTTGGGCGAGATGCGGGCATTTGGAGTCACTTAAGGTGATAATTTCACTCTATTTCGCTCAATTCAGGCGAAGGCGAGAAAATAAGGTGAAGAAGTAACGCTATTGCTCAGTGTTTGGGGGAGATGCGAGCAGTTGGAGTCACTTAGGGTGATAATTTCACTCTATTTCGCTCAATTCAGGCGAAGGCGAGAAAATAAGGTGAAGAAGTAACGCTATTGCGCGGTGTTTGGGCGAGATGCGGGCAGTTGGAGTCACTTAAGGTGATAATTTCACTCTATTTCCCTCAATTCGGGTGATGGTGAGGAAATAAGGTGAATAAGTAGCGCTATTGCTCGGTGTTTGGGCGAGATGCGGGCAGTTGGAATCACTTAGGGTGATAAATTCACTCTATTTCGCTCAATTCAGGCGATGGTGAGGTAATAAGGTGAATAAGTAACGCTATTGCTCGGTGTTTGGGGGAGATGCAGGCAGTTGGAGTCACTTAAGGTGATAATTTCACTCTATTTCGCTCAATTCGGGCGAAGGCGAGGAAATAAGGTGAAGAAGTAACGCTATTGCTCGGTGTTTGGGCGAGATGCGGGCAGTTGGAGTCACTTAAGGTGATAATTTCACTCTATTTCGCTCAATTCGGACGATGGTGAGAAAATAAGGTGAATAAGTAACGCTATTGCGCGGTGTTTAGGGGAGATGCGGGCATTGGGAGTCACTTAAGGTGATAATTTCACTCTATTTCGCTCAATTCAGGCGATGGTGAGGAAATAAGGTGAAGAAGTAACGCTATTGCGCGGTGTTTGGGGGAGATTCCCGCAAATAGCGTTACTTAATGTCTCTATTTCCCCTACAGACGTCACTTTTTCAGCTTTTCGCCGACAATAGCGCTATAAAATCACCTTATTTCCGCCGAAACCTGCCTTATCGTCTAAATAAGACGACTTTTTACCGCTATTTTAAGGCAGGCCATGGTTCGAGTGAAGTCCGACCCCAACCGCCGGCATGCCCTCACCCTCAATCCCCCGCCGGGCCGCTCCAATCATGCACCATGCTGCCCTCCAGGAACTTCTCGCAGTCCATCGCCGCCATGCAGCCGGACCCGGCCGCGGTGATCGCCTGGCGATACCGCATATCCTGCACGTCGCCGCAGGCGAATACGCCCGGTACGTTCGTCTCGGTTGTTCCCGGCTTAACGACGATGTAGCCGTGTTCGTCGGTCGCAACCGCCCCGCCGAGGAACTTCGTGTTCGGCGTATGGCCGATCGCCACGAACACCCCGTCGGCTTCCAGCAGCTCCTCCTGGCCCCCGGCATTGTTCCGCACCTTCAAGCCCTTCACTTTGCCGCCGCCGTCCTCCGTCACCACTTCCAGCGGCGTGCGATTCAACGCCCAGCGTATTTTCTCGTTAGACTTGGCGCGATCCTGCATAATTTTCGAGGCGCGCAGCTCCTCCCGGCGATGCACGATCATCACCTCCGTGGCGAATCGCGTCAGGAAGTTCGCTTCTTCCATCGCCGAATCGCCACCTCCGACGACGAGGAGTTTCTTGCCGCGGAAGAAGAACCCGTCGCAAGTCGCGCAAGTGCTGACCCCCCGGCCAACGTTCTCCTGTTCGCCGGGAATGCCCAGATACTTCGCCGACGCCCCCGTCGACAAAATCACTGTTTCCGACTCCAGGACCTTACCGCCCTCCAGCGTCACCTGAAACGGCCGTTTCGAGAAATCCACTTGCTCGACCCAACCGCTTCGAAATTCCGCGCCGAAGCGTTCCGCCTGCTTGCGCATGTTGTCCATCAGCTCGGGCCCCATAATGCCCTCCGGAAACCCCGGGAAGTTCTCCACTTCCGTGGTTGTGGTCAATTGGCCGCCGGGCTCCAGCCCCTCGATGACGACCGGGCTCAGATTCGCCCGCGCCAAATAAATCGCCGCCGTAAGCCCGGCCGGCCCCGTTCCGATCACCAATACTTTATGCATACGTTCGTACCTCCTTGGTTCCTAGAAAATAGATCGACCCGCCGATTCCTATGTAATGGAATGGAATGTTCCATCAAATTTTCCCCAAGTTGGACCCGCTTTACCCGCAAACTATTGGACCGAAGGAAAAATCGCCGCGATCTTCTCCTTCACGCCGCACACCTCATCCACGCGGCGAACATAGCGGCGTGCGGTCGACGCGGAAATATCGTATTTCTGTGCGACTTGCTCGTAGGTGACGGCAAGACCGTGCATCTTGGCCGTCAAATATTCGAGCGCCGCCGCCCAGCCCTCCAAATGGGAGATCGTCGGCGTATCCGGATATAACCGGGTGAGAAAATCCGCCCATAACGTCTCCATATCATGCTGCTGTTGCAGATCGAAGCTCCGCTTCATTCGCTCCATCGCCAAATCCACGACCGCCTGCCATTCGCTTCGCCAAACCGGCAGCGCCGTCGTCACGCGGCTCGGATCGACCATCGTCGTCGTCGCGCCGGATCGGACGGGCAGCGGGCTGCTCACGCCGAGGTTCCGGAGCACGAACAAAGCCATTTCCTTCAGGTAGGCATCTTCCTCCGGCTCCAGCAGAAAAGCTTGCAGCGCCTCCTCAACCTCCCGATCGGCAATCAGGCCCAAGGCCTGAATCACCTGCAGTTTCGTCTTCGTGTCCCCATGGCGCAACGCCCAGAAGAACGAGGAGCGGATCAGCGGGTTCTCCTTCAAATCGGCAGGAATACTGTAATCCGAAATCTCCCAGCGCTTCATTTGTTCCTCGAACGGCAGCTGATACTGATAATGCAACGGAAACGGACCGGCCTCGGGATACACGCGCTCCTGGGCGAGACAATTCAAGTAATAGTCCGGCACACCCGAGCCGGGGTCCAGCCTTTTCGCCGCATTCCACATCCGTTCCGCCTCGGAGTACCGCCCGGTATGGTACGCAGCCACTGCCGCATAGTGGTACAAGCTGGCCTCAAAGGGCGCCTCTTCGCCGCGCAGCAACCGTTTGAAATGGCCGAAAGCCGCTTCATGACGGCCCAAAATGCCCATCGTCGTCGCCAGTTTGAAAACATGCTCCTGATGGAAGGGTACGATATTCTCGAGCCGGCCGGCCAACTCCTCCAGCGCACCGAGGTTCCCTTCATGCTGATAAAATATCGCCAAGTTGCACAAGCCATGCAAATTGCCGGGATCCTGCGCCAGCACCTCGCCTACCGTATCCTTCGCTTTGCGGAACAAGCCCAGGTAGTAATAACCCAAAGCCAGGTTGTTGCGGGCCGCCAAGAAATCGGGCCGGCTCCGCACAAGCTCCTCCAGCATTTTGACGGCTTGGGCGAATTTGCCCTCTTCCAGCAGCGCGCGAGCCTGATCGTGCTCGTATACGCCATGCCGGGACTTGATGCTTCTCAATTGGGTCGGCCGGTCCAGCTCGTATTGCAGCAGGTCGATCATCTCTTCGGCCTCGCTCAGAAACTGGCCGCTTTCATCCTGCTCCAAATAAGTGACAAGCGCCGCTTCGGCCGCTTCGAACATATCCATATTGGCGTAGTTGTTCGCCATGTAGAAATAACATTCCGTCATGGCCGGGTCGATCTCCTCCAGTACGGTTTGCAACACCTCATTGGAAGCTTCGTAATCTCCCATTTCCGATAAAATCCCGGCCATATTGCAGTGGTTCACCGGGTTACCCGGCTCGTATTCCACGGCTTTGCGAAAATACTTCAATGCCTTGTCATAGCGATAGCGATCCAACGAAGAGACGGCTCTCTCGAAGAAAAAACCCGCATCCATCGAGATGGACAGCACTTTCCCCCGTTTGGTTTTGGCCGGTCGCTTCTTTTCGTTCAAGCAAGGCACCTCCCTTTGATTTCATTCTGATTCGTCCACATCCCGCACACTCAGGTAAACTCTCCATCCCCCAGTATAACATAGGAGAAGCTGTCCTCCCACGGGGAATCCCGGCGGAAAATAACGGATATGCGGAATCGGCAAGGAATCGACAGGAAAACCGGGGCTGCACGCAGAAATTAATGGTTCAGGCAGAGGAAAAGTTGGAAAACTACCGGATGAGGGTCGGACCCTTCCAATCGTACCGACCCAGCCTTACCGGAAGAATGAGGGGATTGTTGAACAACATGTTCCCTATGAAGGAGATGAGCCGTAAAATGAATGCAGACCAACCGAAGCTGTCCACCATCGACGAATACATCGCCCTGTTCCCGCCGGAGATTCAGGACAAGATGCAGCAACTCCGCAAGCGGGTCCGAGAATCCGTGCCGGACGCGGCCGAAACAATCAGCTATCAAATGCCGACGTTTGAGACGGATGGCAGAATCCTGGTGCATTTCGCAGCCTTTAAGAAACACATCGGCTTTTATCCGACGCCTAGCGGCATCGCGGAGTTTCAAGAGGAGCTGTCCCGGTACCATAGCGGTAAAGGTTCCGTACAATTTCCGCTGGACCAGCCGCTGCCTCTGGATCTCATTCGCCGCATCGTCCTGTTCCGGGCTGCGGAAAACCGCCGGGCAGCCGAAGCCAAATCCGCGAAAAAGAAGCGGGGATAATAACGATTGTAAACGGCAAACAAGGCCGGTCCACGGTTTCGCTCGCGTGTAAACAAAAACCGCCCACAGGCGTAGGCGGTTCAAAACGTAAAGTTCCCTTAAATTCCCCGATCCTTAAATAAAGCGGCAATCGACCCGCCCTCCAGGATGAATTGCGTGGCCCGGGCCAGCATCGGCGCGACCGAGAGCACCTGCACATGCGAGGAATGCAGCTCCGGCTGCGCGATCGAATCGGTGACCACCACTTGGCGGATGTTCGGATGATCGAGCTTCTCCAAGGCATTTGCGGAAAAAAGCCCGTGCGTCGCGCACACGAAAGCGTCCTCCGCGCCCCGTTCCTTCAGGCCCTCCACGACGTTGACGATCGTGGAGCCGGTGTCGATCAGATCTTCGATAATGATCGGCGTGTGCCCGGCAACGTCGCCGATCACGTGCGTAATCACCGACTCGTTGTGCGCGGGGCGCTTCTTGATCATGATCGCAAACGGCGAGTCCAGTCCGTTGGCCAGCTTCTCCGCCATCGAGGCGCGTCCCGCATCCGGCGAGACGATCACGGGATTCGGGATCTGCTGAGCCTTCAGATAGTCGGTCATCAAGTCCAAAGCGGTCAAATGATCGACCGGAATATTGAAGAAGCCTTGGATCGCCGGCGCGTGCAGGTCGATCGTCACGACCCGATTCGCTCCCGCCGTCGTCAGCACATCCGCGAGCAGCTTGGCCGAAATTGGTTCCCGCGGCGCGGATTTACGTTCCTGCCGGGCATAGCCGTAATACGGCATGATGACGTTGATCGTTCGGGCAGAGGCTCGTTTAGCGGCATCGATCATCACCAGAAGCTCGACGAACAGCTCATTGATGGGATGGGACAGCGACTGTACCAGAAACACATCGTAATTACGGATACTTTCCTCATAATGCACATAAATTTCTCCGCTTTTGAACCGCGACAGCTTGACTTTCCCGGGTTCGATCCCCAACCGTCCGCAGATATCCGATACCAGCTTCGGATTGGACGACCCGGAAAACATGCGCATTTTGGCTTCCATAACATCCTCCCGAATCCTTATTCAAAACTTGGACATGCCTTCTCTTTTATCGTACATGGATTCGAGGTTCGCGTCCAGCGCCGCACCTTCCTTCAATGCCAGCTTACTTCCCGGCCGCCAGAGGAATCATCGTCCGTCGGCGTCCTTCGAAGGTCGCCAGCTCCCGCACGCCCAGGTTATACAGCAGAGTACGCGCCTGATCCAGATGCTCGCTCAGCTTCAGCGGATCATGGGCGTCCGACCCTACGGTGAGCGGAATCCCCATCTCGATCGCCGCCCGTAAAATCCGTTCGCTCGGAAACATCTCGGCGCACGGCTTGGACAAGCCGGAGGCGTTCAGCTCCATCGCGATCCCGGCTTCCTTCACGGCCGCCAAAGTCCTGCGCTCCAGCCGGATCGTCGCTTCCTCCAGCTCCGGTCCCGGCTTGTACCCGAACCGCTTGATCACGTCGAGGTGGCCGAGGAAATCGTAGAACCCGGTTTGCGCGGCTTTGGCCACGGCATCGTAGTAACGCTCGTACACCGCAAACACGTCCTGACCGTCCCAGTTGTGAACCTGGCGGAAATCCGACACGTCCCATTCCCCGAGAAAATGCACCGAACCGATCACATAATCCCAAGGATAAGCGTTGACGATTTGTTCGATGCGCTTCTCCCAGCCTTCGATATAGTCGCCCTCCAGGCCGACCCGGACGTCGATTTGCCCGCGGTATTTCTCCTTCAGCCGAAAGGCTTCCTCGACGTAGCGCGGCAGTTCCTCCATCGGCATGGCCATTTCCGGGTAATACTTGGCCGGATCGACATGCAGCAGCGGCATATGGTCGGAGACGCCAAGCTGGGAGAGTCCGATCTCAATCCCCCGAAGAACGTATTCCTCCAACGCGCCGACAGCGTGTCCGCAGCGCTCATGATGCGTATGGTAATCGATCAGCATCTGGTCTACGCCTCCGTTCTAGTCGCGCCGCGGCCGCTCATGCCGCCGCTCCAGCTCCCGCATGATGTCATCGAGCGGCAGGTTGCGTTCGCGCAGCAGCACCAGCAGGTGATAGATCAGGTCGCTCACTTCGTAACGCAGCTCGTCGTTATCGCCGTTTTTGGCCGCGATGATCGACTCCGCGGTTTCTTCGCCGACTTTCTTCAAGATCTTATCGAGTCCTTTTTCGAACAGATACGTCGTATAGGCCCCTTCCGGACGCTCCGCGTAACGCTCGGCGATCAGCTGCTCCAGCTCGGCGAGCACCTTGAAGCGCTCATGGGCATGGGCCCCGCCGCTGCCGGGCCCCGCCGAGGCGGCCGCTGCCTCAGCGCCCGCAGCCGCCGTCCGGTAGAAACAGGTCGGCTCCCCGGTATGGCAGGCCGGCCCGTTCGCGATCACCTCAACCAGCAGCGTATCCCCATCGCAATCGTATTTCAAGGCCGTGATCCGCTGGGTATTGCCGGAAGTTGCCCCTTTGTTCCACAGCTCGCCGCGCGACCGGCTCCAGAACCAGGTCAACCCGGATTCCACCGATTGGCGCAGCGATTCGCGGTTCATGTAAGCCAACATCAGCACTTCCTTGCTGCCCGCCTCCTGCACAATGGCCGGAACGAGTCCCGACGCATCCCACTTCACCGCTTGCTCCAGCTCCTCCATCGATAGCAAACATTGCAGCGGTTGTTGATTCCCTGCGGTCATCGTATTTCCACCCCTTTGGCTCTAAGCTCTTGTTTCAAATCCGGCACCGCAATTTCTTTATAATGAAAAATCGTCGCCGCCAGCGCCGCATCCGCCTGTCCTTCGGTAAACACCTCGTAAAAATCGCTCGCCGTCCCGGCCCCGCCGGAGGCGATGACCGGAATGCCCACCGCCCGGCTTACCGCGCTCGTCAGCGGCAAATCGAAGCCGTCCTTGGTGCCGTCGGCGTCCATGCTCGTCAGCAAAATTTCCCCGGCACCCCGCTTCTTGGCTTCCTGTACCCAGGCAAGCGCCCGGATCCCCGTCGGTTTACGTCCGCCGTGAGTGTACACTTCCCATTCGCCCCACTCGGCGTTGTATTTGGCGTCCACGGCCACCACGATGCATTGGGACCCAAAGCGGCGCGCCCCGTCGGAGATCAGCTCGGGGTTCACCACCGCCGCCGTATTAATGCCGATTTTATCGGCTCCGGCCCGCAGCAGGCGTTTCATATCCTCCACCTGGGAAATCCCACCGCCGACCGTAAACGGAATAGCGATTTCACCGGCCGTTTGCTTCACGACCTCGACCATCGTGGCACGCCCCTCATGCGACGCGGAAATGTCCAGGAACACAAGCTCATCCGCTCCCTCCCGATCATATAACGCCGCCAGCTCTACCGGATCGCCGGCATCGCGCAGGTTCACAAAATTCACGCCTTTGACGACCCGCCCGTCCTTCACGTCAAGACAGGGAATAATTCGCTTTGCGAGCATGCTGGTTCGACTTCCTTTCTATTCTACGTTAAGACTCCAAGGCTCCGATCGCCGCAATCGCTTGGGCCAAATCGATGTTTCCGGTGTACAGCGCTTTGCCGACGATAGCCCCGCCGATCCCCTGATCGGCATGCGCGGCCAACCGCAGCAAATCGTCCTGCACCGTCACGCCTCCGGAAGCGATGACCGTCTTGCCGGACGCCCTCGCCAGCGACAGGATCGCCTCCACGTTGGGACCTTGCATCATCCCGTCGCGGGAAATGTCGGTGAAGATCAACGTCTCCGCCCCTTTGGCGGCCAATTCCTTCGCCAGCACCTCGGCCTGCACCTCGGACGTTTCCAGCCAGCCGCGCGTGGCGACAAAGCCGTTCCGGGCGTCGATGCCGATCGCGACCCGATCGCCGTAAGTGCCAAGCACCGCCTCGGTAAACGCGCGGTCCTCGATCGCCGCCGTGCCAAGGATCAACCGGCTCACGCCGAGCGACAGCAGGCGCTTGACGTCGTCCAGCGTGCGCAGCCCGCCGCCGACCTGCACCGGCACCTGCACGCTGCGGGCGATCTCGCCGATCAGCGCGTCGTTGACCGGATGCCCCGCCTTGGCGCCGTCCAGGTCGACCAGGTGAATAAACGTCCCGCCTTGCGCTTCCCAGGAACGGGCCACTTCCACCGGGTTGGCGTTATACACCGTCTCGCGGTCGTAATCGCCTTGGACCAGACGCACACACTGTCCGCCGCGAATATCGATAGCCGGATAAATAATAAAAGATGACATGGAATGAAACGACCTCCCGCTGTTGATGATCTATAAACTGCGATCCAATCGCATTACGATTGCAGCAATTGCAATAACGGTAATTTATGGCGCTATTTCGGCGCATTCGTGCGTTGTGAGTGAAATAGCGGTGTTTTCTGGCGTTATTTTGTCCAAGTAACCCAGATTCGGGCAATGAAACCACTAGCCTTGCATAGAAGCTGACATGGATTGGATTAAGAATCAAAAGTATACATGAAGTGTATCTAGACCAAATATTTTGCAGTTAGTTATCCAGGCTCATCGCCAAAAAGTCGATCTCCCTGTAAGCATAGGATCATGTTACCAATTATTGTATATATGCCCTTGTGTAACTATTTCTTGATCAATTTTACGGTCTTGTGCACCTTAGGATGCTTTCGAGGGCGACCGAGCTTCTTTTTCTTACGCCTACCAAGTGAATGCTTGGTCGGCTTGCGGTTCAATCGCTCCACAAATGCAGTCCATGAGGATGTTATATACGCTCGCAGCATCTTCAAAAAGGACCACAAGCGCTGAGGGGGTGCGGACTCTTGATGAATCAACTGCAGTAAGGCATGAGCAATCATCGCCAAATAGATTTGGTTCCACACCGCCTCTGGCTTGTAGCTGTATAGATGAACAAGACTTACATGTTGTTTCATCCATTTGAAAAACAGCTCGATGGCCCAGCGCCCACGATAGATGTCACTGATCTGTACAGCTGTTCGATCCCATACGTTTGTCAGAACCCGGTACAGACGTTCTTTGTCATCGATGTACTCCACCAATCGCAAAGAAACCTCCACTTGTTCTTTCGTTTCTTTATCCGTGTAGGATACGGTGACATCGGCATCGCGAAGGATCGAAGGGAACTCGGAAACATCGCGTTCTTCCTTCACAACGGTTCGGCTGTTTTTCTGGATACGTGCGACGAAGCGAATATTGTTTTCTAACCAATGCTTGAATTGGCTATACACAATGTAACCGCGGTCCATCACATGAATCGCCTTGGGATCGACGACGAGATCCAGCGCGACTTCCGAGTCTGCGACGCCTCGAGTGGAACAGACCATCTGATCGCAATAGCAGAGGCCTGGGCGGGCTAATACGACACTCGTATGAATCTTAATGCCATTGCTTGTCTGTGAATTATAAGCCCATTTACCCGCCATCTCTGGAAGAGACAACACCGTCGAATCGATGATGCGCAGCTTTCCGAGATGAGCCCCTTTTTGCGCTGAACAAACCTGATTTTGCTTAGAGATCAATTGGAACCAAAGCTCTTGCAGTTCCACTAATGGAAGTGCGTTTAAGGTCCGGTCAATCTGAGAAGCGCTGATGCGGACAAGACCAATATCTTGTTGTAACTGCGGATTCGCATCGAGATGAAGGCTAATGGTCTCCAGATCGCTACGTTGGCTTAATTGGGCTTCGATCAACAGCTTAACCGCTTTGACGAAAGTGAACTTGCGACGATAATTAAACAACGGAAAATGATCGTCGGATAAATCCATGTAATCTAGGCATTTACAAATGACGGTCTGATCTGGTACATTACCCATAGTGAGCTCCTTTTGTGAGAGGAATGGGTAACATGCCTATCCTTCAACATTAGGAGTTTTTTTATGGATTTCCAGAGTGATTCCATCAATTTCTTCAATATTTAGGAATTTGTGAGAACATTATTTTTCTTATGTCAGGTTTGGTGCAAGGCTAGTGCAATGAAACTCAGAATAAGACCACTTTTTACCGCTATTTTACCGCATACCCACTGATCCGCAAAAATAAGGCCATAAATTACCGCTAAGTTCTTACCGTGCGCGGCTAGCGGCTAGCTGCTATCGGCTTGTTGTGGCTTGCGGCTTGTTATTGCTTGCACCTCAGCCTACCTGCGCCTGCCGCCGCTCCGCCAGCGTCAGGAAATTGCGGAGCAGCGCCATGCCGAGCTCGCCGCTCTTCTCGGGATGGAACTGCATCCCGAAGACGTTGCCGCGGCCGACGATGGCGGTCACCGGATGGCCGTAGTCGGTCACGGCCAGCACATCCTCCTGCTGCTCGGCCAACACGTGGTAAGAGTGGACGAAGTAGACGTGTCCCTCTTCCAGCCCGGCGAGCAGCGGATTGTCCGGCTGCAGGAACTCCAGCCGGTTCCAGCCCATATGCGGCACCTTGTACCCTTCGGTGCCCGCAAACCGCGCCGCTCGGCCCGGCAGCAAGCCCAGCCCCTCATTCCGCCCATGCTCTTCGCTCTCGCCGAAGAGCAACTGCATCCCGAGGCAGATACCGAGCAGCGGTGCACCTTGATCGGCCGCCTGCCGCACCACGGCGTCCAGCCCCGACGCGCGCAGATGCTCCATCGCGTCGCCGAAAGCCCCGACGCCCGGCAGCAGCACGCCGTCCGCGGCCAGAATCTGGGCCTCGTCCGCCGTGACGAGCCCTTCGTAGCCGAGGCGCTCCACCGCTTTGCTAACGCTATGCAGGTTGCCCATCCCGTAATCGACGATGGCGATGTTCATCGCGTTACAGCACTCCCTTCGTCGACGGCACCCCGCTGACGCGCGGATCGATGCTTGTCGCCTCGTCAAGCGCCCGCCCGAGCGCCTTGAACACCGCCTCGATCATGTGGTGCGTGTTCTGGCCGTAGTGCACGATCACATGCAGCGTGATCCGCGCCTCCAGCGCCAGCTTCCATAGAAACTCGTGGACAAGCTGCACTTCGAAGCTGCCGACCCGGTCGGAAGGATACTCCGCGCGGTATTCGAAGTGCGGCCGGTTACTAACGTCGATAACCACTTGAGCCAACGCTTCATCCATCGGAATAAACACACTCGAATAACGTTTGATCCCTTTTTTATCGCCCAATGCCTCCCGAAGTACCTGCCCCAGACAAATGCCGATGTCCTCGACCGTATGATGGTCGTCGATCTCAATATCGCCGCGCGCCTGCACCGCTAAGTCAAAATGTCCGTGCTTGGCGAACAAATCGAGCATATGGTTCAAAAAAGGCACATCCGTCTCTAACTGTGCGTTTCCGCTCCCATCGACCGCAAAGGTCAGCCGGATATCGGTCTCATTCGTCTTGCGGCTGACGCTCGCTTGGCGTACCGCCGCTCCCCCGTTATTGTTGGTCATGTTCGTTCCCCGCCTTTCCTTCCTGCTGCAGCCGGACCTCGATCGCCCGGGCGTGGCCTTCCAGGCCTTCCCGCCGCGCCAACTCCATAATGGTCGCTCCGTTCTCCAGCAGCGCTTCCCTGCTATAGTAAATCACGCTTGATTTCTTGATAAAATCGTCCACGTCGACCGGCGACGAAAACCGCGCCGTGCCGTTGGTCGGAATGATATGGTTCGGTCCGGCGAAATAATCGCCAACCGGCTCCGAACTGTACGGCCCGAGGAAAATCGCCCCGGCATTTTCCACCCGCCCCAGATAGCCCATCGGATTGTCGACGATCAGCTCAAAATGCTCCGGCGCCAGCTGATTGATCACGTCGATCCCGGCTTCCACCGAATCAACGAGAAGGATTGCGCCGTAGCGCTCGATGGAAGCTCCGGCGATCGCCTTGCGCGGCAGCGCGGCCAGTTGCCGCTCCACCTCGGCCTGGCACGCCTTCGCGAACGCCTCCGACGGCGTCACGAGGATCGCCGACGCCATCTCGTCGTGTTCGGCCTGGGACAGCAGATCCGCCGCCACATAGGCGGGATCGGCGCTGTCGTCGGCCAGCACGGCGATTTCGCTGGGACCGGCGATACTGTCGATATCGACGACGCCGTACACTTCGCGTTTGGCTAACGCGACGTAGATGTTGCCCGGCCCGCAGATTTTATCGACGGGCCGGATCGTGTCGGTGCCGTACGCGAGCGCGGCAACCGCTTGGGCCCCGCCGACCCGGTAGATTTCGTGCACGCCGGCCTCCGCCGCGGCCACGAGGATATACGGGTCGATGCCCGCTTTGCCGCCCGTCGCCGGCGGCGTCACCATCACGATCTCCGGCACGCCCGCCACTTGCGCGGGGATCACGTTCATGAGCACGGAGGAAGGGTAAGCCGCCTTCCCGCCGGGAACGTAAACCCCGACGCGCTTCAGCGGCCGGATGATCTGTCCAAGCAAGCTCCCGTCCGGCTGCAAATCCATCCAGGAGTTGCGCTTCTGCCGGGCGTGAAACGCCCGGATATTGGCGGCCGCCGCCCGAATCGCCGTAACGAACGAGGGCGCCACCGCGTCATACGCCGCTTTCAGTTCTTCCCGCGTCACGCGCAACTCGTTCGCATCCAGCTTCATGCCGTCAAATTGCTCCGTGTAACGGAGCAGGGCCGCGTCGCCTTCCGCTTTGACCGCCTGTACGATCGATTTGACCGCTTCGTTCTGCTCCGGCGAGCCGTATTCCACTTCCCGCCGCAAATCAAAATCCTGTGCCGATACCAGTTTCATCATCCGGCATCCCCTGCTTTCTTCATTTCTTATTTCATATCGCCTTCTTCGCCCATCCTAAGCCCGCTTGACCTCGCCCGCGACGGTTCGGACCACCTTGCTCAGCGCATCGCACACGGCCTGGATTTCGGCGTTTTTCATCCGGTAGCTGACCCGATTGGCCACCAAGCGGCTGGTAATGTCAAAGATCTTCTCCATCTCCACCAGTCCGTTTTCCTTCAACGTCTGCCCGGTTTCAACCATGTCGACGATCCGGTCGGCAAGACCGATCAGTGGCGCCAACTCGATCGAGCCGTTCAGCTTGATCACTTCGACCTGCTGACCGTGCTCACGGAAGAACTGCGACGCCACATTTGGATATTTCGTCGCGACCCGCTGTTGAATCCCCGGCTTCCAATCCGGGAGCGCAATAACCGACATGCGGCAGCGAGCGATGCCGAGATCGAGCAGCTCGTAAACGTCCCGATTCTCCTCCATTAACACGTCCTTGCCGACGATGCCGATATCGGCTACCCCGTATTCCACGTAGGTCGGCACGTCCACCGGCTTGGCCAGAATAAACTCCATACCGATGTCCGGGAGCGGAATGACCAGCTTGCGCGTTTCGTCCACATCGTCCGGAATCTCGATCCCGGCCTCGCGGAACAAGGCGGACGCTTTCTTATAAATACGCCCCTTGGGCATGGCGACCTTAATGATTTGTTTCAATGGATTGCGACCTCCTTGCAGGCAACCTCATGCCTTGAGTCAAAAGCTAACCAACGTCAGGATATCCCCGTACGACGGCCCCAGCGGCCCTGTCTTCCGCGCGGACTCCGGCACGCTTAACAGATCCTCCGGGCCCTCGGCACGCCGCATCAGCACGCTGCGGCCTTCGCCGCGCAGCCGCTCCGCTTCGGCGAACGCCCGCTTCCGGTTCGGCGTATCGTACTGCAGCACGACCGGCAGATCCGGCTCGGTCTCCAGCCCGCCCACGCCGTCCAGGATCCGGTTCGTCTTCAGCGAGAACCCCGTTGCCGGCGCAGGGCGTCCGAACTGCTGCAACAGGTTGTCGTACCGCCCGCCGTTACACACCGGGAAGCCGAGCTCCGCCGCATACCCCTCGAATGTCATGCCCGTATAATAGGAGAAATCGCCGATCATCGTCAGATCGATCATCACGTGTTCGGCCACGCCGAAATCCTCCAGCGCCTCCCACACCTGGCAGAGATGGCGAATGGATGTTTGGGCGAGCGGATTCCCGCTCAGCTCCAGCGCCTGGCCGCAAACCTCTTTCCCACCGCGCAATCGAAGGATCCCTTCCAGCTCGTCACGCTGCTGCGGCGACAGGGACAATTCCGCCAGCGTCTCGCGGTAACCGACATAATCTCGATGCAGCAGCCCATCTTTTAGCGCCTCCTGAATATCCTCACGTCCCGGAACCGCCTCTTCCAACAAACCATTCAAGAAGCCGACGTGCCCGACCGCGATTTTAAACGACTTCACGCCCGCAGCCTGCAACGACGCGACGGCCAAGGCGATCACTTCCGCATCGGCGTCCGGGGAATCATCCCCGACCAATTCGACCCCGGTTTGGAAAAACTCCGCTTCCCGTCCCGCCTCCTCCTCAATGGCCCGGAACACGTTGGCGTGATACGACAAGCGGAGCGGCAGCGGTTCCTCCTTCAGCAAGGACGCGACGACCCGGGCGATCGGCGCCGTCATATCGGAACGGAGTACCATGGTGGTGCCCCGGTTATTCAACAATTTAAACAGCTTCTGATCCGACGTCGAGCTGGCTACGCCGACCGTGTCGTAATATTCCATCGTCGGCGTCATGATCTGCCGGTAACCCCAGCCGGCCATGCAATCCAGCACGCGCCGTTCGATGGCGCGCAGTTTATCCACGGCAAAAGGCAGATAATCGCGGACCCCCGCCGGTTTTTCAAAGCCTTTTGGTTTCGACAAGCGTTTCACCTCACCGTTCTTCTCTCTCACAATTTCTTTACTATATTAAAGTGCTACCATGCTACCAAATTAAAGAGTAGCCCAATTTTATCATATTTTCTTTCGTACCGTCAATCGCTTCTTCCCGATCGGTCTCCCGCTTCATCGCCTGCATTAAAGTATTCCCCAAGCGGGGGCATAACCCTTGCGGATGCCGAAAAATGCGGCAAACCGGTCTGGTACGCCCAGACCGGCAAGGGATCCGCCAAGTTACAGATTCGCGCCAACCGAGGGGCTTGGTCCGCTTCCTTGCCGTGCGGACGATTTGTTTTTGCGCAAGGAAACCGGAATACTCCCGAGAAACCACGCGGCAAACGGCAGCCGCCGGAAGCAAAGCTGCACGAACCCCCAAGAGAGGAACAACGCCCCCAGGGAGCCGGCCACGACATAGCACAGGTAGCCGAAAGAAGCCCCGGGCAACTTCTGCTCGCTCCAGAAGAGCCGATACACGAACAGTACAAACGGATGAAACAAATAAATGCCGAAGGAAAGCTCGCCCAGCCGGGTCAGCGTTCGGTTCCAATATGCCGAACCTTTCCTTTGAATATAAAAGGCCGCCTTCATCAGTACCAACGCCGAAAGCAGGGAGTGCACGTTCCATAATAATTCGAACCATAGGGTATTCGGTGACCCTAAGCCTTGACGGAACGAATACCAGACCTGGACATGAACAAGGGCGATCGCCAGCCATCCGATCCATAAGGCGGCCGTCCATCCCTTTAGCCCCTTCGAGAGCGCTTTCCAATCCGTTGTGAGCCAGGCCTTGATTTTGCCGAAATAAATCGCCAACACCGCGCCCAGCATGTAGTAACCCATGTAGGAAAGCGCGTAGCTCGCTTTGTTCGGCAGTTGCAGCTCGTATTTGTTCCAGAACACGAACCCCCACTGCAGCGCGAGACCGCAGGGGAGAATAAGCGCAAGCAGCACGCGGCGATTGCGAAAAGACTGAAACAGCCACAAGAAGAGCGGGAATAACAGGTAGAATTGAATGCTGATAAATACGAAATAGAGGTGGGTATAAGCCGTTCCGTGCAGCAGCGCCGTCCCCAGCGACTTCAGCTCATACATTTTGGAGTTATTCATGAAATCATGACGGTAGAATGCCATTAGCAGGAAATAACAGCAGGAGACCGATAAATAGGGCAAGATGATGTACGTAAGGCGTTTCTTGTAGAACTTGCCCACCAGCTTGCGGCTGATCGGCTGTTCGTAATAATTGTAGAAGAGCACGAAACTACTCAGGAAGATAAAAGACGGGGTACCGATTTTGAAAAAAATGTTCATCCAATTATAAAAGTAGTAGACCGGTGAATTCAGCGCTTGTTCCGCCGCCGCGAACGATGAAGCATGCACCTGGATCACGCTGATGATGGCTAACGCTCGAAAGATGTCCAGCTGCGGCAAACGTTCCTTGACCCCCTTGCTCACTCAACCAACCCCTATTCATAATTAAGAAGTAGCCTTATTTATGTACTAGACGCCTGTTTATGGCAATAGATCCTGCCGGACTGCTCTTTTCACTATACCAGAAGTTGGTCCATCGTAAAACCGTTTGGCCCGCTTCGCCGTCCTTAGGATAGGGAAGTGAAATACCGGCCGGTATTCCCTGTTCGCTGCACTCTACATGGGAAGGAAGGAGCCCGCTTTGGAAGAGAGAGAATGGGCCGCCGCTGCCTGCAGCGGAGACGAGCAAGCGTTTTATCAATTGATATCCAAGCATCGGCGGAGGCTGTACGGTATCGCCCACAGCTATCTGCGCAACGAATCGGACGCCTTGGAGGTCATCCAGGAAACGGTATGCAAGGCTTGGATCAAATGCCGGCGCCTCAAGGATCCCGAGGCCTTCGTTCCGTGGCTGATCCGAATCCTGATCAACTGCTGCATTGATGAGCTTAAACGGCGGAAACGGGTTCTTCCGTACGTGGCGGAGTCGGTGCAGGCAAGCGGAGAAATGGTCAGCGTATTCAAAATGGATCTGGACTTTGCGCTGGACCGGTTAAAGCCGAAATACCGCCATGTTTTGACGCTGAAATATTATCAGGACATGACCTTGGCGGAAATCGCCCGGGTGCTGGATCGCCCGGAGGGGACGGTCAAGACCTGGCTGCATCAGGGCCTGAAGCAGCTTCGCCGCCATATGAATGTGGGAGGTGAATTTTATTATGGTTGATCGGGAGGAAAATCAGCTGGCTCGTTATTTTGACGGCGTTCGTCTTGCCGAGAAACAGATCGGCGATGAACGGCTGGACGCGTCGATCCGGCGTGGCCTGGATAAGGGAAAAAACCTGCAAGGCAAATGGCAGATGCGTCGGGGGCTGGCCTGGACCGTCGGGGCCATTGGGACGCTTGCCGTTTGTTTGATGCTGGTGCTCATCTGGCAAGGCGGAGGGCTGCCGGGCGGTGTTTCAACGACGACGGCCGGTCAGCCTGCCGGCATTCCGGATTATGTCTCGTCCCTGATGACCTCCGAGATGGAGCGGGCCGCCGAACATGGCTTGTACCAGCCGATCGGGAAATCGACGGAAGTGGCGGGAACGAAGGTGACCGTCGACGGCGTGCTGGCCGATGGGCGAACGGTAGTGGTGTTTTATTCGATGGTCAATCCTGAAGATGTGAAGGCCGTGAATAACTTGTATGCCTATCTGGTCGATAAGGATGGAAATCTATACGACAGCTTGCCTCGTAAAGAAGGCACGTCACTCACTGATTCTAAAGATATCAAGCATAGCTACTATAAGATCATCTTTACCGATCGAGATGCGCCAACTCAGTCTAGCCTTGCGGTAAATTCCCGGATATCGGATATCAATGTCCAGGCGAAGATCCCTATCGAATGGAGCGGCCGTCCTTATGCCAAGACGAAGAAGACCTTTCGCGTAAATCAAACCGCGACCCTCTACGGCAAGCCATTGACCGTTGACCAACTCGTCCTGCGTCCGCTAAGTACGACGCTCCTGTTCAAGCCGCAGGAATTCGTGGATAAATTCATGACGGATCACCTCGCGGCCAAGCTGTATCTGGGCGAGCACCGGGAGGATCAATTTTGGCGATACACGAAATCCAGAGATATTCTTTACGATTACGGGAACGGGAAGACGTCGACGCCTTATCTCTCGGGGATTGATTTCGAAAGCCTTTATTACACGGATTGGAACGAAGTCACGCTCCAATTCGACGGTTTTGGAACCCCGATTTCAAGAACACTGAATCTCGCGGTGGATACGGACAAAAAGCAACTCATCACTCCAAACCAGGCCGTAGAGAAGGTTGAAGTCGTTCCCGGGGAACAATCCCTCGAGGTTCGCTTTCAGATGAACAGAAATCCTAAATCCAAAATAGCGATGCCTTACCACGTTGACGATTATTTTACGGACGACGAAGGAACCTCCTATCGAGTTCTGAGGGAAAACGGCTCCCCTACGTATCGTCTCGACGGCGAGGCGGAAACGATCAGCTTCAAACTGGAGTCGCGGCAATATCACCAACCGCTAAACTTCACGCTCACGGAAACCTTGGACTACAAACCCCAAGAAATCAAGATCCCACTCAAGTAACGAGCAAAAAGCGGTCCCGACCGGCAAGATGCCGGGTTCGTGACCGCTTTTCTTTATGCTGTGGTCCGTAGCTGCCGTAGATTTGCAGATCCTCCATTACGTCGTCGCCGCTCCTCGCTCCGAGGGACGTCAGCTTAGCGTCTAACGCTTACCACCAAGCTTATATCGCCCGATATCAATGTTTTGCGATTCTAACGCTGACCACAATGCTTATTGTTTCTTTTTGCTGCCGAAATCAGGTGTATTCCACAAAATAGCGTTACTCAGCGTCGTTAGAATTTCCCCAGCGCCAAATTGGCCACAATAGCGTTCCTGATCAGCGTTAGCGCATTCGAATTGTGTTTAGATGCATCTGACTGCTACTGGACCACCCTATCGAGCTCCCTACGGCATGAGACGAAGCTTGCATCAACTGGGGTTCTTCCGTTCCAGCACCCGCAGCGGATTGCCGCCGACAAACGTGCCCGGAGCCACGTCCTTATGTACAACCGATCCGGCGGCGACGACCGCACCGTTCCCGATCGTGACGCCCGGGAGAATCGTGGTGTTCGCCCCGATCATCACCTCGTCGCCGATCCGCACCTCGCCCAACCGGTATTCCTTAATCAAATACTCATGGGCGAGAATCGTCGTGTTGTACCCGATTACCGAGTTCCGGCCGACCGTAATCAGCTCCGGAAAAAATACGTCTACCATCACCATCAGCCCAAACGCGGTGTGCTCCCCCACTTTCATGCCAAGCACGCGCCGATAGATCGCATTTTTGACGGAAAGAATCGGGCAATATCGGGCGATTTGAATAAATATAAAATTACGGACGCCCTTCCATGGGCTTACCGTCCGGTACAGCTGCCAAAGCGCGTTGGGTCCTTCGACCGGGTAACGCTTGACTTGTCTCACGACCTCACCTGCTTAAAGCCTAGGATTCCGTAAAGATCGGTCATATCCTGAAGGATGTAGTCAGGATCATACTTGCGCAGCAACGCCTCGCCTTTCAACGACCAAGCCACGCCGGCAGCCTGCACGCCCGCGGCCTTTGCGCTTTGCAGATCGGCCGCGCTGTCGCCGACCATCAAGGTTCGAGCCGGATCGGCGTTCAACTCGCGCAGCGCCGTCAGAATCGGCTCGGGATGCGGCTTGGGATGCTTCACGTCATCCACTGTTACGACCGCCTTCATATACGGTTTCAACCCGAACATGTTCAAGGCAAGCAGCGTCGTTTCCTTGATTTTCGTCGTGACGATGCCCATCGTGATCCCCCGTTCGTGCAGCCTGGAGATTACTTCTTTCACATGCGGAAAATCACGGATCAGTTCATCATGGCGCGCTCGATTATACTTCCGGTAGTCCGCCACCAGATCCGCCACATCCTCTCGGCCCGAGAATATCCGCAGTTGATGCTCCAGCGTCATGCCCATATGCGGGATGATTTCTTCCCGGGTATGCGGCTTCAAGCCGTTTTTCTCGATGACATGCTGAAATGTCGTAATAATCAGTTCATTGGTATTAATGATCGTTCCGTCGAGATCAAATAACACGGTGTCTATCATAGGGCTGCTACTCCTTCTTCTCTTCCGGAACTTCCGGCTTCTCCTCCACGGTCGTCTCTGTCGTCTGGGTTGGCTCCGCCTGCTCCGGTTCGGCCGTTCCGCCTGCTTCCGGCGCCCCTTCCCCTGCAGCCGCCACTTTCGTGGACGTAATTGGATCGCTATAGTACGGCAGGTCGCGTACCGTGCGGCGGCGTACAATAATGAAGATGATCGCCGCAATCACAATCCCGATGGCCAGCAGCTGGGAAATCCGGATGTTGCCGTAAGACGGCGCCAGATACCCTTGCTCAAAACCAAGCCAGGTCATCGGCGACCACAATCCGTTCACGAACGACGCAAGCCAGGCGGCGCCTTGGAAGGCCAAGCTGTCGGTCCGCAGCGCTTCGATGAAGAACCGCCCGATCGAATACCAAATGAAATACGATGCGAACAATTCACCGGACCGCAAAAATTTCTGTCTGCGCAAAATCAGGAGCAAGATCAGCCCGGCCAAGTTCCACAACGATTCATACAAAAACGTCGGGTGATGGAACGTCCCCTGCACATTCATCTGATTGACGATAAACGACGGCAAGTTCAGGTTATCCCGCAGGAAACTTTCCGTCGTCGGACCGCCATAGGCTTCCTGGTTGACGAAGTTCCCCCAGCGTCCGATCATTTGCCCAATGATCAAGGAAGGCGCACAGATATCGGCAATCCGCCAGAAATTATAGCCGCGGCGCCGGACAAAGATAACCGCGCAAATAATCGCGCCGATCAGCGCCCCGTAGATGGCGATGCCGCCGTTCCAGATTTTGAAGACATCCCAGAAGTTGTCCTTGTAATCGTCCCACATAAAGGCGACGTAATAAATCCGCGCGGCAATAATCGCCGACGGCACTCCGAGCAACAGCAAGTCCATAAAAAACTCTTGGGGGATGCGGAACCGCTTCCCCTCCCATACGGCCAACAGAAGACCGACCAATGCAGCGCTTCCCAGAATCAGGCCATACCAGTGTACCTTTAAGCCCCCGATTGAAAATGCGATCGGGTCCAATAACAAAGTGCCCATCGTTCACGCTCCTAATCCAAATCGTCGATATCTTCCGAAATCGTTTCGGTCAGTTTTGTCGTAAACTGCAGTGCGGCGTTATACCCCATGCGTTTCAAACGGAAGTTCATCGCGGCCACCTCGATGATTACGGCCAAGTTCCGTCCGGGGCGTACCGGAATCGTCGCCAGCGGTACATCGGTATCGATGATGCGCGTCGTCTCTTCATCCAGTCCCAACCGGTCATATTGCTTCTCCTGCTGCCAGGCTTCCAGCTTCACGACCAGCGTAATCCGTTTATTGTTACGGATCGCCCCGGCGCCAAACAACGTCATGACGTTAATGATCCCGACGCCGCGAATTTCCAACAGGTGACGGATCAGTTCGGGAGCCGAACCGTGCAATTGATTGTCCGACGTTTGCCGAATTTCCACAGCATCGTCCGCGATTAAGCGGTGACCACGCTTGACCAGCTCAAGTGCGGTTTCGCTCTTTCCGATCCCGCTGCTGCCGGTAATCAGCATGCCTACGCCGTAAACGTCGACAAGAACGCCATGAATGGTGGCCGTAGGCGCCAGCTTCCGTTCCAGGAAACTGGTGATCCGGCTCGACAGGATCGTTGTCGCCATGCTGCTGCGGAGTACCGGAACTTGCTTCTCCGAACTGATTTCAAGCAATTCCTCCGGAACCTTCCAAGACCGGGTGACGATAATGCAAGGGGTATCCTCGCTGCTGCAGAGCCGCTCCATTCGCTCCTTACGCTCCTTCTCCGGAAGCATCTCGAAAAAAGCCAGCTCGGTTTTACCCAAAATTTGAACGCGTTCCGGCGGATGGTATTCGAAATAACCGGCCATCTCCAGTCCCGGACGATAGAGATCATCAACCGTAATCGCACGCTTCAACCCCTGTTCTCCGGAAACGACCTCGAGCCCGAACTGGTTGACCAATTCGGAAACTTTCACTTTTTTAGCCATGGTGCTCTTCCTTTCCCTGCCGGCATCCAAGACAAGGCGATCGTCTCGAATGAGCTCCGGCTCCAATATAAGCTGCCTTGACGGCATTCATTCCATCTTGTTGCTGGATCACTCAATGTATTCATCGTAAAGGAAATTGTCACGTAAATCAATCATTGCCCCGGGAACAGCCCCGGGACCCGCCTTCCGTACTGCGATTTCTTCCGGTTAACAAAAAGAAACCGCCTCGAAGGGCGGTTTCTTTAACGTTTTACGATTTAGCCGAAGAACACGTTGCGTTCTGTTTCCTTGTCGAAGATATGAATTTTGTTCATATCGATCGCCAGTTTCACGTTATCGCCTTCACGCGTGGTGGAACGGCCGTCAACGCGAGCGATCAGGCCGTCGCCGCCAGCACCGTTCAGGTACAATTGCATTTCGTGACCCAGGTTTTCCGTCAGGTACACGTTAGCGGTAAACGTGGTTTGCGGGGAAGCTTCCAGGAAAACAGGCTCTTCATGGATGTCCTCCGGACGAATACCCATGATCACATCTTTGCCGATGTAGCCTTTCTCCTTCAGAACCGTAGCTTTGCCTTGAGGCACAACAACGTCCATGTTAGTTGCTTTGAAGCGAACCGTTCCGGCTTCTTCCGCCAAAGTACCATTCACGAAGTTCATCGTCGGAGAACCGATAAAGCCGGCAACGAAGATATTGCCCGGTTGGTTGTACAGTTCTTCCGGAGAAGCCGCTTGTTGAATGATGCCGTCGTGCATAACCACGATCCGGTCACCCATCGTCATCGCCTCGATTTGGTCATGGGTTACGTAGATGCAAGTGGTTTCCAGACGTTTTACCAGCTTCGTGATTTCCGCGCGCATTTGACCGCGCAGTTTAGCATCCAAGTTGGAAAGCGGTTCGTCCATCAGGAACACTTGAGGATCGCGGACTATCGCGCGGCCCAAGGCAACCCGTTGACGTTGACCACCGGAAAGGGCTTTTGGTTTGCGGTCCAGCAAATGCTCGATGTCGAGGATCTTTGCGGCTTCGCGAACGCGTTGATCGATTTCGTCTTTCTTTACTTTACGCAGTTTCAAACCGAACGCCATGTTTTGATATACGTTCATGTGCGGATACAGCGCGTAGGATTGGAATACCATCGCGATGTCGCGGTCTTTCGGAGCAACGTCGTTTACGACGCGGTCGCCGATGTACAATTTGCCTTCCGTAATTTCTTCCAAACCGGCGATCATCCGAAGGGTCGTGGATTTACCGCAACCGGACGGACCAACCAGCACGAGGAATTCCTTATCCGCAATATCGAGATTGATGTCTTCTACGGTTGCTTTTGCAGCACCCGGATATTTTTTGAAAATGTGTTCTAAGCGTACGCCTGCCATGTGTTTGGCCTCCCATTAAATAAATTTGGTGTTAAAGGTTCTATGACTTTTATGAAATCGGATACATTTTATATTTATATATTAGTCGATAGGAGTTCACCCATCCATCCACAAACTGCACAAAAAACTTATGCCCTTTTCGTCACTTTATACAATAGCAGCTCCAGCTTGACCAAAACGGCGTCGTTGAACGTCCGTACATCCAGTCCGGTCTCCTGTTTGAATTTATCGATTCGGTATAATAACGTATTCCGGTGAATATAAAGCCGCTTGGCCGTTTCGCTCACGTTGCAGTCCAACGCGAAAAATGTCTCCAATGTCGTCAACGTCTCCTCATCCTGCAGCAATCCGGCCCGATCCCCAAGCTCCATGGAAAATTGAAGGCGCTGTTCTTCCGGTATGCTATAGACCAGGCGTTCCAGCTTTAGCTCCCAGGGCAGGTGAATTTGATCCGTTACATTAAAAATACGGCCGAGAGCCAACGTCTGCCGTAAAAACAACGTAACCGACGCCAATTCGGTCTCCACGATGAATGCACTCCCAACTGTAAGGTGAAAGCCCCCCACCCATTCGTTGGTCACGAGTTCGTATAACCCCTGACAAAGCGCGCCCAGTAAGTCGCGTTCCGTCTCCGCCGCCTCTTCGCTCTCCTCCCGCAAGTTCATAAACAGATCTTCACCCAGTAAAATCAGCCAGTCTTCTCTAAGCGGAACCAAGATCACTTCGCCGCCGAAGTAACTTCTCAAGAGCTTGCTCAGCTTCGAAAAAGAAATGGCCTGCCCCTGCCCCGGGCTATCCCAATTCAGTAAAAAGGGCAACATTCGTCCCCTTAGCTTCGCCTCGAGAGTCAGATGCTTGGGGAGCTGCTCGTTAAACTCACTCCGCTCCAACCGCTCCTGCAGCCATTCCCCAAGTTCGATACTGCGCGCCTCATCATCCCGTTTTAGGTTGGGGCCGGGTGACGGCTCCCGTGCGGTCTTTAAGAGGAGTTGAATCAACTGCGCCTCCGCCTCGGACACTTTGGAGGTCTCCGTTTCAAAAACGCGCACGCCCCCTTGTTGGCGCTCCACGAGCCACATCCATCGTTGGTCGACGCGAAAAAGACCATCTCCCCGGTCGTCCGCCGTTCGAATGGCGGTGTTCCATGCACGCGTTTCCCAGACACTCTCCGATAGTGACGTACCGATGACGCTCTCCACTTGCTTCTTCAGCAATTTGATATCCATAGCGTTGCCTTTCTCTCCAAGCATTTTAGTGATTTGATTAAATTCATTTTATCATACCCGCCGAAGGAAACGTAAATCCCGCCTTAATGTAAAAAAAAGCCGTCAACCCTAAGGTTAACGGCTTTTCGCATGAGCCATGAAGGACTCGAACCTTCGACACCCTGATTAAAAGTCAGGTGCTCTACCAACTGAGCTAATGGCTCATAAAACTGGTGGAGGCTGATGGATTCGAACCACCGAACTCGTCAGAGAACAGATTTACAGTCTGCTGCGTTTGGCCACTTCGCTAAGCCTCCATATGGATTATGCTGCCCAAGCGGATCGAAAACGATGCCGGAAGCATAAAAGTGGCTCGGGACGGAATCGAACCGCCGACACGAGGATTTTCAGTCCTCTGCTCTACCGACTGAGCTACCGAGCCGTAGGTTTTACGGTAAATTTCCAAAAAAATAAAGCGGTGAAGTTGGCCACTTTCCCACTTTACGGTGGAAATATTTAAATACATGGCGGAGCCGACGGGATTCGAACCCGCGGTCTCCTGCGTGACAGGCAGGCATGTTAGGCCTCTACACCACGGCTCCGCATAGGAAATGGTGCCGGCGAGAGGACTTGAACCCCCAACCTACTGATTACAAGTCAGTTGCTCTACCAGTTGAGCTACACCGGCACGGTGTAAATTATTCATTTGCAAGGTGTCGATGATGGTGGAGGCTGAGGGGATCGAACCCCCGACCCTCTGCTTGTAAGGCAGATGCTCTCCCAGCTGAGCTAAGCCTCCGAAATGTTATGGTAGCGGCGGAGGGGATCGAACCCCCGACCTCACGGGTATGAACCGTACGCTCTAGCCAGCTGAGCTACGCCGCCACAATATAAGCTTGTACAAATGGCGGAGAGAGAGGGATTCGAACCCTCGCACCGCTTACGCAGTCTAACCCCTTAGCAGAGGGTCCCCTTATAGCCACTTGGGTATCTCTCCAAGCCATAAATTCAAGGTTTAATCCTTGAAAACTGGATACGAAACAAATCTGCGTTTGCCTTTTCGGGCCCCGCCAAAGTATTCGGACTCAGCTTCGTAGCTGCTCTTCACTTTGGTGGGTAGAGTTTTTGGATAAGCCCTCGACCGATTAGTACCTGTCAGCTCCATACATTGCTGCACTTCCA
Source organism: Paenibacillus sp. JL3B1040 (assembly GCF_057063165.1). Classification (NCBI taxonomy): domain Bacteria; kingdom Bacillati; phylum Bacillota; class Bacilli; order Caryophanales; family Paenibacillaceae; genus Paenibacillus; species Paenibacillus tiangongensis. Next base: position 164,714 of record NZ_CM169317.1, on the reverse strand, counting down.
CCTCAGGCCTATCAACCTCGTCGTCTTCAAGGGGTCTTACATACTGGGAAATCTCATCTTGAGGGGGGCTTCACGCTTAGATGCTTTCAGCGCTTATCCCGTCCGCACTTAGCTACCCAGCTGTGCTCCTGGCGGAACAACTGGTGCACCAGCGGTGCGTCCATCCCGGTCCTCTCGTACTAAGGACAGCTCCTCTCAAATTTCCTACGCCCACGACAGATAGGGACCGAACTGTCTCACGACGTTCTGAACCCAGCTCGCGTACCGCTTTAATGGGCGAACAGCCCAACCCTTGGGACCTACTTCAGCCCCAGGATGCGATGAGCCGACATCGAGGTGCCAAACCTCCCCGTCGATGTGGACTCTTGGGGGAGATAAGCCTGTTATCCCCAGGGTAGCTTTTATCCGTTGAGCGATGGCCCTTCCATGCGGTACCACCGGATCACTAAGCCCGACTTTCGTCCCTGCTCGACTTGTCAGTCTCGCAGTCAAGCTCCCTTTTGCCTTTGCACTCTGCGAATGATTTCCAACCATTCTGAGGGAACCTTGGGGCGCCTCCGTTACTCTTTAGGAGGCGACCGCCCCAGTCAAACTGCCCGCCTGACACTGTCCCCGTACCGGCTTACGGTACCAGGTTAGAACTCCGATACGATCAGGGTGGTATCCCAACGGCGCCTCCACCGAAGCTGGCGCTCCGGCTTCCTAGGCTCCCACCTATCCTGTACAAATCGTATCAAAGTCCAATATCAAGCTGCAGTAAAGCTCCATGGGGTCTTTCCGTCTTGTCGCGGGTAACCTGCATCTTCACAGGTATTAAAATTTCACCGGATCTCTCGTTGAGACAGCGCCCAAGTCGTTACGCCATTCGTGCGGGTCAGAATTTACCTGACAAGGAATTTCGCTACCTTAGGACCGTTATAGTTACGGCCGCCGTTTACTGGGGCTTCGGTTCACAGCTTCGGAGTTGCCTCCTAACCGCTCCCCTTAACCTTCCAGCACCGGGCAGGCGTCAGCCCGTATACTTCGCCTTGCGGCTTCGCACAGACCTGTGTTTTTGCTAAACAGTCGCTTGGGCCTTTTCACTGCGGCCCCCTCGAGCTATTCACTCTACCGGGGCACCCCTTCTCCCGAAGTTACGGGGTCATTTTGCCGAGTTCCTTAACGAGAGTTCTTCCGCGCGCCTTAGAATTCTCTTCTCGCCTACCTGTGTCGGTTTGCGGTACGGGCACCTTCTCCTGGCTAGAGGCTTTTCTCGGCAGTGTGAGATCATGACCTTCGGTACTGTAAATTTTCCCTCCCCATCACAGCCCAGCCTTAAAGTGTGCGGATTTGCCTACACACCAGCCTCACTGCTTGGACGGGGCATTCCATCGCCCCGCGTCACTACCCTGCTGCGTCACCCCATCGCTCATAACGGATTACGGTGGTACAGGAATTTCAACCTGTTGTCCTTCGACTACGCCTTTCGGCCTCGCCTTAGGTCCCGACTTACCCTGAGCGGACGAACCTTCCTCAGGAACCCTTAGGCTTTCGGCGGATCAGATTCTCACTGATCTTTTCGTTACTCATACCGGCATTCTCACTTGTGTACTCTCCAGCGCTCCTTACGGTACACCTTCAACGCATACACAACGCTCCCCTACCCCTGATGCATACACATCAAGCCATAGCTTCGGTGGTGTGTTTAGCCCCGTTACATTTTCGGCGCAGAGTCACTCGACCAGTGAGCTATTACGCACTCTTTAAATGATGGCTGCTTCTAAGCCAACATCCTGGTTGTCTGTGCAACTCCACATCCTTTCCCACTTAACACACACTTGGGGACCTTAGCTGATGGTCTGGGCTGTTTCCCTTTTGACAATGGATCTTAGCACTCACTGTCTGACTCCCGGTTAATCAGTCTATGGCATTCGGAGTTTGACTGAGCTTGGTAACCCTTGGCGGGCCCCGCACCCAATCAGTGCTCTACCTCCACGACTGTCCTACCGAGGCTAGCCCTAAAGCTATTTCGGGGAGAACCAGCTATCTCCGAGTTCGATTGGAATTTCTCCGCTACCCCCACCTCATCCCCGCACTTTTCAACGTACGTGGGTTCGGGCCTCCAGTGCGTGTTACCGCACCTTCACCCTGGACAGGGGTAGATCACACGGTTTCGGGTCTACGCCTACAAACTTAGTCGCCCTATTCAGACTCGCTTTCGCTGCGGCTCCACCTTCTCGGCTTAACCTTGCTTGCAAACGTAACTCGCCGGTTCATTCTACAAAAGGCACGCCATCACCCATATAGAGGGCTCTGACTTCTTGTAAGCACACGGTTTCAGGTTCTCTTTCACTCCCCTTCCGGGGTGCTTTTCACCTTTCCCTCACGGTACTGCTTCACTATCGGTCACTAGGGAGTATTTAGCCTTACCAGATGGTCCTGGCAGATTCATACGGGGTTTCACGTGCCCCGCACTACTCGGGATCCGTCTCGGAGGGAACAGACTTTCAATTACAGGGCTTTCACCTTCTTTGGCGGGCCTTTCCAGACCTCTTCGTCTAATCGGTTCCTTTGTAACTCCATGTGAGACGTCCCACAACCCCGAAGAGCAAGCTCTTCGGTTTAGGCTAATCCGCGTTCGCTCGCCGCTACTGACGGAATCACTTTTGTTTTCTCTTCCTCAGGGTACTTAGATGTTTCAGTTCCCCTGGTCTGCCTCTTCATCACCTATGGATTCAGTGATGAGTGACTAGGTATTACCCCAGCCGGGTTTCCCCATTCGGACACCCCCGGATCGATGCTTGCTTACAGCTCCCCGAGGCAGTTTCGTTGTTCGCCACGTCCTTCTTCGGCTCCTAGCGCCTAGGCATCCTCCGTGTGCTCTTAGTAGCTTAACCAAGTTGCTCGGTATTGTGCTGTCCGCTCGTTGTCCGTCGCTTGCTGACTTGCTCTCGCAAGCAGCCGCGCACTCCCAAAGAATCGGCCATCACAAAACCTCCGCATTAGTCGTCACTACCTCTTATTTCACTTGTTTTGACACAAGTTCAGCTAAAAGGATGGTTTCTAAAACGCAAATTTCGTTTCGTTTATCCAGTTTTCAAGGATCAAGTTCTTCGCCGTCTTACCGGCGGAAGAATATCTTATCATTTCCCGTCACCCCGTTCAACCGGTAAGTGTTGGAAAGACAAGTGATGGTGGAGCCAAGGAGGATCGAACTCCTGACCTCCTGCTTGCAAGGCAGGCGCTCTCCCAGCTGAGCTATGGCCCCAAAATAAAACCCTGAAACGGGCATCATGCCATTCGTTACGGGATTTATGGTGGGCCCTAGTGGACTCGAACCACCGACCTCACCCTTATCAGGGGTGCGCTCTAACCAGCTGAGCTAAGGGCCCATAACGAATATTTATTTGTGAACCCAAAAATGGGCTGCGCTTGGCGACGTCCTACTCTCCCAGGACCCTTCGGTCCAAGTACCATCGGCGCTGGAGGGCTTAACGGTCGTGTTCGGGATGGGAACGAGTGGAACCCCTCCGCCATCATCACCAAACGCATGAGAGCTTGAACTCTCAAAACTGAGCAACGAGTGAGCAACAGGCCGAGGCCTGATTTGTATTTGAATGTCTTCGTTACAGAAGACGATTCTCCATAGAAAGGAGGTGATCCAGCCGCACCTTCCGATACGGCTACCTTGTTACGACTTCACCCCAATCATCTACCCCACCTTCGGCGGCTGGCTCCTTGCGGTTACCTCACCGACTTCGGGTGTTGTAAACTCTCGTGGTGTGACGGGCGGTGTGTACAAGACCCGGGAACGTATTCACCGCGGCATGCTGATCCGCGATTACTAGCAATTCCGACTTCATGCAGGCGAGTTGCAGCCTGCAATCCGAACTGAGACCGGCTTTTCTAGGATTCGCTCCACCTCGCGGCTTCGCTTCCCGTTGTACCGGCCATTGTAGTACGTGTGTAGCCCAGGTCATAAGGGGCATGATGATTTGACGTCATCCCCACCTTCCTCCGGTTTGTCACCGGCAGTCACTCTAGAGTGCCCAACCTTACTTGCTGGCAACTAAAGTCAAGGGTTGCGCTCGTTGCGGGACTTAACCCAACATCTCACGACACGAGCTGACGACAACCATGCACCACCTGTCTCCCCTGTCCCGAAGGAAAGGCCTATCTCTAGACCGGTCAGGGGGATGTCAAGACCTGGTAAGGTTCTTCGCGTTGCTTCGAATTAAACCACATACTCCACTGCTTGTGCGGGTCCCCGTCAATTCCTTTGAGTTTCAGCCTTGCGGCCGTACTCCCCAGGCGGAATGCTTAATGTGTTAACTTCGGCACCAAGGGTATCGAAACCCCTAACACCTAGCATTCATCGTTTACGGCGTGGACTACCAGGGTATCTAATCCTGTTTGCTCCCCACGCTTTCGCGCCTCAGCGTCAGTTACAGCCCAGAGAGTCGCCTTCGCCACTGGTGTTCCTCCACATCTCTACGCATTTCACCGCTACACGTGGAATTCCACTCTCCTCTTCTGCACTCAAGCTGCCCAGTTTCCAGTGCGACCCGGAGTTGAGCCCCAGGATTAAACACCAGACTTAAACAGCCGCCTGCGCGCGCTTTACGCCCAATAATTCCGGACAACGCTTGCCCCCTACGTATTACCGCGGCTGCTGGCACGTAGTTAGCCGGGGCTTTCTTCTCAGGTACCGTCACTCCCCTAGCAGTTACTCTAGAGGACGTTCTTCCCTGGCAACAGAGCTTTACGATCCGAAAACCTTCATCACTCACGCGGCGTTGCTCCGTCAGACTTTCGTCCATTGCGGAAGATTCCCTACTGCTGCCTCCCGTAGGAGTCTGGGCCGTGTCTCAGTCCCAGTGTGGCCGTTCACCCTCTCAGGTCGGCTACGCATCGTCGCCTTGGTGAGCCGTTACCTCACCAACTAGCTAATGCGCCGCAGGCCCATCCGTAAGTGACAGATTGCTCCGCCTTTCCCAAATCCCCCATGCGAGGAACTTGCGTATCCGGTATTAGCTACCGTTTCCGGTAGTTATCCCAGTCTTACGGGCAGGTTGCCTACGTGTTACTCACCCGTCCGCCGCTAAGCTAATCAGGAGCAAGCTCCCGATTAACTCCGCTCGACTTGCATGTATTAGGCACGCCGCCAGCGTTCGTCCTGAGCCAGGATCAAACTCTCCAATAAAGTTGAAACTTATTGAACAAGCTGATAGCTCATTTTGAATCTGACGAGATCGGATCGAATTTCAAGGCCGGAGTGAACCGGTTTGAAATTCATCCTTAAATCTCAGTTTATTACTCACTCGTTGTTCAGTTTTCAAAGATCAAACTTGATCATTTTGCTATCGCTTCGTTTCAGCAGCGACCTTTATAAGGTACCACACTGTTCGCCCTTTAGTCAAGGTCTTTTTTTGTTCCACCATTTGGGAATCTCTTGTCCGGCTTGTCCCGCCAGCGAAGCGATTTATAATGTACCATAGATGATCAAGCCGAGTCAACCGTCAGATCACCATTAGATCATAGTTAATTTCAGGCCGACCAACAAAGCGACGCCGGGCAAGCCAAGCACCAATACCGTGCTTAAGGTAACCGGATTCAATGGAATATACGCTTCAGTCAACAATCCGGAGAAATTGATCACATAGATGCCAAGCGCTGCCAGAACGATATGCAGTCCGAGCCGCGAAAGCCACACCAATCCGACTTTACGCGAGAACAAAATATAGAGCAGCAGCACCAGGGATACGACAAAAATGCCGATCAGCACAAGCTTCATCTTTTTCCCCTCCCTCTATCAAATGTTCACGAGCTTTCCCCAAAATAGGATCCGTTTCGAAAGGCGTCCCAATCCACCTGAGCTTGCTTTGCCGCTTTGAGCTGAATTTGGTATCTTCGCTCCGCCGCCTCCAGGGTGTAGATCGCCACGTCCACCTCATCGTGTCCCACCGCCTCCTGAAAAGCGACGGAAGCCCGCTCCCACTCCCTTAGCGCTTTGATGACCTCCATATACAACTCCTGCTTGTACTCCATCGCTTCGTTCCTGCGAATCAGGTTTGAGCGGCCTTCGCCTCCCCAGAGTTTGAATCTCTTCAAGTTTGATCGCCTCCCAACCGGTTTTATTTCATGTGTATCGGGGAAAGGACAAACTTAGAACAGCGGCGGCGGCAAAAAAAAGAACTTTAAGCCCCAAACGAAAGCGCAGGGCCTAAAGTTCTCCGGTTTGCTTCAAAAGAAAAAAATCTAATTTAGTTCTCGGCGCCCTTCCAGCGCCTTGGATAACGTCACTTCATCCGCATACTCCAGGTCGCCGCCAACCGGCAGCCCATGAGCGATCCGAGTGACGCGAATATCGAACGGCTTGACGAGACGAGAAATATACATGGCGGTAGCCTCCCCCTCAATGTTCGGGTTCGTCGCCAAAATCAGCTCCTTCACCCGTTCATCGCTTAACCGGTTGAGCAGCTCTTTGAGCCGGATATCATCCGGCCCCAAGCCTTCCATTGGCGAGATTGCCCCCTGCAGCACATGATAGTAGCCATCGAATTCCTTCGTCCGCTCCATCGCCACCAAATCCTTGGATTCCTGCACGACGCAAATCACGGAAGCGTCGCGGGTCTTATCCTGACAAATCCGGCAGGGATCCGTATCCGTGATGTTGCAGCAGACGGAGCAGTAATGAAGGTTGCGCTTCACACTCACGAGCGCTTTGGCGAAATCGATGACGTCGTCTTCCTTCATGCGCAGCACGTGAAAAGCCAGCCTGGCCGCCGTCTTCGGCCCGATGCCGGGCAAATGGGTAAAAGCATCGATCAGCTTCGCGATCGGTTCGGGATAATACAATGGGGCCTTCTCCTTCAGTCCGTATAATTAGAACAGGCCCGGAATTTTCATTCCGCCCGTAAACTTGCCCATGTCCTGGTTCGCCAGTTCTTCGGCTTTCGTCAATGCGTCATTGACCGCAGTGAGCACCAAATCCTGCAGCATTTCCACGTCGTCCGGATCCACGGCTTCCGGTTTGATCGTTAAGGACAAAACCTTCTTATGGCCGTTGACCTGCACGGTCACCACGCCGCCGCCGGCACTGCCTTCTACGGTTTTGCTCGCGAGTTCTTCCTGCGCTTTGAGCATTTGCTCTTGCATTTTTTTGACTTGCTTCATCATTTGGTTCATATTATTCACTTCGTTCACATCTCCTTAAATTTTAGTTATTCCTTGATGACGACCAAGTCATCCCCGAAAATATTCAAGGCTTCATCCACCCAAGGTTCTTTCCCGGATTCGCCATCCTCCGGCGGAGGCTCCAATTTAAACGGTTCACCGCCGGGCTGTTCGGACGCGCCTTGCAGCGCATCGGTCCAATCCTTCAGCATCATGGTCACCAAATGGTACGGTTTGCCCAATTGGCGTTCCATGACCGTTTCGATCACCTGCTTATTGGCCGGCTTCTCGGTCGTCTCGCGGTGAATATCGTTTTTGAACGCGACCAGCACGTTATCCTCCGATACCGATACGGGCTCTCCGTTCACAAACCACGCATGGATCGTAATCTTGGCATCCTTGACGGCCTGGAGTACCTGGTTCCATTTTTGCTGGATTTCCAGGAAATCCGGGCTGTTGCGAGCCGCAAGATACTGATCCATCCCAGCCGGGATTTTCGCCTTCGAGGCCACGCGCGGAGCTGGGCTGCGCGAAGGGCGATTTCCTCCGGCCGCCGCGCCTCCCGCGCTGCCGCCGCCTGCGGCGAGCCCCCCCTGCAACGCTCGTTCCAGCTTCGCCTCCAATTCGGCAAGCTGACGGCGGAGCTGCTGGACCTCGGAGGGATCGGCCGCCGCGCCGGCACCCGCTCCCGCACTGCGGGCCGAAGCCGGCTGCTCTACGGCGCCCTCTCCTTCAAACGTGCAGATCTTCAGCAAAGCGACCTCAAACAGCGTTTGCGGTTGGACGGCGTATTTCATTTCCGTCTGATAGTGATTCAGTGTGTCGATGATGCGGAACAACTGCGGTCTCGAAAAGCCCTCGGCAATCTCCGCAAAATCCTGCGGATCCAGCACGCGTTCCGTCAACTTGTCCGCCTTCGGCACCATTTTGACCATCAGCAAGTCGCGGAAATAATAGAGAAGGTTCTCCATGCATTTGTCCGCGCTTTTGCCCTCCTGCATAAAGCCGTCGATCATCTGCAGCATCCCGCCGATGTCGCCGGCCAGCAGCGTCTTTGCCAGTTCCGCAAACTGCCGGGAGGCGATGCCGCCGGTCATATCCAGCACCTGCTGGTACGAGACCTTGCGGCCCGAGAAAGATGCGATTTGATCCAAAATGCTTAATGCATCGCGCATCCCGCCGTCGGACAATCTGGCGATATACTCGATCGCTTCCTTCTCGGCTGCGATGCCTTCCTGCTCGCAGATCATCCGCAGCCGTTCGCTTTGCTCCTCCAGCGATACCCGTCGGAAGTCAAAGCGCTGACAGCGCGAGATCACGGTTGCGGGCAAGCGGTGCGGTTCGGTGGTCGCCAATATAAACATCACATGCGGAGGCGGCTCCTCCAATGTTTTCAGCAGCGCGTTAAAGGCTTCCGTGGTCAACATGTGGACTTCATCGATAATATAAACCTTCTGCCGCACTTCCGTAGGGGCATATTTGACTTTCTCCCGCAAATCGCGGATCTCCTCAACCCCCCGGTTGGAAGCGGCGTCAATCTCAAGCACATCCATGACGGCGCCTGCCGTAATCCTCCGGCACGCATCGCATTCGTTGCACGGTTCCGCCGCAGGTCCTTTTTCGCAGTTTACGGCTTTGGCCAAAATCTTCGCGGCACTGGTCTTCCCGGTTCCCCGCGGACCGCTGAACAGATAAGCGTGCGACAGCCGCTGCTCACGGATCGCATTCTGCAACGTGCGGATGATATGCTGCTGCCCCACCATGTCTTGAAACGACTGCGGCCGCCAAGCCCGGTACAGCGCAATATGCTCCATTATGCGGCACCTCTTTCTTTCCTCAAACGACGGTTGTCGTTTCCTTATTATACTATAGCCATTTGGTCTATGTACAAAAAAACACCTCTGTCCGCAGACAAAGATGTATTCTTATCGAGTATTCACCGTGCACCTGTTATTGATCGTTGCGATCCGAGCGGCACCTTTACGGCATGACTCGGGACAGGCTGCCCTCCGGCACAGGAGTGATACTGCTTATGGCTGCTTCCTTCCGGACCTGACCAGGTTCGCAGGTACTCCTTGCGGAGGACCCGTCCGTCAACGTCTGCCGTAAAGACCGGCCTCACATCGACAAGACCTCTAACAGGACTTCAACCTCGCTACAGCGGATTGCGAGTTACAGGGCACCGCTACCTCCCCATCTAGCACGGTGAAACTAAGTATATCTCATGCCTGTACAAAATGCAACCGGAGGGAAGAAGTTGGCTGGAGTGTCCGGCCTATGCCTCGATTGTCACTGATTTATGCGTCTTCTTCTCAATGCAACTCTAGTTTTATTTTGATATATTAATAGAATAAGAAACTGGAACTTAAAGAGCATAAGAGAGGGGAAACAAATGAAATCAATCGGGAAACTCTTGCTTGCCAGCGCTCTTTTGGCCGGAAGCCTGGCCGGAATGCAGCCGCCTCGGGCGGAGGCGGCACCATCGGTACGGATCATGCTGGACGGATACCCGCTGGCCTTTTCCGGCGAACCGATGATCGTGAACGGCACGACGCTGGTTCCGTTCCGCTCCATATCCGAAGCGCTCGGGATTACGGTCACCTGGAATCAGGCCTCCAAAACGATCACCGCCGTCAAAGGCGCAGGGGCCGATGCGATTCACGTGCAATTAACGCTCAACAGCAAAACGGCGAAGGTGAACAACGCCTCCATTCCATTGGCAGTCGCGCCCAGGTCCGTAGCCGGCAATACACTGATTCCGCTCAGCTTCTTCAGCCAGCAGTTTGGCGCCCAGGTCGGGTGGGATCAAGCTTCGCGGACTGTATCCATCGTCTCTCCGCAGGAGCGAATGTATACGCTGGGCTTCTACGCCATTTCCTCCTTCTCGGAGGTCGGGGTGGTTCCTAGTCTGGACGCCGTCGCTTTCGGTTGGGGCCGTATCGACGAGAGTGGGCAATTTACGCAAACCGGCGGGTCGGGCGAGGTGTTCAAGCTGCCGCAGCCATCGGGCGAAACAACCGCGGACAGCCTGGTTGCCGATGCGGCCAATGCACGAACTCTGCCGTACTTGATGGTTTATTCCGGCGATACCAAGGGCGAGCTGACCAAAATCATCGAAGACCCGACATTGCGCCAACAAGCCATCAGCGATATGGTCAAAGCCGCTACAGAGAAGGCGTTCCAAGGCATTATGCTCGATTTTGAGGGACTGGGCTTAACGACGGATAAGACGGCGACGCGGCAAGCTTTTAACAATTTCGTCAAAGAGTTGTCCAAGCAGACTCGGGCGGCTGGGCTCAAGCTTTCTCTCGCCCTTCACCCGCTGAACTCATCTTATCATGGGTATGATTATAAGACGCTGGGGGCGCTCGCGGACGAGATCGTGATTATGGCTTACGATTACCTTCCGGGTGATAACAAAGACAAGCCGCAGCCTCTGGATAAAGTAGATGAAGCGATACGGCTGGCTTTGCAGGAGACCAACGCCAGCAAGCTGATCCTCGGTCTTAACCTATACAGCGAAGATCATAACAGCGTCAAAACATTGACCGGTCTGGCGAAACGCTATGATTTGAAGGGTATCGCCTTATGGCGACTGGGCATCATCAATGCTGAAGAGTGGACCAGCCTCAAGCAAAGCGTAGAGTTCAAGAAGTAAACATTCAATACTAAGCAGGCGGGAGTTGAGGGCGGACGGGTGTCGGCCATCGTCTTCGGCCTGCATATTTACTTGTACCGCCTCATTGCCTCCCACTTACTTATTTGTACCGCCTCTTCGCCTCCCACTTACGCCTCTCTTCTGAGTATGAACCGCAGCCTCTCCTTTTGAGACTGAACTGCAAAAGTGCAGTTCATTTCGCCAAATCATCCTATATTTGCCGCTTCAAATGCAAAAGTGCAGTCTATTTCTGCCTATTGCTGCGAATCCCCCCCTTTTCCGCCTTTTTGAAGTGCACTTTTACATTCCAACAAGCATATTGTCCGATTTGAGCTCCGATCAACTGCACTTTTACACTTGGCGAGGGTCACTAAGGGCGTTGGGAGGCAGTTGGGAGGCAGTTGGGAGGCACAGTTGGAAGGCAGTTAGGGAGTCAGTTAGGGAGCAGTTAGAAGTCAGTTGGGAGCCGCCCGGCCCGTCCAGGGGCAATCCGGAAGAGCCTCGGCGGAATCGGAGGTGTCGGCAAGCATTCGAGCCCGTCCGCAGGCGTCGAAACGTCTGCGAGTATCGGAGCCCGTCCGCAGGCGTTGAAGGCCCTCCGAGAACATCCGAGTCCGTTCCACAGCGTCGGGGTTAACTAGTTGAAGAACCCTTCGAAATAACCACGCCTTCCCTCTACCAATCAAACGCATCCCAATCCCGCCGCACCACATCATACCTCAGAACCCGCCCGGACTCGCCGCTGGAATCGGCACGAAGCCAGCCCAGTCGGCATAATTGCTGCAGATACCGCACGGCAGTTCGATGATTTACGCCCAGCTGTCCCTCCACATCCTTCGGACGAATGGGCTTGCCCCATTGCGCCGCCTGCAGCAGCGTAGATTTCAACGCCAACGTGGGCAAGCTCGTCTGTCGGGGCGCCTCGAAACGGCTCAAAAACATCCGAAGCAGCATGATGCTAATTTCGGGCTGTCGTTCCACATCGTCATAAGATAAGGAAATCACTCGGTAACCCAAAGCTTGGAGAAAGACCTCCCTGTTTAACTCCCGGCTATACATCGTGCGGTCCATATCCCGAACATGCGGCCCGTAGCCTTTGATTTCAATAATAAGCTTCACGGCTTCCGTCAACCAAGCGAAGTCCGCAAAATACGAGCGCCCCCGCCAATCCGCGATTTCATACTCCGGATGCAGATCGTCCAAGCTACTCCGCAATGGCCACCATACGTTACGCAAAAATAGCTGCTCGCCATGCCCATGACCCCGCACCAAACGATCCTTCCGTTCGCCGGACCGACGTTTGCGATGCGACTGCAACCATAGCCGATATACTTCCTCAAATTCCATATGCAACGCTCCCCTGACCTTTGTTAAATAACCCGAACCAATCCGCCGGAAAAAGAAAAAAACGCCTCCGCCCATCATCAGATAGGCAAAGACGTTCTTCGTCATGTCGTTTGTGCAGAAATATCTTAGATACCGTATTTCTTTTTGAATCTATCCACACGTCCACCAGCATCCAGGAATTTCTGTTTCCCTGTGAAAAATGGATGGCAGTTGGAGCAAATTTCAACGCGCAGGTCTTGTTTTACGGAACCTGTTTCGAACGTGTTACCGCAAGCGCAAGTTACCGTAGTCACGTGATATTTCGGTTGAACTGCTTCTTTCATCACTTTCACCTCTTTCCGCCCTGAGCCTCAGTCGTGCCCAGAGTTATAATGACACATAATCGCATTATAGCACGGGCCTTTCTTTCACGCAATTGCCTGTTTTATCCTCGCACCTTGACGCGGGCCAATTCGGCCGGAGGCACATGCGTATACGACCCGATGACGACATCCGGGAGCTCCTCCTGGAAAATCTCGATGGCCTGCTTCATGCCGAGAATCTCCCCTTTGGCCCTCGGTATCAAATCCAGATAGCTTTCGGGGTCAATGTTCAGGTTGCGCAGCTGAATCAGCTTCAGCTTGCTGCGCCGGGCGAATTCGATCATCGCTTCGACTTCTTCCTCGCGGTCCGTCACCCCGGGGAAAATCAAATAGTTGATCGAGGTGTAGACCCCTTGATCGGCAGCATACTTCAACGACTTCTCGACATTCGCGAGCGTATAGCCGCGCGGTTTGTAGTAGGCGTTGTAGTGATCGTCCAACGCGCTGATTGTGCTGACCCGCATCAGATCCAAGCCCGCATCGACGATCCCCCGGATATGATCGGATAGCCCTGCATTCGTATTAATGTTGATGTATCCCATGTCGGTCCGGCGCCGAACCTCGCGAATCGCCTCGATAATCAGCTTGGCCTGCGTGGAGGGTTCCCCTTCGCAGCCCTGGCCGAAGCTGATGATCGATTCCGGCGTAGTCAGATGCTCCAGCATGACTTCAACCAGCTCCTCGACGCGCGGGCGGAAGTTCATCCGCGTCTGCGGCGAGACGAATCCGCTGTCGTCCGGCTGCTCGGAGATACACCCGAAACAACCCGCATTGCAAGAATAAGAGACGGGAACCGCCCCTTCCCAGCGATTGAGAAACGTATTGGACGCCGTCAGGCATTCATAACCCAAGGCGCAGTTCGATAAATGCTCGTACAGCCGGTTTTCCGGGTAACGGGAAGTATAAGCCTGGACTTGACTCTTCAACGCAAGAGGATCGCAATTCAGCGGATTCCACTTCTCGGGATCGTCGGACAAACGGGCCGTTACATAAAATCGGCCCTCCTTCCAGACCACCGCCGAATAACCGAACAATGGCAGCTTATAGTCCTTGTCGGTCTTCACATACCCCGGCAGACAAAGACGGGTATAGCCTTGCGGAAGCAGAGCGCCTACCGCCTGAACATTGCCGGGGAGCGGCTTCATCTCGCCGGTATCCGGGTCCATGCCGATCGGCCGGGTGGACGGCAGACCTACCAAGGTTGCCCCATCCGGAAGCGGAATCAGCTCATCCTCCATGATTTCCACAATCATATCCGCGCTGCGAGCCAAGCCGAACAGCGACGGGTGATCGTAGACCTGTCCTTGTTCATCTGCATACACTAAGTACATGGTGTTCTCCTCTTGTATCATCACGGGAAGAGTGCCCTCCCGGATTAGCTCTCTTAAACCGTGGAATTATGCGTGCTTCCGGCACCCGAAGAAGCCGAACCGGTGCGTGGAGATGCCGAGCCCGACCGGACCGGTCGGCGTGCCCCGCCGCTGCCGCCGCCCGAAGGGGGGTTGCCGGAGACGTCGAAGGAGGCCAGAAACTCGGCATTGGTCTTGCAGTCGCGCAGTTTTTTCAGGAACCCTTCGACAAAGTCGTAAGAGTCGTTCATATTTTTGCGGATCGACCAGATCGTATCGAGTTCTTCTTTGCTGAGCAGCACTTCCTCGCGGCGCGTGCCGGAACGGCGAATGTCGATGGCCGGGAAGATCCGGCGTTCCGCCAGCTTCCGATCCAGGTGCAGTTCCATATTGCCGGTGCCTTTAAATTCCTCGTAGATAATATCGTCCATCCGCGAACCGGTATCCACCAAAGCGGTGGCCAAAATCGTCAGGCTGCCGCCTTCCTCCACGTTCCGGGCCGAGCCGAAGAACCGTTTGGGGCGATGAAAAGCGGCCGGGTCGATCCCCCCGCTGAGCGTCCGTCCCGACGGCGGAACGACCAAGTTATACGCCCGGGCAAGACGCGTAATGCTGTCCAGCAAAATAACGACGTCCTTCTTGTGCTCCACCAGCCGCAAGGCGCGCTGCAGCACAAGCTCCGCCACCTTGATATGATTCTCCGGCAGCTCGTCGAACGTAGAGGCGATGACTTCGCCTTTGACCGAACGCTGCATGTCGGTTACCTCTTCCGGACGTTCGTCGATCAACAATACGAACAACTCAATTTCGGGATTGTTGGTGGAGATGCTGTTGGCAATTTCCTTAAGAAGCAAGGTCTTCCCTGCTTTCGGCGGCGCCACGATCAAACCGCGTTGGCCTAATCCAACCGGGGCGAGCAAATCCATAATACGGGTAGATAAGTGATTTGGGGAAGTTTCGAGCACCAATTTGGTCTGCGGATAAAGTGGAGTCAATGCTGGGAAATGCAGACGTTCCGCCGCGATGGCCGGGTTCTCGCCATTGACGGCGTTAACTTGCAGGAGGCCGAAATACCTTTCGTTTTCCTTCGGCGTCCGACACTTCCCGGATACGAGATCCCCGGTACGCAGATCAAACTTGCGGATTTGCGAAGCGGAAATGTAAATATCCTCCGTACTGGGCAAATAATTAATGGGTCTCAGAAATCCGTACCCTTCCGGCAAAATCTCGAGCACGCCTTCCATGAACATCAGCCCGCTTTGTTCGGCCTGTGCCCGCAAAATGGCGAAAATCAGTTCTTTCTTCTTTAATTGGCCGTAATAAGGGATTTGGTACTGCTTCGCCAGCTTGTACAGCTCGGTGAGCTTCATCCCTTCCAGATCGGCGATTTGAAGATCCATATTAAAATAACCACCTATTCAATTTTATTAAAATCTATGAAGTAGGGCATAATGATAGACTTATTCGCCTAGTATGCCCTATCTTTGGCAACTTATGCGGATCAGCGAAAAGTTATTCTTCCGCCTCCCGCCATACATCGGCACCCAATGCGCGCAAATTCGGCACCAGATGGTCATACCCCCGGTCAATCAGCTCCACGCCGAAAACCTCGGTAACGCCCTCCGGCACGGTTAACCCCGCCACGACCAGCGCCGCCCCGGCGCGCAAATCGGCCGCCTTGACCTTGGCCGCGTTGAGCGGTCCGCCGTCGATGATGGCCGAACGGCCCTCTACGCGGATTTTTGCCCCCATCCGTACCAACTCCGGCACATGCTTAAATCGGTTGCTATAAACGAAATCGCTCAGCACGCTGACTCCTTTCGCCTGCGTTAGCAAGCTGGTCATCGGCGATTGGATATCCGTCGGAAAACCGGGGTAGACTAACGCTTTGACGTCGACATGATAATAGTCCGGGCGGCCGACCACGCGGATACTCTCGTCAAGTTCCTCCACATGAGCGCCCATTTCCAGCAGCTTCGCCGTCAACGCCTCCAAGTGTTTCGGAATGACGCCGTCGATCAAAACATCGCCCCGCGTTGCCGCGGCAGCAATCATGTAGGTCCCGGCCTGGATGCGGTCGGGAATAATGGAATGGCGGCAGCCCTTCAGTTCGGTAACGCCTTCAATCCGGATCGTCTCCGTGCCAGCCCCTTTAATCACTGCCCCCATGGAGTTTAATAACGTTGCCACATCTATAATTTCAGGCTCTTTCGCCGCATTTTCGATAATCGTAGCGCCTTTGGCTCTTGTCGCCGCCAGCATAATGTTAATGGTCGCACCCACACTGCTGACGTCAAGGTAAACCTTCGCGCCGCGCAGCTCCTTCGCATGCAGATGAATGGCCCCGTGTTCGTTGGTCACGGTCGCCCCTAACGCTTCAAAACCTTTGATGTGCTGGTCGATTGGACGAGGCTCAAAGTTGCAGCCCCCGGGTAAGCCGATGGTAGCTTCTTTGAAACGTCCTAACAAGGCTCCCATCATATAATAGGAAGCCCGCAGCTTCTTTACCGGCCCGTTGGGCATCGGAATCGAACGGATCTGGGCGGGATCGATGCGCATCTGACTGCCGTCCCACATGACACGGGCACCCAACTCCTCCAAAATCTCCGAGTATACCGCCACGTCGCTCAAAATCGGCAAGTTATCCAGAACCACTTCGGATTCTGCCAGGATCGCGGCCGGAATCAACGCGATCGCGCTGTTTTTGGCGCCGCTGATCGAAACGCTTCCGCGCAGCGGACGTCCGCCACGGATCATTAATTTCTCCATAAGTCCAGGATCCCCCTACGTATTTGCGTCGGTACACAGCCCATGATTTTAGGCGGCAGAAATGGAAAGACACCGTCTAAGCGGTGTGCTCTCCAAGTCCCCTTATTCAACTGGACGAACCAATCCCTTGTCCCGTCCTAAAGCTTGCGCCGCAACCCGCCCTAACGGGAATACGGCGCATGCGCTTGACGTTGATCCTTAAGCTTTGTTGTTGGAACCAAATTCGCGGATTTTGCCAACAACCGTCGCTTTGATCGCGTCACGGCCAGGAACGATGTATTTACGAGGGTCATATACATCCGGTTTCGCGGCCAATACTTCGCGGACCGCTTTCGTGAACGCAATTTGGTTCTCCGTGTTCACATTGATTTTGGACGTACCCAGCGAAATCGCTTTGGTGATATCATGTGTCGGAATGCCTGTCCCGCCATGAAGCACCAGCGGAAGCTTAACGGCATCGCGGATTTCTTCCATTTCTTTGAACCCGAGGTTCGGTTCGCCATGGTAAGGACCATGCACGGAACCCAAAGCCGGTGCCAAAGTATCGATGCCGGTTTCTTTGACGATGCGAACGCACTCGTTCAGATCGGCATATTGGATGCCGCCGATGACGTCGTCTTCTTGACCGCCGACCGTGCCGACTTCGGCTTCAACCGAAACGCCCTTGGCATGCGCGTAATCAACGACTTGCTTCGTCATCGCGATGTTCTCGTCGATCGGATGATGGGACCCGTCGATCATGACGGAGGTAAAGCCGGCGTCGATCGCTTCTTTACATTTATCAAAGCTCGAACCATGGTCGAGGTGAATCGCAACAGGTACCGTAATTTTCATGTCGTGCAGCAAGCCTTCCACCATTTTGACAACGGTGTAGAAACCGCCCATATGACGGGCAGCCCCTTCGGAAACGCCCAAAATGACCGGGGATTTCTCTTCTTCGGCTGCAGCCAGAATCGCTTGCGTCCATTCCAAATTATTGATGTTGTACTGGCCTACGGCATATTTGCCGGCAAGGGCTTTGTTCAACATGTCTGTCATCGATACTAATGGCATGGGTTTCAATCCTCCTAAGGATGTGGGATTTTATCTTATTTAGCCGACATTCACACACTTTTTTATTATACCACAACCTGTCAAAAATACTATTCATGCTTTCCTTCCGTTTGTGAACGCCTTGTGCTGATACTTACGAAAATACCTTCACCGCAAAACCCGCAACTGCCCGCAACTGTAAATTTGATACTAATTATAGGAATAGTCAGAAAATGGACTCAAAAGAGTATTTCCGTTATCGTTTTAAGAAATATCTTTAATAAAGGATGTTTTGTTCAATTTCCCCATACACAAAAAGACCTTAATTCGTAGAGAACCGTGAATTAAGGCCCAAATTTTTCCGTTATATAGAGTTACCCTGCAAATATTTTATCTTCTTTAATTGGGGCAGGGCGTTCTTTTATCTCAATATTCTCTATGCTTAAAAACTGAAACGGTAATGACTCAAGATACTTATATTCCTCTATTTTCTCGGTATCTTTCTTCCATTCCCCCTGAGCGTCCTTAAGATAAATTTCTCTTTTTACAGGCAATCCTGTTAGCTCATCGATATAAACAATCTCTTTTTGATCGGTCTGTTCCGATGTTACCTGTTGCAAAGATCTCCCATCTTCCTTCAAAGTTTGTGTCATATTCCATTTTTTCAACTTCAGTTCTTCCTTTTGTTTTTCTAACAATGAAATTTTTAGAATCCGTTCATTTTCCGCAGCAATATTTTTGGGAAGTAACCATGTGGTTCCCACGAGTTTACCTGTTTCATGATCTCTCCCAATAGAAGTAACTCTTTTTCCACCTTCAGAAACAATAATTTTATTTTGAAGCTGTCCATTAAGATATGTTTCACTTACTTCCACCAATTTAATTTTATCACGAACATGAACCGTATAATCTTCTGCTGAAGTTGAAACTTTAATATATTCGACTTTTCCAGAAGTTGATTTGTCAGCCGCCTCAATTACTTGGCTCTGGGCGCTTACCGATCCATCTTTATTACTGAACAAAGCGGCTGCACCTAAGAATAATAACCCGAGTAATATGGTTGACCCCAATTTAATATATTTGTTCACTTTAGTCCCTCCTATTCAGCATTTAGATTCCAACCGTTAGCAAAACCATAGTCGGTTATATCGTTATTCCGAACACGCCATGCATTCGGATTACATACAGATGCCGATAACTCCGAATCATATGCAGGCTGATAATCACCAGGGGAATCATAGGTTTGTTTCCTTGAATTTAGATTAGGACAATCACCAGTATAAAGATACGATGTTCTAATTACTTTTGCGGTCTGTGTATAATCATAATTTTTATTTGACAATCCGCTATCACTGTACCAAGCCAGCCAACCCAAAGCAGCATTCGCATAATAGCCTATATTCCCATCAGGATAGTAATTTCTCAACCAATGTTGGCCGTCAGCGCTAACTGGAGAGCATCCATTAGGTGTAGTTGGACAATAATTAACTAAATCTTCACCTTTGCTAACTTGTGCAATTATTGCGTAAGATGTACCCGGTCCACTCCTTACATTTAAACCCGTTAGCTTTACATCCATGACTGTTGTGTGCTTTCCGTACCATCCTCCTTCAGCATATACAGATGTTGTCTGTGAAATAATTAAAAAAACCGACAATAAACCAACAAACAAGCCAATTCTTTTAAACAAATCCAACACCTCCAAAATTTGTATTTCGTATGTATATACACATAAAGCACGAAAAAAGTTTTTCTAAATTTCCAAAAAAATAAATAATAAGTTTATTTATGAAATGAAAATAAAAAAGAACCCCCCAAGATCCGATTGGAAAGCACACCGTAATCCTCAGGAGGTTTATTATTCAAAATATCTTTTGATTTAAAGTACATTTCCGCTTTTAAGCTGCATGTTCACCGCCGCGCGCATTTCATCAATGTCAAAGGGTTTCGTAAAATGCATCAGAGCCCCAAGGTCTGTCGCTTCCTTGATCATATCGAGCTCGCCGTAGGCCGTCATCATAATGACCTTGATCTCCGGATTTGCCTCCTTGATATGTTTAAGGATCTCCAAACCGTCCATGCCCGGGATTTTCATGTCGAGAAGCACCAAATCCGGCGAATCGCTGCGGACGATTTCCAAAGCCATTTTGCCATTGGCCGCCTGAAACGTTTTATACCCTTCGCTGCTGAACACTTCCATCAATAAAATGCGGATACCGTTCTGATCGTCGACAATTAATACTTTCTTCTCTTCCACCGAAAAGCCCTCCTACAAGTCCACCCTGTAATCCTGGTCATAACTAAATACTTCGCTCCCGATTTGCAAAACCCTTCTCCACTGGAAAAAAGAGCCTTAAAAAATCGGTCGCCCCAAAATGGACAGGGGGTCCCGGGACGGGCACCGGCACTTGCGCTTAGTCTGCCTTTAAGACAAATGCGCGATCGAGGCTTTCACAAACTCGCGGAAGAGCGGCTGCGGACGGTTCGGCCGGGAGGTGAATTCCGGATGGAACTGCACCGCCAGGAACCAAGGATGGTCCGGAAGTTCGACGATCTCCACCAGCCGCCCGTCCGGCGAGGTTCCGGAAATGCGCAGGCCGACGCGCTCCAGCGTCTCGCGGTACGCATTGTTGAATTCATACCGATGACGGTGGCGTTCGTACACCAGCTCGTCGTCATAACATTGCATGGCGAGCGAACCCGGCGTCAGCTTGCACGGGTACAGCCCAAGCCGCATCGTGCCGCCGAGATCCTCGATATCCTTCTGTTCCGGCAGCAAATCGATGACCGGGTACTCGGTGGACGGATTAATTTCCGAGCTGTTAGCGCCTTGAAGTCCGGCCAGCGAGCGGGCGTATTCGATGACCGCAACCTGCATCCCCAGGCATATCCCGAAAAACGGAATCCGGTTTTCGCGGGCATAACGAATCGTTCTGATTTTGCCTTCGATGCCGCGATCGCCGAAGCCGCCCGGCACGAGAATCCCGCCGACGCCTTGCAGCAGCTCGGCAACGTTCTTGTCCGTCACTTCTTCCGCGTTCACCCAGCGGATTTTCACGTCGGCATTGGCGTCAAATCCGGCGTGGGACAACGATTCAACCACGCTAAGATAAGCGTCGTGCAGCGCCACGTATTTCCCGACGATCGCGATTTCCACCGTTTTCTCCAGCTTGTTGATGCGCTCCACCAGGCTCTCCCACTCCCGCATATCCGGAGCCGGCGTGGTCAGTTTAAGATGGTTGACAACGATCTCGTCAAGCCCTTCGTCGCGCAGGTTGAGCGGCACTTCGTACAACGTATCCGCATCCCGGCACTCCACGACCGCGCTGGCGTCGACGTCGCAGAACTGGGCGATTTTTCCCTTGATGTCGTCGGAAAGCTCATGCTCCGTCCGGCAGACAATGACGTTCGGCTGAATCCCGATGCTACGCAGCTCCTTGACACTGTGTTGGGTCGGCTTCGTTTTGACTTCGCCGGCCGCTTTGATATACGGAATCAACGTCACGTGAATATACATCACGTTCTCGCGTCCGATGTCGCTCTTGATTTGGCGGATCGCTTCCAGGAACGGCAAGCTTTCGATGTCGCCGACGGTCCCGCCGATCTCGGTAATGACCACGTCGGAGCCCGCTTCGCGCCCGGCGCGGAAGACGCGCTCTTTAATCTCGTTCGTAATATGCGGGATAACTTGGACCGTTCCGCCAAGGTATTCGCCGCGGCGTTCCTTGCCGATGACCGAGGAGTAGATTTTTCCCGTCGTAACGTTGCTGTTCTTCGAAAGATTGATATCGATAAAACGTTCATAATGGCCCAGATCCAAGTCGGTCTCGGCGCCATCGTCCGTGACGAACACTTCTCCGTGCTGATACGGGCTCATGGTGCCCGGATCGACGTTGATGTATGGATCGAATTTCTGGATCGTTACCTTCAAACCCCTGTTCTTAAGCAGCCTGCCCAGCGAAGCCGCCGTAATGCCCTTCCCCAGTGAGGATACGACCCCGCCTGTCACGAAAATGTATTTTGCCACAGCCTAAAACCCCCTAAAGTAGTACGTGTTCACAAACCCATCGGATCGCAGAAATTCAGGCAACTTAGATCATTAGCGTAACCTATTATCCGGTAAAACATAGCCAAAACGGCATAAAAAAACAAAAAAGTGACACCCGCCGAATAGGTCGGGGCACTTTTTAAAAATTCATATGTTATAGGTTTGAATCATAAGCCCATGCAATAGTTTACCCGTTACCCCAGTCCGTGTCAAGTGAAGGCCGCAGGCATTCTCTGAACAAAATAAGGCATGAAAAAGGACGGCCCGGGCCGTCCTCCAAACACCGCTCAACAACTGCAAAACCGATTCCGGGGCGGCTTAATCTTCGTCGCCATTGTCGTAATCTTCGCCGGAATCCAAATCTTCCTCTTCTTCGGCGAGTTCGTCGTCTTCTTCCAACTCCTCGTCCGGAAGCAATTCATCTTCTTCGACGTCTTCCACATCGTCCTCGTCGTCATCCGGGAACAGCTCTTCGTCGGAGTCCTCGTCGATCGCATCGTAATCCTCTTCGTCGTCAGATACGTACGTATCGTCCTCTTCCACGAAATCGTCGTCCTCCAGATCATCGTCGTCATCGTTAATGATGCGCGGACGTT
Source organism: Paenibacillus sp. JL3B1040 (assembly GCF_057063165.1). Taxonomy (NCBI): domain Bacteria; kingdom Bacillati; phylum Bacillota; class Bacilli; order Caryophanales; family Paenibacillaceae; genus Paenibacillus; species Paenibacillus tiangongensis. The sequence goes on along the minus strand of NZ_CM169317.1, from coordinate 142,398 downwards.
TGGAATTACCGACCGGATCCTCCGAACGCTCGATCGGATACCAGCGCTTCAGGCCCCACAGGTTGGTGCCGACGCAGGCAAACCGTCCGTCGATATTTATTTCCGTATAAAGCTGCGCAATCGCTTCGTTAATTTGGTCCTCGGTCATGCCGCGAAGCCGGGCAACCTCATTCATGAGGTCTCGGTAGTAATACGGCGTATTCGCCGCTTTCAAGATCATAAAGGCCAAGTCGACCATCGGGATTTCCTGGACCTTCTCCGGGTCGATTTTCAAATTCAGCGGGGTACTCACGTTACGGACACTTCCTCTCACGCAAATAGTTCACTATAAAGCAAAGACGAAACCCTATCCATAGGACCGGTTTCCTTCACTAACATATCCATATCACACCTTAGTAAAACCTATTTGGAACCAAATTGCAAGTTTTAAAAGTACACCAAAGTCCCCCGGCAAAAGGGAAGGAGCGGAGAACCCCCGGTTCCCCGCTCCTTGACTGTATCCTTCCCCAAAGAAGGCCCTGGCCCTCTCCTAGGTTTGGCGAAAGCCGTAAGGCCTTCCCTTCATCCTATGTCCAGATTTGTACTTTGACACGCTGTATTGGAGCCAAAAACGGGATGCCGGGCCCATTTCCGCAAAACAGGGCCGCTTCCCCATTCAAGAAAAAAAGGAAAGTCATACTATACTGCAACACGCTTCGTAGGAGGGGCTACTTATACATGGACTACTCCGGATTCCTCAGGTATTTGAACGATCATGTCGACACCTCCGGAAAAAGCGGTCGTATCATCCTCCGCTTTGCGCACTCGGCCGATTTCGCCGAATGCGTACGCCAATTGTTCAAGCACAAGCGCCAGCATCCCGCGCTGCGGCATATCCGCGCCTCATCGCTGCTGCAGGCGCTTATCTGTCCCCTCGGACTGCGGGGGGAAACCGCCCGCTCCCGCTTCGGCCTTCGGATCGAAGAAGACAGCATCGTCAGCGTCCACAGCCCGGCCCCGGCCAATAAGGGGCAAAACACCGTGATCCCTTGGGGGGTACGGCGAATCGGCGCCCCGGAAGCCTGGTCCGTATCCACTGGCTACCGGGTTCGCATCGGCGTCATCGATACGGGGGCCGATTTCAGCCACCCGGATCTTCGCCATTCCCTGGCCCGGGGGATCAATCTGCTGAATCGGATCAGCCTTCCGTACGACGATAACGGACACGGTACGCATATCGCCGGAACGATCGCCGCCTCCGGCGGATCGCAAGGGATGATGGGGGTCGCCCCCCGGTCCTTGATTTTTCCGGTTAAGGCGTTTGACCATAACGGCTCCGCCTTTGTTTCCGACATTATTTTGGGCATCGACTGGTGCGTACGCAACCGGATGCACATCGTAAATATGAGCTTCGGCATGAAAAGCAACAGCGCCTCGTTGCAAAACATCATCCGCAAAGCCCATAACGCGGGGATCGTGGTCGTCGCCTCCTCGGGAAACGACAAAAAGGGCCGCGGCGCCGATTTCCCGGCGCGTTACCCGCAAACCATCTCTGTAGGCGCGACCGGCAAGGACGGCAAAATCGCCTCCTTCAGCAACCACGGTCCCAATATCGATATTTACGCCCCCGGAGAAAAAATCAGCTCGTCTTGGCTGGGCGGAGGCTACCGCGAAATGAGCGGTACCTCCATGGCAACTTCGCACGTCAGCGGCGCCGTCGCTTTGCTGCTGGCGATGAAGCCGGATCTGAAGCCGGGCGAAATCAAGCGGCGCCTGCGCCGCACCGCCAAGCCGCTGCCCGGCACTGCGGCCAAGGCCAAAGGCGGCGGCGCGGGCGAGCTGAGCGCGGCGCGCCTGCTGCGCGCCAAGCCGGGACGCCGCAGCTAGCCGAACCCCGGCAACGCTTAACTTGGGACTGGTCGTCGCTGACCCTCACTTAGCGCGATGATCCCTTTTGTTAAGGGAGCGGGATGACCTTCCTGATCAAACGGGATAAAGATGCAAAGCGTCCAAGCAAAGAATCTTAACCCCGGGAATTACATCTTGTCCGGTGCGGACACGCCGATCAAGCGGAGCACATTGGCGAGCGCCATGCGCACCCCGCCGAGCAGCACCAGCCGCGCCGCCGTCTGTTCCGCGTCCTCCGTAATGACGCGCTCCGCCCGATAATAGCTGTGGAACAGCGCCGCCAGTTCGTACACATAGCGGACCAGCCGGTGCGGCGCGTAATTCTCTGCGGCCACGCCGACTTCCTCCGGCAGCTCGCCGAGCTTCCGCAGCAGATCGTATTCGTGCTCGGCCGTCAGCTTGCCGAGATTCACGTTCTCTGCGGCCGGAACCCGAATCCCCTGCTCCTCCGCCTGGCGGAAAATGCTGCAGATCCGCGCGTGCGCGTATTGCACGTAATACACGGGATTTTCGTTCGAAGTCGAAATCGCCAGATCCATATCGAAATCCAGATGCGAATCCATGCTGCGCATCGTGAAGAAATAGCGGATCGGGTCGACGCCGACCTCGTCCATCAAGTCCACCATGGTGACCGCTTTGCCGGTCCGCTTGGACATCTTCACCTTCTCGCCATCCTGGAACAGGCTGACCATTTGCGCGATCAGCACGGTCAGCTTCTCCGGATCCTTGCCGATCGCCTGCATCGCTGCCTTCACCCGAGGAATGTAACCATGGTGGTCGGCGCCCCAGATGTTAATGATCCGGTCGAAGCCGCGGTCATATTTGTTGCGGTGATAAGCGATGTCCGGCGTCAAATAGGTGTACGTACCGTCATTTTTCACCAATACGCGGTCTTTGTCGTCCCCGTACTCCGTCGTTTTCAGCCAGGTTGCCCCGTCTTGCTCGTAAGTCTGCCCTTTATCACGCAGCTCGGCGAGCGACGCTTCCACTTGGCCGTCCTGGTACAGGGACGTTTCGCTGAACCAGACGTCGAAGCGAACCCGGAAGCGCTCCAGGTCGCGTTGAATTTTGGCGAGCTCTTTGTCCAGACCGAACTGGCGCAGGAACGCCGTCCGTTCTTCCTCCGGCATGGCGAGCAGCTTGTCGCCCTGCTCGGCGACGAGCTCCTTGGCGAATCCTTTGATATCTTCGCCGTGGTATCCGTCCTCCGGCATCTCCACGTCTTGTCCAAGCTCTTGGCGGTAGCGGGCTTCGATCGATTTGATCAAATTGACGATCTGATTTCCGGCGTCATTGATATAATATTCGCGCGTCACGTCATACCCGGCGAAATCCAGCACGTTGCACAGCGCGTCGCCTACGGCCGCGCCCCGGGCATGTCCGAGGTGCAGGCTGCCCGTCGGGTTGGCGCTGACGAATTCGACCTGCACCTTCTTTCCTTGGCCCAGACCGGTGCGGCCGTAGTTCTCGCCATCGCGGTACACCTGCAGCAGAATCGGGTACAGATAGCTCTTGCTTAATGTGAAATTGATGAACCCCGGGCCGGCGACTTCCGCCTTCTCGATGCCCGCTTTTCCGTGATCCAGCTTGCCGAGGATTTCTTCGGCGATTTGGCGCGGGTTTTTCTTCGCGATCCGCGACAGCTGCATGGCCGCATTGGTGGCAAAATCGCCGTGTGCTTTTTCCTTCGGCACTTCCAGCACAATGGCCGGGATCTCATCCCTTTGCGCCAGCCCTGCGGATACGATCGCGTCCAAAATCGCTTCCTTCAGCGCCTGGTTCATTTGTTCCAACGGATGGTGTGGCATTTATACGTCCTCCTGTATATATAAACTGAGTTCAAAACGTCCGGATAGTTCTTCGAACACGTATAGATCGTATTCCCAGGCTACCTGGCCAACCGTGTCCTCCCACCGGGTCTCCAACTTCACGGTATCGGTGGACAGGTTAAACCGGGTGAACGGGGAGCGGTAAAACCCCGGCAAGCGGCGTCCCGTGCGAAAGGTCTGCTCGGCCTCCACGCCACCGTGGCGCATGATCTTCAACTCGTCGCCGGTCACTTTAATCAGCGTGCGCGTCTTTGCCCCATCCGGCCCCGAGTCGGGCTCTTCGTATCGAATGTACACAGACTCGCCCCGGCGAACGGCATTCCCCCGCAGATGCTGCACCGTTTCCTCCGTTCCCTGTCGGCTCGTCAGTACGAGGCTCACCGGCTTCGTCTCCGGCATACGGCAATTCTCCTTCCGGCATCGATCCTTACTGTACTACTATAGCCAGTTCGTCCCGGCAATTCAATACATGCGGCCAAACGGCGCGCCCGCAATCCAAAAGGAAGCCGCTGCAACAGCGGCTTCCTTCTCCCGATCAAGATAGGGTTCATCGTAGTTTATAGAGGTTGGCTTAACGCGATGTATTTCACTTTTCCGTCCGCAAAATACAGATGAAACCGAAAATAATCGCCGACCTTGTAGCTCCAGCGGCTGACCAGCTTCAGGGCTTCCGGCCCCAGCTTCGCCATGACGGCGTCCGTGTCGATCCCGGTCTTCACGCCGTCCGCCGCTTGATGCTCCGATCGGGTAAAGACGATCATCCGATTCAAAGCCAACACCCCGTCCTTAAACAAACGAGCCTGTTTCACCTGGCCGGTGCCGTCGTCGTAAAACGGCTTCGCCCAAGCGAGGGTCTCCGGCCCGGCCTCGGCCAACCGCCGCTCCCAACCGTCGAAATCAAGTCCGTCCACCAAGGCGTCCTCCGCCTCCAACGGAGCCGGATCTACCGTCCCGGCCCGCTCCTGCTCCACCCTTGCTTGTTCCAACAGCGCATCCAGCGAAGCCAGCTCCTCCCGCTCGCGGAACAGCCCTTGCATCAGCAGCAGCACCTGGTCGTTGGCGTAATAATATTGCCCCTGGTACTCAAAGGCGTTATCGGTCAAATCATAGGTCAGTTCGTAGCGGGTATCCGTCAGCTTGAATTGCAGCACGATCGGCTTTCGCGAAGCCGCCGGAATCGGAACCGCGAGCGCGCTCTTCATATCCGTGTAGCGCAGCGATTGCAGCACCGCGAATTGCCGGTCCGCCGGAATGTCGGCATTGATGCCGTTTGCGCCGGCTGCAATCGCCAGAACTTCTTCCTCCTTAAAGGGAAGATGGTCCAGTAAATACGGCGATTCGGCTTCCGCGCCGATATTCCCCTCTCCGACAGCATCCTCCCCCGGTTCCGCGGCCGGCGCTTGGATCGGTGCGTTCGTAGAAACGTCGGATGGAGCATCGGGGTGGCCGTAAAAGATCCAGCCGGCCACCATTACAACAATGATCATCGTTAGGCCCGCGAGCATACTTCGGGCCGGGTTCTTCGTTTTGATAAGAATCCCGCCTTATCCCATTAGTGAGTAATGTTATAAATGCATACTAACATAATTTTACCAGGTCATTTATAGTCCGTATGTCGTATTTATTTCACGAACCCAAGCAGCATTTCACGGATTAACTTGGCCGCAACGATTTGCGTCTGCTCGGTGGGGTCGTAAACCGGAGCCACCTCTACCACGTCGCAACCAACGACGCGAACGTCCGAGCCGGCGATCAGGTGGACCGCTTGCAGAAGCTCCCGCGACGTGATGCCGCCGGCTTCCGCCGTACCGGTTCCCGGCGCGCAGGACGGGTCCAGCACGTCGATGTCGATGGTGACGTAGACCGGGCGGCGGCCCAGCTCCGGCAAAGCGCTCTCCAATGGTGCGGCCACGTCGAACGGATACAAACGGGTCTCTTCGCGGGCGAACCGAAACTCTTCGATCGAACCGGAACGGATGCCAAACTGATAAATGTTCTTCCCGCCCATCAGCCCCGCCGCCTTCCGGATCGGCGTCGAGTGGGACAAGGGTTCGCCTTCGTACTGCTCGCGCAGATCGGCATGGGCGTCGATGTGAATGAGCGCCAGATCCGGATATTTTTCGTATATGGCTTCGATAACCGGCCAACTGACGAGATGCTCTCCCCCGAGTCCGAACGGGAACTTTCCGTCATTCAGCAGCCCCCGGACATAATCGCGGATGATCTCCAGGCTGCGCGCGGCATTGCCGAACGGAAGCAGCAGGTCCCCGGCGTCGAAGTAGGTGAGGTCGAGGATGCTTTTGTCCAGATAAGGGCTATACTCCTCCAAACCGACCGAGGCTTGGCGAATCCGGGACGGGCCAAACCGCGAACCGGGGCGGAAGCTGACGGTAAAGTCCATCGGCATGCCGTAAATGACCGCCTTTGCCGAAGCGTAATCCTCTGAGCTGCAAATGAACACGTTGCCGGAATAGGCGGGATCGAGTTTCATCGGCGCGGCCCTCCTTATTTCACAAGGTCTTCCACGAATTTGGGCAGCACGAATGCCGCCTTATGCAGCCGTGGGGTATAGTATTTCGTATCCAGCTCGGGGATGCCCGTTTCGTCCACCTGCAGCGGATCATGGACCTTGCTGCCCATCGTGAACGTCCACAGCCCGCTCGGGTAGGTTGGAATGTTGGCCCCGTAAACGCGGACGATCGGAAAAATTTCTTTGACGTCCTTGTTCACTTTCCGGATCAGGTCGGCCTTAAACCAAGGGTTGTCGGTTTGCGCCACAAAGATGCCGTCGTCCTTCAACGCTTCGTAAATGCCTTGATAAAACCCGCGTTCGAACAGAGGCGCCGCCGGTCCGACCGGCTCGGTCGAATCGACCATGATGACGTCGTATTGATTTTTGCTCTCAATAATATGCATGTAGCCGTCAGCCACCTGTACATCCACCCTCGGATGATCCAGCTCTCCGGCGATTTCCGGCAAATATTTCTTGGAATATTCGATGACTTTGCCGTCGATCTCCACCAATACCGCTTGCTCCACTTCGGGATGTTTGATTACCTCGCGGATGACCCCGCCGTCCCCGCCGCCGACCACGAGCACGCGCTTGGGGTTCGGATGGGTGAATAGTGCCGGATGCGCCACCATTTCGTGATACACAAACTCATCTTTGACCGTGGTCATAACCATGCCGTCCAGAACAAGCATCCGGCCGAACTCCTCCGTGTCAAGCATCGCCAAATCCTGAAACTCGGTCTGTTCCGTGACCAACGTCTCGCGTATTTTCGCCGTAATCCCGAAGACGGGTGTTTGTTTCTCCGTAAACCATAATTCCATACTCTCTACCTTCTTTCCCAGTAATCAGCGCCTTTTCGTCGAAAGTTCATTTCCTATATTGTACCAAACGAAAAAATAATAACACATCTCCCGGGAAATCGGCGCGGCAGCCTCATCCGGCGTGAATGATCTCTCCCAAACTTTCCCATACTAAACAGAAGATAACCGCAGCACGGATACGTTTTAGGATCGGAAAGGAGAGTCCCTCGTGCAGAAACTTGTTCGCAGTGACCGACATCGTCATAAACGCAAACCCCGCCGTCCGTGGCTTCTGCTGTTCAAGCTGACGATCGGCGCCGGATTGCTCGGCCTGTGCACCGCCGCCATCCTGTTGCTCTACTTGTCCCAAGCGGAGCTGCCCCTCGCCGACTCGGACCGGAACTCCCAGTTGATCAACAGCCGGGGAGAGACGATCGCCGTGTTCTCGGACGGCGGAAAGAACCGGGAAAGCGTCGAGCTGGCGAACATCTCGCCCTGGCTGGTCAAGGCGACACTGGCGACCGAAGACCGGCAGTTTTACAGCCATTTCGGTTTCGATCTGAAAGGGATGGCCCGGGCCGCCCTCGTCAACCTGAAGGAAATGGGCACTGTCCAAGGAGCCAGCACCTTAACCCAGCAGCTGGCGCGGAATTTATACCTCTCTCATGAACGGACCTGGTCGCGGAAAGTCAAGGAAGCGATGTACACCGCTCAGTTGGAGATGAAATACTCCAAAGATGACATTCTGCGCATGTACCTGAACGAGATCTATTACGGTCATGGCGCGTACGGTATCGAAGCCGCGGCGCAGATGTATTTCGGGAAGCCGGCCAAGGACTTGAACCTGGCGGAAAGCGCGATGCTGGCCGGAGTTCCAAAAGGGCCCACCTATTATTCGCCGTTTAATCATATGAAGAACGCCAAGGACCGCCAGCGGACCGTGCTGTCGGCGATGGTCGCCACGGGGGAGATTACGCAGCGGGAAGCCGATCAGGCTTACGAAGCCATGCTGAAGTTTCAATCGCCGAAACGGCAAAGCCCCACCGATAAAGCTCCGTATTTCCGCGATTATATCCGGAACGTGGTGGTTGGCGAGCTGGGGTTTGACGAGATGCTGCTTGAGCACGGCGGGCTCAACATCTACACGACGCTGGATCCGGAGGCGCAGCAGGCAGCGGAAGCGGCGGTGGCTTCGGAGCTCGCGAACGCTCCGGAGCTGGAGGCAGCCCTGATCTCCATCGATCCGCGAAATGGCTTCGTCAAAGCGATGGTTGGCGGCGCGAACTACAAGCAGAGCCAATTTAACCATGTATTCGCCTCAACCCGCCAGCCCGGATCCAGCTTTAAACCGATTATGTACCTGACGGCGCTCTCTTCGGGGAAAATGACCAGCGCCAGCAAGTTCAGCAGCCAGCCGACCCTGTTCCACTACGACGACAACCGCAAAACGTACAGCCCGAAAAATTTCGGCGACAAATATCTGGGTGAAATCGATATGCGCCAAGCGATCGCCGCTTCGGACAACATTTATGCCGTCAATACGATTCTGACGGTCGGGGCGGATCAGGTGATCGAGATGGGGCGAAAAATGGGCATTACCAGCCCGCTTCAAGCCGTCCCGTCGCTGGCGCTCGGTACGTCGCCGGTCAGCCCGTTCGAGATGGCCTCGGCGTTTGCGGTCATCAGCAACCAGGGCCGCAGCGTCAAGCCGGTGGCGGTGCTGAAAATAACCGATTCAAGCGGGCGCGTGCTGTACGAGGCCAAACCGGCCCGAGGCGAGCAGGTCGTCGAGCCCGCTGCCGCCTACGTACTGACGCATCTGATGGAAAGCGTGTTTGAAACCGGGGGGACGGGCAACCGCGTCTCGAATGAGATCAAACGGCCGGTCGCCGGCAAGACCGGGACGACCAGCACGGACGCCTGGCTCGTCGGCTTTACGCCGGAGCTGTCGACGGCGGTTTGGGTCGGCTATGACAAAGGCAAGACGCTCGGCACGTCGGAGTCGCGCAAAGCCGCGCCGATCTTCGCCAAGTACACGGAGAAGGCGCTGGAAAAGGTACCTCCGAAGATTTTTCCGATCCCCGACGGCGTGGTCAGCGTGTATATCGACCCCGAGACGGGGCTGCTGGCGACCAAGGATTGCCCGGACAAGAAACGGGAGGTGTTCATTCAGGGCACCGAACCGACGGAATTCTGCACCGCGCACGGAGAGGGCGAGCCCAATCCGCTACCGCCTCCGGCCGAGGAGGAGAAGAAGGAAAGCCACTCTTGGTGGAACGACCTCAAGCGCTGGTGGATGGATTAACACGGGGGTTGGACAACGCACGCAAAAGCTCTTACGATAAAGGAAGCAAGCCGAAGTTGAAACTGGATCAAGGAGACTTCCTTTTCTATGGACTTTATCTTGGAACAGATCAAACCGGGGGCGCCGCTGCCCCCGGCTTTTTATCGATTGACGGCCCTGGAAGCCGCCCCCCGTCTGCTCGGGCAGACGCTCGTTCGCCGTACGGAAGAAGGCGACATCCGCTGCCGCATCGTGGAAACCGAAAGCTATGGTGGTATCGAAGATAAGGGCAGCCACGCTCATGGCGGACGCCGGACGGCGCGGACGGAGATTATGTTTGGCCCAGGCGGGAACGCCTACATCTACCTGATCTACGGCATGTACAACTGCCTGAACGTCGTGACCGGAGCGGAAGGAGATCCGCAGGCCGTGCTGATCCGCGCCGTGGAGCCCTTGTCTTCGGCGGACGAAGCGCGGATGCGCCGCAACCGCGGCACCGCTGCCCGCAAGCCGGCCGACTTGTCCGGCGGGCCCGGCAAGTTGTGCCGCGCGCTGGACATCAGCAAGGCGTTGAATGGCCTGCCGCTCGTTCAGCCCGGCGGGCAGCTATGGCTGGAAGGCGGGCCGAGGACGGAGGGAACGGGGACGGAAGAGACGATTGTCCAAGCGCCGCGAATCGGCATCGCTTATGCGGAGGAATATGCGGCGAAGCCGTGGCGGTTTTATTTTCGCGGCAACCCTTATGTGTCGGTCATCGACAAGCAGGCCAAAGTTTGGCCCGGGGGCTTTGAAGCTTGACCGTAACATTCAAAAGGTTCTTTGAATATTATGAAAAATCACTTATACTTGATATCAAACACATTCAAACATAAGTTTGAATATAGAGGAGGATGCGATCCATGTCCGATTTGGTCGAGGCTGCTGAGGTATGCGAGCAATATTGTACCGAACCCTCCCGCACGAACGGGCTCCGGGAAAGCCTGGAGGAGCGGGATGTTAACGGAATGGTCCAGTTGTTTAAAGCTTTATCCGATCCGAATCGGGTAAAGATCGCATATTATTTGCAGCATCAGGAACTATGCGTCTGCGATATCGCCGCTTTGCTGGACGTCTCGGTGGCGACGGCTTCCCATCACCTGCGCCAGATGAAGTCGCTTCATATCGCCAAATCGCGAAGAGATGGCAAGAACGTCTTCTACTCGTTAAGCGACCACCATATTCAAACGTTGGTGGCCATGACACTGGAGCATCAAAAGGAGCGATGAACGGATGAATCCGACTGTGGAAAATCACCGGCAACCCGAGGGAAGCCGTCGCGTGGAGTATCGCGTTCAAGGACTGTCCTGCCCCAACTGCACGCGAGAGATGCAGGAGGAAATCCAACGCCTCGAGCATGGGCAGGATGCCTCTCTTCTATATAATAGCGGGCGCCTGCTGATCGACCCCGGCGTGGATTTGCAGCAGGTCGAACGCATTCTGAAAAGGGACGGGGCAACTTTGATTCCATCGGATCCAGGCTTTGACGAGGTGGCGGCTGCGACGGGTGTCGGATCTGCAGCCCAAGCCGCCGTCGAAACCGGGCGCACCGGTGAGCCCAAAGAACACGAAAGCCGCTTGGGCCTGTGGCTGCTGGTGTTCTCCGCCGCGATGTACGGAGTGACGTTTGTGCCCGATGTTCCGGGCGCGATGCGAATTGCTTTGTACCTAGCGGCCATCGTCATCAGCGGATACTCTACTTTCCAGCGCGGGCTACGCAACCTGATCCGGTTGAAGTTCAACATGGATACGCTGATGACCGTTGCTTTAACCGGTGCGGCAGTAATTGGCGAATGGAAAGAGGCAACGCTAGTCGCGATATTGTTCGGCCTCAACGAGCTGCTGGAGGGCTACGGCATGAGCCGCGCTCGCCGATCCCTGTCCTCGCTCCTGGAGGCCGCTCCGAAAGAAGCGGTTGTGCTTCAGGGCGGGCGGGAATCCGTCGTTCCGATCACGCAACTCAAAGTCGGAGACGTGGTGCTTGTCCGGGCCGGGGAGAAGATCCCTTCGGACGGCACCGTTCGGGAAGGAACCAGCGCCGTCAACGAAGCGGCGATTACCGGGGAGTCCATTCCGGTAACGAAACGGCCCGGACAGCCGGTATTCGGCGGCAGCGTCAATACCGAAGGCCTGCTTCAGGTACGGATCGATAAGCCGTATGAGGACTCGTCCCTGGCCAAAATCATGCATCTCGTGCAGGAAGCGCAAGACAAGAAAACCCCAACCGAGCTGTTCATCGATCGGTTCGCGAAGGGGTATACGCCCGCCATTATGATTTTGGCTGCGTTGGTGATGCTGGTGCCGCCGCTGCTGTTCGGGCAGCCCTGGATGAAATGGGTTTACGAAGGCCTGGCGATCCTGATCGTCGGCTGCCCTTGCGCCCTCGTATTGTCTTCGCCGATCGCCCTGGTCAGCGGGATGACCCGCTGCGCCCGCCTTGGCGTGCTCATCAAGGGCGGCGTGCATCTGGAGCAGCTCGGGAAGGTGGACGCGATCGCGTTCGACAAGACCGGTACCCTGACGATGGGGCAGCCGGAGGTGCAGCGCGAGATCGCGTATGATCCGCAGCGGTTGTATGCGGTGGCCGCCGCTCTGGAAAGCGGCTCCCTACACCCGCTGGCCGCTGCGGTCGTACGCTACGTCGCCACCCGCAGCGGCGGCACCGAGCGGCCGCAGCCCGCCGGGCTCGTGACCTTGCCCGGCGTTGGCCTGAGCGCCGAGGTCGACGGCATCCGCTGCTTCGTCGGCAGCGAAGCGCTGCTTGCGCAGCTCTCCCTCGGCGGCGAGGAGCAGGCGCGCGTCGCCGCGGACCTCGCGCGCCTGAAGGCGGAGGGCCTCACCGTGGTGCTCGCCGCGGAATCCGCGCGCGTGTTGGGCCTGTTCGGCCTCGCCGACGAGCTCCGTCCGGAAGCTCCGGACGTCGTCCGCGCGTTGCACCGCGCCGGAGTCGCCCGCACCGTCATGCTGACGGGCGACCACGCCGCGGCAGCCCAGGGGATCGCCGCCCGAAGCGGCGTCACCGAATGGCACGCCGGCCTGCTGCCGGAGCAGAAGGTCGCGCACATCCAGGCGCTGGCCGGCCACGGCAAGGTGGCGATGGTCGGCGACGGGATCAACGATGCGCCGGCTTTGGCCGCCGCCGACCTCGGGATCGCCATGGGCCAAGGTACCGACAGCGCCGTGGAGACCGCCGACATCGTGCTGATGCAGGATCATCTCGGCCAGTTGCCCCGCGCCATCCGCATCGCCCGTCGGGCTAGTCGGATCATCGCTTGGAACATCGGCCTCTCGCTGTCCTTGAAGCTGATCGCCCTGCTGCTCACGATCCCCGGTTGGCTAACGCTATGGATCGCCGTCATGTCCGATATGGGGGCAACAATCGTCGTTACGCTGCTGGGGCTGACGATTCTGCTGGGCAAGGATCCCAAAACCGCGGACTCGCCTATCGTCCAAGCCATTTCTAAAAGCTGAGGCAAACGCCCGACGGGACCGATTGAGGGCGATTGTTGTCTTGCGTACTACTCTATAGGGCGAATCGGTTCTCCAGATACCAAGCTCAGATCGCATAAAGCTCGTTAAAAAAGCGACCCTCCCTGGGATTCAACACCCCGAGATGGTCGCTTGTTTTGCTTATCGTCTATTCGGTTATACTTCCAGCGCCGCCTTCAGTTCTTCCGGTGAACGATCCCACCATTCTGCGTTGGTCTCGATCAGCAGCCGTTTCAGTCCCGCCTTCTGTTCCTTGCTCACCCCGTCCAAAATCACCCTGCGCTTCAGCGCGTAATCCATTTTGTTCACATGGTCGGCGAGTATTTTCCAGCCGCGTCGCGCCTCCGTATCGATCCACATCTCGCAGGCCGTCATTCCGCCGTAAAACTGCCCTTCCGGTCCCCGGTCCACCGCCACCCAAACGATCCAGACTTGACGGCCGTTCGGTACGTCCTCGCGGTTGGTCGAGAATTTAATCCCCTTCTCCACTTTGCTTTTGGCGTGCATCGCCCCGACGTCAATGTACACCTCATCGCCGTCGATAATGACCGGAGACATGCTGTTCAAATCGATCGAACCCGCGCCGAATCCTTTATGTTTGCTCTTCTCGTCATTGCTGATAATATTGAGGGCAAAAATCTTTTTACCCGATTTCGGTGTCTGATCCATAATTCCCTCCATTTTCCTCGCCCTTGCCTTTCATGAATTCAGGGCCCGGTTGAGTCCAAGATTCGATGTCGAGTCAGCCTCTAGAAACCGCATCGTGATCAAAATCCTTCTTTTTGAACTACCTCTTCATTTTAATCAAAGTTCAAAAAGACGGCTTTTCAGCACCGAGAAGGTTGGACGAAACTAGGGACCGAGTAGCGGAGCGTAGGCAAAACCTACGTGAGCAACGGAGGGCCCGGTTGAGTCCAAGATTCGATGTCGAGTCAGCCTCTAGAAACCGCATCGTGACAAAATCCTTCTTTATTGAACTACCTCTTCATTTTAATCAAAGTTCAAAAAGACGGCTTTTCAGCACCGAGAAGGTTGGACGAAACTAGGGACCGAGTAGCGGAGCGTAGGCAAAACCTACGTGAGCAACGGAGGGCCCGGTTGAGTCCAAGATTCGATGTCGAGTCAGCCTCTAGAAACCACATCGTGATCAAAATCCTTCTTTTTGAACTACCTCTTCATTTTAATCAAAGTTCAAAAAGACGGCTTTTCAGCACCGAGAAGGTTGGACGAAACTAGGGACCGAGTAGCGGAGCGTAGGCAAAACCTACGTGAGCAACGGAGGGCCCGGTTGAGTCCAAGATTCGATGTCGAGTCAGCCTCTAGAAACCACATCGTGATCAAAATCCTTCTTTTTGAACTACCTCTCAATTTTAGCTAATAATCTTCCAATTGCAAACATATACATGCTGTAGATGCTTGTCAACGGGAGGTATCCATTGTATGACCCGACGTACTATGATTTACGGCCTTTCTATCCTTGCCTTGTGCCTCACCCTCGGAGCCGCCTGGCTGACCCTGCGTGGGGGCGGGGACTCGATGGCTTCATTCGTCCCGGCAAAGGCGGGGCCCAAGGCAGTCCAAAAAAACGGACAAACCTCTGTACCGCCGCAAGCCGAAAGCATTCAGCAACCGACCGCCGAAGTGCTCAGCAATCGGGTCGTCGAATACCACATCGACGTCACGCTGAACGAGCAGGCGGGCACGTTGACCGGTTCGGAGACGCTGACCTGGACCCATCCCGGCAAAAAAACGATCAACGAAGTGTATTTGCATTTATACCCTAACGCGTTTGCCTCCGAGGATACAACCTTTATGAAGGAATCGGGCGGGAAGCTGCGGAACGACGTCATGCCGAAGGACGGCTGGGGATCCATGGAGATCACCGAGCTGCGGACGACCGACGGCATTTCCCTGTTGCATCGGATTCAATACGTCCAGCCCGATGACGGCAATACGAAAGACAAAACCTTGGCCAAAGTGCGTTTACCCGTGTCGGTCCAAGGCGGCGAAAGCCTGACGCTGCGAATGAAGTTCACCGTAAAGCTGCCGAAAATTTTTGCTCGGATGGGTGTGGCCGACGATTTCGTCATGGCGGGACAATGGTTCCCCAAAATCAGCGTGTATGAGCCGGTGGGCACTCGGGGGCGGACGACGGAGGGCTGGAACCTCCATCAGTACCACGGGAATTCGGAATTTTACTCCGACTTCGGAATTTATAGCGTGAGGATTAACGTTCCTGAAACCTATACCGTGGCAGCCACCGGTTTTCAGACCAAAAAGGCGGTGCGGAAGGAAGGGCGGAAAACCGTTCAATTCTACGCCGACGACGTTCACGATTTCGCTTGGGCAGCCTCGCCGGATTTCGTCTATGCGGAAGAGCCTTTCTCCTCCGCGGAGGTTCCGGGCGTGCGCATTAAGCTGTATCTCGATCCCGCCCATAAAGACCTGAAAGAACGATACTTCTATGCCGCCAAGGTGGCGCTGGCGAACTACAGCAAATGGTACGGCCGCTACCCGTATTCCACGTTGTCGGTCGTTGTCCCGCCGGCCAGCGGCAACGGTGCGGGCGGCATGGAATATCCGACCCTGGTCACCGCATTCGGGGCCACCAGCGATTCGCCCGGTTACGACGAACTGGAGCGCACGGTCATCCATGAGATTGCCCACCAGTTTTTCTACGGGATGATCGCCAACAACGAGTTCGAGGAAGCCTGGCTGGACGAGGCCTTTGCCTCCTACGCGGAGGATAAGCTGATGGAACAGGAGTTCGGGATCGCCCCGAACCTGCCGATTCAGTCCGCTTTGATTACATCGCCGGCCCCGCTGACCCAAAACGCCTGGAAGTATGGCTCCGGAAACGGCTACGCCAAAAACGCGTATTACCGCGGCAAACTGATCCTGCTCGATATCGAGCGTCAGGTCGGCAGCAAGACGATGAAACGGATCATGAGCGTATACAGCCATAAATACCGGTTCAAACACCCGACGACGGCCGACTTTCAACGGGTAGTCGAGCAAGTGACCAGCCGGAGTTGGAAATCTTATTTTCAGCAATACGTCTACGACGGCAAAATGGCCGATTTCGCCGTAGACCGGATTCAAGTCACCCCGATCACCCAACAGGGGAACCGCCTATACGAGTCAAGTGTGGTATTTTCCCGCAAAGGGGCGACTCACCCGAAGGTCCCTCTGCTGTTCACTTTCACCGACGGGCACACGGTGCGCAAGCAGTGGAACGGGGTAGACACCCGCGTCGAAATCAAGCTGCAATATAAAGCGCCTCTGGCTTGGGTCCAAATCGACCCGGATTACACCTTAACGGTGGAGAACATGCATCTCAACAACTACCTGAAGGCGGAAATCCCGGAGACCACGTTGTCCCGCTCCAACATGAGCGTCACGAAACTGCTCGAGGCGATACTGGGGACATTCCTGTGGTAGCTCGACAGCAGTTCCTTATTCGGAAGAACTTCTCGATCAAAAGACTTTGTTAATCCACCTCTAAAGGAGGGAAAGAAATGAGTTTCGTTCGTTTGGGGTGGACCACCCTGAAAAGCCAATTTCCCTCGGTCATCATCTTGTTCCTGTACCAACTGCTGTGGGGACTGTTTCTGTACCGGCTGGTCGATACGGCCGTTACCGCGCTGCTGCAAAGATATCCCAACCCGCCGCCTACCGCGCTGTCGCAAATTCTGTTCCTGCTGGAAGGGCAAATCAATTTATGGAGCAATCCGGATGTTCGGTTATATTGCTGGCTACTGGGGGGAATGGCGGTTGTCCGCATGATCCTGACCCCGTTGATTCAAGCGGGGATCTTCTACGGCTTCACGCCGGCCGATCAACAAAACCCGGGTTTCCCCCTCTTCCGGGGAATGAAGAAGTTCGGCAAGCCGGTGATTCTGTTTTACGCACTGGAGCTTATGCTAACGATGCTGCCCGCCTTCTGGATTGTGCCCCGGCTGCTATCCCTTTGGCCGGAGTTGGCGGGGGGAGGAGGAGCCCCGCTTAGGGCCTGGCTCGTCGGGATCGGCTTGGTGCTGGGCTGGTTGATCTATGGCTGGTTAATCCGGCAGTTCCTGTTATTTGCCCAGTTCGGTTATTTGTTTAAAGCCGGCGTCTGGAGTTCCCTATTGCTCTGCTTCAAGAGCCTCCTGCAAGCGATCGGCATCACGGCGATTCTCGGGGCTTTTGGTGTGCTTCTTTTCCTGCTGTTCGGGACGGTCTCCTGGTTTTGGACCGGCCTGTTGGCCCTTATCCTGCAGCAGATCTACCCTCTTTTTCGCAGCGCATTTAAAGTTTGGAAGGTCTCCTCTCAATTTCATCTTTGGCAGTCGAAAGCACGAAAAAGTTAAAATTTTTTTACCCCTCCAAAACCCAGTAAAATCAAGGCCTTCGCCGTTTGGCGAAGGCCTTGATCCCTATTTCCCCTCTTAATCTTGCGAATTAACCATTGCCAAAAGATACCTGGCTTTGTTACAATAACAACAACGCAATTTCAGTAACAGTTTTGTAATTATTTTTGTCATCATTGGCAGGAGAATGACGCCGGATGTCGAATAAGTAAATTCAGGTGTGAAATCAAAGCCGAATTCCCTTCACCAGGGAAACGGGGGAACCACTTTGGGTGAATTGGTCTCGTCTTAGAGGGATCATAGGGAACCTTCAACCGAATCCTTAAGCTAACCTCGTAGGCATTGGAAGGAGCATAACTTCTTGAAGAAGCGTTTGACGGTAGCAGCAGTAAGTTTTGCCTTACTTTTCACCATTGGAACTGGTAGCGTTTTCGCCGATTCCAAATTGGACAGCGTAATCGACGGCGCGTTGGGAAGCAACTACGTTTCCGGCGGCACCACCACAGACGGTTTCGACTGTTCCGGATTTACCCTGTACGTCTTCTCGAAAATCGGCATCAAGCTGCCTCACCAATCCGGCTCTCAGTACAAAATGGGAACCGCAGTCGAGAAAAGCGAATTGATCACCGGCGATTTGGTCTTCTTCAATACTTCCGGCAAAGGCGTTTCCCATGTCGGCATCTACGTCGGCGACGGCAAATTTGCTCATGCCTCCTCTTCCAAAGGCGTAGTCATCAGCAAATTAAGCGAGAAGTATTACGTCGAGCGTTACGTTGGAGCTAAACGCATCATGAGCACCGACAAGTATGAAGATGTAACCGGTGATGTTACTGATCACGATGATGTTCAATAAGAACCGCCACGAAGCCTGTGGGGATGTTGATCACAACGTCTCTGCGGGTTTTTTTCTTTTCCGTTGCCCCCCCTTAGGAACCATTTATCCTCGATTTTCTTCGTCAAAACAGGCCAAAAGAAGCCTTTTCCCCAATAAACTTGTCAACTCTGGACGCCTTTGGTAAAATGAACAACGTAAATGGTAACAACTTTGTAATGATTGCTGTAATTGATCTTAAGGCAACAGCTTGGGTGCAACCTACAACGAAACTGCCGAATTCCCAAGCACCCGGGAAACGGGGGACCCAGCATAGGGTGAATTGGTCTCAACAATAGGGTACAGGTTCAAAAAGTTAAGTTTGGAGCACCGAGAAGGTTGGATGAAAGATGACTTTTTAACCCTCCTTGTATAGTGAGATCATAGGGGAACCTTCAACCGAATCCATAAGCTAACCTCGTAGGCCTTGGAAGGAGTTTGACATCTTGAGAAAGACCTTGACAGCAGCGGTAACGAGTTTGGCTCTTCTGTGCACGTTGGGGGCGGGGAGCGCCTTTGCCGACGCGCAAGCCGCAGAACCGACGCCGCTAGCCAGCATCGTCGATTCCGTGTACGGGACACCCTACAAATTTGGAGGCACCACCACATCGGGATTCGATTGCTCCGGGTTTACCCGGTACGTGTTCAGCCAAATGGGCATCAAGCTTGCACGCGTATCTTCCGCCCAGTATAAGCAGGGAACGCCGGTAGCGAAGAGCGAACTCCAGGCAGGGGATCTCGTCTTCTTCAAAACCACGGGGGCAAGCAGAGTTTCTCATGTCGGCATTTACGTCGGCGACGGCGAATTCGCTCACGCATCCTCATCCAAAGGCATTCGCATCGACAAGCTGAGCAGCAGCTACTACCAGAACCGCTACGTTGGCGCGAAGCGGGTTCTCAGTAAATACGGATACTCCGTCTACGCTGCGGAATCTTAATCTTATTCTTACGGGTTTCAACAAGTTCATCGTCTCTCGCCGCAAGCCCAAGTTTCCGACTCGGAACAGCTTGCGGTCTTTTTTGTCCGCACCCCTATCTATATAACGAGACATCCGGCCAAAAGGTTACCGGAAACTTGGAAATCCGGCGAAAAAAACCATGAGTTACCTCCTGAAGGCAAAGGACTTTACAAGCCAAGTAAATCCGGCTATTGTGAGGGTAATAGAAGAAAACACGACGGATTTACCTCTAACAAAGGAGGGGCAATATGGACCAAACGATGTCTCCGTTTCGGATCGTGCCGATGGAAGAAGCGCATGGCGAAGTCATATGTACCTGGCGTTACGATTCCCCGTACGATATCTACAGCTGGCTGCCCTGGAATCAAATGAAAGCGCTCGACGTGGAGTTTGGAAATCCGGCGATCCGCGCCGAGCAGTATGTCTCGGTACTAAATGAGGCTGGCGACCTGGCCGGCTTTGCCCAATATTTCCCGATGGAGGGGGTGACCCGGCTCGGGATCGGCATGAAGCCTGACCTTTGCGGACAGGGGTTGGGCAAGCGGTTTGTCTCGGTCATCGTAGAAGAAGCCCGGCGCCGCAAACCGGACAACCAAATCGACCTTGAGGTGCTCACGTGGAACACTCGGGCGATCCGAGCCTACCAGAAGGCCGGGTTCGTCATCACCGATCTTTATGAGAAGATGACGCCCGGCGGTGTGTCCAAACCGTTTTACTGCATGGTATATAAGGGGCAACCCGGATAAGGGCGAGCTCCTTTTTTACACCTCGGACCAAACCTCGCTATGACATACGGCACACATTTAGGTGAATGTCCGTTATTTTTGTTCCTATTTTTGACACAAAGACTATGATCGGACAGCGTGTTCCGTTATAATGTTAGGTAGTATACATAGGAGGGGCGATTGGAATGCAAAAGTGGATCATGAGCGGTTTGTTCGTCATCGCAGGAGCTTTGGCCCTTGTATTGATGTTCACCCTGCCAAGCCGGGAACAGGCCGAGCAGGAAGCCAAACCGCAATTGCCTGAAATCACGATGAATGCCGAACAAGCCGAAGCCATCGTCAAAGCGAATTGCATCTCCTGCCATGGCGATACGCTGCAAGGCGGAGCGGGCCCGGATCTGCAGAAGATTGGCTCGGAGTTGACGGCGGAACAGCTGTATTCGATTATTGCTAAAGGGAAAGGCGGCATGATGCCCTCTTTTAAGGATCGTTTAAAGGAAGAGGAAATCGCTAACGTCGCCATGTGGCTTGCGGAGAAAAAATAAAGGCATACGAAAAGCACGCCCGCCGGGAATATCATGTTCCCGGCGGGCGTATTTTGTCCACACCGATCAGACCTGATCTCTTGAAAAGTTAATCTCCCGAGTGCATCTTCTCGAACGCCTCGTTGTATTGCTGAGCCTCTTTGATGTCGACAGCCGTAATGCCACCTTCCTCCCATGAAGTCAGGCGGAGCGTTACCGTTTTATAGTCAATGGTGATGAACGGATGGTGATTAAACGCTTCCGAGATCGCCGCAACCTCATCGACAAACGCGATCCCCTTCATAAAGTTGGAGAACGTGTATTTGCGGAAAATCCATCGCCCCTCCTCAAGCTCCCAGCCTTCCAGCTTTTCCAAATGCGCTTCTACTTCTTGCGGTGTAAACGGCATTTTTCTTCCTCCCCGTTCTCTTCAAGAACTCCTGTATATGTAAGCATCCTCGTCACGCACCAGGATCTGAAGTTGATTTGTCCTAGCCCCGTCTCCAATTATTGTATTCTCGAACCCGCGCCTTCATGCGTACCGGCCGCTGACGGGCCCAGTGGCGATCGAACCCGGGTCAAATCAAGGAAACCGAGGTCAGCTCTGCATCTCCGATTAGAAAATTGATACGGTGGCCTTCAGGATCGTAGATCACAACCGCGCCGCCCACCTCGATCACCGGCTCTGTCCCCAGCCCATAAAACAAGTCTTCCGCCAGCGCCTCGAACACCTCGTCCCGATCTGCGTCGGACAACACCTCCCATTCGGAAGGTTCCATTTCGAAGAACAGATAACTATCCTGAATCCGGCCAACCGCTTTCGTCAAATCAGCCAAAATAAATTCATAATCCCTGCCGTGTTTTACGCCCACTGCGATATCCTCCCTTTTGGCACTCTCCATTTCGACCGTAATCTTATTATACCGGAAAAATCCACTTAAAAAAAAAGGGAAATCTGTCGATAAAATAGTTAATCGTTTCAAACGGTGCAGGCAGGCCCCTTTCCGCAAGGATGCGGGAAGGGAAGAAAAGGTTTAATTTCTCTCAAGGACGAGGTGTACAATGGAAATTTCAACAATTATTGGTTTGATTCTCGGAGTGGTCGCCCTGGTGTTGGGTATGTTCCTGAAAGGCGCGCCAGTGCAAAGCTTGGTCGAAAACCCTGCGGCCTTCGTCATCATATTTGTCGGGACGGCGGCAACATTGTTCATGGCCTTCCCGATGTCAGAGTTAAAAAAATTTCCGGTCTTGCTTAAATTGACGATCGTGAAACCCAAAATGATCAGCAAAGCCGAATTGATCACCCTGTTCATGGAATGGGCGACGATCACCCGCCGCGAAGGCTTGCTGGCGCTGGAGGCAAAGGTCGAGGAGATCAATGACGATTTTCTGCGCGGCGGCATGCGGATGATTATCGACGGAAACGATCAGGAATTCGTCCAGGACGTATTGACCGAGGACATCGCTGCCACCGAGGAACGACATAAAGCGGGGGCGCTGATGTTCTCCCAAGCGGGCATGTACGCACCGACCCTCGGTGTCCTTGGCGCCGTCGTCGGCCTGATCGCAGCGTTGTCCGACATGAGCGAAATGGAGAAGCTGGCCCACGCGATCTCGGGCGCATTTATCGCGACGGTATTCGGTATCTTTACCGGTTACGTGTTGTGGCACCCTATCTCCAATAAGCTGAAGCGACTGTCCAAGAAAGAGATGGAGATTCGATTAATGATGGTAGAAGGATTGCTGTCCATTCAATCGGGCGTATCCACAATCGCGATCCAACAGAAGCTTGCCGTGTTCCTAACCCCTGCGGAACGTGCGAAAATTCTAGAAAAGGGGGTCGGTGAAGGTGAGCAAAAAGACTAAAAAACACCAAGACCACGAAGAACATGCCGACGAAAGCTGGCTGCTTCCCTATTCCGATTTAATGACGCTTATGCTGGCGCTGTTTATCGTGCTTTACGGTATGAGTTCGGTCGACGCCCAGAAGTTTCAAGAGATGAGCGAAGCGTTCAAGAGCGTACTAACCGGAGGCGTTGGCGTCCTGGAGCAAAACTCCATAACCGGCAACAACAACAATTTCAACAGTGACAGCGAGCTCCCCAAGCCTTCCTCGGACGGCTTAATGACAAAGAAGAACGAACTGCAACGTCAGGAGCAGCAGAACCTGGAAGCTTTGAAGAAGCAGCTCGATACTTATATTAAGGAGAACGGGTTGACCGATGACCTGGAAACCAAGCTGAATCAATCCCAACTGATGATCACGATCAGCGACAAGGCCCTCTTCGCCTCCGGGGAAGCCATCGTGAAGCCGGAAGCCCGGCAGTTGGCCAAAGCGATCTCCACGATGCTTCAGCGATTTCCGGACTACGAGGTTATCGTATCGGGGCATACGGACAACGTACCGATCTCGACCTACGAGTTTCCGTCCAACTGGGACCTGAGCTCCGCGCGGGCCTTGAATTTCATGAAAATTTTGCTGATCAACACGAATTTGGATCCGAAAATGTTCAGCGCCATCGGTTACGGCGAGTACCATCCCGTCGCCGGCAACGATACGGCGGTCGGCCGTGCTCAGAACCGCCGGGTCGAGGTCTCGATCATCCGCAAATATACGGACAACAGCGAACAGCTTGGCGTAACGGCCGCCCACGAATAATGCAAACAGGCCAGCCCCTCGGGGGCTGGCCTGTTTGCCGTCTTGCGTTAGGAAAGCTCGTATTTCAGGGCCAGGCCCAATTCCCGCTTCTCTTGCTCGGTCAAATCGCGCCAGGTGCCGATCTTTTGCTGGCCGAGACGAATGTTCATGATCCGGATACGCTGCAGCTTCCGCACCTCATACCCCAGCGCACTGCACATGCGGCGGATTTGCCGATTCTTCCCCTCGGTCAGGATGATTCGGAATACGCGGTCCGAGATCCGTGTCACTTGGCAAGGGAGCGTCATTTCGCCTAGGATTTTGACCCCTTCGCTCATCGCTTTCACAAAACTTGGCGTAATCGGCCGATCCACCGTCACTACGTATTCCTTCTCGTGCTTGCCTTCGGCACGCAAAATCTTGTTCACGATGTCACCATCGCTGGTAAGCAAGATGAGGCCCTCCGAATCTTTGTCCAGCCGTCCGATCGGAAAAATCCGTTCCGAATGTCCGACAAAATCGACGATGTTGCCTTTCACATGCGCTTCCGTCGTACTGGTGATGCCTACCGGCTTGTTTAAAGCGATGTACACGTGCTTGGAACGCTTGGTCTCGACGGGTCTCCCGTTTACTCTGACGTCGTCCCCCGGCTCTGCCTGGCTGCCCAGGACCGCCTTGACGCCGTTAATCGTCACTTGGCCCGACTCGACCAGCTTGTCCGCTTCCCGCCGGGAACAAAATCCCGTTTCGCTGATAAATTTATTGATTCTCATGATGGTGCCTTCGGTCCCTCCGCATGGCGTGCGGTCCGCTTCAAGTCGCGGTTTCCGCCGGCCCTTCGATATGTTCTTCACCCTCTTGCGCGAGCGGGAGGGTAATGGTTACGGCCGTTCCTTGGCCCAACTCGCTGTCGATCTTCAGCGTCCCACGGTGTCCCTCAATGATTCGCTGACTGATCATCAGGCCAAGTCCGGTCCCTTTCTCTTTGTTCGTGTAGAACGGTTCTCCAAGCTTCTGGAGCCGCTCCTTGGCGATTCCCTCACCTTCATCGATCACGCGCAGCACGGCTTGCCCATGTCCGTCCTTTTCGACCTGCAGGAGAATCCTCCCGCCCCCCGGCATAGCCTCCATCGCGTTCTTCAACAAGTTGATGAATACCTGCTTCAGTTGGTTCTCTTCACAGTGTACCAGAACCGGGCTCGGCGAGAAATGAACTTCGAATTCAATGTTATGTAAATGCGCTTCGCTATCCAGCAGAGAGACGACGTCCCCCATCGTAAAACGGACGTCCTTAGTCTGGAATTGCACCGCCTGCGGCTTGGCTAAAATGAGGAATTCGCTGACGATCAGATTTATCCGGTCCAACTCCGCCAGCATAACATCGGTATGCATCACGTTCACAACCCGAGTTCGCTGCTGCATTTGCAGAAAACCGCGGAGCGTCGTCAGCGGGTTGCGGATTTCGTGCGCCACGCCGGCGGCAAGCTGACCGACGGTGGTCAGCTTTTCCGAGCGCCGCAGGAGATCTTCCATTTTATTGTGCTCCGTCATGTCCCGAGAAATGCTGATTAGCGCGGTGATTTTCCCCCCTTGGTCAAAAATAGGGGATACGCTAATGCTCACTTCTATTAAGCTGCCGTCTTTCCGCAATCGGACCGTCTCAGCCAATACCGATTCGGCGGTTTCGAGCACTTCCGTCTCCGGACGCCAGATCGATCTTCCATCCCTTTCGGACTCGGGGAGAAAATCCAAATGGGTACCGACGATCTCGTCGCTTCGCCAACCGTACAACCTCTCGAAAGCGGCATTCACTTGCAGCACCCGCCCCTTGTGGTCCGTGATATGAATCGCATCGACGGTCTGGCTGATAATCGATTCCAGGTATTCTTTCATCGACCGGTTCTCTTCGTTTTTCCGCTTCAGCTCCGTCGTATAACGGCCCAGGTTGTCCGCCATAATGTTGATTTTGTGGGCCAACAGGCCGAGCTCGTCGAAACTGCCGACTTTCAACCGGGTCTCAAGCTTTCCCGATGACAGTACATTAACCTGGTCCAGAATATGACGGAGCGGGCGCGTCAACCTCCCGGCCAACCCGTAGCTCCCCATCATCATCAATCCCAGCAAGCCAAGGGAGACGATCAATTGACTGACCATCTGCTTGGAGATCGCCTCGTTGATCGGGGCATAACTGGAGACGACGCGAATGACGTAAGGTTTCTCACCGCCGTTCATAATCGGGACATAACTCTCCAAGACATCTTCACCGTTGATTCGCGTATCCACCAGTAAGCTGCGATTTTGGGAAATCGCCTCCGCGACGGAGCGCTTTAACCCTTGATCGTTTTTGTAACGATACGTCCCAAACAGCAAATGCGACTCCGCGATGCGATCCGGATCAATCCCCGTGATCTCCAATAGACTGCGGTTCGTACCTAACGATCTTTGTGAAACCCGCTCCGGACTGGTCATGGTCAGGATCGCATCGGTCATGTCTTTGCTCATTCTGCCGCCTAACGTGAGTTTGACATAATCGTAGACCGAACGACTCTGTTCGACGGCAATGGCAATTTGGTTGGCCGTCAGCATCATATTCGCTTCGATGTCCCTGCGCAAATTGTCCCGTACCGTGAAATAACTCAAGACGATATTCAGAGTGAGGATAATCAGCGCAAAACAAGATATAATCAAAGCAAGCTTTGTTTTTATAGTCAAGCGTTTATCCCACCTCTGGAACTAGTTTTTGGATATAAATGGGATTCAGAATTTTCTACATCCATCATACCTTTTGCGACATGTTTTGCAAAGACGTTGAAATTCCCAGATCCTTTCCCTACAATATGTAGAAATGCCTACAAGTTTGGTTCTCAAGACGCAGAGCCATCCGTTTATAACCTGCTTAGTTATCCACAGGATACTAACATACTCACAACGCGCTGGGATAAAATGTGTATAATAATGGGGATAATCCTGGAGTTATACACAACCTTACCCACAACATGTTAACAACGAATGCCTGTTCGTTGGACAAAACTTGTGGATACCCTGATAAGGAGTTGATTTGCTCACATGCCATCCCCATTCTCTTTGCTTCCCGAACCTCCAGCTTCAGCTTATCCCCATGAGCATTGGATGGCGGAGGCGATTCGCGAAGCCCGTAAAGCGGAGGCCATCGGTGAAGTCCCCATTGGAGCGGTCATCGTCCGGGGCGATGACATCGTCGGACGTGGCTATAATCTCCGCGAGAGCTCCTTCGACGGGACCGCCCATGCGGAGATGATGGCGATTCGCGAAGCCAGTGAGCGCCTCGGAGCCTGGCGGCTGCTCCACTGCCGCCTCTACGTCACGCTGGAGCCTTGCCCGATGTGCGCCGGAGCGATCGTGCAGTGTCGCGTTCCACATGTGATTTACGGAGCCCCGGACCCGAAGGCCGGTTGTGCCGGCACCTTGATGAACTTGCTGCAGGAACCGCGGTTTAATCACCGCACCGAGATCACATCCGGCGTCCTGCAAGAAGAGTGCGCTTCGTTGTTGACCGAGTTTTTTCGTCGGCTCCGCAAAAAATAAAAGAAAACCGCACATCAAAAACCTCCAGCCCATGAGACCATGGAACTGGAGGTTGTTTGAATGGTGCACCATTCCGTGCGATTAATAACCAAACTGACCCATTTCTTCTTGCAACTGCTCCAATGTCAGCGTATCCGTCGGGATGCCGATTTCAAAGACCGGCTTCTCGTTGATTTGGGTAAAGCGGCTGGTCACTTGCACGGCCACCTTGATGTTCTCCTGCGTTTCCGGATCATTCACGGCAACATCCGCCTGAACATTGTAATAAGCCGGATAATTGTTTTTATCGATCGCGGTATCCACCGTGAACCTATTGATTTGCAGATGATTCTTCATCTCGTCAAGCGCCTTGCCCAGCTCATCCTGGTTGCCCTCTTGCAATTCCTTCTTCGTCTGCTCGATTTCCTCGGGCGTCAACTGATGCATTGAACGGTATTCCTCTTTAGCCAAAATATCCAGCATCTTCGGCAACGCCTGGTTGATCAGGATCGTCACCGCTTCTTTCACGTTCTCATTCGTGATCGCAAACCGAACGACCTGCTTCGCTTTAAAGTCCTCCGGCAGCGAAGCCTCTTGAGGATCGACATTTTGGAAGTAAGCCTCCGAATCATACTCGGCGAACAAAGCCCCCATCAATTCCATACTCAGTTTCTGGTTCTTGTCGGAATTGAACAGATCCGGATTAAACTCCCCGCCGCTCTGCTCCGCCAGCTCTTTCATATCAAGAGTCAGGAACTTCCCGATAACCGACTCCGGCATCGGCAGGAACGGAATACTTGGAATTTTGACGAATAACTTCTCAGGCGTCATTACGAGCGGAATCGTGATCGTCGTCGTCATATCCCCCGTCAGTTTAACTTCCAGCGTTGCTTCGGTTTGCATCGGGTCCTTCTGGTAAACCTGCTTGATATTGATCTCGGCGTTCTTCAGGATGGATAATACGGCGCCCATTTGCGGCGACTCCGCTTCCCCCGCCTCAACGGAGAAATCCAAAATTTTGATTTGGTTCTCCAACATGTACGAGTTCATCTCAAGCGCCTTGACAGCCGCGCTGCTCAAAGCTTCCTTCGGTGCCTTCTTGCTGCTGCAGCCGGATAATACCAACACGACGAACAGTACCACCAGCAAGCAGGACGTTAATACCTTCTTAGACATACCTTCTCCTCTCTTACTCCTTCATCGTCAGTTTAAAGCAAACTTTTGCTTAACAACATCACCTATTCTAAACCATTCGCAAGGATTACGGAATCCGTTCGCGGAACTAATGAATTGCCTCTTTCTTGAAACGGCCGCCCTTGACGTCATGGATGTTTCCGACTGCCAAAAATGCATTTTCGTCGTAATGATTCACGATTTCCTTCAGCTTAGCTTCTTCCAAGCGGGTGATGACGCAAAATATTACTTTTTTCGGGTCGCCGGAAAAGCCGCCTTCCCCCGACAGATACGTAACGCCACGCCCCAAACGGCTTAAGATCGCGTCGCCGATTTCATCGATTTGGTCGCTGATGATCCAAACCGATTTTGATTCGTTCATACCGTCCACGACGATGTCGATCGTCTTATACGCTATGTAATAAGCTAGTATCGAGAATAAAGCGCGTTCCCAGCTAAATACGAAACCTGCACTCAACAGGATAAAGAAGTTGAAAAACATGATGATTTCGCCAACGGAAAACACCGTTTTGCGAGAAATGAGAATGGCGACGATTTCAGTCCCGTCCAACGAACCGCCAAAGCGGATGACCAAGCCGGTTCCCAAACCAAGTAAAATGCCGCCAAACACAAAAGCAAGTAAGGTATCGCTCACAAAAGCCTCTACCGGGTGCAGCAGCGCCGTACCGACAGACATCACGGTGATGCCTAGCAGCGTGGATGCGGCAAACGTCTTGCCGATTTGCTTGTAGCCGACAATGAGAAAGGGGAGGTTAAAAAGGAAGAGGAAGATCCCAAGCGGGAGGCCCGACAAGTAGGAAGTCATTACGGAAATGCCGGTTATGCCGCCATCCGTGATTTTGTTGGGTACCAAAAACAACTCCAACGCAACGGAGACAATGATTGCCCCGATCACGATAAACAGGGATCTGAAGATGTTGCTTTTCAGGGTACGCTGTTTATGTTGACGGACCTGGGCTGCCGCTGGCGGAATCATCTGGCTTGGATTAACCGTGTTCAAATGGCATCACGACCTTTCAGTATGTTATACAATGCTTCCCTCTCACCATTCTGTCAAGAAAAATCATATTCCCGTATAAGGCCTCTTTCTTTATTATGACACTTTCTCCGCTTGTTGTCCTCTCTAATTCAACCTAGCCCGCAGGCCTGAACGACACAAAAAAACCCAGCCGGGGCTGGGGTAGGGTTGGGCGGCGACCACTCCGGATCGATTAACCTTCCGGATTATTGTGACCCACCTGGTTTTTGATTTTCACCTTTTTCGATCCCGACAGCGGTTCAGGGCCGCTTTTCTCATCGTTCCGCCGGTGTTCCCGGTTCTGTCCGTTGCCGGAGCCCGAGGTTTGGTAGGTTTGCGGCTTCGTCATAATGGGTAACGCCTCCCTTGGTTTGATCAACAGGGTTAATGTGCGAAGAAACGGCCTTCCTTATGCACGAAAAAAGGGAGCATCTCTGCTCTCTGGCTAATCGATAGTTGGCGGAGAGGGTGGGATTCGCTCCGTCGTACGTAGCCTTTCAAGTGCGGCAACGCTGTGCGACTATCACGCCGGGGCCTACGAACATGCCTTAAGGCATGTCCTTTCACGGCCCGTTCGAATCCCACCTTTCGCCTTACGCAAAAAACCGACTCCTTTTCAGGAATCGGTTTATTATTCTCGTATGGCGGAGAGGGTGGGATTCGTTCCGTCGCACGTAGCCTTACAAGTGCGGCAACGCTGTGCGACTATCACGCCGGGGCCTACGAACATGCCTTAGGGCATGTCCGCTTCACGGCCCGTTCGAATCCCACCTTTCGCCTTACGCAAAAAACCGACTCCTTTTCAGGAATCGGTTTATTATTCTCGTATGGCGGAGAGGGTGGGATTCGCTCCGTCGTACGTAGCCTTTCAAGTGCGGCAACGCTGTGCGACTATCACGCCGGGGCCTACGAACATGCCTTAGGGCATGTCCGCTTCACGGCCCGTTCGAATCCCACCTTTCGCCTTACGCAAAAAACCGACTCCTTTTCAGGAATCGGTTTATTATTCTCGTATGGCGGAGAGGGTGGGATTCGCTCCGTCGTACGTAGCCTTTCAAGTGCGGCAACGCTGTACGACTATCACGCCGGGGCCTACGAACATGCCTTAGGGCATGTCCGCTTCACGGCCCGTTCGAATCCCACCTTTCGCCTTACGCAAAAAACCGACTCCTTTTCAGGAATCGGTTTATTATTCTCGTATGGCGGAGAGGGTGGGATTCGAACCCACGTGGGCTTGCACCCTAACGGTTTTCAAGACCGCCCCGTTATGACCGCTTCGGTACCTCTCCATAGGTGAATCCGATTTAGCGTAACAAATCAGATTCTACCATATCAGCGACAGGTTCGCAAGCTAATTGCGCTTGGTAATCTTCTGCAAATTCCCCATATACGGGCGCAAAACCTCCGGAATTTCCACGCTGCCGTCTTCCTGTTGGTAGTTCTCAAGGATGGCGGCTACGGTGCGTCCAACGGCCAGCCCCGAGCCGTTTAACGTATGCACGAACTCCGGCTTTGCTTTGGGCTCCGGACGGAACCGGATGTTCGCCCGGCGGGCTTGGAAATCCTCCACGTTGGAGCAAGAGGAGATTTCGCGGTACACCCCGCTCTCCGGAAGCCATACCTCCAGGTCGTACGTTTTGGCGGCCGTAAAGCCCATATCGCCGGTACACAACGCGAGCACACGGTAAGGCAGGTTCAGCAGTTGCAGCACGCGCTCGGCGTTGTTCGTCATTTTTTCCAGCTCGTCATAAGATGTCTCCGGATGGACGATCTTGATCATTTCCACCTTATTGAACTGGTGTTGGCGGATCAAACCGCGGGTATCGCGGCCCGCCGCGCCGGCTTCAGAACGGAAGCAGGAGCTGTAAGCGACATAATAACGCGGCAAGTCTTCCGCATTCAGGATTTCGTCGCGATGGTAGTTGGTCACCGGCACCTCGGCGGTCGGAATCAGGTAGTAGTCGTTGCCGCCGGAGAGCTTAAACAAATCCTCCTCAAACTTCGGAAGCTGACCGGTCCCGTATAAGCTGTCGCGATTGACGATGTACGGCGGCAGCATTTCCTCATAGCCATGCTCATTACTGTGCAGGTCCATCATAAAGTTGATCAGCGCACGCTCCAGGCGAGCTCCCAACCCTTTATAGAACGTGAAGCGCGAACCGGTAACCTTCGCGGCCGCTTCGAAATCCAGGATCCCCAGGTCGGCCGCGATTTCCCAATGGGCTCGTGGGGTAAACTCGAACTTCCGCGGCTCGCTCCAGCGGCGAACCTCAACATTCTCTTCTTCCGAAGCGCCTACCGGTACGCTCGCATGCGGAAGGTTCGGAATGGAGAGCATCAGCTCGTCGATTTTCGACTCCAGCTCCCGTACCTCTTCGTCCAGCTCCTTAATGCGATCCCCGACTTCACGCATCTCCACGATCAGCTCGTCGGCGTTCTCCTTGTTTTTCTTGCGCTGCGCCACTTCCGCGGAAACCGTGTTCCGGCGGTTTTTGAGCGCTTCGCTCTCTTGGAGCAGCCCCCGGCGTTTCTCATCCAGCGCAGCAAACCCGGAGATCAGCTCCAGCGATTTCCCCCGATTCTTCAGCGCTTCCTCAACGCGCGCATATTCGTTTCGCATGATTTTCACATCTAACATGAGTAGTCCCTCCTAGAATGATCCCGCACAGACCTGCCGACCTTCATCTGGGGAGACCCGCGGACGGAAAGGCTGCTATCGGAAGTTCAAAACGCCGGTAAAACAGATAAAACCTCAACCCGCAAAGGAGTCAAGGCCTGTTTACGGCTGCTTGGCTTGCTTGATCATCTCCACAAAATACGTATGTAACGAGAAGTCGTCCGTTAACTCCGGATGGAAAGACGATACGAGCAAATGTCCCTGGCGCGCCGTCACGATTTCATCCTGATAAGTCGACAACACCTCGACGCCTTCTCCGACCGCCGTGATTAGCGGGGCACGAATGAATACCGCCCGCAACGGAACCGCAAGTCCCTTCACGTCAAGATCGGTTTCGAAGCTTTCGCGCTGACGCCCGAACGCATTGCGCGACACCTTGATGTTCATCAAGCCCAAATGGGCTTCCTCGCCGCCCTCGATTTCCTTCGCCATCACGATCAATCCCGCACAAGTCCCGAATACCGGCTTGCCTTGCCCGGAAAAATTCCGAATGGCCTCAATAAAACCGTATTTACGCATCAGTTTGCCGATCGTCGTGCTTTCGCCGCCGGGAATGATCAGTCCATCCAGCTCGGCAAGCTGTTCGGCGTGCTTCACGGCCACGCCTTCAACTCCGGTCTTCTCCAAACTGCGGATATGCTCCGCAACCGCGCCTTGCAGCGCCAACACTCCCACTCGCATGACAAACCTTCTTTCTCTATATAGGTACACTTTTTGAACATTCATTAAAACGGTAGTTCACCATGATGTACCCCGGCCATCGTAAAGAGACGGCCGGGGTGGATGAATTGCTTCTAATTCTACGATGACTTCGCAAACCGATGATTACCAGCCGCGATCCGACATCCGCTCCGCCGCAGACAGTTTGGAAATTTCGATGCCTTTCATCGGCGTACCCAAATTTTTGGATACTTCGGCGATCAATTTGTAATCCGTGTAATGCGTGGTCGCTTCGACGATGGCTCGGGCGAATTTCTCCGGATTATCGGATTTGAAAATACCGGAGCCAACGAATACCCCATCCGCCCCCAAATGCATCATCAAAGCGGCATCCGCCGGAGTCGCTACGCCGCCCGCTGCGAAGTTAACGACCGGAAGCTTGCCGTTCTCGTGAACTTCGAGGAGCAGGTCGTAAGCGACACCGAGGTTTTTCGCTTCGGCATAGAGCTCATCCTTGGACATGTTCTGTACCTTACGAATTTGGCTGTTGATCAGCCGCATATGGCGCACCGCTTCCACGATGTTGCCCGTTCCCGGTTCGCCCTTGGTCCGGATCATCGACGCGCCTTCGCTGATCCGGCGCAACGCTTCGCCTAAATCCTTCGCGCCGCATACGAACGGCACGGTGAAATCCCGTTTATCAATATGGAACACTTCATCCGCCGGGGTCAGCACTTCGCTTTCGTCCAAATAGTCTACCCCTAGCGATTCCAGAACTTTCGCTTCCACATAATGGCCGATCCGCGCCTTGGCCATCACCGGGATGGAGACGACCTTCATGACTTCCTCGACAATCGTCGGATCCGCCATGCGGGCTACGCCGCCGGCCGCCCGGATATCGGAAGGCACACGTTCCAGCGCCATGACGGCGGTAGCCCCGGCCGCTTCGGCGATCTTGGCTTGTTCCGCATTCATGACGTCCATAATGACGCCGCCTTTTTGCATCTCAGCCATACCTCTTTTAACACGTGATGTTCCTGTTTCCATGTCCAATCCTCCCGATAATAATCTAACTAACTATTTTACAAGATCCACTCCAAATACACAACTCATTTACTCGGATTTGAAAAGGACGCTTAGAAAAGATTTTTGATCCCATTGAACAAGTCGCTGAAGAAATCGCCGATCGCCCGCATCAGCAGCTTAAACCAGCCCGCTTTCTCCGCATCCTCCGCCGTGATCAGGTTCACCGTTTTCTCCAGCGTCTGGTCCATGCCCGGAGCCTTAAAGGAATAGGTTACGGTTCCGACCTTCGTTCCTTGCTTCAGCGGTGCGATCAAGGCACTTTCGTCGGCCAACGCCACCTGAGGTTGCACTGCGTTTGTATCCGCGCCTTTCGGCACGACGAAGCTGACCGCTTGATCGGTCACAACGGGAACTTCCGTATTTTTCGCCTTTTTCACGGTAACGGTTTCTGTGCCAACTACCGTCGTTTTCGGCGGTACGATCTGTTTCGTTTCGAAGTTGTCGAACCCGTAGTCCAAGACTTTGCGGGTTTCGACAAAACGGGCCTTGTCCGACTTCGTGCCCATGACGACGCTGATCAAGCGCATTCCGTTGCGCTCGGCCGTTCCGGTAAAGCAGTTGCCGGCGTTGGAAGTATGTCCCGTTTTGAGACCGTCCAGACCCTCGTAAGCAAATTGTCTTAAATACACGTTATCTTTGTTGGCCTCCAGCATCCAGTTCAGGTTTACCATAGGCTCTTTATCGCGGTCGCGGAACTTTTTACTTTGAATCGTGGTGAAACGGGTGAAGTCCGGGTGATCGGTTACGATATATTTAGCCAAAATCGCGGCGTCGAGCGCGGACATCACGGTTTCTTTGCCGTCCGCCGGGCGGAATTCTTCCGGCATGTCGGCGATGTCGAGACCCGTAGAGTTGGCGAAATGAGCCGTTGTCATGCCCATGCGTTTCGCTTCGTCATTCATCATTTTCACGAAGGCCTGTTCCGATCCGGCAACATGCTCCGCCAGAGCGACCGTTGCGTCATTGGCCGAGGCGATCGCCATCGCCGTGTATAGTTCTTCTATAGTATGTTGGTCTCCTTCGGCCAGAAAAATCCGCGAACCAATCGTTTTGGCGGCATTCTTCTGGACCGTCACGACCTCGTCCCAACTGAACTGCCCTTGCTTGACAAGTTCAGCCACGATGTATTCCGTCATCATTTTGGTCATGCTTGCCGGAGGTAACGGTTGACTTCCATTAATATTCAGTAGAATTTGTCCGGAGACAGGCTCCAGCAAAATGGCGGAACTTACCTCCAAACCTAAAGACTCCACGGAAGGAATTGAGGTCGCTGTTTGCACTGTCGTCGCTTCGGTTGTCGTAGATTCAGTAGAAGTAGATTCGGTATTTTCTCCCTCCGCCAGTGCCATCGCCGGAACGAGAGAGAAACACAGTAGATTCAGCAGCAATACGGAAGCTACGCTTTTGCGCAGGAAACGCCGTTTGGTTGTCGAGTTACGTTGTCGTTGTTTGAGTTTCAATGCCCTTAAAGCTCCCCTCATATTCTTTCATTTGCTTTTTCTATTCTATCACAGGGGTATCCGCAAAAAAAGACAAGCAGGGCGGAAAACGCCCTGCCAAACGTGGAAGATTATGGGTTGTTGTCTATGAGCCCTTATTCGCTGGTTACAGCGAATAGTTTGGCGCTTCTTTGGTGATTTGCACATCGTGAGGATGGCTCTCGCGCAGGCCGGCACCCGTGATGCGGATAAACTGCGTATCATTGCGCAACTCATCAAGCGTATTGGTTCCGCAATACCCCATCCCCGAACGCAGACCGCCGATCAGTTGATGGATCGTATCGGAAATCGGTCCTTTGTACGCGACGCGCCCTTCGATTCCTTCCGGCACCAACTTCTTGTCGTCATCCTGGAAGTAGCGGTCCTTACTGCCTTGCTTCATCGCGCCCAACGACCCCATGCCTCTGTAGACTTTATACCGGCGGCCTTGGTAGATTTCCGAGTCGCCAGGGCTTTCCTCCGTGCCGGCAAACAAACTGCCCAGCATGACCGCATGCGCGCCGGCTGCAATCGCTTTGGTGATCTCGCCGGAGTACTTGATGCCGCCGTCCGCGATAATCGGGATTCCATATTCGCGAGCGACCGTCGCACAATCATATACCGCCGTAATCTGCGGCACGCCGATCCCGGCGATGACGCGGGTGGTACAGATCGAACCGGGTCCGATCCCGACCTTCACCACGGAGGCCCCCGCTTCAATCAAGGCTCTCGTCGCTTCGCCCGTGGCGACGTTACCTGCGATAATCGTCAGTTCCGGATACCGTTTGCGAAGCTCGGCTACCGCTTCAAGGATGTTGATGTGGTGGCCATGCGCCGAATCCACCGTAATCACATCGACGCCGGCCTTAACCAACGCATCGGTCCGATCAAAGGTATCCTTGGAGATTCCGACAGCTGCGCCTACAAGCAACCGCCCTTGCACATCCTTGGCGGCATTCGGGAATTGGATCGCTTTTTCAATATCCTTGATCGTAATAAGGCCCTTCAACGTATTGTGTTCGTCCACCAACGGGAGCTTCTCGATTTTATGCTTCTGCAAAAGGACTTCAGCTTCCTGCAAAGAAGTTCCTACCGGTGCGGTGATCAAATTGTCCCTCGTCATGACATCGCTGATCTTGATGCTGTAGTCATGCACGAAACGCAAGTCGCGGTTGGTTAAAATGCCGACCAGTTTATGCTCCTCATTCACGATCGGCACACCGGAAATGCGGAATTTCCCCATCACCTGCTCCGCGTCGGATACAAGATGATTCGGAGTCAGTGAGAAAGGATTCGTGATGACGCCGCTCTCGGAGCGTTTCACCCGGTCGACCTCTTCGGCTTGCTGTTCGATCGGCATATTTTTATGAATGATTCCGATGCCGCCTTCCCGTGCGATCGCGATCGCCAGCGCCGCTTCCGTGACCGTATCCATGCCCGCGCTGATTAGCGGAATATTCAGCTTCACCTTGTCACTGAGCCGAGTAGACACGTCTACCTCTTTCGGCAATACCTCCGATTTACGGGGAACGAGAAGCACATCGTCAAACGTTAAGCCTTCCTTGTCAAATTTACTTTCCCACACCGCGATGAATCCTCCTTCGATTTTGTTTGGTTTTGTTGGCTCTTTCCTGAAATCCGGGTATAAAAAAAAACAACTGCCCCTGTAATCCCTATGAAGACATAACCCTTATATATCAAGACCGAATAGCCGCTTACGAAAATATATTGTTCCCATCTTAGCAAAGCCCCCCCAGGCTGTCAAGGACAACCGCAGTCAAAAAAAACAACGGCCGCCCAGCAAATACGAGTGTCCATTTCACGCATACATTAGCCCTGTGGCCGTATGGATCCTGATGCTCATCCTGCCCCAATTCCTCCGGTTTGATTCCGCGACAGGAAAAAGGACGGAGAGGCCGTCAGCGCCTTTCTCCGTCCTTCTATACACATTTCTTCGTTTCGCTAACGCTTGTCGTAAGTAATGACCTGGTCGATGATCCCATACTCGCGCGCTTCTTCCGCGCTCATGAAATAATCGCGGTCCATATCCTTTTCGATCCGCTCCAGCGGCTGTCCGGTGCATTCCGCAGCAATGCGGTTGAGGCGCTCCCGAATTCCCAAAATCCGTTTGGCGCTAATGGCAATATCGCTGGCCTGCCCCTGCGCGCCGCCATGCGGCTGGTGAATCATGATTTCGCTGTTGGGCAGGGCGAACCGCTTGCCCTTGGCCCCGGCCAAAAGCAGGATTGCGGCAAAGGACGCAGCCAACCCGGAGCAGATGGTCTGAACATCGGGCTTCACGTATTGCATCGTGTCGTAAATCGCAAACCCCGCTGAGGTCGAGCCGCCCGGGCTGTTGATGTAAAAATAAATATCCTTCTCCGGATCTTCCGCCGCCAAAAACAGCATCTGCGCCATAACGCTATTGGCGACCTGATCGTCGATCGCCGATCCAAGAAACACAATCCGATCCTTCAGCAAACGCGAATAAATGTCGTACGACCGCTCACCTCGGCCGGTTTGTTCAATGACATAAGGAATAACCGAACTCATGGTGTACCCTCCTTTGGATCAGGCGGCATGAGCGAAGGACATGGGGATCAGCCGACTTTGTATCGGCTGGGCAGCTTGTGAGCCAGATAGACTTCGCTGGGAATCGCGGCGATACGATTGGAGTGTTAATACCGGAACCATATCCTGAGGCCGGACGTCGTTCAACAGCAGCGCAAGCGCGGCGGCGTCCTGCCGGCGGATCGCATCCATGTAGGCGTAGACCAACGCTTCGTTCGCAGCGGAGGGGGGAACCTCCCCATCGTGACGAGCAGCTTGGTCCAAAGCCCCCTGTTTGTCCCGTGCCGAGTCCGTAACTGCCTTTCGCAGCTTGACTCTTGCTCGATGCAGGGCCGCTTTTACCGCGCCTTCCGTCGATTGAACCAACTCCGCCGCTTCCGCCGCCGTATACTGCAAAATATCGATCAACAGCAGCGCCGTGCGTTGAATGGGCGCCAGTTCGCCGACCAGTGTTTCCATCGCTGCCCACAACGCGGCCGGATCGGTCTGCGCGAGCTTTTGCGGCAATTCGTCCATGGGATAGGGTTCGGCCGGAAGTACCTTCTTGCGGCGCCGATCGATCCACGCATGCCGTGCCGTCCGGAACAGGTAAGTGCGCGTCAGGCGAAAGGCCTCGCCTTTGCTGCGCGCCGCCGACCAAATCTTCAGCCACGTGTCCTGCGCCAAATCGTCGCCTTCCCAAGGCGAGCCCGCCAAGGAGCGGCAATAACTCCGCAACGCCGACCCATGGGCTTGCACCCATGCCGGAAAATCGCCCCGAACCCGATGGGTCGAGGGTTCCTCGGGTATTCGCGGGTTTCGCTCCTTTACTGCCGTTGTTGCCATCCCACACGCACCTCCAATCCATTCACTAGACCAGGATTGCCCGCTCCGGCTAACCCGATTCATGTCCCTGTCTCTCGCTATTGGTTCCATCGCCAACCTGGAGTAAGTTATATTTCTTACTCACCGGTATAAACGTAAAATTCGGCGGAATCGATACGCCCCTCCCCCAAAAATTTAAACCGTCATAAGGATACTCCTATCATACACTATTCACGAACGGATCGAAGGATCCTCCATTGGCTTTTGAGGCTCACCCCCCCGAGTTGCCCCCGATTCGAAATATACCTATGGCAAAGTTATTGAAATAGTTGCACCAGCGCAGTTATTTCGCACGATTCCGGCAAATCAGGCTCAATAGTTGCACCAATGCATCTAAATTCGCTCAAACGGCCGCATTCCGCAATCATCGCCGAAAATAACTGCATGCAGGCAACTAATCTCCCATAAACGGCGGTTTCTCCGGAAATAACTGCAGATCCGGTTACTACTTAGGTCTCCTCCTATCGCGAGGAGATTTTTTTTTGTCTCAAGCAGTAATTCCCATGCAAACGTCGAATGTAATATTATCCATTGAATCATGAGGTGAGCCGTATGAAGCTGACGAAACAACAGGTCAATACTATTTGTAAAGGCGATCAGGAGATTGCCAGTTACTTTCATGCGCTGCTGGATCAAAATGAGAAGCTCACCCAAATCGTAGAGAAGCAAGCCAAACGCATTCAACAATTGGAGAAGCGAGTTCAGGAACTGGAGCGCCAACTCGGCCAGAATAGTCAGAACAGCAGCAAACCGCCTTCGAGTGACGGATTCCGTAAACCAACCAATTTACGCCAACCAGGAGGGAAAAAAGGCGCTCCTAAAGGTCACGAAGGTCATACGCTGCATGTGGTTACGAACCCGGATTATGTCATGGTTCATCCGCTTGAAACCTGTTCCAGCTGCGGTTTTTCCTTGAAACAGGTACCCGCACAAGAGCTAGAGAAGCGACAAGTCTTTGACTTACCAGCCCCTCGCATGGTCATCACCGAACATCAGGCTGAAAAGAAATGTTGCCCGCAATGCTGCGTCCAACAGACCGCTTCCTTTCCTTCTCATGTTCGAGCGTCTGTGCAATACGGAAGAGAAATGGCAGCATGGACGGCTTATCTTCATGCCTATCAATTGTTGCCGCTTGAGCGTATTGGACAGCTCTATGCCGATCTCACGGGATACCGCCCGAGCGAGGCCACCTTACTTGCTCAACTGGAAGAGATGACAAGTCGTCTTCAGCCGCTAGAGCGAACCATTCGCGAGCAGCTGTTAGCCAGCCCCGTGGTACACGCCGATGAAACGGGATTTCGCGTCAACGGAAAAGGGTACTGGATGCATACCGTGTGTAACCAAGAGTGGACACTCTTGTTCGCCCATCCCAGCCGCGGAAGCAAAGGAATGGATGCCATGAATGTATTACCCCACTATAAGGGGAATCTCGTTCATGACTGCTACGCCTCTTACTTTAAAGACCAGTATGCTTTCCGTCATGTGCTTTGCAATGCGCACCTGCTGCGGGATTGTAAAGAAATTGCCCAGTACGATAACCATCAATGGGCAACCGATATGACGACGCTGTTGCAAGAGAGTTGGAAAGCTGCACGCATAGCTCGCAGCCTTCAACAGCCTCTATCTGATGCGGTGGTCCAAGCATTCAGATCCCGTTATGATGATATTCTGCAGCGAGGTCGTGAAGAATGGGCGAAAGATGCCGTGCCCGAGAAAACGGGACCTCGCGGAAGAAAATCCAAGAGCAAAGCAGCCAATCTAGGTGGGAGGTTTCTGGCGTACAAAGACGCCGTACTCGCCTTTCTTTGTGATGCCCGAATTCCTTTTGACAACAACCAAGCGGAGCGAGATATCCGTATGGTGAAAGTCAAAACGAAGATATCTGGTGGATTCCGCACTTCGCAAGGTGCGGAGCAATTCGCTCGCATCCGCGGCGTCATCTCCACGTTTCGCAAAAAACAACTCCCCATCTTAAACTCCCTGATTTCTGCACTTCAAGGTCAATTCAGTTTCTAACAGCACCTAAGTAGTAACCAGATTGGCAACTAATCTCCCATAAACGGCTGTTTCTCCGGAAATAACTGCAGATCCGCACTTATTGTAAAAAACTAAAAGAGCACCACCGGATCAACGGTAGTGCTCTTTGTTGTCATCCCTTGACGAAGTAGAGCTAGTTACTGAAATAGTTGTGCCTGTGCAGTTAATTCTCATCTTTTTCGGCAAATCAGGCTCAATAGTTGCACCAATGCATCTAAATTCGCTCAAACGGCCGCATTCCGCGATCATCGCCGAAAATAACTGCATGCAGGCAACTAATCCCCCAAAAACGGCGGATTGTCCGGAAATAACTGCAGATCCGCACTTATTGTAAAAAACTAAAAGAGCACCACCGGATCAACGGTAGTGCTCTTTGTTGTCATCCCTTGACGAAGTAGAGCTAGTTACTGAAATAGTTGTGCCTGTGCAGTTAATTCTCACCTTTTCGGCAAATCAGGCTCAATAGTTGCACCAATGCATCTAAATTCGTTCAAACGGCCGCATTCCGCGATCATCGCCGAAAATAACTGCATACAGGCAACTAATCTCCCATAAACGGCGGATTGTCGGGAAATAACTGCAGATCTGCACTTATTGTTCAAATAAAAGAGCACCACCGGATGAACGGTAGTGCTCTTTCCCTTTGCTTGGCGGCGTCCTACTCTCCCAGGACCCTGCGGTCCAAGTACCATCGGCGCTGGAGGGCTTAACGGTCGTGTTCGGGATGGGAACGCGTGGAACCCCTCCGCCATCGCCACCAAACGGTTCAAGGTTTAATCCTTGAAAACTGGATACGAAACTTCATTTGCGTTTTAGTCTCCGCAAGTGCTCGGATCGGCTTGTTCAGCCTGACGCCACTTTTTGGAGTTGTTTTGGATAAGCCCTCGACCGATTAGTACCTGTCAGCTCCATACATTGCTGCACTTCCACCTCAGGCCTATCAACCTCGTCGTCTTCAAGGGGTCTTACATACTGGGAAATCTCATCTTGAGGGGGGCTTCACGCTTAGATGCTTTCAGCGCTTATCCCGTCCGCACTTAGCTACCCAGCTGTGCTCCTGGCGGAACAACTGGTGCACCAGCGGTGCGTCCATCCCGGTCCTCTCGTACTAAGGACAGCTCCTCTCAAATTTCCTACGCCCACGACAGATAGGGACCGAACTGTCTCACGACGTTCTGAACCCAGCTCGCGTACCGCTTTAATGGGCGAACAGCCCAACCCTTGGGACCTACTTCAGCCCCAGGATGCGATGAGCCGACATCGAGGTGCCAAACCTCCCCGTCGATGTGGACTCTTGGGGGAGATA
Source organism: Paenibacillus sp. JL3B1040 (assembly GCF_057063165.1). Lineage (NCBI taxonomy): Bacteria > Bacillati > Bacillota > Bacilli > Caryophanales > Paenibacillaceae > Paenibacillus > Paenibacillus tiangongensis. Next base: position 101,058 of record NZ_CM169317.1, on the reverse strand, counting down.
AGCCTGTTATCCCCAGGGTAGCTTTTATCCGTTGAGCGATGGCCCTTCCATGCGGTACCACCGGATCACTAAGCCCGACTTTCGTCCCTGCTCGACTTGTCAGTCTCGCAGTCAAGCTCCCTTTTGCCTTTGCACTCTGCGAATGATTTCCAACCATTCTGAGGGAACCTTGGGGCGCCTCCGTTACTCTTTAGGAGGCGACCGCCCCAGTCAAACTGCCCGCCTGACACTGTCCCCGTACCGGCTTACGGTACCAGGTTAGAACTCCGATACGATCAGGGTGGTATCCCAACGGCGCCTCCACCGAAGCTGGCGCTCCGGCTTCCTAGGCTCCCACCTATCCTGTACAAATCGTATCAAAGTCCAATATCAAGCTGCAGTAAAGCTCCATGGGGTCTTTCCGTCTTGTCGCGGGTAACCTGCATCTTCACAGGTATTAAAATTTCACCGGATCTCTCGTTGAGACAGCGCCCAAGTCGTTACGCCATTCGTGCGGGTCAGAATTTACCTGACAAGGAATTTCGCTACCTTAGGACCGTTATAGTTACGGCCGCCGTTTACTGGGGCTTCGGTTCACAGCTTCGGAGTTGCCTCCTAACCGCTCCCCTTAACCTTCCAGCACCGGGCAGGCGTCAGCCCGTATACTTCGCCTTGCGGCTTCGCACAGACCTGTGTTTTTGCTAAACAGTCGCTTGGGCCTTTTCACTGCGGCCCCCTCGAGCTATTCACTCTACCGGGGCACCCCTTCTCCCGAAGTTACGGGGTCATTTTGCCGAGTTCCTTAACGAGAGTTCTTCCGCGCGCCTTAGAATTCTCTTCTCGCCTACCTGTGTCGGTTTGCGGTACGGGCACCTTCTCCTGGCTAGAGGCTTTTCTCGGCAGTGTGAGATCATGACCTTCGGTACTGTAAATTTTCCCTCCCCATCACAGCCCAGCCTTACGGTGTGCGGATTTACCTACACACCAGCCTCACTGCTTGGACGGGGCATTCCATCGCCCCGCGTCACTACCCTGCTGCGTCACCCCATCGCTCATAACGGATTACGGTGGTACAGGAA
>NZ_CM169317.1:15000-95000 GCF_057063165.1 Paenibacillus sp. JL3B1040 | reverse complement strand
CACTGTCTTGGCGGACGTAGATCTGGATTTTGCCCGACAAGTCCTGGAGATGCGCAAAGCTGGCTTTCCCCATTCCCCGTTTGGCCATGATTCTGCCGGCGATGGACACCTCGACCTGCTTCTCCTCCAATTCTTCCTTGGTCATTCCGTCATACTGCCGGAGAATATCGCCCGCCATATGGGTGCGTTCGTATTTTTTGCCGAAAGGGTCGATCCCAAGCCCGCGCAGCTCGTCCAATTTATCGCGGCGAATCTGCAGCAGCTCGCTGACCTCCAAGGCTTCCTGATTATTGTTCTCTTCGCTCATAGCCCTATTCCACTCCTTAATCCCGCTAAATTTGCTCGCCGACAAGCCGACAAAAGAAACAGTGAAAGAAGCTTCCGCTGGGGAAGCTTCTTTCGTCGCTCATTCCGCCTTACTTCTTAATGTCCACGATTTTATATTGAATCACGCCGGCCGGAACGTTGACGTCCACGATGGCGCCCTTTTTCTTCCCGAGAATTGCTTTGCCGACAGGACTTTCATTCGAAATTTTGTTCTGCATCGGATCGGATTCCGCCGTCCCGACGATGGCATATTCCATCGTATCGCCGAATTCCAGATCCTCCACCGTCACGATCGAACCGATGCTTACCGTATCCGTGTCGATTTCGTCGTTGTTGATGATCCGCGCGTTGCGCAGCATCTTCTCGAGCGTGATGATCCGCCCTTCAATAAAGGCCTGCTCGTTCTTCGCGTCCTCGTATTCCGAGTTCTCACTGATATCCCCGTATCCGATGGCGACCTTAATCCGCTCCGCAACCTCGCGGCGTTTCACCGATTTCAGGTTTTCCAATTCTTCTTCCAGTCTCTTCAGACCGTCCTGGGTAAGGATAACTTCTTTATCGCTCATCTCAACCGATTCTCCTGTCATGGAAAAAATTTTCGCACGGTGCGTGCGGCACCCGAAAACCCTCCTGGAAAATGAACGCTTCCCGAAAGGAAATGTTCCTTTGCCGTTCCACTGCCGCTTAGGTGCTTGGAAGCGCTCGCTTCCGGCAGCAATGGCCTCTGAACTCCTGACTCATTGTGTATATCATATGCATTATCAGATAAGGGTCAGACCACCCCAAGGGGGAAGACTAACGCTTGAGGCGAATTTATATTGTGAAATTATAGGTGAACGATTGTCAAATGTCAATGACACCCGAATTTACAAATGTAAACGTTTCATGAAGAAGGAGGCACCCAAAAAAATGGGTCCCCCACCCGAAACCAATCTTAGGCGGACACCTCGGCATGAACCGTTCCCGCCGTTAAGTTTTCAACAAACTCCTCCAGAATCCGCACCATCCCGTCACGCCGGGTTTCTTCCATAATGAGATCCTTGATGCGCGCCGCACCCTTCAGGCCTTTCAAATACCAGGCCAAATGCTTACGCATTTCGCGAACGGCCACATGCTCGCCCTTAAGTGCGGCCAAGCGATCCATATGCAGGACGGCAATACGGATTTTCTCCCGAGCGTCCGGCTCCGGCAGTAATTTGCCGGTCTTCAGGTACTCAACCGTCCGGTACAGCATCCACGGGTTTCCCAGCGCCCCGCGTCCGATCATCACGCCGTCGCAGCCGGTCTCATCCAGCATTCGTCTCGCATCCTCCGGCGTGGCCACGTCGCCGTTGCCGATGACGGGAATCGAGACGGCTTCCTTCACCTGACGGATATAACTCCAATCCGCCGTGCCGGTATACAGTTGTTCGCGCGTCCGGCCATGGACGCTGACGGCGTTGCCGCCGGCTTGTTCCACCGCTTTGGCGTTGTCCACGACATAAATATGCTCCGCGTCCCAACCGATGCGCATTTTCACCGTTACCGGTTTGCTCACCGCATCCACAACGGCCGAGACCATCTCGTAAATCTTATTCGGATCGAGCAACCAACGTGCGCCAGCGTCGCATTTCGTAACCTTCGGCACCGGGCAGCCCATATTAATATCGATGATGTCGGCGTTCGTTTCCTGATCGACGACTTTGGCCGCCTCTACGAGCGACGCGCGGTCCCCGCCGAAAATTTGCAGGCTGAGCGGCTTTTCCCGCTCGTCAACAAAAAGCATTTCTCTAGTGCGCTTATTGCCGTGAAGGATCGCTTTATCGCTAACCATCTCCGCGCAGACAAGCCCCGTCCCAAATTCTTTGGCAATTAGGCGGAAGGCCGGATTGCATACGCCTGCCATCGGGGCAAGCACGACCTGGTTTTTCAATTCAATATCGCCTATCTTCAGCAAGATGGTTCCCTCCAATACGATAAGGTAGTTTGAAAAGCGGTCCGCTTATGGATCGGGCTTCAAATCCGTTAAGGAGATGCCCAAACAATCTGCAATTTTAGTTAAAATTTGATCATCCGCCCGGCGGTTTCCCCGTTCCACTGCTCCCAATAACGCTAGGGATACGCCGGATTTCTCAGCCAGCTCTTGCTGGGTAAAGCCTTTCAGTTTTCGGAAAGCGCGGATGCGCTGTGCCAGGTGCATGTTTTCCAAAACCGGACGCCTTCCTTTCCATCTAGGGTGTCCAAGGCATTGTGAATACGCTCATACAGCCCGGAAGGTTCTCCTTCCGGCACGACGTCGGACAAGGGGATGAGCACAAAAGCCCGCTCCATCATTCGCGGATGAGGCAACGTCAGCAGCGGCGTATCCATAACTCTGCCACCGACCCACAGCAAATCAAGGTCTACTGTACGCGGCCCGAAACGGATTTTGCGCTCCCGCCCCAAACGAAGCTCGATGTCCAGCATGACGGTAAGCAACGCCTCGGGTTCCAACGAGGTACGCAGCGCAAGTGCCATATTTACAAAACAAGGCTGATCCAGATAACCTACCGGATCGGTCTCGTATAAATCGGAGCAGCGCAGCACCTCGATTGCCGGATGCTCCTGCAGCGCCGTAATCGCCTGCATCAGGGTGGCCTCGCGGTCTCCCAGATTGGCACCTAAAGCAATATAAGCCTCTGAATACTCAGAGGGAGAAGTCATGTTCATAAATGATGGGCTCACTTTCTGGAACGGTACATCTCCACCGTTACGCCGTCGAAACGGATATCGAACGGTGGGTGCGGCTTCGTAACGCGAACCGTTAACGCATCTACCCTAGTATAAGTGTCCAAAACCGCGGATGCAATATGCTCCGCCAATGCTTCAATCAATTGGAAGCTTTTCTGCTCGACGATGGTCTTGACCAGCTCATGCACTTCGGCGTAATTTACCGTTTGGGTCAAGTCGTCGCCGACCCCCGCCGGGCGCAGATCCAGCTCCAGTTCCAAGTCCACGTAGAAGCGCTGACCCAGCTTGCGCTCCTCCTCAAATACGCCGTGGTACCCGTAATATTCCATGCGCCGCAGCACCATTTTATCCATCATTTCCGCTCCTTTTCCAGTCGTTTATCAAGTGTACACGATCGCATCGCACATCCGCACCGTTTGCTTGATTTCCTTCACGTCATGGACACGGACGATCTGACAGCCCTGCGCAATGCCCAGCGCCACGGTCGCCGCCGTGCCGAACACCACCTCATCGACCGGAAGGTCCAGGGCGGTGCGGATGAATCTTTTGCGGGACGTGCCAAGCAGCAGCGGAAAACCCATTGCCGCCAACTTGTCCAGCGCGCGCATAACGCGCAGATTCTCCGCGTAATCCTTGGCAAAGCCGATGCCGGGATCCAAAATGATGTTCTCGTCGCGCACGCCGGCGCGGCGGGCGATCTCCACGCATTCGCCGAGATCCGCCGCCACATCGGCAAGCAGATCGCCGTAATTGCGATCATGGCGATTATGCATCAAAACAACCGGACAACCGAACTCCGCCGCGACTTCCGCCATCCGCGCCTCCGCTTTAAAGCCCCATACGTCGTTCATGATGTGCGCTCCGGCCCTCAGCGCTTCCCTAGCCACCTGTGCTTTGTACGTATCCACCGACAGCGGAACCTGCGGCAGCTCGCGATGGAGCGCCTCCACTACCGGGATGACCCGCTCCAGTTCTTCCTGTTCGCTAACGGGCTCATGGCCCGGACGCGTAGACTCCCCGCCGATATCGATGATATCGGCGCCTTCCGCAACCATCTCACGGGCGTGCTGCAGAGCGCGCTCCACGTTATTATACCGGCCCCCATCGGAAAAAGAGTCCGGCGTTACGTTCAGAATCCCCATCACCAACGTGCGTTCGCCGAGCGTAAAGGACGCCTCGCCCAGCCGATAGCTGCGATTATATATGATCGGCTCCATCGCCATCCCTCGCTTTCTCCCTATACTTCCCCAGCAGCAATTGCGTAACCGGCCCGATTCGGCCGCCGCCAACCGTAATCCGCCGTGCCTCCCGGCCACCATGCTTACAGGGCTCCGCCAATTCCGTCACCGGGACGATCTCCTGAATCGAATTCGTCAGGAACACTTCGTCGGCGGTCATCAGTTCGTCCCAAGTGTAGCGGCCTTCCTCCGTCGGAACGCCCAGTACGGCCGCCAGCTCCAATACCATGGCGCGAGTGATGCCGGGGAGAATGCCGGTATCGGTACCCGGCGTATAACATTTGCCATTCCGTACAAAAAATACATTGCTGACGATCCCCTCCGCCAACCAGCCTTGGGCCGTCAGTTGCAGTCCTTCGGGCGGAGCGGCAGCGGGGCGCGGCTCGTGCGCCGCGAAAGCGGTCGATGCCTGCTGCTGCGCCTCGCGCTCCAGCCGGGCCAGCTCGCGCTTCGCCAGCACATTGTTCATATAGTGCAGCGATTTGAAACGAACCTCGCCTTCCGGCGTGTTCCGGGGGGTTGCCAGCCGCCACAACGGCTTCCCGTCCGTGTACAACGAAGCCCCCGGCTCCGGCAGCGGCTTCATATATATCACGGTCTTCGGCTTGTCGTAGTCGCCGGCCGGCAGTCCCAGCGGCCCTTCGCCGGCTGTCACCGTGTACCGGATGTAGCCCTCGGCCAATCCGTTCAGCTTGAGCAGCTCGACGATTTCCGCCTTGACCCGATCGAGATGAGCCTGATAGCCGATCCCTAGCGCCCTGCAGCCCGCCATCAGCCGATCCAGATGCCGCTCCAACAGAAACGGCCGCCCCCCGTACGTGCGAAACGTCTCGAACAAGCCGATCCCGTACATAAAGCCGTGATCCCTTACGGAGATCACGGCTTGATCGACCGGGGTCGGAACGCCATCCACCCCGATGTAATTCATGCTTTCGCTTCCGCCTTCCGATTCAGGAAGTTGCGGAGAATCTGGTGGCCATGCTGGGTAATGATCGATTCCGGGTGGAACTGCACGCCCTCCACGGCGTACTTCTTGTGACGCAGCCCCATGATTTCCCCTTCCGCCGTCTCGGCGGTAATCTCCAGGCAATCCGGCAGGCTCTCGCGTTCCACGATCAGCGAATGATACCGCGTGGCCGTGAATGGGGACGGAAGTCCGGCAAACACCGATTCCCCCTGGTGGTGGATCGGCGATGTCTTGCCGTGCATCAGCCGCTCGGCACGAATCACGTTGCCGCCGAAGGCCTGGCCGATGGCCTGATGCCCCAGGCAAACGCCGAAAATCGGGATCACTCCCTTAAAACGCTCGATCAAATCCAGCGTAATCCCGGCTTCATTGGGCGTACACGGGCCGGGGGATATTAAGATATGATCCGGCCGCAAAGCCTCAATTCCCGCAAGATCGATCTCATCGTTGCGGCGGACAGTGACTTCCTCGCCTAACTCGCCTAAATATTGCACCAGATTGTACGTAAAAGAATCATAGTTGTCAATCACCAAAATCATCTCATCTCATCTCCTGTCCTAGACTTTGTCCGGCCGGCTCTTCTTTAATCTGTTGAACGGCCAGAGCAACGGCTCTGGCTTTGTTGAAGCATTCCCTATACTCGCGGTACGGGTCCGAATCGATCACGATGCCGGCTCCCGTCTGCAAATAACCGACGCCGTCCTTCACGACCAGCGTACGTATAATAATATTTAATTCCATATTCCCGGCATAGTCAATCCATCCCATCGCACCGGTGTAGGGCCCTCTCGTAACAGGCTCCAGCTCCTCGATAATTTCCATCGTCCGCACCTTCGGCGCTCCGGTGATCGTTCCCCCCGGAAAAACGGCGGCGATCGCATCGTAAATCGTGTACTCCGCACCCAGCACTCCTTCAACCTCGGATACCAAGTGCATGACGTGCGAGTAACGCTCCACGGTGAACAGCTCGCTAACCCGCACCGTCCCGAACTCTGCTACGCGTCCGATATCGTTGCGCAGGAGGTCGACCAGCATGATATGCTCGGCCTGCTCTTTCTCGCTTGCGCGCAGCTCCGCCTCCATCCGCCGATCCTCTTCCGGCGTATGCCCCCGCCGCCGCGTCCCGGCGATCGGGCGCGTGCGGATCCTCCCTTGCTCCACCTTTACCAGCAGCTCCGGCGATGCGGACACGAGCCGGAAATCGGGGAAACGGAGCAAGCCCATGTACGGCGAGGGATTCAGCCGACGAAGCTGCTCGTATACCCGCTCGGGTGCCGCCGCCAACGGAAAAGCCTGGCGAAGCGAGAGGTTCACCTGGAATACGTCGCCGGCGGCGATATATTCCTGTACCCGCCGTACCGCCGCTTCAAACGCTTCCTGCGTCATCGAGACGGATAAGCGGCGGCGCTCCAGCTCCTCGTCACCGATCGGAGAAAACGCCGACGAGCCTCCCGTTGCAACGGTATCGGTCGCCGCCGCGTAAAAGTCCGCCCAACGCTGCGCCATCCGCAAGGCCCGCGCTTCGGCGCGGCGGTAGCACTCGCGCAGCTCCTCCGGGTTCGGCGAAGCGATGGGGACATGGACGACGCAATACACGTCGCCTTCGGCCTGATCGACGGCCCATAGCTCCTCCAGCCGCATCCAGACGTAGTCGTCCAAGCCAAGATCGTCCTGCGCCAGATGCGGCAGCCGCTCCAGCGATCGCGCCACGTCGTAAGCGAGGTACCCGACGGCGCCGCCGCTGAATTTCGGCAACCCGGGGACGCCGGGCGACCGGTACGGCGCCATCCAGTCCCGCAGCAGCTCCAGCGGCTTGCCCGACACAACCGAAGCCGCTCCGACACCTCTATTGTGCACGACGGCTTCATTTCCCTTGCCCCGAATCACCGAGACCGGCTCCAAGCCCAAAAAAGTGTAGCGTCCGCCCTTGCCGCTCTCCAACACGCAAGCGTACGGCCCGGCTTCCTCCCAGGCCCGGGACCAATCCTCGGGCAGACCGGAAACCGCTAGCGGGCATTTGACCGCAAAAGGCAACATCGTCCAATGACCCGACGCTGCCCAATCTCTCCATTGCTCCCAAGTCGTGATTTTTTCCATGAGCCGCGTGATCCTCCAAATCTTCGTCGAGAAGCTCTTCTCTTATTGGAAGCTAGTATACTCGAAGACCGCCTAAAAATAAAAGCCCCCGGACCGTTCGGTTGGAACGGCCGGGGGAAGGTCAAGCGCTCTCCCGCGGAACGATTAGGCTTCGAAATTGTACAACGGCGTGCTGAGGTAACGTTCGCCGTTACTTGGGATCACGGCGACGACACGTTTGCCTTTGCCCAGTTCCTTGGCCACCTTCAATGCGGCAAACACCGCGGCGCCAGAGGAAATGCCGGACAGGATGCCTTCCTCTTTCGCTACCGTACGCGCTTGTTCGAACGCTTCTTCGTTCTCGACATGAATGATTTCATCATAAATTTCACGATTCAAAATTTCCGGAATGAAGTTCGCACCCAGGCCTTGGATTTTATGCGGGCCCGGTTTGCCGCCGGCCAGAATCGGCGATGCCGCCGGTTCAACCGCGTAGATCTTCAGATCCGGGAACCGTTTCTTCAATACCTCGCCAGCGCCGGAAATGGTACCGCCCGTACCGATCCCCGCAACGAACGCATCCAGACGTCCGTCCAGCGATTCGATCGCTTCAACGATTTCCGGTCCGGTCGTCTCGCGGTGAATCTTCACGTTCGCTTGCGTTCTGAACTGATCCGCCAGGAAATAATCCGGATTCGCCGCCAGCAGCTCCTCGGCCTTCTTCACCGCGCCGTTCATGCCTTCGGCTCCCGGCGTCAAGACAAGCTCCGCCCCGTATGCGCGCAGCAGGTTGCGGCGTTCCAAGCTCATCGTCTCCGGCATGACGATTACGGCTTTATAGCCCTTCGCCGCCGCTACCATCGCCAAGCCAATCCCCGTGTTGCCGCTCGTCGCTTCGATAATCGTGCCGCCCGGCTTCAGCTTGCCGGCCTTTTCCGCTTCTTCCACAATGCTGATCGCAATCCGGTCCTTTACGCTGGAGCCCGGATTTTGGTATTCCAGCTTCACATAGATTTCAGCGCTATCCTCCGGTACGACCCGGTTCAAACGGACCAGCGGCGTATCTCCGATCAATTCCGTTACATTGTTCACGACTTTTGCCATATCAAATATCCTCCCTTTGGATAAAAAATAACCCCGTCGATCTGGCTGCCCAAAAATGAAAGCTTAGACAATATAGGATGTGCGATTTATCGGCTTTCATTTATTTCCGAGTAATTAAGTTGGTTTTCTGATTATTATCTTAACAACCCCGATCGGAGTTGTCAAGAAAAGTCACAAAAAATACTTTGCCTCCAAGGTCTGTTTCACCTTATCCGCAAAGTACCTTTCGTCCCGTTTCGGCGAGTCCAGCCTTTTCGCTTATTTCTCCGCCTGAGTGATCAATCGATCGAGATCCTCGGGCGTAAACAAATACGGTTCGTTGCAGAAATCACAGACGACCTCCGTCTCTTTGTCCTCGTCCCGCAGTTCCTCCAGCTCCTTCTTGCCCAAGCTGATCAGCGTTCGCTCCACCCGCTCCCGGGAACAGTTGCAGGAGAACACGATATCCATTTCCTCCAGTACCTGCACGTCCGGCACGATCCGGCGCAGCATATCCTCGAGCTCCAATCCCTGATCAAGCAGCGTCGTCACCGGCGGAAGCTGGCCAACCGCCTTCTCGATCGAGTCGATGTCCGAATCGCTTAAGCCCGGCAGCAGTTGAATAATGAAGCCGCCCGCCACGATCACCGCGTTGTCCACGTCCACCAGCACGCCCAATCCGACGGCGGAAGGCGTTTGCTCCGATACGGCAAAATAATAGGTGAAATCCTCGCCCAATTCGCCGGAAATCAACGGCACGCTGCCGCGATAAGGCTCCTTGAGCCCCAAATCTTTCGTCACATGGATAAATCCATCCGTCCCGACAACGCCGCGCACGTCCAGTTTCCCCTGGCTGTTGCTCGGCAGATGCACATGCGGGTTCTTGACGTAACCGCGCACCTCGCCCTTGGCGTTGGCGTCGGCAATGATTTGTCCGATCGGCCCGTCGCCCTTGACTTGTACGGTCAGCTTCTCTTCGCCTTTAAGCATCGCGCCCATCATGGCGGCAGCGGTCACCGTGCGCCCCAAGGCGGCCGTCGCGGTCGGATAAGTATCATGCCGGCGGCGCAGTTCCTCCACGAGTCGGGTCGTCCGGACGGCGAAGGCGCGTACTTTCCCGCCTATGGCGATCCCGCGGATCAACCGGTCTTGCTTGCTGTTCTGGTCCATGATCGAAGGACCTCCCCTCGTTTCTTCTTATGAGGTAGTTCAAAAATCAGCAGTCCCTAGCTTCATCCGACCTGAAGCGTTTTGGTAAAACGCACTTCGGAAGCATAAGCTTCGGTCCTGAAAACCAAACTTTTTGAACTTGAACTATAACTTCTACCAGTATAACCATTACCCGCGTTATTGATTGCGTTCGTAAATGATTCGGAGCCCCTCCAAGGTCAGGCGCGAATTAACCTCCTCGATCGTCCGCGTTTCGCCGGCGATCAGCTCGGCTAATCCCCCGGTGGCAATGACCTTCGGTTTCGCGCCCATCTCCCGGGCAATCCGCTCTACAATGCCGTCAACCTGTCCGGCATAGCCAAAAATAATCCCGGCCTGCATCGCATGCACCGTATTTCGGCCGATGACTTTCCTCGGCTTTTCGAGCTCGATGCGCGGCAACTTGGAAGCGCGTTGGTACAGCGCTTCCGTCGAGATGCCGATGCCCGGCACGATCGCGCCGCCGAGGTAATTGCCTGCGGCATCGATGCAGTCAAACGTCGTGGCCGTGCCGAAGTCGACGACCACCAGCGGCCCGCCGTACTGCTCGATGGCGGCCACCGCGTTGACAATCCGGTCCGCTCCGACCTCGCGCGGATTTTCGTAGCGCAGGTTCAGGCCGGTTTTGATGCCCGGGCCCACAATCAGCGGCTTGTGCCGCAAATATTTCTCGCACAGCTCCTCAAGTACGTGCATGAGTGGCGGGACAACCGAAGAAATGATGACCCCATCCATCTCGCTCTCCCGGATGCCCACCATATAGAACAGGTTATGGATCAGGACCCCGTACTCGTCCACCGTTGCCTGGCGGTTCGTGCTGATGCGGAAATGATGGAGCAGCTCCTTCCCCCGGTAAATCCCCAGTACGATATTCGTATTGCCTACATCGACCACAAGGAACATCGCGTTCGTCAGCCCTCCTTTTTGCCGTTCAGATCCAAACTGATATCGAGGCTTTCAAAAGAATACGTCAACCGGCCGACGGAAATGACGTCCACGCCGCTCTCGGCAATGCCGCGGATCGTTTCCAGCGACACGTTGCCCGAGGCTTCCACCGTTACATGCGGCGCTTTGGCTTTGATGCGGCGCACCGCTTCCTTCATCAGCTCGGGAGCCATGTTGTCGAGCATAATGATGTCCGCTCCGGATTGCAGCGCTTCCTCGACCTGCTCCAGGCTTTCCGTCTCCACCTCGATGGTCATCGTGTGCGGAATATGGGTGCGGGCGCGGCTGACCGCCTGGGCGATGCCCCCGGCCCCTTTAATATGATTATCCTTGATCATGACGGCGTCGTACAGCCCGAAGCGGTGATTCGAACCTCCGCCGGTACGGACGGCATACTTCTCCAGCATCCGGTGGCCCGGCGTCGTTTTGCGCGTATCCACCAGCCGGGTCGGCAGCCCGCCAAGCGCCTCCACATAAGTCTTCGTGCGCGTAGCGATCCCGGATAAACGCTGCAGCAAATTGAGCGCCAAGCGCTCCCCGGTCAAAATGCTATGCGTGCTTCCTTCAACCTCGGCCAGAATCGCGCCTTTCTCGATCCGCTCGCCATCCTTCACGTGCGGCGTAAACGTCAGGTTCGGGTCGACGATCTCGAATACGAGCTGAGCCACCGGCATTCCGGCCACAACCCCGCCCTGCTTGGCGTGAATAATCCCTTTGGACTCATGGCCCGCAGGGATCGTTACTGCGGTCGTCACGTCCCCGGAGCCAACGTCCTCCTTCAGCCAGCCGCGGATGGCCTCCACGAGCCCTTCATTATATCCATTAAACATCATCGCTTATTTCCTCCAACATTCCTTGATCCCGCTGCCACAGAAGATGCTTGCGCCACTTCTCGTCGCTGCGCGCCGGGAAGTCTTCGCGGTAATGCCCGCCCCGGCTCTCCTCCCGGGCCAGCGCCGATTTGGCCAGCAGCAGCGCACAGGTCAGCATATTGGCGTATTCCCACTGGTCGCGGGTATGTAGCGCCTGGTCAAAAATCGCCCGGTGCCGCTCCAGCTCCTGAATGCCCTTGGCAAGCCCCTCCGCCGTTCGGCGCAAGCCGACGCGGCGCACCATCGTCTTCTGCAAATCCAAACGGCGTTCCGCCAGCGAGGAGGGGGCCGGAGCCTGACGGCCGGCCCGGTAAGAGACCGTCTCGCCGGTCCGGGTACGCGGCGGCAGCTCCCGGATCCGCTGAATGATCCGACGGCCGAACACGATCGCCTCCGAGAGCGAGTTGCTGGCCAACCGATTGGCGCCGTGCACGCCGGTCGAAGAAACCTCCCCGCAGGCGAACAAGCGGTGCACACTGGTCTCCCCGTGATGGTTGACGCGGACGCCTCCCATCATATAATGCGCAGCCGGAGCGACCGGAATCCAGTCGGACGTCAGATCGAGCCCGTAGCTCAGGCAGGTTTCGTAAATCGTCGGAAACCTTGCGCGCACCTTCTCCGGATCCTCATGCGTGATATCGAGGTAGACGATGCTTGCGCCCGTCGCCTCCATTTCGCTGACAATGGCCCGGGCTACGATATCCCGGGGGGCCAGTTCCAGCAGCTCATGGTATCTGCTCATGAACCGCTCGCCCTTGATATTGCGCAGCACGGCCCCTTCGCCGCGCACCGCCTCGGAGATTAGAAACCGCGGCGCCCCGGGGTAACATAACGATGTGGGATGAAACTGAATAAACTCCATATCGCGGAGGAGCGCCCCAGCCCGGTAAGCGATGGCGACCCCGTCGCCCGTAGCCACCTCGGGATTGGTCGTATAGCGGTATAGCTGCCCGGCTCCCCCGGAGCACAGAATCGTCGCATTCCCGCGCAGGAACACGCGCTGCCCGTCGGGCCGCTGTACAAGCGCGCCCAGGCATTCGTCCTCCTCCGTAATCAAATCGATCACATAATGATTGTCCCAAACCTCGATGTTGGGATGGGCTCCCGCCTGCTCGGACAAGGCCCGCACGATCTCATACCCCGTCGCGTCCCCATGGGCATGCAAAATGCGGCGATGGCTGTGCGCTCCCTCTTTCGTAAGGGCAAGCTCGCCGTTCTCCAAATCGAAGGCCGTGCCCAGCATCATCAGTTCTTTTACGCCTTCCGGCCCTTCGTTGACCAGAATATCGACCGCTTCGGACGAGCATAAGCCTGCCCCGGCCAGCAGCGTATCCTGACGGTGATAGGCGGGGGAATCGTCCTCGGAAATTACGGCGGCAATGCCGCCCTGCGCATAGCGGGTATTGCTCTCCATCATTGTTTTTTTCGTGATCAGGATCACGCGATCTTTTTCACTTGCTTTAATAGCGGTAAAAAGCCCCGCAATCCCCGAGCCGATCACGATCACATCCGTATCGACAACCGGCAGCCGGCCTGCCTCGAAATCAACCAAATATTGTGGAATCACGATCGTCACCTATCTTGGACAAGAGAGTAGCGCATGCTACTTGACTTGTAACATGCGCTCTAAGGATAATCTGGCTTTGTCGGCAACGACGGGCGGTACGTAAATTTGCGGCTGCATCGTTTCCAGGCATTTGACCAGTTTCTTCAGGTTGTTGACTTTCATGTTCGGGCAAACCAGGAACTTGGTGGCAAAATGGAATGTCTTGTCCGGGCTGTCCTTGCGAAGCTGATACCCGGTTCCGTCTTCCGTGCCGACGATAAACTCCCGAGCGGACGAATTTTTGCAGTATTCCAAAATCGCCGTGGTACTGCCCACGAAATCGCCCATCGCCACCACTTCCGGACGGCACTCCGGATGCACGACAAACTCGGCGTTCGGGTATTTCGCTTTCATCTCAACGACGTCCTTGACCGTCAACATATCATGCGTGTTGCAGTAGCCTTCCCAAATGATCAGCTTCTTGTCGGTATGTTGCTGCACATAATGGCCAAGATTCTTATCCGGTACCCAGATGATTTCGTCCGCATCGACGGAATTGATCACCTTCACCGCGTTCGACGAGGTGCAGCAGATATCCGTCTCCGCTTTGATTTCCGCGGAAGAGTTAATGTAGGTTACCACTTTGGCGTTCGGATGCTGGGCTTTCAGCTTGCGCAAGCCGTCGACGTTCACCATGTCCGCCATCGGACAGCCCGCGCGCTCGTCGGGAATCAGCACCGTCTTGTTCGGCGCCAAAATCTTGGCGCTCTCGCCCATAAAATGCACGCCGCAGAACACGATCGTCTCCGCCTCGGTCGAAGCGGCCTTCTGGGCCAGCAAAAAAGAATCGCCCCGAAAGTCGGCAACCTCTTGGATCTCATCCCGTTGATAATAATGCGCCAGTATGATCGCGTTGCGTTCTTTCTTGAGCTGAACCAGCCTTTCCCGCAATTCGCGGTTCATTTCGGCTTTGCGCTCAAGCGCTAGAGCCTCCACTTGAATTCCTCCCCCATAAGCTCATGTGTCGTTGTTGCTGTTCAACCCGGAGCTTGGCTCTCTATCTCTTCGCATCGGCCGGGTCTCCTGCTGCGTTGTATGGCTATCCTGCGTGAAACGGCAAGAACGTATTAAATTTCACACGGTGTTTATCAACTAATTTACACAAGGTGAAAGGCACTGTCAATGCGCCGTCTGTTTGCGTATAGCCGCAATTGCCATTGATTTTCAAGGAAAAATCAGGATTAACGGGGAGATTCGAGCGTTCGCGATTATCTAAAATTTTTGGTACATCTCGTCCCGAAAGAACTCTAACGCTGACCAGAACTCTTATATTGGCGAAAAGAGAGAATTTGCATTTTCTAACGCTTGTCATCGCGCTTATCCGTCCCATATTCCCTTCATTCGGATGAAACTCCGCAAATAAGCTTCGCCATAAGCTAAGCGTTACAACTCTCAATCCCCCCGCTTGAGTCCAAATAACTTCGCTGACAAGCGTTAGCCTAGCCATTCATGCCGACCTTACCTTGTTGGGATTAAAAAAACCGGGAAACGTGACGTTTCCCGGTTCAGGTCTTTGTTGATATGGTTTAGGCGTTTGGTTTGCCTCCATCGTTGTTTGAATCCTTGTCCTCGTCGGCCGAACCGGCTTGACCCGGCGTATCGCTGACGGTGCCTTGCGGTGCGTCGACGACCGGATCATTCGTCCGATCGCTGGCGGTGCCGCCCGGAACGTCGTTCGGGATGTCGCCAGCCGGAGCGGCAGGTGCCGGATCCTCGGCTTTGCCTTGGATGCGGACGCGAACATCACCAACGCTGTCGATCGCCACTTTACCCGATTCCGAAGAACCGCTGCCGTCGTCTTTGCCGTCTTTCTTCAGGTTGCCCAGCGTGCCGGTCTCGATCAACGACTTGATTTGATCCAGCTCCAGCGTCTCGACCTCAAGCAGCGTTTCCGCAATAAGGTGAACCTCCTTGGCATGCTCGGTTAGGAGCTGCTTACAGCGTTCGTACGATTCGCTGATGAAGCGGTGCATTTCCTGATCGATCTCGTAAGCGATTTGATCGCTGTAGTTCTGTTCGTGGCCGATATCGCGGCCCAGGAACACCTGGCCTTGCGACGTACCGAACTGCATCGGTCCAAGCTTCTCGCTCATCCCGTATTCAATGATCATGCTGCGCACGATGTTGGTTGCCTGCTGGAAGTCGCTGTAGGCCCCGGTCCCGATTTCGCCGATGAACAGCTCTTCGGATACGCGGCCCCCAAGCAGACCGGTTACCCGATCCAGCAATTCGTTCTTCGTCGCCAGCATGCGGTCTTCCTTCGGCAGCATAATGACATACCCGCCGGCGCGGCCGCGCGGAATGATCGTCACTTTATGCACCATGTCGGCATGCTCCAGGAAGTAACCCACAATCGTATGGCCCGCTTCGTGATAAGCCACGATCCGTTTCTCGCGGTCGCTGATCACGCGGCTGCGTTTCTCGGTCCCGACGATCACGCGGTCGATCGCTTCGTCCACTTCCGTCATGGAGATATCTTTGCGGTTCCGCCGTGCTGCGAGGAGCGCCGCTTCATTCAGCAAGTTCTCCAGATCGGCACCGGTGAAGCCGGTCGTACGCTTCGCGATGACGTCCAGCTTGACGTCCTTGGTCAGCGGCTTGTTGCGCGCATGCACTTTCAACACCGCCTCGCGGCCCTTCACATCCGGACGGTCAACCGTGATCTGGCGGTCAAAACGTCCCGGACGCAGCAAGGCCGGGTCCAGAATATCCGCACGGTTCGTTGCGGCGACGATGATGATGCCCTCGTTGCCGCCAAAACCATCCATTTCCACGAGCAATTGGTTCAATGTTTGTTCGCGTTCGTCATGCCCGCCGCCGAGTCCAGCGCCCCGCTGACGACCAACTGCGTCGATTTCGTCGATAAAGATAATACATGGTGCGTTTTTCTTCGCATTTTCAAACAAATCCCGGACGCGGGATGCCCCGACCCCGACGAACATTTCCACGAAGTCGGAACCGGAAATGCTGAAGAACGGAACTCCGGCTTCGCCGGCTACCGCCCGAGCGAGCAAGGTTTTACCGGTACCCGGAGGGCCCACAAGCAAAACGCCTTTCGGAATTCTTGCACCAACCGCGGAGAATTTCCGCGGATCTTTCAGAAACTCAACGACTTCCACAAGCTCTTGCTTCTCTTCATCGGCACCCGCGACATCTTCGAACGTAACCTTCTTCTTCTCTTCATTATAAAGGCGCGCCCGGCTCTTGCCGAAGTTCATCACTTTGCCGCCGCCGCCCTGCGCTTGATTGAACAGGAAGAAGAACAGGATGAACATGATCGCAAGCGGAACGATCGAGGTCAGGAAGGTAAGCCAGATGCTTTCCCCCTGCATCTTCTTCCATTCCACACTAAAACCGTTCTGGTCGCTATAAGCGATAATTTCCTTGACGACGTTCTCATCAAAAGGAACATATAGTGAGAAATTCTTCGTCTTGTCGTTTTCGTCAGCTTCCTTATACTTACCGGTTACCAGATAAGCGTAACCGTCAAATTTCACGGTTAGATCAGCCACATTGTTATCTTTGAGTTCCTGACGTAATTCCGAATACTTAGGGGTGACGGTTGCTTCTTGTCCGCCATTGAGGAATTGGACGATGCCCACCACGACTAAGAAAAGTATTAAATAAAAACCAGAATTCCGGATGAACCGATTCATCCCCTACCTCCTCTCAAGACCTTAAGTTATTTTACCATAGCCAATCTCGCCATTTCAAAAATCCGCCAAGGATGGTCCCTCGTCCATGCGAACGACGAAATCAACTGGTGTAGATTTCCGGCTTCAATACTCCGATGAATGGGAGGTTGCGGTATTTCTCGGCATAATCCAACCCGTATCCGACAACGAAAGCGTCCGGCAGAACGAATCCCGACAGGTCCGCTTCCAAATTCACCGTACGCCGCGCCGGTTTGTCGAACAGCGTTACGATTTTTACGGATTTCACCTTGCGCCGTTCGAGAACGTCGATCAAGTAGCTGAGCGTCAGCCCGCTATCGATAATGTCCTCCACGATCAGGATATCGCGGCCTTCCACGGAGTTATCCAGATCCTTGATAATCTTGACTTCCCCCGAAGAACGAGTCGAAGCCCCATAGCTGGAGACGGCCATGAAATCAAGCTCGATCGGCACGGTGATTTCCTTGACCAGGTCCGCCATGAAAATAAAAGCGCCCTTTAAAATGCAAATCACGAGCGGATTGCGTCCTTCGTATTCCGCGCTCAACTGCTTGCCCAGCCAGGCGACCTTCTCCTGAATTTGTTCTCGTGTAATCAAAACTTCCTGGATATCGTTTAGCAAAATAAGTGAACCTCCTACGTTATACTATGAATGCCGGTCTTTCGCTAATCCTCAAGGTACGAACGGTTCTCGGCACGAGTCAGAACCATATGCACGACGGAAGTCGTGCGCGGGTTCACCGCGGCGACCGCGGAACGGCGAACGCCGGGAATCCATAGGATCCGGCCTGCGGCATCCGTCACAATCGGGATGCGGGAGCGGAGGGATGGAGGTATTTTCGCATCGATGAAAATATCTTTTACCTTTTTGCTGCCGTTTAATCCCAAAACCTTCATGGTATCTCCCGGAAGCCGGGAACGCACGGTAAGCGGATAGACCAGCTCATCCGCATCAAATTTCGCTTCGTCGTTATTGCCCTCTGCCTTTGCGAGAACGCCCTCCCTGCCGGACCCAAGCCGCGCCATTCGCAAGCTCTGGCCCGTGCCCTTGATCGGCACTACCGCCGGAAATTGTTCCACCAGATATGTATAATGAGGAATCCGACTTTCCGCAGCTGGGGGGATAAAGCGGATCGCGCCGTACTCGCGTACGCACTTGACGCCGCAGCCGAGATCCAGGCTCCACGTTGTGGGCTGATCCTGAATCGTCCCTCGGCGAATGGCCTCAACCTTCACAAAATCGCCATCCTCCGTGCTTAAAGGCAGATAATTTAATATTAGTTTAATCAACCTCCGTTGTAAAGCAACATGTAAAACGGCGAAAAGCGGAGCCGATAACGAGAGAATTCCGCCGTCTTCCGTCCGCACGAGGTCGGCAAATGCCTTGGAGGCTTCCACCTGCAGATAATCGTCCTCCGCCGCAGACAGCTCCGCCAACCGGTTCAGCGATTCCGCCAACTGACCATTATATTGCCCCAAAAAAGGCAACACATCCAGCCGGACCGAATTTCGCGTAAGCTCCGTGTCCAGGTTGCTGCTGTCTTCCACGAAAGAAAGCCCCGATTCGCGGCACGCCCGGAGCAAATCCGTCTTGTATATACGAAGCAGGGGACGGATAAGTTCCACATTTTTTTCCCGGCGTTTGGGTCTCATGCCGGACAACCCGGACGGGCCGCTCCCGCGGAGCAGCCGCATCAGCACCGTCTCAGCCTGGTCATCGGCATGATGGGCGAGCGCGATGGACGATGCCCCGCAGCGCTCCGCCACCTGATGCAAGTATTCGTACCGTTTCTCCCGGGCCGCCAGCTCCAGGCTTTTTCCCGTTTCCTTCATATAGGCCCGCACATCGGCATGTCCCAGGTCAAAGGGGATACCGAGGCGCCCGGCCAGCTCCCGTACAAACTTCGCATCCCGGTCGGCTTCGTCTCCGCGCAAGCCGTGATGAAGGTGGGCGCATATCAATCGCAGACCCAGTTCCTTGTCCGCGGCGATTTCCTTCATTATATGCAGAAGCACCGTCGAATCGACCCCGCCGGACACCGCCACGACGATCATGTCCCCGGGGGACCATAACCGCTCTTGCCGGCCGAGGCGCCGAACCTGCTCCGTCAATCGGTACAACGTGGATTCTTTCATCGGCATCCCCCTTCCCTCGAAAATGAGCGCGCCCTTGGTGCCATGTGAGTTAGTTCGTAAACGTAACGGACCGTAATGATCTTATTTACCCATTTCCCGGCGATTTCCCAACCTAACGGACTCAAGTAGCCTTAAGGGGCCTCTCAATGGACCCGTTTGCCGCTATTTTCCGAAATAAGGTCTCCTCAGTCCGTAGGAATCGGAGGGGCCATTATCACAAACCAATAGCGTCTCTGGTGTCCGTTAGCTGCGGAAGGCGGGTCGCTAGAACCTTAGTGTCAAATAGAGCGCGCAGGCGAGCAGCGTCAGCGACACGGCAAACGCGCCGACGATCCAGCCCGGTGTGGCGGGCTTAGTCCGGCGCCGCGGAGCGAACCGGTCCGCGACCAGTTCCTTCCATAAGCGGCAGGCCTCCGCCGTATCGCGGAACTCCCCGTTCAAGGCCCGCTTCAGCCAGGCGCGGTACGGCGCCAGCACCTCGTGCCCATCCACGATGGCCAGAAGATCGCTGCGGCTGCGCGTCTGCGGCAACTGGGTGGCCGCCTTCTTCAGCGGGGTCTCGGCAAGCAGATGAATGCAGACGACCGCAAAAGAAAACCAGTCGTAGGCCGGATCCGCCGTACGGCTTCCGGCCCCCCAGAAGCCGCGGTCGTACCACTCCGTGAACTGCTTCACACTCCGTCCCTTGCCGGTGACCCCGCCGTAATCGATCAGTTCGACCTCGCCATAAGGGCCGGCAAGCACGTTCTCCGGCTTGAGGTCGCCAAACACCCAGCCGGAGTTGTGCAGCCGTCCGAGCTGCTGCAGCAGCTGGAGGCCGACCACGTCCAGCCAGCGCGCACCCCGCCGCGCCAAAAAAGCGCGCAGAGGTTCCCCCTGCACATAGCGCATGACATAGAAAGGAATCTCCCTCCCCTGGTAGGTGAAGTCGTCCACCTCCACCAGGTAATGGAGATCCCGTTCCGCCGCGCCCCGCCGCCGCCCTTGGCGTTGCAGCGCTTTCAGCACGTTGATCTCCGATTGGATGTCCAACGTATCAAAGCCCAGCTTCAGGGCGTACAATTTTCCGTTTTTCTCCCGTTTCACCAGGAATACGACGCCGTTGGCCCCTTGCCCCAGCAAACGCTGGATGACATACCGTCCGCCGTTCCAGCGTCCGGTAATCCGCGTTCCCTGCGGCAGGTTGATTTTAGACGACGTAGTCGCCGAGGATTCCATCTTGTCCCTCCGTCTTCTCATGCCAAGACTTACCACGTTCATTCAGTGTACCATATCGCATGAAATCCATCACCTTCAAGAGCGCCGGTCCCGTTGGCGTTGCCCCTCTCATGACGAGATGCTGGAAGATCGAACGCGCCGACCCCAAATCGCCGGTCCAGTCCACGTCCAGAACGGCGTCCTCTCCACTGTGCGAACCGGGAAAATGGAATACGGCCAGCCGGCTTTCCCCTTTCCGCGACCCCAGGCTCAGCATCATGTCGCGGATCGCTTCCTCTACGGCCCGCAGCTTCGGTTTCATGCTGGCGCTGGCATCGATCAGAAGCGCCACTTGAAGCGGGCTGCTCTCGCTCAGTTCGTCGATGACTTCCACGACCTGCGAGCGCGTCTCCGGCGGCAAGTCGCCGACCGTTTGATCGCCCAGAATCTGCTTGATCTCTTTATGAACCGCCTGCTGTATCGTCTGTACAACCGTTTTTCGGGTCAGCATTTGCATGGTTTGCGCCAGATTCTCCGTTCCGGCAATCCGACTCATGCCGCCGCCGGCCTTGGCGATCTCGGAAATCTCCAGGCTCCCCAGCTCTCCAATTGTACCGTAGTCGACGATGCCCACCACATTCACGGTGATCCCTTCCTGCCTGGCCAGCGCCGCGGCCATCACCGGGCTTTCTCCGACATTGGAACATCCGTCCGTAATCAACATGATCTGTTTCATCTCGTTACCCGCCCTTCTTAATAGATAGAGTTCGACATTCTCTTATCTATCATTTCCAGCGAGGTTCGAATTCAAACCGGATTGGCGAAGAGGGTTTGCAACAGCGGTGAAAGCAACTTTGATATAAATAAGAGGTTTTCGGAGGAAAAAAAAGAACCTGAGGTTCTCACCTCAAGCTCGCTTCTAACTCACTGTTCGCGGCCGCTCCAGCCGGCTGATGCCGGGGATGTGCAGCGTGGACCACTCGGGCCGCAGATGGTCGACGTTGGCGACGACCACGGTCATATCGTCGTGGATAATGTTCTTCTGGTACCGGATGACGGACTCCAGCAGGCAATCGGCGATCTCCTGCGGCTCTTCGGCCTGGATCTCCTGAATCAGCCGCTTGATCCACAGCTCCTTGTTGACCGCCGGCCCCGGCGCATCGTAGATCCCGTCGGTCATCATGATCAGCGTGTCCCCCGGATACAGCTGGACGGACACCAGATCGACCTCGATATCCTGGATGATGCCGATCGGCAGATTGCTGGCCGTGACCGGGATCACCTCCTGGCCCCGTTTGATGAAGCTTGGCGACGAGCCGATCTTCATGAATGTCGTCCGGGCCGTGTACTGATCGATCAGCGCCATGTCCACGGTCGCATACACCTCATCCGGCGAGCGCAGCATCAAAATCGAGTTGACCGATTTGATCGCCAGCGTCTCCTCCATGCCGGACTGCAGCAACTGCTCGAGAATGTTCAGCGCCGTGCTGCTCTCGAGCAGCGCCCGCTCCCCGTTGCCCATGCCATCGCTGATCGCCACGGCGAACGTCCCGTTGCCGAGCTCCTTGGCGCTGAAGCTGTCGCCCGAGAGCATGTCCCCGCCTTTGGCGGTGCCGGCAACCCCCGTCGTGATCTCAAATGCTTTGGCCGATCCGAACGTGACGGTTGCCAACCCTTCCTTGCCTCCGTGATGGATTTCATTCATTACCGCGATATGCTCACCCAAAATATCCGTCAGGAGCGGCCCGATAATCTTCCGGCATTCGTCGAAACCGCGGGTATACGCATGGACGATCTCAATCTCCACGTTGCCGTGGTCCAGACTGACGATATCGATGCTGTGAATGGACAGGCCCATTTTCTCCAGCGCCTCGCGGATTTGTTCCTCCTGCTTGTACATGGCTTGTCCTTCGCGCTGGATTTCCCGGGCCAGGTCCTCCATGACCTGCGAGACGCCCGAGAGCTGCTCGGCCACCAGCTGGCGGCTGTCGTAGATTTGCCGTTTCCAATGCAGATCATGCTGATACAGGTCGTATTCGTGTTTCATGATGTCCAGCACCTGGTCGGTTTTCGCACACAGCTTGCCCCACCTGGCCGGGAGCTCGGCGACGGTGATGTCCGGCTTCTCCTCGATCGCCGTCATCATCTCCGTCATCAGCTTGTACGTCTGATAGAACCGTCCGTCCCAACACGTGTTCCTACGGAAGCAAGTGGCGCAAGCTCCCTCGGCCACCGCGTTCATGAAATGGTCGATCTCCTCGCCGCGCTTGGCGATTTCCCCGGTGCTGGACACCTGTCCGAAGCTGCGCGCCAGCTGCTTGAAGACTTGGGAGAACTGCGCCACCCGACCGGCCGTAATGTCGCGTACCCGTTTGGCGTACTCATGCTGGGTTTTGGCATGCTCCTGCGTGCCGGGCACGTATTTGGCGATGACTTGGACCGTCTTTTTGGGGGTCAACAGAAAGAGCAGAACTGCAGCGCAGCTCTCCCAAGTGGAGGACATCACATCCGCCGGACCGGCGATGTAGATCGACAGAATCGACGAGCCGAGCAGCATCCCGAACCCAACGGCCCATTTGCGCCCTTCCCGCAGCATCCCGGCAAGCATCCCGGAGAACGCCAACAAGCTCATCT
Source organism: Paenibacillus sp. JL3B1040 (assembly GCF_057063165.1). Taxonomy (NCBI): domain Bacteria; kingdom Bacillati; phylum Bacillota; class Bacilli; order Caryophanales; family Paenibacillaceae; genus Paenibacillus; species Paenibacillus tiangongensis. The sequence goes on along the minus strand of NZ_CM169317.1, from coordinate 72,327 downwards.
GGTACAGGGCCGACGTGTCCGCCAGACTTAAGATCAGCCCGGTTATTACGCCGACCGAAGCACCTAAAGGCGCACCACCCGCCAAAGCGAACAGCAGGATCAGGTATCTCGACAGCACATGCTCGGCCGATAACCCTTGGATTTCCCACCCGACCGTTCCGGTCATGACCGAAGCCAGCAGGATCACCAGGCATAAAATTTCCTCGCCGCGCAGCTGATAATGCTTCTTCCGGTACGTAAACACCGGGACCGCCTGGATGAAGACGAGCGTCAGGACAAAGCTCAGCAGCGCGTCCATCACGGTCATCGCCAGCGCGTACCAGGTCAGCGAAGGACCGATCACCGCCCCGAACATCCCGACGAAGAAGGTGCTCGTAAACACCATGATCGGGGCATAGGAAAGCTCCGCCCGTTCGAACGTCTCCAGCCCTTTTTGCAGCAAATAGAAGATCAGCAGCTCGACGGCAATTACTGCGGCATGGAGATGCGCATCCGGCGTCAGCAGCGCCCCTCCGACCATCGCTGCGCCTGCGATCCAGGCGATATCCCGCCGCATAAACAGAATCACCGCGAAGAAAGCAACCGCAAAAGGAGCCAGCTCGTCCAATATCGTCGCCCTGCCCAACAGGAAGCTCATCGCAAGAAGCAAGCCGTTCCACTTGTTGACCGCGAGCAACCGTCCGGCCCGCCGGATGACCGGCTGATCCAGCAGCATGCTCCGCCACGCCCCCTTGTCCCATGTCTTTGCCTTTCTCATCCCTGGAAACAGAGTGACATTCCACTTGTTCAACATCCTGGCACCGCCTTTTCCAAATTAATAAGGTATGTCCCATTATAGGAGGCCAGAACCGGAAAGTTTGTCAGATACCGGAGCAGGGGCCAAAGAAATTTCCGACAAATTGAGAGGGGGCGCCGACACGGCGCGAATGCAAGCCCCCCATAGCGATGGGCCGCATCAGGGGTTTTTATGTTCGCATCGAAGTTCACGGGCTTGGTTAGCGAAAAGCGGCCGTCCGAGCGCACTCTTCGTAAAAAACCGTAAGAACCTGTCGGCAAAAAGATCCGAGGCGACAAAAGATGCTTTGAGGGGAAGGTCAATCGCAAAACAAAACAAAAAACCGCAGGCGAGCGAGCCGCCTACGGTGGGTTTGATCGTTAAATTTTCAGGGATTACATTCGTTTGGCTCCGCGTCCTCCACGTTTGCCTTCCGTATTCTTCTTGAGCGAAGAAATGCGTTCCTCGCTATCCTTCAGGAAACGGGAGACTTTATCTTCGAAAGAAGCTTTGTTGGCTGGGGGCTTGAAGGAACGTCCTCCCCGGTCCCGGTTAAATCCGCCGCCCGGACGGTCTCCGTCTCTTCCGCTTGGCCGGTCCGGTCTCGGTGCGCGAGGCGGCCTGGCTTCGGCCGGTTTGTCAACAGCCTGCTTGATGGAAAGTCCGATCTTGCCGTCCTTATCGACATTGATCACCTTGACGGTAACCGTATCGCCGATCTTCAGATGATCGTTGACATCTTTAACGTAATTGTCGGCGATCTCCGAGATGTGAACGAGACCCGTGACACCTCCTGACAGATCCACAAATGCTCCGAAATGCGTGATGCCTGTCACTTTGCCTTCTAACTTGGTGCCCACTTCAATTGCCATAAAATAAAATGATCCTCCCTTAAAAATATACAGCCAGGCCTCGAAAATCATGACTGCGGTGATTTGATTATACCGAATGACGGATACAAGGTCAACAGACGGATGTCCCGTCAACCCGCATGGGGTCAGTCATTTCCGGCTTCGGACTCGGATACCCGAACCGGGATTTCGCCCGGTTTGTACAGACCGTATTTTTTCATGGCAATTTGTCCGATGTACTCGGGATCGTTCAGTCGGTTAATCTCATATTTGAGTTGGTTCAAGCTCTGTTCGCTGGCCGCCTTGGCAGCTTGCCGTTCCGCCAGTTGCTGAGATTTGCCGCCAATGTCCCCGGCTTGGGAAATATACGTGTACCCGGCCCAACCCATGAACAGGATCATGAATCCCATCCAGAGCCGCAGCCTGCGCTTGGCGAAAGCAGACCCGTTTCCGGAAGACGGATTGGAGTTGGATGGAGTCGGATTTGTCGACGCTTTGCGCATCAGGGCACCTCCCAGCGTTTATTCCTTGTTGAACCAACGTAACAGACGCAAAACGCGCTCCCGCCACACGGCCGCCCAACTCCGGATCTTGTCCCATCCTTGCGGAATCCGAAGCCTTGTCCATATAGGCCTAAACACCCATACGAGCAGCCTCCAGACCGGCAATAAGGTCACCCGGCCCAGGAACAGCAACACGACCCAAACGAATCCGAGCAGGACCCGGATCATTTTGACCAGCCATTGTAACGGAGCGATGATGATAATCTCGATCATTCGTACGATAAAGCGATAAATTTTGTTAGTTATCCTCATTAACATTAACACAAAACGCTCCGTGATAACACTGAGGAACAAAAAATAAATCCAAATACCTAAAAATAGGCCTAAAAAAACATAGAACCTAAGTTCCCCCTGGTTGCTGTGGTACAACGTGCGGAATACGAACAAAGCGGCAGCCAACCAGTAGAGCAAGTCGAGGGCATGGACGCTCCAGCGGGGAAACCGGAGTTGTCCCGAAACGACGCGGTAGCTGTCGAAGGCGATGCCCATGATCCCCCCGGAGGCCAGCATCCAGAGCAGGGTCGCCCATTGCGTCTCCAAATTCATCGGAACAGCTTGCCGAGCAGGCCCTTGCCGGACGAATTCGAACCCGGATCCAAATACGAAAGCGAGTTTACCGACCCCTCGATACTGACCAGCCCCTGCTCCAGGTTCAGGTTTTTGATATGTAAATTCTGCCCTCGTATCGTCAGATGCCCGAGTTCGGTCTGAAGCAGGAACTCCTCGCTGTCGAAGCTTTCCACATTGAGAACCCCCGAAATGTCCAGCAGCTTGCGATTTAATAGATGCAGCTCCTGATGCTTGGCTTTATTTGGTTCGACCATGGCATGTACCCCTCCTTCTTATCCTTAGCTTATGGACGAAAAATCGGCTTTAGAACAAGTTCCTTCCGGCTTATAACGTGATCTTCTTTACTGTCCCGGGAAACCGCTTTCAATTAGGATAAAAAGGAAGAGATTGACATCCGTTGTTGGAGGCGAATCCGCATGCGGCAACCCTTACCGAAAGGTTCCAATCCCGATCAAAAATACCGCCGGGAGACCGATTCGCTAGGAACCGAGGACATCCCGGCCGAGGCGTATTACGGCATTCATACGGTGCGAGCGATGGAGAATTTTCCGGTCAGCGGACGTCCGGCCCATCCCCGGCTGATCGAAGCGATCGCCTTGGTCAAGAAAGCGGCGGCTCGGGTTAACGGCAAGCTGGGCCTGATCCCGGCAGAGGTGGCGGAAGCGATTGAGTGGGCGTGCGACGAGATTGCCGGCGGCGCCTTGGCGGATCAATTTGTCGTCGATGCCCTGCAGGGCGGTGCGGGGACGTCCACCCATATGAACGTGAACGAGGTGGTCGCGAATATGGCGATCGAACAGCTGGGCGGGTCCAAAGGCGACTATCGGGTAGTCCACCCGCTTGACCACGTCAACCGCTGCCAATCGACCAACGACGTGTACCCCACCGCGCTCAGGATCGCGGCGATCCGGCTGCTGCGTCCCCTCAGCGACGCTTACGCTTCCCTGCAAGAGGCGCTGCAGGAGAAGGAGCAGGAATTCGCGGACGTGCTGAAGCTGGGGCGCACGCAATTGATGGACGCCCTGCCGATGATGGCCGGCCAGGGATTCGGCGCTTACGCCAAAGCGGTCGCCCGCGACCGGTGGCGGCTGTACAAGGCCGAAGAGCGGCTGCGCGAGATTCATCTCGGCGGCACGGCGATCGGCACCGGGTTGGACGCGCCCAAGGCCTACGTCTTCCAGGTGACCGACACGTTGCAGGCGTTGACCGGACTGGGCTTGGCGCGCAGCGAATTTCCGATGGACGGGACGCAGAACATGGACGTCTTCGTCGAGGTGTCCGGGCTGCTGAAAGCGGCAGCCGTGACCTTGTTTAAGATCGCCGGCGACCTGCGGCTGCTGGCGTCCGGCCCCGCCGGGGGCATCGGCGAATACGCGCTGCCCGCCGTCCAGGCCGGCTCGTCGATCATGCCGGGGAAGGTGAACCCCGTCATGGCGGAAATGGCCGGCCAGACGGCCATGCGGGTGATCGCAAACGACGCGGCGATCACCTGGGCCGCCGCCGGCGGCCAGCTCGAACTGAACGCGTTTGGCCCGCTGATCGCCGATTCCCTGCTGGAATCGCTGGAGATCCTGGGGCGGGCCGTCCCGCTGTTCGAGCAGCGCTGCATTCGCGGCATCGCCGTCAACGAGGGCGTATGCCGCGAGCATCTGCGGCGCTCCACCGTGCTGACCGCCGCGCTGGTCCCGCATCTCGGCTACGAGGCGGCCGCCGAGATTGCCGGGATCGCCCGGCGCGAAGGGCTGTCGGTGGAGCAGGTCGCCGTGGAAGGCGGTTGGCTGACCGCCGAACGCGCCGCGGCTATCCTGAATCCGCTGCAAGTTACGAAGCCGGGGATACCCGGCGAATAAGAGGGGGAACGCGAGATGAGCCTGAATGCTACGCCGCGCGGAGAGCGGACGCATATCGCCGTTTTCGGCCCGACGAATGTGGGAAAATCCAGCGTGGTCAACGCCTTGACGGGGCAGGAGGCCGCCGTGGTCTCGCCGGTGCGGGGAACGACCACCGATCCGGTGTACAAAGCGATGGAGCTGCTGCCGCTGGGACCGGTGGTTCTGATCGATACTGCCGGCCTGGACGATGAAGGGGCGCTGGGCGAGCTGCGCAAGCAAAAAACGCGGGAGCTCATCCACCGCGCTGACCTCGCTTTGCTGGTGATCGACGCTATGACGGGTCCCGACGACTTTTACCGGGAACTGCTGGCCGAGCTGAGGCAGCGGAACATCCCCGTCGTCGGAGTACTGAACAAAATCGATGCGGTCGCTGGGGTGGAGGCGGTTCTCGCTAGCGTGAAAACGCAGTTGGGCCTCGATTGCGTGCCGTTCAGCGCATTGGACGGCCGCGGCGTTCCCGAGCTGAAGCGGGCGATCGTCACGGCGCTTCCGCACGAGGCGGAGCACTTCCGGCTCGTCGGCGACCTTGTGGCGCCGGGGGATCTCGTTGTGCTGGTCGTGCCGATCGACAAAGCCGCGCCCAAGGGCCGGCTGATCCTGCCGCAACAGCAGACGATCCGCGACCTGCTCGAGAGCGACGCCATCGCTGTTGTCACGAAGGAGCACGAGCTCAAGGCGACGCTGGAACGGCTTGGGACGAAACCGCGCCTCGTCATCACGGACTCGCAGGTCTTCCTCAAAGTAGCTGCCGACACGCCGAAGGAAGTGCCGCTGACCTCGTTCTCCATCCTGTTCGCCCGGCATAAGGGCGAATTAGGCGAGCTGGTCCGGGGCGCGCGGGCCGTGGAGAACCTGCGGGACGGCGATCGCGTATTGATCGCGGAGGCCTGCACGCACCATCAGCAGTCCGACGATATCGGCACCGTCAAAATCCCGCGCTGGCTGCGTCAGGCCACGGGGAAACAGCTGCACATCGAGCATGTCTCCGGCTACAGTTACCCGCCGGATCTGGCCCGCTACGCGCTGGTCATCCATTGCGGCGCCTGCATGCTGAACCGCCGCGCTATGCTGCACCGCCTCGGCGAAGCCCAAGCGGCCGGCGTCCCAATCGTCAATTACGGCGTCCTGATCGCCTACCTTCATGGCGTATTCCCTCGCGCCATCGAGCTCTTCCCCTCCGCCGTGATGGCTTGGGAAGAAGCGGCTCGGGAGCCTCGATGAGAGAACTCGGGAATTGCCTTCGAGGCAATCCGGAACTCTAACGCTTGTCAGCGGCGCTATTTGGCCCAAAACGGGGGCTTGGATGGCGTAACGCTTATGGGAAAGCTTATTTGCCTGATTCGCCTCGGAAACGAGGCCATTCTGCCCAAATAAGCTCGCTGACCAGCGTTAGAAATGAAACTCCCCTCGTTTGGTCCCAATAAGCGTTCTGGCAAGCGTTAGACCGGGTTCACGCCAGCGAACCCGCGAACGCGAACAAATTCAGTGGTTCATTAACGACACTTGCACGTCCAGCATTGCTTTGGGATGGAGACGGACGAGGAATCCCAACAGTAATTCGGCGCCAAAAAGCCTTCAACGCCGCCACAATGGCGGAATTGAAGGCTTTTTTTGCATTCGAGCCTTCCCTGCTCGGCCTAGAACCGCAAATCCCGCTCGCCGTTCTGAATGCGCTGCAGGCGGTCGATGGTCACTTCGCGCGCGGACGCTTTGGGAATACGGCGGAGGTTGTTTTTGATCAACGTCGCACCCATCTGCCGGGCTTCGTCATCGCCGTAGTCCAACAAGTACTCCTGCAGGGTGAGCAGCGCGTTCGGATGGCAGACGTTATGGATCTGGCCCGATTTGGCCAGGCGCATAAAGCGGTCGCCCGTTCGTCCCTCGCGGTAGCAGGCGGTGCAATAGCTCGGGATATAGCCGTCCCGGCACAGCGACTTGATCATCTCCAGCGGCGAGCGGTGGTCGCCGACCTGAAACTGCGAGGAATCGCCGTGGGTTTGACCGCCTTCGTACGTATCCGTGTATCCGCCGACGCCGGTACAGGAACCCGCGCTGATCTGGGAGATGCCCAGCTTGATCACCTCGTCGCGGAATTCCGCGTCTTCCCGGGTGGACAGGATCAGGCCGGCATAAGGCACCGCCAGCCGCAGCACAGCTACGATCTTCTTGAACTCGTGATCGTTCACGAGATAAGGGAAGCTGTTCAGGTCGACGCCGTCCGCCGCCCGCAAGCGCGGTACGGAGACCGTATGCGGCCCGCAGCCGAATGTCGCTTCCAGGTGCTCGGCGTGCATCAGCATCGCGATCGTTTCATATTTGTGATCATATAATCCGTACAGCACCCCAACGCCGACGTCGTCGATGCCGGCCCGCATCGCCCGGTCCATCGCCGTCGTATGCCAGTCGTAATCGCGTTTCGGTCCTTTCTGATGCATGCGGCTATAGGTCGGACGGTGGTACGTTTCCTGGAACAGAATATAGGTGCCAATCCCGACATTCGCCAGCTTACGGTAATCCTCCTCCGTCGTGGCGGCGATGTTGACGTTAATCCGGCGGATGCTCCCGTTATCGACCTTCACCGAATAGATCGTTTCGATGCATTCGAGAATGTAGTCGATCGGACAATGCTCCGGATCCTCCCCGGCCTCCAGCGCCAGCCGCTTGTGCCCCATTTGCTGCAGCACCTCGACCTCCTGGATCAGCTCCTCCCGGTTCAAGCGCCGCCGGACCATCCCCTCATTGGACTGCTTATAGCCGCAGTATTCGCAGTTATTTACGCAGAAGTTGCTGACGTATAGAGGGGCGAACAACACGATCCGATTTCCGTAAATCCGTTCCTTTACCTCGCGTGCCGCATGGTAAATCTCTTCCAGCAGCACATCGTCTTCCACGTTCAACAAAACGGCGGCCTCCGCCGCGGTAATGCCTTTGGCGCTTCGGGCGCGTTCCAAAATGGCCAGCACCTTCTTGCGGTCACGAGCCAGCTGCGACCCGTAAGCAAGCGCCGATACGATGGTTTCGTCCCGGATGAAATCCGCCGCCGCTCTTTGTTCTGACCTGCTCATCCTAAATCCCTCCCTGTAAGATGCCAATATCACTTTATATGGCCCCTTCGAGACCGTTTGGACAACGCAACGGCGAACGACTAATAACGGGAGCGCACCAAATAGTGCGTGTGCAGGTACATATGGCTTTTGTGGCTGTTCGGCTTCTCCAAGAACTCGCGGTAAATTTGCTGAATATACGGGTTCTTGTGCGATTTGCGAATTGTGGACGCCTCGTCCTCGTCGTAAATCGCCTTGGCCCGTTCCGCCTTCACGTCGAGCGTATCCCGCTGGCGGGCATCCACAAAAGGCTGCCCGCCGCCGCAAATGCAGCCGCCCGGACAGGCCATCACCTCGATAAACTCGTATCGGCGCTGGCCGGACTGGATCATCGACATCAGCTTCCGGGCGTTGCCGAGCCCATGCACGACGGCGGTGCGAATCGTCCGGCCGTCCGGCAGTTCCACCGTCGTCTCCTTGATCCCGTCCATCCCGCGCACTGCGGTATATTCCACCGTCTCCAGCTCTTCGCCGGCAACCAGCTCAAACACCGTCCGCAACGCCGCTTCAGCCACTCCGCCGGTCGTCCCAAAAATAACCCCGGCGCCCGACGCTTCGCCAAACGGATTATCGAACGCCTCGCCGCGCAGGTTCGCAAAGTCGATGCCCGCCTCTCGGATCATCCGCGCGACTTCCCGCGTCGTCAGCACGTAATCGACGTCCTGCAGCGATTCGCTGGCCAGCTCCTCGCGTTGTCCTTCGAACTTCTTCGCCGTGCACGGCATGATCGACACAACGACGATGTTTCCCGGGTCAATGCCCATCGTTTGAGCGAAATAGCTTTTGATCATCGCGCCTTCCATTTCGTGCGGCGACTTGCAGCTTGACAGGTTATCCAGCATATCTGGGAAATAATGCTCCACGAACTTCACCCAGCCCGGACAGCAGGACGTCATCAGCGGCAGGTCCCGACCGGTCTGGAGCCGATGCATCAGCTCGGTCCCCTCCTCCATGATCGTCAAGTCGGCGCCAAAATCAGTGTCGAACACCTTGTTGAAGCCAAGCCGACGCAACGCGGCTACCATCTTGCCCGTCACGCGGGTGCCGATCGGCATCCCGAACTCCTCGCCCAAGGCGACGCGTACCGCCGGTGCCGTTTGCACAACGACGAATTTATGCGGATCGGCGATCGCCTGCCACACGTCACCCACATTCTCCCGCTCCTGCAATGCGCCGACCGAACAAGCCATGATGCATTGCCCGCAGTTGACGCAGACCGATTCGCCGATCGGCCGGCCCAAGGCCGGTCCGATGACCGTGTCGAATCCCCGGTTCATGAACCCGATCGCTCCCACGGTCTGCACCTCGCTGCAGACGGCAACGCAGCGGCCGCACAGCAGGCACTTTGAAGTATCGCGCACAATGGACGGCGATGAGATATCGAACGCCGACCGCGCTTTGCCCCCCGCATACCGCACATCGCGCACCCCAATCTGATTCGCTACCTCCTGAAGCTCGCAGGCACCGCTGCGCAGGCAGGAAGTGCACTCCCGATTATGATCCGACAGGATCAGCTCAACCGTTGTTTTGCGGGCTTTGCGCACCCGCGGCGTATTCGTCCGAATCCGCATGCCCTCCTCGGCTACCAGCGTGCACGAAGCGATCAGGCGGGGGCCCGATTCCACCAGGCAAACGCGGCAGCTGGACGGGTGGCTCGTGCCCTGCAGATGGCAAAGGGTCGGGATATGAATGCCTAATCCGCGGGCCGCTTGGAGCACCGTCGTTCCCTTCGGCACTTCCGTTTCCATTTCGTCAATCCATAATTTCACCGTATCCATCATCGAACGCTCCCCCCTTTAGCTTTTGTAGATCGCGGCGAATTTGCAGCTGTCGAAGCAAATGCCGCATTTGATGCACAGCAGCGGGTCGATCACATGCGCCTCTTTCATCTCGCCCGTGATCGCTTCCGCCGGACACTTCCGGGCACAAAGGGTGCAGCCTCGGCACTTCTCCGCATCGATCGTGTACGTAATCAGCGAACGGCAAACGCCGGACGGACACTTCTTGTCGACCACATGGGCGATATACTCATCGCGAAAATAATTCAGCGTAGACAGCACCGGATTCGGCGCCGTTTGGCCGAGCCCGCATAGCGAAGCCGCTTTGATCTGCTCGGACAGCTCCTCCAGCGCGTCCAGGTCCTCCATCGTACCTTTGCCCTCCGTGATTTTCTCCAAAATCTCCAGCAGGCGTTTGGTGCCGATTCGACACGGCGCGCATTTGCCGCATGATTCATCGCGCGTAAAGTCGAGGTAATAGCGGGCCACGTCAACCATGCAGGTCTCTTCGTCCATCACCAGCATGCCGCCCGACCCCATCATCGACCCCAAGCTGAGCAGCGTATCGTAATCGATCGGGCGATCGAGATGCTCGCTTGTCAAGCAGCCGCCCGAAGGACCGCCGGTCTGTACCGCTTTGAACGCCTTGCCGCCGGGAATCCCGCCGCCGATTTCGTAAATGACCTCGCGCAGCGTAATGCCCATCGGCACCTCCACCAGCCCGGTGTTTACCACTTTGCCGCCCAAGGCGAACACTTTGGTGCCCTTGCTTTTTTCCGTCCCGATGCCCGCGTACCACGAAGCGCCCTCGAGCATAATGATCGGCACGTTGGCCAGCGTTTCCACGTTGTTGATCACCGTCGGCTGCCCCCATAACCCGCGGACGGCCGGGAACGGCGGCTTCGGGTTCGGCATGCCGCGTTTGCCTTCCACCGAGTTCATGAGCGCCGTCTCTTCGCCGCAGACGAACGCCCCCGCCCCCAGACGGACGCTGATGTCAAAGGAGAACCCGCTGCCGAACAAGTCTTCGCCCAGCAGTCCGTAATCGTGGGCCTGCCGAATCGCCGCCTGCACCCGTCTCACGGCAATCGGATATTCCGCCCGCACATAGATGAAGCCGTGATTTGCCCCGATAGCGTAGCCGGCGATCGCCATGCCTTCCAGCACGGAGTGCGGATTGCCCTCCAGGATCGAGCGATCCATGAACGCGCCCGGGTCGCCTTCGTCGGCATTGCATATGATGTATTTTTGCCCCGTCCGCTGCTTCGCCGCCGTCTCCCACTTGATCCCGGTCGGGAACCCGCCGCCGCCACGCCCGCGCAGGCCCGCTTCCTTCACCTCGGTCACGACCTCTGCCGGGTCCATTGTCGTCAAGACTTTATGCAGCGCCTTGTACCCGTTCATCGCGATATATTCGTCGATGTCCTCCGGATCGATCGTACCGCAGTTGCGCAGAGCGATCCGCTGCTGTTTGCGGAAGAACTCAACCTCGTGCAGCGGTTTGATCCGCCCGTCCTCGCCCAGCGACTGCTGGTAAACGAGGCGAGCGACGACTTGGCCCTGGAGCAGGTGCTTGTCGACGATCTCCGCCACGTCCTTCACCTTCAACCGGCTGTAGAATACCTCCTCCGGGTAAACGATCACGACCGGCCCAAGCTCGCACAGTCCAAAGCAGCCGGTTCGCACGATATCGATTTTGTCCTGAATCCCTTGACTGGCGACTTCTGCCTCAAAAGCTTCCGCAATCAGCATGGAATCCGAGGAGACGCAGCCCGTGCCGCCGCAGATCATGACCGACCGCTCGGCGACGCCCCCGTCGGCGGACCCGGCCTTGCCCAGTTTACGGCGGACCAGCCGGCTCAGCTGCGCGGTACGGATGCTCTCGAGATCCAACAACGTTTTCATCGTTCCACCATCCCTTCTAATGCGTCTCCGCAGGCGTGCGCATCTGCTTCAGAATTTTCGGTATTTCGTTTGGCGTCAGCCGGCCATGCACTTTCTCCCCGATCGTCATGACCGGCGCCAAACCGCAAGCCCCCAGGCAGCGGGTGGCTTCCAGCGTAAATTTCCCGTCGGCCGTCGTCCCTTGCACCGGAACGTTCAACTCCTGGCTCAGGCGGTCCAGCACGCCTTGCGCGCCCTTAATGTAACAGGCCGTGCCCATGCAGACGTGGATCACGTGCTCGCCCTTCGGCTCTAGCGAGAAAAACGAATAAAACGTCGCTACCCCGTAGATTTCGGCCATCGACATTCCCAGTTCCCGCGAAACGACCTGCAGCGCTTCCTCCGGCAGATAGCCGTACAAATCCTGAATTTCGTGGAGTACCGGGATCAGCGCGCCCGGCAGCAAGCGGAATTGCTCGATGATTTCCCCAACCCGATGCAGCCGCTCCTGGTCCTCCGCACAACGGCAAGTCTCTTCCATCTTCGATCCTCTCCCTTCATTGTCCGGCCGCCAGCCTTAGAGCAGCGGACTTTCGTGCTTCAGCTTCAGCCGTTCCCAGCGCCGGTTGACTTCTTCCTCGAACGCGTCCAGCAGCTCCTGATCCTGCAGCATGTGCTTCGTCTTGCCCATCAGCTTCAGCCATTCCAGCGGCGAGGTCCGCTTATTTTTCGCTTCCGGATTGTAGGTGATGTTCGTCACCCCGTGCTCAATTTCATACAGCGGAAAGAAGCATGAATCCACTGCCGTCTGGAGGATTTTCGTGCCGAGTTGGTCCTCGGACCGCCAATTCAGCGGACAGGTGCTGAGCACCTTCCCGTACACCAGACCTTCATGCTGCGCGTACCACTGCGCCTTGGCCGCCTTCGTGATCAGATCCTGCGGGAACGCCTCCGCTCCGGTAAACACGTACGGGATATTCGTCGCCGCCATGATTTGCGGCGTATCCTTGTGATGGAACGCCTTCCCCTTCTGCGCCTTGCCTACGCCGGAGGTGCTGGTCTGGTGGCCCAGCGGCGTAGAGTAGGAAAGCTGGGAACCGGTGTTCATATACCCTTCATTGTCGTATTCCAAAATGATCATCTTGTGGTTCCTGAGCGCCGAACCGATCGCCGGCCCCATCCCGATATCCATCCCGCCGTCACCGGTTACCATGATGAAGGTGACGTTGTCCGAGACGTCGATCTCGCCGCGGCGCTTCCGTTCCCAGAAGGCCTCGACGGCACCGGCTACCGTTGCAGCCCCGTTCTGGAACAGGTTGTGCACGAACGTTTGCTTATGCGAGGTGTACGGGTACCCGGCCGTCACAACATACGTGCAACCGGTTTGAACCAACGTCACGACGTCGCCTTCAATGCCTTTGTAAAACAGCTCCAGCGAAGAGATCGCGCTGCAGCCCGGACAAGCGCCATGGCCCGGCGCCAGCCGCTTCGGCTTCGCCGTCAGGCTGCGCAGCGGCGGCAGCTTCACCTTCAGCTTGCCGGTCGCCTCGTCCGGCATCACCTGGATCAGCCCGCTGTTAAAGGCATCGCCGTGCTGCGGGGTCAATAGCGGTCTAAGCTCGTGCACCGGATCGCCGGGCACCTGCCCGAAATAATCGAAAGGCACCGTAGCCTCGCCTTGATTCATCGCCTCTATGGCCAGCTCAAAGAACGCTTCCGCTTCGTCCGGATAAAAATCCTTCCCCCCAAGGCCAAACACGCGGGACAAGACGATCGTTTGGTTCGCCGGATCCAGCTTCAGCGCGGAGCGGATTTCATGCGTCATATTGCCGCCTTTGCCGCCGTAGGAATCGGCGCGTTCCCCCACCAGCAGCGCTTTTACGCCCCGCAACGCGGCTCGGATCTCCTCCGCCGGGAAAGGCCGAATGACGTTCGGCCGGATGATTCCCGCCTTAATCCCCCGAGCCCGTAGCTTGTCGACGATCGTCTTGGCCGTTTCCGCCGCCGAATTCAGCAGGAACAAAGCGACCTCCGCATCTTCCATTCGATACAACTCGAGCACCGGATATTCGCGTCCCGATAACGCTTTGTACTCGGCGGCGATTTGTTGGTACACTTCGGCCGCCCGTTCGTGTGCCAGATGCAGCTGATAGTGGTTGTTCAGCAGGTCGTCGCCGTTCATATGCGCGCCGACCGTAATCGGCTGCGACGGATCGGCCACGTGATCGAATCCGGCCGGCGGCGTTTCGCCCACGAACGCCCGGACCGCCTTGGCGTCTTTGAAATAATTCAGCTTCCGTTTCTGATGCGAGGTAAAAAAACCGTCATAGGCCACGATCACGGGCAGCCGCACTTCCGGATGCTCGGACCATTTCAGCGCCATGAGATTCATATCGTACGCCGCCTGCGGCGTGCTCGCCGTGAGGATCAACCAGCCGGTGTTCAGCGCGTAATACAGATCGGAGTGATCGCCGCGAATATCCAGCGGACCGCTGATCGCGCGCGTTACCAGGTTCAGCACCATCGGAAACCGCGTCCCGGACTGCACCGGCAGTTGCTCGATCATGTACATGAACCCGTTGGCGCTGGTGGCATTGATGACCCGGGCTCCGCTGAGCGCCGCCCCGTAGCAAATCCCCGCCGAGCCATGCTCCCCGTCGGCCGCGATCAGCCGGATGTCATGCAGGCCTTGCGCCTTCTTCTGATCCAGGATCTGCGCGATCTCCGTGGACGGCGTAATCGGAAAGTACCCCATCACATGGTAGTTGATCTGAGCCGCCGCCATGGCCGCCGCTTCATTGCCCGACTCAAAGGCGATCGTCTGCTCCGCAAGCGTCATTTTCGTGATTTTCTCTTCGGTTATCGACATCGATAAATTCCTCCTTTGGCTCTTCTGTGAGTTCTAAACAAGTCATGAGACCGCTACAGAAAGGCATGGGCGACGCGGTGACTATCGGCGTACCCGGCCTCCTCCCGGCGTATGCTGAGCGCGCCAGTCAGGCAGATTTCCACGCATTTCAAACAACCTTTGCAATATTGATAATCGATTCCGCGCAAGAACATTTGAGGGCGCCCCTTCTTGTCCTCCCCGGATTCCCACACGAAGCACAGGTCGGGGCATACCGCGTCGCAATTGGCGCAGTGGACGCAGCTCTCCATGTCCAGCTCCGGCACAAAGCCCTGGCGAGAGCCGCTCAAGTCCTTCAACAGGCTGTTGCCCTGCGCGCGGATAATGCCGCCCGGGGCCTGAGTCTCAAACCCCAGCAGCGGTTGCGACCGCTCGAAGCGATTCCCCTGGGCTCCTGCAGGCGGCGCGATCGTCTGGAAACGCACCTCTTGGTAACCCCGGTCAAACGTACGCAGATTGGGCTCCACTAGGTGCGGGTATTTTTTCTGGAACGTATGCTTAATCACTTCGCGCATCGAATCCGGATCAAGGAAATCGCAAACCCGGAACAACGCCCCCAGCATCGAGGTGTTCACCTTTGTATGCTCGTCGATGGCGATCCCCATGGCGTCGACAACAGCCAGCGTCCCGTACGGAAACTCCAAGTCGCGCCGGATCTCTTCGAAACCTCGTGTCGAATTCACTAACACGATACCGTCCGGCTTCAGGCCGCTTAAAACATTCACCGTCTTATGCAGCGCTTCGTGGAAAACGCCGATGACGTCGGGCTCCTCGATCGGACTGTGATCGTGAATTTCCACGTCCGGCTCGCAAAAACGGACGAAGCTCTTCACCGGCGACCCCTTCTTCTCCGAACCATAGGACGAGAAATTTGCGCCGTTTAAGCCGAGTCCGAGCACCCCGGATTCCGCCAGCATCTTCCCGGCCAGGTTGGCCCCGAGTCCGCCGATGGATTCCAGCCGAATTTCAAAAAAGCCATGCTCGTTTGTTTTGGTCAATATGCTCATTCGCCATGTCTCCTTTGCATCGATTTGTGAAATATTTCACGTATAATAGCGAAAATAAACCACTTTGGAAAAGCCAAGTAACATTTCGTAACCCTATTAAGATTAAGCATGGCGGCGGCTTCCTACCGCCTTCAGGCTATCCCCCCTTCCCATATCTACGGAAAAGCCCGCGGCTCCAATCCGGAGTTCAAGGCAGTGCCTGCACTGTGCAGATTCGTCGCCCGTGCAAATCTTGTTGTTGTACAAGGCGTACTTCTTGCGGACGAAGACGGGCGACAGGTTGGGCATGACCACATTGGCCCCGACTTTCAGCGCCAATTCCCTGCCTTCGGGGTTTAACGTCCCGAGGGCGGTCGTTGCGGGAATCAACGCCTCGGGAACGAATAAGCGGGCCAACGCCACCATGACCAGCGTCTCTTCCAGCGACCCGGCCTTCGCATCGCGCAGCGGGGTCCGGTCGTGGGGAATGAACGGGCCGATGCCGATCATATCCGGGTTCAACGATTTGAGATAGAGGAGATCCTCCGCTAAATCTTCCGCGGTTTGCCCGGGCAGGCCGACCATGAATCCTGCGCCTACCTGATAACCGATCGACTGCAGCGTCTCCAGACATTTGCGCCGGTTATCGAACGACATGGCAGGATGGAGCCGTTGATACAGGCTGCGGGAAGCGGTTTCATGACGCATCAAAAAGCGGTCCGCCCCCGCTTCATGCAGCAATCGGTAGGTTTTCTCCTCCCGTTCGCCGATCGACAGCGTGATGGCCGCATCCGGAAACTCCGTTTTGATATCCCGGATCAAGGCAGTCAGCAGATCGGCCGTATACCAGGGATCCTCTCCGCTCTGGAGCACAAACGTGCGGAAACCAAGTCCGTATCCTTCCCGGCAGCATTCGAGAATTTCCTCGGGGCGGAGCCGATAACGCTCGGCGTAGCGATTGCCGGACCGCAGTCCGCAATACAAGCAGTTCCGCCGGCAATAGCTTGAAAATTCAATCAACCCGCGCATGTACACCTTGTCCCCGTAAACCTGCTCCCGTCTCATACGGGCAAACCGGAACAGCTCCCTGCGCGTCTCAACATCCATATGCCCCAGCAAATGGACGAGCTCGTCCTTGGAGAGCTTTTCCCGGGCATAGAGCTTGTGCACAAGCTGTTTCATCAGGCGATCATCCTTTGGATAAACTGGATTCCGGACCTTTGTATACCCTATGGCCGTCGTAGCAAATGATGAATGAAACAATTGTGAATATTTTCACTTCGTAAGCGTTTTAATTAAATTTCGCTGATAAAATCACCCCGTTTTTCGGATCGTTCTGCAGTCTGAGCGACGTATCGGGTAAGTTGCCGAGTTCGTTTGTTACTTCGTTCGTTGCTTCGTTCGTTTGGGTAACTCTTAGTCGAATGGTTGGTCGATGGGTGCGTGATTTCGATTCGTAGATACATGCCGCAGTCGCAACGTTGATGGATTCGACATGAGGTTAATACAGAGGAGTTTTCTAAGAAGCAAGTGCGCTTATCGAAAACGTTAGTAAAGTGTGTATTTATTATATTACCACGATTTTACCGTTTGGCTAGGATATTTTTTACACCCTTCCGGGGCCAAAAAAAGAGCATGTCCCGATTCAACGGAACATGCTCTGAGCTTCGCGACTTCAGGACCAGTCCAGACCGGTATCCTTCGCGATCGGCTCTTCCTTAATCAAGGTATACATGGTCGCAGCCTCATCCTTGCGAGTCGTCTCAACCAGGCGTTCGACGCGCACGGTCACCAGCTTTTGGCCGAATTGGACCGTGAGTTCGTCGCCAACCTTGACGGTACTGCTCGGTTTGGATTCGCGCCCGTTGATCAGCACTCTGCCTTGTTCGGAGACGTCCTTGGCCACCGTGCGCCGCTTGATCAACCGCGATACCTTCAGGAATTTATCAAGACGCATTATTTTACAGCTTCTTTAAGTTTGTTGCCCGCTTTGAATGCCGGAACATTGGAAGCCGGGATTTCAATCGTTTTGCCGGTTTGCGGGTTGCGGCCCGTACGACCGGAACGTTTGCGGGTTTCGAAAGTGCCGAAGCCGATCAATTGTACTTTGTCGCCACCAGCAAGCGCATCGGTAATTTCGCCGAGGAACCCATTCAATACGGATTCAACGTCTTTTTTCGTCAAACCGCTTTTGCTGGAAATGTTGTTGATCAGATCTGTTTTGTTCATTAATAATGCCTCCCAATAATAAAAGAAATAGATGATACCTTGGCACTACAGGCGCAAGACCTGCCCAGGGCCAGATGGGTATCTTTGTATGAGTAGTATTCTTGCTTAAAATGAAAAATCCTGCACTGCTGGGAACTTTTTTTTGCTTTTTTCGCAAAAAAACCGAAATTTAGGCCTTTTCTCCCATCATTCCCGTTCTTTCGACTTAGCCTCATCCCATAAAACGTCCATTTCCGCCAGCGTGCTGTCGACGGGGGACTTCCCTTGCTCGCGAAGCCGCTCCTCGACGTAATGGAACCGCTGTGTAAATTTGCGGATCGTCCGCGACAGGGCTTGCTCCGGATCCGCTCCGATGTAACGGGCGGCATTTACCACCGAAAACAGCACATCGCCCAGCTCCAACTCCTGGGTGTCGGGATCGCGCTTTTGCTCCACGGCTTCCTTCAACTCGCGGATCTCCTCCTCGAGCTTGGACCAAACTCCCCCGATGTCCTCCCAATCGAACCCGGCCTTCGCCGCCTTTTTCTGGAGCTTGTAGGCCTTCATCAAGGCCGGCAAATCGCGCGGAACCCCGCTGATCGCCGATTGACGCTCGGGCTCGACTCCTTTGCGTCTCTTCTCCTCGGCCTTCATCGCTTCCCAGTTATTCAGCGCCGCCTCGGCATCCTCCGCGCTCAAATTGCCGAACACGTGCGGATGACGGTAAATCAGCTTCTCATTCAGTTCCTGGATGACGTCATACACCGTAAAAGCGCCGGTCTCTTCCTCCATCTGGGAGTGGAGCATGATTTGCAGCAGCAGATCGCCGAGCTCCTCGCGCATGTGGTCGGGATCGTCGTCGTCGATCGTCTCCAGCACCTCATAGGTTTCCTCGATGAGATTCTTGCGGATCGAATCGTGCGTCTGCTCGCGATCCCACGGACATCCGCCGGGGCTGCGCAAAATCGAAACAATCTCATGCAGCCGCTGGAAGCTGCGGATGCGAAGGGTTTCGTCCTCGCTGGCCGGCACGTAGACAAGGGACAGATTGCCATAGCCGGAGATCCGGTCCAGCTCAAACAGCGGTACCCGCTCAATCCGTTCTTGGCCTTCGACGCCAAGGGCATGTCCCACGACAACCGGATAATCGTCGGGCAGCAGTTCCATCAACCCCAGCTTCACCTCCGAGGCGGTCAGTTGGTCATAGACTTGCCCGATCAGCGTATGCCGTCTCGGATCGATCGCTTCTCCCCGGACGTCCGAAGCGTCCAGCAGCAGGAAGCCTTCGATCGGATCGAAGCCGAGCCGGACGAACGCTTCGTCCAGGAAGCTTTCCCCGCCGATCATCTCGAGTTTAATGCCTCGCTCGGGACCACGTTCCCGCAGCAGCTTGACCGTCGCTTCGGCAACCAGCGGATGTCCGGGAACGGCGTATACGATGTTCTCCTCGTCTCCGCCCGCTTCGGCCCGCGCCAACAGTCTGGCGGCAATCGCCTCGTATACGGAAGGGAAGTCGTCCATCGCTTCGTACACCTCGTCGAACGAGGCGAAGCCGACGCCCGTTTGCTCCAGCCAATTCACGACCGGATGGTCCTTCGTCCGGACGTAACGTTCCCCCGCTTCCTGCAGCCGTTTCAAGCTGCCTAAGGTCAGCCGGTCGGGATCCCCCGAGCCGAGGCCGACCACCGTAATGGTTGCGCTCATGGTATTGATCTCACTCCCTGTCCTTACAGCATGTAATTAACTAATGAGTGTGCAAAATGCCAAGCCTATGCTTTCGAAGCGCGTTTATGCAAAACGCTTTAGGTCGGATGAAGCTGGGGACTCCCGGCAGCGTGGCTACGTAGCGGACCCTAATGACCTTATTTGCCTATCTCCCGGCTATTTCCTGCCATAACGGACACCAGAGACCTTATTGAGCCCTCTGGGCGACTATTTCGCCGCTTTTGACCGAAATAAGGTCTTCTCGGTCCGTTGGAATCGGAAGCTGTCCTAAGGCGGGTCAATAGCGTTTCTGGTGTCCGTTAGCTTGTGGGAGCCGATTTAACTCCGTGAACCGCTTCGTGATCAAAAGATGTTTTTTGAATTACCTTCTACTATACCACTGCGGCAGCCGATTATAAAATCGGGGCAGGTGCAGTGCCGGAGGCCGAGGTCCTCGAGAGGCTCGGCTCCCCCAGCGGCGGCGCTGCTGGGCTACGGCAGCAGCCGCAGCTTCCGAAGCAGCGCCAGCAGCTTCGGGCCCACCCGCGGCAGGGCGCCCAGCTCTGCCGCGCTGAGCAGCCGCATGCGCAGCACCGCGGCGGCGAACACGGCTGCGCCCAGCAGCACGCCGAGCAGGCTCACGGCCGCGGCCGTGCCGCGGCCCGCGGGCAGCTCGGCGGCGGCGAGGCGCAGCGCCAGCACCGCGGCGGCCATCGCCAGGGCGGCCGCCGCCGGGCGCAGCAGCGCGTCCCGCAGGCGCGGACGCAGCCGGACCCGGCGTAGCAGCAGCGCGGTGTTCAGCGCGGCTGCCGCGCCGTACGCGGCGACGCCGGCGATCGCGGCGCCGGTGATGCCAAGCTGCGGCACGAGCACCGCGTTAAGCGCGGTCTTGAGCAGCGCCGCAGCGAGCAGGTGCAGCGCCGGGGCGCGCACGTGGCCGAGGCCCTGCAAGAGGGCGCTCGTGACCGCGACCAGCGCGCCGGGCGCGGCCGTCCAGGCCACCCAGGCCAAGGTGGCCGAGCCCGCGGCATCCTCGTAAAGCATCACGTTGATGGGCTCCGCCAACAGCGTGAGCCCCAGCGATGCCGCCAGGCCGATCAGCCAAAACCAGCGCAAGGCCACCTGAACTTGACGCCGGATCGCCCCGGGATCCGCCTTCATCTGCAGTTCGGCCATCGCCGGGATGAACAGCACCGACAGCGACGTCGCCAGCATCGTGACGAGCTGAACCAGCGGGATGCCCCGGTTGTATACGCCCACCTGGGCCATGACGCGCAGTTCCTCTCCGTGGGCGGAGAGCAATCGCGGCAGCGTGAACGTGTCCACCAGGCTGATCAGCGGAATCGCAAGCGAGGCGAGGCTGATCGGCAACGCATATTTTAGCAGCGCGGACAGAAGCTTGTTTCGCTGCTCCTGTCGCAACGGCCGCTTGTCCGCCGTCCGTGCCTCATTCCGCCGACGCCGCCCGGAACGGGTAAAGGCCCGCCAATACAGCAGCATCGCGACGAGACCGGCGGCCGCCCCCGCCGAAGAGCCGAGGAGCGCCCCGCCTGCCAGACTTTGTTCTCCGGCCCCCAACCGGCTTAACGCCAAGAGCAGAACAATCATGACCGTTACCCGGATGGCCTGCTCCGTCACCTGGGATACCGCCGTCGGTGTCATATTCTGGTGCCCCTGAAAATACCCCCGCAGCGCCGCGGCCACCGGGACGAACAGCAGGGCCGGCGCCGCCCCGCGAAAGGCCGGGATCAGGAGACTGCTGCCGATGAGCCGCGACAACGCCGGCGCCCCGAAATAAAGCAGCAGCGCAAAAACGACCCCCAATACGGTCATCGCTGCCGCAGCCAGCCGCAGCACGTCGTTCCGTTCCCGTTCCAGCCCGGGCGCCTGACGTTCCGCGACGAATTTGGCGACCGCCGCTTGAAACCCCGATGTCGTGAGCGTGATCAATAGGGTGTAAAAGGGATATACCGTATTGTATATGCCAAATACGCCGTCTCCCCCGATATTTTGCAGCGGGATTTTCTGCAGCATCCCCAGCAACTTGGTGATCAAAGCCGCCGCGCTCAGCACGGCAGCTCCCTTCAGCAGTTTCGAGGACAGATTTTCCTTCGTTTCCATTCCGGCAACCTACTTTGCTTCATCGATAATGGCCCTGAATATGCAGCTAACAGGTTCCATTATATGACGAAACGAGGGGCTGTCGCCATTTCTCCCCGGACAAAATGCAAAAAACTTACACAACCCTCTTCGTTGGGAACGGATCGCGTCCGCCCGAAATAGCGGGGTGTGTAAGTTCTTCCATGCGTTAAACCCGAATGCCTTCGGTCTATTGCTCCATCTGTTTCGCCAGAAAACCGGCCGCCGTTTCGGCCATTTTCGATTCCAAACCGGACATTTTTACCGAGTCGTCCTTGTTGACAAGCACCACCGTTCCGATCGGATCCCCGCCGGCAATAATCGGCGCGATCACGAACGAGGAGATATTCTCCGGATGATCCTTCGTCATTTCGTAGGACCCCGATTCCGTTTCCATGATGATTTTACGGCTGTCCATGCTGCTCTCCAGCAGGGGGCTGATTGGCTTCTCAAGGTATTCCTTCTTGGAAGCCCCCGCGACGGCAATGATCGTATCACGGTCGGAAATTAAGGTAATATGACCGGTGCTCTCGTACAACGACTCCGCATACTCCTTGGCAAAGTCGCCAAGCTCGCCGATCGGCGAATATTTTTTCAAAATCACTTCTCCATCCCGGTCCACGAAAATTTCGAGCGGATCTCCTTCCCGAATCCGCAAGGTTCGGCGGATTTCCTTAGGGATAACAACACGGCCCAGATCATCGATACGGCGTACAATACCAGTAGCTTTCATTTCACTTGATGCCCCGCTTTCTTAGAAGTTTTGAACTACGGCTTGAATTTTTTCCTTAAGCTTCACCTGATCGGACTTTATACAAAATCTGCGGCTTTACACAGATGTATGCGCCATAAGCTTCGCCAAAACGAGCGGCCGAAGGTGGGGACAGGGATGGCTTGTTCTGTGATTCTGACCATAGTATTCATCCTGGGCGAACACCTTATTCATCATAATGAACCATGATTTTTAACGGCCGTCCGCGTATAGGAAAAATGTCCGCATCAAAAAGCAGCGCGAACCTCTCCGCGCTGCTTCGTGATCATCCTGCTTATTTGCTCGTATTGCCGCCATTCGTGCCGGCATCGTTGGCGGCTCCATTGCCGCTCGTACCGGCATTCGTGCCCGCATTCGAACCGGCATCGGTTCCCGCATCGGTTCCATTTTCGCCCGTACTCGTTTCCACTTTAGGGAGTTCGATTTTCTTGATGATCTTCTTCTCCAAATCCCCCGACATGAACTCGTCCAATTTGGTTGAGGCCAGCGTCGTTTGGATCATATCCTTCTCTTCCTGGGTCAAATCCTCGTAATTCTTCTCGGTCCGAGCTTCCACGCGGATAATGTGGTAGCCGTACTCGGTCTCCACCGGATCGCCGATTTGGTTCAGCGGCTGGGTCAAAGCGGCTTGCTTAAAGGCTTCTACCCAATTGCTAACCTCCACGTTTTCGTACAAACCGCCGTTATCCTTGGAGCCCGGGTCTTCGGAATACTCTTTCGCCAAGGTGGCGAAGTCCTCCCCCTTGTCCAATTTGGCTTTGACGTCCTTCGCCAGCTTCAGCGCGTCCTCGGAGGTGCGCTCTTTGCCTTCAGGATCCGTGAAGTTGATCAAGATATGACGAACCGAAGCCTTTGTGTATTCCTGTTTGGTCGCTTCGAATTCCTTCTTCACGTCGTCTTCGGAAACCTTCTGCCGTTCGCCCTCCATCACGGTATAAATCCGCACCATGTAGTTCTTGAAATCGGCTTCGGAAATTTTCTGGGCGTCGAGCATTTGTTTGAAGCTGTCTTCGCCATACGACGATTTCATCAGGTCAAATTGCTCCTCGGCCTTCTTCTTGCCAACTTCCTTCGTCTTGTCGTCGGCTTGGGCCTCGAGGTATTCATAAGCGATCTCCTGCTTGATCAAATATTGGCGGAAATCCTCCAACTGCATGAACTGTTCCATTTGCGGCTGAAGCGCCAGCACAATCCGCTGCTCGAGGTCGAATTCGTTCTCCGTGATTTCGCCGCCTTCGTACGTTGCGATAACCTTACTCGTATCTTTCCCTCCCGAGCTTGCTTCTTTTTTACCGCATCCTGCCATAACGGAAAAAGCCAATACCGCTACGAGGGCAATCAGCAGCATCCTCCATGAGCGCCTTTTACTTTGAAACATCCTGTAGTTCCCCTTTCGCTTTGAACGCATCCTTTAGGGCTCCGAGAAACTGCTCCAGCAAGCCCATCAACTCTTTGTCGTCCATTCCCTTGGTTTTGATCCGGATCAGCATCACGGATCCTTGACTAAATTGTACACGTCTTCCGAACAGATTGCCAACCTCCGCGAGCTTGCTCGGAACGACAACCTTCTCCCGGCCTTCGTAGAACTTGATCGTCACTTCCTCGCCCCGCAGCGTAATCGACTCGATGCCGTACTGCCTGCCGTACAGCTTCACGCGGGCGACAGAGAGCAGATTTTGCACGGCCTCCGGCAGTTCGCCGAACCGGTCCAGCAGCTCGTCCTCCAGCTCGGACACATCCTCGAATGACGAAGCGGACGCGGTTTTCTTATAAATTTCGATCTTCTGAATGCTGTCGTAGATGTAATCCGACGGCAAATAGGCGTCGATTCCCAGATCGATTGTCGTATTCCAGGTCGCTTCAGCCTGCACGGTCTCGCCGAGCATCGAGATTTTGCGTTTCTGGATCTCCTCGGCCAGCATCTGCGAGTACAGATCAAATCCGACGGAAGCGATAAAGCCGTGCTGTTCCGCGCCGAGCAAATTGCCCGCGCCGCGGATCGCCAAGTCGCGCATGGCGATCTTGAAGCCGGAACCCAGCTCGGTGAATTCCTTAATGGATTGCAGCCGCTTCTCGGCCACCTCGGTCAAAGACTTGTCGCGTTGATACGTAAAATAGGCGTAGGCGATCCGGTTGGACCGTCCGACGCGGCCGCGCAGCTGGTACAGCTGGGACAGGCCCATCTTGTCGGCATCATGTACGATCAGCGTGTTCACGTTTGGAATGTCCACGCCGGTCTCGATGATACTGGTGCTGACCAAGACGTCGTATTCCCCGTCAAGAAAGTCGAGGATCGTCTTCTCCAGCTCCTGCTCCGACATTTGGCCATGCCCGATCCCGACCCGCGCCTCGGGCACGAGCATGGAAATCTGCGCGGCCATTTCCTGAATGCCTTGCACGCGGTTATAAAGGTAGTAAATCTGGCCTCCCCGCGCCATTTCTCGCTCGATCGCTTCGCGCACGAGCGACTGGCTGTGCTCAACGACATAGGTCTGCACCGGGAACCGGTTTTCCGGCGGCGTCTCGATGACCGACAGGTCCCGTACGCCCAGCATCGACATATGCAGGGTTCGCGGAATCGGCGTCGCCGTCAAGGTCAGGACGTCCACGTTCGTTTTCAGCTTCTTCAACTTCTCTTTATGCGTCACGCCAAACCGCTGCTCTTCATCGACGATCAACAGTCCCAAATCCTTAAAGACCAGATCCTGCGATAAAATCCGGTGGGTCCCGATCACGATGTCCACCGTCCCTTGTCGAACGCCTTTAATCGTTTCGTTCTGCTCCTTGCGGCTGCGGAAACGGCTCAGTGTCTGAATGTTAATCGGGTAGCCGGCGAACCGCTCGCGGAACGTCTCATAATGCTGCTGCGCCAAAATCGTCGTCGGCACAAGCACCGCGACCTGTTTGCCTTCGATCGCCGCCTTGAAGGCGGCACGAATCGCGACTTCGGTCTTGCCGTAACCTACATCACCGCACAGCAGGCGGTCCATCGGACGGCTCTGCTCCATATCCTTCTTGATCTCCTCGATCGCCCGCAGCTGGTCCGGGGTTTCCTCGTACGGGAACATGGCCTCGAATTCCTGCTGCTCGGGAGTGTCCTTCTCGAAGGCGTATCCCGGCGCGGCTTGCCGCTCGGCGTACAGCTTGATCAAGTCGTCGGCAATATCCTGCACGGAGGAACGGACCTTGTTCTTCACACGGGTCCACTCATTGCCGCCCAGCTTGTAAATCTTCGGCTCCTTATCCTCGGAACCGACGTATTTCTGAATCATGTCGATCTGTTCAATCGGCACCGACAGCTTGTCGCCGCCGGCGTACAGGATGTGCATGTAATCCTTGTGGATCCCGCCGACCTCCAGCGTTCCGATCCCCATGTATTTGCCGATCCCGTGATTCTGATGGACGACGTAATCGCCGACCTTTAGCTCGGTATAACTTTTGATCCGTTCGGCATTGTCCATGCTTTTGCCGACGCGGCGCGCTTTGCGCTGTTTCTGGGAGAACATCTCGCCTTCAGTGATGACGACAAGATGTACGGACGGCAGCTCGAACCCGGACTGCAGGTTGCCCTGCAGCAGCGACGGTTCCTCAATGCCGTAATCCTGCAGCACCCGCCGCATCCGATCCATGCGCTCTTCGGTGCTGGCCAGCATGACGACGTGGGCGCCGCTTTTTTTCCAACGCTCCATCTCCGCCTTCAGCACATTCATTTGCCCATGAAAATCCTGCATCGCCCGCGTCACGAAGTTCACGATGTTCTGCGGCTGGGAATGCGGTACTTGGCGCAGGAACAGCGACATAAACAGCGTTTGGAACGGCCGGTGGTAGATCAGGTGATCCACGTCTACCGCCAGCGGCAGGTCGGGCAGGCTCTTGCCGTTCTGGAACAGGTGCAAATTCCATTCCGCTTCGTCGCGTTCCAACTGCTTGGCCGTCTCGAGCAGACGCGCCGGTTCGTCGAGCAGAAGCAGCGTATCTCTGGGCATATAGTCGTATAGCGTTTTTCTCTCGGGATAAATCAAAGAAATATATTTATAGATTTCCGAAAAATAAACCTGCTCGCGCAGCATCTCCATTTCTCTGAACAGCTCTTCGCGGAGCCGGTTCTTCGCCTGGCGGTCGGTCATCTTGTCCAACTGGATTTCCAGCTTCTCGGACACGGCCTGTGCGGCCTGTTCGAGCCGGTCTTTAGATGCGACCAGCTCCTTGCAGGGCGGGATGAACACTTTATCGATCTGGTCCACTGACCGTTGATCGGCCGGATCGAAGGTCCGGATCGAGTCGATTTCGTCGTCGAACAGCTCCAGGCGGTAAGCCGTAGAAGCGGTAAGCGGATAAAAGTCGATGATCCCACCGCGCAGGCTCATCTCGCCGCGGGATTCCACCCGCTCCACCCGCTCGTAGCCGAGCTCGACCATTTGGGCCAGGAAATGCTCCAGCTCCAGCGTGCCTCCAAGCCGGACCGTCAGTCCCGCTTCGGCCATGATCTCCGGCGCCGGGATAAAGCGGCGAATGCCGGAATAAGGCACCACCACGATGCCCCGGAATCCCCGGGAGCATTGCAGCAGTACCTCGATGCGCTGCGCCAGCGTCTCCGGACTGGATACGGCCGATTCGGCGGCAACCAGCTCGTTGGCCGGGTACAGCAGCACCTGCTCCGGTGATAGCGCTTCCTGTAAATCTTCATAGATCTTCTGCGCGGCAAACATATTGTGGGTCACGACGAGCAGCGGCCGGTTCGTTTCTTGATGCAGCGCAGCCAACATCACCTGTCTGGACGAACCCGACAAGCCGGAGATCAACTGCTCCTTCATGCCCGAGTTTACGCCCGCTACCGTCGAAGCGAAATCGGTATCGCGCGAAAAAGCTTGAATAAGTGCTTGTAGCAAATGAGGCACCTCTCTTACTGCTGATGGATAGGGAATCTATGTGTAGACGCAAAGGGTAAGTCCGCCTTACCCGAACCAAAAAGGAGCCTCAGCAAACGTGCCAAGGCTCTATAACCTTACATTCCGGTGAATTTGTCCATTATTCCTGACGGCTTGCCGACTATTGCAAAGGATTCGCAAGCAGCATCAGCTCCGGGTTATGTTCGAGCGCTTCCCTGCAATAGTCGCAGGTTACCCGAACCGTCATTTCGCCGTTCGAATCATACGCTATTATATCTCTCCGCTCATCGGGGGTCAAGGAATGAAAGCCCAATTGCGCTTCCGTCACCTGAGGCGCTTCAATTCTACCAATGACCGTCCGGCAGTGCCGGCAAACGTAGTTTATAGCCATCTATATGCCTCCTGAAGATTCTTTATGTCTCCAGTATGCCCCGGGCGGTCAGCTTTTAGCCTGTCGGCGGTGCTATCAACCTCAGCCGTTAAACTTGGCCATCGTTTGTTCAAACGTATGGTCCAAGCTGTACTCCAACGCATCGCACGCCGCCTGAATGGACTGTTCGAGCAACGGCTTATCTTTTTTGGCGAAACCGGACAGCACGTAATCGACCACCGAAAACCCCGGCTCCGGCCGGGAAATGCCCATGCGGATGCGGTTGAAAACTTGCGTGCCGGTATGCTGAATGATCGACTTGATGCCATTGTGCCCGCCGGCGCTGCCTTGATATCTCAGCCGGTTGCGCCCCAGCTCGGTATCCAGGTCATCGTATACTACGATCATATCTTCGATCGACGCCTTATAGTAGTCCATATAAGCGCGCACCGCTTCACCGGACAGATTCATGTAAGTCATCGGCTTGATCAGCACCACCTTGCCGCCCGAGAGCATCCCCTCCCCGATCAAAGCCTTGCATTTGCTCTGCTTGATCTCGATGCCATGCCGGCGCGCCAGCTCATCCACGGCCATAAAGCCGATATTATGCCGGGTTTTCTCATATTGGGCTCCCGGATTGCCGAGCCCCACGATCCACTTCATGGTTCATGTACCTCCAAATCAGGTTACTGTGGCGTTTCCTCGCACTCTGATGTGTCTCTTAAGCGCCTCTGGTGTTCGTTAACTAACTTACTTTCTCAGGGGACGGCCTAAGAAATCCCTTTCGGCAGCTTAACGCCATTTAACGGTTAGGAAGTGGAAAACATCCAACTATTTTAGCCGTATACGCCCCTTTTGATTGATCTAGTTGGAACTCCTCCTCGTTGGGCGGATTAAGGCAAGCGGGTGAAATGATTATTTAGTCCAATCCTAGAAATCCGCACACGGCTGCCTGCTTCCGTCCAACGCACCTGTCCAACGACCCCCACAACACCTTTTTCACCTACATACACTAGCAACGGCCAACACACCGATAGGGGTTACGTCCCCGTTCGGGAGGACGCAACCCCTGGTGTGGCAGTGACCATTTTATTCGATCTCGAACAGCTTGCTGATCGACAGCTCCTCATGCACGCGGATGATCGCTTCGCCCATCAGCGGGGCGACGGACAGCACCTTGAGTTTGCTTGTCGGATTCGGATGCGTGATCGGAATCGTATCGGTTACGATCACTTCCTTCAGCGGAGAGTTTTGCAGACGTTCCATCGCCGGCCCGGACAACACGGGATGCGTACAGCAGGCGTACACTTCTTCGACGCCGCCTTCCTTCAGCGCGTTAGCGCCAAGGACGATCGTGCCGGCGGTATCGATGATGTCATCCACGAGGATCGCTGTTTTTCCTTCGATGTTCCCGATGATGTTCATGACTTCGCTGACGTTCGGCTCCGGACGTCGCTTGTCGATGATCGCCAGCGGCGCATTCAGGAAATCGGCCAATTTGCGGGCGCGAACCACCCCGCCGTGGTCAGGCGATACCACGACCGGATTCAGGATATGCTTGGACCGGAAATACTGCGCCAAAATCGGCACGCCGAGCATATGATCCACGGGGATATCGAAGAAGCCTTGAATCTGCATAGCGTGAAGGTCCATCGTAATTACCCGGTGAGCGCCGGCTTTCTCGATCAAATTGGCGACCAACTTGGCCGTGATCGGATCGCGCGAGCGAGCCTTCCGGTCCTGGCGGGCATACCCGTAATACGGGATAACCACATTGATGCTCTTGGCCGAAGCTCTTTTCAAGGCATCCACCATGACGAGGAGCTCCATCAAGTTATCGTTGACGGGCGCGCAGGTCGATTGCACCACGTAGACGTGGCAGCCCCGAACGCTTTCGGACAGCTTGACTTGAATCTCGCCGTCGCTAAAGCTCGTCGTCTCCGAATCCCCCATCGGAATACCGATGTAATCGGCAATCTGATGAGCCAATTTAGGATTGGAGTTACAGGTGAATATCTTTAATTTAGAATCGCAATAAGTCATAAAATTAAAACCCTCCGTGCTGTGTAGATAGCGTTAGGGAGTAATGAAATGAACCCGCCTTCCCAGCTACCCCGTCTATTCAAATGGTCACTGCATGCTTGATTAAGATTCCTGCTGTCTTTGCTTCTTGGCTTTGGCCCGGGCCCGAATCTTCTCGGCATACCCCGGTTTGTTCTCCTGCCGGGTTCTGGCGATGGCCAGGTCGTTCTCCGGAACCGAATGCGTAATCGTCGATCCGGCAACGACATAAGCGCCTTTGCCCACCTTAACCGGAGCGATCAAGTTCACGTTGCTGCCGACAAAGGCATCGTCTTCGATCTCCGTAATGGACTTATTATAACCATCATAGTTCACCGTTATCGCGCCGCAGCCGATATTGACGTTCTTGCCGACTTTCGCGTCGCCGATGTAGCTGAGGTGCGAGACTTTGGAGCCGTCATCAAGCGTTGCATTCTTAATTTCCACGAAATCGCCGACTTTCACGTGCGCTCCAAGCTTCGTCCCCGGACGCAAATAAGCGAAAGGCCCCACCGTCGTTTCCCGTCCGACCTCCGCCCGGCTGAGCACCGACTGTTTCACCTTCGCGCCGTCTTGAATCACGCTATCTTCAATTTCCGCAGCCGGCCCGATCACGCAATCTTCGCCGATGGCAGTCTTCCCGGACAGAACGGTTCCCGGATAAACCACGGTGTCGGCACCGATCGTGACGTCGACACCGATATAGGTGGAAGCCGGATCAATGACCGTTACGCCGTTCAACATGTGACTTCGAACGATGCGCTCGCGCATGACCGCTTCCGCCTCCGCTAAGGCGACCCGGTCATTGACGCCAATCGATTCCCGAACGTCCTCCACCGCATATCCTTCCACGATTTCGTTCGCCTGCACCAAGATGCCGATGACGTCGGTGAGATAATACTCCTGCTGAGCGTTGTTGTTGGTGACTTTCTCCAACGCGGCAAATAATTTCGCATTATCAAAACAATAAGTGCCTGTGTTGATTTCCTGCACGGCGGCTTCTTCCGGCGAACAATCCTTCTGTTCGACGATCCGTTCAACCGTTCCGTTCGCGCCGCGGATCACCCGGCCATAACCGTACGGCTGCTCCATGTTCGCCGTGAGAACGGTCGCCGCCGCTCCCTTTCGGTTATGAAGGTCAAACAGCGCTTCCAGCGTCTCTGCCGTAACCAAAGGGGTATCGCCACAGATAACCAGTGTGACTCCTTCTTCTCCCGCCAATAATGGCCCGGCTTGCTTGACGGCATGTCCGGTTCCCAGTTGCTGCTCCTGCAACACGTATTCCGCCGATGAACCCAAATAGGATTTGACGGCTTCGGCTCCGTGGCCGACAACCACGATGCTGCGTTCGCAACCCGCTTCTTGAACCGCGTCCAACACATGCCCGACCATCGGTTTACCGCAAACGGGGTGGAGGACTTTGTAAAGCTTGGACTTCATCCGTTTCCCCTGACCCGCGGCAAGAACGATAGCTAATCTCTTCAAGGCCCCGGCCTCCTTCTCTAAGAGGTAACTCAAAAAGCCATCTTCTCTCTCGGTACGGAAAACCTGACTTTTTGAATTTTGATTTTACGCTGTCTTAAACTCATAACTGAATATATCTCATTTAGGGCAAAAAGAAAAGGGAGCCATGCGCACATGGCTCCCTTTTCCTCGAACCCCAATTGGTCAAGAATCAAATCAATGCGACTTACGCCCCTTCTTCAATCGCTTCCTCTTGGTCGGCGGCACGCTCGTATTCAGCCAGGACTGCAGCTTGAATTTTCTCGCGGGTGCCGGAGGAAATCGGATGCGCGATGTCCCGGAACTCCCCGTCCGGCGTGCGCTTGCTAGGCATAGCTACGAACATCCCGTTATTCCCGTCGATGACGCGAATGTCATGAACAACAAATTCGTTATCGATGGTAATGGATGCGATTGCCTTCATTCTGCCCTCAGAGCTGACTCGGCGGAGTCTTACATCCGTAATTTGCATATGTGTTCACCACCTTTTTCCATCAGAGACTTGGTGTAATATTCCACATAGCAAACGGAAATCCTTTTTTTTAATCAACAAAAAGGCTTGAAATCAGGAATTTTTTTTGATAAAACGGGCTTTTCGACACGTTTCGTCGAGAACTCTTACAATCTGAGCGACACTCGACATCGTTCTTATTGTCCAAATTTCGAAAAATAATTCCCAGGTTCTACTGAGATCTCCTTCTCCTTGGCGTCGACGGCCCGAAGCGTCGCAAGCGAGACGTAATCATGCAGCAGACGCTGCTCGCTGGCCACTTCGCCCGATTCCACCAGTACCCCGACGCCGGCAACCTCCGCGTTAAACTCGGCCAGAAGGTCGACCATGCCCTGGATCGTGCCCCCCGCCTTCATGAAGTCGTCGACGATCAACACGCGGGAACGCTCCCTCAGCGCCCGGCGGGATAAGGTCATCGTATGCAGGCTCTTATGGGAGCCCGATACGTAATTGATGCTAACGGCCGATCCTTCCGTCACCTGATGGTCGCGTCGGACCAGGACAACCGGGAGATTCAGCTCGGCTCCGGTCGCATACGCAAGAGGAATGCCCTTCGTTTCCACGGTCATGATGCAGTCGATCTCCAAATCGCCGAACGCCGTTGCAAACAGCTTACCCGCCTCATTCATCAAAGCCGGCTGTCCCAAAAGATCCGACATGTACAAGTACCCGCCCGGCAAAATCCGGTCCGACTGCGCCAACTTCTCGCAAAGCTGCCCGATAAAAGCGGTCGCTTGCTCCCGGCCGACCCGGGGAATGTACTTCACGCCGCCAGCCGCTCCGGCGAGCGTCAGCAATACGCCCATCCCCTCGCCTTCAAACACCTCTTTGATGATGCCCAAATCCTCGCTGATCGACGACTTGGCTGCTCCATACCGCTGGGCAAAGGTGGTTAACGGGATCAAATGGTGCGGTCTGGACAACAGGTAATGGGTCATTTCTACCAAACGAGCGCTTCTCTTTAATTTCTTCACGAAGTACCCCTCGCTAAATCCGAATATTTTAATGAAACTATAACATTTTTGTACGGATTTGTCCAAGCCTTGGAAAATATACGAACGAGTACTGCAGATCAAAGCTCTCTCGCCGACCCTAAGTCAACAGCCGCACGGCATAGACTTCTTTGCAAAATCCGCGCAGCCCGTTATAGATCCGCGACACTTTCGATTCTTTGGACACGAGCCCAAACACCGTCGGCCCGCTGCCGGACATCAGTACGCCGTCCGCGCCAAGCCGCAGCATCGCTTCTTTCAAGTGCGCCACTTCCGGGTGCAGCTTCAGCGTCACCTGCTCCAGCACGTTGCCGAGCTCCCGGCATACGTCCGCGAACGAACGGTTCTCCAGCGCAGCCTGCATCCGAGGCGCCGACGGGTGATCGCCAATCTGCTCGGCGCGCAGGCGGCCGTATACTTCCGCCGTCGATACGTTGATCGGGGGCTTCGCCAACACCACCCAACACTGCGGCGGATTCGGCAGCGGCGTCAGCACTTCTCCCCGCCCGGTCGCAAGCGCCGTTCCGCCCGTTACGCAAAACGGCACATCCGAGCCCAGCTCCGAACCAAGCTCCTTCAGCTCCTCGTCGGGAATGCCCAGCTCCCACAGCCGGTTTAACCCCCGCAGTGTCGCCGCCGCATCGCTGCTGCCTCCCGCAAGGCCCGCGGCGACCGGAATCTTCTTGTCGAGGTGAATATAGACCCCGCTCCGTACGTTGTATCGTTCCTTGATCAGCTTCGCCGCCTGAAACGCCAAATTCTTCTCGTCCAGCGGAATATAACCGGCCTGGCTCGAAATAATAATCGTATCCCGCGGGAGGGCGCTCATTTCCAGACGGTCGGCAAGATCCACCATGGTCATGATCATCTCGACCTCGTGATAACCGTCCGGACGCTTATGCAACACATCGAGCATTAAGTTGATTTTGGCCGGTGCTTTTTCGTAAATTTTCATGGCGCTCCCCCACCTCAGCAATTCCGTGGAATTCCTCATCCATCCGGTCTTCTGGCACATTCCTTTATTTTAAAAAAACGTTGCCTTCACGTCTATGTACGAAAGACAAATTTTTCTCCCTCTATCTTACTGCATCCGGCGAAAAAAACGAAGCTCCCCGGGTGGGAAGCTTCGCTGCGGCAGAGGTTATTGCTGTTTCGCTGCGGCCTTCTCGGCGAGCTCGATCGCTCGCTTCACCATATTGCCCGCATCTTTGGCTTTGATGCCGCCCCATCCTTCCTGCTGGACGGTATCGTAAAATCCCAGATCCTTCGCAAGCTCGACCTTCAAGTTCTCCGACATCACGCTGCGTCTTCTTCGCGACATGGTCAGTGCTCCTCCTTTGGGGTCATGGATATAGGAACGATGATTAGTATGCATCGGCTTCGGCGCGGGCATACGATGGGAAGTCTGTCCACCTTAGACGAACAAAAAACGATGAGCCCGGAAGGGAAGGAGACCGCCCCCACTCCAGCCAGCCGCAGGCAAGAAAAAAACGGCCTCACCCGCCGGGTGAGTACCGTTTGCTGTTTGGTTCATGATGTTCACGGTTTAATATACGAAATCCGCATCCCGTCGTTATCGTCGCAAATCATGACCTCGACGGATTCGGTCAGTATATCGGCATAACTGTATGACACACGCTTAAAGGTTTGCTGCTCTTGATCCAGCTTCACAATGAAGACCGAAGGATAAGTCTCCTCCAAAACTCCAGTGCGTTCGACGGTCTTGCGGCGACCTCCGTTTGCCCGGAGCATAATTTTCTGTCCTACGTGGGCGTCGAGACTATGCTTAATTTCCGACAGCGCATTTTTAGCCATTGCCAGTGACCACCTTCTTTCTTTGTCCATTATACAGGAAAGTCACAACCTTGTCAAATCAAAACAAATAATTATATCAGCTTCAAAAATGGTGTGTCAACGATTATTTTTCGACATTTTTCCTTTTAACCCGATGGAAGTTCGAATAAAATAACCGGAAGGTCCTGGGGCATTGGCCTCAGGACCTTCCGGCAAGGGCAAAAAGCAAAAAACGTTTAGGAATAAACTATGCAAGGTTACATGGATGGCACAACTTTCAGCGTCGTTAAATCCTTAAGTTTGGGCAGTCCGATCCGGTAGCTGCCGCGGGTCTCAATCCCGCCGACGCCCTGCGCTCCGCTGATCGTGTGATTCAGCACATCGGTGATCTGGATGGTATCGCGGATCGAGGTGAGCGACGCTTTGGCGGCGATATACACCGGATCCAGCGCATGGATCAGCACCCGGCCGGGCGAGCTGGCAAAATTGGCCCCCGCCTGCAACAGCGCCTCAAAATGCGACTGGCAGGCGCCGGCCACAATCGTTAACGTATCGAAATTACGCTCATATTGCCGGGCCGTTTGGATGGCCTCCACGAAATGCTTGGAATTTTTATAGCTGGTCAAATTATAAAGGTCGCCGTTGGGACGCGATTTCAAGACTCCGTCATGACCGGTCAGCACGACGATATCCGGCTTGACCGTCGGCAGCAGACGGTAAAGCGCACGGGCCATTTGCGGCTCTGTGACGAAATAGCCTTGGGCCGGAACGCGCAGCTTCTCGTACAAGCTTAGGCTTTTTTGCAAATAACGTTCGTCACCGTCCAGATGCAGCACCTTGCCCGGCACCTCGAAATAGGCCGGTTCTCCTTGCACGTAAAGCTCCCGCCCTATCGCCATCCGGTTACGCTCCGCCAGTTCCTTGCGATCCTGGGTTAATCGCTTTAGCGACTCCGTCGCCTTGATGCGGGCCCGCTGCGTCGTTTCTCCCGGGGAAGCCGGGTCTACCCTGACCAGATCGATCAAGGGTGCATCCGCCAGCAGCCGGAATTCCGTTCCTTTGATGATAGCTTCGCTCCGCTCAATCCGCTCGATCCGGAACGTAACGTCTCCACCGTATGATTTGCGGACGACCAAGTCTCCCAAATTCGTCAAGTCAATCACCTCTATCCCCATCGTATGGGCAACAAGAGGGAATGGTTACTCGCGGAGTTCCTTCACGCCGGCCTGCAGCAGCGTATCGCTCAGCTTCGCAAACTCGGCGAGGCTTAACGTCTCGGCCCGCCGGGACGGCACAATCCCCGCCGCCTCCAGCAGCTGTTCGAGCCGCTCTCGCCCTTCCTTCGGGAAGAAGCGGCTTTTCAGGTTGTTGGAAATGGTCTTCCGCCGCTGGGCAAAAGAGGCCTGCACCACCTCGAAGAAAAACGCCTCGTCCGCCACATTCACCGCCGGCGTCTTTCGCACGGTCAAGCGGATCACCGCGGACTCCACATTCGGCTGCGGAATAAACACGCTGTGCGGCACCGTACAGATCAGCTCCGGCACGCTATAGTATTGCACGGCGATGCTAAGGCTGCCGTACTCCTTGCCGCCGGGAGCGGCGGCCATGCGCTCGGCGACTTCCTTCTGGATCATGACGACAATATGCGTGAGCGGCAGCTTCTCCTCCAGGAGCTTCATCAGAATCGGCGTCGTCACGTAATACGGCAGATTAGCCACCACGCTGACACCACTCATGTCGCCGAATTCGGCAGCGAACAGCGCCTGGAGGTCCAGCTTCAATACGTCACCATGGATCACGCGTACGTGCGGATACGGCTCCAGCACCTCCTCCAGGATCGGGAGCAGGCGCTGGTCGATCTCCACGGCCGCAACCTTCCCGGCCTCCTGAGCCAGCTTTTCCGTCAAGGCACCGATGCCCGGCCCGATTTCCAGCGCCCCTTTGGTGTCATCCAGTCCGGCCGCCGCGACGATTTTACCGAGGATGTTCTGGTCGATCAGAAAATTTTGCCCCAGGCTTTTTTTGAACGAAAAACCGTGCCGTTGAATGATCTCCTTCGTCCGGCGCGGCGTCGATATGTCTTCCCTTATGCTCATGATCCCTAAACTCCTTTGCTCTCCAACTCGGCCAGCGCGGCCGCAAACTCCTCGCGGCTGATGCGGAACACCGATAGCCGCTTGTACAATTGCTTCCCGTTGCAGTACCCGATGCCCAGCAGCTCGCCCAGCGCTTTCCGGCGCGCCGCGGCTTGCGGATGCACGATCAGGCCCGCGGTCATCAAGTCCTCCCGGTCGATCGCGGCCTCCACCCCCGCAGCTTCGCTGCGCACCCGGGACAACGCCGTGCGGATCGCCTCCGGAGAAGCGTTCTCCACGCCGATATCGCCCCGCTTCGTGGCCTCCGCCTCGGGCAAAAAAGCATGCTTGCAGCCCGGCACCCGCGCCGCCACGATTTTGCGGATCCGCTCCCCGGCATGGTCCGGATCGGTAAATATAATAACGCCCCGGCGCTCCTGCGCCAAAGCGATCTTCTTCAGCGTCGTTTCGCCGATGGCCGAACCGCCGGTCTCAATCGTATCCGCCTCCACGGCGCGCTTGATTGCCACGGTGTCATCCCGGCCCTCCACCACGATGACCTCTTTGATCATGGTATCCATCTTCCCTTCGCTCTAACTTCTCGTGATCAAAAGACGACTTTTTGAACTGCCTCTAAGAATAACAAAAAGAAGAGGATAACATCCTCTTCTAATCCACTGTCTTATTCATCATCCTAATACTATCTCATTCCCTCCGCATTGTAAAACGGAGAGACGCAGGGCTTAGTTCAACTCCGGCTTCGTCGGACCAATCACGTATACGGTGCGGCCCTTCTTGCGGCCGAAGTTCTTCGCCGTTTTCAGGGAATCGAAATAAACGTCCATCTTATTGCCTTCAATGGCCCCGCCGGTATCCTCCGCTTTGCGGAAGCCGATCCCCTCGATGTATACCCACCAACCGAGCGGAACGACGTCCTTATCGACTGCAATCGTTCTGCCTTCGGTCACGCGGGTACCGGAGGCCGTACGGGTGCCGATTCCGTCTTCTTCCGCCGAATAGGCGGTTAACGTAACGTTTTTGAGTATCTTTTTATATTCAAAAGAGACGCCGCCTTTGGTTGTCAACCCGCTAATATTCACCGTATTCGCGGTGCGGTTGATGCTGGCCGACAGAACGGCGGTAGGTTTCTTCGTGCCGACGGCAACCACTTTCGGCTGGACCTTCTTGGAGACCTCCTTGCCGAGCCATCGCTTCGCCACGAACTTTCCGTCCTCGTATGTTTTCTCGATGTTGTGAATGACCAAACCGGCACTGCCTTGCTGAATGACCTTCGTCGTGCCCTTCAGCAAATTGGCGTCCGACGTTTTGACCACGCTGAAAGGCACGGCCTCCTTCGTCTGCACCGTATGCTTGCTTACCCGAACCACCTTGACGTTCAGGTTCGCGGTAACTTTGCTGTCCAATGTCGGAGTAACCTTGTCATGCGGGTTCAAAGTGACGCCGAGCTCGGACAATACGCCCTCTACTTGCTTTTGCGTCGTGAAGTGGACTTTCTTCGTGCCGTCCACGATCACGTTCACCGGCATTGCGCGTACAATGACAATGCGGTCGCCGTTCTTAAGCGAGCTGTCCAGCGGAAGCGATACGGAATCCTTCGCGCTGAGCTTGATCGATTGTTCCTCCAGCAGATGAGCTACGCTGGATTGGGTTGTTTCCACCGATTGGACGTTGCCGTCCACGATCAAGGACACTTCTTTATGATCCTGGCCAAACAGCCAGATTAGGATGATGATGATTACCGCGATGGTCAGAACGCCGACGAGCGCTACCTGACGTAAATTCTCATGCTTCCATCGCATTGCGTAAGACATGCTGGATGAGCGTGATTCATGGGTCTCCCCTTTGCGGAAAATGCCCATTTCTTCCGTCCTCCTTCATAGTCCCGCCGTCTAGGTCGATGCATGATAACGATTGACGCGACTACAGTTACTTTTTACAAAACGCGCATCGGCTAGCTTAAGTTTAAATCAAGTCAAAAAGTCAGGTTTTCAGCACCGAGAAGGTTGGATGAAGCTAGGGATTGAGTAGCGCAGCGTAGTTATGGCTACGTGAGCAACGGAAAGCCCGGCTGAATTCAAGATTCGATGTCGAATCAACTTCTTGTGCTGCTTCGTGATCAAAAGATGACTTTTTGACAACCTTAACGCGTTTTGCATCCTGATCCAGTCTCTCTTGCACATGTCACCTCCTGTTTACCAACAGTATGATGACCCTATTACTTTTATTCAAAACAAAAGAAGCCTAAAGAAAGAGTTAGAGGAACTCCTTCGTGGCTTCTTGAATGTCTTGGTGTAATAGCTGCACGAGTGACCTCTCTTATACGCTTACGAGGTTAGCTGTCGGGTTCGGGCGAAAGAGAGCCGCCCTTCCTCGGTTCATTCGCTCATGGCGCAATGACCTCGAATTCACCCCAAAGACCCTGGAAAGAAATCAATTACCGGTGTTAATGGCATGCCGCCACCGCCCCGAATCGGTTCCCCCGTTCTCCGGCGAAGGAGATTCAGCGAGACTGGTTCATGGAACCCAGCATCGAAAGGTTCATTTGTCCATTCCGAACGAACCAAATCGATACTGAAAAAATTCTATCCTGTTTCGATGCAGGTTGTAAAGGACGAATCAACCACGTTTTTTTAAAAAAATGGTTAAAAAAATGTAATGATCTCGTTTTTATCGGTTAAAAAGCATTAATCTTTCCGAAATCCTCTTTTTTTCATCCGATTTGCTCTCAAATCCTCGAGATACCAAATCGTTCCAATGCATTTCGGGTGGTAATTTCGGCGATTTCCTCGAAGGTGACCCCTTTTAGCTCGGCCGCCATTTCCGCCACCAAACGAACATGTGCCGACTCGTTTCTCTTTCCACGATATGGATGCGGCGTTAAATAAGGGGAATCCGTTTCGATCAATAATCGGTCCATCGGTGTCTTCGCTAACACTTCTTTGGGCTGCTTTGCATTTTTAAACGTAATCGGTCCGCCAAACGACAAATGAAATCCCAAATCCAGACACATTTTGGCAATTTCCCAACTGCCGGAGAAGGAGTGCATCACGCCTCCAACCTCGTTGGCTTTCTCCTCGCGGAGGATGCGCACCACGTCCTCATGGGCGTCGCGGTTATGGATGGAAATCGGCATCCCCAAGCTGCGGGCCAGGCCGATTTGTTTGCGAAAGACTTCGTGCTGGACGTCTTTTGGGGACGTGTCCCAATAGTAATCCAAGCCGATTTCCCCGATGGCCACGACCTTCTCGTGCTTGCACAATTCGGCGATCCAGTCCAAATCGCCTTCCTGCATCGTAATCGCATCCTGCGGATGCCAGCCGACGGCGGCATAAATGAAATCGTACGTCTCCGCCAGCTTCATCGTTGACGGGATCGTCTCGCGGTTGAATCCGATGTTGATCATCCGCGTCACCCCTTGTTCCACGGCGCGCGCAATCACTTCTTCACGGTCCGTGTCAAATTGGGGAGCGTCCAAATGCGTATGCGTATCAAATAACATCACGAATCGTCATCCTCCTAGTTCCGTTGCTCAAAAATACGGGCTACCGCCTGGGGCAGCCGGTCCATTACGGCACACAGCTTATTATCCGGATAGTACAAATGCGTTTTGCCCCGCTGCAAGCCGCTGATCGACCGTACAATATCCGATACTTCCGAAATTTCCCGCAGCCGTTCCTGCCGGTCCAACAGTAAAATTTGCTTCTGGCGGACCCCCTCGTCCGGACGGAACACATCATACGGCAGATCGGTCGGAAAATCAATTTCCATGTCGTATTCGGGATGCAGGCCGGCCCGCGAAAAGGCCTCCCGGATCTCCTCCAGCATTTCCAGCTCGGGCGTATCCAATTCTACATATTTATACAATTTACGGTTCAAAAATCGAGAGCACAAATCGCTTAACCGCTCATCTTTTTCTCGCGTCCACTGCATGAACGCGGTTTGCATCAACGCCTCGTCAAGCTGCAAATAATCGGCGACACCGATGTTGCCCCGGAATAAATCGGGAAGCGGGTGCGGCAGGAATTCAATGGAATCCCCGTTCCGATACAACTCTTTGGCCCGGCGCAAAATTTGGCGGAGAATGATCTCCGAGCTTCTCGTGACCGGATGGAAATAAACCTGCCAATACATTTGATATCTCGACATTAAATAATCTTCCACCGCGTGCATGCCCGATTCCTTTACGACCACCCGTCCCTGATAAGGGCGGAGCATTCGGATAATCCGGTCCATATCGATCGTCCCGTAGTTGACGCCTGTAAAATAAGCATCCCGCAGCAAGTAATCCATTCGATCCGCATCAAGCGGACTCGATACCAGATGAACGACGATCGGATTTTCGTAATCCTTGCGGATCACCGCAGCCACCTTATCCGGAAAGTCCGGGGACACTTCCCGTAAAACAGCGCCGACCTCAGTATTGCCCAACAGGATCTTGCAGGTCCAATCCTCATGATGCATTTGGAACGCTTCTTCTATAGAATGGGAAAACGGACCGTGTCCCAAATCATGCAGCAGCGCCGCACACAATGCCACCAGTTTATCTTCGCGAGGCCAATCCGCGTATCCGCTCCGTTCAAACTGCGAAATAATCCGCCGCGTAATCTCATAAACGCCCAGCGAATGCGAGAATCGGCTGTGCTCGGCGCCATGAAACGTCAAATAGGACGTGCCGAGCTGACGGATCCGGCGAAGACGCTGGAACTCCGAAGCGTTAATAAGCGACCAGATCACTTCATCCTGCACATGAATATAATTATGTACGGGATCTTTAAATACTTTCTCTTCGCGAAGTCGACGATGCATGGTTCAACACTCCTTTTCCATAAATTTGTTCTGCAAAAGCAGAATTCTGACCAAATACGACGGGTTATGTCGAATAAAGTCGATAATTGTCATATTCTAGTTTTCCAAAATGTCGAATTATAGAATATCGTTGATTTCCTAGTCTAACTAGCGGTTCTCGGAGTTATGTATCGCAATTATTTAGAAATAATAATGAACTATACCATAAATAGGTTGACTAATCTGGCAATGGTTGGTATTATAAAAATCATAAAAGATAGAATCATGTCGAATAATGACAAATCCAATCTATAGCGAGAGGGGCAATCATCAATATGATGAAATCCACAGGTATCGTAAGAAAAGTAGACGAATTGGGTCGTGTCGTAATCCCGATCGAATTGCGCCGTACTCTGGGGATCGGAGAAAAGGACGCGCTCGAAATTTACGTTGACGGCGAACGGATCATGCTCAAGAAATATGAGCCGGCCTGCATCTTCTGCGGCAATGCCGAGAACGTAACTTACTTCAAAGGCAAAATTGTTTGCCACGAATGCATTACTGAGCTTCCTACCCCTGTGACAAATTAAGAATTATAGTATATAATAGATTTACTGAAACTGTTAATTCTAACCTTTTTCATATCTCCTTGGCGCCTTCCTAGGCTTGAACCCGGCCTAGCGAAGGCCCCTTTTTTTCGATTTTCGGCTAAATTTTCCCGATTTAGGGAAGTGGTGGGTTCTGCAACAGCTGATTATAGATATCTCGTTTCGCAACCCCCCGGTCTGCGGCTGTTTTTTTCATCGCTTCCTTTCGTGTCATCCCTCCGTCCGTTTCGTAATGGCGAACATGCTCTTCCACCGTAAGCGGTTGCCACCAGGCAGCGCGTTTTTCTTTCACTTGATCGGGGTGCGCTCCTTCAGCGACAAGGCAATATTCACCAAGCGGCGGATGTTCCTGTAACCAGGCCAGGCAATCCCGGATCGTGCCGCGGGCCATTTCCTCGTACCGCTTGGTCAATTCTCTCGCCAGGACGATGCGTCGGTCCCCCCAAACCTCAAACAGGGATTCCAACGTTTTGACCAGCCGATGCGGCGATTCGTACATCAGCATCGTCCCTTCCTGATCTTCCAGCGATTTCAGCAGCACTTCCCGCTCTTTGTGATCCCTTGGCAAAAAGCCCAGAAACGTAAAACGTTCCGTCGGCAACCCGGAAACGATCAGCGCCGATAATGCCGCGTTGGCTCCCGGTACCGGGACTACCGAAATTCCCGCCGCCAGCGCTAATTTCACGAGGTCGCTCCCGGGGTCGGAAATGGCCGGCAGGCCGGCATCGCTGACAAGCGCTAAATTTTTTCCTTCTATTATAAAGCGTATCAGTTCCGGACCGCTGGCGGCTTTATTATGCTCATGATAACTTAGCAATTTTCCCGGAGAGATGTCGAAATGCGTTAACAGCTTGCGCGTCTGCCGCGTATCCTCCGCCGCAATGATGTCCGCCTCTTGTAGGGTACGGACCGCCCGGAAGGTCATATCCTCCAGGTTGCCGATCGGCGTGCCTACCAGAAACAATTTGCCCCTGTCCGCTTGGGTCGTTCCGCCTGATGGCGATTCAAAGCTTTTTTGGACTTGTACGTTCATGCTCTCCCCTCTTTTGGCCCGTAGTAGATATTCATGATTTCTTCGCAGTATTCCCCGTTTTCATTATAAACGATCAGCGGCGGCAGCACCCGCACGTCCGGCTTA
This sequence comes from Paenibacillus sp. JL3B1040, assembly GCF_057063165.1. Lineage (NCBI taxonomy): Bacteria > Bacillati > Bacillota > Bacilli > Caryophanales > Paenibacillaceae > Paenibacillus > Paenibacillus tiangongensis. The sequence continues at coordinate 29,446 of NZ_CM169317.1, read as the reverse complement.
CCGTCCCTTAGCGCCTCGATCAGGACCATATTCGCTTCCGCTCCGGCCCGGGGATGCACGAATCGGATGATCTTCGGCTCCAATCGATACTGGCGCAGCACCGTGACAATCTCGCCTAGGCGCTGCGGTTTGTGGACCATCGAGACCTTGCCGCCGGGCCGAACCAACCGCATGGCGGCGGCCGCGACCTCTTCCAGGGTACAGCGGATCTCATGCCGGGCGATCGCCTGATGGGCGTTCAGCTTCATCTCGCCCGTCGTGACCGGCATATACGGCGGATTCACCGTGATGGCATCGTAAACTCCATGACCCGTCACCTTCACCAGGTCGCGCAAATCGCCTTCGCGGATGCGGATCCGGTGCGTCAATCCGTTCATTTCCACACTGCGGCGGGCCATATCCGCGAGTCGCGGCTGAATCTCGATCCCTTCGATCTCCGCCTCCGTCCGGGTTGAGAGCAGCAGCGGGATCACCCCGTTGCCGGTGCATAAATCCAGGATTTTTCCATATTTCGGCATGGGGGCAAACCGAGCCAACAAAACGGCATCCATCGAGAAGCTGAACACTTCATCGCTCTGAATGATATGCAATTCATGCGTCAGCAAGTCGTCTACGCGTTCCTGCTCATAAATCGGTACATGGTTCATGAATCCTGAACTCCATCCTTTTCCAGCCCAAATTTAAAAAAACCGCAGGGACCCCCCCACGGTTTATTTATTCAAAAACGACAAGCAGAACAGGCAGTCGCCTTCCGTGCGCAGATGCCCGTAATAAACATTGCAAATGTGGAAGCCCTCATGGTAAAGACGCGCCAGATTATCGTAGCCTTCGCCCACGACATCCATCGCTTCTTTGCCGGCCAGAACCGGGCTATCCGTTCTTTCCGTCGCGGGTAAGGGCAATGGCCCCTCCGTGCTTTCCCGCTTTAATATTTTGCGCAGCTGTTCATTTTCGAGGCGAAGCCGCTGATTCTCTTCCACCAGCTTCTTGACCTCCAGCTTGAGACTGCCCAAATCACCGTGTACTTTGCCCATTTGCGATTCCAGCGCCTGCATACTTGTGAAAATGTCCTTGTTCTCCAAGTTCCCACCCCAGAGTCATCTCTAAAGTCTATCTTGAAAAAGATCTTCTTATTTCAGGACGACATCGTCCAGCGGAAGCTCCTTTACTTTTCCGATTTCGAACAGCTGTACATGTACAGTGCGGCTGCCGGCGTTAAGCCCAACAACCTTGCCGTCCCCCAGCGAAGTCACGACGATTTTGCCTACGGATGGAAGTTCTTCTTTGGTGCTCTCGTAGTTATCATGCTCAAACTTCAGGCAGCACATCAAACGGCCGCATAAGCCGGAGATTTTCGTTGGGTTTAGCGACAAACTCTGATCCTTGGCCATCTTGATCGAGACCGGCTCAAAATCGCCAAGCCAAGAAGAACAGCAGAGTACGCGCCCGCAAGGACCGATGCCGCCAAGCATTTTGGCTTCGTCCCTTACGCCGATCTGTCTCAGCTCGATCCGGGTCCGAAAGATGCTGGCCAAATCCTTGACCAATTCGCGAAAATCAACGCGGCCTTCCGCCGTGAAGTAAAAAATGATTTTATTGCGGTCAAAGGTAAATTCCACGTCGACCAACTTCATTTTCAAATCATGATCTTTGATTTTATTTAAACATGTGGCAAAAGCATTCTTTGCCGCAAACTTGTTCTCTTCGACAACACGGGCGTCGGCTTCGTCGGCGATCCGGATCACCTTCTTCAGCGGAAGGACGACATCGGATTCTCCAACCTTCTTCTTGCCGACCACCACTTTCCCATATTCGATCCCGCGCGCAGTTTCGACAATCACGCTCTGGTCCTTCTCCACGGGGAGCTCCAATGGATCGAAATAATAGATTTTGCCCGCTTTCTTAAAGCGGACGCCCACTACAGTATACAAAAACTAACCCCCTCGTATAGCTCTAAAAAACTGGTGAACCGCTGTCCATCAAAGCGCGTGTTCAGAAGAAACGACTATAATCCCTGCTCTTTCAGGGGAGAAAGTTTCATGCGAGAGTACATCTTGTCTATCCTGTCCTTGGCTGCAAATCTTATCGCTGACCATCCACGGCGATCAGAAACTGCTCTACGCAGAGGCTGGCATTCATATGCTGCCGCAGCTTCTTCTTGCTCTCCGCGGCCAGCGCCATCGCGTCAATCCATTGTTCGGCGCTGCGGCTGGCGGCATGCTGGTTGATAAACGGAAGCTCATCTATGAAAACGATTTGATCATGTTTATGGTAGAGCGCATGGATCATATCTTTAAACCACAAATGGAACAGGCTGAACAACATGTCCAAATGATCGGTCAAACCGGATTTGAACAACGTTTGCTGCGCCGTAATTAAAGGAGAACCGCCACGGCCTGCGATTTCCTTCCCTAATTGTAACACTACGTTTCTAATTTCTGCAAACCAATTCTGCTGGATCAATTCGCGGCACGGCCCCAGTCCTGCCGCGAGGTGAACGGCACTGCGGGCCAAGATTGACGGAAATCCCTCATTCGCCAATATTTGGAGCATCGTCTCCGGATTTACCGCCGAAAAAGGCACCCACTGCGCCCGCGACTGAATCGTCGGGAGCAAAGCTCGTCCATTATCGGAGAGCAGGATGGCCACAGCCGGAGACGGCGGTTCTTCCAGAAACTTCAGCAAGCTGTTCGCCGCTTGCACCGTCATTTTTTCGGATTCGTCGATGATATAAGCTTTAGGATTGCCGCTCTCCGAACGGTAAGAGAAAATCCGCTGCAGATCGCGGATTTGTTCGATTTTGATGGTTGCCCCCTCGGGCTTGATCGTAAACAAATCGGGGTGATTGCCGTGCCGCACCTTGCGGCACTCCAGACATTCCCCGCAAGCGTCGTCTCCGCCCCGGGTGCAGAACAACGCCTGGACGAAGGCCATGGCCATTTCCATCTGCCCGCTTCCAGGCGGTCCGCTGAATAGATAGGCATGGGAGATTTCCCGGCGTCTCAGACTGCTCTGCAGCAGTTGCTTAGCCGTATCCTGCCCGATGATCTCTTGAAATGACATTACGTTTGCCCTCGTCCTTTCAAAGCTAGAAACACAGATTAATCAGCATGCCGCGAATCTCGCCGATTTTTTGCAGCAGCTCGATTTTGCCTTGCTCCGTCTCCAGCAGCTCGTCTGCCATCGTCAGAAGCGCGGCATCCACTTCATCCAACAGCTTGTAGCGTTTGCCACGACCGCGGCGGTCCCACCCTTTCGACTCCTTGATGGACACGCCCCGCCGAACCGTATCCTCCAGAAACCGCTTGACCATCAACCGGTACGCCTTCAACTCCCGAACGGTCATGGACCGGGCGAGCCGGTCCCCTTGCATTTGGATTTCCTTAAATCTCCGGTTCAGCTCTTCCTGGGTCGCCTGTTGGCCATGCTGCTGCATGACATCGGAGAAGCTTTTGGATTGCACCGGCTTGGCAGGGCTGTCGCTTATCCCCAAACCGCTTTTGAGCGGCCGGTATCCCGGATCAATTTTCAAAGCATCCACCGCCTATTGGTTGATATAGAAAAATGAGGTTCAAGATTCGATGCCGAATTCGCTTCATTGATTTTCTTCGTGATGGGAAGATCACTTTTTTGATTACCTCTATCAGAAGTGTTCGAAACGGTCTACTGGGAGAACAAACACCGTCGCCCCCCCCACCTGCACTTCCACGGGCAACGGCAAATACGAATCGGTAGTACCGCTCATCGGCGTAACCGGGGTAACCAGCTGCTCCCGCACTTTGCAACTGTTACGGATAACGTTCAACACGGCATCCACTTGATGGTCGTCTACACCGATCATAAACGTCGTGTTCCCCGCCCGAAGAAACCCTCCGGTACTCGCCAGCTTGGTGGCCCGATAGTTTTCCTTCACGAGCGCGCTGGATAGCCGGTTGCTGTCTTTATCCTGGATAATCGCAACAATCAGTTTCATATGCAGTACCTCCTTGTTTTATAAAAAATGTACCATACTAACCTATTTGACGGCTAGGCCATGAATTCCTTTATTGCCGCAGAAAGATGCCCTCGAATCTCCGCGGCAACCTTTTCCTTGCTTTGCGAAGCATCGATCGTTTTGAATCGCTCCGGGTACATGCCGGCAATGATCCGGTACCCTTCCCGGACCTTCTGATGAAATTGCAAACTTTCCATGTCCAAACGGTTCACTTCCCGCCCCTCTCCAGCAGCGATGCGGGCCAATCCGGCTTCGGGCTCGATATCGAGATAAAAGGTGAGATCCGGGAACCGCCCCTTGGTGGCAAAGAGATTAATCTCCAGCACTTCATCGATGCCCAGCCCGCGCGCATACCCCTGATAAGCCAGGCTGCTATCCAGAAACCGGTCGCAGAGAACGGTAATTCCGCGCTCCAGGGAGGGCTCCACCTTCTCCGCCAGATGCTGCCGCCGGGATGCCGCGTATAACAGTGCCTCTGTCCGCGCATCCATCGCCGTGTGCTCAGGATTCAAAATAATCTCGCGGATCTTCTCGGCAATTTCGATGCCGCCGGGTTCCCGCGTAGAAATAAACGGCACGTTGTGTTCCTCCAACGCCTGTTCCATTTCCCGCATGACGGTTGTTTTGCCGGAGCCATCCCCCCCTTCGAGCGTAATGAATAATCCTTTGGCTTGATGGTTCATCTGGTTCGTTCCCTGCTTTCTTCTCGAAAAATCATGTACAAGTATATGCTTGGCTTTACCTTTTCTTGACTAGAATCGTATGCAGTTGCGGGTCAGCCGCCCCCTGGCACTTGGCCCCCGAGTCCCGTAGCGTCAACAGCCGACGGCGGACCGTCTCGGTGATGACCTCCCCGGGATAGAGCAACGGGATGCCGGGCGGATACGGAATGATCATTTCCGCCGCTTGCCGGCCGAGGCTGTCCTGGACAGAGACCGCTTTGATCTCCGCCGCGAGCAACGGCGTAAGGCCAAACAGGACGGGTTCGGACAACTCCGGCAGCCATCCCTCATCCTCCGTAATGTTCCACGTGGAAAGTTCCTTGGCCGACAATGCCGGCGAGCCGCCACCCGCTAAGTTCTCCGGCTCGGTGGCTTCGGCGATTCGCTCCAGCGCCGCCAGCAGCCGCTCGGCATCCTCCAGCGTCGTCCCCGGGCCAAGCGCCAATACGACATGACGCTCATCACTCATCTCCGGTACGCATCCCTCTGCCTCGAGGCGCTCCTGCAGTTCATATCCGCTGAGGGCAGCAACCTTATCGAAAATAACCAATTTCAAAGGATCTTGAATAGTATATGCAGCAGCCTCTCCGCTGGCGCCCGGCGGTGTTAAGACGCCGAAGCGCGGCAGACTGTCCAGGCCGCGCCGCAGATGCGCGGCCGCGGCGAGCCCGCCCTCGAAGAAGGCGGGTCCCTGCTCCGCCAGCAGGCTTCGGCTCAGATCGAGCGAAGCCATGATGGGGTAGGACGGGCTGGAGCTTTGCAGCATCGCCAGCCGCTGGCGCAGCAGTGCGCGATCGAGCAGCCCGCCCTGTACATGCAGCATCGCGCCCATCGTAAGCGCGGTCAGCATCTTGTGCGTCGACTGCACGACGCCATCGGCCCCCGCGGCCAGCGCGCTCTCCGGCAGCGCCGGGTGCTGGCCGAAGTGGGCGCCATGCGCCTCGTCGACGAGCAGCGGCACCCCGTGCGCATGGCACAGCTCGGCCAGCGGCCGAAGCGGCCCGCCCATCCCGTAGTAGCTCGGGTGCGTGAGCAACAGCCCCTTCGCGCCGGGATACCGGCGCAGCGCCTCCCGCACCGCCGTTTCGCTCGGGATGGTTGCCAGCCCGCTGCCGGCCTCCTGCTGCGGCGCCAGAAACACCGCGTGCGCGCCCGCCAGCATCAATCCGTGAATAACGGATTTATGCACGTTCCGCTGCACGAGCAGCACGTCTCCCGGCGCGGTGCACACGCTCAGGATCATGGCCAGGTTCCCGGCCGTGCTACCGCCGACCAGAAAAAACGTCTCCTCCGCCCCGAACTGGGTGGCGGCCAACCGCTGCGCCTCAAGGATGACGCCCACCGGATGATGGAGATCGTCCGTTCCGGTGATTTCCGTAACGTCAATTTCCATCACGCGTGCCAAATCGTCCTGTCCATCCCCCCCGCTACGCAAGACTTGTCCGTTTTTGTGCCCCGGCACATGAAAGGAAGCGTCCCTTTTCTCCCGATATCGCAACAAAGCCTCATACAAAGGGGCTCCCGGGTTTTGTACCTCTGTCATTTTCTATACTTAATCCTTCCGACTCAGAATTGATCCGCATGGTTAAACACAGGTTGCAGCCATCGCTTCATTTTACCGCTATTTTGCCCGGTAGGGCAATATAAAAGGACCCGCTCCCGAAAATGAACAGGTCCTTTCAACCGGCGGTGTTATGCATTTTTTTGCACCCAGATCTGCTTCATTTGATGAATGAAGAAATGGTATTTCTCCTCCTGTACGTCGGTGTGCACCATCTCCGCCTCGCAAGCGTCGCAGATAAATTCTGATACGATATGAATGCCTTCGGTTTTGGGTTCCCCGCAAATGATGCAAGTTCTGACGCCCAGCTCATCCATGCCCGATCCCACCTTGTCTGTTTTACTATCAGTATGACACAGATTCTACTATTTTAAACCTTTTCATAGTCCGCTTCCTACTTTATCTTATGCCATAGGTCGGAAGGCGGTGTTTGTACGCGGCATCTTAAATATTCGTCGTTTTAGCCGATATATTAAGAAGAGCTTGCTCGCTTTTTGCGGGAGCCGATGTGATTTGGAGGAGGATCGAACGCTTGAAGTCCGCCGAAACCGAAACCAATGCGACGTTTTATCATTACACGCTGCTCAAGAAGAAGGTTTTACCGAAAACGCTCATCTACAGCTTAGTGATACTCCCCGTTATATGGCTGGCTGCCGAGATGATTTTTATATCCTGGACCAGCATCTTTTTCTTCCTGCTGGCTGGGCCCGTCATTTTGTGGATCCAATACGTCATTTCCCGTAGCGTGCTGATGATCGTCAGCCACTCCTATCGCAAGCGCTGGAAACTTTCCCGCCAGATGCCATGGATCGGCTACATGCCTGACCAATACGTCGCTTATCCAATATACCGGCGGGTCCACCTTCATTCGGCCTGGATCGGTTGCTGTATTATCGGCATTCTGATTCCCTGGTCGCCGGTTTCCTTTGTGCTATCTTTGTTTTTCTGGCACCTTTGGCTGATGATCCCGCGCTTTATTGTGCTTGCCACCTTACGGGGACAACGCAAAGACGGAATGATCAAAATCACCGGTCTTGAAATCGCCTACTACATGCAGTGACCGATATATATCGGATACGACCAAAAAGCCTGCTCCCTGCAGCATTGCAGAGTTCAGGCTTTTTGCTTGTATGCCATGTTCTGGCACCGGCGGCTTGTCCGGTAACGGGCGATGGCCACTTATCCGAAGTCCTAAGGTCAAGGACTGCTTTCCAAACCTTGAATGACCGTTTTCTCTTCCTTTTTGGGAACCAGTACTGTAAAAGAGTTGTCGTGCAGCGTTAGCTGTACAATTTGCTTTCCCTTCTGATACACCCGGGTTGTGCCGGTGCTTTCCTCTTCTTTCTCCTTCCATCCCCATTCCTCGATCACCTTCTGATAGGCTTCAGGGATTTCGTTGCTCTCTTTGAGTCCGGTTAGCTTATAATGCACATAGTCCATCTTAGAGTTATTAAGCGCCGTTTCCGTTTGATTGGCCTCTTTGGGGACGGGAAAATTCTTCTCGACCGTAGCTCCCACAAAATCCGTCCACGAAGGCTCGGAAGATGCACAGCCTGCGATGATTACCATCATCATCATGACTCCCAACATGAAGCATAAGGATATTCTTACCCCTCTTCGCCGCATGATTCATTCCTCCTTACCCTGCCTATATACTGAAAAAAGTTCATGTTGTCATTCTGATATAGATTCCGGATAGGCTAAATGCCCTAGATGCTAACATACCATTCTAATTATAACGGGTGTCATATCTATGTCGGTAACAAAATGGTTACATTCCAATTGGTAGAAGCTGAAAATAATCAAGTGAATTTTCTGAAAAAAGAAGAGACAATGTGTAATATACAAGTCACCTTATCTTACATTATATTCCCTTTATGAATTTTTATTAATGAAAGAAATCAAGAGAAAAATAGCCTTCTTCGTCAAAAATATGGGATGTATACGCTTTATCAAGACAGTATCCCCTTTGTCATTATATCTTACATGAAATTATGATAATTCACATATACTTATCATTTTGCAGGGGAGAGGGGATTTGCTGATGAACCGCTATCGACCACGTTGGAAGAAAGGAAGCCTATTTCTGCTGGCTTCCATACTCTTGTCCGAATTATGGACCGGCCTAATCCCACAAGCCCAAGCCGCTTCATCCGCTTTTTGGGCTTCATCTCCAGACCATGCGCCGGTCACCGGCGAACAATTCCGTCAGACGATGAAACAAGTCGCCTTCGAGGCGGGGGGCTCCTTTGCCATGCCGGAGATCTCCGAGAATCGCGTGCTTCGCAGCCATGTCGCAACCTTGCTTCAACAATGGCTGGGGTTGGAAAATGAGCCCGAATCGTTCCGCGACGTTCCGGATCAGGCGGATTACGCCGGAGCCGTAGGTGCCGTCGTAAAGGCAGGACTGATGAAGGGCTATTCCGATACATCGTTCCTGCCCGCCAAACCTCTTACGACAAACGAACTCGCACAGATACGCGAACGTGTTCTAGGATATTTGAAGCCCTTTATACTCCCCGAGGCCACAATCTCCGAAATTCAACTGGCGATGGAGCAAGGAAAGCTGACCTCCAAACAGTTGGTGCAGATGTATCTCGACCGTATCGCCAAATACGACGATCAGGGGATATCCCTGCAAGCCGTCATATCAGTTAATCCTGAAGCGCTCCGTATTGCCGAGATGTTTGATAAAGAGCGCGCCAACAAAGGTCCGAGAGGACCGCTGCACGGGATCCCGGTTTTGGTGAAAGATAACTTCGATACCTCCGACATGCCGACCACAGCCGGTTGCCTTTGTCTAAAAAACTCCATGCCCGCACAGGATGCCGATCAAATCGCCAAACTCAAAGAAGCCGGGGCGATCATTTTAGGCAAAACCAATCTGCATGAGTTTGCCTTCGGTATCACGACCTCCAGCTCGTTAGGCGGTCAAACGAAAAACCCTTATGCCCCCGACCATTATCCCGGCGGCTCCAGCGGCGGTACAGGGGCAGCGATCGCCGCCAACTTAGCCGTCGCTGGGTTGGGCACGGACACCGGCGGTTCGATCCGTATTCCGTCCAGCTTCAACAGTCTGGTTGGCATCCGCCCGACGATCGGCTTATCCAGCCGGGATGGTATTATCCCGCTAGCCCTGACCCAGGACGTCGGCGGTCCGATGGCCCGTACGGTCGAAGATGCGGCAATCCTTCTCGACGTTACAGCCGGCTATGATCCGGACGATGTCGCTACCGCCTATAACGTTGGCCGCATCCCGGAGAGCTATACCGACTATCTTAACGCTGATGGTTTGCAAGGCGCACGCATCGGCGTAGCAACTGAACTTTTTCCGGAAGGTAACGACCAAGAAAAAGCAGTCTCCAACGTGGTGACTAACGCCGTATATGAACTAGAGGAACTTGGCGCGACGGTCATAAATATCAAGATCCCCAATTGGGCAGAAATCAATAAGTATCCCAGCCTAAGCGGCTACGAGTTTAAGTTCCAACTGAATGACTATCTGAAAGAACTAGGCGAGGATGCCCCTTACCACAGCCTGGCTGAAATCATCGCTTCGGGAGAATACGATAAAACGCAAGAACAATCGATGAAAGCACGCGAAGCCCGGGAATCCCTAGATACCCAGGAGTATAAGGATATCGTGCTGAAGCGCACCAGCTTGACCCGTGAATCTCTCCTGAAGGTGATGGCGGACAACAACCTCGATGCTATTGTCTACCCGACAAGTACCCAACCGCCGGCGTTAATCGGCGACAGTCAGTCGTCCGGAAGCAACAATCGTCTGAGTCCGTTCTCCGGATTCCCGGCCATTACCGTACCGGCCGGATTTACGGCTAACGGCCTTCCGGTTGGAATCGAGTTCCTGGGCCGTGCCTTCGACGAAGGCACGCTGATTAAGTTCGCTTACAGCTTCGAACAAGGCACGCACCACCGTCACGCCCCCAGGTTAACGCCGTAATTCTTCTTTTTGAATCAAATAGAGCACTGCCGGATTAATGGTAGTGCTCTTTGTTCATCCCTTGACGAAGTAAAAGTTACTGTAATAGTTGCACCAGCGCAGTTATTTCGCACGATTCCGGCAAATCAGGCTCAATAGTTGCACCAATGCATCTAAATTCGCTCAAACGGCCGCATTCCGCGATCATCGTCGAAAATAACTGCATACAGGCAACTAATCCCCCAAAAACGGCGGATTGTCCGGAAATAACTGCAGATCTGCACTTATTGTTCAAACAAAAGAGCACCACCGATCAACGGTAGTGCTCTTTCCCTTGCTTGGCGGCGTCCTACTCTCCCGGGACCCTTCGGTCCAAGTACCATCGGCAGTAGGAACCGCGGGGCAGAATTTACCTGACAAGAGGTTTCGCTACCTTGACTCATTGTAATTCGTTTATTTTTGCCCCGGAAATAATCGTTCCATATGTCGGAGATGACGGTATCATATCATAAATCACTTTTTCACTTTTAACTACATAATTACTTTTTTCTTTTACAACATAAAAGTTTGTAATTGGCATTTCTTCCGGAGAACTTTTATACACAACGGTAGCCTGAATTTTGATATTATCAGGATTTGTTATATCTACATCAACAATTCTATAACTCTCTACCGGCGTCCCAAGATCTTTCTCAGGTTTTTTTAGTTCTTCAAAGTATTTATCTATAACCTGCAAGGCTGCCTGCCTCGGTTCTTTCGCTACACTAGAAATAGGAATGCCTTGTTCCTTCCCTAGTGTGTCAAGTACTTGAGCTCCTACGGTAACTGTTACACTACAAAGCACAAATAAACAAGCAGTAATAGTTACCATAAATTTGCCTCTCTTGATCATGGTACACCTCTTTAGTGAATTTTAATTTATTATACGCTATTCCCTACAGAAAAACCATGTTTTGTTATTAATTTACTGAAATCGAAAAGCAATTAGCTCGTCTATATTCTATACGAGCTAATTGCCCTCTTCATTTAATTCCTATTCATAAACATTACCAGAAACTACAGCTGTTGAAAAAAACTCATTATAAACATAAACAACACGATTATCGCCTTTTGGAACATTTGTCAAATATGCATTGAGCCAAGTGCCATTCTTAGGATAATCGCCTTTAAAAAGACTGCTTTGCGCCAAACGTTTATAAGAACCAGTAGAAAGCTTCTCTGCAACTCCATATCTTAATTGAATATCTCCGTCACTAGGATTATCCGGGTCAGATGATATTTCTTGCCAGCCGTTGATTGTTAAATTGCTCTTAGTCGTGCTAAAACTACTTCCTAACAAATAGTTATATATTCCGGGCCCAATTATCTGGCTATTATAATAATACGAATTGGGTATTACGGCTTCTATTGAATAATCATTGGCTGAATTTTGATAATCTATTTCATTTACCTTCCCTACTGACACTGTGCCGTAATCTAAAGAACCCGGTATCATATTATATACAATGGGTTCATTCTTAACTTTAAACTCTCCATTTTCCTTAACTACCTTATATGGTGCTGCTGGTAATTTCCCGGAACCTTTAAATTTTGTTTCTACATATAATTTGATACTTTCCGGATTTGATTGATCCACAGAAACAATTCGAAAATCAATTAATGGAGTTCCATTTTTGCCATCAGCACTTTCTCTAATAATATTCTTAAAATAATTCTCAGCTACTTTAATTGCATCATGATTAGCATCTTCTTCTATTAGTCCAGGTGCGGCTCCCGCTAAACTACCAAAGCAAAAAAATAGAGCGACTACCATCATTAATAAACTACTTCGTTTCATGTGAATCCTCCTCCTTTTATATAGTTTTACATCTTTTTTCATTATAATCCATTCTTATACTTTATTTAATAAATAACCATTATTATTCATTATTTTGCCATATTTTTCTAGGTCAAAGGAAAGATAATTTCTCTTCGTCTTGCAGATGACCACGAGGTAAGTAGCCCGAGGGAATCGCACCCTCAGGCCCTCTCAGAATCGGACGTGAACCTCTTCATCCAAAATACCGAGACTCGGCTTCCTCTTTCCCCTCGCGGGGGCTTGCCCCTCCCGCAACTGGACTTTCACCGGCTAGAAGATGCGAGCTTAGCTGGGCAGACAATATCAAAAAAACGCACTCAATATAAGTCAATAGTTTCAAACTACCTAACTTATATTGAGTGCGTTTTGAATTCTGCTTGGCGGCGTCCTACTCTCCCAGGACCCTGCGGTCCAAGTACCATCGGCGCTGGAGGGCTTAACGGTCGTGTTCGGGATGGGAACGGGTGGAACCCCTCCGCCATCGCCACCAAACATGATTTTTGCGCTGCTTCCGCTGCCTGATCCCTGCTTCAGCAAAAGATCAAACCTTAGAAAAGACATGCAGCTTAAAATCGTCATTCAGACGCTTGATCGCCTGAAAACTGGATACGAAACGAATTTGTGTTTTAGATGTTTTTGGATAAGCCCTCGACCGATTAGTACCTGTCAGCTCCATACATTGCTGCACTTCCACCTCAGGCCTATCAACCTCGTCGTCTTCAAGGGGTCTTACATACTGGGAAATCTCATCTTGAGGGGGGCTTCACGCTTAGATGCTTTCAGCGCTTATCCCGTCCGCACTTAGCTACCCAGCTGTGCTCCTGGCGGAACAACTGGTGCACCAGCGGTGCGTCCATCCCGGTCCTCTCGTACTAAGGACAGCTCCTCTCAAATTTCCTACGCCCACGACAGATAGGGACCGAACTGTCTCACGACGTTCTGAACCCAGCTCGCGTACCGCTTTAATGGGCGAACAGCCCAACCCTTGGGACCTACTTCAGCCCCAGGATGCGATGAGCCGACATCGAGGTGCCAAACCTCCCCGTCGATGTGGACTCTTGGGGGAGATAAGCCTGTTATCCCCAGGGTAGCTTTTATCCGTTGAGCGATGGCCCTTCCATGCGGTACCACCGGATCACTAAGCCCGACTTTCGTCCCTGCTCGACTTGTCAGTCTCGCAGTCAAGCTCCCTTTTGCCTTTGCACTCTGCGAATGATTTCCAACCATTCTGAGGGAACCTTGGGGCGCCTCCGTTACTCTTTAGGAGGCGACCGCCCCAGTCAAACTGCCCGCCTGACACTGTCCCCGTACCGGCTTACGGTACCAGGTTAGAACTCCGATACGATCAGGGTGGTATCCCAACGGCGCCTCCACCGAAGCTGGCGCTCCGGCTTCCTAGGCTCCCACCTATCCTGTACAAATCGTATCAAAGTCCAATATCAAGCTGCAGTAAAGCTCCATGGGGTCTTTCCGTCTTGTCGCGGGTAACCTGCATCTTCACAGGTATTAAAATTTCACCGGATCTCTCGTTGAGACAGCGCCCAAGTCGTTACGCCATTCGTGCGGGTCAGAATTTACCTGACAAGGAATTTCGCTACCTTAGGACCGTTATAGTTACGGCCGCCGTTTACTGGGGCTTCGGTTCACAGCTTCGGAGTTGCCTCCTAACCGCTCCCCTTAACCTTCCAGCACCGGGCAGGCGTCAGCCCGTATACTTCGCCTTGCGGCTTCGCACAGACCTGTGTTTTTGCTAAACAGTCGCTTGGGCCTTTTCACTGCGGCCCCCTCGAGCTATTCACTCTACCGGGGCACCCCTTCTCCCGAAGTTACGGGGTCATTTTGCCGAGTTCCTTAACGAGAGTTCTTCCGCGCGCCTTAGAATTCTCTTCTCGCCTACCTGTGTCGGTTTGCGGTACGGGCACCTTCTCCTGGCTAGAGGCTTTTCTCGGCAGTGTGAGATCATGACCTTCGGTACTGTAAATTTTCCCTCCCCATCACAGCCCAGCCTTACGGTGTGCGGATTTGCCTACACACCAGCCTCACTGCTTGGACGGGGCATTCCATCGCCCCGCGTCACTACCCTGCTGCGTCACCCCATCGCTCATAGCGGATTACGGTGGTACAGGAATTTCAACCTGTTGTCCTTCGACTACGCCTTTCGGCCTCGCCTTAGGTCCCGACTTACCCTGAGCGGACGAACCTTCCTCAGGAACCCTTAGGCTTTCGGCGGATCAGATTCTCACTGATCTTTTCGTTACTCATACCGGCATTCTCACTTGTATGCTGTCCAGCGCTCCTTACGGTACACCTTCAACCTACATACAACGCTCCCCTACCCCTGAATCGACTTCACTCCAGCTTCGAAGTGGGT
>NZ_CM169317.1:0-10000 GCF_057063165.1 Paenibacillus sp. JL3B1040 | reverse complement strand
GCGTGCCGCTCGCGGTAATGATCATCAGGTCTTCGTCATCCTTAACAACTTTCAACCCGACAACCGAACCGTTCTTCTCCGTCACGTTAATCGTCTTGATCCCTTTACCGCCGCGGCTTTGCGTTCGGTATTCCGAAACCGGCGTCCGCTTGCCATAGCCTTTAGCGGTGACGATCAACACGTCTTGGCCGGAAATGACCACGTCCATACCGATCACTTCGTCATTGTCATCCAGCGTAATGCCTTTGACCCCGGTAGCCGCCCGGCCCATAGAACGTACATCACTTTCTGGGAACCGGATCGACATGCCTTGCGCCGTCCCCATAATGACTTCTTCGTTGCCATCGGTTAACTTCACATCAATCAATATATCGTCTTCACGCAGGTTCACGGCGATCAAGCCGCCTCTGCGGATATTGATATAGTCCTCGATCGGTGTCTTCTTCACGATACCTTGCTTCGTGGCAAAGAAGAGGTACTTATCTACGTCAAACCGCTCGACCTCGATGACCGCGTTCACCGTCTCGCCCTGCTCGATCTGGATTAGATTGATAATCGGCGTCCCCCGCGCGGTACGACCCAGCTCCGGAATCTCGTACGCTTTAAGCCGGTACGCTTTGCCGCGGTCGGTGAAGAACATCAGATAATGGTGGGAGTTCGTCACGAACAGATGCTCCACGAAATCATTATCCTTGGTGTCCATCCCGACAACGCCGCGCCCGCCGCGTTTCTGGCTGCGGTACGTCGTTACCGGCAACCGCTTGATGTAGCCGGTATGCGTGATCGTGATGACCACTTCCTCTTGCGGGATCAAATCCTCGTCAAGGATGCTTTCCTCGCCGATCGTGATTTCCGTGCGGCGCTCATCGGCGTACTTGTCGCGAATTTCTTGCAGCTCTTCGCCGATGATCTTCAACACGAGATGCTCGTTGGCCAGAATCTCGCGGTATTCGGCGATTTTTTGCAGTAGCTCGTTATATTCGTCCTCGATCTTCTCGCGTTCCAAACCAGTCAACCGGCGGAGTCTCATGTCGAGGATCGCTTGCGCCTGCTCGAGGCTTAGCCCAAAACGGGTCATCAGCCCTTCGCGAGCTTCTTCATCGGATTTAGATCCACGAATCAAAGCGATGACTTCGTCGATATGATCCAAAGCAATCCGCAAGCCTTCCAGAATATGCGCGCGGGCTTCCGCTTTTTTCAAATCGAATTCCGTACGCCGGCGAACGACTTCAACCTGGTGCTGCAAATAATGGCTCAGAACGTCCTTCAGCGTCAGAATCTTCGGTTCATTATTGACGATCGCCAGCATATTAATGCCAAACGAGCTTTGCAACGCCGTATGCTTAAACAAATTGTTCAGCACGACGTTGGGATTGACATCCCGCCGAAGCTCGATGACGACCCGCATCCCGTTGCGATCCGATTCGTCGCGTAAGTCGGTGATGCCGTCGATTTTCTTCTCGCGAACCAATTCGGCGATTTTCTCGACCAAACGGGCCTTATTGACCTGATAAGGAAGCTCTTCCACGACGATGCGCGCTTTGTTATTGTGCTCCTCGATCGTGGTCTTGGCCCGCATCGTAATCGAGCCGCGTCCCGTCGTATACGCCTGGCGGATCCCCGAGCGGCCCAAGATGTAGCCGGCCGTCGGAAAGTCCGGACCTTTGATATAATCCATCAATTCCAGCGAACTAATATCCGGGTTCTCGATCAAAGCATGGACCCCGTCGATGACTTCCCCTAAGTTATGCGGCGGAATATTCGTCGCCATCCCGACCGCGATTCCCGATACCCCATTGACCAGCAAGTTCGGAAAGCGGGACGGAAGCACAACCGGTTCATACTCCTCGCCGTCGTAGTTCGGCATGAAATCGATCGTTTCTTTGTTGATGTCGCGCAGCATTTCCATTGCGATTTTGGATAAACGTGCTTCGGTATACCGCATCGCCGCGGCCATATCGCCGTCGACCGATCCGAAATTGCCATGGCCTTCGACAAGCATGTATCTCATCGAGAAATCCTGCGCCATCCGCACCATCGTCTCGTAAACGGCGGAATCCCCGTGGGGATGATATTTACCGATAACTTCACCAACGATTCTCGCCGATTTCTTGAACGGTTTGTCCGGATGCATCCCCAAATCCGACATCGCATAGAGAATACGGCGATGCACCGGCTTCAGACCATCCCGCACATCCGGCAACGCACGGCTCACGATAATGCTCATGGCATAATCCATAAAGGACTCGCGCATTTCCACATTAATGTCCCGATCTATGATTTGAGAGAATTTTTCTTCCGCCATGCTGGACCTCCTTCATAATCTATCCACGTGCCTTCGTATGGGAAAAAGCCCGAAAAACCGCCACTTTCACTATATTACTTTCACAAAACAAGCTTAATTAAACGTGACCGGTCTTTAGTAACACGATCCATATAGACAGCAAAAAAATAGGGATGTGTCCACTCCCATCGAATCGTACGTTCATACACTACGGATATAGGCATTTTCTTTGAATCGCTGAAAAAGCTTATAAAATCCCCATATCTTATAATTATATCATTGTTTTTCTCTTCTGTCCTATGTTTTTCGCGCGGATGAGAACGGGCCGCCCCCGGCCCGAAAGAAAGGAAGGAACGATTTGACGATTCAACGTATCGCAAGCAAGTGGGAGAAAACAAAAGTGATCCGCCAGAAGGAATCCCTTCGTCCATACATTCCGGATACGCGAAAATACTCCTTCGAGCATCTCCGGGATATGCTCGAGGCGTACGGCTATGTCTTCGTCAAACCGGATCAGGGTACCTATGGCATCGGTGTCATGAGCATTGAGCATTGGACGGACGATCTGACCCCGGGAAGCCCGCTCCAATATAAGCTCAGGCACGGGATCGAATACGAGCTGTACCCGACGGTAGAGGATTTGCATGCCGCCCTGACCGGCAAGATCGGACAAAAGCCCTACCTGATTCAAAAAGGCATCCATCTGCTCACCTATCGCCGCCGCAGGTTCGATATCCGCGCCCTTGTGCAACGGACGCCGCGCAAAACTTGGGAAACCACCGGATTTATCGGACGAATTGCCGCGCAGCAAAAGGTGATCACCAACTATCATGGAGGCGGCAGCGTGATGCTGATCGAGGATTTGCTCAGCTCTCATCTGACTCCCAAAGAATTTGTCGAGAAATACCGGGAAATGAAATCGGTCGGCGTCCAGGCGGCGCTTCAACTGGCCCGCAAATTTCCCAAGCTGAGAGAAATCGGCCTGGACATCGCCATCGATGAGCAACATCAAATTTGGATTCTGGAGGTCAACACGAAGCCGGCTCTGTTCCCTTTCAAAATGCTGCATCCCAAGGAGGTCTACCAAAAAATTCGGCGCTACGCTGTCGCTTACGGGCGGTTGAAGGCCAAATCCACCAAAGCGAAATAGGAAAAAGGCTGTTCCAAGTCTGCCGAGAGACCCCGGCCAGGTTGGAACAGCCTTTGCTTGATATGGCATCTCGTTCTCGCCTAGATATCGAGATTCTTTACGTATTTCGCGTGCTCATGAATGAAATCGCGCCGCGGCTCGACGTTATCGCCCATCAGCGTATCGAAAATCGCGTCCGCCTGAATGGCGTCGGAGATCGATACCTGCTGCATGGTGCGGCTCTCCGGATCCATCGTCGTCTCCCAGAGCTGTTCGGCATTCATCTCACCGAGACCTTTGTAACGCTGCACGTTGACTTTGACGCCTTCGCCGAATTCGGCGATGATTTCGTCGCGTTCTTTCTCGGAGCCAGCGTAACGAACCACTTTGTTGCGTTCAATTTTGAACAACGGCGGCTGTGCGATATAGACGTATCCCGCTTCGATGATTTTGCGCATGTAGCGGAAGAAGAAGGTCAACAGCAGCGTGCGGATATGCGCGCCGTCGACGTCGGCATCGGTCATGATGATGATCTTATGGTACCGCGCCTTCGTAATATCGAATTCCTCGCCGATCCCCGTACCAAGCGCCGTGATGATCGCCCGGATTTCGGCATTGCCGAGAATCCGGTCAAGCCGCGCTTTCTCGACGTTCAGAATCTTGCCGCGCAGCGGCAAAATCGCCTGGAAATGGCGATCCCGCCCTTGCTTGGCCGATCCGCCCGCCGAGTCCCCTTCGACGATATACAGCTCGCTGATCGAGGCGTCTTTGGAGGAGCAGTCGGCCAGTTTGCCCGGCAGGGCGCTGACCTCGAGCGCGCTCTTGCGCCGCGTCAGTTCCCGCGCTTTCCGGGCGGCTTCCCGGGCCCGCGAGGCCTGCAGCGACTTCTCCAGAATCCGCCGGGACACGGACGGATTCTCTTCCATGAACTCCTGCAGCTTCTCGGCGAACAGCGACTCCACGATACCGCGCACCTCGCTGTTGCCCAGCTTGGTTTTCGTTTGTCCTTCGAATTGCGGTTCCGGAATTTTGACGGAAATGATCGCCGTCAAACCTTCGCGGACGTCGTCCCCGGTCAGATTCGAATCATTCTCCTTGATCATGCCGGTCTTACGGGCATAATCGTTGATGATCCGCGTTAAGGCGCTCTTAAAGCCGGACTCGTGCGTCCCGCCCTCATGCGTATGAATGTTGTTCGCGAAAGAATAAATATTTTCCGTGTAACTGTCATTATACTGCAGCGAGACTTCCACCTGGATCATGTCCCGCTGTCCTTCAACGTAGATCGGATCTTCGTGAAGGACTTCGCGGTTTTGATTCAGGAAGCGGACATACTCCATGATGCCGCCTTCGTAATGGAACGACTCGATGTGCCCCGTCCGTTCGTCGGTCAACGAAATGTTAATTCCTTTATTCAAGAAAGCCAGTTCGCGAATCCGCGTCAACAGGGTATTGAAATCAAAGACGGTCGTCTCCGTAAAAATCTCCGGATCCGGATAAAATCTCGTTTGGGTTCCCGTTTCGGTCGTGTCGCCGATGACCCGCACATCGTATTGAGGCACACCGCGGTGGTACTCCTGTTGATACACATGTCCGTCCCGTTTAACTTCCACGATGACCTTCGTCGACAGGGCATTCACGACGGAGACGCCGACCCCGTGCAAGCCCCCGGATACCTTATATCCCCCGCCGCCGAATTTCCCCCCGGCATGGAGCACGGTCATGACGACTTCCAGCGTCGACTTCTGCAGCTTTTCGTTCATGCCGACCGGAATCCCCCGGCCGTTATCCACTACCGTTACGCTGTTATCAGGATGAACGATGACGTCGATTTTGTTCGCATAGCCGGCCAGCGCTTCGTCGATACTATTGTCTACGACTTCCCATACCAGGTGATGCAGGCCGCGAACGCTGGTCGAACCGATGTACATCCCCGGCCGTTTGCGTACCGCTTCCAAGCCTTCAAGCACCTGAATATTACTCTCGTCATATGTTTGTTCGTTCATTGACAATGCCTTCACCTACTTCTCTAGAATCAAACTCAAGGCTAAACCGCCAAAATCACGTTCGCTTTCTTCTTCAGCGTTGCGGAGGAAATCGGCGAGTAATAAATCTCGTTTTGGGTTACGACGATCGACTTCGCTTCCTCTTCGCCGATGCGCACCACGTTCTTGACCTCAAGCGCATGGCTGAGGAACTGCTTGGATATTTTTGAAGATTTCTCGATCGTAATATCGAAAATCGCAATCAGCTCCGAAGAGAGAATCACCTTTTCTCCGCCCAAATGAATATACATTCGTTCCCCTCCGTCCTTAACCTTGGACTTGTCCTTCCTGAACATGAAAAAGGCTGGCGTCCTGTAACCGGCTCGCATTGATGCTTTCGATCCCCGTAGCCGTGATGAACGTCTGCACTTTGCTCTGAAACGTCTCGATCAATTGGGTCTGACGGTAAGGGTCCAACTCGGACAAGACGTCATCCAGGAGAAGAATCGGGTATTCGCCGATTTCTTCGTGAATGAGCTCGATTTCCGCCAGTTTCAACGATAATGCCGTCGTCCGCTGCTGCCCCTGGGAGCCGTAGACCTGCGCTTCGTTGCCGTTGATAATAAACGACAGATCATCGCGGTGCGGTCCGCAAAGCGTCATGCCGCGGCGAATTTCCTGATCTTTCATTTGTGATAACTTTATCATAAATTGCCGCAATAGGACAGCTTCATCTTCTTCCTCGGCTGCGCCGAACGAAGGAAGATAAGCCAATTTCAAGGTTTCGCCGCCTCCGGTGATCCCCTCGTGGATGTGCTCCGCCCACTTTTGCAGTTTACTTATAAATTGTTTCCGTTTTTTGATAATTTTAACACCGTGCTCTACCAACTGCTCATTCCATATGTCCAACATCGTCGTCAATTCGGAACCAGCGCCCCAAGCCTGCTTGAGCAGATTGTTGCGTTGGATCAGCACTTTCTGGTACTGCTGGAGATGATAGAGGTAACTCGGCTGAACCTGACCGATCTCCATGTCAAGGAACCGGCGCCGTACCCCGGGAGTTCCTTTGACGATTTCCAAATCCTCGGGAGCGAACATCACGACGTTCAGCGCCCCGATAAAATCGCTCAGTTTCCGCTGTTCCAGCCCGTTCAGCTTCGCTTTCTTGCCCTGCGGCGTCAATCGAAGCTCCAGTTGAATCGCGCCGTACTTCTTCTCCACCTCCGCCGACACCACCGCATGGTCGCTGCCGAACGAAATCAGCTCCTTGTCTTTGCCCGTCCGATGCGATTTCGTCAGCGCCAGCACGAACAATGCCTCTAACAGGTTGGTCTTCCCTTGAGCGTTACGCCCGATGATGAGATTTACCGCGCCGAAGGAATCTAGCGTAAGGGTGCCGTAATTCCGGTAGCCTTGCAGCGATAGACGATTTACAAACACGTTCTAAGCCCCCTCATTTTCCACCGGTCAGGGGCGGCTCGGCCCGGACAGGACGCTTCAAGGAGCTTCTTCTCCCGCCACTTGAAAAGAGCCGCATCCTTCCACCTCAACGATATCGCCCGGATACAGCTTCCGGCCCCGCCGTTCCTCCGGCTCGCGATTAACCTTGACGGCACCGTCCTGCAGGACGGCCTTGGCCATCCCTCCGGTCGACACGCAATCCGCCAGCTTCAGGAAAGAATCTAGTTTAATATATTCGCTCGAGATGGAAATTATTTTCATCGGGTTAGCTCCTTTTTTATCTTCATAAAGCGGACTAGTTCGTCGTGCGGTAGGGCAGGATTAGATAGAGGCTCTGGCTGTCATCCACCGGCTTGATGATGATGGGGCTCATCGCGCCCGTAAAACCGATGTGCAGCTGCTCGCTTTCCACGACCTTCAGCACGTCCAGCATGTATTTCGAGTTGAAGGAAATGCGCAGCGGATCCCCCGTAAACTGGGCCACATCCA
This sequence comes from Paenibacillus sp. JL3B1040, assembly GCF_057063165.1. Lineage (NCBI taxonomy): Bacteria > Bacillati > Bacillota > Bacilli > Caryophanales > Paenibacillaceae > Paenibacillus > Paenibacillus tiangongensis. The sequence goes on along the minus strand of NZ_CM169317.1, from coordinate 2,652 downwards.
GCTGTTCGGTTACCTTCCCCAGCTCGGAGGAACTGGAGGAAATTTCGATCGTACCGTCTTCCAGCGTCTGCAGGCGTACGATGTTTGTCTTCTCCTCGCGGGACAACAAATAAGCGCGGTCGATCGAATCGCTTAGCTTTTTCGTGTCCAGCACGAGTTCTGTTTTATAAGTGGTCGGAATAATCTTGGAAGTATCCGGATAAGTTCCGTCGAGAATGCGAGTATAAAACAGCACGCGATCGATCTTGAATAAAACTTGGTTATCGGCGACAACGATCTCGACGCGCGTATTTTGATCCGGGATGATTTTGCTGAGCTCATTCAGCGTTTTGCCGGCGATGACGATATTGCTGAATCTTACGCCATCGGCGTCGTCCAGCCCGGCAATCCGACTGGCCAAACGGTGGCGGTCCGTCGCGACGAATTTGAATTGGCTATCCGCCAAATTCCACAATATCCCGGTCAGAATTGGCGAGGTTTCGTTCGTGGAAATAGAGAAGACCGTTTGCCGAATCATATTCTTCAATAAATCGCCGGGAATCGAAATGACCTGATTCTCTTCGATGCTGGGCAGCACCGGGAATTCCTCCGGATCAAGACCCACCATTTGGATATCGGTCGATCCGGAACGGATGAAGGTTTGGAATCCATCCTGCACTTCCATTTCGATCTCGGAAGACGGAAGCTTCTTGATGATTTCGACGAAAAACTTCGCAGGCAATACAACGCTGCCCGGACGTTCTACCTGTACGATTTGCTTCTCCTGATCCTCGGCGGGAATAAAAGCCTGAATGGAAATATCCGTATCGCTGGCGGTCAGGGTCATCCCTTGGAAGTTTACATCCAGCTTGATCCCGGTCAAAATCGGAATCGTCGTTCGGCTTGAAATCGCTTTGGACACATGTTGGATCGATTCATTGAGATCATGTTTCAAAATACGGATTTTCATAAATTCAACTCCTAAACGTTTTATGAAGCATAGGCTTCTATGATTATCGTCGCAATAAAACTGACTTTTACTCCGGAAGGGTTGGAGCTGTCATATTCCTCGCCTCCGAAGCATAACTTAAAGGTATGTACGGTTTGAGGCGCTTCAGGCTCTCTTCTTCTTCACCGGGACAAGAGTCCGGTCGTGAGCAGTGCTTCCTCGAAGCCGGTGGCTCTTGCGCCGTTTATGAAGATGTATATATCTTTAATAAATTTAGAAGAAGTAGTAGGGACACTGAATATGTGGATAACAACCAAAAAAAGATGAAATGAAGCCTATCCACATGTGAATATCATGTGCATAGGCTTATCCCTTATTCAGGTGGCACTTTTTATTTTTTCGGTAATGTTGTTGACGATTTTGAATAGCTCTTGATCCGTCTTGAGTTGCTGGGTGATTTTCTCGTGCGCGTGGATGACCGTCGTATGGTCGCGGCCGCCAAACGCATCGCCGATCTTCGGCAGCGAGAAGTCGGTCAGCTCCCGGGCCAGATACATGGCGATTTGCCGCGGAAACGCGATCGCCTTCGTTCGTTTGCGCGCCTTGAAGTCATCCAGCTTCAAATTGTAATAATCGCCGACTTTTTGCTGAATGTCCTGGATCGTAATCATCTTCGGGCGGCTGGACGGGATGATGTCCTTCAGCGCCTCGGCGGCCAGATGGGTCGTGATGTCCTGATTGATCAAGGAAGAGTAGGCGACGACCCGGATCAGCGCCCCTTCCAACTCGCGAATGTTCGTGTCGATTTGGTTGGCGATGTACATCATCGCTTCATTCGGAATATCAAGATTTTCCGCTTTGGCTTTCTTGCGTAAAATGGCGATCCGGGTCTCCAAATCCGGCGGTTGGATATCGGTGATTAATCCCCATTCAAACCGGGAGCGAAGCCTCTCCTCAAGCGTCGGAATCTCCTTCGGCGGCCGGTCGCTGGAGATAATGATCTGCTTGCGCTCTTCATGCAGCGCGTTAAACGTATGGAAGAACTCCTCCTGGGTCGATTCCTTGCCGGCGAGAAACTGAATGTCGTCGATCAGCAAAATATCGATATTGCGGTATTTGTTGCGGAAGCTTTCCGCACGATTGTCCCGGATGGAGTTGATGAATTCGTTCGTAAATTTCTCGGAGGAAATGTACACGACTTTACTGCTGGGGCTGTGTTCCAAAATGTAATGGCCAATCGCATGCATCAGATGCGTCTTGCCGAGTCCCACGCCGCCATAGAGGAACAGCGGATTGTACGCCCGCGCCGGCGCCTCGGCGACCGCCAGGGAGGCGGCATGGGCAAAGCGATTGCCGGAGCCAATGACGAAGGTGTCGAACGTATACTTCGGATTAAGCATATGGGAAACGCTTTCCTCGCTTGGGACGGGAGCGGGAGGTTCCTTATAAACTTGAGCTTGCTCGGGCGGGGCCGACTCCTCGATCACGAAAGAGACGTCGACCTGCTTGCCGATCACCTCAAGCACGGTTGTTGCGACCAGTTTGGTGTAGCGGCTTTCCAGCCATTCCACCGCGAACGTGGTCGGAGCGGAGATCACGATCGACTGATCGGTCAAAGAGACGACCTTGGTCGCTTTAAACCAGGTGTCAAAGCTGGGTTTGCTCAATTTCGTATTAATAATCGATAAAATATGTTGCCATATTTCCGAAGTATGGCTGTCCAC